>NZ_CP045928.1:0-760025 GCF_009664855.1 Flavobacterium sp. SLB02
AGATTCAGATAAATTTTTTTATTATTGATAAAGATTCTCCTAATAAAAAAGGAGCAATTTTATTCCGTATTTCGGGATAACAAATATGTGAACAAATTTCTGTAAAAAAAAATATTTTGGGCTCTAATTTTATAAAAAAAAGTTGTAAGTGAACTTTTGGAATTTAATTTTTTTTAATATATAAATAATGAAAAATCATCAAACGCAAGTGCGTGTTCGTTACTCAGAAACCGATCAAATGGGAGTCGTTTATCACGGAAATTATGTCCCTTATTTTGAGATAGGACGCGTGGAATGGCTTAGAAACAAAGGGATTTCGTATAAAAGTATGGAAGAAAGCGGAATTGGTTTGCCTATTGTTTCGATGCAAATAAATTATAAAAAATCAGCACGCTATGATGAGCTTCTTACAATTCATACAACTTTCAAAAGTCAATCCTCAGTCAAGATTGAATTTGACTGTGAGATTTATAATGAGGCGAATGAGTTATTAACAACTGCGGTGTTTATTTTAGTATTTATTTCGTTAAAATCGGGTCGCCCAACTGCCCCTCCGGATTATATTTTAGAATTGTTTAAAACACTTGAATAATTGTTAAAATGAGATAGGTTTTTGTATTAATTTATATAATTTTAATATCGATTTCAAACATTAAATCAAAAATGTCGAATACTGATTCGGCATTTTTTTTGCGCGTCTTTGTCTTGATTTTGCCAATTGGTAAACCTAAATCTTCGTCAATTTCCATTTCCTGAGATGTGATTTCCAGCTTTTTTTCTTTGATAACCCGCATTACTTTGTTCATGTTTTTGTAATCAAAAGAGATTAAAAAGTGAACATCAATTGTTTTTTCGATAATCTCACAAACTTCAAGAGTCAATTGAGCCGTTGTTTTGTAAGCGGCAATTAATCCGCCAACACCTAATTTTATTCCTCCAAAAATCCGAACTACGACTACCAAAACGTTTGTCAGGCCAAAAGATTGTATTTGTCCGTAAATTGGTGCTCCGGCAGTATTGCTTGGTTCGCCATCATCATTGGCGCGATATGAAATTTTTGGTGCAGTACCAAATTGGTACGCATAACAATAGTGTACTGCGTGCGGATGTTGTTTTTTTAAAGTTTCGATGATGGGTTTTACTTCGTCTTCGTGTTCTATAGGAAAGGCGTAACCAAAGAACTTGCTTCCTTTTTCTTTAAAAAGTACTTCTTCAGATTCAAAGGCTATGGTTTTATAAGTGTCGTCGTATTCCAAAAGTAAAATTCTAAATTATATTTAATGTTTTTTTTGCAGAGTTGATTTTACCGCAAAGTTTGCCAAGGTTTTATTGTTAACTGTCTGTTTGCAAGCTTAAAAAGTTCGCAAAGCTAAATCAATACAAAGCTTTGCGAACTTTGTATTCGTAATTCGTTAAAATCTTCGCGAACTTTGCATATCCCGATAGCTATCGGGATTTCGTCTTTGCTGTAAATTCTCTCCAAATTCAATTTACAATATCTTTTTCTCAAATAAATCAACCACATCTTCCTGGCCCACTTGCAGATTCCAAACATGGAAACCTAAAGCGGCGGCTGAATCTGTGTTTTCTTTTTTATCATCGACAAACAAAGTGCGCTTTGGGGATAGTTCGTGTTTGTTGATCAGGTATTGAAAAACTTCTGCGTTTGGTTTGCGCATTCCAATTTCAAAAGAAAAATAAACTTTTTCAAAACATTGATAGAAATCGCTGTAAAACGAAATGCCGCTTTTGTTTTCGAAAGTAGCGATATGAATAGAATCTGTATTGCTCAATAAAAACAAACGGTATTTTTTTGAAAGCATTTGTAGAAATTCTAATCGATATAATGGAAAATCTGCTAAAACCGCATTCCACGCTTTTAAGATTTCTTCTGTCGAAGCATTTGGTAATTCTTTCTGGAAACCTGCCAGAAAATCATCATGCGATATATCTCCTTTTTCGAACAAAAGATTCAAACGATCCAATTCTGCATTCCATTCCGTCATGCCCAATTGCTGCAATCCTGAAATGGTCGCTTGTTTATCTAAATTGATAAAAATATCTCCAAAATCAAAAATTATAGTATCAATCATGATTTCTAATGTTTAATAATTCGTCGCTTTGAATGTACGTTTTGGTTGGATTATTCTTTTGAATAATTGGTGCTTTAGTTCCTTTTCCAAAAGAAATATTTCCGATAAAAATCCGGGCTTCATCCCAAATATTCTGATCTATAAAAGATTGTAAAGTTTGCAATCCGCCTTCAATAATAATAGACTGAATTTGGTTTTGATGCAAAACAGCCAAAATTTGTGGTATTATATTTTGATTAAAATCAATTACTTCAAAGTTAGTGTTTTCTGCTGAAATGTTGGTTTCAGATTTTGTAAATACAATTGTTTTTACGGTATTATCAAAAACAAAACTTTCTTTTGATATGCGATTATTTTGATCCAGAATAACTCTTACCGGATTATTTCCTGACCAGTCTCTGGTGTTTAACTTCGGGTTATCATCGATCACAGTTTGGGTTCCCGCTAAAATAGCTTGTTCTTCGCTGCGCCACTTATGAACCAATTGTCTTGAATAGGTATTGGTAATCCAAACCGGTTTTCGATCCTGACCGATTTTTTTTTCCGGAGAAAGAAAACCATCCAGAGTTTCGGCCCATTTTAATATTATATAAGGTCTTTTTTGCTGATGAAAAGTAAAAAAGCGTTTGTTGAGTTCGTTGCATTCTTTTTCTAAAACGCCAACAGTTACATTTGCTCCGGCAGCAATTAATTTTTTAATACCGTTTCCTGCTACTCTTTCGTTAGGATCAACGGTTCCAACCACTACGTTCGGAATTTGATGTTCTATAATCAAATCGCAGCACGGAGGTGTTTTACCAAAATGGCTGCAAGGTTCCAGACTTACATAAATAGTAGCTTTTTTTAATAATGATTTGTCTTTTACAGATCGAATGGCATTTACTTCGGCATGTGGTTCTCCGGCTTTTTTATGCCAGCCTTCGCCAATGATTTGATTTTCGTAAACAATTACGCTACCCACCATCGGATTAGGATATGTAGTTCCAAAGCCATTTTCTGCCAATTTTATGCAGCGTTTTATGTATTTTTCATGTATATTCACGGTACAAAAGTAGTTATTTTTGTTTAGTTCGATAGTTAACGATATTGTTAAGAAACTATCAAAAAAGTATTTTTACTTTTGTAATAAAATACACGAATAAAGAAAAATGGAAAATTGGGTTATCAGAGCAATTAAAAAAGAAGACAATCAGGCAGTTGCTCAATTAATAAGATCGGTTTTTGATGAAATGGAAATTCCGAAAGTAGGTACAGCGTACGAAGATCCTTATTTAGATTTAATGTTTGAAGAATATAATAAGCCACAATCAGTTTATTTTGTGGTCGAAAATGAAGGCAAAATTGTAGGTTGCGCAGGAGTGGCACCGCTTGAAAATGGAGATCCTGAAATATGCGAATTGCAAAAGATGTATTTCCTGCCTGAAACTCGTGGTTTAGGGATTGGAAGTAAAATGATGAATAAATGTCTAGAGCAGGCAAAAGATTTTGGATTCGAAAAATGTTATATCGAAACAATGCCTTTTATGTATGCCGCTCAAAAATTATATAAAAAATCGGGTTTTGAATATTTAGATGCTCCTTTAGGAAATACAGGGCACAGTTCTTGCCCAGTGTGGATGTTGAAAGTTTTATAAGCTTATGAAAAATTTTGTTTTTGGAATTGTTTTGGTTACAGTTTTGTTTTCTTGCAATGGCTCTAAGGAAAAGAAAGTTGAAAGAAAAACTGTTATAGCGAATAAAGCTATTGTTAAGGATACTCTTCGTGAGAATGAAATTACTTCAGATGAAGAATTTAAAAGTGACTTTGAGATTTTGTTGCCAAGGAGTTATCGAACTTATGACAAAATGAATCCAGCTTCGTCGCTGACCAAAAATTGGATTGAGTTGTATGAAGATAATGGGGAATATTTTTTAGGGAAAGCTGATTTTAAAATCGAAAAAGGATTTGACGAATGTTCGGGAGATTCTTTACAATCGATTATTTCTAAAAAGAAGACTGTAGTTTTTATAAATTATCCAGAACTTAAAGTAGGAAAAATAAAGTCTCTGAAAATTGAGGAAGATAAAATCTGGCCTAAAGAAAAATTGAGTTTTACATTTAATAATGATGTTTATACTTTGAGAGCGGAAGGAAAAGTGATTTCTGAGGAAAAGAGATCTACTGACGACGATAAGGAGGAAGTTTTTAAAGAAGTAGCGCATTATAAACTTTATTTATCAACTGCAAATAATGCTGAAAAACTGCTTTTATCAGAAGAATCATTTGATGATACATTTGTAGAATTACTTTTTGCCGGAGATATTGACCAGGATGGAAAATTAGACTTTGTTTTTGGTGCTAACAGAAATTATGAAGAAGAACGGGTAATTTTATTTCTCTCTTCAAGAGCTAAAAATGACGAAGTGGTGAAAAAAGTTTCAGAGATAGCAGTTCAGTTTGATTGCTAGAATTGTAAACTAAACTGATTGCTGGAAAAATAAGAATACAATATTTGCTTAAAAATTGAGGCATTAAAAAATAAACTCAAAATGAGAATCAAACAATATCGAACTCAATTTATAAAAGAATTATCGCCTTTTTATGATGCTTATGAAGCGGAGAGTTTTTTTTATTTAATATTAGAGGACAAACATAAATTGCGTCAAATAGATTTGGCATTGAATCACGAACTGACTTTTTCGGATAGTGATTTTGTGGTGTGGGATTCGTTATTGGCGCAGTTGAAAAAGGAAGTTCCGATTCAGTATTTATTAGGAAAAACTAATTTTTACGGTTTAGATTTCGAGGTCAATGAAAATGTTTTGATCCCAAGACCTGAAACCGAAGAATTGGTAGAATGGATTATCAATGAGAATTCTAAGACTGATAGAGCTAAAAAAATAAAAATCCTGGATATAGGAACCGGGAGTGGCTGTATTGCCATTTCGTTGGCAAAAAATATTCCGAACGCTCAGGTTTATGCTATGGATGTTTCGAAAAAAGCAATAGAAACTGCTAAGCGAAATGCTGTGAACAATAAAACAGATGTTACTTTTATTCTTCAGGATGTCTTGAATGCAGAAGAATTGAAATGTAATTTTGATATTATAGTTTCGAATCCGCCGTATGTGCGTAATTTAGAGAAAGAAGAAATCAAGAAGAATGTGCTGGATTATGAACCGCATTTAGCACTCTTTGTAGAAGATAATGATGCTTTGATTTTTTATCGAAAGATTGCTGGGCTGGCGCAAAATAATCTGTTAGAAAATGGGCAATTATATTTTGAAATCAATCAGTATCTTGGTTGTGAAATGAAAGATTTATTAGAAAAAATGAATTTTAAAAGCATCGAATTGCGAAAAGATATCTACGATAATGACCGTATGATTTTTGGTAAGGTTTCTAAAACGGTATAATTAAGTTCTTGAAAAAATGAAACTTCTAATCTGGCCCCGATAGCAGTGAAAATCCTTTTATGTCGGTGTTCGGCATAAAAGATTGCAACGAATAGTGGGGCAAGTTTTCTTTTGAAATGATTAATTGCTGCTTCAAATATTTATTAAGAAGCTGAGAACTGAAAACTGCGACTGAAAACTAAAAAAAATTATTCGTAACGCAAAGCTTCGATAGGATCTAGTTTTGAGGCTTTTATAGCAGGATATAAACCCGAAACAATCGCAACGGTAAAACTGGTTGCAAATGCTGCAAAAATGGCTACCCACGGAATCACGAATGCAAAACTCATTGCAGTTGCAATTGCAAAACCTAAAAGGATTCCGATTATAATACCAATCAAACCTCCGATTTGTCCGATCAGTAAAGTTTCGATAAAAAACTGAACGGCAATAGTGATTTTTTTTGCGCCTAAAGCTTTACGAACGCCTATTTCGCGTGTACGTTCTGTAACCGAAACGATCATGATATTCATTAAAGCGATTGAAGATCCTAAGATGGTAATCACGCTGATGATCCAGGATGCCCAGCCTAAATATTTTGTGATGCCCAAGATACGGTTGATTAAATCGTCGCTACGGCCAATTCCGAAATTGTTGTCGCGCGTTGGACTTAATTTTCGTACGCGTCGCATAGTACTTGTGGCATTGTCGATAGCTTCGTCAAGAAGTTCTTTTTTGGCCACCATTACGCTCAAAGTATAATTGATGTTTGGGGCAGTAAATAAGGAACGTGCCACCTGAATTGGAATTAAAACGCGTAAATCCTGACTGTTGCCAAACGTAGATCCTTTTTCTTTTAGAACACCAATAACTTTAAAACGCGCACCACGAATCGAGATTATTTTGTCGATTGGGTTCACATCTTTTAATAAACCTTTTTCGAAATCAGATCCTACAACGCAGGAATAGGTATTATTATCGATATCAAATTGATTGAAACTACGGCCAAGGCTTATTTCTAAACCTGAGTTGGATATAAAATGTTCGTCGACACCAAGAATCTGGATTTCCGGATCAGTTTTTTTCTCCAGATATTTTACTTCTGCCGTTCGGGTTGCTGTAAAGGATAATGAAGTTTCGGTAAAAGGGTATTTGTATTTGTTTTTGAAAGCAACGGCTTCAGGATAGGAAATAATTGGGTTTACGATTTCACGCTCGTTACTTCCGCGGTTTTTAAGGTTGTTTTCGTATTGGTTAATATTGAAGGTATTCGCTCCCATAGAAGCAAAATTGGTCGAAATGGTATTTTCGAGTGCTGTTACCACCGTTAAGATTCCCACCAAAGCGGTAATCCCGATAGCGATAATTAATACGGTAAGAATAGTGCGCAGTAATTGTGTTTTGATAGAACCAAAAGCAATTCGGATATTTTCTTTAAATAATTTTAGCATCATGACCAATTTGTCACGAAAATACGTTTTTTGTTACAAGTTTGTTTTCGAACTGGCATTATTTATTTTAAAAAATAAGATATTTGCAGTCGATTTGTGATTAGTAGTAAATCTATAATCCCAATAAAATTAACGTAAAAGAGTTTATGAGTTAAGATTAGAAAATAATCTAAAATCTAAAATCTAAAAATCTAAAATCATAAAGATGGCTTCAAAACCAAGCATACCACAAGGAACAAGAGATTTTTCGCCTGCAGAGGTGTCAAAACGTCAATATATTATTCAAACGATAAAAAATAATTTCGAGAAATTTGGTTTTCAGCCAATCGAAACGCCATCTTTTGAAAATTCAGATACCTTAATGGGTAAATATGGAGAAGAAGGTGATCGTTTGATTTTTAAAATTTTGAATTCAGGTAATTTTTTCTTTAATAAAAATAAAATTGAATTACCGGAATCTATCGAAGCATTGCAGTCTAATTCGGCTGAAACAATAGATTTGAATCAAAGAATTGAGCTGAATAAATTTACAGGAAAGATTTCTGAGAAAGCTTTACGTTATGACCTGACTGTTCCGTTTGCAAGATACGTTGTACAGCACCAAAACGAAATTGAATTTCCTTTTAAAAGATATCAGATTCAACCGGTTTGGAGAGCTGACAGGCCGCAAAGAGGACGTTACAGAGAGTTTTATCAATGTGATGCCGATGTTGTAGGTTCGAAATCATTATGGCAGGAAGTAGAATTGGTTCAGTTATATGATACGGTTTTTACATCTTTAGGTTTAGAAGGTGTAACGATCAAAATCAATAACCGTAAAATATTATCGGGAATTGCTGAAGTTATTGGCGCATCTGATAAATTGATCGATTTTACGGTGGCTCTTGATAAGCTGGATAAAATTGGTGAAGATGGTGTGAAAAAAGAAATGATCGAAAAAGGTATTGATGAAAAAGCTTTGGTTAAAGTGCAGCCGCTTTTTAGTTTTACCGGAACGTTCTCGGATAAAATTGCTCAGCTTTCAGATTTATTAGCTGAATCTGAGGAAGGAATGAAAGGAGTAGAGGAATTGAAATTTATTTGTGACAATGTGGCAACTTTAGGTTTGGCAACAGCCACCTTAGATCTTGATGTTACGCTTGCCCGCGGATTGAATTATTATACGGGAGCTATTTTTGAAGTAGCAGCACCAAAAACCGTTTCGATGGGTTCTATTGGCGGCGGCGGAAGATACGATGACTTAACAGGTATTTTTGGTCTGAAAAATATGAGCGGGGTTGGAATTTCTTTTGGTTTAGACCGAATTTATCTGGTTCTGGAAGAATTACAATTATTCCCTGAGACTGTTGCAGCAACATCAAAAGCATTGTTTATCAATTACGGAGATGCTGAGGCTTTGTACGCTTCGCAAGCGATTCAGAAATTGAGAAAAGAAAATATAAAAGTAGAGTTGTATCCTGATAATGTAAAAGTGGGGAAACAGTTTCAATATGCAGATAAGCGTTTGATTCCGTTTGCAGTAATTGCGGGCGATCAGGAAATTGCAAACAATTCTTATTCGCTTAAAAATTTAGTATCAGGAGAACAGGTTTCTGTTGATTTTGAAGGGTTGAAAAACGCTTTGTTAGCATAATTGAATGATAAAGTATTTTGCCACTCCCGATAGCTATCGGGATAAAAGGATTATTTAGATTTTTGTTTCACGCAGATTTTGGAGATTCAAGCACATTTAATTTGATCGTTATGTGAAATAAATCGGTATTAATCTGCCTAAATCTTTTTAAAATCTGCGTGAAATAAAAAATTAGAGGTTAACTGTTTGAATCAAAGGTTTTTGCTTTGAATCGCACAGATTTAAAGGGTTTTCTTTTAAAATCTCTGCTTGAAATAGTTGCCGGAGAAGAAAAAAAACTTTTAATTTGCCGACCTTAAGTTACGGGCGTAGTTCAAGGGTAGAATAGCGGTCTCCAAAACCGTTGATGGGGGTTCGAATCCCTCCGCCCGTGCAATTAAATTATTTTTTACCGCAAAGAGCGCAAAGATTTTTATCTAAAAATATTAAAAAAAAAACACAAAAGTTCGCAAAGCTAGATCAATACAAAGCTTTGCGAACTTTTTATTTTTTTAAAAGCCAAGCGTAAAAATATTAACGTCCTTTGCGGTAATTTTTTTTGTCAAAAAGCATAAAAAAAAGCTTCGTCTGAAATAGACGAAGCTTTTTTTAATATAAGGTAAAGTTGAATTAATAATTATTTATAAAGCCGAAGCTAACCCTTAAATTCAATTTTGATTGGTGATAATTTAATTTCTAATTTTGGAACTCAAATTTACTATAAACTAAAACGTAATAGTCTTAAAATTGTATTAAATTTTAATTCATAGTTTTCGTTTTTTAAACGGCTCAGTTGCAATAAAGTGACAATTTGACATTTTACAAGATTTGGCAGTACTTTTGCAATCCAACAGAAAGAATAAAAAATGAAGTTTAAGAATATTTTTAAAAATAAAAGTAATATGACTACGGAAAATACAGAGTTCGATCAAGAATTAGATGATGCAACGTTAGAAAATAATGCCAATGGCGAGCAGTTAATTGTTGAAGAATTAAGTGTTGAAGAGCAATTAGCTCAAGACCTTGCGAAAGAAAAAGATAAATTCTTGAGATTATTTGCTGAATTTGAAAATTACAAAAAAAGAACTTCAAAAGAGCGTATCGATTTGTTTAAAACTGCAAACCAGGATGTTTTGGTAGCAATGCTGCCTGTTTTGGATGATTTTGACAGAGCGATTGTAGAAATCAACAAGTCTGATGATGAAAATTTGAAGAAAGGTGTTGAGTTGATTCACGAAAAATTGAAAAATACTTTGGTTTCTAAAGGTTTAGAGCAAGTTGAAGTAAGAGCAGGTGATGCTTTTAATGCTGATTTTGCTGAGGCAATTACCCAAATTCCGGCTCCGTCTGAGAAATTAAAAGGGAAAATTGTTGATGTTATTGAAAAAGGATACAAATTAGGAGACAAAATTATTCGCTTCCCTAAAGTTGTTACCGGAAACTAAAAATACGAATTAGATTCTGAATGTCAATTTTTTAAGAATTGGATTTTGGATTTTAATATTTGGAATTTAACCTAAATTATGAAAAAAGATTTTTACGAAATACTAGGCATTTCAAAAAATGCTGACGCTGCCGAAATTAAAAAAGCTTACCGAAAAAGTGCATTGAAATATCACCCGGATAAAAATCCAGGCGACAAAGAGGCAGAAGAAAACTTCAAATTAGCTGCAGAAGCGTATGAAGTTTTAAGCGATCCTAACAAAAAAGCGAAATACGATCAATACGGACACCAGGCATTTGATGGTTCCGGCGGATTTGGCGGTGGCCACGGTGGTATGAATATGGATGACATTTTCAGCCAGTTTGGTGATATTTTTGGAGGCGGATTTGGTGGTTTCGGTGGAGGCGGTGGCGGTGGCCCTCGTCGTGCTAAAGGAAGCAATCTTCGAATCAAAGTAAAACTGACTTTAGAAGAAATTGCAAATGGTGTTGAGAAAAAAGTAAAAGTAAAACGTAAAGTTCAGGCTAAAGGAGTAACATACAAAACGTGTTCGACTTGTAACGGTCAGGGGCAGGTAATGCGCGTAACCAATACTATTTTAGGAAGAATGCAATCTGCGTCAACTTGTCCTACTTGTGGAGGTTCTGGTCAGATTTTAGACAAAAGACCTTCTGAAGCAGATTCACAAGGAATGGTTCAGGAAGATGAAACAGTATCAATCAAAATTCCTGCTGGAGTTGTTGATGGTATGCAATTGAAAGTTTCTAATAAAGGAAACGATGCTCCCGGAAATAGTATTCCCGGAGATTTAATTGTAGCTATCGAAGAGCTGGAGCACGAATTCCTGAAACGTGAAGGTGAGAACATTCACTATGATTTATACATCAGTTTCCCGGAAGCAGTCTTAGGAGTTTCTAAAGATATCGAAGCCATCAACGGAAAAGTTCGTATTAAGTTAGAAGAAGGAATCCAATCCGGAAAAATCCTGAGATTAAAAGGAAAAGGTATCCCAAGTATAAACGGTTACGGAAGCGGTGATTTACTAGTTCACGTGAATGTATGGACGCCAAAAACGTTGAATAAAGAGCAAAAACAATTTTTTGAAAATGCTTTAAACGACGATCACTTTATTCCAAGTCCTGAAAAATCAGAAAAATCATTTTTTGAGAAAGTAAAAGATATGTTTTCATAAGCTAAACTTTTTTAAAAATGTTTAAATAAATTTAAAAACCCATTCTAATGCAAATTTAGAATGGGTTTTTTTCGTAATTATACAAAGATTCGCTTCGAATTATTTACTTTTACAGGCTGTTGATCATAATGATCCAACTGAAGCAGAAAATCTTAAATATAGCATGAGCAACTTACTCGAAGTACATAAAGTCGTAAAACAATACGGTGATTATGTAGCGCTTAACGAAGTTTCATTAAATGTGCCAAAAGGCAGTATTTATGGGCTATTAGGTCCAAATGGAGCCGGAAAAACTTCCCTTATACGAATCATCAATCAAATTACTTTGCCCGATAGTGGCGAAATAATCTTAGATGGAGAAAAATTACAGCCAAAACACGTGCAGACTATTGGTTATCTTCCCGAAGAAAGAGGATTGTATACTTCTATGAAAGTAGGAGAGCAATGTTTGTATCTGGCACAAATGAAAGGACTTACTAAAGCCGAAGCAAAAGTGCAGTTAGAGTATTGGTTTGACCGTTTAGGAATTCAGGGTTGGTGGAACAAGAAAATCCAGGAACTTTCTAAAGGAATGGCGCAAAAAATTCAGTTTGTGGTTTGTGTATTGCATAAGCCAAAGTTGTTGATTTTTGATGAGCCTTTCTCAGGATTCGATCCTGTAAATGCCAATGTTATCAAAGATGAAATTCTGGCACTAAAAGAGCAGGGCGCAACCATTATCTTTTCGACACATCGTATGGAAAGTGTTGAGGAACTTTGCGATCATATTGCTTTAATTCATAAATCGAATAAATTAATCGAAGGAAAATTAAGCGATGTCAAACGTCAGTTTAGAACCAATAGTTTTGAGGTCGGAATTTTGACCAGTAATGTCGAAGGTTTGATGTACGATATCACACAAAAGTTTACGGTTTCGCCGGCAAGTTTTAAATCATTAAATGATGATTTAAAATTAGATATCCAGATTGGGAATTCGACTCCAAATGAGTTATTGAATATCCTGACACAACGCGGACAAGTAACTCATTTTTTAGAAAAAATACCAAGTGTAAATGATATTTTTATTCAGACAGTAACCGAAAACAAAAAATAAAATTTCAAAAAATAAATTCCAAATTCCAATGTTAGAGCGATCAAAACTGGAAATTGGAATTTGAAAATTAAAATATTTATGAGCATCATTTCGTTGATTATAAAAAGAGAATTCATTGCAAAAGTTCGCAATAAGTCTTTTGTTGTCATGACTTTTTTAAGTCCGTTGCTGTTTGTTGCAATTGCAGGATTTATTGGGTATTTGAGTTCGATGAAAGCCGAAACCAAACGAATCGCCATTCATGATGAAACAGGTTTGTTTGCGAATGATTTTGTAAAACAGAACAAAAAAGAAGCAGTATTTAAGTATCTGGATCTTTCTCAAATAGATGCAAAAGCGCTAAAAGATAGTATTACGAACGAAAGTTTTGATGGTTTAATTATTATTCCAAAAACAAATAATTTAAAAGATTTAGAAAGTAAAATTGAATTTATTTCGAATAACAGTCCAAGCATTTCTTTTATCGAAAAAACGCAGGATGTTATTGGGGAGAAAATTACAAAGATAAATCTTGGAAAAGCAAATTTGGATACTTTAGCCATTCAAAAAGCACAATCAGCAGTTAACATTCATTTGATAAAAGCTTCTGGCGAAGAAAGTTTAAAAGGATTAAATGAAATTAAAATCGGGATTGGCGGCGCATTTGGCTATTTGATCATGATGTTCATTATCATTTACGGAAATATGGTCATGCGCAGTGTGATCGAAGAAAAAACAAACCGAATTATAGAAATCATTATTTCATCGGTAAAACCATTTCAGTTAATGATTGGTAAAATCATCGGAACTTCACTGGCCGGATTATTACAATTTATGATTTGGGCTATTATCGGTTTAGGATTAATGTTTGCAGCTTCGGCATTTTTTGGTGTAAATGTTGGGCCAACAGCCAGAATTTCACCTGAATTGATGCAATCAGCCCAAAACGAAATGTCAGGAAGTGCTCAAATGTATATTAGCGAATTATGGAATTTACCAATCCCCAGTATTATAATAGGTTTTATAATTTATTTTATTGGAGGATACTTTTTATATAGTTCGTTTTACGCAGCAATTGGAGCCGCAGTTGACAATCAAACCGATTCTCAACAATTTCTTTTGCCTATTTTAATGCCGCTTATTTTAAGTGTTTACATCGGATTTTTTACGGTTGTCAATGATCCACACGGAAGTATTGCCGTAGTATTTTCGATGATTCCACTGACCTCACCAATTGTAATGTTGATGCGACTTCCGTTTGGAGTGCCGTGGTGGCAAATCGCAATTTCGGTATCATTATTGTTTGCTACGTTTTTCCTTGTAGTTTGGTTCGCAGCCAAAATTTACCGAATCGGTATTTTAATGTATGGCAAGAAACCAACCTGGAAAGAATTGTATAGATGGCTTAAATATTAGTTTTTTTGAAGTTGCAAAGGTTCAGAGGTACAAAGGTTCAAAGGTTTAAAAAAAAATGAACTATATAACTTAGAATAAAAAGCAAGTTTTAAAATTATATTGAGCATTAAAGATAGATAGATTACTAATAATGGGTTAAAAGGTAAGAAAGCAACAAAGATTTTAAACTTTGTACCTCTGAACCTTTGCAACTTTGAACCTTTAAAAAAAATGAGTAAAATACTAATTATAGAAGACGAAGCATCGATCAGAAGAGTTTTGGTAAAGATTTTATCAGAAGAGAATGATACCTATCAGGTAGATGAAGCAGAAGATGGAGTTGCGGGTCTTGAAAAAATAAAAAATAACGATTACGATTTGGTTTTGTGCGATATCAAAATGCCAAAAATGGATGGTGTTGAGGTTTTGGAAGAAGCTAAAAAAATCAAACCGGAAATCCCAATGGTAATGATTTCAGGTCACGGAGATATGGAAACGGCGATTCATACCATGCGTTTGGGAGCTTTTGATTATATCTCAAAACCACCGGATTTAAATCGTTTATTGAATACGGTTCGTAATGCTTTAGATAAAAAACAACTTGTAGTTGAGAATAAAATCTTAAAGAAAAAAGTCAGCAAAAACTACGAAATGGTAGGCGAGAGCGAAGCCATCAATCATATTAAATTGATGATTGACAAAGTAGCGCAAACCGAAGCCAGAGTTTTAATTACGGGACCAAACGGAACCGGAAAGGAATTAGTAGCACATCAATTACATGAAAAAAGCGAACGTGCTAATTTTCCTTTAATCGAAGTAAACTGTGCCGCAATACCAAGCGAGTTAATCGAAAGCGAATTGTTTGGTCACGTAAAAGGTGCATTTACATCAGCAGTAAAAGATCGTGCAGGAAAGTTTGAGGCAGCAGACAAAGGAACTATTTTCTTAGATGAAATTGGAGATATGAGTCTTTCGGCGCAAGCCAAAGTGTTGCGCGCTTTGCAGGAAAGTATGATTACAAGAGTTGGAGCCGAAAAAGATATAAAAGTCGATGTTCGCGTAGTTGCCGCAACAAACAAAGATTTGAAAACTGAAATTGCCGAAGGTCGTTTCCGTGAAGATTTGTACCATCGTCTGGCTGTAATTTTAATTAAAGTTCCGCCATTGAATGAAAGACGTGATGATATTCCGGCTTTGATCAGACATTTTGCTGCTAAAATTGCTTCGGAGCAAGGAAATGTGGTTAAAATATTTTCGGCGCAAGCCATAAAATTATTGCAGGAATACGATTGGACAGGAAATATCCGCGAACTTCGAAATGTAGTCGAAAGATTAATCATTTTAGGAGGAAACGAAATTTCTGAAACCGATGTGAAAATGTTTGCAAGTAAATAGGTGCTTCGCGCAATAGGCTTTAAGCTTTAAGCTTTAGGCTATCAAAAAGAATAAATAATTTTTGCTTAAAGCATAGAGCTTAAAGCTTAAAGCATAAAAAAGATGAAACTAAAAAAAATAAACGAAAAATTACAAAATGCATTAATCGAAAATGGTTTAACTGAAGCAAATGTTTTGCAGCAGGAAACTTTTTCGACGATAAAAAGTGGTGCAGATTGCATTATTCTTTCTCCTGCCGGAAGCGGAAAAACGACAACGATTGTTTTGAATGTTATTCAGCAATTGTCAGGTCATACTGAAGAGTCGCCGCGTGCTTTGATTTTTGTTGAGGATAAAGCCAAGGTGTTAGAAATGGAAGCTCTTTTTGAGAAGTACGGAAAATATTCTAATCTGGAGGTTTACGGAGTACACGATAAAGGTGATACGGATTATGATAAAAATTATATTTCTACTGGAATAGACGTTTTAATTGGTACGCCAAATAAATTAAGTGATATGTTTACAACAGCAGGTTATAACGTAAACCGTTTGAAAATGTTTATTATCGATGATGCTGATCCAATGCTGAAATTACGTCACGAAACTAAAATCATGCGTATTTCAAACAGTATCACCAAAACACAACGTCTTATTTTTGCTGAAACATTGACAGAACGTATCGAGATTCTGGCCGATAAAATGATGCTTGAACCTTATTTATTTGATATGGATGAAGAAGGTGAAGAGGAGCTTGATGAGGAAGAAGATGATATTCAGGAAGAGGAATAACGTTGCAGTTTTCAGTCTCAGTCTTAGTCTGAAAACTGTGACTGCGACTGAAAACTAAAAAAGTAATCTATGGAAATGTTGAAAACACTTAAATTTTTAATAATTGTGCTTCTTGCATTTTTTGTTATTATTTATGTAATCATTGTTTCCTATGTTTATTTTAATCAGGTTGATATGGTTTTTCAGAGTAGTAAACTCCCAAAAGATTATCAGTTTGATTATCAGCATAAATTTGAAGAATTGAATATTACGTCTTTTGATGGGGCAAAATTAAATGGTTTATTATTTAAAGCTGAAAATTCTAAAGGTTTGGTTTTTTATCTTCATGGAAATGCAGGAACTTTGGAAACTTGGGGTAAAATTGCTAAAATCTACACTAATTTAGGGTATGATATTTTTATTTTAGATTATAGAAGTTTTGGTAAAAGTGAAGGAGAAATTGAGAATGAAGAACAGTTGAATCAGGATATTTCTATTGCCTATAAATCATTGAGTAAAAAATATCCTGAAGATAAAATTATTATTGCAGGTTATTCAATTGGTTCCGGGATTGCAACTATTCTGGCTTCTCAGAATAAACCAAAAGCTTTAATTTTGCAATCGCCTTATTATAGTTTTACAGAATTGTCGAGCAATAGAGTGCGATTTTTTCCTGATTTTCTGAAAAAGTTTAGTTTAGAAACATTTGGATATCTGCCAAAAGTAAAAGCACCAATTTATATTTTTCATGGCATGAAGGATCAATTGATTTCGTATCAAAATTCAGTTCGTTTAAGTCAGCTTTTAAAAAGTAACGGGCATTTTTATCCGCTAAAAAATCAGGAGCATATTGGTATGAATGAAAACAATGATTTTCAGAATCAGCTAAAAATAATATTACAATAGAAATAAAAAATAATAAAAATAGAATGTTATGGGATTAATGAAAGTGTATTCGGGAAGTGAAGTTTTAGCACTTGCTTTACAAGAAAGATTAGAAGAAGCGGGAGTAGAAACTACAAAAAAAGACAATATTCAGTCTGCTCGTTTAGGAGGTTTTGGACAATCTGATTTGGCCGTTGAGGTATTTATTCAGGAAACAGATTTTGCAAAAGCAAATCCGGTTATCGAAGAATTCAGAATGAGTATATAAAGGAAAGTTTTTAGTCTCAGTAGAGAACTGTTTACTGTGACTGAAAACTGAAAACTAAAAAAAAAATGCAGTATAAAATGCTAGTGCTCGACATGGATGATACCTTGTTGACAGACGATCATAAAATTTCAGATTTAAATAAAAAAGTACTTCTTGAAGCGCAGGCAAAAGGTGTTCATGTAGTTTTGGCTTCGGGCAGACCAACATCAGCAATGACGGCTTATGCTAAGGAATTGCAGCTTGATTTGTACGATTCTTATATTATTTCGTTTAATGGAGCAGTAATCAGTACTGTAAAAGATGATCTTGTGTTGTTTGAACAATGCCTGACGCCGGAACAAATTCATGATTTGTACGATTATAGTGTAAAAATGAAAACGCATATTATTACCTATATTGACGGTGAAATTGTTAGCGAAACAGATTCTGAGTATATCGACATCGAAAAAGAAATCACCGGATTACCACACAATAAAGTAGCTGATTTTAAAGCAGCAGTTACCAAACCAGCGGTAAAATGCATTTTGTTGGCAGAACCTTCTTATCTAAAAGAAGTAGAAAAAGATTTAAAATTGGCAATGCCGCATTTGAGTGTTGCGATGTCTAAACCTTTTTTCCTGGAAGCCGCTCAAAACGGAATTGATAAAGCAGCCAGTTTAAAACTTTTGGCTGAAAAGCTAAATATTCATCAAAGTGAAATTATCGCCGTAGGAAACGCAGGAAATGATTTAACTATGATCGAATATGCCGGACTTGGCGTTTGGGTTGATAATGTTACGCCTGAATTACGTGACAGGGCAGATGTTATTGTGGCTTCAAATAATAATGACGGAGTTGCTGAAGTGGTACAGCGCTATATTCTATACTAAATTATTCCTGAGATGAAAGAACCAATAGAAACAGAACGTTTGATTTTAAGAGAATTGATAGCATCAGATGACCAAGGAATGTTTGAATTAGATTCTAACCCGAACGTACATATTTTTGTTGGTAAAAAACCGGTAAAAGATATTGAGGAAAGTCGCTCTCATATCAAAATTATTCAACAACAATACAGGGATTTAGGTGCAGGTCGCTGGGCAGTTGTTCTAAAAGAAACGGGAGAGTTTATAGGCTGGTCCGGAATAAAATTTATTACCAATGAAATCAATCATCATAAAGATTTTTATGAAATTGGATATCGTTTTATCGAAAAACATTGGGGAAAAGGATATGCGACCGAAGCCGGAAATGCTTTTGTAGACTATGCTTTTAATACAATGAAAGTAGATGCGTTATACGCTTACGCTGATAAAGGGAATGAAAACTCGAGAAGAATTCTTGAAAAGTTGGGTATGCGTTACGTAAATTCTTTTGAATATGAAGGAGAAATGGAAGTTTGGTACGAACTAAAAAATCCAAACTTATAAAACCTAAGAAATGCGTTCCAAATCTTTGCAAACTTAATCTCGTTTAAGATTCACAAAGATTTGGAAAACAGCTCGTAGTTTTTCTAATACTTTAATTAGATATTATTTTTTAGCTACAGAAACAAAATATTTATTTCCGTCACCCATTGTTAGTTTTACACGCTCGTCGCAAAGATCGATTGCAAAATTCGCGCTTTCATAACAAGTACAAGTAGTATTTTTGTCTTTAGACATTTCAGTTTTACAATTGTTGTTTTTAAAAGTAGACAATTGTGGTGTATACAAACTAACCAAATCAGTAGAAGCTGTTACTAAAGAAATAATACTTGCTGAATTATTACTTGTAATTCTGTAAACGATTCTATCTGTATAGTTTACTTCATTTACTGTTACTTTGCGAATATAAGTGTAAGCTGTTGAGCCTTCACCCGGTTCTTTTACTTCAAATTTAAATCCAACCGCACGAATTGCAATATCAAATTGAGATTGAGAGTTTAAGCTCGCCCATGTTGTCAATGTACTAATAGAAGGAAATGGATTAGCAGCTGGAGCAGCAGTTTGCGCTTGCGAGCTAAAAATAGTTAAGAACATCAAGCAGATTGTGGGTAAAAATGCTTTCATATGGAATTTTAATTTATAAATTTTGCCTACTCTTTCTGGTTTTCGGCCTTCCCATTTTTTTATAACAACAAAACAACAACATAACGAGGGAAAATCAAAATTGTTATGCCGATTTATTGTTTAAATAATATAATTTTTACTCACTACTTTTATAGGAGGTGAAATTACTTTTTATGAACGAATTAAACAAAGTTAAATGTAAGAAAATTTGAATTTAACACGCAAAAAAATGTATTTAATCGATGATATTTGCATTTAATCGATAATTTTGTCATTTTATTCTTATTGAATTCATGAATTCTTTTTTAAACAAATAAATTTTATTCCCTGTTTGTTTGGTTTAACATATAGTTTTTTAGGATAGACTAAATATTGGTTTGCTCCAAAATATTGATATATAGTGTATTATTGATTTTATTTTAAAGAATATTGTACGTAAATTTGCAAACTCTTTAAAAGAGATGTAAATATAATATCTTACTACTTAAAACGTAGTTTATTCCCATGGAAAACAGAAAAAAAGTTGCCTTTTATACGCTTGGTTGCAAACTGAATTTTTCAGAAACTTCTACAATCGCCAGAAACTTTAGTGACGAAGGTTTTGATCGCGTTGATTTTGAAGAAATAGCAGACATTTATGTTATCAATACTTGCTCAGTTACTGAGAATGCTGATAAGCAATTTAAGCAGGTGGTAAAAAAAGCAATGAAACTTAATGATAAAGCTTTTGTAGCTGCAGTAGGCTGCTACGCACAATTAAAACCAGAAGAATTAGCGGCTGTTGATGGTGTTGATTTGGTTCTTGGTGCTACCGAAAAATTTAAAATTACCAATTATATTACCGATTTGAGTAAAAACGACATGGGTGAAGTTCATTCCTGCGAAATTGCCGAAGCTGATTTTTATGTAGGTAGTTATTCCATTGGTGATCGTACCCGTGCTTTCTTAAAAGTTCAGGATGGTTGCGATTATAAATGTACCTATTGCACGATTCCGTTAGCAAGAGGAATTTCGAGAAGTGATGCTTTAGAAAATGTATTGCAGAATGCCAAAGAAATTTCGGCTCAAAATATCAAAGAAATAGTTTTAACTGGAGTAAATATTGGTGATTATGGAAAAGGAGAATTTGGAAATAAAAAACACGAACATACTTTTCTTGATTTAGTTCAGGCTTTGGATAAGGTTGACGGAATCGAACGTTTACGAATTTCATCTATCGAACCTAATTTGCTAAAAAATGAAACAATAGAATTTGTTTCTAAAAGCAGAACTTTTGTCCCTCACTTTCATATTCCGTTGCAATCAGGAAGTAATGATATTTTAAAATTAATGAAACGTCGTTATTTACGTGAAGTATATACAGAACGTGTAAACAAGATTCGTGAAGTAATGCCGCACGCGTGTATTGGTGTTGATGTGATTGTTGGATTTCCTGGTGAAACCGATGAGCACTTTTTAGAAACCTATCATTTCCTTAACGAAATGGATATTTCATATTTACACGTGTTTACGTATTCAGAAAGAGACAATACTGAAGCTGCAAATATGCCAGGAATTGTTCCCGCAAATGTTAGAGCAAAACGAAGCAAAATGCTACGCGGATTATCGGTTAAAAAACGTCGTGCTTTTTACGAAAGTCAACTAGGATCTAACCGAACGGTTTTATTCGAAAGTGAAAACAAAGAAGGTTACATTCACGGTTTTACCGAAAACTACGTAAAGGTAAAAACGCCGTGGAATCCGGCATTGGTAAATACTTTACAAGAAATCAATCTGACAAAGATCGACGAAGACGGAAGTGTTCGTTTAGAGTTTTTAAATAAATTGGCGGAAGCATAAACATATAGTTTGCGCAAAGTTTGTCATTGCGAGGAACGAAGCAACCACACTAATAAAAACAGAAAAGCCCTTTGTGAAAAGGGCTTTTCTGTTTTCGAAAAATTTTGTCAAAGTTGAAACGTTAGTTGTATTTAGAATAAATTCTATTTCTGATCTTCCAGAATTACCAATTTCAGAGAATGAATAGCAAACACTAAAGATATTTATTTCAATTCAATTTTCTTTCGAATCAATTTTAAACTTTCGTCATTAGGATCCCTTTCCATTTTATAAACTGTTTTGTTTTCAATAAAAATGCTGTTTTGTAAATCTTCAGCAGTAAATCCATCACAGCCTGTGGGAACTGAAAAAGTTTCTACAATTTGTTTCCATTCTGAATTTTGTAAAGAATAAGTAGTCATAGTATACATACATCCGTTCATGGGAGCCTGAAAAACTGAAAAATCATCTTTTCCATCATTGTTTAAGTCGCCTTCATTAATAAGAGTAGCTTCGCAACAATTAATAGGTATTGCTTTTAATGATGGATTACTAAAAGAAATAGTATACTCATCCGGAGTTCCGTCTTCTATAGGATTTCCTTCTCCTTGTTTTGTTTTTGTAACAGTGGCAAATTCATTTTTCCCGTCACCATCAAAATCACCTTCGATTTTTGTACCCACCAAAAGTTTACTTGTTTTTTCCTCTTGCGAAGTTTTCCTTTCCGTTTTTATGGAAACAGAATCTTTTTTTGAGATTTCAGGATTTATATCCTCAGTTTTGCTTTTTTGAGAGCAGTAAACCAAGATGAATAATA
This sequence comes from Flavobacterium sp. SLB02, assembly GCF_009664855.1. Classification (GTDB taxonomy): domain Bacteria; phylum Bacteroidota; class Bacteroidia; order Flavobacteriales; family Flavobacteriaceae; genus Flavobacterium. The sequence goes on from NZ_CP045928.1 coordinate 21,595, forward strand.
CTGGTAAGATAACAAGTTTTTTCATATTCTACTTCTGATCTTCCGGAATCACCAACTTCAAAGAATTAATATAATCCGTATCAAACTCAACAACTCTGATCTTCTCCGGATTAAAACTCAATTCACCACCAAACTGACCTTTTATATCCAGGAAATCAATGGTAAGTTCTTCGTCGTTTAATTCTAGTAATTTCCCTAAATAAGCTGATTTAGCTGATTTTTTAGAGATCTGAAAAATACCATATTTGTTATTTACATAATTCAGGATCGAACTTAAATCACGAATTGGGATAATATCTTCGGCGTTTGTTTTTAAACCTTTCAAACGAATTACTTTCTCTGTAAATTCAAGATCTTGATCTCTGTGAACGGCTTCGATATTTTTGTTTTTCAAAATCACAAAACCATCCAGTATAAAATCCTCGGGATTGTTTCGCAGTAAAATCCAGTCATCAGAATAATCAATTAGAAATCCGGTAAAAAGTTCTTTTTTATCTGTGAATTCTATTGAGATTAATTGTCTTAAATATTTTTCCATCATATTTTTTTTAAAATTCCAATCTTTAAAGTTCCAAATTCCAATTCATGAAGTTTTTTACAATCAACAATTGGAATTTGGAATTTAAAAATATTGAAAATTATTTTTTTTAAGGATTAGTAGACCAAATGCTGCTGTTTTTTATAAACACACGACGGCTTAATTTCAATTGTGCAATAATTAATTCGGCTACATCTTCAGATTGCATTACTTTATCCGGATTACCATCTGTAAGTTTTAAGTCTAAAGCCAAATCTGTGGCAACCGTACTCGGAGTTAAGGCCGTAACACGAATATTGTATTTACGAACTTCCTGCATCAGAGAATCAGTTAATCCTAAAACAGCAAATTTTGATGCACTGTAAGCACTTGTCAATGCATTTCCGTTTAATCCTGCTGTCGACGAAATATTGATAATATCACCAGTTTGTCTTTCGATCATATTAGGTAAAACAGCGCGGGTTGTATAATACGTTCCCATTAAGTTTACCTGAATAATTTTTTCCCAGTCCGATGGTTCCAATGTCATGAAATTGCCAAAAGCAGCGATTCCGGCATTGTTGATTAAAATGTCTATGGTTTTAAATTCGGTAAAAGCTTTTTCTACAGCACTATTGATAGAAGTAATGTCCGAAACGTCAGCAGATAAAGCCAGGGATTTTACACCTAAAGCAGCAGTTTCAGTCGCCAATTGATCAACATCACTCTGAGTTCTTGAAACTAAAATTACGTTTACTCCTTCTTTGGCAAGTGCAATCGCAATTGCTTTTCCAATTCCTTTTCCTGCACCTGTAATTAAGGCATTTTTATTTTTTAAGTCTGTCATGATTTATTTTTTAGAAATGCAAAAAGCATCATTTTAGTAACACAAAAATACAGTTTTTGCTTGCTAAAATGATGCTTTCAGCTATTTTCTTAATCTAAGTTTAACAACTTTAATCTATTCTTTCAGTACCATGTCTATACACATAACAGCAGCAAGGATTAATTGTCTAAGCGGACTATCAGGTGCAACAGTTTCTTCGATTTGCAGCACGTAATTATCAGCGCTGGTAAAAAACTCTTTACCCATTCCTGCCCATTTTTTGCTTACCTGAGCCAATTGTTTATTTTCGTGACTGAATTTAAAATCCCAGCCCGTCCATTTTCCCTGAAGAGTAGCAGCGGTTCTTTCGTTTTTATCCAGAATTTCAAATTTTCCACCAATAGAAAATAATTTTTGTTTAAATGTTCCCAGTAAACGGTCTTTCTCGTCAAAAACTTCAACAGTCGAACGTAACCAGGCGATACCACGTTTTACCGAAATTATTTTTTCGCCGGAAGCGGTAGTAATTTCAATATCAAAAGGAGTCATTCTTTTATAATCTGTAAAACGTAACATTTTGGTAAAAAAGCCAAGATTGTTTTCTCTGCAATTCATAATAATCTGATTGGTTTCAGGATTATAAATATCGTAGTTATTAGCAGCTTTAAACATTCCGATATGTTCTTTTACAAGAAATAGATTCTGATTTAAAAGTGGGTTCATGAAATTTTGTTTGAATTTTATATATTACTAGAATAAGTTTTGAAGGTTTTTCAAAAGGAGATCAAATGTAAAACTAATTCTGTTAATAAATCAATATTAAATTCGAATGAAATTGACTGAATTGAAATGGTTACTCTTTTCTTTTTGATGTAATAATAATAACTCCGTTTACAGCCCGACTACCATAAATAGAAGTAGCATCAATTCCTTTTAAAACTTTAATGCTTTCAATGTCATTTGGGTTTACTTTAGAAAATTTTTTTGAATCGATTATAACCCCATCTAAAATGGTTAATGGTTCATTTGATAAAGGTCGTGATATAGCACAGATAACTATTTTTTTAGCTGGAATTGTGTCTTTTGATTTTATAAAAGGTGTGGTTTCTATTTCTGAATATTTTTTTTCATGTTCTTTAGAAACTGGCTTTTCCTGCGCTTTTACTACGAAACATACAAGCATAGAAAGTGCTAATGAAATAAGTTTTACGTTTTTCATGATGGTAATTTTAAATAAATGATGGGTTTAATCTTTGTCAAAGTCTAAAACTCTGACAAAGATTTTTAAGATTAAATTTTAGATTTTTTCTTTTAGTTTTTAGGAGTTGGCTTACCTGATTTGGTAGTAATAATTACAACTCCTTTTTTACCTTTTTCGCCATATTTTGATGTTGCTTCCAGATCCTGAAGGACTGTAATGGTTTTTATTTCCTGCTTATTCAAAGGCGCGTAGGGACTTGTGGGATTTGTGCCAAATAAATCATTTTCAGAATAGTAAATTCCGTCAATGATATATAACGGAGCATCTAAAACTACCAGAGAATCTACATTTTCAGGTTGTAAATTCGGAAGTTCTGCCTGCATCATTTTGTCTCTTTTTTTGTCATCGCTGTGCGATATTGCATTTCCGTTAAGAACAATTAGCGGAGCACTTTTTTTAGCCATTTGTGGTTGCTTATCAGCAAAAGCAACTTTAGCTGATTCTCTTTCTACAGTTCTGGAATAATCTAAATTTTGAGCTGCTTTATCTTTCAAAATAGTATTATCCTCTTCTATAGCATAATCTGCTTGTACGGGTGCAGCGGCTGGTTCTTCGATAATTATGGCATCTGCTGTACCTGCTCCCACAGCCTCAGTAACATACATAGGTGTTTCTGCTACGTTGTTTTGTCTGGTGACTTGCTTATCTAAAATTTTAAGCGCTTCGGGTTTTGGAACTAGCGGTGATTCTGAAGCAACAACTGTTTTATTTTTCTCTAAAATGTTTTGTTCTATATTTTCTTTAATTACAACTTTAGTATCCTGAATGGCTGTTTTGTCTGATTTTATAAACTGAGATCCTACCGAAATAAGTAATAAAAGAGAAGCTGCGATGGCAATTTTTTTCCATAATGCGATTGCTTTTTTATCTTCTTTTTTATCGAGTTTATCTTCAACGCGGGCCCAGACTTTGTCCATTCCGGGAAAGTCTTTTTGTTCCGAGTTTTCTGCGGCTTTTTTAAATTTATCGAATATTTTATCCTGATTGTCCATGACTATTTTACTTTTTGGTAATACAATTTGTTAACTAATTCCTTTAGTTTCGTTTTAGCGGCATTCAATTGTGATTTTGATGTGCCTTCAGAAATGTTTAGCATTGCGGCTATTTCTTTGTGTCCGAAACCTTCGATAACAAAAAGATTAAAAACAGTTTTGCAGCCGTCTGGAATATGATTGAGTAAATTAAGTAAATCCTCTTCTTCTAATGTATTAATTTCATCCGTAAAAGGTTGCGCAAGCAATTTGACATCATCAAGATACATATTAAAATTGGTGTTCTTTTTGATCGTTGCCAAACAATGGTTTACGGTTATTTTTCGCGCCCATGCCTCAAAAGCCAGAACCTGTTTTAGTTGTTCCAGTTTTGTAAATATGGTATAGAAAGCGTCAGCCATAGCTTCTTCTATTTCTTCTTCCTTTTTGAGGTATCGTTTGCAAAGTCGATACAATTTTGGAGCCATATGCTCATAAACCTGACGCTGCGCATCGCGGTTCATTTTTTTGCAGTTAGAAATTAGCGTTTCGTTTATCACAATTGTTGTCTTTATACTAAAGAGGGTTAAAAAGATAAAAAGGTTGGGACGGTGATTAAAAAAAGTTTTTTTTTAAAGGTTCAAAATGGCAAAGGTTCAAAGTAACAGAGGTTTTATTGGCGGATATTCTTTGGGGGAGACGCACTGCTGTGCGCCTCTACGTTATTATGGGAGTCATTGCGAGGAACGAAGCAATCTCATCTAGTATTTTTTGACTAGCAAATTTGCTTTTGTTAGTGTGGTTGCTTCGTTCCTCGCAATGAGAAAAACTGAGATTAATTTTTATCTTTCATGTTTCTATACCAATTTTCTATTTTTTTAACAGATTCTTCATCTGTTTTTGGATTACAATTCAAACCCAAATTAATTTTAGTATTTGAGATATAAGAATTTAGAAAAATTATGGAAAAACCTCCAACTTCACCATTTTCAATTGAAAGAGTCGATGAAAATATATTCATATACCCACAGCATTTTTCTTTCGATCTCATAATTGACATTAAATATTGAATATCATTTGGTTTTACCCAATTGTTTGGAAACTCTCCTAACATTGATACGTAATTAAATGCTGAGTCTTTATTATATTTCTCTGTAAAAACTTTAATAAATGATTTTGGATTCAAATCTTTTGGGCTTAAAGTTTTAAAATATTTGCTTTTTGTATCAAAGTCTTTAATATTGAACGTACCAAAGTTTTCTTTTCGAGTTTTCTTTATTTTTAAATCATAAAATAAGTATCCGCCACTCAAAAGAATGATAACTAATAGCAACGAAAGAATTATTTTTCTCATGAAATTTACTTAACTGGCAAAACCAACTTAAAAATCTTAGTTTCTAATAATTCAGTATCATTATCTTCACAAAGCAAAAACTCGATTTTGTTATTTTCTTTTTTATAGAAAGTCAAACCTTCGAATTTATTGGTTGAAGTTATTTTTTGAGTAAAATCTATTTTCATGGTTTTAAGGTCGATTCGTCCAATAAAACTTCCCAGGATTTCGCCGTCATCGTAAGTTGATTTGGTGTTTTCGGCGGTAGAAAGGAAATAAATTTTGTCTTCGACCAAAATAGCATCGGTAAAACTGGAGCGAATGCCTTTTATTTTTGGCAGTTTATAATTGGTAGCAACCAAAGCAAATTCTTCGCCTAAGTTTTTAGCGTGAATGGTGAAAATGGTGTTTTTGTTTGATATTCCGTTTCCACGATTGAATAAGTACCAGTTTTCGCCATCGAAGATTGCACCTTCGAGATTAAAATCTTCCGGTTTTATTTCGCCAAAACTTTGCATTAAGCCGTATAAATCGACCAGATTGTTTTTTTGTAAAATAGTTTTGTTTTTAAGATCAAACTCGATCATTTTGTTTCGGTTTTCGGTAGAACCTGAACCAAAAACATATAAAGTATCGTTATGATGTGTTAGCGATTCAAAATCGGGTTTTAGGTTCTTGGGAATGTTTTGTGTTGGATTATCAATTAAAGCGTGTTGGTTTAATTGTTGGTTTTGCATATTATATTCGTATAAAAATCCGCTGTTGTCGCCAATGATATACAATGAATCGTTATTGAAAAATAATCCTGATGCAGAACCGATGCCTATGATTTGAAATAATATTTCTAATGTGAATTTTTCCATGAATGTTTGTTTTGAAAGCTATGTACTAAGTAATGATTTTATTTGAGAATATTTTTTATCTCAATTAACGATTTATATATTCCATCATAATAGTTGTTGTTTTTAAAATTTGGAATCATAAAGTCTGCAATTAGTTTGTCGCAATCTTTATTCGTTAAATATTTCATGGCAGTTTCAGTTGTTGATATTGCTACCACTCTTAATTTCTTACTGAAAACTATTATTGTGCCACCTTTCTCAAAAACTCCACCAATTTGCCATTCCATAAGTTTATTATTTGAGAAGTTTCGAATTTCATTATCAGGATATAATTCATCAATCGATAGAATTACAATTTCCATTTTATTTTTATATTTTATTTCATTTGATATATGCGTTATTTTTTTACTCTGTTCAGTTGAAAATACAGAATCAATTTCTATAAGATTTGTAAACGGTAATATGACAGATGTTTTGATTTTAAGTTTTTCGCAAGTTTTATTTAATTCTCGAGTTAGTTTATAATTGATGGAATTGATCTCATTTTTCCAATTTGAAAAATTAAAATCATTTTTTTTAACTGTGAGATAGTCATCTAAAAACTTAGAGTATATTTTAGCTTGTTGTAATATGATTGTATCAGAAACAAAAGACTTATTAGATTGAATAGAATCACATATTTTTAATGAAATATCTGAAATAGATTGTCCATTTGATTTTAAGTTTATGAAAATTACATAGAATAAAATTAGAAATCGGATTTTCTTCATTTTTAGATTTTAGATATTAGCCCTGATAGACCCGAAGCTTCGGAATAAATACTTTAAAAAGAAATTGTATTTTTTCCTGACAGAACAAAGCTACCGGAGGAAGCTCTTGTTGTGGCTTGAAAAAAAAAACAATTTACCGAAAAAGTATTGCAATGAGCAGTCCCGATAGCTATCGGGATTCGTAAAATTACTATATTTATAATTATAAAAATGAAAATGGTATGAAATCGATAGAGCCGAATGATTTTAGAGTTACAGATAAAATAAAATTATCAAAAATTCCGACCTTATTAAAGGTAAAAGCGGATGATGACGAAAAAGAAGAAAAACTGGATAAAGTACAGGCAAAATTGAGTGATTTGCAGGATGTCATGTACGCACATAATAAATACGGGGTTTTAATTTGCCTTCAGGGAATGGATACTTCGGGAAAGGATAGCTTGATTAGAGAAGTTTTTAAGGAATTTAATCCACGTGGAGTAGTGGTGCATAGTTTTAAAACGCCTAATTCGGCTGAATTGGAACATGATTATTTGTGGAGACATTATAATGCGTTGCCGGAAAAAGGAAAGTTTGCGATTTTTAATCGTACGCATTATGAGAATGTTTTGGTAACGCGTGTTCATCCTGAATTTATTTTGGCAGAGAATTTACCGGGAATTAATTCGGTTGAGGATATTAAACCTAAATTCTGGAAAAGGAGAATCGAGCAAATTAATAATTTTGAAAGTCATATTGCAGAGAACGGAACGATTGTGATGAAGTTCTATCTTCATTTGAGTAAAGAGGAACAAAGGCAACGTTTGTTACGCCGTTTGGAAGAAGGAAAACACAACTGGAAATTTTCGCCTGGTGATTTGAAAGAACGTGAATATTGGGATGAATATCAGGAATATTATGAGGAGGCTATAAACAAAACGTCGACAGAACATGCGCCATGGTATGTGGTTCCTGCTGATGATAAAGAAATGGCACGTTATATTGTGGCCAAGATCATCTGGGAAGAAATGAAACAATACACTGATATAAAGGAACCGGAACTGGATGAAAAAATAAAAGCCAATTTTGAGGAGTATAAGGAACAACTAAAAAAAGAGTCTTAAAGTAAGGCTCTTTTTTTAGCTTTGATGTTACGGGAAGTTTACGTGTGTTTTGAATTACTAATTTAATGTTAATTTTTTTGTGGTTTTTCTGAGTTTTTGATCTCAGTCTTATTTTTTTGATAATATCTAAATCATTTTAAGTTAAAGGGTAGGGATTTACTTTGTAAAAAAAAATAAAACCAATTTTTAGCTAAATGAAAAGAATTATTCTACCCCTGGTTATTTTAGGTTCGTTGATTACATCTTGTAACAATAACGACTCTAAAGACGAAACAGAAACACCAACGAGTGTTGTATTAAAGGATCAATCTGTAACACCAAGTTTATTGAAGGCGCAGGCAGGTTTTGAGAGTCTGAAAATTTATTCTCTTTTTAGTTCAGATGATGTATTTCCGGACAGTCCAAAATTTGTTTTTGGAGGATCTGCCGATGGTTCTGGTTTATTGAAAAACACTGACGGAACTTTTACTTTTTTAGTAAACAACGAAGATAACTTTGCTGTTTCGAGAATTACACTTGACAAAACCTTTAAACCTACTAAAGGAGAATATTTGTTAAACTCTAGCGGTGGAACCTGGAGATTGTGTGGGGCAACTATGGCTACAAAAGAAGAACATGGTTTTGGACCGCTTTATTTAACTTGTGGAGAATCTGGTGAAGAATCTCGTACGCATGCATTAGATCCTTACGGAAGTGTGGGTTCTGCATCTGTGTCTAAAGAATTATCGGGTTTTGGCCGTTTAAGTGCTGAAAATGCTTTGCCATTGCGTACATCTGCCTATAAAGGGAAAACGGTAGTTGTAATTGGTGATGACGATTCTGGAACTTACGGAGGTCAGGTTTTTATGTATGTATCGAATGCTGTGGGTGATTTGACCAATGGTTCTTTGTACATGCTAAAAAGAAATGATGATAACCAAAGAGAAAAAGATATTGAAGTAAGTAAAACATATCCGGTTTCTTTTGTAAAAATTGACAATCATACAACGCTTACAGGTGCGCAAATCAATGCATCAGTAAATACTCTAAAAGCGATTAAATTTGGTCGTGTAGAAGATTTAGATTACCGCAAAGGTGGTGACGCTGCTGATCGTGAAGTGTATTTTAATGTAACCGGACAAGCTACAACAGGAACAAATGCAGATGGTTCAAGAACAAAATACGGTAGAGTTTACAAATTAAATCTTGATGCTGCTGACCCGCTAAAAGGAACTCTTGAGGTTATTCTTGACGGAGATAACCGTTCTGGAATTGCTGGTAAATTTCAAAATCCGGATAACATTTGTGTAACTAAAAACTATGTTTACGTTCAGGAAGATGCTAACGGATACGGTGACGAAACTCACGATGCTTATATCTACCAATACAATATTGCTACAAAAGCATTGAAAGTTGTGGTTGAATTAGATCACCGTCGCACTGCTACAGATGCTGCAAAATATAATGTAGGAGGAACTTCTAAATTTGGAGATTGGGAATATGGTGCTTTGATCGATGTATCTGATCAGGTTGGTATTGCTGATACTTTTATGTTGAGCGTTCAGCCACATACCTGGACTGGAGAAAAATATTTAAGCCCTGACGGAGGAACAAATCGTCCAAAAGAAAATCAGGCAAGTCAAATTGTAGTTATAAAAGGTTTGGCGAGATAAATTTTTAAATCATTACAAAACAGTCATCCACTATTTCTATTTGAAGTAGTGGTTTCTGTTTTTCTGAATATTCCTCTTTTTAATTTTTATTAAATCATGAAAAAAATATATTGTTTGTTCTTCCTGGTGGTATTTGTTGCTTGTGAGAAAAAAAGCAAACATCAGGAAATAAATGAATTATTTCAGTCTGATATTACTTTGCTGGTCGAGAAAGTAGCCAAGCTGAAATATTCTGTACAAGCGGATTCTACCGAAGCGCAAATTCAGCGACAATTTCTGGAAGCGCATGAGAGTTATAAAAAAGTCGAAATGATCAGCGAGTATTATTCGCCGGCAGTTTCTAAATCGATCAACGGTCCAGCGATTCCTGAGTTTGAAGAAAATGATAAAGTGACTGTTCCGCCAGAAGGTTTTCAGGTTATCGAGGAATTGGTTTTCCCGAAATACAATAAAGACAGTAAAAAGGAACTGGTTCAGGAATTGGGTGTTTTATCTGCAAATTTAATTCGGTTAGAAAAAGTATCCAAATCTAATGAACTAACTGATGCGCATGTTTTTGATGCGATGCGACTTGAAGTGTACAGAATTATTACTTTAGGAATTACAGGTTTTGATTCGCCGGTGGTGCTGAATTCAATTCCTGAAGCTTCAGTAGCTTTAGAAACTATCGAGAAATATTATCGGGTTTATCTGGAGAATAAATCAGTTTCGAATGGAAAACAAGTACTTGCGATTCTGGAAAAAGGGAAAAAGTATTTAAAAACAAATACTAATTTTAATGCTTTTGACAGGGCAAATTTTATCAAAGAAGTTTTAAATCCGTTAAGTAAAGGACTTTACAAATCACAAGCCGAATTAGGAATTCCGGTAATGAAAGAGCAAAGAGGTTTGAAAGTTACGGCACAAACTCTTTTTGATACAGATGCTTTTGATGCAGAAGCATTTTCAGGTTTTCCCGATTATCAAACAACGCCGGAAAAAATTGCTTTGGGCAAAAAGTTATTCAATGATCCTGTTTTATCCGGAAACAATACGCGTTCCTGTGCCTCATGTCATCATGCCGAAAAAGCTTTTACAGACGGGTTGGAAAGAGCGGTTTCATTAGACGGAAAATCGATGATTCAGCGTAATACACCAACATTAACCAATATTGCTTTTCAACGCGTATTTTTTGCAGATTCAAGAGTAAGTTATCTCGAAGATCAGGCAATCGCAGTTATTAAAAATGAAAATGAAATGCACGGATCTCTGGAGCAATCAGCTTTGGCGATTCAGAAGAATGCAGATTATGTGAAGGATTTTAAAAAGGCTTTTCCGAAAGGGGAAATTAATGAATTTGAAATCAAAAATGCTTTAGCATCTTACATTCGTTCGCTGAGTCATTACGATTCTAAATTTGATGCTTATATGCAAAACAAAGCAAAGTTTAAAGCTGATGAAAAAGCAGGTTTTAATTTATTTGCAGGCAAAGCCAAATGTGCGACTTGCCATTTTATCCCGCTAACCAACGGAACTGTTCCGCCAAACTTTGACAGATCTGAAAGTGAAATATTAGGAACTCCCAATAAAGCTAAAAAACTCGATGGAGATCTGGGCAAGTTTGTCATCACGCAAGCCGCCATTCATAAATATTCTTTTAAAACTCCAACCATAAGAAACATAACACTTACAGCGCCTTATATGCATAATGGTGTTTATAAAACGCTCGAAGAGGTAATTGATTTTTATGATCAGGGCGGAGGTTTAGGCTTAGGATTCGACGTTCCAAACCAAACTTTACCAGAAGACAAATTGAATTTATCTGATAAGGAGAAAAAACAGCTGATCGCGTTTATGAAAACGTTGACAGATGAGAGGTATTCGGAGGAAACAAGATAGAGTAAAGAGAATAGAATATAGATGATAGAGTAGGGAACTATTTGTGTTCTCTGTGGGTGGATTTTACCGCAAAGAGCGTAAGCTTAAAAAAAAAACACAATGTTCGCAAAGCTGGTTCAACACAAAGCTTTGGCGAACTTTGCATTCTGTAAATAATTAAAAACTTTTGCGCTCTTTGCGGTTAAATTTTTTGCCACATTTTTTACAGATAAAAAACTTAAAATAATCCTTTGGTCAAAACATCAATGTAGTTCATCAAACTAATTTTAATAGCGTTTTAGGTTTATGCTCCTTTGCATCAAATTAATAAAATACTATTATCATGAACAAATTATTATTGCTTACTACAATTTTCTTATTAGGATTAGTTTCTAAAATTAATGCACAATCCCCACTTCCTATTCATGTGGGAATAAAGGGAGGATCTAATTATTCTGAATTACCGGTTTCAGATGGTTTTAGTTCTAAGCATGCTTTTGGTTATTTTGGTGGCGCTATGGCCCGATTTGATTTTAAAAGATTCTATATACAGAATGAAATATTGTATAGCGAGAAATCGTCTAAAATTGAAAAAATTTCCGGAACAGGATCTAAAAATGCAAAGTGGAAAAGTATCGACATCCCTTTGGTTGTTGGATACAAGGTAATCGATCTCTCGGCTCTGAATGTGAGAGTTTTTGGTGGAGGAGTCTATTCTTATGTGCTCGATGAAAATTTTTCATCATTAAATCAGTTAAAAGATTCGTATAGGAAATTTGATAAATCGAATATTGGATATCAGGTTGGTGCGGGAATCGAAATTTGGAAATTTACTGTTGACGTAACCTATCAGGGCGGATTAAACAATGTAAATAAAAATTTTAGTTCTAAACCTAATTCGTTTAATGTTAGTGTTGGCTACTTTTTTCTATAAGTTTATCGCTTTATCTTTTAACCCTAAGCAGCAAAGAATCTTTTTTGGTTCTTTGCTGCTTGTTTAGAAAATATAGGGCTAATTTTGACTTCGTATTTCTTACAAATTACTTATTTCTTTTTTTTAAATGATTACAATACATAAAAACAGACATTGGATATTTTTAGTCTTCTTTTGGTCTTTGCTGGGGATCACTATTTGGGCACAAATGATCGAAGAGTACAATTTTTGGTCGGCTACTACACAGGCCGTTTTAGTATTATTGTGTTCTACTTTCTTAGCCCATTTTTTGAGTGATGTAATATTGCCCAAAGCATTGCGGAAAAACAAAATGAACTGGTTTGCAGTGCAAAGCGTTATTGTTGTGCTGCTTTTGTCCTTTTGTCTGGCATTAATTTATACTATTTTTTCGGATGTAGGATCGCGAGGCCGGTTGTATCATGATGAAGATCATTTAAACTCAATTCAGTTTTTATGGGTAAGATTTTGGGGTAGTATTCCCGCAGCTATTTTAATAAATGGTACTGCTTGCGGACTTCGGTTTTATCAGGAACATAGTGTTATCGAAAAAGACCACGCACAATTACAGCAAGTTCATCTTGAAGCACAAATTAAGATTTTGCAAGATCAGATCAATCCGCATTTGATGTTTAATGTCCTGAATCATATTCATATCTTGATGCAAAGCGATGTAAAACTGGCATCTGTTTTATTGGTTCAGTTTTCAGATATTTTACGTTATCAGTTGTATGAATGTAATAAGGAATATGTGCCATTACATCTTGAAATCAAATACCTCAAAGATTTAATTGCTGTTGAAGAAACCCGCTGGGGAAATGAATTAGAAGTAAAAAGCAAATGGAATATCGAAGACGGACAACTTCAGATTGTACCGTTGCTTTTGGTTCCGTTGATCGAAAATGCTTTTAAACACGTTTCAAGGCTTCCTAACCAAAGAGGTTATGTGCATTTATCGTGTGAACAATCCAACAGTCAATTGTATTTTAAAATAGAAAATTCACATACAGAACAATACAAAATCCCATCTAAAAGTCAGGGCTTAGGACTCGAAAACGTAAAGAAAAGACTAGCGATTCAGTATCCCGAAAAACATCAGTTGAATATCAATAAAACCGATTCAGATTTTATTGTGACAGTGGTTTTAGACTTAAAGTGATTTTTTTGCCACAGATTAGAAGGATTAAAATGATTTTTTGCCACGAATTAGCTTCGCCTGTTCGCTGTCGCTCGGGTTACGAATTAGCGCGAATTTATAATTTACTAATCTTAATATAATGCTTTGCGAACTTGCGGTTAAATTTTTTAGCCACTCCCGATAGCTATCGGGATAAAGGATTAAAAGGATTTTAAAAATTCAAAAGAAAAAAATCTGCCAGATCTGCTAAATCTGCGTGAAAAAAAAAGTAAACATTCAACCAGAAACAAAAAACATGAACATGAAATGCCTCATTATAGACGACGAACCTATAGCAAGAAACGGAATAGCAGATTTTGTTTCGAAAATTGATTTTCTGGAAGTTATTGGCACCTGTGCTTCGGCATTAGAAGCCACTGCGTACATTCAGGAAAAACAAGTCGATTTGCTGTTTCTGGATATTAATATGCCTTATTTATCCGGATTAGAGTTTTTAGAATCTCTTGACAATCCGCCCTTGGTGATTTTTACCACCGCTTATTCAGAACATGCTTTAGATGGATATCGTTTACAGGTGGTAGATTATTTGTTGAAGCCCATTACGTTTCAGCGTTTTTACCAGGCTTCTTTAAAAGCAAAACAATGGTACGAAATGATTCAGTCTCCCAAGCAAAATCAATTAGATCCCTTTTTGTATGTGCGTCAGGAAGAAGGATTTCAGAAGATCTCCTGGGTCGATATTTTATATATCGAAGGAATGCAGAATTATGCCAAACTTCATTTTAAGGATAAAGTTATCGTCATACATCAAACCATGATTTCACTAGAAGAAACATTACCAAAGGAAATTTTCTTTAGAATTCATAAATCGTTTTTGGTAAACATTACCCATATCGATTCTGTCTCCGGCGGAAGATTGTTTATAAAAGGACAAGAACTACCTATTTCAAGAACACGCCGTGAGGCATTATTGAAAGAGGTAGTCTATAAAAACTTATTAAGCCGATAGCTCTAGAATTTCCATTTTAGGGCTATTGCTCCATAAAAAGTGGTGGTGAATTTAGGATCTGCCATATCTTTTTCTTTAAAAATATCTTTGATTTTTCTGTTTGTAGTCGAAAAATTACGAACAAGGGTAGTTCCTGCGGTAGGTTCTAATGTCCAATGTTCGCCAAATTTTAGCTGAGGTCGTAAACCAGCAATAATTTGCTGATAACCCAGTAGTGAAGATTTATTGCCAATTTTGGTTTCTGATGTCATTCCGCTTAGTTCTATAACCGCTTTTATATCGAAAGTATCAGACATTCGGTAACCAACTTCTGCACCTTCAGGAAAAGTAATTTTAAAATGTAAAGCCCCTCTGGATTCCCAATTAAAATAAATTCCGGGAAGTACCATCGGAACACCAAAACTATTCGTTAAAACTGGTCCTACACCCAAAGCCAGATTAGGATTGAATTGTTTGATAAAAAGAACACCCCCCTGAATTAAGACATCATCCTTATTAATTTCGACCATATCTGTATAAACACCAACAGAAGCCATAATCAATAAAGACCAGGAAGCAGAAATAGAGCGTAAATGCTTGACACCAATTTGCGCATTGAGAAGTTCAGTTGGAAAACCACCTTGAAATTCTACCGGAAGATCCTGAATTTCGTAATTCTTGTTTTCCATTCCGGCATAACTTCCATTAAGAAAAACAGACCAAAGTTTGGGATGATTGTATTTGTCCATTTCTAAAGAAAGAGGTACTTCAAAAGTGATTTGAGCTCTTTTAAAATTGCTCTCAGCATTTGTTTTAGTACTGTCCATTGGTCGTACGTATTTCGAAAAAGGAATGTAATCGACTTTGAATTCGCCAGAGATTCCGGATTGTGATCTTGCCGACAGTGCAGCTAATAATAAAAGAAAAAGCTGCAGGAGATAAAAAGCTGTTTTGTTCATGATTGGATTAATTTTTCTGCGAATTACCGCGTTCTAAATCAATCCTAAAAAATCATTTGACTAATGGTACATTTGTTTTGACCAATGGTATAAAAACAACTAAACCCGAGAGACTATGCGATCTCTCGGGTTTATACCAAAAACAAAAAAATAAAATAAACCTTATCTTTTATAATTTAAAACCATAGGCTAAACGTAAAGCCACCTGATTGGTATTAAATTTATCGTAGTCCTCATAACGGACACTAATGTCAATGTATTTGTTGGCGTATCCAATTCCAGGCGCCCATAAAAAAGTAGTTTGGTTATAGTCGTTAGTAACGGCAAATCCTGCACCAACTTCACCCATAACATAAAATTGATCTTCCCAAACGAAGGCTTTAAAACCTGCTTTTGCCGGAATAAATCCAAGATCTTTTACTTCAACTCCATTTTGATCTTTCATAAACAAGTTTGTAAAACCTGTAGTTAACGTCAACGATGCTTTCTTTGTCAAATCATATTGCAAACGAACATCTCCACCAAGCGACCATCTGTAATCATTGTCAGTTGGTATTCCACCATTTACACCAAAGCCCAATCTAAAACCCTGATCGTAATTTTTAATTTCGCTGTCCTGAGCGAAAGTAGTATTGGCATATAAAAAAGCGAAGGCAGATAAGCATAACATTTGTAATTTTTTCATGGCTAATATTTTTGAATTATTAATAGTGTAAAAGTAAAATAGAGGCCTTTTCGACTTGTTATATAATTTTTTGAAATTGTTATATAATATTAGGGTTCTTGAAAATTTACTTAATGTTTGCTTATGTTTTTAATAATGTGAAAGAATCCAAAGCTTCTGATTATCTTTGCCGACTTAAAAAAGAAGTGGTGGTGAATTTAAAGCAGTACGACAAAGAGTTTTAGTATAATTAAGATTAGCATACCTTATTATATTAGGAATAGATATGCATTAATAATTTTTATATATAATATGCTGAATTAAAGGTAAAAGGAGTCTGAATCGGACTTTTGGCGGGATTAACTTCTGCGGTAATTTTCCTTTATATTGGCTTTCATTACCTAACAAAAAAATTAATCCAAAATTCACTTTCAAATAGTTAAATTTGAAAGATTAAAAACATTTCATAGATTCTCACAGATTATTTTATAAAAAATCATTTTAATTTGTGCAATCTGTGGCAAAAAAAGATAATAAGAACAAAATAATAAATAAATAAAAATGGAATTACCTAAATTTTTACTCGGAGATAATACTGATTTTCCAGATGATATTTTCATCATTCACCTTGATTACCCAAGATTCATAATCAACTTAAAAGATGATGAGGTTGAGTTTATGGAAGAAGCTGAGGATCTTGACGAAGCGGAATTGAATGCTGAAATGGAAGGTTTAATTGTTTTGGCGAATGAGTTTTACGACAGGGAAATAAAACGTTACGAGGAGTAGAGATGCACAAGAGTGTGTCTAAGGTATGCTTCAACCTAAAATTAATTTATATCATCAAATGAAAAAATTAAGTTTTTTAAAACCCATTTTTAATTTCATAGCAATCGGATTGCTAATTACTACTTTAAGCCGAATCTTTTTATTTTTTATATTTAAAGAAAGAGTAGTACAAACACCGGATTTCTGGTACATCTTTCCAATCGGTCTTCGAATGGATTTGATTTTACTTTGTTATTTGTCATTTCTACCGGCCGTTTTAATTACTTTTCTGCCGAATAAATGGCTTAAATTCACGAATAATTTTCTGGTAATTTATAGTTTCTTATTTCTGTTTCTGATTCTTTTTGTAGAATTGGCGTCACCGGATTTTGTAAAACAATATGATACACGTCCGAATAAGATTTTCTTAGATTATCTTATTTATCCAAAAGAAGTAGTGGGTATGCTTTTAAAAAGTTATCTGACCTCTATCGTTGTTACTTTTATAATTTTAGGAGTTGTAATTTATTTTGCATTCAAAAAAGGGAAAAAATATTTCTATACGACAAGTACCGAATACAAATTCAAACTGATGCTTTTTCCATTAGTGGCTTTTTTATTGTTTTTTGGAGCACGTTCAAGTCTTACTTCAAAACGCCCAATCAATGCTAGTAATGCTGTTTTCTCCACAGATCAGTTGACAAATACTCTAGGATTAAATTCATTTTATACTGTAGCTTTTGCAGCTTATTCAATAAAAAATGAAGGAAACACCAAGATGTATGGTAAAATGGATGAAGCCGAAGCGATTGCTCGTGTAAAAAAATACATGATTGCCGGACCAAATGATTTTACAGATGCCGAAATTCCGTTTTTGCATGTACAGCAACCAGATTCAGTAAAACAGAAACCATACAATTTGGTGATCTTTTTGCAAGAAAGTTTAGGTGCCGAATACGTTGGAGTTTTAGGAGGAAAACCATTAACACCAGAATTTGATAAATTATCTAAAGAAGGATTATTGTTTACCAATTTATATTGTACGGGAACAAGAAGCGTTCGCGGAATCGAAGCGGTTGTAACCGGATTTTTACCTTCTCCATCAGAAAGTGTAGTGAAACTAGGAAATTCGCAACAAGGATTTTTTACTTTGGCGGAAGCTTTAAAACAAAAAGGGTATGACACCAGTTTTATTTATGGCGGAATGGCAAATTTTGACAATATGGCTTCGTTTTTCAACGGAAATGGTTTTGAAAATATTGTAGATCAGGAAGATTTTGAATCTGATGGAAACAAATATGCTTTCAAAGGAACCTGGGGTTATTCTGATGAAGATTTGGTTACTAAAGCCAACAATTATTTTAAAGCAAAAGGAGATAAACCATTCTTCTCTTTAATGTTCTCGACTTCAAATCATGAACCTTTTGAATATCCTGCCGGAAGAATCAAACCTTATGATGCGAAGCCTGCAACGGTAAACAACGCCATGAAATACGCCGATTTCTCTATTGGGAAATTCTTCGAAATGGCTAAAAAAGAACCTTATTTCAAAAACACGATTTTCATCGTAATTGCCGATCATAATACCAGAACGTACGGAAAAAATTTAGTGCCAATTAATAAGTTCCATATTCCGGCTTTGATTATAGGGCCTGGAGTTCCAAAAGGGACTTCATATAGTAAACTGGCAAGTCAGATTGATATTCCGCCAACATTGTTGAGTTATTTAGGACTTCCGTTTGAAACGCCAATGGTAGGGAGAAATCTAAACAAACTAGATCCAAAAACACAAGGAAGATCGATTATGCAGTTTAATGACATCAATGCGTTCAGAGTTGAGAACCAAGTTGTAATCATGCAACCAAACTTGAAACCTTTACAATTCGAAATCAAAAACGATACGACTTTAATTCCGGTAAAATTAAATGAAGAATTAGCAAAAGATGCTTTGGCGCATGTAATTACGGCAGGAAATTTATATAAAGAAAACAAATATAAGTTGAGAAAAAAATAGGTTCAAAGGGACAAAGGTTCAAAGATACAGAGTGTGAAAACTTTGTCGCTTTGAACCTTTGCTACTTTGTGTCTTTATTAAAATATAATTTTAATAAATTAGAAGCAGCTGCAAAAGGTGATATTTCATCGTTTTGCACTGCTTTTTTGTTTTGTTCGAGTTGCGAAATGATGTCAGGCTGATTGTAGAAATTTAATTTTAATTGTTCGTTTATGGTTTCCATCATCCAGAAATGATTTTGGTCTTTTCGTTTTTCAGGAAAGAAACCGGATTCATTAGTTTGCTCAAAATAGTTGGAGATAGTATCCCAGATTTCTGAAATGCCTTCTTTGGTGATGGCGCTGCAAGTTGTAACTTTTGGCTGCCAGTTTGATTTTTTTGGAGGAAATAAATGCAAAGCACGGTTGAATTCCAGTTTTGCCTGATTTGCTTTTTTGATATTATCACCATCAGCTTTGTTGATGACGATAGCATCGGCCATTTCCATGATACCACGTTTAATACCTTGTAATTCATCGCCGGCACCTGAAATTTTTAATAATAGAAAGAAATCTACCATGCTATGTACAGCAGTTTCGCTTTGCCCGACACCAACTGTTTCGATAATAATAGTATCAAAACCTGCCGCTTCGCATAAAATAATAGATTCACGTGTTTTACGGGCTACACCGCCCAAAGTATCTCCAGAAGCACTTGGTCTGATAAAGGCATTTTCATCCTTTACAAGCTCTTCCATACGGGTTTTATCGCCTAGAATACTTCCGTGCGAAAGCGAGCTGCTCGGGTCAACAGCCAGTACTGCAACTTTTTTGCCTAACTGAGTCAGGAAACTTCCAAAAGCTTCAATAAAAGTACTTTTTCCAACACCGGGAACTCCCGTGATTCCTATTCGGATAGATTTGTTGGCATGAGGCAAACATCCATTAATAACTTCGTTTGCTTTTGCAGCATGTTCAGGATTGGTGCTTTCGACCAAAGTGATGGCGCGGCTAAGTGATGCGATGTTTTGGTTTAAAATTCCGTCAATCAATTCACCAGAAGAAGGCTGTTGTCTTCTATTCTTTTTAATTTGATGGATAGCAGCAACATTCGTGATTTCAGGAGATGAAATTCCGGCCTTTTCTTGTAAGCTGCTGGATTGTTTTTTTGAACTTGACAAAGTATTGTTTTTGGTATTGTAAAAGTACAGAAAACAAAAACAGTTTCAAAAAAGGATTTTCTTTGAAACTGTTTTATTAATAGAACACGAATTTCACTAATTTTCACGAATGTTTTTTTATTAAATTACGTTCTGTTTGTCATCCTGACGAAGGAAGGATCTTCGCGAGAAACTCTATAATCAAAATCTGCAATCTTTGTCGAGCTACTTACGGAGATCCTTCCTTCGTAAGGATGACAAACAGTACTTATTGTGAGTGTTTTAATATATAATTCGTGAAAATTCGTGAAATTAGTGTTTTAATACCCCGCAGTAAAACGTACCTGATGGTGTTTTGGAGTTTCTGCTTCATCTGCAATAACAACTGCTAAGTCTTCTACAGAAAGAATACTTCTTTGTTCGTCATTAAAAACTGGATTTTCTAAACCTAAACGGTATTTTCCTGTTCTTCCTGTTGTAATTCCAGCATGCATTTCGAAAGCCGGACTAAAAAATGCCCAATCCAAATCTTTTTCTTCCTTAATAACGTTGAGGTAATCTCTTGCAGCAGATGCCGCTGCATGATATTCTTTAGGGAAATCAGGAGTGTCAACTGCTTGTACACCTGGTGCTACGAATAAACTTCCGCCACCTCCAATAGTAATAAAACGTTTTACACCAGATTTTTTTGCAGCTTCCTGAATTGATTTTGATCCTTTGCTAAAATCATCAGTATAGTTAGGATTCGTCCAACCCGGATTATAAGCATTAATGATCACATCATTTCCTTTAAGGATTTCTGCCAAAGCATCAACATTAAAAACATCAGCTTTAACCCATTTAACATTTTTGGTATCGTTTGGAGTTCTTGCAATAGCAGTAATGTCATGATTTCTGTTTGCTAATTCGTTTAAAATGGCTGATCCAACAAATCCTGTTGCTCCAATAAGTGCGATTTTCATAATATATAAATTTTAATTAGTAATAAAAATTGTTACAGTTTTGATTAAAAAAATACTTTTAGAATTGATTAGAAAAATCTTCCAATGAGATACCTTCTAATTGTAAACCAACTTTTTGATTCATATCAGCATACAGAGAACTTAAATTCTCATTGATTTTTTTCCCCACCGGACAATCCGGATTAGGCTGATTTTTTGCATAACCTAAATTAATGGTTTCAAAAGTCATTTCAAATATTTCTTTTAATGTAATTTTCGAAGGATCTACAGACAGTTTTGTTCCGCCATTTTTACCTTCTTTACTTTCTACAATATGATTAGCTTTCAGATTTGCAATTTCCTTTCGAACCAAAACAGGGTTCAAATTGATACTTCCTGCAATAAATTCAGATGACAAATAATCATTAGGGAATTTAGTGAGCAAAGTAAGAATGTGAATCGTTATGGCAAATTTACCTGAAATCATACTGTAATAAAATATGTTACAAATGTAATTAGATTGATAGTAATAAAAAAAGATTTTAACGAAAAATTAAAATTCGCCAACAATTTATAAATCCTTATTTTTGTGATTACTCAACCATATGAACAATTTTATACTTATATTTTTCTTTCTTGCACTAGGTTTGGTCTTGCAGCATATAAAGCAATTTCCAACTCATATTTATAAGGTTTTAAATAAGATTGTAATTTATATATGTTTACCGGCGATTACCTTATATCATATTCCCAAAATAAAATGGAGTAACGAATTGTTATTCCCAATAGCCTCAGGCTGGATTAGTTTTATGCTGGCTTTTGTATTTTTTCATTTTTTAGGAAAAAGAAAAGGCTGGTCTAATAAACTCATTGGATGTTTGATTCTGACAGCGGGATTAAGTAATTCATCCTTTCTCGGCTATCCTATTATCGAAGCTTTGTTTGGTAAAAAAGGACTGGAAACCGCGATTCTTGTCGATCAGCCGGGAACTTTTGTAGTGGTTTCAACTTTAGGTGTTTTCGTGGCGGCTTTTTATTCAAAAGGAAGTCCGGACGCTTTTAGTATTTTCAAAAAAATAATCTTTTTTCCTCCCTTTATCACTTTTGTAGTAGCTTGTTTAATGAATGTCTTTCAATATGATTTAGATTTAAATCTTCAGACTGCTTTATTAAAAATAGGAAGTTTGGTAACTCCTCTTGCTTTACTTTCGGTAGGACTGCAACTTACTTTTGATCGAAAAAGTCAGCATTGGCGATTTCTTAGACTCGGACTTTTCTTTAGGCTTATTGTAACGCCTTCTGTCATTTTCGTCTTATATGTCGTTGTTTTCAACCAACATTCTGAAGCCATAAAAATAACCATTATGGAAATGGCAATGGCACCCATGATTACAGGCGCAATTTTAGCTTCGACCTATGGTTTAAAACCAAAATTAAGCAGTATGATGATTGGTTTTGGAATCCCAATTTCCTTCGTAACCCTTGCTATTTGGTACTTTGTGGTAAGTTTTATTTAGTTTGAATCCTTAACTAGATAGGAAAAATAGAATTTTAACTTTTTTTTAAAAAATCCGTGTTTTCCTTATGCCTTTTTTGACTAATTTTAGATGAACTAAAAAAATATAATTATGTCAACATTAAGATTAGGAGATATTGCTCCAGATTTTCATGCAGAAACAACCGAAGGACCAATCAATTTTCATCAATGGTTAGGAGATTCCTGGGGAGTTTTATTTTCGCATCCTGCAGATTTTACCCCTGTGTGTACGACTGAATTAGGGACAGTTGCCAATTATGTTCCTGAATTTAAAAAGAGAAATACTAAAGTAATCGCTTTGAGTGTTGATGGTTTAGAGTCTCACAAAGAATGGATCAAAGACATCAACGAAACACAAAATACAACCGTTAATTTCCCTATCATTGCCGACGAAGATAAAAAAATAGCGACTCTATATGATATGCTGCATCCTAATGCAAGTGAGAAATTTACGGTACGTTCAGTTTTTGTTATTGGCCCGGATAAAAAGATAAAGTTAACCTTGACTTATCCAGCTTCAACAGGAAGAAATTTTGATGAATTATTGCGTGTTATCGATAGTTTGCAACTTACGGCAGATTACAGCGTAGCAACCCCGGCAAACTGGAAAGACGGACAAGACGTTGTAATTACGCCTGCTGTTCCGGATAGTGATATTCCGGCAAAATTCCCAAAAGGGCATACAGCTATCAAACCTTATTTGCGCCTAACACCGCAACCGAATAAATAAGTTTCTATGTTGCTGAGAGGCTAAGTTTCTAAGATTTAAAAGTTTTATATAAAAAAAAAAAAAAAACTCAGCATCTTAGAAACTTAGCCTCTTAGTAACTTTACCTACAATTCTACATGAACGCTTTTCTTCATCAGTTCGTTCATTCGTTTTTTATCTCCAACGACCCAGATGATATCATTTTTTTCTAAAGTCAAATGCGATTCAGGGTTCAAAATTCGGTTACCGTTTCTTTCAATTCCCACCACAAGTCCACCAGTTTTTTCTCTAAACTGACCAATTCTTTTTTGTATAAAATCATCATTCGAAATTTCTAACTGGCGCAGCACAATATCAGATTCCTGCGAGTTGTTAGCAGCTTCAACCTCATTCTGTAAATATTTGGTAAATTCTGAAATTTGCTCATCCGTACCAATAACACAAATCTCGTCGCCCGGAAACAAACGTTCATTTTTAGTCGGAATAGGAATAGTGATTTCACCACGGCGAATAAAAGCAATATTGATTCCCATATTCTCACGAATACGCAATTCTTCCAGGGTTTTACCGGCAAGATTAGATTCTTTACCAATATCAAAGATTGACATGTGACCATCCCAGGGCATTAAATTGGCATATCGTCTGTCTATTTTTTTGTTTTCGCGATCGTTTAGATTCTTTAAAAAGTGAGTTTCAATTTTATGATACTGCTCGTTTAATTTTTTCGGAAACAATTGATAGGCTCCAATGGCAATGATCAGGGCAACAAAAGCAACCAAAGGCGAGAAGAAGATATTCAATAAAAATCCAACGAAAAATAAACCAAGGCTCATTCTAATTAAAATTAGCATCAAAAGCGCGCCACGATATTTTCGTTCTTCCCAAAGTTCTTCCACTTCAGCAACTTTTACACGTCGCAACGAAAGAGCCCATAAAAACGGAGCTATTATGACCAGTGTAATTAATGCTGCCAAAGTATTTCCAAAACGTGTATCAGCTACTAAAGGTGCTACAAATTTAGCCGACAATAATATAATAGCCGTAATAATTATAGTGTGTAAAATGATTTGAGTGATCGAGGCACGAAGTACAATTTGCCAGGTACTAACCGATTTTATAGCTTGTGCATTGACACTATAACGGTTGATATTTTTAATCCATTTTTTAGGAAGTTTCTGTTCCAGATATCCTGAAAAAGGATCAGAATATTTAATTAAAAACGGAGTGGTAAAAGTCGTAATGGCAGACACAGCAACAATTATTGGGTACAAAAAGTCACTTGTTACCTTAAGCGTCATACCAAGAGTTGCGATAATAAAGGAGAATTCACCAATTTGAGCCAAACTCATACCCGTTTGCACTGATTGTTTAAGGGGCTGACCTGATAACAAAGCCCCGATAGAAGAACTAAATGCTTTCCCAAAAATAGTCAGCAGCGTGATAAGCGCAACCGGAAGCATATATGTTACCAAAGTTTCCGGATTGATTAACATTCCGACAGATACAAAGAAAACCGCACCAAATAAATCCTTTACCGGCTGAATCAAATGTTCGATTTTTTCTGCCTGAGTAGTTTCGGCAATAATAGAACCCATGATAAAAGCCCCAAGAGCAGGCGAGAAGCCCACATTGGCCGCAAACATGACCATCATTAAACAAAGTGCCAGTGAAATAATCAGCAGCATTTCATCGGTCAAAAGATGTTTTGCCTTTTTAAGAATGGTCGGAATAATAAAAATTCCGCCCAAAAACCATATAATCAAAAAGAATATTAATTTTAAAACAGATTGTAATAACGCACCGCCCGAAACCTGATCGCTAACCGCAATTGTCGATAATAAAACCAACATTAAAATCGCAACAATATCCTCGACAATTAAGGCACCAAATACAATTCCGGCAAACTTTTTTCCTTTAACGCCCAACTCATCAAACGCCCGAATAATAATAGTAGTAGATGAAATCGAAAGTGTCGCACCAAGAAAAATACTATCCATTTTGCCCCAGCCCATCCATTGCCCAACACAATAACCAATGAGCGTCATAAATAAAATCTGAGTAATTGCGGTTATCGAGGAAGTTCCGCCAACTTTCATCAGCTTCTTAAAACTAAATTCGAGCCCCAGACTAAATAATAAAAAGATTACCCCAATTTCTGCCCAAACCTCCACACTTTTCATATCTGTTATCGATGGGAAAAAGTCAAAGTGGTTTCCAGCCAAAAATCCGGCAATTAGATATCCTAATACCAGCGGCTGTTTCATTTTTTTAAATATCAAAACAGCAATTCCGGCGGTCATCAGGATTAATCCCAAGTCGCTTATAAGGGGTTGTAAGTGGTGTGTAGTTTCTGCTGCGGCGCTTAAGGCAATCATAAAGTGGTATTTTATATTAAGGAGCTCATCCAGCTTTCCATTTCAAGCTTTTACTCAAAACGCCTATTTTTTAAGCAGTTCCAGGAGCTTCCGTTGGTCGCTCTGTACCTGCAAAAAAATAGGGCTTTTTTCGCAAAAGACTTTTCATTTCAAATGACATTCACTGAACTCCTATGAAAATAAAAGTTAAGTGAAGTAATCTGGGCTAAAATCCCGGTATTAAATAAAAAAAAGCTATCTCGATAAAGATAGCTTTTTTTGAGAAAATATTTTTAGTTTTCTTTAAATTCCTACGTAATTACTAGGAGTTATTGCCATTAATTCAGCTCTGACAGCATCAGAAACTTCCAATGTTGCAATAAAATTATGAATCGCTTTTTTATCAATAGCTTCATTCGTTCTGGTCAAACCTTTCAAAGCTTCATATGGGTTTGGATAAGCCTCACGACGTAAAATTGTCTGAATAGCTTCAGCCACAACAGCCCAGTTTTTCTCTAAGTCCTCAGCAAATTTACCTTCATTCAAAAGTAATTTGTTTAAACCTTTTAGAGAAGCTTCAAAAGCAATGATTGTATGGCCAATTGGTACACCAATATTACGTAAAACAGTACTATCTGTTAAATCACGTTGTAATCTTGAAACCGGTAATTTAGCTGCTAAATGCTCAAAAACAGCATTGGCGATTCCTAAGTTTCCTTCAGAGTTTTCAAAATCAATAGGGTTTACTTTATGTGGCATTGCCGAAGATCCAATTTCTCCCGCTTTGATTTTTTGTTTAAAATAATCCATCGATACATACGTCCAGATATCACGATCTAAATCGATCACAATTGTATTGATTCTTTTTAAAGCATCAAAAAACGCAGCAAAATGATCGTAATGCTCAATTTGAGTAGTTGGAAAAGAGTGGTGTAAACCAAGATCAGTTTCAACAAATTTATTACCAAATTGTTTCCAGTCGATTTGTGGGTAAGCAACGTGATGCGCATTGTAGTTTCCTGTTGCTCCACCAAATTTAGCCGCAAACGGAATATTAAATAACAAACGCATTTGCTCTTCAAGACGTTCTACAAATACCAAAATCTCTTTACCCAAACGAGTAGGAGAAGCCGGTTGTCCGTGGGTACGCGCCAACATCGGAATATCCTTCCATTCTACGCTTAATTCTTTCAATTTAGAAATTAAAGAAATTAATGATGGCATATAAACCTGCTCAAACGCATCTTTTGTAGAAAGCGGAATCGCAGTATTATTGATATCCTGAGAAGTTAAACCAAAGTGAATGAACTCTTTGTATTGAGATAAGCCTAGTTTTTCAAAAGCATCTTTGATAAAGTATTCAACCGCTTTTACGTCGTGGTTGGTTACTTTCTCTGTTTCTTTTATCCAAAGAGCATCTTCTGTAGAGAAATTTTTGTAAATGTCGCGTAAGCTGTCAAATAAATTTGGGTTTACACCTGCAAGTTGTGGCAAAGGAACTTCGCACAAAGCAATAAAATATTCAATTTCAACTAATACGCGGTATTTTATCAGAGCTTCTTCAGAGAAAAATGGAGCTAATGAAAGGGTTTTACTTCTATATCGTCCGTCAATTGGTGATATAGCATTCAATTCGTTTAAAGTAGTCATTGTTATGTTGTTTTTCGAAAGGCACAAATATAAGCTATTGTTAAAACTTCTGAAAATTACCGAAGAGTTATTATAGCAGAAACTAATAATTAAATTATGGTTTTAAAAATTTTATCCCAAAAGGTAAAATAGAAACCAAAATTATGAGATTCATTTTTATGATGATTTGCATGAAATTTTGTTGTCGAGATCCATTTTGTAAAAAGACTTTTATACCAGAATTCCGGAAAAATATCCGTTTTTAAATGCCCAAATATCCCGTATAAAAGATTTAAAACCAGATAAATTATAATGCTGATAAAATTAAACTCAAATATAGTAATAGAAAACAGCCATATAATACCAAACCCAAAAGTTTCTACAGGATGAAGTACAAATAAGCTGTAAACACTTGTTTCAACATGCGTATGGTGAAGCTGATGAATAGGATAAAACCATTTTAACTGATGTACCAGATAATGAAAAACAAACATAAAAAAGTCCATTATAAAAATCAGCAGCAAAGTATCCGATAGTATCGATACAAGTGAGGTTGAAAAATCTATTTTCAGAATCTCATAATAATACAATTCATATCCCAATAGCGTTATTAAGGTATTACAAATAAGAGTCGACAAAATCCATTTTCGATCTGTTTTACTAAGTCTTGTATTCTCATACTCAATTATTTTTCCCAGCATTATCGAAAGAAACAGCAGAACTGCATTTTCTGCCAGAAAGAAAATAGAGAGCGTAAATAAATTGAACTGAGATAATTGCTGCAGCCAGCTTTCGAATATCATGATATGTTTTCTATTTCAAATAATCGTTCTCTTAATTCCGAAACACCTTCTGAGGCGACTTTGGCGATAACTTCTACTTTATTCTGAATATTCGGGATCGCAATTGGTTTAGGATCAATATAAAAAACGGGCGTAATACTATAAGTATATGAAATCAATCCCGCTGCCGGATAAACTTGTAATGAAGTACCAATTACGGCAAAATAATCAGCAGTTTCTGTAATTTCGATAGCTTCTTCCAGAGCCGGAACATCTTCGCCAAACCAAACAATATGTGGTCGAAGCTGATGTCCGTTTTCGTCCAGATCTCCTGTATATAAGTCGTCTGGCCAATCGAGAATTAAATAACGGTTTTGAGTACTTCGTACTTTTAGTAATTCTCCGTGCAAATGCAAGACTTTGGTACTTCCGGCGCGTTCGTGTAAATCATCTACATTCTGCGTAATAATATGTACATCAAAATCCTGCTCTAATTCGGCTAAAATTTTGTGACCTAAATTAGGTTTCACTTCTTTAAGCTGCTGGCGTCTTTTATTGTAAAAGTCCAAAACCAATTCCTGATTTTTTCTCCAGCCTTCAGGAGTTGCCACTTCCATTACATCATGTCCTTCCCATAAACCATCGCTTTCGCGAAAAGTTTTAATACCGCTTTCAGCACTTATACCGGCTCCGGTTAAAACAACTAATTTCTTTTTCATCTTATTCAATTGAAGGATAAAAATAGTGATTTATGGGAATAAAAAAGTTAAAGTATATATTTTGTGCCGTTAGGCACCAAATATTGGTAGAAATAAGAATGGGAATAGATTTAGCGTGCCGCAGGTAGACAATAGCAATCGTTTTTGTTGCGTACCACGGTACGCTAAAGAATAGCAGAATCTAATGACTACCAGCATTGTGTACCTAAAGGCACATTTTGGATTTTTATTTTTTGCAGCTAATAAAAGCGTAATTATACTTATTGTAAGAGTCTTACAGAATGTTTATTTTTAATGAGTTACAAATCAAACCAAAATTTCAATGATTTTAATTCAGTTTACAGGATTATCAGGATCAGGTAAAACCACATTGGCTCAAAATGTCCGGCATTTGTTAGTGGATAAAAGTTATAAGGTCGAAATCGTTGATGGAGATGTTTATCGCAAAACCATTTGCAGTGATTTAGGATTTTCCAGAGAAGACAGGTGCGAAAATATCAGGCGTTTGTTTCAGGTGGGACAAAACTTTGTTAGAGAAGATACAATCGTTTTAATGTCGGTGATTAATCCTTATGAAAATCTGCGTAACGAGTTAAGAACCTATGAGTTTGTCAGAACGGTATATTTAGATTGTTCGATAAATAATCTCATTAAACGAGATCCAAAAGGATTGTATCAAAAAGCTTTGCTGCCGGACAACGACCGTAATAAAATCAGCAATTTTACCGGAATAAGCGATGTTTTTGAAATTCCATCCAATGCAGATTTAGTGTTGAAAACAGATGTAGAAGCCGAGAGTATTTCGACAAATAAGCTCTATAATTTTATCATTAATAATTTATCTGAATATTGAATAACTTTATCCTTTAGTATATGAATCCTTCTTCGAGTCAACTTCCCATTTCTTTTTCGATAGATAAATTACAAGAAGATCTTGTGATATGCGAAAATGATTTATGGACACCGCATTTTAATACCAATCGCTACGAGGGAAAATGGACAAGCGTTTCCCTAAGGTCGCAATCGGGTTTGATAAATGACATTACATCTTTTCCAAACAAAGAATATAAAAACACCAATTTACTGGAGCGCTGCCATTATTTTAGAGAAATTATGGATTGGTTTCAATGCGAAAAAGAAGCTGTCAGATTACTTCGATTAGATCCTCAAAGCGAAATTAAGGAGCATGTAGATAATGACACCTCTTATGAAGATGGTTTTTTTAGAATTCACATACCTATTATAACCAATGATAATGTCTTTTTTTATGTAGATAAAAAGCGTGTTCCTATGAAAATGGGGGAGTGCTGGTATGCCAATTTTCAGCTTCGGCATAGTGTAGAAAACAAAAGTGCTGAACCTCGCATTCATTTTACACTGGACTGTATAAGAAACGACTGGTCTGATCAATTGTTTACTAACATGGGTTTTGATATGAATGAACCGCCAAAAGAGAATCAATATTCTGACGAAATGAAACAGCTAATTATTGATGAACTTTCCCGAAATCCGTCAGAAGCCGGGGCCAAAATTATTGCCGATTTACAATCAAAATAAAATTATCAAATGGAAAATCAAAATCATCCTCTTTCAAATTGGATTCCCTATAAGTTAATAGAAAAAGACAACGAGATTTATTTCGAATGGATTTATTTGGCAGATATAAAATATGCCGATCCGTTTTTTGATGAAAGTATAGCAAAGTGTAGAAGTCATGCTTTTAATTCGAAACCATTTAAAGTAGTAAGTACAGTAGAGAATCTTATAGATTGGTCTAATGAATTAATTTCCGCAGAATTAAAATCACTGGTTTTTCATGTGTCAAGATGTGGTTCTACGATGTTGAGTCAGTCTTTGGCGAGTTCTTCAAAAAATATAATGGTTTCTGAAGCGCCAATTATCGATCAAATTTTAAGAAGTGATCTTTTTAGTGACGATAAAAAAACGTCGCTATTAAAATCAGTAATAAAATTACTCGGCCAAAAAAGATATCCTGAACAAAAGCATTTAATTATAAAACTCGATGCCTGGCATATTTTTAAGGCGTCGTATTTAAGATCAATTTATCCTGAAATTCCTTTCGCATTACTTTATAGAAACCCAACAGAGGTTTTAAAATCGCATCAGAAATTGAAGGGAATGCATATGGTTCCTAATCTATTGCCTTCGATTGTTTTTGGAATTTCTGCTAAAGAAATCAGTGAAAATACTTTGGAGCAATATGGAGGTTTAGTTCTCGAGAAATATTTTCAGGGATTTCTTGATTTTTATAAAAGAGATACAAACGTTGTAATGCTTAATTATAATGATGGAATGAAAGCAGTTCTGGAGAAATTTATCCCATTTATAAAAGTTGATTATGCTAATGATGAATTAGAAAAAATGTATGATCGTTTAAAAAGACATTCTAAAAATGAAAATGCCGTTTTTACAGGAGATGAGTTTAAAGAAGAAACTTTGCAAATCGATTTTTCGAAACTCAACATTTTGCATGAAAAACTGAATAATAGTTTAGTTGCCTATTAAGACAGTTGAAAATGGAGGTGAAATTTCTTTCTGTTTTAATTATGGTGTATTTTTGCGGGAAACACGAATATAATGATTGATTTAGATTACCTCGCTTTCCTTGAAAATATACTGACTGATAACCGCAAAGAAAAATTCTTAAAAGTACTCGGAAATCGTACAAAGCATTTTACAGTTGTTGTAGAAGATGTTTTTCAGATGCACAATACAAGTGCTGTTATGCGCAGTTGCGAAGTTTTTGGAATTCAGGAACTCAATGTTATCGAGCAGCGTTACGGAAAAAAGATCGATAAAGAAATTGCCATGGGTGCCCAAAAATGGGTAGACATCAACCAGTTCGATTCGGTTACCAATTGTATTTCGACTTTAAAAGATCAGGGATATCAAATTATTGCCACAACGCCTCATGAAAATGACTGTTTGTTGGAAGATTTTGATATTACAAAACCAAGTGCCTTATTTTTCGGAACAGAAAGAGATGGATTATCCGAGGAAATTCTAGAAAAAGCCGATGGTTTTCTTAAAATCCCAATGGTTGGTTTTACAGAGAGTTTAAACATTTCTGTTTCTGCAGCCATCATCATTCAGAACCTAACCAACAGATTACAAAAATCAGATATCAACTGGCATTTATCCGAAGAAGAAATTCTGGAGAAACGTTTGGCCTGGGCTAAAAATTCGATTAAAGATATTAAACGAATTGAGGCGCGTTATTTTGAAGAGAATCCGAGATAAAGTTACTAAGAGGCTAAGATTCTAAGTTGCTGAGAAAAAAACTTGTACCAGACAAGCTGATAATAATTATAAATTTAATATCGCAATCCCGATATCGGGAGCTAAGTCGCAAAGTTTTATTTTGTTTCACGCAGATTTTTAAAAAAAATAAGCAGGATTATTATAATTTAGTAAAAAATAAATCTGCCTAAATCTGCAGAATCTGCGTGAAATAATTCTTTTTAATCTTTTTAATCTGTGGCTAATAAAAAAACTTTGCGACTTGACTTTGCAAGATTTTTTATTTTCTCAAAAACAAAATAAATCCCAAAATACTAACAATCAAAATAGTCAGTGCGGCTACAACCATTGTTAGATCGCGAATGTTTTTTCCTGCCCAATCCATAAATAAAAATTTGTGGAGGATAGCAAACGAGTAACCTTCTATCATATCGCTATTTTTAACTACAGCAGCCAATCTTGAAGTGGCAGTTTCGATGAAATAAGTTGTTTTTTGCGGTGTGTCGTAAGCCAGTTTTATAACCGGTAATCTTTTGTTGACAAAACCATATTCGCGACTGCTAAAATCAGTTAAGAGTTTAGATTCTAATAATTTTACGTTTTCTAAAGAAGTATGAGCTTCATCTGAACCCTGATCCATTTCGCAACAAGCAAGTTTAGGTGCTCCATCTGTAAAATAATAAGCCAGAAATTCCGCGTATCGAAAGTCCAGATTTGGCGCAACTTCATTAGTGGCGGCATTAATGTAAACCACCTCAGATTTTGGATCGTCTTTTTTATTCCATTTTGCATTAGAATCTGATTTCGATGTTTTGAATTTTTGTTTTTCAAGCAATTCACAACGAAAATATGTCGTATCATTTAAAGTAATAATACCCGCATTCTGGAAACGGCTCCAGTCTAAATCCAGATTAGTATTGGCAACCGGAATTTCTTTAGTTTCGAATGTTGGTTCATAAACCATTTGCGATAAAGTATACGGATTCCATTTTGTGGTGGCGTGATAGGCGCCACTAAAAGCAAATGTTAGAGTAAAAAGTGAAACCCAAATCCCAATTTGGCGATGGTATTTTCTAAGGCCTTTTTTAGGTGCTAAACTATCTGTTTTTTTGAATTGTTTCCACAATAAACCATAAATCAGGATTCCGCTCAAGGCAGAAAATCCAATGATGGATAATAAGAAAATCATGGTAATGATTCGGATACTATTATTTGATATGGAATCAATAAACGACCAATTATGAAACGTGTCAAAGAACCAGATAAATGCTTGCCTTGAAGTTGGGTTATAAGTGGCTAGTTTGCCAGATGATGTTTCTACATAAACCTGTATGGCATCCGGACGGTCGAAACTGAGTTTGTACACGGGTAAATAACGGTTTACGTACTTGTATTGCGAAGTAAATTCGGTTACAACTTCACTATTTTTTACGGCACTTTTTTGGTCATCCAGAAAATAACGCGAAAGCCATTCTGCATATTTTTGATCTCCATTTTCCAGTTTTTCAGCAGTCGAAGCATCAAAATACCAAAGTTCACCAATTATAGTTTTCAGCTGATAATAGGTTTTATTGTTGAACGAAACGATTCTGAAATTTTTAAATTGTGTAAGTTCATTTTTCTGTAAAACTTCCT
The DNA here is from genome assembly GCF_009664855.1 of Flavobacterium sp. SLB02. GTDB lineage: Bacteria > Bacteroidota > Bacteroidia > Flavobacteriales > Flavobacteriaceae > Flavobacterium. Next base: position 54,915 of record NZ_CP045928.1, read on the forward strand.
GAATCGAAAAGTGCAGTTTCGTTTTATCAATTATTGGTGTTTCCAGTTTATCGTGCGCAATTTCTGGTTTAAAGAAATGCGCCATAAACGGATGCATTAATCCTGAAAGCGTCCAGAAGATCACCGGAATAATGGTGATTAATCCAATCCCACGATGCCATTTGTACATGTGCTGTTTGATTTTCTTGACAAACTTTGAATCCTTCTTTTTAGACTTTTTGTCCTTATTTATTTCTTTGCTCATAGTTTTATGATTTCGCTAATTTTTTTGCCACAGATTAAAATGATTTTTTTACCATTAAGAAATTAAGAAAAGTTAAATTTCGCTTAATGAATCTTAATATCTTAATGGTTCAAATTTTAAAATTCCTTAATCTTTTTAATTATTTTAATCTGTGGCATGAATTTTCTATTTTTTTAATGAAAAATTATACTGTATTCCAAACACAAAAGTTCTTGGCGCGGCTGCTGTATAAGTTGGCTGAGCGTTTGCGGTATTGGCTCGGGAAACATTATAAGCATATAATTTATCCGTCAGGTTAAGTACGTTTCCATATACTTCAATTTTTTTCCATTGATAACCGATTCTGGCATTGAATATATTATAACCACTATATTTTACGGTATTGATCTGATCCTGATAATAACTTCCAACAAGTTGCAATTCCACAGAAGTTCTAAGATTCGGGAGCCAGTTGGGGTAATAACTTACCTCAGAATTTCCAGACCATTTTGGTGCTGCAGGCATTTCTTTTCCGTCCAGATTCTGAACAGGATCGCTTGGTTTGTCAGAAAGTTCAAAGTCGATATAAGTGTGCTGCGCATAAGTTCCGCCAACACGAATATTGAATTGTTTTGACGGACGGTACGAAGCGCCAAACTCAACTCCTTTATGACGCGTTTCTCCAGCCGAACGATAATCGGTCGAATTATCAGCGAGTTTAATGTTTAGCAATTCATTTTTACCTTCCATATAATACAAAGCGTAATCAAAATTCAGCTTATTTTGAAAGAAAGAAAGCCATCCGCCCAGTTCGTAATTGTCGAAACTGGCAGGCTCCAGATTATAATAAAAATCAGCAGGAACTCCTGTTGTTCCGCCAGTTCTGGGTTTGGTCCTGAAAATAGATGTAATTCCGGGAGGCGCAAAACCTTGCGAGTAATTGCCATAAAAACCTGCAAATTCAAACGGATTGTAATTGACACCTGCTTTAAAAGTCATTTTGTCATAAACTTTACTGCCGGTCGATTTGTCTAAAGCATTGTCATAGTTCACTTTCATGTTGTCATAACGACCGCCAAGAGTAATAATTAATTTTTCGATTGGATTGAAACTCATTTGTGCATATCCGGCAGAGTTGAAAATGTCTGCAGTATAATCCGCCAATTTTGAATCTGGATGTTCTGCAATAATTTCGTAAGAACTCACGGTTTGTTTTCCGGCTTCTCCAGGATTTAGATTGGCTTTTAGATCAATAACATAAGACCAATAGGTTACGGGAGAATAATCATATAAAGCTCCGGCAACCAATTTGGCATTCAAGAAATCAAACTTTTGAGTATGCTGCCCAATTGCACCATAACTTTTAAAGTTATTCGAGTTGACTTCGCCTTTAGCAGTTGTAGGATTTATGGTTGGACTCCATCTTATTCCGTACGAAGGGTTTTGACCTAATTTGTTATCGCGTAAATATCCTGTAATGTAACTGCTTGAATTAGGGTTCCAATCGTGTTCTAATGTTAATCGTGTTCGTAAAGCCTGAGATTTTCTATAAGTAAAGTTAGAAGTGCTTTTATAGGTTCTGTTATTAAAAGCCTCTTCAATAACCGTTCCGCTCATGTCCGAATAATATTTTCCGTACATCGTATTACTGCTCAATCGGGTCGAAGGGGAGATGTTATAATCGATTCTCGCATTCAGATTGTCTTTGTTATAATCAGAATACGTCATCCAGCCGTTTTCCTGCAAACTCGAAATTCCGGCAATATGAAAACCAACTTTCCCGATTGTTGCACCACCAGCGGCCTGAAATCTTCTGTAACCATAATTGTCAGCCTGAACCCCAAATTTAAATTCCGGATCAACAGGTGGTTTTTGCGAAATTAAATTGATAGTTCCGCCAACCGCTTCAGGTCCGTATAAAGAGGATACAGGACCTTTTACAACCTCGATACTTTGCAAATTAAACTGATTAATTTCCAGTAAAGCGTTGTGATTAAAGATTCCCATTGGCCGAATCGGCAAACCATCTTCGAGATATAAATAATAAGCATTAGTAGTCATAGGCTGACGAATCGACATCATATGTTGCTCGTTGCCTAAGTTCACCATCAATACTCCAGGAGTTTTATTGATAATTTCATAAACCGCTGTCGCCTTGGTTTCGTTGATAGTTTTAGCAGTCAGTTTGCTAATAGCAACCGGAGTTTCCTTGCGTAAAGTAGCTGTACGATTGGCCGTTATAAAAACGTTTTCAAGTTCCTGAGATTTTGTGGTATCTTTTTCGACTTTATTTTGTGCTGCGACACATTGACCTATAAGCAATAGGATGAGATATATTTTCTTCATTTTAAATGATATAAATTTTAAAAAGTAACAGGTATTCTCTTGGTAGAACACGAGTAAAAGCCCTTCAAAAGAATTGAAAAGCGAAACTAAAATCTATATCAAATAAGAGGGAGGATGAAAAGTAGCATTCGAAACCGAAATTGGTTTTTTATCGAAATAAGCAAAAACGGCTTTTCTCGATGTTATTGGTGCGACTAATTTGAAAGGATTTAAAGCAATATTCTGTATATAAATTACTTCTGCTTTTTCTTTCAGATTGTCATGCATTTTCTTTTCGTTGTCAGCATATTTTTTAAGGCTTTTTTGAAGCTCACAACGACCATTACAAGAATTAAAAATCATTTTGCGCTGCACACAAATGGTTTTTGAAATCTCTTCCTGATTTAATTTGAATGTGGTATAAACGCAGAAACTGCCAAATGATGGCATCAAAAGCATAATAGAAAGAAATATGATAATGATTTTTCTCAAAGCTTGTTTCGTTGTTTTGTGAATCTTTATTAATTAAAAGTTGAAATGTACCTTTAGGTACAAAATATTGGTAGCCTATTTGATTTGAAATTCGTTGGCGTGCCGTAGGTACGCAATTATTGTTTTGTTGCGTACCTACGGCCCGCTATGTTTATTTAAATTGATATTTTCTACCAATATTTGGTGCCTAACGGCACGAATTGTAAACTTTTTAAATATTAATTAAAGTGTATAATTCAAATTTACACTCCATCTGTAATTTGCCTCCATATTACCGCTTGATAAGTTTTGGTTAATGGGCAACATTACGTTTAACCCAACCGAGAATTTATCTTTTCCGGCCTCAATACCAAATTTGCTAAACAAAATATCACCCGCCGTATTGGGCAAATCTAAATTATGCTGCTTATTAGTCTGATAAACTTCACCCGCCAAACCAGCCTGTGGAACAATCTGAACCGATTTTAAAGCGAACAAATAAAAGAACGTTCCCGCATAATTAAACTGATCGCCGTATTGGTAATTTTTACTGTTTTCGGTTTTAAAAATGTAATTCAGCGTTGTGTTTAAGCCCAAATTTTTATGTTTCACTACATATTCAGAAACTATCGGGAAATCCCAGCTTCCGGTTCCTAACTGAAAACTCTGATTCACGCTTCCTAAATTATTAGCTTCTTTAAATTTCCCTGTCGGAAGTTTTACACCACCACCAAGATTTACTTTGTGTGAAAAAAATGTACTGTCTTTTTTTGTTTCAAAAACCGTATACAAAGCCATTACGGTAATATCTCCCAAACCTTCAATATTCTCAGTTCCGGCCGTCAATGTTCTTTCGTTAAAATGATACGGAACCAATGCCGAAATCTGAATTTTCTCCGTCACTGGAATTCTTGCCCAAGCCTGAATCGTATTAAAATCTTCATCAATCCAGGGCGAATTGGCAAAGATTCCGTCGCGGCTCGTGTAACTTTGTTTCATATATCTCAAGCCCACAAAATTATTGTTCAGCATCGAGCCAAAACCCATACTTCCGCCACTTGCTGAACATCCGCAGGCATCGCAATCAAAATCTTCCATCATCGCCAAACGCTGAAACGTAAGGCCCGAAATACTATCTTTTACCGTAAAACTAAAGGCCGAAAATCCAGCAAAAAGCGTCAACATTACTATTATTTTTTTCATTTTAAATTTCATTATTTTTAGGAGCTGATCCCGCTTTTCGTTTCAAGCTTTTATCAAAATCCCATTTTTCTATGTTTTTATAAAGCTTCCGCTGGTCGCTTTATAAACCCAAGAAAAATTAGGTCTTTTTTCAAAAAGGCTTTCCACTGCAATGGGGGCTAGGACTCCGGTTTTTATTATGATTTTTGTTTTTTGCCACAGATTAAATGATTTTTTTAATATGATTCTCAATTGCTTTTAATCTGCGTTAATCAGTGTAATTCGTAAAACCCGTGGGCTAATTTTCTTAAAACTCCGAGAAGCGCTTATCTGTCAAATACTGATTATCCGTTAGTGTTTTCAAAAAGACAATTATTTGTTTTTTCTCAGTTGCATTAAGAGATATTCCAAATTTCCCGTTCTGTTTTAAAATAGGATCTAATGTTGGATAATCCTCGATACCCCTTGCATAATGATCCAAAACGCCTTCAAGAGTTCCAAATCTTCCGTCGTGCATATAAGGTCCTGAAACCTCTATGTTTCGCAAACTTGGTACTTTGAATTTGTAATAATCACTGGCCAGTTCTGTAACTTTATAACGGCCAACATCATTTACCATTGGGTTTACAGCCAAACCATTATTGCGGAATGAATTATCCGTTTGTAAATCGGTCGCATGGCACGAAGCACATTTTGATTTGAACAAATCGTAACCCGCTAATTCATCTGACGTGAAAGTTCCGCCAGCTTCATTACGTCTGTATTTATCAAATTTTGAATTGGAGGAAACGACCATCACCATAAATTGCGAAAGTGCTTTTAGCATATTTTCGGTCGTAATCGCGCCATCGTCAAAAGCTAGTCCAAATAATTTTTGATATTCTTTGTCGGCTTTCATCATTTTTAGAATAGCGTTCAGATTTCCGTTCATTTCTATAATACTCGTCAACGGAATTATAGGCTGCAAGTCTAAATGATCTGCGGCTCCGTCGTACATAAATGTAGTCTGGTACGCCAAATTCTGAATCGACGGTGTGTTTCTGGTTCCCTGCGCATTGTCTACACCATGACTTACCGTGTGTCCGTGATGCGTAAAAGCGTTGGCTTGTATGTGGCAAAACCCGCAGGAAACTACTCCATCAGACGCTAAGCGTCCGTCGTAGAATAGCTTTTTGCCCAGTTCAAATCCTTTTTCTGTTGGCGGATTCAGTGAAATATTGTACGCTAAAGCAGGAAAGTTTGAAGGAACAGTAAATTCTAATGGAATATTTACATATTGGTCTTCCTCACTAGAGCAACTCCATAACAACGGAATCATCAGCCATAGAAAATATTTTATTTTCAGCATGATTTTTATGTTTAATTAAAAGCACAAAAAGTTCTGGTTTAGCCCCGATAGAAGCGACATCCTTTTGTGTCCGCCGCGGCGGACACAAAAGATATAGCGGATAGCGGGACGTTATTTCTGGTGAACCAAAACTTTTGTGCTCCTGAAAAAATTAGTCGTTATGTACGTGATCTACTTTAAACATAGCGCTGATGTTTTGCGTAATCAGCGGTAAGTTGGCTCCGCCCATAATCATAGCTCCCATTCCGCCAGCGTTGTTATCAGAAAGTTTGATTTTGTTTTTGCCGTCGATAATTTTAGAAAGATCTGTAATAATGTGAACGGCAGGAGTGATGTTATCGCGAACCAAAGCTTTTGTTGGCAGGTCTACTGTTACTTCGGTATAGTTGTAGTCTGTTCCGGTTTTTCCGGTGTGAATCATAAAAGGAGTTGATGTGGTAACAGTTGGTGATGTAAAAGTTCCTTCGAGAGCAAAGAATTTGTATCCTGCAGCCCAGGACCACAACATGCCGGCATCGTTTGCCTGAGCCAGAAAATCGCCTTGTTCGGCAGCGCCTAATTTCCATTGTTCTTCGTCGACTCCAATTCCGAATTTTACTTTTACGTAATCTCCTGCAGGAATATCTGTTAGTTTAAACTGTTGTCCGGCAGCAGTAGATTCGTCAGCAATAAAATAGCTTTTGCTTTTAGGGTAGGTAAAAGTAGTTCCGTCAGCTTTTGTAAGTACAACGTTGCTAACAATATATTTTACAAGACTAATTTTTAGTACTTCGCTGTTTGAAGTAGTGTTGCCTTGCGTATTTAAAATTAGATCGTTGGCACCAAAAGCATTGTCGAATTTTAAAGTAATGTTTCCGTTTGCTGAACTTGTCTCGTTGTTATCGTCGTTAGAACACGAGATTAATGATAGGCTAATTGCTACAAGAGCAAGGGCTTTGTATAAAGTATTTTTCATTTTATGAATTTTATATAATTTTAAATTTAAAATATGCGTAAGCATGGTTTCGTTGTTTTGGCAACAACGAAAAACTCATCTCAACAGAATTGAAATGTGATTTTAAAAATTATATAAAATAGGAGGGAGGGCGAAAAGTAGTGGTCGAAACAGCAATAGGTTTTTGATCTAAAACAGCAAAAAGTTTTGCTTTAGATTCTATTGGAGTTACTAATTTGAAATCGTTTGTAATTGTATTTTGAATGTAAACAATCTCTACTTTTTCTTTTAGATTGTTTTGCATTTTCTTTTCGTTGTCGGCGTATTTTTTTAAACTTTTTTGAAGTTCGCATCGGCCATTACAGGAATTAAAAAGCATTTTGCGTTGTACACAAATGGTTTTCGAAATTTCGTCCTGATTTAATTTGAAAGAGGTATAAACAAAGAAACTGCCAAAAGATGGCACCAGAAGCATACAGGAAAGTACTATGATAATAAACTTCTTCAAGATTTGATTTCGTTGTTTCGGCAGCAAAAATACATTTTTATTATTATTAAATACGAGCATTTTTGTGACTTTGTGAAAAAAATCAAAACACAATTTAAAACCGGACCATGGTGTGAGAAATTTTTTTGAATAGACTCCTGCTTTAGCTGGAGTTTAGATATAGAATATAAAAATGGCTTTAGCCCAATTTTAAATGTTTAAAATTGGGCTAAAGCCTGGTGTGGATCAAAAAAAAACCTCCAGCTTTAGCTGGAGGCTATTCAATTTATTATTTTAGAAAAAAAATATTATTTAACAAGAACCCAAGCGCCAGAAGCGATTAAAGTTTCTGCTTTTTTAAATTTCATTTCTTCAGTTCTGCCTGTTGCAACTTCCTGAACTGTAACAGTATCATTACGATTGATTTTCGGCATGTCTCTTACAATAGTTTCTGTAACCTGACGTTGTTGTGTTTCTCCAGCTTCGCGGTTGATATCTTCGCTGTTTAGAATTTCGTCTTTGCTTAATTTGAAGTTTTCTTTTTGACGAACTTCTTTTGCTTCGTGAATTTCAGGAACGTTTTGAGCTGGTAAATCACCTTTGAACAAGAATGAGATAACCTCTTTATTTACGTTGTCTAACATTCCTCTAAACAAATTAAAGGCTTCTAATTTGTAAATAAGCAATGGATCTTTTTGTTCGTGAACGGCTAATTGAACAGATTGTTTCAATTCGTCCATTTTACGTAAGTGTTTTTTCCATGCCTCATCAACAATAGATAAAGTGATGTTTTTCTCGAAATCAGCAATTAATTGAGCACCTTGGCTGTCGTATGCTTTTTTCAAATCAGTAACAACATTCAAAGTCTTGATTCCGTCAGTAAACGGAACTACGATACGTTCGAATTGGTTGTTTGGCTCTTCGTAAACTCCCTGAATAATTGGGTAAGCTTCTCTGGCGCTTCTTTCTGTTTTTTCAGTGTAGAAAGCCAAAGCTTCTTTGTATACTTTTCCAGTAACTTCAATATCTGATAATTTTGTGAAATCTGCCTCAGAGATTGGAGATGTAATTCCGAAATAACGAATTAAATCAAAATCAAATGTTTTGAAATCATTTGCTATTTTATTGTTGCTCACAATCAATTCGCAAGTATCATAAAGCATATTGGCGATATCAAGTTTCAAACGCTCACCAAACAAAGCGTGACGACGACGTTTGTAAACTACTTCACGTTGAGAGTTCATAACGTCATCATATTCTAATAAACGTTTACGAACACCAAAGTTGTTTTCTTCTACTTTTTTCTGAGCACGCTCGATAGATTTAGTCATCATAGAATGCTGAATCACTTCACCTTCCTGAAGTCCCATTCTGTCCATTACTTTAGCAACTCTTTCAGAACCAAATAAACGCATTAGGTTATCTTCTAGAGAAACATAAAATTGAGAACTTCCCGGATCTCCCTGACGTCCTGCACGACCACGTAACTGTCTGTCTACACGACGCGAATCATGACGCTCTGTCCCCACGATTGCTAAACCTCCGGCAGCTTTTACTTCTGGAGATAATTTAATATCGGTACCACGACCAGCCATGTTGGTTGCAATAGTTACAACTCCGGCTTTACCTGCTTCTTCTACAATTTGTGCCTCTTGTTTGTGCATTTTAGCATTCAAAACGTTATGGGTAACGCCTCTCATTTTCAACATTCGGCTTAATAATTCTGAAATCTCTACAGAAGTTGTTCCAATCAATACTGGTCTTCCTGCATTAGATAATTCAGTAACATCTTCGATTACAGCGTTGAATTTCTCACGTGTTGTTTTGTAGATGTAATCTTCTTTGTCTTGTCTTGAAATCGGACGGTTGGTTGGAATCTCCACAACGTCTAATTTATAAATCTGCCATAACTCTCCAGCTTCTGTAACCGCTGTACCTGTCATACCACCTAATTTGCTGTACATTCTGAAATAATTCTGTAATGTAACAGTTGCAAAAGTTTGTGTAGCAGCTTCGATTTTTACATTTTCTTTTGCTTCGATCGCCTGGTGTAATCCGTCAGAATAACGACGACCATCCATGATACGACCTGTTTGCTCATCGACAATCATAATTTTGTTGTCCATGATCACGTATTCTACATCTTTTTCAAAAAGAGCATACGCTTTTAAAAGTTGAGTAAGAGTGTGAATACGCTCGCTTTTTACTCCAAAATCCTGGAATAATCTTTCTTTAGCTTCGGCTTCACCATCTTTATCCAGTTTTTGTTTTTCGATCGCTGCAATTTCAGTCCCGATATCCGGAAGTACGAAAAAGTCTGGATCTGTATCTCCTGAAAGGTATTGGATACCGTTATCAGTTAATTCAACCTGGTTGTTTTTTTCTTCAATTACAAAATACAAAGCTTCATCCACTTTATGCATTTCGCGATTGTTATCCTGCATGTATTGATTTTCGGTTTTCTGAAGTAATTGTTTGATTCCTTCTTCACTCAAAAATTTAATTAATGCTTTGTTTTTAGGTAAACTTCTGTAAGCTCTCAATAATAAGAATCCACCTTCTTTAGTGTTTCCTTCTTTGATTAGTTTTTTAGCCTCAGCTAAGAAACCATTTGCTAACTGACGTTGTTGTGCTACTAAGTTTTCGATTTTTGGTTTCAGCTCGTTAAATTCATGACGATCTCCCTGAGGAACCGGTCCTGAAATAATAAGCGGCGTTCTTGCATCATCAATTAATACAGAATCGACCTCATCGACAATAGCGTAATTGTGTTTTCTTTGCACTAAATCTCCAGGAGAATGTGCCATGTTATCTCTTAAGTAGTCAAAACCAAATTCGTTGTTGGTTCCGTAAGTGATATCTGCGTCGTATGCTTTTTTTCTTTGTTCTGTACTTGGCTGGTGATTATCGATACAATCAACAGTTAAACCGTGAAATTCGAATAAAGGTGCTTTCCATGTACTATCACGTTTTGCTAAGTAGTCATTCACCGTTACTAAGTGAACTCCGTTTCCTGTCAAAGCATTTAAGTAAAGCGGAAGTGTAGCTACCAAAGTTTTTCCTTCACCCGTTTGCATCTCGGCAACTTTACCTTCGTGCAAAACCATACCACCAATTAACTGAACGTCATAGTGAATCATGTCCCAGGTAATTTCTTTACCGGCAGCATTCCATTTGTTTGCCCAAACTGCTTTTTCACCTTCTATAGTGATATACGTTTTTGTAGCTGAAAATTCGCGGTCTTTTGGCGTTGCAGTAACTTCAATAAATGAATTGTCTTTAAAACGACGCGCTGTTTCCTTAACAACAGAAAAAGCTTCCGGAAGAATTTCCAATAAAGTTTTTTCTGAAATTTCGTATGCTTCTTTTTCAAGAGAATCGATAGCATCATAAAGATCTTCTCTTTTGTCGATGTCTTCGATGTTTTCAACTTCTGCTTTAAGTGCAGCAATTTTAGCATCTTTATCAGCTCTTGCTTCTTTTATTTTTTCTTTAAAAAATACGGTTCTGGCTCTCAATTCGTCGTGAGACAAACTCATTAAGCTGGTTTCGAATGTTTTAATTTTGTTTAAATAGGGCTGTAAAGCTTTGACATCTTTCTGTGATTTATCACCTACAAAGACTTTAATAATACTGTTTATGAAACTCATGATTTATTGTATTTCTATTTTATGTAAATGTGTATTTGAACCAAAAAAAAAGCCTCGGTGATGAGACTTTTTTCTTTGGTTTATTTTTTAATATTCATCCTCGTTCCAAAGATAATCTTCGTCTGTTGGATAATCAGGCCAAATTTCTTCCATTGATTCATATATCTCTCCTTCATCTTCGATTGATTGAAGGTTTTCTACTACTTCTAATGGAGCACCAGCTCTAATGGCGTAGTCTATAAGTTCATCTTTGTTAGCAGGCCATGGCGCATCACTTAAATAAGATGCTAATTCTAATGTCCAATACATCTGTTATCTGTTTAGTTTGTGCAAAAATAAATTTTTTACTGAAAAAGACAAGTAAATTTTGATTTATTTTAGTAAAATTTAAGAACGTCTCTATAAATTGCGGATTTTAGATTGTTGATTTTAGATTTTTAAGCTCTTAATCTAAAATCTTAAGTCTGAAATCTAAAATTTCATTTTCTCGGAATCCATTTCACTTCATCCGCTTTTAAGTCTGAGGACAACTTCCGTGCCAAGACAAAAAGGTAGTCAGAAAGTCGGTTTAAGTACTTGATTGCGATTTCAGGAACCTGTTCATTATGGCTTAAATGTACTGCCAAACGCTCTGCGCGACGGCAAATACAGCGTGCAATATGACAATGTGACACGGTAGGATGTCCGCCTGGCAAAACAAAATGAGTCATTTGCGGAAGACTTTCTTCCATTTTATCAATTTCGTTTTCTAATAATTCGATATCAGACTCTATGATTCCAAGGTTTTTCAATCGAAGTTCACCGTTTTTTAAAACTTCTTTTTCTGCCGGAGTGGCTAAAATGGCTCCAACGGTAAATAATCTATCCTGAATTTCGATTAAAATAGTTTTATAATGCGCATCGATTTCCTGATCGCGAATAAGACCTATATAAGAGTTCAGTTCGTCAACAGTTCCGTAACTGTCAATACGAATGTGATCTTTAGGAACGCGCGTGCCTCCAAAAAGAGCTGTCGTTCCTTTATCTCCGGTTTTTGTGTATACTTTCATTTTTTTTTTTAGATGATAAGTTTCTGAGATGCTAAGTGACTAAGTTTTTTTAGATTTAGAAAATAATCTAAAATCTAAAATTACTTCGTCGTGTCGCTTTCAATCAATCCATCACGCAAACGTATTACACGATGCGCATAAGCTGCGATGTCTTCTTCGTGGGTTACCAAAATAACGGTGTTTCCCTGAGCGTGGATATCACCAAAAAGCTTCATGATTTCTACAGAGGTTTTACTGTCTAAGTTTCCGGTAGGTTCATCGGCCAGGATAATCGACGGTTTATTGACCAAAGCTCGGGCAATGGCGACACGCTGGCGCTGACCTCCTGATAGCTGATTAGGCTGGTGATCCATCCTGTCGGCAAGATTTACTTGTTTTAGAACTTCAATCGCACGTTCGTTACGTTCAGATTTAGAATATCCGGCATAAATCATGGGTAGGGCAACATTATCTAAAGCGGTAGTTCTGGGCAAAAGATTAAAGGTTTGAAATACAAATCCAATTTCTTTGTTTCGAATTCCGGCCAGTTCATCATCTTTCATTTGGCTCACATCTTTTCCATTCAATACATAATGTCCGGAAGTTGGCGTGTCCAGACAACCTAATAAATTCATTAAAGTTGATTTTCCGGATCCTGATGGTCCCATTAAAGCTACGTATTCGCCTTTGTTGATTTCTAAATCTATACCTTTTAAGACATAGACGATTTCGTTACCTAATACAAAATCTCTTTTGATGTTGGTTATTTTAATTAATGGATTTGCCATTTCGATTTACAATTTTGGATTTAAAAGTACAAAACACTTTTCAATAAACGATAAGTAGCCTGAAATTGATTTTTGTTACAAAACAACTGTATATAGGGCTTTGCTCCCCCAAAGCAATAGTTTTTACTATTATTATATTTCATTGATTGAAAAAGTTGTTATATGATTATAAAATGATTTTACATAATTATCATATTTTTAAAATTTTATTGAATTATTTTAATTTTAAATATTAAAAAAATGATAATTATTTATTTTTATTTAAAAATTTAACTATATTTGTTATCTAATCTTAAATAATCAGAATTATGAAAAACATACAATTATTGTCAGGAATTGCATTTATTGCATTAGCATTTACATCGTGTAAAGATGAAAAACAGGAAAAAGCTCAAAAAACAGTCGATGCTTATGTAGCCTACGTAGATTCGGTTAAAAATGTAAAAGCCGATGATTTAAAAGCCGATTGGAAAGATGTGGAAGCTGAATACGACAGAAAAGCTGCGGAAGCTCAAACTGCACTTGCCGATCTAAAAGACAATTCAGCAGCAACACAAAAAATAAATGAGAGTAAGCTAAAATATGAAGAGTTTAAAAATGAAATGACCACCGTTTTTGCCCCTCCTGCTCCAAGCCCAAAACAACAATTAAGAAACGCCTTATTTGGTGAAGGAAAAATTGGCGATGATATGAATTTTGACTGGGTAAACGCTAAAAATATTCATAGTGTATACCAACAATTTGTACATACAGTAGAGGATAATAAAGATAAATATTCTCGTGAAGATTGGGATGAAGTAAAATTAATGTATGAAGCACTTGACAGTCGTAAAAATACAGTTGAAAAAGAAGGACTTACATCTGAAGACAATAGAAAAATTGCAGGTTTGAAAGTGAAATTTGCTCCAATGTACACTCTTAACAGAATGGGAGCTAAATCAGAAGAAAATAAAGCTGCTAAAAAATAATTAAGTAAATTGAATTAGTATTAAAAAGGCAATCAGAAATGATTGCCTTTTTTTTATGTCCTAATTACAAAGTGTTCTTTTTCCTGCTCGTACCTGAAAAACACAAATCCCCACTGAAAAGTATCAATAGTTACGGTAACTCTTGGATGATTCTTAATTATTTCCCAGGCATCTTCCATTTCTGGTGACCAGTGAATATCATCGAATATCCAAACGGAATCATTTGTGATAGTGGTTAACAGCAAATCAAAGTAGGCTAAGGTTGCTTTTTTCGAATGATTGCCGTCAAAATAGATCAGGTCGTAATCTGTAGATTGCAGATTTGTACGAACTAAAAAGTCTTCAAATTCGGTTATAATTGTGTCAACGTTTTTGCAATCAAAATTTTCTAAATGGTTTTTTGCAACATTTCCGGTTTCCGGACAGCCATCGAGTGTAATTATTTTTGCTTTTGGATTTCCTAATGCTAATGCAGAAGTGGCTAAACCTAATGAAGTTCCTATTTCCAGAATATTTTTAGATTGGAAATAATTGGTAACTCTAAAAAGTAACTCGGCACGTTTTGGTGAAATTCCTGCGGTTTTTGCTATTTTCGAAATTTGTCTTGTATTCGATTTAAATACTTTTGATCCCGCACCAAAATCTGTTACTTCTATAAAATTTTTATTTTCTAAAAGCGATTTTCGATAGTTTTTCAGGATCGAATATTCGGGTTTCGATTTTTTATCGTAAAAACATTTCGTCAATAAATTAAATACGAATGGCGAATGTACTCCGTGTTCGTTTTTTGAATTCCAAAGGAATTTTAAATAAGATTTTATCTGAAATAGCATAGAAATAGTTACATCTGAATGCGAAGATAGTAAGATAATGATCAATAGTCAAAAGGGAAGACTTTGTTACTTTCGGTTTAAGATCTTTCAGAGTTCAAAAACACTATATTTGCGAACTTTAATTTAAGCTAATAGTAATACGTTTTTTATGATGTTGAAGGAAGAAATAGAAGGTACAAGCAAGATATCTTCTGAAGAGATTAATCGATGCATTGCTATTTTAGCACAATTGAATACTAATACAGATCAGATATTTGATATTCCGAAAGAGCAACGAATCGCTCTGATCAAAGAAGCCGGAATGTTCTCGCGACCTGATCGCGATGAGTTTTCGAGAAGGGTTAAAGACGGAGTACTTGCCGCAAAACGTAAAAAAGAAAAGAAAGACAAAACCGCTCGTAAAGAAACAGGAATTCGTCATGCACGTGAAGCCAGTATTTTTGTGGCTCCCAAATTATTGGCTCTAAATGATCTGGCCCACAAAGAACAATTAGAACTTGAAACTCCAAGAAATTGCTACGTTTGTAAAACTGAGTTTACCAAAATGCATCACTTTTATGATACGATGTGTACAGATTGTGGTGATTTTAATTATGCCAAACGTTTCCAAACGGCCGATGTAAAAGGACAGGTTGCCATTATAACTGGTTCTCGTTTAAAAATTGGTTATCATATTACTCTAATGCTTTTGCGAGGTGGAGCAACTGTGATTGCTACCACTCGTTTTCCGGTTGATTCGGCTTTGCGTTTTGCTAAAGAAGAAGATTTTATGGATTGGGGGCATCGCCTAAAAATTCATGGTTTAGATTTACGACACATACCAAGTGTAGAGATTTTTTGCAATTTTATTGAGCAAAAATACGAGCGTTTAGATATTCTGATTAATAATGCAGCCCAAACCGTTAGAAGACCTGCAGGGTTTTATTCGCATTTAATGCAAAATGAAGAATTATCAATAAGTGCACTGCCCAAACAAGCACAGGAATTATTAGGAGATCATCTTAATTGTCTCGATGAATTGAAAATGCTGACAAGCGGAGCTTCATCCAGCGAAAATATGCCGGTAACCTGGCACGGACCTGAACCCGGAATTGGTTTGCGTGCTTCGGCGCAATTGTCTCAAATTCCGTATTCTTTTGATAATGCATTGGTAGTCAATGAAGTTTTTCCGGAAGGAGAACTTGATGCCGATTTACAGCAAGTCGATTTACGTAAAACGAATAGTTGGCGTTTGCGTTTAGGTCAAATAGAAACTACTGAAATGATCGAAGTACAATTGGTCAATTCTGTTGCGCCTTTTGTATTGTGCAACCGACTTTCGGAAGTAATGAAAAAGAACCATACGGGGAAAAAACATATCATTAATGTTTCGGCTATGGAAGGGAAGTTTCATCGCTTTTTTAAAGAAGACCGTCATCCGCATACGAATATGGCAAAAGCAGCTTTGAATATGTTAACACATACATCATCCGGAACTTTAGCCAAACATGGTATTTTTATGAATGCTGTTGATACCGGTTGGGTAACGGATGAAGATCCTGCCGAATTGGCCAAAAAGAAACAGGAATTAGAAGATTTTCAACCGCCATTGGATATTGTTGATGGCGCTGCACGCGTTATGGATCCTTTATTTGACGGTATCAATACAGGAAAGCACTGGTGCGGAAAATTTCTGAAAGATTATAACCCGATTCCCTGGTAGAATTAGTTTTCAATCTCGGTTGCAGTTTTCAGTTTTTCTGCCTGACCCAAAAAAGCCACAACAGAATTAAATTTTGTTATGGCTTTTTTGAAATTAAAAAAATAATACTTTTAAATTTTATTAGCTGCGTTTTCTAGTTTCATTTTTAAAATTGGGTAGTCTTTTCCTTCGTCATCTTTATCGGTTCTATCGTAGGGTACAAATCCAAATTTTGAATAAAAATTTACAGCATTTTGATTTTGTTCATTTACGTCAACTTTGTCTGCATCCAGTTCATTAATAGCAAAATTCATTAATGTTTTGCCCAATCCTTTTCCAATATGTTCCGGTGCTAAGAACAACATTTCGATTTTATGTTCTGCAACACCCGTAAAACCAAGAACTTTATCACCCTGTGTAAGGCAAAATACTGGAAAAGAGTTAAAATCGATATTGGATACGATTTTTTTATAATAATCAATATCAGATGAATTTAGAAAATCATGTGTTGCACGAACAGAATTCTCCCAAACGAGAATCATCTCTTCTTTAAAAGTATCATTATAAGGTTGTATTTCAATCTTCATTTTATCTTTTGTGTTTACTTTTTTACAAAAATAAAAAACCACAACAAATAATTTTCTGTTGTAGTTTTTTTATTGAAAAACAAATAGATTATCTGTATATATTTACACCATTATTTGCTTGCCATTGCTGTTCAAAATATTCAGCATCTTCGCTATTACGTGGGTGAACGCCAAGAACTACGTGACCATTTTTAATTCCGTCTTCATAAACTTTTGCTCTTTCTTCAGGAATTCCGGATCCTACAAGTGCTCCAATTAAACCTCCTGTAATACCACCTGCACCTGCGCCAGCTAATCCTGCAGCAAGGGGACCGGCAACAATTAGTCCTAATCCAGGAATAACAAGACTAGTTCCTAAAGCAGCAACAACACCTACAATAGCCCCAATTGTTCCTCCAATGGCAGATCCTGTTCCTGCACCTTCGGCTGCTTTTGTTCCTACTTCTGAATGATCATTTTTATCAGAATAATGTTTTTTTCTGGTTTCGTCTGACATTATCAAATTGATTTCGTCTTTTGTATAACCTCTATCGTTCAAAGTGCTATAAGCTCTTTCGATACTGTCGCGATCTGAAAACATTCCAGTTAATACTTCGCGTTTAGTTCCGTCAGGATTATGTAAATTTTCCATTTTATGTATATTTAAAGTATGAATTAATTTTCACTTTAACAAAGCTCGTAAAATAGAGTAACTATCTTTTACACAATTTCTTAGAATCATTACATAATGAAATTTTTGCTTTTCAAAATTGATTACGACTTTTTGCTATTTTTTCATTTTGACTATTTATAGAAAAAGAAAGCCACAACAAAAATTAATTCTGGTGTGGCTTTTGTATGAATTATAAAGTTGTTGTCTTAGTTTACTTTGATCAATTTAATGTCAAAAATAAGAACTGCACCTCCTGGGATTTTTCCTCTACCATCGTTTCCGTAAGCAAGTCTTGAAGGAACTAAAAGAATACCACTTCCTCCGGTTTTGAAAAAAGGAATTCCCTCTGTCCATCCTGGTATAACCTCGGACAAATTAAAAGAAAGTCCATCTGAACTACTTTGATCAAATACAGTTCCGTCAGTAAATGTACCCCTGTAGGCTACAGTAACATTTGATTTTGCAGTAGGTTGAGTTCCTGTTCCAGGAACATCAATTACATAATACAAACCAGATTCCGTTTTTTGAGCTGTCAGATTCTTTTTTGCAATGTAATCAGCGATTTCTTTGTCGTTTTCGGCACTATAATCTTTTTGGTCGTCTTTTGAGCAAGAGATAAAAAGCGTTAAAGCCAGTAATGAAGTTAAAAAGTATTTCATGAAATGTAGATTTTTAAAAACGCTAATATAATAAAATTTAGTTTTTTGGTTTCAAGGAGATTCACAAAGAAAACACAAAGATTCACAAAATAAAAACTTAGCGTAGCTTTGCGTTTTCTTTGCGAATCTCTGTGTAACAACTATCCTTCAATCTTAGCCGAAAGCTCAAACCAACGTTCTTCTTTCTGGTCTATTTTATTGATGATGTTTTGTAATTCGTTGGCTTTTTTCTCGATATCAGCGTCGGCCACTTTACCGTCAGAGAATAATTGTTCGATCTTTGTTTTGTCAATTTCAAGATCTTTGATTTCTCTTTCCAGTTTTTGATATTCTTTTTGCTCGTTGAAAGTCAGGTTTCCTGTTGGATTGTTTTGTTTCCAGTCTTTCTTTTCGGCTTTGTTTTCTTCTTTTTGAGCAACATCGGCACTGTCTTCGTAAGCCCTGAAGTCAGAATAGTTTCCTGGGAAATTTTCAATGACTCCTTGTCCTCTAAATATGAATAGATGATCGACAATTTTATCCATAAAATAACGGTCGTGAGAAACCACTAATAAACATCCCGGATAATCTAAAAGGAAACTTTCTAATACATTTAGCGTAACAATATCCAAATCGTTTGTTGGCTCATCCAGAATCAGGAAGTTAGGATTCTGAATCAATACCGTACATAAATACAAACGTTTTAATTCTCCACCACTTAATTTTTCTACAAAGTCATATTGTTTTTTAGCATCAAAAAGAAAACGCTCCAGCAATTGTGAAGCCGAAATCATTCTTCCTTTTGAAAGCGGAATAAATTCTCCGTATTCTTTAATAATATCAATTACACGTTGTCCTGGTTTTGGATTAATTCCGGATTGTGTATAATAACCAATTTTGATCGTTTCACCTTTTACCACGCGGCCACTATCTAACGGAAGTGTACCAGTTAAAAGATTCAGGAAAGTAGATTTTCCGGTTCCGTTTTTACCAATAATACCAATACGTTCTCCACGTTGAAAATCAAAACTAAAGTTGTCCAGAATAACATGATCCTTGAATTTTTTAGAGATTTTGTGAAGCTCGATAATCTTGCTTCCCATACGTTCCATATTAATTTCAAGTTCCACTTTGTTTTCACGACGACGACTTTGTGCTTTTTCTTTAATTACATAAAAATCATCCTGACGAGATTTCGATTTTGTCGTTCTCGCTTTTGGCTGACGACGCATCCATTCTAATTCTTTAGTAAATAGATTTTTTGCTTTGTCAACGCTGGCATTCTCAGAGGTAATTCTTTCCTCTTTTTTCTCTAAATAATAAGAGTAATTTCCTTTGTATTGGTATAATTTTCCGTTGTCCAATTCGATGATTTCATTACAAACACGTTCCAGAAAGAAACGGTCGTGCGTAACCATAAACAACGTAATGTTTTCTTTGGCAAAATAACTTTCAAGCCATTCGATCATTTCAAGATCAAGGTGGTTGGTAGGCTCGTCCAGAATCAATAAATCAGGGCGATTGATTAGGATAATTGCCAATGAAAGACGTTTTTTTTGTCCACCCGAAAGATTTTTTACTTTTAGTTTAAAATCTTCCAGTTTTAGCTTGAAAAGAATTTGCTTGTATTGCGTTTCAAAATCCCAAGCATTATGCTGATCCATTCCGTCAAAAGCTTTTTGATACGCTTCTTCATCATCTGGATTTTCAAGTGCTTTTTCGTATTTCTCAATTACTTTTAAAGTCTCATTATCTGAGGCGAAAATACTTTCTTCGATAGTCAGTTCTTCTTGCAAATTGTTATTTTGCGATAAAAAAGCCATTTTTATGCCTTTTCTTAAAACTACCTGACCAGTATCTGGTTCATCTAAACCATTAATAATGCTCATAATGGTTGTTTTTCCAGAACCATTTTTGGCAATAAATGCAATTTTTTGGTCTTTATTGATTCCAAATGAAATGTTGTCAAAAAGCGTTTTTTCGCCAAACGACTTCGATATATTTTCTACAGATAAGTAATTCACTATAAACTAGGTGTTATAAATTATAAGTTAGTAATGTTTTGCAAAACATAACTTTTTTGCAAAAGTAAACTTTTATATGGCTATTTGCGAATTATTTATGGAGATAGGAATTTAGAACCGGACTTAAATCAATGTGATGAATTTGCTGCGGAACATTAATAATAGGTTTTCGAACCAAAGATTCATTGGTGAGATAATAATGTAAACCATCTTGAGTCGCGATTCCTTCTATTTGAAGAATTGGGAATTTTAAGGTAATCCTTCGTTTATTTCCGGATAAAAAATCATTGTTTTTATAATCGTATAAAAGATATAAAAATGGTTTTCCTATTTTAGAATAACCACAAAGAGCAACTAGATTTTTTTGTTCTAAATATGTAGCGCCTGTTATCAAACCTTTGGTGTTAAGTGTATGTTTTAGTTGTGCAACGTGATCGCCCGATTGCTTGGGTAAAACATAAATACTAGTTAGGGAAGAACTCCATTGCTTGGTAAACAAATAAATACTGTCTTTTGAAACGATAAAGGCTTCACAATCAAAATTGGTAGTGTTTGGTTCTTTAGCAGATAAATCCCTTTGATCAGAATATCGAAATGAAATGGTTTCAATAATTGGATTTCCTTCTAAAAAAGATTTTTTTTCAATTTTTAGAATTTTCAAATCTGTCCTGTTTCCCGAAGCGTTGTTTCCGAAATCTCCAATAAATAAATGCGTACTGTCCTGAGAGATTTCTTCCCAGTCATTATTGATTGCTTGATCCAGAAAATTTTTTTTATGAATTTTTCCTAAAGTGTCTAATCCGTAAATTGTTTTGTCGTGATCATCATTATGAGTCCATAATAAATTGTCGAAAGCAATTATTCCTGAAGTTTCATGAATAGAATCACTTAGTTTAATTGAGTACTCAGGTTTTATTTTGAAATTTTTATACAAGCAGCTTCCATCATTTACTGTTGCGTCCGGATTATAATTTTTAGAAAGAGGATCTATACAACCCTTAATTTGTGCATAACCTGATGATACAATCAGGCAAAAGAATAAAACGGTTTTTATCATGGTCTGCAATATTAAATTTGCATAACATAAAAGTAAAGTTTTAAAGAATAGCCTCAAATACTATTGGAAAATATAATTAAAATGCTATTTTGCGGTGCTTTTATTTGATTGAATTTTCGTTCTTTTGATGAAGCATAATTCCCTATTATGAAAATTTTACAAAAACTGTCACATTACCGTTTTTCACGCTATTTTAAACTTTTGTTTGTTGGTGTTGATGTGGTGTTGTTAAATCTGGCTACGATTCTTTCGGCATTGGCCCGATTTGGCAGTTTAGATAAACTTTTGTCAAAAGAAGAAAGAACAGTTTCATTATTGGCAATTTTAATATGGGTGGCATTATTACTTCAAAATGATTCTAACCGAAGTATACGGGTTGAGCCTGTAGAATCGATATTGGTAAGAACTATAAAAAAGCTAATCATTCATGCTGCTTTAATATCCATTTTTGTCGTTTACCTAAAATATACTGATATTTCCAGACTCAGATTGGGTTATTTTTATCTGATTTTCTTCGGATTATTGATGATT
Organism: Flavobacterium sp. SLB02; assembly: GCF_009664855.1. Lineage (GTDB taxonomy): Bacteria > Bacteroidota > Bacteroidia > Flavobacteriales > Flavobacteriaceae > Flavobacterium. The sequence goes on from NZ_CP045928.1 coordinate 76,322, forward strand.
TCCCGTTATTTATCGATGAAACTTTTAAAATATATTAGGGCAAAAGGCTATAATTTTAAAACTTTTATTGTGGTGGGAGCCAATCCGTCAGGAGAAAAAATCCGAAAGATATTGGCCAAAGATTTAACGTACGGTTATCGTTTTCTAGGTTTTTTTGATGAAGAGATCGATGACAAAATTGTAGATCCGAAATCGGTTTTAGGAAATTTTGATGCGATAAAGGAGTTTGTCATCGAAAAAAAAGTCGATGAAATGTATGTCGCCTTACACATTGACAATATTGAAATAATCAATGAATTGACACGGATCTGCGAACAAAACATGGTGCGAATCAAGTTTATTCCTGATTTTCAGCTGTACACAAAATCAAGTAAAGTCGAGGTTGCGTTTTATGAAAATACGCCGGTATTAATGTTCAGGACAGAACCTCTGGAGTTTCCGGTAAACAGGCTTATAAAAAAAGTATTCGATATTTGTTTTTCAGCTTCTGTGATTTTATTAGTTTTTCCGTGGTTGTTTCCAATTATAATGCTGATTATTAAATTAGAATCTCCCGGGCCAATCTTTTTTAAACAAGAACGTTCAGGTCGTGATAATCGGTCTTTTATGTGTTTCAAATTCAGAAGCATGTATGTCAACGGTTTGGCACATAGAAAACAAGCTGAAAAAGGGGATAGTCGTATTACTAAATTTGGCGCCTTTATTCGTAAAACAAGTATTGATGAATTGCCGCAGTTTTTTAATGTTTTGTTGGGCGATATGTCTATAGTTGGACCAAGGCCGCACATGGTAAATCTGGCAAAAGAATATAGTGATTTGATTAATAATTATCTGGTTCGCCAATATGCCAAACCAGGAATCACGGGCTGGGCGCAGGTTAATGGTTTTCGTGGAGAAACAAAAGTATTAAGCGATATGGAAAGCAGGGTAGAATTTGATATTTGGTATATCGAAAACTGGAGCCTGGTACTGGATCTAAAGATTATCATAAAAACAGTTATCAATATATTCAAAGGCGAAGAAAACGCGTACTAATGCTGTTTATCAGAATTTAAAAAACTGATTGTTACTAATTACTTCTTTTAGATTAGAAATACTTTCGACTTTTATTTTTTCATTAAAAGAAGCAATGTGTTTCATATGATGTACATCCGTTCCTGAAAAGTCATACATTCCTTTTTTAAGAAGTTCTTCTGCAACTCTGGTTATTCTTTCTCCATAATATCCTACCGTAGAAAGCAGATTCAGCTGAAACAAACATCCCGCTTTTTTTAGTTTTTCATATTCACTAAAGTCCTTTCGATAATATAAATAACGTTCCGGATGTGCCAGAACCGGAATGTATCCTGCAACTTGCAACTCAAAAAGTGTTTTGTATAGATGCATTGGAGCATTTTGATAGGATATTTCGACCAATACATAATTATCTTTTAAGGTCAGCAGTTTTTCGGTTTTAAAATGACTTTCAAACCAATCATCCATAAAATATTCGGCTGCAGCCTGAAAAGGAATTTTGATATTGTTTTCTTCCAGTAAAAGAGTAGTCTCCTTATGCTTTTCGATAATACTTGTAGAAGAATTATTCCATATATAATGACTTATATGAGGTGTCGTAATAATATGAGAAATTCCAATTTCCTGAAATGCCGTGATAAGTTTTTGGGTGTCGGTTATGGTTTTGGCACCATCATCAATTCTCGGAAGTAAATGCGAATGAATATCGACATAATGATCAGAAAGGAGATCTTTTAAAACGGGTTTTGATTTTAGTAAAGATAGCATGTTGCAAAAGTATGGAAATGGGAAGAATTTGTTATTGTTAATTTTTAATGTAACAAATGTAACCGAACATTTCAGAATTATATTATATTTGAGATTGCTATAAATCTACTATTTTATGAAAATTAAAGAAAATTTATATAATCAAAGGATTATTTCTATTGATGCATTACGCGGAATTACAATTTTTGTTATGATTTTTGTAAATGAGTTAGCCAGTATTTCAAATGTTCCGCAATGGATGAAACACATGCCGGCAGATGCTGATGCAATGACTTTTGTAGATGTTGTTTTTCCTGCTTTTTTATTTATTGTTGGAATGTCGATTCCGTTTGCTTTTAATGCCCGATTACTTAAAGGTGATAGTACTAAAACAATCTGGACGCATACTTTCAAAAGAGCTTTGGCCTTAATTATCATTGGTGTTTTTATGGTTAATGCAGAATATGGTTATGATGCCACCAAAATGATAATCGCACCAGTTTTCTGGGGACTTTTAGCGTATGCAATACCAATACCAATTTGGAATAAATACGGTAAAGATTTTCCGGTTTGGTTAAAAAACACCTTACAATATGGCGGAATGTTGGTTCTGGTTGCGCTGTACTTTTTATATGTTCAGGATACCGGAGAAATCGGGATGACGCCAAAATGGTGGGGAATTCTCGGTTTAATAGGCTGGGCGTATCTTTTTACAGTAGTTTATTATTGGATTGTTTCGGGAAATTTATGGGCAATGATTGCTTTTTTGGTGGTTTGTGTTGCTGCAAATTCTATGAATCTAATCGAAGGATCTTTTGTACAGCAAACATCATGGTTGAGTTTTATAGCCGGACATCTAACGCATGCAGCATTAGTTTCGGCAGGAGTCGTAATTTCGTTACTGTTTTTTGACCGAAAAGTTGCCGCCAAAATAAATTGGGCGGTAATAGGTTTTGCCGTTTTATTTTTTGTAACAGGATATTTGTTAAGACCTTATTTTGGAATTTCAAAAATAAAAGGAACTCCATCCTGGACAATGTTTTCTGCGACAATTTGTACCGTTTTATTCTATTTTCTGTATTGGTTAATGGAAATCAAAAAGATAACCAAATGGAGTAATTTCTTCATGCCGGCAGCAGCAAATCCGTTATTGATTTACATTTTACCTGGCGTGATATATTATTTCTGCAAAGCTTTTACTATTCATATTATCCCGGGGTATTTCCGAGTAGGAGTTCCGGGAATTATCTGGGCGTTGGTATTTTCGACAATTATGTTGTTTGTAATGAAATTATGTAATAAGTATAAAATTCAATTGCATTTATAGGGATGGCTTAACCGCAAAGCCAGCTAAGATTTACGCTAGGTTCGCAAAGTTTTTTTTAAGCTGGATTTTAATATGCTCGCAAAGTCGCGAAGACGCTAAGTTTATTTTTTTAAGATTACAGTTTTAGAAATCATTTTAATCTTGATAATCAGTGGCAAAAAAAAACACCAAGTTCGCAAAGCTATAAACACAAAGCTTTGCGAACTTTGCATTTTTATTAAACCTTCATAATTAAAAAACCTTAGCGTTCTTTTGCGGTTAAATTCTCATTTCAATATGAAACCTGGAACAATCCTACTTAATGATAACTGATTTTATTTCTAAAAATGCTCCCGAAACCGGATTGTAATTCACAAAATTGAATTTGCAAAGATTATGAATGTTTAAAATTTTCCCGTCAGGCAATCCGTCTTGTTTAAAATCAGGCCACGGAATTTTTATGGTTGTAAACTCTTTAGGAGAAGCTTTTAAATCCACTCGAGGATGCGAACCTCCATGCACGCAGCCTGTTCCTTCGTTATTGCCTTCGCGGGCTTGTAGTTTTATTAAATGAGAAGATTTATAAGTAATGCTCACAAATTTAGCATCATTAGATAAATTTGTCGGAGCGCCATCGTTCGAATTAGAATCTGTAATCAGGACATTCAATTCAATTTCACCAACCGGATTATCTTTTGCAGTTACTTTAATGATGCCTTTTTCCTGACGAACGCGATTAATAGTTTCCTGATTTTCTAAAACTGGCCCGGCAATATACCAGGTTGAGGTTTTGACTAAATTTTTATCTGAATCTTTTTCAATAGAGACAAATGCAGACATGAAAAATCCTATTGTCAGCAGTAAAAGCAAGGATTCGATCTTAATCAATATTTTATTTTTCATGGAAATGAAATTAATAATCAAACTCAAAAATATGCTTTTTTATAATTTGTAATGATTTTCTCTTTTTATTATTTCTAAAATAGCTTCTGTTTTAAAATTAATTTTAAATTTGTAAAAAGTTGTTTCTTAAAGTTTTACGAAATGAAAAACCTGAAATCTATTATAGTTTTATTTTTCTTTTTTCCGACCTCATTTTGTTATTCACAGAATGATTCAATAGTGAACAACCAGAAAGATATTTTAGATGTTTAGTATAAGCTCTTTCCTAAAAATGATTCACTCGAATAAATCCCGATAAAAAAGTAGCTTTTTCGCTGCTGCCGGTTCCTATCGATGCAAATAAAAGTGCGGGATTAGTGGTTTTGTTTCTAACGACTTTTTATCTGGGTGACAGTAATACAACCAAAATGTCTCAGGTGGTATTTTTACCTTATTTTAGTTTTTACCAATCAATATGTTTTTCCGCTTCAAACCTATATTATATACCAAAAATAATAATTGGAACTTTATTGGAGATTATCGGTACATGATTTATCCACAGCCTACTTATGGGCTTGGCGGACATAATACAGATAAAAAAATATCGACTCTTGATTATTAGCAATGGCGTTTTTATCAATTTGCCACCCCAAAAGTTATTGGAGATTTTCGCCTGGGATTAGGATTGCTGCTGGATAATTATCAAAGCATTTCTGAGCAATCTTATATCTATGATGAAACCGATTATGTGAAGTATATGGATGGAGATTTCTCTGATGAAACTTCTTTTGGACTTGCCATTCAGGGCTTGTACGATTCCAGAAAAAACAACGTAAATCCGGAATAGGGTTTGTATGTCGAGGCAGATTACCGCATTAATACAAGTGGAGTAGACGGCGAAAAGTGGAAATCATTTTATTTTGATGCCCGAAATTTTGAAACCGAATATCGAACTGATATTTCTAAAAACGGATTCTGGGGTGCGGTATTTTTTACGAATCTTTCGTCGGTTTCGAAGTTGGATACTTATGATTTTAAAAATTGGAGCCCTACTGCAGGCGCGGGTTTACGCATTAAATGGAACAAGCAAAACAATAGTAATCTCGTTCTGGATTTCGGTGTAAGTAAAAACGATTGGTCATTGCGATTGGGTTTGGCCGAAAATTTCTAACTTTCCAAAAAAATCAATTCCTACGTTTTTCATGCAATTATCGGTAATTATTCTTAATTATAATGTGCGTTACTTTCTGGAACAATGCGTTTTAAGTGTTCAGAGCACTATCTCTACGCTTGATGCCGAAATTATTGTAGTCGATAATAATTCGTCAGACGAGAGTTGTTTAATGATGAAAACTAAATTTCCCGACATAAAATTAATTCAGAATACGACGAATTTTGGTTTCCCAAAAGGCAATAATATTGGAGTAGAGCAGGCTTCAGGAAAATACATTTGCATTTTAAATCCAGATACCGTTGTTGCCGAAGATACGTTTGTTAAGATTTTGGCTTTCGCCGAAAGGCAAATCAATCCCGGAATTATAGGCTGCCAATTAATTGATGGCACAGGAAATTTTCTGCCGGAGAGCAAACGCGGCATTCCAACGCCCTGGGTCGCTTTTACAAAAATTTCAGGATTGTATAAAGTTTTTCCAAAATGGAAACTTTTCAATCAATATTACGCCCAGCATTTAGATAAAGATCAAACTGGAAAAGTCGATATTTTGGTAGGAGCCTTCATGTTTTTAGAACGAGATTTATATATAGAACTTGAAGGTTTTGATGAAAAATGCTTCATGTACGCAGATGATATCGATTTGTCGTATCGTGCCTTACAAAAACAGAAATCGAATTTCTACTTTCATGAAACCACCGTTTTGCATTATAAAGGAGAAAGTACAGTGAAAGACGAAAAATACATGAAACGTTTTCAGGAAGCCATGAATTTCTTTTATCAAAAGCATTTTAAGAAATCCTGGTTTTTTGAATTTTTTATTCAAATCGGAATCTGGTTTTTCTCTTTTATAAAAATGTTTCAGGGAAAAACGAAGCCAAAACCGTTGCCTGAAAGTCTGGTTTTTTACTCTTCAAATAAAAATTTGTCTGAAAAATTACCTTCTATTTTAAAAAATAAAGTTCTGTTTGTGGATTTAAAAAAAGAAAAAATGGTAAATTCGTCCCTGATTTTTAAGGGTAAAAGTGTTGAGATTATTTTGGATAATCAGTATGTTTCGTTCAAAAAATGTATCAAAATCATAAAAAGTCTTAAAGATAAGAACGTTACTTTTAAGATTTTCCCCAAAAACACAAATTTTATTATTGGGAGTAATTCCCGAAATGACAGGGGGCAAATTATAAAAATTGAGTAAAAAATTATATTAAGTGTAATTTATGTTTAAAATATTCAGTAATTTCGCAATCAGAAAATCAAAATCATCCTTTAGATTAACAATATGGCAAGATTTGAATTAAAACTTCCTAAAATGGGAGAGAGTGTCGCTGAAGCAACTATTACCAACTGGTTGAAAGAAGTAGGAGACAAAATTGAAGCTGATGAAGCGGTACTGGAAATTGCGACTGATAAGGTCGACAGTGAAGTACCAAGCGAAGTTTCGGGAATTTTAGTTGAACAATTATTTGGCAAAGACGATTTGGTTCAGGTAGGACAAACCATTGCAATTATTGAAACTGAAGGTGATGCGCCAGCTGCAAAAGCTGAAGAAGCTGCTGCTCCGGCAGAAGTTGCTGCACTTGAAGCAACAATTGAAACGGCTAAAGAAACAGTTGCTGCTCCGCAGGATTTCTCTGGATCAGATAAATTCTTTTCTCCGCTAGTAAAAAATATTGCAAAAGAAGAAGGTATTTCTGTTGCTGAATTAGAAAGTATTGCCGGTTCAGGAAAAGATGGCCGCGTAACAAAAGAAGATATTTTAAAACATATTGAAAACCGTAAATCGGGCGTTGAAACTCCAAAAGCGGTTGTTGAAGCTCCAAGAGCAGTACAACCTGTAGCTGCTCCGGTTCAAAAAAGCCAGCAGGCAGTTCCGGTTTCTGTAAACGGAAGTGACGAAATCATCGAAATGGACAGAATGCGTAAACTGATTTCAGGATACATGACTGCTTCGGTACAAACTTCGGCTCACGTACAATCGTTTATTGAAGTTGATGTTACCAATATCGTAAAATGGAGAGAGAAAGTAAAAACAGCTTTCGAAAAAAGAGAAGGCGAGAAGCTGACTTTTACGCCAATTATGATGGAAGCGGTTGCAAAAGCATTAAAAGATTTTCCGGGAATGAATATTTCTGTAGATGGTGATTATATCATCAAAAAGAAAAATATAAACTTAGGAATGGCTGCAGCTTTACCAAACGGAAACTTAATTGTTCCTGTAATTAAAAATGCAGATCAGTTAAACCTTGTTGGAATGGCAAAAGCGGTTAACGATTTAGGAAACCGTGCAAAAGCTGGAAAACTAAAACCAGACGATACACAAGGCGGAACTTACACGGTAACGAATGTGGGGACTTTTGGTAGTGTTTTTGGTACGCCAATTATCAATCAGCCACAAGTAGGTATTCTGGCTCTTGGCGCTATTCGTAAAGTGCCTGCGGTTATCGAAACTCCTGAGGGTGATTTTATCGGAATCCGTCAAAAAATGTTCTTATCTCACTCTTATGATCACAGAGTTGTAGATGGAGCTTTGGGTGGAAGTTTCGTAAAAAGAGTAGCGGAATATTTAGAAGCTTTTGATATCGACAGAGATTTCTAAAATTAGATAAAAATAAATTCAAACCCGGAAAATTTTAATAATTTTCCGGGTTTTTTGTTTTGTAAGAAAAGGTTAAGAAATGAGTGAAGCCTTTGTTTGAGAACGAATTTAAAAGTTAAAATCACTAAAATGACCTCATTTTTGTTTAAAAAAATCAAGAATAAAAGAGGAAATTCGGCTTTAAAAATTACATTTGTAATCTTATAAAATTTAAAAATGGAACTGAAACTCAACAAACCAATTTGCTTTTTTGATCTTGAAACAACCGGAATTGATATCGGTAAAGATCGAATTGTAGAAATTTCGATATTCAAAGTTTTTCCAAACGGAAATAAAGAAAGTAAAACCTGGTTAGTGAATCCTACGATTCCAATTCCGCCGCAAACCACCGCCGTTCATGGTATTACTGATGAAAAAGTAGCCAATGAACCTACTTTTAATGAGTTGGCACCGCAAATTCATAATATGATTAAGGATAGTGATCTGGGCGGTTTTAATTCAGATCGTTTTGATATTCCGTTATTGGCAGAAGAATTGCTTCGTGCCGGAGTCGATTTTGATATGAAAAATAAAGTGTCAGTAGATGTGCAGACTATCTTTCATAAAATGGAAGAACGTACTCTAAGTGCTGCATTGAAATTTTATTGTGGAAAAAGCCTTGAAAATGCCCATTCTGCAGAAGCAGATACTATGGCAACTTACGAAATCCTAAAAGCGCAATTAGATCGTTACCCAGAATTGGAGAATGATATGAAATCATTGTCTGAATTCACTACCCGTAAAAAAATCGCTGATTTCGCAGGAATGATTGCTTTTGATAAAGACAACGAGGAAATTTTTACCTTCGGAAAACACAAAGGCGCCAAAGTCGATAAAATCCTTGAAACCGAACCAGGATATTTCAGCTGGATTCAAAACGCTGATTTTCCATTGTATACCAAAAAGGTTTTAACAGCAATTAAATTAAGAAAGTTAAATACGAAATAAGGGTCTAAGTTGCTAAGGTTCTAAGATGCTAAGTTTTTTGCATCGTTTCTTAGAGTCTTGGCAACTTAGTGGCTTAGTAACTTATAAAAGAAATGAAAATAATCTGTATCGGTAGAAATTATACCAATCATATTGAGGAACTAAAAAACGAGCGGCCATCAGAACCGGTGGTTTTTATGAAACCGGATTCGGCAGTTTTGTTAAAGCAGCATCCGTTTGTAATTCCCGAATTTTCTGAAGAGATTCATCACGAAATAGAGATAATTGTTAAAATTAACAAAGTAGGAAAGTACATCGAACCTAAGTTTGCTCACAAATACTATGATGAGATAAGTGTAGGTATTGATTTTACTGCCAGGGATTTACAGGATAAATTGAAAGCGAAAGGATTGCCTTGGGAGAAAGCAAAAGCATTTGACGGCTCTGCAGTGATTGGAGACTTTTTACCAAAAACCGATTTTATTTCGATGGAAAATCTTACATTTGAGTTAACGAACAATTCTAAAACGGTTCAAAAAGGGAATACAAGCTTCATGCTTTGGAAAATTGATGAGCTTGTTTCGTATGTATCGCAGTTTTTTACCTTAAAAATTGGTGATATCATTTTTACAGGAACTCCTGAAGGTGTCGCTTCGGTGAAACCCAATGATGTTTTAGAAGGCTTTTTAGAAGATAAAAAATTATTCAGAATACAAGTAAAATAATGGCTTTAAAATACAACCTTTCGAAAGTGTATGCGCTTTCAGACAACGATCCTGAATTTGTAAACGAAATTCTTAAATTATTTGTTACCGAAGTTCCGGAGGATTTAAAACAAATCAAAGAAGGGATCAAGAAAAAAGATCATAAATACGCGTATTCGTATGCGCACAAAATAAAACCAACATTAGATTTAATGGGTTTAAATGTTGCTTTTGAAGAAATATTGCAAGTCGAGGCCTGGACAAAAGCCGAAGGCAAGAAAAAAGAAATTATCGAAACTTTTAAAAGTATAAAAGTGCAGGTAAAAGATGCAATTAAAGAAATTAAGAAAGATTTCGATTTGTAAAATCTGGGCGTGCCCCTGTTTTTGCCCTTTTTTAATTTAAGGCAAAAACAGGGTCGGGTTATTCGCTATATCTTTTGTTCCAGAAATCTTTTGCTTAAAAAGGGCGTCTCTTTTGTCATAAAAGAATGCCGCTACTACCCCTCACGCAAAATTGTTGCGACAACAACCTACTTTATAATAATGACTTACACTTAAGTAAGCGAAAATATTCCACAGCTATGAAAGCAACTATCATTACTATTGGAGACGAAATTTTAATAGGTCAGATTGTAGATACAAATTCAGGTTTTATCGCCAAATCACTTGACCGAATCGGTGTTGAAGTTCATGAAATGATTTCGATAAGCGATGATAAAAAACACATTTTAGACACCTTTGCGCAACTGCAAAACAAAGTCGACGTTGTGATTGTAACAGGAGGTTTAGGGCCAACGAAAGATGATGTTACCAAAAAAACATTCTGCGATTATTTTGATGATGAGTTGGTAGTGAACCCCGAAGTTCTGGCTCACGTAACCGAATTGATTGAAGGTTTTTACAAACGACCAATTTCGCAATTAAATAAAGATCAGGCTTTAGTTCCGTCAAAATGTACCGTTTTACACAATAAAATGGGAACTGCACCGGGAATGTGGATGAAGAAAGAAGATACAGTGTTTATTTCGCTTCCGGGAGTTCCTTACGAAATGAAATATTTAGTCGAAGAAGAAATAATTCCTAAAATTGTCCGCGAATACAAACGCCCGTATATTATTCATAAAACTATTTTAACCTACGGTCAGGGCGAGAGTCTAGTGGCAGAACGTATCGAACATTGGGAAAATAATTTGCCTGAATTCATCAAGTTAGCTTATTTGCCAAATCCGGGAAGAGTACGCCTGCGTTTGTCGGCCAGGGGAACCAATAAAGAATTGTTGGAAGCGGCGATAGAAGAAAATGTAAAATCATTAGATGCTATCATTCGTGATATTATTGTGGGTTATGAAGAAAATGAAACGATAGAGTCTGTAGTTGGTAAAATACTAACGAAACAAAATAAAACCATTGCAACTGCCGAAAGCTTTACGGGAGGAAAAATTGCTTCTGTTTTATCAGCTGTTCCCGGAGCTTCTAACTACTTTAAGGGTAGTGTAGTTTCGTACGCAACAGAGGCGAAGGTTAATGTTCTCAGTGTCTCACAGGATTTAGTCGATCAATTTTCGGTAGTTAGCGCAGAGGTTGCCTCGGCTATGGCTTTGAATGTGAAAGAGATACTTAAAACAGACTATGCAATTGCCACAACCGGGAACGCCGGACCGACAAAAGGAGACTCTGATGCTGAAATTGGAGCTGTTTTTATCGCTTTGGCTACTCCAGATGGTATAATTGTCGAAGAATTTAATTTTGGCCAACCACGTGAAAAAGTGATAGATAGAGCCGTGATTAAGAGTTTAGAAATATTACAGAAAGAAATTTTAAAAAATGTGCTATAATTTTTTGTTTCAATCGTTTATTTTTCTTTTCTTTGCACCCTGATTTTGAATAACGATAAAAGATAAGTATAATGTCAAGAGTTTGTGACCTTACAGGTAAAAGAGCGATGGTAGGAAATAACGTTTCTCACGCTATGAACAAAACTAAGAGAAAATTTTCTGTAAACTTAGTTAAAAAGCGTTTTTATCTTCCAGAAGAAGATAGATGGATTACTCTTAGAGTAGCAGCATCTACGATAAAAACAATTAATAAAAATGGAATCACTGCTGTTTTGAAAAAAGCACAGTCAGAAGGATTTATCAAATAATCTTTTCCTAAATAAATATATAGCAAGATGGCAAAGAAAGGTAATAGAATCCAGGTAATTTTAGAATGTACTGAGCACAAGACTTCTGGTGTTCCAGGAACTTCTAGATACATTACAACTAAGAACAAAAAAAATACTCCAGACAGATTAGAGATTAAGAAATTTAATCCAATCTTGAAACGCGTAACTGTTCACAAAGAAATTAAGTAATAATTAGAGATTTTTGTAAATCTCAATGGTTTTGCCATTAGAGTTTTATAAAAGCTTCAAATAACATTTGAATCATGGCAAAGAAAACCGTAGCATCGTTACAAACAGCTTCTAAGAGATTATCAAAAGCCATCAAAATGGTGAAATCTCCTAAAACTGGTGCATATACATTCGTAGAATCTATTATGGCTCCTGAAGAAGTTGATACTTTCTTGAAAAAGAAATAATAACAATTACAGTATATAGAAAAGCTACTTTCATTCGGAAGTAGCTTTTTTATTTTTTATATTTGTCTAAAATTTTATAGAAATATAACAATTGGCTTTTTTTTAAGCAATAATTCCCGTTATCCTCTCTATCTTTACTATCCGTTTTGGCGGAAATAAAAGTATAAATGCTGTCGGGACTAAAACAATTGGTCTTCTGTAAATATTAGGATTATTAGATTGTCAAAAAATCGTATAGTCTAAAAAACTAACAACCCTATAAAAATGAGTTTTTTTAAAAAATTATTCTCTACTGATAAAAAAGAGACTTTAGACAAAGGTCTTGAAAAATCAAAAACTACTTTTTTCTCAAAGTTAAGCAAAGCCGTTGCTGGAAAATCTAAAGTCGATGACGACGTTCTGGATGATCTGGAAGAAATTCTTGTCGCTTCTGATGTTGGTGTGAATACAACCCTGAAGGTAATTTCAAGAATCGAAAAACGCGTTGCTGAAGATAAATATTTAGGTACAGATGAATTGAACCAGATTCTTCGTGAAGAAATTGGTGCTTTACTATCTGAAACTAATACTGGAGAAGCTACCGAATTCGAAATCCCAAAAGATAAAAAACCATACGTTTTAATGGTTGTTGGAGTAAACGGAGTAGGTAAAACAACTACAATTGGTAAACTGGCTTATCAGTTTAAAAAAGCAGGTTATAAAGTTGTTTTAGGTGCTGCAGATACTTTTCGTGCTGCTGCTATCGACCAATTGCAGGTTTGGGCAGATCGTGTAGATGTGCCTATTGTGAGACAAAATATGGGAAGCGATCCTGCTTCTGTAGCTTTTGATACTTTACAATCTGCTGTAGCTCAAAATGCCGATGTGGTTATTATTGATACTGCCGGACGTTTGCATAACAAAATCAATTTGATGAACGAGCTTACCAAAGTAAAACGTGTAATGCAAAAAGTGGTTGCTGATGCGCCTCATGATGTATTATTGGTTTTAGATGGTTCTACAGGTCAAAATGCTTTTGAGCAAGCGAAACAGTTTACTGCTGCAACTGAAGTAACTTCGCTTGCTGTAACTAAACTTGATGGAACTGCAAAAGGTGGTGTTGTAATTGGTATTTCTGACCAGTTTAAGATTCCTGTAAAATATATTGGTGTTGGTGAAGGAATTGAAGATTTACAAGTCTTTAATAAATATGAATTCGTTGACAGTTTCTTTAAATAATTTATAATGAGTTTTTCTTCTTTTAAAAATGTAACACCTCTTACTTTTTATTTTGGGAGTGTTATTTGTTTTGTACTGGCAAATGTATTGCGAGACAAAATTTCGACTTTTTACTATATATTACTTGTCTTAGGTATAGCTTTCTTTTTTATGGGAGTCTTAAAAAGATTGCGTACGAAGTAATTTTTTTTGTTTTACTATGAAATCATAAATAAAACAGATTAAATTAAAATAACAGTATTTAATTCTTCTTTCTAATGAAGTATCGTTTTCTTATTTTACTTTGTAGCTTTATTTCTTGTACAAATGCAAGGAAGGAAAATGAGTTTAAAAAAAGTAAAGTAATTGTTATACAGCCTTTAGGTGATTTTAAAACAGAACAATCTCAATTGGTGTTTACCGAAATTAAAACCATAAACCTCAATGTGGTTTTAAGGCCAAATATTTCCTTTCCTGAAAATTCATATTACAAACCCAGAAACAGATATCGCGCTGATAGTATTATAAAAAGTATTAAAGATAATATTGGCAAAGATTCTTTGATTGTTGGATTATCCAATCATGATATCAGTACAACATATAAAGGAGTTAAAGATTGGGGTGTTATGGGTTTGGGTTACCGCCCCGGTAAATCTTGCGTAGTTTCGGATTTTAGAATGTCAGGGAAAAATAGAAATCAACAATTTTACAAAGTAGTTTTGCATGAATTGGGTCATACCGAAGGGCTGCCTCATTGTGAAACGAAGACCTGTCTGATGAGAGATGCTGAAGGTGGGAATCATTTGGATGAAGAAAAGGAGTTCTGTGAGAAGTGCAAAAGCTTTCTGGTAAAAAAGGGCTGGAATTTAATCTAAAACAAAGCGTTTTTTTTATTTAAGTTCCCATTTTGTTCCGTCTGCAAATACAACGTAGTAGGCTCTTGCTGCTATAATGGTGTAGGTATCTGTCGAAAAATCTTCCCATATTTTAGATTCTACTTTTTTGGATTTTAGTAGGATATCGGTTTGTCCTCTAGCAATTCCTTTTGCCAAAGAAAATTGGCCACTTGCCGGTTTGTCAAATGCATTTTCGCAGTACCATTCAAATTTAATGGCTTTGATGTTTTTTCTTGTGGTGTTTTTTCTAGGTTAGCTTAATGTCTTTATGGTCAGAATATTGATTGTTAAGCAATGTGGCTGAAATAAGTTTGACTGGTGAATTCTTGGTTTTTTGTATGTCTAAAAAGTTATGTTTTACGGAATCTATTATTTTTTCTTCTGTATTTTCTCCTGTATTTTTAATACTATTATTTTCCTGGATAATAGATTCAGGTTTATTACTTTTTTTATTTGTGCATGAAAGTAAATTAGGATAATAAATGCTAGTATTATTTTTTTTATTTTAGTTGTTGTGTGGCTGGTAGAATATTTGTTATTAAGGGTTTAGGAGAAGAAAAGATTAAATATTTTTGCCGTAAAATTGCGATATATTAAAATTTATTATAGCCCTTAAAGGTTGAATTTTAAGCAGAATAAGTTTTTTGTAAAAGAGATTTTTATCACTGATAATCTTGTAAAAATTAAGAGATAAATATTTTATTTGAATTTTATAAAGTTAACTTTGTATCACAGAATTTTCTTTTGAAAAAGGATGCCCTAGCCCTGATGGGAGCGGCATCCTTTTTCTGGCTTCTTTAGGCAGCAAAAGATATAGCGGACAGCAGGAAATAGCTCCTAATTCAGCTATTGGACTTCAGGACGCTGACACTGGCAATTATTTAATTTTAATAAATTATAGTATGAAAAACACTTTTATGATTTTGGTTTTATCGCTTTTGCTGGTAAGCTGTAAACAAGAAATTAAACCTGCAGATATTGCAAAATTAAACGGTTATTGGGAAATAGAAAAAGTCGTTTTTGATAAGGGTGAAGAGAAGGATTATAAAATGAATGAAAGTTTTGATTATTTTGATATCAAAAATAGTAAAGGAATTAGAAAGAAGGTAATGCCGCAACTTGATGGAACCTTTTTGACAAGTGATTCTTTTGAAAATGTTTCGGTTCGATTTAAGGAAGATCAGGTTTTTCTGGATTATAAAACAGATTACGCAAAATGGAGTGAGGAACTGGTTTTGATTACAGATGAGAAATTGGTGGTAAAAAATAAAGAGAAAAAAGAATATCATTATAAAAAAGCAGGACCGGTAAATTTATTAGACGATGGCAAAAAGACTAAATAATCAAACAATTGGGGCTGTTTTGCAACAGATTATCCAGGTGAATAAACTAGGTCCGGGAATGGATCAGATTGATGTAAAAGAGGCGTGGAGACAGTTGATGGGGAATGGTGTAAACACGTATACCAGAAATGTTGTGCTGAAAGGAAGTACTTTGTATGTAGAACTGGCTTCGGCCGTGTTGCGGGAAGAATTAAGCCATGGAAAAACTAAAATCGTAAAAATGATCAACGAAGAGTTAGGACGTGAAGTGGTGAAGGATGTGATTTTGAGATAGATTAGTTTTTGAGTTGATAATGAAGTTTTGTTATGATTAGTATAAAATCTAAATTTAAATTTTGGCCAATTTTGTTAGTTTCTTATTTAACAATATTACCACTGATAGTAGTTTATTTTTCGGCAATGTCTCCAGTGGCAGGTATGTTTTTACCAATTATATTTTTATTATTTATTGTATTTTTTTGGCTCACAGTTTTTAGAACCAGAGCGTTTAAGGTTGAAATTGAAAATGATGGTATAATCATAAAACGTTATTTTGGAGCTGGAAAATCTATAAGTTATGATTTTAATGCATTAGATGGTTTTATAACATTAATTGAATCGGCAAGAGGAGGAGTTTACGAATCTCTTTTTATTCTCAAAGATGGTAAAAGAATTGGTAGTATTTCTAGCTTTTATCACAGTAATTTTGACGAGCTAAAGTCGGTCTTGAATAAAAAACTTACGGATTTAGGAGAGAGAGAACCTGCTTTTATAAAGGAAAGTATTGAACTATTTAAGTAAAGGATATAAAAAAACCTGTTTCAAATTTGAAACAGGTTTTTTTGTATTTGTAAACTGTCACTGATAACTGTGACTGTAAACTTATATTAGAATTGCTCTCTTCCAGCAAAGTGAAATGCACCTTCGATTGTAGCGTTTTCGTCGCTATCAGAACCGTGAACTGCATTTTCTCCAATAGAAGTTGCGTATGCTTTACGAATAGTTCCTTCAGCAGCTTCAGCAGGATTTGTAGCTCCAATTAAAGTTCTGAAATCTTCTACTGCGTTGTCTTTTTCTAAAATTGCAGCAACAATTGGTCCGCGAGACATGAATTCAACTAATTCTCCGTAGAAAGGTCTTTCTGAGTGAACTGCGTAAAATGCTTTAGCATCAGCTACAGTTAGTTGAGTTAATTTTAATGAAACGATTTTGAAACCTCCGTTAGTAATCATTGCTAAGATATTACCGATGTGTCCGTTTTGAACTGCATCTGGCTTAATCATTGTAAAAGTTCTATTAGTTGCCATTTTATATTTTATTAAATTTTGTGCAAAAGTATACTTTTTTTATGAATTGATTTTAATTAATTCGTAATTAAAACACGTTAGAATGATGTTTTGAGTAGTAAATGATATTTTAAAACTATATATGTAGAAATGTACTGCTGTGCACCAAACACAAAAAACATGTAATAATAAAAAAAGACTATGTGTGTGTCTCTACATATACGGTGAAAAAATTACACTTTGAATATTAATTTGTTTTTGTAGAATATCCACAAGATAAACGTCCAAATCCCAACATACACCAAAGCTCCGGCTAAAGAAGCGGTCATAGGATTACTGAAAAATGGGGCAATCCCGAATGTGTATAAATAACTTAAAAGATTGATTTTTTCTGAAGGATTATGAGGGTTTTGAAACTCGATCATTACTAAAGCCTGAGGGATAATTTGCGAGGTAAAGAAAACAATCATTGGATTTACGCCCCATATTAAGAATGGTTTGAAACCTTTTTTATAGTTAGCAATATCAATTGTGTAATATAGGAGGGTTAAAACTACTGTTGCTAATCCTGTGGTATATAGAACGTAGCTGCTTGTCCATAGTGATTTGTTTATTGGAAAAATGATATCCCAAATTAAGCCAAAAAAGATAAGTATTGTACCGATGATACCCATTTTTTGCGCTTTTTGAATTTTGATTACTTCAGTTTGTAAAATTTGTCCAATCAATAAACCGATAATTCCGTTTACAATTGACGGAATAGTGCTTAAAATACCCTCCGGATCCCAGATTACGGTTCCGCGATACATATGACCTTTGAGTAAAACACTGTCAAGCCAAGAGGCTAAATTGGTTCCTTTGTCAAGATTTGCTTCGCCAATTCCGGGAACGGGAATTAAGGCCATTGTTGCCCAATATCCTAATAATAAAACGATTCCGGTTATGATTTGAGTTTTTTGAGATGTTTTTAAATACAAAAGAGAAACTACAAAATATACAATTGCAATGCGCTGTAAAACTCCCGGAAGTCGTACGTCGTGATACGCTTCGATACCGCTATAAGCAAGAAACAGATAGATAAACAGAATTGAAAAGGCTAAAATGTTTTTGACCTTTGAGCTGAAACTCCCCATTAAGGCATAACCAACGGCAATGGTAATAGCAAGACGGCCAATAAGAAGCGGAATCCCTTCAAGTCCGAATAATTGGATTTTTCCGAAAAAGTTGAAGAAAATCCCCAAACAAAGCATTCGCAAAGAGCGAACTAAAATTTTGTTGAAAGTAGTGCCATCATAAAATTTATCCGGCATTGCAAGTGGAACGGCAACTCCCATGATAAAAATAAAAAACGGAAAAACTAAATCGGTTGGGGTGCAGCCGTGCCATTCGGCGTGTAATAATGGCGGATAGACATTGCCCCAGTCTCCGGGGTTGTTTACAATTGTCATCAATAAAATAGTGAGTCCACGAAAGACATCTAGCGAAATTAAGCGTTCTTTTACCATTGGGTTTGGGTAAATTGGTTAGTTAATAATTTTAAAAATCGCTATTTGGTTTGAAATAATAATCTTGAGAAGATAGGTGGTTATTTGGTTCTCAGAAATTATTACTTTATTATTTTCTTAGCCACGAATTACACGAATTATTTTTTGCCTTTTGACCCTATAAATTAGGGCAAATTAGTGTAATTCGCGGTGAACTTTTTTATATTGTTATAATGTTAAAATTCGTTTCTAATGGTTTTAATTTTTGAATTAAAAGCGGAATCAACTGTTCGCCTTTTTCCAGATAAAATTCTGAGAAATTAGTATGGCGTTCCTGTAA
The DNA here is from genome assembly GCF_009664855.1 of Flavobacterium sp. SLB02. Classification (GTDB taxonomy): domain Bacteria; phylum Bacteroidota; class Bacteroidia; order Flavobacteriales; family Flavobacteriaceae; genus Flavobacterium. The sequence continues at coordinate 94,815 of NZ_CP045928.1, forward strand.
ACTTTGATTAGGGAACAATTCGAATTGTAAATCTGTTACACGTTGCAATTCGTTGTCTAATTTTCGTTTTTGGGCTTTTAATAATCTTTTTTCAAGATTATCCAATCCTTTCTTTTGCTTCACTTCCTGCGCTTTTACAGCTCCCGTAAATGATTTGTCGGTTTGCTGTGCGAGTTCATAAAGATATTCAAATTGTTTTTCTAATATTTCTTTTTGAGGTGTTAAATCAATAGGAAAAGCAGATAATTTGTGAGTAATGGCATTTATCAGATGCTCGGGTTTTGTAAAAAGATCTGCCCAGCTCAAACCTAAGTTATCCGCTTTTTTGGCTTGTTTTTCTGTAGATAAAACTACAGAGTTACGAACCAAAAGCATTGGGAAAGTAATGTTTACCGCTTCGAAAAATGATTTTAATTCCAGCCAATAAGCAATTTCCCCGCCTCCGCCAATGTAGCATAAATTAGGTAAAATGATTTCCTGATATAACGGACGCATGATCACATTTGGACTGAATTTCTCTGGATTGCTTTCTAATAATTTTAAAATTTCATCCGTAGAAAATGAGATTTTAGTGTTGTTGACAAGGTATTTATCATTCTCGAAAATAATTCGTTCGCGTAAATCATCTTCGATATAAAATAAATTGATTTCACGAGGATTAACCTGAACACTATATTCTTTTAGTTGATCGATAGTTTCCTGAACTGCTTTAAATGACCTTTGCTCCAATAGTTCTTCCTTGATATACGGAATAAAAGCTTGTTTTAAATTCGCATCATCGGCATCTAAAATCACCAAACCATAATTAGCAAATAAACTATTGGCTAAAAAACGAGTAGCATCGGCTAGGTTTTCGTGTTTTAAATACGCTTCTTCAAATACTTTTTTCAGAACACTGGCATTGGTGCTTGATCCTAATTCTTTAGAATAAATTTCGAAAAATTCAGCTAAACCTTCTGTTGAAAGTCTGCCAACAGGACCCGCGCTTTCTTTGTTCCATCGGAATTTTTTCCCTTTAAAATTAAAATAGTTGATCTCTTCAAAATCATGATCTTCAGTTGCCATCCAATAAACGGGTACAAAATTATTCGATGGATATCTTAACTTTAATTCCTTGGTAATATTAATCGTCGAGATGATTTTATACAAGAAATACAGCGGACCGCTAAATAAATTTAGCTGATGTCCTGTTGTAATGGTATACGTATTTTGAAGCCCTAAAAGCTCGATATTTTGTTTTGTCGAATCAGAGATTTCGATATGCTGGTATTGCTTTTTTAAAGTTTCAACCAAAGGAATTCGGTTGTTGTTATCAAAGTTTGCGGCTTTTTCGGCAATTTGTTTTTCGAAGTTTTCTAAAGTAGGGAAGTTGTTGTACAGCGCTTGTAATTCTGATTTTTGATCTAAATAATCTTGCATCAATTTAGAGAAATATCCTGAAGTTTGATAGCTGATACAGTCGGTTGGCATAATTTTAAATTTATTTTTGACAGCTGTAAATTTAATGAAAATATGCAGTGAAAAACAGTTTTAACGATAGCTTATGATTTGATTTTTAAATTTTATTTTAAAGCTCCTATAATCAAGTTTTTAATGTTGACTTATTTGATGATTAAAATAAAATGAAAATTAGGTAAAGTTGTTAAAAATACGTGATCATTTAAAAGTATTTATTCTAAAGCTGAATTATTAGTAGCGAAATTCTATTTTTGTAATTAAAAAAGATATATCTACTTTACATGGAAACTAACCCGAAAAAGAAGAACTCATTAAAACACGTTCTTTTTGGTTCCCTGATTGGAACTACAATTGAATTTTTTGATTTTTATATTTATGCCAATGCCGCAGTATTGGTTTTCCCGCAATTATTTTTTCCTGGTTCTAATTCGACTATCGCGACTCTCGAATCTTTAGCTACTTTTTCAATAGCTTTTTTATCACGTCCTTTAGGCTCGGCTTTTTTTGGACATTACGGAGATAAAATTGGACGTAAATTTACTTTAGTTGCCGCTTTATTAACGATGGGTATTTCGACGGTGACTATTGGATTTTTACCAAGTTATGCCAGTATTGGTGTTGCTGCACCGTTATTATTAATGCTGTGTCGATTTGGACAAGGTGTAGGTTTAGGAGGCGAGTGGGGAGGAGCTGTTTTACTGGCTATAGAAAATGCGCCGCCAAATAAACGTGCGTGGTACGGAATGTTTCCGCAATTGGGCGCTCCAATAGGATTATTGCTTTCAGGAGGAACTTTCTTATTGTTAACTGATTCGATGAGTAATGAAGATTTTATGGATTATGGATGGAGAATTCCGTTTATTGCGAGTTCACTTTTGGTAGTAATAGGGTTTTATATCCGAACAAAAATAACTGAAACACCTTCTTTCGAAAATTCTAAAAAAGAACAGGAAGAAGTTAAAGTTCCTTTTTTAACACTTGTAAAATCGTATAAAAATCAATTGATTTTTGGAACCTTTGCTGCTGTTACCACTTTCTTGGTTTTTTATTTAATGACTGTTTTTACGTTGAGTTGGGCCACTTCAGATTTAGGAATTGTTAAGCGAGACGGATTGTTAATACAATTATTTTCGGTATTGTTTTTTGCCATTTTTATTCCGGTTTCGGCTGTAGTGGCTGATAAAATTGGCCGTCGTAAAATGCTAATTATAGCTACAGTGGCTATTGCGATCTTCGGATTTTTCTTCTCATACTTTTTAAGTTCAGGAAATATTGTTTTAGTGACCACTTTTGCCTGTATCGGGATGGCTTTAATGGGATTTACTTATGGGCCTTTGGGAACTTTTTTATCAGAGTTGTTTCCAACAAATGTGCGTTATTCCGGCGCGTCTTTAACTTTTAATATGGCAGGAATTCTTGGTGCTGCTTTTGCACCCATGATAGCAATTTGGCTGGCCTCTACTTATAGTGTGAGCTACGTAGGTTTGTATTTAACCATTGCGGCATGTATCTCTTTGTTTGCCTTTTTGGTCATTAGCAAAGAGGAACATAAGTTTTAAAAATTTCCATTTAAAATAAATTTTATAAAGAGGCTGTAATTTAAAATTAGAGCCTTTTTTTTGCTAATTAAAAAAGTATTTAGATATTTGTCTAAATATATAAATGATGAATGATATTTTTAAAGCATTAAACGATGCGACCCGAAGGGAAATTCTGGAACTATTAAAAGAGAAAGATTTGTCTGCCGGAGAAATTGCTGATGCGTTTAATATTTCAAAACCCAGTATTTCGCATCATTTGGATATCTTGAAACGTGCGGATTTAATTACTTCTGAAAAAAACGGGCAATTCATCATTTACTCCATCAATACCACCATAATGGAAGATGTTTTGCAATGGATACTAACCTTTAAAAAATAAAAATGAATTTAGAACTGAAAAAAGAACTTCCAATAATTGGAATTGTTTTGACACCCTTTGTGTATTTAGCTATTATTTGGGACAGCCTTCCTCAGCGAGTTCCAATACATTGGAATTATAAGGGAGAAATTGATAATTGGGGCGACAAGTTTTCGCTTATTTTGATATTGTTCCTTTTGCCGGTTTTGATGTATGTTTTGATGACTTTTATTCCTAAAATAGATCCTAAAAAAAGAATTTCTTTAATGGGAGGTAAATTCTATCAGCTCAAGTTCTTTTTGGTACTGTTCATGTCTGTAGTGGCATTATTAATTCTTTATACAACTAAGGAACGCTCTGTAAATAATCCTAATTTAGTTTTTGCACTATTGGGAGTGCTATTAATGATTTTTGGGAATTATTTTAAAGTAATTCAACCTAATTATTTTATAGGAATACGTACGCCATGGACATTGGAAAATAGTGAAGTATGGAAAGCTACTCATGCATTCGCAGGTAAGATTTGGCTTATTGGAGGCTTCGTTTTAGTGTTAGCAGGATTAGTTCTCAACAATGCATTTCGTAATGTATTTGTTTCTATCATTCTAATTTTGGCATTATTTCCAATAGTTTATTCTTTTATAAAATTCAAACAAATACAAAAAAGGGATCATCAATCAAATTAGTTTACTTACACAATCAATCAAAGCAAATGACAAAAAATATACTTATTTTAATAACAGTTTTAAGCTCTTTTATAATGAGAGGACAAGAGATTTCAGGAAAGTGGAATGGTGTTTTAAAAGTACAGGGCACTCAATTAAGAGTATCATTTAATGTGAATAAAACAGAAAATGGTTATAAAGCAACAATGGATAGTCCGGATCAGAAAGTGACTGGGATTCCTTTAGAAAAAACAACTTTTGAGAATTCAATTTTAAAATTAGAAATACCAAGTGCTCAGATTTCTTATCTCGGCACATTAAATAAAGACAATATTATTGTAGGTACTTTTACGCAAGGCGGGCAATCTTTTGAGATGAATTTATCCAAAGAAGAAATTCAAAAACAAGTATTTGCCAGACCACAAGAGCCGCAAAAACCTTTTCCGTATTATACCGAAGAAGTGAAATTTGTGAATAAAACAGATCATGTGACTTTAGCCGGAACTTTGTCTTTGCCTAAAAAAGAAGGTAATTTTCCAGCTGTGATTTTAATTACCGGAAGTGGTAAACAAAATAGAGATGAAGAAATGCTAAGACATAAACCATTTTTAGTCTTATCTGATTATTTGACTAAAAAAGGAATAGCTATTTTACGTTTTGATGATCGTGGTGCGGGTGAATCTACTGGAGATTATACAAAAGCATCAACAATCGATTTTACGAGAGATGTTCAGGCTGGAGTTGATTATTTAAAAACCAGAAAAGAAATTAATAAAAGCAAAATAGGATTAATAGGTCATAGTGAGGGAGGAGTAATCGCTCCAATCATTGCAGGAAATTCAAAAGATATTGACTTTATCGTTTTATTAGCCGCGCCGGGTCTTCGCGGAGATAAATTGTTGTTATTACAAAAAGAAATACTTGAAAGACAATTTGGAGTTCCTGAAAATGATATTCACAAAGGACAGGGAATTTTTAAAGGAGCTTATGAAATTGTTTTGGCTTCTGCTGCAAATGATGAAAAGTTAAAAATCAATTTAAGTAATTACGCTCAATCAAAACTTGATGATAAAACTGCAAAATCATTTACAGAACAAATCACAAATGTGTGGTGGTACAATTTTTTAAGAATTGATCCGGCAATAGCTTTAGCAAAAGTCAAATGCCCTGTTTTAGCTCTTAATGGCAGCAAAGATTTACAAGTTCCTGCAACTGTTAATCTGGAAGCGATTAAAAAAGCTTTGATTAAGGCAGGGAATAAAAATGTTACAATCAAAGAACTTCCTGATTTAAATCATTTGTTTCAGGAATGTAAAACAGGTTCTCCTATGGAATATGATACCATTGAGCAGACATTTTCTCCCATAGCTTTAGAAGAAATATCCAATTGGCTTTTAGTACAAACAAAATAAGATATATAAGTTCTCAATAAAAAATAACCGCAAAATTTACTTTGCGGTTATTTTTTATCGTTTAAGGCTAAAATGTCCTCTATATTCTTTTCCGTTTAATCTTGTCACAGTAAACCAATAATCTGAGGCAGGTTCATTTGTACCGAGGTAAGTTCCGTCCCAGGAAGTATTAAGATTTAGTTCCTTGATGAATTTTCCGTAGCGATCAAATATTCGAATTGTTGTATTAGGTTTCAAATAAGCGAAGTCTATTGTCCAGTTATCATTATAACCATCGTTATTTGGCGTAAAGAATTTAGGAAAAGGTAATTCGTCCACATAATTAATACAATCTCCTTGAGTTGCTTCCAGAATATTTATTGTAATTGGAATTCTGTCGCTTTCGCAATTCCTTATCGTTTGTGAGGCATAGTAAGTGATTCCGTTTTCAAGAGCTGCTGATTCAGACAACGTGGTATTCGAAGATGTACTTTGATACCATTTTATATTCTGCCCTGTAATGTTGATGCTTTTTATTGAAGCATTTTGTTGTACGCAGAATGTTTGTGGTGAGTCAGCAATGGGATTTTGAGTATCCTGAATTTTTACTGTTACGGCAAATCTTTTACTTTCACAATTGTTTAATGTTTGTGTAGCGTAATAGATGCCATTTTGTAATAAAGTGGTTTCTGGTAAAATGTTGCCATTTGTTGCAGCGTCATACCATTTTAAAGATAATCCAGCTATATTAAGATTCTCGATTGTAGCAATTTCATCGATACAAAACTCTTGATTATTATTTCCAATTGGTAGAGGAGTGTCATGAACCTGAACTAGAATTGGAGTTCTGTCACTTTCGCATCCAATGGTTTGTGAAACATAATACGTTTTATTGTTTTCTAATACAGTTGTATTGCTTAAAACGCCAGTTGAGAAACTAGTATCATACCATTTTGTGTTTTGTCCTGTTATTTGAATGTCATTTAATGTTGCATTCTCGCTTTTGCAAAACTCTAGATTTCCATTTGCAGTTGGAGCAGCTGGAGTGTTTGTAAATGAAATTGTAACTCCCAATCTAGGACCTTCACAATTATTTTCTGTTGGAGAAGCGTAGTAAGTTTTTCCATTTTCGAGATTTGCGGTTTCTGCTAATAATGAACCATTGGTTAATGCATCATACCATTTTATTGACGTTCCCGTAATTTGAATGTTCGCTAAAGTTGGATTTTGTCCTGTACAAAATGTCTGATTTGCATCGCCGGAAGGACTATGCGTATCTTGAATTTTTATGGACACAGAAACTCTTTCACTTTCACATCCATTTATAGTCTGAGAAGCATAATAAGTCTTAGTGTCTTGAAGCAAAGTTGTATTGGATAAAAGAGACCCCTTTGTTAATGCGTCATACCATTTTATGCTTTGCCCTGTGATAATAATTGAATTTAGCGTTGCATTTTGTTGAATACAGAATGTTTGGGGGCTGGCTAAAGCAGGCTTTAGAGTAAAATTTGTAAAAGGATTGATTGTAACTGTGGTTGCATTTGAAATACAACCGTTATTATTTTTGACCTTAATAGAATAGGTTTTAGGGTCAAGATTTGATTTCATTGCAGTTGTAGTCCAGCTAACACCATTATCGAAACTATATTCTGGTGCAGCATCGGTAATTGTAATAGCACCTTTAAGATTATTGCAGTCTGGTTGGGAAATTATAAATGCAGGATTGCTCGGATAATCCGTTGGAGTATTAATGGTTGTAGGTAATGAAGCAGACTCGCAGCCAATACTATTTTTAACACGAACCATATAGGTTCCCGCTATTAAATTTCCGGAATTAGGATTGGATGAATAATTTTTACCATTGTCAAAACTATATTGATCAGCTGTACTTGTAATTAAAATCGAGCCAAATGGATTGCTGCAAGTAATAGGCTGGGTAACATTTAAGGTTGGAGTTGAAGGAGCATTTGGCGGTACATTGATGGTTGCTTTGTACGCAATCGATTGGCAGCCATTTGTGTATTTTATTCGGATAAAATAACTTCCGGGAGATAAATTGGCAGTATTGCTGGTATCCCATGTAAGACCATCGTCAAAACTATATAGATTTGCAACCGTAGAAACCATAATGCTGCCTAAGGCAGAACTACAGCCCAGTGGGTTTGTGACTACCATTTGCGGTGCTTCAGGAATTACAGGTGCAGCTTGTATAGTGACCGGTGCAGCCAGGGAAATACAACCCGAATTATATTTAATCATCAAATTGTAAGTTCCTGCAGAAAGATTAGATTTTGTATTGGATGCCCCAAACGTGATTCCGTTATCAAAACTATAAAAATCGGCAGCAGTATTAATTGAAATTGACCCTGTAAAATTGGTGCAATTGGGTTGAGTCGCTGTAAAGGAAGGAGCTGAAAGCGCTGATAATGGTGAAATCGTAACTGGAGCAGCATCTGAAACGCAACCCGATAAATTTTTAATCTTTATGAAATAAACACCTGGCGAAAGATCTGTTTTTGTATTAGAAAAAACGTAGGTTAATCCGTTGTCATAGCTATAAGTTGCTGCATTTGTTGTAATAGTAATAGAACCTTTTGATGAGCTGCAACTTGGCTGAGTAGTAGTAAAATCTGGAGCTGCGATTGTAGTGCCAGAACTCAAATTGACAACAGTGGTTGCTGATTCACAACTATATGAATTTGTTTTGATTTTAATAATATATGTACCAGCGCCTACATTTATTTTCGTAGGACTTGTTGTCCAACTGTTTCCATCATTGAAACTATAACTTATGGCCGATGTTGTTATGGTTATACTTCCATCAGTGGCACCACAGGAAGAAGGTTGAACTATATTTACAGCGGGTGCAGCAGGAATTGAGGGAGGAGTATTTATATAGATATAATTGCCTGAAGACGTACAGCCAAGAGTGTTTTTTATTACTACAGTGTATGAGCCGCCAGCTAAATTTTTCTTTACAGGATTTGTAGTCCAGGTTATTCCGTTATCAAAACTATATTGGTCTGCAGCAGAATTTACTATTATAGATCCAGTAGGAGTACTGCATGTGGGTTGAATAGTAGATACATTTGGCGATGAAAGGTAATATTTGTTTATGTAGACATATTGTGCATTTGATTTACAACCTGCTGCATTTTTAATAAGGATATTATAAGACGAACTCGCAGGATTTAATAAAATTGGATTTGTAGTCCAGGTATTGCCCCCATCAAAACTATAATTGGCAGCAGGAGTTGTAACGGTTATACTTCCTCCATTTCCGCAGCTTGGCTGTACTACTTTTATATTTGGATCGGGAAGATAATAAGGATTGATGAATATTGACAAATTATTAGATTTACAACCCGTTGCATTTTTTATCATGATGTTGTAATAACCAGAATTAAGTCCTGAAAGAACGGGGTTAGTTGTCCAAGTATTGCCATAATCAAAGCTATAAGAACTTGCAACTGTTGCAATAGTAATACTTCCGTTGATACCACAGGTTGGTTGGATTAATGTAAAATCCGGATTAGGTAAATAATACTGTTGTAGGTAAGCGTATGTACCGTACGGGTAAGATGTGCACCCAGAAGCATTTTTTACTAATAAATTATAAGAGTTTGGACTTAGGTTAGTAAATACAGGATTACTACTCCAGGTTGTACCTCCATTTATACTGTATTGTACTCCAGTTGAAGTAAAGGTTATGCTTCCGCCAACTCCACAAGTAGGTTGTGTTGTTTTAAAAGTGGGAACTGGAAGATAGAATTCTTGAAGTGATACAGAGTTTGAGTTAGAAATACAACCTTGAGCATTTTTGATCATTGGGTAATAATATCCTGCTGAAAGGTTCGAAAAAACAGGATTTGTCACCCAATTGTTACCGTCAATACTATAAAAGCTTGCAGTAGTATTAATTTTAATACTGCCCTTTGTTCCACATCCTGGCTGAACGATAGTTAAATTGGGCTGTGCTAATTTCGAGGAATCCATATAAATCGAAATGTAATTGGATATACAATTATCTTTTTTTATCATTAAATAGTAGGATCCCTGACTTAAATTATTAAAAACATTACTTGTACTCCAGTTTGTACCATAATCGATACTGTAATAATCTGCAGTTGTGTTGAATGTAATATTGCCAATATTTCCACAACTTGGATTGGTGACTGTATAATCTGGATCAGGAAGCCTTGCGTTGTTAATTGATACACTTACAGAGTTAGAAACACACCCTAAATTGTTTTTTACTGAAATGTTGTAATATCCATAAGAAGTAAGATTTGATAAGGTAGGAGAAGTTCCCCAAGTGTAGCCTCCATCAAAACTATAGAAACTAGCAGCTGTATTTATTGTAATGCTGCCCGAGGATGTACAAGTGGGCTGAACAACTGTATAATCGGGTATATCTATATTTGGATTATTTAAATAAATAGTATTTGGATAAGACATACATCCGAGATTATTTTTTATAATTACGGTATAAATACCAGGAGGTAATGATTTAGAATTAAGAGTTGTCCAGGTTGTACCATTGTCAAAGCTATAAAAATCGGATAATGAGTTGACTGTGATTTTTCCGTTTACACCACAAGTTGGCTGTTCCTGGGTAATAATTGGCGAATTCAAATAAGGCTGAGATAAATAAACATAAGCAGCAGCGCTGATACATCCCGCACTGTTTTTTATTTTTATTTGATAGGTTCCGAAAGGTGAAATTTTAACATTATTACTAGTCCACGTTGTACCATTATCAAAACTATAGGAATCTCCTATTGTAGTAATAGTAATACTGCCATCTGTTCCGCAAACAGGTTGTTCGGATGTATACTGAGGATAGGAATTTTCGTAATTATTTAAATAAGCATAAGTATAGAAAGAAGTACAACCTAAAGCATTTTTAATTCCTAAAGAATAGCTTCCTGCATTTAAATTACTCATTGTATTGTTTGTAACCCACGTAGTTCCTCCATCAAAAGTGTAAAAATCCGAAAGAGTATCAATGCTAATACTTCCTTTTGCAGTACAAGCAGGTGATACAGTTGTATAAGTTGGGGTTTCTAGCGTATTACTGCTAATAAGTACATTGTTTGCTGACGAAATACAACCTTGTAAATCTTTGGTACGAATTTTATAATTTGCAGGTAAAAGATTGTTAGCGGTAGAGTTATTTCCCCAGGTATTACCATCATCAAAACTATAGTATGCAGCTGGAGTTGTAATGGTAATACTGCCGGTATCTCCGCAAAATAAAGGATTGGTATAAGTATAATTTGGATACAAAGTAGAAGCAGCTGTAATAATTACACTTTGAGAATAGGAGGTGCATCCATTTACGGTCTTTATTTTTACTTGATAAGTTCCGGGATATAAATTACTCTTCGTGTTGCTTGCACCCCAGGTATTACCATCATCAAAACTATATTGTAATGCCGCCGAGGTTATTTTTATTGTTCCTGTGGAGACAAAACAAGAAGGTTGTGTAATCTGTAAGATAGGAGAAACTGCAGTTTGGCTTGGTTCGATAGTAACACTTGCATTGCTGGTGCATCCAAAAGAATCTGTGACAGTAACAGAATAATCTCCTAACGAAGTTACCGCAATACTTTTTGTAGTTCCACCAGTACTCCATAAATAAGAAGCTCCTGGAGAAGCAGTTAATACAGTGCTTCCGGAACAAACATTTAGGATACCTGTAATATTTGCAGTGGGATTTCTTACCTCTAGATTTGCAGAAATTATTTTATAACAAATCGCATCCCTGCTCACCCTGACAAAAATAGAAGCACTTGAACTTGGATAACTTGTAAAATTGCTGATAGCATTTAAGTTGGAATCTGCCTCGTTGTAATTTTTGAAATAACTAAAATTTAAACCTGCTGTAGAAGCAACCACTAAAGAATTTAATGTAGACAAATCAAAATTTTCACTCCCGTCACGGTTTGCATCACATTGAGATATTTTGGCGGTCGTTACATTAATGTTACAACTTGAAGAGCAATTCAAAAAAGAAATATCCCAGCCAGGATTTGCATCTGGATCTATGGCAGAATTAAATGTGGTTCCTGTGCATGAAGTTCCAGAAATGTCATAATCTATTTGTACGCCTACATTATAATTAGCATTTGTAATATTGGGAAAATCACTGGTTTTTAATGTAAAGCAAAATTTTTTATTTGTTGTGTCTAAACTTGAAGTAGTTGAGATACTGTAAACTGACACGTTATTGCTGTTGTAAACATTTAAAGTGATTTTTTTTACTGAGGCAGAAATTCCTCCAGAATTAGGAATCGTATAACTGCCGCAAACTGAAATCGGCAAAGTTGGACAAACTTTATACAAAGGATCTAGTTCTATAGAGCCTTGCAGATTTTCTGCGGAATGTAGGGTACAAACATCATCAATATACATATACCCGAAATGCCCACCCAATCCACATCTTGAAGCCATAAATTCAACGGTAAATTCTTCATTATTAGGAATTGATGAAATGTCCAATAATCCTGATTGCCAATTGGTAGTATATAAAGTAACAAAATCAGAAGTTTGGCTTGGAACCTTGCTGAAAATGCAATTTTTTTCATCTCCTACCAAACAAAATTCACTAACAACTGCCTTGTTTTTATCTAAAATCCGTGCTTTTACAAAAGCTTGATTATCGGTATGACTATTGTCATATACACTTTGTAATACCGCTTTGTAGTTAAATTTTAGATAATTTTCATTATTTGTTTTATACCTTTTGCCCTGAACAATAGAGCCATAAGTGGAGGAGTTCTCATAATTAATTTTAAGAGCATATTGATCAAATGCTTTAATGTCTCCTATATATGGGTCAACCAAATTGGCAGAAACACCGGTTGCCATAATGTTCATATTATTTGGATTATAGCGATTGATGTATGAGTCGGCAGTATTGCTGATCGATTGGCATTGCGTAGGTCCGGGAGGATCACCAATTGTGCAAAGAAAATTCTTAAGATAGCTGTTTCCGTTTATAGTTTCATATTGCTCAAAACCTCCGTTAGTACACATTTCTACTCCTTGAAGAGTAACGGCTGTTTTTGAAGTCAAATTTCCATCTTTTGAATTTAAAATTACTTTTTTTAAATTCAGCATTTCTGCCCTCATCTTTTCTTCCCTAATTTTCAAAAATTGTTTTTGTTGTTCCAAATTTTGAATGAGATGGCCATTTTTATCTTCTAATAAAAAATTATTGGACGAATTAGGATTAATTTCTTGGGCAAAAACACAATTACATTTGATAAAAACAACAAATAAGAGTAAAATTTTTTTCATATAGGATATTTAGCTACGAAGCAAATGTAATTAAATATCTACAAAATGAAACTAAAATCACAAGTTGAATCTTTTCCTGAAAAGTCTCTAAATATCCCGTATTTTTGCAAAAAATAATGTTGCCTTGAAAACCAAACTTTTTGTCATTACCCCTCCTTTTACACAACTGAATACTCCGTATCCGGCGACAGCGTATATAAAAGGATTTCTCAATACAAAAAATATCGAATCGGTTCAGGCTGATTTGGGTATTGATGTGATTTTAGAATTGTTTTCGAAAACGGGTTTGATTGATTTGTTTGAAGTTTCAGGTTTCAGGTTTGAAGGATTGAATCAAGAAACCTCTGATAATTCCAAACGTATTTTTGCTTTACAGGATGAATACATCAAAACTATTGATGCTGTCATTCAGTTTTTACAGGGGAAAAACCCAACATTAGCCTTGCAAATCTGTCAGGAAGATTTTCTGCCGGAAGCTTCTCGTTTTGCGCAATTGGAAGAACTCGATTGGGCTTTTGGGACAATGGGAACTCAGGATAAAGCAAAACATTTAGCCACTTTATATCTTGAGGATATATCCGATTATATTGTCGAATGTGTCGATGAAAATTTTGGCTTTAGCCGATATGCTGAACGTTTAGGGCGAAGCGCCAATTCGTTTGATGAATTGTACGAAGCTTTACAGCAACAACCAACTTATATAGACACGATTTTAATTTCGATTTTAAAAGCTAAAATAGAAACGATTCAGCCTACATTTTTTCTGATTTCGGTTCCCTTTCCGGGGAATTTATATAGTGCTTTCAGATGTGCACAATGGATTAAACAACATCATCCCGAAATTAAAATTTCGATGGGTGGCGGTTTCCCAAATACCGAATTGCGTTCCCTTTCCGATGCACGTGTTTTTGAGTTTTTCGATTTTATTACCTTAGATGATGGAGAAGTTCCAATAGAAGAACTTGTTGAAAATTTGTCATCCCGAACGGAGTCGAGGGACGAGAAGCGGTACAAGAGAACTTTTCTCCTAGAAGACGGAAAAGTAGTTTACAAAAACAATTCCTTAAAGCACGATTACAAACAAGCTTACGTAGGAACTCCCGATTATTCTGATTTGCCTTTGGATAAATACATTTCGGTAATCGAAATTGTAAATCCAATGCACAGAATGTGGAGCGACGGACGTTGGAATAAGCTCACCATGGCGCATGGTTGCTACTGGGGGAAATGTACTTTCTGTGACATATCGTTAGATTATATCAAAGTTTACGAACCTGTTGCTGCCAATTTGTTGTGTGATCGAATGGAAGATATGATGCTTCAAACAGGTCAAAACGGATTTCATTTTGTTGATGAAGCTGCGCCGCCCGCTTTGATGCGTGCTTTGGCTTTGGAAATTTTGCGACGAAAATTAGCCGTAACCTGGTGGACTAATATTCGATTCGAGAAAAGCTTTTCTAAAGATTTATGTTTATTACTAAAGGCTTCCGGGTGTATAGCTGTTTCCGGTGGTTTAGAAGTAGCGTCTGACCGATTATTAAAATTAATCGACAAAGGTGTAACGGTGGAACAAGTCGCAAAAGTGACCCGAAATTTTACCGAAGCCGGAATCATGGTTCATGCCTATTTAATGTACGGATACCCAACACAAACCATTCAGGAAACAGTGGATAGTCTCGAAATGGTGCGTCAATTGTTTGAAGCAGGAATTCTGCAATCCGGATTTTGGCATCAGTTTGCCATGACGGCTCATAGCCCGGTTGGATTATATCCGGAGAAATTTGGCGTAACAAAAAAGACCGAGGCAATTGGAACTTTCGCCAATAACGATATCGATTATACAGATTCTACAGGAATCAATCATGATAAATTTAGTTTTGGATTAAAGAAATCGCTCTTTAATTTCATGCACGGAATCTGCTTTGACTACGAATTGCAGGATTGGTTCGATTTTAAAATCCCAAAAACAAAAATAGATCCCGATTTTATTTTTAATGCGTTGGAAGAAGGAAATGATTTTAATACAAAACCAAATGCAAAAGTCGTTTGGTTAGGAGGAAAGCCTTTTACAGAACATTTTACAAAATCGAAAAAAGGAAGATCCTGGGAAATGATGACTTTTACTTTTCATGATAAAAAAGAAAGTTTCAACATTCAGACTAATAAAGAAGAAGGTAAATGGCTGGTCGAAATTTTAGCCAAAATTGCAATTTCAAATGCTAAAAATTACACTTTTCAGGAAGTAAAAGCTGATTTTGAAACGAGTTTAGAAGATTTCGAATTGTTTTGGTATTCAAAACCTATCAATACATTACGTGAATTTGGTTTGCTGGTTTTATAGCTTTAGTAAGAAACAATTTCGCCATCTTCCGGAATCGAAACTTTATCTAATAAATTATTTTGCTCTAAGGCTAATCTCAATTCAGATCTTTTTGTTGGGCAATGGTTTAAAGCTTCTAAATGATTTGCCAAAACATATTGAGGCGCCAAGGCAACAAATTTCAGAATATCGTTCACTCTCATTAATAAAGGCTGACCAATATCTAATCTTGCTGTTCCGCAGGCTACTACAGCAATTTCCGGTTTAAATTTAACCAAAACTTTTTGTACGTGTTCAGTAAAAACGGTGTCTGAACTTATGTAAATTGATTTTTGATTAGGTAATTCAATATAAAAACCCATTACGTTCCCCATAAATTTTGCAATAAATCCGTAACCATGAATCGCGGGAATACCTATAATCTTGCCTCCCAAAAACTCTTCCGGTTCCCAATAATTTAAAGTTTGAAGAATGTTTAAACCTCTTGCGCTTAATGCATTTTCAATTTTTGTACTGCAAATTACCGGAATGCTTTTTCGTCGAAGAAAAACTTCTCCGGCTTTGTCAATATGATCAGGATGTAAATGTGTAATAAGGCAAATAGTAACCCTGCTTAAAATATCCCGGCTATTTTTGGGTAAAGCAACAATTGGATTTCTATGAGGTTTATAACGAAAAATTGTAAAAGGCGGAACCGTTTTTCTTTTTCCTAACATTGGATCAACCAATATAACATTGGTTTCAGTTTCAATAACTAAAGTGGCGTTGCGTAAATGATGTAATTTCATATCGAGGAAAATTAGATATTAAAAATACGAAAGTTTTTTAAAAATAATTTTACAGTTTTTTTCTAATTTGTATTAAAAATGTAACTTTTCAGGATAATGTATTTATAAGAAGGTTTTTGTAATTATTATATTTTTACAATGCCCGGATAAAGCAAATAATGTTTTAACTCGTTAGAAATTAAACTACACCGTAAACCTAAACCCAATTCCGTGAAGATTTTCTATAGCAATACCATCTTCATTAACTAAGATTTTACGCAGTCGTGAAATAAAAACATCCAGGCTCCGTCCCATAAAATAATCATCAGTGCCCCAAAGCGAAGTCAAAATCTGTTCTCTTTTTAAAACCGAATTCTTATTGTCCAGAAATAATTTCAATAATTCGGCTTCACGCTGTGTAAGGCTGATTTTTTCATTTTCATTAAATAAAATAAAATTGTTGGTATCAAATTGATACTTTCCAATTTCATAAACAGATTTTTCTATCGGAATATTTTTCTGAGAACGCTTCAGGAAAATTTCAATTTTCAGCAGCAATTCTTCAATGCTAAAAGGCTTTACCAGATAATCATCTGCGCCCAGTCGCAAACCTTTAATTCGATCTTCTTTTAATGTTTTTGCAGAGAGAAAGATAATCGGAATATCAGTATTTAACTTTCTGATCTCTGTAGCCAAGTCAAACCCATCCATTTTTGGCATCATGATATCAAAGATACAAATGTCAAAATTTTCTTTTTTAAAGGTTTCTAATCCAGATTGCCCGTCGCAACAATGAATTACTTCATAATTGTTTTGTTCCAAATTGTCTTTGGTCAAAAAGGCTAAAGTTTCATCGTCTTCGGTATAAAGTATTTTGAATTGTTTCATTTTTTATAAGGAATTGACAAAGTTATAGTAATGCCGTTAGTTGGGTTATTTTGTACTTTTATTTTCCAATTATGCAAGTTGCAAATTTCTTTTACATAATACAAACCAAGTCCAAAACCATTCACCTCATTGCTTTTTTCGTTTTGAGCGCGGTAAAATTTATCAAATACAAAAGACATGTTTTTAGGAGAAATTCCAATTCCGTTATCACTAAAAGCCATTTTTATAACTGAATTTTCGTTTGAAATTCCAATTGTGATCTGCGGTTTTTCGTTGCAGTATTTTATAGCATTATCCAATAAATTATAAACCAAATTAGAGAAATGAAAAACATCCGTTTCTATTTGGTATTCATTCGAGAATGTTTCGATTGTAATAAAAGCTTCAGGATATTTTAACTGAATATTTTCGATAGTTTCCTCAATAATCGGAACAATTAAAACCATTTCTTTTTTTAATTCTAAAGGAGCATAATCGGATTTGGCAATGTTTAGAATTTTCTCAATATGATTGTTCAGTTTATGACTCTGATTGATAATAATATTGGTGTACGTATGCAATTTTTTATCGTCTTTAATCGGGTTTTGTTCACTTAGATATTTAGAAGCAATTAATATCGAAGACAATGGTGTTTTGAATTCATGTGTCATATTATTGATAAAATCCCGTTGCAGTTCAGAGTATTTTTTTTGCTGCAAAAGCGTAAAAATCGAATAGACGTAAATCAATAAAATCAGGATTAAAGCGATCGAAAGTATAAACCAAAATCGCATCGAACTGAACAAATACGTCGTTTCGTTGGGAAAACGAATGGCAAAATAATATACTAAGTTTTTATGCTTTGGAAAAGAAACTGTTCTCTTCGTTTTTTCTTTTTCAGAAAACGAGATGTACTTTCCGTAAACCATTTCATCACTTTGGCAATTGTACACAGCGTATTCAAAATCAGTTGTAATGTTCATTTTTTTAAACTCTGATCTCAAATAGAACTCTAAAATATCCGGTTCAAAATCGTTCTGAATATTTACAATATAATAATCGTTTGAAATTTTTTGAACAGGGTTTTGGCAGGATGCTTCATGATCCTTTCCTTCATATAATTTCCTGGCAACTTCCAGCAAAGCAATGTTGGCTTTCTGGCTTAGTTTTTTTTGTTCTAAAGTAAAAGCCTCTTTTGTCCAGAGCAATTGTGCGACCAATATGCTAATAATGGCTACAAGTCCCAGAAGGATAATACTATTGAGTTTATTTATTTTCAAGAAAACGGTATTTTAGAGTGTAATATTAATCAAATTTAGGTTTAAAAACACCGATTAACAAGTCATTAACAAAGATTTGAAAGCGGTTAACAGCGATTAGGATTTGTCTGAATTATCTTTGTAAAACAAAATTAGAACTATAAACCATTAAATTATATAACTATGAAAATGATTAAAATTTCGATGTTAGCCTTAGCTTTAAGCTTAATGTCTTTTTCAGCAATTGCACCAATACAATCTATGACTTCTGAAACTGAGACCAATATTGTTCTGGAAACAGCTTCTACAATTGTATGGAAAACAGAAACAATTGATGTAGGTCAAATTCCGCAAGGAACGCCAAAAGCAATTGTTTACGAATTTAAAAATACAGGAAAAACTGCGGTTGTTATTACAAACGTTCAGGGATCTTGTGGTTGTACTGCAACAGATTATACAAAAGAGCCTATTTTACCTGGAAAATCAGCTAAAGTAACAGCAACGTATAATGCAGCCAACAAAGGTGGTTTTACAAAAACAGTTACTGTAACAACAAGTGCGGAGACTACTCCAAAAGTACTTACTTTAAAAGGAACGGTAATCTAAAATAAAGGTTGGTTATAAAGTAGAAGCTCCGGATATGTAATGTATTCGGAGTTTTTTTATGCTTTTTCGCGAAGTAAAAATCAGATTGTAAAGTCAGGATTAATTTTTCTATAAATGGTTTGTTTTCTCCAAAACTTTTCTATTTTTATTTAAAAAAATATTATGAAAATTTTCTATCCGCTTGTTGCTGTAGTCCTTATTTTTGCTGCTGTTTCCTGTAATAAGAAAACAGAAAAGAATACAGAAGAATCAAAAAAAACTTCAGAAAAAGTGGTTCCCGAACTTAAAATTACAATTGATAGTTCTGGCATTTCAACGTTTTATCAGGCATATCCTAAATTGATTAAATTTCAGAGCGAGGTTCTGGCTTTATACAAGAAAAACAAATCTACCCAGTTATGGCTCGATAATAAAGGTGTTGTAGAATACGGGAATACATTATTCAATAAATATAAGGGATTAGATCAGGAAGGCTTAAAAGCGAATTTTCCTTACAACGAAAAGATCAGTCCTATTTTTGAGCATACAGCCGAAAACAAATTGTCGCAAACTGATACCGATTTGATGATTACCAATCTGTATTTTTATTATGCGCAGAAAGTTTCCGGTGTAGATGAAAAAACGACCAGATCATTAGAATGGCTTTTACCTCGAAAAAAAGTAAACTATCAGGTTTTTTCGGACTCTATCTATAAAAAAGCGACTATTAGCGACGACAAAAAAAGCAAAATGTTCAGTCAGTATTATAAGCTTCGTGACGCGCTTCATCAATACAGAGAGATTGAGAAAAAAGGAGGATGGAAAACTATCGAAACCGGTGAAGATTTTAAAAGCCTTAAACTGGGAGATTCTGTTGTTGCAATTGGGCAAATTAGAGAAAGGCTTTACATAACGGGTGATCTTAAAGAAAATAGCAAAAGCAATATTTGTGATTCGACATTGATAAAAGGAATCAGAAGCTACGAATTCCATCACGGTTTAACACCAAAAAATATTATTTTACCGGAACATATTGCGGAATTGAATGTTCCTGTTTCGGATAGAATCAAGACAATTATTGCCAACATGGAACGTTGCAGATGGATTGACCCTGAGCTCGAAAAAGGGAAAGAATACATCGAGGTTAATATTCCGGAGTTTAGATTGTATTTGATCCGCAATCATGAAATTGCATTTGTATCCCCTGTTGTGGTAGGAAGAGCAATGACCAAAACCGTAGTTTTTAGCGGAATGATGAATAATATTGTTTTTAGTCCGTATTGGAATGTGCCTCCAAGCATCATCAAAAGTGAGATCAAACCGGGAATGGCAAAAAACAAGAATTATTTAGCTCAGAAAAATCTGGAATGGAATAATGGTGCAGTTCGTCAGTTACCCGGAAAAAACAATTCGCTTGGTTTGGTGAAGTTTTTATTCCCGAATTCAAATAACATTTATTTACATGATACGCCGGCAAAAAGTTTGTTCGAAAGAGAAAACAGGGCTTTTAGTCACGGATGTGTTCGTGTAGGCAAACCAAGAGAATTAGCCATCGAACTTTTGAAACAAGATCCAAGTATGACTCCGGAGAGAATTGATAAAGCGATGCATGCCGGTAAAGAAAGCTGGTATACGCTAAAAAAGAAAATCCCGGTTTACATCGGTTATTTTACCGCTTGGGTTGATCGTGATGGTAATTTGAACTTTTATAAAGATGTTTATAAAAGAGATGAAAGTTTGATCAAATTACTTACCGAAGAATAGAAATGGTTTGTTGCTAACTACAGTAATTTTCACGTAGATCTGGCAGATAAAAGCAGATTTAATTTGATTTTTTGAATTATCAGAATAAATAAATCTGCGCGCATTTGCTGAAATCTTTTTAAATCTGCGTGAAAAAAAAATCAAGGAAGTACATCAACACATTTATAGTATCGTTTGCTATAATGTTCTGAGTCCAGATCACTAATCGTTACGCTGCCGGCTTTTCCTGATGAGGCGTGGATAAATTTAGAATTCATGCCATTGGCTTCGCAAATGATTCCGACATGCCCAACAACGTTTCTGTTCTTGTAGCCGTAAAAAACTAAAACATCTCCAACTTTAAAATCTTCCGGTTTTTTTGAAATTCCCAGATTTTTATATCCACTGGAACTTCTTGGTACGCTAACCTTAAAATGTTGGAAAACATAATTGACAAAGCCAGAACAATCAAATCCTTTTTTGGGATCATTTCCTGCGTATAAATAATGTATTCCTAGATATTGTGTGGCATAGCTAATAATAGAATCACGTTCTATTGTCGTTTGTAATTTTTCGGTTTGATGACTAGTGGACTTATTTTCTTTTTGTAAAGTAAAAGAAGAGCATACAATCGTAGCTGCAAATGCGATATATAGGGATGATTTCATTTTAAAATATAATTATAAGATTTTGTTTACAAATATATAGCCTTGCTTTTGAATATCAAAAACAATGTTATACAAAGAAACAGTGGATGAGTAATAAGAACGGAAGATACATCTTTTTATTTTGGTGTTTTTTTATTGCTTTTTGATGTTTTAGTATCTTTTTGTATATCGTATTTCAGATATATTTGTGAATCGTATTTATATTTTAACAAATAAATTATGTTTCTCAAAAAAATAGCATTTTTAATTTCATTTTTGCTGATTTCGATTGTTTCAACTTCACAAAGTAAAACAGAAACTTTTCTGTATCAGGGTCGTGTTGAAAAACTTTCCGATAATACAGTTGTTTTAATAGGAACAGCTTCTTCGGTTTCTTTTAATTTTAGGGGGAACGAGTGTTCGATTTCACTTCAAAGTATTGATTCATGGGAACATCATAATTATGTTTCTTTGGTTTTGGATGGGAAATATATTGGGAAATTAAGAATCGAAAAAGGGGCAGCGCAATCTTTCCCCGTGAAAATTACTTCAAATAAAAAAGAACATACTTTAGAAATTTATAAAACTACAGAAGCGCATAGCGGTGGAATTCTATTTGCGGGAACAACGGCAAAACTGACTTCGATTACTGCAAAAAAGAAAAAGAAAATCGAGTTTATTGGAGATTCCATTACCTGTGGAGCAGCAAGTGATCCATCAGATGTTCCTTGTGATAAAGGCGAGTATTTTGATCATCATAATGGCTATTATGCGTACGGGCCTGTACTTTCGCGAGCAATTGGTGTTGATTATTTGATGAGTTCGGTTTCGGGAATTGGAATGTATAGAAACTGGAATGATGAGAATAAAGACGAAGGAATTATGCCTGACGTTTATCAGAATTTATATTTAACGAAAGACAATTCTAAACCTAAATATGATTTTGCTTTTCAGCCTGATATTATCAGCATGGCATTAGGAACCAATGATTTTTCTAGCGGAGATGGTAAAAAAGAACGTTTGCCTTTTAATCCGGAAAAGTACGTTTCGAATTATATCAACTTTATCAAAATGTTGTACAAGTACAATCCTAATGCGCAAATTGTGATCACTAATAGTCCAATGATAAACGGCGAAAGAGCGATTGTTTTTGAAGATTGTCTGAACAAAGTAAAAGCGGCTTTCGCAGAAGATAAGACTCATAAACCAATTGTTGTTTTCAAATTTAAACCAATGACGCCAAAAGGCTGTTCAGGGCATCCTGATGTGGCGGATCATAAGGTTTTGGCTCAGGAATATGCTCCGTTTTTAAAAAAGTTACTAAATGAAAAATAATATATTTAAGTTTGTTTTCATTCTGATGATTTCCAGTACTATGATGGCAAACGTTACACTTCCGAATATTTTTGGTGATAATATGGTTTTACAACGCAACTCCGAAGTGAAAATTTGGGGTTGGGCGAATCCTAAGGAAGAAATCAAATTGGTTTCGGGCTGGAACAATCAGGAATATAAAGTCGTAGCGAATAATCAGGCACAATGGGAACTGCATATAAAAACGCCTGAAGCGGGAGGACCTTACACAATTTCGATAAAAGGATATGATGAAGTAATTCTTAAAAATATTCTGATTGGAGAAGTTTGGGTTTGTTCCGGACAATCGAACATGGAAATGTCTGTAAGTTGGGGAATAGATAATGGAGAGGAAGAAATGAAAAATGCTATGAATCCAAATATTCGTTTTTTTACCGTTCCGAAATTAACGGCTACAACGCCTCAAAATAATCTATTGGGAAACTGGGTCGAATCGACTCCTGAAACCATGAAAAACTTTAGCGCGATTGGTTACTTTTTTGCCAAACGCTTGCGCGAAGATTTAAAAAATGTCCCAATAGGATTAATTTCTTCGAACTGGGGCGGAACGCCAGCGGAGATCTGGATGCCGGAAGAAGTAGTGCAGAACGATCCTGTTTTATTAGAAAATGCTAAAAAACTCAACGAACAGGAATATGGGCCGCGTCAACCTGGTAGAGCCTATAACGCCATGATTTATCCTTTTGTTGGTTTTAAAATTGCCGGAACACTTTGGTATCAGGGCGAATCGAATGTTGGTTCATTGGTTTACGATCAAACATTATCGGCTTTGATTACATCCTGGAGAAATGCCTGGAACGACGAATTTCCATTTTATTTCGTTCAAATTGCGCCATATAAAACGGGTTCTAATAACTTCTCGAATGTTACGGTTAGAAATTCTCAACGAAAAGTCCTGAAAGATGTTACTAAAACCGGAATGGTGGTGATCAGCGATATTTCGGACACGATTGATATTCATCCAAAGAATAAAAAGTCGGTCGGGATTCGTTTGGCAAACTTCGCTTTGGCAGATACTTATAAAGTCAATTCAGGTTTGGTGAATAGTCCGCTTTACAAAGATTTTAAGATTGATAAAAACAAAGCAATCGTTTCGTTTGATTCTGCTGATGGATTGTATTTCAAGAATAAGACTTCGAATCAATTTGAATTGGCTGGAGCCGATGGAGTTTTCTATCCTGCAGAAGCTTCGATAAAAAATAATCAGGTGATTTTGGTGAGTAAAAAAGTTGTGAATCCTGCAAAAGTGAGATTTGCTTGGGGAAATACGATACAATCTGATTTGTTTAATAAAGCGAATTTACCGGCTTCTTGTTTTATTTCTGAATAAGAGTAATTGCCCACGGATTATGCGGATTTAAATGGATTGACGCAGATTTTTTTTGTTTTTGTCTTGCTTTTTGTCAGGCTGAGCGGAGTCGAAGCCCCGCAAAGTGAGACATAAAGTTTGTCATCCTGAGGAACGAAGGATCACATTAGAAACCCGACAAAGACTTGAGAATTACTGTGCGGAATCTCTTGTGTGATCCTTCGTTCCTCAGGATGACAAGATTGTGAGAAATTCGTATGAGAAAAAAGTTCTTTTAGCAACGTTCGCGTTAGGGATAGCAGCGGAAAGCCCACAGCCTGAAGAAGGAAGTGCGAGGACTTGAAGCGAATAGCCCGATTCGCCGCGGCGAACACGCCCAAAAGAAACTTAGTATCTCAGTTCCGATAGCTATCGGGATAGCGCCTTTAAAATAAACTATCTGACCATTATACTATTATGAAAAATAAAAAAATAATAACTATTGGGGTTTTTGCCCTGTTTACTGTTGGAAATATGAATGCACAGAAAAAGCCGTATCTGGATAAAAATAAAACTATTGAGCAGCGAATTGATCTGCTTTTGCCATTGATGACTCTGGAGGAAAAAGTGGGGCAGATGAATCAATATAACGGATTTTGGGATGTAACGGGACCGGCTCCAAAAGGGGGAACTGCGGAACTGAAATACGAACATTTGCGAAAAGGCTGGGTTGGGTCGATGTTGACCGTTCGTGGTGTAAAAGAGGTTCGCGCGGTGCAGAAAATCGCGGTTGAAGAAACACGATTGGGGATTCCCTTGATTATAGGTTTTGATGTGATTCACGGTTATAAAACGTTAAGCCCGATTCCGCTGGCAGAAGCAGCGAGTTGGGATCTGGAAGCAATTAAAAAATCGGCGGCGATTGCGGCTGATGAAGCTTCGGCATCTGGAATTAACTGGACTTTTGGTCCTAATGTCGACGTTGCAAACGATGCAAGATGGGGACGTGTGATGGAGGGTGCAGGAGAAGATGCATATTTGGGAAGTAAAATCGCGACTGCGAGAGTTCATGGTTTTCAGGGTGAAACAATTGCTGATCTGGCTAAAGTCAATACGATTGCGGCCTGTGCGAAACATTTTGCGGCTTACGGTTATGTAGAGGCGGGATTGGAATATAATATTGTTGACATTAGTAATTCGAAATTGTATAATTCGGTTTTGCCTCCTTTTGAAGCTACGGTTCAGGCGGGAGTTCGTACGTTTATGAATTCGTTTAATACGCTGAATGGGGTTCCGGCAACGGGAAATGTTTTTCTGCAAAGAGATATCCTGAAAGGAAAATGGAAGTTTGATGGTTTTGTAATTTCTGATTATGCTTCGATTCGCGAAATGATTGCTCACGGTTATGCAAAAGATGAAGCCGATGCAACTGCAAAAGCGATAATCGCAGGTTCTGACATGGATATGGAATCGTATTTGTATGTCGCAAAATTGGTTGGTTTGGTGAAAGAAGGAAAGGTAAAAGAAGCTTTGGTTGATGATGCCGTTCGTAGAATTTTGCGTGTGAAATTTGAGCTTGGTTTATTTGATGATCCGTATAGATATTGCGATGAAAAACGTGAAAAAGTGGTTGTGGGGAGTAAAGCGAATAATGATGGGGTTTTGGATATGGCGAAGAAATCTATTGTATTATTGAAAAATGAAAAAGGTTTACTTCCGCTAAAAAAATCCGGACAGAAAATTGCTTTGATTGGCGCTTTGGCAAATGATAAAAATAGTCCGTTAGGAAGCTGGAGAATTGCTGCAGATGACAATACTGCCGTTTCGGTTTTAGAAGGAATGCAGCAATACAAAGACAATCAATTGGTATTCGAAAAAGGTTTGGAATTGCTTTTGCAAAAAGCTACTTTTTTAACGGAAACAGTTTTTAATACTACAGATAAAAGTAGTTTTGAAGCAGCCAAGACAGCCGCAAAAAATGCTGATGTTGTGGTAATGGTTTTAGGTGAATACGGTTTTCAAAGCGGTGAAGGAAGAAGCAGAACTGATCTTAATTTACCAGGATTACAGCAGGAATTACTAGAAGAAATTTATAAAGTAAACCCTAATGTGGTTTTGGTTTTGAATAACGGTCGTCCGTTGAGTATTCCGTGGGCTGCAGAGCATATTCCGGCTATTGTTGAAGCGTGGCAATTAGGAACTCAAACCGGAAATGCGGTTGCGCAGGTTTTATACGGCGATTATAACCCAAGCGGAAAATTGCCAATGTCGTTCCCGAGAAATGTGGGTCAGGTGCCGATTTATTATAACAAATACAGTACAGGAAGACCTGTTGATAGTGATAAAAACGTGTTTTGGTCTCATTATATGGATGTGGAGAAAACGCCTCAATATCCGTTTGGTTTTGGATTGAGTTATACGAAGTTTGATTATAAAAATCTCGAAATCAATAAAACTGCTTTTGCAAAGGGAGAAAGTGTTCAGGTTAGTGTTGCCGTAACAAACTCTGGAAATTATGACGGAAAAGAAGTAGTGCAATTATACATTCATGATGAATACGCCAGTATTGTTCGACCAATAAAAGAACTAAAAGGTTTTGAATTGGTGAATTTGAAAAAAGGGGAAAGCAAAACCATAACTTTTACTTTGACCGAAAAAGAGCTTGGTTTTTATGATAATGAGGGAAATTATTTGGTAGAACCGGGAACTTTTAAAATCATGGTTGGAGGAAGTTCTGATAAAGGATTGGAGAGTGGTTTTGAGATAAAAGAATAGGTTTTTGCCAAGGCTCAAAGGCACTAAGTTTTTTTTCGCCACGAATTCACGAATTTTTAAACAATTCATTCGTGAATTCGTGGTGATTTCTATTTTTTTAATAGCCATTGGCTAAAGATGGGCGCTTTCAATCTTAAAATTTTAAAAAACTTTGCGCCTTCGCGACTTTGCGAGATTAAAAAAAAACACAACTTTATATTTACTACTTTTTTTCTACCTTTAAAATCTATTAAAACACCAACCAATTTAAACTAAAATAATGAAATATAACAGATGCGGAAAAAGCGGGTTATTACTACCTGAAATTTCTTTAGGATTATGGCACAACTTTGGGTCAGTAGATAATTTTGAAAATGCAGAAAGTATTGCTGTAGATGCTTTTGATAAAGGAATCACTCACTTTGATTTGGCTAATAATTACGGACCGGTTCCAGGTTCTGCAGAAACTAATTTTGGTAAAATTCTATGGCATAATTTTCAGGGAAATTTACGTGATGAAATCATCATTTCAACCAAAGCGGGTTACACCATGTGGGATGGGCCTTATGGTGATTGGGGCTCTCGTAAATATTTATTATCAAGTTTAGACCAGAGTTTAAAAAGAATGAAAGTCGATTATGTCGATATTTTTTATTCGCATCGTCCTGATCCTGAAACTCCAATTGAAGAAACGATGCAGGCTTTGGATTACGCTGTAAGAAGCGGAAAAGCATTGTATGTGGGAATCAGTAATTATTCGGCAGAGCAAACCCGAGTTGCGGTGGATGTTTTAAAGCAATTAGGAACGCCATGTTTGATTCATCAGGCCAAATATTCAATGTTGGAGCGTTGGGTTGAGAATGGTTTACTGGATGTTTTGGAAGAAAAAGGAGTAGGCTGCATCGCATTCTCGCCTTTGGCACAAGGACTTTTGACGGATAAATACCTGAAAGGAATTCCTGAAAATTCCAGAGCGCATAACCCAAACGGACATTTAAAAGAAGATGAGGTTACTCCCGAACGCATTCAGAAATTAGTACAACTCAATGAAATCGCTCAAAACCGTAATCAATCTTTGGCGCAAATGGCTTTGGCCTGGCTGGAAAAAGACAAACGAATTACTTCGGTTTTAATTGGCGCGAGTTCTGTGAGACAATTAAATAATAATATTGATTGTTTGCAAAGTTTAGAGTTTACGCAGGATGAATTGAATGCGATTGAGAAAATTTTAGTCTAACATATTCTATAATATACTGTAGAGAAGCATTTGCGTATCCGTCATTTATACGAAACAGTAAACCCGACAGGTTCTTAAAACCTGTCGGGTTTGAAAAGATATAAAGGTGTACTTTAAATTATTTCTTTAATTTCAAATTATACTTTTTCACAATATCCAAAGTCGATTTATCCGAAGAAAAAACAGAATTCAATCCTTGTGGTTCTTGTGGCGGATCTGTTGTTAATGGATCTCCGGGATTCCATTTTCCGTCTTGGGTAACCGGTTTGCCTTCGCCACCAAATCCCCAGAAATTTGCCGCCTGCAACGGACCGTTATTTTTCACACTCTCGGCAACTCTGCTAAAAATATAATTATAAAAAATATCCCTGTTTGTTGTCGATGTCGTCGCCAATAAACTTTCGTTTTCCCTTCCTAAACCAAATTCTTCGATAATAATTGGGCGCTTTAGATTATTGGCCACTTTTATATGTTCATCAATATATTTTCCGGCATTATCAAGCGTTGTTGTCATCGTTTTTTTTGCATCATCAGCCTTAAACCAATTCCAGTTTTTGGGCCAGATGTGCATGGTCAAATAATCAATGTTCAAATTTTGGTGTGTTCTTTCAAAGATTTCCATGCTGTCGTTTGAGCTGTTTTTTCCTTCAGAACCCGTCGAAACCAAATGATTTTTATCTAAACTATCAATCAAATTTACAATAGTATTCAGCCATGATGTAAATTTGGCTTCATTTTCTACCGTAAAAAGTCTTGGCTCGTTGCCCACTTGCCACGCCATAATGGTGTTATCCTCGGTATATTTCTTTTTGGAATATTTGTTGGTTCTTCCTATAATAAACTTGACATGATTTTCTAAAGCTTTCATACAAGGCTCACAGCTATAAAATTGTTGAGTATATGCCATAAATTGCGGCCATGTATTTGGGGCAATATTTGGTACCGGAATCGCACCTTTGCCATTCCATTCGAGATATTGTGACATTCCGCCCGACCATTCCCAGTTGTTTGTCAAATACAAAACCGCATACATTTTGCGTTTGCTCATTTCGCTGATCAAAAAATCCAATCCGTCAAGCAAATCATCATCGTATTTTCCCTGTTCGTATTGCAAAGCCGGGCGAACGGTAAAATCGTATTTCCCACCATCGGCACCAACAAGAATTCTAAGATTGTCAATTCCGTTTTTCTGCATCAAATCCAGTTCGCGAAGCAATCTTTTTCTGTCGCCCACTTTTTTCGAAGCCAGTAAACTTCCGTACCAATAATTCGTTCCAATGTAAGCGTACGCTTTATCGCCTTTATAAAATTGCGTTCCCTTGACCATAATTCTTTCCTGCGCCTGACAAGCAATTACAGAAAACATTAAACCGAATACAAGAGTTTTTAGAAATTTATTTTTCATTAGTTATTTTTTTAGGAGCTATTTACTTCGTCAGTCGCTATTGCTCGTGTCCTGCTATCCGTTTCAATCTTTTATTTTTTTTAAAGAAAAAAAATAAAAGGATTTCCACTTCTATCAGGGCTAGGGCTTTAGGTTTTTTAAGTCATTGCGAGGAACGAAGCAATCTGATGTAGCAGATCTTTTTAATTTGTAAACTTGATTATTGTTAATGTGATTGCTTCGTTCCTCGCAATGACATATTTTGTGTTACTTCGGCAATTCATACATCTTCGGCAAAGAATTCACCAATGCCGATTTTGGCTTGGCAGCAAATGTCTTGAAATCTGCTGCATTAGAAACAGCCCCACTTGGTACAAAATAAGCATCTTTAGTATTATTCCAAAACATGACATAACTAACTTCAATATCATTAGATGTCAATGCACTGTATAAGTAAGTCGAAAACCAATCTGTTATTGGTGTCTTTGTACTTGTAACCTGATAACCGGTTTCTGTTAACGCTGCAATTTTTACTTTGGTTTTAGCCAAATCAGCAATTATCTTTAGTTTAGAATTGGCTTTGGCAGCGCCAGATTGGCCTTGATTATCAAAATCACCATAATTATCCATTCCTAAAACATCTACATATTTATCACCGGGATATCTGCTTAAATAATTGATTTCTGTAGTATACGAGTTGTCAGGTGAAAAGGCATAAAGAATATTATGAACGCCTTTGGTATTTTTTAGGTAATCAACTGTAAACTGATAAGCCATTTTATATTCCTGGGCAATGGCAAAATTAGCGCCCCACCAAAACCAGCTTCCGTCAAATTCATGAAAAGGCCTGAAGATTATCGGAATCAATTCACCATTCGAACCTTTTAAATTCAAAAGGACGCTGGCAATTTTGTCTAATTTTTTCTTGTACCATTCGTGATTGGTTCCACCAGGCAAAATACTTTGGAAAGCCGTTGCTTTTTGGTCTGCCGTCATATCGGCTGCATAAAAAGAATCCTCTTTATTAGGTTCTCTCAAATGCCAGCAAAAGGTATTGATTATTCCTTTCGCGTAAGCGGATTTTGTAGCGCTTACAAGTTTTTCTTCTTGTTGGTAAAACCAGTTATCTGCCTGATTGTTATTGTTTTTATCGGTAATAAACATGAAGTCAGAACCTAAAATAGCAGGATCAGAACCTGTATTTTTTTTGATGTCAGAGTCACCGCCATTATCCTGATAAAAACTATTAAAAGCATCTTGCTGACCAATGGCAACTTTAGTTTTGGCAAGCTTTTTTAAATTATAAAATAAAGCTACAGTTTCTTTGGTGGCATTTGCATCGACCATAAAGCTTGTCACATTTTGTGTTGTCAACAGATCGCTTGGGTTTAAAACCGGCGGTTCAATGATGATTTCAGGACCTGATTCATCGTTTGAAGAACAGCTCGAAACGGCTAAAATTGATAGACTTAAAAATGCTATTTTCAGAAATGTAGTTTTCATTTTTTTAAGTTTTAATTCGGTTAATGAGCTCTAAACAAGCCCGGCTATTATGATACGGACATTTCCAGAATCCAGCCTTGTCTTTTTCGATCAAAGAATAATCACGATTAATTCCCCAAAACCATTCTCCGTTTTCTTTGTCTAAAATGTACTTTTTTATAAACTTCCAGTTTTTATAAACGATGTTTAAATACGTTTCATCACCGGTTAATTGATAAGCGTTATAAAAACCAATTAAAGCTTCTGCCTGAACCCACCAATGTTTTTCGGCTACTAATTCGTTGTTTTCAGGATCAAATTCATACCATAAAGCTCCATCAGTATCTAAACCTTCTTTGGTAACTTCTGCCATCTGAATGGCATGTTTGGTGTAATTAGCAATCAAGGTTTCATCTTCAGAAATTTCGGCACATTGCAATAAAAGCCAAGCCGCTTCGATATCATGACCGTAGGAGATAACGTCTGGTTTTTCGATCCAGTTTTCATCAAAAAATAATCGTAAATGACCGGTTTGGGTATTGATGAAATGTGCCTCGATTGTTTCTAATAATTCAATAACATCGCTTTGCAGTTTTTTGTCTTTCCAAACCTTAAATAAATTGGCATACGCTTCGACAATGTGCAAATGCGTATTCATGGTTTTTTTTTCGTTGGCATCTTTATCGCTCAAGCGCAAATCTTCTATGGGTTGCCAATCGCGGGTTAAAGCTTCAAAATAACCTTTCTGTTCAGGATCGTAACTGTGTTCCTGAATTTTCAAATATAAATTTATGGCTATTTCTAAAGCTTTATCGTCTTTAGAAATAGCATAAAATTCAGATAATCCGTAGATCGCAAAAGCTAAAGCATAGATTTGATTTTTGGTATCTTTTGGTGTTCTATCAGTATTAATACTCCAGAATAAACCTCCAAATTCAGCATCATAAAAATGTTCTGAAAGAAACTCAAAAGCACGTTTGGCAATCTTTTTATGGTTTTCGTTTTTTGTGACTTTATAACTAGCTGCAAAACTCCATAAAATTCTCGCATTTAAAACAGAACCTTTTTCGGTATTGGCGATAATATGATCGTTGAAATCAATCTGACCAACAAAACCTTCATTTTCGTTGTCTAAAGTATGTTTTGACCAATATTTTAAAATTGAATCTAGTTCGTCTGATAATTCAGATTTAAGTTGCTTTAGTTGTATTGACACAGTAAATTAAATTGTATTGTTTTTCTCGATTTGATTGATGATGGTTTTCACCGAACCTGCAGAAATAAAAGTATCTGCGGGCGCATTCATAACATAATCAATCAGTTTTTCTACAGACGAAACGGCAACATGCATTCTGGTATCTGATGAAGCATAATATACATAAACAGTTCCGTCATTATCTTCAATCCATCCGTTTGAGAATAAAACATTCGATACATCGCCAACTCTTTCGATTCCTTCTGGTCCCATAAAATGACCGGCAGGAACGTGTGTTACTTTGGTAATATCATTCAAATCGGTCATGAACATATAAAGGGTGTAACGTAAACCTGCAGCGGTATTACGAACTCCGTGTGCGAGATGCAACCAGCCTTTTTCGGTTTTGATAGGAGCGGGACCAAGTCCATTTTTCAATTCATAAATTGTATGATATTGTTTCCCAAAGATGATTTTCTCCTCTTTTACAACAGGATTTGTCATATCATCCACATATCCCAGACCAATTCCGCCACCGGCTCCAACATCGATAAAGCCATCTTGTGGACGTGTGTATAAAGCATATTTTCCGTTTACGAATTCGGGATGTAAAACCACATTGCGCTGTTGGCCTGTATTCGAAATAAAATCAGGTAATCTTTCCCAGTTTACCAAATCTTTCGAACGTACGATTCCTGCATTGGCTACAGCCGAACTTGTGTCGCCTTTTGGTGCTTTTGGATCTTTTCTTTCGGTACAAAAAATACCGTACACCCAACCGTCTTCATGGTTAATCAAGCGCATATCATACACGTTTGTATCTGGTTCTTCTGTTTGCGGAATCACGCATGGTTTTTCCCAAAACTTAAAATTATCCACTCCGTTTGGACTTTCCGCTATAGCGAAAAAAGATTTTCTGTCTATTCCTTCTACACGAACGGCAAGCAAATATTTTCCGTTCCATTTCATGGCGCCTGCATTAAAAGCGGCATTCATTCCTATGCGTTCCTGTAAAAACGGATTGGTTTTTTCGTTAAGGTCAAAACGCCAGTTCAATGGTACGTGGGCTGCTGTAACAACCGGGTTTTTGTAGCGTTCGTATATACCGTTTCCGGCATGATCCTGAGGAGCATTTTTTTGCTCGATCAGTATTTTATGTTCTTTTTCTAATGCTACTTTTCTATCCTGAAATGTAGTTGAAGTGGCTATTGCTGTCATATAAATAGATTTCTGTATCTGTATTTTTTTAATTGCTTTGGTCTCGTTTTTCGTTTAAATCTTGTTCGATTACCTGAAGTTTATTTTCAGATAATGGATAAAATGCTATAAAAGCAACTGATATTATGGCCGCGATGGCAGGGAGTATGCTTAACATTAACTGAATTCCGTTTTGGGCTGTGGCAGTTTGCTCTACATTGGCCTGAAAACCGTAATAGCCTAAAAGCCATCCGGCTCCGGCGCCGCCAATGGTCCATCCAAATTTTTGTGACATAGATGAAGCAGAGAAAACCAATCCTGTTGCTCTGCGTCCTTGTTTCCACTCAGAATAATCGGCACTGTCAGCGTACATCGACCAGATTAGCGGAAAGA
This sequence comes from Flavobacterium sp. SLB02, assembly GCF_009664855.1. GTDB lineage: Bacteria > Bacteroidota > Bacteroidia > Flavobacteriales > Flavobacteriaceae > Flavobacterium. Next base: position 128,025 of record NZ_CP045928.1, read on the forward strand.
TGCAACCGGCACAGATGCTGATTAAAACCTGGAAACTCATAATTAAGAACACATCTTCTTTTCCGAATAAATAGAAAATCAAACTCAGGATTGCGGCTACGGCCATGGCACCAAAAAAGGTTTTCTTTTTACCAATTTTATTGGCAATTGGCGTTGCTATAATTACGCCGATGATATTGGCAGCTTGCCCTAAAACCAAATAGATTGAAGTTGGCGTCATGTGAAAATCGGTTCCAAAAAGAGAGAAGTCGAAATTCACGCTGCTGCTTACGTAATATTTAAAATAATAAACGGCAGCTCCGTCACGAATGGAGTTGAAAACCAATGCACCAATTCCGGCCCCGAGTAATATCCACCACGGTCTGTTTTTTAGTAAATCTTTTAAATCTTCTTTTAGATTGTTTTCTTCGTCAGAAATGGGTTTTACTCTTTCTTTGGTGAAGAAAAAACACGCCCAGAAAAAAGCAGTTGTAATTACTCCAAAAACAGCAATTGTTGTTAGCCAGCCTGATTTAGAGTTTAGGCTTCCGCCGAAGTAATTTACCAAAGGTTCAATTAGCCACAGTGCCAGAAGACTTCCTCCAAAGGCAAAAACCATTCTGTAAGAGGATAAAGTATTTCTTTCTTTCCTATCAGATGACATTACGCCCAAAAGCGATGCATACGGCACATTGATTAAGGAATAAATCATCATCATGGCTGAATACGTCACGTAAGCATAAATTATTTTTCCTTTTTCGTCAAAATCAGGTGTGTAAAAAGTTAGTACACCAATTACGGCAAAAGGCACGGCAACCCATAATAAGTAAGGTCTGAATTTTCCCCATTTGCTTTTTGTTCGATCGGCAATGATTCCCACAATTGGGTCAAAACAAGAATCCCAGATTCTGGTAATCAAAAACATGGTTCCTACAACGGCAGGCGCCAGTCCGAAAACATCGGTGTAGAAAAAGAGAAGGTACATGCTGAAAATTTTCCAGAACATGGATGATGCTGCATCTCCAAGACCGTAACCTACTTTTTCTTTTAAACTAATTTTGTTGTGCATCAGGCTTTTTTTAAAAGTTGTAATTTAGATTTGGTTAATTATTTTAATGTTTCTATTTGTTGAATTTTTTTGACGCGGATAAAACGGATTTACTTCGTAAAACGCGGATAAAAAACAGATTTTATTTTGAATGACATATCTTTAAATCGATGTTTTTATGTGTCGAATTTTTAGGTACGCGGATCTCGCAGATTTAGATAGATTTAAACAGATTTTTAATTCTCAATTTTTTTTAATGTCTTTTTCGAATAAGGTTTTGTCCAAATTATAAAAATTAACAAAATCTTTCGCGCTTACTTGGCCTGTATATGGCGCATAGTAATGCATTTTTTGCTCTTTTTCCTGCCAGCCGTGGTTTCTCCATAATAAAACATAAGAAATTTTATAGTCTCCAATTGCTTTAGATAAAGTTCCTGTCCACCATTTTGGGTCTGGAATGGCTTCGTAACCCGCCTCGGCTATGGCAATTAATTTGTTTCGTTTTATACCAATTTCATTGATAATTTTCAATTGGTTTTGCACTTCTTCTATAAACTTTTTGCCGTCTTTGTCGTCATTGTTCTGGTAAGAATCAAAACTGATAATGTCAGCATAATTATCACCCGGATATTTGTCCAGAAAATCTTCCTGAGAGCTGAAACTACTGGTATTGTAAATATAAATTAAATTATGAACCCCTTTTTTCTGAAGATATTCGAAAGTAAATTTCCATAATGTCTTAAATTCTTCAGGTGTTCCATTTCCTTTTCCCCACCAAAACCATCCGCCGGTAAGTTCATGATAAGGCCTAAAAAGTATCGGGATATTTTTTCCCTTTTTATCTTTTAAAGAAAGAAAGAAATCAGCCGCTTTATCAAGCCAGCTGCTGAATTTTTGATGATTTTCTCCACCAGGTAAAATTGTTTTTAGCGAATTTGGAGTATTGTCCCAGGCACTTTTTCCGGTTGCGGGATTGTCAAAATGCATGCTTATTGTCGAAATGCCGCCTCTTTCATGAGCTTCTTCGATGTACTGTTTCATTTTAGTAAAAGGAATTCCATCAATATTATTTGCATCATTTCTTTCTAAACCCGCAATGTCCCAACCGTAAACCGCAGGATAATCGCCCACTACATCTTTTATATCACTGCGACCGTCTTCGTATTTCCAGTTTACACCATACGCAAGATCGTCCTGATGCCCGAATAAATAACCTTTTTGGGTTAATTGATTGAGTTTTTTATATAAAGAAACGGTTTCTGGTGTAGCTTTTTTATCTGAAAGTGACAAATTAGTATTAGTAACCAACTGCTTTGAGGAGCAGGAAGTCCCTATAAATATCACGGTTATTAGTGCTAGTATGTTTTTTTTCATTAGGAATGTGGTTGTTTTTCAGTGTAATAAAGTGTAAAAGCAACAGTTGAAAAAGGTGTTGCGAAACCTTCGTTTTTGTAATCTATTTATCAGTATTAATTTTTGATTAAAATTATCAAAACTTTAAAAAGATATTGTATTAAAAATGATTAATGTTTATTATTAATATTCTTTTTGTAAAAATCATAATTCTATTTTTCAAAGATAATCGGATGTTTATTGTCTAATTAATATTATTTTATCAATTATATATCATATTATTGCAAATAAAAAATCCAATAGTACTTCCTAAAATAGTTTATTAAAGATGAGTAATACTAAAAATTTTTACAGAGAAATTGCTCCGCTTTCGGCCGGGGATAGTTTTTTAGTTTTCGACAGAGTAAAAGATAGTTTTGATTTTCCGGTGCATTACCATCCGGAATTTGAGATCAATTTTATTTTAAACGGCAAAGGAGTAAAGCGTGTCGTGGGTGATAATATTGAAGAAATTGATAATGTCGAATTGGTTTTGATTGGTCCAAATTTATATCACGGTTGGGAATTAAGTAAATGTACGAGCAAAAAAATTCACGAAATTACGATTCAGTTTCATAACGATCTTTTTCATGAATCTTTGTTGTCAAGGCGTATTATGAATCCTATTCGTGATATGTTCAACAGGTCTATTCATGGTATTTTATTTTCGAAAAAAGTAGCCGAAGAGTTGACTCCAAGGCTGGTAAAGCTTTCTAAATTAGATGGTATGGACTATTTTTTAGAAATTACTTCGTTGTTGTATGATTTGGCAAATTCCAGAAATCAACGTTTACTGTCGACTTATACAGTAGATTATGATACGTTTGATGATTATGATAAAATGAAGCTGGTGTATGAATATGTACAGAAACATTTTGCAGAAAAAATCACTTTAGAAGATGTTGCGAATATTGCGAGCATGTCGATAATTTCTTTTAACCGATTTATTAAAAAACGTACCGGAAAAACTTTTGTTAATTATATCAATGATATTCGTATTGGATATGCGGCACGTTGGCTGGTGGAAAAAGATATGAGTGTTTCTGAGGTTGCTTTTAAGTCCGGATTTAATAATATCGCCAATTTCAATCGTAGTTTTAAAGCGATTAAAAACTGTACGCCCAGTCAGTATAGAGAAGATTTCTCTGGATTAAAACGTATTTTATAATGATACTTTTTTGACACAAACAAATATTATTTTTAACGAAATCGTTTGCTTTTAAGCGAATTCGTTAATTTTTATTTATAAGATCAAGTAGTTTAACGGGGTTGATTTGCGAATAATGTATTTTTTTATACTTTTTATTTTCATATGTGTTTTTTTAAAACGTTATAGTAAAAATATTATCATCAAATGATATAATACTATCGATTTAATGTTTCCTTGTGTTATAGATTTGTTAAATAATTTAAGAAATAAATACAACCCTTTTTTATGACTTGAATTAGAATAACAAATTTAAACTAACCAAACATTTATTATGAAAAAACTAATGACTAACTTCATTCATTGGAACGCTAACCACAGAGCGGTTCCTTTGATTTTATTTTTGTTACTGACCAGTAATTTTATTACAGCTCAGGTTAAGGTAACAGGAGTAGTTTCTGATGATAAGGGACTTTCTATACCGGGCGCAAATGTCATGGTAACAGGAACTAAAAAATCAGTTTCAACAGATTTTGACGGAAACTATTCTATTGATACGCCAGCGAACTCTAGTATTTCAGTTTCATTTATTGGATATGTTACTCAAACAATCAATGTAAAAAATGGAGGTAAAATAAACGTGATTCTAAAGCTTAGCGCTGAGGATTTGCGTGAAGTATTGGTAAACGTTGGATATCGTAACCAGAAAAGAAAAGATGTTACCGGCGCAATTTCCTCAGTAACGGCAAAGGATTTTAAAGATTCTCAGCAAGTAACGGTAGAGCAATTATTGCAGGGCAGAGCGGCTGGGGTTGTAGTTACGAATAACTCAGGTAAACCGGGAGGAAGTGTTTCGGTTAAGATTCGTGGTAGTGCATCGCTAGGTGGTAGTAATGAACCGTTATATATTGTAGATGGTATTCCTATTTCGGGAGATGCTACAAATCAGGCTACAGGAGGAATAATTGTGAGTGGTTATATTGGTACAAATACAGGAAGTGTAACCAATAGCCCATTGGCGTTTTTGAACCCAAATGATATTGAAACCATGGATATCTTAAAAGATGCTGCTTCTGCTGCAGTTTATGGTTCAAGAGCATCAAATGGTGTTGTAATTATTACGACTAAAAAAGGTAAAAAAGGATCAGGAAGAATAACCTACGATACTGCTTTTTCTACACAAAATGTAACAAGATTGCTTAAAACAATGAATTTAAGCCAATATGCAACGCAGCAAAATGCACTGGCTCAATATTATGGTGTAGCGCCAAGAGATGAGTTTGCTGTGCCTTCGATTTTAGGTAAAGGAACAAATTGGCAGGACGAAATATACAGAACAGCGTTGATGAACAGTCATCAATTGTCTTTCTCGGGAGCAAAGGACAATACAAGTTATTATATTTCTGGAGGTTACCTGAATCAGGACGGGGTTGTTATTGGTTCTGATTTTAAAAGATATACTTTTAAGGTGAATCTGGATTCAAAAATTAAAGACTGGTTAACAGTTGGAGTTACGCTTAATACAGGTATTACAAATCAAAATATTACTATTGAAGGTTACAGCGATGGTATTATTGGTACTACGATTTTATCTACTCCGGATGTAGCGGTTAAAAATTTAGACGGTACTTATGCGGGACCGCCTAAAAATGGCACGCAAGGCGCGTGGATTAATCCGGTTGCAAGTACGCTAATGAATACCAATTATTTGGTACAAAAGAATTTTCAGGGTAATTTTTATGCAATTGCTAAACTGGCAAAAGGGTTGGATTATCGTTTTGATTTTGGTGGTTCAACCAACATTCAGAATTTTGAAGGATTTCAACCAACTTATGCCTGGGGAGCTGCTGTGAACAAAGTAAACCAACTTCAGGAAAGATCGAATACATGGTACGGATTGAATCTTAAAAATATGCTTACGTATAGTTTTGCTGCAGGAAAACATAATTTTACGCTTATGGGACTTCAGGAAGCTACAGACTCACATTGGTTTGGCGGCAGTCAGTCTATAAGTGGTTTATTAAGTAATGATGTTCATTCGATAAATCTTGGAGATCAAAAAACTTTGGTTGCCAGCGAATATAAAGGAGCAAATGCTTTGTACTCTTTCTTGGGATCTTTGAATTACAATTTTGATAATAAATACTTTTTGCAAGGGACAATAAGAGCTGACGGCAGCTCGAATTTTGCCGAAGATAAAAGATGGGGTTACTTCCCTTCGATTTCAGGATCATGGAAGCTTTCTAACGAAAAATTCATGGAGGGTACAAAAGACTATATCGACAATATTAAATTTAGAGTTGGATACGGTGAAACAGGAAAACAAGATATTGGCGGCGGATTGTACAGCTCGAATATCCAAACCATTAAATCGGCTTTAGGAAATTTCTTTACAGCAGGTAACATTGCCAATCCGGATTTAACCTGGCAAAAAGCTGAGGATACCAACTTAGGTCTTGATTTTACTTTGTTCAAAGCTAAATTATCTGCAACTGTAGATGTATACAGAAAACAATCTTCAGGATTTTTATTTGTATTGCCTTTGCCAAGTTATGTTACAGGTTTAGAGCAATATCAGGGTGGTTTGGCAGCACCAACAGTAAACTTAGGAAGTATGAGAAATCAGGGTATTGAGGCGACTCTTAAATATTCGAACAGTTTTTCTAAAAACTTTTCCTGGGATGCGACTCTTATGTTTTCTAAAAACAACAACAAACTGTTGAGTTTGGTGGATAATTTTGATTTAATTAAAGATGTTCAGGTTAACGGATATACAACTAAAACAGTAACGAAAAGTGAAGTTGGTCAGCCAATTGGACAGTTTTATGGGTACGAAACGGTTGGAATCATCAGAACAAACGAACAATTGGCAAATGCGCCAATACCTTATACAGGAAACAAAGCGGTAAAAAGTGTTTTAGGAGATGTAGAATATGTTGACCAGAACAAAGACGGTTTGATCGATGAGAAGGATTTAACTTATATCGGGAATCCACAGGCCGATTTTATTTATAGTTTCAACAATCAATTTAGATATAAGAATCTTGATCTTTCTATTTTCTTAACAGGATCTCAGGGGAACAAAGTAATGAACTTAACTAGAAGAGCTGCTACAAAAAATCAGCGTTTATACGAAAATCAACTGGCAGAAGCGGCTGATTTCTGGACACCGGATAATCCAAATGCGAAATATCCAAGACCTGATGGCGGAGACGGACATCCAAATATTGCCATATCAGATCGTTATGTAGAAGATGGTTCTTATTTGAAAATTTCACAGTTAACTTTCGGTTTTAATTTACCATCAGATGTACTTTCTAAAACCAAATTAAGCAAATTAAGATTTTATGCAAGTGTTCAAAACCTGTACACTTTCACAAAATACACAGGTTATGATCCGGAAATTGGAGACTATAATCAAAATGCTTTATTGAGCGGAATTGACTCGGGACGTTACCCTACGAACCGCACAATTACTTTTGGAATGAATGTTGAATTTTAATAAAAAACTATTATGAAAATATATAAAATAAATTTTAAAAGCTTAGTGGTTTTTGTTTTACTGGCTTTGTCTGCTTCATGTAGTGATGATTACTTAGACCGACCTACTCAGGATGGTTATGTTAGTGATAACTTTTATACTTCGGATGAGCAGGTTCAGCGTACTACTTACGGAATGTACGGAAGAATGTGGGCACCGTTTTATACTAAATGTTTTTACGCGCTTTCAGAATTGTCATCAGGAAACTGCTGGTCGAATGTTGATGGAAACGAAGTAATTCAGTTTAAACTAACTTCAGACAGTTTCATTTTATCAGATCCGTGGAGATCTTGTTTTAGTGTTATTGCACAATCAAATGATTTAATTAATAACTTAAATAACAATGCAAAAGCGGGTGTAAGTCCTGCTGTAATTAAAAACACAATTGCCGAAGCGCACTTTTTTAGAGCAGTTTCTTATTTCTATTTGGTTCGTTTGTTTGGGCCCGTGCCTATTATCGAAGACAATTTAGCGCTTGCTAAAAATCCGATGGTGAATACAAACAGAATTGAAGATGTTTATAAGTTCATCGAAAATGATTTAAAATATGCTGCTGCAAACCTTAAATCAAAAGTAAGATTAAGAGGATCAAGTACTGAGAACGTTTTTGTTTCTCAGGGAACTGCAGAGTCGTTTTTGGCTAAAGTTTATCTTTATGAAAAAGACTATCCAAACGCCAAATTAATGGCAGAGAAAGTAATTAATTCAGGAGAATTTGGTCTTTTACCTAATTATGCCGATTTGTTTTTGACGAGTAAAAACAATAACGAAGAATCTATTTATTCATGGCAATGGTCTGGAGCTGTCAATGAATATCAGGCAGGAAACTTTTCTAATGTGCAATATGGTTTGGATATTTTAAATGACAGAGTATCTTATGGAGCTGTATATATTCCTAGTAATGATATTCAGGAAGCTTTTGAAGTGGGGGATGTAAGAAGAAAAGAATCGTATATGATTTACGGGGATAACTATCCGGCATTAAAAGGAGATGATGTAGTAGGGTTTACATTAGATAAAACAAAATATCCAAATGTTTTAGATGCAACAGGAGCAGCAGTAAAAAAATATGTTGTAGGTCAGGAAACGGGAGAAACTGGTCCGGCAGACAATTGGGGAGCTATGAGCAACTGTAATTATATCATGCGTTATGCTGATCTTTTATTAATTCATGCCGAAGCAATTTTAGCAGGAGCTAATGAAACCAGTGATCCTTCTGCGAAAGCATCTTTTAATAAAATCAGAAAAAGAGCAGGATTAGGTGAGTTAGGTGTTAATGTGCCATTAACCAAAAAAGCGTTGTTTCAGGAACGTAGAGTAGAGTTTGCCTTTGAGGGAGAATTCTGGTACGATTTGGGAAGATTGCCGAGAGCCGAAGCTATCGATATTATTTCGAAACAAGACAGAGGTTCTGATTATGAAGGAGTGAAACATTATACTCCGGTAGAAACGGATTTCATTTTTCCTAAGCCAGCTAATGATGTTAGGAAAAATCCAAAATTAAAAGAAGCTCCGGTTCCTTACGTTTTTAAATAAACCTTAAAGAAAAACAATTATGAAAAATATAAAAATAATAATGTCATTGAAGTTTTACTTTCTTGCTTCAATTTCAATTTTCTTACTTAATTCTTGTTCTAATGACGACGGAGGTTCTTCGGGTACATTAGCCATTACAGGAATTAGCAAATCGGTTATAGATGATCCTTTGATCGAAGGAGACAGGCAGGTAGATGTGCCAACAGATGTTATTAATGCAGGTAATACCTATATTATCAGAGGTTCAGGTTTTTCGACTTTAAAATCAATCTGGTTTAATGGTCTAGAAACTATATTTAATCCAACTTTGGTTACAGATAATGTAATTGTGGTAAATGTAGACGCGGCCACTCCTTACTATAACGAAATGGATGAGATGAAACTGGTTACTAATATTGGAACCTTAGTTTATTCTGTAAAAGTAAGACCTCCTTTTCCTAGTATTACAGGGTTTCCTATTAATCCTACTCCGGGAGATATCATCACAATTACAGGTGACTATTTCCTTCGTCCGGTTGTAAATTTTGGAACCACTAAAGTCGAGCCAATTACCTCTTCATTAACAGAGCTTACTGTGCAAGTACCGAATGATATTCAGTACAAAAGCTTGTCTATCACCAATGTATCAGGAACTACCGTGGCCGGACAATCTTTTGGAAGTGCCATTTACGACGATGCTTATACTTCGATAAGTGATGGGTATGCTTTATGGAATGCTGAAAATCCTTATAACGATGCCTATGCCAAAGATCCTAAGCAAGGTTCGAAATGTATTTCATGGACAGCGAATCAATGGGGTGGATTAGAATTTAAAGTTGCGAGTGCTAAAGTTGATCTTTCTAAATATAAAGGTATCAGAGTAAGTCTTAAAGGACAAAATGCAGGTAAAGTTGGTGTTTTCTTAAATGGCAGCGATGCGATTAAACCATCATATGATTTTTCGTCTGACTGGACTTATGTTGAAATTCCGTTTAGTGCTTTTAATAATCCTGCAGAACTGAATAAAATTTCTATTCAGGAATTTGGAGGTAAAGTAGGGGGGAACACTATTTATATTGACGATTTAGGTCTGATATTAAAATAGTGAACAGGTTTTGAAAGAATCATTTGAAATTATAACATGATTCTTAAGAGGTAAAAAAATATTAAAAAGAAAACTTATGAAAATACTATATAAATTAAAACAAATTGCATTAGGTGTACTTTTGCTTGCCATGGCTTCTTCCTGCGACGATACAATTGAAGATGTTGGAGGTGCACAGCAAAATTATAACTCAGTTTATGGAATAATCGCTGCTAATACCAATTTAGCGACTTTTACCAAGGCTATAGATTTAGCAGGATTAAAATCTACTTTTGATACGGCTGATAATTTCACTTTTTTCATCCCTACCGATGCTGCTTTTGATGCTTATCTGGTAAAAAGCGGCTATGTAAATTCGCTTGGATATCCTGATATTAATTTGGTTCCGGTTGATGTTTTAAGAGAGGTGGTCTTAAGCCATGTTGTAAAAGGAGTAAAAAAGAGAGTAGCACATTTAGACGGAATACAAGCAGATTATCTAACAACCGCTGAATTGGCTACAATGGCCAATGCAGAAGATACAGACCTTTATTTACTAAGTGTAAATGTTACCAATGGCGTTTTAAAAGTAAACGGATCTGATAAACCTGCTCCCGGAACAGATTATTATGGTACAAATGGTTTTGTAAATGTTTTAGATAATGTGATATCTCTGGATCCTCCTGCTCCGGTAATTGAAGGGGTGTCTAATGCATCTCCCGCTCCTGGAGAAGATATAATTATTAAAGGTTTAAATTTTGTACAAGTACAAACTGTTAAGTTTGATGACAAAGTGGTTACGTTTAAAGTATTGTCTAAAACAGAAATACAAGTAACGGTTCCGGCAGATTATGGTTCTAATGCGCTTGTAACAGTACGAACAGTTTATGGTGTTTCAAATATTGCTACGCTGGGTGTTAGATACTTATTGTATGGTGATAATTTTTCAGGTGTAGCTTCACCAGTTTGGAACGGTGGTTGGGGAGGTACTCAGGATTTTCAAAATACAGAAAGGGTAAATCGTGGTACTTATTCTATTAAAAGGACAAATAATGAGGGTTGGACAGGTATGTCTATAGGATTTAATTCTATTAATGTTGCAGATTACGGCTATTTGAAGATTTCTGTATTCCCTATAAAAACTACAAGACTTTTCTTTTCTATCAAATCTGACTTGCCTTGGGCTACAGGTTTTTCTGTTGAAGTAAAAGCGGGGGAATGGAATAATCTTTCAATTCCATTTTCAGATCTTAAAGCAGATCAGATTGGTGAAACGATAAATTCATTAAACATACAGGAATATTCAGGTGAACCTGGAATTGTATATTTTGATGACATAGGTTTCTTATAAAAGGAGTTTTTATTTTGAGTTTTGTTTAAAGTATTCCCTAATTCATTTAATTAGGGAATATTTTTTATAAAAACCAATTTATTTATTGATAATCAGTTTGTTATGTGATTTTTTAGTACTGCTATTTGAGAAAATAGTATCTTTTTTCATCTGTTTTTCGGGTTAAATTTATTTCATATTAACAAACCAAAAAAAAAGAATTTATGAAAAAAAATGACTTTCAATTTTCAACCAAACTAAAACTTTGTTTATTAAGTTTTAGTTTAATTTTAATGGGCTATAGATCAAATGCTCAGGAAATTACAGGCTTAAATCCTTATTGTGTGGCCTCAAATCCTTCTTATTCAGTAGTAGCTCCAAGCGTGCCTTATGATGAAGTAGTGTGGTCTTGTACGGATCCACTTGTGACATTTTCAGGAAATCCATCGCCTTTGACGCTTTTTAAAGTTTTGTATAAATACCCGGGATTTATTGCGGGAGGAGAAATCCTCAAAGTAGAATTTAAAAGCGGAGGTACGGTTGTAGCGGTAAGACAAATTACATTTGTTGCGCCCGAAGTGCCTGTACAGCCCAATTATCTTGTAACAAAAACAAATGATTACTGTACCAGTCAATATCATATTATATCATTAACAGTAACAACAGATCCAAATCCAAGCCCAAACACAAATTTTTCAATCGCACCAAGAGTACCGGATCCTAGTATTATAGTAACACAAACCTCGAAAAATGTATTTGAATTAAAATTACCATTAAACGGACAATCTTATTTTTTGTATGATGTAACAAGCACAACATCATTATCAGGATGTCAGTCGAATAGTGTGTCATCGACAACATATGGTAATTCGGTTTCGTTAAATTTAACCGGTTGTTTAAACAACACGCCTAATCCTGGGCCAAATTATGAATTTACGGTATCGCCAAATCCGTATAGTGATGGTTATATCACTATCGTTGCAACTGCTGTTTCTTCGCAAGCTCCGGCAACTTGTAAAATTTTTAATAGTTCAGGTGCTTTAAAGCTTACATTTTCATTACTTGGTCCAAGTACCTATATTCCGCTCAGAACGGCTATAGGACCATCTTTGACTGCAGGAATTTATATTGTGCAGGTAACGTATCCGAATGGAACTGTAAAAAGTAAAAATTTAGTTGTGAATTAAAAAAAGTTGTTCTTAAAAAAAAAACAACTCCATTTCGAGATTATCGATTTGGAGTTTTTTATGCCGTTAATTATGAATGTATGAAGTTTAAATGTTCTTCATCAGTATAAAAGAATAAAATATCAAAAAAAGAGTATAATGAAAAAAGCAATATTATTAGCCCTTACAATCTGGTGCAACTTTACTTTTAGCCAGGGAAATACACATACACAAACAGCAGGAAAATTCGAAGGTTTGGCCATGACGCCTCCAATGGGTTGGAATTCGTGGAATACCTTTGGCACCAGTATCGATGAAAAATTGGTAAAAGAAACAGCAGATATTATGGTGTCGTCCGGAATGGCCGCTGCGGGATACAATTATATTGTACTCGATGATGGCTGGATGACTAGAGAACGTGATGCTAACGGAGATTTAGTTCCGGATCCTGTTAAGTTTCCAAACGGAATGAAAGCTGTGGTAGATTATGTGCATAGTAAAGGATTAAAATTTGGTTTGTACAATTGTGCAGGAACGCAAACCTGCGCGGGTTATCCCGGAACTCGTGGTTATGAATATCAGGATGCGAGATTTTATGCTAAGTTAGAAATAGACTTTCTTAAATATGACTGGTGCAATACAAAAGGAATTACGGCGCCGGAAGCCTACACTACAATGAGTAATGCGCTAAAAACTGCCGGAAGACCTATTGTTTTTAGTCTTTGCGAATGGGGAGATAACCAGCCGTGGGAGTGGGGGAAACCGGTTGGCAATTTATGGAGAATCTCAGGCGATATTTATCCTTGTTTCGATTGCGAATTCAAGCATCCTGAAAATTGGTCTTCGTGGGGATTCATGAAAATAGCCGAAATGAGAAAAGATATTCGTAAATATTCCGGACCGGATCATTGGAATGATTTTGATATGATGGAAGTTGGAAATGAAATGAATGATACCGAAGATAAATCGCATTTTGCCATTTGGTGTATGCTTTCGTCTCCGCTTGTAGCCGGAAATGATTTCAGAAAAATGTCTAAAGAAACCTTAGCAATTTTAACCAACAAAGATTTGATCGCCATCAATCAGGATAAATTAGGAATTCAGGGTTTTAAATATTCTGCCGAAGATGGTTTAGAAGTTTGGGTAAAACCATTATCAGATGGAAATTGGGCGGTTACTTTTTTAAATAGAAGTGAAGTCTCGAAAAAAATCAATTTCGACTGGAAAAAGCATTTAATAAAAGATACTGATTTTGGTTACGAAGCTGATTTTAATAAAATAGTTTACAAATTGAAAGATCTTTGGAAGAATAAAGAAATAGGAAATACTAAGAAGAGTTTTGTTTCAGAGCTAGCTTCTCATGATGTGATTACATTAAAATTATCCCATTAAATCTTTTATTATGAAGTTAAAGAAAAAAATATTTCTTGTCGCTTTTATGTTTGCTTTTACATTTCTAAATGCTCAGGTTAAAACACATAAATATCTTAGTGTTTCAGGTACGCAATTAGTAGATAGTGATAATAAACCTATTGTTTTAAGAGGAATGAGTTTTGGCTGGCATAGTATGTGGCCAAGGTTTTATAATGAAAAGGCGGTTAAATGGCTGCGAAAAGATTTTAGCTGTAATGTTGTTCGTGCCGCTATGGGTGTTGAGCTTGGAGAATACTCCTATATGAAAGACCCAGAATTTTCGAAAGAAAAAATTGAAGCCGTTATCAAAGGAGCAATCAAAGCGGATATCTACGTCATCGTCGACTGGCACAGTCATAATATTAATTTGAAGGAGGCCAAAGAATTTTTTGCAGAGATTTCTAAAAAATACTCCAAATATCCCAATATTATATATGAGATATTTAATGAGCCGGATCATGAAAGCTGGGCTGAGGTTAAGGCTTATTCTGAAGAAGTAATAAAGGTGATAAGAGAAAATGATCCTAAAAATATTATTTTGGTTGGTTCGCCACATTGGGATCAGGATGTAGATCTTGCTGCAGCCGATCCTATTTTAGGTTATACTAATATAATGTATACGATGCATTTTTATGCCTCAACACACGGTAAGGAACTTAGGGATAAAACAGATGCGGCTATAAATAAAGGTTTACCCATTTTTGTATCAGAATCTGCCGGAATGGAAGCTACTGGTGATGGCCCGTTAGATCTAAAAGCCTGGCAGGAATATATTGATTGGATGGAAGCCAGAAAACTAAGCTGGATTATCTGGTCAGTATCTGATAAAGATGAAACCTGTTCTATTTTGAAAAAATCTGCAAAATCTACCGGTAAGTGGAAAATGGAGGACTTAAAAGAATCCGGAATTATAGCCCGTCAATATTTCAAAAAATATAATACATGGGATTAGTATGGATACATAATGCTTGTTCGTAAGCAAACTTATTTGTTTTTCAATGATAAAAGATAGATAAGCTGCCAGGAAGAAATTCGTGATGGTAATTTTTATTAGTAATTTATAAATATAAGGATGCGCAATAGTGCGTCCTTTTTTTTATTCCTTTTTTGGATTATTTGGTACTACTTGCGTTTATATATTTTGGTTTGATAATCTGTCAAAACGAGAATTTCAGTATTGCGTTTTTGTAAGAATTTAGACTTTATAACTTGTGGTGGATTATTTGTTATATAAATGTGTCTTTTAATTTGTGTTATATTTTTAATTTTAAGCATGCCCCCTATTTTTTTAGGGGGTGTTTTGTTTTTAGATTTGTTTTTTGGTGTTTTTAGTGCTATTTTTTAGTCTTTATTTTTATTTAGTATGTGTTTTTGATTAAAAAAGCGATAAAATTCGTTGTTGAATTTTCAAAAATGATTCTGTATAAATGTCAAATCACGATTATTGTTAATTTAATTTTTGTAATCCATAATTCTGCTGTCAAAACATCAAAAAAATAGTCTTCAATTATTCTACTCATACAAAAGTTAATAAATTCGCTAATGAAAATGAAGATGTTTTAGAGGCGGAAATGAGGTTTTAAAAAGGGACTTATAGTATTACAATACATATATAAAAGATTAACTAACCAGAATCAATTAATAACCAAAAACCAATTACACATGAAAAAAGTATTACACATTTTTGCCGCGATGTTAACGAGTTCTTTTGCTTTTGCTCAAGAAGATACTGAAACCACGACTTCGCCAGCAACAACTTGGGGAGGATCTGCAGATGCTTACTATAAATATGATTTTTCAAAACAAATGAATGGATTAACGAGCTTTACCAACTCACAAGATTCATTTGAATTAGGAATGGCCTCTGTTCAGGCAGCACACACATTTGGGAAAGCCTCTGTTTTTGTAGACTTAGGTTTCGGAAAAAGAGCAGGAGAATTTTCATACAATGAAACAACAGACAAAGATATTGATGCGAAATTTTTAATTAAACAATTGTTTTTCACTTATCAAATTACAGATGAATTTAAAGTAGTCGCAGGTAGTTTTGGTACACATATAGGATATGAAGTATTAGATGCGATAGGAAATAAAAACTACAGCATGTCTTACGCCTTTTCTTATGGTCCGTTCTTTAATACAGGGGTAAAAGCACAATATACCTCAGGAAAGTTTACTGCCATGGCAGGAATTACAAATCCTACTGATTTTAAATCAGCTATGGATGCAGGCTCAACTCAAAAAACATTTATAGCTCAGTTGGGTTATATTGGTGAGACGGGAAGTGCTTACCTGAATTTTACATCAGGAAGTACAAATCCAACTCCTGGAACTTTAGTAGTGCCATCTGATGAAAATAAAACACAAATCGATTTTGTGGCATCAAAAACAATAACTGATGCTTTTTCTTTAGGATTTAATGCAACGTATGCTAAAACTAAAAATGATTTCGACAGCGAGTTAGATGGTGATTGGTTTTCAGTAGTAGGATACGCTAATTATGCTTTCAAACCATCATTGAGTTTAGCTTACAGAATGGAATATTTTGATGCTAAAGATGCTGCCGCTAATGTTGGAACATTAATGGGATCAAGTGTTTTTGCTAATACAGTTTCTTTAAATTATAAAGTTGGAAAACTAACGATAATTCCCGAGTTAAGATATGATGCTGCCTCAGAAGATATCTTTTTAGATAAAGATGCTTTACCAACAGGAGGATCATTCTACGCACTAATTGCTACAACATACTCTTTCTAGAGATAAAGATTGATATTTTTTTTTTTTTTTTGGAGCTGTCAAAACACACTAATGTTTTGGCAGCTTTTTTATTTGAAGTCTTTTTGCAATTAATAGAGTGATAGAGAAGAGACAAAGTAATTCACGAATTCTTTTTTCACGCAGATTTAAAAAGATTTAGGCAGATCTGCGCAAATATATTGATTACTAAAGTTTGAAAATTAAATCCATTTTAATCTGCTTTAATCTTTTTAAATCTGCGTGAAACAAAAATATTTTAAAGTAATAATTTTCTATCTCCATAGCTTATAGAGAGTGGCTAAATTTTCCCTTTTCGATTTTTGCAATTTTTTTTGGAATTAGTGTTAAACATAAACTTTATTCAATAAAAAAACGCGTTGCTAAATGTTTAGAAACGCGTTTTATATTGAAGTATTTTATCTTATTACTGAATTTGCTTTTTGTAAATCGAGTAAATAGTATCTATTGTTTTTCGATCTAAAGTTGCTGTTACATCGGTTTGAATATAATGTAGTTTAAAAGCCTGAATTGCTGCCGAAAGATTCTTGGTATTATACCCAATAATTCTCAAAGCAGGTTCTATTTTAAAATCAAAAGGAGCTTCTTCTAGAACTTCATCGGGCCAAATACCAAAACCTTTTTCAGCTAAAGTTTTCCATGGAAATAAAGCGCTTGGGTCTTGTTTTCTGCCTGGAGCGATATCTGAGTGACCTAATATATTTTGAGTAGGGATGTTGTAGTCTTTCTTTAGTTTTGTTAAAAGAGCTACTAAACTGCTAATTTGTGCTTCTGTAAAAGGTTTAAAACCATTATTGTCCAGCTCAATTCCTATAGACGAAGAGTTTATATCTGTGTTTTTTCCCCAGGTTGCTGCTCCCGCATGCCATGCTCTTAAATAATCATTCAACATCTGAACTACTTTTCCGTTCTCAGAAATAATATAATGAGCACTTACCTGAGTTCTTGTTAAAGTAAAAGTTTTTATGGTTTGCTGGATAGAATCCTGAGCAGTATGGTGAATAATAATAAAACTTGGTTTTCTCAAATTAAAGTTCACAGTCCCAACCCATTCTGTATTTACTCCATTAAGTAAATATGTAGATCCTGTTTTTGATAAAGTGTCTTTTACGATACCTAATTGAGCTGCATAACTCGTATCAATAACTACAGGGCTAACGGCAGGTATCGGTTTAGCCTCTTTGCTTGTAATTTGGGTTTCTAAAGTCTTAAGCTGCTGATCGTACACCTTTTCTGTAGTCTTATAAGGGTTTGTCGAGCAGGCAGTGATAACAAGGGTTAAAATCAGATAACAAAAGTGTTTTTTTGTCATAGTGCTTATATTTTAAGATGAGGCTGAAACAATTATTCCTGAACTTTCGTTGTTTCAGTTTCTTCTTTTACTTCTTTTGTGTCTTTATCTTTAGAATCTTTTTTCTTTTTTGATTTCGAAGGTTTTTTGATCTCCTTAAAGTCAGCCATAAAGGCAGTGTATTTTTCAACCTGATCCGGATTCAGGAAAGCAGTTATTTTTTTAGTAGTACTTTCTCTTAATGCTTTCATTTGTTCTACTTTTTCATCCTGACTGCTGCTTTCATTTTTCAAAAGAATTCCTTGCTCTTTCATGCTATCAGTAAAAACATTTGCAATGGCAATGGCCTGAAGTTCATCAAGGTTAACTACCGGTTTCATTTGTTCTACAATTTTAGCTGCCATTTCTTCGGGTGGAGTTTCTTTAGGTTTGCTCGTATTTGGTTGTGGTCCGGACATCATACTTCTGTCCATTCCCATTCCGCCACCGCGCCCATAACCATTTCCGTAACCGCCGCCGCCATAGCCGTTATTATATCCATTTCCGTATTGAGCCGAAGCAAAATTGAAACAGAATAAGGTAAAAACCAAAAGAAATAAAGATTGAGTAGGTTTCATAAAAAATGTTTTTATCTTAAATTGATAATTGTTTAGCGTAAATTTAAGCAGGTTCTCCGTATAAATCAAATTCTGTTGCTTCTATTATTTTTATATTAACAAATTCACCTGTTTTTACATAATGTTTAGAGGCGTCAATCAAAACTTCATTGTCAACATCCGGGCTGTCAAACTCAGTTCTTCCAACAAAGTGCGCACCTTCTTTTCTGTCAATAATACATTTGTAAACCTGACCAATTTTTTCCTGATTCAGGTCCCATGAAATTTGCGATTGCAATTCCATTATTTCATTTGCTCTGGCTTGTTTTACATCGTCCGGAACGTTATCTTCTAATAAATAAGCATGCGTATTTTCTTCATGAGAATAAGCAAAACAACCCATTCTGTCAAATTTCATTTCCTGAACAAAATCTTTCAAAATTTCAAAATCTTCCTGAGTTTCTCCAGGATATCCAACGATTAAAGTCGTTCTAATTGCCATTCCAGGAACCGCAGCACGAAAATCTTTCAATAATTGAGTCGTTTTAGCCTGTGTAGTACCACGACGCATCGATTTTAATATTGAATCAGAAATGTGTTGCAGCGGAATATCAATATAATTACAAATTTTAGGTTCGCGTTTCATTAATTCCAAAACATCCATAGGGAAACCTGTAGGGTAGGCATAATGCAAACGAATCCATTCAATACCTTCGACTTTTGCTAATTCTTCTAAAAGTTCAGCAAGATTTCTCTTTTTGTAAATGTCAAGACCATAATATGTTAAATCCTGAGCAATCAGTATTAATTCTTTAACGCCATTTTTAGCTAAACCTTGTGCTTCCTTCACTAATTTTTCAATTGGCTGCGAAACGTGCGAACCTCTCATTAACGGAATAGCGCAAAAACTACAAGGTCTGTCGCAGCCTTCGGCAATTTTTAGGTAAGCATAGTTTTTAGGAGTAGTAGTCAAACGCTCTCCTAATAATTCATGTTTATAGTCGGCTCCTAAGGCTTTCAATAATTGAGGTAATTCTGTTGTACCAAAATACTGGTCTACATTCGGAATTTCTTTTTCTAAATCAGGTCTGTAACGCTCAGATAGGCAACCAGTCACAAAAACTTTGTCAACTAGTCCTCTGTCTTTTTTATCTGCATATTCCAAAATCATGTTTACTGATTCTGCTTTGGCATTGTCAATAAAACCACAAGTGTTAATTACGATAATGTTTCCTTCTCTTTCTGCTGGTGCTTCGTGTTCAACTTCTTTTCCGTTTGCACGAAGTTGTCCCATTAGCACTTCACTGTCATATACATTTTTCGAACACCCAAGAGTGATTACGTTAATTTTGTTCTTTTTTAAAGACTTGGTTCTCATACTTTTATAAATTGGAGTGCAAAATTACACTTTTTTATTCAAACACCGCTTGTTTCCTTTTCTTTTACGTGTTTTTTATGAAGCTTTTGGATAGTTATTCTGATATGCGGACAAATTAGAATAAACACGAATTTCGCTGATTTGCACCAATTGCTTTGCGGAATTAATTTCACAAAGTAAATAAGCCTATTAAATCGGTGTATATTCGTGAAATTTGTGTCTAAAATTAAGCTAATAGTATTGCTGTCAGGTTTTATTGGTGTGAAATTTCCAGTTTCTTAGTTCTAAAAAAAAATCCGCCAGACAACGCCTGACGGAAATTTCCATTCATCTATTTATTCTTAATTACAATTCAAATAATAAAGTCAAAGAAACATTATTTAGTTTCGATGTAATGTTTGCGCCATCAGTAAATCCTGTTGCGAAAAATCCCTGATTCGATTTTCTTTCCAAATAAGAATAAGCTAAATCTACTCTTGTTCCTCCAAAATTATAGCCTAAACCTCCAGAGTAACTGTTTAGGTCTCCAATTGTAGTTCCGTTTTTATAAGGACTACCTTCAAAACGATATCCACCACGTAGGCTTAATTGTTTTATTTTATATTCAGCACCAACTCTTAATTCACCGGCAGTAGTCAATTGATTGCTAATATCATTGTTTAAACCTCTAAATCGTGTATCACTTGTTGGTTTGAATTTAGAGTTGCTGTAGTCTTTAATGGAATAGTCGACGCTAATTAATCCTGATTTTCCAAATACATATGCAGCACTAAACGTTGTTTTTCCAGGGGTTTGTAAAGTGTATGATTCGTAAATGTTTACAATATTTGGATTGTCGTTATAATATTTAGTTTGTCCTCCGATAACATCAGTTGTGGTGTATAAACTTTGTGATAATTCGTCATAAAGCTCGTACCAGGTATTAGATTCGTATGCTAAACCAAGTCTGAAAGATTCTGTAACTTTAGCAATGGCTCCAAGTTGAAACGAGAACCCGTTACCGTATGTGTAAAGGTCGTTGTTAAAGGTTAGATCAGATATTGTTTCAGTTGGCTGCAGTGGATTGTCGTTTTTTTCGAAAAAACTACTTGTTTTTCTATAGTCGGTTATGTGGACATTTAAATTGGCACCTAGGTATATTCTGTCCTTATATGATGTTGCAATGTTAAAACTTAACTTGCTATTGTATCCGCTAGTCTGAAAACCATTTTCCTGGTAGTATTTACCACCAGCAGGTACATTGCTTAGGTATTGAGTTCCATTAATATCCCCTGGGTTTGCGGGTATTATTACCTTTCCATAATATCCAAAAGCAGCTTGTTGCTCATCGTAAAACTGATCTCTATAATCAATTTGTGTTACATCTTTTAAAGGTATTCCGTTAGCAAACGCTAAAAAGTATTTATCAATAGAATTTGTTGGATTTGTTCCTGCTGAGAAAACAGAATTATTAAAATTGTTAGTATTTTCATAATTCGCTCCAATTGCAATCTTTTTCCAATTATTGCTTGGGTTGTGATCGTTAAAAACAAAAACAGCTCCCGCCTGGTTTAGTATAAAAGAATTTTCTTTATCACTTGTTTGCGTTCCAAAATAATTAGAATTATTCTTAATATTCTGGTTGCTAAAAGTTATTCCGGTCTGATTGTTTAAGAAAACGGCAGATCCTGCAGGATTGACACTTATTGAGGATAAATCTCCTCCAACTGCTCCAAATGCACCGCTCATTGCTCTAAAACGAGCTGTTCCGGTTAGGTTGTCTTGTGCGTAACGAATAGCATCGGATACTTCTTGTGAATGTGAGACGCTAACAGTTAATCCTGTAATAAGGAGGAATAATATTTTTTTCATTGGGATAAGTTTTTAATGTGATTTTTCGATTTGTGAAAGAAGATATTATCTTCTTCCACCTCCGCCTCCTCCGTATGATCTTCCGCCACCGCCACCGCCGCCAGATGATCTCATGCTTCCTCCGCCACTGTTCATAGAACGTGATGGGCTAGGAGAGTAGCTTCTTGTTGGTGCGCTGTTATTACCGTTATTATAATTTCTGGTAGTCGTGTTACTGCTTGATCTTCTGTTAGAATAGTCGTAACTATTGCTTTGTCCCTGGGCAGCGCTTCGTCTGTTTGTAAAAGTTGGGTTTGAAGAATTGTATGTTCTTCCGTTTGTAGAACTTCTTCTAAAGTCAGAATACCCATTTCTGTTTGTTGTATAACTTCCTCTGTTTGTAGTGTAGTTTCTGTTGCTGAAATTTCTGTCAGTGTAGCTTCTGCTGCTGTAGTTTCTATTGCTATAGTTTCTGTTGCTATAGCTTCTATCATAGCCATAGTTTCTTCCTCCGTAATAAGCGGCAGAACCTCTTCTTCCATAACTATAAGCGTAGTTATTGTATCCGTAATAAGGTCTGTATCCTGGATAGCCCCATCCTGGTCCCCAATATCCTGGGTAGCCCCAGCCGTATGCAGGGTAGCCCCAGTAGCCTCCTCCGTAGCCCCATCCGTAATATGGATATCCGAAACCAATTCCGAATCCCATTGACCATGTAGGGTCAGAATAAACGTTTACAGAAACATCAGTATTTGCACTTCCCCAGGCAGGGTAAGCGGTTGCAACTGTTTGTGTGCTGTCATTATCGGCATAATTGCCATACGTGTCAACATCTGTAAAAATTTCAGTTGGCTGATTGTCATCTTGCAATGATCTAAAGTAATCTTTGTATTGATTATTTGTGTTTGTGGTATTTGTTTGAGCATACGTTCTTGTCGAACCACCATATACTCCATCATTATCATTATATGAAGCGTTTTGGTAAGAACCACACGATGCTAGTAGAAAACTCAATATTCCAATTAAGTAAAAATGACTTGAGTTTTGGCGGAGAGATGTAGAAGTTTTCATATCTGTGGTGTTTTTTATTGTTGCACATTACAAAAATAGTTAGTTTTGTCAAACTATTTAGTTAAAATTATTAAAACAAAATTTGTGCCAAACTATTCAATATGAGTAAGAACCTCACTACAAGATCAGAAGATTATTCGAAATGGTATAACGAGCTGGTTGTAAAGGCAGATCTAGCCGAAAATTCAGGCGTTAGAGGATGTATGGTTATTAAACCGTACGGATATGCTATTTGGGAAAAAATGCAGGCGGAATTAGATCGAATGTTTAAAGAAACAGGACATCAAAATGCATACTTCCCTTTATTCGTGCCTAAGAGCATGTTTGAGGCTGAAGAAAAAAATGCAGAAGGATTTGCAAAAGAGTGTGCTATCGTAACACATTATAGATTAAAGAATGATCCGGATAAACCCGGAAAACTAATGGTAGACCCAAATGCTAAGTTAGAAGAAGAGCTTATTGTTCGTCCTACTAGTGAAGCAATTATTTGGTCTACTTATAAAGGATGGGTACAATCGTACAGAGATTTACCTTTATTAATTAACCAGTGGGCAAATGTTGTGCGTTGGGAAATGCGTACGCGTTTGTTTTTAAGAACTGCTGAGTTTTTATGGCAGGAAGGGCATACGGCACATGCTACAAAGGCGGAAGCGTTAGAAGAGTCTGAAAAGATGATGAATGTTTACGCTGATTTTGTTCAGGATTTTATGGCGATTCCGGTTGTAAAAGGAATAAAAACCGAAACAGAACGTTTTGCCGGAGCTGATGAAACCTATTGTATCGAAGCTTTAATGCAGGACGGAAAAGCTTTACAGGCTGGAACATCGCACTTTTTAGGACAAAATTTCGCCAAAGCTTTTGATGTAAAGTTTGCAAATGCCGAAGGAAAGCAAGAACACGTGTGGGGAACCTCTTGGGGAGTTTCTACTCGTTTAATGGGTGCTTTGGTAATGACACACTCTGATGATCAGGGATTGGTTTTGCCTCCTAATTTAGCGCCAATACAAGTTGTTATCGTGCCTATTTATAAAACAGATGAGCAATTGGCTGAAATTACAGCTGCAGTGAATGAATTGACAGCTAAACTTAAGAAATTAAAGATCTCTGTTAAATATGATGACAGAACAACTCAAAAACCAGGATTCAAATTTGCTGAATGGGAATTAAAAGGTGTTCCAGTTAGAATTGCTGTTGGACCAAAAGATTTAGAAAACGGAACTTTTGAAGTTGCGAGACGGGATACATTGACAAAAGAGACAGTTTCAGGAGAAGGAATTGTTACTTATATAAATGACTTGTTGGAGCAGATTCAGGCAGATTTATTTAACAAAGCATTAGACTATCGTAATACTCATATTACAGAAGTAAATAGTTTTGAGGAATTTAAGGAAGTTTTAGATGGTAAAGCAGGGTTTGTATCGGCTCATTGGGACGGTACTGCTGAGACTGAAGAAAAAATAAAAGACTTGACAAAAGCCACAATTCGCTGCATTCCTTTGGATAGTAAAGAAGAGGCGGGAACCTGTGTGTTTACTGGTAATCCTTCTTCAAAAAGAGTGTTGTTTGCAAAGGCTTATTAATTTTTTTTAATTTTTTTTGCATCAGGTATTGTACATCTTAAAAATAGTTGTATTTTTGCATCCGCATTAGAGAAGCAGGCCCGTTCGTCTATCGGTTAGGACGCATGGTTTTCATCCATGTAAGAGCGGTTCGATTCCGCTACGGGCTACTACTTTTTTTGCAAAATTGTTCTTAAAATACTGAGAATTAAAATGGCCCGTTCGTCTATCGGTTAGGACGCATGGTTTTCATCCATGTAAGAGCGGTTCGATTCCGCTACGGGCTACAATAATACCTCTATTTAAATATAGAAAAACTTAGAAGGATATGGTCTGTTCGTCTAGGGGTTAGGACTCCAGGCTTTCGTCCTGGTAACAGGGGTTCGATTCCCTTACAGACTACTAAAATTAGTTGTGAATAAGTTTTGTAAAATAAGGATTGGTGTCTCGATTTTTATTTTATTAGTTAAAACCAAAGTGATTGTTTTGCAATTGTGGGAGGTTTTTCTTTTTTAACTAGTATCTATAATAATTATTACATCTAAAATTAAAACAAAATGGCAAATCATAAGTCAGCATTAAAAAGAATCAGAAGTAACGAAAAAAGAAGAGTTCTTAACAGATATCAACATAAAACTACTCGTAATGCTATTAAAGCATTAAGAATAGCTACTGATAAAGCTGATGCTACTTCTAAATTATCAACTGTAATCTCTATGATTGATAAATTAGCTAAAAAGAACATCATTCATGATAATAAAGCTTCTAACTTGAAGTCTAAATTAACTAAACATGTTGCTAAATTGTAATTAGTTACAATTTCCTAAAGTATATAAAAAGTCCTCTAAAAGAGGACTTTTTTTTATTTGAACAAAACGGAATAAACAAATAAAATTCCAAAAAAAAATAAATTCCAAATTTCAATTATACGCGTTAACTTTTGCGATATCTATTGGAATTTGGATTTTTTTTTTTTTTTTTTTAGAATTTAGATATGTTTGTTGGAATTTGGAATTTTAGATATTGGAATTTAAATCTATTTAAAGATCCATTTTCTTTTTAAGATATTCCAACATTGGCTGTGTAATTGGTTTTGAAAGGAAATCGATGATAATAGGATATTTTTTTGCTTTGGCCAGATCTTCGGGGTCAATTGTAGAAGAAAGTACAATTACGCGTGCCTTATTGAATTCGGCATAATCTGAAGAGGTAAAATGGTCCAGGAATTCCCAACCGCCCATGACAGGCATGTTTAGATCTAAAAAAATTAGTTCTGGTTTGCTTGCTTTGTTTTTGTTGTACTTTAAGGTATTGAAATGATGCAATGCTTCTTCGCCATTTTGAGCAGTGATAATTTCTTTTGAAAAAGATGATTTCGAAATTACTTTCTTGCATAGCATTAACGTGATTGGGTCGTCGTCGATGCATAAAATTTGCTCGAGCATATAAATTAATTTTTAAATGTTATTGTAAATGTTGTTCCTGTATTAACTTCGCTATCGATACTAATTGTTCCTCCCATAGTTTCTACTTGTGATTTTACTAAATACAATCCTAAGCCTTTGCTGTCGGGGTAATTGTGAAATCTTTGATACAATCCAAAAACTTTATCGCCGTTTCGTTCCAGATCAATTCCAATTCCGTTGTCTTTGAAGGTTAGGATGGCTTTATGATCGATTTGTTCGGCGGTAATAGAGATTTTTAATTTCCTGTTTTCTGATTTGTATTTTATAGAATTGGTTAGTAAATTAAGTAAAATGCTTTCAATATAGGCTTTATTTGTGTTTAATACAGGAACTTTGTCGAATTTGAGTTTAATAATAGGTTTGTGCAGCTCGATCTGAAAAGACAATTGACTAAAGACATTCTCGAAAACTTCTTTTAATGAGACTTCTTCTTTTTGCATCGAAGGATTGTCTTTGATGATAATCACTTTTACCAGATCATTGATAGTTTCATTTAATAAATGAGTCGATTTTGTAAAACCGGAAATAATTTCCTGAAGTTCAGGATTCTTTACCGGGATGTCTTCTATTAAGTTAAGAAGTCCTATTAAATTAGATAATGGCGCTCGCAGATTATGTGACGTAATATAGGAGAATTGTTTTAAGTCTTTATTGTTTTGAGTTAATTCGCGAATAAGATGTTCTTTTTCTGTCTCTAATTTTTTCTCATCGGTGATGTCTCTTTGTATAGAGATCCAGTGCGAAATATTTTCTTCATTATTGAAAATTGGAATCATCGAAAATCGAACCCAGTATTCCTCTTTTTTCTTGGTGTAGCTTATAGTTTCAATTAAGCACTCTTCTTTGTTTTTTATGGCTCTTAATAGTTTTTTTAATTCTTCTGAATCTGATTTTGGCCCTTTGAAGATGTTCGGGGATTTACCGATTATTTCATGAGAGAGGTATCCGGACATGTGCGAAAAAGCAGGATTCACATAGACTATTTTAGGAATTTTACGATCTACTGAGTTAGCTTCTGTAATCAGGATCGAATCTTTAGATTGTGTAATTACGGTTTCTAAAAGTTTTAGTCGCTGCTCTTCTTCTTTTTGTTTGGTGATATCCTGAATGGCTCCAATCATCCTTATGGCTCTTCCGTTTTCATCTTTCAATAAAAAACCTCTGTCAAGAACATATTTATAGGTTCCGTCAGCACATCTAAAGCGGTATTGATCTTGCCATTTTTCGGTTTTTTGCTCGATAAACGAATATAGTTTTATAGACATTCTGATGCTGTCTTCGGGGTGTATTTTGTCAAACCACCATTTTGATGTTTTGCCAACTTCTGCCGGATTGTATCCAAAAACAATTTCGATTCCTTTGTTCCAGTTGATGCTGTCTTCCTGAATTTTCCAGTCCCAAATAGTATCACTTGTTGCCTTTGCGACAATGTCATATTTTTCGTTCGATTCTTTGATTTCTTCGTTTGTTCTCTTTAGTTTTTCGAAAATAGAGATATTTCTGTTTTCGTTTTTGGCTAATATATATCTGAAAATAAATCCTGTAGCTAATATAAAGAGTATGTCTTTTATGAAAAATAAATAAAAATATTCTATTTTAGAAAAGTAGGTAGTAAGTATTTTATGACAGAGAATTGCCATAATTAGCGATATGATAACGTAAACTAGAGTAATTTGGAGAGTTTTACTTTTCATTACTCAAATATAGTTAAATTAACTATAATTAAACAACAACGAAAGTTCAATTTGGTGGTTAAATTTACATTGTTTTAACGAACTAATTACTTGTCTATACGCAAACTATCACAGAAACGTTTTTTATATCAAAATAAAGTGTACCTTTGCACCCATTAAAAATCACAGATGGAATCTATTAGAAACATTGCAATTATTGCCCACGTCGATCACGGTAAAACCACTTTGGTTGATAAAATTATGTATCACTGTCAATTATTTCGTGACAACGAAAACACAGGTGATTTAATTCTTGATAATAACGATTTAGAGCGTGAGAGAGGTATTACTATTACTTCAAAGAACGTATCAGTTCAATATAAAGGAACAAAAATCAATATTATCGATACTCCTGGCCACGCCGATTTTGGAGGAGAAGTAGAACGTGTATTAAACATGGCCGATGGTGTATGTTTGCTAGTCGATGCTTTTGAAGGTCCAATGCCACAAACTCGTTTTGTATTACAGAAAGCGATTGACCTTGGTTTAAAACCTTGTGTAGTTATCAATAAAGTTGATAAAGAAAACTGTACTCCTGAAGAAGTTCATGAGAAAGTTTTTGACTTAATGTTTGAATTAGGTGCTGAAGAATGGCAGTTGGATTTCCCAACCGTTTATGGTTCTGCTAAAAATAACTGGATGTCTGATCATTGGGAAAACGTAACTGATAATGTTGAAGCATTATTGGATATGGTTGTTGAAAATGTACCAGCTCCTAAAGTTTCTGAAGGAACACCACAAATGTTGATTACTTCTTTAGACTTTTCAGCTTTTACAGGTCGTATTGCTATTGGTCGTTTAGAAAGAGGTGTTCTTAAAGAAGGTATGCCAATCTCATTAGTGAAAAGAGATGGTACTGTATCTAAATCACGTATCAAAGAACTTCATACTTTTGAAGGACTTGGTCGTAAAAAAGTACAAGAAGTTATTGCTGGAGATATTTGTGCAATCATTGGAGTTGAAGGTTTTGAAATTGGTGATACTATTGCTGATTTTGAAAATCCAGAAGGTCTAAAAACGATTGATATTGATGAGCCTACAATGAGTATGTTGTTTACAATTAATGACTCTCCTTTCTTTGGTAAAGAGGGTAAATTTGTAACTTCTCGTCATATTAGAGAAAGATTGACAAAAGAATTAGAGAAAAACTTAGCGATGAAGTTAGGTGAAACTGATTCTGCTGATAAATTCATGGTTTTTGGTCGTGGAGTACTTCACTTATCTGTTCTTATTGAAACAATGAGAAGAGAAGGGTATGAGTTACAAATTGGTCAGCCACAAGTTATCATCAAAGAAATTGATGGTAAAAAATGTGAGCCAATTGAGGAATTGACAATCGATTTACCGGAATCACTTTCTGGAAGAGCGGTTGAGTTCGTTACTATGCGTAAAGGTGAAATGCTGAGCATGGAAACTAAAGGTGAGCGTATGATTGTAAAATTTAATATTCCATCTCGTGGAATTATTGGATTGCGTAACCAATTACTTACTGCAACAGCTGGTGAAGCTATTATGGCACACCGTTTCATTGGATATGAGCCTTACAAAGGAGAAATTGCCGGGCGTAACAAAGGTTCATTGATTTCTATGGAAAAAGGAAAAGCTATTCCTTATTCTATCGATAAATTACAAGATCGTGGTAAGTTTTTTGTTGAACCAAATACTGAAATTTACGAAGGTCAGGTAATTGGAGAAAACTCTCGTGCTGATGATATGTGTGTAAACGTAACGAAAGAGAAAAAACAATCTAACGTTCGTTCTTCTGGAAATGATGAAAAAGCAAGAATCATCCCTCCAATTATTTTCTCATTAGAGGAAGCTTTAGAGTACATTCAAAAAGATGAATATGTAGAGGTAACTCCAAAATCTATTCGTTTGAGAAAAATCTATTTGACAGAAACTGATAGAAAAAGATTTAAAATCTAAATCATTTTTTAAATTTCAATATAAAAAATCCCAAATTCCATTTTTACGGAGTTTGGGATTTTTTTTATTCTAACTTTTTGGAATTTATAATTTTTAGTTGAAGTTTAAATTCCTTAGAATTTTCAAGTATTGGAATTTGGAATTTTCAGATTGGAATTTCCTTTATTTTTTTAAACTAAAATGGCCTTTTACAGTTTTGCCATCAACAAATTGTAGTGTAAACCAATAATCATCAGAAGGAAGTTGCTGGCCATTGTAAATTCCATTCCATCCGGCACTATTTTGATTCATTTGTTTCAATAACTTCCCGTAACGATCGAAAATGAAAATCTTGTAATCAGGAAGGTGATCTGCATTAGTAATAAACCATAAATCATTATAACCATCTCCGTTAGGAGTAAAGAATCTAGGATAGTCTATGACATATAAAAGAAAAGAATTAGACAATCCACAGCCATTTTTATCTCTGGCAATTGCATTGTAAATTCCTGCTCTGACACCGGTAAACAACGCGTCGTCCTGAAAAACATTACCGTCTAATGAGAATTCATAATTACCAACTCCTGTATATTTTATTAAAACAGAATTGTCAATTCCCGAAAAATCTTTAATAATAGCATCGGTTATAAAAGCAGGCTCAGATAAAATTACTTTGAATTTCTTTGTTTTTTCACAACCATTAGGATCTGTAACTACTACTGAATAATCTCCTGCTGTGTTAACGTCTATAGAGGTGTCGCTACTTCCGGTATTCCATTTATAACTTACAAAACCAGTAGCAACATTTAATGTGATTTCTTCTCCTTTGCATAAATATTTTGTTTCATCCTGAAAATTAGGAGGATCAAAAGTATTTACAACAAGTGTAATGGGAACGATATCAAAACAATCAGCTCCGTTTGTAGCTTTAGCATAAATAATCTGGCTGTAAGCGACAGTATTTTTAAAAATGTTCGGCAGTTTATTGGCATCATGCAACGCATCATTAGTATTTAGATAATAATTAAATACTAATGTAGCAGGTAATCCTGTTGTGACTTGAGCTGTTACTTCTGCTGCAAGATCAAATTGATACAATCCGTCTTGTTTATCATCTCCATCGCAAGTTGCAATTGGGTTTTGATCCGCAATTGTTGTATTAGAAACCTTCAATGTTACTTCGGCAGTTGTAAAACAGCCGTATTGATTTTCAATTCTTGCAAAAACAATTTGATCAGGGGTTTTATTCGTGTATTTCTCAGGATTTAAAATCGGATTTGTTGGTGCCTGAGCATCTGCTAATGATTCGTAATATCCTTTGTTTAAAATTGCTGAAACATTATTTTTTACAATATCATTAACTTTTGTCAGGTTGAAAACAGTAATTCCGTCAGTATCATCATCGCATTGTAATAAAGAAGTGTCGGTCGAAAGAATTTCTGGAGCATATTCAATTTTAATTTGTCCTGTCGATACGCAAGTTGTGCCCTTTATAGTAGCTTCGACTTTATAATTTCCTGTTGATTGAACATTATATGTAGCACTTATTTCTGAAGGAATTTCTACATAATTATTAGTTGCATCTTGCTTAAACCATTTAAAGTCGTATTGGGTATTGTCTAATTGAGTGTTCAACGTGATAGTTTCTCCAAAACATGCAGGATTGTTATTTGCTATAGTTCTGTCTGCTCCAAAATCAACTAAAGAAAGAAAACTTCCACCTTCTATAAAAACAGCTGAGTTGTATTCTTTGGTAGAATCATCAGCAATGACTAGTTTTAGGTGATATTTTTTATTAGGAACTACGTTGGCCCTGGCATTCATTACTTTAGTTTGCCCTGCATAATTTATAGGACTACTAGCAGTATTATATCTGTCAAAGAAATCTTCGTTTTCTGCTGGACAGCCGGGAGAAGATATGGTACCATCTGAATAAGGCTCTATTTCATTATGTACAGTCGTAGAAGAAACAGGTGTTGTAGTATTGGGTAATACGGCTAAATTTTTGTAGTCCTCTGTACTTCCCGCTTCTTTTATTAAAAAAGCGAATCCATCAGAGTATTTGCAAGGGTAATAAGTTTGATACTCATTTGAAGCAAAAATATAATTAAAACTTATGGAATTAGTCAAAGCTACAAAATCAAATTCTAAAACTGTTGCTTGGGTACTGTTAGTAGTATTTAATGCCTTTTCTAAATCATCATCACCAGGCCATCCGTTAGTTTGTATACCTTTCGAATTGGCTTCGTTATAAGGTCCGGCAGCATTTTTACTGGCTGAAGTACTTAAAACAATTCCACTGGAAAAAGGAAAATCACTAGTTCCTGAAGTGAAAGAAGCATAACTATTTCCACTGCTTGTTGGATTTCCTGAAGCCTGCACACTGGATACATCGATACACGAACTATTTATTAAAATATTCTTTACTAAACTTTCGTCTGTTTTTGAATCATCTACAGTAATATTCTGCGCTTTTATCTTTGTGGATAATAAGCACAGAAAGAAAACTAATAAAAAGATTTTAATATAATTCATAGTATTACAAATATACTATAAATCTCTTTTTTTAAGCAATTTGTAAGAAAAAAGCATGAATAATAATGTCCATACTAAAACAATTACAATTGAAAGAATATGTACAGCATAATCTTTAGTGTTTTCGACTCCTATTTGTGTTCCTATACTTCTTATAATTGATAATCTTGTAAAAGGTTCAGTGATTAAATTTGACATTGCTTCCAGAGGAAGGAATTGTGTGATGTAACTTCCTGTATTGCTGTTTGGAAAAACTTTAAATACTAATATTCCTTTTAGGATCCACTCAAAAATACTCCAAACCAATAGAAAACCTAAAGCAAAAGCAGAACGTTTTACTAAAATTCCTAAAAACAAACAGAAAGAAAAGAATCCTGTCAATTTTACAAAAAAGGCTAAGAGATAATCTAAATCACTAAAAACGATACCAAATTCAGTATAAGATGAAAACGAATATCCAAGAATTAAAGTCATTATAAAAACGAAAACGGTCGAGCCTAATGCAAAAAGTACAACGGTTAAGAATTTGGATAAAATAAATTCTTTTTTGCTTAAACCGTCAATTAAATTTTGTTTTAAAGTACCATAACTATATTCATTTGCCATCATTGACACAATAACAATGGCTAGGAAAAATTTTAGCCAGGCGGCAACATAAGTATTAAACTGCCATATAAACGGAAAATTAAAAATTCCCATTTCTGACGGATCAATATGTATTGGACCTATATCAAATTTGATAGAAGCAATTAATGCAATGAACGAAAGTAAAATGAAATAGGTTAAAGTAAGGATGCGACTGGCTTTGTTTTTCCAGATTTTTTGTAATTCTATAGAGATAAGTCTGTTCATGGTTTAGTTGTTTTGAGTAATGGCATTTTTGGTTAATTCTAAAAATTGAGCTTCTAAACTGTTTTTACGTTTTACTAAGTGGCTTAACGTAATGTTTTTAGAAAATAAAAACTGATTCAGTTCTGCTGCTGATAAATTTGATTTTAAATAAACCAAAATTTTCCCGTCCTCCTCTGTAATCCGGTCTATTGATGAATGTGTTGCCAGAACATTTTTTAGTGTTGCATTATCATCACACATAACTTCAAAGAAACCTTCATTTGCTGACATTTCATCCACCGAGCCTGAATACAAAATTTCGCCTTTACGCAAAACAATCACATGCGAACATACTTTCTCTACTTCATCTAATAAGTGCGATGCCAGTAAAATAGTAGTGCCCTGAGAAGCTATTTTTTTGATAATATCACGAATCTGGTGAATTCCCTGCGGATCTAAACCATTTGTAGGTTCATCTAAAATTAAAATTTCAGGGTCATTTAAAAGTGCCGATGCAATAGCCAAACGCTGCTTCATCCCTAATGAGAAAGTACTGAACTTACTGTCTTTTCTTTCAGTTAAACCAACTAAATCCAGTTTTTCATTGATTTTAGTATAATTGATGCTTTTTATTTTGCAAACCAATTTCAGGTTTTCTTCGGCCGTCATGTACGGGTAAAAGTTAGGTCTTTCTATTATGGCGCCTACTTTTTTTAAGGCTTCATGAGTCTGAACCTTTCCTCCAAACCAGCTATAATTTCCTGATGTACGGTTTACAACATTTAGGACAATTCCTAAAGTAGTCGATTTTCCACTTCCGTTAGGTCCCAAAATACCGTAAACACGGCCTTTTTGTATTTCAAAAGAAACATTTTTTAAGGCCTGAATGCGCCCGTATCTTTTATGCAGATTCTCAATAGTAAGTATGGTTTCCAAATTTATTCGGTTTTAGTTTTAAGTATGACGATTCAACTTGTTTATTGTTACGCTAAATTTTATTTAATGTAAATTTGTAATAAAGATATTCAAAATGAGCGAACCTTTAATGGTTTTAAAAAAACCATCGTACCCTTTGACACCAGCTCTTTTAAGTTATCTAGACCGATACGAGCGTATATCGAAGGTATCTGTGTTCTATGATGATTTATTGCGATTTTCCGGTGCCATAAATTTATATGATAAAAACGGAGTAGATACTTTGTGGACTCGTGTTTATTATGGAGAGTTTGACCGCGAAGAAATTGATTTGAATTTAAAAAAGATTTATTCGCTGTTGCATTCCGATGGTAACAATGATATTATTCAGTATCTAAATGTCGATGCTATCGATTTTTGCACCTTTGGAAACTCAAAGCCTTTTAGGGTAAAAGTCCGTAATATTCTCAATGACAACTACGTTCATTTTTATATAAAAAAAGCCGATGCTTCACGAATTTACGGATTAGAATTGGAAGACATTTTATCTCCGGATAAAATAAATTTTTTAGTTTTTGGTGACACTCTGATCGAAGAACATATCGTAGGAATTCCGGGTGATATTTTTATGGAAACGTTGCTTCATACTTCTACCGAAACAGAAAAATCTCAAATAGCAAAAGAGTTTGTGAAATTTAATGAGCGTTGTATGATTAGGCTTTTGGGCGATATGCGTTCGTATAATTATGTAATTGTCCCAATTCATGATTTTGACCAGGTAGTCTATAGAATTCGTGCCATAGATTTTGATCAGCAATGTTATGAGGGGAATTTTAAAGTCTATCGTCCGCAGTTTTTTAAAGAGAACTATCAGATGATGAAACTTATTAAAGAAAAATTAGAGGACCGTTCTGTTATTCAGTATAAAGATGAAGAAAGAGCCATTTTGGCCAAACGAATTCATTCTGCCGAAGCCAGGATTACAAAATTATTGAATATCATGTGTCACGATACCATTTCGACAGTAGATCATTTAAATCAGCTAAAAATGGAATTGTACCGTTATACCAACGATATGAAGTTTAAAAATGCCAAATCGATGGGGCATGTCATGTTTGCGGCTTTTGAGTTTATTACGCGCAATTTTAAAAACACACATTTAATCTAGTTTTTAGCCACAGATTAAACGGATTCTTTTAAAATATTAACTTTGATAAAATCATTTTTAATCATTTAATCTGTGGCTAGAAAAATAAAAAATAATCATATGAAAAAGTTTTTTTTACTTGGGATTTCTATTGCTTTACTAGCTTGTCAGCAACAATCAACGGCTGAATTCAAGACGCTTTATTCGCTTCCTAAAAAATTAAAAGAAGTTTCAGGCATTACTTATTTCCCAGAAACCAAACTGCTTTATACTTTAGAAGACAGCGGCAATAAAAATGCAATCTATGCCATAAATTCGCAAGGTAAAGTGGCTAAAACAATTACAATCACAAACGCCACAAACGTAGATTGGGAAGATATTACTAAAGATAAAACCGGAAATATCTACATTGGTGATTTTGGGAATAATGATAATGAACGTAGAGATTTGTGCATTTACAAAGTCAATAAAAATCAATTGAATAAAGATGCGGCTGTAGCCGAATATAAAGTTTCATTTTCGTATCCGGAACAAACTGAATTTCCTCCAAAGAAAAAAGAACTGTTTTATGATGTTGAAGGTTTTTTTGAACACGGAAATTACTTTTACCTTTTTACAAAAAACCGTAGCAAAAATTTCGACGGAACCGCTTTTATATACAAAATTCTAAACGCTCCGGGAACTCAAAAAGCAACTAAAATAGGTGAATTTAAAACCTGTGATAATTACAATCATTGTGTCCTGACAAGTGCTACAATTAGTCCCGATGGGAAAAAAGTAGTTTTGTTAAGCCATGATAAAATTGTTTTATTTAAAGATTTCAAAGGAGACTTATTTCATAAAGGATCTCAAACCGAAATCAAACTAAATCACTTCTCGCAAAAAGAAGCCATAGTTTTCAAAGACAACAACACATTATTGATTGCCGACGAAAAAACAAACAAAGTAGGAGGAAACGTTTACGAGTTTAAGCTAAAGTAGTTTAAGCTGCTGAGTTGCTAAGACTCTAAGCTACTAAATTTCTAAGTTTAAAATAAGAAAGCATCTCATCAAAAAAATTAGCCACGAATTCACGAATTATTATTATAAATAATTCGTGAATTCGTGGCTTTGTCCCTTTGTCCCTTTGTCCCTTTGTCCCTTTGTCCCTTTGTCCCTTTGCAACTTTGAACCTTTCCTAAAAGCTATATGCCGCTCCAAAAATAACCCTTCCTTCTTCGTCAGGAGATTTAAAATAAGAAACTCTCGCAGTTAAAACATTTATGGCGTTCATCCAGATTCCTCCACCATAATCCTGATGCCATTTTCTTGAATTTTCACCATCAAGCCAAACTCTTCCGTAATCAAAACCACCCAGAATTCCATAAGTTAAAGGAGCAATTGTTTTTCGGATTTTACCAATGCTTAATCGTAAATCTGTGCTTTGAGAGAAATAAGAACTTCCTAGAAAGCGCTCATTTCTATAACCGCGTAAATCAGTATCTCCACCTAAAGTAGCGCCTTGATAAAATTCGTAATTGTTGTTTAGAATCGCTTTTCCTTTTAAAATTGTAGCTAATACTAAATTTCCGTTGTGATCGATTTTATGAGTAAATCCTAAGAAACTTTCAATGGTAGGAAAATTTTGTTTCGTGTTATCTAAGTTAGAAAGCCATGTTGCCGAAGCCATAAAAGCAACACCTAAAGTAGGTTTTGCAGCAAAATCAGCATTTTTAAATAGATATTTAATTTTTGCACCACCATAAACCTGACTATCAAAAACAATTGGGTTAATGATATTTGGAGTATCAATGTATCTGTTATCTGTTTCTTCAACTCTCATTTGTTGTAACATGGGCTGAATACTAAACTCACTTCCGTATCTGCCAACGTGTCTAATAGCTCCGTAAAGATTAAATTTCTGAATACGAACCCTATTGTAATCCATTCCAAATTCTTCAGTATTATTTACCGATTCATTTCCGTATCCAAAATAGTTTACTGCAAAGTTTGGAGTTGTATATTGCGATTCAACATCAATAACCCATTTACCTAACAAACCAGGAAAATGCGCTACATAATTAAACTCTAAACCTCCTGTTGCAAAATAATAAAAAGCATTTAATACGTGTCGTTGCGTATACGGATTCTGTTTGAAATTGTTTACCGTATAATTTAAATTAATACCCACTTTTACACCATCATCAGGATTAAAACCAATGTTTGGCAGACCGGATACCACATTGTATTTAGGTTTTTCGTAATTGTATAAGTTCACATCGTAATCATCTGTTAGTTGTGTTCTTGTTTTAGCATCCAGATTATAGGTGTTCTCTTTAGATTTAAAATCATACACAATTACTTTTTTACCGTTTTCGATGTTGTACGTGTCATTGTTCTGACCGCCAATCAAACGAATTTTAATGTTTGATTTCTGATTTCCTTTTACCTCAAAAACATCATTATCATCTAAACCATAAATCCAAAGATTTTTAGTTTTAGAATCCGTTACCGTTTTCGTGTAAACTAATTCATCGCCTTCTTTTTTAACTCTAAAAACCTGAATTTCGATGCTTTTTTTAGCATTATGATTAATAACGAATTTGTCTTTTTTATCTGTTCCGGCAATCATTACCGTATGGCTTAAAACATCAAAATACTCCGAAGCATATTTTTGAAGATCTTTCTTTCTGTTTTTTAATTTTTTCTTGATGTCTTCAATCGTTGCGTCCTGAACTTCTTTTGGTAAGTTTTTAAAAGCTTTATCGATATCACTATCCGATAAATTTTCCTGAATATATTTGGCCTGAGCGATCCAGTCCTTTTCTTCAGCAGTTCTTAAAAATGCTAAATCCATAGGGTAAGGTTCTCTGTTAAGCCACTTTACATTATCAATTTTATTTTTGAAAGTTCGCATATGGCGAAGTGCAGGAATATTCATTAAAAGAGAAAGTAAAGTTCCGTCGTATTTTACAAAAGCCTGATCACGGTCACGAGGAATTGGCTCATAAAGCACTTTATTGCCTTTTTTATGCTCTGCCCAACGCCATTGATCACTATGTCTGTCCCAATCGCCAATAAGCATATCAAACAAACGCGCTTTCATATAAGCATCTTCATCAACGCTGTATTTTTCGTCTTTATGAAGATTTTTCATCATATCCTCAGTACTAATAATATCAGTTGGATTACCAAAATTTTTAGCATCCAAATGATTATCAGCTGGTCTTTCTTCGACCATATAAAGCTGATCTCCAAAGTTCGAGTTAAACTCTTTTAAACCGTTTTGTTTTGGAATATAATATAGAACTGGATTGGTATGCGGTAAACCAATCTGGTCTGCCATACTGCCAATGGCAAATGTAGTATAAGGATGAGAAGTGGTGTAGAAATCAAATAAGAAGTTCTCTGCATATGTATCTTCAAAATCATTAACCACATATTGATCTTTAAAAGCTACTGACTGCAAAAATACGGTGGCACTTTTTTTCAGGGCACGCATTACATATTCTCTTCCTTTGGGATCAGACACTCTTAACGATACAGATTGATGTCCTCCGCCTTCGCGAATAGGTTTCAGACCGCCCATTAAAGTATCTAAAGTAGCTGTTTTAGCTTCTATTGGCAAGCTGTAATACTTTCTGTAATGATTTCCGAATAAGAATTTATGAAAAATACTCTTTTTGGTCATTTTATCAGAATAAATAGAAGTGGTAACAGTGGCGGGAAACTTATTATCAACCGTTGCTGCCCAATTAATTTCTTTTGCCTTTATAATTTCATGTTCAAAAAGTAATTTTTCTTTATTGTTTTCATTTCCAAAAAACGAAACTTTAGCATCACCGCTTTTAAACAAAGTTAAGGTGGCGTAACCATTTCCGCCATAAGAGAATTCATTAGGATTTATCGCTCTTGCCGCTTCAGATTTTGATCCTGCACCGCTAATAATTTGCTGAATATTTTCTTTGTTAACATACTGAAGATTATGATCGTGTCCGGAAACTACAATTACGTTTTTCTGTTTTTGCAAAAGGGTTTTAATTCGTTTTGCATAAATAGTATATTGCTTGTTTTGAATATCCTGCGGACTTGCTCCGGATGTTTTACGTAACAAGTTGATAAAAGAACCAATTATAGGCAATGGTATTTTTTGTTCTAGTGGGAATAATTGTTTTTCTAAAGAAAATTGCCCGCCGTGAGTTCCGTTGCTCATCAAAGGATGGTGAATAGCAAGAACAACTGTTTTTTCCTGATTTTTATTTAAGATATTTTCTAACTGATCAAAAAAATCTTCTCTCGTTTTAATGTCGCAATCGTCATTAATAGTAGGGTGATTATCCCAGTTTTCCAGAAACCATTCACTGTCAACAGTAATTAGTGTCGTAGTACTGTCAATTTTTACATCTTCGATCGCGCACCCTTTTCTAGGCAAAAAAGCCTTTTTGTCATTTAAATATTTCGTTACAAAATTCGCCTGGCGTTCCAGACCTTTTATACCATTATACCAATCGTGATTACCCGGAATAACAATTGTTTTTCCTTTAAAACCTTTAGTAAGTTTTAGTTGGTTGGTCAATTTTGTTTCGGCCAAAGCTTTCTCTGCGGCATTATCATCGCTGGGAAAACCTTTAGGATAAATATTATCTCCTAAAAAAAGTAAGGTTGCTTTTTTATTCGATTTTTTCAATTTTTGATGCAATAATTCAAGCGTTTGTTGTGCCTGTTCCTCATCTGCATTTCCGGCATCTCCAACTAAATAAATTGTGTGTGCAATTTTTATAGTATCAGTTGCGTTTTCCGTTTCGTTAGCACTAACATTTTTTCCATATTGCGCTTTATGTGTCGCACAGGAATAGACCAGTAGCAATACAACTATTGCCAAAGACCGGTTTTTAATTTTAGTAATAAAATGATTATCCAAAAACAATTTCATAATTTAGTGGTATATAAAACAATTCTCCATGAATCTAGTAGAACAATCAGAAGATTTCGTCAGTAATTTACTCAAAGATAAACTTTCTAATCTATATTCTTATCATAATTTTAACCATACTTTCACCGTAGTAAATGCTGTTAAAGAGCTATGCAAAAAGGAAGACGTGAGTAGTGATGATAAAGAAATACTTTTGGTGGCTGCCTGGTTTCATGATACAGGTTATATTGATGGTTATGAAAATCATGAACAGGAAAGTGTGAAAATTGCTACAGCTTTTTTGAAAGAAAAAGGACAATCTGATGAATTTATAGCGAGTGTTTCTAATTTGATTATGGCTACCGTAAAAGAATATGTTCCCAAAACACATTTAGAAAAAATAATTAAAGACGCAGATTTTTCGCATCTAGTTGGAGCAGAGTATGAAACAACCTGCGAATTGTTGCGAATTGAACTAAAAAATACCTGGAAACTGGATTTTTCTAATGTCGAATGGGCAAAAGAAAATTTGAATTTTTTAATGAACAAACATCGTTTTTATACCGATTATGCACTTAGAAAATGGCAGCCTCTAAAAGAAAAAAATTTACTCCTTGTTCAGAAGAGATTTGAAAAACAAAAAAAGAAAGAAGCTGATAAAATAGAAGAAGAAATTAAAAAGAAAGATAAAATCGAAAAACCGGATCGTGGTGTCGATACTTTGTTTCGTGTTACTTTAGGAAATCACACGCGTTTAAGCGGAATTGCCGATAGTAAAGCCAATATTTTATTGTCTGTAAATGCAATTATTATTTCGATTGCACTTTCGTCGATTATTCCAAAATTAGACAGCCCGAAGAATGCACATTTAGTGATTCCAACTTTTATAATGCTGATGTCAAGCGTTATTACGATAATTTTTGCGATTCTTTCGACCAGACCAAAAGTTACTTCAGGAGTTTTTACCAGAGAAGATATCGAGAACAAAAAGATTAATCTGTTGTTTTTTGGGAATTTCTATAAGATGCCTTTAGAAGAATACGACTGGGCAATGAATGAAATGATGAAAGATCGTGATTATCTCTATTCGAACATGATCAAAGATTTGTATTACCTGGGATTGGTTTTGCAGCGTAAATACAACTTGTTGCGCATTGCTTACAACTTTTTCATGATTGGTATCATTGTAACTGTTGTTGCTTTTGTAATCGCTTTTAAATCAATTTAATTAAAAAAGCTTTGTCAAAGTTTTAAACTTTGACAAAGCTTAGTATATAACATCAATCTTGTCATCTCTCGTTTCTCAGGATGACAAAAATGCGCGGCCTAACTATGTATTCAATAATTAATTAAGCTCATCTAATAAATCCTGATAGGTAATTTTTTGAGCCACCGGATTTGTACTGTTATTAATCACTTTTACACGAATCGCTCTTAGACCGGAAACTCCCTGAAGATCTTCGACTTCAAATTGTTCAATTGATGGTTCTAAGATTTTCTTGTGCTGCAAATATTTGATATATTTTAAATACTCCGCTTCTTCGCTGTTTTGAGAATATACAATTGTAATTTTTTCTTTCTCTGTAATACGCTCTTTTGTGCCCTTAATGTTCGATTTATCGATACGTTTTTTAACCACTTCGTATCTTGCATTGTACGTTCCGTCAACATCAAAACGTTTTTCATCCATTCTAAAACGGATAGAAAGCGGCGCACTAAATACTAAAATCAGCGAAGTTACGTCGAGTTCATACGGTAAAGATTCTTTTAGCTGATGATGTTCCAGTTCCATTTCGCACAAAGTTTGTAATTGCCACAAACGTAAATTGTGCAAATACATAATATCAAAAGGTTTGGTTGGCGAAATTGATGCACCAATATATAAATTATGCTCAACACCGTCGGTTTTAAAACGCTCGTAATAATGGGGATAAATTTGTTGCGCTTCGATTTGTTTTTTATCTAAAACCGATGCCAGTTTTTTGTTGATAATAGACATCGCATTGTCAAATTTCTTTCTTTCCTGATAAAATAATCCCGTTTTTTCATCAAGAGTCTCAAAATATATCTCTTCTAATTTTTCGTTGATGGCATTTCCTTTTGTATTTTTTAAAATAGGATGTATCTCTTCTTCAATATAACGTTGAATTTGTTGTTCTGTATCTGCTTTTAGCGGAAAATCAAGCTCGTTGCGAAGTGATTCCAATTCAAATTTTCTTTGTTCCAAAAGTACCAGATTTGCATTTGGTTTTTGATTGTCAAAAATTTCCAGAAGCGTAGTAAGCTGGCTTTTCAAATCTGTTTTAACTGTTTCATTTCTGTGCTCAGAAGAACCTTTAATATCGATTTGACCGTACAGCGGATAAACATTTTTAAAGACAATTTCTTTAAAAATATAATCTTTTATAGGATTGTTATTCTGAAAATAATTTTGGGATTCTTTCTTGAATTTCCAGTAAACACTTGGATGAATAGTAGTGTATTCACGCTGAATAATGGCCTCAACCTGATGTTGCATATCCGTATTATAGCGATCAATCGTATCCGTTAAATAGGGTAGGACTAACTCTAGTTTGGTTGCATTTACACTATTAATTTCTCTGGCATTTCCGGAAACTAATTCAATAACACCCAGTAAATGATCGTTCTTTATAACAGGAGCAAAAACACAACTCTGAATCCCTTGTCTTAATAAATGTTCCCCAAGTTTTTTATTAGATGATTCCTCGATGAATTTTTTAACATTAGAAATAACAAAAGGCTCTTTGTTGTCTAATAAATTTTCAAAAGAACATCCAAAAAAAGCATTTTTACAATCGACTTCCTGATCTTTTGCAAGTAAAAAGCTTTTGAGCTGATTGTCTAATTTTGCCGGCCTGATAAATTTTTCTTCTTCAGGATTGTAAATAATAAAACCTACTCTTAAATCCGGAATTTTAAATATAGATTTAAAAATGTTTGTAACAATTTCATCTGTTGCAACGGTTTTTGAATCAGGCTTAAGTAAATTACTTTTTAAATTAGAAATGGCACTTTCTGTTGTCGCATCAAATAAAGAAACAATTCCAAAACCTTTTAAAATCCAGCTTCCTTTAGGGAATTTTGATTTCCAAAGCTCCAGATCGTTATAATTATCAAATAAAAGATCGATATCGTCCTGAGTCAGTTCTACAGCGTTTTCAGTTGGAATTATTTCCATAAAATCGGCATTGTATAAAATGCGATAATGTTTTTCGACTCCATCTTCATCCGGAATGTCGTAGAAAAAAGGTTTATTAAAATCTATTTTCTGATTGTAATAATTGTTTAAAATCAAGCAGCAATTATTAATGTAAAATTGATGATCATCAAAATCACGAATCTCCATATAAAATTCGTCACCGGCATTACGTAAAATTTTCTTGAAACGATCAGTATAGTTAAATGATATATTTTGAAACGGAATTGTAACCGCCTTTATTTCGTTTTGGGTTAAAGCAGTTGGGAATAAATCTGCTAATAAATTTTTGATTAAAGCTTCATTGTTTTTAATGATAGAAAAATCCTGAATCCCGGTTCTAAATTCGGGAATAGGTTCTATTTCTTTCAATATGGCTTTGGCGTAGTTGGCTCGGTAATCTACATTCGATAAAGCAATTTCTTCAAAAGATTCAATTAGTTTATGAAATGAAATTATGGTTTTAAAGGGACTTTCGTTGAATAATTGAATATCCATGTTAATTTGTTTTTAGAGTACAAAATTAAGCAAAAATTAAGAATCTTTGCTATTATATTATTTCTTTCGTCTATTGTTTCATAGATTTTACTGTCTGAAAATCAGTGTTTTTAGAGTGGTTTTTTATTTTAACTAAATATTAACTTTATTAATAACGGAATGATCGTTCCGTTATTATATCTTTGTACAATAATAATTAAATAATCAATAATTTTAAAAATAATAAAAATGAAAAATTTAGAAAACAAAGTAGCCATTGTAACTGGTGGAAATAGCGGAATTGGGTACGCAGCTGCAGCTGATTTAGTAGCAAAAGGTGCAAAAGTAATTGTAACAGGAAGAAACAAAGAAGCTTTGGCTCAAGCCGAAAAAGAATTGAATGTTACCGGAATTGTTTCAGATCAATCCGATCTAAAATCGATTGATAGTTTGGTAGAGCAGGTAAAAGCTCAATTTGGAAAAGTTGATATTTTATTTTTAAACGCAGGAACAGCTTCTTTTGCTCCGGTAGAATCAGCTTCAGAAGCGCATTATGACAGTATTATGAATGTAAATGTAAAAGGGGTTTATTTTACCGTTCAAAAAGTATTACCAATCTTAAATGATGGAGGTTCTATTATTTTTAATACTTCGATTAATGCTCATGTTGGTATGCCAAATTCCAGTGTTTATGCAGCAAGCAAAGCAGCAGTATTATCTTTAAATAAAGTATTTGCTACGGAATTAGCGCCAAGAAAAATTAGAGTAAACGCAGTTTCTCCAGGTCCTGTTGAAACTCCATTGTACGGAAAACTAGGTTTAGAAAAAGCAGAAGTGGAAGGTTTTGGAGCCGTTTTAGGAGAGAAAATTTTATTGAAACGTTTTGGGCAGGCTTCAGAAATTGCAAAAACGGTGAGTTTTCTGGCTTCAGATGATGCATCGTTTATTACCGGAACTGAAATTGTTGTTGATGGTGGACTTACCGTTAATGCTGTAGTATAATTTTTTTTTACACAAATTCAGGAACGATTGTTCCGTTTTTTATACCTTTGTAATGTTAATTGAAAAAATCATGGCTAGAACAAAAGAATTTAATGAAGATCAGGCTTTAGACAAAGCCATCGAAATTTTTTGGCACAAAGGTTATAACGGAACATCGGCCCAGGATTTGGTGACACATTTGGGTTTAAGCCGCTCTAGTTTGTATGACACCTTTGGCGATAAGCAAAAGCTTTTTGCTCAATCGTTGCAGCGCTATCAAAAAAATGCACAAAACCAGATCGTCGAGCTTTTTGATCAATCAGAAAATATCAAAGAGACTTTACACGACATTTTCAAACAAGCTGTTATCGAGAGTTTAGAAGACCGGATTACAAAAGGTTGTTTTATGGTAAACTCTTCGGTAGAATTAGCGATGCATGATGAAGAGATTGCCAAAATTGTAAAAAATAACAGCCAGATAATGGAAGAAGTTTTTACAACTGCCATACAGAAAGGTCAGGATTCAGGACATATTTCAAAAGCAAACAGTGC
Organism: Flavobacterium sp. SLB02; assembly: GCF_009664855.1. Lineage (GTDB taxonomy): Bacteria > Bacteroidota > Bacteroidia > Flavobacteriales > Flavobacteriaceae > Flavobacterium. The sequence continues at coordinate 172,790 of NZ_CP045928.1, forward strand.
GAAAGTTTTAGCCCGGTTTACTTTTAATAATTATTCAGGAATCAGGGTTTTGGCACGTACCGGCGAAAGAGATAAACAAGTGTACGATGATATTATAAAAGCAATGTTATCGATTTTGTAATGACTTTGAGAAACCTTAAATAAAAAAACGGCAATTACGAATGTAGTTGCCGTTTTTTGTTTTAAGTAAGTAATAGAAAATGAATGACTCTTAGCTTTTTTCTTCTTTATTGAAATAAACTAAGTAGTAATACATTTGTTTTTCTTCATCCCAGCCTTTTTCAACAAATTTTTCAGCGCTTTCAGGGTTGATAAAATCCATCTTAATCTGAATATGGGTATCCAGGTTAATAACGTTTTTAATCGATTTTCTAGCGTCAGAAACTGCTGCGTTGGCAATAGGGAATGAGGTTACATCTTCGATGCTGTATTTTTCTCCTTTATCAACTTTATAATTTTTGAATTCAGGAATCAAGTCAGGATTGTCTAATACTTCATTCAAAAAGTTTTGTTCTTCGAACTGATCATTTTTAGCAAAATAATTCACAGATCTGTTCATAAACATTACTTCTTCTTTTTTGTCTTCTGCTGGCAAAACAACATCTTTTGCGAAGTTTTGACAGAATTTCAAGTATTTTTTAGTGATGAAGTTTTCATCTTCAAAAGCATCAACAGATAAAAAGTGCTCTAACCAGTAACGCGCATCATAACGGTTACTGTCAACAGTTAGAATTTTATATCCTTCTTCTTTTTTATAATTAAAAATCAAACAACCTTTGTCTAATTTGCTTAGGTTGATACCTTGCTGCAAGATCATCTCAAGGTTACTGTTTTTTTCTTCAAACTGTAAAAAGTCAGCTTGTAACTCACTTTTAAAAATTCCGATCGCATCAACAACATTATTATCGATACTTAAGTTTGTTAAATACGTTACGTAAACTTCTCCGTTTTTAATGTGCGGATGATTTGATTGCTCGAATAAATGCGTGGTGATTCTTTTAGAAATCTCCTGCAAGTTATTCGGATTATCAAAAATCTCCGTAGCATACTTAAACATGTCGTTGTAATCCAAATCGACTTCGTGCGCAAACTGATAATAGTTTTCTTCTTTCTCTCTAAAAGGCTTAAAAAAGTACTCTTTTATCAAAGGCACAATTTCATCATTTAGATTAAATGGTTGTTCCGATAAAAAAATCGCTTCGTTTCTGCTTTTGTTTCCTACGCGGTGTATCGCAAGCGTCTCGATGTGGGTGTTGAATAAGTTGATCATGTTTCTATTTAGGTTCAGAGTGGCAAAGGTTCAAAGGCACAAAGGTTTAGTTTCTGTCTTTTATCTTTCGAATAAAGGCAATTAACATGCGCTCTAGTTCTCTGCTTTCTCCATTTATTTTATTAAATTGATTCTCGCTTAAAAATTTTAAATTGAATGAGATTTCAAGTTGGGTTTGCATCTCGAATAACGATGACATTGAAATATTTAAAAATCTCAGATAATCATTATTTCCGTCTCTGCCATAACCTTCCGCAATATTGCTGGGTATTGATACTGAACATCTTCTGATTTGTGAAGATAGTCCATAAAATTCTTCTTTTGGAAATGAATTTGTTAATTGGTAAATTTCAGTTACTATGTTCATCGATTTTTACCAGATTAAAAGGTCTCGAAAAGTATTCATCATTAGTACATTAAAAAAAATAAATGTAAAAATAAGAATTTTATTACTTTTTAAAACCGCAGGTTTTAAAGAAAACCTCTGAACCTTTGAACCTCTTTCTTTAATTCCAATTTTCCTCAAATCCAAAATCTTCAAAGCTATCGTCTCCTTCGAACATGTCTAGATCGTCTTCGTCGAGATCATCTTCAAATTCTCCGTAGATATCGTCGTGCATATCGGCTTCAAAGCTTTTTTCTATGGCTTCATCAGGCATTTCTCCGTGAGAGAATAAAGTTTCCGGGTAAGGAACTCCTGCAATTTGATCTTCGATAGCGGCCAATTCAACTAAGAATGTCCACATATTGATGAAATCATATACGTAGATAATTTTAGTATTTTGCTCATCTAAGAGATCAGATAATTTATAATCGCTCATGGTTCTTTGTTCTCCCGGAACGTCGCCAGTATCAAAAAGTGCAATTTCATCTTCCTGATTCCAAGTTTCATCGCAGGTATAAAACGAAGCTACTTCCATTCCGTCAAAACCAAAAGCGTTGAAGATAGCATTGTGTAAATCTTCAAGAGTATCATCTTCAAGAATTGCAATGTCTCTAAAAATATCTTCTTCGGCGTCTAGAATTACTCTAAATTTATAAACCATAATCTTTGTTTTTATTGAGAGGTCAAAGGTAAAATATAAAAAAGGATTTATGAATTAGGAATTGAGATTTGTTGAAAAGATTTTTATTTGTCAGATTGAGCGAAATAGATCTGTCAGGCTGAGCGGAGTCGAAGCCCATTCCAATTGGCAAGTCCTCTCCTCAAGTCTCACTAAACTCAGGATGACAACCGTGTTTCAAAAAAAAAACTATCTCCCAACCAATCGTTTTCTAATTTTGTGATAATGCTTATGATAAGTACTATGAGTAGGATAACTTCTGCTTGAAGTCATATTATTAAAAATCAAAGCCGTTAAAAGTAAAATCAAAGTTCCAACTAAAACAGGTGAAATCACATACATATATCCTAACGCTTTTACTTTTTCTGTGCCAATAACAGCAATTAAAGCAGTTGCGCCTCCGGGAGGATGAAGTGTTTTTGTAATTTGCATAGAAATTATGGCAAGCGAAACGGCCAAAGGAGCAGCAACCCAGATAATGTCTGGAGCTAATTTGTGAACTGTAACACCAATAAAGGCAGAAATTACGTGACCTCCAACTAAATTTCGGGGCTGTGAGAACGGACTTTGAATAATTCCGTAAACCAATACACTCGAAGCGCCAAAAGAACCAATTAAATACACAGCATCATTTCCTGAAAAGTGAATTGACTGTACATAAGCCAAAATTCCAATTCCTACGAACGAACCTAAAAAAGACCAAAAGTGTTCCTTAAAATCGATTAGAGTTTCCTTGTAAAGAATGTAACGGGTTTTGCGATAGCTTCTTTTAATTTTTGGAGTGGGCATATTTGCTAAATATTTTTTGTGGTATTATTTTATCACAGATTTAAGCGATGTTAAAAACCTGTGCAATCAGTATTTGATAATTTATTTTATTAGACTTGGAGTATAAGAGTATACCGTATAGGGATAAATCATTTTTGCCGTGTACTTTGAAATTAAGCAAACCACCATAATTGGTAAAAACAAAGTATAATCGTTTGTTAGTCCGCATACTAAAAATATGGCGGTAAAAGGGGCATGAATACTGGCGCTTAAAACTGCTGCCATCCCGATGATCATAAAGTTAACCGGAAGTACATGAACCTGAAAAAACGTGTTTAATATAGATGCTAATAATAATCCCAGAAAAGCACCAATAAAAAGACTTGGAGCAAACACGCCTCCGTCTCCTCCCGAAGCTAATGTTATAGAAGTCACGATAGGTTTTAGAAGTAAAACTCCAACAAAAGTAAAAGCCAAAGTAAGGGTTAAGGTAATTTCGGCTGAGTTGCCAACAATACCTTTTATAGCGTGATAACCTTCTCCATACAATTGAGGAAAAATAAAAAGTGAAACGCTTAAAACCACAGAACCAATTAAGATTTTATAATAATGTGTATCGATTCTTCCGAATTGAGATTTAAAAAATAAAACGCAACGGGTTAGATAAACTGAATTTATTCCGGCTAAAATTCCTAAAAGGATAAAATACGGAATCGCTTTTAGATGCCAGGTTGTAATAGAAACAGCAAATAAAGGTTCTTCTTTTAATATCGTTAATAATCCAAAAGCCACTGAAACCGCAATGATGTTCGAAATCACAAAAGCTCGGGTCACTTTTCTGGAAATTACTTCGAGAGCAAATAAAATCCCTGCAATTGGACTGCTGAATAATGCCGTAACACCAGCTGCAACTCCCGCACAAATCAATTCGGTTTTGTATTTGCGAAATACATTTTCTTTTTGTTGTGCAACAGATCCAATTGTAGCGGTGGCAACTACGGTTGAAACTTCGATTCCCGTTGAACCTCCAAAAGCGACAGTTAGTAATCCGTTTATAAAGTGAGAGGGTATTTTATATGAAGGTAAATTTTTTGAAGTTGATTTGGTGCTTTCAAAAACTTCTTTGATGCCTTTATTTTCTTTTTTATTGAATAAATATTGTCTTAGAAAATAAATAACAGATAATCCGAAGACGGGGAAAATGATATAAAAAATCGGGTTTACGGAGACTTCATGAAAGAAGATTTCTTCGTAATATTCTGTAATTTTTTTTAGTGATATTCCTAAAAAGGCCGAAAGAAAGCCAATTAAAACAGAAACAATAACTAATTTTTGGAAGACAATAAATTGATGATTTTTTTTGATTTTCGCCGTTTTGTTCATCAGTTGTGGATTTTTTCAATCGCATTTTTTTTATGCGGATTACAAAATTAGAGAATCAAAGTCGGTTTTTAATAAAAATCAGTCATTATATTGTGTTAAAGTTCTCGTTTTAAGAATTTTCTTTCGCTTACGGGATTGGCCACAAAGGCACAAAGACTCTAAGTTTTTTTAATCAATTGATAAGTAAAAATTGGTAAACAAATCTCGCAAAGTCGCAGAGTCGCAGAGTCGCAAAGTTGTTAAGTTAATTTTCTTTGCTACTCTACGACTCTTTGCGCGAGATTTCCATAACAATTTGAATAGCCTCCAGCTTTAGCTAGAGATACATTATTTTATATAGAAAAGGCTTTAGCCAAATTTTATTTGTTCGGCTAAAGCCTTTTTGCTTTTGTTTATTTACACATCCAGCTAAAGCAGGAAGCTATTCAAATAACGTTGAATCAAAATATGAAAAACTTAGCGTCTTCGCGCCTTTGCGAGATTATTTTAAACTTATCTTTCATAAAACTCAATAGGCAACAAATCAGGATCGGCGATAAAAGTAAATCGCTTATTGGTTGTTTCATCAATTCGAATAGGTTCTGATTCGATATTCTTAGTATTCAAAAAAGCAATTGTTTCTTCCAGATTAATTACTTCAAAAGCCAAATGACGCAAACCAACAGCTTCAGGTCGGGAAGGACGTTGCGGCGGATTTGGAAAAGAAAATAATTCTATGACATAAATGCCATTTAAGGCCAGATCAAGTTTATACGATTGACGTTCTTCGCGATAGATTTCTCTAATAATCATTAATCCCAAAACTTCGGTATAGAAAGTTTTAGATTTTTGATAATCGGAACATAAAATGGCGATATGATGAACTTTATTTAAGGTAAGCATTTATTTAGATTCAGGTTCTTGATTTAATTTTCGAATTATTTTGGCCGGATTTCCAACAGCCAATGAATTGGCCGGAATGTCTTTGGTCACTACAGATCCGGCTCCAATAACACATCCTTTGCCAATAGTTACTCCCGGACAAATAACAGAATTTCCGCCAATCCAGCAATCATCACCAATAGAAATGGGTAATGCATTTTCGAGTGTTTTTCTTAATTCGGCATCAAGCGGATGAGTGGCAGTATAAATTTGAACGTTTGGTGCAAAAAACACATTCGATCCAATATTTACGGGCGCACAATCTAAAACAACACAATTTACATTAAAATAAACGTTGTCACCACAAGAAATATTGTAACCGTAATCACAATGAAATGGAGGTTCTATGTAGAAACTCTTACCTACATTAGGAATTAACTCCTCTAAAATTAGTTTTGCTTTTTTTGTCAGGCGATATTCAGTTACGTTTAAACGGTGAAGTAGATTTTTAGCCTTTCGGCGTTCTTTTACTAAAACAGGATCTCCTGCAAGGTAGTATTCTCCGCCAATCATTTTTTCTTTCTCAGTCTTCATAAAATGTAATTATATTTTTTTCTTAGCAATCTTTTCATGAATTTTTAATGTTTCCTGCAAAGCAGCCGTCGCATACCAGGGTGTTAATTCGGCTTCGAGCAAATTGGCTTTTATTGCCGGATCTGTGGCAACAAGTGCTTTTGCTTCTTCGACGGTTTCTACATTAAAAATATATATGCCTCTGTAATTTCTGTCATTTTTCATAAATGGTCCGGCAACAACCAGTTTTCCTTCCTGGGCTAGTTTGTTGATGTTCGCCATATGACCTTCGAATAATTTTTTGCTTTCTTCTTTTGATGCGCTTGTATGGGTTCCTGATTTTAAAAGACAAAATATATATTTCTTCATACCGTATTCATCGGCTTTCAGTGATTTTGCCAGATTTTCATCGAATTTCATTTCAGTTTCCTGAGAAAATCCGATAACATTTATAAATAAAAATGCGAGTAACAGTCCTGATTTTTTCATTTGAATGTTTATTTAGAAAAAGATGTTTTGTATTTTAAATAACTCCCAATTTTCATTCCTCATTCGGAATGGCAAACTATACGAAAATATTGTTATGAAAAGGATTGTTCTAGACCCAATAAAAGTGTAAATCCTTTTGTGGCGTCCCGATAGCTATCGGGAGCCACAAAAGATTGAAAACGGATTGCTTCGCCAGTGCACTTTCAGGCTCGGGATTAGCTCCTAAAAAAAGGTTTTATCACAGAAATCGGAATCACAAGGTTGCACAAAATTATCTACTATAATAACTTCTTCAAAATAACAATCTGTCCTAAATGATAAATATCATGCTGAATAATACCATGAATATCTTCATAAAAATTATGATTGTTATTTGGATCTATTTTATCAAAGCCAGCATCATCAAAATCACTCAAAAAGGCACTCCATAATTCCTGAGATTTAGCGAGACTTTGTAGTGATTGTTCCCATGAAGCTTCAGATGAATCCAAAATAGGAACGAAATAATTATGATCAGGAGTTGTAACAATTTCGCCCTGCACACGTCTTAAAATATTTCTTCTCCATTGAATTAAATGATTGACAATTTCCCAAATCGTATTTAATTTTGGATTTATTTTTCTGTAAGCCTGCTCAGCCGTTACATTTTCTAAAGTATGTGCCAAAGTAACCTCCAGCCATGGATGTCCATTATAAATGGATTGATATAAATTCGAAACTCTTTTGCTTTCTGACATAACTGCTATGGTTTATTTGTTTTATTTAAAAAAATTAAACTTTCGGTCTTAGTGATTATCAAAGATATAAAATCAATTTCTAGATAATCTGTTTTACAACTTTTTCAGTCTCAGTATTAAAAACTAGTATACCTTCATTTTTGTTGTCAAGTTGTTCCGCTAATTTTCCTTCTTTTGTCCAAATCGAACTAAACCCAACACTTACAAAATTATCACATTCTCCAATACAATTGGACATTAGAACCGGAATGGTGTATTTTTTAGCAATTTCAGGATAATGTTTAAAAGCTTTATGTATTCCGTTTTGTGATTTGGCAACACTGGCCAGATATATATCCCCTCCAAGTTTGTTTGCTTTTTCGGCATGTTCTGTTTGTAGGCTTTCATAACAAATAGCAGGAATAATTTTTTGATTCTCAATTTGGATTATAACTTGTTCATTTCCATTTTCAAAATAGGGAAATTCATCTTCGTGAAGTTGTTGTTTTGAATAGGAAAGTCTTTCTTGGTTTGGTCGAAATATAAGCATACTAATTCGTATTCCATTTTCGGTTTTTAATGGAATCCCAACTCCAATAGTGATATTCTTAAGAGTACTAGTTTTCTCAAAATAATCAAATCGATTATCATCTTGATGAGTTGCAAGATCTTTGGCCAATTCGGGTTCGTAACCAGTTAATGAAAGTTCAGGAAAAAAAATCGAAGTTGCATTTAATGAGGAAGCAAGTTCTATAAATTTTATGTGTTTTTTTATGTTAGCTGAAATATCTCCTTTAAAAGGTTTTATTTGTGCGATTCCTATGTTCATTTGGAGTTTTATTAAAGACGAAGAACTAATAGCTAAGATACAAATAAGTATTTTACAACTCATCCTCGAAATTCTACAATTGGGTTATTTAATATTTTTTAACAAAAACTGTTAAAATATATTTGCACCATCAAAAACAAAATACCATGACAACCAAATTACTTTTTACCATTAGCTTTTTATTTTTTACCTGTTTTATTTTTGCCCAAAATACTATTTCGGGTAAAGTATTAGATCAAAAAGGAAAACCTGTTCCGGGAGCTAATATTTATATCGACGGAACTTATGACGGAGCTACAAGTTCTGAAACAGGAGATTTTTCGTTTGAAACATCAGAAACAGGAAATAAGACTTTAGTAATAAGTTTTTTATTGTACGATACTTTCAAAAAAGAAATTGATGTTGCCAACTATAAAGATCAAACCGTAAAACTTAGAGAAAACGTAAATGCACTTGACGCTGTTGTAATTACTGCCGGAACATTAGAATCAGGAGACAAAGCAAGAGTTTCGGTCCTAAAACCTTTAGATATTGTAACCACAGCAGGTTCTGCGGGAAATATTATTGCCGCTTTGCAAACCTTGCCGGGAACTCAAACTGTTGGAGAAGACGGACGTTTGTTTGTACGTGGAGGAGAAGCCAGCGAAACTCAGACTTTTGTAGATGGACTTCGTGTAGCACAGCCTTATGGCGCAACAACAAATAATTTACCAACCCGCAGCAGGTTTTCGCCTTTTTTGTTTAGCGGAATTGCTTTTTCTACCGGAGGATATTCTGCCGAATATGGAGAAGCTTTATCAAGTGTTTTATTATTGAATACGCAAGATGAACCGGACCAGAATAAAACAGATATTGCTTTAATGACCGTAGGTTTAGGAGTTGGAAATACGCAAAAATGGAAAAAAAGTTCTTTTAGTATTAATACCAATTATATAAACCTGGCACCTTATCAGGCGGTAATTCCTCAGAATGTAGATTGGAATAATCCTTATCAGTCTTTGGGAGGTGAAGCGGTTTACCGATATCATTTTGAAAGAGGTATTTTTAAATTATACGCCGCTTTTGATGCTGAAAAATTTGATTTGAATCAGAAGAATGTAAACTTCGTTGACCCCATCAGAACCGATTTAAACAATAATAATTTTTATTTGAATGCCTCTTACAAAGGAGATTTTGGAACGGGCTGGCAGCTAACATCAGGAATTAGTTACGGGTATAGCAAAAACAAAGTCAAATATGACATCAATGATGTTGACAGTAACGAAAATGCAGCACAGCTGAAGTTGAAATTAAGAAAAAACATTTCCAACTATTTTAAATTGTCTTTTGGAGCCGATTATTTTATGACCAGATACAATGAAAATTTTGATGATAACATTTCGATAAAAACAGCCAATGGTTACGACTCAAATATCGCTGCTCTTTATACCGAAGGGGATATTTTGTTCTCGAAAAACCTGGCGATGAAAGTAGGTTTCAGGCTTTCGAATAATAGTTTGCTTGACGAGACCAATATAGCGCCAAGAGCTTCAATCGCTTATAAAGTTTCTAAAAACAGTCAGTTTTCATTTGCTTACGGAGATTTTTCTCAAACTCCTGTTGTTGATTATATTAAATATTCAAAATACCATCAGTTCGAAAGTGAAAAAGCGAGACATTATATTTTGAATTATCAGTTTACAAAACCAGGGCAAACTTTCAGGGCAGAAGCATATTACAAAGATTACAGCAATTTGGTTCAGTATAATACGAGAGATATTCAGTACAATTCGGTTTTCAATAACAATGGTTCGGGTTATGCAAAAGGATTGGATTTATTTTGGAGAGACAGTAATTTGTATAAAAACTTAGAATATTGGATTTCGTATTCTTATATCGATTCAGAGAGACAATACAAGAATTTTCCAATGATGGCAACTCCAAATTTTGTGGCAAATCACAGTTTATCCATCGTAACCAAATATTTTATCACCGATTGGAAATCGCAAATAGGTTTCACCAACAGTTATAGTTCAGGAAGACCTTATAACGATCCCAACCAAACACAATTCATGAACGGGAAAACAAAGTCATATAATAGTTTGAGTTTTAACTGGGCGTATTTACTAACAACACAAAAAATCCTGTATTTCTCGGTTTCGAATGTATTAGGAACCCAAAATGTTTTTGGTTACGACTACGCAAAATTACCGGACCCTAACGGAGTTTATAACAGACAAGCCGTTGTACCAACCGCAGACCGATTCTTTTTCGTAGGTTTCTTCTGGACGATTAGTGATAATAAAAATGAGAATCAATTGAAGAATCTTTAGGAAGGTTCAAAGTGACAAAGGTTTGTCGAGCTTGGATTTGAAAAAAAATGCAAGTACTTAACAAGCTTTAGAATTAAAAAACGGATGCAAACTTAAAACCTTTGTCCCTTTGCTACTCTGAACCTTTGCACCTTTAAAAAAAACAATTCAGTCATCAAAATCAACAACTCAGTATTATTTAATTTTAAAGCATTAAAAATCAATATACTTTTGAAGTATAAAATAATAAGCGACTAAGCCTCTAAGACACTAAGAAAAAAGAAGCTTATCTCCTTAAAACCTTAATACTTAAAAAGAAGAGTTTTAATCATCAACAAAACTTAGAATCTCAGAACCTTAGCATCTTAGTAACTAAAAAAAAAAGAAATCATGACCAAAATTATTACCTTAATCACATTATTTATCTGCAGTCTGATATCTGCTCAAAATGTAAAACTGACTGTTTCTGTTTCGGGTTTAAAAAATAATGCAGGAACTGTTAAAGTAGGTTTGTACAACTCAGATGGGACCTTTCTTAAAACAACCTATAAAAGTGTTGGGTCTGAAATTAAAAACAACAAAGCAGTTGTAAAATTCGACAATATTCCGGCAGGAGAATATGCAATTTCAACGTATCACGATGAAAACAATAACGGAAAACTGGATAAAAATATGATGGGAATTCCTTCTGAAGATTATGCAGCTTCAAACAATGCAAAAGGATTTATGGGACCTCCGGCTTATAAAGATGCTAAATTTGTCATTGCGAAAGATTCAAAAATTGAAATTACATTATAAATAATAACTAACAAAACAAAATAAAAACAACCATTTTAATTACTTATAAAATGAAAAAAATCATCACTTTAATCGCATTATTCGTAGTAACAATAAGTTCTGCACAAACACAGTTTGAACAAGGAATGGGAAAAGCGTTAGGGCTTTGGAAAGAAGGAAAAAATACAGAAGCTTCGGCATTGTTCGAAAGAATTGCTGCAGCAGAAAAAACAAGTTATCTGCCTAATTATTATATCTCTTTAATCAATACTATATCGGCGTTTTCTGAAAAAGATAAAACAAAAATAGATTTGTTGCTGACAAAAGCACAAGACGCATTGGATGTTGAATTGATAAAAGATCAAAACAATGCCGAATTATATGCCATGCAGGCTCTAATCTATACGGCCTGGGTAGTAGCAGACCCAATGACAAACGGAATGAAATATTCGGCTAAAGTGATGGAAGCTTACGCAAAAGGAAAAGCCATAGATCCAAACAATCCGCGAATTGTTTTTGGTGAGGCTGATTACCAGTTAGGTGGCGCAAAATGGACAGGAGTTGATACAAAACCTCTTTGTGCACAAGTTGATAAAGCTGTTGAACTTTTTGCTACTTTTAAACCAGAAACTCCTTTTTCGCCAAAATGGGGATTAGAAAGAGCTTTAGAAACTCAAAAGAATTGTAAAAAATAAAATTAATTTAAGCTGATAATATAATGAAAGATCGCGGAACTGTTTATGGAGATTTAAAAAGTGGAACAATAGTTTCGTTCAAGATTTCTATGATTTTTACGGTAATATTTTCAGCTTGTTTAGGAGGTGATTTAAATGTCAGAAACGTTCTTATTACTTTTTTTATCAGCTGTCTTTATTCCTTCCTTGTAGGTTTTGGTAACGGATATATTAATGTTTACTTAGATAAAAAATGGGATTGGTTAGAGCAAACGAACTTAAGGGTATATTACGGAATTTTGGTTACTGTTTTGTATACAGTTCCGATCGTTTTAGGAATTAACTATTACATCTATGTTATTTTGCAGGATGTATCTCTAGAAGTTTTTTTTAGCGATAAGATGATTTGGGTACACTTGTTTTATATCATACTCGCGTTGGGAGTTTCGACTTTTATGCAGGCCAGAAGTTTTATGGTAAAGTGGAAACAGGCATCAAAATTCGAAATTACACAACAAAAGATTATTGCAGGAACAGCAAATGCAAAATTCGAAAGTTTAAAAAATCAAATAGATCCACATTTTCTTTTTAATAGTTTAAATGTATTAAGTTCTTTAATCGAAGAAAATCCGGATAATGCGCAACGATTTACGACTTCTTTATCTAAAATTTACCGCTACGTTTTAGAACAAAAAGATAAAGAACTAGTATCTGTAGAAGATGAATTGTCGTTTGCAAAAACTTATATGAATTTGCTGAAGATGCGTTTCGAAAATAGTTTATTTTACGAATTGCCCACCACAAATATAAACCCTGATGCAAAAGTGGTTCCGCTGTCTTTGCAGCTTTTGCTGGAAAATACAGTGAAACATAACATCGTAAGCGAACAAAAACCGTTGCATATCAGAATTTTTATTGACGGAGATTATTTAGCAATTCAGAATGATTTTCAGAAAAAAGAAGTTTTGCAGGACAGGCAGGGAGTCGGATTGCAAAATATTGTAAATCGATACGGGATTATAACAAACCGAAAAGTTTTGATCGAACAAAATGAAAAAACTTTTACAGTTAAAATTCCAATTTTGACCAAACAAATTACAGTTATGGAAACAAGTGCAGAATATAGCGATGAGAATAAGGCTTATTTCAGAGCTAAAAAAAGAGTAGAAGAATTAAAAGGTTTTTACGGGAATGTTATTTCATATTGTTGTGTAATTCCATTCTTAATTTTTATAAATTTGAGGTATTCTCCTGGATTTCAATGGTTTTGGTTTTCGGCTTTGGGCTGGGGGTTTGGAGTGGTAATGCATGCTTTTAAAGTCTTTGGTTACAGCTCAGATTGGGAAGAACGAAAAATAAGAGAGATTCTTGAAAAAGAAAAACAACAAAAAAACTGGAAATAATGGAACCCAATTATAATGAAGCAAAACGCTATTACGAGGCTCAGAAAAGAGTCGTCGAAATAAAAAAGTTTTACCAGCACCTAACGGTTTATCTTCTTTGTAATCCCATTGTTATAGTGGTTAATCTTATGACATCTCCTGGGTATTTGTGGTGTATATATTCTGTAATAGGATGGGCAATTCCGATCATTTTGCATGGCATGAAAGCTTTTGGGTTTTCGCCTATTTTTAATAAAGATTGGGAAGAACGAAAAATTCAGGCGCTTTTAGAAAAAGAGAATCCAAAACAAAAATGGGAGTAATCATGGAAAATAATTTTAACAATAGCGAGGAAGAATTCGAACTTCAAAAAATGGCCAATAAAAAAGTACTTAAACTTAAGGCATTTTATTCGCATGCATTTGTTTATGCTATCGGAATGATCATTTTTATTTTAAAAGAATACGCAGGATTACCTTTAAATTTCCTGCCGTTTAAATATATAAATTGTTTTGTAATGATCATCTGGACAACCGCTTTTTTAGTTTCTGCGGTAGATTTATTCGCTTCTTTTAAAATTTTTGGAGAAGAATGGGAAGAGCGAAAAGTGAAAAGTATTTTAGAGAAAAAAGAAAAAACACAAAAATGGGAGTAATCATGGAAGTTAATTTAAATGAAGAAGACAGATATTATCTGGCAAAAAAGAGAGTTGAAGAAATTAAAGGCTTTTACGGAAATTTAACCGCTTTTATTGGTGTAAATGTTGTTCTTATTTTTGTCAATTTATACACATCACCGGATCATTTATGGTTCTATTGGCCTTTAATGTGGTGGGGAGTTGGAGTTGTTTTTCACGGAATGAAAGTTTTTAAAATATTTCCGGTTCTTGGAAAAGAATGGGAAGAACGGAAAATCAAAGAACTGATGGAAAAAGAAAAAGAAGGTAAAAATAAATGGCAATAATTTAATTCAAAATAAAATGGGACGATTTAGACAACGTATGTATGATGAATACAGACAAGAATTTAGTACAGACGAAAGTTATAATATTGCGTATAAAAAAGTAAAAAAAATCAAAGGATTTTATTCGCACCTGAAGGTTTATATTATAGTAAATGCTATTATCATTATCACTAGTGTAAACAGGAATTTTGTTGGATATGATTTTAATAATGGAAATCATTTTACGATAAGAAGTTTAAATAATTGGGAAATTTATTCTACAGCACTGTTTTGGGGAATAGCTTTATTGATTCATGCCTTTACAGTTTTTGGACCGGATATATTTTTCGGCAGAGACTGGGAACAAAAGAAAATTCAAAAATATATGGAGAGAGAGGCTCAGAATAAAAATAAATGGGAGTAATTTTAAACTAAAATTTCAATTTTTGCATTGTACTAAATGACCACATTAATTATAGAAGACGAAAAACCGGCAGCAAGATTATTGCAGCGTAAACTAGAAAAGTTAGATATTGCCGTAGAAACCATGCTGCACTCTGTAGAAGAATCAGTTCACTGGTTTAGCAATAATGAACATCCTGATTTAATTTTTCTGGATATTCAGTTATCAGATGGTTTGTCGTTTGAAATCTTCGAAAAGATAAACATTCAAAGCGCTATTATTTTTACTACAGCTTATGATGAATATGCTTTAAAGGCATTCAAATTAAACAGTATCGATTATCTTTTAAAACCTATTGACGAGGATGATTTAGAAGTAGCGGTGACTAAATTCAAAAACCGAATTCCGAAAGCAAATTCAGGAAATCAAAATCTACAGCTTGATTTTGAGCAAATACGTCAGATGTTATCTAATCCTTTCGAAAAGAGTTACAAAAAACGTTTCACCGTAAAAATAGGGCAGCATTTAAAAGTGATTACAACCGATGAAATCGAATGTTTTTTTAGTGAAAACAAAGGAACTTATATTCATACTTTCGATAATAGAAACTATCTGATCGATTCTACTTTAGAAGTTCTGGAGCAGGAATTAGACATGAAGGATTTCTTTCGCGTAAGCAGAAAATTTATTATTCCGCTTACGGCAATAAAAGAAATCCAGGTATATACCAATTCTCGCCTCAAAGTTATTTTACCTACTTACAAAGAAGATGAGGTAATTGTAAGCCGCGAGAAAGTACAGGATTTTAAAAGTTGGTTGGGGTAAATTTTATTCCATCCAGAATTCAACCTTAAATTAAAGAGCCATCGGCTCGATCTATTTTGTAGCACCTGATTTTAATCCGGTTAACACAAAGATTAGCCAAATATTTAGCATTAATTAAAAATAAAAAAAAATCCTTCGGTTGAAGGATTTTTTTATTTGAAGATTTTTTTTATTTACTCAATCTATGCAAGGTAAACGTCATGGCACTTAAAAGGAAGAACGCCATAATTTGGTGAATTAATCCTAAAGCCAATGGAATACTGTACAATAGCGTAAATACACCCAACGCAAATTGAATAAATACAAAAAGAACTAAAGTTTTAATTCCGTTTACCTGTGTTCTTGAAAGTGAAAATTGAGTGCTTTTGTAATATAAAAATAAGATAAAAGCAACCACTACATAAGCAAAAGTTCTGTGTACAAACTGAACACCGCTTTTACCTTCGATTAAATTTTTGACCAAAGTAGATTGTTCAATAAAAACAGAATCATGTATAAATTCTCCATCGCTCATTAATGGCCAATGATTGTGAATTAATCCTGCATTTAATCCTGCTACAAAACCACCATAAATAATTTGAATTAATAAAGCAACTAAAGCAAATCTTGCAATATTACGAAGCGGAATTACTTTAGTAATCGTTCTTTCAGGATAAATTAAATCCAATGCAACCCATAAAGTATAGGCGAAAGTGATAAATGCAAAAGTAAGGTGCAAAGAAAGTCTAAAGTGACTTACGTCTGGATTATCGATTAATCCGCTGCGAACCATGAACCATCCAAGGAAACCCTGAAATGCTCCCATTGCCAAAAGAACGATACATTTTTTGACAGTTGCACGGTCCAGTTTCTTTTTCATTAAAAAATAAACAAAAGGAACAAAGAAAACCAATCCTATGATTCTACCAATAAAACGGTGGAACCATTCCCAGAAGTAAATAAACTTATAATCTGCTAGTTGAAAATCGTTATGAATGTTGATTTTTTGATACTCAGGAAATTTTTTGTATTGCTCGAAAGCTTCATTCCATTTTGCATCCGTCAAAGGAGGGAAGGTGTCGGTTACCAAATGCCAATCGGTCATTGATAAACCTGAATTAGTCAAACGGGTAATTCCGCCAACAACAACCATTAAAAACAATAAAACACAACCTGATAGTAACCAAATGATTACTGATTTATTCTCTTTTTTCATTCTTTTCCAATTAATTCAATCTCGTTAATTTTGTTTTTGCTTTTTCGTTCTCTTCTTTTTAAATAAAGTTTTAATAAAGTAAAGTTTGCTATAATGTTGATAATTAGGATCACTGTCATAACTATTATTCTATATTGATAGCTTTCAATGTTCATTGTTATTTTAAAATAATCAATTAGAACTGCATTTTGAAAAATCGCGCCTATAATCATTATAGCAGATATGGAAGCAATACTGATTAAAAAAAAGAAGATTTTATATTTATAGTGACTACTGTTAGTTCTATTAATTTTTCTAATAAAAATAATATTAGTTACTAAAACTATTAATATTAAAATAATAGAAAAAATAGCCCCTAATAGATCCATTACTTTTTAGGCGTTAAATTTAATTTTGCAGCTCTTTTAATAATAAAATCATAAGCAGCCTGATATTCATTCGGGATATCACCTTCTAAAATAGCTTCTTTCACCGCTTCTTTCAAAACTCCAATCTCGCGTGAAGGTTTTAAATCGAACAATTCCATAATTTCTTCACCTGAAATTGGCGGTTGAAAATTACGAACATGATCACGTTCTTCTACTTCAACAATTTTCTTGCGAACGATTTCAAAGTTTTTATGATATTTCTTAAACTTCGACGGATTTTTGGTTGTAATATCAGCTTCACATAACGTCATTAAATCATCTACATCTTCACCGGCATCAAAAACCAAACGACGAACTGCGCTATCGGTTACAATATCCTGTGCCAAAACAATCGGCCGCGAACTCATAATAACCATTTTTTGCACAAATTTCATTTTGTGATTCAATGGCATATGCAAACGTTCGAATATTTTTTTAGCCATTTTACCACCTAAAAACTCATGTCCGTGAAAAGTCCATCCTTGTTTTTTATTAAACCGTTTTGTTGGCGCTTTCCCAATATCATGCAACAAAGCCGACCAGCGTAACCAGACATCATCTGTATTTGGGCAGATATTATCAACCACTTCAAGTGTATGATAAAAGTTGTTTTTATGAGTATGACCTTCAATTTCTTCGACCTGATTAAGCGCTGTTAACTCGGGTAAAATAATATCCAAAAGCCCAGTTTTATATAAAAGTAAAAATCCTGTTGACGGTTTAAGTGTAGATAAAATTTTGTTTAATTCGTCTACAATTCTTTCGCCAGAGATAATTTTGATACGATCTGCATTTTTGGTGATAGCATTCAATGAATTCTCTTCGATTTCGAAATTCAATTGCGTTGCAAAACGAATCGCACGCAACATTCTCAAAGGATCATCAGAGTAAGTAATGTCAGGATTTAAAGGCGTTTTAATCGTTTTGTTCTCTAAATCAGCCAAACCATTAAAAGGATCAGAAAGATCTCCGAATGTTTTTTCGTTTAGAGATAAAGCCAAAGCATTGATGGTAAAATCACGACGGTTTTGATCGTCTTCAAGCGTTCCGTTTTCGACAATAGGATTTCTGCTGTCAAAATTATAAGACTCTTTTCGTGCTCCTACAAATTCTATATCAGTATCTTCAAAACGCAACATTGCCGTTCCGTAAGTTTTAAAAACCTGTACTTTTGGTTTTTTAGGAAGTAATTCAGAAACTTTCAAAGCCAATTCTATACCACTGCCAACAGCAACCACATCAATGTCTTTTTTTGAACCCCGATTTAAAAGCAAATCCCGAACAAAACCGCCAATAACATAACTATCGACATTGAGTTCCTGAGATGCTTTCGAAATTATTTCGAAGATTTTATGTTGTAATGCTGTTTTATAATTTGTTTGTATAGCCACGAATTCACTAATTTTAAATATTACATTTCTTTTCTTGAAGAGAATGAAACGTCTGCAAATTTACAACATAGAAAATGCCTATAATAATGTATTGTTGACTTTTTTGAACAATTTCACATTTTGTAACGTCAATTTTTATGAATTGAGAAAGAGTTGCCACGAATTGCACGAATTTCCACTAATTAATTTTTTTCAGCCACAGATTAATGAAATAAAAAGGATTAAAAAATTAGTGCAATTCTTGGCGTAAAAAATATAGCCGCAGATTAAAGGTTTAAATGGATTTTAAAAAAAATCTGTGGAAATCTTTTAATCTATGGCACAAAAATCTTCGCAATCTTAATAAAAAAATAATTCGTGGAAATTCGTGCAATTCGTGGCGGAAAAAACTATGCAGCAATAAAACAAATCAATTGTAAACGATAATTTTTAAAATTTCAATTTGTATTTTTGAATCATATAAAAACGCACACATGAAAATTGTTATATCGCCAGCGAAGTCATTAAATTTCGAAAAAGAATTACCAACAACTCAATATACAGAACCGGCTTTTTTGAAAGAAGCACGTCAGGTTCATAAAGTTTTAAAAGAAAAAAAACCAGCTGAATTATCAGACTTAATGTCAATCTCAGATAAATTATCAGATTTAAACTGGAAGAGAAATCAGGATTGGAAAACACCTTTTACGCCTGAAAATGCACATCCAGCAATTTATACTTTTGACGGAGATGTATATACAGGATTGGATGCTTACACAATTCCGCTTGAAAAGTTAGATGTTTTACAAAGCAAACTTAGAATTCTTTCAGGTCTTTACGGTGTTTTAAAACCATTAGATTTAATGCAGGCATACCGTTTAGAAATGGGGACTAAATTGCCAGTTGGTGAATACAAAAATCTGCACGAATTCTGGAAACCAACCGTTACTAAAGCTTTAAACAAAGAATTAGAAAAAGGAGAATTGTTTGTGAATTTGGCCAGTAACGAATATTTTTCAGCAGTAGATGTTAAGGCTCTAAAAGTTCCTGTAATTACTCCGGACTTTAAAGATTATAAAGATGGAAAACTAAAAATAATCAGTTTTTTTGCTAAAAAAGCGAGAGGGATGATGGTACGTTACATTATTGATACGAATGCGGAAACTATTGATGACCTAAAAGGATTCAATTATGAAGGATATCATTTTGATGCTAATCTTTCAGAAGGAAATCATTTGGTGTTTACGAGATAGTTTTTTTTTGAGGGACAAAGGTTCAAAGTGGCAAGTGGCAAAGGGACAGAGGTTTTTTTTAGAAACTGCTAAGGTTTAAAGTTTTGACTAGAGAGTTGGAGACTCGGGACATATTGTAGGCAGGGATTTTAATCCTTCAGATTCAAAAAATATTGTAGGAAACAATTTCAATCTCTTCAAATCCAGAAGATCATTATATAAAAATAAAAAATCCGGACTAAATAAATAGTCCGGATTTTTCGTATTATAAATCAATTATTATTAATGCATTGCATCCGCAGGATTAATTTTGTTTTTTCCTTTTTTAATGAAAAGAATAATTGGTATACAGAATAAGAACATGATTCCCAGATACATAAAAATATCCATATACGACATCACTGTACTTTGTTTCAAAACTGCGTAATCTATTGCCTGATAGGCTTTTTTAAGGGCAACATCGGCACTATAACCTTTCGCTTCAAAAGCTCTTTGCATTCCTAGTATACGTTGTTGCACCTGATAATTGGCAGGATCTAAATTCGTTAATAAATTAACTCTGTGTTCCTGACTTAAACGAGTGATAAAAGTGGTAATAATGGCAATACCAAATGAACCACCTAATTGTCTCATCATTCCAGTAAAAGCAGCACCTTCACCAATATGTTTTCCTTTTAATGTAGAAAGCGAAAGTGTTGTAATAGGTACAAAAAGTAATCCTAAACCAATTCCTCTTAAAATCAAAGGCCAGTACATATGTTCAACTCCGGTATCAGGCGTAAGACGGTTTCGCATCATAAAGGTAAAGAAGAAGAAAATTAAAAATCCTACTCCCACCATATATCCTTGCGGAACCCCTTTTTGAATCATATTACCAACAAATGGCATCATGATCGCTGTTGTAATCGAACCAGGGATCAGTAATAATCCGGCATCAGTTGCAGTCCATCCTAAAATAGATTGCGTATAAATCGGGATAATCAAAGTCGATCCGTATAAACCGAAACCAAGAATAAAACACATTACGGTTCCAATTCTTAAATTCCCGTCTTTTAAAACACTTAAATTTACAATTGGATGTTTATAAGTAAGCTCCCTCCAGATAAACAATACCAATCCAAGAACTGTAACAACACTTAGGGTTACAATTGTCGAATCGTTAAACCAATCGTCTTGTTGTCCGTGTTCCAGAACAAATTGTAATGAACCAATAAAAGCGGCCAACAATATGATTCCCCACCAGTCAACCTGATTTGCTTTTAATTTCTCTCCGTATTTTGGACTTCTTACAAAAGTAAGAGCCAAAATAGTTGCAATAATCCCTAACGGTATATTGATATAAAATATATAAGGCCAAGAGTAATTATCTACTAAATATCCTCCTAAAGGCGGACCTAAAGTTGGACCAACAATTACACCCATACCGTAAATAGCTTGCGCCATACCACGTTTTGCCACGGGATAACTCTCGGTGATAATGGTTTGAGCGGTTACCAATAAGGCGCCACCACCCATACCTTGTACAAACCTAAAAGCCACCAGTTCCCAAATATTACTGGCATTACCACACAAAAAGGAGCAGACTGTAAATATTATGATAGAAGCCACAAAATAGTTACGTCTTCCAAATTGCTGCGAAAGCCAACTCGTCATCGGAATTACAATAACATTCGCAATTGCGTATGCTGTAATTACCCAAGCCACATCAGTCAAAGTAGCACCAAGGCTACCTCGCATGTCTGTTAGTGCTACGTTTACAATCGTGGTATCTACAATTTCCAACAGTGCACAAAGTACTGCAGTAATCGTAATAATGACACGTCTGTAACCGTATTCTACTAAATCGTCGTCTCCTTGTACTGCTGTCATTATTTTATTTTAAATGTACATCTACGTCAACATTCATTCCCGGTCTTAGTAATTTTACTTTTTCAGGATCGTTTGATTCATCTAAACTAATTTTTACCGGTAATCTCTGAATTGTTTTTACGAAGTTACCTGTTGCATTATCAGGAGGTAATAATGAAAAACGTGATCCTGTTGCAGGAGAAAATGAAGTTAAGGTACCTTTGAATTCGTAGTTCGGATAAGCATCTACTTTTAAGCTTACTTTTTGTCCCACAACCATTTTGTTTAATTGTGTTTCTTTAAAGTTTGCTACAACCCATGCTTCATTGTTATTGATGATATAAAATAAAGATTGTCCTGGCTGAACCAATTGTCCTGGCTGAATATCAACTTTAGAAACCTGACCGTCAATTGCTGCAGTTACAACAGTATACGTTAGGTTCAAATGAGCAACATCCAACATTGTTTTAGCTCTTTTGATATTTGCAGCAGCAACTTCAGTTTGTTTGTCAGAAACTTTAGATTTTGACTGAATTACTGATTTTTGGTAAGAACTTGCTCTTTGTTGTTGTTCTAAAACACGAACCTGGTTTTCAGCTTCATCTTTTGCAGATAATGCCTGCTCATATTGTTGTTTTGTAATCGTGTGCGTTTTGTAAAGATTATTGTAACGGTTGTAATCGTTAGTAATTTGTCTTAATCTGATTTTTGCACTTTCGATAGACCCCGTTGCAGATCTCATTTGAGCATCAGAAACCGAAATGTTTGCATTTGCACTCCCAATATCTGCTTTTGCAGCTTCGTATTGACCTTCAGCACCTAATAATGCAGCATTCGCTTCATCGATTTTTAATTGGTAATCTCTTTTATCGATAGTAAATAAAGTATCTCCTTTTTTTACAAAATCATTATCTTTTACATACACTTTGCTAATATATCCAGATACTCTAGGAATAATTGGATTCATTTTTTTCTCGATCTGAGCATCATCTGTTTCTTCGTGGGCTAAGGAGTGCATGTATTTTGTTATTCCGTAAGTTCCGCCCACTAAAACCAACACGGTTAGTATAATGATGAATTTAGTATTTGTTTTTTTCTTTTCCATGAGAGCTATCGATTATATTTTAGAAAGATTGAATGATTGTGATAATTGTCCTGATACTGAAAGTAATTCGTAATATTTTTGAATAATTGTTGCCTTAGATACAGCGGTATTGATCTTAGCGCTTAATTGCTCAACATCGGCTTCAACCAAATCATTGGTATCCGCTAAACCATTGTCGAACTTATCTTTTACAAGTCTGTAATTTTCCGATGCCTGTTGAAGCGCTTCGTCATAAACCACACTTTGATTAATAGCCAGGTCATAATCTTCAATAGATTTTTGAACTTCAACTTTAATACGATCTGTCATTACGGCTTCTGTATTTTTAACCTCCAAAGCTCTGCTTTCAGCTTCTCTTACATGAGCGCTGTTTTTGTAAATTCCAGAGATATCATAAGTTAAACCCAGACCAAAGTTCATGGCATATTTTACAGTAATAATATCTTTAAGATCTAAAGCAGTATATCCGCCAAGTAATGCTAATGTAGGATAGTATGCTGCTCTTGCCACTTTGATATTGGCTTCAGAAGCTTTTTGTTGAAAACGAATCGCTTCTAAATCTTTTCTGTTTTGAAGTGCTAAAACATCAGATGTTGGTGCATTATTCGTTTTTAAATTAAAGAAATCAGCTTCGTTAACCTGAAGTTTTGTACTTGGATCCAGCTTCAATAAAGTAGTCAGATAAAAGTTGATATTATTAAGGTTGTTAGTAGCTTCATCAATAGATAATTGCGTTTTTGAAACTAATAATTGTGACTTTAATAAATCATTTCTCGGGATAATTCCGTTTTTCTCTAATTCTGTAAAATCAGTAACACGCTGTTTCGCGCTTTTTTGATTTTCATTTAAAACATCCAAAGTTTTTTGAGCTTTATATAGAGCAGTATAATAAGTAATAACTCTTAAAGCAACATCTTCTTTTGTTTTAGCAGCATTTGCATTTTCTGCTTCATATAAATTGTCCGATGCGTTAATGCTATTTTGAATTTTAAATCCTGCAAAAAGAGGCAAGCTTAAATTTGCCATTCCAATCATTGCTCTGTCAGGAGAGGCTAAAGATGCGTTTTCTCCCTGATTTGGCATATCAATCGACGCTTTTGTAAGGCGTTGGTATTGTCCCGAAACTTTAATATCCGGATACTGATTGTTTTTAACTTCTTGTAATTCGTACTTTTTTGTGTTTACCTTAGTACTGGCAAGAGTAACTTCGTTACTTTTTTCCCAAGCCAACTTCACGGCTTCGTCTAAGGTTAAACTTGTTTTTTCTTGTGCTTCTATTGATGAAATTCCGATAAAGAAAATACCAAAGAGCATTAATTGATTAATTTTCATAAACAAGTAGAGCTTTTATAGTTTGTTGAATGTGCTTTGTAAGACTGGTTTTAATGTAATCATTGTACAGAGCTTCTGTTTTTAAATTCAGTAATTCTTCGAAGAAAGGTTTGTTCATATGAAAGTGAAAAAAGGTTCCAATAATGGTTGGAGTAATCAGCGGGATAATAACATCTTTCCTGAAAACGCCTTTAGCCTGACCTTGAGCAATAATACTCTCAACAGATTTTAGATTTCCTTTTTTTAATTCTGTAAAAGCAATAAAACTTTTCTCTCTTTTTTTTGCGTTGATTTCAAAATGCAACACTCTGAAAATCCCTTTGTTACAACTTATTCGGTTAATGTAAATTTCGATTAATTTATTGACTTTTTCAATAGGTTCGAGATTTTCCTGTAATAAATTTTCGAGTTGTAATTTTAAATCAGAAGTTTTGTAGATAATTAACGCTTCAAGCAGTCTTTCTTTAGAACCAAAATAATACGAAACCATGGCAATATTTATTTTGGCATGTTTTGAGATGTCTCGTATAGAAGTTCCTTCGAATCCTTTTTCAGAGAATAGCTTTTCAGCAACCTCAAGAATTTGAATTTTTTTATCGTTTAATTCGAAGTTTGACATGGTATTGTTTCTAATTGGCCACAAAATTAAACAAGCGTTTAAATTAAACAGTTGTTTAATTTTATTTTAACATAATTTTAACAGAAAACCTTGTAGTGGTTTTAGAGTGAAAACACTCTTTGAAGCCAATGTTTATCAACAAAAAAAGCTGAAATAATATTATGAATGATATTATTTCAGCTATGTATTTTTCCTAATCTTGTCATTCCGACGGAGGAGGAATCTTCTCAAGTAACTCCGTAATCAAGAGTCAATCTTTGGTGATTTTGCAACGGAGATTCCTCCTTCGTCGGAATGACAGACTAGACGTTATTATATATGTTAGAAAAATTAGTTTTATCGAATTTCCCCAACAAATTCCGCAATTTTACCAGAACCATTCTCGCTTAAATGTTTAATAAAAGCGCTACCAATAATAGCTCCTTTTGCAAACTTAGTTGCCTGTGTAAAAGTTTCTTTATTCGAAATTCCGAAACCAATAATTTGTGGATTTTTAAGATTCATGTTTGAAATTCTTTCGAAATAATCTTCCTGAACGTTTCCAAAACCTGATTGAGATCCTGTAACACTTGCAGAACTTACCATATAAATGAATCCGTTTGAAACACTGTCGATAAAACCAATACGTTGGTCAGAAGTTTGTGGCGTAATCAGGAACACGTTTATCAATCCGTATTTTTCGAAAATTGATTTATATTCGTCTGCGTAAACATCTACCGGTAAATCAGGAATAATTAAACCATCGATACCAATTTCAGCACATTTTTTACAAAATTCTTCAACTCCGTATTGTAACATCGGGTTGAAATATCCCATAATAATCAACGGAATTTTTACGCTTTCGCGGATGTTCTTCAATTGATCGAATAGAATTTGAGTCGTCATTCCGTTATGAAGCGCCTTAGTCGAACTCGCCTGAATCGTTGGTCCGTCGGCCAAAGGATCGCTAAAAGGCAAACCAATTTCGATTAAGTCAACGCCATTTTTTTCTAAATCCTGAATGATCTGAACGGTATCATTTAAGTTAGGATATCCAGCCGAAAAATAAATAGAAAGTATCTTTTTATCTTCTTGTAATTTTTGAGTTATTCTGTTCATTTTTTTATCTTTTTATTTACTCCTGCAAGGTTTTCAAAACCTTGTAGGTGTTTTTTGAGTTTTTTTTTGCCACAGATTAAAAGATTTTTACTGATTACTGCTGAAAATTTGTTTCACGCAGATTTAAATTGATTTAAGCTGCTTCATGCAGATTTTTTTAATTAAATCTGCTGTAATCTGCAGAATCTGCGCGAAACAAAAAATCTGTTCTAATCTGTGAAATCTGTGGCATTATTTTTTTATAATTTTACTTATCCAATTATCATTTTTATTTTCGATTAATAATAATCCGGAATCTGAATCGTTCATTTGAGCAATCAATTCACCTTTGTTATTCCAAAATGCACTTTGTCCTGCTGAAGGATAACCCCATGATTCTCCAGCAAAATTAGACATCAAAACATTCATTTTATGCTTTTGAGCATAGCTTTGTAAATCTCTATAGGCATTCGGAATTCCGTTTGGAGTAAAAAAGATGCTTGCGATATAAATATCAGTTTCTTTTTTACAGGCATTTTCCGAATGCAGCGGATTATCAATATCAGCACAAATGGCAAACGAAATCTTTTTATCTTCAATTGTAATCATCGGATTGTAATCGAAAGAAGATTGGAAAAACTCATCTTCGCCTTCATGTAAAAATTGTTTTGTATAAACTGTAACTGAATTATCCGGTGTGATAATAAATTCGCCAATAAACAATTTCGTTTCGATCTCAATTGGTGCTCCAGCAACAATAATGATATTATTTTCGACAGCCAATTGTCTTAAATAATCCAAACGGGAATCGTCTTTTTTGAAAGCTAGTTGTTGAGCATTTTCTCTTTCGTAACCTGTAATTGACATTTCAGGAAATGCGATTAATTGTACTCTATTTTGCACAGCTAATTCTATAAGGCGATAATGATCTAATAAATTAGCTTCAATATCTCCTCGGGTTGGTTTTGTTTGTGCAGCGGCTAAAATCATATCGACTTTTATTTATTTTCGATATAAACCCAGGCAACTGTTCCAGACTTCAACGTAACCTGAACTCTTTTATAAGCATTAGATTCGAATATATCTACTTTAGCTAAATCCGAAGCCGAAATATTAAAAGCAACACCATGTATAGGATCTGAAGAATCTGCGCTCGGTACAGCTACAACATAGTCTGCCATTCCAAATTCTTCTTCGATTTGAAGACTTTTTAGTTTGTGGCCAAGTAACTGATCCGGTATTCCCGTTAATAGCTTTTTGAAAAGCTGCATTTGAATTTGTTTCGATCTTAATGTTCCGTATGAAAATAACTTTTCCATAATTATTATTTTTCTCGTTGTTTGTTTGCGTTAGGGATAGGAGCGGTATCTCCCGATTTAGAAAAACAAGGCTTTTTAGCCGTAGTTTTTGTTAATCGGGAATATAGCGGATAGCCCGCGCGGGAGGTAACGCCCAAATTAATCTTATAATTTAAAGTAATCGATATAATTATCTAAATCTTTGTCTCCACGACCAGAAAGACTTATAACGACAATATCAGTTGGCTTAAATTTCTTTTGATCTAAAACTGCAAAAGCATGCGCGCTCTCTATTGCCGGGATAATTCCTTCTAATTTCGTTAATTGCAATCCGGCATTCATAGCATCATCATCAGTCACAGAGAAAAATTCGCCACGACCGGTTTGTGCCAAATGTGCGTGCATTGGTCCAACTCCCGGATAATCTAAACCTGCCGAAATTGAATATGGCTCGGTAATTTGTCCGTCAGGAGTTTGCATTAAAAGGGTTTTGCAACCGTGAATAACGCCCACTTTTCCTAATTTACTGGTTGCTGCACTATGACCGCTATCTACGCCTTTTCCGGCTGCTTCAACGGCAATAATACCCACTTCTGGTTCGTGCAAAAAGTGATAATACGTTCCGGCAGCATTACTTCCGCCACCAATACAAGCGACAACATAATCAGGATTTTCACGTCCTTCTTTTTCTTTTAACTGCCATTTTATTTCTTCAGAAATTACACTCTGAAAACGTGTCACCATATCCGGATAAGGATGCGGCCCAATCGCAGATCCAATAATATAATGGGTGTCAACCGGATTATTGATCCAGTCACGAATTGCTTCGTTTGTAGCGTCTTTTAAAGTTCTTGAACCCGAAAGTGCCGGACGTACCTCAGCGCCTAACATTTTCATACGCGCCACGTTTGGCGCCTGACGCGCAATGTCGATTTCTCCCATGTATACGATACATTCCATTCCCATAAGGGCACAAACTGTCGCCGTTGCTACACCGTGCTGACCCGCTCCAGTTTCGGCAATGATTCTTTTTTTGCCCAAACGTTTGGCAACTAATATTTGCCCAATGGTGTTATTGACTTTGTGTGCTCCGGTATGGTTTAAGTCTTCTCTTTTTAAGTAAACTTTTGTATTGTATTTTTCAGATAAACGCTTGGCGAAATAAAGCGGACTTGGGCGGCCAACGTAATCTTTTAGTAACTGATCGAACTCGGCTTTAAAATCAGGTTCGCTGGTAATTTTTAAATAATTCTGGCGTAATTCTTCTACATTTGGGTACAGCATTTCAGGAATGTAAGCTCCTCCAAATTCTCCGTAATATCCTTTTTCGTTAACGTTAAAATTCATTTTATTCCAATTTTAAAAGTTGGCAACATCAAATTTTCGTTTGAAATTGCTAAATAGATTTTTGTTTTTTAGACCAGGTTCGATTTCAAATTTACTATTTATATCGACAGCATAAATAGGAAGATTGGTTTTTGAAATTTCTTCGATGGCTTTTAATTCGTTCATTCCGATTCCGCCACTCAAAAAGAAGGGTTTATCAGATTTGTATTTTTTTAATATCGTCCAGTCAAAAGTGGTTCCGTTTCCGCCAGGTAATTTTCCTTTGGTATCAAACAGAAAATAATCGCAAACCGGTTCGAAAGGTTTTATGATTTCGAAATCAAAGTCATTATCGGCCGAAAATACTTTTATGATTTCGGTTTTTTTAGGCAGTTGTTTTTTTAATTCTGATAAAAATTCAACCGACTCATTTCCGTGTAACTGAACAGCTTGTAAATTGTATTGTGCTACTTTTTTCAGAATTTCTTGCTGACTCTGATCAACAAAAACACCGACTTTTTTGATGGTTTTGATCAATTCAGGAATGGTTCCGTTAAAGTATCGTGCGGATTTCTCCCAGAAAATAAATCCCATATAATCGGGTAGGAGCGCTCCTATTTCGAGAATGTTTTCTGGATATTTCATGCCGCATATTTTGAGTTTCATTTTTTTTGATGTTTTTGCCACGAAGGCTCTAAGACACTAAGTTTTTTTGTTTTTTGCCACGAAGGCTCAGGGGCGCAAAGTTTTTTTGCAAAGAATTGCACTAGTTCAATTGGTGCTAATTCGTGAAATTCGTGGCGAACTTTTAAGCCTACAGCTGACTAATAAAGTCAATAGCTGCTTGTCCGGCGTTATCAGTTTTCATGAAGTTTTCTCCAATTAGGAAACCGTTATAACCGTAAGGACGTAGTTCAGAAATGGCTTCGATTGATGAGATGCCGCTTTCGGAAACTTTTACGAAATCGTCCGGAATTTGCGATGCCAATTGTTTGCTGAAATCTAAGCTTACTTCAAATGTTTTTAGGTTTCGGTTGTTTACGCCAATCATATCTAAACTTGGCATAATCGATTTTTCTAATTCTTCCTGATTGTGAACTTCCAGTAGAACTTCTAAACCTAATTTCTTTGCAAATTCTGATAATGATTTGATTTCCTCGCGAGTTAAAACTGCTGCAATCAATAAAATTAAATCGGCTCCAAAAGCTTTGGCTTCCAGAATTTGGTATTCGTCGACAATAAATTCTTTTCGCAATAGCGGAATATTTACTGATGCTCTTGCCAAAAGTAAATCGTCAAGAGAACCACCGAAATATTTTCCATCCGTTAAAACCGAAATTCCGCAAGCTCCTGCATTTTCATATCCTTTCACCACTTCTTCAACAGTAAAACTATGATTGATTACTGATTTAGATGGAGAACGACGTTTGTGTTCTGCAATAATTCCGGTTGAACTTGCTTTTAATTTTTGACTTAAAGAAATGGTTTCTCTTCCAAAAAATACTGAACTTTCCAATTGCGAAACCGGAATGATTGATTTTTTAAGAACGACTTCTCGTTTTTTATCAACTATTATTTTATCTAAAATATTCATGGCTTTTCTTTTGCCACAAAGTCACAAAGATGCAAAGTTAATTTGTGCTAATTCGTGAAATTTGTGTTTGTTTCTTATTTGCTTAATTCTTGTAATGTCTGCAATGCTTTTAATCCCTTTCCTGAGAACAGACTCTCTTTTGCCAATTCAAATCCTTCGAGAGGAGAACACTTTGTAACTGTTGCAATCGCCATTGCAGCATTGGCCAATACTACATTGTTCTGCGCTTCGGTTCCTTTTCCAGAAATGATATTGGTAAACATATCTGCTGATTCTTCGATGGTTTTTCCGCCTTCAATTTCGCTTTGCAATAAAAGACGAACGCCAAAATCTTCCGGTTTTAGCATGCCTTCCATATGTGAGGTTATCGTTTTGGTCGGGCCTGTTAAAGAGATTTCGTCATATCCGTCAAGCGAATGTAAAATGGTGAAATTTATATCAGTATTTTGATATAAATACGCATACATTCTGGCTAGTTCCAGATTGAAAACACCTACCAATTGATTTTGTGGAAATGACGGATTTACCATTGGTCCCAACATATTAAAGAACGTTTTTACCGCTAATTCTTTACGAATAGGCCCAACGTTTTTCATTGCCGGGTGAAATAGGGGAGCGTGCAAAACACAAATTCCAGCTTTGTCAATACATTTTTCTAAAAACGAAGCATCATTGCTGAATTTGATTCCCATTTTTTCCATTACGTTGCTCGAACCTGAAATCGATGAAACGCCGTAATTTCCGTGTTTGGCCACCTTTATTCCCGCTCCGGCGGATATAAATGATGCTAAAGTCGAGATGTTGAAAGTATCTTTTCCGTCACCACCTGTTCCGCATAAATCGATCGTATTATAAGCTGATAAATCAACGCGAACGCACAATTCTAACAAAGCTTCACGAAAGCCCGAAAGTTCATCAATTGTAATGCTTCGCATCATAAATACAGTCAAAAATGCCGAAATCTGGCTCGGATTGTATTGACCGCTTGAAATATTAATCAATACGTTTTTTGCTTCTTCTTTTGAAAGCACTTCGTGACTGATTAATTTGTTTAATATATTTTTCATTTTTCTTTAAGGTTCTGAGTTACTAAGACTCTAAGTTGCTAAGACTGTAAACTGTGACTGAGACTGCCTACTTTTTTAATGTTCATTCCCCTGATAAATCCACATAGGTTCTGTTTTTCCGGCACGTTCAAATCCGTTTTTCTTATAGAAATCAACTGATTTTCCGTCGGCGGTTAGCATTTGCATATGAAAGTGACTGTATTTCTCCTGCATTTTATCCATAATCAATTTTCCAATTCCTTTTCCCTGATAATCAGGAAGTACCAATAAATGTGGATAATAAACGGTTAAATAACCATCGGAAATTGCATTTCCTAATCCCACTAACTTTTTTCCGTCCCAGGCAGTTATTAAAGTTTCAGAATTCAAAAGGCCATTATACAATTCATTGGGCTTACTGGCTGAACTCCATTCATTTGCTTGGTATAAAATCAGTATATCTTCAATGTTGATTTCTTTAGTTGCTGAAATAGTTATTTTCATGAGATTCTAAGTTTTTTTTTCTGAGACTGAATACTGCGACTGAATATTGTAAACTAGCTCTTTATCCAGTTCTCTAAAATTCTTTTTCCGTTTGGCGTCAAAACACTTTCGGGGTGAAACTGCACTCCGCGAACATCAAAAGTTTTGTGTCTTAATGACATAATTTGTCCGTTTTCGTCTATTGAAGTTGCTTCAAGAACATCAGGCAAATTAGCATCAACAACCCATGAATGATAACGCCCAACTTCGAATTTGTTTCCTAAACCTTCAAACAAAATTTCATCTGCAACTACGGTTTTTACATTTGTAGCAACTCCGTGATATACTTTATCAAGGTTAGAAAGCGTTCCTCCAAAAACTTCCCCAATGGCTTGTTGACCTAAACAAACTCCTAAGATGCTTTTTGTTGGAGCATATTTTGCAATTACAGCTTTTAATAAACCTGCTTCATCCGGAATTCCAGGACCCGGAGAAAGTAATATTTTATCGAAAGAAGCGATTTCGTCAATTTCGAATTCATCGTTTCTGTATACGGTAACTTCGCAGTTTAAATCCTCTAAATAGTGCACTAAATTATAAGTGAAACTATCGTAATTGTCTATAACTAATATTTTTTTCATGTCTTTTGTTTTGTTTCAGGTTTTCTTTGTTTCAAGTTTCAAGTTCTGTGACTGAAAACTGCGACTGAAAACTGATTTTTATTTTTCTCGAACGTATTTTTCAGTAATAATGCGGTCGATTCCTAATTTTTCTACTTTTTCGATTCCTTTCTGAGTCAGTGTGTCATTTTTAATTTTTACTGTAAACTCAAATTTTCCGTTTTCCCATTGTCTGTTATTAAAAAACTCTAAATTCTCTGTATAAATACTATCCTTTAAAGTATATTTTCCACCTCCGCCAAAGAATACTGCCGTACTGTCTTTTCCGTTATTCAAATCATGATTAAAAAAAGCAAAATGGGTGTCATTTATAATTTTAATCATTTTTGTTTTTGGATTGAAAGTAGAAAACGTTGAATCTTTTTCAGTGGTTTCTGCTGATATCAGACGCCAAGTTCCTGTTAACGGAATTGTCGTTGTTTCTTTCTTAGATTCACATGATACTAAAAGAACGAAAGCGATAAAAAAAGGAATTATATTTTTCATAGGTTATGTTTTTGGTTTGTTTTTGTTGTTTCAAGTTTCAGGTTTCACGTTCCAACAGCTTGAAATTTGAAATTAAAAAAACTTGAAACTAATTTTTTCTATATTTTCTCCGCCATTTCAAGGGCCGTATTCAATGCTCTTAATTTATTATAAACTTCCTGCATTTCACTTTCTTCGTCAGAACTGGCAACAATTCCGGCACCCGCCTGACAATGTAATTGATGGTTTTTACTAAGGAAAGTTCGAATCATAATCGCGTGATTAAAGTTGCCTTCAAAATCCATGAAACCTATAGCTCCTCCGTAGAAATTACGATTTGTTTTTTCGTAATCTTCAATCAATTGCATCGCTCTGTGTTTTGGAGCACCGCTTAAAGTTCCTGCCGGGAAAGTATCTGCAACGACTTGCATCGTGGTAGCTTTATCGTGTAAATGTCCTGTAACTTTAGAAACTAAGTGAATTACGTGAGAGAAAAACTGAACTTCTCTATATTTTTCTACGTTTACATTGTGACCATTTCTACTTAAATCATTTCTGGCTAAATCAACCAACATGACATGTTCACTATTTTCTTTTTTATCCTCAGAAAGTTGTTTGGCTAAGACAGCATCGCGTTCGTCATTTCCGGTTCTTTTGAATGTTCCGGCGATGGGGTGAATCTCAGCTTTTCTGTTTTTTACGATAATTTGTGCTTCGGGCGAAGACCCAAATATTTTGAAATCTCCATAATCAAAAAAGAATAAATAAGGAGATGGATTAATACTTCTTAAAGCTCTGTAAACGTTGAATTCATCACCTTTAAAACCTTGAGTAAATCGGCGTGATAATACCAATTGAAAAACATCTCCGCGGAAG
Source organism: Flavobacterium sp. SLB02 (assembly GCF_009664855.1). Lineage (GTDB taxonomy): Bacteria > Bacteroidota > Bacteroidia > Flavobacteriales > Flavobacteriaceae > Flavobacterium. The sequence goes on from NZ_CP045928.1 coordinate 205,990, forward strand.
CAATGTTTTTTAGCTAAAGCCACATTGTGTTTGAATTCCTCATCAGTTAGGTTAGAGAAACCTTCGCCTTCTTTGGTGAATTTGTAGGATGCAATATTTCTGGATTGAAGTAATTGCTCGATTTCGGCAATATTGTTTTTTCCGTCTACGCTGTGGCAGAAAATATACGCTTCGTTTTTAAAGTGATTGATAGCGATGATGTTTTGATAAACTGCATAAAATACATCAGGAATTAAAGTCGCAGTATCTTTTTTGGCAATCGAAACTTTCTCGAAATAACGAACGGCATCGTAAGAAATGTATCCGAATAATCCATTATTAATGAATTTAAAATCGTTTTTCTCGGATTGAAACTGACTTGAAAATTCCTGAATTACCTGAGGAATATTGGTAGAAGCATCGATTGCAATTTGTTCTGTTGTTCCGTCAGGAAAAGTTTTTGAGATGATTTCGTTTTCGATTTTAATCGTTGCAATCGGGTTGCAGCAGATGTATGAGAAACTGTTGTCATTTCCGTGATAATCACTACTTTCCAGTAATAAACTATTCGGGAATTTATCTCTTATTTTAAAATAAATACTTACCGGCGTAATCGTGTCTGCCAGAATTTGTTTGTAGTGTGTGTTGAGTATAAAAGGTTTCAAAGTATGTTGTTTTTGATTTTTAATATTTTCTTGTTTTAGTTTCGACCAAAAAAAAAGGGCTTGTCGTGATGACAAGCCCTTTATATTTATAGTTTTACAGTACCATAGGAAGCTTCGTTCACGACGTTTGACGTAAATTCTTCCACCACCAAGTATTGTTCATTAATGTTTTCATTTCTTTATTTTGATGTGACAAAGATATAAATGTAATTTGGATTAGAATACATAAAATTTCAAAAAAATCTTTTCTAAATTTTAAAATTTGTTAAATTCTACTGTTTTAAATTACTTTAAAGATCTAATTTCCAATCGCAATTGTATTGTTTTGGTTCATTCTAAAATCCGGATTTCCTTTGATATTAGGCGTTGTAAACAATTCGCTGTTTTTGAGCTTTGTATAATTTATTTCGAAATCAGGATTGCTATAGAATTTTTGAATTGACGGATTTGCACCACCCGCTTCGCTTACAATTCCACCATTACAATTGTTAACGATTAAGTTTTTGAATGTAATTTTAGCTAAATTAAAATCGCCGTTTCCAATATTTCCTTCCAATAAAACAAAGGGAGAAAAACCTGAAATGATACTGTTCGATAAATTAAACAGCGTATTTTCTCTAACGTAAACAGACTCACGTACAAGTCCCTGATTGTTTTCTTCCAAGTTTACAAGAGTAATATTGCTCGCATTTATTTTAGTCAATTTTTTGCTCATATCTGTATTTCCAATTTTGTCATAAGAATCTACCTCGAAACATCTTGAACCTGAAATATCTGATGAAAAAGGATGACGAATAGCAATACTGTTATTGATGTTGATTTGAACCCCTTGTGTAAAATCGAAATCATCATCTGTAGTTCTGTACGAAACAAGATTGTTCATATTTAAATCTCCGCCATAACATTCGAACGAATCATCGTTTGAAAAACTAATCTGGATATTGCTCAAAACTGTTTTTCGGCCCACTCCGGCTAGTGAAAGTCCGTTAAGTTCTTTGGCAGCACTCAGTTTTCTACCGGAATATTCAATTCTTACATATTTTAAAATTCCTGAATTGTCTTCGGCATCCTGACCTCCGTAATGATTTAGCATTGGTTCCAGATCAAAAGGTAGCGTATGTACACCACCTATAGTATTAATAGGCGCTTTTCCCAGTATGATGATTCCTCCCCAATCTCCGGGTTTTCTATCTGCAATTTCTTTATTTGAAGTAAAAACGATAGGATCAGTTTCTAAACCTTCGGCCACAATTTTTGCTCCGTTGGTTATTACAAGAGTTCCGCAAGTTTTGTCGTCTCCTCGAATAACGGTTCCGGGTTCTATCGTTAAAACAGCATTTTTGGTCACGTAAACAACGCCAACTAACTGATATGTATTTCGTTTTAATAATTTGGTGTCTTTGTCGATAGTACCTGCAATAATATTTGTTGCTTCGTTATATTCAGTATTGGCTGGCTTAAAATTGGTCCAGTTACCCATCCAGTTCGAGTTGCCAATAATTCCTTTAGGTTGCTGTTGTGCTTGTAAAAATAAAGTACTTAGAAGAGTAATAATTGCAATATGTATTTTTGCTTTCATAACTATAATTTTGATTCCAGGGTTGTTTTTTTAGTTAGCCCAAAATTAGAAGCCCAATGTTAATCAAAGTATTAGATGTTATTACGAAAGTGTTATGCGAATATTAAGGATGTTATCTTTTTGAAAATAATGTAAAAAGAAACCCCAATGGTTTTGAACCATTGGGGTTTTTCTTATAATAATTAGAATTGTGTGTGAATTTTAAAATATTAGAATTTTAAAGCTACAGTTAATTCGAAATCATCATTGATAGTTTTATCTCCTAAGTTTTCGAAGAAGTTACCAGAGTTGTATTTGATACCGTATTTAGTTCTGTCAACTTTGAATGCAGTAGTTGCAGTGTTTCCTGCTACAGTGATGTCAAAAGTTACTGGTTTAGTAATTCCTTTGATAGTTAAATCAGCAGTTACTGTGTAAACATCAGTAGATTTAGCTCCGATAGTTTTGAAAACTAATTTTGCAGTTGGGAATTTGTCAGTTCCAAAGAAATCGTCAGCTTTTAAGTGGCCATTCAATTTTCCTTGGTATTCTCCAGTTAAATCAGTTGAAGTTAAAGAAGTCATATCAACAGTGAAAGAACCACCAGTTAATTTTTTTCCTTTAAAAACTACAGCTCCGTCTTTAAAGTTTACAGTTCCAGAGTGTTCTCCAGTTACTTTTTTACCTACCCATTTGATAGTAGATGCTTTTACGTCGATTTTTTTAGTTTGAGCATTTACTGAAATACTAGCCGCTGCTACGAATAATGCTATTGCAATTGTTTTTAAATTTTTCATGTTGTTTAAATTGATTTTGGATTAATAATAATTATATAGTGATAAATAATTCCTCGTGAGATTTTCTAACTTTTTTGTAGTGTTGTGTGTCATCTTCGTCATGTCTGTAACCTACAGTAGCGATAACAGATGCGTTTAAGCCTAATTTATCGAAACCTAAGATTTCATTAAATGCAGCAGCATTAAATCCTTCCATTGGTGTTGCATCGATTTTCAATTCAGCAGCAGCAGCCAATAAAGTTCCTAGAGCAATATAAGTTTGTTTTGCTGTCCAGATATTTTTAGCATCCTGAGATAAGTTAGCAATTGTACCTTTCATCATGTCAGCAAATCCAGCCAAAGCATCAGCAGGAACACCTCTTGTTTCGCTAATATTTTTGATGTAAGTATCTACAGATTCTGCTCCGGCATTTAAGTCGTTAGCAAAAATAAAAATTTGAGAAGCGTCAGTAATTTGAGTCTGACCGTAAGCAGCAGCTTTTAATTGCTCTCTAATTTCAGGATTTTCTACAATAACAACTTTATAAGGTTGTAATCCGTATGAAGAAGCAGCTAGTCTAACAGCCTCTTTTAAAGTATTCAAATCTGCCGAAGATATTTTTTTTGTTGCATCAAACTTCTTTGTTGCATATCTCCAGTTTAGATTGTCTAATAATGTGCTCATAATATTAATTTTGTTGGGTTCGGTATTTTTCTAATAATTTATTTAATAATTCTAATTCTTCAGGACTTATATTCTCAGCAAATGCACGCTCGTGTTCATCTACTTTCGGGTCTAATTCTTTCAAAACATCTAATCCCTTTTGGGTGATCAAAACTTCAATTTTACGTCGATTGCCGGGGCAAACATTTCTCGTAACAAAATCCTTTAGTAATAATTTGTCTACCAATCGGGTTGTATTACTTGTTTTGGCCAGCATACGTTCCTGTATTACACACATATTAGCAGGATTTCCTTTTTGTCCTCTTAATATACGTAACACATTATATTGTTCTCCGGATAAATCATACGGTTTTATCAACTCGTTGAAATGATCCTGAATCACGTTTTGCGTGTACATGATATTCAGAATAACTTTTTTCGCATTATCCATCTTAACTGTACTTTTTATAACCTCTTCAATTGTCATAGTCGTAAGTGTATAATTTGTATATACAAATGTATATCTTTTAATAGTTGTATATACAAATGTCATGTTAAATTTTTGTTAATTCAAAAAAGGCGAAATAACTAGCTACATAAACTCTATATAATTAGTATAAAAATAATATAATTTTTTACTTAAAATACTGTCTGGTAAATATTTAACGATTGTTTAATAACAGTGTTGGTTTTGCTAAAATAGAGCTTTGATAATTATTCAATAGAATCTGTCGGGTTTATCAGGAATCTAAAATTTAAAATCAGAAATTTAAAATTATGAGGGGATGCTGTCGGGCTATCCGCACTGCTTCGGCAGTTTACTTCTATCCCTCATGCGAATCCCGTATGCAAGAAACCCGACAGGTCATAAAGACGTGTCGGGTTTGATAAAAATAATGAGTTCCGGTTTTTAGAATAATGAAACTCCTAATTGCATACGGGTATATTTTTCAGCCGGATTCCACATAATGCCTGCAAAAACAGGAAGTTTATATTGAAATATCGAAATATCCTTAGAAGCTTTAAAGCCTGCATTGACTATGTTGAAATTATGATCTGTATTCGAAGAATATAGATTTGATTTTCCGTCAAGCGAAAATCCTGCACCTATATAAGTATCTAATGTAATTTGATCATTTTTTATCAACGGATATCCTAACTCTACATAAGTGGAATATCTGTTTTTATAATCAAGATCAGGTTGTAATTCCTTATCATTTCCATAAAGAATAATATCAGCTTCAATTCGTAAAGGAAATTCCTGAGAAAAACGATACGAAGTTCTCAAATCGATAAGGTGCGTTGTGGTGTTTTTGTCATAATTAAAAACTTCCGGATGTTCAACATTTGTAGTATTGAACAAATCCCAAAGACCAATTGTCAGCCCTTTATTTTTGTATTGAACGTAATAATCGACCTCAGTATATTTACCATCAAAACTATTACCACCCCAAACTCCAACCGAAAAGTTTCGGTTTTTATCAAAGGTATAATGAAGATCTCCCATAGCGGTCATGCTTGGGCTAATGATTAATCCTCTCCAGAGATGACTGGTTGCAAGAGTAACATTAAAATTTAATCGGCTTGGCTCTTTACTTATCGTGCTTTCAGGCTTTGTTTCCTGAGCATAGCCAGCTAGTCCTATGATTAATACCATAGAAAGAAAAATATTTTTCATGAAATTTTTAGATTAAAAGAAGATGTTGTTAATTAAGCGTGAGGTATAATGCAGCAGCCAACGAAGCTCCAATTATTGGGCCTACGATAGGTATCCAGGCGTATCCCCAGTTGCTAGTTCCTTTTATAGGTAAAATAGCATGCATTATTCTTGGTCCTAAATCCCTTGCAGGGTTTATAGCGTATCCAGTCGTGCCTCCTAATGAAAGACCAATGGCCCATACGACTATAGCAACAGGAAGTGCGCCTATAGTTCCTAGACCAATTGTTGCTTTGGTATCAGCTGCAATTTGTAAGCTGGGTCCTGCAATATAGAATATTGAAAAAATCAAAACGAAAGTTGCAATTGCTTCACTTAACAAATTAGAAAAATTGTTTTTGATGGCTGGTCCTGTAGAAAAACAAGAAAGTTTTGCGCCTTCATCTTCTGTTGCAGCAAAATGGTCTTTATGTGATAACCACACTAAAAAAGCACCTAACATTGCCCCAATCATTTCACCAAGGATATAAGTAGGAACTAAATCCCAGCTAAACTTTCCTATCAGTGCCAATCCAAGAGTAACCACAGGATTTAAATGTGCCCCGCTAGTAGGTCCTGCAATAGTTACACCTACAAAAACGGCAAATGCCCACGCGCTGGTAATTACAATCCAACCTGAACTGTTTCCGTTCGTACCTTTAAGATTGACGTTTGCAACAACGCCATTTCCTAATAAAATCATTACCATTGTACCTAAAATTTCTGCTATAAAGGGAGTCATAATGTATATTTTTTAGTCTTCAATCCATTGAGATGCGCGTCCAACCGCTTTGTTCCAGTTTTTTACCAGATTGTCTACTTTTGGTTTTTCCATTTCTGGAGAAAATACCTTATCTATAGACCATTGCTCTTTCAAGGCATCCAGATTCTCCCAGTAACCTACAGCAAGTCCTGCAAGATAAGCAGCTCCTAAAGCAGTTGTTTCAAGTGTTTTTGGTCTTGTAACTGTTTTTTCAAAAATATCTGATTGAAATTGCATCAATAAATTATTTGTTGCAGCTCCTCCGTCAACTCTTAGTTCTTTTCCTTCATCTCCAAAATCTGCTTCCATAGCTTTTACTAAGTCATTTACCTGATAGGCAATTCCTTCCAAAGTTGCTCTGGCAATATGCGCATTAGTGGTTCCTCTGGTGATGCCAAACATTGCACCTCTCGCATATTGATCCCAGTATGGAGCTCCTAAACCAGTTAAGGCTGGAACAAAATAAACTCCGCCGTTGTCCGGCACGCTTGCTGCCAGAGATTCGATTTCTTCTGATGAGTTAATCATTTTTGCTCCGTCTCGTAACCATTGTACAGCTGCACCGCCAACAAAAACACTTCCTTCTAAAGCATAAGTTGTTTTCCCGTTGATTTTCCAGGCTACTGTAGTCAATAAATTATTTCTGGAAAGAATAGGTTTTTCGCCGGTATTCATTAGCATAAAACAACCCGTTCCGTAAGTATTTTTTACCATCCCAGAACTGGTACACAATTGACCAAAAAGAGCAGCTTGCTGATCTCCGGCAACTCCGGCAATAGGAATTTTTGTTGCAAATAGAGTAGTGCAGGTTTCTCCGTAAATTTCACTGCTTTCTTTTACTTCAGGCAACATCGCTCTTGGAATATCGAATAATTCTAATAGTTCATTATCCCATTCTAAAGTATGAATATTGAATAGTAAAGTTCTGCTGGCATTAGAAACATCGGTCATAAACAACTTACTGCGGGTAAGTTTCCAGATTAGCCACGTATCAACAGTTCCAAAACAAAGCTTTCCTTCTTCTGCTTTTTTACGTGCTCCGGGAACATTATCCAAAATCCATTTTACTTTTGTTCCGGAGAAATAAGCATCCAGAATTAAGCCTGTTTTTTTCTGAATCATATCAGCATGGCCTTGTGCTTTTAGTTCGTCACAAAATTTTGCTGTTCTACGATCTTGCCAAACAATGGCATTATAAATAGGTTCACTTGTTTCCCTGTCCCATACAATAGTAGTTTCACGCTGATTGGTGATTCCAATTGCTGCGACTTCTCTACCTGAGATACCTACTTTTGCAATTACTTCGGCAGCTGTGCTTATTTGCGAAGACCAGATTTCGTTTGGGTCGTGTTCTACCCATCCTGGTTTTGGGAAAATTTGTTCAAATGGTTTTTGAGAAAGGCTTACGATTTCTCCGCCATGATTAAAGAGAATAGCTCTGGAGGAAGTTGTCCCCTGGTCAAGAGCTAAAATTAATTTGTTCTCCATGATTGATAGTATATAATTAAGTTAATAAAGTTCTATTGAGATTCAGATCGTTTTATCGAAATTCTGACAGAAAAAATCCTTTTGAAATATCTTTGAAATTTTCAATTTCCTGAGTTATCCAGGCTTCGTCATGTCCTAATTCTTTAGCTAATAATCTTGCTACTTTTTCCGAAGACTGAACTGCAGCTCTTGCATCTAAGAATAATAAACGAACACGTCTTGCCAGAATATCATCTACAGTTCTGGCCATTTCGTATCGAATAGCCCAGGCTACTTCTGCCATTGTAAATTCATGATCAGGATGTACTTTTTCTTTTAATTCTGGTTCGCTTTGTTGCAATTGGCGTATTTTAGGAATATCAGAACCATAAATATATAAGTGATTTTCTCTGTCTAAAGTTGTGGTAGGCTGATTTCCGTGAATAGCAAGATGCTCTGTATTACATCCTTTTGCCGGAATTTTTCTTGTTTTAATGGCTTTGTCTATAATGTCTTCCGCAATTTTTCTGTAAGTGGTCCATTTTCCACCTGTTATCGTGATTAAACCAGTTTCAGAAACTATGATTTTATGGCTTCTTGATACTTCTTTGGTGCTTTTTCCTTCTTCTTCCGGAGCAGCTAAAGGACGCAGACCTGCAAAAACAGACAGAACGTCGGCTCTGGTTGGTTTTTTTGCTAAAAAGCGTTGTGCTGTTTCCAGTACAAATTCAATTTCGGTTTCTAAGGCAATAGGCTCTAAGCTTTGTTTTTTGATTAAGGTATCTGTTGTTCCTACTACGATTCGGTTATGCCATGGCACAGCAAACAAAACTCTTCCATCACTTGTTTTAGGAATCATTAACGCATGGTCGCCAGGTAAAAATGATTTATCAAACACCAGGTGAATTCCCTGACTTGGAACGATATATTTTTTATAAACAGTATCGTTTAGTTTCATTATTGCATTGGTAAAAACTCCCGTTGCATTTATAATAGCAGATCCTTTTAAATCGTATTTGTCTCCAGTTTCCTGATCCAGCACCTGAACACCGGTAACCTGATTGTTATCGTCTTTTAATAAGTTGACAACTTTACAGTAATTTATAATACAAGCGCCTTTTTCTGCTGCAGTCTGAGCAATATTTATGGCAAGACGTGAATCATCAAATTGTCCGTCATGATAAATAACACCGCTTGATAAACCTTTTTCTTCTACGTTAGGAAGCATTTCGATTGTTTTTCTTTTCGAAATGTATTTTGAACGGCCTAAACTTAAACGTCCGGCTAGTAAATCATAAATAGTTAAACCTATGGTATAAAAATAACCGCCCCACCAATTGTAATTTGGAATTACAAAAGATTGGTTTTTAACCAGGTGACCGGCATTTTGTGCCATTAAACCTCTTTCTTTAAGAGCTTCTTTTACTAAGTGCACATCTCCTTGTTCTAAGTAACGTACGCCGCCATGCACTAATTTTGTACTTCTGCTTGAAGTTCCTTTGGCGAAATCTACTGCTTCGACCAAAATTGTTTTGTAGCCTCTGCTTGCTGCATCAAGAGCTGTTCCCAGACCGCTTGCTCCGCCTCCTATTACAATTACATCCCACTTTTCAGTGTCTTTTAGTTTCGATAACTGTTCTGAACGTTTCATATAGTGTTTGTTTTTGTTTCTTTTTCTGTTTTTTATTTCTTTAAAGCAAAATTAATGAAACTAAACGAAACTAAAGTAATAGAATAAGGTTTTTTTTGAATTATTTTTTTATCGTACATTTATACCTTCAAAAATCTTAATATTATCAGGCTATTATGGTTATTATAAATAAAAGACAAGAAGAAATACTTAAAGAACTGGATAAAAACGGACATGTAAATGTGGCCGATTTATGTGAAATTCTAAATGTTTCAACCGTAACGATACGAAAGGATTTGAATTTTTTAGAAAATGAGAAACTGCTCCACCGTACCCATGGCGGTGCCAGTAAACAGCCTATTTATGCTTTCGAAAGAGATTTAAGTGATAAAGAAGGTTTGCAGGTAGAGCAAAAAAAACAGATAGCAAAAGAAGCTTTAAAGTATATTAATAATTTCGATTATATCATATTGGGTTCAGGATCTAATGTTCATTATCTGGCACAAATTATTTCGGGATTTCAGAAATTAACAGTGATTACGCCTTCTTTAAAGGTGTCTTTAGAATTGAGTAAGGAGCCAAATGTGGATACAATTCAATTGGGTGGTGATGTTCGTAAGAGCTCAAACTCGGCGGTTGGTCCTATATCGGAAGCAATTTTGAGCCAGTTTTCCTGTAATAAATTGTTTTTAGGAGCTGACGGACTTCATTTAGATTTTGGATTAAGTACTTCAAATGCATTAGAAGCGCATCTTAATCAAGCCATGATTTCGGTCGCGGAAAAGGTTATTATCTTGGTCGATTCTACAAAAATGAATGTGAGAGGTTTTGGTAAAATATGTAATTTGGATAAGATCGATGTTTTGATTACCGATGATGGGATCGATATCGAAACCAAAACGAAACTAGAAGAAATGGGAGTAGAGGTTATAATTGCCTCAAAATAGTTTTTTTCTACAGATTAGAAAGAAAGAAACGTCTAGTTTTTTTAAAATTTCTAGTTTACTCGTTCGCGTGAGGGATAAGAGCTGGCTGCCGAAGCAGTGCGGATAGCCTGACAGCATGCCGATAAGAGGGCGTATAAGCGCAAAGTATATTTGTCCTCTTATCGGGATGGTGGCACGCCCAGTTTAATTTTAGATTTCTGAATTTACTCGCTTAAGTATTTTTCGATGTGGGTAAATAGTGTTTTTCGTTCTTCGGTTGTTGCGTCATTATCCATATCACTATGGTTGATCGGGGTGAACTGAACCGTCATTCCGTATTTTTTCTGTTCTTGCTCGTTGGGTAACACGCCTTCGTCTGCAGCATAGTTTTTAGAGCGCAACGTGTATATTATAGGATGCTTAAATCTTGGAAGAGGCATTCTTCGATTGTCCATTGTGATTATTTTATAAACCAGCTTAGGATATTTGGTAGCAAATAAAGCTGTCATGTCTCCACCGTTCGAATGGCCAATTAGTGTTAGGTGCTTGAAATCTAATTCGGGATTGATTGTTTTGAATTCGTTTAAAACATAAAGAATGTTTTCTGTACCTCGTTCCCAATTTGGTCTTCTTGTAACTTTTAGATCTCCTTCCATTGCCAAAAGATCATCTGTAGGTAATTCGTGCTGAATGCTGATAACGAAATATCCTTGCGATGCTAAATGTTCTGTTAAGTAAGAATAAATTTTATTGTCTCCGCCTTTATTTTCTCCGTATCCGTGACTGAAAATTATCACCTGCTGGTTGTTTATTTTCGTATCAGATTTTGGATGATACATTGCGACCGGAATTTTGCGGTTTCTGGATTTATCAAATAACTCTAAACTATCAAGCTGAATATCATAGGTTTTATTTGATGTGTGAACTGTTGATTTTTTAGTATTGGAGCAACTTATTAAAAATAAGGATAATAAAATCTGAAAATATATTTTGTTCATTTTTTTTGATACGCTTTTAATAAGAAACCCGACAGTTTTTTGAATTCTGCCGGGTTTGATTTGTAATTATGAGATTGTATATTTTTTAAGCTAGCTTTTTTTCGAAAGCTTTTCGGGCTGCTCCTCTAAAATAGACTTCGCCACAATAGGTATATTCTAATCGTTCTAAAATTTTAAGCATAGGCACATTGTCAAAGTTGGTGTCTACTTTTATGCTATGAATATTTTTTTCGAGGCATAAACCTTCTATGTTTTTAAAAAGCTTTGTTGCAATACCTTTTCCTTTTGCCCATTTTGATACGGCTACGCGATGTACAACGCCATAATCTCCATTGGTAAGCCATTCGCATTCTATGTCTTCGTAAGCGGGTTCTTTGTCGAATATAATGGCAGAATAAGATAAAATGGTTTCGTTTTCTGTAAGTACATATCCGTAACCATTATTTATATCGTTGGTAATGCTAAGTTCGTTAGGATAACCATCTTGCCATTGTGAACTTCCTTCCTGACGTCTTTGTTCGATGGCATCTTGTATGATGGTCCAGATAACTGGCAAGTCTGTAATATTCGCTTTTCTTAATAGTAGTTGTTCTGTTGTGTTGCTCATTTTTTATGTATTAAATCTTAATGAGGAAGTTTGTCTTTGAAATAACCGTAAACCCAGGTTCCTAAAATGGCACTTACTAAAGTAACTGCAATTACAGTAACTCCAGTCCCAATTTGAGCGAAAAGTGGTCCGGGACAAGCTCCCGTGATTGCCCAGCCGAAACCGAATAATAATCCGCCATAAATTTGTCCTTTGTTGAAAGTTTTAGGCTGGATTTCGATTTTTTCTCCCTGAAGGGTTTTGATATTGAATCTTTTTATGATCTGAACGGATATAACTCCAACGACAACCGCGCTGCCAATTACGCCATACATAAAGAAAGATTGCAATTGAAACATTTCCTGAATTCGGTACCAGCTGATGATTTCGGCTTTTACGAATACGATTCCAAAAACGATTCCTACCAGCATGTATTTAAGATTCGAGAATCCTGAATCTTTTATCTGACTTCCGTTGGTTCCTTCTGTATCTGTATTTTTATTTTCTAAATTATTCATTTTTGAAATTTTAAAGTGAAAGAATATAAGGCAAAATCAAATTGGCCATAATAAAACCGCCAATCATAAAACAGATCGTAGCGACTAATGAAGGCCATTGCAAATTTGAAATTCCCATAATCGCATGTCCGCTTGTACAACCGCCGGCATAACGCGTTCCAAAACCAACTAAAAATCCTCCAACAACAATCATAATGAATCCGCGAAGCGTGAATAGACTTTCCCAAGAGAAAAGTTGTTTTGGCAATAATCCCGAATGATCGGTGATCCCGTAAGTAGCTAATTGCTCCGAAAGTTGGGGTGAGATTTCGACCGGATTTGGATTGGCCAGAAAATAGGCAGCGATCACTCCGCCAAGGAAAATTCCGAAAACGAAAAATAAATTCCAGCTTTCTTTTTTCCAGTCGTATTTAAAAAACGAAATATTGGCCGGAATACAAGCCGCGCAAATATGACGAAGGGAAGAACTAATCCCGAAAGATTTGTTTCCGATAATCAATAAAATAGGAACTGTTAATCCAATTAGCGGGCCTGAAACGTACCAAGGCCAAGGTTCTTTGATGATTTCGATTAGACTCATGTTTTAATTTAAAAATTAGATTTTTATTTTTTTACCATTAAGATATTAAGGGGATTAAGAATACCTTGATTAATAAACTTAATGGTAAGAAATTATGTTTAATTTATGCTTTTTAAACTTCACTTTTAAAAGCTACCAACTTAATTCTCTTAAAATCTTAATGGTAGAAAAAATCTTATGCTTTTAAAATCTTACTTTGACAAACAAAATCTGATTTTGGAATACTTGTTTTTGCGATTGCACCAAAACCACCTTCGATTTCTGTAAAGTTTCTGAAACCACGGGCTTGCAAAATCGAAGCTGCGATCATACTGCGATATCCTCCGGCGCAATGCAAATAAAAATGCTCGTTAGGGTCGATGTCTTTTACCCAGTCGTTGATATAAGCTAAAGGTTTGCTATAAGCATCCTCGATATGTTCAGCTTCGTATTCGGTTTCTTTACGAATGTCGATTACTTTGTCTTCTTCAATTTTAAACTCACTGTCGAATTGTTCTGCCGAAATTCTATTTACGGTATCAGTTTCAAAACCGGCTTTTTCCCAGGCTTCAAAACCACCGTCCAGATGTCCGATGATCGAATCGAAACCAACACGGCTTAAACGGGTTACGGTTTCTTCTTCAAGACCAACCTCAGTAACTAATATAATAGGTTGTTTTACATCGGCAACTAGAGTTCCAACCCATGGCGCAAAATCACCGTTGATTCCGATATTGATCGATTGCGGAATAAATCCTTTATAGAAATCGGCACTTTTTCTGGTATCTAAAATTAACGCTCCGGTTTCTTCGGCTACAGCCTCAAATTCTCTTACATCAATGGCTTTCATTCCGTTGTGTAAAACCGATTCGAAACTTTCGTAACCTTGTTTGTTCATGGCCACATTCATACTGAAATAAGCTGGAGGAGGCAATAAACCATCGGTAACTTCTTCGATAAATTCGGCTTGGGTCATATTGGCGCGCAAAGCATAATTCGTTGCTTTTTGATTGCCTATTGTTGAGACTGTTTCTTTACTCATGTTTTTTCCGCAAGCGCTTCCCGCACCATGAGCAGGGTAAACAATCACATCATCAGCCAGAGTCATAATTTTATCTCTTAGCGAATGAAATAAAATTCCCGCCAATTGATCTTGTGTCATTTCTGCAGCTTTTTGAGCCAAATCGGGACGACCCACATCACCAATAAATAAAGTGTCTCCAGAGAAAATAGCGTGATCTTTTCCGTTTTCTTCAATCAATAAATAAGTCGTGCTTTCCATGGTATGACCAGGAGTATGCAACGCCTTAATCGTAATTTTTCCAATTTTGAATTCTTGTCCGTCTTTCGCAGAAATGCAATCAAATTCACAAGCCGCATTAGGTCCGTAAACAATTGGCGCCTGAGTTTCTTTGCTCAAATCGATATGACCTGAAACAAAATCAGCGTGAAAATGCGTTTCGAAAATGTATTTCAATTTGACGTTATCACGTTCTAAACGATCCAGATAAGGCTGAATTTCTCTAAGTGGATCAATAATGGCAGCTTCGCCATTCGAAGTTATATAATAAGCACCTTGTGCTAAACATCCGGTGTAAATTTGTTCTATTTTCATGATATGTATTCTAAAAATAAGGGAATACAAAGGTAACCTACTTTTTGCTTAAAATGGGTGACTTATGTTACACAAATTTGATTTTTATGCAAAAAAGCGTTGGATGGTTTTACTATATAAAGCCCATAGGAAATTCAAAAAAAAATCGTATATAAAATGATTTAAGATTGAAACAAGATTGACGAATTTAACCATATAAGTGATATAAGTAAATTTAAGTCACGTAATTGGTCTTATGCTAAAATGAACTTATATCACTTATATGGTAAAAAAATAATCTACGTAATTTTACATCTATAAAATTCATTGTCATGAACACAGAAGATTTATTGAATCAGATTGCTTTTATAAAAGAAATTGATAAGGTCAAATACATTCAGCGCAAAACGAAATTATTTAATAGCGACCGAAACGAAAACGATGCGGAACACAGTTGGCATCTGGCTTTGATGGCGATTGTTTTGGCTGAACATTCAAACGAGCCAATTGATGTCTTAAGAGTCGTAAAAATGGTTTTGATGCATGATATTGTCGAAATCGATGCTGGAGATGTCTTTATGTATGATACACAAAAAAGCCACGATAATACCGATGAGGAACGACTAGCGGCCAATCGTATTTTTGGATTATTGCCCGAAAAGCAAGCTCAGGAAATGATTGCCATTTGGGAAGAATTTGAAGCAGGAGAAACCAACGAAGCCAAATTTGCAAGGTCGATGGACAGATTAGAGCCTTTATTGCAAAACACCTCTAATAACGGAGGAACCTGGAAAGAGTTTGATGTACCTTATAAAAAAGTGTATGAAAAAAAGAGCATCATAAAAGAAGGTTCAAAAACTTTATGGAATTATGCCGAGGGTTTAATAAACGAAAGTCTAGTAAAAGGAATTTTGAAAGAAGAGTAAATTTCTAAAATATAGATTTTTAAGTAAATATCAATTTTGAATATAAGTGATACAGATTTGTTTTAGGTTTTGCGAATTTTAAATTTATATTAAATGTATTAAAAGATTTTTTTTATTGCATTATGTTTAACCTTTTGTAATTAAGGCTAAGCTTATTTTTCTTATATAACTTATATGGTTTGAAAAAGAAAAAACTTCTTTTAAAGACAGGGAATTCATGTTTTAATAGGTAAATTTGAGGAGACTTCATAAATAAAATACCGCTATGGAAGAAATGCTTTTTTATGACCGAATGCAATTCGCCTTCACCATTACTTTTCACTATCTTTTTCCGCAACTTACAATGGGTCTTTCGCTGATCATTGTTTATTTTAAATGGAAATATCTTAAAACTAAAGACGATCAATACAATCACGCCACGCATTTTTGGATGAAAATTTTCGCTCTGAATTTTGCGATGGGTGTGGTAACCGGAATCCCAATGGAATTTCAGTTTGGAACCAATTGGGCAAAATTCTCTGAGTTAACTGGTGGAATCATCGGGCAGACTCTGGCGATGGAAGGTATGTTCTCCTTTTTCTTAGAATCCTCTTTTCTGGGAATCTTTTTGTTTGGAGAAAAAATAATTGGACATAAATGGCATTTTGTAACGGGATTATTAATTATGATTGGTTCCTGGGCCAGCGGATACCTTATTATAGCCACACATTCGTGGATGCAAAATCCGGTAGGTTATGAAATTCTGGAAAACGGTAAATTTGTTTTGACGAATTTCAAAGCTTTATTCCTTAACCCTTGGTTATGGCCTTCTTATTTACACAATCAGGCTGCATCTTTGGTAACAAGTTCATTTGTAGTAGCCGGAATTGGGGCATTTTATATTTTAAGTAAAAAGAATGTTTCTTTTGGAAGAATGTTTGTGAAAACCGGCGTAATCTTCGGATTGATTTCGAGTCTTATTGTGGCAGTTCCTACGGGAGATTTACTGGCTAAAAATGTCGTAAAATACCAGCCGGTAACTTTTGCTGCAATGGAAGGAATTTTTCATACCGAAAAGAAAGGTTCTGAGATTGTTTTAATAGGTCAGCCTGATGTAAAAGACAAAAAACTGGACAATAAAATCGCTGTTCCTAATATACTGAGTTTCCTTACTTACGGAAGCTGGCATCAGGAAATAAAAGGTCTGGATCAGTTTGAAGAAGATCTGCATCCTACTAATATTTCCGGTTTGTATTATGCCTATCATATTATGGTAGGACTCGGAACCATATTTATAGGTTTGATGACTTTAGCGCTTGTACAGCTTTTTAGAAAGAAATTATTCGAAACCAAATGGATTTTATGGTCTTTGATGTTTATGATGCCATTTCCGTACATCGCCAATACCACAGGTTGGTATACGGCCGAATTAGGAAGACAACCGTGGCTCGTTTATAATTTATTGAGAACAACAGCGGGAGCTTCACCAACTGTTTCATCGGGAAATACCTTATTTACTTTATTAGGTTTTATAGGATTGTATCTTTTACTTGGAATGTTGTTTTTGCTTTTGATTGGAAAAATCATCAATAAAGGGCCTCATAATGTTGAACTGAATTCAGAAAAAATATAATTATGGAATTTTTTTGGTACGTTGTTTTAATGGGAATTCTGGCCGTTTATATTGTATTAGACGGTTACGATTTTGGAGCAGGAATTATTCATTTATTTTTTGCTAAAGAAGAGAAAGATAAAAAAGCAATTACAAGCGCCATTGGTCCGTTTTGGGATGCCAATGAGGTTTGGATTATTGCCGCCGGAGGTGTTTTGTTTTTTGCTTTCCCTACTTTATACGCTTCATCTTTTAGCGGATTTTATTTGCCGTTGATCATGATTTTATGGTTGTTGATTTTTCGTGCAATTGGTCTGGAAATGCGCGGACAAGTGCACCACCCCATGTGGGAAGCCATTTGGGATAAAGCTTTTGGGATCGCCAGTTTACTTTTGGCCTTATTCTTCGGGATTGCTTTGGGGAATATTGTTCGTGGTGTAAACTTAGGAATGGTAACCAATGGCGTTTCGACGCAAGAGGCGCATTATTTCTTTTTGCCTTTATGGAATCCTACTTTTAGTCCGCAAGCAAATGAATTGGGAATTATAGACTGGTTCACCCTCTTTTTAGGAATTGTAAGTGTTGTTGCCTTGACAATTCATGGTGCGAACTGGATTATTTATAAAACGAATTCGGCGTTGAACCCAAAACTGAAAAATGTAGTTTTTAAACTGAATATAGTGTTACTGGTTTTAGTTTGTATTTCACTTCAAATCTGGCATTTTATTGAGCCAAAACCATTTCATAATTTTGTCGAGAATCCAATTCTTTGGTTTTTTCCACTAATGACTTTTGTTGGAATTTTAGGTTTGTTTAAAGTTCGTTCCTGGCAAAAAGACGGAATGGGATTTTTGTTTTCAACTTTATTTTTAGTTGGAGGTTTTGCCTCAACAGCCGTTTCGATTTTCCCGAATGTTTTGCCTTCTACAAATAATGTAAATCCGTCATTAACGATTTATAATACTGCCGCCGGAGCATACGGGCTGAATGCCGGAATGAGTTGGTTTTTTATCGCTTTGTTTTTGGTGATTATTTATTTTATTATTCAGTACAGAGTTTTTAGCGGGAAGATGGATGATGTGGGGTATGGGGAACATTGATTGTTCGGGATGTGTAAAAAGGACGAATTATATTTTAAATTTTAATCATGAAAAGAATAATTTTCATAACCATACAAATCCTTTTTATAAATTGCTATTCTCAGAAAAATGAAAGCAATACATTAAAAAGTAAAACGGAATTAGAAAATTATGTTCGTGTAAATAGTAAAAGATTTGCAAAATTTGAGCTAAAAAAAATACATGATTTTGCGCCTGAAAGCGATGCTCAAGATTCTATCTGTAGAAGAATAGGTGATTCTCTTAAAATCAACGAATATTATTATAAAGCAGATTTTGATAATAATGGTTTGTTAGATTTTTTACTAATAGGAGATGACCATAATTGTGATGAATCAAGAAGTATTAGATGCAACTTCTGTTCTTTAGTTTTGATGAGTTTTCCAAAAGATTCGGTAAAAATGTATAATATTAATTTAGGTGACGGATGTTTTGTTACAAAGATTGCACAGAAAAATAATCAAACGGTATTACAAATTTATAACCGGAGAAGAGGAGTTTTGAGTGCTAAAGGCAATAATGTAGAACAGCACACATTAATCTATAAATGTGATGGATTTATTGATTATAATAAGCGACCTGTAAAGCATTCTATCGAAAAAATAGAGTTTTCAACTTTTGGCTGTTATGGAACTTGTCCAGTATTTTCATTAGTAATTGATAAAGAAAGAAATTCAACTTTTTTTGCTGAACGTTTTAATTTTGGAACAGAGGAAGAAAATATGAAGAAAATGTCGTCTTTTTTCAATAACAATAGGGAAGGTACTTTCAAAACTGTAATTACAGAAGAAAATTATAACCAAATTTTGGCACTATTAGAATACATGAATTTTGCAAATTTTCAAAATGAAAACATGTTATATGAAGAAGATAGTGGTAGTTCAATTCTGAAAATTACATATGACAATGGTAAAGAGAAAATTATTGAGGATTATGGAATAGTAGGAAGTTACAGTTTGAGAAAATTGTATGAATTATTATTTGAATTAAGAATGAATCAGAAATGGAATTAAATTTATTAATGAAATTCTAAAATATTTATTTTTACCCGAGTCCGTTAGCGACAGGAGTGGTATCTCCCGATTTAGAAAAACAAGGCTTTTTAGCCGTAGTTTTTGTTAATCGGGAATTTAGCGGATAGCCCGTTCGCCACGGCGAAAACGCCGAAAATATAAAAATCCGTTTACTCTCAGGAAAACGGATTTTTTCTGTTTGTCAAAGTTCGAAACTTAAATAGAAATTGATTTACAGAAAAATCATTTGTCGATTTGTTCATTACAAAAAGGTCTTTTTGACGTTGTAAATACTGGATGATCTTGTTTTATATAAACTGGACTATAAGTGAGTTGGCTCTTTGCTATACTTTCGCTTTTTTAATCAAAATATCTAAAACAATGAATTACCAAATCAAAAAAGCAAGTATTGAAGATCTTGACGAAGCAGCGGAACTTTTTAACCTTTATCGTGTTTTTTACCGTCAGGAATCTGATGTCGAAAAAGGAAAAGTATTTCTTAAAGAACGATTACTGAACCATGAATCTGATATTTTTTTAGCGATTATGGGCGGAAAGGCTGTTGGTTTTGTACAGCTTTACAAATTATTTCACTACACAAAATTACAAAAACAATGGTTGTTGAGTGATCTTTTTGTACATCCGGATTATAGAGGCAAAGGACTTTCGGTAGCGCTGATTGATCGCAGTAAACAATGGTGCGAGGAAACAAATGCCTGTGGTTTGATGCTGGAAACTGAAAAGACAAATGACATAGGCAATACTTTATATCCGCGTTGTGGATTTGAATATGACGGTTTACATAATTATTATCACTGGTGGAAATAAAGAATAAATAATGGGGAAGCAGCATTCGTTTCCCCATTTTTGCTTTTAATCTACAAATTAAAGTTATAAAAAAAATCTTCTGAATCTCCTAAATCTGCGAGAAAACAAAATCTTAAAACAAAACCTCCTTAGTAATAATATAAAATCCCATTACCAAAACAAACCAGCCAAAAATGGGTTTTAGTTTGGTACCGTCAATTTTTTTAGAAAGCTGACTTCCTATAATCATTCCGAAAAGGGCCATGGAAGAAACGCCTAATAAAAACGGATAATTTATGGGTGTACCAATGTATAAATCGCCTCCAAAACCTATGGTCGAATTTATAGTAATGATCAATAATGATGTTCCTACGGCTTGTTTCATGGGTAGATTGGCGAAAAAGAGCAGGGCAGGAATGATTAAAAATCCACCACCGGCACCCAGAAATCCGGTTATGATTCCGACTACGAAACCTATTATGCTTAGTTGTGTGTAATTGGTTTCGGTTGCTTTTATTTCAGGTTTGTTTTTTCGGATCATCGAGATTGCTGCTGTGATCATTAGTACGGAGAAAATAATCATGATCAGAAAATCTTTTGAAACGGAATACGAAGCGATAGAAAATAATGTCGAAGCAATTTGAGGAAAGATCACTTCACGAATAATCAAAATCGAAATTACAGACGGAATCGCAAAGTACAATGCCGATTTGAGTTTTAGATTTCCCATTTTGTAATGGCTGTAACTACCAAACATAGCATTTAGTCCAACAATGAACAAAGAATAGGAGGTAGCTTGCTCCGGATTTACCTTAAATAAATACACTAAAATAGGAATGGTTAAGATAGATCCGCCTCCACCAATTAAGCCGAGGGAAATCCCTATAATAATCGAAGCAAAATAACCTAAATATTCCATTGCATTTGTTTTATGCAAAGTTGCTTTGATAAATAGAAATGTACAGTAACATTTATCACATAAAGATATTTTTGTTACTGATTTTTTGCCCACGGATTTTACGGATTAAACGGGTTTTCGCAGGTTTGCTTTTTATTAACCATTAAGAGATTAAGAAAAATTAAGCCAAACTGCTGAATTTCCTTATTACACATTAAGATAAAAAAGCCTAAACTTAACTTTCTTAATATCTTAATGGTAAAAAAACTATTTAAGCACAACGTTTGTAAGTTTGAGCGTCCCGAGGCTTCGGGAGAAAACGCATAGAGTATTTCGACTTCGCTCAATTTCACAAGCCAAAATAAACCAGCGAAAACCCGTTTAATCCGTAAAGTCCGTGGGTAATTAATTTCGTAATGGTTAAAAAAAACTTAGTGTTAATTCGTGTTTAATAATTCAATTTGGTTTCGGTTGAGTTTGACCAAACCTCTTTGTTCCATTTTTTTGAGTAATCTGGACACGACTTCTCTTGAGGTATTCAGTTCAGTTGCGATTTCCTGATGAGATAATTTTACTTCAGAGCAACCACAGGCGTCGGAATGTCTTTTTAAGTAAAATTCTAAACGCTCATCCATAGATCTAAACGCGATATTATCAACCACTTCCAGAACTTCTTCGAACCTGCTTCTATAAGTTTCGATGACAAATTCGTACCATGATCTGTGTTCCATCATCCATTTGTCCATCATTTGCAGCGGAATCATCATGACAGAAACATCTTCGACAACCTTTGCCATGATTTGGCTTTTTTCGCTTTTGGCAGTACAAATCATCGAAATGGCGCAGGCTTGTCCGGGTTGTAGATAATACATAAGAAATTCGCCGCCATCTTCGCCCTCGCGATAGATCTTGATTTTTCCTTTGGTTATTAGCACCGTGTTTTTTATGTATTGTCCGGTTCGCATTAAAATGGTTCCGGCTTCAAAATCTTGCAGACTTCCGTTTTCTTCGATAGTCGAAATAAGTTCGTTGGAGAAATTAGGAAATATATTTTTAAGTGAGTTTTGCATGGATGAATTGTGGAAATAATAGCCCACGGATTTTACGGATTGAACTGGTTTTTACAGATATAATTTTTAAAAATCAAGCATTAAAACGGTTTAACACATAGAAACATAGCTTTTAGTTACTCGAAAAAGGCGTTTCACTTGACATGAATGCACATATCTATGTGTAAATAAAGTGTTATTTATTTTGCTCTAAACTTAAAAAAATATGCCTCTATATGTTTAAATTTTATTTTTTGCCACGAATTTCACAAATTTTCCCGAATTAATGAGTGAGAATTAGTGCAATTTGTGGCGAACATTTTTAATCATTTTAATCTGTGGTTAAAAATATTTTTAGCTACAAGTTTCATAAATCAATTAGTGAAAATTTGTGCAATTCGTGGCAAACAATTTTAATCATTCTAATCATTTTAATCTGTGGCAAAAAAATATTCGTGACGCACTTTTTTTATCAAATTAAGATTTAAGTCTGTATTTTAATGTAAAGATAGCAGATTGAAATCAGATTAATTGTCAGAAAACTATTTTTAAGATGCATTTTATGAAAATGCAAAAATCCTATTTTCTATCGATTTTATAGACTGTAATTTTAAAAATAGTAAGTAAATTTGTGTTTCACTGATTATAATACTTTCTCTAAAACGTTTTCTGAGAATAATAATCGAAATCGCATTGAGCACGTTTTTAATTAATAGAAACGTCGTAATTTTACAAAAAACAGATACTATGAATTTATCACAAGAAGATTGGGTTAATCAGCTTGCTGCTGACGAGAATGCAGTTATACTGGACGTAAGAACTGAAGACGAATTTAATGACGGCTATATCGAGAATGCCGTAAACATTGATATCAATAAAGGACAAGGTTTTATTTACGAAATCGAAGAACTGGATAAAAATAAAAATTATTATGTGTATTGCCGTTCTGGAGCCAGAAGCGCTAAAGCATGTCAGATTATGAACGAGTTAGGTATCAATAATGCCTACAACTTGCTTGGCGGTATACTGGATTGGGAAGGCGAAACCATAAATCCATAAAAACAAAAAAAAGAGGCGCAAAAAGCCTCTTTTTTCTTTTAATAAACTATTAATAACCAAACATAAAATTACCAGATTATGAGTTTAATACCAGAAGAGTATCAGATTAAAACCCTTATAAACCAAGATACTTATCTTGTAAATGGCGAACTAAAACAATGGACAGGACAAACTACTCCTGTGTTTTCGACCATTTCATCTACAGAAAAATATACACCAACATTATTAGGATCTATTCCGTTTATGGCAGAAAAAGAAGCTGCCGAAGTGGTTGAAGCTGCCAATGCTGCTTATAATAAAGGTCAGGGATTATGGCCAACCATGAAAGTGGTGGACCGTATCAAATGCATGGAGAATTTCGTAAAGCAAATGAAAGAAACCCGTCAGGAAGTAGTGAAACTTTTGATGTGGGAGATTGGAAAAAACCTGGGAGATTCTGAAAAAGAATTTGACAGAACCGTTGAATATATTTATGATACTATTGCCAGTTATAAAGAATTAAACGGACGCAGTTCGCATTTTGAAAAAGTACAAGGTGTAAATGCAATGATTCGCCGTGGACCTCTAGGGGTTGTATTGTGTCTTGGACCATACAATTATCCTTTAAATGAAACTTTTTCATTACTTATCCCGGCTTTGATTATGGGTAACACGGTAATCTTCAAACCAGCTAAACATGGTGTTTTATGTATTTCGCCATTGTTGGAAGCCTTTAGAAGCAGTTTCCCAAAAGGGGTGATCAATATTGTTTATGGAAGAGGCCGTGAAGTAGCTTCTCCAATCATGAAATCAGGAAAGATTGATGTTTTGGCGTTAATCGGAAACAGTAAATCTGCGATTGCGTTGCAGGACCAACACCCAAATAAAAACAGATTGCGTTTGATTTTAGGTTTAGAAGCTAAAAACCCGGCTATTATTTTACCGGATGCCGATTTAGATCTAGCTATTCAGGAGTGTATTGCAGGATCTTTGTCTTTCAACGGACAACGTTGTACAGCTTTAAAAGTATTGTACGTGCATGAGTCTATTGTAGAAGAATTCAATAAACGTTTTTCTGAAAAAGTTGATGGTTTAGTATTTGGAAATCCTTGGGAAAAAGGAGCTTCTTTAACACCGCTTCCTGAGACTGAAAAACCAAATTATATTCAGGGATTAATTGATGATGCAACAAGTAAAGGTGCAAAAATATTGAACGAAAAAGGAGGAAAACATACAGAGAATTATATTTTCCCTGCAGTTTTGTATCCTGTAAATAAAGATATGCGCGTGTATCACGAAGAACAATTTGGACCCGTAGTGCCAATTATTTCTTTTAAAGATATTGATGAGCCACTAGAAGATATGGCCGAATCAAACTACGGTCAACAAGTAAGTTTATTCGGGAAAGATATCAAAACTTTAGCACCGCTTATCGATGCTTTGGTAAATTTAGTGTGTAGAGTAAATCTTAACAGTTCTTGCCAGAGAGGTCCGGATGCATTCCCGTTCACAGGTCGTAAAGATTCGGCTGTAGGAACTTTGAGTATTCCTGATGCTTTACGTTCATTCTCAATCCGTACGTTTGTAGCTTCAAAAGATATCGATTATAATAATGAAATTTTGCAGGAATTGCTTAACAGTAAAGAATCTAATTTTATTAATACCGATTATATTTTGTAGTAATCAAGGTTATATATTAATTGTAGGTACCGTCTCTTTCTATTTTAGAATCAGGCGGTTTTTCTTTTCAATATATTAAGGTATTTTCTTGCTGAATAAATTTATTGTATTGTTTTTACTATATTTTTAATTAATAAAAAATGAAGTTTAAAATGAAAAAAATTACAATTGCCTTTCTTCTCTTATTTGCCCTAAACTCTTGGTCTCAAAATGATCAAAAAATATAGCTTCAGCAAAATAAATATAATTTGGGGTTATCTTACTTTCAAAAAAAACAATATAACAAAGCTATTGAGCCTCTTTTATTTGCCTATAAAATTAGTCCCGAATCAGAAATTGGAAAAAAGTCTAAAAATAAAATCGATTTACTTAAACCCATTGTTAGAGAAAACCTCATCAATAAAATAATCGGAACATGGAATCTAAATGGTAATGAACCAATTTGGATTCGTAAAGATTTAGAAAAGACCAAACGCAATGATACTTTGATGGTAGTTACCAATCAGGAAATTACTTATTATGTGAAAAATATAAAAAACAAAGGAAAGAAGATTACTACAAACAGATAAAATTGAATTCTATGATGGGTTTGATACTAATAATTCGGTAACAGAAATGGTACATCCAGAGAATGAATTATGGACTTATATCGTAGATGAATCTTTAAATGGTCTTCGTATAATTCATACCGGTAATGTAACTTCTTCAGGAAGAGAAATGATTGATATAGATAATAAGAAAGCTTATTATAGTAGAATTAAATAGAAGTGGGTTTAATAATCTTGTGTTACTATTTGAAAACATCTTTTTCTTTTTAAGAGTTAGATGTTTTTTATTTGAATTAGTATAATTTTATAGTGAATTGTAACTTTAAAACAAAACCAGCCACTAATATCATAATCAGTATTAATCATCAATCTTAAAACGAATTATGAAAAAAAAATCACCCCAATTGCTATTAATAGCTTTTTTATTTTTAGTGCAAAATAGTTTTGCACAAAAACTTTACATGCCAAGAAACATTAAAGAGTCTTATGCGAGTGGTATTCGTTCTATGGATGGAAAACCCGGAAAGAACTATTGGCAAAATCATGGTAAATATACCATTGACTTAAGTGTAGATGCTGTTAGCAAAATCGTTAGCGGAACAGAAACTATCCTTTATGAAAACAATAGTAATGATACTTTGAAAAATTTACGAATCAGATTTGTAAATAATATTCATAAAAAAAACTCACCAAGAGCGGTATCAAATAGTGAAGGTTTTTTTACTGATGGCTTAACAATTACAACTTTGAAAATTGGAGGGGAAGTTTATAAAGAAGATGGCAGGGAATGGGGCACAGTGGGAGTTGTAAAAATGAAAAAAGGTATTGCTCCTCATTCTAAAGCTAAAATTAATATTGACTGGAATTATCCACTATCAAAAGTCAGCGGAAGAGAAGGTCAAATAGATGAAAGCACTTTTTTTGTAGCCTACAGTTATCCACGTGTATCTGTTTTTGATGATTACAATGGCTGGGACCAACTACCACATACTTCAGGTCAGGAGTTTTATAATGATTTTAATGATTATACTTATTCAGTAAAAGCCCCAAAAAATTATGTGGTTTACGGAACAGGAGATTTATTAAATCCGGATGAGGTTTTACAACCTGAATTTTCTTCACGTTTAAAAAAATCATACACAACTGATGAAGTTTTGCACATTGCTAATGAGCAGGAAATGAAAAGTGGTCTTGTAACGAAACAGAACGATTGGAACGTTTGGAAATTCGAAGCGAAGAATATCTCAGATGTTTGTTTTGGATTAAGTGATCATTATTTATGGGATGCCAGCAGTGTTGTAGTCGATAAAAAAACAAATCGACGTGCAAGTATACAGGCGGCTTATGATGTAAAAGGAACTGATTTTGTAAATTCGATTAAGAACAATCAATATGCATTAGATTGGTTTTCTAATAATTGGCCGGGAATTCCATACCCGTTTTCTAAAATGACAGCTTTTCAGGGTTTTGCCGATATGGAATACCCTATGATGTGTAATGATTCGCAAATGGACGATCCTATTTTTGCACAATTGGTTCAGGATCATGAAGTAGCACATACTTATTTTCCTTTTTATATGGGAATCAACGAAACGCGTTATGCTTTTATGGACGAAGGCTGGGCGACAACTTTTGAATATTTAATTGGAATTGCCGAACACGGAAAAGAAGCAGCTGATAAATTTTACAAAGAGTTTAGGGTGCAACAATACATCAATGATTCCTCAACAGAAGAAGATCAGCCAATTATTACCATGTCTACACAGTTGTCAGATTCAGGTTATGGTAATAATTCATACGGAAAAGCCTCCCTCTCATACCTGGCTTTAAAAGATATGCTGGGTGATGAATTGTTCAAAAAATCATTGCATGCCTATATGGATAATTGGAATGGTAAGCACCCAATTCCGTGGGATTATTTTAATTCTATAAATACAGCTTCTGGACAAAACCTGAATTGGTTTTTTAATAACTGGTTTTTCACTAATAACTATATTGATTTATCTGTTAAAAATGTTGCCAAAAATATAGTCTCGGTAGAGAATGATGGAGGTTTCGCTGTTCCGTTTGATGTAGTTGTTACGTACAAAGACAATACAATAGAAACGCTGCACCAAACTCCGGCCGTTTGGCAAACGAATCAAAAACGTACAACAATAGCTTTAAAAAATAAAAAAGAAATCAAACAAGTAGTACTTGATGGCGGAATTTTTATGGATGCAACGCCGAACAATAATAGCTGGTCTTCTAAATAAAAAGTGAAGACGTCTTTTTTCTATAGAGAAAGACGTCTTTTTTAATTTCAATTTTTTCTTTTATTAATAAATAGTAAAACTTCAAGGGGTATGATCAAAGAAATTTTCAGAGAAAAAATAATTCTTTTTTGTTTTTTTATAATGCTTACCGGTTTTGGATTTGCACAAAGTAAAACCAAAATTGTGATTGGAACTATAGATAGTATTTCGTCTAAAATCTTGAATGAGAAAAGAAAAATCTGGATACATCTTCCTAAAAGTGCTCAAAATACAGGTTTTGCAAAACAAAAATATCCGGTAGTGTATTTATTAGACGCAGAGGGACATTTTAGTTCAGTTGTAGGTTTAATAGAAGAACTAAGCGAAGTAAACGGAAACACCAATTGTCCTGAAATGATTGTTGTTGGTATTACAAACACCAATCGTAATAGAGATCTGACTCCTACTTATTCAGAAGTTGATTTACCATTTGTGCCGAAAGAATTAAGCGAACAATCCGGAGGAGGAGAAAAATTTGTAGAGTTTCTCGAAAAAGAACTAATGCCATATATTGATAGTAAATATCCAACAGCACCTTATAAAACCCTGATAGGTCATTCTTTTGGAGGATTAACAACCATAAATATTCTGACCAATCATACTCATTTATTCAATTCATATGTTGCCATCGATCCAAGTATGTGGTGGGGGAATCAGAAATTTTTAGCAGAAACAACAAAGAAATTAGCAGGAAAGAAACTGTCTAATGTTTCATTGTTTATGGGAGCTGCAAATACTATGGATGATAGTATGAATCTTGTAAAGGTGAGAAAGGATACTACTGTTTTTACCAGACATATCAGATCAATTTTAGACTTAAATGATTTTTTTGATAAGAATCAAAGCAGTAATCTAAAGTATGGATACAAATATTATCAAGATGATAGTCACGGTTCTGTGCCGCTAATTGCTACTTATGATGCAATTCGTTTTATATTTCAATTTAATCAGTTAAAACTTTCTATACCAGATCAAATCAATTTTGATAAAGCTGTTTTTGCAAAAATAGAAAAGCATTATGATAACGTTTCAAAGCATTTGGGATATAAAGTAAGCGCCCCGGAAAATATGGTAAATGCTTATGGATACCAGTCTCTTGGTAAAAAAGATATGGATTTAGCAGGTTATTTGTTTAAACTAAATGTTGCCAATTATCCTCAAAGTCCAAATGTATATGACTCACTGGGAGATTTTTATGAGGCTAAGGGCGATAAGAAAAATGCCATTGCCAGTTATGAACAAGTACTGACCCTGGACAAAAAATTTCCTGAAACAAAAGCTAAATTAGAAAAACTTAAATAATTTATTTAATACAACTTATACAATGTGCGGAGAGAAAAATTTATAACAATTGCTTAAAAGTATGAAGCCTGAACATATTTTGGGCCATTATGTTTTTTGTAAGTCGAAACTTTAGAAAATGTAAACTTAAGTGATTTTGAATACCTTTTTTTTATATATAGCAAGACGTTTTTATAAAGATTTAAAACCCAATGAGATATTAAAGACCACAGTTTTTACATTTCTGCCCGAAGGATCAAGATCTGTAACTCCTGCCAGATACCTGTAATCTAAATTCAGTTTCCATAAATCGACACCAACTCCGCCAAGAATGCTGCTGTTATTTTTTTTCGAAGGCAATATAATTAAGGCTATTATTTGCTTTGATATCAGAGTAACTTTTCCAGTTATATCCGGTAAAAATTCGAACATTTCCTAATTTTCCTAAAGGCACAACTTTAAAACTAACAAGGAGAGTTGCATCAGTTCCTGATAATTTATATTCAGTTTCTCCAATTCCGGTTTGCGAAAGACTAAATTCCGATTAAGCATAACCAAATTCTTCCTGTCCCTAAAAAAGCAATAAATTTACCCGCGCAAACCCTGCAACGCCATATCCAGTTCTGGAGCTTTTTGAGCTGAAATCATCTGTAAGCGGAGAAGTATATTATAAGAAAATTGAGGTCCAAATTGTATCAATTGAGCAAAACCATTCGCACTAATACATAATAATGCTGCTAAAATGAATTTTTTCATAACTGGATATATTTATTTTTAGATAGCATAAGAATAAATATTATTAATTAGAAAAAAATGATTTATCTTATTTGTTTGATGTATGTTTTTTGATAATGAATAGAGTTTGCGTGTTGTTAATTAAAAGAATCGATTTGTAAAACCTGTAAATTTGTATACTTGAAAAAATGATAATGTATGGAAATTAAAGCAATTAAAGCTTCGCAAACCTGGCAAATCAGGCATGAAGTAATGTGGCCGGATCAGCCTTTTGATTTTGTTAAGCTGGAAGAAGACAATTTTGGTTTACATTTTGGTGTTTTCGAGCAGGAAAAACTGGTTTCGATCGTTTCATGCTTTATTGTTGATGATGAAATGCAATTTAGAAAATTAGCTACTTTAGAAGAATTTCAGGGAAAAGGAATTGCTTCTCAGCTTCTAAACTATATTTTGAAGCTTGCAAAAGAAAAGAATTTGAACAAAATGTGGTGTAATGCCAGAACCAGTAAAAAAACTTTTTATGAGAAATTTGGAATGAATGATACTCGTAAAACTTTTGTTAAAGCAAATCAGGAATTTACAATAATGGAAATTTTAATATAAAAATATAAGTGAAATTGTTGATTTAAAATAAACAATATCAAATAATTATGTTTTTGATGGTTTTAAATAAGTAATCCTTTTCTTTCGTGTGGGACTTATTTTTATTAAGGATTTTTAAGATAATTGGACATAAAAAAATAGTGATTTAATATATTTCGTAAATAAAAAATCAATGAAAACGTTTTCGTTTTTGTTAAATGTTAAAGCTTATAAAAAAATCTTTTTTTGTTTAGATACTTTGCTTACTTTCGCACCCAAATGAGAAAGTTAATAGTATTTTTAGTATTCATGAATTTGCTTCTGCTTGGCGGAGGGCAATATCTTAATGCGGGTACTCCTAAAAACTTTCACCATCATACTCTTGAGAAAAAGCACCGAGTGAAATTCACCAATCAGGATCAGGGCAGTTCAATCATTGAAGATGCCGATGTAGATCTTGAAGAAGAATATGTTGGAAGTGATGATCTTAAAGATGGACTTACAAACAAGCTTTTTGCAACAAACTATAGTTTACTTGACAATTGGTACCTTTCCTTTTCAAGTCAGACTATTGTAAATGATTACAATCGTTTTAAAATCTTCGCGCCATTCTGTGGCCAGTCAAATCCTATTTACATTACCCAACAGGTTTTAAGAATTTGATTCAACAGTATACATCGGTTACCTAAGTTGTAATCCTGCATATCTTGTTGATGTATATTTTTTTCTACTTCTTCTTGTATGAAAGTTAAGTTATAACTAAGGCTGCCTGATGCATTTTTTCATCTAAAGGAATCACTGTATTCCAAGCATTCAATCGCTTAATTTCCATTAAAATCATGAAAAGAATTATCTTGTTCACAGGCTTATTTGCCCTTGTGTGCCTTACTAGTTGTACAACTAAAAAAGAAGAAAAAGAAGAAGCAGAAAAATTCACCGTGACCAATCCGGTTAGAATTGATACTTCGTTTACAAAGGAATATGTTTCGCAAATTAAATCTGTTCGAAACATCGAACTTCGCGCCCAGGAAAAAGGGTTTTTACAAAATATTTATGTTGATGAGGGACAGTTTGTGAAAAAAGGACAGCTGTTGTTTAAAATTATGCCAAACATGTATCAGGCGGAATTGCTTAAAGCACAGGCTGAACAAAAATCAGTAGAAATTGAATTGCAAAATTCAAAATTACTGGCAGATAAAAATATCGTTTCTAAAAACGAATTAAGTGTCGCTCAGGCAAAATTGCAATCAGCAAAAGCTGAAGTTGCTTTGGCAAAACTTCATTTATCTTTCACTGAAATCAGAGCTCCGTTTGACGGAACTATCGACCGTATCCCTTTAAAATTAGGAAGTCTTATCGATGAAGGCGAATTATTGACAAGTCTTTCAGACAACAGTCAGATGTTTGCCTACTTCAACGTATCAGAACCTGAATATCTACAATACCAAACAGACGTAAAAGATCGTGCTGATAATAAAGTGAGCCTTGTTTTAGCGAATGGAGATATTTTTAAAGAAAAAGGAAACGTAGAAGTTATCGAAAGTGAATTTAATAATGAAACCGGAAATATTGCTTTTAGAGCAAGATTCCCTAACTCAGCAAAATTACTTAGAAATGGCGAAACCGGACAAGTTCAGATGTTAGTTCCTCTTAAAAATGCAATCGTAATTCCGCAGAAAGCGACTTACGAAATTCAGGATAAAAAATATGTTTTTGTTGTTGATAAAAACAATAAAGTAAATTCAAGAGAAATTACAATTACAGGCGAAATTCCTGATTTGTATGTGATTAAAACCGGACTTACTGAAAATGATAAGATTTTACTTGAAGGAGTTCAGAAAGTAAAAGAAAACGACAAAATTAAATTCGAATACCAAGCTCCTCAAACGGTTATCAATCATTTGCGCGTAAAAGCAGAATAGGTTTAATCATTAAAAAAATATAAAAATGTTTAATAAATTTATTCAAAGACCTGTATTGTCGATAGTAATATCGCTTATAATTGTCTTTTTAGGGGTATTGTCGGTATTAAGTTTACCTATTACACAGTTCCCTACCATCTCACCACCAATGGTAAATGTTACAGCAGATTATCCAGGATCTAATGGCGAATTGATGATCAAAGCTGTTGTAATTCCTCTGGAAAGAGCCTTAAATGGGGTTCCCGGAATGAAATATATGGCTTCTGATGCGGGAAATGATGGTGAGGCTACTATAAAAGTAGTGTTTAACTTAGGAACAGATCCTAATCAGGCTGCGATTAACGTTCAGAACCGTGTGGCTTCAGTAACCAATAAATTACCTCCTTTGGTAATTAGGGAAGGTATTAAAATTACACGAGAAGTGCCGAGTATGTTGATGTATGTGAATCTTTACAGTACAGACAAAAATACCGACATGAAGTTCTTGTACAATTATGCTGATATCAACGTACTTTCAGAATTGAAAAGGGTAAATGGTATTGGTTCTGGAGATATCTTAGGAACACGTGAATATGCTATGCGTATCTGGTTAAAACCAGATCGTATGTTGGCTTATAAAATTTCTGCAGATGAGATCATGGAGGCTTTATCAAGTCAGAGTTTAGAAGCTTCGCCTGGTAAAACGGGAGAAAGTTCTGGTAAGCGTTCTCAGGCATTTGAATATGTATTAAAATATTCAGGACGTTTTACAACCAAAGAGCAATATGAGAATATTGTGGTAAAATCAAACGCTAACGGGGAACTTTTACGTTTGAAAGATGTTGCCAAAGTAGAATTTGGAAGCTCGATGTATGATATTTATTCGAACTTAAACGGTAGACCATCGGCAGCGATTGTATTAAAACAGTCTTTTGGTAGTAATGCCAATCAGGTTATTGAGGAGGTAAAAGCTAAATTGGAAAAAATTAAGCAAAGATTCCCTAAAGGAATGGATTATGAAATTTCGTATGACGTTTCTAAATTCCTTGATGCTTCTATCGAAAAAGTAATTCATACACTTGTTGAAGCTTTTATTCTGGTAGGTATCGTGGTATTCCTTTTCTTAGGAGATTGGCGTTCGACGGTTATTCCGGCAATTGCGGTACCGGTATCCTTGATAGGTACGTTTGTTTTCATGACTTTCTTTGATATCTCATTAAACTTAATCACCTTATTTGCTTTAGTTTTAGCAATTGGGGTCGTCGTCGATGATGCGATTGTAGTAATCGAAGCGGTTCACGCCAAGATGGAGGAAGAGCATCTCTCGCCACTTAAAGCAACTAAAAAAGCAATGCACGAGATTGCAGGAGCAATTATTGCGATTACATTCTTAATGGCAGCGGTATTTATTCCGGTTGCATTTATGTCTGGTCCTGTTGGGGTCTTTTACAGACAGTTCTCTGTAACTATGGCAACGGCTATTATCCTTTCTGGTATTGTGGCTTTGACTTTGACACCGGCGCTTTGTGCGATGATGTTAAAAAACAATCACGGTGAGGTTAAAAAGAAAACCCCTGTAAATGTATTTATAGATGGTTTTAATAATAAATTCAATTTAGCGCAAGGCAAATACCAAAATCTATTAGGTAAAATTGTAAACAGAAGAGCTGTGACTATTATTGCACTTCTTGTGTTTTGCGCCGGAACATGGTTGATTAGTAGTACCGTTCCTTCCGGGTTTATCCCGAATGAAGATCAGGGTATGTTTTATGCTGTAATTCAGACACCACCAGGTTCATCATTAGAAAGAACCAATAATATTGCAGAAAGATTACAGAAAATCGCTGAAAAAATTGATGGAGTAAAATCCGTTTCTTCATTAGCAGGTTATGAAATTCTGTCTGAAGGTACGGGATCCAACTCAGGAACTTGTTTGGTTAACCTTAAAGACTGGAGTGACAGGAAGCATTCTGTTCTTGAGATTATGGCCGAATTAGAAGAAAAATCTAAAGATATTGCGGGAGCTAATATTGAATTCTTTCAACCGCCTGCTGTACCAGGATATGGTGCTGCCGGAGGATTTGAGCTTCGTTTGTTAGACAAAACAGGTTCTAATGATTACAAAAAAATGGAGCAGGTAAATAACGATTTTGTTAAGGAGTTAAATACTCATCCGGAATTATCTAACGTATTTAGTTTCTATAGCTCTAGTTTCCCTCAGTACATGATGAAAGTAGACAATGATATGGCACAGCAAAAAGGAGTTTCTATCGAAAACGCCATGAATACTTTGTCAACTCTTGTGGGTAGTAACTACGAAATTAGTTTTATTAAATACGGAATTAACTATAAAGTAATTGTTCAGGCTTCTCCGGAATATCGCGCTCAGCCGGATGATATTTTAAAGCTTTATGTTAAAAACAATCGTGATGAAATGGTCCCTTTTTCTGCTTTCATGAGATTAGAAAAAGTATACGGACTTTCTGAAATTACAAGACATAACATGTACACTTCTACACAAATTAGTGGTTCTGCTGCATCAGGGTATAGTTCTGGTACAGCAATTAAAGTAATTCAGGAAGTTGCGGCTAAAAAATTACCTAGAGGATATGATATTGACTGGGCAGGTATTTCTGCAGATGAGGTGGCTCAGGGTAATCAGGCAATTTGGGTATTCATGATCTGTTTAGGATTCGTGTATTTAGTATTAGCCGCTCAATATGAGAGTTTTATTTTACCATTATCAGTAATTCTTTCTTTACCGGCAGGTATTTTTGGAGCTTTCTTATTGTTGAAGTTAACAGGATTAGAAAACAACATCTACGCTCAGGTAGCGATGGTAATGCTTATTGGTTTACTAGGTAAAAATGCCGTACTGATTGTAGAGTTTGCCATACAGCGACATGCAGCAGGAAGATCAGTACTTGAAGCCGCAATGGAGGGAGCAAAAGCAAGGTTCCGTCCTATTTTGATGACTTCTTTTGCTTTTATTGCGGGATTATTGCCACTTGCTTTTGCTACTGGTCCGGGTAAAATTGGAAACAGAACTATTGGTACTGCGGCTGCCGGAGGTATGCTTATAGGTACTATTTGTGGGGTATTTGTAATTCCGGGCTTGTATTTCATTTTTGCCAAAATTGCAGAAAAGTATAAACTGGTAAAAAATGAAGAAGAAAATCCATTAACAGAAGAAATTGATGATAATCATGTATAAATTTAAATCATATCAATATGGTATTGCGTTAGGTATATGTCTTACGATTGCAGGGTGTAAAGCCCCTGCGCCTGAGGCAGCACCTACAACCAGTACACCAGTTCCTGAATCGTTTGGTATAACAACACAAACTCAGGACACAAACAATAATACCTCAGCTTTAGTCTGGAAAGATTACTTTAAAGATCAAAATCTGGTTGATTTGATCGATGTTGCCCTGAAAAACAATCAGGAATTAAATATCACTTTACAGGAAATCGAAATTGCTAAGAATGATATTCGTGTAAAAAAAGGACTTTTATTGCCAACAGTTGGTGTTCGTGCCGGAGCTGGAGTAGAAAAAGTGGGTAGATATACCAGCCAGGGTGCGGGTGATGCTACTACCGAAATTAAACCGGGAGTAGAAACTCCTGATCCGTTGGGAGATTTTACCATTTCGGCTTACGCCAATTGGGAAGTGGATATCTGGAAAAAACTGCGCAATTCTAAAAAAGCGGCATTAAACCGATATTTGGCTACAGTTGAAGGTAAAAACTTTGTGATTACCAATCTTATTGCTGAAGTTGCCGATTCTTATTATGAGTTACTGGCTTTAGACAATCAGTTGGATATTGTAAAACAAACGATCAAATTGCAGACTAATGCTCTAGAAATTGTAAAAATTCAAAAGCAGGCTGCAAGAGCAACAGAACTTGGGGTTAAGAAATTTGAAGCAGAGGTGCTGACTTCTCAAAGTATGGAGTTTGATATTTTGCAGCAAATCAAAGAAGCAGAGAATAAAATCAACTTTTTACTGGGTAGATATCCGCAGGAAATCAAGAGAACAAACAGTACTAATTTCTTGAGTTTATTACCAGCTGCTGTAAGTTCAGGAATTCCGTCTCAATTATTAGCGAATCGCCCTGATGTAAAACAAGCTGAATTAGAACTAGTAGCTTCAAAATTAGATGTAAAAGTAGCTAGAGCTGAGTTTTATCCATCGTTGGATATTTCTGCTGCAGTAGGGGTTCAGGCTTTTAAACCATCTTATTTGTTTACGTTTCCTGAATCAATTTTGTATTCTTTAGCAGGAGATCTTGCTGCGCCACTGATCAACAGAAATGCGATAAAAGCAGAGTTTGCAAGTGCCAATGCAAGACAACTTCAGGCGTTGTATAACTACGATCGTACGGTTTTGAATGCTTATTTAGAAGTTTCAAACCAGCTTTCTAAAATTGAGAATTTACAAAAAGGTTACGATCTTAAATCGAAACAAGTAGACGCTTTAAATACTTCTATTGATGTTTCTAATGATTTGTTTAAATCAGCGAGAGTAGATTATTTCGAAGTTTTAATGACACAGCGTGATGCATTAGAAGCAAAATTAGAATTGGTTGATACCAAAAAAGAACAACTAAATGCTGCTGTCCATGTTTATAGAGACTTAGGTGGCGGATGGAAATAATATTGCCTGTTAATTTGTAGAGAAAAGGCCTTTCAAGAGTAAAATTTTGAAAGGCTTTTTTGTAATTATCATGCCTAAATTTAATTTGACTATTTGGGCATTACTATTTTTGCTCTAAAGCCTTTGCCAGGTTCGGTATCAAAATCGATAGTTCCTTTAACAGCCTGAATACGGGTTTCCATGTTTTGGAGTCCATTTTTTATCATCAGGGTTTTTTCGCAGCCTTTACCATTATCATTATAATTTATTACAATTGATTTTGTATCACTTTCAAATTTTATAACCACCAGATTTGCCTCGCTGTGTTTTTTCATATTCACCATTAGTTCCTGTAAAACTCTGCTAATGGTAATCTTTTTTATTTCATCGATACTTTCCCAGTGTATACTTTCTAAATTAGTAACCATGATATTTCTTTCGCTGGTATTATAAGTCGAAAGCATATCTTTTAAGCTTTTGATAAAATCTGTACCGGTATCAATTTTATTGTTTTCTCTTGAAATTCCTCTCACGCGTCCGTAAATGTCATCTAATTTTTGTAGTAGATTCTCTTTTGTACTTTCTGTAGATAAAGGCTGAGATTCGGCAAAAGCAATCACATGAAATACATCGTTGGCCAATTCGTCATGAATTTTTTTGGCAATTCGGGTTTCGGTGTTATAGGAAGTCTTAAATTCTATCGCCCTGTTTTTATTTTTATAATAGCGTATTAAGATTGCTATTAAAATGACCAGAAAAATAAAAACGATTATAAAAACAATTCGTAGATAGGTTGCTTTTTGAAGCGATAATAAGTTTTCTGCTTTTTCTAAACGAAGTTTTGCGTTTTCATCTTTTTCTTTTTTTGCATCGTACTTAATTTTAGCAAACTTATTTTTGAAGTTATTTCTAACCTTAATAATGCTGTCGTTTAAAGTAAAATATTTCTGTACATATTGGTTGTTTTGGGCACTATGATCATTTGAAATTAAAATTTGTAATGCTTCTAATCTTTCGTCAACACTATTTAGCTTTGTGGCAATATTGTAAGCAGTGAGAGCATTTTTATTCGATCTTTTAATGTCTTTTTGAGTATAAT
Source organism: Flavobacterium sp. SLB02 (assembly GCF_009664855.1). Taxonomy (GTDB): domain Bacteria; phylum Bacteroidota; class Bacteroidia; order Flavobacteriales; family Flavobacteriaceae; genus Flavobacterium. Next base: position 243,566 of record NZ_CP045928.1, read on the forward strand.
AATCGGCGAGATGCAGATAACTTTCAATGCTTCTGTATGTATCCTCAAATTCATTTCTTGTCTGGAGCGCTTCATTCATTAAACCGAATCCTTTTTCATCCATTCCTTTTTTAAAATAAGCATAACCCAGATTATCTATAAGTATGGCTTCGTATATTGCCCAATCTTTTTTGTTTAATAATTTTTTGTTTAAAAGTGATTCTAAAAGAGCGATCGCGTTATCGTATTTTTTTTGCTGGATATAAACTGCGGCTATATTGCTTAAAGGGATTTGCCTCTCAACAGGGTCTGTGAAATCTTTTGCAGCTTCTTTGTAGTAAAAAATAGCGTCATCATAAAGAGAAAGTTCTTTATCGGCAACGCCTAATCTATTATATATAGAAGCAGTATAAACGCTATTTTTTTTCACATAAGCTAATGCTTCGGTAACGGTTTCTTTACTACCGTAATAATCACCGTTGACTTGCTGAATTGTTGCCATCATAATAAGTATGTAGCCAATATTAGCACTGTCTTTTTTTACACCGTATTTTAAAGTTTCATAAAGTTGTTTTGATTTATAAAACTCATCAAAAGCGGTATTAAAGTTTTGTTTATCATAATTTTCAAGGCCTTTATTTCTTAAGTTAAGTGCCTCTTTTCGAATCAATTCTGTGTTAGTATTAACGGTCTTTTTTTCTTCGCAGGAAAAAAGAAAAAGAAGTATAATAAAATAAAAAAACGGGGACCGTAACATACAAATTTACTTTCCCCGAAAATAGTAATTAATTAGATACTAAAAATATATATTTATTAATCTTTTGGAGCTGGTGGAGGTGGAGGTGGTGTTGTTCCATCACCAGGGCCATCTGCATAAGTTGCTTTTATATGATTAACAGCTTTTTCTGTATCCTTTTTTGGTTGGCTCTCATATTCATCAGGAGTACAAGAAAATATAGTGAACAATAGCGCAAAAGCGATAAATAGTATTAGTTTTTTCATTTTGATTTAATTTAGAAATTAGACATAGGTATTGCTGTCCGGACTTTATCCAGAGCTTGTTTGGAGCAATACCAAATTGATTTTTAGGAAGTAAATCGTGTAGAACAGTAAGACGTTATTTATACTTCCTGAATAAACTCGGTCTTACGGTTTTTACACTGTTAGTTCGAAATAGTTTTTATTTTCGTTTTAGTCTGCAGACAAAACCTGAACTAATTTCTATGGCAAAGGAAAGGCACTTTGAGGCCTTTGTAGATAAGGGATTCCCAGAATTCCCGCATTTTCCTGAGATTCCCAGGAATTCCTAAAAACAAAATACAATGCATAATAAATTTAGGTTTTTTAGAACGTGTTAATGGAATATAAAAACAATCTGCCCTTTATTAGATAGAGGCAAAAAGTTGTAAAAAGGTTGGATTAGACTATCAAAAAAAGATAAAAAAATGTAGTATTGAAGAATCAATACATTGAGATTAATATTATAAAACTTCTAATTGTTGAAAAAACGAAAAATGAATCATAGAAATTAAATTTAGTTTAATGAAAAATGAACATGAAGAGTCGAAAGAAGATCCTGAAAAAGGAAATCTTTTCTTTAATTTGAGGAATATATTTTCTAAAAAAAAAACAGCTTAGAAGATATATCGGGGAAAAATAATTATGGTTGCATTTGGAGCGATCGCTCCGGTGTATTCTGCGTGTTTATACTTTGTGCAGAAAAAAGATTAAATGGAAAAACTTCGAAATGAAATTTAAAAGCATTTTGAAAAATAAAATGCGTAAAAGGGTAAAAAAAATAATTTTTTGAGGAGTAATCCGGGCGCTTAAATAGTTTGTTTTTTGGCATATATTATCTGTTATTTATACTATAAAGATAAGAAAAAATAACCGTTAAACCTAATAAATACAAGGAAAATAAGTGTTTTTTTTGCTTTTTTTATCAAATAATTTCACCAATTTTCTCTCCTGCTAATTACTAATTTTTGCAGCCATAAAATGTACTTTTTTGGCGGTTGGATTGTAATAAAATTATCTATATTTATAAAATATTACAATAGGTTTGATTTCTATTCACCGTCAGTTTAAAAACATCTTTTATGAAAAAGCTTCTGTTACTATTAATTGTTTTATGCACTTTTGGTTGTAAAAAATACGTGGTTTCGTTTGAACAGCCAACAGAGATGAAACTTGATAACTTAAAACTGGAAGTACTTCTGGATAAAAAGAAAGTTCAGGATATTAATTTAAAAGCAACCAATGCAATGCCAGGTTATGAAACAGCAGAACTGCCGGTCTCAGATGCAGGAAAACACCTGCTTCAGGTAAAAGTAAGAGATACAATCTTTAGTTTTGATATAAAGTACCCCGAAGAAAGATATATTCTTGCTACAGCTCATTTAAAAAATAATGGCAAGATTACTATTGGAATCTTAAAACAACAATATCCTTTTAGAATTCAACGATAAATGATTTTATTTGAAACGAAAAAAGCCTTTCACATTCATCTTGCGAAAGGCTTTTTATATTTTTAAGTATCAGTTTTAAGATAAAAAATCTTTAAACCATAATCCTGAATGTTTAATGGTTCGTTGCTGCGTGTCGAAATCGACATGAATTAAGCCGAATCGGGCATTATAACCTTCGGCCCATTCGAAGTTATCGGTAAGGCTCCATACGAAATAACCTTCGACGTTTAGGCCGTCTTTTCTGGCTTTAAGAATTTGTTCTAAGTGATCCTGAATATAATGCGTACGTTTGATGTCGTATACTTTTCCGTTGCTTAAAGTGTCCGGGAAAGCGGCACCGTTTTCTGTAATGATAATCTTTTTAATGCCTTTATATTCGTTGAATTTTTTCAGGACGTGATATAAGGCCGGAGGATAAACTTCCCAGCCCATTTCGGTTGAGATTACGTTTCTTTTTTCGGCACTTATTAGTTCAGCGCCTATATAAGGAATCAACATGGATGATTTTACAACTTCACGAGTATAACATTGCAGGCCTATAAAATCAAAATCGAAAAATAAATTGTCGAGATCGTCTTCTAAAATATAATTATTGAGTTTTTTTAATACCGGCAAATCAGTTTGCGGATAACCCAATCCTAAAATAGGTTCTATAAAAGTTCTGTTCAGTAAAGTATCGACACGTTTTGCGGCTTCGATATCTTTCGCGCTTTCTGTTGCAGGTTCGATATGCGTGCAGGAGAAAGTTGTACCAATATTGGCTTCGGGAATTCTGTTTCTCAATATTTTTGCGCCGGCAGCAGTAGCTAATGTTACGTGATGCATGGCTTTAAGATAATTGGTGATCCCTTTTTTGCCCGGAGCATGAATGCCCAGAAAATATCCCGCTCCGGTAAAAACAGATGGTTCGTTGATCACCATCCAGTTTTTTACACGATCTCCAAAATATTGTGCACAAACTTCTACGTACTCTGAAAACCATGAAACCGATTCTCTATTGGTCCAGCCCCCTTTTGTCTCTAAAGCATGTGGCAGATCCCAATGATAAAGCGTTATCCAGGGTTCTATTCCGGACGCAAGTAAAGAGTCAATGATTTTATTGTAATATTCGATACCGGCTTGATTTACAGGATGAATTCCTGTAGGCATGATTCGGGGCCAGCTGATAGAAAACCTAAAATTCGGAATATTTAATTCCCGGATTAAGTCTATATCGTTTTGGTACGAATTGTAGAAATCGCAGGCCGTTAGAGCATGATGTCCGTTTTTTATTTTCCCTTTTTGAGACGTAAAAACATCCCAGATCGAAGAACCTTTTCCATCGGCATCATGTGCTCCCTCAATTTGGAAGGCGGCGGTTGAAACACCCCACAAGAAATCATCTCCAAATTGGTCTTTGTTTAAAAATGAGTTCTCTATTTTATTCATTCAAATAAGTATTTCCTTTATTGTAATTTATTAATGAAGGAAAGACGATTGCATAGCTCTTAAAAACAGCCATTCTTTGAATGAAACCAGAAAATTTAGGTTGAAGAATTTCATAACGTTTAGTTTTAATCAAATTAATAAAACTAATGTGAATTTAACGTAAAGTGATTATTATCAAATGATTAAATGTTTGAAAGGGAAGATCCTTTAATCTTCCCATCCGCAAAGGGTGAGGCCTAAACCTTGTGCCTGTTTTAAGGATGTTTTTACAGTTCCGTGATTACAGGATGACAAACCGCGGCACGTTTGGTTATAATGGTATTTTTTTGCACCGGTTGGGCCACAAATATATACCGCCGCTTCAGGAGGTCTAAAAGAGGTGAAAAAAATAAATAGTAAGAGTAAAGTATATTTCATCAGGGTTTTATTTGACAATTAATTGGTATTTATTTCCTTTTAAATCGGTGGCAACTAGTTTTCCGTATGAAACCCATTCGGTGTTAATTTCAATATCAGGAATAGTATCGCCAAGTAAAATTCCTGCGCCATATTTTTCCTGAACATTGATATTCCCAAAAACCGAATCGCCATCAATATTTATTCCTTTTACATCGTAATTATATTCGTATTGTCCCGGATCTCCTGTTCTGTATTTGTATTGGTAAGTGTCGTTTACATGATACGTTTTTGCTTCTTCAGCTGTAATTGTTTTTCGGTCATCGGGCGTAATTACTTGTTTTAAAAACGAATTAATTTGCGGTGGAGGAGGAGCGGAAGCTTTTCTACACGAAAGCGTAACAAGTAATAGAAATAAAATAAGGTAGTTTTTTTGCATAGGCGTTTTAGATAAAAAATTAAATATATAACCAATATTTTCCGTATCTGAAATCTAAAAATAGCAGATACTTTGTGGTGCTAAATCTAGTTAGAAATACTTTGTTTAAAATGCGTATTAGTACTTGATTTTTAGCCTTTATCAGTTTCGTAAAGTGCAACTGTTTCCAGGAGTTCTTTTTCGAATTGATAAATGTTGTCGATGGTTTAAATTAGAAGGGATTTTATATTTATTAATAGTAAAATCCAAAATTCCTCAAAGCTTGATTATTTTTGAAATCAAAAGCCGTTTGTTTATTAATTACATTCAGGCAATTCTAATAAATTATTTTTCTCAGTAGTATCTGCTTCAGTCCTGAGGTATTTATTACCAGCTGCAGTTTTTGAAATTATCACATTTACCTTTTGGCCATAAGAATTGTTGACATAAAATGCCCACTTATTATTTTCTATGCCCACAATTGCATCAGTTAAAGATAATTTCCATCTTGTTCCATTAAAATTTATTCCTCCAATGCTTAAAATACGTTCATGTATATTATATCTATCTGATTTATTTATACACTTTATTTCATGTAAATCTGCCATTTTTTCTTAATTTTAATTAGTTAATTTATTTATGTATCAAACTTTTATACAAATGTAAAACCAATAAAAACCAGTATTTTATGGAAATCCGTAATCAGATAAGATTTGGAAATAATTTTTGAAGATTTTATAAATAGAAAAAAGAGGACAATAAAATTCCTCTTTCAATTCGTTAGTTTTGGGTAGCGCTTATTCTTTATTTAGAATAAAATCTTTAATAATTTTCTCCATATTGGATGGCAAATCAGCATTTTTAATTTCAAAATTGGTTATTTTCATTTCAGTAAACCATTTCGACCAATACGCTCTGATTACTTTTTCTTCGTATGGATTTTTTTTGTCCGGATTTATTCCTAAAACTAAAACTTCGAGATTCGATAAATCATCATTGGCTTTAATAAAACCAAAATCCTGCTCATCAAATTTTTTATCCCAATCTTTTGTATTTAAGCCGTTTTTTCGAATAAGTTCAGGAGTAATATAAGTGGTTCGGTTTCCTTCTTTCATTACAGTAGTCTCATAAAACATATAACCATCAGTCAATATGATAAGAATATTTCTGTATTTGTTTTCAATACATTGATCCTTTACTTTACTGTCAAAAAAACTCCAAATGTCTGATCCTACATATTTATTATCTTTTATGGCCGACTCATAAATTTTGGATGTCTGCGAAGCATAATCTGAATTTATAGAATTTAATAATTCTTTTGAAGCATTATTTTTATCGATACTAATTCTCAAATTCTGTGCAATTGTATTAATTGCGGCATCAAGAGGTTCCGGGTTAAAAAACAATTGCATCTTATCATTGATCTGTCGGATTCTTTTTGATTTTAGATGTTGGGTAAAAGCTTCAGAAACTGATTTTATATAGCCTAAATCCCTTTGGTAATATTCCATAGTGGGGTTCGGATTTTTTTCAAGGCTAATTCGATCCGACAAATCAAGGAGTATACTAATGTTATAATCTTCAGAAACAGTACTTTTTACAGGAACTTCTGTTTCTTCTTTATAAGATTCTTTCTTGCATGAAAAAGTAGAGACGACTAAGAAAAACATCGCCATTATGGTAAAAATATTTTTCATAGCCATTAATTTTTAGAATATACTAAATGTTGAAAATCAGGATCAACCAGGTTTAATTTACTTAAATGTTCTTCTGACGAAAGATCACAACTTTCCAGTAATTCGGTTTTTTCTGTGTAGGGCAGAGCGATTTCTGTATTAATAGCCTGAAACCATCCTTCTTTATATTGATGATGATAATGCAGATATTCTTTTACAGGAAATACAAAACCATCAATTTTAGACTGAAGCTCAGAGATCTTTCCGTTTATGGTAACTATTTGTTGTTTGAAATCATTGACTTTATTTACATAATCTGTTTTTAGTTTTTCTAAATCGATGAGGTTTTCTCTTTTGCCTCTTATAAATGCTCTTATTTTATCGATGTTTTCAAACTCTTTCATCACAAAATCAAAAACAAGTCCCCAAATAATATAGACTACAAATCCGGCGAAAATAATCATCCAAAATTCAGCTTCGCCTAAAGCAATATTTAAGTTGTAAGGTGCAGAATCTGTAGTTTTATTAAACTCATATATTTTCTTTTCGATTTGATAGGCCAATAAAGCATCGAATAAAAAGGTGGTTACAAAAAGAGCAATCATCCTGAAAACATTTTTAACTCCTTTTCCTTTTTGCACCATATGAATGACATAACCTAGTCCCATAAATACAAACGGAATCGTCGTTACCAAAACGCCTTCAAGCCAGCTTGCCTTAAAAGAATTCGTTAATGCATTGGCATCAAAAATGGCAGCAGTTAAACTGTCATTCGCAAACTCTTTGAAAAATGCTGAATAAGATGCTGAAATATAAAACACTAAGACATAAAGCGTTATTGGTAATAATAAGAACAAACCAATATAAAACTGCGCTTTTAAACCTTTACCATCTTCGATGCCGTACTTATCAGGATTGCGTTTTACTTCGATGATTTCGTTTTTAATCTCGTCGATTTCAGTATTAATATCCTGTTCTTTCTTTTCATAAATACCTATGGCAGCTTCAGATTTTTTAAGTTCAGTTCTGTTTTTTTCCTGCTCTTCTTTATAAGGTTGTTTGAGTCGGTCTTGCTCTAACTTTTGTTTTCGGCATTGATCTTCAAAACTCATGTATAAATTTTGCAGACAGGCTTTTAAAACAATAGGTTTTCCGGTTGCTTTTATCGATGCAGCAAAACCGCTTTGATAATAGGTTATTCTGATTTGTTCTCTGTCATCTTCATTCTCGTCTAAAGTTTTGATGTGAGAATCCTCCGTTTTCTTTAAACTAAATAGATGTGCTAGTGGTTTCATAACTTAGGAATTTAATTGACTAATAATTTCTTCTTTCTGAACATTTTTCTGAACGCAATCAATAAGATAACTGGATAAATCATTGATGTTTTCATCCAGAAAATTAAATTTCCTGCAATACTTTTTCAGCATATTTTCTTCGTCATCGGTAATTTTACCATCTGCCCAAATAATTCTTGTAAAATCGTACAGGTATTCGATTTTGATAGTTAAGTTTTCCGGTATAATCAATTCCGTATTTATAGGATTCAGAAAAAGTTTATCGAGTTCCTCTCTCGGAATTCCGCGCTCATCTGCAAAGTGATACAGCATTTGAAGTTCTAAAACATCAAATTGATCATCAGATAATGCCATTTGATATAATCTTAAAAAATGGCTTTTTAGTTCTAGTGTTATCATTGGTTTTGGTTATTTTTAGGTAAATTTTCGCATGCGATTCCGTCATTATCATTGTCCAGATTTTTGTAACAGCTTCTATTACTGTCAAACGTTGACTGAGCTTGTCCCTGTGTTTTAAAATCGCCACAAGTTTTAGTTGGACAATTTGAATTGGATGAATCTGATGAGTCTGAGCAGGAAATAGCGAAACCGATTGTCATTGTTATTAGTATCAGTACCAAGCATCCGTTATTCTTGCCTGAATACGATTTAGATCCGGTTTTGGTAAAATGTGGTTGAACATATGTTCCGTCTTTTTTAAAGTATCCTTTTCTGTATCCCATGATTATAAATGTTTTATTGTAAAGATTAAGAATGCGGTGATTCCTATAAATCCAAATAGTACAAGACAGCCGCTATTTTGATATCGTACTCCTGATATACCAGTTTTTACAGAATAGCCGTTTTTACTAAATGAACCCATCTTTGTTCGTAAACTCGGAGAAATCCCTGATTTACTGATATTAAATCCAAGTCCTCCTCCGAGTTTTATTCTTTTTTGAAATCGAAAGCCCATTAATTTTAGCTTTTATGGCATTCGTTGCAACAATTTTTGCAACCATCTGATTTAGAGTATGTTTTTTTTGCTTCTTCGACTGCAGGTTCACAGCTTGCAAAACTCCCTAAGAATTTCTTACTTATGATGCTTTGAAAATATTGGCATACATCAGTATGAACTTCATGATCTCCACTTGATTGTGCAGTGTTGTTTACATAATAATTTTTCATGATTTTAAGTTTTAATGTTACATTATGATTTTTAACAATTCAAACTTAAACCTATTTGAAATCAGTATTTTACGGAAATCCATAATCACCTTTTTTTAATTTTAAGCCATAAAAAAAGCCCCCGAAGGAGCTTTATAGAATTAATAATATTATAACGAAACTTTAAATAATACCCATATCTTTTGCAATAGAAACGAGATGAACAGTATTGTTTGCTTTAAAAAAATCTTTTAGTTTAGAAAGTCTTTTTTCCATTGCACTTTTGCTGTTGGCTTTGACATCGGAGTTTTTAAAAATCTCTACAATCTCATCCTGCGAAGTACCGTCAGACAAATGTTTTAAGATTTTAATATCGATATCGTCAATCTCGTAATTGTTTTTTTCCTGCAATGCCGAAGCAACTTCAGGAGAAATATATTTTCCTTCAGAGGTCGAAATAAGATGTATTGCTTTTTTTAATTCTTCAATGCTGGTCAAACCTTTTAATACAAAACCATCAATATCAGCATTATCAAAAAGAGATTTTATGCGGTAACTTTTATCTTCTACAGAATACGCTATAATTTTAATATCAGGCTGTAATTCTCTAACTTTTTGAACCAGCTCATCACCACTGGCAATTTTTACTTCCCGATGATCTGTTTTGAATGAGAGATCACTAATTAATAAATCATACGGTTCATTTTTATGAATAGCAGCACGTATTTTTAAAAACGCATCATCACAATATTTTGAATGTTGAAAATCGACAATATTTAAATCTTTTAAAACTTGTTCAATTCCTAAACTGATAGCATCAAGATCTTCGGCTATTATTACTTTTTTAAACATAGGCTTTTATTTAGGCAGCGTTATTTTTACTTTGAAACTTTTTTCCGGTTCAGAGTCAAAAGTAATAGTTCCTTTTATAGATAAAATACGGTTTTCCATACTTTGCAAGCCATTTTTTACAATTTGATCTATTTTACATCCTTTTCCGTTATCTGAATAATTGATTATGATAGTATTTGTGGTACTTTCGAACTTTAAAACCACTACGTGTGCACTACTGTGTTTTTTCATGTTGACCATTAATTCCTGTAATACTCTCTGGATAGTCACTTTTTTAATTTCGTCGATGCTTTCCCAATTTACTTTATCGATGTTGGTAATACTAACATTGGTTTCATTACTATTATAGGTCGAAAGCATTTCCTTTAGATTAGCGGCATAATTTATTCCGGTATCGATACTATTGTTTTCTCTCGAAATTCCGCGAACTCGGGTATAAATATGATTCAGTTTTTGTAATAAATTTTCTTTTACCTCTTCTTTAGTCAAAGATTGCGTTTGTGTATAAGTTATGGCATAAAAAACGTCATTTGCCAGTTCATCATGAATGTCTTTGGCAATTCTGGTTTCGGTATCGTAGGCAGTTTTTATTTTTTCGATCCGATTTCTATTTTGATAAAACTTTCTCAAATACAGTAATAAAAGAAACAATGAAACGATACCAATTATAAAAAATAACCTTTGATATCTTGCTTCCTGCAGCGATAATTCATTCTCCGCTTTTTGTAAACGCAGTTTTTGGTTTTCGTCTTTTTCTTTTTTAGAATCGTATTTAATTTTGGCAAACTTGTTTTTAAAGTTGTTGCGAACCTTTATAATACTATCATTTATAGTAATATACTTTTGAGCATATTGTACATTCTTATTTCCCGAATCATTCGAAATTAAAAATGACAAAGCTTTCAAGCGTTCATCAACACTATTAAATCTTGTAGCGATTTCATAGGCTGATTGTGCATATTGATTCGATTTTTTAGAATCGGTTTTTAAAAAATATTCTGCGAGGTGTAAATTGCTTTCGATGCTTCCGTAAAAATCATCTATTTGTTTTCTTAATTGATAACCTTCGTTCATTAATGAAAGTCCCTTTTCAATCTGTCCCTTTTTAAAATAAGCAAAACCTAGGTTGTCAAATATCCCCGCTTTTTTTTGCAGGTCTTTATCAAGAAGTTTTTTATCAAGTATAGATTCTAAAATTTGAATGGCTTCATCGTATTTTTTTTGATGAATAAAAACAGTTGCAATGTTATTTAAAGGAGATTGTTTTGATACTTCATCGGTACAATCTGCGATAGCTTCGTTGTAATAATAGATCGCATCATTATACAGAGAAAGTTCTTTATCCGCAATTCCAAAGAAGTTATTTATAGCAGCGCTGTATATATCTTTCTTTTTAAGATAAGGCAAAGCTTCTGTTAGTGTTTCTTTACTTCCATAATAATCGCCGTTTATTTGCTGAATAGAGGCCATTTGAATAAGATTGTATACAATATTACTGCTGTCTTTTGTGAACTCAAATGCTATTTTGGATTTGTTAAAGTAGTAAAAAGCACTATTAAAGTTTTTTGATTGAAAGTGGTTTATTCCTTTAGATCTCAAAACACCAGCTTCATTTGAAGTCGATTTAGACTTTATAGAAGGAGTTGTTGTTTCTTTACACGAAACAAAAAAAAGGAATATAATAAATAAAAAAAACGGGGACCGTAACATAAAAGATACTTTCCCCGAATTTACTAATTAATTATAGATATTTACTAGAATTAATTTTTTATTGGTGGTGGTGGAACTGTTATTGGTAGATCTCCAGGACCTTCAGCGTACGCTGGTACTTCGGGTTTAATATTTGCTTTAGTATCTTCGAAATCGTCAGAAGTGCAAGAAATTACAGTCGTTGTCAATAGTGCAAACGCACCCAAAATAAATATTTTTTTCATGATTTTATGAATTAAAAATTGGACATGGGTATTGCTGTCCGGAACTTTTCCGGAGGTTGATTTAATGCAATACCAAATTGTTTTTTTGGGAAGTGAAGTGCGTAGAACTGTAAGAGGTTGATTTATACTTCCCGGATAAATCTTGTCTTACGGTTTTCCGTACTTTTAATTGAACTAGTTTTGTATTTTTGTTTTAATCCGATATCGAATAAGAACTAATTCTGAGGCAAAGTAACAACGGCTTTGAGCCTGAATAGAGAGGGAATTCCGGGAATTCCGATTTAGTTTTTTACAATCCTTAGTATTCCTTTGATGTCCTTGAAATTCCTTGAAATTCCAAAAAAAAAAATATGCCTATGTGTAACAATACTGTAGAAGATTATTATAAAAAAGCTGTTAGAAAAAAATATGAAGAAGTTAAAAATGGGGTGAATTTTAATTTTTTGAATTCTCCTACTAGAGGAAAACTCCGCACTTTGTGTTGGGAGTTATTTGAAACACAAAATATGCGTTCTGATGATTTGATTGTTTTTAATTCTTTACTTGGATTTCCTTTTGATATTAATGCAAAAAATAATTTTAAAAAGCATAGTAATGAATTTAGACCAATTGAAACTTTTTTAAAAGGAGAGACAGAACCATTAAGTATTGAAGTAGTAGATATGGCTGCAATTTTAGTAGGTTTTGAATCACGACCTTTTAATAAATTTAGAATTCACAATTTATACCCCGATCAAATTAAAAGTGATGATGACATAATCTTAGAAAATCAACCAAGAAGACAAAGTGAAAGTTCAGGAGATTTAGGGGGTTTTTTGGATGAAAAGGAAAGAGAAAAAGGAATAGAAAAAGGAAGTTTTACAACGCAGACAGCAAATTTGGATGAAGGAGAAAAAGGAAAAACATTCGGTAATTCTGAAATAACACCTGACATCCCAGAGCAACAGCGATTGAGCTTATTTAAAAAAATTAAAGAAAAAGTTTTACACAATTTTCTAAATAGATTAAAAAATACTGTAATTGCTACTGTATTTGTTTTTGGGTTAATTAGTGCAGTAATCTATTTTGCCTTTTTTAAGAATCATTGTATGCAGTGGTCACAAGATCATTATGAAGTAGTAGATTGTTCTTCAGAAAATGGAAACACAAATGACATTATCCCATTAGATAAAAATCTTCTTGATTTTAAAAAGTTGAATGCTTGTGATACAACTACTTGTTTTAAGAAAAATGGAGAGGCTTTTGTTTGGTATGCCAAAACGTCTAACGGAATAGATTTTTTTAATGATAATGGAAATGGAAGACATCCAGAATGTAAAAAATCGCTGCGACCAGTTAGTCAATATATTTTTAAAAGATATTTAAAAGGTAAATCTTGTGAGTAGTACATAGTAAAGATAATTAGCTATATATGTATCGTTAAAAATAGTTTGTATGATGTTTTTATAAGATAAATACTGCTGTATTTGTTTCGAAAATAATATCCCGTAAATAAATTCTTTAAACTGAAATGAAATTATGTAAATCAAACCGAAAATTATAGAACATGGTTGGAGGACTTTAAAACTAATTTAGCATAAAATAATTTTAAAGAAATCAAACATGAAAACTAAAAGAATATTATTCGGATTATTATTGAGCATCGGTTTATTTGCAGCATCTTGTAGCAGCGATGACAATGATGGGGAAACAATCGTTCCTATCCAAGGTAAATACAATTTAAGCCAAACAGGATCAATTGTTGATGGGAAAGAGGTCTTATTTGATGCTCCACAAAACCAAGCTGGATGCAGTAGAGATTATTTAGATCTAAGATTAAGTAATACAGCAGTTATTGGGGATTATGATGGAAGTGATTGTGCCTTAGTAGAAACTACAGGAACTTACGTAAGATCTCATAATGATTTAACGCTTACTATTGGTGCTTTAAGTTCAACTAGTGATATCATGAATCTTACTAATAAAGAGTTGAAAATTAAAAACAAAACTACTGGTATTATTACTGTTTATACAAGATAATCAATCAGAAGTAAATTTTTTAATTCCTTAAACGGATTAAAAACGAAAACGGAAATGACTTTCTAAAAGTTATTTCCGTTTTTTATTGTTTTAGATTTAAACTTAAACTACCGGGATATAAATATCAAAAGTAGCTCCCTTATTTTTTTCGCCTTTTGCGGTAATCGTTCCGTTGTGGTTTTCTACAATTTTTTTCACGATCGCAAGTCCAATTCCTGTTCCGGTGTATTCGAGTTTTCCGTGTAAACGCTGAAAAACTTCGAATATCTTTTTGCTGTACTGTGGTTCAAAACCAATACCGTTATCAGATATACTAATGTGGCAATAATTTGCTTCTTTAGCCAAAGACTCATTATTTAAATTTTCGCCTTTGGTAAATTCACAGTTTATTTTTATGATAGTAGGAATATCCGGATTGGCAAATTTTAGTGAATTACTAGCCAGATTATACAATAATTGTCTGAACTGAAACGGAATAATACTCGCTTCGCAGGTATTGTCAATTTCTATTATGGCTCCTTTTTGCTCCAGTTCTTCCTTCAGGTCTTCTTTTACCTCATCGATAATTTTAGAAAGATTAATTTTTTCAAATTTTCTTTCCTGAATATTCGTTCTAGAGTAAGAGAGCAGATCATTGATAAGCGTTTGCATGCGCTGTGCTGCATTTTGCATGCGCTGAAATTTATCTTTTCCGGAATCTGATAAATTCTCAGATTCTTTCTCGATAATCTGCGTTGCAAAAGTTTGAATTTTTCGCAGCGGTTCCTGCAAATCATGGCTCGAAATATAAGCAAACGACTGAAGCTCTTTGTTCATTTGCTCCAGCTCTACATTTTTTTGCTCCAGTTCTTTGGTACGTGCTGTAACCTGTTTCTCTAATTCCTGGGTAAAAGCTTTTTCTGTCTGGATATCGGTAAAAGCACCTACCCATTTAATGATTTTATTGTCTTTATTCAAAACGGGTTCACCAATAACAGAATGCCATCTATAGGTTCCGTCTTTTCTTAAAACCCTCACATCGGCTTTGTATATTGTGCCGGTTGTCAGGCTTTTGTTCCATATTCTGGAGTTTTCATCAAAATCGTCAGGATGAATCATGGCTTTCCAAGCTGCTTCGCCGTTAGGAACTACTCCAGTATATTCGAACCATTTGCCTGAGGTAAACAATGCATTGCCTTTATCGTCTGTTTCCCAAATAAGCTGCGGAATACTTTCGGTCAGGGAACGAAATCTTTTTTCGCTTTCTTCTATTTTTTTTCTTGCTTCTACTTTTTCGGTAACATCAATCATGGTGATTTTTATTCCTGAAATAGTATCGTCTAACTCACGTTGAGGTGCAAATTCAAAATCAATATACATTTTATGCTCGATACTATTGATCATGATATAAAATAAAGATTCAGATTCTGAATGTACGTTTCCGGTGCTGTAGACTTCATTTAAAAGTCTGGCATATTTTTGTTTTTTAAGCTCCGGGAATACTTCTAGTATACTTTTACCCTGAACATCACTTTCATTTTTTCTCCATATATTTTTTAACATGGCAGCATTGACCATTTCAATCACCATGTCTTTGCCTTTTAGAATCGCTTTAGGAACAGGAGATTCCATCACTAGTTTACGGAATCTTTTTTCGCTTGCTTCAAGTTCCTGCTGGTGATTTTTTTCGTCGGTAATATCTCTTACAGTTCCTAACAATCTTTCAGGATTGTTTTCTGAATCGTAAAATACTTTTCCTTTGGCTTCGACCCAATGAATCGACTGATCGTCCCATATTACCCTGGCCTCATAATGAATGTTTCCTAAAGAAATTGCTTCTTTAAAGGCTTTTTCGCGAATGTGCAGGTCATCAGGATGAACATGGCTAAGAAGCTGGGCATGCGTTAAATGTTCTGCATCTTTATAACCTGTAACAATTTCCAGATATCGGTTAGAATATTGAAGATCTTTTGCCTTTACATACAATTCCCAGGTACCCAATTCACTCGCTTCGACTATAATATTAAGCCTTTCTTCGTTGAGTTCTGTTTTCTTTCTGGCTTCCACTTTTTCAGTAACTTCAGTTACGGTGACAATAATACCTGAAATTTCTCCATTTTCTTCTTTTAAAGGATGGTATAAGAAATCAAAATAGAAGATTTCCGGATTTCCAAATCTATTTATGGGTACAGGCAATTCGTTTCCGTGATACGCAACACCGGTGGAGTAAACAGTATCCAAAAGTTCGCCAACTGTTCCTCTTACTTCAGGCAAAGAATCGAACAAAGGTTTACCAATAAAGGTACTTTCTTCTCTGCCTACCAATTTTAAATAAGCTTCATTGGCCATTTCTGCTACATGGTTAGGTCCACGCAAAATAGTAATTCCAACAGGAGCTTGTTTCACTGTGTTTCTGAAACGTTTATCGGCCTCCTCAATTTTTCGTCTTGCATTTACCTGCGGTGTATTGTCCAGCACCCAAATAGCAATTTTGGTTACTTTTCCTTCTATATTTTTTAGCGGAGCATAAACAAAAGTCACATAAATTGTTTCTTTTTTTCCGTGTCTGATGAGCGGCATTTCGACCTCATTAGCATAAAACGGATTTCCTTCGGAGATTACTCTTTGCAGCGGAACTTCGTAAGCAGATCGTACCTCGGCAAAAGCATCCCAATAGTTTTTTCCTGCAATTTCCTCATATTTTTTTCCTGCAACTTCAATAAAACTGTCATTTACGATTTCCGTTATTAAAGTTTCTGCATCCAATACGCAAATACCAATGGGAGATTGCGATACCATACTGCGCAAATTCTGTTCGCTTTCCTCTATTTTTTTCTTGGCTAAATTCAGATCAGTCAAATCGACTCCTGTATTCATTACACCATATATATTACCGTTTATGTCATATATTGGAGTTAGGCTGTAATTAAAATAATACGTGCCTAATTTTCCATTAACAGTAAGATCAAGAGGCGTATTTTGGGTATGAAAAGATTTTCCGCTGTTTAAGACTTCACTAATTTGCTCAAAAACCAATTGGTTATCGAGCTCCGGAACGACATCTTTGAATGATTTTCCGATAACATCATTACCTTTTCCCCATATTTTTATAATAGAATCATTGGCCAGTTCAACGATCATTTCCTTTCCGGCATACAATGCAATCGGGAAAGGCGCATTTTCGACCAACTCTCTTACTTTTTGCTCACTTTCTACCACTTTCGAACGCGAAAGTACCTGTGAAGTTACTTCTATAGCAATTCCTACCACTCCTGAAATAGTACCATCAGTTTCTCTCAGGGCTTCGTAAACAAAATTTAAATACGTATCTTCTATTTTACCGTTACGAGGCAGCTTAACCAGCTGTTCGTTGGCAACAAACTTTATACCCGTTTTGTATACATTATTGAGTACATCTTCAAGATATTGATTTCTTGTTTCCGGTAAAGCATCAAAAACGGGTTTATTAAGAATTTCGCTGGCTTCGACTCCCCATAACTGAATCATTTGATCGTTGGCAATTTCTACAACATGATCTTTTCCTCTCATAACGCACATCGCCACAGGAGCCTGCATGATGTTATTTCTAAATCTTAGATTACTTTCTTTTAGCGCTGCAGTTGCCCGCACTTTTTCTGTGGTTTCGATCACCGTAACCAAAAGCCCGCCAACTACGCCATCTTCTTTTTTTATGTGGCTGTACGAGAAATCGAAATAACAATCCTCATCATATCCATTTCGGTCTAATGTTAATTTAAAATCCGGAAAACTCACTGAGCTTCCTTTCATAACATCATGAAACATAGGAGCAAGGATATCCCAAACTTCTGAAAATGTAATTTGAGAACTAATTCCTAAGGCTTTAGGATGTTTGGAACCCAGAATCTGGCTGTAAGTATCGTTGTATATTTGCGTATAATCGTTACCCCATACCACTAACATTCCAAAGGGGTTGTTGAGCATTAGGGCAACAATGGTTTTAAGACTTTGAGGCCAGTTGTCAGGATCGCCTAAAGGTGTTTTACTCCAATCTTTTGAGCGTATCAATTTGCCCATTTCGCCACCATCGGATAGAAAATAATGTTTATGATCTGTAAAGCTCATTCTGGAAACGAATTAGGGTTGGAGGATAAATTGCGCTCTTATAGGTTGCTTAAAATTATTTTCGGATACTGCTGTAAGAGCATTTTCGATTACTTTTTTTAATTTAGAAAATTCGCCCGGTTTACGAATATAATACGTTGCCCCTTTTGCATACATCAGGTCAACAATCTCATTGTCGAGCGAAGTCGAAAAAATAATAACAGGAAGGTTTTTGAGTGCTTCGCTTTCTTTTATTTCTTTCAGGCATTCAGAACCATTTTTGCGGGGCATATTAAGATCCAGAAAAAGCAGGTCCGGTAAATTGTCTCCGGAATGATCTGCTAAAAAATCCATAAGCTGTACGCCATCATTAACAGTCACAAGAGATACGGGAAGCGATAATTCATCCAGTACTTCTTTAAAAAAATCGCAATCATCTTCATCGTCATCTGCCAGCAATAAATTGTAATTCTGTTTAATCATTTTGAGTATTATAAATTTTTTACTTTTTTAGCAATTAAATTCGCCTTTAGATTTCCTAATTGTATCTGTTTTGAATTGATTTTCTCTTTATTAAAGTTGATATTTAATTCAAAATCGATTTGATTCTGCTAAGATAGAACTAATTTTATTACTATTAATCAGTAATATACGGATAAATTTAACGCTTTAGATTCTAATTCAATAATTTGTAATTTGGAGTTATTGTTTTTAAAATTAACGGTTTAGAGTTTTTTAAAGGGTTCTTTTTTAATGAATTTTAAAAATAAAAAATTGGTTTCGCTTTCTAGAACAATTGTTAATGTCTTTTTTATTTCTGAAATCAACTTCAAAAAAAAATCCGCCAAAACTTGATTTGACGGATTTTAAGATATAATCTAATATTTTTTTATGTTGATAAGGTTAAACCCTTCGCTTTAAAATTACTAAAAAGTACCTGACGCGCACTACTAATGGTTTCTTCGGTACGGTAAATACTGCACCAGAATTTTATTTGCAGTTTGAATTTTCCATCGGCAATTGCAGTGTAATAGATTTGTGGAGGTTTAGTGTTATTGACTAAATCCATGCTTTCAAGAGATTCTAAGATTAAGGTATTAATCTCGTCGGGCATGATATCTCCGCTAACTTCTACAGCAGTTTCTACCAGTTTATAATTGTCTGTATAGGTCCAGTTGGTAATGTTTTGCGATAATAAATTACCATTTGGTATAATGATTTCGGCACCGTTTGCCGAGTTGATTTTCGTCGTACGCAATCCCATCGATTTTACACGACCAGATTCTGAAGCAATATTGATTACGTCCCCAATTTGTATCGGTTTATCAAAAATCAGGATAATACCCGAAACGAAATTGTTCACCACACTCTGAAGACCAAGTCCAACACCAACACCCAACGCTCCTAATAAAATGCTTAGTTTATCCAATGGCATTCCGGATGCGGCAACGGCCAAAAGGTAACCACAAATTAAAACCACCAATCTTGTGATCAGTAATTTAGAATGTTGTTTTTTGTTGATGTTTTCTTCGTTTTCATCATCAACTTCACCAAAGAAATATGCCACATAATTCTGTAATAAATGCGCAAGCCAGATAATGATAAAAAACAGAACGATGTTTCCTAACGTAAAAGTGATGCTTCCTATGGTATTAGGATGACTTAATAATGAATTTAAACTGGTACGCAAAGATTCCCATATGTTTAAATTGGCGGCGATTACCACAATCCACATATAACTAATTACGATGATGAAAGGTTTTTTGAGTGTTTCAGACAGGCTTTCGTAATCAAAAATCTTTTCGATACCGCGCTTTACACGAGTGGTATAAATTTGTAAAAGAATAATCTCTAAAATTATTTTTAAAAGAACGCTTAAGGCAACAATTTGTGTAAGCGATATAAAAGCAGTTATACTTAACATGTTGGCCAGCGACACCCTTCCGAAGAGATTATTAAGAATCGCCAGAACATTCAGACCAATAAAAATGATCGTAGCCCATTTAAAAAAACCTTTGTAGTAAAGCTGGTCTTTCAGGGTTTTAATCTGAACAAATCCATAACGAACGCCCAAAATATTGATGATAATAAAGGCGCAGCGTTGTATAAAACCAACGGCAATAAATAAGTCAAGGAAACACAATACAAAAAATAAAACTAAAAGAAGCAGCCAGTTGCGCATCGCCACTTTTGACCAATTATTTTTGAACAGTAGAGTAATAAGTCCCAAAAGAGCCAGCTGAATCAGTTCTATAAACATCGCCGGAGCATATAAATTACTCACCACGGCAATGTTAAGGCCCACTACAGCTACCGGAACGATAATGCCGCGATTTAAATATTTAAAGTTAAACTCAGATAAATGTTCTTCATGACCATTATTTTTAAGGTATTTTAAATTGCGTAAAATGTACCAGCCCAATAATCCCATTAATAACACCAAAAAGATTAATGCGCCTGCTTTATAACTCAAATAGTAGGAAGCCACATTTTCCTCGATGATGATTTTGGCCTTGATATTTTTTCCGACTATTTTTTTAGCCGTAGAATCGCTGGTGCTCCATAAAGCCGGATATTCTTTTTTCAGCATGCTTATTCCGGACTGTTCTAGTTTACTTTCTACAGTAATTAAAGCATTCGAAACGGCAATTTTTCGTTCTACGGTTAGTCTTTTATTTGTATTTAAAATCCCCTGATTTTTGGTCATTAAACTGTCCGTACTCAGGTATCTGTTTTTTAGGTTGGCAAATTCTTTTTTAAATTGTTTGCGTTTAATGGTATCTGTCAAAAGACCCATTAGGGTTTTGTCCTTGCGCAGCTCAATTACCCTGCCTTTGATTTTTTCAAGCTCCAGATTTCGGGAATTAATGGCCGTGTTTTGTTCATCCAGTTCCTGTTCGATTTCTTTCAGGACAATACGATACATTTGCTGGTTGCGCACATTAGGATTCGCCCCTTTTAAACTCGCCAGAATAAGATCGAGTTTGCCTTGCGTTCGTTTAATTTCTCCAAACAAATGATGGCTGTTTCCATCAAACTCAGTGTCATTATGAGCAGATTCCAAAACCTCACCCGCTTTTTCGATAGCCATCAAATAATCGCTGTCGGTAGCACTTTCTTCAAAAAGTTTTGATTTGGTTTGGGTTTTAGGCGGAGTAGTATCAGCTTTAACCGGTGCAGTTTCAGTTGTAGCTGCTTTGGTTTGTGAATAGGTTAACGGCGCGTAAAAAAAGACGGCTAATAAGGTCAGTAAACCAATAAAATTTCTTTTCTGAATCATAATGTAAGGCAATGAATTTACGGGTCAAATGTAATTTTTTTTAGGCTATTTATGATGGAAAGTATGATAAAATTTGGTTAAAAGAGGTTTTGCGGGCTTGAGTTTAATTGTGTTATGTGTGTAATTTTTTTTGCCAATGATTAAAAGGATTAGAATGATTATGATTTTTGGGTAAAATGATAAAACTAAGTTTCTTTAGGAGCTAATCCCGCACCCGAGCCTGAAAGTGCGAACTGGCGAACCCCACCACAAAAGGATTTCCACTTCTATCGGGGCTAGGGCAATTGTTTTTATAATAGTATTTTTGTCTAGTTTGTCGTTTTCGAATGAGAACATCAGCACTTTGCCTAATATTTGCGTTCAACGATTATGCTGATTTTTGTCATCCCTTGTGAATGACAATGATCTTGGTTACTTTGTGTTAAAACATTTACTTCAAATCTTTTTTAATACTTTTAATCAGTGTCAAAAAAAAGAACACATAAAAAGCATAGCTACAAGAAAGTTTAAAAACTATTATATTCGTACTTTAAATACCAGAATTACAAAAACAATCATAAAATGGAAAATATTACAGTAATTATCATGTTACTTTTCGGGGTTGCTTTTTTGAGCCTTATCAGTAAAAAGTACAATTTCCCCATTCCGATTGTGCTGGTGCTTTGCGGAGTCATTATTAGTGTAATTCCGGGGCTTCCGGTTATTGCGTTAAGTCCCGAAGTGGTATTTATTGTCTTCTTGCCGCCACTTTTATATCACGCGGCGTGGTATACCAGCTGGTCAGATTTTAAACAGACTATAAGACCAATTACTTTGGCCGCTGTAGGTTTGGTACTTTTTACCACCGTGGCCGTAGCTGTTGCCGCACATATGCTGATAGATGATATCTCCTGGCCGTTAGCTTTTTTACTGGGCGCGATTGTTTCGCCGCCTGATGCGGTTTCGGCAACTTCTATTACAAAAGGTTTGGGGTTGCACCCAAGGTTAATTGCGATTCTCGAAGGCGAAAGTCTGGTAAATGATGCCAGTGGTCTGGTCGCTTACAAATATGCTTTGACTGCCATTACCGCAGGAAATTTTGTCCTCTGGCAAGCCGGACTGAACTTTGTTATCATGTCGGTTTTAGGAATCGCCATTGGTTTAGGAGTAGGATATATCATGAGTTTTATTCATAAAAAGTTTGTCTGCGATGAGGTGATTGAAGCGACCTTAACTTTACTAACGCCTTTTGCTTCGTACTTAATTGCCGAACATTTTGAAGCTTCGGGAGTTTTGGCCGTAGTGGCAACCGGACTTTTTCTTTCGGCAAGGTCAGGAACGATTTTCACCCACGAAAGCCGAATCATGACGGGAACCATCTGGAGTGTTCTGACCAATATCCTAAACGGATTGATCTTTATCTTAATCGGATTGCAGTTGCGACAAATTATCGAAGGAATTGGGGATTACTCGGGTTGGTCTTTGTTTATTTGGGGCGCTTCGGTAAGTATTGTCGTGATTCTGGTGCGTTTTTTATGGGTGATTCCCGCGACTTTACTGCCAAGATATATCAGTAAAAAAATCCGTTTGCAGGAAGAATTCGATTTCCGAAACATGATTGTTTTCGGCTGGTCCGGAATGCGTGGCGTAGTGTCGATGGCTGCGGCTCTGGCGCTTCCGCTAATGATGAACGAAACAGAGGCTTTTCCGTTACGAAACCTCATCATTTACCTCGTATTTTGCGTAATTCTTTCGACTTTGGTCATTCAGGGATTGACATTACCATGGTTAATCAAAAAACTAAAAATAGAAAAATATTCGATCCTGGCCGAAGAATACGAAATAAGAAACGTAATTGTTTCGCAAACCATTACCCACATCGAAGATAATTTCTCGTTACTCAACGACGACTTACTTCATAACATAAAGAGCAAGTATGAAGTAAAATTCAATCGCCTCCAAAAAACCGAACTCCCGGCCAACTTCTTTGGAAAAGGAAATCTAATGGGCGGCGAGATCTTCAACGACTTCACCAAACTTCAAATCGATCTCCTAAACGTAGAACGCGCAAAACTAGAATCGATGCATAAATCCGGTTCTGTCAATGAAGAGATTTTCAGGAAGATTGAGAAAGAACTGGATTTGGAGGAGACCAGGTTGTGGATGGAGATGTATGAGGAGTAATTAAGTTGTTTGTATTTAACATCGCATATTGCGATATGCGATGATGATGTCATATGAGAGATACAAAGGAATTTAGAAATTGCGGTTTATTTTTCAATAAATTAGGAAGAGCTAATTTTAATTGGGAAATGATCTGTTTTCTAATTAAAAAAACATCAATTTCGCTACTACCCGTGTCGGAATTAGAATCGGACAGCAGGAAAGAGTTCCTGAAAATTAAAATCCAAAATTTTTAAAATTCAAAAATTCCGACTTCTCTCAGCATAACAATAATAAATTCCAAAAAGCGTTTTATTAAACTTCGTCATCTTCAAAGATCACAAAACCTCAACTCAAAAAACCTCCCAAAACCGCTGTAAAACTGTATACTGTATCCTAAAACCGTATAATAATTACACACGTCAAAAGCAATGAAAACACCTAAACAACTCAAAACCAGTAAAAACTGATAATGGCACAACGCTTGCAAAATGGGATAATGTAAATTCCTGTCGATAAATGAAAATAACGAATCGGGAGGAAAGTAAATAAAATAAAAGCCATATAAAGCAAATCAAAAGTAGTGTCATATGAAAAGTGAAACCTTAACAACAGAACGATTTTATACCTCGAACCCGGATCTTAACAACGAACAAGCTTTAAACAGTTCCATTTTTCGTATTAACAATTCAAATGCAGCAACAAAAAAAGTAAGCGAGCGCACCAAAAGTAAGTTTGGGTTATTTGTGCTAGTGAGTACTTTTATCTTAATGTTTGTGGGAGCGTATTCTGTATATCATTTGCAGGACGACTTCGATCAGTTTCAAATTGAGCGATTAAACTCTTCCTGGGGATTACCATTCCTGATTGTTGCCGGATTATTATTTTTCTTTCAGACAGGAGTTTTCCTGTACAATTTATACTTGTTTTTTAAATACAAGCCAATCGAATCCGTTTCGGATGAAATGTTGCCAACCGTTACTGTAATCGTTCCTGCGTATAACGAAGGAAAACTGGTTTGGGATACTTTATTAAGTTTAGCCGACAGTGATTTCCCGGCACATAAACTTGAAATACTAGCCGTAGATGACGGAAGTAAAGATGATACCTGGTACTGGATGCAACAAGCCAAAATAAAATTAGGAGATCGTTTAACAATTTTTCAGCAACCGGCAAACGCAGGAAAACGTCACGCCTTATACCGCGGATTTGAATTAGGAACCGGAGAAATTTTTGTAACGGTAGATAGTGATTCGATCGTGAAAAAAGATACCCTTCGTAATTTAGTGAGCCCGTTTGTGGTAAACGAAAAATGTGGAGCAGTGGCAGGTAACGTTCATGTTCTAAACAGCAAAAAAGCAATTTTACCAAAAATGCTTAACGTAAGTTTCGTAATGAGTTTTGAATTCATGCGTTCTGCCGAAAGTCAGTTGGGTTCTGTACTTTGTACTCCGGGAGCAGCTGCGGCATATCGTAAAACAGCCGTTTTTGCCTGTCTTGACGAATGGATCAACCAGACTTTTATGGGACAACCATCAGATATTGGTGAAGATCGCGCCATGACTAATATGATCCTAAAACAAGGACAGCAAGTATTGTTTCAGAGAAATGCCTATGTACTAACCAACGTTCCTGAAGAATACACGGGATTGTACAAAATGTTTATCAGATGGAGCAGAAGTAATGTGCGTGAAAACATCGCAATGGCCAAATATGTTTTCACCGATTTTAGAAAAGAATCTAAATTTGGTTCAAGACTTTTATGGCTCAACCAGGCTTTAAGAATTGTTATGGCGTATCCGTTTATGCTTTTCATGTTCTTTTTTATTGCCATTCATCCGTTATTGTTTTTAAGTTCAACACTATTAGGAATCTTAATCGTATCGAGCTTCCCGGTTTTATTTTACGCTAAAAGATATAATTTTTCCGATTCGCTTTGGGCCTATTCATACAGTGTTTTTTACACCTTTAGCTTATTCTGGATTACACCATACGCCATCGTTACAGCCAACAAAAGAGGCTGGTTAACACGTGGTTTAGCATAAATTAAATATTAGAATTAGATTAGAAATTGAAATTAGATTTGTTTTTGAAACTCCTGTTCATCTGAGCAGGAGTTTTTTTATGGAATAAAGTCTGTTATTTTTTATAGCCACTGATTAAAAGCATTAAAAAGTATTTTTTATTTTAGGTGTATTTCTAACTTATATCTTGAAAAAAGGAATTTGATTTATAATTTTTTTAGGAGCTATTTCCCGCACCCGAGCCTGAAAGAGCGAACTGGCGAAGCAATCCGTTCTAATCTTTTGTGGCGAACCCCGCCCTAAAAGGATTTCCACTTCTATCGGGGCTAGGGCACTCATTTTCATAATACTATTTTCGTTTATTTTGTTATCTCGACCGAAGGAGAAATCAGACTCGAAAATCGGCAAAGATTGATGATTTTCTTTACGTCCCGAAGCTTCGGGATAGTGTGATTTTTCCTGCGTCAGGATGACAAGATTACTAAAATCCTGAACAAAGATAAATGCATACTCAATTGCCCTCCTCCGTCGAAATGAAACTTTGGCGATATACTTTCTTGAAATTTTAACTTACCGTATTTCAACATTGCCCGTGGTTTCAACCACGGGGAACGTACTGTAATTAACATATCGTAAATAACGTACTGTAATAATTTATTTTTAAAATATCTTATGTCCAAACGGTTGAAGTCCTTTGCTATGTTTTTACATCATAATCATTTAAATCCTTTTATCCCGATAGCTATCGGGAGTGGCAAAATAAGACCGAAGTAAGTTCGAAAAAATAAATTAAAAAAAATAATTAATAAAAGAATGTTCATTCATTTATTGTTTTATCTTTGTCAAAAAAATATCATGAGAATTCGGGATGTTGACAAAGAGAAGCTGGTTATTGCAACTGCAATTGATCAAATCGTACGCGACGGATTTCAGGGTTTCAGCATGAATAAACTGGCGAAAGCCTGTTCGATTTCTGTTGGGACTTTATATATATACTACAAAGACAAAGATGATTTAATACAAAAAATAGGTGCTATAACAGCATTAGAATATTTTACCAGCACGGTAAAGAATTTTTCACCTGAAATGTCGTTTGAAGAAGGATTATGGAAGCAATGGGAAAACCGCGCGGCGTTTACCATGAAATATCCCAAGGAAGTTGCTTTCTTTGAAATCATCAAACATTCACCTCACTCAGAAATCATTCTGGATTCTATTAAAGAGTTTGCAGATTTTAGAAAGATTATGACTGAGTTTATGGATAACGGACTCCGTAATAGAGAACTGGTTCCCATGACATTTGAAGCTTTTTGGTCTGTCGCCTACGGACCATTATACACGCTGTTGAACATGCATACTGAGGGTAAGAGTATGGGAGGAAGGCCATTTAAACTTACCAGAGAAATTATGAAAGAAGCTTTTAGCCGAACCATAAAAGCTTTAACACCATGAAAAATTATGGATACAGATTTAAATACAATACACGTTTTTAAAACAAATATTGCTACTGTAGATCCGGCTTGCCAGCTGCGTAAAACGCTCGACCAACACCAGGATATACAGCAATGGAGTATCGATCACGAAGATGTCGATTGTGTTCTCCGCGTTGTTTCATCGGTACTAAAACCCGAAACAATCATTGGTATGATCAACGGATTTGGTCATGAATGCCAGGAATTAAATGAATAAAAAATAACCAGTTTATATGGAAAAAACATCAGGGGACAGCCCCGCTTTTACTTTTAACCAAAAAATCATCATCGCCATTCTGGCACTTTTGCAGTTTACTGTAATTCTTGATTTTATGGTCATTTCTCCGATGGGAGATATCTTAATGAAAACACTCGATATGACCACTGCAAACTTTGGTTTTGCCGTTTCTGCTTATGCATTTAGTGCCGGAATCTCCGGATTATTAGCAGCAGGTTTTGCAGATAAATTCGACCGAAAAAAATTGCTGATTTTCTTTTACACAGGATTCATTATTGGTACCGTTTTCTGCGCACTTTCATCGAGTTATATCATGCTGCTTATGGCAAGAATTGTTACTGGACTTTTTGGTGGTGTAATAGGTTCTGTATCATTGGCCATCGTAACCGATTTATTTGTCATTCATCAAAGAGGTCGTGTGATGGGCTTTATACAAATGGCTTTTGCCACCAGTCAGATTCTGGGAATTCCCGTTGGTTTGTATTTTGCCAACAACTGGGGATGGCATTCGGCATTTATCATGATCGCCGTTTTAGGAGTCCTGATTCTGATTGCTATCATTACTCAAATGCAGCCTATTATCAAACACCTTGAAGTACAATCAGATAAAAGTCCGTTTTTGCATCTTTGGCATACGTTAAGCAATAAACAATACCAAATAGGATTTGCTTCTATTGCATTTCTTTCGGTTGGAGGATTTATGTTACAACCTTTTGGGAGTGCGTTTTTGGTCAACAATATTAAAATTAGCCAATTAGAATTGCCAATGGTATTTTTCTTTACCGGACTTTCAGTACTTTTTATCATGCCTTTGGTGGGGAAGTTAAGTGATAAAATAAGTAAGTTTAAATTGTTTGCAGCGGGTTCTGTACTCTCTATCATTATGATTTTGATTTATACCAACCTGAATCCTATTCCGCTATGGGAAATCGTAGTTATCAATATGATTTTGTTTATGGGAATCATGAGCCGAATGATCCCTGCTACAACCCTAAATACAGCTATTCCTGGATTAGAAGATCGTGGCGCTTATATGTCGATATCTTCCTCACTGCAGCAAATTGCAGGCGGAATTGCAGCGGTTTGTGCCGGATATATCGTGCATCAGAAAACCAAAACAGCTCCATTGGAAAATTATGATATTTTAGGATACGTAATTGCAATTATTACACTTTGTTCCATATTTTTTATTTGGAGAGTAAATCAGTTAGTAAAATCGAAAGATGCTGCAAAAGAAGTAAAGATCTAATACATTAGTATTTTAAGAATATAAAGACTGTCTGAAAAGGCAGTCTTTTTTTGGTTTATGCTGTGAATGAAAATATCGTGGTGACTTAGTTTTTAATGGCCCCCGGATTGTGCGGATTAAACGGATTTACTCGGAATTTTTTTCGGGGGAGTTCCATGGGAACAAAACATAGTGTAGGGATGGATTTTAATCTATTCCCATTGTCAGGCTGAGCTGAGTCGAAGCCTCCCAATGTTTTCATTTCGACCCTAGGGAGAAATCACACTAGAAATTCCGCAAAGTAAAGGACAATCTTTGGCGAGTTACGAGTGTGATTTCTCCCTCGGGTCGAAGTGACAAAAAATGACAAAAAATCCGTTTAAATCTGAGTCCAACATTCACAAACAACAAAAGAAAGTATCAAACATTCCAAATCCCAGTTGTCGCTGTTTCTTTCGCGTAAGCGGAAAAATCTTTTGCTTTTCTGCCCAGAACTTTTTCGATATCAGAAGTAATACTCGAATTTCGACCATCCAGCACCTGTTCGAAAAGATAGTTGATCAACCAAATATAATCTTCTGGAACCTGATATTCTCTTAACATCCCGATATATTCTGCTAAAGATAATCCCTGAAAAGTGATGTTTCTGCCCGAAGCAATGGCAATTTCGTTTATGGCCTGTTCAAAAGTTAACAATCTCGGACCCGTCAATTCGTATGTTTGTCCGTTATGTTTGTCATCCAGAAGAGAAGCCGTAACCACCTCAGCAATATCATCGGCATCTATAAAAGGTTCTAAAGCTTCAGATCTTGGCAATGCTACAATTCCAGCCAAAACAGGATCGAGGAAAAAGCTTTCGCTAAAGTTTTGATTGAACCAGCTGGCACGAACAATCGTCCAGTTTTTGGCATTTTTTTTTACGATTTCCTCACAAACCTGGGCTTCTTTTTCGCCCCTTCCAGATAATAAAATGATTTTCTGAACGCCTGATTTTGTGGCAAGACGAGTAAAATTTTCGATAGAATATGCTGCCGCAGGAACAGCTAAATCAGGCTGAAAAGTGATGTAAACCGCATCGACATCTTCCAGAATTTTTTGCCAGGTTTCCGGTTTTTCCCAATCAAAAGGGATTTTATCGTTTCGCGAACCCAAACGAATTTCGACATTTTTGATTTTTTCTAATCTTTCGGCTACTCTGCGTCCTGTTTTTCCGTTGGAACCCAGAACTAAAATGGTGGTATTTTTCATATCAGTTTTTTTTTTGATGATTACTGATACAAAGATGTTGAGATTAAAAAAGAATCATTTGTCGTAAAAGAATTAAGATTTGTTTGAAAGGAATTGTTGGCGAACATCATTAGGACGCATGCCGAATTTTTTATGAAAGGCATTCGAGAACGAGCTTAAACTTTCGTACCCTACTTCCCAAGCCGATTCCTGTACTGTTTTTTCACTTTCGCGAAGTAATTCATAGGCTTTATGCAATCGTTCTTCCTGAACAAATTTGAAAACCGGAACGCCAAAAAGCTCCTTAAAATTCTTTTTGAGTTTGTTACTGTTAAGGCCTACCATTTGGGATAATTGCGTAATCGAAGGTGGTTTTGAATAACTGTTGGTCACAATTTCTTTCGCTTTATACAATTTATTTTTGTCTATTTCCGAAAAGTCAATTTTATGGCCAGTTGCTAAAAGTCCATAAAAATGGGCCAGTAATTCATTGACCTGACTTTTTAAAAACAGCAATCTTGTATTGCCGGTATACGTGGTGTTGAAGATTTTCTGAACCGCCAGTTGCATATCCAATGTCATATAAAAAGAAGGGCCTTTTACAAAATGTTCTTTCGGATTTAGTAATTCGGGAAGATAGTTTTCGAAGATCTCTTTTTCTGCCTGAGGCAAAGAATGAAGGTGTTTGGGTTTGGTAAAAATACTGATCGACTGCAAAGGTTTATCGGGTTCTATTTTATGCGAGAAAGCTACTTTTTGATTCCCAAAAAAGCAAATCGCCAAACCGGTCGTATTCATTAAATACTTGGTTTGATCGTTGTGTTTGATTTCCAGTTCAACATTCCCCGAACCATAAAAAGCAAATCCCACAGCATCGCCATCGATCTCACATTGCTGAACAAATGTTTTATCGGTATTGGATTGTTCGATTAAAACAATAAAATCATTTAATTCGATGATATCTGTTGTCATGGATTTTTTTGTTATTGGTATCAAAAAAGCATGAAAAGTTACGATTTATCTAGTAGCAAATTCCAAATTTTTAAAATCCCAAATTCCAATCTACAAAAGTAAAACTCCAAAATAAAAAAAATCCCAAATTCCAATGAAGGAATTTGAGATTTCAGCTTTTTTGAAATTTGGAATTTCAAAAATTGGAATTTTTTAATTCTGTTCCTTAATCACAGATTGATTAAGCTTAAGAATTCTTATTTTTTTATTGGTATTATCCGATAAAAATATACGATCGTTAAGTTGCGCCACACTTACAATACTACCAAATGGATTTTGTCCTAAAACATCAGAAATATTTACACTTGCGTTATAATTACGTGCCATAAAATCTGCTTTAGGATAAAGGCGTAAAAAATTGACACTTCCAACATTTTCAGATGTAACAGCCCAATCCTGGGTAAAACTAACTGCAATTGGTTTAGCCACTATGGTAGAAGTAATCGGTTTTATAGCTTCAGTAAGCGAACTTGCAGCATTGGTTTTTATTGCTGCAATATTATAATACAAATAACTTTTTGCATCTCTTCCGGCAACTACTAAATTTCCAGCTTCAACATCTAATGAGTATACCTGATCAAAACCGTTTAATGTATTCAGTTTGGCAATAGGTTTTAGATTCCACTCGCTGGTTGTTGTGATCTGAGAAGTTTCAAAAACTTTGATCGAAGTTTCTTTTTCTTTCACGAAAACCAATCCGTCTTTTACCACAACACCAAAAACGTGTACAAAAGTTTGCCACCATTGACCATTTCCAACAATGCTGATTCCGGCATTTGTATTTTCATCTATTACAAAAAGTCTTGATTCACGGCTTCCTATATAAATTCGGCCTTTATCAACAGCAACAGAAGTAATTTCGGTCAACGCAGTCGTGGTAGTTCCTTTTTTATATTCGGTAATGGTTTTGATATGTGCCAAAGTTACCGCGTTGAAAACCTCAAGTACATTGCCATTAGCAACATATAATTTTTCGTTGGCAATCGCGATTCCTTTAGGATCTAAAGTTCCGGTTCCGTCCCCAATTTGAGCCGCTGTTATCGAAGCCTCATCAGTAGGGTAGAAGTAGTTATAAGTAGTTGGATCATCGCCATTAGAATCTTTGCTGCAATTGGTAAAAAGGCAAAGTACTAGTAGTAAAAATGGTATTTTGTTCATGATAGTTTTGTAGGTTAGTTCCATTTTCCTTCTCCTTTATATTTTAGTAAAAATGGATTTTTCGGATTAATCTTAAAGACAGGTTTTTTGTAAGTACCATTTAAATAAGCTGTCTTCGTATATCCTTTTAAAATATCCGGATCTGTAAACGGAAGATCGTTTAAAGAAATCAGATATTTATAAAAATCGGTTAACATTTCCTGCTGACCGCCGCCCTGGCCGCTATTGGCCAAATTACTGCTGTGGCTGTAACCACTATGATGTGAGTATTCGTGTGACCAAACCGACATTTCTCCATTCCAGTGTCCAGTTACATAACCTGATTCCCATTGCGATGCCAAAGCACCTCCGCCCCAGGCAGAACCTCCGCCCACCATGGCCATATTCAAAGTTCTGCTGTCTATATAGGTATTATACGCTTGTTCGATTTGAGCTTTGGTCAGATAATCGTAAACTCCGTCTACATCATCAGCGTTTCCGTGCCAGTTCAATGCGCCATTAACGGTTGCGGTTCCTGCTGTTGCAGCCTGTTCTCTTTTGTATCGGTCAAAATTCATGAATGTATCATAATACAAAGGATGACTAATGGCATACGAGAAATTGATGATCATTGTAATGGCTTCTTTGGCCAAAACAGGATTCATCGGTAAATATTTATTAGGATCATCAGCAGGATTATTAAGGTGGTACTGCGTGCTGAATTGTACTAGTCGATTTGATTTAATTTTCTTGAATTTGGCAAATAAAGGATCTGATGATTCTACAGAAAATTCGATCGCTCCCGAAGAAAACCCGCCAATTTTATCAATTGTAACTGTTTTACCGTTTTCTAACTGATAATCGTGTTTACCTTCGACCAAGGGAAGCTGGTGAAAAGAACGGTGAAAAGCAGGAACTTTAGAAAATTCGTAAATTAAAAAGCGCTTGTCGTAGTTGGCTATTTTGGCATAGACTTTTACATCGCTCAGACCAACAGGAGAATAAAGAGAAACCTGTACAGAATCTTTTCCTTTTTGGATGATCTGCAAGGGTTGATTAACACGGAAAAAACGATCCTTGTTGTCATACATTTTCGACGAGTTCTCATCGTCTTGGAACATGGTCATTGGTCTGTTTTCTTTGGGTAAAGCAGTAGCATCAATGACGGCCAGATAATTGGGGTTGTAATTGTCGCCTTTTGAGTCATCATCGCTGCAGCTAAAAAGCACACCTGCGAATAATGCCAATGGCAAAAAATAAGAAATGGTTTTTCTCATAAGGTTTGTAGGTTAAATTTGGGGTTTATTTATAAAACGCAAAACTATCAATATACTTGTGTAAAACAAGAATATTGAGAGAAAAACGTGTATTTAATTTGTAATAATAATAAGTTTTTTTAGATTTTTCTTCGTTAAATTGTTTGTCTTCCTTTTAATTTGGTACCAAACGAAGATAGTACCTTATTGAAACATACATTTTCGATTTTGATTAAAAATATTTCGATTTTGTCTAAAATGGAATGTTATTATCGAATGTTAAAATTTTTGGGTAGCCGAAGTCTTTTTGCCTTAATCCTTTTATGAAGTTTTAGTTTAAGAAAAATTCAGGGTTTCTATTTCGGATAAATCATCGTTGAACTGAACAAAAGCAGCCGGAAATCCTGCTTTTATTTTTCCGAATAGGTCTTCTAAACCAATCGCACTTGCAACGCGTGAAGTGGCCATTTTGATCGCTTCGTCTGCTGAAACCTCTAAATGATTATAAGCATTTTGAACCGCTTCGAGCATTGAGATCGTGGCTCCGGCCAAATTTCCGTCGTCATTTCGATAAAAACCATTGTCCAGATGCGCATCAAAATTATCCCATTTAAAATTTGCTACTTTTCGACCTAAAAAAGTGGCATCACTAATCAAAAAGAATTTATCCTGTTTAAGTTTATACGCTAGTTTTGCCGCAGCATAATCGCAATGAGCACCATCAAGAATTACGGGGGCATATACATTTTCGTTTTCGAAAGTAGCTCCAACCAAACCCGGTTCACGATGACCGAATTGCGTCATGGCATTAAATAAATGGGTTACGAGTTTTATCCCTTTCGAAAAATAAACCTGCGCTTCTTTATGCGTAATAGTAGAATGCCCAATTGAAATTTGAATATCACTTTCCAGCAACATATTCAGCTGTTTGTCTGTGAAACATTCCGGAGCAATGGTAATGACTTTTATAACATCTTTTCCAAGTCTGATAATTTCTTCAAGCTCTGCATTGGTGGGTTTACGAACCTGATCAATACTATGTGCGCCACGTTTTAGCGGATTCAAAAACGGCCCTTCTAAATGCATTCCGATTACACCATTATTGTGTTTCTTCATGTAATTGCGAACAGCTTCAATTCCCTGAAGAATGGTTTCATGCGAGGAAGATATCAAACAAGGAAGTACATGAGTGGTTCCGTATTTTAAACTGGCATCATAAATATCCTGAATCGTTTCTTCGGTAGGAGTCTGGCTAAAATATAGCTTTTCTCCGCCGTTAATCTGAATATCGATAAATCCCGCAGCAATATGTTTTCCTTTTAAATCAATCGTTTCAATATTATTCTGAATGTCATTCTGAACCGATACTATTTTTCCGTTTTCTATAATAATAACTCCGTTAGTAATAATTTCATCACCAGTATGAATGATCGTATTGATAATCGCTTGTTTCATTTTAATGCTACTCTTTATTATTTTAAACGTATTGATTTCGAAATTTGTTCACAAGATAGAATAATTTCCCTATTCTAAATTTTAGAAAATTATACATTTTAACTATACCATCAAAAAAAAACGACAGCGATGCTAAGAAGGGAATAAATTTTTAAAAAAGCTTAAGGCATAATTTTATTAGTGCAGGTAAATTTAAAAGGGAATAGTTTTTTAACTGTTCCTTTTTTTTATGAAGTTAATAAGCGATATCATACAAATATCTGGTGCATAACATCTAAGAGACGAAATGTTAATACAATGTTTTATAACGGGACATTTTTATTAATGTAAACGTAACCTTGCAGACCTACCCTCATTTCTAATTTTGGAGACATATTATAAACAACACAATTGTAGTATATGTCATTTTTTAAATTAAGAATACATCGCAAAAAAATAATCGAAACTGGTGTTTTAGCCAGCACCGTTCATTCGCCAAATAATCCAAAAGTGATGCGTCATGTATAAAGGATTTACAGATGAGCAGCTTGTTGAATTACTGAAACAAGGAAAAGACAAAGCGTTTAATGAATTGTATTTTCGGTATCGGGATGTATTGGTTCGCTTTGTTTATGTGCGAATGAAATCGGTTTCCGTTGCTGAAGAAATTGTTCAGGAAGTTTTTACTACTATTTGGGAACGTCGGAAGACCCTGGTGATTCAAAAGAAATTTTCGGCTTATATCTACACTTCAGTTCGTTATGTGACTTTAGATTATATCAAATCGCACACCATTACCGACCAATATATAAAAGAGGTTACCGACAGAAATACAAATGATCACAATAGTACCAATGCCACCGAAGATTCCATCTACTACGAAGAACTTCAGGAAGCGGTTGACAAAGCTACTTTGTTACTTCCTAAAAAATCAAAAGAAGTTTTTATTCTAAGCCGCATCAAACATTACACCAACAAAGAGATTGCCGAAGAACTGAATGTATCGCACGAAACCGTAAAGTATCATATTGCCTACGCGCTAAAATTTATGCGAAACTATTTGGGCGAATTCAATTGATATTGTTTGCTAAAAATTAAGAGTCAACGTTTTTTCTTAACAAAAGCGTAACCTTAAGCGCCTACCTAAAAGTAACAATCCCAAGACATACTATTAAAGAGATAAAAAAATTATAATGCCTGAAAAATTACATCAAGACGTACAACTTTTTTTAGAAGGAAAGCCTTCTTTAAAAGCAGAAGAATTATGGAATAACTGGTACGATCACCCGGAAGAAATTTTAGATCCTGCTTTACTAATACAATCTGATCGTTCGAAACTAAAAAAAGAAATCAGACAGATAAAGAAAACGAATAAAGTTATTTTTCTTCATGCCAGAAAATGGGTTATGGCAGCTTCACTCATTTTTTTAATGGGATTGTCCTGTTTCTTTTATCTGTCATTTGTAAAAACAATTTCGAAAGAATATGCCACCAAATTGGGCGAACACGCAAAAATAACCTTGAGCGACGGAAGCCAGATTTGGCTCAATGCCGGAAGTCATTTAAAATATCCTATAAAATTTAAAGGCGGAACACGTGAAGTATACCTTACCGGAGAAGCTTTTTTTGATGTAGCCAAAGATAAAAAACATCCTTTTATCATTCATACCGATAAAATGGATACCAAAGTATTAGGGACCAGTTTTAATGTTCAGGCCTATCCGGATCACGCCACACAGGAAGTTTCGGTTTTAACCGGAAGAGTAAATGTAAAATCGACTGTTACCGAAGAGAATGTGTATGTAACGCCGGGACAAAAAGTAGTTTTTAAATCTAAAAATAATAAACTGCAAGCCTTTACAGATATTCCGGTGAATTCTATTTCGCTATGGCGCAAAAACATCATCGTTTTTGAAGATGCGCCATTGCCGGAAGTTATTGCCACAATCAATCGCAATTATAATGTGGCGATCCAGATCGAAAACAAAAAACTAAACAATCTAAAAATTAGTGCCTATTTCAAAGAATTACCTGTTAATCAGGTCGTGGCTTTGCTATGCAATATCATCAATGCCAATTATAAAATCGAAGCAGGAACATATATAATTCAATAAGATAAATGTTGAAAATCTTTAATACAGAATAAAAGAATTAATCAAATCGAAGAATTAAAAATTAAAAATCTGCTTGATCCGCTAAATCTGCGTGCAAAAAAATAAACACAGACATTAATTTGAAAATCAGATTAGAATCAAAACATTAAAAAAAATATAGAAATACAAATTATAGCATTTAAAACGAATCAATCATCTAGGTAGAAACCAAGCAATAATCCAAACACAAATTAAAACTCCAAAAACATGACTAAAAAACAAATGCGGTACGTCGTAAACTGTCAGAGCATTAAAAAATCCGTACTAACCAAAGCACTCTTTTTTTTGGCTTTATTTTTTATCGGATCAACAATGAAAGCAGCAAGAGTTGACACTAGCAAGAGGGTAACTTTAAAAGTAGAAAACGAAAGTATAAAAAGTGTTTTTCAGAAAATAGAAAAACAGGCTGATGTGCATTTTATGTACGAAACCAATCAGGTCAATACCAATCAGAAGATTAGTTTGAAACTGAATAACGTAACCTTAGAACAAGCATTAGATAAAATATGCAGCAATTTTTTTCTGAAATACGAAATTGTAAGCAACAATATTGTCATCAAAAAAAATCAAAAACTGGCAGATGCAGGACAAGGCAAAATAAGCATTTCAGGAACTGTTTTTGGAGGCGATGACGGAATGCCGTTACCAGGTGTTGGAATCAAAGACAAAAATTCTGATGCAAGCGCAACGACAGATTTCGACGGAACTTTCAAAATGGAAATCAATTCATCAGAAGCTGTACTTGTTTTTTCATACGTAGGGTATGTTACGCAGGAAGTAAAAGTTACGAGTTCGGATGAAAACATAAGCGTAAAACTATTAGCCGATATGAAACAGCTTCAGGAAGTTGTGGTTATGGGATATGGTTCGGTAAAAAAGAATGAGGTTTTGGGAGCTGTTGGAACGGTTTCTATGAAAGAAACTTCAAGCAGAACCTACAACAGTGCAGCTGAATTATTGCAAGGTACAGTTGCAGGTGTTACCGTAATAAATAATGGTGGAGATCCTACGGCAGAACCAACCATCAACATTCGTGGTATTGGTTCTTTGAATGCCGAAACGCCTTTGATCGTTTTAGACGGAATTATCTACAGCGGATCTTTAAATACATTAAACCCAAATGATATTGCATCGATAAGTGTGCTAAAAGATGCGGCTTCGGCAGCAATTTATGGGGCAAGGGCTTCTGGTGGAGTAATTTTAATTACATCAAAAAAAGGAATTTCAGATCATATTAATGTCAATGTAAATTATCAGGGAGGTTTTCAGAGTGTGGCCAAAAAACTGGATGTTCTGGATGCTGCAGGATATGCTGATGCTATGAACACGGCCAGAGATAATGCCGGTCTGCCTAGAATTCCTGCTTTTGATCCTGCATTTGAGCCAACAGCAAGAACAACCAAAACAAACTGGATGGATGAAATTTTCCGTACAGGTGAAATACAAGATTTGTCTATTTCGGTAAACGGAAAAACAGAAAAATCAAATTTCTTTTTGTCAGGAAGTTATAGAAAAAATGAAGGGATTTTATTGAATACTTTCGGAACGAGATATACCGCAAGAGCCAATTCTTCTTTTAAACTGGCGCCAAATTTTACATTAGGAGAAAACATGTCGTATTCCTTAACAGATGGACAGGCGGCAAATACAAATAGTGGTTATACCGGTGCAATTTTAGCAGCGATTTTTTATCCGCCAAATGCAACTATTTACAGAGAAGACGGTTCAGGACAATTTGGTGGAGTTCCTGAAAAATATATTGGTTCTTACGGAGACGTAATTAATCCTGTAGCTTATCTAAAAAGACTGGACAACAGAAATCCTGTTTCCACAATTTTGATCAATCCTTATGCCGAATGGGAAATTATTTCAGGATTAAAAGTAAAATCAAATTGGGGGTATACCAGAATTCAAAACAACTCAACCGATTTTGCGGTTAAAATTACAGAACCGGGTAAAGTGTTTGATTTTAATAGATTAACCTTAACCAACTCAACAACAACAGATTTGTTAAGTGAGCAGACTCTTTCTTACGAAAAATCGTTAGGCAAACATAATTTCAAAGCTTTAGCAGGATATACGTACCAACAAACCAAAAGAAATTTTTATACCATACAAGGTACAGGTTTCGATAACGAAGATCCCTCACAACGTTATTTATTGAATGCTAAATTGGTACAGCAAATAAATGCTGGTTTGTCTGAAGAAATTATTTCTTCTTATGTTGGAAGATTGAATTACGACTTTAATCAAAAATATTTAATATCAGGAATTGTGCGTCGTGACGGAACTTCAAAACTAACATCTGAAAACCGATGGAAAGTTTATCCGTCTGTTTCTGCAGGTTGGTTGATCTCTGAAGAAGGCTTCATGAAAGGTATTAATCCGATAATCAGTACATTAAAATTACGTGGAAGTTGGGGACAAATAGGAAACCTTGGAAACCTTGGACCATACCAGTTTAGTGTACCATTGACTCAAACTCAAGGTTTAATCGGGTCAACTCCGGTAATCAATTATGGATACGCAGAAAGCGAATTATCAAACCCTAATTTAAGATGGGAAAGCTCTGAGCAAACCAACGTGGGATTAGATTTCACGATGTTCAACAGCGCTTTGTCAGGATCTTTGGATGCTTATGTAAAAACAAACAAAGACATGTTGGTTCGTGATCAGCTTCCGGGTGTTTCAGGAACTCCACTGGGCCGAATTGTAAACTCAGGAAATGTAGAAAACAAAGGAATCGAAGCAAGTTTGACCTACCAAAAAACACGTGGTGATTTTAAATTTGATGTAACAGCAAACGCGGCCTTTTTGAGTAATAAAATTGTTTCGATAAAAGATGATTTAACCTCTCTTGAGCCATTGAACTTAAGTCGTGTTCGTAGTTTGCCTTTGGCCAATATCTATCAGGTAGGAAGTCCGGTTGGTGCTTTTTACGGCTATTCTACAGACGGATTGTTTCAAAGTAATGCAGAGGCAAAAGGGTATGTAAATACCAAAGGCGAAGTCTATCAGCCCAACGCTGTTGCGGGAGATATTAAATTTAAAGATGTAAACGGAGATGGTGTCATCAACAACAGCGATAGAGTTGTGTTGGGAAGTCCTTTTCCTAAAACCACTTTTAGTTTGAATATGAACTTTAAGTACAAAGGTTTTGATATGAATGTATTTTTTAGCGGAGCAGCAGGAAATAGCGTTTTTAATGCTGTAAGACATACTGGATTAAATGCTTCTTTCCCTGGATACAACTTATTGGCCGAGTCTAAAAATGCCTGGTCGCCAAGCAATACTAATACTAATATTCCGGTACTCTCATCAACAGATAACAACAATAACTTTGGTAGAATCTCTGATTTTTATATCGAAGATGCTTCTTTCGTAAGATTAAGAAACCTTTCGATTGGATATACGGTTAAAGACCAATGGCTAAACGGAAAAGCAAAATTGAGATTCTTTATCTCAGGACAAAACCTTTTCACGATCACCAAATATTCAGGAATGGATCCTGAGGTTGGACTGAACAACTTTGGTATGGACTTAGGAAAATATCCACTTTCCCGTATTTATATGACGGGTGTAAATGCAACTTTTTAAAAAACATAAAACAAATAAAATGAAAAATTTAAGTCTTTTAGTATTGAGTTTTTTGCTTTTACTAGGCGCGACAGCTTGCGAAAGCGAACTTGATTTGGTTCCGCAAGGAGCACCTTCAAGCGGAAATTTCTGGAAAACCCCTGCAGATGCAAAAGCAGGAGTAAACGCGATTTATGCTTTATATTCTGATGATAATATGTACGGTCGCGGATTTTTCTGGCTGAACAATGCAAGTGATGATATTGGAACAAAACCAAGACAAAATGCAGAACGTATCAAGAATTTTATTGTTGATGGTGCAGAATCTGATACCAAAGATATCTGGAGAATTCACTACGAAATCATGAAACGCTGCAACGATGTGATTCGTAACATTCCCAAGATAAATCTAGATGAAAAAACTAAAAACACCATGTTGGGCGAAGCTTATTTTAACCACGCCGTGATGCATTTAGAATTGGCGTACCATTATGGTGACGATCGCGCCGGAATCCCAATTCAGGATCGTGAAAATCCTACCAATGTGTATGTGCCAAGAGCTAAAAATGTAGCTGAAAACTATGCCTATATCGCAGCAGATTTAGTAAAAGCAGCTGAGTTATTGCCTTATTTTAATGAACTAACTCCAGACAATTACGGGCGTGCTCATAAAACAGCAGCCTGGGGATATTTGGTTCGTACGTATTTGTATGCCAAAGACTGGGACAATGCCATTAAGTATGCCAATATGATTGTTGCCAGCGGAAAACACAAGCTGTTGGATAATTTTGAAGATGTATTTAAAATTAAAAATAATTGGTCTTCAGAATATATTTGGTCTGTAACTTCAAGTGCCGAAAATACTTCTTTAGGTTCTATTTTTCCTGGAGTTTGTCTGGAGGATAAAGGTTGGGGAGCTTACAATGGTTGGGGAAATTTTTATCCTACCAAAGAATTGTTTGATACTTATGATCCAACAGATAAAAGACGCAGCGCGACTATTTTGCAAAAGGGAGATAAGTTCCTGTATTTTGGAGAATTAGTGACTTTCAACGAGGGGAAATACATAGTAAGTTCCAGTAACAGAACCGGATATCAGTTCAATAAATATATGGAGCCATTTGGTTACCCAAAAACAACTTCTGGCGGAATCGACATTCGTTATGTAAATGCCAACGGAGACAAACCTTCGACAGCTTTAAACGTACCGCTTTTGCGTTATGCCGATGTGATTTTAATGTTGGCCGAAGCCAAATTAATGAAAGGTCTAAACGCCGATACCGAAATCAATATGATTCGTCACCGTGCAGGTCTTGGCGATCTTGCCGGAGCAACACTAACCGATTTAAAAAGAGAAAGACGTTGCGAATTGGCCGGAGAATGGACAGACCGTCATTTCGATCTTGTGCGTTGGGGCGATGCTCAGTCAACATACGCAAAACCTTTACACCATTATAACGGAACCGTGATTTATCCGGCCCGTAATTTCAACCCTGCCATTCACCATGTTTGGCCAATACCACCAGACGAAATAGCAGTAAGCAAAGGAGCACTTACGCAAAATAAAGGCTGGTAATTTGTAGTTTCAGTTTGTTTGTTTTTTCTACGCTGCAAGCTTGTCGGAGCTTGCAGTCGTAAGAAAAAATAAATGAATTTTTAGATATAAAAACAAGCCAGTCTTTTTTTTTAGAAAAATGCTGGTTTGTTTGATTTTTTGCCACAGATTAAAGGATTAAAAATGATTTTAATTGTAAGTTATTAATAAAAAAAAGTCCCAGCAGGACCTCATATTTATAGAAATTTAATCGATAAAAAGAATTTGAACCCCATCAGGGTGACATATATATCGCTCCAATGGAGCTTTACAACATACAATGAGAAAAAACTTTGCGACTCCTGCGGCTTTGCGAGATTAAAACTCACAAAGATTGGCAATTCTCATTGCGGACTTAAATGAACCTTAACAACTTAAAAATCTCCAAAAACTTTAAAAAAATAAACAAACCCCATTTTTCCAATGAAAAAATTAATCACCCTTTTTTGCCTCCAATTCTTTGTGTTTGCACAAGGGCAGGAATACAGTTCATCCAACATTCATTCGCATAATGATTATGCGAGTAAACTTCCTTTTTACGAAGCTTATTCTAATGAAACCGGTGTTATCGAAGCCGATGTTTTTCTTGTAAATAATGAACTTTTTGTGGCGCATACCTCAAAAGAAATTACACCACAGAATACCCTTAAAAATCAATATCTGGATCCGCTTTCTAATAAATTAAAAAGTCTGGGCGCAAAAGCATATCCAAGTAATAAACCATTGATTTTAATGATCGATATCAAAACAGAAGCCGATGCATCTTTAAAATTAATTACCCAACAAATTAAAACCTATCCTGATTTAATTTCGAACAAAAATCTAAAAGTCGTAATTTCAGGAAACCGACCTTCGCCAACAACCTGGAAAGACTATCCTGATTTTATTTATTTTGACGGAAGACTGAACGAGAATTATTCTCCCGAACAATTATCCCGTGTTGAAATGATCAGCGAGGATCTAAAAGAAATTACGATATGGAACGGGAAAGGTGTCATGACTCAGGCTGATGCTGAAAAAGTACAAGCCATCATTAAAAAAGTACACGATCAAAATAAAAAAGTTCGTTTTTGGGCCACTCAGGATAATGTAAATACATGGATGACGCTGATGAACCTAAAAGTTGATTTTATTGGTACCGATAATGTTCCGGAACTGACGCATTTCATCAACAATATCAAATCTACATTTTATCAAAATACCGAATTTCATCAGGCGTATGTTCCTAAAAATGCTTCGGCTTTAGCCAAAAAGAAACCCAAAAATGTCATTCTTTTAATTGGTGACGGAATGGGGTTAACGCAGATTTATTCAGGCTACACAGCAAATAAAGGGCAATTGAGTTTGTTTAATATTCCAACTCAGGGATTTTCGATCACCAAATCTTCAGACAGTTATATTACCGATTCGGCTGCGGGAGCAACTGCAATGGCAACGGGACATAAAACCAATAATCGTTTTATAAGCGTAGATGAAAACGGAAAACCATTGGAATTAATCACCCAGCAATTGGCCAATAAAAATTATAAAACGGCCATTATCTCCGCCGGAAATATTACCGATGCTACTCCGTCGTGTTTTTACGCACATCAGCCAGAGAGAAGTTACAGCCAGCCAATTGCCGAAGATTTTTTAGCAAATCCGTCCGATATTTTGATAGGAGGAGGGCCAAAAGAATTTACATCAAGAAAAGATGGTAAAGATCTTTCGAAGCTATTGATACAAAAAGGCTACACTTATTCGGATAAATTCAGCTCTTTGGATACCATCAAAAACTTCAAATTTATTGTTTTGGATGACGCTTCGGTAGTGTCTATGAAAAACGGAAGAGGGGATTTTTTATCTAAATCTTTAGCCAAAGCAACCTCAACTTTTGCCAAAACAAAAAATCCGTTTTTTATCATGGCTGAAGGCGCACAAATCGATTATGGCGGACATCAGAATAACGTAGAATATGTAGTTCGCGAGATGCTTGACTTTGATAAAGTAGTAGGACAGGCAATGGAATTTGTAGATAAAAATCCAGAAACTTTATTAATCGTTACGGCAGATCACGAAACTGGCGGACTTTCGTTAATCGACGGAAGTATAGAAAAAGGATATGTACACGGAAGTTTTAGTACAAACGATCATACCGCAGTTCCGGTTCCGCTTTTTGCTTATGGTCCGGGTGCAGAGAATTTTATGGGCGTGTATCAAAACACCGAAATTTATACTAAGATTATGGAGGTTTTATCTAAAAAATAGTGTTGGTTTTGTTTTAAAAATTTCAAGAGACAGTTTGTAATAAAACTGTCTCTTTTTTTTTATAAATAAATGAATCTTCAAAAAAAGTAAAGGAATAAATAAAGCGATTGTTTTTTAAACGTTTCTAAGTCAGTGGTTTATGGGTGAGGTCTGAAATTCTAATGTTATTCTAATGTAGCAGCGAAAATTTAGATTTAAATTGCGCCCTTGTACTTTTTTTGAGAAAAAATAACTTTAAACAGGGCTATTTTCTGAAGATAATAATTGATTTGAAATAGCCCTTTTTTAATGTGATTGCTGCAAATAATATAACTTTTAGAAATGTTGAATAAAATCAAAAATAGTTTTTTATGCAAATGCCTTCAGGCGTTGCTGATCGGCTATTTTTTAATGAGCAGTATCAATTTGTCTAACAGTTTCAGCCAAATTATAAATGATAATGCTGAGGTAAATTCCGTAAAGGGAATGACCTGCAATTTCCTGAAAAAAATATTCAAATGCGACGGAATTGCTGAAGAACTGGATGATTATGAAACCAAAGATGCTAAAACCACCAAGCTTGCAAAAGGCATTGTTTTATTAGATTATCTGGTTCCTCACAATGCAGCTATAGCGGGTTTATATTTCAAAAACGGATCTAAGAGAAAAAACTACATAGACAATCCACTTTTTTTATTTGCATTTCATGGCAAGATTTATT
The DNA here is from genome assembly GCF_009664855.1 of Flavobacterium sp. SLB02. Lineage (GTDB taxonomy): Bacteria > Bacteroidota > Bacteroidia > Flavobacteriales > Flavobacteriaceae > Flavobacterium. Next base: position 287,958 of record NZ_CP045928.1, read on the forward strand.
TGCCTCCACCTGAGATGATTGTATAAATATTTCACTTTTTTTTTGTAGATTTAAATGAAAATCTACCAACCTTAATATGGTATTTACCGTATGTTAATGTCTATCTATTAATCTTGTATTTATATATAAATTCATGACACCATTAAAACGTTTTTATAATTTACTCGCACTTGATAAGCGCGACGTATATCAAATTATATTTTACGCCGCTTTTGCCGGTCTTGTAAATCTTTCACTGCCTTTAGGAATTCAGGCTATTATTAATTTTATTCAGAGCGGGCAGCTCAGTGTTTCCTGGGTAGTACTTGTATTTTTGGTCACCGTTGGAGTTGGTTTTGGCGGGGTTCTGATCATATTACAACTCCGAATAGTAGAAAACCTCCAGCAGCGAATTTTTGTCCGATCTTCATTTGAATTTGCTTACAGAATGCCATTAATTAAATTTAAAGAAATGTATTCTGAATATGCACCCGAAAAAGCCAATCGTTTTTTTGATACCCTGATGGTTCAAAAAGGAACTGCAAAACTTTTACTGGATTTTTGTGCCGCCTTTCTGCAGGTAGGTTTTGGTATTATATTATTGGTTTTGTACCATTCCTTTTTTACCGTAATTGGGCTTTTGTTTATTGTTATTCTTTATATCATTTTTAAGTTTTCGTACAAAGATGGTTTAGAAACAAGTCTCAATGAATCTAAGTTTAAATATAAAGTAGCAGCCTGGATTCAGGAAATTGCGCGCAATCGTGAAAGTTTTCGAAGAAAAGGCGGTTTCGAATATGCATTAAACCGAAACGACGGTTATGTGAGCGAATATATCAATTATCGCGAGAAGCATTTTCAGGTCATGAAAAAACAATACATTCAGCTGACTATTTTTAAAGTTATTGTTACGGCTGCCCTTTTGTCGATTGGTGGTTTTCTGGTAATTCACCATCAAATGAATATTGGGCAGTTTGTGGCAGCTGAAATCGTGATTGTATTGCTGATCAATTCTGTCGAAAAAATCATCTTTGGGTTAGAATCATTTTATGATGTACTGACTTCTGTTGAAAAAATTGGTCAGGTGACCGATATGGAGATTTCGGGTATTCCGCAAACCTCAGCGGTAAGCGATACCGGCATCAATATTGAAACAGAAAGTGTTGCTTACAACTATCCCGATCATAACAAAAAATCGCTTAAAAACATCAACCTGAAAATATCTCAGGGAGAAAAAATTATTTTAAGAGGACCAAACGGAGCCGGAAAAAGTACTTTATTACGCTTACTTTCAGGTTTACTAGAACCCGAAAGCGGTGCGATGTACATCACAGACAATTATATGAACCGTCTGGATGAAAACACCTACAGAGCGCAGGCAGGTACATTTTTGCAGGGCGATACACTTTTTGCGGGAACCATTAGGGAGAATATTCTTTTTGGTAACGAAACCATTGATAATGATGAGCTAAAATGGGCTTTAGACAATGTCTGCCTTACACCATATATTAAAACTTTTCCTAACGGACTCGAAAATCAAATTCATCCGGGCGGGCGCGAACTTTCGGCTTCAGATGTTCAAAAAATTCTTTTGGCACGAAGCATTGTAAACAAACCGAATATATTGTTTCTGGAAGATCCTGTTGATAAAATGGACGAATTGACTTCGGGTAAAATAGTTGATTTTTTACTTTCTGAAGAAAATAACTGGACGGTAATTTTAACTTCTAAAAATGATATTTGGAAGAATAAATGCGACCGTATGATTACGATTGATGATGGAAAAATTATTAACGACATAAAGCTTTAATCATGCTCAATTTATCTAAAGATAATAACGTACTTATTACTCCGGGAAAATACGCTTCGATAACCAGCGTTGCCCGCAGGCCCCATTATAAAATTTTAAACAGAGTCATCATAGGATTTTTATTGTTCGGACTGGCGTGTTTGTTCCTTCCCTGGACACAAAACATTTCAGGAAGCGGATCCGTAACCACATTAAAACCGGATCAAAGACCACAAACTGTTCATAATGCCATTGCCGGTAGAGTAGAGAAATGGTTTGTAAAAGAGGGCGATTATGTCAAAAAAGGAGATACGATTCTTTTTATTTCAGAAACCAAAGAAGATTACCTGGATCCAAATTTAGTGGGAAATACCAAAGAGCAGGTCGATGCTAAAAAAATGGCGGTAGAATCGTATGGTGATAAAGTGACTTCGCTTAACGATCAGGCAAAATCGCTTAATACCGAAAGAGAACTAAAACTGCAACAGGCAGAGAATAAAATAAAACAGTCACTGCTGAAAATAAAAAGTGACAGCATGGATCTTGAAGCGGTAAAAACACAGTTAAGAATTGCTCAAACACAGTTTAATCGTTCTACTGCCCTTAATAAAGAAGGTTTAAAACCAATGACTGATGTAGAGCAAAAACGACTAAAACTACAGGAATCTGAAGCTTATATTATCACGCAGCAAAATAAATTGCTAAGCAGTAAAAATGAGTTTATAAATGCTCAAGTGGAGATTAATAGAATTAAGGCTGAATATGCTGAAAAAATATCAAAATCAAGAAGTGATAAGTTTACCGCTTTAAGTACACAATATGATACAGAAGCTCAGGTAAATAAGCTGGAGAATCAATATGCAAATTATAGCATCAGAAACGGAATGTATTATATCACGGCTCCTCAAAGCGGATATGTAAACCGTGCTTTACTAACCGGTCTTGGAGAAACCATAAAAGAAGGAACACCAATTGTAAGTATAATGCCTGCAAGTTATGATATCGCAGTAGAAACGTATGTAGATCCTATCGATCTTCCGCTGGTACATCGTGGTGCCGAAGTACGTGTTTGGTTTGACGGTTGGCCAAGAATTGTATTTTCAGGATGGCCGGGATTGTCTTACGGAACCTTTGGAGGTAAAATTGTGGCTATCGAAAACTTTATAAGCGCCAATGGAAAGTACCGGGTACTAATTGCTCCCGATGGAAATAAAGAAGAGAAATGGCCTAAAGAACTTAGTATTGGCGCCGGTGCACAAAGTATAGCATTGTTAGAAACCGTTTCGGTATGGTACGAAATATGGCGTAACCTGAATGGTTTTCCGCCAAATTATTATAAGTCAGATGAAAAAGCAGCAAATGGAAAGGACAAAAAATAAGAGGAGAACTGCTATAAAATTGTTTTCTTTTTTATTCTTATTGGGCATTGTTACCGGTTACGGTCAGGATTTTAACAAAGAAGAATTAAGTTATAGCGAGTTTTTAGGATATGTAAAAAAATACCATCCGCTGGTAAAACAAGCCAACCTTGAAGTGAGCAGCGCTCAGGCCATGCTTATGGTGGCGCGCGGCGGATTTGATCCAAAAATTGAAGTAGATTACAATAAAAAAGAATTTAAAGGAACCGAATATTATTCGTTATTAAACAGTAGTTTCAAAATCCCAACCTGGTACGGTGTCGAAATCAAAGCCGGTTTTGATGATACAGACGGACAATATTACAATCCACAAAACCGTACGCCCGAAGCCGGATTAACCTCATTAGGAATTAGCGTAGCTTTGGGTCAGGGAATGTTTATCAACCAAAGAATGGCCGATGTTCGCGAAGGAAAATTGCAATTAAAATTAAGCGACGCACAAAGAAAACTGCGGGCAATCGAGGTTTTATATAAAGCCAGTGAAGCGTATTTTGAATGGAGAAAAAGTTATAATGAGGCCGAACTTTATAAAAGTTATCTGGGTTTTGCCAGTACTCGTTTTAATGGCGTAAAAAAACTGATTGAACTTGGAGATTCTCCTGCTATAGACAGTGTCGAAGCTGGAATTACAGTCAGAAACAGGGAACTGAATGTAGAAAACGGGAACCTGAAACTGGCCAAAGCCAAACTGAATCTGTCTAATTATTTATGGATCGAAAATGTTCCGGTGGAGTTAGAAGAGAATGTAAAACCAGAGCAGAATTTAATTCAGACACTCGAGGAAACATTGAAAACCTCAGCGATGATGGTCAATTCAGAAACATTTGAAGCGCATCCTAAAATTCAGGCTCTGGAAACTAAAATGTCGATGCTGGAAATCAACAGACAACTCAAAGCAAATTCATTATTGCCAAAACTAAATGTGGGGTACAATTATATTTCTGAACCCTCTTATTTTAATTCTTTTAATGCCGATGATTATAAGTTTAATATCGACTTTAGTATCCCGATTTTTCTGCGAAAAGAAAGAGGAGGTCTAAAACTCGCCAAACTTAAAATTCAGGATTTAAAGTTTGATATCGATCAGCAAAGACTCGAATTAAAGAATAAAATCAAAGCACAGCAAACAGAAATTGCTTCGTTAAAAAGACAAAAAAATGTTATAGATAATCTGGTCAAAGATTACATGACCATGCTCAACTCAGAGGAGAAACTGTTTTCCTTTGGCGAAAGCTCGATATTCCTTATCAATTCAAGAGAAAATAATCTGGTAAGTGCAAAACTGTCCCAAATTAGTATCGAGAATCAGTATTATATTTCGAATGCTGAGTTGTATAAAATACTAGCAAACCCAGATTGATTTTTAATACTTTAGAGTTTAATTATATTTATTCGTTGACTGAAAAAACCTGTAAAATTAATGTTTTACAGGTTTTTTCTATTTAATGTCTTTTCTATTTAAAAGCGAAATTAATTCAAGGTAATTTGATACGCACATCTTCTTTCGCCGGCAATAATATGGCTAATACGATTGATCATAACGTCGTTGCCTAATACAGACCTGAAAGTATTTAATTCAGACGAACAAAAACCCTGACAAATAGTAGCAGCTGCACAAATAGGGCAGTGGTTTTCGACCAAAAGATATCCTTCATCATTCTTAGCGTATTCGGCCATATAACCTTCTCGGGTTCTTATTTCGACAAGTTTCTCTATTTTTTGTTCCAGATTAGGGATAATATCAATTTCTTCGTGATACTTCTTTTTCCCGACTTCTTCATAAACATTAATAACTTCATCGAGCGTATTTTTGCCCATCGAACTAATAATATTAATTAGTTTTAAGGTTAGTTCAGCATGAGTATCGGGGAATTTAGCATTTCCGTTTGCTGTAAGGCTAAACATTTTTTGGGGTCTGCCCACACCTTTAGATTCTTCCTGAGGATGAATAAGTTCTTCTTCGACAAGTTTAACTAACTGTTGCCGAACACCTTCCTTGGTTATTTTAAGCTCATGAGCAATCTCAAGAGCCGTAAGAGAACCTCGCATTTTGAGCAACATTAAAATCTTATTTGTAGTCATAAATTAATAAAACAAGTATTTAGTTGTTTTATTATGCAAAATTATTAATTTTGTCTTACTTATCAAAGCTCATTGCGAGATATTATTATCCTAAAAGCAATCCAACTTGTGAGTTACAGCATTTATTAATACAAACTGTAAAATTATGGTACTAGAATTACGATCACCTCCCCTTAGTTCATATGATAGGATTATTTTACCTGTTTATATCGTTCCGTACTGGAATGTGCTGATGAAAACTTTTAAATAGTCTATCCTCTAGATTTTAAAAATCTCAAATACTTTAATTAAAAATTTACTTACTCAACTTACTATCAAAAAATAGTATTCAGATTGAGCAGGGGATATCTATGTCTAAAAATCAGCCAAATTCAAAAATTTAAAACGCAATAATATCTCAATTTTTTAATCATCCAGATATGGAAATAATAAATAAAATAGATGCTTCAGGCATACAAACCCTTGATTTACGGTCATACAAACCCAGTGAAAATGATTTTATAGTATTCGATATTGTGCCTTTTCTAATAGAAGATTTTCTATTGCAGGAAAAAGCCTTTCGATCTGAAATGGCCAATATCAACTGGACGCAGTTTACAGGAAAAGACGTAGTAATCACTTGTTCAAATGATGCCATTGTTCCACTTTGGGCTTATGTATTAATTAGTTCATTGCTAGCGCCTCATGGATCAATAGTTTTGTATTCTGTAACAGAAAACCACATCAATCTTTTATGGATTGAAAGAGTACGGAAAATAGAGTTTTCGGCTTTTATCAATCAAAAAGTAGTACTAAAAGCCAATTCATCTCTGCCCGAAGAAATCCTTGTATTGGCCACAAGCCAGTTAATTAAATATGTAAAAACCCTAATGTGGGGAGAAGCAGGTTCTCCTTTAATGATTTATAAAAGAAAATAATGAAAAAAATAACAGCAATCCTGTTTATAGGAACACTTTTGATCGTTTCATGCCAGACTAAAAAAACAGAGCAAACAGAAAGTCCGGTATCATATCCAACGCTTACGCTAAAGGCTCAAAAAGCCGATGTTTCGGTAGAATATCCCACCACTTTAGAAGGGGAGCAAACCGTCGAAATACGCTCAAAAGTAGACGGATATATAGAGCAGGTTTATGTCGAGGAAGGTTCGGCTGTAGCCAAAGGACAAGCGTTGTTTAAAATCGATGCCAATAGTTATTTGCAGGAAGTAAACAACAAGAAAGCCGCAGTTCTCGCCGCCGAAGCAAGTCTGGAAACAGCCGTTATTCAAACCAAACGAACATCGGCTTTAGCAGAAAAGAAAATTATAAACAACTACGAATTAACCTCAGCCAAAAATATAGAACGCATAAAAAGAGCCGAATTAAGCCAGGCAAATGCTGATTTATCTTCGGCTAAATCTAAATTGGCGTTCACCAATATTGTGAGTCCAATTAACGGAGTTGTGGGCAGTTTACCGTTTAAAATAGGAAGTTTGGTCAGCAGTTCTGCGCCGGATCCTTTGACTACGGTTGCCAATACCAAAAATATTTATGCTTATTTCTCTTTAAGTCAACAGCAGTTAAACTCTTTTTTGGGACAATTTTCAGGCAATCAATTAAAGGATAAATTCAGGAATATGCCCGAAGTTTCTCTGGTTACCGCCGATGGAGAAACCTATTGCTCAAAAGGAAAAATCCAGACTTTAAGCGGAGTTTTAAATGCAGGGACAGGATCAGCTAATTTTAAAGCCGTTTTTCCAAATCCGCAAGGAAAACTCTGGAGCGGAGCAAGTGCTACAATTGTGATTCCAACACAGTTTACAGCGGCCATTTTGATTCCTAAAAAAGCAGTATTCGAATTGCAGAGCCGCTTTTTTGTCTTTACAGTAGATGCTCAAAATGTAGTGCATAACACCGAAATAAAAATAAGAAACGAATCAACCGAAAAAGAATATGTAGTAACCGAAGGGGTAAAAGCCGGAGATATCATCATTACAGAAGGAATAGGAAATTTAAGAGACGGAGTAAAAATCGCACCGATTTCTTCCTCAAAAAAATAAAAAATCATGTTTAGAAAATTTATAGAAAATCCGGTATTATCCACCGTAATATCGATCATCATAGTGATTTTGGGATTGCTGGGATTAGCCTCTCTGCCCATATCACAATATCCTGAAATTGCCCCTCCAACAGTGGTGGTAAACGCTTCGTATCAGGGAGCCAGCGCTAATGTGGTGATGAAAAGTGTAATTATACCTCTGGAAGAACAAATAAACGGAGTTGAGAATATGACTTATATGACCTCTACTGCCAGTAGTAATGGTAGTGCAGCGATAACCGTATTTTTTAAACAGGGAACAAATCCTGATATGGCTGCCGTAAATGTTCAGAACAGGGTTACAAAAGCGACAAGTTTATTGCCCAATGAAGTTATTAAAGCAGGTATTACGACCAGCAAACAGTTGAGTAGTACTGCCTTTAGTTTCTTGTTGTATAGCACAGACGGGAAATATGACGAAAAATTTCTTGATAATTATTTAAGAATCAATATTATTCCCGAAATGAAACGTGTTGAAGGAGTGGGAGGAACCCAAATTTATAGCGATCAGGAATATTCGATGCGTATTTGGTTAAAACCCGATGCAATGGCAAATCAAGGTTTGGTTCCGGATGATATTATTGCCGCATTGCAAGAACAAAACATCGAAGCTGCTCCGGGGAAAATTGGAGAAAATAGTAAAGAATCGGTTCAATATGCCTTAAAATTTACAGGCCGACTTGAAAATCCGGCAGAGTTTGAAAACATTGTACTAAGAAGTGGTCAACAAGGAAGTTTATTGCGATTGAAAGATGTGGCCGATATTGAATTTGGAGCTTTAGATTATACTACATCATTGATTACCCAAGGTAAAGTTTCTTCAGGAGGAGCAATCAGTCAGATTTCAGGATCGAATGCAAGGGAATTAATTATTGCCTGCGAGGATATCCTAAAAAAAGCATCCAAAGATTTTCCACCGGGAGTAGAATATCATACCTTCTTAAATGCCAATGATTTTCTGGATGCATCTATCGAAAAGGTAATTTATACCATTATCGAAGCTTTTATTCTGGTTTTTATTGTGGTATTTATCTTTTTACAGGATTTTAGATCCACACTAATACCGGCAATTGCAGTTCCGGTTTCGATTATTGGTACTTTCTTTTTCCTAAAGTTATTTGGGTTTACGATCAATTTATTGACCCTTTTTGCTTTGGTTTTAGCCATTGGTATTGTTGTCGATGATGCGATTGTGGTTGTCGAGGCCGTTCATGCTAAACTCGATCAGGGCGCAAAATCAGCTAAGAAAGCGACTATTCATGCCATGAGCGAGATTAGCGGAGCAATTATATCCATTACCTTAATTATGTCGGCGGTGTTTGTTCCTGTTACTTTTATCACAGGTTCAGCAGGAGTATTTTACAAGCAATTCGGATTAACATTGGCTGTAGCCATCTTAATTTCGGCTGTAAATGCCCTGACTTTAAGTCCTGCTCTTTGTGCTATTTTATTAAAACCACACGATCCTGAAAAATCATATCACGATAAAGGGTTTTTACCAAAATTCTATGCTGGTTTTAATGTAGCTTTTGATGCTTTAACCCATAAATATATTGGAGCGGTTCGATTCCTGATTCGCAGAAAATGGATATCCTTACTGGCTATAGCAGTATTTGGGATGATATTTTATGCGTTAATCAAAACAACACCTACAGGTTTTGTGCCCAATGATGACGGAGGAGCAATTTTCGGAAATGTAGTTTTGCCAGCCTCCTCGACACTGGAACGCACCGAAGAAATTACAAAAGAAATAGATAGTATTGCCAGAAGTATTCCAGAGATAGAGCTTTCATCTACATTGTCAGGAATGGATTTAATTCATGGAAATGGAGGTTCTTACGGCGCTTTGTTTATTAGACTGAAACCCTGGAACGAAAGAAAAGGGAAAACTCAGGATGTTAATTCGGTGGTAAGTCAGTTGTTTGCCAAAACAGCTCATATAAAAGGGGCAAGTATCATATTCTTTGCCGCGCCAACTCTGCAGGGATTTGGAAACAGTAACGGATTCGAAGTGCAATTGCAGGATCGAACCGGAGGAAGTTTTCAGAATTTTGATAAGAATATCGGCAAGTTTATGTTGGCCATCAATCAGCGGCCAGAGATTATGTATGCAACCAGTCCGTTTAATATTGGCTTTCCTGAAATGGAAGTGAATGTAAATGTGGCAAAATGTAAAGATGCCGGCGTTAGCGTAAAAACCGTGCTGAATACGCTTCAGGGATATTTTGGAGGAATCTACGCCTCGGACATTAATAAATTCGGAAAACAATACAGAGTGATGCTGCAATCGCATGCGGATTACAGAGCCAAAGAAAGTGATATTAATAAAGTTTTTGTTCGAACAGATAAAGGTGCAATGGCGCCAATTTCAGAATTTGTAACCTTGAAAAAAACGTATGGCCCGGAATTTATAAACCGTTTTAACCTCTTTACCTCAACTACGGTTACAGGATCGCCAAATGCCGGATACAGTTCAGGAGATGCCATAAAAGCAATCGAAGAAGTGGCAGCACAAACATTAGACCGAGGTTATACGTATGAATTTTCAGGTTTAACCAAAGAAGAATTGTCAAGCGGAAGCCAGACCACCTTAATCTTTGGACTTTGTTTAATCTTTATTTACTTCTTATTGAGCGCACAATACAAAAGTTATATCCTGCCATTCTCGGTGTTGTTATCCTTACCAATCGGGCTTGCAGGAGCTTTTATATTTGCGAATTTGTTTGGGGTTGATAATAATATTTTCCTTCAGATCAGTTTGATTATGCTGATTGGTCTTTTGGCAAAAAATGCGATTCTTATTGTAGAGTTCGCCCTGTTGCACCGCCTGAGCGGAAGAAGTTTAGTTCAGTCGGCTTTATTTGGTGCGAAAGCCAGATTACGTCCAATTTTAATGACCTCTTTCGCTTTTATCTTCGGATTGATTCCGTTGATGATTGCCACTGGAGCAGGAGCATTAAGCAATAGATCGATTGGTACAGCTGCCGTTGGAGGAATGTTGATTGGTACTTTATTCGGGGTTTTTGTTATTCCGGTTCTGTTTATCATTTTCCAGTCGTTGCAGGAAAAAGTGGGTGGAGTAAAAGAACCGTCTCATGAACCGAGAATAATTGATTAGTAGAGGTTCAAAGGTTCAGAGCTACAAAGGTTCAGAGGGAATAGCTTGCGGTTATTTTTTTGCTACAGATTAAAAAGATTAAAAGGATTTCACCTTAGCGGACTTTGCGTAAACCTTTGTGAACTTTGTGGTTAATTTTTTTTTGCCACACATTAAAAGATTTTAAAAATTTGATTCTCTCGCAAAGTCGCTAAGACGTCAAGTTTAAAAACTTAGAAAAGAAAAAAACTTAGCGACTCTGCGACTTTGCGAGATTATATCACTCTTATATTAAAAACATACTAAAATGAACAAATACAATCATAAATTAATCATCATTATACTGATTATTGCCAGTATATGGAGTTCGTGCAAGATCACGAAGCCCTATGCTAAACCCGAAACATCAGTAATGTATCGAGAAAAAGAAAGCATCGATACAACAACTATAGCCACTATGAAATGGTCGGAATTATTTACAGATCCTGCTTTACAACAACTTATTTCGGATGGATTGGCGGCAAATCTGGATTTAAAGATTGCAGTAGAACGTATCAATCAATCGGCGGTGAATGTTAAGTTGAGTAAAGCCACTTTTCTGCCTTCGGTAAATGGGAATTTATCGGTTAAAGAATCCAGATTGGCTTTCCCGCAAGGGTTTGGACTTTTCGATCAGTCGACACAATACGATTTGGGAATTACTGCCGGATGGGAAATTGATGTTTGGGGTAAATTAAAAAGTGCTAAGAAAAGTGCATTAGCAAATTTCTTGGCTACAGATGCTGCCAAACGCGCTGTTCAAACTCAATTGATCGCCAATATTGCCAATTCGTATTATGAGTTATTAATTTTGGATGAGCAATTAAAAGTGCTTAAAAAGACAGCCAAAAACAGAGAAACCGATGCTGAGACGATCAAAGTGCTTTTCGAAAATTCGATTATTAATGGAGTTGCCGTTGTTCAGAGCGAAGCCAACTTTTATGAAGCAGAATTAGCCATTCCGGATATCGAACAAAAAATAACCGAAACCGAACATACTTTATGTGTGCTTCTGGCAAAATCACCAACTAAAATCGAACGTAGTGCTCTCGAAAAGCAAAAACTTACCTACGATCTTAAAATTGGAGTTCCGATGCAGCTTCTTTCCAATCGTCCGGATGTGCAACAAGCCGAATATAATTTTAGAGCGGCATTTGAAGAAAGCAATGTGGCAAGAGCTTATTTTTATCCTGCTTTGACCATCAGCGGAGCGGCTGGTTTTTCGAGTTTCGGACTAAAAGACTGGTTTACAAACGGAGGACTTTTTGCTAATATCGCCGGAGGACTTACGCAGCCCATCTTCAATAAAGGAATCAACAAAGGAAGATTAGCAACTGCACTATCTTTACAAAAAGAAGCGCTTTATAATTTTGAATTTTCGATGCTAAAAGCAAGTGAGGAAGTTTCGAATGCCTTGTCAAAATACGATAACGCCGCTTTAAAAGAAGAAAAAAGGAAAAAACAATTAGAAGCTTTATTGAAAGCAGTTGAGTTTAATAAAGAATTACTGAACAATTCGACAACCAATTATACAGATGTATTGACGGCTGAACAAAACCTATTAAATGCACAATTAAGAGGAATTGAAGATCAAAGTCAAAAGCTGCATGCTGTTGTCAATTTATACCGCGCGCTTGGCGGAGGCTGGAACTAAAAAGTTTAAAATTTCAGGAAATAATAAAGCCCAATCTGTTACGATTGGGCTTTGATTTTTTTATTAATTAGCCGATTTTAAATTATCGCCATCTTTACCATGAAGTCTTCTAAAAACTAATCCGGACAGAATAGTCAAAAAACCTACGACAAGAAATGTATATCGAAAAGCATTGTGAATTTCGTTATGAATGAGCTTTGTGTCCCCCTGAAAAACTTTAAGTACCAAAAGTCCAAAAGCAATTCCGAAACCAATAGCCAGTTGCTGATTGACAGAAACTAACGAATTGCCGCTACTGGTATGATATACCCTTAAATCGGCAATAGAAATAGAATTCATCGAGGTAAATTGTATCGAGTTAAAGAAACCCAATACCGCAATAATAGGGACATACCAATAAAAAGAAGTATGAATGGACGGAATGGCCAATGCACAGATTAATACTCCAATAATAAAAGTATTCACCATTAAGGTTTTTCTATAACCGTAAGTATTTAAAATTTTAATTACAGCCGATTTTCCAAACATCGCAGTAAGAGCCATGGGCGCCACAATCCATCCTGAAGTTACTGCCGATTGTCCGTAAGCAATCTGAATCATCATAGGCAACAGCAACGGAATCGAACTAAAACCCAGACGCGTTGCCAGATTACCTACTATCCCTACGCGAAAAGTTCTTACCTGAAATAAATTTAAAGGAAAAAGAGGATTGTTGTCTGTCACGGCATGTCTATAATACCAATACAACATTAAAAATCCGGACATTAATACCAATAAAACCGGTGTTACGCGAACGGTATTGCCAAATAATTCTAAAGAAATAGACAAAAGGAGGGAAGCCGCAGCAAAAATCAGGAAACCTTTTAAGTCAAAATCGATAATGGGAGATTTATAGTCAGGCATATACTTTAGGCTTAACAGAATACCAATAATCCCAAACGGAATGTTGATAAGGAAAATCCAGTGCCAGGATAAATAATCGACCATATAACCACCAACCAAAGGACCTAATACAGGACCTATCAAGGCAGGGATAATGGCAAAATTCATTGCTTTTAATAATTCTTTTTTAGGAAATGTTCTAATGAGCGCCAATTTACCTACGGGTGTCATTAAACTTCCTCCAATTCCCTGAATAACACGCGAAAAAATCAAATGGCTTAAATTCTGCGAAAGCGAACAAAACAAAGACCCGATACTGAATAGCAATAAAGCAAAAATAAATACTTTCTTCGTTCCAAATTTATCCGATAAAAAGCCGCTAACCGGCATAAAAAGCGCAAGAGTTAATACATAACTAATGATGGCATTTTGCATATCAAGCGGCGATTCGTGCAGATCTTTGGCGATAGCCGTTATCGACGTATTTAAAATAGTTGAATCGAGCATTTGCATAAAGATCGAAGTCGCCAAAATAATGGGTAATACTTTTTTGGTGGTTTCAATGTTTAGTTCAGCAGGGTTTGCGTTCATATTTTTAAAACTTTTTCTTTTTTGTATCCTTTTCTACACATAAAATCCATGTTTCTATGTGTTTAAATTGTACTTAACGTAATTAATGATTATAGAAATTTGCTTTTAAAAACGGTCAATTTTTCTCTTGTCATTTCGTTTATGGCATATGAAATTCCGCCCATGCCAATACCCGAAGAATCCCTTCCTCCAAATGGCATCCAATCGACTCTAAATGCCGTATGATCATTAACCATAACTGCAGTCGCGTTTAATTTTTTTACAGTATCTAAAGCAATATCTATATTTTTTGTAAAAACGGCTGCCTGAAAATGAACATCAAGTGCATTGGCTCTTTCGATAGCTTCATCACGATCTGTATACGAATAAATACAAACAACCGGACCAAAGATTTCGGTAGTCGAAACTTTTGAATCCTCTGATGGATTAAACAAAACTGTAGGCTCAAAGAAAGTGTCGGAAATTCTTTTTCCGCCGCTTATTAGTTTCGCTCCTTTTTCAATTGCTTCATTCACCCATTCTTCGACACGATCGACTTCTTTTGGTGTAATAAGCGGACCTACATCTGTCTTTTGATCTAACGGATTTCCTGTAATTAGTTTATTGGTGGCCGCTGCAAATTCTTCAATAAAACGCTCAGCAATCTCCTGATTGACATATACTCGCTGAACCGAAACGCAAACTTGTCCGGCGTGATAAAAACCTCCTTTTACCAGAGTAGGAATCATTTCGCTAAAATCAGCATCACTTTCAACAATAACTGGAGCAGCTCCGCCATGTTCTAAAGCACATCTTGTTCCCGGAGATAATTTACTTTTTAAGTACCATCCTACTTTTGCCGAACCAATGAAAGAGAAAAAGTTAATTCTCGGATCTGTCACCAGTAACTCTGCAGCTTCATTATCACATAAAATGATTTGAAGCCATCCATCAGGCAATCCTGCTTCTTTTAAAATATGGGCAAGAGCCAAACTTGATAGAGGAGTTGCTGTTGCGGGTTTAAAAATTATGGGACAGCCGGCAGCAATTGCCGTAACGATTTGGTGAACTGCTAAATTTAACGGATGATTAAAAGCACTAACGGCCGCGACAATTCCGATAGGTTCTTTTGATGTAAAAGCGATTCTGTTTAAAGAAGCCTCGGTAAGTCCCATTGGTATTTGTTCTCCTTTTATTTGAGAAATATGTTCTGCTGCTAATTTCACACCTTTAATTGCCCGAAGTACCTCAGCTTTAGAATCCTGATAGGGCTTTCCGCCTTCTCGTATGGCGGTATCTAATAATTCCTCGATTCGATCAGTCATTATTGAAGCTGTTTTTTCTAATATTTCGATTCTTTTATAAGCCGGAATCCACTTCGATTGATCTGTAAATAAGTTTTGGGCGGTATTAAGTATATTGTCAATCTCATTTTTACTGATCAAGGGTAATTCTTTAATAAAACTTTGATCATAAGGAGATGTTATTTCTGCAGTCATTTTCATAATATTTTATTTTAAACGACTCAGTATAAAACAAATTCAGGTTTGAAAGAATTGCTTTTACAGAGCCATTGTAGTGTATTTAATCTAAAGTTAATTAAATTAATCCTCATAATTATGAAAAAAGCACAATAGGTTATTGAATTTAACTTGATATTAATGTTGTCTTTTAAAATATACAAAGAGTAATTACAAGTATTAATTTCAAGATAGAGCCTTTGTCAGAGCAATAGAAATTTCGTTAACTTTGAATTTACGAAAATAAAACATTCATGAAAATGGAAAAAATTGAACACATCAATTACATCAAATCGCCTATTGCAGCTGTTTATAAAACACTTACCACACAACAAGGACTTGGTGCTGTCTGGACAACAGAATTGATTGTAAAACCGGAGGTAGGTTTTGTCAATGAGTTTAATTTCGGTGATAATGATAACACAAAAATGAAAATAGTAGAATTATCTCCAAACAAAAGAATCCTATGGGAATGCACAGATTCTGACCCGGAATGGATTGGTACAAAAATTTCATTTGATCTTAAGGAAAAAGACGGAGTAACGTCAGTTGTTCTCAAACATTTTGATTGGCGTGAATTGACCGAGTTTTACCAATGGTGCAATTACAATTGGGCAATGTTTCTGTTAAGTCTTAAAAGTCATTGTGAAGATGGCGAAGGAACACCTTATCAAAAACGAAAGTTTTAGTTTTTTTAGATTGTGTTCCATCGTGCAATTTGTGGTAGAAAAACTCGCAAACTTTATTTTTTTACACCTTAAAAATCAATTTCTTTTTATAGAAAACCCATAATATGAAAGACCAAAAAACAGCATAAATAAGTGCGTAAGCCAATGATGCACTCAAAGGATTTTCGAAACAAGGCGCAATCCCAAATTTGTAAATGGAGGTTTGAAGGCTGATTTGTTCCGAAGCTGCCTCAGGATTCTGAATCTTGATCGAACCTAAAACTCTTGGGATTATTCCTGAAAAGAAAAACACAATCATAGGATTTACACCCCATATCAAAAATAGTTTTGTCCATTTTGTATAATTGGCAACATCTATTATATAATACAATATCGTCAAACATATTGTGGCGATTCCTGCGGTGTACAAAACATATGAACTTGTCCAAAGCGATTTATTGATTGGAAAAAAGGTATGCCAGAGTAAACCCAGAATCAATAAAGAAACTCCGGCGATGGCTAATTTTTTTACAATTTCGATTTTGGTGATTTGCAGGTTTAATATTTGACCAATAAACATTCCTATGATTCCGGTTCCAATGGCTGGTAAAGTACTCAAAATTCCTTCAGGATCCCAGGTTTTACTAGAAGCCCATAAATGTCCGTTTAAAAGTAAATTGTCTAACCACGCAGCCAGATTGGTTCCTTTGTCGAAATTGGCAGGACCAAACCCCGGAACCGGAACAAAAGCCATCAAAAGCCAGTAAATCAATAAAATCAAAGCGGCAACTATAAGTTGTGTTTTCAGGTTTGTTTTTAAATATAAAATAGAAGTAAAGAAATAAACAATTCCTATTCGTTGTAGCACTCCAGGAATTCTTACGTCTTCAAAAGCTTCGATTCCGCTATAGGCTAAGGATATTAAAATCGCAAAAATCCCTACTGCGAGATAGGTTTTCACTTTTAAAGTAAAGTTGCCTAAAAGGGCATAAGCCACTGCAAAAGTGATCAGTAATCTCAGGATTAATAACGGAATTCCTTCTAAACCAAATAATTGGAATCGGGTGAAAAAAGCCAGAAAAAATCCTAAACAGAAAATACGCAATGACCGAACTATAATTTTATTAAAAACAGCTGCATCAAAATGTTTTACAGGCATTGCAAACGGAATAGCGGTTCCCATTATAAAAACAAAAAACGGAAATACTAAATCGGTAGGAGTACAGCCATGCCATTCTGCGTGTTCTAAAGGCGGATAAATAGAGGTCCAGCTTCCCGGGTTATTGACAATGGTCATCAATAAAATGGTAAATCCTCTAAATACATCTAGTGAAATTAAACGTTCTTTTGTCATGGGTTGTGGTTGTTTTTGGTTTCGTTAATTTATCTGAATGAGAAATTTTTATGTTAGGTTTAATTTTTAATTCGGAAAAGAAATTTTACCCATCGATACGGATGGGATTCTCTTTCTTAGTCCAAAATCAGAAGTGCCTCCGGAAACGGTTTCATTGGCTAAAATGGCAAATAATATGGCTTCTTTTGCATCGCCTGAAATGCCTAGAACATCAGTATTTTCAAAAGTACAAGGCAATAATTCTTTTAGCCAACCCACTAATAATGGGTTATGCGCGCCTCCGCCTGACATATAAATGGTGAAAGTTTCAGGAGAATAGGTTGTATTGTTGATGGACGAATGTATGGCTTCGGCAATGGTTTCAGCGCTGAATCGGGTTAAGGTGGCGAGCAAATCTTCGATAGTAATATTTTCGGTTTGGCTTTGGTTTTGCGCTTTTCGGACATATTCGATACTAAAAAGTTCCGGACCTGTAGTTTTAGGGAAAGGTTTAGCAAAGAATTCATCTCCTTTTAAAGCTTTTAAAAGAGCAGCATTTACGTTGCCTTGTTTGGCAATTTCGGCATCTTTATCATAAGCTTTCTCAGGAAAATGAAGTCTCGTAAACGCATCAATTAAGGTATTTCCTGTTCCTGTATCGGTCACAAAAACTTCTTCGGGATTATGGCTTGATGATAAATATGTAAAATTAGCAATACCACCCATATTGAGCATAATGCGGTTTTCATCTTTTTTACTAAACAAAAAATAATCTCCGTAAACGGCCAATGGTGCTCCTTCGCCGCCTGCAGCAAGGTGTTTTTGCCTGAAATCAGAAATGGTTATAATTCCGGTTTTTACGGCAATATGATCTCCGTCGCCAATTTGTAAAGTACCGTTTGGAAATTTTTCCTGCTGATGCAAAATCTTCGGCGCATGAAAAACGGTTTGTCCGTGCGAAGCCACCAGATCAATTTTTTCAGCCGGAATTTTCCAATGGTTCAAACGATCTAAGATAATATTAGCATGAAGAATCCCGATCCATTCATTTAGTAAAACCAAATGCTGAAAATCGATTGTTGGTTTTGCAAATACATTTCGGATTTCTGATTTTACTCCTTCAGAATAATCAACGGTATCAAATTGAATTAACTGAACTTCGGTATTTTCGCCTGAACCTGAAATTTCGCATAAAGCCACGTCCAAACCATCCAATGAAGTACCGGACATTAATCCGATAATGGTTCGTGATGGTTTTTGGGCAATTTTATACAGTGATTCCAGATTTGCGTTCATGATATTGTTTTTTTATAAATAAAATTATTCTTCTTTGGCTATAATTTTTTTAACCATATAAGGAATATAAGAACATATTAGTTTTGTTCAAACATTTAAATGAACTTACATTTCTTATATGGTTAATTATAGTTTTTTACTTCACCATAATAGCTTCCTGAATAATTTGCTGAATTTCTTCTCTAATTTTTCCTTTGGCTAATTTATTCTCGTCGCCATTTACTCCGGGATAGGTTCTGTTGGATAAAAATACATAAACAATTTCTGTTTCAGGATCTACCCAGGCGATGTTTCCTGTAAATCCGGTATGACCAAAACTAGACGGAGAAACACAAGCACAAGTTGGGCCATCTTTGCCTATTCTTTTATCAAAACCTAAACCTCTTTGAACGCCTTTATCGGCATAATAACAAGTATTGAAGGCATCAAATGTTTGTGGCGAAAAATACTCTTTATTACCGTAATTTCCTTTTTGCAAATACAATTGCATCATTTTGGCAACATCCATCGCATTAGAGAAAATTCCTGCGTGACCAGCAACTCCGCCTTCCATAGCTGCTGCCATATCGTGTACATAACCCTGAATAACCTGATGTCTGAAATACGTATCAATTTCGGTAGGGGCAATGTTATTTTTGTCAAATTTATCTAACGGATTGTAAAGCGTATTGTTCATCCCTAGTGTGTTGTAAAAATTCTGCTTACTCAGGTCTTGCAGCTTTTTATGCGTTTTTCTTTCCAGATATTCTTTTAGGATGATAAAAGTGAAATCACTGTATTTGTATTCTTTTTTAAGGGATAACGGACTATCGGCAATGATTTTCATGATCGTATCGTGATAATCATTTCGAATATAAAGATTGTCTGCCACTTTTGTGGTAAAACCAGTTTCGGCTATTTTTCGATAATATTTTTCAGAAGGATTATTATTGCTGTCTAAGGTTGCTTTGTAAAACGGAATCCAGGCCTGAAGTCCGGCATAATGCGTTAGTAAATCCTTGAAGATGATATTTTCCTTGTTTGTTTTGGCAAAAAACGGTACCATATCTTTTAATTTGGTATCGAGATTCACTTTTTCTTTATCATACAATTGCATCACATTGGGCAATGTAGATATCATTTTCGAAATCGAAGCGACATCATATAAATCTGTGTTGGTCACTTTTTTTCCGTTGTCATACGTTTGATTTCCATATGATTTCTGAAAAATAACACTTCCTTTTCGCGCTACTAAAACCTGCATTCCCGGTGCCATTTTTCCATCAATTGCTTTTTGTGCCACAGCATCGATTTTTGATAGAATAGCAGGATTCATATTCACATTTTCCGCAGCGGTAAAAGCAAGACGATTTAATTTTTCGGTCATCAGTCCATCATTTACGCTGAAAGAAGTATTGATGGATACTGGCAGTTTTCCTTTGGCTTCGATGGCTCCAAAAAGTAATTCGGCTGAAACTACCTGACTGATATCTGAATTTTGATATGAAACCACCAGACCTTCAATATCATCAAAATCGGTAATTGACAATAGGGAATAAGGTTTGGCAAAAATGTCTAGAATTACGTCGTTGTGCTTCGCAATTTCTTTTAGCCAAAGCAGTTCTGTTAATGTAAATTCTTGTTTTTCCCAGGGTTTATTTACTTTATGAAAACTGATAATCACCTTGTCAAACTTTCTTAATTCCTTGTTCAGGCTGTCAAGATTGGTGTCTTTAACTTCTATTATTTCGGTATATTTTTTTAATGTAGAAATAAAAGTACTATTCGTATCATCGCCTAATTTTACGTAAGCAATTTTTTGATCGAGTTCTTTTATCGGAAGTATTTCCTTTTCATTTTTTAAAACAGTAACCGCGTTTTCATACAATTGATAATGCAGCGCATCATTTTGTGACGGGTTAAGATCAGGATAAATGTTCGCCATATCAATAGGCTTGTACGTGTTTAATCCTGCTTTGAATTTATAATGCAATATTTTTTTTACCGAATGTGCAAGACGTTCTTCGGTAATCACATTTTCAGTATAAGCTGCTTCTAATTTTTGAACGGCTACGGGAACATTTTCCGGACAAAGTAAAACATCATTTCCGGCAAGAATTACCGCAATTTCTAAATCACCGGGACCTTTAAAATTACTGGCACCTTTCATGGCTAAACCATCGGTAAAAATCAAACCTTGGAAACCTAATTCTTTCTGAAGCAGGTTCGTAACCACATTGTAAGAAGCCGAAGAAGGAAGATTTGGGATTGGCTCTAAACTGGGAATATTAAGATGCCCCACCATAACGGATACTAAACCTTCATCAAATATTCTTTTGTACGGATATAATTCTATTTGCTCCAGTCTTTCTTTCGAAAAATTAACCAAAGGCAAAGCATGATGCGAATCTGTTGCGGTATCTCCGTGTCCCGGGAAATGTTTTCCGGTGCTGAAAACGCCCTGACTCTGAACGCCTCTCATTAAAGCAATGGCTTTGTTGGCTACATTGACTTTATCTTCGCCAAAAGAACGATTGCCAATAATTGGATTTTTAGGATTGGTATTAATGTCTAAAACCGGAGCAAAATTAAAATGGATTCCGATTCGCTTATTTTCATTGGCCATATTTCGACCCACTTTTTCAATTAAATTCAAATCCTGAATCGCGCCCAAAGTCATGTTCCAAGGATATCGGTAAGTAGAATCCAATCGCATTGCCAATCCCCATTCGGCATCAATTCCTACAAATAAAGGCACTTTTACTTTCGATTGGTAAAGATTGGTCAATTTGGCCTGACGAACCGGCCCGCCCTGAAAAAAAATTACTCCGCCTACTTTATATTCCTGAACTAATTTTTTGACTTCGTTTACGTGAACCGAATCTTTATTAGAATAAGCCGAAATCATAAACAACTGACCTACTTTTTCACGGAGCGACATTTTGCTGTAAATGCTGTCGACCCAGGCAGTTTCTTTGTCAGAGTCTTTAAAAAAAGTCTTTTTCTCGGATGTTTTTGGAGCGGTGTAAACGACTGTATCTTTGGTAACGGGATCTGTTTTTAAATCTTTAATTGTATTGTCTTTTTTAGAAACGCCACAATTGGTGATTAAAAATAAAAATGAAGCGCAAAGGCTGATTTTTATGATGTAATCTTTCATGTTTATTATTTTTTGTGCAATTGAAACCTATCTAAAAAGTTTCAATTGATTAATCAATAGGGTTGTGTTTTTAAGGTGGTTTTAAAAACTTATTTTTTCTGTGCTGCGGGAACTAGTCAGGTATAATCCTAAATAAGTGATAAGTCCGTTGAGTACGATTAATTCATTATCAAAAACATATCCTGCAAATAATGCTGCTGAATTTTCATTTAGTAAATACGTAAAGAAAGGCGATAATAAGCAAATTACGGGAACAAATTTATCTTTTACATGTCTTGATTTCTGGAACAATCCAAAAGCGTATAATCCTAATAATGGACCGTAAGTATAAGAAGCCACTTTGAAGATCATACCCACTACTGAACTATCGTTGATCGAGTTGAAAATAAGGATCACAAAGAAAATCAGGGCAGAGAAACTAATGTGAACCAAATGTCTGGTACGAACGGTGTTTTTCTTGCTGTTTTCGGCTTTGTCCATTCCTAGAAAATCAACGCAAAAAGAGGTTGTTAAGGCTGTTAATGCCGAATCTGTTGTGGCAAATGTGGCTGCAATGATTCCTAATAAAAATACGATTGCCGGAATTGTAGCCAAATGGTTCAGTGCGATTTCCGGAAAAAGTAAATCGGTTCTTGGTTTGCCGGTAACTAGATCCGTTGGGATCGCGATGCCGTTTTTGTTGGCATAGATATAAAGTAAAGCTCCAACACTTAGAAAGAAAATGTTGATCACAACAAAGATTCCCGTAAAGGTGAACATGTTTTTTTGTGCTTCGCCAATGTTTTTACAGCTCAGGTTTTTTTGCATTAAATCCTGATCCAATCCTGTCATGGCAATGGTTACAAACATTCCTCCTAAAATTTGTTTTACAAAATGAAACTTACTTCCCAGAAAATCATCAAAGAAAAATATTTTAGAATAATTGCTGTTTTTTACTTCTTCGAAAGCGCCAATAGCACTTAAATCCATACGGTCGCAAATGAAATAAATGGTAAGAAAAACAGATGTTACCAGGAAAAATGTTTGTAAAGTATCGGTTATGATAATCGTTTTTAGTCCGCCTCTGTAGGTATACGAAAAAATAAGTACCAAAGAAATCAGGACTGTAAAGGCAAACGGAATATGATAAAAATCAAATACAAAACGCTGCAATACAATAACCACTAAATAAAGCCTGAATGCAGAGCTAACGGTTCTGCTGATCAGGAAAATAGAAGCAGCAGTTTTATAGCTGTAAAAGCCCATTCTTTGTTCGATATAACCATAAATCGAGGTTAAATTCATTCGGTAATACAACGGCAGTAATAATTTGGTAATTACTATAAATCCCATTGCATTACCCAAAACGAATTGAAAATATTTGAATTGTTCACCACTTGGCGCACCCACTTCTCCGGGAACAGAGATAAAAGTTACTCCGGAAAGGGCAGTTCCTATCATTCCAAAAGCAACCAGATACCATTTTGAGTTTTTATTGGCGGTAAAAAAAGCGTCATTTCCGCCATCTTTTCTGCTCACTCTGTGCGAGATGTAGAATAATGTTCCGAAATAAATGATGATAAGGAGGAGTATGGTACTTGGTGTCATGGTATAGTTTTGGTGGTTGGTTCTTAATGAATTTTGGTGAATCAAAAGTGAATCAAAGATGAATAAAACGGTTGATTAAACCTAACAGGTTTTTAAAACCTGTTAGGTTTCTTTGATAAAAATCAAGCCTATAAATCTATTAAATATTTTTGATTCGTTGGCGGTTTTTAGTTTTCCTGATTTTTGCTTTGAGACAGTAAAACAGCTCTTACGCTTTTGTGTTTTTGCAGTAATTCTTCGGCTACGTCATATTCAATTCCAAGTTCTTCCATAATCATTTTGATGCCGCGTTTTACCAGTTTTTCGTTAGAAAGCTGCATATCGACCATTTTGTTGCCTTTTACTTTCCCTAGTTTAATCATTACTGATGTAGAGATCATGTTTAATGTTAGTTTTTGGGCTGTTCCGGCTTTCATTCTGGTGCTTCCGGTAAGGAATTCAGGCCCTACGATTAATTCGATAGGATAATCTGCTTCCTGAGCAATAAGTCCGTTACTAATGCAGGAAATACTTCCTGTTTTGATATTGTGTTCTTTTGCTTTTTGCAAAGCGCCTAAAACATAAGGTGTATTTCCCGAAGCAGCAATTCCTATGATAAAATCTAAACTTGAAATTTCAAATTTAGCCAGATCTTTCCATGCTTGCTCGGTGTTGTCTTCGGCATTTTCTACGGCTTTTCTAATGGCAGTATCTCCACCGGCAATAATTCCGATAATCATATCATGCGGCACACCAAAAGTTGGCGGACATTCTGATGCATCCAGGATTCCAATTCGTCCGGAAGTTCCGGCTCCAATATAAAATAATCGACCGCCCAGCTGCATTTTTTTTACAATGGCCTTAACCAGTTTTTCGATTTTAGGAATCTGCTCGTCGATAATATGCGGTACTTTTTTGTCCTCTGTATTGATATTGGTAAGAAGTTCTTTAACGCTCATTTGATCCAAGTCTTTGTACAAAGATTCTTGTTCAGTTTCAGGATTTTTATTTTTCATTTTTCTTTTTTTGATTTTTGAAACCAAAGTTGTTCGAATAACCGGTTTCGATATTTTGCAATTTAGTTGGTTGTATTTTTACTCGTTGGGCTTATTTTTTTAACACATAGAAACATAGTTTATTATTTAAAAAAAAGACGTTTCACTTATTTTAAAATACACATAAGAACTATGTGGGAAAAACAGTTTTTTAATAGAGCAGGTAAGCCTTTCTCATTTTTTTGAAAGCTTCTAAATCCTTCTGCCAGCTCCTTCTTATTTCATTTTCTGAAACTCCGCTTTCTATTTGTTGCTGTAATTTTTTTGTTCCGGCAAGTTTGGTGAAAAACGGATTGAAGAATTTCGTTTTATCGCTGGTATTTTGATAGGCTTTTATGAGCCATTTAAGTTCTAATTGCGTGAGTTTTGGGTAAGAAGTTAAATCTTCTCCAAAACATTCTTTTCCGTTATAAAGCGGATCTTTGGCTCCAAAATTTGGTTTTGGCGTAAAGCTGAAATTCGTTTTCTTTAAAAAAGGAGAACCATAAATCTGAAATTGTTTTTCGGTTCCGCGTCCCATACTTACGTTGGTTCCTTCAAAAAGGCATAAACTTGCGTATAAGTTAATCGATTGGTCATTAGGTAAATTTGGTGAGGGTTTTGCCAGTAAACTGTATGGCATCTCTCTTTTGTAATCTACACAAGGAATAACAGTTAGTTTGCATTGAACGGCATTTTTTAACCATTTCTCGCCATTGATCATTTTCGAATATTCTCCAATTGTCATCCCGTGAAGTAACGGAATAGGGTGCATGCCTACAAAACTGGTGAATTCTTTTTCTAAAAGTGGTCCGTCTACAATACCGCCATTTGGGTTAGGTCTGTCCAGAACAATAAGCGGAATTCCGTTTTCTGCACAAGCTTCCATTACATAATGCAACGAAGAAATATAAGTATAAAAACGTGCACCAACATCCTGCAAATCGAATATCATAACATCGATTCCGGCCAATTGTGCCGCTTTTGGTTTTTTATTGTCTCCGTAAAGAGAGATGATAGGTAACCCTGTTTTAGGATCTTTTCCGTCTACTACATGTTCTCCTGCATCGGCAGTTCCTCTAAATCCGTGTTCAGGTGCAAAGATGGTCTGTAGAGCCACTTTTTTTTCTAATAAAAAATCTACTACATGTTTTTTATCCGATAAAATTCCGGTTTGATTCGTAACGATTCCTACTTTTTTATCTTTTAATAAAGGCAAATATTTTTCAAAATTATCAGCTCCGGTTTTAATGGAAGGGGCTGTAATTTGGTGAGGATTATTTTTTGCAGCTTTTTGAAATGAATTGGAATAAGACGGTGTGTAAATTATAGAAGTTACTACAAAGATACTTTTTGCTATGAATTTTATCATTTTAAATTACAGTTTAGTAGTGAGAAGACAAAAATTGACTCAATAAAATTATATTATTATTTGATTGGTATTGTATGTTTTTTTGATTTGATGATCTAGTGTGGTATTCTGGAGAGGATGTCTATGATTTTTAGACCTGTGTTTTATTTTCGTCAGTTTCTTTTATGTCTTTTTTACAAAGAAATAATTTTAAAATACTACCTCTGGTTTTAGTGCCCAGAGGTAGTG
This sequence comes from Flavobacterium sp. SLB02, assembly GCF_009664855.1. GTDB lineage: Bacteria > Bacteroidota > Bacteroidia > Flavobacteriales > Flavobacteriaceae > Flavobacterium. The sequence continues at coordinate 313,700 of NZ_CP045928.1, forward strand.
TATTATTTATGGGTTTAGTAATAGAGAATTACCAGCCCGGGTTTTGTTTTAATGTAACACCTTGAGCTTTATATAAATCAATATCATTGGTTGGGATATTCATTAAATAATGTTTTGGTTCAAAGGTTCTTGTACTTGCAGGGTAGATTTTTACATATCCGTTACCATCTACTACGGTTTGTGATCCTACAGGAGTACCAATTCTGGCTCCAAGATTTACGTCAGGATTTTTTGATGTATCAAGATAATCTCCTTTTTTCCAACGGTAAATATCAGCTTGTCTTAAAGTAGTCCAGCTCATAAATTCTATTTGACGCTCACGACGTACTTCCCAGATTAGCGGACTAACAACACCAGAGATTTGCTCTAAAGCTGAGGTTCTTCTTGGGTCATTGATCACTACATTTCCTGCAGAAGCATTGTTTCCGTCAGTAGTCAAAGCGGCAATTCCTGCACGTGCACGTACTTTATTGATCGAAATATCAAGATCATTGTTGGTTGCTGTACCCAATTCAGCACAAGCTTCGGCGTAGTTTAAATATACTTCGCTTAGTGTAAATATTGGCGCATCAGTATAATTACGTCCTCCTGTAGTAACATCAGGGCCTGTTGTAGCAGGATTGTTGTACAATTCGAATACATAACCTGACATCGAAACTAAAGCGGTTGTACCAAAAGGTTTTCCTTTGTAACCGTAGTTGGCAGGGTTTACAGTTTTACCAAAACGCGGATCTCTGTTAGCAAAAGTTTTAGTTACGTTATCATCACCGGTATACTGAGCGTTTCCGGCTTGTTGAATTGGTAATCCGTTTGTCGTTACATAACTGTCAGCAGCCCATTTTGTTAAACCGTATTGAATAGTCGATGTATTGGTGTAGTTTTGAAGAGAGTGCATCAATACGTTTGTTAAATAACGTTTTGTAAGTATCACTTCTGTATTTCCAAGTAATTCAACTGAATTGTAAAGCGATTTCCAGTCGGCGTTTAATTTATAAGCCGGATTGTTCATTACGGCTAGTGAAGCTACTTTTGCTTTGTTAAGATAAGCACTTCCGTCCTGACCTAAATGGTATTTTCTATACGTTCCTTCATATAAACATGCATTACTTAAAGCAGCATAAGCCGTGTATTTATTTACAGTAGCATTTTTATCGTCTGAAACAAGCATGAGGTTTGCAGCCTCTTCTAAGTCTGCAATTACTTTGTCCATAATTTCTGCTCTTGGCATTGCCGGAGCATAAACTGCAGGATCTGCCTGAACTAAGTATTTATCAGTATACGGAACATCTCCCATTTTTTGCACTAAACGAAAGTAAGTATACGCTCTAAAGAATTTAGCTACTCCAATATAATGGTTCTTTTTCTCTGCAGACATGCTCACCGTTGGTACTTTCTCCAGCATCAAATTACAACGACGAATAAGTGTATAATATTCATTCCATGAATAAATATTTGTAGTGGCTGCAGTAACCGGCATTTGATAAAAAGTAAATGCTGATAAATTATCATCTACTTTGTAATCACTTCCGTGATAATAGAAAAAAGAAAGTCCGATTGTTGTACCATTTCCGTAGCCATAAAAAGTATCATAATTAAGCCATGAAAATGTTTTTACATTATCTTCCGATTGCCAAAAGTTTTCATTTGTAAATTTATCTGCAGGATCATCTGTTAAATAATCTGAACAACTAACCGCCGTTGTTGCTACTAAAGCTGTAGCAAACATCAGCAGAAATTTTGATTTTATATTTGAATTTTTCATTTTAAAAGTTTTGAATGGTTAGTATTAAAAAGCAAGCTCAACACCAAAAGAGATTGTTTTGGTATAAGGATAAGCTCTTCCCCAGAACACCTCTGCTTCATCGATTTCAGGGTCAACAGGAAGACGTTTGTCTGCCCAGGTAACTAAGTTTTCGCCTGATGCATAAATTCTTACTTTCTCTAAGCGCGCTCTTTTTACTAAATCTTTTGAGAGTGAATATCCAAGAGTAACATTTTTTAGACGGAAATAAGACATGTCTAATAAATATCTTGTAGAGGTAACAAAGTTGTTTGAACCTGAAGTACCTGAACCAAGAGTATTCGCCTCATTTCCATAATATGGGTTTGGCCAGTAAGCCTGAGTGTTTTCTGGTGTCCAGTAATCAGCCTGGTTAGCATACATTTGCTGAGGCGCGCGATAGAAAGGCAAAACAACATCTGAAGCAGCCCAGTAATCACGTTTTCCAACTCCCTGGAAGAAACCAGAAACATCAAATCCGCGGTATTTTCCACCTAATGTAATACCGTATTTATAACGTGGCGTTGTATTACCAATTTTTTTCAAATCTCCGTGATCGTCTGCAGTTCCGGCACCACGACTGATAACTCCGTCACCGTCAAGATCTACATAATGAACATCTCCTGCTCCATATTTAAAGTTACCCACCATTGTTTTAGAGTAATCAACACCATTTACTGTTTTACCATTATTGGTAATTACGTCATCAGCCTGAAGAAGTCTGTCGCTGGTTAAACCCCAGATTTGTCCAATTTCGAATCCGTCATAATAAGGATATGTAGTAGGAGTAACTAAACCTAATAATTTAGAAGTGTTGTTCCATTTTGTAATTACAGATTTATAATCAGATAAAGCTACATCAACAAATACAGAAGCATTTTCGCTTAAGTTTTTATTAAAGTTCAAAGACAATTCCCATCCTCTTGTTCTCATGTTTCCTGAGTTGGTTTGAGCTGCATTTTGACCAAATGAACCAGGAAGTGTTATACCAGGAGCCAACATCCCTTTTGTATCACGTTGGTACCAGTCAAACGAAGCACCAAGCATATCTAATATTTTAATATCGATACCTACATCTTTTGTGTATACTTTTTCCCAAGTTAATGCAGGATCAACGTTAGTTGGTAAACCTGTAGACGGAGGCAATGTAGAACCGCTATTTACCCATGAAGGGTTAGTAGAGTTCATGATCGATAAGAAAGCATTGTTTCCTACGTTTTGATTTCCGATTGCACCAATAGAACCACGAATTTTAAGGTCGTTTAACCAACCACGTGTGCTTTCCATGAATTTTTCATTCACAATTTTATATCCTACAGAAGCAGAAGGGAAGAATCCCCATTGTTCGTTTGTAGGGAATTTTGAAGAACCATCGTAACGTGCATTCAATTCTAATAAATAAATTCCGTTGTAATCATAGTTAATACGAGCAAAGAAACCTGCGATAGAATAGGTTGTTTCTGCCGGATTAAGTGATGTATTTGCAGATCCTGAAACAAATTGTTCTCCAACTGCAAGATTAAATTCTGGTTTTGATTTGTCTAAAAGTGTATTTCTTCGGGCATAATTACGAGAGAAATCCTGCCACTCAGAGTTAAAACCTCCTAAAACTTTAAAACTATGTTTGTCTATTTGTTTTTTGTAGTTAGCATAAATATTAACAACATTGGTAATAGATTCTGATTTAGATTGCGCTACATAATCATTTCCGGCTTCAAGAGTTGCAGGAATTGCAGTTTGAATTGTTGTAGCATCGTATGGCATAGCAGACCAGCTGTCCCATGCTAAGAATTTACCACCATTTTGTTTTCTGTTGTACGTTTCAGTTACACTGCTAACCTCAGCAATTACATTAAAATCTTTTGTAATATCTGCAGTAAATTTACCACTTAACCTGTTATTGCGCTTAACGTTTTCATTTCTTGATGCATTAGCTAAATATCCTCCTGCAGTACGGAAATTATACCCTCTGTATGTTCCAAAGTTCGGGAAATACTGTCCCCAACGAAGTGCATATCCAAAATAACCTGTATAAAGTGGATCATCAGTACCAGCACCACCATAGTAGTTAAATGGCTGGTCGTATGTACTGTTAATAGTCATTACTTTGAAATCACCCGTAAGCCAGTCAGCCAATTTTGTAGTAAATCCTAAGTTGATGTTTGTTCTTTGTCTTTGTTCCTGATTTACTCTTAACATACCTTCCTGATTAGTAAAAGCAAATGAAGCAAAGAACGAACTTTTATCTCCTAAGTTACCTTGCGCAGAAAGATTGTGAGTAGTCTGGAGCGCATTTTTTGCATACAATTCTTTGTTATTATCCCAAACTCTGTAGAAATACGGTGTACCATTTTTAATCTCCCAGTCTTCACCATAAACCATTTCATTACTGGTACGATTGTGTGCATATTTTTCTTTCCAGGTTTTAATTCCCTCTAATAAAGTATTGTAGTTTGCACCAAAAATTTCCGGTACAGCACCATCAGTACGTCTTCCTGCAGCAATTAGTCCTGGAATTTCTTCAGTTGGATCTAAGAATTGTAAAGTAGAAATTGGGTTCGTAAACGCCGTATTGGCAGAATAAGAAAATCTTACTTTTCCTTCTCCCGTTTTTCCTCCTTTAGTTGTAATCAATACCACCCCAAAAGCAGCACGCGCACCATAGATAGAAGCCGAAGCAGCATCTTTAAGTACCGTCATGGTGGCAATATCATTTGGGTTAATAAGTGATAAGTCTGTAGGAACTCCATCAACTAATATTAAAGGAGCATCTGAACCATTAATAGTTCCGGCTCCACGTATGTTAATAGTAGCCGCACGATTCATATTTCCCGAGTTAAAACTAACATTTACCCCCGGCGTAGTACCTTGTAAAGCTTTGCTTACATCAGTAAGAGGTCTGCTTCCAATTGTTTTAGCTACATCGATTGAGGCAACAGCTCCGGTTAAGTTTGTTTTTTTCTGAGAAGAGAATCCCACGACAACAACTTCGTCTAGTTTTGAAGTACTCTCAGCAAGAGAAACGTTGATTTTTTGTTGCCCGTCAATTTTTACCACTTGCGTCTCAGATCCCATGTAGCTGAAAACTAAGCTTTGCCCTGGTGAGGCTGGGATACTGTAGTTTCCGTCAAAGTCGGTAGTAGTACCTGTTTTAGTTCCCTGAATAAGGATACTAACCCCTGGTATAGGAAACCCATCCGCTTTGCTTTTTACAGTTCCGGTAATTGTTTTTGTTTGCCCAAATGTTACTTGAATGAACAAAACCAACAATGAAATAAGGAATAATTTTTTCATGATTATTTGGTTTTTTTAATGGTTGTTGAGCAAATATATTTATTTATTGCATATAAATGCAGTATTTTGAATTTTTTTTCGAAAATTAATTCAAATAACGCAAAATAACGCATATTTAAGATGTGAAATCTTTCTGCTTTATAATATTGAACAGAATTATGCAAACTATTGCAGTTTCCTACAAAAGGACAGTTATTCAATTGAAATATTTGATATATTTGTCCTGAATTTTAACTTTTTAAAAACATGCTGAAAGCCGAGAGACATAAGTATATAATGACTAAGCTTATTGAAGAACAGAAAGTTGTCACAACAGATTTGGCTTTGGCTCTGGATTTATCAGAAGATACAATTAGGCGTGATTTAAACGAACTGGACAGTAAAAAGCTACTGGAAAAGGTGTATGGCGGAGCTGTGCAGGTTTCGGAAAAATCCGTTGACGTTTTTAATATCAATATAGCTGCCGAGGAAGAAAAGAAAAAGATCGTGACAAAAGCACTGTCTTTATTACATGACGGACAGGTTATTATAATGAGTGGCGGAAGCACTAATTTAGTTTTTGCAAAGTTGATTCCTTCGGATTTAAAGGCGACAATATATACTTATAGTTTACCAATCGCCATGCAATTATCACAACATCCTAATATCGATTTAATATTTATTGGTGGCAAAATGCAAAAAAATGCAATGGTAACAATAGGTATGGATGTAATTCAGGTCGTATCGAAAATTAAAGCAGATATTTGCTTTATAGGCGCCAGCAGTATTAATATAAAACAAGGTTTGACTGAGATTGGATATGAGATCTCAATTGTCAAAAAAGCGATGATAGAGGCTTCTGACAGGGTTGTGTCGATGTTTTCTTCGGATAAGCTAAATACTAAAATGCCTCATGTGGTTTGCGATTTGAATCTTTTGGATACTATCGTAACCGAATTGGATCCGGAAGATGTAAGACTCGAAGAATACAGAAAATCGGGCGTTTTCATCCTATAATTTAAAATTCAATAATTAATTTTTGCGTTATTTTGCGTTATTTGATTTTTATTTTGTTAAATAACGCAAAATAATGTATTTGTTCTGTTTTTTGTATCTATATTTGTTAAAACTAATTTTTAACTAAGATATATTATGAAAACGAATACTTCTTTGGCTTACGACATTCCCGGGAAATTTGAAGAAACCAGATTTGAAAAAAATCATAACGTAATTTTTGAAAATTCTGTTCAGGGATCAAAAATGGTTGCTCAGGAAATAGCCGAATTAATACGTTCAAAACAAGCAAACAATGAATCTTGTGTTTTAGGACTTGCCACGGGATCATCACCTATAAAAGTATACGAAGAATTGGTGCGCATGCACAAAGAAGATGGCCTTAGTTTTTACAATGTTATCTCTTTTAATCTGGATGAATATTATCCAATGACCAAAGAGAATCGTCAGAGTTACCATTATTTCATGCATCAATATCTTTTTAATCACATCGATATTAAACCGGAAAATGTAAACATTCCTGACGGAACAGTTGCGATCGAAGAACTGAACCAATATTGCGTTGATTACGAATTGAAAATAAAACAAGCCGGCGGACTTGATTTCCAATTATTAGGAATTGGCCGTACCGGACACGTTGGTTTCAACGAACCTGGATCACACATCAATTCAGGAACCAGAATTATTACATTAGATCACATTACCAGGGTCGATGCTTCATCAGATTTTAATGGTATCGATAACGTTCCTAAAAGAGCCATCACAATGGGAGTTTCGACAATTCTGAGATCTAAAAGAATTGTGCTTATGGCCTGGGGGCAAAATAAAGCTTCTATTATAAAGAGAACGATTCAGGGTGAAATAACCTCAGATGTTCCTGCTACTTTTTTACAAAATCATACTAATGCGACCTTTGTATTAGACCAATTTTCTGCATCTGAATTAACCCGATTCGAAACACCATGGTTAGTGGGCGGATGTACCTGGACACAGGAATTAAAAAGCAAAGCCATCGTTTGGCTTTGCAGAGAAACAAAACAATCGATATTAAAACTTACCGACAGAGATTATAACAATAACGGAATGTCGGATCTATTGGCGCAGGAAGGCTCTGCTTATGATTTGAATATTAATATGTTCAACGTATTGCAGCATACCATTACAGGATGGCCAGGTGGAAAACCCAATACCGATGATTCACATCGTCCGGAAAGAGCCAATCCTGCAAAAAAACGAGTAATTCTTTTTAGTCCGCATCCTGATGATGATGTAATTTCGATGGGAGGAACTTTTTCGAAATTAATAAAACAAGGTCATGATGTACATGTTGTATATCAAACTTCAGGAAATATTGCTGTTACAGATGATGAGGCTTTAAAATTTGCAGAGGTTGCCAAAGATTTTTTAGGTGAAGCAGAGGCACAAATCAACTTTAAAGCGGTGATTGATTTTCTGAATAGCAAATCAGAAAACCAGATTGATTCTCTTGAAGTTCGAAAATTAAAAGGGCTTATTAGAAGAAGAGAATCTTACGCAGCAACAAGATATATTGGTCTAAAAGATGAAAATACACACTTTTTAGATCTTCCGTTTTACGAAACCGGACAAGTCAAGAAAAATCCTTTAGGACCTGAAGATATTGCTATTGTAAAAGATATTATCGCCAAGATAAAACCTCATCAGGTATTTGCCGCAGGAGATTTAGCAGATCCACACGGAACGCATGAAGTTTGTCTGAATGCAATTTTTGCTGCCATGAAAGAGCTAAAACCAGAAAAATACATGGATGATTGCTGGTTGTGGTTGTACAGAGGAGCATGGCACGAATGGGATATTCATGAAATTGATATGGCCGTTCCGCTTTCTCCATCAGAAGTACTTTTAAAACGTAGCGCGATTTTATACCATCAATCTCAAAAAGACCGAGTAATGTTTCAAGGTAATGACTCAAGAGAATTCTGGGTGAGAGCCGAAGACCGTAATAAAAATACTGCCATTTTATATGATGATTTAGGATTGGCAGAATACGAAGCAATCGAAGCTTTTAAACGTTTTGATTATTAGTAATTTCTGAAAAGTTAACCTTTTTCAGTGATAAACCTGACGGGTTTTCAAAACCCGTCAGGTTTAAATAACACAATCAAAATAAACTTTTAAAATTACCAACCAAAAGCAAACCAACCAATAAAATGTCCAGTCTTCTCCAATTACAGCAATTATCTGATTCATTAGAAGGAACTCTTTTTTATGACGAACTTCATAAAAAGTTATACGCTACTGATGCTTCTGCTTATAGAATTATGCCTCAGGCAGTGGCAATCCCAAAATCAGAAGAAGATATTGTGAAGATCATTCGCTTTGCGGCAAAAAACAAAATTTCGATAACACCCAGAACTGCCGGAACATCTTTGGCAGGACAAACAGTAGGAAACGGAATAATTGTAGATGTTTCTAAGCATTTTACCAAGATTGTTTCTTTTGATGCCGAAAAGAAAACCATAACGGTTCAGCCCGGAGTAATTCGCGATGAACTGAATTTATATCTCAAACCACACGGATTGTTTTTTAGTCCAACTACCTCAACAACAAATAGATGTATGATTGGTGGAATGGTCGGTAATAATTCATCTGGAACAACTTCGATACGTTATGGGGTTACCCGAGATAAAATTGTAGAGATAAAAGCGGTTTTGAGTGACGGAAGTACTGCCATTTTTAAGGATTTGTCTTCGGAGGAATTCATGGAAAAAACCAAAGGAGATTCTTTAGAAAGTAAAATTTATAAAACGATTTTCGAGGAACTTTCGAACAAAAAAAATCAGGAAGAAATTAAAAATGAATTTCCAAAACCTGAAATCCACAGACGAAATACAGGTTATGCGATTGATGCATTATTAAAATCAGAATTATTTTCAGGAACAGAAAACACCATCAATTTAGGAAAACTACTTTGCGGAAGCGAAGGAACACTGGCATTTACAACCGAAATTACATTAAAAGTAGATGATTTACCGCCAACAAACAATATCATGGTTGTGGCGCATTTTCATACCATTCAGGAAAGTTTAGAAGCGGTTGTAACAGCCATGAAACATCATTTGTATACGTGCGAAATGATGGATGATACGATTTTAGATTGTACCAAAACCAATAGGGAACAGGCTAAAAACCGATTTTTTATTGTGGGAGAACCAAAAGCAGTTATCATGCTTGAAGTAGGATCTCATATCAGCATGGAAGATGCGGAGTTGCAAGCCGACGCTTTGATTAAAGATCTTGAAGCTAATAATTTTGGATATGCTTTGCCTAAAATTTACGGAGCCGATATTGATAAAGTAAATGATGTTCGAAAAGCAGGTTTGGGACTTTTAGGAAGTATTGTTGGCGATGATAAAGCAGCCGATTCAATCGAAGATACAGCGGTTGAACTAAGTGATCTACCCAATTATATTGCTGATTTTGCTGCCATGATGGAAAGACACGGACAAAGCGCGATTTATTACGCACATGCCGGAGCCGGAGAATTGCATTTACGTCCGAAGATCAATTTAAAAACAAAAGAAGGATTACACCAGTTTAGAAATATTTCTACGGAAGTGGCTCATTTGGTGAAAAAATACAGAGGTTCGTTAAGCGGTGAACATGGCGACGGAATTTTGCGTGGAGAGTTTTTGCCTTTTATGATTGGGGATAAAAACTATGAACTGCTGAAACGAATAAAAAAAGCATTTGATCCCAACACAATTTTAAACGTTGGGAAAATTGTAAATGCTTCTAAAATGGATGAAAATCTTCGTTTTGAAGCCGGCAGGGAAGAACCGGAAATAAAAACCATTCAGGATTTTTCAGACAGTATGGGCATTTTGCGTGCCGCCGAAAAATGCAATGGTTCTGGTGATTGCAGGAAATTACCATCGGCAGGAGGGACTTTGTGTCCGAGTTACCGCGCTACCCGAAACGAAAAAGATACTACTCGCGCCAGAGCTAATGCCCTGAGAGAATATCTGACACATTCAGAAAAAGATAACAAATTTGATCATGAAGAATTATACAAGGTATTTGAGTTGTGCGTAAGCTGTAAAGCCTGTGCCAGCGAATGTCCGAGTAATGTAGATGTGGCGACTTTAAAATCGGAGTTTTTGTACCAATATCAAAAAGCAAACGGATTTTCTGTTCGAAATAAAATCTTTGCTTTCAATTCAAAACTCAATAAGTTAGGAAGCATTGCGCCTTCTATGACCAATTTTGTGGCCAATTTGCCTTTGGTTAAAAAAAGTATGGGTATTGCTCCTAAAAGACAGGTTCCTTTATTGGCGCAGACCACTTTTAGAAAATGGTACGAAAAAAATAAAAAATCAGCTGGAAATAAGTTATTTGAAAACGGAAAAGTATATCTTTTCTGTGATGAATTTACCAATTATTATGATGTTTCGGTAGGGATTGATGCGTATGAATTACTAACCAAAATAGGTTATGAAGTAATTGTAATTGATCATGAAGAAAGCGGAAGAGCTTTTATATCGAAAGGTTTTCTGGAAGAAGCGCAGGATATTGCCAATAAAAATGTGGCTATTTTCAAGGATTTAATTAATGAGAATACTCCATTAATCGGAATAGAGCCTTCGGCTATATTGACTTTTAGGGACGAATACATTCGACTGGCCTATGATAAGGAAGCTGCCGAAAAATTATCAAAAAATACCTTTACAATCGAAGAATTCTTTAAAAGAGAAATAACAAACGGAAAAATACATTCAGGACAATTTTCGGATACAGAGAAAACAATAAAAATTCACGGACATTGTCATCAAAAGTCATTAAGTACTACCGAAGCTTCATTTGCCATGCTGAATCTGCCTAAAAACAGTTCGGTTACCATTTATAATTCAGGTTGTTGTGGTATGGCGGGATCATTTGGTTACGAAAAAGAGCATTATGAAATTAGTATGCAAATGGGCGAAGATACGCTGTTTCCAAAAATTCGTTCCACCGAAGCTACAACAGCAATTGCCGCTGCAGGAACAAGCTGCAGACACCAGATTTTTGACGGAACCAATAGAAAAGCCATGCATCCGGTCACTATTTTAAGAGATTGCTTGAAATAATTTCCAGAGTTTTAAATTAAGCTTAATTTATCTTTTTACCATTAAGAGATTAAGTAATCTAAGCTTTATGAATTGAATATCTTAATGGTAAAAAAAGAAACTTATTTTGACACAATAATTAATTACAAGATTTTATGAAAAAAGCAATCAGTACGCTACTTCTGGCATTCGTCTTTTTTTCTGCGAAAGCAGCTAAAATCGATACCATTCAGGTTTTCAGCGCTTCGATGAATAAGAGCATAAAAACCTGTGTCATAACCCCTGATAATTATAAAAAAAGCAATACAAAATTCCCTGTGGTTTATTTGCTTCACGGTTTTAGCGGCAATTATGCAACCTGGGTAAAAAGCTTTAAAGAAGTGGGGAAACAGGTCGACCAATATGGCTTTATAGTAATAGGTGTTGACGGAAATTATTCCAGCTGGTATTTTGACAGTCCGATAGATACGGCGTTTAAATACGAAACTTATGTGGTTAATGAATTAGTACCTTTTGTAGATAAAAATTACAAAACCACTGCCAGCCGCGAAGGCAGAGCAATATCCGGTCTTAGCATGGGCGGACACGGCGCTTTGTATTTATCCTTTAAACATCAGGATGTATTTGGAGCAGCAGGAAGCATGAGCGGAGGAGTCGATATTCGTCCGTTTCCTGAAAATTGGGACATAAAAAAACGTTTGGGCAGTATCACCGAATTTCCTGAAAACTGGGAGAAAAATACTGTTACAAATATGCTCGATTTGGTAAAAGACAATAAGCTGAAATTGATTATCGATTGTGGTGTTGATGATTTTTTTATGGATGTAAACAGGGAACTTCATAATAAAATGCTGGCTCTAAAAATAAATCACGATTATATAGAGCGCCCTGGAAAACATAATATTGAATATTGGGAGAATTCGTTAAAATTTCAATTGTTGTTTTTTGACAATTTTTTCAGGGACAATAAAAATAAATAAGAAATTATGTATTGCGATTAACACTAGCAATACATAACTATTGGTTTGGTTACCTATCCTAACAGGTTTTTTTAACCTGTTAGGTATTTTTTCGCCACAGATTAGAAAGTTTTTTTCGCCACAACTCGCACAAATTGTCACGAATTAAATCTGCTAAATCTGCTGAATCTGCTTGAGAAAAAAAATATATGGATTAAAAGAAAGCTTTGCGAACATCTCGTAAAAGCTTTGTGGTTAATCTAACACCATCATAATAGAATTTGTTTCAAAATAAATTAAAACAAACCCATGAAATATCTATTTTCCAGAATATTATTAATTTTTATAATTGCGTCAGGCTTCAGCCAAAAAACAGAAAAATCAGGTAACATCAAATTTGTACAGCTTACAGATTTGCATGTTTCTCCGGGAAATGAGAATGATTTTTTGCTGCAGAATATTATAAAAGAAATCAATAAATCTGATAATGAATTTGTGGTGGTAACAGGAGATTTAACCAATCGTGGCGCCGATGACGAACTTAAAAATGTTGATGCTATTCTTTCGAATTTAAAAATCCCTTATTATGTTATTTCAGGAAATCACGAAACCAATTGGAGCGAAAGTGCCGGTTTAACCTATAAAAAAATATGGGGCAGCGACCGCTTTGTATTTTCAAAAGGAGAATATCTTTTTATCGGATTTCCGTGTGGGCCTTATATGAAAATGGGAGATGGTTTTGTAAAACACGAAGATGTGCTTTGGCTGGATAAAACGTTACAAGACAGCCTTAAAAACAGCCATAAAAAAGTATTGAATTTTGCGCATTATCCGTTAGACAATAGCGTGAGTAATTACAAAGAAGTACTTTCTGTTTTAGAAAAATATCCTACAGTTGTCAGTTTCTGTGGTCACGGACATACTTTAAAAAAATATGATTTTTCCGGTTTGAGTGGTATTATGGGCGCATCGATTACATCCCGCGACGGAAAAACAAAAAGCTACAATGAGGTAATTATTAGTAAAGATAGCATTAGTATGTATCAGAAGGAATTGGAAAAACCAGGCATTTTTAAATTTTCAGTTCCAACGAAACCTTCAAAAATAGAGATTCCAAAAGATACTTTCGACAATAGTTTTCCTCCGTTTATAAAAGATATTGCCTCTATTTATAGTCTTCCTTCTTTCGATAAAAAGAACCTTTATTTTGCTAATTCTATTGGTGAAATACAATCAGTCAATTTAAAGAATAAGACTTTGAACTGGAAAACAGAAACAGGAAATGTCATTTATTTTTCGCCTGTAATGGTCAAAAATGTTCTTGTTGTGGGTACAATAGAAGGAAATATAGTGGGATTTGATAAAGACTCGGGTCAACAAAAATGGAGCATTCCTGTTGGCGGAATTTTGGTTGGTTCGCCGATTGTCGAAAACAATAAACTTTATACAGCGAGTTCTAATGCATTTATTTGTATTGATGCAATTAGCGGAAAAATAATCTGGCAGAATAAATTACCGGAGTCTTATTCGCAGGGAGTTCCTTTGATACATGGCGATCTAATTATTTTTGGCGCATGGGATACCAATGTTTATTGTTTGAATAAAAATACGGGAACGCTCATTTGGAAATGGAATAATGGTAACAATAAACAAGTTTTATATTCTGCCGGAAATGTAAATATGGTGGCATCAAAAAAACGACTTTATTTGGTTACTCCGGAACGTTTTCTGACGATTTTAGAAATAGAAACCGGTAAAACTCTTTTAAGAACTTCAAAATGGAAAGTTAGGGAATCGATGGGGAAAGGTCAGGACGGAAAATGGTTTTATGCCAAAACAATGGAAGGCGAACTTTTAAGATTACCGCTTAATGATGATCTGGAACTAACGGAAGAAAATTTGGTAAACCAAAGCAAAATTTTGGATTTAAAACTAGGATACGAACACAATCCCGCGGGAATATTAGAAAATAAAAATAAGATTTATACAGGCAGCCGAAAAGGTGAAGTTGTTGTTGTGGATGCTGAAAAATTTGAGATTATAAAACAAATCAATTTAGGAAGTTCCAGTGTAAACGGCTTCTCGGTTGACGATCAGGGAAAAGTTTGGACATCGCTTATAGAAGGCGGTATTTATTTATTAGAGTAGTTATGTAGTTAGTTATCCTAACAGGTTTTTAAAACCTGTTAGGTATTTTATTAGCCACAGATTAAAGGATTTAAAGGATTTTTTTCGCCATAGCCCGAGCGACAGCGAACAGGCGAAGCAATTCCACAAATTTCCGTGAATTGAATCTGCTGAATCTGCGAGAGAAAAATAGACTCCAGAAATTACTGAAATAAAGAACTAAACAGATGGAATAGCATAGCGAACTTTGCGTAAAAACCTTGCGAACTTTGCGGTTAAATCTCCTGCCAAAAAAACATAAAACTATATTAACTAACCAAAAATAATATTTATGAAAAGTTTAAAGATTTTAATTTTATTATTACTGTTTCAAACCAATATTTTTAGCCAGCAACCAGCAAAAAGAGAAATGCGTGCTGCCTGGATCTCGACAGTAGACAATATCGACTGGCCATCGAAACCTGGCTTGTCAGACAAGGAAATGAAGACCGAAATGATTACGATTTTGGATAATTTACGATCTTATAATCTGAATACCGTTGTTTTTCAAATTCGTCCTACTGCAGATGCTTATTACAAATCGACCAAAGAACCTGCATCACACTGGATTACAGGAACTCAGGGAGTTGCTCCGGGTTTTGATCCGCTGCAATTAATGATCGATGAAGCCGGAAAACGCGGAATGAGTGTTCATGTTTGGCTTAATCCGTATCGTGTGCAAAAAGATACGACAAACGAAGTGCTTTCAAAAAATCATTTGTTTTTTAAGAAACCTGAACTGTTTCTTACCTATGGAAAAACCAGATATTTTAATCCGGGATATAAAGAAACGAGAGATTTTGTAGCTTCTGTAGTGGGCGAAATAGTTCGTAATTATAATATTCAGGCCATTCATATGGATGATTATTTTTATCCTTATAAAATTGCAGGACAGGAATTTCCTGATCAGGCGGCTTTCGCCAAAGAGCCTCGCCAGTTTAAAGACAAGGACGATTGGAGAAGAGACAATGTCGATTTGATTATCAGGCAAATACGAGACACGATAATTGCCAATAAACCAGATATCGAATTTGGAATTTCACCTTTTGGAGTCTGGCGAAATATTGCCAAAGATTCACAAGGTTCTAACACAGTGGCTGGAGCTACGAATTATGATGATTTGTATGCCAATATTTTGAAATGGCAAAAAGAAAACTGGATCGATTATGTAACGCCTCAATTGTATTGGCACATTGGTTTTGACAGGGCTAATTTTGAGGTTTTGGCAAAATGGTGGGCAGCACACAAATACGGGGCAAATGTTTACGTAGGTCATGGGGTTTATAAACTTTCGAAAACAGCAAAAGAAGTAGAATGGAGAAGTCCGGATCAAATTGTGAAGCAAATAGAAATCGTGAGATCAATGCCTTTGCTTGATGGTTCGATGCATTTTACGGCAACTAATTTCCTGAAAAAAGGTGATACGCTGAGAAAACCTCTTATGGAAAAACAATATAAATATATTGCCTTAACACCTGAAGCCAATAGAATTACAAGGATAAAACCTCAGCCGCCAGTAAATGTTTCGATTGCTCAAAAAGGAGGTACTGCAGTGCTGACATGGAAAGCTGGTGTAAACAATCAGAAATATGTGATTTATAGATTTCCTAAATCAAAAATAACCGATTTCTCTAATCCGGAGAATATTTATTATGTTACTACAGCAACAAAATTAGAGGTTCCGAACGCTAATTTACAGCAATATACTTATGCCATTACCGCTTTGAGTAATACCCAAACAGAGAGCAGTCCGATACAATTTTAATACAATAAAAAAGCTTGAAAAGATGAAAAAAAGTATTTTACTAATCGCCATTTTCCTGAGTTCGCTGAATACGATACAGGCTCAGAAACTGGATATAATCCCGAGGCCTGTAAAAATAAAACAGAAAGATAATGCGTTTGTAATTCCTTCTCCTTTGAAGATTATTATTGACAAAAAAATAGAGAAAAGCACTATTTATATTGCAAGTGATTTTTTTAAAACTACAGGAATTACGGCATCAGTTGTTAATGGAAATAAACAGGAAAAAAATACAATAGCACTTTTGGTAGATGAAAAAATAAATCTTCCAAATGATGGTTATCAATTGACAGTAAATAAAAAAGGAGTTCTGGTAAAAGGAAAAACGCCAAACGGAGTGCTGAATGGCTTTCAGACCTTAATACAAATTTGTTCTGCAAAAGACGTAAAAAAAGGAACAATTCCGTTTGTGAAAATCGAAGATTACCCTCGTTTTGACTGGCGCGGAATGATGCTGGATTGTTCGAGACAATTTTTTGATAAACAAACGGTTGAAAATTATATCGATTGGCTGGCAGCACATAAAATGAATGTTTTTCACTGGCATCTTACGGATGATAACGGCTGGAGAGCCGAGATAAAATCAATGCCGGATTTAACTGCAAAAGGAGCATGGAGAGGACCGGGTGAAGTATTGTTGCCATCGTACGGTTCAGGAGACAAACGTTATGGTGGTTTTTACACTCAGGAAGACATGAAAGAAGTGGTAGCTTATGCATCTGCCAGAGGGATTGCTGTAATGCCCGAAATTGAAATTCCGGGACATTCGCGTGCGGTAACAGCAGCGTATCCGGAGATTGGTTGTGCTATAACGCAGGAACTTAAAAGTGTTCAGGGTGAAGTAAAAAATGTCTGGTGTGTTGGTCGTGAAGAAAACTACCAAATATTAGATTCGATCATTAGAGAGGTTTCGGGACTTTTTCCTTTTGAATATATTCATATTGCAGGAGACGAAGTGAATCGTGCTAACTGGGAGCATTGTCCAAAATGCCAGGCTTTGATGGCGAAAGAAGGATTTACAGATAGTTTTCAGCTTCAGAATTATTTCTTTAGAAGAGTTCAAACCATTGTGGATAAATATCATAAAAAAACAAATGGCTGGAACGAAATTTTAAAAGGGGGAGAAATAAATCCAAATACCTTGATTAGTGCGTGGCAGGGAATAAGTTACGGAATTGAATCGGCTAAAAGAGGTCATGAAACCATTATGATGCCGGGACAATATACGTATTTTGATATGGCACAATCTGAAAATGAGCGCGGACATCGCTGGGCAGCTATTACAGATACCAAAAGAGCGTATTCGTTTGAACCAATTCCTAATGATGATTTAACACCGGAACAGCAAAAACTTATAAAAGGAGTTCAGGGTGCTTTGTGGAGTGAATATCTGGATCGCCCGACGCGATTTATGGAATATCAAAGTTATCCGAGAATTGCTGCTTTATCAGAAATTGGATGGACTAAAAAGGAAGATAAAAACTGGGATGATTTTTATGGAAGATTAACACACAGTCATTTACAGCGTTTGGCCAATATGGGAATTGCTTTTAGGGATTTTCCGCCAACAGCAATTTACAAAAGCGGAATTATTACGGTAACCCCGCCTTATGAAGGAGCTGTTGTGCGTTATGATGCGCAAGGAAATGAACCTACAAGACAATCGCCTTTGTATACAAGCCCGATTCAGACCAAAGAATACGAACAATATATGTTCCGTACTTTTTTTAATGAAGATGTGGCAAGTCCTGCTGTAAAAGTCGATAAATTACCGGTTGCCAACTGGAATACCTCTAAAATTGAAGTGTTGAACATTTCAGAGAATATTTCTGAAAATGTAGACAAAAAAGGAATCTGGTACTTAACTTTTGATCCAATAGCTGATGGAAGCACAAGCGGAATTATTAAATCGGTTTCACTTTTTGAAAATGATAAATTGATACAAACTTACGCAGAAGAAAAAACATTAAAATCAAAACCCCGTTTGCGATTTGTGATCGAAAATTATAAC
Source organism: Flavobacterium sp. SLB02 (assembly GCF_009664855.1). GTDB lineage: Bacteria > Bacteroidota > Bacteroidia > Flavobacteriales > Flavobacteriaceae > Flavobacterium. The sequence continues at coordinate 331,791 of NZ_CP045928.1, forward strand.
GAAAAAAATACCTATCGTTTGGATTTTGTTGTGGACAATAAAGAAGCAAAAGAATCTGCTGCAAAAGTAAATTTCAATTGTTCTCCTTATTTAGAGCCAGAAGTAAAAGTAACGTCATCGATGGCGGATAACCCTAAATTTCCTATTTCAAAATTAGAAGATTATAATATAGAAACGTATTTGCGTACCGATGTTGCCTGCGCAAATGGCGACTGGATTTTATACACATTTACCAATGCCGTTGTTTCTTCGAAAATTGATGTATTGACAGGAATTCCGCATCACCCGAGATTTATTGTCAATGACGGTCATGTAGAATATTCATACAATGGTGTTGACTTTGAAAAAGGAGACAGTTTTGATTACGGAAATGCATCTATCTATCCAAAACAGCCTGTAAAAGCAGTAAAGATTGTGATTACAGCCACCAACAATGAACCTTTGATGGCTGCTCAGGACTTAAGAATTAATCCATAAAAAGTATGAAAAAAACAGGAGTGAGAGTCGTACTTGTCTTTTTGATTTTTTTAGGGATAAGTTGCAAGACCCTTAAAAATTCAAAAAAGTCTTTTGATACAAAGCAAAATGAAGTTTTCATTGATTCGATGATGAATAATGCCCTGGGTAAAGGATTTTTTCCCGGAGCGCAAATCATGGTAGGGAGTAAAGATTCTGTTTTTATTTTGAAAAATTATGGATATCATGATTATTCAAAAAAAGAATTAGTAAAAACAGACGACGTGTATGATCTGGCTTCTATGTCTAAAGTTTTGGGAGCAACTCTTGTAGCCATGCGTTTGGTGGGCGAGGATAAAATAGGTTTACAGGATAAATTGGGAGATGTTGTTCCTTTCTATAAAAACTCCGCTATTGCAGATTTAACCCTTTTTGAATTATTAACGCATACCACTGGACTAACGCCAAGTATTACTTTTTATCAAAGTTTGCTCTCTACGCCTGATGGTTCGCCTTTGCTAAGCAATCAGCAATCTGAGAATTATCCTGATTTATTTGATACGATGTATGTGAATAAGAATATTGTTTACGATACAAGATACCTTTCTTTCGAACCTAAAGAGCATTATATTCAGATCTACAAAAACATGTGGCTGAATCCCGAATTTTATCAAACGGTTTATGCTAAAATTGCGGTTGCCAATACGCATCCGCGTGGTAAATATTTGTACAGTGATCTCAATTTGCTTTTGGTTCAGCAAATGATGGAAACAAAAACGGGTCTCAAACTCGATCAATTGGCCAAAGGAATTTATAATGAATTAGGCATTTCAAAAATTGGATACAATCCGCTAAAATGGACTTCGGAACAAAATGTGATGCCAACTGAAATTGATAATTTTTTTAGAAAAGATACGATCAAAGGTTATGTGCATGATGAAGCGGCGGCTCTTTTGGGTGGAGTTTCAGGAAATGCAGGTTTGTTTGCCAATGCCCAATCGATTTCGGTAATATGCCAGATGCTGCTTAATAATGGTCAATACCACGGAAAACAAACTCTAAAGGCACGAGTGGTGAAACAGTTTACAAAATCGCCTTTGGCCAAAAAAGGTATCTATCGCGGCCTTGGATTTGATAAACGAAAACCGGATGAATTTTACGGTAAAAATGATTTTGGACATACGGGTTTTACAGGAACTTTTTTCTTTCTGAATCCTGATAATAACAGGTTTTTAATTATCCTTACCAATCGCGTAAATCCAACGCGAACGAATAGATTAATGTACAAAGATGATTTTAGTGCTAAAATTTGGAAACAAATTAATGAGTAAAAAAAAGTTACCGCGTTTTTTTTGCCACGAATTGCACAAATTTTCACGAATTAAATTTTGTGAATCTGCAAAATCTGCGAGAGAATAATTTAGCCACTCCCTATAGCTATCAGGATAAAAGATTAGAAGGATTTTTGTTTCACGCAGATTCTGCAGATTTAAGCAGATAGGCACAGATTATAAAATTTAAATTCATCTGCCTTAATCTGCAGAATCTGCGTGAAAAATTAACAGCAACAAAATGAAAAATCTTTTTAATTCTCTAATCTGTGGCAAAAAAAATAAACGATATGAAAAAACTATTAATTTGCGTACTAATTACAACAGTATCTTTTGCGCAAAAAATAAAAACAGGCGCTGAAAATTACGCAGCCTATTTGCCTTTACTTAAAGGAAAAACAATCGGAATTGTAACCAATCAAACCAGCATTATCGATGAGAAAATCCATCTCGTTGATTTCTTGGTTCAGAAAAATATCAAAATCAAAACCATTTTTGCACCGGAACACGGCTTTCGTGGTACTGCCGATGCCGGCGAACATGTATCAGATGAAATTGATGCGAAAACAGGTTTGGCTATTACTTCCCTTTATGGAAAAAACAATAAACCAACTCCTGAACAATTAAAGGGAATTGATGTTATGGTTTTTGATTTGCAGGATGTGGGAACGCGTTTGTATACGTACGTTTCTACGATGCATAGAATTATGGAGGCTTGCGCAGAGAATAATATTCCGCTAATTGTACTGGATCGTCCAAATCCGAATATTGCGATTGTAGACGGCCCTGTTTTGGATATTGCTTTTAAAAGCGGAATAGGAATGCATCCAACGCCTTTGCTTCACGGAATGACTTTGGGGGAAGAAGCCAAAATGATCAATGGACAAAAATGGCTAAAAGACGACATTCAATGTAAATTAACTGTGATTCCGTGTTTGAATTATAACCGAAGCATGACGTACAGTTTACCCGTTCGTCCTTCGCCAAATTTGCCTAACGACCAATCGATTAATTTATATGTGAGTTTGTGTCTTTTTGAAGGAACGAATGTAAGTATGGGACGCGGAACCGAAAAACAATTCCAGATTTACGGCTCGCCTTATTTACCAAAAAGCGATTTTGCCTTTACTCCAAAACCTAATTTTGGAGACAAAGATCCTTTGTACAATGGAGTAGAGTGTAATGGAGAGGATTTATCGGCAATTCCGAGAATTAATAAGTTAGAAATTAAATGGCTGATTAAAGCTTATCAGACTACGGCAGATAAATCTAAATTTTTTGATAAAAGAAAATTCTCTATTCGCGCAGGAAATGAAAAACTACAACAGCAAATCGAAGCAGGAATCTCAGAACAGGAAATAAGAAACAGTTGGAAAGAAGGTTTGCAGGACTTTAAAAAAATGAGACAACAGTATTTGATTTATAGAGAGAAGTAAGCTTTAATAAAAAGTAAAACTAAAGGGATTGGCATAAGGCTATTCCCTTTTTTTTGTGGAATAGTTTATAATGGAATAAAATATTTATTTTTCGATATGAAATTTTGGGTCGATTGTAATTAGTAGCCTTTTAAATAATTGTATTAAACGATTTCGGATCGATTTAAGAATCAGAGTCATGGCATCGAAATTTTCGACTTCTTTTTTTGTTTTGATCGCAATAATATTACTGATGATCGAAATACCGTCGCTTACAATAAGTAAATCCATAACTATGGTTACAAACCAATTGAAGTCGTAATTAAGCCCTTTGCTCATCAATGCCAAAGCGGTTGGTATTAGCAAAACGGCTAACTTGGAAACGAATCCTAGAGCTAATTTTTTAAAACTGAATTTGTTGTTTAGTACAATGGTTTTTATGATGCCAAGAAAGGTATCCATTACCATTAAGTAAAACAGTACTTTGACAATTCCTGTGTCCATTTCTAAATAAATAAAAATGGCGTAAAGCAGTAGTTTTAATTCATTCGAATATTCTGAAAATTTATGAATCATTGGTTTTTGTTTTTAGAGATTATTTGGGGTCGGTAAGAAATCTTTTGGGGTTTTTATGCCCCAAAAGATTATTAGTAATTACAATTTACTTTTTATAAAGAACTTATGGTTATTGAAGCTTCCTTATAAGCAGATGCATTTCCGCTAGGATCGATTGCTCTAACTCTGTAAGTATATGTTCCGTTTGATGAAACTTGCTCACTATAATACGTATTAGGATTTTTTTTCAAAACTGTAAATAAGGAACCAAAGGCACTTCGCGAAAGTTCATAATCTATGGGACTATCGTCGTCTTGTGATTGAGCCCATTCAAGTAGTATATAACCTTGACCATTATGAACGCAAGAAAAAAATGAAGGTAGTGTTGGTGGAGTTGAGTCTGCTGCAAGTGTAGCTGTAGTTACAGTAGCTGGCACAGATAAATTTCCTGCAGCATCTTTTGCTCTGACCTGGAAGCTGTAAGAAGTATTGGCAGATAACCCAGTAACATTATAAGTTAGAACTTCTTTTCCTAATTCGGCTAAAGGAGTATTGCTATTGTCTTTATAAACCAGATAATTAGTAACACCAACATTATCTGTAGATGCAGTCCAGGTTAAAGTTAAACTTTTAGTACCAATCTTTGAAACTGTTAAAATTGTTGGACTTGTAGGTGCTATTGTATCGACAGGCGGAGTAATATTTCCTGTGTATTCTATAAAATGAACAACTCTATAAGGGTTTAATATTGAAAAAGGCATATCGCCACCAAAAGGTTTTATTAATTCTCCTCCAACATAATCCCCGTTTGCATGATCTCCAACTGTCAAACCACTATTACCTCCCCAAGTGCCTCCTTTTTTTAATGCAGTTCCATTTATAGGGCTTATTTTAGGGAGTTCGTCAATTGTTAATTTTTTGTTTTTAGAACCTCCATCCCTTACAGTCCAATTATTAAATTCTAACTGAGTACTATCAAATCCAACAGGCATTCTACCTCTCAATGGCACATATTCTTCCCAACCTTCAGGAAATGGAGCTGGTTTCCCCCAAATGGCAATCATTCCTTTTGGCACTGCTGTTGCAGGTTTTTCTTCTAAATCTGTGATGCGTTTAATAAGTGATTCTAATAGTGTATTGCTTTTAGTAACCTGATTTGAACTGTCTACAACTAACAAAGAACCAGTAGAATTGGATGAACTGATATTGTTTAAATATACTTTTCCGCCAATATTTGTATTTTCCCAATCTGACCCATAATTTAAAGAAAGATTTGTACTGTCGTTTACTATTGCTCTGCCTAAGTTTGATCCCAGTCTAAAATCTGTAACTCTTACATTGGCTGTAGGGGTTTCTTTTATATCTAACTTTGATAATTGATAAGAACCCAAATTCAGATCTCCTTCCATTGCCTTTGATCCCTTAAGCGGAAGATAGTTACTACTAATATCTGCTTCAATTTTATCGATGTTTGCTTCAACGCCGTCAATATTTGCCTCTATTGCAACGATATTTGTTTTAATTGCCTGAATAATCGTTTCAATTGCCTCAATATCTTTAACGATTTCAAAATCATTCAAATCATAATAATATACTGTTAGGGCATCAGTCATCGAAGGAAATGCAGGACGATTAGTGTATTCATCCGGAGTGATATATTTTGCATCATAATCAAAATAAGCGGTTTGTAATACTCCTGTTCCGTATGTTAGATTTGTACCTGTTTTGGTAGTTTTTAGAAATTGCGTTGGAGTACCTTTTTCAATAGGGTATAAAATTCCTTGCAATATTTTTACAGCTGTTTCGTCTTTAGGATCTTTTTCTTCCTGATGAATAATAGCCCAGCCTTTTTTGTTGTTCGTTGCTGGAGTTATAGTATAGTTCTTATTGGTCTTAATACTTAAATGTCCTTTTAAAGCTCCAAATAACTCAGATCTGTAAGCCGTTTGTAGTCTTTCCAAAGTTTCTTGCTCAAGAGGAAAACCTCCTGGATGAGTAAAATTTACTTGTTTCATTTTTATTTATTTAAATGTCTGTTGTTTTTATATTATTTTGATTTCTTATGTTTAGAATATTTCTTCTTATGTCAATTTTTAGCTTAATCTTTTGCTGAATAAGAATAGGTTTCATAACTCTTTCCTGCCAGTTTATAAAAGTTAAGGAGATCGTTATATTTCTTATCTGTCACATTGATAACTTCTGTGTTTGACACGATTCCTTCTTTCTTTGGTTGACTCAGTATCGTTTTATTGTCGATTAAATTTTTAGGAACAAATACTCTGAAATTAGCATAATTTATTTGTGTATAATCTGTACGATGGGCGAGATAAACAGGTTTATAGTTTTTATTTTTTTTATACTCATCGTGAGTATATACTTCTAATTGCGGGATCATTAAAGGTCCATCGACGAGATTGCCATCTGGTGAAGTAATCTTTGGTTCGTAATACTCTTTGTGCAGATATACATATTGTAAGGCAGGTTTGACCGATTCGTCGATATAAATTAACCTGTCTGATCGTTTTTGTTTGGTGCTTGCATTGGGATTGTAACTTTTGTCAGGATTAAAGGTTTCGTTCAATACTTTTTCCAGATAAATGACCTGGCCCGTATGCTGCATTTTATAAAGAATCTCTTCGTAAATGGTATGAAGCGGGGTTAGTAAAACATCGAGCCAGTCTATGTGCGTTTTTTTTCTAAGAATAGGAGGGACGAGCCATAACAATAGCTTTTCCCATTTTAAAACAGTGTATTTATTCATTGTATATATTTTAGTCTATTGTTTATCTCGGTAAAATGTATAAGGAATATAGTTTACCTCAAACTCAAGGGTATCCATGTCAAAATAACCGGCTTTTGGAATAAAATATTCTATGTTGGTAGCATCAGTAAGCGCAGGGTTCTGTGTGTCATTTGGATTTTTTGCTACAGAAGTCTGAACCTTGGTCAGGATAGGAATTTTAACCCCTTCTGCTTTTTGAACGGCATCTACCAGATATGTTTTGACAAAGGCACCATTGAATTCAATGTTTTTCAAATGTTCTCTAATCGAGTTTATTACAGGAAATTCCTGATCATCTATTATTAATGAACCATTTTTTTCATTTAAAGGATCTGTTAATAATGCTAATTCGTATTCCGCTAATTTTATTTTTTCCTGGGTTGTTAAATCTCTGCTTAAACTTTTTAACTGATAATATTCAATGTCTTTTGGGTCAATGTAAATAGTCAATGGATCGATGTAAACATTCAATTTTAATTGTAGAATATCGCCCTGATCAGATGTGATGTGTACCTGATTTCCTGCATCTTTGATCTTGGCGATATATTCTTTAAAAGCAAAAAGCTCGTTAGGAACGTCGATTCTTGAAATTTTATCATCTTTTACAGTGGCTACTTTTATAAAAACAACCCCAACTTTATTATGAAAATAGTCAGAGAATATTTCTTCCGGTTTTTTGTTGGGATCTAGTACTGTCCCTAAATCAATTTCGCTTACTGCACAATGTTTGATTATTTTAGCATTTTCGATTTCGGTATCAGAAAGTTTTGTGGTATCAAATTGATAAGAACCTTCTTTCCAGATTAGGGGTATTATGTTGCTCGAATCCGGATCTATAGGTATCCCGTAATGAAAGTTCAAAGCCTGTTCGCGATACCAGTTTAGCGTGTGAGGTCTTGATATCAGGGCGTTTTTTTCGACTATTTTTTCGTGTACCCAAATTGCAGTTGCAACTATGTTGATCCAAAGTTTCCAAATCGCAGCTTTTGAATCTGTTAAGCCGTTTAGAGAGGTTTGTTTCCCCTTTTCAATCAGGATTTCATCCTGTATTTCAGCAATTGTACGTGCCATATTGTGTTTTTTAGATATAGTTTAGCCTGTAAGTCATGTGTAATATGCTTATAGATAATTGTTTATGTTTTTTGTAAATACTACTAAGAAGTAGTTTTCTTTTTAGAGATTTCTAAAAGGAGATGAAATGTATTTTTACCTACAATTTAGATAGTAAGAAGCATCTTTTTAGGTAAATGCAATTGAGGTTTTATTAATAAATGATAAAATCATCTTCAATAATCATATAATCAATTCCGGAGAAGTTGTCCAGCAAATACTGTTCTTCGTCTGTAATAGAAGTGGCGGGTTTCAAGTTTCTGGAATTGTAATATTCAACAATATCCTTTTTAAAGGCTTCACGACCAATTTTTAAATCTTCGTAAACAGAAATGTCATCTGTAAGGTTAAATTGATCATTGTCTTCCAGAATATCGAATACTTTTTCTATGCTTCCGTATTCTTGCAAAGAGATGTCAAAAATGTTTTGGTTTTCCTGTGGTTTAATAGTTTCCATCGATTTTAATGTTTTGTAGATCGTTGACATCTAATGTTTTTACATAAAAATTGTCATACGATAATTGTTTGTCTATTTCGTTTTCTAGTCGTAGCCTGGAGGTTGCATCCGGGCTGTTAATGTATTTTTTTATTCCTACTCCAAGAATAGGAAACTCTTTATAACTTCCTTTCTGGCTTAACAATAGATGTTCTATATTTTGCTGATCTGCCTCTTTTATGGCGAAATCTCCGTTTGTAATCAACAAGTCTTCATCTATGATAAAATCTTTCATATGTCGTTATTTTTATTGTTTTTATTAATGAATATCTCCTTTGAATCTGCGCGCCATACCCAAGAGAAGATGTTTATTTGATACTGTAAAAATAAGCTTTGCTTACTCCTTAATCAAGAATTTAGGACTTAGTAATCAGTAGTTTCAGTAAGTTCTGATAGTTGTTTTAGAGCTTTTTTTTTGATGCTTTTGCTGTTAAAAAAGTATTTTTAAACTGCAGGAATAATCAGGTTGGTGATAATTTGAATAATCATTTTTATAATATTATTTTTAATGGTATTCAGTTTTATTTTTGATATTCCTGCAGTTTGCAATGCTTGCAGTACGGTTAAATCTAACTGACTTTTTAAAAGCCATTCAAATTCTTCTTCGGTTAAATCACCAGACGAGAAAAGAACAATCCAGCGTTCCAGTTTTTCTTTTGAGGTTTGAAAAAAAACAGTAAGATCTTTTTCTAACTGAGGTTTAATATCCTTATAGCTGTTGGCTATAATCGCTTTTAATTCCTTCTTTAAGTTTTCTATCACTTTATCTTTGTCCATAATTTTATTTGTTACCGTTAATTAAATCCAAAAGTGCTTCTTTTGATTTTTTGTCCTTTTTAATTTCATATTGAATAAGTAAATCAAAAGCCTCTGAAATTTGTTTTTTTGATTCTTCCAAAAATAATTTTGATTCAACTTCTTTTGTTTGCCAATGTTTAAAGAAACCTGCTAAAAGATTTTTGTCTTTATCATTCAGCATTTTCAACATTTCGAAAGTGATCTCATTGTTGGGTTTATTTTTTTCATACTCAACCAATTTTTCCAGATTGAGAAATAATTTTTCAATTTCTTCTTTGTTGGCAGAATAGGGAGTTGTGGCCTTATTCATCAATTGATCGGTTTCTACTTTTAGCTCGATGGTTTTTTCGTATGAATATTGATCGAATAGGGCAATTCTTGTAGAGTTGCAGGAGGAAATTGCAAAAGAGATCGCAATAAAAAATAGCAGCTGTTTTAATTTTAAATGTTTCATCATGATTATTTGTATAAGATTACATAGTTTTTTCTGTCACGTTTTAGTTTACTGAGCACTTTCCAGTCGCTGTATCCTTCTTTATCAAAGTGCGGAAGATCTTTAAAGGTTTTCCAGTCTCCGCCCCAGTTCCAATTGTATTTCTTGAAGATTTCGACACATTCCTGCCAGTCCGAAATTTGGTCGCCATCCAAGTCTCTAGCTGTGTCCCAGGAAGCCGTTTTTCCATCAATAATTAAACAGATATCTACCGCAAAGCCATAATTGTGAATAGATTGTCCGCCTTTTGCATTCGTTACTTTTTTTCCTGGTTTTGTTCTGCCAAAAGCATAAAGATCTTCTTGTTCCTGAAAAGTTCTGAGACTTTGCGTAATGCGAACTTTAGCTCGTCCGGTTAATGCCAGATCGCATTCCTCTATGATTTTAGTAACTTCTTCCCTAACCGAAGGATGCAGCAAATCAATGTGTTTTTTTGTTGTTTGATCCATATTTGTGTGTATTAAAGATTTAAAATTTTGTGAATAAAAAGCCTTTCCTGATAGTTTGACGACAATCGGGATTTTTATGCTGCGATAAAATTATTTATGTTTAAGGATTTATTTACGGTTAAGAAAAACTTGTAAATAAAGTTTGAAAAGTTCCTTTTTGTGATCACATTAAGAAGTGAAACACGTTTTAATAACACTGTAAAAATACGCCGAAATAGCGTGTTTGAAAAATAATAGGGAACTGTAAGTCAGTAGTTTCAGTAGGATGTTTTTGCGTTTTTTATGGTTTTACTTTTTTGATTCAAATTGAATATAATTACTAAAAAAACACCCGTTTTTCTAAGTTGAAAAACGGGTGTTTAATTATAGAGTTTAGAAAGGATTTTTTATTTAAAATCCTTGGAATTATATTAATTTTTGTTTATAAAAGAAAGATTTGTTATCTGAATTCTGCAGCATAATTCCCATCATTCCACTCTTTTCGTAACATTTTTATCATGATATCAACAACATGAATCATGTCATCTGTGTATAGAGGACCTGTCCATTCTACCTGTGTTTGGGGCCAGTCTTTTATATCTTGCATTTTATTAAGTTTTTCAGGAAGTAATTTTTCTCCTTCTTGCTGTATTAGTTTTTTTGCTAATTCAAAAACTTTGATTATTTCAGATTCTCTCTTGGTTATAAAAGCTAAGGAGTCATCGAACAAGATATGCATAACTCTTTGTTGATGCCCCTTCGTGATTTCCTCAAAATCCTCAAAAATCTCTAAATACCATTCTGGTTTATCTTTTAATCCAATTTCTTCAAATGCATTTACAATAAATGCAGTGATGATCTCAAACTCAAATTCTCCAATCCAAAATCCTTTGTTTTTTTCGTAGCGTATATATGTTGTGCTTGGCATAGTATTTATATTGATTAAAAAATGATTTCAAATTTATCTTTATTATTCAGATATAATTCATAATTTTCTTCTAAATATTTCATTATTTCTTTTTTTGTTTCGGGAGGATATTTATCTACATGTCGTAAATCTAATACAAATTTATCTAATGGAGGGTTTCCTTTTAATTTGTTAAAATGAACGTCGATAGATTCTTTAAAGTTTTTTAAATTTCTAACAAATTTGTGTTCCCATCCTTTAATAGCTCCTAAATTATTCGGTAATCCTGCAGCGTCAAAAGTTTTGCCAGTCCATTTCCCAGTTAATCCGACTACATCGCCTGCTTCTCCGGCTTCAGAAGGCCTAACTTTGGTTTCATGAATTAATTCAATTTCAACAAAAGATTCTAATTGATCATCAGAAAACACTTTTTTACGATTATGATCTTTATCTCTCCAATATCCCTTTTCAGTTTCCTCAGAAATTTCTTTTCTCCGGGATTCTCTTTTTATATTAATATTTTCCGTAGGAGCATTTTTCCCTGGAATATTTTCAGGAGTATCTATAAATTCTCCGTATTGTTCTGGGTTTCCTTTTTCTTTTTTCTCTATTTTGTTATAAAATTTCTCAAACTGTTTTTCATTCATTTTCGAAACATCTTTGCCAGTTTCGGCCTTTACAAGTCTATTTGATTCACTAGTAACGTTCCTTATTTCTTTAGAATCTTCAGCAGTTTTTGCAATTTCGGCAGCCGTATTTCCTTCTCTTGCGATTTTAGATAAATTAGGTAATCCAAAAGAAGCAAGATCTGCTGTTACACTAAAAGCGATCCAGAGGTTGGCTAACCAGCCATAACCGTTTTCGTGCCATTTTTCTAGAGTACCGTTGCTTAACATAGCGTAGTGAGCAGCGTCTTTTGCCAAAACAACCCCAGCAAGTGCTTTTGCTGCCATTGGGGCTCCTTTTGCCAATACAATACGCAATGCACCAACAGCAGATAGTAAGCTCAATAAATCTGTAGCCTTATTAAACAAATCCCAGTTCGATTGTTTTGTAGCCATATTGTGAAGTTTTAAGGCAATAACAAACGTATTTTCATCGCCTATTTGTTCGCCCAAATCTCCCAGTTTTGTCCCAAAATTTAATTTTGCTAACGGATTAAATGATCTGTTTAAGTATTGTTTTAAAATGTTTACTTTTTCAATTGGCGAACTACCCATATTACTATCAAGTTCCATAGGAACATATGTTTTATCATATGTTATAATTGTTTGGGTTTCATTTCTGTAATTATTTATCAAAATTTCGCCTCCAGACCAATCTGTTTTTATATGCGTATCTCTAAATAGATAATAACTGTTATCAAAGTATACAATATCCGATGGTTTTGAAGTATCAAATTCGGCTACCAAACGAGTTAAAAAACGAAGTAAATCTTGTACTTCTTCGCCATGAAGTTTATTGTATATTCTATATAATAAATCACTATAGCGAAGTTTGAGATATAGCACTTGTCTGTCGCTTATTGCATAAAGAATTTGTAAAATGGCCTTATCTTCGTTTGTGTCTAAATCTGTAGGAGCAATAACTTCTAAGTATGATACATCACTTAAAAGGATTTCAAGATGTTCATACAATTGCTGATCATTCATTTTGCCAAATAAAGTTCGGGGAAGCGATTCATAAATAACATCTAATTTGCTTGGATTATTATTGGCTTCTTTTATCTTTTTAAGATATAAATTAATAATTATTTGGGCATCGCTGGTAATTACAACTCCCAACAAATCAAAAAGTGCTATATAAAGATCAAAATCCTGAACTATAAATTTGAAAGTAATTTCTTTTAAATTATTGTCGAAAATGGTTAAAGAAAAATCGGTGTGATATTTTCCAATCTCAATAGAAGGTTTGAAAGTTTTGGCTATTAGATTTATTCCGTTAAAAGTATTCCATTCTAAAGATATTCCACCTTGTTTTTGTGCTCCCTGGCTATCATTATAATTTATAATTCCTAATTTTTCAGGTGTACTGTTAATTGGACCATCGATAAGTTTGCTAAAAGAGGTATTAGGATAAACAACACCAATTTTTCTTTTAATGCATTCTATAACTTCGTATACTGATACAAATTTAATATTACTGTAGTTATTGGAGCTTTCAACATACTTTAGCATCTTGTCAGAGTTTTTATCATCCTCAATCTGCTGACGCCATATGCTAAGCATCATTTGCCTGAACCTGGCTATTTCAGAAGCGCTGGTATCTTTTAGTTCTATAGTATGGTTTTTAATAATCATTAGGATAGTTTTTATGAAGGGCAAAAAAGGTGTTTGCTATAGTATTTCTACTTTAACAGGTTTCGGCTGAATATGATCTGAGAATGCTGTGGTAATATTGAGACGTAAATCGTCTTCTTGTTCGATTTTGGCATTGCCACCCAAATAACAGTTTTTGAATAATACTTCGAGCGCTTTAAACTCGTCCATTTTTGAAGCTTGTAATACAGCAGAACGAATACTCATATCCGGTTTTTTGAAATAGGCAAACAGGGTGGTTTCGTCGTCATCTGCAATGGTCAGTTTTACTACTTTTTTGTGTTTGTATTTCCATTGGTTGAGTTGAGCCTGAGTAATGTTTCCGTCAAGAACATCGATGTTTTTTGAGTTTTCTTTTTCCATTTTAAAATTCTTTTATTGTTTTTATGATAGAGTAAATTGATATCTGATTAAGTGGTGTCACTTATGTTTATTCTATTGCAATCGCAAAGCAGTGGAAGACACATGTAAAAGTTTTATCCTCAGTTGTAATAGCTGTTGACGTTCTGTTGTTATTAAAAATTGAATTAGTAAGAGATGCGGATTAAAAAAAAGAGACTGCCTGAGTTATTTTTTTGGGGTTGAATAATCTCGAGGCAGCCTCTTGAAGAAGATTCCCCGCTTAAAGCGGACTAATATAGAGCTTGTATAATAAGTTTGCTGGCAAAAATCAAGTTTCTTGAACTCCTTTTTTGCATAACGCATTTGATATTGGTTTTCTCTTTTCAGTCGGTTTTAAAAGACAGGGAAGGGGATTATAATGTTAGGAATTTATCGGGATGATTAATTCCATTCAACGTGAGAACAGATCAAGTCAAAAGATACCGCAATTTTAGTATCTCCCTGGCTGATTCCTCTACTGTTTGAGTTGAATTCGCAGTTTCTCACTGTGTGTGTGATTACTTCGTTACTGTCATCCAGATAACTTACAATGATGCTGAAAGGATTAATATCTTGCAATCTTTGTCCTTTTGGTAAAGCGGCCAAAATCGCTTCTACTTCGTAATTGTATAAAGTGATAGAAGCTTTTGCCTCGTATTTCCCTCTACCTCTGTGTACTGGCATATCTCCGGCACCGTAATGGTTTTCTTTAGATACTGAGTCACTATAGTTTACAGCTGTAATTCCGGTAACGATGTTACCTGCAATACTTACTTCGATAGATGACCAGCTGTGTTGTTGTCCGTTTATTAATGGTAATTTATTCATATGTCGCTTGATTTGTTTTTATTTTCCTGATAACGTTCAGTAGCTATCACTTTTATTTGTTTGCCTTTATAACAATTGAATTATGGCGATAGGAATGGTGAATTTTTATTGTTTGTGAATTATAACGAATTCGATAAATTATGCTTTGTCGATTCCGAAAGGATTTTTGAATCCTAAATCGACCATAATTTTACGGGCAGTTCCAATAGGAGTAATTTCTGCTTTTACTTTTAATTCTGAAGTTGCCAAAATGTTTTGTTTTGGATCTACATATACATCAAAAGCAGAAACTTCCTGATTGGCAACCATTCCTTCTAAAGCAGATCTGCATAGTCCTTCAAAGCTTTTTGAAACTGATTGTGGTAATTTACCATCGATATCTACTAAAACCGGAGAAGCCAATTTTGGTAATAAAGCGGTACGTAACAAACGAGTGGCTTTATTGATAGTACGGTTGTTTTCTACATAAGCAAAGTCTGATGTGCCTGTAGTACAAGTAGCACTGTCATTAAAATAAACACCCGGTAAACCAGTATGAGTTCTTGCAAAAATGAATCTTTTTTCGTTTAAGTCGCTTAGAGTTCCAAGAGTTTTAATTTCCTCTCCGCCTACAAAACCAGCTTTTGCGAAACCTTCACCAGTCAGGTTGAATTTTTCAATCCAGGCAATATTTTCAGATACTTTAGCTTTAGAAATTGCACCTAATGCCAATCCTACTGCTGCTGAGTTTGGATAATCTTTTGCTTTGTCAACATCCATAGCGACAACTACAGATACGTTTTCTGCATCTGATCCGTCTAAAGATGGTGCATCAACAGTAAATCCTTTTCCTTCGATAATAATTTCAAAAGGCATGTAATCTTTATAAGCAAGATCGGCTTGTGTTTGAGCTTTTAAAACTGCGGCTTGCGTTTGTGCAAATGTTGTTACTCCGGAATAAATAATGGCCATTTGGCGAATGTTTCCGTTTGCTTTTTCCTGCATGTCCATGGCTTTTTCAACAATTTCTTCGTAAGAAGTAGCTGCTGTTTTCATAATGTACAAATCACCTGAAGGGTTCATTCTGAAAAATTGCTGGATTTGATAGTAAACAGATTGTACTTTAGTATCATAATCAGCTGTAATGCCTAAGGCTTCAGCATCTTCTAACGAAGACAAACGCTCAATTTTGTTTAATGCTAATTTTGCAGTTTCGGCACCATCAAAAAGTAACCCTGAAACCATGTCCTGTTCTGGAGTTCTTCTTCCTAATCCGCCTGATAGTTTGTTAATTACTACATCGTTTAATGTACTCATAATATAAATTGTTTTAAAAGTTTAAAATTGGTTTTGTTTTTTTGCCTGAAAAAAGGCAAAAAAAGGACTGTAACAAGTTGCCTAAGCTTGCTATTATTGATTGTTTAATGTCTAAAAATGGTATTCGTAATCTGGAATCCAAAAAGTAGATTGGTATTTTTGGACGATTTATAAAAGCGGCTTTTTCAATTGAATTTTGCTTCTGGCCAGAAGATAAATTTGCTTTTGATATCGGGTACAAATTTAAGGCTCAAGGATGCTTTTTCCAATTTTTTCGATGTTCAAAACCAGTAGTTTCAGTGCTTTAAGCTCTGGCCTCTGTAGCGAGTCCTTCATTTATAATGGTATAAATGGTGCGCTCTGTAAGGAACAAAGTATCCGAAAGTTCAGATACTACAACTTTCATTTGTTTAGCTTGATTTCTATTAAGGTAGTTAATCACATACTCTCTCCTTTTATCTAATAGTGTTCTGCTTCTTTTCATGTTTTAAGGTTTAAATAGGGTAATGTTTTATTTTATTTAGATTGGCGTCGATTGTGTTTATAGTTTTATGTCATTGAACAGTTTTTGATTGTTTTTTATTTAATGAGAATATTTTTGACTGACTTATAATCAGATTAAGGAGCAGTATTTAAATCGATATTTCCCTGAACCTGATTGGGGTTTATTCCTATTATTCCAGAGTTTAGGTCATATCCTAAATCTTCCAATTCTTCATTACTTAAACCATTATTAAAAAGGATGTATTTCTTTTTTAAGATATTTTCTATTAAGGTTGTTTTATAAGTTATCTCCCAAATAAAATAATCGTTTTTATTCCAGTACGTGTGTTCATTTGTACATTGTTTTTCTCTTATTTTAAATGTTGAATTAGTATCTATTTCAGCATTACTGTTACTATTAGATAATATGGCTTTGTCTATTCGCTGTGCAATATCAAAAGCATTTGCATAACTGGTCGAAGAAATAGTTTCTACAGGTAATATGATATACAGACAAAATGATACATCTGCCTTGTAATTTTTTTCAGAAGATGTTTCCCAGTCTATAGTATCGTATTTAAACATTACTACCAGTGTTTCGATAGAATCTTTAAAAATGGCATCACTATAAAGTTGCACTGTTGGCGCATTAGAAGTGAACTCGGTTTCTATTGCGTTCTTTTTTTCGGTATAAAAGTCTTTTAGAATCATATGGTGGATTATTTTTGACAAATATACAACATATGTTTTGATTATTGCAACATATTACGATGAGAAATGCAGTAATTTCAGTAATATGATTTAGTTTTTTATATTGACTATTAGAGTAATACAGTAAGAAAAAGCCTTTAAAATGCTTTAAATTCAGATGTTACGTAAGAAAAATAGAAAAGAATGCTAATATTTGTTATATATTTTTTAGTTTTGCAACATATAGTGGAATGTGTAATGCTTATTAAAACATATTACATAACAAAACAAATGCAACACAACATGGAAATACATACTAAGATAAAACGTATTATAGATGAAATGAAGTTAAATAATAACTCATTTGCTAAGTTAATAGGGGTAACCAGTACTACAATAGATAGTATCACTATTGGAAGATTGCAGGCCGATGGAGAAAGAAAAAGGACAAAGCCTGGATTTGATTTGTTACAAAGCATTATCACACATTGTAATGTAAATCCGGACTATTTTTTTGGAAATAGTGATGAAATTTTTGCTGATAAAACAAATAGTGAAGTTGGTTTACATTTACCAAAGATTATCACGGTAAATGAAGAAGGCGAGGAGAATATCAATTTTGTTGGGGTAAAAGCAAGAGCGGGATATCTGGACGGTTATGCTGATCCGGAATATATGGAAAGTCTTCCGTCATTTAGTATGCCAATGCTAAAGAATGGAACTTACCGATGTTTTGAAATAAAAGGTAACTCGATGTCGACCACTATACATGACGGCGATTATCTTTTTGGAAAATACGTTGATAATTTTGATGATATTCTTGACGGAAGAATTTATGTTATCATTAGTAAGAATGATGGAGTAGTGGTAAAAAGGGTTTTAAACAGAATAAGGGAAAGCGGAAAGTTAATCCTGAAATCCGACAACAGAGACGGAAATTACCCAATGTATTCTATTTATGCCGAGGATATTCTGGAAGTTTGGTACGCGAGTATGTATGCTTCTAAACAAATGCCGGATCCTATTAATATTTATGAAAAGATTCATGATCTCGAAAGTAAATTTTATGAAATGGAAGAGACTTTGAGGAAGAAACTGAATTAATATTTCTGGAGTTGACGTTTTTATAAAAAAACACACCTCATACAGTAAAGCTGTAAGAGGTGTTTTTTTTATAATAATTAAATTTATTAGGAAATACTTCCTGTCCCGGTTCCGGTTTGTGCTGCAGCGCTACCAGTTGTAGTTACTGTGGTAGTTACAGTTCCGGATTTTACAAATGCTTCGATGGCAGACGCTAGTTTTTCTGCAATGTTATCGATAGACGAAGCATTGTCTTTTTTTCCTTTCTCTTCGCTCAAAAGAGCTTTTATTGATCCTTGTAAAGCTGATTTATTTAAAGCCATAATTTATTATTTTAATAGTTCTGCTAACTTTTCTTTTATTCCTGCAATTTGAGTTGAGTTCATTGGAGGACCGGATGGGCCAACGGGTGTAGGAACTGTGATTTTGACTATTTCATCAATCAATCCATTTAATTCAGTCAATAAATTTTTTCCCTCTGCATCAATTTTAAATTTATTATCCATTTCAAAAGTTAACTTATCTTTCTTAAATGAAGTTTTTGTATCTGAAATTGTAGCTTCGAAACCGTCTTTAATGGTAATTTTGGCTTCTTTATCTTTTAAATTAAAAATTGAATTTCCTTTGTTAAAATTAATTTCGGTGTGTAGTTCGTCAAAAGTTAATTTTTGTTTCTCATCCCCCTCTTTATCTAAAAACTGCATTTGTGCATTTGGATTTTCTCCTGAAGAAAGCGTAAATTTTACTCGTTCTTTAGCATTGTCACCATTAATAGTACTTAAAATAGTTTGTTGTTGATTTCCATTAAAGATATTCTTCGAAATTTCTTTGCCATTTTCATCATAAAAAGATGTAGTAATATTTGAATCATTTTTGCCGCTAAATTCTATTTGTGCAATATTTTTATAAGTAGGCTTTGCAGTTGATGATGTACCACTTTGGCTGGCTTCTTTTTCTTTGAACAGCATTTGAAATTTATCTGCTTCACTATTTATTTCAAGATATTGGTTCTCATCATTTTTAAAGCGAATAAAAGTACGTTCGATTTCAGAAAACTGGGAAACAAACGCTCGTGTTTCTACTCCGTCAATAATGGTAACCAAAACCCAGCTGTCTTTTTTTGGAATGGTAATAATTCCCTGTTCAACATCTAGGATTGAAGCTTTCAATCGTACGTTTTTGATAATCGCGCCATCGGCACGCATGATGTTTACCGTGTAAGCATCTTCCGGATTGTGAAATGATTCTATTTCATTATTTATTTCGATGACTTTTGCCGCAAAAGTTTCAATAATTTGATTTTTACTGGCGACATCTTTTATTAGATCTGTTATATTTCCCATTTTGTATTTTTATACTGTTTCTACTCTTCGTCCTATATAAATTTTTTGTCTGTAGCCATTTTTGCCATAGTTTCGTTCTACTTTTTCGACCTGAAAAGTTCCGTTTTTTTCTTTATCCTTGGCATTTTCCAGAATTACCTTGTCTGTAGGTCTTACGAATGGTTCACCAAAAGTCAGGAAATAGCCTTCGAGTCCGCTTGGTTTAGATTGCATGGCTCGTAAAGCAGCATATTGATACAATTGGGCAGCAACTTTTGTTGATGCGTTTTCAAACGCCTCAGGATCATTGGGTAAATCCTCTTTATCGTCATGCAAAACATGGGTTTTTATTAGTTGCCCGTTTGGATCGCCTAATTCAATATAAATTGGAGTGTTCGAATTTTTAAAATATTTTTCGACTCGTGTGCGCGTATTTTTGGTAGATTCGGTAACGACTTTTAATTGATCTTCAATAATATTATAACGAAATCTAAAACGAACTTTCCCCAGAAAACCTCCCGAAACAGACTGTACGACTCTATTCAACTTCGAACTTAAAAGACTAAGTCCCTGATTGATTAATTTTTTGACCAATGCGCCGGCTAACGGACTTTTAATGAAATTTCGATCAATAAAACCGGCTAATTCGGCTGTAGTATGCTGCTGCGGATTATTAGTAATAGTAAGTACAGGAGCCACCTCTTCGGTTTTAAAATACGTATAGATTCCTTTGTCTTTTAGCATCTCGAAAACCTGGGCCAAGCTTTGGTTTCTGTTGATCATTACATTACCCAATTCTTCATCGAGAGCATTTACTTTAAAAGGTAAATTCAATTCTTTGATTCTTTTTTCGAAGAAAGTTTTAGGGTTAAATCTTTCAACATTTGTGGTTGGGTTGGTTGATACAACATTCAGGACGTCATTTTTATCCTGAACATCGTCATCTTTTACGGCTTTTACCTTTTTAAAAGCATACATCGCATCTTCGCAGGTTATGGTAGCATTTGTATCTGATTGTACTCCTGTAATGTAACCTCTAAAAGCGGGTTTGTAATCGTCATCATAACCTAAAAAGATCTCTATGAAATTTTCGAGTTTAAAAAAGTCGTGAATCGTTTTTTCTTCACCATTTGCATTTTTAAACAAGTTTTGATCAAATCCTTTTGTATCTGTATACACTTTTTGAGGCATTACAATAGTAGCCGTATCGGTAAGCGATTTGTACGAACTGCTGATGTCTACATTTTTTACATAGGTAAATTCATAAAATTTGGGCGTAGGGATAAGCTTTACCGTTTCGTAAACCCTAATTTTAGCATTTAGTTTAAGCATTGTCTCTGATTATTAGTTCTACAGTTTCGTCTGATGTGGCACTGGCCGTAAATTTCTGAATATTCTTTGTTCCCGAAATTGATGGAATAGAGTAGGAGTCAATCACTAATTCGTAAATACCAAATCGGTTTAAAATGGCGTGCGTTACTCTTAGAGCGTAAGGCGCATTTAAGAATTGTTTCAGTAAAAAAAGTTTTTCTTTTGGGTATTCGTCCCCGGTTTCATTAGCAATTAATCCATCTATAGAAATACTAAAATCGCCATTTGTAATATGTTCTTTAATAGTTGAATCTCTACCCTCGATTCCTTCTTTTTTAATGGTTTTTGAACGATTAAGATTCACCGTAACAGCATCTACTCGTAAGCTGGCCAGATTAAGATCTTTTTTTACCAGGGGTTCAAAAACCAAAGGAGCAAAGACTCTTAGATTAAATTCGCCACCGGTTTTATCTATAATAAAATCTTTCGATTCTGATTCGTTATAGTTAATGCCGGTATATTCAGGATCTTTGGTATCTAAAATTTCGTTTACATTAAAATTGAATTTCATAATGATTTATTTTTTTATTTTTTAATTTGAAAATGTTTGTGCAAAGGCTGTCATGATGGTGTTCTCGAGTCTTTTTTCATTGTGTTTTTGTAACCAAAGGGCCTCTTCAAGTAACTTATAAAACTCATCCATTGATAATTGATACGGATCTACCTGAAAAGCATATCGAATAAGCGCAGCCGATTTTTTGAATTCGTCTTTTTGTGGTGTGGCATCGATTGAAAATTCGCTATCATTTTTAATCATGGCTACAATAGAATTTCCTGCCGAAAGCATAAATTCGTCATCATAATTTTCCTGATCCAGGACACATTCCTGAAATAAAAATAAGATTGCTTCGTGCGGATTGTCCTTGTATTTATTTTGATAATTTAGGAATGTAGTGAATGATGGTTTTTTGCAGTAAACAGTTGTCAGTTGATCCTCTGAAGTAAGTTTTAATACGGTACCGTATTTTTCTTTTAATTTTTGTATCGTTGTTTCGTCTGGCATTTTTATGGTTTTAGAGATGTTGTCTTTTACTGTGATCTGGAATTGATTTAAGAAGCTTTATGATTTTTAAATATTACTATCGCGGCTTTCTTTTTTAATAATTTCTGACAGATTTTCATTTTTTCCAGATACGGTTAAAGGCGTAATAGTAAAACTCTCTATAAAAATGTTTCCTTCTGTGGTTTGTCCCAAAGGATTTTTGAAATTACTCATGTCGGGTGTTTTAGGTTTTTCGCCTAAATCTTTTGGTGTATAATCCATGATTGGTTGAATATTTAATTGTTAATATGAATGTTGAAAGTATGGTGTACAGATGAGGTATCTATTCTCCAAAAAAAATCTGAGAATAAAGTGTAATATTATATCTGTTCGGGGATGCTAATAGTTGTTATTAGAGTATATAAAAGTAGGGTAGAAGAGGTTAGAAAACGAATAATTTGAGGGTGGTTTTCTGTAGTTTCAGTGGAAAATATATTGGCGTAAGTGTTTGTATTTTATTTATTTGTGGTTTTTTAATTGTCGCATTTTACACAATAATAAAACACACTCAGGATGATTTAGAAATTTGTTTCCTCTAATGATTCTGAGTGTGTTTTGTTAATTTATTTGAAAGATTTTTTTTTGATATAAAGTTTTTATTTCCTATTACCAGAAATTCTTTTGCTTTTTATCATTCTAAATTCCTCCATCTGTTATTGTCCAATTATAGGGAGAGTTTTGTAAAATCATTTTTCCTATTGTTGAATTAGCAGTATGTTTCGCTGTCCCGAAACTTATGTTTAAATTTGGTTTAACAGGTTTTGAACTCCAACCATTATAAATTGCATCTAAATTTGTTGCCGATAAACCTATTTTACTTCCCATAAAATTAGTCATGTTTGTAACATTCAAAATATTCCAATTTCCTATATTTTGGTTAAATGAATTATTTGTAACAAACATACCATTCATTAATGTGACTCTTGAAACATCCCAATTTCCAATTTGTTGATTAAAAGATGTAGCTTGAAACATTTGAGCCATGTTAGTTACATTTGAAACGTCCCAAGAGCTAATATCTTGATTGAATATCAATGCGCCTTGAAACATTGCGTTCATTAATGTAACTTTTGAAACGTCCCAATTCCCAATAGGCTGATTAAATGTATTTGTTCCAAAAAACATATTTCCCATATTGGTTACAGAAGATGTAATCCAGTTATTTATATCAGGATTACCCCCATTATTAAATGAATAAGCTAAAAAAAAAAGATTTGACATATTAGTAACTTTTGAAACATTCCAAGAACTAATATTTTGGTTAAACGCATCTGCTGATTGAAACATACCTGTCATTGTTGTAACATTCGAAGTATCCCATGATCCGATATTTTGATTAAACTTTTTTGCATTAAAAAATGAAAGGTTCATATTTGTCACTTGTGAAGTGTTCCAATTCCTAATCGCTTGATTGAATTGAGATGCTCCATAAAATATGAATGATGTGTTTGTAATTTTTGAAAAATTCCATTCATTCATCCGATTGACTGTAGTTAGATTAGTACATAGATAAAATGCGCCTTCCATATTAGTTAATACAGTTGTATCTAAAATATCACTAACTTTTGATAAATCTAAATTAGAACAACCTTGAAAGTAATACCCACGATTTCCTAATCTAAGATTTCCCCAACTTAATATATTTAAAAGCTTTAATCTATCACCAGTGTTTAAGAAAGCCCAATTATAACAAATACCTGTTATATTTATTTTATAAATACCTGCTAAACTATAGGTATGAGTAACTTGTGATTGATTCCAGGATGTTATTGTATCTTTTGTTCCGTCACCCCAGTCTACAATGAAATTATATACCCCTCCATTTTGAAGGGGTAATTTTATCTGATTTTCTGCGCTTGATCCTGTTGAAATATTATCAGTTTTCCATGTTGAAACAAATTCTTTTTCTGATTCTCGTTTTCCAAAAACATATTTTTTTATCCCCATTATACACTTAGTATTATTTGGTTGGTATTTCCTAATTTAGTCAGGTTGAAATACTTTTTCTCGGGAGTAATTTCAGGTTCTCCAAATACCCATTCAATCTGATTTGCCCATTGCCAGGTTAGATTTACACCTTCTAGTGTGATTGCATTAAATGAAAATTCTTCTGTTTTGATAATAGGCATTCTTACGATACCACTACTTTTAAAAATAATAGTTTGGCCATTCCAATTTTCCTGAATATCTATATCTCCACTTATAATGATTTGTTTGTCTTTTATTTGAGCCTTTTCTTCTAAATACTCTTTTGTAATTAAGGATTTATTCCCTCCTGAATCAATTAGAGCATTTGTTAAAGTAGGAGCAAGCAATCTGTTATCAGCTTCTTTTCTGATTGCAATATGTCCGATTCCATTAGCAAATATTGCTAAGTTAGAATCATCTTGATTCAATCCTTGAACTCCACCTATTATTGTATTACCACTTCCTGTAGTTATACCATTATTTCTTTTACCAGTATTAATTGAAATATTATTATTTCCTGTAGTATAATTAAGATCTGCATTTGAAAAGGGGGTTCCTATTAATACATTCCCTGCTCCGGTTGTTAAATTAAACCCTGATTGAAATCCAATTGTGATATTGTAATCGCCTGTACCAATAGTTGTAACACTAGACCCACTTAACCATCCTAATGATGTATTATAATTACCTAAGGCTCCTGCTGCTGCTGCTGTTCCGACAGCAACATTTCCAGTTCCAGTTAAATTATTTACTAAAGCATTTGTGCCAATACCTAAATTATAACTTCCGGTGGTTAAATATCTTAGAGCTGCCCCACCTATACCTACATTTTGGGTTCCTGTAGTTAGGTTCGCAAGTGTAATAGATCCAACCCCTGTATTATAACTGCCAGTTGTATTCAAAGCTAATGCAGATCTGCCTATTGCTGTATTTTGAATAGATGTTGTAGCATTCATTAAAGTGTTTGATCCTAAGGCAGTATTAGTAGCTCCAGTACTATTATTTCCCTTGCCTATTCTAATTCCATTTATAAGTTTATCGGCTCCTCCTAACTCTTGTAAGGAAGTATTATCAACTATACCTGATTGATTTGCTGAAACAGGGTTGTTTAGTTCATCTGTAGTGGCCAATGTTTTAGCTGTTCCATCGCCTTTAGGTAAAAATAATTCAGTATTTGCAGTAGTTTCAGAATTAGGTAATATTGAAGTCTGATAAACATCAGGACCAAACTCTTTACCTAACATTAAATATCCTGTGTTCGCAACTCCCTGAGAAGGAAGAGTCCCAAATCTGCCAAGATCATAATTTTCACCGTAATCTGGTCTAATTTGACTTAATCTAAAAGTAGCTCCCGTGTCATGTAATCTTATTTCTCCGCCTGAATTATTACCTGCACGTAATGTTTCTTCTAAACTTTGAGGATTTACTTTCGGTATATCATCTAACGTTGCTAAAGTTTTTGTTTCTTCTTCTGTTGTTATTGCAGGCATTAAAACAGTTGAATAGTTTGCTGTGGTAGCTGGATTCATTTCTAAAGTAGAAAAATGATTTGAATTTAAGTTACCAAATCCAACACCTTGAGCAAATAAGGCTGTAGTTTCTCCTGTGCTTGAATTGACAAAATCAATTAGTTCGCTATTTAAGGTTAAAGATGCTGTTTTATTTTCACCTCTAGTGACGGTGCTTGATTGCGTCATTTCAATATTCCGTCCATTAATAGTGTTTGTGTAAACATCATTATCAGCATAACTTTTAAATAAAGCAGTTTGAGTTGTTTCATTCCCATTTGACAAAACTTGTTCAAAAGTTAAACCCTCAACGTCTAATGTTATATCGCCAGTTCCTACTATTGGTTCCCCATTAATAGTTTTAAATTCGGGTTTATTAAGTAATTGACTAAAACCAGATTCGCTATTCCAGTCAGTATTTATTTGCGGTGCATGAGCATTTTTATCAGCTAAGTGATTATCTAAAATTGTTTTGTCTGCCTTAGATAAAAGTAATTCGTCGATTCCCTCGACATCTTTTACTGGAACTTTTTCAAATTTGTGTCGGAAGGAATCCCAAGTGTCCCAAAATTGAGTTTGTGTTGGTTTAAGACCGGTTTTAAACCATTGTTTTATGGTATTTAATGTTTGTAAAGCCATGTTTTTTATTTAGTTATAGATTTTAAAAAATCAACTTTTTTAAATGTTGGTAAAGATTTTCTCTGATTTTGAGATCTTTTTTATTCCTGCTTTTTGGATTTTTTTATCTTTCTTCTGTTGAAAATAACGAAGTAATGCTTGACAATACTGCTGACAAAACCAAACCAATTAATTTGATTCTGTTGATGGTTACCAATGATAATCCTGCATCTTGTAAAAGATCGAATTTTGTGTCAACTAAGCCCGTTAAAACAATTAAAAGACTTAAGATTACTGTAATTTTTGATTTATTCATAATTTTTGATTTTGGGTTGTTTCTTTTGTTATTAAATATTGTGTAAAGTGACCCAACTAGTTAATGCTTTCTACCTCAATCATAATATAATGACTGAAGTAGAAGCTAAATTGTAGTGTCATAACACTTATAGGGTTATTTAATCTAACATGTTCATTATTGTTTTTCAATCCATGCAGACCAAACTCCGGCTGTTACTGTTCGTATAAAAAATCTGCCAGCTGAAGCAGTAGATGTGAATGTAATTCTCTGCATTCCGTAATCAGAAATATTATATCTGAATGTTTCTAAAAAGTAATCACCGGTAGCTCCTGCTATTTGGATGGTATTACCTGCTATTGTCCTCTGCGAGCCAACAGGCGTGTTGTTGAATATGGCATCTGATGATTCTGTCAATGCTGCGGCTACGTTGATTCCGTTAGTTGAGATAGTTCCATTTACCTCTAGTTTACTTCCGTTATATCCTGCTGTTCCTATAGTAACATTACTATGAAATTGCCCTGTGAACGAAGTTATTGACCTTCCTATAAAATTTGTAGCTTTAAGATCTCCATTTTTATTAAGAATTATATTGGTCTCTGGCGGACGAGGAAAGGTATCCATATCAGTTATTTCTATATTACCAGTTATACCCAGATTACCAGTTATATTAAGGTCGCCCTCTTTAAACTCGTTACCGGTTTTATGTAATACATTGTCGTCATATACGGATATGTCTCCAGTACCTACTATTGATTGTCCGTTGATAGTTTTGAAATCTGATGTAGTTGCTAATGTTCCAGACTTATCAGGAAATAACAGACTGTTACCTTTTGTGGGTTCTTCAAATTCTACTATAGTAGTAAAACCTAATGAAGGTTTAGAATACCCAAGTTTTAAACCAGTCCCATTACCCATTGTTATCCCAGAAGAAATATCTAAATCGACTATGTTATTATTTAATATTATATTTTCATCCGTTATAGCTACATAAGAAATTTTGTTACCTTCCAATTGGTTACCTACTATCGCAATACCTCCGTTGTCAATAGTTTGTTGTAAATTTTGAGACCCTCCTGTAATATCGTCTGTAGTAGCTAAAGTATAATCTGATCCTTTTGTTTTTACAGGCAATTTGAAATTACCAACTCCTACGCTAAAATCAAAGTCACTTATAACATCCTGTAATACAACATCAAATTTAGTTATAGAGTTTTTATCATATTCGGTAGATGGAGTTCCTTGTTGCTTGTCTCTATATACTGTTTTGTCGAATTTTATATCTACAGAATTTGTTTGTAAATTAGGATCTTCATTCAATCTAATGAACTTACCAATAGCAATATTCCCATTATCTAATATTTCATCTAAGTTTTGAGAACTACCTTCTGAATGAGCATCTAAATACTCTTTAGTTACTAAAGATTTAGCTCCTCCTGAATCAATTAAAGCATTCGTTAATGTAGGAGCAAGCAATCTGTTATCAGCTTCTTTTCTAATTGCAATATTTCCATTACCATCAGATATGATGGCTAAGTTAGAATCATCAGAATTAAGTCCTGTAACATTACCTATTATAGTATTATTATTTCCAGTAACAATACCTGGCCTAACATTCCCTTGCTTAACTATAAGATTATAATTACCACTAGTTAACTCTGAACCACTATTTACGCTTTGAATTGTTACATTATTAGAACCTGAAGTAAGATCTTTATTTGATTGATAGCCTAATGAAATATTAAATTCTCCTGTAGCAGTTTCGCTTGTAGAACCATTAGCTAAATATCCAATTGATGTATTTTTACCACCTGTAACACTTCCACCTGCATTTGCTCCTACTGCTGTATTGAATGATTGAGTTGTTAATTTTCCTAACGCTGAATTACCAACACCCATATTGAATGATCCAGTAGTAATTGTTCTTAGTGATGATGCACCAATTCCAACATTTGAAGATCCTGTTGTTAATGCATTTAGAGCGAATGACCCAATTCCTGTATTAGCAGGTGCAGATGTGGCTAAAGGCATAACACTTCTGCCAATAGCTGTATTGTTAGTTCCTCCGGTTATCGTGCTTCCTAAAGAATTATTTCCAAAAACTGTATTAGTAACAACTTGTAAATTACCTGCTCCAACTCTTATACCATTAATTAGTTTATCTTCTCCTCCTAACTCTTGTAAAGGTGTATTATCAACTATGCCTGATTGAGTTGCTGAAACTACCTGATCTGTAGCTAATTTATATGGAGTACTGCTATCTGGCATTTCTGGAAAACTAAAAACATTTTGTCCTGTAGATTCTCTATCAAAAATTAATTTTAAATTTTTATCTGCTTTACTCCAGTTGATGTTATCACCATTGTACTGAATAACTTCTTCGAGCGGACCATCAATGGATAAGTTTTTAGAATCTATTGTAGCACTATATTCTTCATTTAAAAATACAATTGGCTGAGTAAGGGATTTATTGTCTGAATTTAATACCTGATCTAATGTAGGAATTGCTGAACTAATAGTAATATCTCCTTCTCCAACTATCTCTTCTCCATTAATTGTTTTAAAATCTTCTTTAGCAGCTAATGTAATTTCTGTACCTTCAGTTACAGGTAAATTTATCGTGCTAACGCCTGTCGAAGATGTATTAATTCGTAAATATGATTCAGCAGTATCCCGATTAAAAAATATACCTTGAGGGTTTATCGAAACATGTTGACTATCATCATGTGTAAAAACACCAGCAGAATCAATACCTGCTAACAGATTTGAGTTACTATCGGTTAAACGTATAGATCTGGAATCTATGCTTGTTTTTAACCAATTATAGTAGTCATCGTTAAAGATTATACTGTTTGTGGTCTCATTACCATTACCTAACGTTGTTTGTAAATTCTGAGCTCCGCCTGCTTCAATAACTATATCTCCACCGCCTGTCAATGGCTCCCCATTAATAGTTTTAAATTCGGGTTTATTAAACAATTGACTAAAACCAGATTCACTATTCCAATCCGTATTTACTTGTGGTGCATGTGCAATTTTATCGGCGAGGTGATTATCTAAAACGACTTTGTCAGCCTTAGATAAAAGCAATTCGTCAATTCCTTCAATATCTTTTACGGGAACTTTTTCAAATTTGTGACGGAAAGAATCCCAGGTATCCCAAAATTGTTGTTGTGATGGTTTAAGACCAGTTTTAAACCATTGTTTTATGGTATTTAATGTTTGTAAAGCCATATTTTTTTATTATGTAGTTTTAGATTTTGCTAAATTCAGTACTAATTAGTTTTTAGTTAAATTATGATTATCATGGATATTTACTTGTAACTATATAGTTAGTTCCGTCATTTATTAATGTAACCCCATCATTAGCTTGTATTTCGTAATCGCTTTCTAAATTACCTTGATATAGTATTTGCAAATTTCTGTTTTTACAATTTATGATAGTATTTCCTAACGGATTTCCTGTTATATAAAAGATAGCCCCAACCGAATCAGTTACATTTGGTAGAGTTATGGTTTTATTTATTGCTAAAACTGTTATAAATCTAGTAGCATAACCATCAGGTATAGTAAAATCATCAGATATACGGCTTATCTTAGGTAATATATCATCTAAGGTCGCTATAGTGTAAGCTTCGGCTCTTAAAGGTTTAGCAGGTATCAATATCTCAACTCCAGGACTTGTAGGTTCTGCAAAGGAAAGGTTGGTAGATTTGGGAGTTCCTGATAACATATCCCTTTTAACCATCAAAGAGATATTAGATAAGTTCATTTCTAAGGTACTTTGTTTATCTCCATCATTATATGAATTAGTTACAGTAAATACATCTGGATATTGTTGCATACTGGTAAATCTATGTCCAGATCCTGAAACTCCATTATCTAATAAAAATTGGTTACTTACAAAACTCTCTCCGCCTTCTAATAGAGATATTGTACTGCTTGCTTTAGTGGCTGTATTTTTATTTGTATCTATTAGTTTTTGCAAAGTAATATCATCTGTCGTTGCTAATTTGTAAGTTAAATTATCCCCGTTAACTTTAGCTGGTATTTCATAAGCAACAGTACCCGATAAATTAGTATTATCCTCAAACCTTAAAATAGACATACTACTACCTAGTATCGACCCGTCTTCATTTAATCTATTTAATTGTACTGACATAGTTGGGTTTCCATTAGTACTTCCAATTGCTCCATTTTTATAAACATCAGGTTGTGTTATTCCAACATCTTCTGACTGCATAGTAACTCCATTTTCTGACATACTAAAAAGTCCTGTTTGTACAGGATATCCTAAATATGGAGCTAATGTTGTAGATTTTTTCTCAATCCAAGGTTCTGATCTAAAGTCTATATTTAATGAAGTATCAAGAGAAGTATAAGATGCACCATTATCTAAGGTTTGTTGCAAATCTTGCGAGCCTCCACCGATTTCAACATTCCCAGTTCCTAGAATAGACTCTCCGTTTACTGTTTTAAAATCGCTTCTTAAGGCTACCGTTCCAGTTTTTGCAGGTAAAACTACCTCGTAATTACCTAGTGGGTTTGTACTAAAAGTTAGTTGTTTTGAGTATGGAACTCCATCTACTGTACTTGTGCTAATTATAACATCTGAACCTATTTTAACTTCGTTATCAGTGGTTTTATTTGTCATAATTAAAGGAAAAGTATTTGAGGCTTGCAATTCTATTTTACCCTCCGAATCCTCCATATTTACGAGTGCATTAGACACGTCTAACTGCATAGATCTACCACCACTCCCTGTAAGCATTATAGATTTATCAGTTGATTCATTTCCCGAACCTAACACTTGATCTAAAGTTGGAGTTGTTCCACCTGAATGAGCGTCTAAATACTCTTTAGTCACTAAGGATTTATTACCGCCTGAATCAATTAGAGTATTTGTTAATGTCGGAGCTAATAATCTGCCATCAGTTTCTTTTCTGATTGCGATATTTCCACTACCATCTGACAATATAACTAAGTTTGAAGCATCTGTAGGTAATCCTGTAATACCTCCAACGATTGTATTACAGTTACCTGTCTTTATTCCTGCATTATTTTTTCCTGAATTTATTACGATGTTATTGCTTCCTGAGCTTACAGTTCCACCTTCCTGAGTTTCTAATAATATATTAGCTGATCCTGATGTAAGATCTCTACCCGCTTGGTACCCAATAGCTATATTACTACTTCCTGTATTTGTTACTGTTGCACCTCCAAGAGCTAAATATCCAAGAGCTGTGTTTTTTTCTCCTGTAGTAATTGCTGACCCAGCGTCATTACCTATTCCTACATTTTTCCCTCCTGTAGTTAAATTATAAAGAGAGTTTGACCCGACTGCTGTATTAAATGTTGTATTAGTTGCAAGATTTAAACTATTTGAGCCTATTGCAGTATTAGAATTTCCTGTAGTTAATTTTGCTAATGCTTGAACACCTAAAGCTGTATTGTAACCTAAACCTGTTGTAAAATTATATAGAGAAAATGCTCCTACTGCTGTATTAAAACCGACAATGTTTGTTCTTAATGCACCATATCCCAATCCCGTATTATAAGTTCCTATTGCATTCTCTCTTAATGAGAGTGCTCCAACTCCTGTATTACCAATTCCTGTAGTATTTTTACTTAACACTGAAGCTCCAATGGCTGTATTATTTGTGCCAGTAGAATTAAGAGATAATGCAGTATAGCCTAAAGCTGTGCTATTATTAACTGCGCCTGCTCCTCTACCTATTCTAACAAGATTTATGATTTTATCAACTCCTCCAAGTTCTTGTAAAGGCGTATTATTAACGATACCTGATTGAGTTGCTGAAACTACCTGATCTGTAGCTAATTTATAAGGAGCACTACTATCTGGCATCTCAGGGAAAGTAAAAGTATTTTGTCCTGCTGATTTTCCATCAAAAAGTAATTTTAAATTTTTCTCTCCTTTACTCCAGTTTATGTTATCTCCATTGTATTGGATACCTTCTCCGAGTGGACCATCAATTGATAAGTTTTTAGAATCTATTGTAGCACTATATTCTTCGTCTAAAAATACAATTGGCTGAGTAAGGGATTTATTGTCTGAATTTAAGACCTGATCTAATGTTGGAATCGCTGAACTAATAGTAATATCTCCTTCTCCAACTATCTCTTCTCCATTAATTGTTTTAAAATCTTCTTTAGCAGCTAATGTAATTTCTGTACCTTCAGTTACAGGTAAATTTATCGTGCTAACGCCTGTCGAAGATGTATTAATTCGTAAATATGATTCAGCAGTATCCCGATTAAAAAATATACCTTGAGGGTTTATCGAAACATGTTGACTATCATCATGTGTAAAAACACCAGCAGAATCAATACCTGCTAACAGATTTGAGTTACTATCGGTTAAACGTATAGATCTGGAATCTATGCTTGTTTTTAACCAATTATAGTAGTCATCGTTAAAGATTATACTGTTTGTGGTCTCATTACCATTACCTAACGTTGTTTGTAAATTCTGAGCTCCGCCTGCTTCAATAACTATATCTCCACCGCCTGTCAATGGCTCCCCATTAATAGTTTTAAATTCGGGTTTATTAAACAATTGACTAAAACCAGATTCACTATTCCAATCCGTATTTACTTGTGGTGCATGTGCAATTTTATCGGCGAGGTGATTATCTAAAACGACTTTGTCAGCCTTAGATAAAAGCAATTCGTCAATTCCTTCAATATCTTTTACGGGAACTTTTTCAAATTTGTGACGGAAAGAATCCCAGGTATCCCAAAATTGTTGTTGTGATGGTTTAAGACCAGTTTTAAACCATTGTTTTATGGTGTTTAACGTTTGTAAGGCCATATTTTTTTCTTTTAATTATGTAGTTATTGATTTTTATAAATTGAATCTTTTTATGTAATAAGACAAATAGTAATGTTCTTTTGATTTTTCATAATTGTCAATTTAGATTAGGATTGAATTGCTTATTAGTAATCTTTTTTCTAAATGTTTGATTAGGAAAAATTGAGAATTATTCTTGTCGGGTATTTTAGGCATTTTGCTGATGCCCATTAATAATAAATAATCCATAATGGCTGCTGTTTTAGTTTGATTAATATATAGACTTGTAATTCTTTTTATTGAAAAATAGGAGAGTCCTTTTTTAATAAATGTTGTAGAAAACCAACATCAGTATTTAATTTTTGAGAGTGTAAAAGTAGAACAGAAGAATAGAAAAAGAACCAAAAAAAGCCTGATGAATTCAGTAGTTTCAGTAGAAAGGAAACTTGCTGAAACTACTGAATACAAGTAGTTTGGAATTTAGAAATCGCAAACTTTGATACTACTTTTACACCCAGAAAAACACCAAGCGATGAGTAAAAATGTAATTCATAATTTCAATCTTTCCATAAAAAATAGTGCTGATATAAAAAGTTCAGAACATTTAACCGAAACCATAATAAAAGAGTTGGCTAAAGTTTCAAAAGAAATGAGTCAGCAAAAAGATATCGTACAACTATGGCAGGAGCAAAACAATCAAACTGCAACTGCTATTTTAAACAATTCTACTGCCTCAATCGAAGGAGACGCGATCGATACTAGTGCCGGAACAATGCAAAATCCGATGCAATTAATTAGCAATACTCCGTCGGTTTTAGAGGGAATGCAGGATTCGATGGTTTCAACAGGAACTTTAGAATCTGGATTATTTACTACTTTAACAACCACTCCAATCGAAGGAGGCGTCGCTGATAACACTCTAAGAACAGAAATGAGTTCTTCTGCATCAACCGGCATTACTCCTTCGGTAATGGGAGATCAGAATTTGACTAATCAGGCATATTCAGGTATTTCAGTACAACAAAGTCTGATGGTGCCGGAAAGCTTTCAAATAAATGATAATGAGCCGTCTGTAGAAGTAATTAAAGCTGAGGTTAAAAAGAAATTAGATGCTGCAGTTATTGAAAATGATACTGAATCTATAAAATATTGGACAAGTATTTCTAAGGCTTTTGATCAAGGTGCGACGGTTTTGGATTTTGATGGAAAACCAGGTAATGAATTGTTTACTCAAATGTATGTGGAATTAAAGCAGTTAAATTTCTCTGCCGTAGTGGCTCAAAGCTTTAACTGGGAGATCGTTCGTGAAAAAATGATTAAAGCAATTGATGCTAATATACTTAAAGGATCTATTTCTAATGATAGTAAAAAACGCTGGGAAATAATAAAAGATCAACTGGCCAATGATAAGACAAATATTGCCAATCTTTTTGAGCGATACGACGAACTATTTTTATTATTAAAAGAAGTGCAAGGACTTGATAATTTGCCTACGACTATTACCATAATTACTAAAACGAAGATATATCCTAATTTAAGTGCAGACAAATTATATCCAGAAATAGGAAAAGAAGCTATTTATGGACGCCTTAAGCAGATTATTGAAACTAATTTTAAAGGAAGTGGAGTAAACAAAGGTGCGGTAAAAATTAGAAATACAAAACAAACTTCATTTATAATAGGAGAAAGCCTCGAATTTTTCGTTGATGAAGCCTTTATAAATCAGATGCACAATCAAAAAGAAAATATTAACTGGATAGTGTATAATAGCGACACAAAAAAGGAAAATATTTTTAAAAATGAAGGCACTTCTTTTAGCTATAATTTCGATATGCCTGGAACATACAGAATCGATGCTTATGGAGAAAATTACACAGTAAAACAGAAGAAAAGTGCAAAAACGGCTACTTTCATAGAACTAAAAATAATAACTCAGGAAATTATAATTGCGCCTCCGGCAAATGTTGCTGGTGGCTTTGTAAGACCTTTCTCCGAAGAGAAAAATTTTAAAGTATCGCTAAAACATACTGCAGTAAAAACACTAAATCCATTAAAACTGTATTATCAAATCGAAACTACGACTACTGGTAAAACAACTATAATTTCAGAAGAACGAGAGCTAGACTCAGCAGGTAGTATTAAATTATCGATGCCAGATTTAGGAACTTATAAAATTAAAGTTTTCAGTAAAGATCAATATACATTAGTTAAGGAGTTTAAAACTTCGGTAATTAAAAATGAAGTTACCAGAATTGGTCTCGCCGA
The DNA here is from genome assembly GCF_009664855.1 of Flavobacterium sp. SLB02. GTDB lineage: Bacteria > Bacteroidota > Bacteroidia > Flavobacteriales > Flavobacteriaceae > Flavobacterium. The sequence goes on from NZ_CP045928.1 coordinate 366,841, forward strand.
AAAAACATCAGACAATAATGTGTTCTTATTGGGTATTCCTGACAGCACGGTAACTTTAGAAGCGAAAAAATTCAAGATAAATCCTCCTACAGATGCAGAAAAAGAAGATGTAAGTTGGATGATTTATGATTCTACTAATAAACCATATCTGGCACCTGGAACCGAATTATTCACAAATGAAAAAGATCCTCAAACGGCGTACATTCATAAATGGAATTCTTTTATTATGCCTATTCCTCAAAAAATAGGACATTATACAGTAGAAGCTTTTAGTGATCGTCAAAAAGGAGCCAAATCAGAATGTGTTTATAAAATGGAAGTAAAACACCCGGAAGTTACTGAAGCTTATTGGTCATGGAGCGGTGGAAGTAAAAAGGAAATATCTGGTTTTTCAGGAGAAAGCAATTATATAAAAGCTCAAATTCCTCACTACGAAAATCAAAAAGTTAGAGTTTATTTTTATTTAAATAAGGCAAAAACGAACCATTACATTGATGTAAAAACTAATTCAAAAGGTGAAATTTTTGAAGAAGTAAAATTTGATGCTGGTTTTCAAAAAGCAATTGGATTTACGAATGGAAAAAATGCCAAAATTGGATTTAAACTATTAGGAATACAGAATAGTAAACCATATCCTTTTAAGACACCGGCGAATTACGATTCTGATACTGTTTTATCTGTTACAACAGATGCAAAAATTCTTGATGTTTATTTTACTTATGATGGAATTCGCGTAAGACCAGAGGATGAGGTGCCATATGGTAAAAACGGAGCCATTGTAACTATAGTGGCTAAAACTCAAAATTTGGTTGAACAAGAAATTATATTAACTGCTCATAAAGTGGGAGAAAAACCATCTTTTAGTAACAAAGCAAAAGTAAGTTCAGAAGGGGTTGCAACAATTAGTTTTCTTTTAAAGAATCTTAATAAGAAACTCAAAAAGGGATCACAAATAAAGTATTACGCAGGTGTTGAAGGATTTTCTACAAAACAGTTGACTAATAAAGTATTAGTTATGATTGTTGGTGAAGGGAATGTAAATAACAAAATAGATGAAAATGATCTACAAATAATTTGGGGAGGAAAAGTAAGTGTTTTATTTAGACAAAAAGTTGTTGCTATTTGTGAAGATCTTTGGGGAAAGGAACGAAAGTATGAAATGGCAAATGCCTTAATGATTGCTATGTCTGTAGAAACTGCTGAAACATTTAGCAGTTCTCTAATACGATTAACAAAACAAGGATATATTGGAGTTTCGAAAGAAGAGCATAAAAATAATCCGGATTTAGTAAAAGGGCAGCCTATTGGTTTAGCTCAATTTACACAAGATGCCGTCGTATCTCTTATTTTAAAAGAAAAAGGAATTTCAGAAAATGCTAAAACTGCCGGGGCTATAACTCAAAAAGAGATTAATGATTACAAGCAAAAGTTAGCTTTATTATCGCCAGAAGATCAATTAGATTACGTTAAAAACTACTTTATGCTATTTAATAATCATAAAAAGGTTCAAAGGCCAGAAGATGTTTATATGATAATTTTTGCGCCAAGCGCTACTGGTAAAGGGGATAATGTAGATATCTATAAAAAGTATTTGACACAAGAAGATAGGGATAATGAAAAAGTAAATTTAAAATACAAAAAGAATGCTACAATGGATACTAAAAATGACGGATTTAATAAAGGTAATAATGATGAAATAATTCAATCGGGAGAGTTATTAGCCAGATATCGTGAAATGAAGGCAAAAGGACTAAGATATGCGATTGATATTAATGAAGCCAGAAAACTTAATCAGGTTCTAGCCGAAAAAATATTAAAGAGTGGAAAAGTAACTTTTGCAAATTCGCACCAATCAGGTATAAAGGATAATGCCATGGCAATTGATAACATAACTGATACTAGTGTCGGTAAAAATGCGAAAAAAAGTAATTATGAAAATGCAAGAGGTGGTGAAGTTGCGATTTTATCTGAAATGTTGTATGTATTATATGAATTAAGCAAAGATTATAAATTAAATATTTCAGAAATTGCTGGAGCTTCACACAGTATTAATAGTTATCATTATAAAGGAGTAGCATTTGATATTAATGAGATAGATGGAGTTCATATGGGTACAAGAGGTAAGCCGGCATTTACGCTTGAATTTCACGAAAAAATACGTAACATAGCTAAAAAGAATGGGGCTACAAAAGTCTTAGATCCTTATAATAGGCCAACAGATCATTATAATCATATTCATATTGAAATAACTAACTAAATACGATATATTTGGAAAAAAATATTATGAAGAAAATACTTTTGCCTATTGTCATATTGACTTTATTTTCTTGTACCAAAGAAAAAACGGAAAGCTGGAGAATAAATAATTATGAATATATAGTTAAAACAGATAGTGTTAACGTACAGGTGATTAATAGAGATACTTTAAAGTTTTATTACTTAAAAGATAAATTAAGATCAATTACTATTAATGATTTTATAACACCAAAATATGATACAGTTGAAGATGATCCGTTTTATTTTAAAACAATTTATTGTATTGATGAAAACTATGAATTTAATGCTGTGATTACAGAATTGAACAATATTAAAATAATAGGTGATTTTAAACAAAAAAATGAATATGAGTTAATTAATAATGTTTGGGTAAAAAGAGGAAGTATCGAAAATTATTTTTATGATAGTGAACTCCTAAACTTAGATATAGCCTTAACAAAAATTAACGATTATAATTATCCAAAATCAGTAATTAAAATCCCTAAGGAAAATTTGTTAGATTTAGTCATTGATCAAGATAAAGAGATTGCTTTATATGATGTCAAAGGTTTGAAGAGAATTAAAAATAAGTTTTATAAAAAAAATCCATTTAAGTATTTAAGAGATATTAAAGTAATCAAAAGAGAAAATCAAAAATTAGTTCTTGCAAAAATTATAGAAATTGAAAATGATGTTGAATATTATATAAACTTAAAAGACATTGAATCAGATGTTGTGTCAGCAGATTAATTTATTATCAGTGTTTGCTAAAATGAGATTAGAAGTAAAATAATAATGCCTCTTTATCAGTATGAATTCGATGCTTTGGTGAGTTATATTTATAATATTGGTTCGGCATTTAAGCTCCTAATTTAATAAGATACATCAATTCTAAGCATTTTAAACTTCAAGTAGGTGATATATTTGTTTGTAGTAGGAAATAGAATGACGGGCATACAGGGATTGTATATAAATATGATAGTGCAAATGATCTAGTTACTATACTTGAAGCAATAGGAAAAACTGGAAGTGCCGATGAAATTACAAATAAAGAAAAAGGAGGCTATACCATACCTTATTGTACAAGAACTTCTATTTATAAAACTAAAGACAAAGCTTTGTTTGCTCATACAGGATTTATTGGTTATTTTGGGAGACAAAAACTATAAAATATGAATCCATTAAAACAATATGGTTTAATTTTATTTATTATAATTTCAATCATTGGATGCAAAGATAAAAGCTCAGAAAAAAAGGAAAATATTTATTATCAAAATGAAGTCAGCCAACTCAATTTGATAAAGTATTAAAAATTAACGAATATGAGTATGCTAGTACTAAATATGGCAGTTATTTTTCCACATCATATGACAATGGAATTACATACAATCCCCAAAGTCTAAATGACCTGGGAAATTTAGTAACTTTTTTAATTCCTAAAGATTTTCACTTTTTTGAAAAACATTCAAAATATATAGATAAAGATAACTATGAGAATTTACAAAAAAAACGTAGATAAATTAAGCATTGAAGAATATAAAAAAGTATTTGATATATATGTTTTTTTTATTGACAAAAAATATTTAGTTCCAACTCCGGGAAATGATAGTCCCTACAATCTTAAAGAAAAGTATCAAACGGATTTGTATCAGTATAAAAATAATTCATGGGAAAAAATAGACTCCTTTTCTATAAATTCTGATGAAAAAAAGAAGAAAGAAATGAATTGGAGAATTAATTTTATTGAAAAAAAATCCAATGATTTACAAACTGCTTTTTTTAATCATATTAACAAAGTAAAGATTGACAATTCGTGGTACAGAGATTATATTCTTCCTTTAGATTCTTATGAACCAAATTACAACTATACCTATTATATAAAAATTTCTAAAGATTCTGTTTATGTAGCAGAAAGAACGTTAAAAGATTTGCTTGTACCTTTTCAAAATGCAGATACTTTGTTTTTATATCATAAAAAGAATCTTCTTTCAGGTTCAGAATACATGGAAAATAAGCAGATTCCTGAAGTAAAAATTATAAAAGTAAAAGACAAATATTATATCAGTAGTGAAGTCTTTGATTTAAAAAAACAGTATTTCTACTAAACCTTCAAAATATGGTTTTTTAAATGATGAAATGAATTAAAAAGTATAATAAGAATCTTTCAGAAGTAGTTAAATTAAGTCTTCAGGAGTACTTCATTCTATTAATAAGTACAAATACACTCCTTAAAAAGAAAAAATAGCGACATCTCTTTTTTTGTTTTAGATTTATCTTGCAGTGCGTTTGGTTTATTTTTTTTCTAAGTTTAGAGCAAATAAACCAATCGCATTAATTAATCATTGATCTGTAAGTAAATCAGTTTATGAAGAACATTAAAAGCTGCATTTTAAGTCTTGTATTATTTCTTTCCATTTCCTTTAGTGCGATCGCTCAGGGATCAGATTTGTATTTTGATCATATCGATTACGATGTGAGTTTTTCGCAGAGCATGATTTCGAGTATTCATCAAACCAAAAAAGGGTTTATTTGGATCGGAACCGCAAACGGATTAATTAGTTACGACGGCTACAGTTTTTTAAGATATGCTTACAATAAAGACATTTTAAATACCATAAGCAACAACCATATTAATGTTGTTTTAGAAGATAACGAAAAACAGCTTTGGGTAGGAACCAATAACGGTCTGAACCTTTTTAATAAAAGAGAACGTGATTTTTTAAGAGTCGACGTCCAAAAAGTAAAAGGGGGTAGAAACTACATTTCATCTATCATTCAGGACGATCAAAACCGAATCTGGATTGGAACTTTTGGAGGCGTCAAACGCTTAAATAAAAAGCAGTATTTATTAGAAGAAATTTCAAACGATCATAATTCCCCTTTTAGAAAAAGCAGGGTTTTATCACTGTTTTATGATCGTAATTATGGTGTTTTAGTAGGCACAGCAAAAGGACTGGATTGTTTTGACCCTAAAAACGGATCGCGAAAAGAACTTCCGAAAACTTTAAAAGAAAATGAAGCTTTAATCCATTCTAAGATTTGGAAAATAATTAAAGAAAAAAATGGCGATTTATGGTTTGCGACCGAAGCAAACGGAGTTTTTCATTATAATGCAGCCGCAAATTCCGTAAAAAATTATCTTCAGAATTCCGGCAATAAGAAAAGTTTATCATCAAATTGGGTCAATGATATTGTGGCGGTAGATGCCAATACGATTTGGTTTGCCACAAAAAACGGATTGTGCATTTATAAAAAAGACAAAAATGAGTTTACAAAATATCAGCATAATCCCCTTACAAGTTACAGCTTGTCTGACGATGATGTAAAATGTTTCCTAAAAGACCGTCACGATGATATCTGGATAGGAACCAATGGCGGAGGTGTGAACTTTTTCCAGAAAACCAATACTAATTTTACCAACGTAAGAGAGGTTATAAAACCCAATTTCGGATTAAACAGCGCCTTGGTAAATGCCGTTTCTAAAGAAAATAACAATGCTGTCTGGGTAGGAACAAACGGAGGCGGTTTGAATTTTCTGGATTTTAGAAACAACAAAAATTCTTCGTATTTAATCGATACCAATGATTTTGATAAAAGCGTCAATATGATTACGGCTTTAGTAAATCAGAATCAGGAAAGTTTGTTTTGCGGAACTTTCAACGGATTATTTAAGTTTAATAAAAACAGCAAAACATTCAGCAAAATTCCGCTTTCTCCAAACCCCAAAGAACGCAGCCGACCGATAACTTCTTTGTTACTTGATAATAATGATTTATGGGTAGGAACAAACGGAAATGGATTAAAAAAAATACTGCCGGACGGAACCATAGAAAGTTATATGGCCGATGGAACTTCAAACGCGCTCAGCGATAATTTCATTACAGATATCGCAAACCGCGAAAACGGCTTGTGGATTGCTACACAATACGGTTTGAACTTTTTTGATAAAAAACTTAAAAGAGTTACCAAAATCTATAAATCAGGAAAAGTCAGCGGATTGCCTAATAACAGCCTTACGGTTATGTTTACCGATTCTAAGAAAAGATTTTGGGTAGGTTCTGAAAGTGGCGGCATCAATTTGTTGAATGAAAAAGCCGGACACTTTTTCGAAATCAACCGCGCGCTGGGTTTTACAGATGAAACCATAAAGAGCATTTCAGAAGATGCAAAGGGAAATATCTGGATCAGCGACAATAATTTGCTGTATAAAATCAGAACCAGGAAATTGAGAACAGCTCCCGCTATTTCTGATTTTGAAATTACTTCTTATTCCGCAAAAGACGGTTTAAAAGTAAAGCAGTTCTCGAACAACAGCAGTTTAAAATTAAATGATAACGAGCTAATTTTCGGATCTTCAAACGGATTGATTGTTTTTAATCCATCCAAACTCATAAAATCTCCGGATAATGCAGAGATTGTTTTAACGAAGCTTATCGTGAACAATGAAGAAATCAGACCCGGAAGTAAAGAAGTGGAACTAAAAGAAGATATAAGTGAAACTCAGGAAATTACCCTGCATCATGATCAGGGATATATTGGATTGGAATTCAGTGCAATGAATTTTGTTTCTCCCGAAAAAAACGAATATGCCTATAAACTCGAAAGTTCCTTTAATAAAGACGATTGGCATACCATTGGTTCACAGCATTATATCAATCTTACCAATTTAAATTCGGGAACTTATCTCTTGAAAATTAAAACGGCAGATGGCGGTGGAAAATGGAATCCAGCCATTAAAACCTTAAAAATAATCATGTTACCGCCCTGGTGGAAAACATGGTGGGCTTATATTTTCTATTTCGGATTATTACTAGCCGGATCCGTTTTATTATTTAGATTTTTAAGAAATCGTGAATTATTAAAACAAGCTTTTTATCTGGAACAAGTCGAGAAAGAAAGACAAGAGGAATTGTACAAAATGAAACTGGATTTTTTTACCAATGTTTCGCACGAAATCAGAACGCCGTTAACACTGATAAGCGGTCCGGTTGAGGAACTTTTAAATAGTGCCGAAAAGAATTCGAATCTCGAACACAAACTCAAAGTCATCAAAAACAATTCTGACCGATTATTAAAATTAGTCAATGAATTAATGGATTTTAGAAAAGCCGAAAAAGGAAGCATGAAAATTTATTGCGAACAGCAGGATATCGTTTCTTTCTGTTTTGATATTTACGAATCCTTCCGCGGATTTGCTGTCGAGAAAAAAATCGATTACAAATTCGTTCTCAACATCAATACCGCTTTGATTTATTTTGATAAAAATCAGATGGAGAAAGTGATTTATAATCTGCTTTCGAATGCCTTTAAATTTACCAGTAAAAACGGCCGAATCACTTTGGCCGTAGAACAAAAAGAAGATTCAGATTCCATAGAAATAAAAGTAAAAGACAACGGAATTGGAATTCCTGAAAACAGAAAAAAGAAAATCTTCAAAAACTTTTTCCAATTAGACGATCGCGGAAGCGCCAATTTGGGAAGCGGTATTGGTCTTGCTTTAAGCAAAAGTATTGTCGAATTGCATCACGGAGAAATTAAAGTACAAACAGAAGCTGATGCCAATTTCAACACCATATTTACTATTACTTTAAAAAAAGGAAAAGACCATTTTAAAAAGTCGCAAATTGTTGAAAATGCCATTAAAATAGAAGAAAATGCAAGTCCAATCTCGGATGTGAAAACCGAAATTGAAACGTATGAGGCGCAATATATTGAAGAACCGGAAAACAGCAATAAAAAGACCATTTTGGTTATTGAAGACAACGATGAAGTATTGTCTTTTGTCTATGATATTTTATACAGCGATTACAAAGTCCTGAAATTTACAGACGGAATAAAGGCGCTCGAATACATGGAAAAAGAAATTCCGGACCTTATCGTAACCGATGTCATGATGCCGGAAATGGACGGTTTTGAATTGTGTAAAATTCTAAAAACAAACCTCAATACCAATCACATTCCGGTTATTCTGCTAACGGCGAAATCATCTACTTTAAACAGAATTGAAGGACTTTCGACAGGGGCAGATGCCTATATTTCGAAACCTTTCAGCATAGAAGAATTAAAACTGACAATAGCCAATTTATTATCGGCCAAAGAAATAATGCGTCAGAAATACAGAAACGGATTTATTACAGATACTGAGGACGAAAATGCAAATACGCCCGAAGGTTTATTCGTAAAAAAACTAACCCAGATCATCGAAGCCAACATCGATAATACGGATTTTGATGTCAATGATTTAGTTCGTGAAATAGGAATGAGCAGAACCGTGCTTTATAAAAAAGTACAAACCCTTACCAATCAATCCGTAGCTGGTTTTATTAAAAATATGCGATTAAAAAAAGCAACCAGTTTATTACTGAACACCAGCTATTCAGTATCAGAAGTTACCAATATGGTAGGTTTTAACGATCGAAAACATTTCAGTAAAGAATTTAAAAGGTTTTATAATTTATCGCCTACTGAATACAAAAACTCTCATTTGAATAATTAGCCATAAAGTCAGCAATCCCGATAGCTATTAATTGAACGCTGATGAAACAGATTCGCTATCGCGAAAATGCAGATTCACGCAGATATTTTAAAAACATTAAAGATCCGTTTTAATCTGCGTCTTTGCGAAAGCAAATCAGTAAAAATTCGCCTCTAATTATACATAAAGTCCGCAAAGTTTAATTTAAGCTTTGCGGACTTTGTGTTTTTATTCTTTGTGTGCTTTTCGGTTAAATCTTAAAAATTAATCGAATTTCAAAAATTTAAGTTTTTTATTACGAATACCGTTTTTTTAAAGCCTAAAACTGCAAAGAAGCACATTATTCCCCCCAAAAACGAATGTCTTCCTCCCCTAAAAACGCCATTTATTGGTCACATTTGCAATGAAATCATGACTGATTTTTAAACTAACTAACCAAAAAAATAACTTATGAAAAAAAACAAACATGAAAAGATGTTTTTTCTTGGAGGAAATTATCTAAAACTAATTTTACTGCTGTTTATGTGTATTCTTTCGACCACAACGAATGCACAGGAAACCTCAATCACAGGAAAAGTAGTCGATAGTCAGGGCTTACCCTTGCCAGGCGTAAATGTGCTTTCAAAAGGCACATCAAAAGGAGTCCAGACAGATTTTGATGGAAATTTCAGTATCAATGTTGCTGCTAAAAGTGTATTAGTGTTCTCTTTTATTGGGATGGATGAGGTTTCGGTTGAAACTGAAAATAAAAAGAATCTAAAAGTAGTGATGAAAGCAAGCTCTCAGGCACTTGACGAAATTATAGTCGTAGGATATGGTACAAAAAAGAAAAGCGACGTAATCAGCTCTGTGGCATCTGTTAAACCGGGTGACATGACTAAAGTTGCTACTTCTGATGTGGCCGAAATGTTAAGAGGTAAAGCAGCAGGGGTTCAGGTATCATTAGCTGATGGCGGACCAGGAAGTTCTTCAACAATACAAATTAGAGGAAAAAAATCCATCAACGGAAGCAACGAACCTATCGTAATTGCTGATGGAATCGTAATAGGAAACATCAATGATATTAATGCTAACGATATTGCTTCTTTAGAAATTTTAAAAGATGCCGCCGCGCAATCTATTTATGGGGCAAGAGCATCAAATGGGGTTATTTTAATTACGACTAAAAGAGGAAAAACAGGAAAAGCAAAAATTGCTTATAATGGATTCTCCGGAGTACAGACAATTAATAGAAATTTCGATATCTACAGCGGCGAAGAATTTGCCCAGCTAAAAAGAGAAGCCTATAGAACAAGTAACAATGGCGTTTACAGACCAGACAATCAGGTTTTTTCTCCGCTTGAATTAGAATCGGTTCAATCCGGAAAATATATCGATTGGGAAAAATATGCCTTAAGAACCGGTGTGACCAATAACCATAGTTTGAGCGTTTCTTCAGGAACAGATAAAACCAGCATTTTTACGAGTTTAAATTACATTAATACTTCCGGTGTTGTACCCAATACCGACTTCGAAAAAGTGGCCATGAGAATTAATGTTGACCAAAGAATTACAGACTGGCTTAAAGTGGGAATGAATCTTTCGCTTCAGTTTTCTGAGTCAAATAGCCCTAATGTGGGGAATGTTCTAAATAATGCCATTAATACCTCACCGCTGGGTAAAATTTACAATGACGATGGTTCGTTCCGTCATCTTCCGGGTGGAATTCAGGAAACACCAAATCCGCTTATTGATATTTATGAAACCAATACAAATGAGTTAAACAGAAACGATATTATGAATGTGTTTCTGGATATTAACATTTTAAAAGGTTTTACCTATAAATTAAATGCCAGCAGAAGATCCTGGAATTACAAAGCAATGAATTTTAATTCTTCGAGATCACTTTCAGGAATTGCAAATTCAGGACAAGGAAGCGGCAGTATTCTTTTTAAGGATAATGTAGAATATCAGTTTAGTAATATTTTGAATTACAACTTTAATCTGGCCGAAAAAAATCATTTTAGTGCCACAGGAGTTTACGAAATAACATCATCAGAATACAATGAGTTTAAAAATTCATCCAACAGAATTCCGAGTGATATTTTAGGGATTTATGGTATTGAAAGTGCTTTCCTGAACACGCCGGAAATTGGCGGTAACGAACGCTCTCTTATTTCATTTGCTGGAAAACTGGAATATGATTTTGACAATAGGTATTATTTTACAGTTTCAGGCAGAGCCGATGGATCATCAGTATTTGGTAAAAATAATAAATGGGGATTTTTTCCCGCTGTAAATGCGGCGTGGAATGTTTCAAATGAAAATTTCATGAAAGAACACATTCCTGTTTTGAGCAATTTAAAATTAAGAGCCAGTTATGGTAAAGTAGGGAATCAGCCCAAAGATCCGTACCAAAGTATGGCAGTGGCAGACCAGAGAGATTATATTATAAACGGAATAAAAGTATCAGGTTACGTTCCGGGTTCGCAATTGTCTAATCCGGATTTGCGCTGGGAAACTTCAACACAGTTAAATCTTGCCGCCGATTTTGGTTTATTCAAAAACAGATTAATGGGAACGGTTGAGGTTTATAACACCGATACTTCAGACTTATTGATCTATGAAACTTTAAATGCCAATACGGGATATACAACCAAACTGTCTAATCTTGGAAAAGTAAATAACAAAGGTTTAGAGATTACTTTGAATGGAGATTTGATCAAAAAACAAGATTTTAGACTGAATGTTGGCGCAACTTTCACCAAAAATAAAAACAGCATCGTAAGTATTTATGGTAAAGATGCCAACGGAGATGGAAAAGAAGACGATTCTGTGGGAAATCTATGGTTCATCGGGAAGCCAATCGATGTGTATTATCGCTATAAAGCTGTTGGAATTTATCAGCAAGGCGAAAATATTCCAATTGTTACAGGAACAACTCTGTATCCGGGAGATATAAAATTATACGATGCAGATCCGTCAAACGGAGCAAATCCAAATCCGGATCAGGATAGAGTGATTACTTCAAAACTGCCTGATTGGTTCGGAACTTTTTCAGTGAGTTTAGAATACAAACGTTTCGATTTCTCGGCAGATATTTATACTGTTCAGGGCGTTACCAGAGACAATTTATTTTTATACGATTATGTAAAAGGTGGTTCTTTAAGAGGAGTTAAAAACGGTATCAAACAAGATTACTGGACACCGGAAAACCCTGGAGGAAACTGGCCGAGACCAAGAGACGGAAACGATCCGCCGTACATCAATACTTTAGGATTACAGGATGCCTCTTACATACGTTTACAAAACGTATCACTTGGGTTTAAATTTCCTGAAAACACACTTAAATCATTGGGCTTAACCAATATGAGACTTTATGTAACAGGAAGTAATTTAATTACCATTACAGATTATCAGTCGTATAGTCCTGAAAAAGAGATCAACGAATATCCTGAACCTGTTACTTGTGTTATAGGCTTACAAGTAGGTTTCTAACAGCACATTTAAGACATCAATAAAATAAAAATAACAAGATCATGAAAAATATAAATTTTCTATTTGTTTTGATATTCGGACTTTCTTTAGGATTGACTTCGTGCGAGGAGTTTCTGGAAGAAAACGTAAAAGATCAGATTTCTGTAGATTATATCTACACTTCTCCGGCAGGATTAGAAGTTGGAGTAAATGCACTGTACAACCAAATGAGGTATTATAATTCGCCATCCGGAGATAATAACGATTTATGGGCCAATGTATTTTTTATGGTTGCCACCGATTTAGGATTGCACAGAACCTGGAATACACCTTACGGAACAGGCCATAATCCGCAATCTTTTACAGGATCAAAATGGATTCAGGGATATAAAATTATCGACAGATGTTCTGCCATTATCACTTCGGCAAGAAGCATTAATATGGATGCAAATGCCAAAAAAAGATTAGTGGCTCAGGCGCGTGTTATACGAGGCGAATTGTATTTAGATTTAAAACAAATGTACGGTGGGATTTTAATCGACACCATTCCAACAACACCAGAAAACATTAATGATGTAGTAGAATACAAAGTAGCCAGCGATGCAGATGTTTACAAATTAATCGACGGCGATTTGGATTATGCTATTGCAAATCTTCCTTTTAAAGTAGATGCGGGCCGTTACGGACAAGGTGTTGCAAGACATATTCGTGGTAAAAGCGCTTTATGGCAGCAAGACTGGATAGAAGCAGCAAAGCAATTTGATGCCATTATCAATGACGGAACTCACGGGTTAGTGACATTGGCAGAGGTTTGGGGACAAAATGCCAACCATAAAGAATCACTTTTTACCTATCAAAGAGATTTTCTATTAGGACCAAGTGATGACCTGGCAGGCGGCGGTGGTTTTTGGCTCGGAAGTGTTTTTACACAAAGAACGTATGAGTTAAATGCAAGCGAATTAATTCAGGATGTGGCTTACGGAGGTCAGTCTCTGGGATGGTTTTATCCCAACAATTATTTAAAATCTCTTTATGATCAAACCAACGATTTAAGATTTAAAACCTACTACTATTCAGATAATTATCAGGATTATAAAATCAATGTTGTGGGTAACCCAAAATTCGGACAGCCTATTACCAATCCGGCAATTGCAGCGCCAAACGGAAATTATAGAGCCTGGCATTGGAGTTTAAAAAAATACCACGATACAGAAAAACTGCCAATGACATCCAACAGTTATAAAGATTATATGTATTACAGATTAGCCGAAACCTATTTACTGGCATCAGAAGCCTATCATAATCTGGGTAACGACACAAAAGCGCTTGCCTATTTAAATAAAGTGAGAAGAAGAGGATATACCGGAAATCCGGAAAGTACTGTAACAACTTTCGATTTAACAACCTGGACATTAAATAATTATTTAGACGAATCGGCAAGAGAATTGGCTTTTGAAAACAACAGATGGTTTCTGCTAAAACGATTAGGACTTTTGGTAGAAAGACAAAATTTATATTTCCGTTCAAGTCCATCTGGAACGAGCGCCGGAGAAGTACCTTTAAAAATGACACCAATAATGGTCAATATGCCAATTCCACAAACTCAGATTGATTTAATGGGAAAACCGGCAGGATTTAATGTGGGGTATAATTAATTAGAATCAAATTTTTGTTAGTAACAATAGAGCTGGAAATCAAATTTGGTTTTGATTTCCGGATCAAATAAAAAATAACACGATGATAAAGAAACAATATATTTTAGGTCTATTAACCGCTTTGTTATTTGCTTCTTGCAGCAACGACGAAAAAACAGTTTTTATTAATGTTGATGATAATGGATCTCCGGTGAATCCAACTCCAACATTGACTTTAAAAGAAAAAGCAAAGTTTAAAATTGGGGCTGCAGTAAAAATGAAAGATCTACAAAACGAAACCAATTTTAAAAATGCAGTCTTAAAACATTACAGTCAAATCACGGCCGAATACGAAATGAAAATGGCCAGCATCTGGACTTCGGCCACCGCTTACAATTATACCGCAGGCGATTATCTGACCACTTTTGCCAAAGACAATAATCTGGAAATTCACGGACATACTTTGGTTTGGTACGATTCATTTCCGGAATGGTTTAAAAATGCCAAATACGATTCAATCGCATTCGAAACCAAAGTCAAAATTTATATTACCGATGTTGTAGGACATTACAAAGGAAAAGTTAAAAGCTGGGATGTGGTAAACGAGGTTTTTGCAGATGGCGGAGCTTTAAGAAACGAAGCCGTGATTAATCCGCTTTTTAAAGATCCGATTGGATTTTACGGAAGGTGTTTTAAATACGCAAAAGCAGCCGATCCTGATGCCAAATTATTCTACAATGATTACAGCGTTGTATTTGATGCAGGAAAAAGAGCTGCCATCAAAAAAATGGTCACAAGATTCAAAGCCAATGGAGTACCAATTGATGGTGTGGGAGATCAGTTTCATTACGCTACCGATACCAATCGACAAACCATGAAAACGGGTTTTACAGATCTGGCTTCGACAGGATTGTTAATTCATATTTCAGAATTGGACATTAAAGTAAATACTGCAAAATCAGATTCGTATGTGTTTAATGATGTCGAACAGCAAAAACAATCTGAAACCTATAAATACATTACCACTATGTATGAAGAACTGCCTCAAAATCAAAAATTTGCGATCTCAACCTGGGGTGTAACCGATAAATATACGTGGCTGACAAGCTTCTGGCATTCAAAAGAATATCCGTTGCTATTAGACGCTGATTATAATAAGAAACCGGCTTATCAGGGATTTTTGGACGGATTAAAATAGAGTTTTAGAATATAGAGAATAGAATATAGAAAATAGATCTAAAAGAAGAGAAACAAGAGAGAAGAAGCAAGATTAGGTGAGAAATCTTTTCTCTATATTCTTTATTCTATTTTCTAAAAAAAACAAGAATCAAGATTTGCTGAGAAGTTTATTCTCTTTATTCTTTGTTCTTTCTTCTGTCTCAAAAAAAAGAATAAAATGAGAAGCCTATTCTCTTTACTCTTTCTTCTATTCTCTTTAAAAAAAATAACCAAAAAAAAGAAATCATGACCATAAAACTAAATCATATATCTAAATTAAAATACCTGTTTTTAGTGCTTTTCATAGGTTTGTTTTCCTGTGAAGATGATGTACGCGAAGTATATCTTTATAATAAAGGAAAGCTAGAAGCAACTTCGACCAACACCTCTGTTAAAGCAGGAGAAACGGTAACGTATACCGATTCATCAACTAAAGTTCGTGCTGTAAAATGGACTTTTCAGGGCGGATCTCCGGGAGCCTCAATCGAGCGAAATGTTGAGGTAAAATATACTAAAGGAGGAACTTTTACAACGACTCTCGAAATCACTTTTGTTGATAATACAGTCGAAAAGAAAACATTTGCTGTTGAGGTCGAAGCTCCTGCAATTCCGCCAATTGTCATTCTGGCTGACGCACTTAAAATTTACTCTGACAATCCTGATTTTACCAAAACGGCCCCTGTTTTAAATTGGGTTTCAAGCAATCAGTTTGTAATTAAAGAAGTTGCCAATGATGGTTACGAAGGAGCGTACAGAAATTTTTCTCTTCCGGCAACACCACCTGCAACAGAAGCTAAATGGGCAATGGCAATTCTGTCGTTTGTAAATTTCACTGATATTTCCTCTTACACTTATATCAATATGGCGGTAAGAACGACCAGCACCGGAAAAATCAGATTTAGAATGAAAGATGCCTCGAATACAGGATATGTAGAATTTGATGCCACAAGCAATTTATACGGACTTAAAAGAGATGGAAGCTGGAATATGGTTAAAATTCCAATTGCAGAATACAAAAAACAAAATCCGGCATTAGACCTGACAAAAATTAAAGATATTTTGGTTTTAAGAAGCGTTGATCCGGAAGATATCAGAACTTTAAATAATTACGTTTTCGATTTCGATCATATCTATTTGTCTAAATAATTTTTTAAACACATAGTGTGAACTCAGTTCTCAGTTTTCAGTCACAGTTTTCAGTCATGCTAAACTGAATATTGCGACTGCGACTGATAACTGAATACTAAAAAGACCTCTTAAAAAAATAAAAACTAATGTAATGAAGCATTTCCTTTATTTAATATTCTGTTTTACGAGCCTAATTTCCCTGCACGCACAGAATAATATAAAATACCAAAAAGTCGAAGCCAGACAAAATGCCTTAGACCCAAAATGGGTTTCGTATGAAGCCAAAACGATTGATAAACTTCCCGGTTTTAAAATAAAAAAACAAGAACCTATTTCAATTTACGGCGGATCAAAAGCCTGGCAGAAAGAAGCAACAGGATTTTTTAGAACCCAAAAAATAGACAACAGATGGTGGATTATCGATCCGGATGGTTATCCGTTTATTTATAAAGGAGTTGCCGTTTTTAATGCCGGACGATCTGTAAATCAGCAAAAAGCATTTGATGAAAAATTCGGAAGTCCGGAAAATTGGTTAAAGCAAGAATCAAAATTACTTCGCGATAACGGATTTAACGGAGTAGGAGCGTGGTCGAATACAGACTTGGTGAGAAAAGGAGAAAACCCACTGGTTTATACCGTAATTATATCGCCAATGGGTATGTATCATTCAGACCATATTAAAAAATACGGTGGAAAATACAAAGAAGCCAGCTGGCAGAATTACCGTTTTGATTTGGTTATGGTTTTTGATAAAGAGTTTGATGCATACGTCGAAAAAGCGTTCAAAGATCTTTCTAAATACAAAAATGATAAGTATTTGATGGGTTATTTTACTGATAATGAACTGCCGTGGTATAACGACGCGTTAGATAAACATTTAACTTTATTGGCCAAAGATGAACAAGGATATATTGCTGTAAAAGAATGGTTCGATCAAAGAAAAGGTTTTAGCGCTTCGGCCTCAGATATTACTCAGGAAGACCGCATGGCGTTTACCGCTTTTTACTTTGAAACCTATATGAAAAAGGTTACCGTTGCACTTAAAAAAGCAGATCCCAATCATCTTTATTTAGGATGCCGTTTTAATCAGGATAAAGAGCAGGAATTAACGAATCCGGAGATTTTTAAGGTGGCCGGAAAGTACATGGATATCATTTCGATTAATCATTACAGAAAATGGGAACCAAGTCAGGATTTAATGAATAAATGGGGCGAATGGTCCGGAAAACCGTTTTTAATTACAGAATGGTACACCAAAGGAGAAGATTCCGGATTGCCGAATAATACCGGAGCAGGATGGCTGGTTCGAACTCAAAAAGAAAGAGGACTTTTTTACCAGAATTTCACTTTAGAATTGCTTAAGAATAAAAATTCGGTTGGCTGGCATTGGTTTAAATATATGGACAACGATCCGGAAGATTTAAGCACCGATTATTCAAACAGAGATTCAAATAAAGGTATTGTAAACAGTGCATTTGAACCGTATAAGCCTTTATTAAAAGAGATGAAAATTATTAATGATAATGCCTATCAATTAACACAGTATTTTGATAAGAAATAGAATTTGTAATAAAAAATAAAATGATTTAAGCTATGAGAAAAATAATAATACTGTTTTTTACTTTTCTGATTTTTGGGAAAACGATGGCACAGGAAATTCCGTTACTATCCAATATTTCGGCTCGAAACAACATCAACTTAAACGGAAAGTGGAGTTATATTGTAGATCCGCTCGAAAACGGATATTACGATTATCGATTAATGCCGTTTAAAAACAACGGATTTTTCGAAAATAAAAAATTCAACACCACAGATTTAACCGAATATAATTTTGCAACTTCGGCCACGATGGATATTCCGTCTGACTGGAATTCAAAAGACGAAAGATTATTTTTTTACGAAGGAACAGTTTGGTTTCAGAAAGACTTTAATTATAAAAAGAGTTCTCAAACCAAAGGTATTCTTCATTTTGGAGCAGTCAATTACGATGCAAAAGTATATGTGAACGGAAAATTAGCAGGAAGTCACGTAGGTGGTTATACGCCTTTTAATTTTGATGTAACTAATTTGCTTGTTGACGGAAATAATTTTGTGGTGGTAAAAGTCGACAATAAACGTCATAAAGATAATGTTCCAACCGTAAATATGGACTGGTGGAATTACGGCGGAATCACCAGAGATGTTACTTTGGCTCAGGTTCCCAATACTTATATCGAAGATTATTTGGTTCAGTTAGATAAAAAAGACAAAACCAAGATTTCAGGCTGGGTAAAGCTGAACAGTGAAGCTGGAAATCAGTCGGTTTCGATTAAAATCCCTGAATTAAAAATCAAGAAAAGCATTATAACGGATGCCAAAGGAATGGCCTATTTTGAGATTAAAACCAATCCCGTTTTATGGACACCGGAAAAACCAAAATTATACGACCTAACCATTGACAAAGCCGATGAAAGTATCGCGGATAAAATTGGTTTTAGAACCATTGAAACCAAAGGAAAAGAAATTCTATTAAACGGAAAAAAAGTCTTTTTACGTGGTATTAGTATTCACGAAGAAGCACCGTTTAGATCCGGAAGAGCGTGGTCTAGAGAAGACGCCGTTACTTTATTAACATGGGCAAAAGAATTAGGCTGTAATTATGTTCGTCTGGCACATTATCCCCATAACGAAAACATGGTAAAAGAAGCCGAAAAAATGGGATTAATGATCTGGTCTGAAGTTCCGGTGTACTGGACGATTTCATGGACAAATCCCGATACCTACGTCAATGCCCAACGTCAGCTGCACGATATGATTTACAGAGATAAAAACCGCTGCGGAATCGTGATTTGGTCTATTGCAAACGAAACTCCGCACGGCGATGATAGAGATATTTTCTTAAGTAAACTCGCTAAATATGCCCGTACACAAGATAATTCGCGTTTAATAAGTATGGCAATGGAAGTAACCAAAAGTCCGAACAATGTAAATACGCTTCATGATAATATGAACGAATACGTAGATATTGTGAGTTTTAACCAATATTTAGGCTGGTATAGAGGAACAAACGAATCCTGTAAAGACATGCAATGGGTAATTCCGTATAACAAACCTGTTATCATCAGCGAATTTGGCGGTGAAGCGCTGCAAGGTTTACACGGAGATAAAACACAGCGCTGGAACGAAGAATACCAGGAAGAACTGTACGTACAAAACACTCAGATGTTCAATCGTATAGAAGGGCTGGCCGGAGTTTCTCCCTGGATTTTAGTTGACTTTAGATCACCACGAAGGCAGTTACCCAACATTCAGGATTTCTTTAACCGTAAAGGTTTGATTTCAGATCAGGGAATAAAAAAGAAAGCTTTTTATGTAATGAAAGATTGGTATGCTCAAAAAGAAAAAGAATATAAATAACTGAAAAAATTGCGGTTGTCTTTTCAGGCAACCGCATTTTTTTTCAATATATAGTAAATATTTTCTGGACTAAACTTCTTTTTTCTTTATACATCTTCCTCTAGGCTCATCACCTTCATGAAGTACAATTTCAGAATGCAGGAACTGTGCAGCGTCTGCAGAATCTTTTACTTTGATGGCACTTCTTTCTAACATTTGGGATTCAAACTCATTTAAGGCATTTTCTCTTATGCCTGCTTTTCGCCATTCAGACATTGGTTTGCACCCTTTCGAAATGCCGCGAGCGAGTGCAAGTGCATCGAGTAAGGCCTGATTGGCGCCTTGTCCTTTAAACGGGCTCATTGGGTGAGCTGCATCTCCAATCAAAGTTACTTGGCCGGCTTTTGATAATAATCCTGAATCCAGTAATTCCCGATCATAAACCGGATAACCGGAAACCTGATTTTCCTGAGTCGCTTTTATAATCTGAGGAATAGGATCGTGCCATTGAGTTCTTCGACACGCTTCTTGCTTAAGTGCATGGGTTCCCTGAGCACTAAGCGTTTTGGCTTCTTCTTCGGACATTGGAAAACTAAGCTGCCACATTACAGAATCTGATGTATACGGCATTATGTAAATGCGTTCATTTCCGTTAGCGGTCTGAAATACTGTTGCTGAATCCAGTAAATCACTATTAATTCCCTCAAGAGTTTTCAAAGGACAAATACCCAGGATCACAATACAGTCCAGATAACGTAAAGGAGTAATGTCTTCACCAATCAGTAATCTTCGTACCGAACTGCGAATACCATCGGCCCCAACCAAAAGATCGGTTGTTACGCTTTTTATTTCTCCGTTTACCTGAAATTTTAAATCAATACCTTCATCTTCATTTTGTTTAAAATCAACTAATTGGTGTCCCCATTGTACAAAATCATGACCTCCCAGTTGTTCCAGTAATGCAAGTCGCAAAGCTTGTCGCGCAATATGCACATTCGTACGTTTATTAACTGTTTTAGTATCGGACTGCAGCCATTTTCTAATTCCCCATTCCCCAATAACTTTTCCTTCTGTGGTATGCACCAAATGCCTTGTTGAAACCACACCATCTTTTAGAGAGAAAATTCCCAGTCCTTCTATGGCTCTACTGGCTTGCTGCAAAGTAAGTCCGTAGCCTTGAGATCGCGCTTCGAAGTTATTGTCACGTTCATAAAGAGTAAAAGGAATTCCGCGATGCAAGCAGGCTACAGCGAGAGCTACACCACCAATACCGCCGCCAATAATAGCAACATGTGGATAATTTTCTTTATCCGCAACAGCTGCACTGGCTGCCGGAATCAATCCTGAGCCGTTACAATTCAGGCATACATATAAATTGCCTTTAGGATAAACGGGAGCCGTTCCTTCTTTTGTTTTTTCAAACTGATCGAGAGCAATCTGGTAGAGCAGTCGTGCTTTCTTGCTGATTCTTCGGCTTTTTTTGCCGCGTCCCTGGCATTCCGGACAAATAGTCCAGCTAGTTTTTTGATTTTCCACTTTTTGCTTTCCTCTTTATTTTACCTGATCTGGATACTAATGCAATGATTGTTTTTTTATTAGGTTGATTTCTTGGGTTTTAATATAAAAAAAACCTGTAAACATTGAGTTTACAGGTTTTTTTGTGGAGTCGCCGGGAATCGAAAACTGAAACATGTAATTTTTGAATTATAAACCATTGGATTTATTGACTTTACAAACAAATTAAAATGTATTAATATTAGTTTTTGTTCACTTTTTTGTTCACTGTGTTTTTTTTAGTTTAATTCTAATTTATCCCTTCTTAAAAGGGTCTTTTATCTCGCCTGTTTCAAGTGCTGCTTCGTAATCTATGTATACTGGTAGTCCATAGCCTTTAAATAAAGCGTATATCTTGAATCCTCTAGTAGTTGATCCAATGGCTTTAAAATTTGAAATAACTATTTTGTTATTACTTAAAAACGCGGCTACCGGTTGATTTCCTTGAGTTAAAAAAGTAAAATCTTTTCCTAAAGGATATCCAATTGCGATAGTGTCTCCTACTTTTAAATTTATGCCTTGTTTGGTGATGTATTCCTTAAAGCTTCCGGCTGATTTTATTTTATCATAAGCAGCTGTTTGTGCCTGGCTAAATGATGTTGCAAAAACTAATAATATTAAAATGTTTTTCATATCTAAAGATTTTTATACCTCAAATATAAGATTTTTCTATTACTAATTATTGTGATTTTCTTTTGCGGTTTCAATAATTCCTATTTGAATTTTCAAAAGACGAATTATTTCTTCGTGATGTTTAGCTTCTTCGGTTTTTGGGGTCAAAAGTTTTATTATTTCGTAATGCTCGAAAATCCTTTCATTTAATTCTCTAATTTTTTTATCATAACCGGATAAATTGCTACTTGAATCTAATACGGAATTTATAATATTTGAATTTTTGTTATTACTTATATTTGAATTTACGGACTGTAAAACAGTATCTAATATTTGATGTTTAGTGACTGGGATTTCTTTTCCATTTTCGTATCCATTTATGGTTTGTGTTGATACTCCTATTAATTCTGCTAATTGCTTTTGTGTTAACCCTAGATTTTTACGTCTTTCCTTTATTTCTAATCCGTTCATTTTTAGATATTTACATTTATTTAGAGATACATAATATCAAATATTTGATATTATGTATCTAAATATCAAATATTTGATATATATTTGTCTTGTCAAACAGTCGCGAAATGTATTACAATATACATGCCAAGTTTGACAAGACAAACACAAATATATGAAAAATGCAATATTAATAGAGCCAGTTGATGAAGAAATGACGTTGCTGGCTAATGCTGTTTTGATCTTAAATAACTATAAAGCAGCAGGTTTCGAAAATAGATCGGCTTTTGTTGAGCTTGTTATGGGGGAAGATAAATCTTATCACACTCCAAAAGGAATGACGCTTTTAAATAATTTTTGGGCTTGTCGTGTTAAGAATAAAGAATTGAATGATGATTTAACTAGGATTTTGGAAAAATTGAAAATTTCATAATTATGGAAACAGTGACAATTCCAATACAAGAATTAAATGTCTTGCGGGAGACGTTAACAATGGCATTTGAAATACTAAATCGCCATGGTGTAACTGGGGACTTGATTGTTCCCAGTCCATCACCAAAAGAGACAAAAAAGCAACGTGATGCAAGATATTCGAAAATGATTGATTCCGGATCGCGTGGTAAGAAACCTGATTATTTAAAAAAGAAAAATGGATAGATTTTCAAATTCTGAAAAAGCTGAAATAAATGAGATTGATATAACTGATCCTGTAGTTGTGGAAACTCTTTTATGTACGCAAGTAAATCGTGTGTGTAGTCCTGAATCTTTTTTCGAAATGATAGAAACCTGTAAAATATGTGGGAAATGTGTATAAGTAATTCTACCCATGATTTGATAATCATTGTTCTATTGATCGTTTGTGCAATTGCCGGCTGGTTCTTGTTTGTTGCTTACAAAGAGTATCGCGCTGATAGAGCTTATTTTTTAAAACTTAAAAAAAGAAATAATGATGGAAATAATTAAATCTTTTGGCTGGCTAATTCTAGGTTGTTTTGGCTTCGCTGTCCTATTTGTTTTCGGTTGGTTTGTGATTGGAATGTCGATTTGTTTTTACAAAATCTACATCAAAAAATCAAAGCCAAAATCACAATAATTCGATAATTACCTTAACTAAATATAAAACATGGAAACATTACAAATCAACAAAAAAGATGCGTTGATAGCGCATCAGGAAGCCGGACCAAAGACAAAGGTTATGCTTGAAAATTTACTGGGAAAAGCGATTTTCCTAAAAGTGATCACTGAGAGAATTAAAAACTTTGATGATATTCTTTCTGAGTTAAATATGCTAAGATCTGATTTCGATTTATCAAATCATGGTTTAGAGCCTGACGAAGTTGCGTACAGAAAAGCAAAGCTGGTTGCTAAAGCTTTAAATGAAGGCTGGATTCCTGATTGGAGTGATTCAAGCGAATATAAATACTTTGCTTGGTTCAAGATGGGTTCTCCTTCGGGTGTCGGGTTTTCGTACGACGGCTACGGTCGCTGGCCTTCGGGTTCGACTGTCGGCTCGCGCCTTGCTTTTAAATCTGCTGAACTAGCAAAGTTTGCTGGTGAATTGTTTGAGCAGGAAATCTACAAACCATTATTAACTATTCAATCTTCTGAAAATGGAAACGGTACAAATAAATAAATCAGCTGCTATACAAGCGCACGACCAGGCTACACCAAAGCAAAAATCTTTGCTTGAAAATCTTTTAGGTAAAAATGTTTTTGTGAAAAATATCAGAGAGCGTATTCAAACGATTCATGATGTTTTTGAATTAAACGGAACTACTGAAAAAGAGTTCGTTAAAAAATGGCGTGGCTTTGCTGATCACGAAATAGGTTATGCTTTAGAGTTGTTAGTGGTTGCAGCGTATAATGAAGGTAAATCTGCTGACTGGACAAATGATGATGAGCGTAAATACTTTGCTTATTTCAAGATGGGTTCTCCTTCGGGTGTCGGGTTTTCGTACGACTACTGCGATGGCTGGAATTCGTATTCGAGTGTCGGCTCGCGCCAAGTTTTTATTGGTCCTGATGCATATGAAAATTTGCTCGATGCGACCAAGAAATTTTTATCAGTGTACCAACAATCAAGAACAACATAATACCAAAACATCATGAGCAAAATCGCTACAATAGAACAAATTTTCGAAAGTGAAAATTTAGATGCAAATGCAATTGTCGTAACGGGAATTCCTGAACGACATATTGAAGCTGTAAAAGCAATTGCGAAATTGATGGTTGCAACGGATTATCATAATCCCAACTTTAAACCTGATTTTACTGATTACGATCAGAATAAATATTCTCCTGTGGCCAACATGGGTTCTCCTTCGGGTGTCGGGTTTTCGTGCGACCTCTACGATGACTGGGGTACGGGTTCGAGTGTCGGCTCGCGCCTTGTTTCTGAGTCAAGAGAAACGGCAAAAATGATTTTCAATGAGTACCAAGATTTGTATAAAGAATTTATGGTTTACGATAGAGAAGTAAAGTAATAAAATAGGTTGTGCAGTGAGTTGCTGACAGTTCTCCTTCAGGTGTCAGGTTTTCGTACAACAACTACGATAACTGGAATACGAATTCGAATGTCAGCTCGCGCCGAGCAAAAGATATTAAATCATTGCAAACCTTGCCGACATGGCAAAAAAACACATAATTAAAAGGTCGTTGGTACTTCGCGGGAAAACGACCTATTTAAGCAAGGCATGAAAAGAGTAAGTAATTTATACGATAAGATAATAAGCTTAGAGAATCTTAGAAAGGCTGATGAAGTTGCTCAAAAAGGTAAACAGAGTCAATACGGTGTTGTGCTTCATAATCAGGACAAAGAAGCTAATATTTTGAAGCTTCATGAGTGGCTGGTTAAAAAGGAATACAAAACTTCTGAATACCAAATTTTTAAAGTTTACGAACCAAAGGAAAGGGATGTTTTTAAGTTGCCGTATTTCCCGGATAGAATAATGCATCATGCTATAATGATACACCTTGAAAAAGTGTTTGTATCTGTTTTTACTGCTGATAGCTATAGTTGTATTAAGGGAAAAGGTATTCATGCAGCATCCAATAAATTGAAGCTGACTTTAAAAGATGTACCAGGTACGAAGTACTGTTTGAAATTGGATATTAAAAAGTTTTATCCAAATGTAGATCATGATATTTTGAAAATGCTTCTTAGAAGAAAAATAAAAGATAAGGATTTGCTTTGGTTGTTAGATGAAATCATTGATAGTGCTGAAGGATTACCAATTGGTAATTATTTGAGTCAGTATTTCGCTAATTATTTTTTGACTGGTTTTGATCACTGGATTAAAGAGAATAAAAAGGTAAAGTATTATTTCAGGTACGCAGATGATATCGTGATTCTGTCTGAAAGCAAAGTTTATCTGCATTCTCTTTTGAGTGAGATTAAATTGTATTTGAGCGATAATTTAAAGCTGACTGTAAAGGGTAATTATCAGGTGTTTCCTGTTAGTGTTAGAGGGATAGATTTTTTAGGTTATAGGTTTTATCATGAGTATGTGTTGCTTCGAAAATCAATTAAAAAAAGATTTGCTAAAGCAGTATCAAAAAAGAAAGATAGAAGTGTTTTGGCGGCTTATTGGGGCTGGGCAAAACATTGTAATTCTAAACACCTAATTAAAAAATTAATACCTAATGAAAAATTTTAAAGATTTCAATATACAGCCGGTTATTGAAAATTTTGTAGGCGATAAAATTGAAACGAAAAAACTTTTAGACAAAGAGATTGTTATTAAAGATTTCAAAGTTGTGCCCTCAAAATTTGAAGGTCGTGGTGATCGGCTTGATATGCAGATTGAATATAAGGACGAAGATAGGGTTGTATTTACTGGTGGTAAGTACCTAATTCAAACAATAGAAAAAGTGCCAAAAGATTGTTTTCCTTTTAAAGCAAAGATTGTAGAAATGGATGGTCATTTGGAATTTGTGTAATTAATTAAAATAATAATTATGAAAATATATCAAAATAATCAGGCTGTCTGGTTGCTTATTTGGGAGTTGAACCCAAAAAAAAGGAATACTAATAACGAGGTATCATTTTATGCGGAGCATGAAATTTCAGTCGATGATATAATAATATCGAATCCAGGAGATACAAGTGTGTCTTCTTATAAGATTATTGAAATTATTGGAGTTAGACCGTCAAAATTGAAAGATAAAATGCATTACACATGTAAGACTGAATGGTGTGTTAATACAGTTCCCTTTTTTAAAGGCTTGGATTTATCAAATACAGGTAAGTCGTTTCAAAAACTAGTAAACGGTTAGAACATATGAAAACAATCGCTTTTGATGCAGAATATGCGAATAAATTAGAGTTAGCTATAAGTTCAGAATTTGGATGTAATCGCTCTGAAATTTTAAGTCTTCGTGATTCGTTTGTAAAGAAAGTGACTGTTTTTATTTTGTTTAAAACTAAAGATTATGATACTCGTGTTTTGGGGGCTAATTATCAAATCTCGTGGTTATATATCCCAACGGTTATAAAAGAAATTGAATACATGTTGAAAGTTGTTCCGGGTTTTGAAATTAAAATTAAAAATGTTTATCAACTAATAAGCGAAAAATGAAGACATCAAAAGAATTTAAGGAAGCAATTCAAAATTATCTTGAGAAACGAGCTGCAGAAGATGAATTGTTTGCGGTTACTTATAAGAAGGAAAATAAAAGTTTGGATGAATGTTGTAATTACATTATGAAGTGCGCTCAAAGTGGTGGTTGTGGTGGTTATTCTGACAATGAAGTATTTGGTTGGGCTGTTCATTATTACGATGAAGATGATATAAAAAACATCAAATCTGTAAGTGGAAAAGTGATTGTGAATCATTCAGTGGAACTTTCGGAAGAAGATAAAGCAAAGGCTGTTGAACAGGGTATGGAGCGGGCAATAGAAGAAGCGAAGCTACAAGCTAAAAAAAATCTAGCAGGCAAGGTAAAGCTATCTGAAGAAGAAAAGCGTGAGGCGAAACAAGTTGCTTTTGAAAAAGTTGTTTCTGATCAAAAAGAGAAACTAGTCACTAAAAAAGCAAAAAGAAAAGAAGGTCTTGTTGTGAAAGATGAAACGGATTTATTTAGTGGATTATGATACCTAAAACTAAATTACAAGTAGAAGTTTGGAATCTTCATAAAAGACTTTATGATCCAGTGGATCAAGAGCCGTTTGTTATTTCGAAACATGATTTTTATTACACTACTCATTATAAGAATCTTATTTGTTTAGAATGTAATCATCAATGGAAACCTGAAATGGCACTTTGGAAAGAAGAAACGATTGGTGTGAAATGTCCTCATTGCGATAAGAAATTGAAGAAAATAGCAATTAATAATGGGTGTTTTACTAGAGTTATAACATACTCGGTTGTTCAGGTTGTGAATAGGTTTCAGGTTGTAAGATATTTTTCCTGTTGGAAAAGTATGTATAAAAATAAAAAGCCAAGCTATTGGTTTCGGAATTTATTCGAAGAGTGGAAGGACTATGATAAGAATAAAGAAGTGTTTATTGGCTTAAATACAACATGGACTGGGGATGGATTTAGTTCTTCAGGTTATGAGGTTAGATATAATAATCGCAAATATGGCCAAACTGAATATGATCGGTTTGCATCAGATTTTAATTGTCCTGGAGCGGAGTTTCTACCTAGATTTAAAAAGTATGGTTTAGGTAATGATTTTCATAATTGTGATTACAGATATCTATTAAAGAAACTTGAAGGAAGTCCTATGATTGAAACTCTGTTGAAAGCAAAGCAAAAAGAACTTTTGTTTTATGCTGTTCACAAAGATGAAAGATATCGTTCTTATTGGTCTCAAATTAAAATCTTACTTCGTCATAAGTATAAACTGAATGATGCCGGTATTTGGTATGATTATCTTCAATTGCTAAAGGAATTTGGAAAAGATATATCGAATCCAAAATTTATTCTACCTAAAAATCTTAAAAAATCTCACAACGAATATGTTGTTAAGAAACAAAAACAAACTGAAAAAGCACGTATCGAAAGAGAGCTTAAGAGGCAAGAAAGTGAAAGACTTAAGGCTGAAGCTGAAGAAGCGTTAAAAAACATTAAAAAAGAGGTATTTAAGGGTTTTGTTATGAAGAAAGGTGATGTTTTAATAGTGCCGTTAATTGAAGATGATGATGTCATGGAAGAAGGTAAAATATTAAAACATTGTGTGCACGCAAATGCATATCATAAAAAGCCTGGTATACTCTTAATGTCTGCACGGGTGGATGGTAAAAGGATTGAGACTATAGAGATATCATTGGCTAGTTACTCGATTATACAATGCCGGGGAAAAGGTAATGGGATAACGCAATATCATGATGAGATCATTGCAATAGTAAGGCAAAATATGGGCAAAATATCACGTCTGGTTGAAAAACAGAAGAAATTGAAGGGTTTGGATCTAAGTGTGAATAAACTTCAAGTAGAAGCTGCGTAAATCATTCGAATTAAAAGATAAAAATTTAATTAATGGCAAAACTAACAAAGCAAAACGTTCCTTATGGAATGGTTCCGAATACGTTGTTAAACGATAATACAATATCGTTAAAAGCAAAGGGTTTGTTTGCCTTTATGCAGTCTAAGCCTGAAGGCTGGAATTTCTCTGTAGATAAAATTGCTTTTCAGTGTAAAGAGGCAAAATCGAGTATTTCTGAAGGTTTAAAAGAGTTAGAAATATTAGGTTATTTGGTAAGAAAAAAGCAGCAAACTGGTAATGGTTTTATTGTTGATTATCACCTTTATTTTGATACTAACAACGAAAAACCAATGACCGATTTCCAAGCATTGGAAACCCAAGTATTGGAAATTCCAATGTTGGAAAATCCAATTATTGGAAAATCGGTAAATAATAGTAAGAAAGATATAAGCAAGAAAGATAATAGTAATAAAGAAAAGAGAGAAGAAACTTCGCTCGCTTTTTTTGAAAATAATTATCCTTCAAGATTTGAAGTAATGATGATGCAGTTTAAAAAACAAATTCATGACTTCGTAAAATTCGAGCAGCTTTTCGAAGCGACTGTTTTGCAGGAAAAATTAGAATACGATGGTGATGTGATTGAAGGCCGTTTTCGAAAGTTTGCAATCAACTGGGTTTTTAACCAGGATAAATTTGAAAAGCCTGTAATTGAATTAAACCCGAATCAGAAAAAAGAAAAAATAGGAGGTATATGAAAGATATTGATTTACAAAAAGGCAAATTACTTCCGCAATGTGTTGAGATTGAAACTGCGGTTTTGGGTGCAATGCTAATAGATTCAAGAGGTGTTGATGAAGCGCTTTCGATAATATCAAAACCAGATATATTTTATAAAGATCAGCATAAGTATATTTTTACTGCAATACAAAGTTTATACAATGCCGGTAGTCCTGTGGATATGTTGACTGTAAGTTCAGAGTTAAGAAAATTAGGTCTAATAGAGTTGGCTGGTGGTGATTTTTATTTGATAGAATTAACACAACGAATAGCTTCTGCAGCACATATAGATTACCACTGTAGATTGATATTGCAAAAGTTTATGGCACGTCAGACTATCGTTTTTTCAAGTCTTATCATTGGATTAGCTTATGATGAAACGACCGATATTTTTGACTTAATGTCTCGTTGGCAGGATGAGTTTGATAAAGTTCAGGACTTTGTGAGTACTGGGCGTGATACAATGTCTTTTCCGGCTGCGTTACAGAATCTGAAGAAAGAAATTGAATTGCTTACTGCGAACAAAGAAGAAGTAAAACTGGTTGGTGTTCATACCGGCTTTAGAAGGTTGAATAAATACACGGGTGGATATCGTAATCAGGAATTGATAATTGTGGCAGCACGTCCTGGAATGGGTAAAACTGCTTATGTTTTGAAGTGTGCTATTGAAAATTGTAAGATTGGAAATCCTGTATGTATTATTTCATTAGAAATGAGTATGCAGCAATTAACGGCGCGTTCAGTTGCAATAGATACTAACTTTCATTTGAAACAATTATTAAAAACAGGTTTTGAAAAAAATGAATACTTCGCAACTTACACACAGCATCAGGAACGTATGAAAGAATATCCGATGTATATTGATGATAGTGGTAAAACCGATATATCTGATGTGATTATCAAAGTTAAATTACAGGTTAGGCGCTTTAAGATAAAGCTGGTGATTATTGATTATTTGCAGTTGATGACTGACCGAACAGTAAAAGGAAACCGTGAAGCGGAAATATCTTCTATATCAAGAAAGTTGAAAGCTTTAGCAAAACAATTAGATCTTCCAGTGATTGCTTTGTCTCAATTATCTAGAGCGGTTGAAACTCGTGGTTCAAGTAAACGTCCAATGTTGTCTGACTTACGTGAGAGTGGAGCAATTGAGCAAGATGCGGATATTGTGCAGTTTCTTTATCGTCCGGAATATTATAAGATTGAAATGAGTGAGGAAGATTACACAGATGATATGCATCCTTTGATTGCAGCGGGTGCAAATAGTGAAGTGATCTTCGCAAAGTATCGTGGTGGTTCTCCTAATACTGCATTGTTGAAATGGATTGGTGATAAGACAAAGTTTGTTGATGTAGAATGTCCTGATGATATGCGTGAAGAACTTGAGGAATATAACGAGCCTAAAGCTTTGCCTACTCCAACACCTAGCGAAGCTTTCTATTCGATAGATGATGTGAGTGATAACAAAGATAATAACGGAATAGATTTCTAATCATGGCAAACAAACCAAAGAAAGTAGTAAGAAGTTGGGTGAAGCCTAGAGTTGCATTCGATCGTAAAGTTAGTTATCAAAGCTTTTATAACGCTCGTAAGTGGCGCAATACATCTAAGGCATATCGTGAAGCGAATCCTATTTGTGAGTGTGAAGATTGTAAGCGTGAAGATATTGTAAAGAAAGCTGAAGTATGTGATCACGTGAGAGGTTTAGGTTATCTGCTCGATAATGGCATTGATCCGTACGATTGGAATGAGCTTCAAAGTATGAGTCATGAATGCCATAATAAGAAATCCGGAAGTGAATCGCATCGATCACAGAGGGGTATGGGGTAAAATCTCGCGAGCTCGCACACTGCGTACATCGCTGTTTAGCTTGAATTTTACTCGGAGTGTTGTTTTAGGTAGGGGGGTCTAATGTGTTAATAGTTAATGATATGTATAATATGAAAATTATAAAAGGTGATGGTGAAGTTGCTGACGTAAATAAAAATCTTTATGAGATTTTGAAAACGCTTCCTGCGCCAAATTCAAGATTTGAACTTTCTAAAGATCAGGTTTACTGGTATAAATATTTTGGTCAGCAATTGGTTGATTCGGGAAAATTAACCAAGCCGGATCTGATTCATTTACATCGTTTGGCCACTTGTGTTGATTACTACATTCAGGCTGAGCAGGAAATTAGAAAGCGTGGTTTTGATGGCGGTTTAATTCAAACTTTCAAAGGTGGTGCAACAAATGTTTCAGGTTACGTTACGGTGCGTGAAAAGATGATTAAGGAAATTGATGATTTATCAAAACACTTTGGTTTCAGTTTCAAAGACAGAAGCAAGCTTATCGAGCAAAAACAAGTGGAAACAGGACAAGGAGATTTGTTTGGAGATTTTTTAAATGCAAATCACGGATAACCAACCAAGTCTTAAAAATTAACCTCTATTATAAAAAGTCATGAAAAGAAAATCTACAAATAGCCGAGTTTCAATTTATACGGGTGTTGGCTGGAATCGTGAAACTCAAAGTTGGAAATCAAGTGTAAGCGAAAAGGGTGTAAAGTATGATTGCGGTTATTATGATAATGAACGCGATGCAGCCAAAGCTCGAGACAGAAAAATATTAGCACTAAGCTTGGATAAACCTTTGCAAGTTTTAAAACGAGTGGCATAATTAAAATTTGTCCAAAATGAAAACCACACATGTAACGGTTTCAAATGAGATCAAAGAAAAAATAATTAAAGATTGGCGATTTAGCAAGTTAAATAGTATTCCGGCGATTGCTGAAAAATTCAATTTAAAGCAAGGAATTGTAAATACGATAATCAATGAATATTTATCAAGTAAAATTTAAAATAATATTAAAACTAAAATTATGAACTGGAAACAATTAAAAGATTTCTGCAACAGCTTGCCGGAATCAGAGTTAGAAAAAAAAGTAATTCTTTGGCGTGAAGACGAAGCAATTACAGATATTGATGCTGAACAATTAGACGAAGATCAATATATCGATGAACGAGATAGCGATAACGGATGTTTTCCTAAGTCAGAGGCGGAGTCGCAAATTAAAATGGATCCTGAAGAATTTCCACGAGGACTTGAACAGTTTATAAAAGTCTACGATAAAGGGCATCCGATTTTACGAGAAGATTTTTAATTAAAAGACATGGCACTAAAATCAAACAACCCGACGAACGCAATTATAAACCGTAATTTCATCATACGCGTTTTAGAGAATCCTAAAGAAAACCACGTCAAAAACACGAAATTGACTTCGGCAAACAAGCTTTCAGGTTATTTAAAAGATGAACCGCTTAAAATAAAGCTATTTAAGAAGATATTAGATGGTGAAAAAGACAAATACACGTTTCTGATAATAAGTAGGCTTAAAATTGAAATTCAGTCAAAATAACTTTACAATTTAAATAAAAAACTATGAGAGAATTTTTAAAAGATTCGCCAGTGATATCAGGTATTTTTTTACTGATAATTTTAATAATATTATTTTTTACAGTAGATACAGGATTTTCAAATGAAATTACTTTTTCAGGAATAGTAATCGACAAACGTCATCAATCAGAATCGTCTACAACAGGGGCTGGTTATGTTTATACGAATAAAGGAACTGCTTTTGTTACAACGCATCAAACAACTCCTGAAGTGTATCAGATTTTAGTAAAATTATCAAGTGGGGAAGTTGTAAAAGTAGAATGTGATGCAACTTTATGGTATCGGAAAAATGTTAATGATAAAATAAACTGTAAAAGTTACATCGGTTATCTTTCAAAAACATCTTGGTCAAATAATGGAGTCAATTAAATAACTCCTTAATATCAATATTAAGAGCATTACAAATTCTAAAAAGTGTAACAATCGAGGTTTTTACCTCACCGCGTTCAATGCGGCCGATTACATTTCTTGGAACGTCAGATTCTAAAGAAAGATTTTCCTGAGATAAGTTTTTAGACAATCGTATCTCTCGCAATTTTTCACCAACGGACTTAATAAATATTTTTTCGCTTTCTATCACGAGATAAAATTGCGCTTATCTTTTAAGATAAACCGACACTTTAAAGTGTCATTTGAGCGCTTTTTGCAGATATTTGGTAATAATTAAATAAATAACTTGATCTAAAAATGAATATCACACCTCAAATGCAAGCTTCGATTCCTTTTCAATACGCAAACGATGTGCGTACCGGAAAGATCGTAACCGGAAAAAGGATAAAGCAGGCTGTTGAGCGTTTTTATAAATGGATTGAAACTGCTGATCAGGATGGTTTTTATATAGACCATAACAAAGGAATGAGAATTATTAATTTCTTTCCAACTTTCCTTAATCACACAAAAGGAAAACTGGCAGGAAAACCGTTTGTTTTAGCTCCGTTCCAGCAGTTCACAATGTATAATGTTTTTGGTTGGATCAATTCTAAAAATGGATATCGACGTATAAACACCGTTTATGATAAACGAGCGAAGAAAAACGGTAAAACAGCCGAGATGGCGGGATTGGCTTTATATGGAATGAGTTTTGATTTAGAAATGGAGGCTGAGATTTATGTTGGAGCAACTAAAGAAGAACAGGCTCGTTTATGTTGGGAACAGGCTCGTATGTATATCGAAAGTCCTGTTGCAAATCCGGCATTGCGTAAAATAGGTTTTTATGCGATGCAAAGAATCATCGGGTTTAGAAAAACCAATGCTAAAATGCGTGCGCTGGGTGGTGATTCAAAAACTCAGGATGGAATCAATTGCCATTTTGGAATTATAGATGAATATCATGCTCACAAAGATGATACTGTAAAAGAAAATCTTGAGTCATCAACCGTTCAGCGTACACAGGCTTTAATTTATCATATTACAACAGCTGGTGCAAATGTTCAATCTGCATGTAAGCGTTACGAGGATTCGGTTATTGAAGTTTTAGAAGGTCGAAAAGTTGATGATTCGCTTTGGATTATGATTCATGATATCGATCAGGAAGATTTAAAAACGGAAGAATCCTGGGAAAATGAAGAATTGTGGGCTAAAGCAAATCCTTTGTTAGGTTATGGTTTAGTGATTGATGCTATCAGGAAAGAATTTGTAAAGGCGTTAAACCAGCCTTCAAAAATCCGAAATTTCAAAACAAAAAACCTAAATATGTGGGTTGATCAATTGTTGGATTGGATTTTCAATGAGGATTGGATGAAAAATAAAGTTGATACGATTCCGATGGAAAAGTTTCAAACATTTGGTTCTTTTGGTGGTTTGGATCTTTCAAAAACAATCGATTTAAGTGCTTATGTGTTGATTTCTGAGCCTGATGAAAATCAAGATCGTTATTTAAAGTGCTGGTTCTTTTGTCCTAAAGATACCATTATTAAAAGATCAAAAGAGGATCGTGTACCGTATCAAGATTGGGCAGACAATGGCTATATTACTGCAACGCCCGGAAACGTCATCGATTATAATGTGATTCAGGACGTAATTAGAAATACGTATCAGGATCACAAAGTAAATCGCTTAGAATTTGATCCTTACAATGCTACAAAATTAACTCAGGATTTGGATGCTGAAGGTTTTAATGTATCTGAGTTCTCGCAAGCTATTGGTACAATATCTGCGCCAACTAAAGAATTTGAAAAATTAGTATTATCAGGAAAACTAAAGCATGATGGAAATCCGGTTTTAGCCTGGATGCTTGCATCGTGTGTAATCTACTACGATGCTAATGATAATATGAAAGTACATAAAGGTCGTTCCGGGGCAAATGGTAGGCGTGTTGATGGGATAATTGCGGCGATCAACGCAATTGGCGGTTCAATGTCAGAACCTGAAGAAACCAATGAAAGTTATTATAACGATCCCAGCAATACATTCGAATGTTAACTATTAAACCCGATAAACATGATGACAGCAGCCGAAGCAAATATTTTGCGAATTGAGAATGAAAAATTAAGAGTTCGAATTGAGCTGATGCAAAAAATATCAACAACACCTAAATTTTTTGTTTACTACTTCAGTAAACTTTCTGAATTTGGTTCTAATAAGGATTGTTTTGACTTCCTTAATGATCAGTATTTTGAATTTTTTGGAGAATACAAATATAGTGACTACGCATCTTTCCGTGTTCAATTAACAAAATATAATAAAAAATAAAAATGAAAAAAATACTAACAATCCTTATCACATTTATAATAGCCTTTGCTACTTCTATGCTTTTTGATATTCAATTTATTGCGGTCAATAAAGTAAGAGTGTTTTTAGTTTTTCTAATAATTGTAATCGAATTATTAGTAGGGTATAATGTTTTGAAAGTAATAACCGTTAAAAATAATAACGATGTCAGATAAATTAAAAGTAAAAAATTTAAAATCAGCTTTGCAAAGGTTGCCGGATGCGAAGACATACAGTGCGAATGTTGTAACTGTTGCGGTAGAAAAAAATAGTTATACGTTTGAAAAAATAAATAAAGAGTGGTTTTTTAAATTCTAATTAAAAATTTTAGTAAAAATACGATTGTTACCTTAGATAACAATTAACGCTAAAGGCGCTATCTACTTTTACATGGTAAAATTTATACTATGTCAATTTTAGATAGTGCCTTTTCTAATATGTTTGTTCCGAGTGAGCAAAGAGCGGCTTCTTCAATTTTTGAGGGATTTGGTTCTTTTGCTTCATTTGCCAACGTACATACACCTTCAAAAATGAAGGTCAGAAATGCTCTAAAAATTTCTGCTGTATATAATGCTGTCGATCAAATTTCTAATGATCTGGCAAAAATCCCTTTCGGAGTTTTTCAGGATGTAGATGGCAGTAAGGAACGCCTTCGCTCGCATCCTGCTGACTGGCTTATTTCTTTAGAACCAAATTACTTAATGACGCCTTTTATATTTAAAAAATTGATAGGTATGTCTTTGCCTTTAAGGGGTAATTGCTTGTTTAAAAAACATAATGATAACAGAGGTTATGTTGAATCACTAGAGTACATCGCCTGGGATGATGTCATTGATGTTAAACTTATAAAAGGTGAAGTATATTATTACATAAAAGGCATGAAAAATCCTTTAATGTCTTTTGAGGTGCTTCATTTTAAACAATTCTCTTTAAATGGAATTGTTGGTATTTCTACAATCACTTTTGCTGCAATGCAGTTGGATTCGGCTTTAAAATCTCAGGAATTTTTGGCTGTAAATCTTGACAACAAAGGAGTTAGACAAGGTGTAATTGAAACGGATAAGATTGTAAAAGAAAAAGCAGGAATTATACAAGGCTGGCGAAATGCAATGGCTGAAAAATCTGCTGATCGTGTTGCTGTTTTAGATGATGGTTTCAAATTTAAGGCTATTACAATTACGCCTCAGGAATTGCAAATTATTGAACAGCAAAAATTTAGTGTCGAAGATATTGCACGTTGGTTCAATATTGCGCCTCATAAAATTAA
Source organism: Flavobacterium sp. SLB02 (assembly GCF_009664855.1). Lineage (GTDB taxonomy): Bacteria > Bacteroidota > Bacteroidia > Flavobacteriales > Flavobacteriaceae > Flavobacterium. The sequence continues at coordinate 403,616 of NZ_CP045928.1, forward strand.
GTCTTTGGCGCAATCTACAAACAACAATATCGAGCAGCAATCTTTAGATCATGTAAGCGATACGATTCAGCCAATAATAACAAATATTGAGCAGGAATTTACTAAAAAATTATTGTCAACTAAGGAAAAAGAAAACACATACATAAAAGGAAATCTGAATGTATTGCTTCGTGCTGATGTTAAAAGCCGTGGTGAATTCTATTCTAAAATGGTAAACATTGGTGCAATGAATCGTAATGAAGTGCGAAAATTGGAAGATATGAATAACGGTCCTGATTTGCTTGATGAATATTTAACTCCGGTTAACACATTTACAGAATCTCAATTAGCTATGAACTTAAAAACTCCAAAATAATGGAAGGTGTAGACTATATAAAAAATATTGAAGGTGCTGAACGCCGTTTCTTTTCTTCAGAAGTTAGAAAAGTAGCTAATACGGAAGCCGACAAAGAAGCGGGTAAAGATACGTTACCTGAAATTGAAGGTTATGCAGCGAAATTTAATTCTGTAACCGTAATAGGTCGTTATTGGCAATTTGAAGAAGAAATTTTACCAGGTGCTTTTGATGATGTTTTAAATGATGATGTAAGATGTCTTTTTAATCATGATCCTAATTATGTGTTAGGAAGATCAAAAGGAGGAAAAGGAACTTTGACTTTGACTGCTGATACTGTTGGATTGAAATACGCTTACAAAACACCAAACAGAGGTTACGCAATAGATCTTGCTGATGCAATTGGTGAAGGTGATGTTTCAGAATCTTCTTTTGCTTTTGCAGTTTCAGAAGAAATTTGGATTTATGGTGATGAATCAAAAGGGGTTTTGGATAAAAGACAAATTGTAAAATTCAGTAAGCTTTATGACGTTGCTCCGGTTACGTTTCCGGCTTATCAGGATACTGAAGTTGCTCAAAGATGTGCAACGGCATACAGAGAAAAAAATAATATACCTGACGAAAGAAGTCAGGGTAAAAATAAAGGGCTATCTGTTCTTGATGCTCAAATTACTATTAATAAAAACTCTTTTTAAAAATGAAAAAAAGTGCAGAAATCAGACAAGAGCTATCAGGTTTAGTTAGCTCACAACAGGCAATGGCTGATGTGTTGAAAACCGAAAAACGTTCAGCGTTTAATGAAGCTGAGCAGACAAAATTTGATGATTTGCAAAAGCAAATTGGCGAATTAAGAACTCAGCTGGCAACTGCTGAAGCTTTTGAGGAAAATCAACGCTCGTTTGGTGCAAATCCATCAGGTCCATCTTTAAAAGATGATGAAGAAAACGGTGGTGGAAATGGTGGTGCTCCTGCTCCCAAAAGAAGCTTTTCGATTCATAAAGCAATCCGTTCGCAAATCGGTAATAATGTATTATCTGGTGTGGAATTAGATGTACATAATGCAACTGCTGAAATTGCTAAACGTTCCGGTATTCCTGTTCAGGGAATTTGTATTCCTTTATTTGATACACGTAGTGTGCAAATGGAAACCCGTGCAGATGGTCAAACAGTAACACAGGATTCAGGAGGTTATGGTGGTAATTTGGTTTCTACAGAGGTGCAACCAGTAATTGATGCTTTGCGACCTAAACCAGTAGTTGAAAAATTAGGGGCAATTTTCTTAACTGGTTTACAAGGTGATTTAAAATTTCCTGTAAATAACGGTGGTATTGCTGCAACATGGGAAGGTGAAGTTGATGAAGTTGATCCAACTAAAAATGCTTATGGCTCAAAAACAATGACTCCAAAAAGATTAGCAGTTGCAGTTCCTATTTCGTTGCAAAACTTAATGCAGTCATCTATTGATTTAGAGGCTTATACAATGAGTGAAATAAGAACAATTGTTGCAAATGCTATTGATTTAGCTGCGATTAATGGTTCGGGTACAGGTCAACCAATGGGTATTTTAAATGCTTCTGGTACAAATGCAGTTGCGGGTGGTACAAATGGACTTGCGCCAACTTTTGCAAATATGGTGGCTTTGGAAACAGGTATTTTCGTAGAAAATGCAAATGGCGCAAAGTTGAACTATGTTTCAAACGCAAAAGTTCGTGGCAAGCTTAAAACTACTGAAATTACTTCAGGATATCCAACTTTTATTATGGCTCCGGATGGCACTGTAAACGGCTATCCTTTTGAAACTTCGAACCACGTGCCAAGTAACCTAACAAAAGGAACTGCTGCCGGTGTTGCTTCTGCCGCAATTTTTGGAGACTTCTCTCAACTTATTGTAGGTCAATGGGGTTTCATGGATATTACTGTTGATAATATTAGCCGTAAAAAAGAAGGTTATATCGAGATTATTGTGAATGTGTTTGTAGATGTGTTGGTAAAACAGCCAAAAGCATTCTCAGTAATCAAAGATTTATTAACTGCTTAATTTTTTAATTATGGCAACTAAAAAAATAGAATTTGTAGCGTCACCAACAGGAAAATTCCTGTTGGCCTACAATGCAGGTGAAACGGCAACTTTAGACGAAAAGCAAGCTGATGAATTGATTGAGGCTGGCTACGCTAAAGAAGTGAAGAAAAAAACTACTGATTCAGCAGCCGACAAAGCAGCAGCCGACAAAGCAGCAGCCGACAAAGCAGCAGCCGACAAAGCAGCAGCCGACAAAGCAGCAGCCGACAAAGCAGCAGCCGACAAAGCAGCAGCCGACAAAGCAGCAGCCGACAAAGCAGCAAATTAAATAAACCTCTAATTTTTGGAAAATGGTAACCGATAAATATTTTGATAATCAGGAAAAAACGGAGTGTGTTACACTTGAATTAGCAAAACAACATCTAAAGTTAGATGTTGATAATACTGATGAAGATGAATTGATTCAAAATTATATTGATGCAGCTACTGTTGATCGTGAAAATTTTATAAATCGTTCAATTAATACAAGAGATTTTATAATGGAGGTTTCGCAATTTGAAACAACTGTTTTTTCTGTTAATTATGATAATGATGAAGTTACTGAAGTGAAATACTATAGTCCAGGAGGAACGGACTTGCTTGCGCTTGATGCTGATAAGTATAAAGTTCGTCCTGGTACAATAGTCGGGACTAAATCTATAAAATTTGGAGATTCACCAATTACTGAAAAAAGGAATGATGCTGTGATTATAACGGTTAAACAAGGTTGGGTTGCTGACGAAGTTCCGGTTCCTATTAAGCAGTCTATTTTGCTTTTAGTTTCTGATATGTATGAGCGTAGAGAAGATCGTGGAGAAATAGGTTATAATCGTTCTGCTGATTCATTGTGTAGACCTTATCGTAAATATTAAGTTATGGCAACTAATCCTTTCATAGGTCAATTGAATCGATTGATTGTCTTGGTTGAGAAGTCGACAGAGCAATCAGCGTCAGGTGCTGAAACTATAAATGAGATTCAGGTTGCTAAACCTTGGGCTTTTATGGAAGATATTTCAGGATCTGAAGAAACAGACGGTAAGATTAAGCATTTGGTTAATCGTACTTATAAAATAAGATATGATAAAAATGTAAAAACTAAGTCTAATAATTTGATTTTAATTGATGATTCTGTTAAGTATGAAGTATTGCATGTAATCGAAATTGGTCGAAAAAAGCATTTAGAAATCAGAGTTAAAAATTATGAGTAGTCCATTAATGGAGGTAACTGGTTTTAGTGAATTACAAGCTAAAATAAGACAGTTGGCAGATGATAAAGATAAGCGAAGGGAAGCTTTAATTATTGTCAGGCAAATTGCAAATGCTACATTACAAGCGGCTAGAGGTTTTGTTCCGGTTTCTTCAAAAAAACATAAAGCTCGCGGTAAATTGATTGAGCCTGGTAATTTAAAAAAGTCTTTAGGGAATATTACAGGAAAACAAAACGATCCTACAATTTATGTCGGAGCGCGCGCAAAAGGATCTTTTAATGGTTGGTATGCTCATTTTGTAGAGAGAGGAACAAATAAGTATAAAAAAGGCTATAAGAGAAAACGTAAAAAAGGGGCTAATGAGCATGCTAGTATTGGTAAAACAAAAGCTACTCCTTTTATGGCTAAAGCCTACGCTGCAACTGCTGGTCAGGCAACAGCCGAGTCAGAACGAAAATTTGCAGCTTTTATTCAACGTCGAATCGATAAATTAAGTGTTTAATGTTTAGTAACATATCAAAGGAAATATATAGTTTTTTTTCTTCTATGCCTGAATTTACTGCGGTAATGAAGCGTATGGATGGAGTTAAGGAAAAAATTTTTTTGTTTCCTATTGTAGCGATGGAGGGTAATTCTTTACCGCTTACAACTTATTACCTGGATGATAGAACGTATGAAACTAAAGATCGTACCCAATTGCAAATAAGCGTTATGTTTTGGTTTGATCAAAATAGTTATGATAGCTGTTGTGAGTTTGCAGATATTATGATTGAAAAAATAGATGGAATATATGATTTCGTATCATCTAGAATAGAATACAATGAGGAAAGTTTTACTTACTCAGCAATCGTGAATTTTAAATTATTATAAAAAAACAAAAGAAAATGGCAAGCGAAATTTACAACGGAAAATTATTGCGATTCAAATTTAATGAGAAAAAACTTTTACATGCTACATCTTGTAAATTAGACTTCTCTACTAAATTAGAAGAAATCGCTACTAAAGATACTGATGGTACGGTATCGATTCCTTCTAATTATACCTGGAGTGGTAGTACTGAAGCGTTATTGGCTAATTTGCCAACTGGAGATCTTACTCATGTTACATTTGATGACATTCTGAAATTAAAGTTAGCTGGTACTCAAATTGATGTTGAGTTTACAACTGATGCAACTGGCGATATCGTATATACTGGAAAGGCATATATTGAGAACGCAAGTATTACAGCTGATGTTGGTTCATCTGCGAAGGTTTCTATTTCTATCAAAGGAAATGGTAATCTGAATCAAGATACTGTATCGTAATGAGTGATATTGTAGTAAAAATAAATGGAGAACCTCATAAAATGAGTTTCTCTTTAAAAGTCTTTCGTACGTTAGGTAAGGTTTGGAATTTAGAAACTTTGCCTGAAGTCATGCAGAAAGTTGCATTGATTGAGCAGATCGAATCCGGTAAACTTGAAATTTACGATGTTTTATTTGAGGTTTTATTTCATTCTATTGATTCTCATCCTGACAATTCGGTAAAGATTAGTATAGAAGATATTGAAAATTTGTCTGTTGATGAATTGGTTGCGATGGCGGATTCAATGGCTAAAGGTATTTCTGAAGCGTTTTTTCAGCCAGCTAATGAAAAAAAGCCGAAGGCTCTGAAAAAATAAATTCGGAGCCTGAAACTTGGGATCAGTTGGAAGAATTAGCGCTAGGTCAACTGCATTTAACTGTTCATTATTTTTATAGTCTGACTTATCGTCAATTTGAAAATACAGTTAACGGTTTTCGAAAATATGAAGATGCTAAAAGTAAGGAGCAATGGGGTATGACTCGAAAAGTTATGTATGCTGCAATGGCTCCGTATGCAAAAGAGGGTTTTAAGGAAATTGATGTTATAGAGTTCCCGTGGGAAGAAAACATTCGTAAAAATATTTCTGATGAAGAACACGCTCAAATGCTTAAAATTGAAAAAATTAGTAAAGAGTTTTTCGATCGTTATGATTTAAAAAAATCAAAATTGAAAGCTCAAGCTTAAATTGGTTGTTAATTATATTTATTTGTTTTTGGTAAAAGGTCTTGAATTGCTTCAAGGCCTTTTTTTTGTTACCAATGATAACAATTAACGGTTTTGTCAGGTGGTATTTTTACTGAAAAATATACCTCAATGGCTGGTTTAGCAACTATCAATGTAAAGTTTACCGTTAATCTTTCTCAGTTCTCTACTGGGATGCAAAATGCGTTACGTTCTATTGACAAGTTCGGGCAGCAAATGCAAAAAGTGGGTCGAGGTATGACTACTTATTTAACTGCTCCAATTTTAGCTGCTGCTGGTGCTTCGGTAAAATTAGCGACTGATTATGAAGAAAGCGTTAATAAAGTGGAGGTTGCTTTTGGTACGGCTTCAGAAACTGTTAAGAAATTTGGTAAAACAACATTAGAAACCTATGGTATTGCTGAAGGTACGGCTTTAGATATGGCGGCTGCCTATGGTGACATGGGGACTTCTATGGGGTTGACAACTGCGCAGGCTGGTAAAATGTCGACTGAATTAGTTGGTTTAGCTGGTGATATAGCCTCGTTTAAAAACATAGGTATTGATCAGGCTAACACAGCTTTAACGTCGATTTATACGGGTGAAACGGAGTCTTTAAAGAAATTAGGAATCGTTATGACTGAGCAAAATTTACAACAGTTTGCTTTGTCTAAAGGTATTCGAACCTCTGTAAAAGATATGGATCAGGCTTCTAAGGTTAATCTTAGATATGCTTATGTGATGAGTGTTACTACAAATGCTCAGGGTGATTTTGCTAGAACCGGAGGAGGAGCGGCAAATCAGTCACGTATTTTTATGGAATCGCTTAAGCAGCTTGGTCAGCAATTTGGGGCAGTTCTTTTACCGTATTTTACGCGAATGATCACTTCTATCAATGGAATGGTTAAGGGGTTAATGGGGCTTTCTGATGGTACAAAGACAACTATTATAGTTGTTGCTGGATTGGTTGCAGCAGCGGGGCCTTTGTTGATTGTTATTGGGGCTATTGCTTCGGGAATACCTCCTTTAGTTGCTGGTTTTGCAGTTTTAAGAACTGCTTATACCGCCATGTCTGCGGCTATGATAGCGAATCCGATAACTTCTTGGGTTTTAGTGGCTACGGCAGCTGCAACGGCAATTATTTTATTAAGTAGAAATACTAAAGCAGCTGCCACTTCTCAGGAGGTTTTAAACGAAGCTGTTAAAAAAGGTAATGAAAACGCAGCAACTGAGGTTGGTGCTTTAGATAAGTTATATGCAGTCGCTACAAATGTAAAATCATCTACGCAAGAGCGTAAAAAAGCTATTGATGATTTACGTGCTTTATATCCGGCATATTTTGGTAATCTGAAAGATGAAATTATTCTAAACGGAAAAGCTGAAGTTTCATATAATAATTTAAGAGAAGCTATTTTTAATAAAAGTCGTGCGACTGCTATTGACAATGAGTTGCAGAAACGTGCAAATGATCGTGTTGAGAAAGAAATTGAATTACGTAATAAAATTGCGGCTACAGAAGCAGAAATTTCGAGAATTAGAAAAGGTGCTAATGTGATTGTTTTGCAGGAAGCGAGCGCTTCTGAAAAAACTGCAGCTGTTACAATTACTAAATCTGAATTAATTCAAAGGCAAACAGAGTTGTTAAGGATTCAGAATGCAGATCTAAAAAAGTTTAATCAGAATAATTTGAAATCTGATGAAATTTTATTTGCTGCAAAAGAGGAATATCTTAAAAAAACGGGCAAGCTTGAAGAAAATGAAAAACTAAAGTTACAAGATATAAAAGTTGGTACAGATGCTATTAAAGATAGTATTGATGAATTAACGCCTGGTACAATTGCGTATTACGAAAGCCTGATCAAGTTACAACAGGAAGATCAAAAGAATAATGCTTTAAGTAATGCGGAATGGTTGAAAAAACAAACTCTAATTGATGCTTATCAAAAGAAAATTGATGAAATTTCTAAAAAGCAACAAATTAAGTTACCTAAGCCGCCTATTGCTGATGATTTTAATGTGGAAGGATCTATTAATGTTCCTGCTATTTCATTAGAAAATTTAAAAGATCAGTTAGCCTACTTTCAAAAATTACGAGAGCAATATTCGTCGACTTCGGCAGAATACGAAGCTTTTGCTAATATGATAAATACTGTTCAATTAAAAATTCAAAATATTGAAGGTATTGACGAAGCGAAAGAAAAAGTTGACAAGCTTACAGAGAGTCAGAAACGAATGAATGAAATAGCAACATTAACAAGTCAATCTGTTAGTGATGCTTTTTCGGGTATGGCAAACAATCTTGTTGAGGCTTTAGGTTTAGCGCAAACTGGTTTTGGTGGCTTTATCGCTGGAATGATTCAAACGATAACAAAGTTAATTGCAATGATGCTGGCTTCGGCTATCTCACAATCTATTGCTGGTGCAACTGCGAGTGGTACTGCAACTGGACCAGCTGCAATATTTACTACGCCTGCCTTTATAGCTACCGCAGTCGGTGGTGTTTTAGCTGCATTCGCTGCAATACCAAAGTTTGAAACTGGTGGTATTGTTGGTGGAACATCTTTTTTTGGTGATAAAATTCTAGCGCGTGTAAATAGTGGTGAAATGATTTTTAATACTGATCAGCAACGTCGTTTGTCAGGAATGCTTTCTGCCGCTGGTTCTGCTGTAAACGTTGTGTTAGGTGGAGGTTTTGTTATAGATGGAAATAAATTGAGGTTAGTTCTTGATAGAACTGATTCGCTTAATTCAAGAATAGGATAATGAGTTATTATATCGACATAATCGACCAGGAGCTTGAAGAAAATTCATTTATAATTGAAGTTGCATCAAGATCGGGAATAACTCTATTGTGGAATGGTGGTGATAAAAAAGATGATGTTTCGGTTGTGGGTTCTAGTCTTGAATTTGATATAGGTCACAAAGAAAAAATTGATGCTAAATTTATAAAGTTTTTTACTGGGAATGAAATTCGTTTTAAAGCTGAATTACGTAATCAAAGTGATGATCTACTGATATGGAGTGGTTTTTTGGTACCTGATACTTATTCCGAACCGTATAAAAATGGGGTTACGTTTGTTAGAATTGCTGCTACTTGTGGCTTAGGTCGATTAAAAGGTAAATACTTACCTGAAGATTATTATCGTGACGAAAAAAGCGTAATTGATATACTATGTAAAATTTTAAGTTTAACAAGCTTAGGGCTAAACGTTTGCTTTAATCCGGCTATAGAAAATTCTGTACAAAGGGATTGGAATTTAATTTATTTAGATACTTTATCATTTTTTACAGATGATAAAAAAGTTAAAAAGAAAGATGCTTATTCTATTTTAGAAAAGATACTTCAGGATACTTTGTGTGTTTGTTATCAGGCTGATAATCGTTGGAATATTGAGGGATTGAATAAAAGACATGTTCGTTCTTATAATGCTAAATTATATAGTGCTAACGGTGAGTTGTTGGGTAATGTTGAAGGGGCGAAATTACTTAAAAGAATTACGCCTTTAGTAACTCCAACAGTTACTATGGTACCGCCTTATAATCTTATAGAAGTATCGCACAAAAGAAGTCCTCAGTCTTTTCCTAAGACTATTGATAAAGAAAGTAATGATGGTTGGTCTGTTATGGCTGGTGTTGTTGGTGAGATTTATTCAACGGATTGGAATGGTAATGGTGGTTTTTATTGTGTGGCTGTTTTTCCTGATTATGTTAACGCGATATTAAAGGAATATTATATGCCAGGATTAGGAGGTATTCCAGTTGTAACACCTTTTGATGAAGCTGCGTTTGTGAATTTAACAAGTAAAATTTATTTGTATAAATATCAAAAAGTGACTATTACGGCAACGTTTACAATAATAAAATTTGATGCGCAAATGACGGGTATTTTGCCTGATGCTTATGTTAATCCATTGTTGTATCAATTTTTATTAAATGATGTTGTTGTGTTTTCAAATAGAAAGGAAAGTATTCCTGAAGTTGAAAATTTGATTTTTGATGATGGTAAAGCTGAATTAGTTTTTGATTGGATTGTTCCTTTTGATGGGTTGTTGGATTTAAAAATATGGCGTCCGGCAGGACCAATTTACCATACCAATATTAAAGGTTTTGAGATAACAAAACTATCAATTGTTCCTGTGAGTTTTGAAGAAACGCTCATTGTGACCGATGTGATATCTGATGAATTTACAATTGATAAAGAAATTGAATTAGAATATTCAGATGATGATTCTGCGTTTAGTAACTCTTTTAGACTGGCAAAATTACGCGAAGCTACTATAAGTTACAATACAATATTGATTCCTATTAGCTATGCTTTTTCGCAATCAGGAAGCTTTTATTCAGTAGTGAGTTTAAAAGGTGCAAATCTGATAAAAGACAATCTAAATACGGTGACTTATAATGATTCGTTACTTCATAATCTTGAAGTGATTTACAATTACAATGCGTCAGAGCAAATGGTTGTTAAAACTGAATTTGCAATTACTTCGGGAAATTTTTCGGTTAACGTGTATAAAGATGATGAAGTTTTAGGTAGTAGGAATGCTTGGTTAAAGTGGACTGATTCGGTTTATAAAATTGAAACTGATAGGTATCAAAAAACAATTTGCAATGTTATTAGAAGAATGTTTAATGAAGCTTCTGAAAAGTTAGATGTTGTGGCTCTGAATGCTGTAAAGTTCAATGATTTGATTTTGTTTCATTATGTAAATGATAAACAGTTTGTTCCGGTTAATTGTTCATGGAATTTAGATGAAAATAAAACTACTCTCACATTAGCGAGATCTATTTATCGTGACTCAGGAGATTCCGGCTCTAATCCTGAAAATATTCCTCCAATTGTTAATGCTGGTGTTGATATTATTTTAGAAAATGATCAGACAGCAGTTTCGTTGGTTGCTGTTGCTTATGATGTTGATGGTTTTATTGTTAAGCAGCAATGGACTAAAGTAATAGGTGGTTTTGGTGATATTATTTCTACTCCAACTCAGTTAGAAACTACAATAGAAAATTTGACTGAAGATGAATATCAGTATAAGATTGAGGTAACTGATAATGATGGTGCAACGGCTTTTGATACTATAAATATTATCAGGATGAAAAGTTATACTGCTTCTTTGGAGTTGATTTTTATAGAGGCTTCTGATTATCTGTTGGCTAAATATAAATTTAAAATGGATCCTAATATTCCTTCGGATTTTAATTTATTATTAAAAGGCCGCGCTTATATGTTTGCTTATAACACCGGAAATACACAATTCAGAATCATTAAAAATGGAGTAACAATATATGAGCATTATGGTAATTATGCTTCTTATGATGATTTGCCATTTTCCATTGGTTATATATCAACTGATGAGATAATTTTTGAGATTTTGCAAACAGGTGGTTTTCCTGTTATTAATATTGGTAGTTCGTGGATTGATTTAAATGTAATAGAATTTATAACTGGTGCAGGAAATGTTTTAGGTGTACCGTATAGATATCAACCTGCAAGAGGTGGTGTATAGCTTATGAATAAAAATGTACAAAGAATAGGTGTTGGGAGTAATCGTTTTCCGCCTATAGATGAAAATGTTGGAATTAATGAACCTGGGATATTCACTTTTGATAGTACAACTGTGAGTTTTGATAGCGTGGTAGATACATTCGATTTTGATATTGTACTGTTACCGCCAGTTGTAAAAAAGGATTATTCAATTAATAATTATTCAGATTCAGAATATAAATAAAATAAGTCATGACAGAAGTTGAATTAAGAGCATATGTAGCTTTAAAGCTGGCTGGCGATCCTGAGATAGAAGCTTCGGCTCATCGTGATGTAGAGAACGCGATAATAGATTTTATTGTATCGGGTTTAGGAACGGTAACAAAATCAAAAGTATTGCTATTGGAAAGTTTTACAACTGATAGAAATTACACAATTGCAACGGCTTTGCCGGTTGCTGCTATAATTGATAGTGTCGTGGTTATGTTGGTTTGTAAAGTCGCTAATAATGGGTTTTCGATTGGTGATGTTGTTACAGCTCCAACGCCTTATCCAAGGGATTCAGGGCGAACAGATGCTCAGGGTATTGGTGTTCAGTATAACAATCTGAGTAATGGTTCGATTAAGGTCATGGTGAATGATCAGTTAACGATTATGACGGCCTATAATTCTACTCCTAATGCAGTAGCGAATAATATACTTATTTCAGGAGGTGGAGCGGCAAACTGGTCTATAAAATTAATTGTTGGATATAAATAATCAAATAAAATGGCAATAAATCATATAAATATTGGCGCTGCTGCAAATGATAAAACCGGAACGCCTGCAAGACAGGCTGGTCAGATTATAAATGAAAATTTCGATTATTTGGATAGTAAGATATCTAATGTAAATAAAATAATTACTTCAGGAACTTCTGTTTTGGTAGGGCAAAATTTAACTATTCATGTTGGTTGGGTTTGGGAAATAAACGGGCAGCAATTTTTTAATCCGGAAGATGTTATTGTAAATTTTCCTTATGCAGCGACTGGCAAGCAAAGATTGGATCGAGTTGTTTTTAATACTTCTAATACGTTTACAAGAGTTGTTGGAGCAGAAAGTGTTAGTAATCCTTTTGCGGAACGTGTTCCTGATGATACAATTGATTTTGGTATTTCTTTGGTTACTGATAATTCTGTTGGTGATCCTTCTACGCCTATTATTGGTGATGTTTATGTTCAAAAAAATGAAAGTCAGGATTATGTAGTTAGTTATGGTGCTGCAACGGTTGTTGAGCAAATAAATTTAATTGATAATAGGTTATCAGTTTCTATAACGGGTGCGATTACAGATGTTAAATCGGTTCAGTTGTCAAGTGAATTTATTCGTCCTGGTAAACCTCATTATTTTAAAAACAGAACTAATCATAATGTGAAAATTTGGCATAATGCCGGAACTGGGAATATTAAATATTTCTTTTCGAATGGTTTGGATTTGATTGTAAAACCAAATGAAGTTATTGAATTTAATTTAAATTCAAATGATTCTAGTAATGTTAAATTTGAATTTGTTGGGATCCTGTTGACTGATTTTTTAACTCAATCAACTGATCAAAATGTAACCGGAATTAAAACTTTTCTTGCTGGGAAGTTCGCATTAAGGAATATTGCTAACACTTTTACTTCTTTTTTTACTAATTCTAATACGGCTTCACGAACCTATACCTTACAAAATAGAGATGGAACTTTATTGGATAATACTGATTTGTCTGCAATAAATTCAAGTATAGCTACAAAACAAACATTATTTACGGGCGTGCAAAATTTTATAGTTAAATCGTTAAATGCAACAACGCTTTTAAGTAGTAGATTGTTTGATGATGGATCTTTTTTTGGTATTGGCACGGTAAATACTCCTACTAAGGATTTAACATTAGGGAATCAATCCGATCGGGAAATTGCAATAGAAGATTCTGATTCTTTAACACGAGGTAGACATTTAACAGTAAAAGCAGGAAGAACGGTAAACTTTGATTTGAATGTAAATTTCCTGCTTCAGTCAACAACTGGTATATTCGGCCCTTTCGCTCTTGCTGGGCACGTTAATGGAAACACTTATTTAGTTTCGGCTAATGGAGCTAGTGGCGGTATTTGGGTTCAAAATGGTGGTTCAGGCTCGTTTACTTTAACTAATGCAATGACATCACCGCAGCTTACAGCTATTACATGTTTGCCAAACGGAAGCTGTTATATATCGAGTGCTGTGGATATTTATCGACAAAGTGCACCAAATGCGGCAATAACACCATTATTAACTGGTTTGACAGGTGTCGTTAGGCTTGCATCAGATATAAATAATAATATTTATGCTATAAGTGGTGGAACAATTTACAAAAGAACAAATGATACTGGGGCTTTTGTTGCTATGTCAATAACAGCACGTGTATATAGCGCAATTTGTTGCGCATCAAACGGAGATAATTACGCATCAGTGTCCAGTGGTGATATATATAGACAAGCCGGAGGTGTCGGGGATTTTATGGCATTATCTCAGTCTTCTCTTGGATGGAATAGTTTGTGCGCAACTCCTAATGGAAATATTTACGCTTCTCTAACCGGAACAAATGTATTGTATGTAAGGACTGGAGGTACAGGAAACTTTGTTCCAATGTCAGGAACGGCAAAAATATGGAATCAAATAGGTGCTGCGTTAGATAATTCCGTATACGGGTCGGCGGCTAATGAAGTCTATAAGCAAACAAATGCTGGAGCAGGGACAAGTAATTTAAACGGAGGAAATTTAAAATTAAAGTCAGGTGGAGGAAAAGGAACAGGTGTAAATAGGGTAGAGATTTACACTGGTCAAAAAACAGTTTCAGGAACAAATCTACAAGTTGATGTATTAAGGGTGTATTTTGATGAAAACGGATATATGATTTGGGTTAATATGCCTGTTTTTGCTGATAATACTTCGGCACTTGCAGCAGGATTACCCGTCGGTACTGAATATAAAACTGCTACTGGAGATCGAAAAATAGTTTATTAAGAATTAATCATAAATACCACAAATATGATACAAACAAAATTTCCTGTCATCTACGGAGATCGTGATGAGAGACAAGGCATAATAATGTTAGAGGTTCGTCCTTTAGAAATGACAAAAGAAGGTAATAAGTACCTGGTAATTGATTGGGATATTTCAAAAGAAGTTCCTGAGGTGTGGAAGTCAAAAGAAATTTTTTACACAAGCGAAAAAATTAATGAGGTTAATACTTATTTAGAAGAAAACCACGACTTCTCAGAAATGACTAAATGTGAAAGGGATTGGGAAAAAGTAAAGTTGGCGCTTATGTTGGATACTCAAACAAATTTACTTGAGAGCGGTAAAACCATTTACAGATTAAATCCGGGAGACTGGGAATTTTCAGAAGTATGATAAACTTTATATTATTCATTGTCGCTTACTTATTGTATTTGCCATTATCTCTATGGAATTTTTGCCTTGTGGAAGATAAAAAAGGATATTTCAGATCTAGCGCGATTACAATTGATAAACTCGCAAATCGAGAGTTCCGGACATTGTGGAATAAAAAACTAAGAATAGAATTTGGTTACAAATTTGGAGCTGAAAACGAGACAATTTCGAGTGCGTTAGGAAAGAATCAAAGAAATGGTACGCTAACAAAAACAGGGAATAGACTTGTAAAAGTTTTAGATTTTTTTGATAAAAATCACTGTTTTAATTCAATTAACGATCAAATATAATATCATGTGTATAAATAACTACATTAATTATTTAGCAAAACCATTGTTGACTGCTAAAAAAGTGACTACCACATCAAAAGGAATAGTTCTTTCAGTTCCTACACTCGCATTATTAGCAACGTTTCATATAGAAGTTCAGTTGTTGATCTTTTTAGCAGCTTTATTATTGATCGATTTTGGTACTGGAATATTGGTATCATTTAAAATCGCAAAGGAAAAAGCAAAAAAGGAAGGAAAGTTTGCAACAAAGCAAACGACTGATCATAAATTTTGGACGCGTTTGATGTTTAAGGTTAGGTTTTATTACAACGTAATTGAAAGCGAAAAATTAAGACTTTCATTGCTAAAAATGACTATGTATATGTTTGCTATAATAGGTGCAAAAACGATACAAAGTATGTTTAAGATAAAGCCTTTTTCTTTTTCATTTTCAGAGGCGCAATGGACAATTACAATTATTGTAATAAGTATATGTTGTGTTTTTGAGGTGCATTCAATTGTAATGGAAAATGTAAAGAAACTGGGATATGATTTGATTGACAAGATATTTTCGGTTTTCAGGTCTTATAAAGAAATTAAAAATGAATTTAAAGATGAGTAATTATGAATGAGATTTTAAGAATAGCAGAAAAAGAAATTGGTCAAACTGAAAAACCAGCTAATTCAAATAAAACACCTTATGGTAAATGGTTTGGTTTGGATGGTGTTGCCTGGTGTGGAATATTTGTTTCTTGGTGTTATGCTCAGGCTGGATTTCAGTTGCCTAAAATAGGGTTTTTGAAAGGTTATGCCGGTTGTCAAACTGCTGTGGCATATTTTAAAAAAGTAAATCAAATTACAAAAAGTCCAGTCGAAGGTGATATTGTGTTTTTTGACTGGAATGCAGATGGTAGATATGATCATACTGGACTTTTTGTAAAATGGCTAACTGCTGATACATTTGAAACGATTGAAGGTAATACCGCTGTCGGAAATGACAGCAATGGAGGTTTGGTTATGAGAAGAAATAGAAGTAAAAAATGCGCAATTTTCGTTCATCCATGATTATGTTAAGTTTAATATGGAAAAATATAAAATATGTCGCAGTAATAGTCTTGGTAATTGCTGTGGTTTGGTTTTATAAAGATTACACTTTTCAGAAATTTGAAAATGTCAGGCAAACAGAAAATGCAAGCCAATTAAGAAAGTCTGATAGTTTGCGTTTTACAACTCAAATTCTGAGTGAAAAAGAGATGAAAGATTATCTACAGTATCAAAATTCAGATCTTAAAAAGAAATTAGATAATGCCGGTATAAAAGCAAGTCGAATTGAAAGTATAGTTTCTAATTCATATAAGTACCGGGACACTACAAAAAGAGAAACAGATCTTTCCGGAATTGTAGATGCTGTAAGGAATAACACTCCCACAAGTCAGGAAGTTGTAGATACATTGAATTGTTGGACGACAAAGGGAATTATTAGTTATGAAAATAATAAGCTTAAATGGCGTGTACTGGACAGGCAGTTTAATAATAAATCTGACGGTGTTCTTTATTGGGAGCGCCGCCAATGGAAATTTTTAGGTATTAAAACTCGGTTGTTTGGTAAAAAGGAATTTACATCTCAAAATTTTGATGATTGTGGTGAAAGCCGGATTATGAAAATCGAGAAAAAGAAGTAGTGTTTATATTTGGTTTGGTTAGTTGGTGGAAAGCGGTTCAGAAATGGATCGCTTTTTTTTATTTGTTATAATTTAGAACATACTGATTTTATTACTGTGTTATAATCTGTATTAATTTTGTGTTTATAAATTTTGATAAAATGGAAAATGAAGTACAAAAAGTAAGTGATGTAGATGCTCATATTTTAGGAGCATCTGGACTAGTGAAGGATAAGAGAGGTTATAATGCGCTGCTTAACTTGTTAAATGCAAGTGTGTTAATGACTAATAGGTTAGGGTTGGATGATACAAAAGAATTTTCAAAGATATTGGATAGAATTGGGCTCGAATATCGATGGTTTGATGATGGTATAGAGCTTATGCATAATTCTCAATATAAATATTATTTAAAAAATATTTACGTCGAACCTGAGCCGTATGTGTCAAAATCAGTATTTCGAAATTATGAGGAGGGTGTGGGTTGGGTTAAGACACGCAACTCTGATTTTTTAAAGAAATAAAAACGGTTTTTTCGTCTTAGTATTGCAGTTAATTGAAAAAGCCAATCGGATTTGATTGGCTTTTTCAAATTAATCTTTTTAAAAGTCAGGTGATTTTTCCATGATCTGATTTCGATTGACTTCTTTTACTACTTTAGCATATCGTAAAGTCATCATTTTTGAAGTATGTCCGTAAAGTTCTCGTAGTGCATCCAGCTCAACACCGGCTAATATTTTCTTGTTTGCTCCTAAATGTTTTAAAGAATACATGTTTACATTAATCTTTAAACCATCAATGATTAGTTTTCTCCATAGTTTAGAAGCGCAATCTCTATTTAATCTTCGTGGCCCTGGTATAAAATCTAATTCTTTTTTTAAACCACGATTGGTGTGTTCGCGTTTTGATCCGAAAATAAAAAAATCTTGGTTGTGTTGTGATAGGTTCATTTCTTCAAGGTATGCTTTTAAAAATGGATTTAAAGGAACAATTCTTTCAATATCGGTTTTGGTTATTCCGGGAGGAAGTATGATCTGTGATTTTTTTAAATCAATCATTTTAAGTTGAATGTGGAGTAGTTCTTCAGGTCTGATTCCGGTATGAAAAATTGAAATTATATAAATGTAAAAGCTTGGGAATTCTGAAAGTATTTTTTGCTTTATCAGTTTGATTTCATCATCGGTTGCCGGGGTGAATGCGGTGATTTCACCGACTTTTAAGGATTTTATTCCGTGTGCTGGATTATTTTCAATTATATCCCATTGCATTAATTCTGATAAAATTGCTTTTAAATAACCTAAATTTTTATTGAATGATTTATTTGACCACTTTCGCTGCTCTTTTGTTTTTTCAATAATTAATTTTATATGTATTCTTTTGGTTTCGGCAATGAGTAGGTTGTCCATATTTGTAGCTTTTAAAGCTTCCTTTATGAATTTTGAAGTACTCTTATAACTGCATAAAGTTTTTGATCCTAGATTAGGTGTTTTCTTTTCAATTGAAAAATCTAAAGCTTCACTAAATAACATATTGTTATAAGTGTTTATTAAATCCGGAATATTAGGGTTCCAGGATTCCTTTAGTTTTTGGTGTAAAGCGTCTCGAATCGATTCGGCTTCGACTAGACGTTTTTTGTAACTGTTGATGTAGTTAATTCCGAATTTATAACGGAAAAGCTTCTTGTCGTATCTAAAATAGACAAACCAGGCTTTTGAAAGATCGTCATACTTGACAATCTTTGGAATTGTGTAAATTGATTTCATTTTAATTTGTTTTAAAATTAAAATGCTTGCGGGGACATTAAATCAATTATTTATAATTCTGTTCTCTTTTTGTTCACTTTTTTCTTTTTCTCATTGTAAACCCCTGTGTTTACAGGGGTTTTTGTGGAGTCGCCGGGAATCGAACCCGGGTCCAAACAAGCAACTAAAGAGCTTTCTACACGTTTATTTCCTGATTGGATTTTCGATGTTAAGCTAGGTCAGGAACAACCACTCAACACTTATCTTCTTAATTTCGATCTCCACCCGAAGCTCATGGAAATCTAGGTTTATTTTTACGGTTCCCCTGTACTGACCGCCACAAACCAAGGCTTTCAAGGAGAATCCAGCTTCCC
The DNA here is from genome assembly GCF_009664855.1 of Flavobacterium sp. SLB02. Lineage (GTDB taxonomy): Bacteria > Bacteroidota > Bacteroidia > Flavobacteriales > Flavobacteriaceae > Flavobacterium. The sequence goes on from NZ_CP045928.1 coordinate 422,226, forward strand.
TATCTGATAGGGACGTGGCTTAATCTTACTATAATTCGGATTATGCAGCTAAAGCGTAGTTATTTTCGCCGTGTAAAATTGTAAGATCTTATATTTACGAGCAAGGTCTCAATGCTCGACGTGCTTACTTTTCAATTCGACTTGCTGTCAAAACCAGTCGACCCCAAAAATGAGTTTGCAAATTTATACTATTTGAAGTTAGTTTTGTAATAAATTTTTCAGAAAAATAATATTATTCTTCATCCTTGAAATTAAACGGATAATCACCAAAAATTGGAGCTAGTTTACGAACCGCATACGTGTTTCTGGTCATTTTATTGGATAAGGCAATAATGGTTACATGTTCTTTCATCAGCGGAATATACGATGAGGTATTACCATGCCACCAACCGTTATGAAAGTAATAATTCTGTCCGGTTTCCCAATTGATCATTCTAATTCCTAAACCGTAATTTTTTGTACCTTTTCTTTCATTGCTATAACCGGTATAAACTTGTTTTAAAAGTTCAGGTTTTAAAAATCCCGGAGCATTTCTGGCACGGTCAAATTTTAAAAGATCTCTTGCAGTCGAAAATACGTTTTTATCTCCGTAAACATTATCCAGGTAATCAAAGCCAATTTCTACACCATTACCTTTATAAGAAGGAACAATCTTTTTTCTGTCTTTATCATCATCAAAAACATAGGTATGCGTCATGCCTAAAGGTTTAAAAATCATTTCAGACATCGCTTCTTTATATGAGAGACCCGTAATTTTTTCGATGATGAGTGCAAGCATTGCATAGTTGGTATTGCAATAACTAAAACGTGTTCCGGTTTTAGATTCTAAGCCAATATCTTTTGTGGCTAAAATATCAAGAATATCTTTATTGGTGAGCTGATTGTGTCTGTCCCAAACCGATTTATCTCTGTCTGTAAAATAAGCGTAATTGCGCATTCCGCTGCGGTGGCTTAACAGCATTCTTACGGTACAATCAGGGTAAGGGAATGTTTTTAAAATCGTATTTACTTTTTGGTCCAAATCGATTTTACCGGCATTTACCAATTTTAAAACTGCAGTTGCAGTCAAAACTTTACTTACCGAAGCAATTTGCACCGGAGTTTCTGCCGTAATCTTAGTTCCTTCGTTTTTATTGGCGAAACCATTGTATCTTTCAAAAATAATCTGACCGTTTTTTGCTACTAAAAAACTTCCATTCATCGTATTGTTGGGCCAGTTTTTATTGTAAAAATGATTTATTCTTCCTGTTACTGAATTTATATAAGCTTGTGAAATTTTTGTTTCATTCGCTAATGGTTTCATTTTAGGTAAAGTATCTTCGACTTCTGCTGCTGTATCTGTTTGTGTTTTTTTGTCTTTACCACAAGAGGTTAAAACTAGTATTGAGAAAAGTATTTGTGGTATATTTGTTTTTTTAAGGAGGCTCATTTTCATCATTCTTTAAAAACAAATATATAGAATTCAATATTTATGTTTTGTCCTTTTTTACTGTTTAAAAAGAGTATTTTAACAAAACATTAAGACGTAGTTTAATTAGTTGATTGTTATTCAGCTTTTAACGGTTTTAAAACATTCTAAATTGTATTTTTACAACAAAACTTTAACTAAATTTGTTATATTTGAAACAAATTGAAGTAAAAAAGTTATATTAATAATTATTTTAATCTGCTATAAATGAAATTTGGAATTATAAAAGAAAGAAAAAATCCACCGGATCGACGTGTTGTATTTTCACCAAATGAACTTGCAAAGCTAAAACAAACGTATCATGATGCTGTTGTTGAGGTAGAAAGTTCTGATATTAGGATTTTTTCTGATGTTCAATATAAAAGTATGGGAATCACTGTGACTGATGATGTTTCCGACTCTGATGTTTTATTTGGAGTAAAGGAAGTTCCTGTAGATAGTTTGATTCCGAATAAAGCCTATTTCTTTTTTTCTCATACGATAAAAAAACAGCCTTATAACCAGAAATTGTTGAAATCAATTTTAGAAAAAAATATCGATTTGTATGATCATGAAACTATTGTTGATGATCAAAACCGTCGTTTAATTGGTTTTGGAAAATATGCCGGAATGGTTGGTGTTTATAACGGAATCCGTGCTTTTGGTATAAAATTCGAATTGTTTAAATTACCAAAAGCTGAAACTCTTGCCGGAAAAGATGCCTTAATAGCACATTTGAAACGTCTTAATTTACCAGCATTAAAATTTGTTATTACCGGAACCGGAAAGGTGGGGAGTGGTGCCAAAGAAATTCTTGATGCTATAAAAGTAAAAGAAATTACGGTTGAAAATTACTTAAGCAAAAATTATGCACAGCCTGTGTATGTTCAGTTGGATGTTTTAGAATACAATAAAAGAATAGATGGTCTTGAAAAGGATTTTAATGATTTCGTAGCGCATCCTGATGAATATGTTTCTGATTTTGAAAAGTTTACTAAAGTTACGGATATTTATTTTGCAGGACATTTTTATGCCACCGGAGCTCCAATGATTTTATCGAGAGAGATGCTGAATGCGAGTGATTGTAAACTAAAAGTTGTCGCTGATATTTCTTGTGATGTTAATGGTCCAATCGCATGTACATTGCGTTCTTCGACAATTGAAGAACCTATTTATGGCTATTTTCCTTTAGAAGATAAAGAGGTTGAGGTTTTTCACCCGGCAGCAGTCGTGGTAATGGCAGTAGATAATTTGCCATGCGAAATCCCTAAAGATGCCAGCGAAGGCTTTGGAGAGCAATTTATGGAACATGTAATTCCTGCTTTCTTTAACGGAGATAAAGACGGAATTCTGCAACGCGCTAAAATAACCGAAAATGGTAAGTTAACCGAGAGGTTTAGCTATTTGCAAGATTACGTTGACGGGAAATAAAAAAGTTTTCAGTCTCAGTTTTCAGTTTTCAGTTTTGAGAGTGGATAAACTTTGTCAAAGTTGTAGATAATGATATAACTAACAAAAAAAGGCAGAAAACTTTAGTTTTCTGCTTTTTTTATAGGCGACTGCGACTGTTTTTTTTACACCATTTCCTCTGGTTTCACCCAGGCGTCAAAGTCTTCGGGAGTTACATAGCCTAAACGAACTGCTTCGTCTTTAAGAGTAGTTCCGTTTTTGTGTGCGGTTTGGGCAATTTCGGCTGCTTTGTAGTATCCTATTTTGGTGTTTAAAGCGGTAACCAGCATTAATGAATTATCTACTAATTCTTTGATTCGTTTGTAATTCGGTTCGATTCCCTGTGCGCAATGTTCGTCGAATGAAACGCAGGCATCGCCTAATAATCTTGCCGATTGAAGGAAATTGGCAGCCATAACAGGTTTAAAAACATTCAGTTCATAATGTCCCTGCATTCCGCCAACGGCAATTGCCATGTCGTTTCCTATCACTTGTGCGCAAACCATTGTTAAGGCTTCGCATTGTGTTGGATTTACTTTTCCGGGCATGATTGATGATCCTGGTTCGTTTTCTGGAATATGAATTTCACCAATTCCGGAACGTGGTCCTGAGGCCAACATTCTAATATCGTTTGCTATTTTGTTTAATGAAACAGCCAGTTGTTTTAAGGCTCCATGTGTTTCAACAATTGCATCGTGTGCTGCCAGAGCTTCAAACTTATTCTCGGCAGTTACGAAAGGTAGGTTGGTGAATTTTGCAATATACTCAGCTACTTTTACGTCGTAACCTTTTGGTGTATTTAGGCCGGTTCCTACTGCGGTTCCTCCAAGAGCGATTTCTGATAAATGGGATAATGTATTTTTAAGTGCTTTTAATCCGAAAGATAGTTGCGCGGCATATCCTGAAATTTCCTGTCCTAGAGTTAGTGGAGTAGCATCCATAAGATGGGTACGTCCAATTTTTACCACGTCTTTGAACTCGGCTGCTTTTGCTGCTAAAGTGGCGTGTAGTTTTTCGACCCCGGGAATAGTAGTTTCGATGACCATTTTGTATGCTGCAATGTGCATGGCAGTAGGGAAGGTGTCGTTTGATGATTGTGATTTGTTGACATCATCATTGGCTTTGATAAACGGTTCGCCTTCGCCAATATTGAATCCTTTTAATACTTGTGCGCGATTGGCAACCACTTCGTTGACATTCATGTTGCTTTGTGTTCCTGAACCGGTTTGCCAAATTACCAATGGAAACTCATCTTTAAGTTGTCCGGCAAGGATTTCGTCGCAAACGGCTGCTATAGCATCACGTTTTTCGGCAGGTAAAACCTCTAAGTCGGCATTGGCGTATGCGGCGGCTTTTTTTAGGTAAGCGAATCCTTCGATAATTTCTTGCGGCATTGAGGCCGAAGCGCCAATTTTGAAATTGTTACGGGAACGTTCTGTTTGTGCTCCCCAATATTTATCGGCAGGAACCTGTACTTCGCCCATGGTGTCTTTTTCTATTCTGTATTTCATGTTGTTTTTTGTAAAATGTTATATGTAAAATGTTATATGTGTAATCGGTAAAGAATTTTGGTAAATAAGACGCGGATGAAACGGATTTACTTCGTAAAAACGCGGATTAAAACCGATTTTTTACTTTTATGATTGAAATTTCTTTTGAAAATGAGTACCTAACCGCGATAGTAGTGGAAATCCTTTTATGTTTTTTCTTTAAAAACATAAAAGATTGTAACGGATAGCGGGAAACAGCTCCTGAAAATACTCATGTTCTTATAGTTTAGCTAGTTAAATAATAATAGAAAAAAAACCTTATTTAAAATGAGTTTAAATATACGGATTATTGTGATTTTATGAAAATTGATTTGGATTTTATTGCTAAGGAAAAATATAAAACATACATTTGTCCTTACATTCAAAAATTCCGGAAAACATGTTTGAATTTTCACAGTACTTAGGCTTTTTACTTTTCTTGACCATACTAACTATAGGGTTTTGGTTGATGTTTTTCTTAGTTGGTTTCGTATCTTATTGGGTTACGGGAGCAAGCTGGGAACTTATCAAAGAGAAAAGAGCAAAGAAAAAAGCAGAACAAGCAATTTAATTTTAAGTTGACTTCATAAAAAAAGGACCCGTTTTTGCGAGTCCTTTTTTTTATGGAAATAAAATAAAATTCCAAAACTGAAAAAAAATAAAAAATAAGTTTCAAGTTCCAATTTGATTGAAACTATTTAAATCGGGTGGGTTTAAAAAAAACTGTAGGATTCCTTTGTAAATCAAAAAATCCAAATTCCAACTTTTAAATTGGAATTTGGATTTTAAATTTTGGAATTTCAAGAAATATTATCCCGGAAATTCTCCTCCGCCGTCACCGCCACCATCATTTTTAGGGGCTCCGTTCTTTTCTCTTTCGTTTTTAGGTTTGTTGAAACGATACGTAAAAGATAAGTTGAATTGACGTTTACGGAATTGCATTTCGCCATATGATGTCTGGCTCTCAAGCGTGGTGTCGTTTTGAAGGTAAGTATACGACCTCATGATTCTTGAGTTGAAAATATCACTAATATTGAATGCGATTGTAGCTTTGTCTTTTAAGACATCTTTACTAAAAGCGGTGTTCATGGCAAATTGTCCCAGGTTTTTACCCTGAGCCGTTTTTTGCTCGCCATTGTATACCCCGCTTAACTGCCAGTCGATTTTGTATGGTAAAGTTAGCTTAGAGTTGATTCTTGCAAACCAGGTTGTGGCTTGATTATCCAGATCTTGTACAACTACATTTCCTTTGTTATCTGTGTAGGTATTGTTTCCGGTAGTTTTTACGTTGTAAATGTTGAAGTTACTGTTGATTCTCCATTTTTTTAATGGCGTATAATTCAGTGTAAATTCAAAACCAAATTTTTGCTCTCTTCCTAAGTTAATAGGGCGGCTTAAAATAACCGGAATTCCATCTTCAACCGGGTTCTCAGGTGTAGGAGTTACCACATTACCCTCAGAATCTACAACACTACCTGTAGGGGTTCTTACGAAACTGAAAACATCTTTTGTGTTTTCGAAATATGCTGAGGTATTAAAAGTTACTTTGTCCCAACGTTTAATATACCCAATATCGTATTTATCAGTTAAAGAAGGATCTAAATCCGGATTTCCCTGAAAGATATTTACGTTACTGGAGTAATTTGTTGCAGGGTTCATGAAACGTCCTCTAGGTCTTGATAAACGTTTACTGTAACTTGCTGAGAAGCTGCTCTGCTCTGAAATTTCGTAACTAATAAAAGCACTAGGAAATAAGTTGTTGTATTTCTTAGTATTGAAGTCGCTATTATCTAATAAGTTCACCTGAATATTGGTGTCTTCCCAACGCAAACCAAATAAATAAGAGAATTTGTTTACTTTGAAACCATACTGCGTATAAATAGCGTTGATGTTTTCTTTGTATTCTAAAGTGTTTGATAATTTATCATCTTTAACACCTTGATTATCTGTTATTAAATATTCGTTGTTCAGATCTCCAAAACTACCTTTATATCCAGCTTCGAACTGACTTCCTTCACCTAATGGCAAAACATAATCAGCCTGAACTTGTACTTGTTTTTGAACCTGATCGTTTAAAGTGTTATTGAAATTTGGTGATGCTGTAATAAGACTGTTACTGTCATCTGTATTTCTTGAAATCGATAAATCGGCAGTAAGTTTGTGTCCTTTATCGTTGAAGTTTTTGATTAAATTTGAAGTATACTCTACATTCTCACTATCGGTATCTCCGTTGTTTAATCTAAAGGATGTTCCGGTAAATGTATGCGCAGCATCAAAATTATTGTAGTTAATTAAATCTCTGGTATCGCCTGTGCTTTTTTGGTAATTAATGGCGTTTGTCCAAAAAGTATTAGGAGCAACAGTCCATTCTATACCGGCTCTTCCATTGAATCCTTCGTTTGTTCTTTTGGTATCACGATCTTCATCCAGGTAACCTTTGGTCGATTTGTCGGCTTTAAAATACTCTGTATTGGTTAATCCTCCACCTTCATTGGTTCTGTAGTTGTATCCTGCAGTAGTAAAATAGTTTACTTTTTCTGTTTTATAATTCAGGTTAGCACTTGCACCGTAAGTTTCAGGAATACCTGTAGAGGCAATAAAAGTTCCGTTTATCCCTTGGTTTTTTCCTTTTTTAAGGATAATGTTGATTAATCCAGATCCTCCTTCTGCATCATAACGCGCAGATGGGTTGGTGATAACTTCGACTTTATCAATAGCATCGGCAGGAAGCTGACGTAAAGCTTCAGCAACATTAATTGCGTTTGAAGGTCTTCCGTCGATTAAAATCCTGATATTATCACTTCCTCTTAAACTTACATTTCCTTCGGTATCAACAGAAACAGAAGGTACGTTGTCCAGAACGTCACTTACAGTTCCGCCTTTTACCATCATATCCTGACCAACATTGTATACTTTTTTGTCCAGTTTTATTTCTACTGTCGATTTTTCGGCGCGCACTACAACTTCATTTAGTTGTGCTGCATCTTCTGATAGATTTACAACGCCTAAATTGGTGTCGCCCTGTATCGTTCTTCCTTTTATTTCTGTTGCTTTAAACGAAATAAATTCAACTTTTATATCATAAGTTCCAGGAGCAACCGCTACATCAAATTCCCCTTTAGGATTTGTTATTCCCCCAGCAATAACTTTAGTATCATTTGGCGCTGTGATCGAAATAGTGGCGTATTCAAGAGGCTGTTTACTTATTTTTTCGAAAACTTTTCCTGTAACTTTTACTTTGTTGTTGGCTGGTGGTCCTTGTTGGGCATAATTGTAAAAACTTGTAAATAGCAATACAAGTAATACAGCAAAATTGATTTTTTTCATTTTATTTCTGGTTTCTTTTTCTTTTAGACCGCAAATGTACCTTTTGGTTTAAAGAGAGAAATCACAAAAAAATGTTAATGCTATTCTTTATAATCAATCTAAAAAAGAAGCTACCTTGTCTAGATCTCTTCCAATAATTGCTTTTCCGTTTTTTATAACAATTGGGCGTTCTATTAAGATAGGATTATCGATCATGGACTGAATAATCTGATCATTGGTTAATTCTTTTCCTTTATAATTTTCGACCCATATTTTTTCTTTAATTCGAACCAGTTCAATGGGTTGAAGGTTTAGTTTTTTAAGCAATGCTTTTAGTTCATCAAAAGACGGAGTTTGGGTCAGGTACGGAATAATTTCATATTCCTGATTGGTTTGTTCGATAAAAGCCAGACAGTTTCTTGATTTTCCGCAACGTGGATTATGGTAAATTTGTATCATTTTGTTATATTTAAGGTGTGTTAAGGGAATTAAATTAAAAATTCGGTATTTTAGCAAGACCAAAAGTAAGATTTAGTTGTTAAATCGAATTCTCATTTTTAAATTATTATAAATATGTTTTTAGAACAAGGAATTAAATCTCAGAATAAATTTTGGTTATATCTTATTGGCTCAGTTTTAATTATTATCGCTTCGTTTGTAGGTCAGATTCCTTTTTCGGTTGCGGTGTTGTATAAAACGTTAACTGGGAAAAAAGTAATTCCGACAGATAATGCGGCTGTTATGAAAATATTCGAACCTAATCTTACCTTGTTTTTGGTTATGATTTCGTTTGCTTTTGCATTTGTTGGCATTTATTATGTGGTAAAATATTTGCATCATCAAACGCTTTTGTCGGTTACAACATCAAGAAAAAAGGTCGATTGGAAACGTGTTTTTTTCTCCTTCTTTTTATGGTCATTTTTTACCATACTAAGTTTTGTGGTGGTGTATTTAAGATCTCCCGAGAATTTTATATGGAATTTTAAATTGGTTCCTTTTTTGATTTTAGTTGCCGTAGGGGCAATTTTAATCCCGATTCAAACCAGTACCGAAGAATATGTTTTTAGAGGATATTTGATGCAGGGATTTGCGAATCTGGCCCTTAATAGATGGTTTCCGTTAATGATGACTTCTCTTATATTTGGACTGATGCATATTTTTAATCCCGAAGTGGCCAAAATGGGTTACGTTATTATGGTTTATTACATAGGAACCGGTTTATTTTTGGGTATTATTACACTTATGGATGAGGGAATCGAACTGGCTCTTGGTTTCCATGCTGCCAATAATCTAATTGGTGCTTTATTGGTGACTTCGGATTGGTCTGTTTTTCAAACCCATTCTCTTTTTAAAGATTTATCAGAACCATCTGCGGGGCTGGATGTTATATTACCGGTTGTTGTCATATATCCTATTTTGCTTTTTATTTTTAGTAAAAAATACAATTGGAAGAACTGGAAAGAAAAATTAACGGGTAAAATAAATGCTGTAGAAATTTCAAATTAATAAATATCATGTCAAAATTAACACACAAAAATGTGCACAACTATTTTAAGATAAATAGTTTTCATTTAAACGCTGACGAGTTGCGTCGTGTTGCTTATGATTATATAAAGGAAGGTGACGGCAATGAAGTCGCGATAGGGGAATTTTTGCTCGATTGGTTCGATGATAAGGATTATATCGAGATGAAAACTTCCGGAACCACGGGGCTTCCAAAATTAGTGCGATTAGAGAAACAAGCCATGATTCAGTCTGCTTTAGGGACTGGAGACTTTTTCGAATTAGAGCCAGGAAATACAGCTTTACTTTGTTTGCCTGTGCAATTTATAGCCGGCAAAATGATGTTGGTACGTGCTATTATTTTAGGGCTTGAACTGGATGTTGTAGCGCCAAGCACGCAGCCATTGGCTCTTAATACAAAAGTATATGATTTTGTAGCTATGGTGCCTTTGCAGGTTCAGAATTCGATCGATGCTTTGAAAAATGTGAAAAAACTAATTGTAGGTGGGGCTAAAATGGATTCTGCTCTTGAAGAGAAAGTTTTACCACTGATAAAAACTGAAGTCTATGAGACTTATGGTATGACAGAAACCATTACTCATATCGCTGCGAGAAAAGTGGGAGAGAATGTTTTTACTGTTTTGCCAAATGCAAAAATTAGCCAGGATGATCGGGGATGCCTGGTGATTTCTGTTGATGCTATTTCTGATGAACCGATCGTTACCAACGATTTAGTTGAATTGATAAGAGAGAATCAATTTATCTTTCTGGGAAGAATCGATAATGTTATAAATAGTGGAGGAGTGAAGCTTATTCCTGAACAGATAGAGGCAAAACTGATCGGTAAAATAAATACCAGATTCTTTGTAACGGGTGTTCCGGATACTTCGTTGGGAGAAAAATTAATTTTGGTTATCGAAGGCGAGAAACAGGAGTTTGCGCCGGAGTTTTTTGATGTTTTAGGAAAATATGAAAAACCAAAAGAGATTGTTTTTGTGCCGAAGTTTAAAGAAAACGAAAACGGGAAATTATTGCGTAAACCGAGCTTGGTTTAAATAAAATTCCAATATTTTAAATTCCAAATTCCAATTTTTAGGATTGGGATTTGGAATTTTTTATTTATTCAGGGATTGAATTTATTTTAAGTAAGTCTAGTTTTATGTAATTGTATTACAAAGTAAGAAAATTTAGTTATATTTATAAGGTGTTAACTTTAAAACCTAATAATTATGAAACTTATTTTGAATTTTCCAAGTGTTCAGGTGCTAAGCAAGAATGAACTAAAACAAATTAAAGGTGGTGATTATATTTATTATTTAAATGGTTATCAAATGCGCTGCTCAAAACCATTAACGCAAACTCCTACCTGCCAAAATATACCAACTTATTGTTTGATTTCGCCAGATATGTGTCCTGTAGATTTATCCTAGTATAAAACAAAGCCTTTAGATTTAATTCTTTAAAGGCTTTGTTTTTATAATTATTATTTCCTGAAGATAATACTCTGTTAGGAGTTAAATGTTGGTAGAAAAACAGGAGCAGACAAAAAAAATATCCCGCAGGGATTATACATCTATTAATTAAATAGGAATAAAATAAAAAATTCCAAATTCCAATCTTAAAGTTGGAATTTGGAATTTTAAAAAATTTGGAATTTATTTTTATTCAGCAGCTACTGCATTTTTTCTTTCTAACAACGCCATATAAAATCCGTCGAAACCAGACTCAGAAGCCAAAATTTTACGATCTTTTATGAAGGTAAATTGTTTTCCAATTTCAGTTTTTAAGAATTTCTCTACTTGCTCCTGATTTTCTGATGGTAAAACAGAACAAGTTGCGTATACTAATTTTCCGCCTGGTTTTACAATTTTAGAATAGCTTTCTAAAACCTCTGCCTGTACTTTACGAATGTTGTCAATAAACTCAGGTTGTAATTTCCATTTGGCATCAGGGTTTCTTTTAAGAACTCCTAAACCGCTACAAGGCGCATCAATTAAAACACGATCTGCTTTTTCGTGTAATTTTTTAATCACTTTTGTAGTGTCGATGATTCTGTATTCGATATTAAATGCGCCATTTCTTTTGGCTCTTAATTTTAATTGCTTCAGTTTACTTTCGTACAAATCCATTGCAATCAATTGTCCTTTGTTTTCCATCAAAGAAGCGATGTGCAACGTTTTCCCTCCGGCTCCGGCGCAAGTATCTACAACACGCATTCCTGGTTTTACATCAAGAAAACCGGCAACCAATTGTGAGTTAGCATCCTGAACCTCAAAAAGTCCTTGTTTAAAAGCGTCTGTCAAAAATACGTTTGCTCTTTCTTTTAAAACCAAAGCTTCAGGCTGATCTTTTAAATATTCTGTTTCAATATTTAAATCCATCAACGTGTTTCTCAGGCTTTCTTTGGTTCCTTTAAGTGTATTAGTTCTTAAAATAACTTTAGCTGGCTGGTTTTGTGCTGCAATTTCTGTAGACCAAACTTTTTCGCCAAGTTCTTTTACACCCAATTCGTCCATCCAGTCCGGAATAGATTCTTTTAAGGCTCTAATTTTAGAAAGTTCGTCAAAACGTCCTTTTATTTTTCTTTCAGGAGTTCCTTCCAGTTGTTTCCAGTCCGGAATTGGGTATCCTCTTAAAACGGCCCAAACTGCGAACATTCTCCATAAATTCTCTCTGTCGAATGGTTCTTTTACTTCGGCAATTTCTGAGTATAATCGTTTCCAACGAACAATTTCGTATATCGTTTCAGCAACAAACTTCCTGTCAGAACTTCCCCAACGTTTGTCTTTTTTTAATGCTCTTGCTACCACTTTGTCTGCATATTCTCCTTCATTGAAAATTGCATTTAAAGAATCGATGGTAGTATAAACTAAATTTCTGTGTAATCTCATTTTAATTATTTGAGTTGCAAAGGTACTATTAATTGATTGAAAGTTAAATTTTTAATTTTGATTGTTGATTTAACTTCTTTTAAAAAGAAAAAAAAACACCCTAATAAAGTTTATAAGAGTGTTTTTTGAATTTTTTGAATGTATTTTTTGAATTGATTTATTTAATAATTCTGGTCAGTCCGATGTTTTCTGGAGCGTGAAGCACCATTGGGAATTTCTCTATTTTTACCGAACTACTATCTAAACCAAAAGCTCTTTCTTCGGACAAACTCAGTTTCTTGATAAAGAAATAAGAGTTCATGATGATATTTTCGTGCCATCTTAAATCGTTGTCATTCGATAAAAACTTCTCAGACAATACAAATTTAAAGTCCCCAATAATATTGTTTTTGTTTAATGATTCGTAACGGCTGGTAATATCAACTTCGCCACGTTTTACCATATCACGAATTACTTCTCTAAACATTAAATTGATTTTGGTAGGCTCTCTAAATCCTAAATTAAAATCGATTCTGTAAATATCGTCTTTCGCAATCTCGGTAACTTTATATTGCGTTTTGTAAGGTTCCGTTAAGATGTTTACGTGAACAAACCAGTAAATATCAGCTCTTTTTGGACGCTTTTGCAATATTGAATAAATTACCTTTTCTTCAAGTTCATCTACACGATTCGCATTGGTCATATAAACCAAATGTGTGGCGTACTTAGGAATAGATAAGTCTTCGCTCAATTCCATTAATACCTTTTTATAATCGTCAATTTTGATGATTTTGGTGTAGTTTTTATTAATTTTCTTAGCCAGATACCAGATCGTCATTATAGAGATTAAAACAGATGCGATGATTAGTGTTACGTAACCACCATCGGCAAATTTGGTAATATTGGCAATCAGGAAACTGAATTCAATTAATAAATAAATGGTAATAAGCGGCACCATGAAATATAATTTTACACGTTTCATGATTAAGTAATAGTTCAGCAGGATAGTGGTCATGATCATACATAGTACGATTGCTAAACCGTAAGCATGCTCCATATTACTTGATTTTTCGAAATGTAAAACGATTCCAACACAACCAAAAAACAATAACCAGTTAATAGACGGAATGTACAATTGTCCTTTTACTTCTGTAGGATATTTGATTTTTACCTTAGGCCAGAAATTCAGACGCATTGCTTCGTTGATCAGTGTAAATGAACCACTAATAAGGGCTTGAGAAGCAATAACCGCTGCTAAAGTTGCTACAACAATTCCGAATGGTAAAAACCAATGGGGCATAATAAGATAGAACGGATTCCCGTTTTCTCCTCCTAATTGTTGTAATGTACTTCCTTCATGATGCGTTAAATACGCTGCCTGACCAAAATAGTTTAGTACTAAAGTCAGTTTTACAAAGATCCAGCTAATTCTGATGTTTTTTCTACCGCAGTGTCCCATATCTGAGTACAAAGCTTCGGCTCCTGTTGTACATAAAAATACTAATCCAAGAACAAAAAATCCTTCAGGGTGAATTTGCAATAAATGATAAGCATAATAAGGATTGATCGCTTTTATAACTTCAGGATGTTCCAAAATTTGAATAAATCCTAATGTTCCAAGCATGGCAAACCAAATTAACATCATTGGTGCAAAAAACTTCCCAACAAGCTTGGTTCCAAATTGTTGTATGGTAAATAAGATGAATAGAATTCCAATTACAATGTAGACTATTGTCTCGGTTTCCATCGTAGGATAAAACGCTCTGATTCCTTCTACTGCTGATGATATCGAAATAGGCGGAGTTATAATTCCATCGGCAAGCAAGGCACTTCCTCCAATTATGGCGGGCACAATGAGCCATTGAATTTTTGTTTTCTTGACTAAAGCATACAATGCAAAAATACCGCCCTCGCCATGATTATCAGCGCTTAAGGTAATAAGTACATATTTTATGGTAGTTTGTAAAGTCAAAGTCCAAAAAACACATGAGATACCTCCTAATACAATATCCGCGTTTATGATATGTTCGCCAAGTATGGCTTTCATTACATATAAAGGAGAAGTACCGATATCTCCATAAATAATCCCTAATGTGATCAATAAACCCCCTATAGACAACTTACTATGTAAGTTTTTATGCGATGCGCTCATGTATGTTTTTATAAAAGACGGTTGCAAATTTACTGTTTTAAAACAAATTAGCATCAATTATAATTAAAAAGATAAAAAAAAGCACAATCGTTAAATTGTGCTTTAGTTTTTTATTTAGAAATGCGAATTTAATATTAACCTCTTCTTCCGCCGTAGCTTCTTGAACCAGTGCTGCTTTCCCTTTGTGGCTGGCTGCTTCTTGATTCCTGGCTTGCTCTTGGAGCTTCAGAACGTTGTGTGTTTTGAACTCTTGGTGCACTTGATCTGCTTTCTGAACTTCCTCTGTTTTCTGAGTAGTTTCTCGTTGGTTCTGCTCTCTGCGGAGAGGGAGTTTCTGTTCTCTGAGTATAAGTTCCTCTATTATTTGTATTTCTAGGTGTACTTTCTCTTGAAACATTCGAATTGTTCTGACTGTAATCTCTTCTGTTTTCGGTTCTGTTAGTTGTATTTTCAACTCTTACCGGATTGTTATTATTATTTACCATAGCCGAATTATTTCTATTTACAGGAGTTGAACGGTTTGTATTATAAGTTCTATCCGTATTAGTTCTGTTTTCAGCATAGTTTCTGTTTGTAGTTCTATTGTCTGTTGGAGATACTCTATTGGTATTAGATCTATTACTATTGTAAGTATTTTGATTTCTGTTAGATTCTCTGCTTGCAATACGTCTTTGATCTAAATCGTATCTGTTGGTTACATTAGAATGTCTTTGAGCAAAGCTATAGTTTGGACGTCTTGTTTCATAACCGTAAGTACGTCTTGATTCGTATAAAACCGGAGCTCTGTAACTTCTTCTTGTAGTTACATAATTGTAATGATTGTTTATATTGATATAAACTCCAATATTGTTTCTGTATCTGTAAATTGGATAAGGGCTCCATGCAGCATAGTAGGTTGGATAATAATTCCATCCCCAGGTGGAGTAATATGGTCTGTAATTATTTACCCAAAATGAAGTATATATTACTGGTGCAACACTGTAAACCGGCTCATAAATATAATTATCTCCGTATAAATAAGTATTACCTACTACCTGTACGCTTACTTTATTGTAATTATCTCTTTCTACATCGATTGTTGCAATATCTTGGTAAACATCACGATCAAGAACTGCCTGAATAATTACAACATGAGTTCTATCTTCTACAGATTCTATCACACGTAAATAATCTACCTGATCATCGCCATTTAAGTCAAGATTCGAGATTTGGTATTTGGGATCATTCAAACGTCTTTCGAAATCCTGAAGATTGGCTGATTCTCCAAAGATAGAAGCTACTGCTCTTAAGTCTAAGTTATCGCTTATATCTGAATTTTTTGCATATACAGTAGTTTGGCTTTGTGCTGAACAAGAACCAAAAACTAAAGCTGCAAACGCTATTAAAAGTAAATTAGTTTTCATGATAAAATCATATTAAAGATTAATATTCAGAGATATCCAATTACTGTGCCAGAAAAAAACAAGTAACTTATTTTATATGTTATAAATAATTGTATTTTAGCAATAAAAAAAACTGATTTATATGAGAAAAGTAATATTTTTTTTCGGTGCTTTAACTTTGTTAATGTCCTTTAAAGCGCTGAATCATAATGATGAAAGATCATTTTATAGTGGTTTTACTTCAATACAAATAGATACTTTGTTTCAGGATAAAATTAGTATTAGAGCGATCTCAATCGACAAGAATAAAATTTGGTACGGAGCTGATAATTCCCGATTTGGCTATTATGATTTAGATAAAAAAGAGAAGTTTGAAGATCGTATTTATCGTGATACTTTAAATCTGGAATTTAGGAGTATTGCTCAAAATTCTCAAAGCGTATTTTTACTAAGCGTAGGAAATCCTGCACTGCTTTATCAGGTTTCGAAAAAAACACAAAAAGTTAAGTTAGTTTATAAAGAAGTAAATCCAAAGGTGTTTTACGACAGTATGCAATTTTGGAATGATAAGGAAGGAATCGCAATTGGAGATCCCACAGAAGATACTTTTTCGATAATTGTAACACGTGATGGGGGAGAAACCTGGACAAAAATATTATCGGATAAATTGCCTACGAATGCCGAGGGCGAAGCCGCTTTCGCTGCTAGTAATTCGAATATTGTAATAAAAGGAAATGATACATGGCTGGTTTCAGGAGGAAAAAAAGCCCGTGTATTCTATTCTCCGGATAAAGCTAAAACATGGAAAGTAATTGAAACTCCTATTGTTCAGGGAAAAACAATGACCGGTATTTTTACAGCTGATTTTTACGATGCCAAACACGGATTTATTGCCGGTGGTGATTATGAACTTCCCAACAAAAAATCAGATAACAAAGCGTTTACTACAGATGGTGGAAATACCTGGAAATTAATAGGTCAGGAAATGGGGTTTGGATATGCATCTTGTGTGCAGTACGTTCCGGGCGGAAATGGTAAAGAAATTATTTGTGTAGGTTCTGAAGGGATTCAATACTCTCAGAACGGAGGCGAAAACTGGACACAATTATCTACAGATTCAAAACTTTTTACGATTCGTTTTGTAAATAGAAATACTGCAATTGCAGCAGGTCATAATAAAGTAATCCGAATTCGCTTTAAATAACAAGAACCCTAAATAATAAAGTAAGTATTATTATATAGGGTTCCTGTCGCTGTTGTTCTTTTGTCGGCTTTTATTTATTTCCGGCTTTATCCCGATATTGTTTTAATAATTTTCGATTAAAATCATCTTCAGACTTTTTAAGCTTTAATATTTTCTTTGCCGAAAGTATCTTTTTTAAATTGGTATAGTATTTATCACGTAAAAGGTACAATTCCTTATCTGTGCTCTCTATTTGCGATAAAAGAACAGCAGCTTCTTTTTCTGACATCGAACTAATGTTGTCATCGTCTAATTTGCGCAAATAGGTTTTCATTTTTTCGTGACGCAATTCAAATTGTTTATCATCGAACGCATTGTAAACTGGCCAGAATTTCTCTGCTTCTGTTGACGTAAGTTCAAGTTCGGTAGTTAAAAAAGAAACTTTATAAGCCTTAATTTTTTCTCGCTTTTCATCTGTTTTATCATTTTGGGCATAAAATGAGAAAGTAGCAAAGAATAGAATTATTGGTAATATATTTTTAATTTTCATCTTTTGATATTTTTATTTATTCTGAAATTAAATTTTCAATATTTGGGTTTGAAGCCAAAATATCTTCGAGTGTTTCCTGTTCAAGGGCAACACCTTTGCCAAGTTTGTCAATATCTTTAGTATCCAGTTCCTTAATCAAATCATACTGATTTAGGTTAGACTGGTATGATAAATAAGTTTCTAAAGTATCTTCGTCAAGTTCTTTAGAAGTGTTGTTGTAATTGTTTATTATAGGAATCATTAATGCAATAACAACTACAGCTGCAGCCAGTAGTGAAATAACTTTTTTGCGCTTGTAAATCGGAATTACTTTTATTTGTTTTTCTTCGTTTACCTGTTGCAAAATTTTTGCCGAAAAATCATCAAAATAATGCTCCGGAGTTTTAAATCCAGATCTTATTTTCGGTTCGTTTTCTAATCTAAATGCTTTCATAATGTCTATAAGATAGGTTTTGTTACAAAAGGTTTAATTTGTTGTAACATATATTTCAATTTTTTTTACAGCATGATGATAAGATGCTTTCAAAGCGCCAACAGAAGTTCCGAGGATTTCAGCAATTTCTTCGTATTTTAATTCCTGAAAGTACTTCATTTTAAAAACCAATTGTTGCTTTTCCGGCAAAGTTACAATGGCTTTTTGAAGTTTGATCTGAATTTCATCTCCATCAAAATAAACATCGGCTTTTAAATTGTCGATGGTTTTATTCTGCAGCGCTTCAGATGTTAATCCGTTTAGTTTTGCTTTTTGATTTAAAAAAGTCAAAGCTTCATTGGTAGCGATTCGATACATCCAAGAGAAAAGTTTGCTCTCTCCTTTAAAATTTTTTAAATACTGAAAAACTTTTACGAAAGTATTCTGCAATACATCATCTGTATCATCATGATTCAAAACAATGTTTCGAATATGAGAATATAAAGGTTTCTGATAATCAGACAAGAGTTTTTGAAACGCCGTATTTTGCGTTTTAGGATTTAATAATTCTTGTATAAATTCCTTCTCGTCTGTCAAATTCCTCGATTTATCTTATTAGAATGAATTTTAAACAAAAGGTTTAATTGGCCTTGATTATTTTAGAATTCTGATTGCTCTTCCTCCGTAGTTTTAGGAGTTGTTGTCTTAGAAGCCGCTTTTGGTTTCGGTACTACTTTAGGCGCTGCTTTAGGTGTTTCTGCAGGATCTGCTTCTGTAGGTTCTGCATATGTTGGTTCCGTATTTGCTCTGTAAACAGGAGCTTTAACAACAGGAACAGCTTTTGGTTTAACCGGAAAATAAATTTCGGTCATTAGCTTAGACGGACTTTTTACATCTAGTTTGCTTATGGTTAAAATTTCAAGGTGAGACCAGCTTAAATCCGGAGTGATTTTTTCTTTATTGATAAAAGCTGTGGTTTTTGCCATTGCTTCGTTTAGATGCGTGTAATCACCCGTTAGAGTTGTTTTTACCGCTTCAAAACCATCCAGTTTTCCGCCTGAAATATCACTTCCTGCAGTTGTCAGGATTTCTTTGTTTGTAGGCAAACAAATAGAAATTTTTGCCAATCCGGTTGTGGTGTCGTACGTGTGGTAAATAATAAAAGGTTTTCCGTTGGTAGACAAGCCATTGTTTTTGCTAAACTCAATAAGTTTAGGAATAACAATTCTGGCGTTTTTGTTTATTTTCGGTATTTCGCTTGTAAAAGTTTGTCTGATATAGGCAGTTTCCGTTTTTCTTACCACACCATTTACTTTAACAGCATAAGTTTTAGTTTCGTAATCGAGGTTTTTATCAATGTTGGCAAGACTTTTTTCGTAAATAGTTCCAATCACTTTGTCAGAACCTCCGTTTAGAGCGGTATATACTTTAAATAAAAAGCTCATTGTTCCTGTTGCTTTCCAGGTTACTTTGGTTTTTCCTCCCAACGTGTCTTTAAAAGTCCAGTTTACATCAGCTTCTGTTCCGTCATATTTCATTTTTTGCTGAATGCTTTCTCCTTCCTTGGTTTTTAGGGTAATGGCATTTCCGTTTCCTTCGGCTCCAGCCCAATAATATGAGGCGCCATTTCCGGCTGTTTTATTAGGAAATGTCATTTTCATCGAAGGATCTGCTACTGACCACGATTCAAAATCTTCGTAATTTCTAAAATCATTTACATAATTATAAACGGTTGCTTTTGGCGAATTAATCACCTTGCTTCTTTCTACAGAAAAAATCCCTTTTTGGGTAGCGACAAAAACAGTTAGGGCAACTAAGCTTAATAATAATAGTAGGAATAAATATTTTAGAATCTTCATTGGAGTCGTTTATTTTGTGTCGTAAAGTTATAAATTTTATTACTAGTCACGCTAATTGTGCTGCAATAAAAGTACACTTTATAAAATTATATTGGTCAATAAAAGCTTTAAATAAAACGTTTTTGAATAAGTTTAATTGTAAAGCTTCAAAAATATTTTATCCTAAATATAGCAATAAATTTTTCGGGATTATCTTTTAAAGAAAAATTTGATCACAAACAAAAGGGCAATGAAAATCAGGAACACGATTAATACTTTGTAATTTCCTTTATAGAAAATTCGGTGTAATGCGAGATCTTTTCGATAAGCAAATATCATTACGATTACAAATGCAATAAAAAAACAGAGTGCGAATATTAATTGTCCTTGGCTAAACATAGTTGAAAATTATTTTCGGCAAATTTAGAGAATTGTATACGAATAGTTGCTAATTTGGCATTTCATTTAAGCAAATAAAATCATGAGGAAACAACTTGATGCAGTTACTGAATTTCATACTGCCTTTAAAATAGGTCACAGTCAGACGCCAATTGCAGATCTTGGTGAAACTAAAAAAATACTTCGTTATAATTTGATGAAGGAAGAAAATGAAGAATATCTTGAAGCAGTACAAAAGAATGATTTGGTCGAAATTGCTGATGCTCTTGGAGATATGATGTATATTTTGTGCGGAACGATTATCGAACATGGTTTACAGGATAAAATTGAAGCTGTTTTTGATGAAATCCAGCGCAGTAATATGAGTAAACTTGGCGAAGACGGACAGCCAATTTACAGAGAAGACGGAAAAGTAATGAAAGGGCCTAATTATTTTAAGCCGGATTTTTCGAAGCTTTTATAATTTTTTTCCGCAAAGAACGCTAAGTTTTTTTTGCTCGCGTTAACTTCAGGAACACAAAGTTCGCAAAGCTGGTTCGATACAAAGCTTTGTGAGCTTTTTGCTTTTTGTAACGATGACAAAGAGAAAAAAAATAGCGCTCTTTGCGGTAAAATTAGCCCTATATTTAATATCATCATATAGAATAGAAAACCCGACAACTACTAAGCTGTCGGGTTTTTATGTTTAAAACGATCTTTTAGTTATTGAACTTTAACTGTCCATCCAAAAGTATCTTCAGAAAGTTTGTTTTGAAGACTTGTTAGTTTTTCTTTTAAAAGAGAAGCGTATGAATTCTCAACCGGAGTCATTTCATAATAAATATCCTGATAAGAGAAACCTTTAATAACGCTGATCACCGCAGCAGTTCCTGCTCCGAAGATTTCTTTCAAAGATCCGTTTTTAGCAGCTTCTACCAATTCTGAAACAATAACAGGACGAACTTCTACATTAAGACCTTCTTTTTCTGCCATGGCAATCAAACTTTTTCTGGTAATACCATCTAAAATTCTTTCGCTTGTTGGAGCAGTTAATAAAGTATCATTAATTCTAAAGAAAACGTTCATTGTTCCCGCTTCTTCTAGTTTTGTATGTGTTGCATCGTCTGTCCAGATTACTTGCTGGAAACCATCTTTGTTAGCCAGGTTAGTTGGATAAAACTGTGCAGCGTAATTTCCGGCAGCTTTTGCAGCTCCAATTCCACCATTTGCAGCTCTACTATAATGTTCTGCTATAATTACTTTTACTTCGCCGGCATAATAAGATTGTGCAGGAGAAAGTAAAATCATGAATTTATATTCATCAGAAGGATTAGCTACAACGCCAGCGCCAGTAGCAATCATAAAAGGACGGATGTACATGCTGCTTCCGTTTCCTTTTTGAATCCATTCCTGATCGATTTTCAATAATTCATTCAAACCATCCATAAAAATAGATTCCGGAACTTCCGGCATTGCCATACGAACTGCAGAATTATTAAAACGCTTGAAGTTTTCATCAGGTCTAAACAACCAAACATCGTTATTGTCATCTTTGTAAGCTTTCATTCCTTCAAAAATAGCTTGTCCGTAATGAAAGACTTTTGAAGAAGGATCCATTAAAATTGGAGCATAAGGCTTAATGACAGGATTTTGCCACTCTCCATTTTTAAAATCACATTCGAATAAATGGTCTGTAAAAACAGCACCAAAGCTTAAGTTTTGAAAGTCTACTCCGCTTATTTTTGACGAAGTTGCTTTTCTGATTTCAATTTTGCTTGTTTGAGTTGTACTCATAATTATGTAAAGTTTTTATGTAATTTTCATTGTAAAAGAAAGAATCTAAAACAATGATTTGGTGTGAAATAGAATTTACTGAATGCAAAATTAAGTAAAAATATATAAATTCCTTGGTAAAACTGCATTAATTATGCCGTTTAACTGAGATTTATTTATCTTATAATAAAGTGAAAAAATTAAGAGAGTTTTATAAAGAATTTATGAAAAAACAGCCGTTTTTTAAGGCTTTACGCATTTGTTTTGATTAAATTTGACTGTTAAAAAACACCAAAATCCGGTAAATCCATATAATAAAGATCTAAAAAGTGAAAAGAGAAATAATTAAAACGCTAGATGGCTCAACGACAATTCATTTGCAGGAGTGGGATGAGTGTTACCATTCTAAACACGGTGCCATTCAGGAAGCAAAACATGTATTTATAAAAAACGGACTTTCATTATTTGAAGGTAATCCGGTAAGTATTATGGAAATTGGTTTTGGAACGGGTTTGAATGCTTTTATCACTTTTTTAGAATCGATTCAAAAAAATCAAGTTATTGATTATGTTGGGGTAGAGGCTTATCCGGTTGAGGCAGATGAGGTTTTAGGGATGAATTATGTTACTGAACTGGGTGCATTGGAATTTGAGAACATTTTTGAGAAAATGCATAAATGCGAATGGAATAAAAAAAATGAAATTTGCAGCTCGTTCTCGTTAACCAAAAGGAAACAATTTTTTCATGAAATAGACGATTTTGAAACTTTTGATTTGATTTACTTTGACGCCTTTGGATACAGGGTGCAGCCGGAGTTGTGGAGTACTGAAATTTTCAGGAAAATGTACAAGAGTTTAAAGCCAAATGGAGTTTTGGTAACCTATGCTGCGCGCGGAGTTGTTAAAAGAAGTATGATAGAAGTTGGATTCACTGTAGAGAAATTAGCAGGTCCTCCTGGAAAACGAGAGATGTTTCGAGCCTTTAAAAAGGTTTAAATGAATTGTTTAGAACCATTCTATATTGATTTATACATATTAAGAAAACGTATTCGTTGCTAAAGTTTTTAAAATAATAAGTTAAAATGAATGCATATGAATGATATTTGATTAAATTTGTGCGAGTTTAGAAATATAGATAACCCCCGAAAATCTTATTTTATTATGTCAAAAATGATGTTTGATTACACGAAATCAATACTTGAGAGAGTGAGTTTCGATCCGATACTTTTCTGTAAAGAACTAGAAAAAGCTATCAAAACGCTGTTACCATACGAAATGGAGCAATTGCAAGAATGGTTGATGAATTTTATTATTGAGAAACCAGAACTAAAACAAAGTTTACTACTAATCAAAGTATAAAAAAAAGGAGCCGAATTGGCTCCTTTTTTTATGTCTATTTCTTTTGTAGCGGACTTACAATTTGAACGTTCTGAAAAACAATTGCTCCTTTTACAACTCCGGCAATTGTAGATCTTAGCGCGTCAATGATTTGCATTTTTAATTCGCTCTTGGGGTAAATTAAACTTACCTCACGAGCAGGTTTTGGTTCCTTAAAATTTCGTAGTTTCAGCTTATCGGAATCTTTTAAGTCTAAGGTGTGCAAGTACGGAAGTAGCGTTGTGCCCAAACCTTCGTCGGCTAATTTTATAAGGGTTTCAAAGCTTCCGCTTTGTATCTGAAAATTATTCTGGTCGATATCAGTCCCATTTTTGCATAAATTCAAAATCCCGTCTCTAAAACAATGACCGTCCTGCAAAAGTAAAATTTCATTGATGTTTAAATCTGCAATTTCAATTTCCTCTTTCTGAAAACTAGCGTGATGTTCCGGTATGTAAGCTACAAACGGCTCAAAGTACAAAACAATCTCTTTTATTTTTTCATCTTCAAGCGGAGTGGCAGCAATAGCAGCATCAAGATGACCATTTTTTAATTTTACAATAATTTCATCGGTATTAAGCTCTTCGATTAAGAGTTTTACTTTTGGATATTTTTTGATGAAGTTGTTTAAAAACATCGGTAAAAGAGTAGGCATGATCGTAGGGATGATTCCCAAACGAAATTCCCCTCCAATAAAACCTTTTTGCTGTTCTACGATATCTTTGATTCTATCTGCTTCATTTACAATATTTTTAGCCTGATTTACTATTTTCTGACCAATATCTGTAAGCTGAATTGGTTTCTTACTTCTGTCAAAAATTAAAATATTAAGCTCTTCTTCAATCTTCTGGATCTGCATACTTAATGTAGGTTGTGTAACAAAACATTTTTCGGCAGCAAGTGTAAAATTTTTGTGTTCGGCAACAGCTAACACATATTGTAATTGAGTAATCGTCATTTTGATAGTATTTTGTGATGCAAAAATAAGAAAATATAATTTTTTTTTATATTATTTTTAAAGAACTTATATTAAATTTGTAGTAAACTTATTATAAAACGAAAACTATGAAAACAAATATTTTAGGATTACCTGTAAAAGAGTCAGAATTGTTAGTGAAGGAATTGAATATTCTGTTGTCAAATTTTCAGGTATATTATCAAAACTTAAGAGGAATACACTGGAATATTCGTGGTAAACGTTTCTTTGATTTGCATGTTAAGTTTGAAGAATTGTATACAGATGCACAATTAAAAATTGACATGATAGCAGAAAGGGTACTTACAATTGGAGGAACTCCCCTACATACATTCGAAGATTATATTAAAAACAACAAATTAGCTGTTGGAAAAAATATCTCAAATGACGAGAAAGCAGTTCATTTAATCATAAATTCTTTATCTGATTTATTAAAAATCGAAAGAGAAATTTTGAACCAATCGGATGAAATTAATGACGAGGGGACAAATTCTCTAATGAGTGACTTCATTGCAGAGCAGGAAAAAACAATCTGGATGATGAGAGCATGGTTAGAAGAAGAATTGTAAATCCTTGTTTATAAAACAATTAAAAGCAGAATTGTCTCATTTGATAATTCTGCTTTTTTGTTATTGTTAAATTTGTATAAAAATTTTGCTCTCAAGCTTTGATTTTATTTGTTTAACACTATTTTTGCTTCGATGAAAATACTAGCCCGCATATTATTATTCATATTTATCGCCTTCTTATCGACCCCGACAATTGTTCAGGCGATAAAGAAAGGGACAAATACGGCTATATCTTTCAATTGTGCAGAAGAGGAGGTTCATAAAGAACTTAAATCTGTTGTGCATCCTACAATATTAGAACATGAGGTTTTATTGCCTGTTTATATTCAAAAGAAAACGATTGTTTCTGAAAACATCGTAAAATTAGATAATATTTCTCCGAGCATATTTGCTCCACCTCCCAACTTAGTATAATACTTCCGATTATTTTGAACTACACTGCATTTTTGGTCAAATGTGGTAAATCTTTAATGAATAATTTTTTTAGTATTGTATTATTATGACAAAAAAAATCAATCTTTTTGCCAACCTTAAATCTGATTTTGCTTCAGGTTTAGTGGTTTTTTTGGTGGCTCTTCCATTGTGTTTAGGTATTGCAATGGCTTCGGGAGCGCCGTTGTTTTCGGGTATTATCTCGGGTGTTATTGGTGGTATCATAGTTGGTTATTTAAGCCAGTCACACATTAGTGTTTCGGGACCGGCAGCTGGATTAACGGCTATTGTTTTAACCGCTATTACTGATTTTGGTGCTTTCGATGTGTTTTTAATGTCTGTTTTTATTGCGGGACTAATTCAGTTAGTATTAGGGTTTTTAAAAGCCGGAAGTATCTCCAATTATTTTCCAACAAATGTTATCGAGGGAATGTTAGCGGGTATCGGGATCATTATTATCCTGAAACAATTGCCTCATGCTTTCGGCTATGATGCAGATTTTGAAGGTGATCAGGCTTTTGTTCAAAACGACGGAAGTAACTCATTTTCATTTTTGTTTGATGTATTAAATCATATACATTTAGGAGCAGTAGTGGTTTCGCTTGTTTCTCTGGTTATATTGATCTCATGGGATAAAGTATCTTTTTTAAAGAAATTAAAATTAATTCCGGGAGCACTTGTTGCTGTTCTTATAGGTATAGCTTTAAATGAATTTTTTATAGCTACAGGAAGCTCATTGGCGATTGCAAAAGAACATTTGGTTTCATTGCCAGTTCCAAAGTCTTTTGATGAATTTAAATCTATTCTGATTACACCAAATTTTGCAGCGGTTACAAATCCTCAAGTTTGGGTAGTCGCTATTACAATTGCCATTGTAGCTTCTATAGAAACATTATTATGTATCGAAGCAGCAGACAGAATGGATGTTCAAAAACGTTATACTAACACCAATGTGGAGCTTAGAGCGCAGGGTATAGGTAATATTGTGAGTTCACTTTTAGGAGGTTTACCAATGACATCAGTTGTGGTAAGATCATCTGCCAATAATAATGCAGGTGCAAAATCAAAAATGTCGTCTATAATTCACGGTGTGCTCTTACTGATAAGTGTTTTGTCTATTCCGGCTATTTTAAATAAAATTCCATTGGCAACTTTGGCAACTGTATTGATTTTAGTAGGATACAAATTAGCCAAACCGGCAACATTCAAACATTTTTGGGAGAAAGGAAAATACCAATTTATACCTTTTGTTGCTACCTTAGTATTTGTTGTAGCGACAGATTTACTTAAAGGTGTTGCTTTGGGAATTATCATCAGTGTAATTTTTGTATTAAGAGGAAACTTAAAAAGAGCTTACAGCTTCAAGAAAGAAGAATACGAAGACGGAGATGTTATCCATATCGACTTGGCTCAGGAAGTTTCATTCCTGAACAAAGCAGCTATTAAATTGACATTGAATGAGATTCCGGAAAATTCTAAAGTAATTATTAATGCGCACGATACAGAGTATATTGCCCATGATGTTTTAGACTTAATTCGTGAGTTTAAGGAAACAAGAGCAATTGATGAAAATATCAAAGTAAAACTAAAAGGATTTAAAGAAGCTTACGAGCTCGAAAATTCACCGGATCTTAATAATCACGTATCTATAGAACATTATTATGATGTTGCAAAGAGAGCATTGGTTAAAAAAGAAACGATAAAAGAAGATTTTTAAACAAATTAAATTAATTAAAGGTATTTCTTCATTGTGAGAAATATTAAAAATTAGATAACTTTACAATAGTTATTTTAATATGTTTAAACACGTAGAAATACCATTCAAAAAAACAAAAAAACAATGAGAAAGTTTTATGAGCAGTTATTAGAAAATAATAAAGAATGGGTTGAAAAATCATTAGCATTAGACCCTAACTTTTTTGCAGATTTAGCAAAAGGACAAACTCCGCCATTATTATGGATTGGATGTTCTGACAGCCGTGTTCCTGCAAATGAGATTATAGGGGCAAAACCGGGAGAAGTTTTTGTACATCGTAATATTGCCAATATGGTCGTGCACTCTGATATGAATATGTTGAGTGTTCTGGATTATGCAGTAAATGTCCTTAAAGTAAAACACGTTATTGTTTGCGGACATTACGGTTGTGGCGGTGTAAAAGCAGCGATGGGAAATATGTCTGTTGGAATTATCGACAACTGGATTCGTCACATTAAAGATGAATACCGTTTGCATGACAAATACTTAAATTCGATTGAAGATGAAACAGAACGTTTTAATGCTTTTGTTGAAATCAATGCTAAAGAGCAAGTATACAACCTGGCAAAAACATCAATTGTACAAGGCGCCTGGAAAAACGGTCAGGATTTAATGCTTCACGGATGGGTTTACGGATTAAATTCAGGTTTTGTAACTGATTTGAATGTAAATATCGCTTCGAATGAGGAATTAGATGAAGTTTATCAGCTAAGTAATCTATAAGAAAATAAAAAATCGCCTCAAAAGGGCGATTTTTTTTAGAGCTTGTTTAAAATTTAAACAGGCTTTTATTCGTTTTCATCCAAATTTTCATTAAAAGCAGATGGTAATAAGGTTGGAATAAACTTGATTAAAATCGGCAATAGTAAACTTCCGCCCGGAAGTAAAAATATCGTTAACGACGGAATGGTTTTGCAAATATCCAAAAGTTGTTTTTTTACTTTTTTCTTTTCTTTGGCGTCCAGATCCCTGGTAGTAGAATAAGCCAATAGAACCATTAATTCCTTGCTCTGAATAATTTCCTTAACCAGTCTGTTTTTGTTTCTTACAATCAGTTTTACAACGCTGTGGGTCATTTGATCGTAGAAATGCTTTACAGGATTAGAATAATTAAAATACGGAATTTTCTTTTTATGAGTTGTTATAAAATCATTGGTGGTATCGATGCTTTTGGTTACAAAATCATCAGAAACTCCCATCATTGAACCCAATGAGTATAAAAAGTACGCCTCTTCATTTTCTACAACACCATCGCTCCATAAAGCCATTCCGGCCATATCGATCAAATAATAATGTTCCAGCGTATTGCTAAAATAATCCAGATGTAAGGTTTCAAGAGTATCTACGGTAACTTTTGAAAACTTCGAATATCGAATAGAAGCTTCAAAAAGTTTAATTAATAAATCGTCGTGTTGCGATTTTACGGTTTTGGTTTTTAAGGCCAGAGCCACAATCCCTAAAACAGTTTCTTCAATTCGTTTTAGATATTTGTCCGGAATCGATCCGTGCTCTAAATATTGTCTGAAAGCCAGAACATCAATAAACAAAAGCGCATTGGTTACTAAATGCGAAAAGTTTTTACTAATGATACTGTCATTCGTCTGAACGCGTTGATCTATTATGTTTTCTAGAGAAAGGGAAGGAGTATCTTTTGGAAGTAAAATTTTGAACAAATTAAATCCTTCAGGATTCATTTCGTTATAAAACTTTAAAACTTCGGTAATAAAATTATTAGGTTCAAAACTTCTTTTTTCTAAACAAAAAACGCCGTACAAAGTATTTAATAAAGCGACTTTAGAAATTTCTGTCTTAAACCAGCCTTTTATAGGAACCGGAATTCGGGAGTCAATAGTTATGATATGACCGTAAATAAAACCAGTTTCTCTGACTTTATAGTAAAACGAATCTGTAGTCTCAAAAGGAATAGCTTCTGAAAACTTTTGTTCACTAAAAAACTTGTCTATCCAACCTGGTGCTGATGGGTTAATCATTAACTTTAATTTATAGCTGCAAAGCTATATCTTTTTCTTGTGTTAGGATAAATTTTAAATGAAATAACCACTAGATTTTGTGAAAATGTAGTGGTTATTGTCTTTTTATTTGATGATTCCGGCACAAGCGACTCTTCCGCCTGCATTTCCTGTTGGCTGTGTTGTAAAATCATCAGTTCCCTGATGTACAATCAAACCTTTTCCAAGAATATCTTTGTTTGCGTCTCCACAACCAATACACCATTCGTCAGTGGTTAATGTTATAGTTCCGTTACCTTTTGCATCAGCAGTAAAGTTCCCGATATCTCCTTTGTGGTATTCTGCAACGCCCCATTTTCCGTGTTTTTTAAAAGTTGGATTCCAGTGTCCTCCGGCTGAACTTCCGTCGGTAGAACTACAATCTGCTTTTTCGTGAATGTGTATGGCGTGAACTCCCGGAGTTAAACCAGTCATTTTGGCAACAAAAGTTACTTTGCCATTTTTCTCTGTAAAAGTAGCAGTTCCTGCAACGGCACTACTGCTTTTTGGCTCTAAGGCAACAGTCAGGGTTTTGGCATCATTTGATTTTGTATTGGTCTTACAGCCAATGATTAAAGCTGTAATTATAGCGAAAGAAGTGATTATTTTTTTCATGCGAAAGGCTTTTAAATTAAAGATTAAGTAAATTTAACATAAAATTCCGACATTGATTGACGCTAATAGTTAAAAAAATCTAAAACTATTGCGTGTAATTTAATGTTACTTTAAGTGAAGGACATCTTATTATTGCGTAATTTCGTATAAGCCCGAATTTAAAATTTTAGAAAGATCAGTATTGTTATTTTTAATTTAATCTGTAAAATTATGATAAAGAATGTTTTGATTTTAGTTTTTTTAGGAGTGGTATTAATGTCATGTAATGCCTCTAAAGCACAGAAAAGGGATTCGGTTGCTAAACTCGAAGGAACCTGGGAACTTAATTATATAACCGGACCAAGAATTGCTTTTGACGGGTTGTATCCAAATAAAAAACCGACAATACATTTCGACTTGAAAGAAAATCGTGTTTCAGGAAATAATAGCTGCAATTCATTTACGGGAAATCTTAGTGTAACGGGTAATAAAATCGATTTTACACAACCTATGGCGGTCACGAGAATGATGTGTCAGGACGGTCAGGGAGAGCAGGTTTTTATGAATACCTTGCAAAAGATAACATCATATGATATTACGGATGATGGCAAAACTTTAAACTTTATTTCCGGTGACATTGCGATGATGCGATTTGCCAAAAAATAAAAATTACCTTTTTTTAACGCAATAGAAATACTATTATGAAAACTAAATTGTCGATTTTATTAGTGTTATTGTGCTTTTTAAATTCTCCGATTTTTGCACAGGAAAAGACTAAAAAAGAATTAAAAGCAGAGAAAGAGCAACAGAAACAAAAAGAAATTGAAGCTCTTATAGATTCTAAAAATTTTGTTTTTGAAGCTCAAAAAGTCAATCCGCAAGGGGGCAGAGTGATTATCTTGGATTATAATACTTACTTCTTAAAATTCAATACAGAAAAAACAACTTCTGACTTACCTTTTTTTGGACGCGCTTTTAATGTTGCCTACGGAGGAGATGGGGGAATAAAATTTGAAGGTGTTCCCGAAAATATTAAAATTGAAAAAAAGAAGAAAAGTTATATTTTAAAGGCCACTATAAAAGGCAAAGATGATGTGTATAATATTACCTTTTCTATCTTTTTAAATGGAGGTACTTCACTTTTTGTCAATAGTAATAATAAGGCGTCCATTTCGTATGATGGAGAAATTAAAGCTCCAAAAGCGAATGAAAGTGATAAAAAATAGTGTGTTAACTTGTTAAAAATCAGTACATTTGGTAATGCATGAATTTTTTAAGAACCCATTAAAATTTAATACTATGAAAAAACTAAGTCTTATTCTTATTATGGCAATTGCCTGGTTTTCATCTTATGCTCAGTCTTCGTTTAAGGAAGATGTAGATGTACTGCAAAGTGTTTATGGCAAATCGAAAAGTAATCTTGTAAAACAATATATGAACTTATCTGATACACAATCAGTAGCTTTTACTAAAGTTTACGATAGTTATGAAACAGAACGTAAGGCGCTGGGGCAAACAAAATTTCAGTTAATCAACGATTATGCTGCTAATTATGCAACCCTGACAGACGCAAAAGCCGATGAGTTAGCAAAAGGTACTCTAAAAAATCATTTAGCTTATGAAAAACTATACTCTAAAACTTATAATCAGGCTAAAAAAGCTGTTGGAGCTATAAACGCCGCTAAATTTCTTCAGTTAGAAGTGTATTTGCAAACTATAATAAGAGCCGAGATTTTGGAATCAATTCCTTTTATTGGTGAATTAGACAAATCAAAATTATAATAATAGTACTCTTTATAAATAGAAAGAACGGCAGTTACCTCATATAACTGCCGTTTTTTTTTATTGTTCGAAATATATTATTTAGTTATTTTAACTTTATAAATAGCATCTACCATTCCGTCGCGAGGACTATCTAATGGAAGTTCCCAGAACATGATTCCGCCTAATTTTTTAGATTTTGCATATTCCGCTTTAGCTTTAATAGAATTTAGGTTATCTCCGGTTGCAAATGTTTTTTCTTTCTCATTGTACCAGTATGCAGCTTTTGCTTTGTCATCCCAAAAATATTTCCAGCCATTTGCTTCTGTATAAGTGTCTGCGTAACTTTTGAAAGGAACACCCTGAATGTGCTCACCTGATTGGTATAAACCATTATTTACATTGGTTACGTTTTTCCATGTTCTGGTATAAAAAGCACCGCCAATAACTAATTTTTCAGCAGGGATTCCTTGTTTTAATAAAAATTCAACTGCTCTGTCTGTAGATTCTTCTTTTGGAGTTGTGCTGTATAGCGGAGTATGATGTCCTGTAACTGTCGAATAACCGTTCACTAAATCGTAGCTCATAATGTTGATACGGTTTACTAATGGTCCTACGGTTTTCCAGTCGATAGATTCATCTAAGAATTTCTGAAATCCTCCGGCAGCAAAGCTTAATTCATACTTTTTACCTAGAGTAGAACGTAAAATTTTGATTAATTCGGTAAAATTAGGTTTGTCAGCAGTTTGGAATAAATGTCCAGGCAGTCCCTCAATTGCCGGATATTCCCAATCTAAATCTATACCATCTACTTTAAAGTAATCGCTCACTTCTTTTACTGATTTAGCAAAAGTCAATCTTCCTTCAGCAGTAGAAAATGCGGCAGAGCAAGGCTCACAACCTCCCCAGCCACCAAGTGAAAGAATAATTTTAAGCTGCGGATTTGATGCTTTTAAAGAAACCAGATACTTAATTGTGGTAGAGTCTTTAGCAGAATCAACGCTTAGTTTTCCATCTTTTAAATGGCAAAAGCTAAAGATGATCTGGTTGAGTTTGTTAACCTCATACTCGTTAATTAGTTTATCATCGCCGGTATAATAAGCAATGATGTCCATTTTTTTGTTTTTTTGTGCAAAAGTATTTGTGGTACAGATGCAAAATAAAAGCAAAGCAATCAGATTAATTTGTTTCATTTTATGTTTTTTAAAGTTTTTAGAATGTTAAATATAACGCAATACAATTGATATTTAACTATTGTGTTGAGGTATAAAAGTTAATTTTAACGAATATTTTGCAAATCGTTGCAAAAATATTGC
This sequence comes from Flavobacterium sp. SLB02, assembly GCF_009664855.1. GTDB lineage: Bacteria > Bacteroidota > Bacteroidia > Flavobacteriales > Flavobacteriaceae > Flavobacterium. The sequence goes on from NZ_CP045928.1 coordinate 454,787, forward strand.
GCCTCATTATTTTTATATTGCGCAAATCATAAAGCAAAAATAAACCCGCACTGTTTCGGATAAGTGCGGGTTTAAACAAATTAAAAGCTAAAAACTATTTTTATATTAGAAGCAGTATTCGTTTTCTGCAACTAATTTTGTTGTAATAACCTCTCTTAGGGCTACCACATTTGGATTGTTTGTATATTTTGTAAAACGTTTTAATCCCATTAACATCATACGTTGTTCGTCACCTTCAGCAAAAGAAATAATTCCTTCTTTTCCTCTTGAGTTCACGATATCAACTGCTTTGTATAAGTATAATTTTGCCATAGCAATTTGCTCTTGTACTTTAGCTTCACCTTGATTTTTGGCTAATTTTTCAGTTCTAAGAATTGTACTTTCAGCCATGTAGATTTCAATTAAGATATCAGAAGCAGCCATTAATAACTGTTGGTGAGCATCTAAGTCCGGTCCGTATTTTTGAACAGCGCTTCCGGCAACCATTAAGAAAACTTTCTTAAGGTTAGCGATGATTCCTTTTTCTTCAGCGAATAATTCAGAGAAATCAGGAGTATCAAAAGATGGAATTCCCATTAATTCTTCAGAAACTTTCATTGCTGGTCCAAGTAAATCAACATGACCTTTCATAGCCTTTTTGATCAACATACCTACAGAAAGCATTCTGTTGATTTCGTTTGTTCCTTCATAGATTCTAGCGATACGGGCATCTCTCCATGCACTTTCCATTGGAGTGTCTTCAGAGAATCCCATTCCACCAAAAATCTGAATTCCTTCATCAGCACAAGCCTGAACATCTTCAGAAACTGCCACTTTCAAGATAGAACATTCGATAGCATATTCTTCAACACCTTTTAATTCAGCTTCCTGATGCGTAGTTCCTTCTGCTTCACGAGCAGCGATTCTGTCTTCGATATCTTTTGCAGCACGGTAAGAAGCACTTTCTCCAGCGTAGGCATTAGTTGCCATTTCAGCTAATTTAGAGCGGATAGCTCCAAAAGATGAAATTGCAGTGTTAAACTGGATTCTTTCGTTTGAATATTTTACTGCATTGGTAGTCACTCTGCGTTGTGCATCTAAACAAGCTGCAGCCAATTTAATACGTCCAACGTTCAAAGCGTTCATTGCAATTTTAAAACCGTTTCCTCTTTCAGACAACATGTTTTCAACAGGAACTTTTGTGTCGTTGAAGAAAACCTGACGAGTAGAAGAAGCACGGATTCCTAATTTATGCTCTTCTTCATTCATAGAAATCCCGTTAGAAGGATCGTTTTCTACGATGAAACCTGTAATATTTTTATCATCTCCAATACGGGCAAAAACGATGAAAACGCTGCAAAAACCTGCATTCGAGATCCACATTTTTTGACCTGTAATAGAGTAGTATTTTCCATCTTCAGATAAAACAGCTTTTGTTTTTCCTGAGTTAGCATCAGATCCTGCGCCTGGCTCAGTTAAGCAATAAGCGCCAAACCATTCTCCAGATGCCAATTTAGGAACGTATTTTTTCTTTTGTTCTTCAGTACCATAAAGCGTAATTGGCATAGTTCCAATTCCGGTATGAGCTCCAAAAGCAGTTGAGAAAGATCCAGTTGCACCAGAAATGTAATCGCAAACTAGCATTGTAGATACGAATCCCATTCCTAATCCACCGTATTCTTCAGGAACCGCAACTCCAAGAAGTCCAAGTTCACCAGCTTTACGCATAGATGATTCAGTATAAGCATAATCTTTCTTCTCGAAACGATCTTTATGCGCCCATAATTCTTTGTCAACGAACTCTTTTACAGAGTCACGCATCATTAACTGCTCTTCCGAGAAATCTTCTGGTGTAAAGATATCTTCGCACTTTGTTTCTTTAACTAAAAACTGACCACCACGGGTTACGTTTTTTTCGATTGTATCTGCCATTGCTTTTGTTTTTGTATGTTTTTTTTTATGATATAATTTCCTCAATCTTGTCATTGCGAGGAACAAAGCAACCACATTTGCAAAATAAAACTTTGCGTAATTGTTAGTGAGGTTGCTTTGTTCCTCGCAATGACAAACTGAACTTAATATTTTATCTACAGAACCTCGTAAATCCCCGCAGAACCCTGCCCAGTCCCCACACACATAGAAACAATTCCGTATTTGTTACCTCTGCGTTTCATCTCATCAAATAACTGAACAGAAAGTTTAGCTCCTGTACAACCCAGAGGGTGACCTAAAGCGATAGCTCCGCCATTTACGTTTACGATATCCGGATTTAAACCGAGCTCACGAATTACAGCCAAAGACTGAGAAGCAAAAGCCTCGTTTAATTCAACCAAGTCAATATCCTTTAATTCTAAACCAGCTTGTTTCAATGCTTTCGGAATTGCTTTTACCGGACCAATACCCATGATTCTTGGTTCAACACCAGAAGAAGCAAAGTTTACCAGTCTTGCTATTGGCTCAAGGTTTAATTCTTTTACCATATCCTCGCTCATGATCAAAACAAAAGCAGCACCATCACTCATTTGGGAAGAGTTTCCGGCAGTTACGCTTCCGTCAGCGGCAAAAACAGGTCTTAATCCTGATAATGCAGCAACAGAAGTTCCGGCACGTGGACCCTCGTCTTGTTTTACAACATAAGATTTAGTTTCTTTTTTACCATTTTCGTTGATGAAAGTTTGCTCAACAGTAATCGGAACGATTTGTTTGTCGAATTTACCTTCCGCTTGTGCTTTCAGGGCTTTCATATGAGAGTTGTAAGCAAACTCATCCTGATCTTCTCTAGAAATTTTATATTGATTAGCAACCGCCTCAGCAGTTAAACCCATTCCCCAATAGTAATCTTCGTGACCTGCAGCAGCAACTTTATAATCCGGAGTTGGTTTGTAACCTCCCATCGGAATAAAACTCATGCTTTCTGCACCACCGGCGATGATACAATCTGCCATTCCTGATTGAATTTTAGCCGTTGCCATTCCGATAGTTTCTAATCCAGATGCGCAATAGCGGTTTACGGTTACTCCAGGAACATCTTCAACTTTTAATCCCATAAGAGAGATCAAACGTCCAACGTTAAGTCCTTGCTCAGCTTCCGGCATGGCATTTCCTACCATAACGTCATCGATACGTTTTTTGTCAAAATCAGGCAATTCATCCATCATAAACTGAATGGTTTCTGCAGCTAATTCATCAGGTCTTTTAAATCTAAAAACCCCTTTTGGTGCTTTTCCTACCGCAGTACGGTAAGCTTTTACTATATATGCTGTTTTCATTTGTTTTTGTTTTTTTAAGATTTATTAGAAGAAAGAGGCAAGAGGCAAGATATTTCTAAAGTCTTGCCTCTTGTTTCTTGCATCTTGTTATCTAGTTACGAAGTGGTTTTCCTTTAGTTAACATATATTGGATTCTCTCTAAAGTCTTACGTTCAGTACAAAGAGATAAGAAAGCTTCACGTTCGATATCTAATAAATATTGTTCAGATACTAAAGTCGCTTCAGATAAATCGCCACCAGCCATTACATAAGCCAGTTTGTTAGCGATTTTCTTGTCGTGCTCAGAAATGTATTTTCCAGCTTCCATTTGATCTGTTCCAACTAAGAACATTCCAAGGGCTTGTTTTCCTAATACTTTCACATCAGTTCTTCTGATAGGTTGTGTATAACCAGCTTGAGCCATTAACAAAGCATGTTTCTTAGCTTCAGCGATCTGGCGATCTTTGTTAACCACAATAATATCTTTACCATGTTGAAGAAGTCCTGTATCAAAAGCTTCATAACCAGAAGTCGAAACTTTTGCCATAGCGATTGTTAAGAAATACTCCTGAAGAACGTTCAATTCCACATCGTTTTTACGGAATAGGTCAGAAGCTCTCAAAGCCATTTCTTTAGATCCACCACCACCAGGAAGTACACCAACACCAAATTCAACTAATCCCATATAAGTTTCAGCAGCAGCAACCACTTTATCAGCGTGTAAGCTCATTTCGCATCCGCCACCAAAAGTCATTCCGTGAGGCGCTACAACAACAGGAATAGAAGAATAACGAACGCGCATCATCGTGTCCTGGAACATTTTGATAGCCATATTCAACTCGTCATATTCCTGCTCAACTGCCATCATGAAAATCATTCCGATATTGGCTCCAACAGAGAAATTCGCTGCTTGGTTTCCAATAACCAATCCTTGATATTCTTTTTCAGATAAGTCAATTGCTTTATTGATAGCCTGAAGTACATCGCCACCAATTGTATTCATTTTAGATTGGAATTCTAAGTTCAAAATTCCGTCTCCTAAATCTTGTATAATTGCACCACTATTGCTCCAAACTTTTTTGCTTTCGCGAATGTTGTTCAGGATAATGAATGAATCTTGTCCCGGAACTTTAGTTTGAGATTTTGTTGGGATATTGTAGAAATAAGTTGCTCCTTCTTTTACAGAGTAGAAACTCTCACTTCCGGCTGCTAACATTTCATTGACCCATGCAGCAGGCTCTAAACCTTCTGCTTTCATGATTTCGATTCCGTTGGCAACACCAATAGCGTCCCAAATTTCGAAAGGACCATTTTCCCATCCAAAACCGGCTTTCATCGCATCATCAATTTTATATAATTCGTCTGAGATTTCAGGAATTCTGTTAGAAACGTAAGCAAACATTCCCGCAAAGCTTTTACGGTAAAATTCTCCCGCTTTGTCTTTTCCTTTTACCAGAACTTTAAAACGATTGATTGGTTTGTCGATAGTTTTAGTTAGTTCAAGCGTAGCAAAATTTGCTTTTTTAGCAGCACGATATTCTAATGTATCTAAGTCAAGAGTAAGAATATCTTTGTCTACTTTTTTGTAGAAACCTTGTCCTGTTTTACTTCCTAACCAATTGTTTTCCATCATTTTTGTGATGAAATCAGGAAGTTTAAACAATTCGTGTTGTTCGTCAGTTGGGCAGTTTTCATAAATACCATTGGCAACGTGTACCAAGGTATCTAAACCAACAACGTCAACGGTACGGAAAGTAGCCGATTTTGGACGACCAATTACAGGACCAGTCAATTTATCGACTTCCTCAATTGTTAATCCCATTTCTTTTACCAAGTGGAATAAACTTTGGATTCCGTAAATACCAATTCTGTTTCCAATAAACGCCGGAGTATCTTTAGCAACAACAGATGTTTTTCCTAAAAATTTAGATCCGTATTCGTTTAAGAAATCCAATACCTCAGTTGAAGTTTTTGGACCAGGAATAATTTCAAATAACTTTAAGTAACGCGCAGGGTTAAAAAAGTGAGTTCCGCAGAAGTGTTTTTGAAAATCTTCGCTTCGTCCTTCACTCATAAAATGAATCGGAATACCAGAAGTGTTAGATGTAACCAAAGTTCCCGGTGTACGGAATTTCTCGATTTGCTCAAATACCAGTTTTTTGATATCCAAACGCTCTACAACAACCTCAATAATCCAGTCTACATTGGCAATTTTTGCTATATCATCAGTAGTATTTCCAGTTGTGATTCTGCTTGCGAATTTCTGACTGTAAATAGGAGACGGTTTCGATTTTAATGAATTCGCTAAGTGCTCGTTTACCACTCGGTTGCGAACAGCCTTACTTTCAAGCGTTAATCCTTTTTTAGTTTCAGCTTCTGTCAACTCGCGCGGTACGATGTCAAGCAAAAGAACTTCAACACCAATATTGGCAAAATGACAAGCTATTCCTGAACCCATAATTCCGGATCCAATTACAGCAACTTTTTTAATTGTGCGTTTCATAGAGTTAATATTTTGTTTTTTTATTTTGAATTTGAAATAGAGCTTTACAAACTATATAAGTCTATTCTTTTTCTAATTTTTCTGTTTGATTAAATATGTTTTTGTCCTGAATCAATTCGTTGATTATTTCAGAAACTTCGATAAAATGTTTCAGTTTTTCGTCAGAAACATGTTTTCTAATCGTTTCATTAAATTTCAGAACCGTATTTTTAGATAAATCTCTTTTTTCTTTTCCAAACTCGGTCAGGTAGATCAAAACACCGCGACCATCAGTTGGATTTTTTTTGCGAACAATCAAACCTTTGTCTTCCATCGATTTTAATGTTCTTGTCAGACTTGTAGCTTCCATACCCATTCTTGGGCCCAAAGCGGTAGATGGAGTTCCTTCTTCCTTGTCAATACTCAAAAGTGCAAATCCTGTCGCCATTGTGGCATCGTATTTTGCAGCTTCTTCGTTGTACATTCTTGATACAGCTTGCCATGTAGCTCTCAAAATATAATCTATTGTTTTCTCTTTCATATCTAACTATATCGATTTCAAATATAATCAAAAAATACTATGCATGCATATTAATTTATGATAAATTTTTGGTTAGTAAAAAAATAACTCTGATTTAGAGTGATTTATGGTTTAATTTAATTGAAATATACTATTCTTTTTTGAGATTTTAACAAAATTGATGCTGTAAAAATCGTTTTATGGTTTTAATTTAAGATAAAATCCTATATTTTGTAAAAAATCATGCGTTTACTTCAGTCCTGTCTTCAGCTTCATAACGAGAAATGGCCCTCTCAAGGATCTTTTTCATACGATTTCGTAAGTTTTCTGGTTTGATAATTTCAATACCATCACCAAAACCTAACAGCATACGTTCCATTTCATAATTAGGCGAAATAAACAAATGCACGATAATACTTTTGTCCTCATTTTCTTTAATAAGTCTTTGGGTATTGTGCAAAGGTTTTGTCAAAACATAAGGCGCGTTTACAGCATCGATCCAAAGTTCAATTTTTCGTGGCGGCAAACCTGTATTCACCGTAACGCCAATTATATTTTTATAGTAAAGTTCCGCATCAAAATCTTCTTCTAAATAGGGAAGGTTAAAATCATAATCTATGGCTATAATTCTGTCAAGCGCCAAATTGGTAATCGGCTGAGAACCTTTTTTCTTCCCCACCAAAAACCATCTGTTATTAAATTCCTTCAGAATAAAAGGATGAAAATGAAATTTAGCTTCCTCTCTCGATTTAAACGATTTATAAGTAATTACCAAAACAATTTTTTTGATAATCGCCTGATATACTTCATCCAGATAATGCAAACCCTTCAATCCTTCGTTTTTGTCCAGGTAAATAACTGGTTTCGTATGCGATTTCTCCGCATAGATTTTATCCTCCAGTCGCTGTAAAATATCCGATACATCATTAAACAAAGAAAAATCCTTAAACTGTTTGAGCATCGAAACTGTTTCCGTCAAAACATTCATATCCGTTTCCGTCAGCGGAATATCGGTTATCGAAAATTCATCATCCTCATATTTATAATACTTTTTATCATACACCACAATTGGCGCATTATAACCCAGTTTCTCACTTCGCATGAGCTGAATATCCATCTGAATCGTTCGTTTGCTAATTGGATTTTCGCGGCCTTCATATTCAAACAAAGCTTCAGAACAGCATTCTATTAAATCCTCCAGAGTCCATTGCCTGTATTTATTCTGCAGGCATTTGTCAATCGTTTTGTACCGTATTAAGGCGTTTTTGTTTTGTGACATTATGTTGTTTTTGCCGCGAAGGCACTAAGACTCAAAGTTTTTATTTTTAAAGGAACAGATTGTGGATTAAAAAGGATTTTTGTCCCATTTTTAATCTTTAATAAAAACTTTGCGACTTTGTGACTTTGCGAGATTTAATTTTTTAGCTTAATAACTTTATTTCCTGTTCAATATTAATTCGCGCTTTCTCTTCATATAAACCCCTAAATTCTTCCGTCTGAAAAATAAATTCATTCTCCAGAAAATGTTTCAAGGCTTTTGCACGTCCGGGTTTGTAGAGAAAATCAGGATAAATGCTATATTCTTTTCGAATCTGTTCAAAGTAAATCTGATATTCATTCCAATCTCGGGCGAGAATCTTCAAATCAAAATCTATTAACCAATTGATATCTTCGATTGTATTGTGCTGATGAAGTTGAGTCGCACAAATTGCATCAAAAACCAATTGTTTATCGAGTTCTATATTTTCAGGCAAAATCGAAAAAGCATATTCGGCACTTTTGAGTTCATTGTCTTTTTTGCTGCTCTTATAAATATAATCGTGATAAAAAATAGAAAATAATATTTCGTTTGGAGATTTGAGTCTGTCAAAATAAGTTTTATAACATTCAATCATATCCTTTATATGATTGAGATTATGATAATGTCTTGATTTTTGCGAATAGGCCTTTTCTACATCCAGCCATTTTTTCTGAATATCATTTGCTGAAAAGCCAATATTCGAAAGTAATTCAGAATAAAGTTGCTGTAAATTCATATTGTTTTTTACTCAAATTTAAAATTCTTTTTTTACTACGCAAAATAATTGCGCATTGCAATCGAAATCTTTGTTTAGAAATAAAAACAAACGTTCATAGAAATAAAAAATAGAATAAAGCAGGTCAAGTTTGAGTTACTTCGAAAACTTTCCACGTACACACTTACACCATTACCTTTTTATTCAAATTAAAAATGAAGCAGTAGCTCAGCGGTTAGAGTAGGTAGTTTTGAAATTATCCATAAAGGTCAATCAAAACTTACTTCGTACATTTCTAATGTCCGGGTCGTGGGTTCGAATCCCATCTGCTTCACTATTAATGGTCAATTAAAACTTACTTCAGAAAATTGGTAAACTCCGGTTCGAGTCCGGCGAGTTTTAAAATCACCATTAATAAAAAAAACGAGGGTCAAGATTAACTTACTTCTGGGGAAACCCACCAAACTGTCACTTTGAATCAGTTAATCAATTATCGTCAAATTTCAGGTCAAGTGTTTCTTACTTCAAAATCTTTTAGGTAGAACCAGAAACGCAATTATCTAAATTTTAAAAATTAAAAAAATGAAAACACAAGAATTATTAAAAATCAGTTTGCGTCAAAACGCTATTTTCATTCCATCAGAAATGATTGCGAATGATATCAAAAAATTATCAGGATCAACATCGGTTTTAGTAGCCAATGTTTCAAAGCTCGGATTTACGTTTTCCGAATCGTTATTACACGCTTTAAATAATGTAAATCCGAATTATAAATTAGAGGTTTTAGAAATCTTAAAAGATGTTTTAGGAACAGATAAAAACTGGGCGCCTTTGGTAAAAGAATGGCATATTCCGACAGGAGAAACTGTTTTGGATCATGTTGCCACTTTTTTTGCAAATGTTTTTCAAACTAAAAACGGAACAACTTTACAATGCGGACATATTATTCCAGATAACACATTTGCTTTAGAACGATACAATGGTTGTCCGTTTTGCGGAACTCCGTTTGAATTTGGTAAAATCGAAAACTTTGGACAAGGAAGCAAATTAAAAGCATTGGATTTATGGTCAGATAAAAAATTGGAAGATTTCTATATATCATTATTGCAATCTAAAACCGCACTAGACGCTACACAGGCAGATAGTTTAAAAATAGCATTAAAGAATTTGCCTTTACCAAAAGCAGATATCGCGATCAAAGAAACTTTGATGTTGGTGATCGATGTTTTAATCGAAGAAGGTCAGGCCGAAAAAGCCTCTCAGTATTTTAAATCACCAACAGATATCTTACGATATTTATGGTTCAAGAATACAGGATTGTTGCAAATTATCGAGCCAAAAACGATTATCAAAAGAACATCAAAAAATGCTCAGCACTTTTTTAATGTTTTGGATACAAGTGCGCAGGCAAAAATTGCCTCTCAAAAAGATTTGAAATTGAAATATTCCCGAAAAGAATGTTTGATGGTAGCCAATTGGTTGAATAATCTGGATATGGATGTGGAGACAATGTGCGAAATCATGCACCCAAAAAGAGGGATGTGGGTTCGTTTTATAAGAGCGTTACGTTTGGCAGAATACAGCAAAAGAAAAGGCTTTGAAAAATTAGCTTTTTTGATGGATGTATTTTACAACCAGGTGTACGACGTTTGGCAAAGTAAAGTAAACACATCACGATTGAAATTTAATGCCGATAAAACATTTGCATTATTAAAACAACGTCCGGGATTGTTTGCACGTTCGTTATTCTCGAATATGCTGTGGTTTGGTGCAGACGAAACTGTGTTGCATTTTACAGAGATTATCGATAAAGTTCCTGCCAGATTGGTGTTTACTTTGAATATGTATGCTCAAAATTATTTTGATAAAAACATGCAAAGAAGCGTGAAGCCTTTGGGTGGAACCAACAAACGAATTGCACCAAATGCATTATTGAATTTGTACGACGAAGCGCAATTAGAGGCGATGAAAAATCAAATCGAAGCGTTGTGTTTGTTGGTGATGAAGAAAAGATTTGCCGCAATTGCAAACCCAAACAAAACGATCTATATCGATCCGCAATTGTTTAATATGCCAGTTTCGATTGGAGATAGAAGCGAAAACGTTCAGGATTTACCGGTAGCTTTAATGGGAACACGTTTCCCAGTTGAAGGTAACGAAGTGAGATTGTTCATGCAATGGGGGACAGGTTTACCGGCACAACATCTTGATATGGATTTAAGCTGTCATATTGCGTATGAAGATAAAGCCGATATATGTTCTTTCAGCCGATTGGAAACTGTTGGTTGTCAACATAGCGGTGATATCAGAAGTATTCCTGCGAAAGTGGGAACAGCTGAATACATCAAGATCGATATCGCTAAATTGGCGAAAGCCAACGCAAAATTTGTGACTTTTACCTGCAACGCTTACAGCAACGGAAGTATCACACCAAATCTTGTCGTAGGTTGGATGAACAGCAAACATCCAATGAAAATCTCCGAGAAAACCGGAGTAGCATACGATCCGTCGTGTGTTGATCACCAAGTTCGTGTGACGCAAAATGTTGCAAAAGGTTTGGTTTTTGGAGTGTTAGATGTAGCCAAAAGAGATATCGTTTGGTTAGAGATGACCTTTGGAGGACAAGTTGTTCAAGGTTTGGATTTTAAAGGAGTCCAGGCGTTATTGGCAAAACTAAGCAGCAAATTGAATATTGGTAGTTTGTTACAACTCAAAGCGGAAGCCCAGGGTTTAAACATTACCGAATATCAAAATGCCGATGAGGTTTACGATGCACAATGGGCGATAAATGCTGCGGCAGTTACGCAATTATTAATTGATTAAGGAGGAAAGGGGGCAAAGGGACAAAGGTTTAATGTTTCACGCAGATTTAAAAGAGATTTCAGCAGATGAACGCAGATTATTTATTAAAAAATTCTTTTAGATCTGCTGAAATCTCTTTTAAATCTGCGTGAAATAAATACTACGCAAAATAACTGCGCACTTCTATAAAACCTTTGCACCTATGAACCTCTGGAACTTTATTCCTTAAAAAATAAAAAATCATGAATACACAAATAAACGGTACAGATATACTAGAATTAGGATTCCCTGAAGGAAAAATAATCGGGATTGCCTTAAAAATAAATAGTAAAAGACACGGGTTGAAGCGTGATGAAATGATCACCAATTTCAAGAACGTTCTTGAAACACCTGAAAATTATATAGACGATGCTATTTTTAGCAAACTGGCAATTGCTTTGATCGAAAAAGCAAATGAAAAACCAGAAGATTTTATCGCATTAAACCAAAACCCGAATGCATATTCTGCTTACGGATTAGATCATATCGAAGACGGAGCGAGAAAACAAATGGAAGTAGCCATGAAATTGCCCGTTACCGTTGCCGGAGCTTTAATGCCGGATGCGCACCAAGGTTACGGATTGCCAATTGGCGGGGTTTTAGCGACTAAAAATGCTATTATTCCGTATGGAGTTGGGGTTGATATTGGTTGTCGAATGGCGTTATCGGTTTATGATATTGCAGAAGATTTTTACTTTGAAAACGAAGCCAAATTCAAAAAAGAATTAATTGCCAATTCGATTTTTGGAGCAGGTCACGGTTTTCATGGACAATACAAATCAGATCACGCGGTTTTAGAAAACGATGCTTTTAATATGACTCCGTTTGTGAAGCATTTAAAAGATAAAGCCTGGTCACAATTGGGGTCTTCGGGAGGTGGAAATCACTTTGTCGAATTCGGAATCATGGAATTTGCAAAAGACGATACGGTTTTAAATATCCCAAAAGGAAAATACGTGGCTTTGTTAACGCATTCTGGTTCACGTGGGATGGGTGCCACAATTGCCGGACATTATACTAAAATGGCAAAAGATGTTTGTAAACTTCCGGAAGTGGCTAAAAATTTAGCCTATTTGGATATGAACTCCCAATTGGGTCAGGAATACTGGATGGCGATGAATTTGGCGGGAGATTACGCTTCGGCTTGTCATGAGATTATCCATAACAAAATGGAACGCGCTTTGGGAGCAACGATTTTAGCCAAAGTCGAAAACCATCATAATTTTGCCTGGAAAGAAATCTGGAACGGAGAAGAAGTGATCGTGCATAGAAAAGGAGCAACTCCAGCCGGAAAAGGCGTTATGGGAATTATTCCGGGAAGTATGACCGCGCCGGGATTTTTGGTGAGAGGAAAAGGCGAGGAGAACGCCATAAACTCAGCTTCGCATGGAGCAGGAAGACAAATGAGCCGAACTCAAGCCATAAAAAACATTACTAAAACCGAAATGAAATCGATTTTGCAATATCACGGGGTTACGCTTATTGGAGCAGGTCTTGACGAAGCCCCAATGGTCTATAAAGATATCAATCAGGTGATGGAAGCGCAACAGGATTTAGTTGATGTCGTGGCGAAGTTTACCCCTAAATTGGTGAGAATGGCAGATGACGGAAGTCGAGAGGATTAAGTTTTAGTGATTAGTCGTAGTGGCAGTTTGCAGTGTAGAGGCGCACAGTAGTGCGTCTAACACAGCGTATTCTCATTTTATGTCATTTCGACGTAAGGAGAAATCACACGCGGGATTCGATAGAGATTGGCGACATTCTGTGTGGAGTTTCTAGTGTGATTTGCTTCGCCTGTTTGCTATCTCGGGTTGCAGATTTCAGCAGATTTAAAATGATTTTTTTAAATAATTTGCGACCATCTGCTTCAATCATTTTAAATCTGCGTGAAACAAAAAAACTTAGCGTCTTTACGTGATTAAAAAAAACAGACATGGAAATACTAAACAGAGATTTCGAAATACTCACAGATTACATCCTGACCTTTCATTTTTACAAATATCTAAATATCGATCTAATCGAAGACTGGGCAATCGAATTGATCAATTCAGGTTATGAGAGTGAAGCTATTTATAATTTGGCGTGTTTCTATAAACCAATTGATTCTTATGAAGTTCAGCCTTATCTGGAAGCCATTCTCTTAGAATTAAATCTAACGACAAAAAACGAAGAGGAATCAGAAAAATGCCATATAAGATATTTTCTCAATAAAATAATGAAACATGACGATGTGAGAGGTAACCTGAAAAGATTGCTGTATATCGATTACGATTTTAATAAAGATATACATATACTTGATTTGTATTCTCTTCAATATGTTTGGGATGATCTGTTGGCAGGCGAAGTCTATTGGTATAATAAAGATTTTAATCTGGATAATATTGAACAAGAAGTTATAGTACTGGCCAAAAAATGGCTTAATGAAAATTGAAGGCTCAAAGGTTTACCCTCATTTTATGTCATTTCGATGCAGGAGAAATCACACTCGGGATTCGACAAAGATTGGCAACATTCTGTGTGGAGTTTATAGTGTGATTTGCTTCGTCTGTTCGCTATCGCTCGAAACTCCTGCGTAGAAATGATAACTTTGTGGTAATTTTAATCGCAAAAAAAATTTTCACGCTCCAGATAGCTATCGGGATTGCAGATTCAGCAGATTTTTAAATAATCCTTTAATCTTATTAATCTGTGGCTAAAATAAAAACTTTGCGACTCTGCGACTTTACGAGATTAAAAACAAAAAGCTTAGCGCCTTAGTGGCAAAAAAATAATAATAATTAACACAAAGAATAAAAAAAACTTTGTGTCTTAGTGCCTTTGTGGTAAAAAACAAAAAGATGAATTATATAGATATAGGAATTAATTTAACCAATAAACAATTCCACAACGACATAGAAGATGTCATACAAAACGCTTTAGATGCCGATGTATCGCAAATGATACTCACCGGAACAAGCGTAAAAAACAGCAAGGCTTCTGCCCAAATGGCAAAAGAATATCCCGGAATATTACATGCAACAGCCGGAATTCACCCACATGATGCGAAGAGTTTTGATGCGCAGAGCATTTCGAGACTTCGGAATTTATTAAAACAGAAACAGGTAGTTTCGGTAGGCGAGTGCGGACTCGATTTTGATCGTGACTTTTCGCCCAGAAATGTACAGGAAACCTGTTACAAAGCGCAATTAGAATTGGCGATCGAAGTTCAGAAACCTTTGTTTTTGCACGAAAGAGCTGCTTTTACAAGGTTTATGAGCATTACAAAAGACTATTTGCCACAATTGCCAAAAGCCGTTGTGCATTGTTTTACCGGAACTTTGCAAGAAGCCAAAACCTATCTCGATAACGGATTTTATCTTGGTTTTACCGGAGCAATATCCGACAGTAAACGTTTTGATCATTTAAAAGAAGTGATCCAGTACGTACCACTGGACCGAATGATGATCGAAACCGATGCGCCGTTTATGCTGCCGAAAAATGTCCCGAACAGCCTTTTGAAGAAATACCACGAACGCCGTTGCGAACCTGCTTTTCTGCCTTTTGTTGCAGCAACTGTAGCGCAGTTTAAAGGAGTTTCGGGGATTATAGTTGCGGAGGAAACGACCAGGAATACTAAAAGCTTTTTTGGAATTTAGAATTGGAATTTAACTTGTTTCTAACCACAAATTTGCAATTTTATCTTGTGAGTTTGTGGTTTTTTATTTGTTAATTTGAAGTCATATTACAACTCATATACATACCGAAAAACCAATTAATTTTTAGCAGTTTAACCAAAAAAAGATTGATTAATGACTTATAAATCAATATACTTTCAAAGTAAAAAAATAATTCTTCTTGCCTTTATTCTCTTAGTATTTTCATGTAAAAAAGAAGTGAAAACAGTACATAAAAAAAGTACTAAAGACACGGTTTCGGCTGTAGAACCAGAAGAAGAAAAAGTAATTCCGACCGAAATAGAAGGTAAATTTTTAAAAAGGCTTATTAACGAAGAAATTGGCGAACAAAAATATAAGGAAATGCAAATATCTGAATCTCCTTATTACGTTTCGTTTGCAAATGATGACGATCCTTATACCGTTTCTTTTTCGATTTATGAAAAAGCTGATTTTAATAATGACCGAATCATTGATTATCTAATTCACAGATCATCTGAAGGAATGCTGGGTGGAAATGCAAACACTAACGATGAGTTTATTTTTTACATTATGAAAGATGAAATTAATGAAAACGAATCTCATAGTATTCTGGGATATGCTCCTTTTTCATACAACATAATTGACGAAGCAAATTTTGTTGGTAATAAATTTAAAATTAAGGTTACACAAAATTTCAGAACGTATTCAAGTTCGGTAGAAGATTTAAAATCGACTTCATTATCATTTATATATAAGAATGGAAATCTATACGAAGAATCATATTTGTCAAAATGTAAATTGGCAAAATTGAAATCTAAAACTATTTTTAATGATATTCCTGGAGTAGAAGAACGTACCAGAAGTATTGAAATGCATAATTACACCGAAACTATTGAAGAAATATATAAAAAGAATGATACTCTAATTAATGCCAGCGTAGGTGGCTGTGATAATTTAACATTAGAGTTTAATACGTTTTATAAAGTAGAACCGGATAAAATAAATAATACTGAATTTAAAAAAGAAACTGCTTTACAATTATTAGAATTTTTAGCTAAAAATACTCAGTTTTCAAAAGAAATTAATGTTGCAATAAGCTATTATCAGAACAATCCTTTAGACAACGAATATATCGAAAAGATAAAAGGATACGGATTTAGAGTTTTAATTGATAAGGATGACGACCGTAAAGGGCAATTGAGGTTTTTAGTTCAAATTGATAAAATAGAAAATCCATATCAAAAAGAGAATTGGGAAATAACTATACGCAATAAAACTGCTCCGCCGGATAATGAAGATTACTAAATAGCGATGTTTCCTAAAAATCCGGATAAATCAGCGTTTTCGCGAAAGCGAATCCGTATAATCTGCGTCTAAAATCGCCCAATCAGGGCGATTTTTATTTTTATATAAAAGTATAATTTCTAAGAAATGACCATCTTCACTCCCAAAATATGCTTGCAAATTCCTCTTTTGCCCTGATAAGCCGTAAACCAGTCGCAGGTACATCTTTGCGAATTATTGTCGATAATTACTTTGTGTAAAACGCCCGAACCTTTTACTTTGGCTTCGATATAATCAGCTCTTCGTTCGACGATTTGGATGTCTTCGTTGTCGATTAGTTTTTTGGCATTTTTAAGTCTTGGGTTGAGCGATAAAATACGTTCGGTTTTAAAAGGGAGACGACGGTAGAAATGCGCTTTTTCGCTTAAATCATAACCCAATAATCCCATCGAGGATAAATTCGAAGTCAGATTGTCCATCGTGCCAAAATCGATATCATTTTCGATAGAAAACATCGTGGGGTCAAAAGTTTCATTCGATTTAAGTAAACTGTTTAATCCGTAAACCCATTCTATAGGTAAGTTTTCGGTCATGGTTTCGAGTACATTTCCTTCGCCCGAAAATCCGCGGTATGAATCTGGAGAAAAAGCCATTAGAAGCTGCATTTTTCCAAATTCGGCCACAATCGCACAAGTTTGTTTGTCTGACGATTCGTAGATGAAAATTTTATCTACAATAGCCAGAATTCCTTCTAACAAACGCAAACGCTGCACGCCGCCAATTCTAACGCTATCGGCTGTAGCCAAAGTCGAAAACATAAATTTTCCGGCTCTTTTGGTGATGAAAAAATCACCTTTTACAGTTCCTTTTGGTAAACTCTGAAACAGCTGAATCGTCTGAATTTTATTCAATTCAAACTTAATATCCATATCGGCCAGATACAACTGCACGCTTGTTAAACCTTTTATCCAGCGCATGGGTAAAGTCACTTTTTTCTCTGTCACTTTTGCTTTGCTGGTAATGACCTGAACATCCTGCTGACCAACGGCAAGGGTTACTTTTTCGTTTTTCTGAATCGCATTTAAGGCATTCAGCATTGGGTCATTAAAATCGACATTCGTAGTTCCGTTCGCGATAAATTCTCCGTCGATGGCTTCGGGTTTCATGTCCAGTCGCACATAAACGCCATTGCAGGACGAAAAACCTTCGAAACGCAAGCGCTCAGATCCTGCCGAAACGATAGGATCACGAAGACTTGGCGGAATGGGACCAAAACTGGAACGAACCACTTTGGCAATCGTAGTCCAGCATTTTGCGGTAACATAAGGATCTGTCAAACTTCCCCAGAAAAAACACGGAATGTTATTGACTTCTTCAATTTCGGTTTGGTGTGCCAAAACCAGATTGTTAATGCCTTTGGTTTTACTGTAAGTCGAAATTCCTTTATAATTATATTCGAGATCTGTCATTTTTCTTTATTTTAAAATTTGCTTAATCAATGATTTAAGCGATGCATTATCTTTCCATTTTTCAAAGAAAACAATTGCTTTGGCCGATGGTTTTTGATTGGTTTTGGTTAAGATATCCAGATAGTTTTCTATTATTTTCTTGAAGTTGGTTGGTAATTTGTCTTTTAGATCAAGAGTTGAAAAAAACGAGTTCAACAACTTCAATAACGCATTATTGTGCAATGGTGAAACATCTTTTATGGCAATTAATCCGTCGACTAATCTTAAAAACACGCCATATTTTTCGGTTACCAGATACGCTATTTTCTCAGCAAAAAGTTCGATATCAATAGCTTGTTTTTCGATTAACTGAATCAAAACTTCAGATGCCAGTAATCGTAAATCTTTCTTTTCCTGGAAGAAACAGCAGGCATACAAAAACAGGCTGATATCTGAGAATCGAAATTCAGGTCGGTTGATGACATCCAGAAAACCTTTTAATTCTGGTTTTGCTCCATCGGCAGTTCCGCAATTTTGCAGTAAAGTCAATGCCAGCGCATCTGAGTTCTGCGGCGTAAGACTGTGCCAGAAATAGGTGTTTCCTGCATAGTTGAGTAAATAATCCCAACTGTTTGGTCGCTGATATACATCAAGACTGTACAGCAAATAGTTTGGGATTTTAGAATAATTAGGCAAGTCGAATCTTAGTTCGTACCAGGATGGCGTTCGTTCCTTTTCTTTGGTTTGGTAATTCGTCCATTCGTTCCATTTTTCCTTAAACTGAAGTTGAGGTTTAAAAGGAGACACCACAAACGGAATCTCTTTTAAATACGTATTCTCAAATTCAGGAAAAGTATCGTTTGGATAAAAAGTTCTTGCTGCAACTGCCCAAAGCGACAGGTTTCCGGTTTCTTTGGTCGTTTTGCCCATTGTCGCCAATAGTTTCGAAAACAACGAAGTCGAATCTAATGCTACTTTTTCGTTTACGCCCAGACAAAACGATAATAAGGGTTTGAGTTCACCTTCGATCTTATCTAATAACGGAATTGCCTCTTCAACATTTTCTCTCGGCATACGGGCAATTGCAATAGCCAGATCGACAGCATCAATTTCTTCTTTTGTATTTTGATATGCAATAACCCTTTCTAACAAAACTTTTGGAGCGACCCAATACGGTTTATGGCTCGGGAAAGAGAGCAGGGGCAAAGTAGAATTAGAATCTATTTTTTGCTGCACTTTTTCGAGTAAAGGCTGCATCAACAAAGTGGTATTAATCTTTGAATAATGATTGACTTTACTATTGAATTTGTTATCGATGTTGGCGATTTTAGATTGTAAAAATGCCTTCACGAAATTTTTGTGAGTGGCTTCAAAATAATGCTTTTGCAATTGTTTTTCATAAGGCTGCAATTGCGCGCTATAATCTGCCGGAAACAAATCCCGTTGCGCAATATAAATATTCAATAGAATTTCTGAATCGACTGTTTCTTCTGAATTAATGAAATTTCCAAACTGAAAAACAACATCGTTCCAATCCTTTGGCAACTGAACTTCTTCTGTAAGCAATAATTCTTGTTGAGGTTCGAATGTATATTCTTCATGTGCAGTATCATCAACAACCAGAGCATCTTCGTCTAAGAACTGGGTTAATCCTGATTTGATATTTCCCTGCATCAAAGTCACGTAAGATGATAATTTCTCTTTAAGAACTTTATCTTTTACGTTGCCAATTTTGGTAATAATTTTGGTAGTGCGTTCCTGCAACGCCAGATCGGCAATAACATAAACATCGGCAATAATAGATGAAATTGTAGCACTTAGTTTCGGGTTCGATTTGGTGATTTTTTCCAGAATTGGCAAAACATTTTTAATGGCCGCTTTACAATCGCTGCGCATCATTAAAGGTTCTAGCCATTCGAGAAATGATTTGGTTTTGAATTTAGGATGATCGTAAATTTTCTTGATTAGTTCAATTCCGTAACTCGTTATAGGCGGATACGGATTGTGTAGAAAAGAGAATATGTTTTCCTGTAGAACGATCAGTTCATCGGCAGTAACATTAAATTCTTCGATTCTTTTTCTAAAAAAAGATTTCAGGTTATTGTTCCATTCTTTGGTTTGAATCAGGATGGCATTTTCGATAAAAAACGCACGTTCCATCTTTTTCTCCTCTAATAATGATTTATAAATAACGGCCCAGGTCTGGAATTCATCATGTTTTTGTTTATCATTATCCCTAAAAAAACTACTGTGCAGAATCGTTTCATAATTAAACAATTCCGGAATATCCCTTTGATACGTTAGTTTGTCGCTTAAGGATGTATTAATGAATCTTCTGGTCTTCATTTTGGAGCGCCATTCATTCGTTGCGGCCAATGTCAAAGCGTATAATTCGGGATTATAGGTTAATAAATCCTGTTCTTCGAGTTGGCGCAGGGTATGATAATTAAATCCAACCCAATCTTGTCTTTTTACTTTATCTAAAATAAAAGTATCGAGCCAATTGGGTTTTGCCCACAATAAAACTTCCTTCACCTGAGGTTTTTCGTCTAATTCATTTAATAGACTCAAAGCCTCGTCCCAGGAATTGATATCTGCTTTATCAAATAAGGCGATGGCGCTTAGGGTAATAATATCACTTTGTTTTTTATCGCCGCGTGTTCCCCAGCCATAATCGTGTTTGTCTTTTTTTACATAACCCGGATCTTTGGTAAGATCAGTATAGGTCATAAAATAACGTTTACTTTTCTTGATGAGTTTTTTTAGCGCTTCAATATTCCCTTTTGATTTTTCTTTTAGAAAAGGCAATAGTAAATCTATATTTTTAGATTTTATGATCGTCTCATATTCTTCAAGAACTTCATCAGATTTTGCGCTTTTAGCGGTTTTAGGTTTCGAAGCCACGGCAACATCACCAGTTTCTGAATAACCTTTTTTTACTTTTTCGGCCAGTATTTTTTCTGCTGATTTCAGACATTCTTCGTCTGTAGAAAATGATTTGGTTTGAGAAGTTCCTGATGTTCCGTTTTTGCCGTAAGTCACAGTATATTCTAAACCTGTAACTTCAATTTGCCAAAACTTATCAGAGTTTCCGTCTATGTATTTTAAATATTTTTTCATGGTATTTAAGGGACTGAATTTGATAAAAAATAATGTGTGCGTATATTCTCAAAAATATAAAATTATTAAGCTTTATAGGCTTTTTTAAGGGAAAATTTAGGTTAAAATTGCGCTCTGCTTTATAAATATTTCAGCGTTAATACTATAGAAATGTTAAAATATATTGTACATTTGTTCTTGAAATGGAAAAGAAAAACATAAATATCAACGTGTCGGAAAGACAATATAGCGATCGTTTAGCCGGATTTGTTCTTGCTAAAGGTTCTGGATGTGATATGTATTTTAATGAATTGAAGTGTAAATTGTAGTTACAAACTCAACATAAATATATAAAAGCGTCCTTTTCGGGGCGCTTTTTTTGTTTTAGTCCCACTTAGCGAAGTAGAAGTGTGATAATTTAGATTACTCATTATGACAGAAAATGATAAAAAAGAAGTTTTGACCAAAAAGAATCAAAAAAATAATTGACCAAAATGTTACATGATAATACTAAATAACGAAATATACTCTTGAAAAGTAATCTGATGATACACAGTCATTTGATAAAATGAAGAATCTGCACAAGTATGCGGACAGCCATTTCTATGTTTTTATTTCGGGTTAAATAATTGATTATCAGAAAAATAAATATTAAAAATCATTTGGATAATTGATCTTTTCGAATATATCTTTGTCCAAGAAATTTGAAGATAGAATTTCAAACAATAATGATTTAAACAGACAATACAACAAATACAATACAACAAATAAAATGGATTTTAAATATAACTCATATAGTACAGAATTACACGCCTCAGGATTCGTTTGGGGATGTTTTACAATACAGGTGCATGAACGGCAGTAGGATAGATATATCTTATTGAATCTCATGAAGCACCTTTAATCGGGTGCTTTTTTTGTGCAAAAAAAATAAAGTTTGCCGCGAAGGCACTAAGGCACAAAGATTTTGTATAAAGAATTGAATTAAAAAAATTAGTGACGTAGCAACAGACTGAAAAAGTAATGCGTAAAATGATTTTCGCGCAAAGTCGAAGAGGCGCAAAGATTCAAAGTAAAAAGATTAGCGACTTGTCGTCTTTGCGAGAGACAGACAAAATATTGATGAAACAAAAAAGCGAGTGATTATCTCGTAAAAATAAAAGATAAACCTTAGTGTCTTTGAGCCTTTGTGGCAAATTACCTAAGATTAACAATAACTAACCAATTAAAAAAAAATATTATGAACAACAATACATTAGATAAATACAAAAAAGCGATTAGAAATAAATACGAGATCGAAAAAGAAGGTGAATACTTTGATTATTTGTACAGTCCTTCTCGTGGAAAACTACGTGATTTCTGTTGGCTTATTTTCGAGAATGGCGTGACTCAGGATGATTTAAATGTTTTTAGAAATTTATTTTCTATCGATTTTGATCACACCAAAAAGAAGAAATTTAAGGAGCAAAAAGACAAGTTCAGACCTATCGAAACCTTCTTGAAAGGAGAAACAGATCCAACGAATATTGATGCAATAAATCTGGCAGCAATTATGGTTGATTTTCAGCCGCGTCCGTTTAAAAACTTTAATAAAATGTGCAGAATGGAAGATGCAAAACAGATGCAAAACAGCTATCAGGCTCAAGCAGTCGTAGAAGTAGAGAAAAAATTCAGGAAAATAGCGAGCTTTGTTGAAAATGAAAAGTCAGCAGAATATTCTAGAAAAGGAAGTATTTTTTCAAATTTCACGACTCTATTTTCTAAAAAAGGAGACCAGAAGAGATACCCGGAGAAAAGAATCAGGTTTTCGAGTGGCTAGAACGTTATGGGTCTATTGAAGGAAGTCTTCGTGAAGTGAAATATCTGTGAAAGACAAGATTAAATTATAAAACAAAACACTTACATTTGCAATCGAAATGAAAATGAAAAACATACATATCAACCTGTCAATAAGACAATATAGCGATCGTTTAGCGGGATTTCTTCCGGCTAATGGCTTAGGATGCGGTATGTATTTTAATGAATTGAAGTGTAAATTATAGTTACAATCTCAACATAAATATATAAAAGCGTCCTTATCGGGACGCTTTTTTTGTTTTCATCACGATGAATGAAGTCGAATTTCGAATATTTATATGACTCTTTATGACAGAGAAAGAACTTTTAACTAAAAATAATTAAAAAAATAATGACCAAATGTTTCATGATAAGACCAAATAGCGCAATATAATTTTGAAAAGTAATCTGATGAGAGACAGTCATTTGATGCAATTAAGAATCTGCACCATTAAGCGGACAGGAATTTCTATGCTTTGTGTTTAAATGCAACTACTTGATTATCAGTAAAATAAATTAAAAATAATTTGGATAATTGATTTTTTAGACTTTATCTTTGCCGAAGAAAATTTGGAAGACGAATTTATCACAACAACAACAACAACAATGATTTCAATATATAATACAATAGACAAAATGAATTTCGATAAAAATATATACAACGCAGAAATAGTAAACCCGGGTTTTTATCCAGGACGTTTAACAATAAAGGTGCATGAATACAGGCGATAGGATAATTATATCTATTCAATCTCATGAAGCACCTTTAATCGGGTGTTTTTTTTATGCCCAAAAATAAAATGATTTCGTAGCTCAATTGGCAGAGCGCTTGACTGTTAATCAATAGGTTGAAGGTTCGATTCCTTCCGAAATCGCACGTTCTCTAGAAGGAACTGGCTCATTGGGGGTACTGGCTAACCTTCCCGACTGTCTCTCGGGAGAAACGGGTTCGACTCCCGTATGAGCCGCTTTTTTTAAGGTTCAAAGTTGCAGAGTAACAAAGTTTCAAAGGTTAAAAAAACTTAGAATCTTAGTATCTCAGTATTCTCAGAAACTTAAAAAAAATAACTGGGAAGATAACGGTGGTTGTTTACCCGCCTTGGACGCGGGAGGTCGCAGGTTCGAATCCTGTTTCTCAGACAATTTTTTAGGTGCAAAGTGACAAAGTGACAAAGGTTTTAAAACTTTGCGCCTCTGCGCCTTTGCGCGAGATTGATTAAGATAATCTTAAAGAAAAAATGCGAATGATTTTCGCGTAAAGTCGTGGAGTCGCAAAGAAAAAAAAATAAGCTTTGTGCCTTTGAGCCTTCATGGCAATTTAAAAATACTGCGCAGAATAATTGCGCAGTACCATTTGAATATTTGCTCAGATAATAAAAACAAGTTCTTTTATAAATTGAAATACATCAAAGTGAAGGCTTTGATTAAAAATATCAAACAAGTCCTGTTGCGTGTTTCTGTATAGCACCATTGTAGGGAACTTTTCGCGAAAGCGTATTATGTTTTTCTATGCAACTTGATTTGGAGGTTTTGATGGTTTTCCAAAAAACGATCGCCAACTCTATGTGTTGTGGGTTCGAATCCCATTCGCAGCAATGCGATAGCTCAATCCGGTAGAGCAATAGATTTTTTCGGGTCTCAAAAAACCTGTTGAACAGAGACCATCACTCTTTAAAAGATGACCATTGAAAAAAACTGATTTGTCTTTGTCAGTGAAACTAAGATTTTAACATCTGAAATTTCACACTCATGATAAAACCAGCGCGAAAAGTAATGTTTTTTGAAATACTCTTTTTCTTTTCGATTTGATTGTACAGATGATTTTAGGATCATCTATATAAGAAACAATCGCAAACAATTTGAGTAAACAGATCACAAACTGTTCGTCCATTTTTCTCTGAGGAGAAGGGCAATGAGGTTTTTTATAAATAAAGAGAAAAGAATATAGAATAAAGATAATAGAGTAAAGATAATAGAGTAAAGAATATATAAGAAAGATTTTCGTTGCTTTCAACTTGAAACAAAGAAAACCTGAAATTTTAAATAAAAAATAGAATGATAAAGAGAATTAAAATCGAAGCGTACCAAGCGGGTTTGCTTTTCGAAAACAGAAAATTAGTTGCAGTGTTACAAGAAGGTTTGCACTGGACTTTTGGGAACAAGAGTGTGTTGATTTATGATATGAATGCAGCTTTTCAGGCTCCATTTGAGTTGAACATCTTATTGCAGAATAAAGATTTGGCTTCAATGCTGGAAGTGGTTGAGGTGGCCGATAATGAGATCGTATTGCAATTTGTAAACGGAAACTTTAAAGAGATTTTGATTCCTGGGAGATATGCTTTCTGGAAAGGAATTGTAAAAAATGAATTTACGAGAGCCGATTTATCTAAGATTGAAATCACAGAAAATATTAAAGTGAATCTATTGGAACATGCGAAAATGAGATACTTTACCAGAAAGTTTATCGTAGCAAGCAATGACAAAGCGTTGTTGTTTGTGAATGGAACTTTTGTAAAAGAATTGAAATCAGGAACGCATTACTTTTGGAATAACGCGATTACAATCGAGGTTAAAACCGTTGATATCAGACAACAGCAAGTAGAAATTTCCGGTCAGGAATTATTGACTAAGGACAAAGCAGGATTAAGAATCAACTTTTTTGTGAGATATCAGGTTGTAGATATTATGAAGGCTTTGCTAGACAATAAAGATTTTGAAAAACAATTGTATGTGGCAATGCAACTGGCTTTAAGAGCTTTTGTTGGCGGATTGACTTTAGATGAATTATTGGCCAGAAAAGATACAATTGCCGAAGCCATTTTAGGAGAAGTAACCACTAAAATAGAAGACTTAGGTTTAACGATTTTTGATGCCGGAATTCGTGACGTAATCTTGCCAGGAGATATGAAAGAGATCATGAATCAGGTTTTGGTTGCCGAGAAAAAAGCTCAGGCCAACAGTATCATGAGAAGAGAAGAAACTGCTGCAACAAGAAGTTTATTAAACACAGCAAAGCTGATGGAAGAAAACGAAATGTTGTGGAAATTGAAAGAGATGGAATACGTTGAAAAAATCGCTGATAAAATTGGAGAAATCACAATTTCAGGAGGTGGAAACGTCATTGGTCAATTAAAGGAAATCTTTGTGAAATAAAAATAAATTAAAAATTAGAAAAATGAAAACTACAGATAAAATTATTATTATCGATTTAGAAGCCACTTGTTGGCAGAGCGCAGTTCCTGAAGGTCAGGAGAATGAAATTATCGAAATTGGCTTAGCGGTTTTAGATTTGCAAACGAGTGAAATTACGCAGAATCAGGGTATCTTAATAAAACCCCAGCGTTCAAGCGTGAGTCCCTTTTGTACAGAACTAACAACTATTACCCAAGATTTACTCGATAAAAACGGAGTAACTTTTGAGCAAGCCATCGAAAAGCTGGTAGACGAATATCAGCCTGATTTATATACCTGGGCGAGTTACGGTCAGTACGATATAAATATGATTCGAAAACAATGCAGCTCGTTTGGTATTGCTTATCCAATGGGGGATCAGCATATTAATGTGAAAACACTTATTGCAGAAAAATTAGATTTACAAAAACCAACCGGAATGAATGGTGCTTTGCATCTTTTAAATATTCCGCTGGAAGGAACGCATCACCGCGGAATTGATGATGCAAAGAATATCGCAAAAATCCTGAATTGGTGTTTGCGCAATTAAAAACGGCTGCCTTTTTAGGACAGCCGTTTTCGTTTGGTTATATTATTTTGATTTAATTTTGACCATATATTTTAGCGTAAAGATCTTTATAAATTTCTTTGATGATTTTACGTTTTAGTTTTAGAGTTGGAGTCAGTTGTCCGCCATCGATAGACCAGACATCTGGAGTAAGCTCAAAACGTTTGATTTTTTCCCAGTGACCAAATTTCTCATTAATTTTTTCTACTTCTTCATCAATACGTTTGATTACATCGGCATTTTCGCTGATAGAGGCATCTGTACTTCCTAAAGTTACTTTATGCAGTTTTGCCCATTCTTTTACAAATTCAAAATTAGGCTGAATAAAAGCAGCAGGCATTTTTTCTCCATCACCAATTACCATGATTTGCTCAATAAAACGAGATTGTTTCATGGCATTTTCAATCAATTGAGGAGCAATATATTTTCCGCCCGAAGTTTTGAACATTTCTTTTTTACGGTCTGTAATTTTAAGGAAACCTTCGCTGTCAATTTCACCAATATCTCCTGTATGAAAATATCCGTCCTGCAGAGCTTCGGCAGTTTTTTCAGGGTCTTTAAAATAACCTAACATTACGTTTGGTCCTTTGCAAAGAATTTCTCCATCCTGAGCAATTTTTACTTCAACGTTACGAATTACTTTACCAACAGTTCCAATCTTGAAACCTCTGTTTCTTTGATCATTTACAGCAATTACCGGAGAAGTTTCAGATAAACCGTAACCTTCCATTACCGGAATTTCGGCAGCAGCAAAAACTCTTGTCAAACGAGGTTGTAAGGCAGCACTTCCGGAAACCATTAATTCCAGATTTCCTCCCAAACCTTCTTTCCATTTACTGAAAATAAGTTTTCTGGCGATTTTTAACTGAAATTCATACCAAAAACCATTGGCACCGTATGGCTCGTATTTTAAACCTAAATCGATAGCCCAGAAAAATAATTTTTTCTTGATACCGGTTAATTCACCGCCTTTTGCATAAATTTTATCGTAAACTTTCTCTAAAAGTCTTGGTACAGCTGTAATAACTGTAGGACGAACTTCTTTTAAGTTATCACTGATTTTATCAATCGATTCTCCAAAATAAACAGAAACCCCATAAAACTGATAGATGTACAAAATCATCCTTTCAAAAATATGGCAAATAGGCAAGAAGCTCAATGCAGTACTTTTTCCCGGATCAAACGGAATTCTTGGGGCACTGTCTAAAACATTCGACACAATATTTTGGTGCGAAAGCATCACCCCTTTAGGTCTTCCTGTTGTTCCAGAGGTATAAATAATGGTAGCCAAATCATCTGTCTTGATACTGTCTTTTCTGGCTTCGACTTCGTTTTGATTGCTCTCATCTTCACCCAGTGCCAATAGCTCAGTCCAGTGTTTGCATCCCGCAATTTCATTAAACGAGTAAACCTCTTTTAATGTTGGTACATTCGATTTTATCGCATTTACTTTGTCAAGTACTTCCTGATCAGATACAAAACAGTAAATACTTCCGCTGTGGTTTAATATATATTCGTAATCCTCTTCGGCAATAGTGGGGTAAATAGGAACGTTTTGCGCACCGGTTTGCAAAATACCAATATCCATGATATTCCATTCGGTACGATTGTTAGAAGTGATTAAAGCAATTTTATCATCTTTCTGAACGCCTATACGTAATAATGCTCTCGAAACAGCATTTGCTTTTGCAATATATTCCTGGCTAGATGTTTTTTCCCAGACTCCATTTTTTTTGGTTGCTAAGGCAACTGGAAGGTTGTAAGTTTCTTGTTGATAATAGGGAAAATCAAAAAGGCGTGTGATTGAAACCATGTTTAATATATTGAATTTTACCGCAAATTAAATAAAATTTAGGTATGATTTTTAATTTTATAAAATTTTATGGGAAAAATTATAGGTATAATAGAAAATCTACGAAAACGTTTTCTTTTTTGTAGTAATTTTTTGAAATAACGAGAAATGTTTATTTCAGGGGCTAAATTTGATGAAATTACTGAACGTTATAATCCACATATTCTTTTACTCTTTCGCCCATTAAAAACATTTTTTTCTTGGCAAAATGAATAGAAAATTGAGAATATATCCAGGCATCACTATCATTTGTTCTGTACCAAAACGTATAGGATGCACTATTGAAACCTTCTTTAAAAACAGGAATTCCTTCATCTGTACATTCGATTCCCCAGTTGATTTTACTTTTGCTCAAATCATCGGCCTGGATAAATCCGGTACCGTCAGGATTTAAAACCGTACTAGGCGCTTTTTGTCCTGTAGGGATATAAGTTCCGGGAACAGGATAACCAATTGTAGTAGTGATATAATGATCACGACCGTTGTAGGTAATTTGATCTACATGAACCTGAGCATGAGATGGTGCAGCAACAAAAAATAACGTAATAAGTAATAAATGTAAAGATTTCATTCTATGTAGGTTTAATTGTTTTTGGATGCAAAAAAAATCAGTGACATAATTTTTTTGGCGAATATACTTCAAATTTTTATAGAAAAATGAATCCCAATTACAAGAATGAATTTATTTTTTAACATTTTATTGCTGCTGAAATATTACTCTGTCGAAAACTGATTTTCCAGTAGCTTTTCTTTAAAATCAGATTTAAAACTATAGGCAAAAGTCAGCATCAAAGCACGCGTATCTGATTTTGAGGTTCGATTATTACTAAAAAGCAAAGTGTTGTTTTTATAGCCACTTTCTAAGGTGTTAAACATATCTGTAACCACCAAGCCTAAACGGGCATTTCCTTTACTCAACTTTTGCTGAAAACCCATATCGAGATTATATACAGGAATTCTTTTTCCCTGAGCCGTTGCTAAGGAAGAATTGTAATTGCCAATTATTTGTAGTTTTCCGCCTTTCCAGGGAAGAAAATTATTGATGATTTTGCCATACCAGCTAAAAGCACTATTCACCACATCCTGAGCCAAATTTGACGCATTGATTTTTTGCTCAAAAGCAGTAACGCTGATGTTGGCGTCATAAAAGCCAATTGGTTTTAGACTAAAAATAGTTTCTAAACCATAAGTTATGGTACTTCCTATATTTCGTGGTTGCAAAAGAATCACACCATTGTCTTGTAATTCTGCATATTGTCTTATAGCGTCAGTTGCATTTCTGTAAAAGGCATTGGTCGAAAACGAATATTTAGACCATTCTTTATTATAACTCATTTCGGCAATATGAGTGATTTCAGGTTTCAAATACGGATTTCCGCTATGAGGATTCAAAGCATCAGTAATATCTACAAAAGGGTTTAAGTCATCTAAATCCGGACGATTGATACGTTTGCTATATCCAATTTTTACAAATTCGTCTGAAGCTAAATTCATTTGCAATGATGCCGAAGGAAAGAATTTTAAATAATCATTGCTAAAGTGATCGCTATTATTTTTTGTGGCTCCAGTGTTAGAAGCATTTTCGGCGCGTAACCCTAGATTGTATTTCCATTTTGGATTTTCTTTATCACCTATAAATGAATTTAGCACACCGTAAACAGCATTTATTTGTTCATTAAATTTAAAGGAATTGCTAGCCAGAGGATTTACTACATATTGATCATTCGTTTTATCTGCACTTTGAAAATCAGAATTAAAAAATCGGAATGTTCCTTTGTAACCCGTTTCTATAATGGACTTTTCAGCAACCGGAATTGCATAGTTTACAATGGCATTCGAGATATTTTCATGCTCATAATTGTGTGTTCTTTGTAAAAAAGCATCGGCAATTTGCGCATTGTATTGATCGTAATTATTAGTATCAATATCGGTGTTTTCTCTATGTTTATTAAAAGAAGAAGTAATGCTTGCATTCAGGCTTTTTTGATCGTCATCAAATTTTCGACCATAACTAAAAGCCACTTCACTCACTTTTGAGCGTTCTAGTTCTAATGAATGCCTGATATTATTAGAGAAAAACTGATTGGCACTTGTATTGACCTGAGTATGCAAAGTTTCATCATTATCCTGACTTTCCATATTTCCTAAAGCTTCAAACGAAAAACTGTTCCTGTCATTAGGAGAAAAATCAACATTTAGTTTTAAATTTTGCAATCCTTCGGTTCGTTTGTCATTTCTATTTTGATTGATAAAATATTCATTATCAATAAGATTATTGGTTCTTTCGGCTTTTATTTTTTTGGTTCTGCCGGCAAAACGATTGTCATAACCCAAACCAAAATTCCATTTTTCTAATTTCTGATTCATAATTACAGAACTGTTTAATCTTCCTTTTGCACCAAATCCGCTGCCTAAAACTACTGCGCCATTAATCCCGCTTTGATTGTTTTTTTTGAGTTTAATGTTGATAATACCACTTTCTGCATTGGCATCATATTTAGCCGTAGGATTGCTAATAACTTCAATATTTTCAATACTACTGGCAGCAATTTGGTCCATATTTGTAATGGCCGAGTTTTTTCCGTTAATTAAAATCATTGGAGATTTTCCTCTCAGCGTTATTCCTCCGTCAGCATCAACGGCAACAGTTGGCATATTTTTTAGCATATCCGTAGCCGTTCCTCCGGATTGCGAAATATTCGAAAACGCATTAAAAATAAAGCCTTCGTCTGTTTTCTGAATTTGTTTTTTCTGTGAATTCACCACAACAGCATTCAGTAAATTAGTATCACTTTCTAAAGTTATAGTTCCCATAGAAATAGGAGAGCCTGTAAAATTTATTTTTTGTTTAACAGTTTTAAAACCTATTAATTTAAATTGTAATTGATAATCGCCTGAAGGAATATTTTCTAAAGAAAAATTTCCAGCGATATCTGTTAAGGCATAATTGGCTACTTTGGTAGAATCGATTGTGTTTTTTAAAATAACATCGACAAATTCTATAGCTAGTTTCCCGTCAGAAACAGTTCCTTTTATAGAAGCGTTTTGACCAAATGAAAATTGACTTAATGTAAATAAGAAAATTAAAAGCGATAGAGTTTGTCTGCATTTTTTCATGAGACAAAGATATTTATCGCATTAAATACAGCTTCTTAAAGTGCCTTAAGATATCATTAAATTAGGCTTAGAGTAGTTTAAGTAAAAGCTTTTGCCACGAATAAATTAGTTTTTTTGTTTGCCGCGAATTTCATGAATTATTATTTTAATGCTTTGCTAACCGCAGACAATGACTAGTTTTTAAAATCATTTTAATCCTTTTAATCTGTGGCATTTTTTTAGATTATCACATTAATAAATTCGTGTTAATTCGTGAAATTCTTCGCCTGTTCGCTATCGGCTCGGGCCGTGGCAAAATAAAACAAAAAAAAACGCTCGATAATTCGAGCGTTTTATATTTTTTAGATTTTCTCAATCCATTTTCTTGCGTTTACAAAAGCTTCATGCCAAGGTGAAACTTCGTCGTTTCTGTCTTTTGGATAATGCGCCCAGTTCCATTGGAAAGTCGAACGCTCAATATGAGGCATCATTACCAAATGTCTTCCGGTTTTGTCACATAGCATTGCCGTGTTGTAATCAGATCCGTTAGGGTTTGCAGGATAACCTTCGTAAGCATATTTAGAAACAATGTTATAGTTTTCTTCGGCAAGAGGTAAATTGAATTTTCCTTCTCCGTGAGAAACCCAAACTCCTAAAGTACTTCCGGCCAATGTGGATAACATAACCGAATTGTTCTCCTGAACTTTTACAGAAGTAAAGATACTTTCGTGTTTGTTACTTTCGTTATGAAGCATTTTTCCGTGAACTTCATGCTCGGGATTGATCACTTCTAATTCCATAAACAATTGACAACCGTTACAGATTCCAACAGACAAAGTATCTTCTCTTTTAAAGAATTTATCTAAAGCTGTTTTTGCTTTTTCGTTGTATAAGAAAGCTCCGGCCCAACCTTTAGCGGAACCTAAAACATCTGAGTTAGAGAATCCTCCAACAGCACCAATGAACTGAATATCTTCAAGTGTTTCACGACCAGAAATTAAATCGGTCATGTGAACGTCTTTTACATCAAATCCTGCTAAGTACATCGCATTTGCCATTTCGCGTTCAGAATTACTTCCTTTTTCACGAATAATAGCCGCTTTTGGTCTTGGTTTAGAATTGTCGATTTCTGGTTTCTTTCCTGTAAAGTGTGCTGGGAAAGTATATTGTAGAACTTGATTTTTATAATTTTCGAAACGTGCCTGAGCTCTTCCATTTTTAGATTGTTTTTGATCTAATAAATAAGAAGTTTCAAACCAAATGTCTCTGTAAGTTCTGATATCTAATTTATATTCTCCAAATTCCAACGCTGCAGTTTCCTGAACTGAACCAATCTTGAAGAATTCGATATTGTTTCCTTTTAATTTAGCTTCAACTGCTGCATCTGATTTTGCCTGGAAAACGATTCCGATGTTCTCTGCGAAAAGGATTTTCAATACGTCTTTTTCCGCGAAAGCGCTAAAATCAACTTTAGCTCCAAGGTTTACATCAGCAAAACACAATTCTAATAGAGTAGTAATTAAACCACCACTTCCGATATCATGTCCGGCTAAAATTTGGCTTTCGCCGATTAATTCCTGAACCGTATTAAATGCATTTTTGAAGAAAGAAGCGTCTTTTATAGTAGAAGTTTCTTTTCCAATCGTGTTTCTAATTTGTGCAAAAGATGAACCTCCTAATTTGAAGTCATCCTGAGACAAATTGATATAATAAATAGATTCTCCGTTTTTCTGTAAAACCGGTTCTACTACTTTTCTAATATCGGTACAGTTTCCTCCAGCCGAAATAATAACCGTTCCCGGCGCAATTACTTCGTCGTTTGGATATTTTTGTTTCATAGAAAGTGAATCTTTTCCTGTCGGAATATTGATTCCCAATTCGATTGCGAAATCTGAACAACCTTCAACAGCAGCGTACAAACGAGCGTCTTCACCTTCGTTTTTACAAGCCCACATCCAGTTTGCAGATAATGAAATTCCTTTTAAACCATCTTTTATCGGCGCCCAGATAATGTTTGATAACGATTCTGCAATAGCATTTCTACTTCCTGCAACCGGATCAATCAAAGCAGCGATAGGAGCATGCCCAATAGAAGTTGCGATTCCTTCTTTACCTAAATAATCCAGAGCCATAACTCCAACATTATTCAAAGGCAATTGCAAAGGACCTGCATTTTGTTGTTTAGCTACTTTTCCACCCACACAACGGTCTACTTTATTAGTCAACCAGTCTTTTGAGGCAACCGCTTCTAAACGTAAAACATCTTTTAAATAATTTTCGAAATCTCCTGCGTTGTAAGCAACATCAGCATATTTTCTGTCGATCGTTTTATCAGTCATAACCGTTTTTGGAGAACTTCCGAAGAAATCTTCTAAAGCATAATCCATCGGTTTTGAACCATTTGATTTAGATTCGAAAGTAAAACGGTGATCTCCCGTAACATCTCCAACCTGATACATTGGTGAACGCTCTCTGTCGGCGATTCTTTGTAAAGTGTCAATATCTTTTTGCCCAATAACCAATCCCATTCTTTCCTGAGATTCGTTACCGATAATTTCTTTTGCAGAAAGTGTAGGGTCTCCAACTGGTAATTTATCCAAATCGATCAATCCACCAGTTTCTTCAACCAATTCCGAAAGACAGTTTAAGTGTCCTCCAGCTCCGTGGTCGTGAATCGAAACAATTGGATTATTGTCGCTTTCTACCAAACCACGAATAGCGTTAGCAGCACGTTTTTGCATTTCTGGATTCGAACGTTGGATCGCATTTAATTCGATTCCTGAACCAAAAGCTCCTGTATCTGCAGATGAAACTGCAGCTCCACCCATCCCAATTCTATAATTTTCTCCACCAAGAATTACGATTTTATCACCTTCTTGTGGTTTCTTTTTTATTGCCTGATCCAGTTTTCCGTATCCAATTCCTCCCGCTTGCATGATTACTTTATCGTAACCAATTTTGCGGTCGTTTTCTGAATGTTCGAAAGTTAAAACTGAGCCTGTAATAAGCGGTTGCCCGAATTTATTTCCAAAATCAGAAGCTCCGTTTGAAGCTTTGATCAAAATATCCATTGGTGTTTGGTACAACCATTTTCTTTCTTCAACAGCATTTTCCCATTTTCTGTCGTCGTTCAAACGAGAATATGAAGTCATGTAAACAGCAGTTCCTGCCAAAGGCAAAGAACCTTGTCCACCAGCTAAACGGTCCCGAATTTCTCCTCCTGAACCTGTTGC
The DNA here is from genome assembly GCF_009664855.1 of Flavobacterium sp. SLB02. Lineage (GTDB taxonomy): Bacteria > Bacteroidota > Bacteroidia > Flavobacteriales > Flavobacteriaceae > Flavobacterium. The sequence continues at coordinate 489,094 of NZ_CP045928.1, forward strand.
AGCTCCGTTGAAAGGCTCAACAGTAGTTGGGAAATTGTGTGTTTCTGCTTTTAAAGATAAAACCGAATCAAATTCTTTGATCTCGTAATAATCTGGTTTGTCAGCTGTTTTTGGTGCAAATTGCTGCACTTTTGGTCCTTTTACAAAAGCAACGTTGTCTTTGTAAGCAGACACTATATCGTTAGGATTTTCCTGTGATGTTTTTTTGATTAATTTAAAAAGAGAAGTCTCTTTTTCTTCACCGTCAATTACAAAAGTTCCGTTGAAGATTTTGTGACGACAGTGTTCAGAGTTTGCTTGTGAGAAAGCAAAAATCTCAGAATCGGTTAGTTTTCTTCCCAGTTTTACAGCAAGATTGTCTAAATAATCTACTTCTTCCTGGCTAAGGGCTAAACCTTCTACTTTATTGTAAGTTGCAATATCATCGATTTCCAGAATTGGTTCCGGCTGAACGTTGATAGTGAAAATTTCCTGATCTAATTGATTGAATTTTTGTGAAAGCATAGGATCAAAATCAGTAAAATCTTCCGTTGCCGGATGAAATTCTTCGATTCTGATAATGCCCGGAATACCCATATTCTGAGTAATTTCTACAGCATTTGTACTCCAAGGTGTGATCATAGTGGCACGAGGACCAACAAAAAAATCCGTCAGTGCGGATTTTTCGATCTTATTAGAGTTGGCAAAAAGCCAGTTTAGTTTTGAAATGTCTTGAGCCGAAATTTCGTTTTGCGTTTGTACGGCAAAAACAGTTTTGCTTTGGTTTTCAAAGAAATGGATCATTGTTTTGTGTAGTTTGTTGTATTGAGGTGCAAATTTAGTGTAAATAAATAGCAAGCGCAAATTTGAAAACAAACTCTTTCGAAAAAATATACAGATGCTTCTTTAAACCATATAAGTGATTTAAATTCATTTAATTACTGTTTGAATTTTGCTCGCAAAGTTGCAAAGACGCAAATGTTTATTTACAAAGCTTAAAAACTCAAGCTTTACGTATTTGCGACTTTGCGAGATTAAAAAAATCTAAAATGAACTTATATTACTTATTTTGGTGAAAAAATAAAACAAAAAAAGCGGCAATATTGCCGCTTTTAAATTTAGTAAGCACTCGTTTAATTTAGTTGATTATGATCTTTTTGCTAAAAGTGTCAGAATCCTGATTAATACGAACAATGTAGATGCCTTTTGGCAAGTTATTTATCGTCGATAATGAATCAGTACTATTTGATTTCTCAAATACCCTCTGACCAAATATGGAGATTATCTCGATAGAATAAGGTGAATTAATAGTATTAAAGTAAATATTGAAGTTTCCGTTGGTTGGATTTGGATATAAAACCAATTCTTTTAATTGAGGAGCAGTTTCTTCTTCCGTTTCTACAGATAGAGTTTGTGTACGTTTAGCGCCTAAGTTAGAGCAGGTATCTGCGGCATAAGAATCCCATTGTGAGCTTAGGTTGAATGTTGTACTTGGAGCTGTTACGGTAGATTTTCTTCTTAAAGTAACATCTGCTGCAAAGTTGGCAGTTCCGCCATTAAAAGTTCCTATAATGTCAATTAAAACGCCATTTTTAAATAAACCTACAGCATCATTTCCGTTAAAAGTCAATTCGGTTGCTGTTGTCGAAATATTCGCTGAACTTGTTGGATAACAGCTGGAGGCCATTGAACTGTTTACGATCGTAAATTTACTTCCGGTGGCTAATGTTCCACTTAATGCTAAACCTGTGCTCCACGATCCGGCGCCATTGGTTTGTTTTTTAATGGTATAAGCAGATAAACTCACTGAACTTGCTGTATTATTAGCAATTTCTAATGCTTTATTATTTCCAGAACCTTCAATATATTCCGAGAACAAAATGTCCGAAGCTGTTCCGCCAGTCCCGCCGCTTGCATTTGTCGTAGCAGCAATAGTGTTGCTTGACAAGGAAGTGTTTCCTGCCACATCTCTTGCTGTAACATAAATGTTGTAATTGGTAGAAGCGGTCAATCCGGTAATAGTATAATTTAAAGTAGTAACCGTATTTTTCAGCACACCATTTGCATAAACGTTATATCCTGTTACACCCACATTGTCTGTTGAAGCATTCCAACTAACCGAAACAGAAGTTGCTGTTGTTGCTGTCGAAGCTAAATTTGTTGGAGCGGTTGGAGCCTGAGTATCTCCGGAAGAAGTTCCTCCCCAAATTTGGTTTACATATTCAGGATGATCGATATATGGGTTTCTATTATTCTGACGTCCGTAAATAGCATTATTTCTTGCGATTTCTCTTGCACTTACCGGATCTTGGGCATTCCAGGCCAAAAGAACATTCAAAAATGCGGTTGTAAATACCTTATTGCTTGAACCATCAAACATAACATAAGAATATCCTGCAACGGTATTTTCGTAACGGGTGGCAAAATAAAAGTACATTCGGGCAATATCGCCTTTAAATTCATTTACAGGTTCAAAAACAGTTCCTGAATATCCAGATACTGCACTTGAGCCCAATTTGCTTCCGTTTTGAGAGGTATAAGTGGCTGAATTTACAATACCATGCGGATAATTAGAACGGATTCCGTTTACTTTTCCGTCGGTTGGAGTGATAAAATGGGCATCGGCAACCATTGGAGATTGCTCATTAAATACCGATTGCGGAATAATGTGCTCTCTATTATAACAATCGCCTTCTACTGAATAATTGCCACATCGTTGCGTGCTTCCTGTACTGTAATTATAAGGATCTGTTCCTGACGGATTTTCAGAATACATGTCTAAAACCGTTCCGTCGTTTTCGTAGAAGTTATCAACATCCGATGTTTGATAGGTAGTGTACAAACCGGCATAACCATTATCGGTATGACCTTTAATGATATTGTACAATTGTGTTTTTAGAGTGTAACCTGTTCCGGTTGCCGTGTTGTAATAGCCAGCAGGAATTTGGGAAAAACCAACGGCAGTAAACATCAATAAGATTAAAAAGTAGTTTTTTTTCATAAAAGTAGGTTTAGATTTGGGTTGTCAATAAATTGAATGTTAGGTTTCTAGTTTATTAATTGTATCAAAAATACTACTTTTAAGAATACACTACGTTAAGTGATCTTTAATTTTAGAAAAAATTTCTTACGAGTTTTTTTTAACCATCTAAGTGATATAAATTCATTTTAGAAAGTTTTGAAAATAATCTCGCAAAGACGCAGAGGCGCAAAGTTTTTTTTCTTTTTCACTACATAAGTGAGATAAGTTCATTTTAGAAAATAATCAGCGATAATCAGTTTAATCTGTAAAACCTGTGGGCTACATTTTACGCAGAAAACTTAAATTTTCTTATATCACTTATATGGTGAAAACAAAACTATTTAGGAAATGCAGCGCTTTGATAAGCACCTAAATCGGGCGGAGAAGTCCTGGTTTTTCCTATAATATCTACCGGAATTATATACGTCTGATTCCCTTTCGCGAAAGCGGGAGAAGTAGTATCGATGTTTAACTTATTTTGATTCACATTATAAAACTTCGGATTCTCATTTAAGATAATCTGATTGTAATGTTCTGTATCGGTTTTAAACTGATAATCCGGATTGGTACTTGAACTGCTAAATTTCAACAAACAGTTATTTAGTTGATAGACAAAAGCAGCATTTGTATTTTTACTCAAATTGAACTCGTTAGTGCTTGATCCGTAAATAATACAGTTATTGAAAGTAGCTTGTGTAAGCGGATTAGTTGAAGGAGTTGCACCGGCTAAACTATTGCTGAGGTTAACAGCAAAATGTGATGAATTTTGCCAGTTGTTATTGAAAGTACAATGCGTAAAAATATAATTCCCGCCGTAAACACATGATAAACTTGCTAAACCAGCATAATTTATGACAATGTTTTCTCCGTTAATGTATGCGTTTTGAGCCAAGATTCCGTACTCGGCGCAATTGTATATTTGAGTGTTTTTGATGTCGATTGTAGTGCTGTTGTCAGGACTTTTTATGTTTAAACCCGCAATGGCATTTTTTAAAGTAAGATGATTGATCGAATGATTTTTACTTCCACTAGCTAGAATAACTGAATTCCATTGCCCGGGAATATCATCGTAAAGAGATTCTAGTCGGTCACCTTCAAAAATAACTTCGTTTTCTAGTTTATTGGTAGTTGATACAGCTCCGTTTATTTGAAGTGATGCTTTATTGTCTATATAAAGTCCGGAATTGGCATGAAAAAAGACTCTTGCTCCGGCCTGAAAAGTAACGGTTTTATTTGCGGGAACGCCTGCAAAACCATAAATAACATACGGTTTCTGATTGGTAAACAGCAATTCATTTGCGTTTACAGCGTCATTTTCATCCAAATAAAAACCATCAACAGCCTTGCCGTCTATTATAATTTTTTCTTTGGTTCCGTCAGTATTTTGTTTTGGATATAGAAAAACAGCATCCTGAATTAAAGTAACCAAAGCCACTTCCTGAAGATTGGCGCCGCTATCAAACTGAATCTGATCTGTATACAAAAAATCGGTCGGATCAGCATCTGTAATATCTGCCGTGGTTTCTATAAAAATATATAAACTGTCTTTGGCTAAAAGCGTAACGTCTTTAAAAATCTTGCCATTGTTGCCGTTCATTCCGTCAACGGTCATTCGGTATTTTGAATTTAGACCATTCTTCAGTTGAATCGTTGGAATCGAAATATCATCTTTACTTGCATTGTAAACTTTCAGTTGATACGTGCTGGAACCAATATTCTTAAAAACAGTGTCTAAATAAACAGTGTCTTTTGAAAACTTTAAATTTCCGGAACTGGCAACGGTGTCAAAATCAGTTCGACAAGAACCGGTTGTTACAAGTATTCCAAAAATGAAAAGTATAAAGTATTGACGCATTTGTTTCTTTTTTTGCCACTGATTTAAAAGATTAAAAAGGATTTTATAGCTATTTTAATCTGTGCTAATCTGTGTAATCTTTAGCAAAAAAAATAAATTTTCAGCCAAAGATCAATATTGATTGTTTTGGTAAAAATAACAAAAAACTTACATGTTTGAAGTTGATTTTTAATTTAGAATTGCATTTTCGAATTTGTATCTCTTCTTTTCTTTAATTTTACGATTTTAAATTCCATTTTAATGAATTATACAAAAGAGCAGATTTTAGCGCGTTGCAACGAATTTTCTAAAAACACGCTAATGGAAACGCTAAAAATAGAATATATAGATGCTGGCGAGGATTTTTTGACGGCGAAAATGCCTGTAAATCCGTCCGTTCACCAACCAATGGGACTTTTACACGGAGGAGCTTCTGTAGCTTTGGCAGAAAGTGTGGGCAGTGCAGCATCGTTTTTTTTTATCAATCCAAAAGAACAGGAAGTACGCGGAATAGAAATTTCGGCCAATCACCTAAAAAGTATTCGTGAAGGCTGGGTTTTCGGGACAGCGAGAATCATTCATAAAGGAAGAAGTATTCATCTTTGGGAAATTAAAATTACCGATGAAGCCGGAAACCTGATTTCGCTTTGCAAGCTGACAAATATGGTTTTGGAGAAAAAGAAAACAGAATAGAACATGAATGACTTTTTTTCTAAAATAAAAAAACAATACGAAAAGCATTTGCCTTTTGTAATGTATTCTAAACCCAATTCCAGAAGTATTTTTGGGCTTTTACAGCAAAATGACACTTTGCATACCATTTCTAACTACAAAGAAAAAGGTTTTGTATTTGCTTCTTTTGATGAAAAACAACTGGTTTTGATTCCGGAAAATGAAGCTGAAATTATAACGACAGAACAAGAGGAACTTTTTTTTAAAACTATCGAAATCGAAGATTCAGTTTTTGATGAAGCTGCTAAAATTCAGTATGAAGATTTAGTTGCTAAAGGAATTGAAGCGATTAAAAACGAAGAATTCAAAAAAGTGGTTTTGTCCAGAAGCGAAAAGGTTGTGTTGGCCGAATTTGATTTTGTAGCCACTTTTCAGCATTTGATCGAATTGTATCCCACTACTTTTTCGTATTGCTTTTTTCATCCTAAAATTGGATTTTGGATGGGAGCAACGCCGGAACAGTTATTAAAAGCAAACGGAAATGTGTTTGAAACTACAGCTTTAGCAGGAACTCAAAAAGCAACTGCTGAAACGGATGTTTTTTGGCAGCAAAAAGAAAAAGACGAACAGCAATACGTAACCGATTTTATTGTAAAAAGATTGCGTGAAGTTGCCTCTTCGGTTAATGTTACGGAACCGTACAGTCTGAGAGCAGGATCGATCTGGCACATAAAAACAGATATTTCGGGAGTTCTAAATAACAATTCGACTCTGGAAGAAGTGATAGATACTTTGCATCCAACTCCTGCAGTTTGTGGTTTGCCAAAGAAAAAAGCAAAGGCTTTTATCATAGAAAACGAAAATTACGACAGAACTTTTTATAGCGGTTTTCTGGGCGAATTAAACAGCAGTTTTGCGAATAACGATATTAGTTCTGATTTATTTGTAAATTTACGTAACATGCAAATTCAGGAAAACAAAGCCATTTTGTACATGGGCTGCGGAATCACCAAAGAAAGTATTCCTGAAAAAGAGTGGGAGGAAAGCGTCAATAAATCAATGACGATGAAGAGAGTATTGAAGATAAAATAGAATAAAGAGAATAGAATAAAGAGGATAGATAACAAAAAGTCAATTTAGTTTTTTATTGAAATTGAAATTGATTTTTGACATTGATATTAAAAAGTATGAAATTAGACATATTAGCCTTCGGGGCACATCCGGATGATGTAGAGTTGGGTTGTGCGGGGACCATTTTAAAAGAAGTATCTCGTGGGAAAAAAGTAGGTATTGTTGATTTAACGCGTGGCGAATTAGGAACGCGCGGTACGGCAGAAACCAGAGATAAGGAAGCAAAAGATGCAGCAAATATTTTAGGGGTTTTGGTTCGTGAGAATTTAGGTTTGCGCGATGGTTTTTTTGTCAACGACGAAAAACATCAGCTAGAAGTTATTAAGATGATCCGAAAATATAAACCGGAGATTGTATTGTGTAATGCTATTGACGACCGCCATATTGATCACGGAAAAGGGAGTAAGTTAGTTTCTGATGCTTGCTTTTTATCAGGATTAATGAAAATAGAAACTTCTATAGATGGAGAAAACCAGGAAGCCTGGAGACCAAAAGTAGTGTACCATTATATTCAGTGGAAAAACATTGAACCAGACTTTGTAGTAGATATTACAGGATTTGAAGAAAAGAAAATTGAAGCTGTGATGGCGTATAAAACGCAATTTTATGATCCAAATTCAAAAGAACCTGCTACGCCAATTACTAGTAAAAACTTTATGGAAAGCCTAAATTACCGTGCACAGGACTTAGGAAGGTTAGTGGGGAAAGATTTTGCAGAAGGTTTTACTGTTGAAAGGTGTTTGGCAGTCAATAGCTTAGAGGATTTGATGTGATTTTGATATAAATTTTTCATTTTTTTCTTTGGTGAAGTAAACCTTTGTTGTATATTTGCAACCGCAAAGAAAAATGGTGGTTGTAGCTCAGCTGGTTAGAGTATTGGTTTGTGGTGCCGAGGGTCGCCGGTTCGAACCCGGTCAGCCACCCAGAATTGTAAAAGCCTTGAAGAAATTCAAGGCTTTTTTTGTGCCAATAAGTTAAATACCAATTTTTTAAAATTGCTTCGCCTGTTCGCTATCGGGTCCAAATCCCAAATTTGAAACTCCAATTTGAAACTGTAGAGGATTTAGAATTTAATTATAGCCTAATTTAAACCTTGAGTAAATAATACAAATCGTGATATTGTAAACCTTCCAAAGGCTGAAATCGTTGGCTATGTTTGAAAATTGAAACATTCAAATTTCTAATTGAAAGAGATTTGGAATTTGGAATTTATCTATTGGATTTTTTTTATCTACTGGAATTTATTTTATAAACAAAAAGTACAATGTTTAAGTCTTGGTTTATTGGTTATTATGGTTTGGTTTGTAAATCATTTTATTTCATCAAAACCATTTTCTTGCCTGATATCTCCGGTTTTGAGGCTTTTTTTTTGCAGAAGTAAACCTTTGTTGTATATTTGCACTCGCTAAGCAAAAATGGTGGTTGTAGCTCAGCTGGTTAGAGTAGCGGTTTGTGGTGCCGCGGGTCGCCGGTTCGAACCCGGTCAGCCACCCAAAAATTTAAAGCCTTGAAGAGATTCAGGGCTTTTTTTGTGCCAATAAATCTCAAATTCCAAATTCCAAAATCCAAAATCCAAATTGTAAATTTTTGGATTAATTGGAGAATTGCGATCTCAAACTCCGTAAAGTTGCGCTTTTTAGTAAAGCACTAAGTCCACAAAGCTTTGTGTACTTAGATGGTGTAAACACAACCTAAAACTTAGTGAACTCTGCGGAAAACCTTTGCGTTCTCTGTGGTAAAAATAATTAGGGAGTATAATTTTATGTCTCTCCATAATATTTAATGTTGATCCCTTTTTAGAAAGGCAAATCGTTAACCCTTCAGAGATCAGGAAATCTGGTCAGAACTTAATTGAGTTTAACGATATAAGATGTTAAATTAAAAACTAATGTTTCATGATTTTAATCATAAAATAAAATTAAGTGGCATAATATCTTTACGACATAAATCAGGTTTTAAAAAACAAAATAATCGAGATATTCTAAAGGTACAATTTAAGGATATCGATAAAACTAACCGTATGGATAAGCTATTCTTAATTGCTGAAATAAACCGACTCAAACAAGAAAAAAATGCGATCCTACTCGCTCATTATTATCAGGATAAAGACATACAGGAAGTCGCCGATTTTGTAGGCGATAGTCTTGAGTTATCTAAAAAAGCGGCTTCTGCCAATGCAGATATCATTGTTTTTGCAGGAGTATATTTTATGGCCGAAACGGCAAAAATCATCAATCCGGATAAAAAAGTGCTTTTGCCTGATAGCAATGCAGGATGTTCTCTTGCTGACGGATGTGATCCTCAAAATTTCAGGAAATTAAAAGAACTTCATCCCAATCATGTAGTTGTAACTTATATTAATTCCTCGGCCGAGATAAAGGCTTTAAGTGACTGGGTTTGTACGTCATCAAATGCAAGAAAAATTATAGAAGCCATTCCTAAAGAGCAGGAAATCATTTTTGCTCCGGATAAAAATTTAGGAATGTACCTGAAAAAAGAAGTAAATCGTGAATTATTGCTTTGGGATGGCTCGTGTATTGTTCACGAAGCTTTTTCACTAGATAAGCTTATCGAAATTTACAATGCCAATCCAACTGCAAAAATTGTAGCACATCCTGAATCAGAACGGCATATTCTCGAGACGGCACATTATATTGGGTCAACATCTGGAATGCTCAATTTTATCAAGAACGATATGGCTACTACTTTTATCGTAGCCACCGAAGCGGGAATCCTTCATCAGCTCTCAAAAGAAGCTCCTCACAAAACGATTATTCCGGCGCCTTCACACGAAGATAATACGTGTGCCTGCAGCGAATGTGCTTTTATGAAAATAAATACTTTAGAAAAGCTTTATTTATGTTTAAAAGATGAAAGACCGGAAATTACTATTAATGAAGAATTACGATTAGAGGCCATAAAACCGATCAACAGAATGCTCAATTTGTCATAAATATCTAAATCAATCAACATGAAAAAAACAGATATACTTATAATTGGTTCCGGAATAGCAGGGTTGTTTTTTGCGATAAAAATTGCAAAAAAGAGACCAGATTTATCTATTGCAATTATGACCAAAGACAAGGTTAAAAACTCTAATACCCAACTGGCTCAAGGCGGTATTGCTGTGGTTACGGATCGCATTGAGGATAGTTTTGAGCAGCATATAGAGGATACATTAAAATCGGGCGGAGGTTTATGCGATGAAGAAATTGTTAAAATGGTAATTCACCAGGCTCCTGAACGATTAAATGAACTCATTGATATTGGGGTTTGTTTTGATAAAAATAAAGCGGGAATATGGAATTTAGGTTTGGAAGGCGGACATTCTCAGCATCGTATTTTGCATCATAAAGATATATCCGGGGCAGAAATAGAAAAAAATCTAATCGGGGCTACCAAGCAATTATCTAACATTACCTTACTGGAAGATCATTTGGTTATTGATGTAGATACTAAAAAAAATAAAGGGAAAGCGAGCTGTAAAGGTGCTTTTTATTGTGACAAAATCAATAAGAAAGTAAAATACATACGCGCTAAAACTATTGTTTTGAGTACCGGAGGCTGCGGCCAGATTTTTAAGAACACTACCAATCCGGAGATTGCCACCGGTGACGGAATCGCAATTGCTTCCCGTGCCGGCGCGGTAATAAAGGATATGGAATACATACAGTTTCATCCAACAGCATTGTACGAAGAAAATAAAAATCCTTTCTTTTTAATTTCTGAGGCTGTAAGAGGTTTTGGAGCGCATATTGTTAATGAAGATCAAAAGCGTTTTATTTTTAAAGATGATATCCGTGGGGAATTGGCAACAAGGGATATTGTATCGCAGGCCATAAGCAAAGAAATAGAAACATCCGGAAAACAGTATGTTTATTTAGATTGCCGACACCTTGACTTTGACGAATTCTATATTCATTTTCCTTCGATTACACAGTATTGCAAGACAATCGGATTGCATCCTGCAAAGGATTTAATTCCTATTGTTCCTGTGGCTCATTATCAATGTGGTGGTATCAATGTAAATGAAAAATCTCAAACCAATATTAAGAATCTATATGCTATAGGCGAATGTTCGAGAACAGGTTTGCATGGAAAAAACAGACTGGCTTCCAACTCATTATTAGAAGCTTTGGTTTTTGCTCATCAGGCTTCTGACCATATCGATAGTACGATTGATGAGTTGTCTTTTTCATCAAAAAAAAGCATGTTGAAATTCGACGAGCCTTTATTGGATAAAGATTCTAATTATTTTGTGAAGCTGAAAAAAGAACTTCAAGCCATGATGACTTTTTTCTATGCCAGTAAAGATTCTGATTTTGTTAGAATATTGAATCGAATAGAATCAATGAAAATGACAACAGTAGGATTGTTATTCAAAAAACAAAAAATAACAACTCAATTGATAGAATTTACTAATATGCTTACCGTAGCTAAAATTATTGTTGAACACAATAAAAGTAAGGTTCTAGAAAACGCTGCAAGTTATTAAATCACATTTTCTTTAATTATTTTAAAATAAAATCAAGTTTACGCGAAAAAGTATTGCTTATAGTAACCAAAAAAGCATGACGTTTAAGTCATGCTCATTTGGTTATTATAGTTTGGTTTATTGAATTATCGTATTTCGTCGAATGTATTTCCCTGATTGATATCGCCGGTTTTAAAACCTTTCTTGAACCAATACATTCTTTGTTCTGATGTTCCGTGGGTAAACGAATCCGGAACAACATGACCTTGCATTTTGCTTTGAATAGCGTCGTCACCCACTGCATTTGCTGCACTTAATGCCTCTTCGATGTCTCCGGCTTCAAGATATTGTTCGTTGTCGTGAGCCCAGACTCCGGCATAAAAATCAGCTTGCAATTCCAGAGCTACAGAAAGTTTATTGGCCTCGGCTTCACTTTTTCCTTCTTGCTCCTGTCGCATTTTTGCAGACGTTCCTAATAAAGTCTGAATATGATGTCCTATTTCATGAGCGATAACATAAGCAATGGCAAAATCGCCACCTTCAGCGCCAAATTTGGTTTTTAATTCTTCGAAAAAAGCCAAATCCATATAGACCTTGCGATCGCCAGGGCAATAAAAAGGTCCTGATGCAGATGATGCACCGCCGCAGGCTGTACTTACAGAGCCTTTAAAAAGAACCAACTTAGGTTTTTCGTAAGTCATGCCGTGTTGGGCAAATATTTTGGTCCAGGTGTCTTCATTACGGGCTAATACAACTCTGACAAAGTCCCCCATTTTTTTGTCTTCTTCACTTAAGGGGGCTGCTGCCTCAGTATGCGTTTGCTGACCACCTTGCATTTGTTCCAATACATTTCCTATAGTCTGGCCATTTTCACCGCCAAAAACATTCAGTAACAAAATAATAATACCAATAACACCGCCTCCAACGGCTACTTTTCCGCCAGAAAGGCCTCTTCTGTCTTCTACATTATCACTTTGTCTTCCGCCTAACCACTTCATATTATATTGTATTTTAGTTTATTGAGTTTTATGTTGTACGAATTTATATATTTTTCAGGAATTATTGTTAAAATCAAACAAATTAGTTTGAACTATTTTAACCATTTTGATAAGGCTTCTTCCACAATACCTTTAATAATGGGTTTCGAAATATAATCGTCCATTCCTGCCGATAAACATTTGTTTCTTTCGTCTTTCTCTGCACCTGCCGTTACGGCAATTATAGGAATTTCTTTTCCGGTAATTGTATTTCGTATCGCTTTTGTGGTTTCGTAACCGTTCATAACCGGCATCTGAATGTCCATAAAAATAAGATCAGGATTAATACTTTCAAATTGATTTACGGCTTCGTATCCATTTTCACATTCGTAAATGTAAGCCGTATTATACAGATTTTTTATAATGGTTTTTAGCAACAGCATATTTACTTTGTTGTCTTCTACAATCAAAAAAGTAATGTTTTTATGGTTTTGGCCGGCATTAGCACTTAATTGCAGATTGATTTTTTTAAGTTCGGCATTGTATTTTTCGTTGATGCTTTGGTTGCTGGTTTTTAAATTTAAATCAAAATAAAAATTACTTCCAATATCAATCTTGCTTTCCAATTGCAATCTGCTATGCATTAAAGCCAATAACTGATTGGATATTGTTAAGCCCAAACCGGTTCCTCCAAACTTTCGCGTTGTAGAACTATCCTCCTGAGAAAAAGCCTTAAAAATCTTCTTCTGATTTTTCTCCAGTATTCCAATTCCGGTATCAATCACTGAAAACCGAATAATACAATTCCCGCTTTTATTTTTCTCCAGAACAGACACATTTAATTTAATCGAACCTTCATTGGTAAATTTTACGGCATTCGACAGTAAATTGATCAAAATTTGCTTGATTCTGACAATATCGGTCCAAATGTATTTGGGAACATCAGGATCCACATTCAATTCCAGGTTAAGATTTTTCTGGTTCGATTCGTAAACAATTAAATCAAACACCTGACCCAGTACTTTTTTAATATCATATAAATCAATAAAAAGTTCCAGTTTTCCGGCTTCAATTTTTGAGAAATCAAGTATGTCGTTGATAATTTCTAACAGAGAATGTGCTGACTGATTGATGGTGGTCATGTATTTTTCCTGAATTTCTTCAAGGTCCGTTTTCATCAGTAAATGCGTAAAACCAATAATACCGTTTAACGGCGTTCTTATTTCATGCGACATATTGGCCAAAAAGTCTGATTTTGATTTATTTGCCGCTTCGGCCAGTTGTTTGGCTTTTATCGCATCTTCGGTTTCTTTTTTGTTGGTAATGTCAAAATAAATTCCGCCAACAAATTCAATTTCATCACCTTTTTTAATAACATCACCAAATTCTTCTACCCAGATATATTCGCCCGTTTTTCGACGAATTCTGTAAATATTGTGCAAAGGCATGCTGTTTTGTAAATTATCAATCTGGTTGCTGATTACTTCATCTTTGTCATCAGGATGTATCAGTGATAAAAAGGATAAATTATTGTCAATAAATTCTGATTTCGAATAACCGGTTAAATTTGCAATTTCATCATTCAGGAAAATTTTGGTAGAGAAAGCATCAAATTTTGATAAATAAACGGTACCGGGAATATTGTTGGCAATCAGTTTGAATTTTTCTTCACTTTCGAGAATTTTGGTTTCATTTCGATTTCTCTCCAATGCCGATGAAATATTGTTGGCAAGAACCTGAAAGATATAGATTTCTTCTTCAGACCATTTTCTTTCATTAGTACAATCATCAAAGCCAATAAAACCGGTAAAGAGATCATTTATAAACAGAGGCAAAATCAAAATAGATTTGATTTTATTATCGACTAATAATTGTTTAAAAAAAGTATCACCAAGTTTACGTGTGAGCTTGTTTAAGATTTTTCTGTTATTTGCCGCTTCGTAAATTTCCTGCAAATTATCTTCTGTAAGTTGTTGTAATTCGGTTATTTGATGTTCAATTCCTTTTCTGGACCATTTGTATTTTTGGGAGACACAATTCGTATTAAAGTCTCTTTCGTAGTAGTACATATGATCAACTTTTGCCGCTTTTCCAATTATTTCATATGTTTCCTGAAACATCTCGTGCGTCGTTTTACTCAGCAAAAACTTCTCTGTGCATAAAGAAAGCGCCGATAACAGCTGACTTTTAAATTCTAATCTTCGTTCAGCTTCCAGACGTTTTTGTGACGAAATAGCCAGTGAAATAACATCTGAAATTGTTCTGGCATAATTGATATCTTCATTATCCCAGTCTCTTTTTTCCTGAGTACTTTCAAAACAAACCACGCCGCCCAATTGTCCGCTCAAAAAAATAGGAACATCAAGCATTGATTTGATATGATTTTTGGTAAAATAATGTTTTTGAAATTCAGAAGTTTCTAATTTGTTAAAAACATCAGGCGCATTGATAATGGCCTTGTTTTTTAAAGTTTCAAAATAAATAGGATATGATTCTTTATCTAATATATTTTTGTCGTTTAAGTTTTGATTATCAACGCTAAATAGGTTTTTACAGCTAATTAAATCTTTGTCATATTTCCAGAAGCTTACCCTGTTTGTTTTGGTAACCGTTGCTGCTTCTTTAATAATATAATCAACAACAGTATCGAGATTGTCGTATTTGCTAAAATCTGAGGTTGATAATTTTTTTGTAGAATGATTGTAAGCTTCAATTTTTTTAAGACGTTTCTTTTTTTCGTTTTCGATGTTTTTAATATCAGTAATATCTCTGGCGATACCAGCAAAACCAATAGTTTGGCCCAAATCATTTTTGCGAATGATAATTTTTTGAGAGATCCATAAAGTTTTTCCGTTTTTCTTTAAAATTGGAATTTCAATCGAAGGAAAATTGTTTTCATTGATATCCAGGTTTTCATAAAAATCAACTGCATTCCGTTGGTAGTTTTCATGAATAAAATTCGAATAATGCTGTGCTATAATCTCATTTTCAGAATAACCTAAAATCGAAAAACCAAAATCATTCACAAAAGTAAAATAACCGTCACTATCGATTTCAAATATAATATCTGTTGCGGTCTGAATCAGGTTTTTGTACTGATCCTGAACATTTATTTGCTCTGTAACATCCTGTCCGATACTGATAATTAAATCTTCAGAGAATTTTTTGTCTTTCCATTGAATATACTTGTATTCGCCATTTTTACTTTTTAATTTTCGAATATAAAGTTTGTTTTCCTCGTGGTTTAAATCTTTTATCCCCTCAATAAAGTCCGTTTCTTTTGTTAGTTTCCAAAATTTCAACCCCATTACTTCATCTGGCTGATAACCTAAAATCGACGTTATTGTTTCACTGCAAAATAATACCTCGTTTTTTTTATTGGTGGCAATTGTTAGTGAATTTCCCTTATGTACAATTTCGTTTGTAAACCTGAAATTATCTGTATTATTCAATAACACGGCATATTTAACCTGATTGATAATAAAAATAAGGATCGAAAAATTGATTAATATAATGGATGATTTTAAAGAAATCAAATGAAAAATAACGGTTACAATTAGAAAAGTAAAAACTAAGCCAACAAAGAACCAGTATATTTTTATGGGTTTTAAGATCGTGTAAGAAAAGAAAAAAGAGATTAAAAAGACAATAATAGGAATAACATCTTTGGAAAGAAAAATAATGTTATGCCCAATATAAGCGATGTAAATAAAGAAAAAGAAGATGAATAAAGACTGAACCCTATCTCTTAGAAATTTAATTTTGCTGGTTATAAAGTAAATCAGCAGAACCGAAAATCCGATGGAAACATTGACAACCAATAAACTTTTAGGCCTTATTTTAAAAAGTTCATTGATGATTTCGATAACAATAATCGCAATACCAAAAAATAAAATATAAAGTTGGTATTCTCTGTTGGTCGTTTCAGTTTCGAGTTTTTTTTCTATGAAATAGCCAATGCTCGATTTTATCTTAAAGAATTGATAAATGAGAACCCCCAGAAGGCCAAAGAGTGCCAGTCCTAAAAGAATAATTTTAGGATTGTTGTAAAAAATAATGTCGGAAGTAAAAACATACCAGTTTGCAATAATTGATTTTAGGGCATTACCAAGAGTGGCAATTCCTGAAATCAACGAATTGAAAAAACTACAGTTCTCTACCATAGAATTTGAGGTATGTTTGGTTTAGTAAATAGTTTTTTGAAAATTCTAAAGAGAGTAGGTTAAGCTCTTTTTAGTGTAGAATTTTCTATTTTATTCTAAATCCGATTGCCCAATTGAATCAATTGGATCTTCTTTATCATTTTTAAAAATTGCATAATATATAGCGTATGTCATTGAATAACTAAGCGGCACAGTAAATAGGATTCCCACAAAAAGAGCCATAAAGCCAATAATCAGGGCGACAACAATGGTGATCATTAATCCTAAAAGTACGATGGGTTGTTTTGCAATAAGAATAAAACTTGATGCGATGGCATCAAAGGCTTTTAAATCTCCAAAGACAATAAGGGGAATCGTTAAAAATGTAAAATACGAAGTCATCAACGAAACCACAAGTCCCGCCAGATTTAGATTTTGCATTTCGAAAAAAGTAGATACAGACACACTGAATAATGAAATAATGGCAGTGGCTAAAAATATTTGTAAAAACTTATTTGATCTATAATAAGTAAAAATCGTCGAGACATTAAATTCCTGATCTCTGTCTGCACAGTACGCCATTTTTAGAAATCCTGCACCAAAAGGACTTAAAATCGCCGAAAATAAGACTGTTCCCGCAATATAATAAAAAAGCTGAAGGCTTGATAATTGTATAGGTTTGATCGAAAAGAAAGCGGGATTATTTAATTTTTCTACACCAAATATTACGGCTAAAAGAACAGAGCCAATGATACCAAAAAGTATAGAAAAAACTAATAATATTAACCCTGCGTAAAGTGCTATTTTTTTATAGTTTTCAAAAGCATTGTTAAAGACAGTTGAAAAATCTAAGGTATAACCATGATTCTTAATGTCTTTGATTTGATCAAGTGTGGATTTCATTTTGTGTAAAAGTAGAATTGTTTTATATTCCGGGATTTAAGATAAATAATGTGACGTAAATATAATATTTTTAATCAATTTGATATGAAAATCTCAAAAACATTACGAAATTGTTTTTGGTGTTATATCCAGTCTAATATTCTTTTTATAGAAGCCAGTTTATCTTTGTAAGGTGCATATCTCATGGGTAAATCGAGCCAGTTAGCCTTTTTTACGACAGCTTTATGGTGAGAAAAAATATCAAAGCTCAATTTGCCATGATAAGCGCCCATACCACTGTGGCCAACTCCCCCAAAAGGCAGTCTTTTATTAGAAAAATGAACAACCGTATCATTGATACAGCCACCGCCAAATGCATAGGTTTTAATTAATTTTTTGGCAAATGATTTATTTTCGCTAAAAATATAAAATGAAAGAGGTTTCTCATAGCGGCTAATCACGTTTTGGATGTCAGCTTCTGTTTTATAAATAAGAATGGGTAAAATGGGACCAAATATCTCTTCTTTCATAACAGGGCTATCCAATGCCGGTTCTTCGATTAATGTTGGTGAAATATAAAGTTCGTTGGCATCCGTTTCCCCTCCAAAAATCACTTTCTCGGGTTCGATCATACTGGCTAGTCGCAACCAGTTTTTGGTATTGATAATTCGGGCAAAATCCGGAGATTTGTCTATTTTTTTTCCATATGCTTTTATGATTTCCTCAATCAAAAAAGAGATGAAATTCACCTTCATATTTTTTTGAACCAAAATATAATCGGGAGCAATGCAAGTCTGGCCTGCATTAATAAATTTACCCCAGACAATACGTTTTGCGGCCAGTTTTAAATTGGCCGTTTCATCAATAATGCAAGGATTTTTTCCGCCCAGTTCAAGAGTAATTGGAGTTAGATTTTCGGCTGCGGCTTTCGCTACAACTTTCCCAACGGCAACGCTTCCGGTAAAGAAAATATAATCCCAGCGTTGTGCCAATAGTTTATTCGATACTTCGACACCGCCTTCAAAAACTTCAACATGATTAACATGAAATGTTTTCTCGATGATTTTAGCGATTATCGCTGAGGTGTTGGGTGTAAGTTCAGAAGGTTTTAAAACTACCCGGTTTCCGGCTGCAACTGCGGCAATCAAAGGACATAAAGCCAATTGAAATGGATAATTCCAGGGCGCAATGACCAGAACGTTTCCGAAGGGCTCTTTATAAATATAATCGGTAGAAGGAAAGTTGAGAAGTGAAGGGAAAACGCGTGTTCGTTTTGCCCATTTATGAATATTTTTGATGGTGTCTTTTAAATCCGAAATAACATAGTTTGTTTCAGTTAAAACAGCTTCGAATTCTGGCTTTTTAAAATCATCGTATAAAGCTTTTACAATTAAGTCTTCGCTTTTCTGAATGTTATACAACAATTTTTTTAGCGTTTCTTTTCTGTATCCGATGTCGTTTTTATAGTCCATTTTTATGATTCACTTGATTTTTGCCTATGCAAGTTAATCGATAAAAATTTAAAAATTAACAATAGTATCATAAAATCAAAGTGCGTTCCAAATAGTCTCATCCGGAGTTGGCGCTACGATAGTGATATTTTCTTTAGAAACAGGATGTACGAAAACCAGTTTTCTGGCATGAAGATGAATTCCGCCATCAGGATTGCTTCGGTCAAAACCATATTTTAAATCGCCTTTAATAGGTGATCCAATAGCGGCTAATTGCGCCCTAATTTGATGATGACGACCTGTATGTAAATTGATTTCCAACGCTACATAATTTTGAAGTTCTTTAAAAACAGTATAATCCAGACTCGCCAGTTTACTATCCGGAACTTCTTTTATATGTGCTTTTGAAGTATTGTTTTTCTCGTTTCTTTTAAGATAATGAACCAATTTGGCAGTTGCTTCCTGAGGTTTATTCTTTACAACTGCCCAATAGGTTTTTTGAGTTTCACGATTGCTGAACATTTCGTTCATTCTCGTTAATGCTTTACTAGTTCTGGCAAAAACAACAATTCCGGTTGTAGGACGATCTAAACGATGAATTACACCCAGAAATACGTCACCAGGTTTATTGTATTTGTCTTTTATGTATTCTTTTACAACATCAGATAAAGGTTTATCGCCTGTTTTATC
The DNA here is from genome assembly GCF_009664855.1 of Flavobacterium sp. SLB02. Taxonomy (GTDB): domain Bacteria; phylum Bacteroidota; class Bacteroidia; order Flavobacteriales; family Flavobacteriaceae; genus Flavobacterium. Next base: position 508,348 of record NZ_CP045928.1, read on the forward strand.
ACCTTGCACAATATCGCCTACGCGTTTATTGACTACGATAATATGGTTGTCTTCGTGTAGAATTTGGAGGTTGTTTTTATTGGAAAGAATTTTCATTTTGGACCTATGGGTAATTTTTTAGATTGAAAGTGGTGACGCTTAAATCTCTCGCAAAGACGCAAAGTCTAAATTTGATTCTTTGTGACTTTGCGTCTTTGCGAGAAATAATTATAATAGCTTATTTAGTGGAATTAAGAAACCTTTGTCTCTTTCCTTTGGATCTTTGTCCCTTAAAAAAAACTAATATTGTTCCCCAGCATTTGGAAAATCACTCGACTTAACATCAGCCGCATATTGACCAATTGCTTTTGTCATTTCTTCGTAAAGGTTTAAGTAACGACGTAAGAAACGAGGGCTAAATTCATTGTTCATTCCTAACATATCGTGAATAACCAAAACCTGTCCGTCTACGCCACCTCCGGCACCGATACCAATCACGGGGATTGAAATACTATCCGCTACTTTTTTAGCTAAATCGGCTGGTATTTTTTCTAAAACTACAGCAAAACAACCTACTTTTTCAAGCAATTTTGCATCTTCGATTAGTTTTTCGGCTTCCTGATCTTCTTTGGCACGAACACTGTAAGTTCCGAATTTGTAGATCGATTGTGGTGTTAAACCCAAGTGACCCATAACCGGGATTCCTGCGTTTAATATTTTTTTGATAGATTCTTTAATTTCTTTTCCTCCTTCAAGTTTCACAGCGTGACCGCCGCTTTCTTTCATGATTCGAATAGCAGAACGCAAAGCTTCTTTTGGGTCAGACTGGTAACTTCCAAAAGGTAAATCTACTACAACTAATGCTCTTTCTACAGCGCGAACTACAGATGAAGCGTGATATATCATTTGATCTAATGTAATTGGCAATGTCGTTTCGTGACCCGCCATAACATTTGATGCTGAATCGCCTACTAAAATTACATCGACTCCTGCGGTGTCAACAATTTTAGCCATTGTAAAATCGTAAGCCGTAAGCATAGAGATTTTTTCTCCGTTGCTTTTCATTTCGATCAATGACTTTGTTGTGATTCTTTTATAATCTTTTTTTGCTACTGACATTTTGTTTTTTTTTGAAGATGTAAAAGTATTGAATAATTATAGATTGAAATCAGCAATAGAAGAATATTTCGATGGTAAATAACTTTCCGTCTTTAAATTCTAATCTAAATTCGCTGTCTTCTATTTGTATGGAGTACGAATGTGGAGCTTTTATAGAAGCGCCAATATAAGTTCCGTACTTTTCGATAAATGCTTTTTCTGTTAATGTATGGTCTAAGATTGCATTTGGGTTTAAAACCAGTTTGTTGTTTTCGTTGATGAAAACTTTCGTGATCTCTGCCTGATTTTTTTGTTCATCTACAGAAGCTTCCAGATCTGGATAATAGTAAAAAAGTTCGCTTAAATAAACACCGCATTCATCGCTTACGTTTGCTGTTTTAGGAGCTTTTCCGAATGTTTTTACCAAATCTTTTTGCGTTAAATACCAGGCTTTGGTTTTTATTCCTTTCAAGATAAATTCTGATTTTTTAACGAAAGCCAGAATCTCTTCCGGTTTTTTATGTTTGGCTATACCTTTTGCAATAGCCATATTGAGCTCTGTATCAGCAAGAAGTTTCGGGTCGTTTAACTGCTTCACCACTTCGTAATATCGTTGATATGCAGGAGCAAGTGTTGTGGTCTCACTATTCCAGGCCAATTCTACAAGTCGCTCACCAATGGTTTTGCGTTCCGTAATATTACTAACATCGAGTTTGTCAAAATCTTTTATCAAAGTATTGAAATCGGGTCTTTTTCCAACAAATTTTCTTAACGTAAACCTGGCGTATTCATCGCTAAATTGTCCGCTAATATTTACCCAGTCTTCCTGATTTTTGGGAAGATAGTTTATCGCAACCGGATCACCGGTATTAAGGATTTCTTTTGTTTTTGAATTTTTATCAGGTTGTGCACGCGCCTTTAAACCAGCCACTAAAACAAAAAGGTGATTACCGCCATAATAATTGTCTCCGCCTTCTAAAATAGGATTCTCGTTGTCTCTTACTTTGACATCTTTAGAGTTTAATCGTGTCGCCACAAATTTTTCTGGAATATAACCTTCAGATAAATTATCGGCTTTTACTTTGTACCAGCCATTTTTGCTTTCGGATAATAATTGTACTTCGGCACCATATTTAAAATAGCCCAAAAATTCAGCAGAAGCATTTGCAGAAGTATACAAACGCGTATCCGAATTAAGGAAATAACGTTCCTGAGCATGCATTAAAACCGAGAAAAATAATAAGGTTAAAAAAAAGTGGTATTTTTTCATGGAGTATATTTTGGAAGGCTAGATTTTTTGCCAAAGATTAAAAGGATTTAAAAAGATTTCTTTTTTTTAATCTGTGTTAATCCTTTTAATCTGTGGCTAATAATATTTTTTAGCAATCAGCCATATTTACAGCAATCGCTAATCCGCCTTCAGAGGTTTCTTTGTATTTAGAATTCATGTCTTTTGCGGTTTGCCACATGGTATTGATTACTTTATCCAAAGGTACTTTTGCATTTTTAGAATCAGTTTCAAGAGCTAATTCGGCAGCATTTATCGCTTTTATGGCACCCATCGTATTTCTTTCTATACACGGAATCTGAACCAAACCGCCAATTGGGTCGCAGGTTAAACCAAGATGATGTTCCATAGCGATTTCGGCAGCCATTAAAACCTGAGCAGGAGTGCCGCCCATTAATTCGCAAAGTGCCGCTGCAGCCATAGATGACGAAACACCAATTTCTGCCTGACAACCGCCCATTGCAGCCGAGATTGTAGATCCTTTCTTGAAGATACTTCCAATTTCTCCGGCCACCATCAAAAATTGTTTGATTTCTTTTTCGCCTGCATCATGATTTTCAATGACCAGATAATACATTAAAACCGCCGGAATTACACCAGCGCTTCCGTTTGTAGGAGCTGTAACCACGCGGCCTAAAGAAGCGTTTACTTCATTCACGGCAAGTGCAAAACAACTAACCCATTTTAGGATCTGACGAAATTTTACTTCGGTTTTTCTAATTTCTTCCAGCCAGCTTTGTGGATCAGAATAATTCGATAAACCTATTAAGTTTTGGTGCATATCAAAAGCCCTTCTGCGAACGTTAAGTCCGCCCGGGAGAATTCCTCCGGTATGACAGCCAATGTACATACATTCTAACATCGTGTTCCAGATGCGCATTAATTCCGAATGAATTTCGGCCTGCGGACGCATCGATTTTTCGTTTTCATAAACAATTTCCGAAATGGATTTGTTCTCTGAAACCGTATAATTTAAAAGCTCAACCGCATTTTGAATCGGGAAGGGGAAAGCACACTTGATAACCTCTTTGATTTTGGCATTCGTGCGCTCTTCTTTTACCACAAAACCTCCTCCAATAGAATAAAAAGTAGATTCATATTCAGAATCATCTGCTTTATAAGCCGTAAATTTTAGTCCATTGGCATGAAAAGGAAGAAACTCTTTATTGAAAACAATATCCTGAAGAAAATAAAACGGAATTTTATATTCGTTTGCCAGAATAATCTCGTTGTTGTCTTCGATCGTTTTAATGATCCCGGCAATGTTATCAACCGGGATATATTCAGGATCTTGCCCGCTTAAACCCAACATTACAGATAAATCTGTAGCGTGACCTTTTCCGGTTAAAGAAAGTGATCCGTATAAATCGACTTTTACACGTTTAATCTGGTCTAAAATTGATTCGTCTTTTAACTCTTCTAAAAAACGTTCTGCGGCTCTCCAAGGCCCTAAAGTATGTGAACTTGAGGGGCCAACGCCAATTTTAAGCATATCAAAAACAGAGATACATTCTTCCATTGTGCAATATTTATTAAGACAAAGATAATTGAATAATGCAATGAAGTTTTATTTTCGTTTGTTAATGTTGCAGTTTTGTTAAAAAAAATATTAAATATTAATAATTTGGCAACGAAACAAATTTTATTGCTTAATATGCGGTTTTCGTGAAAAGTTGGTAGTTTTTTTAGGTATTTTTGTAATGAAACAATCACTAAAGAATCCGATTTTTTTAGTTCTAAAAAATAAATCGGCAACCATAACTTCTGGGATTTCATTTTAATTTGAACACCTCTACTTGCGAAAGATTAAAATACCACAAAGAAGATAAAATTACATTATGATAGAATTTTTCAAGCATTTTTTACAAGAATTCGAATTACCGCTTAGTAACCCAGTATTGATCTTCTCGTTAATACTTTTCATTATTCTCTTGTCACCCATTTTATTAAAAAAAATAAATATTCCCGGAATTATAGGACTTATTATTTCCGGAGTAATCATTGGACCACACGGACTTAATATTCTGGCCAAAAACTCAGCTGTAGATTTATTTTCGACAATTGGGCTTTTATATATCATGTTTATTGCCGGACTGGAACTGGATATGAATGAGTTTAAAGCCAACCGAAATAAGAGTTTATTGTTTGGTTTTTTTACGTTTATCTTCCCTTTAACCATTGGGTTTCCGGTTTGTTATTACTTATTGCAATACGATTTTAATGCCAGTTTCCTGACTGCAAGTATGTTTGCCACGCACACGCTGGTAGCTTACCCAATTGTAAGTAAGTTAGGTATTGCAAAAAACCAGGCTGTTGCCATAACGGTAGGAGGAACAATATTAACAGATACCGCCGTTTTGATTATTCTGGCCGTTATTATGGGAAGTAGTCAGGGCAACCTGAATCAGGCTTTTTGGATAAAACTGACGGTTTCATTGGCCATTTTTTCAGCGATTATGTTTTTGGTTATACCAAGAATTGCCAAATGGTTCTTTAAAAAATTAGAAAGCGAAAAACACGCTCATTATATCTTTGTACTTTCTGTTGTTTTCTTTGCCGCTTTTTTGGCCGAAGTAGCAGGAGTAGAGCCTATTATTGGAGCTTTCGTTGCCGGTTTGGCGCTGAATCCTTTGATTCCGCACTCATCTGCGCTGATGAACCGAATTGAATTTATTGGTAATTCATTGTTTATTCCGTTTTTCCTGATTTCGGTAGGAATGCTGGTCGATATCAGCGTAATCCTTAGCGGACCAACGGCATTAATTGTTGCAGGAACATTGAGTGTTGTGGCTATTTTCGGGAAATGGACGGCAGCATTTTTTACCCAGATTGTTTTTAAATATACCAAAACCGAAAGACAACTTATTTTCGGGTTAAGCAGTGCACATGCGGCTGCAACGTTGGCGGTTATTTTAGTGGGGTTTAAAGCGAAAATTCTCGATGAAAATATCTTAAACGGAACTATTATTCTAATATTAATTACATGTATTGTCGCTTCGTTTGCGACCGAAAAAGCAGCCAAGAAAATTGCGATTTGCGAAGAAGAGGTTTCTCATGAAGATGCGAATAGCGATCAGATTCTCGACGAACATATTATGATTCCGTTGGCCAAAACTTCGGCGACAGCCACTTTATTAGATTTTGCGCTTTTAATAAAAGATAAAAAATCGGCTAATCCGGTCACTTTATTAACGATTGTTCCCAATAATGATCAGGCCGAAAAAAATATATTAAAGTATCGAAAAGCAGTTGATAAATTTGTTATTCAGGCGTCGGCTTCAGAAGTAAAAATCAATACCATTGCCAGAATCGACCATAATCCTGCAAGCGGAATCGCCAGAACTTCAAAAGAAATCATGTCGGATATTGTGATTGTAGGATGGCCCAGAAAAACAGGTTTCCTGGATAAAATTTTTGGAGAAAACGTAGATTCGATTATTAATAATGTCGATAAAAGTTTATTCATCTGCAGATTTCAAAAAACGTTTATAGAAGAAAAAAGACTGGTTTTTATTTGTCCGCCTTTCTCAGAAAGAGGAGTTGGATTTCATTTGTTATTACAGAAAATCTGCCGATTATCGCAGGAATTAAGTATTCCGATTATAATTTATGCCGAATATAAAACACATCAAACGATCCAGCAAATTGCTGCTAATTTGAAATTGAATGCCAAGCTGGGCTTTAAAAGTATTATGGATTGGGATGATTTTGAATCAATTTCTGATGAGATTAAACCAACTGATTTGATCGTTTTTAATCTTTCCAGAAAAGGCTCTGTTTCGTACCAGTCGATTTTTGATAAACTACCTCAGAAATTCGAAAAATCATTCGATGAGAACAATCTTATTTTAGTGTATTCGCAAGACGACCGCAAAGGAACTTCTATGGATGCCTACGAAGATTTTACTGCTACACCATTAACAAAAGGACTTGAAGCGATTGAACAAATTGGCCGCGGTTTAGGGAATATTTTGAAGAAAGGATAAAAAATGTTTTTCTGGGTAAGATTTTTATTATTTTTGGTTTTGTTTTAAAAATTAAAAATGAACGAAATAGTACAGTATTATAATGATCTGGCCAGTACTTACGATCAGGATAGATTTGATAATTCGTATGGAAATTTTATCGATTCACAAGAACGAAAAATTATCGATAAATTATTGATTGATAAAAAAGGACAAATTCTGGACCTGGCTTGCGGTACGGGAAGATTATTAAATTATGCTTCGATTGGTGTTGATGCAAGTGCTCAAATGATTGCAGTTGCCAAACGAAAGTTTCCTGAAAAAACGTTTCTGCAAAATGAAGCCGATGCGATTCTTTTAGCTGATAATTCTATTGATACCATTATCAGTTTTCATTTTTTCATGCATTTGGATCCAAATAAAATCGACCAGGTATTGGAAGAATCCAATCGGATTTTAAAAAAGAAGGGCAGAATTATCTTTGATATTCCGTCGCGAAAAAGACGAAACTTATTGGGTTATAAAAAAGCAAACTGGCACGGAGCAAGTAGCTTAAGTATTACCGATGTAAAATCAGATCCAAATTTTATTATTAAAAGAACTTACGGATTATTGTTTTTTCCAATTCATAGATTTCCTGATTTGTGCCGTAAATTTCTATTGCCACTAGATTCGTTTTTGGCAAATTCATTCCTGAAAGAATACAGTTCTTATTTAATCATCGAATTAGAGAAGAAATGAATATGTTGAAACCACTCAAGATTTACATTAAGTTATTGTTTCGATTTAAAAAGGATTTGTTGAGCAAAGATTTATTTCGATTTTCAAAAAAATGCCAAAATGATTTTGACTTTCGTTATGCGATAACATTAACACAGGAAATAAAACCCAGTAAGACTTTTGATAATAAGCTGCATAATATTCTGCTGGCTTCAAAAAGAATTAACAGATATGTTCTTGAACCCAATCAAATTTTTTCTTTTTTTAAAGTGGTAGGAAACCCAAATCAGGATTTTAAGAAAAGCAGAACTTTAGTAAACGGCCACCTGGTAGAAGAGAATGGAGGCGGCATGTGCCAGGTATCAGGAATTATATACCAGATAAGTTTAATTGCCGGTTTAGAAATTTTAGAAAGACACAATCATTCTGTTGATATTTATACGAATGAAACAAGATTTGCGCCCTTAGGTTGTGATGCAACGATTGTATACGGTTATAAAGATTTAAGAATAAAAAATAATTTAGCATTTCCGGTTAAGTTTAAAATTGAAATAAAAGAAAGTTTTATTCATATCAATTTATTGAGCGAAAAAGCCATAAAAGAGAAAGAGCTGCTTTTTGAATCTCAATTAGACAAAGAATTTATTACTGTAAATGTTCTGAATAATGACCGACAATTACTTAATCAGTCGAAGTACAAAAGGATGAAAGCAGAATTGTAGTATTTTGATTTACGCCAATCCTATAAACTTATCCTATGCAATATTTACAAGAAATATTTGAAAAATATGAGTTTCCAAAAAGAAATGTAAAATCTTCTGTGGAAGTTACTGATGTTGAATCATATTCTAATTTAAGACTTCCGATAGATTATGTTTTTTATCTTGAGAATTATTTTGGAATCGATCAGTTTATTGGTGTTGAGTTTATAAAACTTTGGAGTCTGGAAGAAATAATTGAAGCGAATAAAAGTTATAATATTGTTGAAGAATTATACAGGACTATAGGAATTGGTACAAATGGAAGTGGAGAATTTATAGGAATTGAAATTGATCCATATGATAATGTAAAAGTAATTCTTTCGCCTTTTATCGATTTAAATAGCAAATATAATACTGAAATTGGTACATCATTTGCTGATTTACTTATTCGTTTGGACAATAAAATTGAATGGTTTTCTTAAATTTATATAATTTTAAAACCCAATACCATGAACCACAAAGCCCTGTCGATCCGACCATTTATTGGAGCCAAAGATTTTGAAGTTTCCAGAAGTTTTTACCGTGATTTAGGTTTCGAAGAAGGAGTTTTAGATCCAAAGTTTTCTGTTTTTAAAACGGGAGATTTAGCCTTTTATCTTCAGGATTATTATGATAAAAACTGGATCGAAAATACTATGATTTTCCTTGAAGTTGAGGATGTCGATGATTATTACAATCAGTTATTGGCTTTAAACCTGACCGAAAAATATGGGGTAAAGCTAACTCCTACAGTGCATTTAGAATGGGGAAGCGAATGTTTTTTGCACGATCCGTCCGGTGTTTTGTGGCATTTTGGAAAGTTCAATAAGTAGTTTTTTTTGCCAAGAAGACACAAATGCACAAAGTTTTTTTTGAATTTATTCCCAATTTCGATTAGTAGGATTCGTGAATTCGTGGTTGTTCTTTAATTTGCTATGTAAAATTCTGCTAAATGAATTGTGTTGCTTTCGCGTTGATACCAATCATTATAAACAAGTTCTAAATTTCCGACTTTAAAATTTCCAAAATTATAATCGCGATATTTCTCTAGAATGTGTATTAATTTTTCCGGATTTTGAAGTTTTTCCTGAAAACGCATTACTGTAGAATGAGCCGTTGCAATGCTATATCGGCTATCAATACTTTGTTCTAAAGATGATTTTTTAAAGTTCTCCCGAAGTTTATTCCTGAAATTATTCAAAGATTCATCCGTTGGAAAACCCTGAATCATAATAGCAGACGGAGAAGCTGTAACACCCTGAAACTGAATTTTTATTTTATCCAAATGAACGAGACTTTGCTGAATGAGGTCGAAATATTCGTGAACATTTATTTTACCTAAAGTAAAACCGTCGTAACAGGAAATAATGGACATCACGGTAATATGAATATCAGTATCAGGATAATAATATTGATGCGGTTCAACGGCCTTTAATTCATCTAAAAACAACTGAATATTCTCTTTAATGGTTTCGTTTGGTCGAATTAGCAATGTGATTCCGAACCGCGAATCAGATTCGTTATTAAGTTGTGAATCTAATTTGTAACTACCGGCCAGAATAGTTTCGGAAGATTTTTTGTAAAGTTGATTGTAATGTTGGGTTAAATCCATTTATAATTATTTCTTTTTTGCTTTTTCAAGGTTTTCCTTTACCCTGAATTTTACAATTTTGGTAATCAGATCATAAGGCATTGGTTGATCGAGAGGAAATTGTACAGAACCTTTTCCGGATTTATATTTTGAAAGTTCTTCTTTAAAAGCCTCATGACCGCTAGGTAAAGCATATAAACCAATATGATTTTTAAAAGCAGCAAAATATACCACGATTCCGTTTTGCTCAAAAGCCGGCATCGAGTAACTGATTTTCTCTTTGGCCTCCGGCGCTGCTTTCTGAATCGTTGCCCTTACTTTTTCTAATATCTCCTGAACGTCATTTGGTAAGGTTCCAATATATTCGTCGATATTTTCAGGTTTCTTTGTATCCATATTTTTAATGTTTTTGTTTCAAGTTTCAGGTTTCAAGTTTTCGCACCGAACCTGAAACAAAAAAACTTGAAACTTGAAACTTTTTTTATGCCAATCCCTTAGGAAATCGATCCAAAACCAAATTCAGCAAAATATTATGCTCCAGATATGCTTTGGCTCCAGCCAAAACCAAAGTAAAACCTTCAGTAGAATTACGAACCTGATCTATTATTTTGTCGGTATCACCTTTTAAACCTGAATTGGTAATACTCACAAAAGTCTCGTTTTCGTTCAACGGACTAAAAATCCATTCTACTAAAGTCGATTCATCGGGATTTCCCCATTCGATCACAATCTTATGGTTTTCCTGCAAAACATGAGTAGTAACCGTTAATGAAAACCCGTACATTTCCCACGTCCATTCGGTTGTGGTGTCTTGTTCTAGTTTTCCGGAACCTTTTGTAAACCAAAATTTACGGGTAATGTCCGGATCTGTAAAAGCCTGAAAAACTTCTGTAACAGGTTTTCTAATCAGCATTTCGGCTTTTGCGAAGTGGTTGTTTTCTGCTTTCATTGTTGACTTGTGTTTGTAAATACTAAAGTTTTAAACCCAATCTTGTCATTCCGAGGTACGAGGAATCTTCGCTAGCTGAGCACGCACTGTTATCGAGTTTCTTGTGAAGATTGCTCGTACCTCGCAATGACACAGCTGGACTGTAAACTTGAAACAAAAAAACTTGAAACAAATTTTTACGACCTCTAAATTAAGAAAGAAATCCCAAATACCTTCAAAAAAAATCCACACAAGTTATAACCTGTATGGATTTTTAAATATCAAAATATATATTTTTATTCTCTTATAGTAGTTTTATCGTGCAACGCCATTTCGGCAATTTCATCTTTACGTTTAAAGCTCACGCCTTTGTGTTGTTGCATATATTTGATAAGATCATTTGCTGCTTTGACCATTTGCGGAGTTCCGCCAATACGATCGTGAAAACTAATCGACATTTGTCGGCGTTGTGTTTCGCTTTCGACATACAATTGATCAAATTCCATTTTAACTTGTTGTAGAAACTGATCTGCCGAAAAGTTTTTTCCTTCAATCAAAACAATATCATTACATCTTAAGGTATAAGGAACTACAACAAAATCCTTGTTTTTTAACTGAATAATAAAAGGTTCATCCCGACTAATGTCATCGATATGATATTTGAAACCCAATTCTTGCAGAATATTCAATGTATTTGGTCCGCGGCGCAACCAGTTGGCATTATAACCAATAGCAGTAAAACCGGTTACATTCTTGATCGCATCAACACCATCTTTTATAAATTTCTTTTCCTCTTCGTAAGGCATTGTATATTGCGTGCTCCAGTTCATACCGTGAGCTGCAGCTTCGTGTCCGCGTTGTACAATTTCTTTGGCCAGTTCCGGGTTTTTCAAAACCGCTGTTCCCACCATATGCGAGGTAACTTTCACACCAAGTTTGTCCCAATTGTCCAACATTCTTGGTATTCCTTCTTTATAACCGTAATTGTACCAGGTTGCGGCCGGAAGATCAATATATCCTTTTTGTATGTTTTGAGGAAACGGACTTTCTGCATTATCAGGTTGTCCGCCAGCTTCAAATTGCATCGAAATCGAAACTACTAATCTCGAGCCATCTGCCCATTTTGTTTTTGTTGGTGTCAAAAATGTTTCTGTTTTTGATACTTCTGCGAATGTATCTATTGGATTCATCATGCCGACCATTCCAATAATTCCCGTTTGTTTGATAAAATTTCTTCTTGAACTCATGATTTTTATTTTTTGATTAAAGTATCAATGGCCCAACTATTAGAATCGATAAAATGTAATAGCAAAGCAAAAATGGCAACGTGAATTAATTGTGACGGAATGGCTTCCCAATTCTCAATCATTGAGGTTCCAAACAATAAAGCCAGCATAACAAATCCTCCGGCTACTAGAGAAGGTTTTGTAAGCAAGCCCAATATTAAAAGTAAACCAATGGTAAATTCGGCTATAGGTAAAATGTAGCTAAAAGGCGTTACGATGAATTTAGACAGCATAGAATTTTCGAAACTGCCAATCATCCATTTGCTGAAGGTAACTAGTTTGGGCAAACGTACTAATCCGTGACCAAACATGCTGATAGCGACGGCAAGACGTAGCAATAAAAAAGAAGTTGTTTCCATATTTTGTATGATTTTAGATTACAAAGTTGAGAAGAACCACTTTCTTTAATTTGTATAATCATTGGAATATTTTGTACTTTTGTAAGATGGAAATTAGAAATTTATACCATCCTTTTGAACTTCAGTTTTTGGAAGTTTCAGAATATGAAGCCAAAGAACGCAAGAATACGTTTTTTGAAATGGTTTTTGTATTGGAAGGAAAAGGAATCCAGATTATAAATGATCATAGATTGCCGTATGCTTCTGACAAACTATTTTTGATTTTCCCGCAGGATACGCATAGTTTTGAAGTGATCGAAAAGACGAAGTTTTTCTTTATCCGTTTTCAGGACAGTTATCTTAAAACACAAAGCAACGACTGGATTCAGAAACTGGAATTCATTTTTCATAATCATAACCATTTACCGGGCTGTATTTTAAAAACGATAACAGATAAACCTTTGTTAAGAGCCATGATCGAGGCTTTGATTCGGGAAGAAAAGAGTAGTTTTCCGCAACAGCAAGAAGTCATCAAGCAGATCTTAAATACTATTATTACCATTGCTGCAAGGAATATTTCGCTTGTTTCACCAGTTGCATTTGCGCCATCTAATACAGAAGAAAGTTTGGATCTGCTCAATTATGTGCATCAGAATATTTATAAGCCTGAAGCACTAAAAGCTACAAAAATGGCAACGGCATTTCATGTTTCTCCTACGTATATCAGCGAATATTTTAAAATCAAAACTGGACAAAGTATTCAGCAATATACGATGGCCTATAAAATAAAACTGATCGAAACGAGATTGAAATTTACCAATATGCAAATCAACGAAATTGTGTATGAATTTGGTTTTAGTGATGCAAGTCATCTGAATCGGTTGTTTAAAAAATATACAGGACTGAATCCAAGTGATTATAAAAAGCAGTTTAAAAATTAGATAAACGAGTCCCAGCGGGACGAAATATCTATAGAGAATCAAAAGTTTACATAATAAAAGAGCCCCAGCGGGGTGAAATACTTATCTATTCAATAAAAATAAATATGTCACTCCGCTGTAGCTTGATTATAGGATCTTAGAATAAATCTGCTATAAATATATTGCTCCGGTGGAGCTTTAAAATTAATTACATGCAAGATTAATCTAAAGCTTTTTTCCATCAATCCATTTTCCGGTGGTTGGTGCCACGTAATTTTTCATTTGCTCTAATAAATCATCAATACTATCGCTTACCAAAAGCATTTGCTGATTAGCCTCTTTCAATAGACCTTTTTCTACCATGACTTTTGTTAATTCGATCAAAGAATCATAAAAGCCATCGATATTTAAAATCGCAATTGGTTTTTTATGAAGTCCTAATTGAGCCCAGGTCAGCATTTCGAAAAGTTCTTCAAGAGTTCCAAAACCACCCGGAAGCGCAATTACACCATCGCATAAATCGTTCATTTTGGTTTTTCTTTCGTGCATGCTTTCGACCAAAATTAATTCGGTTAGGCCTAAATGTGCAATTTCTTTTGATCTTAAAAAGTTAGGCAAAACGCCAATTGCTTTTCCGCCTGCATTTAAAACTCCATCAGCTACAGCGCTCATTAAACCTACGTTTGCACCACCGTAAACCAATTCTATATTTTGTTTTGCCATTGTTTGCCCCAGCAATGTTGCCTGTTCTTTGTAAATTTCTTCGGTACCAAAACTTGATCCGCAGAAAACGGTAATTCTTTTCATTGTTAGAAGTTTTATGTTATTCGTTAAAGGTTAAATGTTAGAAGTGAAATTATTATTGGTTATTCGTTAAATGTTGAAAATTGTAATGAAAATAAAAGATTGAAAGCCTATGTTTTGTGCCGTTAGGCACTAAAGATTGGTAGAAAAAACATGAATTAGAAGAGATTTAGCGTGCCGTAGGTACGCAATGGGAAATTTTTGTTGCGTACCTACGGCACGCCAATGAATCTTGAATACAAATTGCTACCAATATTTGGTACCTAAAGGCACGTTTCGAAGCTAATTTTCAAAAAAAAATCCAATTAAAAATTCAGACTTACAATTCATAACTCATAACTTTTTTATTTACAATTTATAATTTTCAACCTTTAACTCATATTCAAAATGAGGCAAATTGACTGGAACATTACCAATACTATTTACTTCGCCAATGTTTACAGCTCCCAATTTACCTACTGCTTTTTGCGAACGAATGTTATCTGTACCAATATGAAATAGTACCGAATCTACATGCTTCAATGCATAATCAATCAATAATTTTTTATTCGATTTATTGTATAATCCACCCCAGAATTTGCGGCCAATAAAGGTAAAACCAATGGCAATACTGGATTTCTCCGGATCGTAATCGTAATAGCGAGTATTGCCTATAATTTCATTTGTTTTTTTATCTAAAATCAAAAAAGAGCTTTTTGAGGTGATTGCTGCATCAAAAAAAGGTCTGAAGACTTCTATTTTGTATCGGTCTTTGATTGGATGCTGTTCCCAAATTAATGGATCTGAGGCTACTTTAAAAAGTGCATCAAAATCACTTTCCTGTAGTGGAACTAATTTTGTAATGTCGTCTTCTAAAATTTCAGGTTGTAAATTGAATGCTGATTTTGTCATTTTTTAAAGTTTTAAATTTTGTTTGCCACTAATTTGACGAAGAGCCACGAATTTAAAATAAAAATTTGACTTTCGTTTTCTGCGAAAGAAGTTTTTGCCACAGATTATAGGATTATAAATGACAAACTAGACCAAAATATTGTTATGAAAATGATTGTCCTAGCCCCGATAGCCCCGAGGCTTCGAGTGGAAATCTTTTTGTGGCGTGGTTCGCCACAAAAGATTGAAAAGAATTGCTTCGCCAGTTCGCACTTTCAGGCTCGGGTGCGGGATTAGCTCCTAAAAAAAAGATTTTCTTTTATTAGAGAAACCGAAACTACAAAAAAAAAAAACCTGTGCAAACCAGTTCAATCCGTAAAATCCGCGGGCAATTACAAGCTAAATTCTCTTAATCTGAATACAAGAAACATTCTCCATTTTAACTTCTTTTCCCACTTTTTTAAGCAATCCTGTTATTTGATTTCTTTTAAATACCACTACGTTACCGGAAGTGACATTTGTGGCAATCAAAAACTTTCCAGTTTCATCAAGGGCAAAAACTCGTGGATGATTTCCTAAAGTCGATTGATAACCAACGTTTTTCAAAAGTCCGTTTTCATCAATAGAAAAAATGGCAATGTTGTTTTCTTTGCCTCGGTTTGTAGCGTAAAGAAATTTTCCGTCTGGTGAAATATGAATGTCTGAGCTTTCAAAACCAGATGTTATGGTGTCCGGATGAGTATTGATGCGTTGGATTTGTTTTAACGTTCCATCTTGATATTGATAAACACTAATAGATCCTGCCATTTCTTCAATACAATAACCAAATTTTTGGTTCGGATGAAAAGTAAAATGTCTTGGACCAGCTTCTAAATCTGTTTTGGTAAACGGAATTTTTGTTTCTGTTAATGGTTGTTTTTGGGTTGCATCAAAACGGTAACAGCGAATTTTATCGGCACCTAAATCGGGCAGGAATAAATAATTATTTTGAGGCGAAAATACAGCTGAATGAACATGAGATTTGGTTTGTCGCTCTTTATTGATACTTCCGTCAGTATATTGAAAATTCTGTGCAATCGAATCTATTTTTCCGTTTTCTAATATCGGGTGAACCGAAACACTTCCTTCTGTATAGTTGGCATTTGCCAGCCATTTTCCGCTTTTATGAATCGAGAGGTAAACAGGATTTTCACCGCCACTGGATTGTTTGTTTAAAAAAGTCAGGGTTTTGTTCTCAGGATTAAACTCAAAACTGCTCACACTTCCTGCATTTGGCGTTTTGGTATCGGTGCAGGCATAAAGGTATTTTCCGTTTGGCGACAAAGTCAAATACGACGGATTGATAATGTTTTTTGCTGAAGTTATTTTGTGGAGTTTTCCTTTTATAGTGTCTAATTGATACACCTGAATAGATTCTGCGGTAAGATCCCGATTATAACTTCCTAAAAAGACGTAAGTGTTTTGGGAGAAGCTATTTAAGGTAATGAGAAAAGCAATTGCTAAAAGGTATATTTTTTGGTTCATGTTTTTTACAAGGTTTGTTTTGTTTCAGGTTTCAGGTTTTCACTGAATAGTCACAGTTTTCAATCTACAATCTAAAATCAGCAATCTAAAATCAAAAATTACCTGATCCCTTTCCACCATTGTTGAAATTCTTGATTTTCGTTTCTGAGTTCAACTAGTTCCCCGATTTTTGGTGTAATTAACGGAATTGGATTTTCTGAAACTGCATTCAATTCGGTTACTTTTATCAAAGGTTCATCCCAGGAATGGAGAGACAAAGGAAATTTTGAGTTATGAACCGGAAATACTCTTTTCGCTTTTATCTCTTTCATGGCTTTTATAACATCTTCAGGTAGATTGTGAATGTATTTCCACGCTGGATTATATTGGCCATTATCGAGAAGTGCGATATCAAAAGGGCCAAATTTGTTACCAATTTCAGCATAATGCGTATCGTAACCGCTGTCGCCGCCCAGATACATTTTAAAATTGTTGGCTTCTAATACAAATGATGTCCAGAGTGTATTACAGCGATCAATACTTCTGCCTGAAAAATGTCGGGATGGAGTAGTGTAAAGTGTCAGATTCTGGTCGAGTTCTACTTTCTCATTCCAGTCTTTTTCGATGATATTTTCTTTGGAAAATTTCCAAAATTCAAGATGTGAACCAACTCCAAGTGCACAAACTACTTTTTTTATGTTAGGTTGCAGCGCCTTGATTGTTGCATAATCAAGATGATCGTAATGGTCGTGTGTGATCAATAAATAATCAATTTCCGGAATATCATTAGCGGTATAAATATCTGTTCCTTTGAATGCTTTTGTAGTTCCGTAAATAGGAGAGGCGTTGCCGCTAAAAACAGGATCAATAAGGAATCGTTTTCCTTCAAGCTGAATGTAATAGGAGGAATGCCCAAACCAAACCAAAACATCCTTATCGATAGAAAGTTCGTGTAGATTTGTTTTTACAGACGGAATACTATCTGTTGGAATTTTACGATATACTTTTTTAAATAAAAACTCATAGAATACTTTAGAGAAGCTATATCCCTTTGCGAGTTCAGGAGTAAAATGGATGTTTTCGAATTTTCCGTTTTTATAGTTGGGAGATTTTTGTAGTAAAGCTAATCTTTCTCCTGATGGCTTTTTTCCATATCTGGGATGTTGTGAAACAAAAATAAGAATGGCAAACAAAAGAATTATTAAGGTAAGGATCATGGTGGTATTTAATTTGAGGGATATAATTTTTTTAAATTTTCTAAAGAAAGTGAAATCATATTTTTAAGAACTTCAACATCGATATCGGCTAATTTTTTAATATAAATACAACCTTTTGAAGCTTTATGTTTTCCGAGTTTAGAAAGTAATTCGTCTTTATCGTCCGGCGAAGTATAAACATAAAGAGAAATGGCTGCTTTTCTTGGAGAAAACCCCACAAGAGGCGCATCGCCTTCGTGACCGCTGGCATATTTATAATGATAACTCCCGAAACCAATAATGCTTGGTCCCCACATTTTGGGCTTAAAGTGAGTGACTTCCTGCATTATTTTAATAAGTTCAAAAGCGTCATTTTTCTTGGTTTCGTCTTCAACAAAAGCATTTATAAAATCAAGAATACTTTCATTGGTTTCGGTAGTTTTATTCTTTGCCATTGTATTTATTTTTTATTGAGCAAATTGCTTTTCAGCAGAATATTTTTGATTTTTACTTCATTAGCATAAAACAAATCACGATTTTGATTCATTTGGTTTTCTAAAATAATTAAACTTACATCACTGTCAGGAAAATATAAATTTACAGAAGAAAAACCATCACCCAAGCCTGTGTGACCCACATATTTGACAGGTTCTTTATCAACAATTCTAAAGCCGTATCCGTAACCTATTTTTTCTGGTCCGAAGAAACTATTTTGAGCCGTTATATTGTACTTAAACAGTAATTGATAACTTTGTGGTTGCAGCAATTTTCCTTTATGAAGATTTTCGTTCCAGATGGCTAAATCACCTGCGGTTGAAACAATTCCGTTAGAAGAAGTACTTTCTATAGTAATCATCGTTTTTGATACTAATTTAAAAGCGTTATTGTTGTTGACATATCCGGAAACTAAATTTTTGATTGGAGCTGCAGAAAGACAAAGTGTATGTGTCATTTTTAGCTCTTTAAAAAAGGAATTTGCTACTTCATAATAGCTTTTTTTAGTAACCGATTCAATTATTTTTCCCAGTAAACTATAGCCTAAATCGCCATATTTAAAGTCACTTCCGGGTTTAAACGCCAGTGGTTTTTTCAAATCAACTATTCCGTGCGTATGATTTAAGAGTTGGTGAACCGTAACAGAATCTGCCCAGGTTTGGTTTAATTGCGGTAAATATTTCTTGATAGGTACCTGCAAGTCAATTCGGCCTTGTTCTACTTCTTTTAAGATTAAAACAGCCGTGATTTGTCTTGTATTTGACATTATTTCAAATTGACTGTCTGATTTTAAATATTTTCTGGTTTCAAAATTGGTAAAACCATATACTTTATTGTAAACTGTTTTTCCGTTTTTAGAAATCA
Source organism: Flavobacterium sp. SLB02 (assembly GCF_009664855.1). Classification (GTDB taxonomy): domain Bacteria; phylum Bacteroidota; class Bacteroidia; order Flavobacteriales; family Flavobacteriaceae; genus Flavobacterium. The sequence continues at coordinate 526,933 of NZ_CP045928.1, forward strand.
GTACAACGCCATTAAATATTGGATTGCTAACGCTTATCAAACTATCAATTTGAGACGCATAATTGTTTTTTTTCTGAGCAAATAAAAAACTGCTGGAAAATAAAAGAATAGAGGATAATATAAAGGTAATTCGAAGATTGGAAGTCATTTTTTATTTTTTATTTCAAGTTTCAGGTTTCAGGTTTCAGGTTTCAGTCTTAGTCTCGGTTTTCAGTCAGTCTCAGTGAACACTCAGTTTTCAGTTCCGGTTGTAAACTGTTTACTGCGACTGCGACTAAGAACTAGAACATTCCATTTTTATTAATTGTTTCTTTTGGTACAGGTTGTCCTAAATCCCAGAATTCGACGATTTTATCTGCTTTGAATTTAAGAATATGAACAACTGCAAAACCGGGTTCTACAGGAGTTTGTTTTAAATGCGAATGTACGGCGACGAGATTTCCGTCTTCAAGAATATGATGAATTTTAAAAACTTTATTCGGATTTGTTCTTGTAGATTCTTCCATTGCCAGCATCAATGTATCGGCATCACCTTTAAAATAAGCATTATGATGTTTAAATTTATCACCAACATACAAACGAAATGCTTCGTGAGAATGCCCGTTTGCAGCGAGTTTTAAAAAGTCCTGGGCTATTTCTTTCTTAGTCATGATTTTAAAATTTAAAAAGCTAACTAAGTTATAAAATAAGAATTTAAGAAAATCAAAAAGAGATTACTTTTTATTCTAAACGTTTAAATTCATACACGCCATTATAACTTTGGCCAGCCCAAAAAAGAAATAATAATGCACCTGTATTATCCAGGGCTTCGTTTATAATTAAATTATTGTTTTTAGAAAGCGTAATACGTCTTTTATTGTTATTGCATCCGCCAAATAGATAGGGAATTCCGTTGCATTTCATGTATTTGTTGTCGAGATAAAACATACCGTCTTTTTTAAGCTCGCCTTTTATTTGCTGTTTTTTTATGCTGATATTGTTTTTAAACAATTCAATGCTCAATTCTGTATCATTAAGAATATTTAACTGAATGTGGTATGTATTCTGACCATTTAAAATTGAATCGCGGTCATCAAACTTTAAAATTTCATTTGTGGTGTAATTATAAGAGTTGATGACATTTTTAGAAAGATCAAAATCTGAATTTGCATTCTTTTTGTCGAATTTCTTTATAGGGAAGAAACTGTATTTTCCGTTAAATGAATTTAGTTCACTTTCGTTTATTTTAGTGTAGTCGTTTTTAAAATCTGTATTAGAAAAAGAAGCACAGTTTATTAATAAAACCGCAAGTAATAGAAGCAACAATAGTCTTGAAATCTTTTTCATATCCGATTTTGTGGTATTAAATGATAGTTAATGAGTTAGATTTTAGATAACGATTTTCATTAATGAGTTTTTTTGCTTCGGGACTAATCCAGAAATTTGGGCGATATAGTTTTGTATTGCTTTGCAATTTTGCTTTACTAGATAATGCTTTTATGTTTTTTATTAAATCATTAAATAACAAGGTATTGTTGAACTGATTGGTATCAACAACAGAATTGAATTTATCCGTAGAAAAACTTACCACTTTAGGATAAGTGAGTTCTAAGCCTATTGTACCTTCAGTATTCATATAAGCAATGCTTAAACTTTCTTTATCCTTAGAAAAGGTAAGATAAAAAGGACTGATATCAATTACAGGTTCTATTGGATCGACCAATTTAAAGGAATCAGAAAGAGTTCCTTTTTTGTCTGTAATTTCTTTAAAGCCAATTTTATTGATATCGTCGGTAATTGATAACCTTATTTTATCCTCGTAAAACCAATGTTCTTTTCGATCATATTCTTTGTTACCAATTATGATTTTATTATAAAAATCTTTGTAACCATCAAAGACATAAGATTTATCCGTTGCGGTATAATCTATGGCAACCCTTGTGTTTGTAATAACAAAGTAGAATTTAAGTTCACTGAAAATTGATTCAAATTGGTCAGGTGTAAGGATAAAATTAAATTTATTCCAGCCTTTTCCTGCGCCAAGTCCGCCAAAATAGCTCATAGATAATAGTTTAAGTTTAAGCAAGCATAAAGCTTACAATGGCATCAGAATGTATTTTTGTGGTATCAAAAACAGGAACAGAAAAATCAGATTGGTCTATTAATAACGGAATTTCGGTACAGCCTAAAATAATCCCTTCGGCGCCACGACCGATCAGTTGGTTTGCAATTTTGATATAGTTTTCTTTCGATTCCGGATTTATAATTCCTTTACCGAGTTCTTGTTTTAAAACCTGTTGTATATAATTTCGACTTTCCTGACTTTCCGGAATTAGCACATTTAATCCAAAACTTTTTAGACGGTCTTTATAAAAATCCATTTCCATAGAAAATGAAGTTCCTAGTAGGCCAACAGTCGTGATTTTTTCTTGTGTTATCGCTTTTGCAGTTTCAGTACCAATATGAATTAAGGGTACGTCAATTTCTTTTTCGATTTTGTCTGCATGCATATGGGCTGTATTGGCACATAGTACAATGGCATCAACGCCGCTTTTTTGCAAACTTAGACATGCATTCAATACCAGTTCGTATGAGTTTGGCCAGGTTTTTTCCTGAATGTCACCAAAGTTCAGAGAATAAATCAAACATTCTGCAAATTGCAGTCCGCCCAGTTTTTTATTAACGCCTTCGTTTATGAATTTATAATAATCTATTGTAGAAACCCAACTGGTTCCGCCTACGAGCCCAACTTTTTTCATTGTTTTTATTTATAAATCTTCAGACTTGATTTGTGAAATATCAATGCCTAATTTTTCAAATTCTTTTTGTCCAAGATCTGTAATATAATAGTTTTTATCCATGGCTTTGTTTTTTGCAATCCAGCCTTTTTCAGCAAAATTCTCTACAAGTAACTGCCCCAATTTTCCGCCAATATGTTCGTAACACATTTTAGCCGGTTTTCTTAAAACTGATTTCTCGCTCATTTTGAAAAATTTAAAGTTAAGCTTTTTTTGAAACGACTAATTTTCTAGCCAGATAAGCCATTGGTAAATATGCAAATGCAAGATCTATAATGTTATACCAAACTGGCGAAGGCAATGTACAGACATTGACGATACCTCCTAACAAAAAGAAAGCTCCAATTACCAAAGCCAATTCTGTTTTGCGACTGGCGGCAATTAAAGCTGTTGTTGCTGCACCGGCAAAAGTGCCTATGGCATGTGCAAGGAAAGGGAAAATAAAATGTTTAGGTTCAAATAAATGCATCGTCGCTTTTAATCCTTCCATAGTGGTAACATCTGTACCGTTTGGAGGTGGTATAACTGAACCACTCATTAAAATAATAGCCATATTGACAATGCTTCCAACAAAAAGGCCAATAATGACGGCCAAAGTATTCCTGAAAATCGGATTCATAATTTCAATTTTAGTATCACGAATTTATGAAAATTATGAACGCTATTTTTACGAAAACACTTTTTAACTAATTAAAGGAGTGTCTGAATTCTAAAGGAGATACATTTGTTTTGGTTTTAAACAATTTACTGAAAGATTGCTGATGCTCAAAACCCAATTCAAAAGCAATTTCGCTTATAGACAAGTTAGTTGTCGAAAGTTTTTCTTTGGCTTTTTCGATCAGTTTATCGTGTATGTGTTGTTGCGTGCTTTGACCAGTAAGTGATTTTAGCAATCCGCTTAGATAATTGGGGGTAATGTTTAGAGCATCTGCAATATATTGTACAGTTGGCAAACCTTTTTTAGCCATAGATTCACTGGCAAAATAATCGTCGAGCAAGTTCTCTAAACGAGCCAGAATTTGATGATTGCTTATTTTACGGGTTATAAATTGTCGGTTATAAAAACGCTCTGCATAAGTAAGCAATAATTCGATTTGTGCAATAATAACATCCTGACTGAATTTATCAATATTCGACTGATATTCCTGCTGGATATTTTTTATAATACCAATAATCATCTTTTCTTCTTTATCAGAAAGGTGCAAAGCTTCATGAACCGAATACCCAAAATACTCGTATTGCTTGATTTTTTTTGCCAGGGGCGTATTCCATAAAAAATCAGGATGGACCAATAATGACCATCCTGTATGTTGCAGCTCGGCATTTCCTTCTATAGAAAATACCTGACCTGGCGCAATAAACAACAAAACACCTTCTTTAAAATCATATTCCTGCTGACCATAACGCATCGTTGCATTAGCATGGCGTTTTAATGCAATTGAGTAAAAATCAAGCATCAAACTTTTGGGTTCCTCTTCATTTAGATGTTTGATATCCTCAAAATTATAAACGCTCACTAACGGATGTTGAGGCTTGGGCAAATCCCTAAACTCATGAAATTCGCTAATACTTTTTATTCGGTGTGGTTGCTGATTTGCCATAATCTAAGGTACTTATTTCTGGTTATAAATAGCAGCAAATTCTTTGGCATAATTGGCTAGTTTTGTTTTTCCCATTTCTGCCGGTTTGTTTTTATTGTAATCTTCACCAAGTAAACCGTTGTAAAGTCCGGCGTACATTTCGACCAAACCTTCGGCAATTTTAGGCTGGATTCCCACGTTTACCAAACCGTTTAGTGTTTCTTCATCGCTGATTAAAACCCATTTTAAATCCGGTTTTCCTATCGCTTCACCTAAAATACGAACTGTTTCATCGCCCGTAAGTTCTTCACTTACCACATAACGAACTTTTTTTCCGTCAAGCGGAGTTGTGATTTCCTTAGCAATTGCGGTGGCAATATCATTTGGAGAAACCCACGGAATCATTCTGTCAGCACCATAATTGGCTGCAATAATACCTTGCGATTTAATCACCGGAATATAAGCCAGCAGATTATAAAAGAAAGAAGTTGGACGCATAAAGGTAACCGAAACATCGTGAAGCTTTTTCAAAACCGTTTCTATCTCATTATAACGCTGAATAATCCCTGAATTTTGCTCTAAGTGCGCGCCAATACTACTTAAAAACACGACACGTTTTACACCCGATTTCTGAATAGCTTCGGCATAATTATTCCCAATTGTACGGGTAAAAGCGTCCAAATCAAGATTAGGGTCAAAATAATTCGCACGCGGAATCATACAATAAACCGCATCTGCGCCTGTAAAAGCTTTGGTTAAAAAAGTTACATCATCAACAGAACCAGTGGCTGCCAAAGCCCCAAGAGTTTCAATTTCGGCCTGCTTTTCAGTACTGCTGCTAATTACCGTAACCTCATGTCCTTTTTGCACTAACTCCTGAGTCAGTGGCTTGCTGATGTTCCCTAACGAACCTGTAATTGTAATTTTCATTTGTATCTATTTTTATAGTACAAAGTTGCGCAACATGCATCAGGCAGATTTAGCCAAAACTATTTTTGTCGTAGTCTAAAAATGGGTATCAAAAAGCTTAAAATTATTTTTCAGACAATTTTTTCTCATTTTCTGTCTGTGGTTTTCCATTTGCATTAGGTTCGCCTTTTCCGGTTGTAATGAGCTTTTTTAAACTGTTCTGAATGTAGTTTGTCCAGGCATCACGGCAAATTTGGAAACATTCGTATTCTGAGGTTAAACCAAAATGCGTAAAACGAAGTTCCGTTTTACCGTCTTTTTCAGCAATCTCAAAAGTAGGTTTCGTGCCTGTCCATTCCGTTTTGCCTTGGGTGAATTTAAAATAGTTTTCTTCGACCAGCCAAACGACTTTCTGATTCTCGATGACCTCGATCAGTTTTATTTTACAGCGATGAACATCCTCATAATGATAATCGAATACATCGTTAAGCTGAGCCGTATTGCCTTCGATTTCTTCAGACCACCAACCCCGAACATTGGTAACGGCGTCAAAAACTTCCTGAGGAGATTGGTCTACTTTTATAGTTGAGGTAAAATCTGTTGCACTCATTTTATTTGATTTTAGAAATTAGTACAACAAATTTAATCTTTAATAATCAATAGTCTAGGGATTAAAAAAGACAGTTTTAAGGGGTATATAAGACGAATTATTCTACAGATTCATAAACAAAAACAGTAAAGAAGCCGCCCTTGGGTTTAAAACTATAGTTGTTAAATTCCTTATACGGAAAAATGTCATCAAACCTTTTGGTCTTATACTATCTTCGGGTTAACTCAATAGTTTTTCCATCATTGAGTTTCTCGATATTTTTAGCAGAAAGTTCTCTATATCAACGTTTTTAGTATCAAGATAAAAAGAATAAAGAGAACTTAAAGTTCTCTTTGATGCGAAATTCGAATAAAATTAATTCAATTATTCAGGAATAAATTCTAAAATGTCTCCCGGCTGGCATTCTAAAACTTTGCAAATTGCTTCGAGTGTACTAAACCGAACCGCTTTTGCTTTACCTGTTTTTAATATCGAAAGATTCGAAAGCGTCAGGTCGACTTTTTCCGAAAGCTCATTCAATGACATTTTTCGTTTTGCCATCATAACATCTAAATTTACTATAATTGGCATAATTTATATGGTTAATTCGCTTTCCTTTTGCAGTTCAATTCCTTTTGCAAAAAGTTGTGAGATGAAATATAAAATGCCGGCAAAAAATAAAAAGGCATCTCCAAGTCCTATATGTTGCATTAAATTTGGAAGCTGGATTCCCATGGCGGTAAATTTTTCCGAATACGAAACGGTTACGTTACTCAAAAGCCCCACAATAAGTGAAAAACCACTCATTTTTTGAATCAGTTTTCCAATTGTTTCATGAAACGGACTAATAAAATTAATTTTCATGAAAATTTGAATTACTGCATAAAATATTAGCGCTTCAAAAATGGTAATTGCGGTAAGGCAGAAAACCATAATCGAGTAATCGATTTGATCATAAGCTTTTAATGCTGACAAATCTAAACCTAAAGGCAGATTTTTTGCCCCAACTTCATTAATAAACATACTAACCCCGTATGAGGCTAAAAGCGAACCTGCTTTTACGCAAAGTCCGATAAAAGCAATCCATGACACGATGTTCAGGAGCTTTAAAATGTAAGCTGATTTTGTTGACATAATGTTTTGATTTAAAAAGATATAGCGCAAAGATATGTAAATTTATTGTTTATCGATAAATATTTATTTTTTATTAGTTAAAATTTGTTTTTATTTAATAATAAGCAGACAAATAAAGTATTTACAATAACCATTTATCCTGCTGTCCGCTATATCTTTTCTGCCGAACAACGGCAAAAAAGGATATCACTCCCATCGGGGCTAAAGTAGAGGTTTAAGTTTTTATAAGAAATGAAGGTTAGGGTTTATAACCTAAATGTTCTAAACCTTTCGGGTTTGTGACTATAAACTTAGTCAAAGTTTTAAAACAAGAGTGTAAGGCACTTTTGTGAAAGCCCAATTTTAAAGTGGTATGCGCATTTAATTCCTATCTTCAAACATAGCCCGTGGTTTCAACCATGGGAACACAATACGAGGCGTGATAATATTGCACCCGTGGTTGAAACCACGGGCAATGTCTGACAAGTTTACACAATCTTGTCTTTTCGAGCGAAGGGAGAAATCACATATGTAAATAGACAATGATTAACCTCTTCTTTGCGGAGTTTCGTGAACGTGCTAAACCTGACAGGTTTTCAAAACCTGTCGGGTTTGCCAGGAAATTCGTTAAGCCACTTTTACGATTTTATTTCAAAACAAAAAGGAATAAAATCCGTTTAATATGTGGGCTATCTTAACCCCATTTCATAAAAAAATCAGGAATATTTTCTGTGGATGATATAAACAATTAAAAAATAAATAAAGAAAACCCAAAATACAAACCAGCCATAGCGCTGCGTGTTTACAATATTCTCGTAATAAGGTGTCTTTATCTTAAAATGAGACTTTGTAACGTTTTTTAAATTTTGAGCAAGAATCACATAGTTGGTCACTTCGAGTGAAGTGATAACAATGTTTTTAGCATCATAAATTTCTATTACGATCTTTTTTCCTTTGTATATATCATATAATCTGTAATTGTGGGAACCTTTTATATTATAATCCTGATCGTAAACTTTGCAGACATCATCAAAACTAATATCGCGGGAAGAATTTAAGAACGGATATGAGATGTTTAACCCGGTATTGGTAAGCGTAACTTTCTTTAATGTAAAAATCATATAAACACTTAAAAAAGCAAATAATGCAATCAAGCCGGCAAATACCCAAACAAAAGTATTTTCGATATTAACGGCAGTAAAATATTTTGGATTAAAAGTATAATAAGTAATAGTTGCAGAAAGCAGAAAAGTAAAAATACCCAAGCCAAGTAAAAGTAAATTAGGATTACCTACAATTGTTGTGGTGTCTTCTATTTCCGTTTTTTTGTAGTTTTTGGTCATTATTAATACTTTATTACTCAATCCGTTTTACCACGTTATTAAGGTCATCAACAACAAGTTTGAAAATGATTTTATTATCCGGGAAAAACTTTTGCATATCATTTCTTAAATCTACAAAAGGCTGTGAACCTATTACATCATCTTTAACCGATTCGTTGCACGAAATAGATATTTCGTAGTTATTATTGATCTTTTCCAGATAAACATACTTTGTTATGGCGTCGTCAAAAAAAGTTGTTTTTTGAAAAACTTCGGCGATTTTATCGACTTCATTTTCATTGATATTGTTTTGATACGCAATTTCATGTTTCATTGCGCCATATGTCTTTGTTGATTCTGTAAGTCTTCCGTTGGCAGTTTCGGTTAAAAAATAAGCACTAAAAACAGCACCAAGAAGAATTGATATCCCGATTATCGAAATTACAATTGTGCGCCCCCAGTTAAAATGTTCGCCACCATTTTCGATATGTTCATTGATTTGTTTTTCCTGATATAGTTTGGTATAATAAGCTGCAATACTCATATAAATAAGTGGAAAAACAATATTAGGAATCTTATCACTAATATTTTCAGGAATAAAAAAGATTAAAGCAAAGATACAAAGTGTCGCCAGTATTGTTATAATCCATGTTTTTTTTGCTTTCTCAGAATCGCCAAAAACTTTAAAATTTTCTGCCATAAAATATCCGGCAACTAACGGACCTCCTAAAAAAGTTCCAACACGAATTGCTTTTTCAGTATAAATTTTTTCTGTTGGGACTTCTTCAAAAACTGATTTTTCGAGTATTGTTTCTTCCATAAAATATTTTTAGGTAAAGGTTTTTCTTTTCAACGAAAATACAAATTAAAACCAAAATAGAAATTAGATAGTATGATACTAAAAAAGGAATTGATAAAATAAAAAATCTGCTTTCATATGTATTGCTGAAAGTAGATTTTTGTAGAAACTGTATCTTTGTTTTGATTTAGAGTAGTTTAAAACTCCGCAGAATTTATTCGGGCATATTCGTAGGTGTAACAATCGTAACATTCATCTTTTAAGTATAATTTATCATCCTTAATTTCAAAAGATTGCAGTTTAGGAATATCGTTTGCTATTAGATTATTCTGAACCGCTATCATTTTTTTGATACCGCCAAAAATGGATTTTTTTGTTTGATAAGAAAAAGCCTGAGTATTAGTTAAAGTTCCATTGTTATACGTTTTTAGGATATTATCACCAAACTCGATTGTAATTTGCTGTTCAGGTTTTGGCGAAGACATGGCATTAATTCCACCGGAAATATTCCTTAGGCTCCATTTTCCTTTCAACTGAGTTTGAGATGAATTGTTTTTATCATCATTATTGCAAGAACAAAGTAAGACAATTGCGATTAAGAAAAATAATTTTTTCATAGTTATAGATTTTTACATTGGTTTAGTAAAAAGATGTAGAAAGCTTTAAAAGGTTGCGTATTGTCTTTTTAATTTCTTAAAAGTTTATGTTTTATTAATATTGGAGAGTAAAAATTCAGATAAAATAAAGTGTGTAAATCCAGACTAATTATTGCATTGCAAAAATAATTACATCGCTAAATTTTTCTATTTCTTCGATGACAAACAAGCTGTCATTAAAATAATCCATATCAAAATCGTCATCGCCCCAAATCTCAAATCTTTTACGGCAAGTTTCTAATGTTGCTTTATCAAAAGTATTTTCATTCCAATCCAGTTGCTGTTCTTCTGCAATCTCGAGAGCTTCTTCATTTACATATTCTTCTTCAGAAAATGCAATGTACAATTGATATTGATCATCAAATAGAATATTGATTTGGTTGTCTTCTAATACAATTTCCGGTTTGTTTGTTATTATTGGTCTGTCGTAAAAAGTTTTCAGATTGTTTTTTAAAACAGTCAAACTGGCATCTGAAGTTGGTGCGATAAATGCTAAATAAGAGTAGAAAGTATTAGCCATTATTTTTTAAAGATTTTTTTCGATTATTAAAGGTTTGGATTCTTTTGTGTAATAAGAAAATATCTCGTTAACTTCATTTTCGTTCAATAGATTAAATTCTCTTTGAGCTCGTACTTTGTTCTCATCCATCATAGAACGTGTCAAAATCAATTTGAAAACTTCTGATTTCTTTTCTACATTAATTTCCGGGTTTTTAGAAATGAATGTTTCATAAGCATGCATCATATTTTCCCAAACTCTAATTTCGCTATCGGGATTTTGATCTCTTTTAAAATTGGTAATTGTATCTTCTAATGATATTGGATAAATGTCTGAAAAAGCAGCTTGTATTTTTGTTATTCTTTTGATTTGTTCCTCACTTAAGTCATCATGGACGATTGGTCCCGGAATTATTTTGTTAGGATCTAATGTTTGAAATTGTTGGTTTTTTTGAGCTTTTTTATAAGAAAGAAAAATAGAAACTAATATAAGCAGTAAACCCGCAAGAAGAATTATGGTATTTATTTTCATTTTTTGGTTGGTTAATTAATAAGTCGATTCATATGTTTTTGAAAATTAGCTATTTTAATTACTACTTTCCAACAACTCGAATAAAATATAACCCCCATGTTCTGATGGTCCTCTTTCTTTTTCGACAAAGCCTTTTTGTCTATAAAATGCAACGGCTTTTGTATTTTGCTCTAAACATTTTAAGGTAATTGGCAAAAGTGTTTCCTGAATTGCAGCATTTAATAATAAGGTTCCAACTCCTTTACCCTGATAATTTTGATCGACGTAAAAGTGATGAATAAATTTATTAGGCATCCAGATTGAAATAAACCCAACAGGAATTTCCTCGTGAATAGCAACCAAAACCAATTCTCCTTTTATATGCTTTTCAAAATCATCTAATTTAAATTCTGAAGGATCAAGCCAAGAAAAAGTATGCTGTCTTTCTTTTAAAAACAGTTTTCTTAAAACACTAAAATCGGTATTTTTAATTTCTCGTATTATCATAATAGTTTTTTATCTCACTTAACTATTGTTCTACTAGATTTCTATTTCGGCTCTAAAGACAACTACAGCGTCGCCTTTTATCTGAATCAATTTTGGTTTGTTTTCTTCGATTACGACTTTAACTTTTATTACACCAAGTCGATCTATTTTTTCACCCTGCTTTCCGTTAAATTCAAATACATTATTTTTAAAATCAATAATATTGTTTTGTACCAAATAACCTCCAAGTGGTCCGTTTGCATTTCCGGTTACAGGATCTTCATTTATGCCAATTGCGGGCGCAAACATTCTGCCATAAGTCAAAATATTAGGATCATTTGAATCTAAAGTAAAAACAAAATACCCATTGCAATTTATTTCTTTGCTTAGTTGGGCTAAATCATTATAACTGGGAGATAAAGTGTTGAGTTTCTCGCGACTTTTTATACCCACCATTACTTTAGAATGTCCTGTAGAGGCAATTTGAATGGGGCATCTTTCATCAAGATCTGATTTTTGTAATCCTAATGCCGTTATCATTTTTTGGGTTATAGCTGCATCAAAAATATCGCCGAGTTCAAAATTTCCCTGAGTCATTAAAATTTGGTAATCTCCATTTTCTTTGATAACCTCAAACGGAAGAATACCAATTTTTGTTTTAAACCTTAAAATGCAGGAATCCAGTTTTTCTTCGATTGCTTTTGCATACATTGCCGCAATTGTAGCGTGTCCGCAAATAGGCACCTCGGTATTTGGGGTAAAATAACGAATTACGCCATCGCAATCGTCGCTGTCTGCTTCGAATAGAAATGCAGTTTCTGAGTTGTTTAATTCTCTTGCAATCTGTTGCATTTCGTAATCATTTAGTCCGTCGGCGTTTACAACAACTCCAGCGGGGTTTCCTTTGAATTTTTCTTTTGTGAAAGAATCAATTTGATATGTTAATAGTTTTTTCATTATTGTTTTTTGCAATGTTTTTTTATTCTAGTTTAATCTGTGCTTGCTGTTGTTTGTTTAGCTTTTTTATCCAGTAAATAATATAAAATCCGCCTATTGTTCCGGGAACAAACCAACCATAAAAACTAGAAAAAAAATTGTTTACCACAACAAAAGCTGTTGTTGCCGAAATATAGCCGCCAATCATTTTTCCGAGATGTAATTTTAGCCAGACCTTATTTAGTTGATCAGTATTTTTATAAAGTATTAAATCTCTGGTAGAGAAAATTAATCCCACGATTCCCAAAACAGTTAAAACAATGTTTAGTTTTTGATGAACAATGGGATTATACAAAATCATTAAAATCGCGGTAAATATCATAACTAACGAAATTATTTTGTCTGTTTTAAGACTGATGTTTTTATTTTTGAATCGTAAAGCTCTATAGCCTGTTACGATAAAATAGGAACTGAAAATCCCGATAGCGAATAAAAACGGACTTTCGTGTTGGGGCACTGAAGCTATAATTAAAGCGGTCAAAGCTGATAAAAGCATGCAATAGTAAAAAAGCTTTCCTGATTTTTTATGTGTCTTTTTTCCCTTTTTAACGATCAATGAAATAAAACCCGAAAGTAACGCAACACCGCCAAATAAGGCGTGAGAATAAATCAAGATTTGGATTATTTGTTCTTTATTCATTTATAAATTTTATGCCTAAAAATGGCATGTAAGTACTGTTTATTTGCTTACCAGTAGTTTTGTTTCGAGTATGATAGGAAAATTCCAGTATCCTCTTTTTATTTTAATTTCGGCAAAGTTGTACATACTGATTTCTTTAAAGTCGTAGTTGTGTATGTTGATTTCCTTTTTTGTGCCTTCAATCTGAACTAAAATACTGTTAGGCGATCTTTTATGACTTTCATGTTTTTCGAGAATAGGAGAAACGACAACATATTCTGTGTTAGTTGACAGATATTCGTTGGCAAGAAAAAAAGTAGCGCATGAAATTGTACCATAAACGAGAAGAATTAAAGCAAAATAATTTCCTGATTTAAAATTTTTCCCTTCGTAGTTTTTCTGATATTTATAAAACAAAAGTCCAAATAAAACACCGGCAATTAAGTAGATATAAAGTAAAAACTCAAATTTTACAATTACAAAGTTATGATAATGCCTGATGACATATATAAAACTGGCGAGACACAGTATAATTGAAATTACTTTTACAATAAATGCAACGGTGTCTTTTTTTGAGTTTTTTTCGGGGATGCTTTTTTTATTTCTTCGGCTCATAAATAATAGAATGCTTTTTGACTTTATGATGAGGTATAAATTTATTATTTTAATCGTATTAAAATTCCTTTTCTCTTGATTAAATTTTTATAATCCCATTGTATTTTCTCTGCTTTTTTGAGCCAGCGTTCGAGATCGTCTTTGTTGATTTGGTCAGCGGCAGTATAACGCGATTCTGCGGCTTTAAAAGAACCTTCGTTGACTAGTTTTTCTTCATCAAAGGATTGACCACTCCAGAAAAGTAAACGTACGGAATTTTTTAGTTTGCTGTAACCTGCAATTGGGTTTCCGTCAAGAAACCAAACGGGATGAGCATGCCAGATTTTATTTTCGGCATTGGGCAGGTTTTGAGTGATTATTGTGGCTAACTGATCACAGATTTCCTTATCTGTTGGAGTTTGTGAATTATTATATTCTTGTATATCTGCATTCATAATAATTCACTTCTTGGGTTGGTAACTAGTTGATTGTATTTGTTTTGATGTTTAATTTTAAACTAAGCTAAAATAATCTTTTTATGGCAATAATTGATCCGCCGCGGCGGAAACGCCCAAATAAAAATCCGACTTACTTTTATAAATCCGATTTTGGAATTATTTTCTGGTGAGATCTGTAATCAGCAAAGGATTGTTTTCTTTGAGTTTGTTGACCAGTTGCTCGGCAGTTTCGGGATTGTCTTTTAAATGCTCGTATTCGGCAGAGGTGATTCCTACGATTTGTAGGAACGAAAGTTCGCCATGAGGGGTTTGTTTTTTTTCAATTTCGGGATCGGCTACAATCAATAAAGCAGTGATATTGGTATGGGTGTCCAGTCGAATTGGTCCGTTTGCCGGCATATAATGAAATTCTTCGAACCAGTTGCCGCTGTCGAACACATATCTGGCAATGTTTTGAAGCATCACGATGGCCCAGCTTGGGTTTCCGTTGTCTGGTTCAAAAGGTTTTAGTCGAAAGGTAAGTTCGAATCCCCATTTGCTAAATTCATCCTCGAGTTTTTCTTCGTTATAATATAATTCTGAGAATCCGTAGGTTACAAAATGGAGGTGATCTGTTTGCTTTTTGCTTTCGTAAACGCTTATTCCGTCAAGCGGATCTTCGCCGCCCAGTATATAAGGTATTGGCGGGACATAATGTTTGGGTTCCTGATTGGGGTAAAGACGATCAAACTCCTGATCTATAGATAGCCAGCCAACAGCATCGTCTTCTGAAAATTGTTTTTTGTATTCGTCTAATGTCATGTTTTCTGGTTTAAATATGAGACTCTATCGATATCTTTTGTAGAAAGAAATATTGGCTGGTCTAATTTAAAAAGAAAATTTAGGATTTTATATTTCGTAATGCAGATTTTTTTTGTTTTTTATAAGGCTAATTGCCCGAAATGCGTATTAAAAGTGGTAGTAATATGATGCACAAAATCTCTGGTATATTCTCCTGTTGGATCTAAGTCAGGATCGAGAATGGTGATTTCGAGTCCGCTTAATTTTTCGTTTTGAAACAAATAGGAGGTAAGCTCATTAAAGTCTTCATAAGTAAGGCCATCCGGAGTTCTGCTGTCTACGCAGGGCATTATAGTATCGTTTAAAACATCGACATCGATATGCAGCCAGAAACCATCGAGATTTTTGTCTTTGACTTCTTTTAGAAAGGTTTGAATGGAATTTGAGATGCCTTCTTTACGCAATTCCTGAAGACTCAGGTAAGTTGCAGAAGAATTCCTGATTTCATTTTCGTACTCGTCATCGTATTCGCGATTGCCTACGCACCAAAGATTTTCTTGTTTTATATAAGGCGATAAGTTAAGAATATCGGTGAGTTTTTTATGTCCGTTTCCGGTTACTATTGAGGCCGCCATGCCGCCGACTCCGCCGGTTTCAGACAAGGAAGTATCCATAAAATCAGTATGACCATCGAGATAAAATAAGCCGTAATTGCCTTTTTGTTTTAATGCAATTGCTGATCCTACTAATATACTGCAATCGCCGCCCAGGATGAAGGGAAATTTATTTTGCGAAAGTAAATTATTGATTAAATAAGCTTGTTCGCGCGCATAATCGACCAATGCGTTTGCATTAAGAATATTAGTTTCGATTTCTCTAACGTTTGTATATGGTGGCGGATCGAGCCTTAGAATATCTCTGTGAGTAATGGCTTTATGCAAATTGTATTTCCAGAACCAGTTAGGCAGATTTTTCACGCCTGGTTCTTTTCCGGGTTGAGGTTCTTTTAAACCTAAATTTGATGGAAATTCAACAATGCATACTTCTTTCATGGCTTTATTATTTAGGGATAAAGTTATTAAAATATGCTCTGGATTTGAAATAAAAAATCCGATCTGTTTTTACAAATCGGATTTAATAATGTTATTTCAAAATTGGGATTATATGTTCCCATTTGAGTTGTTCTGCAAAATCTAGAGCAGTTTTATTGTTATGCGTTTTGGCATTTAGATCTGCTCCGGAATCTATTAGTACTTTTACCGTTGTACTGTTTCCTGCAATTGCTTCGCGGTGTAAAAAAGTATATCCTAGTTCGTCCTGAGCGGTAAGTTCGTTTGGGTTTGTTTTTATAAATTCAAGAAGACTTTCCTGCATGTTTTGACTCATGGGATGTTCTGTCAGGTTTTCTGGTTTTTCTTTTTGTTCGTAAGCAATCAGAATATCATTGTAATCCCCAAAATTTAATCCCCAGGCCGCATCGTGTTCTTCTCTTTCGGTTTCGTTCATTTCTGATCGCATGGCTTGTATCGTAAAACCTCCGTACGTTTTTTCCTGAGTGACAAATAACCAGTCGCTTATTTGATTGGCCGGAATCTCTACATATTCGCCATTGCTAACATTTGTTAACTCATTAGGATCGTTGACTAAGATGCCTTTTATTTTTTCGCCATCAAAATTAATCTCATTGATCCACATATGTTCTACAACAGTATCATTATTTATTTCCTGGGTAAAAGCTAGTTTTACACAAGCAACATCAAGTGCCGGAACGATTCGGCGATATTCCCATGATAATTCTCTCCAGAAATACTTAAAAGTTTCCTGAGCTTTTTTGAATGCGTCAATCATTTTTGGACTTTCTCCGTCTGCAAAAAATATTGGTGTATTTTCCATTACTGCTATTTTAGAATAATTATTTCTTATTAGGTAAATATAATTTTTTTGTGAGAAAGGAAAAAAGGTACTGGTTGATTTTATGAATGTTTTATGGAGTTCAGGTTTTTTTATTAGGGTAAAAACAAAAAAATCCGACTTGTAACAACAAATCGGATTTTACAAAAACTTATATTTAATTCTATTCCAGTTTTTTTACTATTTGTGTAACAGCATTTTCTAAACCTTTATAAAAATCTCCTTTTTTAAATTCGGGTATTGCAAAATTGTTTATGATATTTTTAGTTTCTTCTTCAGTTAGTTTATTAAGTCCCTTATTGCTACTTTGAATCTGAATTTGTCGCAGTTCTTTGCTCAATACAATTAATATTGCGGGATTTAATTTCAAATTATCTGATAAATATTTTTGTAAATGATATGCATATTCCGGAACACTCGCATACGGTTTTACAGAAGAAATGGTGACAACAATAATTTTATGACCTGATTTTTTTTCAGATGATTTTAAAGTTGTGTTTAAAGTCGTGATTTGATTTGAAGTTAATATTTTTTCGAAATCGTTTAGGTGACTATATGATTTTGAAAAAGTATTTTCGGTTGTTAAGTTTTGAGGAATTCCTTTTCCCGATTGGCCAAAAAAGGTGCTGGGCAAAAGAATAAAAATTGACACTAAAAGTAATATTTTTTTCATCTGAAGATAAATTTGGGTGGTGCAAAAATATCACTTTATTATCATAAATCCGCTTTTGTTTTATATCGAAAGGTTACTATTTTACTTGTTTTTTTAAGATAATATAAAGTGATAATTATGAGTCAAAAACGTGACAATTAAGGCATGAAAAAAAACAACTTACTTTCTTAAATCGGATTTTTTAAATTGAAAATTATATGTAGCCGTAGATGTGCAGCGGTGTGTCTTTAAAGTATTGGCGGATATTCTATTCCTTCTTCTTTGATAAGTTCGTATCCATATTTCATTATCACTTCAATTACCGGAATCGCTTTTTTTCCCTTTACGGTAATATTGTATTCGACCTTTGGCGGTACTGTAGGATAAGCAGTTCTGGTAATTAAACCTTTGTTCTCCAGTTCCTTTAATTGGCTGGTTAGCATTTTGTCTGTAATATGAGGAATATCTTTTTTTAGTTCGCTAAATCGTAAAACACTGTTTTGTAGTCTCCACAATATGGGCATTTTCCATGTGCCTCCAATATGTGCCAGTGCAAATTCTATTGGAGTATAATAAAGTTTTCTGTCGTGAAAAAAATCAGGCATTTTTATAAATGGTTAAAAATCAATTAACTTTCAAAAAGGTAAGTGTATTACATAATTGTAAGTAATGGATAAGTTGATTATTACTGATGCAAATTTGCAAAAAATAAACTTATGAAACGTATACATTATCTACTGGCTTTGGGAACATTTGGAATTGGAACAACGGAATTTGGAGTAATTGGAATTTTGCCTCAAATAGCTTCTGCTTTTGCTATCACGATCGAAAAAGCAGGACAGCTTTTAAGCTTATTTGCCTTAATAGTGGCTATATCCGGTCCTTTTATAATGCTTTTGATATCGTCATTGAATAAAAAAATATTAATGCTATTTGTATTGGCCATTTTTGGTCTTTCAAATATTATTGCTGTGTTTGCTACTAGTTTTAATATGCTTTTGACTGCCAGATTATTACCGGCTTTTTTACATCCTGTTTTTTGGTCTATAGCGCTTTCGACTGCCGCGAATAATTTGCCCAGCGAACAATCTTCAAAAGGAGTCGCTATTGTTTTTGGCGGATTTACGGTGTCTAGTGTCATCGGCATTCCATTAGCAACTTTAATGGCTTCATTGTTTAATTGGCAATCATCTTTTGTGTTGTGTGCCATTATTAATATAATATCTTTTCTGGGCATATTGTTCTTTTTGCCTTCAATAAAAACTCCGGAAAAGCAAACTATATCATCGCAAACCAAAATTTTGAAAAAGCCTGCTCTATGGATAAGTTTTATTTTGTCATTTTTGATAATTGCGGCCATGTTTTCTACTTATAGTTTTATGGCGGTTTTTTTTAATAAGGTTACTAAAATGAATGGAGTACAAATCAGTTGGATGCTTTTAATCTTTGGTTTAACTGGGGTTGCAGGTAATTGGCTCGCAGGTTTTATGTTAAGTAAAAGTATTTTAAATACTGCTTTTGTTTTTATTATTGCTTTAGCAGTTATTCATTTGCTTTTGTATTTCTATGGTCTGTATTATATACCTATGTTAGTATTAATATCAATTTGGGGCTTTGTACATACGGCAGGTTTCTTAATCGGAAATATTAATCTTACTTCATCAGCTTCAGAATCTCCCGAATTTGTAAACAGTATTTTTACGACTTGTGGTAATGCAGCAGTAAGTTGCGGAACAATACTGGGCGGATATTTTATCTCTTGTTTTTCTGTTCAAAATGTCATTTGGTCTAGTGTTAGCTTACTTGTATTAGCATTACTGGTGTGGATTATGAAAAGGTTTGGCAATTTTGAATAGATAAAAAAAATCCGACTTGCTTTCGCAAATCGGATTTTTTAAATTGAAAATAATATGTAACTCGCATCAATGCATCGGCATCAACACAATATTTTCTACAAGTGAATTACTTCGCCGTAAGCATCAGCTACAGCTTCCATAACAGCCTCGCTCATTGTTGGGTGAGGGTGAATAGACTTAAGGATTTCATGACCTGTAGTTTCTAGTTTACGGGCAACAACTGCCTCAGCAATCATATCTGTAACACCAGCACCAATCATGTGGCATCCTAACCATTCTCCGTATTTAGCATCAAAGATTACTTTTACAAATCCGTCAGCGGCACCGGCAGCTTTTGCTTTTCCTGAAGCTGAGAATGGGAATTTACCAATTTTTAATTCGTATCCTTTTTCTTTAGCTTGTTTCTCCGTTAAACCTACAGAAGCAATTTCTGGAGTTGCGTAAGTACAACCAGGAACGTTTCCGTAATCGATTGGGTCTACGTGTAAACCTGCAATTTTCTCCACACAGTTAATTCCTTCAGCAGATGCTACGTGAGCCAAAGCTTGTCCTGGAGTAACATCTCCAATTGCGTAGTAACCAGGAATATTAGTTGCGTTGTAAGCGTTTACTAAGATTTTATCTCTGTCAACAGCGATTCCAACTTCTTCTAAACCTATGTTTTCGATGTTTGTTTTAATTCCAACTGCAGAAAGTACGATGTCAGCTTCAAGAATTTCTTCTCCTTTTGCTGTTTTTACAGTTGCTTTTACACCAGTTCCGCTAGTGTCAATTTTCTCAACAGAAGAGTTGGTCATAATTTTTACTCCTGCTTTTTTCATAGAACGCTCCATTTGCTTAGAGATATCCTCGTCTTCAACAGGAACGATATTTGGCATAAATTCTACAATAGTAACTTCCGTTCCCATTGAGTTGTAGAAATGAGCAAACTCAACTCCAATAGCTCCAGAACCTACAATGATCATAGATTTTGGTTGTGTTGGTAATGTCATTGCTTGTCTGTAACCAATTACTTTTACACCATCTTGTGGTAAGTTTGGTAACTCACGAGAGCGAGCTCCGGTTGCGATGATAATGTGATCAGCGCTATATTCAGTAACTTTATTGTCTTTATCAGTAACGTCAAGTTTTTTACCTGGTTTTAGTTTTCCAAAACCTTCAATAACGTCAATTTTGTTTTTTTTCATCAGGAACTGAACGCCTTTGCTCATTCCGTCAGCAACGCTACGGCTACGTTGTACTACTGCAGGAAAATCTTTATCGAATTCAGAAACTTTTAATCCGTAGTCAGAAGCGTGTTTTAAGTAGTCAAAAACCTGAGCTGATTTTAGTAATGCTTTTGTTGGGATACATCCCCAGTTCAAACATACACCACCAAGGTTTTCTTTTTCAACTACAGCTACTTTAAAGCCTAATTGCGAAGCTCTAATAGCTGTTACATATCCACCAGGACCACTTCCTAAAACAATAACGTCGTATTTCATCTTTTTGGTTTTTAGTATTTATTATCGAAAATGAAGTTTAATTCCGAAACTCATTTTTCGATTTATTCTTTTGTTATTTGTGATTGCGAATTTAAGGATTTATTTTAAAAAACACCTGAAATTTTATTTTTACCCGTACTGATTTTGATCTTTTCACAGAAACTTAAGTAATTGTTAATTGTAAATTGTGAATTATGAATTGAAAAATCAGATTTAGAAACGAAATCTCAAATTAAATTGTTTGTCAGAGTAAACGAAGTTGAAGCCCTTTGTATCAATAAGCTCTTCG
Organism: Flavobacterium sp. SLB02; assembly: GCF_009664855.1. GTDB lineage: Bacteria > Bacteroidota > Bacteroidia > Flavobacteriales > Flavobacteriaceae > Flavobacterium. The sequence continues at coordinate 547,812 of NZ_CP045928.1, forward strand.
ATTTCGCAAACGATAAGCTTGATAAAAATAATAGCCACAGATTACAAGGATTAAAATGATTAAAAAAATCAGTGTTAATCTGGGTAATCTGTGGCTAAATAAATTTATTGTTTATTCATCTCAGCTTAAATCTAAAGGCTGCAATCTAAAATCTAAAATTTAAACTTTTACGTGTCCCCAGTTTTCACCGCTGGCAATACGTCGTATTTGCATTTCGCTTACGCCAAATTGTTTGGCGATCATTTTTAGACGGGTTTTTTGTTCAGGGCGCGCCAGGATTTTTTTGATTAACATTACTTTGGTAGTTGTTAATTTTCTTCCGTCGGCTTTTAGGTTGTGTTCAATCAGATTCTTTTTGGCCTGAATTACACGGGGACTTTTGCGGCTGTGTGCCATCATTTCGGCTTTTGTAGCCCAACGTAAATTGTTTACATCATCGTTACTTCTGTTATAATCCAGATGCAATACATAAGTCTGTTCTTCTGATGTTTTTGGGATAAAATACTGGGCAACTAATTTGTATAAAAAAAGGTATTTATTAACGATTTTGTCGTCTTTTTTAACCTTAAATCTAAAAGTTGGGTAACCATCACTTAAACCGCCTTTTAAAAGACGTCCGTTTTGTATTTCGTCAGAAAAGCTTATTAAGCGGCCTTTATTTGAAATGGCATATCTAAGTTGTAATGAGGCGTTTATTTCTATTTCTTTGAACTGTTCGTTTGGATAAAATCTGTTTTGTGGCATTTTCGTTTTCATTTGAATTTTGTCTCTCAAAGATAAATAATTCAAAAAAAAGGAATGCTATCCCTTTGACTGTGAAGCATCAGTTTTATGATTCCTATAACGCTAATTTAACTTTTTTAAGAACTTTTTTAGCATTTCAAATTTCAATTAGCGACTGAAAATTGCGAGTCGTAGAGGTTTTTGTAATATCCGTCGACTTTATTCAGCAATTCCTGATGCGTTCCCTGCTCAACGATTAACCCCTTATCCATTACCACAATCTTATCTGCATTTACAATTGTCGCCAATCTATGTGCGATAATAATCGAAGTTCTTCCTTTGGTAATCGTTTCTGTCGCACGCTGGATCAATTCTTCAGAATACGTATCTATAGACGATGTTGCCTCATCCAAAATCAAAATACTCGGATTACTCACATATGATCTTAAAAACGCAATTAATTGACGTTGTCCGGATGAAAGCATCACACCACGTTCCTTAACATCAAAATCATAATTATCCGGCAAACTCATGATAAAATCGTGTACGCCAATTTTCTTTGCTGCATCGAGCACTTTGTCGCGCGTAATTTCGGGATTATGCAAAGTAATGTTGTTGTAAATCGTATCGGCAAACAAAAATACATCCTGTAAAACCACCGCAATTTGTTTTCGTAACGAAGCCAGTGTATAGTTCTCTATATTATGACCATCAATAAATATAGTTCCGCTATTGATCTCGTAAAAACGATTCAGCAAATTGATGATTGTTGATTTTCCTGCGCCTGTAGAACCTACAATAGCCACCGTTTGTCCTGAAGCCACAGATAAGTCGATACCTTTTATCACTTCCTCTTCCGGGATGTAACTAAAACGAACATCCTTAAATTCGATACTTCCGTCAAAAACAGGAGCTTCAAGCGTTCCCGTATCCTGAATATGATCCTGCGTATCTATAATATCAAAAACACGATTGGCAGCAATCATTCCCAATTGCATCTCGTTGAATTTATCCGCAATCTGGCGCAATGGGTTAAACAACATACCAATAAACATTGTGTAGGAGAATAAATCACCAAAAGTAGTAAAATGATCGCCGTTCAAGATTTTAAATCCACCATAAACTACCACTAAACCTAAAGTAATCGAAGAAATAATATCGGCAATCGGGAAAAAGATCGAGTTATATAAAATCGTTTTTATCCACGCCACCCTGTGTTTATCGTTGATGACTTTAAAATTATCAGCTTCAATTTTCTCACGGTTAAAAAGCTGTACAATCTTCATTCCCGTAACACGTTCCTGTACAAATGAGTTCATGTTGGCAATTTGTGTACGTACTTCCTCAAAAGCCACCTGCATTTTACGCTGAAAAATTCGGGTAATAAAAACCAGAATTGGCATTGCAACCACCACAATCCAGGTCAGTTTCCAGTTCATGTAAAACATAAAAATCAGCACTACCAGCATTTTCATCAAGTCGCTAATAATCATGAACAATCCCTGACTAAAAATACGCGCGATCGATTCAATGTCAGATACTGATCTGGTCACCAGTTGTCCCACCGGAACCAAATCAAAATATTTCATTCTAAAACTCAAAATATGCTTAAAGAGTTTCGTACGAATGTCTTTTACAATATCCTGACCTAGCCAGTTGGCCCAATACACAAAATAAAACTGAGAGAAAACTTCCATCAAAAGAACCACTCCCATCAATACAATGTACATCAGCAACCCTTCCTTATCATGTGTCTTGATATAGCCGTCGACCGTTTGTTTTAATAAATAGGGGCGAAGGGCTGCAAAAATCGATAAAGAAACTGCAAAAATAATAACGCCGTAATAGCGCCATTTATAAGGTTTAGTATATTTTAAAATTCGTTTGAATAATCCGGTATCAAATGCTTTTGCTTTCATTTATTTTTTTAAGCTTTAAGCTTTAGGCTTTAGGAGTTAAGCTTACTGCTTACTGCCTACAGCTTACAGCTATAAATAATCGTAATCAATTTCGGTTAAATATAATCCGTGTGCCGGCACCGAAAACCCGGCTTTTTCTCTGCTTTTACTGGCAATAATATTTTCAAAATCGGTTAGGGAAATTTTATGTAAACCAATATTGACCAAAGTGCCTACAATAGAGCGAACCATATTTCGTAAAAAACGATTTGCCGAAATAGTAAAAATCAGGTTCTTATTTTCTGTTTTCCAGTACGCCTCAAAAATCGTGCAATCAAATGTGTTTACATCTGTATTTACCTTCGAGAAACATTGAAAATCCGTATGATTCAGTAAGATTGTCGCGGCTTCATTCATCAAATCTACGTCTAATTTTTGATTAAAATACCAACTCAATTCCTGCAAAAATGGATTTTTAACAGTATTGATATGGTATTCATACGTTCTCTTTGTGGCATCAAATCGACAATGCGCTTCGTCCTGAACCAGAATAATATCAAAAATCGCAATGTCTTTTGGCAAATACGAATTCAGCTTATGTATTAAAGTCGGCACATCAATTTGAGTATCAAAATCAAAATGAGCATACATTTCCCTGGCATGAACACCAGTATCAGTTCTTCCGGCACCCATTGCATTGATAGGCGCATTTAGTAAAACCGAAAGGGCTTTGTTTAAAGTTTCCTGAACAGAAGAAGCGTTAGGCTGAAATTGCCATCCATGATAATGTGTTCCGTTATAGGCAAATTGAATAAAATATCTCATTTTTAAGGGACAGAGGTTCTGAGGTGCAAAGGTACAAAGATTTCTTTATAGGTTCAAAGTTGCAAAGGGACAAAGGTTTTTTACATTGTAAATCGTAGAGACGCACAGCATTGCGTCTAAGGTCTTTGTAGGTTCAAAGGTTCAAAGATGCAAAGGCATAAAGGTTTATGATATTGTAAATCCTAGATAGGCATAGTAATGTGTTTAAGATTTTGAAAAATTAGTTACGTTTCTACATTGATAAATCTCAAAGAAAACCTCTGCACCTTTGTTAGTACTTTGGGCCTTTGAACCTTTTTTTAGAAAAAAACCTTTGTATCTTTGCTCCCTTTGAAAAAAAAAACTTAGAACCTTAGTATCTTAGCAACTCAGCCACTTAGTAATGAAAAAAATCCTCCTCCTTTCCGACACTCATAGTCATATTGATGATACTATTTTAAAATATGTAAATCAGGCAGACGAAGTTTGGCATGCAGGAGATATTGGGGATCTGAATGTTACGGATACTATAAAAAAACTAAAACCTTTGCGTTGCGTCTACGGCAATATCGATGATGCACAAGCAAGACTAGAATTTCCGTTGCATAATCGTTTTTTATGCGAAAATGTTTCTGTTTGGATTACTCATATTGGGGGTTATCCCGGAAAATACAATCCGGCTATTAGAGAAGAAATGGCACTGAATCCGCCTAAATTGTTTATCTGTGGACATTCGCATATCTTAAAAGTAATATTCGATAAAAAAAATAATTTATTGCACATGAATCCCGGGGCGGCAGGAAAAAGTGGATTTCATCAGGTAAGAACCATGTTGAGATTTGTAATTGATGATGATAAAATAAAAGATCTCGAGATTGTAGAAATCGGCAAAAAATAATTTAATGAGGCAGCGGTATTTTTATCTTAATCGAAGTTCCTTCATTGGCTTTTGAAACAATTGATAAACTGACTTTGTATTTTTTAGTTAGGGCCCTAATCCGGTTCAGGCCAAAACCTTCGGCTTCGTTCAGTTTTTCGGTTTTAAAACCTTTTCTGTCATCATGTATCTTAATGATAAAATAATGGTTGTTTTCATATAACGTGATCTGACCTTTTTTGTGTCACCGTGCTTAATGATATTGCTGAATAATTCGGATACAACAAAATAGACCTTGATTTCGAATTTTTTGACTTTCCTGTCTGCAAATTTTGATTGTATCAATTCCTGCATTGATAATATTAAGCAATATTTTTTTGTTTGGTATTTTTTCTCTTGATCTTTTGCTTGAGTTTGTTGTTCTGGTAAAAGAAATAAAATAAAAAGAAAATAATGATAACCAGAACAGTAGATAGGCTAACTATTTTTTATTTCGCAATTGTTCAAGTTTTCCAACCTCAGTAAGTTTACTTTTCGAATTGCGTTATTATTGCTGTTTCTTTTGAAGAAATAGATTGGTTTTGCTGGCTAGATAAAGTGTTTCCGCTTACAATAGTGAATAAAAGCAACAATAGAAGAACTCTAATTAAAACATAACTCAAATGTGAATTTTTCAATAGATTTTCAATCTCTTAATACAACTAGGAGGTATTATTCGCAAAGCTATTAAAGATTATCTCCCGCACAGCATTACAAAATTATTCCAGCTCCTGATAAACTGCTTCGATGGCCTCTATGATATTTTCGCCTGCGCACTTTTTTGTGAGATATACTTTTGCTCCCAATTTCATTACCTCCTATATGATTTTTAAATCATCGTAACTAGACAAAATAATGACTTTGCACGGAAATTCCTTTTCACTAAACTCCTTTAATACTTCGATACCATCTTTTTTGGTTATACTGATATCCAGGACCAAAATGTCGGTATTGTCTTGAATGACATTATTATAGACAGTTGTACCGTCCAATGAATTGCCTACAACTTCAAAGTTATTTACCGTTTGCAGCAAATTGGTAAGACTATCAGTAAGTACTTTATGATTGTCAGCAAGAGATATCCTTAAGTTCCTGTGTTATGTTTTGGACTGAAAATTTAATTTATCAAAAATTATCCTACAGGATTATTTACTAGGCTTGTTTTAACGATTCCATCAAATTCATCAAAATGTAAGGTACAAAAAAACCCGAATTATACAATTCGGGTTCTCTTCGCACAAAAAACTTAAGTTTATAGGTTTATCTCAAACGATCTACAGATTTTACAAGATCTTCATCCTTCTTGATGGCCTTATTAGCTAAAACTAATAATACGATAGCAACAATTGGTAGAAACATCCCAATACCTTTCTCTGAAACAGCTAGTGTTTCTCCAGATAAATTTAGAGAACGATATACAAACAATCCTAATAAAATTAAATTTAATATTATATTCAGTCTGTTCATTACAAACTGATTTTGTCTTTTTTTATATGAAATAATACTAACAATAGTAAGCATAGTACTTAATCCAACTATTACATTATATATTGGATCTTGATTAAAGTAAAATAATGCTCCCCCTTTTAATGTCCATAACGGAATAAAAAGCATCAAAACACTTGTTGCAATAAACGTAAGAATTAAATAAACGGTTTGAATTCGTTGTATCATGGTGTAAAATTGTTTTACAAAAATATATTTTCTTTTTTTAAAATACTATTGTATGATTAAATTTTATTCGTATTATTGCATCATAATACCGTAAGCACTTCATACTGCGGTCAATCGAAAACTATTATCTACCTATCTTTTTACAGTATTCCGTTAAAATAATTAAATTCATAGAACATTCATGTTTGATATTTCTGCATTAAAAGAAATGAAGCTTTCTGAGCTTCAAGAAATAGCTAAGTTAGCTAAAACTATAAAGTTTACTGGTGTCAAAAAAGAGACCTTAATCAGTCAGATTTTAGCACATCAGCAAACCACTGTAGCACCGTCTCCTAGTGCTGTAACTGAAAAGGAAAATGTCGATGATAAGCCTAAAAGAGCAAGGATTGTTCCTGTGAAAAAAGCAGCTATTAGTAAAAATGCTCCAGTCTTAGAATTTGATACCATAGAGGAAACTGCGGAAAAAACAGAAACTCCTGTCGTTGTAAAACAAGCTCCGGCAGCAAAAATAACTTCATCAGCCAAAATTGCTCCTAAAGCCAAACAGGCACCAATAGCAAAAGCAGCTGCAGAAATTACGGAAGTAACAGAGGCTCCTGAAAATTCAGAAGTTCAGGAAACTCAGGAAAATGCGACAGTAGAGAAAAAAGGACCAAAAGTCGTAAAATTCAATAAATCAGCATACGAGAAAAAAGTCGCTTTGCAAAAAGAAAAAGAAGCCACAAAAGAAGCAATTCCGGAAGGCGAAGCTGTAGCAGAAACTTCAACTGCTGAAAAAACAGAAGCACCAATTGCAGTTAAAAAGGTCAATCCGAACCAAAATAAAAATCCAAACCAGAATCCAAACCAGAATCCAAACCCAAATCAAAATCCAAACCCGAATGCTAATCCAAATGCAAATGGTAACGGAAATGGGAATAACGGGAATCAAAATCCAAATCATAAAAACAAAAAGAATAATTTCAGAGATTCAGACTTTGAGTTTGACGGAATTATCGAAAGTGAAGGTGTTCTTGAAATGATGCCGGATGGTTATGGTTTTTTACGTTCATCAGATTATAATTATTTAGCCTCTCCGGATGATATTTATTTATCAACCTCACAAATCAGATTATTTGGTCTTAAGACCGGAGATACTGTAAAAGGAGTGGTTCGTCCTCCTAAAGAAGGCGAGAAGTTTTTCCCATTAGTTCGTGTACTTAAAATCAATGGTCACGATCCTCAGGTGGTTCGCGATAGAGTTTCTTTTGAGCACCTGACACCAGTTTTTCCTTCAGAAAAATTCAAATTAGCCGAAAAAGGCAGTTCAGTGTCAACCCGTATTATCGATTTATTTTCTCCAATAGGGAAAGGACAACGTGGTATGATTGTCGCTCAGCCTAAAACGGGTAAAACAATGTTATTAAAAGACATTGCAAATGCAATCGCAGCCAATCATCCTGAAGTTTATCTTATTGTTCTTTTGATCGATGAGCGTCCTGAGGAGGTTACAGATATGCAACGCAGCGTGCGTGGAGAAGTAATTGCTTCTACTTTTGACAGAGAACCACAAGAGCACGTAAAAATTGCAAATATCGTTCTTGAAAAAGCAAAACGTTTGGTAGAATGTGGTCACGATGTAGTGATTCTTTTAGATTCGATTACACGTTTGGCAAGAGCTTACAATACAGTTCAGCCTGCATCAGGAAAAGTATTAAGTGGTGGTGTTGATGCGAATGCATTACAAAAACCAAAACGTTTCTTTGGAGCAGCAAGAAATGTAGAAAACGGTGGTTCATTAAGTATCATTGCAACTGCATTGACAGAAACTGGTTCTAAAATGGATGAGGTAATCTTTGAAGAATTTAAAGGTACCGGTAACATGGAACTTCAGTTAGATCGTAAAATTGCCAACAAACGTATTTTCCCTGCAATCGATCTTACTTCGTCAAGTACACGTCGTGACGACTTATTATTAGACGAAAAAACATTACAAAGAATGTGGATCATGCGTAAATATCTATCAGATATGAACCCGGTAGAATCTATGGATTTTGTAAACGAGCGTTTCAAGAAAACAAGAAACAACGAAGAGTTTTTGATTTCTATGAATGACTAAGGAGAGGGACAAAGGTTCAAAGTTACAAAGGTTCTGAGGTTTTCTTTTTGGGATCTATAATATAAAAAAAGGGATGAGTTTTAAAAACTCATCCCTTTTTTGTTTTGGGAACTTGACAAAATGTATAGCTTTTTTTGTAAGTCAAGAAGTCTTCTCGATTCTACAAAGACGCATTGCTGTGCGTCTCTACCGTAAAACTTTTGCAAATCAGAAATTATCCATTTCGAAAAAAAAACTTTGTCCCTTTGAATCTTTGCTGCTTTGAGCCTTACTTCTTATCCACTACCGGTCTATTCTCTCTATTGGCTAAATCCCAGGCGATTGAAAAAGCTAGTTTTGTTCTTTTGGTTAAAGCATCGTACTCAATTTTTTCAGGTTCGTCGCCTTTTTGGTGGTAATCTTCGTGAACTCCGTTGAAGAAGAATACTGACGGAATACCATGTTTTGCAAAATTATAATGATCAGAACGCTCGTAAAAATGATTTGGATCTTTAGGATCATTAAATTTAAAATCTAAGTCTATTTTGGTGTATTTTTCGTTTTGAGCCACCACAATATTATGCAAATCACTTGATAATCTGTCGGCACCAATTACGTATACGTAGTTGTTTGTTTTAGCATGTTCTACATCGCGACGGCCAATCATATCGATATTAATATCTGCAATAGTATTAGCGATAGGAAACAATGGATTTTCAGAATAATAACGAGATCCGTGTAAACCATGCTCTTCGCCCGTTACGTGCAAAAATAAGATAGATCGTTTAGGTCCATGTCCTTGTTTCTTAGCTTTTGCAAAAGCTTTTGCCATTTCTATAACGGCTACTGTTCCTGATCCGTCATCATCGGCTCCGTTATAAATTTCGCCATTTTTGATACCTACATGATCGTAGTGAGCAGAAATAACCAATACTTCATCCGGCTTTTCAGAACCTTCAATATAAGCCCAGATATTCTCTGAATCCGGTAAGTTTTCGTTGCGTCTTGCATTTAGGAAAGCGGCAGGAATATGTTGGTAATAATCTGTTGCTCCTTTAGGAAACGAAACTCCACTTTTTTTGTATTGTTCGATCATATAGAGACCTGCTTTTTTCTGTCCCTTAGATCCTGTTTCGCGACCTTCCATTTCATCAGAAGCAATCACGTACAACATGGTTTTCAGGTCTTTTTCGCTAATCGCTTTTATGTATTTGCTAGGGTCCGAATTGTCTTTTGATGCAACAGATTGCATATTCTTACAAGAAAATGCAGTGCCAATTAATAATAGAACTATAATTTTTTTCATTTGATATTAGTGTAAATTGATGAATGTGAAAAGAATGTATAAACAAAGTAAAAATATAATAAAAAGTGAATTTATTATAAATAATAAGATACTTTTCACAAAAGAAACTATTCTGGATTCGCCATAAAACCGATGATGTGCAGGATAAAAATAGTATAACATCCAGATTGTTCCAACAAAAATTATGATTCCTGAGACATAAGATAAAGGACTGTTTTCTCCAAAGAGACCAAAAAAACGGTCTGAAATAAACATGATAAGAAAAATGAGCAATAGGAAAGAAAAATAATGGAGTGTGAAAATTCCGTGATCAAAATAATACCATTTTTTTTTGCTGTGGAAAAGCCACAAGAAAAAGGCAAAAAAGGGCATAATAATAAATAAAATTTTAGGAAGATTGTGAACGAAAGATTCTATGAATTTTTCATAAATCTCTTTTTTAGTATATTTTTCAGTGACATGTATTGCCTTTTCAGAAAACCAATAGCTAGAAGCATTAAGCTTTTCGTTTTCTTTTCCATATTTCTGAATAGAATCAATTTCTTTCATTGTTTTAAAATGGAAATACCTCTTATCTGTTTTCTTATTTACAGTCGCATCATTTTTAGAGATTTCTTCATTTAGGGCTTTTTCACTTTTTACAATTTTTTCATTCACATTGGATGGAAAAAGGGTAATTAATAAAAAAGTGATAAAACTGATAAAAATATAAAGGCGCACAGGAGCCAAATAGGATAATCTTTTTCCCGAAAGATATTCTTTAGTTAAAGAAGAAGGTTTAAATAAAAGATTTTTAATGGTACGCCAAAATGCATTTTCGTAATGCGTTAAATCTTCAAAGAAATGAATGAATAAATGATGAAAGGTTTTTCGTGAATCTGTGTTTTCCTGCCCACAGTTTGGGCAAAATTTTTGTTCTACAACGTGCCTGCAATTCAGACAGGTTTTGTCTTTTCTAATCGGACTGTGTGACATTGGTTATAAATTACTTTGGTTTTGGTTGTTATTTTTTTGCCCACGGATTTTGCCGTTTAAACGGGTTTGAGCTGATTTTTTTGCCACGAATTCACAAATTAACACGAATTAATTTTATATAGTCAGCGAAAATCAGCGAAAATCAGCGAAAATCTGTTGAAATCTGCGTTATCTGCGTGCTATTTTTTAGCCAAAAAATTTGAAAAATTATCTGCGTAAATCAGTTTCAATCCGTGTCATCCGTGGGCTATAATTATTTTTTTAATACTTCATTCAGGAAAAGTTGTAAATGCTCAAATGATCTTTTTGCTGCAACTGCATTGTATGCTGCGCCTTTTGAGTTGTCGTTTCCGGCTTCAGGATTAGTGAACGAGTGAACCGCATTGGCATAGTAAATCATTTGCCAATCGGCTTTTGAGTCACGCATTTCTTGTTGAAAAGCAGTAATTTCTTCCTTAGACTCAAACGGATCATCGGCACCATGGCAAACTAAAACTTTTGTAGTAATAGGTTCAACCGGACGGGCTGCATCTTTGCCCAGGCCTCCGTGAAACGAAACAACGCCTTTTAGATTCAAATGTCCGCGGGCAGCTTCAAGAACTCCGGTTCCTCCAAAACAGTACCCAATAGCTACAATGTTATCAGCATTTGCTCCTGATTTTACTAATTCTTTTAGGGCTGAATCAATACGTTTTTGATAGATTTCGTAATTTTTTTTGTAGTAACCGGCTTGTTTTCCGGCCTCGGCGGTATTTGTAGGATAGTTTCCTTCGCCGTAAATATCAGCGATAAAAACATTATAGCCAAGTTTAGATAAATTTTCGGCAATATCTTTAGACGCTTTATCGATTCCAAGCCAGGCCGGTAAAAGTAAAATACCCGGATTCTGGGTGCTTTTTTTAGCAGATTTTACAAACAAACCGTTTAACGTCTGAGAACCGTCTGTATATTTTACGGGTTTTAATTGTGCATTTATAGTGTTAGAAAACAGTATAGTAGCAAATAAAAGAAATGCTGAGTTTTTCATAGTGGTACAATTTTAAACAAATATCAGAAATATTATGTTACAAAAATATACCAGTAGTTATTTCTTATGAGGTTTTTGCAGGATGATTTCTAAGATAAAATCCATTGGTCAGAATGGTTTTATTACAATGTAATATTACGTTTAAAAGCGCATCCCAATTCAATAATAGAATCGGTTTTGGCGATACCTGGAATACTGTCGATTTTTTCGTAAAGAATTCTTCGCATGTGTTCATGATTGGTCGCAATAATCTTAATGTAAAGCGTGAAAGAACCGGTTACATAATAACATTCGGTAATTTCAGGAATATCTTTTAATGCTTCGATAATTCGATCTGAATCCGAATCTTTATTTAAGGTAATTCCGGTGAAAGAAGCCCAGTCATAACCAATTTTCTTTTCCTGAATAATGGGTTTTATACCGCTAATAACACCTTGCTCGATCATTCGATTAATACGCTGATGCACCATAGTGTTTGATATCTTTAAATTAGCAGCAATTGCAGAAAACGCCATTCGGCCATCTTTTTCTAATTCCTTGATGATGCTAATATCAAATTCGTCTAATATATCCATTATTTTAAATTGAGTTATTGTCTGTTTTTTATTCTTAATTATTGAATTGTATGTAGTCCCTAATTGGACAAAAAATCTATTCGGAATTGTTTGTTTTCTAACAATATTTAATATCTAGGAGATTATTCCGCTAGGAATAAAATGTTGGTAGAAAAAAAATAGTACCTCATTGAAATGTCCTGTTAGGGACTACACTACATTCTGAAAATAGCAATATTTTTCCAATTCATAAAAGTAATTATTTTTTTCAATAAACAAGAGAAAACTCTTTGTAAAGACAAGTCTATTTGATTTTTTTAAGGTTTAAAAATATTATTTTTGACTTTATAATTAGGTTTTTAAAGTCAAAATTGTAATTTTAGCACCCGTTAATGGATAAAATTTAATACTTTTGCACTTTAAAAGAAATTAATCATGATACAAACTGATAAATCAATTTCATCAAAATCAGAAGTTTTGATAGAAAAAGAAAATAAATATGGAGCTCATAATTACCATCCACTTCCTGTGGTGTTAGAAAGAGGAGAAGGTGTATACGTTTGGGATGTTGACGGAAAAAAATATTATGATTTTTTATCGGCTTATTCTGCGGTAAATCAAGGACATTGCCATCCTAAAATTGTAAAAGCAATGGTAGATCAGGCACAAAAGCTTACTTTGACTTCTCGTGCTTTTTACAACGATAAATTAGGAGATTACGAAGAGTTTGTAACGAAGTATTTTGGTTTTGATAAAGTTTTACCCATGAATACTGGGGCAGAAGCTGTTGAAACTGCCCTTAAAGTTTGTAGAAAATGGGCTTATGAAGTAAAAGGTATTGCGGAGAATCAGGCTCAGGTTATTGTTTGTGAGAATAATTTTCACGGAAGAACTACGACTATCATTTCATTTTCTAATGATGAAGGGGCTCGTAAAAATTTCGGACCATTTACTGAAGGATTTATAAAAATTGAATATGACAATCTTGAAGCTCTTGAAAAAGCTTTGGAATCGTCAAAAAATATAGCAGGATTTTTGGTTGAGCCAATTCAGGGCGAAGCTGGAGTTTATGTACCATCTGAAGGATATTTATCGAAAGCAAAAGCATTGTGTGAGAAACATAATGTTTTGTTTATTGCCGATGAAGTTCAGACCGGAATTGCACGTACTGGAAAATTATTAGCCGTACATCATGAAAATGTTCAACCTGATATTTTAATTTTAGGTAAAGCCATTTCTGGTGGAGTTTATCCGGTTTCGGCTGTTTTAGCAAACAACGAAATCATGAATGTGATCAGACCAGGACAACACGGATCGACTTTTGGCGGTAATCCTGTTGCTGCGGCTGTTGCTATTGCAGCACTTGAAGTGATTAAAGAAGAAAATCTGGCTGAAAATGCAGAACGTTTAGGAATTATTCTAAGAAAAGGTTTAAACGAGATTGCAGAAAGAAATAACTTAATCACACTAGTTCGTGGAAAAGGTTTACTGAATGCCATTGTAATTAATTGTGGTGAAGACTCAGATTTAGCCTGGGAGATTTGCTTAAAATTCAGAGATAATGGATTATTAGCAAAACCAACCCACGGGAATAAAATTAGATTAGCACCGCCATTGGTGATGACCGAAACTCAAATTCAGGAATGCCTTGAAATTATCGAGAAATCACTTAACGATTTTAGAGACTAAAATATCGATTAAATAATTCAAACTAAAAAAGCTGTTCAGAGATGAGCAGCTTTTTTGTTAAGTCATAGTCTCAGTTAAGAAACTGAAAACTGAGACCGAACACTCAGACTGAAAACTATTCTTCACACCATGATATAAATTATATAACAAAGCAGATGAATTGTATAATCTTTTTAAGCGACTTGAGAAGTAGTTTTGAATGTCTTTCAAACGAAATTAAAAACGGACTTAAAAAGAGGTCACTTAATCTTAATTGAAAGACACAAGAAAGAACCAAAACGGTCTTACTAACTTTTATAAATACAATTCTATTATAATGGCTTACTCAAATAATGATATAACACGTTTTTTAGATGCGCAGAATAAACTTTATTTAACCGCTCTTGCCGAAATGAAAAAAGGGAAAAAAGAAACACACTGGATGTGGTTTATTTTTCCACAAATACAAGGACTAGGGACAAGTAATATTTCAAAATATTATGCCATTTTCGATCTTAAGGAAGCGAAAGAGTTCCTAGATCATCCCATTTTAGCAAAACATCTTATAGAAATTTCAGCGCTATTATTAACATTTAAGAGAAAATCTGCCGAAGGTATTTTAGGAGATTTAGGTGCCCGTAAATTATGTTCATCGATGACACTTTTTTCTCAGGTAGAAGGTGCTCATCCTATATTTCAGGAAGTTCTAGATACATTTTTTTTAGGATATTCAGATCAGCTTACTTTATCAATCATAGATTCACAAGTAGTAATGTCGCCAGCTGTTGAAGCATTAATATAAATTACGCTCAAACGTAAAAAAAAGAAAACCATTCCCCTTTAAGCGGAATGGTTTTTTGTTTGTGGAAGGTTTTTTTAGCCACAAATTTCACAAATTTTCACAAATATTTAAACACCTATCTATGTGTGTTTTAAATAAGCGATATGTCTTTTTAAAGTTAAAAATTCTATGTTTCCATGTGCTAAAATAATTACTGCCAATTACTTTTTCAATGCTGCACCGCCAGGCATAACTTCCGTTTTTAATTTGAATTTACTGTATTCAACCACTCCGGTTTTATCTGCCCAATCAAAATAAGCAGCCGAAAGTTGGTTTACAATTCCCGGATTTTGTTGTGCCACATTGGTGGTTTCGCCGCGATCGGTTTCGATGTTATAAAGTTCCCATTCGTAAGACGGGTAAGTCGAAACCAATTTCCATTTGCCATCTCTTACGGCCCTGTTTCCGGCTCTTTCCCAAAACAATGGTGCGCCTCTATCGACCTGCGAAACATTATTAAATAAAACAGGCAACAAACTGCTTCCAACCAAAGGGGTTGTCGTCACACCATTATATTGTTTTGGATATTCTATTCCGGCCAATTCATAAAAAGTAGGGGCAAGGTCAATAATATGTCCCGTTCCTTTATCGATTCGGCCTGCTTTTATTTTTGATGGAAACCACGCTATGAAAGGAGAACTGAATCCGCCTTCGTGCATGTTATTTTTATATTGCTGTAACGGAGTATTCGACAAATACGCCCAGTTTTGTTCCTGATAATCAAATGATCCTGAGGTTCCAACTGGTCCATCATTTCGAACCAAACCTCTTCCTAACGGATTATAGGTATTGAAACCGCCTTGCGCTCCATTATCTGAAATGAAAATAATCAGCGTGTTTTTATCTTTTTTCAACGCTTTTAATTTCTCCAGAACTTTCCCCACATTCTGATCCATATTATCGACCATGGCAGCGTAAACTTCCATTTTGGCTTTCCAGAATTGTTTTTCGTCGTAGGTTAGTTTGCTCCATTCCGGCACTTCAGGATCTCTTGGAGAAACAGTTTGATTGACGGGTAAAATACCGTTAGCCTTTAATTTCTGGATTCTTTTTTCTCTTAAAATATCCCAGCCCTCGTCAAATTTTCCTCTGTATTTGGCAATGTCAACAGGTTTTGCCTGCAATGGCCAATGGGGAGCGGTGAAAGCCAAATACAAAAAGAACGGTTTGTTTTCTTTGTTTTGCTCGTCTAAAAAAGCCACAGCATTATTCCCGATTTCATCTGTAAAATAATACGAATCATCTTTGGGATGTAATTCTTCATTATTACGAATCAGTTTTACCGGATAAGGCGTTTTCCCGAAAGGCAAAGGTTTGGTGTCAAAATAGTTGGATGCTCCTTTCAGGATTCCGTAAAATTTATCAAAACCTCTCTGGTTCGGCCATTGCGCCTGATCTTCAGAGCCTACGTGCCATTTTCCGGAAAGCAAAGTGCTGTAACCGCCCGAACGGAAAACTTCCCCCAATGTCAAAGATTCTTTGTTTAAATAACCCTGATATGCCGGTAATCCTAAATTCACATCAAAAAATCCCATTCCGGCTTTGTGCTGATATTGTCCTGTAAGCAAAGAGCCGCGGGTTGGCGCACAAATCGAATTATTGTAAAATTCGCGTAAGCGTAAACCTTCACTGGCTAATTTATCAAGATTAGGTGTTTTAATTTCTGATCCATAATTCCCTAAATCAGAATAGCCCATATCATCGACCATTATTAAAATGATATTGGGTTTATCTGAAGTTGTTTTGTTTTGTGCATTTAAAGCCACTACAGAGAGTAGAAGGTTTAGCATAATAATTGTTTTTTTCATTATTGTTGATATTTTAATTTATTTTAAATTGTGGGAGTTTATTGAGTTTAACTTTGACAAAGTTTTATTTGCATTTTTGTCATCCTGAGAAACGAGGGATCACACTAGAAACTTTGCAAAGAAATGGCGACAATCTTTGTCAAGCTACTTGCGAAGATCCCTCGTTCCTCGGAATGACAAGCTTGTGGTTACTTTTGTCGAACATCATTGCCTTTAACTTTGTCAAATTTCTCGAGATTACTATGCTGTTTTACATTTTGCATAGCTATGCTTTTTATTAAAGTGAAACGACTTTTAAACCTTTCAAAAAGCTTTGTTTCTATGTGTTTAAAAAATTATTTACCAAACAGTAAAAAAGCAATAATCAGCGTAATAATCACATTGAATAATTGTGCGATTAAAAACGCATACAAAGGTTTTCGGCTATTATTACTCAACAAATCTTTAAAATTCGTTTCAAGACCAATACTCGTAAAAGCCAGAGCAAACCAAATGCTTTGTAAATTTTTCAAACTGTCTTTTACGCCATCTCTAACTTCAGCAGTAAGCAGGAAAGAGAAGAGCAATGAAGCGGCAATAAACCCAATAACAAACTTTGGAAAACGTTCCCAAATAAGACTTAAAGTGGGTTTTGATTCTTTGGCTTCCGCCGAATTGTTGTGTGTATATGTCCAATAAACCGATATGGCAAAAGCGGCAATTCCTAACAATACATTTTGAGAGAATTTTACAATCGTGCTAATCTTCAAAGCGGTTTCTCCAACCAAAGAACCAGAAGCTACAACGGCGCCTGATGTATCGATACTTCCGCCCAACCAGGCTCCGGTAACTTCTTCGGGAAAATTGAAATATTTAGCAATTATCGGCATGAAAATCATCATCGGGATTGCGGTTACCAAAACAATCGAAATGACATAAGACAATTTTTTTGAATCGCCTTTAATAGCACCCGAAGTCGCAATTGCAGCAGAAACTCCACAAATAGAAACCGCACTCGAAATCATCATCGTCAATTCGTCATCGACTTTTAGCTTTTTGCACAACCAAAAAGCAAAATACCAAACGGATAAAACGACAACCAAAGCCTGAATTAATCCTAAAGAACCGGCTTTTAGAATATCTGAAAAAATCACGCTGGTTCCCAATAAAACCAATCCAATTTTGACAAATACTTCTGTAGAAAGTGACGATCGAAACCAATCCGGAAGTTTAAAGAAATTCCCAATCGCTAAACCAATTGCTAAACTGAAAATTACAGCTTCGAGATTCAGTTCTTTTACTTCGGTATTTCCGGCAATGATTAAGGCGAGAACAGTCAGGATGTAAACAACCGGAAAACCTAGTGAAAAGTTTTTTACCGATTTACCAATTAAAAAAGCACCTAAAGTTCCGATAGAAATAAGGTATAAAAATTGTAATCCCAGGATTTTTAAATTTTCAAGATCGAATACATCCTGGAATAAATCGATTCCGGTGGACCATTTGAAAACGGGAACTTCGGGAAGAAAAACAAAAAGAGAAATCCCGATGATTATAAATCCGAGAATTACGACGGTCCAGTCTTCGTGAATGTTGAATGTTTTGGTTGGGGCTGACATTGTATTATTTTATTATCCTAACAGGTTTTCAAAACCTGTTATGTATTTATTGGCTGAGTTTTTAATTTTTTTGAATAACCTTATGCTTTAGCTGGAGGTTATTATTTTGTAATTGACATTGGCTTTAGCCGAATTTTTTATTTGGCTATTATTATACTTTGAACCTAAATACCTAATAGGTTTTAAAAACCTGTTAGGATATGAGAAGGATTACAAATCGACAAAATATTTTTGTGTGCCAAAATCAAATTCATAATGCGTTAGATTTGGCCATAAAGGTTTAACAAGACCTTTTTCCCAGTTTTGTAAAGCAAGGTGTAATTCTTTTACTTTTGCCGGATTTTTTTGAGCAAGATCTGTTGTTTCAGATTTATCTGAAGCTAAATTATAAAGCCATTCTTCGTGCGTTTTTCCGCTGATGATTAATTTCCAGTCACCGCTTCTTATGGCTTTTGCATCGCCGGAACGCCAATACAAAGTTTTGTGTGCTTCTTTGTTTTCATTCACGGTACTCACAAGATCAACTCCGTCATAAACGCGGTCTTTTGGTAAATCAGAATGAATAGCTGCAGCAATTGTAGTAAAAATATCCAACGTACTTACCGGAGTTTTATAGATCGTATGCGGTTTGATTTTTCCTTTCCACGAAAGTGCAAACGGAACATTTACTCCGCCTTCGAAATGAGAAAACTTTCCGGCTTTTAATGGGGCATTTGTCGTCGCAAAAGTATAATCGGCACCACCGTTGTCGCTGGCAAAAATGATCAAAGTATTATCTTCCAGACCTTCTTTTTTTACTTTAGCCCTGATTCTTCCCACCGCATCATCTAAGGCGCTGATCATCGCAAAATAAACACGTTTGTTTTCGTCTTTTACATTCGGGAAACGATCGTAGTATTTTTTACGAACCTGAAATGGCGTATGTGGTGCATTAAAAGGAACATATAATAAGAAAGGCTTGTTTTTATTTCGATCAATAAAAGCTTCTGCTTCGTCAGCAAATGTTTCGGTTAAATACGCCTTATTATGAATGATCGTAGTATCACGACGAATTTCTCCTATACCAACACGGCCATTTGCCCAAATCATTTTATCGGTAAAATCTTTATGATGGTGGTTGATAATATCCGGATTATCATCTTCTGGCGTGTAAAGCGAAAACGCCTGATAAAAACCATAATGATAATCGAAACCACGGTCTAAAGGAAAAAATCCTTTGTTGTGTCCCAAATGCCATTTTCCGATAATTCCAGTGCTGTAACCTTCTCTTTTGGCCAAATCAGCGAAGGTAATTTCAGATTGTGGCAAACCTTGTGTAGCAATCGAAGCTTCGTTTGGATAATTGATTTTATCATTCAGTCTCCAGTTATTGGTATTGATTAAATATTTGAAACCATAATATTCCAGATTGTTTTTTGGATAACGATCTCCGGGCTGATATTCATGCCCAAAACGTTCCTGATAGCGACCCGTTAAAATCCCGGCACGAGATGGTGAACAAATCGAAGCCGAAACATATCCATCCTGAAACGTAACTCCTGACGCGGCCAGAGAATCTATTTTCGGTGTTGATGTCGATTTTCCTCCGTATAACGAAATATCATATTTTCCTAAATCATCAGCGAGGATAATAATGATATTTGATTTTTTTACAGTGCTGTCTGTGGGAACTTTTTCAGCTAGAAATTTTGCTTTTCCTTCCAGTAATTTTGGGTCTGGTTTTATTAAAGTTCCATCGGTATTGATGGGCCAGAATAAAAATACAGCTATAATTGCCAATACAATTACAACTGGAAAAAGAATCTTTCTTATTTTCGATAATGCCATAGTTTAGATGTTTTAAAAAAAGGAGAAAATAATATGATACCTGAACAAATCTGATTGCTCTCTATTTGCGTCCTGCAAGGTTTTTAAAACCTTGTAGGTCTGAAAGTATTTAGAATATTTTCGAATTTTAGTGGTAAAAAAAATATACCTACAAGGTTTTGGAAACTTTGCAGGAAACCTAAAATTCAATTTAGTTTAATTTTTATTTTGAAGCCAAAGCCACATCAACATCATTCTTCAAGTCGCCTAAACCTTCTTTTTTGAATACAATTTTTCCGTCTTTATATAAAATCAAAGTCGGGAAAACTTTTACGGTTTTTAGATCAGCGATTACTTGTGGGCTGTCTTCCAGATCAATTTCTACAATTTTCAAATTAGAGCCGTATTGTGCTTTGATGGTTTCTAAAACAGGTTTTACTTTTTTGCAAGCGCCACAATAAATAGATCCAATATCTACCAGAACATCTTTGTTTTCAGCGATGATTTTTTTGTATTCGGCCAGAGTTAATTTGCTTTTTGAGTTGGCATAAAAAGGTTTTCCGTTTCCGATCCAGTTGGCGATTCCACCTTCTAAACTATACGCTTCTTTAAAACCTTTTTTTAATAAATCATCGGCCAGCCAAACGCTTCTTCCTGCACCAATCGAATAAGTAAATACAGGTTTTGATTTGTCTAATTTTGCTACTTGCGCAGCATAATCTTTAGATTCAAGATTAAAATTTACTGCGCCATTGATATGGTTCAGCGCAAATTCTTCAACACCTCTGGCATCAATGATTTGCGGATTTTTTTGGCTTTGAATTTTAGAGTAAAACACATCTAACGAAACCATATTAGAGCTTTTTTCCTGAGAAAAACCTACAATTGTAAAAAGCAAAATTGCGGTCGCAATACTATTTTTGAATATTTTATTTTTCATGATTTCTTAGTTTTAAGGTGTAACAATATTCCAATACGGATTTGCCGTTTCGAAAGTGCTCGCCAATTCTCTGAACTTAAACGGATCACCTTCAAAACTAACACCTTCTGAAGTTAGAATTTCTCTTGCCGTTTCGGGATTGGATAATAAGGCTACAAACTTGGCTTTTGGAATGGTTAAGGTAAATTCGGTTTTATCATTTGGTCGGTTTTGACTTTGGTGTAAAACGCCGTTTTTAAGATAAACCAGAATATTTTTGTTAAGTTCAGGGAAAATGAAACGCAATTTCACGTCTTTTCCGGCTGCTTTTGTTCCGTCGACAGTAACTGATAAATAATCGAAAATAGCTTCAGGAGTTAGTGTAGACAAAAATCCTGCGGCACGATTTACGGGGTTTTTAGGAACAATGACGCCTTCGCGAAGTTCTTTGGCTCCTGATAAATATAAATCTCTCCAAATTCCGGATTCACTTTGATAGGCGATTTGTTCGAAAGCATCGGCTTGTAAATTTTTAGCAGCAACATTCTCCGGATTGGCAAAGGTTACATGTTTTAAAACTTCGACAACCCAACGGTATTCGCCTTTTTGGTAACTTTCGGTTGCTTTTTTCAAAGCGACTTGTTCACCGCCAAACCATTCCACATATTTTTTAGCCGATTCTACTTGTGGTAATTTATCATAATTAGCAGGATTTCCGTCCCACCAGCCTAAGTAGAATTGATACGTAGCTTTGGCATTGTGTTTTACCGTTCCGTAAAAATCACGGTTGTACCATTCTTTGCCTAATTCGGCAGGAAGTTTTATTTCTTCGGCAATCTCATCTTTATTTAGGCCTTTATTGGCTAAATGAACGGTTTGATCGTGTACGTATTTGTATAAATCTCGTTGCTTTTCCAGAAAAGTAATTCCTTTGTCATGTCCGTAAACCGGCCAGGTATGCGACGGAACGATAAATTCGGTTTTGTCTCCAAACAAATCAATCGCTTCATCCAAATATCCTGCCCAGGCTTTGGCATCTCTGGTTTTGGCTCCACGAGGTGTAAGGACATTATGATAAGTATGACTGGCAATTTCGGCAGAAAAAAAAATTTTCTGGGCAGGAGCAAAGACCGTTAATTCGGCTGGCGCTTCAGAATTCGGCGTAAGCTGAAAAACTAAATCCAAACCATCAATCGTAATTTTTTGACCTGTTTTTTCGACTTCAAAATTAGGCTGTAAAAGTGAGGAAGAACCTCCGCTTAAAAATGGTTTTCCTAATCCTACATCAACCTGAGCTGTAGCGCTTCTTTCTAAGCTTAAACCAAATTGATATCCGGCTCTTCGGCGCATTACATTTCCTAAAAGTACATTTTCGCTTACCGCTTCTTCATAGAAACCTTTTGGCGTTATAAATTTTACTTTTCCGGATTTGATATCTTCTGCAGCAACCAAACCTTCCAAACCACCATAATGATCACCATGACTATGAGTAACAATTACAGCCAGAATAGGTTTGTTGGCGACGTGTTTTTTGACTAGTTCATAAGCGGCTGATGAAGCTTCACCAATCGTTAGGGCATCAATTACGACATAACCATTTTTGGTTTCGATAAACGAAATATTAGCCACATCAAAAGAACGCACCTGATAAACGCCATCGGTAATTTTAAACAATCCGTTGATGTTGTTGAGTTGTGCCTGACGCCATAAAGCGGGATTGACCGTTGCCGGAGATTTTCCTTTTATAAAAGCAAAATCATTTAAGTTTACAGCAACATTTCCTGTTTTAGAAAGAATCTTCCCGTCGGCAAGAGTGGCGATAAAACCTCTCTTGGCGTCGGTAAAATCGGCAGTATCATCAAAGTTTAACTTCGAATATACTGCCTCATTTGATTTTTGGGTAAAAGTTGACGCCTGTTTTGGCGTTTGTGCGTTTGCAACAATGGTGAAACCGATTAACAGTGTCGTTATTTTATTTTTTTTCATATTTTTATACTTGTACCGGTTCTTCCTGATAAATTGGACTCGAAGCAATAACTGTTTCTGCTTTAGCTCTTAGAGGAACTGCTAAAACTCCTTCTGCCAAAGCACTTCCTTCTTTTTTAGATTTGAATATTGGCCACAAAAATTGCGCGTACCACTCTTCTTGTTTGTATGATTTCATTCCGTAAGATTTTGGATATTTGCGCGTAATTAAAGCTGTTCCAAAAATTACATCCCAAAGGAAAAACATGTTCCCGAAGTTGCCTTTAAAATATCCAACACCATCTCCGCTAGTATCTGCATGATGTGCGTGATGCGTTGCAGGAGTCGAAATCAAGCGTTCCAGAACCCATGCAACTGGATGTAATATTCTGTATTTGTAAAAAGGTTTATCCCATTTGATACTTGAATGTGCTCCTAGAGTGATGAAACTTTTGATCACCAAAACAAACAATGCCGGTAATCCTAAACCTAAATACGTCAAGGTAGCCGTTAGATAAATTTGAGAAAAGAAAACAGTATAAATAAAGTTTTGTCTCGATGCCATTGTCATTCCCATATACGGAGCTGAATGATGCGTTCTATGAAATCTCCATAAAAACGGAACCTGATGATGCAAACGGTGGTACCAGTATTGCGTTAAATCATCGGCGATTGCGATTAGGAAAAAGCCTCCCCAAAACGGAACCCATGAAAGGGAGTTGGCTAAATTCGGAATCAAATAAGGCAATGCTGTTAAGCTGAAAAAGGCAATTACCGGTGGTAAAAGTAATTTTGGTGCTAAGAAACAAACGATATCTATTTTGCGTTCCTCACCCGTCCATTCGTCATCGTATAAACCGGCTGTAAATTCTATAACTCCCAAAACCAACATGAAAACAGTTAATCCCCAGGTACGAATGTTTTCGAAAGCAGGTTTTGTAAATTCTAAAAAGGAGGGTAAGGTAAGGTGCGATTGTATTATAGCACCATTTGTCAGTTTAAAATAAAGAAATATTGCCACTACCGGTAGTGAATATATTACGAAACTGATACTTAAATCTCTTATTAGTCTTCCTCTTGAATTGTGATCTATTATTGCCATGATATCTTATTTTAAAAAATTACTAATTAATGCTAAACCTCCCGCCAAAATCACTAGCGGAACTAAAAAAACAATCGCTCCCACGATGATTTTTTTTCCTATAATTTCAAAGTCAACTCTTTTCATATTTGTGAAATTTATTTTTTAGTTGTCAATTATGTAATCGCCTTTTTTTATTGGTGTTTGTTTGCACAAACTTTTTTTAGTGGCGATTTCATGATTTCTAATTTTTATGTTTATAACTCTATTGAAAATCAGTGTGTTTTTGATAAATGTAAAAATAAATAAAACAACACTTTAATTCTATGGATTTAATAGAGTTTTATTTATTGATTTTTTCAATATTTGTTATAATATCTATTGATTATTATTTTACTTTTTGAATATTTGGAAGCGTCTCCATCGTTAAATTATCTCTTAGTTTTTCCGAAGGCAAGTACAAACGAATGATCAGAGTTGTTTTTTGAACATTGTTGATTGGCAGCCAGTTTTCTTTTTTCTCAGTTCCCGAAAGATTGATTTTATATGAAGTACTATCCGCTTCATACTTTATATCTTCAAGATTATAGCTGTATTTGTTGATTGGGTTTTTAATTAAAAAACCATTTTGGTCATACGCCGTGATACTCCAATATTTAGCATCCAGTTTTTTCCCGCTAATTACATAATCAGCTTTAGGATCTATCGCATTTCCTTCGCTATCTGTATTGCTGCTTAAATAGATAACTTCTTTTTTCGTTAAGGCATAAGGTCCGTAAACTGCCACTTGTGCAATGGTTAGCAAATCGGCCGAGTTGAGGTCTTTGTCTTTATCGACAGTCTGCCAGTTGCCAATGATGCGTTGCGAATCGCTTTTGCCGGATTTAATATTATAAACACCAACGGCGCTACCGAATACGATAGCCAGAATGATCAGTGCTACTGCAAGTCCTATCTTTTTAATTTTTTGATTTAAAGCCATTTTTATTTGATTTTAAGTTGAATGTTTTGTTTTGTTAGGAGCTAATCCCGCTATTCGTTCCAATCTTTTGTGGCGGACCCCGCCACAAAAGGATTTCCACTTCTATCGGGGCTAAGCCAATCTTTGTCAGGTTACTCATTGAGATCCCTCGTTGCTAATAATGACGTTTTTTGGAATTAAAATAAAAAAATCCGTTTAAATCCGCGTCTTTACATAGCAAATCCATGTCATCTGCGTACCATGACAAAGCTTATCTCCCTAACTTCTCTACCGTAACACCATGCTGCAATTCCGTCAATGTTTTTACCGGATACGCTTTAGAAACTAAATAACGAAACAGAATCAATCCTTTTGTCGTTGGACTATAAATGATTTTCTCTTTCGAAATATTCTTCAATACTTCTGATGTACTTCCTTCAGGCGCCAGATAATATTCGAATTTGGCTTTTACCTTTTCTTCGTTCTCTACAAAGAAATTAGTGGTGTTTTCCTGATAAGCCGAAATAGACCAGTAAGTAGAATCCGGAACAATCCCTGAAATTTTCAATACATCATCTTTCAAATCATAATTGATTGTCGAATACAAAAAGTCAGGATTTGGTAGCGGAATTACCCGGCTGTTTTCATCATTGGGCTGATCTCCAAATTGAGGAGTATTGATAACGCCAAGACTTTTTTCTGCAAACTTTTTTTGCACATAATAAGGAGTTACCCAAATCGTCAGGTAGTAAAAGCTTACTGCAATTGCTACAAGAATCAAGGCGAATAGGCCTTTTTTTAAAATTGGTTTTGTTGCTGCCATAATTTATTTATTATAAGTTATTATTCTGCAAGGATTTAAAGCTTGCAGGATTTAAAATCATATGTTATTTAGAACTTCCGGCATCTCCCGATTTAGTAACTTGTTTTACTAAATCCTGAAGCGTTTTACCTTTATCAGCTCCGTTATTATGAATTCGTCTGTTATAAACATCTTGCCAGTCGATAAGCGGATAAACATTATTCTCTTTGGCCTGTTCATCAAACAATTGCTTAAGCTCGGCTAATTTTTCAGGGTATTTTTTAGCCACATTATTGCGCTCGTTGAAGTCTTCGTTTAAGTTGTACAATTCCCAAACATCGTTATCAAAATTGCTTTCGGCAGGTTTTTCATTTTTTCCTAAGGCTTTTTTCACAGCAAAAGAATCCGGTAAATGTGCTGCTCCGGCTTTCCAGCCATCTTTATAGATTGCTCTGTTGCCAAAAATGTAGTAGTACTGAACTTTGTGCAATGATTCTGCTTTAGCATCATTTAAAGAAGCATACAAAGAAGAGCCCTGAATAATATCCTGTTTTACTGATTTGATATATTCAGGAGCTTTAATTCCTGCAATATCCAGTGTAGTAGGCAATAAATCGGTTATATGGCTGTATTGATTTCTGATTCCGCCTTTTTCTTTAATTCCTTTTGGATAAAAAACAATTAACGGATTGTGGGTTCCGCCTTCTGATTGTGCATCTTGTTTCCAGTTTTTAAAAGGAACATTTGTTGCCTGAGCCCATCCCAGAGGATAATTGGTATTAAGACCTTTTGCTGTACCAATTTCGTCGATGTTGGCTAAGTTTTTCTTTAGGTTTTCATCATCAGAACCACCTTGAGAGAATAAACTTTGATTGATTGTTCCTTCTGTGGTTCCTTCTTTACTCGCTCCGTTATCACCAATTGCAACAAAAATTACGGTATTGTCTAACTGATTGCTTTCTTTTAGATAATTGACCACTCTTCCAATTTCATAATCCGTATAAGTAAGGAATCCGGCATACACTTCCATAAAACGGGCGTATACTTTCTTTTGGTCCGGAGTTAATTTTTTCCAGTCTGTAATTAAAGGGTTACGTTCCGGTAATACAGCGTTTGCAGGAATCACGCCCAATTTCTTTTGTTTGGCAATTACTTCTTCACGATATGCATCCCATCCTTTGTCAAATTTTCCTTTATAAGGATCACTCCATTTTGTAGCAACCTGATGAGGTGCATGTGCTGCTCCCGGTGCATAGTATAAAAAGAATGGTTTTCCCGGTGCCGCTTTTTGTTGTTTCTGAATGAAGCTTATTGCTTTATCTGTAATCAATTCGTTTAAATGTCTTCCGTCTGGTTTTATATGAACCTGATCTTCTACTAAATCAGGATTATATTGATCTGTTTGAGAACCCAGGAATCCGTAAAAATGATCGAATCCTTTTCCGGTTGGCCATCTGTCAAATGGTCCGGCATCTGTTGCATCTTCATCTGGCGTTACACCATATTTTCCAACGGCAAAAGTGTTGTATCCGTTCTCGCGTAAAATCTCGGCAATTGTTCCTTTATCTGATGGAATTCTACCATCCCAACCCGGAAATCCTGCTGATAAAATGGTATGAGAGAAACCGCTAACGTGAACTCTTCCTGAATTTCTTCCGGTTAATAGTGCTGCACGGGTAGGAGCACAAATGGCTGTTGTATGAAAGTTGGTATATCGTAAACCATTATTGGCCAAATTATCAAAAGTTGGGGTTTGTATTAAACCTCCAAATGCACTTGAAGCTCCAAAACCTACATCATCCAGTAAGATCCAAACAACATTTGGCGAGCCTGCAGGAGCTTTTACGGGATCTGGCCAATATTCTTTAGAATCGGCTAGTGTTTTACCAATAACACCTTTGAAATCTGCATTTTGTTTTTCCTGAGCAAAACCTAATTGTGCAAGAAGCAATGCAGTAATCAAAAGCCCTTTTTGTGAACCTTTGATTGTACTATTAAATTTTAATTTTTTCATTAGATTAAATTTTTAATTATTTAATGCGTAATCACTGTTTAACTATTTTATTTTATTCCAATCTTCCACACCTACTTTTACAGACCATTGTTGATGTAATTCAATCAGGTTTTGAAGTATTTTTGGTTCTGATTTTGCTACATTTTTTGTCTCTGTCCGGTCTGCAGCAAGATTGTACAATTCCCAGGGCTGATTGTTTTCGGCTACTGCTTTCCAATCCCCTTTTCTTATTGCTTTGCTGCCTTCATGTTCCCAAAACAAGGCTTCATGCGTATCAGATGGTTGTCCTTCAAATTCTTTTTTTAGGCCAATACCTTCTAAGGGTGTGAGACTTTTTCCCTGAAAAGTAGCCGGATATTCAAAACTGGCATACTGTAAAAGAGTTGGAAAAATATCCATCACATGACTTACTCTGTTGCTTATGGTACCTGCCTTAATATGCTTTGGATAATAAGCAATAAAAGGAGAAGCAATACCGCCTTCGTGGGTATTCTTTTTGAATAATTGGAAAGGCGTGTTGCTCACATTTCCCCACGGGCTTTCGTAACTGTCAATTGATGTAACTGAACCTGGAGTTCCGTTTTTTTGTGTAACATAATTCCAGTTTTTTACCTCATCGGCACTTCCTCCATTATCTGAAAGAAAAAGAATCAGCGTATTATCTTCTTCTCCCAACGATTTTACTTTCTGCAGGATTTCTCCAATTCCGGCATCCATTCGGTCGATCATGGCCGCGTAAATTGCCATTCGGGTATCCCATTTGTCTTTTTCTTCGGCACTTAGTTTTTCCCAATCCGGCACTTTTTCAAAACGATTCGATAAGTCCCAGTTTTTATCAATGATTCCTGTTTCTTTTAATTTCTTAAAACGGCGTGCTCTCAATTTATCCCAGCCTTTGAGGTATTTGCCTTTGTATTTTGCAATATCTTCCGGTAAAGCCTGAATAGGCCAATGCGGGGCATTATACGCCAAATAAAGAAAAAAAGGCTGTTGCTGATTGCGCTGTTTTTCTAAAGAACTAATAGCGAAATTGGTAATTTCCTGAGTCAGATAAGTAGAGGTATCCGTGCGAATAATTTCTTTATCTCCTTTCATAAATGTGACTTTTCTTCCGTCGTTATATAAAGGTTGCGAGTTAAAATAACTGCTTCCATTGTTTTGTAAAGTAAAAGAATCATCAAACCCTCTATTCACCGCCAAGGCTGATGGTACTAGACCAACGTGCCATTTTCCTGAAACTATAGTACTGTATCCTGCCTGTTTGAGTGCTTGCCCAATTGTGATACAATGCTCGTTTAAATATCCCTGATAAGCCGGAAATCCTTTGTCCTGAACCATGTCCCCAACGCCTGCCTGATGCGGATATAAACCTGTGAGCAACGAAGCCCGGGAAGGGCAACAACGTCCTGCATTGTAAAACTGCTTTATAATAAGCCCGTTTTTAGCGAGTTTATTCAGGTTTGGAGTTTTAATTTCTGAGCCAAAAGCACCAATATCTGAGAAGCCTAAATCATCTGCCAAAATGACGATGATGTTAGGTTGCTTTTCTTGTGCAAATAGTGGGGATTGTGCAACAACCAATAGGGCGAGGATGAACATTTTTTTAATCATTTTATTTACTGGTATGTAAGGCTTTTATTAATATCCAGGATTTTGTGGCAAACCAACCGGATCGATACTTCTTTCGCTTTGCGGAATCGGATATAGATTATTTCTTTCTGAAACAGAGTTTTTTGCCGTTACTTTTTTCACTTCGGTAACCAAAGTTCCCCAACGAACCAGGTCAAACCAGCGTTGTCCTTCCTGTACAAATTCTTTTTTGCGTTCTTCCTGAATAGCAGCTCTAAAAGTAGTTTGTGTTAATCCTGATAAATCTACAGATGCATCGGGTGTTGTAATTGGTTTTCCAAAAGCTCTTCTTCTTACCTGATTGATCAGTTCGTAAGCTTCTGGCGTTGGTGTTCCCTGCTCATTTATCGCTTCCGCTAAAGACAATAAGATATCTGCATAACGAATAATCGGGAAGTTAATGGCTACGTTACCCGGAGTAGCCAAATTGGTAAAATCGATGTATTTTTTAAAGATGGGTTTTGGAAAAGTATAAGTGTTTGCAGTTCCCGGAATTGGTAATGTCTTTGCATAACTTACATCTCTTCGGGTATCACCAGCTGCATAAATATCATAAAACAAAGCGACATCTGATATGATATCTGCCGGTTCAGTAGCAGTAAATCCTATAAATGATGTAGATTGAAAAGTACTTCCGCTTGATGCGTTTCCTGCCTGATTAGGCTCAAACTGAACAGAGAAAATATGTTCTTTTCCGTTCTTTTTTGTTTTAGTAAAAATATCCTGAAAACTTTCAAAAAGGGCATATCCATAACCCCCATTAATTACTTCTCTGGCTTTTAAAATGGCATTTGGATAATCTTTTCTAGTCAGGTATACTTTGGCTAAAATTGCTTTTGCAGCTCCTGATGTTGCACGCCCTGCATCACTTGTAGGATAAGTGGCTGGTAAAGCTTCGGCAGCATTTAAATCTGAAATAATTTGAGTGTAAACAGCATCTACGGTTTCTCTTCTTGATTTTAAGCTTTCTAATTGTATAGATGTTGGCTCATGCAAAACAATTGGAACTCCACCCCAAAGACGAACTGCCTGAAAATAAAGCAAGCCTCTAATGAATTTTGCTTCATTAATTAATCGTGTTTTAACCGTTTCGTTTCCTGTTACTTTAGGGATATTATCGATAGAAACATTGGCTCTGTTGATTCCGTTATAAATTTGACGCCAAGCAACCTGAACACGATCAGAAGTTGCATCATGGGTTAAACTGCTCAAAGCTCTTACCTGAGGATTTGTTGCCGAAACACCTGCTGCAGCATAGTCAGAAGCCATATCTGTTAAGAAATAAAGGTTTCTGCCAAATAAACTTTGTTCTCCCGGATCAAGACTTAAAGAAGCATAGACAGCAGTTACACTTGCAACAGCATCATCCTGTGTTTTAAAATATTTATCTTCGGTAACAAAAGAGGTAGGTGTTACCTCTAAATCTGTGCACGATGCAAATAAACCGGCACTAAATAATATTGTTATTATAATCTTTTTCATTGTATATATATATTTTACTTAGAAAGTTATGTTCAGACCCGAAATGAATGTTTTAGAGTTTGGATAAGAACCAAAATCAATTCCGGGATATAAATTGTTTTGTTCATATGAACTTACCTCTGGATCGTAACCAGTATATTTTGTCCATGTAATTAAATTTTCAGCAGATACATAGAATTTAATGCTCTTGGCTCCTAATTTTTGAGAAGCGCTCTTAGGCAAAGTGTATCCTAAAGTGATTAATTTTAATCTTAAAAAAGAAGCATCTTCTACATAACGTTCAGAAACGATTCCAAGAGGAGAACTTGTCGCTCTAGGTATTTCATTGCTTGGGTTAGTTGGTGTCCAGCGATCTTCCAGCGTAACATTAGCATTTGTTCCAAGAGTAGAAATTTCTAATTGCTGATTTAAAGCATTAAATATCTTTCCGCCATACGATCCCTGAAAAGAGAAATTAAGATCAAAATCACGATAAGACACGGTGTTGCTGAAACTTCCAACAAATTTTGGCTGAGAACTTCCCAGATTACCTTTGTCAAGTGCACTAATTACACCATCACCGTTAGTGTCGACATATCTTCTGTCTCCCACTTTTGTATTGGCTAAACTGTTAATTTTTGGCTGGGTATTTACTTCTTCCTGAGTCTGGAAAATTCCGTTGGTTCTATACCCCCAGAAAGTTCCAAGAGGCAATCCTACTTTTACCGTTACAGGTTGCTGTTGCAATAAAGATCCGTTTGGTACCACAGGAAAGAACTGGTCAACTCCATTTCCTATCGAAACTACTTTGTTTCTGTTGGCAGAGAACACTACATTGGAGTTCCATGAGAAATTTTCTGTTTTTACATTTTCTGTTGTTAAACCAATTTCAATACCTTTATTTTCAACTCCACCAATATTCTGAAGAACCGTAGCATAACCTGAAGTAAGCGGAATAGGTACATTGATTAGTAAGTCGTTTGTTTTCTTGTAATACACATCAAAAACAAAATTAATTTTTCGGTCTAATAGTGATAAATCTAAACCAACATTATATTGATTTGTTTTTTCCCATTTCAAATCCGGATTTGCCAGTCGGGTAGGGGCTAAACCTGTTTGTAATGTTCCTCCAAAAGCATAATTTACAGAGCCCATTTGAGCTAAAGAAAGGTAATTTCCAATTTCCTGGTTTCCTGTTGTTCCCGCTGTAATTCTAAGTTTGGCTTCAGTAACACCTTTAATATTTTTAGCAAAATCTTCGTCGGTAATATTCCATGAAAACCCTGCTGAAGGAAAATAACCCCAAAGAGATTCTGATCCAAATCGTGATGAACCATCTGCACGAGCAGATAAAGTAAAGTTGTATTTTCCTTTGTATGAATAGTTTATTCTGGTTAACCATGATTTCAAGACACTTTCAAATGCGTCGCTATACGGTTTTACCGGAACACCATCTTGCAGGGCGTTATAAGTATTTGCATCGTTTACAAACGTATTGGCTCCGGCATTTACCACTTCACCCTGTGTGTATTGAAGCGTATATCCTCCTAAAGCGGAGAATTTATGGTTTTGGCCAAAAGTAGTATTGTAATTCAACGTGTTTTCATTCAATACAGAACTTACCAAACGATCTCCAACAGAGGCTAATCCTTTTGTTCCTGCTCCGGCAGTAGTGGTAGATGGAGCATAATAATTTTGTTTTGTATCGATAACGTCACCGCTCACCGCTACTTTTGCTACCAGTTTTTTAGTAATTTTATATTCACCAAATAAGCTGGTTAATATTCTGTTTATTTTAGTTTCGTTGGTTGTACTTACCAAATCATTAATAGGATTGGCTATAATACCGTTAACAGCAGTTGCATAAGGATTATTGGTTAAATTATAACTCCCGTCAGCATTTTTAATAGGTACTACCGGAGGTTGATACAGAGCCACAACTAGTGGGTTTGGAGATCTTCCGGCAGTAGCACCGCCATTAGTACCCACACCATTAGAAATCGAATTACTGTAGTTGGCATTTACTCCAAATTTAAACTTCTCAGAGTAATTTCTTTCGTAATTAACACGCAGCGAAATCCTTTTAAAATCTGATGCAATTACAACTCCGTCCTGTTGAAAATATCCTGCTGAAATAGCATATCGTGAGCGTTCATCTCCACCTGAAAATGATAATTGATGATTTTGTACAGGAGCCGCAGTTCTAAAAAGAGCATCCTGCCAGTCATAACTTCCTGATGTTTTAAAAGCTTCTATCTGAGCCGCAGAAAAAGACGGAGCCTGACCAATACTAGCCTGAACATCATTGCGCAAGCTTGCCCATTGGTTGGCATTCATTAAGTGTAATTTTTTCGAAACATTCTGGAATCCAAAATAACCCTGGTACGAAATGTTATCCTGTCCTTTTGTTCCTTTTTTGGTGGTAATGATAACAACACCATTGGCACCACGTGATCCGTAAATGGCAGTTGCCGAAGCATCTTTTAATACCTCAATAGATTCAATATCCGCGGGGTTTATAGTCGAGAGAACATTGACTGTTGCACCGGCATTGGTAACTCCTGCTGTACTATTATTGTTATCATTATAAATCAATATTCCGTCTACAACATAAAGAGGTTCATTACCTGCCGTGATCGAGTTTCCTCCTCTAATACGCACGCTTGATGAAGCTCCCGGACGACCCGAACTTTGTGTAACTACCACTCCCGGAATTGCCCCTCTTAAGAGGTTATCAGCAGATGAGGTTACTTGAGATAAATTTGCTTTAGCAACAGAGGCTACAGAACCTGTAATGTCTTTTCTCTTTTGAGAGCCGTATCCAACAACAACCAATTCCTCTAATTCCTGGCGTTCTTCTTTAAGATTAATTGTAATTGGATTTTTATCTACGATTATTTCAGCTTTTTTATATCCAATATAGCTTACAATTAAAGTATAAGGGAATTTTTGACCGGTTTGAAAATAAAATTTTCCTTCAGCATCGGTCTGAACACCGTGTGTTGTTCCTTTTATAATAACAGAAGCCCCAATAATAGGCTGATTGGTAAGGTCATCTACTACAGTTCCATCGAGCTTAGACTGTATAAGCGGTGTTGTATTTTGGGCATTAATTCCTGCCGTGACAAGCAGGAGAAATAGTAATGAGTTTATTTTTAAAAAATTTTTCATTTCTTTGTACTGGTTTTAAGTAATTAACAAGAGGCCTTGAAAGTTGATTTTTCAACTCTCTAATGGTATTCTTGATTTAGTGATAAATGTTCTTTAAGCCTTGCCATTTCTGTTGCCGCAGAAATGGCTTTTTTTATTTACAACAACAACTTTGCATTTTTTTCATCTTTGTTTTTTTAGTTATTAGTTATTTTCTTTTACTTTATAGGTACAATTTCAATAATCCTTTTGATACAAATTAAGGTATCAAACAGATTTGTGTAATTTTGGTAAGTAATCTAGTGGTGTATTTTAAATTTCGTCTTTTAAATCGATTCGATGAAAAAGAGATCTCGAACGTGAACAAAAAAAAAGCTAAGAATTAGCAACAGAAGCACATATAACAGACTGCGTTATAAGTATATTTTTTAGGAAGAATGTAATACGCTATGCTTTCAGTTGTTTTCAAAATATAATTCTTTATGGTTTCAAATATTTTTATACTCTACTAGTCCTATAGACAAAGTTAATTTTAATATAATAAAATCCAAAAATTTGTTCATTTTTTTTCACTTCGGTAGCAAAATATGCAATTTTATAAGTGATGTTAGTGGTTTAATGTATTGAAAATAAAGGCATTGAGTTTTTTGATGATCTAAAACAAATGTTAAAAAAGTATCCACTATCAGATTAAAAATGTAGTATTTTATACTTGATTTTCTAGTTTTTGAAAGGCCGACCCAATTAAAAAACGCTTCAAAAAAGTCTACTATTGACTAATTTAGAACCAGATACGTAATTTTCGGATTAAATATTGTTTTCTGAAGATGTAATTTTGTAAGAAAAAAATAGTAATTAACTAGGTAGAAAGATAATAGTAAAGAAATTTTATTACCTGCTTTTACAGCTTTTGCAGTCTTTTTTTATCGGATTTGCATGGATGTATATTTGCTATTGGGAAATTTCAGGAGAAAAATAGCGAAATAAAATTTATTAAACACAACAACAAGCTATTTGTTGTTTTTTCTGGAAGTATATCAAGAATTAAGCTTAAATTTATATTATTTTAAAGTTTTAGATTACTAATGATTTAAACTAAGTAAAAATACTTATATTTGCAATAAGTATTTTTTGTTTATATACCAAATAGCCACCATGATTCAAGTCGAAGAAGCCTTATCAATTATTGCAGAGAATAGCACTAATATGCCAGTTCAGAAAATTCAGGTGAGTAAATCACTAGGATATATTTTGGCAGAAACAGTTTATTCTCCAATTGCAATGCCGCCATTTCGTCAATCGGCAATGGATGGTTATGCATTTATTCATAGCGAAAAACATCAATATGATGTGGTAGGTATTTCACAAGCCGGAGATCATTCAAAAATAAAACTGAAAGAAAATGAAGCGGTGAGGATTTTTACAGGCGCCCATGTACCTGATAATGCTGATACTGTAATTATGCAGGAGCACGTAATGGCTACTGAAAGTTCCATTTTAATTACCAGAATGCCCGAACGTTATACAAATGTTCGCAATAAAGGAGAGCAAATTGGCGAAGAAGAAGTTGTTTTTAAGGCGAATACTTTAATTACACCTGCGGCTATTGGTTTTTTAGCCTGTTTAGGAATTACTGAAGTTGAGGTATATAAAAAGCCCAAAGTGGCGATTTTAGTAACGGGAAACGAATTAGTAAAACCTGGTAAGAAATTATCAAAAGGAAAAATTTACGAAAGTAATTCGGTAATGTTGCAGGCTGCGCTTCAGACAATTGGCGTGAATAAAACCAAAGTTTATAAAGTAAAAGACAATCTCAAAGCCACTAAAAAGGCATTAAAAGAAATTTTAAAGAAATATGATATCGTTTTAATTTCTGGAGGAATCTCTGTTGGCGATTACGATTTTGTAAAAGAAGCTTTATTAGAGAACGATGTACAGGAACTTTTTTATAAAATCAACCAGAAACCCGGAAAACCAATGTTTTTTGGATCTAAAAATGATACTTTAGTTTTTGCTTTACCTGGAAACCCGGCTTCATCATTAACTAATTTTTATATTTATGTTTGTCCGGCAATCAAAAACAGAATGGGATTTTCAGATATTCATTTAAAGAAAATGCTTCGAAAATTGAATGATAATCTTACCAATACAACGGGAAAAACATTATTTTTAAAAGCTTTGTATGATCAAACCCATGTTACCGTTTTAGACGGTCAGAGTTCAGCAATGCTAAATACTTTTGCAATTGCCAATAGTTTATTAGTGGTTCCAAATGATGTGGAAAGCTTAAAAAAAGGACAACTGGTGACTATTTTACCAATAGATTAGATTTTAAAGGATAGAATAAAAAGGATAGAATAAAGATTAGAGACAATAGAAAAATGAGTAAGAGTTTGAAATGCATTATGTATATTTAAACATACAGCATAAAGGTGAAACAAAGAAAAATTGAAACAAAAAGATAAAAACCTGAAACAAAAATTATGAGTCTTCTTAGTTCCGAAAATATGCTATTATTCAGCTTCGCCTTAATTGTTATTGCTTTTTTGTATTCTAGTGTAGGACATGGCGGCGCATCGGGTTATTTGGCTTTGATGACCATTTTTGCTTTCCCGGTGGCAATTATGAAACCTTCGGCTTTGCTGTTGAATTTATTTGTGTCCAGTATTTCGTTTTTCTTTTATTGCAGGATGAATTATTTCAAGCCCAAACTTTTTTATCCTTTTGCAATTGCTTCAGTTCCGGCTGCATTTATTGGAGGTTTTGTGACTTTGGATAGTACAATTTATAAAATTATTCTAGGTATTGTATTGGTTTTTGCAGCACTTAGATTGTTTGGGGTATTTAATTTTAAAGAAAAAGAAGCAGTTGAGATTAAATTGCCCTTTGCATTGGCAATAGGATTTATAATAGGTTTATTGTCTGGAATGTTAGGAATTGGTGGCGGAATTATCCTGAGTCCGATCCTTTTATTCTTGGGCTGGGCAACGGTAAAAGAGTCTGCAGCAATATCAAGTTTATTCATTTTTGTGAATTCATTTGCAGGTATGTTAGGTTTCTTTTTAGGAGGAAAAACAATCCCGATGGAGAGTTTTTATTTGGTTCCTATTGCAGTTATTGGAGGAGTTTTAGGCGGATTTTACGGAAGTGGCTATTTCTCTAATAAAACATTAAAATTTGTGTTAGGAACTGTGATATTAATGGCAAGTATAAAATTGATCTTTCCCTAAAATGAGTTTAAATTTTAAACACATCAAAACATAGATTTTATAGTTCGCGGAAAGATCATAATGATAACACGTTATCACATAATTATTTGTATTCATGCAAAGTGAAACGACTTTTAAGCAGTCTGAAAAGCTATGACTCTATGTGTTAAAAAGCTATAATTATAAATGATTAAATATGGAAGCTTTAACAGTATTTATTCTTTGTGGAGGAAAAAGCTCCCGAATGCAGTCAGAGAAAGGATTGGTTCTGTTTCAGAATAAACCATTTATTGAACATATTATTAAAGCAGTTTTACCCATTACATTGACTATAAAATTAATAACAAATAATAAGGAATACGATTATTTACCGTACCAAAAAATACCCGACATAATTACTGATAAAGGGCCTTTGGGAGGGATTTATACGGCTTTAACAAATTCTGAAACAGAATTCAATTTGATTCTGAGTTGTGATATTCCGTTAATTTCGACTGAATTATTATCAGAATTAATTTCGAAACACAATCAGGAAGCTGAAATTACCGTTTTTGCTTCTGAAAGCAGAATGCATCCCTTAATTGGAATTTATTCTAAAAAAGTATTACCCGTTATCAAAAGCGCAATTGATAATGACGATTTAAAAATGATGAATTTAATAGCGAAAATTCCGCATCAAATCATCACGATAGAAGAAAGTGAAAATTTTCATCTGACCAATATTAATTCCGTTGACGAATTAAACGACCTGAATATCAATTTAAGTTAAAAGCTATGCGAAATTTAAAAATACCAAAATTAACTGTTGTAGGCGCAGGTCCTGGCGATGCTGAATTAATTACATTAAAAGCAATAAAAGCTTTAGAGAATGCTGATGTTGTTTTATACGATGCGCTTGTCAATGAAGAGTTATTGCAATATGCGACAAAGGCAGAAATTGTTTTTGTGGGTAAAAGATTAGGTTGCCACGCTTACACGCAGGATCAGATTAACGAATTGATTGTTTCGATGGCAAATCGTTATGGTCATGTAGTACGCTTAAAAGGTGGTGATCCGTTTATTTTTGGCAGAGGAAGTGAAGAAATTGAATATGCAGAACAATTTGGGTTAGAAAGCAATATTGTTCCGGGAATTTCGTCTGCTTTAGGAGTTCCGGCTTCGGTTGGAATAAGTCTGACACAGCGACAAATTGCCGAAAGTTTTTGGGTAATTACAGGAACAACTTCTAATCATGAATTGTCTAAAGATGTTCATTTAGCTTCAAAATCGAATGCGACGGTGGTTATTTTGATGGGAATGCATAAATTAGAGGAAATCATTGCGATCTATCAGCAAAATAGACAAGATGATTTGCCCATAGCCATTATTCAGAACGGTACTAAAAATAGCGAACAAAAAGTAGTAGGAACGATAAGTTCAATTAGTAAATTAGTAGCTGAAAATAAAATTTCGTCACCGGCAATTATTGTCATTGGTGAGGTAGTAAAAAACACTTCAAGTCTGACTTCTTATTTTCAGGAACATTTTGAAGATGAATTTATTTTTCAGAATTTAAATTTAAAATAATGATTGAGATTAAATATTTTGGTGCTGTAGCTGAAAAAACGAAATGTAGTTTCGAAAAGATAGCTTCTTGTGAATTATCACTGCAGGATTTATTGCAGGATCTGGAGGAGAAATATCGATTTGAATCTATATCTTTTAGCGTGGCAGTAAACCAAAAAATTCTACCAAAAGAAGCAGATTACAAGTTGCAAACAAGTGATATCGTGGCCTTATTACCGCCTTTTGCAGGAGGATAAATTGAGTTTGTATGAATACAACAGCACGTTATAACAGGCAAATAATACTTCCTGAAATAGGAGAGGACGGTCAGGATAAATTATCTAAAGCTAAAGTTCTGGTTATTGGAGCAGGAGGTTTGGGCGCATCTATATTGCCATATTTAGCTGCGGCCGGCGTTGGCGAAATAGGAATTGTTGATGATGATGTTATCGAAATTTCGAATTTGCATCGTCAGGTGATTTATAAAAGTTCGGCTGTTGGAAAATATAAAGCAGAGGAAGCGAAATTGATGATTACCCAATTGAATCCGCTTGTAAAAGTGACTGCGATTACGGAGAAATTATCTGGAAAAAATGCTATTTCCTTATTTGAAAATTATGACATTATTGTTGATGCAACGGATAATATTGCAATTAAATATCTCATAAACGATGCGTGTTTGATAACTAATAAACCTATGGTTTACGGATCTATTTTTAGATTTCAAGGCCAGGTTTCGGTTTTTAATTATCAAAATGGACCCACTTACAGATGTTTATATCCGGATGAAAATACACAATCAGCCAGTTGTGAAGATGCCGGAGTAATCGGAATTACAGTTGGGATTATCGGAATGCTTCAGGCAAACGAAGTCATCAAAATGATTTTGGAAATTGGAGAAGTTTTGAGTGGTAAAATAGTAGTGTATAATATTTTGAATAATGAACAGCAAAAATATGACTTTGATAAAAGGGATGTTCAATTGATGAACAAAGAGATTTTTGATAAAAAATATAAAGAAGAAAATCAAATTGAAGAGGTAAATTTTCACTCGCTTTTGGATGAAATCAATAATGATGAGGTTTTATTTCTAGACGTTAGAAATAGTGATGAATTACCAAAAATCAATTTGAAGAATCAAATCCAGATTCCTTTAATGAATTTTGAAAATCAAATTGAAAAACTGGACAAAAACCAAACAATTTACATTTTCTGTCAATCCGGAATCAGAAGTAAAATTGCAGCAGAATTGCTGGAGAGACATCAATTTAAAAATATAAAAAGTATTGCTGGTGGTGCTTTGGCAATGAAGCAATTGTTGAAAGAGATAAAAATATAGCCACAGATTAAAGGATTCAAATGATTATTGAAAATAGTCTAAGAGATTTGTTAGCCACGAATTTCACGAATTTTCACGAATTAAATTTTACCAATTATTAAGAATAAAAATTAGTGAAAATTTGTGAAATTCGTGGTAGAACGAAAAATCATTTAAATCCTTTAATCTGTGGAAAAAAAATAAAAAATGAGTAAAAATGTATTTGTAGAAGGGCCAATTGCTCCTGAATTTATAGCCGAGTCGATTGCTAAACATCAATCGAAACATACGATTGGGGCACATAATATTTTTTTAGGACAAGTTCGTGCCGATGTTATTCATGATAATACGGTTGTAGCAATCGATTATACTGCTTATACTGATATGGCAAATGAAGCATTGTATACAATTCGCGAAAAAGCATTTGCTAAATTCGACTTGACCTGTATGCACATTTACCATAGTTTAGGAGTGGTAAAAGCAGGTGAAATTTGCTTATTTGTATTTGTTTCGGCAACGCGACGCAAACAAGTTTATGAAGCAACAGAAGCTATTGTAAACTGGATAAAAACCGATGTGCCAATCTTTGGTAAAGAAATGTTTGAAAACGATACATTCACCTGGAAACAAAATACTAATGGTTGATATTACGCATAAAATAAACACCTTAAGAGCTGCAACAGCAACAGCAATTGTCAAAGTAAGTAAACAAGAAACAATTGATGCTGTGGTGAATAATCTGGTGCCAAAAGGGAATGTGTTCGAAATGGCGAAAACAGCAGGGTTATTCGCAGTAAAAAATACGCATTTATCGATTCCGGATTGTCATCCTATTCCAATTGAGTTTACTTCGGTTGACTATAAAATTGAGGATCTAACGATCGAAATTATCTTTAATGTAAAAACAGTTTACAAAACAGGCGTCGAGGTTGAAGCCATGCACGGAGCATCGATAGTGGCGTTGACGATGTATGATATGTTAAAACCGATTGATAAAGAAATCGAAATTTCGACTATTAAATTAATTAATAAAGAGGGTGGAAAATCATCTTTCAAAAATAAATTTTCGAATGTAATCAAAGCAGCAGTTTTTGTTTGTTCTGATTCTATTTTTGCAGGTGATAAGGAAGATCGTTCCGGAAAAATCATC
The DNA here is from genome assembly GCF_009664855.1 of Flavobacterium sp. SLB02. Taxonomy (GTDB): domain Bacteria; phylum Bacteroidota; class Bacteroidia; order Flavobacteriales; family Flavobacteriaceae; genus Flavobacterium. Next base: position 588,691 of record NZ_CP045928.1, read on the forward strand.
GTAGAAAAATTGAATGCCTGCGGAGTTGAAACGGCCCATTATGAAATTATTCCTGACGAATTAGATATTATTCAGGAAAAAACTAAGGCTTTTGCCAAAGAACATCAGTTGGTTATTTTTACGGGAGGAACAGGATTATCAACAAGAGATGTTACGCCCGAAGCTTTATCGCCATTACTGGAAAGCAGAATTCCGGGAATTGAAGAAGCGATTCGCAATTATGGCCAGCAAAGAATGCCGTATGCGATGTTGTCCAGAACAGTTGCAGGAACATTAGGAAAAAGTTTGATTTTGGCTTTGCCGGGATCAACAAACGGAGCCAGAGAATCTATGGATGCTGTTTTTCCTCATGTATTGCATGTTTTACATATTTTAAAAGGAAAAAATCATGATACCCTCTAAAACCATTTTAACGGATGATTTTGGGCGAAAACACAATTATTTGCGTATTTCGCTGTTAGAGAAATGCAATTTGCGTTGTACGTATTGCATGCCTGCTGACGGAATCGCATTATCTTCAAAAGCCAGTTTAATGACGGCCGATGAGATTTTTTCGATCGCCCGGACTTTCGTAGAAAATGGTGTTGATAAAATTAGATTAACAGGAGGAGAACCGCTTTTGCGAAAAGATTTTTCTGAGATTGTTTTAAAATTAGCCACGCTTGGAGTTGCTCTTTCGATTACTACAAATGGTATTTTGATTGATCGCCATATTGATGTTTTAAAGCAAAACAAAATCAATAAAATCAATTTGAGTCTTGATACGCTGGTTTCTTCCAAATTTCATTCTGTAACACTTAGAAATCAGTTTGAGAAAGTAGTTGATAATTTGCATTTGCTTTTGAATAATGATTTTAAGGTAAAAGTAAATGTAGTTTTGATGAAAGGTTTTAATGAAAATGAAATTATAGATTTTGTCAAATTAACGCAGCATTTACCTTTATCAGTTCGTTTTATCGAATTTATGCCTTTTGCAGGAAACGAGTGGGACAGAAGTAAAATGATTTCTCAAAACGAAATTTTATCAGAACTGGAGAAAACTTTCTCTTCTGAAGAAATTCAGAAACTCGAAGACGAAAAAAACTTCACGGCGAGAACTTATAGAATAAAAGATTTTCAGGGCGATTTTGGAATCATAAGTTCTATTACAAATCCGTTTTGTGATGGCTGCAACAGAATTCGTCTTACGGCAAACGGAAAAATCAAGAATTGCCTTTTCTCTAATTCCGAAACCGATTTACTTACCGCTTTAAGGAATGGAGAATCGATTACTAATTTGATTTCTGAATCTATAAAAAGTAAAAAGAAAGTCAGAGCAGGAATGGTTACGCTCGAAGAAATAGACGATCCTAAACTTCACTTTGATAATCGTAGTATGATTGCGATTGGGGGATAGCTCTTTTGGAGTTTACGCAATATTGTCATTTCGAGGTACGAGAAATCTTCGCAAGTAACTCCGCAACGAAAACCCAATCTTTGTCGAGCTTCTTGTGGAGATTTCTCGTACCTCGAAATGACAAACTATAGGAATGAGTTTTTGTCAAATAAAAAAGGTCTAACTTTTTCAAGTCAAACCTTCTTTCTAAATTATTTCTTCTTTTTAGCTTTGTCTTTTTTCTTAGATTTCGCTTTCTTTTTGGCTATTTTTTTAGCTTTTGCTTTTTCCTTAGCTTTTTTCGCTTTTTCTTTTTTCTTGGCAGCAGCTTTTTGTTTTGCTTTTTTAGCTTTTTCCTTCTTTTTGTCTTTTTTAGCCTGATCTTTTTTCTTAGCTAATTTCTTTTTCTCTTTTTCCTTGTCTTTGTCTTTCACTTTTTTCTTCTTTTTATCTGTTGATTTATCTTTTTTACTTTCTCCTTTTGTTGCAACTGCGTCATCAGTTTTATTTTCTGACGGCTGTTTTTTTGCTGGTTCTTTGATCGTTACTTTTGGAGTTGTTATTTCTTCTGTTTTTTCGATAGCTGCCGGAGTAATTTTTCTTGCCGGAGCTCTTCGAACTGCAGGTTTTGGAGAAGTTGTTGCAGCTGTTTTTGTTGTCGCTTTTGGCGTTGTAGATGCTGGCGTAACAGGTTTTGCAGCCGTTGTTGGTTTAACTGGTGCTGTTCTGCGAACTGGTGTTTTTGTAGCCGGTGTATTTACTGGTTTTTTATTTTCTGTAACAGGCTGGGTATTTTCAGGTGTTGGTGAATCAGTTTTTTCCTGGGTAATTTTTTCATTCTCGTTTTCCATATTGATGCGTTTTTAGATAAGTAATTGCTACAATGTAACTAAATTGTTAATTAACAGTTAAGTAAAGATAAACATAAAACAAGTCCGCCAATGTTAAGTTTTTGCTTAAAAATTAACTATAAGGTGTTTATTTTTAATATGTTGGGTTTTTGCTAAAAATAAAAGTATAAAATCTCTTAACAATTCTACTTGAGAAATAATGTAAATTACTTTGTAAAGATGAAAGAATGATAAGTGATAGTTTTACTTGATTTTTCTTTTGGAAACGAGTGCCTTAGCCCAGATGGAAGCGGCATAATTTTACTTTTTTCTTTAAAAAGTAAAAGATATAGCGGACAGCTGGATTAGCTCCTGAAAATACTAGTGAAATCAGTTAGTTTAATTCTCGACAATTTCTAAAATTTTAAAATTACTCTTTGGAGCTTCGCATAAAGAACAACAATAACTTTCTGCTAAATCGGTAAATAAAATCCCTTTTGGAATTCCCTGACTTTCATCTCCGTATTCGGATTTATAGAGTGTTAAGCATTCCTGACATTGGTAAATGTCTACTTGTGGTTTTTCTTTTTTCTGTGGATTTTCTGTTGGTTCAGAAACAGAATTTCCGAGTTCTTCAAAATATTTTCGACTAAGCTCAATTAATATGGTAGGGAGTTCGAGTTTGTCGATATCTTGCGAATGCACAACATATTCGCGTGTATTGGCGTCGAAGTTCTTTGCATACAAAACATTATAAGTATCTCTTATTTTAATGGATTCAAGATCCTTAGGCAACTCATTTTTCTCGACCACAATCGATGTAAAATAATGGCCGTCGCGATTGTATTCTGATATGCCAAAAGTGAGTCCGTAAGTACTGATATCAAATTGATCAAGTGTTCGAACAAGATAGGTTTTAAGATTCAAAGCCCATTCTACCGCCACAGGTAAATGCCAATTGAGCTCTAATAAAGAATGGCGCACATTGATACCTCGTTTACCCAGGAATTTTTCCCATTCCAGTTTTCGATCTTTCGGGATTCCTTTTACAATAAAAGATTTCCAGGGCGTGATGCATATTTTTCCAATTTTGCAATCAAAACACAAATCACACATTTCTTTCAGGAAACCAAGATCATATAAATTATTTCTCCAATATAAACCCAGCCAATATTGATCGATTCCCATTCTATTCATACCTTCGTAATAAGGAAATGGATAAAACGGAATATTCAATGGCTTGTCGATTGTTCGATTATTGGTGTCTAAAGCTTCGCTAACAAGCGCAAATATCATATCGATACCAATAGATTCTTCGGCTGTAATTTTTTCGATTTCATAGTAAAATTGCGCAATATCCCAACTGTAAATGAGGATGGGATATACTTCCATACGTTCCCAATTAGGCAAACGAATGTACAAATACCAATAATCCTCGTGTTCCGAAGCAATAAAATTAAGATGTCCAGTAAACAAAGGAACAAGTTGTTGCTTGGGATCGTTGATATTGACTTTTAATCGCGGCTGCTCTTTAAATTGCTCCAGAATGTACAAAAACTTATTGCCGGTAAGCCAATTGGTATTTCTAAAAATATCTGTAGAAAGATAGGAAGAAACAATATTATTGCCGCTTTTTTGCTCCGGGAAAACAAAGTGATGCTTGCCTAATTGCTCTTTATCTAAGGTTTTAAATCCTTTTGGGAAAATAATATCCTGCCTTGAACCAAAGGAAATAGAATCTAAACCCTGATCCATCGCCATATTGACTACTTCTCTTAATTCTCCCGGGGAAATAACGCCTCCTTTTACTATTAATCTTGTTAGTTCCATATCTTTATTTTTGTTTCAGGTTTCAGTTTTTTTTTTGTTTGCTTTGTCTATTCGGCTTTTAGCCTCGGGTCAGGTTTTTGTATTGTTTTGATTTAACCGCAAAAACCTTTGTGACCTCTGTGGTAAAATTTATGTTCAAAGTAACTTGAAACTAAACTTTACACTTCGCCAATATCTCCTTAACCTCAGTTTTACAGCTACCACAACCTAATCCTGCACCTGTATTTTTGCATAAATCCGTAAAATTGTTTACACCGCTTTTTATCGTTTCTTCTATATTTCCGGCTCCGACCTGACTGCAGGAACAAACCAATTTTCCTAGGACTGGTTTTGCATTTGAACTTCCTCTCAGTAATAAATTTCGTTTGTCTGACAATTCGATTTTGCTTTCGATCATGGTTTTAAACTCGGCAAATTCATTTTTATCTCCCATTAAAATGGCGCCAACAAGAAGATCGTCCTTAACGATACATTTTTTGTAATAGCGTTTTTTAAGATCGGCAAAAATAATCTCTTCGTACGAATCGTCGTTTTCCGGAATTTCGATATCACCAATGCTACACAGGTTAATATCTTCCAGTTTCAGAATATTCATTAAAATAGAACCTTTGTAAAAGCTGCTGATATCACCTGCTAAAAAGTTAGCCAGAATATCCGCTTGCTCTTCGGCGGCAGATGTGATTCCGAACAACTTATTGTTGAATTCGGCGATTTCTCCAATAGCAAAAATATCAAGGTTTGAGGTCTGCAAATACTGGTTTACTTTTACACCGCGTCCGCAGGCAAGACCGCTTTCTCTGGCAATTTCGATATTCGGAATTGTTCCAATCGTATAAACAATAGCATTTGCGGTGATGATTCTGCCACTTTTTAAGGCAATTTCTATTTCATTCGGATTATCGGTTTCAAAAACCGTACTGACTTCATTATCAAAATAGATCTGAATATCACGAAGCTGAACTTCTTCTGCTAATAATTTACTTGAAATTCGGTCTAATTGACGTTCCATCAAACGAGAAGCTCTTTGAACAATGGTTGTTTTAACTTTTTTATGTTTTAAAGCAGCAGCCAGTTCCAGACCTAATAAACCTCCGCCAATTATCACAACGTGTTGTTCTTCGGGCGGTAAATTAGTGCTGTCAAGATGTTTTTTTAAACGATCTGCATCTTCTTTACGTCTTACGGTAAATCTGCCCGGAAGGTGCAGTTGTGTGTTTTCAGGAATAAAGGGACGGCTTCCTGTTGCCATGATCAAAGCATCATATGTATGTATTTCGCCTTGACTGTCTGTTATTGTTTTTTTATGAGAATCGATTTTAGTGATTGCCACATTGGCATTCATCGTGATTTTTAATTTATTTAAAGCCTCACCATCTTTTACTTTTAGCAATTGTTCCCAGCTAAATTCGCCAGTCATATATTCCGGAAGTAAAACGCGATTATAAAACGGGTTTACTTCATTTGAAAAAACTACAATCTCATCTGTTTGATTGAACTCACGATAATTTTGAATAAATCTAAAAGAAGCTGCTCCGGCGCCCACAATAGCAATTTTCTGAAACGGTTTTACATATTTGGAAATATTGACTGTGGTGTATTTAAAATCAGGTTCTTTAGAAACGGGATCAACTACCGTATTGGTCAAATTATTAGTTCTGTTCAGGTCATTTTCTAGTTGTTTTCCCCAGTGCATTGGCAAAAAAAGAACTTTTTCTTTGATAGCATCTGTAACTTTTGCTTTTACGCGAACTTCTCCGTTTTTGCTCGACACAACGACAATATCTCCATTTTTAATATCATTTTTAAAAGCATCGATTGGATTTATTTCTAAAACCGGACTTGGAGTATGTGTCATCAATCTGGATACTTTTCCGGTTTTGGTCATCGTATGCCATTGATCGCGAACTCGTCCTGTAGTTAAAATAAACGGAAACTGAGCATTAGGCTGTTCGGATGTATTTTCTATAGCCGTTGGTAAATTGAAAATCGCTTTTTGTGATGGCGTATAGAATTTTTTATCAGTAAAAAGTCGGGGAGTTCCAGGATGTCCGTAATCCGGAACTGGCCATTGAAAAGTACCTTCGGTTTTTAAGCGATGATAATTTAAGAACGAGATATCGATGTTGGTATTTTTAGTTAGTGCGCAATGTTCTTTGTAGATTTCTTCGGCACTATTAAAGTTGAAACCGTTGAAATTCATTTTTTTAGCAAAGCGAATTAAAATCTCAATGTCCGAAAGTGCTTCGCCAGGTGCGTTAATCCCTTTTGGCAAATAAGAAATTCGACGCTCAGAATTGGTCATCGTACCTTCTTTTTCTAACCAACCAGCGGCAGGCAATAATAAATCGGCATATTTTGAAGTATCTGCATTATGCGAAATATCCTGAACCACGACAAATTTGGCATTTTGTAACGCTTTTTCGATTCGGCGGGAATCGGGTAAACTAACTAAGGGATTGGTACAGATAATCCAGACGGCCTTCATTTTTCCAGATTCCAAGGCTTCGAACATTTCGGTTGCGGTTAAACCCGGTTTGTCTGATATTGCATCGACGCCCCAAAAATCAGCCACTTCTTTTCGATGTTCCGGATTTGCAATGTCTTTATGTGCCGCCAGAAGTGTCGCCATTCCGCCAACTTCCCGTCCGCCCATTGCGTTGGGTTGTCCTGTTAACGAAAATGGCCCTGAACCCGGTTTTCCTATTTGTCCCGTTAATAAAGACAAATTCAATAAAGCGGTATTTTTATCTACGCCAACAGCGCTTTGATTCAGTCCCATTGCCCAAAGCGAAATAAAACCTTTGGCTTTGCCAATAATATCGGCAGCAAGTTTAATATCATTAACCGAAATACCACAAATTTTGGAAGCTTTTTCTAAAGAAGTACTTAAAACTAAGTCTTTGTATTGTTTAAAATTTTCGGCATTGTTTTTTACAAAATCATGATCGACATAGCCTTTTTCGATGATACGTTTGGCAATGGCATGATACAATATTATATCAGATCCCGGAATAATCTGCAAATGCAAATCGGCAAAAGCAGCTGTATCCGTGCGTCTGGGATCAATAACAATGATTTTTATTTTTGGATTTTTCTCCTTATGTTTTTCTATTCTTCGAAATAAAATAGGATGACACCAGGCGGGGTTGGCGCCAGTAATAAGGAACGTATCGGCAAGTTCGATATCATCATAAGCAATGGGTACAGAATCTTCTCCGAAAGTTTTTTTATAGCCAACAACGGCTGAACTCATGCACAAACGCGAATTCGTGTCGATATTATTGGTTTTCAAAAAGCCTTTTACCAATTTGTTTACTAAGTAGTATTCCTCGGTTAAACATTGCCCCGAAATATAAAATCCAACACTATCAGGACCGTGTTTTTTTATGATAGAAGTAAAAACAGCTGCCGCGCGATCAAGTGCAGTATCCCAGCTTACACGTTCCAGAGGATAGGATTTACTGCCGCGCATTTCGGGATATAAAATCCTGTCTGAAGTGTCATTGACTACGTAGTGCAAATTCATTCCTTTAGAACACAACATTCCTTTATTGACAGGATGGTCTTTGTCGCCCGTAACCATTACGCCATTTTTGGCATCCTTAGTTACGATTATACCACAGCCGACGCCACAATACGAACAGGTAGTTTTGATTTTGGTATTTTGCATCACAACTTTTTTTAAGTAATAACTAATGAAATCTGTTTGGATCTAAATAATTCACTTATTTATTCTTAAACAAAAATAAGTATTTTTACGTATAAATACTTATTTTTATAATTTATTTTTCTACTTTTGATTCAAATAAAAGAGGAACAACAATTTAGTGTACCATGCATAAAATTTGAACTCATGAAAGAAGAGCAACCTATTTGTGATACCTGTATCAACGAAAATTGTTTTATTAAGAAACATTTGCATTTAGAACAGATGAAAGAATATGTTTTAAGGAAAGAAACTTTTGTTTGTAAAAAATCGAATTCTTTTATTAAAGAAGGCGATCTCATAAAAGGATTGTACTTTATTTGTTCAGGTAAAGTCAAAACAATAAAAACCGGCATAAACGGGAGGGAACAAATTGTTCGGTTAACAAAAAATGGAGACACAATTGGCTTCCGCGGATTTGGAACGAGCAGTAGATATTTGATTGGTGCCTCTGCCTTAGAAGATACCGTTTTATGTAATTTTAGCAACGAAACGATGTTGGAAATTCTTCAGAAGATTCCTGAATTTACCTATGCTTTAATGTTATTTTATGCTGATGAACTCAATAAAAGTGAGAACAACATTCGTAAAATTGCTCATATGAATGTGCGCGAACGTGTAATTGATTTGTTGCTGTACATTCATCGTAAGTTTGGTCAAACCAATGATTTAATTGATATTGAACTTTCCAGAAAAGAAATTGCTGATTTTGCAGGAACTACAGAAGAGCAGGCCATTCGTGTACTTTCGAATCTAAAAAAAGAAATGCTCATTAAAACTGTCGGGAAAAAAATAGGAATTTTGGCTATGCCTGAATTACGATCTGAAATTATGGAACATAAATATTTTGCTATTTAAATTGATTAAGTAGTATTGCTTATAATTTTAGAGACGCACAATAGTATATTTCTTTTGTACGTCTCTTTTGTGAGATTTATAAATTAGAATACCAATTTAATATGTAATCTGCGATTTCTTCCCAACCTTTTTCGCCACAGATAAAATGACTTTTGTTATCGTAAATTTTTACATCAACTCTGCTGTTGGGATCTTTGTATTGGGAGGCAATTTTTTTGGTTAAGGCCTGCGGAAATATATTATCATTTCCGCCACCAATAAATAAAATAGGCTGATGTGGTTTTTTAAAATCGGCATTTGAGAAAGATTTCAATAAGGTCTCCCTGCCAATTTTTCTGCTTTCGGGAACAGCGATAAGATCGTAAGCTTTGTCTTGTTCAGATTTTGGGAGTGTATTAAAAAAGGCCCGGTTGTACCAGTCTCTAGATCCTAAATAATAGCCTTTACTGGAAAAGAAGTTTACTGCCGGCCAAACGATTTTTACTGTAGAAAATGGAGGTAAAACATTTTTAGGAGGTGCTCCATTAATACTTACTGCGGCATCAGCTTTGCCTAAATCAATCAGTTTTTGTACCGCTAATCCCGCCATGGAGTGTCCAATTACAAGTGGTTTCTCGGGTAAGGTATCGATCAGTTTTGCAATATTCTGTACTACATCTATAAAGCCTGTGTCAACAAGTTCCGGATGTATATTTTCCCGAAGTGCTGCAGGATTGCCATCGTGTCCGGGATTTGCAGGAGCATATACTGTATATCCTTTTTGCTCATAGTAATTTTTCCATTCTGACCAGGTACTATCATTCACGAACATCCCGTGTACTAATACAATTGTTTTTGATTTTGCCATTATTAAGGTTATTTAAAATTGATACTAATTTTAGAATAGGGCAATGCAAAATGATAAACAACCTTTTTAATATAGGTTGCCGCTTGTAGATAGTTTCTTTTTTTTGTACTAAAATACAAATAAAAGTTTTTATTTTAGCAATTGGCTTTAATTTAAATAGCTGTATTGTAGTTAGTTATTGTTTTAGAGGGTAAAATGGTGTAGAGATGTACAGTAGTAATTTTTTTGTACATCTCTACGAAACGTTTTTAGAAAGCTTATTTTTTCTTTCCAACAAATCGAATAACAGAACCTTTTCCGTTATGGAACAGACCTTCGTTTAATTCGATTTCTTTTTCTTCTAACTGAATGATTTCATAATCAGGAAAATCAGATTGTATTTCTTCAATAGAAAATAGGGATTCAATATCTTTTGGTCCGCCAACTTTATCGTTTATAGCCATATATTCTAAATGTTTTTTGCTGAAAGCTTCAAAAATGATGTATCCATCTTTACGTAAATAAGTTTCTAATGTTTGGTGAATGAATGATTTAATCGCTGCCGGAAAGTGTGCATAAATTAATGCAATTACATCAAATTGTTCAGCCTGATAATTAAGGGTTTCCAGTTCTCCAACTTGGTAATCAATTACAATATTATTTGCTTCAGCTAGTTTAAGGGCTTTGTTTTTTCCTTCGGCACTAATATCAAATGCGGAGACTTTCCAACCTAATTGGGCTGCAAAAACAGCATTTCTACCTTCGCCTTCAGCCGGAAAAAGAATAGTTCCTGAGTTTAGTTTCTCTAATTGTTCTTTTAAAAAATTGTTGGGTGCTGTGCCGTAAGCAAATTCCTCGTTGCTGTAGCGGTCGTTCCATCTGTCTGTCCAGGTGTCGTTCATTGTTTTTTGTTATTAAGATTTAAGATTGCATCAAGAGATGCTTTACTGATTATTCTTTTAGGTAAATAAGAAAGATTTAGTTATTTGTACATCAAATATACCCAATTATAAGAGTAAATGTCCTTGATATAGAAAACAAAAAAATACCCTTTTTCTAAAAGAGAAAAAGGGTAAATTATCTTGTTATTATTAAAGTTTAACTATTTTTTCCAGGTGAAAATTCTAGGATTTACAGAAATCATTAACCATGCCCAGTTGTTGGTATGTCCTGCATATCCAGGAGTTTTAAGAACTTCTAAAGTTTTGGTACCAAACATTTGAGAATATCCTCCTGTAAGTGTGATATCTTTTTTGAAATTGAATCCGGCTGTAAAGTCAACCTCAGTTCCTAAATAAGAATCCATTTTTTTATTTGCTACCACTACATCAGCAGCAGATAAGAATACGTGTGGCATTAATGCAAATTGCCATTTTTTTACATTGTAATTGAATTTCAAAGAAGCATCTTGTAAACCAACACTGTTTTGATGACCACCGCCAACATAGAAATAATCCATGTAACCGTTGAATGCGTGGTTAGTACCAAAAATAGGATTGAATGATTTGATTACTGTACTTCCCTCATTTGTATCTTTTCCTGATAAATATTCGTAACCAACACCAGCTTTAAATGAATCTGTTATAGCATATGCAAAGTTTACTGCACCATCCCATGCACTAACCTGATTGTCTGTACTTTTTCCGGTTTGACCGTAGAAACTTAAGTTACTGTCAGTTTTTTTGGTTTTGTAAGTCAGGTAAGTTCCAAAAGTTTGTTTGTAGTCAACTAGTAGTTTTTGTGCAGGATTAGCATATTCATAACCTGTATTCAAAACTAATAAACTAATACCTAATTTGTCTGCATTAGTATGGTACCATGCGTATTGCATCGCTTTGCAATTACCTACTTTGTAAGGAGTTTGAAAATTGTTTTCGGCATCAGAGTTATAGGCAAATCCCATATCAAGCTGATGGTTTTTTGGATGGAACGAAATCATTACAGCATCGTGACTTTGTCCTTGTTGCAACCAGTCAATTTCTCCCATAATACGTTGATTGTCATATGAAAGAACCTGACGACCGGCTCTTGCGCTCCATTTTTCACTGATATCATATTGCGCCCAGGCTTCAAAAACGGCTACACCATTTTTATCTGAAGTTGCAGTTGTTCCCACATCTCCCCATGTTCTTACATTCTGTAAAGTTAATTTTACAGATAATTGATCCTGTTTGTAATTAAAATTTAATCTTGAACGTTGTGAGATTTGCGAAGTTGCTTCTTTTCCTTCTGGTATAAGAGTCTTGTATCCGTTACGATATTCAAAACGTGGTCTTAATTGCAAATTTGCATCAAATTCCTGCGCCTGAATGTCAAAGCTTATTCCTACTAGTAATAAAAGTAGAATTAATTGTAGTTTTTTCATAATTGGTTTCTTTGAATATCAGCAAGATTATAAGAAAAATAGTTCGTTATATATGGTGAAAATCATGTTAATGCTTATTTTTTGTTCTGAAATTTTTATTTAATTTATTGTCTGTCAATTACTTTTGCGAATATTGGTGATTTTTCTTTCATAATTTTAGTTATAGTGTAATGCATCCATATTAAGCAGACAGCAGAAAAAATGAGAATAAAAATCCAGGAACTGGACCAGATTCCGGTTGCTGTTAAAAGGTATCCAAAAATGATTGGTCCGAAGAAACCGCCCAAACCGCCAATCATGCCCACCATACCGCCTACAACGCCAACTTCGGTAGGGAAATATTCCGGAATATGTTTGTAAACTGCCGCTTTTCCTATTCCCCACGAAATTCCAATTAGTATTACCAAAACCAGAAAGACCCACATATTTGCATCGAATTTAATCACTGTAATTCCTTTCGCTAAAAGTTCTTTTTTCTTTACTGTCTGGTTTTGTTCGACCACGACTTGCTGCCAGGAGGTACTGGTTGGGAAAATGGCGCTTTCGCTTAGATCTTCTTTCTTTTGCGCAACGGTAAAATCCGTTTCTCCAATCTTAATGTTGCTATTTGAAACGGAAGTTATAGTACCTTTTTTAGTGGCTAGAACGCCTGGTCCGGTAGTGGTGATTTCCATTTTTGGAATCATCAATAAAGCGCTTAAAATTACTGATGAACTCAAAACCCAATACATCACTTTTCTGGCTCCGAATTTATCTGATAAATATCCTCCAAAAGCGCGAATTACCCCTGATGGTAAACTGAAAAGAGTAGCAAATAAACCGCCCATAACTAAACTGGTTTGATAGACATTCATGAAATTAGGTAATAACCATTGCGAATAAGCCACAAAACATCCGAATACTAAAAAGTAATAAGCTCCAAAACGCCATACCCGGGCTGATTTTAAAGAACCCAGCATTTGAGAAACGCTTTTAGTATTGTTCTCTATTTTTTTGTTTTTGGCGAATATTAAAAAAGCGACTCCTATGACCAATAGTGAGATGGCATAAATAACAGGCAATATTTTCCAGCCATTTTGAGGATCATCAACAGAGAAATGATTTAATAAGGAAGGTGCGAGAAAAGTGGTTATTGCGGCTCCGGCGTTCCCCATCCCGAAGATTCCCAGGGCACGGCCTTGCCATTCTTTTGGATACCAAATCGAGGTATATCCAATCCCGACAGCAAAACTTGTTCCGACCATTCCGAAGAAAAAACTCAATAAAGCAAACATAAAAAAACTGTCGGCATAAGGAAGCAGAAATAAAGGAATCGAGCAGAGGAGGAGTAAAAGTGAAAAAACGTATTTTCCGCCATATTTATCCGTTAAAATTCCAATTGGCAGACGCATGATCGAACCGGTTAATATGGGAATACCCAGAAGCCAGCCCACCTGAACAACGCTCCAGTGAAAAATTCCGTTATCGACTAAAAAGGTTACTAAAACACCGTTTAGTGTCCAGCAGGCAAAACACACTGTAAATGCCAATGTGTTCAAAATTAAAATTTTGTGAGATTGAGATAATGAGTTTGTAGTTTTCATAGCACTTATAATTTTTGATAAAAATAAGTACTATAACTTAGTTAAAAACTGCTAAAACGCAGTTTTTGAAAAATAATTACGTATTTATACGTATATTTTTATTTGACTTATATTGCTCTATTGTAGCCCAAGTTGTTTTTAGAATTTTATAATCGTATTCAGGTTCTAATTTATTGTCAGCATTCTGTTTTATTACAGATTGTGATAGAAATATTACATTAAATTTTGATTTAATACCTGGAATTATTTTGATTTTTTGATGAGTTATATAAGTTTTGGAATTGCATAAATCTAAGACACGAAAAGTTTCTCCTCTTCTGTCTTTACTATGGTAACAGAAGCAAAAGCAAGTGGTCCACATAATGCAGGACTCGGCAAGTGATCAACTATAAAGGCTTGTGTGTTTGATTTTAGCTTAAAATATTTCCAGTTTTTTCTAATTGAATCAGAACTATTTTGTGAATAAATTTTTAGGCTTAAGATAAAAATTAGAAGAGTAAATTTTAATAGGTTTCTCATTGAGAAGTTATTATAGTAAAGAATACTCAGTCGCTTTATTCGAAAGTTCCATTAAATTTTTAACTTTTAACTTTTTCATTAAGTTAAAACGATGTACTTCGGCAGTACGCTTACTGATATCAAGTGCTTCAGCGATTTCTTTGTTCCCTTTTCCGGACAATAAAAGTGTGAGGATTTCTTTTTCTCTTTTGGTAATCATCATTTCTTCGGACAAGCTTTGTTTCGGTTCTAATGATGTCGAAGAGTTGGTTAATTGGCTAATTAATATAGACGAAATATCTCCGCTAAAATATTTTCCGCCGGCAGCAACGGTATGCAGTGCTTTTAGGAATTCTTCTTTGCTTGATCCTTTTAATAAATAACCATCGGCTCCGGCTTTTATAGACTTTAATACGTATTCTTCAGACTCGTGCATAGAAAGCATGATGATCTTTACATTATTATTTTCGCCTCTAAGTTTTTCTACTACCTCGATACCGGTTAAGTTAGGCATACGAATATCTACTATAAGTAAATCAGGTTTGCTGGTTGCAACCACTTCAAGAGCATCTGCACCATCGATTGCTTCTCCTACAACCTCGATGTTTGCTTCGTTTTCAAGTAATGATTTAATTCCATCTCTTACAAAAACATGATCATCTGCCAGTACTACACGAATGATATTACTCATAATTTACTTAAATTTTATTTTGGATTTTTACGTATATTCATCTACAAAGAAGACGCTAATATACGTAATTTTTAGATTTTAATTTCTAAATTTTTAAAATTGCAAATTCTAATATTAAAGCCAACATTAAAATATCATTAAAAAATGAATCATATCATAAATTATATGTTGCTATTTGAGATGGTCTTGGGTTGAACTTTGTCAAAGTTTGCTGCGAATTACATTATTCATTTATCAAAGATTGGTGATTAAGATTGTGTTCCTTCGACTTCGCTCAGGATGAAAAGATTGCGAATCGTCTTGCGCTGAACTTTGACAAAGTTTTTTCATGAAGTTTATCATTTCTGGTAAATTTTGAGTAAATCAGAAGTTCTTTTGAAAGCGATTGCCGCGAGAGGGATAAGAGGAATCCGCCGCAGTGGACCGGATAGCCCGACAGCATGCCTGTAAGAGGGCGAATAAGCGCAAAGTAAATTTGCCCTCTTATCGGGATGGTGTCTCGCCCAAGTTATTATTATTATTATTATTATTATTATTATTATTATTATTATTATTATTATTTGATAGATTTTACGTTTCGAGGCTTCGACTTCGCTCAGCCTGACAAGATTGTGTGTAATTGGAATTTGGAATTTCCTTTTTCTAAATCGGAATATTAAAAGTAATTCTCGTTCCTTCGCCCGGAATAGAATTAATAAATACGCGACCGTTTACGTATTGAATTCGCTCTTTCATAAACAATAATCCCATTCCGGATTCGCTATTGCGTTTTTTGTCTACGGCATGAATATCAAAGCCTTTTCCGTTGTCGTCTACGATAATGCTTAACAAAGTATTACTGTGCGAAAGCTGGACAATTATATGCGATGATTCGGCATATTTTATGGCATTATTGATGGCTTCCTGTGTTAGTCGGTAAATGTTGATTTCGATTAGAGAATCTAAACGCTGATTAAAGTCGGTTTTGTTGTAAAACAGAATTTCTTTTCCGGTTAGTTTAGAAAGTTCCTGGGTAAGTTTTGCCAAAGAGGAAACTATGCCGTGATCGCTGAGTTCCGGAGGCATTAAGTTGAAAGTGGCGGTGCGAACGCCTTTTATAATGTCAAGAGATAGTTTCTTTAGATATTCTATTTTTTGAGCTGATTTTTCTTTGTCGTCGAGATTGATACTTTCCAGACTAAATTTTAATCCGGTAAGCATTTGCCCAATTCCGTCGTGAATTTCTTTTGCGATTCGGTTTTGTTCGTTTTCCTGATTTTCAACGATTTTACTCGAAATGATTTTTTGCTGATTGATTTTTTCGGTGCTGTTTTCGATATTCAGACGTTCGACTTCGCGCTGTGCTTTTTTACGCTCGGTAATATTGAAACAAATTATTAAAAGTTCTGATTCTTCTTTTTTGATTGTGACTGGAACCATCGACAAATCAAGCCAAAAAGTCTGGGCTTCTTTATTGATGATTTTAATTTCGCCCTGCCAGCCACTTCTGTGTTTCTCAAAGATGATTCGGTCAATATTGAGTTGTTCTTTCTCGTCGGTTGTTAGCACTTCAGAGAATTTTTTATCAGAGGAGAATCGGGTATAATTTAAAAGTTTGGCAAATTTTTCTCCAATATGAATAATCGAGCCATCGGGTGCAATACGGCAATACAGCAGCGTATTTTCCATGGCGTAATTCAGGGACTTTAATTCTTTTACAGAGTTTTCTTTTATTTCGCTAATAATTTCAGTGTCATAAGCGAGTTTTAAAGCTTTCTTTTCAGAAGATAAAAGTTTGGCAATCAGTTTTTCTATTTTTTTGTTGGTAGGTTTAAAGATGAAGAAAAACTCCATTAGCAAAACGAAAAGTGTAAAGGCAAAAATCCAATATTCTATTTTGCGTTGTTCGGTTACTTTTTCGTGGGCTTCAAGATCGTACTGACTTACAATTCGATTCATTTTTGAAAGGAAGAGCCCTTCGTTTTTCAGGATCGTCTGAACCAGTTTTTGATTCTGGGCTAAATTGCTTTTTTGTTTTAAGTTTAATAGAAAAGAATCTGTCGATTGGCTGATAGTGCTGAAAACCGGATTGATTTCGGCATACAATTTATTTAAGGTTTCGCTTTTTTCTTTAGGGAAAGCTAAACTGTCGTTGCCGTTTTCAAGCGCATTTTGAGTGGTTTTCCAGAGTTCGAGAACATTCTTTAAATGCAAAATTTGTTTTTGGGAAACGGTGTCTGAAACATAATTTAAAATCAAAACTTCTTTTACAATTTTCTGGCTCAGCATTCGCTGTTTGCCTGAAATGTTTATGATTTTAGAATCGCTTAATTGTTGTTTTAAATTGTACTGAACCAGGATCTGGCTTAGAATAACGGTTATAGCAATAGTCCAGAGGGCAAAAAAATACCAACGGCGTAAATTTTTGAAATTGATTTTATCTGCAGCTTCCTGATTGCTTTTTTTCATTCGAAGAGATTTGTCTTTTATCGGAAAATGAAATTCGCCTTTAGCTCATTTCATCCTCAGATTACAATCCTAAAGAGGCTTTTATTAAGTTGAGATTTTCTTCAGAATAATTAATTTTTAAGGCTTCCTGATGTCCTTTGTCAGACATTTTATCCCAGGTTTTTTTGATGATGTTTTTTAGTTTTTCATCATCGTGTTTATGAACAAACGGATCCAGGTAATATTCTAAAAATACCAGACAAATTATGTCTTCAAGCAATTGAGTTTCGGCATCTTTCTTCAATAATTTCTTTTCGATTAAAAAAGAAACGCGATCGATAAAATCCTGATTATATCCTGCTTTTTCTAAAATTTCGGCGGTGGTTTTGGCGTGAAATTTTTTCAGGTCTTCTCTCCATCTCAAATAACCCACACGATCCATTGGGTAGGATTCGCGCGCTACTTTCCATCGGCAAATGTGCTGTGCTTTTGAGGCAATCTGAATTTGTTCTGAAGCTTCAGGTTCAAACTGCATCAGTCTTTCGTACATTCTGTTGGAGTACAACAATTCCTTTGGATATTCGGTATTCTGGTCGATTTCGATATTCGGATCCTGTGCGTTTTCAGCATCAATCCATTCGCTTGCTTTTTGAAAAGGTGTGTTCATTTTTTTGGTAAGATAATAGAATTTCAAAGATACATAATTAACTAATAAAGCTTAATTTTTAAACGCATAGAAACATAGGTTTTTGACTTTTTAAGAAAAAAGAAAATTAAAAAGAAACTAGTTTCTAACACATAGCTATGTTTGTTAATGCAAGTGAAACGCCTTCTTAGGGTTTCTAAAGGCTATGTTTCTATGTGTTTAAATTGTTTTAGTCTGGAAATTAATTAATCTGTAAAACCTACAAATACTTCGTTTTCAATCACTTTAATAGGGTAAGTTGCTATTTTATAATCATCGCCATTTAGGTTAGAACCATCTACTAATGAGAATGTTTTTTTGTGCATTGGACAGGCAATTTTTGGGATATCATCTGTAGATCCTGTCATGCCTCTTGCGAGAACCATTTCCATTTTATGCGGGCAGGCATTTTGGCAAGCGTACCATTCGTTGCGGCGTGCGAAATTAAAAATGGCAATTTGTTTGTTTTTGTATTTGATGCAACCGCCACGATTGGTAGGGAAATCTTCTACTTTTCCGGCTTTGAACCAAATTGTTGCATCGTTTGGATGAACTGTTTTGTATTGATTTAAGATTTCTTCCATTTTGATAAGTTTTGTGTTTCTGTTTCTTATCCCTCTTTTTACAATCAAGAGAGTTTGATGGCGCAGTAAAAAAGAGGGAAAGAGGACAGCAAACGTTTTGTGATATTTTTTTTCTTTTTTTTGGAGCTGAATTGTTTAATTAAAAATTGAGAATTAAAAATTAAAAATCTTTGAAAGCTATGTGTGTTAATGAAAGTGGAACGCCTTTTTTAAGTTCAATTATTCTATGTTTCTATGTGTTGAAAAATTATTTATAAAGTTAAGTCCAAGCTTTTGGCGCTTTTTGATCTCTTAACGGAACAAAAACAACATTGTCGTCTTTCTCTTCAGAGTTTACAAAGTGGTTGAAACGTTTTAATAATCTTGGTTTTTCCAGCACTTGTTTCCATTCGCATTCAAACGTATTTACGAGAGTCTGCATTTCGGCTTCAAGGGTTTCACAGATTCCTAAGCTGTCTTCGATGATTACTTCTTTTAGGTATTCTAAACCTCCGTCCAGTTTTTCTAACCAGGTTGCAGTTCTGATTAGCGGTCCAGCGGTACGTATGTAATACATTAAAAAACGATCGAGATATTTAATAACTGTTTCTTTGTCGATTTTTTCGGCTAATAAAACAGCGTGTTTTGGGTTTGCACCACCGTTTCCGGCGATGTATAAATTCCAGCCGCCTTCAACGGCAATCAATCCGAAATCCTTTCCTCGGGCTTCTGCGCATTCGCGAATACATGCCGAAACACCGCCTTTTAATTTATGAGGAGAACGAATGCCTTTGTATCTGTTTTCGAGTTCTATTGCAAATCCGGCGCTGTCGTCCATTCCGTAACGGCACCACGCATTTCCAACGCAGCTTTTTACGGCGCGAAGCGATTTGCCGTAAGCGTGACCACTTTCGAAACCATTATCGATTAAGATTTTCCAGATTTTTGGCAAATCACTCAAATGCGCGCCAAATAAATCGACACGTTGTGCTCCGGTAATTTTAGTATATAAATCGAATTGTTTGGCTACTTCGCCAATTACGATTAGTTTTTCGGCAGTAATCTCGCCTCCGGCAACTCTTGGTACTACAGAATAGGTTCCGTTTCGTTGAATATTGGCCAAAAATCTGTCGTTTGTATCTTGAGTTGTGAGGTGTTTATTCGCAGTATCATTATAAATACTAGAGAAAATAGAAGCTACGACAGGTTTGCAAACCTCACAACCATCGCCTTTGCCATGATGATCAATTACTTCATAAAAATTCTCGTATTTGTTAATTTTTACCAAATCGTATAATTCCTGACGTGTATAGCTAAAATGCTCACAGATCACATCTTTTATTTCTTTACCAAGAGATTTTTGAGTGGCTTTTACCAAATCAGAAACCATTGGTTTGCAGCCTCCGCAACCAGAAGTAGCTTTGGTATGTTTGACAACATCTGAAAAATTAGAACAGGTTTCGTCTAAAAGTGAACAGCAAATAGCACCTTTCGTAACATTTTCGCAAGAACAAATTACAGCTGTATCAGGTAAATCCATAACGCTTCCCAGACTTGAACCTTCAGAACCGTCTCTGGAACCTAAAATTAAATCTTCAGGATTTTTTGGCAGCGCCATGGCATTACTGAAAATCTGAAAAAGAGAATTGTAATCGCTCGAATCTCCAACTAAAATTCCGCCCAATAAGGTTTTAGAATCTTTGGTAACGTTGATTCTTTTGTAAATTCCGCTTAGTTTATTCTCGTAGATAATGGCAGTTACATCATTATTTTCTACGAAAGGATCACCAAAACTCGCTACTTCAACGCCAATTAATTTTAATTGTGTCGACATATCGATAGTTTCTCTCATGGTTTTAGAACCCTTTAAGATTTGTTCAGCCGCAACATCGGCCATTTCGTAACCGGGAGCAACAAGTCCGTATATGTTTTGGTTGTAAAGTGCTACTTCACCAATTGCATAAATAGAAGGATCTGATGTCTGCATTTGATTGTTTACCACAACGCCGCCTCGTAAACCCACCTCAAGTCCTGAAACGCGGGCCAGTTCGTCGCGAGGTTTAATCCCGGCAGATATAACCAACATGTCTACTTTTAATAATTCGTTATCGGCAAACATCATTCCTGTTATGCATGTCGTTCCGTCAATATATTGCGTGGCTTTGTTAAGATGAATACCAATATTTAATTCTTCGATTTTAGATTGCAGCATATCGCTTGCGCCTTTATCTAATTGTCTTGGCATTAAACGCGGAGCAAATTCTACTACATGCGGATTCAAACCTAAATCTCGAACAGCTTTTGCAGCTTCCAGTCCTAATAAACCACCGCCTAAAACAGCAGCTTCTGTTGCACCTTTTTGTTTTATTTTTTTGGCGTACCCCATAATCGCATCTAAATCTTCGATGGTTCTGTACACAAAAACACCTTCTTTTTCGACTCCGTCAATTGGCGGAACAAAAGCAGAGGATCCTGTTGCCAGTACTAAGTAATCGTACGTATGTGTATTTCCTAAATGGGTGTGTACTGTTTTTTCTGTACGATTAATATCTGTAATTAATTCTGATGTGTTGAGAGTAATATTATTTTCTAAGTACCATTCGGTTGTTGAGAGTGATAAATCGTCTGCAGTTTTTCCGCCAAAGTATTCACTTAAGTGAACACGATCGTAAGCACGTCTTGGTTCTTCGCCAAAAACGGTTATCTGATACTTTTCCTGTCCTGATTTTGCAATGAATTTTTCACAAAATTTATAACCAACCATGCCGTTTCCAACTACTATTACTCTTATCATGATTTCTTTAATTAAGTATTATTATGCAAATATAAGTATTTATACTTATTTGATTACTTAATATTTTGTTTTTTTAGAATAAAAATGCGTTTTTAATTACGTATTTTATCGTAATCTTTTACGTAGTGCGGGTTTTCAAAGAATTAAGAAAGTTATAGTTACTATAAATTTGAAAAGATTCTAAATAAGGATTTCCAAAAAATGTCGTAAATTCATAAGAATTTTACATATGTTTTATTTAAAGGGAATATTCTTAACATAAATTCTATGAAAAAATCACTTTTCTTTTTGCTATTACTATCATTGATAGTAGGTTGTAAATCTACAGCGGGCAAAATTTCAGATACTACAACAACTGCTTCTGAATACGGAACTCAGGAAGATCAGATGAAATATTACTTTACAGGAACCGGAAACGAGCCTTTTTGGGGAATAAAAATGGGGAATGAGAATATTGAGTTTACTTCTATAATTTCTGGAAAAGAAAAACTTGTTTTCCCTGCAACCGAAGCAATAAAGGCAATGGATGCTAATGTGAAAATGTATAAGGTAAGTAATGAAATATCAACTGCGACAATTACGATTCAGCAGCTAGAATGTCAAAATTCGATGTCGGGTGTAATCTCTCCTTATAAAGTTTCAGTTGAAATTAAAAATAATAGCGAACTTACTTTTACAAAATTAAGCGGATGCGGAAATTATAATACCGATTATCGTCTGCACGATATTTGGGTTCTGGAGGAATTAAACGGATTTAAAGTTTTTGTAACCGATTTTCAAAAGGAATTGCCAAGGATTGAAATCAATTCATCAGAAAATAAATTTATGGGTTACGGTGGCTGTAATGCCATCAGTGGCAGTGTTTTTTATGAAAAAGATGTGCTAAGATTCTCTAAAGTAGCGGCAACTATGATGGCTTGTGCGCCGGGAAATAAAGAAGATCAATTTACAAAAGCACTGCAAAGTACCACTACGTATTCTATTGGAGATAACAGATTGACCTTGTCTAATCCTTCAGGAAAACTTTTGGTTTTTAGAAAAGTGGATTGAGATTGTAGCGAATAAAATATGTCTTAATATGATTAAATAATAACTTGTAGCTTCCTTTTATAATAGTCTGTAAAATTATTTTTGTAAAATAAAACGTATAAAATATATTTTACATGAAAAGGATTTTAATGTTATTTATTATTGTTTCATTAACATACAGCTGTAAATCTACTAAAGAAGGAAATACAGCAACAAGTGTGACTTCAAAGACAATTGAAAAGAAAATACAACAAACCTGGACTTTGGAATAATTAAACGAAAAGAAAATAACTTCAGCCGATTTTCAGAAAAATGTTCCAAAGATTGAATTAAAATTGTCAACTTTTAGTGGCTCTACAGGATGTAATGCGATCAATGGAAATTTATTCTCTAAAGGTTCAAAAGAAATTCAGTTCCTGAATCTTACATCAGAAACTAAAAAGTGTTCTACGGCTAAAAAAGAAGAAGAATTTGTAAAGTTATTGAAAACAACAACAAGCTATTCAATTGATAATGATAAGTTATGGCTTTCGAATCAGTTTGGACCTACAATGGTTTTCAAAAAAGCGAACTAAATATAAAAGGCTTCGACTAATTAATAGTGGAAGCCTTTTTTTGCATAATCTTGTTTTTGCGAGGAACGAAGCAATCTCATTTGCTAAATCAGTAAGTGATTATTATTCGTGAGGTTGCTTCGTTGCTCGCAATGACAAATATTGTGTTTAATTATTATAAATATAAAAAATCCGTGTAAATCCGCGTTTTCGCTTTAGCGAATCCGTCTAATCCGCGTGCCATTTCACGTTGCTATTCAAGTAATTCTTTAGGATCTTCTTTATCCTCTTCAATAAAATCCAACTCTAAAGCTCTCACAGTTTGAACCGCGTTTCCGGCGATACCACGAATAGAACCGTACATTCCTAATGTATTGTGAACCACTTTTTCGATTTGTTTTTCGCGTTGTTTCCAGATACGCTGCATCGCTCTTTTTTCTGCATCAAGATCGCCTTGCATTTGTGTGAAACCTTCTACAATTCCTTCAATCTGCAAACGGAATTCATTGCTGGTTAAAAAGTCATACAACATCGACATTTTATCGCCTTTGTTTTCCTGTGCCTGAACGGCCTGACTAATCTGAATTAACGACTGACGTAAAACAGCACTTAAACCTTTAAATTCTTCATAGGTACAAATCCAGATTCCGTCACGCGTTCCCATTCTGTCCATTCCGGCAGGCATCACTTCAGTAACTAAAACTCCAATATTGGCTCTTTTTGTTCTAATGTCATTTTTAAATTTCTCAATCCAGGCGGGTTGAAACGCTTTTGTACGCTTGCTTTCATAATAAATTGAACCGCAATTTTGCAATTCGCGGGTATTTACAATCTGAAGGCAATCGGCTCCGTTTGCGCCTTTTTTAATTTCATCGATACTATCAAGCGGAAAGTTATTTGCCAGCCATTCTTCGATCGCTAACTCCATTACTTCGCCTTGCAATTGCATAGAACCTTGTTCCTGCTTGCGTTTCATTTCTTCGATCAGCTTTTTTTGATCGTCAGATTGTTTTTGGTATTCTTTGATTTTTAACTCATTTTTTTCTTCTTCCTGTTTACGAATTTTATCACGCTCGAGTACCAAAGTAGCGTTCAATTGTTTTTGAGCTTCGGCTTCGATTGCTTCTTTCATCTCCAGTTTTTCACGCTGTAGCTTTGCAATTTCGCCTGTCATTTTATTTAGTTCACGAAGTTTTTCTGATTTCTCAGAAAGTTCTTTTTCCATAGAAAGCAAACGATCTTTGTTTTCTTCGTCGAGTTTGGTTTTTAATTTTTCGGTAATTTCTTTTTCGGCTACCTTTTTTTCACGTTCTAAACGTTCTGCAAAAAGTTCATTTTCCTGCTTCTTTTTGGCTTCAAATTCGGTTTTTGCTTTTTCGAATTGCTCGTTTTTAAGTTCCAGTTCTTTGGCCTGAGCATTTGCCTTTTGTTGAAATTCTTTACGTATACTATCTTCTAACTGATGTTTTAGAATGTCATTTACATCGATAGTTGTTCCGCAATTTGGGCACTGAATTGAAGATTGCTCTGCCATTTTTATTGATTTTATTTAGATAATGTAATAATCTGCTAAGGTATTTAAAAGTTCTCTTTTTATGATTGAGATTCGTGTGATAAATTGTAAGGAATTTTTTTAGCCACAAATTCACGAATTTATATTAATCTCAAAGTCGCAAAGAATTAATTTAAAGCCACAGATTATAAAGATTAGAAGGATTAAAAAAATCTACCTAAATCTGAGAAATCTGCGTGAAACAAAAAACTTTGCACTTTTGCTCCCGATAGCTATCGGGATTGCGCAATTATTTTTAAAGCATGCAATTTAAATTCTTTTAAAATTTAACTTTTACGGATTTCCATCGTTTTAAATTAATTCGTGCCATTCGTGGCAAATTTACTTCTTAGAAAAATGCAATAAAAAATCAACGGCTGATTTTGTGATTTCTGAATTGTCTTCTTTTGAAGTAATTAATGAAACATCGGTATATAAATTGACTTTTTTTAATTCGATAAAGCCTATATCCGGATCGTGATTATTTTTGGCAATATTTGATGGAACAATCGAAATCCCTAATCCGTTTTTAACCAATTGTACAATTGAGTTGATATTGTTCGATTCATGAACTACTTTTGGTGTAAAATCATAAAAGGCACATAATTCTAACAAAACCTCATGATAATGCGGTGCATAATCTTTGTTGAAGAATACAAAAGTTTCGTCTTTCAGGTTCGGGATTTCTATCTCGGAATTAATTTGAATTAAACTCTTATTATAAACTACCGAAAATCCGTCCTGAAACCACAATTGCGATTTTATTTTAGGAGATTTTATGGGAGATCGAATTATTCCCAAATCAATTTTGCCTTGTTCCAGAGCGTCAATTTGTTTGGTTGTAGAGACTTCAAAAAGTTTGAAATTGACATATGGAAATTGATCTTTTAAATGTTTAATCAAATCTGAAATTACAGAAGAATAAATAGAACTGATGTAGGCGATCCTGAATTCTCCAGAAACATTCTCTGCAATTTTTTTTGTTTTCACAGTAATGCGTTCCAGATTGTGAAAAAGTTCTCGTGCCTCTTTTTCGAAATATTTTCCGGCTTCAGTGAGTTCTACTTTTTTATTGTTCCGGATGAATAAACGCGCCTGGACTTCTTCTTCCAGTTCTATGATTTGCCGGCTTAAAGGAGGTTGAGAAATAAAAAGTTTCTCAGCCGCTTTGGTAAAGTTTAATTCTTCGGCTACAGCCAAAAAATATTTCAAGTGTCTTAATTCCATAAATACTTATTAGGTATTAATAATTGACAAAATAAGTATTTTTGAAGTATATATCAAAGTGGTAGTTTTGATAAAAAATTGTTTCACGCAGATTTTGTCAGATTTAAGCTGATTGACGCAAATTTATTTTTTAATTGTGCCGATTTAAAAATAAAAGATCATTTTAAATCTGCTTTAATCTTTTTAAAATCTGCGTTAAACCCAAAATAAAAAGGTATGAAAAAATCAACTATCACAGAAATCAAAGAAAGATTCGATAAAGACGTCGAACGATTTTCGAATTTAGAAACAGGACAGGTTGCGACAATTGATGCGACAATATCCTTAGAATTAATTACAGAAGCCTCTAAAAGGATTGTTCCGAATGCTTCAGCTGTTTTGGATATTGGCTGTGGAGCGGGAAATTATACTTTGAAAATGTTGTCTAAAACACCTACTCTGAATTGTACTTTAGTTGATTTGAGTTTGCCAATGCTAGACAGGGCTTTTGAAAGGGTGTCGGAAGCAACGAATGGAAGTGTAGAAGTGAAGCAGGGTGATATTCGTGAAGTCGATTTACCGGAAAATCATTTTGATATTATTTTGGCGGGAGCTGTTTTGCATCATTTGCGTGATGATCAGGATTGGGAAACGACTTTTGCTAAGATTTTCAAATTATTAAAACCGGGAGGATGTTTTATGATTTCGGACTTAATTACGCAGGATACCGAATTATTGAATGAATATACCTGGCAGCGTTATGGTGATTATTTAGAAGGTATTGGCGGGGCAGAATATCGCCAGAATGTATTTGATTATATCGAAAAAGAAGATACGCCAAGATCAATGAATTACCAATTGGATTTAATGAAAAAAGTTGGTTTTAAAAGCGTTGAAATTTTACATAAGAATATGTGTTTTGGCGCTTTTGGCGGAATTAAATAATAGTTTGCCACCAATTTCACGAATTTGCACTAATTTTAAAGCATCAAGAGTAATAAATTCGTGCCAATTCGTGTAATTCGTGGCAAAAAAAAACTTAAACGATATCTACAACAATTTTACCAATTGCAGAACCATCACTTACGGCTTTATGCGCTTCCATAGCGTTGTCTAAAGTGAATTTTCTAGGGTCGATTAAAGGTTTTAATTTTCCTTCTTCGATTAGTTTTGTGGTTTGTTTTAGGATATCTCCGTGATGTTTTCTTCCTTCATTTTCATTACCAATCATCGGGCGTAAAACAAAAACACCATGAATACTGGCAGAACGAAGCGAACTCGTGGCTAAAGTATGTGTCCCGAAAGCGTAACAACTGGCAATTTGTCCGTAATGACGAATGGCTTTGAAAGAATCATCAAGTGATTGACCACCAAGTGTATCGTAAATAAGATCAAATCCTTTTCCGTCTGTATATTGATTTACATAATTCTCAACGGGAGTGTTTTTATCAATTGGTGTTGCTCCAAATCCTTTTACAATTGCTGATTTTTGCTCAGAAACGGTTGCATAAACATCGGCACCAAAAATTTTAGCAAGCTGAACTACCATATGACCAACGCCGCCAGCTCCGGCATGCACTAAAACTTTATCGCCTTTTTGTACTTTAGCTCTGTCAATCAGACCTTCCCAGGCGGTAAGTAAGACTAACGGAATTGCAGCAGCTTCTTTCATGCTTAGGTTTTTTGGTTTTATGGCCAATAAATCTGCATCAACAGCGGTGTATTCGGCTAAAGTTCCCTGAACTCCAAGAACGCCTCCGGCAAGTCCGTAAACTTCGTCGCCAACTTTAAAATTAGTAATGCCTTCGCCAATTGTTTCGATAACTCCGGCAA
This sequence comes from Flavobacterium sp. SLB02, assembly GCF_009664855.1. GTDB lineage: Bacteria > Bacteroidota > Bacteroidia > Flavobacteriales > Flavobacteriaceae > Flavobacterium. Next base: position 615,896 of record NZ_CP045928.1, read on the forward strand.
GATCTGTTCCTAAAATAGCTGGTAAAACAGGAGATGCATAAGGCGAAAGTCCTAATCTGATTTTGTTATCGATAGGGTTTACGCCACTTGCGTGAATTTTTATTAAAACTTCTCCTTTTTTTGGAGTTGGTTTTGCTGTTTCTGTAGTTACAAAATCAGATTCGTATGTGTTTGTGAAAAGTGCTTTCATTTTTTGAATTATAATATTTGAAGCGTTTTGTAAACCTGAATTGGTGTTGAAACTAAACTTTCGCTTTTGGCAATAAAATCCAATAAATAGGGTTGATTATTATGAATGTCAAGACCTGGCTGATCTTGCCATTCTTCCCAAATGATAAAAACATTTTCAGAATGATGAAGGTCGTAACGTACACAAGCTGCTTCTTTTCTGGTTTCGGTCACCAAATGATTAAGCATGCTTTGTAATTGCTCTATATTTTCGGGTTTGCTTTTAAATAATGCTGTAATTGAGATCATAATTGTAAAAAGTTAAAGGTTAGAAGTTAAAAGTTTTTTCTAAGTGTTTGGTGTAATTTTCTTTAAAGATGTCAATGTTTTCTGCAGTTGCACCTTTTTCAACGTCGTGAAAGTGGAAACCGTCTAATTTTTCCATACCTGTAAATTTATTCATTTTATGAAAGCCAAACATCGCTCCATCATCTACAGATGTTTCTTCGAAGAATTCTCCCGGAAGTGTAAAAGCGGCTGCAGGCGCATTCCAGCTTGTGGTAAGCATGTATTTACGACCGTGTAATTGTCCGCCGGTTCCGTAATTAATATCTGGATTTGTTCGGGTTCTTCCGTCGCTTTTGTAAATTCCTTTGTTGTGTCCGGCTGTAAAAACGTCATCGATGTATTTTTTGAAAAGATTAGGTAATTGAAACCACCAAACTGGTGTGTGATAAATGATTACATCGGCCCAAACGAATTTTTCTACTTCTTCATCAAGATCAAAATCTTGTTTGATGTCGGTTGTTTTTATTTCGAATTGCTTGCTGTTGGTTAAGTATTCGATTGTCCAGTCGGTAACGGTTTCGTTGAATTTTCCGCCTGAATGCGCAAAATTTTGACTTCCGTTGATGATGAATATTTTTTTCATTTTTTTGTTTTCTTATGAATTTGTGAGTGTGAGGGATAGAAGTGGAAATCTTTTTGTGCCGGGGTTCGGCATAAAAGATTGTAATGAATAGCCCGGCCCTTGGGACACACCCTAATTATTTTTATTGTTTTTTATTTATTGCGTAGAATTTTAAACACATAGAAACATAGGTTTTTGCTTTGTGTTTAGAGAATGTAAAAAGAAACTAGTTTCTAACACACAGTGAGTGACAAGCTTTGTCAAAGCTCATAACAGGCTTTTCGTTACAGCTATGTGAATTTAAATAAGTGAAACGCCTTTATACATTCCTAATTGGCTATGTTTCTATGTGTTTAAATATTTTTTAAGAATGCGATTATTTTACTTTCGCAATAGCCTGATTAATAAAATCTAATTCTGAAATTGATAAATCAAAATCCAATGTTTTTGCGTTTGAAATGGCTTGCTCTGCGTTTCTTGCTCCGGCTAAAACAATTGTGATTCCTTTTTGTAAAGTAGTCCAACGCAATACTAATTGTGAAATTGAGATGTGTTTTGTGTTTGCCAATGAGCTTAATTCTTCGACTAAAGTTTTTACTTTTTGAAGATCAAACTGACCGAAATATCCGTTTCTGTGGTCGTTGTCTTTTAGTTTGCTGTCTGTGAAATATTTTCCGGTTAACAAACCTCTTTCCATCGGGCTGTAAGCAATGATTCCGATATTTTCTGCAGTTGTGTATGGTATTAAATCTGCTTCGATACTGCGATTTAGCATACTGTACGGAACCTGGTTTGATGCCAGTTGAATGGTTTTTTGCGCTTCTTTGATTTGATCTGCACTATAATTACTAACTCCGGCTGCTCTGATTTTTCCTTGTTTTATTAAGGTTTCCAAGGCTTCCATAGTTTCGTGAATTGGAGTAGTGGAGTCTGGCCAGTGAATTTGTAATAAGTCGATATAATCGGTTTGAAGACGTCTTAAACTGTCTTCGACTTCTTTGATAATGTTGCTTTTTGATGCGTATTTGTAAATCGGGATTTCTTTTCTGTTGTCTTCGGCATTAAAAAAGAATTCTCCTTTTCCGTTGTTGCTTCCGTCCCAAACTAAACCAAATTTGGTTAATAATTGTACTTTTGATCTGTCTTGTGATTTTAGGGCTTCGCCAATCATTTCTTCGCTTAAACCGAATCCGTAGAAAGGAGCAGTGTCAATTGTAGTTACGCCATGATCGATTGAAGCGTGAATAGAATCGATTGAATCTTTCTTTTCGTTTCCGCCCCACATGTTTCCGCCAATGGCAAATGCACCGTATGTAATAGTTGATAATTCAAGTTCTGTGTTGCCTAATTTTCTATATTCCATAATATTATATTTTAATGCTTTAAATTTTTTTTGGCAAAATTATACCATTTTTAAGAGCCTTAAGTTGTATATATTTGTCTTTTTTATGTAAATTTGTAGCCGAATTAATAAAGAACGTCATGAAGAAAGAAAATTTATACGAGCCGTTTACTGTTTCCTTTGAAACTCTGGATGAATATCCAGATGTTGGAGATCGTCATAATTTCTTTGAACTGGTTTATATTCTGGAAGGAACGGGAAGGCAATGTATCAACAAAAATATTTTTGAGTATGATGCGGGACATATGTTTTTATTGACGCCTGAGGATTGTCATAATTTTACGATTGAAACAAAAACGAAGTTTTTCTTTTTAAGGTTTAATGATATTTATTTGAAGAATTCGAGTTTGCAGAATGAGAATATTCAGCGTTTAGAATATATTCTACAAAATGCGAATCATCAGCCGGGTTGTATTTTAAAGAATGATGCTGATAAATGTCTGGTAAAAGTGATGGTGGAAGCGATTATTCGCGAACGCCAGGATAAAGATGTTTATAATAAGGAGTTGATTCAGCAATTGGTGAATACTTTGATTATTATTGTGGCGCGCAACATTGCAAAGTATTTGCCAGAGCAGGTAAATATTGGTTGTGAGGCTAAAGCGATGGATATTTTGCAATACATCCAGAATAATATTTACTATCCTGAAAGGATTAAAGCGGAATCGATTAGTGATTATTTTGGGATTTCGAATACGTATTTAGGCCGTTATTTTAAGAAGCATGCCAATGAAACAATGCAGCAATATATAAGTAATTATAAAACGAAACTGATCGAACATCGTTTGCAGTTTAGTGATAAACGTATTAATGAAATTGCGTATGAGTTTGGTTTTACCGATGAAAGCCACTTTAATAAGTTCTTTAAGAAACAGAGAGGGAATAGTCCTTCGGAGTTTCGAAAAGTGATTCGTGTCAGTGCGTAAATTTAGCACGCGGATCACGCGGATTCGCAAGCGAAAACACGGATTGTCGCGGTTTTTTTTAATCTATTTCTTCTTTGCCGATTATAAAATCGAAATGCTGGTTTTTGCCGGTTTTTAGGTTGTTGATTTCATTTTTTAGAAGCTCTTCTAAAGATTCAGCCACGATGTTTCGTTCCCAGGATTCGTTTTGAAGTTCTATGATTTGGCCGAATTTTCCTTTTGTGGCGGGATCTGTGTCAAATAGTAAATAATCTCCATTTCGTCCGGTTGCAAAAGGAATCCATTTTGGATTTGCATAGTTGTTGGTTTTGATTTTTTCAAAATCTATTTCCTGTTCCGGAAGGTCGTCTTGGTCAAATTGTAAATCTTGTATCGAATTCCATTCTTCCTTAATGTCCTCAAACGGAATAAGATCATACGTCCAATCACTGATTAAAAACTGAAAAGCAGAAGTTACGGCATCGTATTCTACATTTTGAACTTTGTAAAAATTTTGAAGTGCCGGCGGAATTGTAATTTCATCTTCTAAAAGGGAATGTTCTTTTAAATCTTCTGCAGAAATGCCATTTGTGAGATTGTAATAACGATTGTCTGCTTCAATAATTTTATTGATTTCAATGATCCATTCTTGCCATAGAAATTCGAATTGTTTAAATTCTTTGTCAACAGGCAGTTGAGGCTTTTTAATTTTTTCCTCGTATGCAGCTATGTCGATCGCTGTTATGGTATCATTTTCTTTATTGAACCAAACGCTTATGCCATTAAGAATAAAAGCGCCACTGTCATCTCCTTTAAAAAGTTTTACAAGTTGCTTTTTATTGGCTGCATAAAATTCAAATAGATTTTGATCTTCAAATATAAATTCTCCTGAAAATGGCTGTTTTGAGCAGTAATCATAAGTGCCATAATTTAAATCAAGTAATAAATTCTCTGCTTTTAATCCTTCTTTAGAAAATGCAATAATACCATGGGCATCCCAGGTATAAACATAGTTATGTTTACTCTTTTTTAATCGATAATCTCCAAGAACTTTTTCTAAAATAGCAATCTCAACAGGGAACTCAATAGAAACTTCATTTATTTGAAAATGTGTTTTAGATAATGAAAATTTTGCCAAAAGGTTAGGTTTTAGAGATAATGGTATTAAATGATCTTCTTTATCACACGTAGCTTATGAGTGTGTTTGTTTGTTTCTGGATTGTAGATTCCTAAGTGGTCTAAACGGTCAATGCGGACTTTTCCACTTGCGTGAATGATGTAATTGTTGTCCATAATAATGCCTACGTGAATGATGTTTCCTTCGTCATTATCAAAAAAGGCTAAATCTCCTGCTTCGCTTTCTTCGATAAAACTTAAAGCTTCTCCTTCAAGTGCTTGTTGTGAAGCATCGCGGTGAATTTTGTATCCGTTTAGTTTGTAGACCATTTGTGTGAAACCTGAACAGTCAATGCCAAAAGGTGTTTTTCCGCCCCAAAGATAGGGTGCGTTTAAGTACATGAAAGCGGTATTTATTAAAGCGCTTTTAGGTTTTACGCCACTTGTTTTTGTGCCTTCGAATTCGAAATTAGCAGTATTGATTTCGTTATTATTTAAAAAGGATAAAGACGCACCAAGCGGAATTGGTAATAATAAATTCTCGGGTGCGCTGATATAATCAATCAAATCAGCATTAAGAATAATGGCGTCATTGCTTAGCTGATTATAATTTGCTTCTGAAATTACCTGATATTGTTTCGAATCGACCCAACCTTCGTAGTCATCGAATTGTATTTTTATTCGGGCCCATTGATTTTGGCGTTCTAAAATCTCGATATGTTCACCAAACAAAAGTTGTGTAACGATTTCACTTCTGTCACTTGGCTCAGATCGAACGGGTACTATGGCTAGATTGCAAATTCCGAACATTTAGGTAATTTATTAGTTGAAAATTTGGAGTTGTTTGATTTATAAACAACTCCAAATTTAATATTATTTAAGCTCTTTCAATAACAATTGCTGATGCGCCACCACCACCGTTGCAAATTGCAGCAGCTCCGGTTTTGGCATTATTTTGTTCTAAAACATTTAGCAAAGTTACGATGATTCTTGCTCCCGAACATCCTAGGGGATGGCCTAATGAAACAGCTCCGCCATTTACGTTTACTTTATTGTTATCAAGACCAAGGATTTTTGAATTGGCTAATCCAACAACGGCAAAAGCTTCGTTGAATTCGAAATAATCAACATCGCCAATTGCAATTCCTGCTTTGTCTAAGGCTTTTGGTAATGCTTTTGCAGGGCTCGTTGTGAACCATTTTGGTTCCTGAGCAGCATCAGCATAACTTTTTATGTAGGCTAGGGGTTTTAATCCTAATGCGATTGCTTTTTCTTCAGACATTAAAACCAAAGCTGCAGCTCCGTCATTGATTGTTGAGGCGTTTGCGGCCGTAACAGTTCCGTCTTTGGTGAAAACTGCGCTTAAAGAAGGGATTTTGTCCAATTTTACATTGGTGTATTCTTCATCTTTAGAAACAATAACTGGTTCGCCACGTCTTTGCGGAACTTCTACTGGAACAATTTCGTTGTCGAATTTTCCGGCATCCCATGCTTTTGCACTTCTTTCGTAAGACTGAATGGCAAAATTGTCTTGTTCTTCACGGCTAATGTTGTATTCAGACGCACATAAATCAGCGCAAACTCCCATTGCGTTATTATCGTAAGCATCTGTCAAACCATCTTTCTGCATTCCGTCAAGCATTGTAGCAGGGCCAAATTTAGTTCCGTTACGCATTTGTACGTAATGTGGAATCAAACTCATGTTTTCCATTCCACCGGCAACGACAATTTCAGCATCACCACAAGCGATGGCCTGAGCAGCAAACATTACAGCTTTCATTCCTGAGGCACAAACTTTGTTTACTGTTGTTGCAGCAACTTCTTCAGAGAGACCTGCGAAAAGTGCAGCCTGACGTGCGGGAGCTTGTCCAACTCCTGCTTGTACCACATTCCCCATGAATACTTCATCAACTAATTTTGGGTCAAGGTTAATTTTTTGAAGTGCGCCTTTAATAGCGGCAGCACCTAATTTTGGTGCGGGTACGGTAGATAAACCTCCCATGAAACTTCCGATAGGTGTTCTAACGGCAGAAACGATAACAACTCTTTTGTTCATTTTCTGTTAATATTAGTTAATCAAGCAAATTTACTCTTTATTTGAATAAATTCAAATTTTGGGGCAATTCGATTGGATTTTAAATTTAATATGAATTTTTTGTTAATTCTATTTGTTTGATTGTTAAGTGTTTTAAAAAAAAGATTGAAAAAAGATTAAAAAAAGCGCAGAAATAGTTGTGAGATATGGAATGTTGTCTTACATTTGCAACCGCAAAACAGAACACGTTTCTTGAGCTTGGAGAGGTGCCAGAGCGGTAATGGAGCAGATTGCTAATCTGTCGACGGGTAACCGTCGCCAGGGTTCGAGTCCCTGTCTCTCCGCTTAATAATTTGCTTTTTGGGTTTTAGCTTAACCCAGTTATCGTTATCTAATTTTGATTAGATAGACAGTGATACAAAATTTAAAATAAAGCTCGGGGTGTAGCGTAGCCCGGTTATCGCGCCTGCTTTGGGAGCAGGAGGCCGCAGGTTCGAATCCTGCCACCCCGACGAAAACTTTGCCATAAAGTTTTAAAACAAATGGACGCATAGCTCAGCTGGATAGAGCACCTGCCTTCTAAGCAGGCGGTCGAAGGTTCGAATCCTTCTGCGTTCACATAAAAAGCCATTCAATCGAGTGGCTTTTTTGTTTTTATCAGTGTGGTTTAGTTATATTTAAAATAAGGACGCATAGCTCAGCTGGATAGAGCACCTGCCTTCTAAGCAGGCGGTCGAAGGTTCGAATCCTTCTGCGTTCACGGAAAATACCACTCAAGTCGAGTGGTATTTTTGTTTTATATTTTATTGGTTTTAAGCGCGTAGCTCAGTTGGATAGGGCTAGAGTTCGGAAAATTGATAAATGAACTGAAACAATAGTTTAGCCGAATTGAGCATAACTCAAAAAAATAATTCTCTAACTTTGGCAAATGCACTTACCACTATTAAAACTTATTTCTAAAGATATAATACTTTCTGAAAAAGAGAAGGAATTGTTCGAACAGTATTTTGAGCCTGTATTTTTTTTGAAAAATTGTATTCTTGAAGAAGAAGGGAAAATTCCTAAACACTTGTATTTTGTTGTATCCGGATTTTTGCGACTTTTTCACTACAATAGCAAAGGCAATGAAGTTACGACAAACATCAATTGTCCAACTGGATTTATTACATCGTATATACATTTTATTAACCAAACAAAGTCTGACGAAAATCTGGAGAGTGTTACAGATTGTGAGTTGCTTAGAATTACCAAAGCCAATTTGGATTTATTGATAGGGCAAAGTATGGTTTTTAAAGACTTCAGCATTTCTGTTTTTCAGCAATCACTTTTTTATCATGAAAACCGTTCAAAAGAAATGGCAATTCTAACGGCAGAAGAACGATACCGTAAATTAATGAAAAACTACCCTGACATTTTGCACAATGTTCCCTTGCATTATATCGCTTCGTTTTTGGGAATGAATCCTAAAAGTTTAAGCAGAATCCGCAAAGAAATGATTAGGTAACATTTGTGAGGTAGTTTTGAAAAAGCGATTCTCAATTTTGTGTCATCATTAAAAAATAAAAATATGACACAGAAAAATTTAGCATTGGTCACAGGAGCAAACGGACATTTGGGAAATAACTTAGTGAGATTGCTGATTGAAAAAGGTATTCCTGTTAGAGCTTCGGTTCGTAATATCAAAAATAAAGAGCCTTTTGCCGGATTGAATTGTGAAGTGGTGCAAGGCAGATATTACCGACAAACAGTCACTGATAAATGCATTGCAAGGGGTTGAGGTTTTTTATGCAGTGGGAGCAGCATTTAAACTTTGGGCAAAAGATCCGAAAAAAGAAATCTATGATATAAATCTTGAAGGGGCAAAAAACACGATAGAAGCCGCAGTTGCTGCTGGTGTAAAGCGAATTGTTTATGTGAGTTCTATCGCATCGACAGATTTTTCGAAACTTCCCATAAAGGAAAGTAATGGCTATAATCCTGACCGCAGGGACATGTACTTCAATTCTAAAAATGATGGGGAGAAATTAGCTTTCCAATTAGCAAAAAAATATAATATTGAGCTAGTTGCTGTTTTACCTTCAGCAATGATTAATAGTAAAGCCTTTGCCTCTTTGAGTGTTTCTTATAACATCATTAACCTGATTTTGAGAAAGCAAATTCCTATTGAAACCAAGATCACTTTGAATTGGATTGACGTAAAGGATGTTGCTGAAGGCTGCTACCTGGCGGCAACAAAAGGTAAAAATGGGGAACGATATATTTTGGCAAACGAAAAATGTATGTCAATCAAAGATACAACCAAAATTGCACAGGAACTTTTTCCCGAACTGCAAATAAAGCTGCCAATAGCAGTTCCTAAAGTAGTATTGTTTGTGGCTGCCTGGTTTATGGAAGTAGGGAGCAAACTAAGTGGCAAAGCGCCTTTACTTACTACAAAAGACATTGCAATATTTTCAGGTTTACAACAAGACTTTGACATTTCTAAAGCAAGATCAGAATTGGGTTTTAATCCTAAAAACTCTGTACAAGTTGTAAAAGAAGCAATGCATTACTTACAAGATAACAAAGCGCTTTTTAATTAACTAAAAAGCGCTTAAATTAATGCTTCTTAATTCTAAATTATGTAATATCTCTTTTTTGAATAATATTCAATTCCTTATTAAATGAATTTCTATATTTTTTGATATATTCTGAAGGTTTCATGCCAAACAATTTTACGAACTGTTGACGGAAATAGCGCTGATCTTCTATACCAACCTGAGGGCCAACCTGCGCGATATTAATATTTTCAGTAAGCATAATTACTGCGGCTCTGCGGATTCTGATCGATCGGATAAAAACATTTACGGTTTGTCCCGAAATTGCTTTAATCTTTTTGTAAAGACTTGAATGGCTCATGCCCATTGCTGCAGAGAAGCTTTTTAGATTAAATTCGCTGTTTTCAAGATTGGCTTCGACAATTTCGATGCATTTATCCAGAAATTCTTTGTACTCGAGAGGAACTTTATTTATATTTTCACGAAGTGTTATGCTGTCCAGGAAATACTTGCGCAATTGTCCTCTGTTTCGAAGAACAGAATCAACTCTGGCCAGAAGTATATCGCTGTCAAAAGGTTTGGTAACATAATCATCTGCACCTTCGGTAATACTTTGCAAATGAATGTCATTGCTGGTTGTGGCTGTAAGAAGTATCACCGGAATATGGCTCAAATCATCATTTTGTTTGATTTTTTTGCATAAATCCAAACCATTCATGCCTTCCATAGAAATATCGCTTAGTACAATATCGGGCATGTGTTTTTCGACCAGTTTCAGTCCTTCGATTCCATTTGCTGCCGAATAAACAATATAGTTTTTGGTAAAAAGCTGTACCAGATAATGATTCATTTCGGGATTGTCTTCAACAATAAGCAATACCTTTTTTGTACTGATTAATTCGTTCTGTATATTCTCAGGATTTGGTAGATTTGATGTGTTTTGACTATCTGCCGGCATTCCTTCAAGAAGTTCGCCTACAAGAGGTGACATTTGCGGATGCATCTCATTAATACTCATTTCTGCAAAATGACTTTTTCCTTTTGGAAGGCTAATAGTGAACGAAGTACCTTTTCCGACTTCACTTGTACATTTTATTTCGCCATGATGTTTAGTGACAAAATATTTGGCCACATAAAGACCTATTCCAAAACCATTGCTGGCTTTTGACTGAATTTGCTTGAATTTTTCAAAAATAGTATCAATATCATTCTCATTAATTCCGCTGCCGGTGTCTGATATAATAATAGAAACATCAGCGTTTTTTTCGATTATCTCGATACTTATTGATCCGTTATTGGGGGTAAATTTGAAAGCATTGGAGATTAAATTGAAAAGCGTAATTTCTAATTTTTCATAATCGCCATATATTTCAACAGGTGTTTTTTCTTCAATAAACTGGTAATTTAAATTTTTAACGGCTGCCATTTGTGTGAAGCTGTCGTAGATTTCGCGACACAAACTGTTTAAATCAATCTTAGAAATTTTGAGTTCATCAAGATCTGTTTCCGCTTTTCTAAACAATAATAACTGATCTGTGAGACTCAGTAATCTTTTAGCATTTTTATAGGCAAGATTTAGGTCAAGATCATCTTCAGAACGGTTTTTTCTCTCAATGGTACTTTTTAGCGGATTTATAATTAAAGATAGGGGAGTGCGCAATTCATGAGCCATATAGGTAAACATAGAAAACTGTTTTTCGGCATGTTCCTTGTCTTTTTTATGCTCCATACGGGCCAGTTTTATTTCGTAGCGAAGTCTTTCCTTGTTTTTATGATAACCTACGTAGGCATAAATTGCAGCGGCAGCAGCGATTAGATAAAAAGTATAAGCCCACCATGTTCTGTACCATGGCGGAAGGATCTTTACCGTCGCGAGTGTTACTTCATTGGTCCAATTTCCAAAAACATCGGTTGTTTTTACTTTAAAAACATAGGTTCCTTCAGTCAGTCTGGAGTAATTTGCCCTGTTATTATTAGAGGTATAATTCCAGTTTTTGTCCCATCCTTCCAGAAAGTAAGCGGTATTAATTTTTTCGGAATTGACATAATCAAGATAAACAAAATCAAAACTCAATGCCGATTTTTCATAAGGAAGTTCGGCAGCGCTTATCATTTCGAGTTTTTTCTCTGTGATATAAGGACTGTCCAATTTTAGAGACTGATTGTTTACCAGCAAATCATTCAATAAAAATTTACCCGCATTTTTTTTGTCCTTGATATTGTCAGGATCAAAAACATTGAACCCGTTTATACCGCCAAAAATAAATTCTCCTGTCGAAAGTTTCTTGCCTGCATTCCAGCTAAATTGATTGCCTTGAAGTCCATCAGTAACTCCAAAATTTCTAAAAGTATTATTCTTCGGATTCAATCTTGAGATTCCGTGATACGTGCTCATCCATAAATTCCCCTTTTTGTCTTCTAAAAGTCGAAGTATGGTATTGCTCGCAAGACCGTTTTGTGTCGTATAATTTTTGAAAGTGCCTGTTTTTCGGTTGAATAAAAGCAGGCCGCCTTCAACAGTACCAATCCAAAGATTTTTGTTTTGATCTTCGGTTATGCATCTAATAGTATAATCTGAATGATAGTTTTTTACTTTTTTTGTTTTGGGTTCTATTTCAAAAAAAGAATTGAAGGTTCCGCCCCAGATTTTTCCGTCTTTGGTTTCGTACAGACAAGTAACGTCTCGTAAAGTTGTGCTATAGCAGATGAATTTGTTTTGTTTTTTATCAAATTGATATAATGCTCCGCCATTAGTTACGGCAAGCCACAACGTTTCTTTTGAATCTATAAAAAGCAGCCATGATTCCTGTTCTGCTTTTTTAGTGAATTGATTGTAAATGGAGAAATTCTGGATGGCTTTTGATTTGGGATCAATACGGCAGACTCCGCCTTTCCACATCGCCACCCAGATCGCATTATCAGAATCCCTGACGATGCTGGTAACAAAATTGCTCTGAATTTTTCTGCCCGCAGCCGCTGTTGTCGAGTAAACATCGTAAGTGTTTTGTTTTCTGTTCCAGTATCTCATTCCGGCGCCATCAGTACCAATCCAGATGTTTTTCTTTTCATCTTCGCAGAAAGAAAGCATGAAGTTTGCGGCAGGATCTTCGTCTTCTTTATTGGTCAGCGGATCTTTGCTTTTAAAATGATTAAAATAAAGCGGTTTTTTTCCCATCATACTTACGCCACCACGCAGGGTTCCCAACCACATTTCGCCGTTTTTGCTTTCGAAGATATCATACAGCGATTTACTGTTAAGCAATGAAACCGGACCGCTGGCACGATATAAAACAGGAGTATTCTGATTTTTTGTGAGGGTGTAAAGACCAGCTCCGTCAGTGGCAATCCAGAGTCTGTTTTCTTGCTGATAAAAATCGCGAACCACAGTTTTTTCCAGAAAGTAATTTTTAGAATAGGTATTCACATTGTCATTATACAGGTAAGCACCTTCGTCTGATCCAATCCAGAGACCTTCGTTTGTGAGTTTAATGCAATTTGCGCCTGTAATGGAGTTGTTTAAAAGTGTTAGTTTTTTTGTTTTAATGTCATATTGACAAAGACCGGTTCCGGTTATAAAAACATAGAAGATTTGTTTTTTTGCATTATAAGATATTGATCTTGCGATATAATTTAACTTTCCGTTGAAAGGTATTGCGGTTCCAATTTTCTCACCTTCTTTATAAAGTACAATCGCCTCTTTGGTAGCGACCAGAATAATATGCAAAGAATGAACGGCAATTATTTCGTAGGCGGTAACATTTAAAGGTTTAATTTTTTTGTTGGTATCATAATATTTCAAGGGACTAAAAGAAGATCGTTCGGCATTAAAAACCACTGGTCCTGCCGTTGTTCCTACCCATAAATTATTTTCAAAGTCACCTTCGATACAGCTAATGGCATTTCCCTGAATAGAATTTGGATCAGTGTGAATATGGCGGTAAATTTTAAAATCATTTCCGTCATATCTGTTCAGTCCATCAAAAGTTCCAAACCACATATAACCATTTTGATCCTGATATATAGAGGCAACAGAGTTGTTAGAAAGTCCTGATGAAATATCAAGATGTCTTATCGGGTAATTCTGTCCCGATGCAGGTAGGTGCAGGAGACTAATAACAAGAAAGAACATTAACTTATTCATAGAATTTTTTTTAAAAAGCTTACTGCTCTTTGATATACGAAAAATAAAGGGATGTGATCAGAACGCGGGATCAATTTTTTATGTGAAATATTTAAAATCTGATACTTTGCGAAATTAACACAATTATTATCTAATGTATAAAAAACACTACTGGTTTTTTTAGATCAACAATAAGCTATGGGCTGTGCATAAAAATTAAACATATAGAAACATAGATTTTGTGATTGTGAAAAAGGTAAATCAAAAAGAAACTCGTTTCTCAATCATAGTCCCAAAGCACAACGTCATTAGCTTAAGGGGAAATCTATAAAATTACGACAGTTTAATCAAGAAAGTATTTAGAAAAATCCGTTTTTATGAGCATTTTCGCTTTAGCGAATCAATGAAATCAGCGTATAATTTTGACGCGGATAAAACAGATTTACTTTGTAAAAACGCCGAAAAAAACGGATTTTATTTGCAATAATTTTATTTTGTTAAAGCTTAACTTCACGACATTTCCCGAAGTATTGAGATGTATTAATGCAAGTAAAACGCCTTTTTTTGAGTTCAATAATTCTATGTTTCTATGTGTTAAGAATAATTGCCAAAATGGATTATTGATAGTTTCTGATTTCGTTGTTTTTTGAATTTTCTTAGTTAGAAATTAATATTCGAGACTTTTTAAAATTGTTTTTTTTTGAGAATATGCCCATTAAAAAACCACAAACTATTTGATTGTTAAATCGATTATTATAGAGGTTGATTATTCAGATTATCATTTTTTTTGAAAGAAAAAATTGAAGAATATGTTTTTATGAAGTGTTGTATATACACTTTTACGAAATTGTCCCCTTTTATAAATGATTTTTTCCCTGTCTTAATAACTTCCTGTATCCTTAATTTGCAATGTGAGTTGACAGCTACAACGTTTGAGTAATACTACTTTATTTTTCGATCAGAGTAAGTCAATAAAACCAAACTAACCAATTATCTAACCAAAAACAATTTAAAGATGACCAACACTTCAATTAAAATCTACAGAGAAAGATCTTTTCTTATTGTAAAAAGAAGAGCGTAAGCTTATTTTAAAAAGCAGGTTATACTCTTAAGAAACGATTTCTATACAAAGAATTATTAAAAAAATAAGCCTTGTTTCTTTACAGGTTATTTATCCCTGCAATCATTTTGTAACCAACACTAACTTAAACCAACCCAATTAAAAAAGTATGAAAAGAATTAAAAACAAATTTTTACTTTTATTACTCTTACTTCCTTTTTGTGTTTTTGCTCAGAACACCATTAGCGGAGTTGTCATGGAAAAGGGGGCCAAGCAGCCCATCCCGGGAGTAAACATTAAAGTAGTAGGGACAAACATTAGTACCTCTACTGATTTTGACGGAAAATTTCAATTATCCGGAGTAAAAGCAGATAGTCAAATTACATTTTCTTATACCGGTTATACCACTCAGACTATTGCGGTTGCCGGACAGAAAAACATAACGGTAAATCTGGAAGAAGATAATAATCAACTAAAAGAAGTAGTGGTTCAGGTAGGTTACGGAAGCGTGAAAAAGAAAGACGCTACCGGATCTGTTACTGCACTTACTACGAAAGACTTTAACAAAGGAAATAATATTACAACAGAAAATCTGCTTAGTGGAAGAGTAGCTGGTTTAACCGTAAATTCAACGGGTGCTCCAGGTTCTAGTTCACAAATCAGAATTCGAGGAGGAAGTTCGCTTTTTGCCAGTAATGATCCTCTTATTGTAATTGACGGATTACCGCTTGACAATGCTACTAATACAGGGTCTTCTTCCTTTTTGGCATCATTAAATCCAGCGACTGTTGAATCTATTACGGTTTTAAAAGATGCATCGGCTTCTGCAATTTACGGTTCTCGTGCTTCAAATGGTGTTATTATTATTACTACCAAAAAAGGAAGCAAAACATTATCTGTAGATTATAATGTACAATATGCTGCGGGCACGCTAACTAAAACAGTTGATGTTTTTAGTGCAGATGAATTTAGAAGTGTTATCGCAGACAGAAGAAGCGATGATCTAAATAAATTAGGAACTGCAAATACAGATTGGCAAAAAGCAATTTACAGAAACACAGGAACTATAGATCAGAGTTTAGCCGTTAGAGGAAGTTTATTCAACATCATTCCAACAAGTTTAACTTTGGGAAATACAGATCAGCAAGGATTGCGTTTGACCAATGATTTTAAAAGAAATACAGTTGGTTTAGTAATGAATCCTACATTCTTTGACAATCATTTAAAACTAAGACTTTCTGCGAATTATACCAACGAAAAAAACAGATTTACAGATGCTGTTGAAGGAGCTGCTATTGGTTTTGACCCAACTCAGCCTATCAAAGTTGAGGGTGCACCTTACGGAGGATATTTTGAATATACTACCGGAATTGATTCCAACGGAAATTATCCTTTAGTTTCAACTGCAGCAAGAAATCCAGTTTCGCAATTGTTGAATACCAATGACAGAGGAACGAATGACAGAATTTTTGGAAATTTTGAAATTGATTATAAATTTCATTTTTTACCTGCGTTAAGAGCTGTTGTAAATGTGGGTTATGACGAATCGAATGGAGAAAGAAGAAGATTGGTTGGTGCTGATGCAGGTTCTGCGCCATCAAATAACAACATTCCGTATGGTACAAATGAATATACAGAAGCGACCAGAAAGAATAAATTATTAGATACTTATTTGGTGTATAACAAAACATTCAACTCACTGGTTTTTGAAATGACGGGTGGTTATTCGTATCAAAAATTTCAAAGCTCAAAATTTGAAACCGGTAATATTCTAAATCCGGATTTGCCATCTACATTTCCTGAAACTACTCTGGACACAGATGTTGTTTTATTAGGATTCTTTGCCAGAACAAATTTAAATTTCAGAGATAAATATTTACTAACACTGTCTTACAGAAGAGATGGTTCTTCAAGATTTGAAGAAGCGAATCGTTGGGGGAATTTTCCATCTGTAGCCTTTGCATGGAAAATCAAAGAAGATTTCTTTAAAGAAAGCACGGTATTGTCTGATTTAAAATTAAGATTAAGTTATGGTATAACAGGGCAACAGGATATTCCTGAGCCAAACGGATACCTGCAAAAATACCAGCTTGGTGGCGGAAACTCTGAATACTATTTTGGTTCGAGTCCGGTTCCGGTGGCACTTCCTTCAAAAAGGACAAATAATTTAAAATGGGAAGAAACTACTTCGTATAACGCAGGTCTTGATTTTGGTTTTTTAGACAATCGTTTAACTGCCGGACTTGATGTGTATTACAAAGAATCTAAAGATTTATTAGTAAACGCCGCAATATCTGATGGTAGTAATTTCTCTAACCGTGTGTATCAAAACGTAGGAAGCTTTACCACAAAAGGGGTCGAATTTACGATCAATGCAAATGCTATCAAAACAGAGAATTTTAACTGGAATATGAATTTTAATATTGCCAAATTCGAAAGAAGAATCAAGAATCTGGTAAACGGAAGCGATATCTTTTTAGGAGACAATATTGCAGGAACAGGAACTCCGGGCCAAATTTTCAGAGAAGGATATACGCCGTATTCTTTCTACGTATACAAGCAATTATACAATAATGAAGGAAAACCAATCGAAGGAGGTTTTGCAGATTTAAATGGCGATAATGTCAGAAATGATGCTGATAAATACATTTATAATAATCCGGATCCAGATTTTACTTTAGGATTTGCATCTAATATGAATTATAAAAAATTCGATTTTTCATTCAATTTAAGAGCCAGTATTGGTAATAGGATTTTTAATGCAGTAGACGCCAGCAGAGCACAATATGATGCGATGGAAAACGGTGGTGTTTTAAGTAATATTCCGTCTCAGATAAGAGAAACTAATTTTCAGACTACTTCAAATGTAGTACTGTCAGATCTTTATATCGAGAATGCGTCTTTCTTAAAAATGGACAATATTACGTTAGGATACACGCTGAATAACTGGCTAAACAGCAAAGCATCTTTAAGATTTTCAACCGGAGTTCAAAACGTTTTTGTAATTACAAAATACAGTGGTTTAGATCCTGAAATTACTAATAATGGTGTAGACAAAACGATTTATCCAAGACAGCGATCTATCTTGTTTGGTCTTAATCTTAAATTTTAATAACGAAACGATGAAAAAATATATTTTAATAACAATTTTAGCATTGACTACCCTTTTTCAGTCTTGTACTGATGATTTAAATGTAGTCTCAGAAGATGACGATGTTCTTTCTTCAGATGTATTATTTGCTACACCTGCAGGATACAAACAAGCATTTGCCGGAGTGTACGGAAATCTAACTTTAACAGGAGTACTTGGCCCTGATAACTCTTCGCTTGAAGGTGTAGATGCAGGAACAAGCCAGTTTACAAGATGTTTATTATACATGCAGGAATTAACAACAGACGAATTGGTTTGGAGTTATGAAAATGATGGAGGAACAGCAGAATTACAACGTAATATCTGGACAGCGGCAAATCCGGTTATTTTAGGAATGTTTAGCAGAACGATGGTTTCAGTTTCTTATGCCAACGAGTTTTTACGTCAGAGTACACCCGAAAAATTAAGTTCAAGAGGTATTACTAATGCTACAACATTAGCAGATATTGCACTTTGGCGTAAAGAAGTTCGTGTTTTACGAGCGTATGCGTATTACAATATGATGGATTTATTTGGAAAAGCACCAATGTATACTGAGAACGATCCCGTAAATTTTACCGGACCTGAGTTTAACAGAAAGCAATTATTTGATTTTATCGAAAATGAATTAAAAGCAGTTTTACCAGATCTAAAAGCAGCCAGAACAAATGAATACGGAAGATTAGATCAGTCTATGGCGCGCATGATTTTGGCTAAAATGTATTTGAATGCTCAGGTTTACATTCAGGCCAATCGTTTTGATGATTGTATTATAATGTGTAACGAAATTATTGCAGGCGGTTATACTTTGAAACCAAAATACCTGGACAACTTTAAAGCAGATAACAATACCTCTGAAGAAATCATTTTCGGAATCCAGTCAGATGGAGCGGTTTCTCAAAACTGGGGAGCAACAACTGTTTTAACAAACGGACAAATTGGTGCTTGGGAAAATAATGGTGCTGATTTTGGAATTGGCGGATGGACAGGAGCACTTAGAATCAGAAAAGAATTTGCTCAGAAATTTGATGGTACCAAGTTCAGTCAGGATACCAGAAATACCGTAGGAAAAGGAGTTCAGGGTGATCCGGCAAAACAAAGATCTATTGATATTGATGATATTGGCGTAAAAACACAAGGCTATATTTTATCTAAATTTTCGAATAAAACTTCGACGGGAGTTAGTGGTATAAGCTCTACTTATGCTGATACTGATTTTCCATTATTCAGATTAGCCGATGTGTATTTAATGTATGCAGAAGCGACTTTAAGAGGCGGAAACGGGACAAGTGCTCAGTCATTAACTTATGTAAATGCTTTAAGAGAAAGAGCCAATAGTGGTTCGACTGTTGGAAACATTACTTTAAGTGACTTAACGCTTGATTTTCTTATTGATGAAAGAGCTCGCGAGTTACACTGGGAGGCACACCGAAGACAAGATTTAATTCGTTTTGGAAAATATACCGGAGGATCTTACAATTGGGCATGGAAAGGAAATTCTTCAAAAGGAGTTTCTATTCCTTCTTACATGAGCGTTTTTCCTATTCCGGAAGGTTCATTGGGAGCCAATAGAAATTTGACTCAAAACGCGGGTTACTAAAACTTTTTTTTAAACATAAACGATACGAAAAATGAAACACATATATAAAATTTTTATAGCTATTGCCTTAATTACAGGACTTTGGTCTTGTGAAAATGAAACAGATTTAATGATCTTAGAGCCTCAGGAAGCTGCTTTTTCAATCATTACACCTGAAAATGGTTCTTCGACTATTTTAAATAAAGATACACCCAACAATACCGCCCTGACTTTAACCTGGGAAAAAGTAAGTTACGGAACACCAACAATTGTTACCTATACTGTACAGTTTGCAGCCAGTAATACAGAGTTTGCAGCTCCGGTCGATATTACGACTTCTACTTCTACTCACGCCGCTATTTCGGTGGCAGAGCTTAATGCAAAAGCACTTGAACTTGGTCTTACGGCTGATGTTGAAGGAACAATCGATGTTAGAATTAAATCTACGGTAGGAACAACGCTTTCTGAGCCAAAACTTTCTACACCAATTACAATTGCACTGACTCCTTACAGAGGTGTATTCCCTAAAATCGATTTGTTTTTAGTAGGACCTGGTACTGCTGCAGGATGGAGCGTAACGAGCAACAATATGCCAATTTACAGAGATACAAAGGAAAATGCAAAGTTCTATTATACTGGATTTTTTAATAAAGATGGTTTTAAATTAATAGAGCAAATAGGTTTCTGGGCTCCGGCTTACGGAACAAATGGTGCCAAAGTACAATACAGAGCAACAGAAAGCGATACTGATCCGGGAGTTTTCCCAACGACAGCTTCAGGTTATTATAGTTTTGAAGTTAATCTTGAAGAACTAACATACAAAATCACACCTTACACAGGGCCAATGACCACTTATGCAACAATGACTTTGTCTGGATCTGTATTAACAGGTGATGATACCGGATGGGATACAGATGTTGCCTTGGTTGCATCAACGTTCGATGCGCATATCTGGAAAGTTACTCAAACCTTAAAAGCCGGAAAAATGAAATTCAAAGCTAATGGCAAATGGGATGTAAGCTGGGGAGATAATGGCGGAGACATTATTGTTGAGGCAGGAAAATATGAAATCTGGTTCAATGACTTAGATGGTCGTTATATGTTTATACCAACTCCATAATTGAATTAAAAAATAAGAGAAGCCTCAATCTTATTTTGAGGCTTCCTCTTTACATTAAAGGAAACTTATTTTTAAATTTAAAATTTCACTAATTATCATGAAAAATTATATAAAAATTCTTGGGTTACTGGCTATAACTGCACTTCAGTTTTCGTGCTCGAGTAATGATGCTGCGGATACAGAACCGGTGAACCCACCAGATGCAACTGATACTTTTATCAGAGCATCAGATGTTTCTTTTCTTCCTCAAATGGAATCTTTGGGAACTAAATTTTACAGCAACGGCAAAGCCGAAGCAATGCTTACCACACTAAAAAATGCTGGCTGTAATACCGTGAGAATTCGTTTATGGAAAAATCCTGTAAACGGTCGTTCGGGTTTAAACGAAGTAAAACAATTAGCTCAGAAAGCAAGACAAGCTGGATTAAGAGTCTGGCTTACCGTTCACTATTCTGACAATTGGGCTGATCCAGGCGTTCAAACCACTCCGGAAGAATGGAAAAATCTAAATTTTGCAGATTTAAAAACGGCCGTTATCAATTATACATCAACCATAATGACAGAAATCAATCCTGATATTATTCAGATAGGTAATGAAATAAATAGTGGGTTATTATGGCCGCAAGGAAATCTAATCAGTAATGAGCAACAATGTATAGCGCTATTAACTGCAGCGAGCGCAACAGTTCGCAGTAAAGCGCCCAACACAAAAATAATGATTCATTATGCGGGTGTAGATGGCGGTGCTACAGATTGGTTTTTTACTAAAATGAAAAGTATCGATTACGATTATATCGGATTATCTTATTATCCGGTTTGGCACGGTAAAGACTTAACAGTAGTAAAAAATACCATTGATGCTGTAGGAAAAAAATTCAGTAAAAAAGTCCTTATTGCAGAAACCGCATATCCTTTTACTTTATTACATAATGACCAGACGAATAATATTGTAGGAACAAACGATCAGCTAGTACCTGGATATCCGGCAACTCCGGCGGGACAAAGAACTTTTGTGATGGATATTAAAAACATAGTAAAGACATCCGAATTTGGACAAGGATTTGCATATTGGGGAGGCGAATGGGTTGCTTTTAAAGGACCACAATCGACAAGCGGTTCTACATTCGAAAATCAGGCTTTGTATAGTTTTGATAATAATGCCTTGTCAGTAATGCAAGCTTTCAGTAAAGAATAAAACATGAAAAAATCACTTAAAATTGTATCTTTTTTAATGCTAATGGGCCTTGCGTTTACTTCGTGTAAACCAAAAATGATTAGCGAAAAAAACTCCTTTTCAAATGGGGCAGATGTAGGCTGGCTGCCACAAATGGAAGCAACAGGCTATAAATTTTATGATGCAGACGGTTCTCAAAAAGACTGTCTGCAATTATTAAAAGACCGTGGAATAAATACTATTCGTTTGCGTGTTTGGGTAAATCCAAATGATGATAAAGCAAGCGGACACTGCAGTCCCCTAGAAACGGTTGTTATGGCTGTTCGCGCACAAAAAATGGGAATGCGTATCATGATCGATTTTCATTACAGCGATTCGTGGGCAGATCCCGGCAAACAAAATAAGCCTGCAGCATGGGTAAAACATTCTTTTCCGGAATTGTTAACCGATGTGTATCAGCATACTTATGATGTTTTGAAAATGCTAAAAAAAGCAGGAGTAACTCCGGAATGGGTTCAGGTTGGAAACGAAATTCCAGGCGGTATGCTTTGGCCGGAAGGCAGTACAGACAACTTTAGTCAATTGGCACAATTGCTTGATAAAGGATATGAAGCTACAAAAGGCATCGACCCAAAAATTAAAGTAATTGTTCATTTGGACGAAGGAAATAAAAGCGAAAAATTCAGATGGTTTTTTGACAAAGCGACTGAAAATAAGGTGAAATATGATGTAATTGGTTTATCGTATTATCCGTATTGGATCAAAACCGATTATCAAAGTACTATTTTAGATTTAGAAAATAATCTAAAAGATATGGCAACCCGCTATAATAAAGAAGTAATGGTGGTTGAAGTTGGTGGTGATTTTGAACAAGTACAAAATACCAAAGAAATGCTTGAAGCAACTATAAAGGCAGTAAAAAGTGTACCTAATAATAAAGGTTTAGGCGTGATTTATTGGGAACCACAAGGCGAAAAGAGCTGGAGTGGTTATCAATTGAATGCCTGGCTTTCTGATGGAAAACCGTCACCGGCATTGGATGCTTTCAAAAATTAAATAAAAAATTAAATTTACTATTAACAAACTAAGTTAAACCATTGGTTGTAATTATTTTTAACACATAGAAACATAGCATTACTGAACTCAAAAAAAGGCGTTTCACTTGTATTAACACATCCCGATAGCTATCGGGACTATGTGTGAGAAACGAGTTCTTTTTGATTTACTTTTTTCAAAATCAGAAAATCTATGTTTCTATGTGTTTAATTAAATTTTTGTCCATTTCATTCAACGGATTAAGATTTAAGCCAAATGCTCTTAGTATCTTAATGGTGAAAAAATAAAAAATAAAATGAAATTAATTTTTAGATCAATACTATCGTTTTTTCTTCTGATTTTTTCGTCTGGAAAAATGATGTCACAATCTACTACTGTTTTAAAAGACAACTGGCGCTTTTCTAAAGACGTAAAAGGAGATGCTTTTTCTGTAGGTTTTAATGCTTCGAAATGGGAAAAAGTCAGCATTCCGCACGATTGGGCGATTTATGGACCTTTTGATAAAGAATGGGACAAACAAGTTTCGGCAATTGAGCAAAATGGAGAAAAAGTGCCTACCGAAAAAACGGGCCGTACCGGAGCATTGCCGCATATTGGTACAGGCTGGTATCGTAATACATTTTCTATTCCGGAATTTAAAAAAGGAAAAAAAGCACTTCTTATTTTCGAAGGCGCTATGAGTGAACCTCAGGTTTATTTAAACGGAAAAAAGGTAGGAGAATGGGGTTACGGTTATAGCTATTTTTATATTGACATTAGCAAAGATCTTATTCCGGGAGCAGAAAACCTGCTGGCAGTAAAATTGACCAATGAACCATTTTCGTCAAGATGGTATCCCGGAGCCGGTTTATACAGAAAAGTGAGTATCGTGGTAAAAGAGCAGGAAAGTTTTACGCAATGGGGAACTTTTATTACCACTCCTGACATCAATGAAAATACCGCTGTTGTGGATCTTAAAGCAGAAGTTAATGGCGATAATCTGTCAATGCTAACGCAAATAAAAGATGCAGATAATAATGTAGTAGTGACACAGAAAGAGACAGAAATGAAAGACGGAAAATTTCATCAAAGTATTGCTGTTGCCAAACCTCATTTATGGAGCCCTGAAACGCCCTATTTGTATACCGCGATTACTAAATTATACGCAGCTGACGGAACTTTAAAAGACGAACAAAGTATAAAATTTGGTATCAGATCGATTAAATACGAACCGCATATTGGCTTTAGTCTTAACGGAAAAGTAACAAAATTTAAAGGGGTTTGTCTTCATCATGACCTTGGACCTCTTGGTGTTGCAGTAAATAAAGCGGCGCTTAGAAGACAGCTTACGATTCTGAAAGATATGGGCTGTAACGCCATTAGAAGTTCTCATAATATGCCGTCTTTTGAACAGCTTGAATTGGCTGACGAAATGGGATTTATGTTTCTGGCTGAAAGTTTTGATGAATGGGCAAAGCCAAAGGTAAAAAACGGATATCATCGTTTTTTTGAAGAATATGCAGAGAAAGATATTGTAAATCTGGTAAGAGCCACACGAAATCATCCTTGTATTGTAATGTGGAGTTCAGGAAATGAAGTTCCGGATCAATATGGAGCCGAAGGTTTAAAAAGAGCTAAGTTTTTACAGGATGTTTTTCATAGAGAAGATCCTACGCGCCCGGTAACGGTGGGAATGGATCAGGTAAAACAAACTATGGAATCCGGTTTTGGGGCTTTATTAGATGTACCTGGTTTGAATTACAGAGTGCATCTTTATGAAGAAGCGTACAAATCATTTCCGCAAGGATTTATTTTGGGTTCAGAAACAGCTTCAACAGTGAGTTCAAGAGGAATTTATAAATTTCCTGTTGTGCAGCAAAAAGAGAAGCAATACAATGATCTTCAATCTTCATCTTATGATCTTGAAGCTTGCAGCTGGTCGAATGTTCCTGATGAAGATTTTGTATTGCAGGATGATAAACCTTGGGTTATAGGCGAATTTGTCTGGACAGGTTTTGATTATTTAGGAGAGCCAACGCCTTATGATGAAAAATGGCCATCAAGAAGTTCTTATTTCGGTATTTCAGATTTAGCAGGACTTCCTAAAGACCGTTTTTATTTGTACAGAAGCAGATGGAATAAGCAGGATAAAACGCTTCATATATTGCCACATTGGAACTGGAAAGGAAGAGAAGGCGAGATTACTCCTGTTTTTGTTTACACAAACTATGACAGCGCAGAGCTTTTTGTAAATGGAAAAAGCATGGGCGTTCAGAAAAAAAACAATTCAACTCCGCAAAACCGCTATCGTTTAATGTGGAATGATGTGAAATACGAACCTGGAACGGTAAAAGTGGTAGCATTTGATTCGAATGGTAAAATAGCTGCCGAAAGCGAGGTTAAAACAGCCACAGATGCCTATAAAATTGTTCTCGAAGCAGATCGCGAAACTATTAAGGCTGACGGAGAAGATATTTCTTTTGTAACGGTTTCGGTTGTGGATAAAAACGGAATTCCGTGTCCTACAGCAATCAATGAACTAAACTTTAAAGTAACTGGCGCTGCAACTTACAGAGCTGCTTGTAATGGCGATGCCACATCATTAGAAATATTTCATGAAAATAAAATGAAGCTTTTCAGCGGAAAACTCGTCGTTTTGGTTAAAGCAGTCAAAACTGCTGGAGCAATACAATTGGAAGTAACAGGTAAAGGACTTCAGAAAGGGAAGATAAATTTAAAGTCTGAACTTTAGTAATTACAATATTGCAATAACATTAAAAAGTTTGCAGAGATTAAGTTAGTTAGTTAAAAAGCCACTCAAATCGAGTGGCTTTTTGTTTTTGTTAAAACTAGTTTGTAACTACCGCATCATTAGGATAAACAACACCTTCGTAGCAAGCATTATAAATGTCTTTCAAATCTTCCAGGTTTGTTACTCTTGGATTAAAACCGGTACATGGATCAATTAATGCATTATTGGCAATGTAATCCAGATTTTTGTCCCAGTCTTCTTTTGAAATTCCAAATTCTTTTAGAGAAGAAATATTGTTGACTCTTTTTCTTAATCCTTCAATAGACTGTGCCAGTTCTTCAGCAGTTTCAAGTCCAATTACTTTTGCCAGTGATGGAAATTTAGTAGTAGCCGAATTATTATATCGAATAACGTTAGGTAAGAAGATCGCATTTGCACATCCGTGCGGAATACCATATAAAGCACCTACCTGATGAGACAACGAGTGAACAATTCCTAACCATGCATTATTAAAAGCTAAACCTCCCATAAATGAAGCATCGTGCATATTTTGACGTGCAGTAATATTTGAAGGATTTTTTACAGCTTCTTCCAGATTATCAAAAACAATTTCTAATCCGCCTTTTGCTAAAACATCAGCAAAATTATCATCAATATTAGAAACATAGGCTTCAACACAATGTGTTAACGCATCTAAACCTGTATTTGATGTTACATGAGCTGGCATCGAGGCACAAATTTCTCCATCGATTATGGCAATATCCGGAGTTAATTCATATGAAACAATTGGATATTTTACTCCTTTTTCACGATCTGTGATTACCGCCAAACCTGTTGTTTCAGTTCCTGTTCCGCTAGTAGACGGAATGGCTATAAATCTGGCTTTGTTTCTAAGTACCGGTACGCTAAACGGTTTAATAAGTGAATCAAATTCGATATTTGGGTGTTCGTAAAAAATCCACATTGTTTTAGCAGCATCAATTGCAGAACATCCACCAATACCTACGATCCAGTCCGGCTGAAACTCACGCATAGCTTCCGCACCTTTAAAACTGGTTGCTGATGACGGATCTTCTTCGACACCATCAAATACAAAAGTTGCTATTCCTGCTTCGTTCAAAAATGCCAAAGCTTTATCCAGCGTTCCGCTTTTTTTCATCGAACTTCCGCCAGTTACGATAAAAGCTTTTTTACCTTTTATATTTTTTAATTCTTCAAGACTTCCGGGACCATGGAAAACTTCTCCTGCAACAAATAGTTTGCTCATCTTTAAATAGTATTTAATTATTGATGCAAAGTTAAATGCGAGGGCAGGGCAGTATGTTATACAAACAAGACTATGCGGTATAAATTTGCGCCAATTCCTGCTGAAGTTCGGTAGGTGTTTCTTTGAGTTTTGCCCGTACAAATTTATTAAGTGCTGACGGAGAACTAAATCCCAGCTCAAAAGCAATTTCTTTGTGTGAGAGATCAGAAAACAATAATTGACGTTTGATTTCTGTCAGGATCCTATTATGAATCGCATTTATTGCAGTTTCACCACAATGCTTTTTGGTTATTTCATTGAGTTTTTTAGGACTAATAGAAAGTTGTGACGCGTAGTATTGCACTGTGCGTTCACTTTTATATTGTTGATTTAATAATTTTTTAAAACCAATATAAATATGCTGATTTGTTTTTTGATGTAATACAGGATGTTGACCATGTACAGATTCTATAAGTCCCAATAAAAACACTTTGATGTAAAAGCGGGCTTGTTCTTTTTTGACAAGGCTTGGTTTATTGTAAATATTCTGAATGTTTTTTACAAGGGCAATTGCTTCTTCGAATTCCTGATTGGGAAGTGCTGTACAATTAAGATTGGCAGAAAGATTTACGTTATAAGGACTTAACTCGTTTTTTAATATATCGGAACAAAATAGTACTTCTTCAAATAAAATTATTTTACCGGTTAAGTCATCGCTAAAATTAGATAAAAAGCAAATTTGTTCCGGAAAGATAATAGAAATTTTCCCTGTTTTGAGAAAATGAATTTTGTCTTCGATCTGTATTTCAACTTTTCCTTTTGCTACAACGATAATAAAAAAGTGATCATTTTTGTGCGGTTGCTGATAGCTTTTTAAATGTTCCTTTTCTAAATCAAAAACACGAAATGATAAATTTTTATCTTCTGTTTTTTGAAGATTTTTTTTAAGCTCGGACCTTTTTATGTTCATTAGATATATTTCTAATACCAAACAGCTTTTTTAAGTTGTGTGATATTGACTGGATTTTGTTATTGAGATATTTTATTTAGGGAAACTAAAACGAATAATAATTTTGCAAATTTAAACAATAGTGCAATATTATTATTCGTTAGTTCGCTATTTTAAATACTTGTATAAAAAAAGCTGGTTTTTGTTATATATCTGGAACGTTTATCTGCTTACAAGAGCAATTTCTTTCCATGATTTATGAAACAGATTAAAAAGCTCATTAGAATCAACATCAATTTCAGAAGCAGAATACATTAATGTTAATTGATTCGTTTCTTTGTTAAGAGCCATATTCCAAAGCATTTTAGAAAGTCTTCCTTTGTATTTTTCAGGATTATTGATAGTAACCACAACCAAAGTATCTCCTCCGTTTTTTTCTGATTGAATATCGGCTACATCTTCCCAGTTTACAATGCCAAATGATTTTGACATAGGCGTAGTTTTGCCATAAAAGTTGTGTTTATTGAGTTCAATTAAAGGGCTTTTGTCTTTTAAGCTCAGTACACTTTT
Organism: Flavobacterium sp. SLB02; assembly: GCF_009664855.1. Classification (GTDB taxonomy): domain Bacteria; phylum Bacteroidota; class Bacteroidia; order Flavobacteriales; family Flavobacteriaceae; genus Flavobacterium. The sequence continues at coordinate 643,704 of NZ_CP045928.1, forward strand.
TAATAAAAGAATAAACATGATTAAAAATGCTGCCCCTGAAAATACAAGTGGTTTTATTTTGAGCTCGTTATCAAATATTCCGGCACTATAGATTATAACAAGAAGCAGAATAAGACAGACTCCCAAAGAGGTGAATAATAGTTTTTTTGTTTTCTTTGAATTTCTGTAAAGTTGAATTCCATTGCCTGTTGTGTTAATTTCCTGCATTTTAAATTGAATTGATTGTTTGTATTTGAATATTTATTGACCCATTGGGTGAAATTATTTTTAACACATAGAAACATAGAATTACTGAACTTAAGAAAGACGTTTTACTTGCATTAACACATCCCGATAGCTATCGGGAATATGTGTTAGAAACAAGTTTCTTTCAATAATCTTTTCAAAAATATAAAATCTATGTTTCTATGTGTTTAATTTATTTTTTTATGCGTGACACCCAACAGGTTTATTTATTTATATTTAATTTATTTAAAAATTCGTCCAATGATTTTTCCAATATCAGCAAAATCATCCAGATTGCTTACGGCTCTTTTTTCGGTAACCGTTTTGTCCATTTTCGAAAAAGGATAAATTAGAATATAATTATTGTTGTTGAGGTTTTTATTTAAAATTTCCGGGACATTTTGCATTTGCGGAATATAGGAATGCATTCCTCTGTCTGCCATTAGTATAATCAAACCTTCGTCCTGTTCTAAAGTACAGGCAGCTTCCTGGGCTTCCTGCCATGTTGTTACAGTATTAAAAATGGCTTCAATATTGGCTTTTTTAATAATACTCTTTAAAATTTCGGTTGTTTTATCATTGGCATAAAAACTCATTTTGGCCCCTGAGTTTTTACCTATATTCCAAACCCTTAACAAGGAATGAAAAAAACCGGGCTCACGTTCTGCATTTGCAGGAATTAGTACAGCGTATTTTTTTATAGTAGCAACGGGTTGAACGGCATGATATATAATAACATTTATTTCCTTGTTGCGCAGGTAACCGTTATAAAGATTATAGGTGAATGAAGATGAAAAGCCTTTTTCTTCCTCCAGTCCAATGATGAGATCTGTAATATTTTGTTCCTTGGCAACATTGCTTATCCCTAATACGACATCATTATCATATCGGGTAATAGGATTTAGTTTTACATCTGCTCCGGCAGCCATATTTACAGCTTCGCCAAGCAATTTTTCTGCATTTTTAGACGAAGATTCACTTTTATCTTCATTGATAATATTTACGGCAAACAGGCTGTCTTTATTGGTTTGTGTTTTGATGAGCAAACCAAGATTTACTATTTTTTCAACGGTATTTTCATGGTTTAATGCCAAAAGGATTTTTTCATTTTCATGACTTGTTCCTGCAACCGTTTCTTCTTTATCTGAATCTGCAATTCTTTGTGCACTTGCCATCGAAACAAATGATGAAATTGTACAGGAAACCAGGATAAGTAAAATACTTCCGTTTAGCACGTGTTCATTCAAAAGTCGGACAGGTTCTCCTGCTTCATTTTCGAACAAAATAATATTGTATCCTACCATTACAGAAGCCAGTGTTGCAGCTGCAGAGGCGGCGCTCATCCCGAAAATAAGCGTACCCTCGTCATTGGTAAGGCTGAATGTTTTTTTGGTCAAAATAGCGGCTGCATATTTCCCCCCAATAGAAGCTATCAGCATTACTGAAGCTACACCCAGCGTTTCCCAACTCTGAATAAAAGCGTTAAAATCGATAAGCATACCAACACTTATAAGAAAGAAGGGAATGAAAATCGCGTTTCCAACAAATTCTACACGGTTCATAAGCGATGAGGTATGCGGTATAAGTCGGTTAAGGGCAAGTCCGGCAAAGAAAGCTCCAATGATGGCTTCAATTCCGGCTAATTCGGCCAGTAAAGCAGCAAGGTATATCATGACAATGACAAATATATACTGCGAAATTTTATCCTCGACATTCTTAAAAAACCAGCGCGCTATAATAGGAAACACAAGTAAAACAATCAAAGCAAATACCAGCATAGAAACGGATAATTTTACCCAGAATGAAGTTCCTACTTCTCCCTGCGACATACCTACGACGACGGCTAAAACGACCAGTGACAATACATCGGTAATCATTGTTCCGCCAACAGTTATGTTTACAGCCAGTTTTTTGGCGATGCCAAGTTTGCTTATCATTGGATATACAATAAGAGTATGCGACGAAAAAAGGCTGGCAAAAAGTACGGTAGTTAAAACTGAAAAATGCAAGACATAGTAACCGCCAATAAGTCCCAGTACAAAAGGCACTATAAAAGTATAAATCGAAAAGGTGATACTCTTCCATTTGTTCTTTTTAAAATCACCCATGTCAATTTCAAGTCCTGCTAAAAACATGATATAAAGAAGTCCGGTTGTACCCGTTACCACAACGCTGCTGTCCCTGGCAAGCACATTAAATCCGTTTGGGCCTATGACAGCTCCGGCTATAATAAGACCTAAAAGATGCGGTACTTTTATTTTATTGAGCAAAAGCGGAATACATAATATTATGACAAGCTCAATCAGGAATTTTAACAGCGGATCTTCTATGGGGAGGCTTACGTGTTGTATACTTAGTAACATATTTTATTTTTTTTGAGGAAGAGTAAGTTCAACAGAAAATCTTGCTGTACAATTATCCTGTCCTGTTATGGTCTGAGTACCTTTTATAACATTGTTTTTGATATCATCAAGAACTACATTCATTTTTACACCATTTTTAGAGATAGTGTCGGTTTTAAATTCAAGCAATATTTTATCCTCAATATATTTTGCCTGAAACACACGAATGAGCTTTTTGTTGTTTAAAACATTCGTATAAATTCCGGTTGAATCTGATAAAAATTGCCAGGTTTCGTTGCGCTGATCTCCAATTACATATTTACTACAGTTAGATTCACGACACAACATTTTACTGTTCCAGATTCCCTGAATGTTTTCCGGCCATTCTTTTATAGAGAAGGTAATGTCTTTTACGGTATCTTTTAAAGCGTAAATACTGTCGCGAAACTGGAGCAGGGATTGATAGTCTGATTCCTTTTCGGCTATTTTTTCTTCTCTTACATTCAAAGCTTGTTCTCTTTCTTGCAGTTCAAGTTCTTTTTTGTTTTCACATGAAATAAAAAGGAATGTAAGGATCAATAATAGAGGGATTTTTTTCATAAAACAGGTCTTATGGATTACATTTTGTGGAAATAAAAATGCACACTTTTACGAGTGCAAAAGAAACTTAGGTACTACAAGGTACTAAAATAATTAGGAAAAAGCCTGTTTTTGGCTCATTAAGATTTAACTGGTTTTACTTTTGGCTGAAAAAAATTGGAGTATTAAACATTAGAAGATACATATAAAACACATGCAGATGATTCTGTAATAAGTGACTATGTTTCTTTTTTATGGATGATGAGCAGCTTTTGTAAAAATCTATTATTGTTTTAAAAAAAAATTGGCTTAAAGTTATTGAGTTAACCTTATTTTTATTGAGTTAATGTGATGCCTTAAATTCAAGTACATTTATTTTAAAAATAATTACAATTACTATTTATAATGCATTTCAAATACCTACTGATTTTTTTTGTTTTATTTTCAATTAAATCAAACTCGCAAATTTCTCAGATTGTAGAAGAGAAAAAAAATTTCCGGGCAGCAGATTCGCTTTTAAAAGAGCCCAGTTTTTCTGTTCACAAAGACAATTATTTTTTAACGGGAGTGCCTGTCAATACCGATATTACAAGAAATACTGCTGATGTAAAATATCAGGTAAGTTTTAAATTACGATTGAATTCAAAGCCTTTGTGGGGTGGATTTTTTCCCTATTTAATGTATACCCAAAAGGCGTTTTGGGATATTTATGCAAGTTCAAAACCATTCTCAGAAATTAATTTTAATCCCGGTGTAGCGATTGTTCGTCCGTTTTATCTAAAAGGAGGAAGGCTTACGTATGGAAGCGTCTCATTCGAACATGAATCAAATGGAAGGGATTCTATTTACTCAAGAACCTGGAACATGCTTGCTTTTTCTTTAAAATCTCAGATTTCTCCACGATGGATTGTTGGTTTAAGAGGATGGATTCCGCTTGTGGATAAAGAGGATAATCCCGGACTTACCAAATATGTAGGTTATGGCGAAGCGAGTGCCACGTATCAGATACAACCCGGACGATGGAGCGCGGACATTCTTTTCAGGAAAGGAAGCGGTCTTATTAATTACGGATCCTTACAGACACAAGTAAACTGGAGGCCATACAAAAGCGAGAATTATTATCTCACGCTACAATGGTTTGTGGGGTATACAGAAAGTTTGATCGATTATCAGGAACACAAAAGCATGGTGCGTATAGGATTTACGATCAAACCTGAAAATATGGGTATTTTCTAAATTCACATCAATTTTTATTTGCTGCCCAAAATATAGAATTTCTTAAAAGGGTAGTGTAAGCTTCATTTTGAAACAATTCAGGCGAATGCCCCATAAAGATGTAAACATTACGGGATTTAAAATGGTTGTTTGTCCAAATTACGGGATGATCGCCCATTTTTATTTTTGAATCAGGCTCATAAGTAGATTCATCTACTGAGCCTATGACCTGTACATTTGACCGAGGGCTTTTATTATACGTATACCATTCTTCGGTATTCACAAAAAAGTTTGAAGGAACTCCTTTTGTTATAGGATGCAATGAATCTTCAATGTTTACTTTGGCTCTGGCGAAAGTGGGAATATAATCTAAAAACTTTATACCGCCCATAAAATCAGAAAACCATTGCCAGATTGGGTATCCGTCGAATTCGCCCAATAAAGTAGCATGATGTAATCCTACCCAGCCGCCTTTGCCATTATTCATATATTTCTCAAAAGCTTTCATAGATTCTTTGCTCCAGGTATAAGGAGGATAATCCAGTTTTATAAAAACCTGATATTTTTTTAGAAGAGCTTCGTTTATTGTTTTAGTACTTTCGACATAATCAATAGTACAACTGCTATCGACAGCGAGTTTGTTTAGCCAGGGCTTTGCAGCCTTGGTAAAAGCCAGATGATGTCCGCCATTTTCGTATAAAACCAAAACTTTGAATTTTGATTTTTTTGACTTCTGGGCAGTACAATTGGTCTGAAAAAAGAAGCAGAATATTACCAAACAGATTACTAGTATCGAATTTTTCATTGAATTATCAAATTGCTATTTTACTCATTGATAGTCGCTATTACATTTTCTCTACGACCTGTTTTTAAATCAATGACTTCAAATTTTTTGGTAGAAGAAAAAGAACCTATATCGGTATCACTATTGATTAAAATGCCACCAACTAGAATAACGTATTTGCAATTGTATGTAGTAGCAGCAACTAATTCCTCAATGCGTTTATCGATCGAATCGTAGATTATTTCTGTGGCTTCATAAAGCGGTATTTCGGCTTTTAGGATTCTTTCTTTCTGTTTGAACAGGATTTGTTCAATACTATTCATCTGATAATCTATTTCTGTAATATGGCCTGGTTTGATAGTATTATTGATTAGTTTATGCAAAGCACCATTGGCTGCACCACAACAACCCGAAGGTTTATTTTGTCCAAAGCGATTAATCTCACCAATAATTCCTTCTTTCGAAATACCAATATGTGGTCCGTAATAGATAAAAACGGCTCCGTCATCAGGAACATGACTCGCAAATGCCTGCATTCCAGTTAATCCCGTAAAAGGAAATCCGTCTAAACCTCCCATTTTAAAAGGGCCCAGAAATTCATTTGTTCGTACAGGATATTGAATACTATTTACATCATCACTGCAAATACTGTCTGCAAACATGATTTGCGCAGGTTCCAGATCTAGTTTTTCTTCTACATAATCAATGATTTTGTTCATAAAATCAATGGTAGTCAATGCATCAGGATAGTATTTTCTAATAATTTCTAGTTTTTCTCTTTTTTTCATTCTCAACAAGGGTTAAAATTTTGCGGTATTGCAGTGTTAAGGAAAGATGCATAAGATCTTGAGAAGATCTTAATTCCGAGGAAAGAGTAAAGTTAAATAATTTATTAAAGAACTTATTGAACCTTATTTATTTTCTTATAAAGAATTTTAAGAAAGTAGGTTTGTATATTTATAAAATACTGAAATTGTAGGGTTTAACTTTTTTTATTAAATTTGATATGACAATTTCTAGCAATACCTGTTATGGAAAAATTAAAACGCCCGGTTTATGTCAAAGCGGGTACTGATGATTTTTTTAAAAAGATGCGCACAGAAGTGAACGAAACTATTTTACAAAATTCATCCTTGTACCTATTAAATATCGTTAAGTCAATAGGACTTTTAGTTCTCTTTTTCCTATTTTATTCCTGTATTTTGCTGTTTGGAAACAGTATTTCTTTATTATTTCTTTTTTATATTTTGTGCGGGATTACCATGATTGTGCTTTTTATCAATGCATTTCATGATGCGGCACATGGGGCATTGTTTAAGAAATCAAAGCATAACGAATGGTTTATGTATGTACTGGAATTATTTGGCGGTAATCATTGGCTCTGGACACGCCGCCACATTAATCTTCATCATGCTTATCCTAATGTTCCCGATTGGGATATTGATATTAAACAAAGTGATATCATCAGGATTTTTCCCAGTAGTCCGTTGTTTCATTATCACAAGTACCAGCATATTTATATGTGGCTTATTTATCCTTTTTATAGTTTGAACTGGATTTATGTAAGGGATTTTAAAGACTTCTTTGGAAATAAGGATAATTACGTAAAAAAAGTAGTAGATAAAATTCCTCAAAGAGAAGTGCTGAGGTTGTTTGCAGCGAAAATCATCAACCTTGCTTATTTGCTCTTTATTCCAATATTCGTCCTAAATCAGCCGTGGCATATTATTTTAGCAGCCTGGTTGGCCATGCATTTGTGCGGAAGCATGTTGGGAGTTGTAGCTCTTGTTTCGACACATGTAGATGAAGATGCTCATTTTCCTGTTACTGATCATGAAGGAAATCTTTCGGCTACCTGGGCAATGCATCAAATGATTGTAACAAAAGATTTTAGTACCAATAGTAAATTAGCCAATTTTTTGTACGGAGGTTTTACACATCATGTTGCACATCATCTATTCCCTGGCGTTGGACATACTTATTACCCTTATATTACACCAATTATAAAACGTTATGCCAGGGAGTATAATCTTCCTTATACCTCATATCCCTTTTATCATGCCGTTCGCTCGCACTTTCGAATGCTTAAAAGCAAAGGCACAAAGGAAAATATTATGATGACCGGTGAGATCTGATATTTGATTTTGGATTTATCTTATATTGTTGATTTTTAAGACCTCTTTTCTTCTTTTTTGTGAGTTTTTGATAAACAGTTGTGAAAAAATAATCAGCTTTGTAATAAGTAACCCTTAATTGTAATAATTGTACGGCTTATTCCGCTTATTTTTAAGAAATGAGTAATTCATCGGACAATTTTGTTTTTCGTCGATATTTCAGGCAATTTTAATTCAGAATTAATACATATATTCGCAAAAATTTTCGCGAATGAAAGTAATATTACACGTATTAATATTGGGTTGTTTTTTTAACGTTGCACTTTACGGACAAAACGAGACCAATATCACTTATGGGCTCAAGCTTGGCGGGCTATTCTCTCAAATTAGCAATCTGCCGGAAAGTATTAAAGGCCGTGACAATACTTTCGACAATAGTGTGATGGAAAGTAAAGGCGGATACGGACTTGAAGGCGGCTTTTTTTTAAATTGCAAACTTTATGATACCCGTGTGGCAATCCAGCCTGAAATTTTATTCAGACAATCGGGAGAAACGGTCAATTATCACGATGCTACAGGAAAAGAGTTTGAGTTAGGACTTCACTATTCTTATCTGCAAATTGGTGCTTTGTACAAGGTATATCCTTACGAAGGGCTAAATTTAGGTTTTGGTGCATTTTATGGCATCAGTTTATCTTCTAATAATCTTACTTACAAATCCAACGAAGCCGGAGGAATGTACGATGTTGCGACCAGACAATTTTATAAAGATGGTCTTGACGGTACAGATGATTTCTCCTTGTGTTTTGCCCTGGGGTATGAATTGCATCAGAGTATCCACTTCGATTTACGTTACTATTTAGGCGTAAAAGATGTCGTAAAAAGTAATTCTTCCTCCTTTCAGTTTATCGAAAATCAAAATAAAAGCAGTGTCATTTGCTTCTCTTTAGGTTATAGTTTTCATCAATGGTAATTTCAATAAAAAACATGAAAAAAATTATTTTGCTTCTTTTATTAGTAAGCACAAAATCGCTGTTTGCACAAGGTGACAGAGAGATAACTTATGGTCTTTTTGCAGGAGGAATTTATTCTACCATGTCTAATCTTCCAGATGTAATTGTACCAAAAGGAATTTACGAAGGATATACTCTAAAAGAAGAAGGTAAGTTTGGCGGTACTGCAGGTATTATGATCAACTGGAAATATCCGTATGCTAAAGTGAGTATCCAGACCGAATTGTCGTATTCAGGACAGAGTACCGATTTGAAATATGAAGATATCAAAGGATTAAAATATAAAATGACATTTGGATACAGTTATCTGAATGTCGGTGCACAATTTAAATATTATCCTGTTGAAGGATTTTATATTGGTGCGGGACCTTACGTAGGATTTAATATTGCCAGCGATAATATAAAATACAGTTCGAATGCCCAGGAAATATTTGCTGATTCAGGTACTTATTTTGAGCCGGATGCCAATGTGCAAAAAGTTTTGAAAGAATCTCTAACTGGGAAAAACTATTTCTACGGTATGCTTTCTGCCGGATATGAGTTCAATTCGAGACTTTCTGTAGGAGCGCGTTACACTTTAGGACTTACAGATGCTTTGACTACCGAGGAAAACGGACATCGTTACAGCGAGAATAAAAACAAGATCAATAGTATGTCGCTCATTATTGGTTACTCTTTTGATTTTGATGATTTAGCCAATTTCTAAATAGTCGCTCATCATTTTAAAAACATAAAATTATGTACAGAAAGATTTTTTTAATATCCGCTTTTGTAACCTTATTGACGAGTAATTTAATTTTTTCTCAGCAAAAAGCAGTACCCGGATTAGTTGAAGAACCACAATTTTGGATTAAATCCCAAAATAATGGTGAGGCGTATTATTGGGAAAGTCTGACAAAGAAGGAAGCCAAAATATCAGGCCGAAAACATAATGGAGCAGTTTTTAATTTTAATCCCAGTATTGTTTTTGACAGCACACAAGATTCACTGATTTTACCTCTGGGAATAGAAAGCAAAAGAAAACAAACCCTGTTTATGGTCTACAAAGTAAAAGACAGTTTGAAAGAACAATTTTTATGGACGATAAACGATACTAAAAAAACACTTTCTGTAGCGACCAATAAACGTTTGGTCGATTTAAAAAAATACTCCTATCAAACCTATCAGGAGAAAATTAAACCCAACAAAGCCAATATTCATTTCTTTCAGCAAAATGTAACGGATAGTGTTGCAAAGTTATCGTTGCTTACTATTGGTCAAAAGTCAAGATTTGAAAAATTACCACCCGAAGAATTCAAAGGAAATATCAGCGAGATTTTAGTCTATAACAGGGTTTTGTCAGGTATGGAAACTCAAAAAGTAGCAAGTTATCTTGCGGTGAAATATGGTATTTCACTCTCGCAGTTTGATATCAAAAATTATCTCAATAGTAAAGGGCAAACCATTTGGGATATCAATCAACATAAAGGATTTGAAAATTCAATTACTGCAGTGGGTCGTGATAATGCCAGCGGATTATTGCAACCAAAAAGCAGTAATATGGTCGATGAAGGACTCCTGACTATTGGACTTAAAAGTAAATCGAATACCATTCCGGATAATTATTTTGCTTTTTGGAGTGATAACGGAAAAAATCTTCTGGTAAAAAAACAAGAACAAGGAGAACCAATTGGAATCGCCAAAGAATGGCAGCTGGATTTTACCAACCCAACTGATTTAAGTCTTGACTGGACACTGAATCCAAAATTCATAAAAGGCACTTTGCCCAAAGATACTTACTTCTGGTTGCTAGTAGACTATTCCGGCAAAGGAACTTATGACGAGAAAGATTCAGAATACATTCGATTGGCCAGTACTTCGAGTCAGGAAAAACTGGTGTTGAATGATTTTAACTGGGACAAACAAAAATCTGGCAAAGCCAAATTTACCCTGAAAGTCGCCCCTGAAATGTTCAGCCGTGTCTGGATTACAGAGGCAACCTGTGGTGTTTTAGGATCAGGACAATTAAATTATTCTATAGAAGGCGGTGAAGCGCCATTTACCGTTACGGTAAAAAAAGAAGGCAGTGAAGTTGCGGTAAAACAATGGAATCAGGCCGCAAAAAGCGCAACAGGCGTGCAGCTTTCATCAGGAACTTATGATTATATTGTAAGGGATGCAAAAGGAAATTTGTACTCAGAAACTGTTTTTGTTGCCGATAAAGAGGGAACATTCCCAAACCTGAAATCAGATTATTTATTAAAAGACGGTAAGGCCATAACGCTAGATGCAAGCAAAGATCTTCCTGCGGGTAATTATCAATACCAATGGTTTTACGAAGGAGATTTTATAGACGATAATCCAAAAATACTCATCGATCAGCCCGGAGAATATGAACTTAGATTGATAAACGATCAGGAATGTAAAACGGCTACCAAAATTGCCGTTGCTACAGATGGAAAAGAAATAACAGATGCAAGCGTACTTATTTTGTACCCCAACCCAACTACAGACGGTCATTTTTCTCTTGCAATGCAATTCCCAAAAAAGACAAATGCCAACATTAGTATTTATACGCCAAGCGGTTCACTTTTAAAACAAAAACAATTCAGCCAAATCGAAACTTATTTGTATCAAGATGTTATAAAAAGTGCTTCAGGAATGTATTTAATAAGCGTAAGTTCAGATTTCGGAACCAAAACTTTCAAAGTGATTGTGAAGTAATTCAAACGTATCTCATCAAAAGATAATACGAATTAGACTTGGAAAAAATAGACAGATTGCCCCATAATTGATTACCCTACTTTATGAAAAATAAAATTATAATACTGGTATTTTTAATAGGTTCTTTTTTGTTTGCCGCCAATTTTGGCCCCTACAAAATAGCCTCTTTATTTACTCAAGGTAATGCTGAGAACGAATTGGTTATTGAAAAAGCAAAAGCAGATTCGATCGCAATTCTTAAAAACGAAACTAAAGATACAAAATCATTTAGTGCAGATATTGCTGAGGGAATTATCGGGATCAGGGATGAATCTGATATTGATGATGCCTACGATAATGTCTTTCATCTTAAAGTGGATGCTTTGCCTTCTAACGGAGAAAATGTGTATCTGCAATATGAATTGTACGGATACAATCAGGCAGCTTCTATTTCGAGAAGTTTAAACAACCAACCCAGTATTGGAGGACAATTTGTATCGCAAAATAACCACTGGAGCAAACAATCGGAGTTGCTTTCAGAAAAATCATTGCGTGAAGGTGACAACGTTGTATTGTTTACAGCCCCTGAAGGAATTTCAAATTCTTATAGAATAAAAAATGTTCGTATTGTTTATAAAACTGCTCTGGCTCCGACTGACTTTACTTTATTAAAATCAGATAACAAACTCTATATCAAAGGAACTAATTTTCCTTCTCAAATCAGAAGAATGACTATTGGCGGAATTTCGATTGATGTCAATCAGCCGGAATTCGAATTGGTTTTAGACGCGGCAACTACAGGAAAATCAATTTTGGTAACCAAAGAAACGACAACCGGCGTTATCGTAAATGAGAAATTAGAGTTCAGTCAATTTTTGAAAGTTACGGGTTACAGACCGCTGGAAAATGCTAAAGAACGTATTGCTAAAACCATCAACTTTGAAACAGTAAATACATTAGATTACAAAGCGTTTTCGGCAGTTTTTCCTGTTGGAGCTTTAAAAAGTAATGTAAAAGTATCAGTAAGGGGACTTCGAAAAATAGACATTGCCCCGCTAAATTCTGCTATGGTAAATGTTACGGGAACCAATGCAGGTTTCAGGTTATTGCCACACGGAACCATTTTCGAGAAAGCCGTAACCTTGTCATTACCTTACGATAAAAAAACAATCCCGGAAGGTTATACAGAGAAAGACATCAACGTATTTTATTTTGATGAAAATAAAAGATTGTGGCAGGAAGTAACCAAAGATTCACTGGATATCAAACAAGGAATTATAAAGGCGAAAACCACTCATTTTACCGATTTTATTGCCGGAATTATAAAAATGCCCGAATCTCCAGAAACTTCAGGTTATACCCCAACAAGCATCAAAGATTTAAAAGCGGCGAGTCCACTCGTAGGGATTCAGTCTATTGCGCCGCCTTCGGCCAACGGAAGAGGAACAGCAAGCACTGGATTTTCGATCGTGATTCCAAACGGAAGAGGCGGTATGCAGCCTTCTTTTAACCTGCAATATGATAGTGATGGCGGTCATAGCTGGGCAGGTATGGGCTGGGATATTTCAGCACCTGCAGTAAGTATCGAAACCCGTTGGGGAGCACCACGATACGATGCATCAAAAGAAACTGAAACTTATGCAATTGCAGGAGAACAATTAATCCCCAATTCGCACAGAGCTGAATGGGTAGGAAGAACAACCGACAAACAGTTTTATCCAAGACGTGAAGGCGCATTCCAGCAAATTATTCGTAAAGGATCCTCTCCTAAAAATTATTATTGGGTCGTAAAGGACAAAAGCGGAGTGGCCAGTTACTATGGAGGAAACGCATCAGGACTTTCAACCGATGCCATTTTGCAGGATGGGTCCGGAAATATTGGGCATTGGGCGCTATGTCTTCAGGTCGATCTAAAAGGAAATACAGTTGAATACGAATACGATAAAAAAGACGGAGAACTATATCTTAAAAAAGTTTATTATACCGGTTTTGATTCCCAAAAAGGAAACTACAGCGTTACTTTTGTAAAAAATGCTGATTTAGGAGAAGCTAACCGTGCAGATGTAGAGGTTTCGGCAAGATTAGGTTTCAAACAGCTGAACAATCAATTATTACGCAAAATAGAAGTACGCTACAAAGACGATATGATTCGCAGTTATGAGCTGAAATACAAAGAGGGCGCTTTTAAGAAAACATTGCTTGAATCAATTTCTGAATATGATTCTGAATCAAAATTATTTTACACCAATACGCTGGATTATTTTGATGATGTTCGTGATGCTTCAGGGAAATATATTCCGTTTGGGCCCGAGCAGAATTGGAGTGTGCCTGATGATCATTTAAAAAATAACATTTTACCGAATGTTGATGTATCAGGAAAACATACGCTGGGAAATAGTTCGAATGGTAAATCGGCGGGAATAAATTATCGAATTGGAGTTGGGTTATCTGCCGATTCTGGAAATTTTAAGCAAAATACTGTAGGGGCGCATGGTGGAAATAGTTGGGGATCCTCTGAAACTATTGTAACCCTGGAAGATTTAGATGGCGATCAGCTTCCGGACAAAGTATTTAGAAAAGGAGATAATGTGTATTATCGAAAAAATCTTTCTAATCAGGGAACGAATGGTTTTGGAGAAATTCAGGAAATATCATTAAATAATATAGGAAACTCATCCAGTAAAACTTTCAATTGGGGAGTAGATTTAGTTATAGGATATTCAAAAGTTAGTGCTAGTGTTGGTTTTGATAAACAATATACCAACAGCAAAACAAAAAGTTATTTTATGGACTTTAACGGTGACGGACTAGTTGACTTTGCCAATAACGGGCAGGTTTATTACAACCGTTTAGTTAATGGAGTTCCAACTTTTAAACCAGGCAGTACAGGAACACCTTCGCCGGTTTCAGGAGATGGAGAACTTACTTTGAGTTTTCCGGCTCCGGCAATGACTTTTGAAGAAATGCAGGTCAAAAACCCGTTGCATGATGTGGTTCGTATGTGGGAAGCACCTGTAACCGGGCAGATTAAAGTATCCCATACCTATGAATTACAAAAAGATCTGTCAAAAGAAAGAACAGAATATTTAACCAATGACGGAAAAGATAAAGCAGATGGTGTGCAATTGTTTTTCCAGCAAGGAAATAGTTTAGTATGGAAACAAGCCATTGCCGCAGACGATTATAATAGTAAAACCAAAGAGGATGTAATTACCGTAACAAAAGGAGAAAAGCTATTTTTCAGGGTAAGTTCTGTTATGGATGGAAGTTTTGATCAGGTATTATGGAGTCCAAAAATTTCATATATAACAGTAAATGATGATACGGGCAGTTTATTGCCCATAGCTGATGATGCTGTAGATGCCAACTTATACTCACTGAAAAATTATGATGCCGAAAAAGACTTTTTAAGCAGCACAAATTCGGGCTTATTAGTTTCAGCCGGTACAATTTCTTTTGCAGGAACTTTTGTAAAACCCATTACCTCAGATCATGTTACGCTTCGAATATTTAGAAAAAATCTGGATGCAGGAGCAGTTGAAACGGTACTCTATGAAAAGCAGTTTAAGGCAAATCAAGCCGTTAGTTTTGATATGAGCAGTATTGGAGTATTAAATAATAATGCAACTTCGCAGATTCGTTTTGTTTTAGACAGCAAGACAAATGTAAATTGGAACACCATTACTTTTAATCCTTCGATAAATATGCCTGCTGTGGCACCGGCTGTATCTGAGAATAAGAAAATAGATGTGTATTTACAGCGTTATAAAAAACGACTGGGAAATTATCTTATTGAGAAAAAAAGTTCGACTATTGATGGAATTTTGTCCATTAATTTAGCAGCTACTGATCTTAATCTAATTCCGGGATTTAATCCTCTTAAAACAAAATTAAATGGCAATGTAACCATTACTGCAAAGCAAAATAACCAATTAGTAGCCAGAAAACATTATAAAATGGTTAATGCCGTTTTACAGGAAGATCTGACTGTTTTAGAGCCGGTAACAGATTTTTCAAAAGTTATAAACGGATTACCAATTGATTTGGAAATTAGCGTTCCAGAGTTGGAAAGTAATGCCATAACTCAATATTGTATTTCTCTTTTTCAAATGCCTGTATATCTGAATGTATTGGGTGATTTGGCAGCAACCTGGTCTGCAGATACAAATAAATATGCTGTTTATTCGCCATTTTTTGCTGAAGAATTACAGTTAGGATTAGGGCACAGAGAATGGGGTGGATTTGTTATTAATAATACAGGAGCTTTTGCTTCTGATGTTATAGCAGTGTCGCAATTAAAAACATCTGATACTTACAACGCAGAACCAAACTTAGATCCTGATAACCAGTCAGAAACAGAGCAGCAGGGTTATGATATTGCCAAGGTATATTTTATAGCCATGCAGAGTATGTATGCTAAAAATAATACGGTGGGACTGGAAGAAACCACTTTTATCGACAGCAGATTTATGGGAACTTCGCGTCTTGGTGAAGATGATATTGCCTCTTATTTTGATGCAAGTCTGCCAAGTCTCGACGGTGGAGGAACTATGGCACTGGAAATCTTAAGCGAGAACGAAAGTACCAGTTATTCAGCCGGACTAAAAGTAGGACCGCTTGGCCCGGGAGGAAGTAAAGGAGAAGGAAAAAGTTATGTTACCCAGACTATGGCCGATTTAAACGGTGACCGTTTTCCTGATTATATCCGTGGAAAGGAAGTACAGTTTACTTCTCCGATAGGAGGAATAAGTAGTCAAAAAACTGAAATTTACAATTACAGTCACGGAGAAAGCAAATCAGATGGAATTAGTTCTGATGGAAGTTATTCGCATGGTTTTACAAAAACGGTGCAGAAATTGGTAGCCGTTTCAGATAGTAACTGTTCAATGGTAAATGAGCTAAGATCTGTAAAGGAATCAATAGATATTTCGGCCACTATGTCCATATCCGGTAATATGGGAACCAATGAAGATGAATCGCAATACATGCATATTGATATTAATGGAGATGGACTTGCTGACAGAGTTAAGAAAACCGGTGAAGTAGCTTTAAATTCAGGTTATGGATTTTTAACAGAAGAAAAATGGAATCTGGATGGACTTGCGACGGGTTATTCTGAAAATTGGGCGATAAGTCCTTCTAGTGGAATGTCTTACAAATCGGGTTCATTTACAGGTGGATTCAATTTCGGAAAAGGAACCGACAATTCTAAGACTTTAATGCTTGATGTTAATTCAGACGGGCTGCTTGATAAAGTGGAATACATTGGCAGTAAAATGATGGTTGCTTTAAATATGGGAGATAGTTTTATGACACCTATTGAGTATCCTAAATTTTCGAGAATGAACGAAAATAACAGTACTAATTATGGACTTAGTACTGGTTTTAGTTATGATATTCCTATTTTCCTGATTAGAATTACCCCTAGTCTTGGAGGTTCTACAGGCTTTAGTACCTCTCGTACCGAAGCTACTTTTAATGATATGGATGGTGATGGAAATCTGGATTATGTACTTTCTGATGATGAAGACCATCTGGTAGTGCGTCTTTCCAACATTAAAAGAACCAACAAACTTAAAAGCGTTACCAATGGTGCTGGAAATAGTTATGTGGTAGATTATGAATTAACCAAATCAAGTTACGAAAATCCATCAGCCAAATGGGTGTTACAATCCATAGATGTTTTTGACGGATATATAGGCGATGGTATCGATCATTCTATTGCAAAATTCAGGTACGAAGACGGATACTACGATCGTCGTGAAAGAGATTTTTATGGTTTTGGAAAAATAATTCAGGAACAAATTGATGCAGCGGATGACTCAGTTTTTTCAACGACAGTTCAGGAATTTTACAATCAGGATTATTTCCGTAAAAATCTTTTAAAACGTAGTTATACATTAGATAAAAACAATAAAATGCGTCAGGAAGCTGAAAACGAATACAGTTTTACAGATGTTACGACGCAGGCTAGTGTACCAGTATCGGAACTAAATTTACCATCATGTGATGATAAACGTATTTTTGTGGGAATGATTCATGCCAATCAAAAAGTATACGAAGGAGGAAGTGATTATCTGGAAACTAATACTTTTAATACTTATGATGCCAACGGAAATATCACACAATATGAAGATTTAGGCAACGGAACGGCAAGTGATAAAGTAACGGCAAAAATAAGTTATTATGAGAGTACAACGCCTTATTATGGTGGAATACCAAAACAACTCGAAGTAGTTACTACTGAAGGTTTACGTCGTAAAAGAGCGACCACAATCGACACCAAAACAGCCGAAGTTACCCAAATAAAAAATTATAGTGCCGCTGATAAAATTGCACTTACAGATATTGCTTACGATACTTACGGAAACCTGCAAAAAATAACAGGTCCGACGAATCATAAAGGGCAGCGTATGACATTGGATTATACTTATGATGAAGACAATCATCAGTTCATGACCGAAATCAAAGATGCTTTTGGATACCAGAACAAGATGGAATACGATTATCGTTTTGGAATACCTGTAAAAACGACAGACCGTAACGATCAGAGTAACACATATACATTAGATGCAAAAGGGCGTATGGCGACGATAAGAGCACCTTACGAAATTGCCTCAGGCAAACCATACACCATAGCGTACGAATACTTTCCTGAAGCCAAAGTTCCGTATGCGAAAACCAAAAATTACGATCCGGAACTGGATAAGGATATTGAAACTTATACCTATACTGATGGATTAGGCAGAGCCTTGCAGGTGAAGAAAACAGCTAGTTTATTTACAGCGGCTGGCAGTGCAGATCAGGAAGCACAGATTGTTTCCGGACAAATTATTTACGACGGATTAGGCAGACCAATAACCAGTTATTACCCAACGACGACAACTACCGTAGATAACAATTTTAGTACAGCAGTATCAAGCGTTGCTCCAACCAAAACAGAATATGATGAAGTAGGACGTGCTGTAAAAGTAGAATTGCCGGACGGAAGCACTAATACGGTTGCTTTTGTTTTAGATAATTATGATGGAGTTCCGGTATTGCACACCACACAAACAGATGCTCTAAATAAAACAAGTGAAACCTATACTGATGCTAAAGGCCAGAATTTGGCCAGTATGCAAAATGATTTGCTGACCAAATTTGAAACCAATGCATTGGGTGAAACCATAAAAGTAACCGATGCCATGGATCATATTACAAAAAGCAGTTACGACTGGTTAGGAAGACGTATTGAATTTACGCATCCTGATGCAGGAACGACCACTATGCAGTATGATTTAGCGGGTAATTTAACTTCTCGTATTACGCAGGATATAAAAAATACCGTTCCAAATGGTGGAGCAATAGAATATATATACAATTACAACCGTTTAGAAACGATTAAGTATCCTAAAAACCCGCAAAATAATGTACAATACAATTATGGTAAGGCCGATGGAACAGCATCGCGCAGAGGAAGATTATGGTTTGTACAGGATGCCAGTGGTGGACAGGAATTTTTCTACGGTAAATTAGGCGAAGTCGAAAAGGAAATTCGTACACTCCGTATTACACCTACGGATGTGCAGACTTATATTTCGCAATACGAATACGATACCTGGAACCGTATCCAGAAAATGACCTATCCTGACGGCGAAGTGGTGGAGTATACGTATAACCGTGCAGGAAACCTGCAAAGCATGCAGGGTAAAAAAGAAAGTCATACCTACGATTACATCAAACAATTAAGTTATGATGAGTTCGAGCAACGTAAATACTTAAAGTACGGTAATGATACCGAGACCAACTATACTTACGATGATGTAATGCGAAGGTTACAGCAATTACAGGTAAAAAGCGGTACAAGACAAGTCATGAACAATTCGTATAGTTATGATTTGATGGGGAATGTCCTAGGTATTAAAAATACCGCTCCTGTAGTAAACAATACTTTGGGCGGAACTTCAAACCATGAGTACCAATACGATGATTTTTACAGGTTAAAATCGGCAAAAGCAACCTATCAGGGTGAGTTTACCAAGGCAAGTTATGAGCTGAATATGAGTTATAACAAGATGCACAACATCACAAAAAAGGATTTAGTACATACGGTAAACAATGAACAAAAAGGCTATGTTTTAGATTACAACTACGATAACGAACTGCATCCGAACGCGCCAAATAAAATTGCTGAGTCAGGAAAATCAGAGCCAAGGCAATATGTGTACGATGGTAACGGAAACCCAACGAGTTATACGGAAGAAAAAAGTTTTAGAAAAATGACCTGGGATGAAGAAAACCGTTTATCAGGGATTAACGATAACGGAAGAATTCACCAATTTACTTATGATGCGTCAGGGGAACGAGTAATAAAAAGCTCAGGAGATTCACAAAACGTAGCCATTAACGGAGAAACGGCAGCAACAATTGTGCATACCGATGATTATACAGGATATGTTTCTCCTTATTTCGTAATTAGCAAGGGTAAATTTACTAAACATTATTTTGAAGGTGCAGGACGTATTGTAAGTAAGTTAGGAAACGGAACTTTTGCTCAGCCTTTAGGTATTACAGCCGGAGGCGTAAATTATACCAAACTAACAGCAGAACAACAAAAAGCACTAGATACCTATGTAAGAAGTTTAGGAGTGCCTCCAGGACCTCCAACACAACAGGGTATTTACGCCACACCTGAATTTACCGGAGATCCGTATCCAACAGCAGTAATAAAACCTGTGGAAGAAAATCAGGAACCACCGGAAGGCTGGCCAAGAAACCCAATTTTCAATGGACCAGGAGATGTGCCTGGACCACCAGTACAATTTGGGCCGCCTATAGAACCTACAACGGTGAAACCAGGAGAAGGGTTTACAGGAATTGGTTTGCCGGAGAATGATATTTTTTACTTTCATCCTGATCATTTGGGAAGTACTTCGTATATTACAACCAAAAATGGTTCTATATCACAGCATGTAGAATATATCGCTTTTGGGGAGGTTTTGTTTGAGGAGCATTCATCATCTTTTTCTTCGCCTTATTTGTTTAATGGGAAAGAATTAGATCGTGAAACGAATTTGAGCTATTATGGAGCAAGATATTTGGATATGAAGACGAGTGTGTGGTTAAATGTAGATCCAATGGCAGATAAGATGCCAAATTATGGTGCGTATGTTTTTAGTTTTAATAATCCGATACGATTTATTGATCCTGATGGTAAAAGGCCATTGGATATTGTTTTCTTTAATCAGCAAGGTCAGGAAATTTCTCGTGTTAAATCTAAGACGGTTTTTAAAACATATGTAGCTACGACAAATAAACCCGAGCCTTCTCTATTTGGGGCACCTTCTAATACATTAAACACTCCACTGGGGACTTTTGTAGAGGCTCCAATGCCAGGAAAGATAACATATTCTCTAGATAAAAATACTGACCCATCAGATGATAAATATAATAAATACGATTATGAAATAGCAGCAGCAACGTTTATCATAAATGAAGGGATTAAAGAAGGAAGTCTATCTGTTGGAAATTATACTGTTGGCAAAGAAGCTACGCCGTTAGATGTTAATTTAGTTAAAGCACTGTCTTATAAAGAGTCTAGGTTAGGGCAGGGAACTTCTGAATCTACAAAAGCCAGTGATATATTTAGTATGTTTAATATGGGAGATTATGGAGATAAGGGAAAAATGGGAATGACAAAAGAGGATGTGAAAAATGGAAGTGGTGCTTCTTTAAGTACACAGTGGGGATCTAAATGGTTATATTATAAAGCATTTATGTCAAGTGACGGTAAGACTAAAAATTTCCAAGGATGGGATTATGCCATTCAAAAGTATGGACCAGGTGCAAAAGAGCCAGATTATAAAGATACAGTTTTTAAAATATATAATTCAATCAAATGAAAATTAGAGATATAGCTATAGTAGTGTTTTTTTTCTTGACAAGTAATTTATGGAGTGAATCACATATTAATTACATGCCTAATAGTCAGAAAAATTTAATTGCAAATATTGAGAATATTGAAAAATTAAATATTGACTTAAATAAAGTTAAAAATAAGAAACAGTTTTTAAAAGAATGGTTTTTAAAAAATTATTTAAAAAGTGCACAGAAATTGTCAATCAAAGAAATAAAAAATGATATTTACTCGGTTGTTGTTTATGAAATAAGTCTTTCATATGATTCTCCAACTAGTTTGAATAAAAAATATTCTATCATATATAACAGGAAATTAAACACTAGTTTTCTTGTGCCATTTGAGTTCAATAGATTATTTCGATGTAATAAAGAATTAATGATTGGAGGATACAAAGAATCTAGAGAATACGAATTCTATCAGATTTACGCATTAAAAAATAAGACTTTAAAATTAGTAATGGATACAAGTAAAGATTGTGATTATGGAATTAAGGTAGGATATTATAGAAATGATGAATGTTTAGAATATATTCCTAATAGATTTACTTGTAGCATGTCTAGTACTGATCAAATAGAGTTTATAGGTGAAATAAAAAATTATTGTAAAGTTAACGTTGATAGAAATGTAAATGATTTAAAACCGTTAACGATTACAAATACTAAAATTATTTATAAATACTCGAATATTAAAAGTAAATGGATTCTTCACAAAGGGTCAAATTATAAATGTTGGTAGTATAGCCCGCTGTTCGAAGTCTCCCGACTTCGAACCGTCAAAGAAAATCGACAAAGAATAGAAAAATTTAACTTTGCAGAAATGCGAAGTTTTTTTATGTTTAAAAATGAGAATACGAAATAAAAGTATTGCACTCAGCCTCTAGGTATTACAGCCGGAGGCATAAACTACACCAAGTTAACAGCCGAACAGCAAAAAGCATTACATAACTATGTAAAAAGTTTAGGGGTACCTCCGGGACCTCCAACACAACAGGGTATTTACGCTACACCTGAATTTACTGGAGATCCATATCCAACAGCAGTAATAAAACCTGTTGAAGAAAATCAGGAACCACCGGAAGGCTGGCCCAGAAACCCTATTTTCAATGGCCCAGGTGATGTACCGGGACCACCAGTACAATTTGGGCCGCCTGTTGAACCTACAACAGTTAAGCCCGGAGAAGGATTTACAGGAATTGGTTTGCTGGAGAATGATATTTTTTACTTTCATCCTGATCATTTGGGAAGTACTTCGTATATTACCACCAAAAACGGTTCTATTTCACAGCATGTAGAATATATTGCTTTTGGGGAAGTTTTGTTTGAGGAGCATAGTTCTAGTTTTTCTAGTCCTTATTTGTTTAATAGGAAAGAGTTGGATAGGGAAACTAATTTGAGTTATTATGGGGCGAGGTATTTAGATATGAAGACTTCGCTTTGGTTAAATGTCGATCCATTAGCTCTTTATAATCCAATATTTGAAAACGAATTTTATTTTGATGGTCAACATAATGGAGGAATTTATTATAGTGGAAACTTAAGTCCCTACAGTTATTGCTACCAAAATCCAATTAAATATATAGATCCAAATGGAAAACAAGCCAACTCTAGTGTTTTGTTGAAAGCAAACTTTAAAACTATTTATACACGATCAGGTCTACCTATTAAACATCAATATGGATATAAATTTACAGAAGGAACAGCTCATTTATTAAGTTTAGTGAGTAATGTTAGTGAAAAAAATATTAGTAATACTAAATTGAATTTTCAACATACTCCAGTCGGAGGAGGAGCACTAACAGAAGGACCAAGTTCTAATAATGCTACCATAAATATATTTTGGAATGAAGCTCCCAAAGGAAGCATATACAATACAAATACCAAATGGATGGATGGATTTTTAGGCTTAATGGCACATGAAGTTGGTCATATACCACAAATAGACGAAGCAGGGGGTAATATAAGTCATTTAGCAGGTTCCTTGGGAGAATATATAAATAATTGGCTTCATTTAAATGATTCACATGATAGCACATATGCTCATAAAGAAAATGCAGCAGAGAAAGGGTCTATAGAATTTACAAATTTTAACGAATTCATAAATAACAATTACGGAAAAAATAAATTATCTAAGTTATTCAATAATAAAAACAATACACAAAAAGATATTATTGAAAGATTAGATCAATGGTGGAATAATTATCAAAAACAAAAAAGTAAAGATGAATAATACAAAATATATAATTATCATATTTTTTATACTGACTTCATGTCAAAAACACAAAATTTATTTTGATACAAAAATTCAAAAAGTAGTTAGTTGTAATAATTTACCAATTAATTCATTAGAGGTGGATAACGATTCGATTAAAGCAGATGGTTTTCCTTATGAAGGAGGGTTCTTATTCGTATGGCAAGGTGATACTGAGTTAATTCCTTCTGATTTTTCATTCAATAATATACCTAAAGAATATCGTTGTACTAAAGGAGGTATTTTATATAAATCTAAAATAAAATTAAAACCTAATTGTAGATATATAGTGAAAAAGTCAGGGAATGGATTAAATCCACATGTCATTAAAATTTGGACAGATAAAAGAGGTATAGTCTATAAAACTACACACCCTGAATGTATTGATAATGAAGGAACACCTGAAGAATGGTCAAAATAATGGTTCACTGCTCTGCAAAGAGTTCTTATAAAAAGCTGCCCCCCGCTCCCGCACGAATCCTTTCGTGTGGCGCAACGAGAATCGACAAAGAATAGAAAAATTAAACCTCGCAAAATTGGCGAGGTTTTTTATGTTTTAAGAATTCTAAAATCCAAATTGCAACTGCATTTTTTTGTAGAATGCTCCCAACACAACAAGGAATTTATGGAACACCCGAGTTTAGGAGATCCATATCCAACAGCAGTAATAAAACCTGTAGAAGAAAATCAAGAACCACCGGAAGGCTGGCCAAGAAATCCTATTTTTAACGCGCCAGGCGATGTTCCCGGACCACCGGTACAATTTGGTCCACCTATAGAACCTACAACAGTTAAACCCGGAGAAGGATTTACAGGAATTGGTCTCCCGGAGAATGATATTTTTTATTTTCATCCTGATCATTTGGGAAGTACTTCGTATATTCCATCTCGACACGGATCTATTTCGCAGCATGTGGAATACATTGCCTTTGGAGAGCTATTGTTTGAGGAACATTCGAGTTCGTTTAGTTCGCCTTATTTGTTTAATGGGAAGGAATTGGATAGGGAGACTAATTTTAAAAAGGTACAACAACAGTGAAATAAAGCATTAAAAAACACAAACAATCTTTTACAGCAAAAGGGAAAAGATGCTGTTGCAAAAGGAGTTATTTCAAAAGAAGCAAATCAAATTAGAAGAGGAAAACAAAAAGCAAATGATCAATAAAATTTTAAAGAGTAAATGGATTTATTTTTTACTGCTAATAGGTATAGTTTTATATCTAAGAGAGAATCAATTAATATTAAACTCTCCTAAATATATATTTTGGGTATTGTTTTCTATATCCTTTATTATATTATTTGTATTAGAGATTAGGGATAAAATCAAAATAAAAAAAAGTATTTTGGATTATTTTTTTGTTATAATAACGGTCTCTTTTTTTTCTATTTATATGGCATTAATTTTAAAAATTCCAATAAATGAATATATAATATATAAAAGTCAGAACGAAATTTTGGTAAAAAAATGTAAAATATCAAATTATATTTCAGGTCGATCAGATAGATTGCTCTTTTATTTTGATGATAAAGTTTATAGTGTAGGGTTTCAAAATTCTAACCCTTTAGAGAGAAAAAAATTATGGCTAACTTTTTATTAAGAGTTGAATACAAAAAATCTATTTTGAATACTTATATTGTGCAGGAATATGGGGTAATTAAAAAATAGGAAAAACATGTTTTTCAATTGACGAAGGCATCTTTTTTTTGAACTGAATAATATATTTTTCTAAAGAGGCAATGTTTTTAGAAGAGTCTATAAATACAAGAAAATTCCAATTAAGAAACTGAAATTATTGACTGATAATTTTATTTCGGGAAAGCAAGTTTTTTTTTTAGATACCGCAGGAGTTTACTGATGCAAAAGGGGGGAAACAATCATTTGCAGGCTTGACAGGAATAGATTTAGATAATAAAATGGTAGAATTTGAACAGTCGAAAGTTCAAGACTACATCAACAGTTATAGACGGAATGATCTTAATCCAATAATAACTAACATTAATGAACTGTTTACTGGGACAGTAGTCAAAACGATTGGTCCAGGTGCTGTGAATGATGTTATGAGAGAGAGTTTCAATGGAGGTAAGTCATTTAATTTTAAAAGTTATGATGATAAAGTAAAACTAGGGCAAGAATTAATTAAAAAAGAACATAATGAATAAGTTAGCATATTTCTTAATACTATATTTAAGCCTTTTCTTAACTGAGCTTATTGGTAGTTATTTATTTCTTATGTTTGATTCGTCTAATTATGATTATCAAGGCTGTCTAGCTGCAGTAGCATTGTGGAATTTATGGCGGGTATTATTTTATGGTTTGACTTTTATGATACTATATTTTCTGTTTTTTACGTACGTTAAAAACTTAAAGTTATACAAGCCACTATTATTTTCTCTTTTTAATTTACTGGTTTATATTTTGTTATCTGTTCTGTCAATAGTTATTTGGGGCAAAAATGTTCCACTGCCTCCACAGGGAGTAATGTTTTGGATAACTTCTATATGCATATTTTTAAGTCCCATAATTTTGGGTCAAATATCTTATTTTAAAAGATTAATGGGAAATATGTAAAAAAAAAGTTTATCATTTTTTCTGATTTATAATCCGAAACGAAAATATTTCATAGCATGTAAAGTACATTGCTTTTGGAGAAGTTTTGTTTGAGGAGCATTCCAGTTCTTTTTCCAGCCCTTATTTGTTTAATGGGAAGGAATTAGATAGAGAGACTAATTTGAGTTATTATGGGGCTAGGTATTTCGATATGAAGACTCCGTTGTGACTAAATGTTGATAAAATGGCTGAGAAATACCCAAGTATTGGAGCATACTCTTACTTTATCCATTTATTATGAAAAAGAAAAGAGGCATTTTGCTATTAGTAACAGCCAAGATTTAAAAAATTGGCTAGCAAATAACAATGTAAAAAGCGATTTTTTATCTAAAAAAGATCACATATTAATACTTCATGGTTGTAGAAGTGCTTATGGAGAGAATTCAATAGCAAAAACACTTTCTGGGGAAAATAAAAATACAGGATTAGTTACTGTGGGAGCAACAGGAAATGTACTATATAATGAAAAAGGAGAGTACATGGGACTGCATCAAATGGTACTTAAAATAAAGGATCATGGGATGTTTATCAAAATGGTAAAATTATTAAATCATTTCCATGGAATTGGAAACCAAATAGTAAAGACGTAAAAGTTGCAATTGATGGAAAATAATTTATTATTAAAAAGAAAAATTTTTGCTGTACTGATAAGTATTATCTTCTTTAGTTGTACTAAGGATAAAAAAACAAACTCTTTTTATGACAAAGTAGAGTATTATCATAGTGATTATTATAGAATTGCTGGGCCACCAGATGGAATAAATAGATTTGATGTTTATTATTCTGACTTTGTAGAAAAAAACAGTAAAATTCATTATAAAGACTTATCTGAATTTGGATTTATAAAAAGTGAAATTAACAATGAGTTCTCTGAGAAGATAGATAACTTTTTTACAGATCAAAATCCTGGGAGATATTATCCTGATTATAAATGTTTAAATTGTTATCAAGATGTTTTGCTTTTTTATAAAAATAATGAATTAATTGGTATTGCTAAGTTTGACTTTAAATGTGATAAATATTGTTATAGCAACTTTGAGTCAAATAAAGATAGATATTTAAGGAAAGATTGTCTACAGTATAAGTATCTTTTTAGATAAGGATATGATTTGATAATTTTCAGAATATATGAAGATGCATTTAAAAAGTAAAAAAGTGAAAGAAAATAATAAACTAACTACTGTCGATTGGATTAAGTTACTAGGATTTTTATTGGTTTATTTTTTCTTTATCAAGTCAAAAGATGTTATTATAAATTATCCATATTGGCTATTATTTACTGCTTTTGCAATTGTACTGGTTATTGTTGCTATTTTACAATATCGAGAAATGCAAAAAGAGTACAGTAAGACTGAAAAAGACGATAAGCCTTTGTTCGTAGTAATAAATGGGCTTAAAATAGCAGTAATTGCTTATTTTGTTTCCGGAGTAATTTTAATTCCATTTAATTATTATACTATTTACAATTCGAAAGAAAATGCTTTAATTTCAGAGAAATGTGAAATAACAGGTATTTCTACTTATTCTAAAAATAGATCTGTATTTTATAAGTTTAAAGGAAAAACTAATGTTATAAATGGTTTTAAGCCAATAATGGAAAATATTAAAGATAATGGCAAATTCAAAAACTATTATTTTGCAGCAGAAGTAAAAAAAGGTATTTGTAATACTTACATACTTGAAAACTGGGATATAATACAAAAGTAATTTTGGTTTTTGGACCTACAGAAAAGAATTAAACAATCACTATTCAACAATGTAATTTTCTAATCGTTTTGATTTCTAGAGAAAATGAAAGATAACTTTAAAATATCAGACAAAGAACTTCTCACAGCACGAAATACTATTCTCAAAGAGTATGGTATTCCCGAACTTGAAAAAAACGGATATATCAGATCTCCGTTCAAAACATCTTGGTTTGGCGAATACGATTCTAATATTCACGGATACTCCTATGAATTATGCAAGGTTACAAATGAGAATCACTTGCATATTATTACTTTGACTGTTTTTAGAGGGGAGAAACGGATAAAAATAGACTTGAATATTTTCGAACTTAATGAAAAGATAAATTCAATTTCAGATTTGAAAGAGTGTGACGGAATAAATTTTAAGATGCCGCCTAATGATTCAACTACTATGCAATTAAGAAGCGATGATTATAAAGGTCCGCCTTTATTTTATATGCTTTTTTTACCCGAGTATAAAATAGGAACATATAAAACCCAAAGCAGCTTTGAAAAACAGCTGAATAAATTAAGGGATTTGGTAAAAAAAGACATGGCAAACATTGATTTCTTTGTAAAAAGATGGCGTGAAATCCATAAGCCAAATGTAACTGACAAGGAAGGAAATGTAGTAAAAAAAGTCCAGTAAAATTATGAGTGATACTTGATTATTACATTAGTACTGCTTTACATTAAAAATTAAAAAAATGAAATTAAGACCAAATTACCTTTTTCTACTGCTTTTTTTAGTCTTTGTAAATTCAATTACAGCCCAGATAAAACCTTTGACAATACAACGCTATTATCCTAAAGACTCCCTAAAATACAGCAAAGCCGTTGCGGATGCTGAGTTTAATTACGAGAGTAAATTATATGGTAAAACAACGATGATTATTCATTGCGAAAGTCAGTATGGTCATTTTGAATTTGTTTTTAAAAAGAAAATCAACAAACTCAGCCGTATGATCGATTACAAAGATGGAGCTGTTGGTGAAGTTTATAATTTTAAAACTAAAAAATGGGTTCATGAAGAAGAATCGTGGAAACATAGCGATATGAAGGGCAAACCTATGGATACTATAATTTTTAGCGAAGATAATTTATATGCTTTTGTACTATTACAAGATCACGGAGGATTAATCGAAAAAGCTAAATTTCAGGATTTTGGAAATGTAGTCTATTGGCCTGAATTTGATTATCAAAAATGTACTATTAGCGATGAGGATAAAGACGGTAAACCTGAATTTTATTTGTCCTATATGGGAGACAGCGATGGACTGGATGCAAAACCCTTCAAGCAAATTATTTATACAATTCCTGAAAAATCAGCGAACCAGAGCCTGGTAAAGTCAAAAGCAACAGCTTATTATCCTTCGGGAAATGAAGATGATGTTTATAAAATTGAATATGATGAAAATTGGAAACAATTACCCAAAGCGATTAAGCTCAAAAGCCAGAAAATAATTAAAGATCATAGTTTAAACTATAAAGATTAATAAAGTATCGTACAAAACAACATTTTCTGCACAACACTTTTATTTCTATATTTACAGGATACAATACCTCTTTACTATGAAAATAAATACTTCTTCAAAATTTCGTTTTTTATTCTTCTTCAGTATCATTTTGTTTGTGCCTGCGGTAAAAGCCCAAAACGAATCGTATTCAGAACCACAACAACAGGAAATTACCGATACAACTTTTGTGAATTTAAAAGACTATAGTAAGGATTTTGTTTACGATATGAAGTATGCGACCGAGGATAATTTTCTAAAAGCAAAAGTATATGATTGTGCCGAATGTTTGTTGCGTTACAAGACCGTTCAGGCCCTTATAGCCGCCAATAAAGAATTTATGAAGAATGGATGCAAAATAAAAATATACGACTGCTACAGGCCCTTATCGATACAAAAAAAAATGTGGGAAATAGTATCCAATCCCCAGTATGTTGCAGATCCAAAAAAAGGCTCCATCCATAATAGAGGAGGAGCCGTAGATATTTCGTTAGTAAATGCCGATGGTATTGAACTTGAAATGGGAACTAAATTTGATTTTTTCGGAATTCAGGCCAGTCATAATTATAAAAAACTACCCGATCCCGTAATCGCAAATAGAAAATATCTTAAAAGTATAATGATCAAAAACGGCTTCAATTCGTTCGATTCAGAATGGTGGCATTATAATTTAAAAACCGGTTTAAAAGATAAAGTTGCTGACCAAACCTGGAAATGCGATTAATTATTCAACACATCTCATATTCTCCATAAAATAGGTATTGGGTTTGTAAACCTTACCATTCAGTTCCGATGTTAATTCTCTCTTTACGATATAATCTTCCGTTACCGTGAGGTATTTAATACGCATTATAGAGATAGGAGATTTTTTTAATTCCTCATAATTATCTTTCATAAACATGAAAATACCGGTATTAATACGATTGTCAAAACCTTTATCATCATGAATAAGTGTACCACAATTCTCTCTGTCGATATGAATTAAGGTTACAATTTTTCCGTTTTCTAATTGCAAAAAGATTTTCGAATTCTTATCAAAGCAATTTGCTTTTATAAAATCCTTGCTTTTCTGAATATATTGCAAGTTTAATGTAGGTAAACCATCTGTTTGCGCTAAGGCAAAGAAAATATAATCAAATGTTCCGCCAAAATATTTTTCGCTCATCAGGTAATCATTGGTTACTTTATAGCTACCAATAGAGTCGTTTACATTTGTGCTATATTCACATGGTTTTTGAGCGAATGCGGTAAGCGTTAATAAAAAAAAGGTTAGAGTAATTAGTTGTTTCATTTTTTAGTTATTTTTCTGCAAATTAAAACTATTTTGTTATCATTTTTATCAGTTGTAAAAAAACAATACAAATTTCCTCCACTTTTTATTTTCCACTTTTTTCGAATGTTTTCTACCGTGTCTGGAAAATTTCGTGTGGTAATATTGGCCTGCTTATTGGCAAGCTCCGCTTTCATTTCGTTTTTACCATACCCAATCACTTTTTCGATTGTAAAAGTTCGTCCCGGAAAATCGATTAAACTCTCTGATGTGTATAAATGTGAGTGTTTATGCAGTTTATTGATGTCGAAAAAAGCACTTACTTCATCAAAACCACCGGATTTCATTATAGCCGAATTGGCTTCATAAAGATATTTTTGAGGCAAATGATACGAAGGAAAAACAGTATGATCGCCCAGAACAAACTCAAAAGTCTCCGTTTTATCCTTTAGAATGTTGGCTGTTTTTATGCGAATTTCGCCTTTGTAATGATTGTGAATTTCAAAAAGCAATTCTTTTACTTCATTTTCAAGTGCAATAATATGAATGTTTTTAACGAATTTTAATTCAGATAAGCCTGCTGAAATATCCAGTAAGGGAGCGGTTTTTATTAAAATAGAATCACTTTTTTCAAAATAAAAATCCAATAATTCAGGCACATTGGGTAAACAATCCTTTAGCATAAAAACCTTGCCTTTTGCATCACTTCTGCGGGAAGGATCAATATAAATCCAGTCCCATTTTTGATTCAGTTCGTTTAGTGCATTTGTAGAATCATTGGCATAAAAGGTACAATTGTCAACTTTTAATTGTTCGAAATTATGCTGTACAATTCCCGATAAATCTTCGTTGATTTCGCAATGGGTAATGCTCTTGAATTTTTTAGCAAAGTAATAATCATCTACGCCAAAACCTCCCGTAAGATCTATCAAACTTTCGCCTGAGATTAGTGAAGCTTTATAAGCAGCTGTTTTTTCAGATGAGGTTTGTTCAACAGAAACCTTACTTGGGTAAATGATATTTTCCGTTGAAAACCAAGTGGGTAATTTGTCTTTTGCCTTAGATTTTGCTTCAATCTGATTTAAAACCAATATCCAGTCGATTTCAGGAAACGGATTTTTTTGAAGCGCTAATTTTATAGTCGGGGCACCACTATTTTGAGTTATAAATTCCTGAATATTTTTGTCTAAAATAGAAGTGTTCAATGCTAAATTCTTTCGGTTAATACAGATACGATTTTGTTATCAGGAAAAAATTCTTTTAAAATTACCTTTACCATTGTAAAAACCGGAATGGCAATAATCATCCCGACAATCCCAAAAGTAATTCCGCTAATTATAGTAATCAGGAATATTTCCAGCGGGTGCGAATTTACACTTTTTGACGAAATTATAGGCTGGCTAATATTATTATCAATCGCCTGAACCAATAAAAATCCTATAATTACATATATTGTTTTGGGTAAAATTTCGCTCTGAAAGTCGCTGCCAATCATACTAATCATCGTTAATATTCCGGCCAGTGTGGTTCCTATTATCGGACCTATATAAGGAATGATATTCAGAATAGCACATAAAAAAGCAATTACAAAAGCATTTTTATTTCCAAAAATCATTAAAACAATTAAATACAAAATAAATACAACGGTTAATTGCAATAATAATCCAATAAAATATCGGGTCAAAAAGTGGTTGATTTTTGTAATAGAGTTAATGATTTTATCTTCATTATTATCCGGTAGAATTTTACGCGCAGTTTCTTTGAATGAATCCTGATCCTTAAGAAAGAAAAAAGTAATAAAGAAAACAGAAACCAATCCCATTCCCATATCGGCTAAAAATCCCAATATTGAATTTAGAAAAACGGTAAAATAGCTAAAATCAATAAGTGAAGTGATTTTAGAATCTTTTAAAACCTTATTTAAATCAACATGTTGAATATTAAAATACGCTTCGATACTTCGTTCTGTTTCCATAAACTGTCGCTGCAGACTTTGCGTATCGAGTAAAGAAAGATTATTGGCCTGAGAAATAATCAAGGGCACAAATAAAAAGATAAAACCAACGATTGCCAAAATAAACAGGACTAATGCTATCGTGGCGGCCAGTGAATTGCCAAACTTTAATTTATTTTTTAAAAATTGTATTAACGGATTTGCAATTAAACACAATAGTAAAGAAATGCACAAGTAAACAATTACAGTTTGTATCGTGTAGAGAAAATATAAAGCAACAGTAATAATTAATATAGTGGCTAAAGCTCTTAAGATTCCGTTAGATATAATTTTTGATGTTATCATGTTTTGATTTTAGATTATAAATATAGGAAAAAGCTTTTAAAATTAAGGGATAAACAAAAAAAAGCGAGATGATTTCATCCCGCTTTTCATTTGCTTATTTTATTCTGTTTTTTTAGATTCCAAATGCAGCTCTAGGTCCGCCTGTAACAAATATAGCAGCCATTCTGTTTTTTTGTCCGGTAGAGAACATATACATTGCATTATCATCAACATAATCCATATAGTTCATCGTCATTTCTACAGGAGTTCCTGAACAAGTACTATAATGAGGATATGCAGGTACACCATAATTTTCTTCGTTATGAGTAGGAGTATCAGATACTAAATCACTTCCGCAATTAGCGTCTCCCCAAATATGGCGTAAATTCATCCAGTGACCCACTTCGTGAGTACCAGTTCGTCCTAAATTAAAAGGAGCATTTGCAGCACCAGATAAACCAAAGTATTTAGAGTCAATTACAACACCGTCTGTAGCAGCTGCTCCTCCGGGAAATTGCGCATAACCTAATATTCCGCCACCAATGGCACATGACCATAAATTAAGTTTTGTTGTTGGCGAGGTAGGTGCTAAACCACCTTGAGCTACTTTTTTCATGGCATCATTTGTTCCCCATGAAGTCTTTGTAGTGGATTTTCTAATGATCTGATCTAGAACAAATGAAATTCCTACATTCGCTTTTACGCCTGCAAATAGGGTAGGTACACTATTGTAATCTGAATTTAATGCATTGAAATCTTTGTTAAGGACATCAATCTGACTTTGAATTTGTGCATCAGAAATGTTTTGTGCAGCTGTTCTGTATAAAACATTAACTACAACGGGAATCTGAATTTTTCCATTGACAAGTTTTCCAGTAATTAGAGCCTTGTTGGTAAAAGCCTCAATTTCATTCATTCTGATGGCTAAACTAGGATCAGCTCTCAGTTGATCATCTAAAACTTGTTGTGATGCACATGCGCGGCGCGTCGATGCAGTTGTTGCTTCTGAATCTGTTGATTCTGATTGGTCATTTTGACATGAAAACAGCAATAGGGCTGTTACCGCGGAAATAAGAACTTTTTTCATAATAACTTGGGTTTTTGTTATAAAAAATTACATTTGGTTGTTTGTTCCGCAATTTTATAACAAAATCATTTTGTAGCCAAACTTTTATAATGATTTATTTATGAGAAATTTATAAACCCTTGTATAATCTAGTTCTTACAAAAATATTAAAATTATTTTTAATGTGTTTTTTCTTACTTATTGTTTTTTAAAATGCGTTTTAACGCATTTATTTACCTTTAATCGAGATTTTAGATAGTTTTTTTTAAGACTATTTTCAAATCGATTCAAATTTAACACTATTTGAGGCGAAAAATTAGAGAGTAGTGATCTCGTACAAAGCAATACTGGCAGCCTGCACAACATTCATACTGGAGTTTTTTCCGAACATATTGATGTGCACAATTTGGTTCGAAATTTTTAAAAGTTCATCTGAGATTCCGTCAATTTCACTTCCTAGCAAAAGAGCAATTTTTTTATTATCAGGAACCACAATTTCTTTTAGAGGTTTACTATTGCTGGCAATTTCCAAAGCAATAATTTCAAAGTTGTTTTGAAGTAAAAAGTCAACAAGTTCTGTGCTCCCTTCAATTATAGTATGTGGCACATGAAGATGCGTGCTTCGGGAAGTTTTATTGATTTTTCTGGGTGTTAGCGGAATATCTTTTCCTAAAAAGATAATATTCTCGACCCCAAAAGCTTCGCTGATTCTAAAAAGAGAACCTATATTTTGCTGAAAGTAAATATGATCACAAACTAATGTTATCGGAAATGTTTTTCTTTCAAATTGATTTTCTTGGTGAGTAAGCTGCACTAGTTAAATTTTAGTTGGTAAAAATATAATTGATAATGTTGGCACCCATTTTTAAAGCCTTTTCTCTAACAGCGATTGGGTCATTATGCACTTCGGCATCTTCCCAGCCGTCGCCCAAATCACATTGGTACGTATATAGTAATACTAATTTATTTTCTACGAAAATTCCAAAAGCCTGCGCGCGGGTTCCGTCATGCTCATGAATTTTTGGTAATCCGTTCGGGAAAGGATATGGTTTTTGAAATATAGGATGATTCGCCGGAATTTCGATTAAATTATTATTTGGGAATATTTTTTTTATTTCTTTTCGAATGTATTGATCCATTCCGTAATTGTCATCAATATGAAGAAAACCGCCACCATTTAGATATTTTCTTAAATTACTAACATCAGCATCGCTAAAAACTACATTTCCGTGACCCGTCATATGTACAAAAGGGTACGAAAGCAAGTCAGGATTACCAGGTTCTACAGTTGAAGGTTTCGC
Source organism: Flavobacterium sp. SLB02 (assembly GCF_009664855.1). Lineage (GTDB taxonomy): Bacteria > Bacteroidota > Bacteroidia > Flavobacteriales > Flavobacteriaceae > Flavobacterium. Next base: position 678,570 of record NZ_CP045928.1, read on the forward strand.
TTTTATTCTCGTATTAATATTAGCATTACAAAACTTAATTAAGTTAGGTAATGACGTTGGATTTCCGTACCAATCGCCACCACCGCTGTATTTTAGCAGAGCAATTTCCTGCGAAAACGAAGAAATAGAAACCAATAATAAGAAGTAAAGTATTCTTTTCATATAATTATAAATTATCGAGTAATTTGCAGCATTTTTGTCATTTCGATGAAGCAGAAATCTCCGTTGTAAAATCGACAAAAATCGACAAAAATTGACAATTGTTGGCGGAGTTTCTTGGGGAGATTTCTGCTTCATCGAAATGACAAGATTGTGTTTAATCCTTGTCGAGCACAGTTCTATTGAAATTGACAAAACCATTGTTATTGATGACGACAGAGACTTTAATCAGGTGTTTCATTAAAAAAAACAACACTATGACACGCTACAATAGCAGCTGTTTCCGTTCTTAAACGCGTATTTCCTAAAGTAACCGGTTGATAATCATTTTCTAAAGCCAATGCAATTTCTTTTTCAGAAAAATCACCTTCAGGACCAATAAGCATCGTAACGCTTTCATTTGGTTTTAAAATATCTTTTAATGATTTTTTATCAGTTTGCTCGCAATGCGCGATTAATTGCAAACCTTCATTTTTTTGTTTTATGAATTCCTTAAACGAAATCGCTTCATTCAATTTAGGCAAATACGTTTCGTTAGATTGTTTCATCGCTGATAAAATAATCTTTTCAAAACGCTCTAAATTAATCACTTTACGTTCAGAGCGATCACAAATAATAGGCGTAATTTCCTGAATCCCAATTTCGGTTGCTTTTTCCAGAAACCATTCAAAACGATCGTTCATTTTGGTTGGGGCAACGGCAAGATGCAAACGGAATTGAGGTTCTTCGGTTTTTTTTATAGAAAGTACCTGAACGATACATTTATTGTCAGAAGCCAATGTAATTTCGGTTTCAAACAATAAACCTGCACCATTTGTAACGTGTAAAATATCGGAATCTTTCTTGCGTAAAACCTTTATTATATGTCGGCTTTCTTCCTTATCAAAAGAAAAACTTTCAGTGGTTTTGTCAATATCCGGATTGTAAAATAATTGCATAATTAAAATTGAATTCGCGCTTTTGAAACTACTGCTGAAGTTTCGAAACGACTTGATAAATATTTTTGATATCCTACAATTCCTATCATTGCAGCGTTATCGGTAGTATATTCAAATTTAGGAACAAAGGTTTTCCAACCGTATTTTCCTTCACTTTCTTTTAATCTGGTTCTAATGCCTGAATTTGCCGAAACTCCTCCGCCAATGGCAATTTGTGTAATTCCGGTTTCTTTTACCGCCAATTTCAATTTATCCATCAAAATTTCGATGATCGTATATTGTATAGAGGCACAAATATCATTCAGGTTTTCTTCGATGAAATTGGGGTTTTTAAGTTTTTCCTTCTGGATAAAATATAAAATCGCCGTTTTTAATCCGGAGAAACTAAAATCTAATCCCGGAACTTTGGGTTTGGTAAAAGCAAATGCTTTTGGGTTTCCTTCTTTGGCATATTTATCAATCAAAGGTCCGCCAGGGTAGGGAAGTCCAAGAATTTTGGCACTCTTGTCAAAAGCTTCACCAACCGCATCATCAGTGGTTTCTCCGATGATTTCCATGTCAAAAAAGCCATTTACTTTCACGATCTGAGTATGGCCTCCACTAATAGTTAAAGCCAAAAACGGAAATTCAGGTTTATCATAGCCTTCTTCATCTATAAAATGGGCTAAAATATGCGCATGCATATGATTTACAGCAATCAACGGAATCTTTAAGGCCAATGACAACGATTTGCTAAAAGAACTCCCTACAAGCAAAGAGCCCATTAATCCCGGACCTTGTGTAAAGGCAATGGCAGTTAGTTGATCTTTTTGTACATTTGCTTTGCGAAGCGCTGCATCAATTACCGGAACAATATTTTGCTGATGTGCTCTGGAAGCCAATTCGGGAACAACACCACCATATTGATTGTGAATTAACTGATTGGCCACAACATTTGAGAGTACTTTGTCGTTATGTAAAACCGCGGCAGCAGTATCATCGCATGAACTTTCGATGGCAAGAATAAAAACCTCTGAATTTTGCATATAAAGGCACGAATTTTGAATTATATTTGACAAATCAAATATTTGATTTTCTTTTATTATAAGGAGAAGCCAAAATTAAAGAATTTTTATCAAAAACAGTCGTACTTTGTCTGTTCAAAATAAATTTAAAAGAAAACTAAAATAAAAGCAGCTATCAAAAAAGTAAAGAAAATAATATCACGAACCCTAATTGGGTTAATTTTACTTTTGTTAGTACTTGCTATCACCTTGGCTTTACCTATCGTTCAGACAAAAATAGCCAAATACGTTACAGAATCTCTAAACAAAGATTTTAAAACCGATATTACGGTAGACAGAGTTGCTATCAATATTTTTGGAGGAGTAAAACTCAAAAATGTCTTGATTCGTGACCATCATAAGAAAACTTTAATCTATTCAGATATTATCACAACTGATATTTTAAGTATCAAAAGATTGTTAGATGGTGATTTAATTTTTGGCGATCTGCGCTTAACAGGATTGATTTTTAATCTAAAAACCTATAAAAACGAGGACGAAAACAATATTAACAAGTTTATTAAATTGTTTGAAACAAGTCCCGAAAGAACTAAATCGAGTAAACACTTTTTGCTGACAGCAAGAAATGCGTATATCTCAAAAGGTGCTTTTTCTGTTGTGGATGAAAATAAAACGACACCCGTATTTCTTGATTTTAAAAAACTAAACGCCTATATCAGTGATTTTAAATTATACGGTCCTGATGTAAATACTAACATTCATCGTTTTTCTTTTTTAGATCATCGTGGTTTATATGTATCGAACTTTGCAGGTAAATTCAGTTATACAAAAAAGCAGATTAAGGTTGAGAACCTGGCTATAAAAACCAAAAGAACCTGGATTTACGGGCAAGCTACTTTAAATTATAAAGTAGAAGATTTTCTGCATTTTACAGATAAAGTAAAATTCGATGTCGCATTAGATTCCGCCTCGATTGCTTCAAATGATATTCGTTATTTTTTTGACGGATTGGGTAAAAATCAGCATTTTAAAATTAAAACCAAGATCAAAGGAACTTTAAATGATCTTAATTTAAGACATCTTAATCTAAGTGATACCAATGGTTCTAAAATTAACGGAACCATTAATTTTAAAAACCTTTTGGGTACCAAAGCTCAAAAGTTTGCCATGGATGGTAAATTCGACAAGCTGGTTTCAAGTTATGATAATTTAGTGGTGATACTGCCGGGCATTTTGGGTAAAAAGCTTCCTAAAGAACTTAAAAGAGTTGGGAAATTCAATATTGTTGGTAAAGCAAAAGTTTCGACAACAGCATTAGAAGCCGACTTTAAAATGATTACTGATCTGGGTAATGGTCAGGCAGATTTGCATATGAATAATATCGATTTTATTGATAAAGCATCTTATTCTGGAAATATTATTTTGGATAATTTTAATGTGGGTGCTTTACTGAACAGAAAAGATATTGGCAAAACAACTTTAAATCTAGATGTTGACGGAGTTGGTTTTACAGAGAAATACCTGAACACTATTGTAAAAGGAGACATATCCAAATTAGATTATAATAAGTATACCTATAATAATATCGTTGTAAATGGTAATTTCAAATTGCCTTATTATAAAGGAGAATTATCTGTAAATGATCCAAATTTGAGTTTAACATTTGATGGATTGGTAGATTTAAGCAAGCGCGAGAGTAAATATGATTTTCATATTAATGTAGAGAACGCCGATCTTCGAAAACTAAAATTCATAAACGATTCTATTTCTAATTTCCGCGGAGATGCCGTAGTTGAAGTAACCGGAAATTCAATAGAAAACCTTCAGGGAACCGTTTCACTTAGAGATGCTGTTTATCAAAATCCTAAAGCAACTTATACTTTTGATGAAGTAACGGTTAGTTCCAATTTCGATGCTGATAAATTGCGTACCATAACCATCAGTTCAGATGATGTAGTAAAAGGGGAGATCGTTGGTAAATTTCAGTTTGGTCAATTAGATAAACTGGTTATGAATTCGGTAGGTAGCCTGTATACCAATTACAAACCTTATAAAGTAAAAAAAGGTCAGTTTTTGCGGTTCAACTTTCATGTGTATGATAAAGTAGTCGAAATGCTGTATCCGGAAATTAATATAGATTCAAGCACTGTGGTGCGTGGTAAAATAGATTCTGATTTACAAGAATTCAAATTTAGGTTTAAGTCTCAGAAAATTACTGCGGCAAAAAATACATTCGATAATATCCGTATTAATATCGATAATAAAAATGCACTTTATAATGCTTATGTAGAGCTAGATAGTATCAAAACGCCTTATTATAAAATACGTGATTTTAATTTAATCAATGTTACTGCAAAAGATACTCTGTTTGTTCGATCTGAGTTTAAAGGGGGATCAAAAGGAGAAGATTATTTCAATCTGGATTTATATCACACGATCGATAAGAACAAAAATAACATAGTAGGGATCAAGAAATCCGAGATGAAGTTTAAAGACTATTTATGGTATTTAAATGAAAATGACGGAGAGGACAATCAGATTGTATTTGATCAGTTTTTTAAAAACTTTACCATTGATAATATTATTTTATCGCACGAAAATCAGAAAATTGATTTAAACGGAGTCATCAAAGGAAACGATTATAAGGATCTTGTCCTGAATTTTGAAGACGTGGATATCAATAAAATTACGCCATTAAATTCTAAATTTGTATTTAATGGTAATTTGAATGGTAACATCAATTATAAGCAGAATAAGAATGTCTATCAGCCCACGGCGGCCATTTCTATAGATCATCTTAATTTGAATAAGGTTGATTTAGGGACTTTAAAATTCGATATTTCGGGAGACGAAAGTTTCAAGAAGTTTACGATCAATTCCTCTATTCAAAATGGATTTACAGAATCGTTTAGGGCCAACGGAACTTTTGCAATCGAAAACAAAGAGACTTTTCTGGATCTGAATTTAAAACTCGAAGGATTTAATCTGGCTACTTTAGGTACAGTAGGAGGAGATGTTTTATCAAATGTAAGAGGATCTGTTTCCGGAAATGCGGCAGTTGTTGGTAATCTTAAAAAACCGGAGATAAACGGAAGGCTTTATGTGGAAAAAGCCGGAATGACAGTTCCGTACCTTAATACCGATTATGAATTGAGCGACCGAACGGTTATCGATTTAACAGATGAAAAATTCTTATTCAGAAACAATCAGCTAACAGATACCAAGTACGGCACCAAAGGATTGCTGAACGGAAGTATCGAACATCATAATTTTGGCGACTGGAAACTGGATCTGACTATAACCTCAAAACGATTACTGGCCCTTGATACAAAAGATAGTGAAGATGCCGCTTATTTTGGTACGGCTTTTATAAATGGTACTGCAAGTATCAAAGGTCCAACAGAAAATCTATTTATAAAGGTTGATGCTAAGTCCGAGAAAGGAACTGAAGTGAAAATCCCTATTAACAACGCGCAAAGTGTTGGGGAAAGCAGCTGGATACATTTTGTAACGCCGAAGGAAAAATACAACCTAGCCAATGGTATTGTCGAGAAAACAAGAAATTACAATGGACTCGAATTAGAATTTGATTTTGATATTACGCCCGATGCCGAGGTTGAAGTAATTCTGGATAGAAATTCCGGGCACGGTATGAAAGGAAAAGGATACGGATCTTTATTATTTAAGATCAATACACTGGGTAAATTTAATATGTGGGGAGATTTCCAGGCATACGAAGGAACCTATAATTTTAAGTACGGAGGTTTAATAGATAAAAAATTCGCCGTTAAAAAAGGTGGTTCTATTATCTGGGAAGGAAACCCTATGAAAGCCCAGCTGAATCTTGAAGCGGTTTATAAAACATCTGCTAACCCTGCCGTATTACTGGATAATTCTTCTTTCAATAAAAAAGTCCCGGTAGAAGTTGTCATTGGTTTAAGAGGGGATTTAACGAGTCCAGAACCTAATTTTGATATTCAGTTTCCATCGGTGAGTAATGTTCTGAAATCCGAGATACAGTATAAGTTAGATGATAAAGACGTTCGTCAGACCCAGGCTTTGTATTTACTTTCGACAGGTTCGTTTATGAGTCCGGACGGATTCAATCAAAGTGATTTATCAGGAACCTTTGCTGAAACCGCAGCAAGTTTATTAGGCGGAATTATTAAATCAGACAATGATAAGATCAATATCGATTTGAATTTTATATCGGCAGATAAACGAATAGGTCAGGAAGCCGATGGTCAGTTTGTAGCCAATATAACCTCCCAGGTAAACGAAAGAATAACCATAAACGGAAAATTAGGAGTTCCTATTGGCGGTGTAAACGAGTCGGCCATTGTAGGAGATATCGAAATATTATACAGGGTAAATGACGACGGATCGATGAATCTTCGTTTATTCAATAAAGAGAATGATATCAATTATATAGGACAGGGAATTGGATATACGCAAGGAGTTGGTATTTCATATGAAGTCGATTTTGATACTTTTAGCGAGCTGGTCAATAAATTATTTAAGAATCATAAATTAGAAAGAGCCATCAAAAGCTCGTCTGATGATTTGCAGGATTCGTATCTGAATCCGGATTTTGTAAAATTCTCCAATAAAAAAGATGCCGAAAAAGACAAAAAGAAGTCCGATAAAAAGGAAGAAGAGAAACAGCCACAACCTAAAAATAATAATGAAGGACTCATTCCTGACAACGATTTTTAATTAATTGTTAAAAATAATCTTAAAAGAAACCATTCGCTTCGTTGAATGGTTTTTTTTGTGCTAAATTAGGGGCTGATTTATTTTCTTACAAATATAAAATGATGACGAATTTTTATAACACTTCATTTATGTATTGTTAATTTTAAAGATTTAATTAAAATAAGCACGTTTTATTATTTTAAATGAAATTTTTACTATCGAAAAACTTATTAACGAAAACGTTTGAATTTAACAGATTTTATTAATTAATGATAAACATCACCTGAAAAGTGCTGAATGTTTGCTAATTTTACACTTTAATACTTAAATAATGCCAAAAACAATAAAAAAAGTTGGTGTTCTTACTTCGGGAGGAGACTCACCAGGAATGAATGCTGCAATACGATCAGTTGTTCGAACATGTGCTTATCATAATATAGAATGCATAGGAATTTATAGAGGGTATCAGGGAATGATCGAAGGAGATTTCAAAGAAATGGGACCTCGTAGTGTAAATAATATTGTAAACAAAGGCGGAACGATCCTGAAATCAGCTCGTTCAGTTGAGTTTAGAACACCGGAAGGTAGAAAAAAAGCCCACGAAAATCTATTGAAAGCAGGAGTTGATGCTCTTGTTGTAATAGGAGGTGACGGAAGTTTTACCGGAGGATTAATTTTTAATTCAGAATATGGTTTTCCTGTAATGGGGATTCCAGGTACAATTGATAATGATATTTTTGGTACAAGCCATACCTTAGGTTATGATACTGCCTTAAATACGGTTGTAGATTGTATTGATAAAATTAGAGATACGGCAAGTTCTCATAACCGTCTGTTTTTTGTAGAGGTTATGGGTAGAGATGCAGGTCACATTGCTCTTAATGCAGGAATTGGCGCTGGTGCCGAAGAAATTCTTATTCCTGAAGAAGATTTAGGTTTAGACAGGCTACTAGACTCTCTTCAAAAAAGTAAAGCTTCAGGAAAATCATCAAGTATAGTAGTTATTGCTGAAGGAGATAAAATTGGTAAAAACGTATTTGAATTAAAAGATTACGTCGAAGCTAATTTGCCTGAGTATGATGTAAGAGTATCTGTTTTAGGACATATGCAGCGTGGCGGTTCACCATCTTGTTTCGACCGTGTTTTGGCAAGCCGTTTAGGTGTAAAAGCAGTAGAATCCCTAATCGAAGGTAAATCAAATTACATGGTAGGTCTTCAGGCAGATAAAGTTGCTCTGACACCTCTTGAACAAGCAATTAAGGGTAAATCTGAAATTGATAGAGAATTGTTGAGAGTATCTGATATCATGTCAACATAAAATAAAAGTTTAAAAAGGAAAGAAGTTTATTGTGAGGAAATTAGACTTTAAATTAGTGTAATAAAAACAAAAGCAAAAATTAAGTAAAATGTCAAAAGTAAAATTAGGAATAAACGGATTCGGACGTATCGGAAGAATCGTTTTTAGAGAAACTTTCAATAGAGATAATGTAGAGGTTGTAGCAATCAACGATTTATTAGATGTTGATCACTTAGCTTATTTATTAAAATATGATTCAGTTCACGGTCGTTTCAACGGAACTGTAGAGGTAAAAGAGGGAAAACTTTACGTAAACGGAAGAAATATCCGTATTACTGCTGAAAGAAATCCAGCTGACTTAAAATGGAACGAAGTTGATGTTGACGTAGTTGCTGAATGTACTGGTATCTTCACTACTATTGAAACTGCAAACGAGCACATTAAAGGTGGTGCTAAAAAAGTAATTATTTCTGCTCCGTCTGCAGATGCTCCAATGTTTGTAATGGGAGTAAATCACGAGACTGCAAAAGCTACTGATTTAGTAGTTTCTAATGCTTCTTGTACTACAAACTGTTTAGCTCCTTTAGCTAAAGTTATTCACGATAATTTCGAAATTGTAGAAGGTTTAATGACAACTGTTCACGCTACAACTTCAACTCAAATGACTGCTGATGGTCCTTCAAGAAAAGACTGGAGAGGTGGACGTGCTGCAAGTATCAACATCATCCCATCTTCAACAGGAGCTGCTAAGGCTGTTGGAAAAGTAATTCCTGCTTTGAATGGAAAATTAACTGGAATGTCTTTCCGTGTTCCTACTGCTGACGTTTCTGTAGTAGATTTAACTGTAAAAGTAGCTAAAGAAACTTCTTACGAAGAAATTATGGCTGTCTTAAAGAAAGCTTCAGAAAATGAATTAAAAGGTATTTTAGGATATACTGAAGATGCAGTTGTTTCTCAGGATTTTATTTCTGACAAAAGAACTTCAATCGTTGATGCTACTGCAGGAATTGGTTTAAATTCAACTTTCTTCAAATTAGTATCTTGGTACGATAACGAGTACGGATATTCAAGCAAATTAATTGATTTGTCTGTGCACATCGCAGGTTTAAAATAATACTATATTTATACTCAAAATCCCGTTACCTAAAAATAACGGGATTTTCGTATTCTGTTAGGTCTTTAATTAATGTAAAAAATACACTTTTTATTTAGTTAAAGAAAAACTAATCCAAAAACTAAATAAAATGAAATTAATAGTTGATAGTGGATCTACTAAAGCCGATTGGATTGCAATTGATGATAATGGAAAAGTATTATTCACCACACAAACCTTAGGGTTAAATCCTGAAATTCTTGAAGGTCCTGAAATTATCGAAAGATTAAATGACCGTTTTGATATTTTACAAAATAAAAAAAATGCTACACATTTGTTCTTTTACGGAGCAGGTTGTGGAACTGAGAGAATGAAAACAGCGCTTTCGCAAATATTCCAGGAATATTTTGTAAATGCTATTGTAGAGGTTCATGAAGATACCTACGCAGCAGTTTATGCAACTACTCCAAAAGGAGAAGAAGCAATTGTGAGTATCTTGGGAACAGGTTCTAACTGCAGTTATTTTGATGGAAAAGTATTGCATCAAAAAGTACAATCGTTAGGATATATTGTCATGGATGATTGTAGCGGAAATGTTTTTGGAAAAGAATTAATCAGAAAATATTATTTCAATAAAATGCCTAAAGAACTGGCAGTAGAATTTGAAAAAGAATATGATTTAGATCCAGATTTTATCAAAAATAAATTATACAAAGAACCCAATCCAAATGCTTATTTAGCGACTTTTGCTAAGTTTTTAATCAAGCATAAAGACACTGAGTTTTGCAGAAAAATCATCTTTAAAGGGATGAAATCTTTCGTGAAAAATTACATCAAACAATTTGATAACTGCAAAGAAGTTCCGGTTCATTTTGTAGGTTCTATTGCTTTTTATCTAAAAGATGAATTACAAGAGACTTTTGATAAGTACGAACTTCAGTTAGGTAATGTTTTAAGAAGGCCTATTGACGGATTGATTGCTTATCACGTTGCTAATCAATAATTAAAAAAGAAGTATGGAAATTGCTATAATAGCTCACGATGGTAAGAAGGCAGATATGGTTCAGTTTTTAAATAAAAACAAAACACTTCTTCTTCAGGAAAATATTAAACTGATCGCAACAGGAACTACCGGAAGCAAGGCTGTAAATGCAGGTTTTAAGGTAAAAAGAATGCTTTCAGGACCAATGGGAGGCGATGCGCAAATTGCTGCGCGTGTAGCTGAAGGTAAAACGCAAATGGTTTTCTTTTTTAAAGATCCCTTAGCGAGCCATGCTCATGAGGTCGATATTAATATGCTTATTCGTGTTTGTGATGTACACAATGTACCTTTGGCAACAAATGAAGCTTCTGCTCAGCTGTTGTTAAATGCTGTGGCATTGCAATTATAGAATTTCACATCATTAAATATATTCTCAAAACCGTTTCATTTACTGAAACGGTTTTTTATTGCCTTAAAATTGATGATATTAAAATAATTGCTAATGTTTTTTGCTGTATGCTTAAAAATTTGAAATTCACGTATTTGTAGTAATTTTACTCCTTTTTTTAACGTAAATTTGATCTATATGTATTACTAATCTTGAAAAAACAAACTTCAATTGCAATTATTGCTCATGATAATAAAAAAGCAGACATGATTCAGTTTTTAATTAAAAACAGAATTGCGCTTGAGCATGATAAAGTACAACTTATTGCAACAGGGATATTAGAAAGAAATGCTGAGAAATCAGGATTTAAAGTAAAAAAGATGCTTGCGTGCTTAATGGGAGGCGATGCTCAAATCGCATCTAAAGTAGCTGCGGGTAAAATTAATGTCGTCTTTATGTTTACCGATCATTAGTGACCAATGCTCATAAAGTAGATATTAAGATGCTGGTCAGGATATGTGACGTGTATAATGTGCCGCTGGCTACAAGGGAGGCAACGGCACAATTATTTTTAAATGCTATTGTACGGCGATTATAGAAATCTCTACGTTTACATTTTTTGGCAAACAAGCGACCTGAACTGTTTCGCGGGCAGGCGCCGTTTTTTCATCAAAATAAGACCCGTAAATAGCGTTTATAGCAGCAAAGTTATTCATATCCATAATAAAGATTGTTGCTTTAACTACGTTTTCAAAAGTCATGTCTGCAGCCTGAAGAATGGCAGCAATATTTTGCATTACTTGTGTTGTTTCATCATTTATATTTTCGGTAACAAGATCTCCCGTAGCTGGATTTATAGCAATCTGACCGGAGGCATAAAGTGTATTGTCTGATAATATAGCCTGGTTGTAGGGGCCAATTGGAGCCGGTGCTTTGTCAGTAAAGATGATTTTTTTCATGATAAAAGTTTTTAAATACTAAAAGGAAGAATTATAATGTAATTAGAGATTATCAAAGTAAGATTTAAATCTTAAAAAATCCAGTTTCATAATCACTAAAAAGTTTTCAGCTTTAAGTTAATGGACACTTATCGGTTAGAAGTGCTTCGTTTGTTCCACTTAATGTCGCTAAGCATTCCGGATTTGATCCCGATAAAGAAGTTCCAGTTTGAGTTTACACCCAGCGGACTCCAGTTAAAGGCCATTCTCCAGCTCAATAAATCCCTTTCAAAACGGAATTGAGTAAAAGTAACACCTTTTTGTACAAAATCATAACCGGTAGAAACTCCGCCTTTCCATTTTGGGGTAATATCCATATTGGCAGATATCATGATAGAGTTTCCTGTGATCTTATTTTCGCGATTTACATTCGAATATGTCAATGAATAAGCCATTGTCATATCCCATGGTATTTTTGCTTTAAAGAATTCGGTGATCACATCATCTTCGTCATCTTTTTTATTGGCAAACTGGCTGTTTCGGCTGTCATTCAAATCAGTATTGGTTCCAAATAAATCATCTTTACGACCTCCGTTCCGTTCACTTTGCTTGTTTTCCTCTTCTTTTCCGGTTCCTTTATTAGAAAACGAATAGTTTAAAGTTATGTTAGCACTGGTCATTCTAAACAAACTCCCGCCATTGTCAATATTATAAGTATTAATTCTGGCTCCGCCATTATCGATCGCATACGGATCTAATGTAGCACCAAAATTCACATTCATTTTATTGTCAAAAAGTTGTGTTCCACCACTTACAAGAACCGGTTGCCATGCTAAACTTTCTTTTCCGTCAGCATTAAAATTATAACTCGTGCTGAAGTTTAAATTGTTTAACAGCATGATCTTTTTAGGTTCTGTTTTTGTGCTGTCTCTGTCTCTTACTTTAGCTTCAAAAGTATTGCTTAAAGCAAATGATACAATGTTAGAATTGCTTTTACCAGGAGCTCCAAAAATACCACCGTCAAATCTTGAGTAAGTCGAAATTCTTCCTGTAGCATCAACAGTGTAATTATTATAATATTGGTCAAAACTAGGTGTATAGGAATACGTAACAGTTGGACGCATTACGTGACGAATGGATTGAATTCTTTTATCGCTTCCAAAATTAAAGGTACCGTAAATTGTAGTTCCTAAATTCGTACTGAAATTATATGTTCTAAAAGCATCGAAACCATTAACGGTTGTATTTACAATCTGGCCCTTATCTGGATCATAATTTTTATCAATAGTTTTAGTAACCCAAGTTTCCTGGTAGTTGGTAGAGGCTCCTGCGCTAAAATATTTAAATACTTTAAAATTGGTACTAATAGGGATACTGTGCTGCATTCCTATTTGAGCATCTCTAAACATTTGCGGTTTAAAGAACAATGAATCTGTAGTGGTAATATTATTTTTACCGCTCAGGTTATATTGCAGGTTGATGTTCTTGATAAAACCTTTTTTAACTCCGTCTTTTCCAACAAACGGATACACACGGTCGACACTGGCTTGCAAAGTCGGTAAAGTCATCTGAATTTGCTCTGTCTGCGTATTTTGCGAATGCGTTGCTGTTAATGAAAAACGCGCTTGTGGTATCGTATTAAAGGTTCTGTTATATGAAATAGATGAATTTAAAGTATTATTTAAATTCGAACCTACGTTGGCCTGGTTGATTGATCGCTTAAAGTATTTACTACTACCCATATTTACCGAAGCAGAAAAGCTTGAATTTGGGTTCGATTTTGAGTCTTTTGAATGAGACCACTGAATGTTGTAAATATTTTCTTTACTATAGTCAGGATAACCTCGCTCGCTATTGATCAGGTTCTCAAAACGAATATTAAGATTTCCTCTATATTTGTATCTGGTGGCATACGCCGACTCAAAGCGCATGGCGTAACTACCGTTGGTGTAATAATCGGCTAATACCGTTAAGTCGTAATTATCGCTTAAAGCAAAATAATACCCCATGTTTTGCAATGAGAAACCTCTGGTATTTGAGTCATTATAACTTGGTACGATAATACCCGAAACACTTTTTTCCTTAGTCATAGGGAAAAAGGCGAAAGGCAATACTAGCGGAGTAGGTACATCTGCAATTACCATTTGAGTGGTTCCTACAACAACTTTTTTGTTCGGAACGAATTTTACTTTATTTGTTCTAAAATAATATTCAGGATTGTCGATGTCTTTTGCAGTGGTAAAGCGGGCTCCTTTTAAAAAGTAAACCGAATCGTTTTCTTTTTTGGTGATTGCCGCTTTGATTTTAAATTCTCCCTGTTCTGTCCTTGAATTATAAATTAAAGCCTTTTTGGTTTTAAAATTAAATCGGATAGAATCAGGCTGAACTTCGCTTGGGCCTTGTTTAAAATTGGGATATTGTATCAAAACACCTGCGGAATCTCTTATACGACCCGCATAAACTTCATCTTTTTCGAGATTTAAAACAATAATACCTGACTTTAGTTCGACATCTTTATAATATAATTCGGCTTCATTATATAATGTAAGCGTTTTATTTTTCCTGTCATACTTAGCATAATCTTTGGCTTTGTACTTCGTAACAGCGTCTAAAGCGTTCTTTTTAGTCTTTACAGTATCTAACTTTATGGTATCGGCTATGGGAGCCGGTGTTATATCTGTAACAGCAGTTTTGGGTTTATCTGTTTGTTTTACAGTTGGTAACGGCTTTTTTTTGTTTTTTATCTCTTGCGAATATAAATTACCACATCCTAATGTTAGGAAAAATGATAATAAAACGATATTAAATAAGTTTGTATGCAAAGGTTTAAATGCTATTTTTGTAAAATTATGGCTTGTTTTTTGACATGTCAAACTTACATATAATTTTTTGTCAAAAATAATCAATTGTAAAAATTATAGCAGTTACGTTTTATTAAAATTAACTTTTAGATTTATGAACAGATTTAACAAAATTAAAGTAATATTTACTTTTTTTCTAACGATATTGTCTTTTTGTGCATACAGCCAGTCAAATGTTTTTAAGGTAACACTTGATGCTGGGCATGGAGATCATGACTTTGGAGCTGTTTATAGCGGACGGATTGAAAAAAATATTGCTTTGGCCATTGTTTTAAAAGTTGGTAAAATTTTAGAAAGCACGCCCAATATTAATGTGATTTATACTCGTAAAACAGATGTTTTTATCGATTTGGTCGAAAGAGCCAATATTGCCAACAGAGCCAATTCGAATATTTTTGTGTCAATTCACTGTAATGCTAATAAAAATACGGCTGCTGATGGAACAGAAACCTATGTAATGGGTTTAAGTAAACTGGCATCAAATCTTGAGGCTGCGAAAAAAGAGAACTCGGTTATTACCTTAGAGAAAGATTATAAACGTAAATACGAAGGTTATGATCCTAATTCTCCGGAATCTATGATTGGTTTGACTTTAATGCAGGAAGAATATCAGGATAACAGTATTTCACTAGCCAGTAAAATTGAAGATAATTTTGAAAAATTAGGAAAAAAACTAAGACAGGGAGGGGTAAAGCAGGCACCTTTTATGGTACTTCATAAAGCGTATATGCCAAGAGTTTTAGTTGAAACGGGATTTATCTCTAATCCTACTGAAGGAAATATTTTAAATTCTGAAGAGGGACAAAATGATATTGCAAAAGCTATTGCCGAAGCAATTTTAAGTTACAAAAGAGAATATTTTGGTTCCGGAGCTAGTGAATCAAACGATGCGCGACCAGTAAGAGATACTACTCCTGTAAAAGCAAAAGTGGTTGAAACTCCTGCGGTTGCTAAGAATACTCCAAAAGGAACATTCTTTAAAGTACAGCTTATCGCCAGCATTAAAAAAACGCCCTTAGAACCTAAAAATTTTAAAGGACTAAAAAATGTAACAATGATATACGAAAATAATATTTATAAATATTTTTACCAGGAAACTTCGGATTATACAGCTGCTAAAAAATATTTAGAAGAAGCTAAGGATAAAGGATATGGAGCTTCTTTTCTAGTTGCAACTAAAGATGGAGAAAAGATCAGTATTCAAGACGCTATTAAATAATAGCCTTTAGTTCGAATATTTATACTAATTTTGTACAAACACTAAGAATTTTGAAACTAACAAGAGAAATTAAAACGGCTATTTTAGTCATCGCGTCAATTTTATTATTTATCTGGGGCTACAGCTTTTTAAAAGGTAAAGACCTTTTTACAAATTATAAGACATTATATGTAGAATATGATAATGTTGAGGATCTGTCAGCATCAGCACCCGTTACCATAAATGGACTTTCAGTTGGTAAAGTAAGTAAAATTACAATTAATGAATTAACAGGTAAATTATTAGTTGAACTTCAATTAAAAACAGATTTTCCAATTTCAAAAACAAGTAAAGCGGCTTTGTATTCGCCAAGTTTAATTGGTGGAAAACAAATTAAAATTTTGCCTAATCTGGCTGATAAAGATCCGGCAGAGGAAGGACAAACGCTTGTATCTACTGTAGAGATGGGATTAACAGAATCTCTGGGAGGTAAAATCGAACCTATTCAGCAAAAATTAGATTTAATGCTTCTTAACATAAATACTCTGGTATCGGGATTAAATAATGTTTTAGACAAACAAGGGCAGGAGAATCTAAAAAAATCATTGGCAGAATTAAGCCAGACAATGGAGCAGTTTCATAGAGCTTCAGGAAGTTTGAATTCTATTTTAGATACCAATAAAGGTCAGATAAACGGAGTGGTGACAAACTTTAACAAGATGTCAAACAACTTCAATAAGATATCTGATTCTTTAAACAAGGCTGATTTAGGAAAAACAGTTAGAAACCTAAACCAAACTTTGGCTAAAGTAGACGGTATTATGAGTAACTTAAACTCAGGAAAAGGTACTGCCGGTAAATTATTAAGTGATGATGCTTTGTATAACAATTTGGCTAAGACTTCAAAAGAGTTAGAATTGTTATTGCAGGATGTTCGTTTATACCCAACTCGTTATGTAAATGTTTCTCTTTTTGGAAAGAAAAATAAACCTTACGTAGCCCCTGTAGAAGATGCAAATTCAACCGATAAAAAATAATAAGGAATGGGATATTTAGACAATATTTTATTTGCTATACTTTTAATAGCTGGTTTTGGCTTTTTTGCTTCAAGTGTAAAAAAGATTATCAGAAACATTAACTTAGGAGTTGATGTAGATCGTAAAGATAATCCAAAGGCGCGTTGGGCAAATATGGCGATGATTGCTTTAGGGCAGTCAAAAATGGTGAAACGGCCTGTTGCCGGAGTATTGCATATTGTTGTTTATGTAGGTTTTGTTATTATTAATATCGAGTTACTCGAAATCATCATCGATGGTTTGTTTGGAACACATAGAGTTTTTGCTCCTTATTTAGGTGTAGTCTATGATGTTTTAATTGCCGCATTTGAGATATTGGCATTTTTGGTTCTGGTTGCAGTTATTGTATTTTGGATCAGAAGAAATATAATTAAGTTAAAACGTTTTATAAATCCGGATTTAAACGGGTTTCCAAAAAGTGATGCCAATTACATTTTGTATTTCGAGACTGTTTTAATGATTTTGTTTTTATTGATGAATGCTTCTGATTTGCATTTACAAAATGTTCCGGGGGGATTTTCGCATTTTCATAAAGCAGGAAGTTTTCCAATAAGTCAGTTTATTGCGCCAATGTTCAACGGAGTTTCAAACGAACTGGTTGGATTGTTGTTTGAAGTTTTTTGGTGGTTGCATATTGCAGGTATTTTGGTTTTTATGAACTATTTGTACTTCTCAAAACATTTACATATTCTTTTAGCTTTCCCAAATACTTATTTTGCTAATCTGAAACCAGAAGGGCAGTTTGATAATTTGGCATCAGTTACAAAAGAGGTGAAGTTAATGATGGATCCAAACGCAGATCCGTTTGCCGCTGCTCCGGTAGATGAAAACGCTGCGCCAGGTAAATTTGGGGCAAGTGATGTTCAGGATTTAAACTGGGTTCAGCTATTGAATGCTTATACTTGTACAGAATGTGGCCGTTGTACATCATCTTGTCCGGCGAATCAAACCGGTAAAAAATTGTCTCCTCGTAAAATTATGATGGATACAAGAGACCGTTTGCAGGAAGTAGGAAAAAATATAGATGCCAACAAAGGTGTTTTTGTTCCGGATAATAAGACCTTATTAAACGATTATATTACTCCTGAAGAATTGTGGGCTTGTACCTCATGTAATGCTTGTGTAGAGGAATGTCCGGTAAATATAAGTCCGTTGTCTATTATTATGGATATGCGTCGTTATTTGGTAATGGAGCAAAGTGCTGCGCCAATGTCATTGAATGCGATGATGACTAATATTGAAAACAATGGTGCGCCTTGGCAATACAGCCAACAGGACAGGTTGAATTGGAAAAATGAGAATTAAAGAGTTTAAGCGGTTATTTGTTTAACCGTTTAATCGACTAATAAAATAAATTTCGGTTTTAATTTTAAGGAAAAGGTTTATTCAGACGAGAGATTAATCCAATTACCGATTTAATAAAATAAGAAGATGTCAGAAAGTTTAGTAGTACCAACAATGGCAGAAATGCTGGCCGAAGGAAAACAACCAGAAGTTTTGTTTTGGGTGGGTTGTGCGGGAAGTTTTGATGATAGAGCAAAAAAAATTACAAAGGCATTTGTACGAATCTTAAATCGTACTAATGTTTCTTTTGCGGTTTTGGGTACTGAGGAGAGTTGTACCGGAGATCCTGCAAAACGCGCCGGAAATGAATTTTTGTTTCAGATGCAGGCCATGATGAATATCGAGGTTCTGAATGCTTATGAAGCTAAAAAAATTGTTACGGCTTGTCCGCATTGTTTTAATACTTTAAAAAATGAATATCCTGAATTAGGAGGTCAATATGATGTAGTGCATCATACGGAGTTTTTAAAGTCGTTAATGGATGAGGGAAGATTAACTGTTGAAGGAGGTCAGTTTAAAGGGAAAAAAATCACTTTCCACGATCCTTGTTATTTAGGAAGGGCCAATAAAGTTTATGAAGCACCAAGGGATTTAATTGAAAAACTTGATGTAGAGCTGGTCGAAATGAAACGTTCTAAAGCGAATGGTTTATGTTGCGGAGCGGGTGGAGCACAAATGTTTAAAGATGCTGAACCAGGAAACAAAGAAGTAAACGTATTACGTACAGAAGATGCTCTGGAAGTAAAACCGGATATTATTGCAGCAGGTTGTCCGTTTTGCAATACAATGTTAACTGATGGTATTAAACATCAGGAAAAAGAAGGACAAGTAAAAGTAATGGATATTGCGGAGTTAATTGCTAATGCGCAAGATTTGTAAAAAAGTGGCTAAGGTTCTGGGATACTAAGCTGCTAAGTTTTTTTGCTGGAAACCTGAAATTTTAAACTTGAAACTTTTCAAATCCAATAATCTAAAATCTAAAATTTAAAAATGTATATACCTTTTGAAAATTTACCTGGTGAATCCAGAATTTGGATTTACCAATCAAACAGAAAGTTTTCTGAGGAAGAATTTTCTGAAATAGAAACTGACCTGAAAGCTTTCGTAGAAGGCTGGGCAGCTCACGGAACAAGTTTAGAGGCTTCATACCAACTAAAATACAACCGATTCATTATTTTGGCTGTAAATCAGGATGTGCAGGCAGCTACAGGATGTTCTATAGATAGTTCAGTGGAGTTTATCCAAAGTTTAGAGAAAAAATACCACGTTGATTTGCTTGATAAGATGAACGTTACTTTTAAACTTGGTGAACACATAGCTCATAAACCATTAATTGATTTCAAGAAAATGGTGAAAGATAAATCGGTATCTGAGAATACGATTGTCTTTAATAACCTTGTAAACAATATCGAAGAATACAACGAATCGTGGGAAGTTCCTGCTGCCGATAGCTGGCATAGCAGATTTTTCTAAGAAGAATTTATAATAAAAAAAAAAGGCATGAAATTTAGATTTTATGCCTTTTTTTGTTTTAAGAATATCACATTTACGAGTAAACATGCTGGGTTTAACTCTGTGGATCTTACAAAAATAAAAGCCTCTAATTTAGCCCCGATGGGAGTGATATCCTTTTTTGCCGTTGTTGGGCAGAAAAGATATAACGGACAGCGGGACAGATGGTTATTTTGGAAAAGTGATTTTTTGCTTCTTATTTAAATTATGAATTATTAGTTATGAATTATGAGTGTAAAGTTCTTCTTGTGAAGCCTATGGATCGCTCAGACTGACAGAGATAATGTTAGAGTAATTGTTTTAAATATCTAACGATCTAATACTCTGGTACATTTAATCTTCACAAAAATCTAACAATCTAAATCTTCGATTAAATGCTATTTTTGAGTACTTTCGTAGTATTAAATTTAATACATGAAAATAGCTATAGTTTGTTATCCGACATTTGGCGGTAGTGGCGTAGTTGCTACAGAATTGGGTCTTGAATTAGCCAGACGCGGACACGAAATCCATTTTATTACTTATAGTCAGCCGGTTAGGCTGGCACTTTTGAATCCTAATGTTCATTATCACGAAGTAAACGTTCCTGAATATCCTCTTTTTCATTATCAGCCTTATGAATTGGCTTTGTCAAGCAAATTGGTTGATATGGTGAAATTATATAAGATTGAAGTCTTGCACGTGCATTATGCTATTCCTCACGCTTATGCGGGCTATATGGCCAAGCAAATGCTGAAGAATGAAGGCATTAATCTGCCAATGATTACAACGCTTCACGGAACTGATATTACTCTTGTTGGAAATCACCCTTTTTATAAACCCGCAGTGACCTTTAGTATCAATAAATCTGATTATGTTACTTCTGTTTCGCAGAGTCTGAAAGATGATACTTTGAAACTCTTTAAAATCAAGAATAAAATCAAGGTAATTCCTAATTTTATTGAGCTGGATAAGGTGAGAAAAGATCCGCAGCAGCCTTGTCACCGTTATGTAATGGCCAAGGAAAATGAGCGTATCATAACGCATATCAGTAACTTTAGAAAGGTAAAACGTATTCCGGATATTATTAAGATTTTCTATAATATCCAGAAAGAAATGCCAGCTAAATTGATGATGGTGGGTGATGGTCCTGAGAAAGAAAAAGCGGAAATTTTATGTATGGAACTGGGAATTTACGACAAGGTAATTTTCTTTGGAAACAGTAATGAAATTGATAAAATTTTATGTCTTACTGATTTGTTCCTGCTTCCGTCAGAAACAGAAAGTTTTGGTTTGGCAGCTTTAGAAGCAATGGCTTGCGGGGTTCCGGTAATTTCGAGTAACTCGGGAGGTTTGCCGGAGGTTAATTTTGATGGTATTTCGGGATATTTGAGTGATGTTGGGAATGTCGAAGAAATGGCTGCAAATGCAATTAAGATTCTTAAAGATGATAAAACGCTGAATGAATTTAAAGCAAATGCGCTGGAAGTAGCGAAGAAATTCGATATCAAAAATATATTGCCTAAGTATGAAGCTTTGTATCAAAAAGCAATAGACGATTATAAAGAATAGAACATAATTTAAAAATACTCGTAAATGAAAAAAGTAATTTCGGTTTTAATAATTTTTGTTTTGATTTCTTGCGGAGCAAAAAAAACAGCAGATTCAGGTTCGAAAGTTTTGTATGAGGTTTTGACGGAACAATCTGACGGTGGTGGGAATATTAAGTTTTTTGAAATTTTGACTGAACCTAATGAAATCAAAATGTTGGAAAATGACCCGCTTTTAAAAGATAAAATGAAACATGACGATATTAGTAATTCGAATTATGTTATCCTGAACATGGGGGAGAAAAATACCGGCGGATACTCTATTGGCGTTGAAAAAGTGGAAGAAACCGATAAGAATATTATCATTACGATAAAAGAAGTAAGTCCAGCTCCGGATGCGATGGTGATGCAGGTGATTACCTATCCTTATACGGTGGTAAAAGTGCATTCGAAAAAAGAGATTATTATTAAATAAGCATTCTTTAGGTTAAATTCAATGCTGAGCCTAATGAAAACAAAAAAATCCTGTCGCTTTTCAACGACAGGATTTCTTTTTACAATTATTTTTTAGTTTTAATTTAGAATCTAAATTTAACTCCTAAACCTACATCGAATCCAAAATTGTCATCATCATAGTATCCAGAACCAATTTCTGGTCTTGCATCTAATGAAAGTGTAATAGGTGCTTCGCTAAATCTGTATTCTATACCGATATCTCCAGCTGCAAATACGTATGTTCCGCTGTCGTTATACTTAAAATTGTTGTTGTAGTAATCGTGATCCCATGCAGCAATACCACCACCAACACCAGCGTACCAGTTAAAACCTCCGTCGATGTTCCAAACCCATTGGTAAAGAGCAACTCCTTTAATGGCGTCTACATTACTGCTGTTTCTAAAACCTAAATCAAATTCAAGTCTGTTTTTTTGGCTTAAGCCTAATTGATATGATACCTCGCCACCAAATCCGTTGTTATCTCCTAAACGTACTCCTAAAGCGTGTTTTGAAATTTCTTGTGATTGAGCTGTGAATGCTATTCCTAATAGCATAAAGGCAGATAAAATGATTTTTTTCATAAAAATGGTTATTTAATTTTTTTCAAATGTACAGTTACGTGTTGAGTAGAAACGTATAATATTTTTGAAAATTGTTATATAATTCACATTTTTGAATTTTAATTTCATTTTGTTAAAGGCTTCGGTGTCAGTTATAATGCGTGATTTGGACTTTTGAAGCAGTTTTAGGATTATTTTTTAAGGATGATCGAGGAAATTAATTGGGAGCTTAAAATGTCTTCCATCTCGAAAAGATTTTCTTCTTCTGTAAAATTACTTTCAGTATAAGAGTATAATTTCCAACGCTTTTTGTGGTATTCTAGCGCAGTTAGATTTTCGACCCAATCGCCGGAATTTAAATATAAGGTAGATCCGTGTTTGTTTTCTTTAGTTATGATTTTTGGTTCATGTATATGTCCGCAAATTACATAATCGTATTTTTTTTCGATGGCTAAATCTGTAGCGGTAGTTTCGAAATCTGAAATGAATTTGACAGCCTTTTTTACACTTGCTTTTATTTTTTTAGAAAAAGAATACGGTTCGCGGCCTAATTTTGCCAAACACCAGTTGGCAAATCGATTGCTCAAAATTAGATAATCATATCCTAATCCGCCTAGTTTTGCGATCCATTTTGAGTGCTGAACAGAAGCGTCAAAAACATCTCCGTGAAAAATCCAGGCTTTTTTATCGTCTAATTCTAAAACCAGTTTATCAACCAGTGAAAAATTTCCCATGTTCATATCGCTGAATTTTCGAAGAATTTCATCGTGATTTCCAGTGATGTAATACACTTTTGTGCCCTTAGATGCCATCCCGATTATGCGTTGAATGACCCTTAAATGTGCTTTAGGGAAGTATGATTTTCGAAACTGCCAGGCGTCAATTATATCGCCGTTTAAGACTAATGTTTTGGGCTTAATGCTTGATAGGTAGTTGTTTAGTTCTTTAGCGTGACTTCCGTAAGTTCCCAAATGGACATCTGAAAGAATGACCAATTCGACATTTCGTTTTTTCAATTTTTCTTTTTTTGAAGTTTAACAAATAAAAGAAACTCCTAGCAGAGATATTTTATCAAAAGGTTATCAATTTGGCCACAATTTTAATAAATTGTGATTTTTAAACTCCTTAACCTTTAGTTAATAATACTAATTTTAAATTTTTTAATTTAATTCATAAAACTTACATTTGCTCAAAACAAATTACAATGGCAGGAAATAGCTACGGCACCCTATATAAAGTTACAACATTTGGAGAATCTCATGGTGAAGCTTTAGGTGGAATTATTGATGGTTGTCCATCAGGAATTGAACTTGATTTAGAAGCAATTGAACTTGAAATGTCCAGAAGAAAACCAGGACAATCAGCAATTGTAACACAACGAAAAGAACCCGATGCAGTGCAGTTTTTATCTGGTATTTTTGAAGGTAAAACTACGGGAACGCCAATTGGTTTTATTATCCCCAATACCAATCAAAAATCTGATGATTACTCTCATATAAAAGACAATTACAGACCAAGTCACGCTGATTATGTATACGACCAGAAATATGGTTTTCGTGATTATCGCGGAGGCGGAAGGAGTTCTGCTCGTGAAACCGCAAGCAGAGTAGTGGCAGGGGCAATTGCAAAGCAAATGTTACCGGAAATTAAAATTAATGCTTATGTTTCGTCTGTTGGGCCAATTCATTTAGATACGCCTTATCAGGATTTAGATTTTTCTAAAATAGAAAGTAACCCTGTTCGTTGTCCGGATGAAAAATCGGCAGCAATTATGGAAGAATACATTCGCGATATCCGCAAGCAGGGAGATACTGTAGGTGGTGTTGTTTCGTGTGTGATTAAAAACGTTCCGGTTGGTTTAGGTGAGCCGGTTTTTGATAAATTACATGCCGAATTAGGAAAAGCAATGCTTTCTATCAATGCCGTGAAAGGTTTTGAATACGGAAGCGGATTTTCAGGTTCTGAAATGAAAGGAAGCGAACATAACGATTTATACAATCCTGACGGAACGACAAAAACAAATCTTTCAGGAGGAATTCAGGGCGGAATCAGCAACGGAATGGATATCTACTTTAGAGTAGCTTTTAAACCTGTTGCCACTATCATGCAAACCCAGGATTCATTAGATAATAAAGGAAATATCACACCAATGACGGGTAAAGGTCGTCATGATCCGTGTGTTGTACCACGTGCTGTGCCTATTGTTGAGGCTATGGCAGCAATTGTTTTGGCTGATTTTTATTTAATCAACAAAACATATTAATAAAAATTAAGGCAGTGAGGGTCTTAATATTTAATTCTAAATAAAACAAATTAATGCAAGTAACAGAAACTAAAAAAAAATCATTTCTTAAAGGACTAACAGGGCAAATAGTAATTGCAATGGTGCTTGGAGCAGCTTTAGGAATTGTGATCCATAATTCGATTTCGCAGGAAGCTGCACTGTCTTTTAGCAATAAAATAAAAATGCTTGCCACGATCTTCATTAGATTAGTGCAAATGATTATTGCTCCTTTGGTTTTTACGACCTTAGTAGTTGGAATTGCTAAATTGGGCGATATAAAAACAGTTGGAAGAGTGGGAGGAAAAGCTCTTGGATGGTTTTTTACAGCATCTTTTGTATCCTTGCTAATTGGATTATTTTATGTAAATCTTTTAGAGCCTGGAGTAGGTTTAAAATTAGATCACGTAGATATGGCTGCAGCTTCTGAGGTTACAGCAAAAACAAAAATATTATCTGTTGAGAATTTTGTAGAACACATTGTTCCTAAAAGCCTTTTTGAAGCATTGGCAACCAATGAGATTTTACAAATTGTGATATTCTCTATCTTTTTTGGATTGGCGGCAGCTTCATTAGGAAGTACGGTAAAACCAATTATAAATGCTTTTGATAAAGCGTCTCACATTGTTTTAAAAATGGTGAATTATGTAATGAACTTTGCTCCAATTGGAGTATTTGGAGCCATTGCAGGAGTTTTTGCTATTCGAGATGCAGAAGAGTTAATCATTACTTATTTTAAATTTTTCGGATCATTTTTAGTCGGAATCAGTACACTATGGGTAGTTCTGATTGCTGTAGGTTATATTTTCCTGAAAAGAAGAATGACCGAATTATTACGACGTATTGTTGGGCCGCTGGCTATTGCTTTTGGAACAACCAGTAGTGAAGCTGTTTTTCCTAAATTGACAGAAGAACTGGAACAATTTGGTGTAAAGGATAAAATCGTTGCCTTTATGTTACCGCTTGGATATTCGTTTAACCTGGATGGAAGTATGATGTACATGACTTTTGCCAGTATCTTTATTGCTCAGTTTTATGGCGTTCATTTAGATTTAGGAACGCAAATGGCTATGCTTTTGGTTTTAATGTTAACCAGTAAAGGTATTGCGGGTGTGCCAAGGGCCAGTTTGGTTATTGTTGCGGCTACTTGCGGAATGTTTAAAATTCCAGTTGAGGGAATTGCCTTAATTTTGCCAATTGATCACTTTTGTGACATGTTTAGAAGTGCTACGAATGTTTTAGGAAACGCTTTAGCAACTTCGGTTGTGGGTCAGTGGGAAGCTGATAAGGAAGATAACATAGAAGGACTTGAAGAAGTTTAGTTTATAAAAATAGTTTTATACTTTTTAAATAAAAAAAACCGTAATGATAATTTTCATTACGGTTTTTTATTTGGAGCTATTTTGTAATTGTTAAGAATCAAAAAGAAATAGTGATAAACAATATTGATTAGTATTACTTTCATTATGAAAAACATACTGCTATTTTGAAGTTATAATAATGTATATTTGAATAAACATTTGCCCAATTATGTCTTATTACAGGTTTTATTTTTTATTTTTTGTATTTCTAAATTTATTTTGTCCTGAGCTCTTTGCCCAGACTGGTATTGCATCAAATGAAAAAGTTAAAGATTTAACGCAACAAGCCTGTGATTATTTAGACGAGACTAATTACGAAAAGTCATTAGAGAAATCCGGTATAGCCTTACAACATGCCTTTAATATAAAAAATGACACCTTAATTTCCCGAAATTACAATATAATAGCCATTAACTTTCACGAGTTGGGTGAAGTAGATAAAGCAGATTTTTTTTACCATAAAGCTTTATCCTATGCTAAAAGATCTAATATTGTAAGTTTACGAATGATGATTACTAGTAATCTAGGGAACTTATGTTTTTTTGAAAAGAAAATGTATAGTGATGGAATTGCTTATTATAAAGAATCGCTAAAATTTGGTGACCATGCTAAATATGCTGAAGAAGTTGCCATAACAAACCTTAATATCGTTTGGTCGTATTTTAAGATAGGAAACTATGCCAAAGGGTTACCTTACCTAGACTACATTAATAAAAACCAGAATGATTTAAAAGGAAAATCAAATGATGTTGCGCTGAATTTTTTAAACGGAATGTATTGGTCAAATGAAAACGATAATGCTAAGGCAAATAAATATTTCCTGAAAGCTATTTCTTATGGAGAGTCTATAAATGAAAAAACAGATTTGTTATATGCCTATTTGGAGTATTCGAAGTTTTTGAATAAGATTCGTAAATTTGAGCATGCGTATAAAAATATGCTCGCCTACAGTACAATCAGAGATGAAATGACGAATAAAGAAAAACTCAAGCGGGCGTCTATTGCCGGTTTTAATCTTGAGTTAGATGAATACAAAAGACAAATTGATAAAATCGAAAATGAAAAAGATTCGCAATATCAGAGTCTGAAAAAATCGAGGATTATTGTCATTTTGTTTGTCCTGATTTCTCTCATACTTTTTTTTCTGATCATTACGCTGATCAAAAATATAAGGTTTAAGAAAAAACACAATTTAGAGCTTTTAAAAGCTAAAGAAATTGCCGAGGAAGCCTCTTTGCTCAAAACTCAATTTATTTCGACTATAAGTCATGAATTGCGTACTCCCTTATATGGTGTAGTAGGGATTACTAATATGCTGCTTGAAGAACATAAAGAATTATCAAGAAGCCAGCATTTGAGTTCCCTGAAATTTTCGGCCCGATATTTATTGTCATTGGTCAACGACATTCTTCAAATTAATAAAATCGAAGAAAATAAAGTGGTATTAGAGAATTTGACATTTAACATTTCTGATGAAATTACAATGATCAAAAATTCTCTTTCTTTCTTATCTCAAAAAAAAAATAATAAGATTTCTGTCTCTATAGATTCTAATATTCCGGAATATTTGATTGGAGATAAATTAAGACTTGCCCAAATTTTGATGAATTTAGTGAGTAATGCATTAAAGTTTACCAAAGACGGAGAAGTTGAAATTATCGTAAAACTCAAAGATATACAGGGAAAAATGTACTTTCTTGATTTTTTAATTAAAGATAATGGTGTTGGAATTGCAATTGTAGATCAGGGTAAAATCTTTGAAAAATTTGTTCAGGTAGGCCGAAAAGATGAAGATTACCAAGGAACAGGATTAGGACTGAGTATTGTAAAACGATTGTTGGGACTTTTTGGAAGTACTATTAGTTTAAAAAGTACTATTGGCGAAGGAACGTCATTTACCTTTGTAATTCCTTTTGAACATGATCCGCAAAAGACTAAAAATATTATCGATGAAATCGAGGTAGATCTGACTTCAAGTGATGTTTATAAAATACTGATTGTCGAAGATAATCTGATCAACCAGCTCGTTACAAAGAAGATTATCGAAAAGAATAATTATATCTGTAAAGTAGTAGACGACGGTTTTGGAGCTTTGGAAATACTAAAAAAAGAAGATTTTGATCTTATTTTAATGGATATCAATATGCCTTTGATGAATGGTTTTGAAACGACTAAAAGAATTCGCTTAAAAGGTATAAAAACGCCTATTGTAGCATTGACTGCTTTTGATAAAGATGAAATAACAGATGAGGCAATTTCGTCGGGAATGAATGATATAATTATCAAGCCTTTTGAGCCCGTTAAGCTCTTTAAGATTATAAGTTACTTAATACACGAAGCTAAAAGCCATAGTTAGTAAGGTGTATAAGAATAAAAAAAAGAAAACACTAATTTCACTGATTAACACAGATTAGTTTGTGGAATTAATTACACGGGCTATTAGGTATTAATATCATTTATGAAATTAGTGTTCAATTGCTCATAGGGCTAGTACCAGCGTTTTTTATTTTGCTTAGAAGCGTTTGATTTTCTTGATTTGTGAGCACCACCGCTTCGGTTTGAATTTTTAGGTTTTTCTGCCGCTTCTTCAGGACTTCCTGCGTGCCATTGATAAGGATGATCCGTAATCGTTTTTACGTCTACTTTTATCAATTTCTGAATGTCTTTCCAGTAACCATGTTCGTCTTTGCTGCAAAACGAAATCGCAACTCCGCCGTTTCCGGCACGACCAGTACGTCCAATTCGATGTACGTAAGTTTCAGGGATATTAGGTAAGTCAAAGTTTATTACAAAAGGCAATTGGTCAATATCAATTCCTCTTGCCGCGATATCTGTGGCAACAAGGACACCAACTTCTTTGTTTTTAAAGGCATCTAAAACACGTTGTCTTGCATTTTGCGATTTATCTCCGTGAATCGCCTCAGCAGGGATATCTTTTTTGCGCAATGCTTTTACCACATTATCAGCCCCGTGTTTGGTTCTCGAAAAAACCAATACGTTCGATAAATCTTCGTTTTTTATAAGATGATATAATAAATTTCTTTTTTCTGTTTTTTCAACAAAATAAACACGTTGTTCTACGTTTTCTGCTGTAGATGAAACCGGAGAGACTTCAACTTTTGCAGGATCCTGTAAAAACATTTCGGCCAATTCGCGAATAGCAATAGGCATTGTTGCAGAAAACAATAAAGTCTGACGGTTTTTTGGAGTAAGTTTTACGATCTTCTTTACATCATTGATAAAGCCCATATCTAGCATTTGATCTGCCTCGTCTAAAACCAAAGTGTGCAAGTGATCTAAATCAAGGAAACCTTGTTTTTGTAAATCCAGTAATCTTCCTGGCGTAGCGACCAAAATGTCAACTCCGTTTTTCAATGTATCAACTTGAGGATTTTGCGAAACCCCACCAAAAATCGTCAATTGAGTCAGGTTGGTGTATTTGGCATAAGTATCAAAACTTTGCCCAATCTGAACCGCTAATTCACGTGTTGGAGTAACTATTAAGGCGCGAATTACTTTGGCTTTTTTTGATGAGCCTACAATTCGGTGTAATTGATGTATAATTGGGATTGCAAATGCCGCAGTTTTTCCTGTACCGGTTTGGGCACAACCAATTAAATCCCTTCCTGCCAAAACAATCGGAATAGACTGTTCCTGAATAGGAGTAGGGTTTAGGTAGCCTTCTTCAAATACGGCTTTTTGTATACTTTTTGAAAGTGATAAATCTTCGAATAACATATCTTAGGTATTAAGAATTTAGTTTTAAGTACTAAAATTCTGTGCAAAGATAGCTTTATTCGATCAATCGTTTATTTGATTCTTGGTTTATTTGGCAAATGAACTCGTTTTCAGTCAGTCATCTTTCAATAAATTACTCTTTTTCGTTGTTGGCTTTGATGAAATCAGTGACTAAATAACCAATTAATTTTCCAATTAAATTATTGTTTGGAGAATCGGCCAGATCCGGAGCTCCTTCGCAAATATGCAAATAGGTGGCGTTTCTGTGCTGTCCAAAAAACGAAATAAACTGACGTAATTCTTCTACCGAAAATCCGCTGATTGTCATGGCACTGCTGGCAATATTAGGAATCGCGTCAAGATCAATTTCGATCCCAAAAGAATCTGTTTTGATAAACTCTAATGCCAAAGCCATCTCCCTGTCAAAATCTTTTTCTTTGCGAATATTCACACTGTCGTAAGTATTGTAACGAACGCGGTCTTCTAATTTTTTGATAATGTCTAAAACACTTTTTGAAGTATAGTTTTCGTGTAAACCAAAAATGAAGTATTTTTTTAAGAAACCTTCTTCGTAAGCGTAAGAAAATCCATTTCCGCTATGACGGCCTTCCAAAATCCTGAAATCAGAATGGGCATCAAAATTAATGGCATTTATAGGTTTTCCTTTGGCTAAAGCCGAACCTTTTATATTTCCGTAAGCATTATTATGACCTCCGCCTATAATTATTGGCGTTTTTCCTGCTTTTATGATTGTAAAAATAATATGAGAAACTTCTTTGTCTACTTTTTCGACTAACTGACTTAATTTTGAACGGTCGTCGATATCGTTAAAATCCAGATTTTCTACTTCGCGCATTTCTTCAGCAACATTAATATGTCCTAAGACAATAATCTGGCTGCCTTTGGAAAAACGATTGTGTTGTATATTGGCAATACTTTTTATAGCGCTTTCCCATGCCGATGCTGCTCCGGGCCTGCCGTAATTGGCTCGCACACCAATATCTTCCGGAATTCCGAGAAGCACATATTTAGCTTCGCTTTCTTTTAGAAAAGTAATTTTATCAACTCCTTTAGGGATGATAATCATCTTTTCTCCAAATTTTATTTCACCACTTCGATGATTTGTAACTTTTGCTAAATCATTAATAGTAAACGGGACTAATTTCTCCATGAAAAAAATTTATTTTCCAAAAATAATATAATTGTAGTAACTTACGTTATAACCTTATATTAATTCTTAAATTTGTTTTAAAGAAAAATTTTTTTAAATATGGAAAACCCAAAGAACAACAACTCAAGTCTAAAAGCGGTAATCGCAGTTTTAGCAGTCCTACTAATTGGTAGCTTAGTGTATATTTTTAAATTATCGTCTGATACAGACGTGGTTAAGACAGAACTTACAACAACTTTAACAGAGAAAGAGTCTGTTATGAAAGATCTGCAAGAGTTAAAAACAACTTATGATGCTGCAATCGCTGAAAATACTTCTATGTCTGATGAATTAATTCAGGAAAGAGACAAAGTAGTAGCTTTGATGGATGATTTGAATAAATCAAAAGGTGATGTATCTAAATTTAGATCTCAGGTTCAGGCAATGCAAGGTAAAATGAAAACTTTAGTTGCTGAAAATGATGAATTGAAAAAACAAAATGGTGTTTTAACAACTCAGAGAGATAGTACAATTGTAGTTTTAGGTGAGTCTAAAAAATATAACGAAGTATTAGTAGGTCAAAACGAAGAATTGGCTAAAACTGTTGAAAAAGGAGCTAAATTATCTGTTTTGAATACAAAAACAGCTGCTTACAAATTAAGAAGCTCAGGAAAACAAATTGAAACTGATAAAGCAAGTCGTGCTGATGTTTTAAAAATTAGTTTTACTGTTGCTGAAAACCAAATCGCTAAATCTGGTGATAAAACGTACTATGTACAAGTTATTGATTCTAAAAACAATGTTTTAGGAGATAAGAAAACAGAAAATTTTGGTGATAATACTTTAACTTATAGTTTTAAAACTACTGTTAAATATGAAAACAAAACAGTTAACGTAAGTGAAGACTTACCAGGTAAAGATTTTGCTAAAGGAACTTATTTTATCAATGTTTTTGATAATGATGAATTAGTTTCTAAAACTAGCTTTAACTTAAGATAATACAACGTTGCTTAGGTAATAATACCACTAAAAATTAAAGGTCTGTGAAGTTTCACAGACCTTTTTTTATGGGATCAAGATTGTTTTTGGAATAAAAAAGAACAATAAAATCTTATGGAACCATTAATTTTTTTTACCATTAAGATATTAAGTTTCATTAAGCTGTAAAACTTAAATTTCTTAATATCTTAATGGTTTAAAAAATAAAAACTTGATTTTTGGCTTAATTTTTAAGCTAAAATTTCACCTTCAATAAAAACACTTTCTATTAGATTACTGCCAAAAGCGTATGGAATCTGGTAGTATGATGAAATAGGTTTTGTCAGGATCAAATTGGCTTTTTTGCCTTTGGTGATGCTTCCGTGGGTTTTTGAAATTCCCATTGCGTACGCACCGTTTATAGTCGCTGCATTGATTGCTTCCTCAGGGGTCATTTTCATTTTGATACAAGCTGTAGCCACCACAAAATTCATATTTCCAGATGGAGTAGAACCGGGATTAAAATCGGTTGCTAAGGCTAATGGAAGTCCTGCTTTTATTATTTCTCTTGCTGGTGTGTAGGGAATACTTAAAAAGTACGAGCACGATGGTAATGCTACAGGCATTGTTTCTGTGTTTTTTAAAGCTTCGATATCTTCCGGGTTCATAATTTCGAGATGATCGACAGAAAGGGCCTTAAATTTAATTCCGGCTTGTATTCCGCCAATAGAATTAAATTGATTAACGTGAATTTTTGGCTTTAAGCCGAAATTTATTCCTGCCTGCATAATTTGTTCTGTTTCTTCTACAGAAAAATAACCTGTTTCGCAGAAAACATCAACATAATCAGCTAATTTGTTTTGAGCAATTTCAGGCAGCATTTTAGTGATGATTTCATCGATATAACCCGCTTTATTATCCTTGTAATGTACAGGAAAGGCGTGTGCACCAAGAAAAGTAGCTTTTATAGCAATTGGATAGTTCTCAGCCAGTTTTTTAATGACACGAAGCATTTTGAGTTCGCCTTGGATAGTTAAGCCATATCCGGATTTTATTTCCACTGCCCCAGTTCCTAAATTCATTACTTCTTCTAATCGAATTTTTGACTGCTCGTAGATTTCTTCTTCCGAAGTTTCGTTGAGTTTCTTGGCTGAATTTAGAATTCCACCGCCACGATTCGCTATTTCTTCATAAGTAAATCCGTTAATGCGGTCTACAAATTCCTGTTCGCGATTGCCAGCGTATACAATATGGGTGTGACTATCACACCAGGTTGGCATTATAACTCGTCCTGTCGCATCAATTACTTTATCTGCATTGATTTCAGGAAGATTTTCCATTGATCCAAAATCAGCAATAAGATTATCTTTTATAATTAAGAAAGCATTTTTGATAGTAGGAAGTTCTGCCATTTCAGCCCCCGAAACTTTATCAATTGCAGTTTCGCGAACCTGAAGTAATTCTTTTATGTTTTTGATAAGGGTAATCATTGTATAGATTTATTATGGAATGCTATTTAATATGGAAAAAAAACAAAACACAAATTTTACAAATTATCACTAATTATTCGTGAAAATCTGTGAAATTCGTGTTTATTGGAATTTGGAATTTTAAAAATTTGGAATTTAATTTTCGGAAACTGTTATTTCAAACATTTTGCTCCAGTTTTTACCCGTTACAAAAATGGTTTTAGTTTTAGGATTGTAAGCAATTCCGTTTAAAACATCATCTTTGGTTATTTTGGCATCCATAAATTTTCTCAAACCAGACATGTCTAAAATTCCCTCAACGGCTCCTGATGTAGGGTTTACAACTGCAATAGCATCTTTAAACCATACATTGGTATAGATTTTTCCATTAATCCACTCTAACTCATTAATGGCTTTAATTTTTGAAGTTCCTGAATATACATTGATGTAATCTACCATTTTTTGAGTGGCAGGATCCATTTTCCAGATTTTCTCAGTTTTATCTGTTTGGTAAATGTATTTTCCATCATTTGTCATTCCCCAGCCTTCGATGTCTTTTTCGTAAGCAAAGGTTTTTTCCAGTTTTAAAGTATTAGCATCATAGATAAAACCTTTCTTATTTTGCCAGGTCAATTGAAACAATTTGCCGTTGATAAAGGTAATGCCTTCTCCAAAATATTGTTTATCAAGATCAATTTGTTTGTAAACTTTTCCTGTTTTATAATCGTATTTTCTAATGTACGAAGCGCCTTCTTGTCCTGTACTTTCGTACAAAGTGTCTTTGTAAAACTCTAAACCTTCAGTAAAAGATAAGGTATCGTGAGCATATGTATTTACGATCTTATATTTTAAAGCTTTTGGTTCAACATCAGATACTAATTCGATTCGTTTGGTTGCATCAGAAGAGTTTGATCCAAAATAAACAGTTGCTTTTAGATATTGGTATCCTAATTTTTGATCTTTTAAAGGGAAATTAAATTTTGAAGCTCCTTTTGTGCTTCCCACTTTTTTATCATTAACAAAGTAAACAATGCTGTCGATTTCTTTCGAATTTGGGTTCAAAATTCCAACAGAAAGTGCTTCTTTTTGGGTAAAATGAGCAGGAAAAGCAGAATCATCGATATTAAATAAAGAATTTTCACCTTTATTTTTATCTCCACATCCAATTAATGTGATTCCTAATAAAATGACAGTTAGGAAGTTATATTTTTTCATAGTTTAAAATTTGAATAAGCCAATATACGACGATATTTTTATAGCAACAAAGGTCTTGCAAAAATATAAAAAGATTGTATATTTGCACCGGCAAGTCCTACACGACCAGCTCCTGCAGACTCCCCCAGGATGGGAACATAGCAAGGGTACGTGGTTGAGCGGTGCGATGTAGGTCGCTTGCCATTTTTTTTATTCCCGATCTTTCGGGATTTTTTTTTAGAATTAATTTAAAAGTGGTCTTCCTTATGGAGGATTTTTTTATTTTTGGTATTTCGTAAGTTAAAAGTTATTGGAGTAATCCTAAAACCTGTGGAGGGATAAAAAAAGTTAACTATAAAGAACGCTAAGTTTTTTTATTCTTTTTTTTGGGGAAAAGGCAAAGTTCGCAAAGCTTTGTGAAGTCTGCGGTAAAAAAAAATAGTAATCTCTCATAACCTATAACTCAAAACTTATAACTTTTCAAAATGAATAAAGTCGTTTTAATTACCGGAGGATCCTCAGGGATTGGAAAATCAATTGGAGAATTTTTGCAAAAAAAAGGTTTTGTAGTCTACGGAACGAGCAGAAATCCTGAAAAAGTCCTGAATTCAGTTTTTCCATTGGTGGCTTTGGATGTTCGTAATGCTGAATCTATAAAATCAGCGGTGGCTAAAATCATTGCCAATTCAGGTCGGTTAGATGTGGTGATTAATAATGCAGGTGTTGGAATTACTGGTCCTCTGGAAGAAATTCCGACAGAGGAAATCAGGAATAATTTTGAAACCAACTTTTTTGGACCAATTGAAGTTATGAAAGCGGTGTTGCCACAAATGCGCGAGCAAAAATCAGGTTTGATTATTAATATTACTTCGATCGCCGGTTATATGGGATTGCCTTACAGAAGTGTTTATTCGGCTTCTAAAGGAGCATTAGAGTTAATCACTGAGGCTTTGCGTATGGAAGTAAAGTCATTTGGAATCGAAATTACAAGCATTGCACCAGGCGATTTTGCTACTAATATTGCTTCGGGGCGTTATCATGCGCCGGTTATAGAGGGTTCAGCTTACGCAAAAGTCTACGGAGACAATCTTGCAACGATGAATGAACATGTAGATGCGGGAAGTAATCCTAACGAAATGGCCGAAGCGGTGTATAAAATCATGCAACAGAAAAAGCCAAACGTACACTATAAAGTGGGGGCGTTTATGCAGAAGTTTTCGATTGTTTTAAAACGTGCGCTTCCTGATAAAGTGTATGAAAAAATGCTAATGAACCATTATAAAATATAATAAATGAATGGGGAGCGAAATTTGAAGTTATTCTACAGGAATAAAAATATCAAATTTTGCTCCATGATTTAAAACGCCTTCTGCTTTAATAAATCCGTTGTGATTTTCTACGATTCGTTTTACAATTGTTAAGCCAATTCCGGTGCTTTTTAAAGGTTTTGTGTGCAATGCCTGAAAGAGCCCGAATATTTTTTCGTTGTACAATTGGTCAAATCCAATACCATTATCGGAAATGGTTATTTTGTAATATTTAGTAAGCGGCGAAAGCTTGTCGAGCTGACCATTTGTAATTTCTGCGGCTACTGTAATGATTAAATCTCGGTCAGGACTGGCGAATTTCAATGAATTGCTAATCAGGTTATAAAGTAATTGTCTGAATTGAAATTCGATTACAGAGAGTTTGCCTAATTTCTGTATATCAAAAACTACATTTTTGTTTTCGAACTCGTCTGTAAGATCTTCGATAACATCGCTGGCTATGTTGTTTAAGTCTTTTACTTCGAACTTTCTGTCATCAAATTTTGTTTTAGAATAAATCAAAAGGTCGTTGATCAGGTTTTGCATTCGGTACGCTGACGTTTTGATTTTATGAAATGCAGTTTTGCCTTTTTCGGATAAATTAGTGACTTCTTCGCGTTCAATAGTGTCGGTAAAAAGCTGGATTTTACGCAAAGGCTCCTGAAGATCGTGACTTGAGATGTAATTGAAAGCCTCCAGTTCGCTGTTCATTTTCTCGAGCGAAAGATTTTTCTCGATGAGTTTTTTCTTGAAATCTGAGTTTAATTTTTCGGCTTCATTTTTTTCGACTTGAGTTTTTTCAAGCAGATGGTTTTTTTCTTCGAGTATTTTTTTGCTTTCTAGTTTTTGTTCTATTGCTGCAAGATGAAATGAGATAAGTTCAGCAAATAAATTGAACATTTCACTGATTTTAAACTCTTTAAGGTTGTTTGGTTTTGGGTCTATGGCGCATAATGTACCAAAGAAACTGCCGTCCTGACGTATAATGGGTACTGAAATGTAGCTTTGTAATTTGTACATAGCAGGAGTATGGTGGTCGTGATACTCTTTGTCTTCACTTACATTATCAATTATGACAGGTTTTGGGTTTTGCCTGATTTCGTCGCAAATTGTTGTTTTTATTTTTAATTCGTCTCCGGGTTTTAAGCCAAAAAGTACATTGTCCTGAACGCTGCAGGTAATCCATCGATCCTCAGTAACTCTTGCTATTGCTGCAAAACCCATTCCGGTAGTCTGGCAAATAACGTTAAGTAGATTGGGGACAATTGATATGTTCTCGATATTGATTATATCTTGTTTGAAATGATCTTCTAGCACTTGTATGGGAGGGATTTTTAATTTTTAAAAGTACAAAAATAAAACTAGTTTTTCGGCTAAAGGTGTTTTGACTATAGTTAAGGTATTTAGAATTATTTTTTACTTTTTTATTTTATGGAAATTATAAATTGTAATTTTGCACCGAATTTTGCGTGAAGGATTACTTCACTTAGTTTTTATTTTTAATAAGAGTTCAGTGAACTTCGTTTGAGGCAGTATCCTTTTGTGAAGTGAAACGAAACAAAAGATAAAGCCGAAAGCCCGACCCGGAGGGACACGCCCAAAACAGGAACACAATTAAATAGATATAATTATGAAATTTTTTATTGACACAGCTAATTTAGCTCAGATTAAAGAAGCACAGGCTTTAGGTGTTTTAGATGGTGTAACGACTAACCCATCTTTGATGGCAAAAGAAGGAATTACCGGAAAAAACAACATTTTGAAGCATTATGTAGATATTTGCAACCTTGTTGAAGGTGATGTAAGTGCTGAAGTTAATGCGCTGGATTATGATGGAATGATCAAAGAAGGTGAAGAGTTAGCTGAATTACATGACCAGATCGTAGTGAAATTACCTATGACTAAGGAAGGTGTAATGGCTGCGAAATATTTTTCGGATAAAGGAATTAAAACTAATGTAACACTTGTGTTTTCTGCAGGTCAGGCTTTATTGGCTGCAAAAGCAGGAGCTACTTATGTTTCTCCTTTTATTGGTCGTTTGGATGATGTTTCTACAGACGGTTTGAATTTAATTCAGGAAATTAGAGAAATTTATGATAACTACGGTTACGAGACTCAAATTTTGGCAGCTTCTGTGCGTCATACAATGCATATTGTAAACTGTGCTAAAATTGGTGCTGATGTTATGACTGGACCTCTTTCTGCAATTTATGGATTGTTGAAACACCCGTTGACTGATATTGGATTGGCTCAGTTTGTAGCTGATTTTGAAAAGGGAAATAAATAAGAATCAGATCTTTATAAGTTAAAAATCGTCATCCTTGTAAAAAGGGTGACGTTTTTTTTTTTACTTTTATGTGTCTCAAAAAGAAATACATATGAAAAAAGTTGTACTGGTTTTTGTGTTTTTGTTTATTGGTTTATCGATTAGTGCACAAGCTGCTAAAATAAAAAAAGAGGTTAGTGAGGCTGGCGATGTAGCGAGTTTTGAACTGGATTGTTCATTGCAATTTCAGACGCTTGCAAAAGGCTTGCGTTATAATATTACGCGACACGAATTTAAAGGTCCGGAATTGAAAAATTCGTACCGATTGTTACTGGTAATGGATGGTTTTTATTCGAAAACACTCAATAAAACCATGACTATTTCGGCTGTTTTAAGTGACGGAACGATTATCGAGGCTAAAAAAATCATTGAAGATGACGGTTTTTTTGATGGTGCCTGCACGTTGAAAATAAAAGATCCAAAAGCACTCTTAGAGGCCAATATTGATAAGGTTATTGTTCATGCTGATAAAGATGTTGTTTATATCTTATCGGAGCAAAATAAAAGTACTTTTAAAAAGAATCTGAGCAATATTATTAATGCTAAATAGGAGGGGCAAAGGTTCAGAGGTACAGAGGTTCAAAGGGACAAAGGTTATTGGGTGATATTTTAGAGCAAAAAAAATCCCAAATTTCAATTTTGTGGATTGGAATTTGGGATTTTTTTTATGTTTTTATAATTTGTCTTAGTGACCTCCGCCACCGCCTTCAACATGGTTAATTCCTTGTCTTTTTAATATTTTAGGACAGTAGAAACCGTAGAATCCTAAATAGGCAAAACCAAGTAAGGGAACGATGTAAGAGAAGTGTGTCCAGGTGATTCCGAAGATTCCTCCAGGGCTTGTAAGGTCGATATCGCAGATGCTTCCTTGAATTAATGGAATAACCCCTCCTCCTAAAATCATCATAATTAAGAACGAAGATGCTTTTCCTGTGTTTTTACCTAATCCTGCGATCGCTAAATCGAAGATTGATGGCCACATGATAGATAGGAATAAACCTCCTGAGATAAAGAAGAATTTAGCAATTGATGGGTCTGGCCAGGCTAATCCGGCAAGCATCATTAATAATCCTGATATTCCGAAAAGCATTAAAGTTTTTCCGGCATTTTTACCACCTACAAAACTTACGGCTATAAATAATAAAATCCAGATTGGGTAAATGTAAAATGCAGAAACATCGTGTGCAGCAAAAATGTTAGCTCCAATAATTACTCCAAAGGCTAATGCAGGAACAATGAATTTTAATGCTGTATTTACAAGGTTTGAAGTGTTGAAAACGTTAACACCACCATTCCAGCGACCAATCATTAAGCTTCCCCAGTAAAGGGCAATAAAAGGTGCGATGGCATCTTCGAGTACATTACCGAATTCTGCAGTATGCAATAAAGCTGGTAAATTACTAATGATTGTTACCTCAGTACCAACGTAAATAAAGATTCCTAACATTCCCAAATATAGTTGTGGATAATCTGAAATGTTGAATTTTTCGTGTGCTACTTTAACTACTTCTTCCTCTTCTTTTGCAGGATCTTCGATTTTAGAGAAGTTCATGAAAATGGCCACTGCAATAAAAGCAAGTCCTAAAATGATGAAAGGCAGTTTGATATCTTCTAATGAAAGTGAAGTGTTTTTGTTGTCACCCATTCCAAACAAAGCAATTCCTAAAAGGATAGCTCCAATGGTTGTCCCGAAAGAGTTGATACCTCCGGCTAATGTTAAACGGTGCGCTCCTGTTGCAGGACTTCCCATTTTAATGGCCAATGGATTGGCTACAATTTGCTGGATTGAAAATCCTAAACCTACAGTAAATAAAGCGGTTAAGAAAAATGGAAAACTTTCCATTGTTGCAGCAGGAATGAATAAAAATGATCCAACTGCTGAAAGAAGTAAACCTGCAGAAAGGGTTTTTTTATATCCGAATTTTTGTAAAACGTCTAATTTTAAAGATACTAAAAAGAAAATCATTGATCCTACAAAGTACGCCGCATAAAATGCCCAGGCTACTAATTGTGATTGAACCTGAGATAAAGTAAATACTTTTTTGAATACGGGAATCAGGATATCATTGGCCGAACCAACAAAACCCCAAAAGAAGAAAACAATTATCAACGAGATAAACTGTCCCCATTTGGTTTGAACATTTTCTGAACTCATAATTTAAGAGGTTAATTTTTTATTTTATTGTTTTTTGAAGACCGTAAATATATTTGTTAAGTATATCAAAAAAAAATAAAAAGGCACAAATAATGTTAAATTTAAACCAACGGCGTCATTTTTTCAACAATGTGTTAATTTTTACCGACTTAGAAAATGAATTTAAATGTTAAAGTTTATTCTAAAATTTTGTTTTTGACCTCTTTGCTGTAGTTTCTGCCTATCGGAATGGTATAAGATTGTATCTGAATACGGTTTCCTTCGATAGATTTTACCTTATTTAAGGCAATTACGTAAGATTTATGGATGCGCAAAAAGCGATCAGCAGGTAATTCTTCTGACAAAGATGTCAGTGATTTATGGGTAATATAGGTTTTATCAGGAGTAACTACTTTGATGTATTCTTTCATTCCTTCGACAAATAGAATTTCTTCAATATTAATTTTCATCATTTTTTTATCGACCTTGATAAAAATATGCGAATCGCCTTTTGTGGTTTCGACTTTAATATTGTTTTTTAAATTGTATTCGGTGGTGATTTTATTAATGCATTTTATAAAACGTGGTAACGGAATAGGTTTTACTAAATAATCTAAAACATCAAGATCATAGCTTTCTGCAGCAAATTCCCTAAAAGCAGTGGTGATGATAACTTTGGTTTTATTTTCGATTAAACTAATGAGTTCAAAACCTGTCATCATAGGCATGTTGATGTCAAGAAATACGGCATCGACAGTAGTACTGTTTATAAAATCGAGCGCTTCCAGAGAATTATTGAATGTGCCAATTACCTCAAAATCTGTAAAATTTGTAAAATAATTTTGCAGGACTTTGATAGCCAATGGCTCATCGTCAATCAACACGCATTTAATCTTCATTATCAATAGGTATTTGCAAACGAATTATATAGTAATTTAACTTCGTTGTATGTTTTAAACTGAAATTGTTTTTGTAAATTAATTTTAATCTTTTTTTTGTATTGACTAAACCAATTCCGCCTTTAGCATTAAGATTTTGTGAATTTACAAAATTATTTAAGATTTCAAAATCTAACAATTTATTGTCGATGACTTTACAATTAATCTTAATTTTTAGATTATTGTTGTTGATTCCTCCGTGTTTAAAGGCGTTTTCGACCAATGAGATGAATATCAATGGGGGTACAACAATATCTTCTATATTCGATTCGAGATTGACTGTAACTTCTACATTCTCAAAGCGTAACTTCTCGATTTCGATATAATTCTGAATATAATCAATTTCTTTAATTAATGGAACAAATTTGGTTCCTTTTACATCATATAAAACATATTCCATCAAATTTGATAGTTTTATAATAACATCCGGAACTTTATCAGAAGATTCTAATGATAAAGCGTATAAATTATTTAAGGTATTGAAAAAGAAATGCGGCTGAATTTGATTTTCAAGGTATTTTAATTTGATTTTAAACTGGTTTTCTCTTAAAGACCTGTTTCGTTCTCTTTCGCG
Source organism: Flavobacterium sp. SLB02 (assembly GCF_009664855.1). GTDB lineage: Bacteria > Bacteroidota > Bacteroidia > Flavobacteriales > Flavobacteriaceae > Flavobacterium. The sequence continues at coordinate 720,089 of NZ_CP045928.1, forward strand.
AAGCCATGTCAAAGTAAGGTAAACAGATGATGCCATAGCCAGAACGTACAACTCTCCGATACAAACTGCCAGAATATGATTAATATCAAAAGGATGGTACTCTCTATTGGCTTCCGGCCAGATGTTTTCCGATATAATATAATAGGTCAAAGCTGTTTTTAGCAGATAGATTCCAAAAAGGCTTGATATTAATGCGAGGGTATAGGTAATATATTTTTGTTTCAGTACATATTTGGGCACCAAAACAAAAAGGTTAAAATAGACTAAGGGAATGTGCAGTGAGAACTCAATTAAGTTTGATTTAAACGAATAAGGATAGTCATTAAAGTACGCTCCCCATCGTAAAAAGTTAAGAGTGAAATAGCTACCCCAAAACCAAACATGATTTTTAAGCTTAATATCAAATTTTAATTTTTGAATTTCGGTCAACTTTAATTTGGGAATTTAGATTTGGTTGTTTGGTATGCTGGAAATATTGTGCAACTTTAAACAATTACTGGGTAAAACGCAATTCTTTTGAATAAAATTTTATAAAAAAAGATATATTTTATATTATTAGTGTGGTATATCGTTTTCGTAAAACATATTGTTGATTGTTTTGTGTCGTTCGTTTAAGGTTTTGTGCTGTATGTTTAAAATGTTTTATTTATGTTAATTTTAACAATAAATTTATCGCTTAACCAACAAAACCATAATAAAATGAAACAAATTATGTTAATCTTTATGTTTGTTTTTACGGCGCAGCTCTCGCTTGCTCAGGTAAAAACAATCAAAGGTTTAGTAAGCGATCAAAACGGATTGCCGCTGCCGGGAGTAAGTATTATTATTCAGGGTACCAAAACCGCAACCCAGTCTGATTATGACGGAAAATTTACGATACAAGCATCTGCAGGAGATGTTCTTGTTTTTTCGTTTATCGGAATCAAAACTGAGAAAGTTACTGTAACACAATCAGCTACAGTAAATGTTGTGCTCACAGAAGATGCACAAAACTTAAACGAAGTTGTTGTTACCGCATTAGGTATCAAGAGACAGAAAAAAGAATTGGGTTATGCAGTTCAGGACATTAAAGGTGATCAGCTTAATAAAGTGATTACAACCAATGTAGCGTCGGCACTTTCAGGTAAAATTGCCGGTGTTGATATTTCTATGCCTGCCACAGGAGTTGGAGGGAGCTCCAGAGTTATTATTAGAGGAATTTCAAGTATAGGGGAGAGTAACCAGCCACTTTATATTGTTGATGGAGTTCCTATTGATAACTCAGGTTTGAATAATGACACTGCCGGAGCCAGTAAATGGTTCGACGGAAGAGATAACGGAGACGGAATTTCAAGTCTTAACCCAAATGATATTGAAAGTCTTACTGTATTAAAAGGTGCAGCTGCATCAGCTTTATATGGTTCAAGAGCGTTAAACGGGGTAATTTTAATTACAACTAAAAAAGGAAGCAAAGGAAAATTACAAGTAGAATTAACAAGTGGTGTTAGTTTTGACCGTGTAAATGCAAAATATGATGATTTTCAAACTGAATATGGTACGGGAGGTCACGGAATTTTGCCAGATCCGACAAAAGCACCTAGCGAAGTTTACGGGTATACAACCAGTGCCTGGGGACCTAAATTTTCAAATAGTATAGGAACACAAGTAAAAATATTTGATGGTTCTATGCGACCTTATGCAAGAGTTGAAAATAATATTCAGGATTTTTTCAAGACCGGTGTTACAACAACAAACGGAATTGCACTTTCTGGAGGAAGTGAAAATGCATTTCTTCGTTTTGGATTCAATAACCTGAAAAATGATGATGTTGTTCCTAATTCTGGTTTAGAAAGAAACAATGCTAGTTTAAACGGTACATTAAAATCAGATAAATTTACTTTAGATGCTAATGTAAATTATATGGTAGAGACTACAAATAACCGACCTGGATTGGGTGATTCACCAAACAATGTGGGGTATTCTTTAAGTGGTCTGGCGCCAAATATTGATCAGGCGTGGTTGAAAAATTATGGAAATCCGGAGACTGGAGAAGTTTATAAATGGAATAATAATATTTATCAATTAAATCCTTATTTAACTGTAGATGCAAACCACAATACTTCTAAGAAAAATCGTTTTACAGGGAATGTTGCCGGAACGTATCAACTAGAAAAATGGGTTGCGCTGACTTTTAGAACTGGTTTAGATACTTATATTTTTGATTCTAAAGATTTTATGGTGCCTGGAAGTACATGGCCTGGAAGAGATACTGGTTATCTTAGAGTAGGTGATATCACCGTTTCTGAAATGAATACGGATATCATTGCTACTTTTAGCGGAATTAAATTAGCTAATGATCTGACTTTTTCAGGAATTTTAGGAGCAACTAGAAGAGATTTTAGAAGATCTGAAAATTCTAGTGAGGGAACCAATATTATTCAGCCGGGAACAGAGTTTATTAGTAATTTTTCCACGCAAACAATAAATGCACCAATAGAAACAAGAACAAGAACAAATTCTGTTTACGGTTCTGCAAAATTGGATTATAAAGGGTATCTATATGCTGAGTTTACGGGAAGAAATGACTGGTTTAGCGTTATTAATAAAGATGCTTTCTATCCGGGAGCTTCATTAGGTTTTGTATTCTCGGATGCATTTAACATTCAGGGAGATACTTTTTCTTATGGAAAATTAAGAGCTTCATGGGCAAAAGTTTCTAATGCTCCAGGGGCTTATAAAAATGCATTAAATTATACTACATATTCTTCTTATGACGGGCAAAGTGTTGTAAATGTTAAGAATACATCGGCACCAAATGCAAACCTGACTTTTCAAACGAAAAAAGGAATCGAGTTTGGTTTAGAAACAGCTTTCTTTAAAAACAGATTAAAAGCTGATATAACGGTGTATCGTGAGGATACATCTGATCAAACACTTGATTTAGCTTCTTCATCAACATCAGGATATGAATATCTTTCTGTAAATGCCGGTGAATTGCGTAACGAAGGTATTGAGATCTTTTTATCTGGTTCACCAATAAAAACGAAGGACTTTGAATGGGGAATTGACTTAAACTATTCCAGAAATAAAAACTCAATTCTTTCTTTACATCCTGAAATTAATACCTACACAATTTCTGAGGCTCGTTGGGCTAACGCAGCGATTGTTGCTCAGGTTGGTGGAAAATACGGTACTATCATTGGAAGAGATTTTCAAAGAACACCTTCAGGAGAAATGATTGTAAATGCACAAGGTATGCCTGTATATACAGATAATAAAGTAGTTTTAGGAAAAGGAGTTCCGGATTGGGCAGCGGGTTTAACCAATAGATTTACTTATAAAGGAATCACGCTTCAGTTTTTATTAGATATGAAATTTGGTATGGATGTTTATTCTATGACAAACTCAGTTGCTGCAATGAGAGGATTATTAGATGTAACTACAGAAGGAAGAGATGCGTATATCGCTGCAAGAACACAAGCTGCTGCAAACGATCCTAATTTCGACATCAATAATTGGGTTCCTACAGGTGGTTATGTAGCAAATGGAGTGGTAAATACAGGAACAGCTCAGAATCCTGTTTATGTAAAAAATACCAAACCTGTAGATCCTCAGGAATATTGGAGAAATGTTACAGATGCTACTCCGGCGCCATTTATTTATGATGCTTCATATGTAAAATTAAGAGAGGTAAGTTTAGGGTATAATATACCTAAAAGCGTTTTTGGCGGAGCAAAAATAAATTCAATTTATGTTTCTGTATTTGGAAGAAATCTATTGACATTCAATAAAGATTTACCAAACATTGATCCGGAGTCTATGTATACTTCAGGAAACGGACAAGGTTTTGAATATGGTTCATTACCATCAAGACAATCGTATGGTTTTAATATTAAAATTACATTCTAAAAAAGTAGATTATGAAAATCAAATATATAATAGCCATGCTTGCAGTTTTTACGGTAGTTGGCTGTACAGAAAATTTTGACGAACTGGAAAAAGATCCTGTGGCGTTATCTGCAAATCCGGCAGGTCAGCTTTCATTTACCCAATTGTGTATGTCTGGAGACGGATACTATCAGCATAGAACCAATCTAATTTATGCCGGAGGTTTTGTGCAGCATTACTCTGGTTCGTGGGCAGTAACAAACTACGGTGGTAAATTTAATAATTCAGAGGAATATGCAGTAGCCTTATGGAGAAACGTATATGCTCATGAAATGAAAAGTGTTGTAGATATTCTGGATGTAACCGGAAAAGATGCTTCGGCTGTAAATATGAATGCAGTTGCTAAAATTATGAAAGTAATGGTGGCACAGCGATTAACAGATATTTATGGAGATGTACCTTATTCAGAAGCGGGTCTGGCTTTTTCTAAAGGAATTGTAACACCTAAATATGATAAACAACAAGATATTTATGCTTCATTTTTTAGAGAATTAGAAGAGGCCTATAATCAATTAAATGTTGGAAAAGACCTGATCAAAGGAGATTTGTTTTATAAAGGAGATGTTTCTAAATGGAAAAAATTAGCCAACACTATGCGTTTGCGTGCGGCGATGAGAATTTCTGAAGTAAGCCCAGCCGAAGCAGAAAAACAAGCAAAAGCAGCGTTACAAAATGGCGTTTTTGAAAGCAATGCTGATAACTGTATTATGCAGCATTTAGATTTTCCCTTTAGTGATGATCCAGCCAGACTGGACTATAGAGGAAACGGATTGTCTTATGGTTTTATAGGAAATGAGCAGGGAGATCATTTTAGTTCCTTACTAATAGATTATTTAAAAAATAACGGAGATCCAAGATTGACTATGATCGCTACTCCTAAAACCAGTAGTAGTATAGTTCCGGGTGCGCCACTACAGCCGGGAGAAACATTGTACGAAGGGGTTAAACCGGGAGTGTTTAGATGGGAGCTTTCCGGAGGATCAAATTCAGCCTCTGGTATACAGCCTTATTTAAAATTAAGAACAACTCCGTTCTTGCACGTAAGTTATTCAGAGAGCCAATTGTTATTAGCCGAAGCTGCTTTTAGAGGATGGGTTTCAGGTTCTGCTGCAGAATATTACAAAAAAGGTGTTGAGGCAGGAATTAAACAATTGTCTATTTATGGTGCGACTCCTGCAAGTCAGGCAAGCATCGACGCTTATGTAAATGCGAAACCTTTATTGCCTGGTACAGAAAAAGAACAAATTGGAACACAAATTTGGATTACCTATCTATTTAATAGTATCGAAGGATACTCGAACTGGAGAAGAACAGGATATCCTCACTTAATACCAATTACAAATTCAGATTCAGGAACGGGTGGTATTGTGCCAACACGTTTGTACTATCCAAGTGATGAACTACAAAAAAATGAAAAAAATTATCAGGAAGCCTTAGCGAGATTAGGAGGAAAGAATGACTGGTTTGGTAAAGTTTGGTGGGATGTAAACTAAAAAATAAATCTCAAATATAAAGTTATGCCTAATGAGGTATTATTTTCATTCTAATTAAAATTACAAACAACAAGTTTAAATTCAAAATTATGATAAAAAATAAAGCCTTATTAGGCATCCTTTTTTTTATAAGTTCCCTTTTTTCAGCATACAGCTGTTCGAGAGAAAAACAACCTGATCCTGTAGATTCAAAAAATAAAACAGCCAGAGTTGTTGGGTATTTATCTTCGGATAATTTTAATAAAATCAATGCTATTCAGTTTTGTCAATTAACGCATCTCAATATCGCGTTTGCAAACCCGGATAAAAATGGAAATATAGTATTTAGCGGAGATCTGGATGCTCTGATTAAATATGCAAAGTCAGTTAATCCTAAAATTATAATTAGTATTTCACTCGCCGGTGGAGTAATATCAGAAGAACAGGCCTCAAATTGGTCTTTTTTAATAGATAAACCAGAAAACAGGTCAGCTTTAATTCAGAACATTGTCAATTTTGTCGAATTGCATCAGTTGGATGGAGTAGATGTAGATCTCGAATGGAATGCTGTGACCTCAGGATATAGTGGTTTTGTAATTGAATTAAAAAAGAGCCTTGCCGAGCGTAAAAAATTATTAACGGCAGCTTTGCCTAATAATTCGCGTTTCGAAAATATAACTCAGGCAGCATTAAATGCATTCGACTTTATTAATATTATGGCTTACGATAGTACGGGCCCCTGGACTCCTGATAAGCCGGGTCAGCACAGCTCTTTTGAGTTTGCTAAAGAAGGAATTGATTTTTGGCATAAACTTCAAAATGTACCAAGTGATAAATTAACGCTTGGTGTGCCTTTTTACGGCTATAATTTTACCTATCCTGATGTTACCAGTTCAACCTATAATGATATTATAATGGCAGGAACCCAATTTGCAGATCAGGACGAGCTTGGTAAAATATATTACAACGGAAAATCAACCATTGCTAAAAAAGTTGAATTTGCTTCTCAAAATACCGGAGGAATAATGATTTGGGAAATTGCTCAGGATTCTTTTGGCGAATATTCTTTATTAGATGTAATTCATCAAAAATATACAAGCTTAAAAGTGAGAACTACAGGATTGTGTGGCAACTAAATTAAAATTCAAGACTGCATATGTCCTTTAAATTAATAAGATTTTAACTATTCTAAAAATTCTGTTTTATCGAATAAATCCGCCTTTTTAAAGTGTTTTTTTGTCGTAAAACTCACATTATTAGGTTTTTATTGTAGATGATGATTATTTAGTAAATAAGTGAAATAACTGCATAAAACATTGGTAAATAGGTTAAACATAGCACATATATTAATTTGAAAACGTTTTCGTGAAACGGATTATTGATTGATTTATGTCGTTGGTTTAAAATTTAAAGCTGTTTGTATAAAATATTTTTTTTAACAATCCCTTAAGAATAAATTTACACCATAACTAACAAAATAAATAAACATGAAAAAAATTTTCTTAATCTTTATGATTGTTTTTACGGCGCAGGTTTCACTTGCACAAGTAAAGAGTGTCAAAGGTGTGATTACAGATTCTGATGGGTTGCCGTTGCCAGGGGCATCCGTTGCAGTACAAGGAGGTCAAAAAGGTGCTACTACCGATTTTGATGGTTTGTACACAGTTGAAGTGCAAAAGGGACAGACTTTAGTTTTTACTTATGTAGGTCTTGAAACACAAAAAATAGTTGTAGGTGATGCCGCTACAATTAATGTTAAAATGGCTCTTGCAGCATCAAATGCTCTTACAGAGGTTGTTGTAACTTCATTAGGTCTTAAGAAAACTAGAAAATCTTTAACTTATTCAGCGCAGGAACTTAAAGGAGAAGAGTTAACTCGTGTAAAAGATGCCAACGTTATCAATACAATTGCTGGTAAAATTGCCGGTGTAGCTGTAACAAAAAGTTCTGGAGGTACCGGAGGATCTACTAAAGTAATTATTCGTGGTAACTCTTCTATTATGAATAGCCAGCCACTTTATGTTATTGATGGTATTCCTTTATATAATGGTTCTTCAAATCAGCCAAATGATTCATTTGGTAGTACTGCCGGAGGTAACCGTGATGGAGGTGATACTGTTTCTTTAATTAATCCTGATGATTATGAAGGAATGACAGTACTTAAAGGTGCAGCTGCTTCTGTACTTTACGGATCTCAGGGAGCAAATGGTGTTATTTTGCTTTCTTCTAAAAAGAATAAAGAAAATGCATCAAATTTAGCAGTTTCTTCTGTTACAACTTTCGAATCGGTGCATTCATTGCCAAAATTCCAGCATGAATATGGAACTGCTAATGCTCAAAAATCTTGGGGAGGAAAAGTGCAGTCAAATGATTTTGAAAAAGATTTTTTTAATACGGGAGTTACACAAATTACTTCATTAGCGTTTACAACAGGAACAGATGTAAATTCAACTAGTTTATCTTATGCTAATACTTCTGCTTCTGGAATTATAGAAGGGAATGGATTAAAGAAAAATAATTTTGGAATTCGTCAGACAGCGAAATTTTTTGATAATAAATTAACGGTTTCTGCTGATGCAAAATATACAACTCAAACTATTGATAACAGACCTGTAAACGGACTTTACTCAAATCCTTTAACAGGAGTATATTTGTTCCAAAGAGGAAATGACTTTAACTATTATAAGGATAATTTTGAAGCCTATCAGCCTGATCGAAATTTATACGGACAAAATTTTTATAGTGCACCAAATGCTGATATTTATGTTCAGAATCCATATTGGTTAATCAATAGAAACAAATCTGTTGATAAGGACAATTTCTTTAACGGAAATATAGCACTAGACTATAAAGCAAACAATTGGTTAAGTATTGGTGCGAGATATAGTTATAACAGAATTGAAAACGATTTTGATAAAAGAATATACGCAACTACCAACATTTCCTTATCTAATATAAATGGTAGATACATCAATGTTGCTACATTAAGCACACAGCGTTATGGAGATTTAATCGCTAAAATCAATACTAATTTCAATGAAAATTTTAGTTTTAATGCCATCATTGGGGCAAGTATAAACAATACATTAGGAAATCATGCCACTACTTTAGATTCTGGTATTGTTGGAGGTCTTGTTAATGCTAACTTGTTTACGTTGGGTAATTTTGGACCTGCAACAGGATTAGATAATTTAAGTCTTCAGGCTACAGGTTCTTCAAGAGAAGTTCAGTCCATCTTTGCGTCTGCAACTTTTGGTTATAAAAACATGTTGTATTTAGATGTTACAGGACGTAACGACTGGTCTTCTACTTTAGTGAATACAGATACTCCATCTTATTTTTATCCATCTGTAGGGGTTACAGCTCTTTTAAGTGAAATGACAAGCATGCCAGAGTGGGTTAATTTTGCTAAAGTGAGAGGAACTTACGCGCAAGTAGGAAATGATATTTCGACTTTTGTAACTACTCCAAAATCAACTATCCAAGGAGGTAATATTCTTTATCCTTCAGTAGGACCAAGACCAGGTGAATCATTAAAACCAGAATTAAAATCAGAATATGAATTTGGTACTGAGTGGAGAATGTTTAATAATAGATTAGGATTTGAGGTTTCGTACTACAACTCAGAAACTAAAAATCAATATGTTCAAGTTGCTGCCCCTGCAACCAATCCTTTTGGTTATGCTAATTATGGAATTAATGCCGGTAGCATTGCAAATCAAGGTTTTGAGGTTGTTCTTACTGGAAAAATCATTGCTGGAGATAAATTTTCTTGGGATACTACTGTAAATTATTCTCAAAATAGAAATAAAGTTAAAGAAATTCCTGAAGAATTAGGAGGTACAATTCCTTTAACTCCTGTAAATAATATCAATTACAGATATGCTTTAACTGAAGGCAGACCTTTTGGAGTTATTGAAGGAAAACATATTGTTAAAAATGATCAGGGAGAAATTGTTTTAGATGATAAAGGAAATGTGTCGTTAGAAGCTGGATTGCGCGAAGTAGGTAATGCAAATCCTGACTTTATGTTAGGATGGTCAAACACATTTAAATTTGGAGCTTTTACAGCTAATTTCTTGATCGATGGACGTTTTGGAGGAGAGGTAATGAGTATTACTGAATCTATGAATGATTTTTATGGAGTTTCAAAAAGAAGTGGAGATGCAAGAAATGCAGGAGGTGTTGCAATAAATGCAGTGAAACCTGATGGTACAAAAGTAACTTCTATGCCTGCTGAGCAATACTATACTACAGTTGCCGGAGTTAACGGAGCTACAGCTGAATATGTGTACGATGCTACAAACGTAAGTTTAAGAGAGGTTTCTCTTGGTTATACTTTCAATAAAAAAGTACTTCCTTTTGTTAATACAGCAACTTTATCATTAATAGCAAGAAACTTATTCTTTATTTATAAAGACGCACCTTTTGATCCAAACATTGCTTTGAGTACAGGTCAAGGCTTACAAGGAGTTGATATTTATGGTATGCCATCAACAAGAAGTATTGGTCTTAATTTAAATGTAACTTTCTAATTAAAATATCATGAAAACAAATAATATAAAAAAATCATTAATCTGTTTTGGTCTTTTAGCCTTAGTTGGTTGTACAGATAATTTCAACGAGATTAATAGCAATCCTGATGCTTTTACACAAGACGAACTAAAACAGGATTTTAATTATATAAAAGGTCCTTTTACGACCATGTTCGATAATGTGATGGTGAATGTTCCGGGTTGGAAGTACCAGGTAGCTATTGACTTGTCTGGAAATAACTGGGGAGGTTACACAACTCCTCCAGGTTTTGATGGAGCTAACAATCTTTCATACGCACTTTCTGATAACTGGAATCTTTGGGGCTGGGAAGCTATGTACACACAAGTTATGGCAAATTACTTAAAAGTTGAAGCTGCAGCTAAAGGTAAATATGATGAGTTTTACGCTCTTGCTACAATTATTAAAGTACAAACCTTACATAAAGCAGCAGATTCATGGGGGCCAATTGTGTACTCAAAATTAGGTACTACTGATGCAACAATTGCATATGATTCTCAGGAAGAAGCTTATGGATTAATGTTTAAAGATCTAGACTTCGCCGTAACAGAATTAACAAAAAGAATCGATGCCGGAGAGAAAAGTTCTTTTACGAATATAGATCGTTCAACATATGAAGGTGATTATAAAAAATGGGTTATATATGCAAATTCATTGCGCTTGAGATTAGCAATGCGTATTGTAAAAGTAAATCCGGCATTAGCTAAAGCTGAAGCTGAAAAAGCCATTAGCCAAAAATTTGGTGTAATGAAAGTTGCAGGCGATAGTTTTATAGTAACTAAGAATGTATCACAGCATCCTCTTAAGGTAGCTGCTTATGAATACAATGACAGCCGTATGTCTGCAGATATGGAGTCTATTATGGGAGGTTACAATGATCCTAGAATGCAGGTTTATTTTGCAACATCTGAGCAAGTTCCTGGAGAATACAAAGGAGTTCGTACCGGAGGAAATCAGGGAGATAAAACCATACATATGACATTCTCAAATTTTGGTAAGATAATAAGAGACGATAAAAGAGTAGTATGGTTGAATACGTCCGAAGTTTACTTTTTAAGAGCAGAAGGAGCTCTAAGAGGTTGGAATATGGGAGGTGACGCTGAAACATTATATAAAGCTGGTATTAATGCATCATTTGATTTGCTTGCTACTGGCGGTGCTGCTGATTATATCGCTGATAATGTAAAAATGGCTAAAGATTATGTAGATCCGGTTGCCCCATCTAATAGTGGTTTAGCGGTAAATAAAGTTACTGTTGCCTGGGATAATGCAGCAAGCAACGAAGTAAAACTGCAAAAAATCATTACTCAAAAATGGATTGCTAATTTCCCTGATGGGATGGAAGCTTGGGCTGATCACCGTAGAACAGGTTACCCAAAATTATTACCAATTCTTAATAATCAAAGTGGTGGTACAGTTACTACTGAATTTGGTGTAAGAAGAATACCTTTTGTTTCTAGTGAAAAAGACGGAAATCCTGGTGGGTATCAAACAGGACTAGCAAAATTAGGAGGCCCTGATAATGGTGGAACCAGAACCTGGTGGGATGTTAATGCTCCAAATTTCTAAAATAAAATATCAAAGAACTATAAGAATTTAAGTTTGGTTAGTAAATGGTATAAGCAATGCAAGTTGCTTATACCATTTCAAAAACCAAAATTGTAAATAGCAAAAAAAGAAAAAGAAATGAAAAGTGCTTTAGAAATAAAACCTGATATCAGCTATAAAAGTGCGGGAAAATTTGAAGAGACCAGATTTGAGAAAATCCATAATGAAATCTTCAAAAATTCAGCAGAAGCTTCTATAATTGTAGCGCAGGAAATTGCGCAATTAATTAGATCTAAACAAGAAAAAGGAAAATCTTGTGTATTAGGTTTAGCAACAGGTTCTTCTCCTATAAAAGTATACGAAGAGTTAGTGAGAATGCACAAAGAAGAAGCCTTGAGCTTTAGCAACGTGATTACTTTTAATCTGGATGAATATTATCCAATGACCAAAGAGAACAATCAGAGCTATCATTATTTCATGCATCAGCATCTTTTTAATCATATTGACATCAAACCAGAGAATGTTAATATTCCTGACGGAACAGTACATATTGATGAACTGAATCAGTATTGCATCGATTATGAAATGAATATTAAAAATGCCGGAGGTCTTGATTTTCAATTATTAGGAATTGGGCGTACAGGTCACGTAGGTTTCAACGAACCGGGATCACACATCAATTCAGGAACCAGAATTATTACACTGGACCATATTACAAGAGTAGACGCTTCATCCGATTTTAATGGTATTGATAACGTTCCTAAAAGAGCAATTACCATGGGAGTTTCTACGATCATGAGATCAAAGAGAATTATATTAATGGCCTGGGGGCAAAACAAAGCCGATATCATCAAGAGAACCATTCAGGGAGATATCAGTTCAGAAGTTCCGGCTACTTTTTTACAAAATCATGCTAATGCAACATTTGTATTAGACCAGTCTGCAGCCTCAGAATTAACCCGTTTTAAAACACCTTGGCTCGTTGGAGAATGCATCTGGACACAAGAATTAAAAAGCAAGGCGATTGTTTGGTTGTGCCAAAAAACAAAACAATCGATATTAAAATTAACAGACAGAGATTACAACAACAACGGAATGTCTGATCTTTTGGCGCAGGAAGGTTCTGCTTATGATTTGAATATTAATATGTTCAACGTATTGCAGCATACCATCACAGGATGGCCGGGTGGAAAACCCAATACCGATGATTCACATCGTCCGGAAAGAGCCAATCCTGCAAAAAAACGAGTGATTCTTTTTAGTCCGCATCCGGATGATGATGTGATTTCTATGGGAGGAACTTTTTCAAAATTGATAAAACAAGGTCATGATGTACATGTTGTATATCAAACCTCTGGAAATATAGCCGTTACAGACGACGAAGCATTAAAATTTGCTGAGGTTGCCAAAGATTTTGTGGGCGACGCAGGAAGTGGCATCAACTTTAAATCGGTAATTGAATTTTTAAACCATAAATCAGAAAACCAGATTGATTCTCTTGAAGTTCGAAAATTAAAAGGGCTTATTAGAAGAAGAGAATCTTATGCAGCCACAAGATACATTGGTTTAAAAGATGAGAATACACACTTTTTAGATCTTCCGTTTTACGAAACAGGACAGGTAAAAAAGAATCCATTAGGAGCTGAAGATATCGCCATTGTAAAGGATATTATCGCCAAGATAAAACCGCATCAGGTATTTGCCGCAGGAGATTTGGCAGATCCTCACGGAACGCACGAAGTTTGCCTGAACGCGATTTTTGCAGCAATGAAACAATTAAAACCAGAGAAATATATGGATGATTGCTGGTTATGGTTGTACAGAGGAGCTTGGCACGAATGGGACATTCACGAAATTGACATGGCCGTTCCGCTTTCTCCATCAGAAGTACTTTTAAAACGTCATGCGATTTTGTATCATCAATCTCAAAAAGACAGGGTAATGTTTCAAGGTAATGACTCAAGAGAATTCTGGGTAAGAGCCGAAGACCGTAACAAAAACACCGCCATTTTATACGATGATTTAGGATTGGCAGAATACGAAGCAATCGAAGCCTTTAAACGTTTTGATTACTAAAATTAAAATATAAGATTCGGGTGAGAGCGAATCACATTACAAAATTCAGATTGATTTTATAAGGAAAGTGAGGATTCAATAGAGATCATTCTGAGTTTTGTTTCTTATTTATTTAATACTGTTATCTGCGGATAACATCTTTTTCAAAAACAGTAAAAAATGAAATATTTATTAGTCCTACTATTAGCAGGTGTAACTTCTAGTGCTCAAATTCAAAAAGAGCAGCTAAATCTTATGCCGTGGCCTCAGAGTGTTGTTTTAAACGACGGAAATTTTGCTTTAAATAAAAATTTTAAAGTAAACATTACCGGAAACCCTAATCCTCGAATTTTTGGAGGAGTAACTCGTTTTTTACGTCGCTTAGATGGTAGAACCGGTATTTTTTTCGAACAAGGTTTTATTACCAAATTAAATGAAGTTCCGACAGCTTCACTCCAGATCAATTGTACTAAGGCGGGAAAAATTGGTTTGTACGAAGATGAAAGCTATCATTTAGATATCAAACAAAATCAAATTACAATAAATGCAACCAGCGATTTAGGTGCACTTCACGGCCTTGAAACGTTATTGCAAATGTTGCAGAATAACAATAACTCATTTTATTTTCCAAACTCAAAAGTTTCAGATTTCCCAAGGTTTACCTGGAGAGGTTTGATGATTGATGTTTCAAGACACTTTCAGCCAATTGATGTAATCAAAAGAAACATTGATGGATTGGCTGCTATGAAAATGAACGTTTTCCACTGGCATTTAGTAGACGATCAGGGTTGGAGAATTGAAATGAAAAAACATCCCAAACTAATCGACTTAGCTTCGGATGGAATGTATTACACACAAGAGGAAATCAAGAATATCGTAAAATACGCTGATGAGCGTGGTATTTTGATAGTTCCGGAAATAGATGTTCCTGGTCATGGATCTGCAATACTTACTGCTTACCCGGAGATAGGAAGCAAAGTGATTACACTGACAGGAGGAACTTCTGAAAAAAATATTCAGGGTACGGCAATCGCCACCTATGGAATTGAAAGAAATGCGGGTATTTTTTCACCAACATTAGATCCTTCAAATCCTAAAACATATCAATTATTAAGTGAAATTTTTGATGAGGTTTGTCCATTATTCCCAGGCGCTTATTTTCATATCGGGGGAGATGAAAACGAAGGTAAAGACTGGGATGCAAACCCAAAAATTCAGGAATTTAAAAAGAAAAACAAGTTAGCAAACAACCATGAATTGCAGACTTATTTTACCATGCAATTAGTGCCAATGCTTAAAAAACATGGTAAACAACTAATGGGATGGGAAGAGATTTTGACAAAAAACATGTCAAAAGATGCCATTATTCATTCCTGGAGAGGTCCTAACGAAGGAGTTATTGCAGGTCAGTCATTGGTTGATGCAGTAAAAAAAGGATACAAAACAGTTTTATCAAACGGATATTATATCGATCTAATGTACCCAATTGCAAGCCACTATCTGAATGATCCTATGCCAAAAGGTGCCAATTTAACTGCTGATGAAAAAGCAAGAATTTTGGGTGGAGAAGCCACAATGTGGACAGAACTGGTAACGCCATTAACGATCGATTCAAGACTTTGGCCAAGAACAGCTGCAATTGCAGAGAGACTTTGGTCAGCAGAAGATATTACAGATGTAGCCAATATGCGCAAACGTCTTGAAGTAGTTTCTTTTAGATTAGAAGAATTAGGATTAACACACATTCGCAACAAAGATGTTATTTTAAGAAACATCACAAACAATCAAAACATTGCTTCTCTAGATGAGTTTTCGAATGTTTGCGAACCATTAAAAGGATATACACGTAATAAAGGCGGAACGGAGTATCA
Source organism: Flavobacterium sp. SLB02 (assembly GCF_009664855.1). GTDB lineage: Bacteria > Bacteroidota > Bacteroidia > Flavobacteriales > Flavobacteriaceae > Flavobacterium. The sequence goes on from NZ_CP045928.1 coordinate 735,516, forward strand.
AATGTATTCACCATTTACACTTTTTGCTGATGCTTGTGGACCGGATGCCACAGATTCTTTAGCTTTTGATGACGCAGTAACAAAATATCTGGCCAATAAAACACCGGAAAATAAAGCAAAAGTAACGGCATTTTTTACCAGATGGATTGCCTTAAATAAAGAGTTAGTTGCTTTGAGTGCCAATGCTCCTTTACTACAGCCAATTTTGCCTTTGTCTAAAAAACTAACAGATGCATCCCAGGAATTGTTACTTGTTTTAGAGAACAAATCAACATTAAAAGCTGATGATCTAAAAAGTTTAATAGAGCAATGTAATACAAAAGATCATGCAGATGTTGAGTTATCAGTATATGCAAGTCTTAAAAAATTAATTTAAAGAGTTTGGTTTGAGTTAGTATTTAGTAAGTTTTGTTACCATGATTATTAGTAATTTATTTATCTCTACCAGAAGTTTCTGGTAGAGGTGAATATGGTAAGAGCAACTAAATTAAAATTATTAAATCAAATAAAAAATATAGTAACCAAATAAGAATTATTAACATTTAAAACCAAATAAAACAGAATAAAGTATAAACATGACAAACAAGTAGAGTATTAAAATTGATGAACCCCAAATTTATCATTTGCTAACCTAATTTTTTTTTTAAATTAAATAAATATCAATCAGTGCTATTCACTAATGATTATGGAAAATCAGTAATAGTAGTATTTATTTTTAGAAGTAATATGAATTAATTTCCTGTGAGTTGCAATGTTTTCTATTTGCAATTTATTGAAACCCAGTTATTGTTTTTATGTGCCGTGTTTTGGTGCATAATTTATTGTAATTGGAATATTTATTTTTTTTCTATTAACCAATATTAATTTAACTATGAAACATTATTACAGATTGCTTTTTTTGTTACTGTTTCCCTTACTCGCGTTAGCCCAACCAGCTCACGGCAAAAAAGTAGTGGGGTATTATGCGCAATGGTCTATCTATGCCCGGGATTTTAATATCCCCAAAATAGACGGCAGTAAATTGACGCATTTGAATTATTCTTTTTATGGGACAACTTACGATCCGGCCCATCCTGAGAACACCAAATTATTATGTTTGGATAGCTATGCCGATTTTGAGCATATGGAAGGCGGAATCCCTTGGGATGCTCCGGTAAAAGGAAACTTTTATGACTTGAAAAAGTTAAAAGAAAAGTATCCTCATTTAAAAGTTTTAATCTCTGTAGGAGGATGGACAAAAGGTCAGGATCTTTCTCCAATTGCAGCAAGTCCTGTTGCAAGAGCCGCTCTGGCTGCAGACATGGCAAAATTCATTACCACTTATCCGTTTATTGACGGGTTCGACATTGACTGGGAATATCCTCTTTCAGGAGGAACAGATGGTACTGAAGTAATCAACGGAGCACCAATTCCTCCGCAAAAGTACAGCCCGGACGACAACAAAAACTTAGTTTATTTATTGAAAGCAATGCGTCAGGCAATGCCCAATAAATTAGTTACAATTGCTGCGGGAAACAATGTTCGAAATGTATCCAAACAATATCTTGGGCCAAACAACAGATCGCAATACGGAATGACAGAAGACATTTCGACTTATTGTGATTATATCACCTATTTTGGCTATGATTTTGGAGGAAACTGGTATGATAAAACCTGCTACAACGCTCCTTTATACGGAAGTGGAAACGCAAATGATCCTTTATATGGCGCAGCACAATCAGAATCTTTGGACGAATTAACAAATCAATATCTTAATGTAGTTGGTTTTCCTGCCAATAAATTAATCATGGGATTGCCTTTCTACGGGAAAAAATTTGATCATGTAGCCAATAACGGAACCAATCCTAATTTACCCGGATTGTTCGTTTCAGCACCAAGAGATATAGTTCCGGGATGTACAAACCCACAAAACCCTATAGGAACCTGGGATGGAGCAGCAGCCTGCGAACGTTCGGGAAGCATCGAAATTTGCGATTTAGTAGGGAATCCGGTAACGAATTCACATGCTTATTTAGATCCAAATACAATGCTAGTTACTCCAAGTGCAGCTTCGGCAGGATGGGTACGTTATTTCGATAATACAACAAAAGTTCCTTATTTATACAATGCGACTTTAAAACAGTTTATCTCTTATGAAGATAAGCAATCAATGGATTTAAAAGTGCAGTATATTAAATCAAAAAATTTAGCCGGAGGTATGGTTTGGGAATTGTCTCAGGATACCAGAGGTTCTATTCCTAATTCATTATTAAATCAGATAGATACTTCATTTGGGAGTGTAGTTCCGGGAACAGTAAGTATTGCAGGTTCTGTAAAAAACGGAGCAGCTTTAGTTCCGGATGTTACTGTTGAATTGCGTAATGCAAGCAATGTAGTATTGCAGACCGTAGTTTCTCCTGGCGGAAATTTCACCTTCAATAACTTAACTTCAGGACAAAATTATACATTAACTGCTTTAAAAGCTTCTTATACTTTTGTTCCGGTGACATTAAATAATGTTGCAGTAAATCAAGCAGGTGTTGTTATTAACGGAACACAACCTACTTATACCGTTAGCGGAACAGTTCTTAATGGAACAACTCCGGTTTCTGGGGTAACAGTTTCGGCTACTTCAGCAACAACAGTTTTAACTGCAGTTTCTAATGCAAGCGGAGTTTATAGCGTTGCCGGTTTAACAGCTGGACTTAATTTTACCCTTACAGCTGCAAAATCAGGATTTTCATATACGCCAGCTTCTACAGTCTATAATGCAATCGATGCTAACAAAACGCTGAATTTTATTCAGGGCGCACCAATTGTTAATTATACCGTTAGCGGAACAGTTCTTAACTCAACAACGCCGGTTTCTGGTGTAGCAGTTACAGCAACTTCTACAACAGGAAATTTCACAGCAGTTACAAACGCAAGTGGTGTTTATTCGCTTAGTTTGCCTTCTGGAGGAAATTATACGGTAACAGCAGCTTTAACAGGGCAAACCTTTACACCGGCTTCAACAGTTTATACCAATTTAGTTGCCAATAAAACATTAAACTTTGCTCAGGATGTTGTTGTAACACCTTCAGGTAAAATTAGCGGAACTGTTAAAAACGGAGCAAATTTTGTTTCTGGTGCCAAAGTAGAGATAGTTTTACCTTGGACAGATAACTCACACCCTTGGAAAAGTGTTATCGCCATAACAGATGCACAAGGAAAATACAGTTTTGATAATGCAGTTGTAGCAGGATATACAACAATTACAAGTTTAAAATTAAACACCTGGGAAAACGGAGAAGTGGTTTATTTACCAAATAATCTGGCAAATTTTGCAGTTCCGGCAAATCCCACAGTTTATAATTTCAGCACAGGTTCTACAGCAAGAGCAGCTGCACTAGCTGTTACCAACCTAATTAGTGGTTCTGTAAAAAATGGAACGACCCCGGTTGCAGGAGCAAAAGTAGAATTGGTGGTGCCATGGACAGATAATACCCACAACTGGAAAAGTGTTATTGCCACAACAGATGCATCAGGAAATTATAGTTTTGATAATTCAGTTGTAGCAGGTTATACGCAAGTTTTAAGTTTAAAATTAAATGGTTGGGAAAACGGTGATGTGATTTATTATCCAAATAACTTATCCAACTTTGCAATGCCAACAACTCCAACTGTTTATGATTTTAATAGACAAGCGGTGGTTGCGACTAAGCCAGTGGTTACCATTACAGCGCCAACAGCTTCGGCGATAGCTATAAATTTAGGATCAGCAATTAATTTTGTTGCAAGTGTAGGATTAAGTGCTGCTGATGCCACTACAATTTCATCTGTTGTATTTAGTTTAGATGGACAAAGTTTGAGTGCTACCAATTCTTCAGGAACTTATACAGCTATTTGGACACCAGCAGCAAATCAGTTTGGAGTTTCTCATACGTTAACCGTTACGGCTACTGCATCAAACGGAACAACAGATTCTAAAACATATAGTTTTACATTAAGTTGTTCAGGTGCAAACTGTCCAAATTCTTTGCCAGTAATTACTTGGAATTCACCATCGAATACCACTGTAAACCAAAGTTCTTTCCAGGTTGTACCAATTTCAGTTACAGCTGTTGATAGTAACGGATCAGTTTCAGGTGTTACTATTACAATAAATGGAGGTACGTTTAACATGACAGCAGGTACAAACAATACCTATACGTATAATTTTACACCCTCTGCTTATCAGGATTATCCAGTTGTAATCAAAGCAACCGATAATCAATCTGGTGTAACTACATTAAATAATACAATTAAAATTGCTCCGGTGAGCACCAATAGATTTATCCCGCTTCCATCCAAAATTATTTTAGGATACGCACATTCCTGGGAAAATACTGGTGCTCCATTTTTATATTTTTCTCAAATGGTAGGAAGTAAGTTTAACGTAGTTGATTATTCTTTTGTAGAAACAGTTAATCGTGATGGTTACACACCAGTATTAACTACAAATGACACTAGATATCTGACCAATGGTGTTTTCAATAAGCAATTGTTGAAAAACGATATTAAATCCTTAAGAGATAGCGGCGTTCCTGTTATTGTCTCTATTGGAGGTCAAAATGGTCATGTTGTTTTAGACAATGTAACTCAAAAAAATATTTTTGTTAATGGTCTGAAAGCAATTATTGATGAGTATCAATTTGATGGAGTTGATATTGATTTTGAGGGCGGATCGATGAATTTTAATGCAGGAGGTTTAAGAAATATTTCTTATGCGGGTATTTCTGCTTATCCAAGATTAAAAAACGTAGTAGATGCTTTCAAAGAATTAAAAGCGTACTATGGTCCTGGATTTTTATTAACTGCAGCTCCGGAAACACAATACGTACAAGGAGGATATTCTACCTACACAGATACTTTTGGTTCCTTCCTGCCGATCATTCAAAACTTGCGTAATGAATTGGATTTGTTAGCGGTACAATTGTACAATACAGGAGGAGAAAACGGATTAGATGGTCAATATTATGGTTCAGCCAAGAAAGCAAACATGGTAACAGCCCTAACTGATATGGTGATAAAAGGCTATAACATTGGTACAACAGGAATGCATTTTGATGGTTTACCTGCCTCAAAAGTTCTTATTGCATTACCAGCCTGTCCAAGTGCAGCAGGCAGCGGTTATTTAACGCCGGCAGAAGGAATTAGTGCTATGGATTATTTAAGAAACGGAACCACGTTTTCAGGAAGAACATATACTATGCAGCCAGGCGGACCATATCCTTCTTTAAGAGGTTTAATGACCTGGTCTGTAAATTGGGATGCATCTTCTTGTGGTAATTCATCTGAATTATCTAAAGCCTATGCCGCTTATTTTGCTTCGCAGTCAACAGCAAGAAAACTCTCAGTGGATACTATCGAAGCAAATAACGCAACTGTGGCTTATTTCAAAAACGATGCGTTATCAGTTACAAATGACACCCAGGATATCGCTCAGGTAGACGTGTTTAGTACCATCGGGCAATTATTGATAAGTCATAAAAACATTCAGAATAATAAAGAAGTACTGCTTCAAAATTATAGTTTCTCAACAAAACAAATATTTGTAGTGATCGTAACAGACAAAGCAGGAAACAAAAAATCACTGAAAGTAATGAACTTTTTAAATTAATTAAATGAATGAAAATTTAGAAATAAAAAAATTAGGACGGTTAAAATTGAGTTTGGTTATTTATTTTTTAATCTAGTTTTTATTTCGAATAAATGCATCAAATTTAGGTGATTTGTTATTTGGTTTTCACCCGGAGGCGAGCATTAGAACCTGGCAATTATATTGTCAGGTTTTTTTATGCTTTAAGGTGAAGTAAAATTAATAGTGATTTTTTTTAGGAGCTATTTCCTGCACCCGAGCCTGAAAGTGCGAATTGGGGAAGCAATCCGTTCCTTTTGTGCCTCCCGATAGCTATCGGGACCGGCACAAAAGGATTTCCACTACTATCAGGGCTAGGGCACCCGTTTTCATAAGACAAAATCAGAATAAAAAATCGGTATAAATCCGCGTTTTCGCAAAGCGAATCCGTGCCATCCGCGTGCCATTTCCTCACGATTAACACAAATTCAAAACTATTTTAAGTACTTTTGAAACTCAATAATCGTATTAAAAACTTCATGAAGAAATCGATCACCATTATAATCACATTTTTATTTTTTACTTTTTCCTTCGCCCAAAATAATTTCGGAAACCCAGAAGTAGACCCAATCCACATTCAAAAAACATATACAGATTGGTCAGCATACCAAAGTAAAAACATCATGCTTTCAAGAGATTTTGTAGCATTAGATCCAAATTCAAAAGAAATTTCGAAAGAATCTTTTCTAAATCTATTGGCAAACAGAAACTACATCCCAATCCGACTAAAATCAGAAGATTCAACATACTATTATAAGCTATTTCTAATTCAGCAGAATTCAGATACTAGCATAAAAGCCACCATCAATCAAATTGGTTTCGATGCCCACAAAAATTTCGAAATGGAAGGAACCCAATTTCCAAAATTCTCTTTCAAAGATCTAAACGGGAATTTAGTTTCAAATGAATCCATGAAAGGAAAAATCATTGTTATAAAATGCTGGTACATTCACTGCACGCCATGCATCAAAGAATTTCCACAGGTAAACAAACTGGCAGACGAATACAAAGACCGAAAAGATATTCTGTTTATAAGTCTGGCCGAAGATGCTCAGGAAAAATTAAAAGTATTTTTAGCCAAAAGACCTTTGGCATATTCCGTAATTCCAAACATGAAAGTGTATATGAATGAATCATTACAACTCAATTCATTCCCAACACATTTTATTTTAAACAAAGAAGGAATTATTGCAAAAGTCTTGCCTAATTTCGAAAGTTTAGAAGTCGCCTTAGAGAAAGAAAGTAAATTATAATTTTTTTAAACCATATAAGTGATATAAGAAATTGTAAGTTTGGTTTTATATAAAGCTTGTGATTAAATTAATCTCGCAAAAGCGCAAAGTTTTTCTTTTTTAAGTTTAGTTTAGATGAACTTATGTCACTTATATGGTAAAAATTTTCAACACAAAGTATGTTTTCTTTGCGCCTCTGCGGCTTTGCGAGAAATTTTCTCCGCATGGTAAAAACTTAGAACCTTAGCACCTTTGCAACTTAGAACCTTTTTTCGTACTTTTGCACCAAATTAATTAAAAAGACATTCATGTTAACAGTCAATAATTTATCAGTTCAATTTGGCAAACGTATTTTGTTTGACGAAGTAAATACCACATTCACACACGGAAATATTTATGGAGTTATTGGAGCCAATGGTGCTGGAAAATCTACCTTTCTAAAAATCATTTCGGGCGATATCGACCCAACTTCTGGCCACATTCATTTAGAGCCCGGAAAACGTATGTCGGTTTTAAACCAAAATCACAACATGTTCGACGAGCATACGGTTTTGGAAACTGTTTTGATGGGAAATAAAGTTTTGTACGCTGTTAAAAAAGAAATGGATGAACTTTATTTAGATTACAACGATAAAAACGCAGACAGAATTGGAGAGCTTCAGGTTCAGTTCGAAGAAATGAACGGATGGAATGCAGATTCTGATGCCGCATCGATGTTGTCTAACTTAGGAATCAACGAAGAGCATCATTATACATTAATGGGAGATCTTGAGGGAAAAATTAAAGTTCGTGTCCTTTTGGCGCAGGCACTTTTTGGAAATCCTGATTTGCTTATTATGGATGAGCCTACCAACGACCTGGATTTTGAAACCATCTCTTGGTTAGAAAATTTTTTAGCCAATTATGAAAATACAGTAATTGTAGTCTCTCACGACCGTCACTTTTTAGATTCGGTTTGTACACATATTTCTGATATCGATTTTGGAAAAATAAATCACTATTCAGGAAACTATACTTTCTGGTACGAGTCTAGCCAATTAGCGGCAAAACAACGTGCACAGCAAAACAAGAAAGCCGAAGAAAAGAAACAGGAATTAGAAGAATTTATTCGTCGTTTTAGCGCCAACGTTGCCAAATCAAAACAAGCAACATCTCGTAAAAAAATGATTTCTAAATTGAATATTTCAGATATCAAACCTTCAAGCCGTCGTTATCCAGCAATCATTTTTGATCAGGATCGTGAAGCAGGAGATCAGATTTTGAATGTTGAAAATTTAGAAGCGTCTGTAGATGGAGATCTTTTGTTTAAAGGAGTAGATCTTAATATGGCAAAAGGCGATAAAATAGTTCTTTTCTCAAAAGATTCACGTGCTACAACAGCATTCTACGAAATTTTGAACAATCAGCAAAAAGCAGATGCAGGAACTTTCGATTGGGGAATTACAACCAATCAGGCTTATTTACCGGCTGAAAACCATTCTTTCTTCGAGAACGATTTAACATTGGTAGACTGGTTACGCCAATACGCGAAAACGGAAGAAGAACGTGATGAAGTATTTATTAGAGGATTCTTAGGGAAAATGATTTTCTCAGGAGAAGAAGCTTTAAAAACTAGCCGCGTATTATCAGGAGGAGAAAAAGTACGTTGTATGCTTTCGAGAATGATGATGGAAAGAGCTAATATCCTAATGCTTGATGAGCCAACGAATCACTTAGATTTGGAGTCGATTACAGCTTTTAATAATTCGCTAAAAAACTTCAAAGGATCTGTAATTTTTACCACACATGACCACGAGTTTGCGCAAACGGTTGGAAATAGAGTAGTAGAGCTTACACCAAACGGAGCAATCGACCGTTATATGACATTTGATGAATATCTTGACGACGAAAAAGTTCAGGAATTAAGAACAAAAATGTACGCGAAATAAAACATAGTTTTAGATAAAAAAAAATCCCGATCATTCAACTGATCGGGATTTTTTTATGTTTATTTCTTACCGCCAAAAAGCTTAGCGAATATAAAGATGATTATCGCAACAATAAAGATGACGATAAAAATCCCGAATCCCATTCCGGCTTTAAAAATGTCTCCAATAACTTCGCAACTTGTAAATGAAAATAGTATTACGAATACCATTAACAAACGTGTAATGTTCTTTTGCATGATTTTGCTGTTTTTAGTGTTTTAAAAAGAATTTTGTATTCTAATTATCGTTAGATTAAAATTACTTCAAACAACAAAAAAAGGTGTTATATAATTTTGCCGGAAAGTTCTATGATTTGGAGATTAGATATAGTTATAGTCCTTTTTTGTTAGATCATGTACTTATTAATAGTTTATTATTTTTTGATGTATACTGTTGTTTTTTTATCGCCACTTTTCTCAATAATTTGGTTTTCCACGCCTTTTTTTAAGTCTCTGCTAGCTGTCGCAGATGACAAATCACTAAAATATTTCATATAATCTTTTCTAGCGAATTCTTCTTTTACGTTTTCTATAAATAATTCTAACCGTTCAGTTTCGTTTAATTTTTTTGTAGAATTTTCAAGCAACGACGAAAGTGAAGTGTCTATTATTTGTAGCATATAGGAAATAAAATGAGTTGATTTTCCTTCTTTGTCACAAACCGATAAAATCTTATAATATTCTTGCTGATTTTTTGAAATTAACGTCTCGAAAGGCAGGAATTGAAATAATTTATATTCGCTCATCAAAATCAGGGTTTGCCATAATCTTCCCATTCTTCCATTTCCATCCATAAAAGAATGAATGAATTCCATTTCGTAATGAAATACACAACTTTTTATTAACGAGATTTCAGATTTATCTTTTAAATATTCGAATAAATCCTTCATCAAAAAAGGAACGTTTTGATAGGGCGGTGCAATATGTTCTACTTTTGCGCCTTTTACAATTCCAACTCCTTTTTTTCTGTAAGTTCCAGGATCTTCAATTAGATTTTTCATTAACAATTTATGAGCTTTCAAAAAATCTTTTTCCGACTGGTATTTTAAGGAACTTAAGTTATCATATACCTCTAAAGCATTTAAGACTTCAATGATATCTTTTTGAGGTCCCACAACTTTCTTGTTTTCAAGAATTGCAGTAATTTGTTCCTCAGACAATGCGTTTCCTTCAATACTTAACGAAGAATGAATTGTTTTTATCTTATTTTGTTTTCTTAATGTAGGGTTTTGCTTGACTAAATATTTTGCGTTTACTTCTCCGATTTTCTCAGAGACAATAACGATTAATTTTAATATTTCGGGAGTTATTTCGTACGGAGGCTTCATTTTGATACTATCATTTGATACTATCAAAAGTAGTAATTATTAATCATTGAAGTTAATTTTATTTCAAATACTATCATTTGAACAACAAAAAAATAGGTCTAATTTGATTCAAAAAACATCAATGATATTAAAAAAGAGCCGTAGGCTCGACCATATTGTAGGGCTGGATTTTAATCCAGTCAAAAAGAATGATAACCATTATACAACGAATTAATTTCGAAGCCTCGGGACGTTGCTACAATATAAATCATTCCTACGAAATTTTAAAATTACAAAAATCAGATCGATCTTATTTTTTTGCAAATGTTTTTTGATTACGAATATGTGTCACCCCTATGAGGTTCTTATGAAATGCTATAGAAATTGCTATAAATATAACGTCCCTCTGGGACTGGGATTTTTAATATAAAGAGTGTAACGGAATATTAAGATAACATCTCAATCAACTGAATTTTATTCCCGCAAGTATCATCCAAAATGGCAATTTTTACATTGCCCATTTCGGTGGGTTTCATACTAAATACAACGTTAAGATGTACAAGTCTATCATATTCTTCCTGAAGATTCTCTACATTAAATTGCGTGTACGGAATTCCGGTATCAAACAACGCTTTTTGATACGTTTTAACCGGTTCAAAATGATTGGGTGACGGTTCTAATAAAATTTCGACTCCGTCTGGTTCCTCTTTAGAAACTACTGTTAGCCATCTGTTATTTTCGCCTAAAGGCACATCATGTTTTTTTATAAAACCCAATTTTGTAGTATAAAATTGTAATGCCTTTTCTTGTTCTTGAACTGGGATTCCTATGACTTTTACTTTCATGATTTTATAGTTTTAAAATTGAATGTTTTCTCCCATATTCACTTTTTATATCTTTCAATTGCAATTCCATACAATTATCTAAAGTTAAAAAATGAATTGATTTTGAAGATTTTCCTGTTTGATATTCGTCTAGGAAATCTTTCCAAATTGTTGGATAAAATATCCCTAAAGAAAAGAATATTAAACATGGAAAAGTAAAATTACCATTTCCAATGAGATAGGCTTGCATTCTGATTTCATCTTTCATTGTCATTTCATATTCTAAAACAATGTGCTTTAAATCGTGATTTTCAAATTTCGGAATTAATCGATAGTTTTTATTGTCGAGCATTTCTGCAACTTCACGTCCAACGGTTCCCAATTGTAAAGTTCTTAAATTACTTAATTTAGCTGCTAAATGATCTTTTCCATGAATAAGTTCTAAAAGCCAAATAATTCCTCCTGTGATTTTTAGTTGTTTAATTTTGTTTATCATTAAAATGAAGACTTTTTTTTATTCTCCAATTGTTCCAGTTTTGACTTTGCCGCCTCGTTTATAACTCAAAGCAATTACACCGCTTGGCGTAACTGTATTTTCTATTAAGGTAAATCCTGCCGGAGTTGAGTTATCATCGAACAATTTTTTTCCTTTACCTAGAATTATGGGATAAATTAAAAGCCCAAGTTCATCGATTAAATCATGTTGAAGCAAAAGTTGCACAAGTGTTGCACTTCCCCAAACTTTAATATCTCCGCCTTCTGAATTTTTGAGTTTTTTGATGTCTTCTATAGTCGAAAGAAATTCGGTATTTTCCCAGTCAGAGTTATTTCTGGTAGAGGACAAAACATATTTGGTTACCTCATTGATTCCTGGCCAGCCTTCTGCATGTTTTGGCCAATAGTCTTCAAAAATATCAAATGTTTTTCTGCCCAAAAGAATATCGGCAGGTTTCATTTGTTCCTGCATGACATTGCCATATTCCTCATCTCCAAAAGGCGCCACCCAGCCTCCATATTCAAAACCGTCTGAAGTATCTTCTTCCGGTCCACCAGGTGCCTGCATTACGCCATCGATTGTAATCATGGTTATTACGATTATTTTTCTCATGATGTTTGGTTTTTGCATTTATCAAATATAAGAAAAACAAGTAAATTTCCGATCAGGTAAAAAAGAGCCATCGGCTCGACTAATATTGTAGGGCTGGATTTTAATCTAGTTTACAAATATGGAATTTCGATATAATAATAACGTTTATTAATAATATGCATCTCTCCCAGAGAATTTAAAGTCAAATATTTGTGTTAAGTTAAAAAACATAATTCAAGCATAAATTATGTGCCAAAACCAATAAAAAAATATTTCCCTTCCCAACACCCCAACAAATAAATTCTGATTTCGTATATTTGCCCAACCAAACATTACACTTAATTATGAGCCAAAAAGTATTACTTAATTCAAAAGAAGTTACTATCATACTCCATCGTTTGGCTTGTCAGTTAATCGAAAAACACCTTGATTTCTCCGATACTATTTTAGTTGGGATTCAACCAAGAGGCGTTTTTTTAGCTGAACGTTTAAAACAAATATTAGAAAACGAATATCAGGTTCCGGAGATTTCTTTGGGCTATCTGGACATCACTTTTTTTAGAGATGATTTTCGTCGTACTGATAAACCGCTGGAAGCCAATAAAACACAAATAAATTTTATAGTCGAAAACAAGAAAGTCATTTTTATCGATGACGTATTGTTTACCGGACGAAGCATTCGTTCTGCGTTAACCGCAATTCAGTCTTTTGGAAGACCTTCAGAAATCGAATTGTTAGTGTTAATCGACAGACGTTTTAGCCGTAATTTACCTATTCAGCCCGATTATCGTGGTCGTCAGGTTGATGCTATAAACGACGAAAAAGTAAAAGTGAGCTGGAAAGAGAATGAAGGCGAGGATGCCGTTTATCTGATAACGAATTAAAAGTTTAATCGGTGATTTGTTTAATTGTTTAATCGGAAAGAAACGATTACCGGTATAGCAAAAACGCTTAAACAAATAAACGCTTAAACAAAAAAATATGACAGAGAATGAAACGTTTATTTATGAATCAATTTTTAATCAGGTCAGAATGGGATTTCTTTCTCTTGATGAGATTCAGGAGAACATTATAGAAGAAATTGAAGACAACGAATTTGCAGACGAAATCTCAGAAGAATGGGCTTTTGATAAAATAAGAGAAGAATACCAAAAGTTATTGTCAGAAAGTAAACAATGGGAAAGTCCAACAGATACTGAAAGGCTAATAAATGCGTTTGATGAATTGTGTGACGAGAATATTCTGGCACTTCATAATGCAGGTTACACCACAACAGATGGTGAATATGAAGTGGTTGAGGTTGAAAGAGAATTGCAGGAAAACGAAATAGAGTCTGATGGTTATTGTTTTTATCACGAACAGGATTTGGCAAGAGCAATTGCAGTTGAAAATCCAAGTTTGTTTATCGCTTTTCAGAAAGTAGATAATTCTGATGATGCAACGACAATAGAAGTAGGAAAAGTAGTAGCTGAGGTTTTAATAAACAACGATTTTAAAATAAAATGGGATGGCTCTGCAAGAACCAAAATCGAAATTCCGGGCTTCAGATGGCAGAAGATTTTTGATGAAGACGCAAGAGATCTCCTGGATTACAGTGAAGTGGTAGACAGAATGGTTCAATAGAGTTGCTGCTCTTTAAATAAGCATTGAAGAACTGAATATTTTCAGAAATTCATGAATTTGACAAATAAATATTAAAGAAATAAAAATGAAAGAATTAAGCGTAAATCATTTATTAGGAATAAAATACATCAACGAGAATGATATTAACCTGATTTTTGAAACTGCCGATCATTTTAAAGAAGTCATTAACAGACCCATTAAAAAAGTTCCTTCATTGCGAGATATTACTATTGCCAATATTTTCTTCGAAAATAGTACCAGAACAAAACTTTCGTTCGAATTGGCTCAAAAACGATTATCTGCTGATGTTATCAGTTTTTCGGCAGCTCAGTCTTCGGTTAAAAAAGGAGAAACCCTGATTGATACTGTAAATAATATCCTTTCCATGAAAGTAGACATGGTTGTAATGCGCCACTCCAATCCCGGAGCGGCTTATTTTTTATCCAAAAATGTCAAAGCCAGTATCGTAAATGCCGGAGACGGTGCGCACGAACATCCTACTCAGGCTTTGCTTGACAGTTATTCGATCAGAGAAAAACTAGGAGATGTAGGTGGAAAAAAAGTAGTTATTGTAGGTGATATTCTGCATTCAAGAGTAGCCTTATCCAACATATATGCTTTGCAAATGCAAGGCGCCGAAGTAAAAGTTTGCGGACCAAAAACGTTAATTCCAAGATATATTGAATCACTGGGAGTTACAGTTGAACCAAATTTAAGAAAAGCCTTAGAATGGTGCGACGTAGCCAATATGCTCCGTGTACAAAACGAACGTATGGATGTGAATTTCTTCCCGTCAACACGTGAATACGCACAACAATACGGCGTCGATAAACCATTATTAGATTCTCTTAATAAAGAAATCGTTATCATGCACCCCGGACCAATCAACAGAGGAGTAGAGATCACCTCTGAAGTTGCAGACTCTGATCATTCGGTGATTTTGAATCAGGTAGAAAACGGTGTTGCAATTAGAATGGCGGTGATTTATTTATTGGCGTCTAAGATTCAATAATTTAGTCTCATTTTTCGGTTTCAGTTTTCAATGACGGTTAGAATTTGAAAATGTTTTTTGTTACTGTGACTGTAACAACTCAGGTTCACACAAAGTTAAAACTGTTTGCTGTGATTGGGACTGAAAACCAAAAAAATCGTACCTTAGCTCCCGCAATAGAGCCTATAAATTAGAAGATGAAAGTAGATCAAAAAGGACATACCGTTACGATTAAAAATACACAGGGAGATTTTAATGCTTTTCTGGAAAAAGTAACGCAGCAATTTAAAACCTTTGAAAAACAAAATATTATAATCGATTTAACAGCAGATTCCGGTTTGTCTGAAAAAGATGTAAAGCTTTTTTTACCACTTGCAAAACAGCAAAAAAAAGCCAAAAAATCCTTTGTAATTGTAGTTGCTGATCTTGACTTTAATGCTATTTCAGATAAATTGATTGTTGTTCCTTCTCTTTTAGAGGCACACGATATTATCGAAATGGAAGAAATCGAAAGAGACTTAGGTTTTTAATTTTAGATTTTAGAGTTCAGATTTTAGATTTTTGAATAACTAAATCAATCTTAAATATTACTTACTCAATCTAAAATCAACAATCTAAAATGAAGCTTACTATACTTGGCTGTTATGCCGCAACTCCCAGAACACTTACCAACCCAACTTCGCAGGTTTTAGAAATTAAGAACAGATTGTTTTTAATAGATTGTGGCGAAGGAACTCAGGTACAATTGCGTAAAAACAAAATTAAATTCTCAAAGATCAATCACATTTTTATTTCGCATTTGCACGGTGATCACCTTTATGGATTAATTGGTACCATTTCGACTTTTTCACTTTTGGGTAGAACAACCGATTTGCACATTTACGGACCAAAAGGAATTAAAGAATTAATCCTTCTTCAATTGAAGCTGACAGAATCCTGGACCACTTATGATTTGTTTTTTCATGAATTAGAATCCAAAGAAAGCGAAGTTATTTTTGAAGATAACAGGGTTATTGTAAAAACAATCCCTCTGAAACATCGCGTTTACACAAACGGATTTTTATTTCAGGAAAAGCCCGGAGACAGAAAACTAAATGTTGATGCTGTTCAGCAATACAATATTCACACTGCTTATTATCAAAAAATAAAGGGTGGAGGAGATATTACTCTGGATAACGGAACTGTAATCGAAAACGAGAAATTATCTTTCGATCCGATTCCGGCAAAGAGCTACGCCTTTTGCTCAGATACCGTTTACAACGAAGATATTATTCCGGTTATAAAAGATGTTGATGTCTTATATCATGAATCAACTTTTTTAGAATCAGAAGCTCCTTTAGCTTTAAAAACATTGCATTCGACAGCCAAAGAAGCTGCAAGAATTGCATTGAAAGCAAATGTAAAGCAACTAGTTTTAGGTCATTACTCTACACGATATGACGGCATTGAACGTTTTAAAGAAGAAGCCCAAGAAATTTTCCCGAACGTACTTTTAGGAGATGACGGAAGAAGTTTTGAGTGGGAATAAGTTATGAATTATAAATTATGAGTTAGAAGTTGTCTCTTGCAATAAATTTTAGTCTAAAAATCTAAGAAGTCTAACAATCTAAAGATCTGGAAAAATGAATGATTTAAGCAATTATAGAAAATCTTACGAGAAGAGCGAATTATTAGAAACCAATATTCCTGCAGATCCTATTAATCTTTTTAACAGATGGTTTCATGAAGTAGAAGATTTCGGCGCAAGCGGAGAAGTAAATGCCATGACAGTTTCGACAATTGGATTAGATGGTTTCCCAAAATCGAGAGTGGTTCTATTAAAGAAATTTTCTGAAGAAGGTTTTATTTTTTATACCAATTATGAATCAGAAAAAGGAAAAGCAATTGCAGCAAACCCTCATGTTTGTTTGTCTTTTTTTTGGCAGGAGATGGAACGTCAGGTAATTATAAAAGGAATTGCACAAAAAACGTCTGAGAATATATCGGATGGTTATTTTGATTCCCGTCCTGACGGAAGTAAGCTCGGCGCTATAGTTTCACACCAAAGTGAAGTGATTCCCTCAAGAACTTTTTTAGAAGAAAATCTAAAAAAACTGGAAGCACAATTTGAAGGAAAATCAATTCCGAGACCTGATAATTGGGGAGGATATTTAGTAACGCCTTTAGAGGTTGAATTTTGGCAGGGAAGACCTAACAGATTGCATGATAGAATACGTTACCAAAGCCAATCTGATTATTCCTGGAAGATTGAAAGATTATCTTCTTAGTTTGTAAGATTTTTACGTTTAATAAATAAATAACCATGTAGTTCATCGATTAATTTTGCAGTTTACCGATAAATTGAATACGTTTGGAATAAGAAAAACGAGACAATTTATTTTTAAAAATATAATTTAAGGAATTTGCCCCAACATTTACTTTAATTTTAACTGCTATTGATTATGAAAAAGATGATGTGTGCCATGATGTTCGTTGTAATTTCTATTACAATGAACTCATGCTCTGCAGATAGTGCCGAGGGAACAGATAATAGTACTACAACCGAAACTCTGGTTACAAACTACACTTATAATGATTCAGAGATCGAAACCATGAAACTTATCAATGATTACAGGGTAAGTATTGGTTTAAATGCATTAGAAAAAATAAATCATATTTCGTTTAAATGTGAAGAGCATAATAATTATATGATTGCTAACAATGTTGTGGATCATAATGATTTCACTTCACGTTCGAACAATATTATTAGCGTTTTAGGAGCTAAAAAAGTAGGTGAGAATGTTGCCTACAATTACAAAACTTCTGAAGCGGCAGTAAGAGCGTGGCTTGATAGCCCAGGACATAAAGAAAATATCGTAGGAGATTTTACTCATTTTGGTCTATCAGTAACAACTGATGCAAAAACAGGAAAAAAATACTATACGAATATTTTCGCTAAAATTTAAATATTATTGGACTGGTTGGTTTTTAGTAGTCGTTGCGAATCTTTGATTTGCGACGGCTTTTTTAAAGATCAACAACTGGTAAAATCCTGCATAAAAAAATCCAAATTTCAATACGAATAGACGTATTGGAATTTGGATTTTTTAAAATATTGGAATTTAATTTTTAAAGTCCTATAATAATAAATTCACTTCTTCTGTTCATTTGGTGTTCTTCTTCAGAACAATTCACCCCATCAGAACATCCATTTACCAGTTGGGTTTCCCCATATCCTTTTCCGGTTAATCGGTTTTTGGCTACGCCGTTTTTAACCAGCCAGTCAATGGTTGATTTTGCTCTTCGGTTCGATAAAGCTTCATTATACTTAAATGTTGCACGACTATCGGTATGCGAACGGATATCGAGTCTCATCTTTGGGTTGTTGTTCAGTACATCGAGGATTTTCTCTAGATCCAGAGCTGCTTCTGTTCTGATGTTGGATTTATCCAGATCAAAATAAATCATTTTAATACCAAAACATTTTCCAAGATCATCACCGATGGTGACTTTGCAGGTTGATTTTTCCAAAGCAATTGGAAGACTTGTTTTTCCAGTTAATTTTCCGATTGTTACACTGACTTCCCTTGTGGTATATTCTTCTTTTTCGGCCCTAACGTTATAGGTTTTCCCGCATTCCACCGCAAAATTATAATATCCGTTTGCGTCAGAAATTGTGGTGCTTTTTATTGTTGTTCCTTCATACAAAGTCACTTTTGTTCCGGATAAAACAGCGCCTGTTTGCTCATCTGTAATGATACCTTCGAGTGTCTGAACACATTGTAGTTTTCGGGTTTCCAGAAATTTATAAATATCATCAGATCCCTGACCTCCATCTTTGTTTGAACTAAAATAGCCACGTCGTGAAACCGGATCTATGATATAGGCAAAATCATCTTTAGGAGAATTGATATCCCCGCCTACATTCTGAATATTGCTGATAGTTGCGTTATCTTCTATTTTACCCACAAATACATCGAGTCCGCCTAGTCCGGGATGTCCGTCTGAGGCAAAGTAGATTTCGTTTTCGTTTGTGATGTACGGAAAGGTTTCCTTGCCTTCGGTGTTAATGGTATTGCCAAGGTTTTGTGGTGGACCATAACTCTCACCATTAACACTTACTTTATAGATATCAGACTGTCCGATCGTTCCTGGCATATCACAGGCAAAATACAAGGTTTTCTCATCCGGGCTCAGAGCGGGATGTCCCACACTATAATTGTCGCTGTTAAAAGGAAGCTCGGTAATATTTGCCCATTTGCCGTTATTATCCAGTGTGGCTTTGTATATTTTGATTAGCGTAATTTTGTTGTCATCTTTTCCTTTTTTGCCGTTTACATAATTGTTACGGGTAAAATAAACCGTTTTGCCATCTTTGGTGAAAACCGGAGAAGATTCATGGAATTTGGTATTGATGGAGGTTTTGAATTTATTCACTTTGGCACTGCTTCCCGTTGCCGGATCTACATCGGCAAAATACAGATTGGTAAAATATTCATTAGTCCATTTGTGTTTTCTTTGAGAAAAGTTCCCGGTATCCCTGGACGATGCAAAATAGATTTTATTGTCGTAAACAAAGGATCCGTAATCTGAATACTTAGAGTTGATGCCTGCATCTTGGATTGTATAACGTCCTGAATTGGCTTTGATCTGATCGAGATAATTGACATCTTCCTTGTACAATTTCCCCCTGTTGTCATTTTTGAATTTAGCATTGAATTCAGAAAGAAGTTTATTGGCCTTATCAATTTGTCCGGTTGATTTTAGCGATTGTGCATACCTGTAATAATACTCCGGTTCAGGACTTGTATTTATGGCAAAAAGCTCACCATACCATTTGACAGCGCCATCAAAATCAGAATTGAAGTAATAGGAATTACCCAGTTTCTTGAACATATCCTCGGATTTGTATCCTTTTTCGGCTATGCGCTCATAGGTTTTAATAGCGTCGATATAGGCATAATTGTCGTATTTTTTATCTCCGGCAGCTACCTTAGAATCCTGTGCATAACTGTCAAATGAAAAACAGATTATTATTAAGCATAGAAGTATATAATTTTTCATAATCATTTTTTTTAGAAGAAACGAGGGGTTGTCATTTTACCGTTGTTTTTAAAGAACTCATAACGCAGGAAGATCTCATGGGATCCTGAATTATAATTGTTCAGGTTGGTGGTCTCACGATCATAACCATATCCTAAATAAAGTCCGTCAGTGATCTGGAAGCCTACCATCGCACTTAGCGAGGCACTCCATCTGTAGGCTACCCCCACCACAAATTTTTCCATGAACATAAAGTTGGCCGATACATCTACCTGAAGTGGTGCTCCTTCGACCATCTTACCCAAAACTGCGGGTTTGAATTTGATGTATTCAAGCTTATCGAGATCAAATACATAACCTGCCATTAAATAATAATTGATCTTGTCTTTGAAAATGGCAATGTCATTATCATCATATCGGTTGGTTTCTATAAAGTTAGGCACTGACAAACCAATGTAAGCCTTATCAGAATGCCAGTAAACACCGGCTCCCACATTGGGAGAAAACTTATTATCGAGATCCTGAAACTGCGGATCGCCCTGACTCTCTGGATTTAGCTTGTTGATGTCTAGATTGAACAAATTGGCCGTTCCCTTGATCCCGAAAGACAATTTGAAATCCGGAGAGGTCTGAATAGTATAGGAAAGATCAACCGATAAATTATTCTCGTTGGTTGGTCCTATCTTATCATTGACAAGCGACACACCCACTCCCAGATTGCTGTTATTGATGGGGGTGTTGACAGAAAAACTGCTGGTTTCAGGGGCACCGTCGAGCCCAACCCATTGGGTGCGGTACAATCCGAAAATACTCAAAGCGCCTCTTGATCCTGCGTAAGCCGGATTTATCGCGATCGTATTATACATGTATTGCGTATATTGGGCATCTTGCTGTGCATAACTGGCAACTCCCGCAAACATTATGACGAAGAAATATAATTTTGCTCTCATAGTAGATATTATTATATTATTATTACTATCGATTTTATTTAGATAAATATAAATACCCATCTTTCTTATTATTTTGAAGTACATTATTTCCATCTAACGATTTGTAATTAATAATGTAGAAATAAGTTCCGGTTGGTAATCCTTCAGATTGCTTAACGGTGGTTCTTCCTCTTGATATTCCATCAAATGCATTTGATGTATTGTTATAATTATCAGTTTCAAAAACTAATATTCCCCAACGATTGTAGATCTCTACATTATTTTCCGGATAACAAGTTGTATCATCAATACTATCAATTCTGAAAACATCATTTATTCCGTCACCATTAGGGGAGAAGGCATTGTGTACCACAACATTTCCGCAGGCTAATACTTTACAATCATCATTAATTTCCATAGTCAGTAAAATGCTTCTAGGGCAATTTTGATCTGTTATTTTATATTCAAATGTGTAATTGCCAAGAGCTAAGCCAAGGGCATTAAAAGTATTTCCTTGTATTGTATTGCTATTGTTAGGATCAATCCAAACTCCTGTCGAAGGCGTGTTTTCCGGCAATAAAGCAAGTAAATCAATAAGAGTCGAATCATCGTTACAAGCCTGGCTTGAGATATTTACAATACCATTTGGTACAACAGTTATTGTAACTGTAGCCGTATCGCAGTTATCAGCAATTAGTTTATCACAAATTTGATAGCTATAAGTATAAGTTCCCGCCGGAGTTAAACTCGATACCGTTACATTTCCTAGAGCATCAAAAGTGATATTTGGATCTGTTTTCGCATTATTATTTTGAGCTAATAATGTAAAGTTTACTAATTCTAATGATGCTCTTGTAATACCTTTAAAGTCATTGACTAAAACATTTCCAACCAACCCAAATGTATTACAGCCTATATTGCTGTAAACATCATCTGTAGCAATTACTGGAGTAGGAGGGGCAGGGTCGACAATAGTAATAGTTACAGTTGCAGTATCACAGTTTGTAGTATGATCAGCCTCACAAATTTGATAGACCAATGTCAAAGTACCACTCGGTGCATTTGCTAAAACATCTACAGATCCATTCGCATTTAATTGTAAAAACTCATTTGGAGTTACTGTTGTAATAATAACATCAGCTGCTGTTACTACTATACCTTCAAGAGTGTCATTAGGTAACACATTTAAAACATTTGTCGTAATATGATTCACTCCCGTAATTGGTCCCGCCGTATCATCATTGGCAACGATATCAGATAAAACTTTACAATTTACTCCAAAGTCAGCATCTAAATGAACGAGATCTTCAGGGGTTACAGTTGCAATATAACCGCTGGCGCCGCTAGTTGTACTACAAACCGTATGCAATTGCGATTTACTAGTCTTATTTGGTGCTTTTTTATTTGTAATGGATGGAAGAACTTTTACCAAACCTGTCGCGCCTAAAGCAGCGGCAACAGCATCAAGATTAGCATCTTTTACCAGTTTTATAGTATAATCCCCGTAAGGATTTGTACTAGCAGGTCGGTCTCTCCAAAATCCTTCACGACCTACAATTACTTCCTGATGATATCCGTTAGGGCCATCAATAATAACATTAGCACTCAAGGCATTTCCAAAACCTCCTGCATTCAATTCACCCACATTTGATGGTCCTGCATAATTTCCGTCACCATTAAGATCGATCCATTCCCATTGGCTATAATCAATCGCCCCGTTTGTGTCAGGAATATTTTTAGTTACAATGCCATCATTATTAGCATCATACCATTCATCCTGAACTCCGTTACCATTAGTATCATACCAAACATAATCTCCTAAAACCGGTAGTGTCGATTTTCCGTATTCAAAATTATGTTCCTGAATTTTACAATCTTCAAGAGTAGTAAAAAACAAACTTGAATCTATAGGATACAATTGATGTACGCTATTCAAGTTGGCATCCTGAACCTGAACTACATAACTTCCGGCAACCATACCTGAGAAATTATAAAGACCATCGGCACCTGTTATGCGCAATAAAACAGGACCAGTCGTAGTACCTTGCGGAACCAAAGTAACAGGCACATTTGCAATTGGTGTATTAGTGTCTTTGTTTATTATTTGTCCGGATATTTTAACTCTATAAGTTGGCTGAGTAATTACAACTGTTGCAGTTGCAGAACAAGTTTCGCTACCGCTATTTACAGATGATGTTGCTGTAAGTGTGTAGGCTCCTGCCGGTAAATTAGTATTACTAACAACCTCATTATTTTCGTTTCTAATAACAACAGTCGATCCTGGGCTATTAGTAACTAAGATCAAACCATCTTTTCCGCCAAAACAAGTTACATTCGAAGCAAGTCCAGTTACCGAAACTTTATTTTCGACAGTAAAAGTTTGTTTCAATTCGGTTTTATTACCTGCACAATCCGTCAAAGTATACGTTCTTGTCAGGATATAAGCATTTCCGTCGCAACCACTTCCTCCATTATTAGCATCATTTACGGTGATATCTACAGTAGTACTGCAATTGTCAGTGGCATCTTTTATATCACCCGGATTTCCAAGAGGAATATCAGTAATCGTTTGCAGGTTTGCAACATTAACAGGAGCCTTTCCAGTAGGCGGAGTAGTATCTCTAACTGTTATTATTTGAGTATAACTAGCCGTATTTAAACCACAATCGCTGGTAGTCCATGTACGGGTTAAAGTATAATTTGTAGAACAACCATTTTGAATATCACTCTTAGTTTCACTAAAAACTATTGGTAAATTACCATTGCAATTATCAGAAGCTTCAAGATTTGCAGGTTCAGGAACAGCATCGCAAGAAACCGTAATATCTGTTGGAAGTTCTCCAATAAATGTTGGTTTTGTTGTATCCTCAATAGTGATCACTTGCGTGAAAGTATCAGAAGTATTTCCACAATCGTCTTTTACAGTCCATGTATTGGTATAGGTTCCCGCATTCGAACAATCTGCCGAAGCTACAAACGCACCACTTACTTTTACAATATTCGAAACATCACTATCACATAAATCTGAAGCGATTGGAAATAACGCTTGCGCGGAAGTTAAAGCGGAAGCATCGCTACATTGGATAGTTTTATTTAATGAAGCTGTTTCAGTTTCCCAAGTTGGAGCATTAATGTCTTGTACAATAATTGTTTGACTAACCGGTAGTGAGATATTTCCACAAGCATCAGTAGCAGTCCAGGTTCTTGTTTTGGTATAAGAACCGCTGCAATTGCCAGGAGTAGTTGTATCTTCAAAAGTTAATGAGGCAATTGTACGATTATTATCTGTTGCAGTAGCTTGTGCAAACACAGGCTCGGCAGGACAATTTATTGTTGAAGTTTCCGGTAGCGGATCAATTATTGGTTTAACTGAATCTCCATCAAGGATTTCAAATGTTGCAGTATAGGTACATCCTTTAGCATCAGTGATTAATGCACTGTAATTTCCTGATGGAAGATTTGTGGCTGTAGCCAAAGTTTGCTTCGGAGTAGTGTTCCATGAATAAGTATAAGGACCAGTTCCGCCAGAAGCTACCACAGTTGCAGATCCACTAGAAACTCCACCACAACTTGAGTTTACTTGAGATTTTGAAGCCGTTAAAGAAAGTTCAGGTTCAGTAATAATTATTTGCTCTGTATCTGTACAGCCTTTTTCATCCGTTACAGTTACAATATAAGTTCCCACAATTAAATTATTGGCTGTAGCCGAAGTTTGAATTGGATTTGTGTTCCAAGAGTAAGAATAAGTTCCTGTTCCACCAGTTGCCGAAGCTGTTGCAGATCCCGTTGCGTCACCTTTACAGTTTACATTAGTATCAGTTTTTATAGCTGCTGTAAGTGCAAGTTCAGGTTCAGTAATAATTATTTGCTCTGTATCTGTACAGCCTTTTT
>NZ_CP045928.1:762419-825067 GCF_009664855.1 Flavobacterium sp. SLB02
GAAGACCAGACACAGAAGCCGTAGTTCCTACCGAAGCATTAGCGGCATTTACCCAATTATAGGTAACTGTTCCAATGAAATTGGTTACCGCGCCAGCAGTTACACTTCCGGTACTTTTTCCAAAACATATAACATCCGTTTTAGAAGAAGCAGCAAGGGCTAAAGCTGCGGTAGGTTGCGTAATAACTACTCCGGTAATGTTGGCAGAACAACCATTGGCATCCACTACTTTTATGTTATAGGTTCCGGCCGTTAAACTCTGTAAAGTATTTGGAGCTGTTCCTCCATTAATATAATAAGTAAACGGCGCAGTTCCGTTGGTAACATTTATTTGAATCTTACCATCGTTTCCACCAAAACAGGTTACATTGGTTTTTGGTCCTAGTGCAACGGTGTAAAATGGAGGTAAAGTAATATTAGAGGTTACAAAATCCCTATTTGCATACCACCATGTATTTATAGTATTTAAATTTCCGTACTGAGGACTATTATTGTTATTACTATTAAAATTATTCCAGGTATGACAATTACCGGGAGGAGTGTTGTTTGGAGTGCAGCCGGTAAGGTTTATTTTACTGCTAAAAACACCTCCAGTATAAGTAATGTTGCTATCATCCCAGTAAAGTTTTAGAACATATCCTGATGGAGCAGCTGGTCTTACAGTTGTACATGAAAATCCATATTGGTTTTCTTCTATATCATACATCGGAAAATGAAAAGCAGCCTGTCCAAACGAAACCACTATAGGTATCGAAGTTCCTTGGGCTATAGTATTTCCCAGTCCGTCTTTTCCATTCCAGGGAACACTAACAGCAAAGGGTGGAGCTCCGGAACCTGTTACACTTTTAGTAGTTAGCACATCTTTTGTACCTGGAGTATAAATTCCGTCACCATTATTAAAATCAAGAAGTATATCAATTGTTCCGCTTTTAAAAACGCTAATATTAATATTGCTTTCGCCGATACCACAATTGGTAATTCCGTTTATTTGTATGTTTCCGTTATAAGTTCCGTTTTTCCAAACATTAATATCCGGATCAGAAAGAAAGACCTCATATTTCGGACTCATCTTAGTTGCATTTGCTGCATTCCAGACACTTTTTTGGTCATTAGCCGTATTTCCGCTGCTTCCTGCTCCTGTATTATTAAACGCAACATTAAAGTACCAAGGTCTAAAACCCGCACCGTTAAAATTAATTTTATTTACGAAACCAGTTTGTGTACTAGCTCCCGTTGTAGAACCATTATCTGGAGCAAAAACAAAGAAAGCGCCATTAAAGTCAGTGGCAACATCATCCATTGCAAGGGCCCAACGTTTAGAATAAAGACGTCCTGAAATAGAATTTTTACTAGAATTATTAGCAACTGTAATGTCATAATAATTATAATAAAGTTCTGTATAACTAGAGTTGTTGGTTTCAAATTCAATATAATAATCACCAGCAGGCATACCCGTTGGATCAAATACAATAGGAACATAACCAGTTGTAGTAATACCATTAATTCCATTTGGTCCATTTTGAGCTCGTGAAAGTTTTTGTGCTTCCGTACCGGTTATATTAGATGAAGAAGTGGTTAAATTATAACTTCCAAATACAACATTTCCGTTAGGATCTAAAATTCTAAATTTAGAATCAACCTCTGAATTGCTATTATCCGGAGCAGATCTTCTGGCTTTACTAAAGCCCAGATATACTTTTTCACTATTTGGGTTTTGAATCCTAATGTATAAACGTTGTTCATTAGTAGAACCGTATCTGGCAAAATTACCATACTCATTGTTGTTGATGCAAAGAGAAGCACGATGATTAACATCCGGAGTGGTTTGTTTTGTACCTTCTCCGCCATAAACATTCATGAACAAAGAACTTAATATAAAACTTAGAAGGATTTTTATTCTGATTTTAAAAGTAAAGTTTTCCATATTAAAAATTTAATATTGATATGATGGTTATGCTAAGAGAAAAAACGAACTGCAACTACATTTTGTAGTAAGAAAACATAAGCGGCTCTGGTATTCATTGCGTTTTTTAAATCCAAGAAAGATTTATTAAAACCAACTCCCTTTGTTTTTTTCGGAGGAATGTAGGTATAGAGAATCACCTGACTTTTACTTTCCGGGCAAGAGCCCGAAGTTGCAACAACCTTAGTGCCGTTCCACTGGTCGAGCATGTTAGTGTCAATTAAGTTTAGTTTCACATAAAATTCTACAGACTCTCCCGCAGCAAGTGTAATTGTTTTACTAAATGCCGAATTGTTTTTATTCTGCAGTTTATTGCGCAGTAAAACATTATTTTGCGAAGAACTTCCGTCCGGGTTTTCGGCAAAGCCAGAAAAGTTGTCTGCAGATAATTGATAAGTGTCTGTAGTAGTTCCGGTATTTTTGATTTGAAGTAAAAATGAAGTTTCAAAACCATTATACTTTTGCTCCTTATCTCCTTCAATAGTTATTTCTGAATTGCATGAACCAGATTGGGCAAACGAAAGAGTTGTAATTAAACAGACCAGTAAATTAAAGATGTTTTTCTGAAAGATGTTTTTTTTGAAAGAAAAAATAAACTTACAATTGTTAACAAATTTCGCTGCTTTTTCAAGAGTAGTTTTAGTTATCATATGCTTAGGTTTTTTGTTTTTGGTATTTATCAATTTTTAACAGAATCAAAGTTATAGAGAGGTATTAATTTTGATTTTTTTTGTCCGTAACTAACCTAAAAACTCGTTGAAGTGTATTTTTTTTGTTAAATATTGGTCTAAAAAGCATTTTTTTTGTCATTTCTAACAAATAAAAAAGTAGTCTTTTTTTGGTTTTTTGATTAAAAACGTAAATTTTGAAAACTTATAAATGATTAATAATCAGGTATTTAGTTAATTTTTTGTAAATATGATTTAATCGACCAACTGTTTGGTTTAATAGATGAAGAGCACTTTTTTGTAAAATTGATGTAATCGAATTGTTATGTTCTCCCATCTTGTAAGAAACTTTAATTCTTGTTAAAATTTGAATTTAATGTTAACAGAAATAAAAAAAGTAAGAGGTTTAATTTTTCTTTTGTAAATTAGAAGTTCAATAAAATTATTAACCTCCTAAGAGGTTTCTAAACCTTCCGCTTATGAAAAATTTAATTTTAATACGCCATGCAAAATCAAGCTGGGAAGCTCCTTTAAAAGATTTCGACAGACCTTTAATGAAAAAAGGAATCCTGGATGCTCATGAAGTTTCGGCAAATATTTCAAATTTTCTTCCTAAAACCTATATAATATGGAGTAGTACTGCGGCGCGGGCTTCAGAAACTGCACTGATTTTTGCTCAAAATATTTCGTATCCTATTGAAAGTATCGTTTATAAAGACGATCTTTATACTTTTGATGAAACACAGCTCGAAAAGGTTATCAAATCATGTGATAATAGTTTCGAAAGCGTTATTCTTTTTGGACATAACGAGGCTATTACAAATTTTGTTAATAAATTTGGGGATGTTTTTATCGAAAATGTACCTACTTCGGGCTTTGTATCCTTGCAGTTTGATGCAGAAAGTTGGAACTCAATTAATAAAGGTAAAACTCATAAAACAATTTTCCCCAAAGATTTAAAATAATAATAAAGTGTACGAACAGAAATATATCGATAGAGAAAAAAGTTGGTTAGCGTTTAATGCGAGAGTGCTTCAGGAAGCCGCAGACAATACGGTTCCGCTTTTAGACAGGCTGCGTTTTGTTGGAATTTTTTCGAACAATTTAGATGAATTTTTCAGGGTTCGTTATGCCGCCATTCGTAGATTAAGCCTTTCCGGAATTTCTGGAGAAAAATACTTAGGTGGAGTTTCTGCCCATCAGTTAATTAAAGATATTACCGAAATTGTAATTCAGCAACAATCTGAAAGTTTACGCATTTTAGGTAATATTGAAACAGAACTGGAAGCAGAAAACATTTTAATTATAAATGAAGATGAAATAACACCCGATCAGGCATGCTTTTTAAAAGATTTTTTTGACCAAAGACTGAGTCCGGAATTAGTGACCATTATTTTAAATGATCTAGCAGAATTCCCAATTCTTAAAGATACGTTGGGGTATCTGGCTGTTCGTTTAGAAATGAATACAAACGATGAGGTTCGTTACGCAGTTATCGAAATCCCGAAAACTATCAACAGATTTGTTGTATTGCCATCTCACGATGATAAACATTATGTTATCCTTATCGATGATGTTATTCGTTATAACCTGAAAAACATCTTTAATATTTTCGATTATAAAAGTGTTTCGGCGCATATGATCAAAATTACACGTGATGCCCAGTTGGATATCGATAGTGATTTGAGTAAAAGTATGCTCGAAAAAATTGCAACATCTGTAAAAGACAGAAGAATAGGAGAACCAGTTCGTTTTATTTATGATAATTTAATCGAAGAAGATACGCTGCGTTTCTTTTTAGATAAAATGAAAATTGTAGAAACAGATAGTATTATTCCTGGCGGAAGATATCACAATCGTAGAGATTATATGAGTTTTCCTAACCTGGGAAGATACGATTTACTTTATAAACCCAACGAACCATTACCAATTCCGGGATTAAGTCTGGGAGGAAGTATGCTGGAAAAAATAAGTAAAAAAGATTATTTGTTACATGCTCCATATCAGTCATTTTCGTATTTAACCAAGTTTTTGCGTGAAGCAGCTTTAGACCCAAAAGTTACCAGTATAAAAATTACGTTGTATCGTTTGGCTAAGAATTCGCAAATTATTAGTTCATTGATCAATGCAGCAAAGAATGGTAAAAAAGTAACTGTACAAATAGAACTTCAGGCGCGTTTTGATGAAGCAACCAATATCTCGTATGCAGAACAAATGCAAACCGAAGGGATTAATTTAATCTTTGGAATAAAAGGTCTAAAAGTACACAGTAAAATTTGTGTTATCGAAAGAGTTGAAGATGATAAAATACGTCGTTACGGATTTATATCTACAGGAAATTTCAACGAGTCAACGGCTAAAATCTATACCGATGTTACGCTTTTTACCTGTCATCAGGGAATTTTGAAAGACATTTCGAAAATATTCGAATTTTTCGATATCAATTATAGAGTACACAGATACAAGCATTTAATTGTATCACCACATTATACAAGAACGAAGTTTATTAAGCTGATAGATCGTGAAATTCTTCATGCTTTGGCCGGTAGAAAAACACATATTAAATTAAAAATGAATAGTTTATCTGATTTTAAAATGATCGATAAATTATACGAAGCCAGTAATGCCGGAGTAAAAATCCAGCTTCAGGTAAGAGGTATTTGCTCCCTAATTCCAGGAATTCCGGGAATGAGCGAAAACATCGAAGCCATAAGTATTGTCGATAATTACCTGGAACATTCAAGAGTTTACATTTTTGGAAACGCTGGTCTGACCGAAGTTTATATTTCATCAGCAGATTTTATGACCCGTAATCTTGACGGAAGAGTCGAAGTGACCTGTCCGATTTATGATCTTGAAATAAAGAAAGAATTAATAGATAATTTTAATATTGCATGGAAAGGGAATGTTAAAGTGAGATATCATTCCTATAAACTAGATAATAAATACAAGCCTCGAAATCATCATGCCCCTTTTAGAGCGCAACTTGAAACCTATAAATACTACCAGAACAAAGTTTCAGTATTAGAGCAAGTTCCTCAAAAAATAAATTAATAATAAAAGAATAATTTCAAATCATAAGTGAGCATGATTAATATAAAAAAATATGCAGCAATAGATATTGGTTCAAATGCCATGAGGCTTCTAATATCGAATGTTGTAGAACAAGATGGCAAAGAACCACAATTTAATAAAAGTTCGCTTGTTCGTGTGCCAATTCGTTTGGGGCAAGATGCCTTTACCGTAGGAGAGATTTCAGAAGAAAATATAGATCGAATGGTGGATGCCATGAAAGCATTCCATCTTTTGATGAAAGTACATAAAGTAGAGCGTTACATGGCATTTGCGACTTCGGCAATGCGGGAAGCGTATAATGCCAAAGAAGTTGTTGCTTTAATTAAAAAGAAAGCCGACATAAAAATTGAAATTATTGATGGTAAAAAAGAAGCTGCCATTATTGCATCAACTGATTTGCTTCATTTATTAAAAAATGATGAAACGTATCTTTTTGTAGATGTGGGTGGTGGAAGCACCGAATTTACTTTGTTTTCTGACGGTAAATTAATCAATTCAAGATCTTTTAAAGCTGGAACCGTTCGTTTACTGAATAATATGGTGCACGATGTGGTTTGGGATGAAATCGAAAAATGGATCAAAACTAATACGGCAGATTATGATGAGGTGACTTTAATTGGTTCTGGAGGAAACATCAATAAGCTGTTTAAAATGTCTGGAAAACAACAGGAAAAACCGCTTTCATATATTTACATCAATTCGCAATATGCATTTTTAAATTCATTGACTTACGAACAAAGAATCGCAGAATTAGGATTGAATTCAGATCGTGCCGACGTAATTATTCATGCCACCAGAATTTACCTGAATGCTATGAAATGGAGTGGAGCACGCCAAATTTACGTTCCAAAAATAGGACTTTCAGACGGAATAGTAAAAGCAATGTATTACGGTAAGATTTAGTATTAGATCTTTAGGTAAAAAAATATTTTTGCCACGAATTCCACAAATTTACACGAATTATATTTTTCAATATGAATAAAAAATTAGTGTAAATTTGTGGAATTCGTGGCAACTTTTTTCAGCATATTTCAGGCTGTAAACATAACTCAAAAACATATAAATAAATGAATAAAACAAGACTCGAAGCGTTTAGTGATGGCGTATTAGCTATTATTATCACTATTATGATTTTAGAAATTAAAGTTCCTCAAGGACATGAATTTGCCGATTTAAAAAGACTTATTCCTAAATTCCTAAGTTATATTTTAAGTTTTATTTATGTTGGAATTTATTGGAACAATCACCATTATTTAATTCATGGAATGACCAAAATAAACGGGAAAATCCTTTGGGCAAATTTGCATTTACTATTTTGGTTGTCTTTAATTCCCGTTGCAACAGGCTGGATGGGAGAACATAATTTTGCAAAAGCTTCTATGACTTTGTATGGAGTCGTATTGTTTTTATCGGCAATTGCGTATTTTATTTTACAGCGAATTATAATTGTTAACGAAGGCGAAAATTCAGTACTGGCAAAAGCGATTGGAAAAGATTTAAAAGGGTACACATCAGCTGTTTTATATGTGGTAGGAATAGTCTTTTCGTTTTATAACGAATGGGTTTCAGGTGCTGCGTATTTCGCTGTGGCGATGTTATGGCTTATCCCTGATAAAAGGATTGAAAAAGTCTTTGCTTCTAAAAATTAATCTATTCAGAATTTATAATGAAATCAGTTTTTCAATCTATTCAGGTCTTACCTCAAAATGAATTAGAGCTGCTCGATGATTTAATTACTTATAGAAAACTCAAAAAAGGAGAACTTTTATTGCAAGAAAATCAGGTTAGTAATGAAATCGTTTTTATTAATAAAGGGATTTTACGTTCGTATTTTTTCAATCATCAGGGCGATGAAATCACGAATTGTTTCGCTTTCGAAAATGAATTTATGGCTTCATTCTCGAGTTTTATAACGCAAAATGTAGCCGAAGAAAATATTCAGGCAATAGCCGATACAGAGTTGCAAGTCATAAGCCGTGAAAGTTTAGAAAAGCTTTATGCCTTAGGTATTCATTGGCAGGAAATAGGACGTAAGTTAACTGAAATGGAATATGTAACACTTCAAAAACGAATGATTTCGTTTCAGAAATTATCCGGAACCCAACGTTATGAAGAACTTTATAAAAACCATAAAAAATACCTTCAGCTCATTCCATTGCAATATTTAGCATCCTATTTAGGCGTTACACCAAGACATTTAAGCCGTATTCGAAAGGCAATTTTATAGGACATTTGTCTGGTTATCGAGAGATATCTCATCATTATTTTTGCTGAAAACAATATATAATGATGAGAAAAAATATTTTAGTAATTGGCGGAACCGGCTTAGTAGGTAAAGTTATATTACGAATTCTTGAAGCAAGAAATCCTGACTTTAACCTGTTTGTGGGAAGTCGTCAGTCAGGAAAAACGAACAAAGATTTAATTGTTGATGTTACCAATCCAAAAACCTTTGAATGTATTCTACAGAATAAAATCGACCTGATTGTATTGTGTACAAAAGATAGCAAAAATGAAATTTTGCAGTTTGCCATACAAAACAAATTAGATTATATTGATATTACAAAACCAACACCAGATCTTACTATTGCGTATGATTTAGCCAGGGCAAATAACCAGAAAATAAATAGCCGAATTGTTTTTAGTTCGGGCTGGATGGGCGGTATCGTAGGTAGTCTGGTTGATTTTATAGAGCCGGGCAAACATAAAATTAAGGAAACCAATATTTTTATCTATTATTCTGTAAAAGATTTGGCAGGAAAAAGTTCGGCCAATTTTTTAGCCGAAAACGTATGTAAACCCTTTGTTGTTTATAAAAATAACCAACCGCAACATGTAAAGCATTTTTTAAATTCCGAAAAATTTAATTTCTCGTTTGGAATTGGCAAACGTCAGGTTTATAATCTTGATGTTCCGGATTTGTTTATTTTAAATCAGATAGAAAAAATACCAACTGTTTCGGTTAAGATGACCTACAATTCTAAGTTTGTAACCAGTTTAATGGGATATTTTCAATCGCTTAAGATTTTTAATATCATGTTTTTAAAAGAAAGACAACTGCTTTTTGGTTCAAGCGGAAATGGTGATCAAACCATTTTTGAAGTAATCATAAAAACGAAGGATAAAACAAAAAGAATTAGCTTGCAAAGCATTAAAGGCCAAGCTGAATTAACGGCTTTTTCGACAGTTTTGCATATCGAAAAAATGTTAAGTGACACTTTATCGGGCGGAATTTACTTTAGTCATCAAATACATTCGTCGAAAGAAGTTTATGAGGCTTTAAATACTTACAGTACCATTAATCTTAAAACAAACCAATAGAGCATGAAAAAAATACTGATCATAAACGGACATCCAAATCCGTCAAGCTTTAATTTTGGAATAGCCGAATCTTATCTAAAAGGTGCAATCGCTTCGGGTGCAGAAGTCGAAACCATAACAATTGCTTCATTAAATTTTAATCCAAACCTGCAATTTGGTTATCAAAAACGAACTGAATTAGAACCGGATTTGCTGGATTCGTGGGAGAAAATCAAAAAGGCAGACCATTTGGTTTGGATTCATCCGGTTTGGTGGGGAGGTTTACCGGCAATTACAAAAGGATTTATTGATCGTTTGTTTTTACCCGGAATGGCATATCAATATCGCGAAAACTCAGTTTGGTGGGATAAATTACTAACAGAAAAAACAGCACATATTGTCACCACATTAGATCAGCCAGGCTGGTATTACAGATTATTTTATGGAAGACCAAGTGTGAATCAATTAAAAAAATCTACTTTAGAATTCTGCGGTGTAAAACCGGTAAAAGTAACTTACATCGGAATCATAAAAACAGCTACTGATTTTCAAAGAGAAAAATGGCTGCAAAAAATCTACGATTTCGGATTGAAGAATAAATAAATAAGTTTGCCACGAATTACGCCAGTTGACACTAATTTTTCATTTAAAAAATGTTCAAATTTAATTCTTGCAGATTCGTGCAATTCGTGGCAAAAAATAATATCAATAAGGCAGCACTTTTTCACCCTTTACTTCTTCAAGTAATTCGGCCATAGCCAAATAAAAAGCACTTGCACAACAAATAATACCAATTGCTCCTGCAAAAGTAGCTATTGATTCAATTTGGGTCTATTTTTCGAAAGCAAGCAGAAAAAATAAAACAGTCAATGAAAGAAAAATAAATTGCTGTACTTTGCTTCCTCCCCAGGTTCCATACCAGATAAAAGCAGTAAATATTCCCCAAAGAGCGAGATACCATCCTAAAAAAGATTCATGAGTAGATCCTGCAACTGTAATATCACTACTTGGCAGCATCCAGATAGCTACCAAAGTGATCCAGAAAAATCCATAAGAAGTAAATGCCGTAGCAGCAAACACATTCCCTCTTTTAAAAGCAATAATTCCGGCAATTACCTGAGCAATTCCTCCGTAAAAATCCCCATTGATATAATTACAGCACTAACAGGGAAAAATCCCATATTGTGGATGTTTAGTAAAATTGTGGTCATTCCAAAGCCTAGAAGACCCAGCGGTGCAGAGTTTGCTAATTGTTTTTCCAATTTTTAAGATTTTACTAAAATTATTAATCTGTTAAAAATACAGAAAAAATACTACAAAATAATTAGATCAAAAAAATATCTAGAAATAGTGATGAAGAGATTTTGAGAATTAAGAAGTTAAATCTAATCCGAATGTAGATCTTAAAAGTTCAAGATTTGGGTTAATTTCTACTAAACGATTGTAGCGATCCTGGTCGTTTAAACTTCTCTTGATTTCAATAGTTTCATTTACATTCACTTCAATCGTAATATCATGATTGTGTAAATGTCCTTTTAAATGTCCTAAAAGACCATGAATCTGACCTTCAAAATCTAATTTAGAACCTTCGTTGGGTAATTCAAAAGTAATAACTGTTCCGTTTAGTTTAGGATCGTTAATTAACAGTAACGATTGCATGATTTTATGCCCTTTGTCACCCAGACGTTGCGCGTATTTATTCCATTGCACTAACATTTCAGTCTCGGTAAATTCTTCCGTAGGCATTACAGAAGTAGGTTTTACGTAGGACATACTGGCTGCTTCCAGCTCTTTTTTCTTGCGAATACTCGATAGAGAAAAAGCAGAAATTTTAGGTTCGTTGCTAACTTCAGGTTTTGGAGTTTCAACTTTAGGAGTTTCAACAGTATTATTTACAGCAACATTGTCATTTTGATTGACATTGCTATTTTGATTCGCATTGTTTTCTTCTCCAGTATTTGCAATTTGGGTTTTTGCAGTTGGAATTTCAGTAATAGAATATCCACTATTTCTGTAATAAGTAGGAGGAATTATGAATTGCTCAACTTTTTTTTTTCTCCATCAAAGCTGATAGAGGCCAATTGCATTAAACATAATTCAACCAAAAGGCGTTGGTTCTGACTCAATTTATATTTTAAATCGCAGTCATTTGCAATATCAATTCCTTTTAGTAAAAAATCCTGCGAACATTTTTGAGCCTGCACACCATACATTTGTTGTGCTTGCTCTCCCACCTCAAGTAAAGCGATTGTAGCAGGAGTTTTGCTTACTAGTAAATCTCTGAAATGCGAAGCAAGACCGGCAATAAAATGATGTCCGTCAAAACCTTTTGCAAGAATATCATTATAAGCTAATAAAAGATCCGGAATCTTATTTTCTAAAAGTAAATCGGTAATGCTAATGTAAGTTTCGTAATCTAAAACGTTAAGGTTTTCGGTTACAGCCTGACGTGTTAAGTTGGTTCCGCAGTACGAAACTACACGGTCAAAAATAGATAAAGCGTCACGCATGGCTCCATCTGCTTTTTGAGCGATAATGTGCAAAGCATCGTCTTCAAAATTGATTCCCTGACTTTTCGCAACTTCAGCCAAATGTTCTTTAGCATCTTTTACCGTAATTCTTTTGAAATCGAATATCTGACAACGAGATAAAATCGTTGGAATAATCTTGTGTTTTTCTGTTGTTGCTAAAATAAAAATAGCATGTTTTGGCGGCTCTTCTAATGTTTTAAGGAATGCATTAAAAGCTGCCGAAGACAACATATGAACCTCGTCAATAATATAAACTTTATATTGACCGGTTTGTGGCGGGATACGAACCTGATCGATTAGGCTACGAATATCATCAACAGAGTTGTTGGAAGCCGCATCCAACTCAAAAACGTTAAAAGCGAAATCTTCGTTAGGATCATCATATCCGGGCTGATTTATTTTTCGAGCCAAAATACGAGCGCAAGTAGTTTTACCAACTCCACGTGGTCCTGTAAATAAAAGGGCCGAAGCAAGGTGATTGCTGTCTATGGCATTCAACAAAGTGTTGGTAATAGCTTTTTGCCCCACAACATCCTTAAAGGTCTGTGGGCGATACTTACGAGCCGATACTACAAATTGTTCCATATTCTTTTTATTCGATAGCAAATATAGGCTGAAATTTACCAAATCACAAATCTGAAAATCATAAATATTTAAGGGAATTTT
Source organism: Flavobacterium sp. SLB02 (assembly GCF_009664855.1). Classification (GTDB taxonomy): domain Bacteria; phylum Bacteroidota; class Bacteroidia; order Flavobacteriales; family Flavobacteriaceae; genus Flavobacterium. The sequence goes on from NZ_CP045928.1 coordinate 774,623, forward strand.
GATTGTTTTGAATGTGAGTCAATAAGGGATTTGAATTTTTATTTTTTAATATAATAGTGATGAAATAGAACGCTGATAAAACGGATTCGCTAAAGCGAAAATGTGGATTTTTACGGATTTTTTCTTAACATTTGTCTTCCTGAGCGAAGTCGAAGGATCGCAATCATTATCGACAATCAACCTAATAGCCTTGATAAAAAAAGAATTTAATTTTGTAATAAAAAATGTATTATTTTTAATGCGATGCTATTTTACTTTTTCTAAAACTAATCTTTAAAACTAATTAAAATGAACCTGTCAAAATTTTATTTCGTTCTACTTTTCGCTTTTATTTCGAGTTCTATTAATGCTCAAAAGCAAGATGAAAAAGCGGTTGCCATTATCAATAAGGAACTTGAAGCAATGGGGGGAAAGAATTTATAAAAAGTATTAATACACTTTACACAAATTCGGTTACTCAAATGGAGGGACGTACTGCAAATTGGGTGGTCAAAGAAATCAAACCCAATATTGGCAGTTTTGAAATAGTGTATGGACAAAGGGTCGTTTTTAAATCGTGGTACGATGGAAAATTAGGTTATAATTTAAGCAATGGCGAAAAAACGCTGGCAGATCAGGAGAATTTTAAAGACAAATTATTCAAGAAAAATATATTCAACGAATTAGATTACCTGGATTCTACTTTGTACAAATCAACGGTCGTTTACGGAGATTTTAAAACATATGGTAAACTTACTTACTTTACAACGATGAGATTTGGAGTTGATCCCGATTCTCAAATTGCAAAAATTGAAGAACTTTTTTATAACGAAAAAATAAGCGAAAACGATTTTAAATAAAATACCAATGAAAAAACATTTCTTACTATTTACAATTGCATTTTGTTTTGTCCAACTTCAAGCCCAAACAGCGCAAGATACACTTGATATCAAACGTGTTGCTTTGGCTTATATAGAGGCACAACATACGCCGAATCCGAAATTGATGGAAAGTGCTTTGCATCCTCGCTTGGTAAAAAGATCGGTTTTTAGAAGCAAGGCCGCTCAAAAAGATTATATATCAGAATACTTTACAGAGAATATGGTGATTCTTGCAGAAACTTATAATGCAAAAGGTGATAAGTTCCCGAAAAATCCAAGAAAGGAAATTAAGCTTTTGGATATTTCGGCAAGAACAGCATCTGTAAAACTATTAGCCGATGCTTGGATAGATTATATGCACATTGTAAAAACCAATGGAGAATGGAAAATTATAAATGTGCTCTGGCAGTATAATGATGTGACGCAACATGAGTAGTTTTTAATGTGTAAATTGCCTTTATGAATGATGATTGTCTCTAACTTTGTGTTGGAAGAGTCGATTAAATTTTACTAAAATAAATATTAAGAAAAGAAACGAATGAAAAATAATTTCCTGAAATTTTGTTCTCAAATTCCGTGGTTTTTTAATGAAAGTGATGGTATTTCTATTCATGATATAGAAATCACTTTTTCTTATGATTTCACAAAGGTATTTCCAAATTTATACCAACTTTTAAGCAGAGCAGATACCGATTTAATTGAATTGGAGAGAGATAAAGAAATTTCAAAATTTTATTTATTTACATGGAAAAATACTGATGGAGAAACCTCAGGATGGCTTTGTAAAATCGAAGAAGAAATACAATTCGATATTCCGAATGATTTGGAGATTTTAATTAAAAATATAGGAGGTATTCAGGAATCATATTCTGAAATTCTGGATGATGAACAACGTTTTACGGACAATCAAAATTTTCTTTTTATTGCTTCTGAATTTAGAAAGGATATTGGATTATGGAATGAATTTTACCTGGATTTATGTAAAGAAGAAAACAAGATTCCTATTGATACGGCGAATTTGTTAAGAATTGCAGAAGAAGCGAATGGAAACGAAACTTTTTTAGATTTAAATACTAGTGAAGTTTTACTTTTTGCACCTGATCATGATTTCGAATATGTCTCAATCCTTAAAAATCAGCCCGAATATACTTTTTATAAAATAAAAAAAGTCAGTACGATTGTTCATTATACCGAGATTTTAGCAAAACAGTGGATGATCGTCGCACAATAATATTTTTATGAAGTGGTAAATTATGTTTGTAAAAATAAGGTCAAATAATAAAAGTTCTAAATCATAAAATTCAGGACTTTTTTTATTCCCCAATATTAAGAAATGGTAATAATATAAAAATTGTAAGATTATTTTGTAATATATAACTGATTTATTCGTTAACTTTAGATGTTTAATTAACTAAAAAAGATATCTATTATGAAAATTAAATCTATTTTATTAGGAATGGGTCTTGCTGTTTCTTTAGTGGCCTGTGGTCCAAAGGATGCAGATATTCAAAAAGACATTAATGCACAAATTAGCGCTCTTCCGGGTGTTGAAGTTTCTGTAGTAAAAGGTGTGGCTACTATTTCAGGTACTTGTAACGATGAAACAGTAAAACAAAATGCTGAGAATATTGTGAAAGGAGTAAAAGGGGTTAAAACTGTAGTAAACAATTGCGAAATTCCAGCTCCTGAGCCTGTTACAACAACTGCGCCGGTAGAAATTAATGCTGATGGTGTTTTGAATACTTCGGTAAATGAAGTGGTGAAAACTTATAGCGGTGTAACTGCTACTGTTAAGGATGGTGTTGTAACTCTTACAGGAGATATCAAAAGAGATCAATTAGCAAATTTGATCAAAAGTGTGCAGGAACTAAAACCTAAAAAGGTAGAAAATAAGTTAACTATTAAATAAGGTAAGTCATGAGTGTAAAAGATAAATATAAAGAGTTAACAGATTTGGCTACGAATCTAGGAATAGCAAATTTGCAGGTAAGAGAGCAGGAGAATGTATTGTATGTTGATGGTACAGCCAAATCAGCAGAGGATAAAGAAAAACTGTGGAGTGCTTACGGAAAAATAGATCCAGATTTTAGATCAGCCGATGTTGTGATGAATATTGAAGTGGCTGAAGGAACTACAACAGAATATACTGTAAAAGGTGGAGATTCATTGTCTAAAATAGGAAAAGCTCATGGCGTTTCATGGGAAGCAATTTTTGAAGCCAATAAAGATATTATTAAAAATCCTGATCTGATTCAACCGGGTTGGAAACTAAAAATACCAACTGCATAATTTAGTTTTGTGCTGTTATTGAAAGTCCGTCTTATGATGGACTTTTTTTATGTTTATTGTTGAAGTAGCACACGGATGACAAGGATTCGCTATTGCGAAAACGCGAATTTTGAAATTTTTTATTTTATCATTCTTGATGATAATTTCAATAAAACTAAACGATGTGCGCAAAGGTGCAAAAATAGCACGCGGATTACATGGATTAGCTATCGCGAAAATGCGGATTTTTAGTGATTTTTTTGTTTGTGTCTTTGCGAGGAATGAAGCAATCGGAGTATAAATTCGGCATAGAATCTTGCCAATCCTTGTCGAGCTTCTATTGTGTGCTTCGTTCAGGATGACAGGATTGTAGTTAAATTTTGTAGATGAGTTTGTAAAACCTTTGTTGTAAATATTAACTAAAGGATAAATCTTCTTGTAAATACTAAACCCCTAGCTCTATAGAGTTGGGATACCTTTTGTGTCCGTCGCGGGGGATACAAAAGATTGGAACGGATTGCTTCGCCAGTTCGCACTTTTAGGTTCGGGTGCGGGATTAGTTCCTAAAAAATGTTACTCATCACTATCACTTAAAGGTTGTTTTAGAATAGACTTTCTTAAACGGTCTTCGTTTTCATCGCCCCATTTTCCTAAAGCGGAAATTATAGGGATGAGTGTTTTTCCAAAATCAGTTAGGCTGTATTCGACTTTGGGGGGCATTTGTGCGTAGATAATTTTTGAAACTAATTCGTGCTGTTCGAGTTCTTTTAACTGGATATTTAAAACCCTTCTGGAGGCATCGGGAATTTTTCGTTGCAGTTCGCTTGGCCGCTGAAAACCTTCGTTGATGAACCATAACAAACGGATTTTCCATTTGCCATAAAGCACTTCACCAATGAGGTCCAGGCCACAATTTAAGTTCAAAGGGATTTTTCTTTCATACATAAATACAAATTTAACCCAATGTTCTAAACTGCACAATAGGGGAAAAATTTATCCCTATGCAATTCGGTTTTCCGTAATTGTGGGAACCGGTCGCACTACCGAAATTTGCCTTTATAAAATCAAAACAAATGGAAGCACAATTTAATTTTAATAATGAGTTATCAGGCAAAATTGCTTTGGTAACCGGAGGTACAAAAGGAACCGGAAAAGCAATTGCAGAACGATTATTAAATGCAGGAGCAAGGGTTATTATTACGGCAAGAAACAAACCAGAGACGGAGAATAAAGAGTTGCATTTTATTTCGGCAGATTTAAGCACTTCAAATGGAACGGCAAAAGTAATCGAAGAAATAAAATTAAACTTTGGCCAACTGGATATTTTGATTAATAATCTGGGCAGTTCAGAAACTCCCGGGGGCGGTTTTGAGGCTTTGATGGATGAAGACTGGGAGCATACTTTTCAGGCGAATTTATTTGCTCCGGTACGATTAGACAGAGGTTTCTTGCCCGGAATGATTCAGCAAAAGTCTGGCGTAATTATTCATATTGCTTCGATTCAGGGAAAATTGCCTTTGTATGATTCGACTTTGCCTTATGCGGCCGCAAAAGCAGGACTGATTAATTACAGTAAAAGTTTATCGAACGAGGTTTCGCCCAAAGGTGTTCGCGTACTTACGGTTTCCCCGGGCTGGATTATGACAACAGCGGCAAACAGAATGATGGAAAGAATTGCCCAAAGTTCGAATAGTACGATTGAAGAAGCGACTGAAAGTGTGATGAATGCATTGGGCGGAATTCCTTTTGGCCGTCCTGCACAACCTGAAGAAGTAGCTGAATTGATAGGTTTTCTGGTTTCGCCAAGAGCGAATTATCTAACAGGAACTGAATTTGTAATTGATGGCGGAACGATCCCGACGATTTGATAACCCTAAAAAAAGAAAAATGAACTTACCGAATATAATTTCAGATTTAATAGAGGCACAGGCAAAGTTTGACAGTAAAACTTATGCAGAATGTTTTTCAGAAGCAGCCTTGGTATTTGATGAAAATGAAACTCATAAAGGCCGAAATGAGATAGAAAAATGGAATGAAAAAACCAATGCAGTGTATAGAACCCAACTTGAAGCGTTAGAATTTCTGGTTACTGAAACAACAAATATTCTTACCACAAAAGTAAGCGGCACATTTGAAGGAAGCCCGATTGTTTTAAAATATCACTTTGAACTAAAAGGAGGCAAGATTGAAAGTCTAAAAATAACAGGTTAATATTTTATGTCGCTGAGTTTAAAATTACTTTAGACTCAGCGACTTATTATTTACCTTCCTTTAATGCTTAAATCAAATAAAAACTTTGCGGTTTCCTGATCTGAGTCGGCTGAGAAGCCTGATACATAAACGCCTTTTTTGCCTGATGTTGATTTAATTCCGTATACAACTGCCTCATCGCCAGGGTCTGATTCCCCTTCGTATCGATACACATGTACAATTTCAAATTTTTCAGGATTTTTTTTAATCAGGTCCGAGTTTAGATTAAAATCACAAGTAAATCCTTTTTCATGTAATTGATCCAGAGCTTTTGAAACAGTTGCGTAGTGATACATTCTTGTCATGATAATTGATTTTAAAATTATGGATTTTAAAGATAACTATTTTAAAATTAAAATGTTATGATAATAAGGCTAAAATCTAAAATTTAAAATCATTAATGTTAGTAGATAAATCGCTACTTTTGCGCCGCAGACCGCCTTATCGTCGTCTCGATTTATCGGGAGGGAGGAAAGTCCGGACACCACAGAGAAGCATAGCGGGTAACACCCGTCGGTGTTAGAAATAACGCAAGGACAAGTGCAACAGAAAGTATGTACAGGTAATGCTGTAGTGAAACCAGGTAAACTCTATGCGGTGAAATACCAAGTATATCAGCATTTAAGGGCTTCTCGTCCGTTGTTGAAGGGTAGGTAGCTTGAGTTCCGAAGTAATTCGGAATCTAGATAAATGATAAGGCTCTGATTTATCAGGGACAGAATCCGGCTTATAGGTCTGCATTTTTTATATATTTGTGAAACTCTCTAATCTATTTTCATGAATATAACCTCTTCTAAATCTTCTAATAAACCAAGGAAAAGTACTTTTAAGCTTATTATTACCAATCTTACTTTTTGGGTTTTGATTGCCATTATTGCCGGAATTTTACTGGGACATTTTTCGCCTGAAAATGGGGTGAAGATGGAAATTTTAGGCACTAAATTTATTGCACTAATCAAACTTTTTATTGGTCCAATTATATTCCTGACGATTGTTTTGGGAATTTCCGGAATGGGGAATCTGAAAAAAGTAGGCCGAATTGGTGTGAAAGCGCTGGGCTATTTTGAAGTGGTTTCAACAGTGGCGCTGGCCATTGGTGTTGGAGTGGCATATTTTTTTAAACCCGGAAAAATCGATAAATCAGGCCTGACTTTGGGGGATGCGAGCCAATATACAAAAGGTGCAGCTAAAGACTTTTCGTGGCTGGAGTTTTTCTTTTCGAATTTTACCTTACAAGTTTTATTGGCGGCGATAATTTGCGGAATTGCCTTGAACTTTTACAAGAAAAGAGAACAAACAATTCTGGTTCTGGAACGCTTTTCTAAAGTGGTTTTCTTTGGGTTGAAATACGTAATGTATCTTGCCCCGATTGGTGCTTTTGGCGGAATGGCCTACACTATTGGAAAATTTGGATTAGGAACTTTGATTCCGCTTGGAAAACTAATGTTGTGTGTTTACCTCACAATGGCTTTGTTTGTGTTTTTGATTTTAGGAAGCATTCTGAGATATTATAAAATTAGTATACTTTCGATTCTAAAATATATCAAAGAAGAACTTTTACTGGTTTTGGGAACTTCGTCATCTGAGGCTGCTTTGCCCAGTATTATGGTAAAACTCGAACAAATGGGTTGTAGTAAATCTGTTGTAGGATTGGTGATCCCCACTGGTTATTCTTTTAATCTCGACGGGACTTCGATTTATTTATCGATGTCGGTGATATTTTTGGCGCAATTGTATGATGTACATTTGAGTTTTTTTGAAATACTGAGCGTAATTGGTATTCTTATGATTACCTCAAAAGGTGCGGCAGGAGTTACCGGAAGTGGATTTATTGTTTTAGCATCGACTTTGACTGCTTTGCATAAAATTCCGGTCGAAGGTTTGGCTTTTTTACTGGGCGTTGATAAATTTATGAGTGAAGCCCGGGCGATAACCAATTTGATTGGAAATACAGTGGCAACGATTGTAATTTCGAAAAGTGAACACGATTTTACGGAGTTGAATCTGAATCCTGTTATAGAGGAATAATTTTCTTTGCTTTGCGGAGAATGGCACGCGGATGACACAGATTCGCTTTCGCGAAAGCGCGGATTTATGCGGTTTTTTTTTATTGTTTAAATGGTTTTGCCACAAAGACTCAAAGACACTAAGTTTTTGTTTCTTACAGGTGGTAATCATATGGTTTTTTGATTTGTATCTTTGTGACTTAGCGCCTTCGTGGCATTTTATTGAATGACTATGAAAAGAATCGGAATTTTAGGACTCGGTGGAGTAGGTGGTTATTTTGGCGGACTTTTAGCGAGCGCCTTTTATAAGTCTGATGAAATTGAAGTTATTTTTATCGCGCGTGGCCAAACCCAAAAAGCAATCGCTGAAAGCGGATTGAAGATCATTACTGATGATTCAGAAACTGTGGTTTATCCTAAACTGGTTTCGAATAATCCGGATGAAATTGGCATATTGGATTACTTAATTTGTGCTACCAAAACCTATGATATCGAGGAAAGTCTGCTTTCGCTGCAGCAATGTATTTCTAAGGAAACTGTAATTCTTCCGTTGTATAATGGAGTTGATGCGCCGGAACGTATCCTAGAGCTATTTCCTAAAAATGAAGTTTTACAGGGTTGTGTTTATATTATTTCGATGATTTTTTCGCCTGGAACAATTCGTAAAATTGGTTTTTATGAAAAGTTGTTTTTTGGATCAAAAACGGCTTGTGTTTCAAAATTGAACGAATTACAAAGTATCTTTGAGAAAGCTAAAATAGAAAGTTATCTGGTGGAGAATATTGAAGAAACGGTTTGGGAGAAATTCATTTTTATTTCGGCACTGGCCTCTGCAACTTCTTATCTGAACCTGAATATCGGTCAGATTTTAAGCAATCCTGATGCTAAAGCTGTTTATATAGAATTGCTTAAGGAAATTGAATTGGTTGCTAACGCCAAAGGTTTACAACTACCGGATGATATTGTAAACCAGACGATCATAAAACTAGAAAAATCGCCTAAAGAAGCGACTTCGTCTATGCACAGGGATTATTTGGCAGGTAATAAAATAGAAGCAACTTCACTAACAAAATTTGTGGTAGAAGAAGGTTTGAAATATGGCGTAAAAACTCCGCTGTACGAAAAAATAAGTACTGTTTTATTGTCGTAAAAAAGTTAAGCTTCGTCTTTTGTGGCGCGCACTAAACTAATTCCTGACATAAAAAACACTATACCTAGTATGCCGTAAATAATTAATGATTTAATGTCTCGCGTTTCGCCTGAAGTACCTGCAAATATAACAGCAGTATAAATCAAACCAACAATTCCGAGGATGGTTAATAGTCCTCCGAAAAATCTCTTTAGGTTCATGATGTTTGGTTTTAAATGTTCATTACAAATGTATTACGTAGATGAGGTAAATCGTTATACAATTGATTCTAAAACTTATATCATTTACAGTCTTGATGCTGAATTTAATAACTTTCTTTAGCTTTCATTTATCGATTAATTATAATGTTAGAAAATATTTTGTTTCTTAATTTGTTTGTATGGTTTTAATCATACTTTTGATGCAACCTAATTAAAAACCAAACATGAAAAAAAATTGCCTGTTTTTATTTTTATCTGTTCTTTTTGTTAATGCTCTTCAGGCTCAAAGTGATGCCCCGGTTGCTGTTGTTAAAAATCAGTTTAAGATCAATATGTTGTTTCCGGGCTTTGTGTATGAGCATGGTTTTGATGCAAAAAATACACTTTATTCTGAGGTAACCTTGGGAGTTGGTTATCGCTATAGCAGTTATTATGGCGAATCAAGCTGGTTTGTTTTTCCTACGATCAATGAACAGTTTCGTCATTATTATAATTTAGAAAAAAGAGCGGCCAAAGCAAAAAGAACCGCTCGTAATTCAGGAAACTTTGTAGCGGCATCTGCTTATTATAATTTTAAGTCATTAAACACCAATGAAAAATACGGAAATTACGATCCTTCCTTTACTATAGCAGCACTTTGGGGGTTTCAACGTACTTACAAAGGAAGATTCAATCTTGAGGTACATTTAGGTCCAGGGATAAATTTTGATAAATACGATACTGAATTTGTACCTGTTAGCAACGTTACTTTAGGCTGGGTTATAGGGAAATAATCAAAAGGAATATAATAGAAAAACCTTGATTTGTCAAGGTTTTTCTATTTTAAATTCTAACCCAATATTTCGAGTGCTTTCAATGCTGATTTTTGGATCTGAATTAAAATATTTTCTAAGCCTGCTGATAAAAACATCCATACTTCGTCCTGAGAAATAATCATCTTTTTTCCAGACAGACATTAAAATCTGGTCCCTCTTTAATAACTGATTGTGGTTCAGATATAAGTACTCAATAAGAGAAGCCTCCATTTCTGTGAGCTGCTGGACATGATTTTTATTATTTAAGGTTAATCTTTCGTTATCAAAAATATAAGAACCAATTTCAATTATATTATCTCCGTTCAGACTTCGCTTTTGCTCGATTCTCTTTAGAATGTTATTTAGACGCAGAATGAGTTCGTCGACTTCAAAAGGTTTTATGATGTAATCGTCTGCACCTAATTTTAATCCAATGATTTTGTCTTCCTTTAACTTTCTTGCAGTTAGAAAAATAAATGGAATCTCAGGATTGATCGTAATTATTTTTTCAGCCAATGAAAATCCATCCAGTTTTGGCATCATGACATCAAAAATGCAAATATCAAAAGCTTGGTTTTTAAAATAGTCTAAAGCTATTTCTCCATTTTGTGCCCAGATAACTTCAAATTGATGCAATTCTAAATATTTTTTTAAAATTCCAGCAAAATCAAAATCGTCTTCAGCTAAAAGTAATTTTTTCAAAATAATGTAATATTAAACTTTTAATAAAATAGTAAACTGAGCCCCTTTTCCTAAATCGCTCACAACGCTAACAGAGCCCTGATGCGCTTTTATAATCTGATCGACATAATACAATCCTAAACCTAAGCCTTTTGTATTATGAAGATTTCCCTGTTCTACGCGATAGAATTTTTCAAACAGAAGTGATTGTTTATTCTTTTCGATTCCAATTCCGTCATCTTCAATACTAATAGAAAATTGATTTTGGATCATTCTTGTTTTTATCGTAATCTTATTTGAACCATATTTTACAGCATTTTCCAGGACATTTAACAAAGCGGTTGTCAGATGAAATTTATCTAAAGCTAAAATGGTTTTGTGTGTTTTAAAATCAGTTTGAAGATTGATTTTTGGGAATGTAATTTTAAAATCATGTATAATGGAAAGTAGAAAATCTTCTGTTTCTATTTTTTCTTTTTGCAATTCGATTCCGTTTTCAGCTAAAGAATTTGCCATTACCTGATCGATCAAATTTTGTAAACGATTGTTCTGTCGCGAAATAGTATCGACAATTGCATTAAAATTTTCCTCATTATCCCTGATATCCTTTCGTTCTAATATTTTGGTCGAAATGCCCAAAGTTGTCAAAGGCGTTTTGAGTTCGTGTGTAATATTATTAATAAAATCGGTTTTGATCTCGTTTACTTTTTTCTGTTTGATTAAAGCTCGTATAGCTATGACAAAAAGTGTTATCAGGGTTGCTATAGAAAGAAGAGATAGAATTAAAACGAAAGTCATTCGTCTTAAAATAATCATTTCCCAGTCGAGTACCGAGATGTACATCGAATCTTCGGTTAGTAATTTGTAATCCTGACTGGCATAGGTTCCGTTTGTTGTTCCAACATAATTTCTAACGAGAAATGCATGATTTAATGACGCTAGATTGCCATATAATTTGTTTCGAATAAAAGGTTTTTCAGAGAAAATAGTATCTGCTTTTTTTGCATTTTGGTACAGCACAAATTTATTCAGAACAATAGCAAAATCTATTTTAAGGTTGGGTAAATCTCTTTCGAACTTGCGCTGAATTTTTTGGGTCAATACATCCCGATATTCATTTGTAAGGATATAATTTTTAACATCGCTTTTGGTATTTTTTCCGTGAATATAATTTTCAGATAATTGTTTGTAAAGTGCCTCTTTCTTAGCCACAAGTACCGAATCTATATCGCTATAATTATTAGAGATTTGAGCAATTGCATTCTTGATTTCAGTATGAAACTGCGCCACTTTATAATCATAAGTCGTTTTTACCAAATAGCATTGTACCGTTGATAAAACGATTAAGGCGATGACAGAAAAAGCGATTAATAAATTGATTCTTTGTTTCATTTGATGTTTAAAATTATGGCACGCGAATCGCACGGATTAAACTGGTTTACACAGATTTTATTTTGTTTTTTCACGCAGATTTAAAATGATTTTAGCAGATTAAAATTTAATCTCCCTAATTTGCAAAATCTGCGGGAGACTATAGCTCTTATGACGCTGAGCAAACGGATTTACACAGATATGTTTTATCAAATCGTTAAAAAATAAACCTGAGTGAACCAGTTTAACCCGTAAAACCTGTGGGCTATTCCCATTTCAAAATTAATGCTTTTATGATACAATAAGCACATTAACTCCCCATTAACCTTCAATTAACCTATGGAACGTTTTTTTAGAAGCATTTTTGCAGGATTACAACTTTAAACCCAACCAAAAATGAACCCTTCCTTGCCCTTAAAACTTTTCGTGCTTTTGTTTTTTTTCCTGCTTTCGTTATTTGGATATGCACAAAATGAAACTCCAAAAGACAGTATTTCGAATAAACTTAATGAAGTTGCCGTCTCTCAAAATAAAAAAACGTTTACCAATACAAACGGAAATATAAAAGTAGATGTTGCCAATTCTATTTATAATTCGATTCCGAATACGGTTGATTTAGTAGCAAAATTGCCAACTGTTCAGCTGAGTTCTGATAAGGAAAGTATTTCGGTTATTGGCCGCGGAAATCCTTTAATCTACATTGATAATCAAAAGGTAGGGATGAACGATCTGAATGCTTTGGCTGTGGCTGATATTAAAACCATTGAAATCATTCAGAATCCATCTTCTAAATACGAGGCCGAAGGTCGTTCTGTAATTTTGATTACCAGAAGATTTAGTAAAAAAGATGGTTTTAGAACAGAGATTTATGAGGTGGCTTCTTTCAAGAAAAAGTACAACAATTATATGGGTTTCAATACCAGTTTTAAAAAGAATAAAATCGAATGGAAAGCCAACTTGAATTACAATCAGCTACAGCCGTGGGAAAATCACAGTATAGATTATCAAATTCCCGATGCTGAAATTGCTTCTAAATATGATGTTAGTGCTTACTCTAAAAAAAGGCAATTTGTTTTTGGAGGCAGTCTGTTTTACAAAATAAACGAAGATGATTATTTTTCGTTTAGTGTAAGTAGTAAACTTCAAAAAGACATTTTTCCCATCAATACTATAACGGATAATAAGAATAAGGACCTGGAAAATCAAGTTGTGACCTATAGTGATAATGATAATAAAAAGAATTTTATAAACTCGTTTCTAAATTATTCTAAAAAGATAAAAACTATCGATACACAGGTTTTTACAGGTTTGCAATATTCTAATTTTGATCAGAAATCCTGGAGTAACGTTGAAAATAATTATAACAATACGCAGTTTGAGAAGGCGCAGCTTCGGGATCAAAAATTTGAAGTAAATGTGTTTTTAGGAAAAATTGATGTTGAGAAGAAGTTTAAAAACGAAATGAAATTTGAAATAGGAGGATTGTATGCTTCTGCAGATTCAAAATCAGACTCGGATATATTTGATTACGGAAATAGCGAAAATCAAATAAGTCATTATGATTTTAAAGAGCAAAATCTGGCGGGCTACAGTCAGCTTTCCGGAAAGATTAAAAAAGTCGATTTCTCGGTTGGCGTTAGAGTCGAGAATACCAATGTAGACGGGAAATTCAAAACCGATCTAACGCCTTTAATCAATAAAAACTATACTATTTTTTTTCCGAAAGTGCAATTTTCAGTCGCCATAGACAGCACCAAAAATATTAGTATCAATTATGCAAAGAGTATTTCGAGACCCAATTATTCGTCTTTAAGTCAGGGAACAACTTATATTAATCCATATTTTTTATATGCTAGAAATATTAATCTGGATCCAACGATTGTCAACGAAATTTCGTCGACATTTCAGTATCACAACAAATCGGTTAAGCTAACCTATTATCAAAATACAGATCCGGTTTATAATAGTTTTTTTTATGATAAAGAATTGAATATCATGACTTTTAAGGACGTGAATTTTGAGAAAGAATCTGCGTTGATTCTCGATTTCGAAGTACCTTTTGCGTATAAATTCTGGACGATAACCAATTCTTTGGTTTTAGTTTCAGAGAAGATAGAAGATGCTTCTGCAGTATTTTTGTCATCAAAACCGTATGCATATTATTATTCAAACAACGAATTTAAACTTCCTAAAGGATATACGGCAGTTTTTAGTTTTAGAGGAGTTACGAAACAAAATAAAGGAGTTTTTGAAAGAAACTCAAGAGGAATTGTCGATATGGCAGTTTCGAAAATTTTTTTTCAAAACTGGAATTGCAGCCTGAATTTTAATAATGTGTTTAAAAAGATCAATGAAGAAGAAATTTTTACAATAAACAAGATCAACTCAAAAGCAATATATTGGATTGATGATCGTGAAATTTCAATTTCGATAAAGTATTCTTTTGGGAAAGTAAAGGAAACTGAATTTAAAGGGAAAGGTATGGAGGAAAACTCAGGCCGCGTGAATTAAAACAAAAGGTCTCCTGAAATTCAAGGGACCTTTTATGTATTAAAAACAAAACGAAAATTAACCTTCGTCGTCTTCTGTAGCTTTATTCAATTTAATGGTTAGTTCTTCCTCATCATCGGTTGAATGTAATTCGAAGAAACTAAAAAACGAACCTCCGTAACTTTTCTGAAAAGAGAAGTTACTTAAGTGTTCCATTTTGGTATATTTAGAATGCTCGATAATCATCATTCCGTCTTCGTTTAATAGTTCTCTTTCGAAAACCGTAAGAACAATTTTTTCAAACGCCGCCTGATCTAATCCGTAGGGAGGATCAGCAAAAATAATATCGTAAGAGGTTTTGCAATTGTCTAAAAATTTATACACATCGCTTTTAGTTGCAGCGATATCAAAATCGTATTCTGATGAAACTTGTTTGATGAATTTTACGCATCCGAAATCACCATCAACAGATGTTATTGGAGCACTTCCGCGTGAAGCAAATTCGTAACTAATGTTTCCTGTTCCGGCAAATAAATCCAAAATCTTTAAGCCTTCAAAACTAAAATGGTTATTCAAAACATTAAATAATGCTTCTTTACTCATGTCAGTGGTAGGTCTTACAGGAAGGTTTTTTGGCGGAAAAATGCGTCGTCCTTTGTATTTTCCTGAAATGATTCTCATGATTGAAATAAGATATAATGTTTTTGATTTTGTGCAGTTGAAAAGCTGTTTTTTTCTTGTAATGTGCTTACATCCAAGAACGAAATATGGCGAACGTACTTGTAAGCAATAGCATAATACGGATCGTTTTGATGTATGGTGCCTAATAATTCAAGCGGGAAACTTTCCGGATTTAAACTCAATTGCTCGGCTGTAAAAAGAATATAATACAGAAAATCTTCCGGAGTCTGATATTCAAACGAATTGAATAATAACAATTTCTGATTTTGAACCACGATAACTTCAAAATGATTGGCATTGAAATTGACCACCATTTTTTTCTGGTCGTTGTTCTTAGAACTTTCAAGAATTTTCTCGACCAAAATACTATTGACATGTTTGTAATCAAACGAACCAACTGTATCAATCAAAAAGTTATTGATATTGATGTAGGGGATATAAACCGAATGCATCTCGTAATTTGAAATTTGATCGAAAGTAAAAAAGTCGGTTTCAAAAACCTTTGTGTTGTATTGTAAATAGCTTCCTAAGAAATTTTCGTCAAACAAAGCGGTGGGTACAAAAGTCGAAAGATTGTTGTTGTGAATAACTAAAATCTCGTCGTAAGTCTCTTTTAGTTCCGGATATTTTTTAAAAGCGGCGCTGTATAATTCCTCAATTTTTGATGGTTTTTGTGTAGCATCAAAATTGATTTCGTTAAAAGCTGTAATTGTATTATTTAGAGTATCAAAACAACAAAATGAAAATCCGTTCAGTGAAACCTGAATAGAAAGCTTTTTGTAATTTTTAGAAGTGATATTAGTATTTTGCAATGACATATTGATTTACAATTCGTTACCTGTTTTACAAGAAAGAATTTTAGGCGATTACAAACTTACAAATTAAAAAGGAACAATTACAAATGCAATTTCGAAAAACAGTTTTAATTGGATTTTAAAGTACGGTTAAATTTTCTTTACCATATAAGGGATTTAAGTTCATAATTAATTAAGCGCAATAGAAGTAAAACTTAAATTCCTTTGCATTACTTATATGGTTTAAAAACGTTACAATTGTTGGAATTGAGATTAAAATTGATTTTTTAAATTGACATTGAAATTGATATTTAAAAGCCCGTACTTTGTAGTTCAATTTTTCCCTATGAATTCATCACTTTTTTACGGCGTTTTACAAAAACGATTTCCTTTTGCGCCCACTTATAAACAGGATATTTTTTTTCAAAAAATCGCTATTTTCCTAACCGATACACATAACGATACAATTTTTGTATTGAAAGGATATGCAGGAACCGGAAAAACAACTGTCATTTCGACAATCGTAAACAATCTGGGAGACATTAATAAAAAGTTTGTTTTGCTGGCGCCAACAGGTCGCGCGGCAAAAGTTATTGCCAATTATTCGAATACGCCTGCATTTACGATTCATAAAAAAATATATTTTCCTAAAAAATCTGCTGGTGGCGGCGTGGCTTTTACCAAGCAGGTAAACAAACATAAAAACACCATTTTTATCGTCGATGAGGCTTCGATGATTTCAGACAGCAATTCTGATTCGAAATTGTACGATAACGGATCGCTTCTGGACGATTTAATTCAATATGTATATTCCGGAACCAATTGTAAAATGATTCTTTTGGGAGATACGGCCCAGTTGCCACCGGTAAATTTAGATATAAGTCCTGCCCTTGATGTACAAACTCTTGCCGTGCATTATGATAAAGAAATTGAACATATCGAACTCGACGAAGTAATGCGTCAGGAAGAAAGTTCTGGGATTCTGTACAATGCAACTGAATTGAGAGAATTACTGAAAGATACTTTTATCACCGAGTTTAAATTTGATGTAAAGAGGTTTAAGGATATTATTCGTCTTACCGATGGGTATGATATTCAGGATGCTATAAACTCGGCGTACAGCAATTACAGCATTGAGGATACGGCTTTTATTGTTCGTTCTAATAAACGGGCGAATCAATACAACGAACAAATAAGAACGAGGATTTTATTTAAGGAAAGCGAACTTTCGGTTGGTGATTTCCTGATGGTGGTAAAGAATAATTATTTCTGGCTCAAAGAAACTGATGAAGCGGGATTTATTGCCAACGGAGATATTATTGAGGTTTTAGAACTCTTCGGAATCAAGGAATTGTACGGTTTCAATTTTGCCAAAGTAAAAATCAGAATGGTCGATTATCCGGATCAGAAACCTTTTGAAACGGTATTGTTATTAGATACTATAAAAAGTGAATCGCCATCATTAACCTACGAAGAATCAAATCGTTTGTATGAAGAGGTGATGAAAGATTATGAAAGCGAAACCACAAAATACAAGAAGTTCCAAAAGGTAAAAGAAAACGAATATTTCAATGGCTTACAGGTAAAATTCTCCTACGCCATTACATGTCACAAATCGCAAGGTGGACAATGGAATACTGTTTTTATAGAACAACCTTACCTGGCCAACGGAATTGATCGTGATTACATCAGATGGCTTTACACGGCTATGACGCGTGCCAAAAATAAATTATATTTGATAGGATTTAAAGACGAGAGTTTTGAGGAATAAGCACGAATTTCACGAATTAGCACGAATTTTTTAAGATTTGAATTAGTGTAAATTAGTGAAATTAGTGTTTGAAAATAATTTTACAATGACAACACTAAACGACTTACATTCGATTTCGTCTACGTTTTCGAATACAGATAAAATGCCGGTTTTGTTTTTAGGACACGGCAGTCCAATGAATGCAATCGAAGAAAATCAGTTTGTAGTGGGTTTTCGCAATCTGGCCAAAACATTGCCGCAGCCCAATGCAATCTTATGTATTTCGGCACATTGGTTTACTAACGGAACTAAAGTTACTTCGATGCAGATGCCAAGAACGATTCATGATTTTGGAGGTTTTCCGCAAGCACTTTTTGATGTGCAATATCCAGCGAAAGGAAGCCCTGAACTGGCCGCAGAAACTAAAAAAATATTAGAACCCGTTCATGTGGATTTAGATGAACATTGGGGTTTGGATCACGGTGCGTGGAGTGTAATTAAACATTTATATCCTCAGGCGAATGTTTCGGTGATTCAGTTGAGTATTGATTATACCAAGTCAGGACAATATCATTTTGAGCTGGCTCAGAAACTTCAATCCTTGCGCCATAAGGGCGTTTTGATTATAGGAAGCGGGAATATTGTTCATAATCTGCGTCTGGTTGATTTCAGGAATTTTGATAAAGACAATTACGGTTACGATTGGGCAATTGAAGCGCGAGAAACGATCAATAATTATTTATTAGATGGAAATTTTCAGCCGTTAATAGATTTCGAAAAAATGAATAAAGCGATTCAATTGGCAATTCCAACACCGGATCATTATTTGCCTTTGTTGTATACTTTAGGTTTAAAAGAAAAATCAGAAGAATTGAGTTTATTCAACGATAAGTTATTGGCTGGTTCTCTAAGTATGACGTCAGTCAAAATTATATAAAACACTCAGTGAATCTTTGTGAAAATCTTTGTGTTTCTCTGTGGTAAAATTATAGCACAAAGCTGCACAAAGATTTTCACAAAGGCCACAAAGGAAAAACGTTTTTATTTCTCTTTTTCTAAATTATAAGAATATAGATAACCATCGGCGCTTCCAAAATAAATCGTGTTATTACTGATAAATGGCGAGGAAACAATGGATCCTAATTGATAAAATTTATCCATTACTTTTTTATTGTTATCATAAAAGGATAGATCTTCATTTTGACCTGCATATCCAAAATCTAAAAGATCATTTCTTAGAGTAGAAGAAGCAAAATGTTTGCGATTATCGTTACTTATAAAGTTAGATTTTTTCCCGTTAGAAAGTAAATCCAAGCTAAAGAAATTACCTGTAAAATCTCCAAAATAGATTGTGTTTCCAGCTATTGCCGGAGAGGAATACACATAGCCGTTTACTTTGAATCGGTATTTTTCTTCACCAGTTTTGGCATCTAAAGCCAGTAAAGCATAAGTGTCTGAAGTTCCTACATAAACCGCATTATCTTTTATAACGGCCGAACTCAAGATCCAGGAATTCTCTGCATTATATTTCCAGATTTGTTTTCCGGTTTGGGCATCTAAGGCAAAAAAGAAAGGCTCTCTGGCGCCAAAGTAAACTTTACCGTCTGAGACCGCAACGGATGATTGTATTCCTTTAAAACCCATTTGTGTTCCTGTTGCAAAATGCCAGATTTCTTTTCCGGATTCGATGTTTAAAGCGTATAGTGTAGCGTCCCAACCGCCAATATAAATTTTGCCTTTATCAATTACCGGAGTTCCGTGAATAGGCCCGTTGGTTTTGAATTTCCATTTTAAAGTTCCTGTTTTGGCATCTGCCGAATAAACGCTTCCGTCACTGCTCCCGAATAAAACCAGAGAAGTTTTGCCATTCGTATAAACAACAGGCGATGAAAGATAAAAATCCCATAAATCTTCCATGTATTGTGTCTGGGGTTTCATTTCCCACATACCAATTTCGCCGAGCCAGTGTTCTCCGCCAGTTTTAAATTTCCAAAGCAGTTTTGCGTTTTGCGTATTTACAGCGTAATAATTTCCGTCGAAACTCCCGAAATAGATAGTGTTTTCAAAGATACTTGGGCTGCTGTGAATCGCACCATTGGTTTTGAATTTCCATTTTAAGTTTCCCGATTTTTCTTCAATGGCATATAGAAAACCATCTTCACTGCCTATATAAACAATACCGTTTTTTGCGATTGGGGAGGAAAAAATCTTGCCTTCGGTTTTAAATTTCCATTTTATATTGCTGAGTGGCTGATATCCTTTTCCGTCAAAAATACGATTTGAAAACGCATTTAATGTGGGAGTGTTTTTGTTTTGGCTTAAAGCCGAATGAATAAAAAGTAAAAAGAAATAGAGTGGAAGGGAGGCTAAAAATCTTTTCATAGTTTTTTATTTTAAAAATAAATATTTTCTAAGATATTAATATTGAATTATTTGAGAAATATGTTAGGAATATATTTTTAATACCTGATTGTGAATAGGTATATTTGTTTGAGCATGGAATTATCAGCTAAAGAAATTAAAACATATCAATCATCTAAAAAAGTTGTTTTGGGTCCGCTAATTATTGGTGGAATATTTGTAGCAATTATTCTATTGATAATGGGGGAAACAGAAATGATTCCTGTTTTGCTTGTAGTGCTGGTATTGATGGGACTTGGGCTTTTGATTGTAAAAGGTTCTCTTAAAATTATAATAGATTCTAAGGAGGAACTTTTGATTTTAGAAAAAACCGGCTGGCTTGGAAAAATTGAATTCAAAGAGGTTTTATTATTGAATGAAAATCAATTTTCGATTATGGAAGACACACTTCCCCGATCTGGAAAATATTATCTTATTTTGATCACAAATAATGAGACTAGAAAAGAAAGTAACTATGTGGCTGAAGGATTTACCCGAGAGACGCTAGAGTTAATAAAAAACGATATTAAAATTATACAGACAAAAAGTTTAGTTTTTGCTGAGTAAAAAAATTAAAAGATTATAAAATGAAAATAATAGCTGTAATTCCCGCGCGATACGCCTCAACTCGTTTTCCCGCTAAATTAATGCAGGATCTGGGAGGGAAAACTGTAATTCTAAGAACTTATGAAGCAACGGTGGCGACAAAGTTGTTTGATGACGTATTTGTAGTAACTGACTCTGATTTGATATTTGACGAGATCCTTTCACATGGTGGTAAAGCAATTATGAGTATCAAAGAACACGAATCAGGTAGCGATCGTATTGCTGAAGCTATATTTAGCCTTGATGTTGACGTTGTAGTAAATGTGCAAGGTGACGAGCCTTTTACAGAAGCAGGTCCTTTAGAACAGGTTTTATCGGTATTTAAAGATGATGAAGATCGTAAAGTTGATTTGGCTTCGCTAATGCGTGAAATTACAGATGAAGATGAGATCAATAACCCAAATAATGTCAAAGTGGTTGTAGATCAGTCACAGTTTGCATTGTATTTTTCCCGTTCTGTAATTCCGTATCCCAGAGATAAGGATGTAGGAGTTCGTTATTTTCAGCATATCGGGATTTATGCTTTTAGAAAGCAGGCTTTGTTAGATTTTTATAGTTTACCAATGAAGTCTTTAGAAGCTTCTGAGAAGTTAGAACAGTTACGTTATTTAGAATTTGGAAAACGTATTAAAATGGTGGAGACGACTCATGTTGGTATTGGGATCGATACAGCGGAGGATTTAGAAAAGGCTCGCGCTATTTTGAAAGTCTAGATTGCGTGATGGCGCACCGATGACACGTATTCGTTATAGTTAAACCGCGGATTTATGCGGGCTTTTTATGCCCATTTTTGTTAGACTGAGAGAGGTCGAAGCCCACGTTGCAATTGGCGCGGTTTCTACTTCGTGCAGGATGACAGAAGAGATGTTAATTCTATAATTGTCGTATAGAAACGATTGCTCTGGCGGGAAATAGCTCCTGAAGAAAAATCAAATTACAAATATGAAATTCCAAATTCCAAGTTTGATACAAATGGCAAAAATGAGGATTTAAAAAAGCTCCAATCATTTGGAGCTTTTTCAAATATGTAAATGTCTAAATTTATTGATATAAACTTGGATATTTAGAAGGATTAACTTCATTCATCATGGTGTATACTTTCTCGAAAATATCTTCGGCAGAAGGTTTAGAGAAATAATCACCATCAGTTCCGTAAGCTGGTCTGTGTGCTTTTGCAGCTAGGGTTTGCGGTTTGCTGTCTAAATGAATGTAAGCATCTTGTTCCTCGAGAATTTGTTGCAGGATGAAAGCTGAAGCTCCACCAGGAACATCTTCGTCGATTACTAAAAGACGGTTTGTTTTGGCGATACTTTTTACAATATCTTTATTGATATCAAAGGGGAGTAGTGACTGAATATCAATAACTTCGCAATCAATACCTAATTCTAATAATTCGTTTGCAGCTTGCTCTACTAATCTTAAAGTAGATCCGTAAGAAACTAAAGTAATATCTGAACCTTCTTTTAGGGTTTCAACTACACCAATTGGGGTTTTGAATTCACCAAAATTCAAAGGTGTTTTTTCTTTTAAGCGATAACCATTCAAACATTCGATTACTAAAGCTGGTTCGTCAGTTTCTAAAAGAGCGTTGTAGAAACCTGCTGCTTGTGTCATGTTTCTTGGTACCAGAACGTGAATACCACGAACGGCATTGATAATCATGCCCATTGGTGAGCCAGAATGCCAGATACCTTCAAGACGGTGCCCGCGGGTTCTGATAATTAATGGTGCTTTTTGTTTACCAACGGTTCTGTATTGTAAGGTCGCCAAATCATCGCTCATGATTTGAATTGCGTATAATAAATAATCTAAATACTGAATTTCGGCAATAGGACGTAAGCCTCTTAAAGCCATACCAATTCCTTGTCCGATAATAGTGGCTTCACGAATACCAACATCGGCAACACGAAGTTCTCCATATTTTTCCTGCATTCCTTCAAGACCTTGGTTTACGTCACCAATATTTCCTACGTCTTCACCAAAAATTAGTGTTTCAGGATATTTGGTAAACAAGGCGTCAAAGTTATCACGAAGAATCATTCGGCCATCCAGGTCGGCTTTTGCATTGTCAGCGTATTGAGGAAGTACTTTTTCTACTGAAAAAACATTTTTATCTGAATCTGAATGCAAATGGCTGCTGAATCTAGGCTGCGTAATTGCGATATAATTGGTGATCCAGTCAGACAATAAAACTTTGCTGTTTGGAATCTCTATGAAACGCAATATTTTTCTGGCGATTACCAGCATTTCCTTTTTTAGAGGGGATTTTATAGCGCTTAACTCTGAAATATATTTTTGAATTTTATCTTTATGGTTGATGCTGGCAGCAGAAATTTGCTCCAATAAAGCCATAAGATTTTTTTGATCTTCGATAATTGGGTTGATGAAAGAATTCCAGGCTTCTTTTTTAGCTTCCAGAACTTCTTTTTTCAATTCGGCATCAATTTCGGCCAGTTCTTCAGGCGATGCAATATTGATGGCAATCATCCATAAACGCATCTGACGAATACAATCGAAATCTCTTTCCCAAGCCAGTCTGTCAGCGTTTTTGTAACGTTCGTGAGAACCCGAAGTCGAGTGACCTTGCGGTTGAGTTAATTCGTTTACGTGTATTAAAACCGGAACGTGTTGCTCGCGGGCAACAGCTGCGGCTCTTTCGTAAGTCGAAACCAACTCTGCATAATCCCAACCTTTTACTCTGAAAATTTCGTACCCATTTGCCTCTTCGTCGCGTTGGTATCCTTTTAGAATTTCAGAGATATTTTCTTTGGTAGTTTGGTGTTTGGCATGAACAGAGATTCCGTATTCATCATCCCAAACGCTCATTACCATTGGTACTTGTAAAACTCCTGCAGCATTTATGGTTTCAAAAAAGAGACCTTCTGAGGTACTTGCGTTTCCTATGGTTCCCCAGGCAATTTCGTTTCCGTTTACAGAGAATTTGTCTTTGGTTTTGATTCCCTCAACGTTTCTGTAAATTTTAGATGCCTGTGCCAATCCCAATAATCTTGGCATTTGTCCGGCTGTAGGCGATATATCTGCGCTTGAATTTTTTTGTTTTGTTAAGTCTCTCCAGGATCCGTCTTCGTTTAAACTGTGCGTTACAAAGTGTCCGCCCATTTGTCTTCCGGCCGACATTGGATCAAAATTTAAATCAGTATGACCGTATAAACCTGCGAAAAATTGTTTTGGAGTCAGTTCTCCAATAGCCATCATAAAAGTCTGGTCGCGATAGTATCCCGAACGGAAATCTCCGTTTTGAAAAGATTTTGCCATAGCAAGCTGTGGTACTTCTTTTCCGTCACCAAATATCCCGAATTTGGCTTTTCCTGTCAATACTTCTTTACGACCTAAAAGGCTACATTCGCGGCTGGTTACTGCTATTCTGTAGTCATTCAATACCTCAGTTTTGAAATCTTCAAATGTTAATGTAGTATTGTTTTTTTCTTTTATCATAATCTTGAGGGGTCATGTTAGACTGCGAAATTACTTAAAAACAATCAATAATCATAATTCTTTAAAATAAATATAATTTAATTATTTGTATTTAAAATCAAAAAACTACGTATATTTTTTAAGTTATTTTTATAATAAAATGTAATTTAATGATAATATCGCATGTTTTTCTTTAAAATTTATTCAATTAAAACCATTTTCTAGTAAAAAGATTGACTAATGTTTTTGGCGATAGTGTGATCACAAATCGTATTTTTTCGTTGTATTTATTTTGAGAAATTTCCCACCCGTTATTCGAATAAACAGGAAAGTAAAGCTCAAAATAATCCGGAACCAGATTTAATCTAATACCACCATCGTAGACAAAATTCTCACTCAGATGCTTGCTTTTCATAAAACCAACATCGCCATAAACCTCAATCCAGTTCCAGATCGAATAACTGGCGTTTAATGTTGTCATCCATTGATTGGCGTAGGCTGGCGCTATTTTTGACTTAAAACCACCCTCGGCCATAACATATTGCTGACTAAAAAATCCGGTACTTTCTGATCGTCCGTAAAAATTATAATCGAACATATAATCGGTTGGACGGTCTAAACCAAAACTAAAATAATCTGAATTTGTTGTGTTGTATAAAAAACTTCCGGCGTACAATCTTAAATTCAGTTTATGGTTATTTTCGAATAGTCTTCGATATTCTACTTCTCCAGCAATTTTGCCGAAGTTTCCGCCAAACTGAACATCGGTCATAAAACTAAAATGATCGATTAATTCGGTTTTAGTATTCGAATAACGCGCATTGAAAACAGAATAATTGGGTTTAGAATTATCGGTTATATACTGACTTGCTTCACGATTTACAATGACTTGTCGAAACATAATAAGTTGTTTTCGATTGTCTCTAAAATTCTCTTCGCGAATTCTAAACTGAACCATAGGATTCAATCTCAAATAAGTGGCATCAGGGGCGTAATGAAAATAATTCTGACTCACAGAATATCTCACATTATAAAGCGTGCTGTTTCTGTAATATTGATTATACACAAAGGCTGACGAACCTGAAATTGTTCCGGCCTTTATAGAATAGGCGGGATTAATATCAAAAGTAAAAGGTTTGTCCAGAATGGTTTTATTATGAAAACGAACCCCCGGTGTAAAACCATCATACAAATTATAAGTAAGAGTAGGGATGTATAAGATCTGGTTGTAATACGGATCTTCTAAGTCTTTGGCAAAATTAAATTTGATAGGACGATTGGTTATAACCAAACTTTTCAGCGATTTCCAGTTGTTTCTCTGGTTGTATTCAGGAACTTCATTATCGTAGTTTAAAACAATTTTGTCGGCATTTTTACGATCTAATTCATAAATAGAATCCGTGTTTTTAGGTTCGATCCATTTTTTAAAAACGACTTCATTTTTCTTAAGTCCGTAAACCGGGATCGGGACGAAATTGTTGGTTTTGTTCTTGATCTGAAACTGAACGCTGTCTTTTGTTCGCGAAACATTCGAAAACTTATAATCGATAATATCTCTCGAATCGATAATAGTATTAAAAAACCAATCGATGTTTTTATGACTGTTTTTAGTCAGGATTTTTTCGAAATTGTAACGATTGGTCTGCTCTGTTTTATTCAGTTTATAAAATTCCTGTACACTTTCAGGAACAATATCGTGATTCAGATAATCATCTAAATAACTCAGGCTTAATCCTGCGCGATATTTACTGGCAATTTGTTCGTTGAATTTTATCAGAGTATTCTTTGGGTCTCCAAGCGGCTGATCAAGATTTTTCCTGGCCATCAGCATATAATAATAACTGTATTGCTCGTTGAAAGTAAGATTGGTAATGTTATAGCTCTTAAAGAGTTTCATCTTAGAAAGTCGCCCAAGCATCTTTTGGTCCAAATGGTTTTCCTCCATGTATTTCATCATGGTATAAATCTGGATTCCATCATAAACCCAATTGTCTTTTCGCGGATCTAGTTTTAAACTATTCTTTAAATAATTATTCAGATAGGTTTTTAAAAAGGTAATTTCAAAGATAAAATCATCAGAAAACGGGCTTATAAATGAGGGTAATTGATTCAATCCATAAAATGGATTACGATCATAATCTACCTGAGAAACAGTGATTTTTTCGTGCGGATATTTCCCTATAAAAGCGCTGGCAAAATTTACAACCCTATTTATAATAATGGCTTTCTGAATTTCGCTTAGTTTTTTATTTTTAAGATTCGTAAGTACTTCCAGAGAACCATTGTCATAGCTTATAAAATTATTTTGCTTTTCGATAAAAAAATTAAAGTCGGTTCTGTTGGCTCCGGTAAAAAAATAAGTAGTAAAAGACGAACTCGTTTGTTCTTTCGAAACCAAATTCAGATCTGTAGTAATCGAATACTGATTCGGAATCTTGACGTTGACCTGATAGTTGGTACTCGCGTTGGCAATATCGTCTAAATTGTAATTGTTAGATTTCGTAAAACGATGATTTTCAAATCGTGCCGGGCTTAGGAACCAGTTTTTTAGGTTCATTCCGCCATTTTGATCAAAACCATAACGAGTAAATTTATCACTCGGAATTTTAGCAATGTAAACCAGATGCAAATCTATTTTCTCACCGGGATATAATTTTCGGTTCAGTTTTACAACTACAAAATCAGGATTTTTTTCGGTTCTTTCCCATTCAAGGGCCATATTATCTGAATCGGTCAAATTCAAAATGGTAGTATTTCCTCTTTCTGCAGCTTTCGCTAAATGAAAACCGCGATAAAACTCATCAGAAAATCTTTTGGCCAATGGCGTATTTTTCCCTGAAAATGCATTATTCCAATCGTTTAAAACAATCGAAATCAAAGAATCGTTAGAGGTATTATAATACGTAATATCCTCTCTTACATTCACTGT
The DNA here is from genome assembly GCF_009664855.1 of Flavobacterium sp. SLB02. Lineage (GTDB taxonomy): Bacteria > Bacteroidota > Bacteroidia > Flavobacteriales > Flavobacteriaceae > Flavobacterium. The sequence goes on from NZ_CP045928.1 coordinate 801,288, forward strand.
TTTAAGCTCGAGATTAACCGCCACCTCCATCTTAGATTGATGTTGCGCGTATTGTTTTATCGAACTAAATAAAACTAAAATAAAAAATAAGATTTTATAATATGGATTCAAGGATGGCTTAAAGATTAAGGGATATACTTAAAGTTACGAGCATAAACAGTTTTTGGTTTTATGTAAAAATAGCATAAAAAAAGCTGTTTTAAAAAACAGCTTTCATTTTTTGTAAGATTTAATGTAATTTAATCATATTGCAGATGTAACTTCATAATATTTTAAGTGTTACAAAACGTTAACTTAAATTACCTTAAATCACTTATATGGTGAAAAAAAATATTAGAAATTAGGACTTAAATCGTATTTCTTATAGAATTTATCTAATACATCAACAACTTCATCTTCAGTGTCAACGATCTTAAATAAGTTCAAATCTTCTGGGCTTACGGTATGCATTTTTTCTACCAAAACTGTTTTTACCCATTCGATCAATCCTGACCAGAATTCAACACCAACTAATATAATTGGAAATTTCCCGATTTTCTTAGTCTGAATCAAAGTAATCGCTTCAAACATTTCGTCAAGAGTTCCAAAACCACCTGGCATTACCACAAAACCTTGCGAATATTTTACGAACATTACTTTTCTCACAAAGAAATAGTCGAAATTCAGGTTTTTATCATGGTCGATATACGGGTTGAAGTGTTGTTCAAAAGGCAATTCGATGTTTAAACCAACTGAAATTCCGCCTCCTAAATGCGCACCTTTATTACCAGCTTCCATGATTCCGGGACCACCTCCTGTGATTACGCCGTAACCAGCTTTACTGATTTTATAAGCAATTTTTTCTGCCAATAAATAGTATTTATCGTCCGGTTTTGTTCTCGCCGAACCAAAAATAGATACACACGGACCAATACGTCCCATGCTTTCGTAGCCGTTTACAAACTCGGCCATAATTTTAAAAATCGCCCAGCTGTCATTTGTTCTAATTTCATTCCACGTTTTTTGTTTCAAACGGTCCTGAATTACTTTGTCCTCATCATTATCAAAATCTTCTAATCTCATTTTAGGTATTTTAATTATTTATATTTTTATTTAAGTTGTGTCTTTAATTTGATTCAAGTTGCCATCCTGAGCGTAGTTGAAGGAAGGAGCTATTTCCTGCTTTCCGCTATATCTTTTGTGGTGAACCCCACCGCAAAAGGATGCCGCTCCCATCGGGGCTAAGGCATCAGTTTTCAATTGAAACATTATTTTTAGCCCATAAAAAAATGCCAAAATCAAAAACTTTGACAAAAAGGGCGTACTAAATTACTGCTTTTTTCGAGAATTGTTACAGAAACGGGGATTTATTAATTTAAATGTAACATTTCTGTACGAATGTTTTTGGTTGGATATTCATTATCAATAAGTTGGTAGATTGAATAATGATTTCGATATTTATCAATATTAAACGGATGATTTTTATTCATTTTCACAACCCATAACCACAATCCTGTCATCCCTCGTTCTTCGGGATGACAGTAGTTATGGTTACTTTATGTGATTTTTTTTAAACGTTGAAAAGGTATTAATAAGAAAATTGCTCTATTCCAATTCCTTTTTCAAAAACTTTGCCGTATAGCTTTTTTTATTTTTTGCTACTTCTTCAGGAGTTCCTTTGGCGATCAATTGTCCACCGCCTTTTCCTCCTTCAGGACCAATATCAATGATATAATCGGCAAGTTTTATAACGTCCATATTATGTTCGATAACCAGAATCGTATTTCCTTTATCGACTAATTTATTGATCACGTCCATCAAAACACGAATGTCTTCAAAATGCAATCCTGTTGTAGGTTCATCAAGGATATAAAAAGTATTTCCGGTATCTTTTTTAGACAATTCTCCCGCTAGTTTTATACGTTGGGCTTCACCACCTGAAAGTGTTGTGCTTTGCTGACCAAGCGTAATATATCCTAAACCAACATCCTGAATGGTTTTTACTTTTCTATAAATCTTTGGAATGTTCTCAAAGAAAGGAACAGCTTCATCAACAGTCATATTTAAGACATCCGAAATTGATTTTCCTTTATATCGAATCTCCAGTGTTTCTCTATTAAAACGTTTTCCCTGACAGGTTTCGCATTCTACGTAAACATCCGGTAGAAAGTTCATTTCGATAGTTCTAACTCCTGAACCTTCACAGGTTTCACAACGTCCGCCTTTTACGTTAAAACTAAAACGACCTGCTTTGTAACCACGAATCATACTTTCAGAAGTCATCGTAAATAAGTTTCTGATCTCGGTAAAAACCTCGGTATAAGTTGCTGGATTCGAACGTGGTGTTCGCCCAATCGGACTTTGGTCAATATCAATTACTTTGTCAATATGTTCTAATCCTTCAATTTTTTTATAAGGCTGTGGTTTTTTTACACCGTTAAAATAATAGGCATTCAAAATAGGATAAAGCGTCTCGTTGATCAAGGTCGATTTTCCACTTCCTGAAACTCCGGTAACACAAATCAATTGTCCTAAAGGTAATTCAATCGAAACATTTTTAAGGTTGTTTCCTGTGGCTCCGGTTAGTTTTAAAAACTTTCCGTTTCCTTTACGACGTTCTTTTGGAATCTCCAATTTCATTTTACCGTTCAAATATTGAGCGGTAATAGTATTCGATTTCAAAGTTTCTGCAGGAGTTCCAATACTGATGATTTCTCCTCCGTATTTACCTGCTTTTGGGCCAATATCAATTACATAATCAGCGCGTTCGATCATGTCTTTGTCGTGTTCAACAACAATAACTGAGTTCCCGATATCACGTAATTGTTCTAGTGAATGAATTAGTTTTTCATTGTCTCTTTGGTGTAAACCAATACTTGGCTCATCGAGAATATATAAAACACCAACCAACTGCGAACCAATTTGTGTGGCCAGACGAATACGCTGTGCTTCACCACCCGAAAGTGATTTTGAACTTCGGCTTAAAGCCAGATAATTCAACCCTACATTCATCAAGAAGTTCAAACGATCTTTGATTTCTTTAACGACTTCCGAAGCAATCAAAAGCTGTTTGTGGGATAAATGTTTGTTTAAATCCTGAAACCAGATGGTCAAATCAGAGATGTCCATATCACATAATTCAACAATGTTTTTTCCGTTAATCTTAAAGAATAGAGCTTCTTTTTTCAAACGTGAACCATCACAAACCGGACAATTTACCTCGTCCATAAAATCTTTTGCCCAACGTTTTATGGTTGTTGAAGAAGTTTCATCAAACTGATTTTTAATGAAATGTGAGATCCCTTCAAAATCTATTTTATAATCACGTGTTACTCCTAAATCTTTAGAGTTAACAATAAATTTATCTTTTCCCCCATGCAAAATCATGGTCATGGCTTCTTGTGGAATTTTCTCGATTGGGTCCGTTATTTTGAAACTGAATTTTTCTCCAATAACTTCCAGTTGTTTAAAAATCCATGATGATTTGTATTCGCCAAGCGGAGCAAAACCTCCTGCTTTAATCGATAATTTAGGATTTGGGATAATCTTTTTTACGTTGATTTCGTGAACCGTTCCCAATCCGTTACAATGCGGACAAGCTCCTTTTGGAGAGTTGAACGAAAATAAATTAGGCTCAGGATTTTGATACGAAATTCCGGTTGTAGGGCACATTAAGTTTCTACTGAAATAGCGAACTTCATTGGTATCCTGATCCAAAATCATGAGTACATTTTCGCCATGATGCATGGCAGTATTGATACTTTCTGATAATCGTTTTTGATTGTCTTCAGTATCTTCAATCAACATTCTGTCAACTACAATCTCGATATCGTGGGTTTTATAGCGATCGAGTTTCATTCCTGAAACTAAATCCTGTACTTCGCCATTGACACGAACTTTGAGGAATCCTTGTTTGGTTATTTGCTGGAATAACTCGGCATAATGACCTTTTCTGGCTCTAATAATCGGAGCGAGAATATTAATACGTTTTCCTTTAAAATCCTGAATAATCAAATCTTTAATTTGTTCATCAGAATACGAAACCATTTTCTCACCAGTGTTGTAACTATAAGCGTCAGCACCACGAGCGTAAAGAAGTCGCAGGAAATCGTATATTTCTGTAATCGTCCCGACGGTCGAACGTGGGCTTTTACTGGTTGTTTTTTGTTCAATCGCAATTACGGGCGAAAGTCCGTCGATTTTATCAACATCAGGACGTTCTAAACCGCCAAGAAACTGTCTGGCATAGGCCGAAAAAGTTTCTACATAACGACGTTGTCCCTCGGTATAGATAGTATCAAATGCCAAAGAGGATTTTCCCGAACCTGATAAACCGGTAATAACCACCAGTTTTTCACGCGGAATAGAAATGTCTATATTTTTTAGATTATGAACTCTTGCACCAAGAACTTCAATAGTATTGTCTTTTTCTAACATAATTTTGAGCAAAACGCAAAGTTACCACTTTGATTTGTTCTTTTTGTGCTCGATAGCAAAACTTTGTGTTACAAATAGTAACAAAATAACGCTAGTGTGAACTAGCGTTATTTGTTTATTATTCCGGATTTTGAATTTTATTCCATTCCCAATCCTAAAGTTTGTAAAATTCCAACAATCCATACTATAGGCTTCCAAAGCACTATAAAACCTATTACTGATAAAATAGAGAAAGCTGACCAGAACCAAAATCCACCGTCATGTGTAAAAATGGGAAACCACTCATTGAGTAACATATAAATTCCAACTGGAATTGCAGCTAAAACAAATAAAATCCAAACGATGCATTTTATAATAAAAACAATAAAATTTAATAATAATTGAAATAACATAATCTTGTAGTTGTTGTGACTTTCGTCAGATTAAAAATCATTTTTTTTAGAAAGGAATAAGTAGATTAACTTTTAGAATCAGATGGAAATTTTTCATCATCTAAAGCGACTAGTAGTCCTGTAACTAATAATGACAGGCCTACACCAATAATGCCTCCTGTTTGTTGGTTCTTGTTTAAATGATTTGCGATTGCAATTCCTGCGGCACTTCCTGAAGTTACGATAGCACTTAAATTAGTAAAGTCCATTTTTGTGTTTTGCTTTTTGAAAAGATTTTTCATGATACTTGTTTTAAATTCGAATACGAAATTATAATCCGAAACTGTCAATTGCTGTCAGTGTAAAATAAAATTAAAAACAATGCAGACTGACAGTGTTTGTCAGCTTGGTTTTTTATTTTTGGAGTATGAAAAATAAAGAAAAGCCGAATTTGAATAACTCTCAAGTTTATCAAACCAAACAATTAGTAGAAATTCTGAAGAAGTCTCCTTTTGAGAGTATGGGAAATTTAATTAATTATATCAGCCCTAACAGAGAGAATAAAATAAGTGAGCGTACTTTTCATAGAATAAAAGCAACTTTAAGAGATGATTATGGTATTATAGTTAAATATTCGAGAGCTAATGAGGGATTTTATTTAGATGAAGAAAAATCGATTAATATTGAATCGTTTTTAAGTCATATGGAAATTCTGGCTACCGGTGAACAGATTTCCCATAATCTAAATGGTAATAATAATTCGTTATCATTTATTGAATTTGAAAATAGATCTGCAATAGAGGTAATTCCTAATTTTAAATCTGTTTTGGATGCAATACAGCAAAATTTTCCCATTAGTTTTATACATAACAGTTTTTATTATTATAAAGAAATAAAAGAGCAGGAATATACTTTAAATCCTTATTATTTAAAACAATATCAAAATCGTTGGTACGTGGTGGGTGAAACTGAAAAGGGCTATCGTACATTTGGTTTAGACAGAATAAAAAATATTGAAACAGGGACTAAAAAATTCAAATCGAAAATAAATGAAGCTAAGGAAAAATTTTCTCATGTTGTAGGTCTTAATACTATGGATCATAAATTACAAACTATAAAACTCTCATTTCACATCTCTCAAAAACTATATGTAGAATCCTTGCCTTTGCACAATTCTCAAAAGCAAATTAATTTAGATAATCATAAATCGTTTGATATTTCATTAAATATTCACCCTAATTTTGAGTTTAACCAGCAAATTTTAAAATATGGCAGCATGGTTAAGGTTTTAGAACCAAAATGGCTGGCGGATGAAATTAAGGAGGAATTGAGAAAGGGGTTTGAGAATTATTAGATTAAAGAAAAGGTTCAACTTATAATTAAATTGAACCTTTTAGTGAAATATTTTTTTTAAAATTAATTCGTCTTAAAAGTTAATTTAAAGAGAGTTATTTACTTATTTCCAATGAATGTACTTCTTGCAATATTTCCAACGCTATTCGTCGCAACTAAGTCAAAACTTCCTCCAATAATTCCTCCAATTAATGGAATTGCTTTTCCTATATTAACAACTCCTTTTTCTCCAAATTTCGTTAAAAGTCTAAAGCCAACTTTTTGATTAATTGCGGTGATAGTTTTTGCAGAAATATTTTTAACCGAATTTACTGCGATTTTTTGACCAACTACGATACCGATATCTTTCACAATGTCTTTTGCTCCGTTACCTGCTATGCATAAATATACTAATGATTTAACTTTATCATCTTTAATATCATGACCTCCAATATGTGCAATTGCAGCGATCATTCTAACTTGTACATATAAAACACTAGCAATATTCGCAGGAATAGTAACAGGCATTGCAATAATTCCTGGGATACCTGTTAAAAAGCCACTTGTACATGCCTTTGTATTCTGCCATCTAATTAACGAATTTACTATTTCTAGTTTTGTACCACCCTTAGCAATATAATTTTCAGCCATTTCTTGTGCGGAATCTAAACCGGGGATACCGTTTACAGCTTTATCATATGCGAAATCAAGTGTCCTCATAATTAAATTTTCCGATATTTTTTCTGTCGCCATAGTTTTCTAAATTTACAATACCTAAGTATTTTTTTAATAATTATTTTTTTGACAAATTAATGACTGCAAACTGCCATTTTTTGTCAGTTATAAATTGTTTTTGCATTTACCTAGATAAATCAATTTTTTCTTTAAGGGTTAGTTTTGCATTAATTTAATATTAAAAGATCATTTTATTTTGGATAAAACTATTTACAATGCCGGCGTATGTTTCCCTTTACCACTTTCATTTGGATGTCTGAAGCAAGAGTTTCCAGTTAAACTTGATATTGAAGAAGATGAAGTGCCGCAATATTTACAGCTATATTTTATTTTTTCAGATCCCTCGTAAAGTTTGTGTTTTCCTTTTCCTGCCCCAAGTGGATGACGGGAACAAGAATTTGCGATTAAGCTAGAGATGCTTGAACTTTTTGTTCCGCAATACTCGCAATAAAAATTAGGCATAGTAAAAATTTAGTTTTGTTAGTTTTCAAAAATAAATGATCACTCCTTTTCTAAGGAATTTACCTTTTAAAAACCCTTTTATTTTGCATGAAACTATCTTTTTGGTTTATAAACGAAAAAAGCACTTACCAAAATTTGATAAGTGCTTTTGAATTTTAAATTACAGAAATTAAACCAAAATTAAAATGGTGACGGTTGTGCCTGTATTTTCGGTAAAATCAATTTTTATAGAGTCATTTTTTAGGTCTTGTAATAATGAAAGACGCTCTTTGGTAAGCTGAATTCCTTTTGATTGATGGAGTTTGCTTTTTTTAGCTGCATTTGAACTCATGCCGTTGTCTATAATTTTACATTCTAAAAGTGTGTTTGAAATCATTTTAAACGAAATTATTAACTTCGGAGAAATACTCGATTCGTTGAAAGCATGAACAAAAACATTCTCTACAAAAGGCTGTAAAAGCATTGTTGGAATTTTGGTAAAATAAGTATCTACTTGAGGCGAAATTTGAATTTCAAAATCGATCCTATTATCAAAACGCATGTTTTCAATCGTAATGTAAGCCTCCAGATATTCTATTTCTTCATCAATCGTAATCTTTTGTTTTGATGAGTTTTCGAGTGTTTTACGAATTAACTTCGAAAATTCACTAATATAGAGCAGCGAGTTTTCGATATCATTACTTATTATAAAATCCTGAATGGCATTCATCGCATTAAAAGTAAAATGCGGATTCATCTGACTCAGTAAAGCCTCGAGTTTAGTCTCGGCAATACGACGCTGAATGATGGTTTTTTCATTTGATTTTCTTTTTATTCTAAGAAAAATATATGCGATTACTGCGGTAAAAACAATAATGAATAGAATAATGAACCACCAATTTAACCAAAACGGCGGTTGAATATAAAGTTGTAAAATCGTAAATACTTTTGATTTTCCTGCATTCATATCAAAAACTTCAATTTCTACATTGTAGTTTCCATAAGGTAAATAGGGTAGAAATAAGTTTGTTTTTTCGGTATACGGACTCCAACGATTGTTATTATTTAAGCGATATCTAAATTTTAATTTGTTAGGGAAAGGATGTCCTTTTGGAACAAAATCAATCGAAAATGAATTATGCTTATAGTCTGAAATAAGTTGCTTTGAGTTGTACCTGAACCATTTATAAGACGAAGGTTTTAAAGGAGCATTGTTTATGGCAATTTTACTGATCCCGATTTCAGAAACTGTTAATTGTGTGGCAATTAAACGGTTGAGATCTAGGGTGTAAAATCCTTTTTGAGTACCCAGCCATAATGTGTTGTCAAAGATTTGAGAAGTGGTTATTCTGCAATCCTTTAGACCTTGTTCTTTGTCAATAAGTCGTATAATACCATCTTTATAAATATTGATCCCTTTTTCTGTACCTATTAAAACATAGTCTTTGTAGGATTCAAGAAATAAAATAGTATTCCCAATAATTTGTTTTTTTGAAATTGTTTTAAGGATTTTGAAAGATTTTGAATCATCAATTATAAAAACATCGCCAAACTCAGCGGCTAGAATTAGTTGTCCTTTGTTGTTTTTTGTAATGTGTTTGAATTTTTTTTCTTTCCAGATTCCATCGGCTAAATACGATCGAAAGTGACCATTTTCATAAACATAAATTCCATTAAAAACAGATAAAAGATAGGTTTTATTATTGTTGGTTAAAATTTTTACGATGTATTGTGGCGTGTTTTTATTGAATTTGGAATAATGCGTATTTTCTAAAGTTTTTAGATTTTCGTAAACGCGAACTCCTGCATACGTAATGGTTTCTATTAATTTATTATCATAACCAAAACCAATTTTTAAACTATGTTTAGGCAGGTAATTGACTATTTTATAATTTTTATCAATTTCAAAAATTCCTATGTTGCTATTAATCCATAAAGAGTTTTGGTTTTTTACGATTTCATAAAACTCAATTTCATTTGTTGGAATATTAAAATTCAATTCAAAATCTCTTGATTCTTTTGATTGTTTAGTTAAGATTTCTTTTCCCTTTTTATAGAAAGTCATTTCAATTTTCTTGAAATCCTCAAGTGAAACAGAATTTGTAATTTCTTGTTTTGCATTTAGAACTTTTAATCCTTTGGTATCTAAAATCAATTTATCATGATTGAAATTTTCAAAATCAATAATTGATGTTGATTTGAATGGATTATAATTAATGATTTGATCTAATCTTACCTGATAAATTCCATTGTCGTTCGAACCAACATAAAGGATGTCATTAAATTTATCATATACTACATTCAACAGAACTTTAGAATCGATTCCGTATATGTTAGAGACATCTGTCATCTTATCATCTGCAATCGTATAAAGTCCTCCGTCTGGAGTATAAACGCCCCAGGCAGCGGCAAAAATGGTGTTTCTATTATCTTTTACAAATTGCCAGACAAATGATTTTCCAAAATTTATAGATGATTTGTTTCCATTTAAAATTTCATCAAAATCATATTTATTAATATATGTTTCGTTGCCACTGTAAAGTGTAGAACCAAAAAGGCCTAATGAATAGGAGTTCTTATGCAAGACAACCGGAACAATACACGGAGTCGGAGACGATTCGTCAATTTTAAATAAACCTTCAAACGTAGAAGTAAAATAGACAATATCTTTATAGGTAACAAAGGCTAAGGAAATAAAATCTTCTTTGTGCTCAGGAACTTTAGGCGTAATTAGCTTGTTTGTTTTTATGTCAATTATAGAAACACCTTGTTCTGTACCAACATAAATTTTGTTTTTGAACGGAAAAACTTTTCTTGTTTTATTAGCTAAAAGTCCATCTTTCATTGTAAAAACAGTAAACTTTTCACCATCAAATTTACTAATACCACCGCCATAACTGGCAAACCACATATTTCCGTCGGTATCTTCTGTAATATCCCAACAGCTATTATGACCCAAACCATTGCTTTCAGCAATAGTGGTAAAGATTCCGTTTTCCAATCTTGAAACGCCATTTTCAGTTCCTATCCATAAAATGTTTTTAGAATCTAAAAATAAAGAACGTACTGCATTATTAGGTAAGCCATCTGAAGTGGTGAAGTTTCTCGATGGAAAATATTGACCAAAAACAGAAGTTGTAATTAAAATAAAAAAGAGTTGCACAAAAAGCTTATTTGGTAATGGCATCAATAAGCTCTTTTTTATTAAATGATTTATCCGAAACGGGAATTTTATCCCCCGAAGTCATTTCGAGAAGAAATTCATCTGATTTGAAATTTGCCACATACTCCCGGTTTATCAAATAACTTCGCTGTACTTTTAGGAAGTTAGGTGACGAAACCAGTAACTCGCAAGTTTCTTTGAATGATTTTGAAGTATAATGTTGTTTATCTGTGGTGTGAATAAGAGTATACGAACCGTCTGATTTACAAAAAATGATTTTGCTAACCTGTATTACCTCAAAGCCGGTTTTTGTTGGGAAAGCAATTTGCTGTTTTCCTGTAAATTGATTGGCCATGTTTTGAGAAAGTAGTTGATAACGATTTAAAGTATTCTTTTTTTCTAAAACAAAATCAAGTCTGTCAATTGCAGCTTTAAAATCTGCGACATCAATTGGTTTTAATAAATAATCTAAAGCACTATTACGAATCGCTTCAATAGCATATTCTTTATGAGCTGTTGTAAAGATAACTTCAAATGGAATATTCTCGAAATGAGAAAGCAATTCAAATCCGTTTTCATCCGGCATCTGAATATCCAGAAAAACGAGATTGGGTGCGTGTTTTTTTATTGAAATTAAAGCAGATGAAACAGAATTGCATTGATCAACTATTTCAATTTTATCTTCGTAATAGAAATTACATAGTTTTTTTAAGAAACTGCGTGCATGCGATTCGTCATCAACAATAATTGCTTTAATTTTCATAACAGACTTTGGTGGTATTCGGTTGGTTATTTTTGGAAAGAAAATAGACAGGTACTATTTTTTTAATCAGTTTTATTCAATCGTCATAGAGCGCAATTTAGTTCGGTAAGCCTCAAGTGCAATAGATTTAGAAATGAATCCAAAATATTTTCCATTTCGTAAAACCGGAAGAAAAGCCGATTTTGATAGTTCGAATTTGCTCATCACAATTTCCATGCTGTCAGTAGATGAAATTGTAGCCAAAGGTGTTTTCATAACATCTTTGATTAAAGTATATTTAACTCGATAGTTATTGAAGATAATTTCCCGAATATCATTAAAATGAACAACTCCAACTAAATCTTTTTCATTATCAACAACTGCAAAAACAACCTGATTAGAGTGTGAAATAAGATCCACCAGTTTGCTTAAATTTTCATCTGGATGAACTGTAAGATAATCACATTGAATAATGGTGTCAATATCTAAGGTAGAGAGAATATTTGAGTCTTTATTGCTGGTAAAAGCATGACCTTTTTTGGCCAAACCTTTTACATCAAGAGAATATTTTTCGAAACGTTTAGAAATAGCAAAACTTATCGAGGAAACAATCATAAGGGGAATCATCAGGCTATAACCTCCGGTAATCTCAGCAATTAAGAAAATAGCAGTAAGCGGCGCGTGAAATAATCCGCTCAAAATACCAGCCATTCCCACCATCGTAAAATTACTAATAGGTAATTTTGATAAACCAATAAGACTGATAAATTTGGAGAAAAAGTAACCCAAGTAAGAACCTAAAAATAGGGAAGGAGCAAAATTACCTCCATTCCCACCGCTTCCCAGGGTGAGCCCTGAAGCAAATACTTTTACCATCATCGTGCATCCAACAAAAAGAAGCAACACCCATTGATTATTTCTAAAATCAGCAAACAAAGTATTGTCTAATAGTTTTCCGGGATCACTCTCAGATAAGGTTTTGATGCTTTCGTAACCCTCTCCAAAAAGTGTTGGAAATATAAAAATAAGTAAAGCCAGTAACGAAGAACCAATTAGGGCTTTTCTATAAGGACCCACTTTTAAGTGTGAAAAATAATGTTCGACTCTTTGAAAATTTCGAGCGTAATAAACGGCTATAAAACCTGTCAAAATTCCTAACAGAACATAAAAAGGGATATTATGATAGTTAAAAGCTTCTTGTTTTTTAAACGATAATAAAATAGTTTCATCCAAAACAATTGCCGAAACCAAAGCACCTGTTGCAGCAGAAATCATAATAGGGGTAAAGGCCGAAATGCTAACATCAACCAATAAAACTTCAATTGCAAAAAGAACCCCCGCAATTGGAGCATTAAAAGCTGCAGAAATTCCCGCAGCAACACCACAGCCAATAAGTAATGTTCTGTCTTTATAAGGTAGTTTATAGTTTTGGGCAAAATTTGATCCAAACGCTGCTCCTGTAATCACAATAGGACTTTCTAAACCGGCAGAACCACCTAAACCAACCGTAAGGGAAGAGGTAACGATTTGGGCATACATTTGCTTTTTGGGAATAATACTGGCTTTTTTTGCAACGGCATATAAAATCTGAGAAGTTCCTTTTTCGATGCTTCCGTTAAGAACTCTTTTTACCACAAAAACAGTCAGCACGATTCCGACAATTGGAAGAATACTGTTGATGAAACTAAGTTTTAAAATACCATTAATATAGGTGGCAAATGAGAAAACGCTATGGGCAAAAGTCTTAAGAACAATTACAGCCAAAGAGCATGAAACACCAATTAAAACACTTGATAAAAAAATAAACTGCTTTGGAGTCATTAACGATTGTCCTAAAGCGATGATGCTTTCTAGTCTTCTAAAATATTTTTTTAGCATTCTGTTTGTAAAAAGTTAGGGAAACTACAAATTTAGCTCATAATGTTTGAATATAAAATAAAAATCAGCAACTAAATTAAAAACCAACTGCTGTATCGTCTCCTCGGCAATCTGCTCCACCTTCCAGACTGTTATTTGGTAGAACTAATATACAGTCTAATTTACCAATTACAGGAGTTGTTTTCTCGTTGATTAAATATCCTTTTGCTTTTAGTTTGTCTATAGTATTTTTATCAAAAGCATTCGGTTCAAAAGTAATTAAGTCCGGCAACCATTGGTGGTGAAAACGCGGAGCATTTACAGCATCCTGCATGCTTAAATTGTATTGGTATACGTTTAAAATCGCTTGTAATACACTTGTAATAATCGTTGATCCTCCTGGAGAACCAACAACCATAAATAATTTTCCGTTTTTCTCGACAATTGTTGGTGTCATGGAGCTAAGCATTCTTTTTTGAGGCGCAATGCTGTTGGCTTCGTTTCCTACCAGACCAAACATATTTGGAGATCCTGGTTTGGCACTAAAATCGTCCATTTCATTATTCAAAAAGAAACCTAATTCATCACAGTAATATTTAGATCCGTAACCATCATTGAGTGTGGTTGTTGCTGCAACAGCATTTCCTTGCTCATCAACAATCGAATAATGAGTAGTTTCGGTGCTTTCGTTAAAACTTACTTTTCCTTCTTTTATTTCTGATGATACACTGGCTTTGTTTGTGTCGAAAGTTGACATTCTGCCTTTTAAATAAGAATCAGATAATAACCCGTTAATGGGAATTTTTACGAAATCCGGATCTCCCAAAAACTGACTTCTATCTGCATAAGCCCTTCTTTCGGCTTCAACAATTACCTGAATCGATTCCTCTGAGTTATGTCCCATTTTAGCCAAATCATAAGGAGCAATCATTTTCATTATTTGCGCCAGACATATTCCACCGCTGCTAGGAGGCGCCATCGAAGTAATTTTTAAATCTTTGTAATTAAATTGTAATGGCTCTCTCCATTTGGCTTCGTATTTCTCCAAATCTTTCAGCGTTATAATTCCGCCTTTTTTCTGAAGATAATTCACCAGGATTTTAGCCGTTTGACCTTTATAAAACTCATTTCTTCCGTTTTTTGCAATTCGTTTTAAAGTATTGGCAAGAGCCGGATATTTTATGGTATCATTTTCTTTAAAGTTACCCGCTAATAAGGTATTAGGGCCATTTATTTTTACAATCGCATCATGATAATCCTGAAGTCTTTTTTCCTGTTTTTTGGTTACCACAACACCTCTTTCTGCCAAAGCGATAACGGGTTTTAGAATTTCTGCCATTGGCAAAGAACCTAGTTTTTTATGAACCGCAAAAACACCGGCGATCGTTCCGGGGACACCAATTGCAAGAGCCGTTTCGGTACTTTTACCTTTTATAACATTTCCGTCTTTGTCCAAAAACATATCTTTTGTTGCTGCCAATGGTGCTTTTTCACGATAATCTAAAGACCCCACTTCGCCATTTGCTTTTCTGTATACCATAAATCCACCGCCGCCAAGATTTCCTGCGTACGGATATGCCACTGCAAGTGCCAATTCGGTAGCCACCATGGCATCGAATGCGTTTCCGCCTTTTTGTATAATTTCAGCGCCCACTTTAGAGGCTTCCTGGCGGGCCGAAACCACCATCGCTTTTGTAGCTACTAATCCGGTTGGTTTTGCAGTTTGCTGGGCAAAACTATATATGGAGATAAAGCTGAATAAGAATGCTATTTTTTTCATAAAAGAGAATCGTATTTTGTTTTTATAGAATCTGACGGATTCTATAAAGTCAGTAATTTTTGTTTTGAATGTGATTTGATATCTTCAAAAAAGAGTGTGAATTCCTGTTCGAATTCAGAATAAAACTCCACTAGTTCTGCACTTGCAAACTGCATCTTTGATAAATTTTTAGACCTTCGGTCCATTTGAGTCAGGATATGATGAATTCCTTCGACAGTCTGGTAGCTCCAAAGCCAGTTTTCCTGAATCATAGTAGGCATCAGGCGCTGCGTTTTCTCTGTTAAAATAGGATAATTTTCGTGTAACGATCTGTAAAATCTGTTGATGAATTGATCTAACTTTTCATCGGAATATTTTTCCCAGTTTTTGGCTAAAAAATGGTCGTAAACAATATCAACAATAACGCCTGCATAATGATGGTATTTTTCATGTAAACGTTTGGTGCTTTGTCTGAAAACATCATGCGAATCTGTATAAGTATCTATGGAGCGGTGTAAAATAATACCTTTTTGAACCTCTTGGGGAAAATGTTCAAATTGTTTTCCGCGAATTCCATCGGCCATAAAATTGCCAATTTTGATTAGATCATTGTCTCCGGACAAATAAATGTGGGCTAGGAAATTCATTTTTTTTAAGTTTCTAAGTTTCTGAGTGGCTAAGAAACTAAGTTATTTTAGTAAAACTATATTTTTCAAGCTACTAAAGTTCTAAGTAGCTAAGTCACTAAGTTTAGTAAAAGTATGAAAAAGTTTTTGATTTCGTTTTAGTGAATGATACAGTTTATCAACTTAGTTTATCCGGTACTTTGAACTTTTTAAAAGATGCTTAAGAATCTCAGGACCTTAGTAACTTAGCTACTCAGTAACTTTTTTTAAAAATTCTTAGCCCCTTAGTATCTTAGAAGCTTAGTAACTTTTCTATATTTGTAACTGGTAACCATAACTCATAAAAATGACTTTAATAAAATCGATATCAGGAATAAGAGGAACAATTGGTGGAAAAGTAGGAGATAACCTGACTCCTGTTGACGCTGTGAAATTCGCATCGGCATACGGTACTTTTCTTAAAAACAATACTTCAAAAGAAAAATTAACGGTTGTAATTGGTCGTGATGCAAGAATTTCCGGCCCAATGATTCACAATCTTGTGGTTAATACTTTAATAGGTTTAGGAATTAATGTAATAGATCTTGGACTTTCAACAACGCCAACAGTAGAAGTGGCTGTTCCTTTAGAAAAAGCAGATGGCGGAATTATCCTGACAGCTTCTCATAATCCTAAACAATGGAATGCTTTAAAATTGCTGAATGCAAAAGGAGAATTTTTAAGCGGAGAACAAGGCGCTAAAATTCTTGAAATTGCCGATGCTGAAGCTTTTGATTTTTCGGATGTCGACAGCTTAGGCGAAATTACCGTAAATGATGCGTATATGGATATTCATATCGACGAGGTTTTGAATTTGCCTTTAGTTGATGTTGAAGCGGTAAAAGCAGCAAAGTTTAAAGTAGTGGTTGATGGTGTAAATTCATCGGGAGGAATTATTATTCCGAAATTATTAGAATTAATGGGCGTTGAAGTAGTAAAATTATACTGCGAACCAAACGGACATTTCCCGCACAATCCGGAACCTTTAAAAGAGCATTTAACGGATATTTCTGAATTGGTAGTAAAAGAAAAAGCTGATTTAGGGGTGGTAGTAGATCCGGACGTAGATCGTTTGGCATTTATTAGCGAAGACGGAGAAATGTTTGGAGAAGAATATACATTAGTGGCTTGCGCGGATTATGTGTTGAGTAAAACTCCGGGAAATACAGTTTCCAATATGTCATCATCACGTGCATTGCGCGACATAACTATTGCACACGGCGGAAAATACGAAGCAAGTGCAGTAGGAGAAGTAAATGTAGTGGCATTGATGAAAAAAAATAACGCTATTATTGGTGGTGAAGGCAATGGCGGAATTATTTACCCTGAATCTCATTATGGGCGCGATAGTTTGGTAGGCGTGGCGTTGTTCCTGACACATTTGGCAAATAAAAAAATATCAGTTTCGGCATTACGCGCCTCATATCCCGAATATTACATGAGCAAAAATAAAATTGAATTGACACCACAAATTGATGTTGATGCGATTTTAGTAGCGATGACTGAAAAATATAAAAACGAAGATATCACAACTATTGATGGTGTGAAAATTGATTTTGCGACAGAATGGGTTCATTTAAGAAAATCAAACACAGAACCAATCATCAGAATTTATACAGAAGCTCCATCTCAGGAAAAAGCAGATGTTCTGGCACTTCGTATTATCGATGAAATAAAAGCAATTGCAGGAATTTAAATTTTTAGCAATTCTTCAATAAAAAAGCCTCTTTCATAATTGAAAGAGGCTTTTTTATTGAATGCAATCTAGGGTGGAAAGCCTGCAATTTGCGCTGTTAGGCACTAAATATTGGTAGAAAACATAAATGGATTAAATTTAGCGTGCCGTAGGTACGCAGTAGTTATCATTTTGTTGCGTGCCTGCGGCACGCCAACGAATTTTGAACCTATAGGGCTACCAATATTGAGTGCCTAATGGTACATTTCAACTCTTGGTTCGTATATTAATTAGAATCTTAGTTCTTGATAATTTTCAATGATTTTTTTACTGAACCATAACTAGCAGTTACAATATAAACTCCCGTTGATAGCAGTTTATCTCCAATTTTAATATCTTCATTGGTAAAATGAGTATCCGAAGAATAGCAAATTTGCCCTCTGATATCTGCAATTTTTAAAACTAAAGGTTCTGTATTTACTGATTTTATATGAAGTACTGACTGACTTTTAATAGGATTTGGATAAACCGTAAAAAAGTCTTGCTCAATTACCGGATTATTTACCCCTAAGCTTGCTATTGTAACATCAATATAATTAAAACTCATATTGTTTGATTTGAATTTAATTTTCAGGTAAACTTCTCCTTTTGGCAATGCAATGCCGTTTATAATTTTGTTCGTATAGATTTGTAAGCCACCAGTCGCCGGAAATGTTTCGTCTGTTTTAACGACAACATCATTTACTAAAATATCAAATTTACCCTGAGCTGTAGATGCCATCCTAAAAGAAAAATTATAAGTTCCGGCATTGTCATTGTTTAGCATAAATTCATTCCAGTCCCCATGGTCTATAGCACTTACATTTTGTACTGTTCCTGAATCTGTCGTATTTTGCAGGCTCGTTCCTTTTCGACGGTAATGTTTATTGGCGAGTATTCTGCCGGGAACGTTCATTTTTTTAGCAGTATAAGCAGTATTGATATATTCCAGCCCGATAGGTCTTAGAACACCACTTTCGGGAGCTAATAAAGGTCCTTCTGCCATATCTACCCATTCGGCGGGAACTCTTCCGGTAAACCACGAATAGCGATAAATATCCGGATCGTTTTCAAAATTAGTTATGATTTCTTTCATAAACGCAGTTTTTTGTGCTGCCGTCTGAACTACTCTGTTGGCAAATTCAGTTACCCAAACAGGTCTATTGTATTTTTTTAAAAGTCCGGTTACACCAATTACATCGCCTGAGGTTCTGTCATAAGTATGAAAGGCAATATAATCGACTTTGCAGGTTGGGCATAAAAGAAAAAACTGATCATGCCATGCAGTGGGGCTGCTATAACCTCCATAATTATTGTTCGGGTCATTAAAGGCTGGGGATGCGCTTACTATTTCGAGATTTTTGGCAGCAGCGACTCTCTCAACATTAACCCAATTATTTACAGCGTCCTGCGGAGTTAATCTCGCACCATCATTAAAGTTAGGCTCATTGTAGGCTAATAAGTATTTTGCGCCGGGTTTAATTCTGTTTATAAAAGCCTGTACATCGTCATCATTGATTTTTCCCCATGCCATGGGTACATATTCAACACCAATAGAGGAATAATTGGCATTGGTATCCTTTTCAGGTAAAGAACCCCAGTTGTACCACCACGAAACTCCTGGCTTTAGGGCAAGTAAATCAGCTGTTGAATGGTCTTTGTAAGCTATCCCTCGTTTGGGGCTTTGAGCGAAAATTGTTACTGCAAAAAAACAGGACAGTAAAAATGAAAAACATAATTTTTTTGTCATATTAGGATAATTTAGATTTGGGAAAATATTTATCACTTCAAATGTATATTGTTTCTGTAATTTATTCTTTATATAAGGTGAAGAAAAAATATTACAAAAACCCATCAAGAACCTTCTGGACATAGTAGTATACTGGAGATTCTTGTTTTGATCGTTTTATAAAATAAAAAATCCAAGAAAGTAACGGTTACCTTTTTGGATTTTAATTTTTTGATGAGTAGTTATTCCACCCGATGTTTCCATCTTTTATGTGTCCATAAATAATATTCAGGAGCTTCATAAATTTGTTTTTCTACTTCTCTTAAATACTTTTCTGTTATTTCGAAATTCTCGTAATCATTCGGATTGTCTGCAATTGGAAGAAAAGTAGCTTCATAATAGCCTCTCGATACCTTTTTTACTTTTACCATTACAACACTTAAATCGTATTTTTTAGCCAGCATTTCGGCTCCGGTGTGCACAGGCGCTTCAATACCCATAAACTTCATTGAATGAAAGATTCGGTCGAGTTTTGGAGACTGATCGCTTGCTAAACCATATAAACTTAGTTTTCCCTCACGCTGATTTTGCGCCATTGTTGGAATTGCTTTTCTGGTTTCGACCATTTCTGTTTTATATCTTGAGCGTATTTTTCGAATCAATTTATCAAAATAAGGATTAGCAAGCCTTTTATAAACCGCAATTCCTTGAAAACCTAATTTAGGGTTAATAGTTAACAGCCATTCGTAGCTGGCATAATGCGAAGCTACCAGAATTATACTCTTCCCTTTTTTTGCATAATCCTGCACTAATTCGATGTTAGTTACCTGGAATCTTTTTTCCATTTCTTCGTGGGAAATGGACATTGTTTTAATCATTTCTAAAAACATGTCACACATGTGATGATAGAATTTCTTTTCAATTTTTTTTCTTTCTGAATCACTCAAATGTGGTAAGGTAAGAGCCAGATTATCTCTCACTACTTTTTTACGATATCCAATAACCCTGTAAACCAAAAAGTACACAAAGTCTGAAAATAAATAAAATAGTCGGAATGGAAGTATAGAGATAAGCCAAAGTAAAGGATAGGCTAATATATAAACGAGAAACTGCATTTAATTTTTTTTACAAATATAAAATAAAAATGAATAACCACTGATATTTTGCTTCGACACTAACATATGTTTAAGAATGACTATATTTACAATTCACATTAAATGTTTTTTATGAATACCATTTTAGTTGGAATAATAGTGGCCAATGCTTTGATTAGTTATAAAGGATTTAACGATCTTGCTTTTTTTAGAAAATACGAATTTCATGTTGGAAGTATTCGCTCTGGAGAACAAATCAGAATGCTTTCGTCGGGATTTTTGCATGCAGATATCATGCACTTAGCGTTTAATATGCTTACATTATGGTTTTTTGCTCCTGTTGTAATACAATGGATGGGCACTTTTTCTTTTGTTTTAATTTACTTCGGTAGTTTAATATTCGGAAGCTTACTTACCATGTTATTTCACAAGAATGATTACAGTTATAGGGCCGTTGGTGCTTCGGGGGCGGTAACGGGAGTTTTGTATTCTGCAATATTATTACAACCCGATATGATGTTGGGAATTTTCTTTGTCATACCCATGCCGGCATATTTATTCGGAATTTTATATTTATTGTATTCAATTTACGGAATGCGCGCCAAAAATGACAATATTGGACACACAGCACATTTTGGAGGTGCTATAGGTGGTTATTTGATTACTTTGATAAAAGAACCTTCATTAATTGTAGATCATAGTTTGATGGTAATTCTATTGGCTATTCCTATTTTGATACTTTTTGTAATGGCAAAATTGGGCAAATTATAATATTGGCACAACTTTTGAAATTCCATTATCAAACAATTTAAATATAACAAAAATGAAGAAAGCACTATTATTTTTAACAATCATGTTTATGACTATGTCTTACGCTCAAGAAATCAAACAAATTCCTCAAATCAATGTAAGTGGGGAAGGAAAAGTAAAAGTAGCACCTGATCAGGTTTGTATTTCAGCAACTGTTGAAACAAAAGGGAATAATGCTAAAGATGTCAAAAAACAAAATGACGAGAAAATCGATGCAGTTTTAAAATTTATAAAAAAAATGAATATTCCTGCAGCAGATTACAAAACCAAACAAGTAGCGCTTAATCCTCAATACGATTACGAGAAAAAGAAAACAAGCTACAATGCTACTCAAACAGTAGAAATCATTCTAAAAGACTTAACAAAATACGATGACTTAATGGATGGTTTAGTTCAACAAGGAATTAACCGTATCGACAGAGTTTCTTTTGAAACTTCTAAATTAGTTCAACTAGAATCAGAAGCTCGTAAATTGGCGATGAAAGAAGCTAAATTAAAAGCAGAAGATTATGTTTCTGTATTAGGACAAAAAGTGGGTAAAGCTTATACTATTTCTGACAATACTCAGGTTTACCGTCCACAACCAATGTATGCTGCTATGAAATCAATGGAAATGGATTCAGCGGGAGCTCCAAACCAAACTTTAGCAATTGGAGAAATTGAAGTGACAGCAAACGTTAGTGTTAGTTTTGTTTTGGAATAACAAAATATATTTCAATTTTGAAAATCCAAATTCCAACTTAAAACTGGGATTTGGATTTTTTTTTACTTGTACTTTTTGAATTTAAGATGATAAACTTAATATTATCGAGGATAGAGAATATTGTAAAGAGCCTGCGGTACTTTTCATAAAAAAAGCTATTAGTTTTAAACGGGAGTTTTCATTATTTTTGCATTTCTAAAAAATCCTCATGAATTCCCCCGTAAAAGCCCTCCATCCCATTTATAATCTACAATTTGGATTAGTCTGTTTAAGTTCATTACTTTTTTCTGCCAGTTTTAATATGCTGATTCCTGAATTGCCCGAATATTTGAGTAATATGGGAGGAGCGGAGTATAAAGGATTAATTATTGCCCTCTTTACTTTAACAGCAGGAATTTCCAGACCTTTTAGTGGTCGGTTGACCGATACTTTAGGAAGAGTACCTGTAATGGCAGTTGGCTCTATTGTTTGTTTTGTCTGCGGTATTTTATATCCGGTTTTAGGGACAGTTTCCGGATTTTTATTCTTGAGATTAATTCACGGATTTTCTACTGGATTCAAACCTACAGCTACTGCGGCTTATGTTGCAGATATTGTGCCAAGAGAACGCTGGGGTGAAGCTTTGGGGTTGCATGGATTGTGCTTTTCTATAGGAATGGCTCTTGGTCCGGCTATTGGAAGCTCGATTAAATTGTATTCATCTATGAACATGCTTTTTTATGCTTCTTCTGTTTTTGCTCTTCTGTCTATTGTTATTCTAATGAATATGAAGGAAACGTTAAAACATAAACAACGTTTTAGCTTGCGTATTTTAAAAATTTCGCGAAAAGATATTATAGCTTTAGAGGTCCTTCCTGCAGCTATCGTAACTTTTCTTTCTTATATGGCTTATGGTGTTATCCTGACGTTGATTCCGGATTGGAGCCAGCATTTAGGAATTGCCAATAAGGGTCTGTTTTTTATGGTCTTCACCATAACTTCGGTAATGATTCGTTTTGGCGCAGGAAAAGCGTCTGACAAATACGGTCGTCTTCGTTTAATAGGGATCGGACTCTTTTTATTAATTATATCCTTGGTGATTGTTGGATTTTCAACATCGATTGCCGGATTTTTGGCAGGAGCAGCATTATATGGAGTTTCTACGGGAATTGTTTCTCCGGCTTTAAATGCCTGGACGGTTGATATGAGTTTCCCGGAACATCGTGGCAAAGCTATGGCGACGATGTATATTGCCTTGGAAGCAGGAATTGGTCTTGGTGCACTTTTCGCCGGATGGGTATATCAGGATGTGATTGCAAAAATTCCAATGTTGATGTACGCCAGCGCAATAATGGTTTTCTTATCCTTAGTGTATGTGTGGATTCGGTTTAGGAGAGGTAAAAAAAGCGATTTTTCACAACAACTGTAAGCTCGTATTTAAATCGTTCACTTATTGGTATTCTTATGCCAGGAACTAAGTCAAGATTTTGATTATATAACCCGATAGTTTCAAAGACTATCGGGTTTTTTATTTGATGGCTATATATAAGGAGAAGTTTCTGCTATAATATATAAGAGCAATTTTTATTACATAAAATACATAGACTAGCTTTTATTTTAATTTGTAATTTAAAAATTTTGTAATTTGAGTAAGGAACCTAATCCCGCTATCCATTCCAATCTTTTGTGCTGAACCCCGGCACAAAGAGATTTCTACTACTATCGGGGCTAGGGGAGTAGCTTTCAAAAGAAATTCAGTGCAATAAAGAGACTGGCTTCAGAAGAAAACCAGCTCCCAAAATCAAAACTTAGCGCCTTTGCGTCTTTGCGAGATTAATAAAGCAAGTCAAAATCCAGCTTTGTGTCTTATATAAGACTCACGGCAAACCAGAAAAACCAAGAAAAAACAAACCTTCGCGTCTTAGCGTCTTCGTGGTTCAACCACCCCAACCACCCAAAACAGGCAAAACTCCAAAGCCATCCAAAAAACTTCGCCTTGTAAAAAACACCAAACCAGTTACTTATAGAAAAGATTAAAAATAGTGAAGAAAAGCTATTGTTTTACTCAATAAAGAGACTACTTTTGCACCCGCAACAGCGATAGACGTTCACTGAAATACTGACAAGCATACGGGATCAAGGAGAAAATTTATTTTCAAAAAAAGATTTCAAAAAGCTTGTGAGATTTGAAAACAGATGTTACATTTGCACCCCGCAAAACACGGAAAGTTCATTGATAGATTGGTTAGGAAATGAGAGGAAAACGAAAA
>NZ_CP045928.1:825078-920672 GCF_009664855.1 Flavobacterium sp. SLB02
GCAAAAACGACCTTAAGGTGGTTATTGCGGCGGGGCTCACCTCTTCCCATCCCGAACAGAGTAGTTAAGCCCGCCTGCGCAGATGGTACTGCAGTTATGTGGGAGAGTATGTCGTCGCCTTTCTTTTAAAAACCCTGTTTCTAACGAAACGGGGTTTTTTGTTTTAGATGGGTTCGGGATTCAAACTAAAGTACGCCTGCATTGTAATTGAAAATTTTTAAAAATCACTACATGTGGCTAGGAGCAGGTATAATAATTTTAAAAGATGTAAATTTTCATCAGTATTTTTAATTGTAGCCCGGATTTCAGCTTTAATCAGACACATTTCGGTACTGATTTTACAAGATTGTTTAGTTGTAGAAGTGATATAACTAGACGAGATGATAAACTTCTTGCCAAATATAAATAAAGCTTCTCTTTGGGAGATTTATTGGAGTACCTATCCATTAAAACTAATAATTAGTGACTAAACTACTATTGTATATAGAATTGATTATTGGAATTTCTCTAAATCAACATCGGTTATGAATTGAATCACACCATTCATAAAGACTTTCTGATCGTCCCACATGGCCAGATGACTTCCGTTAGGACAGTATAAATACCTTCCTTTTTTAACTAGTTTACTTTGCTCTTCCATAGCTTTTGGATCCATGGTGTCGTAATTGGCTCCAATCATTAATGTGGGAACAGAAATTTCATGTAAACGGTTTTTAATGTCCCATTTTGCCAGACGACCGCTGATACCAAATTCACTAGGACCTTGCATTATGGTATAAATTTCATTGTTAATATGTTTGCTGGCGCGGTTGAGTCCATCTGGCCATTCTTTTAAACGACATAAGTGCTGTTGATAGTAATTGGGAATGAGCAATTCCATATAACGAGGGTTACCAAAGTCTTTTTTGGCTTCAAGTGCTCTGATTTCGGCTAAAACTTCAGGCTTCATTTGCTTGGCTAATACTTCATCGGCATATTTTCCGTAATCCGGGGCACTGGCCATCATGTTTGCAACTAGTAATCCTTTCATGTTTTGCTGATATTTTAGTGTATATTCCATGGCAAGAATTCCGCCCCAAGAGTTGCCCAGAACATAAAAATTATCTTTATCAGCTCCAATAGCTTTACGCACTTGTTCCACTTCTTCAACAAAACGTTCTGTTGTCCATAAACTACTGTCTTTTGGCTGATCACTGTAGTAAGATCCTAATTGATCGTACTGGTAAAATTCAAATCCTTCCCGTTGAAAGAAAGTTTCAAAACACTCCATATATTCATGGGTCATGGCGGGACCTCCGTGTAATAACAGGATCTTGATTTTAGGGTTGTTGCCAAAACGTTTTGTCCACACTTTAAGTTCTCCTACAGAAGTTTTTATCGGAATCATCTTTACACCTGCTGATTCTACATCATTGTTTTCATGATAAGTGAAATAGCTGGAAAGTGTTGTAGATTTTGTTTCATTTTTACAAGAAACGCTTAGAAAAGCAGCAATGAGAATGGCCAGATAACGCATGTATTTTTATTTAAGGTTTATAATTTCAATAGACTTTTTATCTTCTTCGGAGTGAAATAAATAGGCGTATACATCAAAGTGAGCATCATTGAAATGAAAGCTACTCACTTTTTGCATTCCCATTTTTTCATGCGCCTTTAAAGATGCTACATTGTCACTTTTGATAAATAGAATACCTTCCCGATTAGGTTCTAATTTTAATAATTCTTCAAACATAAGCTGCGCCAACCCTTTTCCGCGTTGGGTTTGACTCACGCAAATTGGCCCATAAATATACCAGTCAGCAGAGCCTGTATAAGCGCCTGACATGGCATCGACAATAGGAACTTTACGATTTCTGTTTACAGCTTTTGATGTGGTCAATAAAAAGCCAACAATTTCATTGTTAATAGTGGCGATAATCTGTGGCATATCGCTCATCATTTCCTGAATTTGATTGCGAGTTAATTCTCCGGATAATGTTCCGCCCTTAGAAGTTTGATTGGCAGTTTGCAGTTTTATTATTCCGTCTAAATCATTAATAGTTGCTAGTTTTATAGTGATAGGATTTGTCATAACAATTTTAAATATAATGAGTTACAATATAAGAAATGTTGTTCTTAAAATAATAAAGCTTTCTTAAATTGATTTGAATGTATTTTCGCTTGTTGTAAATTAGTGAAAGAAAATTACTAATTTTTAATATTAAAATCATGAAAAAGATAATTATAATTGCTGTATTATTGCTAGGTTTTGCAATATCGGCTAGCGCACAGAAGAAAATTGAAATTACTGAGTTGCCAAAACCAGCGCAGGATTTTTTAAAAAAGCACTTTAGTAAAAGTGAAATAGATGTTGTAAAAAAAGATGCCGAGCATGGTGAGAAAGGATATGAAGTCAAGCTTAAAGACGGAACAGAAATAGAGTTTTGGAAGGACGGTTCGTATCGCGAGGTAGATGGAGGAAAGAAACCGATTCCAACTGCATTTATTCCTGAGTCAGTAAAAGACTATGTAGCAAAGAATCATCCAAATGAAAAAATTACTCATATCGATTATGGACATAAGGATCTCGATGTTGATTTAACAAACAATATCGATTTGGAATTTACAAAAGAGGGTAAAATTTTAAAAGATAAAAAAGATAAATGATAGGTTGTTTGGCATTTAACAAAGCAGAGGCTTATATTTTTTTATCATCAACTACTACAAAATAAATTCCAAGAATGATTGAGTTTTGGTATTAGTTCCTTATAGGTCTTTTAAGAATATCATCTAGAGAAATATTAGGGAGCACAGAAACAAGAGCAGTCTATTCTTTTATTTTTTTAAGATTTATCAATAAATCTAAAATTAAATAAGCCCATTAAGCAACCCGCTTAATGGGCTTATTTATATACAGACTAAAATAATATCCCCAAAACTAAATCGAGAATAAATAGCTTAACAGTGTTTGTAAAAAAAACAACAAATTGCTTAGTAGATTAAATTCTATTAAGCATTTTTTATTTAATGGCTGATGCGAATTTAAATTGGCACGTTTTTTAAAACTTTTGGCATCTTTTGGCATCTTTTGGGTAACAATTATATAAAAAAACACTTCTAAATTTGTTTATGATTTTTCTGACGGCAAAGATTATTGCTTTGAAAAACAGTAATTTAAAAATTTAGATTATGAAAACATCTGTTCATATAAAAAGGATTTTAGTAGACTGTATTTGTTTACTCTATGGCTTATTATTTGTTTATGCATCGGTAAGCAAGCTTTTGGATTTTGAGAGATTTCAGGTACAGCTTGCACAATCTCCATTATTGAGCGCATATGCTTGGTGGATTTCCTGGATGGTGATCAGTATTGAGCTTTTTATTGCCTTACTACTGTTGTATAAAAGAACAAGAACTATTGCCTTGTTTGCAGCACTTAGTCTGATGAGCATGTTTACGGCCTATATTTTTATCATACTCCATTATAGCTCTTTTATACCCTGTTCCTGCGGAGGAATACTAGAGAAAATGAGCTGGGATGTACATTTGATCTTTAATCTTGTTTTTGTCTTGCTTGCCATTGTAGCCCTGTTGCTTATTGCAAAACAGGATGGCCTGATGAAAAGAAGGCTGCCAATATATGCTGGTGGTATAGCCTTTTTAATAGTTGGAAGTGTAAGTCTGGTTGTCGTGCTATTTTTATCTTCCGAGGAGATTATCCATCGCAAAAATCCTTTTATACGGCGTTATCCGCAAAGTTCGATTAAAGAAGTGCAGCAGGTAGATTTAAAATTTAACTCCTATTATTTTGCAGGGGCAGTAGGGGATGTGATATACTTGGGTAATTCCACAGATCCTCTTCATCTGCTGGCAATTGACCTGCAAGGACGCCAAAAAAGAATCAGGTTACATTTTGACCACAAGAACCTTGGTTTTCAGTCGATCAGAATTGCAATACGTGAAGAGTATATCTATTTGATGGATGGAACAGTGCCCTGCATTTTTAGAGGAAATACAAAGGACTGGAGCATCACCACTCAGCTAAAAGGAATGCCTAGATTCACCCTGGCCCAACCATTGGATAGCACCACCATTGCCTTTCGTAATAATACGGGCGCGAACAGGGCACATATACTGGGTGTTTTTTACGCAGGCACGAGCCCGAAAGTAGATTATGCACCCTGGCTTTTAACTCCACAAATTGACGGTATATTTGATACTGACGGTATGCTGCAGTACAACGCAGAAATGAAAATATTGCTGTACAATTATTTTTATAGAAATCAATTTATTGTGGCCGATACAAAAGGCAACCTCAAATTTACCGGACATACTATCGATACAATTACCAAGGCCAAAATAAAAGTAGCTTACCTTAAAGGTAATACCGAAAGGCAAATGGCCGCTCCTCCCTTTATGGTAAATGCAATGACCGCTACAAAAAAACATCTGCTGTTTGTCTATTCCAAAGTACCAGGAAGATATGATAGTGAAAAAGTCTGGCAACAGTCCTCTATAATTGATGTTTATGACCTGAAAAAGAAAAGTTATGTGCTGAGTTTTCCTGTATATGGAAATGAAAATAAAAAAATCCAGGCTTTGTGGGTGAGCTCCAGTCATCTATATGTTATCATTGATGCTGAATTGATCATTTATAAAATAAGTGGATTGCTTGAAAAAGAAATGAACAAGGCGTAAAAGGACCTCCCTGACGCATAAAAATATACTGGCCAGTATCAGGAAAAAGATCGAAAACCTGTAGAAAAAAGTAGATCACGTTTAACTTAATTTTATTATTATGAAAACTATATTTTCAAAAAAGGCAGTGCCTTTTGTAGTAGTGCTGGGTTTGGGTATCTCGGGAGCTTTCCTGACCACTTCCATGCAAAATGCCAAGTCCGCTCCAATTCCTAAGATTGGATATGTTGACGGGCCTAATGGACCTTGTACGGTTCCAGTGAGATGTAGCACAGACCTCAATGTAGTGTGCCGCGCCAGTTACGCTCCTCCGGGACAGATCGCCAAGGATAAGTTTGATGGTGATTGTACAGAGGTTCTGTACCGTCCAAGTAATTAATTTCTTGAACCCGGCAGGTAAAGGCAATGCAGTTCTTAAAGAGAACTGCATTGTTTTTTTTGTCTTTTATTTAATTGCCTCTGTAATCCAGGGGGCGGGTGTTTGGCCTTTAAGATAATAGCCAAACCATTGCTGTATCCGAAGGGATAAGTCTTTTTGATTGGAGGGATTAAACAAGGAGTGGGCCTCGTTGGGATAGAGCAGCATTACGTGTTTTTTCCCGAGCCTGCGCATGGCCAGGTAAAGCTCCACTGACTGATGCCAATCCACATGATTATCCTCTTTACCAGTAAAAGAGAGAAGGGGCGTGGTAATTCGATCGGCATACACCAAAGGAGAATTACCCTTGTAGAGTTCAGGTATTTCATAAGGGGACTGCATCATCCTGAGTTGTCCTTTTTGAAAATAATTCATAGTGGGACGACCTGATTTCCAATTTACAGTGAAATAATAGCTGGTAAGATCGGTTACCGCAGATCCCGCTACCGCCGCGGCAAACAATCCAGTTTGGGTAATGATGTAAGTAGTCTGGTAGCCGCCGAAGGAATGTCCCATGAGTCCGGCAAACCAGGTTTAATTCATAAAGGGTTTGATGAAGTAAGTGGAAAACATTTCTACAAAGTGTTTTTTGATAGTGAAACATAATCAAGAATACAATTATTATTGAGATTTTCGCAATCAATATTAATATTTGAATTAGATAATTTACTTTTTATAATTTAAATCTATAATGATTATTGGATAATATTTTTTTTTCAAAAACAACAAAAAAAGAAATCACAAGTCAAGTCTTCAGATAAGAAGCCGGAGTGCTATAAGTCCAGAAGGGCAGCCTTAGCCCTTATACGCTTGCAGGGGTCGGGGGGTACTACTTTGGCAGCCTTGTAATCCGTTTTTAATAAAAAACAATTCTAAAAATCAGTATTTATACGTGTCTGATTTTGAATTGATTATTGTAAATTTGGTAAGAATTTAACTGTTTAATCTTGAATTGATACCTAATTTAAATCAACGTCGAATGAAGAAAATTTTACTTTTGTTTTTAATTTTATTTTACAACACTACACTGCAGGCTCAGAAAACTGCTGCCGTTATGGGTGACGCCGCCATTCTGATAGATTTGCTAAAAAAGGATTACGCAAGTTTAAACCCTGAGACAAAATTTGGAGAGATAAAGAGTGACAGGGAAAGAGTAATAGGAATTTTTAAATCCTATCTGACAGATAATCAAAAGAAAGGCCTCCAGAATAATTCTTTACTGATTAACAATTTAATAGCATCGGATACCGCTTATACAAATGCCTTAAATACATATAATTCAGTCCTAAAGGTAAATATTTCCATAAATAATCAATATACAATTAAAAGTGCTAGTGAAGATCTTAAAACTTTACAAGCCAGATTACTAGAGAAAAAAAGAGACTATTATAATGAACAGTATTTTTTTGACATTGATCAAATGGAAAAAATTAAGGTTCTCTATACTGCTATAAATCCTTATCTGGAAAATGAAATCAAAATATTTTTAGAAAAATATAAAAGTGTCTCCGGAAATGGCATAGATGCATATGCCCAGAATAATTACCAGTCTTCGATCAATAAATCACTACCTTTTCTTGGTGGTGATCTTGCCTTTGAGACTATGATTGACGGTTTGAGCCGCTTTTTGGCCAAGAGAATAAAAGAGGAATTGACAGTTTACGCCATTGATAAGATAAAAACATATCTAAATAATCCTAAAGCTGAGAACTACAGTCAGGAGCTAATGGTGATACTTCCCAAAACAACTAATTATTTAAAAAGGTTTGATTCCAGCCAGCTGATGAATTTTACAAATGAAATGAAACAGCTTATCGAGCAGGATTTAAATAACATATTGGTTAATGCACAAAAGTTGAAAGATCTGCCAAAGATTCAGCAGTATATTGCAGGTAAGCCAGATCTTGAATTTGCATTTGAAGGACTTAAGGTATTATCGCAAATTTCCAAAGTAAAAAATCCGGTTGATTATTTTACATTTTTGGAAGAGAGCAAAGCTCTGGAAAACTGGAGATTAAGTGCTGAATCTTCGCCCCGAAAATATGATATTGCACAAGGCTTACGGTTAGCCTCGATGCTGGCCTACAGTTTGACAGTCATTGAAAACAGTGAGCCAAAGTTTGCTAGTATCGATTTTTTGGCTGGTTATGGTTCGCAGAATGATTTCTATCTTCTTTATTTTGGGTTTCTGCACCAGCAGAACATCAAGTATTTTAATATTGAATTCAGCGGTCATCGACATCTGAATTTTAAAACGCTAATGGATGAGTATACCTTTGATGATATTAAAAACGGAGCAGAAAATTTTAATTTTTTTAAAGATAATATAAACGATGCGGTGCAGTATGGTGAGAAAATTTATACTACGGCCCAGTCAATAAAGAAAAAGAATAAAAATGGCGAAGAAATCAAGTATGAAGAAATACATGGATTTGTAAACGAAATTATTGAATTGGCGGAAAAGATAGTATCTACAGGGGACCTGCTTGTTAAAAGTTATAGTAGTATAACCCATAACTCTGAAAGTGCTGAAATAAATTATAAGAAAGAATTGCAGTCTTATTTCGAGGTAGCAAAAGCAGGCAATGATCTTGGTTTGGATCTTCATCAAAAAAAATATACAAATGCAATTACCAAAGCCATAGAAATTCCGGTGCTTCTTAAAAGTAACAATGTTAGTCTTAATGATAATCTGCTTGGTATTAAATATTTAATAGAGCAACAGCATGATCTGCAGATTTTAAGCCAGGTTTTTGTTCCTAGTGTCTCATTTACGGATATTGAAAAATTACACGGCTCGCTGGAAATTATAAGAATTAGATGGAATGATAATTCTAAACTAAAAGCACTAAGTAACGACTTAATCTTTCTGGAGTCCCGTGATGGTTCAAATTATCAGCAGGCAGTAACTTTATTAAGAAATGATATTAAATTATATCAAAATGATTTATTAGATTATTATGGAATAGATTTGAAAAAGATAAAAACACAAGCTGATAATTTTCTGGCAGACAAGAATCAATCCAGGAATGTTAGAGAATTTGTGGAAAAAAAGATTGATGTCTACTCCATATCGATATTTGACAACAAGGTTTTACACATGCCTGATAAAAGTATCTCGGCAGGAAATGAACTGAGTGAAGCATTTTTAGCTTTTGCTCCTGCATTTGTGGAAAAAAGAAATATTTTAAAAGACGGGCAGGCACTAAAAATTATTAACTTTTTGAATGATATAGCACTTGCATCAACTGCGGAGGACGTAGAGAAAGCAATCGATGCATTTGCCCTTCCGGTTGGCAGTTCCAATCTAAAAGAAAGGGCGACAAGTTATTATTCAATTAATTCATTTCCCGGAGTGGTAGGTGGATGGGAATTCACAAGCGGGGAAGGGCCAGCAGGGACAATTGGATTTACAGCACCTGTCGGATTTTATTTCCAGCCTTGGGGCGCGTTTAGAAAAGGGGGCAGTGTTGGTTTTTTTCTGCCTATAATCGATATTGCAGCTCCTGTTCGTTTGCGCCTTGACGGCAGCAATGATACCCAGACCCTGCCTGAATTTGACTTTAAAGATATTTTTTCTCCAGGTTTTTATGTGATATATGGTTTTAAAAACTCCCCATTAGCAATAAATTTCGGTATGCAGTATGGACCAAAGCTGCGTGATATAACGGCAGTGGACGGTATAGTTAAAACATTAGACTCCTGCCGTTTGATGGCAGGAATTACCATTGATATCCCGCTTATTACCTTATCAGGAAAATACAAAGACTAAGATGAGATTTTTTGTTATATTATTTCTAATCGGGCAGTGGATTATGGGGCAAGATAAAGACTCAACAACCGGTGTCTGGAACGATGCAAAAAAATTAAAGATTGATAAGGAACTTTTTAATAGTGATGCAACAAAGAAAAGTTTTGATGAATCCTATATGCAGATCCTGCAGTTTGAACCAGCAAGTCTAAAGATTGATGTTGATTCAGCGGCAAAAATGATGATGCTTCAACAGTTTCAGCAGAAAAGTATTATCGATGCCGGTGCAAAGGAAACTAATGGAGGAACAATTACAATAGTGAAAAAAGCAAAAGACGGGAAGACTGGCATTATAGAAAGTGATAAGGAGATTGTAATTAAAAGATTACATGGTCCATCACAGTTTGACAGCAGAATTGAATTGCAGCAGCTTGATGTAAATACTCAGTGGCAGTTTGAATTGATAAAAAAAAGCCAGTCTGTGGCGATGATAGTGGAAAAAGAAAATTTACACCAGTTGTCAAATGATGTTTATGTACTTGATGTATCCCAAACACTTGGAGCTAAATACGGTCTGTGCAGAGATGAACCCTATAGTAGGCAGCCTTCATCGGGTATTGGAACTGCTTTTATTTTTAGTAAAAACAGTATGCTGACCGCAGGACACGTTTTTGAAAGACCTATTACGGATTATGTTATTGTCTTTGGATTTAAAATTTTGGTTTCAAGTACTTTGGTGCCTGATAACTATTTTTATAAAAAGGATATTTATTTTCCGCAGGCAGTAGTCAAAAAAGATGATGAATTGGATATAGTTGAATTTATAGTTAACAAGGATTTTGACAGACCAGTTTTAGAATGGGAGAAATCCTCAGATATTAAAAAAGAAAGCAGTGAGATTTATATGATTGGTCATCCTAGTGGCATTCCGACAAAGGTTGCATTAAATGCAGGAATTGAAGAAGATTCCCATCCTTTTTATTTCTATACTTCTTTAGATAGTTTTCAGGGAAATTCAGGATCGCCAGTTTTTAATCTGCATACTAACAATGTTATAGGGATTTTAACAGCCGGTGAAACGGATTATAAATTTAATGGTAATTGTTATTACAGTCCGGTATGCCGGCTTCCGTACTGTAAGGGTGAAAAAGTAGTGAGAATTGAAAAAGTAGTCGAGCACTTATAAGGTTCTGTCACATCTAAAGCTAATTTATATCTTTGCCTTTTTTAAATTCTTAAACTCATGAATACGAAAGGTTATTGCTATCTGAAGTCTAATATAGTGCAGGCAGTATATTTTAAGCTTAGGTTTACTTTAAGTTATCGAGATGTTGAAGAAATAATGAAGATTAGGGGTGTGATTGTTGATCATTCCACGATCCAACGCTGGGTTTATAAATTTACACCTTTCATTGAATCAGAGATGAAGAAGAGAAAGGTCAAAGTGGGGACGAGTTGGAGAATGGATGAGACGTATATCAAAGTAAAAGGTATTTGGTGTTATTTATATCGGGCTGTTGATAAATTAGGCAATAGGGTTGATTTTCTTTTGACCAGAAAAAGACAAAGAATGAGCGCTCAGTTGTTTCTAATTAAAGCAATTAGTAATAACTACAAGCCACGAGTAATAAACATTGACAAAAGCGGTTATAATACAGCAGCGATCAAAGTATATAACAAGCGTTCGTTCTCAAAGATTAAAATCCGGCAATGTAAATATCTCAACAATATTGTCGAACAGGACCATCGTTTTATCAAGTGGTGTATACAAAACGGATTAGGTTTTAAAAGTTTTGAATCGGCCAGACGAACATTGAGTTGAATTGAAGTTGTGCATATGCTTAGAAAGAATCAGATGGCTAATCCCGGTAAAACTATGTTTAAATCATTCTGTAAATTAAAATGCTAACTTTTAAATTACTTAAATATTTATATTTTAGTCTTTCAGCTTTAAGTTTTGTTGCATTTTAGATAGCTTTAAAATTTTGAATGTGTTTTAGTATTTATCCATGTGATAATGTCGGGTGTAATTTTAATCGCAACGTTTGTGTTATTGTCATCGAAAGCTCCGAAATCATTTCCACCATGATGAATGCTTACAATAAAGTTTCTGCCCTCCTTTTCAAACCACAATGGTGCTCCACTATCTCCAGTGCAAGTATACAATTTTTTATAAGAAAAGACTGTATTCGTTTGATCGCTTAGCAAATTATCTGACCAAGTGGTTTTTTCGACCAATGTATCGGGACGATCACATGGAAATCCTGTTAAATTAAAATTTATCCCAGCTGTACTTTCTATTTTTGAATAGTCGCATGGAATAAAATTAGTATGGCTTATATTTTTCAATTTTTCTAAATTAAATATTTTAAGTATCGCTATATCCTTATTTCTTTTATGCAAAAAACTTTGGTGATAGTGATAGATTTTGTAATTAGAAATTTTGATCCAATTCCCATTTAAAAAAAACTCAACTTTGGTGATAAATGGGCTGTACATTAAATTATGATTTGCGGTAATGATTAAATCGTTGGCAATAAAAGTACCAGTAGACAAATTTGTTCTTATAAATCCTCTAGTAACTCGAAGGTGGAAAATTCCGTTATAAGGGGAAAGTTTCTCATTTCCGCTTACAATATTTGTTCTGTTATTCTCCAGTCCGGCAGGACCACAATCTGTACAAATACCCTGCCCATAAGATAAACAACCAACCACTAAAAATATGAATGTTATGATTTGTTTCATGTGTTGAATAGTTTGTTGGTTCTAATGACTTATATAAATTATTAATTTTATGGTTTTAAACAGCATAATTCAGTTAGTCCCGTGCTGTCACTTATACTTTATTTTACGTGCAATTATCAATAAGTAGTTTTATAATTTCATCTTCACCTTTATACCCCTGCATTAAAAACCATTGTAGAATACGATCTTTAATACTCTCTTCTGTATATGGCTTAAGTGTTTTAAAATCCTTAGATTTTGGAATGATACATATTAATATATTTTCGCTGATTGCAAGAGTCTTGACAGCATTTTTGCCTCGTGGGATTTCAGATCCTTTAAGTTTCATGTTTAATAAGATTGAGCCCTCTCCTAGATTAGAACCAGGTCCTTTATCTCCAATAATAGCATAAACAATATTTTTTTTAATTGGATTGTAAGCTACAACTAGATCTCCTTTTGAAGCTCCATATTTTATTCCATCATTTAATACAATTGAAGGTATTTTAAATGGGTCTAATTGATTAGCGCACGAGCATTCACTTGTATCATTTCTTATACCATTATCTTCTGCTGTCATTGATGCAAAATAACCTTTAAATTGTTTGTTTTTTTCAAAAATGCAGGGTTTTCCATTTTTATTTACTAATACATTTTTCCAAACTATTTCATAACCCTCAATTTGTTTTTCTGGGAAACCTGCATCACGCCATTCTTCAAATACTTTATAAGCCAGTTTTATATATTCTTTCTTTTCTTTTTCGGTAATTTTAGTTGGATCAAACTTTACATTTGTTTTAAATCTTTTAGGATAATCACTTAAAGGTTTTTTAGGAATGCTTACGCATCTGCTATCAGAAAGTCTATAAATTGCGACTGCGTTAGTAATGTAGTTTAAAGCTAATGAATCTGCTCTTAAATCATATGGATGATAGGATAGTGGAGTACCATCTGTATTAATTGCCATATTCGTTTTAAATACAATAATTTTTATCTCTTTTAGATTCTCTAATAGTGTTACCTTTTTATTTTGAGGTTTAAATATATAAGAATCAGATAGCTTAAATTCTTGTCCATAAATTAAGCACGAAATTGAAAAAAGAAATAGAGTAATTACAAACTGTTTCATATTTTGATATATTTTGAAATTTATGCCAACTTGTGGATACTAGCTATACAATGATCAATATGTACCCATAATCATTTTATGCGTGATGAAGTATTATACATTAATTTAATTGCTTAAATCTATTATTAGAGAAAATTTGAAAATATGTAAAAATTATGGCAAATACTAAAGTTACAAACTGTAAATTCATCATACTCCAAGAAAATTTAGCTAAGAGTAATTTTTTTACTCTGAGTTTCAAAAACTCTTCATTAATTATCTCTTTGTTAAAAATGTCTTTATTCTTTATGAAGGATTCATTATCTTATATAGTTTCAATAAAGTTTTTTTTGATCTTCTAACTTAACATGTTTAGCTAATATAAAAGTAAAGTTCTTTTTTTATTAGAAATGAAACAAGCGTATAATTACCTGTTTTTGATTTTTTTATAGAATTGGATGAGGTATTAAAAAAAATGATAAAATCACCTTTTCAAATCATAGAATTTACTTTATAAATTCAAAAACTATTTTTGAAGAGTTTAGAAAAGTTTCTATTTAAGATTTCAAAAAAATAAGAAATGAGTGATTATTATATAAAAAATCCCATTGACTTAGCCAATGAATGGGATTGTTGTTTGATTTTAAGGACATTGTCCTATTAATTGTAGCATATTTATTCAAAAAAACTCATTTCTTTTTTCTGTATTTTTTTAAATAGTGCATATAGGTGTGGGTATACTTTATCTTGCTTTTGTATATTAATTCCAGAACGTGATTAGCAGGCATTTCATAAAGTTCCTCAAGTTTGAATACTTCCAATGGCATGAAAGGTTTTTGACTAATTTAACCTCTATACTGAATTTGTAAAAATGAGCTGATAATTTTAGAGGAAATCAGGTTGTAGAGAATACGAAATCTGAACTTTGTGTTATAAAAGGGTTTACCACTTTTTTAGGCTTTTTTTTAAACTTTTAAAATCTTGTTCTTCCTTTGTTTTGGGCCTTCACGGAGAAAGAGGCTCCGCCACTTGTATCGTAAGTACCAGTAAACACTGGGATTCATGTTATGTCAAAGAAAGCAGGGCACTAATAGGGCACTCTTAAAATTCTTGGGTTTTTTAACCTCTGTAAATGTAGGAAAAAAATCTGCATCTATAGTTATAAAAAAATTGTCATTCCGAGAAAAGGTGCATTGGATTTTAAAAAATGAAGAGTATAATTATTTAAAGCAACATAGCCGTTTAATGGAATCCATATTACGTAGATTTTTTTGTTTTCTTTTAAAAGATTGCTGACTTCTGTGTTTATAAATCCATTCCAGCACCATTTCTTTTCAACCAATTGACTTGCTCGTTATAGTTTGGCATTACTTTATCTAATTCATTCCAAAAAGAAGTATTGTGATTAGGATGAATTAAATGAGTCAATTCATGAGCGACAATATAATTCAAAACATCTATAGGAGCCATTGCACATTTCCAGTGAAAATTTACATTTCCTTTTACACTGCAGGATGCCCATCGATTCTGTAATTCCATTATCTTAATTTCTTTAATATTTACACCTAACTGACCTTTATATCGTTTTATAATTGGTTTTAATTTTTCATTGAGCTTTTCTTTGTAAAAGTTAATAAACATATTTCGCGCTTGGTTTTTATCTGAATACGACAAATGAAAATATCCTTTATTGAAAATCAATGTTTCAAGTTTTTCCTCTACAAATTGTAATCTGTAATTTCTACCTAAGTAAAGAAAGGATTGTCCATTAACATATTCTCTTTCGACTTTAGTTTGATTTAACTGAGACCATTGCGCTAAATTTTTATGAATTTGGTATTCCTTTGACTGGAGTACTTTTTGGATTTCCTCTTCAGTAATTGTTTCAGGGATACGCGCTGAAACACTTCCATCTCTCTCAATATGGATACTAACAGTCTTTCTATTGCTTCGGATTAATTCTATTTCTAATTCTGAAAGTCGCATACCCTTTTATTTTGTCAGTTCAATATGCCTTCTCTTGGCAAGATTCATTATTTCTATGCTTAATCTTTCTTTTGTTGCCGATAAGGTGTCAATTCCTGAAAAGTCGAACATATCATCGATTTCACCTTGAAGTTTTCTTATTTCAGCCTCCCTTTCTTTCCAGAAGTTAGGTTTGTTAATTGCCTCTTGAAGTTTTTTAACTAATTCTCCTACTAGCTCGATTATAATTGTATTATCTTCTTCATCTGGCTTTTCATCTCCATAGACATTCATAACGATCAAATCATAGAATGGTAGCTCTTGTTTGTTTAAACCAAATTCTGAATCGTATTGTCTACCTATTTCAATTTCTATTTTGAGTTTGTTAAATTCATCGAAAATTTGTTCCCAATTTCCTTTATAACGTTCCATAATTTGATTTATTCTCTCAATAAAACGCATATATAAAGCTGGATCTTTATCTATATTGACTTTTATGTGTCGTCTTATGGCATGTTCCATTTCAGAAGCTTTTGATTTTGTACTTCCAGAATTTTGAACTTCTTTCTGAAATTCGTCAGACAGCAAACTTACAGGAGGTATTTTACTATTAATGCCCAATGTTTCCAAATATTTATCAATGATTTTTCTAACTTTTGGTTTTGCCCATTTCAAATCCAGTGTTGGGTCTTTGTAACGATTTCGGATTCTCATTAATAAATACCCAAAACGTTTAGCAGGAATATAGTATTGTTTTGCCACTTCACTATTAAATAGCAAATCTAAGCTGTCAAAAAACGATTTTAAATAGGTATCAAACTGCGCTCTGAAAGGAATAGCTTCTGCTAATTCGATACATTGCTCCGCAAGTTTGAATTCAGCATCCTTATCTCTAATTGTTTGTTCTGCAAATCCTTTGAAGTCTTTTATTCCTTTATCTTCAAACAGCTGAATCATTCGATTGTACCTTGCTTCCAAAACTGGAATCTCTTTATTAATATCTCTTAAATAGTTTAACAATTCTTTGATATCCTCCTCATTTTCAGCTCCCCAAATTTTTAAGGCATCTTTTAAGTGATTTGATACACCATAATAATCTACCAGTATCCCGTATTCCTTTTCTCCTTTGGTTCTGTTTACACGTGCAATGGCTTGTAATAAATCGTGTTCACGAATACTCTTGTCTAAGTACATTACTTGTGCAATAGGAGCATCAAAACCGGTTAATAATCGATCGCATACACATAAAAAAGCATAACCGGTTTCTGGTTTCAAATAATTACCGTTATCATCTATAGTGTAATCAAAATCTTTTTTGAAATTATCTACGGCATTAAATTCTTTAGCTCTTTTTCTAGCAGCACTAATAAAAGCTTCTTCGTTATTATCTTGTTGGGTTACTATTGTTCCTACCTTAAGAAATTCAATTTGCTTTATTAACACCTCATCAATCTCTAACTTGTTTTTTTCAAGTTCTAATCTTTTATCTATGGCTTGTTGAATTAGATATTCATATCGTGCCGCAGCTAAAACAGAATTTGCAACAACCATAGATTTAAAACCATTTGGTAGAATTTCATCAATATAATGATCAACCAAATCAATAGCTATTTTTCGCAATCTATCCATGTTTTCAAGATAGGCTTGCATAGTTCCGTAACGTCTTTGAATTTCTTCTTTTTCTTCCTTGGTTCGTTCTTTAAAGACGTCTTCAAAGGCATGGTCTAGTTCATCACGGTCAATTATTTTGTCAGAAGTAGTTTTACCAATGTATATAATATCTAACGTAGCTCGGTCATCAACCGATTGACGAATTTTATAGGTGTCTATAAATTCACCTTTTCCGCCAAAGCGTTCGTGTGTTTTTTGCTTGTGACGGTCCGTTAAGAGTGGTGTTCCCGTAAATGCAATTTTGGTAGCATTAGGAAAAGCAGTAAATAGATTATCTCCCATATCACCACCTTGTGTTCTGTGCGCTTCATCGATTAGGATTATGATACGATCTGACTTATTTACCACCTCAAACGGTTTGAATTCCGGCACTACACCTTCTTCTACAAAAGCTTTCATTAAGGCTTTGGAGTGTTTTAATTCTTCCTGTACAAACTTATGTACCATCACCATGTTCAAATCAGAACTATTATCACTTAATTTTGGGACTAATTCTTTACGTGAACCTATCACATTTTTTTCTTTGAATTCACCTGTCAGTTTTGCAGTTTTTGACAGTTGGTCTTCTAAGTCTTTACGGTCGACCATCATTATTACTTTATAGTCTCTTAAATCTTTTTGGGAACGCAATTTCCGAACAAAGAATACCATCGTTAATGATTTTCCTGAACCTTGAGTATGCCAAACTACTCCCGAACGTTCTTGCGGGCTTTGTCCTATACGAAGACGATTCAATATTTTTCCAACCGCTCGGTATTGCTGGTAGCGACAAATCACTTTAACCTCGACCCCTTGTTTAATTTCCATGAAAAGAGTAAAATGACACAATACATCAAGCAGAATTTCTTTGTTGAGCATCCCTTGAATCACTACTTCTTGTCTTACATCTGGTTTTTTATGTAAACCATTGTTTTGATAACGAACTTTTTCTTCATCACTATAGGTTTTAATTTCTATTGATTTATAATTCTCTGGGAATATATCTTTCCAGTTTAAGTAGTATTCATAACCTCCTGTAATAGTACCAAAGCGGGCTTCTTCGCCATGGGTTGCAATGGAAAATAGGTTGTAATGAAATAATTTCTCTTCACCTTCTTTTATTCCAAAGTCATCATCTCTAGTATTTGAATATCTTTCTATTTGGTTAATTGCTTCCGAAATAGGATCACTTACATCTACATCTTTACATTCAATTACTATAACAGGTAAACCATTTATAAAAAGTACAATATCCGGTATTATACCTTCTCTTGGACCTCCAGGAGTAACAACTCTGAACTGATTTATAGCGGTAAATGTATTGTTCTCCCAATTTTCAAAATCGATGAGTTTAATGGCTATATTTTTCTCACCAGTAGTTTCATTTTCCGATAATGTTGTTTTAGTTTTTCCAGTTAGTTTTTCAAAAACAGCTTTATTCACTTCCAACAATGAGCGATTGCTTTTTTCTAATTCAGTTACTTCCTGAAACAACTCTTCTAGTTGCTTATCTGTTAACCATTCGGCTCCATTAGAAGCATTTATTTTACTTACAGCAGTCTTAAAACGTCCTTTAAGTGTTACTTCTCTAAAAGAGCTTCGCAAACTTTTAGAAGGATCTTGGGGAATACCAAAACCACCCTGGTCAATTACTTCCCAGTTAAGTTGCTTTAGTTTTTCTAGAAATGGTTTTTCTACGTTTTTATATTCTGCCATGCTATTTTAAGACTTTATAAATTATTTCTTCAACAAATGAATTAGTGTTTTCTTGAAATTTTTCTTGAAATTTTTCGTCTTTATCATAGGGTATTTTTAAAAATATAATATAAAACGATATTTCAATTCCCATAATATTTAATTTTTCTTCTAAATGGTTGCTTTGAAATTGTTTGTTCGAATCAAATTCCGATTCTGCGATTGGATAAACAAAACCACAACTTTTGATGTTTTTAACATTACCATATTGACCAACATAAGTATGAATTTGGAATAAATCATCTCTACTAACCCCAAATCTAAAATCAAAAGCTTTGTATTTTACATCAAAAACATGAAAACTATCATTATGTTCCATTACTATATCTGGAATCAATTTTCTTTTATAAGAACTGATCCCTGTTGGAATTTGGAATCTTTTTTCAAATTTACTTTCAAGTTTAATTCCGTTTTTATTCAATTGTTTTCTAATGAAGTATTCAAATAACATTGAGATATCAAAGAAAAAGGCACTGTTGTCGGAAATCTCGCCAAAATCTGAAAGTTTATCTCTCAGAATTAGCTTAGATAAATCAATCACATCATTATAATCATTGTAAAAAGGATTTGAAAAATGAGAGGTATTGTATAAATCTACTCGTTTGGAATTACATCCATTAGTTGCAATTAACAATGCATTTTTTATTGGATGTAAATCCGTGATAAATTCATTCCCCTTTAGTTTTTTAAATACTTCCGCAATTATTCTAGTTGTTGGATTGTCATAACTGTGTTCTCTATATTTACAGTTGTACTTTCCTTCATGACCATTTATAAAATATCCAATAGGATCTATTTGGCCTCTAACTTTATTAAATCGTTCATTTTTAGAAATATAACTTTTAGGCAAACCTAATCGGTAGGCCTTTTTTAGCTTTATTTTCCATAAATAAATTAGAAGCCATTCATATCCTTTAGAAGCGTTTGAACCTCCATGATTTTCTAATTCAAGAAATCCATCTGCATCAGCAATAATCTGTTTCAAAAAATTGTCTCCAAAACGAGAGCTTATTTTCAAAGCGTAATCTCCGTTTTTAATATACCCAATTAAATTTCCTGTTTTTAAAGTAAAATCCATACAATTAATACCAGCAATATCAATGAATTTATCATTAGTATTGTGCTCATAATCTTTACTATTGAACAATACTAAGGCAGTATTTTCATTATTTTGTAATGCTTCGT
This sequence comes from Flavobacterium sp. SLB02, assembly GCF_009664855.1. Classification (GTDB taxonomy): domain Bacteria; phylum Bacteroidota; class Bacteroidia; order Flavobacteriales; family Flavobacteriaceae; genus Flavobacterium. Next base: position 844,312 of record NZ_CP045928.1, read on the forward strand.
TAATTTTGCGATTGGTATTATTAAGGAATTTCCAAAGGGCAGATTCATCATTTGATGGATTTTTCCATTGACTTCCTTGTCGTCTTAATAATGATATAGGCTCTTTTAAACGATGATTTACAAAAACACCGTTATTTGTTTGATAGGTTTGATTATCTACCAAAGTATTATCTTTTATAATATTAAAAAGCCACTTTTCTTTCATAATTAAAGCCCAAACTTTTTAGAAAATGTATTATCAACAAGATCTTCTCTTCCCGTTCCTCTTAAATATTCTTCTAATAAAGGCGCAATGCTATCTTTCCAAACTATTCTTCTTATTTCACTTGCCGATTGGTTAATTGAATATGGTAAATCCCATAAGTAAGCATGACCAATACGGTAATCTTTACCTAGTAAAGGTTGTTTGGCAATTTCTTCATTTAATGATCCTAAATTATCTGCTAAAACTGTCCAAACTTTATTTTTTTTGCTAAAATGATATTTTAAAAGCGATATGTCAGGTTCTACTTCTTCCCATTTGAACCTTCTTCTTAGGGCAAAGTCAAAACTTTCAACACTTCTATCAATAGTGTTCATTGTAGCTAAAATGTAAACATTGTGAGGAATGAAAAATTGAAATCCACTTCCTAATTTAATCATTCCCGTGTCGTTATTATTCAATTGAGCGTATTGTGTTTTTACGGCTCCTTTAATCCCTCTATATTCTAAACAAAGCATTAGTTCTCCAAACACTCTACTTAATTCAGCTCTGTTAATTTCATCAATAATCATGAAATAAGGTGGGACTGCATCTGCAAGTTTTTTCGTTTTGTCTTTATAATCAAAGATATACTTCCAATAATCATTATTCAACTCCTTTTTATAGTCTTCTAAGTCTTGTATAGTAATGGTTGTCCAATCTTTTTCTAAATTTAATAAAGCCACATCTACTTCCCATTTACCGGCTACGATGCAAAATGATTTAAAAATACCATTTTCAAGACTTAACTGTGCTTGTTTATTACTATCTAAAATAGGACGTAGTCCTTCCATGAAATCTTCGTAGGTGTATGAAGGATGAAATTGTATGGTTTCTACTAAATCATTGAAATCAATGTCTTCCTGTTCAGCAAATTCACTTTTCCAAATATTAAATTGTAGTTGGCTGGTTTGTTTTGCAGTATAGGTTTTACCTGTTCCAGGTGCACCATATTTTACAATTTGCTTTTTTAAACTAAATGGGTTTGATAGATTAACTAATATTTCCCAGCAAAATAATCCAATCCAATATGGGTCAATATTTGCTATATTATTTAATTGGGCATTGAATTGTTGAATTACAAATAGGTTTTTGCTATACCAATCTTGATTACTTGTATTAGGATAATCATCGATTAATTTTTCTCTTTGCAACCAATAAAAGACTTGATTAAATTTATCCTCATCGACTGTTGTTGATACATCTGTGTTACAGGCCGCTAATACTCTATTGATAAGCACCGGATTGAAGCCTACATTTTGATCTCTCCAAAAATTCTGTAAATCTATGTAGGTAGTTAGTGAAGGTGATTTAATTATATTTGAAATTATTGTATCAAAGTTTGGAGCACTTTTAAATTTTCCTAGGTTTTCCCAACTCAATACGGATTGTCCTCTAGATGAGACTCCATTTGATTTTTCATACAGCAGTTCCTGTATAAATGCATCAAAGTTCTTAAATGAAGTTACAAGATATGATGAATCATCTCTTAATGTTTTACCATTTTCTAAATTAACTTTAATTTTTTGAATATCATTTACAATCCTTTTGTATTCGTTATGCCAACCATTTAATTGGTGTTTGCGGTTCTGAACTAAATGCGTGTAAATGTTCTCTAGTCTATTGCTCATATTTTTTAGTTCAGATTCTTTACATAAATTTTCCCTTCACCATTTCTATTATCCATAATGAACTCGATTGGAGTTTCAAAAGCATTCTTGATTTTGATTCTTTCCGCAATTAGAGTTGCATTTGAATTTTTATATTTGTCTATTTTTTGAAATTGTTTTTTGATTTCTGCTTTTTTTGCTGTTATCTCAGTTTGATTCAAAAAGCTTTGATCATTATAATGGTTTAATAACGCGGTCACTTCTTGATTAAGACTTTCGGCAGTCCTATTTACTTCGCTTAGTACTGAATCTTTACCTGAATCGAAATTGTAAATAGATTGTTGTAATTGGTCAATTTTGCCGATTCTATTTTGGTCAGGTTTTTTATAGGACAGATTCGCTTTTAACTCAATAAATTGCATATACTGGTATAATTTATCTGAATGCAATGAAGCTTCCAGTATAAAGAAAAATTTACTCTCATTCAGTTTTTGAACCATTTTACTGGCTTTTTTGCCTGAATTTTCAAAGAAATTACCAATTTCATTTATAACCCCATCAGCTCCTGTTTTTTTATAAAGACTACCTATTTCTCTTTTAACTTCATTGAATAATATAGTACTTTCAATTTTCAATTTTTCGGCAGAACTGATATCTGCAGGGCTATCATATTTAGCAGCATTATCTCCTTTCTTTTCAGGAAATAAGGATTCTTTAAGCTGTTGATGAGCCGATAAGAGATACTCGTAGCGAATTACTGCCAATTCCATTTTGATTTTGTCAATGTTTATAAAATCCTCCGTTGTAAAAAAACTGCTTTTGTCAAATTCAATCAATTTTTCAGTATACGCTCTAATCTTCGCTATTCTTTCGTTATGATGGTTTTGCAACAATTGATTAATTCCCTGTTGGATAACTGTTAATTGTTTTGTCATACCATTGAAATAGTATTGGCCAGTTAGCATGGATGCAAACTGAAAAACAAGTATTGGAGCAAAAACAGCTGTATTTGCAGTGACAAATCCAGCATGACTGCCAAAACTTTTACCATTCAAGGTTATCGAACTTAAAGTACCATTGTTATAAGTCATCAGATTAGCTGGGTTTACTGTAGCTTGATATAATCCTTGAGCCGAATACAAAACGGCACCAGAAGCCATTCCTGCGCCTGTTAACTGCGAAAAGAAATTCGCGTTTTCGTTATTAGGACTTAAAGGTGTCCATCCTTGATCTAATGTAAAATCATTAATTCGATTGAAAACCACTTTGTTTTTATCATTACCAATAATGATTTCATTAAGCTCTTCTATCTTCTGATTATTTTGTGTCACTTGCGGTTTTACTGTTTTATTTGCAGTTAGTAATGCTGTATTTTCATTATCCGATTTTGAAAACAACGCTTTTGCTTTTTGTATGAGTTTTTGAATCCAATTCATTTTTATTTGTCTTTTTTAAGTTCTTTTATTTCTTCAACAGTTTCAAAACTATTATATTTTAATTCAGTTAAAAAATGCTCTTTTTCAACTATTAGAAAATTTTCAAATTTTTTTTCTTTCCTTGTCGATTCATTAAAATGATTAAATCCAGGTTTCATTAGCAAAGGTTGTCTCGTATCATCATAATATAATTTTAAAATGAAGTGAAGAAGGTATTGAAGCGTCAAGTTCATTCGAGGATTTTCATTACCAATTTTATGTTTTATCCACAAGAAAGGCACTCTAAATTTATCTTTTTCAAGTCTATGGTCTGCTCTAAAAAAGCTAAATTCTTCAATTGAACTTATTAATTTAACTATACCATCGACTGGATTTTCTCCTTGAACATCTCTTATTTTTTCAAATATCTTTTTTGAATTTGTTGTGTTTAAATCAAAAGCTGTTTTAAAACCAATTAATGCTGTTATTGGACCTGCAACTCTTTGATTTGCTGGTGCACCTTTGAATTTTTCTCCAATATTTTTATTATAATGATGGCATAATGATGCTGAATATGCTAATGCTTTTAATTCATGTTCAATGTCATCCATGCGCAATTGCTTTTTTACCGATATAATTGCATAAACACCTTCGGGTGGCACAATCGCAAAATCATCAAATTGCTCAAAAACTGGATAATTTCCAATATCATAAACAATTATATCAAGTTGAGGTGAGTGCTTATCAACTTTTTGATCTCTAGCTCTTCTAGTATCATTATCTCCACATAAAGCTGCTGGTCTTATGATAAAACCACTCAATGCTCTTAAATTTTGAGGTAGATGTTTGTTTAAAAAGGAACGAATTACACTTTCTAAAAATCTACCTTCTTCACCAGTATGATCTGAGCCACCTTTAGTTTCTTCTGAACCTTTTTTTAATGATGTGTTTGGTATTAACAACTCAAATCTTTTATAATTGCTCATTAAAGATTGTGCTACATCATCAAAGTATTTTGAAATATTACTTTCTGGCATAATTTAATTTTTATTGTAAATATTCCGTAATTTCATCTCTAACATTTTCTAATATAGCTATATGTCCGTCAATTTCATTAAAATGTGCGTTTGTTATAGTTTCCATATTTACCCATGATGAATTTACTTCATTTGCCACATCTGCAACTTCAATTGCATCTGCATTTATAGGGATAAATTGTTTGCATATTTCTATTGTCGGAAGTACGAAAAGTTCAATTAATTTAGGTCTTATCAATTGTTTATTTTCATCTAATAACTCTGGATTTTCTAGTACAGATTCATTCAACTGAAAAAACTGTCTTGCAAATTCATTTGTACCAAAATTTATTTGAAAACCTCCTTCTACTGGTATTAAATCATCAATATTTCTACTAACAATTTCATGCATCATTTTATACATTAGTTTTCTGTATAAATAGAATCCTTTTTCAAGTTCATTATATCGTAAAATATAATTCCTTACAGAATCTTTTATAGAAAGTTTTATATCATTTAAGCCATATAAAGATCTTAAAAGCTCATTGAATTCATTTATTTGATTTGCATTTTGAAAACCAATATGCTCATAAATGAATTTAGGATTAATAAATTTTAAAAAATCTACATGTAAGTCAGGATAATATTTTAAACTAAAGTTTTGTTTTACTTTATAATCTTCAAGTGCTGTTAATTGATTGCTTATTGCTTCTAAAAGTTGTTCTAAATTAATTTTAAAGAGATTTACTTCAGTTGCAATAAGTTGTTTTTGTTCATCTAACTTATCTTTTTTATCACGTTTATATCCTTTTTCTCCTAGCCAATAAGCCAACCATAAACTTAAGATGGTAAGAACTAAAGTCAGTACATCAAACCAGTTTTGGGAGAAATCCCAAAAACTTTCCGTTTTTTTAGCTTCATTAAAAATTAAATTAAAATCTATCATAATATTGTTCCTTTATATCTTAGCCTCCACATTACCACTCAATAAATCCTGCATCAAACCTGTCTTGATTTGTTGGTATTTTAATAAGGCGGATTTTTCGATTTGGATTTTCTTACCAATAGCGTTTATTTGTTCTACAAATTTATTTTGCTCTTCAACATTAGGAATTGGGATAATTCCTTTATAAATGTGATTTGGCGAAGTATGTCTAACAGTTGTTCCGGTAGCTGTTTTTTTTATATTGTTTTTTGAAAAAGGGGAATTTAAAATAAATAATAAATAATCCCTATTTATCTCATCATTTTTAGTTTCTATTTTTCCAATTCGCTGATTATGTAATACTTGTTCTTTTGATTTTAATTTTACGACATTTCCTAATATGTTCATATCTTGTGTTAAATCAGTCATAACAATTAATAAATCGTCATTTTTAAAAATAAATTCTTCGGGTATTTTTCCAATGTAATATTTTGTGTTTCTTTCTTGAAAATATAAACTTCCATCTACATTAAAATTACCCGGAGTTAAAAGAATATATTTGGATTTTTCATTTGAAAAATATCTTCCCTCAAACGAATATCCATGTTTAATGTGAAGAATGTTGCCAATTTCACTCACTTCCCATTCCTTCGGAATCCATCCCAACTCACTTTCTTTATACAAGTGTTTTGCGTCTTCATATTTAGGGCGGAGTTTACCTGTTGCAATATCAATACCACGAGTAAAAAGGTCGTGCATCAAGCCTTGTTTTATGGCTTGGTATTTAGCAATAGCAGATTCTGTTTTTTCGATTACGGCATCGCAGGCAGATAGTATCTGAGCTATTTTACTTTGTTGGGCGAGGTTTTTTGGTAAACTAATATTAATTTTCCCTAGTTCGCCCAAATAAACACCTCCCTGAGCAGAAGCATTCATTGAACGGATTAAATCTTTTAAAAACCTTTCTGAAGAAATATAATAATAAGCATATTGAGAATTTACTCTTTCATTAAACCTCAATATGCCTACACTACGTTGAAAAGTGAATTTTGTAGAATAATCTCTAAGTATGGCAACGCGACCTATAGTTCCAACTAAAGTTAATAGAACATCATTTTCTTGAAGTTTGTAAGACTTATGAATTTGTAAAAAATCAGCTTCAGAAATTAACCTTGCATCATCAGGAATTAGAATTTTTCCACCAACTATATCTTTTGCACTTAGCATTGGAATACCATTGGAAAAATCTTTATGCGTGCCGTGTGTGCCGTCCTTTATTAAAGAAGTAACTTCATTAATAGGTGATTGTATCCAATTATCCTTCATATCCCAATTCCATTAAAAAGTTATCCAATTGGCTTGCGGCTTGGTCACGCTCGTCTAAAATAGCAGTTAAGGTTTCGCAGTATTTGGTATAGCGGTTTTCTAATTCTTGAATTAAAGCACGTTCGTATCGGTTTACATATTCCATTACAGTAGTGAATAAAATAGTTTTCCATCGCGCCATAATTAAGGTTTTGGCTTCAGAAGGTGTGATTTTCTCGCGAGCTTTTTCTACCAACTCCTCTTTTTTGTCTTTGATTTCTTTTACGATTTTTTTGCAAGCAACCAATTCTATTTCCAAGGCGGTATGTTGTGCTAGTTTGGTTTCGATGGTTGCGACTTGTTCTGTCAGTTCTTTCTTTTTGATTTGCTGTTCCTGCAATTGATCTTTCAATTCTGCAGTTTCCGTATTGGCTTTGATACGAATATTTAGGGCTTTAATTTCTTTGTCGATGCCTTTTATTTCGCCATTGTAACTTTTGATCGCACCTTTGTATTCCTGCAAGGCTTTCTTTGGGAACACTTCAAAGTCTTCCTCGTTGTATTCTTCCTCTTCTAGTTCGTTTACTTCCTTGAATTGGGTTTCGAGTTCGTCACGTCGGGCTTCATTGGCATTCAATTCTTCTAAAATTTCCGGGAACTGAGATTGTAGGATTTCATCAGCAGGAATCAATTCGGCATTCCAGCCACTAGCTGCCACTGATTTTAAATCGCTTTCTAAACTGTCCCAATACGAAGCGAACGCGCCACGGCTTTTGTGCATATCTAAAATTCCCAATGCACTAAAATCAGTAGAAATTGATTTAGAAAAGTCACGATACAATTCAAAAACATTTTGTTTTATAGGCAAAGCTTCAAACTTGTTAAGGTTTTCTTGCCACCAATTCGTCACAGCATTTTCATATTTTTTCAGATTGGCCTTGCTATCGTAATGAGATATTATAAAGTTTTTGATATCTTCTTTTTTGGTAATGGTTTTAGTAAAAGATAAATAGCCTTTTTTTGCCTCATCAAATAATTCTAAACGTACATTCCTATAGTTTTTCCAAAAGGGAATAAGGGCAGCAATTTCACTAAGGGGGATGTCACCATACAGATGCGCCACAATATCTTGCGGTTCAGCAGGTGGGCTGTTATCTACATAACGTCGAATATTGAAATTAAAATCTTCTTTTGCAATTGCATCTTTAGTAATTAACTGCGAATAGCCAGGCGCATTTTCTTTTTTACGGAAGACATAGCTAATTTTAGCAATATCTTCCGGACGAAGTTTGTTTTGATTTTTGCCTTCTTTGTATTCACGATCAGCATTAATAAATAATACTTCTTTTCTTGTTGAAGCATCCTTTTTATTGATGATTAAAACCGATGCAGGAATTCCGGTACCATAAAATAATCCTTGAGGCAAACCAATAACAGACTCCAGATAACCTTTATCCAATAACCATTTACGCATACTGCGCTCTTCAGAAGCACGAAATAAAACACCATGAGGCATAACAACCGCCATTCTTCCGTTGTCTTTCAGCACACTAATCATGTGCTGTACAAACATAAAGTCGGCTTTTTTCTTTTTTGGCATCCAATAATGAAAACGGTCACGGAAGTTTTTAATATCCGAATAATTAGCAGAAAACGGAGGATTAGCTATGACAATATCAAAACGTTTTAATTCACCATTATCAATATGTTGGGGTTCTGCAATGGTATCGCCCTGTAAAATTTCAGCATTAAAGATGTCATGAAAGAGCATATTCATTTTGCATAATGACCAAGTTCCTCCATTCAATTCCTGACCATAAAAATTAAGTCGGGATGCATCACCATAACGTGCCTGTACGTAATTTTTGGCTTCAATTAACATACCACCCGAACCACAAGTTGGATCATAAATGGCAGCTTCTTTATCCGGTTCTAACAAAGTTACCAATAGTTTTACCACTTCGTTTGGCGTATAGAATTCTCCTCCTTTTTTCCCAGCACTGTCGGCAAAGTATTTTATCAGGTACTCATAAGCTGCACCCAACAAATCAGGGAATTCAAAGTTGTCATCCGTTAATTTAACTTTATTGAAATGCATTATAAACTCCACCAGGGTTTCATCAGTAAGTGCATTTTTACTTTTACCAATCGTTTTTAAGAAGTTGACATTCGTTAAAACTCCGGTCAATTTATCAGGATTGCATTCTTCTAGAGCCGCTAGGGCCTTATTGAGATGGTTACCAACATCTTTTTTGAGGTGCTGTATCCCTTCGTCAATATAAACATCAGTATCAAATTTTACTACGTGACTCCATCTTGCAATAGGTGGGACGAAGTATTCATAAGCATTCTGTTTTTCAAGGGCTGATTTAATTTTGTCAGCGGATATTCCTTTTTGTTTTAATTCCTTTTCACGATTAGCTTTGTCAATTTCAAATTTGTCACTCAAACGCTTGAGGAACAACATACCAAAGATATATTCTTTGAATTCTGAAGCATCCATATTTCCTCTTAAAATATCACAGGCATCCATAAGGAAACCTTCAAGCCAGGAAAGGGTCAATTTTTTTTTCATTATTTTTTTAGTGCAATTATTGCGATGGTGAGGATAAGAATTAATCCTATGTGATTGGTGTTTAAATTCAATTGTTTTAGAAGCTTTCGCGCTTCTGATTTTAAATGTAAATCTAAATGTTTTAACCAAAATAACCTATTCAAAAGGTGAATAGATTAAATACTATAAACAAACACTTTATACTTTATTAGAAAAAAAATATTAGTTTTTTTTCTAAATTGAAATCTTAAAAACTTATTTTTTTTAGGATTTAGTGACGGTCTGCCACTTTGAGAAGATGTATGGTTAGTAACCTTTCAATTTAGGCTTTACAGAAAATGTAATGTTGAAACGGCGGTTAGCGGTAGTCTACTTTTCAGAATCCAATTGCGCTTTTAGAAGTTTCAATAACTTATCCACTCTAGTCACATATTTGGCTTCTGCCATCATTGGAATTTTCGTACTATTTTCATCATGATATTGATTTAATTCATTAAGATTTTTAAGCGTTTTAGGAAATGGCTGAATTTGAATTGTTCCTGATCCAAATAACTCATTAATAGCTAGCTCAAGTTCAGAATCTATTGTGTAGCAAGTTTGAATTAAACCAATTGTTTCAAATATATCTTTTTGATAAATAGATGTATCTCTCATCAAGTTAGCTGCTCTATCAAATTCTTTATTAGATTGCTCCAAATCTTTTTCGTCGGAAAGTAAATTAAACTTTGCATAGAAATATTCTGCTGAGAATCGTGTTCCGAGATGAAATATTATTGATTGGGCCCAAATAAACTTGTAAGCGAGCAAACGTGAATAGGCAATTCGCCTATTATCATATTTCTTTTGATTTTTAAAAAGCTTAAAGGAATTTCGGTATGCGAGTATACTTCCAATAATAACTCCCAATAGTGTAAAAAATGCAGTAATTAGGACTTTCCAAATATCGCTGTTAAATTCCATAGGTTTTTTATTTAGAATATTGTCAATTATCTTTACTGCGAATGTTCCACATATTAGCGCATGGCAGAACTTATCGGTTTATAATAAAGATATGTAAATTTCCAGCTGAGTATTTTCCGGCTAAGGAAAATAAAACCAGGGATTGCACAAAAACCGCTGTTGTGTGCAACTTTTTACTTGTCCAGTTTATCAAGAAATTTATTTAACTCTTCGTATGCTAGCAAATATGAACTAAAAATATCTTGATTCAATTCTCCGTAAGCAATTTTTCCTTTTTCGTCTCGATACTCTAAAAGAGTTTTTCCATTTGGATACCAATACATTAAATCGCCATGTGTATATTTATTCCTGTCAAATATAAAATCGTTGAAAGTTTTAGTAACAGATTTTGCATTATATTCTGAAATTACTGTATTCAACCTTTGTAGTTTCTTCGACTTTAGTATGTCACTAAATAAATTTCTATGTCCCATAAAATCCATCTTATCATAACGCTCATCATATTTTGAATATATGTTTTTCAATTCGGGATTAATTTTGTGTTTATTATTAAATGCTCTTAATTTTCCATTTAAAATTTCACCTAATTGGGCACATTTTGACATAATTGTTTTTATAGAGTCAAGTTGAGCAATAACTTCTTTTCCGAAAATTTTATCACCATCTAATGGCATAATAAATTTTCCTTCGGCATTTTTTTCAGTTAAATGCATAAAAAAACTAAAGGGAACGGGAATTTTAAATCCTGATTTAGATTCAGAATACATTTGATGAGAAATTTTGCAAGCCATTCCATTTTCTAAATCAAAATCCAGTATAATTGGACTTAGAATTTCTAATTTTTTCATATTTTCTAATTTAAAGAAGACGCCCTTGAAAATTGTACACAACGTTCTGGTAATGCAGAGGATTTGTGACTAAATTAATTCCACTCTTCAGATTTGCCAAATCATCCCAAATACAAAACCAGTTTTCCATTGAGCCAATTGCCGAAATCCGTTATTCTAGCTATTACCTGTAGTTTTTTATTCGTTTAGTAGCAATAATTACTTACACAAATTTTCCATTCATCTTCATCTTGGTCTTTACCTTTTATGTCGCCATAGGTGTTGGCTATACAACTTTTGTCAACTTCTGTCGCACAGGAAAGATAGTTTGAAACTTTAATTATAGTAGCTTTTCCTTCGCCCCAAAATATTATTGCATAAACAGAATAAGAAGAATATTTATAAGAATTTGTCGCTGTATTTAATTCCGATCCAGATAGAAATGTAACATCAACAGTATATTTTTTTGACCAACCGTCCTGCGTCATATATTTTACGTCACAAGTTTGAACATATTTAGCTTGTGTACTTGTTGTCAAAAGTAAAAACAATGTTGAGAGTAAAATTATTTGTTTCATTATGGGATTTGGTTTAATTGCTGTCTCTTAATTTCCTTTGGCAGTCGTCAAGTTCACTTTCCAAACTTCTAACTTTTCTTTCCAAATACTCTTTTTCACTGTTTAAATCTGCATTGTCGGTTTCTAAGTTGTTATTGTCACTTTCTAAATATGAATTGTCGGAAGATTGATGACTGCTCTGACTTTCATAGTCGTCGTTTTGAGATTTACATTCTTCAAGTTCGTTTTCTAAATCTGTTACGGTATTTTCTAAATCGTTTCTTTTACTTTCGCAATAGTCAAGTTCTGAACGAATTTCTTTTATCTGTTTTTGTTGGTACATATTGAAACCAAGTGATGTTAAAAAAACAAATGAAATTGAAATTAGAATTGCTGCTTTTCTCTTTTTTTGGTTCATAACTATTTAGTTTTAGTCAAACATTAAAAAATGGCAGATTTTCCATTTTAAATTATTTATTTTTAATTGTGTTTACTTGTTTAATTTTTCAATTGGCTCCCCAAATTTTTTATCGAGTTTCTGATCTATCTTGAGTCGTCTGTAAAGTTATAGGTAACGGTCTTGTACTAAACCGGATTTGCCACCCGAGCCTATAGCGAACAGGCGAAGCAAATCATCCCATATACAAAACCAACTTCAAATTAAGCCTAAAACCCGAATTGCTTGTAGCTTGCATTGTAGGCTGGTTTTTTATTTAATTTTACTGAACTCATATAACATAAATTCATATAAATTTGTTACAGCTCGAAATATAAAAAATAGAAAATTTAAAAGATAATTTACTAATAATATACGGTAAGAAATTATAGTAATTAGTAGGAATGTTGTTAAGAAATCAAATTGTTTAATATTTTGTATTATTTCATATTTGGTTAAGTCTAATTCTATTAAACTTGGAAAAAATGAGTTTAGAATAACAAAAAATATTGAAAAAAGTGCAACTAAAATTGAATATGAGAGAGAATACATAAAAAGTTTTAGATAATTTTTTATCTGTTTTCTTTTAGTTTCATCAAGTTTTGTTTCATTTTCTTTTGTTTCTAAATCTTTAAATTTGTCTGGAATTTTAATTAAAACTCCAAACATTAATCCTGAAAAAAGTGATAATAACATTACTATCACTTTGGGGTCTTCCATTAATTTATCTTGATTGATATATACAATTAAACAACTAATAATTGGAATAATTATTTTGACAAAAATGTAAGCATAATTCCATTTTTCTTCCTCACCATTAATATTTGTGTATAATGATTTTTTGGCATTAATTTTTATATTTTTTATGTTTAAAAACATAATTATATTTCTTTTACTTTAGGTTGTTCGGATAATATTCCCTCTAATATTCCATCACAATATTTTTTTAACGCTTCAAAATCAGGAACACCAAATTGACTTATAGGAATTTTTCCTTTTAAATATATTCGAGGCATTATATCACCTGCACCATCCATTTCAAATGTTGCTGTTTTTTTATTGTTTTTTAGAACTACATTTTTTTTATCAAAATTCTCTAACCCAATACCATTAAAGCTTTTTTTCAAAAATGGTTGAACTAATGTATCTAGTAAAGACATTTGTATTTTGCTTTTAACTGGAGTAATTTTTATTTCAATTTTGTAACTTTCGTTTATAGACATAAAACTCGCAGATTTTTCAATTTCCGTAGATAAAACAGTTTCTGTAAATTTCAATTCTTTAACTTTAGCGGAGCTTTTGAATTCATCTTTTATTGATTGTGGAATGAAAACATCATAATTGGGCATATTATAATCTGTTTCATTTTTGTATATTTCTTTAAAAATGAAGCTCATAAATTCTTCTCTAATATTATCTTGTTGATAAATTTGAAACATAATATATCCATTACTGTCATTCAATGGTGCATAAATGTAAAAGAAATATTTGTCATTAATTACGTCACCGTCCAACGAATTTGAATTGGTTTTGTTTTTTAATTTACGTCTAGTTTTTCCTTCGCCCATTTGTCCGCCTTCCAAAACTCCATATATTATATTTTTTGGTGCGCTAAAACTAGTTTGATTATTTTCATTAATTAGTGTAAAAGCTTTGTTTCTTACAACCTTATATTCACTATCTAAAATTGAAATCATATGCTTGAAGAAACTTGAATATAATTTTGTGTTTTCTATATTTGCAGGTTCTTCTGTTCTTTTTATAAATAAATCTCTAAAAGAATTCGTTCCTTTATATGACTTTCTTGGACTTAAATTGAATTTAAAAACTTCTAATCTAACACTTTCGGGTTTATTCATCTTTTAATTTTTTGGTTTATTTTTCGATTTTTGTAGGCGCAATTTTGAGTTAAACTAGCCTACAACTTATTTTATGTATAAAATGGCTTTTACATGTCTTATTTTGCTTGGCTTTGTCCCATAAAATCATATTTTTACTTTGCCAAACCTACAAAACCATTTTATTTTTATTTTACGGTTTTCCATAATCAGTATCATAAAATGAATTGCAAAATAATTCTTTTAATGATGCAAACCATACCGTATAAATACCTGTTTTATTTTTATTGGGCATAAAAGTAAGATGCATACGCATCTTACTTTTACCTCCATTAATAAAAGCTAATGGATCAAAATTATAAACAAATTACCTAAGCAAAGTATTTTTAAATATTACTAAATCTGAATTTTCAATTGAATCATAAATTTTTGCAAAATCTGTAAAGGAAAAACCCATTGTCTCAACTATTAAAAACAGAGTCAATGAATTTGGAATTGATCTCGCATTAAATGTGTCTGAAACTGTAGCTTTTCTAATATATGCAGTCAAGGCTATCTTATTATAGCTTTGAGTTACCGGATCTTCGCCAATACTTTTAAGTAGCCTACGTAGACTAACTGCAATCCTTGTCGGATAAGATTTAAAGTTTAAAAATGAAAATAGGCTCATTTAAGAATTTAAAACAAAACGACTCTTAAGTGCTGTAAAATATAGGATTTTGTAAAGTTGGGAAAGTATTGAAATGTAAAAAGCACCTCATTGAGGTGCTTTCCGCGGAGAAAGAGGTACCGCTAACCATATTTAGATCCCAGCAATTGCTGGTGTTTTCAGCATTTTTTTTAAATTGGTACACCTATAGGTACAGTACAAATTTAACTCTCGTAAGTCAATTGCAAAGATAAAAAATTCGCTATATGATTTGGTAGATTTTATTGTATTTCTATGACTTCATTTAGATAATTTCTTTTTTAGTTATATTATTTGTTTGTACTTACATGTCTCACTCAATGAAAAGTTCATAACGTAAAAAAGCCTCCACTTTTTAGTTGTAATTCCATTTTATTGGAGATCATTACATATTAGGAGATTTGTACCTTCAGACAATTTTTTTAATAAAGCCTTAATCTTTGCTCCACTTCATATTTAAGGCCCATTTAGTATGCTGACCAATATCATAAAGTTTAGTCTTTGTTCTTTTGTCGTGCCCTAAACAATTAATGAGTTCGATATCAGCCCATTTGATATACTCGCTATCACCTTGATTTTTCAAATTTAAAAGTTCTGTGTATTGCTCTTGATTTGGCAAAAGTTCTAGAATATCATACTGCAATATTTCATAACAATCCCAGCCTGGTGTTTTTTTTACAGGAGTAGTTACTCTGCCCAACAGATTATAATTAACATAAGGAAATTTTTCTTTTGATAATAATTTTCCTTTACCTTCAATTAATTCTTCATAGAATTCTCTCCAATGATTTATTTCACGATTTTTACCTTCATTAAACCAGTCTAAAAATTTTATAGCATTTTGAGCTGGAATAAAAATAGCAAAATCATCTTTCATTAGATTTTTATTTGGAAGTTTGAGATCATCAATTGCTTCAAATTTTTCTTTGAGTAGGCTCTGAGTTCCTTTTAGCCGTTTGTATTTCCCGCCTACTAATTGGTAGTGACCATAATTAGAATTTTTCACTAATAAATATTCATCATCTACCTTAATAACGTACAAGTAAGACATTGAAAATCTTATGTTTTCTCTTTTTAAAGCCAAATAATATATCTGTAAAAGTAAAATCAATCTTTTTCGATTAATTATTAAATGTTCAATTAAAAGTTCTAATAAAGTAGCTAAACCAATAATACCAAAAACAACCACATCTTTTTGGTATTCTGAACCAGCCATTTTAAAATAGCCATAAATTATAAAACCTATAGCTATTAATGCTTGAATTATTCTTCTTATCATATTATTTCTGGGCTAGGAGTTATTGATAAAATTACTTCTTTGATGATTTCAAAAGTTAATGGTTTGTTTGGGTATGCCTTAGCAATAGCTTCTGGTAAGACTTTTAACCTTATGTCAGAAAATGAATAGCCTATCTTATCGATACCTTTTTTTAAAGACAATTCTGCTAACTCATTTAATTGCTCTACAGTAAAAGTAATTCCTTTTAAACTCTTTTGATAAAGTTCAATGCACTCCTCTTTTGTTGGTCTATTAAATTCAAGCACAACAGCTGCACGTCGTAAAATTGCTTCATCTATAAAATGAAGTCGATTGGTGGACATAAAAATAATGGCACGACCGTTTAATTCTCTAATTTCATCAATTTTTTGAATTAATGTATTGACTGCGGCTTTTTCTTCTTGGTGCATTTGACTTGTCGATCTTGTGGTTGCAATTGCATCTGCTTCATCTATTAGTAAAAAAGCAATTCTTTTTTTGCCAGCTTGTTCTTTAAGCTGTGAAAATGCATCATTAACCAATTTACCCATTTCTCCATGTAAGCCTTCACCACGAACACGAGTGCTTAACTTTAGAAAAAAACCTTCTTTGCCTAATTCACGAGTCATTCTGTCTGCAATTGAAATAGCAGATATAGTTTTACCAGTACCAGCATCACCTGCGAGAATGATGAGGGGGTATTTATCTTTTAACTGTTGAATTATTGGTAGTTCCACCTTATGATGCTGTTTACTCCAATTCGTGAGGCTTCCTTGATCTAAAAGTAATTTCAGGTTATTATAAATCCTTTCGAATTTGTTTTCAAAACCAATTAAGGAATCAGTCTGGGTTTGAACTTCTTTACTAGGAAGTTCCATTATGTTGTCAAATATAGTAGCCATTATTTAAAATTTGTTTTTTGAAGTTCGTATCCTTTATTTGCATATAATTGCGCAGCACCTGAGTTTAGGTGCGAAAATGATGTATCATCAGAAGTTGTAGTCCAGCCGATTTGAAAATAATTATTTGTCTGAAATCCTTTTTTTTGTTGGTCAGTCAAAGAGTGCCATTTGGATGAATAGGAGAGGTATACACTTAAATGTGTATTTACAATATTTTCCCAATCATTATTTTGACCAGGTCGAGCACTATCATTGGCGGTTCCATTTTCACTTATTGCAAACTTGGTTGCTCTTTTTACATGGTTATTTGCATCTTTTAAGGCGATAGAAACTTCATTTAAATATCCATTTTCTGCTAATTTTAAGATATCATGCATTATTTTATCAACATATTCCATAGACCATTTACCTGTTCTTCGTGCAATTGTTCTGATGTCAGCTTCGCAATTT
Source organism: Flavobacterium sp. SLB02 (assembly GCF_009664855.1). Lineage (GTDB taxonomy): Bacteria > Bacteroidota > Bacteroidia > Flavobacteriales > Flavobacteriaceae > Flavobacterium. The sequence continues at coordinate 861,294 of NZ_CP045928.1, forward strand.
TCAAATGTTTTGCGAATATCTACTACTGTATAGGTATTTGTGTTTGTTCTAGTATTATACATGATTATTTGATATTAAAAGTTGGACCAAAAACTGTTTTCCATTCTTCAATTGTGCTTCCTTCAGTTTTAATAGATTGAGCATAATTCAATGCATCAAAAGCTTTTTCGGCTTCGTCAATAATTTCATTCCATTTGGACTGATCTATTTTCTTAGCCGCATTATTTTCATTATTAGTATCATCAGAAATGTAAATTGGAGATGAATAAGAGGGAACTGAATTAATGGCATGGTTAAATTTTATGACTGGGAAATTAGGGGCACTCACAAATTGAAAAAATCGTATAATAGCTTCTTCTATATTTGTTTGTGTTCCTTGCTTCTCATCTAAGTAAGCAACAATTAATTCAATCGAAAATGAAGAAATTCCTCCTTCGTAATCGGTAGGTTTTAATTCTTTATAATTTTTCCACTGCTTCAGCATTCTTACAATCGCTGTATAGCTGGGATTATCTTGACGTTTTTTTAGAGAAAAATCTAAATGATTTTCTACACTGGTAATGTATTTACCACCACCGCCTCTTTGTGGTTGCCAAACGTATCTTTGAGGTGCTACAATAGGAACAACAGGTACGATATCTACTTCAAGTCCTGATCCTGAAAAACGGATGGTAATGGATTTTGTATTTCCTTTCGCATCAACATCTCGATTAATATCTTTTTGAGGATAGATTTCTTTAAGATATTTCACGATATAATCGTGCAGTTTTTCCAGATCGTTTTGGATATTATCATCTCCGCCAACAAAAAGTACTAGGTCAATATCTATAGGGTTATCACCGGAAGCTTTTAGAATAGTTCTTTTTTTCCATGAACCTGCCAAAAGAAATTTAGTTACTTTAAGGCCTGTGCTTTGGTCATTTTTGATTTTGTTTTCGAGTTTCTCTTTGAGATTATTGACTTGATCTCGATACTTCTGCATGTCTTCACTTTGCAGCTTGATTTTGTCAACGAAGAAGTGCAGTTGATTGTTTTCTAAATTCATCTTTATAGTATTAATAATTAACACTACAAAGATTAAGAGTTACTGTGCATTACAAGTGCATAGTAAAAATAAAATGCAATTTTGATTAAAATCGCAAGAAAATAAACGGTTAATTACCTTTTAGGTTATTATTGAATTCTTTTACAATAGTGAAGATATTATCAGCCTGTTCCTCATTAAAAATACCGTCAATTCCTAAGCTATGGTAATTTTTAAAAGGCGAGTCATATAATTTTTCAAGATCAATTTTTCCGTTATTTGTGAGGAATAATTTAATGGTATTCAAAAATTGGATTTGTACGGAGGATAATTGATATTTATTGATGAATTCGGCAAAAGCATTATCAACTTTATCAGAAGACAGACCTATTAAGCTTACAATAAAATCAACTAAATTTAATGAGTTACCTATTTCTTTTTCAACCTGTTCTTTTTTAATTTTGTTTGAAAAAAGAAGAGTCTCTAATGATTTTAATTCTTCTTCAGTAATTAATTCACCATTTTGTATCCTACTTATGGTAATGTTGTTTTTATTTTGTCTAATAATTTCCTCTAAACGGTGTATATTATTATGGAATGGATTGCCATATTGTTCGACATTTTCCTCGCCAAAAGCTGTTATTACAATTTCATTTTCAAGAATGGAATCCTCAAAATTTGTTGTAACATATTTTTGATCAACAGGATCAATGTATTTTATCAGTTCGCGGATACCAGTACGAATTTTTTCTAAATGATTTAGGCCATTATTCTTCCAGAAATCTTCATTTAGGGGAAGCTTTACAAGTTCTTCGTTATGTTTTATTTCTGGTATTGTAGTTTTTTTTAGTAACTTCTTTGAGATGATGGCTACTTTTGTAATTGGAATATTTAATTTGGCTAAAAACTCTTGTGTATTTGGTGTTTCGATACGTTTTAGCATTAATGTGTAGATTATTTTATCATAAAAACGAGCTAAATCTGAATCATCTTTTGTAGGTCGTACTAAAGGAGCGAGTATGTCTAAAATGGTTTTACAATCTCTTTTATCTAGATGATTCCAAACTTCCCTATTTGAGAAGTCTATTACCGTTTCTATTTTCATTTTTACATCGAAACGGTCCTTATTTAATTCAATAATTGAATTGTGTAGTTCGTTAAGTAATTGTACACTGTAGTCTTGTAATTTTTTATCTTCTTTGAAACTATTTTCTTTAAGATACAATGCAAGCTGTAATTTTAAACCAAAAACTATTTCTGTTAAACTCTTTTGAGAACCAGTTTCTATCCCATTAGGGTTTTCTTTGAAAAATTCAAAATTACTATACAAATCAAAAATAAGAAAGTTTTCTTTGTCTTGATCTTCACCAAATAAGTTGGGACGTAAACGGGAACCTCTTCCAATCATTTGCCAAAATTTGGCATACGATTTTACCGGTTTGTAGAACATTAAGTTTACGCAACTAGGAACATCAATTCCAGTATCCATCATGTCAACTGAAATGGCTATTTGTGGTAATCTTTCTTTTTCTTCGTCACAAAAACGTTGAATAAACTCTTCTGCTTTTGGTTCCCCGTGCGTAATTACTTTTACATAATCATTTCCAAAAAGCTCTGGGTCCAATTCTAAAAACATATCTTTTAAGAATTGAGCATGTTTTTTATTTCTGGCAAATATTATGGTCTTCCCAATTTCATCACCTCCTCTTTTTTTAATTCCCTTCTCTAAAAGGTATTGTAATGTTTTAAGAGCCGTATCTTTATTAAATAGCCAATCATTAAGTTCACTGGAGGGTATAATTTCTTGACCTGTAGCTTTTTCGCCATCTAAAATTTCATCTTCAAATTCTTCTTTTTCTTCTTCTGTAAGTTCGTCATAATGTATCCCACCTCTTAAAAATTTAGTTGGGACATCAATTGAATGATAAGGAACTAAATGTTTATTAGCCACAGCTTCTTCAAACGTATAAGCATCAGTAGGTGTTTTATCCGCTAATCCGAATATGGAATAAGTGTTTTTGTCTATGCTGTTTTTAGGAGTTGCAGTTAGACCTAAAAAGAGTGCATCAAAATAATCGAAAATAGCTTGGTATTTTTTATAAATAGAACGGTGGGCTTCATCAATTATAATCAAATCAAAATGCCCTACACCATAAAACCGCTTGTCTTTTTCTTTAGAGCCATCAATTAAACCCATCATGGTAGGATAGGTTGAAAATGCAATACGAGCTTCAATATTGTCTTTTTCTTTCAATAAGTTGACACAAGAGTGTTCTGGCATTAATTTTACAAAGTTATTCTTAGCTTGGCTTACTAAACTTTTTCTATCTGCTAAAAATAATATCCTTTTTGCCCAATTAGCTTCTAATAACAATTTCGATAAAGCAATACTAATTCTAGTTTTACCAGTACCCGTTGCTAGTACTAACAAAGCTGCTCTGTGGGTTCCAATGAGTTGGCCGTTCGTTTTATTATTTCCAGCAAAATGTTCTGCAGCAGATTTTATAGCTCTCAGTTGATATGCCCTATCAGTAATTGTTTTATCAATAGGATTCGTTCTAATGTCTTCACGGTTTGTTCTGCGGAACATTATTGTTTGTAGTTCTCTTTTTGTATAAAAACCATGAACTAATCTTGATTTTTTATAAAATTGATCATCCCATAAATAGGTTTCAAAACCATTTGTATAATACATTACCGGACGACGACCATACATTTCCTCAAGCGATTCTGCATATAGTTGTGCCTGATTTTCGCCTTTACTAGCATTTTCCATGGTTTTTTTTGCCTCCACCAAAGCTAGTGGCAAACCATCATCGTCCCAAAGGACATAATCAATATAGCCTATTTCTGAAACATTTGTTGAAGCTGGCATATAATGTACTTTGAACTCTTTGTCTTTACTGACTGATAAATCCCAGCCAGCCTCACGGAGGGAGACATCGATGAAGTATTTACGAGTTTCATATTCGTTTCGAGGATGATTTATTGTGTCAGCTGTATTAGCTTCTTTTTTATTAACCTCAATTTGGGATTGTAATGCTTCTAGCTGTTTTTTAAATAGTTCGTTTTCCTTGGCTAATTCAATATTTTTTTCGGCAGCTTCTTCTAATTTAGATTTGAATTTTTTTAAATCAACCTCATATTTATCTTGTACTTTTTTAAGGTCTTTTTTTGAAAGTGCTTCCTGTCCTTCTATAGGAATTAGCGTCCAATCAAATGTTGGGATAATACCTAAATTGTTTTTTGTATAAGACTTTGCAAACCATCTAGAAAAGTAAAACAAATGCTCAATTACTTTTTCAGCATCTGTTTTAGTAACTGGTTTGTTGTGAATGGCTAAATTTCCTGCTTTACGAATTAAATCAATTTCATTGTATAATTTGTGCGGAAATTGCTCTTGAAATTCTCTTTGTTTCATTAAAGAGTTTAGAGTTGTGTCGTGAGGGAGCGCTAGTTCCTCATCGTTTGTAAACATCCAATTTATAGCTAGCTCTAATGCCATTCGTGCATAAGTTAATGAAGTTCGTGGATCTGTAAATACCCATTGTTCTGCTTTTACACTTCGTTCGTGAAATGCAGTCCATTCTTCTGCTAGAAATTGAAAGTTTGTATCCATAAAGCTAATATACTAATGTGTTCTGAAACTATTCCATTTTGTTTTGAATTTTCCTGCTAAAAGGACTTCTAAAAAGTATAGATCATAATCGTTTTGTATGGCAACTAAAACTACTTTATAATTTTGAATAAACGATTTGGCTGGTAACATATCTTCATCAGTTATTGTGGCTCTGTCTGTTTTTTTACCTTCAATTTTCCATCGATGTCTTGTTTTTAAATAGGCAAGGGTACATTCATTGTGTTTTTTGCCCCAAGCATGTTGTCTTAATCTTCTATAGACACTACGACTGATACCAACATACACAGGAATAACACTACCGTCTATTTCTTCGCCGAAAATGTATAATCCTTTGAATTCACTTGATTCATTTGCTTTATAACCTAATTCATCAAACAATTTTTTATTCCTTGTTACTTTACCATTTATGAAATTATATAAGTCACCCACTTTTTTACAGCTTGAACTAGTTAATTGCGTCAATATTTGTTTAGCTACCTCATCTCCATAAATGAGTAAATCAGCTATATTTTCTGGATAAGATTCATTTTTACTTATCATTATCTTAGTAGCAATAGGCATTTATAATTTAAAATGTCTGTTTGGGTATTTGCAAATATTCTACCTCTCAATTTGTTGTTTTCTATCACATCTACTATATTTTGGTGAGGATGTTTATGTGTATTTCCTAAGCCAAAATTAATTACCCACCAATTTACATTTTTATAGGTACTAATTACATTTGGTTCTAGATAATGATTCGCTCCATGGTGGGGTACTTGAAAAATACCAATATTTCTAATATATTGAATGTCTATCCATTTTGACTGTATTTGATTTAAGCAATCTTGATTGAATCTTATATCACCAGTCAATAAAGTTCCAATTGGTTTTCTTAAAGACCAATATGGAAATGCGCTAAAATGCATTCTATGGTTTCTAAATGGTCTGGATAAACCTCCATGATAAATGACTAAACTAGTATCATTGATTAATTGACCATAACCAAAATTTTGAGAGTAAATGGTATTAAAATTGGATTCAAAAGTAGTAGGATGAGATTTTATATAAGTTGCAATGTTGTCAAAATTAACACTAGGAGTACCCAAAATTCTACCTAAATCAGAATGGAAATTATTTAATGTTGCTAAATCTCTATGCTTATTGAAAAACTTGAACTCCCAAAAAGCAACGATTGAAAATCTGCCTAAATCGTAATAATGAGAAACTTTCGGGTTTTGTTCTTTAATATTGTTGTTTGGGACTAATTGATTTGAAATTTCAAAATCAAAATCATCTGACAAAAAACTATCGAAATCAGGATCTTTTAGATCTGGTTCATTGTTATCGTTTGAATCCTTTTCATCTGTTGGATGAATAAAGATTACTTGCTCAACCTTTCTTTCCAATAAGAAGTTTATAGGGTCTTGAATGAATGAGAGAGTATCTCCACCTCTAACAGATAGATTGACATCTGTGTAAGCAAGTATCAACTCATCAAGATTTAAATAGGGAAGGACTGCTAATTTTGCTCCGCCAGTTTGATTTAACAAATCACTTATTTTATTGATATGATCGTCATGCAAATGTGATATAAATAGAATATCAATTTTTTTATTTGAAGTTTCACTAACGAAATTAATTATTTCTTGGTCAATATATTGTCTTGAAGAATGTGTACCGCAATCATAAACGAAAGAAAATTGATTTCCGTTTTGGTGTTTAAATATACCTGTGTAAAAAGCGCCTTGGCCTACAGCTCTAAATTTGAAATCAATGTTTATCATTCTTTAATTTTTTCACTAGTATTTATTAATTCAGCTATTTTAAAATCTTTCCAAAATTTTTCATAGATATTTATCATTCGAGAAGTTATAGCTCGAAAATGATTTTGTACTTCATCATCCCAAATTCTTTTCTCTAAATTCTGCCAATACTGCCAATCCTCCTTTATAAATGAATAATCTCTTATTTCTGCAAGTGAAAGCCGTTCTCTAGGAGAAGCTGAATTGCTTTCACTTCTATTCTGTTCTAGCGACATCGCACGGAAATTTCCATTGGTATTATTCCAATCTCTAATACTTCTATTACAGTACTCTTTACGGTAAACCCATTCACTTGGATATATATGATCCCAATCCCAAGGAACATTGGTGTCATCCATATCATCCATTTGATTATAGTCACCAAAAGCGGCATTGATGTATTCTCTTTGTGCCAACAAAATTAGCTGTCTGTTGTGTTGAATTCTGCCTATGAATTTATAGAAATATTCATTCGCAGTTGGAAAATCATAATTTTGCCCTTTTACCTCATTGAAGTACTTCATTATTTCTGTACCAATGCCATCTTCCAAAAGGCCCCATCTATCTTTATCTTCACTGATGAACCTATTTTCTACTTTGGGGTGTAAATAATACACTCTTAGTAAATCAGGTTTAATCAAAAAGTGGATGCCGAATTTATCATCCCACCAGATTAATTCATTGAGTGGTTCTTCCCAGAAGTTTTTATTGTTAATTTTTTCATTCCACAAGCGTGGAATATCAGCAAAATCAAACCAAGCAAATGAGAATAATTTACCCGCCATTTTAAGTTTAATCTGGTCGGTTAATTCAATTTTATTAATGTGTAACCAATACACAAAGAATAAAAATAAATCTTGATTTCTCTTGATAAACTGTTTAATAATGACGGGTGGAACTTTGCCATCAAACAAGAAATTATCTTCGCAGGATAGAATGGAAATTGCTTGTGCAAACAATGATTTTAATTCTTGTTTTTGAATTTGATTTTTTAAACCTTCTTTAAAATCATCGTTTTTTATCCTACGTTGAAAATCTCGGACATTTATTTTCTTTATGAATTTATTACCTTCTAATTCAGAAGCTGCTAAACGAGAAGCTAATGAAAGTACCTGTGTAGGTGCAATAAAGTCTAAGCCAATGTTTTCCATTAAGTTCTTGGCTTCTGGGAAAATTGCTTTGTAAATTGAATAAATTAAATCATCACCATTTAAGGTTGTTCCTGATGAATTTATTCTAACAAATAGAGTAGGGTTTTCCGTTTCGTTTTCTTCCTGTAGAACCCGATCATCAATAATATTTGATTTGATTTTTAATTCGGAAAGTTGCTTTAGATTCTCAAAAATACCATCCAGTTCCGCTTTTAATTCTGTTTTAAGTAAAGAAACAAATTCATTTTTGTCCGCAAAACCACCTCTTAAGGTAGAAAAGTAATCTGGTAAATTTTCTTCTACTTTTGCTATTATGTCATCACTATTTCTTGATTCAATTATAAAAGCTAACGGTATTGGATATGAAGAATCAAACGGAAATGTCGTTGTATTTTTAAATGAGGTATAGCCACCTTTATTGTTGGGGTGTTGTTGGAATAAATCTAAGGCTTTGCGTCTTTCTGATACGGTTAACTTTGTGTCATTATTTTTTGCCTGATACCCCCAAGGATGTGAGCGTGTTGTTAATCGGAATAAATATTTACTTGTATCCGGTTTTACCTCTGGTTTGATATCCAGCCAAACGACAGGTAATTCTCCTTTTATCGCCCATGCTTTAGTAGCATCATTTGCATTGTAAGGATTAAAATGTCCTAAAAATATAGATGTTGCTCTTTGCTGGCCATCCATTAAATGCAATTTATTGCTTATTTTTGAAAACAAAAATGAACCTATGGGATATCCTCTTAAAATGGAATCCCATAAGTCCTCAATTTGTTTTGGTTTCCATACGAAGCCCCGTTGAATTGAAGGTAATTCTACTATGGACTTATCTGGGTCTAATTGCCAATTAGCTATTTCTTTTAATGTATATGTATCTTTCAATATTTTTTAATTTAAAAATTAAAATCTAGAGATGCTTCTATTAAATTTCAATTATCTCAACTATGTCTTCAGAAAAATATGGTTGCATTACTGTTAAGGGACCTGAAAACAAACCAATTCTACTTCCTATAATTCTTCCGCCTATTATTATTTCGGGGAGAACGTTACCATTTGAAAGTGTACCTATTATTGTACTACCATCAATCAAGGTTAATTGAACTTCAGTTCCTTCGCTTAAATTTTGCAAAATAAATTGATCTTGCATTTCTTCATGTGTCATATTTAGTATTGTTAATTATTTACACTAATTCTCCTCTAAACGCCTTTTGCAGTAAGCAATTGAGCAAATCTTCACTTTCTTTCAATTCTTTTTTCGCTAATACTTTTTGCTTTTCAATTAAAGTAATTTTCTCAGCAAATTCATTTTGTAAAGTAAGAGGAGGAACTGGTAATACTAATTTTTTCATTGAACCTACATTAAAATGCTTTTGAATACCCCCAACAGATTTACCAAGAATTAGTAATTTACCTCTTTCCGAATTTAAAAAATAAATAAAAAACTTGGAATTCATTATATTTATATCAGGTCGAATTATAATTAAATCTATACAATTTACACCATTTAAGCTTTCAGGAATTATTGCAGCTGTTCCCGTATTACCTGTTCTTACAACTACAATATCTCCAGTTTTTAGAATTGATTTTTTTAAAACTGATAAATGAGCTTCTTTAGAAAGTTGTACAATATTTGTTAAATCAATATGATTTTTTTTAATATTTAAAGAACGTAATGCTAATATGCCATTGTCAACATAATATGAAGCAGGTTTTATTACAATTCCAACGCTAATTTTTTTACATAGGTTTTCACCGATTTCTGTATTCCAACCTTTTTCATTTCTAACTGGATCTCCAAACATTGTTAAAAATATAGATTGTTCTAGTAAATCATATTCTTTTATCAATTGCTCTGTTTTATTTCTTAAAGACGCTGCATTATCTAAAATATTAGCAATTTTTTTTTGGATTTCTATTGGTGGAAGTGGGATTTTAAGTGATAAGATTTCATTCTTACCTATATTAATTTGCAACCCACCGCCAGCAAACATTCTGTAGTAATTTTTATGTATTGGATGATTTAAAATATATCTCAGATAAGTTTTATCAGCTTTCAGATTATCTCTAATCACTAATTTACCAACACGTTGATTTAATAACCAATTTTTTCCATTTGTTTCTACAATAGTTGGAACACCTAAAATTTTTGGATCAGTAGCTAAATCTGTCATAGCAATTACTAAATCACCATCACTAAGTAAATATTGTGAATATTTCTCTTTAAAATTATCAGGTAAAAAACGTTGGTTATACTCACTGTCAAATGATCCACCTGGTCTAATGTTACTCATCCTTAAACTTACAGTTTTTGAATACTCAACATAATCTTCCGATTTAAAAGCAAAACCATTTTTTAAATCACAGACTATTCTCAATTCTTTTAATTCAATCATAATTTAGTAAAAATTGAGTTTAGTAAATAATGTCTTTCTGTCTTTATCTAAATCAGAAATCCTATTCAATATTACTTTAGGTTCATCATATTTCACTTCCTCGTATACAATTTCTTTATAACGGTTAATCGATAAGTCCCATTCGTTTTCTTTGATTTCTTTAAACGGTACTAAGAAACTTTGAGAGGTTCTATTGCTATAATCATGCATTAGCGTTTCATCCATAAAATGACTAAAACCTAAATTTTCTGGCACATCGCTAACTTGTAATAATTCACCGTTTTTACCGTGCATTTTTTTAAAATAATCACTTTTGTAATAGCAGTAGTGGTCGAGTATTTGTGGTAAATTGAATTTATCGTGTAATTTTTGCTTGGCTTCTAAATCCATGTTTTCCAATGCATTTCCAAATGAAAAAGTTGTAAATAAATCTTCATCAACCAAAAGGTTTCTTTTGTCATCTAATGATTTTCCATCGGCTAACATGTCGTAAAACAAAACATTATCAGTTCCACCTGTTCCTGTTTTGGTAAAAATAATAATAGCTGTACTTACCCCTGCATAGGGTTTGAAAACACCACTAGGCATTGAGATTACGGCTTCTAGTTTGTTATTACCTATGATTTCTTCTCGGATACTTTTATATGCTTTTCCACTGCCAAATAATACACCATCTGGCACAATAACTGCTGCACGTCCCCCTGTTTTTAATTGACGTAGCATTAAGGCTAAGAACAATAATTCTGTTTTAGTGGTATCGGTTACATTTTTTAATCCTGGTGCAATACTTTCTTTATCGATTGTTCCTTTAAATGGGGGGTTTGCCAATATTAAAGTATAAGCATCAGCAACTTTATTGTCTTTGGAAACTGCATCAACGTCGATAATATTTGGTTCTTCGATGCCGTGTAAATACAAGTTCATAGAAGAAATGCGTAGCATAGTAGCATCGAACTCTGTACCGTTAAACATCTTTTTGTTGATGTGATCAGCATATTTGTCTAGTTTGGTCACCTCATTGTGTTTATCAATGTACTCTTTAGCCGCAACTAAAAACCCTGCCGTTCCTACTGAAGGATCACAAATGGTATCTTCTAGTGTAGGTTGCATTAGTTCAACCATCAGTTTAATGATGTGTCTTGGTGTACGAAATTGCCCAGCTGTTCCACCACCTTCTAATTTTGAGAGTAAGTATTCGTATATATCTCCTTTGGTATCTTGATTAGACATGTCGATATTTTCTAACTTCTCAATTACTTGATCGAGTACAGAAGCTTTAGAAATTCCGAATGTCGCCCCTTTCATGTGTACGCTAAACAAGCTTTTTTCTTTACCTAAGTTCCTAATAAATGGAAAAATACCACTGACTGTATTTGTAAAAATATCATGTCTCGCAGAAACATCCATTTCTTTTAGATTTTTCCAACGGAAATTTTGTTGATTTACTTCGTCTTTTTCTCCTTTAAATGGAGCAAAAATAGGGGTGTATTTGAATCCGCGTAGGGCTTTACGCTCGTTGCGTATTTCAGTTTCGTCTAAGTCTTTTATAAAAATGAGGTAGGTTAGTTGTTCTACAATGGTCATTGTAGTTGGAACTCCACCGCTATGGAATATATTCCAGATTTGGTCTATTTTTGATTTTAAATCTCCTGTAATCATTGGGTATTGTTGATTGTAAAATTAATGGGATATTATTTAGTAGTATTCCTTTGAGTTTAAATATAATTGGGATAATTTGTCTTAACAAAGCCCGGAAACCATTCTAATATTTCCATCAGTAAAAAAGTATTTGAGAGAAAGGGAAGTTTCAATATTGCTTCTTCTGATAAATGAGAATATTCACTGGTAGATTCTTTTAGTTTTCTGAATGCAGATTTAATACTTTGAGGAACAGCTTTATTTAGCTTATGCCCATTAACATCCCTGTCTTCCATGAAACGTGTGCACCATTCAAGATTGGGTTTATTATTTCTTGTATTATCAAAAAAGCTATTGTGCAAACAAGGTATGGGAGCGTTTAAAGTTTTATATATTGCTTCTAATAGGTCACGTTGTACATTTAAGTTTTTCTTTGCGTAGTCTTCATTTTCTAAAGCAGTGATAATCTCTATTAAGATTGGCTCATAAGATTTGTCAATTATATTTAAATCAAAAGGTGAAAAAGCTTCAGGATTCGTCACTTTTATTTTTCGTATTGGATTAAGATCGGATGCCGTTTTTATTTCGTTCATCAGTTCAATAAAGTCTTCATCCCTGTTTTTGTCAAAAACCTTTCCATTTGCAAAAGTTTTATCTTTAAGGACTTCAAGTAAATCATTTTTATCTTTCACGAAAGAAGGCTGCCCCGAATAGATAAACCAAGGTAAAATTATACTTTTCGCCTTTAGTTCGTTTAATACTTTTGCAACTTCACCAAATGCTGTTTGGTCTATATCAGTTCCTTTTTGCCCTTTTTCTTTAAAAAACAGACCGTCCAAAATAATAGCGTCATAATCTTTGTAATTATGTCTTAATTCAGGAATACCTTCTTTCGAATTGGAATAACCAATTAGCTTTATATTTTCTATAATAGCTTTCTCTTTATCGATTTCAAATTCTTCATGTTGGTCATCGAACCATAACACTTTGTATATTCTCATAATGCAGGGATTATTGGAAATGTTAATTCCATAGTAGTTACAAACTCACTTTCTATACCTTCTGGCCCAGTTTCATCCGTGAAACTAAATTTGCCTTTGTGAATTTTCATTCCTTCATTTACAAACCAAACTCCAATGCCACTACCTGAATTTATTCCAGATGAACTACCTTTCCTCGTGATTGAATTAAAAGTTATGTTTTCCGGAAGAGGTTTTCCTGTATTGCTGAAATCGATCTGAACAGTAAAGTCTTTAAAATCATATAATAATACAATCTGGATTTTGTTTTCAAATCCATTATTTATGCCTTTAGGAAATGCATGTTTCTCAGCATTTTCAATAATATTATCAAATATTTTTCTCAATAAATCTCGATCTCCTTGGATATATATACTTATTAAACCATCTTCTTTAATTGCATTTTCATCTAAATCAAGTGTAACAGAATAAAAATTTTTAGATCTAATTTTTAAATCTTCAAAGTATTCTTTCATAAAAATTAATAAGTCAAAAGATTCTATGTTTAAATCCATAAGTTCTATTTTGTCTCCCACTTGATTTACAGATTTTGTTATTGAATTTAAGTCTCGTTCAACTATATCTAAATATGTTTTTAATGTAGAATCTAGAGCTTTATTATTTTTCAGGTTGTAAAGTTCAGGAAATTCAGGTTCTACTTTTTCCTCAAGTATTTTTTGAATAATTTTATAAGCACCTCTAACGTTTTTGAGAGTGCCAGCAATTTGATGTCTTAAAAAGCTATTTTCGTCATTTACATTAATTTCTAGTTCCTTATAAACAGTTTTAAATTCTTGATCTCTTGTTGAAAGATATTTTCCAGCTTGATCAAAATACTTTTCATTTTGTTTTTCTAAAGTTGGCAATTCAATTTTTATATTGAATAAATCCACTTTTCTAATCATTGGGATGACAGTGCCTATTTTGTATCTATCCAACTGTTTGATTACATAATCTGAACTAAGTTCATTTATTAGGTAATTAATATTAACTTGGTTTTCATCAATTTTGATTGCAAATATATCATTAGAAATATATATTGCTTCACCTTGATATTTAAAATAGGTGGGTTTAAGAGTTTTCCATCTAACAGCCACAAGAAGACAATCCTGTTCAATTTTTCTAATATTATTACTCGGAATTTCTTTGGATTCTATTGTGTCTACATCTAAATAAAAGTTTACAATATCTTCCTTTAAATCTTTTATCTTAACAAATTTTGCAATTGTTTCTCTAACACTTCTTGTCCCAGATATGAATTTACTAATTTCTGATAATTTTGCACCCTCAAAATCTTCGTCGATCAAATATCGATTGACTTTTAGATTATAATCGTTTTCTTTAATTTTAAAAAAATCAATGTTTTTGATAAAATCATATTCAATACTTGTTTTTATATAATCTAATAATCTTAAATCATCTAGAATTTTAGCCTTTTTATCCAATGATTTAATTGCGAATTCAGAAGCATCAACAAATTTGATAAATCCCTTATTTATTGGAACTTTTCTAAAAACGATTATACAGACTGGAATTGCAGTATGTTTTAATATACCAGATGGTAGAGAAATTATGGTATCAATAAAATTATTGTTCACCAAATATTCTCTATATTGTTTATTGTTAGTCGTAGAAGTATATAAAAATGATTGAGGTAAAATCAGAATCAATTGCCCTTTTTTAGGGAGTTTTTGTAAACTTTTTTCAATTAAAAACATTTCGACAGATGAATTTGCTCCATTAGTAAAATGTCTTGGTATTTTAATTCCAAAAGGAGGATTGGATACAATTAAATCAAATTCTCCAAAACTCTTCCAATTTTCAATTGAATCTTCTAGTCTATAGTCAAAACTTTCAAGGTTATGAGCCATAAGGCGTAAAGAACCTAATGCCCATGTACGATGATTTATTTCTTGGCCATAATACCTTTGTAAAGGATGTAAAAATGAAGCAAAAGAGGCTAAGCCAGCGAAAGGATTATAAATTGTAGCATTATTGTCTAAGTCTGCTAAATTCATCATTAGTCGACTTATTTCGAATGGTTGAATAAATTCTCCAGAGTTTTTACCCTGAACATTTGAAATCTTATATAAAAGGAAATCAAAAAGCTCAGGGAAAAATTCTCGTAAGTCCTTTTTATTTATTCTAAAAAAAAAGGATACAATATCACTTAATTTTTGTCTGGGAATATATCTGATAATTGAAGTGTAAATTTCTGCAATTTGAAAGTATTTACTATCTCTTTTATAATAATTTATTAGATCGTTGTGTATGTCAATATATTCATCTTGCAAAGTATCAAATAGACCATCTTTATAGCACGATAATAAAAATAAAAGTACATGTAAATCTTCGACAGGAATAGAACTTCTTAAATAATCAAAAATGCGCCATATTTCGTTCGAAATATTTTTTATATGTTCATTGTTGTAATACTCTCTGTTCATAATTGATTTTAAATTCTCTGCAAATGTATATTTATAGTGTGTAATATGTGTGCATAGTATTAATAATTCTTATATTGCTGTGTTATTCTATCTAAAATTTTGGTTACTAAAGATTCTGGTGAGACAATTTTAACTTTTTCTCCAAAGGAAAGAATACGCATTTCTAACTCATAATTAATTACTACTTCAATTTCTACAAGTAGAGAACCGTCAGATTGCAATTTGTTTTTTTGCGTTCCGTGCAATGGTTTAGTTTGTACATATGGAGCCTGTTCTTTATTGAAAAGTAAAGAAACTTTTTCAGGTGATTTAACCGGATCTTTTGAAACACCGATAATCTCATCAAAAAACTCAAACCAATCAGTTTTATCTAAGAAATACTTTTTTCTAGAATTCTCAATTTTATGAATACGATCTAGTGCTAAATTCCATTGTGCCATTTGGTTGAATTCGTTGTAACCAAAAACAAACCAACGATTATTGTATTGTTTTAAAAAATAGGGATGAAAAGTTACAATATATTCTGCCTTATTATAAGGAGCATAAGTAACTTCCAAAACAGTTTTATTTATAATTGCATTAAAAAGAGGAGTTATATACTCGTAACCTTTGTAATCGATATTGGTTTCCAATGAGATTACTTTTTGTTCTTGTTTTTTTAGTCCAAATTTATCATTTAGTAATGGCCCTAATTCATTAACCCATTCAAATTCTGGGCTACCTTCAAAACGCTGTAAAATTGAGATAGCATTTCTTAATTGCTTGGCTTCTGTATCATTCAATGGACTTTTATTAATTGAAAAACTTTTATCACTATACCGATAATAATTTATACCATTTGAACCTTTAATTGTTTCAATAGGGGCTTCATATGCTGATCGCATAAATGCAATATCTTTTCTTAGTGTTCTTATTTGTACTCCTGAACTCTTAGAGTCAAAATCTAATATTGCTTCGTTTACACATTCCAAAAGATCTTCAATACTGTATTCTCTTCCAAAATTTTGAAAGCATTTATCCAGTTTCTTGTATCTAATAATCTGGTGTTTAGTAGTAAACATGTTATAACAATTATAAAATTAATTGGATATACTTAAAAAAAAATAAGCCAAACAATTTGTAAATCTAATCGTTTTACATGAAAAAACCTATCCAAATAATCAACAGGTTTGAATCATTAAGCATTATAGTTTAGGGTTCTATCGTATCTAGGAAAAGTTCTTATTCTTTAAAGATTCAAAAGCATATTAAATGAATAACCCTCAAGGGGGATGTGCTAATAAGAATTGAGTTGGAAGCTAAAGATGCAAAAATATGTCCTTATTTTTTTATAAAACCGCCTTTGCTTTTTAAGGCGGAAAAGGCACTGTTTTCAGAAATTATCTATATTTATCCATTAGTTTTTTCATGTCCATTTTTATGTTTATATCCAGCACCTTGGCATAATGTTGTGTCTGCATAATGTTTACATGCCCCATCATTGAGGAAACGTTTTCTATTCTGATGCCGTTTCCCAAAGTTATTGTTGTGGCAAAAGTATGCCGCGCTGTGTACCATGTTAGTTTTTTTCTGATGCCGCATAATGCTGCAATTTCCTTCAGGTATTCATTCATTTTCTGATTTGATATGGCAGGCAGAAGCGTTGGCTGCAAATGTTTGTACTTATTAATTATTCTGTATGCAGGAGGAAGCAGAGGCACATTTTCATGCATTGAGGTCTTTGTTCTGTTTGCCAGAATCCAGAGATCATTGTTGTTGTCAGAAACAAGATTGTCCTCTCTCAGAGCTGCGGCATCCGCTGGAGCATATCCTGTATAATAGCAGAATATGAAGATATCTCTTGTTTTTACTAATCGCCCTGCCGTAATTTCCTCTGTTTCTATCGTTTTTAATTCTTCAGGAGTCAGATAAACTGCGTCAGTTTCAAATACCTTACCTTCGTACAGTTCAAAGGGGTTTTAGTGATTAAGCCTGATTTGAGGGCATAGTTGAAGGCAGTTTTGTACATGCGCATGTACTTTACCTGATTCCTATATGGCCATTAAAAGTGCTATGGTACCTCAGGAATAATTCCAGATTATTAATAAAATTGCCGCTTATTGATTTCCAGCCGATGTCATTTTTTTGATGTTCTTCCCTTATAAAATTTGACAGCAGGTCTTTAGACCGCTCATATTTGCTTAGGGTTGCACGGGGCCTTTCATCATGGTTAACTTTTCGGCTGAAAAAATCGATATGGAGTTCCAAAATCTTTAAGGCAGTAATTTTGTCCGGCGTTTTGCTGTTAAGTTCATTTTTGAACCCAGCGAGGGAAAAGTCGTCGTCTCTGCGGATCATTTCATTGAATTTTTTCTCAATTGCCAATTGGAAAGCATCCAGGCTTCTGCGGAGCGTTTTTTCTTTTTCCATTCTGAGCACACTTCGCAGCTTTTTTGTAAAGTCCCATCTTTCTTTGCTTATATAATGTCCGGTTGCTATTGTGATGGAATCATGTTCATGCCAGAGGCGTACATAAACCGGAGATTCATTTTTCCAGTTCAGTTTTCCGGGTTTAAGAAAAAAATAAATCTTCAGCATGATCGGATTATTTTCAGTTTGAAAAAAATAAGGATATTAAAGGTCTGAAAATTTTATCAATTTACCTATTTACGATGTTGAAAACGAGCTGAACAATACTTATTTTTTGAAGCAAGATAAGGTAGTTTTTTGTAAAAATAGGGAGACTCATAGGGACACAAAAATACGCCTTATAATTTCAGATTTTGAAAATCTGTAATTGGATAAAAAATAATTTGTCCAGTGTTTACGGGGTTAACAGGGGAGTGAATTATTTTGGATGCAGGGTTCGAAAATAAAAGCTCCGCCCTGAAAATACCGAAACCCCTAGTGTTTACTAGGGGTTTCGTTTTCAGCGGAGAAAGAGGGATTCGAACCCCCGGACCTGTTACAGTCAACAGTTTTCAAGACTGCCGCATTCGACCGCTCTGCCATTTCTCCAGTATGTCGCGATCATTTTGTTATTGCGAGTGCAAATATAAGGGGTTTTTTCGATTGTGGAAATTTTTTTGGAACTATTTACAAAGAAAATAATATAATAAAAAAATAAAACCCTTAATGATCGTTATGAGTTTTAAATACTGAGGGGCAAAGAGGAATTCGAACTTTAAATCCAAACCCTTTTTTTATATACTCATTATAGAATTTACTTTTTTTCTCAATTCATACCTTTTTGCTTTAAAAAGTTATAGCATTCAATGAATATGTCTATGCTTTTGATTGATAAATCCATCATGGAGCATAAAATTCTATATAATTTTATTTTTAGTTTAGGATCTATGGTTTATCCTGAATTCATGCAATAGGATTGCTGATTATTAGCAGTAGATTTTTGTTTGGTTTTTAGTTTCAATGGAGATGAATTCATCTCCATTGTTTTTACTAGAATAATAAGGGGTAAGAGAATTTAATAAATACAAGGTTATATGAAAAGAAAGAATTTTAAAATTAAAAAGTGCCATTCCTTAAAGTTGGTATCACTTTTTATACTGTCATTTTTTTTTGGCTTTACAAGCTATAGTCAGAATAAGGAAAAAACAAAAGAGGCCTTTGCAGTAATAGAGCGACTTATAGGCAACCGGGCCAGCGATTTTGAATTGAGCATAATTGACAAAAAACAGGTCAACCAATCAGATTGGTTTGAAATAGAAACAACAGGCAGTAAGGTAAAAATTAAGGCATCCAGTAATACTGCCATTTGTTATGCAGCGTATCATTTTCTAAGGGATATCGGAGCAGTTTTAGTGAGCTGGGAAGGAAATAGAGTAGGGGTGCCTAAGAGTTGGCCCAAGTATTTAAAAAAAGGGGATACGCCTTTTGAGTACCGAGAATATTTAAATGCCTGCACTTTTGGTTACACCACACCATGGTGGGATTGGAAACGCTGGGAACAGGAAATTGACTGGATGGCCATGCACGGGGTAAATCTTCCAACGGCCATGGAAGGTCAGGAAGCCGCCTGGCAGCAATTATGGAAAGAGTACGGTTTGACAAGTAACGAGCTAGAGGCACATTTTGCAGGACCAGCCTTTCTGCCCTGGCAGCGTATGGGAAATATCAACAGTCTTCAAGGACCATTGCCCCCTGAATGGTTCACTAAAAAAGAAGCACTGCAAAAAAGAATCCTGGCAAGAATGAGGGCTCTGGATATGCATCCTGTTGTACCGGCATTTAGCGGGTATGTTCCAAAAGCTTTTGCCCAGAAACATCCAGAGGCCAAAATAACCGAATTAAAATCCTGGTCAGGAGGTGGTTTTGCCAGTACGTTTCTACTGGATTCAAAAGATCCTTTATTTAAAAAATTAGGAAAACGCTTTATTGAAATTTATACCAGTATTTATGGAGCATCTAATTTCTATCTGGCAGATTCTTTTAACGAGATCGAGCCTCCAGTGTCCCAGGATACTAAATATGAAGAACTCTCCAATTACGGAAGCGCTATCTATGAAACTATTAATGAGGCTGCTCCAGGGGCGGTTTGGGTAATGCAGGGGTGGCTTTTTGGAGACAATAAGGAATTTTGGACCAAAGAAGCCACTAGTGCATTTTTAAGTAAAGTGCCCAATGACAGACTAATGGTTCAGGATTATGCCAACGACAGATATAAAGTATGGGAGAATCAGGAAGCCTTTTATGGAAAACAATGGACTTATGGTTATGTTCATAATTATGGCGGGTCAAATCCTGTGTATGGAGATTTGAATTTCTATAAAAATGAACTAACAAGTTTACTGAAAAATCCCAACAAAGGAAATATTGTGGGCTATGGAGCTATGCCAGAAGGCTTGAATAACAATTCTATAGTCTATGAATACATTTATGATCTTGCCTGGAATAAAGGACAGGAGCCTATAGAGGACTGGCTCCAGGCATATCTTCATGCCAGGTACGCAAAAAAGACTTCTGCTGGGGCTTTTCACGCGTGGCAATTATTGTTAGAATCTGTTTACAATGTCAAATATTGGGAGACACGCTGGTGGAATGATAGCGCTGGAGCGTACTTGCTTTTTAAGCGTCCAACGCAAGAAATTACAGAATTTAAAGGAAATCCAGGAGACAAGAAAAAACTAAAACAGGCTTTAGATATTTTGAGCAAAGAGGCTAAAGGATATGATAAAAAGAATTTTATTTATTATGATTTAATTGATCTTTCAAGACATTACTATTCACTCTGCATTGATGAGGATTTGATAGCATGCGTAAAGGCGTACCGGGACAAAGACATCACAAAGGCAGACCAGCTATTTAAAAAGATCCAAAAACAAGCCTTGGCTATTGACAATATCATGACCGGACAGCCTTTGAACAGTCTTGATAATTGGGTACAATCGGCCGCTGAGTACGCAAGTTCTCCACAGGTAGCTCAATTGTATGTAAAAAATGCCAAAACCTTAATTACCCTTTGGGGCGGAGAAGGTCATTTAAATGATTACGCTTCAAGATCATGGAAGGGAATGTACAGGGGATTTTACTGGCCAAGATGGAAAATGTTTTTGCAGGCCTTGAGAGAGTCAGCTGTAGATAATACCCCATTTGATGAGGTAAAAGAAAGGCAAGTAATTAAAAACTGGGAAATTAATTGGACTGAGAGTAAATAAATAATACAAAGAGGATAACTATTACCCTAATAAAGGTAATATAACCTCAGCTTTCAACTCTGGGCTTAAAGGATACCGGGGATATGAAGTGAAATCTTTTACGAAATCGATTAATTAGTCAGTTTTTAATGATATAATTTTATAAAGATACGCTCCTGAACCCTTGCAATTATTGGCTTTAAAGGATTTATCCATGTTTGTGAATAACTTGTCCATTTCTTAAGATTTCTTTACCAGTAATTTCGTCAATACTATATTAACCAATTAACCAAAAAAACAATGGAAAAACTTAAACTTTTATTACTAGCCTTTTTTCTTGGCTTATCAATTAATACCTGGGCGCAAAAAACAGAAATCTCAGGTATAATTTTAGATGAGAAAGGTATTCCTCTGCCAGCGGCTAATGTCCTGGAGAAAGGGACAACTAATACTGCCACGACAGATTTTGACGGGAAATTTAAAATTTCGGTTTCAAACCCAAATGCGATACTACTGGTTTCTTTTATGGGTTTTAATGATCAGTCTGTAAAATTAGAGCCGGCAAAAAAAAATTATTCCATTAAATTACAGTCTAACACCACTAATTTAGAACAAGTAGTAGTGGTGGGTTATGGTAAGGGATCGCGTAAAAACCTGACTACTGCTGTAACGTCTGTTAAGGCTGAGGATTTAAACAGAGGAGCCATTAGTGATGTTGGACAGCTCTTGCAGGGTAAGGTTTCTGGTTTGAACATTTCATCAAGTGGCGACCCTACAAGAACGGCTTCTGTGGTTTTGCGTGGGGCCTCAACACTGAATAGTTCGCAAGGACCGTTTTATGTCATTGATGGTATTCCAGGGGTTGATATCTCGGTGATTGCACCAGATGATATTGCAAGTATTGATGTTTTAAAAGATGCTGCCGCAACGGCAATCTATGGTAACCGTGCTGCAAATGGAGTTATTATGGTCACCACAAAAAAAGGAAGTAAGGGCAGAACCCAGATTGCCTATAATGGTTATGTTGGCTGGGAAGAAGTTTCAAATAATCTGGACATGATGAATGCAGATCAATTAAGAGCATTTACCACTAAAAACAATTTGAATTTTACACCAGAGAACGACAAGGGTGCCAATACAAACTGGCAAAAAGAAATTTTAAGACCAGAACGCGCTTCGTCAAGCAGCCATAACTTATCGATGAGCGGTGGTGGGGATCATGGCAACTACACAGCCAGTATTACCTCGCTGAGTAAAGAAGGGATCATGCTTAAGAGTGATTTCTCGCGTATCATTGCCAGGTTATCTGTGGAACAATTTGCTTTTGATGATAAGGTTAAATTTGGTTTAAATGTTACCAATTCTACTACCAAATATAAAAATGTACCACAGCGAAATACGGTTCTTTTGCAGGCAGCAAGCTATCTTCCTATCTCACCGGTAAGAAATGCTGATGGCAGTTTTTTTGAAAATTTTACCAGTCCGGGATATTTTAACCCGGTAGCTTTAATTGAACACGGTACTGATGAGACCAAAACCGATAACCTTGTGGGTAATCTTACCGCTGAGGTAAAACTTCCCTTTGGATTTACTTATAATTTGAATTTAGCCCACCAAAGATTAACCTCGTCTCATGGAGAATTTTATGACAGTTATTACTCGCAATACAACAGTGCCAACTTTTACAACAACCCAGATCCACCTTTGACTAAAACATTGGTTAATTTTGGAGTAAACGGCTCTGCGCTTAGAAATTCTTACGAGACCAGAAACAATATTATTGAAAGCTACCTTGGTTGGGAAAAATCAATAGGAGAGCATAAAATAAAAGCTGTAGCAGGGTACTCCTGGCAGGAGAATACCCTAGGAGACGGATTTCAGGCTACCACAACTAACTTTCCGGTAGATAATGTAGGATATAACAACCTTGCACTGAGTAATTACACATCTGTTAATGGTTATGTGGTGAATTTTGGAGATAGCAAGGCGTATCAAAAAACGCGTTTAATATCCTATTTTGGACGTTTAAATTACAATTATAAAGACCGATATCTTTTACAGGGATCCCTTAGAAGAGATGGCGGGTCTATGTTTGGGGCCAATAATCGCTGGGGATATTTTCCTTCTGTGGGAGGCGCGTGGAGAGTAGACAAAGAAAGTTTCATGCAGAATCAAAACATTTTTAGTGATTTGAAATTCCGCGCCAGCTGGGGGGTAACAGGTAACTCTTCTGGATTTAATGCCTATACGGCGCAGTTTATCTCCGGGAGTTTGGGAACTTTCTACTACAACGGGCAACAAATTGGAGCTTATGGTCCCAACCAGGCTGCTAACCCGGATTTGAAATGGGAAAAAACAGCTACTGCCAATATTGGAGTTGACTTCTCGATTTTAAAAGGAAAAATATCAGGTTCTGTTGATCTGTACGATAAAAAAACAACCGACATGATCTTTAACTATAATGTTAATCCGGTACTGGTACCGGTGGGAACAATTGTAGCAAACGGAGGCACAATGTCCAATAAAGGTATTGAGGTTAGTTTGAGCGCCACTGTGGTTAAAACGGCCAATTTCAGCTGGACTAGTAATCTGAATTTGGCCCACAACAAAAATGAGATTGTTAAATTAACCAGCCCTTTCTTTGTTGGGGGAGATTCTATCCGTCGTGTACAACCAGACGGTGGTGGACAAACAGGAAGTACATTACAGATTTTTAAAGAAGGAAAACCTTTAGGACAATTCTTTACCTTGAAGTATGCCGGTAAAAATGCCAGTGGAGTTTCCCAATATTATGATAAAAATGGTGATTTGACCACTACACCTCTAATTGGAGTAGATTATCACTATGCAGGAAGCGCGCAGCCAAAATTATTAGCCGGGTGGGCCAATAATTTTCAATACAAAAAATTTGATTTAAGTATTTTCTTCAGAGGCGTTTTCGGCAATAAAATTTTCAATGCAACGCGCGCTGATTTATTCAGGCCGAGTACTGCCATGACCAACAATATTTTAGTGGATGCAGCAGGGGAGTCACCAAATGATTTAAACTCTTATAAATATTCGGATCGTTTTATAGAAGACGGAAGTTATATCAGATTAGACAATATGACCTTAGGGTATAATTTTGGTAAAGTGGGCAGGTATATCAGCAGTGTGCGTATTTACCAAACAGTAAATAACGTATTTACGATTACCAAGTACAAAGGAATTGATCCCGAGGTTGAACAAGGAGGAACAGCTCCAGGTGTAGATTCAAACAACTTCTATCCAAAGACCAGAACTTTTATGTTCGGTTTAAATGTGATCTTCTAAAAAATAAATGCTAAAAATTATGAAAAAGATATTAAAATATTTAGGGCTTCCAGTACTTATGGCTGGTTTAATATGGTCTTGTGACGATCTAGACGTGCCTATTACAACACAATTGACACCGGAGGTTTTTCCTCAAAACTCAGCGCAATATATTCAGACTACAGGACCTGTTTATTCCGCATTTCGTGGTGAATTTTCATTTGCCTGGTGGTGGTCTCAATCTTTATCTACAGATGAAGCTATTCTGCCATCAAGAGGAGGTAACTGGTTTGATAACAGAAATTATATCGCCATGCATTACCATGACTGGAATGCAGATAATGGTATTATAGGGAGTCTTTGGGACTGGTCCTCTAAGGTTATCGGAACAAGTAATCAGGCTATTTCAATTTTAAATCAAACTATGCCTGAGGGTTCAGATAAACAAACTTTGATTTCTGAATTAAAAACAATGCGCGCTATTTCTTATTTCATGTTAATGGATAGTTACGGAGATGTGCCACTAGATACATTATATGGAGATTTTAGCTCTCATGCTAAGACTCCAAGAAAAGACGTTTTCAATTTCATTGAAAAAGAATTAAAAAAAGCAGTTCCTAATTTAAATCCTGCAGCAGGCATTACAACCTATGGAAGACCCAACAGACAAACTGCCAATGCAATGCTGGCCAAATTGTATTTGAATGCTGATGTATATACAGGAACACAACGCTATAATGATTGTATTGCGGCTTGCGATCAGGTAATTAATTCTGGTTTATATCTTGTTGAACCAAGAGCTACGTATCTTCAAATGTTTTATCCTACTAATGGACCTCAGATGAAAGAGTTCATTTTTGCAGTTCCTTATGATCCGGTATCAGTTTCAGTTGGTTTTAATGGACAAATGTATCATGCGCGTTATGATGTACCTCGTTCTGAAAGAGCCAAGTTCGGTCTTCCCTATACGCCAAGTTCACCAAGAAGTACCCTTCCGGAGTTTTATGCGTATTTTAATGATGTAAATGATATACGTAACAAACAATGGCTTACAGGTCTTCAATTTATGAATGACGGGGTTACCCCGGTCATGGTTACCACAACTAAAAAAGGGTACGATCAGTTTTATAGCGGATCTGATGGAGGGGCAGCATATACCTATCAGGTGAATTTAACCCCGGATATTGTGCCTCGTCAAAGCGTAACTTTATTTGATCTTGGAAATGATGAAATTGCCTGGAATATGGGATATAGAAATATTAAATTCTATCCCGATGCTACCTCAACAAATCGTAACCAAAAGAACGACGTTCCTTTCTTGCGTTATTCCGATATCCTTTTAATGAAAGCAGAGTCCATTCTTCGCGGAGGAGGTGCAACCTTAGGACAAAGTGCAGATGCACTGGTAAATATGGTTCGTTCTAACCGTACAACATCTGCAGCCCTAAGCGGTGTTACTCTGGAAGAACTTTATAAAGAGAGAACCCGCGAGTTTACTTGGGAGGCATGGCATAGAAATGATATGATCCGTTTTGGAAAATATGAAGGGCAATGGGGATACAAAACCGATACAGATATTCGTCATCGTGTGTTTCCAATCCCAACCAATGCTATGGTTTTAAATCCGGCTCTAACTCAAAATGATGGGTATTGATCCTGAGGATTCAATAAAGTACACAGGGTAAGTCAAGTTTAATTTTAAATAAGGAGAGGAGAGTAAAGAATCTTCTCCTTTTTTACTGTAAAGAACAAGTGATTTTTCAATTTCTTATAAAAATCAGCTTCAGATTGATTTTTTTAAATAAAAACAAAGCTTAATTGAATGACGCTGGGGGAGTAAAGGAAAAATTAAGCTTTGTAATTTTCTCTCAAGGCATGTTTTTAAAATGCATTACAACGCAATACTTATCAGCAGAGATCTTTCGCCTTGCTATTTCGATTTAGAAATAAACCACTATTGTCCCAACAATACAAAGAATAAATGGAAGTAAATATAATCTATAAAATAGCACGCATTGCAGTGAGTTTAGCTCTTGTTTTTTTAGGGGCCTGTACAACCCAAAATCAGGTTTCCTTAAAAAAAAAGCAGCTATCAGATATGGTTTATCCCTTGCTGGATACAGAGAATTCCAGATGGTTTTATTTCTCATCGGCAAGCCGTCCCTTTGGTATGGTAAATCTAAGTCCTGATACCCAAATTAAGGGCGATTGGGGAGGTGGCTATAAATATACAACAGATACCATTAAAGGCTTTAGCCATATTCACGAGTGGCAGATGTCGGGTGTATCTCTAATGCCTGTAATCGTTTGCGATGAAAACAAACAAAGAATTTTTAAAGATTTTTATTCCAAATTCAGCCATCAAAGCGAAATTATAACACCAGGATATCATTTGGTAGAATTAGATAGATATCAAATTAAGGCAGAATTAACCAGCACACCAAGAGTAGGTTTTCACAGGTATACTTTTCGGCTAAAAGGGCAAAAAGCAGTTCTTTTTAATCTGAACACTATTTTAGGGCCTTGTGAGAATACCAATGGGAAATTAGAAAAAAACAATGATTATGAACTCTCTGGATCACTGGTTTTGAGTACCAATTTCAGACGCCCCAAGCCCTTAACCGTATTTTTTAAAATTAAAACAAATCAGCCTGTTACTTCTCTGGAAAAAGACAATGAGACGGGGAATTATTTAGTTCATTTTAATACAGCTACCCCTGAGCTACTAATGAAAGTGGGAATATCCTACACCTCAGTTGAAAATGCCAATAACAATATTGAAACTGAATTACCGCATTGGAATTTTAAAACAACAGTGGCTGCTTCCAGAGAAGAATGGAGCGCTTTACTGGGAAGAATAAAAATAGAGGGAGCAACAAGAGAAGACCAAAGAAGATTTTACACCGATCTGTGGCATGCCCTGCAAGGCAGAAAAATGATCAGTGATGCAAATGGAGCTTATCCTGATAATACAGGGCAGCAATTCAGGGTTGGACAGCTACCTTTAAATGCTGATGGGAAACCCAAATTCAATCATTATAATTCAGATGCTTTTTGGGGCGCACAATGGACCATAAATAATCTCTGGGGTCTTGTATATCCTGAAATTATGGAGCAGTTTGTGTATTCTTTAATGCAATATTATAAAGATGGGGGTATGATTCCTCGCGGCCCTTCGGCGGGAGATGATACTTACGTGATGACAGGGGCCAGCACAACTCCTTTTATAGTGAGCGCCATTCAAAAAGGCATTGTAAGGCAAGATTTAGAGGCTATTTATATTGCCCTTAAAAAAAACCATATGCCCGGAGGTATTATGGAAAAAGCCGGATATGAGCATACTACCAATATGGGTGGGGGATTAAAACATTATTTGCAAAAAGGATATGTGCCTTACCCGCTTCCCGAAGGTAATTTTGGAAGTCATCAGGACGGTGCTAGCCAGACCTTAGAGTATGCTTATCAGGATTGGACTTTGGCCCAACTGGCAAAAAAACTAAATTATGAGCAGGATTATAATTATTTCATGAAAAGATCAAAAAACTATCAGAAGGTTTTTGATCCAGGCATAGGCTGGATGCGTCCGAGAAACGTGCAGGGAGAATGGCGCGAGAATTATGATCCCTATCAATATGAAAATGGATTTATAGAATCCAATGGAGCCCAATCCACCTGGTTTGTGCCGCACGATATTGAGGGTCTTGCTGCTTTAATGGGCGGAAAAGAAAAGGCTGTTGCAAAATTGAACGCTCAATTTCAGACCGCTAAAAAGCAACATTATACCTCCGGTACATCACACGATGCGGAATTACATCCCGAGTTTAGCAGAATTCCTATAAATTTTGGAAATCAGCCTTCCATACAGACCTCAAATATTTTTACCCTGCTGGCAAGACCCGATCTGGCCCAGTACTGGACAAGAAACGTAGTGAGGGAAACCTTCAGCGGTCTATCTCCCGCGACAGGCTATAACGGAGATGAGGATCAGGGATTAATGGGAAGTTTAAGTGTGTTGCTTAAAGTGGGTTTATTTCAAATCAATGGAGGAACAGACAAGGATGCTGTTTATCAAATAGGAAGTCCAATATTTAGTAAAATTGAAATAGAATTAAATTCTAAATATTATAAAGGCAAAACTTTTGTGATAAAGGCGGCCAATAACAGCCCTGAGAATGTGTATATAAAAGATATAAAATACAATGATCAAACAGTGCGGGATTTTAGTCTCTCCCACCAGGATATTACAAAGGGAGGCGAGCTGATTTTAGAGATGTCAGCTCAACCAAATCCCTGAAATATTTCAATTAAAGAACATTTAAAAAGACCTAAAGAAAAACTAAAGAAATAATACGCAAATGAAAATATCGGCTAAGTTTATCTTTTTTTTAGCACTATCATTTCTGGCTGCAATTAGCATTAATGCACAAAGAACGGTGAATCAGTATGTAGATCCCATGATTGGATCAGAAGGAGTCGGCAGGGTTTTTATCGGGCCCTCTTGTCCTTATGGAATGGTAAAACCAAGTCCGGACTGCACGGTGAGTCCCAACAGTGGCTGGCTTCCAATGCCAAAAGAAGTAACAGGCTTTAGCCAGGTTCACGTCAGTGGAACAGGTGGAGGCCCTAAATACGGAAACATTCAGATTATGCCTTTCTCCGGCGCTTTGGATAAACTCGATCAGAGCGCATTTAGATCTGAAGAAAATGTAAAACTTGGCTATTATCAAAGCGTTTTCAAGGAAAATAAAATCAAAACCGAAATCACAACAGCAGAGAAAGTATCTTTTTACCGCATCACTTACCCCAAAAATGCCTCTAAAGAATTAAAGATTGATCCTGGATTTTTTCTGGGAGAAGAAAAGATTCCTGATGCCAGAGAAGCCCAGCAGTTTGTGGGCTCGCAAATAGAAATTGTTTCAGATACTGAAGTGAGGGGATACAGTAGAATCAGAGGAGGCTGGAATAACGGGCGCGCTTACACGGTTTATTTCTGGGCCGTTTTTGATCAGCCTATTGCAAGATATGTAACTTTTAAAGACGGCGAGTTTTACAATAATGAAAAAGCGCAGTTTGATTCAGGCAAAAAAACAGCAGCCTTGCTTTCTTTTGGACTCGCTGGAAAAGAAGAGTTGAATGTTAAAATCGGAATTTCCTTTTTGAGTGAATTAAAAGCAAAAAATAATATAGAGCTTGAAATTCCGCATTGGAATTTTAATACTGTCCTGACTGCTTTAGAAAACAAATGGGAGGATTTATTACACCGGATCAAATTATCTGAAGATACCTCCCAAGATTATAAAAAAATGTTCTACACGGGTTTGTATCATACCATGATTATGCCTGTGGACCGCACAGGTGAGAATCCGCTATGGACAAATGAGGAGCCTTACTATGATGATTTTTATACCATTTGGGATACGTTTAGAACCTCAAGTCCTTTAATTACCCTGATAGATTCTAAGCGTAAAGTGCAAATCATAAACGCTATGCTCAACATTTACAAACATGAAGGTTTTCTGCCTGAAGGAAGAAGCGGTAATGATAACGGCAGAACCCAGGGCGGATCTAACGCCGAGGTTGTTCTTGCCGATGCTTTTGTAAAAAACTTAAAAGGAATAGATTATGATCTTGCCCTGCAGGCCATGCTCAAAGACGCCACAGTGCCCCCGGGAGGAAATGAAGAAAAAGAAGGAAGGGGCGGGCTTGCAGATTATCTCCTCTTAGGATACGTTCCCTACGGCACGGACCGCGCGGGAAACCGAACTATCGATTACGCCTACAATGATTACAATATTGCCATTCTAGCCAAAGGTTTAGGTAAAACCGATCTGTACAATCAGTACATCAAGCAAGCCGACAACTGGCAGAATTTATGGCGCTCGGATTATGAAAATAATGGCGCCAGAGGATTTATAATGCCAAGAGACAAAGAGGGAAAATGGCTCGATGATGTTGTTTTCGGGGAATCAAAAATCCAGAAGCCTACCTTTAGATACACCCCTGTAATTATCGAATCGCCTTGGTATGTATGCCACTGGTGCGTGTTTTTCTATGAAGGAAATTCATGGGAATATTCCCTTAGCATTCCTCATGATGTTCCCGAACTGATTCGAAAATCAGGAGGCGCAAAAGCCTTTGAAAACAGATTGAATACTTTTTTTGATTCAGAATTGTATAATGTGGCCAACGAGCCTTCGTTTTTAACCCCATGTCTTTATCACTGGATTGGAAAACCGCATTTGAGCAGCCAGAGAATCAGCAGCATTATCAAAAAGAATTTCAATACTTCTAGAGAAGGACTTCCCGGCAACGATGATTCGGGAGCGATGTCCTCATGGCTGGCTTTTCACATGATGGGCTTGTATCCAAACGCCGGACAGCCTTATTATCTGATCAATACCCCTTTTGTAAAACAAACCACCATAGAATTAGAAAACGGTAAAGAGTTTATAATTACAGCCAAGAAAATGACCGATAAAAACAAATATATAAAAGCGGCTTTTTTAAACGGAAAATCTTATAATAAAGCCTGGATTTTACATGATGATATTAATAAGGGAGGAGAATTAATCTTAGAGATGGATTCCAAACCTTCGCCTTGGGGAACTACTATTTTACCACCGGCAAAATAAAACAATCACAAAGATGAAAAATATAATTACAGCATTTCTGTTTTTGATATTTTATCAAACAGCAGTAGCTCAGAGCTACATTCCAACAATAAAAAATAATACAGTCCTGCATTATGTTTGCAAACTTCACGGACAGACCAGAACTTTATCGCTAAGGGCCCAGACGGCAGAGGATAAACTGACTTTTAAACTCGAGACAAGAGGCGTGAAAAGCAGTATTGTTATGCTCGGTGAGGCAGTAAAAAACGGAAATGCCCTGAGTTTTAATCAAGGGGAATATGCCCCGGAGTTACACTTAAAACCAACAGAGACTTTTTTTATGATCTCACAGTCCGCTTATGAGGATTTATTGAAAAACAGTTCTTTTCTCTATAATAATACCCAATATGTTCTGGATGAAAACCAAGACAAAAACGGCGTTTTTATTGAAGGGAAGCTAATCGATGCGCTGCACGTGATCGCGCAAATTGATCAAACTGAAATGTGGATTGTAAAGAATCCGCAGTTTCCTTTAATCTGTAAAATAACCAAGAATCCCCTGGGGATAAATTTTACTTTGGTAGGTGTAGTGGACCAAGTGAATTGAAAAGTAAATCCCGCGAAGAAGACAGGTGTATGGGGTCTGTCGCGCAATATCAAAACAATAAAGAATGTCATTTAAAAATATCTTTGCCTCATTGCTTCTTCTGGTGCTGTTTTCCTGTAAAACAGGGCAAGATTTCAATGAGAAAAAGATCCAAATCGCCTTTATAGCCGATGCTCATCTACAGGATATTTTTGCCAAATTTGAAGATAACCCTTATCAGGGAATCAAAAATCCCCTTACAGGTGAGTATGCCAATATCAGGACGATGAACGCCCAATTGCATTCTACGAGAATTTTCAATGAAAATTATTTTGCGTTTTTGCAAGCTTTAAATGATATTGTCAAAAAAGGCATCAAGCAAGTGGTTCTTCCCGGGGATTTCAGTGATGACGGGCAGCCGGTTCACGTGCGCGGATTAAGAAAAATACTCAGCCAATACTCAGAGAAATACGGAATCTCATTTTTTGTCACCACCGGCAATCATGACGTTGTAAGACCATTTTGGCAGGATGCCACAAAAACTGATTTTTTAGGTAAAGACGGAAAAGAGCAGATTATCAGCAGTTCACAAACTGATCTGAGTAAAAATAAAAACGAGCTGCCGCCCATTATCACAGCCGATATAAAAAACTGGGGTTATAAGGAAATTATTGAGCAAATGCGGGATTTTGGTTTTTTTCCAAAAAAGACCGATTTGTATTGGCAAACCCCTTTTTCGCACTATAGCTATGAAGATTATACTTTTGCCCAAGCGCAAAGGGAAGCTGTTTTGGAGAAAAGAACCTATGTAATTAAAAACACCAATCTACGTCTTTCCGATGCGAGTTATCTGGTGGAGCCCATTAAAGGAATCTGGCTTTTGGCCATAGATGCCAACGCCTATGTTCCTAGCCAGAAGCTATCGGGTCAGATAGATAATGCGCATGATTTCTCGGGCGCCAATACAGGTTATAATAACGTTCTGATTTATAAAGACCACTTATTGAACTGGGTAAAAAAAGTAGCTCAGCAGGCCAAGGAAAACCAAAAAATACTCATTGCTTTTAGCCATTATCCCATGGTGGAATTCAATGATAATGCATCGGGGGAATTAAAGCAGCTTTTTGGCGCCGATAAAATGCAGCTACAGCGAGTTCCCAGCGAAGAGGTAGCACAGCTCTTTGCAGATGCCGGAATTCAGATTCATTTTGGAGGCCACATGCACATCAATGATACCGGGGTTAGAACATCAGCAAAGGGAAATACATTGTTTAATATTCAAACGCCATCCCTTGCAGCCTATATGCCAGGGTATAAAATATTGACAATTCACTCGGACTCTGAGCTTGAGGTGCAAACAGTAGTCATTGGAAAGGTCAAGAAATTCAATAGTTTGTCTGCTTTTTACAAACAAGAATACGCTCATTTACAGCAAAGTAAAAGCGATCATATTTGGAACAAGGAAATTTTAAAGGCCAAGGATTATAAAGCATTTACAAGCTGGCATTTAAAAGAATTAGTGCGTTTAAGATTCCTGCCCGAAGATTTTCCAGCCGATTTTTTACAATCAATTCTAAATCTTTCCGGTAAAGATTTATTAGAAATCAATAAAAATGGATCTGAGCTTAGTGAGTGTTTGAAAGCAAATGCACTGGGGGTTTGCGATTTTGAATTGTGGAGTGGTTTTGATATGATATTGGATTTTTACCGTCTGAGAAGCGCCGGTGAATTGGCAGTTCCCGAAATTGGAAAAAAGAGATTAAAGCAATATGAATTGGTTTGCACAGCGTTAAAAAAATCAAATGATCCAAAACTGATTCTATGGGCAGAAATATTTTGTAAAACCATGAATGGCGAGCCGTCTGATCATTTTAGGATTGATTTAAAAAACAATAAAATTGACAGATTATCTGTTAAATAATTTTGATATTAATTAAATCAAAAACATTAAATTGCGTTTTTAATTTATTTCAATGAGACAGAAAAAATTTGCACTATTTTTATTTCTTGCCATTTTTTATCATTCTTATTCACAGAATATAAAATTTGCGCACTACAATGATAATAACGGATTGTCTCATAATTCTGTACGTCATATTGTGCAGGATAAAAAAGGGTTTTTATGGTTTGGAACATTTTCAGGTTTAAACCGTTTTGACGGTTATCAGTTTAAAAACTACATGAGTTCCGCCCCGGGAAAAAATAAACTCTACAATGATGACATTACGGCTTTGGAGCTGGACGAAGCCTCCAATCACTTATGGATTGGTACGCGAAAAGGACTCACACTCTTTGAGATGGACACGCATGTCTTTACCACCTTTTACCATAAAAAGCAGGATCCAAAGAGTCTGCCCGATGATGAAGTGAGATCTGTTTATGTCGATAAATTCAAAAGAGTCTGGGTAGGTACCAAAACAAAAGGAATGTATTTGTTTTTTTTGAAAGAAAACCGATTTGAAAAAATAAAGCTCAAAGGGTTTGATTATGTAAAAGAAATCTTTGAGGACAAAAAAGGCAATATCTGGGTGGGTAGCTACGAGAAATCAGGTATTGCAAAAATAACAATGGATCCTAAGGGAGCAATTGTGCGAATTAATAATTACACGCTTTCTGTTCCCTATTCCAATATAAAGAACCCCTATAGTAATTTTATTTATGAGGATGCCAAGTCCGATATTTTTGTGGGAACGCGTGAAGGCTTGTACAAACTCGATAAGGCCAGGGATGAGTTTGTGAATTTATACATAGAAAACAAACAGGTCAGAGGCGCTTTAGGACCTTATTTTTTATCAGTTGCGCGCGCTCCCGATGGAAAATACTGGGTGGGAACCCTAGGGGGATTGTTGGTTTGCAATCAACTCGAAGATATTCAGAGAGGAAATTACAAATGGTATTATTCAATTCTATCCGATGATACCTCCCTGGTAGATAATTTAATTTCATCTCTTTATTTTGATGCTTCGGGGGTTTTATGGATTGGCACCGAGGACGGATTAGATAAATATGATCCCTATGAGAATCAGTTTACTTTAAACAAAGATATCTCACGCTCAATAGGCAATCAGGCACCGCGTATAAGAGGTTTTGCCAAAACCTATGATCAGAAAGTGATTGTAGCGACCTATCACAACGGACTTTTTATCTCTAACAATAAAGGCTCAACTCCACTGCACAATACAGGAAAAGATATCGCCAGTATTTATTCTGATGATGGAAAAATTTTTTACTGCGGTCTTTGGGACGGTAATATATTGGTTTACAATTACAGCACAAATTCTTCCAGGGAGATAAAGTCAGGATTTGAAAAATCGCCCGTTTTTGCTTTTGCCAGGATCTCAGATCATTCCATGATAGTTGGCTCCTTTGGAGAAGGCGCAGTAATTTTAAATACTAAAACACTCCAGGTAGAATCTTCAAGTAGACTGCTGCCTGATTTTCAGATTAATGCCATTGAAAGAGACACCAAGGAGAATGTTTGGTTTGCAACAGAAACCGGCGTTGTAAAATACAATATCAATTCCGGGAGGATAGAAACCTACTCATCGCTTTTTATCAAAGAAAAAGGCATTCCTCATGATGAGAACGTAAGTGATGTTTTGGTGGATACCAAAGGTAAAATATGGGCATCAACGCGTTTTGGATTGTGTCTCTACAATGCCAGGGAGAACCAATTTGAACCTGTAAAAAATCTTAAAGAACTCTCAGGAAAATGGATCACTGATATTTTATCGGATGCCCAGGGAAATTTATGGCTCAATATCAATAACAATAACATTGCCTTTGTTAAATCCAATTTACGCGATATCAGTATTTATCACGTCAACAGCGGCAATAGACTCGATGTTTTTAGTTCAAGTGGCTTTTTTTACTTTAACAATTCCAATATTTTTCTGGGAGGTAAAAATGGTATTATCTCTTTTTCACCCCCTGAGATGAAAAGAAATAAATGGTCGCCATTGCCGGTTATCTCTGAATTTAAAATTCAGAATGAAGAAGTGCTTCCAGAGATGGAAATTAATGGCGAAGTTCCACTGTCAAAAGATTTAAATTATGGAAAAGAAATAGCACTAAGCCATAAAAACCGTAATTTTTCGATTCAGTTCTCTGCCCCTTCATTTGCTAACGAAAAGCTCAATAAATTTCAATATATGCTCGAAGGATTTGACAAACATTGGATTACTGCCAATAGTAGTTCAAGAATTGTTCAGTACACCAACCTTTATCCGGGCAGTTATACCTTTAAAATCAGATCAAGCAACAGCGACGGATTTTGGAGTAAAACGGTTTCTTATAAAATAAAAATCCTGCCGCCTTTTTGGCTAACACCAACTTCTTTTGTACTGTTTTTGGCACTTTTATTTGGAATTTTTTATTTCATAAGAAAAGAAATCAAAAACAGAATTCGTTTAAAACAAGAGCTGCTTACCGAGAAAGTAAACAGAGAACACGATATTAAATTAAACAATGAGAAATTGCGTTTCTTTACCAATATCTCCCATGAATTGCGAACACCCTTAACCCTTATTTTGGGGCCGGCCAAACAGCTTTTAGAGGAAAGCAGTAATGCAACGGATTATGAAAAAAGCCGCTACAATTTAATTTATCAAAATGCCAGCAGATTGCTCAATTTGGTCAATCAAGTGTTGGATTTTAGAAAAGCCCAGTCAGGTGAATTGAAATTAAAAGTCACTAAAACCGATATTCTCTCTTATTCCAAAAATATTTTTGATTCCTTTAATGAGATGGCTTTCAATAAAAAGATAAAGCTGAGTTTTATCTCTGAGGACGATGAAATAAAGGGCTGGCTGGACAATGATAAATATGATAAAATCCTCTATAATTTATTGTCCAATGCCTTGAAGTTTACCAATAAAAACGGCAATGTGGATTTGTATGTCAGACTCAAAGATACCGTTGAGGATATTTTAGTGATTGAAGTAAGCGACAATGGAATTGGGATTCCCTTGAAGAGTCAGGATAAAATTTTCAAAAGATTTTATCAGGCCACAAACAGTAAGGCCAATAATACGGGATCGGGCATTGGATTGTCGCTAGTAAAATCTTTAGTTGCCATTCATAAAGGAAGTATATCTGTGGAAAGTACACCAGGGAAAGGAAGTACCTTTAAGGTCGAGATTCCCATTGACCGTGATGCTTACGAGCATAAAGAGGTGTTTGAATACGCTCTTAAAAATGACAATCTCAGTATGCTTATTCCAGAGAAGGCGGCCAAGAAAATCATTCAAAATACAGATCTTAAAGAAAAGATCTTGGTTATTGAGGACAATAGTGAACTCAGAAAATATCTGGTAGACTATTTATCGGATTATTATAAAGTTTACCAGGCAGAGAATGGAGAAGAAGGTTTGAAAATCTGCCGACAAATTAAACCCATCTTATGCGTTACCGATGTGATGATGCCCGTTATGGACGGATTGGAATTTTGCCGTGAGCTTAAAAATGATGAATTCATAAGCCATATTCCAGTGGTGATGCTTACTGCACTTTCCGAGAATATGGATAAAGTAAAAGGCTACGACATGGGGGCTGATGGCTATCTGGTAAAACCCTTTGAGCCCTTACTGCTCAAAACAGTTATTGAGAATATGATCAAATCAAGATTAGAACTCAAGCAAAAATTCTCAGGAGAAGTAGAAGGGAAGGTCAGCATGCTGACTCATTCGCCAATTGATGAGCAATTTATGGTAAAAGTGACCAATCTGATCAATGATAATTTAAGCGAAGTTGATCTTTCTACAGAATTTTTATGTGATAAATTGGGTGTAAGTTCTTCCAAATTATACAGAAAAATCAAAGAACTGACCGATTTGGCTCCAAATGAATTTATCAGAACCATTCGTTTAAAAAAGTCAGCAGAACTGCTCAAAACCAAAAAGTACAATGTATCGGAGGTGACCAATCTGGTGGGCTTCAATGATCCTTTGTATTTCAGCAGATGCTTTAAAAAACAGTTTGGTTTCCCGCCCAGTAAGCTCATTAATTAGTTTTAGGCGCGCAGATTAAAAGGATTTTTTTTGCGCGAATTACACCAATTACACCAATTATTTTATTACTATTTTAAAGAGTATAGCCCCTGGTTGCAACTATGGGAGGGCAAGGTTTATTGGCAAGGTATATCCTCAATCTTGTCATCCTTGTAAAGGAAGCATCACAGAGAAAATCGACAAAGATTGGTAATTTATGATATAGAAATTCCAGTTTGATTGCTCACAACTCATCAATGAGAAAAAACTAACCTCATAGCTATTTAGATGAAATTTTATATAAAAATCTTACAATAATTAAAATTATCCATGTTTTTGATGTATTAGTCCATTTTGAACGGTATGGGTAATTCTATTTTTGTCTTATAACTTTTAAACTTTTAGCATTATGAAAAAGCATATAGACACCGATAATCCATTGAATAATTTAGATCAGTGGGAAGATGATTTGTTATTGCGATATCCTGATCCTTCTCAGAGTGCACCGGTGAAAGAAAAAGAAGAATTCAGAAATTATGTTGATTCGCAAAGAGTAGAAACAGTTAAGGAGTTTTATAGAATTAACCACACCTATCAGACTTACGATTTTGTTTGTAATAAAGAAGCAGAATTTCTGCAATTCAATAAAAAAGAAATGTCAATCTGGCAGGCTGTTGATTTTTTGAACACACTTGTAGATGATAGCGATCCGGATATTGACCTGGATCAAACCCAACACCTTTTACAGACCTCTGAAGCCATTAGAGCAGACGGCCACCCGGATTGGTTTGTGCTTACAGGTTTTATTCATGATTTGGGTAAAATTTTATGTTTGTTTGGAGAACCACAGTGGGCCGTTGTTGGCGATACATTTCCTGTTGGTTGCGCGTACTCCGATAAAATTGTTTACTGGGAATTTTTCAAAGAAAACCCCGATTATACAGACCCGAGATTCAATACCAAATTTGGAGTTTACAGCCAAAACTGCGGACTGGATAAGGTAAAAATGAGCTGGGGTCATGATGAATATCTGTATCAGATTATGAGAGATTACCTTCCCGATCCGGCTTTGTATATGATTCGTTACCATTCATTTTATTCTCAGCATAAAGAAAATGCTTATGCCCATTTAATGAATGAGAAAGACATCGAAATGTTTGACTGGGTAAGAAAGTTCAATCCCTATGATTTATATACTAAAGCTCCGGTTAAACCAGATGTACAAGCATTACTTCCCTATTATAAAGAATTAGTTGCTAAATATCTACCCGAGAAATTGAAATTTTAGAAAAATCAAAAATTTCATTTGAAAGCTATCTAAAACCACAACAATGCATAAAATCAAAATACTTTTATTACCCCTGCTGCTTTGCGCAGATTTAATTCTGGCTCAGCAAAAAGATTCAAATGATTGGGAAAATCCTAATGTGTTTCAAATTAACAGAGAACCCGCGCGCGCTTCTTTTCTTCCTTATGCAGATGAAACTTCGGCCATAAGGGATCAATACGAAAATTCACCATGGTATTTTTCTCTAAACGGTAAATGGAAATTTTCCTGGTCGCCAACACCAGATCAGCGTCCAAAGGATTTTTACAAAACAGATTTCAGCACCTTGCACTGGGCAGAGCTTCAAGTGCCCTCGAATTGGGAACTGCATGGTTATGGTGTGCCCATTTACACCAATATAACCTATCCATTTGAGAAAAATCCTCCTTTTATCAATCACTGGGATAATCCGGTGGGCTCTTATAAAAAAGATTTTGTGCTGCCCGAAGACTGGAAAAACCGACATGTTTTTCTTCATTTTGAAGCAGGAACATCTGCCATGTATATTTGGGTAAATGGTCAAAAAGTAGGCTATAGCGAAAACACCAAAAGTCCGGCAGAATTTGATATTTCTAAATATTTAAAACCCGGAAAAAATGATCTTGCTGTAGAGGTATACAGATGGAGTGATGGTTCGTATCTGGAGGATCAGGATTTCTGGAGACTCTCTGGAATTGACAGAAACGTGTATTTATATAGTACAGATAATGTTCGTATTTCAGATTTTTTTGCCAAACCGGACTTGGATGCGAAATACAAAAACGCAAGTTTAAGTGTAGAGGTAAGTTTGAAAAACCTGACTTCGATTGCTGTTAATAATCAAAAATTGGTTGCCAAACTTGTAGATGCTTCTGGAAAAAATGTATTTACAAAAGAATTGAATGTCAATTTTGAAGCCTCTAAAATTCAGACTTTAAATTTTGCTCAGCATGTATCGGCTCCAAAATTATGGAGCAGCGAAACACCAAATTTATACACCTTGCTTTTGACTTTAAAAAATGCAAAAGGAGATATTCTAGAGAGCGTTTCCACTCAAATCGGATTTAGAAAAGTAGAGTTAAAAGGCGGGCAATTATTGGTAAACGGAGTTCGATTGATGGTTCATGGTGTAAATATTCATGAGCATAATCCCCAAACGGGACATTATCAGGACCAGGCCACGATGATCAAAGACATCAAAATGATGAAGCAGCTCAATATTAATTCGGTGCGCTGCAGTCATTATCCCAATAATATTTTATGGGTAAAGTTATGTAATAAATACGGCTTGTTTCTGGTGGATGAGGCCAATATTGAAAGCCATGGAATGGGAGTTGAGGGACAGCCTGTAATGTGGATGAATCCAAAAACCAATCCGGGTTATCTTCCCCAATGGAGAGAGGCGCATTTAGACCGAATTTACAGCTTGGTAGAAAGAGATAAAAATGCTCCATCGGTAATTATTTGGTCATTAGGTAATGAAAGTGCCAATGGACCTGTATTTCATGAGGCCTATAAATGGATCAAAAAAAGAGACAATACAAGATTGGTGCAGTTTGAACAGGCAAAGGAAAATGAAAACACAGATATCGTGTGTCCGATGTACCCAACCATTGCTTATATGAAAGAATATGCGGCGCGCAAAGAAGTGAGCCGTCCCTTTATCATGTGTGAGTATTCCCATGCGATGGGAAACAGTAGTGGTAATTTTCAGGAGTACTGGGATATTATTCGCGCAAGCAAAAATATGCAGGGTGGTTTTATCTGGGACTGGGTAGATCAGGGATTTGAAGCAACAGATGAAGCAGGCAGAAAATACTGGGCTTATGGAGGCGATATGGGAAGCCAGAATTATCTCAATGATGAGAATTTTTGTCATAACGGATTGGTTTATGCAGACAGAACACCACACCCCGGAGCATTTGAAGTAAAAAAAGTATATCAGGATATTTTATTTAACGCTATAGATATCAAAAATGGAGTGATCGAAATTGTAAACGATTTTGGGTTTACAAACCTCAATAAATATAGCTTTAAATACGAAGTTTTAGAAAACGGAAAAGTAATCAAAGAAGGAAGAATTGATGTTGCTTTAGAGCCGAAAACAAAAAAGCAGTTTAAGATTGAACTTCCAAAATTACCATCTAAAGAAGCAACAGAATATTTATTGAATGTTTTTGCATACACTAAAACAGGATCAGAATTTCTCCCTGAGCATTTTGAAATTGCCAAAGAGCAGTTTGTAATTGAAGACTCTAATTATTTTGCACAATCTCAAAAGTCAAGTGCTTCTAAAATTCAGGATGAGCAAGAGCAGTTTGTGTTGACCTCAGAGAATGTTGTGGTCAAAATCAGTAAAAAAACAGGATTAATTTCTTTCTATAGTCTAAAAGGCCAGGAGTACTTTAATCAATATCCCGAACCCCATTTCTGGAGAGCACCAACCGATAATGATATTGGAAATAAAATGCAGATTAGAACCAACGTTTGGAGAACAGCCGGTAAAAACACCACTTTAGAAAGCATTAAGCAAATAGAGGAGCAAGGCAAGCAATATATCATTGCCAAGTTAAAACTCAATGATGTTGCTTCTGATTATACCATTAAATATGCATTAGCAAATGACGGCGTATTAGAAATACAGGCGTCTTATAAAAAAGGCAATAACCCGGTTCCCGAACTGCCGCGTTTCGGCATGATTTTCACTTTAAAAAACACCTTAGAGAATCTGGATTATTACGGAAGAGGACCTCTGGAGAATTATCCAGATAGAAAAACCTCTTCATTCAAAGGAGTTTACAACAGTAAAGTTGCAGACCAATATGTGCCTTATACACGCCCACAGGAAAATGGATACAAAACCGATATACGCTGGTTTAAATTGTCAGGCAATAATGGAAATGGCCTGGAGATAAAAGGACTGCAGCCTTTAGGGATGAGTACTTTGAATAATTATCCGAGTGATTTTGATGCAGGAATTTCTAAAAAGAATATGCATTCCAGCGATATTACTCCAAGAAATGAAGTGGTGGTTTGTGTTGATTTGACCCAGCGCGGATTAGGAGGAGACAACAGCTGGGGATTACCGCCACACGAGCAATATGTATTGACCCAAAGTCAGTACAGCTACGGATTTGTTATAAAACCAATAAAATAAATTTTTAGTTTACAATCACAGTTTACAGTCTCATTTGCACTGAAAAGGGTCACTGAGACTCAAATACTAAAAAAAACGATCAACTGACCACCGAATACTAAAAAATGAACAACACTACAAAAGGAAGATTAATTTCTTTAGATGCACTTCGCGGATTTGTTATGTTTTGGATTATGAGCGGAGAACACATCATTCATGCTCTGGCCAAAGCAGCCCCAATTCCGGTTTTTATCTGGATGTCCTCACAATTGCATCATACCGAATGGGATGGGATCACATTTTACGATATGATTTTTCCTGTATTTCTGTTTGTTGCAGGGGTTTCAATGCCGTATTCTTTTGAAAAGAAAATGCAGCTGGCTGGTGTAGAAACACCACAAGAATTACCGGGCAGCGAAAAGCGAAAAATTTACTTATCCATGCTCCGCAGAACCTGTATTTTACTGGTTTTAGGTTTTGTGGTCAATGGATTATTGCGATTTGATGGTTTTGATCATACGCGTTTTGCAAGTGTTTTAGGAAGAATTGGACTGGCCTGGTTTTGTGCAGGAATCATCTATTTGAATTTTGATTTTAAAAAACAATTAATCTGGTTCCTGGGTATTTTGATTGGCTATTATGCAGCAATGAAATGGATTCCCGTGCCTGAATTTGGCGCAGGAGTTTTAACTAAGGAAGGATCACTGGAAGGCTATATTGACCGCTTGATTTTACCGGGCAGACTCCATAGCAGGGTTTATGATCCGGAAGGGATTTTCTCTACCATACCTGCTATTGCTACGGCTTTATTGGGCGTTTTTACCGGAACATTTCTAAAAGCAAATTACTCTTTTTCTATAAAAATAAAATTGCTTTTAATGACTCTTACGGCAGTGGCTTTGATTATTGCAGGCCTGATATGGGATAGTAGTTTTCCAATCAACAAACATTTATGGACCAGTTCATTTGTATGTTTTGTCGGGGGATTCAGCATTTTGTTTTTTGTCTTTTTTTATTTGATAATTGATTTTTTCGGATTTCATAAATGGGCATTTCTATTAATTTTAATCGGTTCAAATTCTATTTTAATTTATATCGCCGCCGAAGGTTTAGTTGATTTTAAACATATGGCAGATTATGTTTTTGGTGGACTTATCAATTTTA
This sequence comes from Flavobacterium sp. SLB02, assembly GCF_009664855.1. Classification (GTDB taxonomy): domain Bacteria; phylum Bacteroidota; class Bacteroidia; order Flavobacteriales; family Flavobacteriaceae; genus Flavobacterium. The sequence continues at coordinate 904,107 of NZ_CP045928.1, forward strand.
CACCCCTTGTATGGCAGCCTTTTTTTGCTGCTTTATCGGTAAGTGTAGTACAGCTACTATTGCTTTATTTTCTATATAAAAGAAAATGGTTTCTAAAAATTTGAAACACATTCAATTTTAAAATACATTTTACTAACCTCACAATAACCACAACATTATGAATGTATTACAAAGCGCAGATTACATTGTTTTCTTTATTTACTTTATCATAGTAACGGCTTATGGAATGTATATTTACAGAAGCAAGAAAACTGCAGCAACCAGTTCCAATGAATATTTTTTGGCAGAAGGATCCCTGACCTGGTGGGCAATTGGAGCTTCTTTGATTGCTTCTAATATTTCAGCAGAACACTTTATTGGTATGAGCGGTTCTGGTTTTGCCATTGGCCTTGCAATTGCTTCTTATGAATGGATGTCAGCGGCCACATTAATTATCGTGGCGATGTTTATTTTACCAGTTTATCTTAAAAACAAGATATTTACCATGCCGCAGTTTCTGGCCAAAAGATATAGCGGAACGGTAAGTACTATTATGGCTATTATCTGGCTTTTAATTTATGTGTTTGTAAATCTTACTTCTATCATTTATTTAGGCGCTTTGGCTATTTCTTCTATTGCCCCTGTAAGTTTTCAGTTTTGTGTTATTGCCTTAAGTTTATTCTCAGTGATTGTAACTTTAGGGGGAATGAAAGTAATTGGATATACCGATATGTTTCAGGTTATCGTTTTAATTTTGGGCGGATTAGTAACCACTTATCTGGCATTGACTTTACTTTCAGATCAGTTTGGTTTTGGAAAAGACATTCTAAAAGGTCTGGCCATTATTGCTGATCAGGCGCCCGGGCATTTGCATATGATACTAGAAAAATCCAATCCGCATTATAATGAACTGCCGGGAATGTCTGTTTTAATTGGTGGTATGTTAATCAATAATCTGGCCTATTGGGGATGCAACCAATATATTGTCCAGCGCGCTTTAGGCGCCGATTTAAAAACCGCCCGTAAAGGAATTTTATTTGCCGCTTTTCTAAAATTATTAGTCCCAATTATTGCCGTTTTACCAGGTATAGCCATGTTTGTAATGCATTCCAATGGAATGTTTCAGCAGGAAATGGTAGATGCAGCAGGAGTTTTAAAACCAGATCAGGCGTATCCAACTTTAATGAATTTACTTCCTGCAGGATTAAAAGGTGTGGCTCTTGCGGCTCTAACAGCAGCCATTGTGGCTTCTTTGGCAGGAAAAGCCAATAGTATTTCGACTATTTTTTCTTTAGATATTTATAAAAAATATTTCAATTCTAAGGCAACAGAAAAAAAGCTGGTACGCACCGGAAGATGGTGTGTGGTGGTGTGTATGATCATTGCTGCTATTGTAGCGCCGGCATTAAAATCATTAGATCAGGCCTATCAGTTTATACAGGAATATGTTGGGTTCTTTTCTCCGGGAGTCTTAGCGGTTTTTTTACTTGGAATGTTCTGGAAAAAAACAACCCCATCAGCCGGACTTGCCGGCGCATTGTTAACAGTGCCTCTTGCTGCTATATTGAAATTCCTGCCTATGTGGACAGATGGCGCTTTTCCTGATTATCCTTTCTTAGACCGAATGACTATTGTTTTCTTTTTAATTGTCTTTATAATGGTTGGCATTAGTCTGGCAAATCCAGTATCTGAACAGGATGCTGAAATTCATAAAATAGAAGTTGATAATTCGATGTTTAAAGTCTCATCAGAATTTATTGTTGGTTCCTTTATTATCTGTGGCGTATTAGTGGCTTTATATACTGTTTTTTGGTAAGCTGACGAAAATTGCTCGCAAAGACGCAAAGTTTTTGTTTCACACAGATTTAAAAAAGAGCTGCATGAAAAAATTTAGATACGCTGCTTTGTTAAAAATCAAGATTAAAATAAAATAGAAATGAAAAGAAATTTTATAATAACACTGTTTATTTTCTGTATTTCCCTAACCGTTTCGGCCCAAAAGATATTTGACATTAAAAAATATGGCGCCGTAGGAGATGGTAAAACTTTAAATACAAAAGCAATTCAAAAAGCAATTGATGCGGCCAACAAAAATAAAGGCGGAAGAGTTGTTTTCTCTAAAGGTGAATTTTTATCAGGAAGCATCGTTTTAAAAAGCGGAGTGGAACTTTTTTTTGAACAGGGAGCTATTTTGTTAGGAAGCACAAACCCGGAAGATTATCCCAAATATGAAGCAATAAGAGCTTTGATTATAGCCAATGAAGCAAAAAATATTGCAGTAAACGGAAAAGGGAGTATAGATGGTCAAGGAAGAGAACTCGCATTGGCAATTGATAGTCTGCATCATACAGGAGTTCGAATTGATCCCAAATACAATTACAGAAGAATGCGTCCCGAGGACGCAAGAGGAAAACTGATTTCATTTGTAAAATGCGATTCAATCACCATGCTCAATATCACATTAAAAGACAGTCCGGGCTGGGTTCAGTGTTTTACAAATTGTAAAAATATTGTAATTGATAAAGTGGAAGTTAATAGTACAGCATATTGGAACAATGACGGAATTGACATTGACGGGTGTGAAAATGTTCGAATAACCAACTGCAAGGTAAATGCAGCAGATGATGGAATTTGCCTAAAATCGGAGACGCCCGGATTAGAGAATAATAATATTTACATTGCAAAGTGCAGCATCAGATCCAGTGCCAATGCCGTTAAATTTGGTACAGGTTCTTACGGCAGTTTTAAAAACGTAACTATCGAAGAGATCGAGGTCTATGATACTTTTAGATCCGCAATTGCCATTGAATCTGTAGATGGTGCTGAAATTGAGAATATTAAGGTTTCGAATATTACGGCGGTAAATACAGGAAATGCAATACTGATTCGTTTAGGACATAGAAATGGAGACAAGCCGGGTTATATCAAAAATGTATCGATTAAAAATGTAAAAGTACAGGTTCCTTTTGGCCGTCCGGATATCAATTATGATATGCGCGGACCAGAAGTTGATTATTTTCATAATCCCTTTCCGGCTTCTATTGCGGGAATTCCGGGGCATTTGATAGAAAATGTAACTCTAGAGAATATTGAAATTACCTACCCGGGAAGAGCCTCAAAAGGAATGGCGTATCATCCTTTAAGCCGATTAAAAGATGTAAAAGAAAACATAAAGGGTTATCCTGAATTTACCATGTTTGGAGAATTGCCTTGTTGGGGATTTTATGTGCGTCACGTAAAGGGAATCGAAATGAAGAATATAAAACTGATTTTAGAGAAAGAAGATTTTCGTCCTGCCTTTGTTTTTGATGATGTAGAAAATCTAACAATGAAAGCCATTGATATGCCTTGGGATAAAATCAATCAGATTGTTTTTAAAGATGTTTTATCAAGTGATCTGGATAGTGAATCTTTAAGAAGAAAAACAGAACCGCAGCAAAATAAATTTGAATTGCCTGCGCATTGAAATTTTGCCACAAAGGTGCGAAAAAATAAACCAAGAACTTTGCATAGACTATCTCAAACAAGGTTTTTAATAAATAAAATGAAATGAAAAAGAAATCTATAATTGCGATCCTAATTTTTTGTTTTTCCCTGACAGTTGCTTCGCAGAATATTTACAACGTTAAAAAATACGGAGCAAAAGGAGACGGAAAAACCAATGATGCAGCGGCCATTCAAAAAGCAATTGATGCCTGTAGTAAAACTGGCGGAAGAGTTTTAATTCCCGCGCCGTTTACCTTTTTGGCCGGACCGTTTGATGTAAAATCAAAAGTAGAGCTGCACATCGAAGCCGGTGCTAAATTATTGGCAAGTCCAGATGAGAAACTATACACCAAAAGTGCTTTTAGAAACAATCCCGGAGAAGGAACAATTTGGATTGGAGGAGAAAACGTAGAGGATTTTACCATTAGCGGAAGCGGAAAAATAGATGGAAACGGAATTTCTTTTATGGGTGAAGAACTGGAAGATTCTTATGTTTTAAAACCTTTTAACGTGTTGGATCCAAGACCACACGTATTGACTATTATCGGTGGAAAAAATATCAGAATCAAAGATGTTCATATTGGAAATTCGGCTTATTGGACTATTCATTTGGTTGGCTGTAACGACGTTGTAATTAGTGGTATTACTTTGTTAAACAGCCTGAAGGTTCGCAACAGTGATGGTATTGATCTGGATCATTCTAAAAATGTGAGAATCAGTGATTGTTATATTGAAAGCGGGGATGATTGTATTTGTTTGAAGAACAGAAGAGAATTTGAAGAGTTTGGTGCCTGTGAGAACATTACAGTGACCAATTGTACGATGACCAGCAGCAGTTGCGCGATTAAAATTGGTTCAGAAAATATGGATGCCATAAGACAAGTGGTATTCAATAATTGTATCATTAAAAACAGCAATCGCGCTTTGGGAATTCAGAATCGCGATGAAGGAACAGTGAGCGATGTTATTTTCTCAAATATCATTATCGAGAGTAAATTGAATACCGATACCTGGTGGGGAAAAGCAGAACCTATTTATGTAACGGCTTTCAGCAGAGCCAAAGCAAATCACAAAGATGCCAACTGGCGTTTTCCAAAGGGAGCTACACAAGGAAGAGTAGGAGAGATAAAGAATATCTATTTTTCCAATATTCAATGCAGGGGTGAAAACGGTGTGTTTGTAAGTGGGGAATCAAAAGATAAAATCAAGAATATTGTTTTTGATAATGTGAGTGTTTTTATTGATAAAACAACTTCTTTTCCCGGGGGAGTATATGACAGGCGCCCTTCTAATGTAGAAGGTTTTGTAAAGGGAAGTACCTCGGGATTCTATTTTGATTCGGCAGAAAGAATCAAAGTACAGAACTGCGCCGTGCAATGGGGAGAGAACAAACCCGAATATTTTAAATACGCAGTGGAGAGTAAAAATGTAGATGCATTAATTATCACAAATCTAGAGGGACAATCCGCTTTTCCTGCTAAATTAGAGGCAGTACAAAAATAATTCCTTGTATTAGAGAACTTATGAAAAATAATATCCTTACCAGAATTACAACTTGCAGTCTTATAATAAGCAGTTTTTATCTGAATGCTCAAAAAACAATTTTAGAGCTCGATGCTTCGAGGACCATTACCAAAATTCAGCCTACCATGTTTGGTTTGTTTTTTGAAGATATCAATTTTGCAGCAGATGGAGGATTATATGCCGAGTTGATTAAAAACAGGTCTTTTGAATTTGATAAACCTTTGATGGGATGGCAAGAGCCCAATACCAAAAGATCTTCTTTGAACAAAGAATCGGGAAGTGCAGCGCCAGTAAAAGTTCAGGCAGACAATACTGTTTTTTGCAGAGTAGAGATCAATAATGCCCAAGGTTACTCTTTAATAAATGAAGGCTTCAGGGGAATGGGAGTCAAAAAAGATGCAAAATATAACCTTTCACTAAAAGCGGCCAATCACAATTCAGCCATCAAAAAAATTATTTTCCAGCTCATTGATAAAGACCAAAAAGTAATTGGAGAGACCAGCATTGTTCCAAAATCAGATCAATGGACCCATTATACGGCAGTAATTACAGCGACTCAAACCCAGGGAAAAGCAAAGCTTAAAATAACTTTTCAAGGAACAGGAACCATAGATTTAGATATGATTTCACTCTTTCCCCAAGATACCTGGAAGAACAGGAAAAATGGGCTTCGTAAAGATTTGGTGCAGCTTTTATATGATATGAAACCAGGTTTTTTACGTTTTCCCGGAGGATGCATTGTGGAGGGAAGAACCTTGTCAGATCGATACCAATGGAAAAAATCAGTGGGTAATCTAGAGCAAAGAAAAACAATGATGAACCGTTGGAATGTAGAGTTCAACCATAAACAAACTCCGGATTATTTTCAAAGTTTTGGTTTAGGATTTTTTGAGTATTTCCAACTCTCAGAAGATATAGGGGCAGAACCCCTTCCAATTTTAAGCTGCGGAATGGCCTGCCAGTACAATACAGGAGAATTGGCTTCCATAAACGAGCTGGATCCTTATGTGCAGGATGCTTTAGATTTAATTGAATTTGCCAATGGAGCTCTAACTACTACCTGGGGGAAAATCCGCTCAGAGGCAGGACATCCAGAGCCATTTAATCTAAAATACATTGGCGTTGGAAACGAGCAGTGGGGACCCGATTACATTGAGAGATATAAAGTTTTTGAAAAAGCAATTAAGGCAAAATATCCCAATATCATCATTGTTTCTGGAAGCGGACCCTCACCAGATGGAGAGCATTTTGATTTTGCTATGCAAGAACTTAAGAAACTCAATGCAGAACTTGTAGATGAGCATTATTACAAAAGTCCGCAATGGTTTAGAGAAAACGCAGGACGTTATGATAATTACGATAGAAAAGGCCCAAAGATATTTGCAGGAGAATATGCCGCGCAGAGTGTTTCAGGCGCAAACCCGAATAACAGAAATAATTGGGAATGTGCTTTCTCTGAAGCCGCTTTCATCACTGGTTTAGAAAGAAATGCAGAGGTAGTTCATCTCACATCTTATGCACCTTTAATGGCGCACGAGGATGCCTGGCAATGGACTCCTGATATGATCTGGTTCAATAATTTAGAATCTTACGGTTCAGCCAATTATTATGTGCAGCAATTGTTTTCAACCAATAAAGGCACTGATTTATTGAGTATTACCAAAGAGGGAAAACCTTTAACGGGGCAAAATAGTTTATATGCATCGGCAGTAAAAGATGTAAAGAAAAAAGAAGTAATTATAAAATTGGTAAATACAGCCCCAGCAGCACAAGAGATTAATATCGATTTAAAAGGCGCAAAATTAGGATCTAAAGGATCCATCGTGCGACTTTCAAGTCCAGGTAGAGAAGATGAAAATACTTTTTCAGATCCAAAAAAAATAACCCCAAAACAAAGTGAGTACACAATAACAAAAGGAAACCAGCAATTAAATCTTCCTGCTTATTCTCTGACTGTCTTAAAACTTAAAATTATAAGATAATAGCTTGCCTTTGCAAATTTTTAAAGCTGAGAATTAAAAAAGTAGCTATGAGTACAAAAAATTACAATTATCACCTCTAACTTGTTGTTGTAAAAAAAATCAAAACCTACTAAAAAAAATAAATTCTAAAAAAAAAATATTGTTTATAATCGGATCAATAGTTTGAAATGTGTAGAAATGCTATCCTCTAAAGAGCATCAAGCAGGCAGTTTTCATTATATTGGCAGAGATATAAAATCTCATAGCTGTAATTCTGCCTGGCTACTGAATCCTATGGCTCTTTCAAGGTTATAGGTTTACAAGAAAATTTTATATTACGACTTATAATGTTAAAATGTAGTATTATTTTTCCTTATTTCATGAAAAGCTGAAAAATTATCAATTAAAGTAGAATTTTAATTGATAATTTTTTAAATTCTTTAGTTTTGTGGTGAGCAAAAACTATTAAAAGAAAGAAGGTCTTCAATGAAGGATGAAAAAAGGGATATTGATTTATGGAATCAAATTAGAAAAGGAGATATTCAGGCTTATAATGAGCTATATGATCGTTATATAGACGCTCTTTTTACCTTTGGAATTCAGTATACCAATGATCAGACTTTGGTAGAAGATGCTATACATGATATTTTTGTAGAACTTCATCGTTATCATAAAACAGTTTCTGAACAGGTACAGGTAAAGTCTTATTTGTTTAAATCTCTTCATAATGATATCTATAGAAAACTCAAAGGTCAGTCTAAAACAGTTCTTTTAGACTATTTTAAAGAAGATCTTTACCAAACAGATTCAGTTCAGGAACAATTAATTTTAGAGGAAATTACCTTGAGCAAGAATGCTAAACTAGAATCTGCACTGAGTTCATTAACCAAAAAACAGCGTCAAGCGCTGAATCTTCGCTTCACGGAAGATTTATCTTATGAGGAAATTTCCACTACTTTGGATATTAGCCTGGAATCTTGCAGGACCCTGGTTTACAGGGCTTTAAAAGAGCTTCGGGCTAAGTTTTAAATAAACTTTAAAAAAACGTTATTTTTTTTGTCTATGTTTTTTCTTTTTTATTCTCTTATTAATAGAGAACCCCATAAAAAGAAAACATTTGTACCCAAATTTCAAAATTTTACCCAAAAAAGATAAAGCTAATTTAAAAGCGCGAATTCTGCAAAGTATTGCATTTGAGAAACAACGCGCCCGACGAAAAAAGCTTCGAACACTCTCCTGGAGCCTGGCTGCTGTACTTTGTATAGTTTTGGGAATTTCGGTTATTTTTAAACAACAAGCAAAAGAAATAAGCCCGATAGAGCAATTTGCAGCCAGCCATAAAACCTCGGGGGCTTCTTTTGAGAAAAGCGATGAGATCAAACTGGTATTAGCCAATCAGGAATCGGTCAGAGTCCTTGACAACACCACAATTGCCTATGATGCATCGGGAAATAAAATCAATGTTAACCATAAAGAGATACAACAAACAAAATCCCTGCAAGCCCAGTACAATACCCTTATGGTTCCTTACGGGAAAAGAGCGCAGCTTAGCCTTGCTGATGGAACTTTAGTCTGGCTCAACTCGGGATCTAAATTGATTTATCCTACTTCTTTTAACCAGGCAAGCAGAGAAGTATTTTTAGAAGGAGAAGGGATTTTTGATGTAGCGCATAATGCAGCAAAACCATTTTTTGTAAAAACAGCCAACAACTATAGGGTAAGGGTATTGGGAACTTTGTTTAATGTAAGCTGTTATGCTAAAGATGCAAAAGTTACAACGGCATTATTAAGAGGAAAAGTACAGGTTACTTATCCAAGAAAAGGCTTTTTTAATAATGATACAATTCAAAGTGTTCTTAAACCCGGAATGATTGCAGCTTTAGATAAAAAACAGCAGACTATTAAAACGACTCTTCAAGATGTGGAGCCTTTATTTTCATGGAGAAAGGGATATTATGAGTTTTCACAGGAAAAACTCCCCTTGGTATTAGACAAATTAACCCGTTACTACAATGTTGATTTTGTGATGAATAAGAAAATAAGTCAAACCGAAACCTATTCTGGAGCTTTCACCCTGAATGATGATTTAGATAAAGTAGTAAAAACACTTGAAGCAACTACTGGTTTTGAATTTCTTTACGATCCGCAGACCAGAAAAATAACGATTAACTAATTGAATTAACTAAAATTACCGATGGCCTATGAGGAGATAAACACCAGAAAATAAACTAGGAAAAACTAACCAAAAAAAAACCAAAAGATGCTCGAACATCTCTTGGCTTATGTAAAATTTTAATTGCAAATGCAATTAGCTATAAACTAAAACAAAATTATGAATAAAAATCATGATATAGGCTTTCTATTGCCTAAAAAAATCATCAACCTTACTTTTATTTTATTTATGAGAGTATTCATTTTAGTTCTGTATTTAGGATTAACCAGTATCTACGCCAATGTTGCCAAAGCACAAAATGAAATCTCTGTAAAGATGCAGAATGCTTCCTTGCAAACGCTTTTTAGCACCATTCAGCAAAAGAGTGACTATGTGTTTTTTTATAATGACGATCTAATGTCCTCTGGCAAAAAAATAAATCTAAATCAGTACGGAACCGTTGAGCAAATTCTCAACACTGCCTTGTCTAATACAGGCTTGACCTATACCATCATAGATAAGCAAATTGTTATTAAAAAGGCTAAAAAAGTTCAGCAGGAACAATATGATATTACCGGTATTGTTACCGATAAAAACGGAAATTTATTAGTGGGAGTTAACGTACTATTAGTGAGCAATAAAAGCAATTGGGATATAACTCGTGAAAAAGGAGATTTCCGAATTCGTGTAACTGCAACAGATTCGCTTCGTTTTGACTACCTGGGTTATGAATCAAAAATTGTAGCGATCAAAAACCAAAAATTCATAAAAGTGGTTTTAACCCAAGATGTAATGGAATTAACAGGAGTAGCGGTGGTGGCTTCAAACGGATATACCGATATTCCTAAAGAAAGATTAACCGGTGCCATGGAGGTGATGAGCGCAAAAGAAATTGCTAAAGTTCCTACAGTGGATATTAATTCGCGCTTAGAGGGAAAAATTGCCGGAGTTATGGTGGATCCAAGAACTGGTAATATAAGTGTTCGGGGAACAACCAGCTACAGTAGCAATTCTAAACCCCTTGTTGTTATTGATGGTTTTCCACAATCTGTAGATGATTTTGCTTTCAGCAGAAGAGGAGTTCCAGGAGCATCTATATTAAGTTTTTTAAATCCTGATGATATCGAAACCATCACTGTTCTTAAAGATGCGGCTGCAGCTTCTATCTGGGGGTCAAGGGCGGCAAACGGAGTAATTGTGGTGACAACCAAAAAGGGCAGAAAATCTGACGAACCCACTGTTAGTTTCAGCACAACAACTACGTTTGGAGAAAAAATAGATTTATCTAAATTAAGAGTAATGAATACGGCGCAATACGTAGATTATGAAAAAGATCTTGTAAATGGCGGATTTGTTCTTGACAATATATCCAACTGGCAGGCTGCAAATCCTAGCGCGGCTCAGGAAATCATGTTTAAAGAAAAAAGAGGACAAATAACTGCCGCAGAAAGAGATCAAATGCTCAGTTCATTATCTCAAAGAGGTAATTTAGGTCAGATTAATAAATATCTGCTGCAAAATTCACTTACCAAACAATACGATTTTTCTGTTTCAGGAGGAAATGATAAAAGCACCTATTACTTAGGATTAGGCTACAATACAGACGATGCTGCCATGAAGGCAAATAACTCTAAATCGATCAATGTAACATTAAACAATTCATTCAAGTTAAAGAGTTTTTTAAGATTTGAAACCGGAATTAATTATCTCTCATCCAAGTATCAAACCAATATTACTGCAAACGAAGCACTCTCCAATGTGTCTACCTCTGCATTAAGACCCTATGATATGCTCAGCGATGAAAACGGAAACAGCCTTGATTATTACATTAAATTCAGACCCGAAGTTATACAAGGCTTTGATGCAAAGGGCTATCTTCCCTGGACCTACAATTATATAGATCAGCTGGATTATTCCAATGTTAGAACAAATGGTGAGAATCTAAGATTAAATGCAAGACTGGTAGCAACAATTACGCCTTGGTTGAACCTTGAGGCCTCGGGAATGTATACCTCTATTTTTAGCAAAACCAGAACCCTTAACGAACTGGAAAGTTATTATGTTAGAAACATGATTAACGAGGCCACTTCTATTTCAAACGGCAAATTGGTTTATGGAATCCCTCTTGGGGCTAATTTAGGTGATAGCAATCAAAAAAATGAATCGCAGAGTATGCGTTTTCAAATGAACATTAACAAATCCTTTGACCAGAATAATACTGTAAACTTTTTGGCTGGTGCCGAAGTTAGAGAAGAACGCAGAGAAGGCAGCTCACAAACCAGATATGGCTATGATACCGATACCAATTCAAATGTTTCTGTAAATCCAACCCAATATTATACTACAGTTTACGATTGGCAGACCTACATTGGAAATTTTGACAATGCTATTAGTAAATACAGAGACCGTTATTTGTCTTACTATGCACTTGGTTCTTATGATTTTAAAAACAGATATCATTTGTCAGGAAGTGTTCGTTTCGATGATTATAACCTGCTTGGAGCTTCCAGAAAAAACAGAGCATTGCCATTATGGTCCATTGGAGCTAAATGGGACATCAATAAAGAAAATTTCTTAAAAGATGTAAGCTGGTTAAGTAACTTATCTACTCGTGTAACTTACGGTGTAGCAGGAAGCGCACCTGCCGGAGGTTACGGAAGTAACAACGCCCTTATTGGTTTGGGAGGTAGAGATTTTTATACGCAATTACCCACTGCAAGTATATCACTGCCAGAGAATCCTTTTATCAAATGGGAAACTACTGCTACTTTTAATATTGGCCTGGATTACGGAATTTTCGATAACAGACTTCGCGGTAATGTTGATCTTTATTATAAAAAAACAGACGACATTATAACAAGTCTTCCTTTTAATCCAACTTATGGTTGGTCCTTTTTAAAATACAATGCAGGAACTCTTGATGGAAATGGGGTAGACCTGGGATTAAGCGGTACAATTTTCAAAGGAAAATTCAAGTGGAATAGTACTTTTAATATTGCCTATACTAGTAATGAAGTTACCGATTCCAGATTTAAGGCTGTAGCGGTAAATCAGTTCTTTGGAAGCTCTCCAATTGTTGGAATGAATGTAAGTTATTTGTATGCATACAGATGGGCCGGATTAGATACAAAGGGACAATCTACCATTTATGCTAAAGACGGCAGTATAATTGATTCTTCTAAAGGAAATAATACCATAACCAAAGACGACCTAAAATATATGGGAACTACTGTTGCTCCTTATTTTGGTGGATTTATGAACGATTTCTCATTTGAAAATTTCAGTTTAGCAGTGCAGATCACCTATTTTATGGGAGCTGTATTTAGAGATCAGCAAATGCAAAATTATCCTACTTTCAATGGCGCACAATACGGTGCAGTGGCGAAAGATAAAATTATTGCAGATCGCTGGAGACAGCCCGGAGACGAAGCTTTTACAAATGTTCCCGGATTGGCCAACACCAGTTACAATAGCTTAAATCGTTTTCAAAATGCTGATATAAATGTTTTATCTGCAGATAATATTCGTTTACAGCAGATTTCATTAGGGTATACAGTACCCAATGAATGGTTGCAAAAAACCTTTTTCAAATCATTAAGTTTCAATTTTGCAGCAAGAAATCTGGGGTTATTATGGGTAAGAAATAACAGGGGAATAGATCCTCAATATCTTTCTAATAATAATTACAATACCCTTGCACCACAGCGTACTTATACATTACAATTTAATTGCAGCTTTTAATCAAAAAAGAACTTATTATGAAATTTTTAAAAATCACACTATATATTATTCTACCATTATTGGTGCTTAATTCCTGCAGAGATTATGTTGAAGTTGAACCTGTAGGCAACAATAGAATTTTAAAATATACCTCTGATTACAGAGCCCTGGCCAATGCTTACAATACCTACAGCCTTTCTGGGGGAATGTATCTGCTCTCAAGTGCCGATGTAGAATTTTCGACAGCTTTTCAGGCGCGCGTCTCAACCATATGGGCAAACAGTTATACCTGGAGATCCAGAATTTTTGATGAATCTCAGGGAGACTCGGATTGGATTAATTTATACCAGACCATTTATTACAACAATGCCATTATTAAAGGTGTAATGAAGAGTGAGAAAGGAACCCAGGCGGAGAAAAAACAAATTTATGCTGAAGCCTTTGTTCATAGAGCTTTTGCTTATTTACAGCTTGTAAATATTTATGGGCCGCAATTTGATCCCACTTCTTCAAATGCTCAAAAAGCGGTACCGCTTTTACTTACACCAGAATTATTCTCTTCATTAGAGAGAAGTTCTGTTGATCTTATCTACAAACAAATTCTTTCTGACCTGCAAAGTGCCCTGGCAAACGATATTGCAGATACGCCAGATTTTAATGTGCTTCCTTCAAAGAGAGCCGTTTATGGCATTCTAGCCAGAACTTATCTCTATATGGGCCAGTATGAGTTGAGTCTGGACAATGCAGAGAAAGCCTTAAGCATGCAAAAGGGATTAATTGATTTAAACACTTTTGCTACCCCTTACAGTTATCCGGTACTTACTGGTAATCCCGAGATTATTTTTTCTAAAACATTGCTAAGTGGTTACAATGGCGCGCCATTGGCACAAGATTTATTAAACAGTTTTAGTAGTGATGATTTACGTTACAATTATTATACAATTCTGGGTAATGTCTTTAATCCATCACATACGGGAAGAGCTTTTGGAATTGCTACCTATAGCCCTACAAACGGAATCAATATTGGAGTTTCTGTGCCTGAAATGTATCTCACTGCCGCGGAGTGCTATGCCAGATTAGGCCAGCGGCAAAAAGCTGTTGATTACTTAAATATTTTAAGGGCTAAACGATACAAAACAGGTTCTCTCTATCAGGTAAGTGCAACTACCAATGCAGAAGCCTTAAGTCTTGTTTTGAGCGAAAGACAAAAAGAATTCATTGGAAGAGGATTTCGCTGGTTTGATCAGCGTCGTTTAAACTTAGATCCAAATTTGCAAAAAACATATACAAGGGTTTTCAAAAACGAAACTTTTCCCCTACTGCCTAACAGCGCGGGGTATGTATTTCCAATTCATCAAAATTATATCGATTTTAACCCAGAACTGGGTCAATAAAAACTACAAGAATGTTTAAAAAAATAATAAATATCAAATTACTGGTACTGCTCTTCTGTAGCCTTACCATAGGGATTTCCGCTCAAGAAGTTAAATCCAGATTACAAGGTATGGTGGATGTTCCCTTGCCGGGAATGGCTTTACATATGACTTATGATCCAAAAGGCGGACCTTTGGAGAATATCAAAGAAATCAATGGTTACGCATATGTCTTTAATGATTATAAATGGGAGATCGAAGATCTTACAATGAAGAAAAACGGCGGTGTGTGGAATGTAAGTTATACTGTCCCTGAAAACTGCGGTTTTATGGCTTTCAAATTTTATGGCAACACACAAAACGGTATTCTTACAGATACAGGACAAGATACCGGATATCTTTTAGTAGTTTTTAAAGAGCCAAAAATAAAAATGCCCGGAGCAGATTTAGCTTGGGCAACCTTTAGAAACAAGGATTTCAACAGTGAGTTTAGTGGTTATTTTAAAGACTTTTCCATAAATGGAGACGCTACGGAATATTGGCTAAAAAAAGAAGTGGCAGATCATGGTGAGAATTTTCCAAAATTTATTGATACTTACATTAAAGTATTAAAGGTACAGAAACCAGAGAAATTCGATGAATTAGGACACCGTTTTTTAGGGGATTTTACAAGGAAAATCAACGGACAGCCAGAAGAAGTTTTCTTAAAAGTTTACAATCTATATAAATTTGAACTAAAAGATCAGCCAAAAGCAGATTCTCTTGAAGCGGTAATTCAAAAACAGTTTCCAAAAGGAGCCTTTATGCGTTTTAAAGCCTTTCAAAGAATTATGCCAATTGCAGATGCCGGAGAAAAAAATAAAGTTATAACGCAATTTTTAGCTGATTTTCCATACACTGCCAATGTACCTGATTCCCAAAAGTATTTCTATGATAATATCGTAAAAACGCAGTTTGGCTATTATTTTCAGACCAAAGATTACAATAGTATTTTAGCTTTAATTCCCAATATGAATTTTGCTAATCTAAATGATGCGTACCATCAGAATATTTCTAAGGCGTTGTATTTGAAAGTGGAAGATCCTGCTCTTATAGCAACTATTGCCGTGCCAATGATCAAACTCATGCAGCAAAGAGTAAACGACTTGTCTTATATGCAGGGAATTTACTGGTCTGCAAATCAGGCAAACCAAAATGCTAAGGACAGACTCAACGAGCAGTTAGTGATTCAGATTCGTATGTATGATATGCTGAAAAAACACAAAGAAGTTTTAGAAACTTTTGACTTGCTGCCATTTGCAAAACGTTACGAAAAAGCAAGTATAAACGATATTCATGTCAGGGCCTTAGAAGCTTTAAACAAGCCAATTATTGAAGTATTGAAAAATGGGGCAAGAGCCAATAGCTTATCTGATGGATTGACAGCTAAATTAAAAGAAGCTTACTTAAAAGAGGGAAAAAAAGAATCTGATTTTCCGGCTTATCTCGAGGAGTTGAAAAAAGAAAACAATTCACAGGAAAAAATCACCCTGATGAATCCTGTTGCGGCCCCGGCAATTAACGTGCAGAGAGCACAGGGAAAAGCACAACAACTGGCTTTAGAGAACGGCAAGATTATCGTGATTGATTTTTGGGCAACATGGTGTGGCCCTTGCAAACAGGCATTTCCTGCTATGCAGCAATTAGTAAGCAACTTTAAGCAAGACACCCAGGTTGAGTTTTATTTTATAAGTACCCAGGAAACCAAGCAAGGATACCAAAAAGAAGCATTGGCTTACCTGAAAGCAAAAGGATTAAAACTCGATACCTATTTTGATTTAATGAAAAAAGGAGGCCCAACCAATAACGAATCGTTTTCCAAATACGCAGCTATCTTTAAATCAAGTGGAATTCCCAGAAAAGTAGTAATTAAAAACGGTCAGATTCGATTTACATCTGAAGGATATTCAGGAAATCCAGGTCAGCTTGTTGATGAACTTACAGAAGTGATTAACATTTTAAAGAAAGAGTAATTTCTTTTTGAAAATCAAAAAAATATGAAAAACATACTTTTGCTATGTACACTCTCACTGAGTGTACATAGTGTATCTGCACAGAAAAAAACGCTCGACCAAGCGGCTTATCAATCATGGCAGAGAATTAACAATAAATCTTTGTCATACAGCGGTAAATGGATCTCCTATGATGAAGTTTTTCAAGATGAAGAAAAGGAAAATAAAAAACAAACTATTATTCAGCAGGCTCCAAAGGGAAAACGTTTGGTGCTCAATGATATTAGTGATTTAAAATTCATCGGGAAAAAGGACTGGATTCAGTACAGCAAAAATGACAGTACGCTTTTGCAAAATCTAAAAACAGGTGTGAAAAAACT
>NZ_CP045928.1:946106-1006683 GCF_009664855.1 Flavobacterium sp. SLB02
GAATTAAAAAATAACTTTAAAATAACTTAAAATTAAGTTCATTTTTTGTTTGTAAACATGAAAAACGTTCCTATATTTGCAACCGCTTAGAACAACAAAGCGCACTAACGCTGAGATCGGGGAGATACTCAAGCGGCCAACGAGGGCAGACTGTAAATCTGCTGTGAAAACTTCGCAGGTTCGAATCCTGCTCTCCCCACTAAAAGTCCTAATGAAAATTAGGACTTTTTTTATGCTCAAATTTCAAGCTTGAAATGGATCAAAGGGATCAAACGCAAAGTTTGGGGATTAGGCAAAAAGAGGATCAACACGAAAACCTGAGGAGCATTAAAAATTAAGCATAAATATTAGTTAGCCTAAAAAGGAAGTATTCTATATTTCTAACACCTCTGAATTTTGATCTGAATGCTTTTATTTTAGCATTGAATGATTCTGCAGAGACATTAGTGCTTCTGTTGTCAAAATAATTTAATATGGTTTGATAATGATTCATAATGGTACGAGAGATTGTACCGAAAGACTTAAACCCAGATTGATTTACTTTTTCATGCCATTTGGCTAATTTTGCAAAACCTATGATTTTGTCTTTTGTATTCTCAAAGATGCTACGGAGCTCTTGAGGGATCAACACGAAAACCTGAGGAGCAGTAAAAATTACGCATAAATATTAGTTAGCCTAAAAAGGAAGTATTCTATATTTCTAACACCTCTGAATTTGGTTCTGTCGCATCTATCAAAATCAAATATAAGAATTTAGGTGATTTAAAAGGATCAACACGAATTCTCTGTCTTTTTCTAGTCAAAAGAAAGTCCCGTATTACCTAATTTATCCACTGCCCTGTATAAATAACACCAAATACCTTTTACTTTTATATAAGTTTCATCCAATCTCCAGCTTGCCCCCACTTTGACCTTTCTCTTCTTCATCTCTGATTCAATGAAAGGCGTAAATTTATAAACCCAACGTTGGATCGTGGCATGATCCACAAGCACTCCTCTAATTTTCATTATTTCCTCAACGTCACGATAGCTAAGGGTAAATCTTAATTTAAAATACACTGCCTGCAGGATTACATATTTTGGATAACAATGACCTTTAGCATTCATTTTTTATGAGTTTTGAAAAACCAAAGATAAAACTTAGTCATAGATGCGACAGAACCGTTAAGATTGCCTATAGAAATAAATCATTATAAATTTTGACATGAAATGGGACTGGAGTTAATACCTTTTTTGCACGTAAAAGCTAAGGCGGTTTTTGTATTCAAGTTTTTTTAACCGAATCTTTTCCTATTTTCAAAATTTTGGTGTAAATTTACACCAAAAATAATTTTTATTATTATGACACGACAAAGTATATCATTAACTGCTCCTAATGAAGAATGGTTAAAAAATCAGGTTAATACAGAAGAGTTTAGCAGTAAAAGCGAAGCCATTAACTTTTTAATAAAAAAAGCACGTTCGCAAGAAGAGTTTTATGACTTTGTAAGAGCTAAATTAGATAAGGGAGAAAAAAGCGGCTTTGTAAAAAAACAAACTAAAGAAGAAATGTTAGCGGAGTTTAAAAAGGATTTGGGAGATGTATAGCTATTATTTAAGTAGCGAAGCCAAAGAAGATTTAAAAAGAATTTATTATTACGGTGTCGGTAAGTTCGGAATGGATCAGGCCGATCACTATTTCAATATGTTTTACGATTGTTTTGACAAAATAGAGCAAAATCCATTTTTATTTCCATCTGCCGACCACATCAAAAAAGGATATCGTTATTGTGTTTGCGGTGTCGATACTATTTACTACCGAATAAATGGAGATGAGCGAATAGAGATTATTATCATTATTGGGAGGCAAGACTTTTAGATCTGGTGTTGTTACCTTTTTACAACAAAAAGCTAAGGAATTTTCAAAATACTTTCCATCTGAGAAGCATCTAAATTTAAATTTATCAATAATAAAAAATATTGATATCTTTACAATCAAATTATCCAGAATAACATCACTGAATATCAATTAGTTAAGTATCAAAAAAAAGCAACAATTAAAGTTCGGGTGCAGAATCGGTGCATTTAGGTTTAAGGCATCATAAAAACGTAGCATAGATGCGGGTTTGAGCGGTAAAGTTCGAATCCTGCTCTCCCCACTAAAAAAGTCCTAATGAAAATTAGGGCTTTTTTTATGCTCAAATTTCAAACTTGAAATTTCAGATTCAAAAAACACTATACTCTATTTCATCAAAGATGATTCACGAATAATAAGCTTCGTTTTTAGAATAATTTTTTGCGTTCTCTCTTTTACATCTTTCACATCTTTCTTCTGTAAAAGCGGCAAGAGTAATTCCATTATTTTAGTTCCCATCTCCATTGTGGGTTGGGCAACACAACTAATTGATATGGGGTAAATTTTAAACATATCATTGTCATCGAAGGCCACAATTCCCAGATCATTGAGCAAAGTAGAATTTTGTTCTTTAAAGAACTGTAATCCGCTTTTAGTGAGATAATTTGTAGCAAAAAAAAGAGCATCTAAATCAACATGATTATTCACAAACTCTTTGATGTAATCATTTACTTTGAAAATTTGATTGTAGGGAATTTGCAAAATATTTGATTTCAGACCATGTTCTGAAATTGCTTTCTCATAACCAGACAAACGATCGTTCATTTGTGTTTGGCTAGAAGCTGTAGTAACAAATCCAATATTCTTAAATTTATTATTTATTAAGTGTAATGTCGCATCATAAGAAGCTCTTGCATTGTCCACAACAACACTATTACAATCCAGATCTTCAAAAAACCGATCTAATAAAACAACAGGAATATTATCTTTTACTAAAGAATCAATAGTATCTCTTATTCCAGGTGATGGAACAATAATAAAACCATCAACCTGGCGAAAATTAAACAATTCGATCAATTCTTTTGATTTTTTATCGTCATTTTCATTGCTGCAAAAAATAACTTTGTATCCTTTTTCATAAGCCAGATCCTCAAAAATTCTTGCTACTTTAGAAAAAAAACTATTTGAGATATCCTCAACCATAAAAACCAAAATTTTTGATTTTCCAGTTCTAAGACTTTGTGCAATTTGATTAGGTTTATAATTAATCCATTTTGCATAATCTAATACCTTTTGTGTTAAGGCTTCCGAGATGTGTTTTTCTTTTGCTTTTCCGTTTAAAACAAAAGAAACTGTTGTCACAGAAATCTTGAGTTGATCTGCAATATTCCGGATAGAAATAGGTTTCTTTTTCATATTAAAATTATTTTTTTTATAGCGAAAGTCTAAGAATTTGTTTGAATATTTTATGGCATTTGTATTGGAAAGAATAGCATCTGATTGCTCCCGACAATCATGCCTTTTCGAGAATTCACTATTACTGCTCAATAAAAGACAAGGTTTGCAAATCATTGGCAATTGCCATCAAAGCATTACAAATATACCTGGCAACCAAAGCTCCTCCCTCACTATTAATTAAATCAATATCATCTTCTGGCGTATGATATTGCGGATGCCCGCCAGTATGAAATCCTACAGCAGAGATTGAAGCTTTATAAAATGACACATGATCTGACCCTCCAACATCTCCACTATGAATTACCGGATTCAGTCCGCTGTTTTCTCCCAGTTTTCTCATCAGTTCCACTCCATCTGGAAAAGTACCCGCACCTCCCATATAGATTTGCTTTTCAGAATTTAATCTTCCCACCATATCCATATTCAGCATGACTTTTACAGCTTCTTTATTAACCGGTAAATGATCGACAAAATATTTAGAACCTAACAATCCTTGTTCTTCACCACTAAAGGAAATAAAAAGGATACTTCTTTTGGGTTTTACAGACAATTTGGATATTTCTTCTGCGATACAAAGCAAGGCCGAAACTCCCGAGGCATTATCATCTGCTCCGTTATGAATGGCAAGGACCTCCTTTTTTTTACTTCCCGATCCTTTTCCTCCCCAACCCCAATGGTCGTAATGAGCCCCAATGACTATAAATTCGTTTTTTAAATTGGGGTCTGACCCCTCGATATATCCTACTACATTTTGGGTCGTAACACTATCTGATGCTACTTTATTGATCCCTTGCTTTACAAAGAGTCTAAAAGGCTGATAGTACTTTTTATTGAATGCTTTCAGAGCGTATTTTTTAAAATACTTTCTAATGTAAGCTGCTGCTGCATTATTTCCTTTTGTACCGGGAAAACGTCCTTGCATTTTATCAGATGAAAGATATTTGTCGTGCTTGTAAAATGTTTTGGTATTAATACCTACTTGAGCTTTAATTGTAGCGGTAAAAATTAGTGAAATAATAAAGAATATGACAAATTTTGAATTTTGAAAAAGTTTCATTTTAATTAAACTATGATTATTTTTTTATTATGTAAGCTCAAAAACTTTATGCATCAGCATCCATTTTTCTCCTGGTTGTGCTCCGGGCAAGGCTTTTTGAAATTTCCACATTAGTGTTTCCCATTGCTGAACTTTTGCATTTAAAGCGTCTGATTTTGACTTTTGTTCAAAAGAAAAATCAGAATTTGCCTCTATGATCATAAAGAGGCGATCTGCGATATTGTAGATTTCCAAAGTTATAATTCCTGAATCTTTAATGCTTTCTTTGATTTCAGGCCAAATATTCTGGTGAAGTTTTATATATTCATTGATTAAATCAGGATCATTTTTCAGATCTAAAGTAAGGCAGTGTCTTTGCATAATTTTCTTTTGTGTCATTGAATTTTCTTATATATTGTAAATCATCTCAAACTTAGTTTCTCAGTTCAAATGCGACATGCTTAATGAATTTTCTGTTATAAGTATACACCAAATGAATTTTCTGATCTGAGGTTTGAATAATCGCAGGATAACTGAATTCGCCCTCTTTTTGATTTTCCAAATCAAATAACTTTTTCCAGTTTAGACCATCTCTTGAATATTCTACGTCTAAAACATTTCTACCGTTGAACCAGTCTTTTCCCATCTTTAAAGGATTATTAACCAATAAAAATAATTTATTTGATAATCTTACCCCATCAATTCCTGAATTAGAATTAATAACATTGATGCTATCGGTTCTCTGCCAGGTTTTGCCGTTATCTTCTGACCAGGTCGAAATTAACTTATTGTGTTTGCTTCTGGACAATATCTGAATCTCATTAGTAGAATGGATCAAAAAAGTGGGCTGAATAATATCAAATTCTTTTTTATTATCAATTGCTATCTTCTCCCAGGTATTTGTCCCTTCGGTATATTTTTCTATATGCACTCTCCATTTATTATCATCAATACTCTCGGTACTGCTTCCACATAAAATAATTCCCGGACTGGTTTCGATTGGTTTGTTTCTAATTGGTCCCAAGATTCCATCGGGAAGATATTTTGGAGTACTCCACGTATTGCCGTTATCTTTTGAGACTATCATAGCACCAAACCATTCTCTTGGATTTTTACCTACTTTATAAAATAAATACAAATTCTGGCTTTTGCTTTTAAACAAGACCGGATTCCAACATGGCAATGTATCTTTTTCCCTTATTAAAGGCAGCACAAGATTCTCAGGAACTGACCATTTTTTTTGCTTATAGACCGAAAAATAAATCCCTACATCTCTAGCTCCTTCATGTCTTCCTCCAAACCAAGCTGCCATAAGTTTCCCCGGTTCAAGTTCAACCAGTGTTGCAGCATGACTATTGGCAGTAAGAGGCTGATCTGTAATAAAATTTTGAGTAATGTGAATTGCTTTGGAATTCTGCTTTAGGGAAGCGCAGGAAAAACAGGCAAGCACTAATAAAAGTAATGAATAATTAAATTTTGAATTCATTGTAAATTATAAAAATTAATTTGCTGGTTCTAACGATTTTAAACACATCAAAACATAGATCTTTTTTAACTAAAAAATAGGCATTTCCCTTATTTAAAATACGCATAGAAAACCATACGACAGAAATGTGTTTTTTGGCTTCTTTTTTATCTATAATTTTACCTGTATGTGTTAAAAAAAACTTTAATACACCACATTGAACATTAAAAACCAATAACAGAATCTCAAGATGTTATTCTTTCCTTAAACCTGCCTTATGTCCAATAATGGGAGGCCGAGGCTACCAAAAGCGACTGGGCAGATGTTAGCTCATTTATGGTTTTCATAAAGGGAATCAAAGCTCCGTTGATCCAGGTTACAAATCCAAAGACAAAAAATAGACTCGCTATGATTAAAATTTTCTTTTCAGAAGAAGAGGAAATTGTACTGCTAACCATGCTGTTTATATTTGATGATCGGGCAATTATCACGAAGTTTTTTTAAAATTCTTTACACAAAAACCTCTCTTGCCCTCTCTAATTAAAATGTTGTTTTTTGTTTCATTATTGCTATTTTAATAAGGTAATTATTGTATAAAACAAAAGGAGAGCTACCTCTCCTTTTGTCAATTTCTAAGTAAGGAAACTCTTTATCTTTACTTATTTATTTTGTATCCCACCAAAGTTTGGTTCCTCCACTATCAGGTCCTTTTAGTTTTACGATTCCATCTGTAACGGCATCTTTATTAGAAGAATATTCGTTTGTTACATAAATAATTCTTTTCATTAAACTTTTACCTACTCCGGCATCATTATTATCTGTATTAAGAACTGGATAGATCACCTTTGCATCACTACGACGTAAATCTGCCCAAGATTCCCAGGATTCAGGAAAGATAGCTAAGTATTTTTGAACTGCAATTTGCGTACGCTGACTAGCCGCTGCCGCTGACCACGCAACAGGTAATTTTACAGGAATATCTTGTAAATCTAAAGTTGGATATACAGTTAAGATGTTGGGTAAAGTTGGTAAAGTATTTCCAGCAATGTAAGCATTTATTGCATTAGCATCTGTAATTCCCCATTGCAGTAACGAAGCCCTAATACCTGCCTCATATAAATCTTTCGCAGTTCCGCCCATGTTCCATCCGTTTAAAGCACCTTCTGCTCTGCTGAAATAGTTTTCAGAAGCCATAAATACTTCGATATTTTTAGATTCACTAAGGTTTCCTGCAGCACCATTGCCCATAACATCATTGTTAAAAGCAGAGAATTTAGTAGTTCCAAACTGATCTTCTAACCCTCCAACAGGCTGACCACGGTACACTCCTGTATCAATTTTGGCAAACCATTTGGCTAACCTTGGATCGTTATATCCTACTAAAATACTTTCCATTGAAGCAGTCATAGTATAACCCCAGCTGTTTACAATCATATTTAAGTTATTTGGAGATATGTTACTTGCTTTAAAGAAAGCTCCTTGCTCATTAGTCTGCATAACACCCGCAGCAACGGCAGCCTCTGCTTGTGTTTTTGCTTTAGCAGGTTCGATATCAGAAATTCTTAATGCTAAACGCAATCTCAAACTGTTTCCAAATACCCTCCAATTGGCAACATTACCTGCGTATAAACGATCATTTGGCTGAAACGCAGCCACTGTTGTTACCGCAGAACTTCCTAAAGTAGCACTTGCTTCGTCCAATAATTTAAAAAAGTCTGTGTAGATAAATTCTACACTGTCGTAAGGTACTTTTTCTTTACCATTACCTGCTTCACTATACGGAATTGGTCCGTAAGCATCTACCATTTGATTGTACATGAAAACTTTCCATATTTTAAGAATTGCCAAAGCCTCAGCATTTCCTTGAGATGCCTTAATAGCATTGTTTAAAGCCGGAACAGCAACGGTGTAAAATCTTGTCCATCCACGTCCTTCGTATCCATTTACAAACGCATTTCTCTCAGTACCGTATCCACAATTCAAATATTGGATAAAAGTTGATGACAAAATACCTGTTGCAATACCCCAGGTTCCCTGGTCGTCAACTCCTGGTGATGAGTAAGATCCGTTATGGATACCTGCGTAAAGTGCTGATGCAAATGATGGTCCGGCCAGTGTCGCATCTAACTGATCTTCAGTAAGCGAATTAGGATCTTTGTTTATTTCATCAAAATCGCTTGTACAGCTTGACAAAATAGAAACTGCCATTAATGCAACTCCTAATGTTTTTATTTTAAAACTATATTTCATGATGTTTCTTTTTTTAATTAAAATCCGAATTTAACATTAACTCCATAATCTCTCGTTGAAGGAATGTTGAAAGATTCTATACCTTGCAGGTTTCCTGTACCGGCACCTGCCTCGGGATCAAAATATTTCGCTTTATTGACAAAGAAAAATAAATTTCTTCCTACCAAAGAGAAATCAATACTTGTAAAACCTGAGTTATTAAGTACGCGTTTTGGTAAAGAATAACCAAAAACAAGTTCTCTTAATCTGATGTTTGTTGCATCATAAACAAAAGGCTCGGCGATAGGTGTTCTTTGTCCGATCGCTGTCCAATATTGTTCTGCAGTAATACTTTTTGTATTTTGCTCAAAACCAGCTGGAGTATCAACAAAAGCATCAAGCACAATTCCTCCGTTTCTGCCTGCAAGAGTAATATCGCTTACTCCTAAACCAGCTTGTCTTGCCTGAGTGTATGAAATAACTTCTCCTCCAATTCTAAAATCAACCAAGAAACTTAAAGAGAAATCTTTGTATTTAAAGTTGTTTTTTAAACCTGCTGTCCAGTCTGGGTTAAAGTTACCTGCACGAACATCAAATCCATTTGTTGCTAAAGGCAAACCCGCAGAATTAACAAGGATTTTCATTTCTCCTGTATTCAAATCAAGCCCCCTTTGAAAACCTTTAATGTATAAATCACCGTATTCTCCTCCTACCACAACTTTACTTCTAACCAAACGTCCTTCTCCAAGCACTAGTTCGTCTCTGCCCTCCATGATTGATTTTACTTTTGATTTATATTCAGCATAATTAGCTGTAATATCCCAAGAGAAGTTTTCTGTTTGAATAGGAGTTGCTGTAAGGGTAAGCTCAATACCTTTATTTTGGATATCACCACCATTTACAATTGCTCTTGAATATGAAGAAGACTCTGGAGTATTGATATAGAAAATTTGGTTATCTGTTAAGGTATTAAAGTATGTGAAATCTAACCCTAAACGATTATTAAAGAATCTAAGGTCTAAACCTAATTCTGTAGAAGAAGAGATTTCCGGTTTTAAGTTTGGATTAGATTTAGTACTTTGTCCGTATAACATACCGCCATTTCCACCAATATAGGAGAATCTTTGCTGTGTTTGATAAGGATCTGTATCATTTCCAACCTGCGCATAAGAAGCTCTTACTTTTGCAAAACTAATAGTCTCCGGTAAAGTCACCATATCGGAAATTACAGCAGACAAACCTACAGATGGATAAAAATAATCTTCAGGTAATGTAGAAGACCAGTCATTTCTTGCCGTTAAGTCTAAAAACAAATAGTTTCTAAAACCAAGTTGACCAAATCCGTAAAGTGAATTGATTCTTTTCTCTGAAGCAGTAGACGTAGATTGAACAGTCTGTACGTTGGCTAATGCAAAAAAGTTTCTTTTGCTTAAAACCCCTCCTGAATTCAATGCAGAACTGCTTTGTTGCAATCCACTGGCTCCACCATTAAGGCTCAGAGAAAAATCTCCAAACTTCTCATTGTAAGAAAGCAAGGCGTCTGTATTAAGCTCACTTACTGTTTCATAAGATTCACTATAGGACCCCAAGTTGTTATTAAATGCTACAGTTGCATATCTGTTTCTAACATTCTTGTTTGTCATTTGATCCAAACCAGCTCTAACTTGTAAACTTAAGGTTTTTGTAAATTCATATTTAAGAGACGCTAAACCAATAAATCTGTTTCTCTTATCCTTACGTGCGTCATCTCTTAAAGCAGACCAAAATGGGTTTCCTCCAGGAGATCCGGTTTCGTCAATAAAATAATTCAATTGTCTTTGTCCGGCAGCATCAAAATATTCAAAGTTTTTGTAATCGTTATAAGCGATACTACGAGGCAATAAATAAGCTGACGTACCAATAGATTCTTCTCCTGTTCTCAATAAGTTATCAATATCCTGAATAATGTAATTTGTTTTTACATCCAAGGATAATTTATCTGAGATTTTACTGGTCAACCTTAAATTTAGATTGTGTCTGTCTAATTTGTTTCCCCCAACAATACCTTCAGCTTTTGTATTTGTATAAGAGAAATAACCTTGTGCTTTTTCATTTCCTGCAGTTACAGTCATTGTGTTTGCTAAGTTGTAACCTGTTTTATAAAAATCAATAACGTTATTGGGCTGCGCAGAATAACTTTGTGTAGCTGGTCCTGCATAGTTCGGGTTACGAACTAACTGCCAGTTTGAAACCTGACTTCCGTCTAATTTACCTCCCCAGCTTGCGCTTGAAGTAGGATTGTATACACCATTTGTTCCCTGACCGTACTCATTTTGTAAATTCATCAGGTTATAAGCAGATGAAGCCATAAAATTAGATGATAATGAAACAGATGTTTTACCTGCCTTACCTGATTTTGTCGTAATTACGATAACACCATTACTGGCTCTTGATCCGTAAAGCGCCGCAGCAGAAGGTCCTTTAAGCACCGTCATCGAGGCAATATCTTCCGGGTTGATGTTCGAGATACCATCTGGCTGTGTTGTTCCTCCTGTATCAATATCAGGATTTGTAGTTGTTGTACCATTACTAATTGGTACACCATCTACCACATAAAGAGGCTGATTGTTTCCGTTAAGAGATCTGTTACCCCTTAAAGTAATTCTCGATGAACTTCCCACACCATTTGATGTTGTAGAGTAGTTAAGACCGGCAACTTTACCTGAAAGTGAGTTGGCAACGTTTAGCGATCTTGCTTCTGAAAGCTCATCTACTGAAATATTCTGAGCAGAATACGTAATAGCTTTCTTTTCTCTTTTAATACCAAGAGCAGTAACTACTACCTCTCCTAATTGTTGTGTTGCTGCACCTAATGCAACATTCAGAGTGGTTTGCGTTCCTACGACAACTTCTTTAGGAGCATTGCCAACGTAAGTGAAAACCAAAACTGCAGATTGGTTGGGAACTGAAATACTGTACTTTCCATCAAAATCTGATGATGCACTTGTTTTTGTTCCTTTAACAACAACATTTGCCCCCGGGATTGGAATTCCGCTTGACGCATCGGTTATTGTTCCTTTTACTGTTGTTTGTGCCTGCAGATCCTGAAATCCGAATAAGCATATTACAAACAGTAATTTTAGTACGTTCTTAATCATGTTTAGTTGTTTTTGAGTTAATAACATGTTAAACTTATGAATAGATTTTGTTAACAAAATATAATTTCGACAAATGACAATTTTGAAAAGGTGTTGGGGAGACTTTGCTGTTTTAAAAGAAAAAAACGCCTGTAATTGTAATCTTAATCTTCTTTATTCACAAAAGTCAATTTCGAATTAATCTAAGCGTTTTATCCTTTTATCAAAACTATTCTTTCCTTATTATCTTAAACCTTAAACATATTGATCATTTTACATAAATTAATTAGAAACTTTAAAATCTAACTTTAGTACATCAACTGAATTTCCTCCTACCATAACCTGAAAATCTCCAGGCTCTACAACCCTTCTCATTTCTCGATTCCAGAGCGATAAATCACCCCCTGTAAGTGTAAATTCAACATTTTTTGTTTCCCCTTTTTTGATATTTAATCTCTTAAAACCTTTTAATGTTTTTTCCGGAGTTGTGACACTGCTGTACATATCACGTATGTATAATTGTACGACCTCATCTCCGTCAAAATTTCCTGTATTTTTAACATCAACTGTCACTTTCAATTCACCGTCTGTTTTAATTGAGGCCGCGCTGATTTTAAGATTTGAATATTCAAAATTCGTATAACTTAATCCGTAACCAAATCTGTATAAAGGATGTTCGCTCTCTGCAACGTATCTGTGAATCGCAGATGGCTTTTGGTTGTAATATATAGGTAACTGTCCAACAGATTTAGCAACCGTAACTGGCAATCTTCCACCAGGATTATAATTTCCAAATAAAACATCGGCTACCGCCTTTCCTCCCGCTTCACCGGGAAACCATGCCTCTAAAAGTGCAGGAATATTCTCGCTGATCCAGTTTGTCGACAGCGGACGACCGTTTAGCAATACACAAACTACCGGAGTTCCTGTTTTCTGGATGGCTTCGATCAATTCCTGCTGCATTCCGTGTAAGTCTAAAGAAGCTACATCTCTGTTTTCTTCTACCAATTCGTTTGATTCTCCCAAAACCACGATCGCAACATCTGCTTTTTTAGCAATATCCACAGCAGGTTGAAAGTTTACTTTTTCCAGATTCCAACGCAAGTGGGCTCTGGCCCCCCAACCCCCTTCCCACATTTCAATGCGGACTTTGTATTTTTTTCCGGCTTCGATTTTTTTTGGAGTCGTAACCATACTTGTAGCTCCTTTTGTCCAGTTGTCAATAACTAGCTGATCGTCAATCCACATTCTGATTCCGTCATCAGAACTTAAGCCCAACCAGCCATCAAATGATTTTTCTGACTCAATATACCCCGTCCAGCGAATGGAGAAATCATCATCTGTAACTCCATCACCGGGAGACCAGGGCCAATCGAATTCTAACTGACTGTCAATACGTGTCAATGCTGGAGTTCCCTCTACACTTCTGTTATTGAAATATTCTCCTTTTAATCCGTTTTGAGATCCATCAGGGGTAAATAAAAATTTCGAGGGAATAATTTGTCCCTTTACAATTAGCGGAACACCTTCTTCATAAAGTATATTGGTCTTGGCCCCCACTACTTGTTTAATACCTTCAAGAACAGTAGTTCCTACTTTATTTTTTACCGCATATCCTCCAAGTCTCGAAGCATCAGCATTTGGACCAATAACAGCAAGCGTTTTTATATCCTTATTTAAAGGCAAAATATTGTTTTCATTTTTTAATAAAACGATCGATTTGTGTCCTGCTTCTAAAGCAACGGCCTGATTTTGCTTTGAATGGAAACGTTCTTTAATGAGATTTTTATCCGTGTATGGATTTTCGAATAATCCCAATAAAAATTTCAGCCTTAAAACTCCTCCGGCAGCACGATCAATTTGCTCCATTGTTAGTTTCTTTTCGTTTACCAGTTCAATGATGCTGGTTTGCCAAAATTCATTTGTAAAATCATAAAATTGCATGTCAACACCAGCCGAAACTGCTTCTCTGATGCATTCTTTTGGAGAACTTGCTACATAATGAGTTACTTGCAAATACTTAATAGCACCTAAATCAGACACTACAATTCCTTTAAAACCCCATTCTTTTCTCAAAACATCGGTCAATAACCAATGATTGGCCGCACAAGGAATGCCATCTAATTCAGAATATGCACACATGGTGCCTAATGCTCCTGCTTTTCTGAATGCTTTTTCGAATGATGGCAAAAAATCCTGGCGTGCTGCACGTTCTCCAATTAATACCGGTGAAGAATTTGCTCCGCCTTCGGGAATTCCGTGAACTGCAAAGTGCTTTGGCTCTGCGATAATAGAACGATCTGATTTTAAATCATCACCCTGCATTCCTTTAATCATTGCCGTTCCCATCTCGCCAACTAAGTACACATCTTCACCAAAAGTCTCGGCAATTCGTCCCCAACGTGGTTCACGACCAATGTCAAGATTTGGACCCAAACCAAAATGCACTCCATGGGCACGTGCTTCGCTACCAATTACGCCCCCAACTCTTCCCATCAAATTGGTATCCCATGTTGCCCCTAAACCAATATTCATTGGCAAAGCCGTACTTCCCTCATCGAGATAACCATGAAGCATCTCGCACATAATAAGGGCAGGAATTCCCCATTTGTTCTTTTTAATGACCTCTCTCTGTAAATCATTGATCATTTTAGCCGAACGTGGATAAATATCGTGAATGGCCCCAATACCCAGATTTCCAATTTTCAAATCTGATTTTGACTTGGAAAAATCTTCTTTCTCTTTGAAAAATTCTCCCTTGTACATGTCCATCTGGCGTACTTTTTCCTCCAGGCTCATTCGGCTTAACAAATCTGTAAGCCTTTCTTCCACTGGTAATTTAGGATCCTGATACGGATATTTTTTTTGCGCGTAACCCTGGTTATAAAAACCAACAGCCATTAGGAAAATAATGGCTGTTTTTTTCATTCTTAATTCTAACATAGTAGTGTTGTTTTTTTAGTTTTGAATCACTTTGATCATTGTTCCATTCACAAAATCATCGTGTGAGATAAAAAAGCTATTAATTGGTTTTCCGTTTAACTCAATGGAATTGATTTTTCCATCATTATTGATTTGTCTTTCAATTACAATGCTTTCTTTTTTATAATATGCCGGATCCAATTTGATCGTTATTCTATGAAACATTGGAGCGGTAATGGTATAAATTGGATCTCCGGGCGATATTGGATAAATTCCCATCATTGAATAAACCAGCCAGGCTGACATGGTTCCGGTATCGTCGTTTCCCGGTAAACCATTTGGTTTGTTCTGGAAATATTCTCCAACGAGTTTTTTAACCATTTGCTGACTCTTCCATTCTTCGCCTTTTACATAATTGAATAAATAGGGATAAGCAATATCTGGTTCGTTTGCCATATCAAATTGTTTGAGATCAAAGACTTTTTGCAATTGATCCGAGAACGCTTTATCACCACCCATTAATTTTTTAAGTCCCACAATATCATGTGCCATCATAAAAGCATATTGCCACGCATTTCCCTCGATAAAACCAACATTTTCCTGAAAATTAGCGCCTGCTTCGGGATCAAAAGGTTCATACCATTTTCCGTTAGCCAGTCTTGGACGAAGTAATTTTAAATCTTTGTCATATAATTTTCGGTAGGATAATGAACGTTTCGTAAAACGTTTATAATCATCTTTTTCACCTAAAGCTTTTGCTAAGAGTGAAATTGCATAATCTGAAGAGTTGTATTCCTGCGTTGTAGAGACAGGACCACGATAATTAGTTGATACATATCCTTTTTCGATATATTCTTTAAGACCGGGACGCAACGGATTATTCTCAATTTGATCTGCACCTTTTAGCATCGCATAGTATGCTTTGTAAATATCAAAATCCTGAATTCCCTTTAAGCAGGCGTCCACTATTACAATACTTGCCGGATCTCCCACCATGGTAAAAGTCTCTGTTGAATTCAACTCCCATTTGGGCAGCCAGCCATTTTCATCATACATCTCCAACATACTTTTTATCATATCAGATTGTTGCTTAGGATATAACAAAGAGGTTAAGGGATGCATATTGCGATATGTATCCCATAAAGAAAACACCGTATAACGGGTACCTTCAGTTTTAGCAATCCTGGTTCTTTTTATTACAGGGTATTCTCCGTTGAGATCATTTAAAGTATTTGGGTGAATTAAAGTGTGATACAAAGCGGTGTAAAATATCGTTTTATCATCCTTTGAACCACCTTCGACCAAAACTTTAGAAAGCTCTTCGTTCCATTGGTTATACGTTTCTTTATAGACGGTCTCAAAAGATTTATTTCCGGTTTCTTTTTCTAAATTCTCTCGGGCATTTGCAATACTTACGTACGAAATTCCAATTTTGACCTCAACGGTTTGTTCTTTGTCAAACTGATACGAAAGATAAGTTCCTATACTATCCCCCACAACAGTTTTAATGGTATTGTCCATCATTCTGGTTTTGCCGTTATAAGTCATCCATTGCGCTTCGACACCTTCATATTTTGTGGGCTTTTTCCAAACTCCAAATTTATTGGCAGGTTTCGAAAACTTGGCTACAAAATAAACCGGATAAGCATCTTCGGGACTATTATAACAAAAAGAGCCTACCGAACGCATTCCTTCAATTTCAGATGAAGAAACTACTCTTACCATTGCGCCTTCTTCATTGGTTAAGCCTAAGCCAAGATTCAGTAAAATATTAGATGGCCCTTTAGGGAAAGTAAATTTGCTGACGCCCACTCTTGTGGAAGCTGTAAATTCCGCTTTGATATTATACTTATCGAGTTTTACGCTGTAATAAGCCGCTTTTGCAACTTCATCGCAATAAGTCGAACCGTATTTTAGATGATTGGTTTCTACCTTTCCTGTTGTTGGCATTAATAATAAAACGCCCAAATCCGGACAACCCACCCCACTAATGTTGACCTGACTGAATCCGCTTAGAAAAGTATTCTCCTTTACATAAGGATTCGACAACCACTGACTGTCTTTTTCTAATTTATTCTGAGATCCCGCTACATTAAACGGACTAATACTAGCCATACCTCTTGGTGCAATCGGTCCGGGAAAAGTCGCCCCGTAATTTGAAGTGCCAATAAAGGGATTCACAAAATCTACGGGTTCTTGCGCAAAACTAGTTATGCTAAAAAACAGCATGTAAAAAAAACATGCTGTTTGTATGGTTATCCTTTTATTTAAAAACATAATAATTTCTATCGGTTAATAGCTTCAATTTTTAAAGTCCACGCTTCTTTGGCCGGTAAATTGTTTTGTAAACTTTCTGGAATTACAACTTTAAATCCTTCTGCTTCTTTGGTCCATTTCAATGAAGTTTTAGAACCTAACATGGTAATTTTTGTTCCTTTTTTAGGATTGATAGATTTCACGAGCACTTCAGCAGGAATTTTAGTTTCTCCTTCTTTAGCCAAGTAAAACAGAAATACATTTCCGGCTTTATTTTGGGTCATACAAATATTATCCTCCTTAAAAGGTTCAATTGGTTTTGTATTGTAAATAGCTGTACTGTTTACTTTCATCCAGTCTCCGTAGGCTCTCAATAAATCATAAGCACCTTGTTGCCAATCGCCTTCAGGACTTGGCGCTACATTCAATAATAAATTTCCACCCTTAGCCACAATATCAATAAGCATATGGATTCCTTCTCTGCCTGTCATGTATTTAGCATCAGGAGTATACGACCATCCACCGCCCGAAGTAATGCAAGATTCCCAAGGGTAAGGCAATGTTTTTGAAGGAACGCGCCCTTCAGGAGTTAGATAATTCTGATTTTTTCCGTGAACAGCTCTGTCCACTACGATTAATCCGGGTTGTTTTTGGCGCGCTTTTACAACCAATTCGTCCATTTTAGGATCCTGATCAACTACTCTGTGTTTGATAAAACCATTTTTTGATTCGTTTTCAGCAAACTTCTCTTCATAGTTTTCTTTTAAGTTTTGTTGGTCTCTTTTTCTAACCCATCCCCCATCAAGCCAGAGAATATCTATTTTTCCATAATCTGTTAATAATTCTAAAATTTGATTGTGGGTGAAGTCAACGTACTTCTGCCATTTCTCCGGATAAAGAGCCGGATCATAATTTACGTTTCTGTCGAAAGGAGGAAAATATGGATCCCAGTAATTCTCGTTATGCCAGTCGGGTTTAGAGAAATAGGCTCCGGTTGAAATGTTTTCTGCTCTAAAAGCATTAAAAACTTCTTTGGCAATATTCGCTTTTGGATTCGTACTAAAAGCACATTCTTTGTCTGTAACCTTATAATCTGAATATTTGGTATCGTACATATTAAATCCGTCATGGTGTTTTGTGGTAAAAACCATGTATTTCATTCCGGCATATTTAGCCGCTTTTGCCCATTTTGCAGGATCAAACTTTACAGGATTGAACTTCTTTTTCAATCCTTCGTATTCTTTTACATATTGGTTATAATTACCAGGATTACTTCCTTTTTTACGTTCGCACCATCCATAATCTTCCGGACATATCGACCAGGATTCTACAATTCCCCACTGGCTGTACGTTCCCCAGTGCATGAGCAGTCCAAACTTTTTTCCTTGCCATTCATCCAGGTTTTTTAATACCAATGGATCTGTTTCCGGTACATAACGCTCATCCTCATAAATGGCCTGCGAAAACATTTGAACCGAAAATAAAATTGCGATTATCAATATTCCTCTTTTCATCTTTAATCTGTTTTTATGGTTTTGTTTTTTGTTTTTGATTATATTTTTTTTTAGCACACACAAGCATCCTTTTCATAGCTTTTAAAAAGCGTTTCATTTGCATTAATGTACAAACTATGTATTAGAAACTAGTTTCTTTTTTGTACTCTTTTTATTGAGGTCAAAATATAAATCTATGCCTTTATGTATTTACTTAATTGTGCCCCATTGATTTTTAATTCACTAAAATCTCATCTACAAATAACCACGAAGACTCTCCCTTAGGACTTTTCTTCAAATTAGATGCAATTACTTTTACAAATCTGGCATCGCGTTTTTCAAAATTGATTTTAAAATCTTTTAGCTCTGAATTTACATTGGGAGCATACGCACGTAATACTTTGCCAACCTCATTATATTGTATACCGTCCTTTGATACCAAAACTTTTACTTGTGTTGGAAAATTAATTCCCGCACCCTGACTCTCCAAAGTGCCAATAATGACTTCATGAATACTTTGCTGTTTTTGAAAATCAAGCACAATTTCCATATCATTGACTAACCAGGCCTGCCATTGTCCGTCGTGAAAATTTTTACTTCCCCTAATGGTATTTACCATTCCAAAAGGACCATCACCTTTATAATTTTCGTTAAAAGGGGTTAAATACACCACTTTACTTCCTACTGCTTTATGAAACAAGATGGTATCTGTGAATGTTTTTCCTATCGGTTTATCATTTTGAAATAAGGAAGCTTTTAAGATAGTTGTCGAGGAAAACTCAATTGGCGTTGTATATTTTATAGCATTGTGATCTATATTTTTATCACCCAAAACGTAACGGATATCAGGATTTGGGAATTCGTTTTTCAAGGTTACATTAATTTGTTTTTGGGCCATATTAGCCCTTGAAGAAGCCGTTACCAAATAAGCGCTTTTCGCATAGTTGATGCCCAAATAATCATAACGTTCTAATAAATAGGGCAATCTTGTGGTAAAATCATTCCAATTGCATTTTTCTTTCGGACTCCATAATACCTCAGCCAAAGCAGCAAGTCTTGGAAAAATCATATATTCCGATGCTTTTGGGCTGGCTAAATGTTCGGCCCATAAATTCGCCTGTCCCCCTAAAACATGTTTGGCCTGTTCGGGTGTCATTGTAGGTACAACAGGATCAAATTTGTACACTTCACTTAGTGGATTATAAGCATCAAAAGCCAGAGGCTCTTCGTTTTGCGGACCTTGATAAAAATTAAAATAACAAGGAGATTCCGGTGTCATAATCACATCATGTCCCTGGGCAGCAGCATCCGTTCCTCCTTTTGTTCCTCTCCAGCTCATAACTGTAGCCTCAGGAGCCAGACCGCCTTCGAGAATTTCATCCCAGCCTATTATTTTTTTTCCTTTAGAATTAATGTATTTCTCTATTCTCTTTACAAAGTAACTTTGTAATTCGTGGGTATTTTTCAAACCATTATCTTTCATCCTTTTTTGACAGTGCGGACATTTTTCCCAATTGGTTTTGGTTGCCTCATCACCACCAATATGAATGTATTTTGAAGGAAAAACAGCAATCACCTCATCGATTACATTTTTCAAAAACTCAAAGGTAGTTTCTTTTCCGGCACAATAAATATCGGTAATGGGCCATAATCCGCCTGAGGGAACTCCTATTTGCTGATCAAAACAAGCCAGTTCAGGATAAGAGGCAATGGCAGAACTCACATGGGCAGGCATTTCGATTTCGGGAATAATTTCGATGTTTTTGCTTGCGGCGTATTTTACTATTTCTTTTAATTCTTCCTGTGTCAAAAATCCGCCGTAAGTGCCTTTTTGATCCGGATTTGTGGTTAGTCTGGCATTCCAGGCTACATTTTCCTGATCGACTCTCCAGGCGCCCACCTGGGTTAGTTTTGGGTATTTTTTAATCTCCATTCTCCAGCCCTGATCATCTACCAAATGCAAATGCAGGACATTCATTTTAAGCATTGCCAAGCGATCTATAGTTGCCAACACATAATTCTTGTCAAAAAAGTGACGCGATAAATCCAGCATTAAACCTCTCCATTGAAAACGGGGCTGGTCTGTAATTACCAAATTGGGAATCCGCCAGTTTACAGTTGTAATCACAAAATTACTTTCGATAGCGCTCGGTAATAATTGTCTGAGGCTTTCTAATCCGTAAATAAATCCCGCATTACCTTTTGCAGTAATTGTAATACTTGTAGGCTGTACTTCTAATTTATAAGCTTCTTTAGCAAGACTTTGATCTACCTTGAACTGAATAAAATTACTTTGTGGCAATGTGGCTGAAACTTCAGGACGCCATCCTGCCGACTTTTCAAATTTATCTGCTAAAGTTTTAGAGAGTTCTTT
The DNA here is from genome assembly GCF_009664855.1 of Flavobacterium sp. SLB02. Lineage (GTDB taxonomy): Bacteria > Bacteroidota > Bacteroidia > Flavobacteriales > Flavobacteriaceae > Flavobacterium. Next base: position 966,290 of record NZ_CP045928.1, read on the forward strand.
TTGAAAATCAGTAACAGCAAAAAATTTCGTATTTTTAGAAAACTCAAATATTCCCGGCTGAATCAACAATTGTGATGGTTGGGGAATAATCTCAATGTCCTTCTCTGTATATATTTTTTGACTATATCCAGGACTTAAAACAGTTAGAGAAAATACGATAAGGAATGGTTTTAAAATCCTCATAATGAATTATTTTATTGATGGTGTTATTTTAAATTGATACCGATAGGTTTTATCTCTCAACAGGTATTTTTCCATTGGCCAGGCTTGCCAGCTGTCAATCCCACCTACTCCCATTTGTTTGTAATCAATTTTCAGGCTTGTTAAATCTCTTTCTTTTAGTTCGGCGGCATGTCTTTGGTCTTTTTGCAAACCATCGTCTAAATCTTCAGTTAAATAATGTAAAGCAGTCATGGCCAATAACTCATTTGATCTTACTGTTATTTTCAATTTATCATTGGATAGCTCTAACCAGCGTACATCGGTTTTATTTCCGGTTTCCTGAGGGCGGATGTATGGATAATATTGCTCTGAAACCCTTTGATTGTAAAGCCCAACCTGAGCGCTATAATTTCTGTCGATATAGTTCTCGTGAGGTCCTCTTCCGTAATAACTCAGGGTACTGAAATCTTTAGGCAGAATTATTTCCATACCAAATCTTGGCAAGACCGGAGTTTCTTTGGTTTTATCCATATGCAATTGCTCTTCTACACTCAATTCACCCTTACTGTTTATCTCATAATTGAGTTCTAAAGTCGAGGAAACCGAAGCTAAATTGTATGTTGCTTTTACCAGAATCTTATTGTCTTTTGTGGCAGAATATCTCCAGCTTACAAGCGTTGGATTTTCCGTAGCTTCTTTCCATGCTTTTAAGGTTACCTGAAGATTTGCTCCAAAATCGTTATCGTTTGGTGCTCTCCAAAAGTTAGGACGCAATTGATATCCTTGTTTTAAAATGGGTTGATTACTGAAGGAATACCCATTGATGAATCCTGTTTTTTTATCGAAAGCGATCTCCGCTTTATCACCTTTAAAAACAGTCGCATTTTCCCTTTTCTCTACCGCAATTTTTGAAGCTCCTTGAATTTCAATGTCATTTTTCCAAATTCCTTTAAAGGCCAATTGCTCTGTTGCAATCTCAAAACCTTTTGGTAAAAGCGGTTCATCTTGTTTTAACTGATAACTTACATTTATAAAAGCTTCCTGGTATTTTTTCTCTGCTAACTTAATGGGTAGCATATAGGTTTTTGACTCATTTGGATCTATTGCCAAATAATCGATAACCCCTGTATCTTGTTTAATTCCGTCTAAAACTAATGTCCAGTGTAAAGTCACATTGCTTAAATTTTTAAATGAGAATTCGTTATAGACTTTAATTGTTCCAGTGGCCTGATTATCCCATGAGGTCAGGATATTCTGCATTACATTTCGCATTTCAAGAGCATGTGGATTTGGTTTTCTTTCTACTGTAAAAACACCATTGTTAACGAAATTATTATCACTCTTTACATCTTTTGGTCCAAAATCTCCGCCGTACGCCAGAATTTTTGTTCCATCAGGTTGTGTTTTATAAACCGATTGATCGATCATGTCCCAAATAAATCCCCCTTGAAAATTTGGATATTTACGAATTACATCCCAATAATCTTTAAAGTTCCCCATCGAATTGCCCATAGCATGCGCATATTCGCACTGAATATAAGGCCTAGACGGATTTGGATTTGCCAGAATGTATTCTTCCATTTTGTTTGGAGAACTGTACATTGGGTCGATAATATCAGAATCCCATTCAAACTTCAGATCTTTTCCATCCCAAGCGCCAGCTGTCGCTCTTTCATACTGAATGGGTCTTGATTTATCGCGATTTTTAATCCATAAATATCCTCTGTAAAAGTTGTAACCATTTCCTGCTTCGTTACCCATGCTCCAGATAATTACCGAAGTATGATTTTTATCTCTCTCGATCATACGCTGCATACGCTCAATGTGAGATAATTCCCAATCGGGCTTATTTCCGAGTGTTTTGGTTATGTCATATCCCATACCGTGTGATTCTATATTGGCTTCATCGACCACATAAATTCCATATTTATCACATAATTCGTAGAAATATTCATCATTAGGATAATGTGACATTCTTACCGCATTGATATTAAATTCTTTCATGACTTTAATATCCTGTTCCATGCGTTCTTTAGAAATGGTTTGTCCGGCAACCGGATCAACTTCATGACGGTTTACTCCTTTTATGTAAATTGCTTTTCCGTTTACTAAAAGTTGTCCACCTTTGATTTCTACTTTTCTAAAACCAACATTTTGACGAATAACCTCTAGAATTGTTCCTTTTTTATCCTTTAAAATAAAATCGATTTGATAGAGATTCGGAATTTCTGCGCTCCATTTCTTGGGATTCTTTACAGTGAAATCAAAAGTTTGCTTTTCCCTTAAAGCCGAAATAATTTTTGAAGTAATAATTTTATCTGCATCTTTTAACTGAAGCTCTAAAGTATAATTGTCTTTTTTATTTAAACCTGAAAACTCCGTTGAGATTTTCAAAGTTCCGTTTAGATAAGAAGGATCCAGATCCGGAATAATTTCATAATCTTTAAGATGCGTTTTGTTCCTGGCCACTAGATAAGAATCTCTGGTAATTCCGCTCATTCTCCACATGTCCTGACATTCTAAATACGAACCGTCGCTCCATTTCATTACTTTTAAAACGATGCTGTTTTTACCTGTTTTTACATATTTATTTAAGTTGAATTCAGATGGCAGTTTTCCATCCTCACCATACCCCACATAAACACCGTTTACCCAAACTGTAAGATTTGACTTTGCAGTACCAATATGGAGAAAAATATCTTTTCCTTCCCATGATTTGTCAATGGTAATGTCCCTTCTGTAAACTCCTGTGGGGTTGTACTTTGTGGGAACAAACGGAGGATTCGGCGCCATTAAGTAATCAAAATCATAAGTCGTATTAACATAAACAGGATATCCGTAACCGTTTACATCCCAGCTTGCCGGGATTCTAAAAGTATCCCAGGAGGTGTCATTAAAATTGCTTTTTTCAAAATCTTTAGGAAGTGCACTTGGACTCTCTACATATTTAAATTTCCAGGCTCCATTAATGTCCAGATAGTTTTTAGATTCTCTCCATTGATTTTTATTGGCCAATGCTTCAGTCTCAAAAACATAATACGAAGCGTGCATGGGTTCTCTATTCTCTTCATTGATTTTTTCGTTTTGCCAATACTCAACTTTTTCCTGCGCCTGGCCGGAAAATATTGAAGTGATAAGTAATGATACTATGGATATTGTTTTTTTCATTCTTTGTTTTTTTATTCTCTGTGCGCTGTTTTTGTTTTAACACATAGAAACATCGACTTTGTAAATTTTAAAAAAAGGCCTTTGACTTGTTTAAATTCACATAGCTATGTGTTAAAAATTTTGCGTGATCCAAATCTCTCCGAGTTTGTCAAGCAACAAGCACACAAGCCATAGCAAACTTGTCAAGCAATCTTCTTTAGTGGCTCAACAAGCTGCGTACCCTTGTGTGAGTTTCTCGTGGAGATCCCTCGTTGCTTCCATTAACATTTTTAATTTTTAACAATCCCTTAGCGATCTCACAGCAAAGCTTAGTGAACTTTGGGTAACCTTTGCGCTTTGTGGTAAATCTCATTTTATATTACTTTTTTTAGAATAAAAATTATACCTCGGGATGACAATAATTGGGTTATTTATCCCAGGACATTTTAAATTTCGCATCTTCCATTCTGTGTCCTTTTTGATCATCCGAAACAGCATAATTAAATCCTGATCTTAAACTGTAACCCGCATATTGTCCGTTTTTATTCAAAGCAATAAAACCTACCTGCAGATATTCCATGTCTTTATGGTTTTTATGCTTGTTGTAAATACGTTCTGTGATTTCTTTGCACGCATCAAAAGGCGATTTTCCCTGGCGCATTAACTCGACCACCATCGCACTTCCTGCGGTTCTAATAACGGCTTCTCCTAATCCTGTTGCAGCTGCAGCACCCACCTCATTATCCAGAAAAAGACCCGCGCCGATAATTGGGGAGTCACCGACGCGACCGTGCATTTTCCAGGCGGCTCCACTTGTGGTACAGCCTCCTGCAAGATTGCCGTCTTGATCTAACATTAGCATGCTTATGGTATCGTGATTTTCTATATTTATTACGGGTTTGTATTTTGAATCTTCCAGCCATTTTTTCCAGTCTTTTTCAGATTCCGAAGTCAATAGATTTTCTTCTTTAAAACCTTCTGATAAAGCAAATTGCAAAGCGCCTTGTCCTGCCAGCATAACATGAGGTGTTTTTTGAAGTACTAATTTCGCAACCGAAATAGGATGCATAATATTTTGCAGAAAACAAACTGAACCACAATTGCTATTATGATCCATAATGCAAGCGTCTAAGGTTACTTTTCCCTCGCGATCCGGATACCCGCCATAACCAACACTGCGAACATTCGGATCTGCTTCGGGAATTTTCATACCAGCCTCGATTGCATCAAGAGCCGGTTTTCCTGCTTTTAATTGTTTCCAACTTTCCTGGTTTGCAGGTAAACCATGATTCCAGGTCGAGATGATAATGGGCTTTTTTTGTTTCTTATCACCCTTTGTTTTATTCTCTTTTTCATCTTCTTTATTGGCCGCAAATCCGCTATACCCTAAAGCAGTCGTAATTGCAATTGTACCTAAAGCTGATTTTTTTATAAAATCCCTTCTATTTGACATGATTTTAATATTTTAGTTAAGTATTTCGGGCCATAAGTTATGCATTTACTGAGAATTCCTTAAAAAATATTCATAACTAATTTTAGTTTATTATTTTAAACCAGCCTTAGTTGCTGCAATAGTTTTTAAATTACTCTCAGACAAAGCATTTCCGTCAAAAAAAGAAACTCCTGTTGCTCCGTTTTCTTTGGCCAGTAAAATCGCTTCTTTCAATTCCTTATCCGATTTCAATCCGGGAATATAAATTCCGGTGTTTATTTTGGTTTGTTTTCCCTCTAAATCAGTAACCCCTTGTTTGGTTGCAAAACCCACCCAATCCAGTTCTTCATCATAAAAACTGTGATAAATCATAGGATATACTTCATCAATATTCCATTTATCCCAACGCTGACGTACCATATGATCTGCCATTTCAGGATAAGGAAATACCGCTGCAGTTAAATTCTTATTGTGTTTGTGCGCAATTTTATACGCATCATCAACAACTGCTTTTATGGCATTTAACCTAAAGTTTTTCCACTCCATATCGATAGAAGTGTTGTGACTTGTTTTTGGATTTTTATGATGTATTTTTTCGAATGCTTTTATGCATTCCTCACAATAACAAAAATCAAATTGAGGCAATTCTGTATCCTGAACTAAATTGTATTTTGGCAATAAACTAATTGGTAAGAAGATATCCGGAAAACGAATGTAATCCAAGTGAACACTTTCTATTCCTTCTACTTTTGCCAGTTCTTCGACCAAGTTTAAAACATGTTGTCTGGATGCTTTTCTAGTTGGACACAACCATTGGTAATAATCCACATACGGGCGATTGTCAAAACAGGATTTTCCTTCTTTACTTACCTGATACCAGTCCGGATGCTGCAAGGCAATCGAGTCATCAGGTCTGTTCATTGCCATAATCCAAGCATGAACTTTTAGACCTTCTTTGGTAGCTAAAGGCACTAATCTTTTAAGAAGTTTTGGATCTGTTTTGGTATTGATTAATACTTCATCGATTCCGCCATCTTTATATTTTTTAAATTCTTTTGAATAATCTGCATCTGATTTTTTAGGATCTGCCGTTGTCCAGACTCCAAATTTAAAAGTGGTTTGTTCTTGTTTTTTCGCACATGAAAAAATGCTTAATGCCAATAAAAGAAATAATAGTTTTGGTAGTTTCATAGTGGTTTATTTTTGGATTATTTTGCCGTCTTGCCTTACAACTAAGGTCTGATTTGAAAAAGGGCTTTTTACTGAAATATTGTAACCTGTTGTGTGATTTTCTAATACCGGTTTTAAAATTTTACCCTCAACGGTGATCGTTTCTTTGGTAAGATTTACCAAAGATTTCGCCCATGTTTTGTGCTGATTGTAATATTGTTTTTGAGCTCTGTATAAATTGTAAAGCTCCCATCTTACTTTTTCATCCTGCGGAATTGTAAAACTGTCTTTTCCTTCTTTCGAAGAAAAATAAACATAGCCCCACTTCTCCGGTTCATGCATGTTGATCACCCCCATTGGCGACCAAACCCAGTTGTACTCCGGCAAGAACTTTCCATCTGGATCTTTTTTGCGTTGGTAACTGCCATTTCTTACCGTATGCTGCCAGTTTACCCGAGAGAAATTGACTCTCCAAAACTGATCCGCCGGAACATTTTTTTCATTGTATGATTTTCTATAAGATGCCCAGGGAATTGCCATTTCTAATACCCAACCTTGATCAGTATCATTTGGATTGTTAAGCGTTCCTTTGATTTTTACCGCCGATTTCAGCCCCGGAATATTCCAGTCATTCAAAACTACGTTATCATTTTCTCTGTAAGGTTTTGACAAAAACAGATCCCAGGCTGTATTTAAGGCATTAATTTCTAATTCATAATAGTTAAAAGTATCGCTATCGGGATCAATAAAAACTTCAAAATCGTTGTTGTAAAAGATAATGGTATCACGTTGTTTCAAATTTGCCCAAACATGTGGTTCATCAATTTTTGCCAATATGTAAAAATTGGTTTCATCCCAGAGCATTTTTACTTTTGTTTCGTATTTTGGTTTTACATTATTTTCTATATCTTCAAAAAGATCAGTCCAATCTGCTTTACTCCATGAAGTATCAGAATCATCTCCATCTATTACAATTGGAGTAGTTGTTTTTGATGCTACATAGGTTTTAGGTAGAATTGTTTTTTTCGATTGTGAATTACTCACTATCGAAAGAAACCCTAAAGCGACTGTCAACCATTGAATTTTTAAACGCATGCTTTTTATTATAAACTGTTATCTTTTGTAAATTGTAATACCTCGCTTAATTTACCAAATGCCATAGCCACAACAGTATCTGCTGCACCATAATATACGGCTAATTTATCTTGTTCAATGTTGTGCAAGGCAGCGCACGGGAAAACCACGTTTCCTACATCTCCTACTTGCTCGTAAATTTCTGCAGGTCCTAACAAATAAGGCTGTGTTCTGTATTTTACCTGATCTGGCGAAGCTGTGTCTAATATTGCTGCTCCCATAGCATAACGGAAACCGTTGCAGGTATTAATAACTCCATGGTATAACATCAACCAGCCTTCCTTTGTAAGAATCGGGATGGGTCCTGCTCCTACTTTTGTACATTGCCAGGCACTTTGCTCAAACGGAGATGGTTTCATGACCAATCTATGTTCTCCCCAATATTTCATATCCGGGCTGTAACTGATCCAGATATCTCCAAAAGGTGTATGTCCGTTATCACTAGGACGACTTAACATCGCGTATTTTCCGTTTATTTTTTGCGGAAACAAAACCCCATTTCTGTTGAAAGGCAAAAAGGCATTTTCGCATTGAAAAAATTCTTTAAAATCAAATGTATAACCAATTCCGATGGTTGGTCCGTTATATCCATTACACCAGGTAATCCAATAACGATCTTCAATAAAAACAACACGAGGATCATATTTATAAGCAGATTCTATCATTTCAGTATTACCGGATTGCATCACAATTGGTTCATGATTAATATCCCAGTCGATTCCGTTTTTACTGAAACCTGCAAAAATATTCATCTGCACGGCTTTATTATCACATCTAAAGACACCTGCGTATCCGTCCTTAAAAGCAACAACGGCGCTATTAAATATACTGTTTGATGATGGTATTGCGTATCTGTCGATAATGGGATTTTCAGAATATCTCCACATTACTTCAGTGCTGTTTTCGGGTCTGTCTTGCCAAGGAATTGTACTCATGCTCTCTTTCTTTATTATTATAGATTGTTTTTTGTTTTTTCTTTGAGAATATTTTAAACACATTAGAAATCTATGTTCTCTGTGTTGATTTTTTTTGTCCTGAGAGCTTTCTTAAAGTTTAAACTTTGACAAAACTCTTGTTAATGAATTAATCTTCTATTTTTCTAACTTTATCTAACCATGTAAACTTCAAAATTGTTGTTGTTGCCAAAAAGACAATTAAAGCCGTAATTGCTTTTGGATAATCTCTGATGATAAAGAAAATTGGAAGCAAAATCATACTTGACTGCCATACAATTCCGATAAGGCAATTGAGCATATCTTTCCAGAAATCATTATTTTTTTCGAAAGTCTGGTCTTCTATTTTTAATGTTTTATAAACAGGATTCCACCATCCCCAGGGTCTTACATTGGTATAGAAAGATCTTAAAACTTCGATATCTGTTGGTTTACTTAAGAAAGTTCCTATAAGACATCCAAAGATGGAGAAACCAAATATTATTGGAAACAGGTAAATGGCCTGTACTTGCGCTAAATCGTATAAAAATGATCCTTGGGATAAACTTCCTTTGGCCTGACCTAAAGCAAATTGTAAAGAAGCTACAATTAATCCGGCGAACATTCCCCAGAAATAACCCCAGCCGTTAAAACGCCACCAAATCCATTTTAGGAAATTCGCTGCCACATAACCTCCGTATAATGCACTTGTGATCCATAGAGTTAGAGAGTTAATAGAATCGGCAAAGAATCCCATAAAAACCCCTAAACCAACCACAAGAAAAGAAGAAATCTGACTCACTTTTATATAATGTTGATTTGTTGCAACCGGTTTGAAGTATTTTTTATAAATATCATTTACAATATAAGCCGGTCCTGCATTAACAAAGGCAGAGAATCCAGACATAAAAGCGGCTAGTAAACCTGCAAGAAGAATTCCTTTTATCCCAACGGGAATATATAAATTAACCACTTTTGGCATTAATAATTCTAAATCGGCTCCGGTCAAACCTGTATTGGCATTAAGCTCGGGTGCCAGATTGACCAAAGCAATTACCACAATTCCTGTAATCAATAAATATCTAGGTATAAATAAAATCAGGTTGGTAAAACCACTCATATAGGCCGCTTCTTTTACAGATTTTGTAGAAAGAATTCTTTGCAAATCGTAACTTGGTGTAGGACCGGCAATACTGGCGAAAAAACCTTTGAATAATGTCATGCCTATAAAAGCACCAAACATTTTGTATCCTTCTGAATCGATCAAATTATTGAAGGTTTGAAATTTATCGCTCCACTGGGTTTCAAACTGCCAGCCAAAGAAAACATTTTTCCATTCATCGGTAATAACCGAATTTATCTGTAGGTCTGTATAATTGATAAAAGCATAACCTGCAATTAGAACTCCGGCAATAATCATGATTAAATATTGCACGACTTCTGTGGCCACTACAGAAAACATCCCTCCCTTAACGGTATAAATTGTCGTTAATAAAATGATAATTAAAGCATAAGATCGCTCTGATGTTAATAGGATTAAATCGCCGTAATGAAGCGTTAAATCCCAAGGAAGAATAATGGTCACAAATTTTCCGATTCCTTCAAAAAAATAAGCGATGAAACCAATTGTCGAAATAATGGCAAAAACAGCCACAATAATATGCGATGCTTTTCCAGCTCTGTCACTGCCAAAACGGGTTAAAATCCATTCAGAACCTGTCATTACTTTTGATCTTCTGATCCAGACAGCCAGGAACATCATTACAAAAATCTGATTCCATATGGGCCAGAGCCACATAAACATAAAACTTTTTACGCCATATAAAAACAATACTCCAATCATCCAGGAAGTTCCTGAAACATCAAACATTCCTGATCCGTTGCTTAGACCTAAAAAATACCATTTGATTGTTTTTCCGCCAAGGAAATAATCATCTAATCCTTTTGATGCTTTTCTTGAAATCCAAATTCCTATTCCTACTGAGAGCAGAATATAAGCTACGATGATCGATACGTCAATGATATCCATTAATTTACTTTTTATTTATTAGTTAGTTGCTTTGGCTCATTATTTTTTTGCCTATTTTTTTATTCCCCAATTTTTATTTGGTTCAGCTCCCATTACAAAATGTAAAATTCCTCCTTTTACTATTTCTTTATGTGAGATAGCTGTTTGGTTAAATTCAACTCCGTTTAAAGTGGCTGACTGGATATAAAAGTTTTTATCCGAAACCTTTTCGGCTTCGATCACAAAGGTTTTTGCGTCTTGGAGATGGATGGTTACTTTTTCGAAAATCGGACTTCCAATTTCGTATTCTCCTGAAGCAGGATTCATAGGATATAATCCCATTGAACTGAAAACATACCAAGCCGACATTTGCCCGCAATCTTCGTTTCCGCTTAATCCATTGGGTGTTGTATTGTATTGCGTATCCAGAATATGACGTACCCAATATTGTGTTCTCCAGGGCTGTCCGGCATAATTGAACATATAAGCGATATGATGACTTGGCTCATTGCCATGTGCATACTGACCTATTAATCCGGAAATATCTGCCGAGATATTACTTCCGGTAATCTCTGAACTTTCGGTAAATAACTGCTCTAAACGTTTTGTAAAAACTTCATTGCTTTTGTGCAACGAAATAAAATCATCAACGTTTTGTGGTACAAACCAGCTGTGCTGCCAGGCATTTCCTTCGGTATAATCGGTATGTTCTCTGTGGTTGGAATGTTTTGGATCGAAGGGTTCATTCCAGGATTTTCCATCTTGAGATTTTCCTCTCATAAAGCCTGTCTTTGGATCAAATAAGTAACGATACGCTTTTGAACGGTTTAGAAAAAATTCATAATCTTCATTTTTCCCCAAGGCTTTTGCCATTTGCGCCACGCACCAATCATCATAAGCATATTCTAAAGTTATAGTCACCGATTCGTCTAATAAATTATAAGGAATGTAACCGTATGTTTTGTAGTAATTCAAGCCACGTTGGTCCTGCATCATTGTAACTTTCATCGCTTGATATGCTTTTTCGGCATCAAAACCTTTTATGCCTTTTTGGTAGGCATCTACAATTACAGGAATGGAATGATATCCTGTCATGGTGTTGGTTTCGTTGGCATAAAGCGTCCAGACCGGTAATATTTTTTTAGTATCGTAATATTGCAGCATTGAGTTTACAATGTCTGAAACTTTCTCTGGCGCTAGTAAAGTCAATAAAGGATTTTCTGCTCTAAAAGTATCCCATAGTGATAAGGTCGAGTAAGCGGTATAATCTTTTGCTGTAGCAATTTGATCATCCTCTTTTCTAAACTGACCATTTTTATCACTATAGGTTACAGGGGCAACTTGAGCGTGGAACAATGCGGTATAGAAAATTGTTTTTAATGAATCGGTTGGTGTCTGAACCTCGATTTTGCTTAAAGCCGAATTCCAGATTTTTGCTGCTTCTGATTTTGTTTTATTGAAATCGTCTTTTTCGTCCAGATTGTCTTTGGCATTAGCCACACTTACAGATGACAAAGCGACTTTTACATCTAGTTCTTCACTATTATTAGTATCAAAAAATAATTGTGCTGCGGTGTTTTCTCCTTCTGCGCTATTTGCTGTAATCACTTGCTTATTAGCCAATAATACCGATTCTGAAATAGGTTTTGAAAATTTAGCAACAAAAAACACTTTCTGATTTTTTGCCCATCCGGTACTAAAACGATAACCGCTTATCGTATACTGATCTTCGATTGTAAGTCCGGTTCTCAGCGCTTTGTCCCAATTAATAGCAAAACCAAGATCGATTATAACAGATTGTTTATCGTTTTTGGCAAAAGTATACCTATGGAATGCTGTACGTAGTGAAGAAGTTAATTCTACATTGATTTTAGGATCCTCAAGAAAAACCTGGTAAGAGCCCGGTGCTGCTTTTTCGTTAACATGACTGTATTTTGATTTATAAGGTAATTGATCTTGTGAGGTAGTTTGGGCCGTTAAATCGAGTTTTTTATTGGTGGGCATAAATAAGATGTCGGCCAAATCACCAATTCCGGTTCCGCTTAAATGCAAATGACTGAATCCAGATACAATAGAATCTGAATAATGATATCCTGAACACCAATCCCAGTTCGAAATACCATTATCAGGACTTACCTGCAACATCCCGAAAGGAACGGTTGCTCCGGGATAAGTATGTCCGTGCCCTCCGGTGCCGATAAAAGGATCTACATATTTAACAAAAATATTTGCCTTACTATTATTTTTGTATGTCTTTATTTTACAACTTGCAATTAGAATTGCAAATAAAACCAGCAGGATAAAATTCTTCATATAAAACAACCTTAATTTAACTTTAAATTTAAACAAATCAGACTTTTATTAAAACTAATTTAGACGGACGACGTATAAACTAAGATAAACATCAAAAAAAGTCACAAAACGCGCCATTATCATGAATTTCAATTCCAGCAAACTATATCGAATACCGTTGCATTATCACGTCATTTTTTGGCTTACTTACTTTTTATTTAATACATTTCGTTGGGGTAGCTATTTTAATGATTACCTCTATTCCCTTAAAACAAACTTATTGGGGTTTCCCATTCACATGACCTTATGTTATCTCAATATTTTAATTTTTATGCCTTTTCTGGTGTATCGAAAAAAATATCTTTTATATGTACTTGCCGTGTTATCATCTTTATTTTTGATGGTGATTTTAAAATTTAACCTTACTTATTTATTAATCACGCATAATGTTTGGCCGGAAGGCCCTGAAACTATAGATAAATTAACGCTCAATTATACTATTGATATGATGATGGGGGAACTCTATGTAATCACTTTTGTAACGGCAATCAAGATTACTTTAGACTTTTTGAAAGAACAAAAAAGGGTAACTGATCTTGAAAAATCGCAATTAGAAACAGAATTGCTTTTTCTCAAATCACAAATTTCTCCTCATTTTTTCTTTAATACCCTTAACAACATTTATTCATTATCAGTCGAAAAATCAAATAAAACCCCGAAAATTGTTCTTAAATTATCTGAACTAATGCGCTATATGTTGTACGACACAAAAAGCAAAAGGCAGACTTTAGAGAATGAGATTCTTTGTATTCAAAACTATCTGGATCTGGAGCGCATTAGAAACGATGACAGATTGGTTGTAAATATGTCTATCTCCGGCGACATTCACGAGAAGGAAATTTCTCCTATAATATTATTGACCTTTATTGAGAATGCCTTTAAACATGGCGTAAACAAAAATACAGGACCTGTTACAATAGATATCAACTTTAAGATCAAAGGTGACTATCTTCATTTCACCATTTCAAACCCTATGGCAGAAATTACGCACCACAAGGACAATTTTAACAAGTCGAGTGGTATAGGGATCGAAAACGTTAAGAAAAGGTTAGAGTTAGGTTATAATAAAAGTGACTATAAGCTTTCATTTAAGAATAAAAAGAATATTTTTGTTGTAAAGTTGGTCATTAAAGTTACCTGAACACCTCTTTTCTTCGTATATACATTTACCTGCTAAATTATTTCGCTCAAATAACTAAGATTATAGAAATGAAGATACAATGTTTGATTATAGATGATGAGCCATTGGCGATTAATGTTATTAAAAATTATTTGGAGCCAGTTGAAAACTTTGAGGTAATAGATACTTTTAGTAATCCAATAGAAGGTTTAAACTTTTTGAAGAATAATAAAGTTGATGTGATTTTTCTTGACATCAATATGCCAGTTCTTGATGGCATAAATTTTATAAAAAGTCTTGAAAATCCACCAATCCTTATTATTACAAGTGCCTACAGCCAATTTGCCATTGAGACTTATGAGTTAGATGTATTAGACTATCTGGTAAAGCCTATCGAATTCCCAAGGCTTATGAAAACGCTCAATAAGATTAGCAAAAGACTTGAAACTAAAAACAGTGCTCCTCAGGAGAACAGTGCTGAGAGTCCTTTTATTTTTGTCAAAATTGATAAAAAAAGAATGAAGAAGATTTTATTTAATGAAATTTTGGTTATCGAAAGTCTTAAAGATTATTTAAAAATAAACACCCTAACAGGTAAATACATCATACACAGCACGCTATCTGACTTTACAGATTTACTGCCCGAAAGAAATTTTTTAAGAATACACCGCTCTTACACTATAGCTATTGATAAAATTGATGCTGTTGAAGGAAATAGTATCGAAATTGAAGGTTTAAGATATGTTATTGGAAGATCTTATATTGACCATGTAAAACAAAGGATTCTAAATTCTTCTATTTAGTTGTCACTCTGAGCAAAGTCGAGGACTTTATTATTACAAAACCTTTATAAAAGTTTTAAAACTTTTATAAAGGTTTTTTTGATTTATTTGTGGAGCTACTTTGCGCCCTTGGACTTTGTCGGGGTGACAAAAAATGAGAAAACTTTGCACTCTTTGCGAAATCTTAGCGCTCCTTGCAGTTAAAAATCTTTGCAGTTAAACGAAAATATCACAAAAAAAAATGCAGCCTTACCAGGGCTGCATTTTCAAATTGGCAACTAACCAAATAAACCACATGAAATAGTTTATTATACATTTTAGAGACTAATCATCTAAAAATAATATCGCCTAAAAGCTTCAATAGCCGAATAGTCTGCTAAACCTAAAGCGTGATATTTTTCTGCTGTTAATCTGTTTCTGTCTTCTACTCTTACCCAAAACTCACGACTGTCATCTCCCTGAAACATTACTCCATCTTTTTGAGACTGGTGATAGAAGATGGCATGACGTTTTTTAAGAACCTGATCAGGGCTCATTGGAACTGCCATTTCGATTTGGTACGATTCCCACTCATGCCAGGCTCCTCTATACAACCAAACCCAACAGTTTTTCATATAACTATGGTGTTTTACTCTTTTTAAGGCCTCAAACAAGCTATCCAGACAAACTTTATGTGTTCCGTGCGGATCTGCTAAATCTCCTGCGGCGTATATTTGATGTGGTTTTATCCTTTCGATAATATCACACATAATTTCTATATCAGCCTCTCCAAGGTTATTTTTCTTAACTGTTCCGGTTTCATAAAATGGTAAATCTAAAAAGTTAACATTCGAGTCCGGCAGTCCCAAATATCGGGTTGCAGCAAGAGATTCACTTCTTCTAATGAATCCTTTTAATTTTCTAACCTCTAATGAATCAATATCATTTGTTTTTTTATTTTTTAAAAATTTAATGATATTTTCCGCTGCATCAGAATCTTTATTCAATGCCATTGAAATTTCAGCAAATTTTAAAGCTTCTTCGTTTGAAACTGCAATATTTCCTGAGGTTTGATACGCAATATGCACATCATGTCCCTGCTCTACCAATCGGTCAAAAGTTCCTCCCATTGAGATCACATCATCATCAGGATGTGGACTAAAAATGATAATTCTCTTTCTCTCCGGAGTAGCGCGTTCGGGTCTGTAGGTATCATCTGCATTTGGTTTTCCCCCCGGCCAGCCTGTTATTGTTTGCTGCATTTTATTAAACATTTTTATGTTTAAATCATAAGCAGTTCCTTCCTCTGTCAAGAGACTAGACATCCCGTTATCGTTATAGTCTTTATCTGTAAGTTTAAGGAAAGGCTTTTTGGTCAATTCACTTAATCCTGCAATTGCTTTGAGTTTTAATTCTTCTGTCCAGATTACAGACTTAACCAGCCAGGGAGTTTTCACTCTTGTTAATTCTGATGATGCTTCTGTATCTAAGACAAATGTCGTGTTGTTATGCTGTTGTAGATATGTTGCCGGAACTTGTGAGGAAATTTCGCCTTCAATTGTGCTCTTGATAATTTCAGCTTTGCTGATTCCCCATCCCAGAAGTACAATCCTCCTGGCATTTCTTACTGTACCGATTCCCATTGTAATTGCTTTTCTAGGCACATTATCAATTCCCAGAAAAGAAGATGCTGCATCGATACGGGTTAAATGATCCAGCGTAATGCTTCTTGTTGCTGAATTTACATGAGATCCCGGTTCATTAAAACCGATATGTCCAGTTCTCCCAATTCCTAAAAGTTGAAAATCCAGTCCGCCATAGGCCTTAATCTTCATTTCGTAATCGATACAATATTGCTGTAAATCTTCTATGCTTATTCTTCCGTCAGGAATATTTATATTTTGTGGATGAATATTGACATGATTAAAAAGATGTTCATGCATAAAATGATAGTAACTCTGAATATTGTTCTTATCCATTGGATAATATTCATCTAGATTGAAGGTTACCACATTGGCAAAACTTAAACCTTCTTCTTTATGCAATCGAACCAGTTCTTCATAAACTTTTACAGGTGAAGATCCTGTTGCCAAACCTAAAACACAAGGTTCGTTTAACTCTTCTTTTCTCTGAATTATATTGGCTATTTCCTGAGCTACTAATATCGAAGCTTCCTTAGACGAATCGAAAATTACATTATGAATCTTCTCAAAACGGGTTTCTTCGAACTTTCCAGCTTCCTTAAAATTTATACTTTCTTTAATCATTTGTCTATTGTTGTGATTATTTGATATAAAATTAAATATTAGACAATGTAAATAATCAAAAATTCGACTAATAACCTGTAAGCTTCGCTAGAAAACATAATTATAAACTTCAAGAAAAAAGATCACAAATTAAAAACTGTTTATAGTGTTTCAATAATATTTATTTCTGCAATCGAAACTGTAGCTCCTTTTCCAACGGCCGACCTAGCAACAAAACGAATATACCTTGCTTTATCTTTTTTGAAGGTCTTCACCTGCTCGATTGGATTGCTTTTTATATTCGAAAATTCACCTTGCGATTGCAGTATCCATTCTACATTATCCAGACTGCTGTAGAACTCATAATTGGATATTAAATTGAGATTATTTCCCACTTGCTGTGGTATATAAGTAAATCCATTTATATCCAAAATACTTCCCATGTCGATTGTTATTTCCTGCGGAAGTTTATTCAAATTATCACCAAAACTCCAGTCTGTATTTGGATTTCCATCGATAATTCGGTTTACTGAGTTCAAATCGCCGCTGGAAGCAGTAAGTATTTTCCAGTTTTCTTTAGACGCTCCGTATTTTGCAGTTGTCACAGCACTGCTAATATTTTCGACTGCATCAATAGCAAACGCTTTAATCTCAAACGCTTTCTTGTATTGAAACACTCCTTTATATAAGATACTTTTTTGGGTTGGATTGCTTCCGTCAATGGTATAATAAATAGCATTTTCTCCTTGAGATTTTATTGTAACATTTCCGTTTTTATCTCTTAGAATTTTTGGCATACGCACAAAAGTTGGAGCATTATAGGCCTCAATATTTGAAATAAGAATGCTCGCTTTCGAATCGGCAATATTTATTTTTAATGCAGATGCTGTAACTCTGTCAATTCTTAAAATTCTTTTGTAACCAATAGTGGTTTCGTGGGCAAGGGAAATCCACTTTTCATCAACTTTAGCCTCTATATTAAATGCTTTAACGCGTTGTCCTAACTTTATATATTCCTGAAGCAAAATGCGATTAATGGGAGTTGGTTTATTAAATTCAAAAACTATAGAAGCTGATTTTATATTATCATCTGTTGCCCAATACGTGTTTTTATTTCGGTCAGAAACTTTTTTTGCTGCAAATGCTGCGTTGTTACCTCTAACGTTATCAGCGGAGATTTTTGTTGCGGTTAATACATCGGTTTTAAAATCTTCTTTGATTGTTGATACAAGTTCTTTTAATCTGGCTTGATCATTTTCATGTACTAATCCTCTTTTATCTACAGGTAAATTCAGCAATAAAGTAGCATTTCGCCCGATTGATTCATAATAAATATCGACCATTTCATCTAGAGATCGTACTTTATCATCTTCGATGGCGTGATAAAACCAGCCCGGTCTTATGGAAACATCTGCTTCACCGGGAACCCATTTCTCACCATCTTCATGACCGGACATAAACTCTGAATAATGTACTTTTCCGGCCAGCTCATCTCTCTGGCGAAGAAGACTCCAATTTGTTTTTCCGGCGCGACCTTCTTCATTTCCAATCCATCTTGCCTCTGAAGTCCCTACTCCCCAAACCAGTGTATTAGGAGCTATTTTATATATTAATTTATAGGTCTCATCCCATTTATAATATTCTAATGTGTTTATTTTCCGGGTTTCGTTTGCCCCTCCATAGTATCCGTCACCTCCGTTAGCACCATCAAACCACATTTCAAAAACATCTCCATAATTGCTCAGTAACTCTTTTAGCTGATTTCTAAAATAGGTAACATATTCAGGTTTGCCATAATCTGCGCGATTTCTATCCCAGGGCGAAAGGTACAATCCTAGTTTTAAACCATATTCTTTACATGCTGCCGCTAATTCTTTTACAAGATCTCCTTTACCATTTTTCCATGGAGAATTCTTTACAGATCGTTGCGTATAAGCAGAGGGCCACAAACAAAATCCATCATGGTGTTTGGCCACTAAAATGATTCCCTTCATACCGGCTTCTTTAACCACTCTTGCCCATTGGCGAACATCAAGATTGGTAGGATTAAAGAGCTCCGGAGATTCATCACCATAACCCCATTCTTTATTAGTGAATGTATTTAAGGAAAAATGAACAAAAGCATAAAACTCCATCTCCTGCCAGTCAACTTGTTTCTGGGTTGGCAAAGGGCCAAATGGTTCTGGAGGTTTTACTTTTTTCTGACCGCTAACAGTTGCTATCATGCAAAAAACACATAATAATAGAAAAGCATTTTTCATCGTGCTGTGATTAATAACTTATTATTAAATAGGAACACAACAATATTAATCTAATTTATCATTTGAATTTATATAATTTCGACCAACAACAATTTTAAAAGAGTGTTGGTCTCTTAAAAAATACATAAAGATAAAGTGTAGGGGATACCTTTTTGCCATAAAAGGTAAGGAAGTTTTTAAAAGATATTTCACCACTGTGAGTTTTCTGGCAGAATCATGGCACAGGAAGTTTGTGAAAAAATATATTGAAAATCAGATACTAAAAGGTTAGGTTCGAATGTGCAGCTATCTAGAAAGACCATGTAGTCTCATTAAACAAAACCTCCAAAATCAAATGACTTAGGAGATTCATAAAATTTAAGTTTTTTTTTATTGTACTAATGTTATTTGTATTAGCACTTTTAAAATCTTACTGTTCTTCGTTAGCATTTACGCTTAATTTATCGATATTTTCTTTCACCAATTACTCTAATTGATATGTGGCAACTCCCAAAGGTTTATCTAGTCCACGCATCGCATATTCTACTTTTCTATTTCTTTTTGATACACAAAGCAGCACCCTTATTGTTCTCTCATCAGGAGGTGTTTTGAGCTTTTCTTATATTGCACTAATGTAGTTTGATTTGACTCCATTTTTTTGACTTAAGGCATTATAAATTTCTGATTATCTGTAAATATTAGATGGGAACAATTAACCACCAACGCATCTGATACATTACCGAAATACTGTCAGCTTTTAAACGAAAAAATGCGCAAAGCCTAAAGACTATTACGCATTAAAAAACAATTAACCCTCGATAGAGTTAACTAAAAAAATCTTATTTCAGGAAATAATTGGCATCGATTAATTTATTTCCTGTATCATCATATACCGCATAATTAAAACCACCCTGAACGCAATAAGAACCATATTCTCCTGATTTGTTCAAGGCTATAAAACCTACCTGAATATCTTTTAAATCTTTGTTTCTATTCTTCGACAATTTTACGATTCTTGCTACAGCTTCTTCACAGGCTTGTTGAGGTGATTTTCCTTGTCGCATTAATTCGACAACCAAATGACAACCCGAAATTCTGATTACTTCTTCACCATGACCTGTTGCTGTTGCCGCGCCAATTTCATTATCAACATATAAACCTGCTCCAATAATTGGAGAATCTCCTACCCGACCGTGCATTTTAAAAGCCATTCCGCTTGTGGTACATGCGCCTGAAAGATTTCCGTTGAAGTCCAGAGCAATCATTCCAATTGTATCGTGATTTTCGATATTGGCGATTGGTTTGTATTTATTGTCTTTCAGCCATTCTTTCCATTCTTTTTCGGATTCTTCTGTTAACAGATTTTCCTTTTTAAAACCTTGTGTTAAGGCAAATTGTAATGCTCCATCGCCAACCAACATTACGTGAGACGTTTTTTCCATTACTGCTCTTGCAACTGATATGGGATGTTTTATATATTCTAAACAGGCTACTGAACCAATATTGGCATTTTCATCCATAATACAAGCGTCCAACGTTACACGACCATCTCGATCAGGGCGTCCGCCATAACCTACACTTCTTTCTTTTGGATCGCCTTCGGGAATTTTAACTCCTGCTTCGACAGCATCTAAAGCAGTTCCATTCTTTTTTAAAACTTCCCAGGCAGCTTCATTTGCGGGAATCCCAAATCGCCATGTCGAAAGTACGATTGGCTTTTTTCCTTTCTTAGATACCAAGACTTTTTCTTCTTCTTTCGAATCTGAATTAAAAGATTGCAATGCCACAGCGACTGAAGCAATTGCTGCCGTTTTTATAAAATTTCTACGATTTGAATTTGTCATATTGAATAAATTTTGAAACCATATAAAGCTAAAAAAATTAAACCATATAAGTAATATAAGAACATTAAAGCCAAGCTGTCAAAATCCTTTTTACATGAACTTATATTACTTATATGGTTAAAAAAAATCTACGCTGTATAAAGCAAACTTGTAGCGCCCAATAAAGCTGCGATTTCATTATCTGTCGAAACAGAAACGGTTACATTGCTTCCTGTTTCTTTTATTTTTTTGATGAAAACCGGTAAGAAAAACTCACTGGCATTTGCAATTTTTCCTCCAATAATAAAACTATCGGCAGAGAAATTCTCTAACCACGGAATAACAATTGCGGCTAAATCCTCTCCCATTTTTCCGAATACTTTTATTGCCATTTCATCTCCTGTCTTAGCCAGATTAAAAAGCTCTAAACCATTGTTGAGTTTTTTTCCGCTTAAAGCAAAATAACCACCTATAAGTCCGCGTGCCGAAACGTAATCTTCAGCAATTCCTTCTTTGTATGGAAGGTTGTATATTTCGCCATCTTTTGGCACTAAATTTCCAGTACTAATTGATTCTCCTTTGTCTATAAAACAAGCGCCAAGTCCTGTACCTAATGTGATCGCCATTACTTTTTTAGAAAGGTTTTTAGCGTCTTTAAAAACTTCGCCTTTGCCAAAACAAACCGCATCATTTTCGAAAAGAATCGGAAAATCATTTGACAGATTCAGTTTGTCCTGAAACAAATCCCGAACATTTAATCCGTAAAAATGCTCGTATTTTGATTGTCCTTTTATCCAGCAAACTCCCTTGGTATAATCAAACGGACCCGGCATACAAACTGCCAGTCCTGTTGTGTTGACTACTTTAGAATTTTCGATAGAAATCCTGATTGCTTTTTCCCAAATAGTCATCACTTCTTCCACCGGCAAATTAGAATCAAATGACTCTTTATGCAAGGAGAAATCAATCACTTTCATATCTGTTATATCAATAATCGCTGCGGTGATATGCGTGCCTCCAATGTCTAATCCAACGGCATATTCTTTATTCATTCTTATTATTTTTGGAATTGAACCATTATAAAAGCTAAGAAAAATTTAGTTTTTTTCACCATTAAGAAATTAAGAAAAATTAAGCCACAATACTTAATAACCTTAATCTCTTAATGGTTAATATTTTCTTCATTAAAAAAAACTTAATTTTTATTAATCTCTTAATGATTTGATATTTTTTAGTTTAAATGTTTTTGTCTTTTAAAATTTGAGGATAATGAACGCTGGTGTGAACAATCATTTCTCCAAATAAGGTATTTGCCCATGCAAACCATTTTCTGGTGAACTTATTCACATCATCTTTATGAAACGATTCGTGCATAAATCCAGTATCGGCATTTGTTTTGATCAAATTACCAATACAATGTTTTATTTCATTTTCATCAACACTGGTAATAGCTCTCAATACAATACTCATTGGCCAGATTGTATCTGCTCCTGTATGTGGGCCTCCAACTCCTTCGCCTGCTTTTCCTTTATAGAAAAACGGATTATTCTCTGAAAGCACAACTTTTCTTGTATTCAGATAAAGTGGACTATCCGGTTCAATCGCGCCTAAGTATGGTAATGATAATAAGGAAGGAACATTGGCATCATCCATCATGTGGAAACTTCCGTATCCGTTTACTTCAAAAGCAATTATTTTTCCAAATTTCGGATGATCAATGATTCCGTTTTCTTCTAATCCTTTCTGAACCTGACCTTGTAATTCTTTTGCTTTAGCAACTAAATTATCGTCTTTTAATGCTGATAAAGAGAAAATTTCCTGAAGATATCCTAACACCTCAATAGCAAACATATTACTAGGAATCAAGTATCCAAACAAAGTACTATCGTCACTTGGTCTGAAAGTCGACACAATTAGTCCGCATGGTTTTACCGGATATCCGTAACCGCTTAGCGGTACGCCATCTGTAGCCCAAGCTGTTACTCTCTGAAAATTATACGGTCCTTTATCGGTCCAACGCTGTTGTTCTTTGAAGGTTTGTAAAACCAAAAGCATGGCTTCTTTCCATTTGCTGTCGAACAAACTGATATCTCCTGTTTCCTTCCAATAGCCGTGCGCCAATCGTATTGGATAACACAAACTGTCTATCTCCCATTTGCGCTCATGAATACCAGGCTGCATTTTGGTCATATCATTTTTCCATTCGCTTACCTGATTGAAATCTTTATAAAAAGCATTCGCATAAGGGTCAAGCAAAATACATTTTGTCTGACGATTGATTACTCCTTTTACCAATTCGGCCAGTTTTTTATCTTCTTTTACAAACGGAATATAAGGCCAAATTTGTGCTGTACTATCACGCAACCACATCGCATCGATATCTCCTGTAATGACATAAGTGTCCGGTTTCCCGTCGATGATTTCAAAATCTACCGTTGTATCTAATGTATTAGGAAAACAGTTTTCGAATAACCATGCCAATTCCGGATTTGCGATTTGTTTTTTGATTCTAACAATTGCAGCTTCAACAGCTTTACTTGTAAATTTTCTTTCGGCTAATGGCGGTCTTTTGGTAATAAAATCTTTTAAGGCAAAATTGAAAGCATCCGATTGCATTCCAAAAACATCGGTTTGAAGTGCCAATAATCCTGCTGAAAAGATTCCTGTATTTTTTATAAATTTTCTACGTGATGATTGCATAGTATTATTTTGAAGTTGAATAAGAATATGGATAGGCACTTGGCGAAGTTCCTCTTTGTAAATTAGGCGAACTTGTCATGTCAAAATTTAATTCGCCACCTTTTAATACATCAAAATGATTGATATAATTTTTAGTGTGAGTTTCATTATTCCATTTTAAATCCTTAACATATCTGTTGATTTCAGAATTCTCTGGTGCATTTATAACAAGCTCTTTTCCGTTTTCTAACTGTAAGGTAAGTTTCTTAAATAATGGTGCTCCAAGAACATATTCTTCTGTTCCCGGGCAAACTGGATAGAATCCCATTGCTGAGAAAATATACCAGGCCGAAGTTTGTCCGTTATCCTCGTCTCCGCAATATCCATCAGGAATTGGTTTGTACAAACGGTTCATTACTTCTCTTGACCAATATTGTGTTTTCCAGGGTTCGCCTGCATAATTGTACAAATAAATCATGTGCTGAATTGGTTGGTTTCCGTGAGCATATTGTCCCATATTCATGATTTGCATTTCACGGATTTCATGAATAACAGCTCCATAATAACTATCGTCAAAAACCGGAGGTGTTGAAAAAACAGCGTCTAGTTTGGCTGTAAAATTTTTCTCTCCGCCCATTAGATCAATCAAACCATTTATGTCGTGAAAAACGCTCCAGCTGTAATGCCATGCATTTCCTTCGGTAAAAGCATCTCCCCATTTAAACGGATTAAAATTCTTGGGAAAACTTCCATCTTTATTTCTACCGCTCATCAAACCAATTTCAGGATTATAAAGCTTTTTATAATTCATCATTCGTTTTTCCAATAAATTGATTTCTTTTTTCGGACGGTTTAAAGCTTTCGCTAATTTCCAAATTGCAAAATCATCATAAGCATATTCTAATGTTCTGGCTGCATTTTCATTGATATTTACATCATACGGGACATAACCTAAAGTATTGTAATATTCTACTCCTTTTCTTCCAACTGCTTCTAGTGGGCCTGCATTATTGGCTCCATGCAATAAAGCCTCGTATAATTTATCAATGTCGTAACCCCGTAATCCCTTCATATAAGCATCAGAAACCACAGATGCTGAGTTATTCCCAACCATTACATTTCTAAAACCCGGACTTGACCATTCCGGCAAGAAACCACCCTCTTTGTAATCATTGATTAGTCCTTCCTGCATTTCTTTATTGATTGAAGGATAAACTAAATTTAGCAAAGGATATAAAGCTCTAAAAGTGTCCCAAAAGCCTGTTCCTGCAAACATATAACCTGGTAAAACTTGACCATTATAAGGGCTATAATGCACTGTTTCGCCTTTTGCGTTTATTTCATATTGTTTCTGCGGAAAACAAACTGTTCTGTACAAACAAGAATAAAATGTTTTTAATTGTTCATCACTTCCACCTTCGGCAGTTAATCTTCCCAGAACTTTATTCCATTCTTGTTTAGATTGCGCTACAGTTTCATTAAATGATGCTGTTCCTAATTCGCTCTTCAAATTCAATTCGGCTTGTTCCGTACTTATAAATGATGAAGCGACTTTTACATTTACGATTTCTCCTTTTTTGGTTTGAAACCCAACAACTGCTCCTACGTGATTGGCATTAGATTCTAATTTGCCTTTTTCTAAAATCGTATCATTCCACGTATAATTAGTGGCAAATGGCTTATCGAATTGCAATACAAAATAGTTCTTGAAATTCTCCGGAACTCCTCCGCTATTACGAGTTGTATAACCTATAATTTTATTTTCTGACTGAATTATTTTGATATAAGATCCTTTGTCAAATGCATCAATTACAATTGAAGATTGTTCGTTTTCCGGAAATGTAATCTGAAAATGTGCTGCTCTTTCTGTCGCTGTAATTTCGGTTGTCACATCATAATCAGCAAGATATACGCTATAATAATACGGTTTTGAAACCTCCGCTTTATGACTGAACCAGCTTCCTCTTTCGACTTCTGCAAAAGCTAATTTTCCCGTTACCGGCATGATCGAAAACTGTCCGTAGTCGTTCATCCAAGGTGAAGGCTGATGCGTTTGTTTAAACCCTCTAATTTTATCTGCGGTATAAATATATGCCCATCCATCACCCATTTTTCCGGTTTGTGGCGTCCAGAAATTCATTCCCCAAGGTCTGCAAATGGCAGGATAGGTATTCCCGTTAGAAAGACTATGCAAAGATTGTGTTCCCATTAATGGATTTACATATTCTACAGGATCTAAAGCTTTAACTTGTGCATTTACAAAAACGCAACATTGTAATACCCCTAAAAAAATTAAACTTTTTATTTTCATGTTCTGTGAATTGTTTTTTTTTGAAATGTGATCTGTAAATTGTAAACTGTGACTGAAAACTCCTAAAGCGGTCTATCTACTTTTTTCACTCCAAAAGTTGTCGACGGCTTGCTTCCCATAAACAATTTCAACTCCCCTCCTTTTACAATCATATCATGTGTGATGTATGATTTTGTATAGGGTTTTCCGTTGTACTCTGCTTTTTGAATATAGATGTTTGTTTTGCTATTATTTACAGCATTCAATGTAAATGAAATTCCTTCCTTATGATGAATTGTCGCTGTATTTACTAATGGACTTCCTAAAACATAAATTCCGTTTGCCGGATTAACCGAATAGAATCCCATTGAAGAGAAAACATACCAAGCTGACATTTGTCCTAAATCTTCATTTCCGCATAATCCGTCTGGTTTTGTTGAGTAGAATTTATCGTCAATTTCACGGATTAGTTTTGCGGTTTTCCAAGGTTGTCCTGCGTAAGCGTACAAATACGGAATATGGTGATTTGGCTCATTTCCTTGTGCATATTGGCCAATTAATCCGCTAATATCGGGTGAAATTTCTTCTCCTTCTACTTTGTCTGTTATTAGGAAAAGTGAATCTAATTTGGCTAAAAATTTATCTTCACTTCCAAATAATTCAATTAAACCATAAGGATCCTGAGGAACTAACCAAGTGTATTGCCACGCATTTCCTTCTACATAATCGTCTTTACGATGCGCTGATGAAAGCGGATTGAATGGTGTTCTCCAATTTCCATCCGTCAATTTCCCTCTCATGAAAGTAGTTTCTTTATCGAAATAAAGCTTATACAAATTGGCTCTTTTGGTGAAATAAGTATAATCCTCTGCTTTACCTAAAGATTTTGCCATTTGTGCCACACAATAATCGTCGATCGCATATTCTAAAGCATTCCCGACAGATTCTAATATTTTATCAGCAGGAATATATTCTAATTTTTGAACGTAATCCATTCCGTCACGGGTTTGCATAGCCGTTTTTTTGATCGCTTCGTATGCCAATGCTGTATCATAATCTCTGTACCCTTTCATATAAGCATCTACAATAACAGCAATCGAGTGATTTCCATTCATGGTATTAGTTTCATTACCCATTAAATGCCAAACCGGTAATCTGCCTTGTTGCTCGTAGATTGCTAAAAATGATTTTACAATATCATTGATTTTATCCGGTTGTGTAATCGTATATAAAGGATGTAAAGCTCTGTAGGTATCCCAAAGTGAAAAAGTGGTGTAGTTTGTGAAATTTGCTTTTTCGTATACTTTTTTATCTGTTCCTCTGTAATCTCCCTTTACGTCATTGAAAATTGAAGGTGCGAACATGGTATGATACATTGCAGTGTAAAAAACTTTCATGATTTTATCGTCTGCTTTGATCTGAATTTTATTTAGTTCCTTGTTCCATTTTGAAGTCGCCGCTTTTGCTACAGCATTAAAATCCCAACCCGGAATCTCTGCTTTGATATTTGCAGAAGCGTTCTCTGAACTTACCGGAGAAATTCCGACTTTTACTAAAACTTGTTTATTTTTTAAAGTTGCGAAATCCAAAACTGCTTTCATTTTTAACCCTTCACCTTCGTTTCCTAAAACAGCCGTTGTATTGTCATACAAAGCCATATTTGAAATTGGCTCAGAAAATTCCATTGTAAAGAAAATACGCTGATCGGCAGCCCAACCCGCAGAATATCTATATCCTATAAGGGTCGTTTCGTTTATTTTTTTAATGAATGTTTTTACCGGTTTGTCCCATCCGATACCATCGGCTAAATCTAATAAAACGTGATTATCAGTAGTAGCATTAAAAGTATATTTATGAAATCCTACTCTTTCACTAGCCGTTAGCTCTGCTTTGATTTTATATTTATCTAATAAAACACTGTAATATCCAGCTTTACTTACTTCATTTTTATGAGAGAAATAAGAACCGTAACCAGTTGCCATATCTTCTTTTGTTCCTTTGGTAAGTGGCACTTTTCCTGAAACAGGAAGCAACAGAATATCATTTAAATCGCCAATTCCGGTTCCGCTTAAATGCGTGTGTGTAAATCCTAAAATGGTATTACTGGCGTAGTTGTATCCGCTGCACCAATCCCAACCTTCAAAAACATTTACGGGTCCTAATTGTACGGCTCCAAAAGGAACATTCGCACCCACAAATACATGTCCATGTCCTGCAGATCCTATAAAGGGATTTACATATTGGGTATAATCTAAACTAGCTTGCTTTGCTTTCTTTTCCTGCGAAATTGCAGGTAAATTAATTAGCATAATTATAGCGAAAACAATGTGTTTGTATTTTGTAATCATATTATTGTTTTTTATTTTTACTTGTTTGAATGATGGGCCACCGATGACAATGGTTAAAGAGGTTTAGTCCGATTTTTTTAATCTTTGAACCTAAAGACGCACTGCTGTGCGCCTCTACAGAAAACCTCTCTTCCTTTGTCACTTTGAACCTTTAATTGTACCTTCTAAGAACGTCATATAGAGAATAAACTCTCACCTCTGGTTTTACAATTTCACATTCAAAAGAGATTGTTTTTTCTTCGCCTGTCTTTAAACTGAAATAATTATCACTCCATTTTCCGGTATATCCTTTTATAGAAACATTTACATATTTAGCCTCTTTTAAGGCTTTCAGAGTCAGTTTATTTCCTTTTAACACCCAGGTGATTTTTGGGTCTTCGAGTTTTAAACTTATCGGACGTGTTAAATCAATTTCTGGTGTTTTATCATCTCTATACGCTTCTTTCATGGCATACCAGGCGGCTTTTGGCTGCCGATCATAATAGTCCGTTACGCTCCAACTTGCAACTGGCCAGCAATCGTTAAGCTGCCAAACTAAAGTTCCCATATTATAAGGCGCTTTTGAACGATGAATTCCGATAATATTTTTAAGGGAATAATATTGTAAACATTGTGTGAGGTAGGTGTAGTCCTCAACATTCATTTTTTTTATTTTGGTCGAATCAATGAAATATCTGTTCAAATAAGAATCTAATTTCAGGAACCCTTTTCCGGCTTTTTGATGTGCCTGCAAAATATCGGAATATAAATAGCGGTCTTCTGGCAAACTGAATTTTTCAACGGACGAATAATTTGGCATCGCTTGCATTCCGTATTCGCTCACAAAACGTCCTGTTTTATTTTGTATGGCTTCCACGTCTTCTAATCCCCACCAGGTTCCCCAATAATGGCTATCTCCTTCGGTAAGGCTTTTTTCTTTCGACCAATGAAATGACGGTGATGAACTAATATATGGTCGTTTGTTATCGACTTCTTTTACCCATTTTGGTATACTGTCCTGAAACAAACGAACGTAATCTTTCCATAAACGAATAGAATCTTGTTTTGGCATTTTCATACTTTTTTGCCATCCCCAATCTTTAAAGGCTTCGTCTATTTCATTGTTTCCACACCATAAAACAATGCTTTTATGATGGCGTAAGCGTTTTACCTGATATTGAACTTCTTTTTTTACATTGGCAAAAAAAGCATCATCTCCCGGTACCATTGTTCCGGCAAACATGAAATCCTGCCAAACATAGATTCCGTTTTTATCGCATAAATCGTAGAAGTAATCATCTTCATAAACTCCTCCCCCCCAAACACGAAGCATATTCATATTGGCATCTTTGGCCATACCAATTACTTTTTCGTATTCTTTTTTGGTTACTCTCGAAAGAAATGCATCTGATGGAATATAATTGGCGCCTTTCATATAAACCGGCTTTCCATCTATTTTAAAATAGAATGTTTTACCAACATTATCCGGCTCTTGTACCAATTCGATTTTGCGATCTAAAACATAAGGCTTCTCCTGAGTTTTTTGATCGTAAGCTTCTAATCGTGGTGTTTTCCAAATTCCGCAAGTAGTGAATTTTGGTCCCCAATCCCATCCAAAATGATATTGCGCTTTACGCACATAAGCACGTGGGTTATCCGGAATTACAAATGGCAAGTCTTTTTTGGCAAGTGAATCAACTACATTTTGTGCCGATTTAAACACAACTACCAAATCATTATTTCCTGATTTCAATATCTTTTTTACATTTACACGCCATTGAAGGAACATATTATCGGCTTTTAAAACCAATTCATTGTTCAGGTAAACAGTAGCATAAGTGTCTAATCCGTCAAAAACCAGTTCTGTGTTTTTCTTTTTTAAAGTTTCCGGACTTACTTTAAAAGTAGTTTTATATTCCCAATCTTTCTTTTCGATCCATTCTATTTTTTTCTCATTGTCTCTGTAAAATGGATCTGGAATTACTTTATTATTGAGTAAATCGGTATGGATTTCTCCGGGAACTGTTGCAGGATTCCATTTTTCTGTTTTTACTTCCCGGTATTGCCAGGCCGTTTTTATATCAATGTTTTGAGCATTTGCAGCCAATGAAAAATTGATGAGACAAATTCCTACAAACCAGTAAAAGCTTTTTTTACATTCCATTCTTAATGAGTAATAAATTATATATGCATTGCAATTCAATTGTTGGCAGTTTGAGAAGGATAATTGATTTTTCAATTATTCCTTCTCAGTAGGTTTTATATCAGAATAAAAGGTAACTAACAAAATATCCAGAAATCATTTCCTTTTTTACAGCTGCCAAGCTTTAATTCTTATTTTAGTCCCGAAGCTTCGGGATTGATTTTAGATTGTTTTAAAAAATCGAAAAGCTAATCACTAATTTTATGTTCTTTTGATGATAATCCCATCTTTTTCAGCAGAAGCGACTCTGTCTTTGCGAAAAAAAAGGTTTTAAAACTATTGAACGAATTGTTCATAAACTCCTCTAATTTAATGAAAATCAAAATAGAAATTAAAAAATAAGCCGGGCGGTACAGGTATTCTTGCCCGGCTTAATTCAACTAACTAACCAAAATTTTAAAACTATTTATCCCACCAAATTCTGGTTGTCATTAAATCCAACCCCTGGCGAGCTATCGCTGCTTTATAATTAGCCTCATTTGTTATCAATTCTGACTGATCATAAATTAATCTTCTTGGTACTGTTCCTTTTGTTTCTCCCGTAGGATCATTAACAGGAACTAAAACCGGATATCCTGTTCTTCTGTATTCTGAGAATGCTTCAAAACCGTTGAACAACAATACAATCCATTTTTGGGTTATAATTTGTTCGATTTTTTCAGCCTCAGTTCCAGCAGCTTTAAAAGGATGAGCTGTAATGTAAGTATTGTATTCAGCAAGTGAAACTGCCGGTACTTTGTCACCAAAAATAACCAGAACTTCCATTGCAGCTCTTACTCCGTCTTCGTAGTATTTTTGTGCTGTTCCGCCAACATTCCAGCCTTTTACTGCCGCTTCTGCCAATATAAATTGTACCTCAGCATAAGACATAATCAAAGTTGGTGCATCTAGACGCAATACTGTAGAAGTGTTAGGATCAGAGAATAATTTTTTGTCTCCACCCGGAAATTCTTTCGCATCATTTGCAAGTCCTTGTTGGTTTGCAGGATTGTTGTCTCCTGTAGCTTCCAATTTGGCATAAATTCTTAAACGAGGATCGTTATTGTTTTTCAACATATCGATAAACGTTTTACTGTATTTTATATTGGCATCTCCTCCGTTCAGATCATTTCTAACCCAAGATGAAGTGATTGGATTTGTTTTGACTCCAGCCGGACCTGCATCATGTTTTAAAACAAGGCTGTCATCATTAGAAGTAAAAACACCATTAGCTACTGCTTTCTCAACATATTGTTGCGCTTTTGCAGGATTTACTTTAGACAAACGCATTGCTACTCTCAACATTAATGAATTTGCCAATTTTTTCCATTTGGCAACATTACCCTGGTAATATAAATCGGCGTTACCAACAAATGATTTATTAGCATCTAATGCATCACCAGCTTCGTCTAATTCTTTTAAAAGGTCATTATAGATAGCTTCTTGTGTGTCATATTTTGGGGCAAAAACATTTCCGTTATATCCTTTTCCTGCTTCGAAATAAGGAATTTCACCATAAGTATCGGTCAACTTTTGAAACATGAAAACTTTCATGATTCTACAAGCTTGAATCATATTGCTATTTTCAGGTGAGTCTTTTACAACAGACATTAACTGAAAAACCTGATTCAATCCTTTACCGTAAGTTTCTCCAAAAAGTGATCCTGAATATTCAGAAGAATAGGTGTATTTTGAACCTGGTCCTCCTAATGAAGAAAATTGTTGAACGATTTGAGCTGCGTAAGCGTTGTTTCCTCTTGTATTAGAATAATCTTGTCCGTCTACATAAATTTCAGCAAGTGTAAACATTGATTTTACAGCTGGATCTGTCAATGCATTTGGATTCGTATTCATTTCCTCGAATCCTTTATCGCATGAAGAGAATGTCATAGCACTAACAATTGCGATACAGAATATTTTGATATATTTATTTTTCATCTTTCAATTTTATTATTAAAATTTAACATTAAGACTTACACCATAGTTTCTTGTCAAAGGCATAGATGCTCTTTCAAGTCCTTGTGCATTACTATTAGAATAGTTTGACTCTGGATCGATGTTTGGAACTTTATCATAAATTGTCCATAAATTATGAGCAGAAAATGCTAAGCTTACCGATTGAAATGGTGTTTTTGCCAGATGTGCTTTTGGGAAATTATAGCTGAAAGAAATCGCTCTTAACTTCACAAAATCAGCATCGTATACAAAGTTTGATGTTACATCACTATAACTTCTCCAGTAATCGTATGCAGAAACAGTTGTGTTTACAGGATTTCCGTTAACATCTTTACCAGATACCTGAATTCCTCCTTCACGACCTGGAAGTGTTTGTTCTGACAATCCGTAACGAGTTCCTAATTGGTTGGTAGCAGAATAGATTTCTCCTCCAAATTTAGCATCTACGAAAACTGAAAGTGTGAAATTTTTATATTGAAAGTCATTTGAAAGTCCCATTGAAGTTGGTGCTACACCTTGCCCTGCAATAATTAAATCTCCTCTCATGAATTTACCGTTTGTATCAATTACGATATTTCCTTGTTTATCTCTTAAATAATCATAAGCCTTGATAACTCCAAAAGGTTCTCCTTTTTGTAAAACAACAGAAGCTCTTGAATCTCTGTTTCCTTCTAATGATTTGGTTGTAATCTTATCCGAAAGACTAACTACTTCACTATCATTGTAAGCAAAATTATATCCAACGCTCCAAGAGAAACTTGGTGTTTTAACCGCTTTTACATTCACTGCAAATTCAACCCCTTGGTTCAGGATTTCTCCCACGTTGATTTTTGTAGTTCTGTAACCAGAAGCTTGCGAAATATCAGCATCAGCTATATCGTTTGTTGTCCTTTTTTGGTAAAAAGTCAAATCTGTACTTACTCTGTTATTGAAGAATGTATTCTCGAAACCAAATTCGATAGTACTTACATTGTAAGGTTTTAAGAATTTGTTTGGAACTGTTTCTCCATTAACACCCAAAATTGGTTGTCCTTGAGAATCTGTTTGTCCGTCTGGCGAAGTATAAGTCAATGACAAAGCGTAAGCGTCTGGCAAAGCTCCTCCTACGTTACCCCAACCTGCTCTTAATTTTCCGTAAGAGATCCATTCTGGCAAATCGATAATTTGAGAATAAATGAAACTTGAACTTACAGATGGGTAAAAAGTACTGTTATTTGATGGATCTAAAGTCGAAAACCAATCTTCACGACCTGTTAAACTAAGGTATAAGAAATCTTTGTAACCTAAATCGGCTGAATAAAAAAGGGAGTTTACTTCACTTTCTGAAAATATTTTTTCACTTTGCACAGGTTGTGTATTTCCGTAGAAATATTTGAAGGGAACTATAAAATTGTTTCCTTTCATTTTAATTCCGCTGTATCTGTTGTGTTGACGGTTAGCTCCAATGAAAGCATCCAAAGAAAGATTTTTTGCAATATCGCCTTTATATCCTAAAAAGGCAGAAGCGTTATATTCTGAACGGCCTTCAACTCTGTTTTCATAAGATCCACCTGGACTATAATTGATTCCTGTAGGTTCTATTTCAGTATATTCATAATTGATATCATCAATACCAATTACACCTTTTGCGTAAATTTTATCTGTAATGTTATAATTTACTTTAGCAGAACCAATAAAACGTTTTCTAAGGTCATCATTAAGATCTTCTTGTGTTGCAAAATACGGATTGGTATGGTAGTTATTTGTTCCAAAATAATCTGCTTCACCTCCGTTTTCATCATATCCGTTATTGATCCATCTAATGTCTGTTCCCGGAGTCAAAAATGTTGTTGGGAAAGAAGGATTTCTAGGCGAATCATTCAAATAAGGTCTGTTATGACTTTTCTCTGTAATATATTGCGCGTTAGTTTCTACACTAATTTTTTTGTTTGGTGCCGAATTCAAACTCAAAGACACGTTATTTCTTGCGAAATTTGTTCCTGGCAAAATAGACTCATCTTTAGTGTTTCCAAAAGATAATCTGAAATTAGTAGTTTCACTTCCACCAGAAATAGCTAAAGTATTACTGAAAGAATATCCTGTTCTGTAGAAATTTTCAACGTTGTCTTTTCCGTAAGCTTGGTATGGTCTAGTTTTTCCGTCAAGCGAAAGAGAAGGTGTTCCGTCGTATTTATCTCCCCATGCAAAATAGTACGAATCTCTAAGTTCCTGTAAGTTTGAAAATCTTGTTGCAACACCATTTACAGGCGCTCCGGCTCCGTATTGATCTTGCCAGTGTAAAAGACTTGCAGGTGTGTTAAAAGTAGAATTTGTATTAAAATCTACTCCAATTCCAGTTCCGTTTTTACCTTTTTTAGTTGTAATTAAGATAACACCATTTGATCCTCTGTACCCGTAAAGAGCAGAAGCAGCACTACCTTTTAATACAGACATAGAAGCAATATCGTCCGGATTGAAAGAAGACATACCATCTCCTTTATCCGCTCCACCCCACATATTTGCATTTCCTTGTTGACTGTTATCGATCGGAATTCCGTCTACCACGTACAAAGGCTGGTTAAGTCCAGAAGCTGAAGTTGCTCCACGAATTACTACACGGCTTGAACCAGAAGGTCCTGTGACCGGCGCAGAAACGTTAACTCCGGCAATTTTTCCCTGAAGGGCATTTCCTAAGTTAATTTCTTTATTTTTTGTCAGGTCTTCTCCTTTTATTTCTCCAACTGCATAACCTAAACTTTTCTTTTGTTTTTTAACTCCAAATGAAGTTACTACAACGTCCTTTAATTCCTGTGTATTTTCTATCAATACAACTGAAACTCTGTTTTCATTCTCTTGAAGCACTACTTGTTTTGATGCAAAACCTATAGAAGATACGTTTAAAATTACCTTTCCTGCCGGAACATTCATCTTAAATCGACCTTCGGCGTCAGTAATTGCGCTAAACGGTTTTCCCTGAACCTCAATGGATGCAGCAACAACTCCCTTGTTCTCTGCATCAGCCACTATGCCTGTTATTAATCGGTTTTGTGCAACAGCTCCTAAGCTACTCAACAATACCATTCCTAACACTGCCAATATTCGTTTCATAAGCATTTTTTTTTGGTTTTTTGTTTTGATTTTTGTTTTAACGTGATTGTTTTTAATAATTAGTAATAAAATTTGAACTCAGTTTAATATGATATCTAAAGATCTGCACCTCTAAATACTATGACTTAACAGCAACGTAAAGATTTTTCCTAATTTTAAGAAATCGATATAGTGAACACGTTAAAAAAAATAACTGGTTATCAGTTGAGTCTTCTAAAATTCACTAAAACGATTTAGTAAAATGATTAAAAAAAAACGAAACGTTTTTTTTTATTTTGTTTTGATATTATCCTTAGAATCAAACAGATTCCCGGATTATTAATTTGCCTTTTTTAAGGCTTTTTTCAATTTCATATTTCTCCATATCTGCCATCTGACTCATTAATAACTGTATGGATTTAACAGCGATATCTTCAATAGGCTGTGCAATAACAGTGATGGATGGTGTATGCAACTTAAAACTGTCATGATCATCAAAACTAATAACCGAAATATCTTCCGGAATTTTGATTCCCATTTTTTTAAAAGCCAGAAGTCCTGCCAATCCCAAATAATTTGTTAAGAACAAAACAGCATCAATATTTGTATTTTTTTCAAAAAAACTTACTACTGCCGCGATTCTCGTTTCTTCATTACTACGGTACTCCATATGAAGTACAAGTGACTCATCATAAATTCCTTTTTCTTTTAAGGCATCCCGATAACCGTCTTCTCTTAATTTCATCTGAACCATTCCAGAGCTACTATTTACCACAGCTATATTTTTACAGCCTTTATTGATCAAAAAATTTGTGGCTGTATTAGCTGCTTCGTAGTTATCCATCACAACATGGCTTACTCTTTGACCCGGAAAATACCTATCGATTAATACAACAGGTTTTTTCAATTTTAAAAGAAGATCTATTTTCTCTTCAAGATTTTGCGTTGGCGTAATAATAAAACCATCTACATTTGCTTGCAAAAGACTATGCATCAACTCCTCAGAACGTTCATCATCTCCACCAGTACTACAATAAAAAACTCTGTAATCTATGCTTTTAGCTTCATCTTCTATAACCCTGGCAAGATCTGCAAAAAACTGATTCGAAATATCTTCAACAATAAGTCCGATAGATCTTGTCTTTCCAGTTCTAAGGCTGGTTGCAATCATGCTGGGTCTGTAGTTAAGCTTCTCAGCAACTCCCTGCACTTTTTTAATTACCGCAGGACTGATTCCCATTTTCTCGCCTTTATTATTAATGACAAAAGATACAGTAGATATAGACACTTGCGCCTCTGTGGCAATATCCTTAATAGTAATCTTTTTCATTTAGCGAATTAATTTTTCATTAACTTGTTGTTAATTGTATCACAAATATATATATAAAAATAAATACTAAAACGATTTTGTAGTTATTTTTTTTAAACAAATCATTATTTTAGAGTTAATTAAACATAGAATCATTAGTATTTACAGGTATTTTTTTAATTACGCCAAAATAAAAGTTATTCTTTTAGTATGAATAATCTGCAATAAAAAAATTAGCACAGTCACAAAGTTTCCCTTTTTAATATTTCCTTGCGACTCTTCTCTTTTATGAAAACAAACAAACTCAAAAGTTTCCTTCGATTCTATTTTTACAAAATGAATACTTCTAAAATTGAAGCTGAACCATTTAAGCTATAAGTATGCATGTCTGCTGGAATTAACACTGTATCGCCCTTCTTATATTTATATGTTACATTCTCAAATCTAATTTCAAAAGAACCTTCAATACACATATAAACTGTAAAATTATCTCCGTTTTTACTCACTTCAATTTTTCTGTCAAGCGGAAGAAAGTTCGTTGTAAAATAAGGACAATCTACCACTACATTTGATTGATTTGAAGTCGTTTGGTATTTCTTGTATGTATCAACTTTATTGTAATTAATCGCATCAAGGGCCAGATCAACATGTAATTCTCTTTTATTTCCCTGAGCATCTACTCGGTCAAAATCATACAATCGATATGTAATGTCTGATGTCTGCTGAATCTCAGCCACAACCAATCCTGCACCTATTGCATGAACTGTTCCTGTTTCCAGAAAAAACACATCGCCAGCTTTAACTTTTACATCATCAAGAATAGAAACCAAAGTTTTACTATGAAGATTTTCCAAATATTCATCTTTGCTTGAATTCTCTTTAAAACCTACAATAATGCGTGCATCAGTGTCTGCCTGCATTACATACCACATTTCGGTTTTACCAAAAGAATTATGACGTTCTTTTGCTAATTTATCATTTGGATGAACTTGTATCGATAAATCTTCTCTTGCATCTAGGTATTTAAAAAGCAAAGGAAATTGATTTCCAAATCTTGCATAAACTGCTGTCCCTAAAATTTCGTTTGGTGATTGATCAATTAACTCTGTTAATGATTTTCCTTTTAATAGTCCATTTGCAACAACACTCACATCGCCTTCTACTGTAGATAATTCCCAGCTTTCTCCCGTAATTTCAGAAACAATTGGCTTATTAAGAACTGTTTTTAATTTTTCTCCACCCCAAATTCTGTCTTTCAGAATTGGTTCAAATTGCAAAGGGTAAACTTTTGTGCTCATTTTATATTTTTTATTAGTATCGACTTCTTTTTTTTGCCACGAATTTTCACTAATTAATCTGTATAAATCCGTTTAGTACATGTCATCCTCGTGCCATTTCTCAAACTTTTTCTCTCGCAGATTTGGCAGATTAAGCAGACTTTTTTTTAGAAAAATATTAGAAGGAAAAAAATCGTTTAATCCGTGTTTTCGCTTTAACGCATCTGTGTCATCCGTGTATCAGTTCTCAAACAATATTTACTTTAAAGAAATAGCAACTCCGCCACTCGCTGCCAGTTTTTGTTTTAGTTTGGTTTTGCTATTGACGCTCATTTTTCGGATGTTATACGATTGTGGATTCGTTTTATAATCCGCTGTTTTTCCATCTTCGTAAATTATTGCTGTGTATGATTTTCCGGCTGGCAAAAAGCTAAAATCAATCAAAGCTGTCCGTGAATTTTCATCTGTTATTCCACCTACAAACCATTCTTGTTTTCCTTTAGTTTTTCTTGCAATTGTGATATAATCGCCGGGTTCCGCTTCCAAAATATAAGTCTCATCCCAATCAAGTGCCACATCTTTTATAAACTGAAAAGCATCTTTGAAACGCATATAATTTTCCGGTAAATCTGCCGCCATTTGCAACGGACTATACATTGTAACGTACAGTGCCAATTGCTTGACAAGTGTTGTACTCAACTTATTCTTCTTAGATCCATACACTGATAAATCTCCCTGAAAAATTCCTGGCGTATAATCCATTGGACCTCCCATTAATCGGGTAAAAGGCAAAATCGTAGTGTGATCGGGATGAATTCCTTCCATAGATTCAAACTCAGTTCCACGTGCCGATTCCTGAGCAAACCAGTTAGGATACGTGCGATGTAAACCTGTTGGTCGAACAGCTTCGTGAGAATCTACCATGATTTTATGTTTTGCAGCCTCTTTGGCTACATAAATATAATGATTGACCATTTGCTGTCCGTCATGATGTTCTCCTCTTGGAATAATTGGCCCAACATAACCTGTTTTTACAGCATTGTAATTATTATCAACCATGAAGTTTAAAGCGTCATTTAGTTGTCGTTCGTATTCGGCTGTTGAAGATGTGGTTTCATGATGCATGATAATTTTCACATTCTTCTTGCTTGCATATTGGCTTAAATCTTTTACATCAAAATCCGGATATGCTTTTGTAAAACTATAAATGCGTTCTTTCTTAAAAGCTGTATTATCCTCCCAACCTTGATTCCATCCTTCTACTAAAACGGCGTCAAAACCATTTGTTGCAGCAAAATCAATATATTCTTTTACATGTTTTGTATTTGCTCCGTGTGTATTATT
The DNA here is from genome assembly GCF_009664855.1 of Flavobacterium sp. SLB02. GTDB lineage: Bacteria > Bacteroidota > Bacteroidia > Flavobacteriales > Flavobacteriaceae > Flavobacterium. The sequence continues at coordinate 1,005,247 of NZ_CP045928.1, forward strand.
AGGTTTTAATTTGGAGAAATCTGTTGCACCAATCACAACATCCTGATTATCCGAATATGCCCATGTAGAACCTCCTCCAGTAAAATATTCCCACCAAACACCAATATATTTAACGGGTTTAATCCATGAAACATCTTCAAAATTACATGGTTCATTAAGATTTAAAATCATTTTTGAAGCCAGAATATTTCTCGCATCATCACTCACTACAATTGTTCGCCAAGGCGTAAAACTACCAGTCTGAATATATCCTTTATTACCTACAGCATCAGGAACAAGATGGGAACTTAGTGAAAAAGTCTTATCGTCGAGATTAAGACACATTGCAGGATAATTTTTTAAAGCTGCTTCGTGAATATTGATGTAAAGTCCATCATTTGTTTTCATCATCAAAGGCGTTTGTGTAGCCAAATTTTTAATCGTTGTTTGGGCGGCCAAAGAAACATGAGTTGCATTATATACGAGAGACTCCATCTCAGATATTTTAGAGGTCGTATAACTATATTCATTCGTATCATAATCTCCCGGAATCCAAAAAAGTTTATGATCTCCCGTTAAATTAAACTCGGTGGTTTCTTCCTGAATAATAAAATGACGTAAATTATCTTGTACCGGAAACTCGTATCTAAAACCTAAACCGTCATTAAACAAACGGAAATAAATCAATATTTTTCGATTGCTTTTATTCTGAACAAGATCAGCTTTCAACTCATTGTAGTGATTTCTAATTTCTTTTTGTTCTCCTAACAGCGGTTTCCAAATACTATTTTCGGTTTGAAATTTTGTATTCACAATCTGAAAATCTTTATTGAGCATAATATCTGATTTCAAAACAAAACCTAATTTACTCTCTTTGATTACTTCTTTTTTCTTGAAATTTAGAGTATAAACCGGCGTTCCTTCTTTGTTTATATTGAAAGTCAAAACCAGATTTCCATCAGGAGATTTTAATTCCTGAGCATTTAGAAATGCATTAAAAGTAATAACAAAAAAAAAGATAAGAAATATATTTCTCATAACAGAAGGTGTTTCAATAGTTGCTAAATCGATTTAGCAAACATAATGAAATTTATTAAATATCTCCGAGTCTTCCCTTAATAAAATTTCACCCTCGGTATCCAGTATCACATACGAAAAAGTGATAACAGTACTTAACAGATAATAATTGGTAACCTAAAACAACAAGACATTTTAATGAGTTTACTATAGGCGAAACTTTTCTAAAATCTGTACTGATAATCTATCGATAAATATTTTTTTTCACTACAGTATTAAGATAAATTGCAGAGTTTTAAATCCGAATCCGAGACCAATAAATTAAATTCTACCTACGGCTCAAATCTATTAGAATTAAAATTTCTGTTTGAATTAGTACTTAAAATTTATCACATGAAAATGGACATGTTATTTCTTCTTTATAATTTTTTGCGTAAATGG
>NZ_CP045928.1:1006694-1139037 GCF_009664855.1 Flavobacterium sp. SLB02
GTTGGAATTGAATAAAATAAAAAATATCTAATTAGCATTTTTTTTTAACTTATTCTTGAATATAAGATTATTCTTAAGTTGTAATTATGTGTTTTTACTTTTAATTCTGGGAGACTTATGTCTTGAACAGCTAATTTTCCTGATAAATCAAGAATAAAAATTAAAGAACATATTTTCTTTACTCTGGCTCACAATTGCTTTTTCAGAAAATAACGTAGCAACTTTAAATATCAGCAGCTCTTGATAAGGCTTTTTAAGCCCGCTAACAGATTTTTTAAATAATACCAAATTTTTATAGTCAGTATTCTTTAGTTTTGAGCATAACGTATTTTTGTCTGCAAAACTAGAGTTACATTTAATTCTGGGTTATTTTCAATTTTGGGATAGATCAAAACAAAAAAAAATCTCCTAAGTTTTTAGGAGATTTTTTGTTTTATTCTGAAATCGGTATTATTTAGCTAAAAGCTCTAATATTTTTGCTCTCAATTCAGGACCTCTTAAGTCTTGAGCAACTACTTTTCCTGATGCATCAAGAATAAAAGTTGCAGGAATAGATTCTACTCCGTATTGTTTAGCAATTGGCTCTTCCCAAAACTTAAGGTTAGAAACATGAGTCCAGGTTAAACCATCTTTTGCGATAGCTTCTGTCCACTTGCTTTTTTCCTTATCTAATGATACACCAATAATATTTAATCCTTTTGAGTGTAGCTCTTTATAAATCGCTACAACATTAGGGTTTTCTTTTCTACATGGTCCACACCACGAAGCCCAGAAATCTACAATTGTTACTTTGCCTAAACTTTCTTTAAGCGAAACAACTTTTCCTTCCGGATTAGGAGCTGAAAAATCTGCTCTTCAGTTAGGGCTACCAACAGGAGCTGCTGATGCACCAACTGCAGGTAATTGCGCTTGACCTAGTTTTGTTTTAATTTCTTTTCCAGTAGTACTGTTTTTCAAAGACTCATCCAAAGCATTAAATAAGCTTTCTGTCTTTTTAATATCAGCACTTGGGTCAGACACCATACTTTGAATAATCAAAGCAGAGATGTAAGCTTTAGGGTGGCTTTCAGCGTAAGCTAAATATTTCTTTTTAGAGTTAGCCTGAACTTCAGTTTGTAAAGTCATGTATTGTTTCATCAAACCGTTGATAGTTGCTGTATCCTGAGCTTGTTGAGCTTGTTGCATTTTTTGAGTATTCTTTTTCTGAAAATCAATTAAACTTTTTTGAGTTTTAGTTAAATCCTCATTAAATTTCACGTACTCGTCATTGTTATAAGTTCCAGAAATTTTAGATTTATGAATACTATCTTTATCAATTGCAATAGTAATTTCTCCTGTTTCTAATATAAAAGGGATTGGCCCATTAGCACCTTGAAGAATTAAAGTATGAAAAGCTGGTTCAGTTACTTTTCCTTTTATTTCGAATTTTCCGTTTTCAACTTTTACTGTATCAAGAGCCACTGCCATTTTAGTAGTTGGGTCCTGACCTTGAAGAATGATTGTTTTTCCGTTTTCAATACCTGTTGCAGTTCCTGTAATTAGGTATTCTCCGTCTTTAACTTTACTGCATGAAATAATCGCTACAGAAGCGGTTAGTAAAAAAAGTATTTTTTTCATTATAAAAAATTAATTAGTTAATTGATTTGTGCAACAAAAGTATCTAAAAATATAAAACTTAAAGAATTTTGTAACCTAAAATTTTGTTATAGTTTTTTTTAGCGTAATTCTCATGTAATCAGCGTGTTTGTTGGTCTGATTTGACTCAAAACTCTTAATTATATTATTATTATGAATCTAAATAGATAATTTTTTAATTTTTAAGCATAAAAAAAGCACTCTGATAAGGGAGTGCTTTTGTAAATATTTAAGTATAAATCTATTCTTGATTTGTTTTCTTTCTCCAGGTAAAAGAGTTCAGAATGTGTCTTTTTGCGAATCTTCCAGGAGAATCAGCATTTACCATTTTTACATAAGTTGCTTTAGGAACACTAATGTATTCGTAAACACTTCCGTTAGAAAAATCGATGATTAAACGACCATCAACAAATTTATAATCAGTAATTGATGAAGTTGCGATAGTCTCTGTGTATTCCGGTAAATTTGCTTTAATCGTCTCAGGATTAATACTCACCAAAAAGTGATAAGCCTCAATGATAGCCTTACTTTTTTCTTCTGCTTCTTTCAAACCTGCTTCATCACCTTGAAATTTATCAGGATGAGCTTCTTTCATCGCATTACGATAGATTGTTTTTAAATCTTTTAACTCTGCAGTTTTGTCTACGTTTAGTAACTTGCGGTATTCAACTATTTTTTTCATAAATAAGGTAACTACTTGTCTATTAGTTTGAAATTGAAATTAATTGTTCAAAAAGACAAATTTTTTGCAAAGGTACACTTTTTTTTAACTTTTTAGTTTTCAAGGAAAAAATATTCGAAAAATATCTAAAAGATTGATTGTGAATAGCTGGATGAAGGTTTTTTGTTTGTATAAAAATAATAAAGAATTATTTCCCCCTATGCGTTCTAAAAGAAGTTCACTGAACTCCAATTAAAATAAAAGTAAAGTGACCTAACCTTTTGTTATGCCCTCCCAGTACACAAGGTTTTCTACTTCTATTTGGGGCTCAATAGTTTTTGTGAGATATTTGGTCTTCAAAAATTTGAAAGAGGTTTATTTTTAGCACAGAAAACGCACATTTTTTTTTAGGAATTTTATAAAAAAAAAATACAAAGTTCACAAAGCGTTGTATTTAACCAACTTTGTGAACTTTGTGCTTTCTTAGGGTAATAATAATTGAAATCTTTGTGTTCTCTGCGGTGAAATTCTCATTTCAAAACTTGCTGAAACAAATTTTTACTTATCCTCAGGTTTCTGATTTGCCTTATGAAAGTTTTTAGATTTCTTTGGGTATTTATCATAACTAATGTCGCTTGGATTTTCGATAACAGATTTTATAGTAATCAATTCCCCTAAAGTATGATTAGCATGAGCGATTTTATAATCTAAAAGATATTCACCACAAAAATAATTGTTGTTTTCATCTTTCTCCATGATGCCTGTATAAACTCCTTTTTGCAACATTTTTTCTTGTGAATCTTTAGACATGACTTTTTTTATTTTAAAATTAAAGGTACAAAGTTAATCAATTTATGTTTGTTTTAGGGAGTTCTTTACAATCTGAGTATATTTGCACATGCAAAAAAACTTCAAGCCACATCCTAATTCGTTCAAAAATACATTTTGTGTTTTTCATGAAGTACTTTTAAATGAAATTGAAGGTTTAAAGAAACAGTTTGAAAGCAAAGCCGGAAGTGCCTATTATTACACCGAAAAGGGAATGTATCGAGTTTCGAATCATTGGGGAAGATTAGCCAACAGTAAATGGCGTTTGGTGGCACGTGAACCGGAAACCGAATCGAAAACAAAAATAGGTTTTGCCAATTGGAAGGAGTTTTATTCTGATAATGCCCAAGAGAAGCTGTATTATATCGAGGCCGATTTTGATAAAAATACCGTAACCTATCAGCACAAGAAGAATCCCAAATATGATGGCAAACCAGTTTTAAGAACCAGTTTTGAGACCACTAAACGAATCAAACAAATCCGGAATTTGCAGCAACTAACATCATGGGCGAAACATTTTGATTATGATGATATCGATGATCTAAGAAAGCAAATCATCAACGAACTGATTTACACCGATAAAACTTTAGAAGAAATTAAAAGAGAAATATAATGGGACGCAACAACGAAAGGAATATCAAAAAGCATAACGACAAATTGCACAAAGCCCAAAACAAAGTAAAACAGGCTGAAATTGCACGTAAAGAAAAATTAAAAGAAATTATTAAGAAGTTCAACGAAGATAAAAAACAAGAATAAAAAAGTTTCAGATTTCAAGTTTCAGGTTGAACTTTTGCTTAAGGTGACCTGAAACTTGAAATCTGAAAGTAAAAATAACAAAACATTATATATGAGTAAATTTGAAGATTTAAAAGTTAACGTACAGGAAATTATAGATTTAATTGCGGCAAAAAATAACAGAGAAGCCAATAACAAATTGCTTGAAGTAAACGAAACTTTAGACGAAATGCTGGATCATGCCGAAGAAGACGAAGATTTAAGAGAAATAAGCAGATATCAGGTTTTATTGAATCAATTACACGTTAAGATTAACGGCGAAGAGCAAGTTGATGGAGAATAAAAAATGTTATTGCGATACCGGTTTATTGTTTAAAGATTGCTGCGGATTGTATCTTGAAGACAATCAAAAAGGGCCAACGGCTTTGGCTTTGATGCGTTCAAGATTTTCGGCGTATGCCACTCATAACGCCGATTATCTTTTACAGACTACCTATATTTCTGAACGAAAATATTATTCAAAATCAGAAATTCTAAATTGGGCAACAAGCAATAAATGGCAAAAACTGGAGATTTTAAGTTTTACTGAAAACACAGTAGAATTTAAAGCCAATTTTCTCGATTCAAACAATGAGCCGCAGGTTCATTATGAGTTTTCGACCTTCAGATTCGAAAATAATGCATGGTATTACCTTGATGGAAAGTTTGAATAATTAGTAGACTTCTTGCCAATTTCGGCTAATTTTATTGAAATACTTTAACTAAAAATTAATAAACGTTTCTTTTTTCATAATTCTAAAATAGCGTAATTTTAGAATTATGAAAAACGAATTTAAAAAAGGTTTTTATTTTAAGACGTACGAAGCCCCATTTCAGTCTCCGTTTGAAAAACTTTTTGGCATTTTCAAAGAGCTAATCACCCATACTTCGGGCGATTTTGATGAAGCTATAGACTGGCTTCGGGAGTTGGACAAAGAATATAAACTGACCGACGAAAACTACACAATCGATGATTTTATCGAAGATTTAAAAAAGAAAGGTTACATAAAAGACGAGGTTAAAGAAGACGGAACAGGAGGTTTTGCAATCACTGCTAAAACAGAACGTGCCATTCGTCAACAAGCTTTAGATCAAATTTTCGGAAATTTAAAACGTTCCGGAGCAGGAAATCACAAAACCAAACATGCCGGAAATGGCGATGAACATACCGGAGAATTCCGCGAATTTAATTTTGGAGATGGTTTAGAACGTATTTCACTGACCGAAAGTTTGCGAAATGCTCAAATCAACAATGGCGTAGAGAGTTTCATGCTGACCGAAAATGATCTGGTGGTCGAAGAAACCCAATATAAAGCCCAAATGAGTACGGTGTTAATGATTGACATCAGCCACAGTATGATTTTGTACGGCGAAGACAGAATTACGCCGGCCAAAAAAGTTGCGATGGCTCTGGCTGAACTAATCACAACTCGTTATCCAAAAGATACGCTGGATATTTTGGTTTTCGGAAACGATGCCTGGGTAATTCCAATCAAGGATTTACCGTATTTACAAGTGGGGCCATATCATACAAACACAGTTGCAGGTTTGCAATTGGCAATGGATATTTTGCGCAGAAAACGAAATACCAACAAGCAAATTTTCATGATTACCGACGGGAAACCAAGCTGCGTGCGCGAGCGTGACGGTTCATATTATATGAACAGTAACGGACTCGACGAATATATTGTAGAGAAATGTTACACCCAGGCGCAGCAAGCTAGAAAATTACATATTCCCATTACAACATTTATGATTGCAAACGATCAGTATTTACAGCGTTTTGTCAATCATTTTACCGAAGCCAATCAGGGAAAAGCATTTTATACCGGACTTAAAGGTTTGGGCGAAATGATTTTTGAAGATTATGAGACCAATAGGAAGAAGAGAGTTAGATAGTTTTCGGTCTTAGTCTGGGTTTGTAGGTTTCTTCGTGAGTGGCATCAAAGCGGATTTTTTATGCAACGCATACTGTAGAGACCAATAGCTCTGCGTCTTTGCAAAGTAATGACACAATATTTGTCATTAAAAAAAAATAACAACAAAAACATATATTTCAATAAAAATGGAAATAAAAAATATAAACACACTCGGACAATTAAAAGCCTCAGGATATAAAAGTATAAGTATCAAAGACGAATTGCGAAATAATCTTCGTGAGAAAATAAAATCGGGGAAACCTGTTTTCGAAGGCGTTCATGGTTTTGAAAATACGGTTATTCCAGAATTAGAGCGCGCGATTTTATCTCGTCATAATATCAATTTGTTAGGCCTTCGTGGTCAGGCAAAAACGCGTTTGGCGCGTAAAATGGTCGAATTATTAGACCAATACATTCCCTTTGTAGAAGGTTCAGAAATCAATGACGATCCGCTTAATCCAATCTCTCGTTTTGCAAAAGATTTAATCGATGAAAAAGGCGATGAAACTCCAATTTTGTGGTTGCACAGAAACGAACGTTTCTTTGAAAAATTAGCAACTCCTGATGTTACCGTAGCTGATTTAATTGGAGATGTTGACCCTATAAAAGCAGCTAATCTTAAATTATCCTATGCAGATGATCGTGTAATTCACTTTGGGATGATTCCAAGAGCGAATCGTTGTATTTTTGTAATCAACGAATTACCCGATTTGCAAGCCAGAATTCAGGTAGCATTATTTAATATTTTGCAGGAAGGCGATATCCAAATTAGAGGATTTAAACTCAGAATGCCACTGGATATGCAATTTATCTTTACCGCAAATCCGGAAGATTATACCAATCGCGGAAGTATTGTAACACCATTAAAAGACAGAATTGGTTCTCAAATCCTGACGCATTATCCTGAAAGCGTTGCTATTGCCAGAACCATTACAGAACAAGAAGCAAAACTGGACGAAACACAACACAAATTGGTTTATGTGCCAAGTCTGGCTAAAGATATCTTAGAGCAAATAAGTTTTGAAGCGCGCGATAGCGAATACATTGATAATAAAAGTGGTGTAAGTGCCAGAATGAGCATTACTGCTTTTGAGAATTTAATGAGTACAGCTGAGCGCCGTGCTTTAAAAGCCGGAGTTGATAAAACAACTTTACGTTTGTCTGATTTCATAGGGATTATTCCTGCTATTACTGGAAAAGTGGAATTGGTTTATGAAGGAGAGCAGGAGGGAGCTGCCGCAGTGGCACAGAATTTAATTGGATCTGCTATTCGAACTTTATTCCCGACACTTTTGCCTAAGATTGAGAAGTTGGAAAAATCTGGAGAGAAAACACCGTATTCTGATTTAATCGAATGGTTTTTTGCTGAAAGTGGTTTCGAATTATTAGACGATGCTTCAGATAAGGAATATCAGGCGATTTTGGATGAAGTAACTCCATTAGAAACTTTATTGAAAAAATATCAGCCACAATTAGATAAAAAAGACCAATATTTTTTCAAAGAATTTATTTTATGGGGATTGGTGGAATATAAAAAATTAAGCAAAGATCGCTTTGCACAAGGGCATCAGTTTAAAGATATGTACGGAAGTTATATTAGTAAGTTGTAAATTTAAAATTGCGTATTACAAATCAAACCCGACAGTTTTTAAAACCTGTCGGGTTTTGTGTTTTAGTTTTCGTACAGTTTGTCATCTTGATGCAGAAGAGATCACACGTAAGTCAATAAAGATTGGCAATTTTATTTCGGAGTTTCTAGTGCCTTCAACTTCGTCTGTTCACTATTGCTAGAGTCTTGTTTCAGATAACAAGATTGACTAAAAACTCAGACTGATTAGTGCATGTGTTTTTTGGCTTGCCCAAAGTATTTCTCTTCTTTTATTTATTGAAAATAAACCCGTTGCCATTTTTAATTATTCTACCTTGCTGCGTTAGCTGTATTTGCAGTTTTCCCAAAACAAAAATGGAAAATGGTTTCGAGGATCTGATTGCGAGTTATATTGAAAACAAAGTAGGGATATCAGAACATTTTTTAAGTCCTGAGCTGGCCAATCACTTAAAACAAAACTTACTTGATTTAAACCAGAAAAGTTTATTGCTGGCCGCAGGAATTGGCAATTCAGAGAAAGTGTCTTACGACGGGGCTATTCGTAGCGATTCTATTTATTGGCTGGATAAAAAGCACAATAATGTTTTCGAAAATGAATTCTTTGCTCGCATCGATGCTTTTATTATTTACTTAAACGAAAGTTGTTATGCCGGAATTACCGGTTATGAATTTCATTATTCTTTATACGAAACCGGAGATTTTTACCTGAAACATTTGGATCAGTTTAAGAATAATCCAAGCCGTAAATATTCGATGATTAGCTATCTTAACAGCAATTGGCAGGAAAGCGATGGGGGAGAACTGATGATTCATCAGGAAAATAGCAATCAAAAAATATCACCTACTCAGGGCAAAACCGTTTTTTTTAAAAGTAATGAATTGGTTCATGAAGTTTTGGTTACTCAAAATACCAGAATGAGTATTACTGGCTGGCTTAAAGGTGATTAGTTTTTTAGAAAATAGAAAATAGAAAAATGAGAGTTTAACCGCAAGAGAGCACAAAGTTTTTTTTACGGGGATGAAATAATCTCGGCAAAGGTGCAAGGACGCAAAATTTATATTATTGATGACTTGGGTATCTTAAATTAATCCCAAAATAAGAGCATAAAACTTAAAAAAAAATGCGGCTCTGATTCTTTGAGATTAAAAAAATATATCAATTATATGATTTATGTTGATATATCAATTATATTTGCGTCAAATAAAAAAGATATGAAACTTGAAAACCCAACCGGAACTGCTTTGTATTCAATAGAAAAAGCAATAAAGGAATATCGAAAGCTGGCCCAGAAAAATATCAGCAAAGTTGTAAAAGACATTACAGTAGATCAATGTTTAGTATTGATTATATTAAATGAAAATCAGAATATTTCTCAGAACGAATTGGCCAATCTTGTTTTTAAGGATAACGCATCAATAACTAGAATGATCGAACTGATGGTTAAAAATGAATATTTAAACCGAACGATTCATCCGGAAGATCGAAGAAAATTTAATCTCGAAATCACCAATAAAGGACTAAAAACGCTGGAGTTAATACAACCTGTTATTAAGTCAAACAGGCAAACAGCACTTGATGGTTTATCACTGGAAGAAATAGCATTACTAGATAAAACACTTAATAAAATAATCATTAATTGTAAAAATAAATAGCATGAAATCAAGATTAACTCTAATGGTATTGTTGGTATTTACTTGTGGATATTCACAAAAAGAAATTAGTAGTAAGCTAGAACAATACATGGACGCACAATTTGCTGTTAATGATTTTAGCGGTACAGTTCTGGTTTCTAAAAACGATTCGGTTTTATTAAAAAAGGCCTATGGTTTTGCCAATTACGAATGGAAAGTGAAAAATACGATAGATTCAAAATTTAGTTTAGCTTCGGTTTCGAAGCAATTTACCGCCGTTGCTATTTTACAATTAGCAGAGTACAAAAAACTTTCGTTAGAGGATCCTTTAAATAAATATTTTGTTGGTTTTCCTCAGGGAGATAAAATAACTTTGAAAATGATGTTAAGCCACAATTCAGGTCTGGATATGGATTATGACGAGTTGTATTTGTCTAAAACAGACCTTAATAAAGATTCGGTCTACACGTATCTGGCAAAAAAGCCTTTGTTGTTTGAACCGGGAACGAGTACAGCTTACAGTAATATTGGTTATTATTTATTGGCGCAAATTGTAGAGAAAGTATCCGGTCAGTCTTATGCAGCATATTTAAAGCAAAATGTATTGGATAAGGCAAAAATGTACAATTCAGGAGTTTCGACTAGTGATGAAATAGTCGATAAAATGACACAGAGATATTATTTTAAAGATAATAAATTAGTAAAAAATCCGTACATCAACTGGAATTTTAACTTGGGGCATGATGGTGTTTATTCGACTGTTGAAGATTTATATTTATGGAATAAAGCACTTTTTGATAGCCAAACGTTATTATCTGAAGAATCAAAAAAGAAAATGTTCACATCGTATAATGAACAGAATTTTGGTTTTGGAGTTGTGATTAATCCTTTTTACAATCAAAATCACCAGTTAATTGCGCATGATGGAGGTTTTTTTGGAGCCATGACTTCGTTTAATAAATATACAGAAGATAAAGTTTTTATTACTGTTTTGTCTAACAACCAATCAAAGTCATATTACATTGCTTATGGCCTTGCCGGAATATGTTTTGGCAAAGAAGTAGAAAATCCGTACAAACATATCCAAACTATAATAGATCCTAACCTTTACGATCAGTACATTGGTGATTATGGAGATATTAAGATTCTAAAGAAAGATAATAAGTTGTATTACAATGATTATAATATCGAATTGCTGCCGGAATCTGTAACCAAATTTTTCCGCTCAGATAATAACAATACCACAGTTGAATTTATTACAAATAAAAAAAGAAAAATTACGCAGTTAGAAATAAAAAAGGCTGGAATAAAAGAAATAAAAAATAAAACCAAAGGAGTTTAAGTACTATTTTTGTGCTCAAAATGTAATCCTATGTTATTTCTTGTTTTAAGTATTCTGTGTAGTGTTATTGTGGGTGTAATTTTTAAAATAACCAGAAAATACAAGGGCAATCCAACTCAAATTGTGACTTTCAATTATGCGACAGCTTTAGCGCTGTGTTACTTTACTTTTAGTCCAAATTTGGCCCAAGTCGATACCAGCGCGCCCTGGAATATTTACATTGCTATTGGGGTTTTATTGCCTTTTGTGCTTCTTTCTCTAGTGGCTTCTATAAAACATATTGGGATTGTAAAAACTGATGCCGCACAGCGTTTATCACTATTTATACCCATATTGGCAGCCTGGCTTATTTTTAAGGAAGAATTTAATTCTTATAAAGTCATTGGAATCATTATAGGTTTTATGGCTCTTTTGTTTATTCTAAGAAAACAATCTGTAAACACAGAAAATAAATGGTTTTTCCCGGCGGCAGTTTTACTGGGTTTTGGAGTAATTGATATTCTTTTCAAACAAGTAGCGCTTTATACCACTTTGCCTTATCCAACCTCTTTATTTGTTGTTTTTTGCATTGCTTTATCAGTAGCCGTATTAATTTCTATTTATGAAATAGGGATTAAAAAGGTAAAATTAGAACCTAATAATATTCTTTTTGGCGCTTTGGTAGGAATCTTTAATTTCGGAAATATTTTATTTTATTTAAAAGCTCATAAGGCTTTCGCCGAAAATCCTTCGACAGTTTTTGCCGGAATGAACATGGGAGTTATTGTTTTAGGAAGTCTTGTTGGTCTGCTTTTTTTCAAGGAAAAATTATCTAAAATTAATTTTATAGGCATCTTTTTGGCCTTGATTTCGATTGTTTTTATCGTTATTTCGCAATTTAAATAATTTATTTTCAATTCTTAATTTGTTAGTTTACAGCTTCTTTTAGGCTGATTTTAATAATTATTAAAATAAACTCTACTAATTCTATAGAATTTGTAAATATATTTTATAGATTTGCAGTAACAATGAAAAACTTTAGTCTATATATCATCCCGCTTATGTGCAGCTTGACGATGTGCTGCATGTCCAGCGATGCGATGAAATGGCGTTAATAGAGAAAAACTTGTTAGTTATTTTTTTTTTAGCCTTTCATGCACCATGAAAGGCTTTTTTTAGAACTATTAAAAAATGAATAAAATGAGATCAAATAGAAATACAAGTAGTATGATGGAGTGCTGTCTGATGAAAATTCCATGTTGGAGCTGTAGCAATTATCAAAAATAATAAAAGCTCTTTTGTAGCCATCAGAAGTCTTTTTAATGGATCAGTTTCTAAACACAATAAACCCAAATTAAAAAAAATATATATCATGAGTACAGAATTAATAAAACAGAATCCCTTTCAATCTATGATTGATCGCTTTAATATCGCTGCCGATATTCTAAATTTAGACGAATCGATCAGGCAGAAACTGCAACGACCTGAAAAACAAATTGTAGTTAATTTTTCTATCACATTAGATAATGGAAATGAACAAAATTTTGAAGGATATCGCGTGATTCACAATACGGCTTTAGGGCCATCAAAAGGTGGAATTCGATATGATAATGCCGTAAACCTTGATGAAGTAAAAGCACTTGCGGCCTGGATGACTTGGAAATCTGCTGTAACCGGAATTCCCTTTGGAGGAGCAAAAGGTGGAATCATTTGTGATCCTAGAACGCTTTCTAAAACAGAATTAGAAAAAATTACAAGAGCGTATACCAAAGCTTTATCAGATATTTTTGGACCTGAAAAAGATGTTCCTGCTCCGGACATGGGAACAGGCCCTGACGAGATGGGCTGGTTGATGGATGAGTTTTCATTAGTTCACGGCAAAACAATTCACGCCGTTGTAACGGGAAAACATTTGCATTCAGGAGGATCTTTAGGCAGGGTAGAAGCAACCGGAAGAGGCGTAAGTATTATTACATTATTGGCTCTTCAAAAATTAAAACTAAGACCAGCAAGATCTACTGTTGCCATTCAGGGATTTGGTAATGTAGGATTGCATTCGGCTTTGTTTTTGTTCGAAAAAGGACTAAAAGTAGTGGCTGTTAGTGATGTTTCCGAAGCTTTTTATAATCCTGAAGGATTGAATATTCCCGAGTTAATCCTGTATTATAACCTGAATAATAAAAGTATTAAAGGATATCCAAATTCAGTTGCCATCAAACATGAAGAGCTTTTATTGCTGGATGTAGATGTGTTGATTCCTGCTGCCAAAGAAGATGTTATCACGCAAAAAAATGCCAATGATATCCGCGCTAAAATTATCGTAGAGGGTGCAAACGGACCAGTTTCGTCTGATGCGGATGCAATATTGCACAATAATAATGTATTAGTTGTTCCTGATATTTTAGCCAATGCTGGAGGAGTAACCGTTTCTTATTTCGAATGGCTTCAGAATTCGCTTTTAGAATCCTGGAGAATTCACCAGATCAATACACGTTTAGAAGATATTTTAGAAAAAGGTTTCGAAACCGTTTTTAGAATCGCAGCCAAACATAACGTAACGCCACGTATTGCTGCCTATGTTATTGCTTTGCAAAAAGTAGCCGATACACAATCTGTAAAAGAAGTTGCGTTGGCTGAGCCAAAGTTTAAGCAGAATTAAAAATTAGGTTTTAGAATATAAAGACTGTTTTCATTGATTAATATTATTTTCAAAAGAGAAGGTATTAATCGGTGAAAATATCTTTGTTTTAAGTTTATAGTAAATGTATTTGAGTTTTTTATAAATCAAAAAAGGAATTTTTCAAATGAAACATATCAATTTTCTAGCTTTTGCAATGCCCGCTTTTTTTCTGTTCTTGTTTTTAGAATATAAATTAGCGCAGCGCAAAAAGAGACCGGAAATTTTTAACTACGAAAGTTCAGTGTCTAATATTAGCATTGGTATTGCAGAGCGACTGATCAATTTATTTATAGCCGCAAGTTTTTATCAATTGTATTATTTGATATATGACAATTATAGAATTTTTGATATCCCAAGCAATGTTTTTGTTTGGTCTGCCTTGATCCTGGCGACCGATTTTGTTTGGTATTGGTACCACAGATTAGGTCATGAAGTCAATTTTTTCTGGGCAGCACATATTGTGCATCACCACAGCGAAGAATTTAATTTTACGGCTGCCGCCAGAATTACCACTTTTCAGGCCATAATAAGAACCGGTTTTTGGTGTATACTTCCCTTGGTTGGTTTTCATCCATCGATGGTAATTACAATGCTCATTGTTCACGGAGCGTATTCTTTTTTTACCCACACACAACTTATCGCACGCATAAAATGGCTGGAATATGTTTTTGTAACACCATCTGTCCATGGGGTTCACCATGCTTCTGACCAGAAATATTTAGATAAAAATTATGGAGATATGTTTACCTTTTGGGACCGTCTTTTTGGCACTTTTCAGCAAGAGGAAGAAAAACCAAAGTACGGTTTAACGCATCCGCTAAAAAGTTATAGTTTCCTCTGGCAACACTTTCATTATTATTTTGAAATCTACGAATTATGGAAACGCTCTGAAGGTTTTAAAGCCAAATGGAAAGCCGTTTTTGGAAGCCCCGC
This sequence comes from Flavobacterium sp. SLB02, assembly GCF_009664855.1. Classification (GTDB taxonomy): domain Bacteria; phylum Bacteroidota; class Bacteroidia; order Flavobacteriales; family Flavobacteriaceae; genus Flavobacterium. The sequence continues at coordinate 1,020,690 of NZ_CP045928.1, forward strand.
CCACATGGATCAGGATATTCGTCCTATATTAGAAAAACGCTTTCTGCAGGATAAAGCCAATCCGCATCAAAGGCTTCGATTTAAGAATTATCTTTATATTCAATTGGGAGTTTGCACTTTGTTCTTGACGGTTTTTACATATTATTTTGAATATCTGAATCTCGTTGATAAGGTTTTTGTGCTTTTGATTATTCTCATTACTTTAGTGAATTGTGGGGCTTTATTAGAACAGCGAAAATGGATGTATTATCTTGAATATGCTCGTATTTTTATCTTTACGACGTACTTTTTATACATAGAAAATCTAATTTCGTTTTTCTTTATTCCACTTGCAATCATGATTTTTGCCGAGCAGTTATTTTCGTTAAGTACCAGATATCAAAATGTGATTCTTCAGTTGGAGGCATCAGAGTAAAAATAGGCCACTGATTATGCGGATTAAAACAGATTTTCGCAGATTTTTTATTGTTGATCTGGGAAACAGAGTAGCGGTCTAAAAAGTTAGCCACGTATTCACGAATTATTATACATATTCTTTATGTGAAAAATTCGTGAACTTGTGGCTGTTTTTTCTCAAAGGTTGAAAAAAAAAGAGAATCTGTGTAAATCTGTTTTAACCCGTTCAACCAGCGGGCAAAAAATTATATTGTTTTAATCGCCATAATCTTCTCTTCAAAAGTATCCTTAAAGTCTGATTTGCTTTTGATTCTGGTTTTGTACGTATAGATTGTAGCTACAGAAAGTTCAAGGAATTCTGCCATTTGGTTGCTGTCCTGAATTCCTAACCGGTACAAGGCAAAAATGCGTAATTCGGTGTTTAAAAGTTCTCCTTTTTTAACGACACATTTATGATCATTGGGGAATAAATGATTAAAATCGGTCACAAAAGTGGGGAATAACTTCAGGAAGATTTCATCAAACTGATGAAAAAGATTCTCGCGTTCTTCCTTTACATTGTAACGTTTTAGACTCGCAATAACTTCGTCTGTTTTCTTGGTAATGATTTTATGAAGCGTGCTTTTCTGTATATGATCTATTTTATTGATGAAAGCCGAAGTTGCTTTAATAAAATAAGTAATATATTCCTCTTTAATAGCATTGGCTTCACTCAGACTAATATTCATTTCCTGAAGTTGAGCGTAAGAGGAAGCCATTATTTTTCTGGCTTTATTTCTCTCTTTTAATTGTTTGAAAATGATAATCGAGAATAAAATAATAATTACCGTAAGGATTGTCAGCAGAATAATGATCCTTTCGAGTTTATCGTTTTTCTCTTTTACATTGTTCAATTGTGCTTTTTCGATAATAGGCAATATCGACGAAATTTCGATTTTACGATGTCTGGCATTATAAAAAGTAGCATCATCCATGGCAATGTTAATGTACTCATTTGCCTTGTCCAGATAACCCATTTTAAAGAGTTCGTTGGCCAGATTTCTAAGCGCAACGGTTTCTTTTGTCGCATTTTTAACATCGGCAATTGCGGCCAGGGCCAGGTAATAAATAGCTTTTTTAGTATATCCTCTTTCAGAATAAATATATCCCAGACTCGAGGTTGCAATACCATAATAGTCAGGCGGTAATTTGTAGTTGTTAATCCAGTAGCTAAACGCAAATTCGGCGCCACGCCAGTCTTGCTGTTTCAATCGTTTTAAACTCTCTGCTGCCCAATATTCGTTGGTATTGGTTCCTATTAATTCCAGTGCTTTTTTAAGGAAATGATTGCCCTGTTGTATATAATGAATATTAAAGCGCTGGTCTTTATTATAATCGGCAAGATCATAATAGGCGCGGGCTTTTATCGAATAAAATTCGAACTTGTTTCTTTGGTCGAGTTTTTTATCGTCAATCACATTCAAGGTATCAATAGCTTCTTTAAAAAGACCGGAGGAAAGTAATACAAAACCTTCTTTAATTCGGCTTTTGGCTAAGTAAATAGGTTCTTTAAGCACAATTGCTTTGATCTTGGCCTGTTCTAAATAATAATAGGCCGAGTCGTATTTAAAAGATTTATATTCTTCAAAGAGCAGCATATAATTATTATAAAGCTGCTGGTTGTTCTGGCTCAAAGTAAACTTAGAAACGTTTTTCTTAAGAGCTTCGATTTTACGATACTTCTGGTTTAAGTAGATTTCCTTTTTAAGGAGCACTTTATCTAATTCTTCCAGAACAGGATTTGTCTCTTTCGCAGAGAGAGAAAAACCTGCAAGTAAAAAATATAGAATTACTATTCTTCGCATGTTTTTGGTTTGGTTTAGGGGAAAAAATGTTTAAGTCTTACTTGCGTTAATTCGTTTTTTAATTCAAAAATAGTTTAAGAGCTGATGATTAGCAACTTTTAAAAAATGGGTAGCTTCTTTTGTAAAATATAACAGGAGAAAGGAAGATTATAGGGAAAAATCGGGTTTAGAATGTTAAAAGTAATCTAATGACTTGCAATTATACAATAAAAAGCAATTAAATATATGTATAGTGAAAAAAAAATCTGTTTTAATTTGGTTATTGTCATTTTTACCATAGTTTATTTACATTTTTCATCTCAACAAAACCTTGATTTTTTAATTTATGAAAACGTTATAGTTTGTTGATTTTCAATAAATTATAATTTAAAATTGCTGAATTATATCTTGATTTTTTACAGATATTTTTTTTTAGATTTATTTAACATCTAGTTTCGTACTGTCCTTTTAAAGGGATAAAAAAACTAACAAAAACCAAAATTTATGAGATGTAAAAGTATTTACTGGTTAGCTGTTTTTATGTGTTTATTTGCCATTGGCTGTGATAACACAGAAGACGGAAGCTACATTGATCCGATTACCATTTATGAGAAAGTAAATGGAAACTGGGGATTAACAAATTTGAAAATGGTCGATGAATTTGCAAAGGCAAATAAGATCGAGCCAAGTGAAGAAAACTTGAATACCTATTTCAACTACGAAGATTTTAAAATCAAATTTAATGTAGATGAAAAGAACCATCCAACAAGTTACGAAGTTACAGGAGATGTGCCCCCTTTATTTGCCCCAAAAGGATATTGGCAGTTGAGCTCAGATTTTCAGCCAACAAATCCGGGTAATCCTGTCAAAATTTATTTGTATAGTGATGCTCAAAAAACTCAAAAAACAGATGAACTTCGATTATCATCGGTTCCGGGTAAAAACGGAGAGATGGAAATTCAGTTAGCACGCGGGTCCGGGGGAAGTGTGTTTATTTCCTATGTGTTTAAATTAACAGCTATTAATTAAAAGTAATATGAAAAAAATTATATATACAATTTTACTTGCCCTATTGATCGCTCCTAATTTTGTGCAGGCACAAGAAACAACCGGAGCTGTAGGGAGTATGACATCATTTCCTGTAGTATACAAATATGATGAAAAAGTGACGTGGTTTTTTGATCTTTCGGGAACTACATTTGCTGAGAATGAGAATTTATATTTATGGATTTGGTCTCCATCAGAACCAGATTCAGGAAATTGGGAAAACTCATCAGAATTTGCCAAACTAACCCATGTAAAAGACAAAATCTGGAGTTTTACTTTAACTCCAACAGAATATTTTTCCAGAACCCCGGCTGAAATCGCAGCAAGTGCAGGATTCTGGCTTCGTATAAAAAACAAAAACGGATCCAAACAAAGTGAAGTGGCCAATATGCCGTACACTGATTTTTCATCATTTTACACAGCCAATGAGCTGATCAGAGCTTATCCGACAAAACCAACAATTGATAAAGGAGTAAGTATTTTGTTTAATGCCAATCTGGCTCCGGGATTTGCCGGTGCTACAAGTGTTCACATGCACAGCGGACTAAACGACTGGAATATTCAGCAAATTTACGAAGCATCGAAACCGGAGATTGCAGAGAAAACAAAATTGAAAGATTTAGGAAACGGTTTTTATAAAATGGATTTGGTTCCCAAAGATTATTACAATGCGCCAGAGGGTTACGTGATGGAAAATTTGGTTTTTTTGATGGTAAAAGACAATTGGGCAGGAACAACTCCAGATCAGGTTCTATACGCCGGAGCTTTTGTACCACCACCAGCGCCGGTTTTTGGATTTTTCCCTTTACAAATTAGTCAAAAGGATTTTCTTGGAATGTCGAGAAAAAATAACGAATCGGGTGTAAACAAATTAATCTACACCATTACAGGGGGAAGTAAAATAATTTCTGGTGAGTTTACCGGAGGAACCGCTGAGATAAAAGGATTTGTGAATTTGGTTTCAGAACTTAAGGATGTTCCAAATTTAACTGAAATTCATGTTGTGGTAAAAGACAATAAAGACAAAACAATTTCGGATACTACCATTCCCCTTAAAACTTTGGACAAATAAGTCACTATCAAATTAAATCATCAATTCTAATCAAATGAGCATAACCCAAAATTGGTCATAATAACTAATAGTGGATATGCGAATTCAGATGACCGATAAAAAACAATAAATAACTACATATGAATAGTAAAAATAAAAAAATAGTCCTGCATCAAATGTGGACTACTAAAAATGTGGTATTCATGATTTTCATGCTTTTTCTTTCGGCAGGAATCTTTGCGCAGGAAAAAAAGCAGGTATCAGGTACCGTTTATGATAATACAGGAAGTGTATTGCCTGGAGCAACGGTAATTGAGGTAGGCACCAGAAATGCGACCACTACAGATTTTGACGGAAAATTTATCCTGACTGTAGCCCTAGGAAGTTCTATCGAAGTTTCCTTTATTGGATCTACCAACCAAAAGATTCAGATTACAGCAGCCACAAAACCAAACATAGATGTTCGTTTGCAAAATGACGGGTATCAGCTTGCAGAAGTTCAGGTAGTTTCTGTGGGATACGGAACGCAAAAAAAATCAGATTTAACCGGAGCCATTTCGAGTGTAAAAGCAGATGATCTGGTAAAAGGAACAATTTCTTCTACAGAACAGGTTTTACAAGGAAAAGTGGCGGGATTAAATATCATTCGTCCTTCTGGAGATCCTGCCGCGGGTTCTACAATCCGTTTACGCGGAGGAACTTCACTTACAGCAAGCAACAGTCCCCTTATTGTGGTTGATGGTATTGCAGGGGTTGATATTAATATTGTTCAGCCATCAGATATTAAATCGGTAGACGTTCTTAAAGATGCCTCGGCGACAGCCATCTACGGATCAAGGGGAGCAAATGGAGTTATTATCATTACCACAAAATCAGGTACAAAAGGAGTTTCGGTAACCTACAGCGGATTATCAAGCGTAGGTTATGTAACAGATAATTTAGATCTTTTATCAGCCAATCAATGGAGAGGTTACGTGCGCAGTACAGGAAACAAAGATGCTGTTGATTATGGTGGAAATACAAACTGGCAAAAAGCAATCCAGCAGACGGCTATTTCACAATCGCATACTTTGAGCATAAATTCAGGTAAGGCTGAGAGTGGTTTTAGAACTTCACTTTCGTACTTAAACAATGAAGGGGTGATCAAAAAAACGGGTCTTGAAAGATTAAGCGGAAATATTAACGCTTACCAATATCTTGGAGATAATAAAGACGTAAAATTCGACATGGGTTTATTTGCTAATGTTGATAAATGGCATCCAATGGATTACAGAATTTTTGAGCGTACTTATAATTTAAATCCAACCATTCCGGTATATGATTCTAATGGAGATTTCTCTGCCGTTAGTGGAAATATCTACCAAAATCCGGTTGAAATTTTAACCAACAGAACTGTTGATAACGAAAGACACAGATTGTTAGGTTATTTTAAAACCGAAGTTAAGTTCCTTAAAGATTTTCTTGCTGTAGCCAATATTTCATACGAACATAATGCAGTAAAAGGCAGTACATACAAACCAACTTACGCGATTATGGAAGGGATTGACGAAAAAGGATATGCTCAAAAAACATATGCTGAATACGCCAATGCACAAGGAGAACTTTATGTAAATTATAATAAAGTAATCGATAAGCATACTATTGGTGCTCTTGCCGGATACTCTTACTTAGAGAATATTTACGAAGGTTTTGGCGCACAACGTAGTGGTTTTGTTACAGATGCTTTTAGTTATAACAATCTTGGTGCAGGTTATAATTATCGTTTGGGCGATGTGTATTCTTATAAAGGAAAATCAAATCTGGTTTCGTTTTATGCCCGTGCCAACTATTCTTATGACGGGAAATATTTGCTAACCGGTACCGTAAGACGAGATGGTTCAAGTCGTTTTGGAGAAAACAATAAATGGGGAACTTTCCCATCTGCATCTCTCGCCTGGAAAGTATCAAGCGAAGAGTTTATGAGTTCAACAAAAGGATGGTTAGACACGCTTAAATTTAGAATAGGTTACGGAGTTACCGGTAATCAGGACGGAATTGGAGAATACAAATCGCTTTCGATTTTAGGAGTTGGAAATGACAGTTACTACGATCCAAGTACAGGAAGATGGAGTTTGGCTTATTCGCCGAAACAAAACCCGAATCCTGACTTAAAATGGGAATCAACAAAACAATTAAACATTGGGGTAGATTTTAGTTTGTTCAACAGAATTACAGGTTCATTGGAGTATTATTCAAAAAACACAAACGATTTGCTTTATACCTACGAAGTGCCTCAGCCTCCTTATTTAGTAGGAACAATGCTGGCCAACGTTGGTGAAATGTCTAATAAAGGTGTGGAACTTACTTTGAATGCAGATATTATAAAAGCAGATAAATTTTCGTGGAATGCTAATTTGACTTTAGGACACAATGTTCAAAAAATCGAAAAGTTATCGAATCCTACTTATAAAACAGATGTTATTTACAGCGGATCTTTACACGGATTAGCAGGTATGTCAGGACAATATTCTCAAATTATTGCCGAGGGATATCCTGTTGGAACGTTCTGGGGATTCAAAAATGCGGGTCTTGATGCAGATGGTAAAATTCAATACTATAATGCAGCAGGAAGTATAGTGGCAGAAAGTGCTCTTGTAGATGCTGATAAAAGAGATTTAGGAAATATTCAGCCTGATTTAACGATGGGTATCGGAATGAATTTTACTTACGGAAATTTTGATTTAGGGGTTACAGGATACGGAATGTTTGGTCAAAAAGCATTAAACGCAACCAATATGATGTTGAACGATCCTAACCGACTGCCTACTTTTAATGTTCCGGATGATTTCCTGAATACCGGTATCACATCTGCTCCTAAATATTCAGATTACTGGATCGAAGATGCTTCTTTCTTCAGACTTCAGACCGTTTCAGTAGGATATACTTTGCCATTAAAATACAAAAGTTCAAAGCTTAGAATTTATCTTATGGGAGAAAACCTTGCCGTATTTACAAAATACAAAGGTGTAGATCCTGAGATTGGATTAAATGCGCAAGACGGTATCAATCAAACCGGAGTAATGGATTTGACCGGATTGGCGGCTCCCGGAATTGATAGATTTAATAATTATCCTCGGCCAACTACGATTTCTGTTGGATTAAATTTTACGCTGAATAATTAAGCGAATAACTCAAAAATATAAAAAATGAAAGTCAAAATAACAGCATTATTATTAGTAAGTATGCTTTTTACGATATCATGTACAGATTTAAATGAAGATTTATATGATAGGGTAGAAGACGGGGATTTTGGACAAACTCCAAAAGAAGTTGATGCATTAGTAGGAGGAGCGTATTCTTCCCTAAGAGGTTTCTCTGATGGTATATCAACCAATTACCCAACCAGTGAGTACGTATTCTTTTTGAATGAGACCGTTTCAGATGAAGCTACCATTCCTACCAGAGGAACCAACTGGTACGATGGCGGTCAATATCAGGATGCGCAAAGACACACCTGGAAAGCAGATAACCGTATGATTTTATCGGCATGGCGTTACAATTACACCGGAATTGCAAAAATCAATTCGATTATTTATCAGGTAGATAAATCATCATTGACAGCTGGGGCAAAAGCGCCAATTTATGCCGAATTAAAATCCTTAAGAGCGTATTATTACTATAACCTTTTAGATTTATTCGGAAATGTGCCCATCGTAGTGAATTTTGAAGATACCTCTTTACCATCAAATTCTACCAGAAAACAAGTATATGATTTCGTAGAAAAAGAATTGCTCGATGCCATTCCGCATTTAACTTCAAATGTGGTGTATTCTAAATTTACAAAAAATGTAGCCTATTCGCTATTGGCAAGACTGTACTTAAATTCAGAAGCTTTTATTGGTACGCCGCGCTGGCAGGATTGTATCGATATGTGTCAAAAAGTAACAGGATATACATTGGCGCCTGATTTCTTTGCCAATTTTGCGACAGAAAACGAAAAATCCCCAGAGATTATTTTCTCTATTCCTTACGATCAAAAAGCAGGAACAGTAGGAAATTATATGAACTCAATGTCGCTTCATTATTTACATAAACTAACCATTTCTGCTTCAGGAACGGATTATCCTTGGAGTGCCAACGGAATGTGCGCGCAACCGGGTGTTTATTCAGCCTTTGCTGCTACAGACAAAAGAAGAAAATGTATGGTGGTAGGCGACCAGATTAGCCTAGCTACAGGTTCTGTAATTATTATGGATAACGGAGAGCCTTTAACCTATACAGAAGAAGTTACAAGTGTGGCTGATGCCAAAGAAAACCAGGGAGTTCGTTTAGGAAAATACGAAATGAAAGCCGGTGAACAATGGGAACGCGATCATGATTTAGTTTTAATTCGTTATGCCGAGATTTTAATGATGCAGGCAGAGTGTTATGTACGTTTAGGAGCTGCGGATTTGGCAAAACCTTTTGTACAGCAAATTACAGCACGTGCAGGAGAAGAAATGCCTACCGTAATAGACCTTGCTTTTATTGACAAAGAATTGCTTAAGGAATTCACTTTTGAAGGAAGAAGAAGAACAGATAATATCCGTTTTGGAACATTCTTCGGATCATGGTGGGAAAAAGGACCAACGGAGAAATACAGAGCGATTTTCCCAATTCCAAGTACAGTTTTAACAACCAATAAAAATTTAGTACAAAATCCTGGGTATCCTGTAAACTAGGTTATTGAATGTCAGTCTTCCGTGTTGGCTAGTCGTGGAAGGCTGACATGTTTTAAAAATAATTTTTGCCACAGATTTGTGGGTTTTTTACAGATTATAAGCAAGCAAATCAGGCTTATATACAATCTTTTTAATCTTTTAATCAGTGGCAAAAAAATAAAAATAAATAATATATCAATATGAAAAGATCTATCACATTATTGTTTTTTGGGATCATGAATATTATAGTTGCCGCGGGTTGTAGCAGCGATGATAAAAATTCTGATACACCTACAGAACCGGAAACATTTGAACCTGTTGCGATTGAAAAAACAAATAGCACCAAAATTTATGTTCATTACATGCCTTGGTTTGAAACAAATGAAAGTAGTGCCGATAAAAAATGGGGATATCACTGGACAATGGCCAATAAAAATCCAAACAACATTGGCGCAAACAATCGCAGAGAAATTGCGTCGTACTATTATCCACTCATTGGCCCATATCATTCAGGCGATAAAAATGTGATCGAAAATCATTTATTATTGATGAAATATTCAGGAATCGATGGAGTTTTGATCGATTGGTACGGTACTTTTGATGTAAACGATTATCGAATGGTAAAAGAAAACACAGAACAGCTTATTGCCATGCTAGACAAAGTGGGATTAGAATATGCCATAGTTTATGAAGACCGCGTAACCAAAAATGTTGTCGATGCAGGAAAAGCAATTTCAGTTACCAGTGCAGCAAAAACCGATTTAGGTTATATGGAGAAAAATTACTTTGATGATAAAAATTACATCAAAGTAAACGGAAAACCATTACTGCTTAATTTTGGGCCAATTGTATTGCAGACACCAGCCCAGTGGACCAACGTTTTTAATACCCTGACCATAAAACCTACTTTTTTAACGCTCTGGAACGAATCTGTAGATGCGGGAGATAATGCCTCGGGAGAATATGCCTGGGTATATAAAAACAATACCTATCTGACTAATTTTTATACCAATAACAAACCAAAATTAGCTGTTGCAATGGGAGGTGCTTATCCTGGTTTTAAAGATTTTTATGCCGAAGGTGGTGGCGGAGCTGCAATTGGATGGACAATAGAACACAACAATGGAGCAACTCTTGATGAAACACTTTCTCTGGCTAAAAATGCAAATTTAAATTACCTGCAACTAATTACATGGAATGACTTTGGAGAAGGAACAATGTTCGAACCAACAGTAGAATTTGGTTATACCTATATCGAAAAAGTAAAAGCATTTGCGGGAGTAAAAAGTACCGAGGCTGTTTTTCCTGATATCAGTAAAATGTACAATCTGAGATTAGAAAAGAAAGGCAATGCAGATGCCCAGAAAAAATTAGATCAGGCTTTTAATTATTTTGTCTCGATGCAGCCAGCAAAAGCAAAACAGTTACTAAACGAAATTAAATAAAGAGTTGTAATTAATACAATTAAATAATGAAAAACATAAAATATAGATACTGTCTAATCGCTTTAGCATCAATGTTGATGGTTGCCTGCAGTACTAAAAAAACATTCAAAATAAGTTCTCCCGGAAAAAATACCGAATTAGTTTTTGAATTAACTCCGTCAGGTCAGCCGCAATATAGTTTAACATCAAAGGGAAAATCAGTTATAGAACCTTCATTATTAGGATTTGAATTTAAAGGAATCCAAAAAATGACAGAGGGTTTTGAAGTGGTTTCCACCGAAGAAAAATCGGCTGATGAAACCTGGGAACAGCCTTGGGGTGAATTCAAAAAAGTGAGAGATCACCACAACGAACTCATTGTGCATTTGAAAGAATCAAAAGGAGAAGAACGCTTGGTTGATATTATTTTCAGGGTTTTTGATGATGGTATTGGTTTTCGATACGAATTTCCAAAACAGCCTAATTTAGGAAAAGTAGAAATTTCAAACGAAATCACGCAATTCAGCTTTAAATCAGATAATGATGTTTGGTGGATTCCGGTGCATCGCGAAAACAGCTATTATGAGAGTACCTACCGTAAAACGCCTGTGAGTAAAACCGATACGATCAATACACCGGCAACTTTAGAAACCAAAGAAAAATTATTTGTGGCCATTCACGAAGCCAACCTAACCGATTTTGCCTCAATGACGTTACTTAAAACAAATGACAAACAATACAAAAGCGAATTAGTGCCGTGGGCCAATGGTGTAAAAGTATATGCCCAAACGCCTTTTAGAACACCATGGAGAACTATTGTAGTAGGGAAAACTCCCGGCGAAGTGGCGACATCTACTATTATGCTGAATTTAAATGAACCATCGAAAATTGAAGATCTTTCCTGGATTACACCGTCTAAATATATCGGGATTTGGTGGGGAATGCATTTAGAGAAATTCACCTGGGGACAAGGGCCAAAACATGGTGCAACGACTAAGAATACAAAACTATACATTGATTTTGCTGCGAAAAACAATTTAGATGGGGTTCTGGTAGAAGGCTGGAACGAAGGCTGGGATGGCGACTGGACTGCCGATGGTTCTTCTTTTAGTTTTGTAAAAGCCTATCGGGATTTTAATCTTGAAGAAATTACAAAATATGCCGCTATGAAAAATGTTCGTTTAATAGGACATCACGAAACGGCGGGAGCTACAAAACATTACGAAAGCCAGTTAGAAGATGCTTTTAAATTGTATCAAAAAATGGGCGTAAATACCGTGAAAACCGGTTATGTAAATAAATATCTGGATAAAAAAGAATGGCATGATAGCCAGTACGGAGCACGTCATTACAGAAAAGTAATGGAAACTGCAGCCAAATACCATATTATGATCGACAATCACGAGCCTATAAAAGGAACGGGATTACAGCGTACCTATCCGAACTTTATGACACAAGAAGGCGGAAGAGGTCAGGAATACAACGCGTGGTCGGTTGATGGAGGAAATACACCGGAACATTTAACAACTTTGCCTTTTACCAGAATGCTTTCCGGCCCGTTTGATTATACACCGGGGAATTTCAATTTTGATTATAAAACACCTTCGGGAGCAAGAGTGCAAACGACTTTGGCAAACCAGTTGGCCTTGTATGTTATCATTTTTAGTCCGTTGCAAATGGCTTCAGATTTACCGGAGAATTACGAAGGCAAACCGGAATTTCAGTTTATAAAAGATGTTCCGTGCAGCTGGTCAGATACCAAAGTTTTAGATTCTAAAATAGGAGAATATACCACTATTGCCAGAAAAGACTGGAGCGAGAAAAACTGGTATTTGGGAGCTATAACCAATAGTTTTGCCAGAAACCTAAAAGTAAATTTATCATTTTTGGATGCCGGAAAAGAATACGAAGCCGAAGTCTATGCCGATGGAGCTGGAGCAAATTATAAAACGAATCCGTATCCTGTGAGAATTTCAAAACAAAAAGTAAACAGTAAAACAGTATTAGATCTTAAGTTGGCAGCTGCAGGAGGAACAGCTATAAAATTTACTCCAATAGAAGAATAAGTTAGTAAGTTTTATTTTGAGTTAAGTTTAAGTTTGAGCAATAAACCCGATAGCTGTAAAAGTTATCGGGTTTGTTATATTTTTAAAGTGTCAGATTGAAAAATCAATAAACGAACTTTGTATTACTGAGTATTTTATGAGAAAAAATAGTAGCGAACTTTGGGGTTGTTTTTTTTCTTCATTTCATGACAATCTAACTAAAATCAAAAATTATAATATCTTATATGGTTTAAGATTTTATTAATGTTTGTAAAACTTTACATGATTTCCAAAGGCATATGTTGCAGTTAATGTTGGGCCATTGTATCCCCATTTAAAATAACCGTTTAGTCTTTCTTTTTCTGCATCAACCCGAATGTTTAAGCCTGTGTAACCCGCTGTTAAACTAAAGTTTTTGTAGACATTATACAATACAGATAAATTATAGCTTAAAATACGTCCGTCGATATTGTCTATTTTAATGGCGAAGTAATTGACATTGGCATAGAGTCCCCATTTTTTTGCTAATACAATTTCTGTCCAAAGTCCCAGATCAGGAAGAGGTGCAGTAAAATCAAAATCGTCCCTGTATTCTACTGCAGCAGTAACTCCTTCTAGTTTTATCCCAACATCAGCAAGCATGATGTGCGCCCCTATAAGTGCCCCAATTTCGTACTTGGGTTTAGATACAAAAGCGTATCCGTAGGTAATTCGATAAATTTGGTTGTCCATAAAAGCTGAAACTCTCGCATTTACAGGATAGGTATGATCACCAAATTCTATTTCTTTTTGAAGGGTTTTGCTGGCGGTTCTTTTCAAATAAAAGTATTCTGCACCAAGTCTTGATCTTCTTGAAATTCTCCATTCAAATGCACCAGCAAATGATGTGGTATTTTTGTTAAATCCAAGATCTTTTTCAAAATCAATCATGTTTCCAAAATCACCATTATTACTTCCCACTTCTACCTGTGTATTATTGGTGGGAAAAAAAACACCGGCAGTTACTTTAAATCGTCGGCCGTGCCATGTTAAATCTGCTGGATCATAATCCTGGGGTGGAGCCTCTGAATTATTTTGTAATGTAGGTAAAGGTTTTTCTACCATTATCTCGGCAGTAGTCTGAGCCTGAATTGTAGTGAAGAAGAGGGAAACTATCAAAAAATAAAATAATTTTTTCATGAGACTTATTTTTAGATTTTATTGATAAAATTTTAACATTTAAAGTTAACAAAAAAAATCATTCATTTTTCGTTTTAGAGTTTATAATTTGAATAATTTATCTGAATATCAGTATATTATGTTTTTTGTGGGTGTTGTCTCTACAGGTAATCAATCTAAATAATTAGCTCTAGTTTATTTAGAATCCTTTTGTTTCCAGGAAAATGTTTGGCAAAAACATCTCTCGCACACGTGAGTCGCCTGATAGATTAGAGCAAGCTACCAAAGTAGCGCGGATAGTTCAATAGCGTACTGATAAGAGTGACTCTAGGGCAAAGTAAATTTGCCCTCTTATCGAATGGTGATAAGCCCAACTTTTTTAAAGGTTCTAAATGACTAAGTTTTATAAGTTCTAAGTTTTATAAGTTCTAAGTTTTGTATTTGTAAAGTTTTAATTGCGAAGTAATAAAGGTTTTGTTTTTAAAATGGATTCTCTATATTTGAGTGTAAATCTGAAAACAATTATGGATAAAAAATTAAAACAATACCTTGTAAAGTCTTTCGTAGTACTATTATTGATTCATCTGGGCTATTTTTTATATGGCTATTTTAAGTTTGAAGGAATTGGGAATATCGATATTTATACTGAGTTTTACAGGTTTAAGTTTTATGATGATGTCTCTATTTCCCACTTTTTTATAACGGGTTTGTTTTTGCTTTTCTTTCTGATTTTTTTACTTAAAAATCATTCGAAACAAAATTATTCTTTTACAAATCTGCTTAAAATAGGAGCTTTATTATTGCTGATTTCGTTCTTTAGTTTTTCATTTTTTGTTAGTTATAGTTTTGGAATGAACGCTAAGATGAGAACGGAATTGTCTGAATACAAACTTAATAAGGACAAAACTTTACTAAATGTTTTACGTCCGTTTTTGTATAATTATACGTCGTATAGTTCAGAGAAATTATTTAATCCGCTTAATATTTTATATCCAAAACCATATCCAGTTATGGAGGTTGTTGACAGTGTGATGATTCAGAACGATAATTATATTACCGAAACGAATTATTATAGCATTGATACTTTGAAGATGTTAACGACGGATTTGAATAAAGTTTCGTCTGCAACCAGTACGATTTTGGATAGTATTGGTTTTGGTAAAAAAGAACTTTTGGAGCGTATCATCAAGAAGAATGTTATAAAAGACAGTACTGAAATTATCTACAAAGGTATGCGTGTAAATCCTGACTACGATGAGAATATTTGCATCTTTGTAGAAAATAAAGCTTTGTACAAGCCTGTAAATGGTGTTGCGATAGAGAAACAACAATATGATGCTGCGGTAAAGAGATACAAGCTGCTTTATAAAATTAAGCAGGATTCGTTACTATATAATTTTAAGCAACTGGATACGCTTTTAAGGAAATACAAAATCGAAACAAGCCTGATGCCTAAAGATTTGGCGAAAGATGTCAGATTTTATCAAAGTCATGCCAATGAACCTTTAAACGCGATAAGAAATAATTTTGACAGAAAGGCGCTAACAGACAAATTTAATACTCTGGAGCGATTATTCTATGAACCAAAATATCTTCACCCGACTATTATCGAAATCTTCTTTGGCGTTGTTTTTGGCGCGTGGCTGATAGGTTTCTTGATTTATATTTTGTTTAATTATAAAAGAAAAACAGTATAAATAAACATCAAATGGAGCTTTTTATTTTTTGACATTTAAATTGATTTTGCCATTACCATTGTCATTTAAAATTTGTTAAACCCTATTGTAATCGGCTTTCCAGTGCACGATGGCTTTTTTTATGGCATCTCCGCTCAGGTTGTTTTTCAGCGCATCTTCTACAAGTGGCAATAGTTCATCATCCGGAGCAAAACGAAGGCCGAAAATTTGATCGTCGGTTAGTTTGTATTCGATTTCCTCAAATCTTTTTCCGGTAAGGGTAAAATAACGGTAGCGAAGTTCGAGACGCACGATTCGGTTTTGAAGAATTAGGGCATAATGCTGACGCAACATAAAGGCAAGGCAAAATAAAAATACAAAAACAACGCTGATAAAAGACCATATTAATGTATCGTTTGTGGTAAAAGCAAAGTAAATACTTGCTGCCAAAAATATTGTAAGAATAGGATAGTAAACAAAATGATGCGGTGTGTAAAACCGAATATGGTTGTAGTAAGTCTGAATTTTCATAATTATTTCGTTTATGGTGTGATATTAAAAAACAAAAGCTACCCTAAAAAATAGAATAGCTTTTTTTCCAAAAATAAACTAACATAACCAATGTTCTCTTTATAATTAAACTTTTTTAAAAGTTCTCTTAGTAGTATCTATAGTTAAAAAAAAGCCTCACGCTGCATTCTCTTTTTCAATGGCTTTAATTTGTTTGGTAAAATTAGTCAGGAGGTGAAAAAAAGCTGTTATATTTTAAAATGTAAATGTTATATTATTTCAACTTTTTGGGCTAACGGGTTATTTTATTGTCATAAAATTTATTCTTTTCTAATTGTAATGCACTTATAATTTTCCATTGGTCTAATTTAGACTCATAGCTTTTGCTTGCATTTGCCGGGCTTGTAGAAGGTAAAGTGATGAGTTGATAATCTTTCTTTAAATGAACATATTTTTTAAAGAAAGCGGCTGCTTTTTGTCCGTTGAATAATATGGTTTTAATGTTGGGATGCTGTTCTAAAAACGTTTCGAAATCATTGGCAATCTCATTTTTTATAGCGCTGTCTAAACTCCCAACCCTGTCGCAAAACTGCAAAACATCCCATAGGGCAATTTTGTTTTTTTGCAAAAGCGCCTTTTTAGTTTCGTAATCATTCGAAAAGTCTTCCTTATAAATCGCGAACATGAATTTCCAGAAATTATTTTGGTTATGGCCATAATATTGGTTGAGTTCTAATGATTTTGTTCCGGGCATTGTGCCTAAAATCAAAACATTAGCATCATTATGGGCTATAGGGGCGAAAGAAAAACTTTTCATATATGATATACTAATTCTAGCAGAAAGGTAAAAAAAATTACTGTTAAAAACATCATCCATAAGTAATTATAAAACAATTTAGAAAAATTATATAACATACGTGGCTGACTTGTGAGCGAACTTTGATTCGTAGATTTTTAGAAATCCTATACCATAAAACGGACTTTCTTTTTTTTTGTAAATCTATATAAAATGATGTTGAATTTAAATCCCATGCAAGATGAAAATAGTTACTATAAACACAGAAAGAATTCAAAATATTTTTGATGAATTACATACAAACTTCGGCGGTAAAGTAACTTTTGATTTAGACCAATACACGCTTGAAACCAACAATAGTTTTGCAAAAGGTGCTATAATTGGTGCCTCTTTTAATGATAATATTTCCTACGTTCAGTTCGATATGACTTTTGCTTCGGATGTTCGAATGGATATTGTAAATCCTATAGAATCACCGGTTTATTTTGCCTATTGTTCTAAAGGAAGTTTGTCGCATAGTTTTGGCACTACTGGCGAAGAGCGAAAATTTAAAACATTTCAGACCGCTATTGTCACCTCAAAGAAAAATCAGGATAATGTCCTGTTTTTCGAAAAAGAAAAAAAAACAAAATTTACCTTAATAATAGTAGGAACTCAGGTTTTGCACCAAAACCCGGACAATTCTCTGAATCAGAAAGTAAAAGAAACTTTCTTTGAAACTGAGGCTGTTCAGGATTTCTTTTACGTGGGTTCTTATAACCTGAAAATTGCCGAAAAAATCGAACAATTGAATGCCATTACTCAAACCGGAATTGTTAGGAATCTTCTAAAAGAAGGAATTCTGCGCATCATCCTGGCAATGGAAATTCAACAGCATACAGACGATTTAAGTATGAATTCTAAAGATACAAATTGCCTGACGCTACGCGAAATGGAGGAAATAAAAGAACTCTCTGAAGCCATCAAAGCCAATCCGGAGGAAGCTTTTACCATTAAATCCCTAAGCAAAAAATCAGGTTTATCGCCAAACAAATTACAGGAAGGTTTTAAACTGATACACAACAGAACCGTTAACGATTATATTACCCACATGCGCGTTCTAAAAGCTGAAATCTTAATCAGAACTTCTGATCTTAATATATCCGAAATCGTTTATTGTATTGGTTTTACCAGCAGAAGCTATTTTTCAAAAATATTCAAACAAAAATTCAATTGCAGCCCAAAAGAATATAAATTCAATTTGAATCCACTGGCTATAACAGCTTGATTAAAAATTGCTAAGTCGCTAAGATTTTGAGTTGCTAAGTTTTTTGACATGCAAACAATTATATTAAGACATACATCTGCTTCTTTTTTTATGTTTATAATTTTCTTTAGGAGCTGCTTACTTTGTCTATTGGCTTTGATCGAGTCCTGTGATCTGTTTCAGTCTTTTGTGCTAAACATCACTACAAAATGATTTCCATTACCATCAGGGCTATGAGACTCGTTTTCATAAAATAGTTTCTTTTATTTTTAAGTATTTCAAAAAAAGGAAGATTATTAGCAACTTAGAACCTTGCTATGTAAAAAATATATACATTTGTATAATTAGTTATGTAATTGATTATATATGGAATTTTTCGACAAAGTAGGCAAGGTGGCTTTAGGAAGTCGCTTACGTTTAATGACGGCAATTATCACAGATGATGCTGCCAAAATATATGAGGCTTATGGTATGACTTTTATGCCAAAATGGTTTCCTGTTTTTTATACCCTTATGGATGAAAGGGAAATAACCATTACAGAAATTGCCAACGAAATTGGTCATTCGCAACCATCGGTAAGTAAAATTATTCAGGAAATGATCACTGCCGGATTGGTAGAAGAAAGCCTGAAAAGCAGTGATAAGCGTAGAAATATTGTGGGTCTTACAGCGCAAGGATGGGAATTTTCAAAAGAATTAAAACTACAATTAAAAGATGTAGAAGCAGCAGTTGACAGCTTAATAACCGAATCAAAACACAATCTTTGGGCAGCATTGGAAGAATGGGAGTTTCTATTAGAACAAAAAAGCCTTTTTAAAAGAGTAAACCAAGCAAAGAAAAAGCGCGAAAGCCAGGATGTGCAAATTGTAGCATTCGAACCTCAGTATCTCGAAGCTTTCAAATCCTTAAACATAGAATGGATTTCGACTTACTTCGAAATGGAAGAAGCTGATTATAAAGCTTTAGACAATCCTGAGCAATATATCTTAAACAAGGGCGGAAAAATTCTGGTGGCTTTGTACCGTAATGAACCCGTAGGAGTTTGTGCACTTATTAAAATGAAGGATTCCAACTATGATTTTGAAATGGCAAAAATGGCGGTTTCGCCAAAAGCCCAGGGAAAAAATATTGGCTTTTTATTAGGTCAGGCAATCGTAAACACGGCCAAAGAACTGGGGGCAAACAAAATATATCTGGAAAGTAATACGATCCTGAAACCCGCCATTAACTTGTATTACAAATTAGGTTTCCAGAGAGTATATGGTTTAGCAACACCTTATAAACGTTGCAATATTCAGATGGAGTTAATTGTTTAAAAAAGTTGCTAAGTTGCTAAGAAAAAAACTTAGAGACTTAGCAACTTAGAATCTTATTTATCTCCCAAAACGATAATACTCTAAATCCTGATTCTTTTTATTATTAATAGAATCCATAATCGAGTTCATGCCTATAACGCTAAAGGTGATCCCATTTCCTCCAAAGCCCAGAACGTAGTGTTCGTTTTTGTTGGGGTCTGGTTTTCCAAAATAAGGTAAGCCATCTTTGGTTTCTCCAAAAGTTCCTGCCCAGGAATAATCAATTTTAAAATCGATCTTGGGGAATTTTCTCTTAAAATGCCTTAAAAGATATTGCTCTTTTTTAGGCAATAATTTATCACGTTTTTTTGCATCTTTAAAATCCTCATCGCCGCCGCCCATTATAATCCTGTTATCTGCGGTTACTCTAAAATACAAATAGGGTGAAGAAGTATCCCAAAAAATGGCATTTTTAAAGCCTGCTGGTAAAACTTCTAAATTCTCTGAGGCAATGACAAACGTACTTTTTAAGTCTACTACCTTCTCGGCTAGTGTTTCGGTGCTTTCGTAACCGCTGCAATGAATAATATGTTCTGCGGTGATGGTGAATTTATTTTCGGTATGGGCAATAGATTTTGCTTTTTGATGGTGGATCGAGGTAATATTGGTACGGTCATAGATAAGCATTCCCTTTTTTTTGCAGTAATGCAGCAAGTCATTGGCAAGTTTATAAGGATCCATAACCGCTGCAGTTTTAGATTCTATCGCTGCAATGGCATTTAAGCCCATTTTTTCAAGATCCCATCGTTCGAGCCAGTTAACATCAAATCCGTGTTCTTTTCGGCATTTAAATTCGTTCTTTAAAAACGGAATATCCTTTTTTAAAGAACAGTAATAAATACTTTTTTTAAACTCGAAATGACAGTCACTTTTTATGGTGTCTATAATAGTTCGTAAATCAAAAATGGCTTTTTTTCCATTTTTGTAACTGTCCACAGCGCATTCTGTACCTCTAATTTTTATGAGTTGATGCAGCGGCACATCGATTTCATATTGGAGCAGGGCGGTGCTTGCGGCAGTACTTCCGTTAGCCACGTCGCGGCGATCAACTAGTATGACCTTTTTGCCTTCGGAGATTAATTTATAAGCAATTAAGGCTCCGGTAATTCCTCCGCCAATAATTAAAATTTCGGTAGTATGATCTGAATCAATAGACGGATAACTGTATGTCATGGCACTTTTTAAAGGCCAGAAAGTTTCAGAGGAACGTAGTTTCATTTTTTGGTTATATTTCGGGTGCGTAATTTAGTTCTGTTTTTGTCTTTGCGTTCGTGCTGTTCAGAGGCTTCTGCAATAGAATGTGAATTTCTGATGCTTTCGTCTTTTTTGGCCAACTCGCTAAGTTTATGATAATATTTCTGAACTATTATCATTTCTTCTTCGGTCATACTTTCAATATCAACCAGACTGTTGCTGGAATATTCATTTGAAGCCACCAATTCATTTAATTTTAATTGAATCGCAAGTGAATCTTTGTTTTGGGCTTTCTGAATAAGGAAAACCATCAAAAAGGTAATAATTGTTGTTCCGGTATTAATGACCAGCTGCCAGGTTTCGGAGTAATCAAAAATAGGTCCTGAAACTGCCCAAACTACTACAATTAAAAATGCACCTATAAAAGCGGTTGTACTTCCTGCTGCTTTAGAAACGTGGGTTGCAAACTTTTCGAAAGAACTGCCTTTCTTTTGTTTTTTAGTTTTCATTTGAATTTAACTTTTACGTTTACTTACTTTTTCTTTGCGAATCACTTTGTTGTGTTTTTCATCATAAACGGCGTCATAAATTTTTTGGCCTGTTTTACTAAAGATTTTAATTTTAGGATCCTTATGTGTTCCGGTAATAACAATTGGAAATCCGATAATACCAAAAGGAGGTAAACCCAATCGCATACGTAAATCTAAAAGCCCGTCGAAACTTGTGGTTCCTTTTATGGTAGGTCTAAAACCAGCCACGCTAAAGGTGAAACCTTCAATATGAATTAAATTATTATCGATAGTGGAATTGATTTCGATTCCTTTCAAATTAGGATCGTTCAAACCTTTTTGTCCGGTTTGAGAACTAATGCCATCAAATAACTTTAATCCTTTGACTTTTACATCACGTAAATTCAATTTTCCCCCACCTTCAAGAGAGGCATAAATTGGACTCATGTTTCCGTCTAAATCGCCTTTTACTTTATAATCTACAGAAATAATTCCCTGTGCATTTTCTGCTGCAGTTACCATATCATGAAACATCGGAATTTCTTTGTAAGCTCTCTGAACGCTAAAATCTTTGGCCGTAAAATGAGCATCAAAGTGCGCAGATGTTGGCGATTCATCTTTGTATGTAGCATTGACCCCTACTAAACAATCGATAATATTAAAATTGGCATTTTCTAAATAAAAACCATCTTTTGTCATTCCGACTTTACCGAGAAGTTTGTTTAAAACCAGTCCGTTATACTCTACTTTATCTGCATTTGCGGTAAGTGCAACGTTTAGGTTTTTGGGTACAATAACCACTCCGCTCATTTTTGGGTGATCTTCTTTGGCGTATTCCACTTCAAGATTACGATCTGTGTTTTCACCTTTTTTAAGGGCCATAAATTCATCCACATTGATCAGTTTGGATTTCATTTTAAAATCCCCGCTTAGGGTTCCGTGCGATTCGAGAAAGTAATTAATGGTATTGAGTAAATATCCGTTTATGGCAAAATCTGATTTTCCGTAAAAAGCATCAAATTTTTCAAACCACATTTTCTCATTCTGAAAACGGAAGTTTCCTTGTTTGATAAAAAAAGCTTTCGGGAAAAGTTCTGATGTAGCTTTGATGTTTTTTAAAATAATAGTTCCTCTATTATCCAGTTTCTCATATTGCCCTTTTGTGGCATAACTTTGTTTTCCTCTGAGCGAAAGATCTGCTTTTGCATAACCCGTTACATCAAGTCCTTTTTGAGAGAAAACCTGATAAATTCGTCCAATGTTTAACTCTCCTTTTATTTTGGCATTGTAAGCCAGATCACTAAAATCAGATAAGGTTGCATTTACATACATTGGGTTTCCTTCAAAAACAAAGGATGCAGGAGCAACAGCCACAATCAAATCCTGAAAAGTTCCGGCTTTGTTGAGCACATTGGCTACAAAAGTGATGTCTTTTATAGGATTAGGATACGAGTCGGTTTTTAGCCAGCCGTTGCGCAATGAAATTCCGCCAATTGTTTTAGGGAATAATTTTTTCGAAGTACTAAAAACTCCTTTGGCCTGAATGTTTGTTTTTAAGGTTCCTTTTAGATCAATAGTGCTTAAACCCAGAGCAGCATCAACTGTAGCTAAGTCTAAATCTCCTTTTACGCTTGCATCGACAGTCATTTCGTTAAAACCTTTGCTGTGTAAATAAGCGTTGAAATAGTCTTTTTGGCCTACTTTAAATTTAAAAGTATCCAGATTTATTAATAATTTTTCGATATCTAATGAAGGTAGAACAGCATTTAGATTCATCTGAAAATCGGTAAGCGGGGCAGGAGCATTTTGGTAATTGATCGCGCCCTTGTCTATTTTTAAATTAAAAGCTAAATCGGGTTTTTGTTTTTTGGCAACATTGTAATTTCCTTTAAAAGTAAATAGTAAATCACTATTGCCTGAGATTTCGGTTTCATTCATCCAGGTTAAATATTCCGGAGGCATTACAGAAAACAGATCTTTAAGCGTAGTATTTTCAGATGCCGCTTTGATATTAATTTTATATCCATCTCTTAAAATGGTAAATAAACCAGTAAATTTTAAGGGTAATTTATTGATTCGTAATTCATTTTTTTGAAGAATAAACGAAAGTGCATGAGTATTAATTCGGGTAATTAAATCAGCACGAACTTCTTTTTTTCTAAGATAAGCGGTTCGGTCGTAATAGAAATCGACATTATCGATTTGGGCATCCGTATTCAAATCAAAAATATCTTCACTCAAATTTCCTTTTCCAACATAATTAAAACCTTTTGCATCAACCAGGATTTTGGCTGAACGATCGTTGTATTTTACATGACAGTCCTCAAGATCAATTCGTTCGAGTCGAATGGCAGTTCCTTCTTCGGGGGCATTAGGATCGTCCGGTTTTTTATCACGATCTTCCGGAGCCACATAAATATTATAATTGGCCTGTCCTTTTTGGTTGACCATTATATTGATTAAGGCTTTAGAAACATATAATTTATTAATTTTTACTTCATTATTAAAAATCAATCTCTTTAGGTTGATACCAAAGGCTACCTGTTCTGCTTGTAGTAAAGTATCATTGCTAAAGGGGGCCGATCCTGTCATGGACAAATCATCCAGAGAAACAGTCAGGGAAGGAAAGTGTGTAAAAAACGAAAGTCTGGATTTTGAGAAATCCAGTTTAGTGTCTAATCGTTCGTTGGCGATTTTTTTTACTTCTGCAGCAACGGTTCCGGGAAATAGCAAGGGTATCAAAAACAATAATAGCAAGATACTTGCTATTACTATTCCTGTTACTTTTAAGATTTTCAGGCTTATATTTTTATGTGAGGTTTTCATTGTATTTTAATTTATTCCATATAATTTACATGGATCGATTTTAAAATAGGGCTCATAGAATAAACAAACGAGGTATTTTTTATTTTCCTTTTTCAGCTTTTTTAGCTTCTTCGGCTTTTTGTTTTTCCAGTTTTTCTTTTTCTTCTTTGGCTTTCTCTGCTTTTTCCTTCTCTGCTTTAGCCTTTTCTTTTTCGGCTTTTTCAGCTTTCTCTTTTTCTTCCTTAGCCTTTTCTTCTTTCTCTTTTTCTGCCTTTTTCTGCTGTTCTTCTTGTTGCTCTTTTATTTCCTCTTTTTTCTTTTCTTTTTCTTTCTCTTTTTTCTTAAAGTAACCTTTAAGCAGGAAGTTGCTTTTTGCGGCTTCCATATTTTCGCTAAAACCTTTTGTACCTGATTCTAAGTTCGAAAGGGTATTGGAAACGCTGTTGGCCATTTTATCATCACGAACTAATCGTGCCAAAGCACCATTTCCGGTATTCATACTATGGCTAAAAATCGCAAGTTCATCGGTGATTACAGCAGCATTATCAACACTTTTTTTCACGCTTTTCATTAAATCCTGCATCTCAATTCCGTTTACCGAAGCAATTGCACCACCATTTTCTATAACTTTTGTAGATTTAACTCCTGGAGAAATAGTCAGTACTTTATCACCCATTAATCCGTCAGAACCAATACTTGCGCGGGCATCTGTTTTAATAAATTCACGAACTTCATCTTTAATGACCATTCTCACTACAACCGAAGAATCGTTTATTAATTGAATTTCTTCGACTGTTCCGATATTAATTCCTGAGAAACGAACATTATTTCCCACCTCTAAACCGCTTACGGTTTTAAACTGTGATGTGATGTTGAATGTTGATCCAAAAAGATTTTTTTGTTTACCAATAAAGTAAATTGCCATTATAAAAAGCAATAAACCTATTGTTACAAACATTCCTAATTTCCAAGTATATCCAGATTGCTTATCCATGATTTCTAATTATTTATTTTTAGTATTATTGAAAAAAAGAACGGACCCATTGGTCTTCGTCTTTTTCTAGTTCTTCGTATGTTCCTTCGGCATGTATTACACCGTCTTTTAAAACCATAATGCGGTCGGCGGTCAGTTTGGCGCAAGCCATATCGTGGGTAATAATGATTGATGTTGTTTTGCGTTTGTGTTTGATATCCAGAATCAATTCGCTTATTTCACGAGAGGTTATCGTATCTAATCCTGTTGTGGGTTCATCATACAAAATGATTTCCGGTTTAAGGATTAAAGTTCTGGCAAGGCCAATTCGTTTTTGCATACCGCCTGATAATTCAGAAGGCATTTTATCAATTGCATCACTCAGCCCTACATTGTCCAGGGCTTCCATTACTTCACTTTCAACTTCTTGCGGAGTTAAATCTCTCTTGTGTTTTTTTAATGTAAAAGCCAGATTTTCGCGAACCGACATTGAATCGTATAAAGCGCCACTTTGGAACAAAAATCCAATACGGACTCTAATTTCATTGAGTTCCGGTTTTGTAAGGTTCAGTACATTTTCATCAAAAACTTTTATTTCGCCTTTATCAGGTTCAATTAGCCCCACAATACATTTTATCGTTACCGATTTTCCTGATCCGGAACGTCCTAATATTACTAAATCTTCGCCTTTGTTTACCGTAAGATTTACACCTTGCAGGACTTTGTTGTCTTTACCAAAAGTTTTATGCAAGTCTTTAATGACAATAATAGGATCTTGCTTTTTGGTTTTAGCAACTTTATCTTTTTCTATATTTTCTTTTTCCTTAATCATCTTAAAAAAATAAATCGGTTATTTGTACAGCAACCATATCAATAATAAAAATGGTTAACGAAGCGGTTACTACTGCAGAGTTTGCTGCTTTACCAACACTTTCGGTTCCGTTAGAAGCATTAAATCCTTTATAACAGCCAATCATTCCTATAAAAAATCCAAAGAAGAATGTTTTAACGGTTGCGGGAATTAAATCTAAAAATTCGAGTGATTGCAGGATTTGGGTCAGGTAGCGGTAAAAGTTTACATCTCCGTGAATATTGATACCTACATATCCGCCAATAATACCTACCGCATCAGCAAAAAATACTAATAGAGGTACCATCAAGGTACAGGCTAATATTCTTGTTACTACTAAATAGTTATAAGGATTGATGGCAGAAACTTCCATGGCATCGATTTGTTCTGTTACTTTCATAGAACCTAATTCGGCACCAATTCCTGATGAAATTTTACCTGCACAAATTAAAGCTGTAATCACAGGAGCAATTTCTCTTATTAAAGAAAGAGCGACCATACCCGGTAACCAGGATTCTGCTCCAAATTTTACTAAGGTTGGCCTGGATTGTAGTGTAAGTACCAAACCCATAATAAAGCCGGTAATAGCTACCAGCGGTAATGATTTATAGCCAATAACATAACATTGTTTCAAAAACTCTTTTGTTTCGTAAGGCGGAATAAAAACCTCCTTAAAAAACTGCTTTGCAAACACTGTTGCGTTTCCTATTTCTGTGAATGTATTTTTTAGAGTAAGTATCAAAATACTATATTTTTAAGTTAAAGCTAATGCATGAAAATCAACGGTTTAAAAGGTTGTATACCCCTTGATTATTATAACTTAAAATTAGTTTAGAAGTACAGAGAAAATCTTACACAACTTTTTTAGAAGTTTATATAATTAACATAATCAAACACAATAATTATAATAAAGTAACGTTGTCGGGAAAATGTTAAAAAACAAAAAATCCCTTTAGAGAAAGGGATTTCATACTTTAATTATGTGAAGCGATGAACTATTCTGTAAATTTTTTGAAGATTGAGCTGGCAATATGTCCTCCAAAACCAAAAGTATTGCTCATAGCATAATTTACGATTCGTGGCTGTGCTTTTTCAAGAGTTAAATTAAATTTGTCTTTAAACTCAGTTTCTATTGTTTTGGTATTTATGGTAGGCGGAACTATGTTTTGCTGAACGGCTTTGATACAAGCAATGGCTTCTATAGCTCCGGCAGCTCCAAGTAAATGCCCGGTCATTGATTTTGTTGCGCTTATATTGGCATTGGGATTTATTCCGAATACTTTTTCCATTGCTTTAAGTTCACTTAAATCTCCGGTTGGGGTAGAGGTAGCGTGAGCGTTAATGTAATCGATTTTGTCTGGCATAATTTGAGCTTCTTCTAGAGCAAGTTCCATCCCTAGAATTGCACCTTGGCCATCAGGATGTGTTCCCGTTAGATGATAGGCATCGCCGGCTAAACCTCCTCCAACAATTTCGGCAAGAATCACAGCATTTCTTTTTATCGCATGTTCGTAGCTTTCTAAAATAATCGCACCGGCACCTTCGCCTAAAACAAATCCATTTCTTGTTGCATCAAAAGGACGCGAGGCTTTGGTAAAATCATCATTTAAAGTAGATAATGCTTTTGATGCATTAAAACCACCAATAGAAGATTCTGTAATGGAAGCTTCAGAACCACCACTAATAATCATATCAGCTTTGCCCCAACGGATGTAGTTAAAGGCATCTATAATTGCGGTATTACTTGCAGAACAGGCAGAAACCGTAGTGTAATTAATTCCGCGAAGTCCATATTTAATAGAAATTGCTCCAGAGGCAATATTAATAATTCTTTTAGGGATGAAAAACGGACTAAATCGGGGTATTCCGTTTCCTAATTTATATTCGCTTATTTGTTCTTCAAAAGTAGAAACACCGCCATCACCGGAACCCCAGATAACACCAATTCTATTTTTGTTTAAAGAATCAAAATCAATATTAGCATTTTTAATAGCTTCATCCGTTACATATAATGCGTATTGGGTAAAAAGATCATATTTGCGAATTTCGTTTTTTTCAAAAATATGCTGAGGATCAAAATTCTTTACTTCACATGCAAATTTGGTTTTGAATTGTGAGGTATCAAATTTGGTTATTTCTGCCGCGCCGCTAACACCATTTATTAGCGAATGCCAATATTCAGATACACTATTTCCAATAGGAGTTACAGCTCCTAATCCTGTTATTACAACTCTTTTCATTATTTCTTAGGTCTTAATTCTGTTAATATAGTTTCTTTTACAGCTTCAAAATCATCTTGACCTGTAACTCTAGATAGTTGCACGATTGCGACCATATTGGTGATTATCATTAATGCTTTTGTTCGTGGACTAATTTTAAAATCAAATATTTTGAGTTCTTTTCCTTCTGTTAAGATCTCAGTTATCCATTCAATTACGAGTGTGACAAATATTTGTAATTCTGTTTTTATAGTTTCGTCGAGCGTATTTAAGTCTGTAGATAAGGAACCAACAATACAAATTTTATTCTCCAGTTTTATTTGAGAGTGAATCGCAAGGAAAGCTTCAAGTTTTACCAACGGACTTTCGTTGATAACTTTTAGCTTTAAATTTTCATATCTGACAACATGCTCTTTTATTGTTGCTACTCCCAAATCTGATTTTGTTGGAAAATGATAATGAATAGAAGCTGTTTTGATGCCTATATCATTAGAAATGTCTTTGAAACTAAATGCGTTATACCCTTTGTCTCTAATAAAATTATCTGCTTTTTCTATAATTGTTTCTCGTGTTGTCATGATAATAAATTTGAAAAACAAATATACTACCTATTAGTAGATAGGCAAGTAGATTATGATTTATTTTTTATTAGTTTAAGAATTATTTGCCATAGTAAAGTAAATAAGGTTCTGTTTTGAAAAGATTATAAAACAAAAAATCCCTTTTAGAAAAGGGATTTTTAGGGTCAATAGTATATTTAGTTAGAATATATGGTAAATCAATTATGAATTGATGGCAATTCCGGTTTTAGCTTTCATGAGCGGAATCACTTTTATTTCTGCTATCTTAAGGTTCTCCATTAATAATCGGGCAGTTAAAAAGCATACCGTAGATTCGGCTCCCTGATTGAGGTTGACATTTTCTTTTTCAAGTCCGTCATAACCACCGCCACTTATTGGATTGTACATGATTTGACCAAGATGATTTTTGCCTAAAAACCAATTAAAGGCCATTTTCATTTTTTGCTTGTATTCAGGAGTACCAAAAGCGCTATAAAATGAATTTAAGGTATGAATAGTATAGGCAACATCTATAGGCTGTTCTCCGTATTCGTGCACTTGCTCTTGCGAATCTCTGTGCAGCCATCCGTTATTGGAAATTACCTTGAAGTTTTTATCCTTAAACATTTTCGACATCAAAAAGTCAAGAGAGTCTAAAGCTACTTTTTTGTAAATAGGTTTATTGGTAGTTAAAAAGGCGAAAAGCATAGA
This sequence comes from Flavobacterium sp. SLB02, assembly GCF_009664855.1. GTDB lineage: Bacteria > Bacteroidota > Bacteroidia > Flavobacteriales > Flavobacteriaceae > Flavobacterium. The sequence goes on from NZ_CP045928.1 coordinate 1,049,718, forward strand.
TTCAGGTAAAATTCCGTTTCCGTAGGTCATGTAATTTTCAAACCATTTCCAATCGTGCGAAGCGTGAATTTCATAATTAGAAAGCAATTTAGCATTCAGTTTATTGATAATTGCCGCTACATACAAGTTAGGAACAGCAGTATGGTATAAGTACAAGCCTTTTGTTGCAAAACCAATAGAACGTGGCGATTGAATACCCTCGGCCCATTTTAATGAGTTTAGTAAACATTGAGAAGCTTTTTTGACAATCGCTTCAGGTAAAATTTCTTTATTGGCCACTACAGTTCCTAAAGCCCAGATCGCTCTTGCATTAGAATCTTCCAGGTTTACTTCGGCATTTTGCTCGATATGTTCGCGATTTTCCTGATCCACATAATTGATAAAGTTTCCTTTTGGCTGTTGGCAGCGAATAATAAAGTCTAAGTATATTAAAATATAGGCTAAATCTTCTTTGTCCTGAGTAAGTTTATAGTGCATGCAAATCGCAATTAAAGCGCGTGCATTATCATCGAGTGTATATCCTGATTCTAAATCCGGAATCGAAATTTTGCTAAACTGAATAATACCCAAATCAGTAGTCATTCTTTTGATGTGCCCTAACTGAATCGATGGATAATTGTATTTTATTTCTGCCGGATTATCAATCAATTGTTTGTAAGTGTCCATATGAGTAATGGCTACATTTTCCCAAGATGAAGCTCTGGTTTTTCTAAAGGCATTAATTCCCATTTCTTCTCTTAATTCATCATTTGAAAGTAATTTAATGGCTGCGTCAGCAAACTGATCTACTTCTCCGATGTCAACTAATATTCCAGAATCAGGAGTTAAAACCTCTAAAGTATGAGGGATTTTTGAAGCTACAATAGGGCAAGCACAACTCATCGCATAGGCAAAAGTTCCGCTCACTGCCTGATTAGGATCTTTTGATGTAAACAAATAAATATCTGCCGCTTTTAGGTAATCCAAAAGTTCATTAGTATCTAAATATTCATTGATAAAACGAACGTGATCCTGTAAATTTAAATCGGCAACAATACCTTCAAGTTTATCACGATACGCATCAACGCCGTCAATAATTAAATTAGGGTGTGTTTTGCCAATAATTAAATACAGTGCATTGGGTGTATTTTCGATAATTTTAGGAAGGGCTTTTAAACCTGTTTCGATATTTTTACCTTCTCCTAAAAGACCAAACGTAGCTAGTACTTTACGATCCTGAATATTGAATTTTTCTTTGGCTTGTTGTGGAGCTTCGTAAATTACAATATGGGTTCCATGTGGTACACAAGTGATTATATCTTCATCGATGTCATAATCTCTCATCAAAATTTCTTTTGACTTATTGGTCATAACAAAAACTGAATTACTATAAGAAAGCAAGAGTTTTACAAATGTTTTTAATTCCTTATTTGGATTTTGAATCACACTATGAAACGTATAGGTTAAAGGTTTTTTAACCTCATTCAAAAAATCTAATAAATAGTCTCCGTAATTTCCATCAAACAAACCAAATTCATGTTGAATATGAACCAACTTTACCGCCTTATCTTTATTAATCTCAAGAGCGACTTTGGTATATTCCTCTTTGTTTTTTGTGTTTAATGTATAAGCCTGGGTTGGTGTTTCTTTTGGTTCTTTTACTAATTCGCAAATTTCGCATGTAATTGATTTACCAAAAACATCCGTAATTCCTTTAATGGTATCTTGTGTATAAGTCGCGATTCCGCATTGTGTTGGTGGAAATGTAGATAGAAAAACTATTTTTGATTTATTTGATATCGTTTTCATTGGGATTCTTTTTAGTTCAGTTAATAAGTCATTTTGGTACATATAAGAATATGAATTTGGCCGTTTCTGAGCTACTTTCATATCTTTTAAAATATTTATTTAAAATTACCTTAAGCCCAAAGGCTCTATTAATCCAATCAATCAAAAAATTAACTCAAAAGCGTTTATGTGGGAATTTTGTAACGAAAATGGGGAATTATAAAAGTAAGTCAAAATTCTGATTAATAGCGGATTGCGATCGGAAAATTGCATTTAGAGATAGCGAATTTTGTACGAATTATGGAACTTTTAAAAAACAAACAAATCAGATCATAAAATGTCAAATTATTAACTAAAAAATGAGATTATCTTAGTGAGTGAGTTTACAGTATCGGTTTTCAGTTTACAGTTTTACTGCAACTGAAAATCGAAACTTTTTTTATTGAGACTATAACTGCGACTAAAAACTGAGACTGCGACTGAATAGTGAGACTGAACACTGCGAATTAACGATAAAATTTTCGGGTAATAGATGCAATAGGAAGCCCTATACAAAAGATCAGAATTAACATAGACAATATCAAAGGGAAATCCAAGTGTTTTTCAGGCAGCAGAGGAAATGCAATTGGAAGAACAATGAGATTCATTATTATCCAGACAAAAATACCGTATAAAACTCCTGAAAGGATAAGATTCTTTTTAAGAAACTGAAAGTAAGGATAGATTATAAAATAAAACCAGGCAAAAATAAAGGCAATCAGATAGTGAAGTCCAAGTCCGTACCACGCCATTTGTGGCCCTGCGGTATAAGCTTCTTTTTTAAAAATGCCACTTGCAATAGATTGAAGGATTTTTACGGCGGTTGTTTTTTCAAGTATAATAGCATAGATAATAACTGCAGCCAGAATATCAAGTGTTCCGGCGATTAATCCTGATAAAAAAATAGTTCCTGATTTTGATTTCATGTAGATAAAGATTGTGTTATATATTATAGCGTTGTTATATAATGTGAAATTTTCTGAAGTTGATGAGTATGTCTCTCAGAGTGAACCAGAGCAAAATTAATCCATTCATAGATCGTAAAATTTTCGAAACCTGGAATCTGAAAATCCAGACAGGTGAGTGTTAGATCATAATTTTCCGATGCGTTTAATAAATCAGATTCTATTTTAAGCAAAGCTAAAGTAAGCGAATTTTTATTGTAGTTTTTCATTTCGGGTTTTAGGAAATCCGGCGCATCCATTTTGGTATTGAAATTCAAAAATATGGATTCGAGTTCTTTTACATGCTCATCGTATTTTCGAATAGTAGCTTTGGTTTTTCCTTGAAATAATTCAGGATAACCAGAATTGCCCAAAATGATATGTTGCGCGACCTGTCCTGGTGTCCAGCTTCCTTTAAACGGCACAGTATTGATTTCTTCTTCAGAAAATGATGAAAGGGTTTCGTTTAATTTTCTAAAGGTTTCAACAATGTTTTTTTGAAGTTCTGTTTTCATTTTGTTGCTATTTGAAATTTAACTTACTGCCTAATAGAGGTAATCCACCAGATATTTCCAAAAGGATCCCTGACGCCACAAGTTCTGCCATAATCCTGATCACTTAATCCCATTAAACTTGTTGCGCCATTCTCCAGTGCTTTTTTATATGTTTTGTCAGCATCAGGAACATAAACAAATAAGTTGGCGTTTTGTTCAGGCCAGTCTTTAATTTCATCGGTAACCATAATGGTGCTGTCGTTTAGAATAATTTCAGCATGCTTTACAGTTCCGTCATCGCGTAAAACCTTCTCATTAGCATCTTTTGCATCAAAAACTTTTTTTGTGAAGTCAATAAACTGAGAAGCGCCTTTTAAAATTAAATAAGGCATTATAGTCTGATGTCCTGAGGGTAAATTCATGTTTGTCGGTTTTATAATTAGTACGATAAATTTACAATTTTAAATTTAATAATTTAAAAATCAGGACATTATGATTGTTTCTTTTAGGCAAGAACCTCACAATAGAAACCGTTCGCTTTAAGAATTGCAATAATTTTTCTACTTGAAATCGATAAACTGTGAATCCGTAAAATTTTATCACAATCTTCCAAATCAAAATTAATGGCGCTGTTTGGAAAATGTTCCAAAAGTTTCTCGACAATCATTTGAGATTGTTCCACTTGCTGAACATTTGTTTTAAAAACCTCGATCATTGTTCCCGATTATAAAGCGATATTTTTATATCGTTCAATTTTATGGTAATAATGATATGAAATGGCTAGGATTACTAAAAAGATCAAAGGAAAAAAGGATTGAAAACCAACCCCGTCAACCGCAAAATGACTGATAGAGGCAAATATAAAATCGAAACCAAATCCGGCATATGCCCATTCTTTTACATTTTTAGGAACTTGTGGAATCACCAATGCTAAAACCCCTAGGATTTTAAAAACAACTAATGCATTGCCGAAATATTCAGGATAGCCTAAATGTTTGATTCCTTCCTTTGCAAGTTCAGTTTGTGAAGTTAGTGCCGGCATAACTCCTTCAAATAAGAAAATAATAATTGTAGCAATCCAAAAAATAATTTTTGCTTTTTTCATAGGTTTGTTTTTTAAATGGTTATTAGTTAATGTATTACAAACTTACAAATGTTATTTTTTTATCGAATAGTTATTTGCGACTATTTTAAGGTCATTTAGGACAAAATAGGGATGTTTGGTTTTGTAAGAGATGTCTTAGATTTTTTTTACAATGGAGTAATGAGAATAGAATATAGATTTTTAGACCAGATTTGTCATACAGTGTATCATCCCTTGTTGGGAAAGAGAGGATTGTCAATAAAAAAATCTGATTTGATCTGCTTTTTCAAAAAGCGAATCCGTGTTATCGGTACCTTGTTTACTCTGCTTTCAAAATATAATTTTTAATGACAAATAAATCCTGAAAACCTAATCTGGTATAAATGTCTTTTCCCATTGCAGAGGCTTGCAATAAAGCATAATCAGCTTTTAAATCTATAGCAAGATTAAGGGCAAATTTCATGATTTCTTCGGCAAAACCTTTTCTTCGCATTTCAGGGATTACTCCAACGCCATGAATTCCGATAGTTTTTCCGGTTTGGAAAAGCATAAATGTTCCGATAGGTTGATCTTCATTAGAAACCAAATAAAAATGAACATTTGTATAATGCTGAATCAGGATTTCTTTGCTGATTACATAACCAAAAGCATTAGGGTATAGCTCTGACCAGATTTTAGCATCTTGTTCATTGTCGATTTTCTTAAAGCTAAGCTGATGTTCTAATTTGAATTTTTCGTTTAGTTGTAATGCCATTGCGATTTGCTCGGTTTTTAATGAAAAACCATAAGCTTCAAGTATTTCATAAGACTTTGTTCCGAAGATATCCCAATGGGGCAAAACCAAACCTGAATTGGATTGCATGGTTTTGATAATATCCGGTAAGTCTTTTTTAGTAATATCTTTGCGCAACCACAATTTATTGGGCCAACCCGAATTTTCGATTTTGCAGTATTCGAAAGTATCGTTTTTATGATAGGAGAGGAAAGGGGTTCCAACAGTTTTCCAGAAATCGGTAAGGTTATTAATATTGTCTTGGATGAGGTTTGTATTTTTCATTTTGATGCAATTGAGAAACAAAGATAACTTTAGGCTTTATCACAAACCTTTACATATGTTGATTTACAAATCTTTTTCGAGCGTTTTTCTAATGCGGCTTAATTGTGTTGGAGTAATTCCTAAATGCGATGCAATATGAAGCAATGCGATTCGCTCTGAAATATCAGGATGTTTGGCTAAGAGATCCAAATATCGTTCGGTTGCATTTTCCATAACTATTGAGATTTCTCTTTGTTCTTTTTCTATGACCCAATTTTTTTCTAAATACGCGATATAAAAGTTTTTTAAATCATCTTTTTGGAAAATCAGTTCTCTATATTTTTTATAATTAATACTCATTATAATAGAATTTTCCAGCGCTTCAATTGCAAAGTACGAAGGATTTTGCTGTATCAAAGAAGCGGTTGATCCTGCGAGATCTCCTTCAAGAAAAATGTTTTTGTTGTAGATATTTCCTTCTGTATCGGTTATAAAAGCGCGTAGAGCCCCTTTAGCAACAAAGTAAATTTCTTTTGCAATTTGACCGTTTCTTAAAAGTAATTCTGCTTTTTTTATTGATTTTATCTCAATGTTATTTTCGATTAATTGCCAGGATTCCTCAGAAATAGGAGCATAGCTTTCGAATTTTAGCTTTAAATCGTTGATGTATTTATCGTGATGGAGTGTCATTTATGTTGAAGGTTTTTCGGCTTATCAAAAGTAAAGAAATAAAGTGTAATAAGTGGCTGGCAAATAATAGTACGCTAATTACAGGGATTAGCTTGGCAAAGGCGCAGATTTAACACGGAATTTTTTATGCACATTTTATGCTCTGATTTTTCTCATCTGCGTGCCATGAGAAAACCATTGGATGACAAAGCATAAAAAAACGCCATGAAACTAAAAGTCTCACAGCGTTTTCATCTCAAAAAATAAATAATTAACGGGTAATGGGTATTATCTCCAACCTCCGCCCAATGCGCGATATAACTCGGTGTTGGCAGAAAGCTGCTGTCTTTTTATGTCAGCTAATTCTAATTCACTTTGTAGTAAATTTGATTGCGCTGAAAGAACCTCTAGATATTCAGCCATACCATTTTTGAATAACAAATTGGCATTTTTAATGGCTTGTTGTAATGTTTTTACTCTTTCTTTAAGGAAAGATTCTTGCTGTTGCAATTTCTCTACTCTTACCAAAGCATCAGATACTTCGCTAACGGCTACAAGAACCGATTGTCTAAAGCTTAAAACTGCTTTTTCTCGTTCGGCAACTGCAATATTATATTGAGTTCTTACCTTTTTATTGTTTAGTAAAGGTTGAGTTAAACCTCCTGCAACGGTTCCGAATAATGAAGCCGGAATGTTGAACCAATTACTGGTTTCAAATGAGTTTACTCCGCCCTGAGCGGTAATTTTAAGTGAGGGATACAAGTCGGCTTTTGTGATTCCTACGTTTGCATTGGCAACTTTAAGGGCTAATTCGGCACTTTTTACATCCGGTCTGCGGCTTACTAATGAAGAGGGAATTCCAATTGCATTATTGTTTTTCACTTCAAGAACACTCAAACGAGTGGTTCTGGTTTTAGAGTTCGGGAATGATCCTGTTAGAACGCTTAAAGCATTTTCCTGGATGGAAATGTTTTGTTCTAATTGCGGAATCAATTGCGCCGAAACCAATTTCTGTGCTTCTGATTGTTGAATGGCTAATGTAGTTACTTGCCCGGCATCATATTTTAATTTGATGATATTGGTTGTACTATCATTCAATTTAAAGTTTTGTTTGGCAATTTCTAATTGCGCATCTAACATCAAAAGATTATAATATCCTTTAGAAACATTGGCTACAATTGTGGTTTGCAATGCTTTTTTAACTTCTTCTGACTGAAGATAACCGGCATAAGCGCCTTTTTTCTGATTACGGATTTTACCCCAAATATCAGCTTCCCAGGAAAGTGTTGCTCCGGCAGAATAATCATCAATATGATTTTGGCCTAAAGCCTGACCTAAATTCTTTCCTGTAAAACTATTATCAGAAGGATTGCTTGTGCTTGCACTCACATTTAGATTCACCTGAGGAACATTTCCCCATTTTGACTGCGTGAATCTGTATTGCGCAATTTCGATATTTTTAGTAGCAATCTGCAGGTCATTGTTTCTGGCTACAGCGCTATCGATGAGCTCAATAATATCTTTTTCTGTAAAGAAATTTTTCCACTCCACATCTGCAATACTCGTGGTATCTTTTGAAACCGATGCATTCCTGAAATTTTCAGGAAATGCATCTTTTGGAGTTTCAATATCCTTAGAAACTTTACAGGATATTATAGTCGTGATCAAAATGGCGATCATCACGATTTTGGTTATATAATTTTTCATTTTATATGTTGTCATTAAATTTCTGTACAAGTATCTTTTCTACTATCAAGATCTCTTGAGATTCTATAGGATATGTATCCAATGCCAATGATGATGGCTACAAGGATTGTCGTTATATAGTTTTCCATTTTTATTTTTCTTCGTTATGAATTACGGCTACTGGTTTTCCAGAAACCTTTTCTTGTAAAAATTGGAAGATGATAAATAAAACAGGGATGATAAACAACCCTAATATTACTCCTGAAATCATACCTCCGGCGGCACCAATACTAATAGAGTGGTTACCTTGTGCTGACGGTCCTTTGGCGCTCATCATCGGGATTAATCCCACTACGAATGCTAGAGATGTCATGATAATTGGTCTAAGACGCAGTTTGGCTGCATCGATTGATGCTTTGACTAAAGCCTGACCTGATTTTCGTTTCTGCACCGCAAACTCCACAATCAGAATGGCATTTTTGGCCAGCAGTCCAATAAGCATTACCAGTGCAACCTGCACGTAAATGTTATTTTCAATTCCTGTCAATCCAATAGCTACGAATACTCCAAATATACCTGCAGGGATAGATAAGATTACGGCCAATGGCAATATGTAACTCTCATACTGTGCAGCAAGTAAGAAATAGATGAATATCAAACACAGTAAGAAAATTGTTGCTGACTGACCTCCAGAGGAAATCTCTTCACGAGTTTGTCCTGAAAATTCAAAACCATAACCCGCAGGCAATTGTTGTGCAGCTACTTCCTGAATTGCTTTAATGGCATCTCCGGAACTAAATCCTGGTTTAGGGATCGCATTAATGGAAATCGAATTAAACAAGTTGTATCTCGAAGCGGTTTCTGAACCATAAATACGGGTTAGTTTCACTAAGGTATTTATGGGCACCATTTCGCCTGTTTTGTTTTTAACGAAAACTCGATCAATTGATGAGGGATCAGCTCTATCGGCAATATCGGCCTGAACCACAACTCGGTAATATTTACCAAATCGGTTAAAGTCAGAAGCTTGTGCGCTACCAAAATAGGTTTGCATGGTTTGTAAAATGTCTTTTACATTCACACCCAATTGGTTTGCTTTCTCGTCATTGATATCCAATTGCAATTGAGGATAATCGGCTTTGAAAGAGGTAAAGGCTACGGCAATTTCCGGACGTTTCATTAATTCTCCGATGAAGTTTTGAGAAATTCCACTAAACTTATCGAGTTTTCCACCAGTTTTATCCTGAAGCACTAAATCTAAAGCCTCTACGTTACTAAATCCAGGAACGGTTGGGAAACTAAATACAAAGAAACTTCCCCCTGAAATAGCACCTAACTTACCACGAACCTGATTCATAATCTCGTCGATATTTTTGATATCTCCACGATCTTCATTTGGTTTAAGCAATACGAAAACAACGGCTGAAGATGGACTTGTAGAATTGGTCAATAAGTTAAAACCTGAAATCGCTGTTACAAATCGCGATGCATCTAAACCTCTTAAAGTGTTTTCTGCCTGGGTCATTACTTTTTGAGTTCCGTCAAGAGATGTACCAGAAGGCGTATTTACTGCAATGGCAATAAATCCTTGATCTTCAGTTGGGATAAATCCGGCAGGGGTTGTTTTTACCATTACTATAGTAGCTAGAGTAATTAAAGCTAAACCTCCTAAACTTAACCATTTTCTGCGGATTAAAAATTTCAAACCTCCAACATAACGGTTGGTTAGGGAATCAAAACTTTTGTTGAATCCGTTAAAGAATTTTTCTTTAAATCCTTTTTTCTCATAAGGACCATCTCCATGAGCCGAGTGATTGTCTTTTAAGAACAATGCAGCAAGAGCTGGACTTAAAGTTAATGCGTTTACCGCTGAAATTACAATTGCAATTGCCATTGTAAAGGCAAACTGACGATAGAAAACTCCTGTTGAGCCTTCCATGAAACCAACCGGCAGGAATACAGCAGCCATTACCAGCGTAATCGAGATAATAGCACCCGTTATTTCGTGCATTGCTTCATGCGTGGCTACTTTTGGAGACAAATGTTTATGCTCCATTTTCGCATGCACGGCTTCGACGACGACAATTGCATCATCTACCACAATACCAATCGCCAGAATTAAAGCGAAAAGCGTTAGAAGGTTAATCGAGAATCCGAATAACTGCATGAAGAAGAACGTTCCTAAAATTGCTACAGGTACAGCAATAGCCGGGATTAATGTTGATCTAAAATCCTGAAGGAATATAAATACTACGATGAATACTAGTATAAACGCTTCAAGTAAAGTATGCTGAACTTGCTCAATAGACTGATCTAAGGCAACTTTTGTACTATAGAAAATGTTATGTTTGATTCCTGTAGGGAAATCTTTTGAGGCTTTCTCCATCAATTTGTTGATGGCCACCTGAATATCATTTGAATTTGAACCTGCCAGCTGGATAATACCAATTACAACTCCTTTTTTACCATTTAAACGCGTTAAACTGTTATAAGAGTAAGCACCAAGTTCGACTCTGGCTACATCTTTGAGGCGAAGTACTGAACCATCAGCATTAGAACGTATAGCAATATTTTCATATTCTTCCGGTTTGGTTAATTTTCCTTTGTATTTAATAACGTATTCAAAAACTTCTTTACTTCTTTCACCAAATTTACCCGGAGCAGCTTCCAAACTTTTGTCCTGAATCGCGCCCATGATTTCATTTGGAGTCACTTTGTAAGTCGACATTTGTGTAGGGTTTAACCAAACACGCATAGAGTAATCTTTTACACCTCCAAAAATACTGGCAGAACCAACTCCCGGAATACGTTTGATCTCCGGAATAATATTAATCTGTGCATAATTGGCAACAAAAGTCTGATCGTATTTTGACTCATCATCGGTATACATACCAATGGCCATGATAAAACTGTTTTGTTGTTTGGCAGTTGTTACACCTTGCTGAACAACCTCTGCAGGCAATTGACTCGTTGCCTGAGCAACTCTGTTCTGCACGTTAACGGCTGCCTGATCTGCATTTGTTCCTAATTTAAAGAAAACTGTAATAGCAAGAGATCCGTCATTACTGGCTGTAGAACTCATGTAAGTCATGTTCTCCACACCATTTATAGATTCTTCCAGAGATGGTGCCACAGAACGTAAAACCGTTTCTGCATTGGCTCCCGGATAAACCGCCGTTACCAAAACCGATGGTGGGGCAATATCGGGAAACTGTTGTAAGGGCAACTTGGTAAGACCAAGTATACCTAATATGACCAATAAAATGGAAATAACGGTTGCCAGTACAGGTCTTTGTATAAATATTTTGAACATTTTCGTAAAAATTATTTTTTATTAATTATTTGGGCAACTTTTGCAGGCGATGATTTCTCAGGCTGAATCACTTGTCCGTCCTGTAGTTTATCAATACCGCTCAATACAATTTGGTCACCAGATTTTACACCATCTTTAATTAAATAGTTTGTTCCGCTTTTACCAGAAACCGTGATAGGCATTTTGGTAACTTTGTTTTCTTTGTTTACTGTGAAAACAAAAACTTTATCCTGCATTTCTACAGTAGCCGATTGAGGAACCAAAACAGCATCGTCATGTTGAAGACCTAAACGAATTTTCCCCGTGTTTCCTGAACGTAGAGTTCCGCCAGTATTCGGGAAAGTAGCCCTTAGGGTAATTGCTCCGGTAGTTTTATCAAACTGACCGTCGACCATATCAATTTTTCCGGTTTGAGGATAAGCATTGTTATCGGCCAAAACCAAAGTAACAGGAGGTAATTTTTTTAGTTTATCACCAAGGCTGTTTCCAGCGTATTGCGCTTTAAAGTTGATAAAATCAGTTTCTCCTAAAGAGAAATAAGCGTAAACTTCATGAACATCAGATAAGTTTGTTAATGGCTCAAGATCAGTTGCAGAAACTAAACTTCCCTGTTTTTTAGGCAATCTTCCAATGTAGCCACTCACTGGAGCTGTAACATTGGTATATCCTAAGTTAATTTTAGCAGAACCTACCATTGCTCTTGCTTGTTCGATGTTGGCAGCAGCAATTTTTTGAGAAGCCTTAGCCGTTTTTAACTGATAGTCTGAAACTACTTTGTTTTGTACCAAAGGAGTCAATTTATCCACTTCTAAGTTAGCGTTAATTAAAGCAGCTTCGTAAGCATGAAGACTTGCTAAAGCATTGTTTAATTGCTCGCGAAAAGGACGTTCGTTTATTTTGAATAAAGTCTGACCTTTACTTACATAAGCACCTTCGTCTACATACACTCTTTCAAGGTTTCCGCTAACTTGTGGGCGAATTTCAACATCAACTGTTCCTTGTATCGAAGCAGGATATTCAGCATCAGTAGTAGTGTTCTCGCTTGTGATGGCTAAAACTGGTAATAATGGTGGAGCAGGAGCTGCCGGAGCCTGCGACTTATCTGCACAACTGCTTAGCACGAGTGCCAGAATAAAGCTGGTTATAATTACATTTTTCATTTTTGTATTGGTTTTAATTTGTTGGACATTCTTATTGTTTAAATTTTGTGATATTCTGATATTCTGGGCATTCATATTTAATTATATTAAATTATCTAACGTTGTTAAGTATAATTGCGTAAAAAACCATACAATGATGCTTTCCGATTCTATTTGTAATCGGTATTAAATTATTTATCACTGTTAAGTAACAAGAGAAAAAAACGCTATATTACTTTATTAAATTTTCTAACACTGTTAAGTAAAGTAGTAAAAAAATAGTTGCTAAATTACCTATTAAATCATTTATCACTGTTAAGTTAAAATGAAATTTTTTTTATTGTATTGATTTTATGATTCCACCAATCGCATCTTTTAGGATTTGATTGTTGATAGTTTCCATTATTTCACTTTTGTTGATGATATTAATTGCAATCAAACCATGTATTACAGAGAAGAAAGTAAAATACTTTTGTTTGATAACTTCATCAGTAGGGTTGCTGTTTTTCATTATCTCACCAATAACTGCAGTAAACAATTTATAAGGTGCTTCGGCAGCAGAACATCGGTCAGAACAACAATTCATTTGCACCCCAAACATTACCTGATACATTTCAGTATCTGTAAAAGCGAAATCCCAATAGGCCATCCACATAGCTTCTAATTGTTCTTCGGGTTTTTCAAATTTATCTCGGGCTTGCTGAAGTTCTTTGGCTAACTTGATAAAACCTTTCCCGGTAAGTTCATTAAGGATAGCTTCTTTATTGGAGAAGTATTCATAAATGATAGGAGCCGTATATTCAATCTTGTCAGCAATTTTTCGCATGCTCAGACCTTGCCATCCTTCTTCTTTCACGATAGCATAAGCAGCCTCAAGAATGTTACTTCTTGTCTCTTCTTTTTGTCTTAAAATACGATCTTTACTAGCCATTTTATTTAAGTATTAAATTGTTTAACACCGTTAGGCAAATGTATGGCGGTTTTTCTGATTATGAAATAAATTTGTCATAATATTTTCTTATTGTTGTATAGACAAGTATTAAAATGAGCCGAAAGCCTTTAATAATAAGAGTTGGGTTAATCTTAATTTTTTAAGGACCATCTAATTTTCGTGTTTTTAAGACTATTTGTCCCGCCCTAAAGTATGTTTTTTATGATCAAAGCCACCCTAAAAGGATCTCGTTTTGATCGGGGCTAGGCGGGAAATCATATTTTTTATGAGACTTTTATATTTTTTAGCTCAAATTTTTCCAAATGAGAATAGAATATAGCCAAATCGGAATGCCAAGAAAAGAACATAAAAACTGAGCTCCTAAACTTTATAAATGCTCTAAGAATTTAATGATCTGCGTTTTCATAGTGGATAAGCCAGGTTCTTCATAGGGAGCATGGCCACAATTTTCCAGAAAAACTACTTTTTTGAGACAATTTAATTTCTCATAAAATGCTTTACTGGTTTGAAATGTTGTCCAAAGATCTTTTTCAGGCTGCAGGAACAGAACAGGAGCAGCAGTAAAGTTTTCCGGTTCTATTGCAGGGATAAAATTCATATAGGTTCTTAGAAAGCGTAATTTTATTTTACTTCCTCCGGCGAGTTTATCACTGGAAAATATTTTTGAAAAAGAAACCTCGTTTGTAATCTTATCCATTTTACAAACCCACTTTATGGGTAAGTTAATAGAATCTGAAAAGAACTTTAAAAAATTACTTAACGGCAAACCAATTCTACTTAAAAGTAGATTTGCTGCAAGATCATCCCTTACTTTTTGCGAACGTGGATCTGCCAGTGTTGTTACTATGAGGGCTTTTACATTTTTATTTTTGGCCGCAACCTGATAAGCTAACATCCCGCCAACGCTTAGTCCTAACAAAACAATTGGTCTGTTATCTTTGATTAATTCAGCGTCTAAAAAATCAGATAGAGAGTCTACCCAAGCTGAATAATTGATATTTATTTTTTTAGGATTTTTGGTCAGTCCGTAGCCAATTAAATCCGGTGCTACATATTCATAGCCCTGATTGTACAGGAAATTACCATACAAACCAATTATCCTTCCGTTTGCGCCAGCACCATGAATTACAATTACTTTTACCGGCGAGGAGGGATTTTTCATTCGGTCTAAATGAATATCAAAATCTTTCCATTTCCAATATTCTTCACAGGGAAGGTTATCTTCCCTGTATTGTAAATCTTCAGGCAAAAAAGCATTGTATCTTCTCCAGTATGATAACTCGCTATAATATTTCATTTCATTAAGCAATTCTATAGGTGGCTTCTATTTTCTCATTGACACCATTATAAAAAGGAGTTTGAATTCCATATTTTTTAGCGTTTTCAATTATGTAATCCACTAAGAATTGTTTCTCTGTTGGGTTGTTATTCTCAAAATCCAGCTGCAAAGAAGATTTGGATTCAAACGGGAATTTAGTCAATAAATCTTTAGAGGTTTGCATATCTTCCTTTGTGAGAGTAATATAGTTTTTCTTTGCAAGGGACTGAATCTCTAGCATCATGTTTTGGAGAATGTGCATCAGGTTTTGATCTTCTAGGAGTTGACCAAATGTAACTTTGTAAGCGGATGTTATTGCAGCAACGGGAGCAACAAATAGATACTTCTTCCATAGGATGTTATTGATGTTAGGAACATATGTAATGTCTAAACCTCCGACAAGTAATAAATCAATTAAAGATTGATTCTCTTTTCCTCCAACAAAAATCTTTCCAGGTCCGCCAACATGCTGAACATGTCCAGGTTGTTTTACATTCGAAGCCACATAAATGCATCCTTGTAAAATGTTTGCGACATTTGGCAATACCTCTTGTATTATTTCTTTGGCATTCACCACATTTTGCAAAGTAATTATGGTCGTCTCAGCATTTATACAATCTTTATATGTATTTAATATCTCTTTTATAGAATACGATTTACAGGTCAGGATTAAAACATCCAGAATTCCAATTTCTATTGGATTGTCTGAAACTAAATCAGGAAATATAGTGGTTGTAGTACCTTTAGAATCAAATAATAAACCTTCGTTCTGTATGGCGTTTTTGGTTTCGCCTCTGCAAATAAATATGATTTTTGTAGCGCTGTCTTTATATTTTTTGGCCAGGGGAGCACCAACAAATCCACCGATGCCACCAATTCCAAGTATTCCTATTTTTATTGTATTTGAGTTCATATTCTAGTTTTTGATTTTAATTGCTCCTGCAAAGTAAAGAGGTTCGAAATTATTAAATGATGTAAAAATATCGGTTATATTTGTAAAAATTAAGGATTATGAAAGACACCTTTTTTATATACAAAGATTTCGAAATTTATTCTGTCGAAGAACTTACCTGGAAGAAGGAAGTGCACCGGCATAATTTTTTCGAACTATTATATATCGAATACGGAACGGGCAATCATATCTTAAATTCTATTGATCACAATTATAAAGCCCACGATATTTATTTGCTTACGCCAAAGGATTATCATTCTTTTAAAACAGTAACGCCTACAAAATTTCATTGTTTGCGTTTTCTGCCCGGTTTCTTTTCGAATAAAAAAGAAATAGAAGACATCGAAAAATTGTTTTACTACCACAACCAGACCAATGGAAATTTGATTTTTCCTGAAGATGACAAAACCTTTTGCGAGATGGTTATTGTGAAGATTCTAGAAGAAGTAGCCAGACCAAAAGGACAAAACGAGATCATTATAAAAAGTTTGATGATCTCATTGATTCAGATCATTAGACGAAATGCGAGTATAAAGGAGAGCAATTTGAATTTTCAAAGCACCGAAGTTTTAAAAATTGATACGATTTTAAGCTATATCCGGTCCAATATTGCCAACCCGCATTTGCTCAAAAAAAAAGAAATGGCCAGTCATTTTAATGTTTCGATCCATTATATTGGCGAGTATTTTAAAACACATCTCAATATCACATTGCGGGATTATATCGAGCAAACAAAGCTCAAAGTGGTTAGGGAAAAATTGAGCAGAAGCAATTTGACCTTCTCTGAGATTAGTAACGATTTAGGTTTTATTGACAGTAGTCATTTTAATAAATTCATCATGCGAAGCACTGGTGTTTCTCCATCGGAATTTAAAAAATCATTAAGTATTTCTTAGCAGAAAAATTAGTAGCTACCAAGAAATACTCTTGAGATAGTTATTTTATAAAATCCATTTCGACATGCTCAATTCCGGCATCCAGAAAATAATTATCAGTTTGTCTGAATCCATTTTTGATATAAAATGGAGTAGCGATTACCTGGGCATAAAGATAAATTTTCTCTTCCTGTTTTAAATCGTCTAATATTTTTGACAAAATCGCTTGGCCAATTCGTTGTCCTCTAAAGGTACTAAGGACCGCAATTCTTTCAATTTTTGCTCCTTTTTCCATTTTTCTGTATCGTGCTGCTCCGGCTGGTTCTCCCTTTACGGTTGCCAGGTAATGTACAGCCTCTTGATCATCCATAGATTCGCGCTCCTGGGATACATTTTGTTCTTCTACAAATACTTGTCTTCTTATTGAAAATGCGGTTTCTATTTGTTCTTTATCGTCGACTTTCTCGACTTTAATACTATTGTTGTTCATTTTGTTTCTGGGTTTGATATACCTGATTAAAGTAAAAATAATTTGTGTGCAAATATACGTAGTTAACTACATATATTCAAAGTTAAATTTTAAATTTTGTGTTTTTTTTATAATAAATACAAGGCTTAGCAGCAATACTAAAAGATGATTGAAGCAATAAATATTTAGATTATCTCCGATTGAAACGGCATCCTTTTATGGCGGTCGCAAAGCCCCGGGACACCATAAAAGAGATAGTTAAATGAAATTTCTCTGCTTCTAAAACTAAAAAAACACCTGTAAAGATTTTATCTAGAGGTGTTTTTTTGGTTCAATGAGTTAGATTATCTACTTTACATAGTTGGGAGAAACACAAGTTTCCCAGTAACTTACAATTGTTTTAATCATTTCTTTGATCTCGTTATAGCCGCTTGGCTTAACAAAAAATCCCTGAATGGATTTTGAATAAGCATCTACCACATGTTTTTGTTCTGCGCTTGTGGAAAAGAACAAATAAGGAATCGATTTGAGTCGTAAATCTTCGTTTTGATGAATTTTTTCCCTAAGTTCCATACCATTTAGTTTTGGCATATTGATGTCAGAGAAAATAATAAAAGGCTCAATTTGTGTAGAGGTTAAGTATTCTAATGCTTTTTCGCCTTCGGAAAAAAAGATAATTTCATTCTTATAATCAAGTTCTGTAAAGATATCAGTTAAAATTTCCTGATCATCCAGATCATCTTCAATTATAATAATTGGTCCGCCTTTGTTCATTTAAATTTTTTTCAAAGGTAGATGTTTATTCTCAGTTATTTCTGGTTTTTATAATTTGCTCATAATCAAAAAAAACACCTCTGAAGAATAGGTCAAGAGGTGTTTTAAAAATAAATATAGTAAGATAAATTATGATGCTGTGTTGCTCAAATCTTTTTTACGATATACCAGGTAAAATACCTGTGGCAATACCGTTAAGGATAAAATCATACAGGTTATTAATCCACCAACGATCATAA
The DNA here is from genome assembly GCF_009664855.1 of Flavobacterium sp. SLB02. Taxonomy (GTDB): domain Bacteria; phylum Bacteroidota; class Bacteroidia; order Flavobacteriales; family Flavobacteriaceae; genus Flavobacterium. Next base: position 1,067,468 of record NZ_CP045928.1, read on the forward strand.
TGGCCAATGGTTTTTGAACTTCAGAGCCCATTCCTGTTGATAATGCTGCAGGTAATAATCCCAAGGATCCCATTAAGGCAATCATAACAATAGGACGAATTCGGGCATAAATTCCGTTGGATATGGCATCTTTTATATGCATTCCCGCCCTCATGTTTTCTTTAATGATTCCGATAAGGACAATACTGTCAATGGCACTGACCCCAAAGAGAATAATAAAGCCAATTCCAGCTGAGATGCCAAATACAGTTCCTGTAACCCAAAGTGATAGAAAACCACCAATAAAGGCGTAAGGCATTGCGCTTACTGCGACCAAAGTGTCTTTGAAATTCCCGAAATTGAAATACAGTAAACATAAAATCAAGATCAGTACAACCGGGACAATCATCGCCAATTGTCTCGAAGCCCTTTCTTTGCTTTCAAATTCTCCTGCCCATTTCATTACATTTTCTTTAGGGAGTTTTACTTCTTGGGCTACTTTTTTCTGAGCTTCATCAATGGTGCTTCCCAAGTCTCGTCCTTCGATACTGAATCCTACGGCAATATATCGGCTGTTTCCTTCACGATAGATAAATGTTGGACCTGTTTTATATTCTACGGTAGCAATTTCTTTTAAGGGAACTTTTTTGCCGTTCATAGTGGGAATCAGGATATCTTCGATCTTTTCTTTTGAGTCGCGATATTCTTTCTCGAAACGCAAGGTGATATCAAAAATCTTTTCATCATCATAAAACTTGGTTGCGGCCTGACCTCCAATGGCCATTCTAATAACAGCTTGCGCATCGGCAGTTGTTATGGCGTAACGAGCCATTTTTTCGTCATGAAGCTGAATTCTCAGTTCAGGTAAACCAATGTTTTTATACACATTAATATCTTCAATTCCTTTTACATCTTTGATGGATTTGGCCACTTTTGCAGCCATTGCCTCGAGTTGAAAAAGATCATTTCCGAATATCTTAATGACCAACGGACTTTTAACTCCCGCAACATATTCCTCTACGTTATCCTGAATAGGCTGGCTAAATCCAAACCCAATTCCCGGATACACATCGAGTTCTTTTTTGATCTCGGCAATTAGTTCTTCTTTGCTGATCTTTCTTCTCCACTGGTCCTGATGTTTTAATTCGATATGCAATTCGATATTAAAAAATCCCGTTGGATCTGTTCCGTCATTTGGTCGTCCGGTTTGTGTCAGGACAAATTTTACTTCTTCAAACTTCCTTATTTTGGCTTTCATTTCCTTGGTTAGCCTTACCGCTTCATCCAGATTGATACTGTTAGGCAAAGTGGCTCTTACGTAAATGGCTCCTTCATTGAGTTTAGGAATGAATTCTGAACCGTAAAAAGCAAACTTCGCGCAGCAAACTACCAGTAAAGCAATGAAAGCATATAGTGTGGCTTTGCGATGTTTGGTGCTCCACTTAAAGAGTTTATAAAGGTTTTCTCTAAAGAAACGCGAAATCATATTTTCTTTCTCCACTATGTTTTTCCTGAGCATGACCTTACACATCGCCGGAACATAAGTAAGGGATAAAATAAGTGATCCTAATAGCGCATAACTTAAAGTAAAGGCCAGGGGAGAGAACATTTTTCCTTCCACTTTGGTGAAAGAGAAAATCGGCATCAGTGCCACAATCAGGATGATCAGGGCAAAGAAAATATAAGTAGCTACACTGCCCACACTTTTCTTGATAAGTCCCATTTTGCTCATATTATTAAAGCGTTCCATTCCTACTTTATGCGCTTTCTTTTCGAGCGATACAAAGACCTGTTCGACAATGACAAGTGTTCCTTCGAGCAGCAATCCAAAGTCCAGTGCTCCCATAGAAATCAGGTTGGCTGGTAATCCCTGAATTCTAAGCATGATAATGGCAAACAAAAACGAAAGCGGAATCACAGAGGCTACAATCAATGAGGTTCTCCAGTTGTAAAGGAAAATAAACACGATGAGTGATACCAATAAAATACCTTCAACAAGGTTTTTGGTCACTGTTTTTACCGTTGTGTTTACCAATTCGGTACGGTCAATAAAGGGAACAATTTTTACATTATCGGGCAGCACTCTCTCGTTAAGTTCTGCCAAACGATCTTTTAATCTCTTGATGACTTCGCCCGGATTTTCTCCGCGAAGCATAATTACAATACCTTCAACCACATCGCCCTGATCATCTAAACCTACTTGTCCTAGTCTTGGTTTGGCCGATATGGAAACCTCGGCTACGTGCTTGACTAATATGGGCGATGATCCTTTGGTTTGGATCAGTATATTGCCAATATCTTTGACCTTATCAATTAAACCCACTCCTCGAACTACATAAGCCTGATCGCCGCGCTGAATTACGTCTCCACCAACATTTACGTTACTCTTAGACACTGCTTCGTAAACATCTAAGGCAGAGAGATTATAATTTTCGAGTTGCGTAGGATTGATTTTGATCTCGAAGATTTTTTCTTCACCACCAAAACTCACCACATCGGCAACACCGGGAACAGCTACGAGTTCTCTCTCGATTACCCAATCCTGAATGGCTTTGATCTCCTTGATAGGCAAATCACTTTTGATAACGTATCTAAATATCTCACCCGTTGCTCCGGATGGCGGTTCAATATCCACATCAGCGCCTTCGGGAAGATCTAATCCGTTAAGGCGATTCGAGGCATATTGCTGTGCGTAAAAATCCTCAACATCATCATCAAACAATACCGTTACAACCGATAATCCGAAAAGTGAAATAGAACGAACTTCGGTTTTTTTGGGGATGGTATTCATTTGTTTTGAAATGGGAAGTGTGATGAATTTCTCTACTTCTTCGGCGCTTCTTCCCGGCCATTGTGTAATAATCCTTGCCCTTGTATTGGTTACATCAGGAAAAGCTTCTATGGGCGTGTGAATATAGCTCACTATACCCGCGACTAGTAATACGGCTGTCAGGAAAAAAACGATCAGGGAGTTTTTTAGCGAGAAAGCGACCAGTCCTTGTACAAATTTTTTCATGTCTTGTATGGTGTTTATCCCTTAGGGATAATTAGTTTTTTAATCGTTCGTGAATTAACAGCTGATTTTTAGTAATCACCATTTCACCTTCATTAACTCCTTTATCAAAATAAATCCAGTTATTGTTTTTTATAGTAGGATTTACTTCTCTGGTTTCGATCGTGCAATCGTTTTTATAAATCAGAATATGATCGCGATTGTTATCAAAAATGACTGCTTTTGCCGGAAGGGCAGCTAGCATATCGCCGCCTTTACTTTTATCAATCACAATATCGGCAGTCATTCCCGGTTTTAGTTTCAGGTTTTTATTTTCCATTACAATTCGGGCTTTTAAAACATGCTCCTCAGCATCAAAAACTTTGGCTAGCATGGCGATTTTTCCTTTAAAAATTTCACCAGGATAGGCCGGAGTTGTTACATCAACGGGCATGTTTTCACTTACGTTTTTCAAGTTACTGGTGTACACATTGACCAAAACCCAGATTTCTTTTAAATCCGAAATGGTAAAAAGCGGTTCGCTGGCATCTGTGATCTGCATTCCCGGACTAATGTTTTTAGCCACGATATAACCTTCAGTTGGCGCTTTTATAAGGAAAACAGATCTTTCACTGCTGGCGCTAAACATGGCCAGATTGGCCCTTACATTCTCTAGCGAAGATTTTAAAACATCCAGCTCGCTTTGCGCCTGCATTAAATCTTTTTGAGATGCGATTCCGTCCTCAAACATTGATTTGGCCGATTGTAAATTACGTTGTGCTACGGCTAGTTGCGATTGAAATGATTTACTCTGAGCTTGCATACTGTTGAGTTCTGTACTTTTTATTTCGGCCAGAACCTGTCCTTTTTTGACATAATCTCCCAATGAGAACGTAGTTTTGGTAATAATCCCTTCTACAAGGCTATTAAACTGAACTACGTGATCATTGTTGTAGGTGATGTTTCCGGTAAGGTTTATCGATTCGCTAACGGCACGTTTTTGAACCGGTTCGATTGTGATTTTTTCTTTTAAGTCTTTATCGATACAAAATTTATCCTCTTTTGTTTCTTTGATTGCTTCTTTTTTGCCACATCCGTAAAGGAGCATTAACCCAAGTATAGGGAGTAAAATAAGTTTCTTCATTATGTTTGTTATTATTTTTTAGAGAATCATATTGGGGTTTAATTTATTTGCTGACCGGAGATATAGCGCAATTCTTCAAGATTTTTATTCAGGTCTTTTTTAGAATTCAGCACGATAGATTTGTTGTCTAGATAAGCATCAACAAAATCAAGATATTCCAGCATGCTGGTGTTGCGTTGCAGGAAGTTTTTACGATAACTCTCCAGGAGTTTATCCAGATCGGATTCGTAATTGGCCTCTACGCTGTCATACAGTTTTTGGGTTACAATAAGATCTTGGTAAGCTTGTAAAACTTCCGATTGTATGCTGATTGTTTTCTCCTGGGTCAATAATTTACCTTGTTCGATGGCTAATTTAGCCGCTTTTATATTTCCCTGATTTCTACTGAAAAACGGAAGATCCAAAGCAAAACCAAGACCCACAAAATCGTTCATCGTACTGGCGCCGCGATCATAACTAATACCAAGAGTTACATCTGGGGTTCGCATGGCCTTCTCGTACTTGTACTTATTATCGTTATAATCATTTCCGAGTTTAATTACTTTCATATCAGGTCTATTCTCTATTGCCGAAGCCATAAGATTACCCAGGTTGATATTCTCGATATTTTTATTATCAGGAACAAAACCCTCATCGGTAAGTTTGACAAAACTGGTCGGGGGAAGATTCATCAGGACTTTCAATTCTTTTTGCAATGAATTGTTCTCTTTGCGCAAATCAGCAATTTCTTTTAAAAATTGTAGTTCAGATGCCTGAAGCCTGATATATTCGCCTCTGCCAATATTGCCTTGCGTCACCTGATTGCCATATCCTTTTAGCATGGTTTGCATCGAGGAAAGTTGTTTTTTGTAGAGGGCTTCCTTGGCCTGAGTATATTGCAAATCAGTAAGATTGCCTCGAAACTCGATTTTAAGGTTGCGAAGAAAAGTTTTAAAGTATTCTTTGGCGATATCAACGCCCACTTTTTCCATGGCGATCATCTTTTTTCGCTTTCCTGCCGTTTGAACCAGTTGTTCAAGCTCTGCAGTAACTTGGGATGTTTTACCAAAATTACCCCATAGAGGAGGTACTTCTTGCGCCGTAGCATTGTGCCAAAGGTTCAGCTCGCCAATGGTAAGGGTAGGGTTAGGCCATAATTTTGCCTGAATCACTTGCGCATCGGCAATCTCGATGTTTAGTTTTTCAGAAATAATAGAAATATTCTTTTCCAGAAACAGCGCCTCGGCTTGTGTTCGGGAAAGAACAATTGTATCGTTTATTGCAGCAATTTGTGCCACACTTTTGTGCGATACAATAACGAATAGAGTTAAGAGTATACGTTTCAAATTAAGTTTGTTTTAATATGTTGCAAAGCTACTTGCGGCATATTAAACCCTAATTTGATGTCTGTTAGAAAGGAGTTAGAGTTACATTAGAAAACGATTAGAGTGTTGGAAATAGTAAGGTTACCGTCGTTCCAACGTCTTTTTTGGATGTAATGCTAAAGTGAATATTATTTTGTTTGAAGATAATATTAGCCAGCGAAAGTCCAACACCGCTGCCTTTTATATCATTGACGTTTTTACCTCTGTAAAAGGTTTGTTTAATAAATTTTAAGTCCTCTTCACTAATGCCGGTTCCGTGATCTTCAATTACAATTTTAAGCTGATTGTCCTCTTGCAGCAGACTTATTTTGATAGGATTTCCACTGGAGTATTTCACGGCGTTTTCTATAATGTTGTATAAGGCAATTTTAATCTCGTTGCTGTTTCCTTTAATCGAAAGGAGTTTGTCATTTATAATTTCGATGGTAATTTGTATCTGAGAGCTTTTTAACTGATACACATCCGGCAATTGATCGTTGATATCCCAAACCAGTTCATCAACCCTGAAAATCTCGTTGAGTTCTGTATTGTCTCGAAGTCCCGAAAGCATCATAAGGGTATTGATCGTATCTTCGATCTGGTAGACATTATCCAGTACTTTTTCAGACATTTCTTTGTACTCTGCACTGGTTCTGTCTTTTTGTGCAAATACTTCGAGGTTTCCCGAAATGGCCGTCAGAGGTGTTTTGAATTCGTGTGAAACATAATTGATAAAGTTCTTCTGGATGATAAAAGTATCGGATAATCGCTTAAACAAATTATTATAGGTTTCTATCAATTCCTGAATATCATCTTTGGTATTTGGCGAGGTAATATGGCGATCCAGCGAAGAAGCTTCGATCTCATTGACCTGATTGATGATATTTTTTATCGGACTGTAGGCCAGATTCGATAGTAAACGGCTCACGATATAAATGGTGATTAATCCGCTAATTAACACCAGAATCATAATGATCATCAAACGGTTGGTAATGGTTTTAAATTCCTGATCATTTTTTTTGACAAAAACTACAAAATCACCCTGATTGTCATGATAAAAACTCCCAAAGTAAAAGTGATGATTCGATTTAAAATTCAGCTTTCGATTCTTCCTGATATAATCCAGTTTTTCGGAATTGATATTACCATCTATTGTTTTATCGCCATATACAATCTGATTGCTTTCGTTGTAAACACGCGTGATGATTTCCAGTGAGTTTTCTTTGAATTGCTGACCAATGATCAAATGCTGATTCTGAGGTAATTCATCTTTTTCAAGATAGAAAATCCCCGTTAGCAAACCCGTTTTTTGAAGTTCGTTATAAATAATTTTCTCCGAATAACTGTAAAAAGAAAAGTAAGTAATCACCGAAGCAATTAGAAATACAATGCTAAAAGTAAAAGACGATATTAAGGTAAACCTATTGCGTATTTTCATGACTATTCTTTAAGAATATATCCGGTTCCTTTTATGGTATGGATGAATTTATGGTTTTGCTCGATTTTGTTTCTTAAATACGATATATATACATCGACAACATTGGTATTATTATCATAATTAATGCCCCAAACCGCGTTTAAAATCTGAGTTCTGGACATGACCTTATTTCTGTTTTCAAGTAAAAACAACAATAGTTTATATTCTCTTGGAGATAAATCGATCAGTACATCATTTTCTGTAACCTTATGTTCTTCTGGGTTTATAGCTAAACTTCCGAGTTTATGCAAGGTTTCTACTTTATCATAATTAAATTTAGTTCTGCGCGTCAATGCATTTACTCTGGAAATGAGTTCCTTAAAATGAAATGGCTTTACCAGATAATCATCCGCACCGGAATCCAACGCATTTACCTTATCATCAGTATCGCTAAGCGCGCTAAGCATTAAAATTGGAGTATGAATTTTCTTGAAACGCATTATTTTTGTCAGCTGAATGCCATCAATTCCCGGAAGCATAATATCCATCAGTATAATATCCCAGGTATCGTGCTGAAGCAGGTCTCTTGCAATCTCGCCCGTTTCAGCCAGATGTACCGTAAAATTGTTTTCTTCTAAACCTTTTATAATAAATTCGCTAATGCGTTTATCATCCTCAATGAGTAGAACATTCATACTTTAATGTTGTTATAATTGGTTTTTGTACGGATCAGGCTATAAAGTTGAATTTCCTGAAGAATCATATTTAAAGAGAAATTCAAAAATAACAATTAATTCTCGCAATCGCTGTTAAAATTGAATCTTGTAAGAAAAGAAGATGTTTTTTAATGAAGTTGTTTATTTGAGTTTTTAGGAGCTATTCCTGCTGTCCTTCCAAATCTTTTCCTTGCTAAAGGAGCAAGAAAAAGGATTTTCCCTCCCATAGGGCTAGGGGAGTTGTTTTCATAAGTAAACTTTATTTTTAAAACAAAAAACGTCTTTTCATTATATTCCGTACTAACTAATTTATACAATTATTCTTTAAGCTTTCATCCTATAAAATAGTAAACCAAATTGACATGAATATTATATAATTTCAGTTTTATTTTTAATAAAAATCTGAAATTCAATTAATTAACTTTTATTAAAGAAAGGTTTAACACGGTCTGTTTTAGCTGACTGTCTGAAATAACTAATTTTAACTAAATCAAAATTAATAACGTTTTAAATACTTAAAATTATGAAAAAGAATATAGCCATATTAGCAACAAACGGTTTTGAAGAATCAGAATTATCATCTCCTAAAGCCTATCTGGAAGAGCAAGGTTGGAATGCAGATATTATCAGTTTGAAATCTGGAACTATCAAATCCTGGAAAGAAGGTAATTGGAGCAAAGAATATAATGTTGATGTAGTATTAGATCAGGCAAATGAAGCCAATTACGATGCTTTGGTTCTTCCGGGAGGAGTTATAAACCCTGATTTATTAAGAAGAGACGAGGCTGCAGTAAATTTTGTACGTTCCTTTTTTGAAAGTAAAAAACCAGTAGCGGCTATTTGTCATGGGCCTCAAATTCTCGTAGATGCTGATGTTTTAAAAGGCCGAAAAGTAACTTCGTTCTTCTCTGTTAAAAACGATTTGATAAATGCCGGAGCACAATGGGAAGACTCAGAAGTAGTCGTAGACAATGGACTGGTGACCAGCCGAAACCCGAATGATTTGCCCGCTTTTAATAAAAAAATGGTGGAAGAAATTAAAGAAGGAAAACACGATCGTCAGACAGTATAAAAAGATATATTTTTATTTAGATTTATCAGGTTACAAAAAATGCAGGATCAATTTTGGTCTTGCATTTTTTTGTAATTGCCAGTTTAATTATTTATGCTGTGTGAAGTCTCCCGACTTCATGCACGTACAATGAGACATTGCAAATCTAGATAAGAATGGAATATAGCGATGTGTAGGAAGTCGGGAGACTTCGCACAGCGCGGGTTATTCTGTAGCAATTGAGTCTACACTGACAGCTATAGTATCAACTGTTTCTAAGGTATTTTCATAGTTGTTTTCTTCATTATTATTGAACGCTTTGTTTACTTTTTCAGAAAGAAAAACATTTCCAAATAGACCATATCCAATACTTTTACTTTTGCCTTGCCATGTAATTTTAGTAATTGAAAATAGTATATAATTGTCTCTGGTTACAGAATTCTCAATTAATTTTTCTGCCAAAGAACTTCCAAACAAAATTCCTAGTTTTTCCATATCAGACCCATTTTCTGAGATAGAATTCTGAACAACTTGATTTATTACTGATTTTACAACTTGTTTATGTTCTTCACTACTTGGGTTAGTTAAAACTGCTGCCAAAATGATAATAGCAAAAACTAAAAGTATTATATTCGATTTTTTCATGATATTTTTATTTGGTCTTAATTTTTCCAATAAATAAGACTTCCATTTCTGGAAGTCTTAAAATAAACAATAAAGCTCTTAAGCATATCGGATTAACTTCCATGTTATAGCATTATTGTTGTAAGGAGGAAATTGATTACCTTTTGCTAAAGGTATAGTTGTTGACGGGGAAGACTGTGCTTCCCAAACTCCTGATTCAGGACATGTTTCACCAGTCTTGCGGGTTGTTCCTAATGGTAATGACATAATTTAAATAATTTAGGTTAATAATTACCAAACTTAAAACCAATCATTACCTAATTATTACGGAAAACCTTTTTTGAGTTATTTTTATTTAAAAATATAATTGGAATAATAAAACCTTAATTTTAGAAAACCTAGTTTTTTTATTTTTAAAGTGCTTTAATCCCGAAACATATAATGATATCCTTTTTCTAATATTTTTTGTTCGTTTTTTGTTAATCTCATAAAAGAAATGCATTGCCCATATCCGTATTTACTATCTCCAAGACACTCAACAATTCTTAGATTATTGGTCTTAATTTTGTTAATACAAATTTCAAATATTTTAGGATCTAACCAATCATCAGAATATTTAGGTTCAAACGTTACGATTTCTTTATTGAGTTTAAACTGAACTTTAATCGGGCCAAAATTAGTTTGCCATTTTTCGTCAATATTTTCAGGATTAAATTTGCCTTTTGATAGTAAAGAAAAAGAATTAATTACATTCTCATAAACTTTGTTTTCTTGGCAAACATCGGCTTCTAAATCCATGTAAAACATTTTATGATCATCTAGGCATGCCAGTTCAAATTCATCTATATTCATACCTGGATCGTATGGTTTTCCGAATATTTCTGAATACTTTTCTATCCTTTTTAAATGGAGCTTATCAAATACTTCTTGATTTGTAAGATCATGAAATTTTTCAAAGAAACCGCATTTTCTCAAAATACTTATGTCTTGAACGACTTTTTCTTTTGAAATTTTCTTTTCAATCTTCATATTGGTTTCTTTTCTCTGATTATTACAAGAAATGAACGTAAGTAAAAGTATGATTACGATTTTTTTATTTAATAAAATTTCATTGAAATTATTATTCGATTTTATTTTCCTCCTGTTGGCATGAGTGCCTTGCTCGTGCACACAATTAAAGAAAACATTTGTATATAGGCCATTTTTCACTAAGTATAATGTTTAATCTTCCAATGTTTTTATTTTTTCTTGAATCAGGTTTAGTAATTTGTTTAAATCTCCCCCAAAATAATTAGGCCTGCAAAATTCTTCATAAATAACTGCTCTGCCATAATTAGAAACTTCAGGGCCTCCCGTATATAGTTCATAAACTTCCCAGTTGTTTTTAATATGCATATCTGCTAGATGAATCGAACTGTCAACTTCACTTTCTGCATCATTCCTAATTTTTTTATTTTTTCCATTTTTATATGTTGGATATGCCATTAAGAAATCTGAGTGAATCTTGTACAAAATGTCATATAAATTTTGCCATTCTTTTTTATTCTTTTTTAGTAGTTTAAGTTATTGATGTTTTATCAAAAATATTAATTTAACTATCTCAATAAGCACGTATTTTTACCCGAATTTATTAAACAAAAAAAAGGACAGTCCCTCCAATTAAAGAAGAACTGCCCTTTTAGGCAAATTTTAAATTTGCATTCCTAAGAATGTATATAGTTTTTGGTAATCACTAAAAATGAAGACTAAACATTTATAAGTTCACGATTGAGACACTTATCCTAGCCGGCGTAATATTAAGTTTATTTCTCTTCAATAATTTTATACCTTTTATCTTCAATAAATAATTCTTTAGGTTTTGCGTTATCAGGAAATTCAAATAATACAATTCTATCAATTTCTTTTTTGGGTTTTATTTTGGTTTTCGTACCGGTAAAATAGGCCTGAAACTTCAAAAATCGATATAAACTATCCTTTTCTGTTGAAATGTAAACATTTTCGAAATCGAAAATGCAATCTTTTTCGCCTTCGTTTCTCAAAGTAAGTTTCAGTTTTACAAACTTCATTCCTTCTGCTGCTTCTATTGGCATTGAGATTATGGGACCATTTGGCAGACCTGGTCTCATATAATCTTCTGAAACTTTTCTAAATTTAATTTGTAAACCTTCAATACTACTACTTTCAATTTTAAATGCGGCGATGACAATGAATAGCATAAATAATGCTATCACTTTAATTTTTCTCATAATTTTTGTTGTTTGTAAGTGCTTGATTCCATTAGTGTTGGTTAACGAAAAATAGGAATTTAAAATGGTAATTATTTCTTTATGAATTTGTGTGTAAATTTTTTATTTGAAGAGTAAATAGTTTTTTTGTCATACTTATAATGTTTGGCTTAATAGATCTTATTTCGTTTTTAATTTTAACGATTTGTGTGTGGTTTTTGATGATTTTTAAGACTTACAAATATATCTTATTTTGTAATAAAAGCATTGTTTAAATTATTGTTTATTGTAAGGTGTGTTATAATAACAAAGTCTGTCATTTCGAGCGAAGGGAGAAATCACAATAGTAATTCGACAAAGATTGGTGCTTTTAGGAGCGGAGTTTCGAGTGTGATTTCTCGTTCCTCGAAATGACAACAATATGCGTAATAGTTACTAAAAAAAACTTTGTGTCTTAGCGCCTTCGTGGTAAAAACAAAAAGAAAAAAAACAAAAAAAAGGACGATACTATATCAAGTATCGTCCTTTCAGGTAAATTGTAATCTACATTCTAAAATTAGATTTTAAAATGCCGCATTAAGCGTACAGTTATTGGTAATCACTAAAAATGAAGACTAAACGCAGGTTATTCGTTTATGATATCGCCTTCCTTAGTTTCTTCACTGGCAATTTTTACCAGTTTATCTTTCAGGTTCAAATCGCCGAAGATTTCAATTTTATCGTCGATTTCTCTTCCTTTTTTCACATTGACTCTTGTTGCTTTATGGTCGATCACTTTGATCACATACAAACCTTCGGCAGAACTTACCAATGCCGATTTTGGAACTACAAATGTACTGTCTTTTGCGTTAAGGGGTAAAAGTACTTCGGCAACCATTCCTGGTAAAAGATCTTTTTTGGTATTGATAACATCCATTTCAACACGCTCAGAGCGTAATTTCAAATCTAAAGCTCCGGACATTCTTGTAATTTTAGCTTTAAAATTTTCCGGTAATGATTTTACATTAAAACTCATTTGGTCACCTTCGTGTAAGTATCCTGTATACAATTCAGGAACAGAAACAGCTAAACGTAATTTATCCTGCTGCTGAATGGTCAATAAAGGCAAATCAGATCCTTTTCCTGCCGGACCAACAAAGGTTCCTAAATTCACATTTCTTGCCGCTACAACTCCGTCAAAAGGGGCACGGATTTCAAGATAACCTCTCATAATCGACACTTCTTTGTGGGCTGCAACTGCTGCCTGGTATTGTGCATAATCTGAGTTTTTCTTTCCGTTGGCCATTTCCAGGTCATTTTTAGAAATTGTTCCTTCGACTTTGCTGGTTTCGTACAAACGATTGTAAGTACTTTTGCTTGTAGCATAAATAGCTTCCATCGATTTTAGTCTTGATTCGGCTGCAGCGAGTTGAGAACTGATTTCCGGTGCTTCAAGAACGATCAAAAGCTGTCCTTTTTTTACTTTGGTACCAATATCTACTTTTAGCAATTTTACAAAACTGCTTACTTTAGCGTACAAATCTACTTGCTGGAAACCGGTTAATTCAGCCGGTAAACGCAACTCTGTAGTTAGTTTTTCTTTCTCTAAAGAAATTGTTTCTGTTTTAGGTTCAATTTCGGCAGTAACAGTTTCTTCTTTCTTAGAATTACAGCTCGTTAGAAAAAAAACGGCTACAAAAAATAATGCGCTCGATTGTATAATTTTATTTTTCATTTTTTGGATTTAATGATGAGATATAATGGATGCTTTCTTCGTCTTCAGGATCTAAAGAAACAGATTGTGTTGTTGTTTTTTCTTGTGCCCAGGCAAAGATAAGTGGCAGGATAAGCAATACGGCAAAAGTTGAGAATAATAATCCACCAATTACGGCTCTACCTAACGGAGAAACCTGATCGCCACCTTCGCCATGACCAATTGCCATTGGCAACATTCCGGCAATCATTGCAACTGATGTCATGATAATAGGACGAAGCCTTAAAGCCGCAGCTTCACGAGCCGATTCAAGTGCATTTCCATTTCGTTTTCGAAGCTGTTCTGCATTGGTAACCAATAAAACGGCATTCGCGATAGAAACCCCAACCGACATAATGATACCCATATAGGATTGTAAGTTTAGCGTAGAGCCAGTAATCGTAAGCATTAATAATGCTCCTAAAACTACTGCAGGAACTGTTGTTAAGATTACTAACGAAACTTTGAACGACTGGAAATTAGCGGCTAACATTAAGAAGATTACAAATATGGCAACCAATAATCCGACTTGTAAACTGCTTAATGTTTCGACCAATACTTTACTCATTCCGATTGGAGTGATGAATAACCCCCTAGGTAATTCACCCAACGAACTGATGGTTGCATCCACATCTTTTACTGCCGTTCCTAAATCGGTCTGGCTAATGTTGGCTGTAACGGTAATGTATGGCATAGCCCCTAAATTGTCATTTTCACCACTCACAAATCCCGGTGTAATTTTTGCAACATCACTTAAAACAGGACGAAGCGAATTTTTTAATACCGGAATTTCTCCAATATCAGTTTTACTCTTCATTTGATTCAAAGGAACCTGAACCTGAACGTTGTAGGATAATCCGGCTCTTTCATCAACCCAGGTATTTTTCTCTGTATATCTAGATGATGAGGTCGAGGCCACAAGCGATCTGGAAATATCATTCATATCTACGCCCAATTCGGCAGCACGGGTTCTGTCAATATCAATATTCATGGCTGGATAATGAATTGGCTGACCAATTTGTACGTCTCTGAAATAAGAAATTTTCTTTAGTTTTTCTACAATTTGATTAGCGTATAATTCATTTCGTTTTTTATCTTTTCCTGCAATACGAACTTCAATTGGAGTAGGAGATCCCTGGCTCAACACTTTATCGGTAAGTTCGATTGGCTCAAAAGAAAGTTTTACATCGGGAAGCACTTTTTTAATTCGGGCTCTAAAGTCGTCCTTAAAGTTGTCCATATCGGTATGGTATTCTTTTAAACTTACCTGAAATACCGCTTCATGCGAACCTGCCATGAACAAGTAAATCGGGTTAATGGAGAATAACGAAGGGTGCTGTCCTACATAAACAGAGGAGATTCCGATATGTTCTTTGCCTACCATTTTTTGTAATTCTTTCAAAACAATAATGGCTTTTTCTTCAGTACGCTCTAAACGGGTTCCATCAGGAGCGCGCATTCTTAATTGAAACTGACTTGAATTTACTTTTGGGAAAACATCTTTTCCAATGAAATTGATAAAGACAACCGCCAAAAGCGTAATTCCAACCAGATATATGATAGCTGTTGCTTTTTTATAAGGGAATAATCGATCCAGGGTTCTCATAAAACGAATTCTGAAACGCTCGAAAGCACCAATTTTCCCGTCATTGTCGATATCTTCTTTTGCAACCATTGCTTTTTTCTGCGTGATGGGATCTTTTTCCGATTCCGGAGTTAATCCGCAATGGTTAAATTCTGCTTCATCATCTGAAATATTAGGTCCATGTTCGTGTTTTGGATGTGCTTTCATGAGCCAGTTGGCCATTACAGGCACAAAAGTCTGAGAGAGTAAAAACGAAATTACCATCGAGAATCCAATGGCTAAAGCCAAAGGCAAGAACAACGCTCCAGGAATTCCTACCATGGTAAATGCTGGTGCAAAAACTGCCAGAATACAAAGTAAGATCAATAATTTAGGCAAGGCAATTTCCTGACAGGCATCCCAAATGGCCAGTGCCTTGGGTTTACCCATATCGAGATGCTGGTGAATATTTTCGATTGTTACCGTACTTTCATCCACCAAAATACCAATTGCCAGTGCTAGTCCACTTAAAGACATTAAGTTGATGGTTTGCCCGAATAATTTCAGGAATAGAACCCCTGATATAATAGAAATCGGGATGGTTAAAATTACAATTAAAGCTGCACGTTTATCGCCAAGGAAAAGCAATACCATTAGTCCGGTTAAAACCGCTCCAATGATACCTTCTGTAATCAAACTTTTCACCGAGTTAATTACATAAACCGACTGGTCAAATTCATAAGATAATTTTACGTCCTCGGGAAGTGTACTTTGAATTTTAGGCAATTCGGCTTTTAATTTCTGCACCACATCCCAGGTCGAAGCATCTCCGGCTTTTGCAATACTGATATATACCGAGCGTTTTCCGTTCACCAGAGCATAACCTTGTGTAATATCCGCGCCGTCTTTTACAGTGGCAACATCTCCTAATTTTAAGTTTTGAACGCTTCCTTTAAAGAGTGGAATATTTTCAAAATCTTTAACTTCTTTGATTGTATTATTGGTTGGTGTAATATAGTTGACATCGCCCATTCTTACGTTTCCGGACGGTGCGGTCTGGTTGTTGATACGAATGGCCTCCACCACCTGATCGGGTGTCATATTGTGCGAACGCAATAAATCCGGATCTACGTTGACCTCGATAGTTCTTGGGCTTCCGCCAAAGGGAGCAGGCGATAATAAACCTGGAATCGAGGTAAAGGAGGCGCGAACATACACATTGGCCAAATCCTGCAATTCGTTGTTTGATCTAATCTTACTGCTCAAAACCAATTGACCAATTGGCAATGATGAAGCATCAAAACGAATGATAAACGGCGGCTGGGTTCCCGGAGGAAATGCCGCCTGGATTCTGTTCGAAAGTGAACTCAGTTCGGCCGCAGCCTGAGCCATATTCGTGTTTTCATAATAGGTTAATTTCATAATCATTAACCCTTGGATATTCTTGGTTTCAACAGATTTTACACCATTGGCAAAGGGTAGAATGTTGACATAAGTCTTAGCAAAATAAGCTTCCATCTGGTCTGGCGTGTAACCTCCAAAAGGATGTGCAATATAGATAACCGGCAAGTTCATTTTTGGCAGGATATCTACCTTAATGTCCTGGATGGCACCAATTCCGAAGAAAAATAGACCCGCAACCAATACTAATATGGAGATGGGTTTGCGGAGTGCAAAACGTATTAAATTCATTAGGATCTAATTAAAATTCATTTATAAATAAGTCAAAATTGCCACTAGCAGCTACTTTAAGCAAAAACGATTGCCAGACATTGTTATTGACAATATCTCTGTCAATTTCAGCGCGGTTTAACGTATAAAGCGTTTGGGTAATATCGGTTAAATCGGTAAGTCCGTTTTTGTATAGAGTCGATTTTTGCAAATACGCTTTCTTGGCTGCATCTACCTGAATAGGGGCTTCGGCAAAGTTGTCGAGCGTTATCTGTATTTTATCGTCGGCTAGTTTTAGTTGTGATTTGAGTTCTCTCTCGGCCTGGTTGTATTCTTCCTGTAGACCTTGAGAAACATACTTTTGAGCGCTTACTTGTTTACTTGCTCTAAAAGGAGTGGTAAGATTCCAGCTAATTCCAATTCCGACTAAATAATTGGTGCGGTCCGGATTTACCCCATCCCAGTAATTTCTGTTGAATGAATTCTGATCTGTAATATAGTCGCTATTAAATCCTGAGGCGCGTGTTTGCAAAACCCCAAAGGCGCTCATTGTGGGATAGTAAAAACGCTTGTATAATTTTACTTGTTGATTGCTGTAATCAATTTTCGTTTTATAGAATTGTAATAAAGGGTGCAAACTGTCTGAAGTTGTAGTTCCTCTCAAAACCTCTTTTGGAATATCGTTTACAAATAAAGTATCGGTTGCAAAATCCTGAGGCGCAACGCCCATCAAATCAACTAATTTATTGTTCTGTTCCTTAACGAAGTTTTTAGCCAGATTCAAAGAGATCTTTGCTTTGGAAACTTCGGCTGTAGCCAATGTAGAATCAACTCCGGCCAGTAATCCGTTTTTAACGCGGGCTACGGCAGTTTTCTTGAAAATTTCAGCGCGGCTTAAATTTTTTTGCTGCGAAATCAATAATCTCTGGCTTGCCAGTAAATTCAAATAAGCAGCAGCAATTTTAATTTCCTGTTGAAATTCTTCCTGTTTCAAATCTTTTTCCTTGGCCTGAAGATCAATTTTAGCCAAATTGATTTTTTCCTTAATTTTCCCAAAGGTGAAAAAATCCCAGTTCATATTGACCAGATACAAAGCGCCAAAAGCTGAATTCCAGTTTTGGTCCGGTAAGGCAGGTCCGGAAGAAGCTGTTCCTAAACCATTAAAACCGTACAAAGCACCGTTTTGCCCGTTGATTGTTCCGTAATCCTGTTGTGCCGATAAATTAAGGTTTGGCAGATAATCACGCTTGGATTGTTTGAGTGTCTCACGTGAAGCATTGGTATAATTGCTTTTTGCTTTGATAGAACCGTAGTTTTCTAAACCTGTTTTAATGGCTTGTTTTAAAGACAAGGTTTGCGCATAACTACCACAAGCAAAAATCAAGAAAACTAATAAAGTAATTTTTCTGAAGTACATAAAATTAGTGGTATGAAATTGATAGAACAAAATTATTTGACTTCAACTGATATATGTCATCTTAAATGATGTACTGCGATAATAAATGACCAATTGAATTGGTCATTTTTTGGAAAAATAAATTAAATTTTTGTACGTACTTTGTAGACTATTTAAGTATTAAAAATGAATATAAAATTTGATAACATATTGGACAACAAATGGTGGCAGGAAATTGCCGTTGTTGCCTTTTCATTTACGATTTATACGTTAAAAAATGACTGGATGTTATTTAGTTCGTTTACTTCCATATTAATGGGGATTTTTTTCTACTTGGTTCTATACATGCATGCCCAATTCAATCGCTTCTTTCTTTTGCCCATCTTATTCAAAACCCAGCGTCCTGTAACTTATATCATTCTGACTCTTTTTGGTGTATTTGTCTTCTCGGTAGTTTTATACGAGGTCACTATGCTGAATATGTTTAGCAATTGTCATTTGTATCAAAACTCTCATCAAAGAAGTTACGCCTATCAACTGGCCAGTGTCTTGGGAACTTTGGTTTGTATTTTAAGCCCGATTATTGTCTTTAAATTCTATAGAATTCACAGAAAAAAAACAAGCGAAACCTTGTTGTTTAACGAAATGCAATTGAACTCCCTGAAAGGACAGCTAAATCCTCACTTTTTGTTCAATACCTTCAATACACTTTACGGAATTAGTCTTGAGTTTCCAGAAAGAACCCCGGATTTGATCATGAAAGTATCGCAATTAATGCGTTATCAGCTAGAAAGTAATAGCAAAAAGTGTGTTTCCCTTGAGGATGAACTCGAGTTTATAAACAGTTATGTACAGCTCGAGAAAGAACGTGTTGGATATCGATGCGAGATCACTTATGATTTTAAAATCGATAATGAAAATGCCTATAAGATTTCGCCGATGCTGTTGATTGCTTTTATCGAAAATGCATTTAAACATGGAACCTGCGCGATTGAAAAATGTTATGTGAGAATTTTTATAACTGTCGAAGAAGGACAATTGCATCTTCATGTTGTCAATTCAATTCCTACCAAAAAAACAGATGTGGTTTCTACCAAAATTGGTTTAAAAAATACCATAGAACGTTTGAATTTGATTTACGGAAAAAATTATAAACTCGATATTCAGGACGATAAGAACACCTACATTGTAGATTTTAAAGTACAATTGAAAAAGTTTGTAGAATGAGAGAATCCAAAAAATGTATCATTGTAGATGATGAACCCGCAGCGCATTATGTGCTGGCGAATTACATCAAGCAAAATCCACAATTGGAGTTGGTTTTTCAAGGCTATAACGGTATTGAAGCCATGGATTATCTTCGCGAGAATCCTGTGGATCTGATGTTTTTGGATATTAATATGCCTGAGATTTCGGGTATGGAATTGTTGAAAATTCTTCCAACACATCCCAAAACGATTCTAACCACAGCCTATTCTGAATTTGCTCTGGAAAGTTATGATTATGGTGTAATTGATTACCTTTTAAAACCTATTTATTTCCCCAGGTTTCTAAAAGCGATTGATCGTTTTTTTGCCACCGAAACCACAAAGGCAAAAACCGAAGAAGCAATTATAAATTCTGTGAGTGTAAAGGTAGACGGTTATTTTATGGACATCGAATTAGACCAGCTTTTATTTGCTCAGAGTTTTGGTAATTATGTGAAACTATATACCACAAAGAGAACGTATCTGGCCTCGATTACTACAAGTGAACTTGAGAAATGTTTACCCGAGAAAAACTTCATTCGCATTCATAAATCATACATTGTAGCGCTGGATAAAATTGAAGCAACAGATAAAGATTTTGTTGTCATTAAAAACGAAAAATTACCAGTGGGTATTACCTATAAAAGAGAATTGTCAGACCGGTTAAAAAAATAAAACCCGAAATAAGTGCTTACTAATTCAACTATTTCAAAAATGAAAGCCTGCAATGATTTTCTTGTGGGCTTTTTTATTTCTATTCGGGTTTTATTATAAATGATTATGCTACTTTTTGTTTCCAGACCGATAGATTTACGCCTTTAAAAATAAGCCATAAACTCAATGACAATTCAGCAAGTAAACACGGCATTAATAATGCAATACTAGAGAATTGAGGCGCAAGAATCAGGATAAAACTATTTGATAAATAACAGATTCCTGCAACTGTCATTAAAACGCCAATTGTTTTAGGAAAGTATACTGATCTAAAAATTAAATATCCTTCTAAAAGACATACAAACCCAAAAAAGATCAATCCAATGCCAAAACCAAAGTCATGCAGCTTGATGGAAAGATAAGATAGTGTATGGAGCTGATCCGGGGTAAACGATTTTAAATACTCAGCATCTCCCAAAAAGAATAAGGCTGCTAAAAGATTTAATTTATTGGCCACCAAAACTGCTGTTTGTATCAGATTGAAAGACAGGTTAAGCAGAGCGAGTTTTTTGCTCACAGGTCTTAAAAGATAATAAAGAATGATCATTACCGGCAAATCGCAAATTTGCATAATAAGATCGGCTGTGATTCCAATTTTCCAAAGAAATTCAGAGTGTATAATATTATTTGCCGTTGCATTGGCATCTCCGGAAACAAAAAGTTTATTTCTAACAAAAGTTTCAGCACAGAATCCCATTATTATAATAACCAAGTATAATAGTCCGGCTATACGGGCATAAAGTTGTGGTGAACCCTGGAAATTCTTAAAACTCAATTTCATTGTTTTGTGGTTTTGGTTTTATATAAGACGGCTTATTTAGCGGAATGTTACTCTTTTTTTTAACATTTTTTTTCAATTCTATATTTACTTCAAAATAAAGTAGTAATTTTAATACGTTATTTTAAGGGTTGTTAATTTAAACCGTAACGATGAAAAACCTTTTCTTTATAATTACCTTTTTCTATAGTAGTTTTTCAATAGCACAAAATGGTATTTCTCCAGATAAGGTAGTCACTCCGCCAGAAAAAGTACTGTATACTTTTCAAAAAGAATATCCCGGTAAAGTCCCGGTATGGAACCTGAAGTATGTTGGTGATGATGACGATGAAATTCGTTACGAAGCAAAATTCAAAACAAATGCCACTACAGAAGTACTAGCTGTTTATGATAATTTAGGAGTTTTAAAAGCTTTTGAATCTCAAATTCCCCTTGGCAAACTTCCTGTAAAAGCTCAGGCGTATTTAAAGAAAAATTATCCAGCCAAATCAATCAAAGAAATTGCTGTTGTGGTAGACGATAAAAAGAAAACCACTTATGAAGTAGGAATAGAAAAAGACTCCAAATTTTATGATGTTGTTTTCGATAAAAACGGAGGTTTTGATGTGATTGTCCAAAAAGATTAAACCAGAATACTTACTAACTTCAATATATTTCAAATGGGAAACCCGAGAGACTTTACATCTCTCGGGTTTTGTTTTTTTATTCTGTAACAAACCTAACAGTTTTTAAACCTGTTAGGTATGTTTTAGAATTTAATTAATTCAAAATTTGTAATTAATTACAGCATCATTCCACCGGAAACCTCAATGCGCTGAGCGTTTACCCAACGGGCTTCTTCGGTACATAAAAAGGCAACAACACCACCAATATCATCCGGTAAACCCACTCTTCCTAAAGCGGTAACTGATGCTATTTGTTGGTTCATTTGCTCATTATCACGAACAATACCACCACCAAAATCAGTTTCAATAGCTCCTGGAGCCACAACATTTACCCTGATTTTTCTTGATCCTAATTCTTTTGCCTGATATTTTGTCAAGGTTTCAATTGCCCCTTTCATAGCGGCATATGCAGCATAACCCGGAAATGAAAAACGAGCCAGACCAGTAGAAATATTCACGATTCCGCCACCATCATTGATGCTATTCAACGCTTTTTGAGTAAGGAAAAAAGGTCCTTTAAACTGAATATTGGTCAGTTGATCAAATTCAGCTTCTGTCGTTCCAATGAATGAATTATGAATTCCAATTCCGGCGTTGTTTACAAGAAAATCGAATTTATCGGTTTTAAAAATACTTTTTAAAACTTCTGAAACGTTGGTGAAAAAAGCATCAAAAGTACCTGAATCAGCCACGTTTAATTGTAATGAAGCTGCTTTTTGTCCTAATGCTTCGATTTCTTTTACAACAGCATCAGCTTCGTCTTTTTTACTGTTATATGTAAGGATAACATCAATTCCTTTTTTTGCAATTGCGATTGCCATATTTTTTCCTAAACCTCTGCTACCACCTGTAACAAGAGCTATTTTTGTATTTACTGCCATTTTATAGTTGTTTTTTGAATTAAAAATTAAAAATTTGGGTAAAAAATTAAACACATACTAACATAGAATTTTTAAGATCAATAAGAGTTTAAAAAAGAAACCAGTTTCTAACACATAGCTATATGAATTAAAACAAATCAAATGCCTTTTTTAAGTTCCGGGAAACTATGTTTCTATGTGTTTAAATTATTATGTTCAATGAAATTAATTCGAATGCAATGCATTAAACGATGCTTTTAATTCCGCAACACTTGCATTTATTCTCGTTGCACTGGTTCCAAAAGTAAGTTCGTCTTTTCCTTCTTTTAATTGTTCGAAAATAGATTCGATAAAATCACTCACGCTTGGATGTGCGTCGTGTAAACCAACACCTCCCAAATCTGTATTTAGTGCTGGTGGAATAATCTCGATTACTTCAATATTTTTTGCTTTCAGAATATGACGAAGTGATAATGTAAAGGAGCGAAAAAATGCTTTTGTAGCCGAATAAACAGGAACTTTAGCAAAAGGAGAAAAAGCCAATCCGGATGTTACATTCATAACTGTATTTAGTGAGTTTAACTCAAGTAAAAGAGATGTTAAATGTAAAGGAGCCTCAATATTGGTAGCAAGTTCTGTTTTCATGCTTTCATAAAAGCCAGCATCTGTAACCGAGACCCATTTTTGAATTCCTGCGTTATTAATTAAAACATTTAAATCAGGATGATTCTCTGCAATCCATTGATATAAAGCTAGGCGTTCAGCTTCGATTGACAAATCGCATACTTTTGTGATTACGGTTGGGAATTTTGCTTTTACTTCACTTAAAACAGATTCACGTCTGCTGCAAATAATTACAGTATTGTTTTCCTGGATAAATCTTTGGGTTAGCCCAAGTCCGATACCGCTTGCACCACCTGTTATTAGAATTTTGTTGTTTGATAATTTCATCTTTTTCGATCTTTTAAATTGATAAGACAAAGGTAGGAGCCAAGTAGGGATGGGGAATTGTAAATATCAAATCGATGTTTGCGAAATTCAAATCAGAGTTGTGAAGTTCCAATTTTTAAAATTCCAAATTCCAAAAACGTTACGTTAAACTTTTTAAAAGTCTTCGACTTTTAAAAAGTGCTAAAATCTAACTCCTAAAAGCCAGTGGGGTAAATGTCGTTTGTTTTTTAAAGAAATTAGAAAAATGCGCCAACTCTTCAAAACCCAGTGAAAAAGCAATTTCAGAGATGTTCCAATCGGTTTGTTTTAAAAGTATTTTGGCTTCATTTGTTAATCTTGTGGTGATTAGCTCGGTGGTGGTTTTTCCGGTGTTTTCTTTTAGAACTTTATTGAGATGGTTGACGTGAACAGATAATCGTTCTGCAAAATCTTTGGCGGTTCTAAGTTCTAATCTTTGGTTTGGAGATTCAATAGGATATTGCCTTTCCAGTAATTCGGCAAATAAAGAGGAAACTCTTGCGGCCGAATTATGTTTAGAATATAAAGCGGTTATAGGCTGTAATTTTTGTCCAAAGTGAATTAGTTCAGCAACATAATTACGAATCAGATCGTATTTGTAGATATAATCTGAATTGATTTCTTTTTGTATTTTGTTGAAAATCAATTCAACTTCTGCAACTTCTTGATCTGTAAGCTGAAAAATGGGATAACCGTCTGAAGAAAAAATAGGCAATTCGTCCAGATCAATTCCACTTTTATTTTTGGATAAAAACTCACTTGTAAAAACACAAAACTGCCCGTACTGGTTGGTGTCCTGCGGCACATAATTGTAGGGGATTTTTGGGGTAGCAAACAAAAGGCCTTGTTTTTCGATTTCGATTATTTTATCGGCATACTCAGATCTGTTTTTTCCTCTGATCAGACTTATCTTATAATACGCTCTTCGGTCATAAGGCATTATTGATTTTCCCTGCATACGTTCTAAAAGCTCCTTAATGTCAAATACATTAAAATGCCCAATCTCTTTTTGAATGTCGTTGGGTAGTAATGAACTTGGTTCGATTGAAGAACCTTCGGTGATGTCCTGATAAAATGAATCGAGTGATTTCATAAGAAGAATTGTAAAATTCAAATATACGAAAATTAATAAAAAGTTTTTTTAGTTTCAAGTTCTTTGCTAGAAATCACTAGTGCCCTTTGCGTAAAATCTTTGCGAACGTTGCGTTTAAAAAAGGCTCCCTTGAATTAATTCTGGCTGAGGATTACTGCCAAAGGGGAAAGTTTCTAAGATAAAATATTGCCTTTTAATGGGATCAAATTCTCTTAATATAATGGCATCACATAAAAACGCCATACTAATTGTAGTGAATAAATCACGGGCAATTTGGATGTTTTCGGGCTCTAGATTTCGTCCTATTGAAATATGAGGATCGTCGCTTCTGTCTTTACTGGCAATCAGAAGTGCTTCCTGAATTTTTTTCATCATAGGTTTTAAGTCTGCTTTAGAATTTTCACTTGGGGATATAAAGAAAGCTCGACTTTCCTCATAAGCGTCAAAATGATCTAAATGAATTTGAACAGGAGTTAAAGTGTCAGCGATTTTAAAAAGTTTTTGTCTGTATTTAGCAAGTTGATTTTCATTTGCTTTAAATCCACCAATTGTAATATGCGCCACAGAATTGCAGCTGCCGTACCATCCAATTCTATTGAATAATTCTAATTTTAGTTTTTTGATTACCTCAATTCCATCTTCTGAAGGATGAAAAACAACAGAATATTTCTTTTCCATTTTTACATCTGGTTTTATGCAAATTTAAAATTTAAATTTCATTGTCAAATCCACATAAAAATAATCTTCGTCCAGAATGGATTAAAATCCATCCTACAAAATAAATCGAACCTGCGGTTCTTTAAGTTGTTTGTGTTTTTATTTTATTATTAAAATTTAAACTGCGCTGTTAGAGCCCCATAAAAATAATCTTTTCCTCTACCAACCTCTTTTAAGAATGAACCTGCATTAAACCAACCAGTTTCAAGTGTAAAAGAAAGAAAGTCATTCATATCATAATCTAGATTTGAAATCAATTGAGATCCTATATAACGTTCTATTGTACTTTTTCCTGAATATAAGAGTTGCATATTTGGCGCGTATAGACCATCACTTGTATTCTGTCTCCAAAATATGTCATAATCGATTCCCAGAGTAAATTTTTCAGTTAGGTTAAAACTAACTGAAGGATGAATATCAATTAAATTCGATGGGCCAATTAAGGCTACTAATCCAAAATAAGCGCCTCTTGGATATAAGGGATTAAAGGTTTGTAAATGATTGTCGTCTGCATTTTTATCCCCTGAAATAATTTCTGTTTTTAAGCCAATTTCGGGACTGAATTTTATGTTTTCAAAAGTATAACAGGCAAAAGAGGAAATAGTCCAGGCGGAAATTGTTTTCTCATTTATTTTTCCGAATTGGTAAAGCGCTTCAAAATCATATTTCCAGTTTCCTTTTGTTTTCCAGATTCTGGTTCCCAGAGAATGTCTGGTTTCTTCTCCCGTAGCATCATCAAAAACTGCGCGGCTTTTCCATAATCCTAAATAATACAAATCGATATTCTCAATAAATGGTACTTTATGAATCACAGTATAGTTTCCCCAGAACTTGGCATTTTCATTGAATTGATCATTAAAGGTTCCGGTTTTATTCGCGATTGGATGAGTGAAAAAGGCATCTGTCTGCCAATTTTTATTTTTATAAAACAACTTGATTGCGTCAAAAGCAAGTCGGCTGTTTGGGCCTTCGCGAACAGCTACCAAACGTTGTGAACCGTACATCATTTCCTGTCTTCCCAAGCGTAATGTAAATTGCTCGTTTTTATTATCGATAAAATCAATATCTAAAAATGCCTGATGAATATCGAGCTGATTTTCATCTACAGGACTCGGATCTATTTTGCTATTTGCCAGACTGCTTTGCAATTCAAAAAATGTTCTGAAAGCACCTAAATGAATATCGGCATGAAGCAGATAACGGGAAAGTAAATAGCCGTCCCCTTCGTCAGATTCATCGCCCCATTTGTCATTTACTGTGTAGGTGTATTGCCATCTGGCTTCCCCGCCAATAGAGGCGAAGTAACTGCTATTTTTACCAAGCGGAATATATTTGATTCTCTGGTACGCATTTTTGGCCGAATCTGTTTTTAAATACGTAACATCATCATCATACCGCAACTTTTGAAATACAGGATTTTGTTGTGCATTTGTAGCTGAAATGAATCCCAAAAGCAGCAATAATTGCAATAGTGTGTTCATAATTTAGTTTTTTTGATATCCACCAAAATAGTTTACAGGACTCCAATCCGGAATTGCTTTTGGTGTAGGTTGTGCAAAGGTTCTAAAATCATCATCTGCATAAACTACTTTACCGTTTACAACTGTAAGTTTCGATTCGATGTTTAAAATTTTCTCTTCAGAGGTATTAAAATAATCATCAGAAAGAATGGCGAAATCGGCTAATTTATCTGCTGCGAGCATTCCTCTGTCTTTTTCGATATTGATTAATTGTGCACTTCCGTGAGTAAATAATTTTAAAGCCGTTGTTCTGTCTGCTATATTTTCGTCATTCATATATTTTAAGCCACCCAGTGTTTTTCCTGTAGTCAACCAATATAAACCAACCCAGGGATTGTAACTTGCCACACGGGTTCCGTCAGTTCCCATTCCTACTTTAATTCCTAATTCTAATATTTTCTTTAGCGGAACTGTATTTGAAGCTGCTGTTTTGCCATATCTTTTTATGAAACTTTCTCCCTGATAGGCCATTCTGTGCTGAATTGCCAATCCACCGTTCAGCGCTTTTATACGTTTTAAGTTTTCTAGAGAAACCGTTTCTGCGTGATCAAAGAACCATAAAAGTCCGTTTAGGGGAGTTTCTTTGTTGATCTCTTCAATAACATTTAAAAATCGGGTGATGCTTTCGTTATATGTGGCATGAATTCTAAAGGGCCATCTGTTTTTTACTAACAAAGACAAAACTTCTTTTAATTGTCCTTCCATTGCCGGGCTTAATTCAGGTCTTGGTTTGTCGAAGTTTTCAAAATCTCCGGCGCTCATTACCAGATTTTCTCCTGCACCCTGAACATGATATTCTACTTTGTCAGAATGATGATCATCGTCACAGCCTTCGCCAATTTCAACAGTCTGCATCCATTTGGTATAATCGTTTAGTTCTGTTCCTGCTTTTTGGGCAAACAAATAATAAGGCATTCTAATGGTTAAATCGCTGTCTTTGCATAAAGCGTTTGTCACGCCGTAATCGTGCGGAAAATTTTGAAATCCGCCTCCTGCATCCATAATTGCCGTTACGCCAAGTCGGTTCATTTCGCTCATAAATTGTTTGGTCGAATTGAATTTTTCATCTTCGGATAATTCCGGAAGTTTAGCAAGCGTAGAGTATAAAATAAAAGCGTTTGGTTCTGCAACTAATAATCCGGTTGGATTTCCGTTTGCATCTTTTTCAATCAATCCCGCATTTGGGTTTGGTGTATTGGCATCTATTTTTAAGGCTGCTATTGCGGCTTTGTTCAGATAAGCGTGACCGTATAGATGAAGAATAAATGCCGGAACATCCCCTGTAGCTTGATTAATTTCTTCAAGAGTTGGTAATCTTTTTTCTTCAAACTGATAGGCATTCCATCCCCCAACAACTCGAACCCATTGTCCTTTAGGGGTTCTTTGTGCTTGTTCTTTTAGCATTGCCAAAGCTCTTTTAATAGAACGAACACCATCCCAGCGCAACTCGGTATTAAAGAATCTTCCACCGCGGATAATATGCATGTGCGAATCGAATATTCCGGGAATAATTACTTTTCCTTTGGCATCTATTACAGTTGTGTTTTTGTTTTTTAGTTTTAAAATCTCGCTGTTTTTTCCGGTTTTAAAGATTTTTCCATCGGCAAGAGCCATTGCTTCTACAATCGTATTTTTTTCATCTAGTGTATGAATTACAGCATGGTGAACAATAAGTGTGGCTCTTTTGCCTTGAGCGAAAATCGATAAGGAAAGTAGAAGAAGTAAAGCGGATATTATAATTTTTGGTTTCATAATCTGGTTTTTATTAGAGGTTTGGATAAAAAAAGGCTGTGAGAGTATCACAGCCCTTAAAAGAACCATTGATGAAGAATTTATAAATTAGTGTTTCAACATTTCGTGAGCGTACTGAACACCAACACCATAAGCACCACCATATTTTTTAACTAAATCAGTTACTGGTACATAAGTTTCCTGACGAGCCCAGTCGCGTTGTAATTCTAATAAGTATTGTAATGAAGTTACGGGATGAGCACCAGCCTGAACCATACGGGTTACGGCCATTTCGTGTGCTTCTTTAGAAACATCACCACTTGCATCTGTAATTACATAAACATCATAACCTTCGTTGATTGCTGATAATGCTGGCCCAACAATACAAACACTTGTCCACAAACCTGCAAAAACCAGTTTCTTTTTACCTTTTGCAACTATAGCTTTATGAGCAGGAATATCTTCCCAGGTATTCATTGAGGTACGATCGATGTAGTTTGAAGTAGCTTTTGGATAAAATTCTTCTATTTCACGAAAAACCGGTCCGCTAAATGATTTTTCGGCAACGGTTGTTACAATGGTAGGAACTTTGAATATTTTTGAAGCTCCGGCAACTAAAGCGGTGTTGTTACGAAGTTGATCAATTGGAATGTTATTTACTGCAAATGCCATTTGGCTTTCGTAATCAATAAGTACTAGTGTGTGGTTGAAAGGATCTAATTGCGCCGGACTTGGTTTTTGAGCGAATCCTATAAAAGTTACAAATAATAATGCTGCGGTTAAGATTAATTTTTTCATGATAATTTATTTTTGTTGTGAATAAAAAGGTTTTTTGAAATTATTTTATATTTGATTTTCAGTGTTTTGCACTCGTGTTAAATGCTTTGTTTGTAATGTTTTGATTTTAAAAGTTTTTTCAAAAAAGGCAATAAAGTTCCTAACGATATATCGTCAATTTGTTATTGGATAGTCGTCAATGAAATGTTTTAAAGCTTTTTAATGAGTTTTAAAAAGGAAAATTCTGGTACCTAAATTTTTCCTTTTAGATGTAATCGGTGAAGGATTTCTGATTTTAATAAACCGCTTCCTCCTCCAAAATGTTCAATTACTTCGACTTGGGGTTGTTGTTCCAAGCAAAAAGAAGTGAACTTTTTCTCGACATGATCTTCGATTCCGGAACTCAACAGAACAATGTCGATTTTGTGATTTTGAAAGTATTCCTGAGCTTCATTCTCGTGATCAAAAGCAACTGCATTCCAGTTCTCATCTGCATTTACAAGTCGAAGTAAAATGGCCAGGATCGCTTCGTTTTTTCCAAGTAATAAGAATTCAAGAGTTTTCATAATCGTTTTTTTTTTTTTTAGTTTCTAAGACACTGAGCTACTAAGTTTCTAAGTTTTTTTAGGCTTTAATTTTTCAGTTTTGATAGAACTTGTAATTTGTTTTACAAATGTATAGGCTAATTAAATTGTTTGGCTTAATCTAGGACAAGAAATATAATTTTCTATAATTTGATCATTTCAGGATTAAGACTACAGCTTTTTAAGAACTAATAATTTATTTGACAAATGTATTGGTTAACTCAAAAAGCAGGGCTTAATCTAGGACAAGAAATTAATCTTTACTCGAAGTATGTTTCTCAGGCTTTAGATTCAGGCTTAAAAAGAACGATTCATTTATTTGACAAATGTATCACTAAGCTAAAAGGTAGTGGCTTAATCTAGGACAAGAAATTAATTTTGAGTTTTTGAAAGCTAATTTTGGAGTGTAAGGAGTAGGATTTCTATATCGCTTTTTTAAGAAATAATAATTTTAACAAAAAAAGTTTAAGTTATAATTGTTTGAAAAAAGAGGCGTAATGTCAAGTAAAACAATAAATTAATATTGAATGAATATAAATAAGAGAAAAAAAAGATTCTCCAAATGTGGAAACCCGTAATGTTTTCTCTAAAGTAGCTTGTAGATTTGTGTTATAGAAATTGATATAGGCGTTGTTTTTGCCTTTTTAAACAGCATTTGTCAATTCTCTATGTTACTGTTTTTGGAGAAACATTTTTTTTTAGAATGAAAATTTGACACCATTTCATAGTGGATATCTTTGTATAAGTTTGCAAGACATACGGGAAAGTCTAAATTTTTATAGGGTTTTTAGATTTTGTTAATCAAAGTCTGAAAACCCTTTTTTTATTAGCTTAATAATAAAACTCCCGTAATCCAAAAATGAATATAGTCCCAATTGATTTTAAACTTTTGAGGTGAAAAACCATAGAAATTTTTAAAAGCTGCCGAAAAATGAGACACATCTTTATACCCACATTTATACGCTACATC
Organism: Flavobacterium sp. SLB02; assembly: GCF_009664855.1. Taxonomy (GTDB): domain Bacteria; phylum Bacteroidota; class Bacteroidia; order Flavobacteriales; family Flavobacteriaceae; genus Flavobacterium. The sequence continues at coordinate 1,097,947 of NZ_CP045928.1, forward strand.
ACTAACTGTCGAGGCTTTATTTTGGAATAATTCTTTGGCATGTTCCATTCTGAGTTTAATAATATAACTTTTTACAGTAGTTCCAAAACAAGCTTTAAATCCTTTTTTTAGCTTAAATTCATTTAGCGAAATCAACCTTGAGAGTTCTGCTAATGTTGGCGCGTTAACATAATCGTTGTCTAGTATTTCTTTGGCTTCTAGTAATTTATGGTAATCGTCTTTGTCAATTTGATCTTTTTGTACAGGTATGGTAATGATTGTTTCGAGCTGATGTATAAGGAGTTCTTTGATTTTAGTTTCGATATACATTTTTTTTAGAGCACCCTGACGCTTGCAGTTTTTTATTTCGTGAATCACCCACTGAATTGCCGGGGTAAAGGCAATATACTTTGAAGTAAGATAACTCGATTTTTTAAGCAGGATATTTTTTGAAAATTTCTCATGAAGTTCCCAATCTTCATTGATAATACTGTAATAAAAGTCTTTTGACAAGATGATAGAGAAATAATTAATTTGTTCAAAGGCAGGTATTTTAATAGTTGCTTTATAGTTTGTAGCGTAAAATATATTATGAGTATTTTTTTTTGAATATTTTTCGGTTTCTAATTCATCAATATGGGTCTCGACATTATTGCAGCAAATAAAATTCATCACTACAGATTCTTGATCAATTTCAAAAATGATAGTTTGAGGCGTTGAAAAAAGCATTTGTGTATCGAGCAAAACCATTCCCTGGGTGATTAAGTGATGGCTTTTAATTTGTTCTGAATCACCATTTTTTATATTGACATTCTCCTGTGTTAAATAATTTTTTGGATAATGAGTGTCACCAATTTCAATTTGAATAAGTGACTTTTCGTGCGCTAAAATTTTCGATTTGATCTTCAAAATATAATCCGTTTTTACAAAATAATAATCCGTTTTTCCCTATCTTTTTTCGAGTTGTAGATGGTACTTTTGCGCCAAAGTTATTTATAATTAGTCTAATTAAAGATATGACAACTCACAAATTTTTATTTTTTAGTATATTTTTTTTCTTTTCGGTCTTATCGCATTCCCAGCAAAATCAAGGTTTCTTCATCAGTGGAGAGGTAAGAGAAAATTCCGGACAAACAATTCCTTATGCCACAATTAGTATCGAAAAAACCAACTTTAGCATGATCTCGGATGAAAACGGGAGTTTTGTTTTTAAAAATGTAAAGCCGGGAAAATACACTTTAAAAATCTCTGCAATTGGTTTTTCGAACTATAAAAAAAATATAGAAGTTTCATCCGGGGATGTTAGTTTTAAGGTTCGCTTAGAAAATGAATTAAACGAATTGCAAAGCGTTACAGTTTTAGGACGTACGGCAACCGAGAAAGTAAATAAACAAGCTTATAATGTAACGGCTCTTGATGCTAAAAAGCTTCACAATACTACCCTTGATTTGTCTCATGCTTTAGACAGGGTTTCCGGTGTTCGTGTTCGTGAGGCTGGTGGAGTGGGTTCAAGATCAGAACTTTCGATAAATGGTTTCTCGGGAAATCAAATCAAGGTTTTTATTGATGGAGTTCCCATGGATAATTTTGGATCTTCTTTTCAGCTCAATAACATTCCTGTAAATCTTGCCGATCGTGTCGAAGTTTACAAAGGTGTTGTACCAATTTGGCTGGGTGGTGATGCTTTAGGAGGTGCGGTGAATATTGTGACAAACAGCAAACCAAGAACTTATATTGATGCGTCGTATTCTTTTGGATCTTTTAATACCCATCGCTCTGCTGTAAATGCGGGTTATACTTCTAAAAGCGGTTTTACCACAGAGATAAATGCTTTTCAAAATTATTCTGATAATAATTATTGGGTCAATGTTGATGCGGCCAATTTATTCTCAGGTCAATATTATCCAAATCAGCGTGTAAGAAGATTTCATGATAACTACCATAACGAAACGGTGGTTGTAAACATTGGAATTACTGGAAAAAAATATGCCGATAAATTGCTATTTGGTCTTACAGCAGGTCAAAATAAAGCAGACATTCAAACCGGAGCAAGAATGGAAAGTGTCTTTGGATCTGTTTATTCGAAAGGAAATATTTTGATGCCCACTGTAAAATATCAGGTTAAAGATCTTTTTACAAAAGGCTTGAATTTTAATCTTACAGGGAATTTTAATTTTGGAGAAGAAAAAAATATAGATACCGTATATATTAGATATAACTGGTTTGGCGAGAGCAGAAAGTTTGAGGGTTTAGGCGGAGAACGCAGCCGTACGTTACGCAAATTCAAAAACAATAACGGAATTGCTACAGCAAATGCCACTTATAGTTTAAGCGAGAGACATTCATTTATGCTTAATAATACCTTCAATACTTTTGATCGTAAAGAAAGTGATGAGTTAGTTCCTGAATCTTTAGTGTATAAACAACCTAAAAAATCACAAAAAAATGTAATAGGATTAGGGTATAAATTTGATTATAACCAGAAGTGGAGTACCTCTGTATTTTTAAAAGATTATTCCCTAAAAACGACTTATTCCAGAAGTTATAATCCATCGGGAAATACCGGAGATATTGCCTACCAGCAATATGTAGACCATACATCTGTAGTAGGATATGGTGGGGCAACAAGTTACTATATCAGAGAGAGTTTACAGGTAAAAGGATCTTTTGAAAAAAGTTACCGTTTACCAACGCCACAGGAAATCTTTGGAAACGTAAATGAAAATATTGCAGGAAATCTTGATCTTAAACCCGAGACCAGTAATAATTTTAATGCTGGAGTGAGCTACCAGACTAGCTTTAGAAAAGTAAATGCCATGACATTTGATCTGAACTTTTTGTATCGCGATGCTAGAGATTTTATACGCTCTGAGCTCAATATAAATCAAACCATGCAAACCAACGTCAATCAGGGACGAGTGACTAATTACGGCGTAGATACAGAGATCAGGTATTCATACAAAAACCGATTTACTGCGGGGGTAAATATGACTTATCAAAATCTTCGTAATATGACTAAATATGAACCAGGTCAGCAATATGTATCGCTTTTTTACAAAGACAGGGTTCCCAACATCCCATATCTCTTTGGGAATTTTGATGCGACAATATTTTTTAATGATTTTATAAAAAAAGGAAATAATTTATCTCTAGGATACAATCTTCTCTATGTCTATGACTATTATTTGTCATGGCCAAGCCGTGGTATCCAATCTAGTAAACTGGATATTCCAACACAGTTTAATCACGATATCAATATTGTTTACACACTTGCCGATGGAAAATACAATATAGCTTTTGAATGTAAAAATGTATTAGACAATAAGCTCTACGATAACTTTTCATTGCAAAAACCAAGTCGTGGCTTTTACCTCAAATTCAGATATTTTCTTGATAAATCACGTAAATAATTTAATAATTCAAACCATAATAACATGAAAAAAAGTAGCAAATTAATTTTGTTCTCAGCCTTAGTAGCTTTTACAACGTTCTCTTGTAGTAGTGATTCTGATAAACCCGGAAATGAAACAGGCGGTGGAGTAGACACCGGAAAAACAAAATATATAATTACTGCCACTACCGGAGCAGCAGGAATTGCAGATTATTTGTTAACGGCTGATGATATTTCTAAAGGGTCTATTACTACAACGGGTAATGGTATCGAACAAGACGGATCTTACCGTTATTACATTACAGCGCAAAACAACTTTTTTAGTTTATTATACGGACAAGGAAATCCTGGCGCCGTGACAACTTACAACCTGAATGCAGAAGGAAAGCTAATTAAGAAATCTAATTTTCAGGCAGAAACAGTACACGTTTTTGCAGCTGTAAACAAGGATATTTTAACAATTAAAGTTCCAAGAAGCGGCGCGGCATCTATTGCTCAAATGTATAAAATTGATGCAGAAAAATCACTTATTACAGGTGAGGCGCAACAAGATACGAAAAAATTAGCCGGAAACGGTGAAAGAGCCTTTTTTACCTGGGCAACTCAGGTGGGCGAGAAAGTGTACATGCCTTATATGAGTATTAAAGGTGACGGAGTTGATAATTTTGGAACTAAAAACCCGGACAGTACATGGGTTGCGGTATATACATATCCGGAGCTTAAATTAGAAAAAGTGATCAAAGATAACCGTACCAGTTATTTAGGAGGTTATTTCACTAACGGATTGTATCAGGACGAAAACGGAGATGCTTACGGTTTCTCAGGAGCAGTTGCTACAAGCAATTCTGTTGTAACTTCTACCAAACCATCTGCTGTGGTAAAAATTAAAAAAGGAACTACAGAATTTGATAAAACCTATTTCTTTAATGTACAGGAAAAGTCAGGAGGATATAAAATTGCCTCATCCAGCTATATTTCTAAAGGAAAAGTATTACTACAAATGTATGGTACGCCAGGAACTAATAAAGGCGCTGCAAAACTGGCCATTGCGGATCTTTACAATCAAACTTTTACATGGGTAACTAATGCGCCTCAAATAATTAGTTTTACAACAGTAGAAAGATATAATCTTGTTAGTGAGGACGGTTCATCTGCTATTGTTGGTATTAATACTCCTGAAGGAAACTGGATTTATACCATCAACGGCACAACTGCTGTTGCTACTAAGGGAATAAAAGTTGAAGGTGGTCAGATTACTGCAATTGCAAAATTAAAATATTAAAAATTGGTTTCTTTTGGACCGTAGGCCTTTCGGGGCTTGCGGTTTTTTTATTTATCTTTTTATACGCTACTAATTATGTTTTCTTTTTCAAAATCAAATACTAATAAGAAAAAAAGTAAAAAATCGCTTTTCAAGCGTATTATGGCCTGGTTGCATCTATGGCTCGGATTGGCTTCGGGTATTATTGTGGTTATTGTTAGTATAACGGGCTGTATTTATGTTTTTGAAAACGAAATTAAAGATTTTATCGAAGACTGGCGTTTTGTAGCCCCTCAGGAAAAAGCTTTTTTATTACCCTCGCAATTAGTTACAATTGCAGATAAAACCATGAAAGGCAATCATGCCACAAGTGTTACTTTTGGATCAAAAGAGGATGCTGCTATTGTGGGGTACTTTATCGAGAAAAAAGAAAGTAAAGACGAAAAAGGAGAAAATAAAAGAGGAGAGAAAAAAGGAAATCTTAAAAATGACACAGCTAAAAATGGGAGTGAAAAAGGAAAATCTGATCTAAAACCGCAAGGAAAAGGCAAGCAAAAAGATCAAAAAGAAGAAAAGCCCAGAAAAAGAAGAAAGGGCGTTTTTACCAGCATTTATATGAATCCGTACTCTGGAGAAATATTAAATGTGAAATCTTTTTCAAGAGGCGAATCGCCCGATTTTTTCAGATGGATATTAAATGGTCACCGTGCTTTATGGCTACCTTATAATATAGGAAGGCCAATTGTGGGTGTGGCGGTTATCATTTTTGTGATTTTACTCATTTCAGGTATAGTGCTTTGGTGGCCCACTAAATGGATTAAGTCCATTATTAATAAAAGTTTTAAAATAAAAACAGATGCCAGTTTCAAACGCGTCAATTATGATTTGCATAATGTGCTTGGGTTTTACAGCTGTGTTTTTTTATTTTTTATTGCTGTAAGTGGATTAGTATGGAGTTTTGACTGGTGGAGTAAATCCCTATACTGGCTTACATCGGCAGGAAAACCACTAGTAGAAAGCCGTGAATCTGCAAAATCAGACACCACAAATGTTAAGACTTTTAATCTTACTACGGCTGATAAAGTTTTGTTGAAGATGAACAAAGAAAATCCACAGGCAGCGGGAATATTAATTTCTATTCCTGCCAAACCAGCAGATCCTATTGGAGCTTTTGTTTACAAACAAAAAAACACCTACTACAATATGGACAGGTATAATTTTGATCAGCAGACTTTGAAAGAGATTTCAATAAAGTCGACTTTTTCAGGAAAATATATCGATGCCAATATACCAGACAAAATACGCAGAATGAATTATGATATTCATGTGGGAAGTGTACTGGGACTTACAGGGAAAATTATTGCATTTTTTGCCAGTCTAATTTCAGCCAGTTTGCCTATTACGGGATTTTTAATTTGGTGGGGAAAACAGAAATTTGGCAAAAAACCAGCTGCATCTGCAAAAGTTGCTACAAAGGCAATTCCTATTGCTAAATCTAAAGCAGTCTTAGAGAAAGAATTGTCAGTTTAACGCAGTGATAATCAGTTTTTTATAGTTTTTGATGTTGGTTAAAAAGGTAAAACTTTATGAGTTTTGCCTTTTTTTTTAATTTGATTCATTGTACCTAATTCGCAAAAACAGAATAAAAGTACCATATTTTGGTAAAGATTTCTATATGGTCAAAATAATTACACCCCCCCCATTGATTTTATTGGGTTAATCCCTGATTTTTAAGCCATTCTTGGCAATCTCGTGTCCAGAACTTGCTGGTGTCTTTTACCCCCAGGCCAAAACCATGTCCGCCTTTTTCATACATATGCAATTCAGCCGCAACGCCATTATTTTTAAGGGCTAAGTAAAAATTGATACTATTTTCAGGTAAAACAGCCGTGTCGTCTGAGGCATGTACCAAAAAAGTTGGCGGGGTTTGCGCCGTTACCCTTTTTTCGTTAGAAAAAGAATCAAGCAATTCCTGTGAAGGATTATTGCCTAGTAAACTCACTTGTGATCCCTTGTGTGTAATATCATTTTGCATGGATATAACAGGATAAATTAAAAGAGAAAAATCAGGACGTGCACTTACTTTAGAAGTGGTCTCATAGGTCTTTTCCTCGTAATGTGTGGCTAGGGTGGAAGCCAGATGTCCTCCGGCAGAAAAGCCTAAAATTCCAATTTTGTTTGCATCAATATTGTATTTTGCTGCATTCTCTCTCACATAGCGCACCGCTTGCTGAGCATCTTGCAAAGGGCCGATGTTTTTGTTTTTCATGATCTTATCATTTGGTAGTCGGTACTTTACTACAAAAGCAGCGATTCCCAGACTATTGAACCACTCGGCTACTTTAGTTCCTTCCTTATCAATTGCCAAGTGCTGATATCCTCCGCCTGGAAATATGATAACTGCGGCCTGATTGGGTTTACTTGCTGTCGGCAGAAATATGCTTAATGTAGGAACGCTGACCTGGCTGGTACTTTGTACTTTTCCCTCCTTGATGCTTTGGTTTTCCTTATAATCTATGGCTTTAATTTCGTACGGTATTTTATTCCATAGCGCAACAATTTTATTTTGAGCATTAAGCTGGTGGTTGATTGCTGTGAAAACAACAAGAATTATAAAGGCTTTTTTTAGGAACATTTTTTGTGATTTTTTCAATTCTATAATGAATTAGTGAAATAGTAGGCTTTCTAGCAAATAGTCAAAAATAGAAATTTTCGCCTATTTCTGTACTGGGAAGAACGTTAAAAAGCAGTTTTTATTTTGAGATTGGGTATAGGAGCGGTATAGGATTTCAGGGTGTTGAATCTGGTACAATTTTACCCCCTAATAAGGACAAATTTCATATGTCTTCATTTAACAATTATATTGTTTAATGTGTAATTTTGAATAGACTTTTTTGTTCTATATGTTTATTTATTTGATTATAATAATTTTTTATATAATATATTTGGAATATAAAGATTAAAAACTATATTTGTGCAATCGATTACATTATTTTAATTTGTTGGATTTGTCAGATTGATTTTTATTGTCTTTTTTGAAGAGTTAATAAGGAAATTAATAGTGCAAAGAGAACATCAATTTTATAATACAACTTTACTATGAACCAACCACAAGACGCAAGCATTACAAATCAATCCAAAAAATCTACAGGAACATACCGTTGGAGTATATGTGCCTTATTGTTTTTTGCTACAACGATCAATTATTTAGACAGGCAAGTACTCTCCCTGACATGGAGTGATTTTATCGCGCCGGAATTTCACTGGACAAACAACGATTACGGAAATATTACAGCATTATTCTCTATTTTTTATGCCGTTTCTTTATTATTTGCAGGACGATTTGTGGATTGGCTCGATACTAAAAAAGGATTTCTTTGGGCTATAGGAATATGGTCTTTTGGAGCTTGTCTGCATGCTTTTTGCGGTATTGCAACAGCGGGAATTATAACCGGAAACTGGTTTGTAGGTTTTCAAGGTGCAAAAGATGCTATAGATCTGGTACAGGACACAGGACTAGTGATTAATGTAAGTGTTACATTGTTCATATTTGCACGTTTTGTACTGGCCGTGGGTGAGGCAGGAAACTTCCCGGCGGCTATTAAAACTACGGCTGAATATTTTCCTAAAAAAGACAGGGCATTTTCTACTAGTATTTTTAATGCCGGGGCTACAGTAGGTGCTTTGGCAGCTCCAATATCGATTCCTTTTATAGCCAAATCATTCGGTTGGGAAATGGCTTTTATTATCATTGGGGCACTGGGTTTTGTCTGGATGGGATTTTGGGTTTTTATGTATGATAAACCAGAGAGACATCCAAAAGTATCTGCTGCTGAATTAGAATACATTCAACAAGATGATATTGCCGATAGTAAGTTAGTGGGTTATGTTCCGGAAACTACCACTAAAGTATCTTTTGTAGAATGCTTTAAATACAAACAAACCTGGGCGTTTGCTTTTGGTAAATTCATGACAGATGGTGTGTGGTGGTTCTTTTTATTCTGGACACCTGCTTATTTAAGCTCGGTTTACGGAATGGATTCCACCCAGGCTGCCTTACCATTGTTTGTTTTATATTTAATTACATTGCTCTCTATAATAGGAGGCTGGTTGCCAACTTACTTTGTAGAGAAAAAAGGGATGAACCCATACGAGGGGAGAATGAGAGCGATGCTAATTTTTGCATTTTTCCCTTTACTGGCTTTAATTGCACAACCCTTGGGATATATAAGTTACTGGATTCCGGTAATTATCATTGGTATTGCAGGGGCGGCTCACCAATCCTGGTCGGCAAATATTTTTACAACTGTAGGAGATATGTTTCCTAAAAAGGCAATAGCAACCATTACAGGAATAGGTGGACTTGCAGGAGGTGTTGGTTCTACCATAATCAATAAAGGTTCAGGATTATTGTTTGATCATGCCAAAGAAACCAATATGTCTTTTATGGGCTTTCATGGTATTGAAGCGGGTTATTTTATCATTTTCTCTATCTGTGCGGTATGTTACTTAGCGGGTTGGATCGTAATGAAAACCTTAGTTCCTAAATACAGTCCGATTACCGGTATGTAATATTTGGAAAATTTTAATAGTTGAAAATGTGTTTTTTAAAGATAAAAATCTAATTTTGTGCAATCGATTACATTAAATTAAAAATTATGACAAAATATAGTTCAAGATACGCCTCAAGCCCGGAAGCTGTAAAAAAGTATGATACTCAGGAATTAAGAAATGAATTCTTAATTGATGACCTAATGCAAGCCGATGAGATTGTTTTAACCTATTCTCATTACGATAGATATATTGCCGGTTCTGCAGTTCCGGTAAAAGGCGATTTAGTATTGGAGAGTATCGATCCGCTAAAAGCTTCTTATTTTTTAGAAAGAAGAGAAATCGGGATTATTAATGTTGGAGGAAGTGGTTCTATTGTAGTGGAAGGAAAAACATACGCATTAGGATTTAAAGATGCTTTGTATATCGGAAGCGGTAATAAAGAAGTAATTTTTAAGAGTGACAACAGCAATAATCCTGCTAAATATTACATTAACTCTGCGCCGGCTCATACTACTTACCCAACGGTAAAAGTAAGTCTGGCAGAAGCAAATAAATTAGAGTTGGGTACAATGGAAACGGCCAATCACCGTACAGTTAACCAAATGATCATTGGTAGTGTGGTAACGACTTGCCAGCTGCAAATGGGAATGACCGAGTTACGACCGGGAAGTGTTTGGAATACCATGCCGGCTCACGTACACGATCGTAGAATGGAAGTGTATTTCTATTTGGATATTCCCGAGAATCAGGCAGTTTGCCATTTCATGGGACAACCACAGGAGACAAGACATATCTGGATGAACAATCATCAGGCGGTAATTTCTCCACCATGGTCAATTCACTCAGGATCAGGAACCAGTAATTATACTTTTATCTGGGGAATGGCAGGAGAGAATTTAGATTACGCAGATATGGATGTTTGTAAAATCACAGATTTAAGATAAAAACTATGACAAGTTTATTTGATATAAAAGGAAAAATTGCCCTGATTACAGGAAGTACACACGGACTGGGACTGGCAATGGCAAAAGGATTAGGTCAGGCTGGCGCGACAATAGTGGTAAACGGAAACTCTTCTCAACAAAAAATTGATCAGGCCGTGGCATCACTTAAAAATGAAGGAATAAATGCAGTGGGGTATAAATTTGATGTCACTGATGAGAAAGAAGTTATTGCCGCTATAAAAAATATTGAAAGTGAAGTAGGACCTATTGCTATTTTGATTAACAATGCGGGAATCATTAAAAGAATTCCGCTAATTGAAATGGAAGTAGCTGATTTTAAAGAAGTAATTGATATAGACCTTGTAAGTCCCTTTATTGTTTCTAAGCATGTTGCTAAAGCAATGATTGAGAGAAGACAAGGAAAAATAATCAACATTTGCTCAATGATGAGCGAGCTGGGCCGTAATACTGTTGGGGCGTACGCCGCTGCAAAAGGCGGACTAAAAATGCTGACTAAAAATATGGCAACAGAATGGGCAAAATACAATGTTCAGATCAACGGAATCGGACCGGGTTATTTTGCTACTGAACAAACAAAACCTATCAGAGTTGATGGTCATCCTTTTAACGATTTTATCATTAGCCGTACTCCGGCAGCAAAATGGGGAGATCCGGGTGATTTAGCCGGAGCTGCAATATTTTTATCTTCTAAAGCCAGTGACTTTGTTAACGGTCACATTCTATACGTAGATGGCGGCATCCTGGCCACTATTGGCAAGCCATCAAACGAAGCATAATTCTCAATTATATTTTAAAAGACATGAGCGCAAATAAGACATTTATAAACGATAACTTTTTACTTGAAAATAAATTTGCTGAAGAGTTGTACCACAATTATTCAAAAAATCAACCCATAATTGATTACCACAATCATTTGAATCCGCAGTTTATTGCACAGGATAAGGTTTTCGACAATATAACACAAGTTTGGATTAACGGAGATCATTACAAATGGCGTGCGATGCGTACATTGGGGATCAACGAGCAATTTGTTACAGGAAATGGTTCAGATAAAGATAAGTTCTTAAACTGGGCAAAAACGGTTCCCTACACTATGCGTAATCCTTTATATCACTGGACACATTTAGAATTAGCCCGTTATTTTGATATTTATGATCTACTGAATGAAAAATCAGCAGAAAAAATATATATCGAAACTTCAGAGAAAATTAATTCTCAGGCCTACAGCACTCAAAACCTTCTTAAAAAAGTAAATGCTGAATTGGTTTGTACCACAGAAGATCCAATTGATAGTTTGGAGTTTCACCAGAAACTGACAAACAATCCTATCGGAACTAAAATGAGTACGGCTTTCAGACCCGATAAAGCCATTTTAATTTCTAATGATGGTTATAATGCATATCTGGACACATTAGGGGATGTGTCCGGAATTGCAATTAATACTTTTGCTGATCTACAGGCTGCACTAAGAAAAAGAATTGAGTTTTTTAATGCAAATGGCTGCAAATTAAGTGATCACGGTTTGGATCAGATTTATTTTGAAGAATTTACCGAATCTGAAATAAATGCCATTTTCCAAAAGAAAAGAGAAAACAGAATTATAACGCCCCAAGAAGCTTTAAAATTCCAAAGCGCTGTTTTATTGTTCTTGTCTGAAACCTATCATGAGTTGGGATGGGTACAGCAGTTTCACTTAGGGGCATTGCGCAATAATAATGCGCGTATGCACAGAATTTTAGGACCTGATACAGGATGGGATTCTATAGGAGATTATCCTCAGGCGCAAAAATTATCCAGTTTTTTAAACGCACTGGATAGTAAAGATAAATTGACTAAGACAATTATTTACAACTTAAATCCTGCTGATAACGAAGTGATGGCAACCATGATTGGAAACTTCAATGATGGAAGTGTTCGCGGAAAAGTACAGTTGGGATCAGGATGGTGGTTTTTAGATCAAAAAGACGGAATGACCAAGCAATTAAATGCCCTTTCAAACATGGGATTAATTAGTTGTTTTGTGGGAATGCTCACTGATTCAAGGAGTTTCTTGTCTTTCCCAAGACACGAATATTTCAGACGTATTTTATGTAATCTTTTAGGAGATGAAATCAAACGCGGCGAATTGCCAGAGGATATGGAATGGGTAGGGAAATTGGTTTCAGATATTTCATATAACAACGCAAAAGAATATTTCAAGTTCTAATTAAATACTAACCGCAAAGCCTGAAAAGATTTAGCAAAGGTCCGCAAAGTTTTTAAAAATCTTTAATCCTTTTAATCTGTGGCAAAACAATATTAATATGAGTAAAGTAGTTGCATTCGGAGAAATTATGTTGCGTCTATCCACAGAGAGACATTTACGTTTTTCACAATCTACAGCATTTGGCGCTTCTTACGGAGGAGGCGAATTTAATGTTTGTGTGTCTTTGGTGAATTATGGCCTAAAGGCAGAATTTGTAACAAGATTACCTGAGAATGAAATTGGCACCTCGGCATTAAAAGAAATGCGAAAAATGAACGTAGAGTCTAAAAACATAGTTTATGGAGGAGAACGTTTAGGAATTTATTTTCTTGAAACCGGAGCGGGAACACGTGGCAGTAATGTTGTTTATGATCGTGCGCATAGTTCGATGGCAACTATTCAGAAAGGTACCATTAATTGGGAGAAAGTCCTGGAAGGTGCAACATGGTTTCACTGGAGTGGAATTACCCCGGCAATATCAGAAAGTGCTGCCGAGGCTTGTTTAGAAGCTATTAAAGTAGCGCATAAAAAGGGAATTACTATTTCGTGTGATTTGAACTACCGATCAAAATTATGGCAATATGGCAAAACTCCAAGTGATGTTATGCCCGAAATGCTAAAGTATAGTAATGTTATTTTAGGAGATATAGATACGGCGTATTTCATGTTAGGAATTCCTAAAGTAAACCCGAATTATCAGGATGAGAAATCACTTCCTGTTTTGTATAGTAAATTGTTTGATGTAATTCCGAATTTAAAAACTGTAGCCACTACATTGCGTTATTCTGTAAGTGCTTCACACCAGAGAATTGGCGGTATTTTATTTGACGGAAAAGCAATTTATCAGGCAACTGTAAAAGAAGTTACACCCGTTGTAGATAGAGTAGGTAGTGGAGATGCTTTTATGGGTGGACTGATCTATGGGTTGCAGCAATATCAAAATAATAACCAGAGAGCTTTAGATTTTGCAGTAGCGGCTTGTTGCTTGAAACATACCATTGCAGGGGATTATAATCTGGTTACTTTAAAAGAAGTTGAAAATATGATAGATGGAGATGGTTCTGCATTAGTATCAAGATAATTAAGAAAAGATGGCAAAATATTCAAGAATTGAAGTGGCTTTACAAATGAAAGAGAACGCAATGGTTCCGCTTTTTTTTCATTCAGATATAGAAGTAAGCAAGAAAGTATTAAAGGCATGTTATGATGGTGGTGCGCGATTAATGGAGTTTACAAGCAGAGGAGATTTTGCTCATGAAGTTTTTGGAGCTTTAAACAAATATGCTTTGGCTGAACTGCCTGGAATGATGCTAGGTGTAGGTTCTATAACTGATGCCGCTGCAGCTTCATTGTATATGAGTTTAGGAGCTAATTTTATTGTAACCCCGGTTTTTAGAGAAGATATAGCCATAGCTTGTAACAGGCGTAAAGTACTCTGGTCACCTGGTTGCGGAACGCTTACTGAAATTGCAAAAGCAGAAGAATTAGGATGTGAAATCGTAAAATTATTCCCTGGAGATATTTACGGACCAGAATTTATAAAAGCAATAAAAGGGCCATGTCCGTGGACCAGTATAATGCCAACAGGAGGTGTTTTACCAACCGTAGAAAGTCTGACCTCGTGGTTTGATGCCGGCGCAACTTGTGTAGGTATCGGATCGCAATTAATTTCGAAAGATATATTAGATAAAAAGGATTATGATGGCTTAAAAACAAAAGTAAGCCAGGTTCTGGATATCATTAAAAATATTAAAAATAAATAAGGAGTAATCATACCGATCCTTATTTGCACGTTTTTTTTAGATTTTAGAAATTGTAATTGAGCATTACACTTGAAAAATAAGTTTTGTCATTCCTCACAGCAAAATTTACTTTCCTCACACAAGTGTAATGTTTCTTTTACAATGGAAGATCTAAAAATAAATAAGGTTTTAATGTGGTTATTTATAACACTTTGAAGATTTAAAATGAAACAGTTAAACAGAAAAAATACAGGATTAGAAAAATTACAGCCAATAAAAGTAGTTCAGTTTGGAGAAGGAAATTTCCTGAGAGCTTTTGTTGATTACGCATTTCACAAACTAAATAAAGAAGTTGATTTTAATGCCGGTATTGCAATGGTGCAGCCTTTGAAAGACGGTATGGTACACCTGATTAACGATCAGGATGGTCTTTATACTTTGTTTATGAATGGTATTAAAAAAGGCGAAAAAATACAGGATATTGAGTTGATCACCAATATTGTAAAGGCTATAAATCCGTATACTGAATTTGCAGATTATTTGGCTTTAGCCAAAGAAGAAGAGCTTCAGTTTATTGTTTCAAATACTACTGAAGCCGGAATTGAATTCATCGAAAGTGATACTGCCGATATGCAGCCGCCAGTTTCATTTCCTGCAAAGTTGACCGTGTTATTATATGAAAGATTTAAACATTTCAATGGAGATACTTCTAAAGCAGTAACCATAATTCCTTGTGAATTGATTGATTATAACTCAGAGACGCTTAAAAAATATATTTTACAATATGTTGATTTATGGAAATTAGAGGATGAATTTAAAACCTGGGTATCAGATTCTTGTACGTATCACAGTACTTTGGTTGACAGAATTGTTCCGGGATATCCAAGAGCTGAAATTGAAGAATACAATAATAAATTAGAGTATCAGGACAATTTAATTGTTGCTGCAGAACCTTTCTTTCTTTGGGCTATTGAAGGTGGCGATGCTTTAAAAGCAAAATTACCTTTTGATAAAATAGATTTGAATGTAAAAATCGTGGACGATATACGTCCTTTTAAAATGATTAAAGTTCGTATTCTAAACGGTGCACACACGGCAATGGTTCCTTTTTCACTTTTATATGGTAATAAATTAGTAATGGAAACCGTTAACGGAGATTTTACCGGAAAATTCGTAAAGAGCGTTATTGGTGAAATTAGTGAAACCCTTGATATGGACAAAAATGAAATTACAGCTTACTCGGAAGAGGTAATGGACCGATTTAAAAATCCATTTATCAAACATGCCCTGGCCGATATTGCATTAAATTCTATTTCAAAATTCAAGGTAAGGGTTTTGCCTAGTTTATTAGGATATTACAATGCTAATAAAAAATTGCCTGTTAACTTAACTTTTTCATTAGCAAGTTTAATTCAGTTCTACAAAGGAACCTGGAATGACGAGGTATTACCTGTAAAAGATTCTCCGGAGATAGTTGAAGCATTTAAAAACGCGTGGCAATTAAAAGCTACAGATTTAGTTGTAGCTAAAATATTGACTAATACTGAATTCTGGGGTGAAGATTTAACTCAGGTAAAAGGTTTATCTGAAGCTTTAATACTGGCCTTAAATGAAATTGAAGAAAACGGAATAGAAAAAGGTTTTGCTAATTTCAGCAAACACTATTAATTGGAATAGTTTCTAGAATTCTAAGGTTTCGGGACGCATCTTAGCGACTCAGCACCTTAGAGAATTAGCTACTTTAAAAAAAACGATCATGCAAAAAAAATTAATAAAAGTCAACCCAGTAGATAACCTAATTGTCGCTTTAACCGATTTGGTGCAAAACGAACAAATTATCTTTGAAGGAACTAGTGTCTCACCAACAACTGATGTTAAAGCAAAACATAAAATCGCAGAGAAAGATTTTACAATTGGTAGTGATATTATAATGTATGGTGTTTTGGTTGGAAAGGCTGCTAAACCTATAAAAAAAGGAGAAGTAATTACCACCGAAAATGTAAAACATCAAAGTGAAAAAGTATTTGGTAAAAACGGAAATTTAGGTTGGACTCCCCCAAATGTAGATCGTTGGAAAGACAAAACTTTCAACGGGTACCACCGTACTGATGGACAAGTTGGAACCAAAAACGTTTGGTTGTTTTTTCCATTGGTTTTTTGTGAAAACAAAAATATCGAAAAACTCAAAGATATTTTCGAAAACGAATTAATGCCCAAAAAAGAAGTTTCTTATAAAAATTTGTTACGCTCTTTAATTGAAGAAAAAAGCGTAGAAGAAGTTTCGGATAAAAATTTGAATGAAAATCTTTTAGATAATGTCGAGGTAAAATTTATCAATCATCAAGGTGGTTGTGGAGGGATTCGACAAGATTCAGAATTGTTGGCAAAACTGCTTGCAGGATATGTGAATAACCCAAATGTTGCAGGTGCAACTGTTTTAAGTTTAGGTTGCCAAAATTTGCAAGTTGATATTTTTAAAAAGGCATTGAAAGAAATGAGTCCCAATAGTGATAAAGAAATTTTGATCTATGAGCAACAACAAATTGGAACTACTGATCAAATGTTTCAAATGGTGATTAAAGATTCTTATGAAGCCATTAAAAGAGCCAACAAAATTCAACGCAAACCTGCTCCTCTTTCAAAGCTAAGTATTGGTCTTGAGTGTGGAGGGTCTGACGGATTTTCAGGAATTTCTGCTAATCCGGCATTAGGAATTGTTTCAGATATTTTTGCAGCTTTGGGAGGGAAAACAATTTTGGCAGAGTTTCCAGAATTATGTGGCGTTGAGCAAGAATTGATGAACCGATGTGTGGATGAAGAAAAAGCAGATAAGTTTTTATCTTTAATGAAAGCTTTTGAAAAATCAGTTGTAGATGCAGGTTCAGGCTTTGATATGAATCCATCTCCGGGAAACATCAAAGACGGATTAATTACAGATGCAATGAAATCTGCTGGCGCAGCTAAAAAAGGTGGAACTTCACCTGTTGTAGATGTTTTAGATTACGGAGAATATATTTCAAAACCAGGATTAAATCTTTTAAATACGCCAGGAAATGACGCAGAATGTACCACAGGATTGGTTGGATCGGGCGCAACAGTTGTCTTATTTACCACAGGTTTAGGAAATCCGATGGGAAATCCCATTGCACCGGTTGTAAAAATTTCTTCGAACACGGCATTAATTAATAGAATGTCTGATATTATCGATGTAAATGCCGGAACGGTGATTACGGGTGAGAAAACCATTACCGAGGTTGGAGCAGAAATAGTAGATTACATTATAGAATTGGCGAGCGGAAAGGTGGAAACAAAAGCAGACCAGTTGAAACAAGATGTATTTATTCCCTGGAAAAGAGGAGTTTCGCTTTAATTAAAAGCTAACTATATAACAAAAAGCTCACTTGAACAGTGAGCTTTTTTGTTTTTTACCATTAAGATATAAGCTTTGAACTTCATTTTCTTACTATCTTAATGGTAAAAAAAAGTTCATTGTTAAATGAACTTATATGGTAAAAAAATTATGAGTTAGATCTTGATGATGATTTACGGATGTGTAATTCAGGAGCGAGAACTACCTTTTTTTCAATTTTAATAGTATCGGTTTTGTCTACTTGTTCCAGGAAAACACGCGCCGACATTTTTCCCATTTCAAGTGGCGACTGATCGACAGAGGTAATAGATAATTCCATGAATTTAGTAAAGGGCTCGTTACTGAAACCCGCAACACAGAAATCTTTAGGAATGCTGATATTTCTGGATCGTAATTCCTGAATTGCTCCTAACGCAGCGAAATCACTCGATGAAAATATAGCATCTGGCGGGGTTTGCAATTGTAATAAAATATCAACTGCATCTTTTCCGGCATCAACAAAACTTTTAACGGGGATTACATATTCCTCTTTAAATTCCATTCCATTGTCTAGTAAAGCTTGTTTGTAGCCTAAAAACCTGTTTTTGAAAATTTCTAGGGATTGATCTCCCGATAAATGAGCAATAGATTTACAGCCTTCATCAATTAAATGCTTTGTAGTGATATATCCTCCTTTAAAGTCATTAATGGTTACTGAGCTAACCCCATCGATATGTTTGCTTCTGTCGAAAAAGATAAGCGGAACATTTTTTTGTAATACGTTATCAAAAGCGCCGCTATTCTCGCCTGTTACATCAGTAACAGACATTAGGATACCGTCTACTTGCGCATCTATTAAAGTATATAAATTTTCGTTTTCTCTTTTTGCGCTTTCATGAGTCTGGCAAATGATTACCTGATAACCATGAGGATGAAGTTCCTCTTCGATTCCTCTAATGACAGAGGCAAAAAAGTTGCTGTCGATACGAGGAACAATAACGCCAATATTATTACTACGTCCGCTTTTTAATGCCAACGCCAGTTTATTTTGCTTATAGTTCATCGAAGCAGCAGTTTTAATAACCAGCTCGCGCGTGCTTTCTTTTATTTTAGGATTGTTGTTTAAAGCCCTTGAAACAGTAGCGGCAGTGATATTCAATTTTTCAGCAATATCGTAAATAGTTATTTTTTCGCTCATTAAAAAAGGTTTTCAGATTAATCTTAGACAAAAATACATTTTTTTTTATAACGTTACACAAATTGTTATCGATTACCATAATTTATAATTAAAACGTTTTCGAATCAACAATGATAATAAATTATAGGTTTTTTTACATAAAGTGTAATTATATTTCATAATAAAAATTAAATATATAAATTTTTTGCTAATTAATTTGGTGTGTAAGAACTTATTTTATACTTTCGTGTAATCGATTACATATATGTAATGATTTGAAAGAGTAAACAATAAATCCCGCGCAAATGTTTGTAAATAAGATTATAGCACTTAAAACTTTTTTAATCTCCAGTACAGTGGCTATAACAATAATGTCATGTACAAAGCGTACTGCTGTAGTTTCTCATTCAGATCCGTGGAAAAAGATGGAATTAATTATAAAGAGTATTCCTCAGACTCAATTTGCTGATAAAACTTTCAATATAAATGATTTTGGCGCTGTAGGAGACGCAAAAACGTCAAATACACTGGCTTTTGAAAAAGCAATTAAGGCATGTGCTGATAATGGTGGGGGAAGAGTTTTGGTGCCTAATGGAAAATATCTCACAGGACCTATACATTTACAGAGTAATGTGAATTTGCATTTAGAAGACAACGCCGAAATTCTTTTCAGCATAAATCCAAAAGATTATCCAATGGTTCATACTTCATGGGAAGGAACCGAACTGATGAATTATTCTCCTCTTATATATGCAAAAAATAAAACGAATGTTGCCATAACAGGAAAAGGAACTCTTAATGGTCAGGCTGATGATACGAACTGGTGGATTTGGTCGGCAGGTAAAGATTATGGCTGGAAGAAAGGAATTCCTTCTCAAAATGATCCTCAAAACCGCGAGGTTTTAATTGAAATGGCCGAAAAAGGTGTTCCGGTTTCGGAGCGCGTGTTTGGTGAAGGACGTTATTTACGCCCCAATTTTATTGAATTTTTTCAGTGCAACACGGTTTTGGTAAAAGACATTACGGTGATCAATGCCCCGTTTTGGATTCTGCATCCCATAAAAACAAATAATATCATCATTGATGGTGTAACAGTAAATAGTCATGGACCTAACAATGATGGCTGTGATCCTGAATATTCGCAAAATGTACTCATTAAAAACTGCACTTTTAATACCGGTGATGATTGTATTGCCATAAAATCCGGACGCGATGCAGACGGCAGAAGAGTGGCCATACCAAGTAAAAATATCATTGTTCAGAATTGTAAAATGATCGATGGTCATGGCGGAGTTGTCATGGGAAGCGAAATATCTGCCGGTGTAAATAATGTTTTTGTAGAGAATTGTGTAATGGACAGCCCCAATCTGGATCGTGCAATTCGTATTAAAACAAATTCAAAAAGAGGAGGAATTGTAGAGGATATTTATGTGAGAAATCTTGAAGTAGGAACAGTAAAAGAATGTGTTTTGCGCGTAACGATGTTCTATAATGTATACGGTTCGCAAACAGGGAATTTTATACCTACAGTGAGAAATATAAACCTTGAGAATATAACGGTAAAAAACGGCGGAAAATACGCAGTGTGGGCAGAAGGATATCAGGAATCTCCCGTGGAGAATATTACCCTGAAAAATGTAACAATAGCCAAAGTAGGGGAGCCCTACTTATTGAAAAATGTAAAGAATATCAATTTTATAAATACAAATGCGAATGAAAAAAGAGTAGAAACCATTAAAAATTAAAAACTTTCAATTTAACCAAAACTATTTAACCACACTATGAATTTTAAACAATTATCAAAGAAAAAAATAAAATACAATCTTGTATTTTTATTTTTCCTGAATTTCCTGTTGAGCACTACAATCTACGCTCAATCTACTGTGGTAGAAGGGAAAATTACAGATGCTGCAGGATTATCACTACCAGGTGTAAATGTCCAGGAGAAAGGAACTAAAAACGGAACTTCAACAGATTTTGAGGGAAGTTTTAAAATTAATGTAACCAATAATAAAGCAATTTTAGTAATTAGCTACCTGGGTTTTCAAACACAGGAAGTTAGTGTAGCTGGAAAATCTAAAGTAAACGTAAGTCTCTCTGAACAATCAAACTCACTTAACGAGGTTGTTGTAGTGGGATATGGCACGGCAAAAAAGACAGATCTAACCGGTGCAATTAATACTTTATCTGCCGCAAAAATTACCGAAAGAAACGTAACCAACCCTATGGAGGCTATCCAGGGAGGAATTGCAGGGGTTCAGGTAACTTCGAATTCAGGTCGTATAGGTGATGGATTTAATGTGATTATCAGAGGAACAAACTCCATTAATAAAGATGGTTCTAAACCACTTTTTGTTGTCGATGGAGTACCTACTGATAATATTGACTTTTTGAATCCGCAGGATATCGCCAGAATGGATGTACTCAAAGATGCTTCGTCTGCGGCAATCTATGGTTCCAGAGGTGGAAGCGGGGTTATCATCGTTACCACTAAAAGCGGAACAAATGCAAAATCAGGAGTAACAGTTTCATTCGATTCTTCTTATGGTAACAAACAAGCAGTGAGATTACCTAAATTAATGAGCCCTGAAAAATGGTGGTATTACCATCAATCAGCATTTTTAGCCACTACCATTTCAGCTACAAATCCAACTTATAATGATATCAACGAAACAGAATTAGAAGCCGCTGTAGGTCAGGCAGGTTCTAATCCTCTTTTGTTTCAGAGAGTAGTAAAAAACAAAACTTATAATTGGCAGGACAGAATCCTTAAAGGAGGGATGACTCAGAATAATTATCTAAATGTTTCAGGTCGCGCCGATAACGGACTCTCTTATAATATAGGTCTGGGAGTACAAAAAGAAACCGGAGTTATTGATAATGAAGGTATCGATAAATACAACTTTAAGGCAGGTTTAAATCATAAAGTAAATGATAAAATCTCATTTGGAGTAAATCTTACCATTTCTAAAACAGATGAGCAGTTAGGAAGCCCAACTGCCATGCAGGAAGCTTTTAGACAAAATCCATTTACTTCACCTTGGGCAATTGATGCAGCCGGTAACGACATTGTAGGCACTTATGCGCAACAGCCAGGTACATTAAAATATCCAAACGGAACATCTGCCATTAATAAAACAGGATCGTATAATCCATTTTTAGAAATTGCCAATTCTGCCGATGAAATAGAGAGATTCACCACAATTGGAAATGTATTTGCAGAATACAAAGTCAATAGCTGGCTGTCTTTTAAATCTACTTTTTCAGCTGGGAAAATGGATGCAAGAGAAGGAAGATCATTTGGTGCACAAACAGATTTTGGACTTAAAAACAAAAGTTTGCCATCTGGTGATGTAACCAACGTGCAAAACTTTAATTATACCTGGGACAACCAGTTTAATATCAATTATACCCTGGCAAAGGATCATGTGTTTAGCTTTTTAGGACTTCAGAGTTTTTATTCTAATACTACTGAAACTTATTTTGCAGCCTCAAGAGAAAATCCTTTCGAAACCAGTTTTTATAATTTAGGATCAGGAGCTCAGTCTACTTATACATTGACCCCTGGAAGTGGCAATATTGCTTTGATTCCTTCTGGTGTGTTTACTCCTTATTCTAAAAATACTTTAGAATCATATGCAGCTCGTTTTAATTATGCTTATAAAGGGCGCTATTTATTGACAGCTTCAGTGAGATATGATGGATCATCAGTTTTAGCTGAAGGAAATAAATGGACTGCTTTCCCTTCTGTAGCTTTAGGATGGAATCTTCATGAGGAAGCATTCATGCAAAAATTATCTTTTGTTTCTAACTTTAAATTTAGAGGAAGTATTGGTTATACAGGAAACGATAATGTGAATCCTTATTCAAGTTTAAGTCTTCTTAAAACACCAACTTATTATGAATATGGTTCTACTGTTGCCAATGGTTACACAGCATCGAGTTTAGGAAATCCAAATTTGGGATGGGAAAAAACAAAAGAGGTGAATTTAGGTTTAGATTTTGGCTTTTTTAACAATAGAATCTCAGGTAGTGTAGATGTGTACAATCGTTTGTCTAAAGACTTATTGTTTCAACAAGCTTTACCACTGGAAATAGGAGTTCCTACTATTACTTCAAATGTGGGGTCTATTAGAAATAAAGGTATCGAGGTTGCGCTAGTGACTAAAAACATTCAGACTAAAAATGTGTCTTGGGAAACCAGTTTTACTTTTACTAAAAACGTAAATAAATTAGAATCTATTTACGGACAAGATAAAGTAGATGATGTTGGAAACAACTTATTTATTGGGGAAAACGTTCACTCTTATTACAATTTTGTATTTGATGGAGTATGGCAGGAAAGTGAAGCAGCTAAGGCACTTTCTTACGGTCAGAAACCAGGTGAGGCAAGAGTAAAGGATTTGAATAATGATGGAAAAATTGATGCCAATAACGACAGGGCTATTCTGGGGAACTATGATCCTAAATGGTCAGGAAGTTTTTCTACAACATTAAAAGTAAAACAATTTGATTTATCATTGTCTTTAATCACCAATCAGGGAATGACTGTATTTAGTGGATTCCACGATAATTTTGCCGATGTTACAGATAGAGGTCGTCAGAAATTAGATCTTGGTGATTGGTATGTTCCGGCAAACGGAGCAGGTCTTCCTTCTCAATACTCCAATACAAATCCTTTGCCTCGTGGAGCAGGTGTTTACTATGATACCAACAACGTAGCGTTTTATAAAGATGCTTCATTTGTAAAAGTTCAAAACATTGCCTTAGGATATAGTTTTGATCAGGATCTGGTTAGTAAGCTGAAAATTAAAAGTTTAAGATTATATGTTAATGTCTTGAATCCTTTTGTATTTACCGATTATGAAGGATATGACCCTGAATGGGCAACTGCGGCTTTAGCAGTTAACCGTGTCTCTACAATGACGGTTCAGATGGGATTAAGTTTAAAATTTTAAATTAAAGAAAAATGAAAAAATTAATAATAGTTATAGCAATTCTGGCAACCACACTACATTCTTGTTCAGATTTTATTGAAGAAGAAAATCTTGCTTTTGGTTCAGCAGAACAATATTTTCTTACCTCTGCCGGGTTTGAGTCATTGGTAAATACAAATTATTCAACCTTAAAAGATATTTATGGTGGTGATCCGTGGTTATTTGAAGCAGGTACAGATATGTACTCTGAGGGAAGAAATCAGGAGCCTGAAGGATTAGCCAAATATTTAACATTATCCTCATCATCTGCAGGAGTTGATTTATTGTACAGAACTTGTTACATGGCCATTCAACAAGCCAATAAAGGAATATATTATTCTACCCTTACAGAGAAAACAAGTACACTGGATACAAGAGTAGGTGAACTTAAATTTTTAAGAGCAAATGCTTATTTTCTATTAGTTCAGACTTATGGAGGTGTGCCAATTGTATTGGATAATATCAATACAGCGGTAACTTCTTTTGACCGAAATACAGCCGAAGAGGTGTATACTCAGATTTTTAAAGATCTTAACGAAGCCCTTCCGGCAGTTGCAGCGGGTGCTTATACAGGAAGAGTGAATAAAAGAGCTGTTCAGGATTTATTGGCAAAAGTATATTTAACTAAAGGATATGAAACTTTTGGAGCACCAACAGATTTTACAACGGCAGCAACTTTGGCAGATCAGGCAATTGCAGGCCAGGCATTAAATGTATCTTTTGAAGATGTGGTAAAACCGGGTAATGAAATGAATGCTGAGACAGTATTCTCAGTTCAGTTTTCTTCAGCTTCTAATGCAACGGGAACGACTTCCCTTGGGAATTCTCAAAATTATTGGTTTGGTCCTTATTTAGGTGCTGCAGCTGCAGGAAACCCTTATCCTAACAGAAGTTACACGCTTTGTCCTACTGTTTATGCAATCTCATTATTTGAAAAAGGGGATAAACGCTGGGAGAGTACTTTTATGACGGAAATCTTTGCCAGATATTACGATTTGTATAGTACAACAGCAGATAAATCAGCTTCAAAAGTGACTCATTTCTATGAGCCAAAATGGTTTACTCCGGCAGAGAGAACTGCCTATATAGCCTCTCATACGAATTTGGGTAAAATTACAGCTCCTTCAACAGTACCGGCAGGTTATCATATTTGGGGATCTTATTCTTCATCAGCGCCTTCAGGAGGAGATTACAACCTAATTCCGGTTAGAAAATTTGATGACCCTAATGCTCCCTATAGCGGTGCTACTAGTGCCAACTACAATACAACTCCAATTACTGCTGCTACAAACAGAAGCAGTACACGTGATTTTATTATCTCAAGACTTGGAGAAACGTATTTAGTTGCTGCCGAAGCTTATTTTAAAGCAGGTCAGCCTACACTTGCACTGGCTCGTTTAAATGAAGTAAGAAGAAGAGCAGGCGGTGGTGTAGTAGGAGCAATTCCGGTAGTAACAACTATTGATATCAATACAATATTAGACGAGAGAGGAAGAGAATTATTGGGTGAATACCACCGTTGGTTCGATTTAAAACGTACAGGAACATTAGTTGACAGAACTGTTTTGTACAATCCTAAAGTTACTAGTGCTGCTGCTTTTGCAGGTCAAAATGGTCAACAGAAAATTTTAAGACCAATACCACAATCAGCATTAGATTTAAATAGAAATAAAGATTTCCCTCAAAATCCGGCATATTAAAAATCTGGTATAATTAGTAATTTAAAAATTTTTGAGGTTTTGTTTTTTTGAAGAAGTTAAAAAGGAGTTCGGTCATGAATCGGACTCCTTTCTTAACGAAATAATAGTTCGCTTGAAATGAAAAGAATCTTGTTGGTATTAGTGTTTGTCTCTCAGGGTGTTATAGCGCAAAGTTATAGTGTTGATACCTCATATACCATAAAAAGTACCTATGATAAACTCATTAAGAAATATCCTTTTATAAAAATTGCAAAGGCAAATAAAGGAAAAAATGATATTCAGATCGAGAATATAGTGTATTACAAGGATAAAAACCGGGCATTACATTTGGATGCCTTTTTTAATAAAAAGCAGAAAAATAATCCAGGGGTAATCATGATTCATGGAGGCGGTTGGAAGTCAGGAAATAAAAATCAAATGCAAGGTCTAGCACAGGAAATAACCTCAAGAGGATATTCTTGTTTTGCAATTGAATACAGATTATCGCTCGAGGCAAAATATCCAAAAGGGATTTATGATGTAAAAAATGCGATTAAATTTATAAAAGATAATGCAAAGAGATTTCATGTAGATCCAGACAAAATTGCCGTTTTAGGATGCTCCTCAGGAGGCCAAATGGCAGCTTTGATTGGTACAACAAATACAGATTTAGCTTTTGAAGATGCAAAATACAAGAGTAAGTCTTCTTCAAGAGTTCAGGCAATTATCGATGTAGATGGAATATTAGCTTTTAAGCATCCTGAATCTGGCGAAGGAGAAATGGCTGCTTTTTGGCTGGGCGGCACCTATGAGGAAAATCCGCAAAACTGGAAAGAAGCGTCGGCTTTAAGTCATGCCAGTGAAAATACACCGCCAAGTCTGTTTATCAACAGCAGTTTTGAGCGGTTTCATGCAGGACGGGATGATATGATTGCCATTTTAAATCAAAACAAGATTTATAGTGAAGTAAAAACAATTCAGGATTCACCTCATTCCTTTTGGTTTTTTGAGCCCTGGATGGATGAAACAGTGAATTATACGACACAATTTTTAGAGAGAATATTCAAATAATTTAGAATAAAATGAAAACAAAGATCACATTAGCAACCTTATTTTTAGTTGGACTTACAGCGGTTAATGCTCAAAAATACGACATTAAAACAGCCAAAACATATGCCGAGATATCTGCCAAAACTGATGGAAAATGGGAAGGACGCAAATATATTGGAGGAACTGTTTTTAAAAATGTCGATCGTCTAAAATTAGCTCCCGAACATACAGATCATTCCTTTGATATTCGTTACGAAGGCCCGGGTTGGGAGAGTAACCGTATTGGATATCGTTTGTATCTGGACTGGAGAAATGCCATTGATATTTTTGGAAAGAAAACAACGGCTAATATTTTGCCTCTTGTAGGTCAGGATAATTTTGATTCCTATCATCAGATGAGCGACTGGGGTGCAGATATTCTTAAAGCAGGAAAAGGAATCGGAATTGGATCTATAGATCGTTATTTAAATGATGAAAAATTACACTTCCGTGAAGTAGACTCAACCATTGCAACTGTGGTAAACAAAACGAACGAATCTGGCGTAAAAGTGAATTATTACGGATGGAAAACAGCCTTGGATAAAATCGATTTCACATCAGTTTTAACCATCAAACCAGATCAGCTTTACACGCAACATACAATTCAGGCATCAAAAGAAATCAAAGGAATTTGTACCGGAATTGTAAAGCAAAAAAATGCTGAATTACTTAAAAAGGAAAGTAAAAATAAAAAATGGGCTTATCTGGCCACTTACGGTGAGCAGTCATTAGTGCCCGATAAGTTAGGAATGGCTATTTTTTATAAGACCAGTACCATCGAAAATCTTGCTGATACTACTTTAGATTACCTTTTGGTTTTTAAACCTACTACAAAAGCAACTTCTTTTTACTTTTTGGGCGCCTGGGAACAAGAACCAAACGGAATTAAATCAAAAGAAGAGTTCGTGAAGTATTTAGATCAAAAACTAGAAGTACTGAACAAAAAAGGGAAGATCTAAGAGATTGAAAAGAAAAAAGAAAAAAGAATAAAGAGCAAAGAGGAAAGAAAAGAGATGGCAAAAATCTGCCTGATCTGCTCAATCTACGAGAAAAAAAAATAAATCTTTTTAATCCTTTTAATCTGTGGCAAAAAATAAAATGTATGCTTAAATCGACTTTTTTAAAAATAAATCTTATTGTTTCGTTATTGATTATTGGTAATAAAACAATCGCCCAAACTAATGAAAATACTGTTCTTGCTGACAATTTAAAATGGTCAGAGAGAACGGCACTTACTATTTTAAAAAACTATCCTAAAGCTTCTCAGATCGATGGAACTAAAAAGCCAAAATGGGATTATAAAATGGGATTGGTATTGTTTGCTTTTGAGAAATTATATCAAAAAACAAACCACGAAAAATACTTCAATTATATAAGAGAATATGCCGATGAATTAATTGATGCCCAGGGAAATATTACCGATTACAACATCAAAGATTACAATATCGATTGTGTAAATCCGGGAAAATTATTGTTTAATTTATATGATCAGACCAAAGATGATCGTTACAAAAAAGTAATAGAGCAATTGAGAGCTCAGATCGAGACTCAGCCCAGAACGGCAAGCGGAGGGTTTTGGCACAAAGGGATATATCCCAATCAAATGTGGATAGATGGTTTGTATATGGCTGAACCTTTTTATACACAATACACAGTGAGGTATGAAAAAGGTAAAGCTTTGGATGATATTGCCAAACAATTTGAATTGGCGCAAAATCATTTGGTAGATCAAAAAACAGGTTTGGTGTATCAGGCCTGGGATGAAAGTAAAGAAATAGCATGGGCAAATCCCGAATCAGGAACCTCACCAACCATTTGGGGACGCGCTATAGGCTGGTATATGATGGCTTTGGTAGAAACACTCGATTATTATCCAAAGACAAACCCCAACTTTAAGAAGCTGGCAGGCTATTTGAACCAGATAGCAAAAAGTGCAGTGGAACATAAAAGTGCAACAGGTTTATGGTATCAGGTAGCAGACAAGCGTGATTTGAAAGATAATTATTTAGAATCATCTTGCTCGGCCATGATTATTTATAGTCTGGCAAAAGGAGCAGACAAAGGATATTTATCTTCGGATTATAAAAAGGTTGCGCAAAAATCCTTTGATGCCTTTATTGCCACGTTTGTAAAAAAAGATAAAAATGGTGAAATAGTAATCTCAAATGTATCTTCGAGTGTTGGTTTGGGAGGAAAACCTTTTCGCGACGGAACGAATCAATATTATACCAATAGCAAAGCAAAAGACAATAGTTCGCCAGCTTTGGCAGCATTTTTACTTAGTGCGATAGAATTAAAAAAATAATAAAATTTAAATATATTTTAAAATGAAAAATACTAGAAAACAAAGTTATTTTACGTGGGTTATTTTAGTTTGTTTAATAGCCTTTACAAGTTGCAAAGTGACTTCTCAGGAACCTGCAAAGAAAGAAATCGTAATTTCTAAAAATTTAAAATGGTCTGATAAAATGGCCTTGACCTTAATGAAACGCCACCCAGAAGCCTATATGATCGATGATTCTAAGAAACCGAAATGGGATTATGTTCATGCTTTGGTTTTGCATTCGATCGAAGAATTGTACAAGAAAAATCCGGATTCCCGATATAAAACTTACATAAGAGGTTATGTAGATGAGTTAGTGCAAAACGACGGAACAATTAAAACTTATGAATTAGACAAATACAATATAGATTTGGTAGTACCTGGGCGTTTGCTTTTTGATATATATGCTAGCTCAAAAGAAGAAAAATATCTAAAAGCAATGCAGTTAGTGCGCAAGCAAATTTCCGAGCAGCCGCGCACTGCAAGTGGAGGATTCTGGCATAAAAAAATATATCCCAACCAAATGTGGTTAGATGGTTTGTATATGGGAGAACCATTTTATGCACAATATACCCTTACGTTTGAAAACGGACAAAATTTTGATGATATCGCAAAACAATTTGAGTTAATTCAATTGCACGCAACAGATCCAAAAACCGGATTATTGTACCATGCCTGGGATGAAAGTAAAGAAATGCCGTGGGCAAATAAAGAAACAGGTAATTCGCCAAATTTCTGGTCAAGAGCTTTAGGCTGGTATGTTATGGCCCTTGTTGATGTATTGGATTATATGCCAAAAGAGCATCCAAAACAAAAAGAATTGGTAAAATACCTGAACAATGCATCGGCTGCTTTGGCTAAATATCAGGATAAATCAGGTTTATGGTATCAGGTAACAGACAAAGGCAATAAAGAAGGAAATTACCTTGAAGCTTCTGGATCATCAATGTTTGCTTATGCTTTTGCAAAAGGAGCCAACAAAGGATATCTGCCAGCCAGCTATAAAAAATTAGCCAACAAAGCTTTCGACGGATTGACAAAAAAAATAATAAAAGTAGATGCCGATGGCGGAATTACACTCACGCAAGCTTGTCAGGTTGCCGGTTTAGGCGGAACTCCTTATCGAGATGGCTCATACGAATATTATGTAAACGAAAAGAAAAAAGACAATGATCCTAAAGCTACCGGACCTTTTATTCTGGCTGCTTTAGAGTTGAACAGATAATAAGTTTCAGGAAAAGATCTAACAGGCTTTTAAAATCTGTTAGGTCTTATTATAAGGATAATGTAAAATGAAAAATATAAAAGCCCTCTTTCTTTTTTTATCCATATTGGCGATGCAAAAGAATTTCGCCCAGGTCTGGGTGCCCGATAATGGGGACGGAACATACACCAATCCTATCATTCACGCCGATTATTCGGATCCTGATGTGGTACGCGTAGGGGATGATTTTTATATGACAGCCTCTTCTTTTAATTGTATTCCCGGATTGCCAATTTTGCATTCGAAAGACCTTGTAAACTGGAAAATTTTAAGTTATGCTTTGCCAAGGCAACCTCCCTTTGACTTTTTTAATAAAGTACAGCATGGCAATGGCGTGTGGGCTCCAAGTATTACTTTTCATAATGATGAATTTTATATTTATTATCCTGATCCTGATTTTGGAATTTACATGATTAAAGCCAAAAAAGCAGAAGGCCCATGGTCTGAACCTCTTTTGGTAAAAGGCGGTATTGGACTTATCGACCCAAGTCCATTATGGGATGATGACGGGAGAGTTTATCTTGTTCATGCCTTTGCCGGAAGCCGCGCCCAGATTAAGAGTCTCATTGTAGTTTGCAGCATGAATGCCCAGGGAACAATTGCCAATAATGATCAGGTGATGGTAATTGACGGGCATCAGAGCGAAGGTACAATAGAGGGGCCTAAATTTTATAAACGAAATGGTTTCTATTACATTTTTGCTCCTGCCGGTGGGGTTTCTACCGGGTGGCAAACTGTTTTAAGATCAAAAAATGTGTTTGGCCCGTATGAAAAAAAGAAAGTGCTGGAACAAGGAAAAACAGCCATAAACGGTCCGCATCAGGGCGCATGGGTGCAAACACAAAGCGGAGAAGACTGGTTTATTCATTTTCAGGACAAAGGAGCTTACGGAAGAATTGTTCACCTTGAGCCCATGAAATGGGAAAAAGATTGGCCGGTTATGGGAGAGGATTTTGATAAAAACGGCATAGGAGAACCGGTTGCAAGATTCAAAAAACCAAACGTAGGCAAGAAATACCCCATAGAAACTCCTGCAGAATCTGATGAGTTTAATGATCCAAAATTAGGTTTGCAATGGCAATGGCAGGCCAATTCCCAAATCAATTGGGGTTTTCCGACAAGTTTAGGATATCTTAATTTATTTTGTTTACCAACAATTAAAGATAGCAACAAGGTATTTGACGCGCCTAATTTATTGCTGCAAAAATTCCCTGCCGAAGAATTTACCGTAACGACGAAAATGACATTTAATACCCGTTTAAATGGCGAATCAACAGGGCTAATCATTATGGGATTGGATTATAGTTATCTGAATTTAAGAAACGATATGGGCAAATTATATTTGAACCAGAAAACAGGGACTTTTGATAAAAAAGTTGCTGAAAGCCAAACCACTCCGGTTTTAATTAAAAACAATATTATTTACCTTAGAGTAAAAATTAAAAAAGGCGGAGTCTGTAATTTCTTTTATAGTTTAGATGATAAGGAGTATGAATCGATTGGTTCTGAATTTATATCAAAAGAAGGAAAATGGATTGGTGCCAAAGTTGGGCTTTTTGCCTTGAGCGAAAAAGTAACAAATGATTCGGGAAATACTGCCGTAGATTGGTTTAGAATAACAAAATAAGCTTAAAATGATTCAATTTAAAAAATATATAGCTATAGTGCTATTTAGCATTTGTTTTGCTGTAAATGCTCAGAACACTTATAAAAACTGGCCCGATATTATTCGCAAAAACGATGCAGGCTGGTTTGGCACAGAGCAAGCTAAAAAAATAGCAGAGAATGTTTTGCTTTATCAAAGAGATATTGGCGGATGGCCAAAAAATATTCAGATGCAGCAAGAGTTAACCCCGCAGCAAAAAAAGGATTTACTGGCCCTTAAAAAGTCAACAAAAGAAATCACTACAGACAACAGTGCAACTTGTCAGGAAATGCTTTTTATGTCTAAAATGTACGCGCAGGTTAAGGACGAGCGTTATAAAGAATCTTTTTTAAAAGGTTTAGACTATTTACTTGAGGCGCAATATAGCAATGGAGGCTGGCCTCAGTTTTATCCATTAAAAAAGGGATATTACACACACATTACCTACAATGACGACTCGATGGTAAATATTTTAAATATCATCAAACATGTAAGTGAGGATACTGATTTTTACAGCATACAACCATCGGCAGCAACTATCGAAAAAGCTAAAAAATCTTTCGATAAAGGAATTGATTGTATTTTAAAAACGCAATACAAACAAAACGGAGTTTTAACCGCCTGGTGCGCGCAACACGATGAGGTTACCCTTGCCCCGGCAAACGCAAGAGCTTTTGAACTCGCTTCTTTAAGCGGATATGAATCGGCTAAAATTGTACTGCTTTTAATGTCGATAGAAAAACCTTCAAAAGAGATAATCACAGCGGTTAGAAGCGCTCAGGCTTGGTTTGAAAAAACAAAAATCACCAATCTTGAAGAGAAACGCGTTTTAAACGATCAGGGAAAAATTATAGACAAGAATATGATTGTCACTGAGAATGCATCGCCAATTTGGGCAAGATTTATGGAGCTGGATAACAATGAACCCTTTTTTTGCGATCGTGACGGAGTGAGGAGAAAATCCCTTGATCAAATTGGTTCGGAACGCAGAAATGGCTATTCCTGGTATAGCGATGCGCCAAAAGAAGTATTGAAAAAATATCCTGCATGGGCCATTAAAAACGGAATTAAATTATCAGCAGCAGAGTCTATAGATAAAAAAAAAGCTAATTTCTTTACCGTTGCCCTAGACGGTTCAGGTGATTTTACAAAAATTCAAGATGCTATCAATGCTTGTCCTTCTTTTCCATATGAAAAAGTGACCGTGTTTGTAAAAAATGGAATTTATAAGGAGAAGATCCGAATTCCCGAGTGGAATACACACGTAGTACTTCTTGGAGAAAGTAAAGAAAATACCATTATTACCTTTGATGATAATTTTTCGAGAATCAACACAGGAAGAAACAGTACTTTTTTTACCTATACACTTTTAGTTGAAGGGGATGATTTTTCGGCCTCGAATTTAACCATTAAAAATGCATCGGGCGACAATGGTCAGGCCATTGCACTGTCTCTTGTAGCCAATCGCGCTCAGGTATCAAATTGTAGTATTTTAGGCAATCAAGACACTTTGTATGTGTCTGGAAAAAATGCCAAACAATATTTTAAAGATTGTTATATCGAAGGTACTACTGATTTTATTTTTGGAAGCGCTACGGTCTTATTTGAAAATTGTGAGATCAGAAGCATTAAAAACTCTTATATCACGGCAGCTTCAACACCACAGGATACCACTTTTGGATTTGTTTTTCAAAATTGTAAACTTACTGCTGAACCAGCTGCAACGGCAGTTTATCTGGGAAGGCCGTGGCGTATTTATGCCAAAACCGTTTACATTAATTGTGATATGGGAAAGCATATCAGGCCCGAGGGCTGGCACAACTGGTCCAAACCCGAAGCAGAACAAAATGCTTTTTATGGTGAGTATAATGGAAGAGGCGAAGGCTATCAGCCCACAAAAAGAGTGGTATGGTCACATCAGCTCTCAAAGAAAGAAGCCGGGGAATATACCATTGAAAATATCTTAAAAGATTCTATTGCTAATTGGTACGCCAAGTAAAGAAAAATAACCCAGAGCTTATAGAATAACTAAATCAAAATCAAAATATAAATCATGAATTTTAAGTGTCTCATTTTTCTATTGATTTCATGGACTTGTCTTGCGCAGAATAGCGAATTTCCCTCAGCAAAAGTAGATTCGATTCTAAATAGAATTCAGCTTCCTGTAATTGCTTCTTATCAGATAAATATTTTGAAGTTAGGCGCCAAAGGAGATTCTCTTACCAATAATAAGGCTGTTTTTGATAAAGCCATGGCGTTGTGTAAAAAAAATAATGGCGGAACCATAATTGTGCCTAAAGGAATTTATAAAATAAGTGGTCCAATTCATTTTGTAAGTAACGTTAACCTTAAAATTGAAAAGGGAGCCAAGATAAAATTCAGTGACAATCCTGAGGATTATTTACCCATGGTTTTAACCAGTTGGGAAGGGACAATGCTTTATAATTACAGCCCTTTAATTTATGCATACCAATGTTCTAATATTGCCATAACGGGTCAGGGAACAATTGATGGAGAAGGAGCTAAGACATGGAAAAGCTTTAAGGCTAAAGAAACAGCGGGAAAAAATCTGAGCCGCGAGATGAATCATAACAATACTCCACTTAAAGACAGGAAATTGGGAGCTGGTTATTTTTTGCGTCCCCAGATGATTCAGTTTTTTAATTGCAAAAACATTTTAGTTGAAAATATCAGGATAGAAAATTCACCTTTCTGGTGTCTGCATTTATTAAAATCTCAAAGTATTACGGTCCGAGGCGTGAGTTACAAATCTTTAAATCACAATAATGACGGTATTGATCCTGAGTATGCAAAAGATGTTTTAATTGAAAATGTAACCTTTGATAATGGTGATGACAATGTAGCCATTAAAGCAGGAAGAGATCACGAAGGAAGAGCAAATGCGGCCACACCAAGTGAAAATATTGTCATTAGAAATTGTAATTTCAAAGGACTTCATGGCGTTGTGATAGGAAGCGAAATGTCCGGCGGAGTTCAAAATGTATATGTTGAGAACTGTAAAGCAGTTGGCTATTTAAAAAGGGGAATTTATTTGAAAACCAATGCCGATCGGGGCGGTTTTATTAAAAATATTTTTGTTCGAAATATTGCACTCGATCAGGTAGAAGATTGCTTGTATATAACGGCCAATTACCATGGTGAAGGAAATGGTTTTCAATCGGAGATATCAGATATTTTCTTTTCGAATATTTCCTGTAATAAAGCAACGCAAACAGGCATTGTAATTCAGGGATTTGCCGATAAAAAAGTCCGAAATATTTCTCTGAACAACATAGATATAAAATGGGCAAAAAATGCCATTTCAAGTTCAAATGCTCAAAATGTAGTATTGAACGAAGTTTTTATAGGAGAAAAAGCAACCGTTCCTTCTGCGGCAAAATAAGAATGAAAGAACTCTAAGAATGAAAAAAATGAAATATTATCTATTGATGATCTGGCTGATCACAACGGCAAGTTTCGCCCAAAAAACAACCTTATTTACTATTGGAGATTCTACCATGGCCAACAAGAAAGACCCAGAGAAAAATCCTGAACATGGTTGGGCGCAAGTGCTTCAGCCTTTCTTTACAGCAAATATTGTCGTTGAAAATAAAGCAGTAAATGGAAGAAGTACCAAGAGTTTTATTAATGAAAAACGCTGGGATTCTATTTATAAAAAGCTTAAAAAAGGCGATTATGTTTTTATAGAATTTGGACATAATGACCAAAAAATAGAAGATTCGACCCGATATACAAACCCACATACCCGTTATCGATACAATCTTATTCGCTTTGTAAAAGAGAGTCGTGAGAAAGGCGCTATCCCTGTGCTACTCACTTCTATTGCAAGGCGTAATTTTAATGAAAAAGGAGTACTTGTACCCACTCACGGTGAGTATCCTTTAGAGGTCAGATTAGTAGCTCAGCAATATAAAGTCCCTTTTATTGATCTGGAATATTATTCAGAGTTACTCGAAGAATCTTACGGACCTGAGGAGTCAAAGCAATTGCATTTGCATTTTAAGGCAGGTGAGAATCCCTATTATCAAAAAGACAAAGCAGATGATACACACCTTTCATTAAAAGGCGCGACTGCTATTGCTCAAATTGTTATTAATCAGATCAAAAAAATAGAGGATTCTTCATTGGAAAAACTTAAAAAAGAGATTAAATAGCAATTGATTCGGACCTTGAAAGTAATTTTGGAAACTGAGCTGAAAAATTTTGCAAGATGACTTGTAAAATTAAAATGCAAAATAAAGCATTTTCAAAAGCTATGTCTGGTAGTTTTACCTCGTTTAGCTTTTCTGTTCTCAAAAAAGAGTGCCGCTTTTGGGGATCTTTGCTCAAGATTCTCATTGAGTTGCTTGAGGAGAAAATCACCATTTAAAAAACTTTTGGTCTTGTGATCAATAAAGGTTAATTCATCAATAAGCCCATCAGCATCTTTTTTAGCCACAGTAGTGATCGCTGACCTTTGCAATATCGGGCTCAGCTCATCTAAAGCTATAGATTGAATTGAATACCTATTTACGATTTTTTTAATCCCTATTTGCTGCTCAGCGTTTTTTATTGTGTTTTCTTTAAATTGATTCTCTAAAAAAGCCAATGTTGGCTTGTTATCAAGTATACTTGCCTTGATAGGTTTTCCAACAGGTTTTGCTTTTTGATTTAAAATCTGGTATACTAATCCACCTGCCAGAAATGTTTTTGAATTTTCACTTCCTCTTTGAGCAATAAGATTATACTGGGATAAAATGGCATTTAGTTCTGTAAAATTGGTATAGCTGTATTGATTCAATACATAATTGAGAACAAGATTTATGGCCTTTTTTGATTCGGTTTCTCCATACTTGATTCTTTTTATGGCTATGGGATTCAAATCAAGTTGATTATTTGCTTTTTGTCCTCGCGCCTTAATTAACCCAAATAGTTCTTCGATTTCCTCTCTGGCAGGTTTTGATTTATCAATGGCTAAATTATACATGGCAATGCTCTTGCCTTCTTTTGTAACATTGCTAGTGACAATGTGAACGTGCTGATGGGCGCTATCGTAGTGCTCATATACCAGATAAGGCTGCTTGGCAAAACCAATTCGTTGCATATAGAAATTGGTAATTGCCATCAGGGTTTCCCTGCAGTGATGCTCAAGTGGAGAGAAGTTCAGTGAGATGTGTACTGTATTGCGCTTTACATTTTGGTTTAATGCTGTTATTTGGGTAAGACGTCTTTTTTTTATTGTATCGTTTAATCTATCAAGATCAACAGGGTAATTGCCTGCCCCAATGCATTGCGCTTGTCCTATTGTGACTTTGCTCTCATTATAGTGAATGGTTCTGCTTATTGATGAGCCAATTTTTATGATTGTGACCATTTTTTTACGATTTTTTCAATTTGTATTTTGATTTCTTGGATTGTTTTATCCAGATGTTTTATGGTGGTTTCAAATCCTGTAAGTACCGGATTGAATTGACTGGTTTGCTGCTGACTTGTTAATTTTTCAAGAATTTGGAAGGCAGTATTTCTCACCTGATTCATATGATCATTCAGAGATGCTATTTCTTCGATCAAATCTTCCAGGGACTGATCCCTGTAGCGTATGGTGATTGGATTATGAATAATTATGTTCCTAAATATATTCACTCAGGCTGCGGCAGGTACTTTTTTTGTAATTATTTTCAATTTCAATATATTCTGCAGTAGGTATTCCCAGATATACATGACGATATTTTTTTGGGTTATTAGTCTTTGTTCTCATGGCATTTCTCTTTAGGTTGAACTTATTTTCTTATCACCAGGCAAGAGAGTTCAGGATCACCCATAAGGCGATCCATCTCATCGTTAATGATATCCTGGATGTCTTTTTTTATTTGAAGGTAATTACTCTGTACAATTTCATTATTGAGTTCTCGTACCATGGGAATATCTTTGTAATTATCAGTTTCGTTTTTAAGGCTCTTGTGGTCATTTATTATCTCACTGTGGAATGTTTTAAGCTCTATTTTGCAATTCGGATCATCAGCGACCATTCCCACAAACTTACCTGAGCTTAAAGCAGATATTTTGGAAGGCGGTACGGCCAGCTCCAATTGTTTAGAGCGGCTAACAGAGGTATCATTGCTGTTTATGGAAAGACTTTCCCTGTCCTGCATAATTTTTCCAATTCGCTCCGATAATTGCTTGGCAGTGTCTCCGCTGACCTGACCGCTGATGATATTTCCTGTAAGGTTCATAATGACATCGGCCTGCTCGCGCCCGTAATCTTTTCTAAGCTGGCTAAAATCCTGTATGCCCAGGCAGGTTGCCACTTTATTGCTTCTGGCTGTGGCAATAACATTATCGATATTGTTGAGGTAAATAGTGGGAAATTCATCAAATACAAGACTGCTTTTTTGTTTTCCTTTCTGATTGACCAGTTTTAGTAAACGACTTACATAAAGCGAGAGTACAGCACCGTAAATTTGGATCTTCTGAGGATTGTTTCCCATGCAGATGATCTTGGGCTGCTTTGGATTATTGATGTCTAGTGTAAAATCGTTTCCCGATAGCACATAATAGAGCTGGGGAGAGGAGAGTCTGGCCATAGCTACTTTGGCTGAGGCAATTTGCCCTTCTAGCTGCTCCATAACATCACTGAGATATGCATTGACAAATGGGTTGATAAGTACCTCTATTTCCTTCTCTGTCCGAAGAAGGGTAAAAAGATCATCATAATCTACCTGCATGAGTTCAATAACGTGGGGTAGTGTACAGAATTGTCCATCTTTATACTTTCTGAGATACCAGATAATGGCCGTTAAAAAGTTAATAGGGGATTCCACAAAAAAATCACCCTGACGTTTGATCCATTCTCTATTGAGTCCCAATAGAATGGTTCGGGCCGATTCGGCCGAATCGGTAATATCGGTCATGGTCATAGGAACTAATGGATTACATCTGTGCGAGCGACTCAGATCATCGAAATTGATACTGTAGAATTCAGGGGCAATTAGATGTGATTTTTTTGTTTTGAGCCAGGTATTGTAGGCAATGGTAGTGAGATCATCAAACTTGAAATCATAAACAAACATGCAAAATCCTTTTCTTATGTGCTGGGTAATGACATGGCGTATGATAAAATAGGATTTACCCGAGCCAGGGGTTCCCAGGACCAGTAGTCCGCGAAAGGGGTTGATGATATTGATCCAGCTTTTTCGAATATTGCCCTTTAGATAGTATTGGGCGGGAAGGTTGATGGAGTATTGATTCTCCATGAGTCTTTCTTCCTGTGGGAAAGTCTCATTTTCACTATTGAAAATATCTCCCTGATCAAGCCTTTGGATTATAACACGCGAGAGGAGAGTACCTCCTGTTAGAATTAAAATAAATCCTGTTGTTGTCACACTAATAT
Source organism: Flavobacterium sp. SLB02 (assembly GCF_009664855.1). GTDB lineage: Bacteria > Bacteroidota > Bacteroidia > Flavobacteriales > Flavobacteriaceae > Flavobacterium. The sequence goes on from NZ_CP045928.1 coordinate 1,136,976, forward strand.
AGATAATTGCCAGCCAGATGATATTTATTTTTAAAAGCAGTAAAAAGTAGCTCAAAAAATAAAGAGGCAAGCCTAAGCCAAGCCAAAGAAAAGCATGCTTATAGGTCATAGATTGGTTTTTTCTTCCCTTGCTGCCCAGAAGTGAAATGACCAAAAAGCCAAGAGCCAGGATTTTGGAGCGATCAAAGGTGTCAAATAGCCCTGTCAGAGCAATATTTCCAAGGATTTTATCCCCTAGTGGGTTTGCCAGTTTCCAATGCAGAAACACGCTATAGGTATAGTAATAAAAGTGCAGGCCTAAAAGGATTATACTTATAAGGCGGGTCATATCAAGTATTTTTCGCAGTGCCTGCTCGTTTTCTCCGGTTTGCATAGCTATATTTTTTTAAGATTAACACTTTCTTTGAATCATAAATTAGATATTAGCAAATCACGCGTCTCAAGAGAATCTTTGTCTGAAAGGGTAATGGTTCTCTTGGATTTAAGTCTTTATCGTTTTAAGCCCGAACTTTGTTTTTTCTGGCTTTTCTCAGATTTTATCATCCACTCGTTAAGATCTTTGCAGTCTTTATACAGTGCGCTCTGATCTTTGTATTTACTGCCCCAGCCAAGGGCCTGCTCAGTGAATTTTTGCCCAGGCTCATCCCGGTCCAGATAGAGACTTACCGCTTTGTGTTTTTCCATAAAAGGGCGGGCTTTCTCTAAAAAAGAAAGAGAGTTCAGAACCACAAAGCTTTCTTTTTGGTTTTTAAGCTGACCACTCAATGACCTGTAGGATAAAAAATCCATAAACCCTTCAAAGACCAGTACTTTTTTATCGGTATGTTCATAAGTAGTGATTCCCTTGGGTGAGCTACTGGCTTTAAAATAGGGATTTCGGATTTCAAATCCACCAAAGTCATTTTTAAAGCCGATGCCGTAATAGGAACGCTCATTAATGCCATAACTAATCTCGCAGCAATATTCACGGGCAGTGCCAAGAGGAATTTTTCTTTGTCTTAGATAGTGTAAGAGAGAAGGAGATTGGAGTGGCTTTTCTTTTAAAATGATAATTTTTGATTGATTTTTTTTCGAAATATTTTGAAGCGGAACAAAGCAATGCTGCAGGGGAATATTTCTGCAATGACGATTTAAAAAATCGCCAAAGGAGCAGTTAAAATACAGCATGCCAAAATCAATGAGATTACCTCCTTTTCCCATCCCGTGATCATACCAACGGTTAATACTGCGGTTGATTTTAAAAGAAGCTGTCCTTTCATTTCGTAAAGGTGAGAGGTACCAATATTCATCGTGGGATATTTTAGAGGGTTCAAATCCCAAGGCAGATAAATAAGATACCATATCCATTGCCTTTACCTCTTCAAGGGAAAGACCTTTTTCACTGAAATCCATAATCGCATTTTATCAGGTTCATTATTCAGATTGCATATACGAAAGTAAAAAATCAATATAGCTTTTCCAATCCTAAGCATCCTTTAACTAGGATAGGTTGCCACAATAGGTAACAAGTCAATAAACTATGAGAGAATAAACATCTTTGGATGAATTGAAATGGTACTATGATATAGCAATGGTAAGTTTTGTATTTGAAGTAAATTTTGGAATTCAAAGAATATCAAATAGGGAAAATCATTCACTAGTCTGTGATTTTATTTTGAAGAGTATATTAAAGAGTTTTTAAATATGTTAAACATACTTGTTTAACTTAACCTGTGAACCCGTAAAAGAAGAGGCATTTTTTTGAATTGATTTTGCTTGCAAAACAATATCGTAAGAAAATTCTCTTGTATTAATATTAAATTTTAAAGTTTAAGATCAACTTTATCAGAAGGTTATGATAAAGTTTTAAAAATAATTGAATAAAACTTTATAAAAAAACTTGTAAATACGGATAAACTCACTACTTTTGCACCCGCTTTGAGAAACAAGCGAAACAAAAAAGAAACACGTTCGTAGACATATTGAATTGACAGCCGCTTTAACAGAGATGTTAGAGCAAAAGAATAAAGAGTAAGATAATCGAGAGATTAAAGAATAACCGATAGAGACTGATTCGAATAAC
>NZ_CP045928.1:1139048-1681680 GCF_009664855.1 Flavobacterium sp. SLB02
AAAAACGACCTTAAGGTGGTTATTGCGGCGGGGCTCACCTCTTCCCATCCCGAACAGAGTAGTTAAGCCCGCCTGCGCAGATGGTACTGCAGTTATGTGGGAGAGTATGTCGTCGCCTTTCTTTTAAGAATCCTCATCATTTATTTGATGAGGATTTTTTGTTTTACAAAATACTGCAGTTATGTAGCGAGCCGTGATAACGGATGAACACGAAAATCTCAGGAGTAGTAAAAATTAAACATAAATATTAGTTAGTCTAAAAAGGAAGTATTCTATATTTCTAATATCTCTGAATTTTCATCTGAATGCTTTTATTTTAGCATTGAATGATTCTGCAGAAGCATTTGTGCTTCTGTTGTCAAAATAATTCAATATGGTTTGATAATGATTCATAATGGTAGGAGAAATTGTATCGAAAGATTTAAATCCAGATTGATTTACTTTTTCATGCCATTTGGCTAATTTTGCAAAACCAATGATTTTGTCTTTTTTATTCTCAAAGATACTACGGAGCTCTTGAGTTAGACTATATCTTTTTGAATCAGGATATAATTCAAATAGTAACGCAGCACGTTCTGTTTGCTTTGAAGTCCATTTAGATTTGGTTTTGTACAAGAAATAGCGGCTTCTGGCTAGTAATTGTTTAAAGGTATCCCATTTGAAGTGTTTTAGATTCAAAATTTACTTTTGATTTTTTGGCTTTTTCGATAACATCATTTTCCTGATCGATAACTTCCCAAGGATATTTAATGCTGATTTCCTGCAGGGCCTCTGTAGCTAGCTTTTGAACATGGAATCGGTCTGTAACGCGAGTAGCATTAGGAAAGCACTTTTTAGCTATCAATCCCATGTTTCCCGGAAAGGATAAACATACCGAATTACTTGCTCTCGTTTAAAAAAAATTGCTTACTATTCGCATTTTTACAATTTAATGGCATTTCGATCGAGTAATTTTGCTTTCGACAAAAATTGGAAAGTCAGAGTGGGCTCAAGTTAACACTTCCTCTATAAAGAAGCCACAAATGCAGCAGTTAATCCTAAATCCGGTAATTTTGAGAAAAAACAAAAATGAGCCAAGATGGATAGTTGTCAAAACCGAAAGTAACAAAGAGGTATCCAGGCTATTTTTTGACTTTGAGATGGAAATCTTCGAGTTGGAAGAATGCATAAAGATTAAATACGAAAATTGCGAACAGGTGCCCTCCATCTGCAGGCTGCTGGTGGATGCGAACATTGACATCTTGGAAATTTATCTTACTCCCAGAATCTGAATATATTATATTTTGGATATATAATTCTAGTAATTTTAAATAAGGTATGAATTATACGTTATTTGCTTAGGAAAAATTAAGGCAGCTTAATTAGTAGTATTGTAAGACTGCCCCGAAATGTAATTGTAAATATAAAAGTAGCAATATTAACGTGCCAAAATATTGCAACACATCTAAAAAACATAACTCAAATGAACATCAGTAAACTTAATCATTTACTTATCACGTGTTGTATTGCAATTCTTTTTGCTTGCTCAACAAAACGTGACAAGACTGCAGCAAAAGAAAATAAAAACATAAAAGCAGATTTATTATCTATAGAGATTCAAAAATTAGGATTAGAATTTACCAGAAAGAACAATGTTCCCGGTATAGCTGTTGCTGTTATTCAAAATGGAAAAATCATATCGATTCAATGCATCGGTTATGCTGATGCGGCAACTAAAAAACCCATAACACCACAAACAATTTTTAATATTGGCTCAATTTCGAAGGTTGTATCCGCTTGGGGATTTATGCAACTTACTGAAAAAGGTCTTGTACAACTTGATGAGCCAATTAATCAATCTTTAACCCGTTGGCAACTGCCTAAATCCCAATACGATGTATCAAAAGTTACACTTCGACGCCTTCTTAGCCATACATCGGGTCTCTCCGTGCATGGATATGGCGGCTTTGAGCAAGGAACCAAATTATTAAGTTTAGAAGAATCCCTAAACGGAAAAACAAAAAGAAATGGAGAAAGTGTACATCTTAAAAATGAGCCAGGAACAAAGTGGGACTATTCTGGTGGCGGTTACACGCTGGCGCAATTATTTCTTGAAGAAAAAACAAAGGAAAAATTTGCTGACTATATGAAAAAAAATGTATTCCAACCTTTGGGATTAGTTAATACCTCTTATGAATGGACCGAAGGCATGAAAGCGAATTCTGCAACTGCGTACGACACGCTTGGAAATGCTATAAAAAACAGAATATTTACAGAACAAGCAGCAGCAGGATTACAAACATCGGTGCTGGACTTAGCACATTTTGCCGAGCTATCTATTACAACTGATTCTCGGGAGTTAAATAAAGTTTTAAGGCCAGAGACAATACAATTGATGGAGCAACCTGTTTTTCCATATTCCAATGAAGGAGAAAGCGGTCTTGGATACCGATTCATGAATTATGAAGGTCTCCAAACAATTGGACATACTGGAGAAAACGTAGGCTGGAGTGCAGCAATGTTTTTACATTTACCCACCAAGAGCGGTATTGTGATGCTTTGCAATGGCTCCAACGGAGATCGTGTCTGGTTCCCAATCTATCAGAGCTGGGCAAAGACAATTAAGGCAAAGCAAACGCAGATCCACTGAAACATTAAAGCTGCCGATAAAAAAATAAAGGGTATTAGATAATCATAATATTGATGATAAAATTGCAGTAGTAGAAAGAGGGTAGCTTTTTTGATACCCTCTTTAAATGCGTCATCTTTCTCCCTATAGTTGAACCAATATAGCAGAGATTTTCAATTTAAATTGATCATCCCCATGTGATATTAATTAGTGTAAATATCGTTAAATAACAAATGAGTTTAAAATTGCTTTTATCTATATAGATTAATTACTAGTTACAGAATAACTATTACAAGTAAAGTTTGATCCATTTCCGTTTGTACCGTAACAGGATGAGATTTCAAATCCATATTGTATGTCTCCAACAGTAACGTTACCAAACCATCCTTTATTTTTTATCCAATTATATATTGCTTTTGCATCTATTGTGCCACTGTTCGTTTTTGTTGTACGCAAAAATGAATAAACATTATTAGATCCATTATTTCCACGGAATACATTCCAGGTATGTCCTCCTATGCTTTGGTTTGTGTATACCGGAACAGAAGCGCCAGTTGATGAATAATTATAAGAAATTGGTTTTACATTTCCCGAACCATCGGAATTTCCGGTGTAATTTAACCACAGCATTATTTCATTGGCTTTATTGCTATCCCAAAGATCATAAGCTGAAACCCAAGCTCCTCCACTAGGGGTAGTTGCATTAAAGCTGGTTGTAAGAGTATTGATTGTACTTAACACCTTACCTACATATTTGGTTGAATTGGGGTATGATTTAATACCAGCTGAATTGGGGTGGTTTGCCCAAATACCCCAATTACTGTAGTTATTTGCCCATATGGACTGGCTTGCTGCGCCAGAGCCCCATATGTTATTATAAACGGTATAACCGCCATTTGACCAACTAGCATATTGATCAGATGATGACCATGCAGCTTTAACTTCTGATTCATTGCTTAATTCACTTGTTTCGCAACCCATAAACATTAGGCTTAATACTACAAATAAAATTGTTTTTTTCATGAGATTTTAATTTAAGGTTAAATGATTAGTTGTGCTAATTTGTTAATAATTAAGTGTTTATCTTGTTTTTTGTTGATCTGTAAGTGTATTTTTAAATTATAATTAGAAAAAACAGATTATAACGTTTTAAAATTCAAATATATTCTTAAGTTATGGTTAAAAAGACTATATGTAAAATAAAAAAATGAGAATAATATAATTTGTAAAATATAAAAACAGACTTATTCTCATTATAGTGAGAATAAATCTGTTTTTTTTGTATTTATTTGTTGAAGAAAAAAAAATGTTTGTTGTGAGATAGCAATAACAAAGCTGCAGAAGAAAATTAGTTTACTTACCTAAATTTACAACCCATATATTTCCTGATTTTCCCACACCCATTTCTACATAATTACTACTCATCATAGCCTTGCAATGGTCTTGGCTATTTTTCCAGCCCATTACAACCTGGAGAGAAGTACTGTAATTGCGAGCAATTACTTCGCCTACATATTTTCCAGTATATCCGACAGCTGCTGCTCTTTGTATAGGACTTGTCCCTTCAGGTGATATATGGGAGAAATAATTACGATCACTCATATCTTTAGCATAATTGAAGGCTGTTTTTGTCAATAATGAATTGCTTACCAATGCAGATACAGCAGGCATATTATCGTTTCCGCATTTACATCCCGCTGTTCTAAGTTTATTTATTTCAATCAAAACAGAGTCGTTAAGGGAAGTCTTGTCAATGGGAGTATCATTATCACTATTACAGGATATAAATAATAAGCAAGTCAAAAGAATATAAATAACACGCTTTAGAGACATAATCGATTATTTAAAGGGAAGGTATAAAGATATTTGTATTTATTGTTTTAAGATTTCCCCAAAGTTAAGGATCATTATTTTTCTTATTGATATTTCACTCAAAAAGGTATTTTTTTTAGTTTTTATTAAAGATAGGAAATCTTTAATAAAAGCGGTAGGTCACCTCCAGGATGCGATCCTCAAAGTATTGGGACATCTTGGCTGTGTCGGATTTTCTTTGTATTGTTTTTAGAAAACCTTTTTTGTTATAAGACATTATCAGTTCGCTTACTTTTTGCCCACTCCATATATCCTCCATTAGCACAAGATTCTTATCTTTATTATAACTGTATTGTTCGTTTTTAGGCTCCATGTTGTTTGGTGAATCAGAAAGAGTGGAAAGAAAGCCTTCATTGAAGTGATATAATTCTGATGGAGTAGTCTTATCAGCACAGCCATTATGAAGAAACAAGGCAACAGGGAGCCCGCTTAAATAGTAATAAGTCTTTTTTTGATAACAGGTATCCGCATTGTCATTCTTCTTTAAAAAATCAAAGTATTCTGTACGCTCTTCCACTTCAAATTTATTTTCAATGTAATGGCAATATTGCCATGAAGAAAACTCGTTTTGGGTGATCATCTCATTGAAGAGGCTTTCATTTGGCAAGGTACCACCTATGACCATTTTGTCTAAGCCAGGAACAGACTCCGCGAGCCAATCGCTATTTTGGGATCTATTGGGCATTTTGGAGTTCAATGAAAAAATCAGGATTTTATCAATTCTGTTTTTCTCATCATATTGATAAGAGCTAATCCTTACCACACCATCTCGATAATCAATTCTTGCTTTTTTATCTATCAGCCCTTTTGGATTGTAATAATATCTTGTATAAAAGGTGGTATCTGTACTTTCTTTCTCGTATCGTATGTTGGTTATGCTCACCATCTGGCCCTTTGGGTTAAAATCATAAGTATAATTTATGCCATACTCGCCCTTATCTTTAAGGACAATGCTTTTTACTTTATTATTCTTGATAAATACAGGATTGAAAGGAAAGACTGTTTTTGTAAAGTAATTTTCTTCCTCAAAAGGAACAGTGATGTAAAAAGACGCTGTCTGTGCCTTGGCATGAACTATGGTAAAGCAGATAAAGAGGACCGTTAAAAAAGAAATAAATTTATATTTTGAGTTTATCATAATTTGTTTAGCTATATATAGTTGAAGATAATACATAGCAAAAATAATAAGGTTTTGTTTAACTTTTACAGCATTGTTTTTTCTCGACACTTAATCCCTGTCCACAGATTAATAAGTGGGATATCCATTTTTGCTCCTATGCTAATTATAGTACATCAAAAGTTTTATTTTTCAAAAGATGTTCTTGAACTGTTGTTGTTTGTTTGCATTTAAGACCTTAATGGAATTTACCCTTATTTGATTAATCAAACAGGGACGACATTATTTAATAGATTTTAAACAACAGGATATAATAAATTAAACACGACTTTAGATCAGTTTTAAAGACCTTAAAAGCTCCCTTTGAAATTATAAGTATTGGTCAATTTTTATATTTCTGTTTTCATTGTTTGCATCTTCTATAGCTTTTAAAATAGTTTTAATTTGGATTTTATTGATCGTATATTGATCAAAAAACACACATTCAATAGTCTTTGTATTTTTGATATCTTCTAATGGATTTCCTGCCAATAGCACTAAATCAGAATGATATCCTATTTTTATTTTTCCTGTATTACTTTTCATCCAGTTACCTGGTGCAACAGTTGCTGAATATAATACCTGAGAATTAGTCATTCCAGCTTTAGACAAAGATTCTAACTCACTGTGAAGTGAAAACCCGGGCACAACAGTTGCTACATTGCTGTCTGTTCCTGCCATAATGGTAACTTTATTATCAGCTAATGCCTTTGTCATGATATGAATTGCCTGGACATACGTATTCCAAAAGGTCCGTGATAATTCTTTGGCAGCATAATTATTTTTCCCGTCATATTCATATCCATTTGTACCTGGCAACCATCCCAGTTTATATAGTATGGTTCCTTCCATAATTTTCGGGTTAACATACTGTAGTTTTATATCTTTAAGCTTTGATTTTAAGTAAAACCTTTGCTCTGGAAAACTTTCGCATAACCAAACCGTTGACGTAACACTAATTTTATTCTCTTTGAGTCTTTTTGCAATTTGATTTGAGTGCCTTTTTAAATATTTGAGGTACTCTTGCGGGTTTTTAGATATTGATTTTCCAAATTCGTCAATAGTTTTTATAGTTATTTCTTCGATATGAGCAATCTCACCCTGACCTGATTGATAAAAAGTTTCTAAGTTAACTAATGGTATGTGACCAATAACTTTAAGATTATGCTTCTTAGCAATGTCTATTGTTGTTTTGAACATTTCGGTATTTACAAAACCATACATTTTAACCGCATCGTAGCCCTGTTCACTTATTTGTGATATTGCTTTCTCAGCATCATTTGTATTTGAATAATTAATGGCCTGCCTAGTCCAACTGTAATAATAACCCGCTAATCCACTCTCACTAAATATAGGAGGAGATGCAATAAACATTCCGGGTCCAATACCATTTTTTTGTATTGATTTTCTCCATTCTAAAATCAGAGGACTTCCGGCCATTTCTCTAACATAGGTAACGCCATTAACCAGATATAAAAACAAATCATTTTTGCTTTCTTTTAAATGAACATGACTATCGACCAGACCTGGAATAAGAAACTTATTTTCACCATCAATAATTCTAGCTGTACTATCGAGTAGTTGATTTTTACCTAATTGAGTTATTATGCCGTTTTTTATTATTACATCTTGATTTTTTATAAAATAGCTGCAATCCTCAGAAAGTATATTGACGTTTTTTATTTGAGTTGTTTCAGCAGGTCTTAGTATTGAAGAAATATTTATAACTTTTGTTGACCTGCCAAGGACTTTATTTAATTCATTATCTGCCCATATAAAGGCAGCGATAAAAATGACAAACAATATTAATGTAACATATAGCAATTTTCGAAACCATAGCTTTTTCATAAATTATTTAATTTAGATTCAGCAGGCAAACTAAAAGCAAAAATATCCGTATTTGGCATCTAATGAAGCATTAGGTACGAAATGTATCGTTTTAGGTATGAAAAATCTAAAGACCATAAATACTGTTTCTAATCTTAATGGCTAGTTTTCTAATTCTTGAATTGTCTTGATAAGTTCTTTTGTGAGAAACAATATTTTGTCCCCATCTTGAGTTTATATTGATTTATCCCCAAGGTAAATTAGCTAAGGTTATTATTCTTATAAAAGTTTCTATTTTCCATTTAGAAAGAAAAATCATCTATTTTAATTATCTACCTATTAAAAAACTGATGTTCATTTGATCCATAATATCATTATTAAAATTAGAGAGTATATTTACAACTCGATGTTAGTATTTTTTATAGATGCAACCTTTAAATAAATGACAAAATTATTATTTAAATTTTTGTGGCAGAGTCTGAGAAAAGAAAACGGCATTTTGCGAGTCTCTGCCCATGGATATTTTTTTCTTTGCGCCATCTTTTTTTCTTGCAGTAGTAAAGTTTTCCCACAAGATCTTTTATTCTCTGCAATGGAAAACAGACATCAGCTCAATGAAGAGAAAATCAGGAATTTTATTGAACTCCAGGATGGGAGAATAGGTGTTTTTACCGAGGGAATGCTTAACTTATATGATGGAGCAGATTTTAAGACAATAGAAATTGACGATGATAATTCCGCTGCTCTTATCTCCTATAGGGGATTTCATCACAGTTATGCAGAGAAGAATCGAATTTGGCTCAAGCATAAAGGGGAGATCAGCCTGATTAATCTCTCTAAAGAAAGGAGCCAAGCCGATCCAATTAAAACGCTGCGTTTTTTAGGATTTAAAGGCACTCCGGTGGATTTATTTGTTGATGAGAAAAAAGATATATGGGTGGTAAATGACTTGGGCGAACTGCTTTGTTACAAGCAGGATTCTAAAGAAGTGGTCTGCTTTTTAAAGAGCATTTTTATAAAGGGAAGCCCTGATGAACTGCTTTATGATCTTGTTGCCGATCAAAATAAGGTATATTTAATTTATAAATCAGGATTAGTGCGTTGTTTTGACCGCTTGACCTCAAAAGAGATTTACAAAGTATCTATTGTAAAGGATGCTTTGGGTGATTTTAATGATTGGAATCATACCACAAGGGTCGGTAAATATCTATATGTTGTCAGGTCGGGAATCGCAAAAGGACAATTGATCCGATTTAATACCCAGACCAAAGAGTCAGTGGTCTTATTACAAAGCCATACTTATTGGCTTAACACTTTTGCCGCGAATAAGAATGGGGATTTTATCATTAGCTGCAGCAAAGGACTTTGGAACTTTAGATCGGGCAGTACTCTGGGTAGGTTTTATCCAGAGCTGAATTTAAAAGAGAAAAACAAGATAAAGACTGAGGTAAGTACTGTTTTATTTGATTATCAGGGAGGGCTTTGGATAGGAACATTAAACAAGGGGATTTATTACCATCATCCGGATCGTTCCCGTTTTAAATATTATCAAAAAAGTAATTTTAACTTAAAGGACAATAAGGAATTCCAGGTCAATTGTTTTGAACAAACTCCCGGTGGTAAATTGCTGATCGGTACCAGTGAGGGGCTCTATATAGCCGAACTTCCTCTCAATGATACCAAATCATTCCAGGTTGTACTCTCCCAATTGCATTGTTATTCTCTCTTAAAGGATTCTGCGGGTCAAATATGGATTTCCACCAGTAGGGGACTATATGTACAGGGCAGAGATGGCCTTATAAAACAATATACAAAACAATTGACCAATTGCGCCTATCAAAGTACTCAGGGAGAAATTTATATCTGCACTGAGACTGGAATTTTCAAGTGGAATAAATCTTTGGAGTCTTTTGGTCTTTCCTTTTTGATGCATTCTCCCCCCGATGTATTTCAAATTACCCAGTGGAATAATCAATTGATTGGTATTTGCTCCAATGGGCCTTTTATGATGGATATGGCAGGGGATAAAATTATCATGCCCTTGGTAAAAGGGCATAAGAGAATGCCCATGTTTAGCCAGAAGAATCATAAATACAGTTGTCTTTTATCTGACTCTGAGAAGGATTTGTGGCTAGGGACGTATAACGGCCTTACCATTTGGGACCATAAAAATCAAAAGTTATATGAATTAAATACCGATAAGGGTTTAGTAAACAATAGCATTAAGGCGATAGTGCAAGACATTGATCGTTCATTTTGGGTTACCACCTCACGCGGGGTGAGTCATATCATTAAAAAAAGAGCAGCAAAGGGACTTAGTTTTAGAATTGTAAATTATGATAAATTTACCGGAGTGCTCGAATATCCATTTACGGACTGCTCAGCGCTTATTTCTTCAAAAAACGGATTGTTTATCGGGGGAATAGACGGTATGAATAATCTAGAGAGAAATCATGCCATAGACACTCAATATGTGCTTAATCCCATATTATGTAATTTCAAATTGTTTGGTAAAAACTTGACAAGTGGCCAGATGATAAACCAGGAGATTGTTTTAAATAATGCCATCGCATCAACCGATACCTTACGGCTGAAGCACAATCAAAACTTTTTTAGCATCGGGTTTTCCGGACTCAATTATATCAATGAATCCCGCACGTATTTCAGATATAAACTCGAGCATATTGACCCCAATTGGCGCAGTGAGAATTCTGTCTCAGGGGTAGGGGAAGCCAGTTATACCAATTTAGCTCCGGGTCGCTATCTTTTTATGGTTAAGGCCAGCTCTGATGGTCTACACTGGCCTGGAAGAGTGAAAAATCTTTTAATTATCATCGAGCCTCCTATATGGAATACCACTCTTGCCAGAGTACTTTATTTGGTATTATTAGGTTTGGGGATTGCTTTAATTTCTAAGGCTCTTCTAAAGCGTAATGCCCGGGTGCGCAAAAAACAGCAGGATTATGCCGTAGAGAGGGCTAAGTCTGATTTTATAACCAATATGAGTCATGAGTTGCGTACCCCCCTTACCCTTATCATAACACCCTTAAAATCGCTGCTTGCAAGGGTGGAAGATCAGAAAATAAAAAAAGAACTCCTGCAAATCAGCTCCAGTAGCGACCTTTTACTGGATACTGTCAATCAGTTGCTTGATTTTAAAAAAATAGATACAGGAGAAGAAATATTACATCGCAATTTTTATGATAGTCTTTCATTTATCACTGAATTGTGTAAAGCCTACCAGCCACTGGCAGAGGAAAAAGAAATTGACTTTACCTGGGATATCGACCCGCAAAACGATGATTTGTATCTGGACAGGCAAAAAATTACCAGAATAGTAATTAACCTGCTTTCTAATGCTTTTAAATTTACAGGCTCGGGCGGCTGGGTTAAATTCTCGGCAGTAATTGAGAGTAAGGATAAAATTATGGTCATTTTGGTAGAAGATTCAGGCATTGGAATCTCTCCAATAGAGATAGATAATATTTTTAATCGTTTCTATCAGGCGGACAATCAAAACAAGGGATCCGCCGGCAGTGGTATAGGACTCTACATGGTGAAATATTACGCAGCAATGCATGGCGGATGGGTCAGGGTAAAGAGTAACTCAGGGCAGGGAACTTGTTTTAAGGTGCTATTACCCGTTGGTAAAGAAACACAATTGAGCTCTTTTAAAGAAGGGAAAGAATCAGCAAGAAAAAATATACTTATTGTTGAGGATCACATTATTTTTAGAGGGTATCTGCTCGATGAATTGAAAAAGTATTATAATGTGATCACAGCCCATGATGGGCAAGAAGGTTTAAAGAAAGCCATTATGCATCTTCCGGATCTTATCGTAACAGATATGATGATGCCCCAAATGGATGGCCCGCAATTGAGTCAATCGATTCGAAATACGATCGCCGTGAGTCACATTCCCATTATTATGCTTACCGGAAGAAGCTCTGATGAGGCCCGCTTTGAAGGTTACAGCGCTGGAATCGACGCCTATATGGTAAAGCCCTTTGATATTAATTTGCTGGTACTGCGAATTGATAAACTACTGGAGATAAACGAGACCAGAAGAAAAATGTTCAGCAATAAAAAGGAAGTGCAAGTAAATGCCTTGACCGATAATCCCATTGACCAGGAGTTTTTAAAACGCGCTTTTGAGTGTGTTTTGGATAATTTGTCAAATTCTGATTATACCGTAGAGAAGTTCAGTGAGGATATGAATATGGACCGTACTGGTTTATATCGAAAACTTATGGCCCTTACGGATCATTCTCCCACCAATTTTATTCGTAGTCTGCGGTTAAAAAAAGCAGCTGAATTATTATTGGATAAAAAACTCACCATTGCCGATGTATCGGATCAGGTAGGTTTTAATAGTATTTCTTATTTTACCAAATGCTTTCATGATACCTTTGGTAAAACACCCAGCCAGAGCAGGGAGTGAAATTTTTCCATGTAATAAATTGATTTTTTTAAGGTATTGATTATTAATACTTTGTAGTAGATTTCTCTCTGATTTCAACATGAGTTATAATTATTTCAACATAGTTTAAAGGAGGTAAAAATTACAAAAGTTATTTTTATTGGACTATAACTATTTAACTCAATCGAAATGAAAATTATCTACTCTTTATGCACTGTGTTGCTTTTTTGCCTTCATAGTAATGGGCAGAAATTCCAGAAAACCATTCAGGGAATCACCACTATGGCCAATGGCCATAACATAGAAATACAGTTTTACAGCCCCTCTATTGTCAGGGTTATTAAATCTCCGGTAAAGAATTTTTCAAAAGAAAGTCTCTCGGTAGTTTTAAAGCCTTCTAAAACTGCTTTTAGTGTCAAGACTAGTGGCAATAGTATCTTTTTAAAGTCAGATCAATTAAGCGTTAGTGTAAATACTGTTTCAGGAGATGTAGCATTTGCAGCCTTTGAAAATGAATTATTAAAAGAAAAACCCCAAGGAACCAATTTTGAACCTTTTGATGATACAGGAGTAAAGACCTTTACAGTGACACAATCTTTTATTTTAGATAAAGAGGAACCTATTTATGGTTTGGGACAGCATCAAAGAGGAGATTTAAACCAAAGGAACCAAAAATATCACCTCGAGCAGGGTAATGTGGATGATGCGGTGACTTTTTTTCAATCCATAAAAGGCTACGGACTTTATTGGGATAACTATTCTCCAACAGAATTTACAGATGACTCCAATCAAACTTCGTTTAAATCTATCGTGGGAGATGCTGTGGACTATTATTTCATGTACGGAGGCAATGCAGATGGGGTAATTGGAAAAATGCGCGAATTAACTGGACAAGTACCAATGTTTCCTTTATGGACCTATGGCTTTTGGCAGAGTAAAGAGCGATACAAAAGTCAGAATGAATTGGTAGAAGTAGTTAAAAAGTATAGAGAGTTATCAGTACCCCTTGATGGAATCATACAAGACTGGCAGTATTGGGGCAACAATTATCTATGGAATGCAATGGAGTTTTTGAATCCGGAATATTCAGATCCCAAAAAAATGGTGGATCAGGTTCATGATCTTAATGCCCATATGATTATCTCGATTTGGTCTTCCTTTGGTCCGCAGACAAAGCCTTATAAAGAAATGGATCAAAAGGGAATGTTATTTAATATTAAAACCTGGCCGGAATCTGGTTCAGAGATATGGCCTCCAAATGCGGATTATCCCTCAGGGGTTAGGGTATATGACCCTTACAATCCTGAGGCGAGAGATATTTACTGGAAATATGCCAATAAGGGACTATTTTCTCAGGGAATTGACGGCTGGTGGATGGATTCCACAGAACCCGATCACTTTGAGGCAAAACCAGCAGATTATGATACAAAGACCTATCTGGGATCTTTTAGAAAAGTGCGAAATGCATATCCTTTAATGACTGTAGGTGGAGTGTACGAGAATCAGCGCAAAACCACATCAGAGAAGCGTGTATTTATTTTAACCCGATCTGCCTTTGCAGGCCAACAGCGCTACGGGGCCAATACATGGTCTGGTGATACGGGCTCGAGCTGGGAAACCCTTCGCAATCAGATTCCGGCCGGTCTGAATTTTACCCTTACAGGCATACCGCATTGGAATTCAGATATAGGAGGTTTTTTTGCAGGAGCCTACAAGCAAGAATGGAAAGCGAAATCAGGAGCCCAAAATCCTCTTTACCAGGAACTCAATGTGCGTTGGATTCAGTTTGGTACTTTTAATTCCATGATGCGTTCTCATGGCACAGACGTTCCAAGGGAGATTTATAATTTTGGTATAAAAGGTGAGCCGATCTATGATGCCATAGAGAAATTTATTAATCTTCGTTATGCGCTTCTTCCTTATATTTATTCCACATCATGGGAAGTTACCAATAAGGATTCGAGTTTTATGCGGGCATTGTTTATGGATTTTCCAACCGATAAAAAAGGATGGGATAGTAAAGATGAGTTTATGTTTGGCAAATCAATTTTGGTAGCTCCGGTGGTCCACGCACAGTATACTCCCGAGAAAATAGTAAAAGTTAACGAATCAACGGGCTGGGAGCAGCAAGGAGATAAAAAAAATACAGATAAAACAACAGTAGACTTCAGGGCTGAGAAGTCCAGAAATGTATATCTGCCTGCTGGTACAAATTGGTATGACTTCTGGACCAATGAGAAAATTAAAGGCGGTCAGCAAATTGAGCGAAAAACCACCATTGACATGCTGCCTCTTTATGTAAGGGAAGGATCAATTATTCCCTTAGGTCCCAAAGTGCAATTTGCAACCCAGCAAAAATGGGACAACTTGGAGATAAAAGTATACCCGGGTAAAGATGGCTCCTTTGTGCTTTATGAGGATGAGTTTGACAATTACAATTATGAGAAAGGATTGTATTGCGAAATTGAATTTTCCTGGAATGAGGCCTCAAAAATGTTAACCATTTCCAACAGAAAGGGACAATATAAAGGAATGCTAAACAGCAGAAAATTTACCCTTGTCATGCCAGATGGAACCACCAGGATTATTAATTACAATGGTAAGAAAGTGCAGGAGCGATTTTAATGATAATTCATTAGAGTTTTTTTCTAATACTTTACCCGGTTATATAGACCCGGGAAACAGGACATTTATTGCCTGATGAGGGGCTAGGGGAGCAAGCTTTTGGCCACTCGCGGCTCTTTGCACTGCTATGCAGGGTTATTTTATGAATTTGCGCTAGATGATGTAGTTTGAAATGTAAACTTATAAAACCAATTCAAATGCCGGGAAAAATAAACGAAAATATAAAAAGCATCAGGGAACTCAAAGACTACACCCAGGAATATATGGCCTTAAGACTTAATATTACCCAGGCGGGCTATAGTAAAATTGAAAAAGGCACCATAGCGCTGAGTTGCGATAAATTAGAAGAGATCGTCTCTATATTTGAAATGGATCTCATTAGCATTATAGGCTTTGAAAGGGGACTTTATTTTAAGAGCGATTGCCTAAAGTCCAAGTCACCTGTAGGGCAGGATAATCTTTCTAATATTGAGGTGCTCTACAGGGATAAAATTGCCCTTCTGGAGAGACTCCTAGATCAAACCGATAGGGAACTTAAAACTTATAAGGATAGATATGGAGGTCTTTAAATATTGTCTTTTGCAGGTTTTCTCTAAGTCATCCCGCTGAGGATAAAAAAGCCAGCAATAGCTCAGTGTAAGGGGTGTTGAAATGTTTCTAGGCAAGCAAAGACTTGATAACTAAATGGTTTTGCTTTGCTTATGATGGACATTATTGTTAATTATTACCCTGAGTTATATTTTATATCCTCAGCAAGAGCCTTATAAGGACAAAGTGCCGTAGTATTGCAAAGTGGGCTTCACTTTTTCTATACATCGGAAAAGGTTTTGGGATTTGCCCTATTTTAAGTTTGATAGGAGAAGTTAATAATATAATAAAATCAATTGTATGGTTAACCCTGGTTCGGATTTGATTTTAATTGGCATTGCTCTTGCCTACGGATACTATGTCACGATGATAAAAAAGAACAAAAGGTAGCTGGATTACATCCTTACCCTTTAATAGAACAGATAGAAGCATAAAATGGAAGATTATGTTTTTATGGACAGCCGTCTTGTATTTCATGCAAGGCGGTTTTTTTGGGCTATGCCGTTCTTTTTTCTGATCCGTTTTGTTTTTGGATATACCAGGGGTAAGGCATAATTCTTTCTGATACCCCATTACAATTAAATTCCGCTGTGGGAAATAATCCTGAGAGTTTGCCTAATTCATTACCTGGGTAACCCCTTAAGGGTTGCCATAAAAAAAACATTAGCCCGGAGAGAACCGGGCTAATACTGCAATAAAGCATGTGCTAAAATGAGTATCCTAAGGTCAAGAGCCAGTTGGAAGGCGCACCAGGAAACAAACGGATATAATCGTAACCTCCAACCCAGTAGGTTTTATTGGTTAGGTTGTTTGCGTTGAGCTGAATTTTAAATTTATTGATATTGTAGTACAAGGCTGCGTTATACAAGGTGTAACCCGGAATGGTCTGCGTTATTGTCTGGCTTAAATTACGTGTGGTAACAAAATTGGTTCCAAAACCAAGACCAAAATCTTTTAAAGCGCCATCTGTAAAGTTATAACGTGTCCAGACATTTCCTTGTTGTTTTGGTGTATTTGGTTTTTGCCTGTCTATCTCAGATGCTTCAGGACTCTCTGTAATAGCTGCTTGATTGTATGAGTAAGCCGCAGAAATACTCCAGTTACGTGTAATACTTCCGTTTACATCAATTTCAATACCTTTTGATTCTTCCTCTCCAATAGCTCTCATCAAGTCTGGGTTTATAGCATCGTTTGCCGGGTATAGCGTGTTTTTCTGCTGAATTTTAAATAAAGCCATAGTGACAAAGAGTTTTTCCTTAAACCATGACGATTTTCCTCCAAACTCCACCATATTGCTCTCTAAGGGATTAAAAGGGCCTCCCGCATTTGGGTTTGATAAAGAAGAGGCTGTCTGTGGATTGTATCCCTTTACGTAAGTTGCGTATAAATTAATGTTTGGGTTAAGGGTGTAGGTAAGTCCAAAACGAGGAAGGAAAGAATGTTGTTTTACTTTCTTTTCTGTTGCTTTTTTATAATTTTCCTTATCGGTATACTCATCGTAACGAATTCCAATTAAAGCCTGAAAAGCGCCAAATTTAATATTATCCTGAAGATAAATTCCGTACAATGAATAATAAGTTGGGTCAAAGGGACGAGCTGAATAAAAATATTTGCTCATGTCTTTTAACTGCTGTGATGCTGATGGATTTGTCAGGTCAAAGTGCGCCACATTGGGAACTGGATTTCCTTTTGAATCCAGTAGGTAAAGATTCTTTTTTGCCGGATCATAACTAGCAATCGATCCGTTATTTGCCGCATTTCTATAACCAGTTGCCTGTAATTGAGAACCTCCTGAGGGAACCTGCTCCTGGGCATAATCATAACCTGCAATTAAATTATGATCCAAAGCTCCCGTTTTGGCCTGATATTTAAAGAAAGCAGAAAGATTATCGATATAACGTTTACGTTTACGCTGGAAAACCTGCATTTCAATTGCAGTTGGGATAGTAGATCCATCCCCGGCAGATGCATATTTATTAGCGCCACGGTGTTCGAGAAGATCTTCGGTATAACCGGTACGAATGTAAGAAGCCGAAAACGATAAACGATCTGTAAACTGGTGATTTAATGAAGTGGTAACAATATAGGTTTCTTCATTTAAATAATCATTGGTAGAATTCAGTGAGTTGGAAGTTTTAGTGGAGAATAAATTATTCTCATAGGTGGATTGTCCGCGGTCCAAGATACTTTTGGAACCCGTGTAAATCAAGTCAAAGTTTACACTTGTTTTATCATTTGGAAGAAACGAGAGGGAAGGAGCAATGACAATATTTTTATCGAATTGTAAATCTCTAAATGAATTTGCATTTTCATAGCCTAAATTCAAACGGTATAAAAGGGACTTGTCTTCGGTTAATGGCCCGGTGAAATCGGCTAAAGCTCTTAGGGTGTTGAAACTTCCTGTAGAAAAACTTACGCTGTTTGCGGGCTGATCCAAAGGCTTTTTAGTGACTCTGTTTAAAACTCCTCCCGGAGATGCATTACCAAACAAAGCCGATGAAGGGCCTTTTAAAACTTCAACACGCTCCAGGTAATTGGCAAGGGGTTGTTTCCAGAATCCGGTAGAGGTTCTCATTCCGTTGAGCAGCTGGGTATTGCTTCCTCCGTTAATTCTAAATCCTCGAATCGAAATATCATCATAAAAAGTAAACTGGCTAACCCCGCTGAAGTTTTTTACTATTTCGCCTACCCGGATCGAACCCTGGTCTGCGATTAACTCTTTTGTTGCGTATGAAACAGCTTGCGGAAGATCTTTTAAAGCGATTTCGGTTTTGGCCCCAATAAAAGATTTGGTGTTCTTGTATGATTTCTCTTTTCGTCCGGTAATCTCTACAGTCTGTAAAGTATTGATGTTTTCCTCTAAAACAATGGAAAGGTCCAGATTTTCACCCTCATGGAGTTCAAGAGTTTTTTGCTGAACAGAAAAACCCATTGCAGAGAAATATAGCGTATAATTTCCTGGTGCGAGGTTGGTGAATTCAAAGTTTCCTTTCTCATCAGAGGTAGTATTTTTTTTAAGGCTTTTAATAGATACAGAAGCATAAGATATAGCTTCATTATTCTGCGAGACGATCTTTCCTGTAATTGTAGCATTTTGCGCCTGGCTAAGGTTAAGAAAAGCCAACAGCAAAAATAAGTAAGTGAATTTCATGGCGGTTATTTATATTTTAGGCTGCAAATTTATATTTATTTAGATTAAATACAAATTAAAATAAACAAAATTACTCATTGATCCAGATGCTTCCCAAATTTTTGCAGTACTTCTTTTATTTACTGGAATCTCCCGTATACCAATATAATTTCCACAATAAAACGGGATTATTTAGATACTGGAAATGGTAATAACTTCATTTTTCATGGTAAGGGTTTACGCACTCGTGTGACTGAAAGTAAGATTAATTTTAAATTTTATAAGACAAATTCAGAATGAGACAATTTAAATTTCAGGAATTATTTAAATTTAAGAAATCTAAAACTTTTGGGGAAACTCTCAAATCAGATCTAAACTTTAAAATACCCTTTATGAAATGTGTTTTTAATTCTTTTGCATTGCCTATTGAAAATGAAGTATTAAATATAAGGGCTTTATAAAGTATTGTTTGGGTAGAGGGATCGAAATAATAGACACAAATATCATCTGCTACATCTTCACCCTGAGATAAAACAACATCATAATTCTTTAGATCGGGATTTGGGTATAATGACTTAAAAGTTAGGGATTCAATGATTGTCTCATCATTACAATGATGCAAACCATTTTGATCAACTATTACTTTGATGATTTTGTTTTTTCGGTTAATAATTATATCCTTTAAAACGAAATACACCAAAAAAGATAAGAGAACAACTGCTAGCACCAGAGAAGAAATTTTAAATTCGGCAGATAATTTTCTAGATTCAATAATAATTATCTCCAAATTAATTATTGCAAAAATTGTAGTTACAAAAATAAATACTCCTACTGCCTTTGCTATAAAAGTTGTTTTTTTTGATTTTAATGATTCTATCTTTGAAAACTCATTATTGTGAAAATCCATTTTTTATCAGAAGTGAGAAATGAAACATTAGAGTTGTTGGATCAAATTTAAGAAAGATAAATTTATTTTTTAGTTTTTTGGCATTCTCTCGCCTCTAAAGTTAAGTTTTATATTTTTTAATTAATCAATATCAAAACTCATTAAAATGGGAAGTCTCTATTCCCGGAGGTAGTAAATTCAAATCTTGAAGAGATAATTGAAAATATGTGCAGGTCAGGTTGATCCACTAAAGAGAGCAACATTGGGTGTATAAGTCTAGAGGATTAATGCAAGATACATGAAAAAAAAGCAGATTATTTGGAAATAGTTGCAGAATGTATGAGACCTATATTACAAATAAAACATAAAGATCTATTGGTAATTTGTTAAATATTTTTAGTAGTAAATTATTTTTTTTTGTATTTTAGTATGTGATATTTTTAAGAAGATATAGTTTCTGGATTTTTTATGGTGAAATTTATAGAAACTAAATAGTAGCTTCTTAAAATACTAATTGCTAAAAAGATGCACCGGAGTGATGCATCTTTTTTTGTACCATTCCAACAGTGGCAAAATTGGAAAGACAGATTCTTTAAGTATTGTTTAGTTGCAACTTGCACAAAATCCATATTAATCACATAGTGGTCTTACCGGTTTTAATGGTTTTTGTTTTCTTGTAAATACAACATGGCTTCTTTGACTGCTTGTATGGAGTTTTTTGGATTAAAACCCAACTCAGTCCTTGCTTTTGAGATGTCGAAGTTTTGTTGAAGTCCTGAAAACATGGCGATATCTTTTACACTCAATAAAGGAGCTTTTCCATTGATCTTACTGCCAATTTCCATAAACCAGGCAATTATAAATAATATTGGCTTTGGAACTGCCATAGGAAGTTTTATTTTCAAATCCGGAAATAACTCGCGGGCCAGTTGTGTTGTTTCTTTTATGGAAATACATTTTTCATTTGCCAAGATATAACGTTCGCCATTTTTTCCTTTTCTTGCCGCTAGATAACAACCTTGAGCAACGTCTTTTACATCGATCCAATTTAAAGTGATGTTAGTCTCAACAGGTATTTGCTTTTCAAGAATTAAAGAAATAATATTATAAGAAACACTTAAAGGTTTGAAAGCCGTACTGCCAATCATTGCAGATGGTAAAACGGCAACCAATTCTATATTATGCTTTCTAGCCAATTCAAAAGCTAGTTTTTCCCCGTCATTTTTTGAATTGTAGTACATATCCCTACGGTCAGGATTCTGTCCATAACTTTCTTTAGTGGGGAGCTTGGAATAATTTAAAGCTGCAATAGAACTTACGTACACAATTCTCTTTACGCCTGCTTCTGCTGCGGCTTCAACAATATTTTTTGTGCCTAGAATATTGACATCATAAATTTCTTTTTTGGGGTCTTTGGCCCAAAGTTTAAAGACCGCTCCAACTGCGTAAAATGTTTCGACACCTTGCAGGGCGTTTACTAAGGACTGTTTGTCGGAAATATCAGATTCTACGACTTCACAATTTAAACCAGTAAAGGGTTCTTTATTTTTGATGTTGCGAACCGAAGCTCTTACCGGGATGCCTTTGTTGATAAGTAATCTTACTAGGTTGTTGCCAAGATGCCCATTTGCTCCTGTAACTAATGCTAAATTTTTCTGTGCCATTTTATTTGTTTTTATTACGGCACAAAATTGGGAGATGATTTTTTTAAAATACTTCGCAAATGTTACTTAATTATTTGCTTTCTAATTCTGCTCAAACTCTTTGGGTTCATTCCTAAATCAAGCAATGTATGGAAGAGGAACATTATAAAGGAGAATAATAGAGCACAGTTGCTTTTAGACGGTTTTAATTTTATCATATTTTGGATGCACTTAATCTTACAATTTTAAATACCGATATAGTTAAGAATTCAGTAGTAGCACAAATGATTTGTTTTGATGTATTGAAACTTCCTAATTTTTTCAAAAAGTGCTATATGTCATGTAATGCATCTGTTTTGTAATACTTTGAAAAAAAGTAAAAATTTCTTTTCTATACAATAATTCTTTTTAAAATAAAATATGTAGGATTTTTTTTGTAGTTTGGTGTGGCTAAAAACCTAAAAGGTTACAGATGAAATATTTAAAAAAATATCAATAATGAAGATGTACTAAAAACAGCAAAACAACTAGATATCGGAAAATCTATAATTTGTAATCCAATGCAATCCAGTCAAACTAAAAAAAAAAATTAGATGAAAACAGCTACAGTTTTATTTGAAAATAATTCTTTTGTAAGAGAATTGAATGATGATAATTTAGATTTCGTTGATTTGGACTTAGTATTAGGTTTTGGTGCAAGAGATTTGTTATCAGACCAGAAGATTTTCAATGAGCTAAAAAATAAATTTCCATCTTCAGAATTGGTTCTGTGTTCTTCAGCGGGAGAAATTTATCAAGATGAAGTTTTAGATAATACTATATCTCTCACGGCAATTAAATTTTCTTCAACAAAAATTAAAACTTGTGAAGTTGATATAGCAGATTTCC
Source organism: Flavobacterium sp. SLB02 (assembly GCF_009664855.1). Classification (GTDB taxonomy): domain Bacteria; phylum Bacteroidota; class Bacteroidia; order Flavobacteriales; family Flavobacteriaceae; genus Flavobacterium. Next base: position 1,160,692 of record NZ_CP045928.1, read on the forward strand.
AAAACAGTTTCCTGGCAGGTTCTTCTTTAATTAAGAAATTTGATCAACAACATTTAAAATTGGTACTGGTACTCTCAGACGGGGGGAAAGTAAATGGAAGTGAGTTAGTTAATGGAATGAACGCAGTAAAAAAAGAAGAAGTATTAATCGTTGGAGGGCTGGCAGGTGATGCCGCAAAATTTGAAAAAACACTCGTTGGATTAAATGAAACCCCACAACAGGGCAAAATTGTCGCTATAGGTTTTTACGGTGCAAAACTATTGGTGTCTCACGGATCTTTAGGGGGATGGGAAAGCTTTGGATTGGAGCGGATTGTGACTAAGTCAGAAAGTAATGTTTTATATGAAATCGATGGGAAAAATGTACTGGATCTCTATAAAATTTATTTAGGAAAGTATGCAGAAGAATTACCAGGCTCGGCATTACTCTTTCCATTGTCAATCAAAATTGATGGAGTTGACGAGCCGGTTGTCAGAACTATTTTATCCATAGATGAATCCAATCAGACCATGACCTTTGCAGGTGATGTACCCAAAGGGAGTAAAGTACGCTTTATGAAAGCCAATTTTGACAGATTAATAGATGCGGCAAGTCAGGCTGCTGCTTGCTGTTTGGAGTTAAATAGTTTTAATCCAAAATTAGCTCTTTTAATTAGCTGTGTTGGACGAAAGCTAATTCTGGGATCCAGAATTGATGAAGAGGTTGAGGCTGTTTCAGAGATTTTCGGAGACAAAACAACTATTTCAGGTTTTTACTCTTACGGAGAAATTTCGCCTTTGAAACCATATGGTGAGTGTATACTTCACAACCAGACCATGACTATTACCTGTATTAATGAAATAGACTAGTTATGGATCTTCATAAACTTTTACAGAGACAAATAAATAAAAATGTACCTGCCGAGCTTCAGGATAATCCATCTTTTCAATCCTTTATAAAAACGGTTAATGATTCTTATTTATCTTTTGAAAGAGATAAGGATTTAATGGACCATTCTTTTAAGGAAAGCGAAAAGGAATACAACGATGTACATGAGAATTTAAAGAAAGAATATGAATTAAAACAACACTCTATTTTAAATCTTTATGAAAGCCTTACCCAGTTAGATCAGGGATACGGATCCATAAATGAAGAAGAAAAAAATGATCTTCTCTTTATTTCAAAATATATCAGTGAACAAATTACTAAAAGAAAGCAAATCGAGAAAAAGTTATTTGAAACCGTCCAGTTTTTAAAGACATTATTAGGCAATTTACAGTCAGGAATCTTAGTGGTAGATAATAATGATAGTATCTTATTTGTAAATCAGCATTTATGCGATATGCGCAATATTTCTGCTTCTCCCGATGAAATGATTGGCAAAAAAGCCAATGAATACATAAGTGATACCCAGGTATTGTTTAAAGATTCTAAAGTGTATAGAAAAAGAATTGAGGAAATTTTAATTGGCAAAGAAATCATTACAGGTGAAATACTTGAAACAATAGACAATCGTTTTTTTGAAAGGGATTACATTCCTATTTTCATCGAAAAGGAGTGTATTGGGCATCTTTGGAAGTCTACTGATGTAACCCAAAGAATTAAAAGCAAAAATTTACTCAAACAAAGTGAAGAGCGTAATCGTATTATTATGAACTCCTCACTAAATGCCATTGTTACTATTGATAATACCGGAAAGATAACTTTTTGGAACAATCAGGCGCAAACTATTTTTGGATGGAGAAAAGAAGAGGTTCTGGGTAAAACATTAAATGAAACTATAATTCCTAAGCGACATAAAAAAGGGCATCAGGATGGTCTTAAATATTATAGTAAAACAGGCAAAGGACCGGTTTTAAACAAACAAATAGAGCTGCCAGCAGTTAATAATATTGGACATGAATTTCCTATAGAGATTTCCATTATACCCCTGGAGCAAAATGGGGAGGTATTTTTTTGCTCTTTTATACAGGATATCTCAGAGCGAAAAAAAACAGAAACAAAACTAAAGTTTCAAGAAGAAAAATATCGCAATATTATTGCTAACATGAATTTAGGGCTTATTGAGGTTGACAACAATGAAATAATTCAATTCGCCAATCAAAGTTTTGCCGACATATCAGGATTTGAAATTGAGGAATTAATTGGTTTGAATCCTTCTAAAACATTTGTATTTGGAGAGAATATTGAAAAATTAAAATCTAAGAATAAATTACGGAAAAAAGGAGTATCGGATGTCTATCAAATTCCGGTAAAAAATAAAACAGGAGAGTTAAGATGGTGGGCCATTGGTGGTGCGCCCAATTATGACGATAAAGGTAAACTAGTGGGATCTATCGGGATTCACCTAGACATTACCGAGCAAAAACAAATGGAAATTGAACTTGAGAATGAAAAACTCAAGGCAGAACAAGCTTCCAGGGCAAAAGAAGCATTTTTGGCCAATATGAGTCATGAAATACGTACTCCCCTTAATGGTATAATTGGTTTTTTAAGGGAACTGGAGCGACAAAACTTAACAGAGCTGCAAAAAAAATATGTGGAGAACAGTTCTCTAGCTTCAAGGCATTTATTGTCTATTATCAATAATATATTGGATATCTCTAAAATTGAGGCAGGAGAAATGTCACTTGAAGTAGAGGATTTTGTTTTTGATAATGTGATAGGCAATGTGATAAATGTCCTTGAGCCATTAGCAAAGAAAAAAGGATTAAAACTAATAAAACAAATTTCCACAGATGTTCACGATGTCTTAAAAGGAGACATCTTAAGATTAGAGCAAATATTATTTAATCTGGTTGGCAACTCTTTGAAGTTTACCCATAAAGGTAAAATATTTTTAAAATGTGAAGTATTAAAAGATACTAAAGCCAGTCAGAGATTGCAAATTTCTGTTGTGGATACTGGAATAGGAATGCAACAAAGCTATGCTGAGAACATTTTTAATAAATTTTCTCAGGAGGATAAAGAAATTACACGAAAATTTGGCGGTACTGGCCTGGGTATGACCATTACTAAGGAACTAATCCAGTTAATGAACGGGAAGATAAAAGTTCAAAGCGAGAAAGGCATTGGTACCACCATTAGTTTTATTATTGATTTGCAAAAAGGAAACATCCATAATATTAAAAAAGTTCAAGAGGAAATTAATGTAGATATTTCAGGTATTAATGTTTTACTGGTCGAGGATAGTAGTATTAACAGGATGGTAGCCATTAATTCACTTCATTATTTTAATTGTGTTGTAACCGAGGCAGTCAACGGTATTCAAGCCATTGAAATTCTAAAACTTAAAAGCTTTGATATCATATTAATGGATGTACAAATGCCTGAAATGGATGGTATAGAAGCTACCATTAAAATCAGGGAAGAATTGAAATTACAAACCCCTATAATTGCCCTTACTGCCAGTGCTTTTAAAAGCGAATTTGATAAATGTAAAAATGCAGGTATGGATGATTATATTACAAAGCCTTTTGAAGAGTTTGATCTTATTGAAACCATTTCAAGGTATACCATAAAGAGGAATTGATAAATGATGCTACAAAGAAAAAAATGAGAAATTCTGTGATTAAACCATTTTAAAGAAAAGCAGTCTTATTAAAATAATCTTAAAATGCGTGAGAATGAAATCCCCAATTTTACTTTTAATCTCTTTTTTTCTATTATTATCCTGCTCAAAGCATGACCCAGATGATTCAAATCAAGATGCTGCTTTTATAGATGATGATTTGGCAGGACCTATTTCAAGGCCAAAAACCGGATATGGTTCGGATGGTAATTATCAAGTAGCAAAAATTAGTTTTCCAAGCCCTTTATATAGTGGCAAAAATGTTGAAATTTTTTACCCAAAAGGAATAATTTCACCAAAACCTGTTATTTTTTATTCGCATCCTTATGCAGGAGAACAAAGCGAGTATAATATAGGATTGTATGAGTTTATTTCAAAGAAAGGATATGTTGTGGTATTTGCACCTTACCCAACCACAGGGGTTACAGTAGAAGAAAGATACGATACCCTATGGCAAAGTTTTAAAAAAGCAGTGAGGGATTATCCTGAAATAATTGATACAAAAAAAGTAGGCTTCATGGGGCATTCATTTGGCGCCGGAGCTTGTTTTGCATTAGCGCACAGGGGCTTTCTAGATGAAGGCTGGGGAGAGAACGGACGTTTTATCTTTGCAATGGCACAATGGTTTTCATATGAAATTACGCCCGCAGAATTACAGAGTTTTCCAGAGAATACAAAACTAATCACCCAAGTCTATAACGATGATACAACCAATGATCACAGACTGGCAATTGATATTTTTAAAAATATAAATATTCCCAATACTGAAAAAGATTTTATTTTAATAAAAAAATCAGTTTTACCCACATTTACCTATACGGCAGAGCATAATCTTCCCAATACGCAAAGCTCCTATGATGCATATGATTATTATGGGATTTACAGATTACTTGATGCAATGATTGATTATAGTTTTAATGGAAATGCAGCGGCCAAAAATGTAGCACTTGGAAATGGATCTAAAGAGCAGGTAACCATGCCAAGTTATAACGGGCAGGTGTTATCGCCCTTGGAAATAACCGATAATCCTTCTGCCTTATATCCACAGAGTAAATATTCTTTTCAGTGTGGTGCATTAAATAATCCCAGAATTGCAAATTGTAATTAAAGCTTTGGATATCCAATGGATATTTAAGTGTAACATAAAAAAAAGAGGCTCTTTTTGAGCCTCTTTTGGATTAATGTTTCCCATTTCCTTTTCCTTTACCATGTCCATTATGGTTTCCATTATCGTGGTGGGGATTCTCTTTGCCTTGTTTGTTATTTCCTCTACCAGGCTTTTGACCAATTGTTTTTTGAGGCTTACCTTTATAACCTTTTGCGTATTTTACTCTATGGGTTTTAAAATTGTCATAAGGTCTCTCTCCTCTGTAATCGGTTAAGACCACTTTGTATTCGCTGTAAAGATCATAGTTTCTGTAAGCAGAAGGCAGTGATCTGGTTCTGACCCATCTTCCGTTATTCAAATAAACATAGTTTGATGTATTTACATCATAATAAGTTTCCAGGTCAGGCAGGTAATAATATCGAACATCTGTATAACCAACCGGTCCCCATGACGGTGGCGTACCTATGTTAACATTGACAGATACCTGAGCTTGAGAGTAACTAAAAGAAAGGAACAGAACTCCGATCAAAAAATATTTTAAGGTTTTCATAATTTCATTTTTTTAATTCATAACTGTTTTTATAATAAAACAAGAAACGTGCCTAAATTTTCAAACACCAATAACTTGTTGATTTTGTGTTATTTGTATTTGATATTAATGCTGATAATATCCGAGGTCATATTGGTTGTTCTGGTATAATGACCGTAGCGAATCTCTAGAGTATTCCAGTGTTTCAGGCCAAATATTCCGTTAAGGGGCGTGAATTTCATTCCCATTCCAAAGAAACTGCTATCAAATTTTGATAAATCATAATTACTGGTGTAGTACTCATCGGATGCTGTGTGTTCACCGTAAGGTTTAAAATACTTGGTTCCGCTCTGGGTATAATACCTGTAGAAGGGACTTATAGAAAATGTCTGAGTTAATTTTACAGGGATTTCAAGATCGGCGGTATGCGCTTTGAGACTCCAGTTGTCAGTGTAATACCTGTAGTAAGCTCTAATAATCACATTATCCCCTAAAAAGTAGCTGGCTCTGATTCCCAGTGGAATTTTAAGTCTTGTATCGGGCATTTTCTCCTGATGTACAGATCCGTCTGTAAAATACACCCTGTGAAAGGGAAGGCTCAGATAGCCATTTTGACTAATGAGATCCCCGACAAGTAGTACTTGCAGATTTTTGTTTACTACCTGAGAATAGCTCAGAGTTCCGGCAAAAGTATTTCTATTGGCACTATCATAACCTCCACTTCCCAGGGCACGAAGCTCAACGGGTTCAATTAATTTTAACTGATCGATAAAGGTTTGGAATTTAGCGGTAAATTCTCCGTTTCTGTCTTTGGTTTTTTGCGAGAAACTAATATTTCCTCCAAAAGACTGATAGTCAAACTCTGTTGATGATGAAACTCCAATTCCAATAGTTCGTCCTTTGGCTTCGTTTTCTCTGATATAGGTCAAAGAAGGATAGAAACGATTATCGGAAGACGAAGCAGATGAGTTGGCGCTCAGATCAATCATATCTGAGGATGCAGAGGTATAATGATCAATACCGGCTTCAATGTCAAAGGTATGCTTGATTCCTGTCTCTGCGTACTTGACCAGTTTAACATCGATGGTATTGGCAATATCAGTTAAATGCTCAGAACCAATTCCGCCTGTAACGGCTGAGTTATCCCCGTTTTGTTTGTAATAACTCGAGACCAAATTTACCTCTTCGAGTTTTAATTTTTTGCTTTTATAACCAGTAGAATCAGTAGGAACATTTTGAGCTTTTAGTTGAAACAATCCCAGCAAAGCAAGTCCTGTTATGAATATTCTTTTCATTTTAGAATAGGATGAAAATTAGTTACAGCCGCAGCCACCGCCGCTTTTTCCTGAATTGGCTCCGGAAGCTCCCTCTCGGTAGGATTGAAAACTGAGTTATGTCTTTTCGATTTTCCTGTTGGAGAGTACCATTTCAGAATCGTTGATTTTTCCTTTCTGGTATTCTTTTACCGAAGTACACGAGGTGAGTAGAATGCCTGTAAAAGCAATGCTACAAAATAATAGGAGCGCTTTTTGTTTTGGCTTTTTCATTTCAGGTTGATGTTTTTTGAAGTGTAAATTTTGTTGTTATCATCTATTATTATGCAATATAGATCTGGTATCTGATCTATTAAAAACAAGCCAGCCTTAATACCCATAACGGCAATTGGAGTAGCCATTGCATCTGCAAATTCTGCATTTGAAGCCATAATGGTCACGCTTTTTATTCCAGTTATCGGCAGTCCTGTTTTTGGGTCAATGGTATGGGAATATTTTTTTCCCTTGATGGTTATAAACTTTTCATAATTGCCTGAGGTTGCCACTGCTTTATTGGATATTTCCATATAGGAGAATGCCGCATTTGGAGTATCGGGATTGGCCACGCCAATGGTCCACTTTTTGCCATCAGGCTGTAATCCCCATGCAGAGAGATCTCCGCTGGCATTGATAATACCGCTCTGCACATTGTTTTCTAGCAATACTTGTTTGGCCATCTCCGCAGCATACCCTTTTCCGATTCCGCCAAAACCAATCCGCATTCCTTTTTCTTTTAAAAATACCCTTGTGTTTTCTTTGTCCAAAATGATATTGCGGTAATTGATAAGGTGTACCATTCTCAGCGCCATTTCGGGATCAGGTAATTGGGTCATTGATTTGTCAAAATTCCAAAGGCTTTTATCGATGCTGCCGTATGAAATATCAAAAGCTCCTTGCGTAATTCTGGAAATTCCAATACATCTTTCAATAAGATTAAAAACCTCGGGGTCTACTTTAACAGGCCCAATTCCTGCATTCTGGTTAATGAGATTGGTCTGGCTGTCGGCTTTATAAGTGGTCAGCAGTTTTTCAATGCGTCTGATCTCCTCAATGGCAAGATGGATATTCTTATTTGCTGTTTTCTGGTTTTCAGCCACAACAGTAATGGTAAAGTTGTTGCCCATGAGTTTTAGGGACTCAGAGTACTTTTTATTTTTTAATATGTTATTTTCGGCTCTCACAGATCGCTTTTATCTCGGCAGTCCACTCATCGGGTGTAGTTTGAGGTTTTCCGTGCCAGGTTTTAAGAACTTTTCCATCGGCATCAAGAAGCAAGGTTAGGGGAAAACTACCCTCTTTGTTATAAATTTCGGCTAAATCCTCGTTTCGCTTTACCTGCTGGGGCGTTCCTATGTTTTTCTTTTTTCTTGGAAAATCAGCATTAACCAGTACCAGATTCTCATTGGCCATCTCTGTGAATGCCGGACTTTCAAGATAATCTCTACGCGTTACAATACAAGGCCCACACCAGTCTGAACCCGAGAAGTTTAGCAGGATTAATTCGTGCTTTTCCTTTGCCAATTTTTTGGCAGTATTAAAGTCAGGTTCCCAATTGATGGGAAGCACTGTCATTAAAAGGAACATTGTAATTAGTTTCATTTCGAAGTGTTCTTTTTAGATACTTACGAAATAACGAATTGTTAGGGATCTTATTTTTTTTAATTGCTTAAGATTCGATTAATATTAGGATGCAATAAAATTCAGGACATATTTTAAGTAGTCTGAACACCAAAAAGATAACCAACCACTGCCGAGGTTGCCATGGCAAGAGTGCCCAGATGCAAATGCGCAATACTGCTTTTAGTATTTTTGATCCGCCTGCCTTTGCGGCTAATATTCCTGAGAATGCCAGAAAAAGTATTGAAAAGCCATATTGATAGAACACCATTTGTTTTAGAGGAGCAAAGATCGCCACCAAAAGAGGCAATAAACCTCCAATAATAAAGGAAACTGCCGATGCAAAAGCGGCAGTTAGAGGATTTGCCTGGGTAATTTCATTAATACCCAGTTCATCGCGCGCATGGGCTTCAAGAGCATCATGAGCGGTTAATTCGATAGCAACTTGTCGGGCTAGTTCTTTATTTAATCCTCTTTGAATATAAATATCGGTTAGTTCTTCGAGTTCTTCTCCCGGAAGGGTTTCAAGAGCGAATTTTTCTCTTTTTAAATCAGCAGTTTCAACATCAGACTGCGAACTTACCGATACATATTCACCCGCGGCCATAGAAAGCGCACCGGCCACCAAACCGGCCACTGCGGCCAATACAACAGGCTCTCTTGTAACACTTGCTGCTGCCACGCCAATAACTAAGCTGGTGGTGGATAAAATCCCGTCGTTAGCCCCCAGAACAGCAGCTCTTAGCCATCCGCTTCTGTTGATGTAATGGTTTTCAATGTGCATACTGCTATTTTATATTAGTTTAATCCAATTCGGATCTTCAGCGTTTTTTGGAACGCCTCCAAAATTTGTTCTGAGCAATTCCCTAATTTGAAATTGTGTTTTATTGCGGGTTGTGTTTTTCCAATCCTTAAAATCATAAATATGAATCTGCTCTGCATTTGGATTTACAGTAAAGTAGATTCGTGCTATTGATTCGTTGTATTTTTTGACCTGATCTAAAATATTTCGGCTCGGTACCACAATTAGTATGTTTTCCCAATTCAGGTAATCACTAGCGATATCATTTCTTTCATCTAATCCCAGCGATTCGAAAAAGGCTTTTATTTTTTGATCGTTTAATTGATCAATTTTTTTATCTATATTTTTAAGAGTATCCTCTAAGGCCTCTTTATTACTAAGATTCATTTTTATAGTTTATAGTTCTAAATAAAATTACTCTAAAATACCTTGAGTTATAAAAGCAATGCCAGTAGAATGATTCTAAATGTAATAACGGATTATTTTTCAGTATTAAATTACAGTAAATTAGTAGTGGAAATATAAGATTTTAACTAAGTTTTTAAGAAATAATGATTATCAATCAGACTCATTAATGTACACTCTAAATACACAACTGACTTATTTTAATTACGGTGTTAATTCTGAAAGATTAATTGTAAATCTTAAATGGTATAAACTTGAGATGTTTAGTAATTTGAGCCTGCAGGGACTTTGTTTTACGGGTGAAGAACTTGAAGAATTTAAGGGATTCATAGATCAAAATACACTTAATTTTCCGGGTTCTTATTTTGTTGAGCAAACAAACGCAAGTGGTGTTGATTTACTTGTGACTAATGATTTGTCTCAAAGTGCATTTCCATATTATCTTATTTTATCCAAAAATCCAAAATTAAACCAGGGAAATTCGATTTATCAAGCAGAAAATATTACCCTGATGGATGAAAATTATAAATACACTATTGACTATCCATTAGATTTTGATCTGATTGGTAAAATTGAAATTTTTAAAAGCGTGAAATAAGGTATATAAAAATAAAAAGATTAAATACTTGGAGATGATTAAGGGGGTAATGGTCTAATTTACTTATTGTTATAAAATATACTTTTGTGCCCAGATCCGTGCGCGTAGTTTTACCTGTTTTTGCAATTGTAGTGGATTGGCAAGTAGTTGGTGCTCTTTGGAGTGTCCTTTTATGTGTTTTACCTTACTTAAAAGCCCTGTCGATTTATAATTTTGGTTGTGCTATTTCTCACCGATGACTTTGGCCACCCATAGTGCTCCTTATGATTTTTAATATCACATTGATCTTTTTTAGGCGGCCATAATCAAGCTATCTGGTGTTTTTTCTAACCAAAGCCATTACCTATCTTATTGTCTTTTGGTAGCTGGTATGGAGGGTGTGGATTTTTGCGCGCCTTCTTCTCTGGTCAAGACTTTAGCAGTGGATGCAGTAGCAGAGGCATTAACGGTCTGAGAAGTTTTCTGTATTTTACCTTTATTCTCTTTTGGATACCTGGCTAGGTGTGATTTGTGATCCTTGTAAGGTTCATTTCCATTATAGTCATTTATAATTACTTTGTAACCGTTATAAAGATTGTAGTTTTTATATCGGGCAGGTAATGTTTTCTCAGCGAGCCATTTGCCATTTTTGGCGGAGATAAAATTACTCTTTTCAATATCATAGTAGGTATCGATATCGGGCAGATAGTAATATCTGAAATAACTGCTGCTAATTGGTCCCCAGTCAGGACGGACAGCTGATTTTGTAACAGCAGGTTTTTGTCCGTAAGAGATAATGCTTGTTAAGAAAAAGCATAAAATTAATTTTCTCATAATTGTATTGTTTTAAGTGGTTTATAAGGCTAAATTATAGACAAATATTCAAGTGATGTATTCTATTATACCAATTGATCAATAGTCTCGACTAATAACTCTTTTATCCCGATTACGACAATTTTTCCTATGTGCTACTCAATATGTATTTCTTGAAATTTAGTTATAAGCTTTATAATGAGATAATAAAGGCTAGGGTCTGTTAAGTAGGAACAAAGTTCTTGTGAAAGACACTATTTTGCATGAACCAAAGTAAAGTCAAGAAAGTTTTTCTCTTTTTAGCCCAATTGAATAAAATTTTTAATCTTTCGTGTTTTTATCACAGCGCCCCGTTATTGCTGTTTTGATTTTTATTAATTTAGGTGTCTAAATAATGACAAGCAGCGAGATTCTCTTTTGATTGAGTTTATCGGGGGTAAACTTCAGACAAAGTGAAGACAGGGCGCATGATCAGTGAAAGAAAAAGATTATCTTTCTGTTTTAAATTTTAATAATAGTAGTTTACACAATACAACAAATACCCAATACCATGGATAAAACTATACAGCTTCGCGTGAGAAAACAAATCGACAATAGCCGTGAGCTTAAGGTATTAAAACTAAAAGGAACCTTAATCTCCAAAGGCTTTACCCAGATTATCCACATTGCCGATCAGGATGAGGATTTTTATCTTAATTCATTTTCAACCTCGCCCGATTGTAAAAAACAGGCCGAAGATTTTGTACTGGACTATATCTCTAGCCATGATCTTGGCGATACCATTTCGCTTCTTAGCCCCGTGAAGTAATTTGCAGGGGAGAGAATACTGATGAGAATTATTTTTTAAAGTCAACCAATTATAACCAATTATCGAATCCTATTTATCTTTAGGATACGCTCAATTAAGGAACATTTTAGTTCGCTGCTTTTTATGGGACCCCAAAAACATATCAAACTCTCGGAGCTCAACAGCAAGATCAGCGATGCCCTAACCGACCGGTTTAAAGGGCAGACTTTTTGGGTGGTGGCCGATATTACCAATCACTCTTATAAGGCCCAGAAAAAGATCCATTACTTTGAGCTGGTAGAGAAAGGCACTACCTCCAACAGCATTGTGGCTAAAATTATCGGCAAGGCCTGGGGGGCAGGATCGATGCATCTTTCTGATTTTGAAAAAAATACAGGACAGCGCTTTACCAATAACATCAATGTACTTGTGCTGGTCAGTGTGGACTATCATCCCTTGTTTGGCCTCTCGCTAAATGTTTTGGATATTGATACCAATTTTACCCTTGGCATCCTGGAGCAACAGCGCAATGCGACCCTTAAAAGACTTGTGGATGAAAATGATTTTATTGCAAAAAAAGAAGAGCAGTATATCACCACAAACAACCAGCTACAACTAAGGGCGGTGATTCAAAGAGTAGCAGTGCTCTCAGGGATCAACTCGGCCGGGCATGAGGATTTCAAACATACCCTTGAGCATAATGACTTTGGTTATGTATTTCAAATTGATGATTATCCTACCATTGTCCAGGGAGATAATAATGCCAAGGTTTTCCTTGGTAAACTAATTGAAATATACAATAGCGGGATTCCCTATGATGCTGTGGTAATTACAAGGGGCGGAGGGGCGCAATCGGATTTTTTGATCTTTGACAATTATAATATTGGAAGAGCCGTGGCTAAGTTTCCAATTCCGATAATCACTGGAATCGGGCACCAGAAAAATGTAAGTATAACCGATCTGATGGCCCATACCCATACCAAGACCCCCACTAAAGCCGCTGAGTTTATCATTGCCCATAACCGCAGTTTTGAGCAAAGTATTCTCTTGCTTCAAAAAAATATTGTCATTAAATCCCAGCAGCTATTTCTTTTGAACTATCAAAATCTTTCAAGACTGAAAAGTACTATTTCCAATAGTGCCAGAGAGATGATCTCTGTCCATAAAGATGCCTTGGGAGCTATTAACCAAAACACCATTAACAGCTCCAAATCAATCCTGTACCAGAAGCATCGCCATTTGGTGAGTCTCTCGCATCAGATTGCAGGGAAGCCCAGGATTATTCTCTACAACAGGATCAATGATATTGAAAATACCATCAGTAATTTAAAAACATTCACCAATCAGTATCTTCGCAATCAAAGTACATACCTGGGACATTACAGGGCGAGTATGCAGATGATCTCCCCTGAGAATATCCTTAAAAAAGGATATGCCATAGTGAGGGTCAATGAGAAGATCATCAGTAATGCCGATACAATAGACATAGGAGATACCATTGATGTGGTACTCTCCGATACAATTTTAAAAACCACCGTGAGGGAAAAAACAAAATACAATGGAAGAGAAACTCACTTATGAGGCGGCATATGCCGAGCTTGCAGCAATTGCAAAGGAAATAGAGAATGAGACCATTTCGGTTGACGCCCTGGCCACAAAGGTCAAGAGGGCTTCTGAGCTTATTGATTTTTGCCAGAGTAAACTCAAATCAACCGAGAGCGAGGTCAACAAGATTATCAGCCAGATGGAAAATCCATCAAGCTAATATTACTCCGGGGATAATAATTGGACTGTTTGATGCGTTATTTTGCTATATACTCCGATATAAAATACAATATCGGGCTCTGGACCCGGTATTGGAATTATAAGCCTATAACCTATATAGATATGCCCATAGCAGATTGCTTTATGGGCATATTTTATTATCTATTCTAATGCAGCATTATTCTTCTCAATAACCCCTTCAAAAAAAAGCTTTTTAAATACTTTACTGTACGACTAGTATTTTTTAGCTCAGGAAAAAGACCTTTCCTCTCTATTGCGTTTACTCTTGTTGGGCTTTGGTAGTATCTGAAAGATTGCGCTTTACGTGCTGATAAAAATCCTTAAGGTGCCACAGGGCCGGACACAGCTCAGGGGGACCATTAAAATTGCGTATCCCTATGTAGCAGCTTTCCAAAAAAAGCTTTGAATTGCTAATTTTGGCCCATGGTTTCCATTGTACCTGCTCAGGTGGTGGCGTGCTTTCAAAATAGCGTTTTATTTCTTCGTGACTCATGGGGCAAAAATAGGCAAAATCCCAATATTAGTCAAGGATTGGACCGCTTTAAGAGCGTGGAATTGTACTGGTTTTTTATCTTTTTTTCACTGGTCTGGATATAAGGGAATTATTGATAGGCATATGAAAGCAATACCTCTTAATGAATCATAGAGTAGGTTGTGATAGCAAGCAGACTTTTAAAGATTTAAATAGCGCTTGTCTTTTTTTTTGCCCGTTGATCTTTTTTTAGTAGGGGAGTTCTTTTTGAAAAGGATAATTCTCAGATCAGCAATCTTAAATTATAAAAGCCAGTTCAAAGACAAGATTTTTTTATTGTTTTTCATCAGTATTATTTAATAGATAAATCTTAGCTCTGATCCTCTACAGGGGCAAATGGTGCAATTTTCTTCACCCTTGTGATCGCCTGTTCGCGAGAGAGGTTCGTGGAATACTTTTTACTAATGGCTATGGCTTTTCCACTGGCTGATTTGAGATAAAAGTAGAGTTCCCAGTCCACGGTTGTTTTTTTCTGGAATTTCCCGGAGTCCTTTGCAAAGGTCCTTAATTTTTCGATGAGCCTCTTGCAGCTGATCTTGGTGAGATGCTCTTCACTGCTGAGCAAAATCTGCCCTGCCTTTGATCTCAATTGAACCTGAAACTTTCCACACTGCTTTTTGGTAATTACAAATTTTTCCATGTCAATATGATTTGAGGTTATCAGTATTGGGTAGGTTGTAGTTATAAAAAGAGGGAAGATAAATGTACGAAAAAAATGAAGTATTTCAACGTGATAAAAAATGACGCAGATAGGCAAGATCCTTTGTAAATTAAGTCAAAAGGAGAAGATGTGAATAATTATCCATTCCAGCCAGGTAAAATCAAGAGGCCGTCTTGGACTCTCTAAGCCTTTGCTGTTTTCTTTTTCATAAGTCTGGTTTTGCAGTAAGGACTTATCGCGTGAGTTTTGATCTATAAAATAAATTTGTCAGTGCGCGATAATTATCGGGGCCTTTTACATCTTTTTTTAAGTGTTGAGTTTTTTTAAATCGGTGAGCTCAATTGGGGTAAAATTCAGGGTGTCTAGATAAGATTTGACATTCTTTTTTACTTTGTGATTCTCTGTGGTAAAAAAGATTTTGGTACGATCCTTACTTTGATATTTGGATCCTGTAAGGCAGTGCAAGGGATTGAAGAGCTTTACAATAAAGCAATCCGGCAGCAGTGAGGCAACAAGGTCACTTGATGAGGGACCTGAGGCAATATCGAGAATCTCATTGAGATTAAAAATAGGATTGTTGGTGTGCAGTATAATTTTTCCTTTCATATCGGGAAGGGCTCTGAGCGCATTTTCAAGATCCTCCCGATTTAAAAATAATATGATAAGCTCTGCCTGGGCGGCCTTCTCCATAGGGACAAGTTTAACATCTTTGCCTATATGGCAAGTTAGTTCTTTTAAAACATTAGTGCCCCGGGGATTGCTAATGAGCACCTCATATCCAAAGAGGGCAGAGCGGGTGGCTAGTTCCAAAGTAATGTTTCCAATTCCTATTATGCCTATTTTCATAACGTTAATTTTTTTTAATTCTTAACCATCATAACAATGCTATAATTAGAGCTATTAATAACTTAATAAGTGTCAAATAGCTTATAGGTAAGTACTTATGAAAAAGGAAAGCTTTTTACCTGAGGTCTAATTTAAAAATTCTAGACGATATTTCTTACCGTAAAAATACCTGTTTTTAAATCTGGACTCTCAAAGAGTTGTTGCCCGGATATTTTTTTATTAAGGCGCGAGACATTTTAATCCATGGGGGAGCTATGGGAAATTTTACAGAATTATTTTGAGCTCTCGTGTATTTCTTGCCTATGAGTTGCTGATGGGTAAAGGGAATTTAAATAAGCAAAAATTGCTAAGACTGATGTTTTTAAAAAAGGAGAAATATAGACAGTTTTATAAGAAATGTTGTTCTAACCCAATGCTGATTACTTTGTTTGAAGGTGAGTGATTTTTCGGTATTTAAAAAAAATCAAATACAAAAGGCACAGGAACGCGCATAAAAAAAATGTACCTCCAAGTCCTTTGTTTTAATATCAGCAACGAATCAAACATTTAGGGCAAAGGAAGTACAAGATTATATGATAGCGTATTTACTTAAAGTTTTTTTTTATCGGCTCTAAGACATTTAAAAGATGATATAAAATACTCTATGAAATTTAATGATCTGATAATTATATAAATATACAAAGAATCGATTTTGATTTTCTTATAGAATTAAAGTCCCGCGTTACAAAATTAGGAGGAGTTTCTTACTCACCGCAGAGTCCATACTCGTAAATTTTAAATTATATAGATTGATATTATCTTTGAATATGCTGTGATTTTAATTGTTTTGTGAAAAGAAAAATAAGGATCTAAAGAGCGATAACTCCCTAGTGATAGATTTTATCTATAAAATAAGAATTATTTATGATTCATCTCGATACCATTCTGCTAATTTCCTTTGTAAATTAGTATCAAAATAAAATTGAAAACTATGGACAATAATTCTAACGACATCAGTAAGTGCCCATTTCATAATGGGAGCATGGATAATGAGGCGGCAAGCGGTACAAAAAATCGCGATTGGTGGCCCAAACAGCTAAAGGTAAATATGCTCAGACAAAACTCAGCATTATCCAATCCTTTACATAAGGATTTTGATTATGCGCAGGCTTTTAAAAGTCTTGATCTTGAAGCGGTAAAAAAAGATCTTCATGCCCTTATGACTGATTCCCAGGAATGGTGGCCGGCAGATTTTGGCCATTATGGAGGTCTTTTTATCCGTATGGCCTGGCATAGCGCGGGAACCTACCGCGTACATGACGGGCGTGGTGGAGCGGGTGCGGGTCAGCAGCGTTTTGCTCCCTTGAATAGCTGGCCTGATAATGTAAGTCTGGATAAGGCCAGAAGATTGCTCTGGCCCATAAAACAAAAATACGGACAGAAAATCTCCTGGGCCGATCTTATGATCCTCACAGGAAATATTGCCCTGGAGTCCATGGGATTCAAAACCTTTGGTTTTGCAGGAGGGCGCGCCGATGTCTGGGAACCAGATGAATCTGTTTACTGGGGATCGGAAACCACATGGCTTGGCGGAGATGAGCGCTATAGCGACGGCTCTGAA
Source organism: Flavobacterium sp. SLB02 (assembly GCF_009664855.1). Lineage (GTDB taxonomy): Bacteria > Bacteroidota > Bacteroidia > Flavobacteriales > Flavobacteriaceae > Flavobacterium. The sequence goes on from NZ_CP045928.1 coordinate 1,177,617, forward strand.
GGCGTACCCAAAGATCATGGGGTAGTATCCTCAGATGATAATGCCGATGGTCATATTCATAGCAGAAACCTGGAAAAACCACTAGCCGCTGTGCAGATGGGACTTATATATGTAAACCCTGAGGGCCCTGATGGCAATCCTGATCCTATTGCCGCGGCAAAAGATATTAGAGATACCTTTGGTCGTATGGCCATGAATGATGAGGAAACCGTAGCTTTGATCGCAGGTGGACACACCTTTGGAAAAACCCATGGGGCAGCTCCTTCGGATAATGTAGGAAAGGAACCTGAAGCGGCCGGTATCGAGCAGCAGGGATTGGGATGGCAGAACAGTTTTGGTTCAGGCAAAGGCCCTGATGCCATTACAAGTGGACTGGAAGTTACCTGGACTACAACACCCACCCAGTGGAGTAATAATTTCTTTGAGAACTTATTTGGCTTTGAATGGGAACTCTCCAAAAGTCCGGCAGGCGCTCATCAGTGGGTAGCCAAAGATGCCCCGGCTATTATTCCCGATGCTTTTGATGGTTCAAAAAAGCACCTTCCAACGATGCTTACCACTGATTTATCGTTACGATTTGATCCGGCATATGAGAAAATATCACACCGATTCTTAGAAAATCCCGATGCCTTTGCAGATGCTTTTTCCCGCGCTTGGTTTAAACTTACCCATCGTGATATGGGACCACGCTCGCGTTATCTGGGAGGGGATGTTCCAGAAGAAGAACTCCTATGGCAGGATCCTATCCCGAGTCTCAACCATGAGCTAATAGACAAGGGGGATATTACCCAGTTAAAAGAAAAAATACTCTTATCAGGCCTTAGCGTCTCTGAGCTTGTGGGAACGGCATGGGCATCGGCCTCTACTTTTAGGGGATCCGATAAACGTGGTGGTGCTAATGGCGCTCGTATACGATTCGCTCCTCAGAGCAACTGGCAGGTTAATAATCCTGCAAAACTGGCAAAGGTTCTGGAGAGGCTAGAGCATATTCAGACAGAATTTAATGCCTTGCAAAACGGGGGCAAGAAAGTATCATTGGCTGATTTGATCGTCCTTGCCGGCTGCGCAGGGGTGGAGAAAGCGGCAAAAGATGCAGGACATTCAGTTGAGGTGCCTTTTTTTGCAGGACGAATGGACGCTTCTTTAGAACAAACCGATATAGAATCATTTGAATATCTGGAGCCCAAAGCTGATGGTTTTAGAAATTACAGAAAAACAAAATCACAAGTCTCCACAGAGGAACTCTTAATTGATAAGGCCAATTTATTAACCCTTACCGCCCCTGAGCTTACTGCTCTTTTAGGAGGACTTCGCGTTTTGGATATTAATACTGATGGAAGTAAAAATGGAGTATTCACGCACCGTCCAGGTCAGCTGACCAATGACTTTTTTGTAAACCTTCTTGATATGAATACACAGTGGCAGGCAGTATCTGAAGATCAGGAGCTCTACACAGGAAACGATCGCAACAGCGGCCAGCCCAAATGGATGGCAACACGCGCGGATCTTGTCTTTGGTTCTAATTCAGAATTAAGAGCCATTGCTGAGGTATATGCAAGTAGTGATGCTAAGGATAAATTTGTAAGTGATTTTATCTCGGTATGGAACAAGGTAATGAATCTGGATAGATTTGACCTGGTTTAATTCTATTGACTCAGAGTTTTTCCTTAATTGAAAAGTCCCTCTAAAAGACTTTAGCAAGAAAATATAATTATAATTGAAATAGAAAAAAAACTATAAGCCCGATTACAATCGGGCTTATATCATTAGTATTATATCATTACAGCTTGAAGGGTTTGATATGTTTTTAAATAAAGAAAAATGGCGCAGTTAATTTTCGTCCGACACGGGCAATCCCTTTATAATTTAGAGAACCGCTTTACAGGAATTCTTGATGTGGCCCTCACCGATAGTGGAAAGGCACAGGCGAAGCTTGCCGGGGATAAACTCACTGGGTACACTTTCGATATTGCCTATACCTCGATGCTTAAAAGGGCGCAGGAGAGTCTGCAGATTATCCTTAGTGAGATGAAGATGCATATTCCCATTGTAAAGGATAAGGCTTTCAATGAGCGAATGTACGGTACCCTGCAAGGTCTCAATAAAGCAGAAACGGCGCAAAAATACGGTCTGGCTCAGGTGGAGATTTGGAGAAGAAGTTATGATGTCTGCCCTCCTGGAGGCGAAAGCCTTTTGGATACCTATAACCGTGTGGTTCCTTACTACAAGGCGCAAATAGAACCAGAGTTAAAAAAAGGGCAAAATGTATTGATAGTAGCCCATGGCAATAGCCTTAGATCCCTTAAGATGTATCTGGAGAATATTAGTCCTTTGGATATTGTAAATGTAAATATTGCAACGGGTATACCAAGGGTGTACACCTTTGATGCTGAGTTAAAAATTACTGATGTAAAAGATCTTTAGTCCTATCAGGTACTTTTATTAGGGGAAGTATTCGTCTAAAAAATGTTTTTAGCTTGAGTAAAGCCCATTAAATCCAGGAATACGCGTGGATATTATGCCCTATACAGCCAAGCAGAATTGTTCTAGTAAAAAAACAACAGTCTATTGCGCTGATTTTAAATCATAAGCATATTGGGTTTACAAGTAAAGTATGCTCAAGATTAAGGTTAAAATAGAAAAGCCCATTGAGCAATCAGCTTAATGGGCTTATTTATTATCTAGCGAAAAGGATTCCCATGAAAGAGAACTAACTTGAAAAGAGAAACCGGACTGGTAAATCCTAATAAAAGATTAAAGAACAACAAATTGCTTAGTAGATTAAATTCTATTAGGCATTTTTTATTTAATGGCTGATGCGAATTTAAATTGGCACGTTTTTTAAAACTTTTGGCATCTTTTGGCATCTTTTGGGTAACAATTATATAAAAAAACACTTCTAAATTTGTTTATAATTTTTCTGATTATAAAATTATTGCTTTGAAAAACAGCAATTTAAAAATTTAGATTATGAAAACATCTGCTCATGTAAAAAGAATTATAATAGAATGTATTTGTCTACTCTATGCCTTGCTATTTATTTATGCATCGGTAAGCAAGCTTTTGGATTTTGAGAGATTTCAGGTACAGCTTGCGCAATCTCCATTATTGAGCGCATATGCTTGGTGGATTTCCTGGATGGTGATCAGTATTGAGCTTTTTATTGCTTTGCTGCTTTTGTTTTTCAGAACCAGGACTGTGGCTTTATTTGGGGCGCTGGGTCTGATGAGCATGTTTACGGCCTATATTTTTATCATCCTTCACTACAGCTCTTTTATACCCTGTTCCTGCGGAGGCATACTCGAGAAAATGAGCTGGGATGTACATTTAATCTTTAATCTTGTTTTTGTCTTGCTTGCCATTGTAGCCCTGTTTCTTATTGCAAAACAGGATGGCCTGATGAAAAGAAGCCTGCCAATATATGCTGGTGGTATAGCCTTTTTAATAGTTGGAAGTGTAAGTCTGGTTGTCGTGCTATTTTTATCTTCCGAGGAGATTATCCATCGCAAAAATCCTTTTATACGGCGTTATCCGCAAAGTTCGATTAAAGAAGTGCAGCAGGTAGATCTAAAATTTAATTCCTATTATTTTGCAGGCGCAGTAGGGGATGTGATATACTTGGGTAATTCCACAGATCCGCTTCATTTGCTTGCAATTGACCTGCAAGGACGTCAAAAAAGAATCAGGTTACATTTTGACCACAAGAACCTTGGTTTTCAGTCGATCAGAATTGCAATACGTGAAGAGTATATCTATTTGATGGATGGAACAGTACCCTGTATTTTTAGAGGAAATATCAAGGACTGGAGAATCACCACCCAGCTAAAGGGAATGCCCCGATTCACTCTGGCGCAACCTGTGGATAGCACCACCATTGTCTTTCGTAATAATACCGGCGCGAACAGGGCACATATACTGGGTATTTTTTACCCAGGCACGAGCCCAAAAGTAGTTTATGCACCCTGGCTTTTAACCCCACAAATTGACGGTATATTTGATACTGATGGTATGCTGCAGTATAACGCAGAGATGAAAATATTGCTCTACAATTATTTTTATAGAAATCAATTTATTGTGGCCGATACAAAAGGCAATCTCAAATTTACCGGGCATACTATCGATACAATCACCAAGGCCAAAATAAAAGTAGCTTACCTTAAAGGTAATACCGAAAGGCAAATGGCCGCTCCTCCCTTTATGGTAAATGCAATGACCGCTACAAAAAAACATTTGCTGTTTGTCTATTCCAAAGTACCAGGAAGATATGATAGTGAAAAAGTCTGGCAACAGTCCTCTATAATTGATGTTTATGACCTGAAAAAGAAAAGTTATGTGCTGAGTTTTCCTGTATATGGAAATGAAAATAAAAAAATCCAGGCTTTGTGGGTGAGCTCCAGTCATCTATATGTTATCATTGATGCTGAATTGATCATTTATAAAATAAGTGGATTGCTTGAAAAAGAAATGAAAAAAGGGAAAGTAGAGTTCCCTGACGCATAAAAATATACTGGCCAGTATCAGGAAAAAGATCGAAAACCTGTAGAAAAAAGTAGATCACGTTTAACTTAATTGTATTATTATGAAAACTATATTTTCAAAAAAGGCAGTGCCTTTTGTAGTAGTGCTGGGTTTGGGTATTTCGGGAGCTTTCCTGACCACTTCCATGCAAAATGCCAAGTCCGCTCCAATTCCTAAGATTGGATATGTTGACGGGCCCAATGGACCTTGTACGGTTCCAGTGAGATGTAGCACAGACCTCAATGTAGTGTGCCGCGCCAGTTACGCTCCTCCGGGACAAATCGCCAAGGATAAGTTTGATGGTGATTGTACCGAGGTGCTGTACCGTCCAAGTAATTAATTTTTTGGATCGGGCAAGTAAAGGCAATGCAGTTCTTAAAGAGAACTGCATTGTTTTTTTTTTGTCTTTTATTTAATTGCCTCTGTAATCCAGGGGGCAGGTGTTTGGCCTTTAAGATAATAGCCAAACCATTGCTGTATCCGAAGGGATAAGTCTTTTTGATTGGAGGGATTAAACAAGGAGTGGGCCTCGTTGGGATAGAGCAGCATGACGTGTTTTTTTCCGAGTCTTCGCATGGCCAGGTAAAGCTCCACTGACTGATGCCAATCCACATGATTATCCTCTTTACCAGTAAAAGAGAGAAGGGGCGTGGTAATTCGATCGGCGTACACCAAAGGAGAATTACCCTTGTAGAGTTCAGGTATTTCATAAGGGGACTGCATCATCCTGAGTTGTCCTTTTTGAAAATAATTCATAGTGGGACGACCTGATTTCCAATTTACAGTGAAATAATAGCTGGTAAGATCGGTTACTGCAGATCCCGCTACTGCCGCGGCAAACAGTCCGGTTTGGGTAATGATGTAAGTAGTCTGGTAGCCGCCGAAGGAATGTCCCATGAGTCCAATTTTATCGGGATAGACCAGATTTCTGGAAATCACTTCCCTTGTGGCGGCCATGGTAAAGTCTAGGGCTGATTGCCCCTCGTGCTGGTCTTTTCGGATAATATCGGGACATAGCACAAAATAGCCCTGACTGGTAAGTACAGTTGGGTTGTAACCGTCTTCGGCCAGCATAGAGGGATTGATGAATTTATGAAGCTGACTTGCCTGCTCCTCATAAATATGTACAATCATCGGGTATTTTTTCTCAGGATTATAATGGGCCGGATAGTAGAGCAGGGACTTTAATTTTTCTCCCTTTTCATTGTAATAAAATAGCAATTCGCTGGTTCCCCAGCCGTAGTTGGATTGTTGTGGATTACTTTGAAAAACAGTTCTGGTCTTTTTGTCCTCAAGATACACTACCCTTGGAGATTCGCTGAATTTCTGATCCTGGTATATAAAGCTTTTTCCATGATCTATGGCTTGTAATTTAGTAAGATAACTGTCGCTGTAAACTATAGGAATTACCCGGTCAATATCCTTCCATCTGAAATAGCCTGTCTTTCCATCATCGCCTTTGGCTTGGAGTAAAAGGCCTTTTTCCATCTCGATGACAGTGTGTGTCCATCCGTTATAATTCGCTAGAAGATCCTGCTCAAATCCGGATCGATTGATCCTGAATTGTATTTTTTGCTCACGGCCATGGGTCATCCGGGTAGCTTTTGACCCATCAGCAGCGATGCGCCACAAATCATACTGGTCATAGAGTATAATTTCCTTGTCTTGTAAGCTCCAGCCGGCCACTCCATAGGGCTCCGCTATACTGGTCATTGATGGCAGTTTAGCGCTAATATTGATGTGCGCTTTGGAGCGCAGATCATAAATCCACCAATTGTTGTCCTTAAAGTAGGTAATGTAATGACCACTCGGGGAAGGTGTTGGTAATACCTGGGAGGGAACAGTAGGCTGCTTTTCCAAAAGGAGTTCTTTTTTTGCGGTGTTTAGATCCATGATATAAAAATCCCGAGGTCCTTCTAAATCAAATTGAGGCTCATAGCACTGCGCATTGGAGAGAATTGCATACTGGTTTCCCCCAAGCATTACCTGGGGCAATTCAGAAGAGGACAGCTCTCGCAATTGATCTGTTAGGGGAAACCATACCGCGAGCGTGCTCTGCTGCTCCAATCGGGGTCTTTTGCGCTCCATGGGATAAATCCATTTGGCATTGGCATTCCATAGCTCCACTGAGGAATCAGTATCGGGTAAAACTGGATCTTGGCGGACTCCTGTCTTTGGCCCTATGCCAAAAAATACCTTGCTGAGATCCTCACTAATGCTAATGGGGTATTTATCGCTTGTGAGTGTTTTATCTAAAGGAAAGCCGCTCATTTTCTCGCTGTTCATCTCATAGAGCAAGTGCCTGTCGAGCCTGTAGTAAAAAAGCAGGCTCTTGGAGGACAAGTCCGGATCAGTGGCAAAAAAAGCCAGCGCCTTTGCTTTTTTCTGCCAGGTTGGCGTGGTAAAGGCAAGGCGGCTTTTGCGGATAATCCAGCGGCGGGTATTTTGCTTGGCAAGCTCGAGGACAGCCATGGAATTATACCCGTCCTCTGTGGTACAGTAAATAACTTTATTGCCATCGGGGCTCATGCTAAAACTCATCACCCCTTTTATTTTCTCAGTGGTTTGACCCTTAGAATCCATTAGGAGCAGATCGGCCTCAGACCCCGTAGACTTTGTCAGTAGGATTAACTGATCTGAATCAGGCGCATAGGCATATTGGGCAACCAATGGGATATATTGCTGTTTTTGAGTATTCAAATTCAAAACAAGAAGGCCCTTAGGGCTCTCACAGACAAAACGATCCCCTGCAAGGAATAGGCCATTTGAAGCGCCGGGAAAACTATAGATTTTTTTATTGGAGGTATTCTTAACAAATAAGGTATCTTCTGAAGAAGGGTAGATCATATTAAAACTAACCCAGCGGCCATTGGGCGCTGCCTGGTTTAACTGTAATTCTCCAAAGAGCTTATAGTCTGTCTCTGTGAGCTGTTTTTTTTGCACCACCTGCCCCCATAAGGGACAGGTTACTAATGGCAAAATAAAAATAAAAAAACAAATTAAAGCTAAAATTAAAGAGAGTGATATGGAGAAATTGGCCTGTTTTTTAGCGATGTAATTCATAGACGCTGTTAAATTTAGGTATAAGATTAATAGCCCTTGTTTTGGGGTAGCAGTTTTGGATTCAGGCTCAGTTCGGCCTGTGGAAGGGGAAAAAGGACATCGGTGCTGTTCCATCCGGATTTTACAGATGATAATACTTTATCCAGGTTTCCTGAGCGCTTAAGGTCAAAGAAACGGTGGCCGTATTCGGTAAAGAATTCCCATCTTCTTTCTTCCTGAATGGAATCAAGGAGTTCTTCGGAGGTAAGAGCAGAGGTAGCTGCAAGGCCAGCGCGATGACGGATTTCATTGAGATCTTCCCTGCTGCCTATAATATCTCCTTGATGGGCCCGGGCCTCTGCGCGGATCAGGTATTGCTCGGCCAGGCGCAGTACAATAGAATATTCCACCGAGGACGCAGTGGCATCGTTTTGCTTGTATTTAAAGGCATGGTACCACACCGAAGTACCTTTTGAAACCTTGCCTGTCCAGTGGGTTTTGCGAAGATCATCCGCCCCGAAGGAATCCATAAGCGCAGGGCTTAAAGATACCGAAGGAGGAGGCCCGGTAAAGAAAATAAAAGTAATGGCCTGATCTGTATTTTTACCCGCCGGGGAAGGCTGGAGTTGCCAGATGGTTTCTTTGGAGTCCTTTAAAAAAGCTGTATCGATTCCTTCTACCCTATACAGGCCTGTTTGATTCAGTACCGCAGAGGCGCTATTGGCCGCCTCGGCCCAGCGTCCCCCATAAAGGTATACCCTTGCCTGCAAGGCAAAAACAGCAGTTCTCTGCACCCGTACCCGGGTATCGTTTAAAGACGTAGGGGGCAATAATAGCGCCGCATCGCTCAAGTCAGTCTCTACCAGTCTGTAAATATCCTCCACAGAAAGCTTGCCGATGGAGCTGTTAGTTTTGTAATCGGTGGTGGTCACATAAGGCACTTCACCAAAGAGATTTACCAGATAAAAATGCAGCAATGCCCGAATAAAAAGCGCTTCCCCCGCGAGTTGCTTTTTTTCGGCTGTAGAGAGCCATGAAGAATTCCTGCTGCCTTCCAGTATAGCATTTGCTGCATAAATCTGATTGTAGGTAAAATTCCAAAGCTGTGCTATGGCTGTATTGGTCGCTAATAATGAGTTGTTGTAAAAATTAAGGGTCGGATCGGTAGCACTTCCAAAATAGGTAAGTTCATCGGTGTAATTACCCAGCTGGTTGCAAAGCCCCGAACTGTTGCCTGTCAGGAGTCCTGCATCCCTGATTTTAGCATAAAGATCGGCAAGGGCAGCATCAGCAGTCTGGTAATCCTCAAAGACCGTTTTATTGGTCAGCTGGGATTTTGGAAGATCAACCTCCACAAAGGAATCACAAGATACAAGTAGAAAGGTAGCAGTTGCACATAAAATGGCAAGACTAGTAGGCCGGAAGCGAAAAAATATAAATGGTATTGTTTTCATGATAGTAGCATTAAAAAGTGAATTGAACCCCTGCGGTCATTACCCTAAGGGGAGGAAGCGAACCAAAGCTTGTAAATTCAGGATCTCCGTTTTTATAGCCAGTGAAGGTCAAGAGGTTCTGCCCCTGAATCATCAGCCTGCACTTGGTCTGTTTTAAGGGAAGATCATACCAGAGAGAAATGTTCTTAAGCCGGATAAAGGAAGCATCACTTATAGAGGCAGTACTCTCGCTGTAGAGACTCCCTGCGCTTAGCGCATCAAAGTTGTATCCGGCGGTCTGGATCTGATATGGCCCAAGATCACCGGGCTGCTGCCAGGCGTGCTGAGTTACTTCTGGCTGGTTATACATCTCCCCTGTAGCTCCCACTGGATAATTAACATTTTTTTGTTTGACAAACTGAAAAAGAAAATCAAGGCTCCATCCCTTGTAGGAAAGCTGATTTTGCAGTCCTCCATAGTATTGTGGATTCAGGTCAGCCACGATTTGCTTGTCATCGGGAAAAGAAATTTTCCCATCGTTATTGATATCCCGGAACTGATACAGACCCGTTTTGGGATCGATACCGGTATATTCATATAAAAGGGTGATATTCAAAGGGGCATTAAGGCGGTATTTTTCACTATAAGTTGATCCTTCAAGTCCCGGGAAACGAAGGAGTTTGTTGCGCGAAAAACTAAGGTTAACACTCGAGGTCCACCCAAAGGCCCCTTTGCTGAGATTCACAGTGCGAAGGGTAAATTCCCACCCAGCGTTTTGAACCGTTGCTTCAAGGTTGGATTGCAGGGAAGAAAAACCTGTGGTGCCGGGCATAGGGATACCTACGAGTTGATTAGAGGACCGGTTACGGTACCAGGCTGCTGTAAAAAAGATCCTGTCCTGCAAAAATCCTGTCTCCAGGGCCAGCTCGAGTTTTCTATTGGTCTCCCAGGCAAAGTTGGGATTATAAAGCCGTGAGGGCGCTAGTCCGCTTTTCCCGCCATATAATACTCCCGAAGTGGCATAGGTATCCAGGAACTGGTAGTCCCCAATCTGATCACTTCCCGTGGTACCATAGCTGCCTCGCAGTTTACCAAAGGAAAGCCAGGAGAACTCAGTAAGAAAGGACTCTTTTGAAAAAAGCCATGCAGCGCCAATAGCGCCAAAAGTGGCAAATTGGTTCCCGGGGCCAAAACGGCTTGAGCCATCACGCCTTGCTGTAAGATTTATGATGTAGCGCTCTTTCCAATTGTAATTCAGGCGTCCAAAAAAAGCTTGGTATTTGTACAGTATGGTATTATCGGTGAGTATCTTTATTCTGGAGGCTGCCGCTAAATTGTAGATAAGGCTGTTGGAACTAAACCCGGTGCCGGACTCCACAAGCTGCGAGGTGGACTGCTGCTGGAAAGTACCACCCAGCAATAGTCCTAATTTGTGATCCCCTATTGCGCTCTCCCAGTTGAGCTGAGGCTCGATAATCCAGGAATTACGAGTGGTATTGCCCAAAATAAGGCTGGAGGACGAACTTCCGACATGGAATGCCGGATCATAAATAGTGGAAGGGTTCAGGCGTGTTTCGCTATGGCGCAGATTGGTGTAGCCCATGCTGGATTTAAGTAAAAGGCCTGGAAGTACTTCATAGGAAAGCACGGTATTGGCCAGAAAATCATGGGTTTTGGATTCGAACTTGGCAGGGAGATTGCGAAGGGGATTCTGCCAGGTGCTGTTGGCCCAGTTCAGAGTGCCGTCAGGATTGTAAAGCTCTGGCGCGTTAGGGGCAATAGTGCGCGCTTCAATGGTGAGATCAAAAGAGGGTTGGTCATTGTCCTGCAGGGTATAGCCGGCAGAAAACTGTATTTTGAATTTCTGATCCTCTGACTGGTGATTCATATTAAACTGGCCTCCGCCTTTTTTGTATAGAAAATCTCCCGGGAAAACAGTGGACTCGCTGTGGTAGTTACCACTTAAATAGAAATTGGTATTGGCAGATCCCCCAGAGACACTGCCCTGCATATCGGTAAAAAGAGAAGTACCGCCCAGGAGTTCTTTCTGCCAGTTGGTATTGCGGTTCTGGTCCCAGGTGCCGTTAATGTCATAGGCCGACTCGGGATAATCAGAGATACCGTCATTGGCAAAGGCACGCCGGCGCATAGAGAGGTATTGATTTGTATCCATCATTTTAACAAACTGTGTCACCTTTCCGGTGCCGCTCGAAGCGCTCAGGGTGAATTTGGTTTTACCGCTTTTACCTTTCTTGGTGGTGATCAGTACCACCCCGTTAGCCCCGCGTGAGCCGTAGATAGAAGTAGCATCGGCATCTTTAAGAACCTCAATACTCTGTATCTGCTCGGGATTGATAAGGTTTAGGGCTCCGGTGGCATAGGGAAATAGGGTAGAAATCTGGGCGCTACCAATAGGATCCGAAGCATAAGGCACCCCGTCTATAATATACAGTGGGGCATTGCCTTCGGCGCGCAGGGAGTTCTGTCCGCGGATTTTGATCTCAAAATTGCCTCCGGGAATCCCTGTGGTCTGGGTGATACTTACCCCGGCCATTCTGCCTTGCATGGCAGCCAGTACATTGGTTACGGGCTGGATTTCAATATCCTTGGAAGTGATGGAAGAGATGCTTCCTGTACGCTCGCTTTGTTTGGTGGAATAATATCCGGCATTCACCCGGACTTCCTGAAGGGTAGTGGTATCAAAACCAAGCTTTACATTCACTGTTGTTCGACCATTCACGGGAACCAGGGCTGTTTTAAAACCCATAAAAGAAACAACGAGCGTATCTGAAGCAGAGACCAAAAGGGAATATTGGCCTGTAAAATCCGAAATGGTAGAGGATTTGAGTTTGCTCTTAATAGCAATGGTGACTCCAGACAAAGGACTGGTGCCATCTGTGATAGTGCCCTGAACTTGATGCTGTTGGAAAAAAGAATGGCTGCGCCGTTCTATGGAACTTGCGGATACAGGGGGAAAAGACAAGAAGAAAACCAGAAAAAACAGGCAATAAAAAGCTTTCCCATCCTTGTAAAATGAAAAATTATTCATAATATTGGAATTGGTTAGTTTAACGATAGTTTTATTAGCTACGGTCCTCTATGTAGTTTGGCGACGAGATAGAGGACCATTTTTTATGCATTAAGTAAACGTCTTAATAGTCATAAAGAAGTTGTTTGTTTCTACATGAGTAAACGCATTAAAAGGTTAAACTTTTATTGTATTGCGAAACCATGTAAATAAGGAAATAAAGCGCTAAGAATTTAAGAAGAGTTTTTGCCTTTAATATAAAGGCGTGGGTTGTTCTCGACTTACGTAGCATTAAAGGTACTGGAACGACCCGCGCGCATGTAAGTGAGCCCACGCCAATATAAACTATATGACGTGAGCATGTACACTTATCATCTTGCGCGCTCAAAAATTTCCAGTTTTTTAATGCAAGGTTCAAAGCGAATGCTTCAAATATTTTATGTGAAGAATCGCAAATATATTAATTCAATTTCAATTGAATTGTTACAAATATATGAAAAAAAATATTTATGGTGATATATCACCATAAATATTTTTAATAAAAATCAAATATTGTTCTTTCAAATTAAAGTAATATGGCTAAGAAGGAACTGTTGAATGCATATAAGAAAGCCTTTGGCGAAAACTTAAAAAAAATTAGAGAAGAAAAAATAAAAACTCTCAGTGGAGTTGACAGCAGAACAAAGTTTGATTCCAGTAATTATCATAAATATGAAATTGGTACTGGAAATCCAACCCTTGAAACGATAGTGAGTATTGCAACTGGTCTTGATGTCCATCCTAAAGAACTTCTTAATTTTGATTTTGATTTAAAAAATATAGATATTCATAAATAAAGATAATTTTAAGCATTTATTTGATGTACGCCGATGATTAATTTTTGTCATTCTTTAATTTATGATAATAAAAAATATTCAAATTTACACATAGATTAATTTGTAAATGTTGTCATGGAAAATAGAATAAAGCCTTTGATGCTTGTGATTTTTCATAATTTCATATTTTCTAGATTTTCTTTAAAAGACTTTTGAATTTTTACCAATGAAGTAATATGATCTAAAACCAATGTTTTGGGCACTTTGTATATAAGAGTTTGCAAACTTGTAAAATAAAGGGTTATCTACTAGGTGTACTATTGATTATTTCATTTAATACTTGCACATATAATTTTGTAAATATTTCATAAGTGTTGATTTTTAATTTTTTATATTAGAAATATGATTTTTTTTTTGCAAGCAACATTAATCTATTAATTTGTATCTCATTTGTACTTCATATGCATTTTTTATCAAATGATAATGCAAAATTAATTTCTGGAAGTGAAATTAGCATTTAGTAAGTTATTTATATTTTATTTCTTAAAGCTTATTTCTTTTGGATCAAACTAGAATGGTTAGAGGGTTCTAAAAGTTTTGAACCTAAACTTCTTATAGTCTTATTTCGGTAGGTATTTAGATTAGAAAAGTATTTTGTGCCATGATTCTGCCACAAAAATGGAAATGTTGAAACATCTGTAAAATTCGCCTTAACTATTGTGTGAAAAAAGTATGAATTCTACAATGCGATGTGCAACGATTGTGCCACAAAAGCAAATTTAATGAACTAAAATTAGCCTTAACTTTTACCGGTAGAAATAGTATCAAATATAAAATTACAAAAACACGTATTTATACGGGGGCTTTATATTTATAAAAAAACTAATTTTCCATTTTTACCTCGATTATGGAAAACCTTACATTTATTTGAAAGTAGTGTATAAAATTTATAATTGTCATAAAGCAAGCAGAAAATGCATGTTAGTAAGCCATTTTGGGCAGGAATAAGCAAGTTGTTTGATATTACAAAAAAAATATGATTAGAATTGACCATTGCGAGAACTTAATTCACTTTACCAAAGGAGAAGATAAGTCATTGGACTACGAAAGTGCTTATCAGAATTTAAAAAAAATAATTAAATCTAGAGAATTAACAAGCAGTGCCGGAATGATTATTGGCGGACATCGTTGTGTATGTTTTACTGAATCGCCTGTAAGATGCTTAACGAATAACGGACAATTAGATTCTAAATACTTTTCACGATATACACCATTTGGTTTACAGTATTGTAAAAAGGACGTTTTTAGAAATGGCGGAAGACCAGTAATTTATTCTACAAAAGAAGAAGCGAAAATTCAAAAATTCAATATTCATATAAATTGGAGATATGTAAGTTATAACCCTGATATGGAAGGAAAATTAGACTTTACTTGGGAACGTGAATGGAGAATAAAAAAGGAAAAAGTACCTGTTACTCCAGAACTTGCTAAATTAGTTTTTCCAAATATAGAGTGGATAAATAGATTTATAGAAGAACACGAAAAAGAATACCACGGAATGGAATTAGATGACGATTGTCAAGAATGCTTTTGTAAAAGAGAAGCGACAATTTTAAATTTTACAGATTTTTTAAATATTGAACAATGTGAAAATTTAATTGGAACTTGTCCAAATCCAGATAAATTTCCTTGGATTTTAATTAATATGAACGAAAAATAAACGTCACAGGACACTTGCTAAAAGAATTTGTGCAATTGGCTTATTTAAAAATAGTTTTGTATTTGGGAAGTTTAGGTAAATCCGAAAATAAGACGTAATTTAACTATTATCGACTTATTCAAGAGATAATTAATGAAGATAGAAAAAAGGGAAATGGCAATATAAATGATTTTAATAGAGTTATTTTGATTGTCATTTAAATCAATTTATGTTATTTAAGGACGAATATTTTATGAAAAAATGTTTTATTGATGAAAAATAATTTTTCTAACTAAAAGGAAAATTTACAGCATTGATATTCCTTTACAGAAATAAAAATATTACAAAAAGGTTAAACATTTATTTTTTGTTAATATATTTGCGTAAAACGCAAATATATTGGCTATAGTGGAAATCAATAGAATTAAAGTTGCTCTTGCAGAAAACAGAAGAAAAAACAAATGGCTGGCAGAAAAAATAGGTAAAGATGAGTCCACTATTTCTCAATGGTGTACAAATGCTCGTCAACCATCTTTAGAAAATCTACTGAAAATTGCAAATGTACTTAAGATAGATATTAGAGATTTGTTATACCCAACTAATAAAGCTGAAAATTAAGATGAGTCAAAAGAAAATATATATAGATCTTTTTGCAGGTTGTGGAGGACTTTCACTAGGACTTTACAATACTGGATTATGGAAAGGTTTATTCGCAGTTGAAAAAAGTCTAGAGGCTTTTGAAACATTTAATTACAACTTAATTGAAAATAGGGAACATTTTAGTTGGCCAGAATGGTTACCTAAAAGTAATCATGACATTAATGAAATAATTAAAAATTACCCTGATGAATTAAAGGCTTTAAGAGGTCAAATAGATCTGGTCGCTGGAGGACCACCTTGTCAAGGCTTTTCAACTGCTGGTAAAAGAGTTGAAAACGACTCTAGAAATAAATTAATAAAGTCATACATAAATTTTATACGCTTAGTTCAACCAAAGGTGATTTTTTTTGAAAATGTAAAAGGATTCACCCAAAAGTTTGACAAAAATAAAATTCAAGGAAAAGTGTATTCTGAGTATGTAAAAAGTGCTTTAGAGTATACTCCTAATGACGGAAAGTATCTCGGGTACAAAGTGGAAGGTAGATTAATAGACTTTTCAGAGTTTGGAGTTCCTCAAAAAAGGACACGTTTTATATTAGTAGGAATTCGTAAAGATGTTGCAAATAAAACTAAACCTGAGGCTTTTTTTGATTCAATTAGAAATGAAAGAGAAAAATTCCTAATAAATAAAGGTATTGGTTTAACAAATAGCTTAGAAGATGCAATTTCTGATTTATTAAGAACTAATGAAACAATATCACCAGATACAAATTCATTTATGGCAGGTTTATATAATAAACCACAATCAAATTATCAGAAATTATTAAAAGGAGATTATTCAGAATCGATACCAGATAGTCATAGATTTGCTAAACACAGTCCTTCAACAGTTGAAAAATTTGAATATATTCTTGAAAATGCTGTAAAAAACAAAACTTTATCAGACGAGATAAAAGAAAGATTCAATCTTAAAAAAAGGACTATAATACCATTATCTGGAAGTACACCAACTCCTACGATCACTACTTTGCCAGACGATTATATACATTATTGTGAACCAAGAATATTTACAGTACGTGAGTATGCTCGTATTCAGTCGTTCAACGATTGGTATGAATTTAAAGGCAAATATACAACAGGAGGCAAAAGAAGGACTCAAGAAGTTCCTCGATATTCACAAATCGGAAATGCTATTCCACCTTTGTTTGGGGAACAAGCAGGAATTGTTTTAAATACTATAATTTAATGGCAAAAGTAAGATTTAGAACAAACGTCCTATTAAAGAGTATTATTGGAAAAGATTTAATTACTGATGATAATGTTGCAGTATTGGAACTTGTGAAAAATTGTTTTGATTCAGGATCAAATGATGCTAAAATAATATTCAGGGATATAATTTCTAACCAAGCTTTAAGAGAGTATAAAATATCTAATAGCTCTAAAATAATAATTAGAGATACTGGATCTGGTATGTCTGAATATGATCTTATAAACAAATGGTTAAATATTGCATATTCTGAAAAAAAAACAAAAAAAGAAGAGTATAATAGACAATTAGCTGGTAACAAGGGAGTAGGTAGATTTTCATGTGATAGACTTGGTAAAACATTGATTATCTATACTCGAAAAACTAATCAGCCCTTATTAAAACTTTCAATAGATTGGACAGAGTTTGAAAAAATTGACGACATTGAAAAAAATATTCAAGATATAGACTTTGAATTAAATGAGATTTCAATAGAACAATATGTGCAAGAAACTCAACTAGAAAAATTCACTGAAGGAACAACTTTATTCATTAATAATTTAAGAGAAGTTTGGGATTTAAATAAAATACAATCTTTAAAACGTCAATTGGAACGTTTTATTAATCCTAATCAAAATTTTGAAGCTGAAAATTTTGACATTTCAATTGAAGCAAATGAATTTAAAAAAATTGAGCTGGGATTACCTGAAAGCGAAAAAATTAATGGCATCGTAAAGAATAGAATTTTTAATAATCTTGATTTTAAAGCTACATATATTAATTCAAAAATTTCTAATGATGGAAAATCAATAACTACAATATTACGAGATAGGGGAAAAGAAATATTTACTCTTGTTGAAAATAATTCATTTAGCTTATTAAAGAATGTAGAAATAAATATATATTATTTAAACTCTTATTCTAAAGCATATTTTAAAAGACAAACAGGAATTAGGTCTGTAGATTTTGGTTCAATTTTTTTATTTATTAATGGATTTCGAATTCCACCATATGGTGACCAAGGTAATGATTGGTTAAGTATGGAATTAAGAAAAGGTCAAGGATATAATAGGTTTCTAGGCACAAGAGAAGTAATTGGAAGGATTGAGGTTAATGGAGTCGAATTTAATGAAAATGAAGATGACTTTTTTATTATATCTAATCGTTCAGGAGTTGACAATAATAAACATTATGAGCAATTAACAAAAAATGATTCGCCATATGGATATTACTTCAAAACTTTTAGAAGATTAGAAAGATTTGTTGTAGAAGGATTAAAATGGGATAGCTCTAACTTAAAAGATATTGCGATTGAAAAAAAAGTTCTAGATGATAAAAACTGGAATGAATCAAAAGAAGAGTACAGGGAAGACAGTTTAACGCGAAATAAACGAGTAATTTCTGTAATTGACAAGATTATTAATAGTAAAAGTGAAGAAGTTATTTCACTTTCAATAAATAAACAATTAGTATCTGAATTAGCTGAAGAACAGGCTCAAAAAGCTAAAGCTGAAATAGATTCCATTGTTGGACAATTAAATAACAAGACACTCTCTTCACAGCAAATAGCTCAACTTTTGAATGAACTTAAAATTTCAGAAAATGAAATTGAAAGCTTCCCAATTCAAGAGAATAAAATCCAAAATTTAAAGAAAGAACAAGAAGAGCTAAAATTAGAACTTCAAACTAAGTTACAACAAACTAAAAAACTTGAAGAAGAAGCTAAACTACTTGAAGAAAAAGCAAAAAAACTTGAAGAAGAATTAGAACTAGAAAAAGAAAAAAACACATACCTAAGAACTTCTTCTAGAACTCTAACAGAGGATGCTAAAGGTTTAGTACACAATATAAAAATTACTTCAAAAAAAATAAGTAGTAGTGTAGATAATTTATATGATAAAATTTTAAATAATGATTATACAAAGAATTCATTATTAAAATCTTTAGGTGCAATTAAATTTCAATCTGAAAAAGCAAATAAAATAAGTAAGATCATAACTAGATCTAACTTTAAAACGGACAGTAATGCCCAGATTGCTGATGTTGTTAAATATATTGAACAGTACATTGAAATTTATTCTGACATATATCCTCGCAGTGAGCTTGAATTTAAAATAAATAACTTAGCAGCTGTTCTTATTAAGAAATTTAGTATTTTAGATATGTCTGTAGTTTTGGACGATTTGATATCTAATTCTGAAAAGGCAGGCGCTAATTTAATTGAAATAGAAATGTCAAATAATTCGGAAGGAATTTTAAAGATTTTGTTTTCCGATAATGGTATTGGTATTACCGAACAATTTCTTAAAGATGAAAAATCAAAGGAGAAAATATTTGACCTAGGGATCACAACTACAAAAGGTGGTTCTGGAATAGGAATGAATTCAGTTAGGGAAGGTTTAAAATCTATGAATGGAACAATAAAACTTTTAGGTAATAATTTAAAGCTTACAGGGGCTTGTTTTGAAATAGAGATTAAATGATAAAAAGAACTTGTTTAATAATTGATAATGAAGACCAAACAGAAGAAATTGAGCAATTGGTCAGGGATGCTAGACATAACGGTATTGAACTAGATTGCCAACAATTTGAAGTTGGAAATACAGCTTATACACAAGTTCTTTCGTTAGGCAAAATCGACCTTGACAAAGTCGAAAAAGAGGTTAAAATAAGATATAAAAATTTAGTATTTGACATCATCGCATTTGATTATGAATTAGATGATGATGAAATTAATGGAGTAGAACTTTTGCGAAATTTCAATAACAGGAGATTATTTAAGCGCACACCTAAATTGGTTTATTCGGGAGTATTGGATCAAGTGCTTAAAAATATTATTGAACCTAATTTAGGAATACTTAAAATAAAGAATGAACCTGATAGAGCGATAATTAAGCAAGATGGTTTAGCAAAAATAAAATCCTTAATTAAATATAGCGTTCATGAATATCTAGATAGAGACGACCGTGATTCTATAATTATTAAATTTCTAAAAGATGATATTCAATCTACAGAATTGATTGTAACACAGGCATTAAGACTCTACCCTGATTTTATTTTTGAACAAAATTTTGTCAACGCTAAATTTAATGGAATGTCATATTCTGAAGTGGCAGACATCTTAGATAATGATGACGTAATTGGGGTTGAATTTAAAAGAGAAATAATTCAGCAAGTCATTGCCTATCTTACTGTAAAGATTTAATTATGAGCAAAAAAATTTTAATTGTTCATCCATATGATAAGTCAACTACTTTTTTAGATAGAATAAAAAGTCATTTACAAAATAAATTTATAGAAGATTGCCAATATTTTAATATAAAACCTCAAATTGCTTCACATAAACAATGTTTATCTGAAATTAATAACTTTTCTGAAGATGGATTAATTCTTTTTATGGGCCACGGAAAAAGTAATTCCTTATACGGCGCAAAAGGTGATTATTATGGAACTTTAGAAAATGAACTCGTCAAAGAGGAAAATCCTGAAAAATACTTTTATGAAGATAATTTTATTACTGAGGAAAACGTAAATATTTTTAAAGGTAAAAAAGTTATTTGTCTATCTTGTAATTCTAATGGTCAAATTGGTAGAAAAGCGATAGAGTTCGGAGCAAAAGTTTTTTTGGGATTTGGTGACTTACCAACTTCTGTTGGAGAACTGGAAGATAAAGGAGAAGAAAGCAAAACAGGTATTTCACTTTCAACTGTTGAACAAGCTATTAAAACCGAGGTTAATTACGTAATAAAAAAAAGTATTGAGATAGGAATTGTTAATAATTACTCTTTCGTAGAATTATTAAATTTAATTCATTTTATTTCCAATCAAAGAATAAGTGATTATTTAGTCAATCAAAAAAAAATAAGTGAAAGAAAAATAATTGCAAATTATATTTATGATTTCAAAAAGGAAATAAAAATTTACGGAGATAAAAATGAAAAATTAATTGATTTGTAACTATTTTTAAATTTAGCCAAATGGCCAAATATTTTGTAAGGGCTGTTGTAGGTAGTTATCTTTTTGCCTAAAAATAGTTTTTAACTTCCGCTTTAAGTTTTGAACAGACAAAAAGTATAAAATATTAAATTTTGGAGATGTCTTTAAAATTGGAGAAGATAAATATTTAATTTGTATTACACCTTCGTGTGATTGTTTGAGGCCTCATGGTAAAAAAGGTAATTCTTATTTTGAGGAAGGATACAATATTAAATTAGACATTGCTTTAAGAATTGGTGATACTGTTTTTGTAAGTTACTTAAATGGTAAAATTATTATTATTATTATTATTATTATTATTATAGTGGTCTGAGATTAGTGTCGATGATGACTTGCAAAAAAACAAATTGAATCCCGTTATATTAAACCTGTTCAGTATAAAATTTTGGAGAATCAAACATTATTGATTGAGGACAATAAATAAATTATTAATTATTTGATCAAAGAAGTTTTTGAAAATCTAAAGAGATAAATTATTTGGGAACAATTCGCCCAAACTATGCCCAAAGAATTGCTAATCATGCTTTTTCATATCCGGTTAGAATTGTTGTCGATTTCATAAAAATATAGCCCTGATGCAAATGTTCAAAATAAATTATTTATACACGAAGAAAGATATTTATAGAATTTTAGATGTGCCTGTGGAGCAACAGAAAGGTTCTTGGGATACGGGTTATAGATCATACGATGATAATATATTTATTTTCTCAAATATAGGAGTTCCTGGAAGGACCGGAAGCGATTATAATAATTATTGGGATGGAGAACTTTTTGTTTGGGAGGCTAAAACAAATTCAAACAGAGATCAACCTCTGATAAAAAAAATGATTTCAAGGCAAGGAGTTAATAATATTTACCTTTTTACCCGAATTGATAATTCCCTTCCCTTTACTTTTGAAGGTAGTATTGTCTGCAAAAATGTATTGCAAGATAAGCCTGTGAAAATTTGTTGGAAGCAGGAGGAAAGAAATAATAATATCAACGATGTTGTTTTTGATTTAGTTAATGAAGAGACAGAAATTTATGAAGGAACAATAAAGAAGGTTGTTGTTAATAAATACGAGAGAAATCCACTAGCAAGAAGATTATGTATAGAATATCATGGGACAATTTGTAAAATATGCAATTTTGATTTTTATAAAGTTTATGGTGAGTTTGGAAAAGATTTTATTCATGTCCACCACATAATTCCATTGTATAAAATAAAAAAAGAGTACTCTTTAAATCCAACCAAAGATTTAATTCCTGTATGTGCAAATTGTCATGCAATAATTCATAGAAAAAAAGAAGCCTTGTCCATTGATGAAATAAAAGGTCTAATTAAAAACTAATTAATTACCTTTATCAAGGTAATATTAACGCCGGATTAAATAATTTCAGTACTAACGATATTACTATTCCAAACATAATATATTCTGTTGCTTTAATAAATTGGCGATTTTTTATTAAGTAAAAAAAATCGATCTGTAAACAAATGGTAATTTTAAAATACTAAAATTAATGAATAAATTGAACTTAGCTGATGTTACAAAATACGTTGAGCAAAACATTGGGGACTTTCATGAAAAGCGCTTAGCAAAAGTTAATTCAATAAAACTTTCTGATGTGCTAAAAGCCAAAAATCCTTATCTATTTAAAGCTAAGAATGTAAATACTGCAAGTGAAATTATCGATGGCATTTTATCTGCATTCTTATCATCCAGTGAAGAAGGTATTTTTGGAAACTGGCTAGAGCGATTAGCTGTGTTTGTTAATAATTCTGTTTACGGCGGACAAAAAGCAGTTGTGGATGGAATTGATCTCGATTTCCTAAAAGATGGAAAACGTTATTTAGTTGCGATTAAGTCTGGGCCTAACTGGGGAAATGACAGCCAATATAAAAAACTTGTAGATCAATTCAATACTGCAAAAAAGAGGTCAGCGACTTCTGGTGGAAAAGAAGAAATAATTTGCGTAAATGGATGTTGCTATGGACGATCCAATCCTAGCAGCGAATATAAAGCAAAAGGTTACTACAAAATGTGCGGACAAAGGTTTTGGGAGCTAATATCTGGAGAGCCCAATTTATATGTCGATATAATAGAGCCTATTGGATTTCAAGCTGAAAAAAATAATTTGGAGTTCTCAGAATCTTACAGCAAGGTAAAAAATAGGATGGAAAAAGAATTTCTAATCGATTTTGTTACCGATGAAGGTTCTATAAATTGGGATAAATTATTAAAATTTAATTCGCTAACTCCTCCGAAATCAGTGAAGTGACGGCTGACGTTTCCGAATTTTTTACTTGTTTTAGGAATTCTTTTAACCAAAGTTCATTAGACGTATTCTTGTATCTTGAATATTTGTAATTGTTTATTGGTTGAATAATAGATCCCTTAAGTGCAGAATAAATTAGTTTACCAACTGCTTCTCCTAAGCTGACTGGAACAGCGTTACCAATTTGGCGATATTTTTCAAGGATTGATCCTTCAATACTGTAATAATCTGGAAATTCCTGTATACGTTTATATTCCTGAACAGATAATGGTCTATCCTCAACAGGGTGTGCTAGATCTGTAGCGGGCATCGCAGGATGTGTAACAACAGTTGGTGCAGGTCTATCCCATGAAATACGTCTAAAAAAGCCTGTTTTTCCACCTCCTAGAAAATAGGACTTTCCTAAAGCTTCTTTTTGCAGGTCTATAGATAAATCTTTCCAATTTTGACCAGCTTTAAGTAGACGGTAAAATTTCAACCTTTTCTCAGGAAATTTTACAAAGTCACATTTATTTTCAAGATTTACGGAAGCTTGCTTAAAGGTTTTCCATTTTTTTAAACCAAACTCACCTGTTTCGCTATGCGTCGGATTGAGAAAAGGTACCGTTACGCCTTCCAGGGAGCCAATGATAATCACACGCTCACGAATTTGTGGCGCCCCAAAATTTGCCGAATTATATAAATTAAAATTAATTGTATAACCGGCACGCTCTAGTCTTTTCGTAATATAATAAAGTGCCGAGCCTGGAGTATTTTTTAATTCTGAAGAAAATGATTCTGCAATCTCATCCTCAGAATTAATAGAAAATTTTGTAGAAAGAATTCCGCGAACATTTTCTAAAACTATAAATCGTGGTTTTAACTCTTCAATAAGAGTTAGATATTTCAAAAATACGTTACCACGTTCGTCCTCAAAACCTTTTCGATTTCCCGCGGTGCTAAATGCTTGACAAGGAGGCCCACCTGCCATAAGTTCGATAGAGTCATTTTTAGTAAGCCCCGAGAAATTTAAAACTTGGTCTGCAGTATAATTTCTGATATCTCCTATAAGTCCAATTTTAGGATTATTCGCAATAATGGTTTTTCTGCTAGCCTTGTCAATTTCACAAGCCAACAATGTTTGAAATCCCGCCTTTTCTAGCCCTAGATCTAGTCCCATTGCGCCAGAAAAAAATGAAAGTACTTTTGGTACACCATTTTTTACTTTTAGACTGCTCTTTCTGTCAATTTCGGTGTTGTGAATATGATGTTCGCTTTTGTCAAACGAATCTACATTTTCTATTGGAATAACCCAAGTTTTGCCAATCTGCATACCTGCTAATTTATCATCACGTAATAATTTGCGAACGTATTGAGGAGAAAAATTCATTGCCTCAGCGGCATCTTCAACAGAGTAAAAATTATCTTGGTTCATTTTCTAATGCGAAACTAAATTAATATACCAAATGTACAGAAAAATAATTTATAAATAATTTTAAAAATGATGTATTTAAGAAAATACTCTAATACTCTGTAAGACAAGAAATCAGAATGGCTATTTGGTAATATCGGGGTTTATTAATTCCAAAAAGGAACTATTTTAATTCAGAATTGCAACATTGATTATGAGTCGCAAGGATCATAAATCTCCACTTTCTATATGTTTAAGAACTTTTTAATGGTTGGGAATTATCATAAAAAAGGTTTAACTAAATGATTCAAATCTTTAAATTATAATGCAAAGAAAATATGTTCAATATATTGCACATTTAAAACCCTTTTATTATCTTTGAACTAAATCTTTTAAACTAAATTACAAAACAAAATTGGCAATTATGAAAAGAATTCAGGAAGGAAAAATTGTAAAATTTCATACTCCTTTACCAGATGAAACCCCAAACCAATTATATGTGGTTTTGGAAGTTTTGGAAGATGAAGGAAGGTCTAGAGCAAAAATTCAGGCACTTAATACTGGGTTGAATTTTGCTCCAGTGAATACGGTAAGATTGACAGATTTAGAAATAGCTGAAGTTGACAATAACGATCTGATAGGTCATAAAGTAACTATAAATAAATCCGACTATTCACAAGTTCGAGGAAGAGTAATCAAAGTCAGCGAACAAAAAACAGAATTAAATTTATCTGTTACAGTAAAAGGTGTAGAAACAAATGTTTTCGTGACTGTTGTTGATAATGATGGTATTGAACATCTGGGAATGTTATTTATTGATCAGGAATAATTTTTTAAATTAATTAAACTATCATTATGAGCATAATTATAAATGAAGAAAAAAAGTTGAATCATCCATATTATAAGCTTATGGAATTAAGAGGAGATGTTTTAGAAGCTGAATTAAATTCTTGGTCTCGATTAAATTTGGTGGATTGGCTTTGCTGGAATGACCGTAATGGTGTCTACAGAGATGAAGATTCTTTGCGAGAATTTGGCAACATAGTAAGTAAAGAAGAAGCAATTGAGATAATCTTAAGACAAATTACAGAAGCATAATAATGATTAGTAAAAATGCTAAAGAAGTAACAAGTGAGAATGTGGAGAATTATCTTCATGATAGTCGAATAAGAATTGGTGAGGAGATCAGGAATATTCGTGAAGAAAAAGGTTATAGTCAAGGGCAATTAGCCGATATTATGAAAGTAAGCAGAACCACTATTTCTAAAATTGAAAATGGTAAGTTTAATTTCAGTATCGATTATCTTTCAAAATTTTCATTGTTCTTAGACTTCAATATATCAATCTCGACAATTAATATTATAAAATAATTATTTTTAGCCATTTCATTTTTTTGAATTTTCTATTTCCTTTTCAATTATTAGAACGCAATCTTGCAAATTTTTTTTTACAAAAGTGATCCAAAATCTAATTACTTTCCAACCGTTTTCAATAAGAAATTTATTGACTATTTTATCCCTTTCTATATTGCGTTCAATTTTAGAAATCCAAAACTCACGATTTGAATTAATTTGATGTTGCTTTTCTTCCCAATTGAACCCATGGAAGAATTCGCCATCAACAAATATTGCTATTTTATTTTTTTTGAATGTTAAATCAGGAGTACCGAAAACTTTCTTATTATTTTTTCTATATCGATGCCCCTTCTTCCATAAAGCTTTAGACAAAAGAATTTCTTCCTTTGTATCTTTACTTTTAATAGCTCGCATTATTTGCTTCTTATTTCTTTAGAAACGTTATCCATTTAAAAGCTAAAATTTAAATATTTTTCTCTATATAATAAATTTATAACATAAATTTCTAAATTACAATACAGAAATTAGCATTCCAGTATTTACTGAGGTTTACAGATATAGAGGTACAATTAAGATACAAATCTGAACAAAATAATACGAAACAAAACAAACAAACTTATCCTTTTTTTTAAAAAGAATGAAGAATTTTATTAAACCGTAATAACATCTTTTTTTTAAAACACATTAATGCAGTGGTTGAATCAAATTTATAAAAATCATTTGATAGGAGGCAGGGTTTATTGTATTTCAATATACGTTTGTTATACTGTTCATTTTCATTATTTTATCTAGCTTTACTTTTTTAAAATTAACCAAAACCGATGCTCGGGGATATATGTAAAGAGCTTAAATCAAAAAAACATATTGCAATATTAATAAATTATTAAATGACCCAATAGCAAAAAATATCACTACAGGTTTATTATACTTTTGTAAGGGTCTTCTTTAACAATTTAAAACTACAATATGAGCTCTAATTTGGTAATAAGGTTACGTGCCGGAGATGATTCTTGTTTTAAGGAAATCTACGATATGTATCATTTTAAAGTATTTTGTTTTGTAAAAAAATATACAGCGCAACTGGCAGATTCAGAAGATGTGACTCAAAATGTATTTATTCATCTTTGGAAATACAGAGCAAAATTAGATCCAAATGTAGAACTCGAAGCGATATTGTTTAAAAGTTCAAAGCAGGAAATCTCAAAGTGGTATAAAAAGCAAAACAGAATTTTTTCGGTAGAAAACGACCAGTTGATAAAGGAGCTGGATTATGTCCAGGAAGTAGATGAGGATATAAGCGTTAAATTGGAGAAAATAGAATACCTGCTCAATAAAATACCTGCAAAGAGAAGAAAAATTTTCAATCTCCATAAGTTTGAAGACCGCAGTTACAAAGAGATAGCTGCAGAGATGGATATGTCACCAAGTGCTGTGGCCAACCAAATTTCTAAAACCTTACAGTTTCTTAAAAAGAACTCGGTACAAAATCATGAGCTTTATTGGTTTGCTTTGTTCTTTGTAAGTCAGGCTGAATTTATATCTTAAAAAAACAACTCTGCTTTTTACTTTTAAATTAATGGTATTGGGCTAATTCTTTCTGAAAACCACCAATATTTCTTTTTTTTTCACTCAGATCAAAGTTAAGCAATTGGTCTTTTAGATTAAGAAAACATTAATAGTGATAAGTACCCGTGATATTTAAATCATTGGAAATCTAATATAGTTGAATCCAGCAGATTCGTGTATAATTTTCCAAATACTAAATGCTATTTAATGAAATCCAGAAAATTAAAAGAAGAGTGGGATGCGATACCCAATAGAGGTATGCTGCCAAATGAAAGTACAACCCGTATGTGGAATACGATACGCAAAACAACAATTGATAGGTATAAAAACTTTTATAACTGGAGCGCTGCGGCAAGCGCTGTGATTATTCTTTCTATAAGTTGCTATCATGCTTTTATTCAGTCTGGTGTTGCTAAACCCGAAATTACTTCAACTGTAACATTTAATCAAGATATCCGACTTTTAAATTTACCCGATGGAACCAGAGTTTGGTTAAACGAAAATTCTGAGATTGAATATCCTAAAAGTTTTTCTGGAAAAGAAAGAACCGTTACCCTAAAGGGAGAAGCTTTCTTTGAAGTAAAGCGTGATGTTTCACATCCCTTTGTGATTAGCTCGGGGGCTATAAAAACGACTGTTTTGGGAACTTCTTTTACTGTTAAAGCTTACGATAATAATAAGCCTGAGGTAAACGTGAGAACCGGTAGGGTAAGAGTTGAAAGCGCGCAAAATACAGTATTACTGCAAAGAGGAGATAAAGCAATTTATGAAGTAGCAACTTCTATATTAAATAAAGAAAAATCCCTTGTATTAGAACCTGAATGGAAAAAAGTTTTAATCTATGTTGATGGATTAACCTTAGAGGAGGTTCTTGAGAAATTAAAAGCAGATCATCAATTCTCGATGACCTATTTGGATAACGATTTAAAAAATCTCAAGATACAGGGAACTCTTGATACCAGGCAAGGTTTTTACCAAATGCTTCAAAGTATTGCTTTTGCTCTGGAAATCAGAATCCAATCTACGGGAAACAATACCTATCTCATTAGTAGATAATACGATCAAAACATTTTGATGTAATGAATTGCCACTGCATTAAATCTTTAAAAAAAATGATTTAATGCCAGTTGTTAGCAGGCCTGTGGATGCTGCTAAAAAATATTAACCCAAAATATCATATTAAAATTAATTCTATAAACTAACAATTATCAATTATGAACAATGAATTTTCCAGGCGATTTGCCATTGCCTTATGGATTTTATTTCTCGGGGTCTTCCTCAGAACAAATACAATTTATGCACAAAGCGGAACAGTGTCGGTGGATTTTAAAAATGCTCCACCTCAAAAAGTTATTGATAATTTAAAATCCCGCACGCCTTATCAATTTGTTTATCAAAAAGATTTAGATCTGACCCTACCTTTAATTACTTTAAAAAAAGATAATGTTTCAATAGATGAAATTTTAAGGGATTTACAAAATCTGACCAATTTAAATTTCAGACGAAATGAAAATAATATAGCCGTAAATAGTAAAGAGGGCGAGAAAAAAAAAAGGAAGGGAAAAATTACAGGTAAAGTTGTAGATGTCAATGGGCTTTCCTTACCCGGGGTAAACATAAAAGTGACAGAACTAGCCATGGGCGCACAATCAGACATTGATGGCAATTATGTTTTAGAGTTAGAACCAGGGGAATACACCATTGAGATTAGCGCTATTTCTTTTCAAACCCAAAAAATTACGGGTGTTAAAGTGCTGGAAGGCGGCGAAACTCCCCTTGTAGTTTCTTTAAAAGAAGATGCGCAATCGCTCAATGAAGTAATCATTATTCAGGATTATAAAAAAGCAACCGCCTCCGTTGAGGGAATGCTATTACAGCAAAAAAAGGCAGCACAATTTTCCGATGGAATCTCCTCAGAGCAAATTGCCAGAACCCCGGACAGGGATGTGGCGAGTTCTTTAAAGCGTATTACAGGAGTAACTACAGTTGGCGATAAATATGTTGTGGTACGTTCTATGGGAGAAAGATGGAATCAGGCTGTTATGGACGCAATTGCTTTGCCAAGTACGGACGCTTATCAGCAAAATTTTTCTTTTGATATTATTCCTACTTCCATTGTAGAGAGTATTGTAGTGAGCAAATCTGCAACTCCGGATATGTACGCCAATTTTGCCGGGGGATATGTAGAGGTTAAAACCAAAGACATTCCAAAAGAAAATTTCACCAATTTCTCTATAAGTACTTCTTATAATAGCAGAAGCGCATTTAAAGAGCGCCTTACAAAGCAGCAAGGTGATTATGATTATCTTGGTTTTGATGATGGAAGACGTGATTTTCCCAGTGCTGATAATCTTACAGCGCAAAATGTCAAAAGTGATGCGGCAGACCCAAATATTTCTATTGGGGAGTCAAAGCAATTTACCCAGGACAATTTTACCACTTATACAACCTATGGTGCGCCGGGAACCACCCTTCAATTTGGTATAGGGCGGGCCTATAAATTAAGAGACAATAACAAATGGGGATTTGTAGGATCATTAATTTTTAAAAATACACAAGAAAAATTAGATATAGAGCACACTCAGAGAGGTAAATATAAAAGTAATTCGGAGTTTTCAGCTGAAAACGAAACAGCGCCATATTCCACTTTTGCAAAATATGGATTTAATAATTCTGGAGCCAATTATAATTATAATTCAACTTTAGGGGGGATGTTTAATGCCGCAATTCAGCTTGGTAACCATAAAATTACCAGCCGCAATACAGTCATGCATATCTATAACAATCAATTGACGCAAATTACAGGCTGGGATAATGGAGATGCGACTGTTGATATATTAAATGGGAGTTTACTAGCCAGAACAGCTGAGACTAATTATCCTGTTTACACGACTTTTATTCAAAATAAAATAGAAGGAAATCATCAATTTGAAAAACTTGAAATCAATTGGTATGGCGCTTATGGAAATGTTACAAAAGATACCAAAGACGCAACATTTCTAAATGTTAATAGAAGAAAAGTTGGAGACGATGAACTAGTTTATTATGATGTTTATAATCAGGGTCAGAATATTAAAAGAAGTAATTTTAAAAATGATGAGATTGATTATAATGCAGCCATTAATTTTAAATACTCCTTTAATTTTGGTGATACTTTTACAAACGATATCAAAGCCGGTTATTTCGGCACCTATAAAAAAGCAACCAACGAGCAGGTATCAGTCAAATTAGAAACCTTTGGTCGGGCATCTGACCGGGAATTTATTTACGAACCATTATCAAAATTTTTAGACGGATCAAATTACTACTATGGGGGTTATGGCTGGTTTGGAGGTTTTAAATATGGCAAGCAGTATGTTGGAGATATAAAAGTGCATTCGCCATTTTTAATGCTGGACAATAAAATGGGACGTTTTCTAAGATTGATTTGGGGAGTAAGAGCAGAAAGTTATCTCTACACACAAATTGAGAGTCAATCTATAGATGCGGGTAATTTTAATCAGGAACAAAAAGATGATAAGCTATGGCAATTTCTACCCTCAGCGAGTTTAATCATTAGTCCTACCAACAAAATGAATATACGTTTAGGGTATAACAAATCGGTTTTACGTCCTCAATTTGCAGAACGCTTGAATATTCCATATTTTGACCCCATTCGTTCTTATTTTATATATAATTATACAGGTGGAATCGTTTCGAGTGTAGCCAACAATTATGATTTTAAAATGGAATGGTTTCCATCGGGTGGCGAAATTTTGTCCTTTGGTGTCTATCATAAAAATATAGACGATCCTATTGAAAGTGTTGGTGCTCTAAATACATCTAATGAGATGAATGTCTACAATATAAATTCCTATAATGCTAAACTTTGGGGTTTTGAATTAGAATTTTATAAAAGTCTTTCTTTTTTAGGAGAAGGAGAAACTCTAAAAGATCTTTTTATTTACGGAAACGCTACTGTAAATTCTACAAAAGTAATATCATATGAACGTATAGACGCAACAGGTGGGCTTTATCAGGCCAATAGACCTTTGTATGGGCAATCGCCCTACAGCTATAATTTTGGTCTTGACTACGTGGGGGATCGCTTGGGCTTTAGTCTTAGAAACACTGGCATTGGTGATCAATACATACTTGTAGGGTTTGATTATGGTGCTGAGGAAATTCGTAAACCTTACGCAATAACAGATGCCCAGGTAAGTTATAAATTTTTTAAAGAAAAAAATCTGGAAGTAAAATGCAGCCTGAAAAATATGTTTGATGTAGGTATAGAAACCTATAACAACGCCAATAGTTACAGTAAAATTGAGGACGTTCCTACAGGATCTAACCCAAGAGAGAGATATAGCCTTGGAGCTCATGCTACTGATAAATACGATGAAGACCTTGATCAGGAAATATTTAAAGCTAAAAATGGCAGGACTTTTAGTTTATCGCTTAATTATTCATTTTAAATAGAAGCTTTAATAAGTATACAGCATTTATAATAAGAAGAATTAAAATCTAAGGAAAGAGATTTGCTGCTCTTTCTGAAGGTATTGTGTAATGGCAGCAATTTTAGCAATAATTAAAATAGTATGATTATGAAAAAAATTTTAATGTTCGCAATAGTAGCCTTGTTTATGGGTTCTTGCCAAAATGAAGATGCTTCATCTGCAGATTCTTCTTTTTCTATGAAAGCTTCTGGTGCGGATTATTCAGGATACCCAGCCGCAGTACAAACAGTAAGCGGATACATTACAACAAATACGACCTGGACAAATGACAGGGTTTGGGAAATTGATGGTGTGGTGCTTGTAAAGGCAGGAGCAACTTTAACCATTCAGGCGGGTACATTTATTAAAGCAAAACCGTTAGCTGCTGGATTTGCCACGGGAGTACTTGTAATTAGTAAAACAGGTAAAATTGATGCTCAGGGAACTGCAACTGCACCGGTTATTTTTACAAGTTACAATTTATTAGATGGTGCTGCTACAACAGCTACTCCAGGAGATTTTGGAGGTGTAGTACTTTTAGGAGATGCTGAAGTAAACAATAGTCAGTTTACAAATGTTGTTAAAGGATTAGAAGACCAGCCTAATCTGTCTGATTTTTATTTTGGAGGAACAAATAATACACATAATGCCGGATCTTTAAATTATGTACGTATTGAATTTGCAGGAGTTTCCTCATTTGATGGTGCATATTGGACTGAGTTAAATGGTTTAACATTTGCGGGAGTGGGTAGTGGAACATCTATAGATCACATTCAGGTATCTTATAGTGGAGAGGATTCATTTGAGTTTATAGGAGGTAAAGTAAATGCAAGTCACTTAGTTTCTTTTGCACCAGACGATGACAATTTTGATTTTAATGTAGGTTATACCGGAACAATTACAAAAGCTATTGCAATTGCTGATAGTAATTCTATTCATAGTTTTAGCGGAGCAACTCCAGACTCTAATGGTATTGAAATAGATAATAACGGTACAGGAACTAGTACATTAATCATCACGCGTCCCGTTATTTCTCAAATGTCTATCATAGGAGTTAGCTCTGCTACAGTTGCTAATTTATACGAAAATGCAATCCACGTTCGTAGATTAGGACAAATCAAACTTACTAACGTTACTGTTACCGGATATAACAAAGGAATCAACTGGGAGTCTCCTTCATTACCATCTTCTTCTGCTTGGTCAGCATTATCAATTCACGGATATATTAATGCAGTTTTTCCAGTTGGTACAAGTTTAGGTATAGGCAGTAGTATTTCAACTGTAGCCCCCGCAACAAAATGGGGAATAACACAGCCTTTTTTTAACGATGGAGCATTAAATCTTATCGGAGCCACAGGAGCATTTAAAACAGAGGCTGACTGGACAAATAACTGGACTAAGTTTATAAATTTCTAGTCTTTTTAAGTTAATAAAAATGAAGGAAAATACGTTTTTAATAAACTTTTTAAAACATACGGTTGATTATCTACTATGTAATATTAAGAAACCATTAACAATAAAATTAGACATGATATTTTGATTTTTCAAAATCTAATGTAAGTAGTTCTAAGTATTAGATTTCTTTTTTTGTTTAGTGCATTAAACAAAAATGTAAAAAAATACTTTAAGATGTTCTTTTAAAATTATGAACAAATGAGATATTCTTTTTTTAGATAAGAATTTTAAAAAGAATGGAAAGCGAACCTTTTACTGCGTTAAAAAAAACCTGTGAGTAAAAGATGGAATTGCAGGTGTAAACCCCGATGGTAAAGCGGGATGGTTTATAGAAAAGATCTTTACCAAAAAGAGAAAGACCTAAGGAAAGATATTTTGCTGCTCTCTCCAAAGGCCTAGTTTGTAATAGCAGCAAATATAGCATTAATTAAATTATTATGAAAAAAATTTTTCTATGTGCAATGATTGCTCTGGCTGTGAGCTCTTGCCAAAATGATGATTCATCTGCTGATTCTTCTTTTTCTATGAAAGCCTCTGGTGCTGACTACACAGGATATCCTGCAGCAGTACAAACTGTAAGTGGTGATATTACAACAAACACAACTTGGACCAGCGACAGAGTTTGGGAAATTAATGGAGTTGTACGTGTAAAATCTGGTGCTACATTAACCATTCAGGCAGGTACATTTATTAAAGCTAAACCTTTAGCAGCGGGAGTTGCGACAGGAGTTCTTGTAATTACTAAAACTGGTAAAATTAATGCCCAGGGAACTGCAACTGCACCGGTTATTTTTACAAGTTACAATTTATTAGATGGTGCTGCTACAACAGCTACTCCAGGAGATTTTGGAGGTGTAGTTATTTTGGGTGATGCTCAGGTAAATAACGGATCAATTACTAACATTATCGAAGGATTGGGAGATCAGCCTAATGTTTCTGATTTTTATTACGGAGGAGCTAACAATGCTCATAATGGTGGAGCTTTAAATTATGTTCGTATCGAATTTGCAGGACGTATTTTGGTTACTTCACCTGATGTAGAAATCAACGGATTAACTTTTGGTGGTGTTGGTTCAGGTACAGTTGTTGACCACGTTCAGGTATCATACGGAAGAGATGACTCATTTGAGTTTTTTGGAGGAACAGTAAATGCTTCGCATTTAGTTTCTTTTGCTCCGGATGATGACAATTTTGATTTCGATTTTGGTTATACAGGAACAATTACAAAAGCTATTGCAATTGCTGATAGTAATTCTACTCACAGTTTAAGTGGTGGAAGCCCGGATTCTAACGGTATCGAATTAGATAACAACGCGACAGGTACTGCAACAGCTTTAATTACTCGTCCTGTTATTTCTCAATTGTCTATCATAGGTGTTAGCTCTCCTACTGTTGCTAATTTATATGAAAATGCAATCCACGTTCGTAGATTAGGACAAATCAGTTTGACTAACGTTACCGTTACAGGGTATAACAAAGGAATCAACTGGGAGTCTCCTTCATTGCCATCTGCATCTACTTGGTCAGCATTATCTATTCACGGATTTGTTAATCCAGTATTGCCTGCAACAACAAGTTTAGGTCTTGGTAACACAACTTCAACAGTAAATCCAGCTACAAGTTGGGCACTCTCACAACCATTCTTCAATAATGGTGCATTAAACTTTACAGGTGCTACAGGAGCTTTCAAAACAGAAGCGAACTGGACTAACACTTGGACAAAGTTTACAAACTTCTAATACTTTTAGGTTAACAAAAATTTAATTCAGCATGGGTAGAAATTCTGCCCATGCTTTTTACAAAGAAAATATGAAAAACTTTTTTTTATTTGCCATTATAGCTCTGATTGTGAGTTCTTGCCAAAATGATGATCCCATTAATTCTTCTGCTCCAGTGGTGGTAGATCCTGAACCTGAGTCTCCTGAAGAACCTGTACAAGGTAGTTTTACAATATGGGAAGATAATTTTGAAGATGGTGATGTATCTGATTGGGTTTTACTCGATAAAGATGGAAATAACAGCAACTGGACTGCCCGAAAAAACATTCAGGTTGATCAATCCGGAGCAATTATAAATGGAACCGTTAATATATTAGGGACTTATAATATAGATCTTAGTACTGGTGCACCTCTTGAACAAATAGAGCAAAATTGGGCCATCATGCCTCCAATAGATTTAACTTATTACGACGGAAAAATTGTACTCAATATTACAGCACAGCCTTCTATTTACGATGGAAATCACAATATTTTAATTTATGGATCTACATCAACAGATCCGGCCGAAGCCACTCTTTTAGGGACAATATTGTTGACCAGGGGATCCACGCTAGATGCTGCATATTTTGCGGATTATACATTAGATATTTCAAAATTTAAAGGCAATGATAAAGTTTATATTTCATTTTTAAATGAAAATACAAACTTTGTTGGCTATGAAATTGACAAAATATGGATCACTGCCCAAGGGCTTTTAGAGAATATTTCGAAAAAAGCACCTAAGTTAAACTAAAACAAATGCCGCCTTTTCAAAAAAAATAAAATTTATCAAAAACTAAAAATAAATCAGTAATTGTTTATGCCAAAGAGCAAAAAACAGTAGCTAATTACATATATAAAATGAAAAATAAGATTGTAAAAGCACTTTTTTCTTTAATGGCAATTCTCTTTTTAGGGTCTTGCGCAAATGATGAATTGGTTCCTTATTACCAAGAGCAAAAACCCGGTAAGTTGGTTATTAGAGGTTATAATGCACGGGCGGATTCTATTCAGATTGCTGTTAATGGCAAAGTAATAAAAATTGGAAATAAGAATGCATTTGTTAAAAATATAGTCAAAGATTATGATTTTGTGATCTATGAAAACCAGCCCAAAAATGTTGTGATTACAAATAAAAGAAGCAAAGAAATTTTGCATTCCTACCACATAACAGGAGGTAAAAGCATTGATACAATTTCGTTTTATCACAAAAAAGATTTATGGGTTGACAACGTCTTATCGACAAAACCCGGAGTATTAACAAAGGGTGGAAATACCGGATTCAAATTTATTTTTCCAACATTAAATAAGTACTCCAACTCTGGATATAAAGGAAATTTGGACGGAATTATACGAAAATTAGACGGCCAGATAGTAGGTATAGCAAAAAACATAGGAAAAGAGCAATACAGCAGTTTTGTTGAATTTCCTGCTTCTTTGCCTCCCATTATTAAAATGGAATTGGTAAAACAGGGTACAACAGAATCTTACATAGCAGGAAAGCAAGTTTTTGTAACTATGTTAATGACCCAAGACAAATCAAGATTGATTGTACTGGATGAAAAAAAGGCGGATAATGGTCAATTTTCAAGCATTGATGCAACCTTGAATTTGGTGGACTTTTTTGATTTCTAATCGAATTGTTTTAAGAGTTTTTGCGCGTTAATTTTAAAGATTTAAAATGAAATATTCTTCTCTTATCAGAATCTTTTTTTTTCTTTTTTACAGCCTTTTAATAACTTCCTGTGAAGGGGATAATAAACCTGAAGTTTATGAAGAAGGTTCCAATAAATACACAAACGATTGGATCTACAAGCAAATGAAAAAATATTATAAATGGAATGAGACACTGCCTGATAAGGGAGATTTATCTTTAAACTCAAAAGAATATTTTAGCAGGTTATTACAAAAAGATGATATTTATTCCTACGCCATTCATCCTGAATTACCCCAAACAGCACCGCAGAGCATCAGAACAAAATACGGATTTGATCTGTCTTTTATTGAATTTCAGGGCAAGTTTTATGGCGTTATTCTATATGTGTTATATGATTCTCCAGCCAAAAATAATGGCTTATCAAGAGGACAATTAATCACAAAAATTAATGGTTCTGAATTGAATGTTGTTAATTATAATAATCTCTATAAGAGTATAATAGCATCATCTAATTTAGATTTAGAAATTATTTCTTATTCAGCTCAATCAGGTTTTTCCGATTCAAAAGAAATTTCCTTATTGCAGGGATATACTTTTGGACAACCCATAAATTACAAAGTAATCGAGGAAAAAAGCACTAAAATAGGATATATCGAAATTCCGCATTTTGATGTGGGTCAGGCCCAATTGTTTTTACAAATATTACAGGAATTAAAAAGTAAATCGATAAGAGAACTTGTTTTGGATTTAAGATATAACGGAGGGGGAGATATCTCATCTGCAACAGCATTAAGTATTATTGTGGCGCCAAATATTCAGTCCAATAATTTGTTTATAAAATTTGAAGGAAATGCCAACGGAGGCAATGTGGATCAGTCTTTTTTACAAGCCTTACAAAGCAATGAGTCTAAAGTAAGTTTTGAGGCATTGCGCAATGCACATCCCTTTATTAACAGAATATATGTACTTTGTGGAAACCGAACAGCATCAGCATCTGAGCTTATTATCAACAACTTAAAGCCTTATATGGATGTAATTACAATAGGCGAGAAAACCTTTGGTAAAGACGTTGCGGGTTTTCCTATAGAAGATGATCGAATTTCGGGAAAAAGAGGTTGGGTATTGTATCTGTCAATCTATAAATTGTTTAATGCCAGACATGAAGGTAATTACTCCAAAGGAATAAATCCGGTAATGGCCGCAAATGAATTGCAAGAGCCAGAAGTTTTTCCCTTAGGGAGTACTTCAGAAGTTTTGTTAAAACAGGCATTAAATGCCATATCCGGAAATACAAGTAAAATGAAGACGGCCACATTGCGCTCATTGCCTCTTTCTACAATTTATACAGATGTAGATCCTTTATTACCCTTTACTCCTTAATGCTGATTTTTATAAAATATTTGAGAAACTTATTATGCAGGGAATTGATAAGAGAGAACATTTAAATTTGTTAGATATTTTTCAGAAATACGAAAATATGTCACTAATTACTGTTAAAACAGAATGTGAAGAAGATGCCAAAATACGAACTGATATGGCAGAACTTACCGTATTGTATAACAATTTTAAGTTACTACTTGCTGAACTGCAAAGATGTACCAGAGATTATGAAAGTAAAAAAAGAGCAACTCGCAGTATTCTGCATAAAAATATCAGAAAGTTAAATATAGAAAATAAAAAAATTCCCACTTAGGGCGTTACTTGCTCTTTTTAAAATTACTTATAAACGTTAGTTCGTTTTGGTTTTACTTTTTTGATGGGTGTAGTGAATCTTTTATTTCAAGATACGAACCATTTTATAATTCATTGATATTTTCCTTTAGACTTTCAATATAGGTTTTAGTTGTAAGTAGATCATTTTTAAGGTTTTAAATAAACTATTTTCTTCAATGCTGTCTTTTTGTAATAATAAATAGCGTTATGAAGATCTTCTATTTGTCCGCGAATATCAAAAATGGCTTTTTTAGAAACGGCCCTGCTATAATAGTGACATAGGTATAAATGATTGACTTCTAAAGTTTTATCTTAATCGTCTATAGCTTTGGAGTGATAATCCAATTTTTGAAAACATTTGCCCCTTATTTGCCATTTTACAGAAGAATCACAGGTTATGGAGAAGGAATAGGAGGTTGGTTAACTCACAATCCAATAAAAGTAAAAATTTCAGTTTCAGGAAAAATTTCAAAAATATAATTTTACTTTAAAAATTTGGTGTAAATTTACACCAATTAAAATTATTGTTATGACACGACAAAGTATATCCTTAACTGCACCGAATGAAGAGTGGTTGAAAAATCAGGTTAGCACAGAAGAATTCAGTAGTAAAAGTGAAGCTATTAACTATTTGATTAAGCAGGCACGTTCGCAAGAGCAATATTATGAATTTGTGAGGACTAAAATAGATAAGGGAGAAAAAAGCGGCTTTGTGAAAAAACAAACTAAAGAGGAAATGTTAGCAGAATTCAAGAAAGATCTGCATAATGTATAGCTATTATTTAAGTAGCGAAGCCAAAGAAGATTTAAGAAGAATTTATTATTATGGGGTTGGTAAGTTTGGCGTTAATCAAGCGGACAACTATTTTAATATGTTTTATGATTGTTTTGATAGAATACAGGCAAATCCTTTTTTATTTCCATCAGCGGATCACATAAAGAAAGGATATCGGTTTTGTGTATGTGGTGTTGATACTATTTACTATCAAATCAATGGGCATAAAAGGATAGATATTATTACCATTATTGGAAGACAAGATTTTGATAATAGTTCTTTGACATAATTCAAATCTTAAACATCCAAAACCTATGTTTCTATGTGTTAAATTATTTTTTTTGAATTACTCCCAACGCCCAACAGGTTGATAGCTTATTTAACCTTAATAGGGG
Organism: Flavobacterium sp. SLB02; assembly: GCF_009664855.1. Classification (GTDB taxonomy): domain Bacteria; phylum Bacteroidota; class Bacteroidia; order Flavobacteriales; family Flavobacteriaceae; genus Flavobacterium. The sequence continues at coordinate 1,216,788 of NZ_CP045928.1, forward strand.
TTCTGTCGCATCTATTACTAAGTTATCTTTGGTTTTTCAAAACTAATAAAAAATGAATACTAAAGGTCATTCTTATCCAAAATATGTAATCCTTCAGGCAGTGTATTTTAAATTAAGATTTACCCTTAGCTATCGAGATGTTGAGGAAATAATGAAAATTAGAGGAGTGCTTGTGGATCATGCCACGATCCAACGGTGGGTTTATAAATTTACGCCTTTCATTGAAGCAGAGATGAAGAACAGAAAAGGTAGAGTGGGGGCAAGCTGGAGATTGGATGAAACTTATATAAAAGTAAAAGGTATTTGGTGTTATTTGTACAGGGCAGTGGATAAATTAGGTAATACGGTTGACTTTCTTTTGACCAGAAAAAGACAGAGAATGAGTGCTAAGTCATTTCTAATTAAAGCAATTGGTAATAATTGCCGGCCAAGTGTAATAAACATTGATAAAAGTGGTTCTAGTATTGCCGCTATCAAGGTCTATAACAAGCGTTCGTTCTCAAAGATTAAAATCCGGCAGTGTAAATATCTCAACAATATTGTAGAACAAGATCATCGTTTTATCAAGTGGCGCATACAAAACGGATTAGGTTTTAAAAGTTTTGAATCGGCCAGACGAACATTGAGCGGAATTGAAGTTGTGCATATGCTAAGAAAGAATCAGATGGTTAGACCAGGGATAACTATGTTTAAATCATTCTGTAAATTGGCTGGCTAACTTTTAATCACCTAAATTCTTATATTTGATTTTGATAGATGAGACAGAACCGTTTATTCCGCTTACACTTTCTCAAGTTTCAAATAGTAATTTCACTTCAGAGGCAAACTTAAATTTATTCTTGATTTTCTTGAAAATTGGAGCCATTTTATATGGAAGCGGCTATGTGCTTTTCGCTTTTCTTGATGCAGAATTAGTTGCAGCAGGATTTTTGTCAAGGACACAGTTAATTGATGCAATCGCAGTGGGACAATTTACACCAGGTCCTGTTTTTTCATCGGTAACTTTTATTGGTTATCAGATCAATGGATTTTCAGGAGCAATCATTTCAACAATTGCTGTTTTTTTACCATCATTTATTTTGTTGCAGTATTAAATCCACTGGTAAAAAAATGCGGAATTCTAAATTGTTTTCTACATTTTTAGACGCTGTAAATGTTTCCTCAATAGCAATTATAATTTGTATTTGCTTAGAAATGGGAAAGGAGACTATTACAGATTGGCGAACTATTTTAATTGCTCTATTGAGTATTGTCATACTATTTAATTACAAGAAAATTAATAGTGCTTTTATCGTTTTTGGAGGTTCATTAGTCGGATATATTTTGACTTTAATTTAGATTAAAGAGCCCGAAGTGGTTTCAATTGCCAATTGTGCCCGCTCTAAAGGAAAAATTTGGAAATTTTCCAATAAAGGTTCGAATTCTGCACTGCCAGGGTCTTAAAAAAGCAAAAGCTTGAGAATCTATCTTCGCAGGCTTTTTATGGTTCGAAAATCCTTTCTAAGTTATAACGGGGGGGGGTAACTGCTGAATTTGGTACTAATTGTAAGATTATTGATTTGTAGCAAATTTTATTACGTTTTTATATAGTACTTTTGACAATTCTAAACCCCCTTCAAGATGATAAGTTCTGAAAATCCAGCCCTAACCACTAATGAATCAGAAGAAAAGGAGCCGGTAAAGATTATATTGGCCGAAGATGATAAAGACGACCAGGAATTATTCATCGATGCCCTGGATGCGGCTGATCTTCCCTCTGAGGTAACTACCGTTGAGAACGGGCAGCAGCTCTTGGATACCTTAAAAGATAAGTCCCAGCCCGATCCGGATATTATTTTTATCGATATCAATATGCCCGTTAAAGGAGGCAGACAGGCGCTCGCTGAAATAAAGGGCGATAAAGAGCTTAGGGACATTCCCACCGTTATGCTCTCCACCTGGGACCATCCTTCGGATATTGAAGATACCTTTGATAAGGGGGCGGACCTCTATGTCCAGAAGCCAAATTCTTTTGCCGGCTTTGTGCTGGTACTAAAGAAAGTCTTTCTTCTGCACTGGGCCAAAGCTTTATTGAGACCAGTTATAAGTTTATTTTTTGTTTCGGAAAAGAATATATCTCACAAGGATTAAATAATCCGCTTTTCTCTCTGCATATTTTAATTGGACAAACTTTATCCTTGCAGCAGGTATAATTGATGGGTAGTTTGAGTGGGTATCTAATGCTATAGATCCGCGATGGAGTAATTGTAAAGAAGTATTTACAGAATTCAATACCGCTGTTTCATTTTCCAGTGTCATCCGTTTATTTTTTCCTTATGATACTGCTTTAGCCATTTTTCCATTTTCTGCAGTAATTTAATTTCATTCAGGTCCCCTGTTGGATTGGTAAGTCCTGTAATGGTCCTTTCATAGTTGAATTTTCTATCTTCAAAGCAGCAGGTGAATTTTGGGATTTTTTGTATTTGGGAGATTTGGCAAATCCAAATAATGCGCTTAATTTAGTCCCATGATCGCCAAGCCGTAAACCTTTAACGGATATTTTTAAGACACAAATCATAATATTGACACATAAACAATATGTCCAACCAATTTATATTTTTTTTTAGCGCTTTAGGAGCTTTTAATGGTTTACTACTTTCAGGTTATTTTGCCTACAATGCTAAAAAGAAAAAATTTTCAAATTATTTCTTATCATTTCTGTTTTTGGTATTAAGTATTCGGGTTATAAAATCTGTATTTTTCTATTTTAATGCTCATCTGTCAAATATTTTTATTCAGATTGGACTTTCAGCCTGCATAGTTATTGGTCCATTTCTTTATTTATTTCTAAAATCAAATTTAGATAATAAAAAATCAAATTGGCTTATTCATATTTTACCTTACATAACAATTATTAGTATAGGAGGTATTTTGTATCCTTATGTTGATCATCGTGCTGCTTGGAGTAAATGGATTGTAAAAGCTATTTATTGGCAATGGTTCATTTATATTGTTTTATCTTTTAAATATATCCTACCAATACTAAAAAAAATAAAAACTAAAGAAAGTCTAAAAAAAATAGATCTTTGGCATCTTAGTATTTATTTAGGAACATTTCTTATTTGGTTGGCATACAATATAGCAGCATATACCTCTTATATTGTTGGGGCTTTATCATTCACATTTATTTTGTACTTAATAGCTTTGCTTTTGATTTTTAGAAGCAGCAAAGAATCTACTTTTTTTCAGGAAAAAGAGAAATACAAAAACAAAGAAATTGACATGGATACATTGAATCTGATTGGTCATAATCTTTCTATTATTGTCAATAAAGAGTTATACTTAAAACCTAATTTCACTCTTGACCAAGCGGCAAAAGAACTCAATGTAACAAAACATCTATTATCTCAATATCTCAATGTGATACTTGGCAAATCCTTCACCAATCTCATAAATGAGTATAGGATTGAAAAAGCAAAAAAGTTATTGGAAACTGAAAACAACCTTACTGTGGAAGGTATTGGATATGAAAGTGGTTTTAATTCAAAATCAACTTTTTTTACCACATTTAAAAAAATCACAGGAAAAACCCCAACCGAATACCAAAAAATGCCTGTAAAATGAGTTCGTTTTTATAACATCGAACTCCTATATTACAAACCAAAACCTCTAAGCTATTTCTTCGTCACATATTTGCATGTATTTAAAAATTAAAAAACGCAAATATGTACAAAGTAATATCAAAGTTCAGGTTACCGCTTTTAATAAGCACTTGTTTATGCTTATTCTCTACTATTGTTTTTTCGCAAAACAAAATCCTATTTGTAGTTTCAAATCAGGACTACTATGGAACTTCACAGATTAGAACTGCTAATCACTTTGGGGAGATTGTTGTGCCCTACGACGTATTTTCAAAATCGGGATTTACTGTAGATTTTGTAAGTCCAAAAGGCGGAGCTGTTCCAATTGGCTATATTAATGCTTCGGATAGTATTCATAAAAAATTCCTATACAATAATTTTTTTATGAATAAACTCAAAACTACCATGAAGCCTACCGAAGTTGTTGCTGAAAATTATAGTGCGATTTTTTATGGCGGCGGGGGAGCAGCTATGTATGGCGTAGCAGAAAACGTTGTTATTCAAAACCTTGCAAGACAGATTTTTGTAAATAACGGGGTGGTTTCGGCTATTTGCCACGGTACGGCAGGCTTAGCGTATTTGAAAGACGATGCAGGTAAATCACTCTACAAAGACAAAAAAATAACCGGTTTTGCAGATAAATTTGAAGACAAACAAGAGGAATATTACAAAACATTTCCTTTTTCCATTAACGAGGCTATTAAAAAGAATGAAGGCAACTTTGTGCATTCTGATAAATTAGGAGAAGGTTTTTATGTGGTAGATGGCCGGTTTGTAACAGGGCAAGACCCTAGTGCTGCCTCAAAGATGGCTTTCGAAATAATCACTCTTATAGAAAAAAACAACCCCGTTGTAAAACAACAATCCATTAGAGATTTGGATAAAGTATTCTCTGAGTGGGATAATGCTAAAACTAAACCGGGCGTAGCGGCAGGTCTTCTAAAAGACGGTCAAATTGTCTATGTAAAAGGTTTTGGTAGTGCAAATATTACCAACGAAATTCCCATCAATGCAGATACCAAATTTCAAATAGGGGCTATGGCTAAGCAATTTACGGCCTTTTCTATTTTATTGCTAGAAGAACAAGGGAAACTGTCTTTGTCTGATGATGTGCGCAAATATATTCCACAACTTCCTGATTTTGGTTCTAAAATTACCATAAAACATTTACTAAGTCAATCCAGTGGTTTGCACGACTTTTTGGCTCTAAAAGAAATTGCAGGTTGGCAAGAAAAAGATGTTTTTACACAAAAAGACGCTTTGGATTTAATTTTTCGACAAAAAGAATTGGATTATGAGCCAGGAACAAAATTTTCGCAGACTTCATCAGGGCTTATTTTATTAGCTGAAGTAGTCAAACAAGTTACAGGTCAGACACTTGCTGAATTTTCCAAGGAATTTATTTTTCAACCTTTGGGCATGACCAATACCTTGTTTTGCGATGATAATGAAATGATAATACCTAATGTCGCTATTTCGTATCAAGTATCTAAGAACGGATTCAAGAACAATCTGATCAATTATTCTATTTTCGGGACTACTAATCTTTATACTTCGGCGGCAGATTTGAGCCGTTGGTATCTCAATTTTGAGAAACCCAAAGTAGGCAGTAAAAAATTGATAGAAAAACTGGGTTCTGCGGTTACTTTAAATGATGGTAAAACTACTTTTAATCCAACCTCAGGAAGACTTTTGTATGGGCAACAGTACGTACATGCAAAACGTGGCGTTCCAAAAATCTGGACGTATGGTTTAGAAGGCGGTTATGCAAGCAATATTTTCATATTCCCCAATCAAAATGTTACTTCGTTTGTGCTTGGAAATAACAACAGATATAACGGTAGTCTTGCTATGGACATGGCTATTGAAGTACTTGGAAATGTTTTTCCAAAACCAGCAAGTATTGACTATAGTAAGCTTAAAAGTATAAAAATGACACCCCAACAATTAGGAGCGTACAATGGCTTTTATTGGGATAATGAAAGAATGTCAGTGCGTAGGGTTTTTGTAAAAAATGACACTTTACGCTATCAGGTGTTGGGCAGTACGACTGAAAGTTTATTAATACCTATTACAGAGAAAAAATTTCAAATGGTGGTTGATGGAGACACTGTCATTATGGTAGAATTTCGTAAGGAAGGTGACCATTTTAAAATGATTTATACTTCTGGTGAAAGCGACGAGTATGCCTATGAATACTACACCCCAAAAGCCTATTCTACAACAGATTTAAATGAGTTTTCAGGTACCTATTATTGCAAAGCCTTAGGAGCAAGCTATACATTGGCTCAAAGCGAAAAAGGTTTAATGACAAGTAATAAGAGTCAACCCATCATCAATTTTACTCCCATTGAGTCAGATTTGTTTCTGAGTAGCGCCAGAAATTTGGGTAGCATTCGGTTTGTTCGCGATAAGCAACAAAAAATCACAGGATTTTATATAAACTCTGATAGGATTAAGAATTTACTTTTCGAAAAAATCTAAAAATAATTGTAACAATTTAAAGCTATGAAATTCTCTAAAATTGTATTGATACTATTAACGATGATTTTCCAAAGTACTGGCTTTGCACAATCAGCAAATAATAAATCTGAAAAACGACAGATTGAAGAAATTTTGATGCACTACATTGAAGGGACTGCAAATGCAGAACCTGAAAGGCTGCAAAAAGCTTTTCATCCCGATTTCAACCTTTATTCTGTTGCAAAAGATAGTCTGAGAATTTGGAAAGGGCAGGAGTATATCGGAAACTTCAAAGATGGCAAAAAATCAAACCGTATTGGACGTATCCTCTTTATTGATATTGAAAATGACGCGGCTATTGCAAAAGTAGAGATTCTCCTGCCAGAAAAACAGCGTAATTATACCGACTATTTTTTATTATTAAAATATGAAGACCAATGGAAAATTATTCACAAAAGTTTCTCTTGGAAAGTTTTAAATCCAACAGACAAAAAGTAAAAACAAAATAGACAAAAATGAATAGACATATTATAAGTTTGACATTACGATTGGTATTAGGATTGAATTTTTTATTTGCTTCTCTTGTACACCTGAATTTGTGGGAATTTTATGTAGAAGAATCATCAAAAATAACCTCATGGATTACAAATAATTTCGTTTTAGGAAATTGTATTGCTCTTGGACTTTTGGTATCCTCTTTTTTCCTGTTGTTAGGTTACAAAACAATTTGGGCAACAATTGCTTCAATTGCATTTTTATTAATAAATCATATTGCTTTATTATTTGCTAAACCTGCAAACCAAGCATTCAGCGGGCCATTTTATAATTCATTTCATCATTCTGTTCCATTTATTGGTTTTGCGATTGTCCTTTTATATGCTTTATCGACAAAAAAAGACTTTTCGATAGACAAATTCTTAAAAAATAAGAATGAATTGAGTTCGAAGACAAAAGATGAAATAGTATTTTTCATTGCACGAATTTTCATTGGAGTACTATTTTTTGCACAAGGATTGGAATTACTGACAGGAAAAGCAACTTTAATGAGCTTTGCTGAAAATGTATATGTAAAATCGTATGATACAACATTTATACCAACGTCTTTATTGTGGTTTATGGGACTTTCTAATCCGTGGATTTTGTGCATCTGTGGGGCTTTGCTAACACTTGGCCTAAAAACAAAGTGGACTGCCTATTTGTTGTCGTTTTTTATGGTAAGTATTGTATTTGGACATTTATTGGACGATCCTTTTGAAACTTCGGGTTCCATTAGTATGTACGGATTTAATAATTTAGCCTTTGTTCTACTAGTAATGTGGTTAGAAAACGGACAGAACAAATATAGTATTGACCAATTTTTACATAAAAAATCACCAACAACCTAAGGCACTTTTACAAGACTATGAATTGGCATGGCTTGTGTTTTGTAAATCCTCTTGCTTTTTTGTGCTATATTTTTTATAAAAAAAAGTGGATTATAAAAAGTAATTGGCCGATTCAATAGAGTGTAAGGCTTTTATTATTTTAGGGGAAATATATAGATGTAGAAATATCTGCGTAAGTAGTAAAGAAGAATTTAGCAGACTATTATAGTTTTAATTCTATCTACTTATTCAAGTTAATTTATAACCTCTAAAATCAAGTGATTTTAGAGGTTTTTTTATTTCGTTTGTTTTCTGTCACAAAGTAAACGAGGTTATCTGTTTTTTTATCTATACACAAATAACAAAACATTTTTTATTGTAGCAGAAGCAAGGCATTCCCCGCTTCTGCGTTTCAGTAATGTTCATATCTTGGTTAAGAATAATATTTCGCATAGCAAGCAGGCAAATCTTATTTGGCTCTTCTTTTTTTATAATAGTTATGAAGTTGGGTTCTGTCGCATCTGGGAATAACTTTATCTTTATAATTTTAAACCCATCTAAAAATGAATACCAAAGATCATTGTTGTTCAAAGTCTGTTATTCTGCAGGCAGTATATTTTAAGCTTAGACTTACTTTAAGTTATCGGGATGTTGGATAAATAATGAAGATAAGGGCTGCGATTGTGATCATTCCATTATCCAACGCTGGGTTTAAAAGTTAAATCTTTCCTTGAAGCTATTTTTAGCAGCTCTTCACGCTATTCGTTCCAATCTTTTGTGTCGAACCCCGGCACAAAAGGATTTCACTGCACACGAGCGGAGCGAACTGGCGAAGCAATCGGGGCTAGGGCTACTTAGGAGCCCGGCTCTTTAGACTAATAAAAAATAAGCAAGGTTATAAAAAAATAGCGCCAATTATCTTCAATTGGCGCCATTTGGCTTGTTTGTGACCTCGACAGGACAAATTTCTATAAAATTTATGGAAGATTTGAAGAAATTGGCTTACTACTGGTAGTGTCTTGCTTTCACTGGCGTAAAGAATTTGGTTTGGATGTCCTGTTGAGGGTTGATGGAAAATGCAATAAAAAAAAATTAACCTATTTATTCTATAGATGTAATCTTCAAAAATAAAAGTATTGAAAGATCTTTTGTGGGTAAAATATTACCTACTAGTTAATTTCAAGTTTATAGCCTTTGCTGCGTACAACAACAATGTTGATATTTGGATCAGATTCAAGTTTTTTCCTAAGCTTAGATATAAACATATCTAAACTACGCCCTACAATTACACCATCATCTTCCCATATCTCTTTTTGTAATCGGTTTCTTTCTACTGTTTTGTTTGGAGAGGAAGCGAAAACAAGCAATACTCGTGTTTCTGTTGCGGTCAGGTCTATTGTATTTCCATTTATAATGAGCTTTCGACTATTTGCATCGAAGAGCACTGATCCTAAAGAATAAGTACCAGTGTTTTGATTATCAGGTATTTCTTTTCGTGACTTAAAAGATTTTATAAAAATTAAACCGACGAATGCTAAAATTGACAGACTTCCCAGAAGATATTTGCTGTCTGCTGTAATTATTTCTGTTGGTTTGAATTTAATGTTAATCATGTAGCAGGCTTTAGGCTGTCTTCTTCCTATGCAGGCTACAATATCATCTTTTTCATTTTTGGATATAACATATCCATAAGCAACACTGGAGTTACTACAATTCAGAACCTTAACGATAAAATAACTTGCCAACGGGTCTTTGACTAATAAAGCACTTGTAATATTTACCAATGAATCGGGTTGAAAGCTAAAATCATTCTCAAACCTAATTTGATATTCATTTTCTGAAATTTTTTTCACAGGCAATACTCTTGATGTACTGTCGCCTGATTGTAAAAGCAATTCATGTCCGATTTTTCGAAGTAAAATTTCTCTTCTAGCAAAGTCAAAGCCGTCACTATCTTGCGCAGGAAAGGCTGCGTAGATTATAGCAGAAAACAAGATAAATGTCAATAGAAATAGATATTTACTTTTTCCGGAGATCAGATTTCGACTAAGAAGCATATTGTCAATAATTTATTTACAAAGTTTACATTTTTATTTACAATTTTTATCTCTCAAGCCGAAATATATCAAAGTAATTTTGTTACAAACTCTAAAAAGAAGGTAAACTATGTTATTAATTAAAGCTGTAAAAAGTATGAAAAAAATCATTTATGTGCTAGTCTTATTCTTGGTTGTAGTAAGTGGGTTGGTATTTGCTAATCATGAAATTAAAAATGAAATTTCTAAAAAGTCAGTAGTCAAAAAACTTTCTAATACTGAAAAGAAAGATGTACTGAAGAAATGGGAGGCTACCCCTGATGGCATAATTTTTAAAAAATGGGAAGCATCTCCCGCAGGTAAAAAAGTGTATGCTAGTGAAGCTAAAATAAGAAAACCTATTAAAGATTATGTCAATATGAAGGGAGTTGTAACCTCTCTTTCTCTTGCGTCAGGGTCAAGATTAGGTTTTGGAATTATGGTAAAGATTAATAGTGATGATTATATACTTAGTTTTGGATTGGAAAAGTCTGGTAGCAATGAATTTCAGAAGTTAAAAAGCTTGAAAGTTAACGACACAATAATTATAAAAAGCCATAGTGTATCCCACGCGCCCAAGTATTTATATCCAATTATATCTGGCGACTATGTAGAACGTGATAGTAAGATAATTTATAAACGTGCACCTCGCAAAGGGGGTTGCTGAGTAAATAATTGCAAACCTTTGTTAGGTTATATACATGAGCTGGCAGTAATTTTATAAACATTAACTAATATTTAAATGACTTTACGAACATTTATATTCTTAATTGGATTTTTATTTCTCAATTCTTGCAAGAAAAGTGATGAGAAAATTGAATGGATTTTTGTGGAAGGCGGAACTTTTGAACAAGGCAAAAACCAGATTGTTGTAAGTCCGAAGGGTGACTCTATAAAAGGATTTACTAGTCCGCATAGAGTAGTTGAACTTAATGATTTTTACATTGGTAAATATGAAGTAACGGTTAAACAATTTAAAGAATTTTGTGAAGAAACAGGCAGAAAAATGCCTGATCCACCTATTGAAAATGCACATGGTATTAAAGTTTATTACAAGTGGATAGACCAAAACCCGATGCTTGCAACTTGGGACGAAGCAAATGAATTTGCAAAATGGGCAGGAGCAAGACTTCCAACAGAAGCAGAATGGGAATACGCGGCTAAAGGTGGAATGAAAACAAAAAAATATAATTATAGCGGCAGTAATAATGCAATTGAAGTTGGCTGGGTTAAAGAAAACTCAAACAGCACATTTCATAAAGTAGGACTTCTTAAACCGAATGAGCTTGGTATATATGATATGACTGGGAATGTTGGCGAATGGGTTTTTGATTGGTATAACCCCGAAAAGGATAGCTTGGTTAATAAAAGAAACCCTCAAGGACCTATAGAAGGACAGTATAAAATTTCAAAAGGAGTCAGTTGGTTTTACGAAACACAAGACGAGAGAGGAAGACCACTAGAACATGGAATTCATATGCCAGAAGTAAGATATCAATCACCAAAAGGGACACGAAATGATGGGTTCGGATTTAGAATTGCCAAAAATAAATAGAAATCTGTTCATTATAGGGGGACTAACCAATGTTTAGACTCGCCTGAATAGCAATTAATAATTGCAGATATGAGCAGAAGATTTTAATTAATGAAATTATAAACTATTTTCCTGATGAGATCAGATTTATAAATAAAAAAAAGCGCCAATTATCTTCAATTGGCGCCTTTTGGCAGTGTGGCGAGCTCGACTGGACAAATTTCAACATATTTTATGGATGATTTAAGGAAATTGGTTTATTACTGGTAAAGGCTGTCTTTAATTGGCTTTAGGAATTTGGTTTGGATGTCCTGTTGGGGATTTAGTGAAAATGTAGCGTAAAAAACAAATCGTTAACCTCTTTTTATTAAAACTGCCTTAGCTTTTTGGGGCAAAATTGGAGGCACTCCATTCTTACATTTGATTTTGACACATGCGACAGAACCAATTTTGCGATTTAAATAATTAAGGAAATTTAGATTTGACATTTTAAACAAACTAAATATGACAATATGAACAAACTAATTTTATCTTAATATTTGTATTTTTGATATTTCGATCCAGCTGTTATAAAAGCTAAAAATAAATCAAGATCAATGGCAAAACAAAATTTTAACCAGTTTACAGACCTTGTATGGAATGTTACAGAAGAAGGAATTTACAAAGACGACCTTAGTCTTGATTTTCACTCTTTTGTACTGATCATTTCGGGAGAAATGAAAATTATTCAGGCAAACAGATCATATGTATTTGGTGCAGGCAGTATGCTGCTTTTCCCCAGAAATCAAATCTCCGCAGTAATAAAGCAGCCCAAAGACGAGAGACCTTATAAAGCTGTAGTATTCGGGTTGACGGTAGAAAGACTGAAGGAATTTTATGCAAAAGAAAAACCAATATTGAGCGTGTCACCAGAGTTGTCAGTTCAGATTTTAAGTGAACAGCCACTATTGAAAAGTTTTTTTTCCTCCATCATTCCTTATTTTGAACTGGAGCAGAAACTTCCTGAGAATATTGCAAAACTTAAATTTGAAGAGGCAATTTCCATACTTCGGTACATTGACCCACATATAGATGGCATTTTGGCGGATTTCTCAGAACCGGGGAAAATAAACCTCGTTGATTTTATGGAGCAGCATTACAAATTCAATATGCCTCTCGAAAAATTTGCCTACCTCACAGGGCGCAGTCTTTCAACATTTATAAGAGATTTTAAGAAAGCGTTTAAAATCACACCACAACGCTGGCTTACAAGAAAACGCCTAGAGCTGGCGCATTTTCAACTTTCCAAAAAAGACAAAAAAGCGGGAGACATTTATCTGGAAATCGGTTTTGAAAATCTCTCCCATTTTTCATTTGCCTTTAAAAAACAGTTTGGCTATTCGCCCTCTGATCTACAATAGATTTAGGGTAATTCTAAACAAATAATAATCCATTACGGATTATTATTTGTTCTTAAAAACTTTCTTGTAAAGGTTTACCTGGGCGCCATCTGATAGTCCCTTCATCATTGCAAAAAGCTCTTCCGAATAGTTACCCAGCAGGTCTATCCTGTTTATTATCCACTCCACTTTGTGCTCATTCATTACAGTAGCAAATGACTGTGCATGTTTCATTAATTCATTTTGGTCAGCATAAGATTCCAGGAAAATAATTTCAAGGGTCTGCGGATTGTAATGGCATTCGTGTATTAAAACACCATCTCCTTCTTTTTGCACTGCTATTCTTGCTGCTGCCATAAATTCTTCTAATTTCTCCCACTCATTGGAACTTACTGTTGCAGACATCATAAGTCGCAAAATTGATTGTTCTGACATTTTAAATGTTTTTAATTAATAATTTATGTACAAATTTAGCATAGAAACACTATAGATGTTTTTGTTTAAAATGTCAAAAAAACATTGTTTAAAATGCCATTGCAATAAATTTTCTTGGCAGTTTTGACAATTTCAGCAAAGCAAATTTGACAATTTGAACAAAACGATAAATTAGAACCTAATCTACCTTTGACAAATCATTCTAAATAAAGAAAATAATGAAAGCAATAGTTTTAAAAGAAGTAGGTGAAGCTCAAAACCTTATTTTAACTGAAGTTCCTGTTCCAAAAATCAAAGACAACGAAGTATTGGTTCGAGTTAAAGCAGTAGCAATTAATCCCGTAGATGCATTTGTGAGAAGAAACCAACCAGCTTTGGAGATGATATATGCAATGAAAGGCGATGAAGAAAATATCATTCTTGGCTGGGATGTAGCAGGTATTGTAATTGAGACAGGCAGCGCCGTGAGAAGATTCACAGCTGGCGATGAAGTCTTCGGGAATTTCAACTTCATCGGTCAGGCCAATGCTTATGCTGAATTTGTAGCTGCTCCACAGAACGAGTTGACCATAAAACCGGCCAATGTAAGTTTTGAACAAGCGGCAGGCGCAACAATGGCCGCCTTGACAGCCTGGGCATCTTTGGTGAAATTTGCCAAATTAAAAAAAGGCGACAAGATCATTATTTACGGTGCCTCAGGCGGTGTGGGTCATTATGCTGTGCAGATTGCCAAGCATTTCGGAGCGTATGTGATTGGTGTAGCTTCGGGTGAGAATAAAGATTTTGTTTTGGGTCTTGGCGCTGACGAATTCTTTGATTATAAAATACAGGCGGTAGAAGATTTTATCAATGATGCCGATATCGTTCACGATGCTGTCTGGGTAGAAGCAGAGGTGAACAGCACAGAAGATACGCATTTGCAGCGTTCACTCAAAACACTAAAAGAAGGGGGGATTCTGTCAAGTATTGTCGTTTATCCTGACCAGGCATTTATAGATAAGGCAAAAGCAGATAAGAACGTAACAGTTCAGCGGGTAAATGTAACACCTAATGATAGTTATCTCAAAGACATGGAAGCTATTGCTCAGCTTTTATCTGATGGTAAAATCAAGACTCACATTTCACATTTGTTTCCTTTGACGGATATGGCCAAAGCGCACGAGATTATTCAGACCAAAAATGCAGTGGGAAAAATAATTCTTGTCCCATAGTTAAAACCTTATAGATTAGCCAATATATACTAAGGGGGACTTCTATGCGCAGAAGACCCCTTTATTGTTTTAATACTATTATTATATTTGATTTTCTTAACTTTATAAAATGAAAGAAAAGCTGACAAGAGTACATATAGGATTATGGTGTCAAGTTTTGAATTCATTTTATTTATTGAATTGTTGTTGTATTACATTGGGCTGGTTCAAAAATTGTTCTCCTGTTTTTTTAATTTCAAACTTCTTCATTTCTCATCGTCTCTTCTTCAGTTTCAGGCCGCTTAGAGGCTAGTGTTGTTTTAGGCTGTTTTTACTTCTGAATTGCAAAAGGTAAAATTAGGGGATTACTGCGTTATTTGGTTATATAATTTACTGATCAGCAGTATTTTTGTTTTAGGAGCTTTTTGCCACTATACGTTCCACCCGAGCCTCAGCGAACTGGCGAAGCAATCTTTTTTGCCCAGCCCTGGCACAAAAGGATTTCACTGCACACGAGCGGAGCGAACTGGCGAAGCAATCGGGGCTAGGGCTGCTGAGGAGCCCGGCTCTTTAGACTAATAAAAAATAAGCAAGGTTATAAAAAAATAGCGTCAATTGTCTTCAATTGGCGCCATTTGACTTGTTTGTGACTTCGAAGGGACAAATTTCTATAAATTTTATGGAAGATTTGAAGAGATTGGCTTACTACTGGTAGAGCATGTCTTTGATTGGCTTGAGCAATTTGGTTTGGATGTCCTGTTGGGGATTGATGCAAAAATGTAATTAGTTTTGTATATGATTTTGCAATTCTAAAAAGAGACAGCCTTAACTTTTTGTGGTAAAAAAGATATCCCTTCCCAACTCTACAGTACTATTTAATTACAGTTTTATTCAAAGCTTACGTGAATAGTTCGCAAGGACAGCTACAAAGAGCAAGCTTCTAAAATTGTTGACTTTAGAAGCTTTATATGAAGAACTTACTATATCTATTTAGCTTCAGTTTCTTTTTTTTATGGTTAATTCTTGAAGATTAAGGATGTTTAAAAGTATACCCCACGGTAACAAAAAGACTTTCATTATAAATTTTCCATTGCTGTTTGGTATTTGCATTTTCTAATAATGGTACAAAACCACGGATAAATCTTGTACCAAAACTAAGACCGTTTGGTAATTCATAATTTAAACCTGCAACAAAACCTGCATCCATTTTTTGACTATAATTACTAGTGGCTTCACCGGTTCCATAAATTGATTTATCAGTATATGTATTTCCGTTGGCATCTTTATGTTGTACAGAAGCATTTAATAGCATACCCAGATAAGGTCCTGCATAAACCTGAACCCCTTTGTAATAAAAACTGGGACTGGCAGGAAATATATCAATATACTGACGTGTAAATTTGCTTGTAAATTCTGTATTTATTCCATCATCGATTTTGATTGACATAAATCGTTGGCTGTAAAACAATTCGTGTTTTAAGCCAAAGGATTTAGATGTTTTATTGTCGAGGGTAATTCCAATTGTTTGTCCTATAGAACTTTTTTGATACCCATCGTTAGATAAATTATTGATATTTTTGCCCGTTAATAATGTCCAGTTTATACCACTGCTTACTCCAAAAGTAAGCCCTTGCTGTTGCGCGCTGATTTTTAATATAAAAAAGAGGGTCAAGCAAGTTGTATAGATGTTTTTCATAGTTTTTTAGATTATTTTAAAAGTTAATATCCCATATGCCAGCTGTCTTTTCTAGTTCAACCAGAGCTGCGGAATAATTGTACAGGGTTTCATAATAATTAAGTTGAGTTTCATTATAGGTTCGTTGTGCATTTAATACCTCCAGTAAATTGGTTTCTCCACGTTTGTAACTATATACTTTCCCATCGAGTAATCGTTGTGCATCTGCTAGTAAATCAGTCTTAAACTGGCGAACCTGTTTTTGTGTAGTGAGATAGTTAAGCCATGCTTTTCTTACTTCTACCTGGATTTGTAATTCTGTTTGTTTGTATAGAACATCAGCTTGCTGCACACTATAT
Organism: Flavobacterium sp. SLB02; assembly: GCF_009664855.1. Classification (GTDB taxonomy): domain Bacteria; phylum Bacteroidota; class Bacteroidia; order Flavobacteriales; family Flavobacteriaceae; genus Flavobacterium. The sequence continues at coordinate 1,232,882 of NZ_CP045928.1, forward strand.
TCAGCAGCTTTTAACTCTCCTCTATAGCGATTTGAAAATTTTAGCGGAATACTAATACCCATCGAGACCGTATTTGAAGATGGAGTAGGAGCAACAATATTGGTTACTACAGAGGCGCTTTCTACTCCCATATTTAACCCTAAATCTAAAACTCTATTTGCTTTAGCTAATTTTAAAACATCTTGTAATACATTTTTATTTTGTAGTGCAGCTAATAAATCAGCCCGATTATTTTGGGCAGAAACGATAAGCTCGTTTAAATCAAATACGCGATCAAACTTTTTTAAATCACCAATAGGTAAATATAAAGTATCAGCTTTTTGATTTCCTGTCATAGTACCCAGTTCTAATAAGGCAGTTTTCCAGTCGGCTTCACTTTGGTAAACGTTATTAAGCATAGCGTTAGCTTCGAGTTTACTTTGACGAGCGTCGATTTCGGCAATACTGCCCAGTTTAAAACGAATACTATCTGCTATAGCTATATTCTTAAGAATAGTGTAGGAGGTTAATTGTACCTTGAAAATTTCCTTTTGCTTTAGACTGGTTAGATAATTTAAAGTTGCATCAGCACGCAGGTTCCGAAAATAATCTTCAAGTAAAGCTTTGATTAGTTCATTATTTCTTTTTGCTACATTTATTCTGGCTTTTCGTTTTCCGCCAAGTTCCAATGTCCAGCTTAATTCAGTCGAAAAACCATATCCCATCTGCATTCTTCGTTGACCATTATCGCTGGCTCCAATTGCTATTTCTGGATCCGGGAATACTTTTGAAGCTTCAATGTTAGCTTCAGCTATATTGACATTGAATTTTTCGGCTGCAAATCCTAGATTATTTTTGTTTACTAATGATAAGAAATCGGGGTAATTCATTTTTACTCGTGTAAATGTGGTATCAATCTGAGCATTTGCTACTGTTGAAATATTCAGCAGTAGCAAAAGTGTCACCCATTTATATTTTATATTTTTAATCATAATGCATGATTTTATTGATTGTCGATTTTATGTTGAATTGCTTCGTTTTTATTACCAAATTTTTTCTCGATAAGATAGTAAAGAGATGGTAACACAAAAAGTGTCAGGATTGTAGAGAACATCAGTCCGTAAACAATTACAGTTGCCAGAGGTCTTTGTACATCGCTGCCTATACCTGTTGCCAGTGAAGCAGGTAATAATCCTAATACGGCAACAGTTGCAGTCATTAATACTGGTCGGAAGCGTTGTTTAGCACCATTTGTTACAGCATCAATCAAATTCATTCCGTTTTCTTGAAGCTGATTAATGTGTGAAATCATAATAACTCCGTTTTGTATCGCAACGCCAAACAAGGCGATAAAACCAACTGCCGAAGAGACATTGAGTGTCATGCCCCGTATATTAAGCGCCAACATTCCTCCAAATAATGCCAGCGGAACTATACTCATTAATAATCCTGCCTGACGAAATTTCCCAAATGCACCATATAATAACACAAACATCAGCGCCAGAGCAAGAGGAACTATTATGGACAAGTGGCTATAGGCGCGCTCTTGATTTTCAAATTGCCCTCCCCATTTTATTTTAAATTGTTCATGATCATATTTTACTTTTTCTTCAATTTTGGATTGTGCTTCACTCAGGAACGAACTCAAATCAGTGTCTCTTAAATTTAACCGAACAGTAAGATGGCGCTTGTTCATTTCTCTGGCAATTGTGCTTTCTCCGGTATTGAGTTTGATATCGCATACTTGTGATAATGGTATTTTTATTCCTTCGGAATTGGTTAGCATTAGGTTTCCTATTTTTTCAGCATTATCACGGCTTTCTTCGTTGTAGCGAGTTGTAATATCATAAACTTTATTGCCTACAAAAATTTGAGAAACGGCTTTTCCTCCCATAGCAACTTCGATTAATTCCGATACATCATCGACATTCAATCCGTATTGAGCAATTTTCTGGCGATCGGCAATAACCTGTATTTGTGGTAAAGGAGGTTCCTGATCAATGGCTAAGTCTACAGCCCCTTTTACATTTTTAAGCGTTTTAATAATATCTTCGGCAATTCGACGGGTTTCCTTATAATCTTCACCATAAACTTTTACAACCAATTCGCTGTGCGCTCCAGAGATTTTATCCATTACACCATCGATCATGGGTTGCGAAAAACCAACATTATATCCGGGCATAGTTGCATATTCGGCAGCAAGTTCTTTGATTAAATCTGCTTTGGTTTTGCCCGATTTCCACTCGCTATATGGTTTTAAACCAATACTACACTCGTAATGAGAAGGCGTCCAGGCATCTGTTCCATCATCATTACGCCCTGCCTGTACCATCATATAAGTTACTTCATCATGTTTTAAAGTTCGATGACGTAGCGTATCACTCATTTCTTTTGATTTCTCTAAAGTAATACCTGGCGGTAATGAAACCTGCAGCCAAATTGAGCCTTCATCGAGAGGTGGTAAAAAATCTTTTCCTACCAATATAGTAAGCGCAAATGCAAGGACTAATACTGCAATTAAAGGTGCAAACACTTTTTTTGGTGCCTGCATTATTTTTTGAATGCGATTATGATAAGAGCTCGTGAGTTTGTCCAGCCATTTATTGTGATACATTTTTTGTGGCTTGCGATAGATAAAATAAGCCAATCCGGGGATAAGCAGTAAAGCAACTAATAATGCCCCAAAAAGTGCATATCCTACAGTAAATGCCATCGGGGTGAATAGTTTTTTCTCTACACGTTCAAAGGCAAATAAGGGCAGGTAAGCCGTTATAATTATCAGAGTAGAAAAAAAGATAGGACGAGCAACACTTTTTACTTGCTCTGCAATGCTTTTTTCAGTGAGTTCTACGCATTCATTATCTTCTCGTTTTTTCAGGATAGTTTCCATCATTACAATTGCGCCATCTACAATAATTCCAAAATCAATTGCCCCAAGCGAAAGCAAATTGGCAGGAATATTAGTGAGTTTCATTAAGATAAAAGCGATTAAAAGCGAAATAGGAATTGTAATTGCCACTAGTAAAGCGCCTCTCCAGCTGCCCAGAAAAACAATTAATACAATAATTACCAATGCCATTCCTTCGAGTAAGGTGTGAGAAACAGTAGAAAGTGTTGTCTCTACCAAACTGGTTCTGTCTAAAAAAGCATGGATCTGAACTCCCTCGGGAAGATAATTTTTATTTAAATCGGCAACAGCTTCGTTTACACCTTTTAAAACGACTGATGGGTTTTGGTTTTTTAGCAAAAGCACGATCCCTTCGATATTATCCGAATAGTCGACACCACGTTTGTCTGTATATCCCAATGCGCCTTTTCGCTCCAGATTTCCGTATTTTAGTTTACCAATATCATTTAGATAAATAGGAATACCGTTTACTGATTTCACTACAATATGCCCCATATCTTCCAGATTTTTCACTAAACCTATTCCGCGTACAACATACGACTGATCCCCACGATTGATGACACTTCCCCCTACATTAGCATTGTTTTTTCCGATAGTTTCGGTTATTCCGCTTAGTGATAAACCATATTGTTCTATTTTACGCGGGTCAAGCTCAACTTGATACTGCGTTGTGATTCCGCCAAAATTGGTCACATCAGCAACGCCTGAAACCTGCTTGATTCGGGGAATAATTGTGTATTGCTGTAATTGGCTTAATTCTCGTAAGTCATGGCTTTTGCTTTCAATGATGTAGCGATATATTTCGCCGGTAGGAGAGGTAAGCGGGTCTAAACCCGGGGTTGCTCCATATGGTAATTCCACATCATTTAAACGTTCCTGAATTCTTGTTCTGCCAAAGTAATCTTCAATGCCATCATCAAAAACAATGGTTACCATAGATAATCCAAAGGTGCTTTTGCTTCGCATCACATGCATGCCCGGTAAACCATTTATGGCACGTTCTATGGGGATGGTGATTTGTTGTTCTATCTCTTCGGCTGCAAGTCCGGGAACCTGTGTTACAACTTGAGAAGTTACATCGCCAATATCAGGGTAAGCCTCTACCGAGAGTTGTGTCCAGGAATAATAGCCAAATAAGGAAAGGAGTAAAAATAAAGCCAGAATAAGCCAGCGCTTTACTATTGTTGTTTCAAATATATTTTGTTTCATATCTCGGTATTATTTTGCTTCAAGGAGATAAAAAGCTCCTTCGCTTATGATTGTTTCATTTGATTTTAATCCGGATAGGATTGCTATTTTTCCTTTTTTGGAAATTCCAGTTTCAACAGTACGCCTGATATATTTTCCTTTTGCGAATTGAACAAATACAAAACTTTTATCGTTAAACTGTAAAACAGCTTTGGCCGGAACAAACAATGTATTTTCAGGTGTATCAATAAATTTTACAGTTACATACATCCCTGGTTTAAGTGTATGATCATTATTAAGGCAGTCAATTAATACTTGTACACTGCGGGTGGCCTCATCAACCATTTCGTCAACATGGTATATTTTACCTGTGATTTTTTTATCAGGATAAGAGTCAACCTGAATTTCTGCGCCATCTAATTCATGTATAAAACGAATGTCTTTTTCTTTAATTTGTCCAGAGACCCAGACCTTTTTTAAATCTGCAACTTTAGCCTTGGGAGCATCATCAGCTTTTATATATTGCCCCATGACCACTTCGTTTGTTATGATTTCTCCTGCAATAGGAGAGGTAATTATTAAGGGTTGGCCAAAAACAAGTTTGTTCACATTTACCCCAAATATTTTCAGGCTCGCAACAGCATTTTGATATTCTTTTTCATTGACCTGAAAGTTGGTTTGCGTCTCTTCTAAATCTTTTTGAGAACCTACGCCATTAATTTTTAAATCCTGCTGGCGTTTTAATGAAAGTTTAGCAACCTGATAGGCAGATTTTGCCTGAAAGAAGTTTTTCTGTGCATCAATGAAATCAGGGGAAACCATTTCGAAAAGAGGTGTTCCAGCCTGAGTTTTCATGCCTAGTTTTAAATATACTTTGGTTACTCTGCCAGAGAATGGAGGAGCAATTTCTGCATAAAAATTAGGAATCGCTTTTACTGTTCCGGCTGTTATTAATTCTGATTGATACAGCTCGGATTTAACAGTTTCCAATTTTAATTTAGGTGCAATTGTAGATGTTTCGGGAACAAGAATAGTATCGTTTTGTACGGAATAATTATCTTTCTCTATTGTAGTTTTTTTATCATTACAGGCAATAAGAATGGTCATTGCAATTAAAAAAAGAATACTATTTTGATTTAGAGTTTTAAATATTAAGAGTTTGTTCTTGGAGTTTCTTTTGTGCATCATAATGGTTTGTTTTTATGTAAACCTAACATGTTATTAAAAGCTGTTAGGTTTATGTTGAAGTTTAGGCGAGAACTATTTTTATTAAACAAAACAGCTTCCTTTTATAATGGTGCAAAAATAGAACAACCCCTTAAGAGGGGCTGTTAGAGATGTTTTAGAAAAAAATTAGAATTTTATTAGAAAGACTTAATCTATAGTGGATTTTGTGCTATGATAAAGTTCAACAGTAAATACCGTACCTGATTTTTTATCGGATAAAACCGAGATAGTACCTTTATGAAGTAAGATGATTTTTTGAGTCAAAGACAATCCAATACCATTTCCATCGGCATAAATTTTATTTGATCCCCGGTAAAATGGTTTAAAGATATGTTTTAAGTCTTCTTCTGAAATTCCAATGCCATTATCGGAAAATCGCAAAATAACGGCCTCTTTTTTAAACGAGATGACAACTTTACTTTGTTTGCTTTGAGAGAATTTGCAACCATTTTCAAACAAGTTTACAAAGGCTACTTTTAGTAGATATTCATTTCCATGAATGGTGATTTGATCATCATCTTCAAAATCATTTTCAAAATGAATGGCAATATTATAATTTGGATTTGATTTTTGAACTTGTAGCTGGGCATCAAGTAAAACCTCATCAATACGTATTTGTTTGAATGCAATTTCTGCAGGATCATAGTTAGCTTTAGCAAGATCAAGTAAGCTATTAGATAATTTTGTTATTTTTCTAGCATCTTGTAATGTGTTTGAGATAATGACTTTATATTCTTCTTTATTTCGTTCTTTATTAGTGGATAGTTCAAGTTCTGTAATAATAGCAGAAAGAGGTGTTCGTAATTCGTGAGAAATATTAGAAACAAATTGTTTTTGTGAATCAAAGGAATTCTCCAGACGGTCTAGCATTTTATTAAAAGTAGCTGCAAGTTCTGATATTTCATCTTTACTTTGGTTTGTGTCTAATCGCAGGTCAAGATTTGTAGCAGAGATGTTTTTTGCTTTGCTTGTCATTCTAACGATAGGTTCAAATGCTTTTCTTGAAAAAAAACGGCCTGCTATATAGAGCAGTAAAATAGATATGATGAAAACAATAATGCAGGTTTTAAGCAAATTATCTAATTTTATATAGCCAAATCCGTCATATGCTGCAGCTGTAATTAAATATTCTTTTTCTTGAAATTTATATTTCATTCCAATTACCTGCCAATCATTCTGATAAAATTGTATCTCGCCTTTCTGGACGATTTTATCAATCATTGGCTTTGTTTCTTTTACAACATCTATATCAACAGCATCATGATATAATAATTGAAATGAAGTTGTATAAATGGCCACTTCCACTTCATTTAATGTAGCGCGATTGTTTTTATAAATGTCTTGTAGTGTTTTACTGTTTACTTTGGCATTAAAAAATAAATTTGCTTTGGTAATTGCTTCTTTTTTTAATAATGCATAAAATTCTTTTTCTCTGTTTTCTCTTGCAGAAACCAGAATAATAGCAGCAAATACTAATAAAATAGCAGCTGTTATAAAAGTAAACAATATGGTTAGACGAGTTCTGATTTTCATTCTGCTTTCAAAATAAATCCCATTCCGGATCGGGTATGAATGAGTTTTTTATCAAATTTTTTATCTATTTTTTTTCTTAGATAATTAATATAAACATCAATAAAATTTGTGCCGGTATCAAAAAGAGTATCCCATACTTTTTCTGCAATTTCTGTTCGGGATAAAACACGTTCCGAATTTTGGAGCATATATTCTAAGAGCTTAAATTCTTTTGGAGTAAGGTTTATTTCAGTTTTGTTTCTTATTACATTTTTGGTTTGCAGATTCATTTCAAGATCTGCGTATTTTAAAATAAAACCAATGTTGTTTATAGTAGTATTACTTCTTTTTAACAAGGCTCTTATACGAACTAAAAGTTCTCTCATTTCAAAAGGTTTTGTCAGATAATCATCTGCTCCGGCATCAAAACCCTCTACTTTATCATTGGTTGTACCCAATGCAGTTAGCATTATTATAGGTAAATCGGGTTTAATTTGTCGTATCTCTTTACATAGATCAAGTCCGTCAAGTTTAGGTAGGATAATATCTGTAATAATCAAATCATATTGATTATTCAGTGCTAGTTTTTTCCCGGATAAACCATCATAAGCTAGTGTTGGAATAAACCCATGCTCTGTCAGCCCTCTTTGAATGAGTTCTGCTACTCTTTGATCATCTTCTATTACTAAAATTTTCATCTAAACAAAGTTATTACATTGAAAGTAGAATATGTGAAAACGTAATAAATATTTAATGATAAGATTATGGTGAGCAATGAACCTAAAGAAAAAGTATTTAAAAATGTAGTAAGTTTGAAATACTGTTTATCCGTAGTAGTTCCTTGCAATACGCTTAAAGCAGGGCTGCAAATTTAAAGTTTATTCGGATTGATTCTCGCTTTTCATTTCCTTTGAACCTCGTCTTACAAGTGTATAGAACTCTTTTAAATGCCACCAGGCTGGGCACGTCTCCAGGTCTCCTTTATAATGGTATATAGTTAGAAAACAGCTTTTAAGGAAAAGCTGGGAATCTGTGATTTTAGCCCATGGCTTTAACTCCACTTCCTCAGGCGGGGGAGTGGCTTCAAAATAACGTTTTATTTCTTCTGGGGTCATGGGGCAAAAATAGGTGAAAATTTCAGGCCTGTCAAGGGGTGAGGGGGTTTGTTGGCTTACAATTTAAGTTATCTTCTCTGCTTTTGTTCCAACTATACTGGCAGTCATCAAATTACTATGCCGAATTTATTTTTACTTTTTAGAATCAGTTTGAGACCCCTCCGATGGGTCATTATCTATAAGGTCTTTTTCTATGTCCTCCCCGGTTATGTCTTTGGGGTCGCTGTCGGGTTTCTGGTCAAGGTTCCCCGAGTCATAGGGGTTGCTCTTTGGACCTGTGGTTTTTGGGGCTTTGTTTTGGTTTTGAGAATTACCGTCTTCATGATCGTAATTTTTGGTTCTGTCGCATCTACCTACGTTTTAACTTTGCCTTTTTTAAATTGTTAAACTCATGAATACGAAAGGTCATTGCTATCCGAAATCTATTATACTGCAGGCCGTATATTTTAAGCTTAGGTTTACGTTAAGCTATCGGGATGTTGAAGAGATCATGAAAATGCGAGGAGTTCATGTTGATCATGCTACTATTCAGCGCTGGGTTTTTAAGTTTACACCTTTCATTGAGTCAGAGATGAAGAAGAGAAAAGGTAAAGTAGGTACAAGTTGGAGATTGGATGAAACCTATATCAAAGTAAAAGGTATTTGGTGTTATTTATATAGAGCAGTAGATAAACTAGGCAATACAGTAGACTTTCTTTTGACCAGAAGAAGACAAAGAATGAGCGCTCAGTCTTTTCTAATTAAAGTAATTAGTAATAACTGCATACCAAGAGTAATAAACATTGATAAAAGCGGTTCTAATACCGCAGCGATCAAAGTCTATAACAAGCGTTCGTTCTCAAAGATTAAAATTCGGCAGTGTAAATATCTCAACAATATTGTAGAACAGGACCATCGATTTATAAAATGGAGGATACAAAACGGGTTAGGCTTTAAAAGCTTTGAATCAGCAAGACGAACATTGAGTGGAATTGAAGTTGTGCATATGCTGAGAAAGAATCAGATTATTGGACATGGGACAACTATGTTTAAATCATTCTCTAAATTAGCAGGCTAACTTTTAAATTACTTAAATTCTTATATTTGATTCTGACAGATGCGACAGAACCAATATTATCACTACTTTACCATCTTCCCGTCAATCTTAATACTTTTCCAATCATCATCTAAACCTTGTCCTTTAACATACGTTACCTGATGTGATTCACCTTTCATATTATCATGGTAAATCATTTCAAAAGAAAAGGTTATTTTTTTATCAGTTTTTTCTATTACAGTAACTTTGTAATCATTAGTGGTTCCGTCATTAAGGGTAAAGAAACTATCGCCAACTTTGCTGTTAAACTTTGCTCTGGTATATTGCTTACCTGTTGAATCTGGCCATGATTCCATTAATTGATTATTCTCATCGATTCGAAGATACACTGTCGAAACAGCATCACCGCCTATTAAAGAGTAGAATTTGTAGTACAATTTACCATCCATCCTTACGGTATCTTGTATTTCGGTATAATTTTGTGAATCAATTCTCCACTGATTTCCGATTTGCATCGGTAAAAAAGAGTTAGCAGGTTCATTATTCATTTGCGGTGTTTTGCAAGATACAAAAAGAAGAAGAATAGCAAAGTATTTCAGAATAGCTTTTTTCATAATTTTATTGGGGTTATAGATTAAACTCGAAATTATGAATTTAGGCTTTGAACTAATAGCTCGATAACAGCTATATGCTGAACCTAAAAATAGCACTTTTTCTTCTACTTGCAAATTTAGAAAACGAAATTAACTAATAATTGGTTATTATTAACCATTTTAGGTTCTGTCGCATCTATAACTACGTTTTATCTTTGTCTTTTTTAAATTCTTAAACTTATGAATACTAAAGGTCATTGCTATCCGAAGTCTATTATACTGAAGGCAGTATATTTTAAGCTTAGGTATACATTAAGCTAAGGGGATGTTGAAGAGATTGTGAAAATGCGAGGAGTTTCTGTTGATTATGCTACTATTCAGTGCTGGGTTTATAAGTTTACACCTTTGCTTAAAGCTGTTTTTAGCAGCTCTTCCCGCTATTTGTTCCAATCTTTTGTGCCGAACCCTGGCACAAAAGGATTTCAGTGCAGACGAGCGAAGCGAACTGGCGAAGCAATCGGGGCTGCTGCTGAGGAGCCCGGCTCTTTAGACAAATAAAATAAGTAAGGTTATAAAAAAAAAGGCGCCAATTGTCTTCAATTGTCGCCATTTGGCTTGTTTGTGACCTCGACGGGACAAATTTCTATAAAATTTATGAAGGATTTGAAGAGATTGGCTTACTGGAAGTAGAGGCTGTCTTTTTATGTCTTCAATATTTTGGTTTGGATGTCCTGTTGGGGGTTGATGTAAATTCGGTTCAAATTTTTAATGTTTTTTTGATATGAGAGCATGTAACATTTGAATTCTTTATCCGATCGCGCGGATATGCACAATGATCGCGCGGAAAATTCTTTGCGGGCATCGATTACAAATCCGAGCGATCTGGTCATTTAGTGGCAGGTAATGAATTTATTTTAGAGCATAATCTATATAGCCCCCATCTGCTAACAGCTCTGTTCCAGTAATAAAACTTGCATCATCTGACGAAAGAAATAATACTCTTTTCGCGATTTCTGCCGGGTCGGCTAATCTCTGCATTGCAAGATCATAAATACTACAGAAACTGTATCTTTTTTATAGAAAGACCACGGATGAAATCGATCAATTGGTCAATACTACAATTTGTTTTTAAATAATTTTAGATATCAAAAAGTAGTGATTTAAGGCAAAGAACATATGATAAGCTTATGTATGAATATTACAAAAATCAAGTTACAGTAAATTTCAGGATTTTTGAATACGTGTCTGACACCTCCAAAATAAATTATAATAAAAATCTTATGCTTGCATAGTATTATTTTGGAGAAAATCTACTTCTTACAATTTCAATATTAATTTGTACCAGCTCCCTGAGGTTATGGTACAAATGGTGTAAAGCCAGTGACAGTAACTACAATTACAAAATAAAACAGGTTACTGATATGTGCAAATAAAATTTGCAACTGCTTTTTAAAAAAAAAACTGAATCGTCATGATAATTATCATCCCTTTACTACCATAGCAAGCGCATATTTACATCAGAATAATGATTACTCCTAAGCAAATATACTTGCAAGCTTTGCAGAATTAAGTAACAATCCTTTCAAAAAAGTATTAGAAATACTTATAAGAACTTATCAAATAATTAGAAATTAATTTTATTATGAAAACTACAAGAAAAGAACATGATTTTTTAGGAGAATTAGAAATCCCGAATCATTTATATTACGGAATACAGACTTTTAGAGCCGTAGAAAATTTTAATATTACTGGTATCTCAATCTCAAAAGAGCCTTTATTTATCAAAGCTTTAGGATATGTAAAAAAAGCTGCTGCATTAGCAAATAAAGATTGTGGTGTTTTAGACGCAAAAATAACTGAAGCTATTTGTTATGGAAGTGATCAGCTTATTGCAGGTAAATTTGATCAGGAGTTTGTTAGTGATTTGATTCAAGGTGGCGCTGGAACTTCAGTAAACATGAATGCAAATGAAGTAATCGCAAATATTGGTCTGGAATATTTAGGTCATAAAAAAGGAGAGTATGATTTTCTTCACCCGAACAATCATGTAAACTGTTCTCAGTCTACAAATGATGCTTATCCATCAGCATTTAGAATTGCACTTTATCTAAAGATGGAACACTTTATTACTATTTTAGGAGGTTTAGAAAATGCTTTTTCTGAAAAAGGAGTAGAGTTTAAAAGTGTATTAAAAATGGGACGTACACAATTGCAAGATGCAGTGCCGATGACTTTGGGTCAAGAGTTTCATGCCTATGCCACTACAATTGGAGAAGATATTAAGAGATTAAAAGAGGCGCAAAGTTTATTGTTAGAAATTAATATGGGAGCAACTGCCATTGGAACTAAAGTAAATGCTCCAGAGGGTTATCCAGAAATTTGTGTGGATTATTTAGCAAAAGAAGTAGGTATTCCTCTAACATTGTCTCCAGATTTAATTGAAGCAACGGTTGATACAGGTGCGTATGTTCAAATTATGGGTACTCTAAAAAGAACAGCAGTTAAAATTACTAAAATCTGTAACGATTTACGTTTGTTAAGTTCAGGCCCAAGAACAGGATTTAACGAAATTAATTTGCCGGCACGTCAACCAGGATCTTCAATTATGCCGGGAAAAGTAAATCCTGTAATTCCAGAAGTAGTAAATCAGACTTGTTTTTATGTTATTGGTCAGGATTTAACAGTGACCTTGGCAGCATCAGCAGGTCAGTTACAATTAAATGTTATGGAACCGGTAATTGCTTTTGCTATGTTTACTTCATTAGACTATCTGGGTAATGCAATCCAAACCTTAGTGGATAAATGTATTGTGGGAATTACAGCAAATACAGATCATTGTTTTAATATGGTAATGAATAGTATTGGAATTGTTACACAATTGAATCCAATTCTTGGATATGAAGTATGCGCCGGTATTGCTGGAGAAGCACTTAAAACAAACAAAAGTATACACCAGATCGTAGTAATAGAACGTAAGGAAATTACTCAAGAGAAATGGAATGAAATTTATTCATTAGAAAATTTAATAAACCCTAAATTCATAAATTCATAAATTGTTATGAATCTTCAGATTTCTACCCTGTTATCGTTAACGTTTTTAGCAAACAAAAATGTTAGATGAATAGTTTGCAATGGTTTGATAATCTGTTATATTAATACTTCTGTAAGTAATTCACTTGGAACACATCCTGAAAAGATATTGTTGTATAATACTCCAATACAGCAGATTCAAGTGGTTTACTTTACTTAATGAAGATAAAACTACCCTTTTTTATTGTTGGGGATAATCTTAATCCTCAAATGATAACGTTTTATTGCTGTTTCCTTTTTGAGAACTGATGATAGAACAAAAAATCAAAAAATATTTTTAGAATAGTATTCAATTATGATTGGAAGAAGCCCTGTTTTTAGGTGCCTCCTGGTATAATTGAGACTAAATCAAACCAATTTAAAACAATTATTATGTTCTGGATAGAATTTTCAATCCTTATAATCGCGATTCTTATCGGATCACGAATGAAAGGTATAGGTCTCGGTGTAATGGGGATTTTCGGCTTAGTGATTTTCGTATTAGGATTTCATATGAAACCAACGGAACCGCCTATGGATGTTATGTTAATTATTATTGCTATTGTAACCACTGCCGCAACCCTTCAGGCGTCAGGAGGTCTGGATTACTTGGTAAGTTTAGCCGAAAAAGTAATTCGAAATAATCCTTCAAATGTTACTTTTATCGCTCCTTTTGCGACTTATTTTTTGTGCTTGTTTGCTGGGACTTCTCATATAGTGTATTCTATATTACCCATCATTTCCGAAGTGGCTACAAAGAAAAGAATACGCCCTGAGCGTCCTCTTAGTATATCGGTTATTGCCTCTCACTTAGCATTAACAGGCAGCCCTATTAGTGCGTGTACCGCAGCTTTGGTAGTATTATTAGGTTACCCGGGTGCTCTTTTTGATGTCATGATCATAGCTATTCCTTCAGGTCTTATAGGGACACTAGTTGCTTGTTTTGTTATTAGAAAAAGAGGGGTAGAATTAAATCAGGACCCAATATTTATTGAGAAAATGAAAGACCCTGAGTTTGCTAAAAGTATTGATTCCAGTACAGAAGGCAATGGAACAAAAGTAAAAACCGGAGCTAAAACTGCGGTTATGATTTTTAGTGTTGCAATTCTACTAATTGTAATTGCTGGAGCCTTTCCTGATTTATTGCCCAATTTTGGACCTGGAACAAAAAATTTAGTTCTAAAAGATGATGGTACTGTTTCAATGGTAGCTGTTATTTGTTTAATCACCTTGTCTGCTTCAGCTGCCATGATGCTAATTACAAAAACTAGCGCTGTTAGTGTTACCCAAGTTAGTTTATTCAGTTCTATGGCCTCAGCAGTTATATCGGTTTTTGGAGTAGTCTGGATGGCTTCTACTTTCATGGAAAATAATTCGGTTGTCATCAAAGAGTCTTTAGGAAGCGTTGTTACTGCTTATCCCTGGACATTTGCTATAGCTTTATTTCTTTTAGGAATCATAATGTTTAGCCAAGCAGCTGCTGTTAAGACGATGATACCATTAGGTATAGCTTTAGGGCTTTCCCCTTTAGTTTTGATAGCTTCCTTTCCCACGGTAAATAGCTTCTTTGTATTACCAGGTTATCCAACGCTATTAGCAGCTATCAGTTTTGACAGAACGGGAAGTACAAAGATCGGTAAATATGTTATCAATCACAGTTTTAACCTGCCAGGTATTGTCGCTACTATTGTTGCTGTTGCTGTTGGTTTTCTAATCGGTTCAATTATTTTATAAAATGATCATGGAAACTATAAGTAATATAAAAAATAGATTGTTTTGTTTCATTGTTTTATTTATCCCAATTTGTATTCTTGCGCAAAAACAAAGCGAAGACACTCAGTTGTATCAGTCGATAATTCCTACTTCAAAACAGTCTTTATTGAGAGATATTGATGTTATTTTTAATACTCGTTTTGGATTTAATTCTGAATTTAAAGATGGGGATTATTCAAAATCAGTATTTTCAGTTAGTCAGTTCAGGCTTGAAATAAAAGGAAAGATTCATGAAAAAGTAAGTTTTAGATTTCGTGACAGATACACCAGAACACCTAAAATAGGTAGTCAGGATAATATAAACAGAACTACTGATATTGCTGCTTTATTTATTGATTTTACACCCAGAACCAAATTTTCTATGGGAAAACTATTGGCTGATTTGGGAGGGTATGAATTTGATATGAATGCAATTTATATTTTGGAGTATAATGATATTTTGAATAACTCTGATCACAATCTAACCGGTGCGGGTATATCCCATAAGTTTAAGGATGGCAGGAACACATTAAAGTTTCAAATATTAGATTCAAGAACAAATATTTTAAAAGAGCAATATGATAATAGTGTACCAGATGGAACAGTAGAGTCGAAAACGGCTTTGGCATTTGTAAGTAATTGGGAAGGAAGCTTTTTTGGAGGTAAACTTGAAACGTCGTACAGCTATGGTTTCTTTAATGAGGCCAAAAACACAAGCATGAATTATATTGCTCTTGGAAATAAGTTTAAAAGCAATAAATTATTGTTGTATTATGATTTTAAGTATAGTGCAGAAGATTTAGACCGTAGAGGTATTGTTCAAAAACTTCTTAAGGGAGAAGAGGCATCAAAAGATGTGGTATACGTCGAAAATTGGTTAAGAGCAGAGTATAGAGTTAAACCACAAGTAAATTTAGTATTAACTCTTATGAATCATAATTCTTATTGGAATGGTAATCCTGATGTCAATGCATGCAACAAATTGTTTACTAGCTATGGTCTGATCCCAACTGTTGAATACTATCCTTTCAAAGATTTGAACCTGAAATTTTATTTGGGTTATATAGCCAGAAGATATGATTACACTTCTTATGCTGAAAGAGTTTATGGTTTGAAAGACGCAAATACAGGAAGATTAAGCTTTGGAATTATTGCCCCAATACTGATTTTGTAACCCAATTTAGGTTTTTCTAAGTAACCACTCAATTTGAGTGGTTTTTGTTTATCCTGCATCAAACAGGCTTATCCTATCTATTATTGTTTTTATTGTGTGACAATTAATTTTGACAACTATATACTTTAATGTACCAACGATAGGAATATTCGAAATTTAGGTCTCAACTCCAACATCTATAATCAAGTGGATAGTAATTAGAACTTTACAGTAAATAAATATCAAATCTATATTCTTTATAAGTTTTTAGACCCTCCCATCCTAATACTAAATAAAAATGAATTCACATATCACCATAATTAATGAAGAGAATAAAATAAATCTAGAAAAAACACTTAGTTTTTTGCATTGTCACCACGTGCAATCATTAGAATTATGTTCGATAATTCGTATGGGTATTAGACGAAATATTGATCTAAATAGAATTAAAAATTATGCGGATTGGTATTATACCAATAAATTAATACCACATTTTCAAATTGAAAAGGAGTATATTTTTCCAAATTTAGGAATGGAAAATGTATTTGTACATAAAGTTTTAATACAGCATCGCAGATTAGCAAAACATTTTATTAAAAAAAATGAAGTCGAAAAATCTTTAAGTAGAATTGAAGATGATCTTGAAACATTAATACGCTTCGAAGAGAAAAATATATTTAATGCAATTAGAAACATTTTTCCGACATATCAAATTTTATTAAATAATGAACTACTTTCTCATGAATTTTATAATCAAGAATGGGATGATATTTTCTGGCAATGAAGAACTCCTTGATAAATAAACATTTGGACCCAATTAATTATTGGTTTTTTTGTTATTGTTTATTTGGACTCTGTCGCATTAAAATTAAGTTTTATCTTTTTTAAATTTTCAGATTAATAAATAGAAATTGTACTTAATAATAGAACAAGGGAATTTCCGTAACTTCAAGCTCACTATTGGGGTCAGCATTTTGGGCAAGTGGTTATGGAGTTTGGAGTACAGGAAATATTACCGCTGAAATGGTAAATGATTACCTAGAATATCACAAAAGAAAAGAAGGAGATGATAATTCAAATTTCATTCTTCAATGAGATAAAAAGAGGACTTTCAGTCCCTCGTAAAACAAACCTTTGCAATTTCAGTGCAGAGTGGTTTAGTTTCTGATTATTGCTATAAAACACCACCACACAGAAGGCTTAGTTATTTATATGAGTATATTACAGTGTTAATGGTCCGGCTATATTGTTGCTAACATTTCCATTGTTTTTTTTTCTTTGTCTGATATGGTTTTTAAAATGTCTGATGCTTGTTGAATATACTTAAAGTCATTGGTCTGGCTAACTCTTTCAAATAAATGTGAAACCGAAGTCCAAAGTTCTGCAATTTCTATAAAAGCCTCGTGTCCCGATTTCAGTTTGTCCAATTTCAACAAGTCGTAACTTTCTTTTAAAAAATCGCGATACAAGTTTCTAAATAATGCTCCGCCTGTTCCTGCTTTTTCCATAAGCATTGCAGATGTTCTAAAGTCGTTTTCAATGTCTTTACTTCTCTTAAACCATTTAATTATTTCTGTACTTGCTTTTAAAATTCCTTTATAGCCAATATTTGTTATTGGTGGATTTATATAGTCAGCGGCGTTATTTTTAACTGCAGTTAATATTGCAGTTTTTAAGTCAAATTTATCGTCATTTTTACACAAAATGTAATACAAATTTTTAGATGACATTGGACCTTTTTCTGCTCTTGCTATCGACAAACTCTTTAAACTTGTCATCACTTGTCCTCCTTGCTGTTTTGTGTCCACCAAAAAAGCATTTTCATTGTCATAGCCATAAATTGCAGTATAATGTCCTGCAAAATGAAATGGACTTGAAAAGTATTGCAAATGAAAACAGTCTAATTTTAAGCCCACTGCTTGTCCTTTGTCAACTAATTCTTTTACGTTGTTCCAAGCCTTATGGGTTGATGCAGTTTCTTTAACTGACAATACAAGATTTAGATTTCTTGCAATATTTTCAGTTAGAATGTCCGGTTTTACGCGTCCGCCAATAAATGGAAAACTCATTGATTTCATATTCCAAAATATAAATCCAAGTCCCTGGCCCAAACCGAAAAGCATAGGCTCGGAAAGTTCAATGTCGAGTTGTCGCAACAAAGTTCCTGTCGCTGTTGTTTCGCAATGTTGTCCGTCAAATGGTTTTATGTTATCAATTTTCATTATCACTCTGATGTTGTTTAACTGCCAACTCCTCTAATCTATACAGTATATCTGCCTTTTTTTATGATATACAAACACTGCACTGTCATGCTAAATACTTTTGCAATACTACACAAAAAGAACAATACCGATATCATTTTCGGGTCAATTAAAATTTATCTTTTTAATAGTATGCGAATTTGTGCGTCTAACTGAATTTCTGGTCCTGTCGCATTTGGGAATAACTTTATCGTTATAATTTTAAACCCATCAAAAAATGAATACTAAAGGTCATTGTTATCCAAAATATATCATTCTTCAGGCAGTGTATTTTAAATTAAGATTTACACTTAGTTACCTTTGATGTTGAGGAAATAATGAAAATTAGAGGAGTGCTTGTGGATCATGCTACAATTCAGCGCTGGGTTTATAAGTTTACACCTTTGCTTGAATCAGAGATGAAGAAGAGAAAAGGCAGAGTGGGGGCGAGCTGGAGATTAAATGAGACCTATATCAAAGTAAAAGGCATTTGGTGTTATTTATATAGAGCAGCAGATAAATTAGGCAATACAGTAGACTTTCTATTGACCAGAAAAAGACAGAGAATGTGCGCTCAGTCATTTCTAATTAAAGCAATTAGTAATAACTGCCGGGCAAGAGTAATAAACATTGATAAAAGCGGATCTAATAATATTGTAGAACAGGATCATCGTTTTATCAAGTGACGAATACAAAATGGATTAGGTTTTAAAAGTTTTGAATCGGCCAGACGAACATTGAGCGGAATTGAAGTTGTAGATATGCTAGGAAAGAATCAGATGGTAGACCAGGAATATCTATGTTTAAATCATTCTGTAAATTGGCGGACTAACTTTAAAATTACTTAAAGTCTTATATTTGATTCTGACAGATGCGACAGAACCTACAATAAGTTTAGTAAGCGAATTTCTGTTGGAATGTTGTCAAGAAAAGGATAAATTCTCCTTTACTGTCATTTTTTTTCATCTTTTAATAACCCTTTAAATCTAAAATGGAATTCCTCAAAAAAATTAATCAAAATCGTCTTTTGTCGAGCGTTCGTAGGTTAAAATCGTAGATAAAAGATTTGATAATAGGCCTTAAATTTAAAAAAGGAAGAATTAAGCCACGGCATTAATTTAAAAGTAATTTTTATACTTTCGCTAGACTAATTTAGAACTTATCTTGCTGTCATTGAGTTTCTTGAGGGTAAAAAACGGGCTAACTTAAAATAATTTCTATTTTAACAGATCAAAATAATTATTTAAACTGTTAAATTTAATAATTTTCAGTTTATAGATATATTTATTATACATTTGCTAAAATAAATTATAAAAATATAAATAAAATTAAAAATTATATAATTTATTTATCTACCCGCGTATAAGCCTCATTGTCGTTTTTTATTCCCTGTTTTTTTACATCTAATTTTGATTTCCCAATCTAACATTAATAATTTTTACAACTACTTACATTATGAAAAATTTAATTACTCCAGCAAATTTGTGCCTTTTAGGAATTTTGTTTACCTCTTCTGTTTTTGCTCAGGCTACTGCTACAGCTACAGCTTCGGCCACAATAGTCACACCGATAAGTATTACAAATGCTTCTGATATGAATTTTGGAAACATAGCTACGGATGGAACTGTTGGTACAGTTGTTTTAGCTCCTGACAATAGCCGAGCGATTACAGGGGGGGTAACCTTGCCTGCAGCTACAGGTACAGTAACCGCAGCAGCTTTTACAGTTTCTGGTTCTGGTTCGTATACCTATGCCATAACTTTGCCATCATCAGTAATTATCGCAAGTGGTACTGACCAAATGACTGTTGATAATTTTACCAGTACACCGGAAACAATAGGAACATTAAGTTCCGGTTCAGAAACCATAACTATTGGTGCAACCTTAAATCTGGTAGCTTCACAAGCTGAGGGATCATATACTTCTGCAGCTCCTTTCGCAGTTACTGTTAATTACAATTAATAAATACGTTAATTAGAATTAAAAAAACTGTATCTAAATTTAAAGTTACGACTTTAGATTATTAACATTTTATCATCGTATTATGAATAACTCCCTCTTTATGAAAGCTGGGGTTACTTTACTTGCGCTATCATTTATTTTTACGGCGGGGCAATTAATTGCCCCATATGATAGTGTTGGTCAGGGTGACCTTATGATAATGCCACGCAGAGTAATTCTTGATGCAAACAAAAGAACTCAGGAATTGACTGTTGCTAATACAGGATCTGACAGTACAAAATATCTTATTTCTGTTATACATTATAGAATGCGTGAAAATGGTGCTTTTGAACAGATTGTTCAACCTGATTCCGCGCAGCATTTTGCAGATAAGAATTTCAGATTTTTTCCACGTACTGTTACACTTGCCCCAAATGAATCGCAAACAATTAAAATTCAAGCAATAAATACAAATGAATTGCAGCCAGGTGAATATAGGTCGCATCTCTATTTTAGGGCAGTTACAAAAAATCTGCCTGTAGATACAGAAATTTCGAAGCCACCAAAATCTATGTCTGTACAACTTGTACCCACATTTGGTATTGCTATCCCTGTTATTATTAGAAGTGGTGCTTTAACTTTAAATGTTAAGCTTGAAAAATCAATGTTTTCAATTAATACAGATGGAATACCTCAATTAAATATGGTATTTAAGAGAACTGGTAACATATCTGTCTACGGTGATATAAAAGTAGAACACGTTTCGGCAACTGGAAGAACTACGCAGGTTGGTATCGCAAAAGGTTTTGCGATTTACACTCCTAATTCTGTACGTAATTTTGCCCTTAATTTAGATAAGAATTCAGCAGTAGATTATCATAAAGGAAAACTCAATATTATATATACTACTTTATCAGAAACAAAACCAATAGTAATCACTTCTTTACAAGTTGATCTCCTTTAGTTTGAAATAGCTTTCAAACGAATCAATCCTCGTTAATTTAGCCCTTCAGGACATGAAAAGAAAAATTATTTTTACTTTATCGTGTAGATGTATACTGGTTATTTTTTTATTACTCTCTGTTAGTACAAAGCTCTTTAGTCAATCAATAAATAATTATACATTTGTTGGTACTACAGCGGCGGGTTTTACACCAATTACAGGCGGAAATACATTAACATGGACAGGGTCTACAGATGATGCAGTATCTGCACTTATTCCAATAGGATTTGACTTTTGGTATATGGGTTTACGCTATACCAATATTGGAGCAACTACCAATGGATGGTTGACTCTGGGAACTGTTGCAACAGATTTTGTTTATAACAATAATTTAGCAGCTTCCGGGTCACCCAGGCCGGTCATTGCACCTTTGTGGGATGATCTTGATATTGTTTCTACGGCCAATGTTACGTACAGGACAACGGGAACAGTAGGAAGCAGAATATTTACGATACAATACCTTAATACAAAATGGAATTATTTAGCTGCAGGTGCAGTATGCTCTTTTCAGGTAAATCTTTATGAAACAACCGGAAAAATTGAATTTGTTTATCGTTCTGATACTTCTGCTGTAAACGCCTCTTCAGCTTCTATTGGAATTACTGCGACAGCTACCGGATCGGGAAATTATTTGTCAGTAAATAATGCAGGCACCAGCGTAAGTTCTACTACTGTAGCAAGTGTGACAACCAAACGGGTAACAGGCAGAACATATGGGTTTACCTCACCAGTACCCATTGCCCCAGGTAATCTTAGTTTCTCAGCGATAACGCTCTCTTCAATGACACTTAACTGGAATGACCTCTCTGCAAATGAAAGAGGCTTTGTTATTTATCGTTCTACAGATGGAATTAACTATTCTTTTGTAAGTCAGACTGCAGCTGGAACTACTTTATCATCACAAACTGGGCTGACGACAGGAACAACTTATTACTGGAGAGTAAATGCCATTACAGAAGGAGCAATGAGTAGCCCCATTAGCGGAACTCAGGCAACCACTTGTAATGGGCCTATTATTTCTCAGTTACCAGTAACAAATTTAATCGCCTATTATAAGTTTGAAGGAAATGCAGTTGATGCAACGGGTAATAATTCCGGCACTTTTCAAGGAGCTACACCTACACCATCTGCCGATCGGTTCAATAATACGGGAAAGGCCTACAACTTTAATGGAACTACTAACTGTATCTCTACCAGTAATTTATATGTCAACCCTGCCTCAGTAAGTGTTTCTTCCTGGTTTAAAACAACCACCACGATTGGTGGTGCGTTAGTGGGATTTTCAAGCATCCAGACAGGTGGAGGAGGTACAAGGGATCGATTTATTTATATGACCAGTACAGGTGTATTATATTTTGGTGTAGCACCTGGTGCTGCTAAAAAATACATCAACACAACCACTTCTTACAATGATGGGAACTGGCATATGGTTACTGCTACGCTTGGAGGGGGAGGCATGAAATTATATGTTGATGGTGTACTTTCTGCTAGTGATTTAACGATAACAACTGCTGAGACTACAACCGGATATTGGCGATTGGGATATAGCGATATTTCCACATGGCCTAATGAATCTTCAAGTCATTTCTTTCAGGGAACTCTGGATGATATGTTGATTTACCATCGGGAATTATCTGCTTCTGAGGTAAGTGTACTATACAATTCACCAGATGGTGCAGGAAGTAATTCTCCCGTTTGCGCCGGAGCCACTCTTAATCTTGCTGCTTCTACTACAGCAGGAGCTAGTTATTTATGGACAGGCCCTAATGGTTTTACTTCGGTGCTACAAAACCCAAGTCTTACTTATTCAGCAGCAAATGCAGGTGTTTATACAGTACAGGTAACTTTACCAGGATGTGCTGTAACTACAACGGCCTATACAAATGTTGTATCTACTACAGCGAGCGGACAATGGACTGGCAATGTGAGTACTGATTGGGCTAATGCTGCTAATTGGTGTAGCGGAACTTTACCAACACCTACTACCGATGTAGTAATTACGGCAGGCGCAACCAGAATGCCTAACATTAGTACAAGTGTGAATAGCCGAAGTCTTACCATAAATAATGGAGCAAGTTTAACATTGACAGGTACAGGGACTTTAAATATTACGGGCACCCTGATAAACAATGGTATTTTTACAAATACCGGAACTATAAATTTTAACGGAACAACTGGTCAGCAGACTTTTTCAGGTCTTGCTTCATTTTTTAATCTAACACTAAGTAATAGCAACGGATTGTTATTACCCTTAGGTATTACTATTAATAATGACCTAATAATTGCTTCGGGTACGTTAAATGCAAATAATTTCAATATTAATATAGCGGGCAATTGGACAAACAATACATCGGTTATAGCCTTTACAGCAGGTACAGGTACGGTTACCTTTAATAGTGTAACAGCCAAAGTCATTGGAGGAACTTTTTCAACCACTTTTCATAACCTCGCTATAGCAAATGTTGGAAACACTATTAGCCTTGCCATCAATACCAATATTATTGGAAATCTTTCTATAAATACCGGAACTTTTGATTTAGGAAGCTTTACAGCTAACCGAACTGCAGTTGGCGGTACACTTACCGTTGCTAATAATGCTAAACTAAAAATAGGAGGTACAAATACTTTTCCTTCAAATTACACAACTAATACATTGGTTACGGCCAGTACTGTTGAATATTCTGGTACTAATCAAACTGTTGCCAATCAGGTTTACGGAAACTTACAGTTAAGCAGTTCTGGTGGTGTAGCAGTAAAAAATTTCCCCGCTACAGCTTTAACCATAATTGGTAATTTGACCAGTGCAATAGGTGCCGGAACTTCTGTAACCTTTACAGCTGGTTCGGCTATTACGATAAATGGAAATATTGTAATTGGAGCTTCGACCACGTTTAATGGTGGTAATTTTATTCATAATATAGGCGGAAACTGGACAAATACCGGCACATTTAATGGCAATACAAGTAATATAATTTTTACAGGTTCGGGCACTACAGTAAGTGGTTCAGGTACTCAAAATTTCAATAGCCTTACAGTTTCCGCATCACTGGTTAGTTTTTCAGCAGAAGGTCTTAGTTTATCAGGAAATTTAGCTACAACTGGATCAGGGTCATTTACTCAGGCATCTGGCGGAACATTGACTATGACTGGAACAAGTACTACTATTAGTGGAGTTTCAATTTCGGTCGATAATCTTACTATTAGTGGATCGGTAACAACTACCTCATCAATTGCCTTAACTGGTAATTTAACAGTGAGCGGAAGCTTTACTACGAGTGCGGGAACTATTACCATGAGTGGAACTTCTAAAGCTATATCGGGTTCAGGTACAAAAACTTTTAATGTGCTTTCCCTAACAGGTACAGTTACAACTGGTGTGAATTTCAGCATTTCTTCAGGTCTTCTTGTTTATGGAAGTTTAACGGCATCAGCAGGAACAGTAACTTTTACCGGGACTTCTAGTTTGAGTGGAATAGCTAACTTATTTAATGTAATAATCAATGGAACCTCCCTTCAATTATCTGCAAATGCAACCTTAGGTATTGCCGGAGCACTTACTGTTACAGCGGGAACGCTTAATGTAAGTTCAATACCTAACACCGTAAATTTTAATGGTAATGGGGCACAAAGTATCAATGCAATTACCTATAATAATTTAGTAACAAGTAATGCAGGTAATAAGACTGCAGCCGGGGCAATAATAGTAAATAATGATATAACAATAGGATTAGGTACCACTTTTATAGCTGGCACCTATACACATTCTATTTATAACAATTGGCACAATAACGGTAGTTTTAATGCCGGAACAAGTACTGTACTGTTTCTTGGTAGTCAAAATTCAGTAATTAGTGGCGCCACTACTTTTAATATTGTAACACTTAATAATACCAGCTCAGCAATAACACTTACTTTGCTAAGTAATATTTCGGTAGCTACCATTAATATGACCACCGGCACTATCTTAACAGAAGCCAATACATTGACTATTACAACCACAAGAACTGGAAATGGTATTATATTGGGCACGATAACCAGAAACCATTCCTTTTTATCGGGGACATCTTATGCTTTTGAAGGACCTAACAACTTGATTACTTTTACTCTTGCATCAGCTATTAATAGTGTAACAATAACTGCCATAAGTGCCCCTGTTAGCGATTTTCCATTTAATGGATCAATAAACCGTACTTATACTGTTACTATTCCTTCTGGAACATATGATAATGCAACACTTCGACTTCATTATGAAGACAATGAACTCAATGGTAGTAATGAAAGTACTATGGCTTTGTGGAAATATAATGGGGCTTTGTGGGGGTATAGTGGTAAAACATCAAATGATACAGCGAGTAATTATATTGAGCAAACGTTATTACTCACTATAACAAACCGCTGGACCATATCTGATAATTCAAATGCAGTACAATGGAATGGCAGTGTTAGTACAGATTGGAACACTGCTGCTAATTGGACGGTTACTCAAGGGGCAGCTTCGGCTCCTCCTGCTGCAACTGATATAGTAAATTTAGGTACTTCAACTTTTACTAACCAGCCTACTATAAGCACTGCGGTAACAGTCAAAAATATCAATTTTGGTAGCCTAAAAGCCGTAAACTTGTCAATGACTGCAGGCGGATCGCTGGTTTCATCCAACATGAATGGAATCTGGAGTACCAATGCGGTACATACGATTAATGTAAATGGACAGACCATTAGTGTTAATGGTGATTTGGCATTGAGTGATGGTACAAGTGGCCATGCCATTAATTTAAATATAGGCTCTGGTATAGTAAATATTAATGGAGCACTAACCGAAAATGGCCATGCCAACATTGTATTTACAGGAACAGGAAGTCTAAACATTGGAGGTGATTTTGATTATGTAAATGGCATTTTTACACCTGGATCCGGTACCGTTACCTATTCCGGTAGTTCAAATCAGAATGTAGGTATTGTAAATTATAATAACCTAACGATTAATAAAACGGCAGGTAATGCAATTGCTACTAGTGCTTTAACCATTGGAGGAGATCTGAGCATTACAGCAGGTGAATTTGATAGTAATGGGACTACCGTTATTACTGGAAATGTAACTATCGCTTCTGGAACTATTTTTCAGAATAACAGTACCGTAAATGTTGGAGGTAATTGGAACAATAACGGCTCTTTTACCTCAAACAATTCTGGAACAAGTGTCATTTTTAATGGGACTGGAACACAAACAATATCAGCAACAACCTTTAATAATCTTGAATTCAATAAACCAGTAGGAACTGTTGCTACACTAATAGGCGATGTAACCATTAAAGGGAATCTTAACGGTACTTCTGGAACTCTTGATATCAAGTCGTTTTTCTTTAATAGAGAGGTTTTGGGCGGGACAGCAACATTAAATGATGCCGGTACTTTAATTATCGCCGCAGATAATGCCCCAAATAAATTTGCCAATTATGCTTTGAGCGTCAATAGTACGGTAGTTTTTAATGGAACAGGCACGCAAAATTTACTATTGCCAGGGGTTGTTTATGGAAATATAATTTTTAGAAATGCGGGCACAAAAATATTATATACACCAATTACCGTTAAAAATGATTTAGCTATAGAAAGTACAGCCGCTTTTAATGGAGGGGCAAATACCATCACTCTAAATGGAAACTGGCTCAATAATGGAACATTTGTTCCTGCAACCAGTACGCTGCTATTCACAGGTAGCACAAAAAATATTACAGGTAACACAACCTTTAATAAAGTAACAGTTACCGGAAGCTATACCATTTTAAATAATGTCACTTTTAATGGGTTACTTAATATAACTAGTTCAGGAGCTCTTAATGGTGGAGTAAATATTAACACCACCCTTAATGCCGACTTGATCAATAGCGGTACATTAAATACATTGGGTACAACCTCTTTTACAGGGAATGTTTTACAAACCCTAAGCCTTATTAATGCTGTTTCAACAGTAGCTGTAACTGTTAATTTTAATGGTACTGTTTCACCAGTATTAAATTCTACCTCAGCTCCACAATTCGGATACCTGAATATCAATAATACTGGAGGTGTTAATGCAAGTGTTGGCTGGACCATTGCTTATGCACTTACTGTGGGCTCTGGAGCATCTTTTAATGGAGGAGCGTCAACTCATAATTTACTGGGTACACTAACAAATAATGGTTCAATTACCAGCGCGGGAACTTTAAACTTTATTCCTTCGTCTGCTGTTACACTAAATATGGGAACTAATTTTTTAAGCACAGGAACTGTGGTTTTTGGAGGTACAGGTGCTACAACACTTGCTGGAAATCCCACTTCATTACAGAACATGCTAATTTCAAATACAAATGCAGCAGGTATTACTTCTGTTTCTAATCTCACAATTACAAACAATTTCACCATTAATAATGGCTCCCTATTTAATGCTGGAAGTTATGGTTATTTACTAGGTGGTAATCTATTAAATAATGGAACTTTAAATAGTCAAACGTCTATTTTTACTGTAAATGGAAGTGCTACTCAAGATCTGTACTCCATTTCTCCTTTATATCAGCTTATCTTAAACAATAGTGGTGGAACCGTTACTATATCCTCAAATATAACTGTTAATAATGCCCTGAGTTTTACAGCAGGAAAAATTCAAACAGGCAATTATATAGTTATCCAACCAATTACGGGTTCAGTTTCAGGAGCAGCACAGAATACGGGTTGGATATACGGCAGGTTGCAGAAAAATACAGGAACCGGAGTAATTACTAAAACATTCGAAATAGGAAATTCGACTAGTTATCTTCCTGTTTCCGTTGCATTTGCTAATATTAGTACTTCCGGAGATTTGACTGTGACTACTAGCGAAGGTGATTACCCAAACATCAGTAATTCACTGATCAATCCGGACAAAAGCGTAAACAGGTACTGGACAATGAATAATAGTGGTATTATTTTCAGCTCTGCGAATGTTACTTTTAATTACACAGCAGCAGACGTGGATGCCGGGGCAGCTAACAACGCTTTTATTTTAGGTGAATACAATAGTAGCTCCTGGAATTATCCAATGGTGACGACTTTAACAGCAACAAGTCTTACAGCAACAGGAATTACCTATTTTGCAGATTTTCAAATTGGCCAGCTAACTATTTCTATTAAAACATGGGATGGCGGCGCAGGAACTGCCAATTGGGGAGATGCAGCCAACTGGAATGTTGATGGTGTTCCCACAGTGAACGACAATGTACAATTAACAGGACCTTACATTATTAATATCAATGTTGCTGCTACAACTAAGAATTTGCTATTAAGTGATCTTGGTTTGGTTTTAAGTACAGTTGGAGGAAATACACTTACGATTTCAGGAGATTTAACCCTGGCCTCAGGAACATTTAATATAGCTGGAGCATTCCCATCAATAACAGGGTTTGTTGATGTATCGGCAGGGACCGTCAGATTTAACGGATCAGGCTCACAAACCATACCAGCATATAATTATTATAACCTTCAAAGTAGTTCAAGTGGTGTCAGGGTTTTTGCATCAACTGGTACAATTGGCATTACGAACACATTCATTCCAGGAACAAACAGCTATACAGTTACAGGAAGTACTGTAAGCTATAATGGTACTGGGGCACAAACAATAGCAGCAACTCCTTACCATAATCTGATATTGGATAATGCAGGAATAAAAACCTTTGCTGCGGGTATTACCAGTATTGCCGGAAGTCTAACCAATGCAAGTACAATTACTTCCGATGCAATATCCAATGCGGGTACGATTAGTTATAACGGCACAACCGATCAAACCATTACTGACATGAATTATTATAATCTTGATGCCTCAAACCTATCAGGAATTGTTACTCTGGAAGACGTAACTGTTATGGGGGGCTTTAGTGTAAGCCTTGGAGATGTTCATATTGGAAGTACGAATCAGGAGCATAAAATTAATGTTTACGACGATATCACTATTGCCAGTGGAGCAACATTGATTGTATCCTCATCTTCAGATGCTAAACATTCAGTGAATATAGGAGGAGATATAATCAGTAACGGAGTACTGGATATGGCTACCGACTCAAATAGTTTTGCGACGATGAATTTTATAAGAAATGGAAACCAGACCATATCCGGATCGGGGATTAGTTCTTTTTATAAAATTATAGTAAATCAGGGATACAGCAATACCAATACACTAGATGTAATTACTCCCGGCTTTGTTGTTCCAGACGGTTTCTTGACTTTAAGTAATGGAACATTTAAACTCGATAATACCAGTTTGAGTATAACGCCATTTGTACTAGATCTTAGCAATAGTCCTTATTTAATTCCTTCAAGTGCCGGGTTGTCGGTAAATGCCGGTACAGTTAATTCAACTACAATGAATTGGACTGTTGCTGGATCTGTACAAGTAAGCGGAGGAACCTTGAATATGGGGGATACTATAGATAACATAGTAATCCCTATGAATCAGGCTCAATTTTCTATCACAGGTGGAACATTAAATTTAGCCTCAGCAATTAGTAACCCCGGTACAGCATGGAATTTTAATATGCAGGGAGGAATTATGAATGTAAATACGTATGGCAGTACAGTTAGCAGTATTGCTCCTTTTAATATGGATGTTACTACAGACAATTTTAGTGTCTCAGGAGGGGCAATCATAATTCAAAATTCGGGAGGAACTGCAGAACAGAATCTGGGCTATCAAAATCTGTCTACAAGTGGTACTGGATTTACCGGAGGAACACTTCAAATGGGGAATTCTGTTACCGTAGGAACTCAGATAATGATTATTAATACCACTAACCCGCTGTTTAATTTACAAGTGAGTAACGCTGGTGTTAGGGTTCCTTTGGTCAATAATGATTTAACAGTTATGAATAATGTTACCGTTACCGCAGGTATATTGGATATTAATGAAAAGCTAATCACAATAGGAGGAAACATCAGTAATGGCGGAAGTTTTATTGTTGATGAGGGAACTGTTAAAATGAATGGAACTAATCCACAAACTATCGCTGCATCCGCTTTTACAGGAAATGTGATTAGAAACTTAACCATTGCCAACCCGGCTGGTGTTGGTTTAGGAGGCGCATTAAACCTGACCGAAATATTGCTTGTAAATACTGGTACTTTAAGTTCTGCAGGTAATCTTACATTGATTTCAACAGTCGATAAGACGGCGCTAATTGATGGAAGTGGTGCTGGGGCAGTATCAGGGAATGTTACCATGCAGCGTTACCTTGTTGCCGGTTTTGGTTATAAATATTTTAGCCCTCCTTTCCAGAATGCAACGGTTAACAGTTTTGCATCAACGGTAGATTTAAATGCCAGTTTTCCTAATTTTTACAATTATATTGAAAATAAGGTTAGTAGTGGTTTTACTTCATATACTAATCCTTCAGATCTCTTATATCCTTTGCAGGGTTATACCGCAGACTTTGGATCTAGTACAGTACAAAAGACGGTAAATATGACAGGACTTGTAAATAATGGTAGTCTTTCGACCACGTTATACAACAACAATCAACTGTATACCAAAGGTTTTAACCTAGTTGGAAATCCATATCCATCTCCTATTAATTGGGATTCGTCAACAGGTTGGAATAAGACAAACATAGACAATGCTATTTATTTCTTTAATTCAGGATCAGTAAGTCAGTATACAGGAGCATACAGTACTTATATCAATGGAGTATCGAGCGACGGGGTTGCAAGTCCAATTATTGCTTCTATGCAAGGTTTCTTTGTACACGTTAGTGATGGGATATATCCTGTTACCGGAACTCTTGGTATCAATAATACGACACGAATAAATGATCTTTCACCCATATTTCATAAATCTACGATGCGTACAGCTAAGCCTGATTCTGATAGAATTATGATTAGAATAAGTGCTAATTTTTCAAATCATACCCAGTCAGCCGATCCATTGGTTGTTTATTCGGCCAATGGGGCAACTTCCAATTTTGACAAGAGCTATGATGCTATAAAACTGATGAATATAGATGATCAGCTGCCCAATTTATACTCCATAGCAGAGGATAAATCAAAATTAGTAATCAATGGGCTTTCCCAAATGGATGCTACAACAGTAATTCCTCTGGGAATAAAAACGGAACGAGAGGGTAAAATAAGTTTTAATCTTCGGGATCTTGAAAACTTGCCTATAAATCTTAATGTCTATTTAAGAGACACTGAAACAGGTATCAACAAAGATTTACAGAAGGATCCTGTCTACACCGTAAATCTAAAAAAGGGAACTATAGAAAATCGTTTCTTTTTGATTTTCACACCTGCAGATGGTGTTATTGAAAATAATGACAACATTTTTTTTGCTTATGGGTCAGGTGCAGATATGTTTATTAAAATTAAGTTGGTAAAGGAGCAGCGTGGTACACTATTTATTCACAATGTTTTAGGCCAGGAAATTTCAAGTACTTCAATAAGTGGAAACGGAGAATATAAACTGAATCAACTAACTTCAAATTTAGTGTACTTGGTTAGTTTTATTACTTCAAGCAGTAAGTATAACGTTAAAATAATTACTACTGAGAGGTAAATAAAGATAAATGATGATAACTGGAATGATTATCAAAATGAAGTAAGATGAAAAATAAAATAAAATACTTTTTTAATAGCAAAATATCCATAGTGATTGTTTTTTCTATTGCCTTTTTTTTAACCACTTTTTCAGCCCATGCCCAAGGTCCGGAGAACCCTCCCAAACCTGTAGTAATATATGTAAATCCGGCACAGGGATTGAATTTTGGAGCTTTTTATCAGGGAGGTACAGGAGGTTCAGTGATTGTGTATCCAAACGGATCAAGAGCAACAACAGGCAGCGTAATACAAACCAGTCAGGGGTTTTCCTTTTCTCCGGCAATATTTGAAGTAGAGGCCGAACCTGGTACATTGGTTACTATTGTAAATGGACCCGATGTTATTCTTACCGGAAGTAACGGAGGCACAATAGTTCTAAGTATAGGTAGTGCAGATCCACCAAGCCCCTTTATTGCGACAGCCACTTCTCCTTCAAGAACCCTCATTAGAGTAGGTGGTACATTAACTATAGGTAATCCGCTAGTTAATCCTCCGGGAAATTATAACGGTACCTTTTCTGTAACATTTATTCAACCCTAATCAATGCATAGAGTTAAGGTCAGTTTACATAAATGCTTTTGGGCTAAGATTACCATTTTATGGATCATAATGGTAGGACCGGGTATGACATGTAAAGCCCAGACGATAACTGATTATGATGAAATTTCAGTATCATTCAATATTCAGCGTATCGGTACAGCAGAAATGTCGACTCTTATATATAATCAAACGGCGTACATTCCTGTGGTTGATCTCTTTGATTTTTTAAAGATCAATATAGTAGCAAGGGATCTGGATGCCCTAAGCGGAACATTCATCCACCCAAGTTCAGCATTTTTATTTGATCTACCCAATAATCGTATTGTTTATCAGGGAAAGAATTTTGATCTAAAACCCAATAGTCTTATTAGAACTACAACAAATCTCTATTTGCGTTCTGATTATTTTTATGAGATTTTCGGGTTGAATTGCCTGTTTAATTTTCGTAGTCTTTCGGTAGTTATTAGCACAGATTTAGAGCTGCCTATTATGCGTGAAATGAGATTGGAGCAGATGAGAAATAACCTAAACAAATTGCAGGGTGTTTTTAAAACAGATGAATTTGTGGGACGAAAAAATCCATCTTTTTATTTTGGGACAGCAGATTATTCATTTGTTACTTCGGCTGGAAATAAAGAAACTCCTACAGACACCAGAGCAAGTCTTGGCGTTGGCGGTGTAGTAGCTGGCGGTGAAACAAATGTAATCCTGAATTATCAGAGTAATATAGCTTTTTCTAATCGCCAGCAGTATTACTTGTGGCGCTATGTAGATAATGACCAAACTTTTGCCAGACAGTTTTTAGCCGGAAAAATAAGAGGACAGTCAATTTCGTCTATTTATGCCCCTATAGTTGGTGTGCAGGTTACTAACGCTCCTACAACTTACAGACGTTCGTTTGGAACCTATACCATAAATAATTATACAGAGCCAAATTGGACTGTAGAATTGTACGTTAACGGTGTGCTTATTAATTACATTAAAGCCGATGCGGCTGGTTTTTATACTTTTAAAGTACCTCTTGTTTATGGAAATACTGCTGTAAAGTTACGATTCTACGGTCCGTTTGGAGAAGAACGCTCCACCGAACAAAATATAAATATTCCGTTTAATTTTTTACCCAAAGGCGAATTCGAATATACAGCCAGTGCAGGTATTGTGGAAGATGGACAAGATACGAGATTTGCACGATTTAGCAGCAATTACGGATTTAATAAAAATATTACTGTAGGAGCCGGGTTCGAATATTTGTCTTCTATAACTTCGGGAGCAGGAATCCCTTATGTAAATACTTCTTTTCGTTTGTTACCAAATTTACTCATCTCAGGAGAGTATGATTTTAATGTGAGGTCCAAAGCAATATTGAGTTATAATTTAGCTTCAGGTCTACAATTTGAGATGTACAACTATTGGTACAAAAGAAGGCAAACAGCGATCAATACTACCTTTATAGAGGACCACAAGGCAATTCTTTCTTTTCCCTTCAGAGGACGTCATTATGCCGCGTATACCCGTTTGTCATGGCAGGATATTCGTTTAGAGAATACACGTTACAGCGCTACAGAATGGATGCTTTCAACCGTTGTAGGAAATGTTAATGCCAGCGCTAATACTTTTGGACTTTTTTTCCCAGATAAGGCCTCTTACCTTTATACTAATTACGCTGTTGGGGTCAGGTCCTTTAGAAATATGCTCATTACTCAGCAGCTCCAGTACGAGTATAGCAGTAAAAAGGTAATGACCATAAAAACAGAATTAGAAAAAAGAATTTTCTTAAATGGATACGCCAATCTTTCTTATGAGAAAAATTTCATTAGTGAGATTAGCTATGTTGAATTTGGTCTGCGTTATGATTTTTCTTTTGCCCAGACAAGATTCTCTGTGCGCAAAACCAATGATGTTTACCGTACACTGCAAAGCATTAACGGAAGTTTGATACATGATGGCAGGTCAGGTATTACAGACTTTAATAATTATACCAGTATTGGCAAAGGAGCAGTTCTATTGATTCCATATCTGGATCTGAACGGTAATAAGAGGAGAGACCAGAATGAGCCCAATGTACAAGGTTTAAAAGTAATGGTAAACGCAGGACGAACAGAACGATCAGCCAAAGATGGTTCTATACTTATAAAAGATCTTGAAGCTTATGGAAACTTAAATATAGAATTGGATCCTTCCGGATTTGAACGCGTAGCATGGAGACTGCTTAAAAAAAACTATACGGTAGTTGTAGAGCCTAATTTTGTAAAAAATATTGAAGTGCCTGTATCGGTATTTGGAGAAGTAGGGGGGCGTGTCTTTATAGTCGAGAATCAAGATGAAAATGGTATTGCAGGTATCATGATCACTATTTATAATGATAAATCTAAAAAGATTGCAGAAATAACTTCTGAGGCTGATGGATATTTTTCTTACTTGGGATTATTGCCGGGTAATTATACAGCAAAAATTAATACAGAGAAGCTGGAAAAAATAGGATTAGCAACCAATTCAAATTCATTTCAATTTACTGTTTTAAGCAGTACCGAAGGCACTTTGATTGACAATATTAAATTTAAACTTATACCTGTCAAATAATTTTTGTGTCTAAATTTTAGGGGGTATCCGTATTGATCTTTAGTATATTAAGATAAGAAACAGATGATTTTTGTCATTCTAAAGTAACTTTAAATGTTGTACTTTGAATCTCACTTTAATAATCGAAAATTATGGATCAAAATAGTATATTAGATAAGTTAAAAAAAGCGAAGCAAGAACTTATTTTGAATCATGAAGAATTGGAAAAATGTACTAGCGATTTAAAAATTGCTACTATAAATCTGAATATTCGGGAAACGGAAAAAGAATTTAATATGGAAGAATTTAATAGCAATTTAGAACAGATGATGTTTTCGATTTCACACAAAGTAAGAAAGTCTGTTGCTAATATTCTAGGTCTTTCAAAATTGTTGTGTGAAGATATAAATCTTGAAAATAATGAGTTGAGAGAAGTTTTACTCTTGATTATTCAATCTGCTGAATCACTAAACACTTCGACAGAAGAATTATCGAAGTTTATTTGTGTAAAGAGAAGAAGCTGATATGTAAATAATTGTCTTCTAAGAGAAATATACAGTAGAAGGGATCATGAAAATGTGAGGAGTGCTTGTGGATCACGCCACGATTCAGCGTTGGGTTTATAAGTTTGCACCTTTGATTGCGTCAGAGATGAAAAAAGAGAAAGGGCAGAGTGGGGTTGAGTTGGAGATGGGATGAGACTTATATTAAAGTAAAAGGTATTTTGGTGTTATTTATATAGGGCGGTAGATAAATTAGGCAATTAATTTGGAGTGGTCATCATCGTCAATTGTATATAATATTATTTTTTAGGAGCTCTTCCCGCTATACGTTCCACGCGAGCTTCAGCGAACTGGCGAAGCAATCTTTTGTGCCGACCCCTGGCACAAAAGGATTTCATTGCTATCGGGGCTAGGGCTGCCGGAGAGCCCTGTTTTTTGACTAATAAAAACAAGAAGATTGTATGAAAAATGGCGTCAATTGGCGCCATTTGGCTTGTTTGTGATCCCTAAAGGACAGATTTCGCACCATTGTCTTCAAGCAGCGCCATCTGGCAGCGATGACCTTTACTATACAAATTACAAACTATTCTAAGTTTAATTATAAAAATAATAATTCAAGTAATTTGCAAATTTGCATATATTTGCAAATACCCAATAAGAATTGGAATATAGTAATTTAAATCATTAAGCTTTGTTCAAGAAAGTCCTATACTCACTTATACTAATTTCGTGTATCAATATCTGCTCTGGAAATGTAAAAGATTCATTAAGGCTCAAACTTGATTTTGCGATACAACATAAAGCTGATTATGCTGCCCTAAAAGATAAAAGAACTTCAAAAATAAGAAAAGCTCTTAAAGAAAAAAACTCACTTGAGACCGAGTATTTGCTGAATCAAAAATTATATACAGAATACAGAAAATATAAAATAGATTCGGCTTTGTATTTTGTTACGAAAAACGTAAAACTTTCAGATTTACTTAAACAAAGTAGTTTCAGGACAGATGCTGTGCTGCAATTGGCAAATCTCTATTCAGCAAGCGGACGTTTTCTGGAATCAGAAAAATTATTGAAATCAATTGATACCCAAACGCTTTCTAGCAATCAAAAAAAGACCTATTTAGAATTTTATATTGAGTTTTTCGAGCATTATGCTTCTAACAATCCAAGTAAGTATTACAATGAACAAATTGGGATATACAGAGATTCGTTGCTGGCCGTTTTAGATCCTCAGTCTTCAGAATATAAAGTAAATTTAGCTTTGTGCTCAATTGATAATAAAGATTACGCTGCTGCAAAAAAAAATCTCGAAGATTTGTTTTACAATCAGGAACTTAAAAAATCTCAATATGCCATGTGCGCCTATCTTTTAGGAAATATTAGTATGCGCAGTAAAAAATACGAACAAGGAATCAATTATTTTACCCTGGCGGCAATTACGGATATAGAAACGGCGACAAAAGATCAAGGAGCGATTCAGAATCTTGCCATATACAATTACTACAATGACAAGATTGATTTAGCCTATAAATATGCAAAGTCGGCGCTGGAAGATGCGGTGTTCTGCAATGTAAAATTCAGGACCCTGATGATGTCTGAGTTTTATTCGATTATTAATGCAGCGTATCAGAAAAAAGCAGAGAAAAATAAAAAACAGCTTCAAATTTATATTGTATCTGTAAGTGTGCTCAGTTGCTTTCTTATTGTTTTGATTTTTTATGTGTATCGTCAGATGAGACGTTTGTCCAGAATTAAAAAAGAACTTTCAGAGTCAGCACAGGAACTTCAAGAATTAAATTCAGAATTTCAGGCGGCCAATGATCAGCTTAAAGTTTTTAATGAACAGCTTAATGAATCTAATAATATAAAAGAAGAATACATCGCCCAGTTTTTTGATATCTGCTCCTCTTATATTAACAAAATGGAGGATTACAG
Organism: Flavobacterium sp. SLB02; assembly: GCF_009664855.1. GTDB lineage: Bacteria > Bacteroidota > Bacteroidia > Flavobacteriales > Flavobacteriaceae > Flavobacterium. The sequence goes on from NZ_CP045928.1 coordinate 1,269,728, forward strand.
AATAAAACTCTACAAAAAAGCCGTCAGCAGACAATTTGTTGATCTTACGAATGTTTTAAAATCAAATGATATCATAGATCAGGAACTTTATGACCTGTATAGAAAATTTGATGCTGTTTTCATTAAACTTTATCCTGAGTTTACTACAGATTTTAACGCACTTCTTGCCGAAGGAGAAAAAATCACCCTCAAAGAAGGAGAAATACTCACTACAGAACTTCGCATTTTTGCCCTTGAAAGACTTGGTATTAAAGACAGCGAGAAAATTGCTTCATTTTTAAGAATTTCTATGAGCACCATTTATAATTACAGAACTAAAATTCGAAATAAAACGACTTATTCTAAAGAAGAGTTTACAAAAAAACTCGAAAAAACCGGCAGTAGATTTCACAGTTTGTAATAAGGATAATTATCTCTGTTTATCCCTGCTTTTTCTAGAGGTCGCAAACTATAAAGCTAAAGCTGTATAGGGAATGATGTAGTATTTCAGGCAGATTTGCTTTCTTTTTTGAGCTACATTTTTTGAATGTGTCAACTACTTTTTAATAGCTAAATATTTACTTAAGTGTTTGATTTTTAATGTTTTGTATTCTTTATTGTTCTACATTTTAATTTTGCAATGCAGCGTGTGTACTATATCGTTATAGTTTTACCTCGCCAAGGTTTATTGATTTAAAAAATAAACCGAGGCGGATAAAATTATAAACACATATGAAAAAACAATTAGCAGCAGTATTGTTTCTGGCAGCATCATTACAAATGAATGCCCAGCAGCAAAAAGATCAAAAAATGGATGCGTTTGTCAGCAGTTTGATGAACCGGATGACACTTGAAGAAAAAATAGGACAAATGAATCTGCCTAGTGAAGGAGATATCATAACAGGACTGGGAAGCAATACTAACATTGCAGCAAAGATTCGTAAAGGTCTTGTAGGAGGAATGTTCAATATTAAGGGCGTTGAGAAAATCAAAGAAATTCAGAAAATTGCTGTCGAAGAAAGCAGATTAAAAATTCCGTTGCTCTTTGGTATGGATGTCATTCATGGTTATGAAACTGTTTTTCCTATTCCTTTGGGCATAGCTTGTACCTGGGATATGAAAGCGATTGAAGAGTCGGCAAGAATCGCGGCCAAAGAAGCCAGTGCCGACGGTATCAGCTGGACATTCAGCCCTATGGTTGATATTGCCAGAGACCCCAGATGGGGACGGGTTTCTGAAGGAAGCGGTGAAGACCCTTATCTGGGTGGGCAGATTGCCAAAGCCATGATAAGAGGCTATCAGGGAAAGGATAATACATTTTCGGAAAAATTTAATATTCTGGCGTGTGTCAAACATTTTGCATTGTACGGAGCCGGAGAAGCCGGAAGAGATTACAATACTGCAGATATGAGTCATATTCGTATGTACAACGAATATTTTTATCCGTATAATGCGGCAGTAGAACAAGGAGTAGCGAGTGTTATGGCTTCTTTTAATGTTGTAGATGCCGTTCCTGCCCATGCTAATAAATGGCTGCTGACCGATGTGCTTAGAAAAGAGTGGGGTTTTGAAGGATTTACAGTAGCAGATTATGGAGGAGTAGGTGAGATTGTCAATCATGGATTGGGTAATTTGAAAGAGTCTTCTGCCGCAGCGCTTAATGCAGGACTGGACATGGATATGGTTTCAGAAGGATTTCTAAATACATTGCCTGTTTCTATAAAAGAAGGTAAAGTCGATATTGCAAAAATTGATCAGGCCTGCAGACGTGTTCTTGAAGCAAAATACAGACTGGGATTATTCAAAGACCCTTATAAATTTTGCGATACTAAAAGAGCGCAGAAAGAAATATATACCAATGATAACAGAACAATCGCCCGCAAAACAGCTGCTGAAAGTTTTGTACTGCTAAAAAATCAGGGAAATATTCTGCCTTTATCCAAAGCAAAAACAATTGCCGTAGTGGGACCTATGGGAGAGACAAAGTCAAATATGGTAGGTACATGGAGTGTGGCTGCGAAATTGGATAAACCGCTTACTCTGGTGGAAGGATTGCGTGAGGTTGCAGGCAGTAAAGCCAACATTATATATGCGAAGGGTTCCAATCTTTTAGATAACGAGAGAATGCAGAAAGATGCCACAATGTTTGGCAGAGATATCCCTTGGGATCACAGATCCGAAGAAGAACTTATTAAAGAGGCACTTAATGCAGCTTCAAAAGCAGATGTGATAGTAGCAGCAATGGGTGAATCTTCTGAAATGAGCGGAGAATCCAGCAGTCGTACAGATATTGGAATTCCGCCGGTGCAAAAAAGAGTTTTAGAAAAACTTTTAGCGACAGGAAAACCGGTAGTTCTGGTGTTATTTGCCGGAAGACCCATGACACTTGTCTGGGAGCAGGAAAATGTGCCTGCTATTTTGAATGTGTGGTTTGGTGGTAGTGAAGCGGCCCAAGCGATTGGTGATGTTGTTTTTGGAGACGTAAACCCTGGCGGAAAACTGGTGTCGACTTTCCCCAGAAGCGTGGCTCAAATTCCACTTTATTATAATCATTTAAATACAGGAAGACCAGCATCTGACAAAGGCTTTGAGAAATTTAGAAGCAATTATATGGATGAAAAGAATGCACCGCTGTATCCATTTGGTTTTGGGTTAAGTTATACTACATTTCAGTATAGTCCTGTAAGGTTGAGCGCAACTGAAATGAGGGGTGACGAAACAGTAACAGCTTCAGTAAATATAAAAAATACAGGGTCGAAAGACGGTGCAGAAACAGTGCAGCTTTATGTACGTGATAATGTAGCGACTATCTCACGACCGGTAAAAGAACTTAAAGGTTTTGAAAAGATTTTTCTTAAAGCAGGAGAGTCAAAAACGGTAAAGTTTGTAATCACACAGGAGATGCTTAAATTCTATAACACTGCACTGGACTTTGTAAGTGAGCCCGGAGAGTTTCAAATCATGATAGGAAGCAGCAGTAATGATGTGCAGACCGCTTCGATTAATTTAAAATAAAAAACTAAAAATATGCTATATAAATTATTTACCGCTTTTATAATGCTGTGCGTGTGGAATGTCTCGGCACAGAAAAGTTTACCCGTTTATCTTGACGATTCAAAGCCTGTAGACCAGCGTATTGAAGATGCACTTTCGAAAATGACATTAGAAGAAAAAATCGCAATGGTGCATGCACAGTCCAAATTTAGTTCACCGGGAGTACCTCGTTTGGGAATTCCTGAAAACTGGATGACAGATGGTCCTCATGGGATTCGTCCTGAGGTAAAATGGGATGAATGGCAGCAGGCAGAATGGACGAATGATTCCTGTATTGCTTTTCCTGCTCTTACCGCATTATCTGCTACATGGAACAAGAAAATGTCACTTTTGTACGGAAAAAGTCTCGGAGAAGAAGCGCGTTACAGAAATAAAAATGTAATCCTGGGCCCCGGCATTAATATTTACCGCAGCCCGTTAAACGGACGAAATTTTGAGTATATGGGTGAGGATCCTTTTCTTGCCGGCCAAATGGTCGTGCCTTATATCGAAGGAGTACAGTCAAATGGAGTAGCAGCTTGTGTGAAACATTTTGCATTAAACAATCAGGAGACCAATCGCCATGGGGTAAATGTAATTGTAGATGATCGTGCGCTTTATGAAATTTATCTTCCCGCTTTTAAAGCAGCTGTTCAAAAAGGAAACGTCTGGGCCGTTATGGGATCTTATAATAAATATAAGGGATTGCAAGGTTGTCATAATAACTTTTTGCTGCAGGATATTCTTAGAAAAGAATGGTCTTTTGATGGGGCTGTAGTAGCAGACTGGGGCGGTGTTCACAATACAAAAGAGTCTATTTATAATGGTCTTGATATGGAATTTGGAACCTGGACTGATGGTCTTACATGGGGAGCAAGTAATGCTTATGACAATTATTATCTGGCAAAACCTTATCTTGATTTAATAAAATCAGGCGAGGTAGGTACCAAGGAACTTGATGAAAAAATAAGAAACATTTTGCGTTTGATTTTCAGAACCAATATGGACAGAAACAGGCCGTGGGGATCTTTTGGTACACCCGAACACGCCGCCGCAGCACGAAGTATTGCAGAAGAAGGTATTGTACTTTTGAAAAACAAAGGTGCCCTATTACCGCTGGATATTAAAAAATATAAAAAAATAGCCGTTATTGGAGAGAACGCTATAAAGATGATGACAGTAGGCGGGGGAAGTTCTTCTCTTAAAGCAAAATATGAAATTTCGCCTCTTCAGGGACTTCAGAAAAGAATTGGCTCTGAGGCTGAGATCATTTACGCCAGAGGCTATGTAGGAGATGCCAGCGGAAATTATAACGGAGTAGTTTCCGGACAAAACCTTACAGAAAACCGTAGCGTTCAAGAACTTAAAAATGAAGCGCTGAAAATTGCAAAAGAAGCTGATGTTGTACTATTTGTAGGAGGGCTTAACAAAAGTGATTTTCAGGATAGTGAGGGTAATGATCGTAAAGAATTGGAACTCCCATACGGGCAGAATGAGCTTATAAATGCGCTGGCAAAAGTCAATAGTAATTTAATTTATATTAATATTTCAGGTAATGCTGTTGCTATGCCGTGGGAGAAAGAAGTTCCGGCTATTGTACAGGGATGGTTTCTGGGATCTGAATCAGGTACCGCTCTGGCAGCAGTATTACTGGGTGATGTAAATCCATCGGGAAAACTAACTTTTACTTTTCCTGTTACGTTAAAAGATAATGCAGCCCACGCTTTTAACTCTTTTCCGGGTGGAGACGAGGTTACTTATAAAGAAAGCATTTTTGTGGGCTACAGATGGCACGAGAAAGAAAAAATAAAACCGCTTTTCCCTTTCGGCTACGGGCTTAGTTATACTTCATTTCAATACAGTGATATAAAAGCAGACAAAACAATTATTAATCAGGATGATACAATTTCATTCTCCGTAAAGGTAAAAAACACCGGTAAACGTGATGGGGCAGAGATCGTTCAGTTATATATTACTGATGTGAAATCTTCTCTTCCAAGACCTGTAAAAGAACTTAAAGGTTTTGATAAAGTTTCTCTAAAAGCCGGTGAAGAAAAAACGGTGACTTTCACAATCGAGAAAGATGCTTTGAGTTTTTTCAATGATAAAGAGCATCAATGGGTGGCAGAACCCGGCGAATTTCAGGCTTTAATAGGAGCTTCATCAGCAGATATCAGAGCCAAAATTAATTTCCGTCTAAAATAATTCAATTACTATTAATCAAAAACACAATATAAATGGAAATTATTTCTTCGCAAGGAAAAGGAACCGTTTTCAAGGATTCTAAAAAACATTATGAAATTCTTGACGGGCTTCGCGGTGTTGCTGCTATTCTGGTGGTTGCCTTTCATATTCTTGAAGTTTTCTCAGGAGGTGATCATACCCAACAGCTTATCAATCATGGCTATCTGGCAGTTGATTTTTTCTTTCTTCTCTCAGGTTTTGTAATCGCTCACGCATATGATGACAGATGGAATACAATGTCTATAAGTGGATTTTTCAAAAGAAGACTAATACGGCTGCATCCTATGATTATTGTAGGTATGACACTCGGGGCAGTTTGTTTTTATTATGCCGCCTCTTCCATGTTCCCCGCAATAGAAGGAACCTCTTTTTTGAAACTTATTCTGGTAATGGTACTGGGCTGGTTTCTAATACCTGTACCAGGAGCCTTGGATATTAGGGGATGGAGTGAAATGTATCCTTTAAATGGGCCTGCTTGGTCTTTGTTTTTTGAATATATTGCCAATATTTTCTACGCATTAATACTTCGCAAGGTTTCCAATACAATAATGTGGATCCTGGTTTTGGTTTCAGCATTTGCACTCATACAGTTAGCCGTTTTTAGTCCGCACGGAGATATTATAGGAGGGTGGTCACTGGAACCTGAACAGCTGCGTATCGGATTTACCAGATTAGCTTTTCCTTTTTTGGCGGGTATATTGCTTCGCAGATTATTTAAATCAGGAAACATTAAAAATGCATTTTTATGGAGCAGTCTTCTTATTGTTGCAATCATGTCATTCCCAAGAGTAGGAGGTTCTGATTATTTATGGTGGAACGGAATTTATGATTCGCTTACTATTATACTATTATTCCCTTTAGTGGTTTATATAGGAGCCAGCGGAAGTATTAAAAGTGCTGTTTCAAAACGTCTGTGCAGTTTTTTGGGTGATATATCCTACCCGATCTATATTACACACTTTCCAATTTTATACATCTATTATGCCTGGGTATCCAATAACAATATCCAACTCGAAGATTCACTAGGAGTTGCATTGCTTGTTTTAATTCTCTGCATTGTAATTTCTTATATTTTTCTAAAATTATATGATATTCCGGTCAGGAAATGGCTCTCAAAGAAATATCAATAATATTTAAAATTCTCAATAATAGTAATAAGCTGCCTTTAGGGCGGCTTATTTTTTGTTTAAAAATAATTTGCATTATTTTGCAAATTTGCATAAATTTGCAAAATAAAAAATAAGATTATATAGTATGACTTTAAAAGTTAATAAAGCAGTTTGGGCAATTAGAAGTATTTTTTTTGTTTGCGGTCTGGCGTTATCGAGTTGGGCTCCTATGGTTCCTTTTGCAAAAGCACGATTACATTTAGATGATGCTTCACTCGGAATGCTGCTGCTTCTTTTAGGAACCGGAGCAATTATTATGATGCCTATCAGCGGTTATCTCAGTCAAAAATTTGGAAACAGAATTATTATCACCATTTCTGCTGTGCTTATTGCTTTTACGCTTCCTCTTTTGGCTTTTTTTGATGGAATTGTATTTATGAGTCTGTCTCTTTTGCTCTTTGGTGCGGGTATAGGAACGATAGATGTTGCAATGAATGCTTTTGGTATTCATCTTCAGAACCTCTATGGCAGACCTATTATGTCATCATTGCATGGTCTTTTTAGTGTTGGCGGGCTTTTTGGTTCAATGGGGTTAGGAATTTTAATGAAAATTGGGTTGTCACCTTTGGTTGCGGCCATTTGTATTTCGCTGTTGGTTATTGTAACACTCTCTCTTCAATACAATAATTTATTTAGCGCTTCTGAGGAGTTTGAAAATATACCTGCTAACGATAGCGAATCTTCAGCATGGAGTTGGTCGTGGCTCAATAGGAGCGTTCTCTTTTTAGGATTTTTATGTTTTATTGTCTTTATGGTCGAAGGAGCTATGCTGGATTGGAGTGCTCTTTTTTTGCATGAAAATAAAGGACTTGATGAAAGTCTGGCCGGAGTAGGTTATGCTGTTTTTTCTATTGCAATGGCGGGTATGCGATTGTTTGGTGACGGAATTGTGGAAAAATACAATGCATCAATAGTAGTTTTGGCAGGAGCAATTTTAGCATCCGCGGGGCTTTTACTCGGGATTTTCTCGCCGCTGGTGTCCATTTCTTTACTGGGCTTTTTTCTTTTAGGCTGCGGGGCAGCTAATATTGTTCCTGTTTTTTTTAATGAAGCAGGAAAACTTAAAAATGTTAGCACAGCAGCAGCTGTAGCAGTTATAACTACAATGGGATATTCGGGACAACTCTTAGGGCCTGCAGGAATTGGATTCATAGCTCATGCATCATCGCTTTCAAAGGCATTGACTGTATGTGCATTTCTGATTTTTTTGGCGGCGCCTTTGTATTTGATGAATTTCTCTTCCGGAAAAAAATTATAAAGGGTTTAAAATTTTAAAACAAAACAAAATGAAAATAGGACATATAGCATTCTGGACAGCTGATCTGGAAAAAATGAAAGATTTCTACATAAAGTATTTTGGAGCAGTTTCAAATGATAAGTATAGAAATCCAAAAACGGGACTCCAAACTTATTTTTTAAGTTTTAAAAGCGGAGCCCAAATTGAAATTATGAACAGACCCGATGTTATTTTAGAGACCCAAAATTATTTGGAGCGCCGTCAGGGATTTGCCCATTTTGCTTTTGAAATGGAAAACAGTGAAGAAGTTGATAAAATGACAGAACTGCTGCGCCAAAACGGATATATGGTTCAAGGAGAACCTCGTATGACAGGAGACGGTTATTATGAAAGTGTAATATTGGATCCGGAGTATAATATCCTAGAGCTTGTCTATAATGCTTCAGAAAGTAAGAATTGTGCTTTTATCTGAATTTAATTTGGTTTTCTGATACGATGCTGCAGATCTTTGGTCTGCAGTAAAATTTTACGGTTGTAAATAGATTATACAATTTTAAGACCGCTGTTTCTGTAAGAGTCTAACTGAGGATCTGTACTGGGAAGTTCTGTAATTAATACTGCTATCTCTTGTATTGGACAAATTCTGAAAGTCTCCGATGTATTGAGTTTTTCTTCCACGGCAAGTGCCAGAGTTTTTCTTGAAAATTTATGCATAGCAGTTTTAACATCCGCATCACCAGCAAAAGAAGCAGTTACACCAAATGTACTGTCAATACCACAGGTTCCCAGAAAATAGCTGTCTGCCACATAGTTGCTGATTTCATCGCAGGCTTTTACTCCTTCGGTAGTTTGAGTCTGAGTGTTGTATGACCCTCCCAGAAGTATCAATTTTATATTTTTATGGTTTTCTAAAACAGGTATGAGCGCCGTATTATTGGTTACAATAGTAAGTCTGGATTTAATTGGGAGTTTTGCGGCGATGCTGCAGTTGGTAGTGCCTCCGTCCATAAATATTGTCTGGTCATCCTCAATAAACTGCTGCGCTTTTAAAGCAATAACTTCTTTTTTACCTGTTAAGTAAGCGGCTCTGTCAACAAAACTCAAAGGGTTTTTAATTACCGGTATAGCGCCTCCGCGAACCTTTGAAAGCAATCCGTTATTGTGCAGAGCTTCGATGTCCCTGCGAATCGTATCTTCAGAGACTTCCAATAATACTGCGGTAGTATCAAATTGAACCCTGCCATCTTTCAAGAGTATTTCCAGAATCTTTGCAAAACGTTCCTCTTTCAGCATAAATGATAATATATATGGCTGCAAAGATACATTTTTTACCTAAAGATATATTGTTAAGAAAGCACTGTAATAAGATCAAATTTTAAATATAGATCAACCAAGACGCGCCCAGGTTGAAATTTATAATTGGATTACTGAGAATAATAAAGAATTACTTTTTTTTTCTAATAACTATAAATTTGCATTAGTGTTTTCTTTTTTAATTTGCTCAATAAAATAAGCAGTTGAAATTCCAGTTTTAGCTTTAAAAGCTTTAACAAATCTTTCAGTACTACTAAAACCAGCTTCCCCTGCCAGTGCTTTGTTGGTATAATTACGGATTAATTTATTACTCGAGAGTAAAGATATTATATACTCTATTTTAAGATCATTTATATATCGGTTGAAACTTTTTTCTTTATAATGATGAATTATAGCAGAAAGATATGTTGGATTGTGATTAAAAAAAGCAGCCAGACTAGAGAGTTTCCAATCTCTCTCCAGATATTTTTTTTCATTTTCAAATTTCTCTAAAAGTTTTAATATAATTGAAACTGTTTCAGTATTAATACCCGGCATTGCCGGTTTCTCATTTTTTTCTTTTGTTCTTATTCTCTCTTTCGAATTATTAAACTCTAACATCAACTCCTCAAATCGTTTCTTGTAATTTTTTTTATTTCTAAAGTTTCGATAGCTAACAAAAATAAAGCCGGAAAAAAGAAAGGTAGTGAAACCAATCAAAACAGAATACTTATGATTTTTTATAAAAAGCTCCTTTTTTAAATTTTCTTTTTCAATGAGCAATTCCTGTGTATTATATTCTTTGTTTATTTTTCCAACTAAATAATGAAAGGTTTCATTGAGCATTCTATCGGCTTTGAGTAATTGATCTACGTAATACAATTGCAGTTTAGGATTATCTTTAGTCTTATAATAATCGATTAGTAGCTCATAGACTTCCCTTATATCAGGACGCAGATAACCTTTTGTTATAAAAAGCTGATCTACTTTTTCAAAATAGGGTAGCGCCTTTTCGTATTTTTCCATTTTCCAATAACTTTTACCAATGTAGAAATAACCAACAGATTCATTTCCAAAGTCATTTTTTTCTTTTAGTCCCTCAATGGAAGATTCAATATTTTTAATGGACGAGGTGTAGTTTGATTTAAAGTAATCGTTGATTCCCTGGGAATGAATAAAATAAACTTCCATTTCAGGAATTTTTAGTTTTTTACATTCTGCCAGCCCATATATATTGGTTTCACCGCAGAGTCCATATTCTCCTATTCTGTTATAACAAACTCCTAAGAAATGTAACGAATTCAAATAGGGTTGGGGATTCTCATTCTTGAAATAAGAGATACACTGTTTTAGTAATGAAATGGCCTCATCATAATAGCCTAAGTAGTATTTGACCAGCGCAATATGATACTTTAATTTATGTATAAGGTATTTGTCAGTTGAATTAGCTAAATAACGGTTTGCAGTAATATAATTATCCAGAGCATAATTATGCTGTTTTAGGGCATAATAAGCGATGCCTTTGGATATGAAAGCAGACCCTATTATAGTGTTATTGTTTGTTTTTTTTGCAGCATATATTGCGCTATCGGCGTATATAAGAGTGATTTTGTCAGAAGTTTGGTTGGATAAATTGCGATAACCATTCACTATTTCTTTCCAGTTCTGTTCTTTTTTTGCCTTATACAAATAGGAGTTTAAATAAACAATAGCTCTGGAGGTGTCTTTTTTAAGTTGGTAGGCTTTATCATCGAGATAATCATAACTCTTATTTTGTAGTGAGTCTGGTAATTGATGCTCTTTTTGCGCTGAGATTGCCTGACAAAGCAATAGGAAGATTGCAAGTGTTTGATTTTGATTCATAATAGGATAATTTGGGGGAGCTATTTTGAAGTAGTACGCATCTGTATCACTTCAAAACAGCCGTTACACTAATTTTTATCTTAATCTGTTTCAAATTTAATGCAAACATTTGAATTGTAGTTTTTTATATGTTGAAAAAGTAGTGTGGATTTATTATAAATCCATACTGAATATTCAATAAATCCGCACTAGTTCTCTTGCGGGGAATTTTTCCAGAAGATAGCTTTGTCATGAATTCAATAGCGAAAAGATCTGGCATCGTGCCCGATGAAGTTCCGCTAATCCGGATGAAATGAACTGAGAAGCAATTCTCATTCACATCAAATAATCCTAATTATGAAAAGTTTATCATTATGCAGCATTTTATTATGTTTTTTAATTTCTTGTTCCACTGATTCAGATTTGAATGCATCTGATAAGAGGGAAAGTTCGATAATTAAATCAAAAAGGAATTTACCAAATCCAGAGAATCCCTCAAATCCTTTTGACTTCAAAGGAAAAAGCTACTATGATGAGTTAACACTCTACTGGCTGCAAAATCCGTATCCTAACTCTATGGAGGAGATTACCCAGCTAGTCAGTTTTTTGGAATTGCAATTTAAAGGGCCAAGTACCAATAAAAATTTAATATACTTTACAGATGAAATTGTCGAGTCCATCATGGCCGATCCTGATCAGAGCATGATTTTGATGGTGCAAAATAGTGCACTTAGCAGCGCTGCAAAAATAAGCCTCATTAACTTTTTACAGTCTTTAATTGAGAAGCGTGAGTTAGAATTTTCCATTTCTTGCAGCTACATAATGAACTATGAGAATACAGTTATCGCTGAGAGCTCCTTTAGCGAGGATGACAAAGAAACGATATTAACGGTCACATCGATTTCGCGGTATTCACTTTATTCGGCAGATGAGCGCAAGGACCGTGACTGGGATAAATCAGGAGCAAACAAAAACACTAAACTTTTTTTGGAGACAAATCAACTTGCTGTTATCTCCATAATAGCAATGCTCGCTACGCTTAACTAAACTTTATTTGAAAGCAACACTAATACCCATATAATGAACTAAGAATCATCACAGATACTCTAAAATCATTTTATGGAAAAGTCCTTTAGTGATAAATTGTAGAACCATGCAATACATCTTTTATCTTTTTTATTCTTTTATGAAATTATCATAACATGATTAAGGATCTCATCAATACAGAATTAAAGGACTTTCCCAAAGAGGGTCTCAATATATACATCATCAAGAAATATGTAGTTAAAACTAGTTCAAATGAATCCTTTTTAGTTCGCAATTATGCTGTTGTTTTAATAAAATCAGGAGAGTTTAAAATCAGGATAAAAGAGTTTACCAGTGAACTTAGAGCACGGGATCTGATGGTCCTGTCTAAAGACTCTTATTGCAGCATATTTGAAGTAAAGGGGAAACTTCAATTGTTTTTAATTTGCTTTACATCAGGTTTTGCATTTGAAAATTGCCTGAAAAAAGAACTCGTGGACTCTTTTGCTTTTTTACTTGGAGACTCTTCATCTAAAATCAGTCTTGAGGACAAAGATTTTCAGGTACTCTCGCTGATTTATAAACTGATTTATTTTGTAAATAAAGACAGCCGGCTAAGTGTTGAGGATTCAGAGTTACAGCGCATTGGTTTTGACTTGTTTTTACATGAACTAAAATTTATTTTTAACAGGTATTCAACAGGAAATCCATTTAAGATTAACAGGCACCAGAACCTTACGGTTCAATTTCTGACCATACTGACCATTCATTGCAAAAAACAGCACCGGGTGAAGTTTTATGCAGGGGCTTTATTTGTAACGAGGGGCTATCTGAATAATGTAGTGAGGAAGGTAACAGGGAAAACTACAAAAAGTCTTATTGATCAGGCAATCATTAACGAGATTAAAAATGTGCTGGAAAACTCACCATCATCAATCACACTAATTGCTCAGGATTTTGAGTTCAGCAGTCTTTCCAAATTAAGTAACTTTTTTAAAAGATATACCACTATGTCGCCTTCCCAGTATCGTAACATTACAGTGGGAAGGTTTAAAAACCTTTAGACTTTATTGCATTATGTCCATTAAACCATACTATCATGATTACTGTATATCCCTTAGAATGGATAGACTCATTGATATTGGAAACCTTAGATCCAAAGAAAACCAATATTGGTGATCTCTCAGAGAAAGATTTAGCTTTTATTGCTGATAATCTTTCTAAAGAATCGCATAAGATTCAAATTCAACTCAAAAACGAAGTATTTACTTTACACCAAAAAAGGCAAATCCGTCTAATGGTTCAAAAGTACCACGCTTCTTTTGTTTATTTGCTCGATAAGGTAATGCAATACCAAAAAAGTGATGTTGCTCTTAGCGGAGTTCTGGCAGCTATTTTAGATGTAGTAATTAATACTTTGTATGAATTGTTGTCTTTTATTCAGTGCCGTTACGCGCATTACTTAAGTCTTGATGAGCGCGTTCCTCTCCGCTACCAGGTAGTTTGCAGAAAAGAAATCTTACTCAGACTCCAAGAGCTTCAAAATAAAAAAATGCAAAGTACTACAGATGGTTCTCTAATTGAAATAGTGTTTACCGCTATTAATAATTCAATTGCAGATAAACCGCAAAACAAGATAACTTATAGGGAAATATGCTATCAAAAAGAGCTTTTAAAATATTTAGAAGCCCTTGCAGATATATCTGACTCCTCTAACTTTTATTCAGCAGTTGATCAGCTACTCATTGAGATGAACTTTAACTATCATCCCTATATTACCAACTTTACTCATCGAATTGAGAACCAACTTAATTTACAGGAGTCTTTAGAGGGTAAAATAAACGCCCTATTGCTTTACCATAAAGAATTTAGCCAATTGTTATTCAATGAAAAAATAAGCTTTGATCCTGCCAGGGAAAATATAAGATATGTTCTGGAGAACTGGTTCAGGTCTGAAATTGTCTACATCGAGAGAAAAATCTCAATATTGCCAGAGACCCAGCGCATCAGTGGGCCAGATCAAAATGTAAGGCCAGATAATAAAGTGGAGTGCGCGCTTTCCATAGATCAGATGGGACTCATATTAAGAGCAGGGGATGAGGCAAGAATATTAAAGGCCAGATCTCTGAACTGCGTTTTCAAAACCATTGTACCTTATCTTTCTTCTTCACACAAAAAAGATTTATCCTATAATTCTATGAGAAGCAAATCCTATACCCCTGAGGACAGGGATAAGGAAATTGCCATTAAAACACTAAGGCGTATCATAAAGCATATAGAAGAATTTTAGTTTTAAGAAAAAGATCTCTGTTGCTTTGGATGAAATAGTTTTTTAAGTGGATAAATTATTTATAAATATTAAAAATGAACAGCCTTAACTTTCTATGGCAAAAAAGGTATCCACTGCATTTGGGTCATTTGCCAAAGTTTCCCCTAAAAGGATAAACATCCCTGATTATCCAATACAAGTCTGACAGATTTTTGGGATTATGCTTCCAGAATTGGTAAAGCAATGCTTTAATTTGCCACTAAAGGACAAATTTAGGTGACTTTTAATTAAAGGACAGCTAATTGAGCAATATTTTATATTGGCTTTTGTGCAAGAAAAGGTATGCATTGCAAAAATAGATAGGAATCTATTGTTGGAATTCTTTACCAGGTATTTTGTAAAACAATTTCTCCAACTGATTGGTTTTTATTTTCAACCGTTTTTATGATGCTGTACCTGGTATAATTTTCAACTGTAATTTCAATAAGATAAGTTTTCGGATGAAGGTTTTTTATTAAAAATTCTCCATTATCATCTTTAACTTTAAAATCCTGGATTATTTTTTTTTGATTTGTAAAAGTATTAAGATGGAAAACCTTAATCGAAAATGATTCAATAGGACTAAATCCGTTATCTACAAGCCTTCCCCAGATGCTAAAAGTTTCCTTGGGTGATTGAGCAGCAAAAAGAGGAATAGAAAGCAAGATAATTAAAAGTATCCTTTTTGTCATAATAGTAAAGTTTGCTTATTTTTAATTCACATTTAATATTTCTGTTTTTTAATTTTTTTTTGATGCGCCGCTCTTATTTCTGATATTGTAAAGGCAACAACTGCTATGAATGATATTCATAACCGCTTACCCATAGAATTTCCCACTCTTTTAAAGAACTCCTTATTTACCAATTTAGTTGGGCCACATATATCACAAGCAAGAACTTTTTCACAATAAGCTCATTCCAAAAAATTAAATATAAATTCTCCTATTTTCAATTAAAACCTAAAATAAGATTATAAAGGGTCTTTTAAAGCCATTAAGGATTTAGAAATAGGTTTATTTTTTATAATTTATCTTAATGACTTTAAAGTCTCCTCCGCTGCTATCTGCTGTAAATAGCCCTATTTTTCCTGGGTTTGGATTGCTTAGTTTTTCCACTATCAGCGAAGGCAGCGTTGTATTGTTTATGTAAGCTTTAACATTTGTCTTGTCAATTACTAGTTTCATTCTAAACCAGTCATTGGGGTTTGGTGGATTAATGATTTCTTTTTCAAAAACCGCATTTTTTTCATTTCTTAATTTTTCCCAGGTAAAATCCGGATGAGAAATATATTGCACAGCATGAATTCTGCGAACAGAGTCCTTGGCAAAAAAATTGAAAGGGCGACAATAAAGAGCATCATAATGAATATCATCCACACCATGAAAGGCAATTCCAATAAAACTTCGTTGGAAAACGTCTTTTCCCCGCATTTCAATTTCAATTGTGCCATTTTTAAAGTCCCGAGCAGCCAGCCATAGAATACCTTCCTTTTTACTTTCCAATATTTTTAGATAAGCTCCACTATCACTCGAGACGATTTTGATCTCTCTATTTACAGATTTCAGTTTTCCTTTTTTATACAAAGTGGCCAGTTCAATGGTTTGTTGTCTCTGCCCCAATAATAAGAATGGGAGCAAGATCACAATAAAGAGATATCTAAATTTGGTTTGCTTTTTCATTGAAAGGCTCTTTTTAATTATCTAATACTTTAAATGATTCCTACTGAGAAAAGACTATACTGAGCAGTGATTTTGATAAGCATGCCTTTCTATCTTTTGATAAAAATATTCTCAGCTACAAATCTACCACACCTGTAAGGAGAATAAATTACCAGTTAGATAACAGAACTACCATTTTGATAAGCATTTCTGAATTCTTTTGGAGAGAGCCCTGTTTGCGCTTTGAAGAAACGCGTTAAATGATTTGCCTGGGAGAATTGCAAGAGGTATGAAATTTCATTTATATTAAGCTTGGTATAAGACAGCAGAGACTTTATCTCAAAGAGAATAAATTCATTTACCATTTCAGAAACCGTTACCCCGAACTGCTTTTTGATGCATTTATTTAGTGTTATTCGGCTAATACCTAACTGCTTTGCGTAATGGTCAATGCTTCTTGTTTTGCGGACCTGATTTTGTAAAATCTCTTTGAACATAAATGCAATGCTATTATTTTCTGTTTCCGAGGACAGAAGGTAATGCTCTGAATAGACTCGATTGAGTTTGATTAATATAAAGTAGAGCAGCGCCCGAATAATATGTTGGCTATCTGATCTAAATGTTTTGATCTCACGCAGAAGCTCCTGAATTATATTGGCCAACTTTGAGAAGAAGTCATCATCAACCTTTAGATAGAGCGGTTTGGTTTTGTTGTAGAAAAACTGCAGCCTGAAAGAGAATAGTTTATCCGAGAAGAAATTAGAGAGAAAGCTATCCTGGAAAAACAAGAAATAACACTCCACCTTTGTCTTGTCTAAAAACCATCTTCTTTTTTGAAATGGAGAAATAAAAATCACGGTATGATCTGAAATTTCAATTCTTTGCTGATCGAGTTCTAAATAGCCATTTCCTTTAGAGAAAAATATAAGTTCATAAAAATCGGTGTGATGAAGCTCACTTTCAAAAAAATAATAGGGAATGTCTTTATAAGTGCCTATATCAATTAGGAGCTCAACATTATATTTGTTTTTTAAGAATTTAAATGTCTTCATTGTTAAGGTATTTTCGCATTATTCACATGCCGATATATATAAACTCACAGAAGGTTGACCATCCCATTTTGATAACCAGAATCGATACAAATCCAATATAAGTTGGTAAAAATAGTTATTTAGACCCAAATTATGCCATAGGAATTGGCATTAAGAAATTAATCAATAGCTGTCATTAAAGCAAGAGCCTTAAAGCTTCTTTTTGAAGAGTTTAAACAATTATTATCCAAGTTATGGACGAGTAATCTTGAAAACCTGGAAGTAGAGTTTGAGATAGACCGTGAATTGTTTTACATTGAAACGCCTTCAGTTCCAAATTATAAAATGGTATGGAGTTAATTGAGAATTATATTTTGATTGTTTTCATAGGCAATAAAATTAAGCAGGATTTTGTTTTAGACTTTTTATTTATTTCTTTATATTTCGTCTACCAATAAATGCACATCAATGAAAAAGTTTTCAAACGAGATTAATCACATCACAGAATTATACAATAGCCTTGATTTTTCAAATGAAGATGATTTGTTGTTATCTATTGAAAATAAAAAAACCTGCGAAAATATTCTGATAATAGTTCAGACTATACTAAATAAAGAGCCACATCATTCCGAAGCATTATTATGGCGTATAAGAATAAATAATCTTCCCGTTTTTAACAATATATCTGATATACAGGATGATTGTAATCTTATACTAAATGCCAGTAGCGATATAAACGATAAGCTTCAGGCGCATGATTGGTTGATTTACATATACATGGAAAAACTATCGTTAAATGATCTTGCTATTGAAACCTTACAAGATAAATTAATTGATATTAGTGTAATAAAAGATAATTGCCCTTTGCAAGACCAAGCCTTCGGCGATACTTATTATCGATTGGCTTATCTCTATCAGCAAGCAGGAGATGAAACCACAGCGATTGATTATTACCTGAAATCGTTTAAACATGCACCAAAAATAACGCCTAGAAATTATGAAGGCGGTTTGCTTTTGCTTGAATTAGAAAGATTTGATGAGGCAGAACAATTATTGTCAGAGCATTTTGAAGAAGCTGATCCTGTTGAGTGTAAAGACTATGCAGAAAAGATAGAGGTGCTATTTAACAGAGGGAAGTTAAATAAACATTGGAATTTGTTTAATTTATTTTATCCTACAGCGTTCGAAATACCCACAGAATTTGGATACAAGAACCGAGATGAATTTGTAGCAAAATATCTGCCCATTGTCATTATTGAAACTGAAAAGAATCCAGCAAATGCTATAGCCTGGAGGATGTTAAGTAATAACTATTACTTTAATGATAAAAATGCAAAAAAAGGTTTCGATAATTTGACCAAGTATTACCAAATAGTTCAGCAGGTAAAAGATTTAGCGATTGAAAGATATTATGATACTGCTGAGGACTTAGATATTGATTTACGAAGTATCGATTTTCCAATTTATCCTAATGGTGCAATTTGCTATCATGTACTAACGACCTATCTGGAAAAAGGCAATGAAGCACAAGATAAAAACGATCATTTTTCGGCACAAATGTATTATGAAACGGCCAAAAAATATGGTTTAGTGGGCTATCATGCATTTGATGATTACTTTAATGGAAATAAAGGATTATCAATTAACAATGAACCACATACTTTTGCAATGCTTTGTAATAATCTTGGTATTGTAATAAAACAAGTATCTTGGTATCAGCATAAAAGCTACCTGAATGACGAGTGTAAATTCGCTTCAGATATACATTGGCAGGGTTACCAAATATCTGCTTTTTGGGAAAACTTAGATAATGGAATGGAAATTTCCTGGAGAAATGAAAGTGCACTGAATCTGGAAAATTTCTGTATGGAAGTACTATCTAATTTTGATTATTACAAAAATATTCTAGAAGCTGAAAAATGGTATCAGGTGATGTTTTATCTTATATCTGCTTACCGACAATTAGAAAGATTTGATGAGGCAAAACAAGTCTATGAGCAAACGATCCAAAAATTTGAGGGAAAAGGAGATGAACATAAAACAATTGTAAGTATAGTTCTGGATACAGCTATTGTATACTTCAATTTTTTAATGGCTAAGGGGCTGCATAATCAAAGCATAAATGATGTACGGAATTTATTTAGTAATCCCACTTATCAAAAAATGCAAAGTGAAAAAGCAGAAGTTTTTAATTATTATTTTATGGCTCATGCCTATTTGGGGTTAAATGATAAAGATGAGGCTCAAAAGTATTTCAAACTAATTACCGAGAAATTTACAAACACTCAGTTAAGTTATATACGCGATGTAGTTAACGATGCTAAAAGTAATTTGAATATTATAAATGCGGGACAAAACTTCGATGAAATAATTGTTTCACTTTATGAAACTGAGCCTGAAAGACTTTTTGATTATCTTTTAAAAGCAAAAGAAGAAAACGTTAAATATCTAAAGCAGATTTTAAATTTAGTAACCAACCATCAAATGCCTTCGTCCTCTGCATGGGTAGAGAAAGATATGTATATTGGTTTTGAGTTTAGAGAAAAACGAAGCGAGACAGAGGAAATTTACGATTCATTTTTTTACATTCATTTAAAATCTGAAGACTTGGGTATAAGGTATGAACTTGTAGAATGGAAAGATGTAGAAAGTGGATTTTTAGGTCTATCAAAAAAAATAGTGGAGCGCAGTACTTTTTATGTCAGTTTCTACACGGCGTACAATTCTAATACATCTGATACACGAACAGAATTTGAAATGGCATCAGAATACCTGCAGCAAAAAGCTCAATATTTATGGAAAGAGTGGATAAATAAATTACATTATTATCAATCCATGACACTAAAATAAATAGGTTTCAATAATTTAGTGTAATTAAGTTGAATTGTTTATTACATTGATAATTATTTGGAAATATTAAAAATTAACAGCCTTAACTTTCTGTGGCAGAAAATGTATCCACTCAAGGATAAAAGTAGTTCTAATACTGGCGCAGTCAAAGTCTATAACAAGTGTGAGTTCTCAAAGATTAAAATTTGGCAATGTAAATATCTAGCAATATTGTGCAACGGGATTATCGTTTTATAAAGCGGGTATAGAAAACGAATTAAGCTTTAAAAGTTTTGAATTGGCCAAACAACCTTTAGTGGAATTGAAGTTGTGCATCGGCTGAACAAGAGGCAGATGGTTAGACCAGGTAGGACTAGGTTTAAAACATTCTGTAAATGAACCGTTTGATTTTTAAATAACTTAAGTGCTTATTTTTAATTCTGATTGATGTGATAATGTGTAATCAATTGATATGTAGTGTTTTATGTTATTTTGTGAAAGATTTAAGAAATAAACTTATAAACATTTGTGTTAAACCTATTAATTAAACGATACATTTGACTGATTAAAAGCATATTGTGTATTTTCTTATGAGATAAAGTATCTAAAAGATAAGACTTGCACCCGGCTTAAATTCCACTCTGATTATCATGAAAAACCTAATGCTGCTTTTAAGTAAAGGAAAAGCAATTAGCAGCTTTTTGAAAGATAAGCTACCTATTTCTAACTCTGCTTTTTTTAGTATTTTTCCTTTGAGTTTTTTTCTGCAAATGCAATGCGGAAAAGATCAGTAAGCTTGTTTTATCATCCATCACTGTTGTGATAGGAGCAAACTCTATTGTTAAGATTAATATAAGATCAAAAAAAATCCCTCTTATAGCCATTGCAAGAAAACTGTATTTGATCAAAATTCTCTATAGGGTTAATGAAAACAACTTTGCCCATTCATAAAATTGTTTTTTACTTTACAAAGATTATAGATGTGACATTTAGTTATCATTATAAGCCACTATGTAGAACGATTTTCTTCTTTGCTTTCTGAGCTGTCATTCGATGTAACGATTCGAAACAAACTAAGTTTTACAAAAATAATTTTACTATGAACAAATGTGATCAGTGTATTGTGAGGGAGCTTACTTCCCTAAAGGCGCTCAGTAGAGATGAAGTGGTTCAATTGGCTAATAGTAAAACAACCCGCTCTATTAAAAAAGGCGAAGCTATTTTTGAGGAAGGTGAAGTCACCAATGGTGTTTTCTGTGTAAAGGATGGTATAGGAAAACTTTCCAAATTAAGTGCCAACGGAAAAGATCAGATAGTAAAACTGGTAAAAGCAGGAGAACTATTAGGACAACGTTCGATAATCAGCAATGAACCGGCCAATTTAAGTGCTAAAGCTCTTGCCGATATGGAAGTTTGTTTTATCCCAAAAGGAGATATTATTCATTTCTTCAACAATAACAATCAGTTTTCCATGAATTTAATGCAGCTGGTTTTTGATGACTTGAAACGCGCTGACGATCATACGGTTGATATGACCCAGAAAAGAGTTAAAGAAAGACTGGCTGAAACGTTATTATATCTTAAAGACACCTTTGGAGTAAATCAGGACCAATCATTAAAAGCCCAGCTGTCAAGAGAAGAATTGGCCGGAATGATAGGTACGGCTACCGAAAGCTGCATCCGACTGCTGTCTGATTTTAAAAAGGCGGGCCTCATTGAATTAAAAGGGAGGATGATTTTCTTAATAGATATTAAAAAATTAAAAAAAGCAGCCAACTGAGAAGCACAAATATTTTCTGTTTTTTACAGTTCTACCCAATTGTGTTTTTAATGGCTTTGAGATGATTGAATTTGATAGTTTTAGTTTGTTTTGAAATTTACTTTTGAGTTTAGTTTTTTTTTAAAACAGTAGGTCTATTTTACTTTTTAATTAAATTTTTACTTTACAGGCTGATTCTATTATTGTATAAATTTTTGCCAGGATCTGATCTTCATATTCTTTTTGCCTGTTATCACTTTTTTTTCCACAACCAAAGTTCTCACTTATTGTGTAACTTTTTATAAAATGACTTTTTTTAGCTCCTAATCTATAATGCCAGCTTCCCATTTCTGAATTCACAAAAATAACGGCCTCTTCTAATGTCATTATTTTTTTCTTTGAACCAATAGGGCTGTCTCTAAAAACAGCATTATTTTTTAAATCAAAAGTATAGCATATTTTGGCCCTGATTAGAATATCATACAAGCTATGAATGCAAGAGTATCCAAGCAGCACATAGATAGAGTAGTACAGCACTTCTCCTATAACATCTTTAAAAAAAGGTAAAATAAGGGCAGCTATAAAAATGCCAATTAAAAAATACTGAGATAATTTTTGCAATGACTTTGTAGGCTGTAACGAAATTGAATCTGGTTTTTGATGAAAATTATATTTATCGCTGAGCTTCATGATTGTGTAGTATTTCATCAATTTCATTGGCAAGATTTTGCATTTTTTGAGTCGTAAAACCCTGTGATAAAATCGCGTATTTTTCTTTTCCGTCTTTTAGATAACAAATATTTAATGATGTATTGGTTGTAATTAAGTACTGCTTGGTTCTAACGAGTTCAAAGTTTTGAAAATCTTGTAATCTCACGCGGATAGAAGGAACAATAAGACCGCTTTTTAAAATAAACTCTTTTTTATCCAGATCTATAGTTACATCTTTGATCCAAATCGAAATAAAACAAAGAACCGATAAAATGCCCAAAATCCAGGCTATTCCAAGTTCATTGATCCAGATGCCGGCAGCAGCAATGCCGGCAAGCCCAAAACTGACAATCAAACCAAAAGTATATTCCTTTTTCATGACATATCGGTTTGCATCTTTTTTAAAATATTTAAGTTTTGTCATAAAATTTTATTCTATTGTTATACCATCGATAATTACCAGACTGCAGTTAAGGGAAAAATAACTACTCGAATAATCTCCATTAAGCTGATCGCTCAAGGCATCTAGTGTTGCGCCTTTAAATTCAAATTTCCTGGAAGGTGCTTTTCCATAGATATCTACCATTGTTAATTGCCCGTCAAGACCATTTTTGCTCTTTGCAAAAGCGCGCAGTAAATTGAGATCTTGTTTTTCAAAATCAATTGAGAGAAAATAATTTTTTTGTGAAGTATCACTAGCAGCAGCAGGCCTGGTAAAAGAAAAGGTAGCCGTACGAACCCCAGAGGTTATGGATTTATTGCCGTCTTTTACGGTGATTTCTATTTTTAAGCGTTTTTCTTCTAGTTGCTGGGCAGATGACAATCCGGTTACAAAACAAAAGATTATTATTAGTAATGAAAGACTTTTCTTATTCATAATAGTGTGTTTTTTAAATTTATTTATTAAAGACAAGATTACGCCATAGATAAGCTAATAACAATTGCCAATTGGTAAATGGTAGCTTTGGGTTTTTATTTGGTCCACTTTGAATTATATTATAAAATTCAGTTCTTTTTTTGTGTTTTAATAGGTTGTAATTAAGTGTTTTATATAGAGGTAATCCCTTGTGAAATATTTGGTCAGTCTGATCACAATTTGTATTTTGCCATTATTTAACCCCATTTATGAGCTCATTTTATATATTCAATCAGAAAAAAATTAAGAAGGTATATTTGTTTTTTTTGATACTATTGACCACCAATATCCAGGCACAAAACATTTCTTTGATTGAAAAAATGGCAAGTCAGGGGTATGCAAAACGTTTTGATGATACTATTGCTTGTTTAAAAATTCAGAAACAAGCCCTTGCCTTGGCAATAAAAAATAAAAGCAAAGAAGACCAGGTGATTTGTTATTCTTATCTGGCTTTGACTCAAAGACGTTTGATTAATTTAAAAGCCTATATTCATTATGCCGATAGGGCATATTATCTTTCTAAAAAAGTGAATAAAACAAGGGTTAAGGCTCATGCTGCTCTTGCGATGGGATCTTTAAAATCTTATATAGAAGATCAGCCTGAGGCGTTAAATTATTTATTAGAAGCTTACAGATTATTTACTAAAGTAAAGGCGCATGATCAATGCGCTAGAATAGCATCAGACATATCGTATCTTTTTTCACCTGAATCTCCTTCAAAAGTTGAAAAGTATGCCAGAGAAGCGATCGAACATGCAAGGAAATCCGGGGATGCTGAAAGTGAGCTTTATGCAAGACTTGCCTTTGGAAGTTATCTTATAGATAAAATGGAAACCGGCACGCAAACAGATTGGAGAAATGCTGTTGCTTTTTTTGAACAAACCGTTTGGATCGCCCAGAGAAATGCAGATAAAATAGACAGTAAAAGCAATATGGGAATTGCCTATATCAATCTGGCAGATCTCTATACAAAAGGGCCCAAGCCACTTAATGAAAAGTCATTTCTGGAGAATCTTGAAAAAGCAACCCTTATCGCAAAAAAATATAACATAAAAATTATTTACCGAAGTGCTATAGGCCTTAAAGG
The DNA here is from genome assembly GCF_009664855.1 of Flavobacterium sp. SLB02. Taxonomy (GTDB): domain Bacteria; phylum Bacteroidota; class Bacteroidia; order Flavobacteriales; family Flavobacteriaceae; genus Flavobacterium. The sequence goes on from NZ_CP045928.1 coordinate 1,293,850, forward strand.
ATTTTATCTGACTCAAAAAGGGAATTATGCTCAGGCCCAAGTTGTATTTGCAGAGGGAATCAAATACCAAAAAAGTCTGCCTTACACCGATAATTATATTTTGGCCACTTTTTATAATAGTTTAAAAGATCTTTCTGTCAAGCGAAATGATTTTAAGGCCTACTATGCTTATGACACGCTTTTTACAAAATACAATCAGTTAAAATATAAAGCCTCAGCCGAGTCGATGCTGCAAAATTCCGAGGCCAGGTACGAATCATCTAAAAAAGCAGAGCGCATTAAAGAGCTTGTACTGGAGAATGAATTGCAGCAGAAGAACAAATTATTGGGCTACATCATTGCCGCAGTACTGCTAATTGGACTTGTTTTTATGTTTCGTTCTTATTATTACCGACAGCGATATTATCAAAAGAGGGAAGATTTCTTAAAGCAAGAGCAAACTAACAGCGCCCTGAAAATGCAGCTTATGGAGAAAGATACAATGGAGAATTTATCGGCTCGATTATCCCTTGAGAGGCGCTTACTTCGCTCTCAAATGGATCCGCATTTTATTTTTAATGCTTTGGGGAATATTCAAAGTATGATCCTGCAGAAAGATACCGCTCCTGCCGTTTCGTATCTCAATAAATTTGCAAAGTTAACCCGGCAGGTATTAGAGCAGTCCAGAGAAGAAACCATCTGGCTCGAAGAGGAAATAAATACCTTAAAAAACTATATAGAACTCCAGCAGCTTCGTCTAAATAATGGTTTTGATTATACCATTCAATGCGATAATGCAATCCAAAAAGATATACTTATTCCGCCCTTGTTATTACAGCCTTTTATAGAAAATGCAATAGAACATGGTATAAAACCAATGCCAAGCACTACAAGGGGATTGATTGAAATTTACTTTAAATTGGATGAAAAACAGCAAATTTTAATTTGCACCATTAAAGATAATGGAATAGGATTGGCCGCGTCAAAAAAATTAAAAGCCGACAATGCGCACCAATCGCTTTCCACAACAATTACCGATGAAAGATTAAGTAAAATGCAAAAAGAAAATCCCGATGCTGGTTTTCAGATTATAGAACGTGATGCTCTAGCAGAGGGGCACGGCTGTATCGTAATTTTAAATATTCCCATACTCTAATGATATATAAAACAATAATCGTTGAAGATGAATACAGGCTCAGAGAAGCCTTATCTATTATGCTTGAAATGGTGGCTGGAGATACAGTTCAGATCATAGGATATGCAGAGAGTGTTCAAGAAGCCAAAAAAATTATCGAGAGATTACAACCTGATTTAGTTTTTATGGATATTATGCTCAAAGACGGAACTGGCTTTGATGTTTTACAGCAGATTTCCTTTGACTCATTTAATCTGATTTTCACAACTGCTTATCAAGAGCATGCTGTCGATGCGTTTAAGTACAGCGCTGTGGATTATCTGCTAAAACCAATCGATCCACAGGAACTTAAAATGGCTATAGATCGCATTGCAGTTTTAAAACAAAGAGTGTTGCAAAAAGAACAAATTAGTGAACTGAGAAACAATCTTTCTAAAACTCCTGACCGCATTGTACTGCCAACTCAGGAAGCAATGTATGTGGTCAAGTTAGATCAAATTATTAGATGCGAAACTTCAGGATCTTATACTACCTTTTTTTTAACTGATGCAAGAAAAATAATGGTATCAAAATCACTAAAAAATTATGAGGATATCCTATTGGCTCCTGAGTTTTTTCGTGTCCATCAATCACATCTAATCAATGTAAATGCGATTTTGAGTTATTCGCGTGAAGGAATGATATATATGAATGATAAATCAGTTGTGCCTATTTCTAGAGGGAAAAAAGAACAATTTTTTAAGTTAATGAAAGATCAATAGTTTCTTGAAGCCCAATTGCAATATATGTCCTTAAGTGTGACAAATACCAATTGAAAGCAGCTAATGGCAAAGTGTTTATTGTGATTTTGTTTGGGTGAGTCTACTTTTGACTTATATAAATAAAATAAAATAAAACGATGAACAATAAAACATTATCAATCCTGAGCTATATCACCATTATTGGCTGGATAATAGCTTATGTAAAGAACAAAGATGTAACTCCAAAGAGCGATCTGGTTACCTATCATTTAAAACAAGGTTTCGGCATCTTTTTAATTTCATTGATCACCAATATTATTCTTTCTGTAGTTGTATCGATACTTCCGGCATTATTTTTTTTGTCTTATGTGGGTTATGCGATTCTAATTTTGTGGATTTTCGGAATAATAAATGCAGCAAATGAACAAAAGAAGCCAATTCCGGTCGTTGGAAAAATATTTGAGGATAAGTTTGATTTTGTAAACTAAAAATCCATTTTTTTGACTTTAGTGTAGGTTTTTGTTTTTTTTTGGAAAGTAAATTTATTTCTATACTGTTGCGGGCTATATTGATAAGTATTAAAGCTGTTTTTATTTTAACTTGTAGTTTTTAATAATCTTAACAGACCTTTTTTTTTAAAGTAATATATGCTGAGAATAATATGGAATTTGATTACCTAATTTAAAAAAGGAGTTGTCTTCAGAACAAATAGAAGACAGCTCCTTTTTGGTTTTGGTGAGAGAAACAGCACAAATTTCTATACATTTTATGAAAGATTTCAAGAGATTGGCTTACTGGATGTAGAGACTGTCTTTATATGTCTTCAGGATTTTGGTTTGGATGTCCTGTTGGGGATTCAAGGGCTGGAGATTGGATAAAACCTATATCAAAGTGAAAGGTATTAATACTTTTTTTACAAAGTAAAAGCAAACCGATTTTTCTGGCACCAAGTATAGGCTATTACGCCGAGCTTATGCTGAAATTTTCTAAAGATTGCGCCGGGGAGAATTTTGATATTTTTAGGTTATCTGTTTATTGTACAGCAGGAATTACTCCAAATATTCCTTTTCTAGCAGGAATTAGTGGATAGATGCAGCTTGGTAGAAATGGAACTCAATTCGATATTTACTACGGCCCAATGGTATCTGTAAAATATACTACAAAACCAAAGCAGCGAGAGACATTTGATCGTGTTGATGGTGGCGAAGATTAGGGGGTAAACTTAAAGAGTTAAACCACGTTGACTTTATGTTGCAAAAGAGTACATTTTTATTTTAAATCCCTGACAGCTGTTGCAAAAGTATCAGGGATTTTAAGTTTCCACTCTAAATTATACTCTCGTCCTGTTTATCGGACTGATATCGGTAAGTTCTTTAGTTGGGTTGAAAGTTGAACCAACACTTTGCTGAAAATTAAAATAGTTGTTGGGATCAAATTTCTTTTTAAGAGCTAAGAGTCGTTTGTAATTAATACCGTAATACTTCTCTGTCCAGTTGTGCTGTAATGGATCTATATAGTTTACATAAGCACCAGTAGCATTTCCGGCATCAGAGAGTCTTTCGAAAAATTCGTAAGCCCATTCTACATTTTTGAGTGTATCGCCTGGTTTATTAAGATCCCATATAGCTTTAATTTCAGGAATAAAACGGCTATTTCTGTGTACATAAGCTGTCGCATCTGCAGCAACATTTTCGATAACACCTCCGGCATGTGTCCATACAGCAAAGCTATCAGCAGACGGAGCTTTGTTCATTGACTCAATAATTACCTTGGCTACTTTGTTATTCATTCCGTGTTTTGGTAAAACAGTAGAACGTATATATGAACTTCTTCCGTCAACTCTTGTGGTATAACCATTGTAGAATTCCCAGTCTGGAAGTGTCATGTTAAAAAGGTCGGCATTAATAGGTTTTAATTTCAATAGTCCTTGCAAAAGATCAATGCCCTCAGCACCATCACCATTAAAAACAGGGGTTAGACCTAATACTTTTACATTTGTAGTTTTATCTATTAAGTCTTTTTGATTTCCCATAAAACCATATACAGCCATTGCATTTGGTAAGGTTTCTACCCATTCATTGTAATAGCCCAGTACATCTTCGGCCATTTCTAGTGGATAACGAATTTGTCCTACCAGCATTTTTTTTTTTAATGGTTTTCTGACCTTCATTTCCATTTCGACAACAATTCCGAAATTTCCTCCACCGCCGCCACAGCATGCCCAGAAGAGATCCATATCATCCTGAGATTTGCTGTGTACACCAATGTGTCTTAATTCGCCATCGGGAGTAACAATTTTTAAACTTTCAAGGTTATCGATGCTCATTCCGTAAGAACGCGAAACAAAACTATATCCTCCGCCAAGCATGAAACCCGGAGGGGCAACAGTGGGACAGCCTCCGCCAACAGGAATAAGTCCTGTAGCTGTGGCTTGCATGAATTTATAAACATCATACCATATTACGCCCATTTCGGCAACGACTGTTTCCTTTTTAGGATTAAAGGTAATTTTGTTTAAATTTTTCATGGCAATTACAACACCTCCTTGGTTTAGACAATATCCTGCAGCACTGTGTCCGCCTCCTTTTATCGACAGAGGAAGATTGTGGTTAATGGCAAATTTGAGCCCAAACTTAACGTCTTCCACTACGGCAGGAAAAATAATAAGGCGAGGTCTGAACTGAATGCGTCCGTTATCTATATGTACGGTTTGTTCATATTCGGCATCACCGGGCTGAACTACATAACCGCTTAATTCACGGGCTAGTTCCTGTATTGCTGTACCTATCATAATTTTATTTTTTAGGTTATGTTTTTGAAATAGTAGAGATTATCTGGCAAGGCAATACACTTTTGACTGGTATTTGATATAAGAGTCGAAAATGTAAGTATTGGCAATCATTCCGGCAGTTGCAGCAAAAAATTCGTCATGCTTTTTACTTTTCAGATAATGGTCGTATGCTTTTTTGCTTTCGTAAACAATAGAAATAGCGACTTGAAAATTTCGTACCGATACATCTCTTTTGATATCAGTAAGTCCGCCTGTTACAAATTGTTGGATGCCTGGATGTCCAGAAAGATATTTTTTGCAGATCGCTGTAAATTTTTTAATATTTTCTTCTGATTTATCCCTCAGGGAGAAATACAGATCGTGAAACAAACTTTGCGGATAATTACCATCGGCACCAATAGATTGTGGTTCAGATGAATTTCCTCCAATAATCAGATGGCTAACATTTGCGTCCATAACACGTCTTGTTGTGCCGGGAACCCATCTGTTTACATCTATGACAAATTGATTGTGTGCTTGATCATTGGCATTGTATAAATTAAAAGAGGCTTGATCTTTAAAGAGCTGGTGCATGGCAATATCATATTTAAGATCATTTTCAGGTCTGGTCATATCATCGGCTCTTGTCCCTATCCAAAAAGAAATCATTCCTTGTGATTCAGAAAGGTACTCTCTGGCTTCGGCCATGTAAGCCTCTACAATATCGGCAGTATTGCTTGTACCTAAATTAAAATAAGTACTGTGTAGCAACATGGGGGCTTTATTATTATTATTATTATTATTCATTTGATTTTTTATTTAGTGGTTATGCCTGAAGGCGAAGTGTTGCCACTGAAATATGTGGCCATTTAATTTCGACAATAGATCCGTCAGGAGCAAAAACAGGAAAATCCAGAATTACAGTTTGTGTGTATTGTAATTGAAGAAAAGTAGTTTTGTCCAGATTTTGAACTGTTTCGATCCAAAAAATAGCCGAAAGACTATTGGCATTGGCGTTCACATTTACAAAAGGAATATTGGTAATACCACCAAGAGGAGCTGTAACTCCGGTATTAGCCACTCCCTCTATTGGGTTAGCATCTAAAAGAATAACTACCGTTTCGATAATATTTTGTCCCTCGATAGCATTTTTAAGAAGAATGTTGGGATCCATGATTGCATCGGCAGGAATTCCCGCAGGCGGAACGGCATTTTTTAATTGTGACAAATACGTTTCACTTACGTCATTTACTCTTTTGCCGTCGATAATAAAAAAAGGTGTAGGATCGGCAAGCTCAAAGACAGGAGGTCCGGGAACGGTAAAAAAAGTTCCTTGTGCCAAAAGTGAATCACCATGGGGAATTGAACCCAATCGCGCAATACTAGGCTGTACCAAAGGATCAGAACCGCCTGGAAGATTTAAGAATAAACCCGTTTCTAGGTGAATTCCGTTTTGACCGCTTGGAAGATTAACATCATCTACTTGTTGTAAATAGTGCAATCCCTGAAATGCAATATCTGATTGTGCATTTCCGCGGTTAATAATATCACCTCCAATGTTAGAGAATGTAAAAGTTTCTGCTGTTGAATTTAATATAATTTTGAATTTGTCTGTGGGTGGCGGACCTGGTTTAGCCTGATTCATGTTGGGTACTTCGATCAGGTTGAAACCCGGACCAACCCAGGTTCCTATAAGAGATTCTAATACACCCAGATTAACAGGCGCAGCTTCTAAAGCCGAAGCTTTAAATTTTGATTGAGGCCCCTTGTTTTCTATTTTTGCTTCTAGCTTATTTAAACCTGACAGGTTTAGATTCGCTAACGGATTATTTTGCTCTAATGCCATTTGATTTGTTTTTAAATTGATTTGTTTTTGATGTGGTAAAAATATTTGAAGGCTTTGCCTTAAAGTGCTTTTCGACTAAATCCTTGAATCTGAGTAAGTACCTCAGTGGTCATGAAAACTTGTGGCGGCGTACTAAAATCACTCAGAAACAAGTCTCCGTAGGTTTTTACAAATGCTGTAAATATTGGACCATTAACATGTTTAAAAAATGCATTTTGGTCTTGATAAACTTCCCAGAAAAGAACTTCGCCCTGAGCAGGTGTAGGCAAACTTTTTTCTTTAAAGTTGGGAACATGTACCATATAGAGTAATGTTTCAGGCTCATTTTGCTGCACATCTTTTGCCAGTTGTATTAAAGCTGCTGTAGCTTTTTCTTCATTTCCGGGCAGGATAGTCCATTTTGCTTCTAGTGGATAATACATAATTTTGTTTTTTATTGGTTAAAAATTTAAAATTGAAGTGGGTTGTTATAATTCTACATATTCAAAAGTTGGACCTGCACATTCTCCGTTTCCTAATGGAATATTTAGTAATTCAAGGGCTTTGTATTTAAGATCATACATCACTGTAATTCCTTTTATAAGCAGGTCAGGATCACCGCTTACTGCATCGTTTATGCCGTTAAGCAGTGCTACATATACTTTATTGAATTCGATAGCTTTTTGTAATAATTCCGGATTACCTTCATAATCTTTCATTTTAGGGTTTGCCTTCATATTATAAACAGATGACCAGCTTACGGTAAAAGGACGGCCTGTAGGAACGCTTCTTACCGGCATCTGGAAATTGGTATCGTTTGCACTATACATGCGTCCGTAGCATATTTCCTGAAATTTAAAGTAATGAGCATATTCGATATCTTCACCAAACATCACATGATCAGTAGCGATAGTTCCGTCGATGCCTTCACCTTGACCAACGATTTCTCCAATAGCAATTTCGGCTTCGTCATAATTGGTGACTTTATTGATTTTGCCACCGCTTCCGTAATAATGTTCAGGGCCTATCTGACGTTTTGGGTCTCCAATAAAAATTCCGCCCGGAGTTGCTTTATTCAAACGAAGTAAACCATAACGAATCGCTTCATAAAATTGACCTATACTGTCAAAATGCCCGGTAATTGGAGCTTTTGGATCAGAAGGTCTCTCGATAGTAGAAAACTCATCAAGGGCTTCTCTTGAAAATTTAAGGAGCTGAACTTTAAAAGCAGGAAATCCTTCTGGCACTTCGGGAACAATTCCACCTGGAAGAGCAGTTGGATAGTTTGGAATAATTTCTTTTACATTAAAAAGTTTTTTTCCTTCTATCTTTTTTGGATCTGTAATGGCGTTAAGAATGTTTGCAACCAAAACCATATGGAGCATTTCTTCAACTACAACACTCCTGATAAGTGCGCCTGCCTCTACATTACTGCCTTCCTTGATGGTATAAAGTCCACACAAGTAAGGAGGAATTGTAGAAAGTTCTAATTGCAATGCAGTTCTAAGGCATTCCTGAAGGTGATCAATGCTTTTGATGTAACTTTCTACTTTTTTTTGAGGCATTGCTTTTAAACTGAAAGCTTTAGAATCGCTTTTGAGCAACGCAGCATTTATGGTAGAAGTTGTTTCTAAATTTTCTGCAATAAATGAGGTAATGTCATCAGCACCAATACTTGTATCGGTAAGTGGCTTAATTAGCTTTTGACGGTTTGGATTGTTTTCCTGAAAGAATTTATTTTCCATGATGTTATTGTTCAAGTTGTTTAAGAATGGCTTCGGCTGCTTTAAAAGTTAAGGCAGACATTGTTAGAGTAGGATTAGAAGTTCCCAGCGTTGGCATATTACCGCAGCCTACCAGAAACAGGTTTTCGTGGTCCCAGGTACGCATATTAGCATCTACTACAGAATCTTCTTTAGTAAATCCCATACGGTGAGTTCCTACGATATGTCCCGCACCGGCAAAAGTGTATCCCTTGCCTTTGTAGGTAACATAGTCAGGATCTGTTGGGTTATAGGATGTGAAATCCTCAATATCGCACTGGCTGAACATTTGCTCAGAAACAATTCCTGATGCTTCAAAAGCTTTTAGCATATATTCGGTTGCCCTGTAGTGTATTACAGGTCTGTAGTTGCCAATATTGTCTTTATAAGCCGGATCAATAGTAACACGGTTATTTGGGTCTGGCGCCTGCTCACACTCAAAATGTGTAAAGAACTGACGCGTCACGATATTTTCTATGTGACTACGTAATGCATTACCAATAAGTCCTTCATTAACAGCATTAATAACATTTGTTGCCGGAGCATTTGTAGGCCACGCCCAACCCCAGTTATCAAGAGGAAGAATCCATGCCGCATGATTTTTACGGAATTCCCCGTCACGGAAAGTTGGAATATTAGTAGTAGAACCTGGACCACGATACGGATAAATAGGATCTTTAGAAAGTCCCCATCTTAAAACCGTCATGTGATCCATTAAGTTACGGCCCACTTGATCGCTGCTGTTTGCAGCTCCTGAGGCAAGTAATAACTTGGCATTTTCGATAGCGCTGGCGGCCATTACATATATGGTTCCTTTGGCTAGGTGGGTTTCATATTGGCTGGAACTGCCTTTTACATAAGTCTTATATTCAACTCCGTTAATCCAGTTTGAGGTTTCATTGATCAATAATTTCGAAGCTACGGCTTGTACTTTTATATCCAGATTTCCCATATCACATTTTCGAAGTGATTTTAGGGCGTTGTATTTGGCTTGTACCGGACAAATAGGCACACAGCTTGCATTTCCTTCGCAGCGTTGTCCTGTATAAGGATCCCAGTTTGATCCAACCGGATTGTAGTTTTTTAAATCATTTCTGGTAATGTCTAATGTTTTTGTAGCAAGGTTCCATTTGACACCCGTAATATCATACTCTGTATTAGGAATTGAATTTCGTCCTTGTGGCGTACTGATGCAATACAATTTATAAGGTTCGCCATTGAGTATAATTTTGCTGTTTGCATCGATCACTTTTTTCATTACCCCGTCCATGTAACTGGTCGGAATAGCTTTCATAGGAAATACATAATCTTTACCAAAGATGTTTTTCTCTTCGATAGGATAGTGCTGATCCTTAACATCGCCGGAAACACCAATTTCATTTTCGGCCATTTGGTAATAACGCGACATGTCTTCATACTTAATAGGCCAGTCTACACCAACGCCGTATTTTGATTTCATTTTAAAATCATTTGGCAGCATTCTTAGTGTTGTTCCAAGCCAGTGCAAAGTAGTACCTCCCGGAGCTCGTGTATTGTCACTTGCAAAAGGCACTGGCCCCATTTGTACCAGATATCCTTTAGTAGCAGGAACATTTTTTTGGATTACTTCTATATCCAGAACGTTTATAGATTGAGCATCTTTTATATTGGGATAAGGAGCGTTGGGTACTTTTGCCGAAGCATTATAAAAAGTGGTCAGGTAGTCCTGATAATTTTTATAATTAGCTTCCTGATCCATTGCTATACCAGCTGCAAGACCGGCTTCGAGCATTAAAACTTTTTTACCTGCATTGGTAAGAACCTTAGCTAGTATTGACCCCGCAATTCCGGAGCCAACAATTACTACATCATAATTGTTATTTTCCATTTGGTTTGCTTTTTAGGGGTGATTGTTTAACCGAAAGAGGAAGATCTGCCCATGAACCATAGCCGGGTTGTTTTGCTCCGGGCGGATGTGCATGTGCGGCATCCCACATCAGACCTTGTATGTATGATGCTGATGATATAACATCACCGTTCCAGTTTCCTGTGTACCAAAGTATAATGATGTTTTTAGTAAGTCCGCCGTACGCCGAATCAGGCAAATATTGTGTAGCTAAAGTGCTTTCGATACTTTGTGGCGTTTCTTTGGGATCTGAAAAAAGTTTTTGAAGATCAATAAAGAAGAATTCTATATCTACTTTATTTACATTCTGACGAATGGTGTTGTAATAACTTTCCAGCATTCCGGTTGCCTTGAGTTCGGTTTCAGTGAAACCAGTAAGAATTGCCGAAACTTTTAAAAAGAGCTTCGAATGTGAATTGGGTTCCATAATTTACATTGGTGTTAAGGGGTTAGAGATTTGTTTGTTTATTTTTTTTCAGAAAAAGGGTATTCAGAAAATTATTCTGCAGGGATTTGGTTAATAACACCTGCAATTTCTTTAAGAGATGAAATAGAAGGCAGGAGAAAATAAGCCGTTCCGCGGGTGACCACAAATTGAGGTAAAGGGCCGCGAACCACTATTTTTGTACCGTCTTCCATAGGAATGGTGAAGTTGGGATCAAAACTGTTATCTTTAATGCGGTTGGCGATTAAAGGATCCTGAGCTATTTTGGCTCTTGGATTAAATACAGGGCTAAAATTGTTTTTGTTAATCCATCCGTAAATGGTTTCAAACTGGCTGCTGATGTCGCCACACAAGAATAAACCAATCAAACCGCGGTCTGCTTTTGGATCAACAGACATTGGTGCTCCGTAGGGCATTCCTCGTCTTATAATGCGTGGTACAAGGGTTGAACCGGCAACTTTCACGCCTTCATCCCTTGGATTTGAGACTCTTGTATGTGCCGAAAAAGGACATTTAGCGCCTTTCATATCATCTGCCTTATATCCAAAATCAGTACTTTTTGAAGTGTCGTGGCTTGGATTATCCGCAGAAAGAACTAACGGAGAACCATTTCGCCAACGGCCGCACATTTTGGCAGCAAGCCATTCAACTGTATAATCTTTTGTTTGATTAATCTTTGGAGCGATCAGTTCTGCCTGTTGTTCTAAAAAATCATTAAATGTTTCAACATCCTGGTAGAGAATTCGAAACGCATTATAACAGCCGTTTTTAGCAAACTTACCTTCAGGACCAAAAAGAGGACCGGGAGTAGGATTTTCAAGTGTACTGTAACCAATCAGAAAGTTATTAAGATCTTGCTGGTCTTTACTAAGAGGATTGTCATTAAGTTCAGGTTCATCAATAGAATCTCTATATCTGAAATGAACATAATCAGATGGTACTAACAAATATTGCTCTAATCGACCTGATGCTGAATTTATTGGTTTTAACTCGCTAACTGCTTTATTACTTTTTTGGGCTGCTGTAGCTACAATGTCAACGATTCTTTCCTGTGCAGTAGGGTTCATTGCATAAGCGTGTACAACACAATGTACATCGGTGTTTGCGAATTTTTCATTCCACCATTTAGCGGGAACGCTTTTATTATCAACATCGAATAAGGACTGCTGTGCACCATTAGGATCCCAAGGGCCTTTTTTAAAGGTTGGTGGAAAACTTGAATTGTAGATATCGAGTTCGGGTTTCACAATTGCAATTCCTGCGGCTGTGAGACCAATATTGAGCATTATTTCAGGTTTTAAAGGTCCCCAGTCTTCTGCACTTTGCAGATGTGGAAGCAAATCCCTAACAAAGCCTCTTATGGAATCTAAATTATTCGGTTTATCGCTGAATTTAAAAAGCATATGTACAGAACAAGGATGCGTGTAGCCATTAATAATAAGCCCTTGTATATCCTGTAAATCCGGTTTAACAGCTTGGGGAGATTCTTTATAAATCATGAGATTAAGTTTTTAATTATAGAAAAACAGCCGGGTCATTTGACTCAGCTGTAGTGTTTTATGGGTTCTATTCTGCAGTTTCTTCTGCTTGTGAAAATGTAGCTACAATCTGCTCTACTGATTGTGAATAAGCGTAATAAAGATCACTAGATTGGCTTATATTACGGTCGTTAATGAAATTTGAAAAGAGACCGAAGTCAATTTTATTGGGGTCGGTTGGAAAGTCAGCAGGCTTGTTTGCCCATAAGTTGATAAGAACAAGAAAGGCAGCTTTAATCGTATCCGAATTATCAAAAAAGGCCTTCAGATACGTATTCATATCACCATCAAATTCGGTTATTACTAATATACCGGCGATACCCTTATTATCACTATTGGGCACAAGAGCAATTCTGGCATAATGAACAATTGCCATATTATCTAAAGAAGCCTTAGTCACTGGATTGTTAAAATTCGCTTGAGCATATTTAGCCGCAGCCTGTGCTTCGGGAGTCTGATAAATAGGAACATACATGGTTAATGGATTCACGGTTTGCATAGGAATTTGTTTTTAGGGATTGCTTACTCTTTGATCCCGTTTTCAGCGACGCGGGGTATTATAAATGCTAAGATTCAATACAATAACCTTGACTTTTGTATTGAAATTTACTAATCTAAATTACTGGAGATGCAAAATCAATTATGAAAAAATGACACCAAACCGGAATTATTAGTCATGAGAGAACCTAAAGAGAGGATAGGATTTTTTCTAATAAAATGATTCGTCTCTTAAAGTGTAATAAGTGTTTTTTATTTAGAATAAAAGTAAATGACAGACTAAGTTTGAACAACTTAATCTGGCTTAAAGTAGATTTTTATTTGGTGAAATTTTTTCAGGAAAAAGACGATTACTTTTTAATTTTGAAGATCATGAAAAATGTCGGTTCTCTCGCATTTGGGAATAACTTTATAATTTTAAACCCATCGAAAAATGAATACCAAAGCTCATTGTTATCCAAGGTCTATTATTCTGCAGGCAGTATATTTTAAGCTTAGATTTACTTTACGTTATCGAGATGTTGAAGAAATAATGAAGATAAGGGGATTGATTGTGGATCATGCTACGATCCAACGCTTAGTTTCTAGGTTAAATATTTGCTTTAAGCTATTTTTAGCAGCTCTTCCCACTATTGGTTTCAATCTTTTTTGCCAAACCCCGACATAAAAGGATTTCACTGCACACGAGCGAAGCGAACTGGCAAGCAATCGGGGCTAGGGCTGCTGAGGAGCCCGGCTCTTTAGACTAATAAAAATAAGCAAGGTTATAAAAAAATAGCGCCAATTGTCTTCAATTGGCGCCATTTGACTTGTTTGTGACTTCGAAGGGACAAATTTCTATAAATTTTATGGAAGATTTGAAGAGATTGGCGCACTACTGGTAATACCTGTCTTTGTATGGCATAAACAAATTGGTTTGGATGTCCTGTAGGGGATTGATAGAAAAAGTTATTAAATAATCTATCATCTAGGATATTATTTGTCAAGTATATTTTTATAAATGACACCATCTTTTATAATCAACAATAATGTTTTGTCATAATCTTCCATTATGCTCAAATTTACAATAGGATTTCCATCTATTAAGATAAGGTCGGCATAAGCCCCTTCTTCTATAACACCCAATTTGTTTGGATAGGGATTACGTGGTCCACTCATGGCAAGTAATTCTGCATTTGTAGATGTAGCCATTTTTAATATTTCATATGGCTTGTACCAGCGTAACAACTTTACAAGATCTCCTGCTCTTTTTGCCGAGTGCTCAGGCTCAAAAAGACAATCCGTTCCAAAGGCAGTTTTAATATTATATTTTTTTGCAAAATGGTAAGCTTTGTCAGTACCGCTCATCATAGTTTGTTGTTTTATACGGTTGGGTGAACCATCTGCATAAAGGCTTTTGCCTTCATCTATAAAAGGTTGCAGACTTAACCAAGCCTTTTTATCGGCTAACATTTTTGCTGTTGTATCATCAATAAGTTGAGCATGATCTATACAAAGCACTCCTGCACGTAAAGCAGTTTGTATGGCTCTTGGTGTATAGGCGTGAACGGTGACATACGTACCCCAGTTTTCTGCTGCATCAACGGCGGCTTTCATTTCTGCTTCTGTAAATTGAGATACATCTAAAGGATCGTAAGTTGAAGAAACACCACCACCTGCTGCTAGTTTTATTTGTGTGGCACCAAGGCGAAGTTGTTCCCGTAAACGTTTTAGGACTTGATCTGCACCGTCTGCTATGACTCCAAAATTATTACGTTCGGTAAAATCAAGGCTTGCTGCCAAATCTCTTGGAACAGCATTGGGAGTTAGAAAGTCGCCATGACCTCCGGTTTGGGAAATCATAGCACCTGAAGGATAAATACGCGGACCAATTACCAAGCCTCTGTCAATAGCCTTTTGTAATCCTGCGGCAGGACCAGCGAGGTCTCTGAAAGTTGTAAAGCCCTGCATTAGGTCTTTTTCTGCAGATTTAATAGCATTTGCAGTAATGTATTCTATATCGCTATTCATCAATTCCATAATACCCATCGACTCCATCATGATGTGTGTGTGGGCATCAATAAGACCTGGCATTAAGAATTTCCCTTTGCCATCAATAATAGTAGTATTTGCGCTTCTATCAGTTGGTATTGGAGATGTAGAAATTTTACTAATCAGATTATTAACAATCAAAAGATTTCCCTTAGTTGTTTTTTCATCCTTACCATTAAAAATTTCAACATCGTTGATCAGAATTATTTTTTGAGCCATTCCATAAAATGAACTCAGTAAAATTGCCATAACTAATAATTTTCGTTTTATAGGATACATATCTAAAAGGGATTTGAAGTTATAGTACTAATGTAGTAAATGTTATGTTAATTTGTTGATTTTTAGTGAGATATTAATCAATGTATTAGCTTCTTTAGAGCAGCCGTAAAAAGGTCAATTTTTGCAGTTTGTTGTTTAATTCCAAATATAAAAGTTATTCCTAAATGCTACAGAACTGCTTTTCACTATTTTAAGCTTTTGTTTTTAAAGGACTTCCCCTTTAATTCTTAAGGCAACTAATGCCGTCAGGATAATTTACAGTGTTTCTTTCTCTAGTAATTGTTTTACGAATAGGGCCTGCAACCATATTCTTGTATTTTATATTAATCTTCCCTTTTTTACCTGGCATAATCGCCGACCTGTATTTAGAACAATACATAAGCATTGTCATGAATCTAAATTACTGCAGGTACAAAATCAATTATAAAAAATGACACGAAACCAAGATTATAAGTCACCGGACCAACTGTATACTCAGTGAAATATGTTAAAACAAAAAATGCACAAAGCCTCAAGATATTTATGCATTTTTTATAAAATAGTTACCTGTAATAATTAAAGCTTGATGAGCAAAGTAAGGTATGTAGATTTTAAAACTTATCTTTAAGGGAGAGAGCGACTTAAAATTACATTACACTTTTTTTATTCAATTTTTACTTTTGCAACAAAAGAAGATACTGTTTTTGTATCATCACTATCTACGACTAGATAAATACCTAAGATATTATTTCTATATACTGTATTGGCACTTGTAACGCTTGAATCCGGAAAATCAATATCAATCCAATTGGCTTCTCCAAATGATCCGTCAGAATTTCTGTTTACAGTAACAAATGATGCTCCGTTTTTTTCTCCATTTACAGTAAGCCAGTCTGATGGCATATTATAGCCACCATTTTTAGCAACAGTAATACCTTCAAAATGAGTAATCATGGATAAAATGGTTTCATTTTTGTAACTAAATGACTTTAAGTTGTTGTTTTGTTTTAGCATTATAATCAACCAGAAAGGCCTGGCTTATTTTTCCAAATTCAGGGCTGGTATATCCTCCGGCCATTGTATAACTGTCTCCACCATTATGCCAAATACCATATAAAGTAGTTGTTAATGAATTGGGTAATTTAAATTCTATACATTGTTTATTTTTAATATCATACAGAAATGCGTATCCATTTTTATCGTTTCCAACATCATAATTTCCAACAGCAAGGCTGCCCATTACACTGTGAACAAATACGTTATTGGTATTTCCTGCGTTGGGTGATACCTGAACCCAGGTTCCTGAACCATCAACAGGCCCTTCGTAATAAAATCCGAGATTTCCACTTGGTGCTTTACCCGTAGAGGCTGATATTTTATAGGACCCCACAAATTGTATGGTGCCATGAGGTCCGTTATTAGGTCCATAGCAAGAAGTGTTGGTAACTGGGGCTTCTGTTGTACCCGGAAAATTAACAACATACCATTTTCCGTCGTTGCCGTTTCCTTTCAGTGATCCTTCATAAATTAATCCCTGAACAATATCGTTCTGCCCTAATAAGCTGCCTGCAATATATACATTGTCAGACTCTGAAACTCCTCTTATTCCCTGTATGGTTTTTTGTCCTGCAGGATTATTAAAATCTGCATAATTTACGATATGCAGTCAGAGGGCATTTTTTTCCTAAAGAAAGAAATTAAAGATACCTGAGCAATTTCAAAAATACTACCTTTTGGTCCTTCTGGAACCTTTAATGGTTTTAAGCATAATGAACCCGTAACACGATTGCTGGATTATATTTTTATATCTAAAGATGCTGGTTTTAAAGTAGAAAAATTTGCTGTTTTAAGCGATTCAAAAGACTTAAGATATCCATCCGACCATTTTCCTGTTTATGTAGAATTGAGTTATTAAGGGAATATATACAATAGAAAAGCAATTTTTTACAGGAGATGCTTTTGTCATAATTTAAGTGGTACTTATATTTAAATTTGGTTACCTTAAAGTTTTCCAATTCAATTCGGTTTGTTCTATAACTTGATGACTATGTATATTAAAACAAAATAGTCGAGTTTTTGAAAATACCTTGACTTCAATCCACACACCAGAGAGAATGAATTTTAAAAGAATTCTAAATAATAAAAGGAAACAGAGTAAATTTCTGTTTCCTTTTATATTGGTTTTTATGCAAAATAATCGGGATTTATTTACCGCTTGAGGCAGTAATTTTTCCTAATTGAAGTCTGTAATCTGGTCTTTTTGCATTATATAGGTCAACAAAAGTTTCTTTGTTGTCCGTGTGGGAATAAACATTAAAAAAGATGCTGTTACCGTACCAGTTTTCTAAATCTGTATTGTCAGTCTTGTTTTCTGTAAAGATATTGCCGCTGCATTGATTAAAGAACATCTCTTCGAATTTGATTTTTTTCAGGGTAACCTCATTGATTTCAGTTTTGCTGTCTATAAGCACCGCAGGATTAAAACCAGAAACTACACTTCTTTTTAATTCCAAAGATGCGTTTTCACCAACATAAACAGCTTCTTTAACTAAACCTGCCTGAATGTCTGCTGTAATATTTTCACTATCGTTTAGCATTGTCATGTTCGAAGCACTAACGAATGTAGATTTTTTGGTGAAGTCAGTTTCATTTTTCTTTTCATAGGTTCTTACCTCCAGACATCTGGATCCATCTTTGTTGCTCGATAAGTAAGAGGATCTCACGGCCAATGAATTAAATAATCGGCATTGGATCCCTTGTGTAAATTTAAAATCATCATTGATGGATTTGTAGGATACTAATTGAGCCGGGTTCACATCACCTCCATAAAAAGCAAATGAATCACCGCCTGAGTAACTTACCATGATATTCTCTAAAATGGTTTTATTGCCCACTCCTGCAATCGTCAATCCATTAAAACTATCCATTCCTTTAACTTTCTTACCGGCAAATTCAATTCGCACATATTTTAATACTCCTGAATTTGAAGCGGGGTTGTTCCCACCATATACAGTAAGTGCCGCATCAAGGTCCATATTATAAGAACCGGCATTGCCAAATTTATTTATTGGAGCATCACCAAGAATCACAACGCCTCCCCAATCTCCTGCTTTTTTCATGCTTTGGTTTGAGGTAAATACAATAGGGTCTGTTTCCAGTCCTGCGGCTATAATTTGTGCCCCTTTTGTGATTACAAGAGTACCTTTTGAAACAGCATCTCCAATAATTACTGTACCAGGCTCAATAGTGAGAACTGCATTATTAGTTACATATACATTTCCCTGAAGGATATATACATTTCTTTTCAACAGTTTTGTATTTTCAGTAATATTTCCTGCTAAAATTTGATTTGCATCTTTGGACTCGGCCTTTTGAGGCTTGAATTCTGTCCAGTTATCCAGCCAGTTGCTGTATCCTATAATTCCTTTTTCCTGTTGTGCACTTGCGCCGGCAGCTACGAGCAGCAGGCAAATCATTAGGGTAATTTTTTTCATAGTTTGGGGCTATTAGATATTATAAGGTCTTTAGACATCCGAAAAACAAAGTATATAAATTAACAACATTTTTTGCAATCTTCGCCAATCAATCTGAAAATTATATCTCTTTGAAAATGATAGCGCAAATCGCTGTGTTATCTATTACAAATATAGATAAACAAGTTGGAGTCTGCAGGGATTTACTCATATTTAACATCAGAATGATAAAATTTAACAGTGCGGCTAATATTACTTTTACTAGCAATTAAATACAAAACTTCGAAAGGCACGATAAACTACATGAACTGGTTGTTATATAACATCTAAAAGGGTTCTGTCGCATCTAAAGTTAAGTTTTATCCTTAGCTTTTTTAAATTCTTCAACTCATGAACATGAATACGAAAGATCATTGCTATGCGAAGTCTATTATACTGCAGGCAGTATATTTTAAGCTTAGATTTACATTAAGCTATCGGGATGTTGAAGAGATCATCAAAATGGGAGTAGTTTTTGTCGATCATGCTACTATTCAGCGCCGGGTTTATAAGTTTACACCTCATTGAAGCTATTTTTAGCAGCTCTTCCCGCTATTGGTTCCAATCTTTTGTGCCCAGCCCCGGCACAAAAGGATTTCACTGCACACGAGCAAAGCGAACTGGCGAAGTAATCGGGGCTAGGGCTGCTGAGGAGCCCGGCTCTTTAGACTAATAAAAATAAGTAAGGTTATAAAAAAACAGCGCCAATTGTCTTCAATTGACGCCATTTGGCCTGTTTGTGACAGCAACAGGACAAATTTCTATAAACTTTTTGGAAGACTTGAAGATTGGCTTACTGGAAGTAGAGGCTGTCTTTGTATGGCATAAACATTTTGGTTTGGATGTCCTGTTGGGGATTATGACTCCTATTTTAGTTTTTTAGTAATAATAAGTGATTAGAGATTTAGCGAGAAGATTTAATTGCATTAGAAGCTACTTCGATAATAATTTTTAAAAACTTAAAATTTCTTAATGTAAATATCTTTTAAAAAATGATTCTAACTTATCGAAAGGAATTAATTCAATTTTGTCGTACAAATCTACGTGTGCTGCACCTTTAACATAATATAATTCTTTAGGCTCTGCAGCATGTTTATAGGCATCTTCACTAAATTCTTTTGAATGAGCCTTGTCGCCAGTGATGAAAAGCAGCGGACGCGGTGAAATCGTTTCTATATCATTAAACGGATAGAAATTATTGAATTTTGTATTGCTGCTAAGTGTTGGATGGGTTGTGGTTTTTGGAGATCCACCTTTAGGTGTATATTGGCCACGTGGGGTTCGATAGAACTCATAAAATTCACGCTGGATAGGATCTGTTTTGTCATCTAATTGATGAACAGTTCCGCTGGTATATTTTGTGTCACCGCCTGCGAATTCGACATAACGCTGTTCTGCAGCTTCAAGTTGATTTTTCTTTCTTTGCTCAACTGTCAGAGAATGGTTTAGTCCATTACGACTTGCTGAACCCATATCATACATGCTAAGCGTTGCAATAGCCTTTATTCTTGGGTCAATCTTTGCCGCACTAATAACAAAGCTTCCGCTTCCACACACTCCAATCGCTCCAATATTATTTCTATCGACAAATGGTCGCGTTCCCAAAAAGTCAACAGCAGCACTAAAATCTTCAGCGTAAATTTCGGGAGCTACTACATTTCTAGGTTCACCTGCGCTTTCTCCCCAAAAAGATAAATCAATCGCTAAAGTTATAAATCCACGGTCTGCCATTTCTGAAGCATAAACATCAGCGCTTTGTTCCTTAACTGCTCCCATGGGATGCCCAACAACAATAGCAGGATGTTTTGCATTAGGATCAAAATTGTTCGGTGTAAATAAGTGCCCGACAACCTCCATATTATATTGGTTCTTAAAAGCAACGCGATGCATTGTAACATGATCACTGACTTTAAAAGTTGTATATTCTTTTGATTCTATTTGTTCCATTTTTTTCGTTTTTGCAGATTGGTTCTTTTGCTCTTTTTCTTTTTTTTGTGTGCAGGCCTGAACTAATATCATTAGGCTAACGATTGCTAAAATTCTAATTTTCATCATCTTTTTTATTAGTTGTCATTTATTGTCTTAATAAATTTTGCCGGAATACCACCCACAATAGTATTGTCAGGAACATTTTTAGATACTACAGCCCCAGCGGCTACAATTGAATTTTCCCCAATAGTAACTCCTGGAAGAATAGTTGCATTTGCACCTATCCAGGCATTTTTTTTAATATGTATATGACCTGGAACAAGTGAATGTCTTTGATTAATAGCTACAGGATGTCCCTCAGATAGTAGACTGACTTTAGGCGCAATAAGTACATTATCTTCTATTGTAATACCTCCTAATGTCAAAAATGTACAATCAAAGTTGATAAACACATTTTTACCGATACTTAGGTGTTTTCCATAATTGATATACAATGGCGTAAATACAGTTGTGTTTTTATCAATTTGAGTTTTTGTAATTTGACTTAGTATCATTCTGATCTTCTCAGCATCAGAAGAATTATTCATTTGAAGCAGTAATTCTTTAGCAGCATAAGAAGCTTCCCTAAGCTCATGAATCTGAGGATCGTTTGGATTAATAGTCTCACCATTTCGTAATCTTTCAAATATATCTCTCGCTATTGCTTTCATTTTTAGTGTTTTTTAATATCTTTTTACAATACAAAATTAAAAACAAAGCCCCGCAGTAACTTTACTGCGAGGCTCAAATGTCTTTTCTGAGAAGCTCAATTTTTGCAACAAATCTAAACTTTTGTTGGCGGTATTCCATACTGCTTTTTAAATGCTGTGGAGAAGTGCGAAGGATTTTTAAAGCCGACATCGATAGATACATCATGTACTTTTTGACCTTCTTCTTTAAGTTTAACATAGGCTACTTCAAGTCTTTTTTTAATCAGCCATTTTTGTGGTGTAAGATTACTTATTTTTTTAAAATCTCTTTTAAAAGTTGCCAGACTTCGGCCTGTAAAGGATGCTATTTCTTCCATAGACAATGCGTCCATATAATTTTCATTAAGAAACTCTAAAATATCGACTTTCCATGGTTCTGCGAAATCAAATAGTACAGGATAAAGAAGTTCGCTGCTATTTAGTACAGCATAAATGCCTTCTTGTAGTTTTAAATGGGCTATTTCTTCTGTTGGTTTTATATTGCTGTCAAAATAGGGTGTAAGGGATTGAAACAAACTTCCTATGGCCGGTGTAGCTTTTAGCTTAAAAACATTATCATCTGAAACAGGTATGTATTTTGGTAATTCTGATTTATCTATTTTACTGTAAAACTCACGCAATACATTTCTTTTAAAGGTAAGGGAAATGCCTTTGTATAAATCTTTGTCTTTACTGTTCTTAAACATTTTCAAACGATGATCTCTTCTAATGAAAGCGCAATCTCCTTCTTGAAGTGTAATTTTTTGGTCACGGTCCTCAATTACCTGCTCTCCGGAATATATATAAACCAAAACATGCTCCGGTGTAGCATGGATGCACTTCTCGCTATAATCAGCAAAACAGGACAGGAAAATTCCTGAATAGCTGAGGGTTCTTAATTTTTCTTCCTGTTTTTGGTTCATGTTGTAGAATTATATGCAAATTTAAAGTTTTAGATGTTAGTTTACTTTACTCTAAGGCTCATTTATAATCTTTTCTAAAAACAAATACTTTTACCCTTATTTTATTTTACAAATGATGATAAATATCCAAAAATTAGATAACTGATAACCAAATAATAATTACTAACCTTTTGTATAGCACTAATATAAAGTAATACTTTAGCAAATAC
Source organism: Flavobacterium sp. SLB02 (assembly GCF_009664855.1). Taxonomy (GTDB): domain Bacteria; phylum Bacteroidota; class Bacteroidia; order Flavobacteriales; family Flavobacteriaceae; genus Flavobacterium. Next base: position 1,316,018 of record NZ_CP045928.1, read on the forward strand.
CTTTGTAATTCAATTTAAAAACTAAAAAGATGAATTACAAATTTTTAGGAAAGAGAACAGGCTTACCGGTTAGTGAAAGAAAGATATTCTTTTTCTTAGTTATTTAGTTTTTGGTTTTTTCTTGTAGATTGTCTTTAGTTTTTGCAGTTTTTTTTGGAGGCCGGTAAGGGGCAGACTAGGTTGAAGGTGCTCTTTGTAGTTTACTTGCTTAATGTTTTTTTTTAGGAGCTCTTTGAGCTATAGGTTGCAAATAAGAAAGCAAAAGATCAGATAATTGTTTTTAGTATTATTTCTTTCATTATTCTATTTTATGATTCTTAGAATTCTTTTATTTTTTTTTAAAATTATTAATTACAACTAGACGTTATATTCTACAATTTAAAATAGAGCAAAAACTTAGATTTACAAAGTATTTTTGTTAAATCAATATGGTTTTCATATTTAAACAGCATTCGTTTTTATGGCTTTTAGAGTTCTTCCTTGATCAGTAAAGCTGTTGTCTTTCCTTTAAAAAAAAACGCTTCTTTGTGTAGTTTTCTACAAAGAATGCTTAGGGCTGGTTTGTAATAATGAGCTTAATGAGCCAGAAGTGGAAATTTTCACCTGTTTGTTTTCTTAAAGTGTAGATTTAGTAAAACAGAGGGCACAACGGATATTACTTTGGGCAAATTAGAGAAAATTTCCTGTGTGCTCGTTTAAGGTAGAGACAGTAGTGGGAGTTGATTCTGATGAATATTTCGATGGTTCTCATAATGTGAAGGCAGATTATAATGCAAGTATAAATATAAATATAAATATAAATATAAATATAAATATAAATATGGATAATAATACCCTAGTGAAAAAGCTTTATGAAGATAAAATCAAACTCTTGTAAAAACTTCCTCAGAGAACCGATTCAAAACCGGAGGGCTACAGGCAGAAATAGGGATAGATGTAAATCTGAGGGGATCATGTAAAGATCGTTTGTTTTTAAAAATTAATATAGTAATTAAAATGGCAGTTATTCTCGAGAGAACAAAAATTCTGGTTTATGATAAGAGCGGGGTTTTTCTCAGGTATTTTACAAAAGGAATTTCTGATTGTGACTTTATTGCTTTTTCAGGAACTGAAGGTGCTGATTTTAGTTTGTATGATTATAATTTAATTCTTTTTGTGGCCGACAATGAAATTAATTTAAATGAGTTTTTTAAAATTTTAAATTCCAGAGTTCAGATACTATTTGCGTCATCATTAAAGAAGAAGCCTAAGGACATTAAAGAATTAAAAAGCTGGTTTGATATTAAATTTATCAATATCAACGCTACAAAGAAAGAGGTAATAGACCAGCTTAGGTTCCATTTAAATCAGTATTCTAAAAACAGGCCTGATGCCCGAGTATATATTTAAGTTCAGTCAGACGGGTAAGTAGTTTTGGAAGATTATTACTTGTTTTGATACCCTGTAATTTCTATTGATTTTGCAGGGTACTTTTATTTTTACAATATCCTTTTAATCGATCTAAGTAGAGCTGTAATGTTTTTTATTTAATAAAACTTGAACTTTAGGCTAGCTGTTGTTTCAAAATGGATCGTTACTTTTGTGTTGAAATCAGGTGATAGTGCCGAAGATCTTTTGTGCAGAAACAGCCAGGGTACTTCTTTTCTAAGAATTTGACTCCCTCGTGCATCAGCATGGAAAATAAGGCATATCTTAAAGCGTTATAGCAATAAGATATTGTTATGTAAATTGCAGATGAACAAAAAGAATAATGACTTTGAAGGTATACGGGATCTTATACTCCAATATATTGAGATTGACGAGATGGAATGGCAGCAGTGTAAATCCATGTTTATTGTCAGGCGTATTAAAAAAAAGGAAATCATTCTTTGCAAAGGAGAGGTCTGCCGGGGGATCTATTTTGTGGTAAAGGGGTTACTTCGGATTTACTTTATTGATCAGAATGATGATGAAAAGACATTCCATTTTTCATTGGAAAATACCTTTGCTACAGATTACCAAAGTTTTTTAAAGGTTATTCCTGCCGATTTCTATATTCAGGCTCTTGAAAATACAACAGTGGTGCAGATCACTTATGATATGCTACAGCTGCTTTACGGCAATCTTCGCAATGGAGAAAAGTTAGGCAGGCTTATTGCGGAGGATTATTTTTTTTTAATGAACGATAAAATCAAGGCGTTTTACACCCAAACTCCCCTGCAGCGCTACAACAGCATGAACGCTTCTTTTCCAAAGATACTCACCCGTGTGCCCCAGCATTATATTGCATCCTACCTTAATATTAGCCCGGTTCATTTAAGCCGTCTCAAGCGTGGCGTGGAGTAGGAATGATCCAAAACATAAACAAATGTTATTGCTGTTTTTTTTTCTGAAGCTTAATTTTACACCAAAATAATTAATGGAGATTCACAAGGGTGTCGGCAGTATCATAGATATGAATAATTCGAATTGGATTTTGCAGGCAGGGCTATGAGGATTAAAACAGCATCAAAATGTTAATAGGCGATAAGATTAAAAGTATAAGGGAATTAAAAAATTACACTCAGGAATATATTGCAGATCAGCTCGGTATAACCCAGGCCGGTTACAGTAAAATTGAAAAAGGCAAAACAAGTCTGAGCCTGGAGAAACTTCAGCAGCTGGCTCTTATTCTGGAAATGCCTCTGGAGAATATCATCCGTTTTGAGAGTCATCGCTATTTTAACCAAGAGAGTATTATTGTAAAAGGCCCCAGCTCATGCAGCGGTAAGAACTTTGAACTGGTCACAAGACTTTATGAGGAGAAGATTGCGCTTTTGGAAAGGCTTCTTTGTAAAACAGACCAAGAGCTTCAGTTTTACAAAGAAAAGCGATGCTGTAATTGATCGTAAAAGGCTGCGATTCAAATCAAAAAAAACAGCAAAGTGAACAAATAATGAAGATCAGAGGAGTGCTTGTGGATCCTGCCACGTTTCAGCGCTGGGTGTATAAATTTACACTTTGATTGTCTCAGAGATAAAGAAGAGAAAAGGCAGAGTGGATAGAGCTAGAGATTAGATGAGACCTATTATCAAAGTAAATGGTAGTTGGTCTTATTTATATCTGCCGGTAGATAAATTAGGCGATAAGGCAGACTTTCTTTTGACCAGAAAAAGACAGAGAATGAGCGCTTAGTGTTTTCTAATTAAAGCAATTAGTAATAAAACTAAAAACCACGAGTAATAAACATTGATAAAAGGGTTGTAATGCAGCAGCGATCAAAGTATATAACAAGGGTTCGCTGTCAAAGATTAAAATCTGGCAAGGTAAATATCTTAAGAATGTTCTCGAACAGAACCATCGTTTTTATCAAAACACATTAGGGTATTAAAAGTTTTGAATCTGCAAAGAACACTCTTGGCGGAATTGAATTTGTCTGTATGTTTATAAAGATCAGTTAATTAGATAAGTGGAGTATGTTTAAATCATTCTGTAAATTGGCGGGCTAATTTTTAAATTAGTTAAATTCCTATATTTGATTCTGGCAAATGCCAAAGAATCTTTATTACTTATTTTAAATTAAAACCAAGTATTATAGTATAATTTTAATTGCGCACAAAAAAACTTTCGCACTATAACTCGAACTCTTTTTTTGCCAGTACTACCCAGTGCCTAGTATCATTATTTTCTGAAAAATTCTCAATTGAATATTTAATTACAAAGCCTGATTTTTTCATTAATCTCATAACGTCTTTTTTTGATAAACAGCTGTAATAGAATGATTCACCAAACATCTGGTCTATATGTTCATCTTCTTGTTTTCCATGTGTGAAAAGAAAATATCCTCCAAGGGTCAGCAAACTTGAAACTTTAAGATAAATGTCTCTCTGTCTCTCTTTTGGAAAATGGAACAGGGAGTCCCATGCAATTACTGCATCAAATTTTTCTTCACTTGAAAAATCAAAAAAATCACAAACAAAAAAACGTGAATTTCTTATTGCATTAGATTCTGCTTCGGCGATCATATTCTCAGAGAGATCTATTCCGGTAACCGATAAATTTTTATCAGCAAAATATTCTGCTACAGGCCTGCCTGTACCACAGCCTATATCAAGAATTTTCCCTTTTGGCTTAATCTTTTGCGCCAAATCAATAATGGGGCTGTTCACCTTAGCAGTATTTCTCACGGAGGTCCACAAAGGTATAATCTTATTATAAGACACTTTGTTTAAAGATGTTTTTTCCATATTTATAAACACTTAATAAATCCAGGGTTAAATTCTTCTGATCTGAGCAGCTTGGAACTGCCTTAATTGTATGCTAAAATACTATTTTAATAATTATTAAAAATCAAAAATTGGGACTGAATCAATTCTTATAGCTCATTGTGAGAGCTGCCAGAGAATTATTTAAGATAGTTAAGCAACCAGTTGTTTTGAATGTCTGCTTTTTTAATCTTTATTTTGAATGTTTGAAAGTAAATAATAATCATTATTTGGGATAATTGTAAAAACTAATTCTATATTTTTTTGTAAGATTCTAAGCCAGCTTTTTTTTAAACTTGTAAGCTTTAGTTTGAAAAAGAAGCTATTAGTGATTTTAATTATTTTTTGGCTATAAATATATGTATAATCTATTTTATTGGGATTATATTTTGTAATTAATAAAACAAATAAGACAATCGGTTGTTTTTTAATTATTTTTATTGTTAAATTAGCAGTAAAAAACCTACTCAAAGGTGAGATAGGATATTTATTAATCAAACCATTTAAGTTATGAAAAGAGTTCAAAAATTACTTTTTCTATTTTTAGTTTTTATTCCCCTTGTACAATTATTTGCATGGCCAGGAATGCCGCTGCCTGCTCTGCATGTTGAAGGCAAGAATTTAAAGGATCCTTGCGGGAAAAACGTTTTATTACATGGTGTTGCCATTACTCCGAGTCCCTGGTTTAATGGTTGCTCTTATAATCAATGTCGTTGGGATAACTATAATGTTCAAGGTTGTTTAAATTATAATAATGCCCTTATGGATGCGCTCACCGATACCAATAACGGATGGAAATTAAATTATATAAGGCTTCATATTGACCCTTACTGGACCAATACACCTGGTTGCTCAGCAGCAGAAAATGATATCTCATGCTTTGATTACAATAGATTAGTAACTTATGTAAATCAAGTTATAGTCCCTTTAATTAATCATGCCAGAAGCAGAGGACTCTATGTTGTGCTTCGTCCTCCTGGTGTATGTCCTAAACGAATTGCTTATGGGGACAATTACCATAATTATTTAAGAAAGGTGTGGGGATATCTCTCGAACCATCCAAGTTTAAAGAATGTAGATAATGTTATGTTTGAAATAGCCAATGAACCTATAGAAATACTTGGGACAAATGGAAATTGGGGTGCAACGGGTGATGAGCATTTTGCCGCTTTGCATAATTACTTTCAGGATTTAGTAAATATAATTAAGGGCAATGGCGCAAATAATGTTTGCTGGATACCAGGAACGGGATATCAATCTCATTACCAAGGATATCCAAACCATTTGATAACAGGAGGAAATATAGGTTATGCTGTTCATGTTTATCCGGGATATTGGGGAGCTAATGCGGAGAATACCACTAGTTTTAACAATGCCTGGAATGCTAATGTGCAGCCCATTGCTAATGTAGCCCCTATTATGATAACAGAAACAGATTGGTCTCCTAGTGGCGCTGAAACATGGGGTACTGGTACAACAAGCGGTTTTGGTCTTAATATGAAAGGCAGAATTGATGCTACGGGAAATTGTAGTTGGAATTTGCTGGCACCAGAAGGGCTGATAACTAAAGCAGATCCCTATAATGTTACAACTGCTTTTAATAACGATTGGGAGTCTTGCGGGGCGCCAGTGAAGCAGTGGTTCTCTGTATATGCAAATAGTAATATACCATCACAAATCTGTAGTAATACCTCACCATTAATAAACAATGGTGTTTATGAAATTGAATTTAAAACAAATTCAAATAAAGTATTAGATCTTAAGTATGGCACTAATGCAAATGGCACTGTAATGCGTCCTTGGGATAAATCAGGGGCAACGGCACAACAGTGGATTGCTATTGATGCTGGAAATGGCTATTGGCGTTTTAAATCAAATGCAAGTGCTACAGGACGTGTAATTGATCTTGATAGCGCAGATCCGACAAATGGAAAATCGATAAGACTTTGGGATAGTTATAGCAATGATGCTCAAAAATGGTTAGTAACCGATGTGGGGAATGGTTATTATAGCATAAAATCAGCCCTAAATACATCAAAAGGCTGGGACATTTCTAATTGTAATATGGATGGCACAGCAAATCTTCAACTTTGGGATTATTACGGGACTTCATGTCAATTATTTAAGTTCAATAAAATAGGAAATACTTCAAGAAGTGCAGAGCAGAATAATGTTTTAATAAATACTGATGTCCAAGTATATCCAAATCCATCAAAGGGTGGAGAGTTTAATATTTATTTTGCTTCACAGTCAGAGGAAAATTATTCTTTAGCTATATACTCAATAGAGGGAAGGCCATTATACGAAACAAAAAATCTAAAATCTAATACCAATCAAGTTATTAGAGCTAAACTTGCCAGAGGTATATATGTGGCGATGATTTCTCAAAATTCAACTAAAATAACCAAAAAAATAATAATCGAATAGCCTATTGTAAAATAGTACATATAGTTTTTTGAGACTTACTGTATAATTGTATGGATCATTATTTATTGATTACAAAACCACTATTTGAAATAAAGTAGTGGTTTTATTTTTTACTACAAAGGTAAAGAGCATCCTTTAATCTTTGCAGGCAAATAAGTTAAGATACGCCGAGCCTTTCTGTGTAAATAATTAATTAATTAATTAATTAATTAATTCGGGTGGCTGGTTTATCAGGTATGTGTTTTTCGACCAAATACTAAAATTGGTTTGTACGTAAATGATTTTTATTACAAATTGCTGTTTTACTGAATTGTTTATCTGAGAATTTGAATTAATTCATTAAGAGTGGTCCCTCGGGCAATGTCATTCTGTTAAGCTTTAAACATCATCCTTTTGCGATATCAAAGCAAGGCGCAATTCACAAAACTTTGGGAGCTTTACCTAATCTTTTGCTTTTGATGGCTATAGGGATTGCGTTAAAATTTTCTTTGCCCAGTTACTTACAGGGCTTAAACTTCCGCCTGATTGTGACCTCTACCAGACAAATTTCCATGCATTTTATGAAAGACTTGAAGAGATTAGATTGGCGTATTGGAAGTAGAGGCTGTCTTTATATGTCTTTAGTATTTTGGTTTAGATCCCCTGTTGGGATCAGTAATAATGAGCTGCTAAAATTTGATCAAAATGATAAGATCATATCATTTTGATAAGGATATAAAATAAGTATTAAATGTTTTTTTTAAAACAAATTATTGATATACAGGCTTTAGGAGGTTATACGCCTAATAGTGGTATGTGATTTGGGTATAATGTTTTTGTATTTCTCATTCATTAGTACAAACAAAATAAAAGAATACTAAATCAAATATGAAAACCCAACAACGCAATATAGATTTTTCAGGCACAGATTTTCTTCGACCTGATTCTGTGCGAAGCAAAACAATACTACTGCTTAATGATAAAGTTTCTGATCCAATAGATTTTACGGTTCAGGTAGCCAACGCAGATCATGTCTTTTGGATAGAAGAAATTTGTGATGCTACATTAGCATCTGCCAAAGAGAGCGGAACAGGAGTTTCAGGACGTACTCCAGAGTTTCTAGGAACAAAAATGATAAAAGGTGAAGCTGTTGTTGCTTTTACCTCAGATGGGAGATGGGCAGGTTTTTGTTTTATATCTTCCTGGGATAATGATCGGTATGTTTCCAATTCAGGATTTATAGTAGCTCCTGAGTTCATTCATACAGATCTTTCAAAAAGAATTAAAAGAAAAATCTTTGAGTTGGGCCGCCAGAAATATCCCCAGGCGATAATATTTAGTCTGACCACTGGTTCGGCTTTGATGAAAATGAACCACGAACTTGGTTTTGAGCCAGTCACTTATTCAGATTTGACAGCAGACAACGATTTTTGGGAAGATTGTAAGACTTGTGTCAATTGCCCGATATTAATGTATAAAGAACGAAAAAACTGTTTATGTACAGCCATGTTGTATAACCCAAAAGAAAAGGAGTCTAATTAACGACTTTTCGACTCTTGTGTGATTTTTTCTCAATGGTTTTCAACCATTGCAAAATCAGTTGCTTTATTAATTCAAATCAATATTATAAATTGATTTTGAAAAAAATGTAGCAGTTTTCGTGACAGCGCAGATAAGTTCGCATAAACCCAAAACAATCTCAATTTAAATAACCATGAAAGTAGATAAAACAAGAAACAAGGAGCTTACAAAATTATATTTATCAAATAAATCGATAAGCAATAAAGAAAGGGTTATAAACTTGTTGGTATTTACCATCGTATTTTTTATTACTATTATGATGATCTCTCAAATACTTTAACCTTATGAAGATTATAAACCCATTAATAGATCCAATAATAACCCTTAACAAGAGAGGTTTTTTCTATTCAAGTTCATCTCAAAGCTCTAAAAAATTGCCTGTCGATGCTAGTGAGCAACCAGTTGATTTTGATGTAGTACGAGCCAGGTCCTCTCATACTTTCTGGATCAGGCAGATATGCGAAGTTACCTTATCATCTGCTATAGCCCAGGGCAATAGTGTTTCAGGAGGTTCACCTGAACTGCTGGAAACAAGAATGAAAAAAGGTGAAGCTGTCATCGCTTTTACATCAGATGGGAGATGGGCAGGCTTTTCTTTTATTTCTGCATGGGAGAATGGAAAATATGTTTCTAATTCCGGGCTTATTGTAGCACCTGAATTCAGACATACCGGACTTGCAAAAAGAATTAAAAGAAAGATTTTTGAGCTGAGTCGAGAGAAGTATCCCGATGCACTTATATTTAGCTTCACCTCTGTTCTTGCGGTAATGAAAATAAACCATCAGCTGGGTTTTGAGCCTGTTACCTTCTCGGAGCTTACCAGTGATGATCTTTTTTGGGAAAATTGCAAGACCTGTGTTAATTGCACTATATTAAACAATAAAGAAAGAAAAAACTGTTTGTGCACTGCAATGCTTTATGATCCGAAAAGTAATAGCAGTTGCAGTTAAAAAATAATTAATTAGAGCAAAAACAAGAGAGTTACTGCTCTTTTTTTAAAGATTGTAAAGCAGTAAATTTATGTGTTTGGGTGAACGCAGTTTTTCCAGTACTCCAGTATATTATTGACAATTGATTTTGTTTTATGATAGTCATTTTCTTTTCTGAAAAAACCTTGGATACTAAGTGTGGTGTAGGCTTCTTCAATAGCATTTTGCGTTGCTGCGGTAGAATAAAAAATAAAAGGTATGCTTTTTTTTCTGAGAACCGGGTCAGCATCTATAAGGCGCTTTAATTCCAGTCCATTCATAATGGGCATGTTTACATCGCAAAAAATAATCAGCATTTTTTCATTACTCTCACATAGGTAGGAAAGTGCCTGCGCTCCATTGATTTTCCACACGATTTTGTTAGTGTTGCCAAGAGATACGATTACATCTTCTAAAATCTCCTTGTCATCTGCATCATCTTCTATTATTAGAATATTACCGTTCTTTATCATTTTATTAGTTTTAAGGGGATTTAAATGTATAACGTTTTTTTATATATTCATAATTAGAGCATAAAGTATATTTGACTATACTGATATATTTAGCAAAGCCCCTTCATTTGCTTATTGATTGATTATTTTGTGGTCAACTTTCTTTCTTTCTTTCTTTCTTTCTTTCTTCAACACTTACCATTCATCCATTATTATTATTACATAAGTAACTGGTATTTAATTAGGTAAATAATTTTTAAAATGTTAAAATGTTTATTTTGTTTAATCTTTTTGTATTTTTGTTAAACAAAATTAATTAACTTAGCTAGGTTAATAAAAAAACAAATATCTTATGAAAACAATCAAATTTAAATTAATTGCTTTTTTAGCTTTAATTACTTTAGTCAGTATTTCATGTAATAATGATGATGATAACCCATCTGAGCAACCTCAAACAATCGCATCAATTGCCAAAGCAAATCCTAATCTTAGCTCTTTGGTTGCTGCTTTGGAAAAAGCAGGTCTCACCGCTACATTGAACTCCTCGGGTTCTTACACCGTTTTTGCACCTACCAATACGGCTTTTACTGCTTTTTTGTCTGCTAAAGGTTATGCCAATCTTGATGCAGTTCCTGTTGCTGCTTTAAAGGAAATATTACTCAATCATGTGTTAAGTGCAAAAGTAAAATCAACCGAAATTACAACGGGTTATGTTAAAACGTTAGCTAAGGGCGGCGCATCAGCTTCAAATACTATCAGTATGTATATCGAAAAGGGGGCGAATGTCGATGTAAATGGAGGTAAAACAAATGGTGGCGCGACAGTAACAACTCCAGACATTGAAGCCTCCAATGGAGTTGTTCATGTAGTTGACGGGGTTATTGGACTTCCTACTATTGTGAATCATGCTATTGCCAATAAAAATTTTACAACCCTGGTGTCAGCTTTAACCTATAATCCGGCCTCGGGTTTTGCAGCAATATTATCAGGAACAGCCAGTTCACCTTTTACTGTTTTTGCTCCTACAAATACAGCCTTTACAAGTTTTTTAACCGAAACTGGATTTTCAGGACTTCCTGCCGTTCCATCGAATGTTCTTGAGACAACTTTAAAGTATCATGTACTAGCCGGTGCAAATGTTCGGTCATCAGCTCTAACAAATGGTCAGGTTGTAAGTACTTTTGCAGGACAAAACTTTACAATTGGCCTGACTGGTGGTGCAAAAATCACCGATGCAAGTGCCAGAGTAAGTAATATTGTCGCTACGGATGTGCAATGCTCAAATGGAATAATTCATGTAATTGACAAAGTTTTATTGCCTAAATTTTAATTATAGTTAAACTGTATTAAAGCAGGCATTAAAAAATAAAATTTAAACAGTTTTTAAAAGAGCGATTAAGTTAAAGTAATTTTTCTTAATCGCTTTTTAGCACCAATTGGTATGGAAGCAAATAGTATAGACTTCATTTAAAAAATATGTTTCGTAAAATTAAATTGTATGCAATTTAATTATTCTGTAGCTTTGCATTATTATTTTGATTCCAATAATTTTAAGAATCAGATGTTTAATTTATAAAATAAAAAAAAATGTCGTTAATAGAAGATTTAAACTGGAGACATGCCGTCAAGGCATACGACTCAACAAAAAAAGTTTCACAAGAAGATTTAAATAAAATTTTAGAAGCTGCAAGATTAGCTCCAACTTCATCTGGTTTACAGCCTTTCCGCGTGATTGTTGTAGAGAATCAGGAGTTGAAAGAGAAAATGGTAAAAGGGGCATTAAATCCCGAAGTTATGAGAGATTGTTCTCATGTTTTGGTTTTTGCCGCATGGGAGAGTTATTCTAACGAGAAAATCGATAAAGTGTATGATCATCACACTGATGTAAGAGAATTACCAAGAGGTCGTTTCAGCAGTTATACTGATCAAATCAAGCAAATCTACGCAGCTCAAACTCCTGAGGAGCATTTTGCCCACACAGCAAGACAAACCTATATTGCATTAGGTTTGGCAATGGCTCAGGCAGCCGAACTGAGAATTGATTCCACTCCGGCTGAAGGTTTTAGCAATAAAGTGGTAGATGAGATTTTGGATCTTAGGGAGTTAGGTCTAAAAAGTGTTACCCTTTTATATCTGGGTTACAGAGATACCCAAAACGACTGGCTTTCACAAATGAAGAAAGTTAGAATTCCTATGGAGGAATTTATTATCAGAAAATAATATTAACTCCACTTTTTAGCATTAAATTATGGATAATTACCACCCTCTCAAATTGGAAAACCAACTTTGTTTTCCGCTTTATGTTATCGCAAAAGAAATTATTGGTTTGTACCGACCATTTCTCGATGAGCTTCAAATTACCTACTCTCAGTATCTTGTGATGATGGTACTTTGGGAGAAGGATGGCTTGACGGTGAATCAGGTAGGGGAAAAACTATATCTGGACAGTGGAACTTTAACACCGCTTTTAAAAAAACTTGAAATTAAGGGTTTTGTCCTAAGAAAAAGAAAAAAAGAAGACGAAAGAGTTGTTGAAGTTTTTTTAGCTGATCAAGGAAGAGATTTGCAGCAAAAAGCATGTGAAATTCCTGCAAAAATGCAGGAGAAACTCAATCTAACAACAGAAGATCTATTGGAGCTCAAAGGAACTGTTGAGAAAATTTTAAATAAAATTCAAAAATAAAATGAAAACATTATATACAACCAGTGTTACTGCAAAAGGCGGAAGAAACGGACAGGTGAAAAGTGAAAACGGAATTTTGGACCTTCAGGTTAGGATGCCCAAAGCTTTAGGTGGAGCCAATGATGACTTTACCAATCCCGAAATGCTCTTCGCGGCAGGATATTCAGCGTGTTTTGATAGTGCACTGAATCGTGTTATTAGTTTATCAAAAACTCAAACAGGAGAAACTTCGGTAGCTGCAAAAGTAAGTATCGGGCAAAATCAAGACGGTGGTTTTGGTCTGGCAGTAGAATTGGATGTGAATATTCCAGGAGTTTCTATTGAAGAGGCTCAGGAACTGACCCAAAAAGCGCATCAGATTTGTCCTTATTCAAATGCGACAAGATCTAATATTGAAGTTAAGCTTTTAGTGAGAAATAACTAAGATTAATTTCTTTAAATTATATAAATCTGCTTCCTTTTCGATGCAGATTTTTTATTTATATAGATAATTTTGTTACAAAATGTAAAAAGAGGCAGTCTTTAAATTTTGCGATAAAAAGTACCAAATCTGAAACCTAATGTGCCAGGGTTCTGCCAGAAAACCGAGAAAATCAACTTTAGGAAATTGCTAAGCGTTTCTTGACTTTTTGCTATAAAGGGCTTGCTTCTCAAGGATCAAAAATCAACCCATTCTACTAAGTTTGTTGTTTACGAAATAAAAAAAATATCATAGTCACTGACTTTATATTTATGAATTTAAAATACAGACCGTAAGTTATTACAAAGTTTTTCAGAGTTATTACAAATTAGCATTACTGCTCTTTGATATAGTTTTATTTTGTAATAAAATTGCAGTGAATTTAAAGACAATAACTGGCTTAGATTAGAACTTTTTTGCTGTAAAATTTAGTTTAGAGATGAAATACAAAAATATATTACTAGTCAACGATATTAACGATGATGCAGAGACTTTTGTATTAGTTGTCAGTGCAATTAATCATAAAATTAGATCATCAGTAGAAGGTAGTGCACTTGAAGCTCTAAAAAAGCTTCAGAATTCAAAATTATCACCCGACATAATTTTCTTGGACTATAATATGCTAGATCTTGATGGAACTGGATTTCTTAAATTACTTCGAGATATTGAAAGTCTAAAAAGAATTCCAATTGTACTTTATTCTCGAAATTCAGGACATATGCTACAGGAAGCGATTACCAAATTCAAGAAAGTGCAGTTTTTGAAGAAGAGTACCAACTTTAGAAAGCTTTTTAAGTCCCTACAAGAGATAATTATATCTGAAAAGTCTGGTAAAAAAAATATAATAATTTGAAGTAGTACTTTTAACTTTGCAAATTCTACTACTATTAAAGGTTTCGGGTGTTTTAGTTTATAACAAGATCATTCACTAATTATTTTCTGATAAGTGACCTTTATAAAATTTCCCGGTATCGAAAACGCGATTTGGATTAAAAAGGGTTGCTGGCAGGATCATTTGTATTTCTTGAAATCGAAATTCAAAGAGTAGCTATTTTGGATAATTGGGAATTTTTTTATTCCTGTCGCGAAAAATAAAGCTTTTTTTAGGAGCTCTTCCCGCTATACGTTGCACCCGGGTGCCCTCTATCATTAAGTCAAGCTTTTTTTGACCTTAATTTTTCTTTTAAAGTTGCAAAGCTCAGACACGATATTGTCATTTTGATTTCTATGATAAAACCAAATCTTTTTTTCGGGAGCTAATCCGCTATCGGTTCACCCGCGATAGCGAAGTGGCGAAGCAATCGGGGTATAGGTCAGGGCCATCACTATTTCTGTGAACCTGGCCAGTATCCGTTCCGGTATTATATTGGGTTGAAACTAAATTAAGCTCAATTTTTGGATTTTCCACCTAAGCGATACTTTCAATGCATAATATTACGATAATTTTTAATTTATTTATTTAAAATAACACACAGCCTTAATTCTTTGTAAAAAAAAGTATCAGGTCCAAAAAAAATAGCGGTCTTTTTATAGCCGCTATTTTAAAAATTGTATGTCTTAATCATTTAGGAAGTCTGGAAAGAAATAACAATATATCTGTGCCAATTTCTGTGCAATGTGTTTCAAGGGCAAAATGACCTGTTTTGTAAAATTTTACAGTTGCATTTGGATTATCACCTTTATAAGCTTCTGCTCCGGCAGGAAGAAAATAAGGGTCCTGACTGCCCCAAACAGCTAACAGCATGGGTTTTTTACCTCTAAAGTAAGCTTGGAATTGAGGATATAAAGCAACATTAGTTCGGTAATCTTTTAAAAGATCAAGCTGTATTTCGATGTTTCCTGGGCGATCCAGAAAATGCTGGTCTAATGTGTATGCTTCAGGTGCGATAAGAGCAGCATCCGAAGCACCTTCATGATACTGAAACCAAGTCGATTCTTTAGAAACAAAATCCTTAAGTGCGTCCCTGTTTGCCTGAGAAGGATCTTTCCAGTATTTCTGGATCGGATTCCAGCCTGTACTTAATCCTTCTTCATAGGCGTTACCATTTTGTGATATGATGCCGGTTATTTTTTCCGGATTAGCAAGAGCTAGCCTGTATCCGGTTGGTGCGCCATAATCGAAGACATAAATAGCAAAACGTTTTAAGCCAAGCTGGTCAATGAATCCCTGCATAGCGCTGGCAAGATTGTCAAAAGTATACTCAAACTTAAGATGATCCGGTGCATCTGAAAAACCAAAGCCCGGCAGGTCTGGAGCTATTACATGATAGTTTTTACTTAGCATAGGAATAAGATTTCTAAACATGTGAGACGATGTAGGATAACCGTGAAGCAATAATACAGTAGGTGCATCTTTTGCTCCGGCTTCACGATAGAATATCTTTAGTCCGTTGACCTCTATCTTGTTGTAATGTGTAGGCTGAATTTCAATGTTTCCTTTTGCAGTCAAACTGTTTTTTCCTTGTGCTTTTGCAGCTGTTTGTGATAGCATAATTATAACTAGAATTAGAGTTAATGATTTAATTGTATTTTTCATTTTTTCAATTGTTTATGACAAAATTACATTCTATATTTGATACCTGAAAACGATTTATAATGATCTGATCAATCACTAAAAGTGATACTATGAATAGTAATGATTTGAAAATATTTGAAGCGGCAGCAAAACTCGGAAGTTTTACAAAAGCCGCAGAAGCTACCTTTACGGTGCAATCTAATGTAACGGCGCGCATAAAAAATCTCGAAGATGAATTTGGAGCAGAACTGTTTAGAAGGGTATCGAGAAAAGTTGTTCTAACTGAGGCCGGAGAAACACTTTTACAATATGCTAAAAAAATAGGAAAATTATTAGATGATGCGAAAAGTGATATTCAGAGTGCAGAAAAAATAGGAGGGACAATACGTATAGGATGTATTGAGACTACTATGGCTCTTAAAGTGCCTGAAATTATTAAAGGTTTTGCTGAGCTTTATCCCAATGTAGAACTTGAATTTCATTCCTCAATGCTGCCCGCACTAATACAGGATGTACTGAGCTATAAACTCGATGCTGCTTTTGTTGCGGCGCCGATAAATATTCCGGGTTTACAGCAACTTGTTGTTCGTGATGAGCAGCTTGTAATAATTGCAGCAGGCGATGTCAATAAGCTTTCAGTACTATTAAAACAAGAACCTTTAAAGATAGTGGTTTTTGGGCAAGGTTGTTTTTTCAGGGCAAGACTTGAAACCTGGCTGGGTTCAAAAGGAATATTACGTTATAAAAGTACTGTGCTCAATTCAATAGAAGGTATCATTAATTTTGTTGAAGCTGGCCTTGGTATTAGTATACTGCCAGTAGAAGTGGTAAATCAGTATTACAGTAAAAGAAATGTAAAAACTTTTCCTATTGGTAAAGAACTCGCTACTATGACCACACTATTAATCTATAGAAATAATGAGATGCCCTCTAAGGCTCTAAATGTATTTTTAGATCAGTATCGCAATTAAACATTGAAATGTTTTCTTTCCTTGAAGCATAATAATTTAGAACCGTCATTTCATCCCAAAAATAACTGTTTACTTTGCCCGGAATTGACTGTTGGGTTTGCTCTGGAATACCCATCAGAATAAATATTTATTTCTTAAAATAATTTATTTTTTAGCTCCCAAGATTAATTATGAGAAAACATCTAGATAAAAAACTTAATATTTGGTAAGTGGTTGATTTTGTGTGTGTTTATGTGGTAAAAGTAGTTTTAAATGTTATACTTTTAACATAACTTTATTAATGGTAAATTATGGATCAGGATATTATATTAGATAAGTTAAAAAAAGCGAAGCAAGAACTTATTTTTAATCACGAAGAGCTGGAAAGATGTACTAACGATTTAAAAATCGCTAATGTAAATTTGAACATTAGAGAAACAGAAAAAGAGTTGAATATGGAAGAATTTAACAGTGGTTTAGAGCAGATGATGTTTGCAATTTCTCACAAGGTTAGAAAGTCCGTTGCCAATATTCTAGGTCTTTCAAAATTGTTGTGTGAAGATGTAAATCTTGGAAATAATGAGTTGAGAGAAATTTTACTTATGATTATTCAATCTGCCGAATCCCTGAATGCTTCGACAGAAGAATTATCGAAGTTTATTTGTTTAAAGAGGCGAACTGATTTATGAATGATGGGTTACTGATAAGAGTAGGGGAGTCACAAAAAAAATGGGAAAACTCTCAAATTAAAAACTCTTTTATTGAGAGCCTATAGGACTTGAAGCTGCACTTTAATTGTATCATAAAATATTTTCCAGTACAATTCTAAGTGATTTTAACCTAAAGGTGAATTATTTTTCAAATTGTCTGCATTTACAAAATAATGACATCTCATATGGCTAGAGAACTAAAATAAAATAAGGCGCACTTAAAGAAACATGAAATAAAATTGAAATGGGATTTATGGTTCGCATTCCAGAGATAAGCAAAGGGGACTGATGTCTTTTTTAAATTACCGTGGGTCTGCTTCTATATGACTTCATCTAATAACGGAGCCATGAATTTTTTTTTCATTACTACTAACTAAACAACTTTTGTTTGCTAGTTATTGCAAAAACATCCTGTAAAATTGTCGTTTAGTTACATTGTAATTTTTGTGGCCAACTTTGTTAGGGAATTGAAAAAAAAATGATCATTTACAATCCCATGCCATTAGCTGAGCTAATTTATAATTTTTAACAGGCCATTACATAACCAGTATAATTACAATTTTGATCAATGGCTAAAAATGAATTTATTATCCTTCAAATGATCCGATGTTCATTCTTCTATTAAAGTTTCCTGACTCATGTAAATGCTAAATTTTGTTCCTTTTTCAAGTTCGCTTTCAACAATAATATTTCCTCCTGCAGCATTAATAATTTTTTTTGCTAAGTAAAGACCAATTCCGCTGCCTTCAATATCCTGATGCAGCCTTCCATACATATCAAAAATTTTAATTAAGCCCCCATCGGGAATTCCCTTGCCATTATCTTGTACAGTCAAGACATTATAACTCCCTTCCTGGAAAGTGCTGATAGTTATCAGGGGTGATTTTTCACTACGAAATTTCACCGCATTTGCGATCAGGTTATAGAGTATGCTTCTCATGTTTTTTTTAGAATATACGATCTCGCTTATATGTAATTTGCGAATAATTTTTGCATCTGTGATGGCAATTTTATCTTTAAGGCCCCATTCTATATTGTCTATAATTTCATTCAGGTTTACTTTTTCTGTAACAATTATATCGCTTTCTACCTTTGCAATCACTGCAATATCCTTTATAAGGGAACGGAAAGTTTTAACAGAACTGTTGATAATCACTAAATAATCCGAGAGATCACTATCCTCTATTTTTAAATCATTGAGCATTTCTATACTGCTTTCAATATGTCCCAGGGGCGCCAATAGGTCATGAGATGCCGCATGAATGAAATGATCCAGATCATTATTAATACGGGTTAAGCTTTGATTTTTTTTATAAAGTTCAGACTGTGTAATTTTCAATTCAGTAATTTCGTTGAAAGTGATAATTGCACCATTATTTCGATTACTGGACTGTAGGTAAGGCATAATCATTATCTGATAGAATTTTCCATTGTTGGATTCAATTTCCTTGCTGATAACAACCCCTTTTTCCAGTACTAATTTTGTGTCTTCTAATATTGTCTCAAATTTAATATTTGTGGAAATATGGCTTATAGGCCTTCCGATATCAGAGTCAAGAAGGTTAATATGTTTTACAGCTCCAGGAGAAAATTTAAGTAACCTTAATTCGTTGTCAATAAATAACTGCCCATTGATATTGCTCCTGAAATAATTATTTAGATCATCATTGATTTCAAGAAGTTCCTTGTTTTTTAATTGGTAATCGGTATTTATGGTATGTAGTTCTTCATTAACGGACTGCATTTCCTCATTTGTACTTTGCATTTCCTCATTTGCAGATATTAACTCTTCGTTAAAAGACTGCATATTCTCATTTGAAGCATCCAATTTATCATAAGCAGCATTAAGTTTATTTTTTGTTTCTTTGAGCTCTTCTGCCAAAACGGTGGTATACTCGTTGTTATAAGCGATTTCTTCAAAGACAGGATACTTGTTTTTGGCATTACTCACCAGGGTATCATCACTAAAAACAATCATCAATCCCTTTTGTCGGCTATTGTCAATAATGATTGGCGTTATAGAAATACTTACCTCCATAACAGCATCATTGTGCTTTATTAATATTCCCTTTACATTTGTGCTGTGTTGATTTTTTAAAGTTTTTTTACTTAAAGTGCTGTATGCTAGAGCCAGTGGCCTGGGCAATAACTCTACCAGGTTGGTATTGAAGTTTTGTGGCAGCAGGTATTTTGAAGTATCTCCATAGGATTTTATTACTGTATTTTCACAATTCACGCATATTACCAAAGATCCCATTTGTTTTGTCAGTGCTGCTACGGCTGTTTCGCTCAATGAGTGATTTAAAGATGGAACAATATCTTCTTTTAAAGATAAGGAAGATCTGGTATCAGAAAGTTCGGGCAGTGCAAATGTGTCAAAACTAACTACGCGTTTGTGTTTAAGGTTTTTATAAATCCGCCATTTTTTATTGATGACTCCCAGGCTGCCCATTATTGTCAGGGGATTTTCACTTGATCCCAAAAATAAATAACCATTTGTCCTGAGACCGAACAGCAGCATTGCATATATTTTTTTCTGAAGAACAGGGGACATGTAAATGAGTATATTGCGGCAGCTTATAAAATGCATGTTGCAATAAGGTGGATTTTTGACCAGATCATGCTGTGCAAATATGAGCATTTTTCTAATTTCTGGTTTCACAACATAATTATTTGCCTTTAAATCAAAATACTTCTTTAGCCTCTCAGGGCTCACACCCTTTATCTTATCGGCGGGGTAAACTCCTTTTGCTGCATAAGTCAGAGCAGGACCATCAATATCAGTAGCAAAAATCTTTACGGTAGTCTCCTTTGATTTTTCTTCCAGAAGCTCCCTGAGCAAAATTGCAATAGAGTACGCCTCTTCACCTGTGGCACAACCAGCTATCCACAACTTGATTTCCTCATGGGGCTTTAGGTTTTCCAGCAATTGCGGCAAAACCTCATTTTGGATTACTTCAAAACCATCAGCGTCTCTAAAAAATGACGTGACACTGATCAGAAAATCCTTGGCCAACGCCTTGAGCTCTTGGGGATTGTTTTTTAAAAAAATCAGGTATTTTTCAAGATCGTAAATGTTTAGTGAAGCAGCTCTTCTTTTTGACCGGCGAAGTATAGTTGTCAGCTTATAATCCGAAAAATCAAACGGCAGTTTCTCCCGGATATAGGAAAGAATTTCAATGATGGCGTTTTGGTCAGATTTGTCGCCATCTAAAATTTCTTCACTGTGCTTGACATAAGATGCTATGGCTTGTGGCATGAATTCAGGCTCCAGAATGAAATCAACCATATCTGTTGCTATCGCATTTGTAGGCATGCTGGTAAATTCAGTAAATTCAGGATTTCGGGCAATTACCATTCCCCCAGCTTCTTTAATTGATTTAATCCCTTCGCTGCCGTCTGAGCCCATACCCGAGAGTATGATTCCAATGGCCCTTTTACCCTTGTCCTGTGCAAGTGAATTAAAAAAAGCATTAATTGTCAAGTGCGGGCCAAGAAGCTTATTTTTATCGCTTAGATAGAGCCGATTGTTTTTGATGGTCATGAATTTATCGTTGGGAATAAGATAAACGACATTGGTGCATAGGGCTATACCCTGTATAGCTTCCTTAACAGCGAGCTGACTGTGTCTTGACAATAATTCGACCATACCGCTTTTGAAATCGGATGACAAATGCTGAACAATCACATAGGCAACACCGTCAAGTGAGGTATGTTCAAAAAAAGTATTTATTTCTTCCATGCCGCCCGCCGACGCACCAATTGCAATTACGTATTTAGGTTCTTCTTGATTCATAACTATAAATTGAGTGCTATTGTTTTTTATTAGGAATTAATCATAGTACTATGAATTAATGGCTCGGTTGGCTATCGGTTGCATTAATTTAATGACAGCAACAAAGATCTTTTTATCTGTCTGACTGTAAATATATCATTATAATTTATGCAAAATCAGAAAGTGAACCTTTAATAGTTAAAAACTTACCTTTGACTAAATGTTTTATGGTTAAGTAATTCATTGTTAGTGTTTTATTTGATTGTTTGGTAGAATAAGAATAAACTTATGAAAATTATGATTGAATCTATCGATAAAAGAATATATTTGACTGATTAAAAGCATATTGCGAGCTTTTTTATAAGATAAAGTATCTAAAAGGTAAGACTTGCACCCAGGCTTAAACTCCCTTCTGATTATCATGAAAAATCTAATGCTTCTTTTAAGTAAAGGAAAAGCAATTAGTACCTTTTTAAAAGATAAGCTACCTATTTCTACCTCTGTTTTTTTATTTGTTTTTCTTTTGAATTTTTTCTCTGCAATGACCATACGGGAAAGAAAGAATTATGAATGCAGTAATCTTGCTTTGTCATCTGTAACGTTTGGTACGGGTGGAAACTACACTACTTTAAAGGCAGCTTTTGATGCCATAAATTCGGGTGCTGTTACAGGTGTTGACCATTGCAATGATAAGTAGCACTAGTGAAACTGCTAGGGCTTACTTAAATGTAAGCGGTACAGGTTTGGCAAACTATAGTTCAGTTTTAATCTATGCCACCGCCAGCGGGTATTCGGTCAGTGGTACTATTGAGAATCCTTTAGTAAACTGAATTGACTATAGATGGGCGTGTAAATGCCACAGTCACTGCAACTGACTTTGTCTTTACCAATATCCAGTAGAGGTGTAGCTATGTCTACATTGGGGTTTATTAACTCTGCAGAAAATAATACTGTAAGATAACATACTCTGAAATCATCGGGATTAATGGCTTCAATAGGTATTGTCTAGTTTCTATCTTCTGTATCAGGAAACAGAATTGACAATAATTGGCACAGACACATTGCTCCTATACAGGAGAATCACTCTCACTTGATTTATCATCAGCTAATAAAATAGCCCTTATCCTGTCGATATGAACCTGTGACATTTTTGCCCTTTCGTTGGCAGAATTTGCCATTGCGCCTTTTTGACCGTTGGCAATAGTGGTGAGAAGATTTTTTCTTTCTTCAAACATTCTAAGAGCGGTCCACATGGTCTCTTCAATTTTTTCTGTTTGTTCTGCGAGTAAAGTAATAGCAGTATAGGCATGACCGGTATGACAACGATATCTCAGACTGGAGCCTTTATCTATTTTCCATAAAACACCTCCACAGCCTGGGCAGTTAAAAGGAACCTGTTCTCCCAGAGAATTAACCGAAGGCAGATCGCTTAATACACGCTGGGCAATTTTAACTTCCTTTAGAATGTCTTCTGGAATTACCGACTGTTTGCCGGTTTTTCTTGTCATAAGAGTTGAAAGCACTCCGCCCATCTCTGCGATGGGTATACAATAATCCGGCTTGATTTGATTTAGTGCATTTTTGGGCATATCAGGATAATCCGCATCTGCAGGATCCTGTATTATGGTGATGCCTTTGCACCTTTGAATGGTGATTAGACCCGCTGTACCATCATCAAGATAACCTGTTAGAAGGATCCCAATTGTCCTGTTTCCAAAAGATGCTGCTGCTGATCTGAACAAAGGATCGATCGCAGGGCGGGAACGATTTTCCTGAGCACCTTTGGTTACTAAAAGCGTACCATCTTTTTCAATCATAAGGTGATGATCAGAAGGGGCAAGATAAAGGTGACCAGACTCAATCTTATTTCCCTGCTTGGCGTGGATGCATTTGAGTTTGCCAATTTTATTAAGTGAATTTAGCAGTGCATCTCCAGTTGCATCTGCCGAGATGTGTTGAACAATTAAAAGGGGAGCAGGGAAATCTTTTGGAAGCTGTTCCACCAACTTTATCAAGGCTTTCATTCCGCCTGCTGATGTACCCACTACAACAATATGATTATTTTGGTCTGGAATTGCTTTCATCTCATAAATATAAGCAAGATATAAGTAAAAAAGCGTTGCATTTATAGAAATATTAAAAATACTTTCAAAGGATTAGCAAATGATGTTCCAATACTTTTTATTAGCAGCACTATAGAAATAGATTTAAAAGAGATAATTGGTCATGAAGGATATAGCCAAACCTGTCCAAACTCAAAAAGGTATTCTACTATAAGCCACTTATGGTAAGTCGGGTAATAATTTGTTTAATAAGTCTTTCAGATAGTAGTATTGTGCCTAAGATAAGTAGGATTTGGATTTTCATTTGATAAAAAAGAAGAAGCTAAATTAGTATTTATGGTCATTTCACGATTTTTAAACTCTGGAAGATAACCTCCTTTTGACGCGTCAACCCCGCTGAAGGCAAAAACCATTTTAGTGGCTATTTTATTTTTTCCATCCAACACTTTTTTTCCATTCTTCCATTTCTTGCTTGCGTCTTTCAAAGTCAGGGGGTGGTTTTTGCTTTTAGTCCTGTACTCGTTTACGGATAATATTTGTTTGCTGCTCAAGGGTGTTAAGTCCAATGGATTTTCTTCTCTGGTTTACTTTGATTATGTTGTCAAACTTATTTGGGCTTAGAATCCCATTTTCATTCCAGTCAAATTGAGTTCCGTAAAGTTGTGGTTTGTCTTCAAGAACTGCTATTCGGTCAAGCAAATAAGCCAAATTTTTCGCGTCTGCCTTGTTTTGATTAACGGCAATTTCCAATTCTTTAGCGCACTTTTTCATAAATTCAGGCTGTCCGATTGAGCCCTGTATTATCAACCAGGTCGCTTGGTTTGCTTCTTTAACAACTTTCTCTATTGTCGGATAGCCAGCAGCGTCAATTATTTCGTTTAATGTTTTAGCATTTCAGTTATGCAATTGCTTCATTTCTTGGTTATAACCTTCGCTTAGCTGTCCGTTTTCAATGAGTTGATCTCTCAATGCTAAATCCGCGTTTCTTAGGTCTATTATTTTTTTTGCAATCCTTTTGTAGTCCATTTTTAAATGTCATTATTTCCTTTGCGAGGTGTTGTTGTAAAAAAAGTCATTAACCTAAATATTTACCAGCTACTTTATATTGTATATTAAAATACAAAATTAAGCTAGGCAAAGATTATAATTAGTTTCATTTTACAGATTTATTTTCAGGTATATAAAAAAACACTTGCCATGGATGATATAAAACGGAAAGTTCAAAGGAACTGGATACTAGCAAACAAACTCGATTATAATTAAATAAAAGTTTAATTTCTAAGAATATATTTAAAATTATACGTATTTTGGATCAGGATAATACTATATCAATTTTTTTGAAATCCCATTTAAAACCACTGCTGAATTACAAGAGTTTATTGCAGCATTTAGCAATAAAGAAAATCTACCAGATACGATTACTTTTTTAGCTAATAATTAAGATCAATAGATCGTTTATCTGTTATACCATTTTTTTGCTGAGAGTTTATATATTACTTAGTTTAAGTGGAATTTTATCGTTCAGAATTAATTATAATTTAAGGATTATAAAATACTAAAATACAATGTTCAAACATCAGGGAAACAAAAGAAATCTAAGACATAATCTTAAAATTGCCTCTTTATTATCCTTTGTGGCAGGACTGGTAAATGTAGCGGGTTTTTTGGCAGTTCAAAAATTAACGACCAATGTTACAGGACACTTTGCTTTTTTTGTAGATGAGATTTTTAAGCTTAATTTCAAGCAGGGATTTATTTACTTTTTATATATCTTCTTTTTTTTCCTGGGATCTTTTTTTTCAAGTTTAATCGTTGAGTTTCTCTTGCGAAAAAATGAAAAATACAGTTATGTAATTCCAACAGCAATTGAAAGCATAATTTTGTTCGGGATTGCTGTCTTTGCAGAGCAGTTAATTGTAAAGAGTCCTGACTTTATAGCCTATATATTATTATTTTCAATGGGTTTACAGAATTCTTTGGTCACAAAAATATCTAATGCTACTGTAAGAACAACACACCTGACAGGGCTTTTTACAGATCTTGGAATCGAATTATCCCAACTGTTTTTTTATCATGAAGATTCTTTTAGAAAAAAACTGTTTGTCTCGATAAAATTACGAATGACCATTATCAGTTTTTTCTTTATAGGTGGAATTACCGGTGGAATTTTTTATTCTAATATGGGATTGCATGTTTTATTTATAGCAGTTATGGCTTTGCTTTTAGGACTCTTATATGACAGGATCATGTTCAATGCCTTTTTATTGCAAAGGAAATACAGAAGACGTATAGTGCAGTTTAAAAGCAAATAGCTTTAGGATACAGCAGCAGGTTTAATGCTACTTGATTAAAAAATTAGTTTATTTTTACTTGCAATAATTCCTCTAGTTGCTTTTTGTCTTTGATGTAAATATTCCTTTTATCTATTTCGATACAGCCTAGTTCCTTGAATTGTTTGAGGCTTCTGCCCAGGCTTTCCTGTGATGTTCCGATAAGGTTCGCCAGGTCATCACGTGTAAGGTCGATGCCTTTTAGGGTTGGAGAGTTTCGGTTGAACCTGTTTTCCAATAACAGTAAAAACAGTGCCAGGCGTGCATTCTGATTCTTTTGTGCCAGTACAGCAATGATGTTGGCCAGAACACCAAATTCGTGAGCGATATTTTTAATGAGTTTTTGCTGCAGGGCCGGAATTTCCCTGAGCAGTCTGAGGAAATCTTCCTTAGCTATAAAGTTTACTTTTAGATCTTCCAGGGCCTCGCACGAGTCCTGGTATCTTTCCTGTCCAAGCAGGGCATGATAACCCAGTACATCATGTGGCGTATAAATGTAAAATATTTGCTCCTCACCGCTAAAACCGCGTTTGAATTTTTTGGCTTTACCCTGTTTTATCTCATAGATACCCGTTGGGATACCACCTTCATAAAAAAGCATGCTGCCTTTTTTTATCATAAGGGATTCCATAGCGTTTTTAACGGTGTGATTTTCTGACTCTGTTAGGTCTTCAAAGAGCAAGTTACTCTGGAAATCAAATTGGGAAAAGAAATCTTTCATAAAACAAATATAACTTTTATTAATTAAATACATAACAAATGTTATATATTTGTAAAACTATCTGATTCTGTTTCACTATAAAACAGAATCAGATAGTAAAGGTTAAATAACGAAAATAAAGTTGAATCAAGGAAAGTCTGCGTGGAACTTTTTTTCAAAAATTTACAATATGATGAACGAAAATAAAATAAGTATTCAAAACGGAAGGCTCATTGTGCCTTCCCATCCTATAATTCCTTTTATTGAAGGAGACGGCATAGGGGCGGATATTTGGAAAGCGTCCAGGTTGGTTTTTGATGCTGCGGTTAAAAAGGCATACGGCACAAGTAGAAAGATCCAATGGAAGGAAATATATGCTGGTGAGAAGGCTTTTGAAAAGACAGGAAACTGGCTTCCGGATCAGACAGTTAGGGATATTGAGGAATTTTTAGTTGCCATTAAAGGGCCGCTAACCACTCCGGTTGGTGGCGGGATGCGATCACTGAATGTTGCCCTGAGACAAAAACTGGATTTATATGCGTGCGTCAGACCCGTAAAGTGGTTCAAAGGAGTTCCTTCTCCGGTGAAAGCGCCCGAGAATGTAGATATGATTATTTATAGGGAAAATACAGAAGATATATATGCCGGTATTGAATGGATGGCAGGAACACCGGAACTGGAAAAGGTGAAGGACTTTCTTATTGAGGAGATGGGGGTTAAAAACATTCGATTTCCTAATTCGGTATCCATTGGAATAAAACCCGTATCCAAAGAAGGAAGCCAGCGCCTTATCAGAGCGGCTCTCAAGCATGCCATTGACTTCAGGAAAGATTCTGTGACCCTAGTGCATAAAGGAAACATCATGAAATTTACCGAAGGGCAATTTAAAGAATGGGGCTATCAGCTGGCCAGAGAGGAGTTTGGAGCCAAAGAGTATGAGGGAGGTCCGTGGCTTATTATGGAAAAATATGGACATAAGGTGATTATAAAAGATGTAATAGCAGATGCGTTTTTACAGCAGATCATATTAAGGCCTGAGCAGTATGATGTCATTGCTACGCTGAATCTTAACGGGGATTATATTTCAGATGCCCTGGCGGCTATAGTGGGAGGAATTGGGATAGCGCCCGGAGCCAACATAAATTACGCCACAGGGGTTTCTATTTTTGAAGCTACACACGGAACGGCGCCTAAGTATAAAGATCTTGACAAGGTAAATCCGTCTTCTGAAATCCTTTCAGGGGTGATGATGCTTGAGTATATGGGCTGGCAGGATGCGGCTGATCTTATAATAAAAGGACTAAAAGGGGCAATCGGTAATAAAATCGTTACGTATGATTTTGAGCGATTGATGCAAGGGGCAACTCTGGTGAAATGTTCTGAATTCGGCCAGGCAGTTGTCGATAATATGTAGTATGTTTCATTAGCTGCTTAATCCAGGGGGTCCCTATGGGGCTGTCTGGATTATATTATAATAATTTACCTTACCCATGAGAGAAACAACAAAATTATACAACATTTTTGCCTTAAAATGTCCGCGGTGTTATAAGGGGAATTTATTTACAAGGCCGGGACTTTTTGTTTTTAAATCCATTTTAAAAATGCCCGAGAAATGTGTGCACTGTAATCAGGATTTCCGCATTGAACCCGGATTTTATTCCGCTGCGCTATGGATTAGTTATCCTATAGTCTTAATCCTTTTTGTGCCAATGATTTTTGTCGGGTTTCTTTTGAAAGAGACTTACTGCCTTTCTTTGGAACTGATGGTGGGAATTTTTATTATTATTTGTTTTGGACTTCAGATCCCAATAATGCGTATTTCCAGGGCTCTTTTACTTCATTTTACCATCCATTATATAGGAAGGGGAAATAAATAATATGGCAGGGTGAAGTGCAGTTTAAAAAAGGCTGTTATATGGGCTATATGTTAAAAAAAACTTGACCAATGATAAGTTAGTCTTATACTATTTCAAACTATTTTTTATTTTTTTGACAGAGTAAAAAGAATTTAAGGTGTTGGTATTTAAGTAAGTAATAATTAAGTTGCATTTATCGGTAAAGAAAATTTAGAAGATACCATTACGCTTTGCAGAAAGCATCCTGCAAAAGGCTTCGAACAAGTTTTACTTTCTAAATAAAAAAAACTCAATTTCAGTAAGTTATCATTTTTTTTTAAGCTACATTTGCGACATTAAATATATTAAAATGCAAGAAGGTACAGTAAAATTTTTCAATGAAGAAAAAGGATTCGGATTCATAACTCCTAAAAATGGAGGAGCCGAGGTTTTTGTTCATGCTTCAGGTCTATCAGAAAACATTCGTGAAAACGATGAAGTACGTTATGACGTTGAAGAAGGCCGTAAAGGTCCAAATGCAGTAAACGTAGTCGTAGCATAATTAAACTATAACGGTTAACTTATAAAG
Organism: Flavobacterium sp. SLB02; assembly: GCF_009664855.1. Lineage (GTDB taxonomy): Bacteria > Bacteroidota > Bacteroidia > Flavobacteriales > Flavobacteriaceae > Flavobacterium. The sequence goes on from NZ_CP045928.1 coordinate 1,344,258, forward strand.
GCACTTCACATTGAGGTGCCTTTTTTGTTTTATGTATTTGGTGTAATATTGTTTTTTATGGATATTATATTAATTATTTTTCAGGAGCTCTTCCCCCTATACACTGCAATCTTTGAGCTGAATCCCGCTACAAAGCATTTCGCTCCTATCAGGGCTGAGGGCTGATAAGAAGCCTTATTTTATTTTTGAGAAATAAAAATTAAAAAGTTTTATAATAATAAAAGGTGCCAATTGGCGTCTTTTGGCTATGGTGCCCCTAAAAAATACATTTCAAATTATTTTATGGAGGACTTGAAGAGATTGTCTTACTATTAAGTATGGTCTGTCTTTTAAAGGCACTAGAAATTTAGTTTGGATATCCTGAAGCGATCATTAAGCGCTAGTTTTTACTTCAAAGGAAATTCCATTTCATATTGTTTAATGAAAATATCAATTCCTATGATTTTCATGAAATTTAGTGTTTCTTTTGAAGTATTTTCAATATTTGTAGCAGAAACATCCTTTCCATAATTTTTTGCGATGTGTTCTAAAAGTTGCCGACCAGCTCCTTTTCCTCTGTAATTTTTGTCAACTGAAAGTTGGTGAACTCTTTTTAGTTTAGGATTAAAAATCGTGTATCCTAACAATTTTTCATTATCATATATTCCCAGAGAAATGTTGAAGTTTTTCAGTTTTTCAAGAGCTGTAATCGAATTTTGCCACGATGGTTTTAAGTCCCAAAAGGTTTGAAGTTTTTGCCAGTTATACTCTTCCAATTTGCGAATTTCAAAATCATTTTTTCTATTGGTTATATTGATTGCTCCTTTATAACAATTCAATTCTCGGATAATTTTGAACCCAATGTTCTTATAAGTTTTTATTGCACGCTCATTTGTGGTTATTACTTCAAGCAACAACTTGTCAATATCATTTGCCTGCAAAATGGGTAAAACATATTCGTACATTTTTGTGGTTAATTTATTTCCCCTTTTTGTTGGAATTACACCTGTTCCTGCATTATAAGCAATTTTCAATTGGTCAACACGGTCATAGCCGTGAAGTATGAAGGCAATTAATTGATTATCCTGGAAAGCGCCTACGGAGAATTCAAGGGTAATACTGTCGCTTTTTATTTTATCTTCGAGTTGTTCTTTTGTCAAGCAAAATGGCACTATGTAGTCTGAAAATGATAAATTGAAAACTTCTAAAAGTTTTTCGATAGGAATGTTTTCTAATGTTTGTATAGTAGTCATAAAATTACTGCTAACATGTGTTCATGTAAAAATCAAAATTGGCTAATTTTTCGAACCTATTTTTGGTAAATATACTCGATTTAAGGGGATTGAAAAAGTGCTTGGATTAAAACTTAGTGTTATATGGATTGGTAAGGGTTCTGTCGCATTTGGGAGTAATTTTATCTTTATAATTTTAAACCCATCTAAAAATGAATATCAAAGATCATTGCTATTCAAAGTCTGTTATTTTCCGGGCATTATATTTTAAGCTTAGGTTTACTTTAAGTTATCGAGATGTTGAGGAAATAATGAAGATAAGGGGCGTGATTGTGGATCATGACACGATTCAGCACTGGGTTTATAAATTTATACCTTTCATTGAATCAAAGATCAAGAAGAGAAAGTTCAAAGTGGGGGCAAGCTGGAGATTGGATGAAACCTATATCGAAGTAAAAGATATTAGGTGTTATTTATATCGAGCAGTAGATAAATTAGGCAATACAGTAGACTTTCTTTTGACCAGAAAAAGATACAGAATGAGCGCTCGGTTTTTCTAATTAAGCAATTAGTGATAACTACAAACCACAAGAAATAAATATTAATGAAAGCAGTTCTAATACAGCAGCGATCAAAGTCTATGACAAGCGTTCGCTGTCAAAGATTAAAATCCGGCAGTGTAAATATCTCAGCAATATTGTAGAATAGGACCATGGTTTTATAAAGTGGAGGATTTTAAATGGTTTAGGTTTTAAAAATTTTGAATGGTCCAAACCAACATTAAGTGGGATTGAAGTTGTGCCTATGCTGAGAAAGAATCAGATGGTTAGACCAGGGATAACTATGTTTAAATCATTCTGTAAAATGGCATCTAATATATGGGAAACATCATTATTAAAGACTAAAGGCGGAGCGGGTTTATGATTTTTAGGCAGTTTCTTTCTATTCTCCTGATCATAATTCCATTGACCTGTTATTGGGTTGTCTCCTGACATTAGTACATGATGTTTCTTTCGCAAGGCACGATAAAAACTTTCCATCAAAAAAGTTTTTTTATCTTCAAAGAATTTTCCGAGTTCATTACGGGGACTGAAAAAATGCTCGGTATCGTAAACTTTGGAAGCAATAGCAAGCTGAGATGTAAATTTTTGTAATACTGTATCTACGCGATACTCATCGGGCAGCAGGTATTCGAATCTTGTGTAATGATCTCTCTCTATGATAAAGGATAAATTGGTCTCAAAAGACTGTAAATTGTCTTTGTCGTTTATTTCCAGATAAATACAATGGTGTTTTTTGGATCTTAGAAAATTGGAAAACTGGCGCATTGCCGCAAAGAATGCCGTTATTTTTTGTATGTGGTGTATGGCATAGTCGGTTTCTGTGCGTATTTCCATCATCACATAGGTTATTGAATTGTCTATCGTTTCAAACCAGGAATGATTGCCATTTAACTGATCTCCAAGAATGAGTCTTAAAGTTTTGGTTTCCATATTATTTACTGCTACTGCATTTATCACTGCAATATTTCACTTCGTCCCAAACCTTTTCCCATTTTTTTCTCCATACAAATGGTCTCTGGCAGACAATGCAGATTTTAGTGGGCAGATTTTGTTTTTTAACTCCTCGCATTTTCTTGTTTATTTCTAAAACCCCAAACAATATCACTGGCATATTTCCGAGTTTCTTCTATGTCAACTATAGGCTCTGGATAATCTTTACCTATTTCGCATTTGTAAAATTGCTGCTCAATAAGATTTAATTTCCATGGTTCATGAATTAATTGTGATGGAATCTCTGCAAGTTCGGGAAGCCATTTTTTTATAAAAACACCTTCTGAATCGTGCTGCTGTGAGTTTTTTATGGGATTATAAATTCTAATGGTATTGCCTGTTGTTGTACCGGCCTGCATCTGAATTTGCGGATAATGAATCCCAGGTTCGTAATCTAAAAACTGTCTTGCAAGAAAATGGAGTTCCCTCCAGTCCTGCCACAAATTGAATGTGAAAAATGAAACTACCATCGCACGCATTCTAAAGTTGATATATCCCGTTTGAACTAAACATCTCATGCAGGCATCAACAATAGGAACTCCGGTTTTTCCTTCCTGCCAGGCTTTTATGTACCTTTCGTTTTTAGGTTTTACCAAGGCATCGTAATCCTTATTTATATTTTTAAATTCAATTTGGCAGTCACTTTCAAATTTTTGCATAAAGTGGCAATGCCAGTGTAGTCTTGAAACAAAATTAAGCATGGCTCTTTTGTTGGGTGATGTTTCATAAAACTCATTGGTATATTGATACACCATTCGCATACTGATGTTTCCGTAAGTTAAATAGGGAGATAGACGGCTACAGCCTTTTCTGCTTAAACTGGGCTTGGAAATGTGCCGGCTGTAATTTACGTGTCTATCTTTTGCAAAACTTTTCAAATATCGCCACGCCCAATATTCGCCACCCTGTTGGAAGTTTTCATTTCGGCTGACAATTTCACTGCAAAGCGTACTTCCTTTTAGCTTTAGATAGAAATCAGGATCTAAATTTTCAAATTTAAAAGCTTTCAGGTCAATCATTTTCGGAGTTGCTCGCATTGTTTGCTCCCAGCGCTTATCCCAATCTTGTTTTGATCGCAACTTTCTAATTACCCCATGGAGCTGGAACTGTTTCCAAAGAATGTTATGATCATCAAAAAAATACTGCATGGCAATATCCCTGTCAAAAGTAACCTTATTGCCAATTTCCTGATGCGAAAACACATTTTGAATATCATACAGCCTGTATAGGTGCTCAAAAACAATCTGGACTTCGTTATGAAAATAATAAATCTGCGTGTCAATTGACTTTAATTTAGACTGCATTTCCTGTAAGGATTCATAAACAAACCGCCAATGACGCGCATCAGAATCATCACAAGCCATTACTGAGGGTTCAAAAAAATAAACCAAAACAACAGGAACATTTTGCTGTTGCGCCATAAAAAGAGGGTCGTGATCTGCAAAACGAAGATCACGTTTGAACCAGATAATATTTATCCTTTTTTTGCTCAACTTTTAAGTAATGATGTAATTTCCTTATCAGGCTTTGCATAGCTTAACCGGTCTAATTGCAGGGTTTTATGATAGCTGTCCAAACCCGAACACGTAAGAGTACCTGCTTTTTCCAAATTGACAAAACCATCATCAGACAAGCAGTCTTTAGGAATAAAAATCTGGACTATTTCCCCTATAATCATAGTGGTATTATTGATTGAAATATCTATTTTTTCTTTAAATTCAATGCCTAACTGTATATTGCTTTGAAGCACAAAAGGAGCTTGAAAGTTATTTTTATATTCCGCACTGAGTCCTGTAGCGTCAAATTCTGAGATATCTTTGTTGTATCTCGCTGATGTCTGATGTGCCTTCTTGTAGATCTGCTCGTTGATATGATTAATGGTATAGAATCCTGTATCTATAATATTTCTCATAGTATCACGCTCTGGCGGACTTGGGCGAAAAATCATGCCTATTAATGGCGGATTAGCTCCAATATGAAAAAAAGAATTAAAAATGGATAAATTGGTCTTTCCCTGCCCATTAGAAGTTCCAACCAAAGCCACACTTTTAAAACCGCCTAAACTGTTTATTAAATGCACGGCAGTCTGCTTCTCCATTTTTTCCAGATCACTGGTTTTAAAATTTATTTTGTTTTCCACTATCTTGAAGTTTTTATTAAAAAATCGAACTTTTCAAATCAATGAGTATCCATTTTTTATCACTGTTAAGTCTAAAAGTACCAACATGTTCCTTATTCCATTCTTTCGGGCCTATTAGTGAGAGAAAACTAGAACCGTCTGGATCTTTGTATAAGTGGTATATTTCACCAACAATGGGTTCAAAAGAAAATCTGGCATTGTATACCAATTCATTCCACTGGAATTCCTGGATTAAATCCTGGTATTGCATTTTTAGTTCATTGAATTTACTTTCAAATTCTTTGTTTACCTTATTTATGCCCATGTTTTTCCAGCCTGCTAAGTCATCTGTTTTGATTACAGGTGCACCAACACTTGTGCCATAGGGCAGCAATCTTGCATTATAACCATGCTCAGTAGAAAATACTACATTATCGGGTTTATCTTTTTTGATCATCGTCGAATATTTTATTAACGCTTAGAGATTTTATTATTTGAAATTGCCCTTTGCCTGTTGCATTTAAACCTGTCAATTTCTTGGTTTCTCTTTGCAGCGTGTTTTGTATTGCAGTTTTCAACCCTTTCACGCCATAACTTGTAACTGCTAAACTTTAATTCTTTCTTCATTAAAGCTTTCACATCGGCTTCAGATAAATTAAATTGAAATTTTATCGCATCAAAAGGGGTTCGGTCTTCCCATGCCATTTCTATAATTCTATCGATCTGAACTTCATTCAATACACCATTATCGATTTTTACAATGATTGACTCTATCATATATTTTGTTTAACGATTATTAAATAATATTAAACAAAAGTAGTGCTTTTACATTTATGAGAGAATTAAAATTGATAATACATTTAATATAAACCAATAGATGTAATTTAAAAATAAGGAGAATTCCATTTTATAAATTGATAAAAAATCCACAACACAATTCTTGAATAAAAGAATTTCAAAAGCTCCTAAGAATTTAATACTATCAAACCTGCTCTCTAATGCCAATTGCCTACTGCTTTTATTAATTCCGAGCATTTACCTTCAAATAATCTTTCTTCTGACTAAGCTTTTTTGCATGACAAATCTATTACATGGTTATAAAACTTAGCCAAAATGACTATTATGTCTCTCATTTTGCACTTCTTATCGTATCATTTTGATATCAGTTTAAAATTGAATTATAACTGTTTTTTTTATTTTTATTTAATTGTTAAGCAGTGTCTTAATGTAATTCAGATTTCTTTGGCATGCGATTTGTTTTTTACAGAGCAAAAATAAATTTTATCTCTATAGCTTTAAATACGTCAAAAAAACGAATATCAAAGATCATTGTTATCCAAAAATCATAATGCTTCAGGTAGTATATTTCAAACTTAACTTTGCTTTAAGTTTTTGAGATGTTGAATAGATAGTAAAAATGATCGGAGTTAAAGTTGATCATGCACCAATCTGGCATTGGTTTCTAAATTTAATTCATTTTGCTGACGCAAAAATGAAGAAACGAACAAAAGAAGTAGGGACTAGCTGGATGATGGATGATATCCAATAATATCGTTTTGAGATTATTGACTAATAATCGACCTAAATCATCATGTGTATTAATACTTGCCTATTTAGTATTGGATCACTAAAAAAGTATTGATTTATTGAATTTGTAAGATTACTTGTGGAAGATTACTATATGGCTACTGTCCAAGATTATACTCTTGTGATAAAAATGGTAAGAATACTGCAAGGCTTGAATTAATAAAGTATTAAGAATTGTTACCAGAATCTAATTTGAGTGATGGTCATCGTCAATTGTATATAATACTGTCTTTTAGGACAAGGTGTACCTAAGCTAGTTTTGACTCACTGTCTATCACGGCTTTTAAAGGGGATAATCAATAACCAATAGCGGCATAAAGAATAGGGATTTCCCCCATTTTAGTTCAATAGTATACAGTATATACTGAGAAGTTGTATTTAATTGATCCTTGCAGGAACTGAAATTGTTTTTATCCTATAAGTACAGAATTAATTTTTGTTTTTTACTTTTTTGTTTAATATTCTTCGCGCGGAATCAGATGCAGCAACCAGACCGGCAGCCATCATAATGATATCTTTAATGACTAATCTTCCACCGGCAGAAAGAAATGGGAATCCGTGATTTACTGTCTGAAAGTCACCACCTAAATTAGGCACATAAACCTCAGGGGTGGTAATTAGGAAAGAGAGCGTTACTAGGGACATTCCAAAAGTTAACAGCCCTGCTATCAGACCTATTTTGTTGAAATAAATTCCAAGTAAGTTCATAAACCCAATGCCCACAATAACAATCCCGAGTCCGATTGCAAAAACATACGTGCCATTTTCTTGGTGCCAAGCGATGTTTTTGTTTATTTCTTGGCCTTCAAGGTTTTTGTATTCTTTGTACTCAGGGGCTTCTTTACTATAAAAGAAACTCATTAAAGGACTATTTGCCACAAAGGGGACGATACCGTCAGCTTCGTATTGAAAGGCTTTAAGTCCACCTATCCAGATCATCACTATGGCAATAGCAATTCTCATGGAATTGATAAACTCTTGTTGCGCGTTTGCTAAAAATTGTAACATTTGCTTTTTTTTTAATTATTTAATTTTAAGCAAAGTTATAGTCGATTGCCAGTCTATAAAATGGACGAAAAGGGATATTACTTGGACAAATATGCCACTTGAGAAATGCCCCCTTTGTTTCTAAAAACCTGTGGGGAGATCTGGGTGTGTTTTTTGAAAAAGCGGCTAAAGTAATACTCGTCACTAAATTGCAATTCGTACGCAATTTCCTTAATGCTTAAGGTGGTGAGGTGCAGCTTTTTTTTAGCCTCCAGGATTAATCGGTCTTGAATTAGCTGCGAGGGGGTCTTGCCAAAATATTTAATACTTTTTTTGGTCAGTGTATTGGCAGAAATGCCAAGTATCTCAGCATAATGATTGGGTTTATGAAGTGTTAAATATTTTTGGTCTAGCAATACTCTAAATTGCTCCATTTGTTGATCTTTAGCCAGCGTTAGATCTTGCTTTTCCATGGTTCTTAATTTAGCCGTACTGCATTTGGCCAAAATAACCTGCAAATATGATTTTAGAATCATTGGGGAAGAATTAGGATCCTTTAGTTCTTCTTGTAAATGATTTAAAACCTTATGAAAATCTTCATGTTGTTGCTGTGAAAGACTTAAAGAGGGCTCCAAATAGATGTTGTTGAAAAGCAAACCATTGCAGGCTACCTCGTCTCTATGGGCTTCAATACAATAAAAATCACCGTGAAATTTGACAATAGTGTACTCAATATTTTTACAATTTTCAATGTAAATGCTTTGCAAAGGGGTAGAGAAGAGGATTATGGGCCCAGAGAAATTAAAGGAAGTGAAATCGGCATGGTAAATACCATCTCCTTTATGAATTACAATTATGCAATATTCGGCCAACTGAACAGGATGCTCTAAAGAATAATAGTCACTTTTTTCAATTCCAATTAGACATTCTCCCTGTTCTCCAAAAATAGTATTCATAATTTGATTTTATGGGTTAAAGAAAACTATTTAAAATTTTAAAATAGTGTTGCTGAATATCATTTTAAATTATTCAAAACGATAGTTTCAAAAGTATTAAAAAGACTTCAAAAGAATTGGATTGCTTATCTAAAAAGTATAATTTAAATATTTGGCTGTCTTACATCCCAATCACTTCTTTTTTGGTTTTCTCAATCTCTATGAAACAGCCATAGCTGCCCATCAATATTATTTTGTTTTTAAATTGTTAAGTTTCTGTTTGTTAGTTAAATACAGGTATTTATACTTAGTGATTTAAAAGTTTAATTGTGTTAATTTTAATGCTGCCAAAAACAAATATTTTCATATGAGAACAAAAATTGTTAACAACGATGTGCTAAAAGCTCGTGCCATAGCAGGGACCTATGTAGTGATACTAGCATGGGATTTTATTGATCCTGATTCATTTGATAGAACTAATCTCTTAGGATTTGCCATTGAGAGATCGGAATTAAAAAAAGGTGAAGTTCTGGAGAAATACTGGATGAAAGGTCTTAAGCGCTTTGAGCAGAAAGATAAAGGGCTGCCAGTGGGCACTCCGGTTTCTACCGCCGAGCATCCCTATCAATCCTTTCAGTGGTCAGACTATACAGCAAAAGAAAACCATCACTACACTTATCGTATTGTGGCTTGCTACGGGAAACCAAAACTGCTTACACTCGATGAGAGCAATGCTTTGGAAATTAGCGTACTAACCGAGAGAGTAACAGGAGAAGAGAATAAATTAACAGCCAATACCAGTCATGATATTTATTTCAATAGGGGCGTAATTGGTTCCCAGGCCTATGCCAGAGAATTTGGCAATCAAAAGCCTAATGCCAAGGAGCCTTATTCTAAAGAAATGAAATGGCTCTCGCGTGGTTTATTTGAGGCTCTTATTGATTTTATCGCTGAAGCGAAAAATGAAAATTTTGCATTGTATGCCGCTTTTTATGAATTCCACTATCAGCCTGTGGCTAAAGCTTTGGCCGCTGCAGCCACGACGGGGGCTGATGTTAAAATTGTCTATGATGCCGAGAGTTCTTATAAGGAAGAAAACTATGAGAATTTAAAACTTGCCGGTTTACAAAACAGTCAAAATGCTTTTCCAAGAACTGTTACCGAGGGTATACGCCATAATAAGTTTATAGTTCTTTTGTATAAGAAACAACCTATTGCGGTTTGGACCGGTTCTGTGAATATATCCCCCGGGGGGATATTTGGACATTCCAATGTGGGGCATATTGTGCGTGATAAGGCTGTAGCAGAAGCTTATGAAGATTATTGGAAATCTTTAAGTAAAAACATGAGCGTTAAAGATTTACGCCAAAAGCATAAAGCCATGTTTGCGCTTCCCAAGCTTCCATTAGAGCCAGGAACTATCATTCCTATTTTTAGCCCAAGGGATCAAAAAGATGAAAATACCACCCTGGATTGGTATGCCTCCCTGATGGATAGCGCCAGAGAAATAATTTGCTTTACTATTGCCTTTAATCTTGATGAGACTTTCCAAAGAGTGATACAAAAAGAAAGTGACGTGCTTCGTTATCTTGTAAAAGATGATGATCTGGGTAAAAATGAAATTATAGGAAACGACCGTGATGTTATATTTGCATCGGGGAGCAGTTTTACAGAAAATAATTGGCCCAATTTCTTGAGTGAGCTCAGTGATAATCCCCTTAATAGCAATGATTACATCCACAATAAGTTTATGCTTGTGGATCCACTGGGTGATAATCCCATTGTGGTTACCGGTTCGGCTAACTTTAGTAAACCCTCTCAAAGATCCAACGATGAGAACATGTTAGTAATAGTGGGTGATACCCGGGTGGCAGATATTTACTTTGGGGAGTTTATGCGAATCTTTGATCATCATTATGTGAGATATCTTAAAAGAAAATTCGATAATTCCGATAAAGACAAAAATAAAAGCAGCGGTTATCTGGCCGAGGATGGTAGTTGGACCCAATCTCATTTTAATCCCGCGAGCTACAAGGAGAAACGCAGAAAGTATTTTCTGAATTCTCCATTAGATCCTATTAGTGAAATATCAAAACTGAAGGCTTTTAGTTCCGCGGAATTTGATTTAGAGATACTTGATCTTGAATCGGTTTATATAGTAGTGATCCATGAGCAGGCAGGAGCATGGAAGATATTGTCAAGAAATTTTACCCAGCCTCCAACTGAAAACCCTATTGGGTATACCGATATCAAAACCATAGGATCATGCCCTATACTGAGCGATCTTGGAGAAGTTGCGATCCGTAATGCAATAACAGGGGCTGTAGGTAAAGGAAAATTAATTCGTATCAAATAATGTAAATTATGAAAAAGATATTTTTACTCTTATTGCTGATTCCTATAATAGGAATGGCCCAAACAAAATTAGCCCGTTATCAGAAAAAAATACTCTCTGAAAACACAATTACTGATAACCTTGAAAATAAGTTTGTAGAGGTCAAATTAAATAATGTCCCTGATGCCAATTTGTATAACGCAAGCACTGGTGAGGCGACAAAACGCAATGTATTTACCCTTAGCGATAAGGGGCAAAAGGCTTTTATCGAGGCAGTTAATTCTAAATCCAAAGAATTACCTGAATTACTAAAGGGAATACCAACATTATTAGAATCAGCTCCAAGTGCTGATATACCTGTAGATTTTAAACGAATCGAATTTTCAAAGAAAGTTGAGATTGTAGTAAATAACAAACAGGCTGCCCATGGGCGTATTGCTAAACTGGTCATGTGGCTTACCCTGGACGATAATACCCTTGTTGAGTTCAGCGGTTTTGGACAACTCTCCACTAAGTTTTATACTATTGACTATGGTAGTGTTTCATTGGATAAAACTACTGGATTTACTTTAAATGCGGGAGTTAATATACTAGGTACAGGAGCTGTTAATAGCACTAATGTTACAACGGGTAATAACGGAACCAATACAGATGTTAATGGCACTACCAGTTCCAACACGTCAACTCTTGGAGCAAGTTACACTAACAGCCGTACAATTGCCGAAGCTATGGCTCTTAGCAATACTGTTATTATTTCAAAGGGATCACTCAATAGAAAAGAGATTTCCTTGATGCAGAACGGTGTTCCCAATAAGGATCTTGATGATAATATCAATTTGGAGATTATATTTAAAACGGTAAACAATTATTCGGTACCTATTTTAAAATTCAAAGGATTGTTCAAAGACAATACCTTTACTACAGACCCCTCGAAGATATTAATTAATAAAGTTTATTTGACCCTTCCGAATCCTTTTGGAAAAGATGTTACAGGTAAGCTGAGCTTCACCTACCTTTATCGTGATATTGAATCTGGAGAGAATTCCATAGGAGAATTTGATGATAAGATTAATTTTTATCAAGTAAAAGATAGAAAGGTAACTGAGTTGGATGTTAAACTAATTACACAACATGAACTTCTTCCAAAATTGTATTCCATAATTACTGATCCCCAAAATCCTGGAGATGCTCCAAGACTATATTTGAATTATTATGGACAGCACATAAAATTATTTTTTACCGATTTAACCTCGGCATCAGAATTTATTGACTATTTGCAATCAAGCGGTTCTGAAACCGTAAAAGGATTTCAGGTGGAATATGAAAAATTATCATCTGGGGATGTTACCTACCTAAAGTATGATAGTTCCTTGTTGGGCAATTTGCGTCCCATTATAGATATGAGATAAAAAAGGGGGGCTTTCCTTTTTTTGACTATTTACAAATAGAATTCCACGGGTATTGGGTAAGCTTAGCTATTTCAGCAAATAAAGATCTCAGCGTCGAATCCAAGGTACAAAAAAGTACAAGACAAAGTTGTACTTGTAGTATTTATATTGCATTTGTTCCTTTGGTCTATAGAATAAATCATATATCTTATATGATTTACATAGAGAGAAAGAAGATGTGGAACGATTAAATGAAAAAGATATGTTTACCAATATCTCATGGGGCAATTATATAATTGCCGTTAGTATCCTCTTACTGATCTGGTATTTGATTTTAGGATTCAGATGCTATTATCCTGATCTAAGAGCAATTTTAAGCGGTGAGAAAAGCCTACAGTCTCTGAGTCTTAAAAGCAATCCGGAAAAAAAATTAGCTGTCCATCTTCAAAAAGGCAGCAGCGTTGAAAACAAAGAATTGCACTCATACAAAGAATCTTTTGATACCTTGGCTGACGCCGAGGAACTATCCGGGAGGATTCAAGGCGCAATTAAGGAGAGCGCAGAGCGAAATCTCTCACTGGAAGAATTCCAAAATTATCTCAAATTACTGCTAAGTGAGTATCCCTTTGTGAGGATCTCTACCCTTAGAGAGAATATCAATGCTATAATAGTGAAGAGCTCTGCGAGCTACCCAGCGCTGCTTTTGACTCTTTCTCAGGTGGATGTCCTTTGGGAAGAGAGTATTTAAATAAGACACAGTGGAGGAATATTCCCTGTTCTCTCTGGTGCGGTATGGCATAATGTGACAGGAAATAGAGTTATGCAACGGCGGTATTCCTCCGCTTTTTTAACAAGTGATTATCCAAAACTTAAATGATGCGAGATGGAAAAGTACAATTGGAAATTAAAAAGAATTGAAAGAAAAAAGGCAATGGCACTTTGCCTGTTTGTAATGTTGTTTGTTTTTCATTTCAGTGCCAGAGCCCAGGACGGTGTGGCAGGAATAAATGAGGCCAACCAAAAAGTCAGAAGCTATTTTGATGCCGGAACAGAACTCATGTACGCTGTGGGAGCCATACTGGGACTAATTGGGGCTGTGAAGGTCTATCAGAAATGGAATGCCGGGGATCCCGATACGGGAAAAGTGGCAGCGGCCTGGTTTGGAAGCTGCGTGTTTTTGGTGGTAGTAGCCACGGTCATTAAATCCTTTTTCGGGGTTTAGGCCAGAGCTTATTAAATGCAGCAAAAGAGATGAACAGTGTATACCCAATCAATAAGGGAATCAACCAGAGCATTCACTTCAAAGGACTCAAGGCACAGTACATCTGGTATCTGGGGGCAGGAGTGGTAGGGCTAATGATCCTTTTTGCAGTGCTTTTTATTATTGGGCTTCCTTCTGTTATCTGTGTTGGTTTTATTGGAAGCTCTGGAGGATTTCTTGTCTTTCAGATCTACCGTATGAGCAATCGCTTTGGTCAGTACGGTATGATGAAAGCCTTGGCTAGAAAACAAATTCCAAAAGTTATAAAGCTGCAAAGCAGGGGAGTTTTTATAATGTGATAGTCGTAAAGAGTTGATGTTAAAAATGAGAAGGGATGGAGAGAAAGATGGAGGATGTGCTGCCCATTATGGACGTGGAGCATGATTGTATAGTATCAAAGCATGGAGATATAACTATTGTATTTAAGGTGGAACTCCCAGAGATTTTCACCCTCTCGGACCAGGAATATGAAGCCTTCCATCAGTCGTGGATAAAGGCCCTGAAAGTGCTTCCAAAATTTTGTGTTTTTCACAAGCAGGACTGGTTTTTAGAGAGTAATTACAAGGCTGACTTTACAAAAGAGGACAGTAGTTTTCTAAGTAGATCCAGTGAGCGATTCTTTAACGGGCGCCCTTTTTTGGATCACTCCTGTTATATTATGCTTACCAAAAAGCCTCTGGGAAGGAAAACTTCGAGTTCCCTGTTTTCAAACCTTATCAGGCATTCCATAGTGCCCCAGGAGACCCTGAGCTTTGAGCTCCTTGAGGATTTTATGGATAGCGCAGGCCAGTTCAAACGCATTATGGAGGACAGTGGGTTTGTAAAGCTCACGCGTCTGGATAATAATGCCCTTAAGAGCCAGAGCAGAAAAATGGGCCTTGTTGAACAGTATTGTTTTTTATCCCAGGATGCAGATTCCTTTGTCTATCAGGATGTGAAGTTTGACAAGGGCCTTGAGGTCGGAGACAAGCATTGCCAGCTCTTTACCCTGGGGGATGCCGCTGATCTTCCTGCCCTTTGCGGCTCGAGAATCAATTTTGACCGCTATTGCAGCGATAAAACAAAATTCAGTGTGGGTTTTGCCTCAACCCTTGGCCAGCTCTTATCGTGCAATCATATCTATAACCAGTACATTTTTATAGAGGATGCCCAGAGAACCATTCAGAAACTCGAGAGCAAAAGACTGCGCCTGCAATCCCTATCGGCCTATAGCCGTGAGAACATGATAGCGCGGGATGCCACCAATGATTTTTTAAACGAGGCTATTGCCCAGCAAAGGCTCCCGGTAAAGGCGCATTTTAATGTACTGGCCTGGTCTACAGATAAAGAAGAGCTCAAGGAAGTCAAAAACAAAGTCATATCAGCCCTGGCCCAGATGGATGCGGCCGCCAAGCAGGAAACTGTTGGGGCACCCCAGATATATTGGGCTGGAATACCCGGTAATGAGGCAGATTTCCCCATGAATGATACCTTTGACACCTTCATTGAACAGGCTGCTTGTTTTCTGAGTATGGAAACCTCCTACCGCTCCTCGCTTAGTCCTGTAGGGATAAGACTTGGAGACCGACAGACAGGAAAACCCGTGCATGTGGATATTAGTGATGAGCCCATGAAAATGGGCATCTGTACCAATCGCAATAAGTTCATATTGGGGCCTTCGGGAAGCGGCAAATCCTTTTTTACCAATCATATGGTCCGGAGCTATTATGAGCAAGGAACCCATATTGTTCTGGTGGATGTCGGGCACAGCTACAAGGGACTGTGTGATATGGTGGGCGGGTATTATTTTACCTATGATGAGCATAATCCCATCCGGTTTAATCCTTTTTATATAGGCGATGGAGATAGCCTGGATACCGAGAAAAAAGAAAGTATTAAAACCCTGCTTTTGGCGCTGTGGAAAAAAGATGATGAGACTTTCAACAGGAGTGAGTATGTGGCCCTGTCTAATTCCCTACAGCTCTACTATGAGAAACTGGAGAAAAACACTGAGATATTTCCCTGTTTTAATAGTTTTTATGAATTCCTGAAAGAGGATTTTGTGCCGATTCTGGAAAGCGACAAGGTAAAGGACAAGGATTTTGATGTCAATAACTTTCTCTATGTGCTGCGTCCCTATTACAAAGCAGGCGAGTTTGATTATCTATTAAATGCCACAGAGAATCTGGACCTTTTAAAAGAAAGGCTCATTGTCTTTGAACTGGATAACATTAAAGACCATCCGATTCTTTTTCCCGTGGTGACCATTATTATCATGGAGGTATTTATCAGCAAGATGAGAAAACTCAAAGGTGTGCGCAAGATGATTCTAATTGAGGAGGCATGGAAGGCCATTGCCCGCGAGGGTATGGCCGAATATATACGATATCTTTTTAAGACCGTTCGCAAATTCTTTGGCGAGGCCATTGTGGTGACTCAGGAGGTGGAAGATATTATCTCTTCTCCCATAGTCAAGCAGGCCATTATCAATAGCAGTGATTGCATTATACTGCTGGACCAGAGCAAGTACCAAAATAAATTCGAGCAGATTCAGGAGCTTTTGGGACTCACTGACAAAGCAAAGGCACTGGTGCTCTCGGTGAACAAGAGTAATGATCCCGATAAAAAGTATAAGGAGGTTTTCATATCATTAGGGGGCATTATATCGAAAGTATTTCGAACTGAAGTGTCGCTTGAAGAGTATTATTGCTATACAACCGAGGAGCCTGAAAAAGTAAAGGTGCAGCAGTATGCCAGAAAATTCGGGGGTGATATTAAAAGAGGCATCGCCGCGCTGGCCCAAGAGATGAGAAACCAAATCAAATAAAGAAAAAATGAAAACAAGCTCAAAAATAATTATGGGGCTGCTGTGTCTATTTTTAGTAAGCAGCCCGGTGCGAGCCTCCAGTAATATTGTGGCGCTTCCCATCCTGGAAATAGTAAAAGCCGTTACCAAAAAAGTGATCAAGGCCATTGATCTGAGGATACAGCGACTCCAGAACAAAACTATCTGGCTTCAAAACGCGCAAAAACAAATTGAGAATATCCTATCTAAATTAAAACTAGAACAGATCTCAGAATGGACCCAAAAACAGCGTGATCTCTATAAGGACTACTATCAGGAGCTTATGAGGGTAAAATCAGCCATTACCTATTACAAGCGCATTAAAGAAATCACCGCCAAAGAGACCAGGCTAATCTCCGAGTATGAAAGGGCCTGGTACCTCATTAGGCAGGATAATCATTTTAATGCCTCAGAGCTGGATTATATGCAAGGGATATACTCAGGCATTTTAGGGGAAAGTGCTCAGAACATCGATCAGATTTTTTTGGTACTGGATTCTTTTACCACCCAGATGAGCGATCTTAAAAGGCTTGAGATTATCAACAATGCCGCTGATCGGATCGATGATAATTATGATAGCCTGATGCTATTCAATAGGCAAAATATGATGCTGCGCCTTCAAAGGGCCAGAGCGAGTAATGATGTAAATAAAGTCAAGGAGTTTTACGCAGTTCCCTAATAGAGGTAAATCATGAAAAAGTTAGTTGTAGTAGTCGTACTGGTGGGAGTTTCTTTTCAAAACCTGCAGGCTCAGGCCAAGTGGCGCAAGGAATTGCTATTGCAGATCGCGGCTCTTCAGGTGTATATGGATTATGCTAAAAAAGGATACAATGTTGCCAGAAAAGGGCTGAATTTCATAGGTGATCTCAAAAAAGGAGAAGTGAGCCTGCATGGTGATTATTTGGCCTCGCTAAAGAAAATAAACCCCAAGATAAAAAAATATTCCAGGGTGGCAGAAATTATAGCACTGCAGTTAAGGATCATTAAAATTTCCAATAATACGCTAAGGGGCTTGAGACAGGATGATCTTTTTCATGGCGATGAAATTGATTTTATACAAAGATCCTTTGAGGGTTTGTTTGAGAATTGCAACAGTACCCTGGATGCGCTTTTACGGCTTAGCGGTAATGACAAGCTGGAGATGAAAGATGATGAGCGCCTGGAGCGTATCGATGCGCTATACGCAACGATGGTATCTGATTATGAGTTCTCTTTGGCCTTTAGTCACCAGGCCAAGATGCTTGCTTTGTGGAAAGCCAAGCAGAGAAATAATATTATTTGGAGCCGCACTTTAAATGGATTATAAAATTGATAGGATGAGAAAACTAATTCTACAAATAACTCTGGCAATAACAATCTTATTGCCTGTAAAAGCCCAGGCTCAGTCTCAGGAGATCCAGCAGCTTGTTTTAAATATTGAAAAGCTAAGCCAGTTCAAAGGGATCCTTAAAGACATGAAAAAAGGCTATGATATTTTATCAGGGGGCTACAACGCGGTAAGGGATCTCTCCCAGGGAAATTTCACCTTGCATAAGAGGTTTTTAGATGCGCTTTTTCAGGTGAGTCCTCTGGTGAGAAATTACAAAAAAGTTGGGGATATTATCACATTCCAGGTCCTGCTGGTAAAGGAAAGTAAGGCAGCTTTTGTTCGCTACAGCAAAAGTAGGAGTTTTACACCCCAAGAGATCACTTACTTTGAAAAAGTGTATGAGAATTTGCTGGGCCAGAGCCTTAGAAATCTCGATGAACTCTTGATGATCCTCAGCGCTAACACGCTCAGGATGTCCGATGATGAAAGGCTGCAGGCCATTGATAGGATCTATGCTCAGATGCAAGATAAACTGCTTTTTATGAGAAATTTTAATGCCTCTTCCAATGTGCTGGTCATCCAAAGGGCTAGGGAATCTAATGATATCAGTACAGCCCGCGCAATCCAGGGCCTTAAAAACCAATAAGTAATCTATATGTTGAAATTCAGTAAAAGGAGTTGCTTTATACTGGGAGCATTTATGGTGTCCTTTACCCTGCAGGCGCAAGGGGCAAGGGGTAATTCAAAAGGGTTGCACCAGATACTCGAGCAGCTCTACGATGAGATGATGCCCCTTTGCAGTAACCTTATGGCAACAGGGCAGGGAATTGCAGGTTTTGCCGCCATTTGGTATATCGCCGCGCGCGTCTGGAAGCATATCGCAAGGGCCGAGGCCATAGATTTTTATCCGCTTTTCCGGCCCTTTGTCATTGGCTTTTGTATTATGATTTTCCCATCGGTTCTTGGCCTTATCAACGGGGTGATGAAGCCTACAGTCACTGCCACCTCCGCGATGGTAGAAGGATCCAATAAAGCCATTGAAGTTCTTTTAAAAGAGAAAGAAAAAGCCATCAAGCAAACCGACCCCTGGAAAATGTATGTGGGGGAGACAGGAGCGGGTAATCGCGAGCAGTGGTATAGGTATACCACCCATGGCGGGGATCCTGCCGATGAAGGGGTCATTGCTGGTATTGGAAATGATGTGAAATTTGCCATGGAAAAAGCCTCGTACAATTTTAGAAATTCGGTAAAGGAATGGATGAGCGAGGTTTTGTACGTCCTCTTTGAAGCGGCAGCGCTCTGCATTGATACCCTTCGCACCTTTCAGCTGGTGGTATTATCTATACTGGGGCCTTTGGTATTTGGAATTGCTGTATTTGATGGCTTTCAGCATACTCTGACCATTTGGCTGGCGCGTTATATCAATATTTATTTGTGGCTTCCCGTGGCCAATATTTTTGGAAGTATTATAGGCAAGATACAGGAGCAGATGCTAAAGCTTGATATTGCGCAGGTCAATCAAGGCGGGGATACTTTTTTTAGCAGGACCGATATGGCTTACCTTATTTTTATAATCATCGGCATTATTGGTTATTTCACCGTACCCTCGGTGGCCAATTACATTGTGCACGCCGCAGGGGGTGATGCCCTTTCTCAAAGAGCAACCAACCTGTTTTACAGCACTGCCAGTGCAGGAGATAACAGAACCATACAAGGAAATGCAATGGTGATGGATGTCATGGGAGATGCCCCGGGCAGAATGTCTCAGAGCATGTCCTCCTCATCGGGGAGTTCTGCTTACTTTGAGGAAAAAGGAAATTATATGTCCCAGAGATTAAAAGGAAATTCCAAATCATAAAACCAATAGAAAAGATGTTTACCAAAATGAAAAATATCGATACCGCCTTTGGCTATGTGCGCGGCTTTACTATGCTAATTATTGTGGGGTGTATTGTAATTTGCTGCTATACCCTGCATAAAAGTTTTACCACTGTAAGTCTATTGCAGGACAAGGTGTATATCCTGGCCAACGGTAAAGCTCTGGAGGCTTACGCCTCGGAGAGGAAAGACAATGTTGTGGTGGAGGCGCGTGATCACGTAAAGACTTTCCATAGTTATTTCTTTACCCTTGATCCCGATGATAAGGTGATCAAAACAAACATTACAAGGTCGCTTTACCTGGCCGATAAGAGTGCCAAGAGGATCTACGATGATCTGAGAGAGAACGGTTACTACTCGGGAATTATCTCGGGAAATATTAGCCAGAGCATTACCATTGATAGTATCCAGATTGATTTGAGGCAGTATCCGTACTTCTTTAAATGTTTTGCCAGACAAAAAATAGTCCGTTCCACGAGTGTTGTCAACCGGAGTCTTATCACAGAGGGGAATTTAAGAAACGTATCGAGAAGTGATAATAATCCGCATGGCTTTTTAATAGAGCGCCTCAGTACCCTGGAGAACAAAGATCTCAGTATGGAGACCCGAAAATAAAAAGTGATGGAACCTTGGTTTAAAAAACGTATCAATAGCAAAGGAACTAACAGGTATTATGAGCTTTTAAAACAGAAGTGGGCCAGAGAAATGAGCCGTATTACCTCAGGGTTATCCAGAGAAAAGCTCATTGTGTTTTTGCTTGTATTTACAGGGCTTAGTAGCGCGATTAGTTTGGTTATCCTCTACAGGGGGCTTGTTTCAGGTACCTCTTCTGTTATCTCTATGGATCGGATCTCTGAGCGGATACAGCCCCATGAGAGAGTGATAAAAATAGAAAGAAAATCTTTTTTTATCTCACCGGCGGAATATAAAAGCATCACTGGCGCGCGGCAGTACCTGGATAGTCTAAAGGCAAGCGCGGAAGGTAAAACATCATATGATAATATTATGCATAGGCGTCCGGGACTTCTGGACAGCCTGATTTTTATTGAAAATTATTATAAGTCCAATGTAAAAGAGTAAGGCCATGGAGAGAAAAACAATTTCAATTAAAGAGTTAAAAAAACGAAAAATGCTACTGGTACTCCCTTTATTGGCCCTGCCCTTTATAACGCTCTTATTCTGGAGTCTGGGTGGGGGAAAAGAGCCAACTATAAGTGCAGAGACACTAGAGAAAAGGAAATTCAATACCGCACTTCCTGGCCCTGAGTTCAAAGAAGAGATGACCTTGGACAAATTGAGTTATTACCAGAGGGCTGCTATGGATTCGCTAAAAAGAAGCGAACAAATGAGAAAGGATCCCAACTACTCCAGTACCCTTTTAATAGGTGATTCCATCTCTGGATGGTCAAAAGGGCCCGAGATGAGAAGTTTTCCAAGAGGCAAGTCGGGCCTTAACACCTTCTCATACCAGGATCAGAACACGAAAAAGGTATATCAAAAATTACAGGCACTTCAAAAAGCCATTGAGCAGCCCGGTGTGGGGGAGAAGCAAGAGCACGACATGCGCGAGTTTGAACACTACGGCTCATCGTCTGAGTCAGAAGACATGAGAAAACTCGAGCAGCTAATCTCGGTTATGGGTCAGCCTCAAGGGGAGGATCCCGAGCTCAGGCAATTAGGGGGAATACTTGAAAATATTCTCGATATTCAGCATCCGGCCCGCATGCAGGAAAAATTAAACAAGGCCTCTGAGGGTAGAAAAGAAAAAGCGCTCAGAGTGGTGCGCAAAAATGGGCAAAATAATCTTGCTGCAATCGATAATTATGTGGGCAATGAGCAGATGGCTTTACAATCCAATTCATTTTATTCCCTTCAGCAAGTAGATACAACACATCAGGGGCAAAATGCCATTGAGGCGGTGATACATCTCACCCAGAGTATTGTAGACGGATCGCTAGTGAAACTGCGCCTGTGCAATGAGGTCTTAATTCGAGGTGTAGAGATTCCAAGAAACAGTTTTTTGTTTGGAACGGCCCTTTTAAAAGCAGAGCGATTAGAAATTAAAATTACCAATATAAAATATGGCAATTCGATTTTTCCCGTTGAACTCGTCGTGTATGACCTGGACGGTATTGAGGGGATTTACATACCCGGGGCCATTAACCGCGATGTGGCCAAAGCCTCTGCAGATCGCTCCATCCAGACCCTGGGGGTAGCATCTCTTACGGACTCCTGGGGAGCACAGGCAGCCGGTATGGGTATTGAAGCTGCCAAGAGCCTGATGAGTAAAAAAGTAAAACTTATAAAAGTCATGGTAAAGGCAGGCTACCGGGTGCTTTTATATGACAAAAAGCAAAATAATTCCCATTGAACACTAAATTGAAAGAGATGAAAAATAGAAATTTATGGTTTGCGCCCTTTATGGCTTTGATCTCAATGACAGTCTTTGGACAGAGAGGCAGTAGTCAGGCTGAATTTAAAAATCTGCAAATAGCCCAGATGAAGACCACCAGTGTGGTTTTTCCTTATCCCATCAAGAGCATCGATAAGGGAAGCTCGCAAGTATTAATACAAAAGGCCAAAGGGGTAGAGAATATCCTTTTGGTGAAAGCCGGTAAAGAGAATTTCTCACAGACCAATCTAACAGTTGTAACCACAGAGGGCAATCTCTACGGCTTTATTTTGAATTACGATGAGCAGTGTCCTGATCTGAATTTTTTGGTACAGAGCGCATCAGCGTTAAATGACGATATTGTTTTTAGCCTTGATAATGAAAATCAAAAAAAAATACAGCAGTATGCCCAGTTGGCCCTGATGAAAAAGAGAAAACTAATTGGGATAAGTAAGAGCAAGTTTGATATCAGCCTTCGCCTTACAGGGGTATACATTCATCAGGATGTCATCTACCTAAGGCTTTTATTGGGTAACAAATCCAAAATTAATTTTGATATCGACCAGCTGCGCTTTTTTATCGGTGACCAGCGCAAGTCCACCCGCACGGCATCCCAGGAAATTGAAATGAGTCCCCTTCTGCTCACCTCAGAGCTGATCAAAATCCCTGAGAGATCGGAGCTTTCCCTTGTTTGCGCCTTGCCTAAGTTTACTATCGGTGAGAGAAAATACCTCACCGTAGAGCTTCTGGAGAAAAACGGCCAGAGACAACTGGGACTTGATATTAAAGATCACCAGCTAATGGATCTTGAAATACTCGGAGCCCTGTAAGGAAAAACGAATTTTAAAACTTAAATATCATGAATGAGAAAAATTTTGAGTACTTGAGCGATCAGCTCAAATACACCGGATTTGGTGAAGCATTGCAAATGGAATTAAAACAAAAACTTCACCAGCAAGAACCCTCTTTTACCTTGTACCATGAGACCTACTATGAGGATCGGGTAGCAAGGGCCACACTGAATTTCAATAAGGCTAAGCAAGGGGATCTTTATTTTTTTAACTCCTACACGGTAGAAGTTCAAAAAGAGAATATCCCAGATGTTCTGGAGCATACCTTTTATATGGGAAAGACAGGCAATATTACCATGAAAGAGTCTTATAATCTTTTGATGGGAAGATCTGTTTATAAAGAACTGGCCAGCAAAGAGGGACACACCTACAACGCCTGGGTGCAGATCGATTTTATACAGTGCGATGAAAATGAAAATTTTAAATTCAAACAGTACCATCAAAATTACGGCTATGACCTTGAGGCCACTCTTGATAAATATCCTATTAAGGAGCTAGGTAACGATATTTTTAAAGAGGATCTTTTGCGCTCCCTTAAAAGAGGGAATTTGCACCAGGTTACTTTTTTAAGAGGGTCTGAGGAATCTAAGCTTTTTATAGAGGCCAGCCCACAATTTAAAACCATCGGAATTTACGATCAGGATCTAAAAAAACTCGATAACCGCCATTACAAGGACATCGGACAGATTCTAGTGGTTTATGAAGAGGTAGGAGAGCATAAAAAAAAAAGCCAGCGACCCCAGAGCAGTGAGGATGAAGAACCCAGAGAAGGGAGTAAGAGAAGACAAAAACGCGCCAATTCCCTCTAAGCAGGGAATTGTTGAAGAATCACTGAGTGTATTTTTTGCTGGCGCAGAAAAAGATTTGCGCATTGGCCATATCCACCTTGGTTTATTTGCAGCCCTGCTACACTATTATAGTCTTAGTGGGTTTGTGAATCCCATCAATGCGTATAGCTATCAGATCATGCCACTGGCCAAAATATCGGCCCCGCGGACCTATATCAAATACATTGGCGAACTAAGCCAGTACGGCTATATCAAGTACGAGGCTTCTTTTAAGAAAAACAAGCCCAGCTGTATTTATTTGCTGGGAGCATGCGATAGGCAAACTAATTGAACACAAAAATCAAAACCCGCTAAACCAGAAAGCCTGCCCTCTTTTTTAAAGTGGAGCAGGCTTTTGGTTACAGGTATTCTCTTTACTGTTTTTTATTTTCAGAGCCCGTTGACATCAGCGCAATTGGCATTATTTGATTTTGTAAATTTCAGAGCCTGCCAGTAAAAAACATCCCAGACCATAGTCTTCAAAATCCGGAATTTTATCATAAGACAGAGGCTGGCCATCTTTTGGTTCTTTTCCTGTGGATTGCAAATAGCCCAAAAAGCCATTGTTGTGTAAACTCTCGGTTGTCATAGCATTCCATGCTTTTTGAATTACAGGCAGGTAAGTCTCTTTTTTTAAAATTCCGCTGTTGATTCCGTAGGCCATTCCATAGACAAATAATGCTGTGCCTGAAGTTTCTTTTTCGCCAAAATTAGTTGGATCATGAAGACTTACATTCCAAAAACCATCAGCTCTCTGGATGGGAACCAGGGCTGCAGC
This sequence comes from Flavobacterium sp. SLB02, assembly GCF_009664855.1. Lineage (GTDB taxonomy): Bacteria > Bacteroidota > Bacteroidia > Flavobacteriales > Flavobacteriaceae > Flavobacterium. The sequence goes on from NZ_CP045928.1 coordinate 1,368,493, forward strand.
CATCGCTTTTAAATCTTTTACATATTGCGCCCTGCCAGGCGCATTTTCAGGAATAATAGAAAGCACTTTTGCAAGGGCTCCAATTACCCAGCCATTTCCGCGGCTCCAGTAACAATCCTCACCGTTAGGTTCTTTGTAAGGAGGATCAAAATCAGCATCACGCCACCACAGGCCATCTTTAGGATTATATAGCCCGTGATCGCCATGTTTGTCTCTCGAGTACATATACATCTGATACATTTTCTCAAAATAGCGATTGTCTTTTTCTAAAACCCCTAGTTTTGCAAAAACCGGCATCCCCATTTGTATGGCATCAATCCATGACCAGTCATCTACTTGAGGTGTATTTAAAAGCATATTGATATTCGCCTTTGTGTTTTTTAATTTTTTAGCATCAGGCTCCAGATTATACAAATCGATATAAGTCTGTGCCGCGCAATAATTATCGGCATTTCGGGTGGTATTTCCGCCATTAAAACCCCATTTATGAAACTCAGACCACGCGTAGGCATAATCGTAATACGCTTCCTTAGGGTAAATTTCGTGTAATGCCATGAGTCCTTCATAATAAACCCCACGCGTCCAGATATTACTGGGGCGTTCTTTATTGGTAATGATGGTTTTGCCGGTCTCAGGCCATTTTTGCATGAAATAATCATTGGCAAGCATCATTTGTTTGAGTACCAGTTTTTTATCAAAGGCTTGTTGTGCATTTGTAGAGTTAGTATAGCACAGGCATATAGCGAAAAATAAAAGCAACTTTTTCATTTTAATATTCGTTATTTAGTAATTAGTTTTCTTGTTTTAATGGCGTAATTGTAACAGGGCCTAATAATCCCGAAGGCATTGGAGTCCATTTTGTGGCATCGAATTTTTTATAATCTTTATCGACCATATTGATTTCGTAAAAAATCTTCCATTCTTCGCCTTTAAGTTCCTTATCCCTGATTCTGTTGGCAGAGAGATTGGTAACCTGAATCTTCAGCGTATTTTTTCCGGTTTTTAGTTTGTTAATATTCAATTGATAGGGAACAGACCAGGCCGTACCGATAAATTCATCATTGAGCCAGACTTTGGCGCTTTCGCGAACATCTCCCAAATTAAGACTCCATTGTTCTGCTTTAGTATTTGGTTTGTCAAATTCTAAGCTGTAAGTTGCAGTTCCTGAAAATGCTTCTGCCTGAGGACCTAATTTTGTCCAGGATTCTAAAGTAGCTACTGTTGCATTTGCAGGAAGCTCCGGACCGCCTTTGTCAAAGGCTATTTTCCAGTTTCCTTTCAGTGTTATGGCACCAGCAGTAGGCTCATAATAGGACCATTTTTTTTGTGAAGCTGTATTTTCTGTTTTTAAAAAATAAGATTCACCCGGTTCTATTTTTACTTTAACCAGTGTTGTATTGGCATTTTTAGTCACAAGAGCATTACCGTAAGCCCGGGTCAGGGGATCGAAAATGACAACCTCTTTATTTCCGATTTGAAGCGCAATGAAAGTATCAATAGTTTTTGGGGTATGATTGACCAAATAATACATTTTTTCCCCGTCAATATCTCTTCGGGTATATTTTAAACCTGTATCTACAAGTGATTCGCGATACAGTTTTATATGCTCTAAAGCCTTAAAAATGTCTGATGTAGGTTGCAGTAATGCTGCATTTGTAGTTAAAATATTTTGGAGCTCTTGTTCCTGTTTTTTATAATCATTAAATCCGGGAACTGACTGAGGTAATCCTTCAAAAATAATAGATGCGCCCGCTTTTTTAAGTTCAAGGAGTTTTTGCAAAGTGGCAAGAGGCATTTTTTTACAAGATGGAACAATAAGTGATTTAAAACTACCCCCGGGTAAAACAATTTTCCCATCTATAACGCTTGCATCTGCGATAAAATTATCAGAGATAAAATCTACGCCATATCCTTTTTTCATTAAACTTTTGGTAGTATCATAAAACGAGGTATTGTATAACCATTCTGATAAAGAATGTATTTTGAACTGAAAGAATAAAGTACCTTTTTGATATTTGTCCCAGGTATCAAAAATAGGCCAGTATAAAAGGATTTCATTATCAGATTTTCCTTGTTGCAATAACGACTGGCAATTGGATATATAAGAGAAAAGAGCAGGAGCGTCCTGCCAAATACTATTATTGGCATTAAAATTTACAGAAGCATAAAATTGCCATCCCGGCCATGCAGCTCTCTGTGGAGAATACGTCGAGCCGTGAAGAAAAACATGATTCACTCCATTGAGCATTAAATCTTCCACCTCAGGTTTACATTGTGATAAAGCTGTTTTAAAATGTTCCCTAAGCCAGGTAAAAGTCTCTGATGAAACTAAATTTTTGCCTGATATATGAGCCGCAGATGAAGAGAATTTAAGCATGACCGGATCAGCATCGCCTTCGCGAATGTCTTCTTTTTCACGTCTGAAACCCGGAATATCAAAGGGCATTGATCCAAAAGTTTCGCACTCGGGAATATCTGCCGAGGCATATAAATCGATCAGGTTTCCCGGAGATCCGTGCGCCTGAAGTTTGGTTTTGAAGTTTTTAGAATGCGCCCATGAGGTCCATGACTTATCAAATTTACTCAGTAATAAATCACCAATGGTCTCTCTGTAATCACTTCTGATTCGGTTAGCCACTTCATTATCGGTTTCACTTAGTAAAACAGGTAACTCTTTTTTAAGATCATAACCACGAAGGGCCTTGAATTCCTCAAAGAAATTAGGGGTGAAGTCAGTTCCGTATACCTCAAAACTATCATTAAAAATGGCTCTTATTTTTCCTTCGCGACCTTTAAAAGCGGTATTAAAAGGAAGCAAATAAGCACTTAGAGCTTCCTTGGAATAATGGTCTAAAGTATAGCCGCTGCCTGCAGGGGCGGCCCTTTTTACTTCCTGTCCTGTTTTTCCGCTAAAAACAGCGTAAATGGTATAATCTTTCTTATGGGCCTTCCAGTTCAGTTTACTAGCCTCTGCCTGATTGGGCAAGGCAATATGACTGCCTTCGATTCCTTTATCGGAGGCATTAACTTTATTCTTTTTTAACTGATCCGTTAGGTTGATATACGTTCCATCGCTTGCGTAGGCAACAACATATAAAAGTTCTGCTGGCAATTTTTCTTTGGTGCTCGAAACGGTAATATTTTTATTGAAAGTTTCATTTCTCTTAAGGGGATATTTCTCTACAATTAGCTTTGTTGCAGCATAAGGCAAGGTAACATGTGAGCCTCCGTAAGGCCAGCCTGTTCCTAGGACCATATCAACCTGCATATGAAGACTATCGGCAATATGAATAGTGTAATCTAACATGTCCATCCATTTTGGAGACAGATAATCAATAAAATTGTTTTCTTCTCCTTTTACACCGTATATGGGGGTAATTTCCACACCGCCAATTCCGGCCTTATAAAAGTCTATCAGGCTCTTTTTCAGGTTGGGTTTATCCACAGCGCTTCCCATCCACCACCATCGCGCCCAGGGCTGATTAATGTTTGTGGATTCTGGCCAGGGAGAAGTGGAGGTTTCTTGCGCAAAAGCGCTAAGAGCGCCGCAAAACAAGAAGGCAATAAAGAGGTTGGATTGGGTTAGTTTCATTATTTACTCAAAAGTTTTAGTGGTTACTAAATTAATCACTTCACAGCATTAAAAAATTATGTCGGGATAATTTTTTAGTAGCAGCAATGAAGTAAAAGTATTAGTAAGGTATCAAAAGGCTATCCTGTAGCATCCTGTTTTTGATAATTATATTCAAAAAACGGAATGTTTAATCAATGCAGTTCCTTGTTTTATAATTCTTTGTTTTTTGTAAAAATAATTATGAAATGCTAAAAAATGTTTTAATTAATTTTTTGATATGATATTTAATAATCTTTCAATTATTTTAAAGATTGTAAATCAACCAGTTGTGAGATTTTTGTCTTAAAATAAATATAAATTTCCTATAAAGCATTGAAATCTAACAGGATACTACAGGATGCCACGAAAACAAGTTCTGGATAAATTTGAAAAACTATTAAACTAACCAAAATTTAACTTTTATGAAAAATAAGCTTAATCTTTTGCTGATTATGGCCCTCTTTGCTTTATTGCACGGATCGGTTTATGGGCAAGAAAAAACGGTTACAGGAACAGTTACTGACCCTTCTAAACTCTCCATTCCGGGAGTCAACGTAATTGTTAAGGGAACCAACAGGGGAGCCAGTACTGATTTTGATGGAAAGTTCACCATAAAAGCATCCCAGGGAGAAACTTTGGTTTTTTCCTTCGTGGGATTTTTGAAAAAAGAACTAAAAATAGGTACTTCAACTACTTATAATGTTTCTTTGGATGCAGAAAGCGCTAACTTAAATGAAGTGGTAGTGATAGGCTACGGAACCCAGAAGAAAAAATTAACTACAGGGGCCATCTCAGGAATTAAAACAGAAAATTTTACAGAACGACCTATCTCGAGAATCGATCAGGGTTTAATTGGGCAGGTAGCCGGTGTGCGTGTCAAACAAACAACAGGATTACCAGGTCAGCCTTTTAGTATCGAAATCAGGGGATCAGGATCCATTACGGCAGGAAACGAGCCTTTGTATGTGGTGGATGGATTTCCTATTTATACCGAAGGATCAAATAGCAACGGGGGATTCTCAAGCGGAAGCCCGTTGGATAACATGAACCCAAATGATGTAGAATCGATCGAAGTATTAAAAGATGCCGCGGCAGCTTCTATTTATGGATCAAGAGCTTCAAACGGAGTGGTGTTGATTACCACTAAAAAAGGTAAAAAGGGAAAAACTAAATTTACCTTTAATATGTATGGTGGTGTGAACAAAGAAGCCAACAGAGTAGATATGTTATCTGCTCAGGGATGGATCGACAGGGCGAAAACCATGATTGATTCCCAGTGGGTAGGATCAGGAATTGCGGGAGCTTCTGCAAGCCAGAACAATGCCGAGAGAATTGCAGCTTATAACGCAAAAAATCCAACGGCGCCTCTTACAACTGCAAACACAAGGTATTATTCGTATTTGTATGATGAGAGATGGGATATTCCCGGACATCCTGGACTTGATTATATCGACTGGCAGGATAAAGTTTTCCGCACAGGAGAATTCAATAACTATCAATTATCGGCCTCGGGAGCTACAGATGTGGTGAATTATTATGTGTCTGCCAATTATCAAAAAAATACAGGATATATTGTCGGAACTGATTACACCTTATTTTCTGCCAGAGCCAACGTAGATTTTAAATTATCAGAAAATTTTAAAACAGGAATAAACATTGCCCCTTCCTATTCGATCAAAAATGATCCGGGAGTAGAAGGAAAAGACAATACCTTATTTAAGGCCCTTACGGCAACTCCGGTTTTTGAAAGCGCGTCTAATGCGGCAGGAGAAAAATACACCACAAGATATGCCTGGGGAAGCAGCACCACAAATATGCTAAACGCACTGGCCAGAACAGGAAAAAACTCCATGTACAGAACTTTGATCTCTACCTATGCAAGTTATCAGTTTGCAAAAGGATTTACCTGGAAAACAACATTGAATTTTGATAACTCCGACAATACAACAGAGAGTTATACACCCAACGATGTTCAGGCTAGTATTAGAGGAGCTTATAACACGTACAGAAGACAAAATTTAGTAAATGAAAATACCCTGAACTGGGATAAATCATTTGGAAATCATAACCTTAATGTGCTTTTAGGACAGTCTTTTAGTTCCTATGAAATCATGAGATCCAACTTATCTTCAGGAGCGCTCTATAACAGTTCAACTGTCGAGACATTGCCAACAGGATCTCTTGGATCTACCAATGCAGAGAAAAGTACATTACTTTCTTATTTTGCAAGGCTGCAATACAATTACAAGGAAAAATACATCTTATCTGCAAGTGTTAGACGTGATGGTTCTTCAAAATTTGGATCGGACAAACAGTGGGGAGTTTTTCCTTCGTTATCATTAGCATGGAGAGTAAAACAAGAAGCGTTTATGCAAAATATCGACTGGCTTAGTGATTTAAAACTAAGAGCCAGTGGAGGTCTTAACGGAAGTAATAATATTGGTAGTTACGCCTCTTATGCAACACTGGCTACTTATAATTATTCAATTGGCGGCACATCAGCAATAGGACAAGGAGCATCATCAATAGCCAACCCTTCATTGCACTGGGAAGAATCACGAAGTGTAGATTTTGGATTGGATTTTGGGATATTAAAAAACAGAGTTACAGGTACATTTGAGACCTACAGAAAAAATAATAGTGAATTACTTTTAAGAGTGCCTATCGTTGGGGCTACCGGATTTACAAGTTACCTGACCAATGTGGGAGAAGTACAAAATCAGGGGTGGGAATTTGAACTAAGTTCTTTAAATGTGAAAACACCAAGTTTCGAATGGAGAACATCAGCCAATTTAAGTCATAACGAAAATAAAGTATTGGCATTAGGCCCGGGTCAGAGTAAAATTGAAATTAGCAATGCCTACGATGGAGGAGTTCCCTTTGTAAAATTAGAAGTTGGAAAACCCATGTACACCATATTTGGATTACAACAAAACGGAGTAGTGACACAAGCTGATATCGACGCGGGAGGAACTACAATTGGAGGAAACAAACTGGTTCTGGGAGATCCAAGATATATTGATCAGAATGGAGATAAAAAAATCAATGCAGATGACCGTGTAGATTTAGGGAATCCAACTCCAAAATATACCTGGGGAATTACCAATACCTTCAAGTATAAAGATATTGATCTAAACATACTGATTCAGGGACAAAACGGAGGAACAGTTTATGGACTCACAGGAAGAGCAATTGACCGTACCGGAATGGGATCAGTTGAAAACTCATTAAATGTAGATCCATCGGTGAGAGGAAACTGGAGAACCTCTTTTGGATATCAGGCCAATTCAGACTGGTTGTACAAATCAGATTATGTGAGTGTTAGAAATATCACCATTGGATATAACCTCAGACAAGCCATAAAAGGACTCAGCAGAATCGATAATATGAGATTGTATGTAACAGGAGAAAACTGGTTCTACTGGAACAAATATAAAGTAGGTTTTAATCCTGAAGCAGTAAATACCTCAGGAAGTTCCAATAGCGATTTTTCTGTACCGGTAGATTATGGAGGAGCTCCTTTGGCAAAATCTTTAGTGATAGGACTTAACATTAATTTTAATTAAAATAAAATGAAAAAATATATTTATTTACTAACAATTGTATTGGCAATGACATCCTGCACAGATGAATTGGAGCAATTGCCATTATCACAGGGAACAATTGAGAATTTCTATGCTACACCGGGCGATTTTGTTCAGGCTAGAAATGCAACCTATTCTGTAGCTTTTCACGGAATGGGAACCTACGGTTATGCCAACAGGGTTTTGAATTTAAGTGAAGTAAGATCAGATAATTTGCTGGCAACCACTCAGGCTTCAAGAGATTGGGAAGGAATCAATAGTTTCTACACCTCGATAAGTTCGAACACTTACGTGAAAGAAGCCTATTTGAGTAATTATAATGCCATTAATAAAGCCAATCAGTTACTGGAGAAAATCGCTGAAAAAGGAGATCAGATTTTTACCAATCCGGCTGAGAAAGCCTCCATGATTGCCGAGGCGCGTTTTCTTAGAGCATTCTGTTATTTTGATTTAGTAAGATGGTTTGGAAGGGTTCCTTTAATGGAAAAAACAATGACGGCTACCGAAGCTGCAAAAATACCAAGAACCCCGGTGGTAGATGTTTATAAACTGATCATTTCAGATCTTGAACAAGCCATTGTGGATCTTGCTCCCTCATACGATGCAGCCAATTTTGGCCGCGTTACTAAATATGGAGCAAAGGCATTATTAGGTTTAGTGTACATGACCCGCTCAAGCCCAACTTATAATATTGATGGGGCTACACTTGGCTTAAACGAATGGGACAAAGCCTACCAACAGTTAAACGATATTAAGCTAAGTGGTTTATATGCCTTTAATACAGATTACGAACCCATTTTTAAAGTAGAAGGAATTACCAATAAAGAAAATGTATTGACAATTCCTTATACTCAAAGTTTGCCGCTTGCCGTAGGAGGTAATTTTATGGTAGAGTTAGGTTACGAGCCTTATTTTGCCTCATTAAATTTATCAGCGCAGGGAGCTCTGGAAGCAAAACCAATTTCAACTGGTTTTTTGAATTTATTTGAAGCAACAGACAAAAGAAAAATATATGGTATTGCCACCAGTTATACTGTTGCAACGGGAACCTATAAAGGAAGTTATACGCTGCCGGTTTTCAAAAAATACATCGATGCTGCCAGATACGGAAACGGTCGTGAAGACTGGGGTGTTGATTTTATGGTAACACGTTACACCGATGTACTAATGCTTATGGCCGAGTGTACGCTTCACGGTGGCGGGGGGTCGCAGGCAGAAGTAGATGATATTGTAAATAAAGTAAGAACAAGAGCAGGTGTTGCGGCAAATGCCTCTAATATTACACTCGATGAATTGTTTACAGAAAGAAGAAAAGAATTCTTCTCAGAAGGAACAAGATGGTTTGACCTTATAAGATCAGGAAAAGCAGTAACTACTATGAACGCCTGGAAAGCGGCAGAAGATACTGAAGGAAAAATTAGAACAATCGAAAACAACTCGTTGTTATATCCAATTCCTCTATCAGAGATCTTAGCAGTTCCTGGCCTTTATGATCAAAATCCGGGTTACGATTAATATTTTGATTTTTTGATTTTTGTTTTTTAGAAAAAAGCTGTCTTTTTCAGGCAGCTTTTTTTTTAGCTTTAAAATTCAAAATAAACAGGAAAGCACAGGATACCTTTACCGTTTAAGTGTTTTAAATTTAAAGTTTTAGTATTTAAAAATATTCCAATGATGCATTTCAAAAGACTTCTGTTAATTCTACTGGTTTTTAGTACAAAATACTGCGTATGGGCACAGGTTAAACTTCCAGCTTTAGTGGCTGATAATATGGTATTGCAGCAAAATGCAAAAGTTAATTTATGGGGATGGGCAGCGCCAAGGGAAAAAATAACAATTCATTTAGGATGGAGTAATCTTCCTGTTGAGGTGCAGGCTGACGCCAATGGAAACTGGAAAACAGCAGTTGACACGCCCAATGGGAGTGACAAAGCCTATGATATTTTGATCAATGCATCAAATACTATCTCTTTAAGAAATATTCTAATTGGCGAAGTCTGGCTTTGTTCGGGTCAGTCCAATATGTTTTTTCCTGTGGGAAGAGAAGATAAAACCTGGAAAACCGGAGTTAAAAATTACCAAGAAGAAGTTAAAAACGCCTCTTTCCCTAATATTAGATTCTTTACCGTGGCGGTTAATGCTGCGCAAACACCACTTGAAGATGTTAGTGGAAGCTGGAAAGTGTGTACGCCTGAAAGTATTCAGACATTCTCTGCCGTAGCCTATTTCTTTGGCAGGGATTTATATCAAAAACTAAATGTACCCATCGGGTTAATCTCGACGTCCTGGGGAGGAACAAAAGCAGAAGCCTGGACCGCTCAGAGTGTTTTAGAAGGGGATGTTGCCTTTTTACCGATTTTACAGGAGGATGCAAAAAATGAAAAAGTATATCAGGAAAAACTCGAAGCCTATTACTTAGGTCTTACCAACGAGCGAATTGCAGCTGCTGCAAATGCCGAGAAAGGACAATTAAAAAAGCCTAAAAAAGAAGCCAACAAAACCTCGTATGTCCTCTACAATGCCATGCTTCACCCTCTGGTAAATTATACTATAAAAGGCGCTATCTGGTATCAGGGAGAGAGCAATTCAGCAAAAGCCTATTTGTACCGGTCTTTATTTCCGGCAATGGTAAAGAGCTGGAGAGAAGAATGGAAACAGGGTGACTTCCCTTTTTATTATGTACAAATTACACCTCACAAAGGACAAAATGCTGAAATACGCGAAGCACAATTAATGTCTTTAAAAACAATCCCTAACAGTGGAATGGTGGTGACAACAGATCTTGGAGATGCCAATAATATTCACCCAATAGACAAGCAAACCGTGGGTTATAGACTCGCTTTAATTGCCCGTGCGAAAACCTATGGAGAAAATAAACTGGTGTATTCAGGACCTATTTTTAACCATATGAAAATTAAAAAACAAAAGGCGCAGTTGTTCTTTGATTATGCGGAATCTGGTTTGAAACAAAACGGAGAGCATCTAAAAGAATTTGAAATAGCAGGAAAAGATCAGGTTTTTTATCCTGCCGATGCTGAAATTAATGGAAAAACAATTGTAGTTTCTTCTTCAAAAGTAAAAGAGCCTCTTGCTGTTCGTTTTGCCTGGAAAGCCGTTCCGGAGCCTAATTTGTTCAATAACGAAAATTTACCGGCTTCACCTTTTAGAACAGATGACTGGGAAATTAATACGCAGAAAAATTAAGAAGATAAAATGAATAGAAGACAATTTATAATCGGGAATTCTCTCGCTTTTATGGCGCTGTGTCTTCCATTTTCAGCGAAAGCCATTACTTTATGGGATGATCCAAAGCTTTCTGATTTCGAAAAAAGACTTCGACCAGTGGGACGCGCTTTAGAATTCGAGGATTATTATGTTTGGTGCAACAGCCCAATTGAAGGTCCTGATGGTAAAATTCATGTGTTTTTTTCCAGATGGCCCAAAGCAAAAGGAATGAGCGGATGGATCAACAGCTCTGAAATTGCTCATGCAGTTGCCCAGAATCCTGAAGGTCCTTATGAATATGTCAGCACTATATTAGCGCCCCGAGGGGAAGGTTTTTGGGATGCCACAACTTGCCATAATCCGAGTATTCATTTTGTAGAGGGAAAATATGCGCTTTTTTTCATGGGAAATTCCAACGGAAAAATGAATACAAAACGCATTGGACTGGCCACTTCCGATTCTCTTTTCGGACCCTGGAAAAGACCCGATGAGCCATTATTACTTCCGGGAAAAGAAGGCGAATGGGATGATCTTTTAACTACAAATCCTTCGTTTTTAAAACATCCAAACGGTGAATATTGGCTTTATTATAAATCATTGGATACAGAGAATTACGAGCATCCAAAATTTCCGGTAAAAGGCAATAGAAAATACGGACTGGCGATAGCTAAATCCCTTGAAGGACCTTATAAAAAATACGAACACAATCCGGTTATTGATTTCTCTAAACTGGGAGATAATAAACAATGCGAGGATGCTTTTGTATGGTATGAAAATAAGAAATTCAAAATGCTGGCAAGAGATATGGGCGTTTTCGGGATCGATTACGGATTGTACATGGATTCTGAGGATGGAAAGAATTGGAGTGATCCGCAAATTGCCTATCAGCCCTTAAACAAATATATCAATCAGCCCCAGGCGCCTAAGCATTTAAATCGGTATGGTAGGGTAGAGCGTCCCCAGCTGCTGTTTCAAAACGGAAAAGCGACTTATTTATTTACCGCTTCTCAGGGAGGAAAATACCAGACCGCTTCGGCATTTATTTTTAAGATAGTATAAAAGAAAAATTAATTTATATCATTCAAAGATGGAAAATAATACCACAGTGAGAAATGCTTTTACCATGAAATTAAAACCGGGTTTTCAGGCCGAATATAAATTACGCCACGATAGAATCTGGCCGGAATTACAAACCTTACTTTCAGAAAGTGGAATTCAGGATTATAGTATTTTTTTAGACGAGGACACCTTAACGCTTTTTGCTGTTCAGAAAATCAGTAAAGATTTCGATACGAATTTTTTGCCCAATCATCCCCTTGTAAAGAAATGGTGGAGCTATATGGGAGATATAATGGAAACAAATGCAGATAATTCGCCAAAAACCATTGTGCTTAAAGAGGTTTTTCATTTGGATTAAATGAGTAAATTGTCATTAAATAAAAACAAAAAAGAATGAAAAATACTGTAAAATTATACGCCCCTATTGCATTATCAATATTAATTTTTGCCAGTTGTAATGCACAGAAGAAATCAAACACAAATACCATTGTTTTAAAAAACACCTCTTCAATAGAGGTGCCTCAAAGAGCAATTTCGATAAAAAGGAGCCAACTTTCCCTAAGTAATTCAACAGGAACTTATCCTGTTTTGATTTATAAAAACGATACAATTCCGGCACAGGTTAACGATTTGGATGCAGATGGAAAATGGGATGAATTATTTATCGTTACTGATTTTTCTCCAAAACAAGTAAAAACTGCAACCTTAAGCTGGTCTGAGACAGATCCAAAATTTACAATAAAAACAAGTGTAAGATTCGGAAAGAGAGAAGCCAAAAACCTGCCTGTCCATCCGGCAAGAGATGAAGTCTTGATGGCCAATGAGGTACACAAAAAATTAGGTTACCAAAAATACCAAACCGATGGCCCATCTTGGGAAAATGACAAAGTAGGCTTCAGGCATTATTTGGATGGAAGAAATTCAAAAGATGTTTTCGGAAAAAAAATACCTGCCATTACTCCTGAAGATGTTGGTATAAACAGCAAAGGTGCTGTTGAAGATAATTATCACGTGATGCATGATTGGGGAAGAGATATTTTTCCTGTCGGAAATTCAGCCGGACTTGGGGGTTTTGCTTTACTGATCGATAATAAAATTAACAGACTTGGAATTATTGGAAGCGATACCATAAACAATATCGAGAAAACAACATTCAAAATCGTAAGTGAAGGTCCGGTAAATTCGGTTTTAAGTTATAACTATCAAAATTGGGAAGCTTCAGGAAATAAATATCAGGCACAGGAAACTACAACGATTTGGCCTGGAATGTACGGTTATAAAAACACTATTTCGGTTAATGGCTTAAAAGGAAAAGAAACACTTGTAATTGCATACTCGAATTTAAACAACCAAAACCCTTTGCAGGTAATTGATGCCGGAGATTTTGTATGTTTCATATTGCATGATAAACTGACCTACGAACGCCAATGGATTTTAGGAACTGCTGTAATTGTGCCAAAATCGGTTTATAAAGGTTACATCGAGGCGCCTAAAACAGGAAAGTTAACAGATTCTTATTTGATAAAACTTTCTGCAAAAAACAATCAACAAGTGAGTTATTACCCAATAGCGGGCTGGGAATTAAGCGCAGATAGTAATTTTAAAGATTCGAAGTATTTTACCAATTACGTCACGACTTTAGCCAAGCAGCTTTCGGCTAAAATTAAGGTTGAGGTGAAGTAAGATAACTACACGATTAGATAAAATATTATTATGAAGAATAATAGCGGGATTAGCTCATAAAAAAAACAACTAACACTAACACATAACCAAAATGAAAAATATTTTTAAAATTTTAATCTGTATCGTCGGTTTTTCGCAGAGTTCCTTTGCACAGAATTATGCCAATGATACATTTCCGGATGGAAGCGAAATCACCAATTGGTTTAAGGATTATTCTAAAATTCAGTTGAAAGATCTGGGCAAAAAATACACCATTACAGATTTTGGAGTAGGAAAGGACAGTACCAAAATTCAAACAATTGCTATTCAGAAAGTAATCGATAAAGCCGCTGCAAATGGTGGCGGAGTTATTGTAATTCCAAAAGGAGTTTACTTAAGCGGCGCGTTGTTTTTTAAACCTAAAACTACATTATATGTTTCAGAAGGCGGAGTTTTGAAAGGTTCTGATAATATCGACGATTTCCCAATAATGCCATCGAGAATGGAAGGTCAAAATCTAGATTATTTCCCCGCTTTGGTCAATGCATACGGAGTCGATAATTTTTCGATTTCAGGAAAAGGAACCATTAACGGAAACGGAAAAAAGTATTGGGATGCTTTTTGGGCGCGACGCAAAGAGAATCCAAAATGCACCAATCTCGAAGTTTCAAGACCGCGATTGGTTTTTATATGGAACTCCAATAACGTGCAGTTTCAGGATGTGAGACTAATTAATTCTGGTTTCTGGACGAATCATTTTTATAAATGTAATAATGTAAAACTGCTTGATCTTTATATTTTTTCTCCTCACATTACCTCAAAAGCGCCAAGTACAGATGCGATCGATATTGATATTTGCACTAACTTTTTGGTAAAAGGTTGTTATTTGTCTGTTAATGACGATGCAATTGCCTTAAAAGGAGGAAAAGGACCTTATGCAGATCAGGATAAAAACAACGGACCCAATGCCAATATTATCATCGAAGATTGCAATTTTGGATTCTGTCATTCGGCGCTAACCAACGGAAGCGAATCTATTCATAACAAAAACGTAATTATGCGTAATTGTAAAATAGACGGAGCTTCGAGATTATTATGGCTCAAAATGAGACCTGACACACCACAACGATATGAATATATTAGAGTAGAAGATATTAAGGGAGAAGCCAAAACCTGTCTGGCTGTTTTTGCGTGGAAACAATTTTTTGACTTAAAAGGACGCCCTGATGTTCCGTTATCGTACGCAGACCATGTTACTTTAAAAAATATCGATCTTAAGTGTGATACTTTTTACGGAGTAGAAAATGATCCAAATGTTCGTTTATCCAATTTTACATTTGAGAATTTGAACATCCAGGCAACGAAAACCGACATTGATAAAAGCATAATAAATGGGGTGAATTTTAAAAATGTTTACGTGAATAAGCAGCTAGTTGAGTAATTTTTCCTCAAATTCTCATCTTATTTCAGGTTGTTTATTGCCTAAAAGTTAAAATTTGAGACTGTTTTTTAAGATTTGGAGAAAAAAAATAAAATTATTTTCAACGGGTTTTTACACGTCGTGTAAGCCTCTGTTTTTAGAGTTGGATAAATAAGTAATTGATTAGTAGTTGTTTGGTTCTTCTGGGCTTCACGAAAAAAAGTGAAGTAAATTTAATGTTAACCCGAAGCCTGAAAAACACTGATAATTTTAACGTGAAATATGTTGTAACTATCAATCAAACTTTTATTTTTGCGGCTTAATTTAATCATTATAAGCATGAAAGATCTATTAGTAAAAATCAACGCCGAAATTGACACATTTAGAGCAGAAGCTGAATCTTTAACAGAAAAAGGTGTTAAAGCTGCTGGACCAAGAGCTCGTAAAGCTACTTTAGAAATCGAAAAACTTTTAAAAGAGTTTAGAAAAGTTTCTATCGAAGAATCAAAAAAATAATATTTTTATTCAAAATAAAACCTCGTTTAAGCAATTAAACGAGGTTTTTTTATGGGGAAAATTTGACTTTAGAAGTTAGATGTTAGAAGTTATGAATGAATTAAAATTGTCACGCAACCCATAACTCAAAATTCAAAATTCATAACACATAATCCCTAAGTCCACAGTCTTTTAATTTTTTAATGCTTTCCGCTACGGTCAATGCATTGAGATTAGCGCCTTCTGCGCCAGTGTGCGTATGATCTTTTGGGAAAAAGGCTTTTACTTTTTCTTTGCCTAAAGCTTCATATTTAAGCGCAACTATTTCATTTAAATCGATATAAAAGACATTTTCCTTTTCAGCAGCTTCTTTCGACCAATTTCCGTACGTATCATTTCTTCTTTCTACTTTATCGTTTGGCCATTCATTTCTTGGCGTTTGGCTTAAAACAATAGGTATAGCACCTTTTTCTTTGGCTTCGCGAATAAATTTGGTCATGTACCATCCAAAAGTATGTACAGTTTCTTTAGAGCCATCTGTAAGGGTAACTTCTTGTGTTTCATCGCCATTTCCTTTAAGGGAACCTCTAAATTTTTCCTTATCAATAGCCCCGGCATCATTATGCCCAAACTGAATTAGTATATAATCTCCGGGTTGTAACTCATTTTTAACTTCATTCCAAAGGCCTTCATGATCATAAGTTCGGGTACTTCTGCCGCCTCTGGCTTTGTTAATGACTTCAATTCTGGTTGTATCACAATACGTGGGGAACGGAACTCCCCAGCCTACAGCATTTTGATCGCCATTATTGTTGGCCATTGTAGAATCTCCAATTAAATACACTTTCCTTTTGGCAGGAAGCACAATTTTTGGGTCTTTTAAAATATAATTTTTCAAAGAGTTTTTGCTTTCTTTTAATTGATCAATAATTACCGAAGCAGAAAGCACCGCACCTTTTGCTGAGGTATGCGTATGGTCTTTTTTATAAAAGTAAGTTCCCGTCACTTTTTGTTCGCCCACTTTTTCCATTTCCAGAGCCATTTTATCATTCAAATCGATAAAAGTTACTTTCTCTTTCTCAGCAATTTGTTTGGCCCATAAACCGTATGATTTATTGTTGCGCGGCACTTTCCCTTCTTTCCAGTCGTTTCTCGGAATCGGAGAGCAAACAATCGGAATCGCCCCTTTTGATTTCGCCTCACGAATCACCTTTTGAATGTACCAGCCGTAGCTGTGAACAATTTCATGTTTTTTAGTCAGGATATTATCAATTTCCTGAGTTTGGTTTCCGATTCCTTTGATCGTTCCTCGGGCGCGAAGACTATCATTTAAAGGCCCATCATCATTATGCCCAAACTGAATCAGGACGTAATCTCCTTTTTTGAGTTTATTTAAAACCGCAATCCACAAACCTTTATCCTGAAAAGTTCGGCTGCTTGTACCGCCCAAAGCATGATTTTCGATATTGAGTTTTGTGGTATCTAAAAATTGCCCAATATAATCGCCCCATCCCCAAAGTCCGCCGGAACCATCGCCTTTACCATTTTTTACAGTCGAATCGCCAACCATAAAAACAGTTGGTTTATTTTCTTGTTTTAGTGTGAAATTGAAAAAAAGGAAAGCCAGAGATAACAGGGCTAATAGTTTAATTGATTTCATGAAATAGGTATTTTGTTTAAAGTAATAGTTAGCACATTTTAATAATCTAAACTCAAAAAAGTAAACCAGTCTCCAACCTTCGCTGTCAATGAAGTTTTTAATTTCAATCGACTCGTTTCATCTGCGTACTTTTTTCGCAATCCCTTAGCGAGCTCAAAGCAAAGCGAAAAATAAAACCTTATGTCCCGAATCTTCGGGATTGCCTAGACCTTAGCGCTCTTTGTGGTAAAAGTCATTTACATTTTCATGCAGAGCGAAGCAAAAGCCATTATCAGGAAACCTGAAACCTGAAACTTTTTTATAGCATAGTTAATTTGATGATATTTCAAAACTAGTAGTTCTATTTTTATAAAGTATCCTGTACTATGATGTTAAAAAAACAAGAGTATTCTAAATTATTATATTGCAAAATCAGGTAGGTACAGGATACTATACCACTAAAAAACAAAGAAATTGCATCGGCATTACCGAATTAATAAAATTAGAACCTATTAATTTTATTATCCGAATTTAAGGATAATTCATTTTTTACAACGCTATGGAAATTAAAAAACAATCTATTCAAATCCTGACAGCTTTATTTTTAATGTGTTCAATGATGATTTTTGCACAAGAGAATAAAACACCACGCAAAATACATTATGTGCCGCAGGGAAATAGTTTTGTTTTAAAAAATGGCACCCGAAAATTCAACAGAGCGTTGTACGGCTCTAATACAGGATTTAGGGTAGAAACTGGCGATTTGCCTGAGTTTGCCATGTATATGCCGGGTATGGGAGGAAATTTTAAATTAGGTCTGGTAAAGGGAAATGAAAGCAAATGGATTACTGAAACTTCAAAAATTGATACACGATATGTTTTGGGCACGATGCATTATACTATTGAAGACCCGATTTTAGCAGACGGAAAACTATTTGTAGATGTGGCCGCCTTAAAAGAAAGTGAAGGCTTTATCGTGAAAGTATACGGTAAAAATGTATCTAAAAACATCAGCTTAATTTGGGCTTTTGGCGGAGCAACTGGAAAAAAGTTTAGCCGGGACGGGGATATTGGTGCTGATCCCGAATCGGTTTTTTATCTGCAGCCTGATTATTGTGTCAATAATAAATACACGATCAAAAAGCAATCATTTCTATTAGAATATGGCTCTGAAAGCAATAAACAAAAAACAGAAAACAATAAAAACCTTACCGGATTTTTCCCGGAATCTGTAACACATTTAGCCAATGCAAAGTCTCAGAAAACCCCATTAGAACTTTATAATTCAAATCCAGAATCACTGAGTCTCATTACAGGAAAAATAAAATCAATTAGTGAGAAAGGGGATTATTGGCTGTTTTTGGCAGAAGATTCTAAAACAAATTACAATCAGAAAAATATAGCACAACTTTACCAAAAGTCAGTTCAGCAAACACAGCTTTTGGCCAATAGAGTGAAGGTTTCAACTCCGGATCCTTATATCAATACTTTAGGAGCTGCGCTTGCCATCGCTGCCGACGCAATTTGGGAAAGTCCAGCTTATCTTCATGGTGCCATTGCCTGGAGAATGTATCTAAATGCCTGGCGAGGCGCTTATACAGCTGATCCTTTAGGCTGGCATGACAGGGCAAAAACACATTTTACCAGTTATAGCAATTCTCAGGTAACAAGTCCTGATAGTGGCCCGATTGTATTAGATGAAGAACGAAATTTAGCCCGCCAAAAAGAAGAAATAGGAACATCGATGTTTAGCAGCGGGTATATTAGCCGAAGTCCAAACAAGAATAACGTGGCGCATCATTATGATATGAATTTGGTTTTTATAGATCAAATGCTCAGACACTTTAAATGGACGGGTGATACAGCATTCATAAAAGAAATGTGGCCAACCATTCAAAGACATTTAAACTGGGAAAAAAGAAATTTTGATCCTGATTCAGACGGATTATACGATGCATACGCCTCAATTTGGGCCAGTGATGCTTTGCAATACAGCGGAGGTGGAGTCATTCATTCTTCGGCTTATAATTATTATGCCAATAAAACAGTGGCGCAAATTGCGAAGAAAATTCAACAAGATGAAAACCCGTTTACCAAAGAAGCAGATAAAATTTTAAAAGCTACTAATAGCCAGCTTTGGGTGGCCAATAAAGGAATTTTTGCCGAATATAAAGATGCTTTAGGAAACAGATTATTGCACGATACGCCGGGAATCTGGAGTATTTACCACACGATCGATTCAGAATTATCGAATCCATTTGAGAGTTATCAAATGCTGGATTATGTCAACAATCAGATTCCGCACATTCCGATTTCGGCGGAAGGATTGGATAAAAAAGACCTATATGTCATTAGTACTACCAATTGGCAGCCTTATACATGGTCAACTAATAATGTGGCACTGGCCGAACAATTGCATACTTCTTTGGCGTTTTGGCAAGGTGGACAATCAGAAAAAGCCTTTACAATGTGGGAAAGCGCTCTGGTCGAGAGCATGTATTTAGGCGCTTCACCGGGTGGATTCGAGCAGCTTTTATATCAGGATGCCATGCGTGGGGAATTGTATCGCGATTTTGCGGACCCAATTGGTATGGCCTCAAGAACGCTAGTTGAAGGACTTTTCGGGATTCAGCCCGATGCTTTGGCTGAGGTTTTAACCATCAAACCCGGATTTCCTAAAAAATGGAATCGGGCTTCTTTAGCAATTCCGGATATTTCAATTGATTTTAAAAGAGAAAATAAGCAGGAAAAATACCAGATCAAAAACCATTTTTCGACTAAAATGAATTTAAATCTGGTTTTGAATTCGTCTTATGAAACTGTTGAAAGTATTACCGTTAATGGAAAATTAGTTTCCTGGAAATCGGTTCCCGAAAACATAGGAGATCCTAAAATCAGTATAGAAATTCCGTATAATACCGTTTATGATATTACCATTAAATGGAAAGGAAATAGAATAGAAGATGTTCAGCCAAAAGAAAATTATGCTGTCAATGAAATATTAGATTTGAAGACTTCTCATGCTAAAATTGTATCCATATACGATCCGCAACTGGTTTTAAGTGAAATTTCGAAAACGGAAAATTCGCTCAGGGCAAAAGTGAATTCGGCAGGTAAGAAACTCTTTTTTGTAGAATTGAAGCAAGGTGAATTATCTTGGTGGAAACCCATTCATGTAAATGTAAAAGAAGAAAATAAATTCAATAAAGAGAGTACAAACTGGGATCTGCCGCTGGATAGATCAGCAGGTGTAGAAACAATTCCGCTTACTTCATTTTTCAATTCAAAAGTGGTCGATATTTTCAATTATGAATATCTATCGCCAAGACCACAAACAGTTACTTTACAGTTGCCAAAACAAGGAATTGGAAATTGGTGTTATCCCAATATTTCGGTAAAAATAGATGATAAAGGTTTACGTGAAAAAGCAAAAGCAAATGGACAGATTACAACGCCAAACGGAATTCCGTTTCAAACGCCTTCTGATGAAAATCAAAAAAATATCATCTTCACCTCCATGTGGGATAATTTTCCTCAGAGTATCAATATTCCGCTAAACGGAAAAGCGTCACATGCGTTTTTCATGCTGGCCGGAACGACAAACCCAATGCAAAGCCGAATCACAAACGGAGAAATAACCATTAATTATACTGATGGAACTTCGGAAATCCTGCCTTTAAAAAATCCTGAAAACTGGTGGCCAATCGAACAGGATTATTTCATTGATGGTTTAGCCTTTACAACTGGCGCGCCAAAACCACCAAGAGTTTATTTTAAAACAGGAGAAATTTCCAGAGATTTCAAAGATTTTAAAAGCATAAAAGGATTCACAAGTTATGGAGTCGATGGTGGGGCAGGAACGATTTTAGATTTACCATTAGATAAAAATAAGACATTAAAAAGCTTGACTTTAAAGACTATTGCCAATGATGTGGTGATTGGTTTGATGAGTGTGACGCTAATTAGAGAATGAGTCAATTAGATAATGAGAAATGTAAACTTTGACAAAGTTAGAGCATTAAACCTGAAACCTGAAACCATCATAAACTATTTAACCATATGAAAAAACATCTATTAATAATTATATCATTAATCTCGATTTCATTATCGGCCCAACAAAAAATTGATCGGAAAGCATTGGTAACAAGACATAATGTACAAATTACAGCTATCGATACTTTGGCTTCGCTCACAGTTGGTAACGGTGCTTTTGCTTTTACCGTTGATGCTACCGGTTTGCAGACTTTTCCTAAAAAATATCAAAACGGAATCCCTTTAGGAACACAATCAGAATGGGGTTGGGACAGTTATAAAAACACCAATAATTATAAATTCTCAGAAACCCTGAGAGATTACAAGCAGTATGGCAGAGATATTTCATATACGGTTCAGATCAAAGAACCAGCCAGAAAAGTTGAAGCGGTGAATTGGTTTCGTCAGAATCCGCATTTATTGCAATTGGGAAATTTAGGTTTTGAGATTACCAAGAAAGATGGAAGTCCAGCAAAACCCGAAGACATTAAATCGATTGTCCAAAAACTGAATTTATGGACAGGAGAAATCGAAAGTTATTTTGAAGTAGAAGGTATTCCGGTTACCGTTCTAACGGCCTCGCATCAGCAAAAAGATGCCATTGGCGTAAAAGTAAAATCAGATTTATTACAGCAAAAACGTTTGAAAATTAGTCTGAGAATTCCGTTTCCAACAGGAGATTGGGCAGATATGGGAACAAAATATGAAGGCAAGCAGGATTATAAAAGTAATCTTGTAGAAAAATCGAAAACAGAAGCCGTTGTAACCCATGTAATGGATAGCATCTCTTATAATGTGAATTTGAACTGGAAAGGAAATGCACAGATTAAAAAAACTGCTGATCATTATTTTGTGCTCGAAGCATCTAATACCAATACTTTAGAATTAAGCTGTCTTTTTGCTTTAGCCAATAAAAAAATATCCAATTCTTCTTTCGCAGAGATTCAAAACAGCAGTATAAAAGGTTGGGAGCAATTCTGGAAAAGTGGCGCTGCTGTAGATTTTTCAGGCAGTACAGATCCGCGTGCCAAAGAATTGGAACGAAGAGTAATCCTTTCGCAATATTTGACCAAAGTACAATGTACAGGAAAAGTGCCGCCTCAGGAAACGGGTTTAACTTACAACAGTTGGTACGGAAAACCGCATTTAGAGATGCATTGGTGGCATGGTGTTCACTTTGCACTATGGAACCGACCAGAATTGTTAGAGAAAAGTTTGCCGTGGTACCAGAAAGTTTTTGATAAAGCCAAAAACATTGCCAAAAGACAAGGTTTCGAAGGCGCCAGATGGCAAAAAATGGTAGATGCTGATGGGAACGAAAGTCCTTCTTCTGTAGGCTCATTTTTGATTTGGCAGCAGCCTCATTTTATCACTTATGCTGAATTGATTTACCGCGCCAAACCCACCAGAGCAACTTTAAATTTATATAGCGAACGTGTTTTTGCAACGGCTGATTTCATGGCTTCGTTTGCCAACTACGACAGTAAAACAGATCGTTATGTTTTAGGACCAGGTGTTATTCCGGCTCAGGAACGTTTTAAAGCAATGGAAACTTTCAACCCAACTTATGAATTAGCCTATTGGAACTGGGCTTTGAAAACAGCTATTGCCTGGAAGAAAAAACTAAACCAACCAGTACCTGAAAAATGGGAAAATGTTTTGGCTAAATTATCTCCCTTACCAGTTGCAGATCAGGTATATCTGGCAACAGAAAGCGCCAAAGATTCCTATACCAATCCGGAATTCAAAACCGATCATCCATCGGTATTAGGAACTTTTGGGATGCTGCCAGAAACGTCGCTTTTAGATAAAAAAATCATGAAAAATACTTTTGATCTGGTTTGGAAAACATGGACATGGGATAAAACCTGGGGATGGGATTTTCCAATGACAGCCATGTCGGCAGCACGTTTGCAAATGCCCGAAAAAGCAGTTGATGCCTTGTTTATGAATGTAACGACAAATACGTATTTAAAAAACGGACACAATTATCAGGCAGAAAGATTAACGCTTTACCTTCCCGGAAACGGAGGATTGTTAACCGCTGTGGCCATGATGTGCGCCGGTTGGGACGGAAGCACAGAACAAAATCCGGGTTTTCCAAAAGACGGAACCTGGAAAATACAAAGTGAAGGATTTAAAAAGATGTTTTAATTTTTTTAGAGTTACTAAGTTGCTAAGACTCTGAGTTGCTAAGTTTTTATTATGGTTTAATTTGGCATTTCGATTTCTATGATAAAAATATTTTTTTTCAGGAGCTAATCCCGCTATCCGTTGCAATCCTTTGTGGCGAAACCCGCCACAAAAGGATTTCCACTTCTATCTGGGCTAGGGCATTCGTTTTCATAACAATATTTTCGTCTAGTTTGTATGAAATGACAAATTTGATTTTAAAAACTTTGCGACAAATAAAAAAAATCCGTGAAAACCAGCTAAAACCCGTTCAATCAGTGGCCAATAACTAAGTATAAAAAACACCAATCATGAAGCATAAAATTTTACTATTATTTCTTTTATCAAGCTTAGTTTCATTCGCTCAAAGGCAAATGGAAGATTTAGATCGTGGTGTAATTGCAATAAAAGACAAAGGTCATTTTTTTATTGGATGGCGGGTTTTAGGAACAGACTCAGATAATTTGGCTTTTAATTTATACCGAAAAAGTGGTACTAAGAAAGCCATCAAATTAAACGAAAAACCCATTTTGGGCGCAACCAATTTTGTAGACACCAAAGCCAGTAGTCAGCAGGAAAATACCTGGTTTGTAAAAACAGTTCTTAAAGGGAAAGAAACCGATGCAAAAGGAAGTTTTACCATTCCCGCCCAAAGTCCCGACAAAGACTATTTATCAATAAAATTAAAACCAGTTGAAGGATATATACCCAATGATCTTTCGGTTGGCGATTTAGACGGAGACGGAAGATACGATCTGATTGTACACATGACTGGAAAGGCGCATGATAACTCACATACGGGAATTACTGATCCGCCTATATTCCAGGCTTACACTTTAGATGGTAAATTTTTATGGCAAATAAACTTAGGAAAAAACATTCGCGAAGGGGCTCATTATACACAATTTATGGTGTACGATTTAGACGGTGACGGCATATCGGAATTTGTCTGTAAAACAGCCGATGGTACAACAGACAGTGAGAATAATGTTGTGGGTGATGCTTCAAAAGACTGGGTGGAGAGAGACCCGAATTCTCCTATTTTAGGAAAAATTCTAAAAGGTCCTGAATACCTTTCGGTTTTTGAGGGAAGAACAGGAAAACTAATTACTACTACAGATTATATTCCCGAGCGCGGTGATCTTGCCGGTTGGGGCGGACATGGCGGCAGCGGAGGAAATGATACTAAAGGAAACAGAATTGATCGTTTTACGGCTTGTATTGCTTATTTGGATGGTGTTCATCCAAGTGTGGTAATGTGCCGTGGTTATTACGGAAGAACCGTTTTGGCAGCCTGGGATTTTAAAGATAAGAAACTGACCTCGAGATGGGTTTTTGATAGTAAAGATGCCGAGAATCCATATTCGGGAATGGGAAATCATGGTCTAACGGTTGCGGATGTGGATAACGACGGAAAAGACGAAATCATCTACGGCTCAATGTGCGTGGATGATGACGGAAAAGGTTTGTATACCACAGGTTTTAGACATGGAGATGCTCTGCATGTTTCAGATCTTGATCTTGATGTTCCTGGCTTAGAAGTTTTTGGAATTCATGAAATAGAAAATGGAACTACAGGCCCGGGTGTAACATTGTTTTCTGCCGCTGACGGCAAAGTTTTGTTTACCAGTTCTATCAACGAAGATGTAGGTCGCGGAGTTGCTGATAATATCGATCCAACCCGAAAAGGCGTACAATGCTGGTGGTCAGGCTCTCCTTATTTGCATGATATGAAAGGAAACGAAATAGGAAAAGCGCCAGGTTCTATCAATTTTTTAATTTATTGGGACGCAGATACTTCAAGAGAACTTTTAAATTCTAATTACATTGATAAATACAATGCAGGGAGATTATTTACCGCAAGTGGAGCCGTATCAAATAATGGCACAAAATCAACACCGGCGCTTTCTGCAGATATTCTGGGAGACTGGCGCGAAGAACTAATCCTGAGATCTGAAGATAATACCCAATTAAGGATTTATTCCACTACAATTCCAACTGAAATAAGGCAATATACACTCATGCACGATCCGCAATACAGACTAAGTGTTGCATGGCAAAATGTGGGATACAATCAGCCGCCACATACTAGTTTTTATATGGGAGCGGGCATGAAAACTGCGCCAAAACCCAATATTGTACTGGTTAAATTTAAAGATAATTAAAACGTGATTTTTAATGTTATTCATTTTTTTAAACGATAATTTTAACATTTAAAGCACATCAGTATAAATATTTTGGAAATTAGATTTTGTGTTTTATTAAAATGCAAAATCTAATTTTTTTATTGTCTGTTGTAAGAAAAATTAAATATATTTGAACAAAATTGTTAAAGAAGCTTTCAGTAAATGGCTTTTTTGGGTGTATTAACACATCACTTTTTTTGTGTTATCCATTAAATAGTAATCCAAAATAAACCAAAATTAAACTGAGGCGATAAAATTATGACCTACATCAAGAAACTTTTCTTAACAACGATTATTACTTTCTGCTCTTACAATTTGACTTTAGCTAAAGCAAGAATACCAATTGGTAAAATTGACAAATTAGAGATTGTTTCAGATTTACCCAATACAGACGAATACCTCTCAAAAGAAGAATCAAATACACATTTGGATCTTGCCCGATTACATCAGCAATATAGTATCGCATGGATACCGGTTTGGATCACCCAGGAGCCGAAGCTGGTATTAGCAAAAGCGGATTCTGACAGATACTACGAACTCTCGAACAAAGAGCTTGAAAAAATAATCAGTACCAATAAATTAGACAAAGATCAATTACTGAAATTAGGATTTTATACGCAATATGGCGGAAAAATAATTCTGTTTTTACTGGTATGTTTAATTCTGTATGGGCTTTTTGGAAAAGACAAAAAGAAAGACGTGAAACCAATTAACCTTTAATAAATAATTAGATTATGAATCCACTTTTTTTAATTCCCGTTGTATTAGTAATTGCCGGTATCATTTTTATGGTAATCATGAATAAAAAACATGCAGCCGCAAAAACAGAAATTGACTTAGATCTTGAAAGAACCAAATACGATCTTCATAAAGAAGAAGTTTTAAAACAAGATTTTTCGCAATTAAAACAATGGATGAAAGGAAAATCAATAGATGCGTACACCTCTGGATCTGTTCCTCAGACCAAGGCCAATAAAGTTCAGGAAGTTGTAACTGACGGAATTAAAAATGTTGCCCTTTCTGCTGTAGGTGTAAAGCTTCAACGTGTCGAAACCGAATGTTTCTGGGTTTTGAGCGGTAATGATTTGCATTTTTTTAGCACTGATGCTGTTGGAGAATTAGACGAGCACGTTGTGTTTGATAATTTCCGTATCGAAGAGGCGCAACTCGAATATGGTGGTATTTTAAAATCACAATTAGGATTGTACTCCAAATCATCTGAGGAGTATTTACCAAAAACACATATTATTACATTTAATATAGATGGTAATCCTTTGGCACTTGAAATTCACGACAGATTACACTATGTACCGGATCCAACAGATATTTTAAACTTGAACAAACAATTACTAACAAGAGCAAAATATCAGGTAGTAGGAGAGAACTTTGTAAAAGTATTGCAAAATAAGTTTCCAAATCTACAAGTAGCATAATAGCAAATGAGCGTATTTTCAAAAATTTTCAATGCATTTAAAAGCATTCGATTAAACGATAAAAATGTAGTAGTTGGTCAGCAATTAGACTATTTATTAGTAAGTTCGATGTATGCAGAACAACAATCTGCCTATCTGAATTCGTATGAAACCGGACTCAGTAAAGCCACAATAAAAAAGCTTTTAGAAGAGTATTGGAGCGTTTTTGATAAAGAAACTGCAATCGAAATACTTTTGGATTTGCAAAATAGAAACGAGGATAAATACATAAATTTCGTTTATGATGCTTTCGAAAATAAAAGCAATTACGTTACGATCTTAAAATCAAATCTTCCTGCTGAAGAGGAAATTTTTAGAGGCTACTTAGATATTTATCGAAATCTAAATAATGTCGTACCTGAGCTTATAGAAGAAAATGTCATTGAAGATTTTGCCCAAATAAAAAGAATAAAAGATGCTGCCTGGAATTATGGAAGGGGAGCATTTTTATCACGTTGCTGTTATGAGGCGGGTTATCTTTCAGAATCAGAAATGAAAGAGTATCTAAGAAAATCATTTACAAATCTAAAAAAATATTGTAGCACATGGCAGGAATACACCATTAGTTACATTTTTGGAAGAGCACTTTGGGGAGGACCAAACAACAGCGGAATGATTCAGATTGCAGATGATTTACTTCATAACGAAAAAAGCCCTTTAAAAAATAAAAAGTATTTGTAAAAGCAAATGCATTTGTTTTTAGAAGAAATAAATACAAAAAAAGAGTCGCAAAGCCTAGTGTTTACAACATAGCTTTGCGTCTCTTTTTTTTGTCGTATATGTTAGTTTATTCTATTTCTTTGCTCATCATTTCCAAAGTTTCTTTCTTTAGATTTCATGCTTTGGTTACCAAATTTATAACTCAGCGAAATTCTGAAACCTCTTGTATCACTATAACTTTTTACGTTAGTTTTAATTCCGTTAGAACTATAGCTAATTAATGGTTTTTGGGCGTTTAGTAAATCTTCGCCAAGAATTGTAATGGACAGGTTTTTCTTTACAGTCAATAGTTTAACTGAGATATCTAAAATGTTCAAAGTTGAGATATTAAAAATTTGATAACGCCCCGCAAGCTGCAGGCCATAATTCAGCCCAATAAATAAGGTTTTGTTTTGGTTGATTGTAAAATCATTATTACTGTAAATGTATCCGTTATATCCATCAATAGACGCGATGAAATCTGTTTTTGATTTTACATTTTGATAGTTAAGATTAAATCCCGTAAAACTATTCCACCACGACCATTTATTGAAATTATATGAAGTGGAAAGTCCAATTTGATACGTATTAGCATAATTTATAGGCGTACTTCTGGTAACGTTTGTATCGGGATCGATGATAGATAATTCCTGTCCGAAATCTGAAACCTGAGAAAAATAAACAGAGTTCACCCATTTTTGATTTCGGATAAATGAAAATTCGAAATTATCAATCAGTGAAGGTTTCAAATACGGATTTCCTTGAGAATAATAATAAGGACTAGTTCTAATTACAAAAGGATTTAGATAGTCAAAATCAGGTCGGCGTATTCTTCGGCTGTAATTTAATGAAAAAGAATTGTTTTCGTTAGGAACATAAGTTACATAAGCCGTTGGAAATAACTTCATGTAATTATTGGTATTGGTCTGATCCAGATTTTCAGAATAACCTTTGGTTTGTGTCGCTTCAGCTCGTAAACCAATTTGTGTTTCCCATTTGGCATTTATTTTTTTACTTGCCGAAAAATACAACGCCTGATTGTATTCTTTATAATTAAAAACATTCGACTGATTGATATTGAAAACCGGGCTTCCTGTTTCGTTGTCGTATACAACCAGATTATTATGGGTATTATTATGAAAAGCTTTTGCTCCAAAAGTGATGTTAGCCCATTCATAAGGTAGCGTAACATCAATATTGGCCGAGTAATTTTTGATGGTATTCATGTTAGAATTGGTAGAAGAAAAGAAACTCTTCGGAATAGTATTTTTATTAGCGTCTAATTCATTTCCTGAAAAGAAACGATAATCATTTTTTTTGTAATCAAAATAATCCAAATCGACAGCAATGTTTTTTCCTAAAGTGTCTAGTACGAAAGTATTATGAAAATTAACAGCATTCATTTTTGGATTATTTTCGGCATTAACATTCGAAGCAATATAAGAATCGATCATTCCTTTTTCGTTATTGTATCGGGTGGTAAACGGGTTATTGGATGCCGTTTTATCTGTAAAACTTCCCAGGTATTTAACACCGGTACTCCATTTACTCGTTAGTTTATAATCAAAGCCTAAACCTACACTCAATACATCGGCAATCGATTTGCTTTTTACTTCTTGTTTCCAGGTTTCATCTTTATAAAAAATATTGCTCTGAGAAGTGGTTAATAATGTCTGTTTTCCTTTACTAACAGAAGTTTGCACAGAAAGATTATCATGATTATAAGTAAATAATCCGTTTACGTTTCCTCCTGCGTATGTTTTTTGCGTGTAAGAAGTTCCAATATTGGCATTCCAGGAATTTGCTTTTGCCGTTTTTAATTTAATATTAATGAGTCCGCTGTTACCCTCTGCGTCATACTTTGCAGGAGGAGTTGTAATCACTTCGATACTTTTGATATTATCTGACGGAATTGATTTCAGAAATGCAGCCAGATCCTCCTGTGGCATTCTTTGCAAATGATCATCAATCATAACAAGAATTTCTCCTTTGCCCACAACCGAAATAATCTCATTCTGAACCCTTACAGTTGGCGTAGCTTTTAGAGCATCCAAAGCCGTTCCGCCGGTTGCCGTTACCGAATTCTCGACATTAAAAACAAGTCGGTCCACCTTTTGTTCAATGAGTTTTTTTCTTGTTTTTAAAGTTACACCTTCAAGTTGTACTGATTGTTTAATTTCGATTATTCCAAGATCCATGTTTTGGTTCATTGTAATTTCTTTGTTGAGATATTCCGTGCCAAATTGTTCGAGTATCAAACGATAATTTCCTTTTTCGGCTTTTATAGAAAAACTTCCCAAACTATCCGTTGTTGCCTGTGCGATTAATTTTTTCTGATTGTCCAGTAAACTGCTGATTACAAATTCAACAGCTTGTTTGTTTTGACTATTAACTTTTCCTTTAAGTTCGTATTGCTGAGCAAAGCAATAGGTTTGATATAAAAAGACAAGTAGTAAAAGGCTAATTTTTTTCATGGTTTTTGATTTAATTACAGTGCAAAACTGTGCTGAAAAAACGCCGAAAACTACTTTTATCGACAAACCCCCTCTATTAATCTACAAACCCGTCTTTACACTTTTTTATGAATGTATATCTTTGAAAAAAATTACAAAAACATGTATAAAGGAACATTATCAAAAAGGGTAGAAGTACTCATTCATATTATATACTGGCTTTTGATGGGGTATTTTACATTTGTCAAAAATCTCGTTTTAGCCAAAAATTATATGCCGGATTTATTTCTCTCTACTTATATGATCGTATTTGTAATGACCTTTTACTTTCATTATTTTGTTGTGATGAAACTGGTTTTCAAATCCTTTCAATGGAAACGTTTTTTTGCCGGAGTATTAGTCTCTTATTTCTTTTTTACTTTTTTAAGATGGCTATTTGAGCAAGTAATAACCAAAATCCTATTTAATAAAATAAATTACGTAAATCCAACTTTCTTTGGCTATATGGAGGATAATCTGCATTACAGCAGCATGTCTATTATTTTGAGTTCGCTGCTTTGGTTTGTAATTTATTTTATTCGTTTGCTTGAATACAATCAGATTATTCTGGAAGAAAATAAGAATACCGAAATCAAATTCCTCAAAGCACAGATTAACCCGCATTTTATTTTCAATACATTAAATAACATCTATTCGATGGTTTATTTTCAGTCGGATAAATCTTTGACAGCAATTGAAAAGTTAAGTCAGATCATGCGTTTCACCACTTACGAATCTCAAAAAGAAAAGATTAAACTAACAGATGAAATCGATTATATAAAAGCCTATATCGAGCTTGAACAATTAAGACATCAAGAAAGTACTTGTATTGATTTTAAAGTGGAAACAGAAAATATTTCCGAAGAAATTCCGCCTTATATTTTATCGCCATTAGTCGAAAATGCTTTAAAACATGGTGTAACCTCTAATGTAAAACCCATTGTAATTGATTTAAAATTAGAAGATAAAAAACTTAATTTTAAAGTCATAAATGACATTGCTTTACAAAAGAAAGATAAACTGGGAGGCATTGGACTGGACAATTTAAAAAAAAGATTAGAAATTCACTATCCACAAAAACATCAAATAAAATTAACCAATCACAATAACCAGTTTAGGGCTGAACTCGAAATAGATTTAAAATGAAAAAAATAAATTGTATCATATTAGATGATGAACCATTTGCTGTAAAACTAATGGCAGATTATGCTTCAAAAGTGCCAAGACTGAATGTTTTATACGCAGATTCAGATGTTTTTAAAGCAATAGAAATCTTAAATACCGAAGCCGTTGATTTGGTTTTTATTGACATTCAAATGCCGCAATTAACCGGTATTGAGTTAATGCAGATGTTCAATCAAAAACATAATTTCGTCATTGCATCGGCTTATCCCGATTATGCTTTAGATGTTTTTCAGTTTCATGTGATTGACTATTTACTCAAACCAATTGTTTTTAACCGTTTTTATCAAAGCGTTGAGAAATTTATCCGTTGGCAGGAAACTTTTCAAAATCATCAAACCGAAGATTTTCTATTTGTAAAAGCCGACAGAAAACATCACAAAATTGCAACAGAAAATATTCTTTATATCGAAGGACTAAAAGACTATATCCGAATTCATACAAAAGGCGAAAAAGTGATGGTTTTAGAAAACATGAAAGACATACTGGAGAAACTTCCCATCAATCAATTTGTACGCATTCATCGTTCGTATATTATTCCAAAAAATAAAATAAAAATTATCGAAGGGAATCAAATACAATTAACCAGCGGGGAATACCTTCCTATCGGGGAAACTTATAGAAAGTTGGTTAGTGATTGGTTGAGTTAGGAGATTTGATAACATTTAAGAAAAAGCTCTGGAGGAATTTGAATTTATTTTTCAAGATGTATATTTGTATGAATTTACATCTTAACATTTTGATAAATAATATATATGGAATTAATTAAAGAAAATTATCTGCCATTTTTAATTGAGTTAATAATTTTAGTAGTCATATATTTTATTTTAGTATATCTATTTAAACGTTTTAACTATAAAATAAGCAAAGAAAAAATAGCTTCATTAGTGTTACTTCTCTTAGTTTTTTATTATGTTTTGTCTATTTTACTAGGGGTATTTTTCAAAATTGATATTTAATAAAAGTGTAGTTACTCTTTGTGAAGTTCTTATGTTTAGAAAGGTATATTGAACAACAAAAAAGTAAGATTAATAAAAAATATATGAAAAGAAAATTGCTTTTAAGTATTGCTCTAGGTCTAATAATTTTAGTAATAGCATTGAAATATTATACAGATTACGTTTCTAATTCAGCGGTTAAAGATTATGAAAAAAAGTATGTTGCTGAATTCAATGACACTCACTTAGCTGATATAGAAAGTAAAAATAATTTAATTCCAAAAATTAAAGAAAGGTTAATCAATAAATTTGATAAAGAGCTTTACGATAGTATAATAAAAGTTGGCTCTTATCAAAATTCATTAATATATTCTATAATAGTCTCAAATAAATGGGATTACTCAGAAGCATCATTAAATGTTTTTATGGGATTAACCGGACTAAATAAAGAAAATTCATCTACAGATTTACCTCAAATTGATTTCTTAGATGAAGAAACCAGACAGATGGCTTTACATTATTTAGAGAAAGCTTCTAATAAAGAAAACCCGAACGCAAAATATATTCTTGGGAAATATTATTTACAAGGCAAGTATGTTCCTAAAAATGTCACATTAGGAAATTCTCTTTTACAAGAAGCGAAAAAATTAAGTGGCGGAATTTTAGAATAAAAGAGTGTATAGTTAAAATAATCTATAATAGCGAGAATTTTGCTTTAATTCAATAAAATAGAATATTTCTTAAAGTCAAATTAAAATCGAAATTTTTAGAAGAAGGTACTATCAATGCTATTGTGAGTAGGGAGAAATTAGAAAGCTAAAAATATATAATTATGAAATTTCCAGCTTTACAAGAAAATGAATTTACTGTTTTAATGGCAGATTGTGAAACAGGTATTGTTTTAGATGTAAATTTTAATAGATGTCAAAATAATCATACAAATCAAAATGTCTATTCTGTTTTTGCAGATATCGGGTAGTGTTGCAGATTAGGTGTTTTTATAATGTAACCACGTAACTACCTGAAAAAGAATATAAAATTTTAATTATTGAATAGAGAAAGAGACGACCAATAGGTCGTCTCTTTCGTTTTTTATCTTTTAATAAGGCTTAAAATGCTTTTGCCTTACCTTAGTGTTTCAAATTAGGTCATGAAAATAAAATGTAATTTTTGCAATGGTAAATGCATAAAAAATGGATTTCAATCTAACGGAAATCAGCGTTATAAATGTTGTGTTTGTCAAAAAAGACAGCAGATTGTCTATAGATATAATGCTTACAAAAGGAATATCAATCAGGAGATAGTGTTGTTCACAAAAGAAGGATTAGGAATAAGAAGCACAGCAAGAATATTAAAAATATCAGCCACAACATTATTGAAAAGAATTGTTTCAATTGCCAGAAGTATTACTAAACCAATTATCAGCAGAGGCAAAACTTATGAAGTTGATGAGCTGTGCACGTATATCAGACACAAGAAAAATTATATATGGTTGGTTTATGCTCTGGAAAAGAACTCTAAAAATGTGGTGAGTTTTAATGTTGGGAAACGAAATAATAAAACGCTGAATAGTGTTTTGGAAACTCTCAAATTATTTGACGCTAAGAAGATATTTACGGACAGACTTAAAAACTATAGGTATCTGATTGATGAGAAAGTGCATTCTATCAAACGTTTCGGAACAAATCATATTGAAAGGAAGAATCTGACACTCAGAACTCATCTGAAAAGACTCAACCGCAGGACAATCTGCTTCAGTAAAAGTTTGGTTATTTTTACTGCTGTTTTGAAGATTTATTTTTGGATTTGAGCAATAAAACAGTAAGTTTATCCTTTAAAATCATGTTCTTAAAAAAATTGTATTTAACAGGTAAAACCTTGTAAAAATAGTCACAAACCCTTATAAGTATAAGTACCAGGGGCAAGAACGTCAGGACGAACTATCACTGAATTGGGACAGCTTCAAGTGGAGAAATTACGATTATGCACTTGGCAGGTTTATGTCCATTGACCCATTAGCAGAAGAATATGCTTACAATTCAACTTACGCATTCCAAGAGAATAAAATGGGAATGGGTAGAGAACTTGAAGGATTAGAATTGGCTCCTCACGATTTTACTACAGGTTTTGGAAATTATGCGAAAGGAAAATATGATTCAGTTGTAAGTCAAGTTCAACAAGTGACATCAAAAGTAGTTAGTACAGTTAGTACAGGTTTAAACAAAGGGCAAGAATTTATCAAAGACCATAAAGAGCAATTGTTATCAGGAGCTAAAATGATTCAAAAAAGGGCAATAATATGACTACTGCAGGACTCGCCAGTGCGGCGGTCGCCGCAATAGTCATCGCTCCTGTAGGTGGCGAGGGAGCGGCTCCAGGTTTAACGGTTGCTGGATTAGGAGGAGCAGTGTCTAGTGTTGGTAAAGCCTTAGAAGTAGGGATTAAATTTATCACTGAAGATCCTGAAGCAGCAAAAGATGGGGCTAAATATGTTGTCGGAGAAATGGTTGGTCTTGGAATTAATCAACTAATTCCTGGTCCTAATCCATCTGCAACACCGTTTGTAAAAGAACTAGCAAAAATAGGGAAAGAAACGACAAAAACTATAGCAAGTGATAAAGCAGTAAGTACTATTAACGAATTAAGAAAATAATTTATGAATTACAATTTATTATATGCTATTTTATTTAGCATTACATCATTTGGTTTTTTTAAGCTGCATAAATGGTGGGCAAAAGAAAGAAATGAGAATGATGAATCCAAACCTTTTACATATGCTGAAACTTTTAAACATTGGCTTATAATAATTGGACTAATCATCGCAGCGATAGTAAATTTTTTCATAGCAATCGGATAAAAGAGATAAAAAATATGAGTTTTGAAGAAATTAATAGTTTTATTGCTCCACTAGGATTAATTATTGCTGGTCTAACAATGAGATTATCAAATAATCAAGTAATGTTTGGTAAAGTCAAAAAATATTGGCTATTCTTTATAATTATGGGAGTATTTTTGCTTTCAATGAGGGGGTATGAATTTTATTTTAAATCCTAAGCATCCCCGCTCCCCGAAGAGTTCCTCATAAAAAGCGGCTCAAATGTCTCAGTCTAGACTTTGCGCAATTTTTTTGTTCTAATAAATCTTACATCTAATAAAAGTCTCCCAATTTTTTCAACAAAAAAAAACAGATTCATCGAGAGCTTTCATTTATATAATTTCAAATCATAAAAACTTAGCGACTTAGTGCCTTAGCGGCAAAAAAACTAAATAGAATTTCGATCAATAAAATTAAAAGGCACTTTTACCTGTCCTTTTTCTTTATTCAGAATCATTCTGGCAACAGTTTCTCCCATTACATTAAAATCCGTAGACATTACCGTTATTCCTAGTAATTCTTTCAAAGGCGTATCATTATACGAAATCACGCCAATATCCTTACCGAGGGTAAATTTTTCATCGCGAATTTGTTTCATTAAATTCACCAAATCCGATTCTTCAATGGTGATAAACAAATCTCCTTTTTTAAGAATCATATCGTCATAGACTTCGCTTAAAATTTCAAAATTGATTTCATGTTCTACACAAAATTTTCTAAACCCGTGTAATATTCTGCGCGGATACGGATAAACCGCTTTGTCCGGATATACCAGAATAAGTTTTTCGTATTTTGTTATTTTGGCAAGTCCTTCCTTTAAGGCATTGTAAATATCATTTTCAAAATCCTGATATATTTTGATGATTTCGCCTTCCATTCCAATTTTAATATTATCCATTAAAACCAGTTTTTCTTCGGGAATTCTCTGGATTGCTTTGGCAACTTCATCTGTAAAACTCAGGTGTTTTAATTCGTCTGTTTTAAAATGGGTTGTGATTACATAATAATCATAAGCACCTTCGAACTTGTCCAGTAAGTTCAAAAACAAAGTCTCGTCGCAATGGTAAATATGCAAATCAGTGTGCGCATTTGCTCCAATAGTATTGATGAAAGAATTGTACGTCTTCATTTTATACGCACTAAGTTTATTCAGTACAAAGAGAATATTTACTTTAGATTCCAGTTTTGTTCGGGTAATATAATATCCTTTTCCTCTGATGGAAGAAATGATTTTTCGCTCTTTTAGAATATTATAGGCCTTTTCGACAGTATCTCTGGACATATAAAACTCTTCGCTAAAGCTATTTATAGAGGGTATTTTTTGATTTATTTTTAAATTTCCGTTGGCAATATTTTGCAGGATCGAGTCTACAATTTGTTTGTACTTAGGAATCCTGGACTCTTCATCTATTTTAATAAGTTTAATCATTTTGTAAGTCTTGTAAATTATGCAGCAATGAGTTGCGATATAATTTTGAGTTATAATTTGTGTAAAAAGCTTTAGCCTAAAATGATAAAAATAATTCAGTCCGGTACTTTTCTCACAAAAGCTTTCAAATTAAATAAGGGTTGTTGTATGTTTTTGCTGATTTGTTTGTTTAAGGCAAATTGAGGATAATATAATTACGAAATCGATTGCTAAAATAGAAATTTTAAATTTATATTTCCAATAATATCGGGCAGTTGTTTGTAATAATCTTCAGTTTTAACATAAATAACAAAACTATAAAGGATAGTACAGGACAGTTTTCTTTTTTACATTCTATTATTTTACAAAACCAATTTAACTATCAAATTAACCAAAAACGAAATTATTAATGGAATCATTATTAGGAATCATTTTTCATTCTATCGGAGGATTCTCTTCAGGTAGTTTTTATATGCCATTTAAAAAAGTAAAAGAGTGGGCTTGGGAAAGCTACTGGATTGTGGGAGGATTTTTCTCCTGGCTAATAGTACCGCCCATTGCCGCCTACTTAACGATTCCAAATTTTGTAGATATCATTGCAACAGCATCACCAACCATAAAAGCTTTCACGTTTTTGATGGGACTCATTTGGGGAGTTGGAGGATTAACATACGGCTTGGGAGTTCGCTATTTAGGAATGTCACTGGGAAACTCTATTATCCTTGGGTTTTGCTCTGCTTTTGGCGCCTTGGTTCCTTCTATCTATTATGATTTATATCCAACAGAAGGTAAAATTTCGTTTACCGATATGCTATCAAACCCAGGCGGACGCCTTGTTCTGGCAGGGGTTTTAGTTTGCCTTATAGGTATTGCTATTTCAGGAAAAGCCGGAATCTTAAAAGAAAAAGATTTTGCAAAAGGACACGAAGACAAAGACAAGGATTTTAGTTTGGTAAAAGGTTTAATTATCGCCGTTATCTCGGGAATTCTGAGCTCGTTTTTTAATTACGGAATCGAGGCCGGAAAACCAATGGCCGAAACCGCAGTAAATTATGGCTGTAACGCGTTATTTCAAAACAACGTGACCTATATCGTTTTGATGTGGGGAGGTTTAACCACCAATTTTATCTGGTGTATGTACCTTAATTTCAAAAATAAAACCTTCTCGGATTACACCAATACCAAAACACCAATTGCCAGAAACGTCCTTTTTTCAGGTATTGCCGGAACGATGTGGTTTTTACAATTTTTCTTTTACGGAATGGGAGAAAGTAAATTAGGAAACGGAGCAAGTTCATGGATCCTGCACATGGCAACCATTATCCTGACAGCAAATTTCTGGGGCTTTTATCTTAAAGAATGGTCGGGAGTTTCTAAAAGAACACTTAGAACCTTTGGTTGGGGAATTGCACTAATCATGCTGTCAATTGTATTGGTCGGAATTGGAAATTCATTATAAACATACAAACATAACATAACAACAATGTCGAATATAAATATAAATAATATGACTTTTAAGCATGTAAGCTATCTTTGGGATGACGCTAAGGCAGCAGCATTGGCAGGAGATGAAGTAGCGCTTTTCATTTATCGATCTAATTTATTAGGAGCCGATTTAAGACTGACAAACTATGGTGGAGGAAACACTTCGGTAAAAATTACCGATAAAGATCCGCTAACCGGAGAAACCTCTGAAGTAATGTGGATTAAAGGTTCTGGTGGAGACATTGGTACATTGACAAAATCGGGTTGTGCGGCACTTTATCTGGATCGTCTTCGCAATCTTGAAAATGTATACAGAGGAATAGAATTCGAAGACGAAATGGTCGAATTATTCAATCACTGTATTTTCGATTTAGCTTCAAAAGCACCTTCTATAGATACGCCTTTACATGGTTTTTTACCTTTCAAACATATTGATCACCTGCATCCTGATGCGGCAATTGCAATCGCAGCGGCCAAAGACGGAGCTAAAATTACCCAGGAATTATTTGGTGGCGAAATTGGCTGGGTAGGATGGCAGCGTCCCGGTTTTGACTTAGGGCTTCAACTGAGAAGCTGTCTGGAAGAAGCAACCAAAAAAGGGAAAAAACTGCGTGGTATCATGCTGGGTTCTCACGGTTTGTTTACCTGGGGAGATACAGCTTACGAAAGTTATGTAAACACACTCGAAGTAATCGAGAAATGTGCGGAATATTTAGAAAGTAACTACGGAAAAAAACGCCCTGTTTTTGGAGGTAAAAAAATAGAGAGCCTTCCTGAGGCTGACCGTAAAAGAAAAGCAGCAAAAGTAGCACCAATTTTAAGAGGTTTCTGTTCGTCAGAGCGTCAGATGATTGGACATTATACAGATGATGCAAGGGTTTTGGAATTCATTAATTCTAATGATTTAGCAAAGTTAGCGCCACTTGGAACTTCTTGTCCGGATCACTTTTTGCGTACCAAAATCAGTCCTTTGGTTTTAACTTTAGAACCCAATGAAGATTTATCAGATGTTGATGGGATCAAAGCAAAATTAACACCTGCTTTTGAAAGCTACCGCGCGATGTACAAAGATTATTACAATGCTTGCAAAAAGTCGAATTCGCCGGCCATGCGTGACCCAAATCCCGTGGTGATTTTATACCCTGGCGTAGGTATGTTTACCTTTGCCAAAGATAAAACAATGGCTCGTTTGGCTTCAGAATATTATATCAATGCAGTAAATGTAATGAAAGGCGCCGAAGCCGTTTCAGAATATACTTCGCTGCCACATCAGGAAGCTTTTGATATCGAATATTGGTTGCTTGAAGAAGCAAAACTGCAACGTATGCCAAAACCTAAAGCGCTTTCAGGAAGAGTCGCTGTAATTACAGGTTCTGCCGGGGGAATTGGCAAAGCAATTGCCAAAAAATTTGCTCAGGAAGGCGCTTGTGTGGTCATCAACGACATCAACGAAGAACGTTTAGAACAGGCTACAGCTGAGTTTATTAACTTGTTTGGTAAAGATACCGTGGCAAGTACACTGCTAAATGTAACCGACGAAAAAAGTACAGAAAAAGCATTAGACGAAGCATCATTAGCTTTTGGAGGTGCAGATATTATAGTGAACAATGCAGGAATTAGTATTTCTAAATCTATTGCAGAACACACCCTTGAAGAGTGGGACAGATTGTATGATATTTTGGTAAAAGGACAATTTATTGTTTCAAAAGCCGGAATCGAAGTTATGCGCAAACAAGGATTTGGCGGAGACATTGTAAACATTGTTTCTAAAAATGCAGTTGTTGCGGGTCCAAATAATCCGGGATATGGTTCGGCCAAAGCAGCTCAGGCGCATTTAACACGACTCATGGCAGCTGAATTAGGCGCCGATAAAATTCGTGTAAATACAGTAAATCCTGATGCAGTAATCTCAGACTCTAATATTTGGTCTGGTGGCTGGGCAGAAGGTCGTGCAAAAGCATACGGTATTACGGTTGCCGAGTTACCGGCGTATTATGCAAAACGTACCTTACTAAATGAAATTATATTGCCCGATGATATTGCAAACGCTTGTTTTGCATTCGTTGGCGGTTTACTGGACAAATCAACAGGAAATGCCCTGAATGTAGACGGCGGAGTATCAATGGGTTTTTACAGATAGATTGTTTCAAGTTTTTAAGTTTGTTTAAAGCAAAAGTGGTTTTTTGTGGTCTAACGTTCGATATCATTCGGACGTTAGATTTTTTTAGACATAACTCCCTGCAAAAATGCGCAAATAGCATAAAAGAGTAAAGTTAAACCAGAGTTCAATTTATATAATTTATATATTGTAATCTCTATTAAAAGATAAAATAATATGTTAATCGGATCAAACAATATCGCATCTCACAACGACGATTTATTAAAAAAACATCAAAATAAATTTGCCTTTACAGTATCAGAAATTGGTGATACAGAATCTATTATTCAAAAACTAATCGATTTTCAAATCGCAATTCCATCCTGGGCGTTAGGAACAGGAGGAACAAGATTCGGACGTTTTGCAGGAGGTGGGGAACCACGTTCTATCGAAGAAAAAATCGAAGATGTTGGTTTGCTTCATGCTTTAAACAATTCCTCAGGGGCGATCTCATTGCATATTCCCTGGGATATTCCGCAAGATTACAAAG
The DNA here is from genome assembly GCF_009664855.1 of Flavobacterium sp. SLB02. Taxonomy (GTDB): domain Bacteria; phylum Bacteroidota; class Bacteroidia; order Flavobacteriales; family Flavobacteriaceae; genus Flavobacterium. Next base: position 1,408,779 of record NZ_CP045928.1, read on the forward strand.
CCATAAAAAGTCTTGCCGCGCAGCACAATTTAAGATTTGATGCCATGAACTCCAATACCTTTCAGGATCAGGCAGGTCAGGACAATTCGTATAAATTTGGATCATTACAAAACGTAAATAAAGCAGTTCGCAAACAAGCTATTGCTCATAATATAGAAGTTATTCAACACGGAATCGAATTAGGATCAGAATCACTAACAATTTGGTTAGCCGATGGATCTTCTTTTCCGGGGCAATTAAACTTTAGAAAAGCCTACCAAAATACACTGGAAAGTTTAGAAGAGATCTACGATGCATTACCTTCAAACTGGAAATTGTTTTTAGAATATAAATGCGCAGAGCCTAACTTTTATTCCACTACAGTGGCCGATTGGGGACAATCGTATTCCTATGTGAAAAAATTAGGAGACAAAGCACAAACATTAGTCGATTTAGGACATCATTTGCCAAATGCCAATATCGAGCAAATCGTTTCATTATTATTGATGGAAGAAAAACTCGGAGGATTCCACTTTAATGATTCAAAATATGGAGATGATGATTTAACCGCCGGAGCTTTAAAGCCATATCAATTATTCTTGATTTTTAACGAATTAGTAGAAGGAATGGATGCGCGCGGAATGAATCACGCCAAAGATTTAGGCTGGATGATTGATGCATCACACAATATCAAAGATCCATTAGAAGATTTATTACAATCAGTAGAAGCTATTATGATTGCTTATGCCCAGGCACTTTTGGTAGACAGAAAAGCCTTAGAAACCGCTCAGCAAGAAAATGATGTTGTAAAAGCACAGGAAATTCTTCAGGATGCTTTCCGTACAGATGTTCGCGCACTGGTTGCTGAGGCTCGTTTGCGCTCAGGAGCGGCACTGAATCCGGTGGAATTGTACAGAAGTCTTTCTGTTAGAAAAAATCTAATTGGTGAAAGAGGATTAAAAACATTGGCGACAGGATTGTAATTATGAATTACGAGTTATAGTAATACTCTATTGCAGTTTTTTATAAAACAAAAAACTAACTCCTAACTCATAATTCAAAACTCATAACTTATAATTAAATGAATGTAGTTGCAATTTTTGACATTGGTAAAACAAACAAGAAAGTATTTTTATTTGATGAAAATTATAAAATTGTCTGGGAAAAATCAGTAAATCTTAACGAAACCCTTGACGAAGATGGTTTTCCCTGCGAAGATATCGAAGTCCTTGAAAACTGGATATTCGATCGATTGACAGAAATTAGAAACCTATCGGATTATGTTTTAAAAGCCATCAATTTTAGTACTTACGGTGCTAGTTTTGTTTACATTGATCAAAAAGGAAAAGTTTTAACTCCTCTGTATAATTACTTAAAAGAGTATCCGGAGAAGCTAAAAAATGATTTTTATGATAAATACAAAGGAAAAGAAACTTTTGCAGTCAAAACAGCTTCTCCCCTATTAGGAAGCCTGAATTCAGGAATGCAGATTTACAGGCTCAAAGAAGAAAAACCGGAATTATTTAATCAGGTAAAATACTGTTTGCATTTACCGCAGTATTTGAGTTTTCTTTTAACCAGTGAAGCTTACGCTGATATTACCAGTATTGGATGCCATACCAATCTTTGGAATTTTAAAAAGATGAAGTATCATAAATGGCTTAAAAATGAAGGTATTTCAGATAAAATCCCACCGCTTCACTATGGAAAGGATATTATAAAAAAACAAGACGGACTAGCCATTGGTGTTGGACTTCACGACAGTTCATCGGCTATTATTCCCTACACGATAAATTTTACAGAACCTTTTGTTTTATTGTCCACCGGAACCTGGAGTATTTCGCTGAATCCTTTCAATAATAAACAATTGACTTTTGAAGAATTGCAAAACGATTGTTTGTGTTATATGCAATACACTGAAAAGCCTGTAAAAGCAGCACGTCTGTTTTCAGGCAATGAACACGAAGTGCAGACAAAAAGACTGGCAGAACATTTTAAAGTACCTGTAGATACTTATAAAGAGGTTTATTTTGATAAAAAGATAGTGTCGAATTTGCGAGCGCTAAACTTTCAGATTATTTATCCAAAGAAGTATGATTTTGATATTCTAAAAGAATGTCCATTTCAAAAAAGAGATCTGAACAATTATAAGAGTTACGAAATCGCCTATCATCAATTGATGCTGGATTTGGTAGAACAGCAGTTTTTTTCGACTAATTTGGTCATTCACAATAGTCCGGTAAAGAAGATTTTTGTAGATGGAGGTTTTAGCAAAAATTCCATTTTCATGAATTTATTGGCCGAAGCTTATCCCGATATCGAAGTTTTTGCAGCTTCGATGGCGCAGGCGAGTGCCTTGGGCGCTGCATTGGCGATTCATCAAAACTGGAATCCAAAACCCATCCAGAATGATTTGATTGATTTGAAGTTTTACAAGCATTGATGTTTAATTAAAAATTTAGAATTAAAAATTAAAAATCGGCTTGATCTGCGAGAGAAAAATAGCCACAGATTGAAGGATTAGAATGATTTTTTTTAATACAATGTTGTCATCCCTCGTTCCTCGGGATTGTAAAAAATGAGAGAAGCAAAAATCTGGCTAATCTGCAAGATCTGCGAGACAAAAAAACAGCAAGAGATTAAAGGATTTTTGTTTCACGCAGATTTACACAGATTTAATTTTAGATAATAATCTGTGTACATCTGTTTAAATCTTTTAAAATCTGCGTGAAATAATATTATAAAAATAGATTACACATAAAACATAAATTTTGTGCGTAAAAAAGAAGTACAATTTTTTACATTAGCACTTTGAGATTTATTTGGAGTGAAAAGTCGCTTCATATTGATAAACAAACTCAAAGCGTTTAAAAAGACAGCATATGAAAATCGGATTATTTATACCGTGTTATGTCGATCAGTTTTACCCAAAAGTAGGGATTGCAACTTATGAACTTTTGCAGAAATTGGGCTGCGAGGTTCATTTTCCAATGGGGCAAACCTGCTGCGGACAACCTATGGCCAATAGCGGATACCAATATTTAACCAAAGGCTGTGATGCTAATTTTATCGCCAATTTTGCCGGATTCGATTATATTGTTTGCCCTTCCGGAAGTTGTGTTTTGCATGTGAAAGAACATTTGCATGACCAGAAACAAGAAAAAGTAGCTGCAGAAATGCGAAAGAAAGTTTTTGAACTCACAGAATTTATTACCGATATTCTAAAAGTAGATTCCATCGACGGAAATTTTCCTTACAGAGTAGGAATGCATGTAAGTTGTCACGGCCAACGCGGATTAAAGCTTTCGCAGATGACAGAACTTAATGCGCCATTTTTCTCTAAACCTGAAAAATTACTGCACAATATAAAGGGATTAGATTTGGTTTCTTTATCCAGAAAAGATGAATGTTGTGGTTTTGGAGGAACATTTTGTGTAACCGAAGAAGCTGTTTCTGTAAAGATGGGACAAGACCGAATAAAAGATCATGAAAACCATCACGTAGATTATATTACCGGTGGAGATATGTCGTGTTTGATGCATTTAGAAGGAATTCTGAAAAGGCAAAAAAGCCCGATCAAAACCATTCATATTGCCGAAATATTAAATTCGTTGGAAACTAAGTGATTTTAAAATTAAACTTAATTTTCTTTTCACAATTAAGAGATTAAGTAAGTTAAGGCAAAGCTTTATGAACTTAATATCTTAATGGTAAAAAAACAAAAGAAAGAGATGTCATCAGAAAAAGTTATACCGCACAGTCAGGCCGCAACACGTTTTAACAAAGATGTAGAACGCGTCAACTGGCACGATGAAACACTTTGGTTTGTTCGTGAAAAAAGGGATAAATCGGCGCATCAAATCCCCTATTGGGAATTGCTTCGTGAAACTGCATCGCAAATCAAAAACAATGTACTTTCTAATATTCATGATTATTTGATTGAATTTGAGGCTAATGCTCAAAAGAACGGTATAGTAGTACATTGGGCAGCCGATGCCAAAGAGCATAACCAAATTGTGCATTCGATCATGGCAAAACATGATGTAAAGCAAATGGTGAAATCAAAATCGATGCTTACAGAAGAATGCCATTTGAATGATTATCTGGCCGAAAAAGGTATCGAAGTAATCGATTCTGATTTAGGAGAATATATTGTGCAGCTTCGTAAAGAACCGCCAAGTCATATTGTTTTGCCCGCCATTCACCTTAAAAAAGAAGATGTAAGTGAAACTTTTCATGAACATTTGGGCACGGAAAAAGGAAACATCGATCCCCAATATCTAACAGAATCGGCTCGTTTGAGTTTAAGAAATACATTCCTGACCCGAAAAGTCGCTTTAACAGGAGTGAACTTTGCGATTGCAGAAACCGGCGAATTTGTGGTGTGTACCAATGAAGGAAATGCAGATATGGGCGCACATCTGGCCGATGTTCATATTGCCTGCATGGGATTCGAAAAACTCATTCCGCAACGTAAACATTTAGGCGTTTTCCTGAGATTATTAGCCAGAAGTGCTACAGGGCAACCTATAACAACATTTTCAAGCCATTTTAAGAAACCAAGAGATGGAAAAGAAATTCATATTGTGATAGTCGATAACGGCAGAAGCACACAATTAGGGAGAGAAGATTTTAGAAATTCCCTAAAATGCATTCGTTGTGGCGCGTGTATGAATACATGCCCCGTTTACAGACGAAGTGGCGGACACAGTTATCATAATGCCGTTGCGGGGCCAATAGGCTCAATTCTGGCACCTAATCTGGACATGAGTAAAAATGCCGACTTACCATTCGCCAGCACACTTTGTGGTTCTTGTACCAATGTTTGTCCGGTAAAAATTGATATACACGACCAATTGTACAAATGGCGTCAGGTTTTGGTAAAAGAAGGGCATACGCCAACAGCCAAAACTCTTGCAATGAAAACCATGGCAAGTGTTCTGGCCAACCCAACAATTTTTAATATTGCCGGAAAATCAGGTCGTTTTGTAATGAAAAACATTCCCGATCTGGTCAATAATAAAATGAACAAATGGTACGATCAGCGTGAAATGCCAGAGGTCCCGCAAGAATCTTTTAGAGAATGGTATAAGAAAAATTCAAGAGAAGCAAAAGCAAAAGACAATGAGTAGTAAAGCAGATATTTTAAATAAAATAAAGCAAAACCAACCTGCTGTAATTACAGACTTGCCTGATCTTAATCTTCTAAGCTCAGAGAATCTCGATGTGCTAGCAACCTACAAAACAGTACTCAAAAATATAGGAGGAGATCCTGTAGAAGTTGCCGATTATGCTGAAATTATTCAGTATGTAAAAGCCAATTATGCGATCCAAAAACGCATCATAACCACAATTGCTGAACTTTCGGAAATTGCAGCTTTAGACTGGAGAAACGATGATCCCCATTCGCTTGCCGATGTCGAATTGAATGTGATTAAAGCTCATTTTGGCGTAGCCGAAAATAGTGCGCTTTGGGTTACAGACGACTTGTTAGGACAACGTGTGTCACCTTTTATCGCACAATATCTGGCCATTATCGTTCATAAAAAAGATATTTTGGCCACTATGCATCAGGCGTATGAAAGAATTGGAAATCAGCAATACGGTTTCGGGACTTTTATCGCCGGACCATCCAAAACAGCTGATATCGAACAATCATTAGTATTAGGTGCCCACGGCGCAAGAGGATTGATTGTTTTTTTATTGGATTAAAGTATTTAAGAGAAGAAATTTTTTACAGTTTATAAAATACAAATTATAAGAGGATTCAATATCCTCTTTTTTTTGTTTACAGATAACTATAACATTTGTGTACATCAAATAAAAGTTTAATTTTACCTTATTATATATTGCCTTCCCACTTGTCAGTGAAAAATAATCCTTCCTAATTATTTTGACAGGTTGTAGGTCTAAGAAGGTATTTTTTTTTGAAAACTCATTTTCATTTACATAAACTCATAATTCATGTATTCACTTGTAAAATATATTTTGCTGCTTTTTTTAGCATCATTAAGTTTAGTTTCCTGTACTCAAAAACAAGGAGATAAAATAAAGGTTGGATTCTCTCAGGCCATGACCACAGATGATTGGCGCAAACAAATGACCAGTTCAATGAAAATTGAAGCCTCATTGCGCCCTGAGGTTGATTTAAAAATTAGCGATGCCAATAATAATGTCGCCAGACAAATCGATGATATCGAAAGGTTCATCGCCAATAGAGTAGATGTAATTATAGTATCGCCTATTGAATCAAAACCTCTAACAGCCGTTGTCGAAAAATCGATAAAAGCCGGAATTCCCGTTCTTGTGGTAGACCGCAAAATCGATGGCGAAAACTACACCGCTTATCTGGGGGCAGATAATATCGAAATAGGCAGAATTGCAGCCAGGTATATTATCTCGCACAGTAAAGCTTCGGGTAAAATTATCGAAATTACAGGCGCAAACGGATCGTCGCCTGCCTATGAACGTAGTCTGGGTTTTACTCAGATTATTCAGGGAAACAAACGCTTTAGAGTTGTCAATACCATTCAGGGCAATTGGGAAAAAGAGTCCGTAACCGCACCATTAAAAACAATTCTTTTACAAAATCCTGATGTCGAATACATTTTCGCCCATAACGATCGTATGGCATTAAGCGCCTGGGAAACAGCTAAAACAGTAGGTCTTGAAAATAAAATAAAATTTTTGGGAGTCGACGGATTAAACTCTGTCAATGGCGGAATTGAACTGGTAAAAAGCGGCGTTTTAGACGGAACCATTTTATATCCTACGGGAGGAAACGAAGCGCTAAAACTGGCTTTGAAAATGTACAATAAAGAACCTATTTCTAAAAATAATATCCTCAATACCATTGTAATTGACCATAATAACGCTGAGATTATCGAGAACCAAATGGATAAAGTCGATCAGCAGCAAACCGTTATCGAGTCACAGCAAGGAGCTATAAAAGTACAGGAAAGAGAATATGCATCGCAAAACAATTTGGTGAGGCTGCTGAGTTTTTTCTTAGTGATTATTCTGAGTTTGACCATTTACAGTATTTATTCGACGATTTCTATTTCCAGAAAGAAAAAACAACTCGAACGTATTAATCAGACCGTGATCGATCAAAACAATGAAATTCAGCAAATGGCTAAGGTTGCCGAGAAAAGCAACGAGGCAAAACTGAATTTCTTTACCGGACTTTCCCATGAATTTAAAACGCCCATAACCCTTATTATGAGCTATGTGGAGTCTTTGATCGAAAATGAAAAAATAAAAGGAACAGCCCTTATTGACGAGGTAAAACTCATTCATAAAAACTCAAACAGATTACTCCGCTTGATAAATCAGTTGCTGGATTTTAGAAAAATAGAAGAGCAAAAATTTACTTTAAGAGCCTCAAATACTAAGTTTTATGATTTTACCAATGAAATAATGACCAATTTTAAAGGTGAAGCAGTTCGTAGAAACATCGATTTTCAGCTGATTTGTAAAAACAAGAATCTGGAATTGTTCATCGATAGGGGACTCATGGATAAGGTATATTTTAATTTGCTTTCCAATGCTTTTAAATTCACACCCGATAACGGAAAAATTACCATTTCGATTATCGAAAACCAGGACAATACCGTTAAGATTAGTTGCAAGGATTCCGGAATAGGAATTCCTGAAAATGAACTCTCTAACGTGTTTAGTCCTTTTTTTAAGGCCTCAAATAATAATAAAAACAGTTCAGGAATCGGACTTCATTTATCCAAAGAATTTGTGCTTTTGCATCACGGAACTATCGAACTAAAATCCAAGCAGGGAAGTGATTTTGTCATTACATTACTCAAAGGTAACAGCCATCTGCAGCCATCAGAAATTGTAAATAAGTCTGAAAATTTGAACATAACGCCAAATTTAATAACAGATAATTTAGATATAGAATCAGATGTAAACCAGGTGAACGTTATTTCTGATGCAGAGAAACATGCTATTTTAATTATAGAAGACAATAACGATTTGGTTACTTTTCTAAAAGCTAAGTTATCCAATGAATATACCGTTTATACTTCTGATGGAAGCGACGCTGTTGAAAAAGCAATGGAAATAGTGCCCGATATCATCATTTGCGATATCAATCTGGTTGATAAAGACGGTTATGAGATCAGTAAAGAACTGAAAAAGGATTTACGCTCTTCGCATATTCCAATTATTATCCTAACGGCGCAAAGCAATAAAGAAGCTGTTTTAAAAGGCTTGCAAAGCGGCGTAGATCAATATCTTACCAAACCCTTTAGCCTTTCGATTCTAAAACAATCTATCTCAGGGCTTCTTTTCAACAGAGAAAAACTCCGTTATTATTATACCAATAACATTTACCGCATCGAACCCGAATCAAAATTTGGCAATCAGGAACAAACCTTCATTACCAAAATGAATGATATCATTAAGATCAATGTGGAAAACCCTAAGTTCTCTGTCGAAGATTTGGCAGACAAACTAAGTGTTTCAAGAGTTCAGTTGTATCGAAAAGTAAAGGCTATTATCGGTATTAATATTAGTGATCATATCAATAATGTCAAATTAGAGAAAGCCGCAGAGCTTTTAAAATCAAATGAGATGAATATTTCTGAAATTGCATACTCTCTTGGATTCTCTTCTCCCAACTATTTTTCGACCGCTTTTAAGAATAAATTTGGAATTTCGCCAAAAGAATACAAATCCTCTAATTCCAATTAGTATAAAAACGTATCATTTCATGTATCATTTTTATATTAAATGTAACAAAATCGAAACTACATGGTTTTCGTAAATAAATTTTAATAAGCGTAAAGCCTTGTCAATAAAGGTTTTGATCTCAAAGTGTCAAACTATCAATAATTATAGAATTAAATTGTAACATCATTAAAAATAAGTTGTTTTTTTTGCGGATATCTTAGCGACAAGTTTTTAATACATCTACAATGAATAAGATATTGATTTGGTCTGTTACTGCTGCACTGGCAGGTTTTCTATTCGGTTTTGATACCGTAGTTATTTCTGGAGCTGATAAACAATTACAGCTTCTATGGCATTCATCTGATGCTTTTCACGGTTCTGTTGTTATGGCAATGGCGCTCTGGGGAACTGTTATTGGAGCCATTTTTGGAGGAATTCCAACCAATAAGATAGGACGTAAAAAAACACTCTTCTGGATCGGGATCCTGTATTTTATTTCAGCCATTGGTGCTGCTTTTGCAAACGATCCATTTGTTTTTGCAGCCTTCAGATTTATTGGTGGTTTAGGAGTTGGCGCCTCGACAATTGCCGCTCCGGCTTATGTCTCTGAAATTGCTCCGGCAGATAAACGCGGCCGACTAGTAGCCTTGTATCAGTTTAATATTGTACTGGGAATTCTAATTGCTTTTATATCGAATTACTTTTTAAAAGATATTGGCCAAAATGCCTGGCGTTGGATGGTAGGGGTTCAGGCTTTTCCCTCTCTTATCTATATTCTTTTCATACTTACAATCCCGGAGAGTCCAAGATGGTTATTGTCTAAAAACCGTGATGAAGAGGCCCGTAAAGTTTTGTTTCAAATTGATCCCACTGCTGATCTTAAAGACATCATGGATGATTCAAGAGAAAACGGAGTGACCAAACACGAGAATATTTTCATGAAAAAATACCGTTTCCCGTTGATTCTGGCTTTTTTAATTGCATTTTTTAATCAGTTCTCAGGAATCAACGCCTTTTTATATTATGCGCCAAGAATTTTTGAAGAAGCAGGTTTGGGACAAAATACAGCCTTACTGAGCAGTATCGGAATCGGAATAACCAATCTTATATTTACCCTGATCGGAGTGGCATTAATTGACAAATTAGGAAGAAAGTTGTTAATGTACATTGGTTCAGTTGGATATATTATTTCTTTGGGATTGGTTTCTGCTTCTTTTTATTACAATTGGGGAGGATTATCAGTACCTACTTTTCTTTTCTTATTTATTGCATCGCACGCCATTGGCCAGGGAGCTGTAATCTGGGTGTTTATCTCAGAGATTTTTCCCAATCATATTCGTGCCTCGGGACAAGCTTTTGGGAGTTCAGTGCACTGGGTTTTAGCAGCCATTATTCCATCTCTAATACCAATGTTGTTCTCAGAAATTGGACCAGAAGTAGTATTCTTAATTTTTGCATTGATGATGGTGCTGCAATTACTCTTTGTAATATTTATAATGCCGGAAACTAAAGGGATCTCTTTAGAAGTTTTAAGTGAAAATCTAACCAAAAAAAACATCAAAAAACATGACATCAAAGAAACATCTGCCCCTGGCATTATATAGTGCCGTATTATTATCGATAGGAGCTTTCAGGCCATATGTGGCTGTTGCACAAACAACTGCCGTGTCAGCATCAATAGCTACGGAAGAAAAAATGTACCGTCCTAATTTTCACTTTACACCAAAAAATGGATGGATGAACGATCCTAACGGAATGTTCTATGCCGATGGAGTTTATCATTTATATTATCAGCATTATCCTGAAAAAAGTGTTTGGGGTCCAATGCACTGGGGGCACGCCGTAAGTAAAGATCTAATTAAATGGGAAGAGCAGCCAATTGCGCTTTATCCCGACAAAGACAAATATATTTTTTCGGGAAGTGCTGTTGTAGATACACATAATACTTCAGGTTTAGGAACTGGTAAAAAGGCTCCAATTGTAGCGATCTACACGCTACATGATATGACAAAAGAAAAAGAAGGTAAGATCGATGTGGAGCAGCAGGATATTGCCTATTCGAATGATAATGGTTTTACATGGCAGAAATTTGAACAAGGAAATCCTGTCATTAAAAACCCTGGAATTCGTGATTTTCGTGATCCAAAGGTAAACTGGGATCAAGCCCATAAACAATGGATTATGTCCTTGGCGGCGCAAGACCGAACTCAGTTTTATGCCTCTAAGGACCTTAAAAACTGGAAATATTTATCAGAGTTTGGGAAAAATATTGGCGCTCACGGAGGTGTTTGGGAATGTCCGGATTTCTTCGAGATAAAAGTAAAAGGAACTAGTGAAACCAAATGGGTTTTGATTCAGAATTTGAATCCCGGCGGAGCCAACGGAGGATCCGGAACACAATATTTTATTGGCGATTTCGACGGAACAACCTTTACTCTTGAATCTAATTTTGCTAAAAAAATAGATACAGAAAAAGCAGCCTGGCTGGATTACGGAAAAGACAATTATGCTGGCGTAACCTGGAATAATGTTCCTGCTGCAGACGGTCGACGATTATTTATTGGCTGGATGTCAAATTGGGAGTATGCACAACAAGTTCCAACACAATCCTGGAGAAGTGCCACGACAATTGCCCGTGAGCTGCAGATTATCAAAAAAGGAAACGATTACATTTTGATTAACAATCCTGTAAAAGAAATCAATAAATATATTGGTAAAACAATCAAAGTAAAAAGCCTGAAAGGAAAAGGGAAATTAGCTGTGGTTGAAGCAGGAAAAATTGATTTAACAAAAGCAATGCTTCAGTTTAATATCAAGAATCTGAAACAGGATACCTACACTTTTACACTTTCAAATCCAAATGGAGAAGCGGTGAGTTTCGGGATCAATAATACAGAGCACTATTTGTTTTTGGATCGATCGAAATCAGGAAAAATTGATTTCTCGGAAAAGTTTGCCTCAACAATTACCAAAGCAGCTTTAGACGCAAGTCAAAAAGAAGGTGTTTTTAAAATTATTCTGGACAAAACATCTATTGAAATATTTTACAATAATGGCGAGAAAGTAATTACCGAAATCTTTTTCCCCAACCAGCCCTATACAACTCTTTCTGTTTCTTCAAAGACTGGGGTTGAGCTAAGCAACTTAGAAATTAACCAATTAAATATAAACTAACCTTAAAACCAAAAACCACTAACTATGAAAACCAAACTCATTTATTTTCTATTTTTCTTTTTTCCCATGCTGGTGATAACCGCGCAGGAAACAGGAATAAAAGGAACGGTAATTTCCTCAGACGACGCAATGCCACTTCCCGGAGCAACCGTTGTTATTTCCGGAACCAATTTAAGTACAGTAACAGATTTTGACGGGAATTTCTCTTTTCAAAATGTAGCTGACAATGCCAAGATTGTGGTTTCTTTTATCGGATACAGCCCGCAATCGATTGAAGTAAAAGGACAAAAAGCATTCAACATTACTTTAAAAGTAGATAACAATCAACTCAATGAAGTGGTTGTAACAGGATATTCAAAACAAAAGAAAACTGATATTACCGGTGCCGTTGCCGTTGTAAACATGAAGGAAGTCATGAAGCAACCCGAACCTAACCCAATAAAAGCGCTGCAAGGAAGAGTGGCCGGAGTTAAAGTATCCTCTGATGGTTCGCCAAGTGGAGGAAATACAAAAGTGATCATTCGAGGTGTAGGAACTTTAAACAATACAGATCCTCTGTATGTAATTGACGGGATGCCAACAAAATCCGGAATGCATGAACTGAATTCCAATGATATTGAAACAATTCAGGTTCTAAAAGATGCTTCTTCGGCAAGTATTTACGGTTCGCGAGCTTCAAATGGAGTTATTATCATCACGACCAAAAAAGGGAAAGAAGGAAAAATGAGAATTAATTTTAGCACTTATACTTCTTTGTCTGATTATTCAAGAAAGCTTGATGTACTCAATGCCAATCAGTTTGGGCAAGCTTTATGGCAGGCCAATATCAACGACGGATTAAACCCGAACAACAATAATTTACGTTATCAGTTTGACTGGTCAGTAAACAATAACAAGCCTCAATTGAACAAGGTTTTGGTTCCGGAATATTTAGATGCTGCTCAAACCCTGAAAGCTTCGAATACCGATTGGTACGATGCCATTTCACAAACCGGAATTGCAAATTCGTACGATTTATCAGTTTCTAATGCATCAGATAAAGGAAATTATGTTTTCTCTTTGGGATATTATGGCAATGAAGGTGTTGTAAAAACGACCGATTTTCAAAGAATTTCTGCCCGTATGAATGGTTCATACAAATATTTTGATGGCAAACTGGTTATTGGCGAGAACTTCTCGATGACCCGTACCAATGAGGTTACTGATCCGGGAGTTCTGGATCCTGCGCTTCGTGCTTTGCCTATAATTCCGGTACATACCGTTGACGGAAAAGGCTGGGGAGGACCAGTGGGAGGAATGAACGACAGACAAAATCCGGTGCGACTTTTAGAATATAACAAAGACAATAAATACAATTACCTGCGTCTTTTCGGAAATATGTATGCTGATTTGGAAATCATAAAAAACCTGCACATCAAGAGTAGTTTTGGTATCGATTACGGATCGTATAAAAAGCGTACGCTGCAAAGAAGTTACCAGTCGGGTTATTTGCAAAACGATCAGACATCGGTAACTATCGATCAGTCATTGAGCGACAAATGGACGTGGTCCAACACAGCAATTTATAGTTTGAATTTTGGAAAAAGTAATTTGAATCTGCTGGCAGGAACAGAGATGAACAAAGATGTTTATGATACGACAATTTTGCGTAAAAACGATTTCCTGATCCAAACGCCTGATTATATGTATCCTGACGCAGGAACCGGAGAATCCTTTACAAACGGAAGCTCAACAACGTATTCATTGTTATCTTTCTTCGGAAAAGTAGATTATGAGTTTGATAATCGTTACCTACTTTCGGGTACTATTCGTCGTGACGGATCGTCTCGTTTTGGTAAAAACAATCAATTTGGAACCTTTCCGGCAGTTTCGGCAGGATGGAGAATCAGCAATGAAGATTTCATCAAAAATAATGCACCTGTTTTCTCTGATTTAAAATTAAGGGCAGGTTGGGGACAAACCGGAAATCAGGAAATTGATAATTTCGCTATTTATTCCCTTTATAAAGCAGATTATGCAGGGGGAAGTCCAACCTGGGCCACATCTTTTGGTACTGCTTATGATATTACAGGAAACGGAAAAGGCTTGTTGCCCTCAGGCTTTAGAGCTACCCAAACTGCTAACAATGACTTAAAATGGGAAACCACGACCCAAACTAACATTGGTTTAGATTTCGGATTATTCAAACAAAAACTAAGTGGTTCTGTTGATTATTACATCAAGAAAACAGAAGATATTTTGGTTTCACCACCTTATTTAGCAGTTAAAGGAGAAGGAGGAGATCGTTGGGTAAACGGTGCTTCAATGGAAAATAAGGGATGGGAATTTACTTTAGGATACCACGATGAAACATCATTTGGATTAAAATATGATATCTCGGCAAATGTTTCGGCCAATAAAAACAAGATTACAAAATTACCAGATGAAGTAATAAATAATTATGGAGGAGATGGACTAAATGATAATATTTTAGGTCGCCCTATAAACTCTATGTACGGCTATGTTACTGACGGATTATTTAAAAGCCAGGACGAAGTAGTCAACTCGGCCAATCAGGAAGGGAAAGGCCTTGGAAGAATTCGTTACAAAGATTTAAACGCAGATGGAGTAATTACAGATAAAGACCGTACCTGGATAGGAAATCCAAACCCGGGTTTGATTTATGGATTTAATTTAGGATTAGGGTATAAAAACTGGGATTTCACCACTTTCTGGGAAGGAGCAAGTGATGTTGACGTGATTAATAATACCAAATACCAAACTGATTTCTGGAGCGTAGATGATGTAGGTTCGAACAAAGGAACCCGTTTATTGAATGCATGGTCATTGGATAATCCAAATTCGACTATTCCGGCTTTAACAACAGTTGATAAAAATGGCGAATCAAGATTTTCAACTTATTATGTAGAAAACGGAAATTACCTTAAACTGCGCGTTTTACAAGTAGGATACAGCCTGCCAAAAGATTTATTGAAAAAAATGAATTTAGATAGCTTTAGATTGTACATCAGCGGTCAAAATTTATTGATCATTGACGCCAAAAGTTTTACTGGTGTAGATCCTGAAAATGCAGGATTTGGATATCCGCAGCCCACTACTTTTACCGCTGGTCTTAATTTTACTTTATAATAAAATCTTAAATCAAAAAAAATGAAAAAATTACTATATATAACAGGGTTTTTAGTGCTTGGAATGTTGGGTTCCTGCTCAGATTTTCTGGAAAATGATCCTCGTGGTGTACTTTCAGAAGAAGATATTGTGACACCGGAATCGGTAGAAGGATTTATGAATGCAGCTTATGCACAATTGGGGAATGACCATTATGATTCGCCATATAGTTTATGGCCTTTTGGAAACGTTCGCTCTGATGATGCTTACAAAGGCGGAAGCGGAACAAACGACATTCAGGATTTTCACTTCTTTGAAGTGTCCAATAATATCAGACCTGATTTTGCCGAATTAGACAATTTCTGGTACATCAGTTATGTTGGGGTTTCCAGAGCCAATAAAGCCTTGAAGGCATTAGAGCAAATTTCTGAAGCAGATTATCCGCTCAAGAAAACACGTATGGCCGAAATGCGTTTCTTAAGAGGACATTTTTATTTTATGTTGAAAATTATGTTCAGAAGTGTTCCTTATATCACAGAAGATATTCCGGTTGAAAATTATAAAACCATCTCAAACAAAGTACTTTCAAACGAAGAACTTTGGAACAAAATTGCCGAAGATTTTCAGGCTGCAGCAAATGCCCTGCCGGAAACTCAGCCGCAAGTGGGTCGTGCAACTCAAAAAGCAGCTTATGCTTATTTAGCCAAAACCCGTTTGTATCAGGCCTATACACAAGACGAAACGTATAAAGTTACTGGAATCAATCAACAACATTTGCAGGAAGTAATTGCAGCGACAGATAAAGTAATTGGGAAAGCAAGTTTAGAGCCTGATTTTGCCAATAACTTTTTGCCGGGAACTTTTGAAAATGGGACAGAATCTATTTTCTCTATTCAGTTCTCAGATAATGACGGAACTTTATACGGACGATTAAATTTTTCAGATGTACTCTCTACGCCTCAGGGTTTAGGATGCTGCGATTTTCATAAACCAAGTCAGAATTTAGTAAATGCATTTAAAACAGGTGCTAATGGTTTGCCGGAATTTGATACTTATAACGATCAGGATTTTGATTATAAAAACAGAGATGCCAATACGGTTGATCCAAGATTGTATCATACTGTTGCCATGCCGGGTTTACCATATAAATACGATCCTGAATTTTTGTACGTAGAAGCTTGGGTGAGATCTCCGGGAACATATGGTTATTTTGCTTCATTAAAAGAAAACGTAGCGCCAAGCTGTAGTTGCGTTGTAAATATTGATCCGTTTTACGGAAACTCAAAAAACAGAATCCAGATTCGTTATGCCGATGTGATTTTGATGCGTGCCGAAGCCCTGATTGAACTGGGAAGACAATCAGAAGCTTTGCCATTAATCAATCAAATCAGAGAGCGTGCGGGGCAAAGTACAGGAAGACTTCCGTATGCAAAAAACTTTAAAATCAATACTTATGTAGACGGAAGCAATTGCAACTGGACGCAGGATTTTGCCCGTAAAGCATTACGCTTTGAGCGCCGTTTAGAGCTGGCGATGGAAGGAAATCGCTTCTTTGATTTGGTTCGTTGGGGCGTTACAGATGAAGTAATGAATGCATTTTACAGCGAAGAAAAAACAAAACGTACCTATTATCAGGATGCCTTTTTTGATGCTCATAAAGAAGAGTATTGCCCAATTCCGTTAAAGCAAATTAATTTTAGTCAGGGATTGTACAAACAAAATTTAGGTTATTAATCTATTTTAAGAAATCAATATGAGAAAACTCATCAATACATACTGGGTCAAAGTGACTGCAGTATTGGCTATCGTTTTTGTATTTACAGCCTGCGAAAATAGTTTTGAGAGCGGAGGTTTTGATGTCAATTCGCCATCGAATGTTACTTCTTTTAAAATAAACGGAGTTGCAGGAACCATCGACCAGAAAACCGGTGCAATTACTATAACAATGCCTTACGGATCAGACATAACGGGGGTAAAACCTGAAGTTGTTTTGACAGAAGGAGCAAGGTCAAATCTGGATCTGACTGCACCAATAAACTTTGCAAATCCTGTAAAGTTCAGAGTGGTAAACGGTAATTTATATAAAGATTATACTGTGACAACGGTAGTTTCAAGTCCAATTAAGAGTTTTACTATTAATGGAGTTGCAGCAGCGATAAACGATGTAAGTAAAACCATTACAATGACCTTACCTGAAAATACAAATCTGAAAGCACTTCAGCCTGTAATTGAATTAACAGGGGGCGTTTCGATTTCGCCGGCCTCAGGAACTACGATTGATTTTACGAGTTCGGTAACCTTTGTAGTAACCTCAAAGGGTAAAAGCGTTAACTATACCGCCAATGTAGGACTTCCGGTAACAGGTTTGGTAGTAGCCTTTTTAGGAACGGCAGCAACAAGATCAGCAATCACGAATATGGATGAAGTTACAGCATCAAACTGGTTGTTTGATAATTTCCCGGGCGCCAGATATATTTCATTCGAAAGTGTTTTA
The DNA here is from genome assembly GCF_009664855.1 of Flavobacterium sp. SLB02. GTDB lineage: Bacteria > Bacteroidota > Bacteroidia > Flavobacteriales > Flavobacteriaceae > Flavobacterium. Next base: position 1,426,222 of record NZ_CP045928.1, read on the forward strand.
AACGGAGCTGATTTAAGTGATATTAATGTGATCTGGTGGCATTTTGATACGGCTGCAAATTTACCTGCTCTAGCGTATAATCCTGCGGTAACAACAGCGCTCAAAAATTTCAGAACTAGTGGAGGGAATTTACTTTTAACCTCTTTTGCATCACAATATGTGGACGCTTTAGGAATTGTTCCCTCAGGAAAAGGGCCTAATAATGTTTTTGGAGATTTTCCTCCAAACGGATTCGTTGATGCAAATTCATGGGGAATGTCTTTTGTAGGTCATGAGAACCATCCAATATTTCAGGGATTGACCACTTTTGAAGCCGGAAAAGCCAATTTGCTGCAAGGCGGAACTTTCAGGTTAAATCATACCGCATGGTGGTTTTTACCCGAATGGGGAGGTTACACAAACGGAGAAGGCTGGAGAAACCAAACCGGAGGAATCAACCTGGCCAGTGAAGCCTGGGATAATGCCCTTGACGGAAGAGTGACCATTGCAGAGTTTCCTAATACAGCAACAAATAAAAATGTAATTGTGATCTCGATGGGAGCTTACGATTGGTACAATGAAGCTAATAGTTCCGGAGTACCAAGTCAGTCTAATGAGTTTATTGGCAATATTAAGCTTTTGACACAAAACAGCATCAATTATCTGGCTGAAAAATAATCTATTTTCAATTCAAAAAAAATGAAATACAGAAACATCATAACCATAGTTTGTATCTTCTTTTCCCTTGCCTCATGCAGTCAGGACGATAATTATACCGGAGGTTCGATTTCAGGAGGTAATACCGAGATAGCAAGTATCTTTCCTGTTCCGCCCTCACAGTGGATGGGAGCCAGTGATCCCTACTATAGCGCGGGTTATACAGGAGATATCATGCCATTTTTCGAGAATGGAAAATTTCATATTTACTTTCTTCACGACGCTCAGAATAAACCCGCCGGAAAAGGATTTCATGATATTCATGAATACTTAAGTACGGATTTAGCCCATTTTACTTACGAAGGGCAAATGATTCCATTTGGCAAAACTACTGATCCTGATTTTGCCGTTGGCACAGGATCAGTTGTAAAAGTGGGTAATATTTATTACTTTTATTATACAGGTCACAATGAAACGCCTGCTTTTGTGCAGTCAAATGCCAGAGAAAGTGTTTTGTGCGCGACAAGTTCTGATTTAAAAAACTGGACAAAAGTGCCTTCATTTAAGATCACAGCACCAGAGGGATATTATAATTATGATTTTAGAGATCCGCATGTGTTTTACAACGATGAGCTTAAAAAGTATTCGATGTTGGTAAGTACACAAACAGAACCGGGAAGAAAAGCAGTGCTGCTGCATTTTACAAGTGCTGATCCGGTTTCTGGAAAGTGGGACGTTCAAACGCCAATTTACACCACAACTCCTCAGGAAAATTATCTGATGATGGAATGTGCCGATATCTTCAAAATGGGAAGTTACTGGTATTTGGTTTTTTCTGAAAATTGGAGCGGAAATAAAGGAACACATTACAAAATGTCAAGTTCGATCAATGGCCCGTGGACAACGCCGGAAATTGACAGAATCGATGGAGAATATTTTTATGCCGGAAAAACAGCTTCTGACGGAAACAAAAGATATGTTTTTGGATGGAATGCCAGAAAAACACCGGAAAATGATTTAGGAAATAAAGATTGGGCCGGAAATATGGTAATTCATGAGCTAACGCAAAATACAGATGGAACCTTAGCAATCCAGTCACCGCAAAAGGTAAAAGATTTATTTTCTAAAAAAGTAACGCCCGAAGTAGAGACAACTTTAGGAGATGTAACAGCAACATCAGGAACTTATACCTTGTCAGGGGCAACAAATAAAGCCTTAGTAACGTTTAAAACTATAGGTAAAAAAGCAAAAATAAAAGCAGAGCTTACTTTATCTGGTTCAAATGGTACTTCGGGATTTGTTTTTCATACCAATGAAACCGGAAGTTATTATAAAATTGTACTGGATATCACCAAAGGTAAAATAATAGGATATAATTCAGCATCGCAGGAAGCAACCGCAATACCGTTTAAGCTGCAAACTAGTACAAAATACGATGTTGAGATAATTGTTGAAGGAAGTGTAGTGGTATTTTACATCAACGGAAAGGTGGCTTTAACGAATAGAATTTACGGAAGAGACAAAAATAAATGGGGATTAATTGCTGAAGGACAAAATAGTAGTATTTCTAACCTTCAGATTACGCAACCGGAATAACATTAATATAAAATAGTTTTAGAATGAATAACGGAAAAAACCTTAAAGCTGTAGCCTACGGAGAAGTACTTTGGGATGTTTTTGATAACGAAAAAAAGATTGGCGGAGCGCCACTTAATGTCGCTTTACGCATGAAAACATTAGGTTGCGATGTAGCCATGATTAGCTGCGTAGGAAAAGATACTGACGGAGAAGCGATTATCAATCAGGTCAAAAGTCTGGGACTTGAAACAGATGCAATCATGCAGTCAGAAAGTTTTCCAACCGGATTGGTGAATGTAACATTAAACGAGCGTGGTTCTGCAACATATGAAATCGCCTATCCATCAGCCTGGGATAAAATTGTACTCAATGATTTGGCCAGGAAAATAGTTGCCGATGCTGATGTGTTAATTTACGGCAGTTTGGTTTGCAGAGACGAAGTTTCAAGAAAATCTCTGGAAGAATTGTTACAGACAAAAGTATATAAGGTTTTTGATGTGAATTTAAGAAAGCCACATTATTCGTACGAGATTTTGGAGCAATTAATGCATTCGGCTAATTTTATAAAGTTTAATGACGAAGAATTATTAGAAATTGCCAAAGCTATGCATTCGCCTTTTACCGGCTTAGAAGAGAATATGCATTTTATGGCAGAAAAAACCAATGTTACGGCAATGTGTGTAACCAAAGGAAAACATGGCGCATTGTTAATGTGGGAAGGTACACTTTATGATAATAGCGGATACCCTGTTGAGGTTTCAGATACAGTAGGAGCAGGAGACTCATTTTTGGCAGCACTAACCACTTCGTTGCTTACCGGAAAAGAACCTCAGGCTGCTATAGATTTTGCCTGTGCAGTTGGAGCTTTGGTTGCTAAAGCGCCAGGTGCCAATCCCGAAATTTCACCTTCTAAAATTGAAAATTTAATGACTAAAGTTTCATAATATTTAGTCTTTATAATTGTTTTTTGAAGAACATTAAAGTAAAAACCACTCCGATAAGGAGTGGTTTTTTTGCTTAAAAAAGCTTTATACTATTTCTGTTAAGTTTTCTGTTTGCAGAGCAATTTTAGATAACATTCCTGCTTTATGCTCTGATCCCCAATGGCTTAGCTGTGCCCAGATTGGAACTAATTTTTGGCTAATTTCAGTAAGTTCATATTCTACTCTTGGCGGAACTTCGGCATAAACTGTACGTTTTACCATTCCGTCACGTTCCAGTTCGCGCAACTGCAAAGTGAGCATACGTTCGGTAATGTTGCATATTTGGTTTCTCAATTCACCAAATCTCAGTTTTCCCTTTTCAAGCTTGCAAAGTATCAAGAGTTTCCAGCGCCCGCCTACAAGGCATACAGCGTAGGTAAGATCACAAGTTGTGATATAATTTCTGTTTTCTGTATTTGTAGAACTTTCTTTTCTTTTGGCCATTACTTACTTTTTTGTTAGTACCCTACAATGGGAGGTTTACCATACAAAATTAATGTACTGAATGTAATTTTGCAACCCTAAAATAATTACAAACATGTTTACATACACTTTTACGCTTATTATGGCATTAGCAATTACAGGAATTCCCATTCAGGGACAAACCACCAAAACCGAAAAATATGAACGAATTGATAAAATTGCAGAGCAACTTGTAGATCAAAATAAAATAGCAGGAGCCTCTATTTTACTTCTTAAAAACAATAAAGTTATTTACAATAAAGCATTTGGTTTTGCAGACATAGAAACTACAAAACAAATGCAGACCAACAGTATTTTTAGAATTGCATCACAAACTAAAGCCATTACTTCTGTTGCTGCAATGATGCTTTTTGAAGAAGGAAAATTTCTTTTAGATGAACCTGTTTCTAAATATATACCAACTTTTAAAAATCCAAAAGTATTGGTTTCCTTCAATTCAAAAGACAGCAGTTATACTACAAAGCCAGCTTCTCGTGAAATTACGATCCGGGATTTATTTCGCCACACTTCGGGAATTACTTATCCTGTATTTTCGATCGACGAACGTTTTAATGCCATTTATGCCAAAGCCGGAATTGCAACCGGAATAGGAAGTAAAGGAATTTTAAAACAAGAGATTATAAAATTATCTCATATGCCATTGCTGCACAATCCCGGAGAGGCATTTACGTATGGTTTAAATACAGATGTTCTTGGATATTTAATCGAAATATGGAGTGGTAAAAAGCTGGATGTTTTCCTGAAAGAAAGAATTTTTGAACCTTTAGATATGAACGATACTTATTTCTCTTTACCAAAAGAAAAGGAGAATCGTTTAGTATCCGTTTTTCAAAATACAAATACAAAATTAGAAAAAGTAAAGACTCCAATTTATGAAGGAAATGAAATAAATTATCCTGCATTCAAAGGAGTTTACGCATCAGGAGGAGCAGGGTTAAGTTCGACAACTGCTGATTACAGTAAGTTTCTTCAGTTGCTTTTAAACAAAGGAGTGTACAATAATACACGATTGATTGGGCAAAAAACGATAGCGCTTATGATGGAGAATCAATTGAATGACAAGGTAAAAATAAATGGAATGGACGAGGACTTTCAGTTTGGATTAGGATTTGGACTAGTGACTGAAAAGAACAAATACCTCTATTTGTCAAGTGTGGGTACATTTTATTGGGGAGGCGCATTCAATACACATTATTGGGCAGATCCTAAAGAAGGACTTATTGGACTGATTTTTACCCAGGAATATATGCCTGAGTCTTATTGGGATTTAGGATTGTTGATTAAAAATGCCATTTATTCATCACTTAATTCTAAAAGTAATGAAGCTAAATAAAAAAATCGCATACGTTGGCTGTTTGGGAATGATTGGGATTATAACGACAGAATTTGGGATAATTGGAATCTTGCCACAAATTGCCGTTTATTATGGAATTACGATTGATAAAGCAGCTTACTTATTAAGTGCTTTTGCGTTGGTTATTGCACTTACAGGCCCGTTTATGACCTTACTGCTTTCCGGTTTTGACAGAAAAAAAATTATGCTTGTGACTATTTTTATCTTTTTCTTTTCTACAATTGTTTCTGCATTCTCTCCACCTTTTTGGCTTTTGATGATCGTTCGAATGTTGCCTGCATTTCTGCAACCGGTTTATATTGCTACAGCAATTGCAGCTGCCGTAGCATCCGGAAAAAAAAGTCAGGAGAATCAATTAATGGGAATCGTTCTTGGCGGAATTGCATTGGCAATGGTTACAACCGTGCCATTTGCAACCTATCTGGCTAGTATTTTTAGCTGGCAGGTTTCGTTTTATATTCAGACAATTGTTAGTGCTTTAGCATTAGTGGCTATTTTTAAAACAATGCCATCCGGGGACATACCGGAGAAAAAATCATATGGAAGTCAGATCAGAATTTTAAAAGACAGTCCCTTTATATTAAGTACTGCAATGAATTTTTTTATGATCGCATCCTGGTTTTCTACCTACAGTTATTTTGCCGATTATTTAGTAAAAACAAGAAAATTAGATATGGCAACTATAAGTTATATGTTACTTCTATTTGGTGTTGTCGGCGTTTTTTCTAATTGGCTTGCCGGAAAAATGCTCACTAAAAGCATCACAAATACAATTGCTTTTTTTCTTTCCGGAACCATCATTATTCCTGTAATATTGGTCTATTCAGGAGATAGCATTTGGACAACTGTAATTGTCATTATCATTTGGGGATTTTTTTATGCGCCCTGTTTTTTAAATGCTTCGGCCTATATGATTTCAGCAGCACCAAAATCTTTAGAGTTTGCCAATAGTCTGGCTACTTCTTTTGGTAATCTGGGCGTATTTCTGGGTACAGCCGTCGGAGGCTGGATTATTTCTCATAGCGCGATTAATAATATTCCTTGGGCCGGAATGGCCTTTGGAATTTTAGCTTTATTGATGGTAGTATGGAGAAGCATTTTAGAAAAGAAGAATAAAACAGTAGTACCCATTGTGGTGAGCAATAAATAAAATCCTTTCAGATAAATTTGAAAATACCCTCAAAAAGTTAACTACTTCTCGAGGGTATTTTTTATTATTTAATTGTGGTTAATTTTTAAAACAAAGTTGTGCTTTGCTAAAACCCTTGGTTAAAAATCAATCATTCAAAATAAGTAAGAGAAATTATCGATTTATGTTTTTATTTAACGTATTAGTGCGATTATTATCATTCAATGATTTTTGTCATATTTTTTGTTAATTGTGAGTTATAAATACATTTATTTGTTAACTTTTTGATGTTTATAAATTTTTAATATATTTATTGTCAATTAATTAGATGTTATTTTTTGTAAACTTTTTTAATCTAATTTTTTTTAGAGTTTATTTGGTTCTAAATTTACCACTCGTAAAAAACGTCAAAAATATCATAATCATGGATGAATTATTAGCTGCAAAAAAGGAAACAATTATTTACACTCAGGATGAAGCAATTCAGACTTCTTTAGAATATTTTAAAGGAGATAGTCTTGCGGCAACAGTTTGGGTAAGCAAGTATGCTCTTAAAGATTCTCAGGGTAATATTTTCGAAAAATCACCCAATGATATGCACCATCGTATTGCGTCAGAAATTGCGCGAATCGAAAGTAGGTATGCAAATCCGCTTAGCGAAAAAGAAGTTTTTGATCTCATTAAAGATTTTAAATATCTCGTGCCTCAGGGAAGTCCAATGACCGGAATAGGAAATCCGTTTCAGGTGGCGTCATTGTCGAATTGTTTTGTAATTGGTAATGATAACTCGGACTCGTATGGTGGAATCATGAAAACCGATCAGGAACAAGTTCAGTTAATGAAGCGAAGAGGAGGAGTAGGACATGATTTGTCGCATGTTCGACCAAAAGGTTCTCCGGTTAGAAATTCTGCTTTAACCTCTACAGGATTGGTTCCTTTTATGGAGCGTTATTCAAACTCAACTCGCGAAGTGGCTCAGGATGGCCGTCGAGGCGCTTTGATGCTTTCGGTTTCTGTAAATCATCCCGATGCTGCCGATTTTATTGATGCCAAAATGGAACAGGGAAAAGTAACCGGTGCCAATGTTTCGGTGAGAATTGATGATATTTTTATGAAAGCAGTAAAAGACGATGCTTTATACGAACAGAAATATCCTATTTTTAGCGATAAACCGTTGTATTCTAAAGTAATAAAAGCAAAAGAACTTTGGGACAAAATCATTCACAATGCCTGGAAATCGGCTGAGCCTGGAATTTTATTCTGGGACACTATTATCAACGAATCTTTGCCGGACTGTTATGCTGATTTAGGATACAAAACCTTATCTACGAATCCGTGTGGCGAGATCCCGCTTTGTGCTTATGATTCTTGTCGTTTATTGGCAATAAACCTTTTTTCGTATGTCATTCAGCCTTTCACGAAAGTGGCCTCTTTTGATTTTGAACTTTTCAAAAAACATGTAGCCGCAGCTCAAAGAATAATGGATGATATTATTGATCTTGAACTGGAAAAAATTGACGCTATTTTAGAAAAAATCAATCAGGATCCGGAAAGTGATGAGGTAAAAATGGTAGAGAAAAATCTTTGGTTAAACATCAAACATAAAGCCAATGAAGGCCGTCGTACCGGAATTGGAATCACTGCCGAAGGCGATATGCTGGCAGCATTAGGTTTACGTTACGGAAGCGACGAAGGTATTTTATTTGCTGAAAAAATTCATGAAACCCTTGCATTGGAAGCCTACCGCGGATCAGTAAATCTGGCAAAAGAACGCGGAATGTTTACTATCTACGATGCTAAAAGAGAGAAGAACAATCCGTTTTTACTTCGATTAAAAAAAGCCGATGCAGAATTATATAACCAAATGCAAAAATACGGCCGTCGTAATATTGCATTATTGACAATCGCACCAACGGGAACTACAAGTTTGATGACGCAAACTACATCTGGTATTGAGCCAGTTTTTCTCCCGGTTTATAAACGAAGAAGAAAAGTAAATCCAAATGATAAGGACGCCAGAGTTGATTTTGTAGATGAATTAGGAGATAGTTGGGAAGAATATGTGGTGTTTCATCACCGATTCAAAGAATGGATGCTGATCAACGGATACGATACTTCTAAAAACTACAGTGAGGAAGAAATTGATGTATTGGTCGAAAAATCGCCGTATTACAAAGCTACCAGTAATGATATCGATTGGCTGAATAAAGTAAAAATGCAGGGAAAAATCCAGAAATGGGTGGATCATTCCATTTCAGTAACCATAAATGTACCCAACGAAACACCAGAGGAAATGGTGAACAAACTGTATATGGAAGCTTGGGAAGCCGGATGTAAAGGTGTTACTGTGTATCGTGATGGTTCACGTTCAGGAGTTTTAATTTCGAATACAGAAAAGAAAGAAGAACCTACTGAAACGCATTCCAGTACTTTTACAACCAAACGTCCGCAAATATTAGAAGCCGATGTAGTGCGTTTTCAAAACAGTAAAGACAAATGGATCGCTTTTATCGGATTATTAGATGGCAAACCGTATGAAATTTTTACTGGTTTGGTAGATGATCAAGATGGTATTTTGATTCCGCGTTGGGTTTCTGAAGGCTTGATTATCAAAAATAAAAATGAAGACGGAAATACCCGCTACGATTTTCAATATAAAAATACAAGAGGATACAAAACTACGATCGAAGGACTTTCGCATAAATTTAATCCAGAATATTGGAATTATGCCAAACTAATTTCAAGTACCCTAAGACACGGAATGCCTATTGATAAAGTAGTAGATTTAATTAGCAGTTTACAACTAGACAGCGAATCTATAAATACCTGGAAAAATGGCGTATCGCGTGCCCTGAAACGCTACATCGTAGACGGAACAGAAGTACGCGGACAAAAATGCAGCAATTGCAACTCAGATAATCTTATTTATCAGGAAGGTTGTCTTACTTGCAGCGATTGCGGTTCGTCTAAGTGCGGTTAATTTTCTTTGCCACGAAGGCGCTAATACGCTAAGTTTTTTATAAAGTTTTGCCACCAAGGTACCAAATAACAAAGTTTTTTTATAATTTATAAATGATTGAAAGCTTTGTGACTTGGTGCCTTCATGGCACTTTTTATTTTACCCAAAGCAATAAAGAATCTTAGTGTCTTTGTTTCTTCGTGGCATCAACTTTTTTTCGCGTAGGGATTATTTTATTAAAAATTAAGATCAAGGTAAAATCCTATAAACACTGGGATGAAAGTGATTTTTATAACTATATTTTTATGATATATATAGAAATTTAGCTTATAATTGTACTATTTACACAAAATCAAAAAAACACCTTTTATTTTGAAGTATTTAGTTTTGCTTTTTACATTGCTAATTGGGTTTTCTCCAATGAGTTATGCACAGGACAATCCTGTTAAATTTCTTGATATTTCTGATGGATTGTCTAACAATTCCGTAACTACTATTTTTCAGGATAGTGACGGCTATATGTGGTTTGGAACCTATGATGGACTCAATCGTTATGACGGCTATAACTTTAAAGTTTTCCGTAACCGAATCAACGATAAAAAATCATTGTTGTTCAATACGATTTATAATATTGAGGGAGACTCTAAAAAAAATATTTGGGTCGGCGGTTCCAATGGTATTTGCATTTACAATAAAACCACAGCCACATTTCATAATGTACAATATACTGTATCGGGTAAAAAGCCCGAGGTTTTAAAAGATATTATTCACCAGATGCGTTCTGTTTCGGATAATTTGGTTTTAGTAGCTTCTCAAAACTTAGGTTTAATTGCTTTCGAAAATGGCTCCTTTGTAGGGAAACACATTGCCTTAAATGTTCCGGGAAACAGAATCACCGTCAATAATTATGACGCGATTGCGATTCAGGATGATAAAAAAAATAAACGTAGTTGGGTTTACATCAGGAATGTAGGAGTTTGCAGTTATAGTTATACCTCTAAAAATTTAAAAGTCGTTTTCCCGCTTGCTATAGAAGTTAAAGCAATGAAACTGGCCGTTGACGGAAACTTGTTATTAGGAACCGATGAAGGTTTGTTTCTCTTTAATACGAAATCCGGCGCGCTGTCTGAGAATTACTTTTCCACCAAAAGCAGCGTTACCGATCTTCTCTTAGATAAAAAAAATGAAATCTGGATTACCACAGACGGTTCTGGAATTTATAAAGTCATTGGTAAGAGTAAAAAAGCTATTGCGGCAAATGCAATAAAAGAAAATCAGGTTGCCAAAAGTAATTCGGTTTGGAGTTTGTACGAAGATAAATCAGGCAACAAATGGTTTGGTTCTTTGCGAGGTGGAATAAGCATGCTCAGTAATACACCTAAATATTTTAAAAGCGTCAAATACAATTCAAAAGATCTTGTCGAAAACTTTATCCTGTCTTTTTGCGAAGACGAAAAAAACAATGTTTGGGTCGGTACAGATGGTGCAGGTCTAAAATATTGGGACAGGAAAAACAATACGTATACCAATTACACAGGCAAACTTTCCAGCAAATTCATTACCGGAATTGTACGCGACAATAACAACGAAATCTGGCTTTCGACCTGGGCGGGAGGCGTAAATAAAATTAACCCAAAAACCAATTCGGTTACGCCATATTCCTGTTACAATCCGTACACCAAACAAATCGAAAAGAATATTTGGTTTGTTTACAAAGATTCAAAAGCCAATATCTGGGCAAGTGGTACAAATGAGGGCGCTTTGTATTTTTTAGACAGGATAAAAAACAGTTTTACACTTTTTGATCCCTCGGTTACCAATTTGCAATGCATGACCGAAACCAGCGACGGAAAATTGTGGGCTGGAAATTATAGTTCTTTATTTTCTATCGAAAAAACAACCCGAAAAATCAATAAAATTACCATTGGAAATCCCGTAAGATGCATTCATGAAGACAAGGATAAAAACCTCTGGCTGGGAACCCAGGAAGGTGGTTTGTTGTTGTTTGACCGAAAAACAAACACTTTTAAAAGACTAACCACAGATGATGGTTTACCTTCTAACACGGTTTTAAGATTACTCGAAGATAAAGAAGGCAATCTCTGGATGAGTACCTACAACGGTATTTGCAGGTATGATAAAAAGAGAAAAACATTCCGTAATTTTTCTGTCAATGATGGTTTGCAAAGCAATCAGTTTAGTTTTAATGCCGGCCTTAAATTATCTACAGGAGAATTTTTGTTTGGAGGAATAAACGGTTTTAATGCCTTTTTTCCCGAAGCCATAAAAGGATTCAATCAAAAAAACAACTTACTGCTGTCTGATTTTTATGTCAACAATTTACCTATTGAAGAGAGTAAAAACGACCTGGAATGGGAGAATGGTAAGATCAAGCAAGTAAGCCTGCCTTATGATCAAACCACATTATCACTCGAGTTTGTAGCTTTGGATTATAACAATGCCGACAAAATAAATTACGCCTATTATTTAGAAGGCTGGGACGAACAATGGAATTATGTGGGTCAGGCCCGAAAAGCCAATTATGCCCGATTAACCGAGGGAAAATATGTTTTTAAAGTAAAAACAACCAATTTTAAAGGCGGCTGGAACAAAGAAGTAAGCTTGATTACTATTGAAGTTTTACCGCCATGGTATAGAACCTGGTGGGCATACGCCTTGTATTTACTGGCAGGTATTGGTGCTATTTTTGCTTATTTGCAATACAATAAAAACAAAGAAAAACTAAAATATAAAGTCAAAATTGCTGAACTGGAAAGCAAGAAAGAAAAGGAAATTGCCGAGAAACAATCCTCGATGTTTACCTATATTTCGCATGAGTTTAGAACACCGCTTTCGCTGATTATAAATCCACTTAAAAAAGCAGTGCAGAAAGAAAGTGTACAAAACGGATCTTCGGGAAGTGATTTGGCCATTGCACACAGAAACGCCAGAAGACTTTTGAGTCTGGTCGATCAGTTGTTGCTTTTCAGGAAAGCAGAGAACGATGCAGATTCGCTCAGATTATCTCCTATAAATGTGAATAATCTTTGTAATGAAGTGTACCAATGTTTTGTCAATCAGGCAAAAGATAAAAGTATTCGATACAATTTTGGTATTCCCGATCATGAAATTGTGATCATTGGCGATTATGAAAAAATTGAAATCTCGCTGTTCAATTTAATGTCAAATGCTTTTAAATACACTCCAATTGGCGGAGAAATCAATCTTAAACTTACAGAAAGCGATCACCAGGTTCACTTAGAAATTTCGGATAGCGGAGACGGAATCGAAGCCAAAGATATTGAAGTGATTTTCGAAAAATTCAAACAAATAAAATCGAAAGTATCCATTGGAACCGGTTTTGGAATCGGACTTTATATCGTCAAACATTTTGTCGACAAACACAAAGGAACCGTAAGTTGTACAAGTGAAATTGGAATAGGAAGTACTTTTAAACTCACATTTCTAAAAGGAGACAGCCATTTTGATAATGTAGAAATTACAAATGAAATCCCAAAAAGAAGCCAGCTGTTTGATGAACTTATTATAGATGATGGTCAGGAGAATCAGACCGCGAATCCTTCAGTTTCAGAAAGTGATTTCCAAAAAATCATGCTTACCGATAAACGGATGGTTTTGATTATTGATGATAATGTCGAAATAAGAGCTTATCTGATCAAATTATTTTCAGAATCCTATATGGTTTACAGCGCAGAAAATGGGGAAGAAGGTCTAAAACTGACCAAGAAACACATGCCTGACCTGGTGATTAGTGATATCACGATGGAAGAAATGGATGGTTTGGAATTGTGCCGAAAAATAAAAGAAAATGACGCTTTGTCTCACATTCCGGTTATTTTACTAACAGCATCAAAAAATCCCGAAACCCATCTGCAGGGAATCAATGACGGAGCCGATGATTATATCACCAAACCTTTTGATGATGATATTCTCGTTGCGCGCGTAGAATCGTTGCTGCGAAACCGCAGCAATTTGCGCACCTATTTCTTAGATAGTATCACGCTCAAAGAGAATACCCAGAAAGTACCGCAGGAATATCAGGAAATTCTCAAAAAGTGTATTGAGATTGTCGAGGCCAATATTCATAAAAGAGATTTTACAATAAAAAACTTTGCCCTTGAGATGGGAATGAGTCATCGAACATTGTACACGAAAATTAAAATCATTTCAGGCCAGACCCTAAATGCTTTTATCCGTTCGGTTCGAATTCGAAGAGCGGCTATGTTAATGCTTACCGAAGATATCAATATTACCCAGGCAAGTGCCGAAGTAGGTTTTGAAGACCCTAAATATTTCAGACAGCAATTTGTAAAACTCTTCGGAATGACGCCTTCTGAATACATCAAAAAGTACAAGAGTTCTTTCAACTCAGATCTTAATGTTATTAAATAGATTTTTAAGCTCAAACTTGTCATTTCGACCGAAGGGAGAAATCTTCGCAAGTAACTCTGCAACGAAAGTCTAATTTTTGTAGAGCTTCTCGTGGAGATTTCTCCTCCGGCAAAATGATAAATCTTGAGTTGATATCTTATTGTCAAAAAAAAACGCAAACGTTTTAGCTGTAAAACATCATTTTATTTACTAATTACATATAATTCAAAAATACACTAGTATTTTTTCATAGTCCTTAATTTTTAATCCAAAATAATAGTTAATTGCAATTTTGACCTCCTTTTTTTTCCATTTTACCCCTCCTTAAAAGTGTTGATTATACATTTCTTTGCACTTATAGTAATCTGTTAGTTGAATTACTGTGTATAATATAAGTGTTTATTTTACGATAAGTTTTTTGATCTGTTTAAAGGAATTGAGCCTTCCTTGAAATAAGATAGTAAGAGTTGGTTTTACATGTTTACTTATCAAACCCGCAGTGAAAGCTGCGGGGTAAAATAAAGTTTAATTGTACAATTAGACCCGTAAGAAGTTGTCTTATTAAGACGAGAAGTATATAAAGAAAAAAGAAAAAAAGTAGCTAACAATTAACCAAACCCAATAATATGAAAATAACCACATAATGAATTTTTGTTCTTCTGTTTTTCCCCTAAAAAAATAGTAGCAACAATATCCTGACAAATTAACCTACAGAATTTTTTAAACTATCACTTTACAATACCTAACTAACCTAACCTTAAAAATCAAATGAAAAAAAATGTATTTTTATTTTTTCTTGCTGTTTTTGCTGTTCTTTTTACAGGATGTCAAAATAACGAATCTGATTTTCCAAGTTCTGATAATCCTACTGTTGTTGTTTCGACAAAGGAAATTTACGGAGCACCAAGCAGGAAATTTGAAATTAAAGCCGCTTTGGCTGACGATTTAGGATTAAAAAGCGTGAGAATTCAAATCCCTGAATTATCACTCGATAAAGTCATTGCTTTTGCAACTGATCCCTTACTTAAATCATACGATTTGAGTTATTTTTTTGAAGTTCCTGCCAATAGAGGAACCTCTGAAGCTTTCAAAATAAAATTAACCATTACCGATGTTTCAGGCAACGCAATTGATCAAGACATTAACTTACGTCTTGACGGAGAATTTGCTGCGCCATCCATAACTATGATAACTCCAAAAGAAGGAGGCGTTATTTTATTGTCGACAAGCAATCAAATGCCGGTAAATTTTGTTGTGAATGACGATTCAGGAATCGATTTTATTCAAATTCAGTGTGCTGCATTGGGTATCGACGAAACAGTTCAATTAACAGGATCACCTCAGTCGTATACTTTTAATAAAACCTACACTTTACCGGTAACGGCTGATAATTACACTTTAACAATTACGGCAAAAGACAAATTTGCGATTCCAAATACCGGAACATTAAATGTAAATGTTATTGCTACAAATGAGTATCCGGCCATCTACTTATGCGATCAGCCAAAAGGAACAAATCTTACCACTGATGCTGTTGGAGTTCCGATGTATTTCCATGACAAAAACGGACAAGATTTCGAATTCAAATATTATGCAGAGAAAGACAATAAAGAAATTTATTTCTTAGGTCAGGAATCTGGTTTTGCGCCACATTGTTTTGGTTTAAATGCTTCAGGAGAATTGGCAGATGATGTGGCTTCGACACCAATTATCTTACCTACAAAAGGATATTATGTAATAAAAGTAAATCCAAATACTTTAAAATATACTGCCACTAAGTATACGCCTTCAAGCAAAGTCTGGGCAGATGTAGCCAACGGATTATGGCATGATGAGGAAGCAAAAAGAAAACCTTTTGTGAGTGTTTGCGGATCAGGAATTCAAGGTGCTGACTGGGATACCTGGACGGCTTGGGTTCAAACAGGATTGCACTTAGCCAATAATCCAAATAACCCTTACCAATTAGTAGGAGAGTATACCCTGACAGGAACTATGGAGGCAACTTTCACAGGTCAGTGGTGGAATCCATCATGGAGGTTAATTAAAAACGGTATTGCCACAATGTCGCCGGGAGAAAACGGAAATGCTAAATATCCTGCAGCTCCGGGAGTTTACAAAGTAGTGCTGGATACCGAATTGGAAAGACTTTTTGTTACTAAAAAATAGTAGGTTATACTCTGGCTATAACATTTAATTAAAAAATATCTTAATATGAAATATAGATTTATATGGTTGTTTATCACCATGTTGTGCAGTGCTGCGACATTTGGTCAAATAACAGTAAAAGGAAGCGTTAAGGATAAAGGCAATGTGCCCATTCCGGGAGTAAACTTATTGGTAAAAGGAACTGCTAGTACAGCGGCTACAGATTTTGATGGGAATTTTACGATTTCTGTTCCCAATAAAAATGCCCAGATCGAGTTTTCGTTCATTGGCTTTGCCAATAAAACAATCACGGTGGGAGAGCAAACCGTTCTCAATGTAACGCTTGAAGAATCCAGTCAGGTTTTAGACGAGATTGTTGTGGTGGGTTACGCCGCGGTAAAAAAGAGCGATGTTACCAGTTCGATTTCTTCTATAAAAGGAAAAGAATTACAAACCATGACAGTGGGTAACGTTGCGGAATCTTTGCAGGGTAAAGTTGCCGGAGTCCAGGTTACTGGTCAGGGTGGTCCTGGCGCTCAGCCAAGGGTTTTAATTCGTGGTATCTCTACGGTAAACTTAAACACAGATCCACTTTATGTAGTTGACGGAATCCCGATGGGAACCAGTATCAACTTTTTAAGTAATAACGAGATTGAATCGATGGAGGTTTTAAAAGATGCTTCTGCGAGTGCCATTTATGGTTCTCGAGCTTCCAACGGAGTTATCCTGATCACGACCAAAAAAGGTAAAAGCGGTCAGACAAGATTCAATTTTGATATGAGTTCAGGGATTCAGATGATGAACAATCCTTATAATATGTCAGATGCTGTTGGTTATGCTACTATTATGAACAAAGCCTACAACAACTCAGGATATGCAGATTATTTGCCAAATCCGTCTCAATACCAAGGAAAAACGACTGATTGGTGGAAAGCTGGAATTAAGTCCGGAGCGCCTGTAACGAATGCTTCTTTGGGAGTAAGCGGAGGTTCTGACAAACATACCTATGCTATTAGTTTAAACTACTATAACTCAGAATCTATTTATGAAGTAGGAGGATGGGAAAGAATCACGATGAGAATCAATAACGATTTTAAATTCTCTGATAAATTCTCTGCCGGAATTACTTTAAATCCTCGTTACGAAACTTACGGAGCTCCTGGAAACTGGGCTGATTTTGATAAAATTGATCCTATTACCCCAGTGTACAAACCGGCAGATCAATTGACAGGATTAGAAAATGAATACAGCATTTTTGCACGTTCTCCTTCATACGTTTGGAATCCTGTTGCATCTGTAAAACGTTATGATGATTTTACAGATCAGTACAACTTAAATACAAACGGGTATTTACAATATACGCCAATAAAAGGTTTGGTAATTCGTACTCAGGCTTCTGTAGAAGTAGGAGATAAAGTAAGAAGTAAATTTACACCTGATTTCGTAATTGATGCTGCACACGAAAAAGCAGAGATCAACACGATCGAAAGATGGAATACAACAAATGTTGACTGGACATGGCAAAATACCATTACCTATTCAAGAGCATTTGCAGAGAAGCATAATTTCTCTTTAATGGTGGGCAATACCATGGAAGAGTACAATGGTAAAGACCTTTGGGGATACGGAGAAGGCGTGCCTAATAATACTGATGCCATGAGAGAATTAAATGCTGCAACCAAAAACCGCAATAGTGGTGGTAACAGCTGGTCAAGTTCTTTGATGTCTTATATTTCTCGTTTCTCGTATAACTATGACAGTAAATATTATTTTACAGGAACATTCAGACGTGACGGATCTTCGAAATTTATGACGAACAATAAATGGGCTAATTTCCCATCGGCATCTGTTTCATGGAGAATTCTTAACGAAGGATTTATGGAGTCTACAAAAGATGTTTTAAGTGATTTAAGATTTAGAGCCGGTTGGGGTAAAGTAGGAAATCAAGGTTTGCCAACAGCGGTTTATCAATCAAACATTGGGCAAGGATTTTATCCTATTGGCGATGTAGTGGGCGATACTTCATTCCCCTCATCTATGGCCAATAAAGATATTAAATGGGAAACAGTAGAAGATATGAGTTTTGGACTTGATTTCGGATTATGGAAAAACAAACTATCAGGATCTTTAGAATATTATCAAAAGAAAACCAAGGATATGTTGTTCCTGAAACAATTTCCAACTTACAGTGGTTTTCCTGACAATTCAAGAATCTGGTCAAACGTAGGTTCTATGCAATCAAGCGGTATTGATTTATTGGTTTCTTATAAAGATAAAAAAGGAGATTTCTCTTATGGAGTTGATGTAACTTTTACAACTGTAAACATAGAGATGCTGTCATTATCATCTGAAGGAGAAAGACTTTACGGATCAGGAAACAGAACCCTAACAATAAAAGGAGAAGAGCCTGGATTCTTTTACGGATATGTAGCCGATGGTTTATTTCAAAATCAAACGCAATTAAATTCTCATACAGATGAGCACGGAACAAAATTACAGCCGTATGCACAAGTGGGAGATGTTCGTTTTAAAGATGTAAACGGTGATGGGAAAATAGACGAAAAAGACCGTACAAAAATTGGTTCTCCATGGGCAGATTATAACGTAGGTCTGAATTTGAATTTTGCTTACAAACAATTTGATTTAGTGGCCAACTTTTATTCAAGTATTGGAAACGAAATCGTAAACGAAAACATTTCGGATTTATACAACGGAGCAAGCCTCACTAACAAAGTAAGCGGATTAGACCAAATGGCATGGCATGGTGAGGGAACTTCAAACCGTGTTCCTCGTTTGTCAAAAGATGATAACAACGAAAACTTTACCAAATTCTCTTCTCTGTATGTTGAAGATGGTTCTTTTGTGCGCATGAAAAACCTTCAGATTGGTTATTCATTCTACAACAAATTTGGTTTAGACAAATTAAGAATCTCATTATCAGGACAAAACTTATGGACATGGACTAAATACGATGGTGTTGATCCTGAAGTTGCAGGAGGAGATCCTGACAAAGGCGACAGAGTAAAAGGATCAGGTTTTGGAGGATGGAACTATCCGGTTCAACCAACCATTTTGATGGGTCTTAACGTAGCATTTTAATAAAAAACGACATGAAAAAAACGATATTATCAATACTAGCTTTTTCTCTGGTTGCAGTTTCATGCAGCGATTTTATTGAAAAAGACGAAAGAGGGAAACAAACCTTAGAAAACTACTTTCAAACCGCGCAGGAATGTGAGAATTATGCCAATGAACTTACACAACGTTTATTGCTTGCCAAAGACTGGTGGGTACTAACCGCGCCAAGAGTAACCAACGAAATGGCTACTGATGATGCCTGGATGGGGAATACAGGTCAGGATAATAGTGCACACAGACCAGCTTCACAATACCTGATAACCCCGGATAATATGGGAGATATGAATGGTGCTTATACCGCTCATTATTACACCATTCAATCAGCCAATATTGGGTTAGAGAAAATGGCAGCATCGCCAATTCCTGATGCACAGAAAAATCAATATATGGGAGAATCTTTATTCGTTCGTGCTTACTGCTATTACGAATTGGTGAATCTTTATGGAGCAGTTCCTTTATATACAAAAGTATTGGGAACTTCTGATCTTAATCTGCAACGTAGTCCTGTTGCAGCTGTTTACGCTCAAATTGAAGCCGATCTTAAGGAATCTGCTGCAAAACTGGATAAAACTCCGGTAGCAAGAAACGGAAGAATCAACAAATGGGCTGCTTATGCTTTACTAGCACGTGTTTCGTTGTTTCAGGAAAAATGGGCTGAAGCCAAATTATATTCAAACAAAGTAATTACCGAAGGACCTTTTGCTCTTGAGTCTGATTTCTTAAATATCTGGAATGTAAACAACCATAATGGTGTTGAATCTATTCTTGAAGCGCAAACTTCAGCTGTTCAGGATAAAAATCTTGGAGCTGCTTTACCAACTTTGGCTGGAGCCAGAGGTGAAGACAAGAAAAACTTTCCGAGTAATGATGCAGGAGATGTTCTGGACGGTTGGGGATGGTGTATGCCAACCAGTGATTTAGAGAATGCTTATCTTTCTGAAAATGATGTAATTCGTCGCAGAAGCACTATTACAAAATGGGGAGAAGCTGCTTACGGAGATGAGGTATTGAATCCAACACACAAATTCAGTTTAAACGATAATAAATCAGGACGTATCGTTCGTAAATATTACATCCCGATCGCGACACGTCGTGCATTAGACAAAAAAGACGGACACTTACCACTTAATATTCCGCTAATTCGTTTGGCCGAAATGTATCTTACAAGAGCAGAAGCTAACTATCATACTGGCGGAGATGCTTTAGGTGATATCAACATCATTAGAGCCCGTGTAAAATTAGATCCAAAAACAGGATTATCAGGACCAACACTTTTAAGACAAATCTACAAAGAGCGTCGTTTAGAATTGGCTTTCGAAGGATTGCGTTTGTATGATATTCGTCGTGAAAAAGATCCAAATACAGGAAGACCGGTAATCGAATCTTTGATGGGACCAAACGGAACTTTTGTTCAGTATAACCTGAATTCTACAGATCCGTACGAAACAACCAATTTAAGAGAACCTCAGGATAAAGGAATCAATTTTAATCCTGCAAAACACTTATTATGGCCAATACCTCAAATCGAAATTGATTTAAGTGGCGGATTAATCACTCAAAATCCTAATTACTAAAATGAGATTTATAAACAACAATAAAGTAAGTCTGCTGTGTGCAGGCTTACTTTTCGCAAACTCGTTTTTAGTAAGCTGCGATTCAGAAAACAACACAAACTCAGATGCTGACAATTCTACAGCAGAGTTGAGTATCAATCTGGATGCAAATCTTCAAACAATGGAAAGTTTTGGCGCTTCTGATGCTTGGCAATGTAATTTTATAGGAAGAAATTGGCCTTCGGATAAAAAAAATAAAATAGCCGATTTACTTTTCAGTAAAGAATTAGATGCAGAGGGAAATCCAAAAGGAATTGGATTATCATTATGGCGTTTCAACCTTGGTTCAGGAAGTGCTGAGCAAGGTGATGCAAGTGATATTACAGATGAATGGAGACGTACAGAATGTTTTACCAATGATGGAGTTACGTATAACATGAACAAACAAGCCGGTCAGGTTTGGTTTATGAAAGCAGCAAAAGAGCGTGGCTTAGAGAAATTACTGGCTTTTACCAATAGTGCTCCGGTGTATTTAACACAAAACGGAAAAGCGCACGCATCCATCAAAGAATTTTATAATTTAAAAGATGGAAAATGGTCAGAATTAGCTGATTTCTGGACTAACTCTTTGGATAAACTAAAATCAGAACACGGTTTAACAATAGATTATATTTCTCCCTTTAATGAGCCACAATACGAGTGGGACGGTTCAGGACAAGAAGGTTCACCGGCAACGAATACCAATATCTACAGTTTTGTAAATGTCCTTTCTCCAAAATTACAATCAAAAGGATTGACTTCTCAAATTGTGGTAGGAGAAACAGCAGCTTACGAGCACTTATACAAAACGGTTTCTGGTAAAGAAAACAGATCAAACCAGATCGATTATTTCTTCGGAGTAAATTCGGCTAAAAATATTGCAGGATTACCCAACGTAAAAAAGACCATTTCAGGACACAGTTACTGGCAAGCATGGCCTTTGACAGAGTTGGTGTATTCAAGACAATTGGCAGCAACAAGAACGCAGTCAGTTCCTGGATTAAGCCTTTGGTCATCAGAATATTGTGTTTTAGAAAGCCCTGGAACTGCTGAATTACCAGGCGGAGCAGGTCCGGGAAGAGATTTAGGAATCCAGACTGCACTTTGGACAGCTCGTATTATCAGTACAGATATTGCCGTTGGTGGTGTTTCATCATGGCAATGGTGGACCGCTATTAGCCGCGGAGATTACAAAGACGGTTTAATTCACGTAGATGATGGTTCAAGCAACGGAGCCGGAAATGCAGATTATTGCAAAAACGACGGTTTTGTCAGAGATGCAAAAACACTTTGGGCATTAGGAAACTTTTCATTCTTCGTAAAGCCGGGAATGGTCAGAGTGCAGATTCCAAGTGTTGATAATGCCACTTCGGTCAATGGTGTAATGGTAACTGCATACAAAGATGCGACAACAAAAAAAATAGTAGTTGTAGCAGTAAACGTTGGCAAATCGGCGAAAGCCTATAAACTGAACCTTTCAGGCGGTGCATTAACAGATAATAAATTGACACCTTATACAACTTCTGAAACTTTGAGTCTGAAAAAAGGAACCGCTGTTGAAGCTTCTGGTTTTGAAATTCCGGCGAAGTCAATTGTGACTTATGTAGGGACATATAAATAAGATTAAAAAATTAACCGCAAAGCGCTCAAAGAAAGACCGCAAAGGTTCGCAAAGCTGATATAAACTTTGCGAACCTTGCGAAAACTTAGCGTCTTTGCGGTTGAAAAAACAAAAAGAATAAATGAGAAAAGTATACATCTCGCTTTTATTGGTCATGAGTTCGCTGTCGTATGCACAGCGAACCGTAACCATTAGCACTGATAATGTAGTACAAACCATGGACGGTTTTGGAGGCTCTGATGCCTGGAGATGCCAGTTTGTGGGTAAAAATTGGCCGGAACAAAAAAAGAATGCCATTGCCGATTTACTTTTTAGCAAAGAAATCGATGCACAGGGAAATCCAAAAGGAATCGGACTTTCGATCTGGAGATTTAATCTGGGTGCGGGAAGTACAGAGCAAGGCGAAAAAAGTAAAGTTTCGGACGAGTGGAGAAGAAGTGAATCTTTTTTGCAGGCAGATGGCACTTACGATTTCAATAAACAAGAAGGACAAAGATGGTTCCTGCAGGCGGCGAAAAAGCGTGGCGTGGAAAAATTCCTGATTTTTACCAATAGTGCGCCGGTTTACATGACCAAAAACGGATTATCTTTTGCATCTGAAAAGAATAAGCTGAATCTAAAAGATGGTGCAATTCCAAAATTTGCCGATTTTCTAGTTCAAAGTATTCAGGGATTGGAAAAGAAAGAAGCAATCAAATTTGATTATGTAAGCCCGATCAACGAGCCGCAATGGGAATGGATGCCAAAACATGGCGACACCAACAGTCAGGAAGGAACCCCGGCAACCAATCAGGAAATTTACGATTTGACCAAATCACTTTCGGAAAAACTGAAAGCCAATAAAATGAATACAGAAATAGTCATTGCCGAAGCCGCCCAAATCGATTATTTATACGAAAATGTAAATTCGGAAAACCGCGACAAGCAAATTGATTATTTCTTTGGAAAAACAAAAACAAACGTTTCAAAATTCCCAAATCTAAAAAACGTCATTTTAGGACATAGTTATTTTACCACCTGGCCAATTGAAAGACAGGTTTTAAGCAGAAAATTAATTGCCGCCAAGATCAAAGAAAATCCGGGATTAAAATACTGGCAATCGGAATATTGTATTTTAGAGAATCCTGGAGAAGCTGAAATTCCTGGCGGTTCAGGCGGAGGAAGAGATTTAGGAATGCAGACGGCTTTATTTGTAGGACGTTTGATTCACAATGACATTGCTGTTGCCAATGCCGCTTCATGGCAATGGTGGACATCGCTAACACGTGTTGATTACAAAGACGGTTTGATTTATCTTGATGACGGAAAAAGCAACGGAGGAACAGCGCCGGATTACGTAAAAAATGACGGAGAATTTCACGATTCAAAATTACTTTGGGCTTTAGGAAATTACTCTTTGTTTGTACGTCCGGGAATGCTTAGAATCGATGTTCCCAACCAAAACGATCTCGAAGCAGCAAACGATGTAATGCTAACCGCTTACAAAGATCTCGAAAACAAAAAGCTAATTGTAGTGGCTGTAAACGTTGGAAAATCAGCCCAGAAATACAAATTCAATTTATCGAAAGGAACTGTGAAAAACAATGATTTTACACCTTACATAACCTCAGAAAATTCGAATTTGAAAAGAGCAGCAACTCAAAAAATCGGCAATCTCGAAATTCCCGCAAAATCGATAGTGACCTTTGTGGGGGAGCTACAATATTAAAAAGTTTCAAGTTTCAGGTTTCAGGTTTTGAGTCGGAGTGACAGTCTTAGTTCAAGCCTGAAACTTGAAACAAAAAATAATAATTAAAAATAACAAAAGCTTAGAACCTCAAATTCTCAGCAACTTAGCACCTTAAAAAAAATGTTTACAAAAAAGATCTTACTTCCCGTATTTCTCTTTTCGTGTTTGTCTGCATTCAGTCAGATCTCGTTTGGAGATTCAAAGAAAATCAATGACAACTGGAAATTCAATCTTCAGGATACCCCGGATGCTCAAAAACAAGCTTACAACGATAGCAAATGGCAATCTGTAAACGTTCCTCATGACTGGAGCGTAAAAGGGCAATTGAGCCCAACATTGGCTAGTTGTACCGGTTTCTTGCCAGGCGGAATTGGCTGGTATCGTAAATCAGTTACGATTCCTCAAAGTAAAACGGGCCAAAAAGTCTATTTGTATTTTGAAGGTGTTTACAACAGAAGCGAAGTTTTTATCAACGGACATTCATTAGGAAAACGTCCAAACGGTTATATTTCTTTTGCTTATGATGCCACTGCGTATGTAAAATATGGTGGAGAAAATACGATTTCGGTTCGTGTAGATCACAGTCAAAGTGCCGATTCAAGATGGTACACAGGTTCAGGAATTTATCGTGACGTGTGGTTGGTATATTCTAATGAGGTCCATATTGCACAATGGGGCGTTTATGCATATCCAGAAGTAAAAAAAGGAACAGGAACACTAAATGTTGAGGTTGAAGTAGAAAATGGTTCAGCAGCAAAATCAAGTCTTACAGTAGTAAATGAACTGATCTCAAAAGACGGAAAATCGGTTGGAAAATCTTCATCCAAAGTAGAGATTGCAGCCAATAAAAGCGGAAAAATCTCCACTAAAATAAATGTAAAAAATCCGCAATTATGGGATTTAGAGAATCCGAATCTATATCAACTTAAAACCACTGTTTTTAAAGACGGAAAACAAATTGATGAAACGGTGACCAAAACCGGTTTCAGAGATTTCAAATTCGATCCTAATAATGGTTTTGCATTAAACGGAAAATGGATGAAAATGAAAGGTGTTTGTCTGCACCACGACGCGGGAGTTTTAGGATCTGCAGTACCAAGAGAAGTTTGGGAAACAAGATTGAAAACATTAAAAGAAATTGGTGTAAATGCAATCCGTACCAGTCATAATCCGCAAGCGCCTGTTTTTTATGAACTTTGCGACGAGTTAGGAATATTGGTTTTAAACGAAGCTTACGACGAATGGGAATTTCCAAAACGCAAATGGCTGGAAGGATGGAATTACGGAACTCCGGGATTCGAAGGTACCTTTGATATTTTTGCAGACTATGCAGAGAAAGATCTGGAAGATTTTGTACGTCGTGACAGAAACCACCTTTCGGTTTTTGCGTGGAGTATTGGTAATGAGGTAGATTATCCAAATGATCCTTATTCTCACCCGGTTCTCGATAAAGGAAAAGACGGATTCGGACAAGCCAATTACGGTGGTTACAAAAAAGATGCGCCGGATGCTATGCGCCTTGGAGCAATTGCAAAACGTTTGGTAGCTGCGGTTAAAAAATACGACAAATCACGTCCAACAACTGCTGGTTTAGCCGGAGTTGCAATGTCTAACGAAACAGAATATCCAGGTGCTTTAGACATTACAGGATATAATTATACGGAAAGCAAATACCAATCGGATCACGAGAAATACCCAAACAGAGTTATTTTTGGAAGTGAAAATGTTCACGATATGGAACCTTGGTTAGCGGTAAAAAACAACAAACACATCTTTGGACAATTCTTATGGACAGGAATTGATTATTTAGGAGAATCAGGAAGATGGCCATCAAGAGGTTTTTACTCAGGATTGGTTGATTTTGCAGGAGTAATCAAACCTAGAGGATATTTCCGTCAGTCACTTTGGTCAGATAAACCAATGACATATATCGGAACTTATCCGTTAAAAGATGTAAAAGATGTTTCTAAAGATGCATGGGCTATTTGGAATTACACTCAAGGTGAAAAAATTCGCGTAGTGGTGTATACCAATGCAGCCAAAGCACGTTTAGAACTGAACGGAAAAGTAGTGGGTGAAGCAAAAGCTTACGACGAAAAAACCGGAATTATCTATTGGGATATTCCATTTGCTTCAGGAAAATTAGAAGCAATTGGTTTAAGCAAAGACGACAAAGAGGTAAGCAGATATGCTATTTCGACTACGCAACAACCTGTAGAGTTAACAATTGCAGACAAAAACATCACAATTTCTAAAGATAAAGGAGTTGCTAAAATCATGGTTCAGGTGAAGGATCAAAACGGTTTGCCGGTTATGCTTTCGGATAATGAAGTTACCTGCACCATTAGCGGACCTGGAGTTTTATTAGGACTAGAGGCAGGAAACAACAGCGACATGACTGATTATACAGATAATGTACAAAGAGTATATCACGGTCATATTGCCGCGTACATTCAGGCAACTGGAGAAGCTCAGCCTATAAAAGTAACCTTTACAAGTCAGTGGTTAAAACCCGTTGAAGTTACCATTAATGTGAAATAATAAAATCGGCAAGACTTAACAGGTTTTTAAAACCTGTTAAGTCTAACAAAATGTCTAAGAAATAAATAAATCAACACAAGTAAAATTTATTACAATTCACTTTAATTTGTGATAAAAAAGGAACCTGTCTGTTTATACAGGCAGGTTCTTGTGTTTAAGGACTAAATTTTATTATATTTGAAGTGTATGTTTTACATTTATTAATTTTTACAAGCTTAAAATGAAAATAAAAAATACAATTGCTTTGGCAATAGGCGTTGTTTTAGCATCTGTTTCATCGAATGCTCAGAGCACAACATTCAAAAAAGAGGAATTCAAACAATGGGCACAAACACCGCCAATGGGTTGGAACAGTTGGGACTCTTACGGTTCGACAGTAGAAGAACACGAAGTAAAAGCCAACACCGATTATATGGTAAAAAACCTGAAAAAATTTGGCTGGGAATATGTCGTAGTTGATATCAGATGGTTTGTAGAAAATGACAAAGCAGGAGGATACAATCAAACAGATCCACGTTATGTAATGGATCAATACGGAAGATATTTGCCGGCTTTAAATCGTTTTCCATCTGCAAAAGACGGACAAGGATTTAAACCTTTGGCAGATTACATTCATAAAAAAGGATTGAAATTCGGGATTCACATTATGCGCGGAATTCCTAAAAAAGCCGTTGAAGACAAATTGCCTATCAAAGGTACAAACGGAATTACCGCTGATCAGATTTACTCAACAGCATTACAATGCGAATGGTTAAGAGACAATTATACCGTTGTTGCAGACAAGCCGGGAGCACAGGAGTACTATGATTCATTATTTGAATTGTACGCACAATGGGGCGTTGATTTCATCAAAATTGATGATTTATCAAGACCGTATCACCAAGGAGAAATCAACCTGATTAGAAACGCGATCGACAAATGCGGACGTAAAATTGTATTGAGCACTTCGCCGGGAGAAACTCCTATCGAAGCCGCACCACACGTAACCACTCACGCCAATATGTGGAGAATGGTAGACGACGTTTGGGACACCTGGCCACACATTACACATCTGATGAATGTAGCTCAAAAATGGTATCCTTACATTGCGCCGGGAACATGGCCAGATTGCGATATGATTCCCCTTGGACGTATTTCACTCAGAGGAGAACGTGGCGAAGACAGAATGTCGCGACTCACAAAAGACGAGCAATATAGTTTGATTACTTTCTTTAATATTTTTAAATCGCCGTTGTTTTTTGGAGGAGATTTACCAAGTAACGACGCTTTCACTTTATCATTATTAACCAATAAAGAAGTGGTAAAAATGCACAATGAAAGTACCGATGTAAAACAGCTTTTCCAGAAAGACGCAAAAATAGCGGTGACTTCAAAAAATCCAAAAGATGCAAGTGTTTATCTGGCGTTGTTCAATATCTCGGATACGGCGACAGAAACGATTTCGGTAAATTTATCAGATCTTGGAATTTCAGGTTCGGTTCAGGCTGTTAATTTATGGACAGGGGAGAAATCGACAGTTTTAGCTACGGCAGTTTCAGCAGAATTAAAACCTCATAGCTCAGTACTTTTTCAATTAAAAGCTAAAAAATAATGAAGAAGTTTTTACTGGGTCATCGAATTCTGATTGTACTTTTTGCAGTTTTTATTTCATTTGCATTTGGTTTAAAATCAAAAGAAGACAAACCAGGTAAGGTGTACCTTTTCGCGTACTCCACATTAAAAAATAATGGAAAAAACGGACTTCATTTTGCCTGGAGTACAGATCAGAAAAACTGGTTTGGCGTAGGTCCTGAACATTCTTTTTTAAAATCAGATTATGGGAGTTGGGGACCAGAGGGTAAATCAATGTCTGAAGCTTTTTTAATTGAAGATAATAACGGAATTTTTCATTGTTTTTGGGGAGTGCGGGATGATGTTTTTGCATCTGCTTCAAGTAAAGATTTGATTAATTGGACAAGACAAAGTTACACTCAGGCAATGAAAAATGTAACAAAAAATGAATCAGGAAAATCAATTATTCAAAACATAAAAGTCAGCAAAAAACAAGGAGAATATACCATTCATTGGAAGACAGATAACGCAAATTACACTAGTGTTACCAAAGATTTTAAAACATATTCTAAAGCAATAATTGATGAGAATAACGCTCCTGGATTTAGTGAAATTACACTTCAGGGCGAAACTCAAAAAGGAACTATTACTGAAGTTGATTGGACTTTAGTGGATTCGCTGATAAAAAACATGGAATCATCAAAGTTTAGGGACAAACAAGATAATACTTCACCCAAAAGTGATAGTGTAATGTTTGTTGGTCTGAAACCTGTAAGGGCTCAAATTAGCATTGATGCAAAAGATTCTAAAAAAATAAGCAATATGCTTACGGGAATGTTTTTTGAAGATATTAATTACGCTGCAGATGGTGGTTTATATGCTGAATTGATCCAGAATCGTGATTTTGAATATTCGCTGCACGATAAAAAAGGCAGCGATAAGAACTGGAATGAAACAATGGCTTGGAGTGGAAATTTTAAGCTGGAAAAGGAAAATCCAATTCACCCTAATAATTCGCATTATGCTGTACTTACAAAGAGTAAAATCAGCAATTCAGGTTTTGACGGAATTCCGCTTAAAGCCAATGAAAAATATAATTTCAGTGTTTTTGCAAAAGGAGCAAAATTTACGGTAAAACTAATTGGGGCTAGCGGAGAAACTTTGGCGGAAGCCGCACTAAAACCCAATACTTCGTGGAAAAAAATTAGCGCAGTGCTAAAAGTATCCAAAACAGTAAGCGATGCTCATTTAGAAATTAGTTCTGATGGAGAAGTTGCCCTTGATATGGTGTCTCTTTTTCCTGAAAAAACCTTCAAAAACCGTAAAAACGGACTTCGTGCTGATTTGGCTCAAACCATTGCCGATATGCATCCAAAGTTTGTTCGTTTTCCTGGGGGATGTGTGGCTCATGGCGATGGAATAGGAAATATTTACCGTTGGAAAAATACTATTGGACCTTTAGAGAGCCGAACTCCCATGCGTAATATTTGGGGATATCATCAATCACTTGGATTAGGATATTTTGAATATTTTCAGTTTTGTGAAGATCTGGGCGCGCTTCCTGTTCCGGTTTTAGCAGCAGGAGTTCCGTGTCAAAATTCATCTGACGGTGGTGCCGGACAACAATTTGGTATTGCGATGCAGGACATGGATCAATACGTACAGGATGTTCTGGATTTAATTGAATATGCCAATGGGCCCGTAACAAGTCTTTGGGGTAAAAAACGTGCTGAAGCAGGGCATCCTAAAGCTTTTAATTTAAAATATGTTGGTATTGGTAATGAAGATTTAATTAGTGATGTTTTTGAAGAACGTTATAGAATGATTGTAAAAGCCGTGCAGAAAAAATATCCGGAAATTATCATTATTGGTACTGTTGGACCCTTTTTTGAAGGCACAGATTATAACGAAGGATGGGCAATTGCCAATGATTTGAAACTGCCAATTGTAGACGAACATTATTATCAAAGTCCGGGTTGGTTTATCAATAACCAGAATTTTTATGACAGCTACGACCGTTCTAAATCAAAAGTGTATTTGGGAGAATATGCATCTCGTGGCAATAAATTTTACAATGCTTTGGCCGAGGCTCTATATCTTACTGCTATTGAACGAAATGGCGATGTAGTTACAATGGCTTCTTATGCGCCTTTATTAGCTCGTGAGAAACACACACAATGGAATCCTGATTTGATTTATTTTACAGGAAACGAAGTAAAACCCACAGTAAATTATTTTGTACAGAAATTGTACGGAGAGAATCCGGGTGATATTTATTTGCAGCATAAAATAAAATTATCAGATGCTAGTAATGAAGTTCATAAGCGAATTGGCGTGTCAGTGGTTCGGGATAATGCTTCGGGAGATTTGATTGTAAAGTTGGTCAATATGCTTCCGGTTGCTGTGATTCCGTCAATAGATGTATCGAATTTAGCGACAACTGAAAATGCAGGTTATACTACATTTTCAGGAAATTCTGAGAGCACAACCGCCAGACCAATATCTCAAACTATAACAGTAAAGGAAGCCTTTTCAAAAGAATTGCCTGCTTATTCATTTACTGTGATTCGTATTAAAACTAAATAATTTTTCGACTATTTAAAGTTATTTTTTAAAAGTTGAAAAAACATAAACAGAATAGATAATGAAAAAAACACATTTTAGCCTTGTATTATTTTTAGTGATTTTTAATTTCTTACAAGCCCAGAATACCCCAAAAGGAACACCTCCTGTAATTGCTGATAAAGATTTAACAGCTTACTTGTTTGTGTATTTTACAGGGAATTCTGTAGAAGAAGAAGCAGTACGATACGCCATAAGTGCCGATGGTTATCATTATTATCATTTAAATAATAACAAACCGGTGATCGACAGTAAAGTGATTAGTTCAACTGGCGGGGTTCGTGATCCGCATATTTTGCGTGGCGATGATGGTAAAACATTTTATATGGTCTTGACCGATATGACTTCGTCTAAAGGCTGGGACAGTAACCGGGCCATGATTTTGCTTAAAAGTACAGATCTTGTAAAATGGGAAAGCAATGTTGTAAATATTCAAACTACTTTTCCTGGAAATGAAAACCTGAAACGTGTTTGGGCGCCACAAACCATTTACGATGCTAAAGCAGGAAAATATATGATTTACTTCAGTCTGCAATATGCAGGAGGTCCCGATAAAATTTATTACGCTTATGCCAATAAAGATTTCACGGCTCTGGAAAGCGCTCCAAAATTGTTATTTGTACCAAAATCACAGAGAGCTTGTATCGACGGAGATATTATCGAGAAAGACGGTGTATACCATCTTTTCTATAAAACCGAAGGCGGAAAGGCCGGAATAAAAGTGGCCACAACAACAGATCTGACTTCAGGGAAATGGATTGAAAACGACAATTATCTGCAACAAACTAATGATGGGGTTGAGGGGTCAAGCGTTTTCAAACTCAACAATTCTGATGATTATATCCTGATGTATGATGTATATACCAAAGGAAAATATCAGTTTACCAAAACCAAAGACCTGGAGAACTTTACAGTAATTGACAATGATATTTCGATGGATTTTAATCCACGTCACGGAACTATTTTACCTATTACCCGCTCTGAATTAAAAAAACTTATTGCCAAATGGGGAATGCCGGAAAAATTTCCAAAAATAAATAATAACCCGGTTCTTGAAGGGTATTATGCTGATCCTGAGATTTTGTATTCCAATAAAACTAAGAAATATTATATCTACCCAACCAGCGACGGATTCGATGGCTGGTCAGGAAATTATTTTAAAACCTTTTCATCAGATAATTTAACCGATTGGAGAGACGAAGGAATTATTGTAGATCTTAGAAAAGATGTAAGCTGGGCCAACAGAAACGCCTGGGCACCTTGTATTGTCGAGAAAAAGATCAAAGGAAAATACCAATATTTCTATTATTTTACAGCGGCTCAAAAAGTGGGCGTAGCTTTCTCAGAGAATCCTACAGGACCTTTTAAAGACAGCGGAAAAGCTCTGATAAGCACAAGACCCGAAGGTATCAAAGGCGGTCAGGAAATCGATCCGGATGTTTTTACAGATCCTAAAACAGGTAAAAGTTATCTCTACTGGGGTAATGGATATATGGCCGTTGCTGAATTGAATGCCGATATGATTTCGCTTAAAGAAGGAACTACAAAAGTCATCAAAGTAGACAATACATATAGAGAAGGAACGTATGTTATTTACAGAAACGGACAATATTATTTCTTGTGGAGCGAAGACGATACCAGAAGCCCAAATTATAAAGTAAGATATGGAGTTTCTAAATCGCCTTTAGGGCCAATAGAAATTCCTAAGAACAATATTGTCATACAAGGAAATCCTGGTCAGGGAATCTATGCAACGGGACATAATTCGGTTTTGCAAGTTCCAAACAAAGACCAGTGGTATATTGTGTATCATCGATTTTCATATCCAACAGGAATAAAAATGGGAGATGCTGGCGGATTTCATCGTGAGGTTTGCATCGATAAACTGGAGTTTAATCAGGATGGGACTATTAAAGAAGTAATTCCAACTCATTTGGGCATAAAAGCAATTAAATAATTTTATATATTAATTTTGGTCAGTAAGGGCTATTTCTTTCGATAGAAATAGTCCTTATTTTTTTTGTATGATTCTAAAAAACAGGTGTAGTAGAAAAATGTTTTCATAAACTAAATAGTAAAGGGCGGGGAGCTAATTGGAAGTAAAAATTTACATTTTGGATTTAATTACAACTTTTAGTTATATTCTATAAGAGGGTTTGTAGGAAAAAAAAACGAGATAATGCGTAATATTGCGAAGATGAATATTGTTTTAAAATAATTAAATGAAATCGTTGTTTTAACCGTTTCTATTAATTCTTTACTACAATAAATGCATAATTTTTTTTAAATAATCCCCCCAATTATTATGTTCTTTACACTTACTCATGACCTAGTTCAATTTCAGTATGGATCAAATCAGTGGCAATACAGCTATAATGAGATTGTAGAACTTGGTTTACTCAAAAAAAAGAAGACTTATCTTCTTGAAAATTGCGCTTTTATTGCAGTAACAGCCTTAGCGTATTATTGCATGGTTTTCTCTAATTTATCTGAGTTGTATTACATAGGGCCTACCTTACTGGTATATACAATTCTTATTATTTTGAGATTTCACAATGACATTGAATTTGAATATTATGTCATTGTCAAAGATATCTATAAAAAAGAAACCAAAGTAAAAATCAATGGTATGGATCGTTCTGTAATAGGAAAACAGATCGATCATTTCTTAACTCTGAATTTTAATCGATTATTACAGAAAACAAAAAACAACCTATAAAATTAAGCCATGTTATTATCAGGAATTTCCCCTTACGATTTAGTTTTGATGGCTGCGGCTATTTTATATGGTTTTATTATTACCACTAAAAAAAAATGAAAACACACTATTACACTAACCTACTATTGTGGTAGTATGAAATTAAACCTAATAGTATAGCTGTACTACTAAAAGTTTAATACCGGTCAGTTTTAGCTATACAAAATACCCCAAATAAAATTATGACCACTTCGATAAAAAATAAAATCAAAAGCATTAGAGAATTAAAAAATTATACCCAGGAATATATGGCGGATCAACTAGGAGTTACACAGGCAGGTTATAGTAAAATTGAAAAAGGAAAAACGATTCTTTCCTATGTAAAATTGGTCGAAATTGCCCGTATTCTCGAAGTTAGTGTAGAGGATGTTATTAGTTTTGACAGTCAGAGATATTTTAATAATGTCAATAAAGTTAGAGGAAACAATAACGGAAGTATTCAAATTAATTCAGATAATAGTGCTGCTCTTAAGGTGCTTTATGAAGATAAAATAAAGCTTTTAGAAAAATTACTACTTAAAACAGAAGAAGAATTATGTCGTTATAAAGACAGATTTGGACAAATCTAAAAACAAAAAACGGGGCAGTATAACCCCGTTTTTTCTATAATTATAAAATCTATTATTATACTGTTTGATCATCTGTAGTTGCCTCGGACGCATTTGTTTTGACAGATGCAATTCCGTTATCTCTCGCGCTTGTACTTTCATACATTTCGCTCGATCCAATGATTTGACCGTTGCTGGCTTTTAAATTGAAGTACGGTTTTCCGCTTTTAGATTCCAGCTTATCAAATTTAGAATCATCCTTGGAATTGGTTTTCACAGATTCAATTCCGTTTAAGCAAGCTGCCTTTGTCGTATAACCTTCGCTGGTTAAAATAGTCTGGCCATTACCTGCCTTTAAATTAAATTGGAATTCACCATTGGTTCTTTTAGTAATTACAAATTTTCCCATGTAGTTTTATTTAAGTTAAATATTATTTATTTTGCTACAGATAAAAATACAAAACTTGATCATATAAATCATACAAATACAAAAAATAATTGATTTTTAAGGTGTTAATAAACAGTAGGTTTTGGTTCAATTAATTCCCCATTCTAAAATCTGACACACTTTTTTGATCCAGGCTAATTTCTTCAAAAATACTTCGTGTTCCTTTATCGACAGGACATTGTGTACTGATTCCCATCCAGATTGTTTTAGGATAATTGTTTTTGTACAAACGAACCATTTGCCAGTTTTTCTTATCCAAAGAATAATAACTAGCCACCGTGCGGGTATCAGATGATATTTTCATATAAATCGTTGGATTCTGGACAACATCATGATTATTATCGTCCGAAGTGCCAATGGTACGTACCGTTACCACACGATGATTGCCACGTTCGTCTTGCTCGAAACAAAATTTTTGGTAGAAATTATCATTGACATAAATATATAAAACACCTGCATTGTACAATCCTTTCTCTGTAAACTCAGGGGTTACTTTAGCAATTAAAGTAAAAGGTTTTGTATTATCGACTCTCGATAGCAAAATAGGAGCACTATTGTTGGATAATTCGCCATTTGGATCAGAAAAATAATCTTTCTTTTCACCTGCGCGGAAAATTACTTTACCATTTGTATCGGCTCTTGCCAAAGTATCAGCCCCATTAATGGATTTTGTAAAATGAATATTAGCAAGTTTAATATCGCAAGAACTGCCGTTTACAAAGGCAGAATCTGTTTTTTGGCTGTTTTTTGAAGTTACTTCTGATATTTCTTTTTGGTTATTGTTTCCGCAGGCCGATAATAAAGTTAAACCGGATAAAACGCAGAAAACATAAAATTTTGATTTCATAAAGTGCTTTTTTTAAATAGAAAAATTATATTTTAGTTTATCAAAAATACCATTGCTTTCCAGAAGCCACAATACGTAAAATTAACCATTTTTAATCCTGTTTATGTCAAATGTATCCGTCGAGAGTCAATTATCAGCCACTTTATTAGAACAAACATTTTCGATAGAAGAATGCAATGATATAGAAACCTTCAAAAAATTAGTAGCAGGATATGTAAGCCTGGATCAATGCGTGGCCGTTTTATCTGATTTTCAAGCTGATTGCAGTTATATTTATGCCGGTAATTTCGGCAAAGTATTTGGTTTACCGGCAGAAAACTCCGTGATCGATTCTGCCTTCGAAGAATGTATTTTTACTAAAATTCATCCTGACGATTTAATCGAGCGTCATATTTTGGAACTCAATTATTTTCAATATCTAAAAACACTGCCTTATCAGGACAGTCATAAATACAGTACATCGAGCCGTATTCGTACTCAAAATATACTGGAGAATTGTGCCTATATCAATCACAGAACCATTTATCTAAAAAGCTTTAGTAATGGGAGTGTGTGGCTGGCACTGTGTCTTTACGCGCCATCGGCAGATACCCAACCCCGTTTAGGAATCGACCCTAAAATAATAAACATTGAAACCGGTGAGGTTATTGCGATCGAAAAATACAAACATTACCAGCAAACCCTGCTCTCCAAAAGAGAACTCGAAATCCTGACACTTGTAGCAAAAGGAAGCAACAGCACACAAATTGCAACACAACTCAATATTTCGGTTTATACCGTACGGCGCCACAGGCAAAATATTATCGAAAAAATGAAAGTAGCCAATACTACCGAAGCGGTAAAAACAGCTATGGTTATGGGAATCATATCGATTTAAATATCATGGTTAAAAATATTTTTTTTGAATTAATACTTTAAGAGATTTAGATCTTCGGCAAAAAAATAATTAGCTATTTTTGTTAAGCACGATTTATTAATATGAAGGAAATAAGCGAGATTCTAAAAGCACATTCCCAGGCAAAAGCTACCGGAAAAAAGACAGCACTTGCCACTGTGGTAAAGGTCGAGGGTTCATCTTACCGTCAGCCCGGAGCACGAATGCTCGTTACTGAGGATGGCTTGCTTACAGGCGCCATTAGCGGAGGCTGTTTAGAAGGCGATGCATTGCGAAAAGCGCTTCTTTCAATCCATCAGCAACAAAACAAATTAATTACTTATAATACAAGTAATGAAGATGATAGCGAAGTAGGTTTGCAATTAGGTTGCAACGGAATTGTGCATATCCTTTTTGAATATATTGATGATGAGGTCGGGAATAATCCAATTAAGCTTTTGCAGCAATTAGAACTGGAAAGAAAAGATGCTGTCATAGCAACCGTTTTTTCATTAAAAAGACAAGCGACTCAGCAAGGAACCATATTGTTTTACAGGGAAAATGAAGCCCCAATCTACAGAAGTGATAGTATGTCTGATATTCTGGAAGATGTAAAACAGGCATTGAATACCAAAACAACATTGATAAAAAAACTTCACGATGAGCAGCAGAATGAGCTTTTGGCAGATTATATAAATCCTCCCGTTTCTCTTATTATTGTTGGAGCAGGAAATGACGTTCAGCCATTGGTAAAAATGACTTCGTTATTAGGTTGGGAAATTACCATTGGCGAAGGCCGAGCCACACATGCTACAAAAAAGAGATTTCCCCAAGCCAAAGAGATTTTAGTTGTAAAACCCGAACAATTATTAGAGAATATAATTATCGATCAACAGACTTATTTTGTCCTGATCACGCACAATTATAGATATGATTTGGCAGTTTTAAAACTTCTGGTAAAAACCAATTGTAATTATATTGGAATTTTGGGTCCAAAAACAAAACTCAATCGTATGCTCGATGATTTAAATAACGAAGGCATAGAATTGACTGACGAAAAACTAAACACCATTTACGGCCCAATAGGACTTGATTTGGGAGCAGAAACATCAGAAGAAATAGCCTTATCGATCCTGGCAGAAATTAAAGCAGTGATGAGCGGTAAGCAAGGTATTTCATTAAAATATAAAACAGAAAAAATACATACTCCAACCAATAGAACTTGTGTGATATGAATGAGCTAACAGGAATTGTTGTTTTAGCAGCCGGAAGCTCCTCAAGATTGGGACAACCCAAACAATTGCTTTGGTATAAAAATACTTCTCTTTTAAAAAATACAATTTCCCAAGCTTCTCAGATACCAAATACTACAATTATAGTCGTGACAGGATCGAATCACGAATTGATCCAAAAAGAAATTATAGGTACCAAAATAAAAACAATTTTTAACTCTGATTGGGAATTGGGTATGTCGTGTTCTATTGTAAAAGGTTTAAAAGAATTGCTAGGCCTAAATCCTGATATCAAAAAAGTAATTTTAGCAGTTTGTGATCAGCCCTATCTTACAAGTATAGTGTTTGAGAATCTGATAAGCGAACATCAAAAAACACAAAAAGGAATTGTAGCCTGTACATACTCAGAAACTTTAGGAACCCCAGTACTTTTCGCTAAAAAATATTTCAACGAATTACTACAACTAAAAGGCCAGGAAGGCGCAAAAAAAATAATCAATAGATTCTTAGAAGATACCATTGCAGTTCCTTTTGAAAAAGGAAATATAGATATCGATACCATAGAGGATTATAATGAGCTTATTTCTTAAGGAGGTTTAAAGGTTCAAAGAGGCAAAGGAACAAAGATTCAGAGTAAAAAAAAACAATAAAGGATCGAGATAGGGTACACAAGGATAGTTTAATCTTAGTCTGATAAAGTAACAATTTGAGTTTTCAGCAAAATTTCCAAAATATAATTCCGTTTCAGAATCTTAGCGCTTTAGCGACTAAAAAAATCATCTTAACAGTGAAGAAAAACTAAGATCTCAGCTGTCCTACCAAATCACAAATCCTCTTAATCACTACCAAAATTTCTTCTTCAGTGGTAAATTTTCCTAAACTAAAACGAATCGAATTCAAAGCATTTTCATCAGATAAACCCAAAGCCTTTAACACATGCGAAGGTTCAGAAGTAACAGCAGAGCAGGACGAACCATTAGAAACCGAAATATTTTGCAAAGCCAGAATCAGACTTTCAGAATTCACTCCCGGAAAGCAAATATTCGACGTATTATATATTCTGTTGGTGGTGTTTCCGTTTACAAACGATCCTTCAATTTGTAGTAAAGATTTTTCTAGCTGATCCCTAAGATTTTTTATTCTTTCCTGATCTGTTTTCATTTCCTCTTGGGCAATTTCACAAACTTTTCCCAAACCAATAATTCCAGGAATATTTAGCGTTCCGCTGCGTAATTTTCGTTGTTGCCCTCCGCCGTGTATTTGGGGAGCTAATTTTATTTTCGCTTGCGCGGAAAGATATAAAGCGCCTACACCCTTTGGTCCGTAAAATTTATGTGCCGAAAGAGACAAAAGATCAATCCCTGATTTTTGTACATCAACAGCCATTTTTCCAACAGCCTGGGTGGCATCGCACATAAAAAGAGAATTTTTAGAGTGAACGATTTCTGCTATTGCATCAATATCCTGAATTACACCAATTTCATTATTGACCATCATTACAATAACCACTAAAGTTTGATTAGTAATAGAGTCATTTAAAAGCTGAAGATCTAAAATACCATCAAAAGTCGCGGGTAAATATGTGAGCTCAAAACCAATACTTTCCATAAATTGACAAGTATCCAAAACAGCTTTATGTTCTGTACTAACCGTAACAATATGTTTCTTGTTTTGATTTACGAGCCCTTTTATAGCCAGGTTGATTGATTCTGTTGCGCCCGACGTAAAAATGATTTCTTCCGGAGTTGCCCCAATTAGGTTTGCAACTTGCCATGCAGCCTCTTGGACAGCTTCATTTATGTTCAATCCTGCTAAATGAGCACTGCTCGCATTCGCATAGGAATGAGTAAAATAAGGAAGCATGGCATTAAGTACACGTTTATCAAGTGGAGTTGTAGCGTTATTATCGAGGTAAATGGTTTGCTGTAGGGACATTTTTAAATTCTTAATAAAGTAAAAATACAATTTAGTAATTTAAATCTAATTTTTTTAATGATTCTAAATTGTATTTAAAATGTTGTTTATGTGAATTTTGTGATTTTTTGTCACATAGGATTCTTAAATTTGTTAGGAGTAACATTAGATTTTACTAATTTAAAAACAGTATTCATGGCTGCCAAAAAAACAATTACTAACAAAGCAGTAGAAGAAGAATCCAGTTCTTCCCGACGTGATTTTATAAAAAAATCAGGCTTATTTACTGCGCTTGCTTTGACTCCGCCTTCATTGGTGATGGCTTCTGATAATAAATGGGATGAAAAAATCGCAGAATATTTAGAGACCGTTCCCTTATCACTTGAAGTAAATGGCGTAAAGCACAATATAAATGTTGAGCCCAGAACCACGCTGCTTGATTTATTACGAGAACAATTGTTACTTACCGGAACCAAGAAAGGCTGCGATCATGGACAGTGCGGGGCTTGTACCGTTCATGTAAATGGCACCAGAATACTTTCTTGCCTTTCATTGGCATCCATGCAGCAAAATGCTCAGGTAACCACTATCGAAGGACTTTCAAAAGGAAAAAAACTACATCCCATGCAGGAAGCTTTCATTAAAA
Source organism: Flavobacterium sp. SLB02 (assembly GCF_009664855.1). Lineage (GTDB taxonomy): Bacteria > Bacteroidota > Bacteroidia > Flavobacteriales > Flavobacteriaceae > Flavobacterium. The sequence continues at coordinate 1,465,942 of NZ_CP045928.1, forward strand.
AGGATGGTTTTCAATGTGGCTATTGCACTCCCGGACAAATTATGTCAGGTATAGCCTGTATCAAAGAAGGTCATGCCAACAGCAGAGAAGAAATAAGGGAATATATGAGCGGAAATATTTGCAGATGCGGAGCTTATCATAATATTGTCGATGCCATTACAGAAGTTAAGGAAGGAGGGAAGCCATTATGAAAAACTTTCAGATCATAAGAGCATTATCATCAAAATCAGCAGTAACTACTCTTGCCAAAGAAAACTCAGCCATGTTTATTGCCGGAGGAACCAATCTTGTCGATTTGATGAAGAAAAATATTGTTGCTCCTGACAAGCTTATTGATATTAATGCAATCGATTTAAAACAAATACAATTCCTGACAGGAAAAGTTTCAATTGGCGCAATGGCCAAAAACAGTCAGGTTGCCGAAGATAAAGTAATACAGGAAAAATACCCTTTACTGGCTTTGGCATTAGCTGCCGGTGCATCGCAACAAATCAGGCATATGGCCAGTGTAGGAGGAAATATGTTACAGCGTACGCGTTGTTCGTATTTTTATAATACCGATATGCCCTGCAATAAACGTACTCCTAAAAGTGGGTGCGGCGCCATTGGCGGATCCAATAGAATGCATGCGATTTTTGGTGCTTCGGATAGTTGCATTGCAGTGCATCCCAGTGATATGTGTGTGGCCCTTGCAGCCTTAGATGCTACTGTTTTTGTTGAAGGTCCTAAAGGGAAAAGAGAAATTAAGTTCACTGATTTTCATAGACTTCCAGGCAATATGCCCGAAAAAGACAATACACTTGAAAATAAAGAAATCATAACTTCAATCGAAATTCCGGATAATAATTTTTCAAAGAACAGTCATTATCTAAAAGTTCGCGACAGAACCAGTTATGCTTTTGCATTAATATCTGTTGCCGTAGGTTTAGATATTCAAAATAATACAATTAAGGATGCAAGGCTTGCAATGGGAGGAGTGGCACATAAGCCATGGCGACTTACAGAAGCAGAAGAATTTTTGAAAGGAAAAACAGTTTCTCAAACCACATTCAGGCAAGCAGCTGATTTGGCTATGCATGGCGCAAGAAGTTACGGTGATAATGATTTTAAACTAACACTTGGACCAAACGCCATTACTGAAGCATTAACAATAGCGGCATCTAAATAATTTGAATTATGAGCAAGACAAGTAATATAAACAGAGTTGACGGATTTGCTAAAGTAACAGGTTCAGCCACATATTCAGCCGAGTATAAAACTCCGGGTGTGGCTTATGCGTGCCTGGTAGGAAGTACGATTGCCAAAGGAAGAATTAAAACCATCGATACAAAAAAAGCCGAATGGGCTCCGGGAGTTTTGGCTGTTATTACACATCTTAATGTCGATAAACCAGTTGGATACGAACAACCCAAAAAACGTGATAATTTAGGTCAGCCACTTCAGATTTTCAAGGATGATTCTGTTCGTTATTATGATCAGCCCATTGCTTTGGTAATTGCAGATACCTTCGAGCGTATGCAATATGCTGCCAGTCTGGTCAAAGCGGATTATCTAAAAGAAGACCACTCGACAGAACTTGAAAAAGTAAAAGATAAAGGAAAAACTCCGGAACGTGCAAAAGATTATCACCGTGGCGTTGAGGACGGCTATAAAAATGCAGAGGTAATTTTAGAAGAAGAATATACCATACCAACCGAAGTCCATAACCCAATGGAACTGGCTAATATCATTGCCAAATGGGACGGAAATAAACCTACACTTTATACCAAAAGTCAGGGTGTAGAGGGAACCCGCAGAAGTGTGGGAGATGTATTTGGGATTCCTGCCGCAGATGTATCTGTAAATTCAGAATATCTGGGAGGTGCTTTCGGGATGGGGTTACACACCTGGCCTTATGAAATTGCAGCCCTTATTGGCGCTAAAAAAATAAACCGCCCTGTAAAACTAGTATTGCATAGAGAACAAATGTTTACCAATGTAGGGTTTCGACCTTATACGATTCAGAAAATGGGTCTGGGTGCAACCAAAGAAGGCAAACTAACAGGATTAACCCATGAAGCCGTGGCAATGACTTCGAGTTATGAAGATTTTATGGAAGGCACTGTAAACATGTCCCGATTTATTTATAATTGTGCCAATGTTTCAACCCGATACCGTATTGTTCCTCTTGACACATGCACACCAATCTGGATGCGTGGTCCGGGAGAAGCAACAGGTTCTTTTGCGTTAGAAAGTGCTATGGACGAATTGGCCCACAAATTAGATATGGACCCAATTGAATTTCGTAAACTCAATTATGCCGAAAAAGATCTTGAACAAAACAAACCCTGGAGCAGCAAATATCTTCTGGAATGCTACGAAGGCGGTATGGAACGCATTGGCTGGAAAAACCGTAAGAACAAACCCGGATCTGTTCGTGAAGGCGAATGGCTTGTTGGTTACGGAATGGGAACAGGAACTTTTGGCTGTTATAGAAGTCCAACTTCAGTGAAAGCTAAATTTTTAACCAATGGTACTTTAGTTTTACAATGCAGCGTAAACGATATGGGGCCCGGAACAGCCACTATGATGACTGCAATTGGTGCAGATGTAATGGGAATGCCAAGTGAAAATGTTATGGTCGAAATGGGAAAAAGCGGTCTTGCAAAAGGACCAACCCAAGGAGGTTCAGCAACGACTTCGTCAGTTGGATCAGCGGTTAATGATTCTTGTCAGTTATTAATCACCAAAGCTATTGAACTGGCTAGTAAATCAGAGCTATTAAAGAATATACCAATTGCTGATCTGGCCTTTGTTAATGGCTTAGTAACTTCAAAAAAAGACAGTTCAAAAAGTGTTTCTTTAGCTTCGGTATTGAACTCGAATAAACTAGCAGAATTAGTAGTAGAGAATGAATCGAAAGCTTCAGAAGAAGCCAAAAAATATTCGATTTACTCTTTCTCTGTACATTTTGTAAAAGTATTGATAAATCCCAACCTTGGAAAAATCAGATTGGCACATGTGGTTTCCTGCGCTGATATTGGAACTGTAATCAACCAGAAAACTTCGGCAGGGCAAATGTATGGCGGAGCAGTTGGTGGAATCGGAATGGGATTGATGGAATCCCTGGAAATCGATCACCGATTTGGCCGTCCGATAAACAATAATTTTGCCGATTATCATGTTCCCGTAAACGCTGATATTGAAAAGCAGGAAGTGTTTTTTGTCAATAAAAAAGATCCAATCAGTAACCCAATGGGAACAAAAGGACTTGGAGAAACCGCTTTGGTAGGAATGGCTCCGGCAATTGCCAATGCAGTATTTAATGCAACAGGAGTACGTGTTAGAGATTTGCCAATTACACTTGATAAAATATTAGAATCATCTGTGGCAACGGCCTAATTATCTCTAAATAAAATCCCTAAAATGTACTGATTTTTCATAACGTTTGTTTTAGGTTTATTTGTATTATATACTTAACCATTATATTAAACAAAAAAAGAGACACTATTTTTTATTTAGTGTCTCTTTATATTTTGTTTCAATTGTAAAGGATTATTTAACCGTAATAGGCAATTCAACAGTTGTTTTATCCCAGCCAATTACCAGATTTGCTAGGGAATCTTTACTTGTAAAAGCAATTGATAATGCTTCGATTACTTCAGATACTGGTTTTACAGGAACCGAAACTCTCACAACATCTTTACTTTCTTCATAAGCATAACCTCCCCATAAATCAAGTTCTTTATTAATGATGATGGTCCATTTGTCTTTTTCAGGAATAGCAAATAAACTATAAGTACCCGCTGCAATTTTTTTACCACCAATTGTTACTGGTTTGTAGAATTTGATTTCTGTGTTTTCGTTTGCACCAACTCTCCAAACTTCACCAAACTTTACAACATCACCAAAAATTGTACGTCCTTTTGCAGAAGGTCTTGCGTAAGTAACTTTTACTACAGGATTCGGATTATCAGTTTTTTTGAATTTAACTGCCTTGTTTGGGAAATAAGAAATATCAACCGGACTTGCATCAAGCGGAGCAAATTTTACTACTTCCTGAGCTTGAACTGTAAAGGCAGCAAACAAAGTAACTACCATTAAACTTAATTTTTTCATAGATTACAATTTTTAGAATAACTACAAAGTAAGTTAATAATGAATAAAAATCATATCATTACAGTTTGTTTTTTGTTAATGAATTGATAATAGTTCTTAATTTTTATTATTCATCTTTCTTTTTGGCGTACCAATTCTGCATGATATAAAAAGCTTTCTTCTTTTCACCGTCATTCGAAATTAAACCTTTACGATTATATCCGTCCTGAATTCCCGGAAGCAATCTTTTTGGAGATCTGAAATCTACCAGAATCCATGGGCTTAATCCGCTAAGATGAGGTATTTTTTCGATCATCTTCAAATTCTGAATGTATAAATATTCCTGATATTCCTCTGTCCAGCGTTCGTTTTTTTCTCCGTGAAAACCAGCTTTGGCATCTCCACCAAATTCAGAAACAATTACAGGTTTGTTGTATGGCGTGTCCCAAAAGGTCTTTTCAGCATTTTCTAAATTTCCGCCATACCAGCCCAGATATTGGTTGAAAGCAATAATATCAAGAGATTTACCAATTTCATCATCGATCATTCCAACACCTTTTACATTATGGGTTAATAATGCAGCACTGATTAATCTTGTATTATCCAGTGATTTTGTATGTACCACCAAATTTTTCAGAAACGTATTTCTGGCATCAGAAATAGGGGTTTCATTGGCCATCGACCAAATAATAATACTGGCTCTGTTTTTATCTCTGGTAATGGCCGCTGTCAATTGATCTTGGGCATTTTTATATGTTTTTTCGTTGGTAAATTCCACCGTCCAGTATACGGGAATTTCTTCCCAAACCATTAATCCAAGTTTATCGGCAAGTCTGATAATGTTTTCGTTATGCGGATAATGTGCCAGACGGATATAGTTGCAACCCAATTCCTGAGCCCAGTTTAATAAACGTAAAGCATCTTGTTCAGAATTGGCACGTCCGCCTTTTGCATTTTCTTCATGAATGGATATTCCGCGCAAAAAGAGTTGTTTTCCGTTTAATAAAATTTTGTCTTGCTGAGTTTCAATGGTTCTAAAACCAATATTATCTTTCAGTTTTTGTCCGTTAAAATCAATTACGACATCATACAATTTTGGATTTTCAGGCGACCAGTAAGAGATTTTCTTAGCAGGAATTTCAAAATTTACAATTCCGTTAGCCCCCACTTTTCCTTTATAATTGATTTTTAATTCCGGAATCGAAATCGCCACTTGGTTTTGTGCCGCATTGAAATTGTTGATTTTCACAAAACCAGAAATCAAAGCTGCATTTCCTTTTTTTAACTGAATATTATAATCTTCAATAAACGATTCATTCTCTTCGATTAAAGTAACATCGCGCGTGATTCCGCCATAATTCCACCAGTCGGTATTAACCGTAGGAACATCTTCTTTATGGCGTGTATTATCGACTTTTACCACCAAATAATTATCTTTTGGTTTTATTATCGAAGTTATCTCATAATTAAATGGCGTAAAACCGCCTTCATGAGTGCCCAATTTTTTTCCGTTCAAATAAACATCGGCTTTATAATTAATCGCTCCAAAATAAACAAAAAGACGTTTTTTCTCTTTTAAATCATAATCGAAAGATTTCTTGAACCACACGTTTCCTTCATAATATTTAAGTTCCGGAACCTGCGAATTCCAATCTCCCGGAATATTGATTTTTGCCGATTTATCAAAATCATATTCTACCAATTCCTGTTTGTTTGCAGCATGGTAATTATTAAAAAAAGCACCATTTGATGGTTTTGCCTGTTTATCGTATTGATCGAGGTGAAAACTGTAAAATCCCGTTTGATAAGGATCGATGATATAATTCCAAACACCGTTTAAGGATGTTGTATTTCGATTAGGAACATTTGAAATTAAATTTTGCGCCTGCCCGATAAAAGCAGTTGTTAGTAGTAATAAGGTAATTAGTTTTTTCATTCTTGTACTTATTTTGATCATTTTATACTATTGGTCACTACTTGTCTTTTCCAGAAGAAATAGTTAATTCTTGTATGGAAAAATCAGAGAATCTCATTGTTTCATCTTTCATATTAGCGATATCTTTCAAACTGCGATACATTCCCCATTTAGGTCTAATGAAAGAATTATCAGTTCGAATCGTTTGAATATTAGGATTGCTGTAATTCATTAAAACAGTTCCGTCGCTTACTTTTTTTATAGTTATGGCATAAGTTCCTTTTAAAGCAACTTTAATAGTTTCTGTCGCTTCAACCCAAATTCCTTCAAACAGAGACATATTTACCGTTTGAAATTTTATCATTTTTGTGGCTTCGTCCTTTACATAAATAAGTTCTAGTTTGTTCGAACCATTTGTCATTTTCCTTAAAGTCAAAGTAAACAAAGGATTGCCCGCATCGCCATCGACTGCTTTAATCTGGTGAATATGGGTAAAATCCTTAGTAGGTTTAAAACCTGTAGGTATTTTAAAACGCCATTTGTATTGCACCGTTTCGCTAGTTGTTCCCTTTAAATTATCAGGAGAAGGTTCGAATGACTTTATTTCAACACGCTGCCTGTCCGTTTTACCTTTTACAGGTTCATTGTCCGAAGGCGTATTGGAAACGTGTAAATTAAACTCGAAAACGTATTTCTTCAGATCATTATCATAAACCTCCGTAATATGACGCCCAAAACTGGGATGAATAACATCTGGAGCTTCTACGGCACCGTTTGTTGTTCCGGGTGCTAATGCTTTTGTAATTAATTCACAGGTGCCAAGTCCCTCGGGACCATCAGCATTTAAGGTTACTTGTGCATTGGTTGCAAGACTGGTGAGTGCTAAAGCAATTGCGTAGAAGATTGTATTTTTCATAGTTGTTGATCTTTATTATTTTGCGCCTCTGCAACTTTGCGACTAAACCATTAAACCAATTATTAATTCGCAATCTTCAAATATTCCCCTTTAAAACTCTGATTCAAAGCCGTCATTTCAATCGGAATACCTGATCCATCAGGAACCACTTCGATAGAAGCTTTTCCGTTAGCCATTTTTATCGATTCGCTTCCGGTTGGAGTTCCCTGATTTCTCATGGTTTTTCCACCTTTCAGACACTGAAAATAAACGCTTTCCTCATAATCTAAACAACGTAAATTGTTATTATCAATTGCAATTGCCGTTACCAGATAATTGCCATTTTTTAATTTTTGTGATGATAATTGTAAAGAAGTTGCCGTGTCATTTTTATTGAAACGATAATTTACTTTGATCGTGTCCGAAACTTTTTTTGCGTCTTTTGTTTCTCCAATAGCAATCAGGATATTTTCGCCTTTTACAAAATTCACATCCCAAGTTAAGCCATTTGCGGGATAAAGCGAAAGGTTTCTTTGTTTTTGTCCCAATGATTTTCCCTGATGAAATAAAGTAACCTTGTCGCAGTTACTAAAAACACTCAACGTTCTTGGCGTATTTTCAGGACCTTGGCGTTCTGTCCAGGTATGCGATTCGATGTAGGTAAAAGGTTCATTGCTCCAGTAACTTTTAAAAACATAATAAGCATCTTTTGGATTTCCGTTACGGTCTACCAATCCTTTTTGATTCATGTATGGAATATCATCTTCTGGTCTTAACGGCGTTGCAAAATCCTTAAATGCCCATTGAACGTTACCCACGAACGTTGGGTCATTCTCGGATATATGCAAGTGCCAGTCGAATAAATCAACGATATAGTTCTCACTCCAATCGCCAATTTGTGCAATATTGGCCACTTTGGTTTGTACAATAGCTTCTTCCCAGCCTTCAGATTTTATAATGTTTTCGCCTGTAATTGGGTTTTCGCTATGACGACCAACGTGACTGTCCCCACCATATTCGGCGTGAATAAAATGCTTGTATTCTTTTTTGTAAAGGTCAATTGCTTTTTGGTAGTTTTTATAACTTCCCGAATACCATCCTGACCAGATCGAAGGGGAGAAGACATCTACAATTTGCGAACCTTCATAATATTTTCTAATGGCCGTTTTTCGCGTTGGATCCATTTTATGAGCGATGTCGTTGAGTTCTGTCAGGAATACATTTGTTTTTTCGGTATTATCTCCGTCAGGAAAATCAGGCAGCCAATTCATTTCGTTACCCAAAGACCAGATAATAATACTTGGGTGATTGTAATTTTGATTGATGATTTCGGCCAGCATATTTTTGGTATTCGTTTGCCAAAGTTCACCGCCAATTCCGCCGCGACACCAAGGCAATTCATCCCAAACCAATAAACCCAGTTCATCGCAGGCCTCATAAACTTCAGGATCTTGCGGATAATGTGCCAAACGAACAAAATTAGCTCCCATTTTTTTAATCGATTCCATATCAGCGCGATGTTGCTCGTTGCTCATTGCAGCACCGACTCCAGCTTGCTCTTCATGACGATGCGTACCACGAATCAGTAATCGTTTTCCGTTAAGGTAAAACGGACCATGATCTTTAAATTCGAACCATCTAAAACCTACTTTCTGGTTTATGCTGTCTCTAACTTGATTTTTCTCTGATAAAAAAGCAGTGACTTTATATAAATTGGGTTTCTCTGTATCCCATAATTCAGGATTCTTTAGATTCTCAAATTTAATGGTTGTTGTTTTATCCGAAACCGGAATTGTTTTACTGGCAATCTTTTTCCCTTTTGGATTTTTAAGAATTACCGTCAACGATAAATCTTTTGCATTTCCAGGATTTACAGTAGAAGCCACAATGTTTAAAGACGCTTTTTTTGTCGAAACTTCTGGTGTTGTAATTTTTAGATTCTCAATATGATTTTTGTATTTAGACAATAACCAGACATCGCGGGTTATTCCGCCATAAATAAAGAAATCACTTTTTTGAGACGGGATAACTTCAATATCATAACTGTTATCCACCCTAACAAAAATGTCGTTGTTTCCTTCTTTGATAAAATTGTTAATATCAATGGTAAAGCCAATGTAGCCGCCAATATGTCCGCCGGCTTCTTTACCGTTTACATATACTTTTGTGGTTACATTCGATCCTTCAAAATAGAGATAATAACGCTTATTTTGATCTATTTGCGGAATGTTTAGCTTTTTTTGATACCAGCTTGCATCGCGCCTGTAACCCGGATTAAGATCAGTCGCATCTTCGGCATTCCAGGTATGGGGTAAATTTAAAGTAGTCCAGTTGGTCGCTTTTTGTGCTTCGCTAAGACTTGGCGTATGATTTTCCAGATATTGCCAATTCTCATTGATATTCATTTTTGTCTGAGCAAAACTGCTGCTCAGACAAATTTGAAAAAAAACAAAAAGTGCAAAAGTATAAAATGTATTGTAGTGGTTTGATGGGTTGTTCATAAATTATAAAGCTTTTTTTGAGGTTCAAAGGTTCAAAGAGACAGAGGCTCATAGGCTAAAAACCTTTGTCCCTTTGCAACTCTGTACCTTTGCTACTTTCTTCTTAGTAATGCTTCGAGAAAATAATAGTCGGCATAGATTATTGGTTCGTCGATTTCGTCGTGTTTTGGCCAGTTTCCGGTGCTGTGATCAAATATAAAAGGCGCATTTATCTTTGGATCTAAAATGTATTTATCCGAATGTAGAGTTGCGATTATTTTATCGGCGAAAGCCAAATAACTGTTGTTTTTAGTGTAGCCGTATAATTCATATAAAGCAGAAGCCATAACGGTTGCAGCAGAAACATCACGCGCCGAATTTGGAATAGCAGGATCTCGAAAATCCCAATACGGAATTCCGTCTTCCGGTAGGTTTTTATCTGTCATAAAAAACTTTGCGGTAGCTTCAGCTTGTTTTAGGTATGCAGGATCTTTGGTGTATCGGTACGACATGGTAAATCCGTAAACCGCCCAGCCTTGCCCGCGTGCCCAAACCGAATGGTCATTATATCCCTGAAGGGTAGTTTTCTTTCTAAGAGCTCCTGTTGTTGGATTGTAATCAATAACATGGTAGCAGCTATTATCGTTTCTAAATTGATTTTTGAGCGTTGTATTGGCGTGCTGAATCGCAATATCCTGATACTTTTTATTACCGGATAGTTTTGTGGCTTCAAAAAGCAATTCGAGATTCATCATGTTATCGATAATTACAGGATAATCCCAAATTTCCTTATTGAAATCCCAAGAACGGATTGCGCCAACTTTTGCATCAAAACGAGTACATAGAGTTTCAGCTCCTTTGATGATGACGTCTTTGTATTCTTGTTTGTTTTCTACTTTTAATGCTTCTCCATAGGCGCAATATACTTTGAAACCTACATCATGAGAATTTCTGTTTACGCTTTCTTTTTTGCTGAAAGGCGTCCATTTTTCGGCTTGTTTTTTATATTCAGAGTTGCCTGTTAAGCGGTACAACTGCCAAAGATTTCCGGCAAAGAATCCGCTTGTCCAGTCTCTTGATGGAACTTTTTTGATCTCATTTGTTTTGATGTTCATACTTCTTGGCATCGACATAGAATCAACCCGATAAGCGAGTAACATTTTGTATCGCGTTTCCAGAAGATTATCTGCTGCTGCAGAGGTATTTTTTGTTGGGGAATTAATCCTTGATTTGCACGCTGTTACCAGCAATGCAAACCCCAGGATTAAAGCAAAATTACTAACTTTATTCATACTTATTATTGTTTTTAACGGAATCTAAATTTCGTTGGGCATAATTTTAAACACATAGAAACATAGTTTTTAGCAGTTTAAAAAGGTATTTTACTTATTTAAGATGCACATAGGAATGTGTAATAATTTTTTATTTGACGCAGATTTTAAAAAAAAATTAAGCAGATGCGGCAGATTCTTATTTTAAATTAAATCTGCCAAAATCTGCAGAATCTGCGTAAAACAATCATTTTTAATCCTTTAATCTGTAACAGACTTTTTAATACCCGGGATTATTTGGTTTTAAATTAGGATTGATCGCCAACTCAGTTCCCGGTAACGGGAATAAATAATCTTTTGCCGGATTAAAATTGGCGTGTGGCTCTAAACCATTCGGACCAAAAACTTCAGGACCGTTTTTGAGTCTTTTGATGTCATACCATCTGATGTATTCAAAAGCGAATTCCAGTCTTCTTTCCTCAATGACCATTTTTCTAAAATCGGCCTGAGATAATCCCGGTGTTACATTAGCGGGAAAAGAAACCAGTTTTCCGGCCTTGTTTCGGGCTCTGGCACGCACTCGGTTTATATAACCATCAGCTTCTGTAGTCCCAGGGGTAATTTCGTTTAAGGCTTCGGCAGCAGTTAGCAATACTTCGGCAAAACGCATAGTGATATAGTTGTGTTGGGATGTTCTTCCGTTAGCACCAGCTTTTCCTGGAAAACGGTAATATTTTGCAATATGCGGACGTGGCGCTTTTTCGTTATCGCTCGAAGGATAAATTTGTAAGGCTCCGCCCGGACCGGTTTTCTTTCTGATAATCGTATCAAAACTTACCGCTCTTCTGTAATCTCTCTGATCCCAGGTATTAAATACTTTTAGTGAAGGAACTGCTACTGAGAATCCTTGCCCGTAACTATAGCTGTCATCTTTTAAGGATCCTGTAAAAAATGCCGTATAATCCTGGCCGTAATTTCCTGAGACTAAATTGTTAAAGTCGATTGTAAACAAAGGTTCTTTTAGAGCCGCTGCTTTTGTAGCATTAAATAAATCCTGAAAATCAGCATCTAAACCTAAACCAAATTTTGCTTCGTTTGCAATTACATATTTCGATTCATCATACGCTTTTTGGTAATTTCCCAAAGTCAGATAAACGGATGCTAAATAACCCGCAGCTGTACCTTTTCCGGGAACGGCTTTTACTTTTGGTTTGTCCTCAAGCCATTGTTTGGCAAATTCTAAATCGGCGATGATTTTGGGATAAATTTCAGACTCTTTTGTTCGGCTTAATTTATCCACCTGAGAAACTTCGTTTACAGGAAAATCAATATAAGGAACATCTCCAAAAATGCGAACCAAATGATAGTAAGTAAAAGCTCTTGCAAAATAAGCCTGCGCTACAATTGCGTTTACTTTTGCTGGATCTCCCGGAGTTTTTTTAGCACCTGCTATGGCCTGATTTGCTGCGCCAATGATGATATAGGATTGTGGCCAAAAGTTGGCTACAAGCGCGTTAGTATCATTCATATTCATATCATTTACATCGATACGTGCCGCCTGAGTGGTTCTGTCGCCAATATCGGCCATATCATCGCGCAACATTAGTGCTATTGTAAATTCTCTTCCCCAATAATTATTGTGTGCAATGTTGGCAAAAGCTCCGTTTACAGCAGCTTGCAGATCATCTGTATTATTGAAGAAATTTTCAGGACGTATAGTTCCTACAGGATGTTCTTCCAGATCTGAACATCCAAAAGCGAATATTCCCAGGAAAAGAAAAGCTATATATTTTTTCATAACGTTGTTTTTTAAACTAGAATTTTAAATTGAAACCAAAAGTGAAGGTTCTTACATTAGGGTAACTTCCGTAATCCAATCCTAAATTGGTATTACTTCTGGAATTGTTATCATTTAAGTAATTTACCTCAGGATCAGAACCCGGATAGTTGGTAATGGTCCATAGGTTTTGTGCACTGATGTAGAAACGAACTTTACTCAAGCCGATTTTTGACACTACTTTATCGTCTAAACTATATCCTATAGACACGTTTTTTAAACGAATGTAACTTGCATCATAAACAAATCTTGAAGTAATTCTTTTAGTTCTAGCCGCATTTATTGGCACATTGGTATCGGTGTTTGTTGGAGTCCAGGCATCCAGAACTTCTGTAGTGGCATTGTTATTTCCTGAAGCCAGTTCCATCAAAGTATAATTTAAAATCTGATTCCCCTCAGAACCCTGAAAGAAGATATTTACGTCGATGTTTTTATAAGTGAAATCATTATTGAATCCGAAAATGAAATCTGGATTCGGGTTTCCGATGATTGTTTTATCATTAGAATCCAGTTTTCCGTCACCATTTACATCTTTGAATTTTTCTCCTCCGGCTATGGTTTCAAAATTTCCGGGAAGAACCGCTTCTCCCTGCTGAATTACACCATCATACACAAACCCAAAGAAGGAACCAACCGGTTGACCAACTCTTAAGATTTGAGACTCTGTTGCAAGGAAATGCCCAGGTGCAGAGTTGATCAAAAGATCTTTGTTGTCAGCCAGTTTCAGGATTTTATTCTTGTTCGAAGAAATGTTAAAATTGGTTGACCAGGTAAAATCTGCTCCAATAAAGTTTTTAGTATTAATGCCCAATTCCCAACCTTTGTTTTCTAATTCTCCCACATTTTGAAGCTGGGAAGCAATTCCTGAGATTCCTGGTAAAGGTCTGTTGAACAATAAATCTTTGGTAATCGTTTTATAATAATCGGCTGTTATGCTGACTCTGTTGTCAAATAAACCTAAATCAATTCCGTAATCCTGTTGATAAGATGTTTCCCATTTTAAATTAGGGTTATTGATTGCAGTGAGCTGAACCGCATTTACAATTACATCACCACTTACATCATACACTTCAGAAAATTTAGACAGCGTAGAGTAGGCATCGATAGAAGGATTTCCCGTTGCACCATAACTGGCTCTTAATTTAAGATTAGAAATGGTTTTGTTGTCTTTTAAGAAGTTTTCTTTGCTGATGTTCCATCCAACTGCTCCAGAAGGAAAAGTTCCGTATTTGTAGTTTTCACTAAAGCTTGAAGAACCGTCACGACGCGCTGTAAAGGTAAATAAATATTTATCGTCATAATCAAAATTCAACCTTCCAAAAGCCGATATTAATTCTGTTTCAGACAAACTCGATTCCGGTTTTAAATACACTGTTCCGGCACCTAAATTATGGTAAGAATTAGAATTGGTCAAAAATCCTCTTGATGCGGCATAAGCGCGGTCGTTTTTGTTTTTTTGATACGAATATCCTCCAAGAACCGTCAGAATTCCTTTGTCGATAATCTCGCGCTTAAACGTTAAGTAATTCTCTGTAAGGAAAGAGGAAAATTTAGTATTGTTTATCGAAGCTTCTCCCTTTACATTTTTTCCTGCAATCAAAGTCGAGGGAATATATCTTCCGGTTTGAGAATTATTATCGGTTAGACCTAAAGTCGTTTTAAAGTTTAAATCTTTGGTAATTTGGTAAGAGGCAAAAAAGTTGCTTCTGTTTACGGTAGTAAGGGTCTCCAAAATATTTTCCATCGCTGTTGCATACGGATTATCGATATCGTCGCCAATTGGAGCCGTTGTAGTATAGGTTCCGTCGGCATTATAAACTCCTTTATCAGGCATAAATCTGTAAGCCGCTGCAATTACACCTGCTGCACCTGTTCCTCCGGCGCCCGTCTGGGAGATAATTCCTTGTTTGTTTTGTTTGCTCTGAAACATATTCAAACCAACTTTAAACTTGTCTGTTAAATCAGCTTCAAGGTTACTTACAATGGTGTATTTATCGATTTCCGAATTAATGACCACTCCGTTTTGATTGAAATAGTTTCCTGAAACATAATACCTGATTTTATCAGAACCTCCAGAGAACGATAATGAGGTATTCGAGATCAGTCCTTCGCGATAAATTACATCCTGCCAGTCTGTATTTGCTCCGCCATCTGTATGTGTGGTAAAACTTTTTCTATAAGCTACAAACTGTGGCCCATCTAATAAATCTAATTTGTTGTTGACAGATTGTACCGATGTTGAATTACTGAATTCGATTACCGGTTTTCCTGGTTTACCTTTTTTGGTTGTAACCATAATAACCCCGTTTGAACCTCTTGATCCGTATATGGCTGTAGCCGATGCATCTTTAAGAACCTCAATAGAAGCAATATCCTGAGGTGCCGGCATAGAAACTCCTGCAAAACCATCGACAACGATAAGAGCGTCTCCACTTGCATTGATTGATGTTCCTCCACGAACCCTGATTTTTACCGGAGCACCTGGTTCACCGCCATTATTAGATTGTACCGAAACCCCCGCTGCACGACCTTGCAAAGCCTGTTCTGCATTAAGAGTAGGGTACGCAGTAAGTTCTTTTGCCGTTACCGAAGAAACTGAACCGGTAATGTCGCTCTTTTTACGGGTTCCGTAACCTACCACAATTACTTCGTCAAGATTTTTAGTATCTGGTTTAAGGCTGATATTAACTACAGATTTATTTCCCAAAGGAACTTCAACGGTTTGATATCCTACATAATTAAAAACTAAAACAGCGTTTTTCTCTGAAACGATAACACTGTAGTTCCCATCCATATCCGCAGATCCTCCAACAGAAGATCCTTTGATATAAACATTTGCACCAGGAAGCCCAAGTAAATCTTCGCTGGAAGTAACTTTTCCGGTGACTTTTCTCTCCTGTGCATTTACAATAACATTCACCAGTAAAAAAGCTACCAGCAAACACCATTTAAGCGATTTGAAATTTTGGTTTGTGAACATTCATTTTGGTTTTTTAGGTTAATGTCAGATAAAGTAGAAAATCAATAAACTCATTGCGATTATCACTATCACAAATAGAATTTGCAGTAATAGGAATTTTGTTTTTCTGATTTTCATAATGACAAATGTAGTAGCCGAAAACGATATAGAAATACAAAAAAGGGTATCTAAAAATACAGATACCCTTTTTTTAACCCTTTAAAACAGCGAATTTGCTATAAAACTTCTGAAGATTTAAAAAATTTGTCAGCAAACTGAGTTGGCGTTTCCCCATACTTTTTCTGGAAGCATTTGCTGAAATATTTTGGATTGTTGAAACCGACTTTATAACTAATTTCGGAGATGTTTAATTTATTTTGTTCTAATAATTGAGCGGCGCGTTTTAATCGTATTTCATGAATGAACTCGTTGGGCGTAAAATTTGTCCACGCTTTTATTTTTAGAAATAACATCGTACGGCTTACACCTAATTCTGTACAGAAAAACGGAATATCGAATTGCTCGTTCGAAATATTTTCCTCGACAATTTTGAAAGCTTTTTTCAATAGATCTTCGTCCAGTGAAGAAACCGTTATTTCTGACGGAATGAAATTATCATCGCTGGAGAATTTGTTTTTCAATCGTTCGGTCGAATTCAGCAGGTTTTTAACTCGAAGCTTGAATTCAATTAAATTGAAAGGTTTACTGATATAATCATCTGCGCCACTTTCTAAACCTTCAAATTTATAGACCAATGAAGTTCGTGAAGTCAGCAAAATTACCGGAATATGGCTTGTTTTTAGATTCTCTTTGATTTTCGAACAAAGTTCCGTTCCTACCATTTCAGGCATAATAACATCACTTATTATTAAACTCGGAACATTCTGTAATGCTTTCTCAAAGGCTACTTTTCCGTTTTCGGCTTCAATAATATTGTAATCTTCTTTGAGTAAATTTTTCATGAACGAACGTAAAACCTTGTGATCTTCGACAATCAGGATGGTTTGCTTTTCGTCGTTGACTACAAAATCATCAATGTCTTCAGGCTCTGTTATTTCGGTTTTTTCTAATTGAGCAGTGTATTGGTCGATATCATCACTAATTTTAAAATCGGTAATAATTTCGTTGTCTAAAAGATGCGCTCTGCCTAAGGGGAGTGTAACTTTAAAAACTACACCCTGAGTTTCTTTATTGGTTACCTCAATATCTCCTTTATGAAGTTTTACAATGTTTTTTACAATTGAAAGCCCAATTCCGGTTCCTTTATTATAGTTTTTCTGAACGTTGTTGTGCATTGGAACTTCAAAAAACAAATCAAAAATTTTGTCAATATGCTCAGGCGCAATTCCAACTCCTGAATCTTCTATGGCAATAAAAAGATTTTCCTTGTCGTGTGATATTTTTAGGTGAATATTTCCGCCTTTTGGAGTATATCGAAAAGCATTTGAAATCAGATTATAAAAAACACGCTCCAGTTTATAACGATCAAAATACACCAGAATTTCTTCTTGAGAGGATTCGAAAGTATAGTTGTAACCGCCATCTTTGGCATATTCAATAAAAGATAAAAAGATTTCTCTGGTAAATTTTACAATGTTTCCTTCAGCAGATTCAAGCGTAACCTGATGGTTTTCGAGTTTCCTGAAATCCATTAAACGATTGATCAGACTCAAAAGATGATTTGCACTTCCTTCAATCACCAATAACTTTTTGTACATTTCGTTAGTACCGTTATAATTGGCTAGAATTTGTTGCAAAGGCCCTAAAATCAAGGTTAACGGCGTTCTGAATTCATGTGAAATATTAGTAAAGAAATCCAGCTTGGCAATATTATTTTCCTCAATTCGTTTGGTTTCCAAATATTCCAGTTCCAGTTTTTGTTTCAGTCTGGCTTTGGATTTCATGATCCAGATCAAGCCGTATAATCCCAGACCAATTACAATTCCGTACAATAAAAATGCCCAGATACTGCGCCATGGAGCAGGTTTTACGATAACGGTCAGGGTAGTAGGGACTTTATTCCAAACACCGTCATTATTAGAGCCACGAACTTCAAAAGTATAAGTTCCGGGATTCTGAATGGCAAAAATGGCTTCGGTACTTTTGGTTGTGGTCCAGTTGTTTTCTAATCCTACCAAACGATAACTGTATTGATTGTTTTTGGATCGAATGTAATTTGGGATCGCAAAATCTATCGAGAAATTGGCCTTGTCGTAATCGAGGGTAATGGTCTTGGTATAACCAATACTTCTCTCTAAAATACCAACAGAATCATTAGGATGAATGCTTTGGTTTTTGATTTTTAGATTCGTAATTAAAACCTGTGGGGCATAAGTATTTAGGGAGATTTTCTTGGCATCAAAATACGTAGCGCCAGACGGACTTCCGAAATAAAATTGATTCGAAGAGAGTTTTAAAGCCGAATTATCATTAAATTCATTACTTGCCAAACCATCTTTTTGATCGTAAATAACCACTGTTTTTAGTATTGTGCTGTATTTTATAATACCCTGATTGGTACTAATCCATAAGTTTTTACCATCGTCTTCAAGTATAGAATGTATCGAAGTAATAACGGTGTTTCCGATTCTTAAATTGATTTTATTGAATTTTTTTCCATCAAAATAATGCAAACCTTTTGCTTTTGTTCCCACCCAGATTTTCTTTTGGCTGTCCTGAAACAAAGTTAAAATATCATCTCCCGATAAAGAAGCCGAATCGAAAAAGTAATGTTTAATCGAATATGTATTAGGAGCAAAATTGTTCAGTGGAATATAATTTAGCCCGTTTTGAGTTCCTACCCAAACGCCTTTTTTTTGATCGACTAAAATAGTACGCACAATATTATTGGTCAGATAATTGGCTTTTGTATTGTCGTTTCCTACTACTTCAAAAGTTTTAGAAATCATATTGTAGCGAATCAAACCTTTGCCAAAAGTACCAATCCAAAGAATATCATTTCCTTCTGCTTTGATAGAATAAACGCCGGATTCTCTTAATAAAAGATTAAGTTCAGCAGAGATTCTGTTGTCTTGGATTTGTTTTGAAGTAATATTATAAGCCGATAATCCTTTTGAGAAAGTTCCAATCCACAAAATATTGCCCGAAAGACACATCGATTTGATATCATTTTTAATGGTTTGACCGCTTTTGCTATTGATGTAACTCGTAGCTTCGGTATTTCTATTGTAAATCGTGATTCCGCCGCCTTCAGTTCCAAAATAAATATTCTGATTTTTATCGGCAATAATAGAACTCACAACATCAAAACTCATCGAAATCTTTTTAGAATTCTGATTGTAATTGGAGAAATTCACATTCGAAATATCCCAAATATTCACACCTTTATAATAACATCCAATCCAGACAGAACCTTTTCGATCCATGTAAATCGATTTTACCTTGTCGATTCCGTTGCTGTTATTGCTGCTGTTTATTTTTTGAACGCTTTTATCTTTTCCTAAAATATAGATTCCGTCATACGCACCAATCCATAAGGAACCTTGATTATCAAAGGCCAGAGAACGAATATCAGTATTGATTTCGCGGTATTTATCATCCGATAAAAAAGAAACAAAAGTATTGGATGTTTTATCAAATTTAAGAAGTCCTTTGTTTTTTGTTCCCACCCACAAATTACCCGACAAATCTTCGGAAATTGCCTGAACATTGAGAAGATCCGTATGGTTTAAAGGAAAATTTTTAAAGGATAAATCACCATTTTTTCGACGTACAAGCTTACATAAACCTTTTGTTGTACCAATCCAGATTTCTCCTTTTTTCGTTTTTAAAATCGTAATAATATTGTTGCTGGGAACCGTTGTAGGATCTGTATCCGAATGAAAAATCGAGGTAAAGAGTTTTGATTTTTGATTATAAATCGTCAATCCTTTTGAGGTTCCAAACCACATCTCGTCGCCAATTTCTTTAATCGACCAAATGGCATTACTGCTTATCGTATGATTGTTTTTTGTATGTAAATATCGTGTAAAAGTATTACTCACAGGATCATAACAATTAAGCCCGTTGTAAGTTCCTACCCAGATTTTGCCTGTATTATCTTCCTCGATAGACAAAATATCGTTGTTGCTTATCGAATGTTTATTGGTTACATCGTTCCTGAAAACCGTGAATTTACTTCCGTCATATTTATTGAGTCCGTCGCGCGTACCAAACCACATTTGCCCAAATTTATCCTGATGTATAGCAATGACAGAACTCTGCGAAAGTCCATCTGTAGTAGAGATATTTTTAAGGCGGTATTTATTTTGGGAAAATACATTCCCGAAAATAAGTACAGTTAGAAGAAAGGCTATTTTGTATTTCATAGCGGTCGAATTTTATTGTGGAGTTGATCTCTGGCAAAGTCTCGAAGTTGCAAAGTTTTTATTATTTAAGTTTCTCTTTAAGTTTCTCTTTAAGTTTCTCTTTAAGTTTTTCTTTGCGTCTTCGCGTCTTTGCGAGATTAAAAAAAGAACGTACTTCAAGCGCTTTTGATACGTTTCGAAGATGTTTTTCGAGAAAAGAGCAGAGATAAAGATTTTACCTTAAAAAACTTTGCGACTCTGCGACTTTGCGAGACTATTTCTTCAAGCGCCTTTTTAATTGATACTCATAAAGCGACGCCACTTTGTCCATTGGTGTATTTAAGAATTCAATATAAGGGTCAGGTTCATATTTTACTTCGAATTTAGCATTGCCATTCACACCAATCATTCTCGCAAAAGGTCCGTCTTTCATGCCGTAAAGCAAAACTGGTTTCGTGATTTCAGCTGGTTTCTCGACCAGAATATTCAGATTCCAAAAAGTACTATATGGCCCGTGTGAAGGCTTCCAGTAATCAGCACCGCCACCGCCAAACAAGTAATAACTGTTGTTTTTATCCGGCGTTATATGCAGGGTAATATGATCGAATAAGTTTTGATGATTTGCCCCCGAATGCTGATCTAAAAGAGCATCGGCAAAAATCTCACAATCCTGATACACGTTTTTAGTTGCAAAAGTGTTGAAGCTTAACGGATGAACGGCTTTGTTGTAGATCTTCAGATTCTTCACCAATACATTATGCACGCCGCCCAAAGTCACCGTGTAATGCGACATATGCGGGCCATCGGTAACAATATCCTGTATGGTAACATTTGAGATTTCTTCGCCCAAAATTCCGCTATCAGCATTTGTAATCGTAACATCTTTGACCCAACTATTAAAAACACGGGTTAGAAATATTGCATTATTTCCGGGTTCAACATGATGTGCCACTCTTGGAATATCAGGAAAAGTAAAACGAAGATGTTCAATCCCGACTTCATTCAAATGTTTCCATTCGACCAACTGCGCCTGATAAGCTGGTTTTATGGCAATGGTCAAAGGAGTTTTAATTGTTATTTTTGAGTTTGAAATTTTGGTGATTTCAACTTGTTGCCTGACAATGGGAAGTTTTGGAAATTTCCAGTGATGTGAACCCGGTTTTACATTCGCGCCTTTGTATAAATCCTTGATGATTTCGCCGTTTTCACCATCTTTATTAAAAAGCTGTAGCTCGACAATATCGCCCACTTTCAAATCTTTTACATCCGAAACATTGATCGTATGTTCACCTATATTTCCCGAACTTACTTTCGCCAACGAATTGGGCGTTGGTTCATATTTATCCAAATACGATTTTACACGTTCACCGGGAATTTGCGTCCAGATAAATCCACCCGACCAGGCATATTGCGAGAAAGGCAAATCGACATTATTATCAGGCTCACGTTGCCTTTTATCAAGCGTAGTGAGATATTCACGAAGTTCTGCCAATGATTCGGGATCTTTAAGATACATCATCGGTCTTGGACAATAAATTTCTGTTCCTTTTTCACCAGAACCCTCACCACGAAGTACGAAATTGCTTCTTTCGATATATACAATTTCGCTCAAAATAATGCGTCCGGCAGGCAATTGCAAGATCACATTTCCCTCAATAGCATTTGCAGCTTTTACGGCCTTTAGTAATGCTTTGGAATCATCAAGACCATCATTGGCTTTTACGCCATAATCTGTAGCATTAATAATTTTTCCCTGAACTTGTGGAATTTGGCTTTCTCCGAAATGATAGCCCGCATAACTAAAATCAGGTAAATAATTCGCTTTTGAGTCCGTAAGTATTTTAGGCATTTCTTGCGCCATGGTAACACTATTTACAAAAAGGCTGCAACAAATCAGCAGGGTTTGGGTATTCATGGTTGTGGTTATTTGGTTAGTTAGTGGTTTGCAACGAAGGCACAAAGACGCAATTTTTTTGTTTCACGCAGATTTAATTAATAAAAATCTGGAAATAATCTCTGGGTAAATCCGCTTAAATCTGCTTGAAACTTTTTTTAGTTCTTTAATACTATAGCTTAAAAAAACTTTGCGACTTTGCGACTCTGTCAGATTATCTTAAAGCGACTTCTTAATTCCCATTTCAAGTCCTCGCAATTCAGCTAAACCTCTCAAACGCCCAATTGCCGAATATCCCGGATTCGTCTTTTTATTCAAATCGTCCAGCATTTGGTGTCCGTGATCCGGACGCATGGGCAACTGGCTGTTATTTCTTTTTTCGACTTCAATAATGGCTTTTACCACTTCATACATATCAACATCGCCTTCAAGATGATTGGCTTCGTAAAAGCTTCCTTCGGCGTCTCTTTCTGTGCTTCTTAGGTGAATAAAATTCATTTTATCGCCGTGACGTCTTACAATTCCCGGTAAATCATTATCAGCTCTTACACCGTATGAACCCGTACACATCGTGAATCCGTTCGATTTTGATTCAGCGCAAGCCATCAATTCTATCAAATCTTCCTCAGTACTTACCACTCTTGGCAAACCTAAAATGGGGTAGGGCGGATCGTCAGGATGAATCGCCATTAGAACGCCTTTACTCTCGGCAACGGGAATAATTTCTTTTAAAAAGAAGAATAAATTCTCCTTCAACGCTTTTCTGTCAATATGATTATAACCGTTTAAAGTAACCAGAAAATCTTCTACAGAATACGCCTCTTCAGCACCCGGAAGTCCAGCCAGAATATTTTGCTGTAATTTTACTTTATCGGCCGCTGTCATGGCTTCAAAATAGCTTTTAGCCTTTGCGATTTGCTCTTGTGAATATTGATTTTCTGCTCCGGGTCTTTTTAAAATATACAATTCGAAAGCAGCAAAAGCATTAATATCAAAGCGCAAGGCTTTAGATCCGTCGGCAGTTTCAAAGGCCAAATCCGTTCTGGACCAGTCTAAAACCGGCATGAAATTATAGCAAATACATTTTATCCCGCATAACGCCAAATTTCGGATGCTTTCTTTATAATTTTCAATATACTCAATATAATTCCCGGTTTGTTTTTTTATGTCTTCATGAACCGGAATACTTTCTACAACCGACCATGTCAAACCCGAAACCCCTTTTTTAGGGTCACCGTTTTCGTGTTCAATTTCAACTTTTCGTTTGATAATCTCTTCAATATCCCAAACCTGTCCGTTGGGAATATGATGTAATGCAGTCACAATTCCAGTTGCGCCGGTTTGTTTAATATCTTGTAAAGAAACCGGATCGTTTGGCCCGAACCATCTTAACGTTTGTTCCATTTTTGATTTATTTTTTGTCCTGCAAGGTTTTCAAAAGCTTGTAGGTATTATTTGTACTAATATTTTTAAGGAGCTATTTCCAGCTATCCGTTAGAATCTTTTATTCTGAACCCGGGAATAAAAGGATTTTTACCTCTATCGGGGCTAGAGCACTGGTTTTTATCACAACTATTTTTGCCTCTTATGTCATACTGAGCGGACTCGAAGCAACGCAAGAACCTCCATAAAGTGAGTTGCCAATCTTTGTCGAGTTTCGTGTGTGATCCTTCGTTGCTCAAGATGACAAAACTAATACTGCTATATATTTTTAAATACTTGTAGCGGCAAATCCTCCATCGACTTTTAAGATTGTTCCCGTAACAAATTTTGACATATCGCTGCATAAAAATAAAAGTGCCCCGTCGATATCTTCAGGAGTTCCAAATCTTCCCATTGGCGTATGCTCGATAATTTTTTCGCCTCTTGGCGTTAGTTTTCCATCAGGGGCTAGTAACAAAGCCTTGTTTTGTTCTCCTATAAAAAATCCCGGAGAAATCGCATTTACACGAATTCCTTCGCCATATTTTTGAGCTAACTCAACTGCCATCCATTGTGTAAAATTGTCAATTGCCGCTTTTGAAGCCGAATATCCCACAACTCTCGTCAAAGGTCTTTGTGCAGATGCCGATGATATATTGATGATAATACCTTGTTTTTGTTTTGCAAAAAGCTCCGAAAACACTTGCGATGGCAGCATAGTACCAATGATATTCAGATCGACTACTTTTTGCAATTCGTCTACCTTCATATCAAATATCGCCTGATCAGGGCTTATTGTTGCTCCAGGCATATTTCCGCCCGCAGCATTAATTAAAATGTCAAGACCCCCGTATTTTTCTACGATAAAATCTCTTGCTTTTTCTAATTCTTCTTTGTTTAAAACATTGGCCTGAACCGCAAAAGCTTTTCCACCGTTGTTTTCTATGTTTTGTACAGCCTTATTAGCCTTTTCAATCGATTGAGAAACGATTCCAACAATAACGCCTTGTTTGGCCAAAACGTTTGCAAAGTTGCTTCCCAATACTCCGGCACCTCCGGTAATTAATGCAATTTTTCCTTTTAGATTAAATATTGAATCCATATTAAGTTGTATAATTTATTGTGTTTTTTTGCCACAGATTAAAAGACTGAAAAGGATTTTAAAATAATCTGTGTTAATCTTTTTAATCTGTGGCTAAATTTTCCAGTGCTAAATATCTAAAGTTTATATTCTTCTTATTGTCTGGATAATTTCCAGCATTTTTTTAGTTTCGTTTTCAATTACATCGTAATCCTGTTCTTCAATGCGTTTTTTGCTGATGAGTTTGCTTCCCAGCCCAACGGCAGAAGCACCGGCAGAAAACCAGCTTTCAATACTGGCATGAGTAGGTTCTACACCGCCAGTGGTCATGAAAACCAAGGATGGAAAAACATCTTTTATGCTGCTTAAAAATTCTGTTCCCAATATGTTTCCCGGGAATAGTTTTACGAGTTTTATTCCCGCATTTTCTGCTGCTATGATTTCTGTTGGAGTCATACAACCCGGAGCGTATAAAACTTCCTTATCTTTTAAGAAATCAGCCACTTCAGGAACAAATCCCGGACTGATAAAAAAGTCGGCTGCAGCATCGCTGAAGTCTTTGGCATCTTCAAGGTTTTTAATCGTTCCTATACCTAATAACATTTCGGGCAATTCGGCATTTCGAACCGCAACCATTTTTCTGAAGTTGGATAAAGCTTCAGGACCTCTGTTGGTATATTCAACGGCTCTGATTCCTGCTTTGTAAAGCGTTCTTAGAATTTCGATACTAATGGTTTGATCTGTTGTGAAATACAGCGGAACAATACCTTGCTCAGCAATAACATCGATGTTTTTTTGAATTGTACTCATCAGTTTTATATTTTAACTTTAATGACGATTTTTTTGAGTGTTCCTTCACCAATCATTGCCGCGTGAACATCTGTAGGAAACAAAATCGCAAATTGTTTTTCCTGCAATTCAAAAAACATATCGGGTTTGTCGTGAAAAAAACGAACATCTCTTTCCTCGCTATAATCCCCATTTGGGCTCACACATTTTTCTCTTGGTTTCCAGGCAAAAGTTTCCGGACCTTTTATCGAAATCTGGATATCGATGTTTTGATCGTGACATTCAAAACCTTTTATGCTTTCTTCTCTGGTTGCGCCTTCGCCAAGAATTACAATTACTTTTAATCCTTGGGCAATTTCAAATGCGCCTTCTTCAAGTTTACTAATGTCATTTTGATTTACGTAATCAAATGCTTCTTTGAATTTAGGGTGAAGACTGAAATATTTTGCAGCGTTTTGTAATGAATCTACAATCATTTTATTTGGTTTTTATGTTCTAATTTTATTTCACACAAGGGTAACTTATGTTTTTTATAATTAAAGTTTTACTTTATATAACGTTATTTAGTATACTGGCTTTAAGTAATAACTCATTAAGATGTCAGTAGCCATTTTTTATGTCATAATTATAGAGTAAACTCTTAATTATCAAAAATCATAATAAATAATCTATTTGATATTATGTTTTTTAAAATACACATGTGTATATTTGCGTGTACGCACACGGTATTTTACAAATGTATATAAAAAGTTAAGTAAAACAACTTATATTTGATAAAAAAAATAATAATTTCAAGTGTATTACAACATCATTTAACTTAAAACTCATCAATATCATAACGATAAAAAAAATTGCCGAATTAGCCAATGTTTCACCCGGAACTGTTGATAGAATTATCCATAATCGTGGGCAGGTTGCTCAGGAAAATGTAGATAAAGTAAATGCTATTATTGAACAATATGGCTACAAAAGAAATATTCTGGCGAGTAATCTGGCCTTGAATAAAAAATTTCATTTTGCAGTTTTTTTACCACAATATGAAAATTTGGAATATTGGAAAAGCCAAATTACCGGAATAGAAAAAGCAGCAATTGAGTTTAGTAAGTTCGGAATTGTACTGGATTATTTCTTTTATGATTTTAATGCATCTTCGTTTAAAGAGGCCGTTAAAAAAGTATTGGAATTTGATTGCGAGGGACTTTTATTCGCGCCTATTTTTTACCAAGAGTCGGTTCGTTTTTTGGCAGAATATGAAAAGAAAAATATTCCCGTGGTGATGATCGATTCGAATATTTCTAATAATGACGAACATGCTTATGTAGGACAAGATGCTTTTCAGAGTGGTTATTTGGCCGGAAGGCTAATCAGTTTTGCGGTAAAAAACGAAAGACAAATCTTGATTTTCAAAATCACCAGAGAGATCGAAAGTACATCGGTTTATTTACAACGCATCAATGGTTTTTATTCGTTTTTTAAAGATCATAATGAACTTAATAATTTTAAATTTTCTGAAATCACCATTAAAGATTCGGGAATTGATCAGCTCAATTTAGAAATGTTCACTGCAATAAACAGTGTTTTTGTCCCTAATTCCAGAGCGTATATTGTCGCGAGATTTTTAGAGCAAAACAATATAAAAGGCGTGAGAATCATTGGTTACGATTTATTGAAGGATAATATCGAATATTTAAATAAAGGTGTAATCGACTTTTTAATCAACCAAAGACCCGAAGAGCAGGGCTATATGGGAATTAATCATTTGTATAAAAAACTCGTCTTGCAGGAAACTATAGAGAACACACATTATATTCCGCTAGAAATTATTCTAAAAGAGAATTATTTTCCTGCGAGGAAATGATTTTTTTCCAAGCCTTTTTAATTAATCTCGTAAAGGCGCTAAGTTGCAAAGTTTTTAATCTTAGTAACCTAGAATCTTAGCCACTTAGCGTCTTTGCGAGAAACTATTTCTTCACCTTAATAACCAATGGGTTATTTATTTTTTTAGCAAACGAAGTCAAATACGTTTCCCATTGTTTTTGAGTTTGAAATGGGCTTCCTTTTTTCCATCCAAAACCAACGTAGTAAATCGCTTTATTGTTCTTTACCTCAATATTTCCGAATAGATTACTTAGATCTTTATCTTCGGTAATATGATTATCAAAACTTTTTAAAGTGTTTTTGGGAGCTACGATTCCAGTTCCAATTTCAGAATCGTCGATAGGTTCCCAATGGCTTAACCAGCCTTCTTTTATATTGGTTCCAATAGTTCCTTTTTTGTCATGAAGCGTTAATCCGGCAGCAATAGATTTTGTTCCGGTAATATTGATTTCAAAACGAGAAAGATAACTTCCGTAATCCAGACTGATCAGTTTTGACTCGGTTATTTTGTTGCCTTTTGCATCCCAATCGGCATACGTCAGGATAAAACTCGTTCTGATAGGTCCGGTGGTGATAGTTTTCCAGCTAGTGAAATTCTTGGAAAAATAGTATTTATCATCGACCTTAACGGCAATTCCGCCCACGCCACGGCTATCACCTACATGAAAATTATCTAAACCTTCACCAGTATCTTTATGATACGTTCCGGTTCCGTTAGTAGCTTTTTGGTACCATTTATTGATAATTGGGTAATCGACTCTTTTTAGCCAGGCGTCAATTCCGCTGGTTAAAGTTCCGCCAGCTACTTTCTCTTCTACCATTTTTTGAGCCACAGGACCATAAGTTCTAAAGGCTACTTTATTGTTTTCCCACGCATAATCGTCTGTACGTTCAGGAACAAATCTCGAAAAGCAGCTAATCGTAGTTTCTTTTGATGGATTTTCGGCAACCAACACTTCAAAATCTTGTTGCGATGACGCTTTTATTTTAGGTTGAAATAAGAGTACATCAATAGTTCCGTCACCATCATTATCGATAGATTGTGTGCTCAAAAAAGTATTTGTACCCGCTTCTTTTACAGCATAATTTTCCAGTTTAACAGAAGTTGATAATCCCAGAGATTTTTTAGTCAATTCAATAGTTTCGAATTCACGATCTATGGGAAGGAAATTAGTAACGGTAATGATTTTGTTTTGAGCATGAACGGCAAAACTACTTGCCAGAATTGCGGTGAATAAAATATGTTTTTTCAAAGCTTTACAGGTATTAATTAATCGAAAATTGGATTTTTTTTTTTTGAATCATAAAGATACAAATCAAATATAACTTTAGAATACGGAATTGGGGTAAAAAAGTACAAAGTGTTATTTTTGAATATGTGGATTCTTTTTTTTATAAGTTGAGTTAAAAAACTTTTTTTGAGTGATAATGGAGTGTTTTTTTTATATGATTTATTTAGTATTCAGGTACTTATACGTGGTTTTAATCAATAATTTATTTGTTGCTTTGTCAGTATTATTAACCCCTAAAAACAATTAAAATGGAATCAGAAAGCAAAACAGTTACAGGTACAAAGAAAGAAACGATAGATATCATGTCGGGTAGTACAAGAGGTGTGGATGTGGGAACCAATACACCTTCTTTGGAAATTACAATTACGAATGAAGGACCTTCTGACAGTGTCATAGTTTCCGGAAACCGTTACGAATTAAGAAACGGTCATCAAAGTACCTTTAAATTAGGTGATTTGACAAGTGGAAGTGTTATAACTCTTCAAAATAATGGGATGGACCGTGCGCGAGTTCAAATCTCCTGGTAAACGTAGTCTTTTATAAAGAAATCCATGCTCTGTTTTGTATGGATTTCTTTGAAATTTTATATCTCTTAATGGTTGGGCTTTCAATCCATGTTCATTTTTTCATTTCGATCAATAGCATCGGGCTTTTTACATTGTAAATACTTCACAGTTTGCGCAAGCCACCAATTCTTCATTACATTAGAAATATTTTCAGGTACTTGTTTTCTTAGATAAGCAGACAGGTTTAAAAAATATTATTTTAATGATGCTGTAACTTCTTATTTTATTTTTTGTAATTTACATAATGGGTAACTTCTATCAGGTTATTGTATAATTAAATGTAAATCAACAGTATGATTAAATGTATTATTTTCGATTGTGATGGTGTGCTTGTCGATACAGAAAAAATTGGTAACGGAATTATGCTTGAAATGGCAGCAGAATATGGTTTTAAGATGAAACTGGAAGATGCTTATCGCGATTTTAACGGTCGTAAATTAAAGGAATGTTTCCTGTATATTGAGAATGCTATCGGCAAAAAACTTCCCGATACTTTTGAATCAGATTATCGTGAGAAAAGTTTTGAAGCTTTCAAAACACAGGTAAAACCAATGGAAGGCATAGTTGAATTTCTTAATAAATTAAAAATCCCTTATTGCGTAGCTTCCAGCGGTCCTGTCGATAAAATACGATTGAATCTTGGAGTGGCTGGTTTGCTCGATAAATTCGAAAATAAAATATTCAGTTCTTACCAGATTAACAGCTGGAAACCAGAACCGGGAATTTTTCTGCACGCCGCAAAAGAAATGGGATTTGAGGTTAAGGAGTGTATCGTAATAGAAGACAGCAAAGCAGGAGTAATTGCCGGAATTAGCGGTGGGTTTAAAGTTTATGGTTTTGTCAATGGTTACAATAATGAAGATTTAAAAAAAGAAGGAGCGGTCCTTTTTAGTAACTATGAAGAGTTAAGTCAGCAACTTTATTTTTAGAATTTAAATTTCGTTTACTATTTATTAATATTGGTACTTTACAGTTGAGAAAGGTTTCCCATTAACAATATCAACCATTTTTGTTGTAGGATAACCTTTTGAATTGTATTCGTACAAATTAATTGTTGTGCCTATAAAAACATCTTTAGTAGTTTTAGTTGATTTAATAATGTTGTTAACCGATGGCATGAGATTTAATAATAAATTATAGCCTAAAATATTTTTGAAGCTATCATTTTTATTATCGTATTCGTACAATGTTGAAATTTCTAATACAGAATTTGAGTAATATTCCTCTTTAACAATATTACCGTCTTTAATAAAAAGTTTACCAGAAATGAGATCTTTTTCCTGTTCAGCCCCGTTTAAGGCATTAACTTTATATATTTGATATGAAACGGTTCCGTCCTCATTATAAATATACTTTGTAAGGTTTTTATATTGAGGTCCAAAATCGTACTCGATTCTCAAACAAGAATAAATTTTACCATTTGAATATTTATATTCCATAGTCGAAAAGAGTTTTCCGTTTGCGTCCAAATCTTCAATTTTTGTAATTAGATTATCACTATAAGTATAATTGGTTTTTTCTCCATCTTGAAAAGTGATTGATTTAATTTTATTTTTATCATATGAAAATTTTTGAGTAATCGTTTTACCATTATAATTAACTGCAATTTCTTTAACAAAAACAGATTCTTCTAAATTTGATGATTCATTTTTATCGTTAGAACAGGAAGAAAGCAATAGTAAAGTAACGCTTAGTAAACAAAGGATTTTTTTCATATTTGATTTTTATCGGATGCAAATTAACAAATTTTAAAATTACTATTTCAAGATCGTAAAGCATAAATTATTACTTTTTAGAGAAAAAAGTTCAGGTTTCAAGTTTCAGGTTTGCGCTACTTTTAAGGAGCTTTGTCAAAGTTTTAAACTCTGACAAAGCTTTCATATTTTAAGCTTTTTCTAATTCCCACATTCTCTAATTTATTCATTATCAAATCCTCTAATTAAAATGTAATTTGTTGCATTAAAATAAAATTTTATATATTTGATTATAAAGATTTATTTTTTTTAATGCTTTTAATTGTCAAATTATAATTTTAAGAGTAGTAATAAGGATATCTTTCTTGCTTAGAAATACCTTTTCCCAAAGGGGTATTTTTGAGACTGTAGCTCTTAAAAAGCTACGCACTAACCTACAGACAGAAACAAAAATGACAAAATTTTCACTTAGAATTTTAGTTCTATCCATATCCCTTTTGTATCCAATTGCTAATGCCCAAATTAAGAAAATTGGAGTTCCCTTTATTACCAACTATAACCCTAAAACCTATAAAGCAGCATCTGAAAACTGGGATGTTTTGCAGGATTCTAAAGGCATGATGTTTTTTGCGAATCATTTTGGTATTATGCAATTTGATGGCGTGAGATGGAGTATTGTTGCACAGCCGGAAAATAAAAGCATGGTTCGTTCTCTTGCGATCGATAAAAATGATAAAATGTATGTTGGCGCTCAGGGCGAATTCGGTTATACGGTTCAATTACCAAATGGGCAATATAAATATACTTCTCTGATCAAATTATTGCCGGATTCTGCCAGAAATTTTGGTGATGTTTTGCATACGGTTATTCTAGATAAAGAAGTAGTTTTTTTCTCGAATGAAGAACTGTTTATTTATAAGGATAAGAGAATCAAAGTAATAGGATCTGAGGCCAAATTTGATGAATTTTTTGAAGTTGGTAAAGAAATCTACGTCTCAGATAATGTAAAAGGTTTGCTGAAATTAGAAAATAATGCTTTAGGCGAAATTCCAAGCAGTAAAGAATTTATCGGAATGAAGATCAGGAAAATTTTTAAAACCAATGAAGGTTTGATAATCCTGACACAAAAGAAAGGTTTATTGGTTTACAAAAACAATCAGTTAAAACCTTTTGTAACCGAAGCAGATAATGTATTGAAACAGAATCAGATCTCAACAGGAATTTTGCTCCCTGATGGATATTTCGGAATTGGAACGCGTCAAAACGGATTGATAGTTATTGATAGTAAAGGAAATTTAATTCAGCATATTAATAAGCAGACAGGTTTGCAAAACGATTATGTGACCAATCTTAAAATGGATAGGGAAGGTAATTTGTGGGTTAGCTTGAAAGATGGAATTTCGATGATTCAGATTTCGTCGCCTTTATCAAAAATACTGGACGCGTCTAATTCAGAAACCAAAATATATTGCAGTGAGATTTATCAGAACAAATTGTATATCGCTACCGATAATGGTGTTTTTTGGTTGGATTGGAATGCTTACAAAGATGGTCAACACGAGAATGTTCATTTTCAGCATATTTCAGGAATGTCTGAAAATGTATGGAATATTGGCGTTTTTGGAAATTCACTTTTGGCTTTTGAGAAAAATGGAGTTTTTGAAATCAAAGGTAATTCGGCGCAATTATTAGCCAGGACAGATGGCGCATGGCAAGGTGTTCTAATTCCAAACCATCCAGATTTATTGCTTGTGGGTGGTTATAACGGTTTATATTTATTAAAGCAGATTAATAATTCCTGGGTGTATCAGCATAAAATAAAAGGTTTTGAACAAAGCAGCAGAGTAATTGTAACGGATAAGGATGAGAATATCTGGATTGCGCATGGTTATAAAGGAATCTTCAAAATGAGATTTAATAAAACATTCGATGCTGTTTCGAATATTGAATTTTATAATGATAAAAATGGTTTTCCGTCGAGTCTGTTTTTAAATAATTTCAAAATTAAGAATCAGATTCTTTTTGGAACCACAAAAGGCGTCTATAAACAAGATGCTCATTCAAAGAAAATGATTCCTGATGCTATTTTCAAAAAATATCTCGGAATGGAAAGTCATATTCGGCTGCTTAAAGAAGATCCTCAAAACAATATCTGGTATATTTCGGGAGAGAATACCGGAAAGATGAATCAGAAAACAGGCGCAGGTTTCACTATCGAAGAATTGCCTTTTCGCAAACTGAGATATTTATACATTCCGGGTTTCGAGAATATTCAGACCACTACAAAGGGAGATGTCTTTTTTGGGACGCAAGAAGGTTTGATTCATTACAATACAACCAAAAGCAAGAAATATGAGGCGAAGTACAAAGCAATAATTTCTGAGGTTAAATGTATCTTTCCAAAAGACAGTTTGTTGTTTTCCAGCAGATACGATGTACTTCCAACTAATATGGAATGGGCAAATACATTTTCGCCTGTTTTATCGTATTCGAATAACGCTTTACACTTTTCATTTGCTTCACTTTGTTATGATCAGGCCGATGCAACTAAATACGAATATTGGCTGGAAGGGTTTGAACCCAAATGGTCAGAATATACTCTTCAGACTGAAAAGGAATATACCAATTTACCCGAAAACGAATATATTTTTCACGTAAGGGCAAAAAACATTTATGATGTAGTTAGCCAAGAAGCTATTTTTAAATTTGAAGTTTTGCCGCCCTGGTACAGAACAACCTGGGCTTATATTTTGTATTTGATATTATTTGGGGTTTTGATTTATACCATTATCAAATACCAAAAAAATCTGGCTGAACGCGAACGCGAACAACTAATCCTGAATCAGGAAAAGGAATTACTTAGAAATCGCGCCGAATTAAATGAACAAAAACTGGCGTTAGAACAGGAAAACATGGCCATTATGAAAGAAAATCTTCAAACCACGATTAATCTCAAAAATGCTAAAGTAGCTTCGAATACCGTCAATCTTATTCATTTAAATGAAATTTTACTTTCGATAAAAGATCTTATTGGCCAGATTGATAAAAACAATGATTTTAATACCAATTTTGGTTTATTAAAGAAGATTAACCGAATCATTGATCACGAATTACAGGGAGATCAGCATTGGAACGAGTTTGAAGAGATTTTTAATCAGCTTCATGATAATTTCATGCAACGATTGAAAACGAGTTTCCCGGAATTGACTCCGCGTGATATGCGATTGTGTGCCTATTTGCGAATGAATTTCAATACCAAAGAAATCGCACCGCTTTTAGGGATTTCTGTAAGAGGAGTTGAAGATACCAGATATCGTATTCGTAAAAAATTGCAGCTTTCATCAGAAGCAAATATTACGGAGTTTATTTTGAATTTTTGATCTTTTAT
Organism: Flavobacterium sp. SLB02; assembly: GCF_009664855.1. Classification (GTDB taxonomy): domain Bacteria; phylum Bacteroidota; class Bacteroidia; order Flavobacteriales; family Flavobacteriaceae; genus Flavobacterium. Next base: position 1,499,687 of record NZ_CP045928.1, read on the forward strand.
TATTCATACCAATTAAGGTTTGAAAAATCTGAAATTTGTGCCGTTAGGAACTACATGTTGGTAGTTATTAGATTTTAAATTCGTTTGCGTGCTGCAGGTACGCAACAAAATGATGAATATTACCCACCTAGGGCACGTTAAACTTATTTTCAATTGTGTTTCTCTACCAATATTTAGTGTCTAAAGGCACATTTCATATCTCGTTTTATTATTAAGTAAAATCTCAAGTAGTTTTACGCTTTTTGCGGGCTAATTATTACATTTTTTTGCAAACACCGTAGTCAAACCGTATTCAAAAATGTAAGTCTTGCCTGATTTATTTGTTAATATTGTCCCTTTATTATTACAATATAATCTGTTTTTTACAAAGCAGGTATTTATTGCGCTAATAATCTTTACTAACAAATAACCTAAAGACAAATGAAGCAAAAAGACTCTTTTTTCGGCCGACCACCGAAAAGCAATTACAATGTATTAAAAAGGTGTTTAATGTTACTGGTTCTGGCATTATTTCCACTTTTAAAAGTTCACTCACAATGCAACACTTTAATTTGGTCAGATGAATTTAACGGGACAACGGTAGATGCGACCAAATGGCAAAGTATTTCCGGAAACGGCTGTCCATCGCTTTGCGGTTTCGGAAATGCCGAAGCCCAACGTTACGATCCTGGTCAGGCAACCATTGTCAAGGAAGGAACAAACAGTTATTTGAACATTCAGGCAAAATACGAACCCAATGCGGCATTTCCCTCGCAGCCGTATTCTTCGGCCAAACTCACAACAGAAGGTAAATATGCCATCAAATACGGAAGAATCGAAGCCCGTATGAAATTATCTAACGCAATGGGCGCGTGGCCGGCTTTCTGGATGTTACCGGCAGGAACTTCAAACTGGCCTTTTACTGGTGAAATTGATATTATGGAAGCCAAACACAGAAACCCAAAATCTGTAGACGGAACGCTTCATTATGACGCAGGCGGTTATCATTATACCGGAAGAAGTTATTCTTCAACAACTGATTTATCTAACGAATTTCACGTTTATGCCGTAGAATGGGGACCAAACATTATCAAATGGTTTATAGACGATACTTTATTTCATACCGCAACACCTAATACGACTGTAAATGGCGGATGGCCTTTTAATGATCAACAGTTTTATATTATTTTAAATCTGGCTGTTGGTAGCGGCGGAACGCCTTATACAAGTGTAAACGGAGTAGGTGTAGAGCCAATTCCGGCTGACTTTCCGGCAAAACTCCAGGTAGATTATGTTCGTGTTTACAGCGGTAGTTTTACCTATGGCGTTTTAGGCGATGCAAAAGTGTATCATAACGAAACAGGTAAAACCTATTCTATCAATGCTATTGCGGGAGCGACTTATAACTGGACCGTTCCGGCAGGAGCATCCATTACTTCAGGGCAAGGAACAAATACAATCACTGTGAATTGGGGAACTACTGGCGGAGACGTTTCTGTAGCCACTAGCGTTTCAGGATGTGCTGGAAATACTTATAAATTGGCCGTGGTTACCGAAGTGCCTTTACCGGTAGAGAGAATCTACGAAGATTTTCAATCGAATCGAAATGTTGTTTATGGACTTAAAACAGGAGTTCTTACAGAAGCTGTTGCAAATCCATCGGCTACAGGAATCAACACATCGGCTTTGGTGGGGAAATATGTTCGTAACGCTTCTGAATTATACGATGTTTTAAATATCAAAAATGTAACGATCAGCAATGCGAATGATTATGTGTATGGCAGAAAAAAACTTTCTTTTGATATCTATACCTCGGCGCCTGTTGGTACAAAAATTTCGATGCAACTCGAAAATAGTCTGGTAACCACAGCCACGAATTTCCCATCAGGAAGACACAGCGGTTACAAAGCCACAACTACGGTTCAGAACAAATGGGAAACCATTGAATTTGAATTCGAAAAAGTAATCGATGCCAATACAAGTGCTTTAACAATTAATAATGTAGTATTTCTTTTTGAATCCAATTCGAATACCGCAACGACGTATTATATTGATAATTTGCTTACAAGAGCTGCTCTGGAAAAACCAATTATTGCTACAGATGTTTTACAAAACTATGATGGTATCAGTAAAATAATTAAAGGAACGACAACCGGAGTATATTCTGTTGTGGCAAATCCGGGAGTAAATGCGGTTAACTCTTCTGCAAATGTGGCGAAATATGTTCGAAATATTACAGAACAATACGATGTGCTTTTCTTTAATACGCAAGGCAATATCGAAGATGCAGGTTTACTAAAAAATCAGACCAATAAAATCATGATCGATGTGTATACTACCGCGCCAATTGGTACAGTGGTCAGTCTGAATTTAGAGAATAGCGCAACGTCGCTTCCTGCTAATTTCCCCACGGGAAGAAATAGTAATTATGTAGCGATTACAACCAAACAAAATCAATGGGAAACCCTGACTTTCTACTACAATTCAAGTCCGGATCCCGGAACATCCAATCTGGCGGTAAACCAAATGGTGATACTAGCCAATTCAGGTTCTTTTACAAACGACACGTATTATTTTGATAATATCAGAATTGGTTCAACCAAATTACCGGACACTTTTACGCCCGGAGTAGTTTATGAAGATTACCAAACAGTGCACAATATCACGTTTAGAGATGCCATTGGAACCTATACAGCAAACACGCCAAATCCAAGCGTAAGTGGAATCAATACCTCTACAAACGTTGGAAAATATGTTAGAAAATCCACAGAGTTGTACGATAACTTTTCTTTCAATACCACTTTAAATAATATTGGAGATTTTAAAAGCGGAACCAAGAAATTTGCTATGGATGTGTATACTTCTGCGCCGGTTGGATCAGTAATTTCATGGCAGGCAGAAAGCAGCGCATCGGTTCCTTCCAATTATCCTGTTGGCAGACATAGTATTTATCAGGGTGTTGTAAAACAAACCAATACCTGGCATACCATTACCTTTACTTATGCGAGCGCTCCGGATGCATCGACATTGGATACTGAAGTAAATCGTTTTGTGTTCTTATTTGAACCGGGAACGAACTCAGGAAATACCTATTATTTTGATAATATCAGAGCAGTAAATTTAGTGGGAACAGAAAATCCTCCGGCAACTTTACCAGCGCCTTGGATAAGTTCAGATTTAGGAGATGTAACTCCAGCCGGAGAAGCCACTCATGCCAGCGGAACTTTCACCATAAAAGGATCGGGAACTGATATTTGGGAATCGAGCGATCAATTTCAGTTTGTAAACCAATCCATTACAGGCGATGCTGAAATTATTGCCAAAGTAAATTCATTAACCAATACCAACACTTACGCAAAAGCAGGAGTAATGTTCCGTGAAACTTTGACGCCAAGTTCTAAACACGCTATGACCGATATTACGGCCGCAGCAGGAGTAGAATTTCTATCCAGGGATACTGTTTCGGGAATCACAACAGCTCAGACAGCTACAGGAACGGCTCCAAAATGGCTTCGTGTAACAAGAGCAGGAAATGTATTTACATCTTATACCTCAGATAATGGTTCAACCTGGACACAATTGGGTACGCCAAGAACAATTGCTATGGCCAATACCATTTATGTGGGAATGGCGGTAACTTCTCACGCGAACGCAACTTTGGCAACAGGAGTTTTTAGTGATGTTATTGTTCGCAATAGTACGCCTCCTACTAACAATGTCAATTTGGCTTTAGCCAAAACTACTTTAGCTTCTTCAGAAGAAAACGCAACTTATTCTTCGGCGAAAGCCACAGATGGAGACACAGGAACAAGATGGGCAAGTAGTTTTGTCAATGCAAGTGAATGGATTTATGTTGATTTAGGAAGTAATTACAACATCAATCGTGTAGTATTAAAATGGGAAGCCGCTTTTGCAACTCAGTATAAAGTACAAATTTCGACCGATAATGTTTTCACCGAAAATGAAACTATAAATACACAAACGGCAAGCGATGGTGCAACTGATGATTTGACGGTGAGTGGAACCGGAAGATACATTAGAGTTTTATGCACGGCGAAAGCTTTGGCTCCATACGGATATTCTTTATTCGAAATCGAAGCTTATGGATCTGCTTCTACTGCCAGAAAAGCTGCGGTTGTAACTCAAGAAACTCATGCAAGAAGTACTGCATTTGCGGTATATCCTAATCCGGCAAGCAATTATATTGAGCTGGCAATACCTGGAGAATTAAACAACAAAGTGGTAACGATTTATGATGATTCAGGAACCTTGCTAATAGAGAAAAAATTGAATGCTGATGCTCAGGAAGACCTGATCGATGTGAGTAAACTTAGAAAGGGAATTTACATTGTGAACTTTAAATCCGATCAAAAAAGCTGGTCAAAAAAACTGATCAAGCAATAATCTAAAACCCGGTTGGGTGTAATGATCCTTAATAGTTACACCCAACTTTTATACCTATTAATTTTCTCATTCTTACTAATGAATTAAAAACAAGTTTATTAACCCAAAAAAAATTAAACAATGAGAAATTTTAAATTACAAAAAAGGTTTTTTACCGCATTGCTTCTGGCATTGCTATGCAATTTTATGTACGGGCAGGGCCCAATTCCCTTTACGATAAGTAATACGTCAACATTTAATGACAACGAATTGTACGTCGCCATAGTGGGTATTGATTACAATACCGGAAATCACGTTTGGGTCAACGCCAAAACGAGTCAGGTTTTGCCTATGAGCGCTTCTTACAATACCGTTACAGGACCTACAATTGGTGGGAATACCGGACCGGGACAAAACTCAAAATATGCCAATTGTTTTACCAAATTAAGCGAAATCCCAAACAAGACTTTTACGCTGCCTCAAATTGCAGGTTGCAGGGTTTTTATTGCCAAAGGACAACAATTGTATTTCTACTTTTTTGGTGCAAACGGAGCTCCTTCGGGATATACCTCGCCAAATCCGTTAAATGCTACTGACCCGAATCAGGGCATTTTATATGAAATTATCGAATTAACGAACAATCAATATGGTTTCTTTGGAAATCCATCCAGAGTCGATTCGTATAAATACCCAATGGGATTAGAATTATTCGGTGCTAATGGATATCAGAAAAGAGTGGGTGAATTAAAAAAACACGCCGATATTGTGGCGGCTTTCAAAGCCAATGTACCATCAGAATTTCAAGGTTGTGTAAATGATGTAACGGGCGAAATTACGGCGCCATCAAAAACTCCCGCCTTCGCCGATGGAACCGGAGGAACTTCTGTAGGGGCTCAGGCGAATTATCTAAAATCTTATATTGATGCCATTTGGAACAAATATAAAAATGAAGATTTAATTTTTTATGCAGGTGATGCCGGAGTTTTTAAAGGAAGAGTGATTGGAGAACAACTTGAAGTTGTGGGACAATCAGGAGGTTTTGTGGGAAGAACAGGAAGAGTTCAAAGCCGACCTTCGACTCAGGAAGCCCTTGAAGGAAAAGGCGTTCTGGACAGAAGATTGGTCGACGGAGATCTAGATCTTGTGGTTCAGGCGCAATTAACGGCTGCCATTAACCGTCATGTGGTAAATGTGACGACGCCAAATCCTGGGCAACAAAACTGGTACGATGCTTCGAAATTCTATCAGGTAAACCCAACGAATCATTATTCTAAATTCTGGCATTTACCGGGAATAAGTGTTGATAATCTGGCGTACGGATTTGCTTATGATGATGTGGCTGATCAGTCTCCATCGCTTCATACCACACAACCTACTAAAGTGATTGCTACGTTTGGCGGATATGCTGGATCAACACCTTTGGTTCCCTCTACAACTGATGTTATTACAGTATATAAAGATTGTAACTATACCGGATTTTCCGGCGGATTGACCATTGGAGATTATAATCTGGCGCGTTTGAATACTGTAGGGGTTTTAAACGATGATATTTCTTCGCTTAAAGTGGCTCAGGGTTTTCAGGCGATTTTATATCAGGATGATAATTTTACAGGAGCTTCAACTGTAATTAATTCTGATAATGCTTGTTTGAATACCACATGGAATGATAAAGTAACTTCGATTAGAATTCTGGCAAACGGAGCAACTACTTTGAATAATCAGACCTTTTATCTTCAAAACAGAAACAGCAATTTATACATGGACGTCTGGAATGCGAATCTATCCAATGGTGCAGCTATCAATCAGGGAGCTTTGAATTCAGGTAACAATCAGAAATTTACCTTCACGCATTTAGGCGACGGATTGTACAAAATTATAGCCAATCATAGCGGTCAATCTCTGGATGTAAATAATTTTAATAAAGCCAATGGTGCCAAAGTAGAGCAATATCCATACAATGCAACAACTAACCAACAGTTTGTATTGGTTGCAACAGGCGACGGATTTTACAAAATTGTAGCCAGACATAGCGGCAGAATCGTTGAGGTTGCAGGAGCAAGTACCGCTTCTGGCGCTGTAGTACAACAATGGGACAATAACAATCAAACATGCGGACAATGGAAATTGGTTCCGGCAACGACTTCTCAAAGTTCTATTTTAATTCAGGCCGAAGATTATTCTGCCATGAGCGGCATTCAGGTAGAAGCTACTACCGATACCGCAGGAGGATCAAATGTTGGTTATACAGAAACGGGCGACTGGTTGGCCTATAACAGTATTAATTTTCCAACGACTGGTTCTTATCTAATCGAATATCGTGTTGCAAGTGCTGTTAACGGGGGTAGATTATCGTCTGATTTAAACGGAGGAACCATTGTCTTAGGCAATGTTGATATTCCAAACACAGGAGGATGGCAAACCTGGCAAACGGTAGCTCAAACGGTAAATGTAAATGCAGGAACGTACAATTTTGGAATCTATATTCAGAATACGGGACTCAATATCAACTGGATTAAAATTACAAAAGTGGGTACGGGATCAACGGCTAAAACGGCTCAGGCTCCACTGGTTGAAGAAGAAGATGTTGAAACAGCTTTGAACATATATCCAAGCCCGGTTGAAAACACACTTTACATCACTACAGATGTCAGTGGAGGAAATGTAAGCATTGTAGATTCTCAGACAGGAACTGTATTTTCAGGACGAAAAGTCAATAATAACAGTTTAGATGTTTCGTATTTACGACGCGGAATTTATTTGATAGTATTTGAAAAAGACGGCCAAAAAACGGTGAAACGTTTTATCAAAAAATAATTTAATGAAGTAAAAGACTCAAGATGATAAATTCCAAATTCTAACTATGACTTTACTTCTCGAAGCCTGGTAAATAGGAAATACGAAGTTTGAAAAAACTAGATTTTGGAACTTAAAACAAATTGGAATTTATTATTTCGAGTCTTTTCTTTTTTTCAATTAATTACCATTTTTATTAACCTTTAAACAAAAACCTATGAAAAACAATTACAAAAGAATGCCACTAAAATGGATCCTTATTTTAGTATTGGGAGTTTTCAATTTGTCTATGGCCCAGAAGAAAGTTATCGCTTATATCCCCAATTGGGTAGACCTGAATGCCTTTTCGAGCAGCGTTCAGTACAGTAAACTGACCCATATTAATATTGCTTTCGAAAATCCTGATGCCAATGGATATCTGTCTTTTAATTCAGGAAGTAACACCATAATTAATGCAGCACATGCACAAAACGTAAAAGTTTTTGTTTCTCTTGGAGGAGGATCAGTTTCTGAAGGAGGTGCCATTCGTGATAACTATTTCAATTTGATTAAAGCTGCCAACAGAACAGCTTTTATCCAAAAAATTTATGACTATGTTGTGGCTCACAATTTTGATGGTGTCGATATGGATTTAGAAGGTCCGGCCATTAATAGCGATTATGGAGGATTTGTCATAGCACTTGCGGCAAAATTGCATGCTAATGGAAAGCTAATTTCGGCAGCGCTCTCAGAAGGATATGGTGGTGCAAATGTACCTGCATCTACTTTTGCAGCTTTTGACTGGATTAATATCATGGCGTATGATGCAACAGGACCTTGGCAACCGGGAAACCCTGGACAACATTCTCCCTATAGTATGGCCGTAAACCAATTTAATTACTGGACAGGAAGAGGTTTACCGGCAAGCAAAGCCATTATTGGACTTCCATTTTATGGGTATGGTTTTGGAGCTTCTGCCAATCAGGGAATCTCTTATGCTAATATTGTAGCGCAATATCCGGGAGCAGAAAATCTGGATCAGGTAGGGAACACGATTTATTATAACGGTATTCCAACCATTAAAGCCAAAACAACATTCGCGATTCAGAATGCGGGCGGAGTTATGATTTGGGAATTGTCTCAGGATGCGACTGGTGCTAAATCATTATTGACAGCCGTAAATCAGGTTATTACAGGGAGTAATCCTCCAGGAACAGGAACTTTAATACAAGCAGAAAGCTATTCTTCAATGAGCGGTATTCAGACAGAAGCCACTACAGATGCGGGCGGAGGCCTTAATGTTGGTTACGCAGATACAGGCGACTGGATGGCATATTCGAATGTTAATTTCCCAACTTCAGGAAATTATGTAATCGAATATAGAGTGGCAAGTGCCATAACCGGTGCCAGAATATCATCTGATTTAAATGCAGGTACAATCCAGTTAGGTAATGTAAATATTCCTAATACAGGAGGATGGCAAAACTGGCAAACGGTATCTCAAACGGTCAATGTAAATGCCGGAACGTACAATTTCGGGATATTTATACAAAGTTCTGGTGTCAATATCAATTGGTTGAGAATCACCAAATCAGCTTCAGCTTTAGCAGCAAAATCTGCATCTTCAGAAGAGTTTGTCGCTTTAAATGTATATCCAACTTCTGTTGATAGTACACTTTCTATTACTCAGGATGTAAGCAATGCCAATGTGAGTATTATCGATTCTCAAACCGGCGCTGTTGTTTCAGGGTCAAAAGTAAATAACAATAGTATAGATGTTTCTCTTTTAAAATCAGGTATTTATTTGATTGTTTTTGAAAAAGAAGGCACACAAACCGTAAGACGTTTCATTAAAAAATAGTTTTAAGCGCAAGGTTGGCAAAGAAAATACGCAAAGTTCGAAAAGCCTATACTTAGCGAACCTTGCGTATAACCTTGCGCTTTGCGGTTAATATTTTAGCAAATTGTAACCTCAAATCCCCAAATTTTATATGAAAAACAATTACAAATTTCGATTAAGCCTACTCTTGTTTATCGCGTTTGGAAGTTTTGCAATTGCACAGACTTCGTTAGGTTCGAGCAAAACTTTTATGAATAAACTAAAGAAAGAATTGGTCAGTTCTGCAACTTCAAAGAGTACCGAAAAAACAGTTTTACTTCAAATAGACAACTCAAAAAACTTTAATGGAAAAATAAATTATAAAGAATCAAATATTTCAAGTGAATTTTTGATTGGAGAAATCAGCAATGTTGCAGAATCTTCTTTTTATATCAAAGTGAGGGACAAATCGCTGGAAGGTCATATTATTTTAAAGAAGACAAAAGAAGCCTACAAATATTATTCAGATGCTCAGGGAAATGCTTTTGTTTCGAAAGTTGATATCAATACTTTGCTTTGTATTGATTATAAAAATGTTCCTGAAAACACGAATAGAACAACCAGTAAAGTAGCCGTTGCAATTGCTCCGGCGTTACTGAATTTGCAAAGTTTGCCAGGCGCAGCAGGTTGTATATTATTAGATTTCGACGGTTATAATATGCCGGCAGGAAATCTTTGGAATAACGGAAAAGCCATAAATGCCTTACCATCAGGAATGAGTGATGCAGATGTACAACAACATTGGGAAGTAGTATCTGAAGATTACAGACCATTTAATCTGAATGTTACAACGAGTGAAGCCGTTTATAATTTGTATCCAAGAAACAGAAGAATGCGTGTGGTGGTAACTCCAACCAATACTGCAGCCCCGGGGGCGGGAGGCGTTGCATATATTGGTTCCTTCAATTGGGACAATGATGTACCTTGTTGGGTATTTATTACTTCGGGTAAATCTGGTGGAGATGCCTCTGCGCATGAAGTAGGACATACTTTTGATCTGGGTCATGACGGACGAACCAATCCTGCAGAAGACTATTTCGTAGGAATAAATAATACTTCATGGGCTCCTATTATGGGAGCGGGTTATTACAGACCAGTTGTACAATGGAGTAAAGGCGAATATGATTTTGCCAATAACAAACAGGATGATGTAGCGAGTATTGCTGGCTCTAAATTTGGGGTAGGCTACAGAGGCGATGATTACGGAAATACCACAGCTTCGGCAGCTACTTTAGATTATAACGCAAGTGGAGCTATTAATCAAAAAAGCGGTATCATTTCAAGTGAAGCCGATTATGATTTCTTCTCATTTACAACTGGTGGAGGAAATGTTTCGATCAACGCTAATACGGTTGGAAGAGACGGAAATCTTCATCTTTTAATTCGTTTGTATAATTCGGCAGGAGCCGAAATGGGAACCTATTGGAACTCTGATCCTTTTGCTTTAAATGCTTCTATGAATGTCAATTTACCAGCGGGTAAATACTTTATTGATGTTGATGGTACAGGAGCAGGAAATGCAGGTTATGGCGGTTATTCGGCTTATGGTTCTATCGGAAGTTATTCCATTACAGGAACAATTCCCCCGGGAGGAAATATAAGTGCGTCGACAGATGTGATTACCGTTTATAAAGATTGTAATTATACTGGATTTTCAGGCGGTTTAACCATTGGAGATTATAATATGGCACGTTTGAATTCATTGGGTGTTTTAAATGATGATATTTCTTCGCTTAAAATCACGCAGGGATTTCAGGCAATTTTGTATCAGGATGATAATTTCACAGGAGCCTCCACGGTAATCAATTCTGATAATTCTTGTTTGAATGCGGCCTGGAATGATAAAGTAACTTCTATTAGAATTCTTGCCAACGGAGTTACCACTTTAGGAAATCAAACTTTCTTTTTACAAAATAGAAACAGTGGCTTGAATATGGATGTTTGGAGTGAGAGTTTATCCAACGGAGCAAATATTGCGCAGGGAACACCAAATTCTGGAAACAATCAAAAATATACCTTCACACATTTAGGTGACGGATTGTATAAAATCATCGCCAATCATAGCGGACAATCTCTTGATGTAAATGGTTTTAATAAAGCTAATGGAGCCAATGTAGAGCAATATCCATATAACGGAACCACCAATCAACAGTTTGTTTTAGTTGCCACTGGTGATGGATTTTATAAAATAATTGCCAGACATAGTGGGCGCGTTGTTGAGGTTGCGGGAGCAAGTACTGCAAATGGTGCCAATGTACAGCAATGGGACAATAACAATCAGACTTGCGCAGAATGGAGATTAATTGCAACAACAGCATCACAAAGTTCGACTTTAATTCAGGCTGAAGATTATGCTGCAATGAGCGGAATTCAAACTGAAACGACCACAGATTCAGGCGGAGGTTTAAACGTTGCTTATACAGATACCGGAGATTGGCTGGCGTATAACAATATCAATTTCCCAACTAGTGGTTCTTATTTAATAGAATACAGAATTGCAAGTGCTGTATCAGGCGCCAGAATATCATCTGATTTAAACGCAGGAACGACTATTTTAGGTAATGTTGATATTCCAAATACAGCAGGATGGCAAAACTGGCAAACCGTTACGCAAACGGTAAAGGTAAATGCCGGAACTTATAATTTTGGAATCTACATTCAGGTTAGTGCTGTAAATATCAACTGGATCAAAATTACCAGAATTGTTGCTGAGGGCATAATTGCTGAATCTTCATCGATTCTTACGGAAGAAAAAGAAGATACCATTGCATTAAATGTATATCCAAATCCGGTAGCCAATACGCTTTTCTTTACAAGAGATGTAACAGGAGCAACCGTTTCAATTGTTGACTCTCAAAACGGAATTTTGGTTAAGACCCAGCAAATCCAGGATAATAATATCGATGTTTCAGGTTTAAACAGAGGTGTTTATTTGATTGTTTTTCAGAAAGAGGGTCAACAAATCGTGAGGCGTTTTTTAAAGAAATAATATTGTTAGTTATGTTTATTTGAACCTTTGTCAAACTTGTAGACTTTGAGAAAGGTTAATACAATCTTGTCAGAAATGGCAAGATTGTTTTTTATACAGGTTCCCATTTCCCATTTTCCTTCGCAATATCAATAAGTTTTTGTCCGTGTTCGGTCATTAAACCCTGCTCAATCATTCTTTGGGCACGATCTCTGTTAGGTTGGCTCCATTTACTTTTCTTTGGATTTCTGGGCGTGAAGGTGAGATAAAAACTTTCGACATCTCGTTTTTTACACAAACTATCAATCCATCCAAAACATAAAGCTTCTTCGGTTGCTTCAACAAGATTAATGCTTTCTACTTTGCTTTTTTTATGATATAAAATCAACCAGACAGATTTCTCTGTTTGATTATTTTCTTGTAACCAATCTCGCCATTCTTTTCTGGTCTTGGCATAAATGGCTTGTTTTTCATCTTTTGTTTCCATGATTGATCTGAATTGAAAATGATTATAAATTTAATAAAAAAAAATAACCACAAGGCACACAGGGTTTTACGCCAAGTTCGCAAGGGTTATTTTTTAATCGAGTAAGGTCGAAAAGAAAATAAAAACTTTGCGCCTTCGCGACTTTGCCAGCAATTACTAGCCAGCTTCAAAAAAAACTTTGCGAACTTGGCGTATATCTTAGCCCACCTCGCGCTTAAATCAACATCACGGCAAAGCACTAATAATTATCATTCCGTAACAATACGATAAAGGTATTTCGAGTTTTAATTCCTAAAATTGCAAATCTTTTTATAACCTCATTTGCAAAAGCCTAACCCATGATTTTAAAATTTACTACCTACTATAAAAATTACCTTGCTTTTCTGTTCTTTATTTTATTAAATACCACAATTTCAGCACAAAAAACAAAGAATCTGGAAGGCGTTCAGGTTGCTTTTTTATCCGATGTTCATTTACAGGATCTGTACGGAACATTTTCTGATAATGATTATAAAGGCATTCTGAATACGAAAAACGGAAAATATACGTTAATGAGAACAATGGCGTCTCAGCTGCATTCGACCCGAATTTTCAATGAAAATTATTTTGCTTTTATAGCCGCTTTAGAAGATATTGCAAAAAGAAAGATAAAATATGTGGCACTTCCGGGAGATTACACAGATGACGGTCAGCCAATTCACGTAAGAGGCTTAGAGAAAATTTTAGATCAGTACAGAAAAAAATACAATATAGAGTTCTTCATTACTACTGGAAATCACGATCCTGTTGGACCTTTTGCACAGGAATCCGGCAAAGAAGATTTTTTAGGTAGAGAAGGAAAAAGCCAACCCATTTATAGCAAAGAAGGCCTGTATAAGCCAAACTTAACGATCGAACAGCCTGTTGTTATTACCGCCGATATTGCTAAAATGGGTTATTTGGGAATTACTGAGAATTTGAAAAACTTTGGTTTTTATCCCAATAAAAAATATAAGTTCTGGGCGACACCTTTTTCTGGGTATACATCTCAGAATTATAGCTTCGAAAAAGCATCTCAAGCTGCTTTATTATCCAATAGAGTGTATAATGTTTCCTCTGGATTTGAAGTTCCGGATGTAAGTTATCTCGTTGAGCCTCTCGACGGACTTTGGTTAATGGCAATTGATGGGAATGTTTATATTCCAAAAAATAATGACGCAGATCCTAAAGATTCTAAAAACTATTCAGAAGCAAGTACGGGTTACAACAATGTACTTTCCAACAAAAAACACCTGATAAAATGGGTCGAAGAAATTTCAGAGCAAGCCAAACTACAAGGCAAAACTTTGATTGCTTTTAGTCATTTTCCGATGATTGATTTTAATGATGACGCTTCGGTGGAAATAAAAGAGTTGCTTGGGCCAAATAAATGGCAACTCAACCGCGTTCCGGTTGAGGAAGTAGCGCAGGTTTTTGCTGATGTTGGATTGAAGATTCACTTTGGCGGGCATATGCATATCAATGATACAGGAATCAGAACCACAGCAAAAGGAAATACTTTGGTGAATATTCAGACGCCATCCTTGGCGGCATATATACCGGCATACAAATTATTAACGATCAAAAAAGACAATCTTCTCGATATTCAAACCATTACAATTGATGAAGTTTCAGGATACAACGAGCTTTTTGATTTGTATAAAATGGAGTATCAATTCTTAGAAAGTCAAAACACAAAAGATATTTGGAATATTGATATACTAAAAACTAAAAACTACCATGATTTTACCGATTTTCATCTAAAGGAATTGGTTCGTTTGCGTTTTCTGAAAGACGATTGGCCAGAATCTTTCAAGAATTTCATACTGAATGTTTCAGGAGAAGATTTATTGGTTTTAGCCAATATTCAGTCGGATAAAGATTTTGATGTAATTCTGAAAAATAAAGAAAACTTTAAAAAAGAATGGGCAGAAGCGCAAAGTATTGCTGAGAAAATTTTAGCTCAAAACAATCTCAAAAAACAAGATTTCAATTGGACAGGTTATGATTTGTTGGTCGATTTTTACCGTTTCAGAAGCGCCGATGAACTAGCTTTAGTAGATGTTGGAATTGCCAGAGCCAAACAATATAAAGTATTGTCTCAGCTGTTTTTCGAAAATCATAAAGAAGATGCATCAAAAGAAAAATTATTGCAAAACCAAATGCGATTGTTCTTGATTATATTTAATAAATTCATGCATGAAGTTCCTGCGGATCATTTTAGTGTTGATTTGAAGAGTGGAAAAATTAAAAGTTTGAATTGATAAATGGCACGCGGATCATACGGATTTGCTTTGGTCAAAGCGCGGATTGTCGCGGATTTTATTCTTTTTGTCATTGCGAGTAAAGAAGCAATTACATTTGCTAAATCAAGCTTTTTCTCTTATTGTTTGTAAGGTTGCTTTGTTCCTCGCAATGACTTTGTGTAAAGAATCCGTCTCGATTGGTATAAATCGGTGTGATCTGCGTGCCATAAAAAAGTTTCAGGTTTTATACCATTTAAAACTTGAAACCTGAAACAAAATAAAAGTGAAATTATTACTCCCCAGTAACGGGATTAACTCTCACATAACTACCATCATCATACTTAATTTGATAAGGAGAATCGAAGAGAGTACTTGGCAGATAATAATCGGTTGTAATGACTTGTGCGCCCGATTTTTTGGCAGCTTCAAAGTGAGTGTAATCATTTTTGCGGGCTTCTTTTGTATCTGAGTCGGCTCTTGTACGAATGATATATCCTTTTTTGACTAAATCGGTAATTTTTGGATCTTCAGAATTGCCGATCATTAAAGTTGCGGCTTCCGGTTTCCCTGGTTCTGCGCATATAAAAGCGGCGCGTCCTTTTAAGGATGGATGATTCAGGGCGTAAAGGTCTCTTTTGGTTCCGTTATTATCTAAGATAAATAAAAATTTACCTTTTGCTTTTTTCAGCGTTGGCCAATTGTTGTGCAGGACTGCTTCTTCTAAGGTTTTGTATTTTCCGCGAACCATATCCGGAGTGATTAGTTTATTGCCGAGACCTTTGCGAAGTTCAGCATCTAAAGCGTCGAACAATTCAGGTGTAAATTTCTCAGATTTTGTACCTAAAAAACTATCATCATCTTTGGGTTCCAGAGTAATAAAAACCGGAATGTGATCAGGATTGGCATCAGACCATTTTTTTAGTTCTCCAAGACAGTTTTGCAAAGTGTAACAAGAGGTTCTAAAATCAATATCGATCATATGAAAGACCTTAAAACCCGGTTTGTTCATTTCTCCATTTGGGTCATAAACTTTTTCAGATTTTGCCAGATCCAATCCTTTTGGGTGTGCATATTTCCCGCCTTTAGGATCGCCCTGAACATCAATTTCGAGATTTCTTAAACCCTTATTCAATTGATCAGTAATTGAAATATGTGTGTATTGCAATCCTTTTAAGGAACGCGATGTATCTTTTGCCTGAATAAGATTGTATAAATCGGGTTCGATATTCTGGCGGTAACTATTGTGTGAACCTATTACTTGTATTTGATTGATTTTTAGATTGTCGTTTTGTGCCTGTACGCTGTTATGTAGGGCGCCGGCAAGAAATAAGGTAAACAGAATTTGTTTCATGGTTTTAAGAAGTGTAATTTTTTATTAATACTGAGGACGCAGCACAAGAAAATTACCTTTTTTAGAAAACACTAATGTAAAGACGGGATTTGATTTTTATGTTATTAAAAAAAAAAGAAATCGCAACCTGATTGTAATCATTGTCCGGAAATAGTAGTATTTCTACATCAAAATAATTCTTTATTTAATTTAAAGATAACCTTCAGGCAAAAAACTTTGGTATAACATTTTATTATTTTACATCACCAAACAGTCTTGAAATAAGTTATGAAAAACCCTGAAATTTTTGAAAAAGCGTATAATGATTACTGGAAAAAGCTTAATGCATTTTCTTATACGATGACTCAGGATAAAGACTTGGCGCAGAATATCGTGCAGGATGTTTTTATTGATTTATGGGAACGAAAAGACCACATTACTATAAATGCCATCGAACCTTATTTATTCAGGGCCGTAAAAAATCAGGTCTTCAAACATTACCAAAATAACAAGTTCGACAAGACGATTCTCGAGGATAAATTCGAAGATTATATTATTGATAATTTCAGTTCGATCGATCCTGAATTAATGGATTTACTGTATTGCTTATTAGATAAACTTCCGGAGAAGAGAAAAGAAGTTTTACTAATGTACAAATTTCAGGATATGTCAATTGATCAGATTGCGGAAGAGCTTGGAATTTCGAAACAAACGGTAAAAAATCAAATTTCTTCGGCTTTAAAACAATTGCGTGAAGGCTTAAAAGACCTTGCCTGGCTAGCTCCAATGATCTTTTTTAAACAAAATTTTTAAGATAACTTTCTGTTAATGGTTTCATAATATTTGGCGATAGTACGATTTTGCATTTCTGGTACTTATTGGTAATAACAAGTATTATGATAAAAAGAATCAAGCACAGTTTAGAATATCTTATCGATAAAAGTTCCCGACATAAAACTTCAAGAGCAGAAGAAGATTTGTTGCATAATTTTACTTTTAGCGAATATCAAAAATCAAAGTGGGATGTATCTTCCATGGGAAATCCGGACCAAGTTGCTCATGATATTTACGACAATATCCAAATTCGAATAGGAAAGAAGAAAAACTTCAATCCTTACTTAAAATATATGGCAGCTGCCAGCATTCTTTTTCTGGTTGGTTTAGGGTTTTACTTTAAACCAGTTACTACAGCCGAAAAGCAATTATCATTTAAAACGTCAGATACCCCCAAATCTATCCAATTAAGTGACGGCTCGAAAATTTATCTGGCAGCAAATTCATCATTTCAGTATCCTGAAAAATTTGTGGGCGAGCAAAGAAAGGTTTCTTTACTAAAAGGAAATGCATTTTTTGAAATAGCCAAAGACAAAAAGCATCCTTTTATTATCAGTTCCGGCGAAATTAAAACCAGAGTGGTGGGAACTTCATTTCACATTCAAATGTCAAAATCAAAATGTGAGGTAATTGTCGTGACCGGAAAGGTAAATGTTTCTGTAAAAGGGCAGAGCGTTGATTTGGTTCCAAATGAAGAAGCTTTGTTTATCGCACAAAAATTAACCAAACAAATGGCTGAAAAATCGTATTTGGTCAATTGGTACAATACAGATGTTACGCTCAATCAAACTACTTTAAAACAAGTAATTACGGTTTTACAATATAAATACGGAGTTTCATTTCAGTATGAAAATAAGCTCGTATTGGCAACGCCATTAACGGTGTTCATAAAGAAGGACGCATCATTAGAGAATGTTTTAGAACAAATAAATTATATCACAAACCTAAAATTTAAAGTTTATGGCGAAATAGTAAAAGTGGATTAAAAACAAAAAAGCAGTTGCTGAGAACAACTGCCATTTATCATTAAGTATCGTAAAAAAACCAATAACTTAAATCATGTATTTTAAACCTTCTTATTTAAATCTAAAGAGTTTCATCTTTTTAGTACTAGCGTTACTGACCATTGAGAGTGGTTTTAGTAAAACTAATTCATTAAAAAAATCAAAAATAGAAAATAAAATAGAAAAAGCTACACTTGTTTCTATTTTTTCAAAATTGAGCGCGCAAACCGATTATAAATTCAGCTACGGACAAGCTATTATTGCTGATAATACCACATATACAGTAAATTACACGAATGAATCTGTGGCATTGATTTTAAGTGATCTTTCTAAAAAAGCCAATTTCAATTACAACATTAATGGTAAATTGGTTTTAATTCAAAAAGCAGTTGTGCCAAGAGCAGTTCCTGCAAAAGCGGTTGACAAAATTAGAGTAAAAGGAAAAATTGTTGACGAAAACAAATTGCCAATTCCGGGGGCAACAGTAATCGAAAGTGGGTCTTCAAACTCAACTGTTACTGATTTTGACGGGGTATTTGAACTTTCTGTAGGAGAAGGAAAAAATATCGAAGTTTCCTATGTAGGTTACACAACAAAAGTTCTTGCTGCACAGTCTGGTTTTATGACTGTTCAATTAGAACCAAGCACTGCCGAATTGAGTGAGGTTTTAGTTGTGGGTTACGGAAAACAAGCCAAAAAAGATGTTACCGGAGCTGTTACACAATTAGAAGCAGCTAATTTTAAGCAAGGTGTAAACGTTTCTGTTGATAATTTATTACAAGGAAAAGTGGCCGGTGTTCGGGTTGTGAATACAAGCGGAGAACCTGGTGCTGGCGTAAACGTTACCATTCGTGGAGTGGGATCTATCAGAAGCGGAAGTACACCTTTATTTGTTGTTGATGGTATGCCATTGTCCAATGATGATACAAGCCCTGCCGGAACTAATGTTGGTTTTGGAGGTTCAACGGCAAAAAATCCATTAAACTTTTTGAATACAAGTGATATCGAATCGATTACAGTTTTAAAAGATGCATCTGCTGCGGCTATTTACGGAGCAAGAGGATCTAACGGAGTTGTTTTGGTGACCACTAAAAAAGGATCTAAAGGCGAAGGAACATTAACCTTTGACTCTTATATGGGAGTTTCTACTGTTGCTCATAAATTAGATGTTTTAGATGCAGGCCAATATAGAAACGCTATAAAAGATAAAGCATTTGATCATGGCGGAAACACAGATTGGCAGGATGTAATTTTTAGATCTGCAATTACTACAAACAACGCTTTATCTTTTGCAAAACAAACAGAATCAGGAAATTATTATGCATCTGTTGCACAAATGGATCAGGAAGGTATTATTCATAACAGTAATTTCAAACGTCTCTCGGGTAGAATTAATGCTGCTGAATCATTTTTAGACAACAAACGTTTAAAAGTAAAACTGAATCTTACTGCGAGCCAGACTACAGATGATGGCGTTCCTACAAGTGATGACGGTGGTTCTAACGGACAATTGATTGTGCATACTTTGATGGCAAACCCAACAAGATCAGTTTTTGATGCTAACGGAAAGTACACCAATTTTAATATGAACGCACATTATAACCCAGCTTATTTATTAAGTATTTATGAGGATCAAACGCGTACATTAAGAGTTTTAGGAAATCTAGAGGCTTCTTTGAGAATTATTGACGGATTAGAATATAAATTAAATATTGGCGTAGATCGCTCTACATCAGAAAGAAATACTACAATTTATCCCAACCTTACCGATTTAAATCCAAAAGGTAAATATGTTCAGAACAATCTTGATTCAAAAAATTCTTTGGTTGAGCATTATCTAACTTATAATAAGGCATTCGATAAACATAAATTTGAAGTTCTTGGCGGATTCTCTTATCAAAAATTTGAAAGATCAGGAACAAGTTTCAGTATTGATGGAATTTCAGCGCAGGGAGCAGGTGTAAAACCGTCTATTAATCCAGGTTTTGCAGGAACGCAGTCTGGTACAACAGGTTATGCTCAGGAAAACGAATTGCAGTCTTATTTTGGAAGATTAAATTACGGTTTTGATAATAAATACTTATTAACAGCTTCTATGAGAGCTGATGGTTCTACACGTTTTGGAGATAATAACAAATATGGTTATTTCCCTTCATTTGCTTTAGGATGGAATATTTCTAATGAAAATTTCCTGAAAGATTCTCAAACAATCAATAACCTAAAGCTTAGAGCAAGCTGGGGACAAACAGGAAATCAAGAAGTACCCAATAAACAAACTAAGGCAAGTTACTCTTTGGCTGGCCCGGACGGATATTATTTAAATGATGATTTAAATCTTGTAAATGGTGTTTCTGTTTCCAGAACAGCAAATCCAGATTTAAAATGGGAAGTTGTTACACAATATAATGTAGGTCTTGATTTTAATTTGTGGAATGACAAATTTTATGGAACTGTAGACTATTTTAATAAAACAACTACAGATGCTATTTTGTATATACCTTCAACTCCTTTGAGTCAGACAAAATTTATTTGGACAAATATTGACGGTAAAATTGTTAACAAGGGTATTGAGATTATGCTGGGTTCTAAAATCATCGATAGAAAAGATTTCACTTGGAATGTTGATGTGAATGGATCAACATTAAACAACAAAATTGAAAACTTACCGCTTTCAGAGATCTTAACAGGTGCTATTTCTGGTCCTGGACAATCAGGGGTTAATGCTAATATTTACAAAAGCGGTTATTCGGCTGGTTCATTTTATTTGTTAGAGCACACTGGTTTTGATCAAAATGGAGCAAACGTATTTAAAGACCAGAACGGAGACGGTAAAATTGATAACAGCGACAGGATTATTATCGAAGGAGCTTTACCGACTTTTTATTACGGTTTCAACAGTGATATGAGATATAAAAACTTTAGTTTTTCATTCTCAATTATTGGGCAAACGGGCGGTTATTTGTTGAATAATACAGGATTGAATGCTTTGAATATTAATAACTTAGCATCAGATCGTAACGTGGCAACAGGATATTATGAGTCAGGGGCAAATCCAACAAACTCACCAATTTTGTCTACGCTTTTCTTAGAAAAGTCTGATTTTATAAGATTAAATGCGGCACGTATAGGTTACAATTTTGATTTGAAAGGATTGAACTGGATTAATGGCTTAACACTTTATGTTACAGGAAATAACCTAATTACAATTACAAATTATACAGGATTTGATCCATTAGTAAATACGCCTAAAGCAACCGACGGTAACCAATCTATTGGAATTGATTACGCAGCTTATCCAACTTCGAGAACGTTCAGTTTCGGAGCAACTTTAAAATTATAAATTATGAAGACAAAGACATTATTAAGCATAAAATTTTTAACATTATTTTCTTTTATTTTTCTACTAAACAGCTGTACTGATCTGGATGAAGTTTTTTTAGATGAAATACCTGGAAATACAGTTTCAGATCCAGCGGGTTCACTTGCTGCGGCTTATGACAGATTGGGTGACGGAACTTTCGTTGATCATGGAGCCATTTTTGCCATGCAGGAATACACTACAGATGAAGCTATTTTACCAACTCGTGGAAGTGACTGGGGAGATGGCGGAAAATGGAGAGATATGCACGAATTTACCTGGAGCTCTACCAATTCAATCATTGTAGGTAACTGGGATTTATTAACAAATGGTATTACACGTTGTATAACGGCTATACAATCGGCTGAACAAAGTTCAATTCCCGAAAAGAAATTATATGCTGCAGAAGCAAAAGCACTTATGGCTTTTTACACGTATACCACTTTGGATTTATACGCACAGGCTCCATATAAAGATCCAATGGATGCAAAAGCGACTTTACAAATTTTAAAAGCTGATACTCAAATAGATAAATTAATTACAGATGTTGAGGCTTTAATTCCTGATTTAGCTGATATTGGAACGCAGAGAACCTATCAGGGAAGATTTACCAAACAAGCCGCTTATGCTTTTTTAGCCAACATGTATTTAAATCGTGCTGTATTCAAAGATCGTTACAATGCATCATCAAATTTCAATTTCAATGAACCAGCTGTAACAGGAAGCGCAGGAACAGATATGGATCGTGTTATTTATTACACGTCGTTACTAATCGATTCAGGAAAATTCAGTTTAGAAAGTGACTTTTTCAAAAACTTTGCAAGAGACAACAATAACGGTAAAGAGCTTATTTTTGCCATTTCTCAAAAAATAGATTACATCCGTAACGGTTCAAACAGTTTTGCATATGTGTGTATGGAGCGTAACCAGAGAACATCTGCTGCAAACAGAGGAACAAATGCAGCTTGTACAACACCTGAATTCTACGCATCATGGGATGGCAATCATGACGATCCACGATTTGAACAACATTACCAATATGCTGATGGTACATGGTTCATGAACGATGGTACAGATGTAAGTGTTCCTGCAACAGATATCGTACCTAAAAGCAGCCCGGCTTTGCCATGGTTCCATTTCAACAGAGGAATCCAGGCAGGACTTCAATACGGCCCAATATTATTGCCTTCAGGATCTCTTGAAATGGTAGGTAACCGTATCAAAGTTTCTCCATTATTTATGGAAAAAAGTACCGGTACAAGAATGAATTTTACCCCATCATTAACATTTGCAGACCCTACTAAATCTGTTTTTGCTCAAAACGAAATCAATCAGGGAGCCCGTGTTTTTAAATACGAATTTGATCCTGAAGGAGGAAATGGTAACAGTAATGTCGATATTCCATTATTCCGTTTAGGAGGAATTTATGCCATGAGAGCCGAAGCTTATTTTAGAAAAGGAAGCACAGGTTTAGCCATGATCGATCTTAATACACTGCGTACAAGCAGAAAAAGAGAGTCATTATTTGGTAATGCTCCGGGGAAAGCCCTTACGTCTTTAGATGCAGCGCAATTGTACAAAGAATTAGGTTTCGAATTGTACTGGGAATTACAAAGAAGACCACAAAGTATCCGTTTTGGAAAATTCGATTTAGCCGGAACTGCAAAAGCTGCTTCTCAACCCTTTAGAAGAGCATTTCCAATTCCACAAACCGTAATTGACCAAAAGGTATTCAAACAAAATCAAGGATATAATTAAAAGTTTTGTGTTAGTTTATTTTTTTTTACAAAGAGCCTGTTTCGAAAGAGACAGGCTTTTGTCTTTTTAGTTCTCAAGGTTATACATAAAGTAAAAACCTTTGAACCTTTACAACTAATCTCAAGCGCTAAAAAAAATAGAACCTTAGCAGCATAGTATCTCAGAGCCTTAACAATAGGGGATTCACCATCCCGATAGGAGGAAAAAGTTACCTTGCGCGTATACGCCCTCTTATCGGGATACTGTCGGGCTTTCGCTGCTACTTCGCTAACTTAGCTCTATTCCTTATGTGCGTGTAGTTTTCAAAAGAGGATTTACCGGGTTTATCTTTCAAGAATAAAAATGCATCTTTCATAGGCAAAACCCACAATGAGAAAACCTCCGAACCTTTACACCTCAAAAACAAAGTAGTTATAATATAAAACTCAACCGAGATCTTATAAGATTCAAAACCAATTCTATAACTAAATTTGATAGTAATTTTCAACCCTTCGAAAATTTCAAAAAGTATAAAAATTCAAGAATCACTAATTCAAAAAAATCGCATAAAATGATACATCAAATCGATACAACAGACAATATTGTAGCTTTTAGAGCTTTGGCCGAAGTAACAAAAGAAGACTTTCTTAGCGTAGTTGTTCCCGCTGTAGAGCATTTAGTTAAGCAAAGTAACGAAGTCAACTTTTTATTAGTTCTCGACACTGATATTCAGAATTTTACAGCCGGTGCCTGGTTGCAGGATGCTTTACTAGGATTAAAACATTTAGGAAAATGGAATAGGGCAGCAATTGTAACAGATTCTGAGGAAATCATAACTTTTACAAACGGTTTTAGTTTTGTCGTTCCCGGAGAATTTAAAGGATTTAAAAAATTAGAATTCAACAAAGCTTTAAATTGGGTCGAAGGAAATATTCAAATTAAATAATCATTGGCAGTATAAGCTTATAAATTGATTTTAATTGAAGTAAATTAGCTCAGATGTCAAGGCTTTAAATTAAAATTGGTTTATGTTTTTACCCCCAGTATCAGATCCAAGGGTTAATGCTGTGGCTTAAGATACTGTAAAAAATCTTGGCCATAAAGAATACAGTACATAAAGCAGCGACAGGGAAACAACAACAACCCAATACAACTAAAATAGTATCAGATCCAACAGCTAATCCTGTTCGATTGGATACCGTAAAAAGTCCCACTAAAAAATAGAAGTTAAGTTGAATCTTAAGAATGTAAATGGCCTGTAAATATTCAGGCTTTTTTTATTTCCAAAATTTAAAAGCCACGAATTCAGGAATCTTTCTAGCTGATGATGTAGCATGATCCGTGAATTCGTGGCTGACAAATATTTTTTTTGGTTTCTTATTTAAACTAAAAGAAATTTTTAGTGATTGTATTCGATACCACTACTATCAGTAAGTTCTTTCTTTGCTTTAGATACCTTGGTAAATTGTTTGTAAGCTGCTGACGCCAATAATGGTAAAGCAAGACCTCCAATAAGGTTACCTACTTTATTTTGTCCCGCTTTTTTTAGTACAGCGCCAACTATAAGAGAACTAACTCCAGCGCAGGCAAGCTGTTTTGCAGAAAGGTTTGGTATTTTGTTATTTGTTTTTTCAGGGGTAATTCCGTGTAATAATGGATCTATAAAATTTAAATTTTCCATAAGTTTTCAATTTATTTAGTTATACTTTTTTTTATGCAGATAGCTTATCGCCATCTGTCTGGTTCTCAATTTTTTCGATTTCTACTTTTTCTTTTTTAATAGCCTGTCTCAATAAAGCAAAAAGGCTCATATAGACATTAGCCATAAAAACAAGCGAAAATCCTGCCAAAATATAGCCACGCCAATCATTTAGCAAAAGTTTATAATTACAAAGGATTAAAAAAGCAATTGTGACATAATGGCTAAAACAGTATTCGCAGGTAAAGAGATAAAAAACCTTTCTGGACAAAATTGTCTTATCATTTTTAGAATGTTTTACACACCATTCGCGAGGCTCTTTAAATATTTCTTCATGCGTTACAGTCCAGCTGATGCAAGCTATCGGGATAGCCAGAACAAATAACCAGACAATTTGAATTGTTATCTCCATCATACAAATGCATTTTCTTACTCGATTATAATTTGTTTAAAACCAATAGCTTAAAATTACATCAATTTGCATTTAAATAGATTACATAGTTTTAATTTTTTATTATAGAATTTTATAGCAAATTTCAGATTTCAATTTACAAAAAATAACCGTTAAGTTTTAAGTGCTTAACGGTTATCTAACTATAATATTTCATGATTTCTAGAAATTTTCCGGATTCGTACTCGGAAAAGGATCGTGGGATACCTCGTCTAAATCCTCTTCAATATCTCTCAGATTTTCATCATTTTCTGAATCATCATCATCCAGATCGCCGTCTTTTTCTACTGCATTATCCAAATCTTCCGGATCTTCGTCATTCGTGATTTGATCTTCTCCGTTTAGAATAGGTTCTCCGTCAGGATTATTTTCGTTTCTGTTATAATCGTTTGTTTGGTGATTAACATCATCGATAAATTCTTCCTGAATCTGGTATTTTTCATCCTGATTAGCATTTTCCTTATCAATAAGTGTGTCTAAGTCCTGATTAAAATCACGATTTTCCTGACCGTAATTTTTATTGTTTTCATTTTCCATAGTTAGTATACTTTAGAATTAATTACTTCTTTGCCGAAGGCTTCTTCCCATCTTTTTCATTTGGTTTAGTTTCTCTTTTTGCAGATGTTTCTTTTTTGTCTATTTTTTTGTCCATAGACTTTGCACCGGATGTCGAGGTGCTGCTGTTTTTTTGATCTGTAGTTTTCATGATATTTTTTTAAATGTTTGTTATGGTACAAATCTACTTCCTCAATGCTGCTTGTTTCTTACAAAAAAACATATTCTAATTGTATAATTAACAGCACCTTATAATGTAAGTTTTTTGTTGAATGATATAACTTTTCAGCACAGTTAAAAATCTATTTTCTAAAAGAATTAGTCAATATTTATAACTGATTATCAAATGTTTAAATGATGTAATCTTTGACTATAATCATGTAAGCAGTTGGTTGTATTGTACCCTACATTTGTCAGGCTTGTTACAGTTTATAATTCTCGCTGACTATTTTAATGACTTATTAAATGAGAATATAAACTGCTTTTTAAAACCATTTTTAAAATCCTAAACAACTATCAAAAAAATGAAAAATTCAAAGAAACCAAGTCAGGATCATGCTGATGAAAAACAAAGAGATTTAGAATTTAATAAATCAAATGCTGAGAATCAATTTCTGACCACCAATCAGGGAGTGAAAATTAATGACAACAACAATTCACTAAAAGCTGGTGAAAGAGGACCATCTTTACTGGAAGATTTTATTCTTAGAGAAAAAATTACCCATTTTGATCACGAACGTATTCCCGAAAGAATCGTACATGCAAGAGGTTCGGCAGCTCACGGTTATTTTGAATTGTATGAGTCGATGGAGAAATATACCAAAGCCGGTTTTCTTAACGATAAAAGCATCAAAACGCCTGTATTTGTCCGTTTTTCAACTGTCGCAGGTTCAAGAGGTTCAACCGATTTAGCGCGTGACGTACGCGGATTCTCGGTTAAATTTTACACACAGGAAGGAAATTATGATTTGGTAGGAAACAATATGCCTGTCTTTTTTATTCAGGATGCCATGAAATTTCCTGATTTAATACACGCAGTAAAACCCGAACCACATCACGAAATGCCTCAGGCAGCATCGGCTCACGATACTTTTTGGGATTTTATTTCTTTAATGCCAGAATCGATGCACATGATTATGTGGGTAATGAGCGACAGGGCAATCCCCAGAAGTTTAAGAATGATGGAAGGTTTTGGAGTACACACCTTTAGATTCATAAATAAAAATAACGAATCGTATTTCGTGAAATTTCATTGGAAACCTAAATTAGGAACTCACGCTGTAGCTTGGGATGAAGCACAAAAAATATCAGGTAAAAACTCCGATTTTCACAGGCAGGATTTATGGGAAGCCATTGAAGGCGGAAACTTTCCTGAATGGGAATTAGGCGTACAAATCATTCCTGAAGCCGACGAACATAAATTCGAATTTGATCTTTTGGACCCAACCAAATTGGTTCCGGAAGAACTGGTTCCCGTGCAAATTATAGGTAAAATGGTTCTGAATAAAAATCCGGATAACTTTTTTGCAGAAACAGAGCAGGTTGCTTTTCACCCAGGACATGTAGTTCCTGGAATCGATTTCTCGAATGATCCCTTATTACAAGGAAGATTATTCTCATATACCGATACGCAATTATCAAGATTAGGAAGTCCTAATTTTCATGAAATCCCAATCAACCGTACTGTTGCGCCTATGCACAACAATCAGCGTGACGGACATATGCGCCAGGAAATTCCAACCGGTCGTGTGAGTTATCATCCTAATTCATTAGGCGGTGGTTGTCCGTTTCAGGCAAAAATAGACGAAGGAGGTTTTAGTAGTTTCAACGAACGAATCGATGCGCAAAAAATACGTGAAAGAAGCGAGAGTTTCTCAGACCATTTTAGCCAGGCAAAACTTTTCTTCAACAGCCAAACGCCAATTGAGCAAAACCATATTGGAGAGGCTTTGTCTTTTGAATTAGGAAAAGTAGAAACAAAAGCCATTAGAGAACGTATTTTGGGATTAATTTCTCAAATCGATAAAAATCTGGCGACAAAAGTAGGTAAGGCATTAGGTATGAATGTACCAACTGAACTTGAAAAACCAATTAATCAAGGCGTTGGAGCTGATGATGAAGGGAAACAAGAGCCGAGAGAAGTAAAACAATCTATAGATAATTCGGATGCTTTAAGTATGTTGAAAAATCCAACTATTTCGAATACTATTGCCACAAGACAAGTTGCTTTTTTATGTGCAGAAGGCGTAAATGCAGAATCTGTAAAAACCATGAAACTAGCCTTAAAAGATGCCCGAGCAAAAGCTGTAATTATCGCACCGCATTTAGGTACAATTGTATCAGAAGAAGGTCTGGAAATTGCTGTAGATCAAAGTTATCTTATTGCCGCTTCGGTATTGTTTGATGCTGTTTATATTCCGGCAGGAAAAGGAATTTTGGCACTTAAAAACAAGAAAGAAGTAGGTGAATTTATAAAAGATGCTTACCATCACTGTAAGTTTATCGCAGCCGAAGGTCAGGGCGTTCAGGTTCTTCCTTTAAAAGACGACGTGCACAAAGATGCGGGAATTTTAACCAGCGAAAAAATAGGGGATAAGGCTTTGGCCACTTCTTTTATAAAAGCAATGGGAAGACACCGTTTCTGGGAAAGAGAAGAGTTATTAAAAAAAGAATAATTTTTTAGAAATGTAATTTCTAATAAGCAGGAAATGAAAAAGTTTTTCTACCATAACAGTTTGTCGATTGTGTTTCTGTTACTTTTTATCGGTGCCTTTATAGGTCAGATAT
The DNA here is from genome assembly GCF_009664855.1 of Flavobacterium sp. SLB02. Classification (GTDB taxonomy): domain Bacteria; phylum Bacteroidota; class Bacteroidia; order Flavobacteriales; family Flavobacteriaceae; genus Flavobacterium. The sequence continues at coordinate 1,528,174 of NZ_CP045928.1, forward strand.
TTTTTGGTATAGAAGAATATAACAAAGGGCTTTTAGAAAACGGTGGTCATGCAGTTACGATGAGCAATTATCTGACCACCGGACATTTCATAGAAGCGACTTTCGAAAATTGGGAAAGTGAGTTTCTACAAATGGCTTTGTTAGTATGGCTTACTATTTTTCTCAAACAAAAAGGATCATCAGAATCTAAAGGTTTTGATGGAGATGAAGAAGTTGACCGTGAGCCTTCACCCAACCGAAAAGGCGCACCATGGCCGGTGAAAAAAGGAGGAGTTTGGCTTTGGCTATATAAAAACTCATTGACAATCAGTTTGTTTTTGCTGTTTTTTGCTTCTTTTGTACTTCATTTTTATGGAAGTTTAAAAGACGAAAATACAGCGAATGTTTTAAAAGGAAATCCACAACTTTCTTTGGTGGATTATCTGGGAGAATCAAGATTTTGGTTTGAATCTTTTCAGAATTGGCAAAGCGAATTTCTTTCGGTTTTTGCCATTATAGTATTGTCTATTTTTTTAAGACAAAAAGGATCTTCACAATCTAAACCTGTAGACGCGCCTCATAGCGAAACAGGAGAATAAATAAGTATAATTAATTAGATAATAATATGGCCTCAGAAAAAGTGACTGCATGTTGCCAGGCTCTAATAAAAAAAAATTGGACCATCGCTTTTGTAGAAAGTGCCTCGGCAGGAAAATTAAGTTATGAATTTTCGACCGTGATCAATTCGGGACAAATCCTCATTGGTGGAATGGTTTGTTATCATACCTCAATGAAAGAAGATTTGCTTTTGATTCCGCAGGGAACAATTAGAAAACATACCGCAGAATCAGCCATTGTTACCAAGTTAATGGCACAGAATTTCCATCGTTATGTTCTGTCTGATATTTGTGTTGCCTTAACCGGGCTCACAACGCCGGGTGGAAGTGAAACCCCACGCAAACCTGTAGGAACCATTTTTGTTCATATTATCTTTCCCGATAAGGAAATCGCCAGACAATTTACATTTAAAGGAAAACCTGATAGCATCGTTGATCAGGCTATTGATGCAGTTTCAGAATTGATTTTGGAAGAGGTATAAATATAAGATTTAAATCAGTTTTAGGCCTTTAAATGCACAGTAAAATGTTATTTTAAATAAACCGTTTAAAATTTTACCGATTAAAATGCTACATTTACCAGAATGCCATAATGGTGTTTTTCACATTACCTAAAAACATGAATTAGATGGCATATCGTCCAAAATTAATTTATATTTCTACAATCTACTACAATGACTAACAATTTAGATTCCACTATAAATGTTGATTTTTTAGATAAGCTAAAAAATCAAACAGTAACAGCGCATAAAAAGCTTGAAAGTCTTCCGGTTTCAGCATCTATACTTTCTCCTCAAATGAAGATAGCTGACTATTGCCATTATTTATCTCTAATGTATGATGTACATTATAGCGCTCAGGAAATTGTTTTTCCTTTGCTAAAAGATCATATTGCAGATTTAGCAGAAAGAGAAAAAACGCAATTAATAAATAAAGATCTTTCTTTTTTACATTACACAAAAAATAATACAGTTTGGGTTTTTAGCAATAAGGCTATAAATGTTCCATTTGCACTGGGTATTCTCTATGTTATAGAAGGATCCTCGCTTGGAGGGCGTTTTATTCTAAAAAATATTGAAACAATTCCGGGATTAGATCAGCAGCAGGGAGTTTCGTATTTTACAGGTTACGGTAATAAAACAGGAAGTTATTGGAAAACTTTTTTAAACCAGCTTACAGCATACGAACAGCAAAATAATTGCCAGGACGAGATCATAAATGGTGCTGTTTATGCTTTTGATACTATTTACAACCATTTTTTGAATACGGCCAACAATGAAGATTAAGGATATTGTTAACCGCGATTTGGTCACACTAACAAATTGTGAGCATGAACCCATACATATTCCGGGAAGTATTCAGCCGCATGGTTTTTTGTTAGGAATTGATTTAGATTGGAAAATTGAATTTTGTACTGCCAATATTAATTTGTTTCTCGATTTAACGTACGATGAATTATTAGGACATAAATTCAGTAAAATTTTTGGAGCACCAGCACAAAAAGAGCTTTATGATTATGTACACAATCAAAAAGAGCAACTTGTTTTTCCGCTTGAAGTCGAACTAAAAGGAATAGCATTTCAGATTACGATACATAAATCTGGTGCTATTTATGTGCTTGAAGCAGAGCCACAATCTACAGGCAAAGAACAATTGGCCAATATTTACGCGCAGACCATTCAGTTTGTGTCTAATATGAATAATACCCGATCATTAAAAGAGTTATGCGCACTTGTTGCAGAGGGAACAAGGGAAATAACAGGATATGATCGTGTAATGATTTATCGTTTTGATGAGGATTATAACGGTGAAATTTTTGCTGAAGATTGCAGGGAAGATCTGGAACCATTTTTAGGACTTCATTATCCTCATACTGATATTCCGGTTCAGGCGAGAGAATTGTATATGAAAAATCTTTTGCGTCTTATTGTTGATATTGGTTACGAACCGGTTCCCATTTTTACTATTGATGACAAAGAAAATAAGAATCTTGATCTGAGTCTCTCTTCGCTGCGAAGTACATCGCCAATTCATGTTGAATATCTTAAAAATATGGGCGTTGGCGCAACACTTACCATTTCGCTTATTCATCACGGCAGATTATGGGGACTTATTGCCTGTCATCATTATTCGCCTAAAAATATTTCTCCAGAAATTAGACTGGCAGCCAAACTTCAGGGACAATTTATTACTTCTCAAATCGATTTAAGACAATCGAATGATGAATATGAGATTGCCCGTAAAACCAATAAAGCCCTGGAACGATTAACGGATTTAAATCTTCCATTAGTACATGACTCTTTCGAGATTATTTGCGCTAATCCTGAATTGTTAAAGCTTTGTAATGCTACAGGAGTTTCTATTTGTATTGGAAATAAAATGTATAAAAACGGAATAACGCCATCTGATCAGGAGATCGAAAAGATCATTCTAAGCATGCATGATAATGAGTACGGAAAAACATTCAGTACCAATAAACTGAGCAATTTTGTAACAGATTTAAAGAGTTACGAGCATGTATCTGGAATAATTTATTATGCTTTGGGGGATGGCAACAATATTATATGGTACAGGCCGGAAACGGTTGCTGTGATCAATTGGGCCGGAGATCCTGAAAAAGCCATTATTATCGATAGTAAAGGACTGCATCCCAGAAATTCATTCAATTTATGGAAACAGATTATAAAACATCAAAGTAAAGCCTGGTTACAACCGGAGCTAAATGCAGCGGCAAGTTATGCACATTCTCTTCATAATCAGATTATAATGTTATTGCTTAGTGAAGAGGAGGAGAAATACCGAAATCTGAGTGATGTATTAAAAGAAACAAATCTGGAACTGGAAAACATTAACTGGATTAGTACGCACGATTTGCAGGAACCTTTACGTAAGATTCAGTTTATTGCTTCGAAAGTATTATCAGATACTACCGAAATTCCTTCGGTGGCGATAATAGATTCGTTACAGCGAGTGACCAAATCGGCAAATAGAATGCAGAATTTATTGATAGATATCCTTAAATATACCCGAATAAAACATACCAAAGAATCTATTCAAAAAGTAAACCTTAATACGATTATGGAAGAAACTTTGCAGGATATGAAGGAAATAATCCAGGAAAACAAAGCTACTTTTGAATGTGAAAGTTTGCCTGAAGTACATGCAGTTCCGTTTTTGATGAAGCAGTTATTTTCAAATATCATGCAAAATTCATTAAAATACGCCTCCGTAAACCGACTTCCGGTAATTAAAGTAACAGCTTCAAAAGAACCGGAAATCAATGAATATTCTAATAAAGTATATTGTAATTGGGTCAAGTTTACTGATAACGGTATTGGTTTCGAACAGGAATATGCCGAATCTATTTTTAAAATATTTACCAGGTTACATACACTTGAAAAATACGATGGTTCAGGTGTTGGACTGGCATTATGCAAAAAAATTATGCAAACCTGCCACGGAAATATTCGCGCAGTTGGTAAACTGAATGAAGGAACAGAAATTACGATTTATTTTCCTTGCGATCCAAAAGATTCTCTTATTGCTAATTGAGTTTAATTGTCTTTTAATGAGTTAACTAAGGCTTTTAAAGGATGTGATAAAGTCGCAAAGAATGCCTTGCGACTTTTTATTTTTAGGTTATTTTCTACTATAAAGTGAACCATTCCTGATTGATTTTTTATTCAATTCTCCTTTTTCGTATAAGCTTTCTAAAATAGTTGTCGCTTCAGAATACGATTTATCCAAAATCACAGCGTATTCTTTTGGAGCCAAAGTGGGATAAATTTCAAAAAGGGCTAAAGAATTTGCAGCTATAAATATTTTCTTTTTGGCATCAGGATATAAAGCTAATATAGCGTTTTCATACGATGCGTAAGGTTTAGAACCGTAAACCGTTAGCTGATTATTATTTGCATCAGAAAAAAATAAAGTTGGAAAACCTCTTACGCCAAGTGTTCTCCCATAAGTCAAATCGTCCTGAAAAAGAATTTTTGCCTTACCGTCATAATCGGTTTTTAATTTATTAAGATCAAGACCGGCAAGCTCAGCGGCCTGGGCAATGTTTTCCCATTTTGCAATATTTCTCTTTTCGAGATATAATTTCTCACGAAGAATTCGCATAAATTTTATTGCTTTTTCCTTACTCTGAATTTGCGCCGCTTTCATGGCAATACAAGACGGATATGAGGAATCGAGAGGATCTTCAAGCCATACATTTCCATCGATTGGCATTTCGTAATGTAAACTTGCTTCATCCCAATGATGTGCCACATCTGCTGGTTTGCTTATTTCGCCGCTGTTGTAAGACCAGTCGGGTAATAGGCCCCCCATTCGATAATCAATCTCGATATAATGTCCATATTCGAGTTTTAGTTTTCTCAATTGTGGCTCAATTCCCCAACACGAGGAGCAGATAGGATCTGTATAATATACTATTTTTACCGGTTTGTTTTCTGTTGTAATTGTGCCATTCTTATTTAGTTTTTCATCAACAGGCATTTCGCATGTTCCGGTTTCGGGATCGCATAATAATGGATTTATTTTATTTTCGTTCATTTTTGAGGTGGTTTGTGATTGGCAGCTAAAACTGTACATCAGGATTAATAATAGCGACAGTATTTTCATAAATAACTGTTTTAAATTTACGCTTCGGTTTTTAATTTTATAATTTTACTGCAAACTTCGCTCATCTTTAATCACAAGTCAATTAGTCTAAAAAATATGACTACAGAAAATAAATCTCAAAAAGAAAATGAATGTCCGGCAGAAGGGCTTCTAAAATTGTTATCCGGAAAATGGAAACCACAGATTTTTTTGTTGGCGGTTAATGGTCCTTTGCGCTTCAATGGACTTCTACGAGATATTAAAGGAGCTAATAAACAATCTATCGCCGTGGCGCTTCGCGAGCTGGAAGATTTTGGAATTTTAGACAAAAATGTGATCAAGCTGAAACCACTTCATATCGAATATAATTTATCTGAAAAAGGAAAATCTTTGATTCCGGTTTTTAAGCAATTGGAGTTTTTTTTGGAAAGGTAATCTCTGCGCAACTTAGATTTAAACAATAATTCAAATGACCATAATACAAAAAATTAAACGCCTTTATAACCTTTCGGAAAATGAAAATTATGGATTTTCGGAAGCTGAGATTCTTGAACTTGAAAAAAAATTAGAGGTAACGCTTCCGGCAAAACTTAAAGAATATTATCTGGAATTAGGAAAATAAGAAAACCTAAATCACTCTTTTAACAGGCTTTTGAAACTAGAAAGCGAAATTGGTTATTCAGACGATGGATATTTGGTTATTTACCAAGAAAACCAAGTTGTAGCATTTTGGGGAATCAAAAAAGAAGATTTAAAGTTAGATAATCCGCCAATATATGGCAATTATGATACCATTGAAAAATCGGACTGGGAAATTGAAACCCAAACCACTGAGATTTTTTTTCTTTTTATGGCTGTTTTTAATGGCACTTTGGGCGGACTAAAATATAACGGAAATTATTTTGGTGCAATTGATTCAGATATTGTAAAGTTTGTTGAGCAAAACTGGATCTTAATACCGGATATAAGTCGTGATAATCAAAAAGTATATACTGAACATTACAATGAGCTGATCAGTCTGTCTTTTGATCAAGATAATAATTGCACGGCAGCTTTTATAGGAACAAGCCATCAGGATCGTTTCGATAGTATTTTAGAGAATTTAGATATTGACTGGTCTTATCTTTCGTATGATGATGACGGGGAATATGAAGAAGAGTAGTGGTAATAAATATTATTTTTGTAAGAAGGAAACTTTCAAAATAAATATCAAACAAACCATTAAACACTAAAAATGATGAAAAAACTATTTTTAATTTTACTGTTGTTATTGCAAATACCTACAATCTCAGGACAAAATCAAAGTGAAGACCCTTCATCAAAAAAAATTATCGGAACCTGGTACATGGATCAAAACCGGGATACGAAATGGGTTTTCAGTCAGGATGGAAAAGTCTACAACTATAATAAAAACATTTTTAAGGTCATGTATCGCTATACCATTTCGCACTCCTGTCAAAATTATTTATCTGAGACTATTGAATTTATAACATTAATGGACAAAGACGGAAATGAATTTTGTTTTAGAATAAATGCAATCAACGAAAACAAAAATGGCATATTATCACTTACTAAAATGGATAATATGGAGCAACTATTATTTGTAAACAATACTGATGTAATCGTAAGGAAATAAACAATTTAAAATTAATTATTGATGATTTAGTTTCGAAAAAATGAACATACCTTTAATTTTATTTGTGTTGTTTTTAATAGCAATTGTTTCCTGTAAACGAAATACTGCTGACACTATTTATTCCGTTTCTTATAGTATCGAAAATGGAGGTAAGGGCGCTGCCAGTTTCAGTCTTTTAATTTCAAAAGATTCGACAAAGTACCTATGGGCAAATTATAAAGAAACAAAAACCAGATCTGAAGTTACATCCAGCGATAGATGGAAAAAAATAATAAATAGCATCAAGTTGGTAGATTTTAAGCGTATTAATAGTGGTAAACGTCGTATTCAATATGATAGTTCAGATGTTGTAATAACAATAAATGCAGATAAAGAATATAAATTGATCAATAGAGAAGAGGATTCCGTAAATTATACTAAGATAAAACCTTTAGAAATATTGCTGAAGCAAGAATATAAAAAATTAGATTCTTTAGCATTACATCTTTAATTAATACAAAAATGAAGCAATTACAATTAATACTCCTGGTAATCTTATTTGCTAATACAGCACAATCGCAGGCAATTAATGACTGTGAAACTTGTTTGTCTAAAACAATAAAACAAGAACAAATAAAAAACTTAAGCGTAGATGAATTGCGTTTTCTTACCAATGATTTATACGCCCGAAAAGGATATAAATTCAAAAGTGGTGAAATAGACAGTTACTATTCTGATAAAAAATGGTATAAACCAATCAATGAGAATGAGAAAATTGTTTACAACACAATTGAACAGCAAAATTTGCAATTATTTAAGCAAAGAACAGCTGAACTTAAAACAGATCGTGATAAGTTAATGAATGAGTTAAAGATATTTAAAGCTACAATATTGAGTAATGATAAAGTTACCCTAAAAAATAAATATTCATTTACAACCCAAAACAAGCAATACAAAAATATTACTGAAGCTTTAACAAAATTAAATCTTGAGGATGTAAACTGGTCGAAAAATAAAGGTTTATATAGTGTAACTATTGATAACGGTGATTATGTAATGGCGTATGAGCTAAAGATAGAAAAGAATCATGTAACGGTACAATATAGCAGCAGAGGAGGATCTGATATTGCAGAATCTTTGTACCCAAGCGAGTTCTCTGATGAATTTTCTTTTTGGTGGGAATTTGAATGGAAAAATGACACGCTGAAATTCATAAAAATGAATGTAGCAGGCTAGAGAATAGATTTTTTTTTAGATCATTTAGAAAATCAAAATTTAAAACAAAAACATAAAATCACCAATATGTCTCTATACAAATTCGACGAAGTTTTAAATGACTTAATGGATTATTTCATTTTAGGCGATCCGGATTATTTATTGCAGTATAAAACTGAAAATAATTTGCCTGATGATTTGCTTACGGAATTTACTACAGAAGAAACTGGTGATCAGGTTGTAGAACAAGGAGTAATGGTACCGATGATAGGAATTGAAAATCATCCGTACACTGTATACTTCAATCTTTCGGTTCAAACTCCGGAGCTTTTAAAACCAGAAAATGAACTTCAGCATCAGCGTGACGGATATTGCTTAAAAGTAGTCAACGGACGAATTTACCTTTATACAATTCCTTATCTAAGAAATTTTACAACACCAACAGTCGAAGTCTTAAAGAAATTCAAAAATGCTACGATAGAATTACCAAATGGCTGGTATACAGTTTCTGTGTTAGCCGGATTAACAAAACAGCTTACAGAAATAGAAACGGTTTCAGGCGAAATAAAACAATTTGAAAGCATGGAACCCACTTTTGAATTTGTTTTGAAACCATCAACTGAAAAACCAGATTATACAGCAGATTTTAATTATCAGTTTAAAGTGGAAGTATAAGTTATAAAAGAGAAATAGTGGAATTACGAAAAGAAATAGAGCCTCAATTTGATGTTGCCGAAAACCGTTATCCTGAAGTATTAAAATCAATTTTGGATTACACAGATTATTGTGAAAAAAATGGAGATGAAGAGAATATAGAATATAAAAAACTCGAAGAAAAACTTAATCTCATGACAGGTAAAGAGATGTCGAAATTTAATTTGTGGGAATGGTGGGAAGAAGAGGGTGCCGAAAATCTGGCTTTCGATATTTCGTTACCAGACCCGCAAAAAGTAAATTCTCTTACCAAAGAGGAAGTCTATGAAATAGTAAGAAGATTGAAAACTTTTGAAGAAATTAATACGAAACATGTTTCAGATTTTTTTTCAACGTTTTATCAGAATACAGTTTACGGAAATGGATATTTTATGAAATTTCTGGAAATTAATTTTAATAAATTCAGACTTAATTTATTTCAAAGAAACAAAGATAAAGACAGAAAATATTTTGAATATTCGATTGATGAGGTTATTGCAATTTTAATAGAATAAGGTTTGTTCGAAATATAAAAAGACAGGGGATAACCTCTAAAAAGATAATAATATGAAAATGTACATTTTAGTAAAACAGGGTGTTCCTGATAAGTTGGTTCCTGTAATTACTGCGCACGCTTCTTTAGCCTGTTTTAGAAGATTTGAACAGAATGAAAACATGCAAACCTGGATCAACGGAATCTTTAAAAAAGTAGTTTGTGTTGTTTCTGAAACAGAATTTAAAAATGCACAGAAAGAACCGGACAATATTGTATTAACTGAATCTGCTTTGGATAATCAGGAAGTTTGTTTGGCATTTGTACCCAGAGAAGAATATCCAAAAATGTTCAAATTCTTTAAAATGTGGACTCCACAAGATAATTTAAAGAATGAATAACGAAATAAATATAGAAGAAATTAGGGAAAATACTTTTTTCTGGAAGTTTTATTTATGCTGGTTCAGAGGTTTTGATGATAAAGAAGAAATTAATATCGATGAAGCAGTTGATGTTATAGAAACCAATGAAACCGAATTTTATAATTGGGAAAGATCATTTTTTAATCATGAATCGATCGAAGAAAACCCAAGATATATTGCGGGGAATCTAACAGATAATTTAAATTTTGCTGTTGAATTTCAGGAATATGAGATCAATTTTTTTCTGAATGATATTTATATTGGTAATTTAGGAGGTCATTTTGAAGCTTGGTTTTTAACATTGAATGAATTGCTGGCTTTTGGAAAAAATCCCATTTTCTTTTTGCTTCTGTTACCAATGACAGGAATACATGAAAATCAGAAATCTGTCTTAAAACCAACAATTATAAAACATCTGGAAGCTATTCCTAAATTTGAATCGCATTCTGAATATATTGCCAATTGTATTTTAAATGGTTTAATAATGGACTCTTCATTTCAGGAAACAGCTGAAATTGGTATAACAAATAATGAAAATCACAGTGTGAGAAATGTAATAAAGTACTCGCGTTATCAGGAAGATGTAAAAGAGCTGAATAAAATTCTTCATTCGTTCAAATAATAATCTTCGATCCTACACGCCTTAGCGGTTAAATTGAAAAGCATTAAACTTTTATTAACAAAAAGTAAGTGGTCATTAATTTATATTTGTAAGGCAAATTTAATTTTAAGCCTTACGAGTATGAAAATCCCCGCTTTTAAAATTTCACTTTTTCTTTTATTCGCTTTTTCGGTAAGTGTTTACAGTCAAAATGTCAAGCTGCTAAATATTGATCAGCTGAACGAAAGAATCAAAAACGGAAAAGACAGTACTTATGTAGTGAATTTCTGGGCAACATGGTGCGCGCCCTGCATTAAGGAATTGCCTCATTTTGAAAAGTTAAACGCAGAATTTAAATCAGAAAAACTTGCTGTTTTGCTGGTTAGCGTTGATTTTAAATCAAAATTAAACTCTGCTGTAATTCCTTTTGTAAAAAGAAAAAACATGAAAAGTCAGGTTTTCTTACTGAACGAAAGCGATCCTCAAAAGTACATTGACCGAATCGATAAATCCTGGTCAGGAAGTATTCCAGCAACACTCTTCATTAAAGGAGATCAAAGAAAATTTATCGAATCTGAATTTACCTACGAACAATTATTAACCGAATATAAAAAACTATAAATTATGCAAAAGTTCATTACTACAGTTACAATACTAGTATTTAGTATTTTATTTGCCCAGGCACAAACGGCAACGCTTAAGGCAGGACAAACAGCACCTGAATTTAAATTAAAAAATGTTGATGGGAAAGAGGTTTCTTTTGCCAGTTACCCAAAAGCAAAAGGTTTTATCGTTGTTTTTACTTGTAATACCTGCCCGTATGCAGTGGCTTATGAAAAAAGAATAATTGAGCTGGATAAAAAATTCAAACCGCAAGGATATCCTGTAATTGCCATTAACCCAAATGATCCTGAAGCTTCGAAAGCTGATGCTTACGATAAAATGCAGCAATTGGCAAAAGATAAAAAATATCCTTTCCCTTATTTATTCGATCAGGGACAAGTAGTTACAGATCAATATGGAGCAAAGCATACACCGCATCTTTTTATTGTTTCTAAAACAACAAAAGGAAATATCGTAGAGTATGTAGGAGCAATCGACAATGATCCGGAAGGCACTAAAACAGAGAAAACAAAATATGCCGAAGATGTTATTGCGGCCTTAAAAAGCAATCAAAAACCTGCTATAACTGAGACGAAAGAAATTGGTTGTACGGTAAAAAGAAAAGCGAAAGCATAGTTTTTATATTTTCGTATAAAGAAACACCACTGAAAAGTTGGTGTTTTTTTGTTTAAAGATGTTTTTATAATTGTTCTTTTATTATTTTGAAATGGTGGTATCCTCATTTTTTGTCATCCTTAAACAGGAGGATCACACAAGAAATTCGACAAAGATTACGGAGTTCCTGCTGTGATCCTTTGTTCCTCAGGAAGACAAGGTTGCGTTAAACAATCAACACGCAAAATAACCCCAAAATATTTGTCATCCTGACGCAGGAAGGATCACAATAGAAACTCGACAAAGAATCTCGATAAAGATTAGGAAATTACTTTGCAGAGTTTCTATTGTGATCCTTCGTTGCCCAGAACGATAAGATTGTGGTTACTTTGGTTTTTTCCAGGTGAAGTCAAAGCCCGTTTCAATAGACACGCTCTTCGACTCGTTAAGGCTGACATTCATTATGTATAAAATAAGAACCAACTAATTTTAAACAAAAAAAGACTGTCTAAAAAGAACAGTCTTTATTATACTTTTTACATACTTTTCAGCTTTTTCATAAAAACAGGAAACACTTCGTTCAATTCATCAAAAAGAGGATTCTTACGGTGCTTTAATTTTATTTCGCTAAACAATTTCAGGCCCAGTGCAAATTGTGTTGCTTCATTAGGGTCTTCAAAAATATTTTTATCTTTTATTCTTTCGATAATGCTGAATATTTCGTCGTGATTGTCAAATTGTATTCCGAGTTCTTTTGCCGGTTCGGTTTCTCCGTTTGCGTATTCTTTTAAGCTTAATGTCAGGTAATATTTATTTGATCTTTTTTCCATTTGATTTAAATTATAATTATTTCAACCATTTTTCTACAATGGTTTTAAAGGTTTCCTTGTACTGTTCCCCAACAGTTATTTCGGTTTTATTAATAAAAATTGAATTTTTACTTATCGCATTTATTTTTTCTAATGAAACGATAAAAGAACGATTGATGCGCATAAATTTTGATGCAGGCAATTTCTCTTCCAGCGCTTTAAGGGAGATTAAAGACATTACGGATTTCTGGGTATCTTCAAGATGAACTTTTACATAATCTTTCAAACTTTCGATGTATAAAATGTCTTTTAATGAAATTCGAACCCATTGATATTCGACCTTCAAAAAAATAAATTCATCATCAGCAGTAACAGAAGGGTATTGGTTTGATGCTTCTTCAGAGATTTGTAAAACTTTATTGGCAGCTCTTAAAAACTCTTCATAGCTAAAAGGTTTCAAAAGATAGTCTACAGCATTAACCCTGTAACCTTCAATCGCATAATGGTTATATGCGGTAGTAAAAATGATTTTAGGCAATGGTCCGGGTTGTTCCTGCAAAAGTCTGGCCAGTTCCATCCCCGTTAAATTGGGCATATTGATATCCAGAAAAACAATATCAGGTTGCTGTTCGCGGATCAGACTCATTGCTTCAACCGCATTATCGCAGCTGCAGGTTAATTCTAAAAAAGGAGTTTGTTCTATAAAAGTTTCCACCAGTCTTAACGCGAGTGGTTCATCATCTACCGCTATACATTTTAATACCATCATTGTTCTAAAGTTATTTGCAGATTTACTTTGTATTTACCGTTTTGGTCAACACCACAAGTCATAATATGACTATTAGGGTAAATTAAGTGCAGTCTGCGTTTTGTATTTGTTAATCCAATTCCGCCCTGATGTGTTGTTGATGTTTTTTCGAAGAAAGTATTTTCAACTTCAAATTCAAGATTATTTTCTTTTTGTCTGAGTTTAATATGTATTTCACTTTTATCTGTGGCATGTACACCATGTTTAAAAGCATTTTCTACTAAAGGTAATAACAACATAGGAACAATTGGGTAATCGTGTATTTTTTCGGGTATATCGGTTGTTATGGTAAGCTTGCTATTGGCTCGAAGTTTCATTAAAGCGATAAAATCTTTCATGAAGTCGGCTTCTTTTAGTAAAGTAGTTCTTTCGCCCTCGGTACTGTAAAGCAAATATCGCATCATACGACTTAAAGTATGAAGTGCACTGCGGGAATCTTCGATATTGGTATAAGTAAGAGAATAAATACTATTGAGCGAATTAAAGAAAAAGTGCGGATTGATTTGCGCTTTTAGCATTGCCAGTTCGGCCATTGTTTTATCCTGCTCCAGCTTTTGTTTGTGTTGCGCCGCTTTTTGCCAGTGATGTAACATGGCCCAGCTCGTGCTAATACCCAAAACCAATAAGGTAAGCATGAAAACGTAATTATCAAAATAGGGGTTTTTGTATTTTTTAAACCCTAAAACCAAACTGATTTTAGTATGAAGATCTGTTTGAGATGTGTAGAAATAGGCAATAATCTGCATAACAAAGATGATACAGAACTCCCAAAGTAAAAAAGGAGATGTACTATCTTTTATAATGGTTTTAGGAACGATGATTTTGGCATTAGAATAAAATATAATAATAAGTAAAACCAGTACAATCATTTGCCAAATCCAAAAAACTGTAGGAAGCACTACATTCCAGGTTATAGGGATATAAAACAGCATTATAAATCCCAATAAAAGCCAGGCAAGGATATGTAATCCTGTGAATATGTAAGGTTTAAAAAAGTTTGGTGACATTTTATATGATGATTTTATGACAATATTACATTATATTTATAGAAGATTTAAAAGCAATCGCCCAAAATAGAATGAGAACCCGTAAAAACCATTTTAGAGCCGACGAGACTGTTGTAAAACGTAATAGTATTGGCAAATATAGTTCCATCGGTTCTTAAGTTATATCTATCGATTGTTTCTTGCGCTCCGTCTATTGAAAATTTTTTGTTTGTTATATTTTAGTTCTTTTGTTTCGATATAAATTGATAATTACACATTTTTCACAATGAATAAGCAATCCTTTTTAAGCATTCTCGCAGTAGCTGTTGTTATCACATCGTGTGGTAATAAAAATGACAAATCGGCTCAGGCCGGAGGTGCACCACAAGTTAAAGAGTATAAAACGCTGACTTTAGAGACTAAATCAGCTACATTAAATACAGATTTTCCTGCCAGTATCCAGGGACAGCAAAATATCGAAATCCGCCCTAGGGTAGAAGGTTATATCGATAAAATTTATGTTGATGAAGGTGCTGTTGTAAAAGCAGGTCAGCCTTTGTTTAAAATCAGTGCACCTGAATACGAGCAACAAGTTCGTACAGCAACTGCAAGTATAAAAAGTGCTCAGGCAGATTTAAGTTCAGCAAAACTGGCGGTAAATAAAGTAAAACCACTGGTAGAAAAAGGAATCATTAGTAAATACGATCTTGAATCGGCTCAATATACTTATGAGTCGGCGTTGGCATCAGTAGCTCAGGCAAATGCAGCTTTAGTAAATGCCAAAACCAATTTAGGATATACAACAGTTACAAGCCCGGTTAATGGAGTGGTGGGTTCAATTCCGTTTCGTTTAGGAAGTTTAGTGAGTTCTAATACAACTGAACCCCTTACAACAGTTTCCAGTATAGGAAACGTTTTTGCTTATTTTGCAATGAACGAAAAAGCTTTGCTAAATTTTAGTCAAAGTGGTACAGGAACGTCATTAGAACAAAAAATCAAACAATTGCCAGCCGTTTCGCTTTTACTTTCAGATGGTTCAACTTATCCTGAAAAAGGACGTATTGAAACCGTAAACGGATTAATTAATACCGAAACTGGTTCGGTTAATATCAGAGCGCGTTTTCCTAATCCAAAAGGAATCATCAGAAGCGGAAGCAGTACAACTGTGAGAATTCCTAATGAAGTAAAAGACGTTATCTTAATTCCTCAGAGTGCTACATTCGAACTTCAGGATAAAATCTTTGCTGTTACTGTCGGGAAAGACGGAAAAACAAAAAATGTCAATATTGCTAAACTTGAAAACACAGCAGGGAATTATTATGTTGTAACAAGTGGACTAAAAGCAGGTGATCAAATTGTATTAGAAGGAGTCGCTGCTTTAAAAGAAGGAACTGAAATTAAAGCTCAAAATCAGAATCAGGAAACGGTTTACGCTGACTTAAAATAAGAAAAAATGTTTAAAATATTTATACAAAGACCTGTACTTTCGACGGTAATATCTGTTATTATTGTCATTCTGGGAGTTTTAGGACTTATTGAGTTGCCTATATCTCAATATCCTGATATTGCTCCACCAACAGTAAACGTTTCGGCAAGTTATACAGGTGCCAATGCTGACGTTGTACTTAAAAGTATTGTAATTCCCCTTGAAGAACAAATTAACGGTGTAGAGAACATGACTTACATGACTTCTACAGCAACAAATGATGGTAATGCCTCTATAAAAATTTTCTTTAAAGTAGGAACAAACCCGGATTTAGCAGCGGTAAACGTTCAGAACAGGGTTTCCAGAGCAACTAGTTTATTGCCTGTAGAGGTAACTCAGGCGGGTGTAACAGTAACAAAGAGCCAGAGTAGTAACTTGTTGATTTTCTCTTTATACAGTGATGATCCTGCTTATGATCAGACCTTTCTTCAAAATTATGCTAAAATCAATCTTGTACCGCAAATTCAGCGTGTAGTCGGGGTAGGAGATGTAACGGTTTTTGGTGCAAAAGATTACTCGATGAGAATCTGGTTAAAGCCCGATGTTATGCAACAATACAAGTTGATTCCGAGTGATGTTTCGGCTGCTTTGGCCGAACAAAATATCGAAGCTGCACCGGGTAAATTTGGTGAGAATGGAGATCAGGCTTTTCAATATGTAATTAAGTATAAAGGACGTTTAACCAGCGAAAAGGAATTTGGCGATATTATCATCAAATCTGTTGGAAACGGACAAATGCTGCGATTAAAAGATATCGCTAAAGTAGAGTTAGGATCTCTAAGTTATACTTCAACGATTAAAACAAATGGTGTAGAATCTGCTGCAATGGCAATTAGCCAGACTCCCGGATCTAATGCGCGTGATGTAATTAACAATTCTAAAGCCCTTATTGAAGAGGCTGCAAAAATATTCCCAAAAGGAGTAAAATATACTATTCTTGTTGACGTTAATGAAAACCTTGACGCTTCTATCGAAAAGGTAATTCATACTTTAATCGAAGCTTTTATATTGGTTTTTATCGTAGTATTTATTTTTCTTCAGGATTTCAGGTCAACTTTAATTCCGGCCATTGCAGTTCCGGTAGCCATTGTAGGAACTTTTTTCTTCCTGAATTTATTTGGGTTTACCATTAACTTATTAACCCTTTTTGCCATGGTTCTGGCCATTGGTATTGTGGTCGATGATGCCATTGTGGTCGTCGAGGCTGTGCATGCCAAGCTGGATCACGGTTATAAGTCGTCTAAGAAAGCGACGATTGATGCCATGGATGAAATTTCCGGAGCGATTATTTCGATTACTCTTGTAATGGCTGCGGTCTTTATTCCGGTAACTTTTATTACAGGATCTACCGGGGTTTTCTACAAACAATTTGGTATTACATTAGCCGTTGCGATTATCCTTTCAGCGATTAATGCCTTGACTTTAAGTCCTGCATTGTGTGCTTTGCTTTTAAAACCACACGCTGATGATCATAAACACAAAAGTTTTATTCAAAGATTTTATACATCGTTTAACGTTGCCTTTGATAATGTTACCAATAAATATAAAAAATCAGTTCAATTTCTTTCTGTAAAAAAATGGATCGTATTGGCAGCGATAGTTATTGCTGGTGCATCCTTATTTTATATGATGAAAACCACGCCGTCTGCTTTCGTTCCTGCGGAAGATCAGGGAACTGTTTTTGCCAATATTAGTTTACCGCCATCTGCTTCTATGGAGCGTTCTGATATAATTGCAAAAAAAGTAGATAGTATTGCCAAAACAATTCCGGGTGTTAAAAACACACTTCGAATTGTGGGACAGAACTTTACAGCCGGAGCGGGAAGTGCTTACAGTATGGTAATTGTAAAACTGGAGACTTGGGAGAAACGTGATTTGAGTGTAAATGATGTAATTGGTCAGCTGTTTGCCAAAACAAGCGGCATTCGTGAAGCTAATATCTTCTTTATTTCTCCTCCCACAATTCAGGGATTTGGACAAAGTGGTGGATTCGAATTCCAATTGCAGGATAAAGGAGGACACACTACGGCTGAATTCTTTAAAGTAAATACTGATTTTTTAGAAAAGTTGTCAAAACGCCCTGAAATTCAATATGCCACCACACCATTTAATCCAGGTTTCCCTCAATATATGATGGATATTAATCTGGCAAAAGCGAAAGATGCAGGTGTACCTGTCAATACGATTTTATCAACGATGCAAGGGTACTATGGTGGATTGTATGCTTCGAATTTTAATAAATTTGGAAAACAATACCGTGTTATGATTCAGGCTTCTCCTGAGTTTAGAACAAATACAGAAGGGCTTAACAAAATTTTTGTTAGAAACAGTGCAGGAACAATGGCTCCAATTACAGAGTTTGTAAAAATGACCAGAGTTTTTGGGCCAGAATCTATTTCAAGGTTTAACCTTTTCTCGTCTATTGCTATTACGGGAGCTCCAAATCCTGGATTTAGTTCGGGAGATGCCATTAAGGCTATTCAGGAAGTTGCAGCAGAAGAACTTCCAACAGGTTACGGATATGAATTCTCAGGATTAACACGTGAGGAATTGGCTTCAGGAAGCGAAACCATTTTCATATTTATATTATGTCTTGTCTTTGTATATTTCTTATTAAGTGCACAATACGAGAGTTATATTTTACCATTTGCAGTATTATTTTCGATTCCGTTTGGATTGGCAGGAGCTTATTTGTTCTCGATTATTTTCAAATTAAACAGTAACATTTACCTGCAGATTTCCTTAATCATGTTGATTGGATTGCTGGCCAAGAATGGTATTTTGATTGTAGAGTTTGCCTTAGACAGAAGGCGTAAAGGAATGCCAATTGTACAGGCAGCAGTTGAAGGAGCCGTTGCGCGTTTAAGACCGATTTTAATGACTTCTTTTGCCTTTATTTTAGGACTTGTTCCTTTGATGTTTGCTTCCGGAGCAGGAGCTGTAGGAAACAAATCAATTGGTACAGGAGCAGTAGGAGGAATGTTAATTGGTACCATTTTGGGAGTATTTGTTATTCCGGTATTGTTTATCATTTTCCAGACCTTACAGGAAAAAGTGAGTGGCCCGGCAAAAGATGGTTATGATGATGATGAAGATGATGATGAAGAGGTACAACTAATCGAAGCTCATAAAGAGTAATAATTTTAATTAAGAAAAAATGACTCATAGTTCAAATAAATATATTCTTATGGTAATTACAGTCACTCTTTTGAGTGCCTGTGTTACCAAAAAATACGAGCGTCCCAAAACATTATCGACAGATAATTTATACAGAGATCAGACTTCTGCTGACTCGACTACTATCGCCAATATGCCTTGGCAGACTGTTTTTAAGGATCAAAAACTAAACGCTTTAATTCAGAAAGGACTAGACCAGAACCTGAACTTAAAAAATGCAATAGAAAATATCGTACAGGCGCGCGCAACTTTACGTCAAACCAAATTGGCTTATTATCCAACTTTGGATTTTGATGCTAATGCAACACGTAATAAGCAATCTAAGGCAGCACTAAATTTTCCGGCAGGAATCAATATCAATACGTTAACTACGACTTATAAAATGGGTCTGAGTACGTCTTGGGAAGCTGATATTTGGGGAAAATTAAGTAGTTCTAAAAGAGCAGCTTTAGCCACTTATCTTTCTACAGATGCGGCAAAACAAGCGGTACAAACCCAGTTGATTTCGGATATTGCTAATAATTATTTCTTATTATTATCGTATGACAAGCAATTAGAAATTACGAAATCTACATTAGAAAGCCGTATTAAAAATGTCGAAGTTATAAAAGCTTTAAAAGAAGGCGCAATTGTAACAGGTGCTTCTGTTGTACAAAGTGAGGCCAACCAGCATGCAGCCGAAGTGTTGATTCCGGATTTAAAAAGAAGCATTCGCGAGACAGAAAATGCACTTAATATTTTATTAGGACAACCATCAGGACCAATCGAAAGAGGGGTTTTAGGTGAGCAGGTTATTCCTGAGAAAATAGCTATTGGTTTACCAGCGCAATTGTTAGAGAATCGCCCGGATGTTCGTCAGGCTGAGTTTGATTTCAGAACTGCTTTTGAGACCACTAATATGGCTAAAACTTATTTTTATCCAAGTTTAACACTTACCGCAAGTGGTGGTTTGTCTACTTTGCAATTAAAAAACTTCTTCGATCAGTCTATTTTTTATTCTATAATTGGAGGATTAACACAGCCTATTTTTAATCAAGGACTTAATAAAGCAAGATTAACAAACGCGCAATCAAGACAAGTGCAGGCTTTTAATAATTTTCAACAAAGTCTTTTAGTTGCAGGTCAGGAAGTTTCGAATGCCTTGTATGCTTATGAAATGGCGGTTGAAAAAGAAGATTCAAGAGAAAAACAAATCGAAGCATTAGAAAAAGCAGTAGATTTTACACAACAACTTTTAGAATACAGTTCTGCCACTAATTATACAGATGTATTAACCTCAGAACAAAATCTTTTAGCAGCTCAATTGAGTGGTGTAAATGATAATTTACAGAAATTACAAGCTGTAGTTGATTTGTACCGCGCTCTGGGTGGTGGATGGAAATAAGAGATATCGGTAAATCATTTTTATGATGATCGTCACAAATTAAAATATGTATAAAAACGCCTCAAAATTTTGAGGCGTTTTTTTTACATTTTGTCGGCTCTGAGGTACTATTCGTCGATTGGTTTAGTGTTTTTGTATAATGAGGAGTATAAAAGCAAATAAATGGCACTACTTTAGCATTGTATTAAATACATTAATACTAAATACCACAAAAATGAAAAAAATAGTAATTGCACTAATGCTCCTGATGAGTGTTTTTGCCCACGCGCAAGTTTCGATCAATGTAAATATTGGTACACCTCCAAGTTGGGGTCCACAAGGTTATGACGATAGTAGATATTACTATTTGCCCGATATCGACACCTATTATGATGTTACCCAAAAACAGTTTATTTATGATAATAACGGCAGATGGATCAGACAAAGCAGATTACCTTCAAACTACAGACAATATGATCTGTACGGAGGATATAAGGTAGTTTTAAATGATTACAGAGGAGATGCTCCTTATACGTATCATAAAAAACACAGAGCTGAATATCCAAAAGGATATCACGGAAAACCTCAAAAAAACAGAGGTAACAAACCGGATAAAGCGTATAAAGAAAATAACAAGTATAAAAATAAAAACGGAAATTCTAAAAACGATCATCCAGATAAATCTAAAGGGAATTCTAATAAAGGTAAGGATCACCGACATGATAATCACCACTAAATAAAAACATGACTAAATTTGAAGAACGTCTCAGCAATGAGGCGTTTTTTTTGTTTAAAGCGATGTTTTTTTTAGTGTTTCATTTTTTAAATGCGGTATATAAAAACAAAAAAGGCTGTCCTGGCAAAGACAACCTTTAATGACTAATAAAATAAAAATGTAATCTAAAGTTTTACTTTCCTGATTGATTTTCAGGGCTCATAATAACTTCGACACTACTAGAACTATCCAAAACGTGCTTACTAAACTGCTGAATAGTTTTTTGATTAATTTTAGAAATTAAATTTTTATATTCTTCCTCCTGTAAAAACGGAATCTGATTTAAACTGTTGTTATAGAGCGTGTTGTTCCAGAAAGAATTGGTTTTAAGTGATTCTTCCCTGTTTTTTAAAAGTGCCTTTTTAATGTCCTCTAAATCATTTGCATTGACCGGATTTGATTTTAAATCGTTTAATTCTTTCCAGACAATCTGCATTAATTTTTCTTCTTTATCAGGATTACAGTCAAAAGTCAGGGCAAGACTAAAAGTTGGTTTTGGGATTATTTCCAGATTTCCGCCAACGTTTACGCCGTAACTGCCGCCTTCTTCTTCGCGAATCGTCTGCAGGAACCGCTTTGATAGTATTTCTCCAATGACATACATCGACAAAGCATTTTCTTTACTGTATTGGATTGTTCCGGTTAAGTTTAAATAAACAGTTGTTTTCGCCACTTCCATCGGACGTGTGAAATGCACTTCGGTTTTTCCTTTCTTAGGTTCAATATTATGATCTACATAACTTTCCTTTAAAGCCGGATTTGATTTAATGTTTCCAATGTATTTCTGAATCAGTTCTATGGCTGAATCCGGGATGTTTCCAACAAAAATAAAGGTGAAATCACCAGCATTTTTAATTCGGTCACGATAAATACTTTCTGCTTTTTTCAGATCAATAGTTTTAAGGAATTTCTCGTTAAATATAAATGTACGCGGGTTATAATTAGAATTCGCCAGTTCAATAGTATCCTTAAAAGTGTTTGTGTTGTCTTGTTTGATATTTTCGAGATTGTTTTTATACTGCTCTTTCAGAATACTAAAAATATTGGGATCAAAACGTGGCACTTCAAAAGAAAGATAAAGCAATTGCAGCATCGTTTCGAAATCGGCTTTGTTGGAACTTCCCTGAAAACCCTGCGTATTTTCGCCAATAAAAGGGGAGGCCTGCGCTACTTTTCCGGTTAGTTTTTCTTTTAAGCCCATGTTGTCAAAATTCCCTAAACCTGAAGATCTTGCAAGTGTTGTTGCAATTTCGGCGGAAGCCAGATCTTCTGTTTTTACCAACGATTTACCACCTTTTGAAAATGCAGAGAAAACAATCTGATCTTGTGAATATGTTGTTGGAAGCACAATTATTTTAGCATCATTCTCTAAAATATAACCTTTAGCATCCTTAATTCCGGCTACTTCAAATGTCTTTTTGATAGCAGCAGGTTTTAATTCTTTTTCTATTAAAGGTGCATTGTTTTCTTTTTTGGTATACGGTTCTAAAGCCATACTTTCAACCTTTTTCATCACATTAACAACAGCCTCCTTATTTGGAAAATCATTTTTATCCTGATCAGAACCAGTCACCAAAACTACTTGATTTATAGGTTTCTGGATAGTTTTCGCATAAGCGTTCAATTCTTCCAGACTGATGCTTTTAATAATACCAACAATCAATTTATAATCATCGTCTGCAGAAAGAAAAGGTTTTGCTTTTAAGAAATAATTCGTTAGTTTATCTGCCCAGCTATCGTTGTCGACTTTATCTTTATTACTGAGAAAATCATCGTACGAGCTTATGAAAATCTTTTTTGTTCGGTCTAGTTCAGCTTGTGAGGCACCAAAACGTTTTAAGCGTTCTGCTTCGGTATACGCTTCTTCAAAAGCCTGAATCGCTTTTCCTTTTTTGGCTAAAGCCGAAATATTAAAGGATGTATTTAATCTTGAAACAGGTTCGAAATAAGTTTTTAAGTTTAATGCCGAACCTTGGTTTTTTAGGATTAATTCTCTGAAACGATTGTTTAAAATACTGGTATAAAAAGAGCTCATTACGTTTTTACGCGTTACTGTGCTGTCTTTTAATAAGGGCTCATCGAGAACATACTGAAGCGTAATAGAAGTTGATGAAGCCTCTTTATCTGATGCAGTTCCAAAATACAATTCATCATGTTTAGGAATCTGCGCATAGGTTCTGGCAGCTGCTTTTTTAGCCAAAGCAATACCCGAAAATATTGCTTTGACCTTTTGCTCCATTACTTTTACATCAATATCTCCCACAATAATCACAGCCTGTAAATCGGGTCTGTACCATTTTTTATAGTAATTGCGTAATTCGGGATATTTGAAGTTATTGATGATATTTAAATCACCAATAACATCTCTTTTACTGTATTTTGAACCTTTGTATAAAACAGGATCCGTCTGCATTTTTAAACGAAAACCGCTCGTTCTTCGGGTTCTCCATTCTTCCCTGATTACACCTCTTTCTGCATCAATTTCGGTATCAGTTAAAGACAGCGATCCTGACCAGTCATGAAGTACCCAAAGTGTAGAATCAATTAGTTTTTGATTAGCAATGGGAACACTGCTAATATTGTAAACAGTTTCATCCTGAGCGGTATAAGCGTTGATGTCTTTACCAAAACTTACTCCGTTTTTTTCCAGCATTTTAATGATCCCTTTTCCTTTAAAATGTTCTGTTCCGTTAAAGGCCATGTGTTCCAGAAAGTGCGCCAATCCGTTTTGATTGTCGTCTTCGAGTATGGCGCCAACGTTTTGAACAAAGTAAAAACTCGCTCTGTCTTTTGGCTCTTCGTTGTGCAAAATATAATACGTTAATCCGTTTTTTAATTTTCCGGTTGTCACGTTTTTATCCAGCGCAATATTGGTTTTGAATTGAGCAAACGCACCCTGAACAGACAGCGCTAAAATGCCTATGATGATATTTTTTTTAGTATACATTTTAATGTTTTTTATCTTCTGTTTCTTCTAATTAGTATAAAAGCACCGCTTAAAATGATCAATAAAGGAAATAGCCCAATAAAGACAATTTTATTGATGAAAACCTGATTTGCATTGATGGTTATTTTCTTATCTGTATTTTCCGGACGGGTAGTATCGATTGGATATTGGTAATTGCTGAACCAGCTGAAAACATCAGTAAAAAATTGAAATGTTCCTGAACCGCTTCGGCTTAACTCTGCATTACCCATAAAATCAGCATCTCCGGCAACAATTATTTTTTGGGATTTTCCGTTAATATTTCTCGTTAATGCCACAACCAGGGGAATAGCCGTTACAGAAGGCTGTTTCTTCAAATTTTCGGAAACTGAAGTAATTCCCATTTGAGATTCCCATGCAGGCTGGTTATTGGTTTTTAAAAGTGGTGTAACTTTAAATCCGGCATCTTTAACGATTTTGATTCCGCTGCTTCCTAAAAGCGGAATTGGATAATCATTTCTGGTTTTACTAAATTTAATGATAGCAGGATCTGTATTTTTTTGAAGATCGGTTACTAAATAATCCGGAGAGTTGGTTTCACTTTCCTGAACCAGTGTTTGTTTGGTATAACTCAATCCTAATTTATCTGTTATAGCAGCTAAAGCCGAATTGGTCTCAGGTTCAGATAAAAGCATTACATTTTTTCCTTGGTCGATATACTTCGTAATACGGTCAATGGCACCCTGACTCAATTGTGTTTTTGGATCGGCAATAATTAAAATACCGGTTTGTTCCGGAATATTCTGCGCATTAATATCTACAGAGTAAACATCAAAACCTTGATTGATAAGTGAATATCTAAAAGTGATTTCATTGAATCCTGTTTTGTAATTTTTATCTCCGTTTTTATCAATGCTTCGCTCCATGTTTCCGGTGGCAAAAACAATTTTTGGAGCAGGAACCACTAACCTTTTTAAAGAAGCAGAGATTTCTTTTTCGCCCGGAGCTTTAAATAAATCATCAAACATTCTTAAAAATGTTTTCTTTCCGTTGTATTGGATTGTTCTTACCACTCGGTTTTGTTCCGGTTTCAGATCAACAATTTTTTTAATTTCTTCAGGAGAATATAATTTTTTAAGTTTTACATTCTGCGTTTCGATCAGTTTATCGGCAAGCTGTTTATCATTTAATCCCGGGTTTTGGGCATACAATGCTTCATTGTTTGAAGTGTCGTAATAATACACATATTCCATTTGCATTTGAGGCAAAAAACGGGTGTAGTTTTGAAAACTTGAAATATCCTGATTTTGCGAATATGGCATAGCCATATAATAGTTAATATCTAATAAGTTTACATAAGTAGTAAGCGTAATTGGTCCTTCTATTTTATTAACAATATCTAAGCTCGTTTTGGTTAATGTTCTGTCTTTATTGCGTGTCATATCTTCATAGAACGTCAGAGATGCTCTTGAGGTAATATAGCCAAGGGCCAAAACAACACTTATAAGTAAAGTATATTTTAAAACTCTTTTAGAAACGGGCTGTGCATCTCTTCCGGTTTGTAATTTATAAATACTCAGGCCAATAAAAAGACTGCTAACCAGTATAAAATACAATACATCTTTACTGATAATTAGACCTTCGAGCATTTCGTTTGCACGACCGGCGATCGATAGAAAATAAGTGATATCTTTTACATACTCGACATCCTGCCATAATTTTCCAATAAAATTTAATCCTGCTAAAACTACCAATGTACTAATCGCAGCAACAACCTGATAAGAAGTTAAACAAGACATAAAAAGCCCAATTGCAGCATAGGTACAAACCAGTAAATACAAACCAATAAGTCCCGAAATAGCAAATTTTAAATCTAAATTTTCGACAGAGAAATAAGAAATAACGACCTGTAGTCCCAATATACCAACAAATAAAAGACAGTAAGCGGCAATGGCTAAATATTTGCCTAGTACAATTTCTTTGATTTTAATGGGCGAGGAAAGTAAAAGTTTGATAGAACCACTGTTGATTTCACGGCTTATCAATCCCATTGTTAATAGCGGAACATATAGATATAAATAATTCTGCATTTCAGTATATAAGCCCATGAATCCTGAAAAAAGAGCTTGCGACAAATTACCCATTCCGTCGCCCATTTTCTGAGATTTTTCAAAGCGTTCCAGAGAGTCAAAGAATTTCCAGTTGGACTGGATGGAAAATATGACTAAAACGACCCATGCAACCGGCGAATAAAACATCGTGTTGAGTTCTGTTTTAGCGATTCTGTATATTGTTTTCATTTGTTTGTTTTTTAAGAAAGAATAGCGTTTTTAGAAGGCGCTTTTTTAGATAATTGTGCGAAAATTTCGTCCAGAGATACTTTTTCAAATTGAATTTCTCTCAATTTCCAGTTGTTATAGACACTTAGCGAAATAATTTTTTCGGCGACTTCCTGAGTTCCGGTAAAAGTGATCTGTACTTTTTTTGGAGACAGAAAAACAGCATTCGTTATCTCGGCAATATCTGTTAATGCTTCAAGAGCCGGCGGATTTTCAAAACTTGCCGTTAATTTGTCTGCTTCGATATAATTATTAAAAGCATCAAGCGTATCGGAAAAAACCATATGTCCGTTTTCAATCATTCTGATATCCTGGCAGGTTGCCTGAACTTCAGATAGAATGTGAGAGGAGAAAATAACAGCTTTGTCTTTGGATATTTTTTTGATTAATTTTCTAACTTCTAAAATCTGGTTAGGATCAAGTCCGTTTGTTGGTTCATCTAAAACTACTAATTTAGGTTCGTGAATAATAGCCTGGGCAATACCTACACGCTGTCTGTAACCTCCTGATAAGTTTCGGATTAAGCGGTTGCTGAAATGTGCAATGCCGCATTGTTCTTTGGCTTTTTCTAAGGCATACTTTAAATCTTCTTTTTTCACATGTCTTAATTCTGCACAATGAATCAAATATTCATCTACCGTTAAATCCAAATGCAATGGCGGTGTTTGTGGCAGGAAGCCAATTAATTTTTTGGCTTCGACAGGGTTTTCTTTTAAATTAATTCCATCAATAAAAATGTTTCCTTTGGTTTGGTTTAAAACCCCGCAAAGAATATTCATAGTAGTTGATTTTCCAGCGCCATTAGATCCTAAAAGACCTAAAATTCTGTTTGTTTTAATTTCAAAACTAATATTTTGTATTGCCCAATCCTTACTATATTGATGTGACAAGTCCTCAACTCTTACAATTGTTGTTTCCATAGTGTTTTTAAAAATCGCAAGAATGTTTTTTAAGTAACATTCTTGCGTTTATTTTATTTGTTTAGTATCCAGAATTTTGGTTTAAGAAAGGATTAGAGCGAAGTGCCGGCTCTGGAATAGGATATAAATTATCCGTAGATTTCCAGATTTTATCCGATAAAGCAGAGAGTGTTTCATCTAGTTTTCCGGTTCTTTTAAGATCCAGCCAGCGATGTCCGTTTTCGGCAAAAAACTCGCGTTGTCTCTCAAGAGCAATTAAGTCCAATAATTGATTTGGATCTGTTAGCGTAGTATTCTCTAATAAAGCTCTATTTCGAATTGCGTTAATATCCTGTTGAGCTCCGGTAATATCATTCGATTTTACTCTGGCTTCGGCGCGTATTAAGTAAAGTTCTGCTAATCGAAGCAGGGTAGAGCGCTCTGAGGGAGAGTCCCCAAAATCATTTTGGTATTTATGCGGGGCAATACCTAAAAATACGCCCAATCTGTCAGTAATATCAATGGTCCAGTTTGTTTTTCTGGCATCGCCAGTTTCAAAAAGCGCATTGCCTTTTCTTAGCAATAAAGTACCCCCGGTTGTAAATACAGTTGATCCTTCGTAAGTATAATCAACATTATAATACGGTATTTGAAGAATCGACTCTTTATTATCTGCAATAAAAGGGCTGTTAGATACTGTTAATCCGGTAATTAAACCATAAGTACCAGTTTGATTAATTACAGCAGATGCATGGGTTGATGCCTCATTCCATTTTCCTAAATAAAGATTTACCCTTGCCAATAAAGCTTCTGCCGCCCATTTTGTAGCTCTGATTCTTTCCTGATCATAGTTTTTATAATCTGTTGGAAGATCTTTTGAAGCATCTGTTAAGTCCAGTAAAATTTGTGCATAAACGGCCTCTTGCGAAGATTGCGGCAACAATGCTGATACATCTACATTTGTAGTAAGTACCAGCGGCACACTCCCCCAAAGATTGGTCAGGTAGAAATAAGAATACGCTCTTAGAAATTTAGCTTCGGCAATCCATTGTTTGCTTTTTACGGCATTAATAGAGGTACTTTTACTAAGTCCTTCGATGACATTGTTAGTATTGTAAATAGTTTTATACAATTCGCCCCAGTTAGCGTTTATAGTTCCGTCAGTTTCCGGAATTTCATTCGAACTGTAAACATTGGCAATACCTGTTCTTGGCACTAATTCATCAGCTGTTTGCCCAAGAAGCGCATGTACCCTGTTATAAAAAAAATCGGCAACCATGCTTTGGTAGATTCCGTTTACAGCAGCTTCGGCTGTTGCCTCGGTAGCATACACACTTTCTGATGAGAGCTGATTGCTTGGAAGATCAACATCCAGAGCATTATCACAACTTGTAAGTCCTAATAAAAGAAAAAACGAAAATACACAGGTATATTTAGTAGAAATATTTTTCATGATTTTTTAGATTTAAAATGTAAACTGAGTTCCTAGAGTGATGGTACGCAATGGAGGCAATGCCAAACCTTGTGTTTCCGGATCAAGACCTTTGTACTTTGTAAATGTTACCAAGTTTTGTCCCTGAACCGAAAGGCGAATACTCTGTAAATATTTCTTTGTTACCTCATCTAAAGGAATCTGGTAAGAAGCGCTTACATTTTTAAGTTTTATATACGATGCATCTACAATAGAAGCATTGGATCCTAAATAATTAAAAAAACTATTTTGAAAACCTGAACTTAAAACATTTCCTTGTGCGATATAATCATTGTATTCGTCTACCTGAAAATTCGCAGTTGAATAAGGATAACCCGGCTGAGCTCCTGTAGAAGACATTAGAGTAGTACCATCCTGTTTGACGAATTGAAACAAAAAGTCAAGAGTAAAAGCTCTATAGGTAATGGTATTCGAGATCCCACCATAATATTGAGGGTAAGATGGCCCGCCGTATTTTCTGTCACCTTTGCCTGTTTCAGCATATCCTGAAGAGATTCTTCCGTCTCCGTTTAGATCTTCAAACTGAGCAATTCCATTAGCATTTACACCGGTATAATTATACAAATACCTGCTGTTTAAAGGGTTTCCTACTACATATTGAGAGTAATAGCTGGTGAACTCTATACCCGGAAATGATACTAACTTATTTGAATTGGTCGAAATATTAAAAGAAGTAGACCAGTTAAAGTTTTTAGTATGAATATTGGTCGTCGCAAGAGTAAATTCCCATCCTTTATTTTCAACTTTTGCCGGTAAGTTTGCTGTATAGGTTGTAAAACCTGCCTGCGCACTAAGGGTATAATTTACCAATTGGTTACTTGACGTATTTTTATAATAAGCAGCGGTAAAAGAAATACGGTCGTTTAGGAAACTTAAATCAAGAGCAGCTTCAAATTTCTTTGTTAATCCCCATTTGATGTTAGGATTTGCAATTCTGGCTGCTGCCATAGAAGCATTTCCGTCGCCGTAAGTACGAGTGTCAAAAGTTTCAGCATATTGATAATCGCCAATTTCGTCACTTCCAATTTCTCCATAGCTGGAACGTAGTTTTCCAAAACTTAACCATTTTACATTATTTAAGAATTTTTCCTGAGTAAATACCCATGCACCACCCACAGAACCAAAGTTTCCAAAACGATTATTCGCTCCAAAACGTGATGAACCATCTCTTCTAAAGTTAATGTTCAGGATGTATTTATTATCAATATTATAGTTAAGTCTGCTAAAAAGAGAAATGTACTTATATTCTGCACTTCCGTTAGTAGCCGTTACGTTTTCTGCAGTTCCCAGATTTCCAATTAAATTGTCCGAACTATAGCCGCTTGAACTAACATAAGAAGGCATTTCAGATTTCCTGTTTTGCCATGAACCTCCAACTAATGCAGTTAAGTTTCCCTTCCATAATTCAGTGGTATAATTCAGCTGTGGCTCTACAGTAAAATTATTGGTATTATTGGTAGAAACAGTATACGATCTTTGAAAGTTCATATCCATGCCATTGGCTTCTGCATAAACATGATTACTTGCTGATGCCGGCATGAATTGTTTGGTCTGCATTTGCGCTCTTCCGTATCCAAGATCTGTTTTAAAAGAAAATCCTTTTGCAATTTCATACTGAAGGCTTAAACTTGTAATTAAGTTAGTTCCTTTATCGTCTACTCTTTTCTCTAAAGCAGCAAGCGGATTAATATCGCTAAAATAATCCGGAGACCAGTAATAACTGCCATCTGCATTGTACAACGGACGGTTAGGAGCAGTGCCTACAGCATAAGTTGTGATATCAAAAAAGGGCAGTTTATTATTATCTGTTGCGAAAATTACAGAAGCCCCAACTTTTAATTTATTATCAAGTGTACTGTGATTGATATTAAAGTTGGTAGAGAATTTGTCATAGCTAAAATTTCCCGGTACAACAGTAGTTTCCTTATGATAAGTACCACTTAAAAGGAAATTTGTGGTGTCATTTCCGCCTCTTAATGACGCAGAATAGTTATTGAAATTAGCTGTTCCGCCTATTAATTTTTTCTGCCAGTTTGTTTGCGCATTCGGGTCCCAGTCAGTAATAGCAATACCGTTACTATCAACATCTGCAACATCACCGTTATTGGTTAGTGCCGTTTGCAGCATGTTTAAATAAGCAGGCGTTCCTAATGTTTTTGCCATATGGGCTACTTCAGAAACTCCTGAATTGGTAGTTACCGTAAATTCTGTTTTTCCTGATTTTCCTTTTTTGGTCGTAATCAATACCACACCATTGGCTCCTCTTGAACCGTAAATTGCCGTTGCATCTGCATCTTTTAAGATCTCGATGCTTTCTATATCATTTGGATTGATGATATTAAGAGGGCTGGTCGATTTTTGGGCACCTCTAATAACATTTTGATCCTGAACCTGTTCCTTAATATCGTCTCCAATATAAGGAACCCCATCAACAATATAAAGAGGTAAATTGTTTCCGGCAATAAAATTTCTTCCACGAATACTAATATTCATGTCAGATCCTGCATAACCGGATGTTTGAGTTACAAAAACACCCGGAGTTCTTCCCTGAAGTGTTTGTAAAATATTGGTTACCGGCTGTTTTTCGATATCTTCTGCCGTAATTTTTACTACAGATCCTGTCGAAGTTCTTTTGGTTGTAGTACCGTAACCAATCACGACGATTTCATCTAGTTTAGCCAAATCGGGCTGCATTTTGATGGTAACAGATACTTGGTTTTCAACCGTAATATCTTGTGTTTTATAGCCTAAATAAGATATTCTAAGGGTATGTTTTCCTGACGGAAGCTGAACATAAAACTGTCCGTCGAAATCAGAAACACCTTGTCTGTTACCTCCTAAAAGCGAAATAGTAACACCTGGCAGCGGCTGACCGTTTTCATCAAGAATTTTTCCTGTCAGCATATAATCGGCATCTTCAATTTTTTCTTTTTTAGAAGCACTAGTTTCTGTATCAGCTTCAGTTTTAGATTTTTCTTTTTTGTAAATCACTACATTTTTGTCTACTTGTTTGTAAACCAAATTGCTGCCCTGAAGTACACTATTTAAAATATCGCTTACACTACGGCGCCCTTTTGGAGTACTTACTTTAGGGAAATCTTTTATGATCTGTGGCTGGTAAGCAAATAGTAATCCTGTCTTATTTTCAATCGTTTTAAAAAGGGTTTTAATATCCTGATTATGAAGTTCAATATCTACAGATATCGCTTCCAGATTCTGACCGCTCATTTCATTGGCGAAGACCATGTGCGTGCCGCAGGTCAGTAAGAAAATGTGGAATAAACTGATTCGCATGATCATAATGGTTTTTTTTGACAGGTTAAAAAAAGACGTAGATGTCTTTTCCCTGTCAAACATGGTTGTTTTACAGCGTAATTTCATAAATTTGCATGTTTTTTAATGGTTACTGGAATTAATTATTAAGAATCGCGGCCATCTGGTGTAGGAGCTAGATGGCTTTTTTATTTTAGTTTTGGCTAGTTTTTTATATCGTTTTTAAAAGGTTAATACTCCGTTATTGGTTCTATTCACAGCCTTTTCCTTCCAGGACAATGGTGTTATTTTGGTTATAATGATAAGTAGTTTCGATCACACTGCACACTACTTTTAGAACATGATCTAAATCTTCTTCATTTAAGAAACTGGCAGTAATTCTGCATTTTTTAATGTTTTCATTTTCTAATACAATCGAGACTTTATATTTTTGGGAAATTAGCGCAACCGCCTCTTCCATATTGATATCATCCAGAATCAGGTAATTACTTTTCCAGGCGATTGCAGTTTCGATTTTAATATTGTTTTGCTCAAAGTCTAAGGTATTTTTGTTTACCTTTATTTGCTGGTTAGGCGTGATTATACCGTATGTTTTCTTTACATCTCCCACTTGTACCTTACCACGTTCCACTGTAACTTCTATATTATCAGATGTGTCGTAAGCATTGATATTAAAGGCAGTTCCCAAAACTTTCGTACTTACTTTTCCCGTATGTACGATAAATGGTTTTTTCTCATTTCTTTTAATATCAAAATAAGCTTCTCCGGATAGTGTAACTTCTCTGGTTTGTTTGTCAAAATCATTTTGGTCATACGTGATACTGCTTTTATCGTTTAGGATAATCGTACTTCCGTCAGGTAAGCGAATTAGCTGTTTTCCATTAAATGCCAGAATCGAGCTCTCTTTCTCTACATTTTCTTCTTTTGTTTTTATGACATTGGGTACATTTTCAGCAACAAAAACAGTTCTTAAAGCAAACAAAATGGTAATCGCTGCGGCAATGGCAACCAGCGTTCTTCCAATTTTTCTATAGGATCTTTTATTATCATGAATCGAAATAACTTTTGGAGCCGATGATTGTGAAAGAATAAAGCTAAGTATATCATCACTTTTTTGTTTATCCAGTATTTCAATATTCTGATTTTCCTTCATCAGCGACTGAATCTTTTCTTTTATAAAATCATCATGCGTGCCCGACTGGATAATCTCCATCAGTTTTTGTTGTTCTGCCTCAGATAAATTATTCTGCAGGTAGTTTTCGAATAATTCTTCAAATACTTTTTGTTGCATTTGCGTTTTGATTGTGAGTTAATAATCGTTTATAGTAAATCGGGGTGTTTTTTGTTTTAATGCAATGATCTTGTTAAAACAGGAGAGAATCCTATGTCAAATAATGATCTTTATTATAAAGACGATTGAAAAACAGGGAAGGAGTAGTCGAAAGTGAAAAAAATGTAAAAAAAATGTAAAATAATATAAAACGCCTTTTAGCCGTGGCTGAAAGTTTACATTTTAAAAAATAAAAACAAGGTCATGAACATATTCATGTAGGGTGAAATCTTTGTGCGAACAAATTTCAGAGCCTGAGCCATATGTTTTTTTACCGTTTCTGTAGAGATGCCTAAATCTTCACCAATTTTCTGGTGGCTTAAACCATCCCATTTTGCCATTTTATAGATTTTTTGTTGCTGTGGCGGAAGCTGATCGACAATTTGATTTAAGATAATATTGTACTGATCGTCTTTTATGGCATCTTCAGTATCATTGGTCGATGTACTTTTATAGTTTGAATCCACAACTATAGATGTATCTCTTGCAATCTTCTTGATCATATCAAAAATATGGTTGCGGGAAATAATAAAAAGATAGTTTTCGATATTGGTAATTTCAGCCAGATTTTCGTGATTTTGCCAGATTTTCAAAAAGACATCCTGAACCACTTCTTCGGCTAAAATTCTGGATTTTGTTATTTTTAAAGCAGTAGAAAAAACAACATTTTTGTATTCATTATACAATTTTGTAAACGCCAGTTCGCTCCCTTGCGATAACTCGTAAAGGAGCTTGCTTTGGTCGGAATTGGAATTTAAAGACATTTAGATAATAATTTGTTAACTTGGACAATATTATTACTTTTTTGAATATATGCACTATTATCACTGAAAATATTTAGTCGAAATGTTATTTTGTTAATTATTTACTACAAAATTTGTTTAATTTGTAAAAATACATCAGTCATTTTATAAATCAACGAAACGTACTATTTTGAGTACGAAATTCTTTTAAGGCTACTACTTATAAGTCTTAAAGAGCTTTATTTTATAAAATATACGAAAATATACAACCAATGGTTTTGAAGATAAAAAGGAGAATTGTTGTTAAAATATAACTATTTATGAGTAGGAAAAGAATTTAAAATTTAATGATTGAAAATGTAGCAAATTTGCTTGTAGATCTTCCGATTAAAAAGAAATCATCTAAACTGTACTATATTAAAAAGTTTACCAGCTTCCCTTTAAACCTTCTTTTAAAGCACTATTATATTTCTCTAAATCAAAACTGTACAAATCAGGAGCTTTGTGTGCGCCACCTTTACGTGATTCATCTAATTTAGTAAGAATATCATAGCGAAGGATTTTTCGATAAAAATTACCACGGTTTAGCTTTTTTCCTAAAATAGCTTCATATAATTTTTGCAATTCCGGCATGGTAAATTTTTCAGCCAGAAGATTATAACCAATAGGATGATTGTTTAATTGTTCGCGGAGCGTAAGAAGCGCTTTATCAAGTATAGTCCTGTGATCCATCATAAATTCAGGCAAATCATCAATAGACTTCCATTCAACAGCAGTAGAATATTCATCAATAATTAGCTTTACGTGCGAATGTTCAGCCAGAGCATAATAACCAATTGAAACAAAACGCTGTTTGTTCCAGATGCTGTCATCATGTTCTTCGAAAGCACTTTCAGAACGTTTTAGATTTCCAAAAGTATAAAATTGCTGTAAGTAAATATTTTCTGTTCCTGTTCTGTCTTTTAAGATGCGAACTGCCGCATCATCAACGTTTTCTTCCTTTTTTACATAACCTCCAGGTAGTCCCCACGAATCCTGATCTTTCATCTTTACAGTTAAAACATGAAGCGAATTTTCGTTAAAGCTAAAAATAGCACAGTCAATAGAAAGCGTCGGAATATATTTTTTAAACGACTCCTCAGATTGTTTTTCTAGTATCTTTTTTAATTCCATAAGGTTGTAATTAACTCCAAATTTAATCTTTTTAAAAGGTACAAGTCAAATCGTTTCAATTTTTTCTGACATTTTTTTGCCAACAACTGAAAATAAATTGATTAAAAAAAAATAAATTCCTGACTCATTTTTTTATTGGGACCAATTTAAGGTCACCATGACTTTAACCAATGATTTCAATACTTTACGCAAACGTGGTAGCTATTTTTTTTAGGTTTTAAAAGAACGCAATGATATGTCTTCTTTATTGTTTTTATGGGATTTATTAGGTAAATATAATGCGATTATGAAAATTATGGTGGTATTTATTTGTTGATATGAGAATTTGTTTTTAATATTGCTTCATAATGAAGCAATGAAATTATACTTACTTAAACTAACTACCACTTATGAAAAAAATGCTAATCTCAGTAATCTGTATGGCTGTTTTTCCAACTTTGGATGCCTATTCACAAAAAGATGAAAAACAGAAAAAAGCAGCAGATTCTATTAAAACGATCACCAAAATCGTAGAGACAGATACCAAAGAAGAAAAAAATAGAAACGTAATGCTTAATGCGGCTAATAACTCAGGTCCGCGTGATGTAAATATTGGATTACCATCGACTGTTGGCGGAATCACGATTCAGGAAAATGATTTACCGGTTGTGTATTATTTTTGGCCAGAATTGCCCAACAGAACCTGGAGACAAAGCAAGAGTTTAGGTCGCACAGGTTTACTCAAAATAGGAGAAGCTGCTATTACAACTGGAGATTTAGGTTTTGCGGTAAATTCATACACTAAAGTTGGAACTGACAAATTAGAAATTGTTGGTAATTTTTCAGGGTCAAGCTTTGGATGGATGAAAGGAGATCTTAATGTTTCCGGACCATTGGCAAAAGGCTGGTCGTATACGATGGGGGCTTATGCAAATTTTGATCCCAATTCTTTCGATTTAAAATTTGCTAACTATTCAGACCGAACTCAAATTTACAGAGCCGGATTAACCAAGAAATTTAATAACGGAAAAGGGCAAATTAGCTTTTTGTATAAATATGCAAACTCAGCTTCTTTAACAAACTATGCCGTTTTTAGATACAAAGAAGGCGGAAAAGTCGAAGAGTATAATGATTTTAAAATTGGCCGCGATTCGTATATCGTCAACGACGGAATCATGAAATTCAAAGATATCCTGACGGGCGAAACTAAATTTGCTGATATGGGCGGAAGTGATGCTGCAACAACTTCTCACACCTTTGATATCTTAGGAAATTATGATTTGGCAAACGATTGGAAATTCAATTTCTCGACTCGTTTCAGAACATCAAAAGCATCACAATTAATTGCTATTCCGTTAAGTATCTTTCAGGGAACAGCCACAGATAATTTTACATACGAAGCTACGGGTCAGCCCTATGTAGGAAATGTAAATTCGATGTTAGGATTGTATACTGACGGAACGCCAACAACAAGTTTTTTATCCCGATTTGAAATTAAGAAAAATGTTGAAAAACACAAATGGAGATTTGGACTATTAGAATATTACTATAATGTTGATCAGTTCACCTCAAGCCGTTCTTTCTTTAACCAGACTGTAAGTGCAAATCCCGACAAATTGGTTCGTAATACTCCGGGAGGGACTTCAAATACGGATGCTGACGGATTTTACAATTACAATGTTGGTGGAGAATATCATAATGGTTTCGAAAATAAATTATCAGGATATTTCTCTGATAACTGGACCGTTTCTGATCGTTTGACTTTAGCTTATGGTGTAAATTTAAGATACCACAAACTAAAAGGGGATTATTACCAAACAGCCAGAACTCCAAATTTAGTTTTTGACCCAAGTCAGAAATCGTATTTTGATAACAACTGGTTTCATTTAGGAGGTTCGATCAATGCTGTTTATAAAGTAACAAAAAGTGCCGGAATTTTAGCAGATTTCACCTATACCGAAAAAAATGGACAACTAGAGAGTTATTCAGGATCTGTGGCGCCCAATTTGGCTAAAACCAAAAGTCCTTTAGCTGCTTTTGGATTGTACTATAATCAGGATAAATTTAGTGTAGTTTCTCAGGCTACTTACTTGACCAGAAATAATTATCAGGCAAGACTGAATTTAGTGAATCCTGCAGACGGAAGTAAGTCAGAGGTAGCAACCGTTTTTTACGACATTCAGACTTTAGGCTGGACAACTGATATTGTAGCATCTCCGTTTAAAGGATTTAATCTTCATTATCTGATTACTTTTCAGGATCCGGTTTATAAAAATTATGATTTCTCTGCTTTTGGAAACAACTATTCGTATAACGATAAAAACGTATTGGAAATTTCTAAAGTATTGATGGAAATTGATCCAAGTTATACCTACAAAGATTTCAAGGTTTGGGCAAGTTTCCGTTATTTCAGCAAGCAATATGCAAATCTTACCAATGCGCTATTCTTTGCCCCAAGATGGGAAACCTTTGGTGGAGTAAATTACAAAATCAACGATCATTTTGATATTGGTTTAACAGCTGTAAACTTCTTAAACCAAACCGGTGCAAAAGGAGCCATCAGTGGCGCTGAATTAATTACAGATGCCTCTGCTTATTACGATCAGCTTTTGGTAGGATCTTACATTCGTCCGTTTACTTTAGAAGCTTCTCTTAATTTCAGATTCTAAAATTCGTATCATGAAAAAAATAATAATAACAGCCGGATTCGCTTTTTTGATTAGCGCAACAACACACGCGCAGCAAGAAAATTTTACGATTGTAAAAAATAATAAAGGTGCTGATTTGGGATATTCTCCCGAATCAGGCATCAAAATTATAACCGTTAGCGGCAAGAAATTTAAAGATTTAAATAAAAACGGAAAACTGGATAAGTATGAAGATTGGCGCCTTTCGGCAGATGAAAGAGCCAAAGATTTAGCTTCAAAAATGACTGTAGAACAAATTGCCGGATTAATGTTGTACAGTCGTCATCAGGCTTTACCGGCAGGAGTTTCAGGTTATAATGCCGGAACCTATAACGGAAAAGTTTTCCCGGAAAGTAATGCCAAAGCTTCAGATTTGACCGATCAGCAAAAAGCATTTTTGAAAGAAGATAATCTTCGTCATGTTTTGATTACAAGTGTGCAAAGTCCCGAAACGGCTGCTATATGGAATAATAATATGCAGGCGTTTGTAGAAGGAATTGGTTTAGGAATTCCGAGTAATACGAGTACAGATCCGCGTCATACCGCAAACGTAACATCTGAATTTAATGGTGGAGCAGGAGGAGAAATCTCGATGTGGCCTGATGGTTTAGGAATGGCATCGACTTTTGATCCAAAAATTGTAGAACAGTTTGGGCAAATTGCGGCTAAAGAATATCGTGCTTTGGGAATTGCAACGGCTTTATCACCGCAAATAGATTTAGGATCTGAGCCAAGATGGTACAGGATTTCGATGACCTTCGGCGAAAGCCCGGCTTTAACCAGAGATATGGGACGTGCTTATATTGACGGTTTTCAAACTTCGTACGGAAAGGACGAAATTAAAGATAGTTGGGGTTACAAAAGCGTGAACGCCATGGTAAAACACTGGCCTAGCGGAGGAGCTGAAGAAGGTGGTCGCGACGGACATTGGGCTTACGGAAAATTTGCCGTTTATCCGGGAAACAATTTGCAGCAACATATTGATCCTTTTGTAAATGGAGCTTTCAAACTAAAAGGAAAAACAAGCAAAGCCTCGGCAGTTATGCCCTATTATACAATCACTTTTGATCAGGATAAAAAATACAATGAAAATGTAGCCAACGGTTACAGCAAATATATCATTACCGATTTATTAAGAGATAAATATGGTTACGACGGAGTAGTTTGTACAGATTGGCTGGTAACTGGTGATGAGGGAAAAACACCCAATCTTTTTGCAGGAAAACCTTGGGGAGTTGAAAATCTTTCGATTGTAGAAAGACACTATAAAGCTATTGTTGCCGGAGTAGATCAGTTTGGAGGAAACAACGATAAAAAGCCAGTCTTGGAAGCGTACCAAATGGGAATCAAAGAATTTGCAGAACCTTTTATGAGGGCTCGTTTTGAAAGATCTGCTGTTCGATTATTAAAGAATATTTTCAGGGTTGGACTTTTTGAAAATCCGTATTTGAATGTTGCTGAGACAAAAGCAATTGTTGGAAATCCTGAGTTTATGAAAGCGGGTTATGAGGCTCAGTTAAAATCGGTTGTAATGTTAAAAAACAAAGCTTCGGTTCTTCCATTAAAAGAAAAGAAAACCGTTTTTATTCCGAAGATTTATACCGCTTCAACCAAAGACTGGTGGGGCGTTGCGAGTCAGCCAAAATTAGATTATCCTGTAAATTTAGATTTGGTTAAGAAGTATTACAATGTAACCGAAGATCCATCAAAAGCCGATTTTGCTATTGTTTTTGTTACGAGTCCGCAGAGTTTAGAAGGTGGTTATGATTTAAAAGACAGAACAAACGGAAGCAATGGTTATGTGCCAATTTCGCTTCAGTACGGAACCTACACAGCAACCGATGCAAGAGCAAAAAGTATCGCTGCCGGAGATCAGGTTATCGACCCAACCATTACAGACAGAACCTATAAAAACAAAACCGTTACCGTTACCAACACAATGGATTTGAGAACAATTCTCGATACCAGAGATATGATGAACGGAAAACCGGTTATTGTATCGGTAACAGCATCTAAACCTATGATTTTTAATGAATTTGAAAATCAAGTTGACGGAATTGTATTGAATTTCGGAGTTTCTACACAAGCGGTTTTAGATATCATTTCCGGAAAAAGAGAACCATCAGGATTGTTACCGGTGCAAATGCCGGCAAATATGGAAACGGTCGAAAAACAATTCGAAGATGTTCCTTTTGATATGGTTTCACATAAAGACAGCGAAGGAAATGTTTACGATTTTGCCTTTGGGTTGAATTGGAAAGGTGTTATTAAAGATGCCAGAACGGAAACTTATACGAAAGAATAGTTTAATCTCGCAAAGTTGCAAAGTTTTTTTCTCACTAGGATTGAGGTTTAATCTCGCAAAGTCGTAGAGTCGCAAAGATTTTATTTAATGTTAAAGATTAAAAAAAGAAGAAAATAAAAATTGTTTCGCTCAGATTCTGCAGATTTAAATTTGAAAATAAACAATCTGTGCTTGTCAGCTTAAATCGTTTAAAATCTGCGTGAAATAAAAAAAACTTAAAAAAAAACTTCGCGACTTTGCGAGATTAAATTAAACCATTAATTAAATGAAATACCACAAATCATATGAAAAATAAAATCACACTTTTATTTGCTTTTCTAATGCTTGTATCAACAACTGCAAAAGCGCAGGAAACAGTAAAACTATACGCCGGAAAAGCACCGGGATCTGAAAAATGGACACAAAAAGAAGCCCAAATGTATTCGGATCTTTTTAAAACTGAAGTAGTTTACAATGTAACAGATCCTTCATTATTAGTGTATCAAGTTCCAAAAGGAGTAAAAAATACAGGAACGGCAATTGTAATCGCTCCGGGCGGAGGTTTTCAAAGTTTATCGATTAACAGAGAAGGAAAAGAACTGGCTGAAATCTTAAGTAAAAAAGGAATCACAGCTTTTGTTTTAAAATACCGTTTGAATAAGACTGAAAGTAATGATCCGGCGAGAGAAATGATGGAGAAACTGAAAGACAGGGCTGCTTTCGAAAAAAACTCTCTGGCGACTATAAAATTAGCGGCACAAGACGGAAAAAATGCTTTAAAATATGTTCGTGACAATGCTTTAAAATACGTAATCGACACAAAAAAAGTGGGAATTATTGGGTTTTCGGCAGGAAGTACAGTTGCGATGGAAACAGTTCTGGAAAATACAGCAGATCAATTACCTGATTTTGTAGCCAATATTTACGGAGGTCCAAGACCGGAACTTTTAACGGTTGCAACGCCGGAGAAAAAGATTCCAATGTTTTTATGTGCAGCCAGCGATGATCAGTTAAAACTGGCACCAAGAAGTATTCAGATGTACAATAAATGGTTAGAAGCAGGACAAAGTGTCGAGCTTCACATGTACTCAAAAGGCGGACATGGTTTCGGCACAGGAAAACAAAATTTACCTGTAGATTCCTGGGAAACCCGTTTTGAAGAATGGTTGACATTGCAAGGATTTCTAAATTAATAAGAGACTATTTAAACTATCAATATTATGAAACATACACTTATAAAAACAGGAAAAATAACGCTGTTGACGGCTTTAGTACTTTCGAATTTATCCTGGAATAGCATTCCTAATGATGAAACAAATCCACCGGTTCTTACTGTTAAAGGATTTAAATTTTTCGATTTAAACAGAAATGGAAAATTAGATGTTTGGGAGGATACCCGCCTTTCTGTTGATCAAAGAATTGATGCCATCATCAAACAAATGACCAATGCCGAAAAAGTGGATCTTCTAATAGGAACCGGAATGCCTGGAATCGAAGTACTTACAGGTCCTGTAGGAGATTCTAAACAAGGTCTTGTTCCGGGAGCCGCTGGAGGAACTGCCGCTTTTGAGCGATTTGGGATTCCTGCAACTGTTGTAGCCGATGGTCCTGCCGGTTTAAGAATTGCATCAACAAGAGAAAATGACTCAAAGACCT
The DNA here is from genome assembly GCF_009664855.1 of Flavobacterium sp. SLB02. GTDB lineage: Bacteria > Bacteroidota > Bacteroidia > Flavobacteriales > Flavobacteriaceae > Flavobacterium. Next base: position 1,569,817 of record NZ_CP045928.1, read on the forward strand.
ACTATGCTACGGCATTTCCGGTAGGTACAGCTTTAGCTTCAACCTGGAATAAAGCACTTTTAGAAGAGGTTGGAAAAGCAATGGGGAATGAAGTAAAAGAATATGGGGTAGATGTTTTACTGGCACCGGCCCTGAACATTCAGAGAAACCCATTGAACGGAAGAAATTTTGAATATTATTCTGAAGATCCGTTGGTTTCTGGAAAAACAGCTGCCGCAATTGTTAACGGGATTCAGTCTCAGGGTGTAGGAACTTCTATCAAGCACTTTGCAGTAAATAATGAAGAAACCAATCGTTTGACAATTAATGCCCACGTTTCTGAAAGAGCCATTAGAGAAATCTATTTAAAAGGTTTTGAAATCACGGTAAAAGAAGCTCAGCCCTGGACCGTAATGTCGTCCTACAACAAACTAAATGGCACTTATACTTCTGATCGCAAAGATCTACTGACTCAGGTTTTGAGAAACGAATGGGGTTTTAAAGGAATTGTAATGACCGACTGGTTTGGAGGTTTTCCGGGTTTTGAGTCGATACAAAAAGGTTCAAACTCTGATGTGGTACAACAAATGATCGCTGGAAACGATCTTTTGATGCCGGGAATTCCGGTTCAGAAAAAGGCATTATTAGAAGCTTTAAACTCCGGTAAATTATCTCAGGAAGTAGCCAATACCAATGCAAAAAGAATTTTAGAATATATCTTTCGTACGCCTACTTTCGCAAAATACAAATACAGCGATAAACCTAATTTAGCTACAAATGCTCAAGTAACCAGAAATGCAGCAGCAGAAGGTATGGTGTTGCTTAAAAACACCAATAATACATTGCCATTTGCTGACAAGCAAAAAGAAGTTTCGGTATTTGGTGTTACTTCATATGCCTGGATTACTGGCGGAACAGGAAGCGGAAGCGTAAATAACAAACATACTGTTTCTCTTTTAGAAGGATTGACAGCAGCAGGTTACAAATTAGACAAAGAACTGGCTGATTTGTATACACCTCACGCCGAAAAAGAAGTGGTAGCCGAAAAAGAAAGAAGAAAAGCAAGAGGGATTTTGGCTTTGCCGGAAAGACTTTCTGAGATGAAAATGGACGATGGTTTTATCGCTAAAAAAGCAGCAAGTTCTGAAATCGCGTTTGTGACCTTAGGGAGAAATTCTGGAGAAGGTGGGGACAGAGTTGTCGATAATGATTTTAATATGGCAAATGAAGAGATTGAAATGTTAGACAAAATTTCAAAAGCTTTTCATGCAAAAGGGAAAAAAGTAGTGGTTATTTTAAATATTGGCGGCGTTATCGAAACAGCGTCCTGGAAAGACAAAGTTGATGCTATTTTATTGGCCTGGCAACCGGGTCAGGAAGGCGGACATTCTGTTGCAGATGTTGTTTCGGGAAAAATAAATCCATCAGGGAAACTGACGATGACTTTCCCTGTGAAATATTCAGATACACCCTCAGCGAAGAACTTCCCGGGAATTCCTGTAAATAATCCTAAAGAAGTAACCTATGAAGAAGGCGTTTATGTAGGATACCGTTATTTTAATACATTCAATGTAAAACCTTCTTACGAATTTGGTTTTGGATCGTCGTATACTTCATTTGATTATACCGATGTAAAATTAACTTCTCCAACTTTCAAGGATAAATTGACAGTTTCAGTAACCGTAAAAAATACAGGAAAAGTGGCGGGAAAAGAAGTGGTTCAGCTTTATGTAGCAGCGCCATCAAAATCGATTGATAAACCAAGAGAAGAATTAAAAGCATTTGCAAAAACAAAAGATCTAAAACCGGGAGAAAGCCAAACGCTGCAACTGACTTTATCTTCTAAAGATTTAGCTTCATTTTTAGAAAATAAAAGTGCCTGGATTGCAGAAGCAGGAACCTATAAAGTGTTGGTTGGCGCATCGTCTTTAGACATTAAAAAATCAGCTGAATTTTCAGTAGCAAAAGAAATTACAGTAGAAAAAGTGAAGAAATCTTTCGAATTAGATTCGAAGTTTACTGAACTTAAACCGTAATTATTAGTTAATTATTGTTAGTAAAAAAGCCTTTGAAACAATTGTTTGAAAGGCTTTTTTTTTAAACCAGTGATTTCAAAATATCCAGAAACATCTTCACCGCTTTCTTTTCATAAACTTCTTTTATCGAAATAATCATAGCCGTTCGCGTCATATTTTTTCCTTCAATTGGAATACACGAAATTCCTTTTTCGTTTTTGATAGTCGCCTGAGTAAGGATGGTATACCATTTTCCACTTTTTACAAGTTCTAATAAGGTGGGAATATCATTGATTTCGATCGCCACTTTTGGGTGTAACTTATTTTTATCAAAAGCTTCACTAATAAACTGTGTTGTGCTGTATCCTTTTGAAGGAAGTGCAAGAGAAAGCCGGCTTATTTCTTTTAATGAAATTGACATTTTATTTTTTAAAGCCGATTCTGTCGAAGTAACCAAAGTCATGGGCGAGGTAAAAAGTGCCTGGTATTTAAAATGATTTTCGGTGATGATTTCTTCGAAAGTTAGAATGACATCCAATTCAAAATGGTTCAGTTTTTCGATCAGTTCCTTCGAAGTTCCAAAAACAATTTTGAACTCTATTTCAGGATACTGATTGGCGAATTCAATGACTGTTTGGGTTAGTATATCGCGTAAAGCATAAGTAACGCCAATAGCAATTTTTCCGGTATTCAGATTGTTTAAGTCTTTTAATAATGCAAACCCTTCATTGGCTTTACTAATACTTTGCAAGGCAAAACCGGAGAATAATTCTCCAGCTTCAGTTAAGGTAATTCGCTTGCCAATTCGGTTAAAAAGCGAAATTTGCAATTCATCTTCGAGTTGTTTGATCTGTTGCGATAAAGTACTCTGGCTAATGTTTAAAGCAATTGCAGCCTCGGTAAAGTTGAGTAATTCTTTGGCTTTAAGGAAATATTTAAGTTGTCTGAGTTCCATGTTTTAAATCGGTTTTATCGATTGATTCTATCGAAAAATAAGGTTTTACAAATATAGAAATTCTTTAGACCTTTGTAGAAATAATGAACAAGTAAAATGAAAATAATACCACTACAGGAAGGAAATTATGTTGTAAACAGTGAGAAAGAATTTAAACTCATCAATGAATTTCCTTTAGATTCAGGACTTAAAATGGCCATTCAGCCTTTTTTGATCATTACTCAACATGATTATATACTACTGGATTTAGGTTTGGCATTCAACAAAAACGGAAAGCCTTTTATTCATCATTTGCTGCAAACTCACAATATACTACCGGAACAAATTACAAAAGTTCTGATTTCGCATTTTCATAAAGATCATATCGAAGGAATTGGTTATTTTGATGGAGATACTTTTATTCAAAATTTTCCAAACGCCATAATTTATATGCAGGAAAGAGAACTTGATTTTGCTTTAACCCAACAACATCCTTCTTATAATCTGGATATACTCAATCAATTTAAATTGTTTCCTAATGTTGAATTCCTTGAGGATGATAAAGGTGAAATAACCAATGAGATTTTCTATGAAGTTTCTGGAGGACATTCGCCATTTCACCAGGTTTTCTGGATTAAGGAAAATAACGGGATTACCTTTTACGGAGCGGATGATTTGCCACAGGAAGCGTATCTAAAAATGCATGTAGCTTATAAGACAGATTATAACGGTAAACGCGCCATGGAATCAAGAAAAAAATGGGAACAGGAAGCTAAAGAAGGACATTGGAAAGTGCTTTTGTATCATGATATGAAAAAGCCTGTTTTGGAATTTTAAATTTTTTTATAAAGAATAAAGAGAATAGAAAAAAGAGGATAGAAAAAAGATGTTTTCTGAACAACGCTATGTGAATTTATATAAAGTGAAACGCCTTTTTTAAGTTACAAAATCCTATGTTTCTATGTGTTTTAAAAAAAAAAACACTGCTAATTACAAAGAATAAATAAATAAAAAAGGATGTTCGTTAGAGTATCCTTTTTTAGTTTAATTTCAGTTTTTTTCTTTTTCGAAATAATATAAACAAAACACTTCTTACTTTTTCTTCTAATGAAGATCGCAGAATCGAGAATGCTTTTGTAATCTGGGCTTCGACCGTTTTTATTGAAACATCAAGATGTTCGGCAATTTCGATATTGGTTAAGCCTTCTTTTTTACTTAAAATAAAAACCTCTTTGCATTTTGGCGGAAGGTTTTGAATCTCTCTGTTGACCACATTCAAAACACGCTGAAATGACTCGGAATCTTCTTCCTGAATAACCGAATTTAAAGCGTCGTAATATGATTTTTCTAATGAAAACAGAGATTGATTCTTTCGATACAAATCAATGAATTCGTTGTAGACTAATTTGTAAAGGAAACTTTTTAAAGCATGATCGGGTTTTAATCTTGTGCGCTGTTCCCAAACTTTAATAAAAACATTCTGCACGATATCTTCGGCACTATAAATGTTTTTTACCAGACTATTGGCATACACACAAAGTTTATGATGATAAGTATCGATAAGATAGTTATATGCGCTTTCATCTCCTTTACTAAGAGACTCAATTAATTTGGCATTATCTTTATAATCATCAATCTTCATAGAAACAAATATATAAATTAATAGTTTTTAAGGTCTAAATACACGCTTTATTTCGCCAAATAGAGCTTTTTTATCCTTTTCTATTTGAAAATTATTACAAATAAAAAGAAGCAAAAAGGCAAAGATAAAAACATTTACTATTCTAGTTCTATGAAATTAGTATAGTTATTGAAAGAAAAAGACTTGTGAAAAATAAAAAATTCATCAAAATGAAAAAAACTTTATCAAATTGTTAGGGTTTTGTTTTTTAGCTTCGTAATAATATTAAAAACAAGTAAAATGACAGTGAAAAAGTCAGACCGATTAATTGTTAAGTTTATCACAAATCAGGCAAGTAAGGACGAAATTGAGACCTTAACTGAGTGGCTTAAAGAAGAGGAGAATCAAATTGTATTTAAGGAATTTGTAAAAACAAATTACGCAATTGATGCTGCAATGTACACTTTTGATTCAACCGAAGTTAAAAAACAACTAATAGAAACAATCCGAAAAGAAAATAACGTTTTTCAGAAAAAAAGATTTTCATCGTATTACAAATATGCGGCAATTTTGATTTTGGCTTTAGGAGGATTTTATTTTTATCAAAATTCAAATTTATTTCATGCTAACCAAAATGTGATTGTTCCCAGACAAGATGATATTGTTTTACAGTCAGGTAATGAATCGGCAGAAACAATAGATACTTCTGAAACACGTGATGTAATAGACAAAGACGGAAAAGTAATTGGAAAACAGGAGAAAAACAGATTGGTGTATTTCAATACGGATTCAAATTCAAATAAAAAATTGGTTTACAATACTTTGAAAATCCCCTACGGTAAAAAGTTCGAAGTTCAATTATCAGATGGTACAGTTGTGTATTTAAATGCAGGAACATCATTACGATATCCTGTTCAGTTCGTAAAAAATCAAAGTCGTCAGGTGTATCTCACCGGCGAAGCTTTTTTTGAAGTATCAAAAGATAAAGCACATCCGTTTACAGTAAATGCACCAAAAGTGAATGTAGAAGTTCTGGGAACTAAGTTTAATGTGAACTCGTATGTAGAAGATGCAAGCACTAATGTTGTTTTGGTAGAGGGGAAAGTGTCGCTTTATAAAGATAAAAAAACAACAGACAATCAGTTTTACCTCACTCCGGGGTTAAAAGGTTCGAGTATCAGAGGACAGCAAAAAATCATAACCGAATCTGTAAATACAGATTATTACACAGCTTGGGTAAAAGGAAGCTTAGTATTTAAAAATGCATCTTTTGATGCGATTATCAAAACACTCGAACGTCGTTACAATGTCACTTTTATCAATAAAAATAAAACACTGGGCAAAGAAATTTTTAACGCCCGTTTTGACAATGAACCTATCGAAGTCGTTCTAAAATATTTCAGCGATAGTTATGCTATTGATTATAAGATAAATGAAGATCAGATTACTATTAAGTAGAGAGGTGTTAAGAGAATAGAGTTAAGAGAATAGAATAAAGAGAATAGAAGCAGGAATCTAAAATAAAAACCGCCTATGTAACAAAAACATCCAGAAAACAAGGATCGTTATTTAGAAAAAAACCGGAAAATGCGCCAACATTTCCCGGTATAATAAAATGCGATCAGTACACTAACCAACCACAATTAAAAACATTTAAAAGTATGAAAAAACTATTGAACAAAATCAGGTTCGACAAGCCTTTTTTGAAATTTGATTTGAAGATGAAATTGACTACACTATTTTTATTTACCACACTGACAGTTATGCAGGCGGGAGTTTCGTATTCTCAGAAAGCAAAAATGTCATTGAATGCCAGCGACATGACCGTTGGGAAAGTCATTGAGAAACTTGAATATACTACAGATTATAGATTTGTTTATAATGTAAGATCAGTAGATTTAGATCGAAAAATAGACATTAGGCTGAATGATGTTTCTATAGAAACGATTCTAAATAAGATTTTTAAAAATACGGGAACTGATTATAAAATTTCAGGATCTCATATTATTCTAACGCCTAAAAAAACATCAGAAACGCTACAGGCTGTTGCTGAAAAACCAGTTGCAGATTTTATTGTAAAAGGTAAAGTAACGGATGAAAAAGGAAATCCTCTAGTGGGAGCAGCAATTTCTGATAATGGCTCGGGAAATGGTGTTCAGACAGATTTTAATGGTGACTATCAGATTATTGCCGTTGGGAGCGAAACAACTTTAGCCTTTGCTTATTTAGGATATGTAAGACAAGAAATAAAAGTAGCCGGCAGAGCTGTAATCAATGTGGTTCTTAAGGAAGAAACACTTCAATTAGGAGAAATAGTATTAACTACAGGTTATCAGAATATTTCGGCTGAAAAAGCAACGGGATCATTCTCAAATTTAAAAGCAAAAGATTTTGCCGAGCAGCGTTTAAGCAGTTTAGATAAAATATTAGAAGGACGTATTGTAGGTTACCAGAATGGAAAAATTCGTGGTACAACTTCTATGAATGGTTTAACAACTCCATTATATGTAATAGACGGTTTCCCGATAGAGAACACAAAGTATGATGAAAATTTTCGCTTATCGGAAAATCTTCCCAACTTAAACTTAGAAGATATTGAAACGATTACAGTTTTGAAAGATGCAGCAGCGTCTTCTATTTATGGTGCGCGTGCAGCAAATGGTGTTGTTGTAATTACAACTAAAAAGGCCAAAGCAGGAAAAACAAATATTTCGTTTTCAAGCAATTTAACAGTGACTCCCTATAGAAATTATACCGGAAATCTTACAGATGCAGGTGATATTATTGGTCTGGAAAGAGGTTGGGCAGATGCAAACCCAAGTTTAAAAGGTGCAAATGCAAGTACTTATGCAAAATCTTTGTTAAGCAATGCAGTATTTACAAGTCAGGGAATGCAAACGCTGTTAAATGGTTATGCAGGAAATATTTCTCAAACTGATATGAATAATCGTTTAAATCAATTGGGTTCGCAAGGATACAGATATTATGATGATATCGCGAAATATGCAAAACGTGATCAATACTTTATTCAGCACAACGTAAGTTTAGGCAAAGCAACTGAATCAAATACGTTTAATGCATCGTTAACTTATAAAGGAAATAAATTTGAAGACCGTTATTCTGATAACCAATCTGTTGGAATCAATTTAAAAAATTCAACAGATATTACAAGCTGGTTATCTTTAGATTTAGGTACTTATATCAATTATGGCGAAAGTGATACACAAACATATAATGCTTTAACTCAAAAAAGTTATAAAGCTCAGATGTACAATCAATTGGTAAATAATGATGGATCAAATTTTACTTCTACAGCAGCATCACGATATAATAATTTTACACTTCAATCCATGAATACATATGGTCTTTATAACATGGATATTACACCAATGGATGAATTGGGTAATAATATAAATAAAACTAAAAGCTTTTTAAATAGAACTTTTGCAAAATTTAATGTAAAATTCAATAAAGCACTTACGTATAATGCAATGTTCCAGTACGAATATGGTGTAGATCGTGGTAATTTATTAAGCGATAAAGAATCTTTTTATGTTAGATCTAAAGTAAATGGTTTAGTGACTATTGCTAATAACAAAGCCGTTTATAATTTGCCTTATGGTGACATTTTAAAAGAATCAAATCAATTTACGAATGCTTACAACTTCCGTCAGCAATTAAATTTTGATAAGACTTTTAATAATGTTCATGATGTAACAGCCATTGCAGGTATGGAAATTCGCCACTCAAAAGTAGAATACAGTAATAAAACACGTTACGGCTGGGACGACCAAACTTTGTCATACGCACCGGTAAATCAGGCTGATTTGTTAAAAGTGTACGGAACTGTTTTTTCAGGTTCAATGGGAATTAATGATTTTGCGGCAGATCGTGAATTTGTAAACCGTTATGTTTCTTTTTACGGAACAGGAGGTTATACTTATGACAAAAGATATTCAGTAACAGGAAGTTTACGTTGGGATCGTTCTAACCTTTGGGGTACCGACAATAAATATCAAAATAAACCAACCTGGTCTACAGGAGCAGCGTGGAATATTGACAAAGAATCGTTTTTTAATGTTGATTGGATAAATTCACTTAAACTTCGTGGTTCCTATGGTATTGGTGGAAACGTTGCCAAAGATGCTGCACCTTATTTAACCGCTAGCTATTATGCCAATCCAAACGTAGGAGGAAATCAGGGATATGTTAATTCGAGACCAAATCCTGAATTATCCTGGGAAAAAACAACAACAACCAATATAGGTTTAGATTTTTCATTCTTCAACAATAGATTAAGCGGAACTTTTGATGTTTACAACAAAAAAGGGCAGGATTTATTAGCAAGCAGTAACGGAGTTCCAACAGAAGGATTTGGTTATTCTACCTATAGAATAAACAATGGAGAAATGACCAACAAAGGTATCGAAGCTACTTTAAGAGGAACAATTGTAAAAACAGCTTCTTTCTCTTGGGATGCCTCGGTTTTATATGCCTATAACAAAAACAAAGTCGATTACGTAAAAGTAGCAGCTCCGGTATATTACCTACAGTTAGATTATCCATCTGCTTATCCTAGAGTAGGTAACGATTATAATACTATTTACGGTTATAAATGGGCAGGTTTAAATGAGAAAGGTTTACCTCAGGTTTATAATGCAAAAGGCGAAAAAACAATTTACAATCCATCTGATTTAAATGCAATTCAGGATTATGGCTCAACCGTACCAACACACAGCGGTTCGTTTCATACAGCTGTATACTATAAAAATTTCTCACTCTCGGCATTGTTTATTTATGAGTTAGGTCATAAAATAAGAAATACATTTTTACCAATGTTAGAAAATAATTATTCTAGCGGATTAGGTACTTATGTAACAGATATCACAACTGTAAATAAAAATATAGTAAACCGTTGGCAAAAACCAGGTGACGAGGCTTTTACTAATATACCTCGTGCGGTATACGAATATGAATCAGATTATATTTCAGATTCTCGTGACATTTATCGTTATGCAGATATCAATATTCTTGATGCTTCAAATATTAGATTGAGCAATGTTTCTTTAGCGTATAGATTGCCTTCTGCGGTTCTAAAAACAGTAAAATTACAAGATGTACGTTTCAATCTGAATGCCGAAAATGTTTTTACTATAGCTAAAAGCAGAGATGCTAAATATCTTTTAAATGGCTTTCAATCTCCAAGTTTAGTTTTTGGTGTAAACATTAATTTCTAATTTAAAAAGACTATACTATGAAAAATATATATATAAACATACTATGCATTTTAGCATTAGGATTGGTTTTAGCATCTTGCGAGAATTATTTAGATGACGCGCCAAAAGGATCTAAAATACCAACAACTTTGGCAGATTATGAAGCTTTTATGCGTGATGAATACACGAACCAAAGTGTAGATGCTGCGCAAGCATTAAATTTGATGAACGATAAATTTATCGATATCGCCACTTTGGCTGCAGAGCGTTTGACTAAAGCCAATTATATGTGGGATGAAACTGCAGACCGTATCGAATTAAAACAGTCAGACGAAAGATTGTATTACGGGCAGTATTCAGGAATTTCAACCTTCAATTTGATTATTGAAAATGCTTTAACAACAACTGAAGCAACTGAAGATCAAAAACGAGCGGTTTGGGCCGAGGCAAAAATTTTACGTGCTATGTCTTACTATAATCTGGTTAATTTTTATGCAGATACGTATGATGCATCAACAGCAGGGACAAAGTTATCAGTACCACTAATTACAAGCGCCGATATTAATGCACCAAGCAAGCAAGTAACCATTCAGGAACTCTATAATTTTATTTTGAATGATGTAAAAGAAGCTTTGCCCTATTTACCTAAAGTTTCGCAAACGGCTTTGCATCCAAATTTAGGAGCAGGGTATGCTTTTTATTCACGTGTTTTCTTGCAAATGAGTAATTATACCGAGGCTTTAAAATATGCAAATTTGGCTTTGGCTGAAAACAATAAACTATTTGATTGGAATGCTTATTATATTGCTAATAAAACGATAATTGACCTTCCAAATTCTTATACTAATACGCCATCCCCAATGGGATATGATTATGTTGAGAATTATACTTTTCGTCATGGAGCTACAACTTATTTATCTACAGAATTTAGTATTCCGGTAGAGCGTGCACAGCGTTTTGAAGTTGGAGATGTTCGTTTTAAATCACGTTGGAAAATCAGAACGGTTGGTATTGAAACGTACTACAGAAGAACCTTGTCTGGTATGTTTAATTACGGTGGAATTACAACTGTTGAAGTTTATTTGATTAAAGCAGAATGTTTGGCTCGTGCAGGACAAATAAGCGATGCCCTGACTGCATTAAATACAGTACGTAAAACTCGTATTGAGCCATCATCGTATCAGGATATTGTAACTGCAGATAAAACGACTGCTTTGAATGCTATTTTTAAAACTAAAAATAATGAGCTTATCCTGACATTAATTCCTTTTGCAGATGCGCGCCGTTTAAATGCCGAAGGTATTTATAAAGTAAGTTTCTCAAAAGTAGATGCGGGAACAACGTATACTTTATCATCAACGTCTCATTTATGGACAATGCCATTTCCTCAGGGCGCTACTAAAAACCCAGGAAACGGAACGATAACTCAAAACGTAGCCAAATAAAACCTCAAAAGCTTCCTGATTAGAAATTCCGAAAGGGAAGCTTTTTCTAAAAATATCAATCAAAAATGAATACAATTAAATATAAAATATTCGGATTATGTCTGGGTTTGTCGCTGGTTTCGTATACCAATCAGGCACAGGCTAAAAAAGCAATTTCGCAATCCTATACCCTTCAAGGAAGTATAAAAGGTCTGCAAGACGGAACCACAATTGAGTTAATTCCCGGTGCAACACATTCATCAGAAGCTGCAGTTGCCCAAACAACAAGTAAAGACGGCAAGTTTAGCTTTACAGGAAAATTAAAAGAACCACGTTTATTTTATATTTCGTTTGGAAAAAACAAAGGATATATTCCGGTTCTGGTCGAAAATGCTAAAATAAAAGTAACTGCCGAAGCAGAAATTTCAAAAAAAGAAGATCAAAAAATCGAGTTTAAAAATGAAATCATAACAGGATCAAAATCAAATGATTATTTCAAAAAAGAAACTGCTTTTAGAGAAGAACTAAATAACGATTACGTTGCCTATCATAAAGGTACTGAGGAGCTTTCAAAATTATATTCGAAAGCAAGAACAACAGGCAACAAAAAACAAATGGATTCTATTGGAAATACTCCGGAATGGAAAAAATTTGAAGCAGATGAAAAAGCTTTTTTTGCAAAAGTACAATCAAGTTCAGAAAATTTGATTTCCAAACATAAAGCAACCTGGTGGGGACCGTTTTTTATGATGACGCAATACAGTTATTTCACACCAGATCAAAAAACCGTTTTTGCACAATTCTCAGAAACGGCTCAAAAAAGTTATTATGGACAATTGGTAGACAAAGAGGTAAATCCTAAATCGTTGGTAGGTACAAATGTTTCCAATTTTACATTGAATGATAAAGACGGAAAAGGATTTAATGTCAAAGATATTATCGCGGGCAAAAAATACATTCTAATTGATTTTTGGGCAAGCTGGTGCGCACCTTGCCGTAAAGAAATTCCAAACCTAAAAACAGCTTACACAACTTATTCAGACAAAGGTTTTGAAATTCTAAGCATCTCAATCGACAAAGATCAAAAAGCCTGGCAAAAAGCATTAGGGCAGGAAAATATGCAATGGCATAATCTTTTAGATGACAATAAAGTAAGTAATGCATTTAATGTAAAAACCATTCCAGCCACCTATTTAGTTGATAGTAAAGGTGTAATTATTAGCGACAATTTAAGGGGGGAAGCATTAGAAGAAAAATTGAAAGAATTATTGAAATCTTAATTTATTAAAAATTGAGAATTAAAAATTTCAAGTGCCATATAGCTATTTGAATTTAAATAAAGAAACGCCTTATTTTAAGTTTTCAATAACTATGTCTCTAGGTGTTTAAAAAAGATACGTAACAAAAAAAATAACAACATGAAAAGTATACTCTTAAAATCAGGTTTAGCCGCATTAGCGCTGATGACCACATTCGCTTCCTGCTCAAAAAAGGAAGGTTTTACGATCAATGGTACAATTGCCGGATTAGATAAAGGAACCGTTTATCTGGAAAATACAGATGAAAAAGGAAACAAACAAATTGTAGATTCTGCTCAGATAAAAGAGGGAGCTTTTACCTTTGAAGGAAAAGTAAATGAGCCCTTACTATATACCATAAAACTGAAGGGGCAGGATTATGGCGCTTTTTTGTTATTAGATAACGAAGATATTAAAATTGAAGCTAAAAAAGACTCTATTTTTAAAGCTAAAATTACAGGAGCAACTCAAAACGATATTTATCAGTCGTATTATAAAAATGAATTCAAAAAAATACAAGCGATTGCCGGACCTATTTATAAATTATCTGATTCTTTACAACAAAACGGAAAAGTAAAACTAACACCGGAACAGCAAACAATGATGGATAAAAAATGGAAAGATCTTCAGACTTTCGCTGATGATTTAACAGATAAATATATTACTAAAAATAAAGATAAAGTAGGTGCAGCTTTAGTAATCAGTGACCGAATTGTATCTTATGGAACACCGGAACAGGTAAAAAAGTACTACGGAGTTTTATCTCCTGAAATTCAAAAATCAGTTTACGGAAAACAATTAAAAGCAGCCATTGATCTTGATGATAAAACGGCTCCCGGTGTTGTAGCTTTAGATTTTTCTCAAACAGATGTAAACGGAAAAATCGTAAAACTATCGGATTATAAAGGCAAGTATGTTTTGGTAGATTTCTGGGCAAGCTGGTGCGGACCATGTCGTAAAGAAAATCCCAATGTTGTTTTGGCATACAAAACATATCACGATAAAGGATTTGATGTGTTGGGAGTTTCACTAGATGACAAAAAGAAACTTTGGGAAAAAGCAATCGAAAAAGACGGATTAACCTGGACGCATGTTTCGGACTTAAAAGGATGGAAAAATGATGTTGCCGTTTTATACGGAGTAAAATTAGTCCCTACCAATTACTTAATTGGACCTGATGGAAAAATCATTGCTAAAAACCTTAGAGAAGCTGAACTACAATCAAAATTGAAGGAAATTTTCAGTAAATCTATTTAGTCTCAGTCTCGGTCACAGTTTTCAAAGACTGCGAACTGCGACTGAATACCGCAACTGAATACTGAAAACTAAAAAAATATCACAACAAATGAAAAAATACATCTTTCTGGGCTATTGCTCACTAGCTTTCTGTACGCTTGTTTCAGCGCAGAATAAATCGGTTAACTTCAAGAAAATAAAAGAATTAGGGGGAATCGAAGAGTATTTGTATCAGCCAAATGGTATGAATGTTTTGCTCTTGCAGGACAATGCTTCGCCGGTGGCAACCGTACAAATTGTGTATCGTGTAGGTTCTAAAAATGAAGTTTTAGGAAATACGGGTTCAACGCATCTTTTAGAACATTTAATGTTTAAAGGAACGCCGGCTTTCAACAAGAAAAACGGAAATACGATTACAGATGTACTTCAAAATACAGGAGCGCAATTAAACGCTACAACCTGGTACGATCGTACGAATTACTTCGAAACCCTGCCAAGTGATAAAATTGCATTGGCACTTCAGATCGAGGCGGACAGAATGAGAAATTCTTTATTATTAAAAGAAGATAAAGAAGCCGAAATGACCGTAGTTCGTAATGAATTCGAACGTGGAGAAAACAATCCAAATAGTTTATTAGATAAAGAAATATGGGCTTCGGCATATATTGCACATCCTTATCATCATTCGACAATTGGCTGGAAATCGGATATTGAAAAAGCACCAATCGAAGTATTGCGTAATTTTTATAATACTTATTATTGGCCAGATAATGCAACTTTGACTATTATTGGAGATTTCAAAAAAGAAAATGTATTCGAACTAATCGAGCAGTATTTCGGTAAAATTACCAAAGCGCCAAATGTAATGCCACAACCTTATACCGAAGAACCACAACAATACGGACCTCGTAAAATTGTAATAAAAAAACCTGGAGAGTTGGGCGTTGTAAACAAAGCCTATAAAATTCCCGGAGCTTTGCACGAAGATCTTCCTGCCTTAAATATTTTAGGCGAAATAATAGGTTCAGGACCTTCAGCGATTTTAAGTAAAACTTTTGTAGACACTCGTATGGGGATTTACGCTTATGCAAATGCCACAAATTTTAAAGAAGTGGGACTTTTTACCATTGGAGTTGGTTTTCCTGCCATTTCTAAACACGAGGATATTGATGCTAAAATAAGTGAAGTTGTAGCAAAAATTCAAAAAGATGGCGTAACCCAGGATGAGGTAAATCGTGTTGTGGCAAAAATTAGCGCACAAACTATTTTAGCGCGAGACGGCTCAGGAGTTATTGCATCAGAATTGACAGAAGCCATTGCTGCCGGAGACTGGACAGATTATATAACCGGAGTTGACAGATTAAAAAAAGTAACTCCTGCAGATGTTCTTAAAGTGGCACAAAAGTATTTAGTCGAAGACCAAAGTACAACCGGATATTTTATCCCGAAACAAAATGGTACACAAAATCCGGATGCAGTTCAAGCCAATAATTTTATGCCTGAAAATGGGCCATTTTATTACAGAGATCCAAAAGACGTACACGATCACGAAGAGCCTTCAAAAAATATTTCATCGGTACAAATAATAGACGCTGTAGAAAGTTTAAAAGAAAGTGTTAGCGAAAAAACACCTTCGGCTTATAAAAGAGAAAAAGTAACAGGAATAGATATTGTTTCAGTAAAAACTTCGGCTAAAGATTTTGTTACCGTTTCAGCAAGTATTTCATTGGGGAATTACGCAAACGAGACGAAGAATTCTGCTATTCCTTCACTAACGGCAGCCATGCTATCAAAAGGAACAACGCTGAACGATAAGTTTAAGTTTTCAGAAAAATTGCAAAAATTAGGCGTAAACTTAAATGTAAATGCATCGACTTTTAAAGTAAATATTGGTTTTAAATGTTTGAAAAAAGATTTAGATCAGGTCATTATGTTATTGGCAGAAGAGTTAAGAAATCCGTTGTTTGATGCAAAAGAATTCGAAAACTTAAAGCAACAATTTATAGGAAACATACAGCAAAATTTAAATGATCCTGGCGAAAGAGGAACCATTGCTTTGTTGCAGGCTATTTATCCAAAGGCAAACCCCAACTACAGCTTAAGTGTAGAAGATGATATTGCGAATATCAAGAATGCAACTCTTGATGAAGTGAAAGCTTTCCATAAAAAATATTTCGGACCAGCTTCTATGCATTTGGTAATTGTAGGAGATACCGAAGGAGCCAATTTAAATGCATCTTTAAAAAAATCATTCAAAAACTGGACTGGTGGAGTAGTAGAAAACATGAAGTTTGAAGAAGCTGTAAAATCACCATCAAAAACAGAGGTTATTACAATCCCGGAAAAACCAAGCGCCGAATTATTCATCGGACAGTATACAGGTTTAAAAAGATCGGATGCTGATTATATTCCGTTTTATATTGCCAATTATACATTAGGTGCAGGTTTTGCCGGACGTTTAATGCAAACGGTTCGAGATAATGATGGTTTAACGTACAGTATTTCATCCGGAACGGGAGGAAATATCAGCACTGGAGGTTACTGGATGGTTAATGCATCTTTCAATCCAACTTTGTTTCAAAAGGGATTAGATGCTACCATGGTTCAAATTGATAAATGGGTCAAAGATGGAATTACCGCAGCAGAATTAGAAAATAAGAAAACCAATTTAATTGGAAGTTTTAAAGTGGGAATGTCAACCACAAACGGAATGACCAGAACAATTTTAAGCTTTATCGAAAGAGGCTTAGAACCAGACTATATCGAGCAATACCCAAAAGATATCGAAAAAGTGACTTTGGAACAAGTTAACAACGCAGTCAAAAAATACATTCAGTTAGATAAGATGATTGTAATAAAATCGGGTTCGCTTGATAAAGAAGGGAAACCCTTGAAATAGATTTCAAGGTAGGGATTCAACTTTGTGAAAGTTTTAAACTTTGACAAAGTTAGAACGACTGCGACTGCAAAACTGAAACAAAAAAACAAAAAATTTTAATAGTCCGTCTTTCATTTTTTTCATATTAGAAACTGAATTAGTAAGCAATTTTCTAAGAAAGACCCTAAAAGAGCTGTTTGCCAGCAGCTCTTTTTTTTCAAAAATATCAAACCTAAATAACCAATGAAAAAAGTATTAATAACCTTAATGTTACTGCTGAGTTGTAGCATATTTGGACAAATGTACAATCCGGTAAAATGGACAACTACTGTAGAAAAAATATCAGATAAAGAATATATTCTAAAAGCTCAGGCAACCATACAATCTGGCTGGCATTTGTACGGCCAATATATCGAAGAAGGCGGGCCTTCGCCAACCGCTTTTACATTTAAAAACACGCAGAAAAAAATTGAATTAATTGGAAAAACAACCGAAGATAAAGGACATGAAACTGTAGACAAAATCTTTGATATGAAAATCAAGTATTTTGAAGAGAAAGCTGTTTTTGCACAAAAGATAAAATTTACATCAGATGAAATTGTAAATATCGCTGCCGAAGTGGAATTTATGGTTTGTGATGACAGTAATTGTTTACCTCCTTCATCAGAAGAATTGTCTTTTAAGATCCCGAATGCTAAAAAACTGGCTTCCGCCGAAGGAACACCTGACCTTAATACTGATACCATTTCTATAGCAAAAACAGTTGCAGTACCAAAAGA
The DNA here is from genome assembly GCF_009664855.1 of Flavobacterium sp. SLB02. Lineage (GTDB taxonomy): Bacteria > Bacteroidota > Bacteroidia > Flavobacteriales > Flavobacteriaceae > Flavobacterium. Next base: position 1,587,197 of record NZ_CP045928.1, read on the forward strand.
AAAAGAGAACAAAGTCAATGTAAATCCGATTAAAAAAAATGAATCACGCGGATTAATAAGCATTTTTATCATTGCTTTTTTATCCGGTTTTGCGGCGTTGTTAACTCCTTGTGTTTTCCCGATGATCCCCATGACGGTGAGTTATTTTACCAAACAAAGCAAAACCAAAGCAGACGGTATTAGAAATGCTCTGATTTACGGGTTTTCAATCGTGATTATTTATGTATTATTAGGTTCAATTGTAACGGCAGTTTTTGGTGCAGATTCACTAAATGCACTTTCAACAAATGTTTGGTTCAACCTGATATTTTTTATTTTATTAGTGGTTTTTGCCTGCTCTTTTTTAGGCGCTTTCGAAATAATGTTACCCCACTCTCTTGCGAACAAAGTCGATTCTCAAGCCGATAGAGGAGGACTAATTGGGATTTTTTTTATGGCTTTGGCTTTAGCCATAGTATCTTTTTCATGCACAGGTCCAATTGTTGGAACATTGTTGGTAGAAGCAGCCTCAAAAGGCGGAATCGCGCCAATAGTCGGGATGTTAGGATTTTCGATTGCCATTGCGTTGCCTTTTTCATTATTTGCGGCATTTCCGGGCTGGTTAAATGCGTTGCCAAAATCAGGCGGATGGCTCAATACGGTAAAAGTAGTTTTAGGATTTCTGGAATTGGCTTTGGCTTTTAAATTTTTATCCAATGCCGATTTGGTTTTGCAATTGCATTGGCTGGAAAGAGAAGTGTTCCTAACGATTTGGATTGCTGTTTTTGGAGTTTTGGCCTTTTATTTATTCGGAAAAATTACTTTGCCGCATGATTCTCCGCTTAATCATATTTCGGTTGGGAGATTAACTTTCGGATTACTTGTTTTGAGTTTTACCATTTACCTGATTCCCGGACTTTTCGGAGCGCCTTTAAAATTAATCAGCGGATTCCCTCCGCCCATGCATTACAGCGAATCGCCAGACGGATTTGGAGGTTCTAAAAGTTCAGATGAAACAAAAGTAGTTTTACCGGAAGGAGCAGAGCTTGGTCCGCAAAACATTATCACTTTTCACGATTATAACAAAGGAATGGAATTTGCCAAAAAAGCGAGAAAACCTGTCTTACTAGACTTTACAGGTTATGCGTGCGTGAATTGCAGAAAAATGGAAGAACTCGTTTGGTCAGATTCGAAAGTACTGGGAGTTTTAAAAAACGATCTGGTTTTGATTTCGTTGTATGTTGATGATAAAAAAGAATTGCCTGAAAACGAACAATATGTTTCTGAAACGACAGGAAAGAAAATCAAAACGATTGGAAACAAATGGAGCGATTTACAAATCAAAACCTACAAGGCAAATGCTCAGCCATTTTATGTAATTGTAGATCATAACAGCGCCAATTTAGCCGAACCTTCAGCTTATAATCCGGATATCGGGAATTATTATAATTGGCTGAATTCGGGAATCAAAAACTTCAAAAAATAAGTTTTCTTTAAAAGAGATAAAAGAATGAATGCTATTTTAAACAAAACAGAAATAAGTCCATTAGAATCTTATTTTTCTAAATTTAGAGGAAATATGATTGGTGTACATCATACTTTCGAATCGGTTTATGGTACACAAAAACTATTATATGCCGATTGGATTGCCAGCGGAAGATTGTATGTTCCGATAGAAGATATTGTACTAAATAAGATAGGTCCAATGATCGCCAATACGCATTCGTTTTCAAGTGAAACCGGCAAAGCTTCGACCTATGCATATCAACATGCCAGAGATCTAATCAAAAAACATGTAAACGCAAATGATCAGGATTGTCTTGTAGCAACGGGAACCGGAATGACCGCTGCTTTATCCAAGCTGCAACGTATTATGGGGTTGCGTGCTAAAGATAATATTTACAACGTAAAACTAAATTTTAATGATCAAAGGCCAGTAATTTTTATCACACATATGGAGCATCATTCCAATCAGGTTCCGTGGTATGAAACCATTGCCGATGTGGTTATTTTGCCCGCAGATGAAAATAATCTGGTTGATCCTGAAATATTGTCAAAAGAAATTAAAAAGTATGCCAACAGAACCCTGAAAATTGGTTCATTTACCGCATGTTCAAACGTTACAGGAATCATTACGCCGTATGACGAACTGGCAAAAATAATGCATCAAAATGGAGGTTTTTGTTTTGTCGATTTTGCAGCTTCGGCGCCATATGTTCAAATCGATATGCATCCCGAAAATCCTGAAGAGCAACTAGACGCGATATTCTTTTCTCCTCATAAATTTCTTGGTGGCCCCGGAACTTGCGGAATTTTGGTTTTTAATGAAAAATTATATCAGGCAAATTTCCCCGATAATCCGGGTGGAGGGAATGTAAAATACACAAATCCCTGGGGCGGTTATCATTATAGTGATGCCATCGAAGTAAAAGAAGATGGCGGAACTCCGGGTTTTCTGCAAGTCATGCGAACGGCTTTATGTCTGGAATTGAAAAACCAAATGGGAATTGAAAACATGAAAAACAGAGAAAAAGAATTATTGGATGTCTGTTTTTCGGAACTTCAAAAAATAAAAGGATTATCAATTATGGGTGATTTAAATACGGAAAGAATAGGGTGCGTTTCTTTCACTATCGAAAAAATACACTACAACTTAATTGTCAGGCTTTTAAATGATCGTTTCGGAATTCAGGTTCGTGGAGGATGGTCCTGCGCAAGTACCTACGCACATTATTTGATGGGTATTGATGAAGAGGAATCTAAAACAATGACAAAAGAACTTCTTCAGAAAAATTTAATTAATAAACCGGGTTGGGTTCGTGTATCATTACATCCAACAATGACAAATGAAGAACTTTTGTTTATTTGTGATGCGATACAAAAAGTAGCTATGAATTATGAAGAATGGCAGGAAGTGTATCGCTATAATCCATCAAATAATGAGTTCGAAAGCGTTGTAAATCAGCAAACGATTGCCGAAGATGTGAAGGAATGGTTTTGTTTGGACTAAATTTTCGGAAGTTATAAAATTAAAAAGGGTTGAATCAAAATGTATCTGACTCAACCCTTTTTATGAATTACATCAATTTAGAACTTCACGGCTCCTTTAGGAACAGTTTCTCCCACTGTAGTTTTATTGCTAAGATTAAAATTAGCCGATGAAACAAATTCTATATTCTGGCTGTTTTCTCCATTAACTGTAATCGCTTTAGGAGAAGTAGAATTGAATTCTACATTTTTAAGAGACATGTTTTTAGTATTGAAAATTTCAAATACAGTAGTCTCTTCGATGTCTAGTTTAGCATTGCTTATTTTTATTCCGTTAGCATCAATGATAGAAAAACCTTTTTTTGCATTTCCTGTCAGATTAGAAATTTCGATATTTTCAAGATTCATTTCAGGCAAACCTTGTAAAAACACAGCTTGTTGAGCTCCTTTTATAGTTACATTTTTGATTGAAATATTTTTAAACTGAGGCGTTTCTTCGTTCACTGGCATCGCTTTAGAACTTAATGTGTTTCCACCTTCGGCCAAAGTTTCTTCGATTGATTTTCCTCCATAATATAAATTGAATGAAATCGCCTGCGAAGGAATATTAGTCATGAAAATATCCGAAATAAAGATATTCTCCACCACACCGCCACGTCCGCGGTTACTTTTAAAACGCAATCCAACATCCGTTCCCATAAAAGTACAATTAGATACGTGCATGTTTTTTACACCACTGGACATTTCGCTTCCAACAGTTACGCCTCCGTGACCATGATACACTATATTATTTTTGATGATGATATTTTCGCAGGGAACGCCGCGATCACGTCCGTCTTTATCTTTACCTGATTTAATACAAATGGCATCATCACCAACATCAAAACTAGAGTTTTCGATAATTACATTTTTGCAGGATTCTACATCAAGGCCATCTCCGTTTTGAGAATACCAAGGGTTACGAACCGTTACATTACGCACAATTAAATCTTCGACCATCAAAGGGTGAATGTTCCAGGCCGGTGAATTTTGAAATACCGGACCATCAAACAATACTCTTTTACTGTTTTGAATACTTACCATTACAGGACGTAAAAAATCATGAATGGTTTCAAACTCTTCTTTGGTTTTTAAATCCAGACGTACGTTTTGATCAGCGCCTTTAGAAGCATTCATAAAAGTTTCTGACGGATACCAGCTCGTTTTATCTTTGTTTAAAACACCGCCCGAAGCAATCACTTTCTTCCATTGGCTATCGGTTAGTTTGTTCTTTTTAACTTGTCTCCAAACCTCTCCTGATCCGTCCCAGACACCATTACCGGTAAAAGCAATGTTCTGAAGGTTTTTACCATAAATAGGAGAGATACATCTCCAGGTATTCAATCCTTCAAAACTGGTTTCTATAATAGGATATAAACTTTTATCGGGCGAGAAAATGATTAGCGCGCCTGTCTCTGCATGAAGTTCAAGATTACTTTTTAATAAGATTGGACCTGTAAGCCAGATTCCCGGAGGAATAATAACTTTTCCACCGCCTTTTTTTGAAACGGCATCTATAGCATCGGCGAAAGCCTTTGTATTTAAAACATACCCGCCATTTACTGCACCAAAATCTTTTAGGTTTACGCTGTTTTTTGGAATTACAGGTTCTTTGACTTTAGCCATTTTGAATTCAATGTTCTTGTAAGTGTCATAAGACTTTGAATTTTGAGCAATACTGTTTTGCGCACAACTTGCTATTATAACCGCCAGAGCAATACGTAAAAAGTTAATTGGGTTAGTTTTCATTCTAATTGTATTATGGTTAAAAATTTCAGTCCTAACAGAGAGACTTTATTGCTAAATGCATTTATTGATCCTTGTTTTTTTGATAATTCAGAAAAAAAGAACTTCGATCGATTAATATATGTAAATGTAATCGATTACACAAATCTATAAAAAATTATTTAGAAAAGGAAATAAAGTTGATCGTTGCCACAAAATAAAACAGATTCGTTAAGAAAGCCTATTTCATTGGTTTATTTTAATAGCGTCAGGAAAGTACGGGATAGATTTGTAGAATTTAAGATTTATTTTATTTTTAAATTTTTAGAGGCATAGTGGTAAATTTCGGCGAAAGCCAATTAAAAATATTTCACACCCATTTAATAGGGATTGAAGCTGAGAATGAAGATTGATTGAAAGGAAAGAATCTTAAATTTTAATCTGCCCAAATCAGTAAAATCTGCGTGAAACTTTTTTTTGTACCGCATAATTTCATCCTGATTACGTTTGTATTTTTTACTTAAATAAACCTATATTAGCGTAAATAAACCAATTGTATACGCCTGAATATTTAATCACAAATAGAAAATAACAGCATGATTTGTACCATTTACTCACACCAATCCGGGTTTGATGATATTAAAGAAATAATACTGTCTAATTTCCCAAAAGCAGACATCGCACTAAGTAAGGAAGAGGAGTCTGAGATCATCGACTTAGAAATTAAGGGAAGTAATTTAGATTTTTCACAAAAAATAAAAATTTTATACCGCGAAAGAGCCGAGCCTTCTTATCAAATTCCTGAAATCGATGATTCTGCGCTAACAGCGAATTTAAAAGGACTTTACGGTTTTGTATATGCATTGCCCACTGTAAATGAAAAAGTTAAGAATTTGTTTCTGCGAAAAATAGAAACTTTAAATTCTGAATTTACGATTATTCAGCAAGTGGGAGAAGTAGCCGATTTGAAAACAATAATAGCAAATATCGCCAGCGCACTTGATGCAGTTTTGTTTGTTCAGCCTGATACTGTTATCAGTAAATCGGGCGGACAGCATTTTCTGGACAAAAATTTAGATTTGATTATTGATACTGAAGGAAATTGCGAAATCGACGAATTAGATGTTAGGATTAACTCGGTTTATTTTGATGGAGATCAGAATGAGTTGAAAGGAGATCAGTTGCAAAGAAAAGAGAATAACGAAAAAATTCTGGAAGAAAATAATATCAAAATTAACAGCAACCTGCCTTGCATAGAATCTGAAGAGGAGACAACTTTAAGAACACCAAAAGAAATTGCCCAAAGGGTGAGTGCTCTGGCAGTGCTAAATTTAGTAGCGTTTAATAGTATTTCGCCTGAGGAAGCCACAGAATATTTGCAAAACTATAATCTTTGGGATTTTACGACCGGGAATGAGAAAGAATTTCTGGCCAACCCAACAGATGATAAAAAGGCAAATGAAAGCTGGAAATGCGAAGGAATCTGGGTTTTAATGTGGGCTTTGAATAAAATTGATACACTGGATTTTCCGGATGAGTTTTGTGATCTGGAAAACATTGATCCTGATAATTATCCTGTTGGTCAGGACAAAGACCCCAATGTTTTTATTGATTCGATAGTTGCTATTCGATCTAAAAGTGAAATTTTAGACGCCAATGATTTGTATTACAGATTCAATTGGGCTTGTGTTGACGAAAGAATCAACGGCAGGGAAATTGAAGGGATTAATCCGGGTATTGTTTATGAAAGACAATATGCCTTAAACTGGCTGATTAATTATATGGAGCAGGATTGGGATTCTGTTACTTGTGATACTTAAGATGTAAAGGTTGGTTTTCATTGAGCATAATTTTACAGCAAAGAACGCAAAGTTTATAAATCTATTGTGGTTAATATTTTACCGCAAAGTGCGCAAGGTTTTTTTATTGGGCTGAAATAATCTCGCAAAGCGCAGAGTCGCAAAGTTTTTTAAGCCTTATGTTCTTATTTTGCAATTAATTTTGCTAAGATGCTGAAGTGTCATTAATGATAAAAACGTTGCGCCCTTGCGAGTTTGCGAGATTAAAATATTAAAACTTATAAATTAACTTTGCGCACTCTTTGCTGTTAATTCCCAACCTAAGACTCAATATTAAACAAACATTCCGCTCCAAAAATATGAAGCGGAATGTTCTAATTAAAAAAAAACTCAAGTAATAGCATTTTTGCAATTGCATTTCTGCTATTGTTATTTTTAGAATACACCAATGTAATGGTTTCCGGCTTTGTTAACCAATTTAGCACCTTTAGTTACAGCACCGGTTACAGCATCAATGATATAAATGTTTCCATCTTTACCAACCGGAGTAACTGCGATGTACAATTCATTTTTATCAACTACAAACCCTTGGTACTGGCCAAAGTCTAAATCAGCATCATAAGCAATTCCTTCTACTTTTTTAGCTGTTTTTGCATTAAGGTCGATTCTTGCTACAAATCCTTGATTGTTAGCATCGTCATGAGTATAAACGGCATAAGCAATTCCGTTTCCTACATATCTCCAGGCATCAATGTACGATCCTTTTACTCCAAGAGCAGTATCTAAACTAAATAGATAAGAGTTGTCATATTCATTGCTTTGGTTGATTCTTAAGATGTATGAACCATTTTTCGTGTCCCTTTGTGTAGCCTGATAAATGTTACCATCGTTAGCCACAAAACTATTAAAACTACGGTATCCGCTTGTGTCTCCAAAACCTACTGAAGAAGTAATAATTTTCGGATTTAATAATGACGGATAATCAACCACAAGAGATTTAGAACCTAAACGCTCAAATGCAGTTTCATTTTCTGCGGTAAGAGGATTTGTTTTACGCATCCATGTTCCGATGATTAATTTATCTCCGGCTTTGTTTAATGTTGGAGCATCTAAACGAAAGATATGATGTCCTTGAGCTTCTTCTTCAGGAGTTAACGGAATTTCGTATTGTTTTGCAGCAGAAATTAATATTTTTTGTAAATCTAAGCTTAGTACAGTTGCAGAACCTCTGGTATGCTTGTACGTTTTATCTGGATTAGTTACAATTACCGGCGCAGTAACGTTTACCGCTACACCCGTTTTATCTCCGTCAAAAAGTTTAGTCCATCTTGGTGACGTTCCGGCATATTGCGAGATGTTTACTGTAGCTCCTGATTGTGCAAAATTATTACCGCCATTTACTTTGTAGGTCATAAACTCACCACCGTTTGCACCTGTGTAAGTAATATTAAAAAGAGTGCTTCCGTCTACAGATGATTGTAAACGAGCTGTTCTGGTCGATTGTACAGGAGTTCCGTTGTCGTAAACGTTGATCGAAATATTAGGGTTTTTAGCATCTTCTTTACTAACAGAAAAAACTTTAGTACCGCCATTCCCGTCTCCGGGAGCAGTTTGCATTAAGGCTCCTGCAACGGTTATCCAGCGGCTTTCCGTTTCAGGTAATGTAGGGGTTATCGGGTCTTCATTATCATTACTGCTGCAGCTTGTCGTTAAGGCAAATGTGGTAAAAACCAAAACCAATGCCATTAATTTAAATGTACTTTTTTTCATATTCATGGTATTTAAAAAAATTAATTATATAGATTTAAAACTTATTCAGTATGTAATTGAATTTCAGATAAAATGCTACGCCCGGTTTTTGAACTCCAAAGTTGTCGTAAACCTGTTCGTTGGTGATGTTCTTGGCATCAAAGCTCACAATGTATTTTTTGTTTGGGAAAGTATAACTCAAACCTAAGTCATGGGGAAACTGAGAAGGTACTTTGTCGATTTGAGTTTCTTGCCAAGTGGTAAAAAAATCGCCCACATAAGTAAAATTGTAATATAAATTCAGCTCAGAATTGGACTGCAAAACATTTTTAAAATTATACTGAGCATTTCCGTTAATAATAAAATAAGGCTCATTAGGATATTGCTTGTTATAGTAATCGAGTATTTTCCCGTTTTTATCGTATTTATCTTTAAAGAGTGAATTGAATTTAGACATATTCATTCCGATAAATAATCGTTTGTTATATGAATATTCTAATGAAGCTTCATATCCTAAAGATTGGGCTGTTCCTAAGTTTACAGAAGGTGTAGTTTGTAAAGCTTCATTAAGACGATTACTAAACTCACGAATGATTTTATCTTTGGAATTTCTCCAAAATCCGGAACCTCCAAAACTAAATTTATGCTGATTAATGATGTAAGGGCCAAAACGTAATCCTACATTGAGATTATCACTTTCTTCAGGTTTTAATGCGCTGTTGCTGGTTTGATTTTCGCCCGGATTACCAAAAATTTCATTTTCTGAAGGAAGCCGTATCGCTTTTTCTGCAGATAAAGAGAACATCAATTTGGGTAAAACAAAATAAGATCCTGCAAAACCGTAACCGTAAAAAGTAGTATTATTATTCTCTAATTTTTCAACTATTGCTGACTGTCCGCCTGTAGTAATGATCTGCGGGGTTCTTTGTTCTGTTTTCTGGTTATAGCGCTTACCAAATAAATTGGTTCTTAAGCGCGAATCAAAGGCCTGAAGTTCGTAAGCAAAGGATAGAACACTTTTTTGAAGATCCCGTTTTTGCTGAAAATTTCTTTCCATTTCAGACTTCATTTCATCATAATCATCCCTGTCGAACGAATAAAGCATACTGCTGAATACAAATTTGTGATTATCGTTTAAGGTATAATTTAATCCGCCTCGTGTACTGAATATTTTGTTGTTGATGTGCAAAATTGTAGCTGCACCTTGTTGCGCTCCGGTTGGTGATAAAAAATGCTGACCATCAATACCAATTGCTTTTTCGTTAAACCAATTGTAATTCCATTTTACCGTATCGTTTAAAACTTCTGCTCGTTGGCTAAAAACAGAATTTACGGTGAATTCAAGCCCTTTTACAATAAAATCTTTTTTAGCATAATTGATACTTATAACCTGCGCATCAGCTTCCGTAAACCGGCCTTTGTAGGGCTTTGACATCGCCTGTCCGTGCTGAATTTCGTTGTAATCATCAGAAGCATTAAAACCAATTAAGAAAGTATCGGCCCATTTTACATCTGTAAAACCAGCTTCAACACGGCCTCCGTAAGAACGATAAGCATCATTAAAACGTTTGGCTTTAATTTGTGTCATAACTCCGTTAGGTGCAATATTATAGGCGAATTTTCCCCAAATTTCATAATCGTTATCAGAGTAATTATAGAACCCTGAACCTTTTAAGGTAAAACCTGATTTATCGCGGTAAGTTGTATTAAAGTTGGATTGAGTGGTATTAAACGAACCGTAAGATATCGAGGCATTCAGAGTATTTTTAGCACCTTTTTTCAAAATTACATTTATGGCTCCTCCTAAAGCATCATCTGCCAAATGTGCCGGAATTACTCCTTTGTACACTTCGATTCGTTCGATTAATGCAGGCGGAATACTATTTAAATTGAATGAAGAACCATAAGTAGAAATAGGAATTCCGTCTATAAATATTCGAATGGCGTTGCCCGACATTCCGTTCAAATTATAATTAATGCTCGATCCCAAACCTCCGTTTTGTCTGATACGAACTCCAGCCGATTGCCCTAAAAGATCATTGGTCTGAATATTACGTTTGGCCGCTTCCTGAGTTTCTATGACATTTACAGAGAAACCTTTCTCCATAATTTCTTTCTTTACAGTCGTTTTCTGAATCACAACTTCTTTCAAAGCTTTAGGATCATTTTTTTCTAAAGCAATGCTAATATGATGAGAAGGCTGGTGTACGTGAATGGTGTGGGTTTTAGTTTTGCCCTCAGTCGAGGAAATTTCTAAAGTATAATTTCCGTAAGCTACTGCTTTGATTTCGAAGTTTCCGTTATGATCTGCAACAGCAAAATTCTGTGTTCCTAATACCAGTACTGTAGCACCCAAAGCGGGTTCATTATGAGAAAAGGTAACTTTTCCTGAAATGTTTCCCTTTTGAGACCAAACTGAAACATGAACAAACAAAAACAAAACGACTAAAAATCTCATATTTTTTTACTTACCAATAGGAGCGCAAACTTATGTTATTGTTTATATTTAATCTAAATAAACGAATTAGAAGATCATTAGAATTGCATTAGAAATTCTAATGTTGAATTATTCGCAATCAGATTCCGTAATCTTGTGATCTCGAAAAAGGAGAGATCACACTCGTATTTGCGTTCAGATATTCGCCCATCTTTGTCGAGTTTCTAGTGTGATCTCTCCTTCGTCGAGATGACAAACTTTCTAGTTCGCTTAATAATCAAACTATAATGTGGTCGGGTTTTTTCATATATTCTTCTTTATCTTTGTCTGCATTAAACTTGTTATATGCTTAATTACAAACTGCACCATCTCGAATTCGAACCTCGTGAAGAGTTGCAGGATAGCATTAAGTGTTTTTGGTACGACAGAAGAGACTCCGCTGAAGAGCCATCTAATTTTGAGGTTATGCCTGATGGTTACGCCGAAATTATTTTTTATTTTGGAAGTACCTGCAGCGTTTCCTACAATGGTGTTTTACAGCCGTTACCATCACCTTTTATAATGGGGTTGCTTAATCAGCCTGTTATTTTAAACTCCAATAATCGTTTAGAGATTATTGCCATTCGATGTTTTCCCTGGACCGTTTTTGATTTACTCGGATTGCCATCAGGAAAGGGTAAAGGCGGAGTACATATTTTCGAACATCCTATTGCTCAGCTTCAATCGCGTTTGAATGATCTAATTGAAGCCAATAAAATAGAAGAGGCGATTGCACAAGTTCAGCAGTTTTTCTTGAATGCGCACTCACAAATTCCTCCTGACAGTTTGTTGTTTAAAGCAGGATTGGCCATGCGAAATGCCAAAGGAATTATTCCGGTAAGCGAAGTAGCGTCGGCGGCTCATGCAACAGTTCGTACATTAGAAAGAAACTTCAAGCAATCATCCGGTCATAGCGTAAAAGATGTATCTGGTTTGATGCGTTTTGAACAGGTACGCAATCATTTATGGCATTTTCCTGATACTAACATTGCCGGTTTGGCCCAGGAATTAGGTTACACAGATCAATCCCATCTCAGTAGGGAATTTAAACGTTACAGCGGTACCACACCGGGCGCATTTGCGCGAAAAGCAAAACAGACCATCAGCAACGATTTTGTCGCGTTTGTACAATCCTAAAGAACATGCTTTTTAGAATTTTGTCTTTCAATTATTATATATGAAAACAAAATCAAAAAAACACATATTTTGGATTATCATCGGGATTGTACTCCTGAATTCTATAGGCATGTCGGTTGTATTACCGCTGCTGCCGTTTATTGTAGGCAAATATCTTCCTTCGGAACATATCGTTGTAGGTATGAGCGCACTCATGTCGGTATTTGCAGCCTGTACATTTTTTGCAGCACCCATTTTTGGATCATTAAGCGATCGATACGGACGAAAAAATATTTTGATATTAAGTTTACTCGGCTCAGTGATTGGCTATGTATTATTCGGAATAGGAGGAGCATTGTGGATTCTTTTCCTCGGTCGTATTATCGACGGACTTACGGCAGGAAATATCAGTATTTTATTTGCTTATATATCTGATACTACAGAACCAAAAGAAAGAGCCAAATGGTTTGGTTATATTGGTTCTGCCATGGGAATTGGCAAATTAGGAGGTCCCGCATTGGGCGGATTGTTAGGCGGTATTTCCCTTTCGTTGCCGTTTTTTGTTACTGGCGCACTGATATTTCTCTCTGGTTTGGCGACGTACTTTTTGTTGCCGGAATCTTTGGCTCGGGAGAAAAGAATCCAACATTTATCTCTTAATAGTTTTAATGTCTTTTCTCATTTTAAAGATATTTTTAGTCTCAAACAAATTAAGTTACTGCTAGTACTGGGCATTCTTTTCTATGCCGGATTAGGAGTTTTCCAGTTTAATTTTACCATTTTTCTAAAAGATATTTACAAATGGGGACCTGTCTTTATCGGCACAATGCTAACGCTTGTTGGGATTTGCGAAATTTTTTCACGCGCCGTATTACTACCCTGGTTATTGAAACGCTGTAACGAAAAAAGTATCGGAATCACAGGTTTAATTGGTTTTGGAATTGGTTTAGCATTAATCTTGTTGAGTATATTTATTCCGTCAGTATTCATTATTGCACTTGGTGTAATCTTTATAATTTCCGGAGAAGGTTTATTCGATCCAACATACAACGCCAAATTATCACAATCTGTAGACGAAAGCCAACAGGGAAAATTACAAGGGGTGAATCAAAGCTTGCAGGCGGCCAATAATATGTTGATTCCTCTGGGCGCTGCGGCTATTTATTTTTACAGCCCGGCTATTTTGTATGCAACAGCAACATTTATCGTTTTGGTGGCCGTTTTTATATATGCGAAATACATTCCTAAAACAAAGCACAATCAAAATTCCAATGAATAATCTAAGATTGAAAAGACTAAAGCTTAGCTTTGAATTTTTTGATTTTGAAGTTCTTCGATTTTACTAATTTCCCGTTATCGGTAATCATGACACAACTGTAATGGGGATATTTTTTAAGTAAAAGCAAGCCTTCCTTTTGTCCTAAAACCATTAGAGAAGTGCTTAGTCCATTAGCAGTTTCAGCGTTTGGACCAAAAACCGATACGCTGCACAATCCGGTTGCTGGATAACCTGTTGCCGGATTTATAATGTGTGAGTAGCGTTTTCCCTTAAAAACAACAAACTTTTCATAGCTTCCGGAAGTAGTTACAGCGCCATTGTTTAAAGGAACTACAGCAAATAACTCATCAGGATGAAACGGATTGGTCATACCAATATTCCAGTCTTTACCGTTGGGCTGTCTTCCCCAGGCAGTCATATCTCCGGATCCGTTTACGATTCCGGCTTTTATACCTTTTGCCAGCATCATATTTCGGCATCTATCGGTTGCGTATCCTTCGCCTAGAGCACCAAAACCAATTTTCATTCCTTTCAATTTTAGAAAAATGGTCGATTGAACCGAATCCAGAATGATATTTTTATATCCCACTTTTTCAACTGATTTTTTTATGGCTTCCGCCGAAGGCATTCCAGTCATCGATCCGTCAAATTTCCAGATTCTGTCCATGGCGGCAAAACTCACATCAAAACCGCCTTTTGTAGCTTCAGAAAATTGTATGGCTCTTTGGGTCAGTTCAAATACCTCACGATCGACTTTGATAGGTTTAATTCCCGCATTCTGATTGACTTGCGAAACTTGCGAATCCGGTTTCCAATCAGATATTAAATTTTCGATTCTGGTAATTTCCGCAATAACTTCGTCAATATTTTGTTCTGCCGAAAGAGAGTCTTTTGCCACGATCGTAATATCAAAACGTCCTCCCATAAGTAAAGTCGTTCGCTTTCGTAAAACTTGCGCATTAACAGATAAACCGCAAATTATGACAGCGAAAAACAGGAGTTTATATAGGATTGATTTGTGCATGAAAATCATTTTAGTTATTCGTTTTATTAAGATTTGAAATGTACCTAACGGTACGATTTTACCTAATAACAATCCGTCAGCAATTGACCATTTTCTTTATAATCTGCAATGCTTTTTATTTTTCTTTCCAGACATAATTTATCGAGAATAGCTTCTACATCTTTTTGCATGGCAAGAGATCCACAAATCATGATGACACCGCCTTCTTTTAATAAATCAATAAAAAAATCAGCATCTCGTTTGATAAGATCCATTACATAAAAATGTTCGGCTTCGCGTGATAAAGCCAAATGGAAACTTTGCAGTTTTTGTTTCTCCATCATTTCAGCAGTAAACTTTTTATATCCTGAAACAGTTTCAGTTTCCATACGGAATCCAGCATACAAATGCGTTTCTGTTTTGGTTTTATTCTGCTCGATCATTCCAAGGAAAGGCGCAATACCGGTTCCGTTTGAAATTAGCGCTACTTTAGAAATCTTTTTAGGGAAATGAAAAGCCTTATTATTGATGATTCTGGCCTTGATCGTATTTCCGGGAGTAAGGTTATTTAGAAACTCAGAACCCAATCCGTGTGGATGTAGTTTTACGACCAATTGTATGTTACCCGAATGATTCCCGATAGAGTAGAGGCGTTCTCTTGTATCGTTTGCCGGATAAATAGCCAGTAAATCGCCTGAACTGAATTTAGCCCTTGCATTGGCCCTTAAAGTCAGGATAAAAGTTTGTTCGTTCTCAGAAACCAGTGTTTTATCTAAAACCATTAGCTTTTGCAGCCCTTTTGGAACATGATTGTATAAAGAAGGCGTAGTCGATAACGGAATGCCGGTTTTGGCGCTCCATAATTTTATCCATTCTACAAATTCTGTTGCCGATTTATCGTTTACGGTTTGGACATCCAGGAAACGCTCCGCCCAATTATGATTTTCTAATTGCCTGTCGGTTTCAAAAGCAAATTCGCAAAAATCCGGATAAGCTTTCGAGCCAAAACCTACTACTGAATAATTGATTTTTTGCTCTTGAGGATATTTCTGTATAAGCGACACAAATTTACTTCCGTTAGAAGGCGCATCTCCCAAACCATGAGTAGAGGAGAATACGATAATATGTTCTGCTTTCGGGAAAGTAGTATAGCTGTTCAATTCGGTGATAAAAGCTTTTTCGCCATGGCCAATCAATTGCTTAAGGATGGCATTAGCAAAATGCAAAGAACTTCCGTTTTCAGAACCTGCCAGAAGTATAAATTTACTTTCACTGGCTTGGAATTTATTTTTAATGCGGCTTGACCTTCTTTTTAAGGTAATAGCAAAACCGGAATAGATAAAAAAGAGAATATTAAGGCTCGCAATAGCCAATATAAAAGCCCAGATTGCGTTGGTTTTTCCGGTATGCAGATTAAGGCTTAAATCCGATAACTGAACGATCATTGGAGAACGCTTTTGTGTTGCCACAGCGCCCGTAACCTGATTGACTTCGATCTCGCGATCGTTTAACTCAATGATATAATATTCCTCGGGATCATCTGTAAAAGGAAATTCTATTTTCTTAACATCAGCCAAAAGTGTTGTTGTAAATACAGAAACAGTTTTGTCTTTTGAAGGCGTTACGATTTCTGTTTTTTCTTTTTTCTTTTCTTCTTTATCCATAAAAAAGTTGAATCTTTCTAGGGATAAATACGTTCCGGTAAGGGCAATAATCAAAATCGGAATCAGCGCCAGTCTCCCTAAAACAACATGATAATATTGGGCAAAATAGTCTTTGACCACTTTCGAAAAGAAATTACGGATTCCTCTTTGTCTGTTTAAAACAAGGGCAAAACCAGAAATGGCAATCAGCAATAATAAAAAAGAAATTACACCAACAAAAAATCGTCCGGTTTCGTGAAGAAACAGCGAACGATGAAAACCCGTAACCCATTGAATAAATTCACTTTTCTTGACCGGCGTTCCTAATTGTTTCCCCGTTTTAGGATTGATGTAAGCATTGATATCATTACCATCTTCATCAATGGCCTGGAGGGTAACAAATTGATTATGATCTACATTTAACTCTGTAATTTCAGTGTACTGTTTTTTTAAGACGGTTAAGGTTTCTCCCAGCGTTATTTTGTCGAAATTTTCTACCTTATACGGAAGTGTTTTTTCCTGCATCGCATCCAGCGCCAGGATAATTCCTGTAGTCGAAGCTAAAATTAAAAATAAAGAAGAAAACAAAGCCAGAGCCAAGTGTGCGTAACGCCAAAAAGAAAGAGTCATTGAGTGTAATCTATTGAAATGTAATTGTTTTTTCCCACTGATTAAAATGATTAATCTATTTAATTTGTGGCAACTTTGTCAAAGTTTTAAATTTTGACAAAGTTTGTTAAGAACGAAAATATTAAATCTTGTTTAATCTCACGTATCTAATATAACCTTTTCCTTCTGTTTTATCAGCAAGACCTTCGGTTGTAAGCGGAATTTCAACATCATTTACATGATACTTCTGATCTTCTACAGCCGACTCAAAACGTAGTTTATATCCTTTATTAATTTTAGAATCATCGATTTCTATGGTCGTAATGCTGCGATCTCCACCCGTAACAGATGCTCCGGTTTTGGCACTAATATCAGCAGGTTTAGCTGTCTGGAATTTGTTCCATTCTTTCAGTGATTTGTACCATTTTTTATCATCGCCCATTACATAAAGTGTTTTTTCGTACTCCCCCTTGGTATTAATAAGCGAAACTACGATGTAAGCGCCTTCACCCATATAGTTTGACATTTGCAGCATGCATTTGTATTTACTTGCCTGAGCATTTGCCTGAAAAGAGATTAAACAAATTAATGCACTGGTAAGAGCTATTTTAAGTATTGATTTCATGCGGATATTAGATTTTAGAATATGGATTTTAGATTGGAATTTGGAATTTAAATTATAGACTTTAATATTTGGAATTTAAAAAAAAATGGAATTTAAATTTTAAACTATTGTTTTAAAAATTCAACAGAAACATTATTTTTAGTCAGTGACTCATTTTCTTTGGCCAATGCGTAAGGAGTTTCGTCGAATTCGGTATTGATGTCTTTTTTAGCTCCAATTGAAACCAGGTATTTTAAGATCGTATCATCTTTGGCAACCATTGCAGCTTTGTGCAGCGCTGTCATTCCATCTTTATTTTTAGCATTAACATCGATGTTTAAAGCAGCTAGTTTTCTTAGTAAAGCCAAATCATTTTTAGCAATAGCGAAGTGATATAAATTACTTCCGTCTTTTTGGGCAGCAGCAAGGTTTAAGCCCTTATCCTGAAGTAATTTTGCTTTTGCATCAAAAGAATCTTGTGCATTGGCTTCACGTCCGGCTGGTCTGTAAGATTGTACTAAATAAATTCCCAGATTATTTCCGTCCTTATCTTTTACGTTTACATCTGCACCTTTTGTTAAAAGTAGTGCAACAGCTTCAGGAGTTCCTGATCTTACTGCAAAAGTCAAAGCCGATTCTCCTTTTGCATTTTGTAAATTGATGTTTTTGGTTACAGGAATTAATTTTTCTAATGTGCTAATTTCTCTTCCCGCAGCAATAATCAATGGCGTATTTCCGTCTTTATTTACTTTGTTAGCGTCGACGCCTTTGGCTAAAAAGTAATTGATAATTTCAGACTGGTTTTGTTTAGCTGCCAAAAGATGCAATACATTATCTCCAGATTTATTTACAGCCGATGGTTTTATTTTAACCTCATCAACAAGATATTTGTAGGTTTCAAGAGGAGTGGTTTCTCTGCGTGTTCCTTGTGTGGCGATTAAAAGCGCGTTGTCTGTGTGTTTAACTCCTTTTGCTGCAATTTTTTTCAAAAGCGTAACATTTCCTGTTCTTGCAGCATAATCAAAAGCAGTATTTCCGTTACTGTTAACATCTTTTAAGGATAATCCTTTTGTGATAAGATAGTCAGAGAAAGACAGGTCTTTGTCAAACGGAATAGCCAAAAGTAATAGGTTGGCACCATCATTATATTTTTTCTTAGGATCTATTCCTGCCTTAAAAAAAGCTTCGGCAACACCTTGATTAAGCAATCCGTTACCAGCAGCAAAAACAAGAGGAGTAGTACCGTGACTATCTTCAAAATTAACATCAGAACCTTTTGCAATTAAATATTCTACCAATTCTGTATTTCCTCTGTAAGCAGCCCAATGAAGATAAATACGATTATCATGAGTGGATTTAGAAACGGGGTTTCCGGATTGGTCTAATAAGAATTTGATACTTGCCAGAGGCGCATCATTATTTATCGCCATTACAACAACATCAAAAGCATTTGCATTGGCCTCTGCCGGGTTATTGCCTTTTGCTATTTCTGCTTTAAGGGCAGTAACATCAGGTGCGGTTTTCCAAAAAGACTGTTCTAATAAGATATTTTTTTGTTGGGCACTAACAAATAAAGTTGCGGCTAATGCAAAAGAGATAAAAATATTCTTTTTCATATGGAGGTATTTATTGTTTTGAAATTCGTTTAAGGTTATTTTTTCCTTTACCCTAATATCTTCTTTACACAAAATCTATTTAGAATAATTAAAAATAACGCAAATGTAAAAATTAATATCAGTAAACCAACTTTATTTAGGGAAGAAACTGTAATTCTAATGATTTTTTAAGATTGGAAAAAGCATTAGGATAACTTTAGAAAACTGCAATCTTTTTGTAATTTTTACTGATTTGGATATTGAACATTAAAAAGCTAAACAGGCAATAGGTCTTTTATTGCTGGTTTTAAGGATTTGCAAATAAAGAATTTGAAGAAATTAAATAAATCCTAATTATTTATTAATCGCCTCTATAATCTTTTCGCGATGGCTTAGACCCCAGTTTACCAAAGTTTCTGTAACGGGAAGAACAGATTTTCCGTATTCTGTAATGGCATACACTACCGTTATTGGTTTTGTTTGCTGTTCCGTTCTTGAAACCAGTAAATTGGTTTCCAGTTCCTTCAATTCTTTACTCAGCATCTTGGCCGATATTCCATCGATCTCGCGTTGCATTTTCTTGAAATTAATTACCTGATGCGTTCTGTTCGTCAGGAAACGCAGGATCATCAGTTTCCATTTTCCTCCTAAAACATCCAGACTATCACGCATGGCCATAAGTTCTTCTGAACAATTGGCTTCGCGAAGCGTTCCGTTATCATTAATTTTTGCCATAGTAGTTTCTATTCGGTAACCGGTAACCTTGGGTTAACCCATAGCAAAAATAAAGTATTTGCACTGTAATTTCGTAAGATAAAAGAAGAAAAATGAAAGCAATCGTTTTACATCAAAAGGGAGAATTTAAACTTGAAGAAGTAGATACTCCACAACCAAAAGAGCAGCAGGTTCAGGTAAAAATAGCCGCAGCAGGATTTAACCCAATCGATTATCAGATGACTGAAAATGCGATGGAACGCAAGTTGCTGCATTCGTCAATATTGGGCAGGGAATTTTCAGGGATCATTTCAGCTATTGGAGAAAGAGTAACTGATTTTAAAATAGGAGATCCTGTTTTTTGCGGTTCAGGAAGCATGGGATCAAATGGTACTTATGCCGAATATATTTGTGTTCCCGCCGCTATTGTAATGCACCTGCCAAAGAATATTTCATTTGAAGAAAGTGCAGGAATATCTTCTGTTGGATTAACAGCGTTGCAATCGATAAACAGGATGAAAGCGAATCTGACAGATTCTATTCTTGTAACCGGCGGCGCTGGCGGAGTAGGGAATATGCTCCTTAAATTACTTCTGTCAAAAGGATATGTAAATCTTATTGTAACAGCCGGAAACGAAAATAGTATTGCTGCCCTATTAGATCTTGGCTTAAAGCCAAGGCAGATTATCAATTACAGAAAAGATCAGGTTTACGAAACGGCTTTGGCTTTGAACAATAACAAATATTTTGATTTTGCTGTGGATCTGGTGGGGAATGAAATCGGACTTACGGCAGCAAAACTTTTAAAAATAAACGGAACTTATGTTGATGTTACTAATTTTTCTACACCAGATTCCCGTGAAGTTCTTTTTAGCAGAGGCGCCACAATTCTTAATATCTCCAATTATGCTTTTGGCTTAGAAAAGCAATATGATTATTATAAAAAGGGATTGAATGAATTGAGAATTTTACTCGAAAACAAATCGATCACACCACCAATGATTGAAATAGTCGGCAATTTAGAAGATGAAACTGTTTTGAAAGCGCTTAATATTCTTCGTGAAAACAAAACCAATGGAAAGAAATTAATCATGCAAATCAATCCACTATGAAGACAATTCCCAGAAGAATCGTTACAGGAATAAAAAGTGGAAAATCAATAATCGAAAAAGATACAATTGTATCGAATGTTTCGGAACATTTTCCGGGTTTGGTCATCTCTGATATTTGGTCTACAGATTCTATGCCCGTAAAATTAGAAGAAGAAAAAGTAATCGAAAATACCGCTTTCCCAAATATACCCAAAAACGGAAGTTATTTTAGATACGTTCAGATTCCACCTGACAAGGATCTTGGGATTGTAGCGCCCGAGGGTCAGCCACATCCGCTGATGCATCAAACTGATACATTAGATTATATCGTAATTCTTTCGGGAGAAATCTGGCTTATTGTGGATGAAGGGGAAACTTTATTGCAAGCTGGAGATATTGTTGTACAAAGAGGCGCCAATCATGCCTGGAGT
The DNA here is from genome assembly GCF_009664855.1 of Flavobacterium sp. SLB02. Classification (GTDB taxonomy): domain Bacteria; phylum Bacteroidota; class Bacteroidia; order Flavobacteriales; family Flavobacteriaceae; genus Flavobacterium. The sequence goes on from NZ_CP045928.1 coordinate 1,608,037, forward strand.
AATCGATCTGATTTATCTTGTATTCAGTTGGCTATACTATTGGATGCTGGAAAAGTAGAGGTGTAAATTTATGACCCACGTATAATACAGATTCGCTTTGCGAAAACTCGAATTTTGACGGATTTTTTTGTACAAAAGATAGAATATGTGGGTTGTTGTAAGGCTGAGGGAAGTCGAAGCCCGTTGGGCCCTTCGGCTTCGCTCAGGATGGCTGGCGTTAGTAATCTGCGTGAAAACTTTGTCAAAGTTCGAAACTTTGACAAAGTGATAAAAACAAAAGAAATCCACTCAAATCGATTTAAATCCTTACCATCGGGTGCGCCATCAAAAAAAAGTCATTATGAAAACAAGTGCCCTAGCCCTGATGGGAGCGGCATCTTTTGCTTACTTTCTTTAAGCAAAGATATAGCGGACAGCAGCAAACAGCTTCAAGTCCTTAAAAAAAAAGTCTATTAAATTGATAGGGTTAAAAAAGTTTGCGATTTTGCATTGAAATTCAAATTATCTCTTTAAATTTGCCGCAGCAATGAAAAACGATAACCAGAATACCAATTATTATAGCTGCAGCATAATGTGTTGCACTTCTATGCGATGGTATGAACTGGCTTATATATAAAAATAAAATGATTTATTTCTCAAGCCTTTCATAATCTATTGAAAGGCTTTTTGATTTTAAATTTTAGAATTTCAGAAGCGTTAAGTATTGATATCTGTGGATGTAGCAGATTTAATTTGAATTTAAAAAATGATTGAATTAAAAAATGTCACCAAGAATTTTCATCAGAAAAACCGAATTGTTTCGGCTTTATCAGATGTTTCGCTTAAAGTTCCGCCGGGGAAAATCTTTGGTGTAATTGGAACTTCGGGAGCTGGAAAAAGTACCTTGATTCGATGTGTGAACTTATTGGAAAGACCAACTTCGGGAGAAATTATCGTTGACGGGAAATCGTTGATACAATTATCGAATGCGCAATTGGCAATCGAAAGAAGACAAATTGGGATGATTTTTCAGCATTTTAATTTGCTTTCCTCAAGAACGGTTTTTGATAATGTAGCTTTTCCGCTGGAATTGGTTGGGGCATCAAAGGACGATATTCGAAAACGTGTTTTTGAATTATTGGAATTAGTAGGTTTGGCCGAAAAAGCAAACGATTATCCTGCAAGCCTTTCCGGAGGTCAGAAACAAAGGGTGGCTATTGCGAGAACTTTGGCGAATAACCCGAAAGTATTGTTGTGTGATGAAGCTACAAGTGCTTTGGACCCTGCGACTACAAGATCGATTCTAAACTTATTGAAAGATATTAATCGTCGCCTGAACATCACAATTTTATTGATTACACACCAAATGGAAGTGGTAAAATCAATTTGCGATGAGGTCGCGGTAATCAGTCACGGAAAATTGATCGAGCAGGGAAGTGTGGGAGAAATTTTTGCCGATCCTAAGCATGAATTAACCAAAGAATTTATTGCTTCTTCTCTGCATCTTGATATCCCGAGAGTGTATCAGGAAAGATTACAAAAGGAAGATGGTGAAGGTCTGAGTCCGTTATTGAGACTTGAAATGACTGGAAAATCGGTAAATGAGCCTGTAATTTCTGAAGTTTCGAGATTGTTTGATACCAACTTTAAAATCGTAAGTGCTCAAATGGATCAGGCGGGAGATGTAAACTTTGGTGTGATGCTGATCGAATTATCTGGCAAACGCGAGAATTACGAAGCTGCAATTGAATATTTTATTTCTAAACATATTAAAACAGAAATCATAGGTTATGTCTGATTCTACTATTACCTTATTATTAAACGGTACCTGGGAAACCATCGTAATGACATTTGTGTCGGGCTTTTTTGGTTTTGCATTAGGGCTTCCTACAGGTATTTTGCTTTTCCTTACGAGAAAAAATCAAATTCTGGAGCAACCCGTTTTAAACAGAACTTTATCGGTTTTGGTGAATATTTTTCGTTCGATTCCGTTTATTATATTAATTGTTTGGATGATTCCGTTTACACGTGCCCTGGTAGGAACTTCTATTGGCGTAAGTGCAGCGCTAGTTCCGTTAAGTATTGGAGCAGCTCCATTTATTGCCCGACTTGTTGAGAATAGCCTTCTTGGTTTGCCTTCGGGATTAATCGAAGCGGCAAGAGCTTTGGGCGCAACGCCTTTGCAAATTGTATATAAAGTACTGCTTCCAGAAGCATTACCTTCTTTAATAAACGCTGCATCCATTACCTTAATTACTCTTGTAGGTTATTCTGCAATGGGTGGCGCTGTTGGTGCTGGTGGTTTAGGACAAGTGGGATATCAGTACGGATATATTGGTTATGATGCCGTAATCATGAATTCGGTTTTGGCGTTGTTGGTAATTTTGGTATTCGTGATTCAGTTTGCGGGTGACTTTTTATCAAAACGATTTGATCATAGATAATACTTTGCGGTTAAATTTTAGGCAACAGATAAATAATAATTAAAAACTAAAATATGATTACTAAAAATAATTTTTTAAAAGCAATCGGAATTTTAACCTTGACACTTTCATTGGTTAATTGTGGAAAAAGCAAAAACAACGATCCGCACCACATAAAAGTAGGGGTTGCAACAGGACCGGAATATAAAGTAGCAGAAGCGGCTAAGAAAGTAGCAAAAGAAAAATACGGACTAGAAGTAGAGTTGATTTCTTTTAATGATTACGTGATTCCTAACGAAGCTTTGAGCCAGGGAGATATTGATGCAAATGCTTTTCAGCACAAACCTTATCTTGATGAGCAATCGAAACAACGCGGATACAAATTAGCAATCATTGGTAAAACATTTATTTATCCTATTGCAGCCTACTCTAAAAAAATAAAAAGTCTTGCAGATTTGAAAGATGAAAGCACCATTATTATCCCAAATGATCCAACAAACGGTGGTCGTTCGTTATTGCTTTTAGAAAAAAATGGTTTGCTAAAACTAAAAGAGAGAATTGGATTATTGCCTAAAGTAACCGATATTGTAAGTAATCCTAAAAAGCTTAAAATCTTAGAATTAGAAGCACCTCAATTACCAAGAGCTCTTGATGATGCCAACGTAACAATTGCTATTATTAATAATACTTTTGCTTCTCAGGCTGGATTGGTTCCTTCGCGTGATGCTTTGTTTGTTGAGGATAAAGATTCTCCTTACGTAAACTTGGTAGTAAGCCGTGAGGACAATAAAAACGAAGAAAAAGTAAAACAGTTTTTACAAGCTTTTCAATCTCCAGAAGTTGAAGCAGCAGCTCTTAAAGAATTTAAAGGCGGAGCTGTAAAAGGCTGGTAAAAAATAGTTGTATTCTTTTAGTACAATCAAAAAAGCGCTAAATCATTAGATTCAGCGCTTTTTTTATATAAATAATCGAATTAGTAAAAAACAATTTAATCTTCTGCAGCAGCTTTTTTCCTTCCTTCGATATTTGGAAGAAAGCTTGTCAAAATCCCTATTAAAGGCAAAAATGCACAAACTTTAAAAACATACTCAATGCTTGTTGAGTCTGCTAATTTGCCTAATATAGCAGAACCTAATCCGCCCATCCCAAAAGCCAATCCAAAGAAAAGACCTGCTATTAAACCCACTTTTCCAGGAACAAGTTCTGTAGCATAAACCAAGATTGCAGAGAAAGCAGACGATATAATCAAACCAATAATTACAGATAAAATTCCGGTCCAGAAAAGAGAAGCGTATGGCAATAATAAGGTAAAAGGAGCAACGCCTAATATAGAGATCCAAATGATGTATTTTCGACCAAAACGATCTCCTAATGCTCCGCCAAACAATGTTCCGGCAGCAACAGCACCAAGAAAAGCAAAAAGATAAATTTGAGATTCCTGTACAGAGACATGAAATTTATCAATAAGATAAAAAGTATAATAACTGGTCATACTGGCCATATAAAAGTATTTCGAGAAAATTAATACTAATAAAATAACCAACGAAAATATAACTTTTTGTTTTGAAAGTGAATGATGAACTTCCTCAGCTACGGCAGATTTATTTTTAGCTTTAAGATTTAAATGCTCCTGATACCATTTTGCAACACCTGAGAGAATAATAATTCCTACAGCAGCTGCAAGACAAAACCAGATAATATTAAACTGTCCATAAGGCACTACAATAATAGCCGCAAGCAAAGGCCCAATGGCGCTTCCTGCATTTCCTCCTAATTGAAAAATAGATTGTGCCAAACCTCTTTTTCCTCCGGAAGCCATGTGAGCAACCCTTGAAGCTTCGGGATGAAATATAGAAGATCCAACACCAATTAGACTAACGGCAAGTAAAATATTGATAAAACTTGAAGCAACTGCTACAGCTGCCAACCCCAAAAGTGTAAAAACCATGGCAACGGCTAGTGAATAGGGGCGTGGTCTTTTATCAGTATAAAATCCAACAAAAGGTTGTAAAATAGATGCAGTAAGTTGATAAGTCAGGGTGATTAAACCAATTTCGGTAAAGGTCAAATGAAATTTATCTTTTATAATAGGATAAACTGCAGGAACCACAGCCTGAAGCATATCATTAATAAAATGCGTTAAGCTAATAGTAAATAAAATAGAGAAAACAGTTTGCTGGGCCAACTGCTTCGAATGGGTAATGGTGTTTGTTTTCATAATGAATTAAAAAAAAAATCAGATCATCTGATGAATTGGAGTAAAAAATTAGTAATTAGTATGTCCTATTATTTTGGCAACAGTATTCCATGTTTTTTTAGGGTCTTTTGCAATGATATTGTCTAAAAGTTGTTCGTGTATTGCGTATGTATCCTGAAATATTTTCGTGTTAGGATAGATTCTAAGAAACTCCTTTTTTAAATGTTTCGATACAGATTTATATAAATCGGCCAAAATTTCATTTTTTGATGCTTGAGCAATCGCGATATGAAATTGTATATCCGCTTTGACACATTCTTCGAGTAAACCTTCATTGGCCGTTTTCATTCTATCGGCCAAATGCTGTTTCATGGCAATGATATCCTCTTCTGTTCGGTTAATGGCCGCTTTTTCAGCAATTTTCAGCTCTAGTAATTGTCTTACTTCATCTAAATCCTCAAGACTTGCACGCTTTAATCGCTGGTCCATTGGCTCTTGTATGCTGGTCACTTCCTGAACAAAAGTACCGACCCCTTGCTGAATCCGGAGCAAACCTGAATTAGCGAGTAGCTTCATCGCTTCTCTTATCGAGGATCTTCCAACACCAAAACTCTTCATCAATTCTGCTTCAATAGGCAATTTCTCGTTGATCTTATAATGACCAAGAGATATTTGCTCCTGTAATTTTGAAGCAACTTCTTCTGCGAGAGATTTTTTATTGATTAATGTCATAATTGAGTTATCATATCATCTGATGAATGCAAAAGTATAAAAAAAATTTAAATAACCGCTAAGAGCTCAAAATTTTTAAGTGCAAAGTTTTTTTACCGCAGAGAACACCAAGGGAGAAAACACAAAGTAACACAAGTTTTTAATTCTCTGTAAAAATCTCTGTGTCCTCTGTGGTTAAATAAAAATTTGCGATAATTTGTGACTCGAGCGATAGCGAATAGGCGAAGCAAATTTGTATTTAAAAAAAATACAATATAGACTTTGCGTCCTTGCGCCTTTGAGATTATTTCAGCCCAGTAAAAAAATCCTCGCATTCTTTGCGGTTAAGTACTTAACAAATCTTATAATGGTATAACTTTTCCCATAAATTATATAATAGTTTTTGTTTTATTTTTAAGATTTTTGATTTATTCTAATTATAAAAATCCCAAAACTATGAGAAATATTAACCAGATTGCTATTGTTTCGAGTATGCTAATCACCTTATTGAGCTGCTCTAGTGATAAAGATGTCGATGTAAATCCAGGCACCACTACCAATCCTGTTGAAGGAAATGCTGCCAATACAACTTATAAACCTGCTTTTGCAGGACAAACCAGAGTTAGCGGTGTGCAAACCAATACACCATATGAGGGAGTTGCTATTGCTACAGGGCTAAGCAGTCCATGGGGAATTAAAAGTCTTCCTGACGGAAGATTATTGATTACCGAAAAAACAGGAACGATGCGTATTGCTACAACAGCCGGAGTTTTGAGTACTCCAATTACAGGTATTCCTACTGTTAATGCTGCTAATCAGGGAGGTTTATTAGGTTTAACTATCGATCCTGATTTTACAACAAACAGAATGATTTACTGGGTATATGCCGAAGCGACAACAGGCGGAAATAATACCGCTGTAGCGAAAGGAAAACTTTCAGCCGATGAAAAAACCATCGAAGGAGCAACGGTAATTTACAGAGCAAAACCGGCCAATGCAAGTACGCTTCATTATGGCGGACGTATTCTTTTTGATAAATCTGGTTTTCTTGTAGTAAGTACCGGAGAACGTTCTGTATTAGAAACAAGACCATTGGCACAATCTGTTGCATCAGGTTTAGGAAAAGTAGTTCGATTAACAAAAGAAGGTCAGCCTGCAAGTGGAAATCCTACTTTTACAGGAACGGGAGCTTTACCTGAATTATATACTATCGGACACAGAAATCCGCAAGGTTTGGCACTTAATCCTAATACAGGAGAAATTTGGTTGTCAGAACATGGACCACGCGGAGGTGACGAAATCAATCGCCTTAAAGCGGGTTCAAATTACGGATGGCCAACAATTACGTACGGAATTGAATATAGCGGAGAAAAAGTAGGAGCAGGAATTCAGCAGCAAGATGGTTTAGAGCAACCAGTTTACTATTGGGATCCGGTAGTTTCACCAAGTGGAATGACGTTCTACACAGGAAATCGCGTTCCGGAGTGGCAAAATAACCTATTCATAGGCGCTTTAAGCGGAATGCACATTGTACGTCTTGCTATAAAAGACAATAAAGTGATTGGCGAAGAAAGACTTTTGGCTTCGGAAAACCAACGTTTTAGAGATGTAACACAAGGAAATGACGGTGCATTATACGCTGTTACAGATGCAGGAAAACTTTATAAAATTGATAAAAAATAAATTGAAGAAGAATATAGAGGAAAGAAAATAGAGTCAAGAGAATAGACTGTAGAATGATAAGATAATGGCGCTGTATGGCGCCATTTTTTTGTTATGGGTAAATGGTTAACTATATTTGGTATGGATTAAAGCAAAAAGAATTGAAGAATAAAATTACAACATACTCACTCGAGGATCATAAAAGTTTGTTTAATGCCGACAATAATAAAGACTACTTTTATATTCAGGCAAAAGGTCATCCCTATATAAGTGAACCTTACCGGGCAGAAAGTTATGCAATAGAATTTCTTCGAAAAGGGAGTATTGTAATGCAAACGAAACTAAAGAAAATGGTGATTCATGCTCCCGCAATACTCACGCTAGGCCCTTCGGTAATTAGAAGTTTTACAAAAGACAGTGACGAAATTTTAATCGATATTATTTTTTTCAAATCACCATTTTTTCTGCACAATCAGGCCAATGTGTTTTTTCTTTCACAATATGAGTTTTTCGACAATAGTGAAATGCATGTGTTTCATCTGGAGAAAAAAAACAAAGTTAAGTTTGAGCAAATTTTTAGTTTATTAAGACAATCCATCGAACATAATAATGACAATCAACCCTCTATTCTAAGAGCGTATCTTTATATTCTGATTTACGAATTAGATGCTATAAAGCAAACCAATATCAATGGTAGTAAGCAAAATCCCTTGTTCGAAAAATTCAAAGAAATGCTATCCAGAGATTTTTTAAGCCAAAGATCTGTTCAGTATTATGCCGATATTCTGAATGTAACACGCAAATATTTATCAGAAGTAATTAAAAATAATAGCGGTAAAACAGCCAGCGACTGGATCGAAGAAATTGTGATTTTAGAAGCCAAAATATTACTCCAAAACAAAGATTTAACAATCAATCAAATCAGCGATACCTTAAACTTCCCCAATCAATCCGGTTTTGGCAGATTCTTTAAAAAATGCGAAGGAATTTCACCCTTAGAATATCGCAGAAAGAAGGTGTAATTTATAATCTTGTATTTCAAATAATATTGTATCACCATAAAGTTTGTCATCTCGACCGAAGGGAGAGATCACACTCGTAAATCGACAAAGATTGGTGAGTTTCTTGGCGGAATTTCTAGCGCGATGTCTCCCTTCGGTCGAAATGACACAAAAAAATGGGTAAATAAACCCAACCGCCTTTTCGAACAAAATACAAGACATTTAGCTCTTTTCTAATCCATCAAATCATCTCAACTTTGCACTATCATAAAAAATAAAAGATATGTCAAAAATTGCAAAATTCGTAGTAATCATAAATGATAATGTAATCTGGATGCAAGAGAAAGCCCTGAAATTCTATTCGGATTTATTTGGAGCAAAGAAAGAAATCGGAGAGAAGTATGCAAGTGAAAACCTCTCAAGTCAGAAATTATTCAAAATACAGAATGATTTTTCGGTCGAAATGCTTATGGTTTATGAAGGCGAAAATCCGTTGTCTTTCATGAAACTGAATTCATCCCGACTTTCGAATCAAAATTTGGATGCCAATAAACCAATGGGAGTAGATCATATTGTTTACTTTAATCCAGAGGATATAACAGTACTTTTTAAACGTGCCGAAGAAGTGGCTTTGCAGAGAAAATACGATTTAATTTGGGCAAAAGCTTTTGAAATTAATACTGTACTAATAGAGACATTGAAGTCTTTGGGTTACGAAGAATTCAATTACGAAAGTGATACCACTCGCGACACCAATCAAAAACAGCTTTACTTTAAGAAATCAGTTTAAATTAATTCTAATAACTTCATCATTTGCAATAGCATATACAATATCGTTTTGCTGGGGTTTTAAAATATGTTTTCCTGTAAATTCACCAAAAGCGGCCAGAATCATTTGATTTTCTTTTTGAAAGAAACACGGTAATTTTAAAAATTGAGCGCCAAAACCACGCAGCATAATTCCGGGATGAATATGCCCCGAAAAATTAAAGAAACCTTCTTTTATGGTGGGATGATGCGTGAGTAAAAAGTCATCAATTTCAAGGGATTCTACAACCTCGATATTAAGTTTGAGATAATTTTTTTTATCAATTATATCGTGATTTCCGGCAATCAGGATAATGGTATTAGTGCAGCATTTTACCCATTCTTCGAATAAATCCCATTCGGTATTTTTAGAACTATGAAATAAATCGCCCAGAAAAATAATTTTTTCAGGTTTAAAGTTTTCCACGATATTGGTTAAACGTTTAAAATTTTCGGAAACCACATTATTGGGAATCGCCACGCCGTGTTTTCTGAAATGAGATACTTTCCCTAAATGCACATCAGAAATGAGAAGCAATTTTCTGGTTTCCCAAAATAAAGCCCCACTCGGATGCAATGTAAAGGTCTGATTTTGTATGGTAATCGTCATAAATATTTACTTCATATACGAAGCCGTCATTTTTTTAATTCGTTCTGCTAATGTCTCGCTGGATAATTTTTCACGTAATCTGTCTGTGATTAACGGAAAACTAAAAGGTGTTGGTTTCAAACACGATTTCCAGATGATTTCCTGATTGTTTATTCGTTCCAAAGCCATAATCAAACGACCTTCTTCCAGCTGATGTTCAAAGGTTTCGCGATATGCTTGCTGAAACAATAAGTTATCAGGTTCGTAATCCCTAAAAACTTCAAACAACAATTGAGAACCGCTTTGCAAATGTTTTGTTTTGACCATTTTACCCGGAAAACCAGTAAAAACCAAACCTGCAATGACAGCAATATCCCTGAATTTCCGTCTCGCCATTTCAGTCGCATTCAAACTTTTTTGCAAATCATGATGTACATATTCTGTCGAAAATAAATTGTTATCCAGAACATTCTGCATATCAATTTCCTGATCAGAAAGTAATTCGAATCCGTAATCATTATAAGCCAAAGAAAAACTAATAGGCAACAATAAACTAATTCTATAAGCCAGTAAACTTGCCAGGGCTTCATGTACAAAACGCCCTTCAAAAGGATAAAAAATAGCATGATAACCTTCTCTCGTTTTAAAAGTTTCAATCAAAAACTGATTATCTCCTGGAACGATAGATTCTTTTCTTTGTCTCGCGAATAAAGGTTGTAATGCCTTTAATTCAGGCGATAAATCATCGGTATTGGCACGATACAATTCTTGCCGCAACAATTCGCTCATTTGAGCCGAAAGCGCCATTCGGCCACCCATCCAGCTTACTACTTTAGATTTCTTTTTAGGATCAGCCTTTCGAACCAAAACCTGCATATTTCTTATTCGGAACAATTCGAGTTGTTTTCCTGCAAAGATAAAAGTATCGCCCGGTTTTAATTTTGAAACAAACCATTCCTCGATAGTCCCAATATAACCGCCGCTCATGAATTTTACGTTTACAACAGCATCGCCCACAATAGTTCCTATTTGCATTCGATGATGCATCGCAATTAATCTACTGTTGATTTTAAAACGTCCGTCTTCATCAACTTCTACTTTTTTATATTCATCATATGCTTGTAAACTTTGACTTCCGTTAGTGATGAAATTCAGTATCCAGTTCCAGTTTTCTTCTGTAATAGCCTGATAACAAAAAGTTCCTTTTACTTCTTTAAAAATTTCGTCAGGAAGAAATCCATCCGAAACTGCTAAAGTATTAAGGTATTGTACCAAAACGTCCCAACTGTTTAAATACGGAACACGATCTTCGATGACATTCTCTTCAACTGCTTTTTTTAGTGCCGAAGCTTCGATCAATTCGATAGCATGTGTTGCCAGAAAATAAATCACACTTTCTTTTCCCGGTTGGTGTCCGCTTCGTCCGGCTCTTTGCAAAAAACGCGCAACACCTTTTGGTCCGCCAACCTGAATAATAGTTTCTACAGGAGCAAAATCAACACCCAGATCCAGACTCGAGGTACAAACCACGACTTTTAGTTCTTCATCTCTAATAGCCTGTTCGACCCAAAGTCTTGTTTCGCGATTAATACTTCCGTGATGCATCGCCATTTCTCCGGCAAACTCAGGATATTTTTCGAGCAAACGCTGAAACCAGATTTCACAAGCCGACCGTACATTGGTAAAAATCAAAGTCGTTTTGCTTGCTTTTATAATTTTTGCGACTTCATCAATCAAATGCAAGCCCATGTGTCCACGCCAAGGATAGGTTTCCATTTTATCCGGAATAATCGAAATGACTTTTATTTTTTTATGAATCTGAGCCTTTACCAAAACCGAATTATGATACGCTTGTGAATCCACTCCCAATAGAACTTCCTGTGCTTGTTGCAGATTCCCAATCGTAGCAGAGATTCCCCAAATACGCATTTTGGGCGCAATCGCTTTGAGTCGGGACAAACCAAGTTCAGTTTGTACCCCACGTTTTGTACCTAATAATTCATGCCATTCGTCAATAACAATTGCGGTACAATTGCTAAAGATTTTATCGTAGCCTTTGGTGGCTAAAAGCAATTGCAAACTCTCTGGAGTCGTGACCAATAAATCAGGCATTTTCCCTTTTTGTTTGGCTCTCTCGCTGGCTGATGTGTCTCCGGAACGAATACCAATAGTCATTTTTGTTCCCAAATCATTAACCACTCTTTCCGCAGCTTGTTTGATTTCAACTGAAAGAGAACGCAAAGGTGTAATCCAGATTGCTTTAAGTCCAGGTGTATGTTTGGTTTTATAATTTGGATTGTCTTTTATGTAGTTCAAAACAATAGGGAGCCAGAGCGCGTAGGTTTTTCCGCTTCCGGTTGGAGCGTTGAGTAAGCCGTTTTTTCCTTGTAAAAAAGCAGTCCAGGTCTGAGTCTGAAACGCAAACGGTTTCCATCCCTGATTGTGAAACCAGTCATTTGCTACCGCAAAAAGTTGCTCTCTGTTCATTTATTATTTTTTTAAACCCTTATTTTTTTTATCATTAAGATATTAAGGTTCATTAAGTTTTACTGTGCGAAAGAAAATTAAGTAATCGGTTTTTAAATTAAGCCCCAGCGGGACGTCATATTTATAGAAATTTATAGATTTATTAGTAGGCCCCCATAGGGGTGACATATTATGCATCAACTAAAAAATTATATATCGCTCCTCTGGAGCTTTAAAATTATCCTATAAAAATCCGTGCCCAATCCGTGTTTTCGCTTGCGAATCGGTATCATCCGTGTGCCATTTACGGGTAATATAACAATCCTATAAAATCATACTCTTCAAATCTTCAATAGAATTGGCGTCATCGATTTTTTTATCATGTCGCCATCTCAAAATCCTCGGAAATCGTGTTGCAATGCCGCTTTTATGCCTTTTTGAAAGCGCAATTCCTTCAAAACCAATTTCGAAAACCAATTGAGGGGTTACACTTCGAACAGGACCAAATCGTTCCAGCGTATTCTTTTTAATCCAATCATCCACCATTCTAAATTCCGCATCTGTTAAACCGGAATAGGCTTTCGCAAATGTGACCAATTCACGTTTGTTATTTTCGTTATTTTGCCATAAGGCAAAAGTATAATCGGTAAATAAATTCGAACGTCGTCCGTGACCGCGCATGGCGTAGGTGAGGACGGCATCAATCACTAAAGGTTCAATTTTCCATTTCCACCAATCGCCTTTTTTTCTTCCTACGAGGTAAGGCGAATCTTTTCGTTTGATCATCAAACCCTCGCTTTTCATTTCGCGGGAACGCAATCTTTCTTCTGTCAATTCTTCCCAGGTTGAAAATTTCACCCTTTCTGAAAGTTGCAGCGGAATATCATGGTGTTTGATATCTTCATACAATTTCTCCAATACTATACGTCTTTCTTCAAAAGGAAGATTCCGAATATCCTGACCTTTCCATTCTAATAAATCGTAGGCTTTTATAATTACAGGGGATTTTTTAAGGATCGCAGCCGAAACTGTTTTTCGTCCAATTCGCGTTTGCAGATCATTAAAAGTTCCAATTTCGTTTTCTATGTACGGAAGAATTTCTCCGTCGATAACTGTTCCGTCAGGAATAATTCCGATGAAAGAAGCGAACTCAGGATATTTATCGGTTACCAATTCTTCTCCGCGGCTCCAGATAAAAATTTCATTATCACGAATAATAGTTTGAGACCGAATTCCGTCCCATTTGTGCTCCGCGCTCCAATCGTTAGGATCTCCAAGATTGCAGGGTTCGCCTTCGATAGGATAAGCCAGGTAAAACGGAAAAGGTTTCGATAAATAATCGCTGTTTTGTTCGTCTAAAATTAATTCCTGAAACGTAATTGTATTCGGATTCCAGTCGCCCATTAATTTATGTGCCAGGGAATCTTCATCAATGTTTTCGGCTTTAGAAAGTGCGCGGGTCATTAATTTTTGGCTTACGCCGATTCTGAAACTTCCGGTAATTAATTTAGTGAAAACAAAACGTTCATAATAATTGAGTGCCAGCCAGTTTTTGTGCAGATATTCTTTTTTTTCGATATCTGTTTTCTTTTTCAGGGCAATAATTTCCTGAAGATATTCGGTTAAACTTTTATCAGAATGTTCTTTTGTAGTGGGAATCACCAGTGCAATGGTTTCGGCAAGATCACCCACAATATGGTAACTTTCCTCAAACAGCCAAAGCGGAATATTAGCCAGTTCATTTGCCCATAATCGCAATAAAGTGGTATTTACAGGCCTTGGCGGACGACGATGCGAAAGAATGGCAATCGTCCAGACTTTATCTTCATTACTGGCATTGATGAAATATTTGGTCAAAGCATCCACTTTTACCGAAGTTTTATTAGAACTGTCAAGCGCTTTTATTAGTTCGGCAAAGTTTTTCATTTTTTCTTGTTTTTTTTAAAGAGAGGCAAGATGCAAGAGGCAAGATGCAAGAGACAAGATGCAAGAGACAAGAAACATTACTGAAGATTCAAGAGAGAAAACGAACGGATTAAAAGTATTCTCTTCCTTCTAGCTTCTTGGCTCTTTAATCTATTCTCTATATTCTTTATTCTATTTTCTCTGTCTCAATTTCTTCCTCAACATCTTTCTTAGAATCCATTTCCCCCAATTCTCCTTCATATTGTGTGTGAGCGGTTCTTGCATCGTAACCAATTTCCTGAAGGTATTTTGAGAATATATCCGAATATCCATGGGTGCAAATTACCTTTTCGGCTCCGGTGGCTTTAATGCTTTCGAGTAAACCTGTCCAGTCGCAATGATCGCTTAAAACAAAACCCCTGTCTACGGCACGTCGGCGTCTGGCACCGCGAAAAGTCATCCATCCGCTGGCAGAGCCTGTAACAAACGGAGTCATTTTTCTGATCCATGTCGAGCCGTGTGCACTTGGCGGAGCAAGGACAAGGCTACCCAGTAAATCTTCTTTTTTAGTTTCTGATGTTACTCTTATTGTGGCTGGAAAATCTACCAATGGGCGCAACACTTCGGTCATATTTTCGATCGCTCCATGGGTATATATTTTTCCGATATTAGGATCCAGGTATTTTAATAAACGTTGTGCTTTTCCTAGCGAATAGCCAAAGAGAACAGACGTTTTTCCTTCGGCACGATTTTCTGCCCACCAATTATTGATATCGGTCATGACTTCGGCCTGAGGAGTCCATTTAAAAGCAGGTAATCCAAACGTGCATTCGGTTATAAACGAATTGCATTTTACCACTTCGTATGGCACAGAGATCCCGTCGTCTTCGGTTTTATAATCTCCGGTAAAAACCCATACTTCGCCTTTGTATTCTACGCGTATTTGTGCAGAACCAATAACGTGGCCGGCAGGATGCAGCGAAAATTTTACACCATTTACGATAAACGTTTCGTTCCAGTTTTTTCCGGTAACCTTGATATCGCCCAAACGGTGTCTTATGATAGGCACATTGTCATAATGTGTAATGTAATTTTTGTGTCCCCAACGCGCATGATCAGCATGTCCGTGTGTAATGATGGCGTTGGTAACCGGACGCCACGGATCGAGGTAGACATCGGCCTGCTGGCAATATATTCCTTTGTCATTGAAAGCTAATAGTGGGACTTTCATAACCTGATTAAGCTATTTGAGCAATTCTTGCACTTTTATACAAGGGATAGGTATGCATAAAATCAGATACGCCATCTTTCATAGTCTCGAAAGATTTTCCGTAAAAATACAATGCAGTAGTAGCATTTCCTTTCCAATGTCTTTCCTGAGACGTACTGGTTAATTTCGAAATTTCTGACTGTACGAAATCAACATTATAATCTTCGTGATTTTTTTCGTGATTATTTTCTCCATCAAAATAAATGGCGATTCCTTCATTTTTACCAAACGGAATTTCCTGATGTGTTTTTTCGATTATAATTTTTGATCCTTTTGGAGCGCCGCAAATTTCGACAAAATTGATTATGTCGTTTAAAACTGCTGTGCTAATCTCATTTTTATGAAATTTTACATGAATATCACAAAAGATGATTTCTCCGGGCTCTTCTTTAAGTATTCCGCCACCGGAAATTTCACCATAATTATTGTCCGTCAAGAAATCATGTAAAGGCAACATATAAAGGTTTCTTCGGTCTAATGGTGAGACTTTATCATTAATCTGAATTACAATATCGTACGGATTTTGAATAGATTCGTCGCTTTCGAATAAATTGGATATAAATTGTAGTAACATAGCAATTAAGGTGTTAGTGATAAAATAATATACTCAAAGTTACAAACTGAGGTGAGTTGAGATTTTATACTTTTTTCCGTAAATGTTACATGATTTCTAATGGGAATAGAGAATAAAGAATATATAGTATCGAATTATACTTTGCAACCTGCTAATGATTTAAACACAAGGATGTAAGGAATTTTAGTTTTATACAAAATAGTCACAATCATTGTCATTCCGAGGAACGAGGAATCTTCGAAAGTAACTCCGTTTCAGCAAGTCAATCTTTGTCGAGCTTCTGACGGGGATTTCTCTCCCGAAACTTCGGGATCGAAATGACAAAAATGCGCAGGGCAATGACAAACTTTGTGATAAAACAATATTATAAAAATGATTGCTCTAGCCCCGATAGAATTGGAAATCCTTTTGTAGTGGTGTTCGCTACAAAAGATTGTAACGGATTGCTTCGCCAGTTCGTATTTTCAGGCTCGGGTGCGGGGATTAACTCCTGAAGAATATTCTAATAAAAACAATTACAATATACCATCAAGGGTACTAACCAGTTCTTGAAAATTATTAGGCTTTGTAAATATTTGTACCGAACTAAATTCGTTCGTTAGCTTTTTTAAAGTTTCATGTGAATGCGATGAATACACCACCACCTGAATTTTACTAAGTTCAGGAATGTTTCTTAGTTCCTGTATAAATTCGGCTCCGCTTAGATAAGGCATTTGCATATCCAGAAATATAAAGTCAGGTAAAACTGTTGCTGCTTTTAGATTATTTAATGCTTCGAGAGAATTATTGGAGATTGTAGTGAGTATATTTTTGTTTAATGAAGCAATCGCAGCGATAAAAAGTTCGCAGTCATCTTCGTCATCATCTACTAATAAAATTACTGTATTTTTCATTCCATGAAATTATTTTAAAATCCGGACTTGAAGGTTATATAATTTTCGAGTGATGTTACATAATATGAATGTTAATCTTCAACAAGACAAATCTCAAAAGTAGTTTTACTCTCTTCGTTATTATGCGAGATATAACCACCATGGGCTTCGATAATATTTTTAGATAACGTCAGGCCAATTCCTGCGCCTTCTTGTCTTGTGGTAAAGAAAGGCAGGAATATTTTGTTTTCTATTTCTTTTTCTATTCCGTTTCCGGTGTCGGTTATTTTAATGAAGATTCGGTTTTCTTTGGCTTCCGCCGAAATTATAATCTGCTTTTGTGAAGCATCTTTTAGCGCATAAAAACTATTGGTTAGCAGATTAATTAATACCTGTTCTATTTGTTGAGAATCTACGTTTATGAATCGTTTGAAAGTAATATGGTTAACGACTTCTATATTTTTTTCTTTAAACAAAGGATTCATAACCTGAAGGCAGTTATCGATCAAATGCTGCAGTTCTATTTTTTCTTTTTTAGGAGAAGGCAGCATGGCGAGTTTTCGATAGCCTTCGACAAACTTTTGCAAATGGTCACTTCGCCTTAACATAGTGCTTACGCTGTTTTTTACATCTTCAAGATCTTCATCTGACATTGAATCCTGCTCAACCAAATCCTGTAAATTCTGGCAAATAGAACGAATAGGGGTAATGGAGTTTAAGAGTTCATGCGAGATTACTTTCATCAAATTGACCCAGGCTTCTTTCTCTTTTTTCTCTACCACATTCTGGATTGAGTCTAATAAAACAATAAAATAATCCAATTCGAAAATCTCGGTTCTCGAAGCCTGCAAAACAAAGGTTTGATTGCTTTGTCCATTAACACTAATTTCTATAGATGTTTTTATTTCCTGAAAATTATCTTGTTCGATAATCTCGCATAAGGCTGGTAATTGGTTTTTAAGGTATTTCCATTTGGATACTTTTGGAACATTAAAATGTGTCGAAAAGTAGTTATTCATTAAAAAAATATTCCAATCGTTATCCTGCTTTTGCAGAATTATAATTCCGGTTTCAATATTGTTAAGAATAGAGCGGTAAATAATATCTTTCGAAATCTGCTCATTTTCTTTGGCTTTCAATGAGCTGTACAAACGAAATAGATCTGTATAATTATCATTTAATTTATGTTTTGAAAAATCGGAACTAAAATCATTTTGTAAAATTGAAGCGATTGTTTTATTGTAAATCAAAACAAAATTGCGAACATAAAAATACATTTCCCTGATTAACAGAAAAACAATAAAAAGTCCGAATACGCCTGTAAACAAAAGTTCTTTTTTAAAGAAGAAAATAGAAACTTCGATCGCTGCGACAATTATAATTAATCTCAGAAATAGTAGTTTGTATGTTTGTAAGGATCGTAACATATTTTAAGAATTAAAAATTGAGAATTCAGAACTAAAAGTTTTTGACATTATAATTTTTCTCTTTGACATGTGATTAAAAGTCATCGGTTTTAATGTTAATATTATATTTTTCTAAACGGCGGTACAAAGAACCTCTTGATAATCCCAATTCTTCGGCAGTTTTGCTGATATTGTTATTGTTTTTAAGTAATGCTTTTTCAACCGCAGCTTTTTCTACAGAGGAAAGCTGAATATCATCGTGATTTTCTTCGTAAGCTGTTATGGTTTCGAGATCTAAATCAGCAAGCGTAATTTTATTGTTCTCACACAGAATTACGGCGCGTTCGATCTTATTTTCCATTTCTCGGATGTTTCCGTTCCAGGCGTGTTTTTCGATTTGTTGCGTCACTTTTTTATCAAAAGTAATTTCGTCCCTGCCGTATTTTCCGATCATTTTACCTAATAAATAGTCGGCTAACGGGATTTTATCTTCGTTACGTTCTCTTAACGGGGGCAAAATAATTTCCATGGTATTAATACGATAATACAAATCTTCCCTGAAATTTTTTTCTGCAACTTCTAATTTCAGGTTTAAATTGGTTGCTGTAATAATACGCACATTTAAAGGCCTTGCTTTTGTTTCGCCTAATCTCGTTACAGTTTTGGTTTGTATAACCTGCAGCAATTTAGATTGCAAATGCAGCGGAACATTACCAATTTCATCCAGAAAAATAGTGCCGTTTTGCGCCATTTCAAAACGTCCTGGCGTATCAACTTTGGCATCGGTAAAAGCGCCTTTTGCATAACCGAATAATTCACTTTCGAAAATATTAGAGTTTAAAGATCCCAAATCAACAGCAATAAAAGGATTGTTTTTTCTTTGGGATTGTTTGTAGATATGATGTGCCAGAACAAATTTCCCTGTTCCGTTTTCACCCAGAATCAGAACATTAGCATCGGTTTTAGCTACTTTATCGGCAAGGGAATACGCTTTTGTTATAATCTCTGAAGTTCCAATAAAAAAGTCATTTTCAATTTCGATATTTTTTTCCTTCTTCTGTTCTTTGCGCGATTTGTCAACGGCTTGTTTTACAGATTCCAGAAGTTTTTTATTTTCCCAGGGTTTTAAGATATAATCAAAAGCACCATTTTTTAAACCTTCAACCGCCGTTTCGACTTTACCAAAAGCCGTCATTAAAATCACAACAGTTTTGGGCGAAAGTGTTTTTATTTCTTTCAATAAATACAAACCTTCTCTTCCGTCTTCAAAACCTATTCGATAATTCATGTCGAGCAAAACGACATCAATGCTTTTTTTCGACAACAATTCGACAATATTTTTTGGATTATTAAGGGTATAAATGTCTTCAAAATACTTTTTCAGGTACACTTTCGACGCAAAAAGGATGTCTTCCTGATCGTCTATGATTAAAATTGAGGCATTTGTCTTTTTCATTGTTGTTCGGTTTTGGACGAAAGCTGTCCAATTATGGACACTTTGTATTGCTGTAAAAAAATAATAATTTAGAAATTAGATAGTTGCAAATCTTAAATTTTTGGCATGAAAATCACAATTAGATTATCAAATCATCAAGTATGAGAATCAATATTGCTGGTAAATGTAACAAAAATAGATATTTATAGATTATCTTATCAATTATCTTAATTTAGGATCTGTTTTTTACTTCGGCAATAAAATTCTCAGTAAGAAAAACAAACATCAAAAATCAAATTAGTTATGATTAAAATTAAAAAGCTTTCTAAAATTTTTAGAACCGAAGAAGTAGAAACAAATGCCTTAAGCGAAATTTCATTAACTATAAACCAGGGTGATTTTGTATCGATCATGGGGCCTTCGGGAAGTGGAAAATCAACTTTATTGAATATCATAGGATTATTAGACAGTGCTTCTGGAGGAAGTTATGAATTGCTAGGCCAGGAAATGATTGGCCTGAAAGAGAAATTCAAATCGAAAGCCAGAAAAGAAAACATTGGTTTTATATTTCAGAATTTTAATTTAATTGACGAATTATCTGTTTTTGATAATATCGAATTGCCATTGATTTACAATAATGTTCCGTCATCAGAAAGAAAGAAAAAAGTAGAGGAAATCTCGAAGATATTAGGTATTTCGCATCGTTTGAAACATTATCCGCAGCAACTTTCAGGAGGTCAGCAACAACGTGTAGCGGTTGCAAGAGCTTTAATCAATGATCCGGCGATTATTCTTGCCGATGAGCCTACAGGAAATCTGGACAGTAAAAACGGAAATGAAGTAATGGAATTATTAACAGATCTTCATGCCAGCGGAGCGACAATCCTGATGGTAACACATTCTGATTATGACGCTTCGTTTTCTCAAAGAACTATTTTAATGAAAGACGGAGTGATTCTTTCGGAGAAAATGAACCATAGAAATGTAGATGTTTTGGTAACTAATTCAATAAACTAAATCATGCTAAAAAACTGGATCAACATATTTATTTATCATATCAAAAACAATAAGGTTTTTACAGCCCTGAATGTTTTAGGATTGAGTATTGGAATTGCAGGTTTAATTTTTGCAATTTTGTATTGGAACGACGAACAGAGTTATGACCAATGGAATCCCAATAAAGACAATATATTTTTGGTTGCCAATCAAATGGATGCGACTACCTATTGGGCTTCGAGTTCAGCACCTATAGGATCTACTATAAAAGATGCAAGCCCTGAAGTAGCATCTTACTGTTATTTAAGCGGTAACTATAATAATGATATTATTCGCTTTAGTAATAAAAAAGTGCAGTCTGATAGGATAATTGCAGCACAAAAAAACTTCTTTGATTATTTCCCTTATCAATTTATAGAAGGAAGTGCAAAAAATGCATTACCTGATCTCAACAGTATTTGTTTGTCGCAAGATTTGGCTGTTCAGCTTTTTGGAAATGAAACTGCTTTAGGCAAACAAATCGTGTTGCAGGGTAAAAAACTAATTGTAAGAGGTGTTTATAAACTTGATAAAAAATCAATTTGTAATCCTTCGTGCGTAGTTAATTTTATAGATGCAAGAATAAAAGAGACCATTCAGCAATGGGGTAATTTTCAATTTGTTCTGTTATTAAAATTAAAAAATCCTAATGGACAGCAACAAGTGATTCAAAATCTTGAAAAAATATATTTTGAAAACATGACAGCTCGTTTTGCAAAAGATCAGGGCATTAAACCAGAAGAATTTATTAAAAAATATGGTCAGATAAAACCAGGTTTAGAGTCATTGGCATCTATTCGATTACATACCAAAACCGGTGGAGTGATAGAAGCAAACGGTAATCTTCAATTTTTGCTTATCATGGTTGGCTTATCTGTTTTAATTCTAATTCTATCCATTGTAAATTATGTTAACTCAGCTACGGCAAATGCAGTAAAGAGAGCAAAAGAAGTTGGAGTTCGCAAAATTATAGGCGCTTCTAAATTTTCCATTATTCAACAATTTATTTTTGAAACCGCTATCATTTCGTTGCTTTCAATTTTAATAGCATTGGTTATTGTCGAAGTCTCTTTACCGTACTATAATGTTTTTTTGGAAAAAACACTTGTATTACAAAGCGGACAGTTTTATATCCAGCTTGTTGCTATATTTTTTATAACCGTAATATTGGCGGGGATACTTCCTGCAGTTTATGTTTCTAATTTTGAATCACTAAAAGTATTAAAAGGAAACTTTGGTAGAAGTAAAAGCGGTATCTGGCTTAGAAACGGTATGCTTATTTTTCAATTTGCTGTAGCTGCTTTCTTTATTGTTGGATCTTATATTGTGTATGAGCAAATAGAGCTTATGAACTCAAAAGATTTAGGGTTTAGCGGAAAACAAATTCTCAATATCTCCTACAGAAATATTTACGGCGAAGCAATAACGGATAAAGATCAATTTGCCCGATACAACATTATTAAAAGCCAATTGCAGCATATAAAAGGAGTACAGCAAGTTGCAGGAGGTGGTTTTGTTTTTGGAAATGGGGCAAAATCTGTAATATCATATCATTATAAGGATAAAAATATTGACGGAAACAATGTACCAATAGATTTTGGACTGTTGGAAATGATGAAAATAAAAATCATAAAAGGGCGCTATTTGAGTCCAAAATTTGCACAGGATACTGTTGCTTCGATGCTCATTAATGAAACTGCCTTAAAACTATTAAATGAAAAAAATCCAATAGGCAAAAAATTGCATTGGAATGGACAAGATGCTATTATTGTTGGGATTGTAAAAGATTTTAATATAGGAAATCCGGGAGAACCAATACCTCCAATGTCTTTTTTCCATTTTAAAACCGTTCCTTGGTTTTCTGGACTTTTGAACAATATTTACATTACAGCCGATCCTAAAACCATGCAGCAAACCATAGCTGATATAGAAAATCTCTGGACAAAAAAAGTAGATACAGAATATCCGTTTTCATATGATTTCGTAGATAAAGAATATAAAAAGTCTTACAGCAGTTATGTAAAACAAAAGAATCTCTTTTCTTTATTGAATGTTGTTGTTATCGTAATTGCACTTTTCGGGTTATTTGCTCTCGCTTCATATTCTATCGAAAGACGCATGAAAGAAATCGCCATTCGAAAAACACTGGGAGCCGAAACAAATGTTTTATTAAAAGAACTTTGCAGGCAATATCTAATCTTTAGTATCATAGGATTTTTAATAGCGTTATTTCCAGCCTACTATTTACTAAATAAATGGTTAGAGAATTTTGCTTACAGGATTACTATTTCTGTTTATCCTTTTATCATTGGGTTTACTGCCTTATTAGCATTAACATTATTAGTGGTACTTACAAGAGCCTATCAAGCAACCAAAATTGATGTTTTGAAATACCTTAAATACGAATAAAGCATAAAATTGAAAACCTCCAAAGTCATTGATTTTGGAGGTTTTAGTTTTAATGAGAGGTTTTTTAATTAACCATGAGCTGCTACAGAAACGTCAGCCCATTCTTCCCAGGTAGCTAATTTTTGTTGGTAAACTTGTTTTGCAAGTGGCAAAGCTACTTTTCCTAAGAATAGGCGTAGAGGAGGATTTTCTGCTTCAACCAGTTTAACAATTGCAGGTACAGTAGCGCTTGCTTGTCCGAAAGTGTCGGGATCATGTCCTTCTGCTATTGCTTTTTTAAGCCCATCATAAGCATCAATACTTTTACTATTGAAACCGTTACCCCAAATGTCAGTAAAATAACCATTTGGCTCAACCAAAGTTACATTGATTCCAAATTGTTTTACTTCCTGAGATAATGTTTCTGTAAGACCTTCCACAGCAAATTTAGAGGCATTGTAAAGACCTAAATTAGGTAAAGTTGCGATTCCTAAAATAGAAGAAACTTGAATAATATGACCGTTTTTTTGATTTCTCATTATCGGTAAAACAGCCTGAGTTAACCAAAGAGTACCAAAGAAGTTTGTTTCAAATTGTGCTCTTGCTTCTGTTTCGCTGGCTTCTTCGACTGCACCATTTAAGGCATAACCAGCGTTATTAATCAGGATATCAATTGTACCAAAGTGTTGTTTTACTTTTTCTACAACTACAAAGGAATCTTCGCGTTTGTTTACGTCTAATGTTAAAGGCAAAATAGCGTCTCCGTATTGTGCTTTTAAGTCGGCTAGGGTATCAATATTTCGTGCTGTTGCAGCTACCTTGTATCCTTTTGCTAAAAATGCTTCTGCCCAGGCTTTTCCAAATCCTTTTGATGCGCCTGAAATTAAAATTGTTTTTGACATGATTTTAAATTATTAATTGTTAGTTGTGAATTATTAATGATATTTAATTTTGTAATTGATATTGTAATTAATTTTTGACACTGTAATTGTAATTTTAAGTGACCGTTCGGTCATTTTTAGGGTAAAAAAAATTAGAGTGTGTTTTGCTCTATAATTTTTTTTAATGTTTTGGCTATCACTTTCATCTTATCATTATCACCCGACATTCTAGAAATAAGGTGACCGCCTTCCATCATGGCAAACATAACAATGCCAAACTCTTCAGCATTCCACTCCGGTTTAAACTCTCCGTTGGCAATTCCTTTGTTAACACTATTAGCCAATAATTGTTGGTTATAATTGCAGCCTTTATTTATTTTTTCCTTTACAATAGGGTTAGTATCATCGGCCTCGGTACCAAAATTCAGTAACGGACAACCACCGGTAAGGGGAGGATTTATGGCATTACTAAAAAAATCGATATAAGTAAAAAGCTCCTCTTTGGCAGTTTTAGTTTTACTAATTTCTGATACCAGTTTATCACCCAATACTTTTATATTATGATCAACCGCCGCGCACGCCAGAACATCTTTATTTTCAAAATGCACGTACATGCTTCCTTTAGACAATTTGGTCGCTTCCATAATATCACTCATAGCCGTTGCTGCAATTCCTTTTGTATTAAAGATTGGAGCTGCTTTCTCTATGATGAATTGTCTGGTTTCTTCTCCCTTTGTCATGATAGTTTTCATTTTACGAGTACAAATATATGACCGATTGGTCATAAAAACAAACAAATTCGATTTTTTGTGATAAGTTTCACATTTGACTTAGTTTTAATAGTTGCCACAAGGCATTAAGGCGTAAATTATTTTTTCATTTCACGCAGATTTGGCAGATTGGGGCTGACTCGAAAAAGATTTTTAAATTAAATCAAAGCGAAAAAATAAAATCTGCACCATCAGCTTAAATCTTTTTTAAAGCTGCGTGAAACAAAAAACAACAATTTGTAATGAAATATTATTATTTATGTATTTAACTACGTAGTTTTGTGTTTTTGAATTCTAAAAACATGAAACCACAGATTATTCCCATAGAAAATAAATTCTCAAATGAAGTTGTAGATTTAATTTTAAACATTCAGCAAAAAGAATTTAATGTTGCCATCACAATCGAAGACCAACCGGATTTATTAAACATACAAAACTTCTATTACGCGAGTGGAGGACATTTCTGGGGTGCTTTTATTAATGATGAACTAGTAGGAACAATTGCTTTGGTAAAATTTAGCAATTCTGAAGCTGCGATCAGAAAAATGTTTGTAAAAAAAGAATTCCGTGGAAAAGAGTTTTCTATAGCCCAGAAATTATTAGACACTTTACTGCATTATTGCAACGAAAATCAAATTGATGATTTATATTTGGGAACCATAACAGTATTAGAAGCTGCTTTACGTTTTTATGAAAGAAATCATTTCGTACGAATCCATAAAGAATCGCTTCCGCAGACATTTCCTGTTATGAGTGCCGACAATGTATTTTGTCATTTAAAACTAAAAAAGTAACGATGAATATAATTGATGAATCAGGGATTTTAGCCATTTCGACGCGATTGCAAAGACTTAGTGAGCAGTTGCGAAAAGACGGTGCATTATTTTACAAATCATACGGAATCGACTTTGAACCCAAATGGTTTCCTGTTGTATATACTTTGCATCATAAGGAAGTTTTGGGCGTTGTAGAAATTGCAAACGAGATAGGCTATACACATCCTTCCACCATTAGTTTATTAAAAGAACTCGAAAAACAAAAGCTAATCCGATCCAAAAAAGACAAAGTAGATGAACGAAAAAGATTAATATCACTTACCCCAAAAGGACAGGAATTGATCCTGAAAATGAAACCCGTTTGGGATGTAATGTCAAGCGTTCTTAAAGAAATTGCCGACAATCAAAATAATCTGCTTCAGGCCATTAACGAGGCCGAAAACAAATTAATGCATCAGAGTTTTTTACAAAGAGCGATGCAGTTGAAAAGCAAAGAATAGGGGACAAAGGGTCAGAGAAACAAAGGCTCAAAGGTTTTTTCTATTGTCACCCTGAAGTCGATGGGCTTCCCAATTGGAATTTTTAATTTTACTTTTTGGAATTTACCTTTCCAATGTGTTTCCTATGTGCTATTCCCCAATTTATCATTTCGGTTATAATTGGGCCAAAAGATTGGCAATAAGGAGTGGATTCATAAAGAATAGGAACTTTTGCATCGCGATCTTCGGTTCTTTTTACAAGATTGTTCAGTTCCATATCTTTCAGTTCTTTCGATAGCATTCTTGACGTTATCCCCGGAATACTTTGCTGAATTTCTGTAAATCGATGGTTTCCATTACAGATTGAATTGATGATGGGCAATTTCCATTTTCCTCCCAAAACATACAAAGTATCCTGAAGCGCCTTAACTTCTTCTTTCTGATTTCTTTCCATAACAATTTTTAGACTAATATATAAAAACATTTTTTTTCACCATATCAGTGATATAAGAAATTATAAACACTTGCTTAATTAACGTTCCAAATTTAAATGAACTTATATAACTTATGTGGTGGAAAATACCAACATTTAGGTATACTCCATGATACCACTGAAAAAGCAATATGTTTTCCCATTTAAATTTGTACCACTAATTTAAAAACATAAAAAATGGACAATTTAAAAAATAAAGTAGCAATAATAACGGGAGGAAATAGCGGTATTGGCTACGCAACAGCCAAACAACTAAAAGAACAAGGCGCAACTGTAATTATTACCGGAAGAAGAAAAGAAGCAATTGAAAAAGCAGCTTCAGATTTGGGAGTAACAGCAATTGTTGCCGATCAATCCAGTATTTCTGAGATAGAAAATCTGGCTTCAAAAGTAAAAGAAGATTTTGGACAAGTTGATATTCTCTTCATCAATGCGGGAATTGCCGGATTAGGAAACATAGAACAAGCCACAGAAACATTATTCGATAGCATCATAGACGTCAACTTCAAAGGAGCATATTTCACCTTGAGCAGATTTATTCCAATGCTAAGAGACGGAGCATCTGTTGTATTTCTTTCTTCGAATACTGCTAGTATGCCGGGCCCTGGATCATCGATTTATTCTTCGAGTAAAACAGCTTTGAATTCGGTTATGAGATCTGCGGCAGTGGAATTGGCACCAAGAAAAATCAGAGTAAATTCCGTAAGTCCCGGTCCAACAGAAACCGAAGTGATGAACAAAGTAGGTTTGGATACAACTACCGTTAAATCTATTATGGACGTGGTGATAGAAAAGGTTCCGCTAAAACAAATGGGAGCATCGGAAGATGTTGCCAAAATGGTCGCTTACCTAAGTAGCGACGCTGCTAAATTCATTACCGGAGCCGATTTTATTATGGATGGTGGGATGGTTTTAGCTTAAGGTTCTTATGAGAAACAAAGGAAAAGGCCCAGAGGGATAAAGGTTTTTTTAAAGTTAGTAAGATTTTAAGTCTCTAGGTTTTTTATTTATTCTCATTGCTGGGAAAGTCTTTGGCTCCCCCAAATTGGAATTTGGAATTTATTACTAAGTTTAGGGACTGGAATTTAGTCTTTATTAGGAGCTATTTCCCTCACATCAGGGTTAGGCACTGATTTCCATAAGAAATATCGAAGTTCAAAAAACTTTATCCCTTTGAATCTTAAAAGAATCCTAGCAGCTATAAAAAAACCTTTTGTACCTTTGCCACTCTGAACCTTTGAACCTTTTCCATGGAATACAAAGAAATCCTCCAACAACACATCTCCAAAACCGCTTCGTTAACAGATGATCAATTCGATTATTTCTTTTCGCATTTTAAACCATTATCATTCAAGAAAGGGCAAACAATTATTAGTGCCGGTGACAAAGTCGATTGTGAATATTTTGTAATTTCAGGTTGTTTAAAAGCATTTTTCATCAATGACGAAATCAAGATGTACATCCTGCAATTTGCCATGGCCACTTGGTGGACATCAGATTATACAGCTTTATACAATCAAACCCCTGCAACCATAAATGTAGATTGCATCTCTGATGTCGAATTGCTTTGCCTTTCCAACAGCGACCGCGAAAAATTGTGCAATGAATTTCATCAAATCGAACATTTTTTCCGTTGGAGAACCAACAAAGGATATATCGCTTCCCAAAAGCGACTTTTGTCTTTCATGAATAACAATGTTAAAACCCGTTACGAAGAACTTCTGGCATTATATCCACAACTTTACAATTTAGTTCCCAAACACTTAATTGCAGCCTATCTGGGAGTTTCAAGAGAAACCCTAAGTAGATTATACAATTCATAAAGTTTTTTAGTCACAGATTTACAGGATTAAAATGATTTTTTAATTTGAAGTTTCCGCGTAGTTTATCATCTCGATGAAGGAAAGATAACATTACATACCCCACAATCATAATCGCCAATATTTTTAGAGCTACTTGCGGATAGCCCTCGTTGCTCGAGATGACAAAATGTGAATAAAGCGATTTGCGTGAAACAAAAACTTTGAGCCTCTGGTCCATTGTGTGATTAAAAGATCCGCATTAAATAAAAAACCTTTGCGACTTCGGACCTTTGCGAGATTAAAAAAGAATCACGATAAAAAAAATCTGTTTAAATCTCATAAAACCTGCGTGAAACGAAAACTTTGAACCTTTGTTCCTTTGCACGTTAAAAAAAGATTGTGATCTACATCACGTAACCAATTTCCATACTCAGCGTTCCTTTGTACTGTACTTTTAAATACAATAAAAATGGAAACAACAAATTTTAATATCGTAAGTGCAAAAAGCAACATCGATTGGACTGGTAGAAAAGTTACCGGTGCACATAATGGTACAATTGGTATCAAAGAAGGTCATTTTATTTTGAATGACGGAAAAATAAATGGTGGAAATATTGTCATCAATACCGCCTCAATAAAAATTCTGGATGTTACAGATCCCGATACAAATGCACAATTTGCAGGACATTTGGCATCAGATGATTTTTTCTCGATCGAAAAATTCCCAACGGCAACATTTGACATTCTTTCGGTAAAAGAAATTTCAAATGGTAAATATTATCTTGAAGGGAATCTTACTATAAAAGACATCACACACCTTACAGGTTTTGAAACCGAAGTAGAAAGCACTAACAATGCACTTTCATTGACAGGTAAATTGGTTATTGATCGTACCAAATACGATATCAAATTCCGTTCAGGAAACTTCTTCAAAGATTTAGGCGATACATTAATCTACAACGACTTTGATTTAGATTTTACTATCATAGCCGAAGTATCTAAAAACTAAAACCATGCCTTACGTAAAAATCGAATTGACCCGCGAGGGCGTTACCCGCGAGCAAAAACAAGAATTAATCAGCGGCATCACAAATTTAATTACTGATGTATTAAACAAAGATCCGCATTTAACCCATGTTGTCATTCAGGAAATCGAACTCGACGATTGGGGTTACGCAGGAGATCAGGTATCTGTATTAAGAGAAAAAGGCATTACAGCCGATAAAAAATAAATATCATGAAAAAACAAACGATAATCGTTACCGGAGCAGCATCCGGAATTGGAAAAGGAATCGCTAAATACTTTTTGGACAGAGGCGATAATGTTGTGATCAATTCGCTAACACCATCAGCATTAGAAAGTGCTTACAACGAATTTGGAGCAGGACACAATCTGGCAATGTTTGCCGGAGATGTGAGCAAGAAACAAACCGGAGAAGAATTGGTAAAAATTGCTTTAGAAAAATTTGGTTCTGTAGATGTATTGGTTAACAATGCCGGAATATTCGACAGTAAACCATTTTTGGAAGTAGATGAAGCGTATTTGGATAAATTCCTGACCACAAATCTAAAAGGAACTTACTTCACTACACAATCTGTTATTCCGCAAATGCTGAAACAGCAAGATGGCGTTGTAATCAATATAGGAACTCCTTTAGTAAATCACGGTTTGGGCGGATGGCCAGCTTCGGCTCCCGTATCAAGTAAAGGCGCTATTCATGCCCTGACGATTCAGTTAGCAGCCGAATTTGGAAAACAAAATATTCGTATCAATACCGTTGCTCCGGGAGTTATTCGTACGCCAATGCACGGAGATAAATCAGATCAAAGTGCCGGATTGCATCTTTTAAACAGAGTAGGAGAAGTCGATGACGTAGCCGAAATGGTGTATACGGTTGCCAAAAGCAGTTTTATTACCGGTTCAATCATCAATGTTGATGGCGGTAAAGGAGCTGGACACAACTTATAATTAAATGAAAACTATTTTATTAATTGCTTTTATGCTCTGTACTTTGCAGGGCATAAAAGCTCAAAATAACATTAAAATGGAAAATCAGGCCGACGTATCAGCGATTACTGATGCATTAGAAAATTATTATTTTAAAGGAATTTACGAAGGAGACGAAAGACGTTTAGGAAGTATCTTTCATGAAAGTGCTTTACTTTTTGGAGATATAAAAGGACAACCTTATTTTAAAACGGTAGATCTTTATTTAAGTGGCGTAAAAAGCAGACAAAGTCCTAAAGATTCCGGAAAACCTTTCAAAGGAGAAATCTTGAATATTAATGTAGTAAATTCAATTGCTACAGCCGAAATTAATGTTAAAATGTACGACTTTAATTATCGGGATTTTTTATCTTTCCATAAGATTAACGGAAAATGGCTTATCGTCAATAAAATGCTGACCGATACAAGCGAATAACTTTAAACAAGATAGCAATGTGGTACAATACAAAAGCTACAGCATTATTAGGGATTGATTACCCGATAATGCAGGGACCATTTGGCGGAAACCTGTCAACGGTAGAATTGACTGCCGCGGTATCAAATGCCGGCGGACTTGGCGGATACGGAGCTTATACAATGTCTCCTCAGGAAATATTTGATGTAAACAAACAATTAAAAGCAGCAACCAATAAACCGTATAATATCAATCTCTGGGTTTCAGATCATGATATTCCGCAATCTGGTTTATCAGACGAACAATACAAGAAAACAACAGCATTATTTAAACCTTATTTTGATGAAGTTGGGATTCCGTTACCGGAAAAACCGGCTCCGTTTCAATCCAGGTTTGAGAATCAGTTGGAGGTAATTTTGGATATTAAACCAAAAGTTTTCAGTTTTATGTTTGGAGCACTTTCTGCCGATGTTTTGGAACAATGCAAAAGATCAGGAATTACAACCGTTGGCGCGGCAACGACTTTAGACGAAGCTGTTTTTCTTGAAAGTACCGGCGTAGATATGATTATCGCCTCGGGTTTTGAAGCGGGCGGACACCGGCCTTCGTTTTTGGCTTCCGCCGAATCATCGCTAACAGGAACTTTTGTTTTACTACAACTCATTCGCGAAAAAGTAAAAACTCCAATAATTGCTGCCGGAGGAATTGCAAACGGAAAAGGCGTCGCTGCAGCTTTAGCCTTAGGAGCAAGTGCCGCGCAGATAGGAACTGCGTTTCTGGCGTGTGATGAATCGAATGCATTACCTATTCATAGAGAAATGTTGTTTTCTGATGCAGCAAAATACACGACTTTATCCCGTGCTTACACAGGACGTTTGGGCCGCGGATTAACCAGCAGAATTGCCAGGGAAATTTCAGGCAAAGAACAAGATGTACTGCCGTTTCCGTTGCAGACGACACTAATATCGCCATTACGAAAAGCAGCGCTTGATCAGCAAAAATGGGATATGATCTTATTTTGGGGTGGACAAATTTCCCCAATTCTAAAACATACCAAAGCCAAAGAATTAATGCACGCTCTTATAGAAGAAACGAACACTTATTTTGATGATTTGAAAGGATAATCTAATTTAATAGCTATTGACGAAAGCCTGATTGTAGAGATTGGGCTTTTTTTATGCCCTTTTTTTTTAAACACATAGAAACATAGAATTTTAAAACGTTGAAAAGGCGTTTCACTTTGAATATTACCGCATAGGTGAACTATGTTTAAAAATCTTGATTTTTTAAACTACCTCAATTAAGATCATAAAACCTATGTTTCTATGTGTTTAAATTAATCGCCAATCTGTGCAGAGTCCCTAGTGTGATTCTTTGTTCCTCAGGATGACAAACTTTGTGATAAACATTCTTATGAAAATCATTGCCCTAGCCTCGATAGAAGTGAAAATCCTTTTGTTCGGGGGTTCGGAATAAAAAATTGTAACGTATTGCTTCGCCAATTTGCACTTTCAGACTCGGGTGCGGGATTAGCTCCTGAAAAGAATAACAATAGTACCATAAAATTTTCAACTTCTGCAATGTCCGCTTCGGGATCTACTTCGTCCGTTTAGACTATTTACTGATTTTAAATCGCTAGTTATCGAGATACTTTTGACAAAGAAATTAATCACAATAACAAAATTTATAATCAAAATGGAAACAATTCTAAAAAACAAAAACAGCTTTCTGACTGCCATTGCAACAGGAACATTTATGTTGATCGCAGCAACAGGATACCCACAAAAAAATCAGGCAAAAGCAACTAATGAAGCCGAGGCAATTCGTCCGTATCACATTAGTATTTCGAAAGAAGCCTTAACAGATCTTCGTACTCGTGTAAACGCTACAAGATGGCCGGATAAAGAAACCGTTACTGACCAATCACAAGGAGTTAAATTACAACAAATTCAGGGTCTTGTAAAATATTGGGGAACTACTTATGACTGGCGCAAAACAGAAGCGAAACTAAATGCATTGCCTCAATTTGTAACCAATATCGATGGATTAGATATTCAGTTCATTCACATTAAATCGAAACATAAAAATGCTTTACCATTGGTAATTACACATGGTTGGCCGGGATCTTTCTTCGAACTTTTAAAAGTAATTGGTCCCTTAACAGATCCTACTGCTTATGGAGGAAAAGCCGAAGATGCTTTTGATCTTGTAATTCCGTCAATGCCGGGTTATGGTTTCTCAGAAAAACCAAAAGGAACAGGTTGGGGACCTGAAAAAATTGGAAATGCGTGGGATGTTTTAATGAAACGTCTGGGGTATAAAACTTATGTATCTCAAGGCGGCGATTGGGGTTCTGTAATTGCAGATGCTATGGCGCGTCAGGCTCCATATGGATTATTGGGAATTCACGTAAACATGCCTGCAACAGTTCCCGCTGATATTGCCAAAGCTTTAAAAGACGGAGATCCAGCTCCTGAAGGACTATCGGCTAAAGAAAAAGCTGCTTTTCTATCTCTTAATAAGTTATATACAAGAGGTGGTGGTTATGCCGGAATGATGGTGACACGCCCTCAGACTTTAGGTTACGGACTTACAGATTCTCCGGTTGGATTGGCATCTTTTTTCCTGGATAAATTCAACGAATGGACGTATAGTGGTGGAAACGCAGAAAAATCACTTACAAAAGATGAAATGCTGGATGATATCACTTTGTATTGGTTAACAAATACGGCAAACTCATCGGCACAATTGTATTGGGAAAATAATACCAACAACTTTAATGCAGTTGAACAAAAAACAAACGATATAAAAATTCCGGTTGCAGTAACTGTTTTCCCAGGAGAAATTTACCAAGCGCCTAAAAGCTGGACAGAGAAAAGTTATAAAAACCTGATTTATTTTAATGAAGTATCAAAAGGAGGTCACTTTGCTTCTTGGGAAGAACCACAGCTTTTTACAGAAGAACTTCGCGCAGCGTTTAAATCTTTGAGAAAATAAGCAATAGTAGAATATATCTAACAGGTTTCAGGACTTTGACAAAGAGTTAGATAGAATTATTAAGATTAAAATAATTTTAGTTCACGCAGATTAGACAGATTGAAGCAGATTTAATTTTAGATTTTTATTAAAATTAATCTGCGGTTATCCGCTTAAATCTTTTTAAATCTGCGTGAAATAATATTTAACACGTAATTAAAAACAAACAAAATGAAAATTAATAAAATATACGCATTGATGATCGTAGGTCTTATTGCATTATTCACTCCATCAAATGCTCAGGCACAACAAAGTGGTGTAAAAAGAACCGATTTACAAAAACACGATCTAAGTATTCCGGGAAAAGAAACGGTTCAGGCCCGAATTGATTTTGATGCTCATACCTCGTTTGGAAAACACGCACATCCGGGAGAAGAAATTATTTATGTATTAGAAGGTTCGCTGGAATATCAAATTGAGGATGAAAAGCCAATAACCTTAAAAGCAGGAGAAGTACTTTTTATTCCGGCAGGAAAATTTCACTCGGCAAACAACCATACCAATGCCAAAGCTTCTGAACTGGCCACCTATATTGTCGAGAAAGGGAAACCTATTATGATCATGAAAAAATAAGAAAACTCAGGTTTTGGTTTGTCCGTTTCAGCTTTTACTTCGTCCGTTTCAACTGTTTTCTAATTGTACAAGGATTGTTATCAGAATACTTTTGACGAAGAAATTAACTAATAATCAAAATATTAAAAAATAATAATCATGAAAACAGCACAAAATAACACAAGTAGTTTCGCCAATAGAATAGCTTCTAAAATGCTTTTAATAGCAGCTTTATTTTTTACAATGACATTTGTAAACGCGCAATCAGAAAAACAAACAACGGCAAGTTCTCTTGGAACTTTAAAACAAATTAATGCCGGATTATTGAACGTAGGGTATACCGAAGCAGGACCTTCTAAAGGAACTCCGGTAATTTTGCTTCACGGATGGCCTTATGACATTCACAGTTATAATGAAGTGGTACCTATTTTAGTTGCAAAAGGATACAGAGTGCTTACGCCTTATTTAAGAGGATCGGGAACAACCACTTTTATTTCTAAAGATACTTTTAGAAACGGGCAGCAGGCAGCTTTGGCAAGTGATATTATTGCTTTTATGGATGCGCTAAAAATTGATAAAGCCATTATTGGCGGATTTGATTGGGGAGCAAGAACAGCAGTGGTGATGGCAGCACTTTGGCCGGAACGTTTAAACGGATTGGTTTCTGTAAGTGGTTACCTTGTTGTAAATCTGGAAGCGAACTTAAAACCTTTACCACCTCAAGCCGAATTAGGATGGTGGTACCAATATTATTTTGCTACCGAAAGAGGGAAACTCGGCTACAGCCAAAACACTTATGAGTTTAATAAACTGATCTGGAAAATAGCTTCTCCGTTATGGAATTCCGACAAAGCAACTTATGACCAAACGGCTCAATCTTTTAATAATCCGGATCACGTATCAATTGTTATTCATAATTACCGATGGAGACAATCTCTGGAATCTGGAGAATCTAAATATGATAATTTAGAAAATAGATTGGCGACAAGACCAGCAATTAAAGTTCCGACAATTACTATAGGAAGCGATTTCGACGGTGCTAATATAGACGGAAAAGCCTACGCCAATAAATTCAGCGGTAAATACGAACACAGAATTCTAAAAGGAATTGGGCACAATGTTCCGCAGGAAGACCCAAAAGCATTTGCTCAGGCGATAATGGATGTTGATAAGCTTAGGTAAATTCCAAATTTTTAAAATTCCAAATTCCAATAACAATATCATCAATAGAAAAATAATCTAAAATCTTAATTCAAAAATCTAAAATTCAAAAACATGGAAACAAAAGTATTATACACAGGAAAAACACGCACAACAGGTGGACGTGAAGGAGCATCTCAAAGTTCAGATGATCAATTGAATATCAAATTAAGTTCACCAGGAACATCACGTCCGGGAACAAATCCGGAGCAGCTTTTTGCAGCGGGATGGTCGGCTTGTTTTATTGGAGCAATGGGAATCGCAGCTTCGAAATTAGGCACTAAAGTTCCGGCAGAAACTGTTGTAGACACCGAAGTAGATTTATGTGTTACAGAAGGGGAATATTCTTTGCAAGCGCGACTTAATGTAAGTCTTCCGGGAATAGATCCTGAAACCGCAAAAGAACTTACAGCAATGGCTCACCAAACGTGTCCGTATTCTAAAGCTACAAGAGGAAACATTGATGTGACAATCAATATCATATAATCACTCAAACAGAAACCTCTTCGACAGAAGAGGTTTTTTTGTTATTAATTCATAAAACAGAAATCATGAAAAAAATAAAATTAATACCCGTTTTTATCACTTTAATACTTCTTATTGGAATGACTTCTACTGCACAAAATGCTACAGATAAAAAACAACAGCAAGGTTTTGCTCTTTTAGAATTGTTTACATCCGAAGGTTGCTCGAGTTGCCCTCCGGCGGATGAGTTGATGGGGAAAATTCAGAACGAATACAAGGACAGCAATTTATACGTTCTTGCTTATCACGTTGATTATTGGAACAAACAAGGCTGGAAAGATATTTTTAGCAATCCTGATTATACCCAAAAACAATACGAGTATGCTAAATTTTTGGGAAAAGAACCAATTTATACGCCACAATTAATCATTAACGGAAAAGCAGATTATATTGGTTCGCAGGAAACGGTTGTGAGAAACGGCATAAAAACAGCATTATCTAAACCCGCAATTGCTGATCTGACATTAAAGGCAAGCGAAATCAACAGTAATCTTTCTGTAAATTATACTGTTGAAGGAGCATCAAAAAACAGTCGTTTATTGATTACCATTGTTCAAAAATCTGCCAAAAGCAATGTAAAAAGAGGGGAGAATGCGCATCGTATTTTATCGCACTATCAAATCGTACATAATTTGCATACCGTAAATCTTAGCAAAGACAGGTCCGGAATTGCTATTATTCATTTGCCTAAAGACTTTAATACAAAAGACTGGGAAGTAATTGGTTTTGTTCAGGACAGGAACGACGGAATCATATTAGGTGCCAATAAAGCAGCTTTTCAGGAACCTTTATTATAAAGAACAATAAAATCGCTAAGGATGATTTTTGTTTTTAATTAATTGATTTTTAGTAATTTAGTAATGGTAAATTAACCATTTAAAAATAAAAATATGAAAGTAACGTATTACGGCCATTCTTGCTTTTCGGTCGAAGTAGTAGGCAAAAACTTGTTGTTTGATCCTTTTATTTCAGGAAACGAATTGGCAAAAGATATTGATATAAGTGCCATTAAGGCAGATTATATCTTTGTTTCTCACGGACATTTTGATCATATGCTCGATGTTGAAGTCATCGCAAATCGTACCGGAGCAATTGTATTTGGCAGTTGGGAATTGTATCATTATTTTGGTAAACTAGGACTTAAAAACCTACAGCCTATAAATCCGGGGGGTAAAGGAACTTTTGAATTTGGAACCGTAAAAGCGTTTATTTCGCAACATTCAAGCAGCTTTCCTGACGGTGCCTACGCAGGATCTGCTAGCGGATTTGCCTTTAAAACATCCGAAGGGAATTTTTACTACAGCGGCGATACAGCGCTTACATTAGACATGAGTCTGGTTGCGAAATGGATTGATTTAGATTTTGCCGTTTTCCCTGTAGGAGATCTATTGACAATGGGAATCGACGATGCCATTGAAGCTGCTGAGCTTGTAAAATCCAAAAAAGTGATCGGTGTTCATTATGATACTTTCGGATTCATAAAAATGGATAAAAACAGCGCAATCGAAGAATTTAAAAATGCGGGTTTGATTTTGTATTTGCCTGATATTGGCGAAACAATAAATATATAAGGTTTTAGGTAATATTTTAAAAACGAGCCGGGAGATTTCTTCCGGTTTTGTTTTATAAAAGCAGATTTAATTTCGCGCAAAGTTGCAGAGGCGCAAAGAAAAATAAGTTAAGAATAAAACTTTGCGCCTCTGCAACTTTGCGCGGTTATTTTGCACAATACAATTCAAACATCTTTGCTTGTCCAAAAATAAAATACATAAACGTCTTCAAATTGTGACTTGTCCAATTCAGGTTTTAAGTTGTCCGGTTGACCTTTTTTTGACTTCTTGTTTCAAGGGATACGATATAAATTTGTTTAAAATTAAAATACTTTTTAACTCTTAAACACTATAATTATGAAACTAATATTCTCTTTTTTTTTCGTTGCTTTTTTCTTTTTTTCTGTTAAATCTAACGCCCAAAACTATTCTAGTAATAGTTTAAATAAGGATAAACATTTTCAAAATAATCAAATGCTTGAAGGATTTATATTTACTAAATCTATCACGAATGAGAATGACAGTATTTCAATGCTAAATAAATTTTCGAAAGATCTCCGTTCGGAATTGTACAGCCAAAAGTGGCATACTATTTTAAACGAAAATAATCGTGGTTCTGTCAATAATCTTGCAATGATCAAAGTAATAGATAAAGACAAAATAAATGTATTTGGGAATACTTTGATGGGATTTACTGAGAAAAAAATAGTTTTTGATGAACCGGCTTTATTTAGTGATACCGTATTGGTTTACAGTTTTTAAGGTTTGTTAATATGCACATTTATAATTTCGATTTCTTACCTTTTTCAAAGGATTAGAATCCATTTTCAGCATTTATAATCGTCATTTTTGTCATTCCGAACAGGACATGAGCGATAGCGAACTGGCAAGGCAATCTCCACCAGAAGATCGACAAAGATTTGACTTTCGTTGCGGAGTTACTTGCAAAGATTTCTCCTTCGTCGAAATGACAAAAATAGGCTGACCAACAGTAAACTTAATGTTTTATTAAAGATTTAAACGCGACAAAATATTAATTATATGAAAATAAAATCAGATACTTTGGATGTGTCATCTAAAGTTTTTAATTAATATAAAAAAATATAGTTTTCTAAAGAATGAAGTCACTATTTTTCGATATAAAAAACTTCTAAAAAATTCTATCTTTACCAAAGCAAGATTAAAAACAAACACAAAATATGGAAAAAGTAAAACGCTTTGAGGTTTCCTCTAAAGTCATTTGGGGAAGTTCTATAGCACTCGCGATTCTTGCTTCTATACCCAAATTATTTGATGGTGATTCCACTCCTGGAGACATCATTATAAACTCTTCGATTACGTTGTTGTTTTCGGTTTTTATATGGTATTATAACATGTATAGTTTGCCTAAATTTTCTTCGCAACGCACCCATCAAAGTTTATTCAACTGGAAACTTTTACTGAGTGTTGTCATGGGTATTGTAGTCATGGTGATTTTGGTAATCGGGCATCAGGAACTTTTTCAAATATCAAAAATGGATGCTCCAATCATGTTCGAATTACGAGGCGTTTTGATCAATTTGATTGTCTATATGTTTCTGCATTTACTATTTCAAAATTATCAAACCCAGCAAATGGGCGTAGAACTCGAACGTACCAAAGCCGTTAATCTGGGCGCACAATACGAACTTTTAAAACAACAGGTCAATCCGCATTTTTTGTTTAATAGTCTGAATACCTTAAAATCGATGGTGGATATTCAGGATCCGCAGAGTTCCGATTTTATCCTGAAATTATCCGATTTTTATCGTTTTACACTTGAAAGCAGAAAGCTGGATTTGATTCCCTTACGGGAAGAACTTCAGATTCTGGATTCGTATGTTTATCTTTTAAAAGCGCGTTTCGAGGACGGATTTGTTCTGGAAAATGAAGTCGATCAAAGACAATATGATTCGGCTGTTCCGCCTTTTACGTTGCAATTATTAATCGAAAACTGCATCAAACACAATGTGGTTTCATTAGATAAACCTTTACACATTAAATTATATACCGAAGGAGATTTTCTGGTGATCGAAAATCAGATTCAGCTTAAAAGAGGCGTATTGTCTACCGGAGTTGGATTGGACAATATCAATCAGCGCTTTTCGCATTTGATTCACAAGGAAATTGAAATCGAGAAAAACGAAACTATTTTTAAAGTAAAAATCCCCATGACCTATGACTATCATAATAATTGAAGATGAAGTAAAAACGGCCAAAGCACTTGGTCAGCTTATTTTGAGTATCCGGCCAGATGCCCAAATTTTGTCGTATATACAAAGCATAGACGGCGCGGTGAGTTATTTGTTAGAGAATGATCAGCCTGACCTTATTTTTATGGATATTCAACTGGCCGATGGTTTATGTTTTGAAATTTTTAAAAATGTAGAGGTTTTATCGCCTGTAATTTTCTGTACGGCGTTTGATGATTACGCGATTGAAGCATTCAAATCAAACGGAATTGATTATGTACTAAAACCATTCTCGAGAGAAAGCATTGCTCAGGCGATTAAAAAAGCCGGTGAGTTGAAGAATTTCTTTCAAAGAAATAAAAAAGCAATGCCTGATTTCGAGTATTTATTAACGAGAACAGGCGAGAATAAAGGAAAAAGCAGTTTTTTGGTTTTTAAGAATAACAAATACCAAACAATTCTAACAGAGAATATTGCGTTTTTTTATATCAAAAACGAAACGCCAACGATTATGACTTTCGATAAAGCCGAGTATCAGATCGCACAATCTCTTGATGAAGTGCATAAGCTTTTATCGCCAACGCAATTCTTTAGAACAAACAGACAATATCTGGTCAATTTTTCGGCCATTAGAGAAGCAGAGCATTATTTTTCACGTAAGCTAATCCTCAAATTGACCATCCCAACAGAAGAAAAACTATTGGTGGGTAAAGACAAAGCAACTGCATTTTTGAATTGGTTAGAGAATAGATAGTTTATTATTTAAAATGCACAGATTGCACAGATTAAAATGATTATTTTTTTGAAATCAGTTTGATTTTAAATTTAAAGATTAAAAAGATTAATCCTTAAAATCATTCTAATCTGTGGTATAAAAAATTAAATAGAAATCTTTAATCCCTTTAATCTGTGGAAAAAAAAACTGATTATTAATTCTTTAAAAATAATAATCAGTGAATATCCGTTTAAATCCTTGCAATCCACGGGCAATCCTTATTTCAGATTAACTTTCGCTGTAGCGGAAATTTTTCCAGTCGAAGTATTTTGAATAAAAGCGATTAATTCCCAGTCTTTGGTGTTGAAATTTGCAGGTTTTTCAATTGAAACATTTCCTTCTTTTTCATTTAAATCAAAACCTTTAAGCTGCCTCACAATCTGAACGTGATGCAAAGTATCTCCTTTATTTTCGCCAAGTGCTACTTTCGAAATGGCTTCTTTTTGAATTGTAGCAATAAACAAATTGCTGTTTTGTTGAATCTCATTTGTTTTAAAATGAATGTTTATCGAATCTTTATCATCGGTTTTTGCAGGAAGTTCCAGACTTGAAGTTTGTTGCATTGCCAAAGCATCAGAAATCTTTTTAGAAAGCGTTGTTTCATTATAACCCGCAAATTCTGTAGTTCCGTTGATGATAAATTGTGGCGTATACATCACATAAAGATTCAGCCATTTTTGATACTCTTGCTGACGAATGGTAAATTCGTTTGAACTGAATTGATCTTTCCAGCCCAAACGATCCCAATAATCAACGTGATACGCCAGGAAATAAATGTTTTTGTCTTTGTTTTCGGTTTGCAATCTCGCCATCAATTCATCAGCAGGAGGACAGCTGGAGCAACCTTCGGAAGTAAAGAGTTCTACAACCGCGAATCCGTTATTATTATTATTATTATTATTATTATTATTATTATTATTTATTTCGATTTTCTCTGCTTTTAATTTTCCGGATAGTTCTTCGTAGCTATCCGGAAACATGAAGCAGTTGAGAGAAAAGAGAACGGAAAGCGCAATGAGGGCGCTTATAAAAAGTGTATTTTTCATTGTTTTTATTTTGAATGATTGGAAAAGAGTAATCCCGATAGCTATCGGGATTGCGAGATTAAATAAGTAAAGCTTTTAATACTTAATTGCTTAAGGTGTAAGTTGCTGTATACAATTTTCTAAACATGATATAAGTGACACTCACCATTATAAAAGCAATAATTGCATCTGTAGTTGCCGCAAAACCTAAAACGGCAAGTTTTGAAAAGAAGGCGAAAGTGATATCAAAAAAAACTCCGGCAAATACCCATTCTTTCAATCGTAATATTTTGTTGGGAATCAATAATGTGATTACTCCGGCAACTTTCAGTACACCAAGTAAATAAATAAAATGTTCCGGATAGCCCAATTGTTGCGTAATTCCCCAAACAATAGGGTTGGTAGTTAATTCAAAAAAACCGCTGGCACCAAACCATAAAGAAGTTAAAATGATTCCTGTCCAGTAAATAATTTTTGTTGTTTTTGTAGTCATGATTTCTATTTTTTAAGTTGATTTATAGGACAAATTTGCGCCATAAGTCATCAATTTAAAATGGAAATAATGTTGAAACGGACAATTTAAACTTTGAAAGAGACAATCTCTAAGCTGATCGAATTTCGAAGTTTTTATATTAAAGAAAATTTAGAAATAAAGATTCATAATCATATTAAAATGTGTGAATTAGAACCCCGTTAATTCACCTGATTTTTTCTAAACGCAGATGGAGTAGTGCCCCGATGTTTTTTGAAGATTTTGTTGAGATGGCTTTCATCATTAAAACCTAATTCGTTTGCAATTTCACCCACGCGCAAATCACTATAAAGTAATCGGTTTTCGACCAATTTTATTCGGTATTTTGAGATATAATCCTGAAGCGTTTCATTGGCTTGTTTTTTAAAATACCTGCCAAGATAGGTTTCTGAAATCCCAAATTTTTCACTCATAACCGTCACGCTCAATTTTTCAGGTTCATAAATATGCGTCTGAATATATTCAAGTAAGGCGTGCGCTTTTCCGTCAGATTGTTTGTTGATATTTTCCGGAAGATATTCAGATATATTTCGGGCGATAATGACAATCAATGTATTGATCAATAACTGGATTAGTTCCGTATTGTATAAAGTAGGATTGTAATATTCATGCCTGATGGCTTCAATAACCGGATGCACCAGATTTTTGTCTGTAATTCTTTTTAAAATACATCCCGGCTGATGATGTGCGTGTTGCAATATGTATTCGAGCTTATAAAGATTATTCGACGTAAAAGGTCCGTTTTTGATGTAAATATCTGTAAAACGCAACTGAAAAATAGTCGTTGAACTTTTGATTTCCAAAGAATGGGAATCCTGAGGTGTGATCAAAAAAAGATGTCCCGGTTCATATGATAATCGATTTTCGTTGATGGTTTGTACACCAGTTCCTGAAACAATATAAAGTAATTCAAAGAAATTATTACCCACTTCGGTATGTAGAGATTCGTTTATTTCTTTAAAAATAACTTCGTACGGGAGGTATATATTGTTCTTTACCATAACATCATATTACTAAATTAACGAATAATGTTACAATTATAAATTTGCAAAATCAGTATAATTTTGCTCAAAGTTAAATCAAATATTTTAATAATGGACAAAATAGTAGACAAAACCACACAACAACAGATTCAAAAACAAAACATTACATTACCTATTGCGCCGGCATCTTTTTTCGCAATGACATTAGGATTAGCCGAAACCGGAAATGCCTGGAGAAATGCTACTTCATTATGGAATTTACCGTCATATATTGGCGAAGTTTTAGAAGGATTGGCTGTACTTTCCTTTATATGGTGGCTCGTGTTGTATTGCAACAAATGGATTCAACATAGAAAATTGGCCATAAACGAATTCAACGATCCTGTACAATCTTCGTTTCTGGCTTTGATTCCTGAATCTATAATATTAATGGCAGTTGCGGTTCATGTTTATAGTTTATCGATTGCTATATCGCTGTTTTGGATTGGTTCGATTTTAAATCTTCTTTATGGAGCTTATAAACTTTCGGGTTTATGGACACAAGATCGCCAGGCCGAACATACAACGCCGTCACTATTCCTGACATTCACGGCAAGTATTTTGGTAAATGCGCTCGCAGCAGGATTATTAGGATATACCAATTACGGATATGTGCTTTTGGGAATAGGAACCATTTCGTGGCTCATCATGGATTCTGTAATTACTCAACAATTAACCGTTGGCGGACTTGGTGCTAAAACCAGAAACTTTATGGGAATTTATATGGCACCGGCAGTGATCTTGTTTGTTGCCTATCAGGTTTTGGCGGGAGAAAATTTAAGTATTCCCATTGTTTATGGTTTAATGGGATATGCATTATTTATTTTCGTGGCTATCACTTTTGCTTTAAAATGGCTGAAAGAACAAGCTTTTGCACCCGGATATTGGGCCTATACTTTTGGGATTGCAACATTATCACAGGGACTTTCTATTTTTGCTTTAAAAAATACTGATTTTACGGTTTCTATATTGGCAATACTAATCTTTTGTATAATGAATATTGTGGTTCTGGGAGTTGCAATAGGATCTGTTAGGCTTGTTTTGAAGGGGAATTATTTTCCGAAGTAAAGCTTATTATGTACAGTAAACCCGACAGGTTTTTAAAACCTGTCGGGTTTGTCGTAGAGTAAGATCTGGAT
Source organism: Flavobacterium sp. SLB02 (assembly GCF_009664855.1). GTDB lineage: Bacteria > Bacteroidota > Bacteroidia > Flavobacteriales > Flavobacteriaceae > Flavobacterium. The sequence continues at coordinate 1,651,926 of NZ_CP045928.1, forward strand.
TATATAATCTTTTTCAAAGTTTTAAACTTTGAAAAAGACAGACCGCCAATTTTTCAAGATAATTAGCAAAAAATAAAAACCAGTGTGAACCCTTCAAATCAGTAATATCTGTGGCCAATTCCAAAATTAAAAGTTAAAACATTTGCAATTAAAGACCGAACGGTCTAAATTTGTTCCCTCAAATAAGAAAGCTATGAGTAAAGCAGAAAGAACCAGACAATTTATTATTGAAGCATCGGCTCATATAATCAACAAAAAGGGGATGGCAGGAACTTCATTAAGTGATATTATGGAAGCTACGAAACTGGCAAAAGGCGGTATTTACGGAAATTTTGAGAACAAAGAAGAGATTTGCAAGGAATCATTTCTATATCTAAGATCTCAATTGTCTACAAAATTGAATACAGCTGTAGCTGAAGGAAAATCAGCCAAAGAGAAACTCTTTAATTTATTGGATGTTTATGCCAATGACATCAATACAGCAGATGGTTGTCCGATTTTGAATTTTGGAGTAGAAGCTGATGATACCAATCCTGCTATGAAAGAACAGGTAAAAAAAGCCATACGTTCTGCTCAAAATAGATTTTTTATTATTGCTGAAGAAGGAATAAAGAGTAAAGAAGTATCATCCGAAATCAATCCGGAACATTTTAGCATAAAGGTTTTTGCCATGATTGAAGGTGCAATTTTATGTAGAAAAATTTTAGGAAGTGATGAACAAATGAAAATTGTTCTGGACAGCATCAAAACCGAATTCGAAAACTATGTATTGTAGTTTTTTTTTGAACTTTTTTAGACCGATCGGTCTAATTTAAAACTAATTAATTTTAAAAAATGAGAACTTTAAAAGAAAATCATAAGGGCTTTAGTACCTTATTAGCCTTGTCCCTTATTCCGTTATCCGGATTTGCCACAGACATCTATTTACCGTCGCTTCCCGCGATGGCAAAAGATCTGCATGTTTCGGCTGCAGCCATTCAGCTTTCGTTAGTCTTCTTTATGTTTAGCCTCGGCGTAAGCCAGATTTTTATAGGCAGTATATTAGACAGTTTCGGACGCTTTAAAATCAATATTGCATCTCTTGCCGTGTTTTCAGCAACCAGTTTTGTGATTGCTTTAGTGCCTGATATTTATGTGATATATGCCATGCGAATCATTCAGGGAATCGCGATTGCCTTTATTGTGATTGCCAAACGAGCTTATTTTGTCGACCTTTATTCGGGTGAAAAACTAAAGAGTTACATCAGTTTGTTTTCGATCATTTGGGCTTGTGCACCTATTATGGCGCCGTTTCTGGGAGGATATTTAGAACATAGCTTTGGCTGGAGATCCAACTTTTATTTTCTTGGCGGATTATCTCTTTTTTTTCTGGTTTTAGAACTTTTGTATAGCGGAGAATCTTTGAAATATTTTCATCCTTTTAAATTAAAAACCATTGCGCAAACCTATTCAGGAATGCTAAGATCAGGTGATTTTACTTTGGGCGTTTTAATTCTGGCGATTTGTTTTGGTCTTGTAGTTGTGTATAGTTTGTCAAGTCCGTTTATTGTAGAACGCGTATTAGGATATTCAGCCATTACAACCGGTTACAGTTCTTTATTGTCCGGTTTGGCGGTTATGACAGGCGGTATTATTGCCAAATCGCTTATTCATAAACCTTTGGCCAAAAAAATAACTATTGCTGTTACGGTACAAGTGATTCTGGTAATATTAATGATTTCTACAGCTTCGATTACCAGTAATATTTATACGCTAATAGGTTTTACAATGGGAATCAACGTTTGTGGAGGATTTATTTTTAATAATATATATGGCTATTGTCTAAGCCGTTTCTCTAAAAATGCCGGAGTAGCCAGCGGACTTACAGGCGGAGGAACTTATATGTTAAGCTCATTATTCAGTTACGGATTTGTCAATTTATATGCTGTAAAAAGTCAGTTATTATTAGGGTTAGCTAATATTTCATTAATCTTTATCGTGGTGATTGTTTTGATGATTTTCAACAAATACAGAGTACAGAATTTAGCAACAAATATGATTAAATAAATTCCAAATTCCAATGATCGTTGGAATTTGGATTTTTTTTTAAATTGGAATTTCAATTATTCTGTGTTGGAATTTGGAATTTAATTTTTCCGTAGGTTCATCAACACTACTGTAAAAAGAATCAGTATAACTCCAATCCACTGTAGAAAATTAACGGGTTCTTTGAGCCAAATAAAAGCAACAAGTATAGAAACAGGAATTTCGACAGAAGCTATAATAGCACCCAAACCCATTCCCTTTCCGGTTAACGGCATTCCGCGGGTAAATAAAAGAGGAGGAAGGATGGTTCCGAATAAAGAAAGTACAATTCCCCAACTCATAAAAACACCAGTAGAAAAATGGTTATTAACCGAAGAATGAAAAATCAAAGCAATTATAATAAATCCACCTAAAATCATAAAAAGACTTCTTTTTAACGGAGTAGAATCCAGCTCAATATTGTTCGAAGAATACATCGTTGCCGTATAAGAAAGCGCTGCCATAAGTCCCCAGAAAAAGCCAAGCCAATTTATTGTAACAGATTCCAGCAATGTCAGCTGTTAAATGGGATGATCATTACAGAGAATCATATGCCAGACTGGTATCTAAACAAGGAATAAAAATGAAGGCTTTGGTATCGATTCAAAGAAAACTACTTGAAATGACCTATATACTATATAAAAATAAAACCGCTTATGAGAAGCAATACAAAAATATCGTGCAAACACAAATGGCTTAACACGCTATGGAGTCTAGTTTTAAACTGACTTGACAGCAAAATTAAAAAAATATTAGATTAAATTTTGAAATCAACACAGAATCTATCGGGGATAATCGTTTTCGTTTAGTTTGTCATCTCGACCCAAGGGAGAGATCACACTCGTAACTCGACAAAGATTGGCAACATTTTTTACGGGCTTTCTAGTGTGATTTCTCGTTCCTCGAAATGACAAACAGAGTGAATAACTTGCGATCTGTGAAGCTGATGATCTATTAAGATTTCGCCGTTTTCTTCTTTTTTCCTAACCAGATTAATAATCCTGTAATAGGCAAAGTCAAAGCAAAAAGAGAGACTAAAAAGGCAAGTATTTTGGTTGGCAAACCGTAAATGCTTCCGGTATGAATAGGGTAGTTCAAACGTCTTATTTTGTCGCCGTTTGAAAAATTTTCATAAGGTCTTGCCTCAATTTCTTTGGCGGTATATTTGTCAAAATAAGCGGCGCTGGACTGATTTGGAATGGCTATTTCTGAATATTCTTTTAATACTAAAATACTATTAATGGTATCCACAGGCATTCTGATCTGAATGTTTCCCGTGTACGGAAAAATACTATCTGCCTTGTTGTAAATACTTTGATAAAAAGCCGTGTGATTTAGGTTAGGATCTATTTTTGTTGGGTTTTTTACTTTTGCAGAAGGTTTTTTTGTCGTGCCATCAGCTACGAAATAAACGCCGTTTTGAAACCAGCTAAAAGCAAAGTTTAATCCGGTTAGACAGATAAGCAATAAAACCAGAAAGCTGTAAAAACCAAAAGTCGAGTGAAAATCCCAGCTGACTCTTTTGAAAGAAGCATTCCATTTTACGGTTAGTCTTTGTTTTAGGTTTTTGATCTTTTTTGGCCACCATAAAATTAATCCGGAGATCAGCATGAAAACAAATATTAAGCAAGAAGTTCCCATAATAATCTGGCCGGTTTCACCCAATAATAATTGTCTATGTATTTTTAACACAAAGACAAAAAATCTTTTTTCCTGAGGCGTTGTTGCCAAAATTTTTCCCGTATAAGGATCGATAGAGAAAAATTGAGCCTTTTTATCTGAATCCTTTCCTAAAATTTGCATGGTGCGCGAAGGATCACTAAAGGTATAAATGCGGGTAATCTTTTTTATCGAATATTGTTTCCGAAGAATATCGGTACAATAGTCAATTGTTTTTTTGGTAGTTCCTATGGCAGCAACATTATAATATTCCGGATGTATCGCTTTGTCAATTTCCTTTTCAAAAACCAAAATACTGCCTGTTAATGCGGCAATAAAAACAATTAAACCAGAACCAAGACCTAGCCATAAATGCAAGAGTCCAATATTTTTTTTAAATCCTTTCTTCATATAGGCTGTTTCCCAGATCAGTCAATTGGCCTGATCCGCAGATTTTGTTAGGGTTGTATTGAATTGTTTGTGAATTCTAAAATTCTCGCACAAATTTATACTTATTTAGACTCAATATATACTATGTTTCAAAAAAATAATTGCTTTTTTATTTAAAATAAAACATTCAGATTTTTATTAGCATTTAATATAATATGAGGGTGTATAAAGAAAATTTTACCTGTTAATTTTATCGATTTTAATGACAAGTAGAGTTCTTCAAAATATTACAAAGTTGTTTTTGATAATCATAGAAACGAATTGATTTTCTGTTGAATACAACATGGAAAAGTTAGATGTTAAAGAATAAATAGAAATAGTACTTGTTAAACTGCTATTAATTTCTATTTTTGCACTGTTTTTATTGATTCTAAATAATGATAAACTAACCAAACTCAAAAATCAATGAACTATTTTAGTGTAAGAACATCAAAGTTTTTATTTGTTATAAGCTTTTTATTTACTGTAAGTGCCGCTGTTGCACAACAAAGCCATGGGAAAATTAAAGGAAAAATAACGACTTCTGATGGAAAGCCTGCCTCTGAAGTAAATATTGTTTTAAAGAATTCGAAATATACTACCAGTACCAATGAGGAGGGGAATTTTGAACTCAATCGCATAAGAAGCAATTCTTATACGCTGCAAATATCCTTGACAGGTTACGAAACTGTAGAACAGCAAATTGTAGTAACAGATAATGAAACTACCGCTGTTAATGTGCAATTGAAGGTTTCGAATAAGGAATTGCAAGAGGTGGTGATCAATAACAGAAAAAGTCTTCTTTCTAAGAAAACACAATATGTTGCGAGAATGCCGCTTAAAAATATAGAAAATCCGCAGGTTTATAATGTGATACACAAAGAACTGATTCAGGAACAAATTGTAATTGACCCTGCCGGAGCCGTTAGAAACGCACCCGGAGTTGTACCGCTTAATTATCCTTCGGGTGGATTTGCTGTTATCTTTAGAGGTTTTACGACAGGAATTAATTCCCGAAACGGAATGGAAACACTTTCAGGAAGATCAAGTGTAGGTATTGCAAATGTTGAACGAATAGAGGTGTTAAAAGGACCTTCGGGAACTTTATTTGGTTCATCTGCTTCTTCGTTTGGCGGTGTGGTCAATCTGGTTACCAAAAAACCTTTTGAAGCGTCAGCTACTGAAATATCCTATACAGCAGGAAGTTTTGGTGTAAACCGACTTACATTGGATCTAAATACTCCATTAACAAAAGATAAAAATGTACTTTTCAGATTGAATGCCGATGTCAATAATGAAAAAAGTTTCCTGGATTATGGTTTTAATAAAACTCTTTCTTTTACGCCAAGTATTATTTTTAAAGCAAGCGAAAAACTTATTTTTAGCGTTGATGCAGAGTTGTTTAAAGTTAATAATACAAGACCATTATATCCAACTGTAACTGCTGCATCAGGAATAACAAATCCTGCCGATATACAATTAAATTATAAAAAATCGCTGGTTCACGATGATGCAGATGCAAAATCATCTTCGTCTAAAGCCTTTGTTCAGGCCGAATATCAAATATCGGATCGTTGGAAATCGACTACTTTATTTTCTTATGTAAGTGAAGACTTAGATTACAGCTATCAGGTTTTACCAACCTGGACTTCGCCTACAACGGCTACTATCCGTGCAACGCTTTTTGGTCCAATTTCGAGTAATTATACTAATATTCAGCAGAATTTTAATGGTGAATTTTCGACAGGAATTTTAAAGCATAAAATATTGGCGGGAGTTAATTACAGATATTATACTGATACATTTTCGTCTACACCAACTCCTGCGACTCCATTTAGAACCATTGATGTAACTACTAATTTTAATCCGGTTAGAAGAAGCGATATTGATAAAGTATTGTTGGCGCCGGTAATAAGAGCCGGACGTGATGAATACACTTTTAGCGGATATGCTTCTTATGTATTGAGTGTTGCAGACCGATTTTATGCAATGGCGAGTTTGCGTTTAGATAATTTTGATCGAAAAGAAAGCGGAACGGTGCCTGGATATAGCCAAAACTCATTGTCGCCAAAATTAGGAATTGTATACCAGATTGTGAAGGATCAGGTTTCTGTATTTGGAAATTACATGAACGGATTTCAGAATCTGGCTCCGGTTACACAACCGGGAGGCGAACAGCTTATATTAGATCCATTATATGCAAATCAATATGAGGGAGGTATAAAAGCGGAAATGTTTAATAAAAAATTAAGTGCCACTGTAAGTTATTACAAAATCACGAATGATAATGCGCTAATACGCCAGGCTGATTTAACTTACCAACAAGATGGAAAACAGGTGAGTAAAGGAGTAGAACTTGAGTTTCTTGCCAATCCGCTTCCGGGTTTAGATATTACGGCAGGATATGCTTATAATGATAATCGAATTGTAAAAACAAGTGAAGCCAATAAAACTATCGAAGGCAATAAAGCACAAGATGCTCCTGAAGATGTGGTAAACTTTTGGGCTTCGTATAAATTTCAAAACGTTTTAAAAGGTCTTGGTATTGGTGTTGGTGCAAATTATGTAGACAAAAGTTATATGGCAACTACGAATACTTTTTATATTCCGTCGTACACTATTTATAATCAAACGATATTCTACGAACAGTCAAACTGGAGATTGGGAGTTAAGATAAATAACCTTTCGAACAAAAAATACTGGAGTTCATGGGGAGCACCACAGCCTCCGGCAAACTTTTTAGTCAATCTAACATTCAGGTTTTAGAGAATAATTTATTATTTTGTTTTTTTTGAGGGTTTTTGGCGGTCTTTTCGTCAGGAACCTTTTTTTTTGGAGCAATTGTAAATGTTGAAGAGGGAAAAAAAATTATCACAGAGAACATAATCCCGATAGCTATTGGGATTATCTAAGAATAGTTCTAAACACAAAGTTCACAAAGCTAAAGTCAATACAATTCCGATAGCTATCGGGATTGCGAACTTTGAATTTTTTATAAGAGATAAAAGGAAAGAAACTTAGCCTGCTTTGCGGTAAAAAAAAATCAGGGAGTATTTATTGTCAATACTCTTTAATTCGAAATATTCGCATCCATAAAAAAATCCCTCAAGTTTTAAGCCTGAGGGATTTTGTTTTTATTAATTGTTCTATGTAAAGCAATAAAAATTATTTAGTCACTTTTTTAAATCTCATCATTGGGATATCCTTCATGATCAAATTCAGTTTACCATCTTTATCAATAGAATAACTATCAATATTTTTAATTGTTTTTGTAAAAACCTGTTCTCCGCCACCTTCACAATACATTAAAGTAGCCGGACCTTGTTCTCCAAAAGTAAGTGATTTTCCTTTTAAGGTAAATGGAGCGCTGTAGCCATTACAACCTGCATTTCCAGATACTTGCTTAGTAGCTTCATCAAATTTAATAAACGGTTTTTTATCAGGAAATAAGCCTTCAAAAGCAATACGCGGACCGGAAATATACTCCAGTTCCCAAGTTGTATCATACAGATCGGCAGTTTTTGAAGTGTCTTTCATTGAATTACAAGAATTAAAAGATAATGCTAAAATAGCAACGAATACCAATACGTAATTTTTCATAAAATAAGATTTTAAAACATAAATTTAAAGATTTTAATCAAAATCCAGGCCATAAATCTGACTTATTTTTAGTTTTTGATTTTATAATAATTGAAAACAAAGGAAATATCGGCTTAGATTATTAAGGCATAATAGGTTATTAAGATATCGATTTGCTCGTACACATACAGAAATAAAGTTTTAATTTCTCAACACATGTAAATGTTTTTGCATTTTCTACAGCCGAATTTTGTCGCATCATTAAAAAACAAAAAAGATGAAAACATTATTTACCACTCTGGCACTTTTAGTAGTATCGCTATCTATTTCTGCACAACAAATTATTAATAAAAAAGTATTCAGTAAAAAAATGAATAAAGAGATCGAAACGGTCATTATTACTCCAAAACTGATAAAAGGAAGAACGTATAAAACCATTTATATCCTTCATGGATATAGCGGCAATGCTGATCGAACTTACAAACAGGACATTCCTGATCTTACAGGCAAATCTCAAAAATACAACACGATTTATGTATTGGCCGATGGTAATTTTAATAGCTGGTATGTAGATAGTCCTGTAGATAAATCGTCGCAATATCAAACCTTTATCGGCAAAGAATTAGTCGATTATATCGATGCCAATTATCCTACTATAAAGGATCGTAAGTCGAGAGGAATTCTGGGTTGGAGTATGGGAGGATATGGCGCATTGAATATTGGTGTTTTTTATGCAAATACATTTTCTATTGTTGGCAGTTCTTGCGGTGCACTGGATTTTAACCGTTTTGGCGAAAATTTTCATAATTATCAGGTAGATAAATTTTTGGGAGAGTTTAAGAGTTTATCCAAAGAGTATTTCACTTTTGAAAAAACAAAACAAATGGCTCAGACACATCAGTTTTATATAGTAGATTGCGGGACAGAAGATAATCAGATGATTGATATGAATAGGGATTTTCATCAGCTTTTGACCAATGAAAAAATAGAACATCTTTATATTGAATCTCCGGGCGGACATGACCCAAAGTATTGGAACAAATCTTTGGCCAACCAACTGGCTTTGTTTGACAATTATTTTAGTTCTGAAAAGTAAGAAGTGGGATTTTTGAGGAAATTATAAACCTTCGTAAAGGGAAAGTTTACCGCAAAGATCGCTAAGTTTTTTTTCTTTAAGCTTTTAGAAAAAAAGGAAAGTACGCAAAGCTAAGTTAATACAAGGCTTTGCGTACTTTGTAGCGTTAGATTCATTTTTAGATTTTTTATTATTTTCAGACAGTGAATTTCAATTATAAAATTTGGTTCTGCCGCATCTAGAATAATCTTTAGTAAATTTGTACAGCATCTGTGATAAAAGCTTAAAAATGAACTATTGAAAAAGAAATCAAATATAGAACTTCACACAAAAGAATTAGATAGCCTTGGTCTTCAGGTAAGAAAAATAGTGGCTAATAATGTTGATTTTACTGGGCATTTGACTAAAGCACACAGAGACGATCATTATGTTTTTTATATTCAGGAAGAAGGACTGATAGAACTTATGATCGATTTTAAAAATCATCAGATAAAAGATCAGGCGCTGTTTTTTATTGCTCCGGGTCAGGTACATTATTATACCAAACAAGTAGATTCGAAAGGACATTTTATCTTTTTAAATCCTTCTTACCTGCAAAATACTTATCGAAGGATTTTTGATACGCATCAGAATATTTCTCAGGTTGTGTCTATCGAAAATTTTGTTTTATTTAAAATTACAGAATTGATCTTTCATCAGGTAGCTGAAGCTGTTGGAGATATTCAAAAAAATATCATTCGTTCCCTTGCCGATAGTTTAATGGGAATGGTGGTTTTGGAGTTTTCTAAAAATGAAAATTACCTCAAAAACGGCATCGATAGAAAAACAGAACTCACTTTTCAGTTTAGGCAATTGGTACAAAAACATTTCTTAGAATTAAAAAGACCTAAAGACTACGCTGCTTTGTTGCATATTTCAGTTCCTTATTTAAACGAAATGGTCAAGGAACAAACAGGATGCGCTTCAAGTTACTGGATACAGCATGAAATTTTGCTCGAAGCCAAACGATTACTTTTTTACACACAACTCAATACAAAGGAAATTGCTTTTTCATTGCAATATGAAGATCACACCTATTTTTCCAGATTTTTCAAAAAAAATGAAGGCATTACACCTTTAGAATTTAGAAAGAATTACTGCGATTTGTCCAATCAAAACTCTTAGTTAGCCATTTTCGTTTTCTTATAAAGCCCATTCCTTTGTACTCAATTTTAAACAAAAAAAACATGAGTAGAATTTTAGAAAAGGGACAAACTATTGACTTTTACAAAGCCACTATACCCATTATTTTATCGGTATTTGCCATTTACCTCACAATAGGTCTTACGTTAGGGATTGTGCCGGCATTTGTGCAAAATGATTTAAAGTTTAATAGTTTGATTGTGGGTTTGGTAATTGGTTTACAACCGCTAACCACGCTTTTAACCCGCGCTTATTTCGGAAAAATTACCGATACAAAAGGAGCAAAAAGATCTAAACGTGGCGGAATACTTTTGGTGATGGCAGCCGGAATAATTTATGTATTTGCTGCTTCATTTGCATCTTATCCTTTGGTGGCGTTATTATTTCTTTTACTGGCAAGAATCGTTCACGGCATTGCAGAAAGTTTGTTGGTAATTGGCGCTTTAACATGGGGAATTGGTTTAGTAGGACATGAAAAGTCCGGTAAAGTGATGACTTGGAACGGAATCGCAATGTATGGCGGAATCGCTGTTGGAGCTCCTTTAAGCATTTGGATGGCTAAAGATTTTGGAATTGTTTACGCCTTAGGCATGATTGTAATTTTACCTCTTGCAAGCTGGATTTCGACTATTAAACTGCCTGCCATTCCGGTTGACAAAGAACATATCAGAACGCCATTTTATAAAGTAGTAGCAACCATCGCCAAACAAGGATTAACACTTGGTTTTTCTTCGATGGCATTTGGTTGCATTGCTTCTTTTATTGCTTTGTTTTTTACTGAGAAAAATTGGGGAGATGCTTCGTTGGCTTTTATGATTTTCGGATTATCTTATATTCTTACCAGAGTCTTTTTTGCTTCTTATCCGGATAAATACGGAGGGTATAAAGTAGCAGTAGTTTCTTTAATCATTGAACTTATTGGGCAATTCCTTATTTATACTTCTTTTGCCAAAGAAATGGCTTTGATAGGTTGTGCATTAACGGGAATTGGTTTTTCACTAGTATTTCCTTCATTAGGAGTACTGGCGATCAAAAAAGTAAAACCTCAAATGCGCGGAACTGCCTTAGGAGCTTATGCCGCATTTTTTGATCTTTCATTAGGATTAGCAGGGCCTTTGGCAGGATTAATTGCAGGTTGGTTTACTTATCAGGATATCTATTTGTTTGGGAGTTTGAGCTGCTTACTGGCTCTGGGAACTATGTTGTTGAAACGAGGTTAATTTAGAAATGATTATGGAAAATTATCAAAAAAAAGTGATGCGTTCTGTATTTACGGTAAAGCAGAAGTCTTTTATAACACCTCATTATATTCGTGTAGTTTTTGAGGTAACCAATGAGCAATTAGATTTGCTTGCGAATGTAAAACCCGGATCTAATAACAAAATATATATTTCGCCCAAAGGGATGAATCTTATTTATTTTACGAATAAAGAGAGTAGTGTTTTACCGGAACTTTTGCCCGTAATGAGAACGTATACAACAAGAAGTATCGATTTTGAAAAGAAAGAACTAAGTATTGATTTTGTAGCTCACGGCGACAATGGCCCAGCATCTGCCTGGGCACAAAAAGCCGAAGCAGGAGATATTTTGGGTATAGCAATGAAAGAAAGTATAAGAGATTTGGTTCCTCAGGCTAATGAATTTCTTTTAATAGGCGATGCCACGGCACTTCCGGTAATGGGAAGTATTTTAGAACAGCTCCCAAAAGACGTACATGTAAAGGCAGTATTGGAAGTACACGGAAAAAAAGACAGGATTAATTTTACTTCTCAGGCCAATGTAAGTATCGATTGGGTATATAATAAGCATCCTGAAAAAGGAAGTGAGCTGGCAAAGTTTATAAAGAGAGTCTTGCTTCCTGATACCAAAACGAAAAGATTTGCTTTTGTAGCAGCAGAATACAGTACCGTAAAAACGTTAAGAAGTTATTTTAAAGAAGAAAAAGGCTGGGACAAAAGCGAATTTACGGCTTCGGCATATTGGAAAGCAGGAAAATCCGAAAGCGAATCTGTAACAGAACGCAGAGAAGAAAAACAAGATTAGACTTATTTTTGTAGTAAGTGAAATATTAAAACAGGCAAAAGAGAATTTTTCCTTTTGCCTGTTTTTTTATGATATAAGTAGAAAGTATATTTTGCTATCTTTATAAAATAATTTTATAATCATGACGATACAGCAATTAAAATATATTGTAGCATTAGATGAAGAACGCCATTTTGCACGAGCGGCAGAAGTTTGTATGGTTACACAACCCGGACTTACCATTCAGTTAAAAAATCTTGAAGAAGAAATTGGCATTAAAATTTTCGATCGAAATAAAGTTCCGTTAACGCCAACTACACTGGGAACAGAAATCATTAACAAAGCAAAGAAAATACTTCGTGAAGCAGATGAAATCAGGGATTTTGTGGTAAACGAAAAAAACTTATTAGAAGGAGAAGTTAGAGTAGGAGTGATTTCGACTTTATCTCCTTATTTGATTCCGTTGTTTATAAAGGCGATGAAAGAGGCAACTCCCAAAGTGCATTTTATTATAAGAGAAGCCAATACGGGGCAATTGATGAAAGAATTGGAAACGGGTTCATTAGATGTGGTTTTGATGGCAACACCAACTGGAAACCCTAATTTAATTGAACATCCTATTTTTAAAGAGCCTTTTGTAGCCTATTTAAACGAACATCACCCAATGGCGAATAATGAGTTTTATGAACTTCAGCCGGGCGATAAAACCGAATTATTGTTGCTTCATAGTGAGTTTTGCTACAACGCCCAATTGCTGGATATCTGCGGAATCAAATCTCCGGGAAAATTAAAAGAGCAATTTACCTATGATATTAGTTCAATCGAAACCTTGAAAAATCTGGTTCGTGCTCAATTGGGATTTGCCATTATACCGGAACTTTCTATTTTAAACGAAAATTACTCAGGACTTTTTAAACCTTTTAAGGAACCGAAACCCGTAAGAGAAATCAGTTTGGTTGTTTCTGATTCCTTTTCGAAAAAACTATTGCTCGAAAAAATGAATGAAGCGATCTGGAATTGCCTTCCGGATTCCTTAAAGAAAGATTTTGCTTATCGAAAAATACGCTGGAACGATTCGCCTTATTTTGCCAAATCGGTTAGTGATTATATAAAATCACATTCAAAAGCTTAAAATAAATTCCAAAATATAAATTCCAAATTCCAATTCTAAAGAGAAATTCCAAATAAAAAAATTCCAAATTCCAAATTGAACGTAAGCCAATTGGAATTTGGAATTTAAAAAATTGGAATTTAATTTTAATTTATTTTTTAGAAGCAGCAATTATCACTTTTGCTACAGCCTCTGGTTGAGAAATAAACACCACGTGACTTCCATTTATTTCTGTAATTTTTGTATTCGAACGTTTGTACATAGCGCGTTCTATTTCAGGAGATATACTTTTGTCTTCAGTTGCTACAATTCCGTACGAAGGTTTATTTCTCCAGGCTGCTTTTGTAATAGGAGTTCCAAATCCTTTTGCGTAGAAAGCGCCTTGAGAAGCATACATAAAATCTGCGTCTTCTTTGCTGATATCTCCAGCAAAACCGGCATGAAATTTAGCTTTATCATAATAAACCACTCCTTTGTCATCAGGGCTTAAAACACCATTTTCAGGAGCTGGAGGAGCAGTCATTAACCATTGCACAGAAGTTTCTCCATTATCAGGCTGTAAAGCTGCTACATAAACCAAAGCCGCTACTTTTGGATGATTTCCGGCTTCTGTAATTACAGTACCACCCCAGGAATGTCCTACCAAAATTGTTGGTCCGTCTTGTTTGTCTAGGGCTAAATTAGTTACTCTCACATCATCTTCAAGAGAACTTAAAGGGTTTTGAACGATGGTAACGTTATATCCTTTTTTACTTAATACCTGATATAAACCTTTCCATCCTGAACCGTCAGCGAATGCACCGTGTACTAATACAACGTTTTTAATTTGTGAAGGCGTAGTTTGCGCATTAGAGCTTGCTGTTGCAAATAAGAAACTAAAAATAAGTACTGCGAACATGAAATAACGATTCAATTGTTCTTTTAATGCTATTGTTTTCATAATTGTATGTTTTTAAATTTTGTGAATAGAAATCCCAATTTTCTAAATTGCTTTTTTGTTAGCTTCTGTCTGATCTTAAATTCAATTATGAATCAGAAAGTAAACAAAATAGACTTACTTGGAATTTTAGAATTGGAATTTATTTTTAATTAGTTTAATGTTACTGATAAAGTAATTTCAGTATTTAATAATTTTGAGATTGGACAAATTTCTTTGGCTTTTTGTGCTGCTTTCTGAAAATCTTCTTCTGTAATTCCGGGAACTTTTCCGTTAAGGATTAACTGGATCAAAGTGATTGTTCCGTCTTCAAAAGTAACTTTTGCTTCAGTACTTAAATCTTCCGCAATAAATCCAGCTTCAGAAAGTAAAAAGCTTAGCTGCATGGTAAAACAGCCAGAATGTGCCGCTGCAATTAATTCTTCAGGATTGGTTCCTACACCTTCTTCAAAACGGGTTTTAAAAGATAATTGGGCATTGTCTAAAGTGGTGCTTTGAGTACTAATAGTACCTTTTCCTTCCATTCCTGTACCTTTCCAGTTTGCGTTTGCTCTTCTTGTAAATTTCATGATCTTAATTTTTAAGTTATTTATTTAATGATTCAAATCGTTTGTTTGATTTTGATGAGACAAATTTATGGTGATAGTTATTATTAATCAAATTAATAATTTTTAACACTTATAAAATTAATTTATAATATAGAAAGGTTAAGCTTATAATGAGCTTGATTTCCTTGGGTTTATGGAATATTATTACTCTCTTGAAGCGTTAAAGCAGAATAAAAAAAAGGACATTAAATATTTAAATGTTTTTACACTTAAGTATTCAATGTCCTTTAAAATTAAATAAATATCAAATCTGTCTACCAGAGTAGAGGATGGCTGTATAAAGAATAGTTTGATCTAAATTACAAACTGGCTGTATTTAATAAAGAAAGATCTTCTGTATCCAGTTGTATTGTAGTTGCGTTTATTAACTCCTTTAGTTGCTCTGGATTTGTTGCACTAACTATAGGTGCTGAAATTTCAGGTTGGTGCATGATCCACGCCAATGCAATTGTTCCCGGAACAGCATGATGTTTTGAAGCTACAGTATCAAGTGCTTTTAGAATTTGAAATCCTTTTTCGTTTAAATATTTCTCTACGAATGCACCTCTTTTACTGTCTTTCAGATCGCTTTGAACACGGTATTTTCCGCTTAAGAAACCGCTTGCCAAAGAAAAATAGCTAATAACACTTAAATTATTTTTTCCGGTAATTGGCCTTATATTATCTTCAAAATCATGACGATCGTATAAATTATATTCCGGTTGAAAGGTTTGATAAGCGGGAAGATTATTGTTCTTGCTAATGATAAGAGACTCCTCTAAACGTTCAGGCGTAAAGTTTGAAGCGCCAATTATCCTCACTTTTCCGGCTTTAATTAAAGTATCATAAGCATCCAGAGTTTCTTCGATAGGAGTAGACAGATCATCATAATGCGATTGATACAAATCTATATAATCGGTTTGAAGTCTTTTTAATGAATCTTCGGCAGCCTGAATAATATAATTTTTACTTAAGCCTTTTTTAGTTTCAGAGAATTCGGCACCTACTTTTGTAGCCAGAATAATTTTGTCTCTTTTGCCGGATTCTTTCAGCCATTTTCCAATCGCCAACTCCGATTCTCCACCTTGGTGACCTTGTACCCATTTTGAGTAAACGTCTGCCGTATCTAAGGTATTAAATCCTGCATCTGTAAATTGATTTAACAAATTTTCTGTCATTTTTTGATCTGTAGTCCAACCAAATACATTGGTTCCAAATACTAGTGGGGCAATTTCAATAGTAGAATTGCCTAATTTTTTATTTTGTATCATAATTTTTAAATTTTACTCAAAAGTAATTATTTAATGAACTTTTGTATTTGTAAATAGTAAAAAATGTAAATTTGTTCATTATATATGAACTTGTGAATCAGTCGGTCAAAAAAACATTTCAAATTTTAGAATATATCGCTTCAAGTGGCAATTTCGTAAGGCTTAACGACGTGGCAAAGGCTTTGGATCTAAAGAAAAATTCTGTTCACAGTTTTTTAGACAGTCTAAAACAACTGGGCTATTTAGAACAAGATGATGTAAGTCCGAGATACCGAATAACATCAAAACTGGAATGTTTGTATGCTCCTTTATTATCTATTAATGAACTCAAAAGTGAGTTGAGGCCTATTTTAGAAAAAATAACCCAGCTTACCAATGAATCTTCTTATCTCGCGGTACAAATGGGATCTTATTACAGACATGAACTTAAATGCGAACCCAACAGGGCTGTAAAAATCACCCTTAATACGGGAAAGGAGTACGAAATGGCCACTACGGCTATAGGAAAATCATTTCTTGCTTTCTCAGCCCATTTGCAAACCAATTTAAGTAAACAATATACTCCCGAACTGGTAAGCACAATTGAAACTGAAATTAAAACCATAATAAAATCGGGTTATGCTTTGGATGTTCAGGCGTATGATCCTGATTTGAATTGCGTTGCCATGCCTATATTTTACAAAAATAAACCCATAGCAGTACTTTGCGTTTCGGGTCCTTCGTTTAGATTTAAAGAACCACAATTTATAGAATCTCTACGTATAATGGAATCCCTGATTAAGGAACATGGAAAATACGACAGTAAAATGAACATTAGCTAGACATAAATTCTTGTTTTATTTTTCATCAATAATGACCACTTTTTCAAAACGTCCGTGATGACTTATTGAAACGTCTTTTAAAATATTTAATTCGGGTTGAGACAAAAAAGGTATTCCATTTTTATCTTTGATAATGTCTTTTTTCTCAATCTCTATTACATTATTCAAATGATCTGCGCTGGTAACGGCTATGGTATGTAAATGATCTTTTGAAATCATAGTTTTTGTGTAATAAACATTCTCAAGGCAAATTACTTTTCCTGTAACATAATGTTCATTTTTTGAGATGATACTACAAGCGAGCTTTTGAGGAATATATTGCCTTATTTTGGTTTGCCGGTTATAGATTTTATAGGCTGCTTCTTTCATGCTCCAAAGCAGCCAAATCAGGATTTCCGGATCTGATGTTTGTGATAATAGCAATTGCTCGGTAGGGGTAAAGAGTTTTTCAACAAAACCTTTCCGCCGCCAATTGCTTTTCTGGCGAGATTGCAATATATCTATGACATCGTTACCAATCATTTTGCAGCGAGCTTGGCAGAGATAATTTCGACCGAAGTTTTTACATCAAGCATTCGTTCCATATCAGTGTTATCAATAACGACATCAAATGCTTCTTCGATATCCAGAATAATGTCTACCAGGTTAGCTGAATTAATACTCAAATCATTGATAAAATCAGTATCTTCGGTAAGGTTGTCATAAGCTTCGGTATTGGTCGTGTAAGGCTTTATGATCACTTTCAATTTTGCTATAAGTTCTTCTTTATTCATATTAATTTTCAAATTTTTTAAAGATTATACAGGCATTTACATCACCAAAACCAAAACTGGCTTTAGCAATTATATTCAGATTTTTATCGATTGTTTTTAAAGGCACTTTTGATGCATCAATCAAGGCGGTAATTTCAGGATGAAGATCTTCGCAATTAGTATTTCCAAATAAAAATCCTTCATGAAGCTGCAGCACCGTAGCAACACTTTCGATACTTCCGGCGGCGCTAAGACAATGTCCAGTCATGCTTTTTAAGGAATTGATATACGGAAAATGAGTTCCCTTTCGATCTAAAGCTTTAGTCCAGTTTTCGATTTCGAGACTGTCTTTTGTAGTGGCTGTAAGATGGCCGTTTATGGCATCAATTTCAGTTGCAGAAATTCCTGCATTTTGTATTGCATCAGTAATACAGCGCTGAACCGCAGTACTGTTAGGAGCGGTCATGCTTCCGTTACCGCGTTGTCCGCCGGAGTTTACATTTCCTCCCAATATTTCGGCATAAATGGTTGCGCCTCGTTTTAAAGCACTTTCAAGATCTTCGATCACTAAAGCTCCGGCACCGCTTCCGGGAACAAATCCTGCTGCACCGGCACTCATAGGTCTTGAACCTTGTTCGGGAGTATCATTATATTTAGAACTGCAAACCCGAAGCGCATCAAAACCTGCCCAGATATACGGACCGCTATCGCCGGTGCTTCCTGCTAATATGCGTTTTGCCTGTCCGGCTTGTATACGGTCGTAAGCCATCATAATAGCTTCGGTTCCTGTCGCGCAGGCTGATGAATTTGTGGTAACCTGATTGCCTAAAGCAAGTTTACCACCAAGATAAGCGCTAATACCGCTATTCATAGTTTGTGCCACAACAGTGCTGCCCAGTCGGCGAACTTGTAATTCATCTATTTTATAAATGCTTTCGCGAAATTTATCGATCCCTGATGTTCCTGATCCAAAAATGGTTCCGCTGTCCCAATCCGGTTCTTCGTTATTTTCGATTGATAATCGGGCATTTCTCCAGGCTTCGATTCCGGCAATAACACCGTATAAAATTCCTGTACTACTAAAACCACGAAGTTCTAATTCTGTAAAATACTGCAATTTTAGCTCCTCTGAAATGGGTGGCTGACCGGCAATCTGACAAGAAAATTGCAATTCCTGTAATTGTGCATCATGACGAATTCCCGAAATACTATTTCTTAGTGAATAGGTAAACGCAGGAATTCCAACCCCGTTTGGAGCCGCTACACCAAGGCCTGTTATAACAACTCTTTTGCTCATAATTTCGTTGTGATCATTCCGGATAAAACACCTTTACAAACTTCTTGTCCGGCTTGGTTTGTCATAATAACATCGCATTTAAGTTTTCCGAACCTGAAAAATATTTTTTGTGATGTAACAGTTACTTTTTCATTTGGATACACGGGTTTTAAATAATGCATATCTGCTGAAGTAAAAGCGACTACTGTATCTTTATTGAAGCTATCCTTTAATAAATAGATACCCAGACAAACCATGCCTATTTGCGCCATTGTCTCGGTTAAAATAACACCCGGGGTTACCGGATTTCCATTAAAATGACCTTTGTAAAAATCAAGATCCTCACTGTAGGTATAAGTTCCCGTAATGCTGTTTTCATCTACATGCAGCAATTCATCTACAAATAGAAAAGGTTTACTGTAAGGTAACTGCGCTAAAATATTTTCTAAAGTCATAATTTGTTTCGTTTAATACGTTGATGTTTTTTGAACGCGGATAAAACGGATTTACTTTGTAAAGACGCGGATAAAAGCGGATTTTTTTTAATTTGAATCAAACAAAATTTCAATATAAAATCCGTTTTAATCTGCGTTTTGGCTTTAGCGAATCAGTAAAATCCGCGTCTCATTTTATATAACAATATTCAAATTCAGTTAGTTCGTATTACCATTGCAACAAAACACGCTGTGCCGAAAATCCGGGGCCAAAACTCAGCATTAATCCCTTTTCTCCCGGTTTTGGTTTTTCGTCCATAATTTGTTCTAAAACATATAATACTGTTGCGCTCGACATATTTCCGTATTGTTTCAAGACTTCTTTGGTAGCATCGATATTTTTACCTAATCCTGAGAAAAGAGCTTCTACGGTGGTGACTATTTTTTTACCTCCGGGATGAAAAATCATATGATCTATATCTTTTATTTCTAAATTATTTTTCTTCAAAAAAGGATGAATAATATCTCCAAAATGAGAAGAAATCGTATCCGGAACTTCAATATCCAATACCATTTGCAAACCGGAATTAGTCAGTTTGAAACCCATCATATGTTCGGCATCATAAAAATGATACATTTTCTCATTTAGTATTTCAGGACCATAATCTTCCTCATAGGATGATAAGAGACAACAAGCAGCTCCATCACCAAAAATCGCAGCACTTACAATATTAGGCATCGAAAAATCATTGAGCTGAAAAGTTGCCGTTGGAGATTCTACTGCTATTACTGCCGCACGTTTTCCGGGATTGGCTTTCAGGAAATTCTTTGCATATATAATACCTGATATTCCGGCTGCACAGCCCATTTCGGTTACAGGAAGCCTTACAATATCCTGCTTGAGTTTCATTTTATTAATAAGATAAGCATCCAGAGACGGAATCATTATTCCTGTGCAACTTACTGTAATAATATAATCCAGTGTCTGCGGATCCCAGCCTGCTTTATTAAGTGCTTTTTCTAATACTTGTTCACCTAGAATAATCACTTCGCGGCTGTAAATATCATTTTTATCTTCAAAGGAAGTGGCTGTAAAAACTTCTTCGGGATCCATTATAGAGTAGCGTTTGTCTACAGCTGCACCTTCAAAAATCTTTTTTACTTTTTTGATGAAACGTTCGTCCTTATCCTTTAGCCACACATCCAAAAACGGAAGTATGTCTGCTGTTGCACGCGAATATTTGGGTAGTTGCTTGGCAACCGATATAATTTTTACACTCATTTTTTAGCAATTATCCATTGGTAACGAAAAGCCCATTTCCAGTTTATGGTATAGTTTTTTAAATCTAATTTTTTAGAGAAGTTCTCCAGTTCTTTTTTCTTAAAACCTCTTAATATAGAGATCAGCCCATCTTCGCGAGACATTTTATTTAATTTAAAAACAGCACACACCTTTTCAAAAAGGCGATACGCTAATTTGCTGCGGTGCAAATCGTTAATAACAATACCAATGTTGGCATTGTTATTAAAGGTAGTCATTATATTTAATATTTGGTCGTTGTCAAAATGGTGCAGGGTAAGGGTACATAAAACAATATCATATTGAATAGCATTGAAATCTTCGCTGAAAATATCGACACATAAATAGTCAATATTAGCATATTCAGTTGATAATTCTTTGGCATACTTTATAGTAAAAGCATTTGCATCTATACCAATAAGTTTAAGATTCAGGTTGTTTTTCTGGCCGTATTTCGCGAGCATACGCAGCATATCTCCGTTACCGCAGCCTATATCTGCAATTGTTATTGTTTTAGCAGGATCCGATTTTCTTAGTAATATTTTCAGTCCGTGCAGCGTGAGTTTATTACCGCCTAATAACCTGTTAATACTGGCAATTTTGTCCAATGCTTCCTGTAATTCTTTCCCTTCCAGAAAAAAATCATCCATTATCTCCGTTTCCTGTGTTCTGTATGTAGTATTTATGGTCATTTAATCAATTGCTATTGGTTTGCCGTGCGTTTGTTTAATTATTGCGGGTAATAGGCTAGGTAAGGCTACTGTGATGGCAACGAGGGTATTGGTAATGGTTTTGTTTCTTAAAACTTTAGCCAAAAGCCTTCCCATAAACAAGCGTTTACCAAAATGTTTTTTCCACTGTTGTGTATAGTTTTTTTCTAATTCTTCTCGTGATGTTATCTTTCCGGAATAATAATCTAATACTAATTCTGATGCGATTTTGGCGCTGTGTATGGCCATTGCCATTCCGTTGCCACACAAAGGATGAATAAGTCCAGCTGTATCACCAATCATTACAATATGGTTTTCTACAGGTTGTTTTTTATCAAAAGAGATCTGACTTATGGTAAGAGGTTTATCAAAAAGAAGCGTACTGTTTTCAAATACAGCTTTAAGATGTTTGTTTTTATACAATACATTCTGCTGGTATTCTTCGATGTTTTTATATTGTTTAAAGGTCGCATAATCGGCCAGATAACAAATATTGATAATATCATTCTCTACTTTCGAAACACCGCAATAACCGCCTTTAAAATTATGCAATGCCACAACATCATTGGCAAAATCACCATAATAATGAGCTTTCACCGCTAACCATGGTGACTTTTTTATGAAAAAATCCCGTGATAATACCTGATCGATATTGGATCGTTTGCCAAAAGCGCCCAATACTATTTTGGCTGATAAAACCTGATTGGCAGTAGTGATCGTAAAGAGATCATTATCGAAAGAAATATCGGTAACCATTTCCATTATAATATTGCAGCCGTTTGTTACTGCTTTTTGATATAAAAAGTTATCCAACTGATACCTGCTGATCCCAAAACCACCTAACGGAAGATTTGCCCAAGCTGTTTTTCCCTTACGTGTTGTAAACTCGAATTTATTGATAGTGGTAGGAAGTAATTTTGAAATATCGGCCTTAAGCCAATAAAGATAAGGTAAGATTTCGTTCGAGACATATTCGCCGCATACTTTATGGCGCGGATAAGCAGATTTCTCTATTAATGTTACCGTTAATCCTTTTTGAGACAGATGTAAAGCGCTCGCCAAACCGGCAAGACCGCCTCCAATAATAACTACATCTGAATTTGTTTTCATACTAAGCAATTTAGCTATTATATCTCAAATATTTAATACATTTTATATTAAAATTGCTTAAAATTTGCAACGATAAATCTGGTTCGTACAGAATTGTTTACTACAAAGATCAAGAACTTGTTAATTCTTTAATTACATAATTTTATTTCTTCCTTATAAAATTACAGCTTTATTATGTTCATTTTTTAGGTTTAATAACGATGTAAAAACAAAAAAGCGGGAAGTTTAAATCTTCCCGCTTTTTTAAATTATAAACTGGCATTCCAAGTGGCACCGCTAATATCTGTTAAAGTCAGTGTATAGGTACTTTTTTCAAAAGCCCATTTATTATCTATCGGAATCCGTATTGTTGCTTTCGATCCCAGCGGGATCACTAAACTATGTTTGCCGGGTTTTATTTTGGCTACATAATAATTCGATATTGTTTGAGGAGACAGTTGGGCTAAATCACTTCCGTCTAATTGTAAAAGGTGTTTTCCTGATTCGTTTTTTAGTGAAATTCCAATTAAAAACGAACCATAAACATCCACTCCTTCTACGCGAAAAACATCAAAACTTACTTCGTTGGGATCAATTTTTAAATTATTGATTTCAAGTTTTGGTTTTACAGATTTATTATGAAGCTTTCCGTAAACGCCACCATGAAAATATTGGTTGGTAAATAAGGTAAGTCCAAAGATAGAAAAGGCAATAACTAAAAGGATCTGTTTATGAGATCCCAGATTTAGTTCTCCGCAACCCAATAATCTAAACCATTTTGTTTGGGTAAAAGCTAAATTTTTGGCTATAAAATAACCGTCAAGAGAAAGGTAATTACTTCCGGTTAAAAACAAGGTGAATCCTGAGGCTAATCCTAAAATTCCAATTTGCCATTCGTCCAGGCAAGTGGTCCCGATCCAGCCGGAAGCCAATAAGATTCCTAAGGCAAGCAGGAAAACACCAATACTCATCAATCGTGTAAAGAGACCTAAAATAAGGGCTAAGCCAACGATTCCTTCGATAATTGTAAAAGAGACCATATTGATCCATAAAGCATCAGGATGTGTTACCAGATATTCTATAACAGGTTTTATACCAAGTGCATTAGGTAAAAAGTGATTGAACTTTTCGCCTATATATCCGGCTTCTTCGGGGATTAATTTGTTTTCGAGGATAAGTCGCCTCCAAAAGGCCGAAAAATAAGTCCAGCCTACGATTAAACGTAAGGCCAGCGGAACAAGAGAGTTCACGTCAAATGTTTTTTGATGTTGCATGATATTATAAAATTTAAAAAAGTATAAAAATTGTTTAAGCAGTGTATAAAACCACTTGTGGCGCAATCTTTAGTTTTTTAAATACTATAAAAATAGGAGGGAAGCTTACTGAACGTTTATTGAATTCGAAAGCAGGATGAATGGTAAGTGTAGTGGAAACTTTGTTTTGTTTTGTTTGAAAACTAAAGCACTTTAATTTGGGTACGACAGGTGTTTGTGGTATAGAAAATGATTTTTTTGATGTAATTTCTTTATAAAGAAAGCTTACCGTACAAACTCCCTGAGCGGGCAATTGCGTCAGGCTTTTTTGAGAAAGTTCGACAGACCCGATTCCTGCAAAATGCAGTACAGATTTTTTAATATGGCAATTAGAAAAAGCATAAACTAACCCTACTAAAAGCATAAGCTGCTTTAGGCGCTTTAAGAAAATAAGGGGTTTTTGAAATTTCATTTTATAAAAATAGTGCTTTTAAAATAAACTTTGCCGTCTATACTTATTTTAACTCATATGTCTTTGCTTTTGTACCATGATCTAATTGTTTTTTCTCCTGGTTTTCTTTTTGAAGATAAGTAATAAAAGTTAGGGGAGAAACTCCGGTAACTTTTTTAAAGGTAATTGTAAATCTGCTATGCGATAAAAAACCGCATTGATCGGCAAGATAGCTTATTTTATATTTTAAATAATTAGGATCATTTTTGAGTCGGTTAATAATATAATTGATTCGAAGTTCATTGATATAGCTGGCAAAATCCTTTGATTTATGCTTGTTAATAACATACGATAGATAGCGATGGTTAATACTAAGTTCAGCAGCTACAGAATTTAAGGAAATGTCTTTGTTGAGATATAAATCAGATTTTTCAAACTGCTTTATGCTTTCTAAAATTGCGCTTTCAGTTGCCTCAGACATGTATTCTTTAGGAACTTCTTTTTTCGGAGAAATCTTAACTTCGGTTTCTGTCTGGTTCTCAATTTTGGTAATGAATTTTTTAATTTTATTATAATCCTGTCTCCTTTTAAATATATAAATGCTAATGATAATTAAAACAATAAGTATACAGCTGCCAATAATAAGGTACTTGCTTTTTTGATATTCAGAATGGATATCAAACTGTTTTTTGCGTAGTGTTTTTATTAAATCATCAGCTATAACTTTTCGGCTTTGCTCTTCATCTTTATTTAGCGTAAGATTCAGTTCATTATAAGTTATGTATTTTTTGTTGTCGGTTTTTTTATAAAACTCCAACAATGAATTATAGACTTCCTGCTTTAATATAAAAAAATTGGAATCTTCTGCTATTTGTTCTGCTGTTTTGTAATTTGAAAGCGCATTTTTAAAATCGCTCTTTGCTGTATAGGCATTTGCAAGACCATTATATATAAATCCTTTTAGAGGACTGTTTGGTGATTGTGATGATTCGAGTTCTTTTTTGGCTTTGTTAAAATAAAAAAATGCAGAATCGACGTTATGCAATAACAGAAAGTTTTTGGCAATAAGTTCATTATTGACAGCTGTTTGAAAGTTAATGTCAATACCGGCTCCGGCTTTTTTAAATAATTGATTGCCTTTTTTAAGATGTTCAATGGCTTTTGTAAAATTCGAAGAGTACATGTCGTAATAGGCTATTTCCTGAGACAAGTTGCCCTGAAACTTATACATGTCTGTTTTGTCTTTAATTTTCTTACTGATATTTACAGCTCTCTGCAAGTGTATTTTTCCTAAACTATAGATTTCGAATTCGCGGTAAAGTGTTGATAAAAAGCCGTTTATTCTTGCCTGCATATTGTAATTCTTGTCCATTACTGCCAGACTGTCTGCGCGTTTTAATGCAGCAACAGCTTCATTTCGTATGCCGTACTGACGCAAAAGCGTTGCTCTAAGCATACTGGATTTGATTCGTTGCGAATTATTATTTGAAATCTTATAAAGATAATCGGTATTACTTAAAGCTTTCTTTGGATTTGAACTCAGCAATACCTGAGATGTTTCTGAAAAAACACTGTCAAATTTTGAACCTTGTGCAGAGCTTAAGTCAGGAAAAACCACAGCTATAAATAGAATAAGAATACGTTTTAGGTGCATGTAAATAAATTGTAATTAAAAGGTTGTATGGTGATGATTTTTTTTAATGACTTTTCGCTTCATTGATAAAGTTATGTCAATTTTTAAGAAAAATACTATGATTTTTATGAATGTGGTGTATCAAATCATTATGCTGGGAAAAGTAGTTATTTTTTTTGATAAAAGCCGAGACTTTCCGAAATAGTAACAACTTATAATCATTAAGTTACAAAATAAGTCAGGACAAATGTTGTTGAGAATAACTTCTGTTTTTAGTGCTAAATCATAGATAATTTCAAAAACGAAAATCTTAGCAAGGATATTTTTTTGGCAGATTTTTTATTAATAAACTTCAGAAGAAGACCATTTATTTTCTTTATAAAAAATGCTCTTTGCGCTATTTTTTTGTAATCAAAATTGATTCTTTTTGTCATAATGATCTAATAATTCTCAAGTAAACCGCATGTAATTATTTTTTTAATCGTGATTATGGCTGAAATGCCAATTCTACTCGTTAAAGTATTTTAAAAATAGTTTAACCGCAAATACCTGTTTGTCAGATGATTCTACTTTTTTTTATGAACGTATATTTTCTCTATTACGTAATCGAGAAAGGAATGCTCCCTTTACGGGTAGCTCTGATCTCTAATTTCGCACCCAAAATCAAATATATCTGGAATAATAATTCAAATGATAACTATGAGAAAAAAATTACCCAAAAAACTACTCTTTTTAATTTTGTTTCTTTTTTTTGTATTTAAAGCAAATGCCCAATACGCAACGAGTCACTACATAGCGCCATCACCTTGGCAGTATTGGAGTGATGCAAATGAAATTGTGCTAACTACCGAATCGACTACAGCAGTCACGGTAACCTTAAAGAAAAGTGATGGAACATTTCTTGCGACCCGCACGCTTACTTCTGCCGCGCCCGATGTATATCGTTTTGTTGGTTCGCCATGGCTATTAAACAGTAACCCTGTTAATACTATTCAGGATGATAGAGGTTTAATAGTAGAAAGTATTGGTGGGAAAGTATCTGTAAATCTTAGAAATGTAGCTTCAGATCAGGCTAGTTCTGGTGGTGGAGATACTACTGGTGCCACCATAAAAGGAAATGCTTCTCTGGTTAGTTTTGGTAATGAGGGCAGGGGAACTTCTTTCCGTTTAGGATATTATAGAAGTATTTTTACAGGTATTACAGGATTTAACGGAGCCGCCAACAGACCTGTTTATTCGGTTATGGCAATTGATGATAATACACAAGTAAAATTAAACGGAGCCAATCTGGTGCTCTTAAATAAAGGACAAAGTTATTTATTTCAACCCAATGGAACAGGAGATTTGCTTGAAGCAAATAAACCGGTAGTAGCCAACACGGGTGCTTATACAGATGCTCCCGGAGGATGTGGTGATGGTGCAGTAGACCAGATGGCTCCGATAAGTATTTTAGGAAATCGATATATAGTAATAAGAGGTAGTGGTACAGCGGGAACAGGTACTAATTTACCTGAACAGTCTACCATAATTGCAACAGAACCTAATACTACAGTTACAGTTGATAATTACAGACCCGATGGAACTTTTATTAACAGAACAACTTTTCCACTTGCAGCTGGTGGTTTTAGATCCATTCATCATGGGGATGCTAATAATCGTTATTCATCATCGATAATAGAGTCTGATAAACCTATTGCGGTGTATTCCGGAACAGCACAATCTTGTGAAGTTGATATTGCTACTGTTCTTCCGGTAGGAGGATGTTCAGGGTCAAAGTGGACTTCAACAAGTCAGTTTAAAGGTTATATACAACAAGTATTACCTTATTTTGGATTTGTACTGGTAGAATCTGGCACCGCCCCTGTTTATGTAAATGGACTCAATATTGAGACAACTACAACTATCCCACGTTTTCAGTTAGGTTCAACAGGAGTTTATTTAATTAGGTTTGAAAACACACAAATTGGGAATCCTGCCAATATTACTGTTAATTCTGCGGCGAGAATGAATGTGGGAATTGTTCAGCAAGGAGGAGGATTCTCGATGTCAGGATTCTTTTCTTCTTTTAATGAAACCCCGGCACTACCCGAAGTTACAAAAGACAGTAATGGTTGTGCCATTAATATTATAACTGCCGATCCGGGATTAGAACCTTATCAATGGTATTTTGACGGAGTGCTGATACCAGGAGCAACAAGCCAGTCTATAGTTCCTTTAAAAACAGGAAACTATTCGATTACAGGAACACGTGATTGTGGGGTTACAGGAAAATCGGCAGCTATTTATGTAGCAGTTTGTGGCGATCGTGAAGTAGAAAAAACAGTAGCAGACGGACCAATTGCTAATCAGGTGATATTTACGGTAACAGCCAAAAATCATGGGCCTAATGAAGATCGGAATGTTATTGTAACAGATGCTTTGCCTTCGGGTTACACCTTTGTTTCTGCAACACCAAGTACAGGAACATATAATTCAGGTACTGGAATATGGAATATTGGAAATCTTGCTGTTAACGCAAGCGCAACCTTAAATATTACGGCAACTATAATAGCTACAGGCGCAGTTACCAATACAGCAACAATAACGGGTGATAACCTTGATAATACTGTAGCAAATGATAGCGATGTTGCTACTCCTTTGGCAAAGCTAGAATTGGTTAAAACAGCCAGAGCAGGAGCATTTAATACAGCAGGAGATATTATTACTTATGATTTGGTAGTAACCAATGCGGGTAAAGTACCCGTTAGAAACATTGTTATTACTGATGCAAATGCAGATTCAGGAAGTATTACTCCGGCAAATGTAGCCGTACTTCTTCCGGGAGCATCGGCAAGCTTTACCGCCACACATACTGTAACACAAGCGGATCTTATTGCTGAGAAAGTGATAAATTCAGCTAAAGCAGATGGTGTTGATGGTAGTAATAATCCAGTTTCAGATACATCCGGAACAGATATAGATAATGATACCCCAACAGAAACAGTAACCAAATCTGTAATTGCTGCAGATGATGATACTGTAAATAATATTGACGGACGCACAGGTAAAAATAACGTAATTAACATATTTGCAAATGATAATATAAACGGTACCGTAGTTGTTCCGGCAGATGTTACAATTACACTAAAAGCACCGGGTGTTCCGACAGGATTGACTCTAAATGCTAATGGGAATGTTGATGTTGCAGCAGGAACAGCAGCAGGAACATATTCTTTTGATTATACGATTTGCGAAGTTGGAATTCCTTTAAATTGTGCCGATGCAAAAGTTACAGTTGTAATAACCACAATCAATGCCGATAATGATACCCCAAGTCCAATCAACGGAACAACGGGAGGAACTATCCCAACTGTATTTGGAAACGATACTTTGGATGGAGTTGCATTTTTACCGGCTGATGTTACACTTACCACTTCCACAACGCTTCCAACAGGATTAACGTTGAATGCAGACGGAAGCATTAGTGTTGATGCTAATACAGCATCAGGCACTCATGTTATTACATATTCTATTTGTCAAAAAGCTAATCCATTAATTTGTGATACGGCTACAACAACAGTTGTAATAACCACAATCAATGCCGATAATGATACCCCAAGTCCGGTTAACGGAACAACGGGAGGAACTATCCCAACTGTATTTGGAAACGATACTTTGGATGGAGCAGCATTTTTACCGGCTGATGTAACACTTACCACTTCAACGGTTCTTCCAACAGGATTGACGTTGAATACAGATGGAAGCATTAGTGTTGATGCCAATACAGCACCGGGCACTCATGTTATTACATATTCTATTTGTCAAAAAGCCAATCCATTAATTTGTGATACAGCTACAACAACAGTTGTGATAACTACAATCAATGCCGATAATGATACGCCTAGTCCAGTTAACGGAACAACGGGAGGAACAATACCTACTGTATTTGGAAACGATACTTTGGATGGAGCAGCATTTTTACCGGCTGATGTTACACTTACCACTTCAACAACGCTTCCAACAGGATTAACGTTGAATGCAGACGGAAGCATTAGTGTTGATGCCAATACAGCACCGGGCACTCATGTTATCACGTATTCAATTTGTCAAAAAGCCAATCCATTAATTTGTGATACAGCTA
>NZ_CP045928.1:1683496-1753246 GCF_009664855.1 Flavobacterium sp. SLB02
ATGTTACACTTACCACTTCAACGGTTCTTCCAACAGGATTAACGTTGAATGCAGACGGAAGCATTAGTGTTGATGCCAATACAGCACCGGGCACTCATGTTATCACGTATTCAATTTGTCAAAAAGCTAATCCATTAATTTGTGATACAGCTACAATAGATGTTATAGTTCAGGTACCTTCTATTGAAGTGATCAAAAAGGAAACCTTTAATGACGCTAATGGCGATGGTTTTGCTCAAAAAGGAGAAACGATTACCTATAATTTCTCAGTAGTCAATACGGGAACAATGCAATTAACCAATGTTGTTGTAACTGACCCAATGGTTACTGTGACTGGCGGACCAATTGCGGTATTAAATGTTGGAACAAAAGACGATACCACATTCAGCGCTACTTATGTAATCACACAGGCAGATGTTGATGCAGGAGCGATAAACAATCAGGCTTTGGTAACAGCAACTCCAATTGTGGGAACTCCAATATCTAATTTATCAGACAGCAATAATCCTGCGTTACCGGGGAAAAATGATCCAACAATAACCAAGTTATTTCAGAATCCTGGTTTAAAATTATTGAAACACGGAATATTTGAAGATGCAAATCATGACGGATCAGTAAGTGAAGGTGATCGTATTAATTATGTTTTTAGAGTTATTAATACAGGAAATGTTACCATCAAAGATATTGTAGTAACTGACCCTATGGTTACAGTTACAGGTGGACCAATTTCACTAGAACCACTAGCTTTTGATACAACAACTTTTACAGCAAGTTATGTACTTACACAATCAGATATCGATTTGGGAGCAGTATATAATTTAGCTATGGTTACCGGAAATGATCCAAACGGAGTAAGTATCGATAATGATTCTGAAGATATTTCACCATTAACTCCACAAGATAAATTTTACGAACCTACTTGTCCTACTTGTACGGTTACTATTTTGGAACAAAAATCAGGAATTGCCTTAGTTAAAACAGCGGTATTTAATGATGAAAACAATAATAAAAATGCCGAAGCAGGTGAAACCATAACCTATAGTTTTGTTGTTACCAATACAGGAAATGTGAGGCTAACAAATGTTGTTATTAACGATCCCTTACCAGGAATTGTTATGACAGGAGGAACAATCTCGTTATCTCCGGGAGAAAGTAATAATACTAATTTTAAAGGAATTTATGCCTTAAAACAAAGTGATATCAATGCAGGGAAAGTTTCTAATCAGGCTTTTGTAACTGCAAAAAATCCTCTGGGTGTTACGGTAAGTGATGCTTCTGATGACAATGATAACACAGGAAATAATCCAACTGTTTCACAAATCGAAGGCTGTGTAATCAAAATCTTTAATGCGATGTCTCCAAATGGAGATACCAAAAACGAACGATTCTATATTCAGGGGATAGAATGTTATCCGGATAATACAGTAGAGATCTACAACCGTTGGGGAGTTTTGGTGTTCGAGCGCGAGAATTATAATAACGAAGAACGTGCTTTTAGAGGAATCTCTGAAGGACGCACAACAGTAAAACAATCAGACGGATTACCGGTTGGAACGTATTACTATATTCTTAAGTACAAAGACAGCGATTCAAACGCACATCAGGAAGCAGGATATTTATACCTGAGTAAATAATAGTTAGAACAAATTAAAATGGCTTAGTCCCTAAAAAGCTAAGCCATTATTAAAAGAAAAATAAATGAGAAAATTAGTTTTAGTTTTTATGTTTTTTTCCGCTGTAGGATTTGCACAACAAGACGCGCAGTACACACAATACATGTACAACACCATCAATATAAACCCTGCTTATGCGGGTTCAAGAGGAGCAATGAGTCTTTTTGGCTTGTACCGTACGCAATGGGTGGGTCTTGACGGAGCACCGGAAACCAGTAGTTTTTCAGTAAATACCCCTTTAAGCAACAGTAATCTGGGAATGGGAGTTTCATTGGTAAACGATAAAATAGGACCAACAAACGAGAACACCCTATCTGCTGACTTATCGTATACAATCCCGACATCTGAGACTTTTAAGCTGTCTTTTGGAATCAAGGCAACGGCCAACCTTTTTAGTCTTGACGTAAACAAACTGCAGCCAGAACATCAGGGCGATCCGCAATTTCAGGATCTCAACAGTAAATTTTCGCCAAATATTGGAGCAGGGGTATATTGGCATTCAGATAAAGCCTACGTAGGATTATCAGTTCCTAATTTTATCGAAACCAATAGATACGATGATAATGATACGGCGATTTTCAAAGACAAAATCAACTACTATTTAATGGCAGGTTATGTATTTGATTTAGATCCTTACATTAAATTCAAACCGGCGGTATTGACAAAAATGGTCGAAGGGTCTCCGTTACAAGTAGACCTTTCGGCAAACTTTATGTTCAATGATAAATTTGTAGCAGGTTTAGCCTATCGATGGAGCGCTGCATTAAGTGCAATGGTTGGATTTCAGCTAACCGACGGATTGTTTATTGGATATTCGTATGACCGCGAAACAACGAGATTAAATAATTATAATTCAGGTTCACATGAGATATTCCTGCGATTCGAATTCTTCAATAATTATAGCCGTATCACTTCACCAAGATTCTTCTAAATCCTTTACAGATGAAAATTAAACATATAGTTTCTTCCATTTTTTTAGCACTTATAGCGCTAAAAGCAAACGCGCAAACAGCTAGTCAGAATAAAGCAGATAAAGACTATACCCAATATGCTTATATTGATGCAATTGGAACTTATGAAAAAGTTGCAGAAAAAGGATATAAAGATCAAACAATGTTTCAGAGACTTGGTAATGCTTATTATTTTAATGGCGAACTAATTAAGGCTTCCAAATGGTACGATGCCCTTTTTGAAATGAATGCCGAGCAGGAACCCGAATATTATTACCGCTACGCACAAACGTTGAAAGCAGCGGGAGATTACGCTAAAGCGGATAAAATCCTCGAAGCTTTCAATAAAAAAACTACAACAGATAAAAGAGGTATTTTATTCGAAAATAATAAAAACTATCTCGAGCAAATAAAAGCCAATTCAGGAAGATTCCAAATAGCGAATGCAGGAATAAACTCCAAACAAACAGATTACGGAAGCGCTTATTTCAACAACAAAATTGTCTTTGCATCCGCTAGAGATACAGGAGGGGTAAGTAGAAAAACATTCAAATGGACCAATAAAGCGTTTACCAATTTATATTGGGCAGAATTAAAAACAGACGGAACATTAGGAGAACCAGAACGATTTGAAAAGAAAATCAATTCTAAGTTCAACGAATCGACACCTGTTTTTACAAAAGATGGAAAAACAATGTATTTTACAAGAAACAACTATCTAAAAGGAAAAAGAGGTAGAGATGATCAGAAAATTACATTGCTAAAGCTTTATAAAGCTGAATTTATTAATGATAAATGGATAAATATAACCGAATTACCTTTCAATAGTGATCAATACAGTACGGCACATCCTGCACTTAGCAATGACGAAAAAAAGCTATATTTCGCCTCTGATATGCCCGGAAGTTTAGGACAATCTGATTTGTATAGTGTTACTATTAACAATGATAAAAGCTTTGGTAAGCCAGAAAATCTGGGGCCTGCCATTAATACCGAAGGAAGAGAAACTTTCCCTTTTATTGCCGCAGACAACCAATTGTACTTTGCCAGTGACGGACGACCAGGATTAGGCGGACTTGACGTATTTGTAGCGACAATTAAAAGCGATGGTAGTTTTACGGCAGTGCAAAACGTGGGGGCGCCAATAAACAGTAAACAAGATGATTTTGCCTTTATTATCAATAGCGATACCAGCAACGGATTTTTCTCTTCTAACAGAGAAGGCGGAATTGGAAACGATGATATTTACAAAATTACCGAAACAAGAAAACTGCTTTGCGAGCAAAAACTAAAAGCAACAATTGTTGATTTAGAAAACAGCAAAGTATTAGACAATGCCAAAGTAACTTTGCTCGACGAACAATTTAAAGTTATCAATGAGGTTGTTACACAAGCAGATGGAAGTTATACATTTAATGTAGAATGCAATAAAAAATACTATGTAAGAGCCACAAAAGAAGACTACCAAACCAAAGAAGTTCCCGTAACTATAATAGGAGAAGAAGGCGATACAAGTGTTGTAGTGGCATTAGAAAAACGAATAAAACCAATAGGGGTAGGAACTGATTTAGCTAAAACGCTCAACATACCTATTATCTATTTTGATTTGGATAAATCATTCATCCGTAAAGATGCAGCTTTTGAACTGGAAAAAATTCTGGCAGTAATGAAACAATACCCAAAGATGAGAATCGATGTTCGCTCTCATACAGATAGTAGACAAACCGAAGAATACAATAAGACCTTATCCAACAGAAGGGCCAAAGCAACCGTGCAATGGTTAACAAAAAATGGTATCGCTTCAAATCGATTAACTGGAAAAGGATATGGCGAGAGCCAGCTCATTAATAATTGTGGTGATGGTGTACCTTGTACAGAAGCTGAACATCAGTTAAACAGACGAAGTGAGTTTATCATCATTTCGATAGAATAATATTCGATTAAATAAATTTCAATACAATGCCCTTTCTATAATTTTAGAAAGGGCATTTTCTATTATAGCACTTCAATTAAAAGTGCAATAGCGATTTAGGAAGACATTTCTATAAGACAATCATAAGAGATTTATTATCTCATAGTTACATTGAATACTTATAGGTGTTTTGCGTGTAAAATGATAGATAATATATTTTTTGATGTAATTTTTTGTTAAATAATTAACTGATTTGCTAAATAAGGGTGCTTTTAGTAAAAAGAGGATAATATAGTATTATCATGTGGTAATATCAACAATTTTGTTAACTCCAATTTAACATAATTTTACAAGTGTTAAAAATACACTAACCAAAATGTTAAATTATGAAACCAACCACGCATGTTTTTAAAAGTACTGCAACATCCTCTCACCGAGACAAGATGTTCTTTACGATTTTGTTTTTGTTTGTTGTTTTTAGTTCGTTTTCACAACAGAAAATCAGCGGTAAAATTACAGATGCAAATAATATTCCTATACCGGGAGTATCAGTTCTAGAAAAAAACACGTCTAATGGCGTTGTAAGTGATTTCGATGGTAATTTTCAGATTACACTTAAAAATAAAGATTCAAAATTGGTTTTTAGTTATATGGGTTTTTTAACTCAGGAAATTGCTGTTTTGAATAAAAATGTAGTAAATGTTGCACTTCAGGAAAGTAAAGAAGAGTTAAATGAAGTAGTTGTTGTAGGATACGGAACTCAGAAAAAATCAAGAGTTACCAGTGCTATAGCCAGTGTAAAAGAAAAAGATTTTACAAGAGGAGCTATTAATGATGCTTCTGATCTTATTAAAGGTAAAGTTGCAGGTTTAAGTATTAATAACGGTTCAGGAGATCCAGGTTCAACACCCAATATTACATTACGTGGATTCTCAACTCTAAAAGGAGGAACAGGGCCTTTGGTATTAATTAATGGAGTACCCGGAAGTATTGATACCGTAGCGCCAAATGAAATTGCTTCGATAGATGTTTTAAAAGATGCTTCGGCAGCAGCAATCTATGGAACCAGAGGAGCTAATGGAGTAATTCTTATTACAACAAAAACAGTAAATAGCGAAATAGCGCCAACAATTACGTACTCAACATTTGCTACAACATCAAGTTTTGCTAATAAAGCTAAATTTTTAGATGCAAGTCAGCAAAGAAGTTTGCGTGCACAAGGTGTTACCCTTCCTTTTACAGACGGTGGTGCCAGTACAGATTGGTTAGATGAAATCTCAAGAACCGGATTTACTCAAAATCATAATTTAGCTTTAAAAGGCGGAACTGCTAAAACAAATTATATTGTAAACCTTAATTACGTAAATCAAACAGGAGCTTTTATTAACACCTATAATAAAGAGTACCGATTTTCATTTGATGTCAATCATACCATGTTCAATGATAAGTTAAAGATCAACTTAAGCTTACTAAACGGGACACAAGATATGGGACTTGAAGAGCCAATTACTGCTTACGCTTACAGACAGGCAATGATCAGAAATCCTACTGCTCCGGTATACAACCCAAATGGCACTTATAACGAAGATTCTGGTAAGCTTCAGTATTACAACCCGGTAGCGATTTTGAATGAAACAACACAGGACAGAAATAGTACTTGGCAAAGATTTACGGCTAATTTAACTTTGGATTTATTACCAGGATGGGATGTAAGTGCACAGCTTTCAAAAAATAAAAATACAGGTTTAAATGGATATGCTGAAAGCAAACAACATTATTCAAATACTATTAATAAAAGAAATGGAGTTGCCTCAAGAAGTACAGGAGTTACAGATAATGATTATGTAGAAATTACATCAAAATACCATAAAGATTTAGGCAAGCATGATTTTACAGTACTAGGTGGATACAGTTATCAATATACCGTAAATCAAGGATTTGAGGCAAGGAATTCTGATTTTCCAACAGATGCCTTTTCCTATAATAATTTAGAGGCAGGAAATGGTTTGTCAGATGGTATTGGATTCATGGATAGTTATAAAAATGACAGTAAATTAATCGGATTCTTTGGCAGGCTTAACTACAATTTTGATAACAAATACGATTTGTTATTTAGTATCAGACGAGAAGGTTCTTCTAAATTTGGAGACAATCACAAATGGGGTAATTTCCCGGCTGTTTCTGCAGGATGGAGTATCAATAAAGAGTCTTTTCTAAAAGATGTTGCGGCTATAAATACTTTAAAATTAAGAGGAGGTTACGGAGAAACAGGAGTAATACCTAATGATCCTTATATGTCTATGACTTTGTACAAATATGACGGCTATTTCTTTAGTAACGGAAAATGGGTCAAAGGTTTAGAGCCGGTAAGTAATCCAAATCCTGATTTGCGTTGGGAGAAAACGGCCGAGGTAAATATTGGTCTTGATTTTGGATTTTTCGACAATAGAATTTCAGGAAGTTTTGATATCTATAATAAAAAGACAAGTGATATGTTATGGGATTATGCTGTACCAACTCCTCCTTATTTGTTCCCTCAAATTACGGCAAATGTTGGAAAAATGGAAAACAAAGGATTTGAAATCCTTCTAAATACAATCCCTGTTAAAACAAAAGATTTCGTTTGGAACTCTTCTATGACTTTTTCGCACAATAAAAATAAGCTAACAAGTCTTTCGAATGATTTATATAAAATAGAAGGAGATTTCCTGAACACAGGAAACACAGGAGATCCAATTTCGTTTGAAACACACAGATTAGAAGTAGGACAATCAATAGGTAATTTCTGGGGATTAAAATCTGTGGATATCACTTGGGCTTCATCTGTACCGGAAGAGGATAGAAAATGGATAGTAGAATTACCTGACGGTACAAGAAAAACACTTACCACAGAAATGTATAACGATGCCAATAAGCAATATTTAGGAAATGGTATTCCGCAATACTATGCAGGGTGGACCAATACTTTCACATATAAAAAATTTGACTTAAGTGTGGTACTAACAGGAGCATTCGACTTTCAAATCCTAAATACCCAGCGTATGTTTTACGAAAACCCAACAATTGCTTATAATATGTTAGAGAGTGCATATGATAAAGTTTATGGTAAGGAGATACTAAACTACAATCAAACCTATGTAAGTTATTATGTTGAACAAGGAGATTATGTAAAGGTAGATAATGTAACCTTCTCGTATAATTTTGATGTAACACCATTCAAAATTATAAACGCAATGCGCTTGTATGTATCCGGAAATAACTTAGCCACATTTACAAAATATAAAGGATTAGATCCTGAAATAAAAAGACAAGATCCTTTGTCGCAAGGAATGGACGGAAGGGATAAATATCCAAGTACCAGAGGTATTACACTAGGTTTAAATGTAACTTTTTAAATTAAATCAAAATGAAAAATAAAAATATAGTATACAAAATTCTTATTTCGGGCTTATTGCTTTTAGGAACAGGATGTACAAATTTAGATGAGACCGTTTACGACAAAGTAAGTGCCGAGGATACTAAATTAACTTCGGAAGATTTAGCCAGTATTGTTGCACCGGCATACAATTCATTCAGACAAATTTATTCAGATTGGGATGCTATTTACAACCTTTATGAAGATTCATCAGATCTAATGGTAACCCCTCAAAGAAACGGTATTGGCTGGGGAGATTACTATATTACAATGCATAAACATACCTGGGGTACCGCACTTCCTATGGCCGAAGGTAACTGGTATTATATGTTTACAGGAGTCAATAAAGTTAATAGAGCGATATATCAAATAGAGCAATTAGAAGGCGTTGATAACAAAGAGAATGTCATTCAGGAACTCAGAGCATTACGCGCCATTTATTATTACTTGTTATTAGATAATTTCAGAAATGTTCCTATTGTAACTTCATATATCAACCCTCCGGGATATTTACCGGTTCAAAATACAGGAAAAGAAGTCTATGATTTTGTAGAAAGCGAATTAAAAACAGCTTTGCCTTATTTAAGCGATAAGAATAATTCTTCGACTTATGGTAAAATCAATCAGTGGGCTGTAAAAATGACTTTGGCAAAATTGTATCTCAATGCCGGTGTTTATTTAGGAACACCTAAATGGGATGAAGCTTTGGCTCAGGTTAATGATGTTATCAATAATGGCGGGTTTAGATTGAACACTAATTATCGAGACAACTTCATGATAAAAAATGAATTCTCTACAGAACAAATATTATCAATCCCTTACGATCAGGTAAAAGCTCCGGGAACAAGCTGGCCGTACAGAACATTGGCAGCGGCAAGTCAGGCCACTTATGATTTGGCAGGAGGTCCATGGAACGGAACTGGCGGAATCCCTCAGTTCATCGATACTTACGATCCGGATGATCAACGATTAAAAGATTGCTGGATAGGAGGTAAGCAATTTACAAGTAAAGGAGAGCCAATAATGTTAGACGATAAAATAACACAATTCGAATACATTAATTACATGACCAGCGTAGATGGTTGTGAGCCAAATGAAGGTTACCGAATGGTGAAATACGAAATTGGTCCTGGTGTTGTAGGACAAGCCAGTAACGATGTTCCTTTTTATAGATTAGCCGATGCTATGATGATCAAAGCGGAATGCTTACTAAGAAAAGGCGATGCCGGTGCAGCCGCAGCCATTGTTAGTGAAGTCAGACAAAGAAATTTCAAAAACACCAATCTTGCCAAGGCTGTAGTATCAGGCGCAAAACTTTTAGGAGGCAGCGTGTATAAATACGGAACTTATAAGGCCGGAGTAATTACAAATTACGAAGGAGGTGCTGATATTCAGTACGGCGGTTTCCTTGACGAATTAGCATGGGAATTTGTTGGAGAAGCCCATAGAAGACAAGATCTAATACGATTCGGAATATACTCAACAAAATCATGGTTTTCTAAAAAGGGAGATGCTAATGATAGTTTTAGAGCTATTTTCCCAATTCCTCAGTCAGAAATGGCTAAGAATAGCAATTTAAAACAAAACCCTGGTTACTAGAAATTAATATGAAGATTTTACAAGTTGGTTGCTTGTAATTATAAGTGTGTGAAAAGCTGTTCCTTGTTTAGGA
Source organism: Flavobacterium sp. SLB02 (assembly GCF_009664855.1). Lineage (GTDB taxonomy): Bacteria > Bacteroidota > Bacteroidia > Flavobacteriales > Flavobacteriaceae > Flavobacterium. The sequence goes on from NZ_CP045928.1 coordinate 1,693,119, forward strand.
ATGGCTTTTCATTTTTTTAGGAGCTAATCCCGCGCCCGCGCCTGAAAGTACGAACTGGCGAAGCAATCTCCACAAGAAACTCACACAAAGTATTTCAAAAATTCTCGAGCGACTAACGGAGATCCCACGTTCCTCGGGATGACAAAAATGTGCAGACAACTATAGTCTTTAGCCAAATGTTTACATTTAGCTAAAGACTTATTTTTTTGACAATTTATAAAAACAAGTTTAATAAAAACTTTGCGCCTTTGCGTCTTTGCGCGATTAAAAAAAATCTGCATGAAAAAAAACTTAAAACTGAGCGCGATAATGCGAAGGCGAAATTCCTTTCAACTCCTTAAACTTTCTGTTGAAATTAGCAATATCCTGAAAACCGCAAAGTTCAGACACAGAAGCAATCGAAAGATCTTTTTTGTTGTGGAGTAACTTACAGGCATTTTCAATTCTGATTTCAATCAAAAACTGAAAGAAAGTTTTGTTGGTTCGTTTTTTAAAATAACGGCAAAAAGCATTTTTACTCATATTGGCTTTCTCTGCCACTTCATCAAGAGTAATATTCTGATGATAGAATTCTATGGCATATTCAAAAACAGCACTCATTCTGCGGCCTTCATCATCAGTATATTTCTTTTTGTAAACAAAAGACGAAAGAGGCGTTTTCTCCGAAGAAATAATAATATTGATAATTTTCAGGAAAGAAGCAATACGCTGAATTTTATTCTGCTTTTTTAATTTATTAAAATGATGTGTAATTTTCTTTTGATTCGAAAGGATCTTCATACCATACTCAGAATCTTTAAAAAAATCATCTACAGAACTCATATCATTAAGACTAAAAAAATCTTTACCAAAAGAAGTTTTCGTAAAGAACAAAGTCAGCATTACCGATTCCGGATTTGCCTCTACATTACTTCTAAAAACATGAGGAACATTCTCACCAATTACCAGGATATCCTCTTCCTTATAATCATTTATAGAATCTCCCACAATTAAAGTTCCGGAACCTTTTGCAATATAACTAATCTGAATTTCTTCATGCTGGTGCAATTGGTCATAGAAAACACGCTCGATATCTTCCTGATAAATTAGAGCTTCTCTTTCGGTTTTAGGTATTTTAAAAGGTAGAATTTTCAACGTGATATTTTTAGGATATGTAAATATTAACAAAAAAAACAGATTATACAATAGATGTGGTAATATAGTATTGATAAAGGCTAATAATCACACAGGAGCTCTTTTCTTTAAGCTTTATTTTTGATAAAAATTAAGAATATGAAAATAAATTGGGAAGGCGTAATGCCAGCTGTAACAACAAAGTTTACAGCAGAAGGTCAACTGGACCTCGTAATGTTCGAAAAGAATATTAAAGCACAAATTGATGCTGGAGTTAATGGAATCATTCTGGGAGGAACCCTTGGAGAAGCCAGTACATTAACTAAAGAAGAAAAAGAAGTTTTAATAAACAACACTTTACGAATCGTCGAAGGAAAAATTCCGGTTATTGTAAATATTGCCGAGCAAACTACCAGCGAAGCCATTACTCTGGCAAAACGTGCAGAAGAATTGGGCGTAAATGGTTTGATGCTTTTGCCGCCAATGCGATACAAAGCAACAGATCATGAAACAGTAGTTTATTTTAAGGAAATTGCTAAAAGCACTTCATTGCCTATTATGATTTACAATAATCCTGTAGATTATAAAATTGAGGTAACATTAGACATGTTTGAAGAACTTTTAAAACTCGAAAACATTCAGGCAGTAAAAGAATCCACCAGAGACATTAGTAATGTAACAAGAATCAGAAACCGTTTTGGAAACAGACTAAAAGTGCTTTGCGGAGTCGATACTTTGGCACTTGAGAGTTTAGTGGCCGGAGCTGATGGTTGGGTTGCAGGTTTAGTAGTGGCATATCCGGCAGAAACAGTTGCTATTTACAAACTGGTAAAAGCCGGAAAAGTAGCCGAAGCGTTAGAAATTTACAGATGGTTTATGCCATTATTAGAATTGGATATTTCTCCGCAATTGGTACAAAATATAAAACTGGCCGAAGTAGCCACCGGACTTGGAACAGAAAATGTAAGAGCACCAAGATTGCCATTGCAGGGTAAAGAAAGAGAACGCGTTTTGTCTATCATTGATTTTGCAATGAAAAACAGACCCGTATTGCCAGGTTATAAAAGTATTTAATTAAAGTTTAAAAGAAAGCGATGACTACAGGAAAAAATTATATTGGAGATGTGCTTTCCGCAAAAGGTAAAACGACCTATAAAACAATCAACCCCGAATTAAACTCGGAGAATGAAACTGTTTTTTACGAAGCTACAGACGAAGAAATTTCGCAAGCCGTAGCATTAGCCGAAGAAGCTTTTAAGACTTACGCAACAATTGCAGACGTAAAAAAAGCCGATTTTCTGGACGCGATTGCCGAAGAAATTGAAGCCCTTGGCGAAGATTTATTAACCACTTATATTCAGGAATCAGGACTTCCTGCCGGAAGAGCAAATGGGGAACGTGGCAGAACAACCGGACAACTTAAAGCATTTGCCACTATGTTAAGAGAAGGTTCGTGGGTAGAAGCAATCATTAATAAAACAGAAGGCAAACCCGACATCCGAAGATTGCAGATTCCAATTGGGCCGGTAGTTGTTTTTGGAGCAAGTAATTTTCCGCTTGCATTCTCTACTGCCGGCGGAGACACCGCCAGTGCATTAGCTGCCGGTTGTCCTGTACTGGTAAAATCGCATCCGCTTCATGCCGGAACAGGCGAATTAGTAGCTTCGGCAGTTATAAAAGCAGCCAAAAGAACCGGAATGCCAAATGGTGTGTTTTCTAACCTGAACAGTAGCGGTATAGCAGTGGGGACAGCTTTGGTAGAACATCCTTCCGTGAAAGCAGTTGGGTTTACAGGAAGTATAAAAGGCGGAACAGCACTTTGCAAAATTGCGGCCAACAGATCTATTCCAATTCCGGTTTATGCAGAAATGGGAAGTATCAATCCCGTACTTATTTTGCCTTCAGCTTTAAAAAGGGAAAGAGAAAAATGGGCTAAAAATTATGCCGCATCAATTGTGGCAGGAACAGGGCAATTTTGTACAAATCCAGGCCTTATTTTAGGAATAAAAAGCGCTGAGTTAGATAATTTTATTGCTATTTTAGCTTTAGAGACAGACAAATTAGCTCCAACCTGCATGCTGCATCCTACTATAAAAAAGCAATACGAAAACCTGAAATCAGAAGTGCTTGACCAGGAAGGATATACGCAGGAAACCAGTTTGGAGAAAGTGGTAAAACCAAATTACGCATTGCAAAATATAATTGCGGTGGATGGTGAAACCTTCTTAAAAAATAAAACATTTCACAAAGAAGTTTTCGGGCCATTTTCTGTAGTAGTCAAATGCGATGATGTGCAGCAGCTCAACACCATTATTCTGGAGTTAGAAGGTCAATTGACAGGAACAGTTTTAAATGCTGATTTACAGGAATGGGACAACTTCAGCGAAGTAATCGAAAGCCTTAAAAACAAAGTAGGACGATTGATTTTTAATAATGTCCCAACAGGGGTAGAGGTTTGTTCAGGAATGACACACGGCGGACCTTTTCCTGCAAGTTCAGACAGTAAATTTACATCTGTAGGATTAACAGCGGTGAAAAGATGGGTTCGTCCGGTAACTTTTCAGGATTGGCCAGATCAATTATTGCCAGGCGCTTTACAGGATAAAAATCCTTTAAATATTACCAGAACTGTAAACGATATACTAACAAAGAACCCAATATAATTTATGCCAAGAAAAACCTTTTTTTGTGTTGATGCACATACGTGCGGAAATCCGGTAAGAGTTGTCGCTGGTGGCGGACCCAATTTGGTTGGAAACAACATGAGCGAAAAACGACAACATTTTTTAAAAGAGTACGACTGGATTCGTAAAGGACTTATGTTTGAACCCCGCGGTCATGACATGATGAGCGGCAGTATTTTATATCCGCCAAGCGATCCAGAAAATGATTTCGGAATTTTGTTTATCGAAACTTCAGGTTGTTTGCCCATGTGCGGTCACGGAACTATCGGAACCATAACTATCGCAATCGAAGAAGGTTTGGTGACACCCAAAATTCCGGGAAAAATTAAGATGGAAGCTCCGGCGGGACTTGTTCAGATCGAATACCAGCAAACCGGTAAAAAAGTAGACTGGGTACGATTGACAAACGTAAAATCATATCTGGCAGCAGAAGGCCTTACTATTGATTGTCCGGAATTAGGCGAAATTGTTTTTGATGTCGCTTACGGTGGAAACTATTATGCCATTGTAGATCCGCAACAGAATTTCTCGGGCGTTCAGGATTTTACAGCCGGAAAAATTGTGCAGTACAGTCAGGAAGTGCGCAAACGCATCAACGAGAAATATCTAAATCTTTTCATTCATCCAGAGAATGATACTATTCGTGATGTAAGTCATATGTTGTGGACAGGAGATCCTATCGATCCAACTTCGTCAGGAAGAAATGCCGTTTTTTATGGAGACAAAGCCATCGATCGTTCACCATGCGGCACCGGAACTTCGGCAAGAATTGCACAGCTTCACGCCAAAGGAAAACTAAAAAAAGGAGAAGATTATATACACGAAAGTTTTATTGGAAGTAAATTTATTGGCAGAGTAGAAGAAGAAACTTCTATAGGAAATATCAAAGCCATAGTACCAAGTATTCAGGGCTGGGCAAAAGTTTACGGTTACAACAATATCATTATTGATGAAGATGATGATCCGTATGCTTTTGGTTTTCAGGTGATTTAAAAAAAAATGATAATATAAAAAAATCATTGGTTTACAGAAAAACTTCTTGCCAATGATTTTTTAAATTTATAATACTAATGAAAAAAGTAAGTATAATTGGCGGAGGAATAATAGGTTTGTGTTCAGCCTATTATTTAGCCAAAGAAGGTTATGAAGTAGTTGTTTTTGATAAATCAGATATGAGTGACGGCTGTTCTTATGGAAATGCAGGAATGATTGTTCCCTCGCATATAATTCCGCTGGCACAACCTGGCATGATTGCGCAGGGAATAAAATGGATGTTTGATAGTCAAAGTCCGTTTTATGTAAAACCCAGATTAAACATGGATTTAATGAAATGGGGATTACAATTCTACAAACACGCCAATTTAAAGCATGTTGAAAAAGCCATGCCTGCACTTTGTAATTTATCGCTTTTAAGTAAAGACTTGTATCAGGATTTTGCCAAACAAAACAACTCCTTTTTTTATGAAGAAAAAGGACTTTTGATGCTTTTTAAAACCGAAAAAACAGGCGAAGAAATTCAGCATGAAGGAATATTGGCAGAAAAATTAGGATTAGAAGTCGATTTTCTTTCGAAAGAAGAAGTTTCAAAATTAGAAGCAGGAACCGCTACAAACGTAATTGGTGGTGTGCATTACAAAAGTGATGCGCATGTTTATCCGCAAAAATTCATGCAATTCATCAAAGAAGAACTGAATAAATTAAACGTAAAAATTCATTCGCAAACCACCGTAAGTGATTTTGTTTTAAAGAATAACGCAGTCGCCGAAATCATCACCGATAAAGGCAATTTTACAACAGACCAAGTGGTTTTAGCAACAGGATCGTGGAGTCCTCATATTGCCAAAAAATTGAATGTAAACATTTCGATTTTACCGGGAAAAGGATACAGTTTTACGCTTAACGATCAAAACCATAAACCGTCGATCCCGACAATTTTATGCGAAGGAAAAGTTGCCGTAACCCCTATGAATAATGATATCCGTTTTGGAGGAACCATGGAAATTACTCACACCAATGACACCAAAATCAATCAAAACAGGCTACAGGGAATTGTCAATTCAGTAAATGACTTTTATCCGGATTTAAAAATTGAAATGCCAAAAGTAGAAGATACCTGGTTTGGTTTCAGACCTTGTACACCTTCAGGAATGCCAATTATTGCGAGAGATAAAAAACTTAAAAATTTAACGTTAGTCACAGGACACGCCATGATGGGATTAAGTCTGGCGCCTGCCACAGGCAAAATAGTAGAAGAAATCATTTCAGGAAAAACGACTTCTGTAGATACTCAAATGTTTCAACTCTAATAAATCAGCTTCATTTTTTAACCAAACATGAAGCTGATTTTTTTTATTCAATGACGTTTTGAATTCTTGCGAACAAATTTTTCAGAAAGGCATAAAGAGTTTGTCATTTCGACCCAAGCTCGACAAAGATTGGAAACAATATTGAACGCGGATGACACGGATTCGCTTTGCGAAAACACAGATTAAAACGGATTTTATCAGCTTAATCTTGTCATTTCGAGGAACGAGAAATCACACTAGGAACTCTACAAAGATTAGATTCTCGTTGCGTCCCGAAGCTTCGGGATTGCGAAGATTTACTTCGCCTGTTCGCTATCGTTCTGGTCTCCTTCGTCGAAATGACAAATTGGACGAGAATATTATTGTGAAAATGATTGCCCTAGCCCCGATAGAAGTGGAAATCCTTTTGTGCCGGTGTTCGGTACAAAAGATTGAAAGGGATTGCTTCGCCAATTCGCACTTTCAGGCTCGGGTGCGGGATTAGCTCCTAAAAAAAATATCATTAAAATCCTTTAAAGCTTCATGTTCATTACAACTCACAACATAAATTCTAAATACTAACCACATTTAAAATTTTAAAAAACAGATTATCCCATTCCTAAACAAAAAACAACCAAAAAATGATAGACAATAACAAGGAAGAATTTAAAAAAGAACTCGGACTTCTCGACGGAACCATGCTTGTAGTAGGTTCTATGATTGGGTCAGGAATATTTATTGTAAGTGCCGATATCGCCAGACAAGTAGGTTCTACAGGCTGGCTTATTTTGATATGGCTTATTTCAGGAATCATCACTATGATTGCAGCAGTAAGTTACGGAGAATTAAGCGCCATGTTTCCTAATGCCGGCGGGCAATATGTGTATCTTAAAGAAGCCTATAATAAACTAATCGCATTTTTATACGGTTGGAGCTTTTTTGCAGTCATTCAAACCGGAACCATTGCGGCGGTTGGCGTTGCGTTTTCGAAATTTACTGCCTATTTAATTCCGGCGGTAAGTGATGATAATATTATTTACGAGATGGGAAGTTTTAAACTCAATGTAGCACAAATCGTTTCCATTGTAACCATCATTTTTCTCACCTATCTGAATACCCGCGGAGTAAAAAACAGCAAAATTTTGCAAACCATTCTAACGATCATAAAAATAGTATCGATTTTAGGCTTAATTATTTTTGGGTTAACATTAGCCGCAAAATCTTCTGTATGGAGCGCCAACTGGACAGATGCCTGGACACCACATTCCTTTAATACCGAAACAGGTTCGTGGTTTCCAATAGGAGGAACGGCTTTAATTTCAGGGATTTCTGCTGCGATGGTGGGAACTTTATTTTCAAGTGATTCCTGGACCGGCGTTACCTTTATTGCAGGAGAAATAAAAAATCCAAAACGAAATGTGGGTTTAAGTATGTTTCTGGGCACTTTAATCGTCACCATCATTTATGTACTGACCAATATAATGTATATAGCCGTTATTCCGCTTAGCGAAATTGCCGGCGCAAAATCAGATAGGGTAGCGGTGGTGGCTTCAGACTATATTTTTGGAGATATCGGAACGCTGATCATCGCGATCATGATTATGATTTCGACTTTTGCCTGCAATAACGGTTTGATAATGGCAGGAGCCAGAGTGTATTATACGATGGCAACTGATGGTTTATTCTTTAAAAAAGCAGCAGTATTAAACCATGCAAGCGTTCCTGCCTGGGCGCTTTGGGCACAATGTTTATGGGCTTCGGTATTGTGTCTTACCGGAAAATACGGTGATTTATTAGACTTCGTAATCATCATTGTGCTGATTTTTTATATCCTGACAATTTACGGTATTATCATTCTTCGTAAAAAAATGCCCGATGCGGTGCGTCCTTATAAAGCGATCGGATATCCATTTTTACCCTTGTTGTATATTGTAATTGCCTCGGCAGTTTGTATTTCGTTATTGTTCACCAAATTCTCTACTTGTGGCTGGGGTGTTTTAATTATGTTAATGGGAATTCCAATCTATTATTTAATAAAAGAAAAAACGCCAAATTAATCTTTCACGTCCTAACAGGTTTTTAAAACCTGTTAGGTCTATTAAAATTTTGAATCAGGTATTAATGTAGATGCATTATTATGTGTCTAACATTTTGCATATCAAAAAACTTTGCGTAGACGCACTGCTGTGCGTCTCTACAATATGTAATGCTTAAATAGGTGTATTGAAATTTATTTTGGCTTAAGCCAAAGAAAAAATAATTCGATTTACTTCATTTCATTTTTGAGGTTAAGAAAAACTGTTTTTCAACACCTTACTTGCATTTAATAACTGATTTTCCTCACATTATTGTTTCGATGGGTAATATAATATTAGTATTTGTTAATATTAACGCATAGATCTCAATAAATAATATATATTTTTATTAATATTTAAATTATGAGAACAACTGGTAAGAAAATAAGTGTATTTTTAACACTTTCGTATTGTTTAATAGCTCAGGCTCAGGGAACTTTGAAAGAGTATAAGAGAGCAAACGCTGTCGATTCTTTATTCAAAAATAAGGTAACTAATATTCCTAAAGAGTTTCATTGGGTAGGAAATGATTATGTATGGTATAGCAATAACCTGTTAAAAGGGAAAGAATTTCTTTTGGTAGATACCAAACAGCAAAAACAGCAACAAGCATTTGATGCCGTTAAGCTTGGGGAATCCCTTTCGAAAATAGTGGGCAAAGAAGTAAACGCCAAAGATCTCCCGATTGAAAATTTAGAATTCGACAAAACATTGTCAACGCTTGTTTTTACAACCGATTCACTTAAAATTTCCTGTAATTTAAAGACTTACGAATTAACAAAATTAGGGAGTTATAAAAAGCCAATAAAAACAAATGAGTATTGGGGCGGAAACTTTGATGAACTCGGCAATAAACCTGTAGGTTCTCCAGATTCTTTGCACACAGCATTTATAAAGAATTATAATTTATATATCAAAAACAAAAAGACAAAAGTAGAAACCCAGTTAAGTTATGATGGCTCAAAAGGTTTTTATTATTCATCATATTTACAGTGGTCACCAAATAGTGCCGAAATCATGGCATATAAAGTAAGACCGGGGGAAGAACACAAAATTTATTTTGTAGAATCAAGTCCTAAAGATCAGTTTCAGCCCAAATTACAAACCAGAGATTATTTAAAACCAGGTGATCAATTACCATTCAAAAGTCCGCAATTGTTTGTGGTGGCTTCAAAAAAGCAAATTTCCGTAGCGACTGATTTATTTCACGAGCAATATGATCTTTCGGGGATCGAATGGAAAGACGACAGCAGCAGTTTTACTTTCGAATACAATCAAAGAGGGCATCAGGTTTATCGCGTTCTGGAAGTAAATGCGACCACTGGAAAAGTGAAAATTATTATAGAAGAAACAAGTCCGACATTTGTTGAATACAGCGGAAAAAGATATCGTTTTGACAGTAAAAAAAGCAATGAAATTATCTGGGCTTCGGAACGCGACGGATGGAATCATTTGTATTTATACGATGCTCTTACAGGTAAAGTAAAAAATCAAATAACAAAAGGTAACTGGCCAGTTAGAGAAGTAATTAAAGTAGACGAGAAAAAGAAACAAATCTATTTTAAAGCAAGCGGACTCGACAAAGATCAGGATCCTTATTTAGTACACTTTTGCCGAATTGATTTTAATGGAAAAAACTTCACACGATTAACGACAGAAAACGGCAATCATAAAGTAACTTTTTCGCAGGATTACAAGTATTATGTCGATCAGTATTCGCGTGTAGATTTTGCACCCGTTACCGTTTTAAAAAGTGTCGAAACACAAAAAGCTATTGTAGAAATGCAAAAAGCAGATATCACTGAATTACAAAAAACAGGATGGACAGCACCGGAGGTTTTTACAGCCAAAGGGAGAGACGGAAAAACAGATATTTGGGGCGTTATAGTACGTCCGACTACTTTTGATCCTAATCGAAAATATCCTATTATCGAATATATTTATGCAGGACCGCAGGATTCATTTGTTCCTAAAAATTTCCAGCCTTATTACTGGGCAATGTCTTCGTTGGCAGAATTAGGATTTATAGTAGTTCAGATTGATGGAATGGGCACTTCTAATCGTTCAAAGGCGTTTCATGACGTTTGTTTTAAAAACTTAAAAGATGGTGGTTTTCCTGACAGAAAACTCTGGATGAAAGCCGCTGCTGCCAAATATCCATATATGAATATTGATAAAGTGGGAATTCACGGTACATCAGCCGGAGGGCAAAATGCCGGAGCAGCCTTAGTATTTAATTCTGATTTTTATGATGTGGCCGTTGCCTCTTGCGGTTGTCATGATAATCGAATGGATAAAATGTGGTGGAATGAACAATGGATGGGATATCCTGTAGGTCCGGAATATGAAGCGTGCTCGAATACCGCTAATGCTGCACAACTAAACGGTAATTTGATGTTGATTGTGGGAGAATTAGATGATAATGTAGATCCCGCATCGACCATGCAATTTGCAAACGCGCTAATAAAAGCCAATAAAAATTTTGAATTAGTAACCGTTCCCGGAATGGGACATTCAGCCGGAGGCGATTACGGAGAACGCAAGCGCAGAGACTATTTTGTGCAGCATTTATTGGGAGTTACGCCACCAGCATGGAGTGAAGTTTATAAGTAAAAAACGTTTTAAAAGAATTAGATTATGAAAAGATATAGGCTATTTATTTGTGTACTATTAAGTTTTTGGGCATCAGCTTCAACATCGGTAATGGCACAAGGAGGCGATCAGATCTTAGACGGAATTGGTGAGACAGGTTTAATTGCGCGCTATATATTTGACGGAAATGCAAAGGATTGGTCAAGAAATAATTTACACGGAAAAATTCAGGAATCGCAAGCCAAGTTTGTCAATGACGAGCAATTTGGTAAAGTACTTTCTTTACCAGCTGATGCAAAAGCCTTTGTTACCCTTCCGGGTGAAGCTTTACTAGGTGAAGAATCTGTTAGTATTACGGGCTGGATTTTTCTGCGATCTAAACAAAAAGGTCAGCGATTTTTTGATTTTGGAAAAAACACCAATGCTCATTTTTTTGTTGAACCAATAGCAATTGATGGCTCGGGTTTTGAGGCGGAAATCAGTAATGGTGCAGGAGCAAAATACAAAACAAATTCACCAGCCCTTGAAACCGATAAATGGTATCATGTAGCAGTTGTAATCAATATTCCATCGAAATCTATTAGTACTTATGTAAACGGATTGCGTGTAAGCGAAACTAAAAATGTAGCATTAAATTTAGATCAGATATTCGATACTAAATCAGGGGATAAAAATCTGCTTTACATTGGGAAATCACTAGCAGATGGTCCTTCTCTTAATGCGAAACTGCACGATTTCAGAATCTATAGAGTTCCATTAAACGAAAAACAAGTTGGCAGAATCTATCATAATTCTTTAAAAGACAACCAGGAAGAAGAAACAGAAGAAGAACAGGCCAAAGATCTTCCGTCGTTTTCTAAAACAAGTCCACAATTGTATAATCAGTATTTAACCAGTGTATCAGACATTACAGTAGAAACTGGAGTTGGATATCTTCCGCGATTACCAAGTTATATAAAAGGAGTTTACAAAGATGGCGTTCAGGGCCCGGAAGTGCGGGTAATTTGGCCTGCACCAACAGACAATAGTCAGGTATTAAAAACAGGTCAATATACCGTGACAGGAACGATTCCCGGAACTGATTTAAAACCAAAAGCTCTTGTAAAAGTAATTTCGGCAAAAGAAGCTGCAACACCAGAACGTAAATTAGAAGTTTTTCATCTCGATCAGGTGTCTTTAAATAATAATCTTGACGGTAACCAGACAAAATTTATAGAAAACCGTGATAAATTTATCACAACACTTGCGACAACAGATCCGGATTCTTTTCTGTATATGTTCCGTAATGCTTTTGGGCAGGAACAGCCAACAGGAGCAGAACCGCTTGGTGTTTGGGATACGCAGGAAACCAAATTACGCGGACACGCCACCGGACATTACCTGACTGCCATTGCTCAGGCTTATGCAAGTACGGGTTATGATAAAACGCTTCAGGCTAATTTCAAGGAAAAAATGGAGTATATGGTGAATACACTATATCAGTTAGAACAGTTATCCGGAAAACCAAAAGAGGCTGGAGGTAAATCTGTGTCAGATCCTACAGCTGTACCTTTTGGTCCCGGAAAAACTAGTTATGATTCAGATTTAAGTCCGGAAGGTATTCGTACCGATTATGAAAATTGGGGAAAAGGATTCATAAGTGCCTATCCGCCGGATCAGTTTATTATGTTGGAAAACGGAGCAACTTACGGAGGACAAAAAACTCAAATTTGGGCACCTTATTATACATTGCATAAAATTCTTGCCGGTTTAATGGATGTTTACGAAGTAAGCGGAAACGAAAAAGCGCTCGAAACAGCCAAAGGAATGGGAGACTGGGTATATGCCCGTATGAAAAAGCTACCAACAGAAACCTTGATAAGTATGTGGAACCGATATATAGCGGGAGAATTTGGCGGAATGAACGAAGCCATGGCAAGATTGTACCGCATAACAAAAGATCTTCATTATCTGGAAGTAGCCCAATTATTCGATAACATTAAAGTATTTTACGGCGATGCCAAACACTCACACGGATTGGCTAAAAACGTAGACACTTTCCGTGGATTGCATGCCAATCAGCACATTCCGCAAATTATGGGTGCGCTTGAAATGTATCGTGATTCTAATACACCGGAATATTACAACGTAGCAGATAACTTTTGGTACAAAACCGTAAACGATTATATGTATACAATTGGAGGCGTTGCCGGAGCAAGAAATCCTGCCAATGCAGAATGTTTTATAAGTCAGCCTGCTACGATTTACGAAAATGGTTTTTCATCAGGGGGTCAAAATGAGACTTGCGCGACTTACAATATGCTGAAACTAACAGGAGATTTGTTCCTGTATGATCAGCGTGCCGAGTATATGGATTACTACGAACGCGGACTTTACAATCATATTCTGGCTTCTGTAGCACAAGATAGTCCTGCCAATACGTATCACGTACCGTTACGACCGGGTTCGGTAAAACAGTTTGGAAATGCTCACATGACGGGTTTTACTTGTTGCAATGGAACAGCGATTGAGAGTAATACAAAATTTCAGAATTCGATTTATTTTAAAAGCGCAGATACCAACACATTATATGTCAATCTCTACGTTCCATCTACTTTAGAATGGACAGAAAAAAAGGTGACAGTGGTACAAACAACTGATTTTCCTAATGAAGATTTTACCCGATTGACCATCAAAGGAAATAGCAAATTTGATATTAAAGTTCGTGTACCACATTGGGCAACCAAAGGATTTTTTGTCACCATTAATGGAAAACAGGAAAAGGTAAAAGCCCAACCTGGAAGCTATCTTACCTTAAAACGCAATTGGAAAAATGGAGACATAATTGAGTTGCGCATGCCGTTTGAGTTTCACTTAGAATCAGTAATGGATCAGCAAAATATCGCCAGTTTATTTTACGGGCCAATATTGCTTGCAGCGCAGGAACCGGAACCAAGAAAAGATTGGAGAAAAGTAAACTTAGACGTTAAAGATATCGGCAAATCAATACAAGGAGATCCTAAGAAATTAGAATTTGCTATCGACGGAATTGTTTACAAACCATTTTACGAAAGCTATGGCCGTCATTCGGTTTATCTGGATGTTACGCTGAAATAAAAAGTTCGCCGCGAATTAATTTAAAAAAAATCGCCACGAATTCCATGAATTAGCACGAATTATTTTTTATATCTATCTCAAATTCTTAAAATATTTTTTTTTAAAACCATAAAAATTAGTGATAATTCGTGGCAAAGAAACAGTTGTAATTCTGGCATTAAAATCATCAAATCAATACTATGAAAAAATATTTTCTAACCCTTTTTTTATTTTTAGCAATGGCAGCTCAATCATTTGCAAACGATCTCATTGATGTTATAAATACTTTTCAGGCAGATAAAACAGCCTTGCAGAATTTTTATTCAAACAATGAATCAGAAGAATATTATGTACGCTTTTCAAAATTTTACGATGATTGGTCCAAGACAATAAAAGCCATTGATTTTAAGAATCTATCAAAAGACGGGAAAGTAGATTATTTGCTGCTTAAAAATATAATCGATAAAGAAAATTACTTTTTACAAATCGAATATAAATCCTATAAAGAAATAGCTTCCGTATTGGATTTTTCAGGTGATATCAATGTTTTTATCAAAGAAAGAAGAAGAGGAAAAAGATCCGTTTCAAGTCAATTAGCAAAAGCGTTTGATCTTGCCGGAACGAGTATTGATAAAAAAACAGAGTTATTAAAAAACAAACCTTTCAAAGATTGGTTTGCAGCAGACAAAGCAGCGAAGACAGTCGTTGCTTTCGAGAAATCACTCAAAGAAGCTTATGAATTTTATTATAGCTATGATCCTGATTTTACTTGGTGGATGCAGAAACCATATAAAAACCTATCAGAAAAACTTAAAATTTATGAAGATTTTCTACGATCAAACTATTCTAAAACAAGCGTAAAAGACGACGGAAGCGGTATTATAGGAAAACCAATTGGCAGAGAGGCTGTCATCAAAAGTTTATCGTATGAATATATTCCGTATTCGCCAGAAGAATTGATAGCTACGGCACAAAATCAATTTGAATGGTGCAAGAAAGAAATGATCAAAGCTGCTACAGAATTAGGTTACGGAAGCGATTGGAAAAAAGCGCTGGAACACGTAAAAGACACTTACGTTCCTGCAGGCGAACAACCGCAAGCCATAACTGATTTATACATTCAGTCGGTTAAATTTATCGAAGACAGAGATTTAATCACCTTGCCGGATTTGACAAAAGAAACCTGGCAGATGATTATGATGACACCGGAACGCCAGAAAATAAATCCGTTTTTTACAGGAGGATGGGAAATCAGTATTTCGTATCCAACCGAAGATATGGATCAGAAAGACAAGCTGATGAGCATGCGTGGCAATAATCCGAACTTTTCGTTTGCAACGGTACAGCACGAATTATTGCCTGGACATAATTTGCAGTTTTTCATGAACAGCCGTTATAAATCGTATCGTCAGCCTTTTGATACTCCGTTTTGGATGGAAGGCTGGGCGTTGTATTGGGAAATCAACCTTTGGAACAAACAATTTCCGCAAACGCCGGAACAGAAACTAGGAATGTTATTCTGGAGAATTCACCGTTGTGCCCGAATCATTTTTTCATTAAAATACCATTTGGGCGAAATGACACCACAGCAATGCATCGATTTGTTAGTCAACGAAGTTGGGCACGAAAGAGCGAATGCAGAAGCAGAAGTCAGACGTTCTTTTGCCAGCGGAGACGCACCCTTGTATCAGGTTGCTTATATGACGGGAGGATTACAATTTTATGCTTTAAGAAATGAATTACTCGCCAAAGGATGGACAGAAAAACAGTTTCACGACCGTGTTTTAAAAGAAAATATAATGCCGGTAGAAATGCTAAGAATTATACTGGAAGATCTTCCTGTTGATGAAAATTATAAAACGAATTGGAAGTTTTCGACTGATTTTAAATAATGAAAAGAGCGTAAAGTCTGTCATTAAAAATATAAAAAAATAAGGCTGAAAAGTCGGTTTAAAGGGATTAAAATAATAATAAGAAATATGAAAAAAATAACATTATTAGCTGTGATGATTTGTTGCTCAATTGCTTCAAATAATCTGCAGGCGCAGGAGTATTGGGATAAAATTAAAGCCGAAAAATCAACACTGGAAATCGATAAGGGATATCTTAATTTAAGTACCAAATCATTTCAGCTTAAATTATTAAAATCATCTCAAACCGTAGCCGCTTTGTCTCCCGTAGTAGATAAAACTTTTGATTTTACTCCCGGTGACCGACTTTCGATCAGGGATAAAGACGGACTTTACCATCTTGGAGATATTAATTTTAGAATTAAAGATGCCAGTGGTGCCTGGAAAAATTATTCCAGTGCTGCCAAACGTGCTTCGGTAAAAGAACTATCCGTTTCAGGAACTACATTGGCAGCAGCAGATCTTTCAAATACTTTTCCGGCAGGAACTCCGCTGACGGTAAAGCGTTATTATGAAGATAAAAACGGAGATTTAGTACTGCGTTTTGAAATTACTAATAATTCAGCATCAGCAATAGAAATTGGAGCTTTAGGAATTCCTATGGTTTTTAATAATATTCTGGAAGGAAAATCACTGGATGATACTCACGCTCAAAATGTATTTTTTGATCCGTACATAGGAAAAGATGCGGGTTATCTTGAAGTAAAAAGATTAAGCGGTCACGGTCCTGCATTGTTATTACTTCCTGAAGAAAATATGCCATTTGAAGCCTATCGTCCGCTATTGGATGATATTACACCAAGAAGTATTGTATTTGAAGGATTTCATGAGTGGATGCCGTTAAGTAAAGCATACGCTGAGAACGAATGGAAATCAGCAGAACAATGGAATACACCAACTTCGTTAACACTTGCGGCGGGAGCTTCGAAAAACTTTTCTTTAAAATTAGTACTGGTGGATGAAATTAAAAACATTCAAAAAACATTAATCGAAAAAGAACGCCCTGTAGCGATAGGAATTCCGGGATATGTATTACCGGAAGATGTGGACGGACAGCTTTTTTTACAATACAAAAAAGCCGTAAAATCCTTTAAAATTGAACCGGAAGGCGCTTTGAGAATCGAGGCAAAAGGAAAAAATGAAAAAGGATATTTTCAATATAAAGTAAACGGAAAAAAATGGGGCAGAGCCAGACTAACTGTAACTTATGAAGACGGCTTAGAGCAAGCGATAAACTATAAAGTAATAAAATCCGAAAAAGATGTCGTGGCAGATTTTGGTCATTTCTCGACAACAGCACAATGGTTTGATGAGAAAAACGATCCTTTTCACAGAAACCCATCTGTAATCTCTTACGATTACGAAACCAAAAAACAAATAACTCAGGACAGTCGTGTATGGATTTCAGGTTTAAGTGACGAAGGCGGAGCAGGCGGCTGGTTGGGCGCTATTATGAAACAATTGATCGAACCCAATAAAGAAGAAATCGTAAAACTGGAACATTTTGTCGATAAAACACTTTGGGGAGGAATTCAATACAATACAGCCGATACGCTTAAATATGGAGTTAAAAAAAGTGTTTTTTACTACGAACCTACTTTAATGCCGGAAGGAACTTATAGTAAAGAGGTGAATTATAAAACCTGGGCAGCATGGGACAAAAAAGGATCGGATGATCCGGGAAGATCTTACAATTACCCTCACGTTGCCGCAGCACACTGGACGATGTATCGTTTGGCCAGATACCACAAAGGTTTGGTTACGAATCATACTTGGGATTGGTACCTGAAAAATGCTTACGAAACCAGTATTGCTATGACAACACTGGCGCCATATTATGCTCAGTTTGGACAAATGGAAGGAACGGTTTTTCTTTTAATTTTAAAGGATCTAAAAACTGAAGGATATACTGAAATGGCTAATAATCTGGAAGCCAAAATGAAAGCCAGAGCCGATCATTGGAGAACACTTAATTATCCTTTTGGGAGCGAAATGCCATGGGATTCTACAGGTCAGGAAGAAGTATATATGTGGTCGGATTATTTTGGATACAATGACAAAGCAAAGATCACGCTTGATGCTATTTTAGCCTATATGCCAACAATGCCTAACTGGGCGTATAACGGAAACGCGCGCAGGTATTGGGACTTTTTGTACGGTGGAAAATTGTCAAGAGTAGAGCGCCAGATTCATCATTATGGATCAGCTCTTAATGCGATTCCGGTTTTGGAACAATTCAGAAAAACACCGGATGATTTTCATTTACTAAAAGTAGGTTACGGAGGATTATTAGGAGGAATTTCTAATATTACCGAGGATGGTTTCGGACCTTCAGCATTTCATTCTTATCCTGAAACGCTTAGAATCGATTATTTATCCGGAGATTATGGTTCAGGTTTCTTTGGTTATGCCGTAAATACAGCCACTTTTATAACCAATGAAAAAGATTTGGGCTGGTTGGCTTTTGGAGGAAATCTAAAAGAAAAGGGCGATGAAGTTGAAGTAGAAATTACAACAGCGGCAAAATCTAAAGTATATATTGGTGCCAAAAAAATATGGTTAACATTAGACGCGGGAACGTTTCAAAAAGTAAGTTACAATACCAAAACAGGTGCAGTTAAAATTACTTTAGATCCCAAAAATGCCTATACTCCAGATGCTTATTTAAGAATTGATCAGGATGTAAAATTGTCTTACGAAAAAGTAAGAGGCGCTTATAAAATTGCATTGAAAACGAAAGCGATTCAAATTAAATTATAAAGATGTAATGAAGCAAAAATCAAAAAAACACTTTTTCAAAAAAATACTATTTACTGTATTTGGAGTACTTACGGGTTTACATTCCGGTGCTCAAAATTTCGATAAATTTTTCCCGAAAAAAGACCTGACCACAGTTGGGGTATATTATTACCCTGAACATTGGGATCAGAGTCAATGGGATCGTGATTTGAAAAAAATTGCCGAAATGGGTTTTGAATTCACTCATTTTGGCGAATTTGCCTGGGCACAATTAGAACCTCAGGAAGGTGTTTATGATTTTAAATGGCTGGATAAAGCGGTTGAAATTGCGGCAAAATACAAGCTGAAAATTATTATGTGTACTTCGACAGCCACTCCTCCGGTATGGCTCGTTCGCCAGCATCCGGATATTCTTTCAACTTATGAAGATGGTACCAAAACCGATCACGGTTCGAGACAACACGCATCATTTTCAAGTAATTATTATCGAAGCTATTCGCTGAAAATGATTGAGCAATTAGCCAAAAGATATGGCAATAATAAAAATATCATCGGCTGGCAGGTCGACAATGAACCGTCCCGTTTTCTGGATTATGGAGCAGATGCACAACAGCGTTATCGCAATTGGCTAAAGCAAAAATATACCACTATTGATGCCTTAAATCAGGCTTGGGGAAACAATTTCTGGAGCGGAACTTATTCTGACTTTAATCAAATTAATATTCCGTTACACAAAGAATGGGGAATGAATCTGCATTCTCAATTAGATCATTATCGATTTGCCGACGAGGAAACGGCAACTTTTCTGGACAGCCAGGCAGTTACCATACGAAAACAGGTAAGCAAAGACCAATGGATTACATCTAATTACAGATCCAACTATGATGAAAGTTTTGTTGGAATGAGTAAAGAACTCGATTTTGATTGTTATACACGCTATTTAGTTTACGGAGGAAGTTTGGGCATCGGATCAAAAGGATATCGTTTAGGCGATTACGCGAGTATAGGAATGTCGAATGACTTTTTTCGCCCTCTGAAAGGCATGTATGGTTGTATGGAATTACAGCCGGGACAAGTAAACTGGGGAAGTATTAATCCGCAGCCTTTGCCGGGAAGTATCCGTATGTGGTTGTGGCATGTTTTTGCCGGCGGAAGTAAATTTACCTGTACCTATCGTTTTCGCGCGCCATTGTACGGTTATGAGCAATTTCATTACGGAATTGTCGGCACCGATGGAGTAACGCCAACTGTTGGCGGAACAGAATTTCGCCAGTTTATAAAAGAAATTGATACACTGCGAAAAAAATACGATGCTAAAGCGACATTGCCGGATTACTATTTAAAACGTAAAACCGGAATTTTATTCAATGCTGATAATGTGATGGGCATTGAGCTAAACAAGCAAACAAAAGAATGGAATACATTAGGACATTTTTCAAAATATTATAAAGCGACAAAATCTTTTGGCGCGCCGGTTGACTTTGTGCGCGATACAACTAATTTCTCTAAGTATCCCTTTTTGATAGTGCCTGCTTATCAGATGATTGATCAAAAAATGATCGATAAACTAACACTTTATGCTAAGAATGGAGGGAATTTAATATTGAGTTGTCGCTCCGGAATTCAAAACCGTCAGGGACATCTTTGGGAAGCGAAATTTTACGAACCTATGTGGAATTTAATTGGATCTCAAATAGAATCGTATGATCTTTTAATGCCACAATCGCCTGGTACAATTAAATTTAATAATCAGGAATTTGCTTGGACAAGTTGGGGTGATTTATTGAAACCCAATAAAGAAACAGAAGTTTGGGCCACCTACGAAGGAGATTTTTACTCCGGGACGCCCGCTATTATTTCGCGTACTTTAGGTAAAGGAACCGTTACCTATATTGGCTTAGATTCTAAAAACGGCGAACTTGAAAAGCAAGTATTGAGAAAGTTGTACCAAAAACAAAATGCTCCCATAGAAAATTATCCCGAAGGCATTATGGTGGATTATCGTGACGGATTTGGTATTGCGGTCAATTATTCAGATAAAATATACAACATCAATTTACCGGAAAAGACAAAACTTATTATTGGTACAAAAGCAATAAAAACTGCTGATGTACTGGTTTGGAAATATTAATAGAATTAATTGAAGCCAAGTTAATAATAGGTGTCAGGCAGAGCGTCCCGAGAGTTCGGGACAAGCCCTGTTTGTTTAAATAGTGAGCCGCCTTTAGTTAAAAAAAACTATGTTTCTATATGTTTAAAATTTTCTCGCAGATTTGGCAGATTTAGCAGATTTTTTAAAATTTTCAGCCGTAGTATATAGATTTAGTGCGCTGTTTTAAAAAAAAATCTTTTTACATCTTTTTTAATAAAGTCAAACCAAGACTTCCTAAAATAAATCTGCTAAATCTGCCAAATCTGTGAGAGAAAAATATGCACACAATTTTAAAATCAATATAGAATAAATGTGTCAAAATAATTATATCCAAAACAAAAGCTCTTCAAATAAATAATAATTACAATGCTGAAAAAGAAACTATTTTACAGTCTTATTGCACTTGTTTTTACAGGAAATATTTTTGCCCAAAAAGATATTCCTGTAAACACGCCCGGAGCTCAAAATCCTATTTTGCCGGGGTGGTTTGCCGATCCTACCATTAAAAAGTTTGGCGATATTTATTATATCTATGCCACGACAGATAATGAAATGCTGGCATCGGGCGCACCTGCAGTCTGGTACAGTAAAGACTTTAAAAACTGGTACAATTATATCATGGAAATTCCGTCTTTTTCGGCAAAATCGATTACGAATTTCTGGGCTCCGGATATTGTAGAAGGAGACGATGGGAAATATTATTTGTATTTTGGAAATTGTGAAATAGGCTGTAATATTTACGGATATGTTTCAGACACGCCTGTTGGCCCTTGGAAAAAATTAAGCGAAAAGGATGTTCCCGTAATTTCAAACGGATATCCACGAGAAGGTTATCCGTCTCTGGATGCACAATTTTTTAAAGATACCGATGGTAAAATCTACGGATATTGGGGAACCTGGGTACACTACAATGGCGGATATGCTGTGGGTGAATTAAACAAAAAAACAATGGGTGAAATGGTTCATTCAGCCAATATTCCTTTAGCGCAAACTCCGGAACCTTTTGAAGCCGCTTATATGATGAAAAAAGGCTCTAAATATATCTTGCTGTATTCCGGAGCTTCTTGTCATGATGAAACCTACAACGTTCGCTATTCCTATTCTGATTCTCCTTACGGACCTTTTACGCCTGGAAAAAATAACCCAATTCTGAGTACGAATGAAGATAAAAGTGTGCACGGTCCGGGACATCATTCTGTTTTAAAAGAGAATGACGATTACTACATCGTGTATCATAAACACGATTATCCTATGACCCGGGGCGGACTTGCCAGACAGGTTTGTATCGATAAAATGATTTTCGAAAATGATTCGACTATAAAAAAAGTAGTACCCACAAGTAAAGGTATAAATGATCTTGTAAAATATACTGTACCTGAGGATATTGGTTTTGTTAAAACAACAACAGCATCATCTTATTATCACTTAAAATCGACCCAATACGATTACGAATATAAACCTTCGTATGCGACAGATGATAACAATGCCACAATGTGGAAAGCAGCGAACAACACATCGCCTCAGGATTTAACCATCGATTTGGGAACGGTTCAAACCATAAAAAGGGTGATGACGCAATTTGAATTCGCGAGTTATTATTACCAATACAAACTAGAATATTCTGTAAACGGAAAAAACTGGTTGGTCTATGCTGATCAATCTAAAAATCGTACAGCAGGAAGTCCAATGATTGATGATAATGATGTAACGGCACGTTATATAAAACTAACCGTTTTAGCGACGGAAAAAACCGGATTGTATGCAGCAGTTTGGAACATCAAAGTCTATAGTTCGTTATTTGATCTTCCGTTAACATTAAAAAATGTATTATCAAAAATACTTCCTGCCGTAAAAAGCACTAAGAAATTGTTAGTTGATCTTGATGCGTCTAAAATAGCGAACAATTCAGTTATAAATACCATTTCGAATAAAGGTTCGATTGGCGGAACTTTCACCAAAAGTGACGAAATAACTTTAGAAAAGCCGGACGGAATTAAAGCTTTTCATTTTAAAAATGGTGCATTGACATTAGATAAAGCAGTTCCAAAATCTTTAGCCTGGAATGGTTCTTATAGCGTTGCGACTTGGGTTAAAAATCCTGACGTTGCCAAAGAAGGAGAAATTCTGGCATCATGGTGCGATCGCAATGAATTTAATTTAGCCAATTCGTACAATGCTTTGGCATACAACAGCGGAAGTTATGGCGCCGGAGTACATTTAGACGGTCATTTTGATATGAAATTTAATAAAGTTCCCGAAGCTAATAAGTGGCATCATATCGTTTTAACTTTTGATGGCGTAGTAGAGAAAATATATGTAGATGGTGTTGTCGATAATTCGCAAACGATGCTGTTATCTTCTGCAATTGACAAAGCTAAAATTATCATTGGAGCATCAGATATTGGAGAAAATTTCTCTGGTTTTATGGCTTCTTTGCGTTTGTACGATTATGCGCTTAATGCAAAAGATGTATTGGAAGTAATGAAACAAACAAAACCTAAAACTGAATTCAATTAATTTAAACACATAGAAACATAGATTTTATGGTTTTGGAAAAAAAGTAAATCAAAAAGAAACAAGTTTCTCAAACATAGTCCCGAAGCATCGGGATGTGTTGATGGAAGTGGAACGTCTTTTTTGAGTTCAATGATACTATGTTTCTATGTGTTTAATTAAATTAGCACTTTATAATTTTTAAATAGAAAAAATGACAATAGGTATAGGCGGTTCGACAGCTGCAATCGAATTAGAAAAAATACAAAACAGGACTCAGGATGTACAGCCAATTCAGTTGAAGGAATATCTGGAACGTATAAAGAAAGCAATTGGTTTAATGAAAGAACTTTCTGTTCAGGCCATTTATCTTAACGCGGGAACCAACCTGTATTATTTTACAGGAACAAAATGGAATGCTTCTGAAAGAATGGTCGGTGCATTATTGTTTGATGATGGTTCTTTAGAATATATAGTGCCAAAATTTGAAGAAGGTACTTTTAAAAAATACATGAAAGTTCAGGCCAATATTAATTGTTGGGAAGAACATGAGTTGCCTTATATTTTATTTGGTAAAATATTGAATGACAGAAGCTCTGAGTATGGAAGAATTGCCATTGATGAATCTTCGCCTTATTTTTTAGTAGATGGAGTTGCTAAAGCCAATACTTCATACGCTTTTATAAATGCGCAACAAATTACGGCGGCTTGCAGAATGCAAAAATCGAAGAATGAAATTGCCATTATTCAAAAAGCAAAAGACATTACTATGGAGGTTCAGCGTGCTGCAGCCAAAATACTAAGACCCGGAATTACAGCTGACGAAGTGGTTGATTTTATTAATAAAGCACATATTAAGGCAGGAATACCTTCGGGTTCTTATTTCTGTATTGTTTTATTTGCCGATGATACGCAATATCCTCACGGAGTTTCGGTTCCTCAGCCTTTAAAAGAAAATGATGCCGTGATTGTAGATACAGGCTGTAGGTTAGAAGGTTATCTTTCGGATATTACAAGATCATATGCTTACGGAAATCCTTCGGAAGAATACAGAACCATTTGGAATCTGGAGCAAAAGGTTCAATTCGCTGCTTTTGAAGCGGCTAATATCGATGCCACTTGCGGATCTGTAGATGATGCGGCAAGAAAAACTTTGGCGGAAGCCGGACTAAGCCCAGATTATGATTTACCGGGATTACCGCACAGAGTAGGGCACGGAACCGGATTAGACATTCATGAATTCCCGTATTTGGTACGCGGAAGCGAAATAAAATTGCAGGAAGGAATGGTCGTAAGTAATGAACCGATGATCTGTATTCCGGGGAAATTTGGTATCAGACATGAAGATCATTTTTACATGACCGAAAACGGAGCAAAATGGTTTACTACGCCGATGCAGAGTATTGATAATCCTTTTGGATATTAATTATCCACTCTGTTTGTCTTTTCGAGGAGCGAGAAATCTTCACAAGCAACTCTGTAAAGCAAAGGATTTTAGATTAGTTTGTCATCTCGACGGAGGATCACACTAGAAATTCCGCAAAAGGAGCCGCCAATCTTTGTCGAGTTTCTAGTGTGATCCTTCGTTCCTCAGGATGACAAAAATGAGAATTTATTGTGTGTAATAAAAACATTGTAATGCGGTTTATCATTAATTAAATAAATAAAAAAATGAAGCGATTTTTACTTTTACTGACTATTATGTATTTGCCTGTTCAGGCGCAGGAAAGTTCGATAATTAAGATAGAGACCGAAAGTTCGGCTTTAGTTTTAAAAGTTGGTAAAAACAAAAAATTGTATCAGACGTATTTGGGAACAAAACTGAATAATAGCGCTGAATATGAAGCCGTTTCAAAAGAAAATACCAAAAATTTTGTGGTCAATGACGGAAATCCATTAATCGATCTGCGTCATGCAGCGTACCCCACTTTTGGAACTGATAATTTATTTGAACCCGCTATCAGAATTACCCATAACGACGGAAATCCTTCATTAGAATTAGAATATCAAAATCATACAGTTCAAAAAACAGATGATAATACGGCTGAGATTATTGTCAAATTAAAAGATCCTCAATATCCGGTTTTTGTTAATCTTCATTATAAAACATTCTTTAAAGAAAATGTAATCGAATCGTGGACAGAAATTCAGCACAATGAGAAAAAACCGGTAATGCTGTACAATTATGCTTCATCGGCATTGCATCTGGATGCAGATCAATATTGGCTAACACAATTTTATAGCGATGTGGTTGAGGAAGTTCGAATGGAAGAAAGTCAGCTTACCAGAGGTATCAAGGTTATCGATTCGAAATTGGGAGTTCGCACGAATATGTTTGCGTCTCCAAGTTTTTTTCTTTCTTTAAATTCAAAATCGGGCGAAAATACGGGTGAAGTGATCGCAGGCACAATCGCCTGGTCAGGAAACTTTAAATATACATTTGATATTGATAACAATAACGAGTTAAGAATTATTTCAGGTATTAACGAATTTGCATCAGAATACAATCTCGAACCTGGAAAAACTTTTAAAACGCCTGTTTTTATTTATACATTTTCGAATCACGGAAAAGGTCAGGCGAGTAGAAATTTGCATGCCTGGGCCAGAAAATATGGTCTTAAAGATGGCGAAAAACCACGTCTTACTTTACTGAACAATTGGGAAACCACTTTTTTTGATTTTGACGAAAACAAGTTGGCCAATATGTTTACAGATGCCAAAACATTGGGCGTAGACATGTTTTTGCTGGATGATGGCTGGTTTGGCAACAAATACCCAAGAAGCGGTTCTACATCTGGTTTAGGAGACTGGCAGGCTACAAAGTCGAAATTGCCAAACGGAATTGGTTTTCTAATGGAACAGGCTAAAAAAACCGATGTAAAATTTGGTATCTGGATCGAACCGGAAATGATCAACGAAAAGACAGAACTTTACGAAAAACATCCGGATTGGGTATTGAGTTTACCTAACAGAGAAAAGAATATTTATCGAACCCAATTGGTTCTTGATTTATGCAATCCGCAGGTTCAGGATTTTGTTTTTAAAGTTGTCGATGATATCATGCAAACCAAACAGGGAGTTGCTTTTTTTAAATGGGATTGCAATCGTATGATGACAAGCGCTTATTCGACTTATCTTAAAAATCAGCAATCGCATTTGTTTATTGAATATACAAAAGGTTTGTACAAAGTTCTTGACCGAATAAAAGCCAAATATCCTAATCTTCCTATGATGCTGTGTGCCGGAGGAGGAGGAAGGGTCGATTACGGATTTCTAAATTATTTTACTGAGTTTTGGGCGAGCGACAATACAGATCCTTTTGATCGTGTGTTTATTCAATGGGGATATTCTAATTTTTATCCGGCACTTGCAACTTGTAATCACGTTACCTCTATGGGAAATCAGTCCATTAAATTTAAAACTGATGTTGCCATGATGGGTAAACTGGGTTTTGATATTCACGTTGGAGGATTAAAGCCAAACGAATTGCAATTTTGTCAGCAAGCAGTTGCCAATTACAAACGACTAAGTCCGGTAATCTGGCAAGGCGATTTGTATCGCTTGATTTCGCCTTATGAAGAAAGCAGGGCAGTACTAATGTATGTGAATCAGGACAAAACCAAGTCGGTTGTTTTCTCTTATACTTTGCATCCATTAACAGATCCTAATTATAGTCTGGTACGATTAGAAGGACTCGATCCTTTAAAAAAATACATCGTCAAAGAAATCAATCTTATGCCTGAAGCCAAAAATACTTTTGAAGCATCAGGGAATGTTTTTTCGGGAGATTTCCTGATGAAAGTAGGTTTGAAAGTTTCTTCTTCAAAGCAGGAAAGCAGCGTTGTATTAGAGGTTACAGCTGTTGAGTAGTTTTTGGAATTGTAATTTTGTAACTTATTGTAAAACAGAAAAGTGTATTTAATAAAATAGGTAAAATAGTATTAAATGTAGATAATATTGTCTTATAAATAGATTAGTGTTGTT
This sequence comes from Flavobacterium sp. SLB02, assembly GCF_009664855.1. Classification (GTDB taxonomy): domain Bacteria; phylum Bacteroidota; class Bacteroidia; order Flavobacteriales; family Flavobacteriaceae; genus Flavobacterium. Next base: position 1,720,221 of record NZ_CP045928.1, read on the forward strand.
TTTACATTTACAAAAGAATGCTATTTCTTAACCTATTAATTAAATAAACTATGAAAAAACTTTTACTACTAGTTGTCGTTTTTCTATCCAGTTATTTTGCAATTGCACAGAAAACGCTTTTTACTCCCACAGAATGGAGTGACCCCAACAATGAATTTTATAATAAAGTATCCAACTCCAGAAAGTACGAGTCGACAAATTTTGTATTGTATTGGGGCGATAAAGTAGGCACAAATCCTGCAGCTTATGCCGATGCTGCTTTACGATTTACTCCCCAATCGGTTGCAGATACTCTCGAAACTAGCTTTAAACGCTATATCACTGATTTGCATTTTGTAAATAATGCGCCAACAACCAATTTCGGGAAGTACAAGATCATTATCATGATGATGAACACCTGGAATTCTACAGATCCCAGATTAGAAGCTTTCGCACAAGCGAGTTCCTTTAGTAATACTATTGGCGCTATGTTCGTGCATCCCGAAGCGACCAGAGATGGCGGGGCATTATCGCATGAGTTTGCCCATACGCTGCAAATGATGATGAGCATTCAGGAAAATCCCGGTGCCGGAAGAGCATTTGCAGGATACGATTGGGCGAGTCCGTTTTACGAAGGACATGCCAATTTTATGCGTGCACAGGCGTATCCGCAATGGGCAGAAATTGACGGAACTCTGACCCGCTGGATACAAACCAAACATTTTATGTGGTCCTCTAACCGACATCATTACACCAATTTTCATTTGATGTATTATGTTCAGGAAAAAGAAGGTTTTGATTTTACCAGAAGAATGTGGGCAGAATCGATCAATGAAGAACATCCCCTTGAAACTATTAAAAGATTAAAAGGATTTACTCAGGATCAGCTCGACGATTATCTTTGGGGATATGCACAAAGACAACCGGCATTCGATTATCCTATTCAGTGGAATTCTCAAATCAACACAACCAGTAATTTCGGGAAAACCATCAGAAATGTTTACAATGCCATAAAAACAAATATACCTCGTTACACCAGCAGACAGTACACGCTGCTTACAAAGGTAACAGGAACAACAGACCAATATTACACCAACAACGATTGGGCGCCACAGGATTACGGAATGAATGTGATTCCGTTATACCCAACCTGTACAGGAACGCAAAAGAAAGTTACCATTAAATTTAAAGGACATACAGAGGTAAATACCACCCAGGCCGGATGGCGTTATGGTTTTGTTACCACAAAAACCGATGGTACTATTTCGCGTTACAGTCCAATGTATAAAACCGATGGCGAAGCTTCTTTTACGCTTAATACCTCTACAGAAGCCAATATGTATCTTGTAGTTTTTGCTGCGCCAAAAGTGCATGTCAATTATAATATGGATGTGGGTTACCCAAAACAAAGAAGATATCCCTATGAACTAAAAGTTGCAAATGCAACTCCGGAAGGATTTCAGCCTGCCGCAAATTTTAGAAGTTTTCTTAAAACAAACGGACATTTACATACAAACGGAGGCGGATGGGTATCCAACAATGCAACTGTAGCTTCTACAGTATATGTAGGTCCGTATGCCGTTGTACGAGGCGGAACTATTTCAGGAAATGCACGTATCGATGATTACGCGTTGGTAGATGGCGGAACGATAAGTGGCAGTGTGATTGTAAGAGGAAATGCCTGTGTGTACAATGCGACTTTATCAAACAGCGCCATTGTTGAAGGGAATGCCTGGATGGAAGGTGGTTCTGTAAAAAATACAGCCAACATAAAAGGAAATGCAATGTTGTTTGCGGGAGACTTTGGCAGTTCGGTTATAGTCGGCGGCGATGCAGAAATTGGTAGCTGCTCTACACCGGGTGTTTATTTGCAATTTCCGTATTGGAGAAACGGAAGAGACAATTGCGATGGTAAAGGCGCGAGTGATACTTCTAATATCGATATTAATGCGACATTTACCAACTTTACTGCTGCACAAATGGCTTTTAGCACCACACCCAATTGTACTGTAACTGCACTTAGTGCAAGTAAAGTATCTGTTGATCCGCAAACAGATTTAAATGTTTACCCAAACCCAACAAAAGGAAACCTGAACATTTCTTTTCTACAAACCGAACAAGAAAAAGTAACGATCGTATTGTTTGATATTAACGGACAAAAAATAGCTACAATTACGGATAAGGTCTATGAAGCTGGAAAAATCGATATTGCCTACAATTGCAATTATTTGCTTAAAGGTGTTTATTTGTTAAATATTCAGAGAGGAAGTGATACAGAGAGCAGAACATTTTTGAAGGAGTAATCAGGATTTAAATATTATTTCTAATAAAATAGAAACGCTATAAAGTTACTTTATAGCGTTTCTATTTTATTGATTGAAATCTTACCTGTTATTCTATTATTTCACTTTCGTGGAATTTCCTTTTCTCGCTAATAATACTGTAGTAAAATGCCAAAAGGTAAAGCTGTTAAAACGAAATTTAATATCCCTAAAATTAGAAGCTGTCTTTTCTTGTGTTCCTCTGTAACCAGAAAACGCAGGAACAGAATAACCTGAATAATCGTAATGGGAACCGAAAACACCAGCCATAAAAAAGGCCCGCTCACGCTATCATTTTTGGGAATGATATAAATAAAGTACATCTGAATTATATTTATGAATAAACAAAAAACGGATAACCATTTTAATTTTTGTTTCATATTAATTTAGTTTTACCAATTTATAATTCCTCCATATAAATTATTACAGATAGTTTATTGTCTTGCTTCTTTTTGGGCTTTTTTCAATGCTTTTTTCTCCGCCTGTTTTTTCTCAAAATCTTCATGCGCGGCAATAATGGTTCTTCCTGCTTCGAGGACGAAAATTAGATAAACGCCAACGCCAATAAAAATGTAAATGATATTAAAAATGACTCCAATAGTCGAGAAAGTAACCGAGGCGTCATACGGACTATTCATAGAAAGGGTTCCTACAGAATAGGCTAATGATTTTAGAAAAGGCAAATCTTCGACCAACCAAAAAAACATGGTACCTACCAAAACAAGTACAAAAAGTAAGAAACCTAATGTTCGAAATGTCTTGTCATTTCTTAATCTTTTCACAATGTCAACAATGAATTTTCCTGTTAAAGCAAGTTCTATTAGCATGGTTTGTTTTTTTTAAGTACCTCAATATTAGTAATTTATTTTTATATAACGAAATTTTTACTACTTTTATATTAACATAATTTAACATAATTTCTTGCTAATGCTTTATTCATTGGCGAAAGGAGTAATTGTAGTACTTTATTTTTAACTTTTTTGCTTAGAATAACACATTTTTATTTCCGGATTGTAATGCTGACCCTGTAAAACGAAAAAAATAATGAAACATTTGTTATCAAAAAAACTACAATTGCAACATCTGATTTTACTACTATTATTTTTCGCTCATGTGGCAGGTTTTGCTCAGGACGATAGTTCAGGACAGCTGAAGACGGTTACTTTAGACGAAGCGATTCAGTTAGGAATTTTAAACAACAGACAGCTCAAAATGGCCCATACAGATGTAGCCATTGCAGCCGAAAATATCAATCAGGCAAAAATCGCTAAAGTTCCCCGCGTGGGATTAAGTGTTGGATATACTTATATTGGAGATCCTAAATTGTATGAGGGATTTTACGAAAACAATATTACAGTAGATTATTTCAACCATCGGGCTTTCGCCAATATTGTATCAACAATGCCTATTTATGGCGGTGGGGTAATCAACTCCAAAATCGAACAACAAAAGCTAATAGGCGAAATGCAGGAGTCAGTGGCGAGAATGACTCAGGCAGATGTCAAGAACGCCATAACACAATATTATTTTACACTTGAAAAATTATACCGGCAAATAGAGGTTACCAAACAAAATATCATTAATACAGATCTTAGAATAAGTCAGTTAAAGTCGCGCGTAGAAAATGGGCAAAACCTAAAAAGCGATTTAATAAGAACCGAATTGCAGCAGTCGAATTTTAAAGTTTCGGTTTTTAGAAATACCAATGATATAGAATTGGTCAGCAATTACCTGGACATCTTAATCGGACTTCCTGCCAATACAGTTTTAAAACCTCAGATTACAGAAAATGCGATCCTTTTAGAAGACGTAAATCTGCAAAAAAGCCTTACCGAAGCCTATCAAAACAGAGAAGAAATAAAACGAGCCACAATAGGTATAGCATTATCCAAATCGACATTAGATATTACAAAAAGCGGTTTTAGACCCAATATAAATGCCAATCTTATTCTAAATACTGAGTATCCTGCCCAGTGGCCCAACTATGTCAATATTATCAATTACTGGGCGGCCGGTATTTCTTTAAATTGGGATATTTCGAGTTTTTATAGCATAAAACACCGTGTTCGTGGAGACAAACTGCAAATAGAAAAAAGCAATATTGCGCTGGATGCTACAAAAGATCAAATCGATAAGGAAGTAAAAACAGCATTTGTTAAGTATGCCGAAAGTAAAAGAAATATAACGGTGTATAAAAAAGATGTTGAGCTGGCTTTAAGCAATTATAAAATCGTAAAAAGCCGGTACGACAATGACTTTGCCCTAATAAGCGATATGGTAGATGCTGAACTTCAGCTGAATAATTCTAAAATATCCCTTGTCAATGCCAATTTAGATTTAATCATTCAATATTATTCCCTGCAGTTTGCAATGGGTAAACTTTAAATAAAAAGAATATGAGCGAAGAAACCCCACAAAATGAAACCATAAAAAAGGACAAAAAGAGAAACAGGATTTTAACGATTTTGTCCTTTATTTTTTTGATCGCCGGAGGTTTCTGGATTTTGAGTTTGTTTTTTGATTTTAATACTTACGAAACGACAAACAATGCTCAGGTCGAAGCTTATATTAACAGCGTTGCTGCACGGGCAACAGGACATATTAAAGAAATTCGGTTTGAATCGAATCAGCTGGTGCATAAAGGCGATACACTCATAATTCTGGATAATGCGGAGTATCTTATAAAAGTAAAACAAGCCGAAGCTGATTTGGCTATAGCCGAAGGAAACCTGCATTCGATGGAGCAATCGATAACAACATCAGCATCAAATCAGGCTGCCGGAAGAGAAAAACTGGCAGGAGACAGGGCAGGTTTGGAGAAAGCCCAAAAGGATTATGAACGTTTTAAAAAAATGTATGCCGATTCGGCCGTGACCAGAAATCAATACGATCAGGTCGTATCGAAATTAAAATCTGAAGAAGCGTATTTAAAAGCAGGCCAAAAAGGAGTAGAAGCAAGCAGTTCTGTAACCAGACAAAGCAATATCAATATGGAAGCGTCGAGAGCAACCGTAGCCAGAAAAAAAGCTGATCTAGATGCGGCAAAACTTCAATTGTCTTATACCAGTATTCTGGCGCCATCTGATGGTTTTGTAGGCGAACGCAATGTATCGATTGGGGAACTCATAAATGCCAACCAAACCATTGCCACAATTGTACTCAACCAAAAATTATGGATTTCGGCCAATTTTAAAGAAACCCAAATCGAAAAAATAAAACAAGGACAACAAGTTAGCATTACTATAGATGCCCTGAACGGAAAAGAATTTAAAGGAAAAGTAGCAGGGTTTTCTCCTGCAACAGGAGCCAAATTCTCGATGGTTGAACCCGATAACTCGACAGGAAATTTTGTAAAAATCACCCAGCGAATTCCCGTTAGAATTGAATTTGAGGCTTCCGCCAAAGAGCTGGAAGAAGTAAAGCCGGGAATGAATGTAACGGTCGACGTAAAAAAATAAAAGATGTTCGCAGGAAAAAAAGCAAGCGTTTTTACCCTTATAGGATTGTACATCCTGACCATTCCTTTTTTTAATGGACTCAATGTCACGGCTTATGACAATTCGCAGATTTTAGGACATTTTGGAGAATCTACGACCGTTTTTACCTATTCGATCTATATTCCAATTTTTGTAATGCTGGCTTTTATGCCTTTGGGATTAAAACTGGGAAAACAAATTAAGGTTCGCACCATGATATTATCGGCCAGTTTTTTGTCGATTATATTCAATACCGCTTCTTTGTATGCAGGAACTATAGAGTGGTTTACGTTCTGGCGTTCTCTTTTGGCAATTGTTTCGGTAATAGGAATTTTTGCATCGATGGTGCCTATTTTATTAAAATACAATCCGGCTTTTAATATGGCTTTGCTGTACGGAATCCTTCAGTTTATCCAGAAAGGAAGTCAGCATCTTTACCAGTATTTTGGTGCGCATTTTACCAGTTTTTACAATTGGACTTTTGGTATTTATTTCCTGAATATCAATTTTTTGGTCTGTATTATTCTGGCGTGGTATTTTTATAAAGCCGATGTTGCGCCGATGAAAACCAATTTTCAGTTTGACTGGCGGGGATGGATCATCATGATTTTGTTTTTTACCGTTATCCTTTTTCTAAGTGCCGAAGGACAAAGCCGAAACTGGTTTAACGATCCTAAAATAACTTTGGCAGTAGCTTTATTATTGATCATTTTAGGAATCTATTTAATACACGCCCGTTTTACAACAGATCCTATAATTGATCCCCATGTTTACGCCTACAAAAATGTCGTTATTGGCGCATTCCTGATGTTTTATATTGGCGTGATGAACGGAACCGGAAGTGTGGTTACCGGATATATGACCAATATCCTGGGTTTCGATTCGGTTTCAGGAGCCAGGACACATTTGGCCTTATTGATTGGTTTGTGTATTTCGATTCCGTTATCGACCTGGCTTTTATACAAAAGAACGTATCTGGCAACGATCTGGATTATGGGTTTTTCCTGTTACGGATTGTATCATATTATTCTCTTTTTCAGGTTTTATCCCGGAATCGATTCATCCGATTTTTTTCTTCCTTTAATTTTTAAAGGATTAGGCATGGGGTTTCTTTTTCCGATATCATTGCTTTATATCTCAGAAGGCGTTCCTCCAAAACTAAGTGCTTCGCGTATGATGAGCGGGATTATTGCTCAGGCTATTTTTGCAGGCTTATTAGGAAGCGCCATTTTAGGAACATTTGTTTCCAATCTCAACCTACAGCACAAAACAGGTTTGAGTCAGCAATTGACCCAAGTGAATGTATTGGCACAAAAACAATTGGCCAACGCCAAAAGAAACTTTTTATTCATGGGATTATCTGAAGCCGAAGCGCAAAAAAAAGCAGAAAAAAGCCTTTCTAATAAAACGGCGCAAGCCTCGATATTATTGGCTTATAAGGATATTTACCTGGTCATGTCGGCCATTTGTTTCCTGCCCGTTTTTATTATCCTGCTTTTTAAACTTTGGCGCAGACCGCTTAGAAGAGTAGAGTTGGAGCCTATACCAATTTAATCAAAGCTATTATGATAAAACAAAAAAAAGACCGGTTTTTCTATCGCTTCTGGATCAAAGAAAGCGGGCTTAGCAGTATGCTGGTGCTCCTTTTTGTTATGCATTTTATTGTAATTCCGCTGTTGGGGAGCCATTCATCATTTATGGTAATTTTAAACATTTTCTGGATGTTATTTTTATTGGCAGGGATTTATTCATTGGCCAAAAATAAACAGCAGGCCATTCGTTTTTCAGTCGTACCATTTTTGTTTGTGGTTTTCAATTGGGTCAGTATGTATAACACAAGCAATTTTGTTTTGCTTACAGATTTTGTTTTAACAATTGCTACAGTTTCCTTGCTTATTGTATTGGTTTTAATAAAAGTTTTTGAACCCGGACCTGTCACCACTTACAAAATAATAGGTTCAATTGTAGTCTATATGTTGCTGGCCAATCTTTGGTGCATTGCCTATTTATTTGTTTTTGAACAAATTGAAGGTTCTTTTCATTTTACACCTTCTGCGTTTAAGATAAATAGTGATTTGGCTGGTTTTTTGTATTTCAGTTATGTAACGATTACCTCCACAGGATTTGGTGAGATTGTACCGCTTCATCCTGTTGCAAGATCGCTGGTTCAGGTCGAAGCTTTTACGGGCGTTTTGTTTCCGGTAATTCTCATTGGCCGATTGGTTTCTGATGCGAATTTTTTTCAAAATAAATAATAACAAATCACGAATGTTTTACTATTCCCTAAAAAAATAAACAATGAAAACGTCTAATTTAAATAACCGAAAAGAACTATTTGAAACCATATTGCAACTCTTTTTTGTGGTACTAATTGTTGGCTTTTGTTTCAAACTAATGCTGCCTTTTATTATGCCTATGATTTGGGCAACGATTCTGGCAATTATATTTTATCCTTTTTTTAATTTTCTGCAGAGAATATTAAAAGGGCGTAAAACACTGGCCTCTGTACTTCTCACAGTAACTATTGTTGGATTATTGATTCTGCCAATCGTTTATTTTTTAAGTTCGGCAACAAGCAATTTTTTAGAATTAAAAAATAGTTTTGAAGCCGGAACACTTAAAATTACACCACCGTCTCAAACCATAAAAGAATGGCCCATAATAGGCAAATCTTTATATGACTTTTTATATTCCTTATCGTCAGATTTACAGCATAGTTTACTTAAATACAGTACGCAAATAACCGAACTGTCCAAAACGATTATGGAAAGCGTTTTGAGTTCAGGACTGGCTTTTCTTCAATTTATATTATCGGTTATAATTGCCGGGATTTTATTGGTATCGACCAGCGCTAAGAATTTAGCCGTAAAGTTTATTAAAAGAATTGCAGGCTCAAAAGCCGATGAAATTCTAACCATTTCTGTATCGACAATTTATCAGGTTGTAAAAGGAATAATAGGCGTGGCGATAATCCAGACCCTTATTCAGGCATTCGGACTTTATTTGGCCGGAATTCCTTATGCAGGAATATTGACTTTGCTATGTTTAATATTTTCTATTTTACAAATAGGCCCTACCATTATCAATATTGGCGTTATTATCTATCTTTTTTCTACCGGCGTTTCGGGTTATGCTATTCTGTGGACCATATTTTTTATCATTAGCGGATTATCAGACAATATTCTAAAACCACTTTTACTGGGCAAAGGCGCTTTGGTTCCAATGCTTGTTATTTTTTTGGGCGTTATAGGCGGTTTTATTATGTCGGGATTTATTGGCTTATTTGTGGGGCCCATAATATTTTCGATAGGTTATAAATTGTTCATTGCCTGGCTTGACGAAGATCCGGAGAATGAAGTTGTTATCATTGATGAAAATGCTAAATGAATTTTTTACTGATAAAATAAATTTATACAAAGAATCATTTATGGTTAATGCGAATTGGTTCTGATCATTTTTTTATGGGCATTACATACTTTGCACAAAAACAAATAGGCACTGTTCATCTCGCGCAGCTAAAGTTAGAAAGTCAAACCATAAAAAAAGATATTTCCTGGGGAAACATCAATGGTACGGAACAGAGTGTAGATCTTGTTTTGCCTTTTGATTGAGAGGTTATAAAAACAAATAGCAGTCTTGATCATTTCAGTCTGAATGTAAAATCTTACAAACAATGGTTTTTGATAGTTTCAAAACCAAATATTCCAGATCATATATTTCTGTCTAATTATGATTATAAGGAACTCTGTATGGCTTCGCAAGTCGCAACTCAACAAATTTGTATTGGTTTACCAATAAAGAAGTAAAATTATAACAGCAATAAAAACTGTCCGGAGATTAATTTTCGAACAGTTTTTATTTTTTACGGCAGAATTCTTTTCTACAGCACCCATAATCAAGAATTCATATAAAATACTTTTATTCACTACAGATTTGCCCTTTTTTGATAAAAAGAATGCGTTTATTTGCACAAAACAGCAATAATTAAATAGAATTAGAATGAAATTGAGAAGAAAAACAAAAATGGCTTTAAAGTCCTTTTTCGAAAAAAACTTTAATAATGAACAAGTATGGAAATCTAAGAAAGAAAATATAGAAGTGCTGGTAGAATTAGTAAATTTAATTCGTCCTAAAAATCCAAAAACAATAACCGAAGTCGATCTGTCTCAACTTATTTATCTGCTTCAGGAAAACCCAAATTATCGTGACGGTCTGATGGATTGCATCAGCACTAATTTAGAAAATAAAAAGTTTAATAAAATCCTTTCAGATGCAGGTATTCTTCAGGATGCCAATTTCTTTTTTGAAGTGCGCAAGAGAATTTTTGCCAAATTAATTCCTGAGCAGCCAGAAAAAGATACCTTGCAATTTATCTTAAATCAGGTCTTTTTTGTCAATACAGATTTACTGTGGATTGGTAAAATACCTCAGGAGCAAATCCTGCAGTTATTTTCACTGCTCAAATTTCGTTCTATTTACGGGGTTCGCGAAGAGAATTCATCGTTTAATGAACTGGTTTTTGCCATGGAAGTTATTACCTACCGTATTTGTGGATCTGCCATGGAAACAGATGTAATCAGGATGGTACCTGAATATGAAAATCTCGAGAGTCCTTTTATTGCCTTTCAGCGCGAATTATTGCTCATGAATGAAAAACTGTTACAATCTCCTGACAGTGTTATCAATGCCGAAGATTTAGACTATAAACAATTGATCATCCTGCACAAACAATGCACAGATTATATCGAAACGGCTTTTAAAAACAGTAATAAATTTGGTATTTCGCTGCATGTCAATCAAAGCCTTTTACGCATTCGCCAGCAACTCGACCGACTAAGATCCTTATTGCCGCTTTTGATACAAGGCAACGAGGAAGATGCGAACAGAAATACAATTTACCTTTCTTATAAACTGATTAAGTACAATTGTAATAAAAACAATATTCAAAAATTAGTCAACGAGAGCACACAGCTTTTATCTTATGAAATAACCCAGCATACCGCCAATACGGGAGAACATTATATTACAAACAGCCGTAAAGAGTATTATAAAATGTTTTTGTCAGCAGCTGGTGGTGGTTTTATTGTGGGTATACTGTGTATTATCAAGCTCTTATTAGGAAAAGTGCATGCCAGTGGTTTTGGTCATATGTTTTTATACAGCATGAATTATTCTATAGGGTTTATCATCATTTATATTTTGGGATTTACGCTGGCAACCAAGCAACCGGCAATGACAGCTTCTGCATTGGTAAGAGCGTTGCAGGAAGGTTTCAAACAACAAATACAAGAGAAAAAAGATTATAAATACAAAGAGTTTGCTATATTTTTTGCCAGAGTATTCCGTTCGCAGTTTATAGCCTTTGTAGGGAACGTTATTATTGCTTTTCCGGTTTCATTACTTGGAATCTGGGCTATTGATCAAATATTTCATTATAATATTGCCAAAGAAAAATGGCCAACTTTAATCAGTGATCTTAATCCTATTGATTCGCCGGCAATTTTTCATGCCGCTATAGCCGGGGTTTTTCTGTTTTTATCCGGGATTATTGCGGGTAGTATTGCCAATCGCGACAAGCACAACCATATTTACTATCGCATTCAGGAACATCCGTTACTTAAAATGAGTTTAGGAAAAAGGTGGACGAAGAAATTAGCCTCAGTCTATGAAAATAAATGGGCCGGAATTATTTCCAATTTCTGGTTTGGAGTCTTTATGGGAAGTACTGTTTTTATTGGAATTTTCTTCGGATTAAATATTGACATCAGGCACATTACTTTTGCCAGCGGAAATTTCGCAATGGCTTTATATGGCGCTGATTTTTATGTAAGTCAACAAATGTTTTTCTGGTCAGTGATAGGTATTGGGCTGATTGGCCTGGTCAACTTTATGGTTAGTTTTAGTTTATCACTAGGGCTTGCGTTTCGTTCCAGAAATATTCCACTTTCAGAGTTAAGAAAAGTAGCAAGAGCGATCTTTCGATATTTTAGAAGTAAGCCTTTGCATTTCTTTTTTCCGCCAAAGAATAATAGTGCTGTTTCAGAATAGTAGTATGGTTATTTTGTTTTTTCTAAAATAATAGAATATTCCTTTTAACTTACAAATAACAAGGTCTGCGCTAGTTTTACTGTAGACTTTGCTTTTATGTATTTAAAAATCCTTTACGTTTTTTTTTATAGTTAACAATAAAAAGCTTGGCTTCTGCATATATTATTTATCCACAATTTCTTCCTGCTATTGAAGTTCTAAAATACTTAACAGCAATTAATTTAGAGAAATTTGCTGACTAATAGAATAAAGAAGCGATACCTCAATTAATCAATTTAAATCTGCGAGAAACAAAAAAAATGCAACTTGGCGTCTTGCGGGATTAAAACATTGTAACTGATTTCAAGTAAAATAGTACTAATTTTATACCACAATAATAACTTTACTACATTTGAGCAAAAATTGTGGTTCTAGATTAAAAAATGATTTTAAAATGAAGAAAAAACCTGTTTCTATTAGAAATATTGCCGATGAATTGAAGATATCTGTAACTACGGTATCTTTTGTATTGAATGGTAAGGCAAAAGAAAAACACATTTCTAAAGAACTTACAAAAAAGGTTTTAGATTATGCAAAATTAATAAATTACAGACCCAACCAAATAGCACAAAGCCTTAGAACCGGAAAATCTAAAATTTTGGTTTTTATGGTAGAAGATATTTCGAATAATTTCTTTTCTAAACTTGCCCGAATTTTTGAAGATATTGCATACAATGAAGGATATAAAGTAATTTTTTGCAGCAACGAAAATGATGATGAAAAATCGAATGAATTAATCAATTTATTTAATTTTCGTCAGGTAGATGGGTTTATTATTGTACCCTCTCCGGGAATAAAAGATACTATTGAAGGTTTAATAAAAGATAATATTCCTGTGGTTTTATTAGATAGGTTTTTTGAAGGATTAGATTGTAATAGTGTTGTTATTGATAATGTACAGGCCTCTTTTGAAGCGACGCAGCATTTGATACAAAATAAGTTTAAAAATATTAGTTTTATTACAACGGCTTCAGATCAGAGTCAAATGAAAGGACGTTTGTCTGGATACGAAAAAGCAGTCGAAGAAAATGGTCTAAAACCACGTACACTTCAAATTCCTTTTAATGAAATTATCAAAGGAAGAGCCAAGGAGTATATTAAGGATTTCTTCGAAAAACATACTGATTTAGACGCTGTTTTTTTTGCCACTAACTATTTTGCGCAAAGCGGATTGGAAGTTTTAAAAGAGAACAATCCAAAATTAATTAAAGATTTAGGCATCATTGTGTTTGATGATAATGACATGTTCAAAATCTACGATCCTATGATCACATCTGTTGCGCAGCCTTTGATCGAAATAAGTACTAAACTGATGGAATTGATGTTGCCTCTTTTAAAGAAAAAAGATGTGAGTGAACCTCATCACAGTATTGTACTAAGAACAGAACTAATAATACGCGAGTCATCGCTTGTGAAGTAAGATAATTATTGTGCTAATCGGCATTTAAAAAATACAACTTTTTTAGAAAATCTAAGACCCGATAAGCATTTATTGATTCTCAGTTTTTTTTATTTCATTTGCTTGCCAGCGGCCAGGCCTTTGGATGATCTGTAAACTGCATTCTTGCGGCTGTTACCAACAACTTCCCTTTTTATTTTCTACCATCGGAGCCGGAGCTGTATTTTTAATTTTTGCAATAATGATGGTATTTCAATTGCTTTTCGTAATTTTTATAATGCCGGAAACCAAAGGAAATTTTTAGAAGAACTTCAGGAAACAATTTTTAAAATTTAAACGATTCATAGTTAATATGTTTTTTAATACTTTATAGTATTTTTGAGTAAGTAAAAATTAATAATTGTATGGCTGTTCCCATTAACCAATATGAATTGCTGGAGGCAATAATTGCAAATTATAATAAACTTAAAAAGGAACTTTTAAGTATTCCTGTTGAGTTAACCACATTGAAAGAACTGGAAGGTCATAGCAAAGGAACTTTGATGAGTATCAATAATCTTATGGCGTATCTTATAGGCTGGGGAGAATTGGTCTTAAAATGGAATTATAAAAAAATGAAAAACGATGCTGTCGATATTCCGGAAACAGGCTACAAATGGAACGAATTAGGAAAACTGGCTCAAAAATTTTACAAAGATTATGAAAACAATAGTTTTGAGGAACTTCTTGTAAAACTCGACAATAATGTAGCTTCAATTATAGCATTCATTAAAAGCAAATCGAATCATGAACTTTACGAAATACCTTGGTATGAAAAATGGACATTAGGGCGAATGATTCAATTGAATACTGCTTCGCCTTATACAAATGCCCGCGGGAGAATACGCAAATGGAAGAAAGAAAGGGATGGTTTGTTGTGAAAATTCCAAATTCTAATTTCTTGTAATAGTTGAATGGTTTGTAGTTTGCAAGGGAATTAACGCAGATAATACAGATTGGCTTTCGCGAAAGCGCTGATTTACGCAGATTTTTAAAAGCTCTGTAGGAAGAAAATATTTTGCAGAGATGGATTTTAATCAACTCTATGTGATATAATTGGAAAAAAAACGACCAATTTTATGGAGTCAGGGGTACGATTTGCTTCGCCAGTTAGCACTTTCAGGCTCCGGTAGGGGATTGCTGCTGAAAAAAACTGTTTAATAGACAAAAAAGCCTTTAGAATTCATAGAGGGCACTGAAAAAGTAGCTGTTTATCAAAAGAGGCTGTTTTCAATATTGAAAAAGGTGATGCAGAATACTTTTGTACAGACGATTCTGAGAGCCTCAATTTTACTTGTAAAACTACCTTTTCAACTTTAAAGGAATTTTTCAGTGACCTCAAATCATATCTAAAGGCTTTTTATTTTCAAAAAACAAAATTGTTACTTAATAGTTATAGTATAATTTAAAACTGAAGAACCATCATTGGTTGTAAATCTAATTCTATCATATATTCCTGCAGGAATTCCTGATGGTACTTTAAATACAGCTTTGTACGGAGTTAGGCTTACAATTTCGATAGGATAAATTAAAGTTTTAGCTTTGTTATTGTAAATCACTGCCGAGGTTATGGTATTCATCATTCCGCCACGAATTTCGAAGGTTTCACCGGATTTTTTCTCGATTGGAGAACCATATCTTTCTGCTGAAAAATAATCCGGTTCTGCAACCTCAACTTTAAATCTGTTATCTACGCTTGTGTTTTGCAATATATAAGCGCCATTCTTGATACGCATATCATATTGACCAGCAGGCATATTATCAGGAAGAAAGTAATATACTCCGTAAGCTGGAAATAATGTGGCATCGCCCACTCCTAAATAGACTAGTTCGGCAGTATATTCTGTTTTTTTATCGCTAGCTGCTACAAAATATACTCTTGTATCTTTAAGGCTTAACCATAAATTGTCAATACTATTTGATGAACCATTATTAGTCATGTTTTGCATAAAACCTTTGTACAAAAAGTCTCCGCCATTGTATGTCCAGCTTTTTGGTTCTTTTTGTCTAAGATCTATTTTGATGGTATATTTTTTAGTTGTTCCCGCTTTTGAAGTAACAGTATATACAGTGCCATCTTTAAAAGAAACTTCTACACCTGATGCGGGACTAACAGTTGCTTCTGTACCCAAAACAATTTCTGGTTTTATAGTTTCCGGAAGCGCCATATAACTGCTCCAGGTAATGATTATAGCATCATCTGTTATAGCACCACTAATGGCATTATTTTCGGTATCCTTAAAGGTAAATGATTCGATTTGGGTGTATCCGGGAACTTGCACTACATCACCGGGAATGTCATTTATTTTATCAACATATTCTGTATCACAGGAAAAAAAAAGTGTTGATAAGAAAAGTAGTATAGCCCTATGTAAAAATATACCGGTTTTGTTGCTTTTATCCATGATTCTATGGGGGATTTAATTTTTAAAAGATTTTATTTATTAATTTTGCAGCTCATTGATTAGCCTGCTTTTATTTTTTTAAAATGCCTGTACTTTCGATGCTTACGGTAATTTATAAAGCCGTTTGATAGTCATGGGGGAATGATATGATAGTGGTAATATGCAGAGATCGCCGGTCAGCTTTTGCTGCAAGTAACCTGTAAACATTTCGTGATCCCATGTTCTTTTTTTACGCCATTATTAATTATAGTACTTTTGTCCAGTTATAGTTTATTGTACTTGTTGATGTACCTGGAGTAACGCTTGTTACTTTTACCAAATAAGCTTCTGTTGCTGATGAAGGACTAGTAACTGATGTAGCATCTGTTCCTGAGTTTGTTTTCCAGATTACAATAGCTTTAGAAGGAGTCATAACATGCGTTGTGATATTGTATGAATAATATCCTAAACCGTAATTTATTCCTGATATAGTACCGTTATACCCTAATACATTGTATTTGTCAGTTGGAGCAGTACCAAGATTAGCTGCTGCATTTTTTACAGCAACCGCTGTTTTCCAGGTTCCCCACTCATCACAAGTTGAGCTTAGGTCTATTGTACCTACATACCATTTTCCAGTATTACCTACAGGACGTATAGAAGCACCGTAGATTCCTTCCCATTGAACATTTACACCGCCAATTGTTGCAGCAACCGGAGTCCAGTTGGCATCAACAGATGATGGAGCCTGCCATCTGTTAACAGTTACAGATGCTGTGGTTACAGTACAAAGATCAAGTAAAGCTTTTTTTGTTAGATTATTTGATCCTTCTTGATCTTTTGCTTGCGCTTGTGAGTCAGCAGTTTGGTCGTCATTGCTACAAGATGTCATTGAAATAGCAGCCAATGCTACAATTGATAAAATTAATTTTTTCATAATTTTTTATATTAAATAGATTAAGTGGCTTATTTCATTACCCCGGCAACGAAGACAGGCATTTTTTTATTTTCTTATTTAATTGGTGACCCTAAAAGGATATTTCATTGTTTTGGAGATATTATAGCTTTCCATTAACAACCAGTAATCAGTATCAGCCTGAAGACCATTTTCTATAGAAGGAAAAGAGTACATAACATAAAAACTCGCAATATCGATTCCATCATTATATTGTTTCAACTGGAATTTTTTGTTTCCCTGTTTGTCTACAATAAAAAGCTTTGTCACTTCATAAGAGGGTATAAAGTTTTCTCCTTTTACGGTTACAGAAGACCCTGCCTGAATGGTAATAGTCTCGGTTTCTGTAGACAATTCTTTTAAAATTATTGAAGGCTGTTGTATTACAATCTTAACTGTATATACAGCAGTTGTTCCATCAGTTGCTTTTGTTGTATAGGTTACCGGAGTTTTACTAAATACCGGTAACAACTCAGTAGCAGCAGGAGAAATAGTCGTTTTTTCTGGTAATGTTATAGCTGTTTCCAGATATTGATATTCGTAATAAGAGGGCAAGTAAACTGTAATCGTTTTTTTTACGTTATCTACAGCGCTGTATAAAGCCTGACTTTCGCCTGGATTGGTCACTTTAAACGATATAATTCGTTTGGCATCAAGATTTGTTACGATCTCTTTGACCGTTTCTCCTTTTACATCTGTCCATCTGTCTTCTTCATTATCACATGAGGTTAAGAGACTAAATAATGCAAAAGCAGTAAAAAACAAAGATGTTTTTAATGGGGTAATTTTAATAGTCATGTTAATTAGGATAGGGTTATTTAATTGAAAATTTGGTGCTTCCGGCCGGCACCATTACATAATCGAAAGTGTAGTACATATGCGGAGTATCTTTGAACCACTCGGCAGAGGTATACACATCTTTATACACTGATATCATTTTTATTTTAGCATAATTGCCATTTGCAGTTTTAAGGATAACTGTCCTGGCAGGAATAACTTTTCCGTTAGCAATTTTAAGAGATTCTCCCAGTGCATACGCAACGTGGGCTTTTTGCGGATTAGTTCCGTCAGTCACCACTTCGCCACCAAAATCATACAAATACCATCCAGTTCCGTTACCAAACGAACCTGCATCATCTGTACCAATAAGGTCTATACCAGTCTTAAACTGACTATCAGCAGGAATATCAACCACTTCGCTAAAAGGTTTTTCTACGATTGTAATACCACCCTTACCGCCGGCAAGAGCACCGTTGTTTTGTGTATTACTGCTGTTATTTCCAGATAAAAAACTGGCATAAAGTCCGCCAAATGCAAGATCCCATTTTTTGGTTTTTTTATAAGAACCATCTACAGCTTTGTTTTCTTCAAGACTGTAATACAGCGTTGCCGATGGAGCAGTAGGGTTGTCATCAGAAGTGCTTCCCTGGTAATTTTTTACATGTACTACTTTATAAAATAAAACATTATCAGGTACTTCTGTTCCGGGATTTTCGCCGCCGTTTTCTGAGTCTGCGGGTTTATCATCAGATGAGCATGCTGTTAGTAATACCGCAAGGAATAAAAGAGGCAAAAGTATTTGTGGTATTTCCTTAATTAGGGTTTTAATTTTTTTCATGGAATAATTATTTTGTGCTTAAATTTTTGCTTCCGTCATTTTGAACATAGTATCTAAAGGTAAAATAAGGCGCAGGCCAGTTAAGATCTGTTACGGCAGGCGGATTGCCTTTGTAAGCATTTATAAGCTGTAGCTTGGCATATTTTCCGTTTGGAAGTCTTATGGCATATGTTCGGTTTGGAATGGACTGCATAATGTGACTGCTTAAACTGTAATAGAACCAGCCAGCAGAACTTTCAGATGATGCCCAGCCTATTTTGGTAACTTCGCTGCTATCAAAATTGGCATCAGAAGGAGCCTGGCTTACGTTTTTATAATCATCATTAACCAAAATTACAGCTGTTTTTTCGGCTGGACCACCAAAACCTGGATTGTATTGGTATTTGGCATTATTTACAAAAACCTCACTGTTATAAGGCCCTGTAAAAGCAATGTCCCAGTCGGCTGTTTTCATATATTGCAAAGAGTCAGCTTTTGTATGAAGCCATATTTGTTTCTGGTCGCTAAAACGGAAAAGAAAGGTGTGAAAACTCCTTTGTTCCTTGCCATTTGTACCACCACCCATAGAGGCTCCTGTATCTCCTGCAAGATCAGTAATTACGGTACTTTTACCATCTGTTAGAGAAGTAGTTGTATCTTCTTCATTACTGCTGCATGAGGTGAATAATGTCACTGTAAAAAGTAATACCAGTGCGTAGTATTTTTTAACGGTTTTGTTTGTTATCATTTAGAAAGTATTAATGTTTATTATTTTTTATTGATCTTTAAAGAATCGGTAACTTACACCCGCCAGAAGTATTCTTCCGGGCTGCCCGGGCATTAACGGATCGGTATAATTGAAAATATTATCTGCAGTAAATCTGATGCTGAGATGGTCTTTTAGCAAACGTTTTTCCAGACTGGCATTGGTAAGGAAATATTCTTTTACAAAAATGTCATATTTATCGATGAATTGATTTCCGTTTCGATCTCCAAAAGGATATTTGCCTCTAAAGTTTACCCTGACATTTGCATTAAGTTTCCAGGGCGTATAATTGTAAAAAATCGAAGCATTTGCCATATGACGGGAACGATTTTCAATTCCCCAATAATCAGACGGACGCGGTCTATAAGAGTTTCCTGTAGCAGAATCGTGTATGTTTTGGCTATAAGGCCATTTTCCTGCACTGATACTGTCTTTTACACTAAGATCTTTCGCAATTAAGTATTGATATCCGGCGCTTATTTCCAGATTCTTAAGCGGACTGTATTTTAAGCCAATTTCAAAACCTTTGTTCACCGCTTCAGGAAGATTTTGATAGGTGTAGATAATCCTGTTGTTGGCACCTGTAGCAACTTGTATGCTATTGATTTGATTGGTTATTTTATGATAAAATAGATTTCCTTCGATTTTAAATTTTTTAGAAGGCTCTACAATTACTCCTGCATTATAAGATGTGCTTTTTTCAGCCTGCAGATTTCCGGCAGTTTGGTTAAGGACATATTGCCTGATTTCGCTTATTTGTCCGTCCTTTTGCATTTGCTGTAGTGTAGGAACGAGGACAGCATTACCAATGACCAAATAGTTACTGCTGGAATTGTAAAACACTAAATAATTGGTTTTAAAATCAGGAGCTTTAAAACCTGTACCAATACCGGCTTTAAAAGTTATTTTGGGAGTCATAAAATACTGTAATCCGAAACTTGGATTCAATCTTCCTCCAAAATTGTTGGTATGATCGTATCGCAATCCACCAACAGCTTTTAGTTTTTGAAAAGGCGTCCATTCACCCTGAATAAAGGAAAAGAAATTTTCTAATGAATTTACATTGTTAAGCGCGTTGTCATTCATATTTTCGACACTTGCGCCAATGCCTCCAACAAGCTGATAGGTGTTATTGTTGCTATACGAAAACTGCTGTTCAAATCGGTGTAGCGTTTGTTTAAACACATCCTGACTCACTGCATTATTGGTTTGCTGCCAGGCAACACTCATATCTGCAGTATAATAAGTGAGATAATATCTGGTAATGCTTCTGAGATTACTATTGAAACGATGATCGAAAGAGACAGAAAGATTAAGATCCTGCTCGTCCTGATTATCACCGGATATATGTCCCAGACCAAAATCCTTTTGCATAAAAGAACGGCGCAAACCATAACGCCCGCTTAAATTAAGAAAGCTTTTTTCATTGATTTGATAACGAGATCTTCCTTGTAAACTGTAATTATCATAAGGAGGAGAGGTGTTTCCTTTTATGTATTTCGAATTCGTATTGTAACCGTCTGTTCTATAATAGTTGGCAGCGAGATTTGCGGTTCCTTTGTTTTGTAAAAATGGTGTTTCGCCTTCGAGTGTGGCATCTATAATATTCAGCGATCCGTGGCTTAAAGAAGCCTGCATTTGCGGATCGATAACTCCATGTCTTGTAATAATATTTATAGTACCGCCAAGCGCTTCACTACCATAAAGACTCGACGAAGCACCTTTTATGATTTCGATACGCTCAATGTTGGAAACACTAATTCTCGAAAGGTCAAAATTGCCATTATTTCTGCCCACCATGGGCTGACCGTCTATAAGTACCATAATGTATTCACTCCCAAAACCCTGCATTTGCACGCCTACAGATCTTGCACCGCCACTAATATTATTGACAACAGCAATACCGGTTTGTTCTTTTAATACCTCATCAAGTCTTCGGCTACCCATTAATTCTATTGTTTTTCGGTCAATTATGGTTACAGGCATGGCGCTGTATTGAGCGTTGATTAAGTTTTCGGGATTATTCTTTGCAACGCGGCCCACAACACTTACCTCTTTTAGATCAATGCCAGCTTCCATCTTTATATGAAGATTTTTGGCAGCATGTCCGTCTAAGACAATCTCTTGTATGTAATCTTTAAATCCCATATTAGTGACTGTTATCGTATATTTTCCGTTTGCTAATCCGTAAAATGAAAAAGAACCATTGCTGCCTGATGTTGCGATTTTTCCACCAGGTTCTAATACTATCATTGCTTTTGATAATGGATCTTCTGCTTGATAAACTGATCCTTTTATCGTATTTGTTTGCGATTGCATTAAGCTACATTGTAGCAGAATAAAACCTGTAATAATCATTTTTGGTATAAAACTGTAAGTAGTGGTATTTCTCATTGGTGAATTATCAATTGCTTAAATTCGAAAAAAACAAAGCAACTATTCTTATTTAGACTGTGTAAAAATAGTAATTAATGATTTACTAATAGTATTTTTTTTACACATTTGCCAATAGAGAGAAATTAGAAGATTATTTAGACTTAAATTTTTAGAAGAGGTTAAATTATTTTAAAGTCTGATTACTAAGTAATTATATTTTAGTAATAATTTTTAATGATTTTAATAATTAAGAATACTTTAACATAATTTTTAGTTAATTACAGTATGTTTTTATTTTTTTAATTGAATGAAAAATCTTAATTATTGGGTGTGTTTTATTAAAAAATTAAACAGATTAGCATCACTTATTCTTCTTTTTTTCGAAAGTAAATTAATAAGATGAAGAGTATCTCCACTTCTAAAAGTTAAATAATAAGATGCATTCCATTTTTTGAGTTGTCAATAAAATGATCAAAAAAAAGCCTGCAATACGATTACAGACTTAATGATTTTAAAAGAATAAATAAGTATAAAAATCCTTTTATTCGATTTTAATTATTTCAGCATTTTAAAAACATATTCTTTATAACTGGCGCCTATAGGAATTTCGATAGTACCAATTTCAACATCATAAGCTGTAAAGGCAGTAATATTTTTTAAATTAATGATAAACGAACGATGTATTCTAAGAAAGCTTTTATCTTGTAGTTCTATTTGGATATCACTAATCTTATATTTTGCATTAAGTTTAATGCCATCTTTCTGATGCACAATAATATAATCTTTTACACTTTCGATATATAAAATAGAATCAACATTGATTTTATTATATTTTGATGCATTTTTAATGTAAATAAAATCTTCCTGCGTTGGCATAATAACCTTATTATTTACAGGGCCGCTTATCCTTAAATAACGATCGACAGCCTTAAAAAAACGATCGAAAGTAATGGGTTTCAAAAGATAGTCTACAATATCAAGTTCGTAGCTTTCCAGGGCATATTCGCGGTATGCGGTTGTAAATATAACAGCCGGCGGATTTCGTAATGATTTCAAAAAATCAAATCCGGTAATTTGTGGCATTTTAATATCTAAAAACATTAAATCTACAGTAGTGTTTCTTAAAATCTCTGCGGCCTTTAGCGCGTTTGAACACGTACCAACAACTTCTAAATAGTCCAGCTTACTAATATGATTTTGCAATAAACTGATTGCCAAAGGCTCGTCATCGACTAATAAACACTTTATCTTCATTTCTATTTAAGCTAAATTAGATTCCGGAGAAAGATTAATTTTTAAATATGCTGTAAAATCCTCATCAGTTTTAGTAATATTAAAGGTATAATTTTCAGGATAAATTTTATCAAGCTGCTGAATAATATTGTTCAGACCAATTTTTCCGCCTTCTGTTTCGAGTATTGTTTTATTAATGGTATTTCTAATAATAAATTCGAAGTTATTGTTGAGTAATTTTAAATCAATATCAATTTTTGGTGCTGTCCCAATATCTTCTCCGGCTCCGTGTTTAAAAGCATTTTCGACTAATGAAAGCAAAATCAATGGTGCAATAGACCCGTTTTGATCCATTTCATGATTAAAAGTGACACTCAAACGGTCGTCATAACGCAGTTTTTCGAGCGAAATATAATTTTCAAGCAATGTAATTTCTTGCGAAACAGGAACGTAAGTGCTGCTGCAGCGATATAAAATGCAATCTAATATTTCTGACAAAACAGCAATAGATTGTGATGTAATGGGAGAATTTATGATAGAAAGCGAATAAATATTGTTAAGCGTATTAAACAAAAAATGAGGGTTTAATTGTGCTTTCAGGATTTTTAATTCGGTTTCAGCCTTTTGTTTTTCAAGCAGTAAAGACTTTTTTTGAATGAGATACTGGTCTTTTATCAATTTTATAAAAACAAAAAACAGAGATAACGAGTAGATGTGTAAAAAATAAGCCCAAAACAAAGTCGGCAAATCGGTCAGGATCTCACTAATAGGTTCCTGGACGAAAGGCTGTTTACGCACAAAAGGTTCTAAGCCATAAATCATTGCTATTCGGGCAGTTATTGATGTCAAATAACACACTGAAATAAATTCGATCCAAACCCAAATATGTTTTTGAGGAACCATCAAACGAGGTAAAATTCTATAGGATAAAAAATACGCCGCTATGATCGAAAAAATTTCATAATATACCGTAAACAGTATATCAACCCTTAATTCTTCAGGATCTGAAGAGGTGTTTTTACTAAAAAACATAATAAAAGTAAACGTCCAAAAAATGACGTGTGCGCTCAGTCTGTGAGCGGTAGAGAAGTTTAATAGTTTTTCGAATGGTGACATGTCCACAAAGTTAATATTTATTTATAATGACAAACCTGGAGTCGATAAACATAGAAAAAACAACTATGAACAAATAAGAAATGGATATAAACGTGATTTATGTCGAATATTTAGATGTCTGTAGGCAATAGTGGTTCTTATGCCATGTGTGTGAATTTTGATTGCAATTTAAAAAGAGATTTGCTTAGAATTATAAAATCAATCAAAATGAAAAAGCTTCTATTATTAATCGCATTTCTTTTCGGATTCACGGTTTTCGCGCAATCAACAGAATTTAGTATCACCGGAAAAGTTATAGATTCTAAAACAAAACAACCTTTGCCGTACGCTACCATTATCTTGGTTTTATCATCCGAGAAAACAAAAAAAGTTTCTACAGATGATCAGGGAAATTATCTCTTGAAAAATACTTCAGGAAACTATCAACTAAAGGTTGAATTCATGTCTTATAAAACGCATACAACCAATAATTTTGAGCTGAATCAGGATTTAGTACAAAACATTTCTTTAGAGGAAGACATCAATCAATTAGACGAAGTAAATGTGATTGCCGAAAAATCCGGGGTGGAATTAAAACTGGATAAAAAAGTTTTTAATGTTGGAAAAGATATTTTGTCCCGCGGCGGATCGGCCAATGATATTTTGAATAATGTTCCTTCTGTAAACGTAGATGTAGCCGGTGTGGTAAGCCTGAGAGGGAATAACAGTGTAACCGTTTTAATTAACGGAAAACCTTCGATGTTAACGAACAATAATGGTTTGTCGCAAATTTCATCAGCAAATATTGAAAAGGTCGAAGTAATCACCAATCCTTCTGCGGCGTATGAAGCACAAGGCGGTGGCGGAATTATAAATATTGTTTTGAAAAAGAACAGCATTAAAGGTTTTAACGCTTCAGTTCAGGGCGGAATTGGAAATCCAACGAATTATAATATGAATGCTAATGTGAGTTATAAAACCGAAAAAATAAATCTGTTTTCGAATTTAGGATATCGTGATATGAATATTTACGCCTGGAATAAACAATATCAAAGAAATTTTAATAACGGTGTTACAACGATCTTAAATCAAAATGATGATATTAAAAGAAGCGATAATACAACCAGTATTTATATAGGGGGAGATTATTATATCAATGATAAAAATACACTGACGGGAAGTTATTATCATTCTAAAAATAAAAGTACAGATATCATCAAATACAATTACAACTATTCGGATATGATGAATAAAACGGATAGTATTATCTCGAGATCTCAAAAATATGAAGAACCTCAAATTTACAATGCCTTAGAATTAAATTATGTAAAAACATTTGATAAAAAAGACAAAAAATGGACATCAAGTCTGCAGTATGTTTTCTGGAATGATGATGAAAATCAATACATTGATCAGCAAAGAATTTATCCTGACGAATCGCCTGTTTCTAATTTATATACAAATGATATTGAGAGCAGTAATGATATTTTTATTAAATCAGATTTTGTTAATCCTATAAATGAAAATTCTAAAATAGAAATGGGAATTAGAAGCGACTTAAGAGCGATAAGAAGCGACTATTACACTATTTTGGATGATGTGCTGCAAAATCAATTTACGAATAAACTAAAATACGATGAAAATTTATATAGCGCCTATTTTCAATTTAGCAGTAAAATAAAAAGGTTTAATTATTTATTGGGCTTACGATCTGAATTATCAGATATAAAAATTAGTGACACTAAAAATACTTTTAATAATGCTAAGAACTACATCAATTTATTTCCAACGGTACATTTGGTTTATAATCTAACACCAAAAACTGATTTTCAATTAAGCTACAGTAAACGTATTAACCGACCAAGATTCTGGCAATTGAATCCGTTTTCAGGACTTTCAGACTTAAGAAATTTAACTGTAGGAAATCCTGATCTTGACCCAATGTTTATCAATTCATTTGAACTTACCGTTTTGACAAAATCGGGAAAATTTAGCCTCAACCCATCTGTCTATTACCAGCATACAAACAATTTTTTTGAATATATAGTAGAGCGTACAAGCGAGAATTACTTTATCAATACTCCCGTAAATCTGGGCACGGAAAATCGTTATGGAGCCGAAGTTTCTGCAACTTACAACCCAACAAAATGGTTACGATTATCATTGGACTTTAATTATTATGCTTTTAAGCAGGAGGGAAGTTATAAGGATGTAAGTTACAATGCCAAAGATCAGACTTGGCTGTCCAGTTTTCGTTCGATAATAAAATTTCCTAAAATTATTTCGGGAGATTTCAGTTTTAGATATCGCGGAAAAAATCAAGGTGTACAAACGCTTACCCAAGCACAATATAGTGCGAATTTAGGTTTAAGCAAAGATTTTTTTGGAGATAAAATGTCTGTGACTCTAAATGTAAATAATCTTTTCGATTCTCAAATTAGAAAAAGAGAAACCATCACATCATCCTACTATTTGCAATCTGAATATAAAACACAGGGACGATATGTAAATCTTACCGTCATATACCGATTTAACCGTAATAAAACCGAAGCAGACCGATTACCGGATAATATGTAATTGCCAATCTCATTTCACCATTAAAAAAGCTGATTGATTCAATCAGCTTCGATACAAACAACCTAATTGAATTTTCTTTGTGAAATTTAATTAGGTTGTTTTATTTTATAAAATTCTTTCAAACAATAGAAATAAGAACTAGTTGGGTTTCTCACTGGTTTCTATTCTTAGGCAATGTTCGGTTCCTAAATATAGCGGATTTCCATGTTTTTCGGACCAAAAACCATCCAGAACATCTTTGGTAATGCATCTGTAAACGGCAACTCCTTTGTAGGTTTTATTATCGTCACCTTTATAGCTAAAATTAATAACCAGAATATTGTCTTTAAAGAAACCGTAACCTTTTTGTTCCTGAGTGTTATTAATAAGCCATTTGGCAACAATTCGGGAGTTCTTGTCTAATGATAAACTCAAAACACCTTTGTAGGTTACTCCGTTATTCTCGTCCTGATTACTTCCGGAAATGGAATAATTGCCAATTAAATCTTGTATTGTCATTTAGTAATTTTTATAAATGTTTAGTAGGATAGAGGTTTGTAAAAATAGGTAACTAATAATAATTAATGATTAGTAGACTAATCGTATTTAGTTTTGTTATTTTTCATTGTTTATTAATTCCCAAACTTTGGCATTAAAATTTGTTTTTGATATACCTATAAGCTTTTCAAGTGCTTTAAAATAGTTTTCATTTGTTTTTTCATAAGGTCCGCAATTCAAAAATTCCCAAACACCTTCAAAGCCTTTTTCTTTTTCAATTTTCTGTATAAACAAAGCATTTAGTACATATTCGGGCATTAAATGAGTCGCTTTGCTTTCTCCAAAATTTTCAAATTTTCCATAGTTATTGAGCCAGTTCATATTTTTATTGGAACTTACTTTTGTCCTGAACTTAGTAAAAATATCTTTCCAGCTTATTCCCCAACTTCCACCATATAAATAAGCGCAGCCTTCGTCAATTGGTTTATTTACTTTTTTTCTTGAAATAACCAGGCTTAATCTGTCGTGCCATAAATCGTGTGGATCAAAATTATTGAATGTTGCGCTATTGCTACCTAATAGTATCAATTTTTTGTTTGAAATGCCTGAACTCAAAGTGCTCGCAGAGGAACTATTATATGCCAACTTATAATCGATACCAATCATCTTTTGTAACGCTGAAAAGTCAGAGGTTAAATAAAATTCACAATGTTTGTCTGATACTTTTAATTTTTTGTCAAACGAATTAGCCAGCTTTTCAAACTCCTTTATTTTTGAATGATTGACAGAGGACTCATAATGAAAAGTGTTATT
Source organism: Flavobacterium sp. SLB02 (assembly GCF_009664855.1). Lineage (GTDB taxonomy): Bacteria > Bacteroidota > Bacteroidia > Flavobacteriales > Flavobacteriaceae > Flavobacterium. The sequence continues at coordinate 1,747,795 of NZ_CP045928.1, forward strand.
TCCTGCTTTTAAGACTTTCCAATTTTTTGTATTTCGAATAAGTGTTGAAGAAAATACAAATGAATTGTTCTGTTTGTGAGCAATAAACTCAAAGCTTCCAGATAATATCGGTGTTTTTTCATTCACTCCCATATACGAAATCTGCACTAAATACTTGTCTTTTTCAATCGATACCAAATTGGTCAAATAAGGTTTGTAGAAAAAATTTTCCTTAAATTTTCCGCTTTTTTCTATTCCATTTATTTCATCGAGTAAAATAAATGTTTCAATCTTTTGGCTTTCAAGCACCAACTTATTTTCTTCGTTTGGTTGTTGTGCGGCAACTAAAAATTCGTTTATAGAAGTTGTTAAAATATTACTTTCGATGCTGTCTTTTGGTAAAATAATATTTGAATTTAATTGCAAATTATTGGTTTGTGCATTCAGGAAAAGCGTAGTAATAAAGAGTGTTAAAGTATAGGTTAATTTCATTTTTTTAAGTTGTAAATTATGGGTTTGGTTTAGTTTTTAGATTTGTACATATAGCTTGTAGAGGTCATTAAACTCTAATTTGGTTAATTTATGCGACAAAGGGATTTGATTTCTTTTAGGCGAATATAAGATATATTGTAGTACATTTTTTAGTTTTTTAGAATTAGAAATGATTCTTTAAGAGACGTATTTTCTTTTTCTCTGCTGTTACTCTGATTGGTTATATTCAAAATCAGAACAATAAAAAATTGACTGATGTACTTACAGTTTGTACTTTTGCCCTTATGAATGACAATTTTGTAAATGAATATTTTGGCATAGGGATACAAAATGGTAAAACGCCTGAAAATTTGGGTGTTTTGTGGCGATCCGCTCAAAATTTAGGCGCTACTTTTATATTTACTATAGGCAATCGATATGCTAAACAAGCGAGTGACACTCATGATGCTGTAAAATCGATACCTTATTTTCATTATGATACTTTTGAAGCTTTTTATGAAAACCTACCTAAAGGAGCGCGATTGGTTGGTGTTGAATTAGATGAAAAAGCTGCCGATTTAGAAACCTTCGAACATCCAAGACGTTGTGTTTATTTGTTAGGAGCAGAGGATCACGGGTTATCCAGAAAAGTAATGGATAAATGCCATCAACTGGTAAAATTTAAATCAGAAAAAAGTTTAAATGTGGCTGTGGCAGGAACTATAATTATGTACGACAGAAACTTGTCTAAACCACGATCTTAGAGACTAAACTTCAATGGTTCTACTGCATCCGGAGTTAAGCTTGCCTTTGTTTTTTTAAATTCTAAAATTAAACATTTCAACAATATTGTTGAACGAGACCATCGATTTATTTATAACTTTGAATCGTCTGCAAAGAGAACTCTTAGCGGAATTAAAGTGCTGCAATTTTTAAATAAAAATGATTAATCCCGGTATAACTATGTTTAAATCATTTTATTTTTTAATAGCGTAATTTTATACTGTTGTCATCTAAATTATGTTTTAATAAAACAGATATGACAAAACTTTCAATCAAACAATATCATAATTTCTTGAAATTGTATACTAAACAGGAATTAGTAGTTTAAACAATTTAATTTAAAACTACGTACCCAAATTAAACAACCTCTGATTTACTGGATTTCCTGATATTAGAAAAACTCCTTTAGATTTTACCTAAAAAAAACACTTGCCAAACTTTTGTATTAATCTCTTCTAATATAAAAAAGCTGATATGCTGGGAATTGTGTAACATCCTGCTGAAATTAAATACTTCTTTAGCTCATCTCATTTGTACCTTTAATAGTATTTAAAAAACTATTATATAAATCAAACAAAATAAAGTTATGGCAGAAATTAAAATTGAGAAAAAGAAGCCAGTATGGCCATGGATTGTAGCAGTCCTGTTGATTTCAGCACTTGTATACTATGTCTTTTTAAGAGATAACGAGGTGACAACTGAAAACGGTGTACAAATAGAAAATACTACAAGTACAGACAATACGACAAATTAGACAGTAAGAAGATCGGAAGATAATTGATAATACTAAAAAAAGAATTTATGGAAAATAAAGATAGAAATTTATACAGATTAGATGAACTTTCTGATTATAAAATTGCTTCAAACTATTCTGATGTACGAGGATGGAAAATAGTAGACGCTGAAAACCGCACTATAGGCACAATTGATAATCTTTGGGTTAATAAAGATATGAAGCGTGTTGTCTATTTGGATGTGAAAGCAGACAAAACATTAATTGAGGATAGCCGCAATGAAGTTCATGAGGCTATAGCGAAGGATAACGGCAAGGAGTTTATCTATAAAGATGGAGACAGCCATGTTATAATTCCTATTGGATCGGTCAGTATCAATAAAGATACGAAAACTGTTATGGCTAACACTATAGGATATGATACATTTAGAAACACTAGCAGATATAATAGTCAGCACAATTTTGACAGGGAGTATGAAAGAAGAGTTATGAAGTCTTATTATCCTGAAAATGATCCTGACTCTGTGTATTACAGTGATGATGATTCTTTTTACGAACGCAGGGAATTTGACAACAAATAAAATTTGTGCTAAGTTTTTCACAGCACGAAACCGACATTATTATTAAATTAAAAGATCAAACGTTTAACAATGTTTGATCTTTTTTCTGAATTATAGTTTTGATTTAATCGTCGGGAAACAAGAGTATAAAAAATTACTAAAGCAAAAGCTGCGACTTTCAACAAACTAAATTTTTAGATTATGAAAAAACAATTTAAAACAATAATAGCATATAGCCTCATTTTAAGCGGTCTTCTGTCTTCCTGTAAAAAACAGGACGGATATAGTGATGAAGTTACTACCACTCAACAAACACAAACATCCGACAGTACCCAGACCGCAGCAGATTCTTCAGCTACAAATACTACTGCAACGTCAGGCAATAGTTCTACCGGAGATGCAGGAGCTACTCCAAATACAGGAACAGAAAGTACAAATGTAGCAGGTCAGGGAACAGGCAGTGATGCTAATGAAGCAAAAGGAACCGGCACAGGAACAGGACCAGGGCCCAGCGTTAAGGATGGTGCAGCTTATTCAGGTCCTTCTGACCCGCAAAACGAAAAAATAAAAACCACAAAAAGCAAAGCAGCTCCACAAAAAGATAAGTAGCCCGGAAATTTATAAATAGGAGAAAGCAATGTTGCGTTATTTGGGATGTCACTGTTCTTAATAATAATTTTATGTTTTTATTTTAATCAATATCAGATCTTTATAGTTAATTTTTGTAAATTGACATTGGTTTTATTTTAATTAAAAAACATTCTTTTTTACCCATCAAAACCTGTTATAAATAATATTGTATATGGAAAATTCAAAAGCATCAATAACTGCGATAAACAGTTTATTTACAGATGAAAGTCTTATTCCCGATGAATATAAGATTTCAGAAATTCACCAGCGTGAATACCTTTTAAATGGTCAATTAGTACCCTGGAACGGGGAAATTACAGAAGTTTTTTCTCCTGTTTTTGTAGGGAAGGGGGAAGGACTCTCACGTAAACTCGTTGGAACAATTCCTCATACAACTGTCAAAGAAGCGATGGAATCTCTTGATGCGGCGGTTGCAGCGTATGATAACGGACAAGGCGTCTGGCCTACAATGAGTGTGGAGGATCGTATTGCCTGCATGCAGAAATTTGTATATCTGATGATCCAGCAGCGTGAGACTGTCATTAAACTCCTGATGTGGGAAATTGGCAAAAGCCTTGGGGATTCTACCAAGGAATTTGACAGGACTGTCGAATACATTAACGCTACAATTGATGCCTTAAAAGACCTTGACAGGCAATCCTCAAGATTTGAAGAATCAGAAGGGATCCTGGCTCAGGTTAGGAGATCATCATTGGGAGTGGTTCTTAGTATGGGACCTTTTAATTATCCTCTTAATGAAATTTTTACAACCCTGATTCCGGCATTAATTATGGGGAATACTATTTTGTTTAAATTACCCAAACACGGTGTACTGGCACATTATCCTTTGCTGAATGCTTTTAAGGAAGCCTTTCCTCCAGGAACTGTAAATACCCTATATGGACGCGGAGCAGAAATCATATCTCCTTTGATGGAAAGCGGCAAGGTCAATGTACTGGCCTTTATCGGTTCGAGCAAGGTGGCCAATAGCCTGAAGAAACTGCATCCAAAAGCCAATAGACTAAGGTCTATTTTAAGTCTTGATGCCAAAAATGCAGCCATCGTTACCAAACACGCGAATTTAGATGTAGCAGTAAATGAATGTCTTCTTGGCGCCTTATCATTTAACGGACAGCGTTGTACTGCGCTCAAATTAATTTTTGTGCAAAGGGAAGTTGCCGAGGAATTTGTTGCAAAATTAAGTGATGCCGTAGCAGCTTTAAAACCCGGGCTTCCATGGGATAAAGACGTAAAAATAACCCCACTTCCCGAAGTGGATAAACCAGCATATCTTAAGGAATGCCTTGACGATGCTTTGGCGAATGGCGCTAAAATTATCAATGAAAATGGCGGCCATACCAATAATTCGTTTGTTTTTCCTGCCGTTGTATATCCGGTAAATGATAAAATGAAACTTTACCACGAAGAACAGTTTGGTCCTATTGTACCTGTAGTCCCTTTTGATTCTATTGAGGAGCCTATAGAGTACCAGATCAATGCCTCACACGGAATGCAAGTTAGTATTTTTAGTGAAGATCCTCAGGAAGTCGCAAGCCTTATTGACCCGTTTGTAAACTTGGTAAGCCGTGTGAATATTAATTGCCAGTCGCAGCGCGGTCCGGATGTATTCCCTTTTACGGGAAGAAAAGACAGTGCCGAAGGAACTTTATCTATATCAGACGCATTACGTTCTTTTTCCATTCGTTCGCTTGTGGCTACAAAGGCTACCGATGCAAATAAAACTTTATTTAATTCGATTGTAAGAGACCACGATTCCAATTTTCTAAGTACAGATTATATTTTTTAAGACTTTAAAAATGTATAACAAAAAAGACAGCTAATTGCTGTCTTTTTTGTTAAGATTAAATTGGAAATATTGCTCAATTCTTAACCATTAATTTTATCCTTATGGAATTGGCAAGTTCTTTGATATCACATTTTATTTCTCTGTAAGTCTTTATACATCATGACTTAATCTATTTTATTAATATATTTTTATATTATTTAATTAAGCGGTTCTTTAGTATCAATTTCGATACTTGGCGGCATGAGTTTGTACATCACCGGAGTTACAATTCTCGAGAGAATGGTAGAACTTACCAGTCCGCCGATAAGTACAATAGCTAGCGGTGCAATTAAAGGATTGGAATTTAAGGCTAGAGGAATAAGACCACAGATTGCCGTTATGGACGTTAGCACCACAGGTAAAAATCGGGTTTCTCCGGCAATGGCAATTGCCTCATCTATGGAGTATCCTTCCTGTCGGAGCTGATTGGTAAAATCTACCAAAAGAAGC
>NZ_CP045928.1:1753257-1820203 GCF_009664855.1 Flavobacterium sp. SLB02
CGTTTTGTTGATTTTAAGGTTTTTATAATCAAACTTCGTATAACTCAATCCAAAACCAAACGGAAACTGGGGTGTTTTTTCCACATCCATATAATGCGACCAAAATACATTTTTATCACTATCAATTGGTCTTCCCGTGCTGTATTTGTTGTAATAAATAGGCACTTGCCCAACGTTTCTAGGGAAAGATATTGGCAATTTTCCACTTGGGTTGTAATCGCCGTATAAAACCTGAGCCACGGCATTTCCGGTTTGAGTTCCTAATTGCCAGGCTTCTACAATTGTTGGGATATTTTCTGCAGCCCACGGAATACTCAACGGACGACCATTATTTAAAACCAAAACAATATTTGGATTCACCTTGTAAATTTCTTCTAATAATTCTTGTTGTAATCCTGGTAAATTCAAGTCAGTTCTGCTTCTGGCTTCTCCGCTTTGAAAACCGTATTCACCTAAAACCATCACGACAACATCGGCATTTTTTGCGGCTTTTTTAGCAGCCTCAAAACCACTCTTGTCTGTTGTATTGAAAACTGTTTCTGTCAGGAAAGTAGCTTTCTGCGAAAGCAAATCTGCCCCTTTTTCAAAAGTCAATTCATTGTCCTTGTATTGCTGCATTCCCTCTAAAACAGAAACCGCAGTATTATCATCGGCAGCAATTCTCCAGCTTCCAAGCGGACTGTTTTTATCGTTTGCCAAAGCGCCAATCAAAGCAATTTTTTGCCCGGATTTCTTTAACGGAAGCAAATTCTTATCGTTCTTCAATAATACAATCGACTTTTTAGCCATATCCAGAACGCCGTCATTATTGGCTTTACTTCCCACAACTTCTTTTTCACGTTTTTCGTCGCAATATCTGTATGGATCGTCAAACAAACCCAGTTCAAATTTCACACGTAGAATTCTGCGAACAGCATCATCAACCAAAGCCTCTTTTACCTTTCCTTCTTTTACTAAACCAACTAATTTTGCGACATACAAATACGATTCCATATCCATATCAGAACCTGCAATGACTGCTTTTGCAGTTGCATCAGCTTCGTCTTTTGCATATCCGTGTGCAATCATTTCGCGAATCGAAGCGTAATCCGAAATCACAAAACCATCAAACTTCCATTTTCCTTTTAGGATATCTCTTTGCAGGAAAATGTTTCCAGTTGCAGGAACTCCGTTTAATGTATTAAATGAATTCATAAACGTACGAACTCCCGCCTGAATAGTCGCTTCAAAAGGCGGCAAAACCGAGTTGTATAATTTAGAATTACTGATGTCTACCATATTATATTCTAATCCTGCTTCGACAAAACCGTATGCTGCAAAGTGCTTGGCGCAAGCGGCAATTGTATTTACCTTAGCCAAATCTGCCATAGTTTCTCCCTGAAACCCCTTTATTCTTGCGTAACCTATTTTACTTCCTAAATAAGGATCTTCACCAGCACCTTCCATCACGCGTCCCCATCGTGCATCATTTGTAATATCGACATTAGGTGCAAAAGTCCAGTTAATACCAGAGGCCGAAGCTTCATCTGCCGCAATTGCCGCCGATTTTTTAATGGCTTCCAAATCCCAGCTTGCCGCTTCTGCTAGCGGAATTGGGCTTAACGTTTTATATCCATGAATTACATCAAAACCTATAATTAGCGGAATTCCCAAACGGGTTTCTTCAACCGCAATTTTCTGCACGGCGCGAACTTCTTTAACACCTCGAACAGTAAGCATTGATCCAACAAGGCCTTTTCGTAAATGTTCGTATTTTAATTCAGCGCTTCCGCCTTTTGGAGCCGGTCCGGTCACATCCCAAAAACCATTGTATTGATTCATTTGTCCTACCTTTTCTTCTAATGTCATTTCTTTCATCAAAAGCGAAATTCGGTCTTCAATGGGTTTTTTAGCATCCATATGTTTTTTTGTTTGAGCATATCCGTTTGCCAGAACAACTAGCATTAAAAAGGCATATTTTTTAATTTGTTTTTTCATCATGTGGTTTTAGGTTTTATAATAGAGGTTTTTGAAACATGTAGAGAGATATTATCTTTTTTTTGCGACTTATTTTTTGATATTATAATTTTTTATATCTAATAATGTATAATCAGTAAAATTTTAAGATTGTAAATTTAGTTTTACTGAAATAGTTAGACTACTATATTTGAAGCATTATATAATACAAATGATGTATTTGCCCATTTTTGCCATTATGTTGAGGTGTTTTATGTCAGGATTTAAGTAATGTTTGATACCTGAATTGAAAAGTGAGTAAAACAGAAAAGAAGAAATCTCTTGTATTGAATAGCTCTGTATGTTTTTTGAATCTGGAATTTAAAATCTAAAATTTATCCATAAAAAAAAGTCATAATTTTCATTAGGACTTTTTAGTGGGAAGTAATATCCCGAACCATGTTTTATAAAGTTTCACTATGAGTAGCTTCATAAAATAGAATAAAAACGCAATAAGAAAGCTCCTTGAAATTTAGACTAAGGTTAGGGTAAATGTGAAAATCACAAAAGTATTATTTAATACTATTTTGCCTTGACGATAAATTTTTTCAGGCAATTTAGATATAAACATAAAGCCTTAGGTAATTATATACCTAAGGCTTTATGTTTTGAATTTAGATATGAAAAGATCTAGTTGAAATATTCTGTAATGTATGCAGTTAGATTTTCATCACTCATTTTAATAGAGGTGCTTTCGCTTGATACTGCATTTTTATACTGTGGAGATTCAGCCAAAAAATTAATAAATTGTTCTTGACTTTGTCCCGTTCCTGTAATATGAATTTGATCAATGTTAGGCATTTTGCTTGCAATCTCCTTGAAAAATTTTTGCGTTAAGCTAATTTCCTGATTATTTGAATTTTTTTCATTTGAATTATTATCCGCTCCTGCATTTTTTACATGTCCCAGTACGATAAAATCTCCATTATCAACACTTTCTTTTCCTACGATTGTTGCGTTGTGTGAATCCATCCAAACTCCAAACGACTTCTTGTTTTTATCTGACATAATTTTTTTATTTTATTAAAGATAACCTTCTGAAAATCATTAATATGAAAATTGGGTAAAGATTGTGATTTTAAAGACCTTTACTTTTAAAATTATCTATAGATCCATTAATGTTCTGGATTAAATAAGAAATAATTTCCGCAATGGATTCGGCAGATTCTTTAAAGCCGCCAAGAACCCAATCTTTCATTAGTGCGATGGTGCCTTGTTCTGCAAATAAATATACTTTGTTAAGTAAATAGTGCTGCATAGTTGCATCGCTATTGTTCTGTAAAGTTGTGTCAGTGTTTCTAAAGGATGACAACACTTTTGAAAGCAGACTGCTGGAATCAGTTTCAGAAAAAATAATTACACTCATTTTTTTATCGCGTTCCAGAGTCCTGCAGGAAGCCAGAATAATACCGTCTACATTGTCAATATCTTTAGTAGAATCCATCAAGGCATTATAGATTTCATCCTCGATTTCCCGTATTATTTCATACGGCGTATTATAATGCTTATAGAAAGTATTTCTGTTAACGTCCGCAGCCTTGCACAATTCGGTTATTGAAATTTGATTGAGCGATTTGTTTTTAAGCAAGTCCAAGATTGATTCACGCAAAACCATTTTGGTATAGCGTACGCGCCTGTCATTAGCTGCTTTCATAGATAGTTTTTTTTTGAATGTTATACTTATCGAACAATTTGCGGTCAGTTTGCCTATTAACGGGCAATCCGGGGAAAATTGAAAATTTAATTTTTGATTCTGGCTCTGAATTTGCAACCTGTAACAAAAGTAACGCATTGTATATTTCTAAGCAAACTGTTCAAATTTTACTATTTAAAAAATTAGAAACTTAAATTATTTGGTTTCTATTTTTTAATAAAGCCTGATTTGAGTTTGCTGTTTCCTAACAATGGTTACAAATTCAACTTTAACCTTTTAGCTATTTTATTATGAAAACAAAAAAGAGATTATTTATTAGATTCTGCTTTACCGCCGTATTGGTTATAGCAGGTAGTTTTTATGCCCATTCGCAAGATCTTACAGGTATTTGGCTTACCAAGGATGGTATTAGCAAAATCCAGATTTACAAGGCAAAAGATCAATTGTATTACGGAAAATTAATATGGACAAAAGACCAGAGCGAGAAAGCAAAAAAATTTCATGGTGAACTAATCCTGACAGGGCTTAAGAAGGAAGGCGCTATAGAGTACCAGGGAGAAGCGCATGATCCGGAGCAAGATAAAACGTATAGCTGCACCATCAAAATCAAAGATGCAAACAAACTTGACCTGCGAGGTTACATTGGCATCTCAATTATTGGCAGAACAGAACGATGGATACGAGTTTCCAAATAAATTCCTGACCATTGTCAGATGTTTTAGGTCTGTCAATATCTACGGTAATTCGGTAAAGGCATCTCAATTAAATTTTTCTAATACTATTTAAGCAAACAAACTCATGTATAGAACCAAAAAGACCCTTGTTGGTCTATTAACTTGGGGTAGATCATATTTTTCAAAATCGAAATTTTTATATCCGGGAGCGCAACCGCTCAAAAAGCAGATAGAAAGCAACAGACCTGTTATCATAATTGGTTCGGGATATGGAGCTGCTGTTGCGGCCTTACGCCTTTGTGAGGCTGGGAAAAAAGTATTAATTCTGGAAATGGGGATCAATTGGAAAGAATCAGGGATTCCATACTCGGGTTTATTAAAACCAGCTCGAAGTGCCGCCTGGCTGAAAAAAAGAACTATTGCTCCGTTTATGAATATTTTTCCATTAAAACCTTTTACCGGAGCTTTAGACAAGTTGAATTTTAAACATATAGATGTTTGGGTTGGCAGAGGTGTTGGAGGCGGTTCGATAGTAAATGGCGGAATGGCAGTGATTCCTAAAGAGAATTATTTTAAAGAAGTTTTTCCGCACCTTGATGCCGAAAAATTTTACAGCTTTTATTTCCCCCTGGTCAGCAAAGAGTTAAAAGTAAATGTTATTGATGAGCAATTTATAAAAGATTGTCCTTACTATAAATTTACCCGTGTTGGAGAAACTGAAGCGCATAAAGCCGGTTTTAAGACCGTGCGTGTACCCAATGTATATGACTTTAAATACATGGAAAGGGAATATAAAAATGAAGTACCGCGATCTGCCTTAAATACCGAAGTAATTTACGGTAACAATCATGGTAAAAACAGCCTTGATAAAACCTATCTTCAAAAAGCATTGGCTACAGGCAACCTCGAAATTCTCGACCTTCATTGTGTTGATACAATAACAAGGAATGAAGACAAAAGCTACAGCCTGGATGTAAGACAAATTGATACCTCGGGAAAAACTCTTGCCAATAAAATTTTTAGCTGCCAGAAGTTATTGCTAGGTGCCGGTACTATGGGAACCTTAAAATTGCTGCTGAGCTCACAGGCTGCAAATAATTTTGCTCTTGATTGCACGGTAGGGAAAAATTGGGGAAACAATGGTAATATTATGACAGGCAGAAACTGGGTCAGGCCTCTATCGGGAGGAACGGGAGCGCTGCAATCAACCATTCCTGTGGGTGGGGTAGATAATTGGGATGATAGTGAACATTCATTTTTTACAGAAATTGCGCCTTTACCAATGGGGGTAGATGTAGCAACTGCATTATATCTACTTATCAATAGGGTGGATAAAAAGGGATCGGTAAGCTATGATAAAGCACAAAACCGCCTTGCACTGGACTGGAATGAAAGCCACACATTAAAGATGAAAGCGAATGCAAACTATTTTGTGCGTAAAATGAACCGTGCCAATGGCGGTACAAGAAGCCACTTGCTGTTTAAAAATGGTTTTGGAGCCAATATTTGCTATCACCCTCTGGGAGGTTGTGTATTAGGTGAATCTACCAATTTGTATGGTAAGCTTAAAGAGCACGACAATCTTTATGTAATTGACGGATCATTAATTCCGGGTACCATTGGTGTTAACCCTTTTATGACTATTACTGCTATCGCTGAGTATTGTATTGAAAATCTTATTGAACAGGGAGAGTTTGGGTAGCCTTTAAGTTTACAGCATTGAGCTTATTTGCTGTAATTTAGATTGCTTCGCATATATGTAATAATTACGTTGTCACGAATTTTACTATTGTAATTTAACACACATCCAGGTTGCCTTAATGATCTCTTTATCTCCTACGTAAGCAATTCCGGACTGCTTAATTATTTTTTCGCTTAGACGAATATTTTGTATTACAAATTTAATATTATCGGTAAACTTTGCAGTTGCAAAAAATTCAGCATTTTCAATACTAACAAGACCAAAAATTCCATCTGTTATTCCTAAAAGTTTAACTCCTGCACCTCCACATTGAGCCATTGATTCTATCAAAATTGTTCCAGGAATATAATCTGATTTAGGAACACTTCCTTTTAGCCAAACATCTCTTTGATCAAATGTCTTAATACCAATAATTGTTTCAGTTGAAAATGATGTTATTTTATCGACAAATAAAAAAGGATTTCTATGTGGAATTAAATTTTCAATTTCTTTTAACATGTTATTTTTTTTTTTTGCAATGTAATAATTTCATTTGTTTTTTTCGATGCTAAATTTCATGAGTTTATATCCAATTACTGTTTTATTTAAAGTTGGAACTATCAATAAATTTTCGTTTACAATATACTCAATGTCGGCAGTAATGATTTGTTCTTTACCTAAATCAATAATGAGTTTTTTATTTCCTTGCCAATCGATATGAAACAGCTGCCCTTGCCAAGCCCCGGAAACGATATATCCGTTTGCACCATCACTAACAATACCATCTAAATTATCAATACCATTAAAAAATTCACGAGATTTTTTAGTGAGTTTGTTTATAGCAAAAGCAGTTTGATTTTTCATATTGAGCACTAAGACATCATCTTTTGTACACAATAACCCGTTTGGCTTAGAGAGAAAATCAGATTCCAGCCATACTTTTATTTTTCCATTTGACATTTTGTAAATCTTATTATCAAAACAATCAGAAATGTAAATATCTCCGTTGGTATCGGATGTTATATCATTAAAAAATTTAGCAGAATCAACTTTATATATTTTTTCTATTTTAGCAGTGCTGGTATTGATCTGAACCACTCTGTTGATGTCTGCAACATATAATTTGTTTTTATATAACCCCATACCTTGTGGATTATCCAATCCATCAACCCATTTCAATAGCTCTATTTCTCCATTTGTTTTAATTTTTGAAATAAATCCATTTCCATCTTTGGCCAGGTATTCACCGTTTATATTTGAGATATAAATAATTTTCCTCGAAGGATCATAAAGTGCCGACTCTGGTTTGAGAAACAGGGAATCTGACTCCCACACTTTTGTAATTTTTTGGCTAAAGACAATCACAGGAATTAATCCAATAAATAACATGAAACTTATCTTTTTCATTGTTCAATATTTAAATGTTTGTCCTAATATTTTGTGTTACCTTTTATTGGAAATTAAGGTTGAATATTCAACTTTGGCATTTTACAATAGTCTGTCAATCCCAATTTATTTCCAAACGGGTCTGTGAACTCAACACAAAGGCCCGTCATAATCTCGAAGGGTTCACTTAAAAAAATAACTGCTTTTTGTTTTAGGTCTTGGTAAGCTTCCTGAACATTATCGACTGTGAACCAAATTGCAGGTTTTGCATTTTCAATGGTGCTCACAATAATTGCAGGTTCATTACTGCCAACTTTAAAAGCAGTCATACCTTTATCTGTAAAGTCAAACTTTATTCCAAGCCCAAGCTTGTTTTTATAGAACTCTTTGGCCGTGTCAAGATTCTCGACAGGCAGAAAGAAATTGTCGTAGTTGTTAATGATGCTCATAATTTTTCTGATTTTATTTGAAAAAGATTTATCCCGGTTTTATTTTTAGTAATTTACTCATTTACTTTGTGTTTTTAATTCAGGTTAGCATTATCATTTCTCTATCAGAATTGTTTTAGAAACGATATTACTTTTTATTTCATTTTTTTCATCTGGCTGTGCCCCTCCAATTGCAAGTTTAATTTTTCCTTCGTATTGTTTTAAGTTTCCTTCGGATGTAACATAAGACAGATCTTCAGGAGAAAGATTAAAGGTGATTGTTTTACTTTCGCCTGATTTTAAATTAAACCTTTCAAATCCTTTTAAAGTTTTAATTGATGTCTTTACAGCTGAATTCTGATTTAATAGATACAATTGGGCAACTTCTTCGCCTTCACTTTTGCCAGTATTGGTAATTCTTACAGAGACTGAAAGGCTTTCATTGTTTTTTATTTTTGAAGAAATATTCAATTGATCGTATTTAAAAGAAGTATAGCTCAAACCATATCCGAAGCCGTAAAGAGGACTTCCTTTGAAATAACGATACGTTTTATTATCCATGCTGTAATCAACAAAAGCCGATAGGTCTGAATCGCTTTTGTAAAATGTTACAGGCAATCTTCCCGCGGGATTATAATCTCCAAAAAGAATATTGGCTACCGCAGTTCCTGCTGCCTGACCTCCATACCATGCGTTAAGGATTGCAGGAATATTTTCTGCTTCCCACGGAATAGCAATTGCGCTTCCGGTCATCATAACAAAAACAACTGGTTTTCCGGAGGTTTTTAGCCCTTGCATCAATCGGGTTTGTACTTCCGGGAGCAGGATAGAGGTGCGGTCGCCTCCTGAGAATCCGGGAAAGTTAACAGGCATTTCTTCTCCTTCAAGCTGCGGAGATATTCCCCCAACGTAAATAAAGGCGTCTGCATCTTTATTTCGATCTGCCAATTTTGTAAAATCAGTTTTTTCAAAATTTCCGGTATTTAACGCTACGTTTGCTTTTCCTTCTCCCTGCCAGTATTCTAAAACTAAATGATAAACTACATCCCTTTTGGTCATTAATTTAAATGTTTTTTCTCCCCATCTGTTTTTATCCCATGCGTTTATTACTTCTTTTCCATCAATTAAAAAGCGATACCCGTCATCAGCATTGAGTTCAAAAGTAACAGAGCCATCCTCGTTAGCCTTAAAATCAGTGGTATAACGGGCAGAAAAATGGTTTGCTTTAATATTATTAACAACAGTTTCACCTTCCTGCCATAAGTTATTAATTTCTGATTCTGTTCTCACTGCGGCTGGCTTTCCAGACAAATCCACATTGTCATAATATTGTGCTTTAAAACCCTGCTTGCCTTCGTATGAATATTGATTTTTAAGATCCTTGTATACTAATAAAGTGTCATTAGTAAAATTAACCGCTTTTTCATAAACCACTTCTGTATTTTTACCCAGCTTTTCTTTAATCCCTTGCAAAACAGTTGTCAATTTACTTGGAGTTCCGTTGTAGTTTCCTAAAATAGAAATTGAATTATCTGCATTAGGGCCCAAAACCACAATCTTTTTTAAATTTTTACTCAGTGGCAGTGTATTTTTTTCATTTTTAAGTAAAACCATTGATTGACTGGCCATTTTTAAGGCATGATTGCTATGCTCTTTGCTTTCCAGAACAGAATCAGGAGTTTGGGCATATTTTACCATTGAAGCAGGATCAAACATTCCAAGTCTGAAACGTATCATAAAAAGACGTTTTACAGAAATATCAATTTGGTTCTCGCTGATTTTTCCCTTTTTTACAGCCTGCACCAGCGCTTTATAAGCATCTGTGCCGCAGTCAATATCGGTACCATGAAAAACAGCATCTGCTGAAGCTGATTCTGCATCGGGATGCGTTTTATGATTCTTAAAAAAGTCGTCAATTGCCCAGCAGTCTGAGGTTACATAGCCCTCAAACTTCCATTGGTTACGAAGAATATCTGTCATAAGGATGTCACTGGCACAACAAGGCTGCGTTCTAAAAGCATTATAAGCACACATAACCCCAGCTACTTTAGAATCGGTTACTAATTTTTTAAAGGCAGGAAGATAGGTATCCCAGAGTTCATAAGGAGTCACATCAATATCAAAAGTGTGGCGCAAAGATTCAGGTCCGCTATGTACGGCATAGTGTTTTGCACAAGCGGCAGCTTTTAAGTATTTAGGATCATCTCCCTGAAGCCCCTTAACAAATGAATCACCTAAAACACTTGTCAAATAAGGATCCTCACCGTAGGTTTCCTGTCCGCGTCCCCAGCGTGGGTCACGAAAAATATTAATGTTGGGTGTCCAGTAGGTTAATCCAAGGTAGCGCTCGTTGGTTCGATTTAGCTTAACGGCCTTGTTGTAGATTGCTCTTCCCTCCAGGGCTGAATAATCAGCCATTTTATAAAGAGAATTTTTATCGAATGTTGCAGCCATCGCAATTGCCTGAGGATAAACCGTGGTTTTAAAAGGAGTTCGTGCTACACCATGTAATGTTTCATTCCACCAGTCATAAGCCGGTATTCCCAGTCTTGAAATTGCAGGAGAAGAATTCAGCATCTGGGATACCTTTTCCTCTAGTGTCAAATGTTTTACAAGATCATTTACCCGTTCTTCAAAAGTTAATTCAGGATTCTGAAATGAAAATTTTTCTGTTTTTTCTTGTCCATAACAATAAGAAGTTATGATCAGGGCGATTATGTAAGTAAATTTTTTTGGTCCCATTAGCTTTGTCTTTTATTGATTATTAAAGTGCTGAATTTGATTTTTTTCTATAATTTAAAAACAACCGATTGTGTAAAGAAATACTATTTTTTTGAAAGTAAAAAATAAAGTTTCAAAAATAATTAAAGAAGATCTCGTGCATCAAAAGATTTTATTGTAAGTGATTCAACAGGCTTAATTTTTAAAGAATCTTCTATTGTGTCGCTAAAATAATTACATTTACTCCTTATAGTATTTTAATTTATGGAAGAGCACAAGCATGTAACGATTTATGATATTGCCAAGAAATTGAATCTTGCTACATCAACAATTTCAAGAGCTTTAAAAGATCACCATAGTCTAAGTGATAAGACAATAAAAAAAGTAAAGCAGACTGCCAGGGAAATGGGGTTTGTTCCTAATACTTTAGCGGCTGGTTTGCGTGGTAATAAGTCTAGAACTATCGGTATTTTAATTCCAACAGTTACCCAGCCTTTTTTATCCTCTCTAATCAGTGGTATTGAGATTGCGGCCCGTAAATCAGAATATTCAGTGATTATTATGCAGTCGCATGACTCTTATGAGGTAGAAGTAGATTTGGCTAAATCATTATATAGTAACCGCGTAAGCGGGGTTATTTGCTCTCTGGCAATGGAGACAAAAGATACTTCTCATTTCAAGCAGTTTTCAAATAATAATATTCCCCTTGTATTTGTTGACAGGGTTCCCAGAGATTATGACACTTTTAGAGTTGTAATTAATAATCACCTGGCGGGTTACAAGGCGACTAAACATTTAATAGAACAAGGATGCAAGAGGATAGCCCACTTAACTGCCGGGTCAGAATTTGGTACCCTTTATAATGAAAGGAAAAGAGGTTATATTGATGCTTTGTTAGAGCATGATTTGCCTGTTGATGAGAACTTAATCATAAGTCTAAAACAAATGACTTATGAAGAAGGTGTAAAGGCCTGTAATTATTTATTTGATCTCAAAGAAGCGCCAGACGGCCTATTTGCTCCTGGAGATATCCTGGCGGTAAGTGCTGTTCAGACTGCCAAAAAAAGAGGTATTAAAGTACCTGAAGAGTTTGCAGTTATAGGATTTAATAACGATCCAATCTCAGAAATAATTGAACCTAACATTTCGACCATAACCCATCCTGCCGAGAAAATGGGGAAAGCTGCTGCCGAGTTAATTATTAAAAATCTAAAATCGGCTAAAGAAGAGGATGCAAAAGAAATTACTTTTTTGAATACGCAAGTACTAATTCGTGAGTCCTCAAGGAAGATTTAAGCAATATTTTTAAATTTAAATAAGACCTGTTAATATAATTTTATGTTAGCAGGTTTTTTTTATATAAAATAGTCTAATGATCTAAATATTTAAAGCTGATTAAATAGACCCAAGCAGGAAGTAAAATACTTTTTTATTTTTTTATTGCTTATTTTTTGTATTTTAGCACAACCGATTGCGATATTTGTAATATTTTTAATAACATATTTTTTTAGCATTTTTTCTGCTGATAGGTTTGTTTTAAATGGCAATAAGTAATTTATGTTTAAAATTAAAGGCAAAAAAAGATAAAATTAAATGAGCTGTATAAAAAAGACTTTTTTTAGATTATTAGCATTATTTATTATAGTTACCTGGAGCGCGTCAGCACAAAAGGATTATAAATTATGGCTTCAATATGATAAGATACAAAATGCTGTAATGGCTTCAGAATACAAAAACAATCTTCAGGGAATTGTTTCTTTGGGAGGTTCTCAAACGGCTAGAATTTCCTTAGCCGAATTAGAAACGGGAATATCGAATATGTTGGGAAATAAACCTGAAATTGGGTCAGTAATCAAAGGAGAGAATAATTTAATTGTAGGTTCTCAAACTGCTTTAAATTTAGACTTGCAAAAAGTACTTGAATCAGATTTCCAGAACATAAACAACGAAGGTTTTATCATTAAATCCATGTCATTAAAAAATAAAAAACAAATTGTCATTACCGGAAAAAATGATGTTGGGGTTTTATATGGTGTCTATAGTTTTTTAAAATTAATGCAAACTCAGAGATCAATCAAAAATTTAAACATTGTTGATTCTCCCAAAATAAACCTCAGGGTATTAAATCATTGGGATAATCTAGATCGAACTGTCGAGCGCGGTTATGCTGGTTTCTCTTTATGGAACTGGCAAAAATTGCCTGATTTTATCGATCAGCGTTATATTGATTATGCCAGAGCAAATGCTTCAATAGGAATTAACGGAACAGTTTTGACCAATGTAAATGCGAATGCTTTGATCCTGACTCCAGAATATTTAGAAAAAGTGGAAGCCTTGGCCAATGTGTTTCGTCCTTATGGAATCAAGGTGTATTTAACAGCCCGTTTTTCGGCGCCAATTGAAATTGGAGGTTTAAAAACAGCAGATCCAAAAGATGCTGCAGTGGCAAATTGGTGGAAAGATAAAGCAAAAGAGATCTATAAAAGAATTCCGGATTTTGGAGGATTTTTGGTCAAAGCAAATTCTGAGGGACAACCCGGACCTCAAAATTACGCAAGAGATCATGTTGACGGTGCCAATATGCTGGCCGATGCTGTAGCGCCTTTTGGCGGCGTAATTATGTGGAGAGCATTTGTATATTCTGAACACGATGCCAATGATCGGGCAAAACAGGCTTACGCTGAATTTCAGCCCTATGACGGGAAATTTAAAAACAATGTAATTGTTCAGGTAAAAAATGGGGCGATAGATTTTCAGCCCAGAGAACCTTTTCATCCTTTGTTTGGCGCCATGCCCAAAACGCCTTTGATGATGGAATTTCAGATTACTCAGGAATATTTGGGTTTTAGTACACATCTGGTTTACCTGCCAAAATTATTTCAGGAAGTTTTAGCATCAGATACCTACCAAAAGGGTAAAGGGGCGACGGTTGCCAAAGTTATTGATGGTTCTTTGAGCCCACAAAAGCTGACTGGAATTGCAGGAGTTTCAAATATAGGAAACGATTTAAACTGGACGGGTCATCCTTTTGCGCAGGCAAACTGGTACGGCTTTGGGAGATTGGCCTGGGATCCCTATCTAGATTCAGAAATAATTGCTGATGAATGGCTGAGAGGTACTTTTTCGAACAATGAAAATTTCATCAAACCAATTAAAGAAATGATGATCACATCAAGAGAAGCGGTTGTAAATTATATGACACCACTTGGTTTGCATCATATTATGGATACAGGGCATCATTATGGTCCGGGACCCTGGGTTTCTAATTTATCCAGACCGGAATGGAATCCAACGTATTATCATAAAGCAGATAAAAACGGAATAGGTTTCGACCGATCAAAAACAGGGACTAATGCCACGGCTCAATATGCACCGGAACAGGAAAAGATTTTTGATAATCTCCAGACTTGTCCTGAAGTAGATTTATTATGGTTTCATCATGTATCGTGGGATTATAAACTGAAAAATGGTCAAACACTTTGGAATGGTCTGGCTTTAAAATATCAGCAAGGTGTAAATCAGGTCCAGGAAATGCAAAATATCTGGAATAAAACCGAAAAATATGTTGACAGCGAACGTTTTAAGGAAGTGCAAATGTTACTGGAAATTCAGTATAAGGAAGCAAAATGGTGGCGTGATGCGTGTTTGCTTTATTTTCAGCAATATTCGGGTCAGGAATTACCGGCAGGAGTAGAGAAATCAACACATACATTAGAATATTTCAAATCATTAAAATTTCCGTTCGCACCAGGAAATTAATTATATAATAATAAAATAAAATGAGTACAAAAACAGCCATTGTAACGGGAGGAAATTCAGGTTTAGGTTTTGCAACTGCAAAGAAATTATGTGATAATGGAATCAAAACCTATATCATTGGAAGATCAAAAGAAAAAACACAAGAAGCTTGCGCGGAAATTGGCGAGAATGCTATTGCGGTTTTATACGATTTAAATGATATCGCCGGAATTCCGGCAATGATTGACAACATAACTAAAAATAATCCGATTGATATTTTGGTAAACAATGCCGGAATCAATCTGAAAAAAGAATTTCTGGATGTAACGGATGAAGATTTTCTATCGATAATCCATACCAATCTTTTGAGTGTTTTTGCAGTGAGTAAAGCTGTGGTGAGAAACATGAAAGAAAACCAAGGGGGAAATATCATAAACATAAGTTCAATGGCTTCACAATACGGAATTCCAAAAGTAATTGCGTATTCGGCCAGCAAAGGTGCAATTGAGTCTATGACAAGAGCAATGGCGGTAGAATTGGCTCCGTTTGGAATTCGTGTAAATTGTGTGGCTCCGGGTTTTATAAAAACAAAAATGTCAGCAAAAGCTTTAGACAGTGATCCTGAGCGAAAAAATAAAGTATTGGGCAGAACGCCAATGGGGATTTTAGGCGAACCATCTGATATTGCTGATGCGGTTTTTTACTTTGCATCAAGTGAATCTAAATTTACAACAGGAACTGTTTTGCCTGTTGATGGGGGCAATAGTATTGGATTTTAAATTACAATTATTATGATCAAAATGCAACAAACGATGCGTTGGTTTGGACCCAGCGACAATGTAAGTCTGATTGATATTAAACAAGCAGGAGCAACTGCAATCGTAACTGCTTTGCACCAAATTCCCGTTGGAGAGGTTTGGGAGGTAGCTGACATTCTGGAAAGACAACAGATAATTAGAGATGCAGGTTTAGAATGGACGGTGGTGGAGAGTTTGCCGGTTCATGAAGAAATAAAAAGAGCAAGTGGAAATTACGTTCAGTTTATTGAAAATTATAAAACGAGTATCAAAAACCTCTCGGATTGCGGTATTAAAATCATCACCTATAATTTTATGCCTATTTTAGACTGGGTTCGCACAGATCATAATTTTATCAATGAAGATGGAAGCAAAGCCTTGTTATACAATCAGGATGCTTTTACTTATTTTGATGTTTTTCTTTTAAAAAGACCAAATGCCCAAAGCAACTACACTGAGAGGGAGAAAGAAAATGCACTGAAATTTGGTGATCAGCTTTCAGAAGCTGAGAAGGCCTTACTTTTTAAGAATGTATTGCTGGGATTGCCGGGAAGTAAAATCAATTTTACAGCAGAGCAAATCCTTTCATTGCTGGATCATTATGCTGATATTGATAATAATAAACTAAGAGAAAACCTCATTCACTTTTTATCAGAAATAGCTCCGACTGCTTCAGAATATGGTGTCAAATTAGCCATTCATCCCGATGATCCGCCATTTTCGGTGTTAGGTTTACCCAGAATAGTTTCTACCCAAGATGACCTTAAAGCAATTTTTGAAGCAATTCCATTCAATTTAAATGGCTTGTGTTATTGTTCCGGTTCTTTAGGAGCGAATCCTGAGAATAATCTCGAGAAAATTATAGACGATTATGGAGATCGTATTCACTTTTTACATCTTAGAAATACCTTGCGCGAGAGCGAAACCATTTTTAGAGAATCAGAGCATTTAAAAGGTGATACTAAAATGGAAGTCATTGTAGAGAAACTTCTTTTGTTAATGAACAAGACAAAAGTGAGTTTGCCTATGCGTCCGGATCATGGTTTCCTGCATTCGGTTGATCAAACAAAAGAAACTTATCCGGGATATTCTCTGTCGGGAAGATTAAAAGGTCTTGCTGAGTTAAGAGGTTTAGAAATGGGAATTGCTTATAAATTAAGCCAATTGCCAGCCAAATAAATAAAATTGAACTATTAACCTAAAACCATACAAATGAAATTTATTAATTATTATTATTTACTACTGGTATCTCTAATACTATTAAGCAGTTGTAATGCGAAAAAGCAAGAAGTAGAAACAATCTCTTTAAAGGATAGCTATAAAGATGATTTTTACATCGGGACAGCTTTGAGTGCAGATCAAATCGAGGAAAAAGATGCCAAAGTAGATTCATTGGTCAAAAAAGAGTTTAATGCTATAACAGCAGAAAATAGTATGAAGTCGATGTTTGTACATCCTTTTCCCAATAAATACGACTTTGCCTTAACAGATAAATTTGTGGCCTATGGTGAAAAAAACAAAATGTTTATTCATGGTCACACTCTGATCTGGCATAGTCAGTTGGCTCCCTGGATGGAAAAAATTAAAGACAGCACAGAGATGAAAGCTTTCATGAAAGATCATATTACAACAATTGTTTCTAAATATAAAGGAAGAATCAATTCATGGGATGTTGTCAACGAAGCTTTAAACGAAGATGGTACTTTGAGAAAGTCTGTTTTTTTGAGTACACTTGGAGAGAGATATCTTGTTGACGCTTTTAAACTAGCTGCTGCTGCCGATCCCAAAGTAGATTTATATTATAATGATTATAATATAGAAGAACCGGCCAAAAGAGAGGGAGCAATTAAGTTGATAAAAAAAATAAAAGCAGCGGGTGGAAAAATTGACGGCGTTGGTATTCAGGGACATTGGAGGCTGGCGAGTCCTTCTTTAGATGAAATCGAAAAAAGTATTCTGGCCTATTCTGCCCTTGGTATTAAAGTAGCGATTACTGAACTTGATATTACAGTGCTTCCCAATCCGTGGGATTTAAAAGGAGCAGATGTCAATCAGAATTTTGAAGGAAGTGCAAAAATGAATCCTTATCCGGAAAAACTTCCAGATTCTATTCAGGTAAAACTTGCAGATCGTTATGCTTCAATCTTCAAGATATTCTTAAAGCATAAAGATAAAATCAGCCGTGTGACATTTTGGGGAGTTCATGACGGACAGTCCTGGTTGAATGACTGGCCTATAAAAGGACGTACAAATTATCCATTATTGTTTGATACAAAGCTGCAACCTAAAAAAGCGTACAATAGTGTTCTGGAATTAAAAGAAACAAAAAAATAATTTTAGAGGTCAAAAAGACTTGTTTTTTATGAATTATTTTACAATCGGTTGTTTTTGATATTATTGTAATAATTAAACATATTAAATTTGCATAATATGTTTTTTTATCTAATTTTACACAACCGATTGTTTGAAGTAAAATAACTTGTTTTTAAATATTAGATTCAAATAAAACGAACCAGAAAAATGATAAAATAAATTCTTATTATTATAAAATCAAAAGCTGTTTTTGATTTTTGAATTAACCAAAATAACCACAAACCAATAATGAATTACATTTCTCAAAAATTATCTATAAAGGAAAAAATAGGATACAGTTTAGGCGACCTGGCAGCAAATTTAGTTTTCCAGACCCTGATGACCTATTTGGCTTATTTCTATACGGATATCTACGGATTATCGCCAAGAGATTCTTCAATAATAATGCTGGTGGTGGGTTTAATTGCAGCCTTTATTTTTAATCCTATCATTGGTGTTTTGGCAGACAGAACCAGTACAAAATGGGGCAAGTTCAGACCCTGGATTTTAATTACTGCAATCCCTCTGGGTTTTATTGCGCTATTGGCTTTTACAACTCCTGATTTTTCTTATCACGGAAAAGTAATATATGCCATAGTAACCTACACTTTGTTACTGCTTTTTTATGCAGGTAACAATTTACCTTATTCTGCTTTAAGCGGAGTAATAACAGGTGATATGCGTGAGAGAAATAGTATGTCCTCGTATCGTTTTGTGGCAGTTATGTTTGCACAGTTTTTTGTTCAGGTTTTCATGCTTGGTATTATTAAAAGTGCCGGAAACGGAGATAAAGCTGTGGGTATCGAAAAAGTGATGACAGTACTGGCTATAATAGGTACGATCATGTTGTTGATCACATTTTTAACAACTAAGGAGCGTATTATTCCAAAGCCGGAACAAAAATCAAGTATTAAAGAAGATTTAAACGATTTAAAGAAAAATACGCCCTGGCTGATCATGCTAGCACTTACGACCTTGGTTTTTATAACCCTGGCAATGAAAGGAGGTTCATATGTGTACTATTTTGAAAACTATGTCAATAAAGAACAGTTGGCCCTTTTTATTCAGCCCATTTTAGAGGTGTTGTCCAATCTGGGATTAAATTATTTTGGAAACGATCCTGTGTCGGCGGGATTTGGATTGTTTAATGCTGGTGGTATTATCTTTATGATTGTCGGCATTACATTGTCTAAAAATCTTGCGGATAAATACGGAAAGCGAAATGTATTCAGATTGTTTTTATTTATTTCGACCCTATTTGTCCTTGCATTTTATTTCTTTCCGCCACAATCTATCAGTTTGATGTTTTTCTCCCAAATCCTGCACGGATTTTTTTACGGGATTACAATTCCAATTCTTTGGGCAATGATCGCAGATGTTGCTGATTACTCAGAATGGCTCAACAATCGTCGTGCAACGGCTATTATATTTTCGGCCATGATGGTGGGTTTAAAAGCGGGTTTGAGCATAGGGGGAGCCTTAACGACTTTATTTTTAGGATATTTTCATTATGTGCCAAACTCCGCATCGCAAACAGATACGGCTATAAACGGAATAAAATTATTGGTGAGTATTTTTCCTGCTATTCCATTTTTGGTTGGAGTTGCCTTGTTGTTTTTTTATAAAATCAATAAGAAAATGGAAACACAGATAGAAACTGACCTAAAACAAAGAAGAGCTTAATTATTTAAAATAAACATAAAAACGACTATGCCTGAAGATAGTATTGAAGAAATTAATTTTGAACAAATTAATAAATTAGCCATTTCGAAACCTTTAGTTTCGCACATCTACACGGCTGATCCATCAGCGCATGTATTCAACGGTAAGATTTATATTTATCCTTCCCATGATGTTGATGCCGGAATCCCATTCAATGATAATGGAGATCATTTTGGTATGGAAGATTATCATGTTTTTTCAATGGAAAACATTCAATCAGAAGTGGTAGATAATGGTGTTGCATTGCACGTAAGTGAGGTTGCATGGGCAGAAAAGCAAATGTGGGCGCCTGATGCAGCCTGTAAAAACGGAAAATATTATTTGTATTTCCCGGCTAAACGTGCTAACGGAATTTTCCAGATTGGCGTAGCTGTAAGCGATTCTCCAGTTGGACCTTTTTTGCCAGAACCTGATGCTATTAAAGCAAGTTATAGTATTGATCCGGCCGTTTTTGAGGACGAAGATGGTAAACATTATATTTATTTTGGCGGAATTTGGGGCGGACAGCTTCAAAAATACAGAAATAATAAATACGATCCTGATCATGAAGAGCCAACGGGCAACGAAGCCGCTTTAGGCCCTATTGTAGCCCTTTTAAGAGATGATATGTTGGAATTTGCAGAAGAGCCCAAAGAAATCAAAATAGTAGATAAAAACGGAGAGGTTTTAGCGGCCAATGACAATAATCGTCGTTTTTTCGAAGCTTCGTGGGTACACAAATACAATAACAAATATTATTTTTCGTATTCTACCGGAGATACTCATTTTATCTGTTATGCCATAGGAGATAATCCGTATGGGCCTTTTACGTATCAGGGAAGAATTTTGAATCCTGTTATAGGCTGGACTTCACATCATTCTATTTGTAAAGTCGATAACGATTGGTATTTATTTTACCACGATTCGAGTTTGTCAAAAGGAGTAACGCATTTAAGAAGTATGAAAATGACCAAAATTGATTATCTCGAAGATGGTACAATTGTAACTATAGATCCTTATGGCATAAGGAGAATGGTGGATTAAGATTTCGGTTTATGGTGAAAATAATAGTAATGCGCTAAAATTTTATTTTCTATGGAAAGGGGAGATGAGAAAGGAAAAAATGCTACCAGTCAATATCATTCAAAGAGAATAGAAATTGATTGTGTGATCTTTAATTTTGAAGGTGAAAGTCTGAAAGTTTTATTGGTCAAACACAAGGACAATCAGGGAAATTTAAAATTTGAACTCGCTAATGATTACATAAAAGAAGGGGAAACAATATCAGGTACTGCTCAGAATATTTTAAAAAAATACATTGGCGTTGATAATTCTTTTCTGGAACAATTGAAAGCTTTTGGCTGTCCATCTCCATCATCCTCTCAGGAAGATATTTCGATAGGGTATTATGCGATGGTAAAAAAAGATATCGAGGATATAGAAAATGATATTTTCAATCCAAATGTGGTATGGATTGGTATTAACGAAATTAAAGGTTTAAACGATAAGCATAAAGCAATTCTGGATTATAGTCTGAAAGAATTACGAAAGAATATTTGCAAAAGTGCCATTGGATTTAATTTGTTGCCCGAGAAATTTACTTTATTACAAGTCATTCACCTTTATGAAGAAATCCTCGGAATCGAGATCAATAAATCTAATTTTCGAAGAAAGATATTGCAAATGGATTTAGTGCACGATTCAAATGAAAAAGAAGAGGCTGTTTCGCACAGGGCTGCTAAACTTTACAGAATCAATTTAAAACAGCAGGAAATGCTATCGCAAAGAGAACTTAATTTTAATTTTTAAATTTATTATTACCAAGTCTTTTGATGGGTAAAATTAATGTGGGAATGTTTTTATAATTGTTTAATAAATATAAAAAATAATAGTTTTCTTGTGAATACATTTGCCTATATTAGCATACCAGAACAGAACAGTATGATAAACGAAAGTATAGAAAAATTTGTCTTTACAATAAATCACGAAAGTGATATTCCAAAATACCAGCAAATGGTCAACGGAATCAATAATGCGATAGCAGAGAATATTTTGCAAAAGGGAGATTTGCTTCCCTCAGTGAATAGTATTTGCAAAACAAATCAGTTGTCCAGAGATACGGTCTTTAAGGCATATTCTATTTTAAAAGATCAAAACAGCATTGATTCTGTACCCAATAAAGGCTATTATGTCTTGGGCGAAACCAGAAAAGTACTTTTGGTACTGGATACTTTTAAGGCATATAAAGAGGTTTTGTACCATTCGTTTGTAAACAATTTGGGAGATAATGTGATTACAGATGTGCAGTTTCATCATTATAATATTGATGTTTTTAAAACCATTATCAATAATAGCGTTGGAAAGTATTATAAATATGTGGTGATGAATTTTGACCATAAAGAGGTCTCGACAACCTTGGATGTGATTGCCAATGAAAAGTTGTTGCTGATCGATTGGAACATTCATACAAAAAAGAATAATAATTATGTTTTTCAGGATTTTGGCAAAGCATTTTATAAGGCGTTGGAACAGGCCGTTGATTTGTTTAAAAAGTATAAAAACATACAGTTTATTTATCCGGATTATACCAATCACCCAAAAGAGACATTGGAGTTTTTTAAGAAGTTTTGTGCCGATTTTAATTTTGAATACAAGGTTATTACAGATGCAAAAAAGTTCAGCATCGAAAAAGGAATTGCTTATGTCAGTGTGAGTGATCGCATTTTAGGGCACTTTTTAGAACAATGCAAAGAGAAAGATCTAGAACCCGGAGCAGATGTTGGTTTTTTGTCTTACAACGAAACGCCTATGAAGAAATTTATATACAAGGGGATCTCAGTTGTTTCGACTGATTTCAAGGAATTAGGAACAAAAGCGGCAGGATTTATCACAAACGATCAGGTGGTTCAGTATTATGTGCCAACAAGTTTAATTTTAAGAGAATCATTATAAATTATGTATTATATAGGGTATGATATCGGAAGTTCTTCAGTCAAGGTTGCCTTGACAGAAGCCGAAACAGGAAAAAAAATAATCGTTTTGCACGAACCGCAAAACGAAATGGAAATTGTGGCATTGCATCCCGATTGGGCAGAACAGGATCCTGAAATTTGGTGGCAGCATATCTGTGTGGCAACCAAAAGAGCGATTCGGGAAGCCAATATAGAAGCGTCTAAAATTCAGGGAATTGGTATTTCTTATCAAATGCACGGATTGGTTATTGTAGATAAACAATGCAATCCACTGCGTAATGCGATCATATGGTGTGACAGCCGTGCGGTTGAAATTGGCAATACTGCTTTCTCGGAGATCGGACAAGAAAAATGTATGGAACATTTGCTGAATTCCCCGGGAAATTTTACCGCCTCCAAACTAAAATGGGTAAAGGAAAATGAATCCGAAATTTACAATCAGGTTTACAAATACATGCTACCGGGAGATTATATCGCTTATAAATTGACCGGAGAGATTAGAACTACAAAAAACGGTTTGTCTGAAGGAATGCTCTGGGATTATAAAGAAAACAAAGTAGCCAATTGGTTGTTGGATTATTACGGAATCGATCAGTCCTTAACGCCGGATATTGTAGAGAATTTTACCAATCAGGGCGTTTTAAACGAAAAAGGCGCGAAAGAATCAGGACTTCCTATAGGTATCCCGGTGGTTTACAGAGCGGGAGATCAGCCCAATAATGCCTTGTCACTAAATGTATTAAATCCGGGCGAAGTGGCTGCAACTGGCGGCACATCAGGAGTTTTTTATGCGGTTGGCGAAATGAATTCTGGAAAAAGTACAAGAGTCAACAATTTTGTGCACGTAAATTACGAATTAGAAACGCCAAGAATTGGTAAATTATTAAACATCAATGGAGCCGGAATTCAGTACCGCTGGCTGCGAAACAATATGGGCGATGAAACCTATGAATCGATGAACCGAAAAGCATCTAAAATTGACGTTGGTTCAGAAGGGGTAGTAGTGATGCCCTTTGGGAATGGTGTCGAGCGTATGTTCAACAACAAAAACATCGGAACACACTTTTTGAACCTGAATTTGAATATTCACAATAATGCACATTTGTTCAGAGCTGCCTTAGAGGGAATTGCTTTTTCCTTTGTGTACGGGATGGAATGTCTAAAAGAAGATAACGCGACAATAAATGTGATTAGGGCCGGAAATGATAATTTATTTCGTTCAGAGATTTTTTCCAATACCGTCGCAACGTTAATTGGACACGAGATCGAAATTTATAATACAACAGGAGCCGTAGGAGCAGCAAGAGCGGTAGGTTTAAAAGATGGTGATTACAATAAATTTGGTTCAAGCATTACAACCAACGATCACGTTATGACCTTTTTGCCATTAAAAAATGCGGAACCCTACAAGAAGGCTTATCAAAAATGGAAACAAGAATTAGAATTTATATTAACACATAAAAAATAAAAAAAATGATAGTTTTAGGCAATAAAGAATACTACAAAGGTATTGGTCAAATTAAATTTGAAGGAAAAGATTCAGATAATCCATTAGCATTTAAATACTACAATCCGGATCAGCTTGTAGCGGGAAAAACAATGCGCGAACATTTTAGATTTGCCATTGCATACTGGCATACCTTCTGCGGACAAGGAAGTGATCCTTTTGGACCGGGAACACAAAATTTTGCATGGGATCAGTCATCAGACCCTATTCAGGCAGCGAAAGATAAAGCCGATGCTGCGTTTGAATTCATCAGCAAAATGGGCTTTGATTATTTCTGTTTTCACGATTATGATTTAGTTGCTGAGGGGCCAACATTTGCCGAATCTGAAAGACGTTTGGCAACAATTACAGAATATCTTAAACAGAAAAAAGCAGAATCTGGAATTAAATTGCTTTGGGGAACTTCAAACTGTTTCTCGAATCCAAGATTTATGAACGGCGCGGCAACAAACCCGGATTTTAACGTGGTAGCAAGAGCCGGAGGTCAGGTAAAACTGGCTTTGGATGCAACGATTGCTTTAGAGGGTGAAAACTATGTTTTCTGGGGCGGACGTGAAGGTTATATGTCTTTATTGAATACCGATATGGGAAGAGAACTGGATCACATGGCGCAATTCCTGACAATGTCAAGAGATTATGCAAGATCACAAGGTTTTAAAGGAACTTTCTTTATCGAGCCTAAACCAATGGAACCATCGAAACATCAATATGATTTTGACTCGGCAACTGCTATTGGATTCTTAAAAGAGTATGGTTTAGATAAAGATTTCAAAATCAATATCGAAGTAAACCATGCAACATTGGCACAACACACATTTCAGCATGAGCTAGAAGTAGCTGCAAAAGCTGGAATGTTAGGAAGTATCGATGCTAACAGAGGTGATTACCAAAATGGCTGGGATACAGACCAGTTCCCAAACAACATTCAGGAAACTACAGAAGCAATGCTGGTATTCTTAAAAGCTGGCGGATTACAAGGTGGTGGGGTAAATTTTGATGCTAAAATCAGAAGAAATTCAACAGATTTGGAAGATGTTTTCCTTGCTCATATTGGTGGTGCTGATACTTTTGCAAGAGCTTTATTGACAGCTGACAAAATTATCACTTCTTCTCCATACGAAAAACTGAGAAAAGAAAGATACAGCTCATTTGATTCAGGAAAAGGAAAAGATTTCGCTGATGGAAAATTAAACCTGAAAGATTTGTACGCGATCGCAAATGAAAATGGAGAATTAAATCTTCAAAGTGGAAAACAAGAATTGTTTGAAAATATTATCAATCAATATATTTAAAAAAAAGAAAGAGCTAACAGTTTTTTTAAAGCTGTTGGTTCTTCTTAATAACATTAGTGAGGAAAAATGATCAGCAAGAAAACAGTATCTTTATGTGATAGCTGTAGAAAGTTAATCTCTTTGTTGCTTTTCAGACAAGATATTATTTTTTCTTTCAGATCAAAACTATGAGAATGTGTATTAAGATTATGATTGAATTTTAAAGATATGAATTCTGGAATAGATTAGGGTTAGTTGCTATTTTTTAATTCAGAAATTTAAAACAAAGTCATTTAATAAAATAAGGATTAGGTTATTTTTATTAATGTTTTTTGAAGAATAAAATCGAGATACACATTTTTACTCACTACATTTTACTATTAAACCAAATTTAACTACAAACTATGAAATTTTTTATTGATACCGCTAATTTAGAAGATATTAAAGAAGCACAAGCGTTAGGTGTTCTGGATGGCGTTACGACAAATCCGTCCTTAATGGCTAAAGAAGGCATTACCGGAAAAGACAATATTTTAAAACATTACTTAGACATTTGTTCTATTGTCGATGGTGATGTTTCGGCAGAAGTAATTTCGACAGATTTTGAAGGAATGATCAGGGAAGGTGAGGAACTTGCTGCTTTGCATCGGCAGATCGTGGTCAAATTGCCAATGATTGCCGATGGTGTAAAAGCCTGTAAATATTTCTCTTCCAAAGGCATCAAAACCAATGTTACCTTGGTGTTTTCGGCAGGGCAAGCTTTGCTGGCTGCAAAAGCCGGAGCGACTTATGTATCACCTTTTTTAGGAAGGCTGGACGATATCTCTACTGACGGAATGCATTTAATTGCCGAAATCAGAGAGATTTACGATAACTACAATTATCAAACACAAATACTCTCAGCCTCCATCAGACATACGATGCATATTGTAAACTGTGCAAAAATAGGATCGGATGTAATGACAGGACCACTTTCTGCAATTAAAGGATTGTTGAAACATCCTTTGACAGATATTGGTTTGAATCAATTTATCGAAGACGCTAAAAAGATGAAACTATAAACTTTTAGTAATGAGTATTCTATAATTTTTTAGAGAGAAATACTATAAATTATAATAGCTAAAAACCTCCTTTCAATATCATTTTGAAAGGAGGTTTTTGGTATTCTAGGAACAACCGATTGCTTCTTTTGTTTAATTTTCGATTTCTTTTTTAGAAACTCGCATATTTGTTATGTAATTACTTAAGCAACCAGTTGTATTTTTAGCTTTTTTAACAGTATTTATATTTCAATAATAGTATTTATTCTAAAATTAGTAAGCTTTGTATTCTTTTATGATTTTTTTAATAAATGCCCAATAACGTCGTTAACTTTTTAAATTTTAGTTCAAAAAAAATCGTTTATATATGGATAATTTATTTTTTTAATATTAAAATTGAACAGAATGTTTTTTAGTGTAGCTTTTTTTTGGTAATTCGTAAATAAAATTATAAACAACCGATTGTGTATTAATTGTTTTTTTTATATTTGTTACTAATACACTTATTAACTCAACCAAAATTTAATTTTAACTATCTAACATCAATTTTTATGACTAACTTTTTTGTTACAAGTAAATTGAAGCATCAAAAATGCTTTTATTTTTTGATCTTAATGTTTGCGCTGTCGCTCCATTCTGGTGCACAGACAAAAGTTACCGGAACCGTATCAGATGCCAATGGTCCAATTCCTGGTGCTAATGTAAATTTGAAAGGAACAAAAACTGGCGTAAGTACAGGTTTTGACGGTACTTATTCTATCGATGCGCCTTCTAATGGTATTCTTGTTTTCAGTTTTATAGGTTTAAAAAACAAAGAAATAGCCTTAAACGGACAAACTCAGGTGAGTGTAAAACTAGAAGAAGATGCGGGTATTCTAAAAGAAGTAGTAGTTATTGGATACGGAACGCAAAGAAAAGAAGCCGTAACAGGATCTGTAGCATCTATTGGAGGAAGCGAATTGAATGAAGTACCGGCTGCCAACGTAACTCAGGCACTGCAAGGAAGACTTGCGGGTGTAGATCTAACGCAGACTTCGACAAAACCGGGAGCTGCCATGCAAATTCGTATACGCGGTACCAGATCTTTAACCGGAAGTAATGACCCATTAATCGTTTTAGACGGAGTTCCGTTTGCTGGTTCTATCGGAGATATAAATCCTGTAGATATTAAATCTGTAGACGTTTTAAAAGATGCATCGGCAACAGCAATTTATGGTTCGCGTGGTGCAAACGGAGTAATATTAATTACAAGTAATAAAGGACGTAAAAATCAAAAAGCGACATTTACTTATAACGGATTCAGTGGTATCAAGCAGGTTTTTGGTAAATACGATATGATGGATGGTGCCAAATTTGCAGCACTTCGCGATTATTCTACTTTGTATACAGATGGTATTGATGAATCTAGAGATACCAATACAGACTGGCAGAAGTCGCTTTACGGCGCTGGTGAAATGGTGAGTCATGACGTAAGTGTTTCCGGAGGTACGGAGCGAGGAGCCTATAATGCAGGTTTGGGGTATTATAAAGAAGAATCTGTTTTGCCTGGCCAGAAATACGAGCGTTACAGTATTAGAGCAGGTTTAGATCAGCAGTTAGGTGGAGCTTTTCGTATGGGATTTAATACCAATAGTAACTATGCTGTTACCAACGGAGATAACATAGGTACAGGAACAGTTTTAGGTACTTCTCCCTTAGCCAATCCTTACAATCCTGATGGATCCCTGAAAAGAACCGTTAGAATGGGAGCAGATGAAAACTGGGTGTACACCAGAGAATCCATTAATAATTTAGGAGAATCGTATGTAAACCAAACCAGAGCTTTTAGTTCTTATAATAATATTTTTGCCGAGGTGAAAATACCGGGAGTCGAAGGTTTGAAATATCGTATGAATACAGGTTTAAATTTACGTTTGTCTAATAGTGGTTATTATGAAGGACAAGGAGTATTTGATGTGAATCCTACTACTATTTCTAATGCATCGATCAGCAATACATTATCGACACAATGGCTTATCGAAAATTTGATCACATACGATAAAACTTTTGCCGAAAAACATACTGTAAATTTTGTTGGATTATATTCAAATGAGCAGTTTACAGGAAATACTTCTCAAGTGTCAAGAAACGGAATCACGTCAGATGCATTTCAGTTTTACAACTTAGGACAGAGTGAAGAAGAAGCAGTAATAAACCCTGCCAATCAGGATTACACGCAATGGGGATTAAGTTCTTATATGGCCAGAGCGATGTATTCATACGATAATAAATATTTTATTTCAGGAACAATACGTTCAGATGGTTCATCAAGATTAGCCAAAGGAAATAAATGGGTAACATATCCCGCTGTTTCTGCAGGATGGACACTTTCAAATGAATCTTTTATGAAAAAAGTTTCATGGGTTAATTTAGTGAAATTACGCGCAGGATACGGAGAAACATCCAATCAGGCTGTAGATCCCTACCAAACTTTGGGAGCTTTAAGTACAAGACCTTATAATTTTGGAACAACAAATTCAACAGGAGTATATGTTACAACATTGCCTAATCCGGATTTAGGATGGGAATATTCAACCACATGGAATTACGGATTGGATTTTGCATTTCTGAACAATCGCTTGTCAGGAACAATCGAATATTATAAAACCAATACAAAAGATTTGCTGCAAAGAGTAAATCTTCCGGCAACAGCAGGAGTTAGCAGTTATGTAGGCAATGTTGGTGAAACTGAAAACAAAGGTTATGAAATAGCTTTAAACGGAGTTATCCTTGATAATCCAAAAGGGTTGAGCTGGAGCGTTGGGTTTAATTTATATGCCAATCAAAACAAGTTAGTAAAACTTGCTTCGGGAGCACAAAGAGACGAGTCAAATTCATGGTTTGTAGGTTATAATATCAATTCTATTTATGATTACGAAAAAGTAGGTATCTGGCAGGAAGGCGATCCGTACATGTCTACATTAGAACCAGGACCAACGGGTATCAACCAACAAGGAACCGTAGTAGGATCTATCAAAGTTAAATATACAGGAGATTTTAATCCTGATGGTACACCAACACGCGCCATTAACGCAAGTGACAGGCAAATAATCGAAACAGACCCGGATTTTCAGGGAGGTTTCAATACCAATTTAACGTATAAAGGTTTTGATTTTTCTGCTGTTGGAGCATTCAAAAGCGGCGGTGTATTAATCAGTACACTTTATGGGGGTAATAGTTACTTAAACCTTTTAAATGGAAGAAGAAGTAATGTGGATGTAGATTACTGGACACCGGAAAACAGAGATGCTGAATTCCCTAATCCAAGAGGAATTAGAAGTGGTGACAACCCAAAATACATGTCAACAATGGGTTATTTTGATGCCTCTTACGTAAAAATCAGAGCCTTAACACTTGGATATACTTTAGATCAGGAATTTATGAGAAATTTAGGTATCGAAAAACTAAGACTTTATTTTACAGCTCAAAATCCTTTTGTGCTTTTTTCTCCTTATAACAGAAAGTCTGGAATGGATCCTGAAACAAATTCTTTTGGAGATGAAAATCAGGCAGTAAATTCATACCAACGCAGGTTTTTGGTTATTGGAACCAATACTCCTTCTACCAGAAACTTTTTATTCGGACTTAATTTAACATTTTAATCAAGAAGAACCATGAAACGACATATTTTTAAAAATTTAATTATAGGATCAGTAGCTTTGTTCTCCTTTGCGGGCTGCTCTGATATTTTAGAAGAAAAACCACATGATTTTTATGAGCCTGGTTATTTTAAAACAGAACAGGGAGTTTTACAAGGATTAACCTCGCATTATGCACATTTACGCTGGATATACGGACAGGCGTATTATTACAATTCTGTTCAGACTGGTACAGATGAAAATACATATGGTCAGCAAGCCGACGGAAATTTCAAAGATCATGATTTATCAGGAGTTGGAATTATAAATGCCACCTCAAGCAGAGCCGATGTGGTATGGAATAATTCCTATAACGATATCAATACCGCCAGCGGAATTATCGAAAATGCGGCTGCAGTAGGTATCGCAAATAGTCTAATTGCCGAATCTAAATTTTTCAGGGCTTTTGATTATTTTTTACTGGTACAGAATTTTGGAGGTGTTCCTTTAGATTTAGGCGCGGGCGAACTTAAATTTAATAGTAAACCGTCCAGATCTTCAAAACGAAATACCGTAACAGAGGTATATACCAAAGCTATTTTTCCGGATTTAGTAGCAGCAGTAAACGAACTTCCTGATGCGCCAAGATTAACAGGTACGGCAACCAAAACTTTGGCTCGTTTAATGTTATCAAAAGCTTATTTGACTTATGCCTGGTGGTTAGAAAATCCAAACAATATTCCTACCTATCCTGATACGCCAAGAACAGATCCTGACGGACACAATGCACAATGGTATTTTCAACAAGCCTATAACGTAGCTTTAGAAGGAATTAATAATCCGGGATCTTATGCATTATTGCCTTATTATTATGATGTAAATTTAGGATCTAATGATCGTAATAAAGAATTAATGCTTTATGCAGACCATACAGAGGCAAGCGAATATTATAACGGTGCAAGCCTTACTTACGGAAGTGGTGGTTCGCCTGATAATTTTGCAGGTTGGATGGGAACTTTTAATTATACATCTATAAGAAGTAAAAATGCTTCAGGAGCAGCGGTTTCGACCGTACAGAGAGCAGCAGACCAATTTTTAGGACGTCCGTGGGTGAGAATGGTACCGCCTATCGAAGTCTTTACCAAAACTTTTGCAGATAAAACAAACGATTCAAGATATGACGGAACATTTGCAGCGGTTTACCGTGGAAACTGGAATTTACTTGGAACTGGGTTAACTGATGTGGCAACATTATATAATGCCAATGGATTACCGGTAAAACCAGGCGATGCGATTGTAACTTTTCTTAATGATGAACCAGCTACGCCCATTGCATATCCTACCGGAGCAGGCGATAATGGTGTGGGCGCCGGAGTTTTACCAGGCAGATCTGATTATGTAATTTCTCCATTGGGAATAAACAGAATAGTATATCCGGGTTTATGGAAATTAGGACCATATCGTACTGATAATGCCGGAGGATTAGGACAGCCAAATGCAGGAAGTACAAGACCTTATCCAGTGGCTAAATTTTCAGAACTTTATTTTGTTGCGGCAGAAGCTGCAGTAAAAGGGGCGACCGGTGCTATATCAGCAAGAGATCTTATCAATGTAATTAGAGCAAGAGCAGGAAAATGGCGTTGGGATAATAATGGTAAAGTAGCAAAAACAGCAGACAATAGCGCTTTACTAACAAGTGCAACTCCTGCCATTATTGATATTAATTATATTCTGGCAGAACGTTCGCGTGAATATTACGGAGAAGGATATCGCTGGTACGATTTGGTAAGAACTCAAAAATGGAATGAAATTGCCGGAAAATATACAATTGGCGGATCAAATTACGGACAGCATACACCAGAGGTCGTTACCAGAACTATAGAACCGCATCATTACTTGCGTCCAATACCTCAGGGTCAGATAGATGGTATGGAAATGTCAGCAGCAGAGAAGGCTGCTTATCAAAATCCAGGATATTAATATCTTGGTAAAAGAAGCAAATTTTACCGTAGTTATAGGTGTTAATTTTACAGAATAGCTTATAAGTTGGTTTGTAAATTTGCTTTAGTTTGAAGCCGGGGGATAATTCCCTCGGCTTTTAAATTATGAATTCAGTGACAATTTTCAGGTCTCTTAAATGTGCTTTTTAGTTATTTAAGAGCTTTTAATAATTAATGAACAATTACAAATGAAGCCGCAAAAAATATTTTTCTTATTAGCATTATTGTTTCTTTTCTCTTTTAAAGTAATAGGTGCAAATGACACTATTGTAAAAAAACAAAGTAAAAAGCCAGCTATTTTTTCTAATGTTATTTATCAGGGAGACGACGATATTTATAAAAAGAATCCATTAAAATCAGATGAATTTTATTCGCCAATTCTTCAGGGATGTTATCCGGATCCCGCTATAACCAGAAAAGGTGATGATTATTATATGGCATGTTCCTCATTTGCGATGTTTCCGGGCGTGCCCATTTTCCATTCTAAAGATTTAGTGAATTGGACAGACCTGGGAGGCGTGTTAAATAAAGTCTCCGAATTCAATCCGCATGACACGAGCATCAGCCAGGGTGTATACGCTCCTGGCATTACTTATAATCCGCATAATGATACGTTCTATATGATTGTAACAGCATTTTCAGGAGGTCTGGGCAATATAATAGTAAAAACGAAAGACCCGATGAAAGGCTGGGGAAGCCCAATAAAATTAGGTTTTGACGGAATCGATCCGTCTATATTTTTTGATGATAACGGTAAAGGTTACATTGTTCATAATGACGCTCCCAATAAAGGAAAAGAACTCTATCAGGGACATCGTGTTATTAAAGTTTGGGAATACGATCTGGAAAAAGATCAGGTTATTCCGGGAACAGATAAAATTATTGTAGATGGCGGAGTAGATCTTTCGAAAAAACCAATCTGGATTGAGGCGCCTCATTTGTATAAAAAAGGCGGTCATTATTATTTAATGTGCGCTGAAGGCGGTACAGGCGGAAATCACAGTGAAGTTATTTTTATTAGTGAAAGCCCAAAAGGACCTTTTAAACCGGCATCAAACAACCCGATTCTTACACAAAGATATTTTCCTCAGGACAGAAAAGATAAAGTAGATTGGGCTGGACATGCCGATTTAGTTCTTGGACCAGATAATAAATATTACGGTGTATTTTTAGGCATTCGCCCGAATGAGAAAGACAGAGTAAATACAGGACGCGAAACTTTTATGCTTCCGGTAGACTGGTCGGGTGTTTTTCCGGTATTTGAAAACGGATTAGTGCCTTTAGAACCAAAAATAAAAATGCCAAAAGGCGTTACTGAAAATAAAGCTGGCAAAGCTGGATTTTTCCCTAACGGAAATTTTACATTTACCGAAGATTTTACTTCTGATAAATTAGATTACAGATGGATCGGACTCAGAGGCCCACGTGAAAATTTTATTTCGGTAACCAAAAAAGGACTTCAAATCAATCCTTTCGAAGTAAATATAAAAGAACTGAAACCTACTTCGACACTTTTTTACAGACAAATGCACAACACCTTCTCGTTTGCCACGACAATAGAGTACAAACCAGCATCTGAAAAAGATTTGGCAGGAATTACATGCCTGCAAAACGAGGGTTTTAATTATGTTTTTGGCATCACCAAAAAAGGAAAAGACACCTATATTTTATTAGAAAGAACAGAAAAAGGACAGTCGAAAATAATTGCAAGTGCTAAAATAGAAATCAAAAAAAATGTACGATTACAGGTAAAAGCAACGGGAGATAATTACGAATTTAGTTATGCCTTAAACGGTACTGATTTTAAAAAATTAGGGGAAAGCGTTTCGGGAGATATTCTTTCAACGAATTTGGCAGGAGGATTTACAGGAGCATTACTAGGATTATATGCCACGGCTTCAAATGATGCTCAACCGCAATAAAAAACAAAATATGAAAAAGGAACATTTTAAATGGTTGTTGTTTTTACAACTCTTCCTTTTGGTTTGTCAGTCCCATCAGTCAACGGTAATGGCTCAAGGCAAATCAAAAACAGAGAATTGGGTAGGAACCTGGGCTTGCGCGCAAATGTTGGTTGAACCCAACAATATGCCACCCGCTCCGGGGCTTTCAGAAAATACGCTTCGACAAGTTTTTAGGGTTTCTATTGGAGGAAAACGTATGAGACTGCGTTTTTCTAATATATTCAGCGATCAGCCAACGGTTTTAAAATCGGTTAGCGTGGCCAATGTTGTCAATGCGCCAATGATTGATCCCAAAACTCAAAAAGAACTTCGTTTTAATGGAAATTCGGGAATAGCAATAAATCCGGAGCAGGAAGTGTTTTCTGATGCTTTTGATTTTGAATTACAGCCAGGTCAGCTTTTGGCCATTACGATTCATTACGGAAATACTTCGCAAAAAACATCAGGACATCCCGGTTCACGAACCACTTCTTATATTCTTGAGGGAGATCAAATTCAAAACGCAGCTTTTGATGGCGCTGTAAAAACAGATCATTGGTATTCGATTATGGGATTGGATGTTGTGGCGGATAAATATGCTGCGAATATCGTTTGTTTGGGAAATTCCATTACAGACGGACGCGGATCGGGAACCAACAAACAAAATCGATGGACAGATATTTTATCTGCACGATTATCTGCTAATAAAAAAACAGAAAAAATTGGCGTTTTGAATTTAGGAATTGGAGGGAATTGTGTTGTTAAAGGTGGATTAGGGCCAACAGCCCTGGATCGTTTTGACAGAGATGTACTGTCTCAAAAAGGCACAAAATGGCTCGTAATTCTGGAAGGAATTAACGACATTGGAGGAATTAAAAATCCCGAGGATGCACCAATAAAAGCGCAGGAACTTATTGAAGCTTATAAAGTCATGATCAACAAAGCACATGCAAAAGGAATTAAAGTCTACGGCTGTACCATTTTGCCCTTTGCCAAATCATTTTATGATGCTCCTCACAAACAAGAAGCAAGAGATATTGTAAACGCATGGATCAGAACTAGTAAAGCCTTTGATGCTATAATTGATTTTGATAAAGCAATGGTTGCAGAAGAAGGTTCAAAAACGATTTTATCGAACCTTCACGACGGTGATTTTTTGCATCCAAATGAATCAGGTTATGCTAAAATGGGAGAAACAGTAGAACTCAATTTATTTAAATAACAGTTTGCATATTTAGAATTCGATTAAAATAATTTTTTGACAATAAAATACAGCTAAAAAATGAAATCAATACTTAGGTTTTTCGCATTTACGATTCTTTTTTCAATAGCACAAAAAGGGTATTCTCAAGATCCTAATTTTCATGTTTATCTGAGTTTTGGTCAGTCAAATATGGAAGGGTATGCCAAAATAGAACCGCAGGATAAATTGGGTGTCGATGATCGATTTCAGGTTTTACAGGCAGTGGATTGTCCTGAACTAAAACGCGAAAAAGGAAATTGGTATACGGCCATACCGCCATTGTGCCGTTGCAGTACCGGACTAACACCAGTGGATTATTTTGGACGAAATCTACTGGCCAATCTCCCAAAAAATATAAAAGTAGGCGTTATTAATGTAGCGGTTGGAGGCTGTAAAATTGAACTTTTTGACAAAGATAAAACAGCACAATATGTGGCAACAGCACCAGACTGGATGAAAGGCATACTACAAGAATATGATGGGAATCCGTATGCAAGATTGGTTGAATTGGCAAAAATAGCACAGAAAAAAGGAGTCATTAAAGGTATTTTACTGCATCAGGGCGAATCGAATACCGGCGATACACTTTGGCCAAAAAAGGTAAAAATCGTCTACGATAATTTGATAAAAGACCTGAATCTGGATCCGAAAAAAGTGCCGTTGCTTTCAGGCGAAACCGTAAATGAAGACCAGAACGGTAAATGTGGCAGCATGAATAAAATTATTGCGACACTTCCAAAAACGATTCCCAATTCGTATATCATTTCATCAAAAGGATGTACAGCAGAGGCTGATTTTTTACATTTTAATGCAGCAGGTTACAGAGAATTAGGACGACGTTATGCTGATAAAATGCTTTGGTTATTGGGATATAAATTCTTTGAGGGAAAATCACCTTTCATAGTACAGGCGCCACTTGGTTTTGATCAGTTCAATACCAATATTCCGATAGGAAAAGTAGAAACGATTACTTATGAATCTAAAACGGTTGGATCAACAAGAAAAGCCACAATTTATACGCCTCCCGGATTCAGTAAAAAGAAAAAATATCCTGTATTATATCTTTTGCACGGGATAGGAGGCGATGAAAAAGAATGGTTAAACGGAGCAAATCCGCAAATTATATTGGATAATCTTTACGCAGAAGCAAAAATTGAACCCATGATTGTAGTCATGCCAAACGGCAGGGCAATGAAAGAGGATAGTGCGACAGGCAACATAATGGCGCCCGATAAAGTACAGGCTTTTGCTGTGTTCGAAAAAGATTTATTAAACGACCTGATTCCGTTTATCGAAAAAAAATACCCCGTCCTGAAAGACAGAGAACACCGCGCCATCGCAGGATTGTCAATGGGGGCAGGACAATCTTTAAATTTCGGATTAGGGAATTTAGATAAATTTGCCTGGGTGGGCGCATTCTCGGCAGCTCCAAATACTAAAATTCCCGAGGAATTGCTTCCTGATCCGGAAATAGCAAAAAAGAAATTAAAACTGCTTTGGATTTCCTGTGGAGATAACGACTGGCTTATCGAAAACAGTAAGCGAACACACGATTATTTATACAAAAATGATGTGCCGCACATCTATTATATCGAGCCCGGAGTACATGATTTTAAAGTGTGGAAAAACGGTTTGTATATGTTTTCACAATTTTTATTTAAGCCTGTCGATCAATCGAGTTTTGCAGCTTACAGCATTTTGGGCAATCCCGCACAAACCAATATTCGTACTGCAAAATATCCTCAAATATTACCCGATAATAAGGTGCTTTTCAAAGTCAATGCTCCCGAAGCGTCAAAAGTACAAATCGATTTGGGCAAAAAATATGATATGACCAGAGATTCTGAAGGATTTTGGACGGTCACTACAGATGTAATCAACAAAGGATTTAATTATTATTCCCTGCTTATTGATGCTGTGGCTCTTGCAGATCCGTCAAGTCAGACATTTTATGGGATGGGGCGCATGGCAAGCGGTATCGAAATTCCAAATAAGGAAGGTGATTTTTATGCTTTAAAAGATATTCCGCACGGTGATATCAGAATTAAAAAATACTTTTCAAAAGCAACTAATTCGTGGCGCGAAATGTATGTTTATACACCGCCGGGTTACGAAAATGCTACAGAAAAATATCCGGTTTTATATCTTTTGCACGGCGGAGGTGAAGACCAAACAGGCTGGGCAAGTCAGGGAAAAGCAAATTTAATATTAGATAATTTAATTGCTGAAAATAAAGCAAAACCCATGATCATCGCAATGCTCGACGGCAATATGGGAAATACAGGGGGAGTTGCAGGTTTTAATGAAAATGCATTAAAAGCTTTTGAAAATGAATTAAAAACCGGAGCAATACCTTTTGTAGAAAGCAATTTTAAAGTTGAGAAAGATGCTAAAAACAGAGCTTTGGCAGGATTATCAATGGGAGGTTTGCAAACGCTTTATGCGGGCGTTAAAAATTCTGATCTGTTTTCTTATATAGGCGTATTTAGTTCAGGTTGGTGGGCCAATAATACGATTTTATCAGAACCGCAATATGAGTTTATGA
The DNA here is from genome assembly GCF_009664855.1 of Flavobacterium sp. SLB02. Classification (GTDB taxonomy): domain Bacteria; phylum Bacteroidota; class Bacteroidia; order Flavobacteriales; family Flavobacteriaceae; genus Flavobacterium. The sequence continues at coordinate 1,790,523 of NZ_CP045928.1, forward strand.
AAAATAATGTAGGGATGATTAATGCCAACATCAAAGAATTTTGGATTTCTATGGGTGGCAAAGAAGATATTGCTTATGAAAATTGCAAAATAATGATAAAAAAGTTCGACCAGCTCGGAATCAAATATAAATACAGCGAATATCCTGGCGGACATGCCTGGCCAGTGTGGAGACACGATTTATTTATGTTTGCGCCATTATTATTTCAGCAGCAATAAAGATTTTAAAATAGTAATTGAATTCCATAATAATAAAGTTCATGAATACATTTTCAAAATATAGCCTCACATTTCTTATCGTTTTTAGTTGTACTTTTTTAAAAGCGCAGTCGTTTATTACAACTCAAAAAGCAGACAATGTTGTTATACTAAAAGAGAAATCTTCACCCTTATCCTTTCTTGTCAGTAATGGAACAGATTCGGGTATTTTGCGTGCAATCACTAATTTACAAGTTGATTTTGAAAAAGTTACGGGAGGAAAACCAGTAATCTTAAATCAGAAACCAAACTCATCATCGCCACTAATTATTATTGGAACAATTGGAACCAATTCGGCTATTGATGATTTAGTTAAAGCAAAAAAAATCGACGCAAAAGAGCTCAAAGGCAAAAATGAAAAATTTAGCATTGCAAACATTAAAAATCCATTTACCGGAGTAGACGAAGCTATCGTGATTGCCGGAAGTGACAAGCGCGGAACAATTTACGGCATTTACGAATTATCCAGGCAAATTGGCGTTTCACCTTGGTATTACTGGGCTGATGTACCTGTGGAGAAAAAAGAGAATCTTTATTTTGTAAAAGGAAATTACACCGATGGCGAACCTGCTGTGAAATACAGAGGTATTTTTCTAAATGATGAAGCGCCTGCATTAAGCGGCTGGTCGAAAGCTACATTTGGCGGATTTAACAGCAAGTTTTACGAAAAAGTTTTTGAATTACTGCTTCGTCTAAAAGCCAATTATATCTGGCCTGCAATGTGGGGGAGTGCTTTTTATGATGATGATCCTGCCAGCGGACCTCTTGCCAACGAAATGGGAATTGTCATGGGAACATCGCACCACGAACCAATGGCTTTGGCACAGACAGACTGGCATCGTTACATTAAAAAAAATAACCTCGCAAATGTATGGGATTATAATAAAAATAAAACCGTTCTGGATGAATTCTGGAAAAGCGGTATAGAGCGCAGTAAAAACTGGGAAAAGCTCTTAACCGTAGGAATGCGCGGAGACGGCGACGAAGCCATGAGCGAAGGAACCAACATTGCTTTGCTGGAGAATATCGTAAAAGAACAACGCAAAATTATTGCTGAGGTAACCCAAAAAAAGCCTGAAAAAACCCCACAGGTTTGGGCTTTGTATAAAGAAGTTCAGGATTATTATGATCAGGGAATGCGTGTTCCTGATGATGTTACGCTGCTGTTTTGTGATGACAATTGGGGAAATGTACGTAAACTCCCTGATCTCACCAAGCCGCTTCATAAAGGCGGTTACGGCATGTATTATCATTTTGATTATGTTGGAGGTCCACGAAATTCGAAGTGGATCAATATAAGTCCGATACAAAGGGTTTGGGAACAGATGAATTTGAGCTATGAACATGGCGTTGATAAAATCTGGATTGTAAATGTGGGAGATCTTAAACCAATGGAATTTCCTATCAGTTTCTTTTTAGATATGGCATGGAATCCTAAGAAATTCAATTCTCAAAATCTTTTTGAGTTTACCCAGAAATGGGCAGCTGACCAATTCGGAACAAAACACGCCATAGAGATTGCAAGATTATTAAACACTTATCCAAAATTCAACCGAAGAGTAACGCCCGAAATGCTGGACAGCACAACCTACAGTCTGGAGAATTATAACGAATTTGAAACGGTGGTCAATGACTATAAAAATCTGGCACTCGATGCGTATCGAATTTATAACGAAATTCCAAAAGAATATAAGGATGCTTATTTTCAATTGGTTTTATACCCAATAGATGCCTGCAGCAACCTTTATGAAATGTACTATGCACAGGCCAAAAATAAAAAACTCGCTGTAGAGAAAAATAGTATGGCAAACGCCTATGCAGATAAAGTAAAAGTTTATTTTGAAAGGGATTCTATTCTTCAAAACAAATACAACAATGAAATTTCCGGAGGAAAATGGACCCATATTATGGATCAGATGCGAATTGGATATAAGGCATGGCATGATACTCCAAAAAACATTTTACCGGAAATTAGTTATGTTTTTGAAAAAGATCAGGTTAAAAGAAAAGTTTTCGCAGAGAAAGAGGGTTACGTTTCTATTGAGGCCGAAAACTTTTCGAAAGTAAATAATTCGAATAGTATTCACTGGGAAGTGATTCCTGATTTTGGAAAAACAAAAAGTGGTATCACGACATTTCCTCAAAATAAGTATCTTGCTCAAAACGAGAATATTTTTGTGGAGTACGAAATTGATTTTGTCTCAACAGGTGAATTTAATGTAGAACTGCTTTTGGCTCCAACTCTTAATTTTAATAGTAATAAAGGCCTTCGTTATGAAATTTCATTTGATGGAGAAAAACCGCAGCTTGTAAATTTTAATGGAAAATACCGTGGTGAATTAGGAAAATGGCAGGCAGAGCATTTAATTCATTCCTCGACTACGCATACTATTTCGAAAGCAGGAAAACATACAATGCGTTTTCGGGTTTTGGACTCCGGAATTGTACTGGAGAAAATTCTAATAGATACAGGAGGATTAAAAACAACATATTTAGGAGCTCCGGAAAGCGAAATTATTTACCAGGATAAATTCTAATTTTTTAATCGATTACTATTATTAACTAATTCTATAAAGGATATGAGGAAATTATACCAATTAAGTTTAATATTGTTTACGGTTTTATTTACATCATCTGTCAAGATAAGTGCTCAAAATGCAAAAGTACAAATTGATAAAAACAAAACATATCAAAAAATTACTGGTTTTGGAGGGTTTGTATGCAGTCCGCAATTTGGTTATAATTACATGTCTACAGATGAAATCAAAAAAATGTGGGGTACAAACAGTGAAGCGGGTTATAACATTATGCGGCTTTATATTCCGGCTGAGAATAACTGGCCCTCAACCCTTGCGACTGCAAAATTAGCCAAGAATGATTTAGGATTAAAGATTTTTGCCAGTCCATGGACAATGCCTGCAGAATGGAAAACGAACAATAGCGAAGTTGCAGTTTATACAGATGCAAATGGAGTGCAGCAAATTGGCTACCTGAAAGAGGAACATTATGAGGATTATGCTTTGTATCTTAATCGTTATGTAACCTATCTTCGCGATAATGGAGTAGAACTCGATTATATTTCAATTCAAAATGAGCCTGATGAAATGGCTACCTACCAAGGCTGTATATGGACACCTGTACAGATAGCTGCTTTTGTTAAAAATTATGGTCATCTTATTAATTGCAAAGTTATTGCGCCAGAGAGTGTTGGTTATTCAGATTCTTTTTCAAATGCTTTTTTGGATGCTGATACCATGCTAAACTTTGAAGTCTACGGAGTTCATCAATACGGTGGCATTCAGTCTAAATACAAACAATTTCAGAATTATAACAAAGAGATATGGATGACAGAATATCTCATTAACTGGAATTCTGCAGGTACGGTTCGTGATTTTAGTTGGGGAATTGATGCTTTTAGTTTCGCAAACAGTGTGAATGATGCCTTGCTAGGAAATGTCAATGCGTGGATTCACTATTCAGCTAAACGATATTATGGACTAATGGGAGATGGAACAAACGGAACAGTATCTGGAGAAATGACTAAAAGAGGGCATATACTTTCGCAATATGCCAAATTCACTACAGGGACAACACGTGTAGAATCAACATGGAGCGATGCTAGTGCACAACTCAAAGGGTCTTCGTACATAAATGAGGCCGGTGATAAAATTGTTCTCACCATAATTAATCCATCACAAAACACCTATAATCTTACCGTAGATTTGCCATTTTATTCTGTAAAAGGCACTAAAATAATTACCAGTCAGAGCATTGATATGCAGAATACAAGCATAAGTTTCACTGAAACATTTCGTCCCGTAGTAAGCATTGACCCTTCCAGTTTTATTACATTGATATTTGAAAAGAGTAAGGATAGAGTACCTTCACAAATGAGCAGTAAAGAAGTTCATTACGGTATAATTGAAAATCAGTCTGTTACAAGTTCAACATTTGGAACAACATACCAGATTAGTGGCAAAACAGTAACGTTTTCAAACGCAAGCCCCCTGATAAGTACAAACATGAATGATTCTAACGGATATTTGAAATTAGACAACCGTTACAATAAATTTATACTTCATGTTAAAAGTTTTACTACAGCAAATCAAGCCAATACTGACAATACAACACTGTATTATATCAATGACAATGGAGAAGTAAAGTCTAAAAATTATGGAAAATTTAATTTTCCTACAGGGGTTGAATTTGATTTGACATTTGATATTTCTAAATCTGTTCTTACAGATGGATGTAAGGGAATTATTGGCTTGCGAAATTCTAATTACAGTTCAGTACTTACTTTAAATTTGGGTGATGTATATTTTAATATTGCTGATGAAAAAGCGGCCGAATTTGCAGGAATATATTCAGATGATGATAGCCTTCTGATGGATGCATTGCAAAGCACCAACTATGTATCATTAGATTTTAGAAACACCAGTGGTATCAGTTCATCTCAGGACTGGCATATCAAATCTACAAATAAAAATAGTATTTTTTATGTCACTGCCAATAACACTGCCGATAATGTAATATCAGGAACAACGTGTAACAATCTAAATCTTATCGATCAGGGAGGTGATTTTAATGTTCCTTTTGTTTTTTCAGCTATATCTGCATCTTTTACCAAAACTATTACAGGTTTTGATGTTTTAGTTCTTCCATTTGAAGCCAGTATACCGCAGGGTGTAATAGCCTATACGATGCAGCCTTCATCTGCCAAAATCACCTGCGATAGAATTCAGGGTATGATTCCGGCAAATACACCTGTTTTATTGAGTGGCTCAGGTACATTTATTTTTAGTGGAACCGGAAATGTTTCAACACCAAAAGCCTTAACTGTTAATCAAATGAATCCGGTTTACATTGGTGTTAAGGCGCCTGCAGGAAGTTACATATTAAAGACAATAAATAATACAGCAGGATTTTATCCTGTAACAATGGGAAGTGAACCGCTAGTTGCATCATTTCATTTTTACTTAAGTGAAAAAAGCGGATATAATGCCGCTGCGCTTCCCTTGGAGTTTACCACATTAAGCACAGTTGAAAATGCATTAGAGGATCAGGTTGGTTTCAAATTATATCCAAATCCTGCCTTGGAGGAAATTTTTGTCGATAAGATGTCTTCTGATTTTGATTATAAAATTTTTAATGCTCAAGGCATTTTAATGAATTCGGGGACTTTGAAAAAAGGCAATACCAAAATAAGAATAGAATCACTGCCCGCCGGAGTTTATTTTATTAACGGAATCAATGGTACATCTAAAATAAGCAGAAAATTTATAAAAAGATAAAATTTCAGGTTGATGAAACACTCGCAAAAGTCTTTTTAATAAAAAAAAAGACTTTTAATTACAAAAAAATATTATGAGAAATCTTTTATTGAAATATAAAATTTCATATTGTCTGCTGGGATTATTGATTGGATCTTCTGCTATAGCTCAAATGCATTCATTTGATTTAAGCGAAATAAGATTAAAAGACGGGCCATTTAAAAATGCTCAGGATGTCGATCTGAAATATATTTTAGCACTCAATCCAGACCGACTTTTAGCGCCGTATCTTATTGCATCCGGAATACCTTTAAAAGCAGAGCGTTACGGAAATTGGGAAAGTATAGGACTTGATGGCCACATTGCCGGACATTATCTTTCGGCATTGGCAATGATGTATGCTTCTACAGGAAATATGGAGCTTAAAAATCGGCTGGACTATATGATCTCAGAACTGGAGAAATGTCAGCAAAAAAACGGCAATGGTTATGTGGGCGGAATTCCGCAGGGAAAAGTTTTTTGGGACCGCATTCATAATGGAGATATCGACGGAAGTAATTTCGGATTAAACAATACCTGGGTACCGCTGTACAATATTCATAAACTTTTTGCAGGTTTAATCGATACGTATCATTATACAGGAAATGAAAAAGCAAAAGAGGTTGTAATAAAACTGGGAGACTGGTTTATCGAATTAATTCGTCCACTTTCTGAGGAACAGATTCAAAATATATTGAAGACAGAACATGGTGGCATAAACGAATCTTTTGCCGATTTGTATAGTATTACCAAAGACAAAAAATATCTGGAAACGGCCAAGAAAGTTTCGCACTTAGCAATCTTAAATCCGCTCGAGAAAAAAGAAGATAAGTTAACAGGATTGCATGCCAATACGCAAATACCAAAAGTGATTGGTTTTGAGAAAATCGGTAAACTTTCCGGCAATAAAGAATGGACAGATGCTGCGCAGTTCTTTTGGGAAAATGTTACCCAAAAACGCAGCGTAGCTTTTGGTGGAAATAGTTTTGCCGAACATTTTAATCCAACCGAAGATTTTAGCGGCATGCTAAAATCAAATCAGGGGCCGGAAACGTGTAATTCCTATAATATGGAGCGCTTAAGCAAAGCTTTATTTTTAGACCAAAACAATGTAAGTTATCTTGATTTTTACGAACGCACACTTTACAATCATATTCTTTCGAGCCAGCATCCTGAAAAAGGCGGTTTTGTTTATTTTACGCCCATCAGACCCAATCATTATCGCGTGTATTCGCAGCCGGAAACCAGTATGTGGTGTTGTGTGGGTTCAGGGCTCGAGAATCATTCTAAATATGGAGAATTAATTTACAGCCATTCTGATAATGATGTTTTTGTAAATCTCTTTATTTCGTCTGTTTTAGCTTGGAAAGAAAAGGATATTTACATCGAACAAAGCACTAGATTTCCATACCAAAATAGCACCAATTTTGTTTTGAAACTAAAGAAAAGTAAAACATTTTCTATCAATATCCGTTGTCCGGAATGGGCTGGAAATTTTGAAATTTCAATTAATGGAAAAATTCAGAAAATAGAAGCAAAACCCTCTAGTTATGTAACCCTTAACAGAAAATGGAAATCCGAAGATCAGATTTGCGTTAGCTTCAAAACTTCGACACATTTAGAGAATTTACCCGACCGTTCCAATTGGAGCGCTTTTGTAAACGGACCTATTGTATTGGCTGCCAAAACATCAAACAAAGATTTAGACGGATTATTTGCCAATGACAGCCGAATGGGGCATATTGCATCCGGTAAATATTATGCGTTGGATCAGGCCTATGAAATCATAGGCGATAAAGCAGCTTATATCGCAAAACTGAAGGATTTAGGAAACTTGCACTTCCGTTTAGATTCGTTAGAATTACAGCCGTTTTTTGAAATTCATGACGCGCGTTATCAAATGTATTTTCAAAATTATACCAAAGAGCAATATCAGGAAAAACATGCTTTGTTGAAACAGCAGGAAATTGAGACATTGGCTTTGGAAGCTAAAACCATCGATAAAATTAATTGCGGCGAACAGCAGTCAGAAGTAGATCATCGTTATAAAGGTGAAAAAAGTGATTCTGGCTACGACGAGACAAAAGCCTGGAGAAGTACCAAATCGTATATTTCTTATCAGTTATTGAATAAAAACAAGGCTGGAAAATATTTGGATATCATTTGCACAGCCGATTTTAAAACGGATAAAATCACGATTCTCATCAACGAAAAACCGGTACCCATTATTTCGTCAGCAAATAAAACCATCCGATTAAATGTCGAAAAGATCAAAGAGGTAAACATTACCATAAAATCTAATGACGGAAGCAATAGTCCAAAATTTCATCAATTCAGGATTTTAAAAGATTAAAAAATGATACCAAATAAAATGAAAATTAGAAGTGTTGTTTTTAGTCTTTTTTCGCTTTTTACTTTGTGTAACTATGCACAAAACAAGGCGAAAAATCCAGTTATTTTTGCTGATGTTCCTGATATGTCTATCATTCGTGTAAACGATATTTATTACATGAGCAGCACAACCATGCACATGAATCCGGGCGTTCCTATTATGAAATCTAACGATTTAGTGAATTGGAAAATCGTTAATTATGCCTATCAAACATTAGAAGATGATAATGATAAACTAAATCTGGATAATGAAAAAAACGATTACGGAAGAGGTTCCTGGGCGAGCAGTCTGAATTATCATAATGGTACCTATTACGTGAGCACTTTCTCTGGAACAACTGGTAAAACCTATATTTTTTCTACGAAAGATGTAGAAAAAGGACCTTGGAAAAGAACCGTTTTAAATACTTCTTATCACGATCATTCTATTTTTTTTGATGATAACGGAAAAGTGTATATGGTTTGGGGAGCGGGAAAATTGCAGATCGTCGAATTACAATCAGATTTATCCGCTGTAAAAGAAGAAACAAAAAAGGTATTGATTGAAAATGCCAGTGCGCCAGCAGGAAACAATATTATGCTGCAATCTGAAGGTTCACAGCTTTTTAAAATCAAAGGAAAATATTATCTTTTTAATATCGTCTGGCCAAAAGACGCAATGCGAACGGTAATTATACATAGGGCAGATAGTATTTTAGGACCTTGGGAAGGAAAAGTAGGTCTGCAGGATTTAGGAGTTGCACAAGGCGGGCTTATTGATACACCAGACGGAAAATGGTTTTCGTATTTGTTTAAAGATTCCGGAGGTGTAGGCCGTATTCCTTATCTGGTTCCTGTGGAATGGAAGGACGGCTGGCCCATTTTAGGTAAAAATAATAAAGTACCAGAATATCTGGATTTACCACAAAGCAAAGGTTTAATTCCGGGAATTGTAAACTCAGATGATTTTACAAGAAAAAAAAATGATCCTGATTTGCCTTTGGTCTGGCAATGGAACCACAATCCTGATAACTCCCTGTGGTCTGTTAGGGAAAGAAAAGGATATTTAAGATTGAAAACAGGCCGGAAAGACAGCAGTTTTGTGCAGGCTAAAAATACCCTTACACAAAGAACTTTTGGATCTGAATGTTCCGCATCTACCTTAGTGGAGGTATCTAAAATGAAAGAAGGCGACTTTGCAGGACTTTCGTTATTGCAAAAAGAATATGGATTTATAGCGGTAAAGGTTGAAAATGGTACAAAAAAAATAGTCATACTTGATGCCGTTAAAGGGAATCCGCGTGAAGTTGAAAGCATTTCTTTAGTTCAGGATAAAATCTATTTCAAAGCAGCATGTGATTTTAAAGATAAAGCAGATACCGGAAGATTTTTTTACAGTCTAGATGGTGAAAAATGGATCAGCATTGGAAACGCAATAAAACTGCCTTATACAATTCCTCATTTTATGGGATATCGATTTGGGTTGTTCAACTATGCAACTACAAATATTGGCGGTTATGTAGATTTCGATTATTTCCATATTGAAGATCAAATTTCAAAAAATAATTAGTTCAAGTTGCCAGATTAACAATTCAGTAAATAAGTTGGCTCTAAAAAAGTTTAATCCCTATGGGATATTTTTTCGGGTAGATTTCATTATTCTTCTACCAATATTTAACTCCTAACGGAGTAACAAAAAATATCTCGGAGAGATTACATATTGTTAGAAATCAATATTCAGGTCAATTTTTGTCCTGTAGGGACTAGACTTTCTTAACTAGCAACTTGAATTAATTCCTTTACGATTTAACCAAAATAAAATACGCATTAATATATTAACTCAAATAGAATAATCATGAAAATTAGTTATTTGTTTATTATAAGTTTACTATCTTTTTTTAGTGTAAACGCGCAGCAATATCCTTATAAGAATCCCTCGCTTAGTTCAGCAGAGCGAGCAAAAGATTTAATTTCACGATTAACTCTTGAAGAAAAAGCAGTCTTAATGTGTGATCAAAGTGATGCGATCCCCAGACTTGGAATTAAAAAATTTAACTGGTGGAGTGAAGCGCTGCATGGTTATGCCAATAATGACAATGTTACTGTTTTTCCAGAGCCCATAGGTATGGCAGCTTCGTTTGATGATCAGTTACTGTATCGTGTTTTTGATGCCGTATCAGATGAAGCTCGGGCAAAATATAATCAATGGATTAAAAACGGTAATGAAAACAAACGTTTTTTAAGCCTTTCGGTTTGGACTCCTAATGTCAATATTTTTAGGGATCCCCGTTGGGGCCGTGGACAGGAAACCTACGGAGAAGACCCTTATCTTACTTCCCGGATGGGAATTTCAGTTGTCAAAGGGCTACAGGGCCCGGCAGATGCCAAGTACCGTAAACTTTTAGCTTGCGCAAAACATTTTGCTGTTCACTCAGGACCAGAATGGAGCAGGCACGAATTGAATTTGAATAATGTAGATCCTCGTGAATTGTACGAAACTTACCTGCCGGCATTTAAAGCACTTGTGCAGGATGCAGATGTGCGTCAGGTGATGTGCGCGTATCAACGCCTGGACGACGAACCATGCTGCAGCAACACCAGATTATTGCAGCGTATTTTAAGAGATGAGTGGGGATTTAAATACCTGGTCGTTTCAGATTGCGGCGCTGTAACTGATTTTTATACGACTCACAAAGTTTCATCAGATGCGGTACATGCTGCATCAAAAGCTGTCCTTGCAGGAACAGATGTCGAATGTGTCTGGGAGAAATATCCCTTTAAAGAACTGCCGGCAGCTGTTGCTAAAGATCTCATAAAAGAAGCCGATATTGATAAGAGTCTGCTTCGCGTATTAGTTGGTCGTTTTGATTTGGGTGAAATGGATGATGATGCCATAGTGCCGTGGGCTCAAATTCCCGCATCGGTTCTTAATAGCAAAGAGCATCAGCTCTTAGCACTTGAAATGGCTCAAAAGTCAATGACGCTTTTACAAAACAAAAACAATATTCTTCCTTTAAATAAATTAATAAATAAAATAGCAGTATTAGGTCCAAATGCTGATAATGAACCCATGTTGTGGGGGAATTATAATGGAACACCCGTTAAAACAATCACCATTAAAGATGGAATAGAGTCAAAAATTCCGGAAAATAAAATCTTTTACGATAAAGCATGCGACTTAGTCGAGGATAAAGTAAATCAAAGTTATTTTGACCAAATTTCATTTGAAGGAAAAAAAGGAATGAAAGCAACCTATTGGAATAATCCAAATAGGGAAGGCAACAGTGTAATAACCCAGCAGATTTTAAATCCTATTAAAATGACTACTGCCGGTCAGCATGAATTTGCTTCAGGGGTTAAGCTTGAAGGTTTTTCAGCAAAATATGAAACAGAGTTTTCAGCAAAAGCAAACGATACGCTTGTTTTTAAAACAGGGGCTACTGGTGTTTTTGAGTTACTGGTTGATGGAAAATCAATTGCAAAATATACCAATTGGCGTACTGTTCCGGGAAATATTTCATTTGTCGTTCAAGCGGGTAAAAAATATAAAATCGAAATCCTTTTTGCCCAGTCAAACAATTGGCAGGCTAATCTTGAATTTGATTTTGGAAAAGAATATGACATTGATTTCAGTTCTTTAATTCAAAAATTAAAAGGTATCGATACCGTTATTTTTGCAGGCGGGCTTTCTACCTTGCTTGAAGGAGAAGAAATGCCTGTTTCTTCCCCAGGATTTAAAGGCGGTGACCGTACTGATATTGAACTTCCGGCGGTTCAGAGAAAATTTTTAAAAGAACTTAAAGCGGCAGGAAAAAAAGTAATTTTTGTAAACTGCTCAGGCTCTGCAATTGCATTGACACCTGAAACGGAAAGCTGTGACGCCATTCTGCAGGCATGGTATCCTGGCGAATCCGGAGGTCAGGCTGTTGCGGACGTTCTTTTTGGAGATTATAATCCTGCCGGAAAACTACCTGTTTCCTTTTACAAAAATTCAGATAAATTAGGAGACTTTGAAAATTATTCAATGAAAGGGCGCACCTATAGATATACAACAGATGTTTTGTTTCCGTTTGGTTTTGGCTTAAGCTATTCTAAATTTACTATTGGTGAGGCAAAATTGAGTAAAACGGATATAAAACCAAATGAAAATACACAATTAAGCTTTCCTGTAAAAAACGTTAGTAAACGTGACGGAACAGAGATTGTGCAGGTTTACGTTAGAAAAGCAAAGGATACTGATGGCCCTTTGAAAACACTCAAAGCATTTAAAAGAATCAATTTAAAAGCAGGTGAAAAGCAACTTATAACGATAGATTTACCAGCTTCTTCATTTGAATTTTATGATGCCAATACTATAGGGATGAAGGTAACATCAGGTATGTATGAGGTATATTATGGTAATAGTTCAGATGCTAAAGATTTAAAAATGATTACAGTAACTGTTCAATAAATCATTGTGCGGCAAAAGATAAATAATAAGAAGATTGGAATCTCATTGTACAACACAATTATCGAAATGCATTGATTGGGAATTTATTTTAGAACTGAATCTTTTTTCTCTAATTTAGTTCGCAGTCTGTTAAGTGAAAATTCCATATTATTATAACGTAATTCTTTTTTACAGATAAAAATAAATTAATAAACCAAATAACCAATAATTAGTTATGAATTTTAAATATGCTCTATGTTTATTTCTCTTTAGTTTTTTGAAATTAAATGCACAATCAGTGGTAAAAAGCCCCGATGGAAAACTCATAGTAGTTTTGGCTGTCGAAAATAATATGCCGGTTTACAATGTTTCATATAATGGAAAAATTTTCCTGAAAAACTCTCCTCTTGGTTTAAAAACAAATGTTGGTGATTTTACCACAGGATTAATTCTGCAGGCCAGTGCAGATCAAAAAAAGATTGAAGAAACATATGAGCTTCCTAATATAAAACAAAGAAGCGTGCATTATAGAGCTAACGAGGCTGTATTTTCTTTTACCAAAGAAGGGAAAGAGGCTATTGATATAATTTTTAGGGTAAGTAATAATAATGCAGCTTTTAAATATAAAGTTTATCCTCAAAAAGAAGCCCGCTCCTGTGTGGTGCAGCAGGAAGCATCTGGTTTTGTTTTACCGGAAGGGACCACTACATTTCTTTGCCCGCAAAGTAAACCCATGACAGGATTTGCCAGAACTGCGCCAAGTTATGAAACATCGTATACACTAGATGATTCCATGGGCAAAAACGGAATAGGAGAGGGATATACCTTTCCATGTCTTTTTAAAGTAAATAATCAAGGATGGGTTTTAGTATCCGAAACCGGTGTAGACAGCAATTATTGTGGCAGCAGGTTAATGGGGCGTGATAAAGGATTGTACACGATAGGATTTCCAATGGAAGGAGAAAACAACGGAAACGGTACAACTGCTCCGGGCATACCATTAGCTGGTGAAACGCCGTGGCGTACCATTACTGTTGGAGAAACTCTGGCTCCTGTTGTAGAAACCACTATCCCTTTTGATTTGGTTCAACCAAAATATAAAGCCTCGAAAGAATACCAATATACTAAAGGTTCATGGAGCTGGATTATGAAAATGGACAACAACACCACTTTTGGGGTGCAAAAACAATATATAGATTTCAGTGCGGCGATGGGATATCAGACCATTTTAATTGATGCACTTTGGGATACCCAGATAGGAAAAGATAAAATAGCTGAACTGGCCCAATATGGAGCAGCAAAAGGTGTTGGTTTGTATTTATGGTACAACTCGAACGGATATTGGAATGACGCACCTCAGGGACCTCGAGGCATGATGGACAATGTCATAATGCGTCGTCAGGAAATGGCATGGATGAAAAGTGTCGGTGTAAAAGGAATTAAAGTAGATTTTTTTGGGGGAGACAAACAAGTAACCTTGAAATTATACGAAGAGATCCTCACAGATGCTAATGATTTTGGAATAATGGTTATTTTTCACGGTTGTACCTTACCAAGGGGCTGGGAGCGTATGTATCCAAATTTTGCTTCTAGTGAAGCTGTTCTGGCAAGTGAAAATCTGCATTTTGGACAAAAAAGTTGTGATACCGAAGCTATGAATGCTTCGTTACATCCTTTTATTCGAAATACAGTAGGAAGTATGGACTTTGGAGGAAGTGCCTTAAATCAATTTTATAATAGTGAAAATCTACCCAATAAAGGTTCAAAACGAATAACTTCTGACGTATTTGCCCTGGCAGCTGCTGTACTTTTTCAAAGTGGGGTGCAGCATTTTGCATTGGCACCAAATAATTTAACCGATGCTCCCGCCTGGGCTATAGATTTTATGAAAGAAGTACCCACGACTTGGGATGAAGTTCGTTTTTTAGAGGGATATCCTGGTAAATATGTAGTGCTTGCCCGCCGAAAAGGAACAAAGTGGTACATAGCTGGAGTGAATGCTAAAAAAGAAACGGTAAAACTAAAAATCAAGCTGCCAATGATTGCTTCTGGCACAGCATTTAAATGTTACCTTGATGATAAACATTTAAATGGAAAAGTAAAAACAATGAAGCTTAAAAACAGCCATGAGATCGAAATTTCAATTCCTTGTAATGGAGGAATGCTGCTGTTGAATTAGTTCTAAATATAGCCTAGCAGAACTTTAATATAATGAAAAACAGCGCATTCTCATGCGCTGTTTGACCAAAATTACTAACTTAACTTAAACTACCAAAATTTAATTTCTTAATAACCAGGATTATTATCGCTTGGTTTTATATTTGGATTTGAAGATGTTTCCCTGTTTGGTATTGGCCATAACTCACTTTTACCAGCCTGAAAACCTGTACCTGCTAATTCTGTACTAGCGATACCCCATCTTATAATATCATCAAAACGGCTTTGCTCACCTGCAAACTCTACTTTACGTTCGTGAACAATAGCTGCGAAAACAGCATCTTTTGTAGGGGCAATAGTAGTTGTTAATCCTGCGCGGTCCCTTACTTCTTTGATGTACGCTATAGCAGCCGTTTGAGAACCTCCTGCTCTTTGGTTTTCGCATTCTGCTTTCATAAGCAATACATCTGAATAGCGCATCACTTTGAAGTTAATACTTGAGCGTGTCGCTTCATCTTCTCTTTCGTAATAGTTTTGATATTTTTTCCAGCCCGCTCTTCTAATACCTGCAGAGGTAGTAAAATTACTTGCCAGCATTACCTTGGTTCCTTTCAAATAGGTTGAGCCTGGTACATAAAAAGAATCTCCAAAACGTAAATCTCCTGCCTCATACGAATCTAACAAATTGTCTGAGGGATACACATTGTACCAACTTAGGTTCCCATATTCCTGTCCTCTAAGTGTAGACTCTTCAAAACCAGTTCCCTCGCTATCACCAACAGCCCCCCATTGATCACCTGTTCCATTTTTCTCGTCAAACTCAATCTCAAAAATTGATTCTTTACCGTGTTCTGTCTCTACCATAAAGTTGTTGTAAAAACTGCCTTTATCCTCCAGACTGAATCCTGTAACATTATTCAATGCAACCAACGCTTCATCGTATTTTTTTTCGTATAACAATACTTTTCCCAGATAGGCGTAAGCTGCTTCTTTATTAACTCTTCCTGGTACTTCTGTTGCTCTTGGTAAAAGATTTTTAGACGCAAATACAAGATCTTCTTCTATCAAAGCATAAACTTCTGCCTTAGGACTTCTAGCTTTGCCGATAATAGTCCCTGTTTTGTAAATTGGTAAATCTCCAAATCGTTTCACGAGCAGAAAATAATAATAGGCTCTTAAAAAATGAGCTTCTCCTAAATATTTGTTCTTTTTCTCTTGTGAAAAATTCGAACTTGGAAGAGCATTTATTTTCGCCTCATTATCCAGTACAAAATTAGCTCTGGATATCCCTTTATAACAGGATTCCCAATAATATTGAATAATATCATTTCCTGCATTAAAAGAAAAATCCTGAAAAGGTTTTTTGTTTCCTTCTAACTGCGGGTTTCCTAAAGCATCCTGAGCCATAAGATCCATTGCAAAAGAAAAATTTCTGCCATAAAGCCCTCTTGTCTGCAGATTTGCATAAGATGCATTTACAGATGACTGCACCTGTGATTCATTTATAAAGAAGGTTTCTGGTCTTAAAGTGTTGGGATTAGTTAATTCTAATTCACCAGAGTCACATGAAGTTATAGTTAAAACTCCTGTCATAACTATAAGTATATATTTTATTTTTCTCATTTTCTTTTATATATTAAAATGTAACATCAAGTCCAAAAATCACAGATTTTGGCTGTGGATATCTTCCTAAATCAATACCTGCAGAATTTGCATTGGCGTCTGCACGTGCGATCTCAGGGTCTAAACCGCTATATTTTGTAACTGTAATTAAGTTTTGTCCGCTTACATAGAATCTTATTTTTGAAAAATAGGCCTTAAATGCATCGCCAGAAAATGTGTATCCAACGGCTATATTTTTTAGTCTTGTATAGGATCCATCTTCAATATAACGTTGATTTGCAGAAGACCAGTTGATATCTGCACCTTGTGCTCTTGGTAAAGTAGCAGATGGATTTGTGACAACGCCATTTACGACAATTGCTCTGTCTAATACATCGGTACTTGCATTAAATAAACGATTCATTCCTTTTAGGTCAAAAGTATTTGCATTGAAAATATCATTCCCTTGAACTCCTGATATAAAGCAGTTAAAATCGAAATTTTTGTAAGCTGCAGTAAGGTTTAAACCATAAGTAAAATCCGGATATGGATTCCCGATATTTGTTTTGTCATCTGAGTTGATTATTTTATTGCCATCACGATCTACAATTCTAATATCACCTGGTTTTATATTAGTCTGACCTGGTCCAAAAACAGCATCTACTTCTGCCTGATTTTGATAGATTCCATTGGTTTGATATCCATAAAAATAGAATAACGGCTGACCTACTTCCAGTCTAGAGAAGTTTTCAAGTCCAGCTCTGGCTGCTGGACCACCTAAAACACTAGTTACTCCTGGCGCTAAGCCGGTTACTTCGTTTTTACTTGTTCCTAAATTAGCTATGGCAGACCATGTAAAATCTCCTTTTCTGTCATTATAACCTAATGATATTTCAAATCCGCTTACTTTCACATCGGCAACATTTTGAATCTGAGTTCCTCCACCGGCAGATCCTACAGATGCAGCTAACGGAACAGCAAAAAGAATATCACTGCTTTTATTATTAAAATATTCAAAAGATCCGGTAAATTTATCTTCAAACAAACCAAAATCCAAACCTATGTTTCTGTCCTTTTTAGACTCCCATTTCAAGTTAGGATTAGAAGCAACTCCCATAGAAACACCTTGTGCATTCCCTCCATTAATTGGATAATTATAAGTGGTAAGTAATGTAGCGGCGTACTGATAATTGTCTATTCTGTCATTTCCTGTCGTACCGGTACTGGCTCTAAGTTTCAATGTGCTGAAAATAGAATTTTCCATAAAACTTTCTTTAGCAATATTCCACCCTAAGGCAACTGAGTAGAAGTTACCCCAGCGATTATTGGCTCCAAAACGAGATGAAGCATCTCTACGTCCTGAAACGGCAAGTATGTATTTATCATTATAATCATAATTGATACGGGCGATATAACCAATATTTTTTTCTACATAATTGGCTGAACCTAAACTACCTTCATTATATCTTAACTGATCAATTTCATCCGAAATACTGTAACGGCTTCCTGCTGCTAAAGTTTGCGATTTTCCATCAATTTTAGTAATAACTCCTAATACTTCAAGATTATGTTTTCCTGCAATTGTAGTTTTATATGTTAAGCTGTTATCAAAAACAATAGTCTGACCTTGTCCATTTGTTTCATTTGTTGTAGAAAATGCTTGTTTATGATAAGAGCCATCCTGAAAACTAGGAACAAAAGTATGATCCTTACTTGTATAATAATCTAAGGAAACTTGTGATCTGAATTTTAACCCTTTGTAAATTTCTAACTCAGCGTAGATATTTCCTATTAAGGATAAATTATTAATTTTTTGATATCCTAAATTTGCTACACGTACAGGATTCTCTGCATCATTACCATCAATAGCACTAGGCCCTTGATACCCGCCTAAACTTGCACCATTGTAAATAGGGAAATAAGGTGCCATTTTAATAGCGTGTTCCAATAATGTTCTTCCTCCCGAACTACGCTCTGGATTGATTGTACTAAAAGACACACCAATATTGCTTCCTACTTTAAGTTTCCCAATATCCTGTGTATTATTGGCTCTAAAAGAGTAGCGTTCAAAACCTGTATTGATAACAGCTCCTTCCTGCTTTAAATATTCGGCTGAATAACGGCTCGTAGAGGTCTCTGTACCATTTGAGAAACTCAAATTGTAATCCTGCATCAAACCACTTTGAAAAATTTGGTCTTGCCAATTGGTGTTTGTATTTCCAAATTCAGCAGCTCTTGCCGTTAAATCACTTCCTAAATCTTTAGCATATTGAAGATATTGCTGTGTATTTAAGACATCATATCTTTTGGTAATGGTCTGAGATCCTATATAAGTGCTAAAATTTAGTTGGCCAGGGCCCTTTTTTCCTTTTTTAGTTGTAACCATAATTACTCCATTGAACGCTTTTGAACCATATAAAGCCGTTGTCGAAGCATCTTTTAAAACAGACATTGACTCTATATCATTAGGGCTTAATCCGGATAAATTACCTGTCAAAACACCATCAATTACATATAAAGGAGCACTGTTTCCCATGGTAGCCAAACCACGAATGGTAACTGTAGGATTAGAACCCGGTGCGCCATTTACAACAGTAACACCCGCAGCCCTTCCTTGTAAGGCTGATTCTGCATTAGTAATAGGCACTGCGGCAATATCTTTTGCGCCCACTGTTGAAATTGCTCCGGTTACTTTTGTTCTCTTTTGAGTTCCGTAACCTACAATAACCTCATTTAAGTTTTGGGTGGATAGTGCCAATACAACATCAATTGTAGTTCTGCTACCAGGAGTTATGGTCTGCGAGATCAATCCGACATAAGAATATGTTATTTTATCTGTAGGGTTAACTCCTTTTAAAGAGTATTTACCATCAAAATCTGTTGAGGCGCTATTTTTTGTACCTTCTACATTAACGCTGGCACCTGGTAAAGGAAATCCCGAAGGATCAGTAATCACCCCCTGTATCGTCTTTGATTGTGCCATTAAATTCTGACTGCTAATTATTAGCAATGCAATTATTGCAAATTTTAATTTTAACATCATTTTAATTGGTTTTTTGATTAGTTTAAATAGTTGTTTGGTTGTAAAGTTTAATTATTATAACAATCATGATTTAAGCTTATTGGCTGTTTTTTATTTTAAATTTTAGAATTTACCACTAAGAAGAGAGGTCTAAATTTTAATCAAAAAAAGAGCACTTTTTAAATGCATAATTTTGGTTTTCATTCCATATTTAATAGTGTGTTTTAATGGTTAGTAAAAGTTTTTTGTTAGATCCAAAAGTATGATGTTAACATAAAATTCACATACTAAATATGATGCAAAAAATATAAATTTTGTAGCATAAAGTTTATAATATTGGCGTATTTCTGGTTTTTGTGTTGATTTAAAACAGTAAAGTCAAAAAAAATATTAATATTTTTTATATATGATTTTTTTGTTATGTTTAAAAAATAACAGCTATTTGTATGTATTTAATGATTTGTTAAGAGATGAAATTTAATCCGGTACAAAAAATCAAACTAATAATTGTTTCTAAATTAAATGACGCGGCATTAATTTATAAAGCTCAAATTCTTTAAACAGAGCAGATTATTGAGTTATTGATAAAGCAAAAAAAAGACGGTAGAAATCTGCCGTCTGGACACAAGTACAAAATAAACACGAATTTCATCAAATGAATTAGTGTCAATTAGTGAAATTTGTGTTTAAAATTCATTTATAATATTTGTGTCCACAAGCTAGCGGTATAAACCGTCTTTGATTCCTTTAAAATTTTATTGTTTGTTGTTGTGAGTAGGGAGGTAGCCGTATTTTTCTTTATAGCATTTTGTGAAATAAGATGGAGAACTAAAACCCACCTTAAAACTAATCTCAGTTATGGTATCGTTGCCGAGTTCTATTAATTCTTTTGCTTTTTCTAAACGTACGTTACGTATAAATTCATTTACAGTTACCCCGGTTAGTGTTTTTATTTTTCGGTACAATTGGCTTCTGCTTAAAAATACTTTCGAGGCCAAAACTTCAACACTTAGCTCAGGTTTGCTAATGTTTTCATGAATGTAATTCAGGATGTTTTTTATGAATTCATTATCTAAAGTGGTTGTTTTTTCTTTTGCTTTTGGAGTGATTCCGTTATAAAATTTATTAAACATAATTTGCCTGCTGTTAATGAGCTGTACCAAACTGGATCTTAAAATATCCATATCAAAGGGTTTACTCAAATACAAATCTGCGCCAGAGTCAATCCCTTCTAATTTATCTTTAATTAATGCTTTTGCAGATAGCATCATTAAAGGAATATGGCTTGTTTTTAAATCAGCTTTAATATTTTTACACAATTCTAAACCGTTCATAACCGGCATAATTACATCTGTTAATATTAAATCAGGCAGTTTTTGCAAGGCAAGTTCTAAACCAATCTGACCGTTTTCTGCCGTTATAACTTTATATTCTTTTTTGAGTTCGTTTTTTAAATAATTTCGCAATTCGACATTGTCTTCAACTATCAAAATAGTATGAACCCGATCTTGTTTTTCCTGGTCATATTGTGATGTTACCGGTGCTTTTTCCTCAATAGGTGTAAAGCTTACTTTTTTGTCCTTTTTAAATTCTTCAAGTAGTATTTCGTTTTTATTAAAAAAGTCCTTTCCTGTAGGAAATAATAGTTTAAAAATTGTGCCAACGCCCAGTTCGCTTTCTACTTCTATTATTCCTTTATGTAATTCTACAAATCCACGAACAACTTCCAGGCCTATTCCTGTGCTTCCGTAATATGCTTTATTTAAATTATTTACCTGATAGAAACGGTCAAAGATTCGCTTGATGTCTTTTTTGTCTAATCCCGCTCCGGTATCTTCAACAATAACCTTAAAGTAAGAATTAGTACTAATTGAATTTATCAGCGGAAAATGTCTTAATTCGTCGTTGACCACTATTTTGATTTTTATTTCCCCATTATCTGGGGTCACTTTAAAAGCATTAGAAATAAGATTAAAAATGATTTTTTCGAACATTTTAGGATCTATCCAATCTTTTAATGCTGCTTTATCAGATTCAAAAACAAGCTTAATTCCACGACTTACTGCTTCTTCATCAAAATAACTCACGATTTCTTTTGTAAAATCAATTACATCAATGAGCTGTAATTGAAGCGTCATTTTATTAAACTGCAGTTGATTAAAATCCATTAACTCGTTGATTAATCTTGAAAGCCTTTCGGAACTTTTTTGAATAGTCTGAAGTTTATTTAATACTGTGTCTGGTACATCCTGGCTATTATTTTTAATGATATCAGCTAATGGATTTAAAATTAAAGTTAGCGGAGTTCTAAACTCATGTGAGATATTGGTGAAAAATTGTAATTTTTTATTGTTTAACTTTTCAATTTGAATAGCCTTTTGCTTTTCAAATTGTATGATTTGCTTTTGTTTGAAACGATTTTGATAATATTGATTGCCAAAATGAACTGCAGCTAGTAGTAATAAGGCATAAAAGAGATAAGCAAAAGATGTTTTCCACCACGGGGGTAAAACTTCTATTTTTAATTCTAATGGTGGGCTCCACACTCCGTTTTTTTCGGCTGCTTTAACCTTAAAAACATAGTGGCCCGGTGTTAAGTTTGTGTAAGTTGCCGAGCGTTTATTACCAACGTAATTCCACGAATCCTCGAAACCTTCCAGATAATAGGCAAATTCATTTCTGGCCGGAAAAGAATAATTAATGGCAATAAAATCAATTGTAAATACAGACTGATCATGTTTGAGGATTATTTTTTTTGTTTCAGAGATTACTTTTATTAAAGGTGAATTCTCTTCAAGTGGTCCAACTGATTTATTGAAAATTTTCAGATCACTGAGGTAAATCGGAAGCTGTTTTTTACTTTTAACTAAATTTGCAGGATTGAGGTAGTTTAAACCTTCATAACTTCCAAAATAGAGTAATCCGTTTTCATCTTTAAGAACAGCATTGTTATTAAAATCATTTCCCGGTAAACCATCATAGGTGGAGTAATTTATGGCAGTTTTGTTTTTTAAATTTAGTTTTGTGATGCCTTTTTTTCCGCTTAACCAAATCTCGTGATCATTAGACTCTACAATCGATGAAATTGATTTTTCACGAAGTCCTTCAAAGTTGATATACCACTTGAGGGAATCTGTTTTTTTATTGTAGTTGAATAATCCGGCGCCATCAGTACCAATCCAGATTTCTTTGTTTTTGGACTCATATAAAGTATTAATGGTATGTGTGCTTTTGTGATTTTTGAACTTTTCAGACATTTTATCCCGAAAAGATGTTACTGAAAAAGAAATATAATCATTTGTTTTAACCTGATATAAACCCGTTGTTGAACCTACCCAGACCGCATCATCGGAATCTACCATTACCTTTCTGATGTCTAAATTTGTTAGTCCATTTGTTTGGAAGGCTTTAGTATTACAATTGTGGAATTGACCGTCTGATGGGGTATAGTAATGCAGACCTTTTGAAAAGGTTCCTATCCAAATTACACCTTTTGAGTCTTCAGCAATACTCATAATATTGTCTGAGGTTAAATTAGGAGTGTTTTTTGTGCTGTAATTAATAAAGTTCCTGCTTCCTTTTTTTAAAACAAAAACTCCTTCATTCCAGCTCGATAGCCAAATATTCTGCTTTTTATCAATAAAAACATTGGTGATATTATCATTGGTTAACCCAGAATAAAAGCTGCTATTAGATCTGTTAATATGTTTAAAGCTTTTGTCTTTAGGATTGTAAATATCGACACCACCGCCTTCCATAGAAATCCATAACTGGCCTTGCTGATCTTTTGCAACACTGGTAACGCAACTGCTTTGTAATGATTGGGGATTTCCTGGCAAACTTTCTATGATACTTACCTTGCTGTCTATTTTGTCAAAGATTCCCAGACCCTTGTTATAATATCCCAGCCAAATTCTATTTTCTTTATCTAAAAATAATGACCAGACAGAATTTGAACTTAAACTACGAATGTTGAATTTATTGTTTGCATATTTTTTTTGAACAACACCCTGATCGTTCACAACAATTAAACCATCATTTTCTGTAGCACAGAGAATCGTTTGGGCATCTGTTGCCAGGATCGACATAATTCTTTTTTTTGTAATAGGATAAGAAACAACCTGTTTTGTCTTAGAATATAGATCTACTTTAAGAAGACCTTTAAATCCGTTACCAATCCATAAGTTTTGACCACTGTCAAAAAACATAGAGATAATAGTTCCTGAGAGCAATGCATTGTCTTTGCCAATCGTTACTTTTTTAATCTCATTTTTTATTGGGTCAACTACTTTTAAACCAAAGTTAGTGCCCAAATAAATGATTCCTCTTTTATCTTTTACCAGGCAGTTAATAAGGTAATTTGTGGTGGGAGCATCCGGCTTAATTTTAATGATTTCCCGCGACTTTATATTGAGTTTGAGTAAGCCACTATTAAATGTCCCTAAATAAAGATTTCCATTATTGTCTTCAATAATACTTTTGACAGAAACAACAGTTTCCTTTTTTATTTTTTTTTGAATATCAATACTTTCAAAAGTATTTAAATTGCGATTGTAAAGACATAATCCTTCATCTGTTCCAACCCACAACCGGTTGTCTTTATCGACGTAAGTAGCATAAATCAGGTTGCTATTAATAGAATTACTAAGCTTGGAATTTTGCTCGTATGCTTCGTAATTTATACCATCATATTTATATAAACCCGCACCATTTGTTCCATACCACATAATACCAAACTGATCTTGTGTAATGGTATAAATACCACTCTTTGAAGTCTCATTGTTCAGTAACCGAAATTGATAGTTTTCAAATGTATTTTGAGAAAACAAATTATTTATTATAAAAAATAAGATGACGCTGACTCTAAAATATTTTGTTTGGGACATAAAATGATTCGTAAATTAAAATTAAATATATAATATTAAATCCAAAACCAATTATTTGTTTTTCAAAAGAATACATAATATTGGTAATTTTTGAGTTTAAAAAAAATTAGTATATTTTTTTTTCACTGGCAGAGAAAGGGATTACAGAGTTGGTTGTATGCTGTATTTTAATTTAAAAATTAATTTAAAAATTAAATTTTATTCTAATTTAATCCTCTGTTTTTTTCTCATTATCCCTTCTTTCATTTAAATCTTTTTCTATCTGAATTTCTAATTTTTTATCTATGACATAAAAACATAAAAGAACTGCACTTATAATAAATATAAAGCCGGGATAGATACTTATAGAAAGTTTGATTCCTTCTACTGCTGCTGGTACTTGATTAACTTCTTCGGCTACATAACCATATTTAGATAGAAAAGCAGCGCCTAACGCTCCGCCAATACTTATCCCTATTTTTAATCCGAAAAGCATAGCTGAGAAAACCGTGGCAGTTGCTCTTCGATTGTTTTTCCATTCACTGTAATCAGCTACATCGGCAATCATGGCCCACAAAAGAGGAATCGTGATTCCGTAAATAAAACCATGTAGCAGCTGGGTTATAAAAACAATTGCGATAGCCGTTCTGCTGTAGAAATTAAAAACCAGCAAACTAATGGCAGATAAGAAAATAAAGATGATGTAGATGTTTCTTTTACCAAAGGCATCAGCAAGCGATTTTGAGGACACAATTCCAAAGATCATGAAAATAATTCCTCCGGCATTAAAGAGGCTAAATGCAGAAGTAGGAACGTCTTTTGGCCACTGAAAATCTACAAATCCCATTGCTGTTAAGGAACTATTGAGTCTGTTGATCAGGGAAGTAAAACCAATATCATTCAAAAAATCAGTTTGAGCAATAGGATCCAAATAATATTTAAAATAGAAAACATACATTCCCCCTTTTAGCGACAAGGTTATAAATACCAAAATGGTTACCAGTAAAATAACCAGCCATGGTCCGTTTTTAGATAAATCTATAAAATCCTGCCGGATAGAAGACTCCTGGTTCTTTGCAGGTATAATTCTTTCTTTTGTGGTGAAAAAAGTAATGAGTAAGCAAATCACGCCAACAATAGCAAATACTATCATCGTATTTTTAAAACCATCCGCTTTATTGCCATGTCCCAAAATTAGCACCATTGGCAATAAAAGGGACTGAATTATAAATTGGGCTATCATAACGGCTACAAAACGATAGGACGAAAGGCTGTTTCGCTCTTTCATATCACCTGTCAATACGCCACTTAAGGCCACATAAGGCAAGTTGTTTGCGGAGTAAATCATGACCAAAATAAAGTAAGTCAGAAAGGTATAAATGATCTTTCCGCTAGCCTGAAAATCTGGAGTTAAAAAAGAGAGGACAGAAGCAATTCCGAAAGGTAAAGCAGTCCATAATATCCAGGGCCTGAATTTTCCCCAGCGTGACTCAGTACGATCAGCAATAACTCCCATAATGATATTAAAAAAAGCACCAATAAAGCCACCCACAAAAATAATTATACTAGCAGTTCCGGCAGGAATTTTATATACATCTGTGTAAAAGAAAGCCAAAAAAGTCAGCAGGGTCTGAAAAATCAAATTTGCTGCAAAATCACCTAAACCGTAGCCTATTTTTTCTAGTACAGAAAGCTTTTGCGATGTATTACTCATAATGTATACTGATTGTTTTGTTCCTTTTTTACCTACTGTGTATTACCTTAAAGATATTTAACTGATTGATTATCAAAAATACAAAACCTTCCATTTTGTATTTCATATTGATAAGATCAGAAAAGTAAAAATAGTTTGAAATCATTAAAAAGCATTATCATTTTTGAAGCCTTTAATAGTTCATTTGAAGCATTATTAGTCTTAGTAAATCTATTATATAAATTGCTATTTTAGTTTATTACCGTAAAAAAAACTTAAAAACATGCGTTATGTTTCGTATTTGTATGTTGATTTATAGTTGTTTACTGTTTTTTGAAATACATGACAAGTTATATTTTTAAAATAAATGAGTTTTTCCGGTGTGGATATATTAGGAAGAAATTAAAACCTTGATGATTTAAAGGACTTGGAAAAGTAAAGTGTTCGTCAAATAATTTAATAATTCTTCAGTAGCGCCTTTTTTAAATCTGGAGCTTGTATAGTATAGCAACCAATTGCATTTTTTTAGATTACCTATTTTTAAGCGGAATCTACCTGTTCTGCCATAGAGATAAATTTGTAGTCTATCTTTATAATTCATTTTAATTTTATTTTTTGGCTTTTAAAAGTAGTATAATGCTTTTTATTGTGATTTTTTTTAATAAATTTTCAGATTATATAAAAAACAACCGATTGTTTTGTAGTTGTTTTTTATATATTTGTATTAAATAAACTCATTACCTAAACCTGATCAAATGCGAATTAATTTGTCTGAATAACTTATTTACGATGCCAAAGACAATGTTTAGGCATTTGTAAAGAGGTAAAACAATTTAATAAAGCTTTCAACTAAACCAATTAAAAAAATTAAACATGGTTCTAAATAATTTCATAAGCGAATCGCTGGTTAAAATCCGACTTTTACTAATTTTTTTTATGCTGATTATTCCAGTTTTGGTTATTGGTCAAAATAAAAAGAAAGTAGAAAAATCAGAATCTAAAAGACCTTTATACCGCAATCTTTTTGCAGCTGCGGGTTACAGCCAAATAGAAATAGACAAAAAGTTATCCCAGGCCTATTATGATATTTTTGAAGGACCCAATCGAGTATATTTTGAAGAAGGCGATTCGTTAGGATATGTTTCTGATCTAAAGAATAAAGATGCCCGCACCGAAGGAATGTCCTATGGAATGATGGTCGCGGTTCAACTCGATAAAAAAGAAGTTTTTGATCGTCTCTGGCGATGGTCTGTAAAATATATGCAACATCAAGACGGACCACGAGAAGGGTATTTTGCATGGAGCGTGAATCCGCAAACCAAGAAACAAAATTCTCCCGGTTCTGCTTCAGACGGAGAATTGTATTATATAACCAGTCTGCTCTTTGCGTCTAATAAGTGGGGCAATGATACGGGAATCAACTATTACAAAGAGGCCAGAAGAATACTAGATGCTATGTGGAAAAAAGATGGTACTGCCAATATACATAATATTATAAATACCGAACATAAGCAGATATCTTTTGTGCCTGAGGGAGGTGGATATCACTGGACAGATCCGTCGTATCATGTTGCTGCATTTTATGAAATATGGGCATTGTATGCCAAAGATGGACATGAGAAGTTTTATAAAGAATGTGCAGATGTTTCTCGTGATTTTCTGCATAAAGCCTGTCATCCCATAACAGGACTGACTTCAGATTATACTGAGTTTAATGGCGAACCGCATTCAACACCCTGGATGCCGGGAGGATTTCGTTACGATTCCTGGCGTGTTCCTATGAATATTGCAATGGATTATAGCTGGTACGGAAAGGATAAAAAATGGCAAGAAGAGTATGCTAAGAGATTTCAAAATTTCCTTAGGTCTAAGGGATTAGATACTTATGAGGATCAATTTAATCTGGATGGTTCTACTCCTGATTTTGTTCTTCAGGCTGGTCCTGTCAAGAAACTAAGACATTCAATTGGGTTAGTAGCAACAGCAGCAACAGCATCACTCGTTAATCCCGATAAAGAGAGTCTGGATTTTGTTCATGCGGTCTGGAATGCAAAGCTCGAGCCGTATGAGGATGGTTATTTTGACCCTTACTACGATGGGCTGATGTACCTTTTTAGTCTAATGCATCTTAGCGGAAAATATCAAATAATAGTTCCGGCAGTAAAATAACTTTAAAAGAAAAAAAAAGTAAATAATTATTTTTTTCAGGGTTTTGGTTTTATCAGATGGCGTACGTTTTGCAAAGAGAATAACGGTTTCTGTTAAAGAACACTTTAAACCTTCAGCAGTTGATCAGGGCAGGCTTATATTTGGTTAAGATTAAAATATATTGTTTCAAGACCGAACTGATCTTCTCTTCTGAATTTTTCTAAAAAACCAATTTTCAAAAGTATTTTTTCGGAAACTTTATTAGCAGGATCTATTGATGCAAAAATCGTTTTAAGTTTTAATTTTTCAAAACCATATTTGACTACAGCATATGCAATTTCTGTTGCTAAACCTTTTCCCCAGTATTGCTTGTCCAAAGCATAAATTAATTCATAATCATTGATATCTGACGATAAAATCAAACCGCAGTATCCAATAAGTGTATCATTATCCTTAGAGAATACTCCATACATGCCAAAACCTTTTAGTTTGTAATTTAAAATTGAAACTTCGATCCATTTCTGTGTTTGTTCTTTTGACAAAGGTTTGCCATCACCTACATACTTCATTAATTCGGCATTGCCGCAAATGGAGTATAGCGCTTCTAAATCAATTTGCTTGATCTGATTTATGTATGTTCTTTCAGTTTCAATAATCGTCATTTTGTATGTTTATAAAAGCTTTAATACGGGAGTATTTAATACACATATTTTTTGAGTGTTGATAAGATCAAATTGATAAAAAACGAAAGTATAAATTAATATTTAAATTTCAAACGAATAAAGATCTCCCTGTTTTTTTATGCATTCTTTGATGAGATATTATTTGCAATTTTTTACTGGTAGTAAAGTAGAAAACTCATCATTGTTGGTTTGTCCTTAGAGTTTTAAGTGGTAAAACAATCAATTAATTGACTTGTTAGCAGCCTGAGATCAGTAAAGAGATTAGTGGGTGAGGTTGGAGCAGTCATTTTTTTTTTTTTTTTCAGTTAGGATGCAACGTTTTAATTACAATATGCGTCTATGATTATGAAACATTACTTATTTACTATTATGACATTAAAACTGCAAAATTCCAGGACACTCTGGCTGGATTATCTAAAATCATTCATTACCGTACTGGTGGTTGCTCATCATACCTCGTTAGCCTATACCACTTTTGCATGGTTTGACAGTAGTGCTTATATTAATTCTACCGCCCCGATTGTAGATCATAAAAGATGGATTGGGATGGATATATTCGAAAATTATAATGATATTTTCTTTATGTTTCTCATGTTTTTTATCGGTGGGCTTTTTCTTGTGAAAAGTATAGAGAAAAAAGGAGCCATGTATTTTCTACGAGACAGAATTAAAAGGCTCTTTATTCCGTTTGTTTTTTTAGGTACACTCTTAATGCTTTTTTCTTATTTCCCAGCTTATTACCTGGCACATCAAAGTGCTAATATTTCAGATTATGTAATAGACTTTTTTACCATAGAAAATTGGCCTCCCGGTCCGCCTTGGTTTATAGGAGTACTGTTTTTCTTTAATTTAATTCTGGGAATTATATATCCTTTTATAAAAGAAAAATTCAATAGATGCTCTGATAAAGTTTCATTTTTCACCAATCGTCCTGTAGCTGTTTTTGCGGTTTTATTTTGTATTACTTTTATTTTATATGTACCAATAGCGTATTGCATTGGAGCAGGAAAATGGGTTTCTTTTGGGCCGCTTGATTTTCAACTGAGTAGATTACTGGTCTATTTTGGGTATTTCGTATTGGGTGCTATTGTAGGTAACAGCGATTTTGATAATCATATTTTTTCATCCAATTCGCGTTTTGTT
>NZ_CP045928.1:1822941-1860007 GCF_009664855.1 Flavobacterium sp. SLB02
ACTTTTGCAAAAGGAGAAAAAATCCAAGTAAGCGTTGATGTTACCAACTCTGGAAACTATGATGGTAAAGAGGTCGCTCAGTTGTATATAAACGACCCTGTTGCCAGTATTGTAAGACCCGTAAAAGAATTAAAAGGTTTTGAACTTGTTGAATTAAAAAAGGGAGAAACTAAAACCATTCAATTTACATTGACAGAAAAGGAAATTGGTTTTTATGACAATGAAGGCAAATTTTTAACAGAACCTGGCTTGTTCAATATAATGGTTGGATGGAATTCAAATGAAGGTCTTACCAGTAAATTTGAATTAAAATAAAGTCTTTAAAAAAAAAATTAAACACATAATAGAACCGGATAGTATAGTTTTTTTTTAAAACAACTTTACAGCCTGAGTATGATTATCCCCAAAAGGGCAATAATCTTACTCAGGTTTTTTGGCAATAGGAAATATTTAGATAAAAAAAATTAAGTCTCTAATTTACTTTTATTTATATTGCTTTATATATTATGCGAATCCATAGTTGAAAGTCTACAATTTGTGCCATTAGGCACTCAATATTGGTAGAAAAAATAAATCGCAATAAATTTAGCGTGCCTTAGGTACGCAATAGTTATCATTTTGTTGCGTACCTAAAGGCACGCCAGTATATTTCGAATCTATAATGATTACCAATATTGGTGCCTACGGGCACATTTCAACTCTTAATTAGCTTATAAAAAAGAATCAATTGCGCATTTTATTTTCAATCAGAGTTGATAAATAATAACATCAAAATGTAAATGAAAAATATTAAATATATTCTTGTATGCTTTTTTACAGGTTTAAATTGCCTGTTTGCTCAGGATAAATTTGACAATTACCAATTTAGAAGCATACAGGAAACTACTTCAAAAAGAGCCATTTCTTCAATTATTCAGGATAAAAATGGATTTATTTGGATAGGTACAAACGGCACAGGTTTGTATCGATATGATGGAGTAAATTATTTTGGATATGAATACAATAAAAAGCCCGGCTCACTAAACAGTAACTTTATTTATGCAACCTTTATTGATTCTGATAATAACTTATGGGTGGGTACCGATGACGGTTTATGTTTGTACAACAGGGATTTAGATAATTTTACTAAAATCAATATTGAAGATGTAATTAGAAAAGGTTATGACGAGCCTATTACTGTAAAGACAATTATAGAGGATAATAATGGTAATTTAATTCTGGGGACTTATGGTTTTGGATTATTCAAACTCAATAAAAAAACTTTAAAAACTACCCTGATTCCCTCAAAGGTGTTGGACAAATTTAATTTTCTAATAAAATCTTCGGTAAAAAATAAACGGGGTATTATTTATCTGGGAACGAGTTATGGACTTTTAGAACTTGATTTAAACGGAAAACTCAAGCAGGTTTATAAAGACAAATTTAAAAGAGAACCCTTATTAGATGATATCGAAAATCTTGTTATAGATAAATACGGATATATATGGCTGGGAACCACTGAAAGCGGTCTGATAAAAATTAAACCAGAAACAGATAATTATCAATTTGAAAATTATACTATTACCAAAAACAAAATCTTATCAATTCTAGAAAGCAGTCACGACTATATCATTTGCGGTACCGAAAATGACGGATTATTGGTCGTAAATTATAAAGGGCAAGTACTCCAAAAATATTTGCATAGTAAGTATAATGACTTTAGTTTAAAATCTAATTCGGTTTGGTCTTTATACGAGGATAAAGAAAAGCGACTTTGGTTGGGCTATTTTAATAAAGGACTTGGGGTATTTGACAAACCCAATAACAAATTCAATTCTCTTGAATCGCAAGTAAACAACGATAATTCACTTCAAACCAGTTATGTCACTTCGATTATAAAAGATAAAAAAGGAAATCTGTTAATCAGTAATGAAGGCGGAGGTCTCGATATTTATAATCTTAACAACAAAAGCTACATTCATGTCAACAAAAACAATCAAAGCTACTATTCCGGTTTGGATGCTGTTGATATTCAGTCCATATTTATAGACAGTAAACAAAATATCTGGATAGGAAGCTGGGATCGCGGTATCTACTTTTTGAAAAATGGCACTACCCGATTCATAAACTACAATACAGCAAATACTTCGGGATTAAAATCGAATCGTGTTTTTAGTTTTTCAGAAGATTCAAAAGGCCGAATCTGGATTGGAACTTTTATAAAAGGATTGCATTATTATGATAATAAGAACAATACATTTATTCATTGTGAATCAAAATCATTTACAGAAAACGCTTTAGACAACGCTTTTATTCGTAAAGTTTTTGTAGACTCTGATAATGTTTTGTGGGTAGGAACAATTTTAGGCTTGTATCAGGTAAGTTTAAAAAACGATTCTGATTTTAAAGTGACCAATATGCGTGATGCCATGTTCAAAGACAAAACGAAGTACAACAGCATTCAGACTATTTTATCGATTTATGAGTCTAACGATAAAACGATATGGATAGGAACAGATGGCGAAGGATTGTTCAATTATAATAAAAAAGACAAGACATTTTCGAACTATAATAACTTTGCGGGTTTTAAAGAAAAATCTGTTCGCGCTATAATTTCTGACAACAACGGATCTTTATGGATAAGCGGTGGCTCAGGTTTAACAAAACTTGATTTCAAAAATAAAAAAAGTACCAATTTTACTAAAGATGATGGTCTTGTTGATAACGATTTTAATAATAATGCGGTTTTTAAAGATGGAAATGGAGAGTTGTATTTTGGCAGTTATGAAGGAGTAAATTATTTTAATCCTAACGAGATCAAAAAAACAGAAAAAGCGCCAAAATTGTATTTCAGCGATTTCAAATTGTTCAATAAATCTGTAAAACCAAATGAAGATTCCTCGCCCTTAAGCAAAGTAATTTCCCAAACTAAAGAAATTATTCTCAACTACACACAATCGGTTTTTACGATTGAATATGTGGGAATTAATTATAATTATTCTAAAAAAAACCAATATGCCTATTATTTACAAGGCTTTGAAAAAGAGTGGAATTATGTGAGTAATAACAGAACGGCAACTTATACCAATCTGGCGCCGGGCGATTATGTTTTTAAAGTAAAATCGGCAAATGCAGATGGTTCCTGGAGCAATACTCCATTAGAATTAAAAATAAAAATCCTTCCTCCGTGGTGGAAAACCTTTTGGGCTTATTTATTATACACTTCTATTTTAGTTTTCCTGATGATATACCTCAATAAAATTTATCAAAATCGTTTTAAAGCCAAACAAGCAATAATTTTAGAAAAAGAAAAAAACATTCAGTCAGAGAAATTAAACAATAAGAAATTACAATTCTTTACTAATATTTCGCATGAATTCAGAACGCCATTAACACTCATTATTAATCCGCTGGAAGATATTTTAAAAAGTAAAAATGTATCACCGGAAATACGTAATAAATTAAAAATCGTACACAAAAGTTCCGACAGGCTTTCCAGACTAATCAACGAGCTTATGGATTTTAATAAATTAGAGTTTAATAAAATTTTCCTTCAGGCCAAAAAAATAGAAGTCGTAGCTTTTACGCAAGGAATCATCGGTTATTTTGATGAAGAAGCTGCTGCGCGAAATATCACCATTAATTTTGAATCTGAATTTGAAGAGCTTGAAGACTGGCTAGATCCTAAAATGCTGGAAAAAATACTGTTTAATATTATTTCAAATGCATTTAAATTTACTCCGGATAACGGTGCTATTACCGTTTCTATTAATAAATCAGATGCCGATAATGCGCTGCTAATTAAGGGCATTGAAGTTCCCTCTTTTTCGATAACCATTACAGATACGGGTTCAGGAATTCGCAAAAAAGACCTCAACCGAATCTTTGACCGATTCTATCAGGTCAATAATGTAAATAAAGATTACTACGGCAGCACCGGAATTGGTCTGGAGGTCGTAAAAGAATTTATCGAACTACATAAAGGTAAAATTGATGTTGAAAGTGAAGTTGGACAAGGCACAAAATTTACGGTAACTTTTCCTTTGGGTAAATCTTTTTATAAGAAAAATGAAGTAGTCGACGAGGTTTTTAAAATAGAAAAAAATAAAAATAAATTTCTGTCTCAATCCGCTAATGATCCATCTGAGGATGATGAGTTTACCAATGAAAACATCGAAGATAATGTTTTCGAAACTGCAAAACCATATACTGTTTTAATTGTGGAAGATAATCCTGAATTAAGAAATTATCTCAAAAATGAACTAAACAAATTATACAAGGTTATTGTGGCCGAAAATGGTCAGAAAGGCTATGAAATTGCGGTTGAGAAATTGCCAGATTTAATTATTACAGATGTTATTATGCCGGTTATGGATGGGCTGCAATTGTGTAAAAACATAAAAGGCGATTTAAAAACGAGTCATATTCCTTTGTTAATGCTATCGGCAAAAGCAATGGTAAAAGACCGACTGGAAGGAATTGATTCCGGCGCTGATATGTATTTGAGTAAACCATTTGAGTTAGACATTTTAAAATCAAGTCTGGCACAGCTTATTACAAGCAGACAAATCATGTTCAAGAAATTCTACAGCGGAATCACCAAAGACGGTAAAGAAAAAACAACTTCGCTGGATAATGAATTCATTCAAAAAATCCTGCATTTTATTAATGAAAACATCAGCGAACCTGAATTGACTGTCGAACTTTTATCTTCTAAAATCTATTTGAGCAGAAGTCAGTTGTATCGAAAAATAAAAACTTTAACAGGAGTTTCGGTCAATGAGTTTATTAGAAATGTACGATTAGAAAAAGCCAAACAACTAATCGAGAAAGGAAATAGTAATATTAATGAAATTAGCTATAAAGTAGGTTTTACTTCTCCCTCCTATTTTGCAAAATGTTATAAAATCAAATACGGACATTTGCCTACACAGGAAAAAAGACCAAAAGAATAAAGTAATTGTTCCAATATAATAATGCCATTAAAAAGAGCTTCGATTGTATAGTCGGGCTCTTTTTTTGTCAGGCAATTTTCTCAAAAAAGAATGGATTTAAAACCAAATAAAAATCCATATATCAAAAATATTATCTCTTTTTTTTAAACAAACAATATTTTTTAACCAAAAATTTTAGCAATATCTCAGTAGCTATTTTTATGGTTTTAGGCTCTTTTCGAGCCGTAATAGGGTGTCTGATGTTTTTTTTGCATCATCTGTTGCACAATATGCTTCATCTATTCTACAATAGCACACCTCTAGATTCTACTTTCGTTAAGAAATATTTAAGAAAAAGTTCCGCCGTCATTTTTCTAAATGATGCCCTTGCAAAAGACCTTTCCATTAAATGTTTTCTAACTAATTATTTAACTTAAACTCTAAACCAAATTTTATGCAGAAAAGAATGTTAAAAAAACTATTGTGTTTAATAGTATGCATGTGGGGAAATTTTTTCTTTGCTCAAACTATTAAAGGTAAAGTAACATCAGGCGGAACCAGCCTACCGGGTGTTAGTATAATAGTACAAGGAACAAAAAACGCAACAGTTACCGATTTTGACGGTAGTTTTGTTTTAAATAATGTAGAACCAAAAGCGCTGTTGCTTTTTAGTTATGTAGGATATAAAAATTTATCATTGCCGGCAGATACTAAATCTGTGATGCAGGTGGTTATGGTAAACGATCTCGAGAAATTAAATGAAGTTGTGGTTATTGGATACGGAACTTCAAAAAGAAAAGATATCAATGGTGCCGTTTCCTCTATTAAGGCTTCTGAGATTCAGGACAAACCCTTTACTTCTATCGATCAGGCACTTGTAGGTAAAGCTGCGGGTGTAAATGTTACTCAAAATTCAGGAACTCCCGGAGGAGGAATTTCTGTTCAAATTCGAGGAATTACTTCTATTAATGGTAATGAACCATTATATGTTATTGACGGAACACCAGTTTTTGCAGATAAAAACAACGAGACATTTTCGTTCAGCGCATTGGGCGGAGGAAACGGGCAAACTAAAAACTCCGCTTTATCGGGTATCAACATTTCGGATATCGAAACTATTGATATCTTAAAAGATGCATCGGCAACAGCCATATATGGTGCGAATGGTGCAAACGGTGTTGTTTTGATTACCACTAAAAAAGGAAAAAAAGGAAAATCAAAATTTACTTATGAAACCTATTTGGCTACTCAGCAAATAACTAATACTGTTGATGTTTTAAACTTACCTGAATATGCTAAATATCAGGCGAAAATTTTCAAACTAAATGGTGAACCTGTTCCTTTTCAATATCAAAAACCGGATTTATTAGGCAAGGGAACAAACTGGCAGGATGAACTTTTTAGAACCGCTACATTGTACAACCATCAATTGTCGTTCTCTGGCGAAAAAGACGGAACACGTTACTATACCTCATTGAATTATTTTGATCAGGAAGGAATTGTTTCCAACTCCAATTTCAACAGATTATCAATGCGATTAAATGTAGATTCTAATGTTAAATCATGGCTGAAAATTGGTAACAACCTATCTGTAAGTAAATCATCTCAGCAAGTAGTGAGAAACGACGACAGAGGTGGTTTAGTAATGAATGCTTTAAGACAATCTCCTGAATTACCAGTTAGAACTCCCGATGGTTCTTATGCAGGACCAACAAGCGGTTTGGGATCTTCTGCAAATGAAGCTACAAATCCAATTGCTTTGGCTGAATACAATAATTCCACTACAGAAAGATTTAAAATTAATGGTAATTTATTTGCTGATTTTACAATCATCAAAGGATTGGTTTTCAGATCTGAATTAGGATACGATCTGAATTTTGCAAAAAGCAGCACTTTTGTACCTAAATACACCTTAGGAAACGTATCTGAACTTTTAAACAAGTCATTCAAACAACAAGATCAAAGTTATTATTGGAACATTAAAAACTATCTGACGTATAATAAAACGATAAACGAGAAACACAACTTTACTTTTTTATTAGGTCAGGAAGCGCAGGAAAGCCGATATGAATACCTAAGCGGTTACAGAACGGGTGAGTTTTTGAGTAAAGATTTCACGAACTTAAATATTGGTGATATTGATACTGCCCTTAACGGAAATGGTTCTGGCAGATGGTCTATGGCATCTTATATAACAAGATTAAATTATAGTTTTTCTGATCGATATTCTTTCTCAGCTTCTTTAAGAGCAGATGCTTCATCCAACTTTGGACCCAATAATAAATGGGGTTATTTTCCATCATTTTCAGGAGGCTGGACCGTTAGTAATGAAAGATTCTTTGAGCCTTTAACAAAGAACATCAATTACCTGAAATTTAGAGCCGGTTACGGTCTTGTAGGAAATCAAAATATTCCGGCAAACAGATATCAAACTATTCTGTCGTTGCTTTCATCTCCTTTTGGAGGCGTATCTCCAACTATAGATAACTTAGGAAATCCGGATATAAAATGGGAATCACTAAAATCTTTCAATGCTGGTTTTGAAATAGCTATGGTGAATAACAGAGTAAAATTAGATTTCGATTATTATATCAAAAATTCATCTGATTTCCTTACCAAACAAATCAATGATGAATCGAATCAAAGTGCACTTAATTATTACCTCAATACAGGTGAAATTGTCACAAAAGGAATCGAACTTACCTTAAATACAAGAAATATCGTAACGGAAAATTTCACCTGGGATAGTACCATTATTTTTTCAAAATATAATAATGAACTTACCAGATTTCAAGGCGAAGGAAAATCTTTACTGGGAAAAGTTCAATTTGATTTATACAACGTTACCAGAACAACAGAAGGACAACCGGTAGGACAATTTTATGGATATGTGACTGACGGATTATTTAAAAATGCAGCTGAATTAGCAACAGGACCTATTCAGGAAACAGGAACAGGAATTGGAGATATTCGTTTTAAAGATCTTAACGGCGATGGCAAAATTGATGCTAAAGATCAGACTGCCATAGGAGATGCAATTCCTGATTTTACGTATGCCTTTACAAATAACTTCAAATACAAAAACCTTACTTTATCTGTGGTCTTAACAGGAAGTCAGGGCAACCAGATTTATAATTTTACACGTCATTATACTGATGGTATTTATCCTGGATTTGGAGACCGATTTGGAAATGTTAGTACCGAAGTATCAAATGCTTTTGAAGCCGGAGTAAACGAAAATACAACTGTACCAAGAATTACCCTTAATGACCCAAATGGTAACGGAAGAATCTCCAATAGATTTGTTGAAGATGGTTCTTATTTAAGAATTCAGAATGTTTCTTTAAGCTATGATTTACCAAACAAAATATTCGAAAATTCTTTTATATCTAAAGTACGATTGTATGTGAATGTTCAGAACCTATACACTTTTACAAAATATTCAGGTTTCGATCCTGCGCTGGGAAATTTAGACCAAAACATAACCTTAAGCGGTATTGATTTAGGACGTTATCCTGTGCCAAGAACCACTTCTTTGGGATTGAATCTGGAATTCTAAAATTGATAATAAAACACATTTGACTTAATCGTTAACATAAAAAAATAGTTATGAAAAAACTTTTTAAACTTTTTATGATGGGAATGCTCATACCATTGCTGTCTTTATTTTCCTGTTCAGATGATTTTTTGGATGCGCCATCTGAGAATCAATTAACACCAGCCGATTTACCTGAAGGAGTCACGGCTTTTGACGGAATCGCTGAGAGTTTGTATTTTAAACCCTGGTTTACCTTTAATGATAAATTCCTTATTGCAGTTGGGGATATGTACGCGGGCAACGCCTTTACATTTGATGGTGCTTATTCACAATTTAAAGATGCTCAGGTAACCTCGCAAAACCCGATCCTTACAGAAGGATATGTTTCGTTGTTTTCGGTTATCGATCAGTCGAATAATTTAATGAGTTTAGTCGAAGACAGAAAAAGTGAATTGCCTGAAGCATCGTATAAAAATGCTATTGCAATATCACGATTTATGAGAGCCAATGCTTATTTCTATCTGGTAAGAACTTTTGGTGCTGTTCCTATAATTAGCAAAGCAGGTTCTGCCCCACAGCCAAAAAGAAATCTTATTGCAGATGTTTATAAATTCATCAAACAAGATTTAGAATATGCTGTCGAAAATTTACCTGAAAGATCCGTAAAAAAAGGATATGTTACCAAATTCACTGCCATGGGTATTCTTGCAAAAGTGCATTTGACTTTGAATGAATATGCAGAATGTGCCGCTTTAACCCAGAAAATTATTGGAAACCAATATGTTTTAATTCAGGATTACGGAAACTTATTTAGCAGTCCGGAGAATAATAATAGTAACGAGAGCATGTTTGCCCTGCAATGGAAAGCTATTGCTACTGAATGGGGAACGCAAAATACCAATCAGGCGTATATAGTTCCCGGAGGCACAGGAATTACTGGCGGTGGTGACGGATGGGGAGTTTACCTTCCTTCTATCTCATTGCAAGGTAGCTTTGAGCCAAATGATACCAGAAAAAAGAGTACTATTATGACAGATGGCGACTATTATCCTGAATTATTAAAAAGTCAGGGGGGGTTTCTTTATAAAAAAATATACTCTTCGACAGCAGCTAATTTCAGAAAATACATTGTAGGTTCTGCAGCAGAAAGAAATGATGTGTTTTTTATGAGAACGTCACAAAATACGATTATACTGCGATATTCTGATGTTTTACTAATGAATTCTGAGGCTATTTTGGCCGGAGCACCCTCTACAACTTCTGCAGCTGCTTTAAGTACTTTTAATGAAGTAAGATCAAGGGCCGGATTACCTCCAAAAATGATCCTTACAAGAAATGATTTATTTAACGAAAGAAGAGTGGAGTTTGCTCTTGAAGGACAATATTTCTTCGATTTAAAACGTCGTGGCCTTGCCCAGGCAACAGCAGTTATTTCGCAGCAGGAAGTTGGTTTTTATTCAGATGATGACAGAACCGATTTGGTTTCGATAAAAATAACTCCGGGAAGTAATTATTTCGAACTGCCATTACCGCAGTCTGCTATTGATACTAATCCATCATTATTAGAGCCTCCGGTTCCTTTTAACTTTAATTAACTTATACTATGATCAATAAAATAAAATATAGAGTTCTAATTCTTTTCGCATTAGCTTCTTTTACAGCTTGCCAAAATGATGATGCAGTGACTTCAAATGTAGATGCAATGGTTGCAGAACCAGGAGATTTACTCAATCAGGCCTTTCCATCAAACAAAGTCAGAGTCGAAGGTCAGGGTTTAGAGGGATTAAAAAAGATTACACTGGATAATAAAATTAATATCAGTTTCAATGCAAACTACAATTCAGATAAATCATTTATTTTCACTATTCCTTTTGATGATAAACTAGGTAGCAGATTTGGTGTACAGCCCATTACATTTGAAACAGCAACTGGTTCAGTAACTAAAAACATTGAGATTTTACAGCCCGTTCCTACCCTTACAAAAACAGATCCTGCTGTAGCAACTCCGGGATTTCCGCTGGAAATTCAAGGAACGTGGTTTTATAATATTTCATCGGTAACCTTGGCAGGAAAAGAAGTGAGTTATACTCTAAAATCATCTTCTTCAATTATTATTGGTGTGCCTGCAGATGCCGTTTTTGGTTCAGAGTTTGTACTTACTACACCGGGAGGTATTGCAAAAAAAGTAATACAGCTTCTACCTCCTGTTACTCCGGAAGTTATTGTTATTGTATCTGATTTTGATGGAAATGGTACAAGAACCAATTGGGATGCTTATGGAGATAAAGATAGTTTTAACGCAAATACTGCAGATGGCCCAACAGGTAATTATGCAACACTTGTCTGGGCTGGTTCAACAGCCAATGGCTATAACGGAAGTAGTGCAGGCGGTGGAGCTAATTTCCTAAGCGCCTCGAATAATGATGCAACAAAAACATTTATAGATATTGACGTAAGTGCCAATGTTGTAGGCGCTCAATTTGCCATTCAATTAAATACGATTGATAATAAAAACTATGGCTATAATTTTAAAATAACCGATATTAACTGGACTACCAAGACCATAAAATTGGCTGATTTTAAAGATAATTATGGATTTGGAGATCCTGCCACTACGCTGGACGCTTCTAAAGTTAATGAAATCAAAGTAGGAATAGTTCAATCAGATACACCTAATCCAAGTGTAATAAAATACGATAACATTAAGGTTCGTTACAAATAATTAATGATTGCATTTTAAGCTCTCAGCAAAAAAGAGGTTGTAATCAAAAAAAACAGCCTCTTTATAAAACAGAAAATATAAAACAAGAATATTCACCTTAACAATAAGGATATTCTAAAATAAAAAAACAGTATGAAAATTAAATTTTTACTAGTGCTGGCCAGCTTTTTCTTTTTTCTAAATGCCTGCTCTAAAGACGACAACCAAGCTGTTGCTGGTTTAGAAACGCCAGTTGCAAACGCACCAAAAGAGGTAAACGATCATGGTTTTAAAGCCAAATGGAATTATGTTTCAAATTCTAAAAGCTATCTTTTGGATGTTTCGACAAACGAAAATTTTACCACTTTTGTTCCCAATTATAATGCAAAACCTGTTACAGATCTAAACGAAGTTGTAGTGGGCTTAACAGGTGGGACTCAGTATTATTACAGGGTTAGAGCCAAAACAGAAACTGAAATTTCAGGATATTCGAATGTTATCAGCGTTGTAACTACGGGTTCCAGCAACATTCCTGAAGATCCTACATTTTTAAAAGTAAAAGCAAACAAACTCGCTAATCCGTTTTTTATAGGTATGGCGATAAAAGCCTCGCAATTAACCAACGGAAGTCCTTATGATGTTATTTTGAAAAATGAATTCAGCAGTATTTCTGCCGAATATGAGATGAAAATGGACCAGATTTCTACAGCAAGCGGTGTTTACAACTGGACTGTAGCCGATAAAATTGTGGCTTACGGAAATACAAATAATATCAATGTTCACGGTCATGCTTTGGTATGGCATAATTCAGTACCAACGTGGCTAAAGAATTATTCCGGAACTGACGCCGAATTTGCAGCAGAGGTTAAAAAATACATTACAGATGTTGTGACTCATTATGCAGGAAAGGTAAAATCCTGGGATGTTGTTAATGAAGCCGTAGATGACAACGGCGGTGCCATGAGAAATACTATTTTTCTTCAGCGAATGGGAGCCAATTATGTAAAAGATTGTTTTCAGTGGGCTAAAAATGCAGCTATTGCAGCAGGGGATACCAAATTATTGTTGTTTTATAATGATTATGCAACCTCAACTAATATTCCAAAACAAGACAAAGTTTTTAGTATTGTCGATGATTTAAAAGCAAATAATCTTATTGATGGTGTTGGTTTTCAAATGCATAACACCTATTTAAGCCCAACAAAAGCACAAATAGAAACCGATCTTAACAGAGCTGTAGCAAAAGGGCTGAAAATTCATGTTTCGGAACTAGACATACAGGTAAATCAGTCGAATGACATTACGGCTTTTACCAACGAAAGAAGACTGGCTCAAAAAGAAAAATACAAAGAGATCGTAAAAATCTACAATGGGCTTCCTGCAGCAAGCAAATATGCCTTAACGGTTTGGGGAATGAAAGATAATGAATCCTGGATTCCGTTTAGTACAGAACTTAACCACCCGGGAGATGACTGGCCTTTATTGTACGACTCCAATTTTGCCATTAAAAGCGCTCATACTGGATTTCTGGAAGGTTTAGATTAAATTTTTTAAAACTATACTACTTTACTTCAACTATTGATAAACCAAAAAAATAAATTATGAAAAAATTAAATTTATTAGCGTTAACAGTGACATATGTATTAGGTTTAGGATTTGCTTCCTGCGCAGATGATGTAACCCCGGCAGCCAAAGACCAATCTGCAAATGCGAGTACAAAAACCAGTACAAGCAAAGTAGCCAGTACGCCATGGGTCAAACAATTTGAAGATACATTTGATGTAGGTTCAAGTTTATCGCAATGGACAAAAGAACAGCGAGCAGACTATAATTCGTGGTATTGTGACTATGCCAGCTCAGTGCCAACTACGCAATGGAGAGATGGAAAACAATGTTTGGAAATCAAGACTACGAAATTGAGCACGTACAAATATCAATCCGGATTTATTTCTTCTCATTATCAATATAAACCTGAAAATAATACAGAGTATATGCTTTCTGCCAATATTAAACTAGTAGCGATGGATGGCGGAAATTACAAGTCTTTCACACAAACTTACGGTGCCTGGCCTGCCTTCTGGTCCGTGCAGCAAAATGCCTGGCCAACCAAAGGAGAAATTGACATCATGGAAGGTTATTCTTTTGCGCCTAATTCAAGTCGCTTTGCTTCAAATCTTTTTTATGGAACTTCTAGCGGAACAAACCAATTAGGGAATTCTGCCGAAAGAAACTATCCAGGTAATTTTGATATAAACGCAAATGGCGGATGGCATTTATATGAATCCTTCTGGAAAATGAAAGACAATGTCGTAACAGTAACTATAAAAGTTGATAATGTAACCATTTCAACATATACCAATAGTAGTGCAGGAAATCTTAACTTAAATAATTTCGGGCCGCATTCGATTATATTTAATCTAAATGTGGGATCAAAAGACTCCAATTTTATTGATCCTAATAAAATCAATTTGTTTTCCACTGTAATGATGTGGGTAGATGATGTAACAGTTTACAAAAGACCAATCTAATTTATACTATAAAGGTCCTAATGAAAATTAGGGCTTTTTTTATGGATCAATTTTAATAGTGAAAATTCTAAATTCAAAAAATGCTTCAGCTGAATTTGTATTACATTATTAAGACAATGTACAGTATAAAAAAATCGGAACACGATTACTCCTGTTCCGATTGAATTCACTCATTTTTTTTGACACTTCTTAAAAAACTTCAAGCAGTGCTTATTGAGATTTCTATGCTATAGTATATTTTTTTTCTGTTACAGT
Source organism: Flavobacterium sp. SLB02 (assembly GCF_009664855.1). Classification (GTDB taxonomy): domain Bacteria; phylum Bacteroidota; class Bacteroidia; order Flavobacteriales; family Flavobacteriaceae; genus Flavobacterium. Next base: position 1,836,877 of record NZ_CP045928.1, read on the forward strand.
ATTGGTCGTTTCACTTGTTACACTATCTACAAATCGCCATTCAGCTTCAGAACCAGATGATGTAAATTTAAGATATGTATATCCTCGTTTATACAAATTTGCATATTCTAAATCATCTATGAGTACTGTAAATGCCTGTGCTAATTCTACAGCTTTTGCAGGGTCTGAGGTAATTCCCAGATAAGCTTCCAATCCTGGTGATGAAACAGAACTGCATGCTATTTCAGTTCCTATAAAATTACCCTGCATATCGGTGAGTTTACCCATCCATGCATTATGAGTATCTCCGGCTAAAACCACAACATTCTTCCCGGAAAGCATCGCATACAATTGTTCTCTTTCTGCAAAATAACCATCCCAGGCATCCAGATTATACGGCAAAGTTGTCGTAATTCTCGCAATTTCCTGAGCGGTTAAAGAAGGGTCATTTTGTTTGTGTCTCATTTTAATAACAACAAGTGCAGAAATTGCACTAATAAGCGCCTGCATGGTCGCCGGCTGTGCACTTCCAAAATGATCCACTTCTGCTAAAACCTGGTTCAAAAGCAGCAACAACTCTGCAGGAATCAGCATTTTTGTCATCAGGATCTGCTGGCCCAATACTTTCCATTTAGCGGTATCTGCACTGATTTGTGATCCCAGCCATGTCATTTGCTCGTTTCCAATTAATTTTCTGCTGGTGCTTAACAAATCTGTTCTAAATTTTGTCTGGTCAAAATTCCCACTATTATCAATATAATCAGCATAACTCATCTGCTTATCTCTGGCTATAACTCTGGTATCCATCATATAGAGCGAAAGAATAGTACCAAAATTAAAGCTTCTGTAAATTCTAAGATCTTTTCCTGTTTTAAGCGGAATGTATTCGCTGTAGGCCTGGAAAGCTGCCATTTTTCTCATCTGAAAATCCCCTTCGGCAGGCTGATGGTTTTCGGCACCCGATTTATAGGTATCGTTAGCAAACTCATGGTCATCCCAAACACATATAAAAGGTTTTTTCTGATGAAGAAGCTGAAGATGTTTATCTCCTCTATATTGTCTGTAACGCTCTCTGTAATCGCTAAGGCTTGTAATTTCCCTGGCGGGTTTATGTTCTCTGCCAAGCGGGTTGGTAAAAGGATTTGTTCCGTACTGTCCCGGTGCATATTCGTAAATATAATCTCCAAGATGAACCACTACATCAACATCTGAAGAAGCAATTGCTCCATACACATTAAAAAGTCCAGCCGGAAAATTAGAACAGGAAACAACAGCCATTTTTACATCATTTACACTATCTGTTTTAGACGGCAGCGTGCGTGTTTCTCCGGTAACACTTACTTGTTTAGTTTTGGCATTATAAAATCTGTAATAATACTTTGTATTGGAAGGGATATTCTGAACATCCACCGCTATTGTAAAATCATTCGCAGAAGATGCTCCGGCCTGCCCTTTTCGTATTACTTCAGAAAATGCGGCATCCTTACTTATCTCCCAGGTAATTTCAGCATCTGAACCTATTGAATATCTTGTCCAGATAATCACTCCTTTTTCGGTAGGGTCAAAACTGGCTACACCTGTTTCAAACCCTTCATTTTTCATTCCCTCTGGCGCACCACTATTATCCGTTTTATCATCGTCACTACAGCTTTCGATAAGTGGAGCGATGAAAATTCCTCCAGCGGCCAATAAAGAATTTCTAAGAAACCTTCTTCTGCTTAAATCATTGTTATTTTCCATAAAAAAATTTTTACATCAAAAAAACAATGTAATATTAAAACAGAGGTTATGGCATTTTTAAAATTACCTTACATTAATATTAACAATCCATTTACTATAATATGTTATTGATCTTTACTTAAAACAATATCGAAAAGCCTTTAGTATATTTTGTAAATAAATCGATTGCAATCAGGATGATCATAAGTAAAATAAAAACTAATATATAGGTAATTATTTGTGCCTTTTTATTGAATTCAAAAGTGGCAGGATTGATAAAATAATCAGCATACACAGCCTGAGAAATTTTTATATGAGGACAAAATAAAGTTACGCCCTGCAGAAAATGGCCAATTAGATGATATTTGTTTTTTGGGATATAAGTCAGTCCATTCTCTGCTTTAGAAAAATAAATGGGAATTTGTTTACCTTGCTTAAAACCGAAAATATATCCCGGAGAATATTTTGTTCCGATTTTTCTATCGATATCACTTACATAAGCTTCTGTGCTGCTTTCGAGCTGCTTGTATAAAAGACTGTAAACAATGCCATCGTACTGATGATGATGTATACCGTACTGATCTATAGAAATATGGATGATTTTTTTAAGTTTTTGACGCTTGTAATCCTTGTAAAGAGCCCAAAAAACCCAAAGAAGTATGGGAAAATATATTAGGTTGAAAATCATCTCGCCAGTAGATATGGGACTATTATGCTCCAGCTGAATACTCAACGGAAGTGCTATTAATAAACAAAGCATTGCAAGAAACAAAAGTCCGAACATTATGTAGACAAAAATAGTAGCAGTTAAATTACGTTCTGAAATTATTTTAGGAAAATTTTCTTTGTTATAAATCATCAACTAGTTATTGTTATAAAACATCATTAAAATTAAAATCAGGCATCCCTGCTGCAGATAAAAACATAAAACTTTTTTAAGTAAGTTAACCTTGAATTTCTCTGTTAACATAATTCTTTTTTTGACTTCAGGTGTTTATTCTAAACATTTCCGAAATCAAAAATCAAAAATCAAAAAGCTTAATCCTAATGCTGCTGCGTTACCTTACAAATCTACTAAATTTGAAACTTGATAAATCGAATTATTTTATCAAAGTAATAATTAACTTTTTATTGCATTATTGCCTTTTTCGATTTATCTGAGTTAAGAAGAAATCTAAGCAAATCAGGTTAAAATGGTCTTTTTTTGCTAATTTTATGCCTTATTACATATCCTTCCTCATTTATTATATCTCTATTTTTGATTCCTTATAAACGCCATAAAAAAATGATTAAAAAGATTTTAAAAATTACGACAATTTTTATTGTGTCCCTACTTGCAATTTTGTTGATAACCCTAACGGTTGTTCCGTATGTTTTTAAAGATCAAATAACAGATAAAATAGAAAGTATTGCCAACGAAAATCTCGATGCAAAAATATCTTTTGATGAAATTGGACTTTCTGTTTTTAAACACTTTCCTGCCTTAATTGTTTATGCTAAAAATGTTAGTATCGATAACAAAAAAGTTCAGTTTACATCATCAAATGTAGTAAAGGCAAAAACAGCAGCAGTTGGAGTTAATTTTTATAGTTTACTAAAAGGCAAAATTGTTTTGGATGCTATTTATTTAGACGCTGCAAATTTAAATTTTGAAATAGATTCAAGCGGAAATGCGAATTTTAATATTATAAAACAGTCCGAAACTTCAAAAGACACTACTACCACCGAATTTAAAATAAAACGTATTATCGTTAATAAAACAAACATATCCTATAATGATAAAAGTACTCCTCTGGATTTTAAAATTACAGACCTTAATTATAAAGGAGAAGGAGATTTAAGCGCTGATATTTTTGATCTTAACTCTCATATCAAAATAAAATCGTTCGATTTTAGTGCAGATGGCGTTCATTACGTACATAATAAACCTATAAATGCCGAAATCATTACTCATGTGGATGCTAAAGAACTTAAATTTAAGTTTGAGCGCAATAACATTCGCATCAAAAACTTTCCTTTCTCTTTTAATGGCTATTTTGCTTTCATTAAAGGAGGATATGATTTTGATTTACACATGCAATCCAAAAACTCTACATTAGAAGAAATGTTATCTATAGTTCCTCCTTCTTATGAAAAGTGGAAAGAACAAATGGCTATTACCGGGAATATCAATTTTAAAATTATAGCCCGCGGCAAGTATATGCAAAACCAATCGCAAAAACCAAGTGTTTCTGCAGATTTACAAATTAGTAACGGTACGATCGCTTATAAAAAAATTAAAAATCCTGTAAAAGAGATTAATATCAATGCCAGCGCTTTGGTTAAAGATTTAGATATTAATAAATTAAAATTTGATATAGAAAACCTATCGTTTAATCTGGATGGAAAAAAAACGGTCGTTAATTTTCATTCAAAAGGCTTTAAAAAATTAAAAATTAAAACCGCCATTTCATCCCATTTAGATTTAGCAAAATTTAAAGAAACATTAAACCTAAACCAACTTGATATTCGTGGAGACATTGCTATCGATCTAAAAGCCGACGGTACATTTTTGCGTGATTTGGGTTTTAGTCCCCGTTTGAATAAAATAGATACTATTATTAAAAGCATTCCTAAGTTTCAGTTAAATGCAAGTTTAAAAAATGGCTACCTAAAGGATCTAAAGAGAAAAGATGCTATAAAAAATATTAATCTCAATTTAAGCTTAACGGCCAAAGACAGTATTTTACGTAACGTTACAGGTAAAGTAACCAATTTAAATATTGAAGCTCTGGATAATTTTATTCGCGGAAATTTTGCGCTTCATAAATTATATCCTTTTACAGTAGATACGGAATTAGAATCTAAAATTAATCTGGCCCAGGTACATAATTTTTACCCTCTAGACAGTCTGGAAGTTAATGGAGATTTAAATTTAAAAGTCAGTATGCACGGAGTTTTAAACCGTAAAGAAAAAAAATATCCATCCTCTAAAACCATTGTAGTTATTAAAAATGGCTATTTAAAATCACTTAAATTCCCCAATATCCCAATACAAAATATCAACCTGAACGCAACTGTTACAAGCGAAAAAGGTACAGGACAGGATTTGAATGTAAAATTACAACCTGTCGAATTTGTTCTTGCTGGATCTCCTTTTAAAATAGAAGGAGAAGTTACTAACCTTTACGATTTAGTTTATAATATCAAAACCCAGGGAACTTTGGATATTGGTAAATTAACTCAAATATTCCCGATCAAAGATGTCAATGTCTCAGGGATTATTCAGACCAATCTTATCGCTAAAGGTTCTAAAAAAGATTTAGATGCCAAAAATTATGACAACATAAAAAATGGTGGAAAGCTCGAAGCTAAAAACATTATAATCAAGAGTGCTTTATTCCCGGAAACGTTTCAAATTTCTAAGGGTACATTTAAGTTTTTTAAGGATAAAATGCGTTTTGAGGATTTTAATGCCACATACGGCAAATCTGATGTTGTATTAAATGGCTATATCCATAATTTTTTACGATATATGTTTAATCGTAAATACCTGCGTGACACTAATGAAAAGCTTAAAGCCGAGATTGAACTTTCCAGCAATCACATTAATGCAAACGAGTTTTTTGATATGATTGCCAAATATACTGACAGTAAAGCTGAAGCAGAAATGGCACAAAAAACAGATTCTACGGCAATAAAGGCTATCACCGAAAATGTTACAACTAAAAATAAAAATTACGTAATTAGAATTCCTAAAACGGCAGATTTAAAAATTACGGCAAAAGTGAATCACCTTCAATTCGACACTTATAAAATCAATGATTTTGCAGGAATCCTAGATATTAACGACCGTAAAGTTCAGGTAACTCAGGCCACTTTTGAGATGGCTGGTACCAAAATAGCGATGACAGGAGACTATAAAGCCCAACATCGATTATTGGCTAAATACAATGCTAATTTTAAAGCCAGTAATTTTGATATTCAACGCGCCTATGCAGAGATTCCTATTTTTGCAGAATTGGTGAGCATGGCCAAAGATGCCTACGGTTTAGTATCTCTTGATTATCAGCTTGCGGGAAGTATTGATCAAAATATGGATATTGATTTTAAATCTATAGACGGAGAAGGAACTCTGACTCTGGAAGATATTAAATTTAAAAACTTTAAACTTTTAAATCATGTAGCCAAAAAAGCCGATGCTGCTGATCTGGAAAAAGCTTCATTTAATAAAATTGCCATTCACTCTACCATTAAAAATAACGTAATGACGATAACGCCTACAACCATGAAAATGGCCACTTTTAGAGGTAAGCTTGAAGGTCAGGTTACTATGGATGGTAAATTAAATATTGGTTTTCGATTAGGTCTTCCACCAATGGGACTTATCAATGTTCCTATGAAAATTACAGGTACAGCAGATGATTTTAAAATTACTACCGGAAAATTTAAAGAAGACACTACTTTTTCAGAAGAGAGTGAACTAAATAACTTGCAAGCGCCAGAGCCTAGAAGATCTAGACAAAAAGACACCTTAAACCTACCACCTGCAAATTCAAAAATTTTAGATACGATAAAATAAACTCAGTAGTAAATTCTGAATAGTATAAATTGAAAAAATAAAAAGAGGATATATTCTAAAAATGCATTTAGAACTTTATCAGAAAAAACTATTTTTCGAAAAAAAAATCATTCTGATGCCAAAAAGCCCCTTTAATCAAAAAGGGGCTTTTTATTTGTATTTATTTCCAGCAAATTAACGCCAGCCCAACTCTGGGGCAATATATTTTAGAATAGACGAAAGTATATGTACATTGTAGTCAACGCCCAAAGTGTTGGGTATCGTCAGTAACAAAGTATCCGCTTCCTGAATAGCTTCGTCCTGAGCCAGTTCTGCGATGAGTTTTTCCGGCTCAGCTGCATAACTTTTTCCAAAGATTGCGCGTTTATCGGCTTCAATATTTCCAAAACTATCTGCGCCTCTGCCCTGATTTCCAAAATAGTATTTGTCCTGATCGTTGACCAGCGCAAAAATCGAACGGCTTACTGAAACTCTTGGTTCATGCTGATGTCCTGCTTTTTTCCAGGCTTCCTTATACAACCTTATCTGTTCTGCCTGTTGTATATGAAAAGGTTTCCCATTCTCGTCATACTTCAAAGTAGAACTTTGCAGGTGCATACCGTTTTCGGCCGCCCAAACAGCCGTAGCATTAGATGCTGCACCCCACCAGATTCGCTCCCGCAATCCATCTGAATGTGGCTCAAGGCGCAATAATCCCGGTGGATTTGGGAACATTGGGTAAGGATTTGGTTCAGCAAATCCGACTCCACTAAGCTTATCCAAAAATTCCAAAGCTTTTTTACGTCCCATATCAGCATCTGTTTCACCAGCCAGAGGTTCATAACCAAAAGCACGCCAGCCGTCAATGACTTGTTCGGGAGATCCCCTACTGATACCTAATTGTAAACGTCCCCCTGAAATTAAGTCTGCTGCACCAGCATCTTCCACCATATACAAAGGGTTCTCGTATCGCATATCAATCACCCCTGTCCCAATCTCTATTTTACTTGTTTTAGCACCAATTGCCGAAAGTAAAGGGAAAGGCGATGCCAGTTGTTGTGCAAAATGATGCACTCGAAAATAAGCACCATCTATACCTATTTCCTCTGCCGCAACGGCCAAATCAATAGATTGAAGAAGTGTATCACCTGCAGTACGAGCTTGATATGAAGGATGATTGGTCCAATGTCCAAACGATAAAAATCCTATTTTTTTCATAGATCGCATTGTTATTATTCATAATCTCAAATATACGCATCATTATTGACCGAGTCTGCAAGCTTTGCATAGAAAGTATTTGTATTGATATAATATGAATTAAATGTTTTACAGCAACCATTTTTTCTTGTTACAAAAATTGAGTGGCAGATATATGACATTACACTTTTGATAATTTTGGTTTTACTTTTTTTACTGTGTTATTTTTCAACTAATGTTATTTTTTTAAGACAAAAACACATCTAACTTCAGAAAAAAGATTTTATTATACCCAAAAACGTATTTTATTACTCCTCCCGAAAACCATTATTATTCAATTTTGCACGGTAAATCACAAATCGATTTTTACCACTGTCGCTTGTGATTTTTTCAAACTAACTAATTAATTAACCAACTACCAATCAAAAATGACAAATTTTATTAGGATTAAAAAAAGTCCTAATTGCGTATCTGGATTTAATTTGAAAAAGAAAATGATGCTGTTTTGCGTCTTGCTTTCTTTATCTCAAGTTGATGGATACGCGGTTAGTTCTAAGCGTACAACAAAATCTCAAAATGTACAACAGCAAAAAAACATTAAAGGACAGATCAATGATGAAAACGGTATGCCGTTGCCGGGAGTAACCGTATTAGAAAAAGGAAGTAAAAATGCTACTTTAACCGATTTTGACGGGAAATTTACTTTAAAAGTAGATAACGAGAATGCAGTATTAGTAGTGTCCTTTTTAGGTTATGCAAATACAGAAGTGGCTCTAAAAGGACAAACTTCACTTACTATAAAAATGCAAAAGGCAACCACTTCGTTAGACGAGGTAGTCGTAGTAGGTTATGGTAAAATGAAGAAAAAGGATTTAACGGGAGCTATCGTTCAGGTAACTCCTGATAAGCTGGCTAACCAAAATCCACAAACCGTTCAGGATATATTAAGAGGAACCCCGGGTGTAAGGGTAGGTTATGATCCTTCTGCAAAAGGAGGAGGAAATATACAAGTTCGTGGGCAGAGTTCTGTCTACACTGCAGGTTCTCATAACTCTCCGCTTATTATTTTAGACGGAATGCAGTTTTATGGTGAACTTTCAGAAATCAATCCTGATGATATTGCCCAGCTTGATATTTTAAAAGATGCATCGGCAGCATCTGTATATGGATCGAGAGCAGCAGCAGGAGTTATTCTTATTTCGACCAAAAAAGGTAAAACCGGTAAGCCTATGGTTAGTTTTACTACCAATACAACCATTAGCAATAAGAGTGCTTATCGCGGTGTGTATTCTCCGGAAGGGTACTTAAAGTATCGTGAAGATTGGGAAACTGCTCAAACTTATGGTGCCAATACCACAACCGGGCAATACGAAGCGTGGATATCAGGCGCAGTTGCTGCTGGTAAGCCGGGGTATTTTTCAAGTCCTAATGATTTAGCCAAATGGGGTATTACTGAAGCCCAATGGTTAGCTTACCAACCAAATGCGCAGACAACAGGAAAAAGTTCCAAAGAAGTATGGGGGGCACGTTTGGGACTGAATTTTGATCCTTCGCTAATGGCAAATTTTCTGGCAGATAAAACACACGATTGGAGCAATAGTTCTTTTAGAACAGGGATTAATCATGATAATAATCTGAGTATTTCCGGAGCAAGCGAGAGAGTCAATTATTATATGTCTTTTGGCTATTTAACTTCAGAAGGAGCCATTGTAGGAAACGATTATAAGTCAGCTCGTTCTAATATGAAAGTGGATGCTAAAGTTACAGACTGGCTTGATCTTGGAATAAACGTTAATTTTCAGGACCGATCAGATGGAGATATTACTCCCTCTTTAGGTACAAACGCCGGAGATAATAATATGATGAGAACCAGCCCATTTGGAACCTTTAGAGATGCAAATGGCAATTATGAGAGACAGCCCATGGGGAAAAATGTTTCCGGGCAGAATTATAACTATTACTACGAACGCCAGTTTATTGAGAAGGAAACAGGATATACAACATTGAATACCATTTTCAATGCAAAGGTAAGTTTGCCTTTAGGGATCACTTATTCATTTAACATTGCTCCTCGTTATCAATTTTATCACGATCGTTATTTCAGGTCAACACAAAACCCAAACTGGCCTGCAGCTACCACCGGGGCAAATAGAAATAATGCTACAAGATTTGATTACAACCTGAATAATACATTAACCTGGGATTATACAATTGCTCAAAAACATCACATCGTAGCCACTTTTGTTCAGGAAGCTGAAGAGCGCCGTTATTGGTCAGACGGAATGGATGCCAATAATATTCAGCCATCAGATGCTTTAGGATTTCATCTTGTGAATACTGCAACAATGGCAAATAGCGCAATTAGATCAAACGACACGCATGAAACGGCAGATGGATTGATGGCAAGACTTTTCTATTCGTATGATAATCGTTATATGCTTACAGCGACTGTCCGCCGAGATGGATATTCTGCATTTGGAGCTTCAAATCCTTACGCCGTTTTCCCTTCTTTTGGAGTAGCATGGACCTTTAAAAATGAAAACTGGTTTAATTGGGATGCGATGAGCACAGGTAAATTGCGTTTGTCCTGGGGTCGAAATGGAAACAGGTCACTTGCGGATCCTTACGTTTCTTTTGCAAACCTTGTAAATACAGGGACAATGGGGTATTTAGACCCTTCGGGAAAAGCGCTTGAAATTAAGTATTTAGCACTTGATCGTATGGCAAATCCAAGTCTGGAATGGGAAAAAACAACATCAACAAATATTGGTCTTGACTTAGGCTTCTTACAGGATCGTGTAACGGCTACTTTAGACTTCTACAAATCATCTACTCATGATATGATTATGAGTCAATCCCTGCCTGGTTTTACTGGATTTTCATCCATTGCAACCAATCTTGGAGAGGTTCAAAATCAAGGTTTTGAATTAAGTATTAGCACTCTTAATATGAAAAAACCAAACTTTGAATGGCGTACTACATTTGGAATATCGTATAACGAAAATAAAATTGTCTCATTATACGGTAATATGGTAGATATTAAGGATGACAATGGAAATGTTATTGGGAAAAAAGAGGGTAACGATTCAGCTAACGGATGGTTTATAGGCAGACCCATTTCTCAAATCTGGGATTATCGCGTGACTGGTATCTGGCAAAAAGACGAATGGAAAGAAGCCCAAAAATACGGGCAGCGTCCTGGAGATCCAAAAGTAGCAAATAGCTATACTACAGACGATGTAGATGCAGTAGGACCTGATGGTGTTCCTTATAAAAAAGCGGTTTATAATGAAAAAGACAAGCAGTTTTTAGGAAATTCAAATTCTCCTGTACAGTGGTCGTTGCGCAATGATTTTAAGATTTATAAAAATTGGGATTTGGCAATCAGTATGTATTCCAATGTGGGAGGTAAATCACTTAATTCAAATTATATGAATACTTTCAACGATGCCAGTTTATATAAATTCAACTTCAATCCATACGTAAATCCGTATTGGACACTAGACAACCCAACTAATGATTGGGCACGTCTTGATGCTAAAGGACCTGCCGGAACTCCTGTTGCACCAGGGAAATTGTATGATCGCAGTTTTATTCGTCTGGACAATATTTCACTTGCCTATACACTTCCAAGAGATCTTCTAGACCGCGTACATATTAAAAGTATCAAAATTTATGCTTCAGTTCAAAACGTTGCAACATGGTCTGCCTCTAAAGAATGGAAATATTTTGGAGATCCGGAAACAGGAGGATTGGCTACACGACAGTTTAATTTAGGCTTTAATTTCCAACTTTAATAATAATTCAACAATGAAAAGATATATAAAAAATAAAATAACAAGACTGGTACCTTTGATTGTGCTGGCTGCCTTGTCTGCCTCTTGTTCAAAAGATTTTCTTGAAGCAGATCCGCTTTCGTTTTACGAACCTGAAAATACATTTAATACCGAAGCCGGCTTGCAGGCCACTTTAGCACTTTGTGATAAACAACTGCGTAATAATTATATTCACTATGGTTATTCTGGTGTAAGTGTGCCTATTGCTTCAGAATATCTTTTCTCTGATATGGCTCATTACGGAAAAACGGATACAGGTAGTAATATTGCTGATTACGCCAATACTATTGTTCCTACCGGAGATTTTCGAAGAGACCCAGGCGGAGAAGCACTTTATCTTGGATTTCTCTGGACAGAAGCCTATACGGGTATTAAAAATGCGAATACCGTACTAACCTTTATTGGTAATGTGACCACTTTATCCGAAGAAGTTAAAAATAAATATATCGGGCAGGCTTATTTTCACAGAGCCTACCGTTATCTTAATCTGGTGTATCAATTTGGAGACATTCCATTGATTACCAAAATCTTGTCGGTTCCTAAACAGAGTTATTACTCTACTAAAAAGGAAGCCATCATTGAAATGATTACAGCGGATATGGAGAAAGCTGTACAATTTGTACCGGAACAATCAAAAATAGGATATGTAGGTATGGTGAGCAAAGGTGCATGCCGTCAGTTATTAATAAAGTGCTATTTAGCCTCCGGAAGATTTGCTGATGCAGAAGCACAAGCCAATATTTTGATTAATCAATCAGGTTATTCTTTGGTACAAAATACTTTAGGGATTTTTGATCCGGGAGGAAACCCTACTGCATGGCCTATTACCAGAAATGTGATCTGGGATTTGCACAGACCTGAGAACAAGGTAATTTCTGCTAATACTGAAGCGATATTGGTTGCACCAAATGGAGGAGCACAATCATTTTTAGCATTTTCTTCGATGAGAATTTTTGGACCTAACTGGAATGATGCTAATTTAATTACTCCTGATGGTAAAACAGCAGCACCGCGTTTTCCATTGACCGATAAAACAAATTACAATGCAAAATATGATTATCAAAGAGCAATAGGCCGTGGTATTGGTGTTATCAGTGGTTCTTATTATTCACAGCATCCTATGTGGGTTGTAAATCATATTGAAGATAAACAGGATCTTAGACATAACAGCACGGTTGGAAACTGGGTGAATATGGAAGATCTTAAATATGCTCCCGGGGCAGGCGGTAGTGCTACATGGGCTGGACAAAATTTTAGAATGAGGGATGCTTCCGGCAAACTCTTAGCACAAGATTCTATTCGTGATTGGTATGATTTCCCACATTATAAAATCTTTATGCATGATGTTGTAGCCGAAGCAAATCCTGCAGCCAATGATTTTCAGGGAGCTACTGCAGGAGCTAGTGCACATCTATACATCTATCGTTTAGCCGAAACCTACCTATTACGTGCAGAAGCGCGTTTTTATCAAGGTAATACCTCTGGAGCAGCTCAGGATGTAAATGTCGTAAGAGCAAGAGCAAAAGCTTCGCAAATGTATACTACAGTAACCATTGGTGACATTTGTGCAGAAAGAGGAAGAGAACTTTATCTCGAAGAATGGAGAAATGTAGAGCTAAAACGTATTTCACACTGTCTGGCTCTTAGCGGAAAGCCAGATGAATGGGGCCAAACTTATAGTAAAGATAATTGGGATAAACAATCCGGAACAGATGCAGTGGGAGGAAGTTATTGGTACCAACGTATTGTACATTATACTCTTTATAACAAATATCCAGCTGGTATTTCTATTAAGCCAGGTGTAAAGTTTTATTCTATGGACAAACGTAATAATTATTGGCCAATTCCGTTTAGACTTGCTATAGAGCCTAATATTAAAGGACAGTTAAGTCAGAACTACGGTTATGATGGCTACAATGCAGGTGTTAAAGTCTGGGATAAATGGCAGGATGCAATTGAAGACGAAAGTAAAATTTAAAATTTATCTGCTCTTTTAAATTCAAGTAAAAAAAAAGAGAATATAAAACTCCATAACAAAAGAAGATGATATCTAAAATCCATTAACCTGGATAATGTAAACATTTCTTCTTTAGTTATGGAGTTTTTTTGATTTGCAATATTATTTCAGAATATAAGATATTTTCTAATATAAATAATTTGGGCGTTTCCCGCCGCGGCGAACCGTCCTGTCTGCTAAATCTTTTGCGAGAGAGGTTTTAGTTTGGTTTCGCCAGAAGTGTAATGTGTCGCAAAAGGATACCGCTCCCATGTCTAAAGCAGTTCACGGGTATCTAGAAATTCTATCTTTAAAAGAAATTTCAATTCCGAAATAACTGATCTAAAACAAGAATGTTCCGTATTTATTTTTCAAAATAAAGATACTGAGTACTACTGCTAACATTGCGCAGTCGTACCTGCGAACTATTAAATTCAAAGAGTTTCCAGTTACTATTTAATTTACCAAGTCCCGCTGAACTAAAATTTATTTTCAATTCCCTACCCCCATACTGTAGCGTACTTTCCCATTGACCGGTTTCCGAAACCCCTCCTTTGGTAGCCACTACAGATTGGTCACCTTTAAAAACAAAAGAATAACCGCTATAGAGCGAAGTTTTTTCTGAATCGGCAAAATAATAGGGAATATCCCATGAACCATTGGTCAGCGTAGCAATAAAATCAATTGTCGACATGTTGTTTTCCGGGCAGTAATCAATCGCATATTTAATAGCATCTTCGAACTCCAGATTATTGGTGATTGATTTTGTCTGATTATTGTAATCGGTTATGGAAATTGGATATTGCAAGGCAATATAAGAACTGGCATTCAGGTTTTTTACAAAATTGAAAAAAGCCTGATCATTTGCAATTGATACCGAAGCAGCAATCTGATTGGCGCTGTTATAAGTATTAATCGTGATAGGATAATGGATATTTAGTCCATTGATTTTAGATAACAAATCCGGGTAAGAATTCCAGTAATCAATTAATTCCTTAAAATCAGCTTGGTTAGGAATCACTTTCTGGATGTAGTTGTAATACACCATAGTGACCGGAAAATTTATATTGACAATATCATCATCATACCCGTTGGCGTTGATATTGTCTATTACTTTTTGATAATCGGCTTTGGTAGTAAGGGAAATTTGTGCATTATTGACCGTAACGGTATAAGGGAGTTTTATAGTACAGTAACTTGAGCCGTCTATTACATTATCCTGCACAGTCGGAACCATGGCAACCCTTTGCAAATAAGTAGTAAGTGGCGAACTATTAGTAATGGTTCCGTCTATATGACTGTCCTGATCTTCTGTTTCGCTTTGACAAGACAGCAAGCACAGGAAAACGGCTGATACTAAATATTTTTTGAAAGGGAACATATTTATATTTTTACAAAGGTAATAAAATTTCAAGAATTGCTTTTTAATAAATTCGACATCAAAGCATTCTGTTGCTTCTTCTGTACTAAATTATCAAAAGGTAATCGCATTTGCACTTCTATAAAACAATCAGCTTTGCTTTTACCCTACTTAAATTAAAAACAAATACTTTTGCAACGTAAAACCGAAAATCTAAATGCCAGACAAAGCCCCATCAAATACTTGCGACGAAATCGTCTTTTCGTCTTTCTTTAAAAGCCACGTAAAAGCGCTTCGGAATTTTCTTTTTTACAAATTTGGCAATATCGATCAGGCAGAAGATCTAGCACAGGAAGCATTTGTCAAACTTTGGCAAAACTGCGCTTCGGTACCATTAGAAAAAGCAAAATCCTATATTTATACGATTGCAAATAATAGCAGTCTTAACGAAATTGCACATCAGAAAGTCGTTTTAAAATACGAAAAAAACTTTACCGGTTTAGATAAAACCAATGAAAATCCTGAATATCTTCTGGAGGAAAAACAATTTCAGGTCAAACTTTTAAAAGCCATTGAAAACCTGAACGAAAAACAACGCACAGCTTTTTTAATGCATCGCATTGACGCAAAGAAATACAGCGAAATTGCCCTGGAGCTAAATATTAGCGTCAAGGCAGTAGAAAAACGCATTCATTTGGCTTTGTTAAGCTTGCGTAAAGAAATTGATATATAAAAAAAGTAGGGTAAAATTAGTTCTAATTGTTTTAATGATATAATAGCAGTACAATGAAAAAAAATCGCTTATTGGCAAAATGGCTCAACAATGATTTATCTCCGGATGAATTAGCTGAATTTCAAGCAAGTCCCGATTTTGAAAAATACCAAAAGATAAAAATGTATACAGACCATCTTGAGGTAGGTGATCTGGATGAAAATGCGATGTTGTCGAACATTTTAAGCCAGAAAAAACAAACTCCAAAAGTAGTTCCATTGTATAAAAAATGGGCATTTCGCGCAGCCGCTATCTTTGTTTTGTCCCTTGGGATTACCTTTGCGCTGAAATATTTGGTTCCTCAAACACAAAAAGCAGATTTTGGAGAAAGAACCACTTTTTCGTTGCCTGATAATTCTCAGGTGGTACTAAATTCCGGCTCAGAGATACAGTATAAAAAATGGAACTGGGACAACAAGAGACATCTTGAATTACAAGGAGAAGCGTATTTCAGGGTAGCCAAAGGCCGACGTTTTGAGGTGCAGACCCATCTTGGCAAGGTAACGGTTTTAGGAACCCAGTTTAACGTAAAAGCACGAAAAAACAGGTTTGATGTAGTGTGTTATGAAGGTCGTGTAAAAGTAAATTATGCCAACACACAAATTCTTTTAACTCACGGACAAAGCGTTAGTTTTCAAAACGGAAAACAAGTCAAAAGAAGTGTTGTATCTCTGCAGCCAGAATGGATGGAGAATCAAATCTGTTTTTATAAAGAAAATATCAAAAGCCTCTTAGACGAAGTCGAGAGACAATACAACATTAAAATCGAATTAAATACCAAAGATACAACCGCTTTATTTACAGGAAAATTACCTGCTAAAGACCTGGCTGTAGCCTTGCAGATTATTAGTACAACCTATCATTTAGAGGCTAGAAAAACCTCCAACAATACCATAATTTTTGACGAAAAATAAATGTTATTCCCCAAACAATTTCATTTTTTGTTTATTGCCTTTTTCCTTGTCCTGAATCTTTTTGCCCAGGACAAAGGAAAAGTCATGCCTTTTAAAAAAATCATCATTGCTATTGAAAAACAGCATCAGGTTAGTTTTAATTATACCGGAGATCTTATTGAAGGACTGCAAATATATCCGCCAAAAAAATCACTTTCCCTGGACCAGAAACTGCAATACTTGTCCAAAAAAACCCATTTGTCTTTTGAGAATATTGGCAACCAATTCATTAATATTTATAAAAAAGAACATCAATCCAGTATAATTTGCGGATACGTTTTTTCATCTACAGACCGTAAACCCCTTGAAAACGCTAATATTAGCTTAGGTAAAGTCCAGTTTAGCACAGATTCCAACGGTTATTTCGAGTTTGAACAAAAGGGCACTACTGCTTTTCTAATTAGTCATGTAGGATTTACAACCCGAAAAATAGTAGCGAATAATTCAGATGGTGATAATTGTCTGCAAATTCTATTAGAACCTGAAATTACAGCTCTTGAAGAAATTAAGGCCAATGCTGTCCTGGCTTCGGGAATTTCAAAAAATACTGATGGTTCTTTTGAAATAAAACCAAAAAAATTTGGTATCCTTCCCGGACTTATCGAGCCAGATGCTTTACAAACCATGCAGCAAATCCCTGGTGTAAACAGTCTTGACGAAAGTGTTGCCAGCATTAATGTACGTGGTGGAACGCACGACCAGAATTTGTTTTTATGGAATGGAATACGAATGTTTCAAACCGGGCATTTTTTTGGTCTGATATCGGTTTTCAATCCCAATCTGGCGCATACCATTTCGATCTATAAAAACGGAAGCTCTGCTTTTTACGGAGAAAGTGTGTCCAGTGTAGTGGCCATTTCCTCTACTCTTGAAACACCAGAAAAAAATTCCTTTAGTGCAGGAATCAATATGATCAATGCTGATCTTTATGCAAAGTATAACCTTTCGAAAAAAAGCTATATCGAAATTTCGGCCCGAAAATCAATTACTGATTATATAGAAACCCCAACTTACAGAGAATATTTTGATAAAGTATTTCAAAACACAACAATTACTGATTTTTCACAAAACCAAAATATCGATTATAAAAGTGATAAAAAATTTGGTTTCTATGACGCTACCCTGAAATATGCTCAAAAAATTGGAAATAAAGACCAGTTAATACTGGATTTAATTACCATTAAAGACAATCTCGAAGTTTTTCAGAGTGCCACAGTATACAATATGAACAAATCAGAAAACAATGTTTTACGTCAACAGAATTATGGCGGAAATCTATCGTGGAAAAGAAACTGGAACAACTTTAATACCACTAAAATTAATATATACAACTCTTCGTATGAACTTTTGGGCAACCAAAAAACGACCAATGCAAATCAAATCGTAATTCAGGAAAACACGGTCACCAATAATGGAATTAATATAGAGAACAACCATACCATTAACTCGAAATTTAGTTGCAACGATGGGTATCAATACAATGAAATAGGCATTACCAATCTGGAGCGGGTTACTAATCCTGATTTCTATCGCAGGGTAAAAGACGTTCTGAGAACCCACGCCTTAATTTTGGAAGGAAAATACAATGACACGCTTTCCAGAATCTATATCAAGGCCGGAATGCGCGTAAATTATACCGAAAAATTTAAAAAATACAATCTTGAACCCCGGCTTCAAGCAAGCTATGGGATTAGTAAAAGTATGAATTTAGAGCTTCTGGGCGAGCTAAAGAGCCAAAACTCCCAGCAGATCATAGATTTGCAGAAAGATTATTTCGGTATTGAAAAAAGGCGCTGGATTGTCTCCAATAACACCACCATTCCTATTCTGAAAAGCAGACAGCTCTCCCTAAACCTATTCTATAAACAGCAAGACTGGCTTTTGGGAATGGAAAATTTTTATAAAAAAGTAAGCGGAATCACCACTTCCAGCCAGGGATTCCAAAACCAATTAGAATTTGTAAAGACAACTGGAGATTATGAAATTATAGGAACCGAGCTACTGATCCAAAAAAGAATGAATCACTTTCTGACCTGGCTAAGTTATACATACAACAATAATAATTACCATTTTACCAATTATGAATTTCATAGTTTCCCCAACAACTTCGAGTTAACTCATACAATATCATGGGCAGCAATTTATGAGAAAAACAATTTCAAGATTGCTCTGGGAACCAAATGGTCTTCCGGCAGACCAAAAACCTCTCCGGACTTTTCACAAATTGATCTTTCAGATCCTGTATTGGTGTATAATAAACCAAACAATACCAATCTGCATATTTTCTCACAGGTTAATATTTCCTCTACTTATAAATGGGAAACAGCGAATGGAATTCAGTACAAATTAGGTATTTCCATTTTAAATATCCTAAACAGGAAAAATGAAATCAGCGAATATTACAGAATAAGTTCTCTAACCACTTCTATTGAAGAAGTAGAAACATTCGCTCTGCAAAGAACTCCAAATGTGAGCTTTAGAGTTTCGTTATAGCACATTTTACAGAGTCTGCAAGAAAATCATATCCCTGTTTTTTTCTTTTTTTTGAAAAAATATCAATTCTTTGGTAGGGTAATTTAAATCATGCCTGTTTTACTCTTGAACCTTATCAAAAAGTAAAACAATGAAATCAAAACAAATTAAATTCGCTTTAGTTGCTCTTATAGCAACAACATTTTTCGTAAGCTGCAGCAGTGACAACGATAACGGCACTCCTCCTACTGTTGAAGTAAAAAAAGAAATTAGTCTTTCTACAAGTGCGACTTTAGGAGCTTATCTTTCTGATAAAGACGGAAGATCTTTATATTTTTTCGCAACAGATGCTAATGGACAAGCCTCTTGCACAGGAGGATGTGAAGGTGTATGGCCTGCTTTTAACGTAGATAATTTAACAGCTGATAAATTAGGCGCAGGTCTAACATTATCAGACTTTGGAACCATAACCACTGCATCTGGTAAAAAGCAGCTAACCTATAAAGGATGGCCGCTATATTATTACGCACCGAGTGTAAACGGAGCCAATACATTAGAAAGCGCAGGTAAAACCACCGGAGACGGAGTTGGCGGTGTTTGGTTTATAGCCAAACCGGATTATTCTATCATGATTGTCAGAAGCCAGCTTAAAGGCCATGATCAGAAAAACTACAAATCAGACTATACTGAAGGAGATGGCTTAACAACTTACTTTACAGATGCCAAAGGGATCACGCTGTATACTTTTAAGAATGACAATTTCAAAAAGAACAATTTTACAAAAGCAGATTTTTCTAACAATGCAGTCTGGCCAATTTATGAGACAGACAAAATGGTGGTTCCTTCTATTCTCGACAAATCTAAATTTTCTGTTATTACCGTTTTTGGTAAATCACAACTGACTTACAACGGCTGGCCATTGTATTATTTTGGACAAGATGCCAACGTAAGAGGCGCTAACAAAGGTATTAGTTTCCCTAGTCCTGGAATTTGGCCCGTACCGGTAAAAGATTTGGCTCTTGCAATCTAAAAACAATAAACTCCAGTAAAATTTCTATAGCATCCTCTCTATTTCAACTAGTCTAATCTTCATTAGGCTAGTTTGAAATAAAAGAGAATTCCTCTGCCAGAAAAATTAATGTAAAAGATGAAAAGAAAAAAAATCGCATTTGTAATTGTGGGTTTATTAATCCTGGCCTCTGCAGGTATTTATTTTTATTACGGATTCCTTTTTAAGGAAGCACGCAATATAGAATCAGAAATGCCGGATTTCAATATAACAGCCACAAAATTACTTGAAGAGTATAACTCCAATCCAAAAAAAGCAGATGCCTTGTATCTCAATAAAACAATTGAAATCACTGGTACGGTAACCAAAGAAACTGATTCTGTAATGACACTTGAAAATACTGTTTTTTGCCTGTTTACACAAAAAATAAAAGAGAAACATCTCCATAAAAAAGTAATACTAAAGGGTAAATGTATTGGTTATGATGAACTATTCCAGGAAGTTAAATTAGACCAGTGTACCATAAACAAATCAAATAATTAATCCTATTATGAAGAAATTTTTAATCCCAATCTGCCTCTTTCTGGCTACTATGGCATACTCGCAGGATGATCTGCTTAAGGATCTTGATTCTACCCAGGTAGAAGAAAGTTACTCAACAGCAACTTTTAAAGCTTTACAGCTCGTAACATTACAGACCACAAAAATGGCTGCCAAAAAAGAATTCTATTTTGTAGTCTCGCATCGTTTTGGATCTGTTAAAGACGGTTTTGACAGTTTTTTTGGACTTGATAACGCCACTACAAAACTCGGTGGTATTTATGGGGTTACAGATTGGTTATCGGTGAGTCTTTCCAGACACACCCTAAACAAAATGTATGAAACCGGACTGAAATACCGAATGATGAGACAAAATTCGAATTTCCCGGTAGACATTGTAGGATACAGCGTTGCCGATATCAATACCTTTCTGGAAAAAGACCAATATCCGGGCTTAGAATTCAAACACCGTATGACATACGTGCAGCAGCTTTTAATCTCCAGAAAAGTTAATGAAAAACTCTCTTTAGAATTAGTACCGTCATTCGTGCATAAAAACCTGTACAATCCTGCTATTGAAAGAGATAATCAGTTTTCTTTTGGCGGTGGGGGACGTTACAAAATAACAAAAAGGCTATCTGTCAATTTAGAGTATATGCACAACTTTGATAAGCCCGAATTTTACAAAAATCCATTATCAGTAGGTCTCGATGTAGAAACCGGCGGACATGTTTTTCAACTCATATTTACCAATTCACAATCCATGAGTGAGAGCGGATATCTTACTAATGCCTCAGGCGATTGGGGAAAGGGCGATTTCTTTTTTGGATTTAACCTATACAGAGTATTTTAATAACTACAAACAAAATAAACTATGAAAAAGACAATAGTATTTGCAATTTTACTTGCTACATTAACGAGTTGCAGTGATTCTGACACCTATCAGGATATCGAAACACCTCCAGAAACGGTAACACCAAACCCTGACCCGGCAGCCGCATTGAGTTATACTAAAAATGCTAAAGCAATTATTGATGCCAATTGCATTGGCTGCCACCAAAGTGGCAGATCTGCAGGTTTCAGACCTCTTACTACATATGCCGAAGTTAAAGCAGCAGTTGAAAGCGCCGGTTTACTAAATAGAATTCAATTACAAACTGGACAACAGGGGATCATGCCTCAGGCTGGAAGAATGTCTCAAGCAAATATCGATATCATTCTAAAATGGAATACTGACGGATTAAAAGAAAATTAATGATCATGAAAAAAACATTTACTAACTTCCTGCTGTTAGTGCTGCTTATCGCCGTAAATACAGATGGATTTGCTCAAAAGTTAATCACAAAAACAGGAAGCATCAAATTCCAGGCGTCAACGCCTTCCAATGAAGAAGTCGCTGCAGAAAATAAAAGTGTATCTGCCGTTTTGGAGCAGTCTACAGGAGATTTCGCTGCTTTGGTCCTTATAAAAGGTTTCCGCTTCAAAGTCGCTTTAATGGAGGAACATTTCAACGAAAATTATATGGAGTCAGAAAAGTTCTCAAAAGCCACTTTAAAAGGTAAAATAGAAGATTTTAATATTGCTCAAGTTACTAGTACAGCCAAAAATTTTACTTTAAAGGGAGATCTTACCATTCACGGAAAAACAAAACCAGTAACTATAATCATAAAGGTTTCAAAAGCTGCAAGCGGAGTTAATGCCATTGGTTCATTTGAAGTAAAGCCGGAAGATTTTGAGATAGAAATACCAAACCTGGTGAGAAAAAAAATTGCAGATAAAATAAAGATTACTTACAATTTTCTATTGGCGAAGTAATCACTTCTTTATGAACTAAATATTTAGATAATAGAAATCATCCATTACTGCTATCTAAACAAATCTCTTTTTGATCTTGAAGATCACTAAACATGACTAATGTTGTGAGGTCAGTTTCTTAATAGCTGACCTCTTTTTTTTTAACCTTAACTAAAATATAAAATGATCTGCAAAAATTATATTGTTACTGGTGAAGATGTAAATGATAGTATGGTGATGGAAAGTAGCGCATACATTTCATACACAATTCGCCTATTATATCATTTTTTGTTTAATAACGGGTTCTCGAGAGAAAAACTCAATACTTTACATTTGAGCTTACACGAAGGCAATCATGAACTTGTGAGTCATAAAAATTTAATGTTTACTGAACATTTTTTTGTTGAAATGAAACATTGCTATATAAAGGACAAGATCAGTATTAAAAGCTGCTTTTTTAATTCAAAAAACGAATGCTGTGCAGAAGTTACCAAAGAAGTAGAATGGTTTGATGTTATTCGCAAAGAAGTTATCGTAGCACCTAAACAAATTCAACAGCATTTTAATCTCACTAGCAAATCTTATTTACTAAAAAATAGTTTAACTAGTAAATAAACGCCATTATTAAAACTTAATAATAACGTTTTATCCTGTAAAGTCTTTCTCAGAAAGAACTATTAGCTAAAGATTAATATTTTGTACGTTTCCTTCCCGGCCACGCTGTCTCCTAGATCTTTTACGAGAGAGGTTTTGACTTGACCTTGGAAACAGCTTTTTCAAAAGAAAGGAGGTGACCTCCGATAGCTATCGTGTATCCCACATAAATGCAGTATTTTGTAAAACAAAAAACCCCGTTTCGTTAGAAACAGGGTTTTTAAAAGAAAGGCGACGACATACTCTCCCACATAACTGCAGTACCATCTGCGCAGGCGGGCTTAACTACTCTGTTCGGGATGGGAAGAGG
>NZ_CP045928.1:1934521-2250155 GCF_009664855.1 Flavobacterium sp. SLB02
GCAAAAACGACCTTAAGGTGGTTATTGCGGCGGGGCTCACCTCTTCCCATCCCGAACAGAGTAGTTAAGCCCGCCTGCGCAGATGGTACTGCAGTTATGTGGGAGAGTATGTCGTCGCCTTTCTTTTGAAAACCCTGTTTCTAAAAAGACAGGGTTTTTTATTCTAACTTTTACTTATTTAATTATAAGTAAATTGGGTACCTTAGCTCAGATGGTAGAGCAATGGACTGAAAATCCATGTGTCCCTGGTTCGATCCCTGGAGGTACCACATCATGCTCGGATGGTGAAATTGGTAGACACGCTGGACTTAAAATCCAGTGAACAGCAATGTTCGTGCGGGTTCAAGTCCCGCTCTGAGTACTAAAAACTTCAATTGGCTAATGCTAATTGAAGTTTTTTTTTGGGGTAAAGTGAAAGATTTTTTGTTTAGGTATCTAAAGTGATCAAGGATCAAACGGATCAAACGCAAAGTTTAGGGATTAGGCAAAAAGATGGATAATCTGAATAAGAAGAAATCTACTTTACGCACACCTGTGAATATCTTATCTAGCGTAAATTGCGTTAGGGAAGGGAGCGATATCCTTTTGCGAGAAATCTGAATTACTCTGGTTAATGACATAAATATCTCTCGCAAAAGATTTAGCGGACAGCCCGGTCCGCCGTGGCGGAAAAGCCCATAAAACTCATATTTGGAAAAAAAAATATTTTAATTTTGAAATAAAGGCTTATTTTTAAATCTCAAAATATTTTAATCATGAAAAAGGTAATGCTATTTGTTTTTTTATTTTCTGTATCGCTTTGTAATGCACAGAAACAAGATGTTCAGAGAGCTATAGAGATTTTTTTTGAAGGATTTCATCAAAAGGATACTGTGAAAATGCAATCTGTTTGTTCTTCTAAAATTATTTTACAATCAATTAGCGAGAGTGCAGTTAAAGGAAATAAATTATTTGATGAAACTGCCCAAGAATTGTATAAATCAATTGCCTCAATTCCGTCAACTATGAAGCTTCATGAAAAAATACTAAGTTACAATATTCAGATTGATGGAACAATGGCTCACGTATGGGCTCCATATGAGTTTTTTGTCAATGATAAATTGAGTCATACGGGCGTGAATACGTTTACTTTGTTTAAAGAAAAGGATATTTGGAAGATTATTTACTTAGCAGATACCAGAAGAAAATAATTTCTTAGATTACTTCTGTGAGATAATAATGGCAAATATCGGCTAATAAACATTCTTCGCATTTTGGTTTTGGTCTGCAAATTTCTCTTCCTAAAAAAGAAATTGCCATTCCGATCTCTGACCAAATAGATTTTGGTAAGACTTGCATAAGGTCTTTTTCGACTTTAATACCATCTTTACTTTCTTTTATGATGCCAATTCGCGGGGCTACTCGTATTACGTGTAAATCTGCAATAATGCCTTCTGCAGGTTTGCCTGTTTCTCTTAAAATAACATTGGCTGATTTTCTGCCAATTCCTTTTAATGCTGTTAATCCTTGCATTGTAGTCGGAATGTCTTCGTCATTTTTAATGGTTTGAGCAATTTCTAACAGCCAGCCTGCTTTTGTGGGGTAGTTTCGAACTTTATTGATGTAAGGTATAAAAGTTTCAGTATCAGTTTTTGATAAATTTTTAAGTGTTGGAAATTTTTCAAATAAAGCAGGGGCAATTTTATTGATATTAGCATCAGAATCCTGGGCAGATAAAACTACCATAACTAATAATTGGTAGGTGTTTTGATATTCGAGCGGATGTCTTTTTCCTTTATATTTTTTTAAAATGGGTTTTAGTTTAGTTTCCCAATTTGATGTTTCTCCAAATAAATCCATTTTCGTTTTCTTTTAAATTAAAATATAACCATCACAAAATTAACTAGTTTTGATGAAATCTATGATTTTTTTTATAACATTTTGATTTCCTAGTATTTTTCTGTGACCTAAACCTTCGGTAAGAAATAAACTGCCATTTTGTAAATGTTTATGAATATGAATTCCTGCTTTTGCCGGAACTTCAGGATCATCCTTATCATGAATTACCAAAACGGGAATTTGAATTTTTTGTGCTGCTTTGTAAGCTGAAAAATCATCCATCTTTACCTGATACTGCTCTTCAAAATGATCACGTAATCTATTACTAATTTTGGTTTTTAAACCTAATTTAGAAACAAATTCTTCCAGAATATCATGTACAATATCTCCACTACCAATAACAACAGCTTTTTTTACCTGTAAACCATCTTTAATTGCGTTTAAGACTGACATTCCACCTAATGAATGCCCGATTGCAATTTCGAAAGGACCGTATTGTTTTTCTATTTCCAGAATCGAAGCGATAAATTCAGACATTATCGTTCTTTTTCCTTCGGATTTTCCATGTGCCGGTGCATCGAAACTTATGGTTGAATAACCATTTTGCAAAAGTTCGTCGGCTATTTTAAATAGTTGCGTCCCACGACCGGACCAGCCATGAACTAATAATATTTTGCGTTCACTTTTTCCATATTCGTAAGTGGTTATATTTTTATGAATTGCAGGAACAAAAAAAGTGTTCTTAGTGCTTTTTTGATCCATTTCGAGCTCACGTTTTGGAACCTTATGTTTTATTGGTGTTGTAAAAAGCTTTGCTGCAAATGTGGTTACCAATTTAGGCGATATAAAAGCGAGTAATTTGCTGGATAGTATGATAACCTGTGGAATTTTTAAAGATTGAGTAGGATTTGTCGCCTTTTTTGCCATTTCAATAATTTTTTTCGGAAGCCTTAATTTTACTTATTTTTTCCTAAATTTAGGAAACATAAAAGTAGCATTTTAATAGATGCTTATTCAAAAAAATAATTCACAAATAGTTTAAAATTTCTATATGGAAATATTTCATATCAGTGCTGAGTGTTATCCTATGGCAAAAGTTGGCGGTTTGGCTGATGTTGTTGGCGCACTGCCGAAATATCAAACGAATGCCGGTCATGAGGTTCGTGTTGTTGTTCCTTGTTACGATACGAAGTTCAAAAATGAAAATAATTTTGAATGTGTTCATTGGGGAACTGTAAAATTAGGGAGTTTCGATTTTCCATTTAGCGTTTTAAAAGAAACAACAGATAAACTTGGTTACGAATTATATCTCATAGAAATTAAGGAATTATTTGACCGGCTAAATATTTACGGGTATGAGGATGATACAGAACGTTTTTTTTCTTTTCAGATGGCAACTCTTGATTGGATTGCTGCACGTAAAACTGTTCCTGATGTTATTAATTGCCATGATCATCATACAGGATTAATTCCATTTTTGGTGAAGTATGCCTATAAATATGAGAAGTTAAGGACTCTAAAAACAGTAATTACGATTCATAACGGTTTATACCAAGGCTGGTTTGGTTTTGATCAATTGCATTATTTACCTGAGTTTGATTTAATTCATGTTGGATTTTTAGAATGGAATAATTCTCTTAATTCTTTGGCGGTAGGAGTAAAGTGTGCTCATGCCGTTACGACTGTTTCGCCCAGTTATCTGAATGAGATTAATGTTTCTGCGAATGGTCTGGAATCTTTGTTTAACTCAGTTAGGGATAAATCAAAAGGTATTTTGAACGGGATTGATTTTGAAGTTTGGAATCCGGAAAAAGACCAAATGATTGCTGAAAATTATTCGATTGAAACTTTGGGAATAGGTAAGCAAAAAAATAAAGAAAAGTTATGTGAGCAATTTGATCTTGATTCTACGAAACCTTTATTTAGCTTTATTGGTCGTTTATTCGAAGAAAAAGGAGGGGATTTATTGCCTCATGCTTCAGCTTTGGCTTTGTCTGAAAATTTTGAAAATATCAATATCCTGATTTTAGGATCCGGAAATGCACAAATAGAAGAACAATTACTTCAGTTAAGAAATGATTACAATGGTAATTACAATGTATTTATTGGTTATAATGAAGAATTAGCACATTTAATATATGCAGGGTCGGATTATATTTTAATGCCGTCAAGAGTTGAACCTTGCGGATTAAATCAGATGTATTCTTTACGTTATGGAACTGTGCCAATTGTGAGAAGAACAGGCGGACTGCAAGATACTGTGATCGATTTTGGAGACAACGGAAATGGGATTTGTCACGATCAGGCTTCGGTTGGAGATATTTGTTATTCTATAAATCGTGCTGTGAAACTGTACGATGATAGAGTCAATTTTAATAAAATAAGAAAAAAAGGAATGGCTATTGACCATTCATGGGAAAGAGTTTGCCAAGAATATATTGAGATATACAACCTAATAATTGAGAAAAATGAAGTTTAAAAAGAAAAATGTAGTTGCTATTATTTTAGGAGGAGGACAAGGATCACGTTTGTTTCCGTTAACAGAAACCAGATCAAAACCAGCAGTTCCAATTGGTGGAAAATACAGATTAGTCGATATTCCTATTTCAAATTGTATTAATTCGGATATTTTTAAAATATTTGTTTTGACCCAGTTTAACTCAGCATCTCTAAATGCGCATATCAAAAACACTTTCAATTTTAGTATTTTCAGTCAGTCATTTGTAGATATTTTAGCGGCAGAGCAAACTCCTGATAATCCAACCTGGTTTCAGGGAACTGCAGATGCTGTTCGCCAATGTATGTCACATTTTTTAAAACACGATTTTGATCATGCTTTAATTTTGTCCGGTGATCAGTTGTATCAAATGGATTTTAATGAAATGCTGGAAGCTCATATTGCGGCAGACGCAGAAATTTCTATTGCCACTTTACCCGTAAATGCTAAAGATGCTCCTGAATTTGGAATCTTAAAAACATGTCATGAAAGTTATGTAGAGGCTTTTATTGAGAAGCCTGATGCATCACTTTTACCTGAATGGGAATCTGAAGTAAGTGACCACATGAAGGAAAAAGGCAAGAAGTATCTGGCCTCGATGGGAATTTATATTTTTAACCGTCAGTTATTAGAGGATTTAATGGCTGATCCGGAAACGAAAGATTTCGGAAAAGAAATTATCCCTCAAGCTGTTGGTAAACATAAGATTTTGAGTTACCAATATGAAGGGTATTGGACAGATATCGGAAATATTGAATCTTTTTTTGAAGCTAATATTGGCTTAACGGCAGATATTCCTGAGTTTAATTTATTTGATAACGATAATAAAATTTTTACCAGACCAAGATTATTGCCGCCATCAAAATTTAGAAATTCAGTGATCAATCAATCGTTGATTTCTGAAGGTTGTATTATTAACGCCAAAGAAATTAAAAGTTCTGTAATTGGAATTCGTTCCAGAATTGGGGTTGGTACTGTACTTGAGAATTGTTACGTAATGGGGAACGATTTTTATCAGGATCTTGACGAGATGAATCACGAAAGCAGTATCAATAAAATTCACGTAGGGATAGGAGAAAATTGTTTTATAAAGAATGCTCTTGTAGATAAAAACGTTCGTATAGGAAACAATGTTCATATTAACGGAGGTAAACATTTAGACAATTTTACCAATGAATTGTACAGTATAAAAGATGGTATTGTAGTGATTAAAAAAGGAGTTGTACTGTCGGATAATTTTAGAATTGAATAAGGTTTTAAAGAAGATAAAATTCAATACAAAAGTTCCAAATTCCAATAAAAAAATCCGCATTCCAATTATAAAAAACAAATATGAATAAAGTTATCACGTATTCTCTGTTTACTGATTTTGATATTGATTTATTCAAAGCAGGGAAACACTTCAAATTATATGAAAAATTAGGAGCGCATTTAGTTGAAGTTAACGGAGTAAAGGGCGTTTACTTTGCAGTTTGGGCACCAACGGCTCAATCTGTTTCGGTTGTTGGTGATTTTAATTACTGGACACAAGGAGAGCATTTATTACAAGTGCGTTGGGATTCTTCTGGAATTTGGGAAGGTTTTATTCCGGGTATCGAGAAAGGAACGCTTTACAAATATAAAATTCAATCCAATATAAATGGAGTTGTAACTGAAAAAGCAGATCCTTTTTCTTTGTACTGCGAAAAGCCGCCTCACACAGCTTCGGTTGTCTGGGATTTAGATTACAATTGGAAGGATGAAAAATGGATGCAATCCCGTAAGGAAAAGAACGGATTAGACAAACCTTATTCGGTTTACGAAGTTCATTTAGGTTCGTGGAAACGAGGCGAAAATAATCGGTTTTTGACTTATTTAGAACTTGCTGATGATTTGGTCAATTATGTAAAGGAAACAGGTTTTACTCACGTAGAATTTATGCCGATAATGGAATATCCTTATGATCCATCGTGGGGATATCAATTGACAGGGTATTTTGCACCAACTTCCCGTTTTGGAAAACCACAGGATTTTATGGTTCTGGTTGATAAATTGCATCAGGCTGGTATTGGAGTAATTTTAGACTGGGTTCCGTCGCATTTTCCTGATGATGCGCATGGTTTGGGCTTTTTTGATGGTTCGCATTTATACGAACATCCGGATCGCAGAAAAGGCTATCATCCGGATTGGAAAAGTTTGGTTTTTAATTACGGTCGCAATGAAGTCCGCGCTTTTTTAATTAGTAATGCCGTTTTTTGGCTGCAGCATTATCATGCTGATGCTTTACGCGTTGATGCTGTTGCTTCGATGTTGTATCTTGATTATTCAAGAAATGAAGGTGAGTGGGAACCTAATATTTATGGTGGAAGGGAAAATCTGGACACGATTAGTTTTCTTAAAGAGTTTAATGAGGTAATCTATGCTAATTTTGATGGAGTTCAAACTATTGCAGAAGAAAGTACTTCTTTCCCAATGGTATCACGACCAACTTTCTCAGGAGGTCTAGGATTTGGTATGAAGTGGATGATGGGATGGATGCATGATACTTTAAAATACTTTCAGAAAGAAACGGTTTATAGAAAATACCATCAAAATGATTTAACTTTTTCGATGACTTATGCTTTTACCGAAAATTTTATGCTTCCGTTTTCGCACGATGAAGTAGTGTACGGAAAAAAATCTATTGCCAATAAAATGCCTGGTGATGAATGGCAGAAATTTGCCAATTTACGATTGCTATACGGCTATATGTTTACGCATCCCGGAACCAAATTACTTTTTATGGGTTCGGAGTTTGGGCAAAGTGATGAATGGAATTTTGAAAAAAGCCTCGATTGGCATTTACTACTATACGATTATCATTCTGGCATTAAAAAAGTGATTACAGATTTGAATAATTTATATAAATCGCATCCGGCTTTATATGAAAAGCAATTTACAGGAGAAGGTTTTGAATGGATTAATTATTCTGATCATCAAAATGCGGTGTTATCTTATATTAGAAAGGGAAATAATCCTGATGAAAATCTAATTGTGGTTTGTAATTTCACGCAAGTGGTTCGGGAGAAGTACAGAATCGGAATTCCGAAAAAAGGTAAATTAGAAGCCGTTTTTAATAGCGACGATGTTACTTATGGAGGAAGCGGAGTAACTAATTCCGGTCTTTTAAAAATTGAACCTTTAGCCTATGATGGCAGAGAGTTTTCTGTAGAATTACTTTTACCTCCTTTAAGTGTAACAGTATATTCTTTTGTATAAAAAAGAGCAATTATTTTTATCAATATTAATTTATCAATTTAACGTTTTAAAATTATTGAATTACTTGTTTTCGCAGCTATAATTTAGCACTCATTCAGAAAAAACGTTTTCGTGAATAAACCTTATATTGATAGCCGTTTATATGCTTTTTTTGTATGTTTGAAAGAGCCATTTAGCATTTTATAATTAACTCACTAGCATTATGATTACAAATAC
The DNA here is from genome assembly GCF_009664855.1 of Flavobacterium sp. SLB02. Classification (GTDB taxonomy): domain Bacteria; phylum Bacteroidota; class Bacteroidia; order Flavobacteriales; family Flavobacteriaceae; genus Flavobacterium. The sequence goes on from NZ_CP045928.1 coordinate 1,942,290, forward strand.
ATCATTAGAATATAAAGGCGATTTATATCCATCAAAAATCGTTTCGTTTGAACATGAAGGTGATTCGATTTTTTTTAATACCGATAATAAAGTAATCTTAAAAGTCACTATTCTTAGAGACAGTTTAATTCGGTTTCGCTTTACAACAAAAGGCTATTTTAGTAATGATTTCTCTTATGCAATTGATAAAACCCAGCTGCACGGTTATAATTTTTTAGAACTTACAGAAGAGGAGACTTATTTCCAGATTAGAACCAGTAAGGTAAAATGTAAAATTCAGAAAGCAGATCTTCGTTTATCTATTTATGATTTAAACGATCTTTTGATTCTTGAAGATGAACTTGGTTTTCACTGGGAAGAAAGTTATGAATACGGTGGCAATATCGTGAAAATGAGTAAATCATCGAAAGATGGAGAATGTTTTTACGGACTAGGGGACAAAGCGACTCAAATGAATTTAAAAGGCAAAAGATTAGAAAATTTTGCTACCGATCAATATGCTTACCAGAAAGATCAGGAACCATTATATAAAGTAGTTCCGTTTTACATAGGTTTGCACAACAAACAATCTTACGGTATTTTTTTCGATAATACTTTTAGAACTTTCTTTGATTTTTGTCAGGAAAGAAGAAACGTTTCGAGCTTTTGGGCAGAAGGCGGTGAAATGAATTATTACTTCATTTATGGCCCGCAAATGCAGGATGTGGTAACAACATATACTGATTTAACAGGTAAGCCGGAATTACCGCCACTTTGGGTTTTAGGATATCATCAATGTAAATGGAGTTATTATCCTGAGAGTAAAGTAAAAGAAATCACATCAAAATTCAGAGAACTCAAAATTCCTTGCGATGCTATTTATCTGGACATTGATTATATGGAAGGATTTCGATGTTTTACCTGGAATAAAAATTACTTTCCAGATCCAAAGCGTATGGTTGCAGAACTGGCAGAAGATGGTTTTAAAACAATCGTAATTATTGATCCAGGAATTAAAATAGATAAGGATTACTGGGTTTATCAGGAAGCTTTAGAAAAAGATTATTTCTGTAAAAGAGCCGATGGACCTTATATGAAAGGGAAAGTCTGGCCAGGAGAATGTAATTTTCCAGATTACACAAATCCCGTAGTTAGAGAATGGTGGGCCGGATTATTTAAAGAATTAATTTCAGATATAGGTGTAAAAGGTGTTTGGAATGATATGAATGAACCCGCTGTTATGGAGGTTCCTAATAAAACATTCCCAATGGATGTTCGTCACGTTTATGACGGAAACCCTTGCAGCCATAGAAAAGCGCATAATATTTACGGCACACAAATGGCCAGAGCGACTTATCATGGTGTAAAACGATTTACATATCCTAAACGTCCGTTTGTAATTACGAGATCTGCTTACTCAGGAGCGCAACGTTATACATCATCCTGGACAGGAGATAATGTAGCCACCTGGGAGCATTTATGGATTGCCAATATTCAGGTACAAAGAATGAGTATTTCCGGAATGGGCTTTACAGGTTCAGACATTGGTGGTTTTGCAGAACAGCCAACAGGTGAATTATACGCCCGTTGGATACAGTTAGGTGTATTTCATCCATTTTGCAGAACGCATTCATCCGGAGATCACGGCAATCAGGAGCCTTGGGCTTTTGATGAAGAAGTGATTAACATTACCCGCAAATTTGTGAGTTTACGTTATCAGTTATTGCCTTATTTATACACGATGTTTTGGCAATATATTGAAGAGGGAATTCCGATGTTAAAACCATTAGTATATTACGATCAGGAAGATACCCAAACACACTACAGAAACGATGAATTCATTTTTGGAAACCAAATATTGGTATGTCCAATACTTGAACCTAATGCTGTAGGTAGGCGTATGTATATTCCAAGAGGTGAGTGGTATAACTATTGGACAAATGAATTTGCAACAGGCGGCAGAGAAGTTTGGGTAGATACCAAATTTGATGAAATTCCACTTTTTGTAAAAGCAGGTGCGATAATTCCAAAATATCCGGTTCAGCAATATGTGGGAGAACTTGAATTTGATGAATTAACACTTGATTTGTACTTTAAAAACGGCAAGGAAAAATCTGTAGTTTATGAAGATGCTCAGGACGGTTATGATTATAAAAAAGGACGTTACAGTTTTTTATCTTTTAGCACCATTGGCAAAGAGAAAGAATTAATTGTTCAGCTTCATAAAGAAGGAAAGTATGATACCCCTTATTCAAAATATAAAATTAACTTAATTGGACTCCCTTTTAAAGTAACAGAAATTGAAATTGATAATGAAATAATAGCTTTTGATAAAATTGCTTTTGAAGAAAGTCATTTCTTAATTGTTGATAAAGAGTTCAGTGAACTTCATATTAGTGGTGAATAAGTAAATTCTGATAAGTTTTTATGTAATTATATAAAATAAAAAATAATTATAGTTGTATTTTTGTGTGTGTTAAAAATTAAATATCATGAAAAAACATTTATTATCAGGGATTTTTGCAGCTGTTTTAGTTGTGGGATGTGCAACCAATCCTGTTACAGGGAAGAAAAATTTAAACTTCGTTTCGAACAGTGAATTATTTCCCTCTTCATTTCAGCAGTATAGCCAGTTTATATCTGAAAACAAGGTAATAACTGGAACAGCAGATGCTAAATTAGTAGAGGCTGTTGGACTTAAAATTAAAAAAGCAGCAGAAAAATATTTAACTTATTTAGGACAAGCTCAATATTTAACTGACTACCGGTGGGAATATAAACTGGTAGACAATAAAGAAGTGAATGCCTGGTGTATGCCCGGAGGTAAAATTGTAGTTTACTCGGGAATCTTGCCGGTAACACAAAATGAATCTGGTCTTGCTACCGTTATGGGTCACGAAGTTTCTCACGCATTGGCGAATCATGGTGCACAAAGAATGAGTGCGGCACAATTACAGCAAATTGGTGGAGCAGCTTTAGGAGCAGCAACAAGCGGAAAATCGGAATCGACTCAGCAAATTTTTGCCCAGGCTTACGGGCTTGGTTCTGAAGTAGGAGTAATGCTTCCGTTTAGCAGAAGTAATGAAACCGAAGCAGATAAAATAGGACTAACACTTATGGCCATTGCTGGTTATAATCCGGATGATGCAATTGCATTCTGGTCAAGAATGTCAGCAAAATCAGGAGCATCTGGAACTCCGGAATTTATGAGTACTCACCCTGCTGATGCTACCAGGATTGCGAACTTGAAGTCATTGATTCCTGAAGCAAAAGCCACAGCATTAAAAGTTGGCGTTATAAGATAACAAACAAGTTACATAAGATAATTCAAAAGCTATTCTTTTCAGGGTAGCTTTTTTTATGTAGAAGAATTTAAATTGTTTATAATTTATTAATACACGATTTATCAAATTTCTATTTGATTATGATAAAAAAAAGATAAATTCGTAGCTTGTTAACAAAACCATTTCTATGAAAGATTTACAAAAAGGAGATAAAAAATTATTAAACGCATGGGCTTTTTATGATTGGGCAAATTCTGTTTATACGCTCACAATTGCATCGGCAGTATTTCCAAATTTTTATGAAGCTTTATTTGCAGACCGTGATCATTATATAGATGTTTTTGGGTTGCATTTGAAAAATACGGCTTTAATAAGTTTTATTACGGCTATGGCATTTTTAGTAGTTTCATTTATATCGCCGTTGTTATCTGGAATTGCTGATTATGTAGGCAATAAAAAATCATTCCTTAAATTTTTCTGCTATACTGGTGCTTTATCTTGTATGGGTTTGTATTGGTTCAGTTTAGATAATATTTATGTAGGTTTGGCATTTTACTTTTTTGGACTTATAGGGTTTTGGGGTAGCTTGGTTTTTTATAACTCATATCTGCCGGATATTGCCTTTGAGGAACAACAAGATAATATTAGCGCTAAAGGTTATTCGCTAGGATATTTTGGAAGCGTTATCTTATTGCTTATTAACCTGGCAATGATCATGAAGCCTGATTGGTTTGGAATTGTTGGAACAGCGAATCAAAAAGCTTCAGAAATAGCAATGCGATATTCATTTATAATGGTCGGTGTCTGGTGGATTTTATTCAGTCAATATACCTACTATTACTTACCAAAAGGACGAAAAAGTAGTAGTGAAAAACTAACAAAATCTGTGTTATTTAATGGATTTAAGGAATTGAAGAAAGTTTGGGCATTATTGCAGCAAAATATTCCTTTAAAACGTTACTTAGGTGGTTTTTTTGTTTCTAGTATGGCGGTACAAACTGTTGTGTTGGTCGCTACTTACTTTGGCGCTCAGGAAATTAAATGGGAATCAAAAGAACAAGGAACTTTTGGATTAATTATTTGTATTCTATTGATACAAATAGTTGGAATTATCGGAGCATTTATAACATCAAGAGCATCAAAGAAATACGGTAATATCCCAACCTTGATTGTAATTAACTTTATTTGGGTAGTATTTTGTGTAATTGTCTACTTTATTTATTTGCCTGTGCATTTTTATATTGCGGCCACTATTGCCGGATTTGTAATGGGAGGAATTCAGGCATTGTCACGCTCTACATATTCAAAATTACTACCAGAAACAAAAGATACGGCTTCATTCTTTAGTTTTTATGATGTAGCAGAAAAAATAGGAATTGTAATAGGAATGTGCGTTTACGGTATTATTGACCAGATTACAGGAAGTCCTCGTCCAGCTATTGCAGTTTTAGGAGTTTTCTTTATTACAGCAATTTTTCTATTGAGAAGAGTACCAAAAAAGGCACTTTAAATTAATAAAGTGCCTTTCGGGGGATTTAATTTATCTTAATGAGACAAATTGATTTGATTGATGATCGTAATTATTATGTCTTAGTATTTATGCTTTTGATATACTTCCAGAACCAGAAACTTTTACATCTCGTTTTTCTGGATTTCCGCTGTATTTGATATCACCAGAACCTGCAATTCTTGCGGTTAAACTTTCTACACAATTAACACGGCTGTTGCCAGATCCTGAAACGTTTACATCAACATTTTTCGCTTTTAAATTTGAAGCTTCAATATTTCCTGATCCTGCAAGTTTGCTAGTTAAGCTATCTGAGTTTCCTTTTAGACGTATATTTCCCGAACCACTTAAATTTAATTCTAAATCACTTGAGTTTACGTCTAGATCAAAGTTTCCTGAACCTGCAAGTTTTGCTACAAACTTATCAGTTTTGATTGCATTTTTAGACTGAACATTACCTGAACCTGACAAACTTACTTCTGATATTTTTTCGAAAGGAACAGTAACTTCAATTTTTTTACCAATGCTTGGTCGGATATTACTGCCTTTTTCAACATAGATTTTTAAAACATTACCTTCGACTTCAACTTTTATAGCCGAAACTAGATTTTCCTCTCCTTTAATGATAATTTTGCCTTCTTTTCCTGCTACCAGATCGACATCAAATGAGCCTGCAACTTTTATAGCATCATAATCTGATGTGGTTCTGGTATCCGAAATTACCTTACCGTTTCCTTTAATTTTATTATTTGATGACCACTGTGCATTTCCAACAGAGCTTATTAATAATGCGCTAAATACGAATAGTTTAAAAGTTTTTTTCATTGTCTTGATTGTTAAATTGTTGTTTTTGATTGATTTATGATCTTATTATTGTTTTCTGGTAAGGATTACATTACCATAATTAGAATTAACGATTACTTTACTTTGTCCTTTTTTCTTATTGTAACCACTTATTTTTTTAGAATTGTTTTTGACTTCACTTAAAGAAATATCTAAAGAATTGTCATTTTTGATGCTTCCGTATTTTGTATTAATATCAAAATCAAAAGAAAAGTTTGTATTAAAACCCAAAGCTACATTGGTGTATCCGGTATTGATATTAACGTTCTTAGCCCTTTCGTTTAGTAATTCTACATTTATTTTTGAGTACGTTGCATCAATAGTCAGGTTGTTAGAGATTTCGCCAATATAAACGGTTAGGTAATTTCCTAAACCAACAAGCGAATTTATTTCCTGAAATTTAAAACTGCCATAGTTACCTTCGTATTTTATGTTTTGCCCTTGCTGCAGCGAAATATCGGTATAGTTGGCATCAAGATTTAAGTTTCCCGATTCATTAATTTTTAAACCAGAATAACGCGCTTCAATGTTACCGTTTTTAATATAATCGATAGTTGAGTTTTGGCTGTAACCAATAGCAATTCTATTGTTGGTTCCATTTAGTTTTGCAATGTTAATCTTACCATATTTACAAGCAATATCAGTGGTAGATTCTAAGTTTAGGGTGGTAATATTCCCGTATTTATTAGTGAGTTTTACGGTTCCGTTTTTCGGAATTTTTATCACATAGTTAATTTCAAAACTATTGCTGCTTCCTCTGCTTTTTAGCGAAGAGTTTCCAATGTTGGTAATGGCTGTAACCATAGATTTCAGGGCATTAATATCGACATCGATACTGTTTAATCTTTCGTTTACCCAGTTTTCATTTCCTCCGGAAACTTTAATGGTAATATCCAGATCAATTTTGTTTTCGTCCCAGGTACTTATAGTAATGTTACCGTATTTGTTCTCAATATCAATTCCTGCATTAGAATTAACAATAAAGGTTTTCTTGATGTTTTTTTCTTTAGAAATAAAAGTATCATCATTTGAGAATCCTAAAAAAGGAATCAAAATGAATAAAATAAGTATGTTATAATGTTTTTTCATCAGTTGTGTTTTTAAATTTTTCGTTTTCTTCAATTCTCTGTAAAACCGTTTGCAAAAAAGAAATTCTGGTTTGCAGATTGCTGATCATAGCGTAAATGATTTGTTTGTTTTCACCATTTTTTTGAACTTCCTTTATAATCTTTGCATAATCTGCATCAAAAACTTTCATCTGTTTTAAGGCATCATTAATGATTTGCTCATTTTCCGGTGAGCTTTTTTCTTTTAATTTAACTAGCTCATTATCAATTAAAATACTAAAGATAGAATCAGTACGCTGGGTTTCCTTAGAGGCAAATTTGAATTCCTTAGGCTTTTCGTTATTATTATAAAATAGAGATACCCCTAGCAACACTACAATTGAAGCAGCGATGGCCCAAACAGCGTAATTCTTTTTCTTAGGTTGTTTGTTGTTTAATTTATTTAAGAAATCAACCTGATGGTCAGTACTCATTCTTTTTACATCCCACTGATTCTCAAATTTTTCAAATAATTGATCTAAATCGTCATTTTCCTTTTTCATATATCTAATATTTATTTTTTAGTGGTGAATCTGTTATCGCTTTTTTCATGATTTGTGCGCACAAATTTTTCGGTATTGGCAATTTCATATCTCCTCTAATTTTTTGCGCAAACTTTCCTTTGCTCTGCTTAAGGTCGTTCTGCAATTGGCATAACTGATGTTTAAAATTTCGCAAATTTCTTCCTGATCATACCCTTCAATATAAAAAAGCGTTAAAACCATGCGGTAATTGTCTTTTAAACTTAAAATGGCATCTAAAACCTGTTTCACTTTAAGTGAATTCAAATCTATATTTTCAGAAAAAAAGCTGTCATTTTCTTCTATTTTATATAATGTCTTGCTCAAATCTTCGACCTGAAAAGCATTATTTTTTTTATAAAAGTCAATACTATAATTGACAATTATTTTCTTTAACCATGCCCCAAAAGCTACTTCTTGTTTATAGTCATTTATTTTTGTAAAAGCTTTAAGGAAACCTTCCTGCATGACGTCTTGTGCAAAATGTTCATCTTTTACAATACGGTAGGCCACATTATACATGGCTTTACTGTAGCGATTGTAAACTTCGAATTGTGCTTTTTGATTGTTTTCTTTACAAAGCGCGATTAATTCTTCGATATTTTGGTTAGTTATACTCAAGTAATGATTGCTAGTTTTTTATAAGGACGGTGCTTTTTTTGGTTTGTTACAGTTTTGCTAAAAATAATTTTATTTTTTTTAATAATAATTGTGATGATCAGAAATTGAAAATATTAAAAAGATGTCAATAATATCTATAGTAGGATTTTTATTTCATTTTTTTAAATCTATATTTGTAGCCGAAAAATAACTATATATATGAAAAAAAATACTCTTTTATTTCTTTTACTTTTTGCTTTAGGAATATCTTTTACATCTTGTACTAAAGACTTTGAGGATGGACTCAATTATAATAATGGCAATCAGGAGGCTGGTAATGGAAACGGAAATAATCCGGACGGAACAGGAGTTTTTAAGGCAACTGTAGGAGGAAATGCTTTTGTTGCTAATAGTTCGAGTGCCATTGTAACAGATAATTTTGTACTTATTGCAGGAATTAGAACAGCTAATAAAGATTTAATTCAAATAACTTTGCCAAGTAATAAAGTGGGAACTTATACATGGGCCAATAGTGAAGATGATGGAGAAAAATTTGTACTGTCTTATGGTTCAGTGACAGCGACTACCGAAAATCCATTTATAAGTGCATCAAACGAAGTTGCAGATTTTTTTGGAGTAAAAAATTATACAGATACTGCACTTGTTACCATTACAGCTGTAGATAAAACTAAAAAAACAATTTCAGGAACATTTCAATTTACAGGTTTTAGAGATATAGGTGATGATAAAACCGAAACAAAAATAATTACGAATGGTTCCTTTACTAATATACCCTATACAGAAAATGCACCTGTAGTGGAATCTGACGGTTTTTTAAACGCTAAAATAGACGGGGTTGGGTTTGCTGAAAATGATATTGATGTTGCAAGTGTAAATTCAAGTGGTGTTCATCCTTATTATAGCATAGTAGGGGTGAAAAACGGAGGTAGTGATGATAGTGTGCGTATAGGTATTAGTCAATCATATGGCGTTGGCACATATCAGGCCTCGAGTGCTATATTGAATGGAGGTGCAGAGGAACTTGTAAATGTTGCCAGTGCATCTTGTATTTTAGATGATCTTTTGTACAATACAGAATCAGGTTCGCTAACCATTACTTTAAAAACAGCAACAAAGATAGAAGGTACTTTCAATTTTGTGGTTAGTAATTTTACTACCGGTAAGAAAAAAACAATTACAGGCTCTTTTGGTATAAATACTGATGATCTGTAGTAATAAAAATAGTAAAGACATTAAATCCACCTTTGTGTGGATTTTTTTTTGGTAGTACAATTTGATTTTACTAGATTGGCTATCTAAAATAGATCAATCATGCCTCATTTTGGCATAGTGATTGTCTATTTTAACGATCTATCTTGTAAATGAAGTGCTTAGAATATTTTTATTACAAATTAATGAATCTAAGACTACATTTGCAGTTAGTATTAAAATTTTAATGACAAAACGACTTATATACTATTATGTCAAACCATAAAATACTCACAATTGACAATCTGTCACTTCAAGAATTTGATTCAGAAGCAGAATTGATTCCATTATTAACTCCAGAAGACGAAGAGGAAATGAACAATGAGGAGCTTCCTCTTTCATTACCTATTTTGCCTTTACGTAATACTGTTTTATTTCCGGGAGTTGTTATTCCTATTTCTGCAGGAAGAGACAAATCGATTAAATTAATAAACGATGCGAATGCCGGCGGAAAGATCATTGGAGTAGTTTCTCAAATTAATGAGGAAGACGAAGATCCATCAAAAGATGATATTCATAAAATAGGAACTGTAGCAAGAATTCTGCGCGTTTTAAAAATGCCTGACGGAAATGTTACGGTTATCTTGCAAGGAAAAAAACGTTTTGAGATAGACGAAGTTGTTTCAGAAGAGCCTTATATTACTGCAACAATAAAAGAAGTTTCAGAAGATCGTCCTGAAGAAAACGATACTGAGTTTACAGCTATTTTAGATTCTGTAAAAGAATTGGCCATTCAAATCATAAAGGAAAGTCCAAACATTCCTTCAGAAGCTACTTTTGCGATTAAAAATATTGAAAGCCAGTCGTTTTTGATCAATTTTGTTTCTTCGAATATGAATTTGTCGGTAAAAGAAAAACAAGGTCTATTATCGATAAACGGATTAAAAGACAGAGCGCTTGAAACTTTGCGTTATATGAACGTTGAGCTGCAAAAGTTAGAATTGAAAAATGACATTCAGTCAAAAGTTCGTTTTGATTTAGATCAGCAACAACGTGAATATTTCCTTCATCAGCAAATGAAAACCATTCAGGAAGAATTGGGTGGCGTTTCGCAAGAGGAGGAAATGGACGAAATGGGACTGAAAGCGAAAACCAAAAAATGGGACGAAAAAACGCAGAAACATTTCGAAAAAGAATTGTCTAAAATGCGCCGTATGAATCCGCAATCACCTGATTTTGGAATTCAGCGTAATTACTTAGAATTGTTTTTAGAATTGCCTTGGGGCGAATATTCGAAAGATAAATTCGATTTGAAACATGCTCAGAAAATATTAGATAAAGATCATTTTGGACTTGAAGAGGTTAAGAAAAGAATGATCGAACATTTGGCTGTGTTGAAACTTCGTAACGATATGAAATCGCCAATTATATGTTTAACAGGACCTCCGGGAGTTGGTAAAACATCTATTGGACGCTCAGTTGCAGAAGCCTTAGGTCGTGAATATGTTCGAATTTCATTAGGTGGATTACGTGACGAAGCAGAGATTCGCGGACACAGAAAGACGTATATTGGTGCAATGCCGGGAAGGATTATTCAGAGTTTAAAGAAAGCCGGAACATCAAATCCTGTTTTTATTTTAGATGAAATAGATAAACTTTCTAGCGGAAACAGCGGTGATCCGTCTTCGGCTTTATTAGAAGTTCTAGATCCGGAACAAAACAATGCTTTTTATGATAATTTCCTTGAAATGGGGTATGATTTATCGAAAGTAATGTTTATTGCGACATCTAATAATATGGCAACCATTCAGCCGGCTTTACGTGACAGAATGGAAGTAATTAAGATGTCAGGTTATACAATTGAAGAAAAAGTAGAAATCGCAAAAAGACACCTTTTTCCAAAACAACTAGAAGCACACGGACTAACTGCTAAAGATTTAACGATTGGTAAAAAACAATTAGAGAAAATCGTAGAAGGTTATACACGCGAATCTGGTGTTCGTAACTTAGAAACTAAAATTGCGCAGGTGATTCGTAATGCAGCAAAATCAGTTGCAATGGAAGAGGAGTACAATAAAAAAGTTAGTGATGAAGATATCGTAAAAGTTTTGGGTGTACCAAGATTAGAGCGCGATAAATACGAAAATAATGATGTTGCAGGAGTTGTTACGGGTTTGGCCTGGACAAGTGTTGGCGGAGATATTTTGTTTATCGAATCTTTAATATCAGAAGGAAAAGGTTCGCTGACAATTACCGGTAATTTGGGTAATGTCATGAAAGAATCGGCTACGATTGCTTTAGAATATATTAAGGCCAATGCTAAGAAATTAGGATTGGATGTAGCACTGTTTCAAAAATATAACATTCACTTACACGTTCCGGAAGGTGCAACGCCAAAAGACGGTCCAAGTGCGGGTATTGCGATGTTAACTTCTTTGGTTTCTTTACTAACGCAAAAGAAAATAAAGAAAAGCCTGGCTATGACAGGCGAAATCACGCTTCGTGGAAAAGTTTTACCAGTTGGCGGAATCAAAGAAAAAATCCTGGCAGCAAAAAGAGCCAATATCAAAGAAATCATTTTATGTCATGAAAACAAAAGTGACATCGATGAAATCAAAGCAGAATATCTTGAAGGCCTGACTTTTCATTACGTAAAAGAAATGAGTGAAGTCCTTGCTTTGGCTATAACAGATCAAAGTGTTAAGAACGCAAAAACTTTAAAATAAAATTTTAAAGTTAAATCTTAATATTTTAAAATTCCAAATTCCAATCTGATAACTCAGTTTTGGAGTTTGGAATTTTTTATTTTTGAACCTATTTCAGTTTTAGAACTTTTATTTAATTTGGTCTCACTTACAATTGGAATTTGGAATTTCAAAAGATTGGAATTTAGTTATAATTAGGAATTTTAAATTTGGAGTTTTTTTATTTTTTATAAGTTATATAATTTTATCTTCGCAGTTGCGTTATTCCCATATAGGATTCGCCCCAAAAGCATGTTGAAACGATTCGTTTTACTTTTATTTATGTTAATTTGTTCCGTTTCTTTCGGGCAAATAGGAGGGCGTTACACTTATCAGTTTCTTAATTTAACGACGTCACCAAGGCAGGCAGCGTTAGGAGGGAAAAATATAACGATTTATGATGAAGATGTCAATCAGGCGATGTCTAATCCGGCAGCTTTAAACGAAGATATGGACAATCACCTTGCAATGAATTATGGTAATTACTACGGAGAAGCCTCTTACGGAACAGCTTCTTATGCTTATACTTACGATCGACATGTGCAAACATTTTACGCAGGAATAAGTTATGTAAACTATGGTTCGTTTGAAGGTTATGACGAAAATGGTCAGGTAACATCAGATTTTACAGGGAGTGAAGGCGCTCTTTCCCTGGGTTACGCTTATAATATTCCTTTTACAGACCTGCATATTGGAGCTAATGCTAAGTTAATAACTTCAACTCTAGAAAGTTATAATTCGATTGGTGGTGCAATTGATGTGGGAATTATGTATGAAATTCAAAAAAATAATGTAAATTTAGCCCTAGTATTTCGAAATATAGGAACACAGTTTACTACTTATTCAGGAATACAAGAGAATTTGCCCTTTGAAATCATTGCTGGTGTTTCGCAAGAATTAGAACATGTACCTATTCGCTGGCATCTTACTTTAGAGAATTTGCAACAATGGAACATCTCTTTTTCGAATCCCGTGCGTGGCGAAACCAATATTGATGGATCAACAAGTAACGAGAAAGTTTCGTTTGTAAATAATGCTTTGCGACATGTTGTTTTTGGATTGGAACTTTTCCCCAAGAAGGCATTTAATTTGCGTTTAGGATATAATTTTAGAAGAGGAGAAGAATTAAGGATTGACGAACAACGTAATTTTTCAGGAATCTCACTAGGGTTTGGTTTAAAAATGAATAAGTTAAAGTTTAATTATTCGTATTCAAGATATACATTGGCAGCTAATACAAGTCTTTTTGGTCTAATTTTAAATTTTCAATAATTATATGAAAATATTCAGTTTGTTTTTGTTCATGACTGTAGGGCTTTTTACGGGTACAAAGCACTACTATAAAAAAGAAGTCATGTCTACTCTTGAACTAGAGAGAATGAATACCAGAATAAGCGAAATAAAAAACATGATTAGTATTGATCCTAAGTACAATACTAAAATTGCATTTTTTGTAGACATGAGAATACCGTCAGGTAAAAATCGTTTTTTTGTTTATGATCTTGTAAACAATAAAATTTTAGATCAGGGATTAGTGGCTCATGGTTCAGGATCTGAAACCGGAGTAAAGGGAAGCTTAAGATTTAGCAATACGCCAAATTCAAACTGCACCGCATTAGGAAGATATGTTATCGAAAACTGCTATAAAGGCGGATTCGGAAAATCTTATAAACTAAACGGCCTTGACGAGACAAATAATAATGCATTAAAAAGAGCTATTGTTTTGCATTATTACTCTGCTGTCCCTTATGAAGAGCAGGATTATTATATCAGTAATAGTCATGGATGTCCAATGGTTAACGAGCAATTTTTTAAAAGAATTGAAAAGATAATCGACAACTCAAAGTCGAAAATTATTTTGGATGTTTACTATTAAAAACGGGGCTTAATACCAAAAGAAAAAAAACAAACTTTACATTGAAATGATACTATTATCAGTAAATATTTTTTTTTACTGATAATTTTTTTTGTGCTTGTTTTAAATCTTCTCTCACTAAAATTTCATGAAATACTATATTTTATTTTTACTTCTATTCAATAGTGTTTTATATTCGCAGAATGTTTTAGAAAGTGCGATGACGAAGTATGCAGAGAAGAATTGAATTTGTACAGCAAAAGCATAACTGAATTAAATTAAAAAACAAAAATGAAAAAAATTACCATTGCTATTGATGGATTCTCATCAACAGGAAAAAGCACTTTGGCAAAACAATTAGCAAAAGAGCTTGAATATGTTTATGTCGATACCGGAGCGATGTACCGTGCAGTTGCCTATTTTGCAATGCAAAAGCAGTTTATTGGAGCTGATTTTTTTGACAAAAATGCTTTAAAAGAATCGTTACCTAAAATTCAGCTGGAATTTAAGTTTAATGTTGATTTAGGTTTTGGGGAAATGTACCTGAATGGTGAGAACGTCGAAAAACAAATCAGAACTATTGAAGTTTCTAATTTTGTAAGTAAAGTAGCAGAAGTTTCTGAAGTACGTTCTAAATTGGTAGAACAACAACAAGAAATGGGAAAAAACGCAGCAATTGTAATGGACGGTAGGGATATAGGAACAGTTGTTTTCCCGAATGCAGAACTTAAAATTTTCATGACAGCCAGCGCTGAGACCCGTGCACAAAGACGTTTTGATGAATTACAGCAAAAAGGTGATAACGTATCTTATGAAGATGTTTTGAAAAATGTAGTAGAAAGAGATCATATCGATACGCACCGTGAAGATTCTCCTTTAGTGATTGCAGATGACGCCATAGAAATAGATAATTCTTACTTAAGCAGAGAAGAACAGTTCGCTGCTGTTTTAGAATTAGTAAATGATGTTGTAAAAACGAATTAAATTTTTGTAGATATTTATTTTAATGGTAGTTTTACCGCTTCATTTATTATTCAAAAGACAATTTCATCATATGGGAATTAAAAACAGGTTGATTATAATGAGCTTTCTTCAATTTTTTGTTTGGGGAGCCTGGCTTATAACAATTGGAAATTATTGGTTTGGAACTAAAAATTGGGAAGGAACCCAATTTGGTCTTGTCTTCGGAACCATGGGAATTGCTTCTTTATTCATGCCTACTCTTACCGGAATCATTGCCGACAGATGGGTAAATGCTGAAAAATTATATGGTTTCCTGCATATAATTTATGCCTTAGTTTTATTTGGTATCGCACAAGTTACTACACCGGATAATTTTATATATGTAATGTTTGCTGCAATGTGTTGCTATATGCCTACAATTGCATTGAGTAATTCGATATCGTATACTTCGCTAAAATTAAATAATAAAAACATAGTAAAAGATTTTCCCCCAATTCGTGTTTGGGGAACTATTGGCTTTATTGCTGCAATGTGGATCACTAATTTAAGTGGAAGCAAGGCAACAGAGTATCAGTTTTATATTGCCGGAGTTGGTGCGTTGATTCTTGGATTTTACGCTTTTACATTGCCAAAATGTAAACCACAACGTCTAACAAAAGAAGATGCTACATTAACAGAAACTTTAGGCTTAGAAGCTTTTAAGTTATTTGGAAATTATAAAATGGCTTTGTTCTTTGTGTTTTCTATGTTTTTAGGAGGTGCTTTGCAATTAACAAATGCTTACGGAGATGTATTTTTAGATGAATTCAAACATTTTCCTAAATATGCAGATTCTTTTGTAATTCAGTATTCGACTATTATTATGTCGATCTCTCAGGTATCTGAAACGTTATTTATTTTGGCGATTCCGTTTTTCTTAAGACGTTTTGGAATCAAACAAGTCATGTTGATTAGTATGCTGGCTTGGGTGTTGCGTTTCGGGTTATTTGCATTTGGAGATCCTGTAGGAGGTTTATGGATGATTATCATGTCATGTATTGTATACGGTATGGCATTTGATTTCTTTAATATCTCAGGTTCATTATTCGTAGAAAGCAATACCGATTCTAAAATACGTTCATCGGCTCAGGGATTATTCATGATGATGACCAATGGAGTAGGAGCTGTCTTAGGAAGTTTAACCTCTGGTTGGGCGATTGATCGCTTCTTTACCAAATCATTTGGCAATACAACTGAATTAGCTGGATTTTTACAAACAGAAACTACAAATTCTAAAATGCTTGATTTTGTAAAAGGACAAGGGAATTCAATTACTAGAGATGGAATTTTTGCAGAGCCAATTTTAATGAAAGACTGGCACACGATCTGGTTGTCGTTTGCAGCTTATGCGTTGGTTATCGCAATTGCTTTTGCGATTTTGTTTAAACACAAACATGACCCTAAGGAAATAGAAAATTTGAGTCATTAAAAGCTTATAAATTATATTTAAAAACCCGCTTTCTATTTATCGAAAGCGGGTTTTTCTTTTTTTTGTTTATATGTATATTTGATTATTTATCTTTAGAGTATAATATGCACAGTTAAGAAAAAACAATTCCACCTTTTAGGGCTATAAGCTCAAAACCAATAGTATTACTGAATTTTATCTTTGGTTTATTCTGGGTCTGTTTTGTTCTTTTTTTCGTTGCAGGAATTGTCTTTTTACTTTTTAGCTCCCAAGAAGAAATGGGGTTAGATGTAATTGCTTCCGTTTTTTTGTTTTTGATCTTTTTTATTGCTTTAGCAGGTATAGTAGTATTGCTGATTTATTCCAGAAAAAAAATGTCTACCACTACTATAATCGACCAAAAAGGAATTCGGTATTTGAATACATTTAATAACAGAATTGCCAAAGATTTACCCTTGAGCAGTTTTGCTAAAAGAGAAAAGCTGGAGCATGTTTTTGAACCTCCCAAATATGATATTACATCGACAAGACCAATGAAATCATTATACGATCAGTTTTATTGGCCGGTTTTGATTGATAATAAGGTAATAGTTCATAATGACGCTTTTTTAGGAAGACTTTTTTTTGCCATGTTTTATGCAAATCGATTAGAGTTGATAAGAACATTTTTATTAGGAGTTGAACATAATCGTCCTGATATTACTGTTGACCCTGTTATTTTTCCGAATCACTATATTGATCCGGAAAACTCTAGTATTGATTATAGGCAACAAAAACGTACCAGAATTATGTCTGCCGTGTTTTTTATTTTGGTTTTGGGACTTATTTATTATTTTGTTGATTAATAAATAAAGTTATTTTAAAGAAGCGATCAAATCTTCGACTTGCTTTTTTTGATGAGCATATTTTTGCTGCAGATCAGAACCTTCTCCCATTCGGTTGTAGTATTCGAGGGCTTTGTTGGCGAAGAATTTTTTATGAAAGTTGGATATTTGGGGAATTTGTGGAAACTGAGTATGAAAATTCATTTCGTAATAGGCCTGCCATTCTCTTTCATTTTTATCTAATACATATGGCTTTTGAGTTTTTTGATTCACGTGCACCATTTCGTGAGCAATTAAAACAAGCATTAATTCTAAAGGAAATTCGAAAGTATTTTTAGGAATTCGGATGATTTGTGGTTGTCCAAAATCGCCTTCAGTGGTCATTAAGATAAAATCAGGCTTGGCGCTTTCTCTAAATTCGAATCCTTTTAAGTTTTTGTTGTTGAGATTGTATTTTTTCAAAAGCCAGTAAACAGCATTGATGACTTGTCCGTTTTTATGGAACGCATCTATTTGTAGTTTTATTTCGTCGAGAGTTCTAAGCATTATATAAAAGTAAGAATTTTGAAATTTTCCATTATCATTTAAACTATTAAAACTTATTATTTAAATTCGCTTTTTCAGTTTTGAATTAAGGAAACAAATAAATATGAAGTACGAATTAGTTTTTGATGAAGTTGTTTATAATAATCAAATGGATTTATTGTTTGATATTACCTGGAAACGAAAGATTTCATATTATAAAAACTCCCAATATTTAGGTATCCTTTTAATTGTAACGGGAGTTGCTTTAATTTATAATCGACCAAATATATTTGGAATTGGTTATTTTTTATTAATTTTTGGATTGTCTAATTTTATTCCATTTGTTTATTATTATTTGAAAATCAAATCACAATACAAGAAATTTGAGAGTGCTAAAATAAAATATAATGATAGTTTTAAAGATGTAGAGATTGCTACATTAGAACTGACGGAGAAATCCTGGATAATGAATTTTGAAAATCATACAATAGTTACTGATTGGGAAAATTTTGGTGTTCACTTTGTTAAAGAAGATAACCTTATTTTAATTACTAAAGATTATCGGCCTTATATATTAGGAGAGATTGAAGTAGGAACAGAGAACTTTCGACAAATAATTTCTTTTGTAGAGAAAAAAATAAAAGTGGAAAATAAATAATTATCTAAGGATAGTTACGCGTAGTAAACCTGTCGGGTTTGTTACAGAACTAATTTAAGAATCTAAAGTTCTTAAAAACAATAAAAACTCTAATATACCCCCGATAGAGCGGTTATCCTTTTATGGTGGGGTTCACCATAAAAGATAAGAGTGAAAGCGGGACTTCAGGTCTTGAAAACCCTTAAAATTGCTGCTGCTGAACAATAGACTGATTATCATATCGAATTGTTTTGCTATTACAAATAAATGTATTACTTTTGCAAACCTTTTGGCAGAGAAGAGTTTCCATTAGGTATCAACTATTTATGTAAAACAACTTCTGTTTTTTCTATCGCTTTATGAAACTCAAGAAAAGCAGAATACAAATTTTTTATCAGCATGTCTGAACAATTAAAATCACAAGAAGAGTTTTTAGCAAATTTTAACTGGCATAACTTCGAAGAAGGTATCGATGCAGTAGATGAGAAAAACTTACAAGAATTCGAAGACTTAGTATCAAAAACTTTCATCGCTACAGATCAAGAAGAAGTAGTTGAAGGTGTAGTTGTTAGAATTACAGATAGAGACGTTATCGTTGATATCAATGCAAAATCGGAAGGTGTTATTTCTTTAAACGAATTCCGTTACAACCCAAACTTAAAAGTTGGTGACAAAGTAGAAGTATTAATCGACATCCGTGAGGACAAAACAGGTCAATTAGTATTATCTCACAGAAAAGCACGTACTATTAAATCATGGGATAGAGTTATTTCTGCAAACGAAACAGGAGAAATCGTTAATGGTTTTGTAAAATGCAGAACTAAAGGTGGTATGATCGTTGACGTTTTTGGAATTGAAGCTTTCTTACCAGGATCTCAAATTGACGTTAAGCCAATTAGAGACTACGATGTATATGTAAACAAAATGATGGAATTCAAAGTGGTAAAAATTAACCACGAATTCAAAAACGTTGTTGTATCTCATAAAGCGCTTATCGAGGCTGATATCGAAGTACAGAAAAAAGAAATCATCGGTCAATTACAAAAAGGACAAGTATTAGAAGGTGTTGTTAAAAACATTACTTCTTATGGTGTGTTCATTGACTTAGGTGGTGTTGACGGATTAATTCACATTACTGACCTTTCTTGGAGTAGAATCAACCACCCAAGTGAAGTTCTTGAATTAGACCAAAAATTAAACGTTGTAATCCTTGATTTCGATGATGAGAAAACAAGAATTCAATTAGGATTGAAACAATTAAACGCTCACCCATGGGATGCTTTAGATGCTAATTTAACTATTGGTGATAAAGTAAAAGGTAAAGTAGTTGTAATCGCTGATTACGGTGCATTTATCGAAGTTGCTGAAGGTGTTGAAGGTTTAATTCACGTTTCTGAAATGTCATGGTCTACTCATTTACGTTCTGCTCAGGATTTCGTAAAAGTTGGAGATGTTGTTGAGGCTGTTATCTTAACTTTAGATAGAGATGACCGTAAAATGTCATTAGGTATCAAACAATTGACTCAAGATCCATGGACTGATATTACTTCTAAATACCCAGTAGGTTCTAAACATACAGGTATCGTTAGAAACTTTACAAACTTTGGTATTTTCGTAGAATTAGAAGAAGGAATTGATGGATTAATCTACATTTCTGACCTTTCTTGGACTAAGAAAATCAAACACCCATCTGAATTTGTAAATGTTGGTGAGAAACTTGATGTAGTTGTATTAGAATTAGATGTTGAAGGACGTAAATTATCTTTAGGTCACAAACAAACTACTGCTAATCCTTGGGATCAATACGAAGATTCTTTCGCTGTAGGAACTATCCACAATGGTGAAATTTCTGAAATCGTTGACAAAGGAGCTACTGTAGAATTCGGAGATGATATCGTTGCTTTCATTCCTACTCGTCACCTTGAAAAAGAAGACGGAAAGAAATTGAAAAAAGGTGATACTGCTGATTTCAAAGTAATCGAATTTAATAAAGAATTCAAAAGAGTAGTTGCTTCTCACACTGCTATCTTCCGTGAAGAAGAAGAGAAAAACGTGAAAGCTGCAACTGAAAATACTTCATCTAACTCTTCTACAAATGCACCAGCTGCAACTTTAGGAGATAATAATGATGTATTAGCTGCATTGAAAGCTAAAATGGAAAAAACTGAGAAAAAATAATTCTTAAGTTTATCTAAATACAGAGAGTCCCACAGCAATGTGGGACTTTTTTTGCTTTATACTTTTGCTTTTAATATGTTTTAACAAAAAAAGTTGTGTTATAATCATAAAAAGTTATTTTTGTTCGAAAATACCCCTTTATGAAAAAAATCTACTCTTTGGTTTTGTTTTTATATTTTTTTAATGGTTTGAATGCGCAGGTTATTAATTTTCCTGACGCTAATTTTAAAGCTAAGTTGCTGGCTGCAAATTCTAATAATACAATTGCATCGACACAAACACCGCTTTATATTACTGTTAATGGTATTTGGTCAGTTTCATCTTATCAGCCAATAGACACCAATAATAATGGTGAAATCGAAGTTAGCGAAGCACTAGCTATAAAAAGATTAGATGTAAGCGGTACATCAATTAGTGATTTAAGTGGTATTGAGAATTTTACAAATCTTATTTATTTGAGTTGTGGCGTTAGCAAATTAACAGACTTAAATGTTTCGGCTTTAGTTAATTTAAAGGGTTTAAATTGCAGATCTAGTCAATTATTAAGTATTAACATTTCGGGTTTAACTAATTTGCAAGAATTACACTGTAATGATAATCAGTTGACAAGTTTGAATGTTTTGAATTTGACTAATTTAAGAACTTTATATTGTCCAAATAATAAATTATCTAGTTTAGATACTTCAGGCTTAAATAATTTAAGAGAAATCTATTGTAACAATAATCTACTGTCAAGTTTGAATGTTTTGAATTTAGTTAAATTAGAACGTTTGGATTGTTATTCTAATTTACTATCAAATTTAGATGTGACTGGTTGTGTCAATTTACTTAAATTAAGCTGCTTTTTTAATAAATTATCTAATTTAAGTGTCTTAGAATGTAACAATTTGCAAGAAATTAAATGTGATTATAATAAACTATCAAGTTTAAATGTTTCCAATTTAATTAGGTTGCAAGGTTTGTTTTGTACAAATAATGAATTAATAAATTTAAATACCACACGTTGCACAAATTTGACAAACTTACATTGTTATCAAAATCAACTGGCTGAATTGGATCTTTCAGGTTTAACTGCTTTGACAGATTTAAGGTGTTTTAATAATAATTTATCGAGTTTAAATATTTCGAATTTAACTAATTTAGAATTTTTATCTTGTGAATACAATAAATTAACAAGTTTGAACCTTTCAGCTTTATCTAAGATGCAGGGTTTAAGTTGTCAAAATAATGAACTAAAAAGTTTATTCATTAAAAGTAATAATTTAAGATGGCCTACTTTAGATTTTCAAAACAATGATAATTTAGTATACGTTTGCGCAGACGAAGAAGATCTGGCCTTAGTGCAGAGTAAAATTGATCAATATGGTTATTCAGCTACTTGTAACGTAAATTCTTATTGTACTTTTGTTCCAGGAGGTACCTTTTATGTTATTCAGGGTAATACTCGTTTGGATATGAACAAAAATGGTTGTGACGCTTTGGACATTGTTTATCCATATCTAAACTTTAAAATTGCAAACGGTATAACAAATGGAAATTTTATTGCAAATGCCTCAGGAAATTATTCTATTCCGGTTCAGGCAGGAAATCATAATATAACTCCAATTTTAGAAAAACCTACCTATTTTAATATTTCTCCCACAGCGGCTACACTAACTTTTCCAGCTAAAACAAGTTCAGTTGCTCAAAATTTTTGCATAACAGCAAATGGTAATCATCCGGATCTAGAAATTGTTTTACTTCCCTTAGAACCGGCAAGACCTGGTTTTGATGCAATGTATAAAATTGTTTATAAAAACAAAGGAAATATTGAACTATCAGGTTCTATTAATCTGAAATTTGATGATAATATTTTAGATTACATTTCTTCAAACACATCATTAGCAAGTAAAAAAGCTGATAATATAGAATGGAATTTTAGTAATTTAAAACCTTTCGAAAGTAAAGAAATTTTATTTACTATAAGTGTAAACAAACCAACAGAAACTCCTGCGGTAAATGCAGGGGACATTTTAAAATTCACAACAACGGTTACATCTCAGGATAGAGATGAAACTCCTTTAGATAATACTTTTGCTTTAAATCAAATTGTAGTAGCTTCTCACGATCCAAACGATAAAACGTGTCTTGAAGGTGATGTAATTACCCCCAATTTAATTGGCGAATATGTTCATTATATGATTCGTTTTGAAAACACAGGAACCTATAAGGCTCAGAATATAGTAGTAAAAGATATGATCGATTTATCTAAATTTGATCTATCAACATTAATTCCAACAAGTTCAAGCCATTCATTTGCAACTAAAATTTCAGAAGAAAACAAAGTAGAATTCATTTTTGAAAACATCAATCTTCCTTTCGATGACGATAGTAATGACGGTTATGTCGCTTTTAAAATTAAAACAAAACCAACCTTAAAAGTAGGTGATTCATTTACTAATGATGCTAATATTTATTTTGATTATAATTTCCCAATCTTAACCAATAAAGCAACTTCTACATTTAAAACATTAGGAACTCAAGATTTTGAATTTTCAAATTATTTTACTTTTTATCCAAACCCTGCACATGATATTTTGAATATTGGGACTAAGCAGGATATAGAAATACAATCCTTTGCAATTTATGATATTTTGGGGCAACTGGTAATTGCGGTTCCAAATGCAAGAACAGTTTCTAATATTGATGTTTCAAAGCTTAGAACCGGCAGTTACTTTATAAAAGTAAAGTCGGATAAAGGAAGTTCAGATATGAAATTTATTAAGAACTAACAATTTAATTCTAAACAGAAAGTCCCAAATAGCGGGGCTTTTTTGATTTATATTTTTAGTTTTAAGATGTTTTAACAAATAAAGTTGTGTTATTATCTTAAAAAGTTATTTTTGTGTAAAATTTCCTTATATGAAAAAAATCTACTTTTTAGCTTTGGCGTTATGTTTCTTTACTGGTTTGAATGCGCAGGTTATTACTTTTAACGACATTCGCTTTCAAGATCTGTTGCTTAGCTCATCTGAAAGCGGAGGCCCTGCAAAAGATATCAACGGAAATTATATTAGGGTGGATACAAACAATAATAATTTGATTGAAGAATCTGAAGTACTGCCAATTGCTTACTTAAAAATGGATTCGCGCTATCTTACTAATCTTACTCAGATCTCAAAATTTATAAATCTAGTTGAGCTTGACGTGACTTCAAACGGATTGACCGCTTTGAATTTGACCGGTTTAAATAATCTTAAAATAGTTAAATGTGCCCGTAACCAAATAAAAACCTTGAATGTGACCGGACTAACCAAAATTGAGGTTTTAGATTGTAGTTATAATGCAATTCCAACTTTGGACTTTAAGGATTTCACGGCTCTGAAAAATTTAGATTGCAGCAACAGTTCAGTGGTAGCGTTAGACCTGACAAATTGTACTGCTATAAAAAATCTTATAATTAATAATAACAGTATCAGTGTTTTAAATGTTTCCGGTTTTAAAAATCTTGAAGTACTGAATTTAGGTAGTAATTCCGTTAAAACTTTAGATACATCAAATTTAACAGCTTTAAACACCCTAACTTTTTACGGTAATCCGCTAACAAGTTTAAATACCGCAAATTGTACTGCTTTAAAATTTATCAGTGTAGCGGACCACAAAATTAGTGACGCAAATATATCGGGCTGTACCGCCCTAGAGACGCTAGATGTGAGATATTGCAGTATTGATAAACTGACCGTCGAAAATTGTACAGCTCTTACTGCTATAAGCGGGTTTGATTCTATGGGCTATGTAACAAATTTGAATCTTACAAATTGTAAAAACCTTACGGCAATTATCATGGTTAATTTTGGAGTTAAAAATCTTAATCTATTGAATTGTAGTGCTCTTACAACTTTAGAATGTACTAAAATTAACGTAGAAACAATTAATTTATCAGGCTGTTCAAGTTTAAAAACTTTAGTAGCCGATAACAATATGTTGCAACAATTAGATTTGTCTGACTGTGTTAATCTTGAAAAATTAGTCGCCAAATCTAATAAGCTTACGGTTTTAAAAGTTGCAGGAAGCAAGCTTAAAGAGCTTTCCTGTTCTAATAATTTATTAACCGATTTAAATCTATCAGGCCAAAGTCAACTTGTAAGCTTAAGTTGTTACGAAAATAAACTGGCAAATATTAATATTACAGGATTAACCAGTTTAAAAACGTTTATTTGCTATAGGAATCTTTTAACCAACTTAAATGTGTCGCAACTTTCAGAACTACAAGAGTTTGACTGTAGCTTTAATAACCTTGTCAGCTTAAATACAAGCAAATTGGTTAAATTAAATAAGTTTTCATTTACAAATGGAAACTATGTCTTAGCAGATTTAAACGTTTCGGGTTGTATTTTATTAGAACAATTGATAATCGCAAATCCAATTGTAGTAGGTGATTTTAGTGGTTGTACAGGATTGAAATCCTTCACACTTACAAATATTACCAATACAGGTTTTGGTAAACTTTCTAACTTAAATTTATCCGATTGTACCAGCTTGGTAATTGCCGAGATTAAATCAAGAGTTATTGGAAATTTGGATGTTTCAAATTGTAGTGCCTTAAATGATTTAAATGTAAGCTGGGGCGCTGTTGACAAGCTTAGTTATACTAATACAACGAAGGCAACCAATCTCTATTTTTATTATATTACTTTTCCAATTGATTTGGATTTAAGAGGATTTGACACCGTATCTTCTATTGTTTTTGATAATTGTACCGCTCCAAATATTAATATTTCTAACCTTGCCAATTTATCTAAAGTTTACGGACTTAGCAGATTAGAAAATGTTAACGCTTCAGGATGTCCAAAATTAGCCTTTTATACTATAGACACTAAAAATTTAAATTTGAGTGGTTGTAAAAGTTTGAAAACTTTATACTTTGATAATAATTCTCATATCGAAACATTAGATATCACAGGCTGCAGCAGTATCAATGATATACAAGTAAGTTATAAAGGATTTAAGTCTTTCCAATTTGCAGGCTGTGATATGTTGACCAAAATTGCATTGTACAATACTTTGCTAACCAATTTACCTATTACAAACTTGCCAAGTCTTGAGAACCTGGGAGTTTCAGATTCTAAAACATTAACTACTGTTACATTTTCTAATGTACCTAAACTTAAATCAGTTAGCATATATGACACAGGGGTTACTTCACTGGACCTTAAAGAAGTAAAAAGTTTGGAAACATTTTATGGAGCACGAAATCAATTGACAAATTTAGACATACAAGGACTTAGCAATATAATTGATTTAAGTTGCGAAGGAAACAAGTTAACCACTTTGGACACTAAAACATTAAAAAACATCAAAAAATTAAATTTTCAAGAAAATCAGATAAGTGAAATTAATTTAATTGATTTTAAGAATTTAACCACACTTACCTGCAGTGATAATAAATTGACAGAATTGAATTTAACAGGTTGCGGCAACATTAATTATCTAGTTTGCTTAAGAAATGAATTCACTACTTTAGATTTAAGATCCTTAACAAAACTGACAACTTTTAGTTGTGTTGAGAATAGTAAGTTAACTTCTATTTTTTTAAACAATCTGGATCGCGATGTACATATTGATTTTTCGTTACATTACAATCCAAATTTACAGTATATCTGTGTTGATGAGTCTAGAATTGCAGCTTTTCAAAAAGAAGTATATAGATTAGGATATTACACCTGTAATGTAAATTCATATTGCAGTTTTACTCCCAACGGAGCTTTTACTATGCTGCAAGGAAACACACGATTAGATGCAAACAATAATGGTTGCGAGGTGTCTGATATACCGGTTTCAAGTATAAAGTTCAAAATAAAAAGTAATTTGACCGAAGGTACGGTTATTTCAGACGCAACAGGATCGTATTCTTTTCCAATTCAAACAGGAAATTATGAAGTAAGCCCGATATTAGAAAATCCGGAATATTTTAATATTTCGCCTACAACTTTAATCGTAGCAACACCTGCAGAAACAACACCTTTGTTTCAGGATTTTTGTCTTACTGCTACAAATACGGAGAAAAAAGATTTAGAAGTTCAATTACTTCCTTTAAATAATGCCAGACCAGGATTTGATTCAAAATACAAACTAATTTATAAAAATAAAGGAAATGTAACGCAATCAGGCACTGTTAGCTTTAAATTCGACGATTCTATTTTAGATTATATATCTTCAAATATTGCTTTTTCAAAGCAATCTGTTGGTAATATTGAATGGAATTTTACCAACTTAAAGCCTTTTGAAAGTAGAGAAATAACCATTGTTTTTAACACAAATACTCCAACAGAGACTCCTGCTGTAAACAATGGTGATATTTTAAAATTTAGCGCTGCTGTCGCATCGCAGAATGTAGATGAAATGCCTTTAGATAATGCACTCAATTTAAATCAGACTGTTGTAGGTTCTTACGATCCAAACGATAAAACTTGTTTAGAGGGTTCAGTTATAACGCCAGTTTTAATAGGCGAGTATGTTCATTATATGATTCGTTTTGAAAATACCGGAAGCTACAAAGCACAAAATATTGTAGTAAAAGATATGATTGATTTATCAAAGTTTGATATTGCTACTTTAATACCAACAAGTTCTAGCCATTCTTTTGTGACTAAAATTTCAGAAGGAAATAAAGTAGAATTTATTTTCGAAAACATCAATCTTCCTTTTGATGATGCTAGTAATGACGGTTATGTTGCTTTTAAAATTAAAACAAAACCAACATTAAAAGTTGGAGATTCTTTTACAAATGATGCCAATATTTATTTTGATTATAATTTCCCTATTTTAACCAATAAAGCAACCTCTACTTTTAAAACATTAGCGACTCAGGATTTTGAATTCTCTAATTATTTTACTTTATATCCAAATCCTGCAAATGATATTTTAAATATTAACGCTAAGCAGGATATAGAAATACAATCGTTTGCAATTTATGATACTTTAGGGCAATTGGTAATCGCGATTCCAAATGCAAAAACAGTCTCTAATATCGATGTTTCGCAGCTTAGAACAGGTAATTATTTTATAAAAGTAAAGTCGGATAAAGGAAGTTCAAATATGAAATTTATCAAGAAATAACAGTTCATTTAGAACAAAAAGTCCCACAGCAATGCGGGACTTTTTTTTATGCATTTTTGTTTTTGATTTTCTTTATGAAATAGTACGCGGATGACACAGATCCGCAAGCGAAAATGCGAATAAAAACGGATTTTTGATTTTGTAGGTACAAGAAAAAGAGCCACTTTATGTTACAATGCAAAGTTATAAATTCAAGCAAATTTGAAATCTTTGACGAGTTGGAGTTTGGAGTTTTAATATTGAAGTTTTTTTAGGAGCTATATCCTGCTTTCCGGTCCAATCTTTTTATTTTTTAAAGGAAAAAATAAAAAGGATTTCCACTTCAATAAGGCCTAGGGCAGTCGTGTTCAAAAGATTATCTTGTAGCTAATAATTTTTCCTCTTCAGAAGTAAATTCATTTAGAATACTGTAATTATGAATGTTTAGTATCTTCATTTCATTTAAAATATTAACTAGATTCCCATAATTAGATTTTTGGCTTGGTTTAATAATTACAATTAATCCATTTTTAGGCTTCCCTAAGTTTTTAGAATATTCAAGCACAATTTTACTTTTACTAATTAATTCTTTACGAATTCCGTTTTTGCTATAATTGACTTTTTTTGGGGTTTCAATTGGGAAATTTATTAGTCCTGAATAAGTTACTATTTCGTCATTTTCGTCTAGTAATATTGTCAATATACGGTTTTCGTCTATATGTCTACAGCCAAAATATTCGCCGCAATCATCACAACCCGACATTCCATATTCTAAAACTTTAGGTTTTGCCAATTCAATTGTCACCATAAAAAAGATGATCAATAAAAAAGAAACACTCACCATTGCAGTTAAATCGACTCTTGTGCTTAACTTTTTACTTCTTACTTTTTTAGGTAGAGTTTGCATAGATTTTATAGAATTAAGTAAATTATTTAGTCGCTAATAAATTTGATTCTTCAGGTGTAAAATCATTTACAATAGTGTAAGTGTCAATTTTTGCAATTGCCATTTCATCAAGAATATCGACTAAATTTTTATAATTAGATTCTTTGCTTGGTTTGATAATAACAGTAATTCCTCTTCCGGGTTTTCCTAATTGAGCCGAATATTCAAGCATGTTTTTATTTCTTAATAAAAGTTCTTTTCTAATACCATCTTTACCATAGCTAATTTCTTTGACCGGAGCCATCGGATTTTCCATAAATCCCATGTAGGATATTAATTTATTATTACTTCCTAATAATAAAATAACAGTTCTTTCGCCACCACCACAACTGATCCATCTACCGTTACCGCAAGTCCAATCATTATCAGGCAAACTTAAATCAACCGCTTTTGGTTTAGATAACTCAATTGTCACCATAAAAAAGATGATCAATAAAAAAGAAACACTCACCATTGGGGTTAAATCGACTCTTGTACTTAACTTTTTACTTCTGATTTTTTTAGGTAGATTTTCCATAAATGATAAATTGATTTACTAAAGTTAACAATAAAATTAACATATTGATAAACCTGAATTTAAAAATAATCAAAATAATTTTAGGTATTAAAAGCTTGTTTTACAGCCTTTTTTGAAGATGTTTCAATGTTTTTAAAACTTTTTTGAAGATTTAATAAAACCAAAACAATTATTACCGCGTAAATGAGCTTATAACTTAAAATATTAATTATGAAAACTAGAAAATTTTTAGCCGTAGCAATCTTAGCATTAGGATTTGGATTTACATCATTTGCGCAAAAAACTGTAATGGTTGGTGGAGCTGCAATGTACCCAAACAAAAATATTATTGAAAATGCCGTAAACTCAAAAGACCACACTACACTTGTAGCTGCTGTAAAAGCTGCTGATTTAGTAGAAACATTACAAAGTAAAGGACCATTCACCGTTTTTGCCCCAACAAATGCTGCGTTTGACAAATTGCCAGCAGGAACTGTAGCAACATTATTGAAACCTGAAAACAAAAAAATGCTGCAAACGATCTTGACCTATCATGTTGTTGCAGGAAAAATGAATGCTTCTGATATTGCTAAAGCAATAAAAGCAGGAAAAGGAAAAGCAACTCTTAAAACGGTTAGCGGTGGAATTCTTACTGCATGGATGAAAGGAAAAGATTTATACATCACTGACCAAAGCGGAAACAATTCTAAAGTTACCATTGCAGATGTGAATCAATCTAATGGTGTAATTCATGTTGTAGATACTGTATTATTGCCTAAAAAATAATAGCTGTTTTATAAAAAAAAAGCAATAATTAAAAATTCCAAATCCCAACTTTTAAATTGGAATTTGGAATTTTAATTATTAGAAGTTTTGTAGCTTATCTTTTAGCGGTTAATGTTGATCCGGCCGAAGCAATAACAACGCAAAATACAGCCACAATTTCATAAATATTAAGCTTTTCCTGCAAGAATATAAAAGCGCAGATAGAAGCTGCCGCTGGTTCTAAGCTCATTAAAATACTAAAAGTTCGTGGTGGAAGCTGTCCTAAAGCTTTCATCTCAAGTGTAAACGGAATTGCGCTTGACAAAAGCGCCAACGCTATACCCATGCCAAAAAGCTTTGGAGTAAGATGCGACAGTCCGTTTTCGTAAATACCAAAAGGGAGGATTAAAATTGCCGCAAATAACATTCCGGTTGATACAGCCTGGCCACCATTCATAATTTGAGAAATCTTTCCACCCAAAACTATATAGGTAGCCCATAATGCACCAGCCAAAAGCGCAAAGAAAACTCCTAAAAGATCGATACCTTCATTTGTCCAGGGAGCGATTAAAGCGATTCCGATAGCTGCTAATATCACCCAGCAATAATCTACCAGTCGTTTTGAGCCAATTATAGCCAACAGTAAAGGTCCTACAAATTCTAGCGTAACGGCCAGTCCTATAGAGATTCTTTCTATTGCTAAATAAAAAATTAAATTCATTGCACCCAAACATAAACCATAGGGAACGACTATTTTCCATTGTTTTGGCGTGATTGCTTTTAGATTGGGTCTGTAAGCCAATAGTAAAATTACAGCCGATAACCCAATTCGGATAGAGGCGGTTCCGGCAGCTCCAATTGTGGGAAATAAACTTTTGGCAATTGCAGCTCCGCATTGTACGCTTACAATCGCTAAAAGCACAGCGTAAATAGGAGGGATATTAAAATCTTTGTTTTTCATTAGAAATAATTGATGCGATAAGAAATGTATTTACGAAGTAATAATTTCTATCTCAAGAGGTATTGTTGAAATTAACCTCAACTCTTTAATATAAGGATGGGGATATTTTGATTATTGCAATGCGCGTTTTGTAACAAAAGCACGATAACCAATAATAGCCATTTGCCATTTTTTTGCTTTCGAAATGTCTAAACCTTGTTTGGTAAAGCTAGGTAAAAGGACTTTATTGATTTTGGCTAAAATTTTATACATGGCATTTTAATTTTTGCAAAGATATAAAAAAAGACTTTGCGGTTGGGCAAAGTCTTTTTTATGAATATTTTACGCAATAAAAGATGATTATTTCCAGCTTTTATGATTTCTTCTGTAAAAGTTTGTCAATCTTCTCCAGCATTAGTTTTGCATTAGCATTATCAGGTCTTAGTTCTAATGCCTTTTTATAATTTTCTTTTGAAATTTCGAACTGATTGTTTCTAAAATAACCATCAGCCAGACTATCATATGCATTTCCGGATTTTGGATTTTCTATTGTATTTAATTCTAAAACTTTAATGCCGTCACTTATTCTTCCGTGATCGATTAAGGTATAACCAATAAGATTTAATCGGTACTGAAAATCCCAGCCGGGATGGCTTTTTTTTGTATCTAAATAATTTTTCTTTGCTTCTTCGATATTTAATTTTAAAAAGTTCTGATTGATTTTTTCACCGGTAAGATAGTAGTCATCTGTTAATTTTTTATCTACAATTGCCGCGACATGGTTTATTACCTGACTCTGCACATACAACGAAGAATATCTATGTCCGTTTGCTAAAAATATAATTGTTAATTTATTATCAGGAAATTTTCTAAATGCCGTTTCATTTCCTCCCGTAAAGCCATAAGAAAGAATTTTATTTACAGGAACAATTTCCCAGCCGTAAGCAAAGCGATCTGTATTGTTGGCAAATGCAAAAGGCTTCCACATCGAATATTTAGTTTCTTTATTAAGGTAAACATCTTTATCCAGATTTTCGTTCCAGCGTATAAAGTTCTGTAAAGTAATGTTTAAGCCATTGGCAGAATGTGCATCAAACCCAAAATTTGAAATGCTTTTTGTATAATTCTTTGTTTTGATATCATAATTATAGCGAGGAGCACTATTAGGAAAATTTTCTCCAAAATTAGATGAAAAATAAACCCCTGATTGTATTGCAGGAAACTGATTTTGCAAAATATAATCTTCAAGAGTTAAACTGGTAATTTTCTCTATAATTTTGGTTAGAAATAAATAATTGGTCTGATTATAACTGTATTCATTTCCAGTAACAAATTCCATTGGTTTTTTAGATAAAATCGCCAATTTTTCTTCAAAAGGCAATGTAATCTTTATGTCCTCAAACATGATAATATTAGGTAATCCGGAAGAATGGGACAACAAATTCTTGACCTGTATCTTTTGCCATTCATTGGGCAGATTGTCCAGGTATTTAGAAATAGGATCTTCTAATGATAATTTTCCCTTTTCGATAAGCTGAAACACGCCAACATTAGTAATAAGTTTAGTTGTAGAGAAGAGTTTAAAAGCAGTGTTTTTATCCACTGCTTTATTTTCTTCCAGAGAGGCTTTCCCAAAATATTTTTCATAAATAACTTTGCCGTCTTTTATAACACCCAATGCTACTCCGGGGATTTCATTTATTTGTATTACTTCTTTAATGTAATTGTCAATTTTTTGTTCGATTAATTGATCTTCATTTTTTTGACTAAATGACCAATTAAAAACCAATAGGAGAGAGGCTAGTAAAAATGAGTTTTTCATGTATGATTTGGGATATTTCCTGAATTAAGATTTTTTGCTTTGTGTTTCAATTCTTTTGAAATCTTTTTCATGTTCTTTCATACTTTTCTCATACACTTTCATGTCTTTTTCAAATTGCTCCATCTTTTTTTCAAATTCGGCTCCAAATTGCTTTTCGATAATGGCGCTATATTTATCCATTTCTACTTCAAATTTTCCCATTGCAACTTCGAACTTTTCCATTTCTTTATCATACCCAAGTTCACGTTTTGCCATGATTTGATCTACTTGCTTTTCATAAGCAGCCATTTGTGGCTCAATAAGGCTCATTTTTTTATCAAATTCCTCCATCTTTTTTTCGAAATTTTTCATTGCAACTTTATCCTCAGGATTTTTTGGCGCTACCGGAGGTTTTGGCATTTTTGACATATTAGGCGGCGGAGGAAGATATAATTCCTTTGGCAATACAGGTGCTACCGGAGCTATAGGTGCTGGTGGTAATGATGCTGTTGACGGAGGTGTAGGCGGAACTGGTGGAGCAATCATACCCTGGCTATTATATTCTCTTACTTCTGCAACGTAATTTTCATCAGTCATTGCGCTGTCACTATCCCCATCCGCAAATAAATTGATTTTTTTAGAACCATTATCTTCCGTAATAATTACAATACCACAATTTTTAATCGCTTTATCTCCTTCAACCTGAAAAGTTTGTACTTCTCCTGTTCCTTTTTTAATATCGACTTTAATAGCTGTCAATTCGTTAGCTGAATTTCTTTTCACATCAGATATTACAACATCAACATTATGGTTTTGTTTTGCTTTTTGTACTATTTCTTTTAATTCCTGATCTGTTGTTGATTTTTTAATATTGTAAACATCTGTTTGACTTTCTTTCCCGGCAACTTCTTTTAGTTCTTTTCGTTCTTTTTCCTGTGCTATTATATTAATTTGAAATAAAAACACAAAAGCTACAAGCGCAGGAATTATAGCATAATACTTCCAGTAATTTCGCTTTTTTGATTGATTTTTGTTTAACATGACAATTCGTTTTTTGATTAATGATTGATAAAAATGATTGGTAATGGCAACACAACTTTCGTGTGTTGTAATTTTTAAAAGCGTGTATTGGTACGCTTTCTTGTCGGATATTTTTTTGGCAGCTTCGCTATCTGCAATAAATTCAAGATTTTGCAGAATAGCTTTTTTGTACAGCCAAATTATTGGATTGAACCAAAACAGCACACAAAATACGCGCGAAATCAAGACGTCTATAGTATGATTCTGATCACTATGTACTTTTTCGTGTTCAATAATATTTTCTAATTCTGATGCTGTATACATTGATGAGTTGTATACGATATAATCAAAATAAGAAAACGGAGCAATGTTTTCGTTAATATCTACAAATTTAAAATCAGCTTGTTGTTGTACTTTTTTACCTTTTAGAACAGAATTTAAGCTGTAAAAATCAAGGACAAACTTTATGACCAGGGCAAGAAAACCAAGTATGTAAATAGCTAGCAGAACATAATTCCAATTAATTTCAAAAGATTCATTTTCAATAGTATGAATTGGAATCTGAGAAAAATTTAAATTTGAAACGCCATAAGTTTTTTGATCTAAAGCCAAAACTTCAACAGCAGCAGGTTCAACCCAAACAATCTTGTTGTATACTACAAATGGTAAAATTACCGAGGTGATCAAACCTGCCAGTAAAAACCATCTGCTGCTGGTAAAAAATGTTTCTTTGCGCAATAAAAAATAATAAGCGCAATAAAACAGTACTAGTAATCCACTGGATTTTGCGATAAAGGTGAAAAGTGCTTCCATAAAGATTATTTTACTTCTTGTGGAGTTTCAATCATAGCTAAGATCTCACGTAATTCTGCAGCCGAAATTTTCTCTTCTTTAGCAAAAAATGAAACCATATTTTTATATGAACTATTAAAATAGTTGTCAATGGCAGTATTCATATACTTTTTGCTATAAGCTTCCAGTGTAATTACTGGATGATACTGATGCGTGTTTCCAAAAGCATTGTGCCCTACAAAACCTTTTTCTTCAAGATTGCGTACAATTGTCGAAAGCGTGTTGTAATGCGGCTGGTCTTCCGTAATCTCTGCCTGTATCTCTTTTACGAATGCTTTTTTAAGCTTCCATAAAATGTGCATGATTTCTTCTTCTTTATTGGTTAACTTTTGCATGATTATTAGATTTTACGCAACAGAAACTATTCTTTTTTAGTTTCTATTACAATTACTCCGTTTTTACCTTCTTCACCATATTTTTTTGAAGCTTCAGGACCTTTAAAAACACTCATAGATTTAATATTAAGCTCCTGAAGTTCTTCTGTACTTTTATTTGTAGTAATTACAACGCCATCTACAATTACTAAAGGCTCTCCTTTTTGTGTATTATCTCCACCTGAAGATACTGTTATAACAGTTCCGTTTTTAACGTTACTATCTATATTATAGCTATAAGAAGTAGCTGCATCTGTACTTACAGTATTTGTACTAGTACCTGAACTAGTATTTTTATCATTAATATGATTAGTTTTAGCATTTTTATCAGAATTAGTATTGCCGTTGGTATTTTGTTTTATTGTTATTGTTTTACTGGTTCTTTGATCTTTATTTGTTTCATCACCAGTTTGAAAACCTACCTGTTTCTTTCCGTCTTTATCGGTTGTAACAATTATTCCGAAATCTTTAATAGGTTTAGTTCCTCCCGTTTGGATAGATTGTGATATCTGGTCGCCATTTTTGATATCAATTTTAAGCGAAGTCAGATCACTTTCGGCATTTCTTTTTATGTCAGAGACTTCAAAAACAATATTGTGATTTGATTTTAATTTCTCTTTTATATCTTTTAATTCTGCGTCTGTACTATTCTTTTTAATTTTATACACATCCACAGACTTAATTTCTCCCGAAAGATCTTTTATAATCTGTTGTTTTTCTTTTGCAATTACTTCAACCTGAAATAAAAGTACAAAAGCCACAAGTGCCGGAAGTATCACATAGAACTTCCAGGAATTTCTCTTTTTTGATTGTTTTTTGTTTAACATAATGATTCGTTTTTTGATTAATGATTGATAAAAATGATTGGTAATGGCAACACAATTTTCGTGTGTTGTTATTTTTAAAAGCGTGTATTGATACGCTTTTTTGTCGGATATTTTTTGTGCGGCTTCATTATCTGCAATAAATTCAAGATTTTGCAGAATGGCTTTTTTGTACAGCCACATAATAGGGTTGAACCAAAACAAGACACAAAATATTCTTGATACTAAAACATCTATGGTATGATTTTGCTCGCTGTGTACTTTTTCATGTTCCAAAATGCTTTCTAACTCTGAGGCGCTGTACAGTGATGAGTTATACACGATATAATCAAAGTAAGAGAAAGGGGCAATATTTTCGTTGATATCTACAAATTTAAAGTCAGCTTGTTGTTTTATCTTTTTGCCTTTTAGTACAGAATTTAAACTATAAAAATCAAACGCAAACTTTATTACTAAGGCCAGAAATCCTATAGTATAAACAGCTAATAAAGTTAAATTCCAATCGACCGTTAGAGATGTAGCCGCATTGACTTGTGGTGTATTAATTTGAAAATTATCAGACAAAAGCGGAGTAGGATCGACCCAAACAGTTTTTGTATAAACCAAAAAAGGCAGAACAATAGAAGTGACTAACCCAGCCAATAAAAACCATCTGTTACTGCTAAAAAAAGTTTCTTTGCGCAGTAAAAAATAGTAAGTACAATAAAACAATACAAGCAATCCGCTTGATTTTGCGATAAATATGAAAATTGCCTCCATAATAATTATTTTTCTTCTTTTGGATTTTCAATCATGGCTAAGATTTCACGTAATTCGGCTGCTGAAATTTTCTCTTCTTTAGCAAAAAATGAAACCATATTTTTATACGAACTATTAAAATAGTTGTCGATCGCAGTCTTCATATACTTTTTGCTATACGCTTCTAAAGTAACTATTGGATAATACTGGTGCGTATTTCCAAATGCATTATGACCCGCAAAACCTTTTTCTTCAAGATTGCGCACAATCGTAGAAAGTGTGTTGTAATGTGGTTGATCTTGAGTTATCTCTGCCTGTATTTCTTTTACGAATGCTTTTTTAAGTTTCCATAAAATTTGCATGATTTCCTCTTCCTTGTTGGTTAACTTTTGCATGTTTTCTAATTTTAATTCAAACCTACAACTATTTTTTTAGTTACGCAACTATAAAAATAGTTATTTAACTAAAAAATACGTTTGGATAGAGTTGAGAGCATGAAAACGGGGGTAAAATCGCCAGATGAGTACCTGCAGAGAAAATATTCAGAGAACTTTCTCTTTGTGCAATGCCTTCTTAATCCATAAACAACAAAGCGTTGCAATAACTCCAATACAAGCCATGAAGAACCAATTGATTTGATAACCTAATCGGGAGATGATTTCAAATCCAACTTTAGAGCTAATAATATGCGCCAAACTAAAACTCATAGTATATAATGCCATATAACGGCCTTCCTGACCACGTGGAGCACGACTCAGTGCGAAAGCATTCGAAAACGGAAAAGTCAAAATTTCTCCAATCGAAATACAAATCATACTAATAACAAGAATTCCTGCCCAAACATTTATCAATAATAAAAAGAAACTCAGCGACATTATAAATGATCCAAGAATAATAATCCTGATTTTAGGAAATCCTTTTCTTTCCATAAAACCAACCGTTGGCATTTCAAGAGCAAAGATCAGCAATCCGTTTAAGGTCATTAATAATCCGGTTTGAAATTCGCTTAAACCAAATTTCTCATTATGGTATAAAGGTAAAGTGGTAAAAAGCTGGAAGAAAATCATAGCCGTTACAAAACTCACAAACAAGAAGACCCAAAAGATTTTATCATGAAAAACCGATTTTATTTCGGCAGCACTTTCGGTTTTATCTTCATGAACCGTTTTTTTCTTTTCCTTAACCAATAAAGCAAAAATAGAAATCGAAATAATACATGAAGCCCCATCAACCCAGAACAAACCTGAATATCCAATTCCCATAATAATCAAACCACCTAAAGCAGGACCGGCAGCAAAACCTAAATTTACCGCAAGACGCACTAAAGTCAAAGCTCTTGTTCTGTTTTCAGGTTTGGCATAAGCACCAAGCGAAACAAACATTGCTGGACGAAACATATCTGCAATGGTCATTAAGACAAACATGGCAATGCACAATGTCCAGAAAGTTGTAACATATTGTATAAAGAAAAGTGAAACCCCACTGGTAAATAAACTAAAAATCATGATGCGGTAAAAACCAATTTTATCAGATAATTTTCCGCCCAACCACGATCCTAACATCGATCCTAAACCAAAAGCCACCATAATCCAACCCACTTGATTATAAGTAAATTGAAGATCTTCTTTTAAATATTTGGATAAAAAGGGAAGAACCATCGTTCCGGCACGATTGATAAAAGTGACAATTGTAAGTATCCAAATTTCTCTTGAGAATCCTTTAAAATTATTGATGTAGTGACTAAAAGCGGTCTTGAGCATTATAAATAAGTTATTTGCAACAAAGTTACAAAACTTTGTAGGGATCACAGGTTGCTGCTTTGTTACTTTTAAACTATTTTTGCTCAAAATTTCAAAGATGAAAAATGTTATTGCTTTCTTAGTATTACTGATGATGAATTTTTGTTTTGGACAAAATAAATTCGATCAAAAAGAAGCTGAAAAATTTCACAAGACCATTAATAGTGAATATGCTGATCCTAAAACAAGTCCGTTGATGGAAGAAGATTTAAAGACTTTTAAAACTTTAGATTTTTATCCTATAAACAGTAAATATTTTGTGAACGCGAAATTCGAAAAAGCACAAAATGAAAAAGTTTTCGAAATGAAAACTACAGGAACCAGAACACCAAAGTACATTAAATATGGAACTTTATATTTTACTATAGATGGCGTTGCACTTAAGCTGAATGTATATAGAAATATAGAACTTTCGAAAACTAAAGAATATAAAGATCATTTGTTTCTGCCTTTTTCAGATTTAACTTCCGGAAAAGAAAGTTATATAGGAGGAAGGTATATCGACCTGAAAATCCCGAAAGGAAATACAATTGCTGTTGATTTTAATCAGGCTTATAATCCGTATTGTGCTTATAATCATAAATATTCTTGTCCGCTTGTTCCTCTAGAAAATGATTTGAATGTCGAAATAAAAGCTGGCGTTAAAACATTTCATTAATGGAATTCTTTAATTTTCATACTCATCAGTTTACGAATCAACCGAATATATTGGAGTTGGTCAATCAATATCCAAATGAATTTGATGACTCGATTCCGTTTTATTCTATAGGCATTCACCCGTGGTATATTAAGGAAGATCAAATTGATGGAGACCTCAGAATTATTGAGGAAAAACTACAGACACAAAATTGCCTGGCCATTGGCGAATGTGGTTTAGACAAACGAATTGAAATTCCGTTGGAACAGCAAATTATAGTTTTTGAAAAACAACTGGCTTTGGCCGAACAATATAAAAAGCCGGTGGTAATACATTGTGTTGCCGCTTTTCAGGAAGTGATTGGCATTAAAAAGAAAATGAAAATTTCAGTGCCAATGATTATTCATGGTTTTTCTAAAAATAGTCAAATCGCCAATCAGTTAATTACGGCAGGGTTTTATCTTTCATTTGGGAAATATTTATTAAAAAATCCGGATTTAAAAACGGTATTTCAGAATACCCCAAACGATCGTTTTTTTCTTGAAACAGATACAGTTGAAGAAAGTATTAAGCAAGTCTATGATCTGGCATCAGAATATAAAAATATAACAATTAATGAATTACAAGAGGTTATCTCAAGTAATTTTGCAGCTGTGTTTGTGAAGGGGAAAGTATAGGAAAGAGAATGGAATATAGAGAATAGAATATAGAGAAAGATAATAGAGAAAGATAATAGAGAAAGAAGCAAGATTAATGATTGGGCTTTTAAAAGCCGGGGAATTAAACTTGGAACAAATTATTAAAACAAATAAAAAATAACAAAAGAAGATATATGGCAGAGTGGACAGAAAGAGCCGAGCTTTTATTTACAAAAGAGGGATTACAAAATTTACAAAACTCCAATGTTTTGGTAGTGGGTTTAGGCGGAGTTGGATCATTTGCGGCTGAGTTTTTGGCAAGAGCGGGAGTAGGAAGTATGACAATTGTAGACGGAGATGTAGTCGATATTACAAACATCAACAGACAATTACCAGCTTTGCATTCAACTGTTGGTCAGCCTAAAATTACAATCGTAGGAGATCGTTTAATGGATATTAATCCTGAATTGAAACTTACCCGCGTGCAGGAGTTTTTATCTCCGGAAAGAGCGTTTGAGATCGTATCTCCAGAGTTTGATTATGTATTGGATTGTATAGACAGTATTACGCCAAAATTAAACCTTATTATTGCATCGAAACGCAAAAGGGTTAAAATCATTAGCAGTATGGGCGCCGGTGGAAAAATGTTAGCTTCTAAAGTAAAAGTTACTGATATTTCTAAAACCATTAACTGCTATTTTTCTAAAGCCATCAGAAAACGCCTGAAAGCAGAAAAAATAAACAAACTAAAAGTGGTTTTCTCCTCTGAAATTCAAGACGAAAAAAGCTTAAAATTAACCGACGGAAAAAACTTTAAAAAGTCATTCTACGGAACCAACAGCTATATGCCGGGTTTATTTGGTCTATATGTAGCCGAAACCGTGATCAGGCATTTGCTTAAGAAAGAGTAAAAATTTGTTTTAAAAATGCTTCAGGTTTCACGTTTCAAGTTCAGCAACGAAGTAAACTTTGTCAAAGTTTAAAACTTTGACAAAGTTATCGTAAGCAGAGAAACCTGAAACAACAAAACTTTGAACCTTTGTTGCTCACAACCTTTGAACCTAAAAAAAATGATAAAAACAGTAATTTTTGATATGGATGGTGTAATTGTAGACACTGAACCCGTTCATCGTTATGCCTACTACAAACAATTCTCAGAATTAAATATTACAGTAACCGAGGAAATGTACACTTCGTTTACCGGATTTTCGACTAGAAATACGTTTCAGACGCTAAAAGGATTTTTTCCAACTATTGAGCACGAAGTTGAAGATTTAATCCAAAGAAAAAGAAGTATATTTAATGATGCTTTTGATACCAAAGAAGATTTGTATCTTTTAGAAGGTGTAGAAGATCTTATTAAAGATTTATATACCAGCGGAAAACAGTTGATTCTGGCTTCATCGGCTTCAAAAGTTACGATTGATCGTGTTTTTACGAGATTCAATCTGCATCAGTATTTTACGGATATTGTTAGCGGGGAAGATTTTCCTCAATCAAAACCAAATCCGGCAATATTTATTCATGCGGCTTCGTTGTCAAAAGCACCAAAAGAAGAATGTATTATTATTGAAGACAGCACAAATGGTGTAAAAGCAGCAAAAGCGGCCGGAATCTACTGTGTGGGATACAACAGCCATCATTCTAAACTGCAGGATTTATCAGATGCAGATAGTATTATCAATGATTTCAGCGAATTAAATGCTCAAAAAATATCACAGTTAAAATGCTGAATTATAGAAAATTTAACATTTGTTCGGTAATTGAATTTGTAAATTTGAACAAAACAAAATAAACTCAAACAATGAAAAAAATACTTATTGCATTAGCCATAATTTTGGCTCCTTTTGCTACAGAGGCGCAAATAAAAACACCACAAGCGAGCCCTAAAGGGTATATCAAACAAACAGTTGGATTAACTGATGTTGAAGTTACCTACTCAAGGCCGGGCGCGAGAGGCAGAGCGGTTTTCGGGAATTTAGTTCCGTTTGGTAAATTATGGAGAACCGGAGCTAACGAAAATACAATCATTAATTTTAGTGATGATGTAGTGATCGATGGTAAAACATTGAAAAAAGGAAAATATGCAATTTATACCATTCCTAAAATCGAAAGCTGGGAAGTGATTTTTTATCTTTCTACAGACAACTGGGGATTACCTGAAAACTGGAACGATGCTTATGTGGCTTTAAGAACTACTGTAAAAGAAGATGCTTTACCAACTCCACTTGAGACATTTACGATTGGTATTAATGGTTTAGATCCAAACTTCGGATATCTTGATATGGCTTGGGAAAACTCTCATGTAGCTTTAAAATTCGAAGTTCCAACAGCTAAAATCGCTACAGCAAGTATCGAAAAAGCGCTAAACGGACCATCAGCTAATGATTATTTTGCTGCTGCAACTTATTTGTTTCAATCAAACGGAAACATCGAGACAGCAAGAACTTATATCGATAAATCATTAGATATGAGTGCTGAAAAACCATATTTTATCTTAAGATTAAAATCACAAATCCAGGCAAAACAAGGAGACAAAAAAGGTGCGGTTGAAACTGCAAAAGCTTCTCTTGCCGCTGCTGAAGCTGCAAACAACCAGGATTACGTAAAATTAAATA
This sequence comes from Flavobacterium sp. SLB02, assembly GCF_009664855.1. Lineage (GTDB taxonomy): Bacteria > Bacteroidota > Bacteroidia > Flavobacteriales > Flavobacteriaceae > Flavobacterium. The sequence goes on from NZ_CP045928.1 coordinate 1,984,037, forward strand.
AAGATAGTATCACAGAGTGGAGCAGATAATATTTTTTTTGAATTATTAAATTCCAACTGGTAGATTTTAAATAAAATTCCAAATTCCAATTAAATATTGGAATTTGGAATTTTTGTTTTTATTGAATTTCATTTTTTTGTCATCTCGACGTAAGTAGAGATCAAACTCGAAACTCGACAAAGATTTGCGATTTACTATGCAGAATTCATAGTGTGATTTCTCCTTACGTCGAGATGACAAGTTTGTGTTATGAAATATAAAAAAAAAATAAACAGACAGACTTGTCTGTTTTTAGAAAATAATTATTTACATTTGCATATCTTAGAACGATTATCAAATGTTACCAAAAGAAAGAATTTTAGATACAGTCTCAGTTTTATTCCACAAGCAGGGATATAATGCTACGGGTATTAATCAGATTATAGAAGCAGCCAAAGTAGCGAAAGCGAGTTTTTATCAGCACTTTAAATCAAAAGAAGATTTGTGCGTGGCTTTTTTAAATGAGCGTCATTCTTTTTGGTTCAATGCATTAGAAAACTTCACTTTGACCCAAAAAGATACGAAATCAAAAGTTCTGGCTTCTTTTGACTTTTTGATAGATATGAATCAGAAAGAGAATTTTAGAGGCTGTAGTTTTCTTAATATTCTATCTGAAATCCCTTCAGATAATGTAAAGATTCTCAACGTAATTCAAAGCCATAAAACAGATTTACGTCACTATTTTAAAGCTATTTTAGGAGATAATCTTATCGCAGATCATACTTATTTACTTTTTGAAAGCTGTATTATCGAAAGCCAGTTATTCAAATCGAATCAATTGATAGAACAATCAAAAAAAATCATTCAAACCCTAATTTCATAAAAATGGAACAAAAACTACCGTTGCCACCTTTCACATATGAAACAGCAATACAAAAAATCCAGTTGGCCGAAGACGCCTGGAACAGTCAGGATCCCGAAAGAGTTTCGAAAGCGTATACAATAGACAGCGAATGGAGAAACAGAGACCAATTTGTAAACGGGAGGGAAGAAATAGTAGTTTTTCTAACTAAAAAATGGCAAAAAGAACAAAACTATAAACTAAAAAAAGAATATTGGGCACATAGTGAAAACCGAATAGCTGTTCGATTTGAATATGAATATCAAAATCTTCAGGGAGACTGGTTCAGAGCGTACGGAAATGAAAATTGGGAATTTGATGCAAATGGTCTTATGCAAAAAAGGTTCGCCAGTATAAACGATCTTGCGATTAAGGAAGAAGACAGAAAGCTGAAATAAAATTAGTTAGTTCATACTTGGCGGTTCAGGAATTTTAATGCTGCGCTTGATTTTCTTTACAATTAAAAGATAAAAAGTGATGCCGCCTAAAATAATTAGCAAAGCAATTTGCAGCTGCCCAAGGCTATTGTTTTTACTATACATAGCATTCGCACTGGCCAATTTAGCCTTTCCTTCCTGAATCTGAATATTCGATAATGATTCTAAAGTCAATAATGCATCATGGCTCAGACTTGCAATTTTACTCCAATTTTTGCTTGCAACCTGCTTGTTTATTTCTTTACATGAAATCAAGAAGGTATCAAAATACTGTTTTTCTTTATTCGTCAAAACGGTTTTCGCATACAAATCATCAATATTATGAATCACGTCTAAGGTATGAATGATCTCATTTTTTTTAGTATTATCGCTTAAATCAAGCTTTTCCGCCTCGGCTTTTATAAAATGAAGTTCTTTAGAATACTGAAAAATATAATGCGCCACCACCAATCGGTCGTTATAAATCGCATTAATATTCTCGTTTACATTTTTTGAATTTTGCAGTGTATTAAAATTTCCCAACAAAATGATCAGCATCACAATAAGTAAAATAAAAGCAGCCTTTGTTTTATTGCTATATTTTTTTAAATCCTTCATGATGATGCGTTTTAAATTGATTTTATAAACTGATTATCAGTTTTTTAAGGAAATATAATCTTTAGATTTAAACCTTTATTTCGAAAGAATTTCAATGTTTAAGCCTTTCTCTATATTTTTTATGGCACCAATTGGCGCAATTTTGATAGATTTATTTCCTTTTTGAACATAAAAATAATAAATACTATTGGAGTTAATGAGGAAAATTTGTTCAGATTCGCCGCTATTGTAGTTTAGTATATTATTGTATTTTAATTTATTCTCTTTTATACTGTGCATAGTCATGTAACCACCCGCAACTCCTGTTCCAACAAAAAATGATAATAATATCAAAGCAAACATTTTAAAAGAAGCAAAAATGTGATATTTATTAATTTCCTCTTCTGATAATTCTTCTGTAGTTTTCAATTCAAATATTTTCTGAAGCGTCTTATTGTCTTTGTTCCTGAGGTATATTTTTGGCAAATAATAATGAAATACAAAAAGCGAAACTATAAAAACCAATGTTATTGGGTTTGAAGTGAACTCTGCAATTGGACTAATTAAGATATCCATAATAGTTGAGTATTTCAGAATGTTTATTCCTAGTTGGTAGTTAAAAATACTCTCCTTAAGTATTCCTAATATTACAAGGTAAAGGTAACCTAGCGGAAGTAATTTTTGTATTTCCTCTGAATATTTCATTTATATAGTTTTGTTTTGGCGAATACTAAAATAGTACTTTTTTATTATAAATATCCAATAGATGAATTGCAAAGAAAATTATTATCTGTTTTGATAGACTAATGTTCTGGTTTGCTTGTTTACAATTTCAGCGGCTTTACTTAGAAATACCGGATTTGTGCATTCTCCATAGCTGATATAAACGATGTGATCGTCATCATCGAGGTTTTGGTTTCTCTTTTGGGCTTCGATAGAACTGTCCATTCCCATAATTAATATAACTGGAGTTTTTTCGTGATAGAGTTGTGTCGCAATTCCTATCAAGCGGTTTTTGCCCATTTGTTGTATTTCTTTATCCTGGTATGCCAAAAGCATCATACAATATGCAAGAGAACAAAGTTTCACATTTTTAAAAGCAGTATATTTTTCTAAAACCTTAGAACCTTGATTCAGATTCTCAAAACATTTTGTGTAAAGCTGAGCCGAAATCGAATTATCTTCAATTTTTATACTCTCATCCGCATTTTGACTTTTGGCCTGAAAGCTTAAAATTAATAATAGCAAGGATAGAAATTTTGCAATCATGGTCTTAAAATTTAATTCTAAAAAGGAGAAGCTTCAACTCTTGATTTATATTATATTTTAATACTTTTTCTGGTTTCTTTTTCGAATTAAAAAAAGAATCAAAGTAATAATTAAAGCAGTCAGAAAAACATAAAACCTAAGATTGGTACTTATTGTTCCGCCTTCATTATCCCAGGGAGGACCTAATGTAATTGTAGTTAGAATCGCTTCAACGAAACCAATAAGTATTCTGCCGAATATTCCGCCTATTCCTTCTCCACAATCTTTGCAGATAGAAAATCCATAAATAAATCCGGTTAAAGGAAAAGAAAGTAAAACTCCAATAATGGCAGAAGTAAATAAAATCCTTCTGTCTGTTGTTATCTTTTTTTCCATGAATTTAATTTTGCTTTAATTCTTGTAAAATCTATAATTGAAGTAAATTGCCTTTTTTTAAGCCAAAAATTTAACTTTATAATTCCCTCATCTTCAGGATAAAAATCAAATTGATCAACATTTCCGTAAATATTGGGTGGAGTAAAAATTATATTGTATTTGAAATCAGTAGTTAATTTATCCTTGACATAACGCTCTGCAAATTTCAGGGAAACCAAACTGGCTCCTTGCAAATGAAATAAAAATTCTTGTTGTGTCATGAATATATTTAAATCAGAATTAACTATTTATTTTTATCTAACCACTTTCAAAAAAAGATGAGCGCTAACTTTATTTTGCCTTAGATTGTTCAATTTTATTACCCAAATAAATACATAAACAACCAAAAATGAGTAAAATAAATAATAATTCTTGAGCTCTTGATCGGTTAGTTTCAAAATTGAACTCTGTTCTTCCGTCGATATCGATTCTAAAAACTTCGGGCTCAACTTGATTCTTGTCCCATCTTTTTATCCATACAACAACTTTATCTGAACCTTTAAATAGGATTCTATTTTATCATTTTCAGTATATCCATTATATAAGGGATTGGCAGAACCTCCAGATAGAATAAAGGATTTGTTAAATTCATTAAGAGAGAAAACTAAAGTTGAAAATCTACCATAAGTTTCATGTCCATATTTATCTTTACTTGTACTGATACCCTCTGAGTAGTTTGTTGCCTTAATAGTTCCTTCAAGAGGAATTAGCATACTTATATGTGTTATTGCAATTGGAGCGAAAATATATATACCTATCAAAATTGTTCCTAGACCCAAAAAGGATAATTTATTTTGATAAAATATTCTACGTTTAAAAAGTGCTGTCATTATTCTCTAATTACTCCAAAACCACACTATCAGATTCTTTTTCTCCTCTAAAAAAAGCAATCTGCATAAACAGTGCTAATATTATAGTCAAAATAGCTCCAATAAAATTCAGCCATAAATAGCCTAATTTTTCCTGACCGCTTGGATGTATGGCAATCATAAAATAATAGATAACAAAGATGGTTATCTGGCTAATGATAGCACTAATAAACATCGCTTTTGCCTTTACACGACGCAGATAGAATCCAACTAAAAAGATTCCTAAAACGGTTCCGTAGAAAATAGAACCAATGATATTAACCAACTGAATTAAATTCTCGAACAAAGTTCCCACACAGGCAAATAATATGGCAACAACACCCCAGAATAAGGTGAAAAATTTGGTTGCGTTTAGATAATGCTTTTCAGATTTTACGGTTCTTAAATTTCGTTTATAAATATCAATTGCTGTTGTAGAAGCCAGAGCATTTAATCCCGAAGCCGTTGATGACATTGCCGCCGAAAGAATTACGGCCAATAATAAACCAATAAGTCCTTTAGGTAAATAATTGAGGATAAAATGGAAAAACACATAATCCTTGTCGTTGGTTTCACTGGCAGGATCGGCTCTTGAAATTATTTCTTTGGCACGATCACGCAAATCTTTTTCCTTGTTAGATAAAGTTACCAGTTCTTTTCGTAAAATAGGGTTATCAAAATCCTGGTTCAACTGGTCGATGTACAATAAATTAATTACCTTTTTATCTTCTGAAAGGGTGACTAATTTTTTCTCTAAAGCATGATACTCTTCTTTATAAGCTGATTTTTCAATGACAATTTTATTATTCGGATTAAAATTCAATGGAACAGGATTGAACTGAAAAAACACAAAAACCATAACTCCGGTCAACAGAATAAAAAATTGCATCGGCACTTTAAGAAGTCCGTTCATGATTAATCCCATCTGGCTTTCGCGAACTGATTTTCCGGATAAATAACGTCCAACCTGAGACTGATCAGTTCCAAAATAGGCGAGGGCAAGGAAAAAACCACCCGTGATTCCGCTCCAGAAAGTATATTTTTCTTCCGGATTAAAAGAAAAATCAACAATATTCATTTTGTCATTAGCACCCGCAATATGCAATGCGCTTGTAAAAGTCATATCGTTTGGCAGGTAATGTAAAATCAGGAAAAATGTAATAAACATTCCCGACATAATCACAAACATTTGCTGTTTCTGTGTTACGTTTACCGCTTTTGTTCCGCCTGAGAATGTATAAATGATTACCAGAACACCTATAATAATATTCATTAAAGTCAAATTCCAACCCAAAAGTGCCGACAAAATAATGGCAGGAGCATAGATAGTCAGTCCGGTTCCTAAACCTCTCTGAACCAAAAATAAAATAGCAGCTAATGATCGTGTTTTAAGGTCAAATCGTTTCTCAAGAAATTCATAAGCCGTAAAGACTTTATTTTTATGATATAACGGAATAAAAGTGACGCAAATTACGATCATGGCAATTGGCAATCCAAAATAGAATTGCACAAAACCCATTCCGTCATGATATGCCTGTCCCGGAGTCGATAAAAAGGTAATAGCGCTGGCCTGTGTTGCCATAACTGATAATCCAACGGTATACCAGGGAGTTTCGTTGTTGCCCAGAATAAAATCCTCGACGGTTTTACTTCCTCTGGTTTTCCAGGAGCCGTACCCAACAATAAATAAAAGCGTGACGATAAGTACGATCCAATCAAATAGTTGCATAGGTTATGAGTATAATTGCATGATTAAGAAAAAAATCACAATGTAAATAGCATTGGCCACCAAAACATAGGTGTAGCTTTTTTTCCATTTTTTAGTTTTTTTAGCTTCCATATTTTGAATGTTTATTTCTTTATTTCTTGTTTAGGAGCTTCTACAGGCTGTTTTAGCGAAATCATGTTCGATAGCAATCTATACGCTCCGGCAACACCTTCGGGTAATTCTCTAAAAAAGCTCAGACCGGTGTAAATATAGTATCCTTTTCCGTAAGGCGCTACCAGTAACGCGCCGTTTTTAGGAGATTCGCCTTTGTCATGCGATGATATAATAGGAGTGAAGGCAGGATCATATTGATCCGGATAATACAAACCTTGTTCTTGTGTCCAACCTTCGAAATCCTTTGAATTGATTTTGTTGGGTGTATTCAAAATAGGGTGATTAGGCGCCAGAAAAGTCACTTTAGCATTTTCTTCGGTCACACGATCGTTTGAAATTTTTAACGGATACGGTGCAATCTGATCGGTTACGGTTTTGCCATACGTATTGTATTGTACGATCATGTTTTTACCGCTTTTTACAAAATTGAAAAGTATGTTTTGTTTGTTGGCCAAAGCATTGACAGTATTATATGCACGAACTCCGGTAATAACGACATTAAACGAATCCAGCTTTTCGGGTGTGATTTCTTCGGGTTTAATAATCGTAACCTTATACCCCATTTGAGCCAGACTTTCAGGAACTTCGTCGCCTGCACCCATAATATAGGCAATAGCATCACCGTTTGTTTTTAAGTCAATTCGAATGCATTTTGATTCAGCTGGTTTCAAAACCATTTGCTTGGTAATGTGGCTGTAATCAATAATAGTCAGATCTTTGTCAAAACGTTTATTATCAACAGTAGCAATGCTTTTTGCAACAGCTTGCTCCGGGTTTACAGGTGGTGTTACTTCAAAATAAAATATCTGTTCGTTTCCTTTTTTATCCAGACTAAAAGCAATTTCTTTTGGAGAAACATTCCAGCTTTTAGGCAATTCCAGTTGTAGTTTTCCTTTAATTCCGTCTTTTCCTGCACGTACTTTTACAGGAATTATTTTGCTTTTTACAGATCCAAAAATTAGAACTTTTTCTAAAACTGAAGTAGTAACTTCAGGAACGATATCAAGGAAATTATACATTTCGCCTTTTACACCATCGTTATATTTGTAAACAACAGTACGTTCAAACGGAATTTCAATACCAGTTATTTTAACATTAAAAACTACTTTCACCTGTCTGATAATATCCGGAATACCAATATTTTCCTGATTCGAAACCGTGTACATTCCTACAGTTGCTTTTTCTTTTAACCAGTAGGGCTGAGTGTATTCGATATTGTTAGGAAGCTGAATTTGTAAATTTAATTTTTGATCGTTATTGTTATTTAATACTATATTTTGAGCAGTGCTTTTATTATCCGGTAAAGAAGTTACGCTAACCAATTGCATATCTACAGGAGATCTGTTAATAGCTTCAAGGCTTAATCTAATGGTACTTCCCGGAGTTGCTTCCTGCTCGCTGGCAACAGCTTCAAGATATAATCCTGAACAAGATGCAATTATATTTTTTATGGCTGCAGATTTTAAAGATTTCCAATGATCATCTTCTAAAGCTTCGATCATTTTGTAGGCTTTAACCAAATCCGGAATACTGGCTGACGGATTACTGAAATCATATTTTGCAATAATGGTGGTAATCAAATCACCAACTGGTTTTCCGTTTTTAACACGATTCCATGAAGTGTCGATCCCATCAAATAAATTGTCACGATCTTTTGGATTATCACCGTTTATAAGTTCTAAATATTCCATTTCCTGACCTCTTGCACCAGTGCTTCCAAAACCTTGCGATTGGTGTCGGCTTCGGCTCAAAGCAGCAATTTCCTGATTCGATTTCCCTATTCCGTTATAATAAACTCCTGTTTCTAATTTGGTAAATTTTGATTTATTAGCGGCGTCAAATTTTTCCTGACTGCCATAAAACCACCAAGACGGATTAAAAAACTGACGTTTTACCTGCCATGGTTTTACATATTTTAATTGTTCCGGATATATTTTCGGGTCGTTTGTAAGCTTAAAACTTTCAACGCTCAATATTGCCGACGATGTATGATGTCCGTGGGTCGTACCAGGAGAGCGATGATCAAATCTATTGATGATGACGTCTGGTTGAAATTTTCTAATGGTCCATACTACATCAGCCAGTACTTTATCTTTGTCCCAAATTTCTAAAGTTTCAGTAGGATTTTTTGAATAGCCAAAATCATTTGCTCGTGAGAAAAACTGCTCACCGCCATCTATTTTTCTGGCTTCGATTAATTCCTGAGTTCTAATAACGCCTAATAATTCACGCAATTGCGGTCCAATTAAATTCTGACCTCCATCACCGCGTGTTAAAGACAAATAACCGGTTCTGGCATTCATTTCATTTGCCATATATGAAATTAAGCGGGTATTTTCGTCGTCAGGATGGGCAGCCAAATACAAAACAGAACCTAAAAAATTCAGTTTTTTGATTTGATTGTAAATTTCGACAGAACTTGGTTTTTGTGGTTGTTGTGCAAAAGAAATGGAAATCCCTGTTAAAAAAATAAAAAGAATTTGAATCTGAATTTTTCGCATAGCGTAGTTAAATGGTTTGAAATAGCTTCAAAAATACTAATTATATTTTTGAACAGTATTTAAATGAAATGTTAATGTTTGGTTATTGATTTCCTTTTTTAAGAAAATTGATTCAAAAAAAAAGCTGTCAGATCAAATCTAACAGCTTTTAAGAGAATTAATATATAAACTTATATCATCGTTATTCTAAAACAATACCGAAACAATTATTTCAATTTGTTTTCTGTGTCTTTATAAGTTCCTGTAATGGATACATTACTGTTTTTAGTCACTTTTCCGTAAATGGTAATAGACGAATCATTTCCTATAAAGTTAATTTTTGCACCGCTATTTAATCTTAAGTCCCCCCAGATTACAACCGTTCCTTCAATTTGCAATACAGCGTTACTGTTTATGATTAACTCAGTTGGATTTTGTTGTTGGTATTTTCCTTGTGCCAAAGTTCCTCTCATATTAAAAGTTCCTCCACTGTTTAAAGTCAAACCATTTTGAACTGTAATTGAACCACAATGTGTTAGTATCGCACCAGAATTCACCATAGCAGAACTGATTGCTGTAGAACCTGAGTATGATTTTATTTCATTTGAATTTAAGATCAAATTTTGCCCCTGATTATATACACTGTAGTCTGAACATCCAGCAAAAACAGTATTTGGTTTTTCCATCTTGATGATTTTCAAACCGCCTTTTCCGCTTGCCACATAAATAAAATCACCACTTGATTTTACATAGTTTGATGAACCTACAATATTTACTGTTCCTAATAAATTCAATTGAAAACCGGTTTTGTAAACGTTTAAACCCGCTGCACCATTGGCAACAAATGCGTAACCATCATTTACAGAAACTGCATTGGTTACATTTTCCTCACCACCAACAGCCAGTGCAATAGTCTGTAATTTAGAGCCGCTATTGATATCATAAACTCCTAAACCATTGTATCCTTCAGATACTAAAAGTTTTGTACCATCAAGATCCATTGTTCTTTTTGCTCCGCTAACATCTGTAGATGTTGTAAAGCTTTTTTGCAATGCAAGAGTAGATTCATTGTAAATATTCACGCCCTTTGTACCGCTTAAAGTAACAATTTTGTCTCCGCTAATTGCTATAGAACGTAAATCTTCCAGGGTCGCTTTTGCAGTTACTGCTTTGGTCGAACTATTTATTTTAAATAAACTTCCCTGATCTCCTGTTGTAGCAAAATATGAATTTGAGTTTGATGCAACATCAGTAGTAACTTTTCCTTCAAGATTTGTAATCGTATATTTATCTGTAAGCATTCCAGAACTCAATTGCATTGTAATTACAATTGAAGGATTTGTTACTGCAGCATTTTTATCAATATCAGTTGCTGCGGCAATAATCAAATTTCCGTTTGAGTAGGTTAGGGATGTAATATCAGTATTGGCAATTAATGCCGATGTAATTAGTTTAGGTTTATAAGGATCAGTAACATCAATAACATCAATAGCTCCTGAATAAACTTCTCCGCTCATTGTATATGCTACATAAGCATAGTTTCCGTTTACGGCAACATGATTTGCCTGTAAAGTTTTTCCGTTGCTGTCTGTTGGCGGATTTACTTCTGCAATTTGTACTAATGGTAAACTGTTTGTTGATGATTCAGCACTTTTTGCAAATTTTCCAGCTGAAAGACCCGTGATAGAAAGTACTCCAGAATTTGTATAATCCAGTCTTTTACTTAAAGAGGTAATATCGTTATTGATTTCGATAGCATTATCTTTTGCCTGATTGTCAATATTTGAGTCATCATTGCTTGTACAAAATGTAAAAAGCGACATTGCTATAAATGAAAATAAATAAACTCCTTTTCTCATGGTATTCTTTAAATTAAATTTTTTGCAAATATACGCCATAAAAACAGTAAAAGAAGATATTTGTTAGGAATAGTTTAACTCAACTATTTGTTTTATAGTATTTTATGTTAAATGCGCAATGATTCAACTATTTTGTAGTTAAAATTTAAACAAAAAAAGAGAGTATCATGAATTTGATACTCTCTTATATTGAAAATTAACTATTTAGCAAATTATCTTCTTCCAGGACCTCCATGTCCGTGATCATCATCATGTCTGTCGTGCTTGTCGTGATGTCTGTCGTGCTTGTCGTGGTTTCTGTTATCATGATGTCTGTAATCTCTACGATCATTACGACGATCATTATAACCGTAAACTTCTCTTGGTCTGTAAGGTCTTTGAGGTGCACCGTGATATCCTTTATAGTATTTTACTCTGTGACGATCAAAGTAAGTGTAAGGAGTTCTTCCGTGATAGTCGGTTAAAACTACTTTATATCCTCCGTATAAATCATAATTTCTATACTGTCTTGGTAAGTAAGTTGTTCTAACCCATCTTCCTCCTCCAAAATAAATAAACTGAGAGGCTCTTACATCATAATACGCTTCAATGTCTGGTAAATAATAATATTCCATTTCTGCATATCCTGCAGGACCCCAGGCAGGAGGTGATCCTATATTAACATTTATTGATACCTGAGCTTGTGTGGCGCTTGCAACCATCAGAAATAAACCTACGATTGCTATTTTTATTGTTTTCATTTTTTTTTAGTTTTAATGTTAATGTTATTCCTGTTTAGGGATATTCATATACTGTGCCAAAAATGAAAACAAAATGTATTTGGTCGAATAAAAACAGCATTTTAACGAGCAATATTTACTTATTTATTTTGTAACGTTTTGATTTATAAAACGTTTTCGTGAATTTAAAATTTTAAAAAAAACAGCAAGAGAATTTCAATTATCTGTATTCGACAGCCCTTGGTTTAGCAAGCTCAAAGTTTTGCAGGCCATAATCTGTAGTTTCAAAAGTATTTGTTTTAAATACATTATCTCCCTGATAAGGAATAGTAGGGTAGTAGGAAATTGAAAGCTGAAATGAACTAAATACTAAATAGTCATTACTGATCAATAACCCCAAGGTAATTTTTTGATATGCTTTATTTCTTCCCATGGCATCATTAGGGCTTCCTAATACAGCGATCGAATAATTAAAAAACGGATTCATACGAAATCCCCAAAGAGCATGAGGGGAATAGGTTTGGGTCTGAAGTGACAAAACCATTTTATTTGTTCCGTATATCGCACTGTTAAATCCTGCCAGACCATTTTGTTCATTAATATTCAATTGATCTCCAATAATATCTTCACGGTTTGCACCTATAACAAACTTAGGATTAATAAATTGTCTTAGTTTCCAATTGCCAATCTTATAAAGCTTGGTAAAATAGTTACTTTCGATCAAAAATGCCGTTTGATAGGTTTTAGATTGATGAAAGAAAGTTCCGGCTTCAAAATTTATACTTAGAAATCCCCATTTGTAATAATTTCCAAACGAAAATTGTCCACCAACATAAGGCCGCCAAAAAGTATTTTTATATTGATATCCAAAAGTAACTCCATAAATCCTTCCAATAGGAACATCTTCGACCTGTCCGTTTCTAAAGAGATAGGTTTCTTTTATAAATTTACGTCGGTTAAGTCCAATTCCGGTCAGGATGAATTTTTCGTCTGAATAAAAATTGGCTGGATCGTAAAGAGGAGAAGGGCTTTCTTTATAATTAATATTAAGGAAGCGCGCGGAAGCTACCAAATTTGTGATTCCGTTTTCGTCTTCAAATACTTTAGAGGCATGTCCTACCCATAAATCCTGAAAATTATTTTTAAAGGGCTGAAACGCATACGAACTATCCGGCGCCTGCAATGAATCTCTTCTAAAAATTTGTCCTACATAAGCACCACCTGCCCATTTGGTAAGAGGAGAATAAAAGAGCCGTTCGATATTGATACTTTTAGTATAATTATTGTCCAGATCCATATTGTAATGCAATACAGCACCAATGTAGGTATTCTTGATGTTTGGTACGGTGTAAGTGACATCATTACCATTACTTCCGTCATCAAAACGATTTGTAAAACGGTATTCGAGTTGTTGGCCCGATCCAAAGAAGTCTTTTTCTTTTACCCCAACAGAAACACGATTACTAGATATTGAGAATTTTGGAATGGTACTCCAGGAATCCAGAACTCGAATAGTAACATCTACAGAATCTGCTGCTACACCTGCTACTTTGTTTGTGACCCTTACGGCAGAAACGTATCTTTGAGAACGTATTAAACGTTCCGATTCCTGTACTTTGTAAGTGTCGTAAGGAGTGTTTCTTTTGAATAATAATAAGTTATAAATCGCTATTTTTTTTGTTTTAAGATGCAATCTGTTTCCTGTTCTTTCTCCCCAATTTCTGGGCATTTGAGTGGTATCGGTAATAGAATGCCCAAAAGGGTCTAAAGTTTCAATATTAATCTTTCTAATAATTTTACCATTAAAATTGGTTGTGTCATTTTGAACCAAAATCGGTTCTTTCTTTTTGGTTTTAGCCGACCTGAACAATAGTTTATGAAGTGTCTTAGTAAATTTATTTCTCTTAGAATAATTTTTAATTTTAGTATACACCTCCGTACTATCCTTTTTGCCGTTTGAATCTTTCTTTGGCTTATCAACCTGACCATAGGCACTTTGTAAACAAAAGCACAAGAGAATAAAAACTATTATTTTAGCGTTTATGGACATTAGATAATCAGACGGGCTTAAAAGTTATTTTTTGATATGAATATAGTAAATTAATAAGACTATTTTGTAAAAACGCGATACTATTTAGTTTTGTGCTTTTACTTTTCGAATTCTCCAGGTGAATTTTCTGGGCATATGATTGCCCATTAAGTAGCCCCAGGGTTCTAACGAATCGATTCTGTCAAATATAATTTTTAAAATAGCCAAAAGAGGAATCGCTAAAAACATTCCCGATATTCCTGCTGCAGCGCCACCGACAATTATTCCTATGATGGAAACAAAAGCATTGATTTCGACTTTAGAGTTAATGATTAAAGGCACTAATAAGTTATTATCTATCAACTGAACAATTATATTCACAATTAAAATGCCTAAGATTATTGAGGTATCTGCAGAACCTGTTAAAGAGGCTAGAACGGTAATAATACCAGCAATTAAAATACCTATATAAGGAATAAGATTTAAGATTCCGGTGATTAATCCCAATAAAATAAAATACTTGATTCCGATAATCCAAAGTCCTAAAGCCGTCAATACAGACACGACTATCATTTCGAAGATTAAGCTAACAATATAATTATTTATAGAAACTTTAATTTGCGATAAGATATCTTTCAATCTTTCGTGATCATCCTTGTTGACCAATTTTGCTAAGAACAAAATAAAATGATCTTTATATAATAAGAATAAAAAAGTATAAATAGGGATAATGGTACAGTCTACAAGTAGGTCAGTTATAGATACTAATGCAGATCCTATAGTTGCTTTTCCGTTTTGTACAGAATCTTTTGCAACGGTATCAATATATTTTTTCTGTTCGCCAATGCTTACATGAAAATTGTCTTTTACAAATTTATGAATATCTGTTATAAAGGCGTTTGCATTCTTTTTTATAGTGTCAAAATCATTCGCAATATCGCTAACCTGATAGGATATAAAGATTAGTATACCTACAATGAATGCAGCAAAAATTAAAATACAACATGCCGCAGCAAGATGTCTGGGAAATTTTAATCGTGTGTGCAAAAAGGTAAAAACCGGCACTAATAATACCGAGAATAAAAAAGCCATTAAGACGGGAGTAATAATGTCTTTTCCGGCGCAAAAAATAAAAGCAAAAGATATAAAGCTAACTAATATAAAAGCAAGTTTAGCATAAAACGGTAATTTTATGGTGCGAATCATTGTGTTTTGGTGATTTAGTAAAACTAGAATTTGGTAAAACAAATATTATATTTTATTTAAAAAATATCGTTTTAGCTTTTTCTTAATAGTTTATAAAATTCCCATTCAAATTTTTATTTTTCGCCACGAATTGCACCAATTAGCACAAATTTTCTTTTGTGTTTGCTTTAAATGCTTTAAAACTTTGCGAACTTTTTCTGAAATTTTCAGCTCAAAAAGCTTTGTGAGCTTTGCGTAAATCTTTGCGGACTTTGCGGTAAAATTTTGTCCTAGATAAGTTTTAATCAAAAAACTCTTTTTCTTCGTAATGTGCCGGCATTATTGAGATACCTTTTTGAAGTAATAAATTATTAGGGAAAATAATTTTTTCACCTTCTTTTGTTTTTAGATTAACATGAAAAGCACTAATATCTTCGATTTCAGCTTCTATAGGGAAATCTTTATCATGAATTTTGATGGTGTCTCCAATTCTGAAAGGGAAGGAGAAAAACAATATCATTCCTGAAGTAATATTACTTAAAATAGACCATTGCGCAAACATAGCCACTCCAATAACAGTAGCAATTGAAGAAACGGTTATAAAAATATCTTTGGTCTCAACTCCCCAAATTACAATTAAACTTATCGTTACCAGTATATTCATTAAAATATGGATATACTTGATAACCAGATTAGTTCGGTGTTCTAATAAGTGACTTGTACTGGCGTAACGGCGAATTAATTTTGCAATAATTACTCTTAACGCTACTAAAGCGAAAAGAATAATTATGGTGCTGAAAATCTCCTGACTATATTCTTTAAAAGAAAACATAAATATTTTTTTACACTAAAGTACTCAAATATTCGTAAACTTTAGCTGTTGGTAAGCCCATAACATTGGTATAAGAGCCTTCGACTTTTGCAACTGCCATAAAACCAAACCATTCCTGAATGCCGTAAGCACCGGCTTTGTCATAAGGTTTATAGTTTTCGATGTAATACAAAATTGCTTCATCTGACAAATCTTTGAACGTTACTTTTGTCACATCATTTATTACAGTAGAAGTAAAGCCAGTTCTAAAACATACCGATGTAAAAACTTCATGCGTGTCGTTTGACATTGATTTGATCATTTCAAAAGCTTCCTGGGCATTTTTTGGTTTTCCTAAAGCTTTATCCTGATGCCACACTATTGTATCGCTGGTAATCAGAATTTCATTCTCCTTTAGTTCTCCATCAAATGCACTTGCTTTTAATGCCGCCAAATAATCAGTGATTTCAACTGCTTTTAATTCCAGAGGATAAATTTCTTCAATTTCTTTTAATCTTATTTCGAAATCAAGGTCCAAATCCTTAAAAAACTGTTGTCTGCGTGGTGAGCCCGAAGCCAAGATTAAAGTATATTTTTTTAATTTTTCTTTAAGCATTGTATTTGATATTTAGGGTAATAATTAGAATGGATAAAATTCCGAAGAACAAAATGAGTTTTAAAACGGTACTCAAATGATGATAATCTTTATTAGATTTTGCGGAAATGATTTTTACAATAAAGTATAAAAGCGGCGCCAGAACAAAAGCAAAGGCATAAAATGTTGCGATGAAAAGATTGTTCTGAAAAAAATACATATTGACATAAAGCAGACATAATATAAAAGCAATAACTGCAAAACCGACTGCAATTTTTGCAGCGCGACTAATACCAATTGCAATAGGTAACGTATTCATTCCTTGATTGTAATCGCCATTTACATCTTCGATATCTTTAACAATTTCACGAATAAAATTAATCATAAAAGCAAACAAAGCATAATCTGTCAGTATAGAAAAAAAACTGGCCATCTGCGCCTGATTTTCAGCATTAGTTGCCGGAAAAAGATCAAAAACGCCAATGATTACAACACTTGCAGAAAGTAGCAATGCTACAACAAAATTCCCTAGAATCATGATTTGTTTTAAGGTTGTGGCATAGAAATAAAGCAACGATGCGATCAAAATAAACAGCGAAGCAAAACCAGGCCTTAAAATGATATTAGATAAAACAAAACCCAGAGCAACCCCAGTAATATTAAGTCCGATATAAATATTATACGCAGCAGTTTCTGAGATGCCTTTGCCAATAACAACATCCTTAGGTTTATTGATGGTATCTGTTGCCACATCATATATATTGTTAATTACATAACCGGCTGCGGCCAATAAAACGGTACTCAAAACCAGTAATCCGTATTGCCAGTCGCTAAGGGCTAATGGAATATTTTGCTGTTTTAAAAAAGCATAACGAAATAATACCTGCATAAAAGCAAGCATCAGTAGGTTCTTATATCGAATGAGTTTGAGGAATTTCATTTTTTTTTAAGTTACAAAGGTTCAAAGAGGCAGAGGGACTAAGGTTTTCTTCATTTCAAGTTCACGTCATTCCAAACCTGAATACTGAAACAATTTGTTACTGAGACTGAGACTGAAAACTAATCATGTTTCCCATTAAAATATTCCATCCATTTTCCCTGCACTTTCATCACTTGTTCGATTACATCTCTTACAGCACCTTTTCCGCCTTTTACGTGCGACACATAACGGCAAATATTTTTGATTTCAGGACTTGCATCCTGCGGACAGGTTGGTAAACCTACTAATTTCATAACATGAAAATCAGGAATATCATCACCCATATATAATACCTGTTCAGGCTTAATATTATAGGTTTCGGTGTATTCTTTAAAAGTGGATACTTTATCAGGAGCTCCTAAATGAATGTCTTTAATTCCAAGATTATGCAAACGAACACGAACGCCTTCATTGCTTCCGCCAGAAATAATACAAACATTATAACCACTTTCTACAGCTGCTTTCATAGCATAACCGTCACGAATATTCATCGTTCGGAGTATTTCTCCTTCATTGGTTACAAAAACCGAACTGTCTGTAAGTACGCCATCAACATCAAAAACAAAAGTAGTGATGTCGTTCATTATTTCTTTAAAGTGCTTGTCTATCATCTTGAATAGATTGTGTTATAAGTTTATAGATATTTTTTTGATTTTCACTGGTTAAGTACGCCAAATGCGCATCAATTGTAACCGAATCATTCCGTTTTGCAGGCCCTGTTTGCGCATCGACAGGATTTAAAGTATTGATCTTTTCGGCGGTTTCCTGTATCAATGGTCTTAAAATTTCGAAAGGAACCTGATGTTCCTCACAAATTTCCTGTCCTATATGATATAAGTGATTCGTAAAATTATTTACAAAAACAGCCGCAACGTGCAACGCTTTTCTTTGGTCTGAATTAATAGCAAAAACAGCATTCGAAACACTTTTGGCAACGGTTTCTAAAACACGAAAGTCAAAAGTATTTTCAGCTTCTAAACAAAGCGGAATGATAGAAAAATCAATCTCTTTGTTTTTAGAAAATGTTTGAAGCGGGTAGAAAACACCCTTTCTGTTTTTTGCATCCAGAACATCAAGAGAAGCAGCACCGGAAGTATGAACAACGATTCGGTTGTGAAAAGGCAGTTGTCTCGAAACATCTGCAATAGCCTTGTCTGAAACGGCAATAATGTACAAATCACTTTCCTGTAATTCTTCAAAATCACTTGTAATTTTATCAAATTCAATGAGAGAACTTAAGGTTTCTTTTTTTCTTGAATATACCTGTACAATTTCTACAAGTTCACTTTTGGTGAAAGCTTTTATCAAATGTTGGGCAACATTTCCTGAACCAATTATTGTTATTCGAGTCATAGCGCAAAATTAGCATTATTTTTTTTAAAGAAAATAGCCAAAACTGAGTTTAGCCACAGATTGCACCGATTAAAATGATTTTAATAGCGCATTATTTTGTTAATGATATGCAAACGTTGACTTATAAAGGTATATTTCATCAAACTGAGATTTGTAAAACCATAGAAAACAGTTTTATTATTAGAAAAATACTTTAACCCTTTTAGGTTGCGGACTAATAGTCTCTTTTACAATAAATGGGACTGTTATGGTTTTGTAAAGTTAAGCGTACATTTTTGTGAATTTGATTTAAAATGGTATCCTATTTTTGGTTTTTATTAACAAACTTCAAATATTGGAACTCAACATTTTTAAGTACTTTTGTGCCACTTTTATACAATGTAATTCCTCAAAAATGGATAAAAAAATATTCTCTTTTTTGTTTTCTACACGATTAATGTCTGTTCTTTTTTTAACATTTGCTTTAGCAATGGGTATTGGTACTTTTATCGAAAGTAAATACAATACAGACACAGCCCGAATTCTAATTTATAATACATGGTGGTTTGAAGCAATAATGGTCTTCTTTTTGATCAATTTCTTCGGAAATATCAAACGTTACCAATTGCATAAAAAGGAAAAATGGGCGACACTTATACTTCATATCGCTTTTATTTTTATTCTTATAGGAGCTTTTATTACACGTTATATCAGCTACGAAGGTATGATGCCAATTCGTGAAGGCGCTGCCGAAAATCAAATCTATTCAGATAAAACATTCTTAACTGTTTTTGCAGACGGAGAATACAAAGGCGAAATGAAACGCAGAGTTTTTGACAAAGCACTATTGTTCTCGCCAGTTACCAATAACGATTTTACACTTTCAGGTAAATTCGACGAAACTCCTTTTGAAGTGACTTACGTTAAGTACATCATGGGAGCCAAAGAAACGATAAAACCTTCAGCAAACGGAACTTTATACCTTAAATTGGTAGAAGCAGGAGCAGGCGGACGTGAAGAACATTTCCTAAAAGAAGGAGAAGTTCAGAACATTCATAATGTATTATTTGCATTAAACAAACCTACCGAAGGCGCGATCAATATCAATACTCAAGGAGAAAAATATACCATTCAAACCCCTTTTGAAGGAGAGTTTATGCGAATGGCAGATAAATTAAAAGGAGCTGTAACCAAAGATAATGTTCAGCCTCTTATGATGCGTTCTTTATATAGTATTGGAGACATCCGAATCGTTTTTCCGGATCCAGCTATAAGAGGAGTTGTTGATTATGAGTCGGATAATGATTTCAAAGCAAAATCTCATCATGATGCTTTGGTGGTAAAAGTTAAAGCCGATGGAAAGGAAAAAGAAGTTCGTCTTTTAGGATCTAAAGGTAGCATAGGGGAGCCTCAAACCGTAAAAATTGGTAAAATCGAATACAGTTTATTCTACGGAAGTAAAGCGTATGTATTACCATTCAAAATAAAATTAAACGATTTTATCGCCACAAAATATCCTGGAACAGAAAAAAGTTATTCTGCTTTCGAAAGTAAAGTAACGGTTCAGGATTCTACAGAAACATTTGATGCCAGAATTTTTATGAACAACGTTTTAGACCATAAAGGATACAGATTTTTTCAATCTTCATTCGATCCGGACGAAAAAGGAACCGTATTATCTGTAAACCACGATTTCTGGGGAACTTCTATTACTTACTTTGGATATTTTATGTTATACTTTGGTCTAATGGCTATTATGTTTACCAAACATTCTCGCTTTGCTGATCTAAAACGTAAATTAGATAATGTAAAAAAGAAAAAACTAATTACGATCCTGGTTTTAATGCTAAGTTTCGCTGGTTTTTCTCAGGCACCACACGTTCATACGCCTGGTGACGGTCACGACCACAATCATAATCATGCACCAGCAGATCCTAACGATCATGCCAATCACGTAACTGCAGCACCAAGTCAGAAACAAATAGATTCGTTACTAACGATTTACAAAGCTCCGGTAGCACACGCTGCTAAATTCGGACGTTTGATTATTCAGGATGCCGGAGGTAGAATGAAACCTATCAATACTTTCTCATCTGAACTATTAAGAAAAGTAAGTCATAAGGATACTTACAACGGAATGAACTCTGATCAGGTGTTCTTGTCAATGACACAGTACGCTCAGGTTTGGATACAAGTTCCGCTTATTTATCTTAATACCAAAGATGATAGTATCCGTAAAATCATTGGTGTAGACAGAAAAGCAAAACTAGCGCCGTTTGTAAAATTCTTTGACGAAAACGGAAATTATAAATTATCTCCTTATTTAGATGCAGCATACAAAGCAGCAAATCCAAATAGTTTTGAGACAGACTTTATAGAAACAGATAAAAAAGTTAACTTGATGGAATCTGCTTTGAGCGGAAGTATCCTGAGAATTTTCCCAATCCCGAATGATCCAAACAACAAATGGATTTCTTATTTAGAAATTCAGAACGCAGGATTAAAAGGCATGGATTCTACATATGTGAAACAAATTCTGCCTTTATATTTCAGTGCTTTAAACAACGGATCAATTTCTAAAAACTTTGATACTGCCGATCATTTGGTGGAAAGTATTGACGGTTTCCAAAAGAAATTTGGAAGTAAAGTACGTCCAAGTGATAAGAAAATCGATCTTGAAATTGCTTACAACACCTACAACATTTTACCAAAAATGTTCTATTGGTATTCACTTGCCGGAATTTTCATGTTGATCTTTACGCTTTTCAGTACCTTCTTTGATAAAAAATGGCTTCGTATTACTGTAAATGGTTTTCATATATTAATAGGAGTAATATTTGCATTTCATACCGTAGCATTAATCGCCCGTTGGTACATTTCAGGTCACGCACCTTGGAGTAACGCCTACGAAGCAATTGTTTACGTTGCCTGGGCAACCATGTTCTTCGGCCTGGCTTTTGATCGTAAATCAAAACTTACCGTTGCATCGGCAGCATTCGTAACAGCGATGATCTTTTTTGCTGCAGACGCCAACTGGATCGATCCTGAAATTGCAAACCTGCAGCCGGTTCTTAACTCATATTGGTTAATGATTCACGTAGCAGTAATTGTAGGAAGTTATGGTCCGTTTGCTTTAGGGATGATTCTTGGTCTTGTTGGATTAATTTTAATCTTCTTTACCAACGAAAAGAACAAGGCTAAAATGGATTTAAACATCAAAGAAATTACCTATATAAACGAAATGTCCTTAACAATTGGTCTAATCATGCTAACGATTGGTAACTTCCTTGGAGGACAATGGGCCAACGAAAGCTGGGGACGTTACTGGGGATGGGATCCAAAAGAAACCTGGGCTCTAATCTCGATTATGATATATGCGTTCGTAATTCACGCTCGTTTTGTTCCTTCATTAAGAGGGCAATGGTTCTTTAATTTAATGAGTATGTTTGCCTTTGTGTCTATTTTGTTTACCTATTACGGAGTAAACTTTCACCTCGTAGGACTGCACTCTTATGCAAGCGGAGAAGCACATTCATTAAGCTGGATCTGGTATTCATTAGGAACAATTTCCCTTCTCGGAATTCTCACATATCCAAAATACCGAAAGTATTATAAAAAGAAAAAATAATAACTAAGGTATTTTTATTAATTCGCAAAAAAGGTTCAACTGTCATAGTTGAACCTTTTTTTATATTTTATTATAAAGATAAATTAGAAATTCCCTTCTGTTACACCTAGATGACTTGAAGAATTAGGAGTTATTTCCTGCTATTCGTTTCAATCTTTTGTGCCGAACACCGACACAAAAGGATTTCCACTTCTATCAGGGCTAGGGCACTCGTTTTCAATATAATTATATCAAAATAAAGATATCAGAAAAAAGATGAAATAAAATTTAAAATATAATTCAGTATAAAACATAGCCAACGGTTTCAACCGTTGGGACGCAATCAATGACACAAAATAAATAGTAGATAATCTATGCTACACAATCAATGATATAAAGATAAATTGTAACGATAAATTGTAACGATAAAACCCAAGATTGAAACCTTGTCTAATAATAAATAAGAAGAACCAGATTCTAAAACTTAGCCACTTAGTAGCTTAGCATCTTAGCAACTTAAAAAAAACTCTTTCTAAACCAAAAAGCTACATTTACCAAAGCAATCAAAGCAGGAACTTCGACCAGCGGACCAATAACGCCTGCAAAAGCCTGCCCGCTGTTGATACCAAAAACACCTATGGCAACCGCAATCGCCAATTCAAAATTATTGCCTGTAGCGGTAAAAGCAATCGAAGTACTTTTAGAATAATCGGCACCAAAATATTTTCCGGTAAAAAAACTTAAGACAAACATTAAGGCAAAATAAATCATCAATGGAACTGCAATTCGAACAACATCCATCGGAATCTGGACAATCAGTTCCCCTTTTAAGCTAAACATAAGAACAATGGTAAACAGCAAAGCAATCAATGTAACAGGAGAGATAAACGGAATATATTTATCCTGAAACCATTCTTCGCCTTTGAGTTTTATCAAACCGTATCGGCTTACAATTCCCAAAGCAAACGGAATCCCTAAATAAATACCAACACTTTTAGCAATCTCAATCATGTTAATATTGACATTAAAACCTGTGTATCCAAAATAAGGAGGTAAAACAGTTATAAAAATATATGCATAAACACTATAAAGCAAAACCTGAAATATACTGTTTAAAGCAATTAATCCGGCGGCATATTCACGGTTTCCATCGGCAAGATCATTCCAAACGACCACCATGGCAATACAACGCGCTAACCCAATTAAGATCAATCCAATCATATATTCAGGATACTCTTTTAAGAATAAAAGTGCTAAGGCAAACATCAAAACAGGACCAACAATCCAATTTAAGAATAAAGAAGCGCCAAGTACTTTTGTATTTTTAAAAACTTCACCAATTTTATTGTAGTTCACTTTTGCCAGCGGAGGATACATCATCAAAATCAAACCAATAGCCAACGGAATATTAGTACTCCCGTTAGAAAACGAATTGATGAAATTTCCGCTTGACGGAAAAAAATATCCTACAGCAATACCAACAGCCATAGCCAGAAAAATCCAAAGCGTTAAAAACCGATCCAGAAAACTTAACTTTTTTCTTCCCGCAACGGGATGACAATGATCTATAGACATTTTATTTTTTTATTTGAGAGAAAACATAAAACATTTCAGTCGCGATTTGCAAACTTCTTTCATTATATTTCTCTGATTGTTGATCCGTATTATCAAAAGCTTTTGGATCATCATAAGTTACGGCAATTCTTTTCTCGGCCCCAGCAATAAAAGGACAGCCGCCATCTGCCTGAGAACAGGTCATAATAGCTGCAAATTCATTTTCTGGATTAAAATCATCATCATACGTTTTAGAAAAACCTATAATTGGAGCTTGATTTCCAGCGAATTTTATAGCATAAACAGGAGTGTTACCTTCTGATAACTTCGTGATTTTAAAACCTGATAATGCTAATGTTTCAGCAACTTTAGGATACAAAGCTGTTGCTTCAGTTCCTCCGGAATAACAAAACACATTCTGAATTCCGTAATAATGCGCAGCAGTTTGCGCCCAAACCTGAGATAAATGACTTCGTCTGGAATTATGCGTGCAAATTAAATTCAATCTGATTTCCTGATGTTGTTCAGACTTTAGCTGAATAAAATTAATAAGAGGCTGGAGGATTTCTTTACGATCTTTAGAAATTACTCCAAAATCAAAAGACTGAACTAAAGATTGAATTTCGGAGAATAATATATTGTGATTTGACATTTTGTAGGCATTTAAATTTAACAACAGCTTCCACCAGGAGTACAGGAATTACCTTCATCTGTACCTAATTGCGTCAGTTTAAGTTTTGGTTTTTCTGGCGGAATCCCACATTGATCCTGAGCTAAACAAGCAGTAGTTTTATTTAACAGTAAAAAATCTTTTCCATTAAAATCTAAATCATATTTACCAATAGTAGTATTTTGATATTCTACTTCGATTTCAAAATCTTCTATTCCCAAAACTTTCTCTGAAAGTTCTATGATATGAATTAATTTTTGAGGTTTTAAACGATGTTGATAATCGTTGGCATCCCAAAGCTGAAAATTCACGACAGTTTCTTTACGAACAACTCCGCCACAGTCAATAAAGTTTTTGGTAATCAAACCTACTTCGGTTACGTGAAAATATTCCGGAACAAATTTTCCGTCAGGCAATTGAAAGTTAACGGCTTCAACAGTAGTAAGTATTTTTTTAATTTCTGAAAGTTTCATAATAATTTGTTTTAATAATTTAACAACATTCGTTTTTTCTTTTTTCTAAATGCATATTTATCTGATTGTAGAAGATTTTTATTTTCTCAAAACCCGCTTCGTTAATACAATAGCAAATCGCATTTCCTTCGATATTTCCTTTTATCAATCCGGCATTTTTTAATTCTTTTAAATGCTGAGAAACCGTTGGCTGAGAAAGAGGTAATTCGTTTACTATATCACCGCATATGCATGTATTGACCTTCATTAAATATTGAATAATAGCTATTCGCGCAGGATGACCTAAAGCTTTTGTTAAAATAGCCAATTCGTTTTGCTCATCTGTAAAATGATCTGTTTTTGTAGCTCCCATTGTTATATTTTTATATTGCAATATTACGATATAGATATTTATAAAAAAAGAAAATAGTTTATTATTTTCTTTTTAGAGGATTTATAATGAAAGTCTTCCCGTCATCACAAGCACAATAGTCATTACTATTAAAAAACAAACTAGAAAAACAACATGACTTACTATAGACAGCAAGAATGCTTTTGTTTTTGATATTTTATTAAAGAACTGGATATTGGTCCAGAAAATTAATAGGAGACCTATTATATACATTAAATTTAAAATCTCTTGCATATGAGGCGTTCCGTTAAAATACAGTAATAATGGAAATATTAAAATTTGAGCAAATAACCTTTGTGAAGCTTTGAATGTATTGAGGACAAAAAGTTCAAAAAAATTATAGCCCTGTTTTCTAAAAACAACATAGGTTCCAATAGTATACAAAGGTATAGTAGCAATGGTTGTCCAGGCAAAGTGCGTAGCATTCCATTCATTAAAATCATTTAGATTTAAATCAGCTTCATTAACCTTAAATAAATTAAGGCGATAATAATGGTATAAAAAACCATAAAATGCAGCCAAAACCGTCACCAAAGACAAGGGTTTGAAATGTCTGACGCGTTTTCCTTCGATAAATTCCCTAATAGAATGTCCGGGCCTTGTAAAAAGTTGTTTTATAGAATAAGGAATCCCTGCATCAAAATGCAATAAACTGTGCTGAATATCATGCCATAAATAATGTGAGTTTATTTTATGCGTATCCGCTGGCTGGCCGCAATTATTGCAGTAATTTCCGGCATAATGTTGCTGACAGTTTTTACAGGTTATTTCCATTGTATTTCGTATTTTAATCTTTATTTATAATATTCATATTCGTATTTATAAACACGTTGAAACTGTTGAGAACGAAATATTATTTCAGTGATTAAATTTTTGCTATTATATTTATAATTAAAAAAATAGACATTTCCATCTTCTAAATTTCGATATATCCGTTCTGATAAAAGATTGTTGTCGTAATTGTATGTTATTGTATTCAAAAGTGTATCATTTTTAAATTCACTTTTTTCAATACAATGCTGGTCTTTATATTTATACTTTAAATTTTTACTTCCTTCTTTTTCGCTAATAACATTTTTGTGTTCATCAAACGTTTTAATTATTTCTCCCATTCCAATCATGTCAGTTTTGTACTTATTTATTATTTTACCAGGTAAGTAGGAAAAAGTATGTACTGAAGTAACATTATTTCTGGAGTCAAAAAAATTTTCATTTAAAGGACGAAGCTTACTATCGTATTCAATCGAAAAATCCAGATATTTTGGTTGGTCAATTAATTTTTTTAAACTTTGAGCATTAAGCAATGCAGTTGTATCTTTAATTCCTTCAATTTCGTTTTTGTATTTATAGTATTCCTCGTCGGATGTCACTACCGAAT
Source organism: Flavobacterium sp. SLB02 (assembly GCF_009664855.1). Lineage (GTDB taxonomy): Bacteria > Bacteroidota > Bacteroidia > Flavobacteriales > Flavobacteriaceae > Flavobacterium. Next base: position 2,010,405 of record NZ_CP045928.1, read on the forward strand.
AGGCATCATCAATGCTAATAGTATCTTGGCCAACAATTGTATATTCTATTCCTTTTGATTTATTTTCCAGATATTTATCATTTTCTAATTGACGTTCTTTTTCGTCTTCAGTTAAATACGAAAAAAGTTGTGTTGATTTATCTGAATATTTTATTTCTTCGCAACTAAAGCCCTGAATAGCGTATGCATTTATTTTTTTAATAAGTCTGTTTTTTTTGTCGTACTTAAAGTAGCCGACGTGATTTAATCTGTTTTTTAAGAAAAAATAAATAAGTCCCTTGTTATTAAAATAATGCTGCTCCTGAATTGTATCATTTTCTTTGACCGTTATTTTTTTTACTCCTTTGGTATTTTTATTTAAATAATCATAATCATTTATATAACTGTGCGGTTCCTGTGCAAAAGCAAATGTTGAGATAAGAAGAAAAAACAGTAAGATAACTTGATTGAAAGAACTATAGCGATTATCAGAAGGCATCATAGGTTATGTTTATAATTAATAATCAATTCAATTTATACTTTCTTGCATCCATCAGGATACATAATGACCAATAAAACTATAATGAGTAAAAAGTTATACTCGACACCATTTCGGCCGCCGCCAACAACAAACCAACCCTCCTGAAAATGAACGAGAATAATTCCCATGATGAGCACAAAAATCGTTACATAGCCCGCAAGTTTGATATACTTATTTAAAACCAAAAGAACAGCAGCTATGATATGCGACAATTTGATAGACCAGGCGATAAAAACTCCAAAAGGAGCAAACCCGATTTGGTTTAAATACAAATTTCCAAAATCATTAATTCCGTTGTCGAAGATACCAAAAACAGAATGGGTGAGGAGAATAATAGCAACTGCAATTCGTAAAAGTAAAGTTCCGTTCATGGTTTTAGTGACTTGGTTAATAGAGAGTTATTCGAATTAAAAATAATAAAAAAAACGCACATTAAAATAAATTAATATGCGTTCTGAGTTTTATGCTAACTTTATTTTTAAACTTTTCCTAAAGTATACAATTGTGTCATTGTAGGCGTTAAACTTCCGCCGGCAGGCTCAAGTGTAATTCCAAATGCTTCTGCAGAATCTGTCTGGCTTACAGCAAAGATTTTTTGACTGTTTCCTTCAAAATTATCCAGCAAACCAATACTTGTTGGCGTAAGTACCGGGCTCAATTTTAAAGACCAAACCTGATATACCATTCCTTTTGGAGGAGTTGGTAAACCGGCAGCATCAATATAAGTGGTTTTTGTTTGCTTATTCCAGTACACTTTTGCAAATGAATTAGGAGAAACCGCTTGTCCGCCAAGTGTTACACCAGTATTTTTAATATCCCTTACGATAGTTAAGTTTTTCTCTGTTTCTTTATTTTGCTGATCTAAGAAAGCATATTCTCTTTGTATTTTTTCTTTTTCAGTTCCAACAGTAGAAATAGCTTCTTTTGTTTTGGTCAGTTCCAGAGTTTGATATCCAAGACCTAGTAGTAATAGTACCGCTGCAGCCCAGCCCACATATTGAGACCAGGTCGATGCCGGTTTCATATCGACTACTTTGCCATGTTTCAGTTCTAAACGGGCCTTTATCTTTTCAAAATTAGCTACCGAATGAAAAGGAGAAAAACTTGATGATAAAGCCACAATAGCTTTTTCTATTGCAATAATTTCCTGATCCATTTCGGGATTCTTCTTTGCCATTTCGGCTATTTCCAGATTTTCAGTTTCGGTCAATAAACCGTAAACATACAATTCGAGAATTCCTGAGTCTATATATTCTTGTGCTTCCATTATATTTTTAAATAATTACGTAGGTCGTTAATACAATTTCTGTTTTGCGTTTTGATAGTTCCCAGTGGCAATGCCAATTCTTCTGAAGCTTCTTGTTGGGTATATCCTTTAAAAAATAATAAATCAATGATTTCAATACATTTTGGTTTTAGTTTTTTTACAAATTCCTGAATTCCAATTGTATCAATTCTGTTCATTAGTTTATTACTGTCGTCTAACAGATTTACGAAATTATCTGAAGAAAGGTTTTTTTGGCTGTTATTAAAATTTTTAGATCTCAATTTGTCAATCGATGTATTCCTTGCAATATTAAGGATCCAGGTGTAAAATCGGCCTTTACTCTCATTATAAGTATCAATATTTTTCCAGATTTTGACAAAAACTTCCTGCAAAACATCTTCGGCTTCCTCACGATTTTTAATCAGAACGTTGATGACCGAAAACAAACTTTTCGAATACATATCGTACAAATGGGTAAAAGCTCTTTCGTCTTTTTTGTAAATTAAAACAAGCAATTCATCTTGACTCATAGATTTAGGTTTTTAAGCTTAAACAAAATTTTAGTATACATTTTTATAGATTGAGATAAAGATAATTTATTTTTTTGTGAAATTTTATTTTTTTTTAACAGTCCGAAACCTAGTAAAATAAGGGTTTGAAAAAAAATATCACTTTTTTTTCATTTTTTTAAAACCAAAAGCAAACCAATTACGTAAATGCTATTATAACATCAAACAATAATGCTGAAAATAGCAGAAGAAAGAAAAGAGCTTCAAAAGAAGAATATAAAAGCTGTTTTTGCAGGAGATGATAAATTGAAATTTAACAATTGTTAAACATTTAAGTGTAAAGTAAATCTCAATAATAAAAAATGTCATGACGAAGATATACAATTTAAAAATTTTAATTGTGGGTTTAACAACGGTTTTGGCATTGACCAGTTTAAGTAAAAGTGATTTTAAAAAGAACTGTAAAAGTTCAGAAGTGAATTGTCAAATAAAAATTTAAGAGAAAAACAAAATCTGATTCAGATTTAAATATAGCATTGCATAGTTGATGTCTTCGGACTTCCAAATCGAAAATTAGAATAGAAAACTAAATGCCAATTTACATTCATAAACGATAAATTAAGATATAAACGCCAGAAATAAGATAATATTTAAAAATAAGGTTATATGATTCTAAATATAATTTTCACTATAACCGAAGCATCAACTATAATTTTAACTAACAGAATAATAGATTACAATTAAATTCATGGTTTGATTTGTTTGTATGGGGGGAAGCCTAGCGTCTGATTAACGCTAGGCTTCAATTTTTTATTTAACTTATGTTTAATAAAAATAAAGCAGGCAAAACATTATCCGAAAACAGTTTTTAACTAATTTTATAAAAAAATTAATCGATGAAAAAAATAGCATTTATAGCTTGTAGCTTAATCTTATTGTTGAGTTCACAAGTTCAGGCTCAGACAAGTAAAAACAAAATATCTAAAACAGATAAAGCCATGGCAAAAGAAAACATTTACCAATTTAAAGTACAGGATTTATCAGGAGATACTTTTGATTTTGCATCCCTTAAAGGAAAAAAAGTAATGATTGTAAATACCGCTTCAAAATGCGGATTAACACCTCAGTACAAAGATCTTGAAGCCATCTACAAAGAATACAAAGACAAAGGTTTTGTAATTGTAGGTTTCCCGGCTAATAATTTTGCTTCGCAGGAACCTGGTACAAACAAAGAAATCGAAACGTTTTGCCAACAAAATTACGGAGTAACTTTCCCAATGATGGACAAAGTTTCTGTAAAAGGAGACGATATGTGCGAAGTGTACAAATTCCTGACTCAAAAATCTAAAAACGGTTTACAGGATTCAGAAGTTGAATGGAATTTTCAGAAATACCTAATCAACGAAAAAGGCGAATTGGTAAAAGTTATTAAACCAAGAACATTACCGACAGATCCTGAAGTAATCAACTGGATAAAAAGTTAATCATAACTATCTTTACCAAAAAATCCACAAATTTGAATATTCAAGTTTGTGGATTTTTTTTGTTTTAATTTATGCTAACTTTTGTACGCTGATGAAACGGATTTGCTAAAGCGAAAACGCCCATTGACGCGGATTTTATTTATTTTTATTATAAAAATCGTGATTGACCCTCTGAGATCTAATTTTTTTACATAGTAAAACCCCTTTCCCAACTCTGTGCAAAACTTCGTGCCCTCTGTGGTAAAAAAAGTAATTTTACTTATAAAAATAACCTATTGATTCAACACCTCAATAATTGTCTGCTCAATTCCGGGTTCTGAATCAGAATGCCCGCAATTTTCAATATATAAAGTAGACCTTTTAAGTTTATGGTGTAGTTTTTCGGCATATTCAACAGGACAAATGGCATCGTACTTTCCGTGAATAATAGTCGCCGGAATATCATCCAAAATTTTTATATGATCTAAAATATAATTCTCCTCTATAAAACAATTATTACTTAAATAATGCGCCTCCATAATTGCTAAAGACTCAAACGGAAATTCATTTATAATAGCATCGATTTCATTTTCGGCAATTCCTTTCTTAAATATAGAGATTTCATAAAGCACCCATTCATAGCAAAAGAACTTTTTGTTTTGAGGAGTTCCATTCAACATTTGACCCAGATAATAAGCCGGAATCGTAAGGTTTGAATCTAAAGGAACATTCGCTTTAAAACGATCCCATTCCTTAGGGAATTCATTCTGTACGCCACCATTTACGTAATGATCTATAGACCGTTTATCCCCAAGAAATACACCTCTTAACAAAAGACTTTTTACTTTTTCGGGATTTTGTATCGCAAATACAAGACTTAAAGTTGTGCCCCAGGAACCACCAAAAATATTTACCTTTTTGATTTTGAGATAGGAGAGAAGGGTTTTAATATCGTCGACCAAATTTGTATTTGATAGTCTGTATTCAATAGTTGTAGATTAAAATTAGTTCCTTATAAATTAAATTATTAAGTTCGAAACGACAAAAAATATTAACGTCCAGCTTTGCGAACTCAAAGAATGACAATGTTTTTCATAGCGAACTTTGCGTAATTCTTAGCGTGCTTTGAGGTAAAAAAAAGCATTCCAGTAAACCATTATCAAAAAACAGAAAAAATCCGCGTCAATCAGCGTTTTCGCGCTAGCGAATCCGTTTCATCTGTGGGTCATTTTTACCTACTTCAATATAAGCTGCATAAAAACCAAATCAAGCCAATGATCAAATTTATAACCTACTTCACGAATCGTTCCCGTTGCTACAAAACCAAATCTTTCATGAAAGGCAATACTTCCCGCATTATCAGCATCGATTGCACCAATCATTACGTGATAACCTTGTTCTTTGGCCACACGAATCAATTCAAGTAATAGTTTAGATCCAATCCCTTTACCTATAATATTATCAACTACATAAACGGAGTGTTCTACTGTATATTGATATCCGATTTTCTCACGGAATTGCCCGTAACTTCCAAAACCGACAACTTCGCCCGCTAATTCAGCAACGACAATAGGTAGGTTTTTAGCTGTTTTATCTTCAAACCATTTTGTCTGAATATCTATAGTTTGAATTTCATAATTATAATTTGCAGTAGTATGCAAAATAGAATGGTTTACAATCTCAAGAATTTTTTCTAAATCGTTGGTTGTGGCTGGTCTAAGTATTACGTCCATGGTTTTTTATTGGTAGTTTTTTTGCCCCGAATTCAAGAATTAATTTATTCTTAATTATAAATATCAATTCGCAAATTCGTGTTTATTTTAATTGTTGTTTGTTTTAAGTTTTAATTCGTCCAAATTATTCAGGACTTTCCCCAAAGCATTTTAGACTGGAATTTGGAATTTTATTATTTTTGGAATTTAACGTCTACTTTTTGCTGAGTTCCACTAATAAATCATCTACTTCCTTAGTGCCCCAACCCATTTCGGCACCAATTTCCTTGGCATCTTTAGCGTATTTCATAGCCATTTTTTTGTCTTTTATTTTGTTGTAAAGTCGGGCGATCAGGAAATTTCCATCATATGAATCGTTTAATTCCAGAGAACGTTTTACCCAGGTAATGGATTTTTTCAAACTCTCGGTATCAGAAATATGCTTTAAATACGTCTGACCAATCTCTTTAAGGAAACTCGCATCATTCCAAACTATTTTCTGAGTATCGTCAAGCGTCACTTTTTTGTATTGCTGCCATTTTTCAGTTCTTTCTGCCAGAGTCAAATCGAATTTAAACACAATAGAATCCGTTTTTTGCAATCGGATCGATTTTGCAATTTCTCTTTGTTTATAATAGTTTATAGTGTCCAGGCCATCAACATACGGACGCAGCAATTCATTTACGATACTTTCTATTTTGCGATCAACACGGTTTTGAGAAGCCACAGTAGCAAAATCTTTCTGATGATTTAAAACATACTGAAATTCTCTTGATTTAATATCCGTTACACCATTCGCAATAACACGCCAATTTAATTCACTAACCAATTGCGCATCAGATTGTGTATTGAGATAAATATGTGTGGGGATCGATAAATCGGTTCTGTCTTTTCCTTTTTTCAGTGTATTCAAATAGGCAAAAAACTTAGTAGAATTGCTCGGGTCATCAAGAAATTGCTTTTCTAAATAAGGCAATTGCATTCTGGGATTCAAAGCATAATTGGCTTCGGTCATAAAATCTGCCTTTTTCGATTCTCCTTTCAAAGCATACAAAAGCGTTTCATTGGCAGGATCTATAAATAAGAAAGTAGGCAGTGATTTGGTGTTGTACTTATCTTTTAGAGCAATACCTTCTTCTTTTTCGACATTTTTCCAAACGCACACATAGTTTTTCTTTAAAAAATCCATAACCGCAGGATCACTAAAAACTTCTTTTTTCATTTGATTACAATGTGGGCACCAATCAGCGTAAAGCATTACAAAAAGAGGTTTACCCTGTGTTTTGGCATTTTCTAAGACTGTTTTATACGGTGTGTCATCCGGAACAAACTGATTTTGAGAATGTAGGACTTGTAGGGATACGCAAAGAAATAAAATAGAGAAGAAACGCATAGAAGTTTATTTTTATTAAAAAATCTGATTTACAAATATATCTCCTTTTTCTAAAAACAGCCCTTAATATCTTCCTATTTATAAGTTAAATCCAATGCGAAGTTTGTAACTTTGTGTTATCAAAAAGAAATCTTAGACTTTTAGATTCTTTTTACAAAATAATACACATAATAATGATTTACCCCAAAATAGCGCTTGCTCAAAGCATTATCGAAATTTGTTTAGCAAAAGGAATCACCAATATTATAATTTCTCCGGGATCAAGAAACGCACCTTTAACGATAGGGTTTGCACAAAATCCTAATTTTAATTGTTACAGCATTGCTGATGAACGCTGCGCTGCTTTTTTCGCATTAGGAATCGCACAGCAAACCAAACAGCCAACTGCAATTGTTTGTACTTCAGGATCGGCTTTATTGAATTATTATCCGGCTGTGGCCGAAGCATTTTACAGCCAGATTCCGTTAATCGTGATCTCTGCAGATCGCCCGCAAAGCAAGATTGATATTGGCGATGGCCAAACCATTCGTCAGGAAAATGTTTTTCAGAATCACTCCGTTTTCAATGCCAATTTAACAGAAGAAGCTTCTGTAGAAAATGATTTAAAAATCAATAAAGCAATCGAAGCAGCCATTCTTCAAAAAGGACCGGTTCATATCAATGCACCATTCGAAGAACCTTTATACGAAACGGTTTCAGAACTTTCTGTTGAACCAAAGATTACCCATTCAGAGGAGATTCTCGGAACAAAAATTATCGAAAATATTGATGATATAGTTTCTGTCTGGAATACTTCAAAAAGAAAATTAATTCTTATTGGAGGAATAAACGAAGCCAATTCTGTTAGTAAAGAAATTCTCGAAAATTTCGCCAAAGATCCTTCAATTGTAGTGCTTACCGAGACAACATCAAATTTGCATGAACCAAGTTTTATAAATAGCATAGACAGCTTAATTACACCTTTTGACGATTCTGATTTTAAAGAATTAGAACCGGAAGTTTTAATCACCTTTGGCGGTATGATTGTTTCAAAACGTATTAAAGCTTTTTTACGAAAATATAAACCTGCACATCACTGGCATATAGATACTTTACGTGCTTATGATACGTTTAATGCTTTAAGCAAACATTTTGTAATGGAACCAGAAGATTTTTTCAAAGAACTGCTTCCAAAAACAGCATTTGTTTCGAGTAAATATTTCTCAAAAATTGATAAAATTTACGATTTAAGAAAAATCAGAAAACAAGAATATTTGCGTAAAACGACATTCTCTGATTTTAAAGTATTCGAAAAAGTAATAGAATCACTTCCTAAAAACACTCAGCTGCAAATAAGCAATAGTTCAGCGATTCGTTATGCACAGTTAATCGAAATTGATCCTTCGATCGAAGTTTATTGCAACCGGGGAACAAGCGGTATTGACGGAAGCACATCAACAGCAATAGGAGCGGCGGTAGGAAGAAGCGATAAGCAAACCGTATTTATTACCGGAGACATTGGTTTTTTATACGACAGCAACGCTTTATGGAATTCTTATATCCCTAAAAACTTCAAGATTATTTTAATTAATAATGGAGGAGGAGGAATATTTCGAATTCTACCAGGACATGAAGAAAAGCCTGTTTTTAATACTTATTTCGAAACTTCGCATAATCTTACCGCAGAACATTTAGCAAAGATGTATAAGCTTAATTATTTTACTGCCAACGATGTAGCATCTCTTCAAGAGGGAATAAAAAACCTTTACAGTAATAATAATGCTGCCGGAATTCTGGAAGTATTTACGCCAACATTAGAGAATAATGTTATTTTAAAACAATACTTTAAAGAGCTGGTTTAGCATTGTAAATAAAATAAAGTTAAAACACTATTAAATGTAAGGTAAATCTTTAATTTTTGTAAATCTAATCAATTTTAAATTTTTATTATGAGCGCAAGAGAAGAATTAATTAAAAAGTATGCAGAAGATCTAAAAGAAAAATGTGGAGTAACGCCTAATATGGATTTGCTTACTAAAGTAACTATTGGTTGCGGACCTTCTATTTATAATGCAGATGCCTCTGCGGTTGCCGGAACTCAACAATCTGAGTTGGACACTGCAAAAAATAATTTCCTGATAAAAAATTAGGATTAGCTGATAGCGCGGCCTTAGACAAAGCCATAGCTGAATAAACACAAATACAGAGCAGTTGCGTATTATTTATTGACATTGCATTTTAAAAAAGAAAGTGTTTACAAATAAATCTCACTTTTGAATCCTGGAGTGCCAAATGCAAAACTTTAAACAAATCTCTACCGTCACTAGTGACAAAATAATTAGATAGATTTATGATTTCTGAAGAGATATTGTTTCCCATGGAGGAGTAAGACTTAAATTACTAATATCCCAAATGATATCTCGTGGTGAATTTTTTTAAAATTCATCCTTTTATACTATTTAATTCATTTATTGCAATACTGATATACTGGCACTTGAATTTACCTTCATATAAATTATTCATTGTAACAGGATATTTGCTACCCCATTTTTTATTTTCTAAATGGTAGCAAATAGTAGAAAAAAAACAGTGAAAAAAATCAGCTGTTCCTATTTCATACTCAATATTCACTACCCCCTTTATCCTAAGACATATTCCCATAACATTAAAAATTTACACAAAGAAACTAAACAAGAAGGAAAAAACCTACTTGTTTTTAATTGTCATCTAAGAAATACCAAATTAGCGCTTTTTATATTATATATTTTAACGAATTGGAACCGGAAAAACAGGTAAACTGGCATGTCCTAATTCATCTACAGCTTGTACGGCAAAAAAATAATTGTCTTTAGAATAAGGGATTTCAGCTTTTGTATCTTTTACAAAAAAAGTTTTTTCCCAATGAGAAGATGATGTTTCTCTCATTAAAATTTGATAACCGTATGGTGTTTTCCCTTCCGGAGCATTCCATGAAAAAGTAGATGAATTAGAAAGATTTTTAACTTCGATGCCTGCATTGGTTGGTGCTTTTGGCGACCAAGCTAAATTGGCCAGAGTAGCTAAATTAGAACAAGTGTTTTTTCTTAAATAATCAAAATCCATAAATTCAACCAAATCACCATATTTAATACCATTTTCAGTTCTTAAATCCTGATGTTGATGATCAAAATTCTCATTCATTTCGCAAAAGCGAACTGCTGTAAATCCATTTTGGCTAAAGGGAGTATGATCTCCGCCACGTAAAAAACGATCGTTTCTATAGACCAGTTTCACCGTCAATTGATCTACGTATTGCTCTGTAACCGTTTTTATGTAACGTGCCAGCAATCTTGACGGACTGTCATTGTCGCGGCTTGTAGCTTTTCGCATTTTAGCTTCTTCTTCGGTTTCAAGAAACGGAATAGTCTCACTAAAAACCCTGATTTGTGTATTGTCTCTTAACTTAGTTCCGCTCGATAAACTATTGCCAATCATATCATTATTTAGCATTGCCATGATATTCCAGTTAGATTCTTTTGCCGTTTCAGCAAGATGACGGGCACCAACAAGTCCTTGTTCTTCGCCCACTACAGCCACAAAAATAATAGTTGCAGGAAAAGATCTTTTACTCATTACTTTAGCTAGCTCCATTACAGCTGCAACTCCCGAAGCATCATCATTTGCGCCCGGAGCATCAGATTTTATATTCATAACATCAGAAACTCTCGAATCAAGATGTCCGCTTATAATAAGCACACGATTGTCATTGGGGTCAGTTCCTTTTAAAGTCGCCATCACATTGCCAAGCTGACTGTCTTTGTTGATACGTTTTCCGTCTGCTTTAACCGTGAAATAATCAATCACAGAAGTTAATCTTCCGTTAGATTCCAAGGCATATTTATCAAATTCAGATTTTACCCATTGCTGTGCGGCACCAATTCCTTTCGTCTTACTTTTAGTATCGCTTAAGGTGTGTCGTGTCCCGAAAGAAACTAATTTACGAACAGTAGCTTCAAGGTTTTCGGCTTTAATTTCGGTGATCATTTTTTTTATTTCCGTATCTTCAGCCACTTGGGAAAAGGTAATTTGAGTAAAAAACAGAAAAGTAAAAACAGAATAAAAAAGAGTCTTTTTCATTGATTTGGGATTAATTTAGATCCTCAAATTTAATTAAAAAAAAGAGAAACTCTAAAAAGATGTTTTTACCGGATTTTTATCTAAAACATTTTTCGTTGTACCATTTTCAAACTTCGTACATTTGCACTTTAAAAACTCAGCTGCTTTTTAGCTTAGAATCTCAAGAATATGATTGAAATAGGAAAATACAATACCCTTACTATACTGCGTGATACCAAAGTTGGTTTATTTTTAGGAAATCCTCAAGAAGATCCCGAAGGAATTCACGATATATTATTACCCAACAAATACGTTCCCAACGAATTTGAAATAGACGAGGAGCTTATCGTATTTGTTTATTTAGACCACGAACAACGCCCTGTTGCCACAACACTTGAACCTTATATATTACTGAATGAGTTTTCACTTTTAAGAGTGAATTACACCAATCAGGTAGGTGCTTTTATGGATTGGGGAATGGAAAAAGACATTCTGGTTCCGTTTAAAGAACAAGCTCGTCCGATGGAAAAAGGAAAACGTTACTTAGTTTACCTTTATATGGATGAAAAAACCAATCGTTTGGTAGCTTCAAGTAAATTGAACCAATTTTTAAGCAATGAAAACCTAACGGTTGAAAAAGGTGAAGAAGTTGATTTAATCGTTTCACATATCACTGAACTAGGAATCAACGTGATCATCAACGAGCAGCATAAAGGATTGTTGTACAAAGATGAAGTGTACGATGATGCGATTAGAACCGGAGACAGACTGACCGGATTTATCAAAAATATCCGTCCTGATAACAAAATAGATGTTGCCCTGCAAGTACAAGGTTATCAGAGTATTGAGCCAAATGCAGAAAAAATATTAGATGAATTGAGAGCCAATCGTGGTTTTTTACGTCTAAACGATGCTTCACACCCTGAAGACATCAAAACAGTATTAAAAATGAGTAAAAAGACTTTCAAAAAAGCAATTGGTGCTTTATACAAAGACAAACTTATCGAAATTAAAGAAGACGGGATTTATCTTGTAAAAGAATAACTTTAAAATTCCAATATTTTAAAATTCCAAATTCCAATATGAAACATAGTTATTGGAATTTGGAATTTTTTATTGAAATTTATCCCCACCATAGCCCGTGGTTTCAACCACGAGGACACAATACGAGGCTTGATAATATTGCACCCCGTGGTTGAAACCACAGGCAATGTCTCACAAGTTTATAAGTAAAAAACCTTTGTCAAAGTTTAAGAACAAGTTCCTTACATTATTAGGTTTCAACCTTGGGAATTTAAAATCCTAAATCTCAACAACACTCGACGTCGAGTTGGAATTTGGAATTTGTTTTTTTGAATTTTAAATTATTAAAACAGGAAAGGCTACTCATTACAAGTAGCCTTTCCCTTTTTATTCTAGTTTTAAAAAAAATTGTAATTAAAAAAAAACAGAAATAAAATAATTTGAATCCTTCAAGAAATAACAGCTTTAAAAATTTTAGAAATTACTTCTTGAAACGGTATGTCTTTAAATAACTTATACATTCATATTAAGAGCGAAACGTCAATTTCACGGCTAATCCATTGGTTTTATAAAATAACGTATAGAAAGTTTCAGTTAGCATTTTTTCCTCTTTTCGTAATCAATTTTATACTAATTACTAAACAATTCTAGCATTTAACCTTAGGTGTTACTATCTCCTTTTCGAAGTTTCAATAAATGAGTAAATCATTTGCTCATCATTTAAGGGTTTACTATTAAAAACCGTAAAAAAATGAGCGACAAATTTTTTAAATTTTCTCAAAAAAATCATTTTTTAGGTTAATAAATCAGTGAAAGAAAATCAATCCCAAATCAATGAAATAAAATGTATCTCATTGATTTCTAGGGTGTAAAATTACTTATTATTTTTTGAAACTAATGTTAAAAAATGTTATTTTTTGCCTCTGAGCAGCAATTGTTAACATTGAAAGTAATTTTCGTACAGACTTAACGCAAATTGAGTAGGTAAAAATGTAAAAATGCTTTATTTTTACGCTATAATTATTAAAAATAAAACAAATAGAAATGGATTGGATCACTGCCAGAGAATTTGAAGATATAACTTATAAAAAATGTAACGGAGTTGCAAGAATTGCATTCAACAGACCGAATGTTAGAAATGCTTTTCGTCCTAAAACAACTTCAGAATTATACCAGGCTTTTTACGACGCACAAGAAGATACTTCGATAGGAGTGGTTTTACTTTCTGCAGAAGGACCATCGACCAAAGATGGCGTATATTCTTTTTGTAGCGGAGGAGATCAAAATGCCCGTGGACACCAAGGATACGTAGGCGAAGATGGTCAACATCGTTTGAATATTCTCGAAGTACAGCGTTTAATTCGTTTTATGCCAAAAGTAGTTATCGCAGTTGTTCCAGGCTGGGCAGTTGGCGGCGGACACAGTTTACACGTAGTTTGCGATATGACATTGGCAAGTAAAGAACACGCTATTTTTAAACAAACAGATGCCGATGTAACTAGTTTTGATGGTGGTTACGGATCAGCATACCTGGCTAAAATGGTAGGTCAGAAAAAAGCACGTGAAATTTTCTTTTTAGGAAGAAACTATTCCGCTCAGGAAGCGATGGATATGGGAATGGTAAATGCCGTAATTCCTCACGATGAGTTAGAAGACACCGCTTACCAGTGGGCTCAGGAAATTCTTCAAAAATCTCCAACTTCTATCAAAATGCTAAAATTCGCCATGAACCTTACAGACGACGGAATGGTTGGCCAACAAGTATTTGCCGGCGAAGCCACTCGTTTAGCTTACATGACCGAAGAAGCTAAAGAAGGAAGAAATGCATTCTTAGAAAAAAGAAAACCAAACTTTGGCGAAAACAAATGGCTTCCTTAATATTTTAGATTGCAGATTTTAGATTTTTTAAATCTGAAACTGACATCTCAACTCTAGAGTAGAAAAATAATATTTATTTAGATTACAGATTTTAGATTTTTAAAATAAAAGAATCCAACAATCTAAAATCTAAATTCTAAAATCTAAAATTAAAAATAAATGAAACATTGGATTGAAGCCGCAAGATTGCGCACATTGCCTTTATCAGTTTCCGGAATTATAGTTGGAAGTATCTATGCGCTTTCAAATCCAACATCAACGATCGACACCCCAACAGAAGTATTCAGTTGGAAAATTTTTGGTTTTGCACTCTTAACAACATTAGGTTTACAGGTTTTATCCAATTTTGCAAATGATTACGGAGACGGTGTAAAAGGTACTGATAATGAAGACAGAGTAGGCCCAAAACGCGCTATTCAGAGTGGTATTATCACACCTGAGGCCATGAAAAAAGCAATCATAATAACTTCTGTATTGACTTTATTATCTGCTATTACCTTAATTTATTTTGCTTTTGGCGAAACCAATTTCGTTTATTCAATCTTTTTCTTATTGCTTGGTGTAGCTGCAATTATTTCTGCAATTCGTTATACTGTAGGTAATTCGGCTTATGGATACAAAGGATTTGGAGACGTTTTTGTTTTTATATTCTTTGGCTTGGTAAGTACCTTAGGCGTTAACTTTTTGTATTCTAAAGAAATCGATCCGCTTTTAATACTTCCTGCAGTCGCAATTGGTTTATTAAGTGTAGGAGTTCTAAACCTAAACAACATGCGTGATGAAGAATCTGACCGAAAATCAGGAAAAAACACCATCGTAGTTCAAATGGGCGGGGCAAAAGCTAAAGTTTATCACTTTACACTTATCATTACCGCTATGGTTGCAGTGGTTCTTTTTGCGATTTTAAGCGACTATAATTTCGATCAATATTTGTTTTTATTGGCTTACATACCTTTAACTAAACATTTAATTACGGTTTATAAAAACCAAAACCCTAAGCTTTTAGATCCGGAATTAAAAACACTGGCACTGAGTACATTTTTACTTTCAATATTATTAACAGTATGTATGATATCCTTGATTTCAGACATTATTGTGAACCTTTTCTTAGGCGGAAGATAAAACAAAGTTCAACTTTAAAATTTAAACAAAATGAAAATCACATATTACGGACACGCTTCATTAGGTATTCAAGTTGGCGGAAAATACATTATTGTTGATCCTTTTATTACCGGAAATCCAAAAGCCGCAGGTATAGATATCAATACCTTACAAGCAGATTACATCTTGCTAACGCACGCACATGGCGATCATGTTCTTGACGTCGAAGCTATTGCAAAGCGCACCAATGCTACGATCGTTTCAAATGCAGAAATTACAAGTTATTACGCTCAAAGAGAGTTTAAAGCGCACCCAATGAATCACGGCGGAAGCTGGCAATTCGATTTCGGAAAAGTAAGATACGTAAACGCAATACACTCAAGTTCTTTCCCTGACGGAAGTTACGGCGGAAATCCCGGAGGTTTCGTGATCGAAAGCGAGCACAAAAACATTTACATTGCCGGAGACACAGCGCTTACATACGACATGAAACTGATTCCGTTACGTACAAAATTAGATTTAGCCATTCTTCCCATCGGAAACAATTTTACGATGGATGTTGAAGACGCCATTATTGCTTCAGATTTCATCGAATGCGATAAAATCCTTGGTTACCATTTTGATACTTTTGGTTATATCGAAATCAATCACGAAGAATCAATTCGTAAATTTTTCGATAAAGGAAAAGACTTAATGCTTCTTGAAATCGGAGAATCAATCGAATTATAATTTATAGAAAGCTGGTTTGTAGTTTTTTTAGAATTTATCAAATCTTAAATTTTCAAGATCAGATTTGGAATTTGAAATTTAAAATATTGGAATTTATTAAGAAGCTATTTCCCTCTTTCGGCTATATCTTTTTTGAGAAGATTTTTCATCTTCTCAAAAAAGATATAGCCTCTATCGGGGCCAGGGTTTTAGTATTCATAAGAAATTTATATGAACGACACCATTACATTTATTTGCGATTGTTGCGGCAAAGAACACGAAAGCTGGCCGGCAATAACCTACAATGCACCAAATAGTTACCACAATCTTTCACCTCAGGAAAAAGAAGAAATGGCTGTTATCGATGAAGATTTTTGCGTAATTAAACATTCAGATGATCATATAGACCGGTTTGCAAGAGTCGTTTTGATTCAAAAAGTAAACAACCATTGCGAAGATCTCGAATACGGTTTCTGGGTTTCATTAAGCGAAACAAGTTTTAATGACTATCTCGAAAACTTCGATAACGAAAATCATGAAACACACTATTTTGGATGGCTTTCCAATTATATTCCACAATATGAATTTTCAAATAGCATTCCAACAACAGTAGTTACTAAAACCGGGAATAATCGACCCGAAATTTTTCCTCATGATGATTTCGATCATCCTTTTGTAAAAGATTTTTATAAAGGAATTACAAAAGAAGAAGCCGAAAAGAGGATTCGGGAAATACTATAACAATCATCATCATCAAATCCTATCGAACAATCAAACTTAAAAAAATGAATTTTAAAAAACTGTCTGTTTTTCTTTTCCTTATAATTTCATGTAGCACATTTGCCCAAAAATGCTCTTGTCAGGATAATTTTAACTGGTTAAAGAAAAATTTTGAAGAAAACGATGCAGGTTTTCAATTTGTAATTGATAAAAAAGGACCAGCCGCATATCAAAATCACAATGTCCTTTTTAGCCAAAAAGCAAAAAAAATAAAAGACCTAAATACTTGCAGAGATGTCCTTTTTGACTGGATGTTATTCTTTAGACCCGGACATTTATCTTTATCGGTAAATCAGGATTTTGCAAAGAAATCAGTTTCTGAAACTAATACAACTCCTGAAAAAGAATGGGAAAAACTGGAAATAAATGAAGATCAATTAAAAAAAAATCTATCAAATATTTCACAACCGGGCTTTGAAGGTATTTGGGTTTCGGCTCCATATACTATTGGAGTTGCAAAAAGAAACAATGAATATATTGGTTATATTTTAGAAGCAAAAAAAAGTAAATGGAAGCAGTATCAGGTAAAATTCAAAATAAAAGAAAACCCTGACAAAACCTACAGCGCAGTATTCTTTTTAGGTGATTATTCTAGTCAAAAAATTAATGAAGTTAAACTTATTGGAAATAATTTTCTAAAGATGGGTTTTGTCTCATTACAAAGAAAATTTCCTGCATATCAGGAAAGTAATCCCGAAATAACGAACTATGTTGAATCAGTAACGACTCAAAATCCATTTCTTAAAGAAATCTCAAGTCAAACCATTTTACTGCGAATACCTTCATTCGATTATTCTAACAAAAAAGTTATTGATAGTATATTAGCCGCCAATAAACAATTAATCCTGTCAAAAGAAAACTTAATAATTGATGTAAGAAATAACGGCGGCGGATCTGATGCCAGTTTTCAGGAAATAATCCCCTATTTATACACAAATCCAATTAGAATCATTGGTACAGAATACTTATCTACAGTTCAGAATAATAAAAGAATGGAGGAATTCATAGCAAATCCTGATTGGTCTGTTGAAGAGAAAGAATGGGCAAGAAAAGGATTAGAGAAATTAAATTCTAATTTAGGTAAATTTGTTAGTTTAGAAGATGCGATAGTTCAGGAAAGTAAGTTAAATATCGTTTATACCAATCCAAAAAATATTGGGATTATTATAAACGAAAATAATGCAAGTACCACCGAAGAGTTTTTATTACAAGCAAAACAAAGTAAAAAAGTCAAACTTTTTGGTACAACGACACAAGGTATTTTGGATATTTCAAATATGCACTTTGTCGATTCTCCTTGCAAAGATTTAAAGTTAGGATATTCGTTATCAAAAAGTTTCAGAATTCCGGGCATGCAAATTGATGGTAAAGGAATTCAGCCGGATTATTATCTTGACAAGAGTATCCCTGAATATGACTGGGTGAGATTTACAGAAAAAATATTAAAGGCGAATTAAATAAAAGATTTTAAAAAATCGTAACATGAATGTAAAAAAAATAATTTTATTCATTTTAATTGCAGTTTCCTATAACACATTCGCTCAAAAAGATGGCTATTGGGACAAGGAACGCGCTACAACAAAAGAAATCATAGTTTCAGCACGAGACCGAATTGTGCTAAAAACAGAAGATTTACCTGTTGGAACAACAGAAATCGTTTATAGAATCACACTATTAGATGAAAATCAGGAAATGACGAATAGTTTAGTTTCCGTTTTAAAATCTATTCCCGATCCAACCGGAATTTCTCAGGGTTCTGCCGGAGCCGTTTTTTTAATGTCTAAAATTTCTGGTGACGATACTTGTTCTTACGCACTTTTTACTTCAAACGAAAATGCAAAAAAATACATTTCCGATGGTAAAACAGATAAAGCCTGTTACGCTCAGGAAGAACCTTTAAGCAAAGATGCTAAACGATTATCACTTGATAAATCTTCATGTTTGGGGCAAAATATAAGTACACTCTGGTTTGGTTTTCATAGTAAAAACTGGCTTTTAAATCAAAAAATAGTACTTGAAGTTGTGCCATGGGTCGATTCAAAACTAAATCGTGGTTGGAATCAGGACAACAAAAACGAAATTATCAGCCTTTGTAAAACTTCGACAATGGCTCAAAAAATGGCCAATTCGGATGATTTTTGCGTTTGTATTCTCGAAAAAATAATGAAACAATATCGCTATACCGAGTTTCAGAAATTATTGCCAATCGAGAAAAACAAAGTATATAAAGACTTCGGAAACAGCTGTTATAAAGATGCCGATATTTCTAAAAACGTTTATAGCGATTTAAGAACTCAGGCTTCAACTCTAATAAAACTGCAAAAATACAACGAAGCGATTCAAAAACTAAATACCATCATCAATGACGGAAAAGCAACCGCAATTGATTATGGTTCTATTGGTTATTGCTATATTTTGACCAAACAATATGCAAAAGCGATTAAATTCCTGAAAGAAGGTGAAAAATTAGACGATACAGAATTATTGGTGAAATTAAATCTGGCCCACGTTTATCTGGTAAGCGATGATTACAGCGAAGCAAAAGCCATTTATAAAAAATACCAGACTCAAAACGTTACAGAGAGTTTAAGCTGGAAAGAAAAAACAAAACAGGATTTTATAGTTTTCGAAAAAGCAGGATTACCATCAAAAGACTTTGAAAGAGTTTTGAAATTATACAATTAATAAAAAGTGTTGCCACTGATCACACAGATTAAGAAAACTAAAAAACATAATTATTTTAAACAAAACAAAAACATTTAATGTTTTAAAAATCATTTTAATCTGGGCAATCTGTGGCATAAAAAAAACGATATTTTGAAAGCAACTTACCAAAAATACATGCTGGAGTTTAAACGTCCTTCCGGAACTTCCAGAGGCGTTATGTCCGAAAAAGAAACCTGGTTTATTATTCTTGAAGAAAACGGCAAAAAAGGAATAGGCGAGTGCGGAATTTTACGCGGTTTAAGTGCCGACGACAGGGATGATTACGAAGAAAAACTAAACTGGACTTGCCAGAATATTCATTTAGGAGAAAACGCTTTATGGGACGCTTTATTAGAATTTCCGTCGATTCAATTTGGGATCGAAATGGCTTTTTTATCGCTTAAAAGCGAAAATCCATATGTATTATTCCCTTCGGATTTCACCAATAATTCTAAATCAATTAATATAAACGGCTTGGTTTGGATGGGAGAAGCTTCGTATATGAAACAACAAATCGAAGAGAAATTAGCCGATGGTTTTAATTGCATCAAACTCAAAATTGGCGCTATCGATTTTGAGAAAGAGTTAGAATTAATACACTTTATCCGAAGTCATTTTTCAGCAGAACAGATAGAAATTCGCGTGGATGCCAATGGCGCATTTGCCTTAAATAAAGCTTTAGATAAACTTAATCAATTGAATCAATTTCAGCTTCATAGTATTGAGCAGCCCATTAAAAAAGGAAACGTCAAAGCAATGGCTGATTTGTGTCAGACCACTCCTTTTCCTATTGCATTAGACGAAGAACTAATAGGTGTTTTTTCATTACCAGAAAAAGAAAAATTAATACAAGAAATAAAGCCACAACACATTATCCTGAAACCAAGTTTTGTGGGAGGTTTTAGAGGTACTAAAGAATGGATTGATTTAGCTAATAAATACAATATTGGCTGGTGGATTACATCAGCATTAGAAAGCAATATTGGCCTTAATGCCATTTCGCAATGGACCTTTATTCAAAACTCAAAAATGCCACAGGGTTTAGGAACCGGTGCACTTTATACCAACAATATCGATTGTCCGCTAGAAGTTTCGCAAGGACAGTTATGGTACAATACTTCTAAAAAATGGGAATCTTTTTTTTAGAAGGTGCAAAGGTGCAGAGCGACAAAGGTTCAGAGGTTTAAAAGCATGAAGTAAAGAGTAAAGAGTAAAGAGTAAAGAGTAAAGAGTAAAGAGTAAAGAGGTATCAAATAAAAGGCACAGAGTAGAAAAGCCTTTGAACCTTTGCAACTCTGTACCTTTGAACCTATCTTTTACTCTTTCCCTCCAAGCAATCCTTGTTGCCAGTCTTTAAGTTCCTGCCATTTGCCCTGATAAGCCAATAAAGCTTGTTTTGCCCAGGTACTCGGATTGTGAATGGCGTAATTTTCGCCGCCGGCATCCAGAATAGATTGTAATTTTTCAGTTGAAGTTTCAGAGAGCTCTCTCCATGTTGTTATTCCTGTTGCATTAAATAAAGCCTCAATTTTTGGTCCGATTCCTTCTACAATTTTCAAATCGTTTTCTTTTATTTTTTTGCCATAAACTGTTGTAGCCAATGCCGCATCAAATAAAAATGCAGGAGCTGCAGCAGCAGTAAATGATTGTGTAGGGGCGGCAATAGATGCTTTTGATGCTAAATCGGCTTCTAATGACGAAATTTTAGCATTCAAATTTTTGGTATTTGCTTTACAGGCATCTAAATCAGCTTGTAGTGACAATGCAAGAGAATCGTCTCCTTTTGAATTCATTTTTCCTAGTAAGTAACCCAAGATTCCACAGATTAATCCCACTAGCACCGGTATTAAGATACAAGGTATATTCATAATAGTATATTTTTGATTAATTATTTGATTGTAATTACAGTTCTTCTGTTGTTTGCTTTTCCTTCAGCAGTTGTATTTTCACCTATAGGTTCATCCGGACCTTTTGAGTCAGTGGTAATACGGCTGCCATCGATACCTTTTTTAGACAGGTAGTTTTTAGAAAATTCGGCACGTTTTTGTCCAAGTACAACATTAGAATCGCGGTTTCCAACATTATCACTATGTCCAACGGCCAGAATAACCGCATCTTTAACGTGTTCCATATATTTAACCAGATCTGCTACTTTTTGTTTTTCCGCGTCGGATAAATTGTTACTGGATTTATTGGTGCTGAAATGTAAGATTAGCGGATCACCATTGATTTTATCTTTCAAAATAACCCATTCATCAGTAACAGCAGGAGAAGCTTCCATAGCTTCAAACTTATAGTCAGCAGGTCCTAAAAGAGTATCCTTGCTTGTTTTCCACGTATCTACTATCTCGCCTTTTGTATTAAACTGAGAAGCCGATAATCCTTTCGAAACAAAATACTTCTTAATGTCATTTGCCCTTGCAAGACCAAGATTTTCAAAAGTGGTAGAGTTTGTTTCATCAGAAGTAGCATAACCCGTTATCGTTATTTTTTGCTTAGGATTTGCAACCAAAAATGTTTTAAGATTTTCAATTCCAATTGCTACAGAATCACTAACAGGCAGGACTACTGCAAAACTGTTTTTAAGGAACTTGATGTTATCATTACTATGATAATCAATTCCGGAACCATTTAGAATAAAAGGGACAATAACTGTCTCCTCAGCCACAACTACCGATACTTTTTCAGTATCAACCGCTGGTGTTTTAATAATGCAATTGCAACAGAATTTCACATACAAAAAAGTACCCAAAATGATTGTTATTGCAATGCCTAATAGATAAAGTGCTTTTTTAGACATAAGTGATGAAATTAAGATTCAATCAAATTTAACAAAAAAATAGATACATAATGCATTAATAATCAGTTATTTCGAAGTTATATATCTAGTTTTAAGTCGGTTATAGAATTTAGCTAAACAGCTACGGTTTTGTTGAATCTCAATTTATAAGACTGAATTAAATTGAGTAACTTGCATAAAAATTAAATTGAGACAATAAAAATGGTCGAAATAGAAAGAAAGTTTCTTGTAAAATCGGATGATTTTAAAGAACAGGCTTTTACCCGAAATAATATCGCGCAGGGATACTTGAGTTCTATTCCTGAAAGAACTGTTCGGGTTCGAATAAAAGGAAATAAAGGCTTTATTACGATAAAAGGAATTGGTCAGCAGGGAGGAATGTCCCGTTTTGAGTGGGAAAATGAAATTCCGCTTGACGAAGCCCAAGAGTTACTTAAATTATGCGAAAAAGGTAAAATAGAGAAAACCCGTTTTGAAGTACAATCAGGAAAACACATTTTTGAAGTAGATGAATTCTACGGAGAAAATGAAGGTTTAGTAATGGCCGAAATCGAGTTGGAATCTGAAACAGAATCCTTTGAAAAGCCTGACTGGCTGGGCGAAGAAGTAACAAATGACAAAAGATACTATAACGCTTATTTGAGTAAAAATCCTTTTAAAAGCTGGGAAAAGCAATAGAGTTATGACAACACAATATGATTTGATCATCGTTGGAGGCGGCCCTATAGGTCTGGCTTGCGCGATCGAAGCACAAAAGAAAAATTTACGTTATTTGATTATTGAGAAAGGCGCGATTGTAAATAGTATTTTCAATTATCCATTGTACATGACTTTTTTCTCGACAGCAGAAAGGCTTGAAATTGGCGATATTCCGTTTAACTGCCTAGCTCCAAAACCCGGTCGTCAAGAAGCTTTAGAGTATTATCGAAATATTCATCGTTATTTTAATTTTTCAATTCATTTGTTTGAAAAAGTAAATCAAGTGCTGAAATTAGAAGATCAATCTTTTAAAATTACAACCGATAAATCTTCGTACAAGTCAAAAAATGTAATAATAGCAACAGGTTTTTATGATATTCCGATTGAAATGAACGTAAAAGGCGAAGAATTGCCTAAAGTACGTCATTATTATAAAGAAGCGCATGAATATGCTTTTAGAAATGTATTAGTCGTAGGTGCCAATAATTCCTCTGTTGATGCTGCTTTAGAATGTTGGAGAAAAGGAGCAAATGTTACGATGGTGATTCGTAAAAACGAAATTAATAATCGGGTAAAATATTGGGTAAAACCTGATATCGAAAACCGAATCGCCGAAGGAAGTATCAAAGCTTATTTTGAATCGAATATTACTGAAATTGGAGAAAATGAAGTAGAAATAAAAACACCTGACGGAAAAGTGACTATAGAAAATGATTTTGTTCTTGCATTAACAGGATATAAACCAGATTTAAGTTTTCTGGAAAAAATAGGGATCGAGTTATCTAATGATGAATTAAAAACTCCTCATTACAATCCTGAAACTATGGAAACCAATATTAAAGGTTTATTTTTAGCAGGCGTAGTTTGTGGCGGAATGCAAACACACAAATGGTTTATCGAAAACTCTCGTATTCATGCCAATATGATTGTAGATTATATTACTTCCAAATAGAAAAAGTTTGTCACGAATTTCACCAATATACACTAATTATTTTTTTTAACATCGAGATTAAAATTAGCGTATATTGGTGAAATTCGTGGCAAAAAACTTTTAAGAACTACAAGAAAGCATAGAACAACCTACTTTAGATCGTGCCCAATCCGGGCGTTTCGCGAACCATTTTTGATATTCAGGCTGTTCATCATAAGGCTTTTGCAATAATTTGTAGAGTTCATCAGTTAAAGAATAATCTCCCTGATCTGCTGCGTCAATTGCCAATTGCGACATATAATTTCGAAGCACATATTTAGGATTCACAGCATTCATTTTTTGTGAACGAACTTCATCTGATAAAGTTTCAGTATTTAAACTTTCGATATAAACTGTAAACCATTTTATCCAGGCTTCTAAGATTTCTCCTGAAATTTCTTCCGGCTTGTAGTAAGCATCATTTACTTTTTTTATTGCATTTTGTGGGGTATCTGATTTTAGAATTTGACTTAAATTTCTAAAAAAAATAGTCATATCTGTTTCCGATAATTGTAAAACAGTTTCTAAAGCGGTAATTAAATTACTATCAGTTTCAGTCGAAGTAAATATTCCTACTTTGCTCAAAAACATTGTTTTATAGTCAGAAGCATACTCATTAATAAACGATTCTAATATTTTTTCTAAAGGCTCAGCTTCATTAATTAAGGGATAAAGAGCATTTGCTAATTGATACAAATTCCATTGTGCAATTTGAGGCTGATTCCCAAAACGATATCTTCTGTTTTGGCTGTCCGTAGTATTAGGTGTCCAGTTGGGATCGTAATTTTCTAACCAGCCATATGGGCCGTAATCGATTGTGATTCCGTGAATTGACATATTATCTGTATTCATTACACCGTGCACAAAACCTACACGTTGCCAATGCAAAATCATTTCACGTGTTTTATCTGCAACCGTTTGAAAGAATTGTAGATATTGCTCTTTTGGTTCTCCTTTTATTTCGGGGAAATAATGTTTGATATTGTATTCTACAAATTGCTTTAGATTTTTGAGTTCGTTGCGCGCTGTCAGCATTTCGAAACTTCCAAAACGAATAAAGGAGGGAGCAACACGACAAACAATCGCGCCTTTTTCGTAAGCCGGATTTCCGTTGTATAAAATATCACGCAAAACTTCGTCACCGGACAGCATTAGCGAAAGCGATCGGGTAGTGGGAACCCCCAAATAATACATGGCTTCGGCACACAAATATTCTCTGATAGAAGAACGTAAAACAGCCAAACCATCAGCAGTTCTGGAATAAGGTGTTTTTCCGACACCTTTTAACTGAAGCGTGAAAAATTCATTATTATGTTCTACTTCGGTTAAGTTGATAGCACGGCCATCACCCAATTGTCCAGCCCAATTCCCAAACTGATGCCCGGCATAACACATAGCATACGGACGCGTTTCCGGAAGAATTTCTTTTCCTGAAAAGGCATCCAAAAAAGCTTGTGACTGAATTTCATCTTCAGCAATACCTACTAATTCAGCCACTTCTTTTGATGCGTGAATAAGTTGAGGATTCGAAGGTTTTGTTGGATTTACATAAGAGAAAACAGCATTCGAAACCTGACGAATTTCATTTGTTTCGTTAGCATCTGCAGGTAATTCAGCAGTAAATCGATTATTTATTTTTAAATTTTTCATTAGAGTTTTTATTTTTAGCCACAGATTACACAGATTAAAATGATTTTTAAAATGTTAAAATTAGATTTAAAAAAAAACTTTTAATCCTTTAATCTGTAGCAAAACTTTATTTAGTCAACTAGTTTATGATCATACATTTTCTTTAGTTTTTGCACTTTCGGGTCAATAACGATTTGGCAATAACGCGCATCCTGATTATTGTTGTAATAATTTTGATGGTCGTCTTCGGCATTGTAAAATACCTCGAAAGGCACTAATTCCGTAACAACTGGATCCTTATAGAATTCTTTTGCTTCTATAAAGACTTGTTCCGCGATTGCTTTTTGTTCTTCATCATGGTATAATACTATAGAACGATATTGCGTACCAACATCTGCTCCCTGACGATTTAAAGTTGTGGGATCGTGGCTGGTCATAAATATAAAGATCAAATCATGATATGAAATTATGTCAGGATCGAAAGTGACTTGTATCACTTCAGCATGACCGGTTCTGCCAGTACAAACTTCACGATAAGGAGGATTCTTTATAAAACCTCCTGAAAATCCTGACTTTAATGATTTTATTCCTTTTAAACGCTGAATTACAGCTTCAATACACCAAAAACATCCACCACCAAAAGTAGCTACTGCCGAATTTTTCATAAACGTATTGTTTAGTTTTACTTGCCCTATTAATCCGATAGAATATTATGAAAAATTATTAATAAAACAATGTTTTAATTAAATATACCAAACGGTTATTGAAAGTTTGAAGTTTACAATTGATAAATTCGCAATTTTATAAAAAAGCAATATATTTGCAATCAAACTCAGACACACTAATGAATAGCAAAAATAATACCATCACCTTAGAAACCTATTTTCAGGATTTTAGAAAGCATATTGTTGGAATTGATCAGGAATTTACTTCTCCATATGGCAAAAAAAAGATCATTTATACAGATTGGACTGCCAGCGGAAGGTTATATCGACCAATTGAAGAGAAACTTTTGAATGATTTTGGACCTTTTGTAGCAAATACTCATACGGAAACTACTGTGTCAGGTACTGCCATGACAAAAGCGTATCATCATGCCAGAAACATCATAAAGCGTCATACCAATGCCAGTAAAGATGATGTTTTGATTACTGATGGAACGGGAATGACCGGTGTTGTCAATAAATTTCAGCGTATTCTGGGACTTAAAGTTCCTGAGAATCTAAAAGATTTCATTACTGTTCCTGCAGAAAAAAGACCAATTGTTTTTATTTCGCATATGGAGCACCATTCGAATCAAACGTCCTGGTTGGAAACAATTGCTGATGTAGAGATTATACCGTCTTGCGAAAAAGGGCTTTTTTGTCTGGATAATTTGGCTTTATTATTAGAAAAATATGCTGACAGAACAATTAAAATTGCTTCGATAACTTCCTGCTCGAATGTTACAGGTTTAAAAACTCCTTTTCACGACGCAGCAAAATTGATGCACCAGCATCATGGTGTTTGTTTTGTGGATTTTGCCTGTTCAGGACCTTATGTCGAAATTGATATGCATCCTGAAGATCCGGAAGCGTATCTTGATGCTATTTTCTTTTCGCCGCATAAATTTTTGGGCGGACCCGGAACTTCTGGCGTTTTGATTTTTAATAAAAAATTATACAATAACATGATTCCTGATTGTCCGGGTGGAGGAACCGTAAGCTGGACAAATCCTTGGGGTGAACATAAGTATATTGACAATATAGAGGATCGCGAAGATGGCGGAACTCCTGGTTTCCTTCAGGTTATTAAAACTGCTTTGGCTATTGAGCTAAAAGAAGAAATGGGAATTGAAAACATTCTGCAACGTGAACACGAGATCGTTGATTATGTTTTTGATGCCTTGGATCCGGTTTCAAATATTAAAATTTTAGCAGGACAACATCAAAATCGTTTGGGTGTAATTTCGTTTTTTATTGAGGATCTTCATTTTAATTTAGGAGTAAAATTACTGAATGATAAATTCGGGATTCAAACCAGGGGAGGTTGCAGCTGTGCCGGAACTTACGGACATTTTTTGTTGCACGTAGATCAGGAAACTTCTAATAAACTGGTGAATGAAATTACGATTGGGGACTTGATCAAAAAACCGGGATGGATCAGAATGTCGATTCACCCAACGACAACTGACGAAGAAATTGCTTTTGTGTGTGAAAGTATTAAGGATTTAGCAGAGAACCATAAAAATTGGGCTTTGGATTATTCTTATAATAAAAACACAAATGAGTTTATTCATAAAAATGCTAACTCGTTTGAGGATGAATTGGTTGCCGGTTGGTTTAGATCTTAATTTTTTTTGAAAGCTGAAAATTTAACCGCAAAGAACGCAAGAATCTTTTTATTGGGTTGAAAATAATCTCGTAAAAAAACTTTGATCATTGCGAACTTTGCGGTTAAATTCGCCACGAATTCACGAATCTACACGAATTTTAAATTAAAACTTAAAAAAAATCTGCAAAATCTGCGTGAAAAAAAAAACTTTGCGTCTCGGCGTGCTTTGCGGTAAAAGTCAATCTAGTACTTATAAATGATAAATTTCTCGACTAGCCTCTATAGAGACGGTATCCTTTGAGAGGAACGAACAAAGATAAAGGCGAAAGCGGGACTAAATGCCTTGAAAAACCTCATTTTTTCTGCTCCTTAAAAATCTATTACATAATCAAACGAACTCCGCCGAGATCTGAAACACGGTACGAAAACTTATTTCCGGGTGAGCCTATGAACATAAAGTTTTTGGGGATTTTCCACTTTTTGGATAATTCGTCGATGATTTCTGGACCAAAAACACCTTTAATTTCGAGATATTCGAGATCAATTTCGTCGTAAGCGCGATCCAGAACTTCAAGATCTTTTATCAAGGCTTCGTTTCTTGAAGTGTTGTTTGTTACGTATACGATTTTCAATTTATTGGTGGTTTCATTTCCCTGAACATATTGCAGGACTTTGTTGAGAATGGCAATATCATCGCCTTTGGTAAAAAAGACAAATTCCTGCGAATTTATCTCAACGCTCATTCGCTGCAAATAACGATTACTGAGAATTACTATTTTTCGTAATGGCTGATAGAAATATTCTAAAGCTTCGATGAGTAATCGAATTAGAATGACACGGTTTAGCATGATTCCGATAAAAATCAGGGATGGAACCATATATTTTAAGAAGGTATAAAAAGAATTGATGTTCAGTTTCATGTTGCCGATGAAGGCAGCTATGATAAAGGAAACAGCGATAACAACTGTAATTCCTCTTGCGCGCTCAGGTCTTGGTAATTTTTTGCGTTTGAATTTGAGCAATAAATTTCCAATTCCGAATAGTGCCATTACGGCCAGAAATGAAAAAGTATACACTCCGGCCAAAGATTCTAAATGTCCGCTGGTAGCAAAAAGTACGGAAATACATAAAACCAGAAAACTGATTACAATTCTATAATGCGAACCTCTTTTGTTTTGTTTTAGAAAATAATTGGGTAGAATTCTGTCTAAGGTCATTCGGTTTAATAATCCTGAAACTCCAACAAATGAGGTTAATACGGCTCCACATAAAACTAAAACTGCATCGATAGAAATGAGCCACGCTAACCATGATCCACCGGTAGTTTGTCCTAAATGGGCGAGAAGGGATTCTTTATTGGCGCCAACTTCGGTTAGCGGAATAATACTGATTAATAATATGGCAATTACAGGATTGAAGAAACTTACGATTGCCCACATATTTCTAAGCGTTTTTGGAAAAACTCCTGGCTCTTGTTCTTCGACAAAATTGGCAGAACTTTCGAAACCTGAAATTCCGAGCATGGCTGCTGAAAATCCTAAAAACAAAGCGGTTTTGATGTTTCCGTAAGCTATAGGTGTTTCCCAATTGATGTGAAAAGTTTCTAAGCCATTGTTTAAGATAAACCAAAGCGAGGCAAACACCAGTAAACTTAAAGTCGCTAAATGTGTGATAAAAATGATGACGGCCACAAAAGCTGATTCGCCAATTCCTAAAATAGCAAGTCCTGTAAAGAGGATTAGAACGACGACTGTTGCAATTGTTACATTTAAACTTTCGAAGATTCCGTGTAGATAATGCATGCCTTCTGAGGCCGAAATTACTGCTGTTGCCATATATGACAAAACGGTTAGTGTCGCAGCAAGGGAAGCCAGCCGTTTGGTTGATGTGTTTAATAAAACGTTGTAAGCGCCACCGTTTAAGGGGATTGCGCCCACAACTTCGCCGTAAATTTTTCTGAATAAAAATAAAACAACTGCCACTATTAATAAGGAGATCCATGCATATTGACCAGCGTATAAAATAGTTAACGCCGAAACATATAAACAGGAGGAACTAATATCGTTTCCGCAAATTGACGTTGCCTGTAATTGATTTAGTTTTTTGTGTACAAGTTCTTTCATAGTTACTCAAGATTAAAACACGATTAAATCAACAAAAGACAGAAACAAGCAATTTAAAATCGAAGGCAGATAATTCAAGTAAAAAAAATAACTAATATTTTGAATTTCGAAGTTATTGGAATTATTTAGATTCCTGAAACTTTTTGAGCGACAGCAGGGCCTGGTCCTGAATTTTCTTCTGAAAAAAACCTGTCCATCCTAATAAATATCCCATTGGGCCAAAAGCTTGTTTTGACCATTTCCAAACATCAAAATTATCGGTATGTTTGATGATTAATCCGTCCTGAAAAGCAAATTCAGCAGTAATTGTATTGATTACTTTTCTATTGGTTTTACTAAAATTATAGGTAGCAACCCATTTTGCAGAGCCTGTAAAATCATCGGCTTTTACATCTGAAAATTCTATTTTGATATTGCCTTTGCTTTTTAAAATAAGCATTTCCCACATTTTAGAAACCTGATCTTCTTTTAGTAAGCCAAAAGCGGGATCTATAAAATGAATTTTAGGATGGTAGCATTCGCTCATGGTTTTAGCATCGGCGTTTGCAAAAGCAGTATAGAATTTGGTAATTAAAGCCTCGTTAGGATTCATAGGTATTATATTAGAGTATAAATATAAGATTTATTAGATTAAATAATTTATTTATAAAGCACTAATTGCTGCGGCAGTGTCAAATGATTTTTTAGATTTATCGAAGGCTGTAGAAAAATAATCCTTTTTATTAGAGGCTGTAAAATATCCCGTTTGGTCGCCAAAGGCATTTGAGTTTCCGGTAACTATAAAGCGAATTCCTTTGATGTCATTTTTTTTCAATTTTATCATTTCTGACGGAGTGAAATAATAATAGGATGATGTTGTGCCTTCAGCACTTTCATTTACTTTTTTATCAACGCAGGGAATGACATCTGCATTTGCTAAATCAACATATAAACCACCGGAAATTCGGGTTTTATCGTTAGCAGTCTTAATGGTTATTTTTAAAACGCCTCCTTTTTCTGTCTTTGCAATCTGAACATTTGCTTCGCCCGTGTAAACATATTTTTCGCAAATGAAAGTATAATTTTCTGTTGCTGGATAAGGTTTAGAACCTTTTATGCTCATAGTTTCCTGAGCGTTTGCAAATGTCGAAATCAACAGTAATAAAAAAAAAGGCAGTTTTAAATTCATAATTGTATTTTATTGTTCAGTTAGTTTAGAATCAAATTTTTCATCCCAATCCATTGATTTTATGGCAGAAACCAAATTGTCTTCATTTACAAAAACGCGCAATTCTTTATTGGCTACTTTCTTTGTGTATAAGGCGTGATAGCGGTAAACTACTTCTTGTTTTGTTTTGTAAACGCCATCTAGTTTTAAATCTATAAAGCTTCCGTAATACTGTCTAAATCTCTGACAGGTTTTTGTTAAACGCTCTTCGGTTGTGTTTTCTCTAACCGAGGTCGTAACTTCTGTGTCATTAAAAGG
Organism: Flavobacterium sp. SLB02; assembly: GCF_009664855.1. Classification (GTDB taxonomy): domain Bacteria; phylum Bacteroidota; class Bacteroidia; order Flavobacteriales; family Flavobacteriaceae; genus Flavobacterium. The sequence continues at coordinate 2,041,538 of NZ_CP045928.1, forward strand.
TTTAAACTTTGATGTATTACAAGTTTCTAAAACTCGTTTTCCTAACTCGTAAGCTTTTTGTTGTTGATTGGCATTGATTTCTGAACCAGAAATTTTCTTAATCTTTAAATCTTCAGTATCTCTGCTAACGGTTTTCGATTTACACCCAATTAACAACAACAAACATATAATCAATCCTGCTTTCTTCATAACTATTTAAGTAATTTTTAATAATAAGTTGGGGTCAGGACAATTTTCTATATAAAAATTCAAATCATTTGTATTGCAAACTCCCGGATAATCTCCGTTATACTCTTCGATATTTTTTATGATCTGAAAGTGTACATGAGGCGCATAATCGCCGTTTACACTTGAATCTCCAAGGGTTCCAATTTTTTGACCTTTATTAAAAAATGTCCCAACACTAAGGTTTTCTATACTTTCTAACGATAAATGTCCGAATAAAGTATAAAATTTTTCATTTTCGACGATGTGTTCCAAAATAATGGTCGGGCCATAATCTCCCAAACCAATATTGTTTTTAAAGCTGTGCACTTTTCCGCTAAGCGGTGCCAAAACCGCAGTACCTGCTTTTGTCCATAAATCGAGACCAATATGAATATTGCGTTCCGGAATAGAATCATTTTTGAAAATCGTACTTCGTTGGTACAAGGTACGACCTTCTATATAACCGCCATAGGCGACTTCGGCATTATTTTTTTCTAAGTAATTAAATATAAATGTTTCAAATTCAGTTGCATTCCCAGGTTTTTTCTCCATCAATTCGTGATTCGTTACAGATAGATCTAACGGAATGTATTTTGAAAGGTGAATATTAGAGTCAATTACTTTAGTAGGTGGTAAGGCTTTTAATATGGAGACAAGAGGTTTCATAAAATTTAATTTTTAGACGACTTTTTCGATAATTATTAATTCGTTATGTACTTCTATGCGGGGCAGCATTTTTGAAGTAAAAAATTCTGAGTTTATTTCTGAAATATATTTTCTATTACGAACATTATGAGCTTCATCTAAAATCATGGTATTAAAGAGTACAAATCCATGATTTTTTAAAAGAGAGCAAATGCGTTCGCTAAAAAAACTTTCAAACAAAAAGTTGGGCATTTTTATATCTTCAAAAATATCAATAATAATGAGATCATATTTGTTTTTTGTTTTTAAAACAAATTCGAAAGCATCATCAATTACAATTTCCAGTTGTTTTATCTGATCAAGGCTGAAGTACTGATTGGCAATCTGAATAATTTCTGAATCAATTTCGACACCTGTAATTTTGCCTTTATATTCAATTTCGTCTACAAGGGTTTTAATGACGCTCCCGCCGGCAACTCCTAATAAAAGAATGTGATCCATTTTAAGAATGGCATTGTAACCTATGTTTCTAAGACCGTATCTTAATATGCGTTGTAAACTTCCGTATGAATAATTGGTATTTTCAGAATCCAGAACCAGCTCACCATTGGCCCATGTAACTTCGATAATTTTACTTCTTTCTGATTTTTTCTTGAATATTTTTATTGGAATGATATAACTGAATAATTTTTGAATCATTTTTAAATGCTTTTACTCAAATTTACCATTTAAATCTTTTATTTTGCAACACAAAATAAATTTTAATGAAAAAACAGTTGTATAAATTCATCTTTTTTAAGCTAATGGGCTGGAAAATAGTAGGAATTGAAAATGCGGAAGTGAAAAAATGTGTGATGATGGTGATGCCCCATACAAGTAATCATGATTTTTATTTAGGAATATTTACCCGTGGCATTTCAGGACTGGAAATGAACTGGGTCGGAAAGAAGGAATTATTTAAGTTTCCGTTTGGATATTATTTTAGAAGCGCAGGAGGAGAACCTCTGGATCGTTCGGGAGGATTGAATAAAGTAGATTCGATTGCGGCTATTTTTGACAGAAAAGAAGTTTTTCGTCTGGCTGTTGCGCCCGAAGGAACCCGTAAAGAAGTAAAAGAAATCAGAAGCGGATTTTATTATATTGCAATTAAAGCAAATGCACCTATTGTCCCGGTTGCTTTTGACTGGGGAAAGAAAGAAGTGAGCTTTGCAAAACCATTTTATCCAACAGGAAATTACGAAGCAGATCTTATGATTTTAAAAAAACATTATAAAGGAGTCGTAGGTAAAATTCCTGAGAATGGCTTTCAGTTGCAAATTTTCGATGTTTTTTAAGTTACGTGAGAATCGTTTAAACGAAAAATATTTTCATTTTTTTTGAAATATGCGATTTTTTCGATCTACGGATTATAGGCCTTGAAGGTTCCGTTTTTATAAAAAATAACAATTTTCTCCATTTCACTCTCTTGAGAACTTAAATTTTGATTTTTAATTTCTGGAGAAATTCTTATTTCGGTTTTTTCAGCTTCTTTATATTGAATAGCCGAAAATAAATCTCCGCCACTTATATTTTCATTTGAAGAAATAGGAGCAGGATTTTTTGTCGTTTCTACAACTTCTTCATTGTTTTTAGGAAAACTTCCTTTTCCGTTCAAAATCCAATACAGGTCAACATCAGGAAAAACTTCCATAATCTTCATCACAAAATCCAAGCTTGGTTTGTTTCTGCCAGAAAGTAGGTGAGACATACTAGAACGCTGTACGCCAATTTTATCAGCAAACGAAGAGGCATTTAAGGCATAATAGTCAAGTATTATTTCAAGACGTTTTACAAAATCATCGATGTTTACCATTGTAAATTATTGTTTTTAAAACCGTTGTTTACAAATGTAACTAAAAGAATCTAATAAAGCAATTTTACAGTTGTAAATTATCAAAAGTAAGGTATAATGTATTAATTATAACTTTAACTAATAGTACATAAGTAACTAATTACAAGTTATTTGATGTTGTTTGATTAAAATTATAACATTTGTCAACTCCTGTGTATACTAAATGATTAATAATCTTTAAAATCTTGTTTACAATTATAAATTATCTTTATTTTTAACTGTTTACAATTGTAAAAATAAAGATGTTTACTTTTGTAAACTAATCAAAAGACAATGAATTTAGAAGAATTATTTAGCCAATACAAAGAGAAAACAATAGAAGGTCGTTATCTAACATTAGATCATATTAAACCCATATTAGATAAACTAAATACTAATAATCAAGTACAAATAATTGGAAGATCGGTTTTAGACGAACCTATATATAGTTATCAAATTGGAACCGGAGAAACGCGTATTTACCTTTGGTCACAAATGCACGGAAACGAAAGCACGACCACAAAAGCCTTGTTTGACTTTATTAATGTCTTAAACAGCGGATCTGAGATTGCAGAGAAAATACTTAATACCTTTACCTTTTACTGCATTCCTATTTTAAATCCAGACGGCGCAAGGCTTTATACAAGGGAAAATGCCAATAAAATTGACTTAAACAGGGATTCACAAAACCTTACTCAACCTGAAAGCAGGGTGTTAAGAGAAGTTTTTAAGACCTTTAAACCTCATTACTGCTTTAATCTGCATGATCAGCGTACTATATTTGGTGCAGGAGATACTGGAAAACCTGCAACCGTTTCATTTTTAGCACCTTCTTATAATGAAGAAAGAGAAGTAAATGAAAACCGTTTAAAAGCTATTAATGTGATTGCCGGAATCAATGATGTATTACAAAAGCACATCCCGGGACAGGTGGGCCGATTTGATGATTCATTTAATATCAACTGTATAGGGGATACGTTTCAGTTTTTAGGAGTACCAACAATTTTATTCGAAGCAGGTCATTTTCCTCATGATTATGACCGCGAAATCACTCGAAAACTCATATTTTTCTCACTTTTTTCAAGTTTTAAACTCATTAGCGAAAACGATTTAGTTGATAACAGAATTAATGATTATTTGAATATTTCACAAAATAAAGTCGTTTTTTATGATTTTATGTATAAAAATATCAAAATAAATTATGATGGTATCGAAATTATTACGAATTTTGTCGCACAATACAAAGAAGAATTGATTGAAAATAAGATTCATTTTAACGCTTACATAGTTGAAACGGGCGAATTGGAAAATTATTTTGGACATTATGAATACGATGCAAAAGGCGCAATTTATTCTGATGACTTTAGTGGTTTTCCGAAATCGAATCAAAAAGCAGATTTTTATTTAAATAAAAATGTTAAATTTGTTAACGGATTGATAAAAAGTTAATTTTTATGTGAATTTGTTGTTTTTTATATATATTTTTATACTTTGTAATAGCAATTAGTAATATTAATTAAAGAATTATGAGTAAATTTCGTTTAGATGAAGTAGATCACCAGATTTTAGATATGTTAATAGACAATACGAGAGTTCCGTTTACTGACATTGCAAAAAAACTATTGATATCTGCTGGTACAGTGCACGTTAGGGTTAAGAAAATGGAAGACGCAGGAATAATAATGGGTTCTTCATTGGCTTTGGATTACGATAAATTAGGGTATTCATTTATTGCATACGTTGGTGTGTTCCTTAATAATACGTCTCAAACTAAATTTGTATTAGAGCGAATCAATCAAATTCCGTTCGTAACAGTAGCTTCTGTAACGACAGGAAAATTCAATATCTTTTGCAAAATTAGAGCAAAAGATACTAAGCACGCAAAAGAGGTTATCTTTATGATAGATGATATCGATGGTGTTTACAGAACAGAAACTATGATTTCATTAGAAGAAAGTATCAACGATAAGAAGCGTTTGATGCATACTATTTTTAAAAATATGTAATTTTTTCTTGAATGCTATATTAAAATATAACCTCAAGTTTATTCTTGGGGTTTTTTTATGACTAATTAACCACAACTACAATAGATTATGTACACGTTACCAAAAATTGAACGCTTTAATCAAGATGTTCTTTCAAAATACCACATTTACAATAGTGTATTTATAACATTGCCTTTTGATTCTATTGATAATACAGGAGCGCTACTTCCTTTATTTACAGAGACATGCGAAACGGGATTTAAAAAACAAGAAACACCAAAAGAAATATTCGATTTCTTCTCTAATCGATATTTAAACAATGCAACTGAGACAGATAAGATCGATTTAATGTTTCGATTTATCCAGTATACAGAACGTCAGATTGTATTGTTTGATGCCATTGAAGATGCTGCTTTTCCGGAAGTTAATAATATGGAAGGCCGCGGATCTTTGCGTGATATTAAAGAGAAATCAGACGCTAAAGAGAAAGACGATGAATTGATCGAATTCTTAGAAAATTTTAATGTCAGAACAGTTCTAACAGCGCATCCAACGCAATTTTACCCGGGACCGGTTCTGGGAATTATAAACGATTTGACCGAAGCTATTCGTTTGAATGATTTATTAAAAATAAAAGAATTACTAGCGCAATTAGGAAAAACACCTTTTATTCAGAACGAAAAACCAAATCCTTACGATGAAGCAGTTAGTTTGATCTGGTATTTAGAGAATGTTTTTTACGCTACTTCAGGCGAAATTGTTCATTATTTACAAAAGAACATTCTTCAGGGAAATGCTATTCAGAATCAATTAATAAAGTTAGGATTCTGGCCAGGAGGAGATCGTGACGGAAATCCTTTCGTTACTACTGAGATTACTTTGAAAGTTGCTGAACGTTTACGTACTTCAATTTTAAAGTGTTATTATATCGAAATGAGAAACTTAAAACGCAAGTTAACTTTCTCAGGAGTAGATACTTTGGTGTCCGAACTTGAACATAAACTTTATCGTTCTGTTTTTTATTCTAAAGGAGAAATTTACATCACTTTAGATGAATTATTGACACAATTAAATCTTATTCGTGATATCATTATCGAAAAACACCAATCTCTTTATTTAGATGATCTGGAAGCATTTTTGGTAAAAATTAATCTTTTCGGTTTCCATTTTGCTACTTTAGATATTCGTCAGAATAGTAAGATTCATGATGCCGTATTTAAAGATGTAGTAAATCATTATTTAAATTCTGGTTCTCCGATATTTCCATCAAATTACTTTGAATTATCTGAAAGTGAAAAATTAATTGTTTTATCTAAAGTGAAGGGAGAATTAAATCCGGCTGATTTCGAAAATGAAATCACCAGATCTACTTTAGAATCCGTTCAGGCAATTAAAACAATTCAAAAAGCTAATGGTGAGTTTGGTGCTAATCGTTATATCATTAGTAATAACGAAAGCGCATTGAATGTAATGGAGACTTTTGCTATGATCAGATTGAACAATTGGGAAAATCCAACTGTAGATATTATTCCGCTTTTTGAATCTGTTGATGATTTGCAAAATGCGCACCATATTATGGAGCAATTGTATACCAATCCTGAATATTCAAAACATTTGCAGGAAAGAGGCAACAAGCAAACAATTATGTTAGGTTTCTCTGACGGAACTAAAGATGGTGGTTACCTAATGGCAAACTGGAGTATTTATCAGGCAAAAATTGCTTTAACCGAAATATCCAGAAAATACGGCATTAAAGCGATTTTCTTTGACGGACGCGGTGGACCTCCAGCTCGTGGCGGTGGAAAAACACATAAATTTTATGCTTCTTTAGGGCCAAAGATCGAAAATAATGAAATTCAGATTACGGTTCAGGGACAAACGATTAGTTCTAATTTTGGAACTTTGGATTCTTGTCGTTATAATATCGAGAATTTATTGACTGCCGGTGTAACCAATCAGGTATTTAGTAAAGAGAAAAACGAATTGAGTGCAGATGAAACTCAAATTTTAACGCAATTGGCTGATTTAGGTTATGAGAAGTACCTAAGCTTTAAAAACCATCCAAAATTCATTCCGTATTTAGAGAAAATGAGTACGTTAAAATATTACTCAAAAACTAATATCGGAAGCCGTCCATCTAAAAGAAGTAAATCTGAATCATTAGATTTTGCTGATTTAAGAGCGATTCCTTTTGTAGGTTCATGGAGTCAATTGAAACAAAATGTACCTGGATTTTTTGGAGTAGGATCAGCGTTAAAACATTTTGAAGAATCAGGACAATGGGATAAAGTACATGATTTGTATCATAATTCTTTATTCTTTAAAACATTGCTTGAAAACAGTATGATGTCGTTGGCTAAATCATTTTTGCCGTTAACAGCTTACATGAGAAATGATCCTGAATTTGGTGAATTCTGGCAAATTATTTACGATGAATTCCAGGAAACAAAACGTTTATTACTTAAAATTGCAGGACATAAAACGCTTATGGAAAACTATCCTGATGGTATAGCATCGATTCAGGTAAGAGAGCGTATTGTATTGCCATTGTTAACAATACAACAATATGCTTTGTTAAGAATTAACGAACTGAACAAAGAAAATGAGATTGATGAAGAGTTGGTAAAAGTATATGAAAAAATCGTGACGAGATCACTTTTCGGAAATACTAATGCAAGTAGAAACTCTGCATAAATTTGATTGAAAGAACTGCAAAAAAAATATAAATATGAATTCAAATCAGTTATTGGAAACAGAATATTCAGGTCCTTTTGCGAATTATGTCCGCGAAGCCGGAGAAATTAATCTGATCGAGGAATTAGAAATTTCTCTTCATGATTTTATTCGATTTGTTCAAAATATTCCATTAGATAAATTTGACTATCGCTATGCCGAAGGTAAGTGGACGATTAAGGATATCATTCAGCATTTGATTGATTGCGAGCGTATTTTTGCTTATCGTGCTTTGCGTTTTTCAAGAAATGATAAAACCGCATTACCAGGATTTGAAGAAAACGATTATGTTGACAATACCGCTGCAGGCAAAAGAAGTATTCAGGAATTACTAACTGAGCTTTCCGCGCTAAGACATTCAACTTTATTGTTTTACAAAAGTTTATCTGAAGAGCAACTTAAAAGAGTTGGAACGGCTTCAAACCATCAAATTTCTGCAGGTGCTTTGGGTTTTGTGATTATCGGACACCAAAAACACCATCAGAAAGTTTTTGAGGAAAGGTATTTATAGATCTTAGATTATTGATATAAAAAAATCCTGTGAATCAACTTCACAGGATTTTTTTTTGTTTTTTAAGTATGGAGGCTTCAGTTTGTCATCCCGAGGAACGAGGGATCTACGCAAGAAACTCCGCAAGCAAAATTACCAATCTTTGTCGAGCTACTTATGTAGATCCCTCGTTCCTCGGGATGACAACTAGACGAAAACATTATTATGAAAACAATTGCCCTAGCTCCGATAGAAGTAAAAATCCTTCTGTGGCGGTGTTCGCCACAAAAGATTGGAATGCATAGCGGGATTAGCTCCTGAAAATCTGCATTAACTAATCTTTGTCGAATTTTTTAGTGACATTGCTTCGTTCCTCGCAATGACATTACTTATTCCTCTCGACAATAGCTAATCCAAATCTAATTTTATCATACGACATTTTTTCTTCAAAATAATCATAATAAGATCGTAGAGCTGTTGGGTATTCTAGTTCTACTTGTGCTTTGTGAAGCAATTTTACTTCATCATCAGAAACAAACTGACTTAAATCGATATCATTACCGTCGACGTATAATTTTGCTAAATGTGAAACAATCGTCGTTTGTCCGAGGTTTCTTTTTCCTGCAATTTCTTCAACTGTATCACCACTTTTGAACATCTCTAAGGTTGTTTTATAGGTGTTACCTTCTTTTTTAGCTTTTGCAATTGTTTTTTTTGCATTTTCATAATACACAATCGCATCTATAAATTCCCGACCGTATTTTTCCAGTTTTACTTTACCAACACCATCAATTGCCAGAAATTCTTCGTCACTCATAGGACGAAAAGTTTCCATATGTCTTAACGCCGCATCACTAAAAATAACATAAGCCGGAACTTCTTCATCTTTAGCAATTTCATAACGTAATTTTCGAAGTATTTCAAAAAGAGAACTTTTTGCTGCTTTGGTTTTTGTTTCCTTGATTTCGTTTTTATCAATTACTTTTTTAACGACCGTATTTAGTTTTACTTTTTCACCTTCGAATAAAACTTTTTTCGCAAAAGGAGTCAGTAGGATTTTATTATGCTGATGAAAGGCAATTTCACAATATCCTAAATTGATCAACTGAATTAAATACTGATTCCAGTCGTACCATGAAATGTCAGCGCCAATTCCGTACGTTTTTAAGCTTTGATAATTTTTTTCGTAGATATACGCGTTTCTCGAGCCGCGCAGAAAATCTACAATTACCGCCAAAGGCTCAGATTCCTGTAAACGGCTAATAGCCGACAATGCTTTTTGCGCGAGAATCGTACCATCGAAAAAAGTTGGAGGATCTTTGCAAATATCGCAGTTACCGCAATTCTCTTTTACGAGTTCACCAAAGTAGGAAAGCAGAATTTTTCTTCTACAGCTCAAAGCATCGGCATATTGTTTCATTCTTTCCAGTTTTGCCAGCTGAACATCTGAGTTCAATCCTTCTGATGCAAATTTCTGAAGCTGAATTACATCAGCATAACTTTCGAACAAAACAGTTTCGGCAGGTAATCCGTCACGACCGGCACGACCAATTTCCTGATAATAGCCTTCGATATTTTTAGGTAAATTATAATGAATTACCCAACGAACATTCGATTTATCAATTCCCATTCCAAATGCAATGGTAGCACAAACCACCTGGCAATCGTCGTTTATAAACTCGTCTTGCGTTTTCGCTCGAAGTTTATTTTCTAAACCGGCGTGATATGCTTTTGCTTTAACACCGTTTTTTTGTAGTTTTAATGCAAGTTCTTCGGTAGTTTTTCGGCTTAGGCAGTAAACAATTCCGGATTCATTGGGTTTATTTTCTACAAAATCAATGATTTGCTTTACACGATCTAGTGCAGGGCGAACTTCGAGACTTAAATTTTTTCGATCAAAAGAAGCTACAAAAGTTTTTGGGTTCCTTAAATTTAGTTGTTTTGTAATATCTGTTCGGGTTGCTTTATCAGCAGTTGCAGTCAAAGCCAGAACAGGAGTAGAAGGGAAGCGGCTTTTTAAATACCCTAAATTAGTATAAGCCGGACGAAAATCGTGTCCCCATGAGGAAATACAATGCGCTTCATCAATCGCTATTAAACTGACTGTCAATTCATTAAACACAACATCCAGATAAGACAGACTTTCCGGTGCAATATAAACGAGTTTGAATTTGTTCGATTTTAAATTATCGATATAAAATTGCTGCTCCTCGCTTGATTGACTGCTATTGATATAACAAGCATTGATTCCGTTGGTTTTTAAACTGTCTACCTGATCTTTCATCAGGGCAATTAAAGGAGATATAACAATCGTAATTCCTGGTAAAACCAATGCCGGTAATTGAAAACATATCGATTTTCCTCCACCAGTAGGCATTATTGCTAAAGTATCCTGACCTGAAAGTATCGTATTAATGATAGTTTCCTGATTGGGTCTGAATTTTTCAAAACCGAAATTTTCTTTTAGTTTGGCGTGTAAAATTTCTGAATTCATAGGGCTGATATTTACTGATCATTAAATATAATAAAAAGTTTAAATGTAGTATTTTTCTTATATTTAAAAAATATGATTTTGCGCAATTAATAAAAAAAGGAACCCGAATAGAGTTCCTTTAGTTTATTTTGAAAGATAAGAATTAATCTTCGTCGTCTTCATCATCTTCGTCAGCAATATCATCTGGATCTTTATCCTCATCGTCATCATCATCTCCGCCGTCAGTATCTGGTTTGTCTATTGCATCATCGTCATCGTCATCATCAATATCTTCATCAAGATCAAGACCTTTTACCGGTTCGATTACATCAACATCTACGTCGATATCATCGTCTTCATCGTAATTCTCGATTCTGTCAGCAAGTTTAGTACTAATTTTTACTAAATAAATAGTGTCTTCAGTACGAACTTCAACAGCTTCGATCAATTCGTTTTTAGCATTTCTAAAACGGATTACATCCGAATCATCATAACCATCAGGAAATTTTTCTACCAAAAGGTTCAAAATTTCGTTGGTAAGTTTAGCGTAGTCTACTATAACTCTTTTCATAAATATCCTATAAATCTAATAAGTAAGCAAAAATTAACGGAGCAACAATTGTAGCATCCGACTCAATAATAAATTTTGGAGTTTTAATATCTAATTTACCCCAAGTGATTTTCTCGTTTGGAACTGCTCCTGAATATGATCCGTAACTTGTTGTTGAATCTGAAATTTGACAGAAATAACTCCAAAACGGAATATCATGCATTTCCATATCCTGGTACAACATTGGCACCACGCAAATAGGAAAATCTCCTGCAATACCACCACCAATTTGGAAGAATCCAATTCCGTTCGTGCTATTTTTTGGATACCAATCAGCAAGGAATGTCATGTATTCGATTCCTGATTTCATGGTAGAAGCTTTTAAGTCTCCTTTGATCACGTATGAAGCAAAGATGTTCCCCATCGTACTATCTTCCCAACCTGGTACAATAATAGGTAAGTTTTTCTCTGCAGCTGCATACATCCAGCTATCTTTTAAATCTATTTCGTAATATTCTTCTAAAACGCCAGATAACAACATTTTATACATGAATTCATGCGGAAAATAACGTTCTCCTTTGTCATCAGCATCTTTCCAGATTTTATAAATGTGTTTTTGTAAACGACGAAATGCTTCATGTTCCGGGATACAAGTATCTGTAACACGGTTTAATCCTCTTTCAAGTAAAGCCCATTCGTCTTCTGGTGTTAAATCACGGTAGTTAGGCACTCTTTCGTAGTGAGAGTGTGCTACTAAATTCATGATATCTTCTTCTAGATTGGCTCCAGTACATGAAATAATCTGTACTTTATCTTGTCTAATTATTTCGGCAAAAATTTTACCAATTTCTGCTGTACTCATAGCGCCAGCCATACTTACCATCATTTTTGCACCATTTGCCAATTGTTGTTCGTATGCTTTTGCAGCATCAACTAAGGAAGCAGAGTTAAAGTGTAAATAATGTTTTTCAATAAACTGACTGATTGGTCCTTTCATTTTGTTTTTGTTTTTTTTGTTTTTTTTTGAATTAAAAGTTTAACCTTTTAGATGGTACTGCAAATTAATAATTTTATAGATATTAACATTTAATTTACAGGTTTTTTTTTATACTTTTTTAGTATAACCTAAAATCTTCAATACATCGTCAGAAGTTTGCTGTTCTGAGAAAACTTCAGTGGCTAAAATGCCGTTTTCGTCGCGATCTATTAAAATATGTTTAGGCTGCGGAATCAAACAGTGGTGTAAACCTCCGTAACCTCCAATGGTTTCCTGATATGCACCAGTATTAAAGAAACCAATATATAATGGCTTTTCTTTGTTGTATTTAGGCAAATAAATAGCGTTCATATTTTGCTCTGAGTTGTAATAATCGTCACTATCACAAGTCAAACCTCCTAATAAAACCCGTTCGTAAGTATCATTCCAACGGTTCACCGCCAGCATGATAAAACGTTTGTTTATAGCCCAAGTATCCGGCAAAGTAGTAATGAAAGACGAATCGATCATATTCCATTTTTCTCTATCATTTTGTTGTTTTTGATACAAAATCTGATAGATAGCGCCACCGCTTTCACCTACAGTAAATGATCCAAATTCAGTAAAAATATTAGGAACATCAACTTCGGCTTCATCGCATGCTATTTTGATCTGATTGATAATTTCATCAATCATGTATTGGTAATCATATTCGAAAGCCAATGAATTTTTAATTGGAAAACCACCTCCAATGTTCAAGCCATCAAGAGTAGGGCATTCCTTTTTAAGTGCAATGTATACTTTGATACATTTTACCAACTCATTCCAGTAATATGACGTATCGTTTATCCCGGTATTGATAAAAAAGTGAAGCATTTTAAGCTCTAATTTATCATTTTCCTGAATTTGTTTTTTATAGAACGAAACTATGTTTTTGTATCCAATACCTAATCTTGATGTATAAAACTCAAATTTAGGCTCTTCCTCAGCTGCAATACGAATTCCAATTTTGAATTTCCCCTTAATTTCAGCCTGCAACAAATCCAGTTCTTCATAATTATCAATAATCGGAATAGTATTTTTATGTCCGTTATTGATTAATCGTGCAATATTACTGATGTATTCGTCTCTTTTAAAACCATTACAAATGACATAAGTACTTTTGTTGATTTTACCATTTTCAAGCAAATTCTCTACAATATTAACATCAAAAGCTGATGATGTTTCGATGTGAATGTTATTCTTGAATGCCTCATTCATAATATATTCAAAATGAGAGCTTTTCGTGCAATAACAATAGTAGTATTTTGCTTCGTATTTGTTTTTTTCCATCGATTTTCTGAACCAGGCTTTTGCCTTGTTGATGTTTTCAGAAATCTGTGGTAAATAAGTAAATTTTAATGGTGTACCGTATTGTTCAACCAATTTCATCAAATCAATATTGTGAAATTGTAAGTTGTCTTTGTTTAATTTAAATTCCGTTTGTGGAAAATAGTAAGTTTGATTAATTAGATCAGAATATTTTGTATTCATTTATTTTTCGATATTTAGAATTGTGATTTTTTAATTTAGTAAACTGTGCTAAATCTAAAATTCAAACCCTAATATTCGCAAATACAATTTGCAGTTTTTCGTGTTCTGCTTTTGAACATTGAAAAACATCAAAACAAAGCGGACTTTTACTATTATAAAAACGGTTCAACATCCTTAGTAAGGAACTATTGAGTCGGTTTCTATAAGAACTGAATTGTCTTTGTTTATTGTTTGTTTTCATCGTGGCAAATGTAAAAAATAATATATACCTAAAGCAAAGCTTTTTATTAAAAAAAGTTTAAGATTTATAATCTTGAAACGCGTCTAGAATCAATTTATTTTCAACGGATTGATTAATTTTTATTTTTCCGATTCCTTCAATTAAGGCAAATTGAATCAAACCGTATTCATTTTTTTTGTCGTGAATCAGCAATTCAAGGATCGGATCGATGTCATTTTCTTCTATTACAACATCGTCATAAATGCTTTTAATCGCCGTTTTAATTTCGGCATATTCTTCTGCCGTGATTAAGTTTTTATGCAAAGAGATGTAACTTTCCAAAATCATTCCAATTGCAATGGCTTCACCGTGTAGCAATGTTTTTTTGGATTCACTTTCTAAAAAATAACTTTCTATAGCATGACCTAATGTGTGACCAAAATTCAATGCTTTACGAATATTTTTTTCTGTTGGATCCTGAATTACAATATCATTCTTAATTTCTACAGAACGATAGATTAATTCATCAAAATCAGCGAAATCAATGGCTTTTAAATCTAAAAATTGTTTCCAGTATGCTGCATCATATATAAGGCCATGTTTTAGCATTTCGGCCAATCCTGAACGCATTTCGCTTTGTGGTAAAGTTTCAAGATACTGAGTGTCAATTAATACCATTTGAGGTACATTGATTACACCAATTTGGTTTTTAAGATTCCCTAAATCTACTCCGGTTTTTCCTCCTACAGAAGCGTCAACCATAGATAATAGGGTAGTTGGGATGTTTATAAAATCTACTCCGCGTTTGAACGTTGAAGCTACAAATCCTCCTAAATCAGTTACAACGCCGCCACCAAGATTAATGACAAGCGATTTTCTATCGGCGCCAAGTTCTGTAAGTACTTTCCAGATTTCAATACAGGTTTCGATATTTTTATTGATTTCACCCGATTCAAATTCAATAATTTCTATTGTTAAATCAGTTTCAAGTAAAGGCAAAAATTTTGGTAAACAATACTCATTTGTTTCATTATCAACTATAATAAACAAATTAGAGTATTTATTTTCTTTTAAATGGTTATTTAGGACTTCGTAAGCATTTTGGTTAAAATGTACGAGATAATTATTAGCTTGAATAGATTGCATATTTCTGTAGTTAATTGAAAGCGCAAAATAAGGCATTTTTAACTAAATAATATTCAAAGTTTTGTTCTAATTTGTTTTAAAATGAATGATTCTAATTAAGGTTTAGGTTATTTGTTTCTAATTTTTTAAAACCAATATTTCATAATAAAGTAAACTCTTACTTAATAAATTAGGTTATGACATAATTTTGTTATCAATATTCAAAATTATGCTATGTTTTAGTAAATAATATTCAAAACTCTATCTATATTTGCACAAAAAACTGACCTTAATGGAAAAAATATTCGATAACACTCAAGTTGCATTTTCGTTAAAAAGCGATACAGAACTTGACAGAGCTTATTTTCTTTTTAAAATGATCGACAGCCAGCCCTTGGTAAGAATAGGAACTGCTGTTACCAATTTTGCTATAAAAGCAAATCTTCCGGTAGAAGGATTAATTCGTGCAACTGTTTTTGACCACTTTTGTGGTGGTATAAACGAGAATGACTGCCTTAGTGTAGTAGACAAAATGTTTACCAAAGGTGTTTCGTCTGTATTGGATTATTCTGTTGAAGGAAAAGAAGAGGAAGAGCAGTTTGATGCGGCATTAGAAATGACTTTAAGAACAGTTGATTTTGCCAAAGAACGCCTTGCAATTCCGTTTGCTGTATTTAAACCAACTGGTTTAGGACGTTTTGAATTGTATGAGAAACTGGGTGAGAAACAAACTTTAAATCCGGCTGAACAAGAAGAGTGGAATAGAGTAGTAGCCCGTTTTGACAAAATATGCAGTGAAGCGCATAAAAAAGATGTGGCATTATTAATTGATGGTGAGGAAAGCTGGATGCAGGATGCTGCTGATGATTTGGTTACCGAAATGATGCGCAAATACAACAAAGAAAAAACCATAGTATTCAACACGTTGCAAATGTACCGTTGGGATCGTTTGGATTACCTGAAAAAGCTGCATGAAGTTGCCAAAAAAGAAGGTTTCTTTATCGGAATGAAGCTGGTTCGTGGTGCTTATATGGAAAAAGAAAACAAACGCGCGGAAGAGAAAAATTATGTTTCGCCTATTTGTGTTTCTAAAGAAGCTACAGATATTAATTATGATGCTGCTGTACATTATATGCTAGAGCATTTAGAAATAATGTCAATTTTTGCAGGAACTCACAACGAATTGAGTTCTTATAAATTGATGGAAATGATGCAGGAAAAAGGAATTACCAAAAACGATAATAAAATCTGGTTTGGACAATTGTACGGAATGAGTGACAATATTAGTTACAACCTTGCCGAAAACGGTTATAATGTAGCGAAGTATCTACCATTTGGACCTGTAAAAGATGTTATGCCGTACTTGATTCGTCGTGCTGAAGAAAATACTTCGGTAGCTGGGCAAACAAGTCGCGAATTGTCTATGATTAAAGCAGAACGCAAACGTAGAAAAGGGAAGTAGATTTTAGATTTTACTATATAAAAAAACTCCATTTGCGTTGCAAATGGAGTTTTTTATTGAAATTTTTAAGCTTTTTTTAGAATGAAACCTGGCATTGTAAAACTACCATTCCTAAACGATCGCTTTGTTTGTATGCACCAATAAGTGTTTGGTCGTAAACAGCTCTGTTTTGGTAATTTAAACTAAACTTTGGGCCTAAAGTTCCAGTTGTATAATAATTGACACCCAATTCATACATCGTCATTGGTGTGTCTAAAGCTTTTAAATCGGCAATTTGTGTTGCTGCGTAAGGCTGAAAACGACCTTTTTTAGCTTCATTATCTGATTTGCCAAAAAGATATCCTAATTGAGCATAATAAATATTTCCTGTACCAACGCCAATAAATCCGGCACCAGAACCATTAATTAACGTATTATCTCCAATTGCAGGATTTGGCGTATTTACAGACTGAATATAGTTTTTACCGTAATCATTATTATTAAAAGCCGCGTAAGCTGTTAGTGCAGCTCCTTTAGTGTTAATTGAACTATCATAAAAAACATCAAATCCTAAAACTTTCATATCATCATAAGCTACAGTTGCATCCGGTGTTAAATGCCACATCGCTTTGGCTTGCGTCATATAGCCTAATGCTATATTGAAAACCTTTTTTGTTCCCAAATAAGTTCCTTTATGATACGCGTCTTCAAGTGATTCCTTATCCAGGAAAGAATACGTTAGAATTCCGGAATATTGTGCTCTTGGCGTTTCAGTACTTACGGTAGAATTTAATCCAAGATTATTGCTTGAATTTCGATACGGATTTGTAATTGCTGCACGGTAATTAAATTTTCCTAAATATCCTTTTGCATAAATACTTAAGTTTCGATTTCCAAAAGTTGATGATGTATTGGCAAATTGCTGATACATTGGCGTATCTAAAGTAAGTTGCGAAGAAGAACTATTTGCCGAATAACGGGTTGTTCCTGCTCCCCAAGCGGTTAATCCACCACCAATATGAAGTTTTTCGCTAAAATGATATTCTCCTAAAGCATCCATTACAGAAAGCGGTGCATTTGAAGGTCCATTATTCTGGGTAAAATTGATATTATTCTGACCCAATTGAAGATGGAAAAAGATATTATCCGTAAGCATTCCCATGGCTTGCAGGCGCAGACGTCTAATTACAATATCATAGGCGTCATTGACTTCTGTAGTTCCAATTTTGCTATTAGGATTCAATTCTGAATATCTTCCCCAAACCTGAAGATTCATTCCAAATTTGATGTATTTAGTTCCGTCAGGAGTGATATTTACAACATTAAAAGGTTTTTCTTGTGCAAGAACAGTTATAGTGTTTAGGATAATAAATAATAAAATTAGGGCGAGTCTTAAATGTGGCATTTAGTTGTATTTAAAATTAATTATAGGCTTTTTAGTTTATTAATAGTTGCTAAACTGAAGGTTACTTAGGTTTTTATAAGTACCATTTTCAAGATTTATTAATTCCTGATGCGTACCTTCTTCGGTTATTTTTCCATTATCCAAAACTAAAATTTTATCAGCATTTCTAATAGTCGACAAACGGTGAGCAATAATAATACTTGTTCTTCCTTCCATCAATACTTCTAACGCTTCCTGAACTAATTTTTCACTTTCACTATCTAAAGATGATGTCGCTTCGTCTAAAATTAAAATACTCGGGTTTTTAAGCAATGCTCTGGCAATAGCAATACGCTGACGCTGACCTCCTGATAATTTTACGCCGCGTTCTCCTACGACAGTTTCAAATTTCTCTGGAAAACCTTCAACAAAATTCAACGCATTGGCTTGTTTTGCAGCAAGCATAATCTCATCGTCAGTTGCATCTGGTTTTCCGTAGGCAATATTTTCTTTTATGGTTCCGCCAAATAAAATAACATCCTGAGGTACAATACTCATGTTGCCACGAAGGTTTTCTAAATCATAATCATAGATATTTTTTCCATCAACTGTAATTTCTCCTGACTCAATATCGTAAAAACGCAATAATAAAGAAGATATCGTCGATTTTCCTGCTCCACTTGGCCCAACAATGGCAATTTTCTGTCCGAATTCAGCACTAAAGTTTACATCTTTTAAAACTTGTACTTCTTTTCTTGAAGGATAACTAAAAGCAACATTTTTGAAAGAAACATTTCCTTTTATTTTTTCTAATGGAGCTGCGTTTTGTGTAGCATTGATCTTCTCCGGAGTTTCTTCTAATAATTCAAAAACTCTTTCGGTAGCTCCAATAGCTTTTTGAATTTGCGCATATAACTCGGCAATTCCTCCAAAAGAAGCGCCAACAAATGTAGAATACAATACAAATGAGATCAATTGACCCACGCTCATTTCGCCGGCAATACTTAAACGTACACCATACCAAACTACAGCTACGATAGCGCCAAACAAACAGAAAATGATAAAGGATGCAAAATAACCACGATATTTACCGCCTTTGATAGCCAGTTTTACCACTTCGCTTATTTTTCCTTTGTAACGGGCAACTTCGTACCATTCATTGGCAAAAGCTTTTACGATACTAATTCCCTGCATTGTTTCTTCGACAATTACCTGGCTTTCTGCCACCTGATCTTGTACTTGTTTAGAATATTTTCTAATAAAACGACCAAAGATTACAGCAGCAACAGCTACGAGTGGAACTACGGCCAACATTAATAAAGTCAATTTAAAGCTTTCTGTCGCCAATAAAATAACTCCACCAATAATTAGTATAAACTGACGTAAAAACTCCGCAATTGTTGATGTTAAGGTATCTTGTATCTGAGTAATATCTGCACTAATACGGCTGTTTAGTTCTCCAACTCTTTTTTGAGAAAAGAATGTCATTGGCAGTTTTACCAAATTGGTGTATAAAGACAAACGCAGGTTTGCTAATGTGTTTTCGGTGAAGTTGACGAATAATGATAATCTGAAGAAAGAGCAAAACGACTGCAGAAACAGGATTACAATTAATCCTAATGCGATTTGATTGGCCTGATCGTTATTTTTGTTTTTGACACAATCAATCAACATTCCCATTAATTTAGGAAAGGCGAGGGCAGTGGCTCCTGTAAGTAACAAGAAAACCAATCCGACATAAAATTTCCATTGGTGTTTTCCAGCGTATTTGAATATTATGGTTGCTTTGTTAAGTGAAGTAGCGGTAATTTTTGATTTTGGTAAATCATTTTCTTTAAATCTTGCCATTTGAGTATACGATTAAGGTACGCAAATATAGGATTATAGCAAGTGAACACAAAACAATATTATAAATTAGGCTTGTGGATTTGTGTTTTTAACTAAAAGCTAAAAAAAAACATTTTTTCTTTCGATTTTAATGAACTGAATAATAGATTAATAAAAATAAAGGTTAAAATAAAATCAATTTTTTTAAATTTTATAGTTGTAAATATAAAATCTAGCTGTAAATTTGCATGGCAATCACAAACGATAGCAACCTAGTAAAATAGGGCGATTAGCTCAGCTGGTTCAGAGCACCTCGTTTACACCGAGGGGGTCGGGGGTTCGAACCCCTCATCGCCCACAAAATTCCAAAAACTCCAAAGTCACTTGATTTTGGAGTTTTTTTTTATGCATTATGTCTTCTAATCTAAAGCAGTAGAAATCTATTCTTTCTTTTAACGGGAAAAATAACATTCTATTTATAAAAAACTTAATTACGGTATTGATATTTTTATGTAGTATTGTATAAAAACTTGAAAGACCATTCTTAGTGAGTATTTTAAGTTAACAGCAAACAATTCCAAAAAAAAGTATTTTTCTCCAATAATGAATATTAATAATCAAATATTATTTTTTCTAAGTGCTCTAGGTGTTTTTAATAGCGTTGTTTTGAGTTTTTATTTTTTATTTTTCAAACAAAACAAAGCTAAATCTGATTTGTTTCTAGGGCTTTTGTTATTGTCTTTAAGCGTTAGAATTGGAAAATCTGTGTTTTATAATTTTAATCCGCAATTATCAAGAACTTATTTACAAATAGGCTTGTCAGCTTGTTTTTTAATTGGACCTCTGTTGTATTTTTATGTGAGATCGATTTTGCAAAATCTCAATTATTCTTTTGCAAAATACAGTCTAGTTTTGATGGTTGTAATTATAAGCGTTTTTGGTATTATCTTTCCGTACAAAGAAAACCCAACTCTGTGGAGAGGAATAATTTATTATTTTATAAATATTCAATGGTTTATTTTTATTGTTCTGTCTATTTATGAAAGTAGGCAAATTTTTAAAAAGTTACTAAATAATCGAAACCAAATTAGCTATCATGAAACCTGGATATTATCTGTTATTATTGGCGTTTTTGCTATTTGGCTTTCGTATACTTTAGCTAAATACACCTCTTATATTTCGGGATCTTTGGCTTTTTCGTTTAGTTTTTATATTTCATTCCTTTTGCTTTATTACATAAAAAACAAAACATTGATTTCGTCGAATAATAAAGAAAAATACATTAACAAAATAGATGAAAATGTAGTAAAAGAAATTCAGGAACAAATTAATACGCTTTTTGAAACGAGAAAAATTTATACCAATCCTGAACTTACTTTATCCATTTTAGCAAAAGAATTAAATATTCGCCCTCAATTGTTATCACAGTTTATTAATGACAATTTGAATAAAAGTTTCACACAATTCATCAATGAATACCGAATTGATGAAGCAAAACGTTTATTGAAAGAAAGTACTCAGTTCAAAATTGACGCTGTTGGTTTTGAATCCGGGTTTAATTCTACGAGTACATTTTACAGTTCATTCAAAAAAATCACGGGAACTACGCCTTCAAATTACCAAAAAAGCTAATTTCTACTCCTAAAATATACATCTGGACTGCTATATCATAAACTTGGAATGATTTAAAAGTGAATCAATATAATTTTGAAAAACATTTTTAAACCATTAAAATCCAATGTTTATGAAAAGAATATTTTTCGCAATCTTATTTACATTACTATCCAATTTGTCTTTTTCGCAATCAGAACAATCCCTGATTAAAAATTGTATTCAAAACTATATCGAAGGCACCTCTTATAACAATCCTGAAAGTATTAGCAAGGCTTTTTATCCTGAGGCAAATCTTTTTCTGAGCCACAAAGATAAACCGCTATGGATAGTCCCAATTTCAGAATATGTCAATTGGTTTCAAAAAGGTAAGAAAGGAGAATTTAACGGTCGTATAGGAAAAATTATATCAATTCAATTTTATAATGATATTGCTATTGCAAAGGCTGAAATTCTTATTCCTGAAAAAAAACAAGAATTTATGGATATGTTCTTGCTGAAAAAAATTCAGGGAGAATGGAAAATAATTAGCAAAGCAGCGAGCAGCAAAGCCAGTAATAAATCAGGGAAAAAGATATTATTTATTGTTTCTAATGCGCATTATTACGGAAATTCTACCATTGCAACAGGAAATAGCTTTGCCGAAATCGTAAACGCTTACGACACGTTTGTAAAATCCGGTTATACTGTTGATTTTGTGAGTCCAAAGGGTGGCGATATTCCTTTGGCGTACATCAATACCTCTGATGATTTACAAAAAGAATATTTATACAATCAGGATCTTATATACGCCCTAAAAAATACGCTAAACCCTAAAGAAATTGATTATAAAATTTATAAAGCAGTCCATTATATTGGAGGCGGAAGCGTAATGTTTGAAGTTCCTGAAAACCTCGATATTCAACGCATTGCGATGCAGATATACGAAGATAATAAAGGGATTATTTCTTCAGTCTGTCACGGAACAGCAGGTATTGTAAACCTGAAAACGAAAAATGGCAAATTTTTAGTAGATGGAAAAAAAATAAGCGGTTATCCGGACTCTTTTGAAAAACAAGATGGCGAGTATTTTAAACACTTTCCGTTTTTAATTCAAAAAGCCATAGAAGAAAGGGGAGGAGAGTTTAAATTCTCAAAAAGAAACGAATCGTTTGTAGAACAAGATGGTCGAATTATTACAGGACAAAATTTTCAATCGTCAAGTGGTGTTGCGCTAAAAATTATTGAATTGATTGAGAAAACGAATTAATAATTGATCAAATAGTCAAGTAAAACTCCAGAATCAATATAGTTTTGGAGTTTTTTATTTGGTTTAAATGTAAAAATTTGATCTTTTAATTAGAATTGTAAATTGCATACGTCTGAAAAATAATAGGATACAAAAATATTTCACTTTTTTTTCTAAAAACACTTGCAAATACAAATTCTAGCTGTATATTTGCACTCGCAATCACAAACGATAGCAGCCTAATAAAATAGGGCGATTAGCTCAGCTGGTTCAGAGCACCTCGTTTACACCGAGGGGGTCGGGGGTTCGAACCCCTCATCGCCCACACAAAGACAAACAACGCCATTGGATTCCAATGGCGTTGTCGTTTAAATAACTTATAGTAAACAGTCGCACTCTCTTTATGTTTAATCTGTTACTTTTAGATGCTGAATTTGCCCATCAACAATATCAAAGTGAAATTTTAGCGTGATAGGACTTCCTGGAAATGTTCCTGAACATGCTGCAGTTAAGATGCTTGTTGTACCGTTTTCGGTATATTCTAGTGGTTCCATCACTGATTGGTAGTTCTTGTTTGAGTGATCGATCCAACGCTCTATTTCAAGTCTTCCGTTATGCGTTTTACCTTCGTCAAACACTACGGCAGTTTCTGAAAACAAATTGGCATACGTCACGGCGTCAAATTCGTTCTGTGCTTTAATCAAGTCAGTTAATACTTTTGGTACGTTCATTGTGATTATTTTTAAAGATTATTAAATTGTTGGTACAGTACCGCCATCGATTACATATTCGGTTCCTGATAAATAACTGGCTCTAGGAGAGACTAGAAAACCAACCAATTCAGCTACTTCTTCCGGCTCAGCAGGTCTGCCGTATGGTATTCCACCCAATGCATCCATTACACCTTGCTGTGCTTCTTCTACAGTGCTATTGGCGTTTCTTGCAATCTCAGCCAACCAAGCTTTCGATGCTCCTGTATTGATCCATCCAGGAGAAACAGTCAGCACCCGAACGCCTTTAGGCGAAACTTCATTCGATAAACTTTTACTATAATTTCTTAATCCTGCTTTTGCAGCCGCATAGGGCAAAGTGGAGTCATACAGCGGCAGTATTCCCTGGATAGAAGCTATATGAATAATAACTCCGTTTTTTCGATCTATCATTTGAGGTAAAAATCCCCTGTCTAGTCGAACCGGAGCAAGCAAATTAGCCTGTAGGGTCGATTCCCAATCTTCATCAGATAATGCAGTAAAGCCACCGGCAGGTGTTGTTGAAGAACCAAGATTGTTTACCAAAATGTCAAGCCTTCCGTAAGCCGACAGCACTTCGCTGACAACTTTTTGTGTTCCTTCTGCTTTACTTAAGTCGGACGGAATGAAATGCAGCTTGCTATTTTCTTTTTCCGGTGCGTTTCTTGCAGTGATAATAACCGTTGCTCCAGCTTTTAGCAGTCTTTCTGCAATTGCTCTTCCGGCTCCTTTTGTGCCTCCTGTTACTAAGGCAATCTTCCCTGATAATTCGTTTTGATAATCCATCGTATATTCGTTTTGAAATTGTTAGGTACAAATTTCTGAAGCATGTAAGATTCTTACAATTAAGGAGTTACGATTCATATAGGGATAAATTTTTCCCCTATTGCAGGAATTGGCAGATAGGTTAATTTTGTAGTATGTATGAGAGAAAAACAATACCGAACTTAAACTGCGGACTTGATCTAATAGGTGAAGTGCTCTACGGAAAATGGAAGATACGTTTGCTTTGGTTTATTAGTGAAGGCCATAAAAGGCCAAGTGAATTGCAGCGTAAAATACCAGATGCATCACGCAGGGTTTTAAATATTCAGCTGAAGGAATTAGAGGAACATGAACTTGTTTCAAAAATTATTTACCCTGTTGTACCTCCTAAAGTCGAGTATAGCCTGACAGATTTTGGAAAAACACTAATTCCTGTAATTGCAGCTATTGGGAATTGGGGAGAGGAGCATGAAGAACGTTTACGATCACTTATTTTAAAATGTTTAGGTTAAAATTAAAATGTATAAAAACTGATACTCATTTTGTTTTACCGGAAATCTTTATAAAATCCCGAAGGAATGATTTATTGCAGCGAAAGATTTTAGTCCCTTGATTTAAAATAAAATACTAAATGATTTTCTTTATTCCTGGAATTAATAAAATAAGTGATCCAAGTACAAAACTACTTAGCACTATTAACGGAGCAATAGCTAGAAGTTTTATTGAAGGATCAATAGACCAGCTTCTTACCGCTAATGTAAGTACTACAATTACAAACGGATGAAAAATGTAAACTGCAAAACTACAGCGTGATACTTTAGTAAGTAGTTTTGAAGAAATATTCCAGTTTCTTTTTCCTTTAATTAATAATGCTGTTATTATCGATATACCGATCCATTGTTCCCAAACTGCATATAATAATGCCTGCCAATGAAGACCTCCGCAAAACCATGAAGAGGGTGTGTTTAGCTTGAAACTAATGACAAAAAATAATGGAAAAAACAATAAACACAACATTGCCGATCTTTTCAGCTGTCTGCCTGTTTTTTCTGAAAGTTGATCGAACCAATTGTTTTTTGAAGCCAGTAATCCGATAATGAATAGTGCAATATATTGTGAAAAATGCCCAAGTTGAAATCCAACTGGTTCAAGAACCCATCCAACAGGAAATATAATTCTAACCAAGAAACTAATAATTCCTAATGTTAATGCAAATAATAATATAGCACGCGTGTTAGGTGCTGCCACAGGTTTGTCAAAGTTAATTTTGAATATTTTTTTTACTGTTGCATAAAGTAATGTAAAAAGCAAAAGTGCCGCCACAAACCATGTAACTCCTAAGTCAATCCAACTATCGTAACCGCTTAGATATTCAAAATAAGTGATATGAATTTTTGTGAAATAATAGACCAGATAACACATGAATGGTGTAAGGATAAAAGAATAGAATACTATAGGAATTCCTAATCTCGTTAATCGGTCTTTAATAAATTTTGAAGCTCCTTTTCTGGAATACGAAGAACCGGTAAAATAGGCTGCCAATAGAAAAAAATACCCCATAAAAAAAGACTGATTGATACTAACAAACATTGTCATAACAGCACGTGCACCTAAAAAGCTGCTTGGTTCATTATAATACCAGCCTTCCGAAGAACTGTAAGCAATCAAAGTGTGATGAAGTACCACTAAAATTGTCAGTAAAACTTTGATATTATCTATATATAATAATTTGTTTAAAGAGCCAGAATCTTCATTTGAAACAGCTGTTGCAGTTGGCATAATAAATAGGTTTTGCGTTATTTATGGCAAACGTACAACAAGAAAATACAGCCAGAGCAAGGGTTGTTACCAGCAACTAGCTTTTGTGATAAGCAACAAGCTTAGGCAATGTTTTTATTTTGAAGCTGCTGATAACAGCTATTAAAGTTATCGATTTGCTTTCTTGAAACAGGTATTTTTATGTCTGTTTCTTTAAATGATAATACATAACCCTGGGAGTTTCCTGCTACTTGTTTGATCTTATACATATTTACTAAATAGGTTCTGTGGCATCTAAATAAGTGCGGGTAATCTGTTATTTGAGTTTCAAATTGAGTCAAAGAAATTCTTTTTACTTCTGTAGTAATTTGATGGCCATTCGATTTTGTTAACTCAATGTAATTGCCATCTGCTTTTGCAAACAGTAATTGGTCCATATCCAGTAAAAAATCATCTTGTTTTACCTGTGTGGTGATAAAAAGATTAGATTTTAAAACTGTTTTTTCGGGTTTAACTGCCAGCGGGGTAAATTGCAGAACAAATGGCGATCCTTTTTTTGACTCAAAATAGAAACTGGATAATCGTAGAAAAAAATAGAAAAATATTCCCGCAACAAAACAATTTCTGATTTCTTCAAAGAAATAATTCCATGACCAGTTGTCTGGATTGCTATAAAGTAAATCTCGCATCAAGAAACTTGCTGTACCAATTAAAACTAATAGCGCTCCAATTTGAATGAATTCTTCAAGCAAAGTCCATTTAGTTTGATTCTTCGTTTTTCTAAAATAATTCAATACTCCAAAATAAACAAATAAAATTATTGCCGGAGCTAAAGCATGTAAAAAACAAATAAAGAAATAATGCATTCTCAGTTCCGGATCATAAACTCCAAATGGTTTAAACATTAAAAGAAATAGTAGAATGATAAGAAATACAATAACAGAGCTTTTGATAAGATTTTCAAACTTATATCGTTGAGGATATTCAATTTCATTCCTCAAATGTTCTGTATTAATGTAGAATCGCATATTAAAAATTTATTTTGGGAATAAAAATACAAAAAATAGAAAGCGTATAGCTTTTGGAACTATTTAGATTTGATAGTATATAAAAAAAAGCAAACCACTCTGAAAAGTAATTTCATTTTTTTACATAAATGGAATATTAACTTTTAATAAAACTATTTTAAGTTATCAAAAATGTCAAAACTGAGATCAGGTGTTCGATTGTATTCCCTGACAGTCCACAGAAAGACAAATAACGCCATTGTATTCCAATGGCGTTGTTTTTGGTAATATACTTTACAATTTGCTTAGCTTAATTTTTCATCCTCTCTAAAATAAATTTCACTTTATCAAAAGAATCAATCGTAGTATTCTGTTTTTCTGTATTATTGTAAAAAACTTGTACATTATTAAGTAACGCATATACATAAGTTAGCAAAAATTTTGAACTAAAATTACACGAAAAAAAGGATCAAACGCAAATCTTGGGGATTAGGCAAAAAGATTAAATAATCTGAATAAGAAGAAATCTACTTTACGCACACCTCTAAATTGACTTCTGAATGCTTTTACTTTAGCATTGAATGATTCAGCAGAAGCATTAGTACTTCTATTATCAAAATAGTTTAAGATTGATTGGTAATTAACCGTTATAGTATTTAAAAGGATATTAAAATTTTTAAACCCTGAGTCCTCTACATTCCTGTACCAATGTGCCAGTTTGGTCATCGCAATATGTTTATTGTTATGATTGTTGTAAATACCTCGTAGTTGTTGGGTTAAACTGTAAGCTTTTTTAATATCTGGAAACAAGCCAAATAAAAAAATACTATGAATATTCCAGAAAATATTACTGAATTTTTATATTGGATAAAAGAAAGAACAGAATTATTTTGGAGTATTGATCCAAAAACTTCATCAAATGATTTTGTTTGTGAAGATTGGATTTATGGTGCAAAATGGATTGGACTTTCTAAAGATGAAATTGATGAAATAGAAATTAAATATTCTGTTGAATTCACATTTGAATATCGGGAATTTTTGAAGGTTTTACATACAATTGATAGGAAAGAAAAAATTGAATATTCCGAAACATTTGATGAAAATTCAAAGACTATGGTTGAAGAAAGACCATTTTTTTATAATTGGTTAAATGATGAAAAGGAAATTAGAGAAATTATAAAATGGTCATTCGAAACAATATATCAAGATGTTATTGGGACAAATAGGGTTTGGCTAAAATCTTGGGGAAAAAGACCAAAATCTGAAATAGAAATAAAAAACATTTTTACAAGTTGGCATCAAAAAACTCCTAAATTAATCCCAATTCGAGGGAATAGATTTGTAATTAGTGAGCCTAATTTACAATTTAATCCAGTCTTGTCAATTTGGGGTTCTGATATTATTGTCTATGGGTGGAATTTAAGAAGTTACTTGCTAAACGAACTTCAAGAGCATTTAGATATTCAAGAAAATATTTACGATGAAGAAGATAAATGTTATTATCCTGAGTTAATTAATGAAGTGCAAACAATTTTTGATGAAGATTATAAGTTTGACAAAAATAAAGATATTCCATATTGGAAGGAATTAATATTAATTTGGAATTCAGGCTGGTCAAGTTTTGGTTTAAAATACCCTGGACAAGAAGATAATAATGCATATCGAATAATGAAAACTTATGTTCCAGATGGTGAGGAAAATGAACAAAAAAAATTTAACAGCTTTTAAATAGATTTTTGCCTACAGCCTCTAACCGTAATCGCAGAGATTTAATTGATGCTTCATTTTAACCGATAAATTCTCTATTAGCAGAGAACTCAGTACTCTATGATCGGTAATCTGCAAGTTAGAAGCAAAATGTTGACATCCTCCTTATCCTATTAATACTTCATTTTATATTTTCAAAAAATGTCAATACAGGTATTAAGTGTTCGACTGTGATCCCTGACAGCCCACAAAATTCCAAAAACTCCAAAGTCATATTGATTTTGGAGTTTTTTTATTTTTATACCTTCATGAATTTTATTGTTTACATCTTATTTAGGATCAACACGAAAACGGATGGATCAACACGAAAAACTGAGGAGCAGTAAAAAGACTTATTCGCCATAATCAAAAAAGCAAAGGTTTTACAGGAAATACAAACGATTGGAAAGTTGTTTATACTGAAAAGTATGAAACCAAAGAGATTGCACACAAAAGAGAATTGCATATCAAATCCTGGAAAAGCAGAATCAAAATTCAAGAATTAATTCAATCTATAGATTAGCTCAGCTGGTTCAAAGATTACCGCAGAAATTTATAGATAAAGCCACTAAAAATTCATTAAAGAAAGAGCTTGCGAAAAAGATAATCAGCTAATATCGGTTTTTTGAAATTGTATTTTAACTGAAAATATCGGCGTTTAAAGCCTAACTTAAGGTAAAACTTAGAAACCTTTTTATGATATCTCAATTTTACCAAATATTTTATTTTATATTTTCGTAAAACGTTACATTTGGTACTAAGTTTCGGATTGCTGTCCCTAACACTCCAAGAAAAGACAAATAAAGCCAGTGCTTTTTATCTATGATGTTTCGCCAATGCCAAAAGTCAATAGACCTGCTTAATCCGCTTGTTCTATTCGAGTTAATAATTTTCAAGTATATATGTCCGTCAGAAGCACTTTCAATGGTTCCTGATGCGAAACTGTTTATTCCTATTCCCATAATTTTTAATATAATTTACAATTATCAATTACTTGTTTATCCACTTATTATCAAAAGTCTAAATGAAAATTATTTAAAAAACCTCAAAGATTGTGAATATCCATGAGGTTTACATAATTTATTTATAGTAGGTTATGCTATTTCAATACTATCAAAAGCTCTTTGTATTGCTGCCTCCTTAATGCCTTCTAATTGAGCACCATCGGCACGGAAAGCTGTAAAGTCAGTCAGTCCAAGAAAAGCCAAACTTGATTTAAGCAAAGGCACGTTAAAATCTTTATCAAGGTAAGGTATGTTGAATTCTGGAATTTCAGGAGCGTTCTGATTGTATATCCAGCCTGATGAGAAAGCGATATATACTTTTTTACCATGCACCAAGCCTTCCGGACCGGTCGGAGTATATTGAAATGTAACATTAACTCTGGTGATATGATCCAAATAAGTTTTTAAGTTGGATGTAATAGTAAAATTAAACATAGGCGACTCAATCACAATAATGTCAGATTCTACAAGTGCTGCAATGGCATCGTCTGAAAATTTAGAAGCGGCCGCCTGTTGTGGAGTACGATTTTCTATTGGAGTGTAAAATGCGTTTATAAGATCTTCGCTCAAGTGTGGAAAAGGATTTTTGATAAGGTCATATTCTTTTACGTCGCTTCCTGGGTAGGTTTCGATAATTTTATCTACGATAGCATTTCCTAATTTCCTAGTGATAGATATATCCATTCGAGGACTTGATTTAACGTGCAATACTTTTTTCATGATTATAGTTTTTTAAATAATTATTAATTCTATTCAGCAAATGTATGTATATTCGCTAACAAATAGTTAGTAGTAATGAATAGGTTAGTAGTAACTTTTAGGTTAGTACTAGTGATTAATCAGTAATTATGATAGCAAAAGAAGGTCAAAAAGTAATGTATACAGAGGTACAGTGCTTAAGGAATATAGCAGCAATAGAAGATGCGTTATATGTTGTAGGAGGCAAATGGAAATTAAGAATAATCATCGCTCTTGTGAGCGGTTATGTTAGATTTAATGAAATCCAGCGTACCATAAATGGAATTTCAGCAAGAGTGCTTTCTAATGAATTGAAAGATTTGGAAATAAACGGGCTGGTTACAAGGGTTGTACATGCAGATTTAAAGCCGGTAATTGTAGAATATGTTCCCACAGAATATGCACAGAGCTTGGGGAAAATAATTTCAGCCTTAACAGAATGGGGTCTGAGTCACAAACTTAAAATTACACAAAAATCATAGTTCTTTAAGAATAACAAAGCAGCCCTGTACTTGAATAAGAGCTACCAGTCCATCTATACAATATATTGTCAGTCACTGCCGTACTGCCGATGATATTTCGTAATTTCGTTATGGAAATATTCCACAGCCAAATGAAGAAAAAACCAATAAAAATGAAAGAGCTTCTAAAAGAAAATATCTTGAAACACATTTCACTTTCTCAAGATGAAATAGAAGCATTTGTAGATTTATTTGCAAAAAAAGAAATCAGGAAAAGGGAGTTTCTCTTGCGAGAAGGAGATGTGTGCAAATTTGAAGCTTTCGTTGTCAAAGGACTGTTTCGTGTTTATCATATTGATCAAAATGGTTTTGAGCAGATATTATATTTTGCTGTTGAAAATTGGTGGATAACGGATATTGATAGTTTTTGCAATGAAACACCATCGCAGCTTTTTATTGAATCACTTGAAGACAGTGAAATACTTTTAATAGCAAAAAAGGAAAAAGAATATGCTTACGCGAATTTGCCGCAAATAGAAAAACTTTTTAGGATCATGACTCAAAAGACGCATGTCGCTTTACAGAGAAGAATGATTGACAATTTAAGTAAAACAGCAGATCAGCGTTATATCGAATTCTCTACAAAATATCCAAAACTTATACAACGACTGTCTAATATTCAAGTAGCTGCTTATCTCGGAATTACAAATGTATTTTTGAGTAATATTCGAAAAAAAATTGCGCTTAAAAAATAGAAATCCTCTTATTTATTAAACTAGTTTAATGTTTCGAGACAGCATTGTGTTTCATCTTTGCAGTGTTAATTTAAAATCTAACCAAAAATGAAACACATTTTATCAAAACTAATTTTAACAATTTTAATTTTATCTAACATGGAATCACAAGCACAAAATTTCAAAACCATTGAAGCCAATAATTTAAAACTTGAAGTATTTAATGCATCAGAAAATAGTTTTGGTGTAGCCTCTGTAATAGTATCAGGAAAAACAGATGCCGTTTTGATCGATGCACAGTTTACGCTGGAAGACGCTGAAAAAGTAGCCGAAAAAATTAAAAAATCAGGCAAAAAACTAACCACTATTTATATTTCACATACAGATCCAGATTTCTATTTTGGATTGGAAGTATTCAAAAAATATTTCCCTGAAGTTACGGCTTATGCTTCGCCTGCAACAGTCGAGTCTATTAAAGCCACCGCACAGAAAAAATTAGACGTTTGGGGAGAACGATTGGGAAAAGCCATTACTTCTAATATTGTTTTACCTCAGGTTTTAAAAGGAAACTATATTGATCTGGAAGGAAAAAAACTAGAAATTATAGGTCTGGAAGAATTTCCTTCAAAAACATTTGTCTGGATACCATCAATAAAAGCAGTTGTTGGCGGTATCAATGTTTTCGGAACAACCTTTAATCTTTGGATGGCAGATGCACAAACAGCAGATGCCCGTAAACAATGGATCAATGTCCTGGATAAAATTGAGGCATTACATCCGGAAATTGTAATTCCTGCTCACGCTAATTCTCAAAGTCCGTTTGATATTTTGGCTGTAAAACATACAAAAAGCTATATCCAGTTTTATGAAGAGGCTTTAAAAACGAACAAAACTTCGGAAGATTTAATTAAAACTATTAAAGCAAAATATCCAACACTTACTTTTGAAACTGCCTTACAGATTGGTGCCAAAGTGAATACGGGAGAAATGAAATGGTAAAATTAAAAGTCATATTCAGCCTGACAATACTTATTATATTGTCAGGCTGTTCTTTAAACAAAAATAACATGACAAATCTAGAAATTGTAAAAAGCACATACGAAGGAAAGACTTCTGAAGAAAACGGAAAAAATTTAGCTAAATATATAGTAGATAATATTTCCTGGACAGAAGCGAAAGGTTTTCCTTATGCAGGAACTTATATTGGTTTGGAAAATATAACTAAAAATGTTTTTAGCAGGCTGGGAAGTGAATGGATTGATTACAAATTTACTCCGGAAGATTACGTCGCAAGTGATGATAAAGTTGTTGCTTTTGGCACCTATACAGGCACATACAAAATAACAGGCAAATCATTTAAAGCCAGAGTAGCTCATATTTGGAAACTAAAACAGGGTAAAATTCTAAGCTTTGAGCAATTTGTAGACAGCCAGCCTGTTAATGATGCGATGAAATAGAACCATCGCTTTTCATAAAAATTCACATTTACTAATTAGCAATTTTCTTTAAATAAAATTTTGCAATGTTTTTAGAACCTTTGCTTCTTCGCACAATTTTACCTGTTTGGATATTGTATACCAAAAGCTTATTATATTTTATTTTAAATTTTAAATGATAAGGAATTCCATCCTCAAATTTTAAATCATACAAAGGCATATTTTGAAACTGGTTTGTATCAATTGGTTTTTCCAGTAATTCTCCCATTGACAAGGTATCAAGGGCATAATCATATTTTAGCTTGTCAAACTCTATATAGGCAATGTTATTTCTTGAGATTTTAAATTTTCCCTTTAATTCTTCATTCATCAAATCTCCAGCTTTATTAAATTTTACCGTACTGTCGGTATTAAATTTTATTTGGGTCACAAAAAAACCAAGCTGTGCAAAATTCGATCTATATGTTCCGCAAAAATTTCTGTTTGAGTTACATGAAACAAATAAAAGTAATAGGAGTAAGAAAAATATTTTTTTCATTTAATATCTTTTGCAGTTTTGCCTGATAAATTTCCCTAGTTCGTTTACATCAGCATCAAAACAACTTTTAACAAGCCTTTGAACTATAAGATGTTTTTTGAAACCAATATAAGAAATATTTTTACTATAAAATAGCTGCCTTTTTAGATAAACAGAATCATTATCCTATCATTGAAAAATGCAGGTCAAACCACGTAAATTTATTGTATTTTTTGTTTTTAATCGTATTTTCGTTTAATTAAAATACTCATAAAAAACTAATTGAGCTAAAATTAAAGAACAGTATCTATTCTCTAAAAAAATGTACGAACGCAAAACATTATTAAAAAATGATTGTTCTATTGAGAAAACATTGAATGTGATTTCTGGTAAATGGAAACCTGCCATATTATCTGAACTCTTGAAAACAAATATAAGATTAAGGGATATTCAAAAAGAGCTGCCCGAAGCTTCAAAAAGAGCATTAACACAACAGTTGCGTGAAATGATCGAAGACGGATTAATTCAAAAAGAGGATTTTAATCAATTCCCCAAAAAAACAGAATACGCAATTACACCTTTAGGCATTCAACTTTCCTCTGTTTTTAAGGAACTGTCAAAATTTGGAGATCAATTAAAATAGAGCAAAATTCACCCCTTATTTGATAACTGAATTAAACAAAATAGATTTGCCCTTGTAATTAAATACCATAAAAATGAATTTAAAAGGAGTAATAATACAAGGCAGTTCACGAAGTAATGGAAACACAAGTAAAATCGTTTCTTTTATTCAAAATGAAACTAGTTTTGACATCATAGACTTGCAATCAAAACAAATTGGCGGATTCGATTATAATTTTAAAAACAGAGATGATGATTTTCTTTCTGTAATGCAGGAAATAGTAGATAACTATGATACGATAATTTTTGCAACCCCAGTATATTGGTATTCTATGAGCGGAATAATGAAAAATTTCTTTGACCGAATAACTGATTGTTTAAAAATTGAAAAAGAAATTGGAAGACAATTAAGAGGAAAAGCAATGGGAATGGTAAGTTGCGGTTCTGATGCACAGCTAAAAAAAGGATTCGAAATGCCTTTTGTGGAAAGTGCTAATTATTTAGGCATGTCTTATATTGGCAATATACATACTTGGATTGAAGATGAGATAATAACAGAAGCTCTTAAAACAGATATTTATTCTTTTATCGGGAAAATAACGATGGTAAGTAAACAAATCTAATTTATGAAAATTTCAGTTCACAATATCAAATCTTAATACAAGATTTCAACTTATACTGATAACTAATTTTATTTTATCACAATCCCTTGATCTCAACCTTTAGGCTTAGTTTAAGTTCTCAAAAAACGTTAAAACACTTTTTTAATATGAAAGTAAAATTAGATTACCAATACGTATTGATCCTTTGCTACACATTTCTTATTGCTATAACAATCTCTT
This sequence comes from Flavobacterium sp. SLB02, assembly GCF_009664855.1. Taxonomy (GTDB): domain Bacteria; phylum Bacteroidota; class Bacteroidia; order Flavobacteriales; family Flavobacteriaceae; genus Flavobacterium. The sequence goes on from NZ_CP045928.1 coordinate 2,076,214, forward strand.
GTAATAATCAAAACCAATCCAATCAGGCTAAAAATAAAAGTGAAGTTGGCGCTTTAAGATTGAAATATACCTCCGGAATACATTCAATTTTAGAAGATAGTAAAGGGAATATTTGGTTTGGGAGTTACAACGAAGGAGTTTGTTTGCTTCATAATGGCAAGTTCCAATATTTTACAACAGAAAACGGATTAAGCCACAATCAGGTAAGGAATATTTATGAAGATAAAAATGGCGTAATTTGGTTTGAATGTGGAAAAGGTTTAAGTACTTACGACGGGCAGAAAATCTCTAAATACACAGAAAGAAATTATAATTCTAAAAACGATTGGAAACTAACTGACAATGATCTTTGGTTTAAAGGCAATGAAATAGAGGCTTACAACAAAGTCGAAAGGAATCCGGGCGTATATCAGTACGACGGAAAAGAACTTTCTTATCGCGAATTGCCTCTTAAAACAAAACCGGGACAGAAAAATCACTATTCAATTTCAACAGGTTTTGTAAGAAGTAAAAACGGAACGCTTTGGTTTGGTACTTATGGCGCTGTGATTGGTTATAATGGCTCAGGTTTTAAAATAATAAATGATGCCCTTTTGGGGTTAAATGATCAGACAGGATATCTGCATGCCCGCAGCATAATGGAAGACAGCAAAGGTAATCTCTGGATTGCCAATAATGGCATTGGTGTTTTAAAATATGACGGGAAAAAAGTGAGTAACTTCACAAAACAGCAAAAACTAAAAAAAGAGGACACCAAAGGTAATTCGCTTGAGAAAGTTTTTTCTATTGGAGAGGATAAATTAGGAAATGTCTGGTTTGGGACCGTAGGATCGGGTGTATGGAGATATGATGGTAAATCTGTGCAAAATTTCGGTAAAGAAAATGGAGTAGAAAGTAACCATATTTGGGTTATATATAAAAGCAAAAAAGGAGAATTGTGGATTGGAGGAGCAAGTCCGAGTGGTGTGTATCGATTCAATGGCATTTCTTTTGAAAGAATTTATTAGAAAGGCCGCAAAACACAAAACATAGGCAATTATTCGATTGTTATGACTTAAAGTTCATATCAAAAAACTCCTTAAAAAAAAATAAGGAGCTTTGTTATTCTCGTTTTTACTTTCTAATACATTATGTCTTTTCTGTTTTTGGCAATTCTCTCCAGGAATAGCTTTTATGTACTATTTTCCAGTTGCCCTTATATTTAAGTATTAAAAAATAATCCGTAAAAGTACGCTGATTGGGTATTACGATTTCTGCTTTTGCTATTGCAGTATCTTTCTCAATATCAATAGAAACAATGCTTCCTATTCTGTTCGTCTTTTCTCCGGTTTTTATATTAGAGATATATTGCTCTCCGGAACGTATCCATAAAGTATCTTTTGCAACTGTATATAAACTAAAATTAGGATCAAAAGCCTTGCGCAATCTTTCGGGTTGTCCGTTTGCCTTGCCTTCAATGTAGTCGAGTAATATTTCTGTAATTTGTTCTAAATCACTTAATGTAAAAGTATTAGTGCTTTTAGAATTAGACTTTAAAATTTTAATCACCTCATTTGCTACGTTAGCACCCGAACTGGGATCCTGCCCGGTTACAAACCTTCCGTCAACAATATAAAACGCATCTCCGCCTTTATCAGAATACACAAATTTCCCCTCATTATGTGTAATTTCTTTGTCTATAGAGAACGGAAATGCTTTATAATATTCGGCATCTTTATTTTCGAAAAGATCGGGGTATCCAGTAATTTTTTTTCCCGCATAAAGCGATTTTTTGTTCTCGTCTTTTAAATTGATAATTCCGGCAGTTCCGTGGCAAATCGTGGCAATAATCCCATTTTTGCCGTAAATACTTTTTGCAATTTTTTGAATCGCAAGATCTTCTGCAACACCAAACATTGCAGCACCGCCGCCGCTATAAAAAATTGCAGAATAATCGTCGACCTTAATTTCAGTGGGGTTCTTAGTACGCTCTAATTTATCCATAAACCAACCATCGTATAAATATTTTTTTTGCAAATTATTTGATGTATTAATATAACCAATAGAAATAGCTCCACCTTTTGGACTGATAAAATCAACTGTATATCCGGCTTTTATAAACAGATCATAAGGAACGATAATTTCTTCAAAGTGATTTGCGGTCGGAATTTTAGTATTTCCATAAAAATCCTGATTCGAAGTTACAAACAAGATCTTATTTTGTGCATTTGTAGGTATAGGCTGTAAACCTGCAAGAACAAGTAATACGATTATTATTTTATTCATTTACTGAAAAATTATAAGGTTTTGAATTTTAAAAACAGGAAGGTATTATTTCGCTTTAGCTGCTGCTACTTCGACTGTTTTATGGGGTGTTCGGGCCGAGATTTTATCTACAATTAGCCAACCTTGATTTGTTTTGATGAAATGAAAATAATCTACAAACAACAGTGTTGCCGTACTGATTTCTACTTTTGCAACAGCCACATTATTTGTTATATCGACAAATACAGTTCGGGCCGACCAATTTTTGGGTCTGTCGTGTTTTTGGAAGCCTGTAATATATTTCGATTTAGTTACAACATTCACTTTGTCATCAGCAAAATATTTCAATTGCCAGGTATCATGAAATGACAAACCTACTTTAACAGAATCTCCCGTAGCTTGTCCTTCTAAATACAAATTGATTGTTTTTTCAATCAAAGCCAGATCGTTTGTAGTATCGCTTACCTGTGCACTAGCATGAAGAGACAAAACAATAACGGAAATAAACAAAAACACTTTTCTCATTTTTAAAATTTTAAGTTATTAATAATGAGAGCAAATTTCCAGTATAGGAATGTTTTAAAGGTCTTACTTTATAAATTAGAACTCTGATTTTATAATATCAAACTCATTTTAAGTACGATTTTTGATATTCGGCGGGGGTTAGGCCGGTTGTTTTTTTAAAGGCGGTAAAGAAAGCAGATTTTGAATTAAAACCACTATCGTAACCTAAATTTTCAATCGTATAATTCGTTTCGGTTTCTAATAACTTTTTTGCTTTTTCGATTCTGTATTCCTTAATAAGGCTTGAGAAGGATCTACCCAATACTTCATTGACATATTGAGACAGGATATGCTTTGTTACTTTTAGTTCTTTTGCCGCTTCGTCAAGGCTAAAATTGGGATTAAGAAATAGTTCTTTTTCAATTATTACCGATAGTTTCTGATCGATCAGATCCAAAGTTTCCTTGTCAATTTCTTTGTTCTTGTATTTCTCTTTTTCATTAAAAAAAGTGGACTCGCTATTTGTTTTAAAAATTAAAAGCAGGACAATCAAATACAAAATAAACGTAAAGGATAAAGCTCCAACAATATAAGAAGTATACGCTGCCATACTGTAAGCCAGCCATATAAATGCAACACCAAAATAAATACTAAGAAACCAAACATCTATTCTTTTTAGGCTTTCTTTTTCCTTGATTTTCGTAAAAATGGGACGAAGATATTTGAATGACAAAACAATGTAAATGAACCATTGCAAATAGATAGCACATACAATCCAATTACTCCAAATGGCGCGATGCTCGACATATGGATAAAAAATTCCTAAGATGGTTATTGCTGCCAAATACGATATAACATGTTTTTTCCAATTGATTTTTTCGTCTTTTTTATATGATTTTAGATATAAAAAAAGAAACGGGCCAATTAGAACGCAGGCCGAAAGTCCAATTTGAATAAAAATATTAGACAAGTGCGGATTAAAAAAGAAAAATACAGATTTAACAATTCTGATACTTAAAACGAGTAGGAGTAAGGATAAAAAATAGTTGGTAAAGTTTTTCTTTTTAGCATTTATAGCAAAATAGATCGAAAGTATAAAACCATTAAACGCTCCTAAAGCACTAAAAAAGAAAAGCAACTGGTTGGACTCTATCATTATTTTGTTTAATTAATTTCCTTCTGATCTAATTGTAATCCGGATATTCTTTAGGCGAATATAAGAAATATTTCGGCTACGATTTCTTAACTTTTTCTGATTGAATTTGAAATATTGGTTCAGTATTATTCAATTGAAATATGCTTAGAAAAGAAAGTTCAGACTGCTTTTTTAAACATCTCATTAAATAAGACACTTTTAGCAAACTGAATAACCGCTAAAACTTTATTTATCTTTTTATTGCATGATTGTGTAACAAATTAAGCAAAAGACTACCTATATCATATCAGTAAAAGAAAAATAATTAATAAAATTCAAAGTATGAATTTATCACAATGGCTCGTTTTTATTTTAATCATGCAGATTATTCATGGATTATCTACCTGGAAATTATATGCAAAAGCAGGGAGAAAGCCTTTAGAATCATTTATACCCATTTACAATTTAGTGATTTTAATGAAAATTATAAATCGTCCTCGCTGGTGGGTTTTCCTTCTGTTTGTTCCTATTATAAATTTATTAATGATCCCTGTAGTCTGGATAGAAACTATTAAGAGTTTCGGAAAAAGCTCAACACTGGATATTGTTCTGGTTTTATTAACCTTCGGATTCTATATTACTTATTTAAATTATACTTCTGAAAAACTAACTTATATTGAGAATAGGGATTTACAGCCCAAAACGAATACAGAAGATACCATTGGTTCTCTTTTATTTGCCATAATTGTAGCCACTCTAGTTCATACTTACATTATACAGCCCTTTACAATTCCGTCTTCATCATTAGAAAAAACATTGTATACCGGAGATTTTTTGTTTGTTAGTAAAATTAATTTTGGAGCAAGAACTCCTATGACCACAGTGGCATTGCCTATGGTGCATGATTCTATTCCGCTTACAGGCATGAAATCCTATTTGTTTAATGATGATGTTGCAAAAAAAGAAACGTCATTACTGAACAAGTTTCAATTACCGTATTTTAGGTTTCCTTCATTAGAAAAAATTAAACGCAATGAAATTGTAGTTTTCAATCAGCCTGCCGATACGCTGCGAGATATGGACAACTTTAATCCGGATCGAACTTACTACAAGCCAATTGATAAAAAGACAAACTTAGTAAAGCGATGTGTTGGGATGCCCGGTGATTCTCTGGAAATTCGTGACGGAAATATCTACATCAATGGCAAAATAGATAAGCTGCCGGAAAGTGCAAAAGCGCAATATAATTTTCTAGTAGATACAAAAGGACAGCCTATTAGCCAGGACGCTCTTGTACACAGATATGGCGCCAGAGAAGGTATGAAATATGAAAATGGAGATTTCGCACTTACAAACACAGGAGAATATTTCCTGACCTTAACTGATAAGGAAGCGGCTTCAATAGCCAATAATCCGGTTGTAAAAGGAGTTAAAAAATATTTATCGCCAAAAGGAGAGGATGGAGGTGTGTTTCCTCATATTCTTTCTTTGGGTTGGAACATAGACAATTTTGGTCCTATTTATATTCCTCAAAAAGGGAAAACCATACAATTGAACCTAAAAACACTTCCTTTTTACAAAAGAATTATTCAGGAATATGAAAAAAACACACTGAAAGTCAATGGAAATGAAATTCTTATAAACGGTATAGCAAGTACAACCTACACTTTCAAACAAGATTATTACTGGATGATGGGAGATAATCGTCAGAACTCTTTAGATGCCAGATTCTGGGGATATGTTCCTTTTGATCACGTAATAGGTAAACCGGTATTTATTTGGTTTAGCTGGGATAAAGATGGTAAAGGCCTTAATAAAGTAAGATGGAATCGTGTTTTTTCTGTAGTAAACGGCGACGGCGAACCTAAGTCTTATTTAATACATTTTCTAGCACTAATTGCTCTTTATATTATAGGGAGTAAAATAATAAAGAAAAGGCATAAAGCATAACATGAATAGAATAATCTTTTCAGATTTTGAAAGACAAGTGGAAAAGAAGCATAAATTTTAAAACTCCAAAGACATTACGATTTTGGAGTTTTTTATTGGTATCATCTCAGAAAATTTTACAGATTTCTGGATTTGATTTCTTTGTTCAATAAACTTAAATTGATCAAAATAGGAACAAAAGTTATAGGTAATGTAAAAATTGGGATAAATGTTGCGATCGAAACGCTTTTAAAGCCTTTTACATTAAAAATATAGACTACAATAGCAATGGCTAATATAAAAATTACGGCAAAGCCAATCGAAACCCCCTTAAATAAATCTCTCTTTTTTATCAATTTTTCGTTTGTTAGTTCTTCGTAAGTATTTTTCTTCATAGTTTAGTTTGGTTAATTTATAATGGAAATTTTGTTTGGTCTTTTTAGTGGTTTTTGATTTAAACTTTTACTAATCCGTTTATAACAGCCGTTACTTCAGCATATTCAACTTAGATTGGTGTTATAAATAGATTTCTTTGTGGCTAATATAATATTTTTTTCAAGACTATTTTAGTAACTTTTTTGAATTTGAAACAGGAAATTTTACTTACTTATTTCATTTAATTTTTTTGTTTAAAACCTATACAAAAGTTCATCGCACAGTTTTGTAAAAAACTATTTATCTACACGGTTTTTTTTAAGCAAATACAATAAAAGAGCAATATTTATTCAAAAATATTGTTTTATAAAGATCTCAATGTTTGATAATTTTTGCAGGTTATTAGTAGAAAAATTGACCGAAATAAAATGCCTTATATCGAAAGAAAAATGTGGGTACTGTTTTAATGGAGAATGTTTATCTTTACTATGAAAAGTCCTATAATAAAATTCACGATATTCATTATCAGCTTATACCTAATAATTAATTTATAGAACTTATTTATTGTATCAACATATAATTTTAAAACCTATCGCACATGGCATTTGATCATTATATACAGATAGAAAGGGTTGAAAAACTTACCAAAAAAGAATTCATAGAAAATTATTACAAGCCACAAAAGCCCGTTATAATTACAAAACAAATAGAAGACTGGCCCGCTTTTACCAAATGGAATCTGGAATTTATCAGAGAAGTTGCCGGAGATAAAACCGTGCCTTTATACGATAGCCGTAAAACCGATTACACCAAAAAAGTGAATGAACCGGATTTTGAAATGACGATGTCTGAATACATTGATATTCTGGAAAAAGGTCCAACAGATCTGCGTATCTTTTTATACAATCTCATGAAAGATGTTCCGTCTATGAAGTCCGATATGCAGTGGCCACGCTTGGGAATAAGGTTACTTAAGAGCATGCCGCTTGTGTTTTTTGGCGGTCAGGATGCCAAGGTATTCATGCATTATGATATTGATTTCCCTAATATTTTTCATGTGCATTTCGATGGTCAAAAACAATGCGTTCTGGTAGATCCCAAAGAGACAAAATATATGTACCGACTGCCATATTCATGGTTATGCAATGAGGATATTGATTTTGATAATCCTGATTTTGAACGTTTTCCCGCACTTAGAAAAGTTACACCTTATATCGCTAATCTTAATCATGGTGAAATGCTCTATATGCCGGAAGGTTGGTGGCATTACATGAAGTACCTTACGCCTGGTTTTTCGCTTAGTTTAAGATCCCTGGCGGGAAGACCATCCAATTTATGGAAAGGCTTTGCTAACGTCGCCATTATTAGATATTACGATAACTGGATGCGAAAAAGAAAAGGTCAGGAATGGCTGGATTATAAAGATGCGGAATCTATCCGCAGGACAAATGCAGAATTAGAAGCTGCAGAATAACAAGTGAAAGCTTTGGAATATAAATAACCACAAAAAAACTCCATTATTTCTAATGGAGTTTTTTTGTTTAAAAAGCTTTTATTGGTCTCAGATTCGGGTTTAAAACCCTGCAATTTATTGCAGTACTTTAGTAATGCGAAAAAATCTTTATCTTTAGATTATGAGTACAGATATAAGAAAAGGTTCGCATACAGTAAGCAGATTAACCTGTCATGTTGTTTGGGTTACCAAGTATAGATTTAAAGTTTTGAAAGGCGATGTTCAAAAGCGTTGTCGTGAACTTTTAATACAAATATGTGAAGCAGAAGGTATTGAGATTTTAAAAGGAGTTGTGAGTTCAGATCATGTGCATATGCATATCGAATATGCGCCAAAGCAGAATGTCAGCACAATTTTGAAAAGTTTAAAAGGAAGAACATCACGAAAGTTGCAAATGGAATTTCCAGAACTTCAAGCCCGCTATTGGGGTCAGCATTTTTGGGCAAGTGGCTATGGAGTTTGGAGCACAGGAAATATTACCGATGAAATGGTAAATGATTATCTAGAACATCACAGAAGAAAAGAAGGAGATGATAATTCAAATTTCATTCTTGAATGAAATAGAAAGAGGGACTTTCAGTCCCTCGTAAAACAAACCTCTGCACTTTCAGTGCAGAGTGGTTTAGTTTTCTACTCTTTTAAAGTTTAAATCCTGAAAGTCAAAACTAAAATCAATATTTGGAGAGATTCCTTTCATCTTAAGAGATTGGGCTTTACCTTTTTCATCAGGTGAAAACGTTGCAAAAGCATCACAATTCATCGCTTGGTATTCCCATTTTACAGCGAATGTATTGGCATCATAAAAAGCGAGAGGGCCGTTTAATTTTGGCGAACGCAGACATTTGATCCACAATTGCTTGCCTTTTAGAAATACTTCTGCTTTTCCAAACCAGCTATCTTCATAAATACCAATAAAATCTTCATTTTTTACTTTGGTGTTTTTTACCGAAACTACCTTTTTCCATGCATTTATAGTTACATCATCACTTGTATTTTTATCCTGATTCATCCATTCTGCCATTTTATCTGTCCAGCCAAAATCATCCAAACCTAAATAACTATCTGCAACGGTATTTGATACCGCCATAAAAAGACCGGCACCACCATCTTGCGTATTGGTTAAAACAACAATTCCTAAGTTCAAATCAGGAAACATGGTTACTATAGACAACATTCCCGGCAAACCGCCCGTGTGTTCTATTTTAAGATTTCCTTTCGCATCTGATATTCCCCATCCTAAACCATAACCATTAAAATGAGAATTGTATCTGGGATTAGGATCTGCAGACATAACTGTATGTATGCGCCACATTTCGTCATGGTTTTTTAAAGAGAACAACGACGATTTCAAATCCTCGCCGTATTTACCTTTGTTTAAGCGTGTAATCATCCATTTTGACATATCAGCAACATTTGAGTAAATACCTCCTGCAGCACTTGCCGTTGCTATGTTGTAAAAATCGATAGTTTTAATCGTTCCGGATGTTGAAGAATGGGGAACAGCAAGATTGCTTTTATCTTTTAATAAACTTCCGGCAAAAGTACGATTCATCTGTAAAGGTGTAATAATTCTTTGTTGTACAAATTGGTCATAACTCATACCACTAACTTTTGCAATTACCTCACCTGCAACTATATACAATAAATTATCATAATCAAATTGAGTTCTGAAAGCTGAAACAGGTTTAAAATACTGAAAACTAGTCATTACATCTTTTGCAGTAAAGTCAGATCCGTCAGGAAAAAACATCAAATCACCAACACCTAATCCAAGTCCGCTGCGATGCGTTAATAAATCCTGTATGTTAAAGTTCTCTGTTACATAATCATTATACATTTTAAATTCCGGAAGGTAATCTTTTACTTTATCCGTCCATTTCAATTTACCTTCATCTTCTAAAATAGAAAGCGCAGCGGTTGTAAAAGCTTTAGTATTAGAGGCTATCTGAAAATTAGTGTATTCGTCTACAGGCTTTTTTGTTTCGATAGAACTAACGCCATATCCTTTGGAGTGTATTATTTTTCCATCTTTAACAATAGCAATTGATGCTCCTGCCACTTTAAACTTTTGTAAAGCATTTTGCATGACCGAATCAATTTTTGCAGATGATAATTGAGCAAATGCCGTTGTTGAAGCCAAACAAACAAAGAGTACCGAAGCGAAACAAATTCTCACTTTTTTCATATTAATTTTATTTTTGGTGGGTTAATAGCGTTATTCCTAAAACATTAAAAAACGGCATCAATATTCTTAAATTACAGGTAATTTTCTCCTTTAAATTAACATTTATTGCTAGCGAATATAAGAAATATCTTTAATCATAATAATGAATCTATTTAAGTTAATGTAAGAGTTATTAACAACAGTTTTGTACACTTATAAATAACGACTAAAAAAAGAAAGCCTTCAAAATCATCAATTTTGAAGGCTTTCTTTTTATTAGATACTTTAAACTATTGTTTATTTTTTAGCGAGCAGTTCCCTGATGCTGCAAAACATATTTATTATCAATTAACTCATTTACTATATTTAAGGCAGTTTTATCTGCACTTATTCTATATTGTATATTTGCTCCTGAACTTTCATATTTTATTTTAAATACTTTATTATCAAAAGTGATAAGTTCTTCGTACAAAAACTTATCATAACCAGGATGTTTACTGCTCATGTTGTACCAGGTTGCGATCAAATTCTGGTCTAAATCATAAACTTCGTATTTCTGTACTCCTAATGCTGTTGTCGAAACAATTTTTATATATCCAATTTTTTTATTATTAGGATCTTTAGTTATTGCGCTATAGATAACACCCGCATCATCTATTGCAACCTGATAACCTTCAATTCTTTTCTGCTTTCCATTTGCGGCATTTGCCTCTTCTTTAATTTTATTACCAACACCAGAAGATTCTCCGTTTATAAAATTTTCGATAGCTTCAGTATTTAAACCATCTGCACTTACAAAACCTTTATCAATAAAAGCTTCAATAACACTTTTTTGTTGGTTTAACGGGTTAAACTTCTTATAATCAACTTCATTCGTTTTTCCCGATTTTGCACTTTTTAGAATCATCCATCTTTTACCTGTAGATTCTAAAAACTTTAATTCGGCACTAACAGAATACTGCTTGTCTAAACTTAAAATTTGAAGATTCGGTTTTTTACCTTCAATATAAGCTACTGCCTTGTCATCGAGTTTTATTTCGTCGTTTTTAATTTTAATTTCCTGCGCAAAAGCACAAACTGTTAGCAATGCCGCCGTAACAGTACAAATTGTTTTTTTCATTTTTAGTTTGGGGTTTTTAATTACACTTGTTATTCTGTCGAAGTAAATGTAATCGATTTTTATGAAGATTTTATAAAACCAAACGCACTAATATTTTAATTTTTTAGTACAAAAAAACTCCATTTTTACAATGGAGTTTTTATAGCTTTTTTTATAAATATTAAATCAAGGATATATCATCAAAAATATAAAAGCAAATAAGTTGACGAGAAGCACCACTCCGTACACTATGTTCGATTTGCCTTTGCTCAAAGATAACATTACTGTAAACACAGATAAAGCCAGCAGAACTATAGATTTAATATCAAGTCCCAGAATAATTGGCATATCCATCATGATACAAACTACTGCTACACTCGGAATAGTTAACCCAATACTTGCTAAAGCAGAACCTAAAGCTAAATTGATACTGGTTTGCAGCCTGTTTTTTCTTGCAGCAATAATAGCAGCAATCGCCTCAGGAAGTAAAATTATTGCAGCAATGACAACCCCAACCAAACTTTTTGGAAGGTGATAACTCACAATAATACTTTCGATAGTAGGAGAGAGTGTTTTGGCTAATAGAACCACAATTCCCAAGCTTACTATCAGGAAAACAAGACTGGTATAAAAGGTTTTATTATCGATTGCTATAGGCTCAACTACATCTTCGTTTTCATCATCGCCAACCGTTAGAAAATATTGCCTGTATCTGCTCGTTTGTGCAAACAAAAAAGAGCCATAAATAACAAGACATGCAATAGAAGCAAAAACAAGCTGTGGTAAGGAGTAATAAGATCCTTTTACACTTTCGGTAAAAGTAGGGAAGACCAATGTAAATACTATAATAGAAACCAGTGAAACCAATGCAATAGTTACAGAAGAAACAGAAAAATTTTGTTCATAGTGTTTCAAACCTCCAATTAGAAGACAAAGACCAATAATACCGTTTAGAATCAGCATCGTAGCAGCATATACGGTATCTCTGGCTAAAGAAGCCGCTTCAGTTCCTTCTGAGAGCATCAAAGATACAATAATCGAAACTTCGATAACAGTTATAGAGATAGCCAAAATAATGGTTCCGTAAGGCTCTCCAACTCTTTCTGCTATTATTTCTGAATGATGAACGGCTGACATAACACTAAGGATAAGCAGTATGCTGGCAATAACCTGAAAAATGCTGCTGTTGTCTACGAGTCCGCTAAAAAAAAGAATCCAGGCAAGTGCCGGAATTATGATGGTCCACTGAAGTAATTGTTTCATAAATATTTTTTTTGCCAATAATTTTACTCTAAAATCGACATTTTAATTTCCCGTAATATAAGACTTTTTACCGCAAGTACCAAAAAGACAGGGGCAATTTCCTAAGAAAACCAGTATCTTTAGTGACTAAATATCTTTTTTTTTTAAAGTTTAGTGCATTATTTTTTTAACCAAAAGCAAACCTGTAGACATGAAAAATAGTTGCCTTTTTTATATTTTACTATTCATAAATATCTTTGGAATATCAGGACAAACTGAAAATAAAATCCACGATTCTCTTTTACGCCAGATGACAGATTCTATTTCGGGTAATCACTATAAAGCTATTCATAGCGTACTTATTTCAAGGAATGATCAAGTAGTGTATGAACAATATTTTAATGGTTATAAAAGAGATTCACTTCACGATTCCCGCTCGTCTTTTAAATCAATAACAAGTTTACTGGTTGGAATAGCGATTGATAAAGGATTTATAAAAAATGTAGACCAGAAAGTTTACGAGTTTTTTCCGGAATACCCATTTCTAAAAACAGATAAATTAAAAAAACTCATAACAATCAAAAATCTAGTTGAAATGAAATCAGGTTTTGATTGCGAGGAATTTAATGATACCAAAGATTGTGAAAACGAAATGAGTTTAAGCAAAAACTGGGTAGAGTACTCATTGAATCTTCCTATGAAAGACAAACCCGGCGAAGTATGGGCATATACGTCGATAGATCCGGTAATCCTAAGCGGGGTAATACGTAAAGCAACAAATATGTCTGTAATGGATTTTGCCAAAAAATATTTATTTGATCCTCTTGAAATTTCACATTATAAATGGACAATTGACCCAAGCGGAAACGGTATGACGGCAGGATCATTCTACATCAGGCCAATAGATATGCTAAAAATAGGACAACTGGTAAAAAACAAAGGTGTTTGGGAACATAAACAGATCATTTCTAAAAAATGGATTTTAGAATCTACTCTTTGTGATATTACAATTCCTGATTTTTCGTTTATGAAATCCAGCAGAAGTAAATTAGGATCTCCACAACCTGCTAATTATGGTTATTATTGGTACAAAGAAATCTTGAAAACAAAGGATATACAAGAAAACTTACTCTTTGCGTCCGGTAATGGCGGGCAATATATTTTTATCGTAGAAAATTTAAATTTAACTATTGTTTTCACGCAAGGAAACTACGGATCTTTTAAAGCAAAACAAGCTTTCGAAATTATGGCAAAGTATATTTTACCCAATTTTAAAAACTAAAAAGCATACAGTTTAAGAGGCTTAGATTACGTGAAAATTTTCAAACATCCTTACTATCAGAACTTTTACTCAGCCTTACTAACCTGACCATTTGATACATAGCATGATTTTTTAGCGACAAAGAGCGCGCAATTTCAGGAATGGCCTGCATATGTGCTTCGCATAAATAACCAAACTCCAGTTCGGTCATTATTTTGGCATGTCCTGAAATTATTTTACGTATTTCTTCGGTCGTTACAGCAACTTCAACATATACCAAATAAAATCCCTCTGAATAATCTAAAGGCGAAGCTACATTTTTCAGAAAATGATCATAGTTATTATCTTCCATGTGCCGTTATTTTAGATTGGTTCCCAAAGCTCTATTTTATTGCCTTCTGCATCCATAATATGTACAAATTTGCCATAATCATACGTTGCAATCTCACCCAATAAAGTTACGCCATTTTCCTTGAGTTGATTGACAAAACCTTCAATATTCTGAACCGTATAGTTGATCATAAAATCTTTTTTAGAAGGGGAGAAGTATTCATCATCTTTCTTGAAAGGACTCCATTGTACAGAATTTATCTTCTCAGGATTATTAAAATCTCTGGATTCAAAAGTCGCCCCCCATTCATTCACTTCAAAACCTAAGTTTTTGGCATACCATTCTTTCATTTCCTGTTGATTTTCTGAAAAGAAGAAAATGCCTCCAATTCCTGTTACTTTTGGTACTTTATCATTTGAAAGAGCATTTATTTGGTTATCTGAATCTTGCATGATACTTGTTTTAGTTTATATCAAATTTAATAAATTAATTAAAACATAATTCAGTAACTATTTAATCTTTATTACTTTCAAATTCATCTTTGAATTGTTCAACAAGCTCATAAAATATTTGTAATGACCTCAGATGCTGTTCTTTGGTAATATTATGATTAAATACTTCTTCCCAAATTATACTTTCTGGTTCAAACCCTATACTGTAAGCTAAAATCATATTCGCCCATCCTGCAGTTGATTCAAAATAGCCTAATTTATCTGCAACCCAATCAAAAAATGGTTCGTTGATATTTTCAGGAACAATTTTATTATCTATAAGCACTTGATAATAACCCGAAACAAAGTTTTTTATACTTTTAAGATCTGCCTCGCCAGTCCACATAGCTGGCCTTTTTTCTATTTCTTTTAATAATTTATAACATTCTATAATCATACTATTAAAACAATTATTTAATTTTACATTATTACAACTCCTTAGTCAATCGATCCAGTTCTTTTAACAAGGTTGGAAATCTAAATTCTCCGGCCATGCTTGCTACTTTTTCGAAAGCATCGTCTAATGCAATACCAATAGCCGTAACATACAAAGGCTTTTTGCTGTCACCTCTCAAAAGAGCACGTTTGTGTTTTTCGATGGCGGCAAAATTTGTTTTTGCAACACCAATAATCGGAATTTTACTATCTAATTTTTCGTATAAACGCCCACCCAAACCATATTTCTTTTCATCATCTAAATACACAAAACCATCCACAATAATGGCTTCAATGTTATTTAAATCAATCTTATTCAGCAGACTCATAACGCAAGGTAATTCTCTTTTATAAAATTCTCCGGGAATATATTCTTCGACATTCTCGATGATTTCGGTGTGAATTTTGAAATTGTCACTTTGATTCCATTCTGTAAATTCAAGGCAGACTGTCTTTGCTTTTCCGTCATAGTAGTACGTATCGAAGGCTAGTATCATTAATTATAGATTATTTGGGTTAATATATTTATTTTATTTTAAAATCGTCATTCAGTCCCTTTCCTTCCAAAATCTGATCAATAGCTTTCTCCACTCTTGATTCTGTGGTTTTGGATTGTTTTGGAGACGAAAAACGCAGTAAATAAGCTCTTTGGCTTCCGGGAGTTAAAGCTTTGAATGCAGCATCTAATTTTGAATCCTGGTCTAATTTCTTTTGAAATTCTTCTGCGACTTCAAATTCTTTTGTTTTCTTTAACTTCACTTTTAGACCCGCTTTTTCAACCTCAATAGCCTGGTAAATGTATGTTTTTAGAACAGATTTTTGATCTTTAATTTCCTGAAGATTCGTACATCTGATTTGCCTGGCCGCCTGAACATTTTTAGATTGCTGTATCAAAATCCCATCGGTATCGCTTAACAAAGCGCCCTTAAAAAATAAAAAGGCACAATAGTCTTTGAATGAGTGTATTAACACAATATTATTGTTTTGAAGAGTATAACAGGGAGTTCCCCATTTTAGTTCCTCAGTTAACTGACATTCTAATGCAATTTCGCGCAATTCTTCTTGTTCATTTTGCCATTTTTTGGCTTCATCAAAATAAAAATCAACTTTAGGATTCATAACATTTTATTTTAAATGAATTAAACACGCAACGATCCGCGAAAACCTCTTGCAGCATAATAAGAATCTGCTCCGTTATGATACACAAAAACAGTATTGTAGCGAAGATCAGAGAAAAGAGCGCCACCTAATTTCCTTATATCAGAAGGTGTTTCGATCCAGCTCGAGGTTTTACTGTCAAATTTACCCAGTCGCTGCAGTTCTTTGTATTGTTCTTCATTAAGGATTTTAATTCCTATTTCGTCCGCCATATTTATAGCGCTGTCTGCAGGTTTGTTTTCCTTTCTTTTTTCTAAAGCTTCGTGGTCGTAACAAATACTCCTGCGGCCTTTAGGACTTTCGGCTGCACAATCATAAAAAATATATTCATCTGTTTTTTTATCGTAACCAATTACATCCGGTTCTCCTTCCGTTCTTTCCATTTCATCCAGCGACCATAATTTATCCGGATGGGCTTGTAGTTTTGCCAGTACTTTATTCCATTCGATACCTTTATGACGTTGCATATTCTTTTCGAAACGAGCTTCTAAAACAGCAAGCAATTCTTCTTGCTGATCTGTTGATAATTTATTTTTCATAACTTTTATTTTATGATTGAACCGAAATAAGTTTTCTTTCCAGAGGTCTAAAATACCAGGACACAATTGTTAATATAAGTAACAATGTTGGCCCAAAAAGAGCTATAAGAGGATCGCCACAGGCCAAATGAGAAAAAATAGCGCCTGACATTGCAAAAAAGAATCCTGCGTAAGCCCATTCTTTCAGTAAAGTAAATTTAGGAATTAATACAGCGATTACGCCTAATATTTTCCAAATTCCAAGAATGGTCAAAAAATAGAGTGGATACCCCAAATCGTTCATCATATCTACTTCTTCTTTCATTTTTAGTAATTGTACTACTCCGGTTGCTGTCATTCCTAATGCAAGCCAAAGAGTAGCAATCCAATAGATAATTTTATTTCTTTTTGTCATGATGTTTTATTTTAGTTGGTTTACGATATCCTGTAATTTGTTGTGTGCCATATTAATTCCTTGTGCAAAAGGCAATTTTAACATTTGATCCCTAAGATCGACTGATTTATAAATAACATGCATCGTCAGTTTACTCGTTTCCTCAGAAACTGATTCGAAATCTAAAAATTCAAGCTGAGCGGCAAAAGGGGAGTTCTCCATTTCAAATGTTCGTGTAATTCTCTCATTTGGACTATATTCATGAATTACTCCATTGGCTTTAAACACAACATTACCGCGAGGATCACTTGTCTCAAACTGATAACCGCCATATTTCTTATTTTCGAGTTTAAGTACTTTTGTACTCATCCATTGCGCTACAATTTCAGGCTCGGTATACGCTTTGAAAAGCAATTCTAACGGAAGATCAAATTCTCTTGTAATTACAAGATCCTGCTGACCATCTTTGGCATTAATTTTTGTTTTTAATTCCATAGTAGTTTATTGTTTAGGTTTGTAGTTTTTCATTATACTTTCTAATTTATTAAATCGATCGTCCCACATTTGGCGAAAAGGTTCAATAAAATCTGCTACTTCTTTCATTTTTTTCGCATTGGTGAGATAATAAATTTCCCTACCATTTTGATGCTGACTCAGCAATTCACATTCTGTAAGGATCTGAATATGTTTTGAAATCGTCTGTCGTGACGAATCGAAATTTTCTGCTATAACACCGGGTGTCATCGCTTGTATCGCAACTAAACTTAATATTGCCCTGCGGGTAGGGTCGGCTATGGCCTGAAATACATCTCTACGAATTTCCATTGTGCAGTTATTTGACTGCAAATATAATGCAGTTATTTGACTGCGCAAATTTTAAACAGCTTTTATTTACTAATAGTCAACTACTTAAAATAAAAACATTTAAAAATGAATTATTTTTGAAAGTGATTAGAATAAAAAACCCCTAAAGTTTATTAGACTTCAGAGGCTTTAAAAGGCTGTTCTTTCTAGTTTTTATCTTTCGCAAAAACATTTTTCATTTATATCCAAAAGTTGGCTTTCTTTAGATGTCCATTCAATTTTACACTCTTTTGGTAAAGAATTGGTTATGTCATTTTTCTCTTTTTCACTCAAATCATCTTCAGAGATCCAAACGTTAGTTAGTTTTGATTTCTTTAAACCAGATGGAATTGATCTCAAATTCATGCCAACGAGATACAAATTCTGTAGATTTTTTAGTTTGGCAATCTCTTTTGGCAGAACTGCAATTTTTGTTTTGGTTAATTCTAAACTTTCAAGTTCAGTAAGTTTTAGAATTTCTTCAGGAAAAGTCTCGATTGGTAAACCTTTCAAAGAAAGAATTTTTATTTTTTTTAAATTTTCGAAACTTGCAGGTAATTGTGTTATTTCGTTGTAACCAATATTAAGGTATTGTATCTCATTGTTTACAGGAATGACAGGTAATTTAGTTAATTTATTTCCGCAAATGCCAACCGATTGTAGGGTAGGGTTTGAAAAAAAAAGTTCTGGTAATACTGATAATCCACAATTATAGATATAGACTTTTTTTAAGGCTTTTAGTGCTGTAAAGTTTGAAGGAAGCGAACTCAGATACCAGGAGTAACTAATAGTAATGGTTTCTAAATTGGCAAAATTCTCAAAATCTCTTGATTGAGAAACACCTTTAGAAAAATGAAGATTTAAATTGACCAGATTCGGAAAATAAGTTTTACTTCTTAAAAAATCATTTGCATCTGATTTTTCTATATCCAACGTTTTTACATCATTAGCTCTTTCCAGTGCAACAGAATAGGTAGTGTAATAACCATTTCCATTTCGCGTATCATCTTCAGCAACAACATCATATATTTGCCCTGAGACATTACAGGTGATCATAAAATAAACCAGAATTAGTGCGTTTTTCATCGATTTTTAAATTATAAGTACTAATTAAACACTGTAAATATAATTTTAAATACTAGATATTTCCCTGCTGTAAAATTTATTTTTTATTGTTTAAAAACCTTTCAAAATTCTCTGATCCTGAAAGGTTTCATGAAAATTGACAGCCTTTAAAGTACAATAGTTCTTTCTGTATTAATTTCTTCCAGAAAAGACTCATCATGAGAAACCACAATTAGTGTTCCCTGATATTCATTGATGGCTGCAGTAAGGATTTCAACATTCTGAATATCCAGATTATTTGTAGGTTCGTCTAATATGATGATGTCTGGCGATTCGTTTTTAATCGTTAAGCAACAAAGCATCAATCGCATTTTTTCGCCTCCACTTAAAGCACTACAAGGTTTATCCCAGTATTCTTTATCGAATAAAAAGCGATTTAACCTCATTTTGATCTCATGTTCTTCTAAGCCCGAAGCATTAAATTGCTGTGCCTGATCGTAAACTTTGAGTTTATTATTAATAAGGGAATAATCCTGATCGATATAAACCGATTTATTCTCTGCAGTATACACCGTTCCCGACTTTGGGGTCAATTTTCCTAATATAATTTTAATAAGGGTGGTTTTACCTGATCCGTTCTTTCCATTAAGCGCAATTCTTTCTCCGCTTGTGATTTCTACACTTAAATCTTTCTTCCAAAGTAATTCCTCTTTATAGCTAAAGTTAAGGGCATTTGCCTTAAAAAGAATCTTGCCTTTGTGTAAAACCGAATCATCAAAGCCAAATTTCATCTGATCGATATCGGGCAGGGCAGAGCGTAGTTCACGTAATTCTTTCGAAATACCATCTATTTTTTCTACATGAACACTTTTGAGTTTCGAAGAACTATTTTCGGCGTTATTACGCAATGTATTCATCATAATACGTGCAACACCCGATTTTTCCTGTTTCTTTTTGCCTCTTGCATCCAGTTTTTGCTGCCTTTCCAGAGTTTCACGTTCTTTTTCTTTGGCTTTTTTCAAGGCTTTCTCTTTACTTTGTAAATCCTGGTTTAAAGCATTATTTTCAACTTGTTTCTGCTCAGCATAAAAATCGTAATTCCCACCATAAATAGTAATCCCGCGTTTACTTAGTTCGTATACGATATTTAAAAGATTGAGCAGTTTTCGATCATGACTTACAATAATTAAACTACTGTTTGTAGAGGTAATAAAGTGATACAACAATTCTCTTGTTGCTTTGTCAAGATGATTACTGGGTTCATCAAGCAAAACCAATTCCGGTTCGTGAATTAAAATACCCGCCAGGAAAACTTTTGTTTTTTGTCCTCCGCTTAAGTTTTCAATTTTTTGGGTCAAATCCAGATCAGATAATTGCCAATACTTTAACGCATTGTTGCAACGTTCCTCAATAGTCCAGTCATCATTTAGGACAGTCAGATTTTCTTCAGTAACATTCCCATCCAGAATTTCTTTAAAAGCATTGAGCTTATCATGAACGCGTAAAGCTTCGGAAATTGTAAAATGATTGTATTGTCCAAAAATTTGCGGAATGTAATAAGGTTCAGAATTCACTCTTAAATCTCCGTTTGATGGCTGTAATTCGCCCGCAATGATTTTTAACAAGGTCGATTTTCCTACTCCGTTATTACCAATTAGCGCTATTTTTTCCTGATTATTTACTGTAAAACTAATATTGTCAAACAATAAATCACTGTTGTTGTGTTTATATGAAATGTTTTGTAGAGTAAGCATAATTTCTTTCTATAAAGATGAATAAATAGAGTAACCGCGATTGCCGTTTACTCTTTAAATTGCCTGAAAGAAATTATTTTTCACATAAAATACTGCGTTTATTTAAGATGGCAAAGATACAATTTGCGTTTTATTTCTACTAAAAAAAGAAGAAATTAATAAAATGATTCAATTTAAAACATTCAAAGAATGATACGTTCGCTCTAAAATAAAAAAACCACGCTGCAGTTATTACAGAGTGGTTTTTATAATTATAAAAACTCAGTTTATATTTTTTTGAGTGTAATTTTCATCTCTTTGCTGTCTAATATCAGTTGATCATCTGTTATAATGCTTTCACAAGGATATGGGGTTCCCGTTTCATCTTTTATCACTAAGCTCTTTCCGCCTTTTGTCAATGCAAAAGTACCATTATTTATTTCATTTTGTAAATATCCTGTTACGTGACCATCTTCTGTAAAAGTCAGCGTTCCGTTAGTCAGAATCACATTTTTTAAAGAATCAGAAAGCGGTATTTTAGGTTCAACAGCAGTGATTTTCCAAGAGTTTACCAGTTTATTGCGACCTTTATGGCATGAAATCATTAATACTGCTAATAATGCAATTGCGAAGATAAATAAGTTAGATTTTCTCATGATTTTGTGATTAAAGTTAGACAAGAGAAAATTACAAAATTATTTTTAATTAAAAATCTAAAAATCAAATATTTACAAATTAATAAGTAATTAAACTTACAAAATAGTATTTAGATTGCGGATTTTAGAATTTAGATTAGAAAATAATTTAACCGCAATCCCGCGATAGCTATCGGGAGCAAAGGAATTATAAATATAATTTTTTATAAAATGCAAAGATCGCAACGCATTACCACATCACCCGTATCCATTGTAGAGACTCAAAGCAGTGCCTTTACGTCAGGTATAAGACGCATTGCTACGCGTCCTACGTTAAAACTGGTGTTATTAGAAAATCTGAGATTTGGATTTTCAGGAACCTGAAATTTGGAATTTAATACCGAAAATTTGCGATTAGAATTAAAAAAAATCCGTGTCAAACCCGTTCAATCCTCCAAATCTTCGGGCAAAAAATATTCGTCTCTACAGAAAACCTTTAAACCTTTGCCACTTTGTCCCTTTGAACCTCAAAAAAAACTATTTCAAAGTCAACGCCCCCAAGATTTCTTCGTACATAAATGGTCCACCAGGATATTTGGCAGTATAATCAAGGTTCATCCAGACCTGACCGCGTTCATCGATATGATAATGAATCTTTTTACCGTAACTTTCTTTTACAAAAAGTACATTCTTGATTAAATAATTGACCTTTTCCAGATCGATCATAGAACCAATCAGGATTTCGGGATAAATATGTCCTTTAGTATGAATTAGCCTTGGAGTTCCGCCAATAGATCGAATCGCAGCAGCCATTAAAATAGAATGGTCATCACAATCACCCGAAAAATATTCTAATGATTCGCTCGCCGTAGCAATATAATCGCCTTCTTTGGGATCGTTTACATAATTCCAGCGGCTATTAATCTCTTTAAACACAGCAAAACACTGAATAATGGTTCTGTAATCAGAATATCCTTTTATGCCTTTAAAATGCTTTGTCGTAGCCATTATAGCGAAATTTCGAACCTTTGGATTCTGATACTCGATGGCATTGATGATTTTTGATTTATTAGGAAACGGAAGAAGCTTTGCCACAATAATATCCTGCGGAAAAGGATTATCAGACATGGTATAAATCATCGAATTATAATCTTCGGAGATTTCGCTAAAACCATAATTCCCTATAACACTTCCGTAAATTAAAACCAATAAATACAATGCTATACATAAAAGTATTATGGTTCGAAGGTACATTAACAGAAAGAAAATGGCAGCAAAAACAAATATGAAGATAAATACACGATCGAGATTAAAAGCCCACTCTAAATCGATCAGGTTTTGATGCAGTATGATAAAAATCGGGATCGTAATCAAAAGACTCAACAGCATAATAATAATCCTGTCCCAGGGAGATTTCACCTGTAGTTTGGATTTTAATTGCGGAAAGTCAATTTTAGGGAATTTTATCATAAGAATTCAAAAAGCAAGTATTTAAAGCGCTTTTACCGTTTCAACAAAAGTACTTTTTTTATCAATAATTCCCAGATCAAATAACTGATTTTGAATTTTTATGAATGATTTTTCACTTAAATTCTTCTGAGACCATTGAGTCAGTTTCAGCCATTCCTGAATATCTTCAATTTTTTGATTGAAAAGCTCTGATAATGTTTTGTCTATATTTGGAATCTGAGTAAAATCGTGGGTTGTTTTGTTTATTATTTCTAATATTTTCTCGACAATTTTTGGGTTCTTTTTTAAGAATTCATCACGAACGGTAATCACAAATGATGGCCATGGAGTAGGGCAGTCGCCAACCCTTCTGAAAATTCCCTGATCCACAAGTGGTTTGGTCATAAAACGCTCCCACATAAAGTAATCTGCAGTTCCTTTTGTCAGGGCATCAACAGCTCCGTCGATGGTATTGATAATTTCAAATTGTAGGTTATCCGTTTTCCAGCCATTGTCATGTGCATTCACATACGCCATTAACTGAGATCCTGAACCTATTCTTGAAATCGCTACTTTTTTATCCTTAAGATCTTTTACAGTATGAAAATCTGATTTTGCAGCAACATGAATTCCCCAGATCAAAGGCGATTGTACATACACCTGCACAATTTTACTTGGATTTCCGGCAACAATATCTTTTACAATTCCTTCGGTTAAGATTACGGCAATATCCGCTTCGCCATCACGAAGCATCTGACACATTTTACCGGTTCCTTCAGGAATGTTTTTCCATTGTAAATCTATGTTTTCTGCTTCAAATTCGCCATTTTCGATGCATAAATGCCATGGCAAATTGAAGTGTTCCGGGACACCTACAATTTTTACAGTTTTCATTTTAGTTTAAGTTTAAGTTTGGTAAGCGTATTCTAAGTTTAGTTTTTTTCTAATTATCTAATTATCATATTGAAATATTATCTAATTTTTCAACAAATCTGTTCTGTGTTTTTCAGAAAGGCAAGGTTCTGCAAATTCTATTATCGAATTTGACTCATATTCATCTAATAAGCTTTTTACAATCGAATAGTCAACATTTTTGACAATTTCAACTGCAAAAAAAGTATCATTCAAACCTTCTGATATACAATTGATTGCTTTTAATTTTCCTCTGATTATTTCCTTGTCAAATCCTTCTTCTAAGATTAAAACCTGAACGATCGAATTACCGGAATTTTCTATTGTTTCCCTGTGTATCAGCGTTTTTTCATCTTCATCATATTCTGCACGAAAAATATCGTCAGTTGCAATCAAAGGCCCAAAAAATGGGATGTTATCTAATTTAAAATATCCCTTCTCCAGATCTTTAATTTCTGCCCACATGGTCTCTGAAACAATTTCTTCCAGATAAGTACTATAATATTTAAACAATATCTTTTTATGCGTTTCTGCCATTATCTAATTTGGTTTATGTGGTGTTCTAAATGAGTTACGTAATCAGTCATCAGAAATTTTAAATCAATAATCGATCCATCACTCAAAACAATTTTATAATCTAAAGCCTCATTATCAACAGATTTCATAATTCTGATAATCTGTTTGTTGATCACAAACCACAATTGTGTCAATTCATCAATATCCATTGTTTGATATTGATTTAAATTTACTAAATCTATTTGGTTATATGGCCTGTGCTGATAAGGTTTTTCTACATAATTTATTTCTGTAAAACGCACCAGATTATGAATAGCTGAATCTGTCAAATGGCCTAAAATTTCTTTTTTAGACCATTTTCCAGATATTTTAGCTTCTAAAATCTCACTGCTTATCGTTGGAAAATAATTGACATTCTCATTCAATAATCTTTCAAATTTAAGAATAGCGTCTTCCATAAATTATCTCATTTTCTAATTGACTAATTCGCTAATTACTGCTGAGCCAGTTTATTCAACGTATATGTAATCAATTCATCAACTGCTTTGTACGGATCTTCACTAAAAGTTCCCGTTGCACGGTTGGCAATAATAGCATTCAATGACAATGCATTATGTCCTAAAAGCGCAGAAAGTCCATATATCGCAGCCGTTTCCATCTCTAAATTAGTGATTCTTTCGTCATTAAAACTAAAATTATCCATTTTACTGTTTAATTCTTCGTCCTGAATATTCAAACGCAATACACGCCCTTGCGGCCCGTAAAAACCACCAGCAGTTGCAGTAATACCTTTAAATATTTTATCTGATTCAATTATTTTTTCTAATTTTTCAGAACATGCAATTGCATAAGGTCTTCCTTTTTTAATATCCCAAGTAGTGTGATGTATAAAAGCATCCTCAATAGCAGCATTAGCAACTTCATCGATCAGGTAGGAGCGAAGCATATTGTCCAGTCCCAATCCGAATTTTGACATTACAAAACTATCGACAGGAATATCAGCCTGTAAAGAACCTGAAGTTCCAATTCTTATAATATTCAAAGAAGTAAGCTCTTCTTTTGGCTGACGTGTTTTTAAATCGATGTTTACCAAAGCATCTAATTCGTTTACCACAATATCAATATTGTCAGGACCAATTCCGGTTGACATTACAGATATCCTTTTGCCTTTATAAATTCCCGTCTGGGTTTTAAATTCTCTTTTTTGCGTCGAAAATTCAATCGAATCAAAAAACTGAGTAATTTTCTCCACTCTGTTTTGGTCTCCAACAAAAATTATATCGTTTGCTATATGCTCCGGAAGTAAGTTTAAGTGATAAACGCTTCCGTCTGGATTAAGTATTAATTCTGAATTTTGTATCATATTTTTTCTTTAAGGTTCAAAGTGACAAAGGTTCAAAGGTTCTGAGGTTCTGAGGTTTTCTTTTGGGGATGTTTTTTTGCCCACGGTTTTAACGGATTGAACAGATTGTCACAGATTTTTTTTCTTTAAGGTTCAAAGTTGCAAAGCGGCAAAGGTTCTAAGGTTTTACATATCTGAAATTATAATTTAAAAAAATCAAATCTCAACAACCTAAAATTGAAAAGACAAAGCTTTGCATTCTTAGCCTTTTTGCAAAAAAAACTTCATTTATAATTCTTTGCGTGCTTTCCGGTTATTTTTTTTATTCAATCTAAAATCTAAAATCAATAATCTAAAATTATCACCCCCCAACTCTTTTTGTTTTAAATCCCTTTGCTTTCAGGATTTCCATTATTTTATCACGATAATCGCCCTGAATAATAATCGAAGCATCTTTAAAAGTTCCGCCAACACTTAATTTTGTTTTAATTTCTTTGGCCAGAATTTTAAAATCTTCGTCAGATCCTTGGTAACCTTCAATAATGGTGGTGGCTTTTCCTTTTCGCTTTTCGAATTTACAAATCATAGGCTCTTTTTGAATATAAAGCACATGATCCTGCTCCTGAACTTCTTCAGGTTCGTTTGATTCTACGTGATCCGGGAATAAGTTTTTTAATTGATCTTGTAAGTCCATAAATTTTTTATGCTAAAAAATAAATTTAAATAGTTTTAGTTTGTAAAAATTAAATTCCAAATCCCAATCATAATGTTGGAATTTGGAATTTTAATATTGGAATTTATTTAAGTTTATTTTTTAATCAATCCCAAATCTACTAAACGTTCGTACAAATAGTCTCCCGCAGTAATATCTTCGAATTTTTTAGGATTTTCAACATCGATACAGTTCTCTAAACAATCCAGACGCATATCGCTAACAGGATGCATAAAAAACGGAATAGAATAACGTGAAGTTCCCCATAATTCTCTTGGTGGATTTACCACCTGATGAATGGTAGATTTTAGTTTGTTATTCGTATGTCTTGACAACATATCTCCCACATTAATAACCAATTGATCGTCTTCAGCGATAGCATCAATCCATTCGCCATCGTGATTCTGAACCTGTAATCCTTTACCCTGAGCACCCATCAAAAGGGTAATCAGATTAATATCTCCGTGAGCAGCGGCGCGAATAGCGTTTTCCGGCTCAGAAGTAATTGGTGGGTAATGAATTGGTCTTAAAATAGAGTTTCCTTCTTTTGCATATTGGTCAAAATAAAACTCATCTAGACCTAAATGTAAAGCCAAAGCTCTTAATACGTAAACACCTGTTTTTTCAAGCATTTGATACGCTTCTTTACCTACAACATTAAAACGAGGTAGTTCTTTTACTTCAACATTATCAGGATACTCTGAAGCATACTTAGAAGATGCATCAACATACTGACCAAAATGCCAGAATTCTTTCAAATCTCCCTCTTTACGTCCTTTAGCATGTTCTTTTCCAAAAGATACATAACCTCTTTGCCCGCCAATTCCGGGAATCTCATAATTATGCTTAGTTTCTACTGGCAAAGCGAAAAATTTTCTAATTTCGCCATAAAGCTCGTCTACTAACTGATCATCTAAAAAGTGACCTTTTAGGGCTACAAAGCCAATGTTTTCAAATGCACTGCCGATTTCATTTACAAATTTTTGTTTACGTTTCGGGTCGTCCGAAAGGAAATCACGTAAGTCTACACTAGGAATGTTTTGCATACTTTACATTTTTATTTAATAGGATAAAAGGCGTTGTAAACCTTCTAGTCACAAAGGTAGAGAATATTTTAGATTTGAATTTTAAAAGTTATATTAAAATTAAAAAATTATAACAAAAATCAATAAAATTGTTATATTTTTCTATATTTGAAACACTAAAACCAAGAACCAAATGATCTTTTACAGACAAAACCTTACTGATGCTCAATTATTAGATTTATATAAAAAAATTCTTAAACCTCGTTTGATCGAAGAAAAGATGCTCATCCTGATTCGGCAGGGAAAAGTTTCTAAATGGTTCTCCGGAATAGGGCAGGAGGCAATTGCAGTAGGGGTTACCGCTGTTTTAGATGAGTCTGAATATGTATTGCCAATGCACCGAAATCTGGGCGTTTTTACCACCAGAAATATTCCGTTACACCGATTATTCTCGCAATGGCAAGGAAAAGCAAATGGTTTTACAAAAGGCAGGGATCGAAGCTTTCACTTTGGTACTCAGGAATATAAAATTATAGGGATGATTTCGCATCTTGGCCCGCAATTAGGGATCGCAGACGGAATCGCTTTAGCCGATAAACTTCAGAACAATAAAAAAGTTACCGCTGTTTTTACAGGAGAAGGCGCTACAAGCGAAGGGGATTTTCATGAAGCTTTAAATATTGCTGCTGTCTGGAAATTGCCTGTAATGTTTATCATCGAAAATAATGGTTACGGCCTTTCGACCCCTACAAACGAACAATATGCCTGCGAAAATTTAGCAGATAAAGGAATTGGTTACGGTATTGACAGTTATATTATTGATGGAAACAATATTCTGGAAGTTTATAATAAATTATCCCAGCTAAAAGAACAGATGCAGGAAAATCCGCATCCGGTTTTATTAGAATTTAAAACCTTTAGAATGCGCGGTCACGAAGAGGCGAGTGGCACAAAATACGTTCCGCAGGAATTAATGGACGAATGGGCTGCCAAAGATCCAGTAAGCAATTACAGAGATTATTTAACAGGAATTGGTGTTCTAACCACCGAATTTGACGAGCAGTTACATGCTGAAATCAAACAGGAAATCGACGAAAATTTAGCCATTGCAAATGCCGAACCTGAAATTATACCAACTTATAGTGGAGAATTAGATGATGTTTACAAACCATATCAATATGATGAAGTTAATCCATCCGAAGAAATAAAAAATGTTCGTTTTATAGATGCTATCAGGAACAGTTTAGAGCAATCGATGTTGCGCCATAATAATCTTGTAATTATGGGGCAGGATATTGCTGAATACGGAGGCGCATTTAAAATTACAGATGGTTTTGTAGAGTTATTTGGAAAAGGCCGTGTACGCAATACTCCAATTTGCGAAAGTGCCGTTGTTTCTGCCGGAATGGGATTATCCGTTAATGGTTATAAAGCAATTGTCGAAATGCAATTTGCCGATTTTGTTTCTACAGGATTTAATCCAATTGTAAATTTACTCGCAAAATCACATTATCGCTGGGGCGAAAAAGCTGATGTTGTCGTGCGTATGCCTTGCGGCGGCGGAACTCAGGCCGGGCCATTTCACTCACAAACTAACGAAGCCTGGTTTACCAAAACTCCAGGCTTAAAAGTCGTTTATCCGGCTTTTCCTTATGATGCAAAAGGCTTGTTGAATACTTCGATAAATGACCCGAATCCCGTTTTATTTTTCGAACATAAACAATTATATCGCAGCGTTTATCAGGATGTTCCGGTTGATTATTATACGATTCCGTTAGGAAAAGCGGCTTTATTGAAAGAAGGAAATAAAGTTACCATTATTGCTTTTGGTGCTGCTGTACATTGGGCATTAGAAACATTGACCAATAATCCTGAAATCGAAGCTGATTTAATCGATTTAAGAACTTTACAGCCTTTGGATATCGATACTATTTTTGCTTCGGTTAAAAAGACAGGAAAAGTAATTATTTATCAGGAAGACACTTTATTTGGTGGAATTGCAAGTGATATTTCGGCCTTAATTATGGAGGAATGCTTTGAATCTCTGGATGCTCCGGTAAAAAGAGTAGCAAGTTTAGACTCTCCAATTCCATTTACAAAAGCACTAGAAGATCAGTTTTTACCTAAAAATCGTTTCGAGGAAGTTTTATCAGATTTATTGAAATATTAATTACAAATAGCAAATAGTTTTGCAGAAAGAACATTTTTTTTATCTTTAAACCATTAAAAAATTAACTTATGAAAAAACTATTTGTTTCAATTTTTGCGATTTCGCTTCTTTTTTCCTGTAATAAGAGTGGTAAGTCTAACGAAGATAAAGCTTTAGATGGGAAATTTGACAAGTACAAAGATGGTTTTGTAACCTCTTTATGGAAAATTAATCCGGGTTGGGCTTCTGGTGTTGGATATCATAAATACGACAGTATTTTATCTATTCCGGATGCTAACGAAGAAAAAATACAGCTTGATTTTGTCAACGCACAATTAGATTCTTTAAAACAATACAATATTGAAAATTTGTCTGACAATAACAAGACCGATTTTCAAATGATTAAAAATCAGCTTGAAGCTACTATTTTTAGTATAAAAGAATTAAAATCATCTGAGTGGAATCCTTCTGAATACAATGTATGCGGATCATTTGCTGAGATTTTAAACGGAAAATATGATTCATTAGAAGTTCGTTTGCGTGCTTTCAATGCTAAAATGAACAATGTTCCGGCTTATTATGAAGCTGCAAAAAAGAACATCAAAAATCCAACTGTTGAGCATACTGAGCTTGCAATAGCTCAAAATTTAGGTGGTTCATCTGTTTTTGATACGGATTTAGCTACTGCTTTAAAACAAAGTAAATTAAGCGAAGCTGAGAAAGAAGAAATGCTTGACAAAGCAAAAACAGCTAAAAAAGCAATTACAGATTACGCTGACTGGCTAAAAAACTTACCGAACAAAACGCCACGTTCTTTTAGATTAGGATCTGCATTATATGCTAAAAAATTCAATTTTGATATCCAGTCAAGCTATACTGCTGATGAGATTTTTAAAGTAGCAAACGACCACAAAAAAGACTTACACGATAAAATGTTTATTTTGGCTGATAAACTTTGGACGAAATACAAAGGAACCGAAGCAAAACCAACAAATAAACTGGAGTTAATCAAACAAGTTATTGATAAAATTTCTTTACAGCACACAACTCCGGAGAAATTTCAATCTGAAATTGAGAAACAAATTCCGGAATTAACAGCGTATGTAAAAGCAAAAGATTTATTATACATCGATCCGTCGAAACCACTTGTAGTGCGTAAAGAACCAGCTTATATGGCAGGGGTTGCAGGAGCATCTATCTCCGCACCCGGACCTTATGATAAAAATGCCAATACCTACTATAACGTAGGAAGTATGACAGGATGGACTGCTGAGAATGCTGAAAGTTATTTAAGAGAATACAACGATTATATCCTTCAGATTCTGAATATTCACGAAGCAGTTCCTGGACATTACACACAATTAGTTTACAGCAATCAATCGCCAAGTATTATTAAATCGATCTTAGGAAATGGTGCTATGGTTGAAGGATGGGCTGTTTATGCTGAGAAAATGATGTTAGAAAGCGGTTATAAAAATTCTGACGAAATGTGGTTGATGTACTACAAATGGAATTTAAGAGCTACTTGCAACACAATTCTTGACATTAGCGTTCACACTAAAAACATGTCAAAAGAAGCTGCAATCGATCTATTGACCAAAGAAGCTTTCCAGCAACAAGCAGAAGCTGATGGAAAATGGAGACGTGTAACTTTATCTCAAGTACAATTATGTTCTTATTTTACAGGATATACTGAAATTTATAACCTTAGAGAAGAACTTAAAAAGAAAGAAGGAGATAAATTCAACCTGAAAAAATTCCATGAGAAATTCCTAAGTTTTGGAAGCGCTCCGGTAAAATATATCAAAGAATTGATGTTGTCTAAAGAGTAAATTTTTACAGCTATTTTAATAGAAAAGGTTTGATGAGAGTAATTCTTATCAAATCTTTTTTTTTACAAATTGTTACCTATAACCCGAGTTTTATTTTTATCCCGTAGGGATTTCATATTGGTAGCAATCAATTAATGTTGTAAGCATTTGTCCCGTTAGGGACAAAATAAATCCGAAACGTGTAGTCCCTAACAGGACAAAAGAATGTTTTTTTTCACCTCTCTACCAACATGAAATCCCTACGGGATAAATTATTTCAAACCTTTAAAATCAGGAAAATAATCCGTTTCTATCCGCGTTTTGCTTTAGTAATCCGTTTCATCCGCGATCAATTCAGCAACTTTAACCTTTAAACCATAACCACCAATCGTTTACCATCCGGAACATCATTATTCCAGGCTTTTTCGATATCTGCTAAATTTACCGTTTCAATATTTACCTGTAAATTGTTTTGAGCGGCTAAAAGAAACATTTCAGGAAGTATTTCGGAAAATAATAATTTTACTTCTTCTTTAGTCCAGCTTCCTAATCCCGAACCTGACAATTGAAGATCTACACTTCGTAAAATTGAAGCAGATAACTGTATGGTATCACCAGACATCGCACCAATAGAAATATAACGTACTCTATGCGTAAAGTTTCCTTT
Organism: Flavobacterium sp. SLB02; assembly: GCF_009664855.1. Classification (GTDB taxonomy): domain Bacteria; phylum Bacteroidota; class Bacteroidia; order Flavobacteriales; family Flavobacteriaceae; genus Flavobacterium. The sequence continues at coordinate 2,107,866 of NZ_CP045928.1, forward strand.
TCCTTTTAAAAAAGAAAGAATTAATTCTGCTGAATATCCCCACAAATAATCCAGAATAATATCAATAGGTGTATTTTCCTGAATTGCTTTAAGTTGCGCAACGATAGCTTCATCATCTTGTTTTAGAGAGATAATTTCGTCGGCGCCAATTGCTAAAAGACTTTGAAGTGTTTTTTCGTTTCTTCCGGTTACAATTATCTTTTTTGCACCATAATGTTTCGCAATCTGAATCGCCATTTGACCTGTAAAACCAGTCGCTCCGTTGATCAAAACCGTTTCTCCGGGTTGTATTTGCGCTCTAAATCTCAACGCCATGGCTGAACCTGCCACAGCATTGGGCATTGATGCGGCTTTAGCATCACTTATTCCTTCAGGCAACGGAATCATTCTGTTTTTTTCCACGAGGGCTTTTTCGGCAATGGTTCCGTTAATGCCACGGGCATAAACTCGTGTCCCGTTGTCTAAAATACCGACCGCGTCACTGCCAATTACTGTTCCGTTTTGATTTTCATTTTCTGATGAATAATGGTTTCCGCTTACGATTCCTTTATCAAGATTGGTAATCGCAACGGCTTTAACCGAAATTAAAACTTCATTTTCGTTTTGTACAATTGGTTCTGCAAATTCTGCATATTTTGGCAATTCGCCTTTTTCATAAATCACTGCTGCTTTCATAATTATTAAATTTTATGAAGCAAAATTACAGAGTGGGTTAGGGGCAGACGATAACATTTGTTATCAAATATTTTTTTAAACCATATAAGTCATATAAGTTAATTTAAGTTTAGCTTATAATTTCTTATGTAACTTATATGGTGAAGATATTATGGTGTAATAAAATTATTTCTTACGAACCAGTTTACTTTTGATTCGGCTTAAATGAACTGTAGTTACGCCAAGATAAGAAGCAATATAATGCTGCGGAACACGCTGAATAATTTGAGGTCTCTCTTCAATTAAATTAAGATAACGCTGAGTAGGAGAGTCCTTTATAAAAGAAACAAAATACTTCATATAATCGAAAGTGCGATTAAAAAGCATATCGATTAAATGATCTCTTAATTCCGGAATTTCTTTAATCTCTTCCAGGATTTTATCCAGATCTTTTTTATGAATCCACCAAATAACTGAAGGTTCTATAGTTTCAACAACCACCGGACTTGGCATTTTTTTTATGAAACTTTCGATAGAAGCAACGCTCTTATTTTCGAAAAAGAACTGAGTCGTTAAATCTTTTCCGTTATTATTGAACCAAACTCTAATGCAGCCTTTTTCAATTAAAAAAAGCTTTTTTGAAATTTCACCTTCTTCTAAAAGAGTTGTTTTTGAGGCCACTTCAATACGATTGAAATAACTGGTGTATTCCAGCCATTTTTCATCAGTTAAAGGGAATTTATTTCGGAATTGGCTAAACATAAAAGCTTAAATTATTTCTGTTTTTCGATCAATTTTGCAATTCCAAAACTATTGGTCATCAATAAATAACCAATTATTACTTTACAAAAAGAAAAAATAATCCAGCCAGATTTTGGATAATCTTTGAAAAGAACTTTCTGCTGAAAAAAGGTAAAAAAATCCTTCAATAAAATTGGAATATTATCAATAAATAGTAAACCTCCAATCACAATTATAGCAATAGAAATTATTTTAGTCGAGTCAAAATTTAGCTCAATATTTTCTGTTTCAAAACCTTTATCAAGTTTTAATTTATCAATAATCCAGGATGTTTTATATATACAGACCCAAATTAATAAACAATAAATAACTAATAGAATTAAATTTATAGCACTAACAGAAAGCACATCTATTATTTCTGCACTTTTAAAAGCGTAAAACATAAAGGAAATAGACTGCGGAAGAACGACTAAAGCTCCAGAAATTAAAAATAACCCTAAAATCTTAATCAGGATAATCCATAAGGTTCTTATTGACATTATTTATATTTAATTATTAGTTTCCAACTCAAACAACTGCACCTGGCTTTTTAAACGATCAATCAATAAATTCATCATTCGTTTGTTTAGACTCGAAGAGTTCTGAATATAAGTATCGTATTCTTCAATAGTAAAAAGCGCCATGACAATTCCTTTTAGTGAATTTCGAAACTTAATATCTTTTTGAATGGAATTTTCGATTGTCTGCAATTTCTTTTCAACCGTATACGAGTAAAAATCAGCTTTGTTTTTATTGACATAGTTAGTAAAAACCGCAACAAACAAATCATTTTGAAGTTTTAAAATAGGTCTAATCGTCTGATTTTGAAACAACTCATCCGGTGAAGATTGAGCACTTACAGTTCCTAAAGTCTCTCCTCTGAATTCTCTTAAAAAAGCATCTCTATCTTCCATGTTTTTTCTTTAAATTTAGAAAAAATTCTAATGCAAAAATTAGTTTTACCATATGAATTATAAATAAAATTTCACCATATAAGTGATATAAGATATTATAAGTTGCTCTAAAATTAAGCGTACAGCTTTAAATGAACTTAGATGACTTATATGATTTGAAAAAGCTTTCAACCTATGAATATAAAATCTTTATTGTTTTTAATTTTAATCGTAATCTTAATCGTGTCCTGTGATTCTAAAGACAAAAAAAGCGATTACAAGCATATGGTCTATCATGCCGTAAGTGATAAAGACACCGCAGTTTTATCTATAAATATTAATGACAAACGATTTTTTGGACATTACGAAAGATCGTATTACCAGCAAGGCAAAGATTCCGGAGATGTAAGGGGAGATATAAAAGGAGATACTTTAAGAGGCGATTTTCATTTTATATCCAACGGAGGAAGCTGGAAAAGGATTCCATTAGCTTTGCTAAAAAAAGACAATAAATTGTATTTAGGAAGCGGCATTATTACAACTTACTTCAATCTACCGTGCTTCATGCCCGGAACACCAATAGAATACCACAATTCGAAGTTTGTTTTTGAAGAAATTAAAAAATAGTTTTCAGTCTCGGTCTCGGTTTTCAGTTTAACTGAGACTGAAAACTGAGACTGAAAACTGAGACTGAAAACTAACTTAAAGGCCCAATCGTCGATGGTAATTCAAAAATTTCAAGATCAAAATAAACAACCGAAGCCATAACATGATCAAAAATATCCGCCATAATATATTCGTAATTCGCCCAGCGTTTATCGCTCGAAAAAGCATAAATCTCTAACGGAACCCCATGCGCAGTCGATTGTAGCTGACGGCACATAATATGCATATCTTTATTCAGTCCCGGGTGTGTTATCAAATATTGCATGATATATTTACGGAACAAGCCCAAATTCGTCATATTTCGGCCATTTAGCGAAAGTGATTTATCAACACCGCGCAAATCGTTGTATTTCTCGATTTCGGCTTGTCTCGTTTCGATATAAGAACTGATAAGCTGCACGCGCTTCATATGATTAAGATCATCATTATTCAGGAAACGAATACTGCTGCTTTTTATGAGAATGTGTCTTTTTATACGTCTTCCGTCAGATTTTTGCATACCTCGCCAGTTCTGGAAAGAGTCAGAACTCAAGGCATATGTCGGAATCGTGGTAATCGTATTGTCAAAATTTCGAACCTTTACTGTAGTTAGGTTTATTTCGATCACATCACCATCAGCACCAAATTTATCCATTGTAATCCAGTCGCCAATACGCACCATATCGTTTATAGCAACCTGAACGCTCGAAACAAATCCTAAAATAGTATCCCTGAAAATCAAGATAATAATAGCCGAAAGTGTTCCCAGAATCGTTAAAAGTTCTCCTTTTTTGATGCCGAAAAGCGTCGAAATAATCATCGCCACTCCAAAAATCCAAAGCACAATCATAATAACCTGAACAAAGCTATCGATAGGTTTGTCGCTGTATTCAGGTTTTTGTTTTAGATAATCACGTAAAGCATTAAAAATTGTTCTGATGATCCATAAACTAATCAAAACAATATAGATACCCACTATTTTTCCAAACAACGATTCCCAATATTCGTATTTATCCAGAATAATAGGAACAGCTTTATATATAAAGAAAAACGGAATTAAGTAGGCCGTATATTTTGTGGTTTTGTTATGAATGAGATAATCATCAAATTTTGTTTTGGTTTTTTGGGCAAAAATGGCCGTTAAGGTCACCAAAACGAATTTTGCTACATAATAAATGGCAAAAGCTAAAGCTACCATGATAGCAATATTAAGGACAAGGCTAATATAAGATGCAAAATTGCGGCTCATTCCCCAATCCCTAAAAAGCGGATATAAAAAATTAAATATTTTATCCAAAAGCTTATGCATTACTTTCTAAGTATTTCTTCTCGATATAAAAAGTTCCAAACGGAACAAGAGAAGCAATAAGGATAATTCCGAAAGTTTTAAGGTCCCAGTTCTGAGATTTTCTCAATAAAACTGCCAGTATAATATACCCTATAAATAATACCCCGTGAGTCATTCCTAACGGACGTAATAATGTATGATATAGTTCGGGATTATTGTTTTTGATAACAAGCATATTAGCAAATAAAACTAAATAAGAGATTCCTTCTAAAATTGCGGTAACTTTGAAAATCTTGAGCATGTATATATTTTTTAAGTTTATGCAAGCAAAATTAAGTATTATCGTTGGTTTTTGCGGTATGAATCAGGAAAGTAATTTACTTTTGTAACCTTAAAGTTTGATAATGAGTAAACGTGATTTAAAAAAATATCTGGCCGAATTAAACAAAGAGCAACTCGAAGAACAAATTATCGAGCTGTACGAAAAATTTGCTCCGGTAAAAGTCTATTATGATTTTGTTTTTAATCCTAAAGAGGATAAACTTTTGCAGGAATCAAAAGTCAAAATATCGCATGAATATTTCCCTATAAAGAAACCCAATGCAAAGTGGCGCCCAAAAGCCAAGATGCGTCGTTCTGTTGCTCAAAAAATCATTAAACATTTTATAATGATAGGAGTTGATCCTTTTGTCATTGCCGATATTATGCTCTATAACATCGAAATAGCACAAACCTATTCGTCAAACAATTTTATTAAGCAGGAATTATTTTACAAAAGCATTTTGAATTCATTTGATCAGGCAGTAAATTTTGTAATTTCCAACGGAATTTTACATGATTTTAAAGATAGAATTCTGACAATCGAACAAGAAACTATTCAACAAAAATGGAAAAACAAGTATGATTTTGAGGCAATTTTAGAAAAAATCGACTTATAAAGGCTTTTCTCATAAAAAATCTTATTTAAAAAAATCATTTATTTTACGTTAAAATAAGATGAATAACTGTTTTTTCGGTGTATTTTTGCAAAAATCCAAAAATAAACAATGTCTCAAAACACTTTAGAAATAGAAAGAGAAGAGAAAAAAGAACTTTATGCATACCAAAAAGGCGATATCGATGCCATTTTTGAACGTTTAGACAATGCTCCTTCGAAACATCATTTATTATATCAATTGCCTACTGGTGGTGGAAAAACAGTGATTTTTTCCGAAATCGTACGTCGTTATTTAGCAAATAATGATAAAAAAGTGGTGGTTTTAACGCATCGTATCGAACTTTGTAAACAAACCTCGAAAATGCTTAAAGGGTTTGGTGTTTCTAACAAAATCATTAACAGTAAGGTAAAAGAATTACCGGACCAAAACGATTTTTCTTGTTTTGTGGCCATGGTTGAGACTTTAAAAAACCGTATCAATGACGAGAAATTGCACCTTGATAACATTGGTTTGGTTATTATCGATGAGGCACATTACAATTCATTCAGAAAATTATTAAACTCATTCAAAAATGCCTTTATCCTTGGGGTAACAGCAACACCGTTGAGTTCGAATATAAAATTACCTATGCACCAGAGTTATGATGAACTTATTGTGGGAGACACCATTAGTTCATTGATCGACAAAGGTTTCCTTGCTCGTGCAACAACCTATAGTTATGATGTGGGATTAACATCATTAAAAGTAGGTATCAACGGAGATTACACCGTAAAATCATCAGATGATCTATATACGAATACCATCATGCAGGAAAAATTGCTGCACGCGTATACAGAACGTTCGTTAGGCAAAAAAACACTGATTTTCAACAACGGTATTCATACCTCATTATATGTATATGAAACCTTTAGAGAAGCCGGTTACGACATCAGACACCTTGATAATACAAGCAGTTCAGAAGAACGTAAAGATATCCTGGCATGGTTCAAAAAGACTCCGGATGCGATTTTAACATCTGTCGGAATCTTAACCACAGGTTTCGATGAGCCAACTGTAGAAACTATTATCCTGAACAGAGCGACAAAATCGTTAACATTATATTACCAAATGATCGGTCGTGGATCTCGTAAATTACCTGGTAAAGACGAGTTTACAGTGATTGATTTAGGAAACAATGCAGCACGTTTTGGTTTATGGAGCGAGCCGGTAAACTGGCAGCACATTTTTAAATCACCAGAATTTTACCTGGAAAACCTTCGTGATGATACCGAAATCGAATTGTATTTCAAATACAGTATGCCGCCGGAATTACGCGCAAAATTCGCTAAAACTGCCGATGTTACTTTTGATGTTGATGAAGAACACAAACTAATCATTAAACAAAATTTACGTTCTAAAGTAGTATTAGACAAATCATTAGAGCAACATGCTTCAATGTGTGTTGATAATACCGAAACTCTTCAGGAAGCAAAATCATTAGGAAAAGAGCTTGACGATGATATTGACTGTCGTATCAAACGCTATTCTAAATGTTTGAGCCAATGTAGTAAAAACTACCGCGAATGGTTAGTTGACGATTATAAACTAAAACTAGTTTTATTAATTGGTAAAAAGTATCGTGAGAAAATCATGAACGAACCAGACGAGGATTAGAAAAAATTTGTTTCAAGTTTTTTTTTAGTTTAAAGTGGTCAATTGGAATTTGGAATTTGAAAAAATTGAAATTTAAATAATTAGGAGCTATTTCCTGCTGTCCACTATATCTTTTGCGCCGAACACCGGCACAAAAGGATGCCGCTACCATCAGGGCTAGAGACTTAGTATTTATAAGAAGTAAAGTAAAATTATACGCAATATATGTCATCCCAAAAAATGAGGGATGACATAATTGTGAAGAAAAAACAGAACCAAAGGTTCTAAAAAATCATTTTAATCGGAGTAATCTGTGGCAGAATCTAAAATCTAAAATCAGAACTCTACAATAAAAAAACAATGTCTAAACAATTCTCATCACTAGGAATTTCAGCACCAATTTTAAAAGCTTTAAGCGAATTGAACATTGTTGAACCAACAGAAATTCAACAAAAAACAATTCCGTTATTGCTGACTGAAACCCACGATGTTGTAGGTTTAGCCAAAACCGGAACCGGTAAAACAGCTGCTTTCGGATTGCCATTATTACAATTAATCAACACCGAATCACCAATTATACAAACTGTAATTTTGGTACCAACCAGAGAACTTGGACAACAAATATTCAGAAATTTAGAAGATTTCGGAAAACATATCCCAAACATCTCAATAGCTTCAACTTGTGGCGGAATACCAATAAAACCTCAAATCGAGCGATTATCACAACCTACACATATTGTTGTTGCAACACCAGGGCGTTTAATCGATTTGATTCAGCGTAAAGCAATCGACTTAAAACAAGCACAATATTTAGTCTTGGACGAAGCCGATGAAATGATTTCTATTCTAAAAGAAAGCCTGGACGAAATCGTAGCCGAACTTCCTAAAAAACACAGAACTTTATTATTCTCAGCCACTTTGCCGGGAACAATCAAACAACTGATTCAAAATTACTTAAACAAAAACGTAGTTCAGGTTAGCGCCAATATGGAAACCGTTGGTAACCAAGGAATTGATCACGAATATATTGTTGTTGACCCAATTGAGAAATTAGATATCTTAATGCATTTCTTAAACTCAAGAGACGGAGAACGCGGAATCATCTTCTGTAAAACTAAAGCTGCAGTAAACAAATTAGCAAAAAACTTAGCGATTAATCGTTTTTCTTCAGGAGCATTACACGGAAGTTTATCTCAGGGAATCCGTGACAGAATCATGGAGCAATTCCGTGAAGGACATATCAATATTCTGGTTGCAACCGATTTAGCAGCAAGAGGTATCGACGTAAAAGAAATCTCTTATGTAGTCAATTATCATTTACCTGATACTTATGAAAACTACGTGCACAGAAGCGGTAGAACCGCAAGGGCAGGAGCAAAGGGACTTTCTTTGACCGTATTACAAGAAGAAGAAACAGCTGAAATTCCGGAATTCGAAAAAGAATTAGGAATTAAATTCACTCAATTTCAAAAACCTTCAGTAGTAAGTTTAGAAGAAAATAATACGCTTTTATGGGCAAAACAAATCTTCAAAACAAAACCCAATCACGATATTTCAGCCGACTTAAAAACAAAAGTAAAAACCGTTTTTCATCATCTTACTAAAGACGAATTAATAGAAAAATTGTTAGCCAATTACGTTTTGCAAAACAAAGTTGAAGTAACAGAAAAACCTGTTAAAAAATTCAAAAAGTAATAATACTGACATTTGTCATTGTATTTTAAAGTTGTACATTTAAGCTATATTTTTATAAAATCTACTTAAATAAAACAACATATATGAACATAGTCATCATAGGAGGTGGTTTTGCAGGAATAAATCTTGCGAAAGAGCTTGTAGACCATCCTCAAATACAAGTAACCCTTGTAGACAAAAACAATTATAATTTCTTTCCCCCACTGATATATCAGGTTGCTACTGCTTTTTTAGAACCATCAAGTATAAGTTATCCTTTTAGAAAATTCTTTGCAGGCAAAAAAAATCTTCAGTTTCGTTTAGGTGAATTGCTTTCTGTAGTTCCTGCCGAAAATAAAATAATCCTTAATAACGGCGAATTATCATACGATCATTTAGTTTTTGCCACAGGAGCTGAAACCAGCTATTTTGGTATGGAAAACGTAATGAAAAACGCCATTCCGATGAAGACCTTAAATGATGCCATCGAAATGCGTAATACCTTGCTTAAAAACCTGGAAAAGGCCGCTATTACCAAAGATATCCGTAAACGCCGTAAATTATTAACAATTGTTGTTGCCGGAGGAGGACCAACAGGAGTAGAGGTATCAGGAATGTTTGCCGAAATGCGTAAAAATATCCTGTTGAAAGAATATCCGGAATTAGAAACATCAGCCAGTAATGTGTATTTGGTCGATGGGGGAGACGCACTACTCGCCCCTATGAGCAAAGCTTCACAAGAAGACACCTTAGACGCGCTTACCAAATTAGGGGTTGTAGTTAAACTACACACTCGCGTAGTAGATTATATTGATGATACCGTACATTTTGAAAACGGAGAAACCATCAAAACCAAAAACTTAATTTGGGCAGCCGGAGTTTCTGCAAAACTTTTTGACGGAATCCCAAAAGAAAGTTATGGCCGCGGAAGACGTATGGCAACGGATCAATATAATAAAGTAAATGGCCTAATAAATATTTATGCCATTGGTGACACAGCCATTACAGCCGGAGATAAAAATTTTCATGACGGACATCCGCAAGTGGCTCAGGTCGCTATTCAGCAAGGATTAAATTTGGCTAAAAACTTTAAAGCATTAGTACAAAACAAACCTTTAAAACCTTTTGCTTACAACGACAAAGGCTCTATGGCAATCATTGGTAAAAACAAAGCCGTAGTTGATTTACCAAGTCCAAAATGGCATTTCAAAGGATTCTTTGCCTGGGTTATCTGGTTGTTTATCCACTTGATATCGCTAATCACTTACAGAAACAGATTAAACACATTCTGGAACTGGATGGTTGCTTATTTTGCAAGAGATCAGTCTTTGAGAATGATCATCAGACCGGATAAAAGACAACAAAGCGAATGATTAAAATTCCAGATTGTGAAGATCAATAAATGCAAAAAGCCAGAATTAAATAATTCTGGCTTTTTTATGCTCTTTTTTGTCATTTCGAAGAATGAGAAATCACACTAGAAATTCCATATTGAATATCCCCAATCTTTGTCGAGTTTCGTGTGTGATTTCTCCTCACGTCGAAATGACAAGTTGCGCTAAAATGGGAGTTTTTATTTTTTTTTCGATTTTACTATCCCCAATTCATTGGAATTTGGCATTTAAAAAATTGAAAATTATTTTACTTTTAATGCCCCGCCAAAACATCGTCATCTTTAGAAACTTCAACTTTTTCTTTAATAAAACGTTTTCCGATATTTAAAACTATAAAAGCAATAATTGTTGTTGATGTCATAATAATAACCATTGGCGCTACAGAATCTTTTACAAAAACACCAACAGCAAACGATGCTAAAGCTCCTAATCCTAACTGAATAGCACCCATTAAAGCTGAGGCACTTCCGGCATTTTTAGCAAACGGCGCCATCGTAAGTCCGGCTGTATTTGGGTTTGAAATTCCTAAACATCCCAAAAACATGAAAAGCATTGCGATCGTTTCGTACAATCCTAACAAATTATTTACAGCAAGTACGAGAAAAACAATAGCAATAACAGATTGCGTAATTAGCGCTCCAAAAATCATTTGTTCGCTTGAGAATTTCTTCAATAAAACTGAATTTAACTGACTTGATCCAATAAAACTTACCGACATAAAAGCAAAAATCCATCCATAAGTTTTAGCATCTACATGATAAATATCCATAAAAATTATAGGAGAGGCCGCTACGTAAGTAAATAAGCCCGAAAAAGAAATGGATCCTGTAAAGGCGTACGTAAAAAACTGAGGTTCTTTTAAAACTTTTAAAAAGTTCGAAATGATCGGTTTTGGCTTTAATGAGATAGAAGTGTCAGGTTTATAGCTATTTGGCAAACCAACCTGGGCAGCAATTAAAATAGCGATTCCCATACACATTAGGATAAAAAACACGGTATGCCAGCCATAATCTTCTGTAACATAACCACCAATTGTTGGCGCCAACATCGGCGAAAGCCCAAGAACCAGCATTAATAAAGAGAAAACTTTAGGAATATCTTTTACAGGAAATAAATCTCGCACCATTGCTACAGAAGCTACTGTTGCTGCACAACTACCAATTGCCTGAACAAATCGCAAAAGTATAAACGAATCAATATTAGTAACATAAACACAACCTAATGAGGCCAATATGTAAACTAAAAGACCAATAAACAAAGGTTTTTTACGTCCAAAACGGTCCAATAATGGTCCATAAAGCAATTGTCCGGCCGAAATTCCGATAAAATAACTGGATAAACTCATAGAAACTTTTGCTACAGTTGTATGCAAATCTTTAGCAATACCAGAGAAGCCAGGTAAGTACATATCAATTGAAAAAGGGCCAAGTGCTGTCAAAGAACCTAAAATAAGGATGAGTTTAATGTATTTTTTTGTTGTCATTTTCTTAAAAAATTGCTTTTAATTTCCTGCAAAGGTAAATATTTAGTACCTTGTTATATAATCGAATGCATTTTTATATAAAAAGTGTGTTGATTTTAAATCTAAATTGGATTTCAATAATTGATTTTCAAACTAATCCTAAAAATTAAAATTTATGAAAAATTTATCTTTACTATTTGCTCTTATTTTTACAACAGTTTCATTTGCACAGACTATCACGTCTAAAAAAGAAGATGCTAGTGTCGAGCAATACGCACTTCTTCAAAAAGTAAATCAGTATTATCCTGATATTACTTTAAATAAATCAGTTACCAATTTTTATGCAGACGGTAAAATCATTGACACTCAGCAGGAATTTAATTTAGACACATCAAAATTCTCAAGTTATAAAATTGGAATTGAGCCTGATAACAAAAAATTATTATTTGAATATGTTTCTGATGAAACCGGAAAAGTTTACGGTGATGTTACCATTTTTAAAGGAAATGCTTTGAGAACGACTTTTTCAGAGAAAAACAATGAAATTAATGTGGCATTAAACGGAAAATCTGTTTATTTGAAAAAAATAAAATAATTCAATTTTTATTGAAAAGAAAAAGCATTCACCACGGTGAATGCTTTTTTGGTTTATATTTGAAGCAAATTTACAAACAAAGACAATCCCAATGAAAAAAATCATTCTTTTGTTGCTATTAATTTCTTTTTCAGCACATTCACAAACAAATCGATTTACAGGAACATGGAGCACTGAGAATTGCAAAGATTGCAGCAAGGAATATGTTTTAACTTTAAATATAGCGCAATCAAACAGTAAAATATTCGGAACTGCAGAAATTACAAGCGCTAATGAAAAATTCGTTACAGGTGTTATGGAAGTTACCGGATATGTTTATGTACTTGGTGAAAAAGCCCAAATTAACATGAAGTCTAAAAACGCTTCTGTAAGCGCGGTACTTTATGCAAATGAAGGCGTAATACAATTTACTAAAAGAGGCGGATCTGATTTAGTTCCCAAAGAAACGATTCTCACTAAACTTTACGATTAAGAAATTTATTCAGCTGTGCGTTAAGAGTGAGAATTTAAAATAACAACTTTTAATATTTTACAGGAGCACAGAATTTACAAAGCCTTACACTGCTATATGCAGTATTATATTTGAACTATAATTTATATTATGTAAAATAGAATATTTTAAAACCTTCTCCAATACAATCTCCAATCCAGTCTTTTTTCTGAAACAAAATCAGATAATTTAACCACAAAAGAATTCTTTAGAATTAATTGCTGCTCTATTTCCGGATATGCATATAATTTCAAATGATAATAATGATTTTAAAATCCCAAAAAGTCATTTTTAAAGCCTGTAAATCATTAAATTTTAACATTTTATTAAAATAATTACATTCTGGCAAAGATGCTTTCATTGTAAGAGTTTATTTTATTATTTTTACATTCGATACTTTAAAAAAATTATCAAACATATGAATACAATTGCTGAGCATATTGCAGATTTTTTAAAAGAATACCCGCCATTTGATAATTTAACTTTTCAGGAATTATCTGATATTGCTACGAACATTCGTGTTATCAACTTAGAAAAACACGCTATACTTTTTCAAATTAACGACTTACTTCATGATAGTTTTTATGTTGTGGCTTCGGGTGTCATAAATTTAACCACAATTGCTGATGCTGAAGAAACAATTATAAACAAATGCCATGAAGGCGACATTTTTGGTTTACGTCCGTTTTTTGCCAAAAATAACTATATGATGACAGCAAAAGCACGTGAAGAAAGTATTATTTATGCTATTCCGATCGCTGTTTTTAGGCCTTTTGTCGCTAATAATTCTGATGTTTTAAACTTTTTATTAGAGAATTTTGCAATTAATTCAAGACATGCAAAAGACAATGTAAACTCTAACGGAAAACTGATTTCTGATACTGCTTTCTACGTAGATCAGCAATCAGAAATGCAATATATTCAATCACTTGCCTATAATAATTCTCCATTAACAACAGAATCTAATCGCATTATTAAAGATGTTGCGATCCTGATGACGGAATCAATGGTAGATAACATTGTGATTTGCGAAAAGAATAATCCAATTGGTATCGTAACCAATGCTGATTTATCCTCTAAGATTGCAACTGGCCGCTATCCTATAACAGAAACGATTGATAAGATTATGTCATCTCCGGTAGTTACTGTGATCGAAAACGTTTCTCTTGCCGAAGCGCAATTGCTTATGCTTAAAAATAACGTAACGCATTTATGTGTTACCAAAGACGGTACAAGCAAATCTGCTGTAAAAGGAATCATTTCTGAGCACGATTTAATTGTGGCTCAGGCTAGTAATCCTGGTGTTTTAATTAAAGAAATTAAACGCTCTCAGCTTCCTAAAGACTTAAAACAAATACGTGATCGTTTATCTGACTTGATTCAAAATTCGATTCAAAAGAATATTCCGATTTCACATGTTAGTAATATTGCCAGCGAAATTAACCTGGCTATCATAAAACGTGCTGTTGAGCTTTCGATTTTAGATTTAGGCTCACCTCCTGCCCGTTTTGCATGGTTAAGCATTGGTAGTCAAGGACGTAAGGAACAACTTTTACTTACAGATCAGGACAGTATTCTTATTTTTGAAGATGTTGCTCCTGAGAAATACAGAGAAGTAAAAGATTATTTTTTAAGACTGGCCAAAAGAACGACTTCTATCTTAGAAAAAGTTGGTTACGAATATTGTCCAAATGGTCATATGGGAAGTAATATGTTATGGTGTAAATCATTGACAGACTGGACAAAACAATACAACAGCTGGATGAATACTCCAGGTGAAAACAGTAATGATTTAAGCAGTATTTTCTTTGATTATGAAATTGTTTTTGGAGAACCAAAGATCGAAGAAGTAATCGAAAATGTTATTTTTAAGAATGCTGTCAATAATACCTTATTCTTTGACTTTTTAGGCAACGATGCTTTAAAAAGAAATTCTCCTTTAAGTTTCTTCAAGAAATTTATTGTTGAAGAAGAAGGTCCGCATAAAACAAAATTTGATATTAAAACCCGCGCATTAATGCCATTAATTGATGCAGCACGTTTATTAATTTTAAATGCCAATATCAAAGGAATCAAAAATACTTATTTAAGATTCAAACAATTAGCAATAACAGATTCTAAAAATGCTGAAATTTATTTAAGCTGTGCCGAAGCTTTTTTAACGCTGTCAAAATTTAGAACTGTCGAAGGATTAAAGAATGATGACTCAGGACAATATATCAATTTGCGAGAAATGTCTAAAACAGACAAAGAAAAGTTAAAAAATGCCTTAACCCCAATGAAAGACCTTGAGGAACTAATTAAGAGTAAATTTCAACTTACACAATTCTCATAAATATGCTAGACTGGATTAAAAATATCAACAAAGAATATCCGGATTTCTGGAAAGAATACCTGACAAAATTCGAAACAAAACCTAATAGATTTGTAGTTTTATCTACTGAAACTTCTGGGTTAAACCCTAATAAAGATGTTATTTTATCTCTGGGTGCTTTTTCAGTAATTGATGATGGAATTGTAATAAAAGATAATTTCGAAGCTGTTTTACTGCAATACAAATTTTTGCAGGATAACGGACTTTCGAATGAGTTTATCATTGAAAGCAAAATGCTTAAAATGCCTGAACCAGATGCTATTGAAGCATTTGTTAACTTTATAGGCAATTCTATTTTAGTAGGACATCATATTAATTTTGATATCGAAATGCTAAATGCGGCTTTAGAGCGTCTGGATTGTGGAAGATTGAAAAATGAAGCTTTAGACATTGATATGATGTACAGAAAATTAATGGACATCAATGACAAACAGTTTTCTTTGGACGACTTAAGCGAAATTTACAAAATTCCAAAAAGCGACCGAAATTCCTCTGCAGAAGATGCGTATAAAATTGCGCTGTTATTTTTGAAGTTGAAATCGAGATTAGGAATTAAGTAAAAAATTCAAACCATATAATATAAGTTATATAAGGAAATTTAAGTTTAGAATCTTTGCTATTATTATTTAAAGAAAATATAAGAAAACCCTTTTCTATACGGAGTTACTTGCGAAGATTTCTCCTTACGTCGAAATGACAAAAAACGCGCTAAAATCTACAATTAATTTTTACAATATAAAAAAATGCCTCTTAAAATTAAGAGGCATTTTTTATTCTATTATTTTCAAAATTAAGAAATTCTTTCGTTCTTAATTTCGTCTACAATTTCCGGATTCAATAAAGTCGAAATATCTCCAAAGTTCGAGTAATCACCTTCGGCAATCTTACGTAAAATTCTACGCATGATTTTTCCTGAACGTGTTTTTGGCAAACCAGATACGAACTGAATTTTATCTAATTTGGCAATTGGTCCAATATGATCAGAAATATATTGATTGATCTCTTTGGTTAAGTTAGCTCTATCTCTATATTCTCCAGTTTCTTTTAGAATCACAAAGCCATATAAAGCATTTCCTTTAATATCGTGTGGGAATCCAACAATTGCAGATTCTGCAACTGCAGGATGCTCGTTGATTGCATCTTCGATAGGAGCTGTTCCTAAATTATGTCCTGAAACAATTACAACATCATCTACCCTACCGGTAATTCTATAATATCCAACTTCGTCTCTTAAAGCTCCATCTCCTGTAAAATATTTTCCAGGGAAAGCAGAGAAGTAAGTGTCTTTGTAACGTTGGTGATCTCCCCAGATTGTTCTGGCGATTCCTGGCCATGGAAATTTTATACACAAACTACCTACAACCTGATTTCCTTCGATCTCGTTGCGTTTTTCATCCATCAAAACGGGTTGAATTCCCGGTAATGGCAAAGTTGCATAGGTTGGTTTTGTTGGCGTTACAAAAGCAATTGGCGAAATCATGATTCCACCCGTTTCTGTTTGCCACCACGTATCAACCACCGGACATCTTTTATCTCCAACGTGGTCATTAAACCAGTGCCAGGCTTCTTCGTTGATAGGCTCCCCTACTGATCCAATAACTTTTAGCGATTTTAGAGGATATTTTTGAATATAATCTAAACTTTCTTTTGCTAATGAACGGATAGCGGTTGGTGCTGTATAAAACTGAGTTACTTTGTGTTTTTCGATAATATCCCAAAAACGGCTAAAATCCGGATAAGACGGTACACCTTCAAAAATTACGGTTGTTCCTCCATTCAATAATGGTCCGTATAATATATAAGAGTGACCTGTAATCCAGCCAATATCTGCAGTACACCAGAAAATATCATTTTCTTCATGACTAAAAACATTTTTAAAAGTATAGGCTGTGTAAACCATATATCCGGCTGTGGTATGCACCATTCCTTTAGGTTTTCCTGTAGATCCGGAAGTATACAAAATAAATAAAGGATCTTCGGCATCCATAATTTCAGCAACGCTATTATCTAAAGCTGCATCCAATAAAGGCTGTAACCATTGGTCACGTCCTTCTTTCATTTTAACGTTAGTGTTTGTTCTTTTTACAACCAAAACGTTAGAAACAGATGGGCAGGTATCTAATGCTTCATCTACAATTCCTTTTAAATCAATGTTTTTATTTCCTCTGTAACCTCCATCTGAAGTAATTACCATTTTACACTCGCAATCATTGATTCTTGCAGAAACCGCCGAAGCTGAAAATCCTGCAAAAATAACAGAGTGAATTGCCCCTATTCTGGCGCAAGCTAAAACTGCAACAGCCAATTCAGGAATCATTGGTAAATAAATACAAACTCTGTCTCCTTTACGAACACCTTGCTCACGCAAAACATTCGCCATTTTCGAAACTTTTTCGTATAGTTCGTTATACGTTATATGTAAAGCACTTTCTGAAGGATCATTTGGTTCAAAAATAATCGCCGTTTTTTCCCCTCTTTTACTTAAGTGTCTATCGATGCAATTTTTGGTAATGTTAACTTTTGCGTCAGTAAACCATTTCACTTCGGCATCAGCCATATTAAAATCAACTACTTTTTCCCATTGTTGGTACCAGGTAAAATTTTCTTCAGCAATCTTCCCCCAAAACTTCCTTGGTTCCCTTATTGACTTATTGTAATGTTTAAAATATTGTTCTAAATTTTCAATTTTATAATAACTCATATGTTTTTGGAATTTTTTTATAAATGTATTAAATATCAGCGTATTCTTAAAATTATTTAATTCATAAATTTTATCTAAAAAAAACACATATTAAAAAAAATATTGCTTTTTTCTACATAAACTATAAAATTTTACTTTTTTAACCAAAAAAGCATGTTGCAAAAAAGGCACAGTAAATGAATACCATGCCTTTTTATTTTAACAATTTCAATAACAATTAATTTTGTAATTCTGTATTACAATGCATTGGTCTATTTTGAAAATAGCAGCATCTGTATTAATTATAAATGAAACTTCAACAAGTATATCTTTTACCAAATATACCCCTTATTAGGGATTAGCTTCACTTAACTTACTTGCTCGCAGAAGTTAAGTGAATGCAATATACATCTATATCCATTTTTTTTTAATAAGTGCTTACTAATTCAAAATATCATACAAAACAAAGATACAGTGCAAATTCCACAACCGAATGTGTGGTAATTCCCAATTTATTATCCAATTTTTTTCATTGCAGTCATAGACTCTCTCAACCATGCTCCTACTTCTTCGATAGGATGTTGACGAATTTCTTTGTTTACTGCAATTAAGATTGCATTGTCTACTCCGTTAGAAGTCGAGAATGGTTTTCCTATAACATTAGTTTCAACAGTTTTCATATAATCTGTCAATAACGGTTTACAAGCGTGGTCGAATAAATAACAACCATATTCTGCTGTATCCGAGATTACACGGTTCATTTCAAATAATTTTTTTCTTGCAATTGTATTAGCAATCAAAGGCAATTCGTGTAATGACTCATAATAAGCTGATTCTTCGATAATTCCAGCTTCTGTCATGGTTTCGAAAGCTAATTCTACACCAGCTTTCACCATTGCAATCATTAAAACTCCGTTGTCAAAATATTCCTGCTCAGCAATTGGCGCATCAGTTGGAGCTGTTTTCTCAAAGTTAGTTTCTCCTGTTGCAGCTCTCCATGTCAATAAGTTTTTATCGTCATTAGCCCAGTCAATCATCATAGTTCTTGAGAATTCTCCTGAAATAATATCATCCTGGTGTTTTTGGAATAACGGACGCATAATGTCTTTTAATTCTTCAGCAATTTCGTAAGCTTCGATTTTTGCCGGGTTAGACAAACGATCCATCATATTGGTAATACCTCCATGTTTCAACGCTTCTGTGATAGTTTCCCATCCGTATTGAATTAATTTTGAAGCATATGCAGGCTCGATTCCTTTTTCTACCATTTTATCAAAACACAAAATAGATCCTGTTTGCAATAATCCGCAAAGGATAGTTTGCTCACCCATTAAATCTGATTTTACTTCAGCAACGAATGATGATTTTAAAACTCCTGCTTTATGTCCTCCGGTTGCTACAGCATAAGCTTTTGCCTGATCTAAACCAAAACCGTTTGGATCATTCTCCGGGTGAACAGCGATAAGTGTTGGCACACCAAATCCTCTTTTGTATTCTTCACGAACCTCAGAACCTGGACATTTAGGCGCACACATAATTACTGTAATATCTTTACGAATCTGCATTCCTTCTTCAACAATATTAAATCCGTGAGAGTATGCTAAAGTCGAACCTTGTTTCATTAATGGCATAATGGCGGTAACTACAGCAGTATGTTGTTTATCTGGTGTTAAGTTACAAACTAGATCAGCAGTTGGAATTAATTCTTCGTAAGTACCTACTGTAAATCCGTTTTCAGTAGCATTTTTATAAGAAGCTCTTTTTTCAGCGATTGCATCTGCACGTAATGCATATGAAATGTCTAATCCGGAATCTCTCATGTTTAACCCCTGATTCAAACCTTGTGCACCACAGCCTACAATGACAACTTTTTTTCCTGCTAATGCTGAAATCCCGTCTGCAAATTCTGATTGCTCCATAAATTCGCAAACGCCTAATTGTTCTAATTGTAATCTAAGTGGTAATGTATTGAAATAATTTGCCATTTTGTTTTTAATATTTAATGAGTGTTGTAATTTAATAATTGATTAATATGTAACTAAGATGATACTATTTGAATGTTTCTAACAATGATGAAATTTCCATTTTTTGTTTAGAAACTGATATTCTGCCCGAACGCACAAATTGCATAATGCCGTAAGGTTTGAACTTTGCATATAATTCTTCAATTTCAGAACGTCTTCCTGATTTTGAAATCACGAAGAAATCACGAGAAACGGTTACGATTGTTGCCTGACTTTCTTTGATGATATTTTGAATTTGTTTTTCATCAAACAATAAACTTGAAGCAATTTTGAATAAAGCATTTTCAAGATAAATAGTCTCTTCATCTGTATGATAAAAAGCTTTTATTACTTCTATTTGCTTTTCTATCTGCCCCACAATATTCTTAACCCATTTCTCCGTTGTATTTACAACGATAATAAATCTAGAAACATTCTCTATTTCTGATTCTGAAACATTTAGGCTTAATATATTAATGTGACGCTTTAAGAATATACCTGATATTCTATTTAACAACCCCACGTTATTTTCTGAGTATACCGATATGGTAAATGTTTTATCTTCCATGTAATTTTTGTTTAAAGTTTATTTTGTTTCAGGTTTGAAGTTCCAATCTTAACTTGAAACTTTTAACCTGAAACCTGAAACTTTTTTTCTTTAGCTTAATCTAATTTCAGAAACACATGCTCCTGTTGGAATCATTGGGAATACATTATTCTCTTTTTCGACCATAACTTCTAAGAAATAAGAATCTTTTGAAGCCATCATTTCTGCGACAGCTGCATCCAGATCTTCTCTTTGTGTTACTTTTTTAGATTTAATGTAATATCCTTCTGCAATGGCAACAAAATTTGGATTAATCATATTTGTAGAAGCGTATCGGTTATCAAAAAATAACTCTTGCCACTGACGTACCATCCCTAAGAATTCATTGTTCAGGATAACAATTTTTACCGGAACTTTTGTCTGGAAAATTGTACCTAATTCCTGAATGGTCATCTGGAAACCGCCATCTCCAATGATAGCTACTACTTCTCGATCCGGCCTTCCCATCTTAGCTCCAATCGAAGCCGGCAATGCAAATCCCATTGTTCCTAAACCTCCCGAGGTAATATTACTCTTGGTCTGATTAAATTTAGCGTAACGACAAGCAAACATTTGATGTTGTCCAACATCTGAAACAATAATCGCATCGCCTTTTGAGTGTTTGTTGATCATTTCCATAGTTTCACCCATCGAAATACCTTTATTGTTTGTTGGGTTTAACTCTTCGTTTATAACCGTTTCTACTTCTATTTTATGTAATTCTTTGAATTCGTTATGCCACAAATCATGTGATTTTGCTTCAATTAATGGCAATAACGCATTTAAAGATTCTCTTACGTCTCCTAAAACAGCTACTTCAGTTTTTACGTTTTTATCAACTTCTGCAGGATCAATTTCAAAGTGAATTACTTTTGCCTGTTTTGCGTAAGTTTTTAAGTTTCCGGTAACACGATCGTCAAAACGCATCCCTAAAGCAATTAAAACATCGCATTCGTTTGTCAATAAATTTGGCGCATAATTCCCATGCATTCCTAACATTCCAACGTTTAACGGGTGATCTGTAGGCAAAGCCGAAAGTCCAAGGATAGTCCATCCTGCCGGAATTCCTGATTTTTCGATAAATGCTTTTAATTGTTCTTCGGCCTGACCAAGGATTATTCCCTGACCAAAAACGATAAACGGTTTTTTAGCACTATTGATCAAAGCAGCAGCTTCGGCTACTTTGTCTAATTTTAATTTAGGAACCGGAATATAACTTCTGATTCCTGTACATTTTTCGTAACTAAATTCGAACTCATCAAACTGAGCGTTCTTAGTAATATCGATCAATACAGGCCCCGGACGTCCGGAACGTGCAATGTAAAATGCTTTTGCTATAATTTCAGGAATTTGAGAAGCTTCAGTAACCTGATAATTCCATTTGGTCACCGGAGTTGAAATCCCGATAATATCCGTTTCCTGAAAAGCATCAGAACCCAACAAATGCCTTCCCACCTGTCCTGTAATACAAACCATTGGTGTTGAGTCGATTTGAGCATCTGCAATTCCTGTGACTAGGTTTGTAGCTCCCGGTCCTGAAGTAGCAATCGCTACCCCCACTTTTCCTGTAGCTCTTGCATATCCCTGAGCTGCATGTGTTGCACCTTGTTCGTGACGCACTAAAACGTGGTGTAATTGATCCTGAAATTTATATAATTCGTCGTAAACAGGCATTATGGCTCCTCCCGGATATCCGTAAACCAAATCTACTCCCTCTGCTAATAAACATCTAATAACGGCTTCTGCCCCTGATATTTTCATAGTATATTTTTTCTCAAAAATCAATATCAAAAATCAATTTAAAATTCAATTTAAAATTCAATAGCAATGTCAAAAATCAATTTCAGTATTAGTATTAAATTGATCTTTCTTTATTTCTATTTGCTATTGAATTTTGTTATTGTAATTGGTATTGCATTTGATATTGTAATTGACATTGTTATTTAATTATTTATCGGTAACACAACCTGTAGAAGCGCTTGAAACCGATCTTGCGTATTTAAGTAAAACTCCTTTTGTAACTTTTAGCGGTGGCTGAATCCAAGCCGCTTTACGAGCTGCAAATTCTTCGTCAGATATCTTCAGGTCGATTGTATTCTTTACAGCATCGATAGCAATTAAATCACCATCTTTTACTAATGCAATACCTCCACCATCATATGCTTCTGGTGTAATGTGTCCTACGACAAAGCCATGTGAACCTCCGGAGAATCTGCCGTCTGTAATAAGTGCGCAGCTGCTTCCTAATCCGGCTCCAATAATGGCAGATGTAGGTTTCAGCATTTCAGGCATCCCCGGACCACCTTTTGGTCCACAATACCTGATGACGACTACATTACCTGGTTTTATTTTTCCGGCCTCAAGACCAGGAATCACTTCAAATTCACCTTCAAATACAACAGCCGGACCTTCAAAATATTCTCCTTCTTTACCGCTGATTTTTGCTACAGCGCCTTCAGAAGCAAGATTTCCGTATAAAACCTGAATATTTCCGGTTGGTTTCAACGCTTTTTGAATTTCATGAATTACTTGTTGTCCGTCTTGTAAATCCGGAGTAGAAGCTAAATTCTCTGCTACTGTTTTTCCTGTTACCGTCAAACAATCTCCGTGAATCAATCCTACTTTTAATAAATATTTCATTATAGAAGGAATTCCTCCAACTTCATGAATATCTTCCATCATGTATTTTCCACTTGGTTTCATGTCTGCCAATACAGGTGTTCTGTCATTAATGGCTTGAAAATCATCCAGAGTAATTTCGATATCCACCGCATGAGCCATAGCGATTAAGTGCATAACTGCATTTGTAGAACCTCCTAAAACTGCAACAATTGTAATGGCATTTTCGAAAGCTTTACGAGTCATGATATCTCTTGGCTTAATGTCTTTTTCTAATAATATCTTAATAGCCTCTCCTGCAGCCAAACATTCATCTCTTTTATCCTGACTTAGAGCAGGGTTCGAAGAACTGTATGGCAAACTCATTCCTAATGCTTCAATTGCAGAAGACATTGTATTTGCAGTGTACATTCCGCCACAAGCACCAGCTCCGGGACATGCATTTTGAATTACACCTTTAAAATCTTCCGGAGTAATTTCATTTTTAACTTTTTTTCCTAAAGCCTCAAAAGCAGAAACAATATTCAAAGATTCACCTTTCCATTTTCCGGAGTGAATTGATCCTCCGTAAACCATGATAGACGGACGGTTTACTCTTCCCATCGCAATTAAAGCTCCGGGCATATTTTTATCACAGCCAGGAATTGCAATAATACCATCGTACCATTGTGCCCCTACAACTGTTTCTATAGAATCTGCAATCACATCACGGGAAACCAATGAATAACGCATTCCTTCAGTTCCGTTAGAAATTCCGTCACTTACGCCAATGGTATTAAAAATAAGTCCGACCAGATTTGCATCCCAAACACCCTTCTTCACATCTTTTGCTAAATCATTCAGGTGCATATTGCAAGTGTTACCATCGTAACCCATGCTCACAATACCTACTTGTGCTTTTTTCAAATCTTCTTCAGTTAAACCAATACCGTACAACATCGCTTGCGCCGCAGGTTGTGTTTGATCTTGAGTGATGGTTTTGCTGTACTTATTTAATTCCATTATTGTATTATTTTATTTTAATTTTTATTCAAAAAAAAACCTTCCAGTATTTGGAAGGTTTCTAATATAGTTTTTCAATTATATTTATACCATTCCCGATGCAGATGTGCTAAACACATTGACAACAACGACAGAAGTAATAATAATTGAGATTCGCATCATTTATTTTTTAGTGTCACAAAAGTATGAAAACTTACAGAACTAAAAAAATAAAATCTCAACATTTCACATACTTCTTGTTATTTATTTCATTATTTTAATAAAAAACCTAAACAATTGTCGATTGACCGATATGAACATTGTCATTATTAAAATATAGCAAGTCATCTTTGCTGAAAATAAAATTTGAAACAAACTCGCCTACTTCATTTGTACCGAATTTTGAATCTGGTTTTAAATCAACCGTAACAACTTTATATTCGATTGCTTTTTCAACCGCCTGATAAATTACATTTGCTTCTTTGAATAAACCAAAATGCTCTAATAGCATCGCAGCTGATAAAATGGAAGCAATTGGGTTGGCAATATTTTTTCCTTTTGCCTGAGGATAAGAACCGTGAATTGGTTCAAACAATGCATTTTTTTCTCCTAAAGATGCTGATGCCAATAAACCGATAGATCCTGTAATAACACTTGCTTCATCTGATAAAATATCTCCAAATAAATTTTCCGTCAAAATCACATCAAATTGTTTTGGATTCAAAATCAATTGCATTGCTGCATTATCCACAAATAAAAAATCTAAAGCCACATCAGGATAATTCGCACTCACTTTCTGAACAACTTTTCTCCATAATCTTGAGGTTTCCAAAACATTTGCTTTGTCGACCATTGTCAGCTTTTTGCGTCGGTTTTGTGCCGATTTAAAAGCTAAATGTGCAATTCTGGTAATTTCTTCTTCTGAATATTCACATAAATCCGAAGCATGTGTTCCTTCTTCATTTAATGTTTTAGCTCCAAAATAAGCGCCACCTGTTAATTCTCTGAAAATAGTAAAATCAGCTCCTTCGATAATTTCTCTTTTTAAAGGAGAAGCATCAATTAAAGCTTTATAAGGTTTTATAGGACGAATGTTAGCAAACAATCCAAGCTCTTTACGAAGCCTTAACAATCCCTGCTCCGGACGAACTTTTGCATTTGGATTATTATCATACTTAGGATCCCCGATCGCACCAAACAAAACCGCATCTGTGTTCAAACAAAGATTCAGGGTTTGCTCCGGTAATGGATTTCCTGTTTTATCAATAGCAATGGCTCCCATGAGCGCCTCTTCAAATACAAATTCATGATTGTACACCTCACCAATAGCGTATAATGCTTTTTTGGCTTGTAAAATTACTTCTGGTCCAATTCCGTCTCCTGATAAAACTGCTATTTTCAAATTCATAACGTCTCGTTCTTTATGTATTTAAATCCTTATTTTTTGTTTCTTCTTTGTTCTATTCTCTTTAATCTATTCTCTTTATTCTATATTAACTAGCTTCTGATTAAATCACCTTCAATTTTTGAAGCTTCAATAATCTGGTGAATATCTGCATCGATCACTTCTTTTTTGATATCAGCAAACTTCAAAAACTCAACATATACAATGTCTAATTGTACTTTTGTAAGTTCGTAACCTACTTTTTTAGCACGGTAAGCCAAAGCAGCTCTTCCGCTTCTTGCTGTAAGTATAATCGAAGATTCATTTACACCCACATCAAGCGGATCCATGATTTCGTAAGTTGCTCTGTTTTTGATTACACCATCCTGATGAATTCCTGAGCTGTGCGCAAATGCATTCGCTCCAACAATAGCTTTATTAGGCTGCACGATCATTCCCATACTTTCAGAAACTAATCGGCTCATTTCGTTCAATTCTCTTGTATTAATGTTGGTATCAAGATTTAAGTAAGGATGTTGTTTAAAAATCATTACCACTTCTTCAAGAGCTGTATTTCCGGCTCTCTCACCAATACCATTGATTGTACATTCTATTTGTCTTGCTCCATTTATAGCACCTGCAATAGAGTTTGCAGTAGCCATTCCTAAATCATTATGACAGTGACATGAAAGGATCACGTTTTCGATTCCTTTTACGTTTTCTTTTAGATATTTAATTTTTGCTCCGTATTCTTCTGGTAAACAATATCCTGTTGTGTCTGGGATATTTAGTACAGTAGCACCAGATTTTATCACTTCTTCACAAACCTTAGCCAAAAAAGCGTTATCAGTTCGTCCGGCATCTTCTGCGTAAAACTCAACATCTTCTACATAAGATTTTGCGTGTGATACAGCATATTTTGCTCTTGCGATAATATCTTCTCTTGTGGTATTTAATTTATGAAGTATGTGAGATTCAGATGTTCCGATTCCTGTGTGGATTCTAGGTCTTTTAGCATGCTTTAGTGCAGCTGCAGCAACATCGATGTCGTTTTTTACGGCTCTTGTTAGTCCGCAGACGGTGGCGTTTTCTACAATTTTACAAATCTCAGAGACCGATAAAAAATCGCCCGGACTTGACACAGGAAAACCTGCTTCGATAACGTCAACTCCCATTTTATCAAGTCGTTCTGCGATAACTAATTTTTGTTTAGTATCTAACTTACATCCTGGAACTTGTTCGCCGTCGCGCAAAGTGGTGTCAAAAATTTGAACTTTCTCTCTATTCATATTCATTTATTTAATGTAATTTCACATCTTGATAACAAATATATATTGTACTTCTTCAGTACGAAATTCATTTTAATGAAATTATACTGTTCATAAAGCAATTTATAACGTATTAAACAATTAATAATCAATAAGTTACACTATTATATTTTACAATGGCTAACCATCAAAAAGATTTCTTATTTGTATTAATAAAATCACTTTCTAAATCCGAAAAAAGACAGTTTAAGATTTTTGCAAGCCGTTTAGAGACGAGTTCAAATACGAAATTCATCGAATTATTCAATATCTTAGATAAATCTGAAAACTACGATGAAAAGCTTATTCTTAAGAGCGGGATCATTAAAAAAGTACAGTTATCTAACTTAAAATCATACTTATACAAGCAAATTCTGGTAAGTATTCGACTGAATATTCCTAGTCAGAACATTCGTTATCAATTGCGCGAACAAATAGATTTTGCCGGTATCCTATATAATAAAGGTTTATATAAACAGAGTTTGAAGATTCTGGATAAGACAAAAATCATTGCTCTTGAAAATGATGAGAAATATATGGCGTATGAGATTGTGGAGTTCGAAAAACTAATCGAATCACAGTATATTACCCGAAGTATTCAAGGGCGCGCGGATGAATTGGTTATTCAGGCCAAAGAATTAAACTATCGAAATACAATCTCAAGCAAATTATCGAATTTATCGCTTCAGCTTTACGGGATCATGCTTAAAACAGGTTACGTTAAAAATGATGAGGAATACAAATATATCGATGATTATTTCAACAAACATATTGCTAAGTTAGACGAGAGCAAGTTTGGTTTTCGCGAAAAGTATTGGTTTTATAATGCTAATTTATGGCGTAGTTTTCTTGTTCAGGATTTTCTGGCAAGTTATAAATATGCCTATAAATGGGTTACGTTGTTTTATGACAACCAAAATATGATTTATCAGAATCCCGTATTTTTTCTAAAAGGAAATCATTACTTTCTGGAATCTTTATATATGTTGAAATACAAATCGAATTTCAAAAAATACCTTTCTCTTTTAGAAGAAACAATTAAGGATGAAAAATTCCCTGTAAATGACAACATTGCATCGCTATCATTTCTATACGTTTACAACAATAAGCTAAATTTGCATATTCTGGAAGGTACGTTTGCCGAAAGCGAATATTTGATTCCTGAGATTTTAGAAAAGATCAAAATACACAGCGAACATCTTGATGAACATCACGAAATGTTGTTTTTCTATAAAATAGCGTCTATTTATTTTGGAAACGAAAAGTATAATGAATGCATCTTTTATCTAGACAAAATCATTAACAATAAAAACTTATCTATGCGTGAGGATCTAATGTGTTTTGCGAGACTCTTGTCTTTAATTGCGCATTATGAGCTTGGAAAAGATTATTATCTTGAAAATCATCTTAAAAACACCTATAAGTTTCTAATAAAAATGAATGATCTTCATGAGGTTCAAAAGGAAATTATCAAGTTTTTAAGGAATTTGAACAACTTATATCCTGCAGATATCAAAAAAGAATTCATTAAAATGCGTTTGCGTTTTATTGAATTAGAAAAGAATACTTATGAAAAAAGAGCTTTTCTTTATTTAGATATTATTTCATGGCTTGAAAGCAAAATCGAGAATAGAAAAATTGCTGATATTATTAAAGAAAAAGCGAAGTTGAATAGTCGATAGAAAATTAAATTTCAAGTTTTTATCTTGAACGAAGTCTCGGTAGCAAATTCCAATAAAAAAGCCTGAAAAGACCTTAATCTTTTCAGGCTTTTGTCATTTCGACGCAGGGGAAATCCTCGTGAGAAGCTCGACAAAGATTGGGTTTTCGTTGCGGAGTTACTTGCGAGGATTTCTCCTGCGTAGAAATGAGAAACTGCACGGAAATAGTGTTGCGAAATGATTGTCCTAGCCCCGATAGAAGTGGAAATCCTTTTGTGTCCGCCGTGGCGGACACAAAAGATTGGAACGTATAGCGGGATTAGCTCCTAAAAAAATAGTTTTATGGCGGAAATTGAAATGACAAGATTGTCTATAAACAATAAACCCGACAAGTTTTAAAAACCTGTCGGGTTTACTATTTGCATACAATTCAAATGCAATAAAAAGATCCCAAATCCTAAATGGTTTATGTCCCAACCTTTGTCAAAGTTTTAAACTTTGACAAAGATCTTTGCCTAAAGTTATCGAATAAAAAATCCCAAACTCCAGTCAAGAATTGGAATTTGGGATTTTAAAAACTTGAAAATTTTTAGGTTTTATTCTATAATATTAGAAGTCGTCACATAAAAATCTTTACTCACTTCTACTTTTCTATCTTCATTATTTGTCTTCTCTGATTTCCATTCTGTTGTTGGTTTTAACCAAATATCTTCACCATTCAAATTCACTTTTACAGGCATATCAAACTTTGCTACACAATTTGTCCAGTGATATCCAAAAGATCCGTCTTTGAACATATATTCAAAAACAGGAATTTGAGTTGTAGTCAAATATTGCGCATAAACCCTGTTGAAGTTAATTCCTGATTGTGTATTGATATAATCCTCAATTTGCTTTCCGGTAACAGTTTGATGATAAAAAGTACTGTTTAAACCTCTTAAAATAGATTTCCATTTTGCATCGTCATTGATAATCTGGCGCATCATATGCAGCATACTTGCTCCTTTTGGATACATATCGCCTGATCCTTCATTGTTTACCTCATAATTACCTATAATTGGCTTATCGTTTTTGATACCTTTTCTGCAGCCAATGATATATTCGGCAGCAGCATCTTTTCCGTAATAATATTCAAGGAAAAGGCTTTCAGAATAGTTGGTAAAACTTTCGTGCACCCACATATCGGCAATATCTTTATAAGTGATATTATTAGCAAACCATTCATGTCCTGATTCGTGAATAATAATAAAATCAAATTTTAATCCCCAACCCGTTCCGCTTAAGTCACGGCCTAAATAACCATTTTTATAACCATTTCCGTAAGTTACGCTACTTTGATGCTCCATACCCAAATAAGGAGCTTCGACCAATTTATAGCTGTCTTCGTAAAAAGGATACGGTCCAAACCAGTTTTCAAACGCCTTAAGCATTTTTGGAGCATCTTTAAATTGCTCTTTGGCCAAAGCCAAATTATAACTCAAAACATAATAATTACAATCTAAATCGCCTTTTTCTCCTTTAAATTTCTCTGAGAAGTTTACATAATCACCAATATTAATGTTTACGCCATAATTATTAATTGGGTTAGAAACATACCAATTAAAAGTCTTGGTTCCGTCTTTTTCCTTATTAACGCTTTGCAGTCTTCCGTTTGAAACATCAGTCAAATGTCCGGGAACATTCACGCTAATCAGCATATTTTCGACTTCGTCATACATATGATCTTTGTTTGGCCACCAAACGCTGGCGCCTAATCCCTGACAGGATGAAGCGATAAAATCTTTTCCGTTTTTGTCTTTTTTCCAGGTAATTCCGCCATCCCACGGTGGATTAACCGCTTCTTTTGGTTTTCCTCCAAATGAAATTACGATTTCCTTCGTCTCACCTACTTTTTGCGCAGCTGTTAATTCAATAAAAAAAGCATTTCCGTCTCTTTCAAATTTCAATTCTTTTCCATCTTGAGTCACTTTGTAGATTTGCATAGGTTCCTGCAAATCAATCTGCATTTTATTATAAGCTGTCAAAACAGTATAACGAACCGTATTTGAGCCTGTAATCGTTTTTTCTTTTGGATTTACTTTTACATCTAAATGATAATATTTTAAATCCCACCAGGCACGTTCTTTTGTAATGCTTCCGCGTAAAGAATCCTGATGTGTAAAAACGGTTTCAGACTTATTCAGAAGTCCTTGTGCATTGGCAGTAAAACCAAACAAAAAGGCGATAAAAACGCCACCAAAGTATTTTTTCATACGAAGTAAATATTTCATTTAATCGAAATAAACAGAGCATTTCGACAAGCTTAAAGTTCAACAAATGTAAACATTCGAATCAAGTTTTGAATGATTTTATAATCCTGATTCGGAGAATTTAATGTTAAAATTTATTTATTCTTCTGTATTTTAGCCAATCAAATTCATTTATACCATTTTATGAAAATTAGTGCCATTATTACCTTTTTAATTTTTACATGCTCGGCGACAAATTATTCACAAACGATTCCAATTCATAAAACAAATGAAAAAATAAACATCGACGGAGACTTATCCGATTGGAAAACTTCATTTTTAGGGCCATTTGTAATTCATAATTCCGGAGAAAGCGCCACTCAAAATACTTTTGTCTCACTTGCGTGGAATGATCAAAACCTATATATTGCCTATCATTCTGACGATTCTAAAATAGTAGGAACACCTCAAAAAAAAGATGCTTCAATTTTTAATACCGATGATTTGGTCGAATTTTTTATTGATCCCGACGGCGACAGCCAAAATTATCTGGAAATCGGAGTAAATGCTTTTTCGTCTAATTATGATTTATTGCTAAAATGTATTTCGCCCAATTGTGGCGGTTGGAATACTACTATGAGTTTTGATATTGCAGGATTAGAAACTGTAAGTAAAATAACTTCCGAAGGTTATAATACTGAAATTAAGATTCCTTTTTCGAGTTTAAAAACCATTAAAAACGGCAATTTTAATCAACCAAAAGCAGGAACAAAATGGAAAGGAAATGCTTTTAGAATTGATTACGGTAACACAACGGAATATCTTGCATTACAATATCATAAGAGTTTAAAACATGGCTTTCACCAACCGGAGGAATTTGCGGTTTTTGAGTTTATGGAGTAGCGCCGAGATGGTACGCGGATGACACTGATTCGCTTACGCGAAAACACGGATTTATAAGGATTTTTTATTCTTTTTTATTAATTTCAATTTTCGTCAGACTGAACGAAGTCGAAGTCCCGCAAAGTGATTCAACAAATTAGACTTTGGATTTGTGAAGTACTTTTTTTAATCTTTAATTGATAAACTGTGGTAGCAAATTAAATTTAACTTCAGAATAAGGTACATCGTTTTGAACTAAAAATTTAAAAACCTTATTATTTTCTTTCATTTTATAAATTTCAAATATAGTTTTATTGGACTGAATATAAATATTTTGCAAGAACCGATCATTTAGATCTCCGCAAACTTGATAAGTTTGTAAAAACATAGAAATCCCTTCTTTTAAAACTTCAGGACTAGTAAATTCTTTTGGGAGAAATATATTAACAAAAGAATTACTATCTATGTATATCTCTCCAGTGCTACCATTAATTGTACTAAAACTACCGTGAGCACTTTTTTCTAAAAACAAAATTAATCGTTGACCAGTTTTTAACTCTTTAATTTTTGGATCACAAATCCATTCCTTCCAGATCTGGACCTTAATTTTTAAAGATGATCTCCCTTTTACAAACTGGTTTATTGTAAATTCATATTCATCCTTTGAAACTTTAGAAATGGTTCCGTCAACAATTAAATCTGCCTTCGCAATAACAATTGCATATGGTACTTCATGTTTTTTGAATCCGTAGTTTAAAGTTGGAAGCAAAAACAAAAACAGACACACAAATAGTTTCATAAGACTTATGCTTTTAGCTAAAATAATACTTTTTTATCAGACTGAGCGAAGTCGAAGTCCCCGCAAAGTGATTTAGCAACGGGACCTCGACTTCACTCAGTCTAACAATTGAAATTATTTTTTATTACTTCTGACGTTTCTTCAAAACATCCACAACATCATTCAACTGAAAGCCTTTTGCCTGCAATAAAATCAAATAATGAAACAATAAATCCGCGCTTTCGCTTAAGAATAAATCGTCATTATCATCTTTTGCTTCAATAACCACTTCTACAGCTTCTTCGCCTACTTTTTGGGCGATTTTATTGATTCCTTTTTCGAATAATGACGCCACATAACTCTTCTCAGAATCGGCATTTTCTCTTCTGGTTTTGATGGTGTTTTCTATTTGAGAAATAAAACCGTAATTTTCTTTATTTTCTTCTTGCCAGCATGTATCAGCGCCTGTATGACACGTTGGCCCTACAGGTTTTGCCTGAATTAAAAGTGTATCGCCATCGCAATCATTTTTAATACTTATCAGATTCAAAAAATTACCACTCTCCTCGCCTTTTGTCCAAAGTCTTTGTTTGGATCGGCTAAAGAAAGTTACTTTTTGAGTTTCTATTGTTTTTTGAAGCGATTCTTCATTCATGTATCCCAACATCAAAATATTCTTTGTTTCAGAATCCTGAATTATCGCCGGAATCAATCCGTGTGCGCTTTTTATATCTATGTCCATATTTATTTTAGATTTTAGAGTTCAGATTTTAGATTACCGAATTCTATATTTTATTTATTTCTTCTTGATTCTTTGTTCTATTTTCTATGCTCTATTTTCGATACTCTATTTTCGATACTCTATTTTCTAAAGCCTAACCTCAATATCATTATACCTAAGTTCCTGTTTTAGAGCTTTTATCTCGATTTCTTTAAAGTGAAAAACACTCGCTGCCAACGCTGCATCTGCTTTTCCTTCTTTAAACGAATCTACAAAATGCTGGATATTTCCTGCACCACCCGAAGCAATAATCGGAATATTGATTAACGTTGATAATTTAGCCAAAGCTTCGTTTGCAAAACCATTTTTGGTTCCGTCATTGTCCATTGAGGTGAATAGAATTTCTCCTGCGCCACGCTCGGCCACTTCAACCGCCCAATCGAATAGATTTAGCTCTGTTGGTACTTTTCCTCCAACCAAATGCACGATCCATTGTCCGTTAATTTGTTTAGCATCGATGGCAACTACAACACATTGACTTCCGAATTTTTGGGCCAAATCATTAATTAGTTGTGGATTTTTTACTGCTGATGAATTAATCGAAACCTTATCAGCTCCATTATTCAACAGAATCTCTACATCTTCTACAGATGAGATTCCGCCACCAACTGTAAACGGAATATTGATTTTTTCGGCAACACTTCGTACCATATTGACCAATGTTTTACGACGTTCTTCAGTAGCTGAAATATCCAGAAAAACCAATTCATCAGCTCCTTCTGCCGAATAAATTTCGGCCAATTCTACCGGATCTCCCGCATCACGCAAGTCAACGAAATTAACACCTTTTACGGTTCTTCCGTTTTTTATATCTAAGCAGGGTATGATTCTTTTTGCTAACATCTTTTTAATGTGTCAATTTTAATTTGTCAATGAGAAAATTAGGTAATTAGATAATTTATTTACACAACGTATTAATTATTTAATTATCAAGTTATCTCATTATCTAATTATCTAATTTATTTAAATACAGGGCTTAAAAATGTTCTTTCATAACTTAGAATACATCTTGTATCTTCGGCAATTTTAAAAGCTTCTACACACTCCTGATCGTCTTTAGAAAACATTTTTGTTCGGTAATTTTCATAATCTGCGAGACTTGGAAAAGAAAATAAAGCATACGCAACATTATTTGCTCCTTCCGAAGGCATAAAATAACCATGATGCTGACCGCCTAAACGATTTACGATTTTAATCCATCTTTTACCATAATCCTCAAAAGCCTCTAATTGATAAGGATCTATAATGTATTTTAAATGACATGTTATCATAGTCTGTGTTTTTAATGCGTTAATTAGAAAATTTGATAATTAGAAAATTTTAAACACAACGTAAAGAATTATCTAATTGACTAATTTTCTAATTATGTAATTATGTAGTTTTCCAGTTGTTTCAAAGTAATTCTTCCTTCGTAAATTGCTTTTCCAATGATTGTTCCTTCACAGCCTAATTCAGCTAATTTAGGCAATTCGTCAAAGGTTGAAATCCCTCCGGAAGCAATTAGTTTTACGCCAATAGCTTCTTTCAATATCTTTTCATACAAATCAAAACTTGGTCCTTCAAGCATTCCGTCTTTTGCAATATCAGTACAAATAACATATTGAATTCCTTTGGATTGATAATCCTGAATAAACGGAATTAAATCTTCATCTGAATCTTCTAACCAACCTGAAACGGCAATTTTTTCGTCTTTGGCGTCAGCCCCAAGAATAATTTTATCAGATCCGTATTCTAAAATCCACTTTTCGAAAATAGTTCTGTTTTTAACCGCAATACTTCCTCCGGTAATTTGGTTGGCACCACTTTCAAAAGCAATTTTCAAGTCTTCATCAGATTTTAAACCTCCCCCAAAATCAATTTTTAAAGTGGTTTGTGTGGCAATTTGTTCCAGAATTTTATAATTCACAATTTTACTCGATTTTGCCCCGTCAAGATCTACTAAATGTAGATATTCGATTCCGTGCGCTTCAAATGATTTTGCTACTTCAAGCGGATTTTCGTTGTAAATTATTTTGGTATCATAATCGCCTTTTGACAAACGAACGCATTTTCCGTCGATGATATCTATAGCTGGTATTATTCTCATTTTTTGATATTTTAGATTTTAGAGTTCCGATTTTAGATTATTTAAAAACGATTTATCTAAATTGATATTTTGATTGATTTTTGATATTGTTATTGGAATTTTAAAATTTTACATTTTTAAGAAATTTTCTAAAATCTTTTCCCCTACTGCCCCGCTTTTCTCGGGATGAAACTGAGCTCCGTAAAAATTATCTTTTTGTAAAGCCGATGCATATTCCAATTCGTAATTTGTTATGGCAATAGCTTCAACACAATTTGGAGCGTAAAAACTATGTACCAGATACATAAATTCATTCTCAGCAATTCCTTTAAACAAATCCGATTTTAAATCATAAATCTGATTCCATCCCATTTGTGGTACTTTTACTTTTGATGTAAATTTAATCACATCAACATCAAAAATCCCTAAACCTTTGGTATTTCCTTCCTCAGATGATTTACACATCAATTGCATTCCGAGGCAAATACCAAAAACCGGTTGTTTCAAATTCGGAATCAAATTATCCAAACCGCTTTCTTCCAGTTTTTTCATCGCCGAACTCGCTTCTCCTACTCCCGGAAAAATCACTTTATCAGCGGCTAGAATTTCTTCGGGATTATTACTCAAAACAGCTTTAAAACCAAGCCTTTCAATAGCAAACATAATGCTCTGAATATTTCCTGCTCCGTAATTTATAATTACTATTTTCATTAAAAAAAGCTTTAAGCTTTAAGCCTTAAGCTTTAGGCCTAATGCCTATCGCTTATAGCTTAATGCGTTTTTACAACATTCCTTTTGTTGATGGTAAAATCATTTTCTCTGTATCTCTTTTCACCGCTACTTTTATGGCTTTCGCGAAAGCTTTAAAAATAGCTTCGATTTTATGGTGTTCGTTTGTTCCTTCGGCTTTTATATTGATGTTGGCTTTGGCACCGTCTGAGAAGGATTTAAAGAAATGATAAAACATTTCTGTTGGCACTTTACCTACCATTTCACGTTTGAATTCCGTTTCCCAAACCAACCAGTTTCTTCCTCCAAAATCAATCGCAACCTGCGCCAGACAATCATCCATAGGCAAACAGAAACCATAACGTTCGATTCCTAGTTTATTTCCTAACGCTTTAGCGAAAACTTCACCCAAAGCAATAGCAGTGTCTTCTATTGTATGGTGTTCGTCGACTTCAAGATCGCCTTTTACAAGGATTTCCAAATCCATTTGCCCATGACGCGCAATTTGGTCTAACATATGATCAAAAAAAGCAATTCCGGTTTCGATTTTACTTTTTCCTGTTCCGTCTAGATTCAAATCGATAAAAATATCGGTTTCATTCGTTTTACGCGTAATCGAAGCCGAACGTGCTTCCAGTTTCAAAAACTCATAAATCTCTTTCCAACTCATCGTTTGAAGAATAATCGTTTCGTTTAACTCTTCACGTTTCGACGCAATTTCATTGCTTCCAATTCCGTCATTATCATTGATAAAAATTGCTTTTGCCCCAAGGTTTTTAGCCAATTCAACATCTGTCAAGCGATCACCTAAGACAAAAGAATTTGCTAAATCATATTCCGGATTACCCAAATATTTCGTCAACATTCCCGTTCTTGGCTTGCGGGTTGGCGCATTATCTTCAGGAAAAGAGCGGTCAATAAAAATTTCATCAAATAAAACTCCTTCATTTTCAAAAGCTTTCAGGATAAAATTTTGCGTTGGCCAAAACGTATCTTCCGGAAAACTATCCGTTCCTAATCCGTCCTGGTTGGTCACCATCACCAATTCATAATCTAATTCAGTGGCAATTTTAGCCAGATATTGAAACGCTTTTGGATAAAATTCTACTTTCTCCAAAGCATCTAATTGATAATTTTCAGGTTCTAAAACAATCGTTCCGTCACGATCGATAAAAAGTACTTTTTTCATAAATTATATTTTTTGTTCTTCCACTCCCGATAGCTATCGGGATACACAGATTCAAATGATTTTCTTTTGCCACGAATTTGCTTCGCCTGTTCGCTATCACTCGAGTCACGAATTCTCACTGATTCTTGTTTCACACAGATTTTAAAAAGATTTAAGCAGATGCACCGGGACTATTTTAAATTTAAAATCAAAATTAAATATGCTTTAATCAGCAGAATCTGCGTGAAAAAATCTTTTTAATCCTTTAAATCTGTGGCAAAAAAACTTTGCGTTCCTCGCGGTTAAACATTTACTTCAACAACTTCAATTCTTTAATTAAAACTGCATTTTCCTCCGGGATTCCAATTGTAAAACGAAGGCAATTTTCACATAAAGGCTGAGTTGTTCTGTTACGAATTACAATTCCTTTTGCAATTAATTGATCGTATCTTTTATTAGCGTCATCTACTTTTACCAATACAAAATTAGCTTCTGTAGGATATATTTTTTCAACAAAATTCACCTCAAGTAATACTTTAAGCAATTCTTCTCTTTGCTCAATAATAGAAGCTATTTCTTGTTTTATTTTATCTGAATCATTCAAACGAACGATCGCTCTTTGCTGAGTTAATTCATTGACATTATAAGGAGGTTTTATTTTATTCAAAACCGAAATTAGCGCTTCAGAACCATAACAAATTCCCAAACGAATTCCGGCCAAACCATAGGCTTTTGAAAGCGTTTGTGTAATCACCAGATTAGGATATTCGTCGATTTCTGTCAACCAGCTTTCTTTGTCCGAGAAATCGATATACGCTTCATCAATTACAATTAAACCTTTAAAGTTTTGAAGTAATTTTACCACACTTTCATCCGAGAAAGAATTTCCAGTTG
Source organism: Flavobacterium sp. SLB02 (assembly GCF_009664855.1). Lineage (GTDB taxonomy): Bacteria > Bacteroidota > Bacteroidia > Flavobacteriales > Flavobacteriaceae > Flavobacterium. The sequence continues at coordinate 2,145,431 of NZ_CP045928.1, forward strand.
GGTTATTTGGTGAGCATAAAAAGATGATTTTTGTATTATCGTCAACAGCATCTAAAATCTTTTCAACCTGTGGCTGAAAACCTGTTGAAAGCAATACTTCTCTATTTTCTACCGCATTAATATTCGCCAGAACGCTGTACATTCCGTATGTAGGCGGCAGCGAAATAATATTATCGATCTTTGGTTCGCAGAAAGCTCTAAAAAGCAGATCCAAAACTTCATCGCTTCCGTTTCCTAATAAAATCTGGCTTGATTTTACATTATTATTCTTAGCCAAAATCGCCTTAACCGAACTCTGTTGCGGATCCGGATAACGATTTACGCCATTTTGAAACGGATTTTCATTGGCATCCAAAAAAATCATTTCGGCCGTATCAAAATCCTCAAACTCATCACGTGCAGATGAATAAGGTTTTAATGTTTTTACATTTTCTCTTGTTATTGTATTTATATCGAATTTCATTATCTTATTTTTTAAGGAGAAGAAAGAATATAGAGGCAAGAATAAAGACTTAATCTAACCCTTTCTCTTGATTCTTTGTTCTTTCTTCTATAATCTATTCTCTTTCTTCTATTCTCTTTCTTCTATTCCCTTTCTTCTATTCTCTTTCTTCTATTCTCTTTCTTCTATTCTCTTTCTTCTATTCTCTTTCTTCTATTCTCTTTCTTCTATTCTCTTTCCTCCAAACTCTTCAATCTCAGCGTTACAGCATTCTTATGCGCTTGCAGTCCTTCGGCTTCAGCCATAACTTCAATTGCTTTACCGATGTTTTGGATTCCTTTTTCTGAGATTTTCTGAAATGTCATTGATTTCATAAAGCTATCGAGATTTACTCCGCTGTAATTCTTAGCGTATCCGTTTGTTGGCAGGGTGTGATTCGTTCCTGATGCATAATCCCCTGCACTTTCCGGAGTATAATTCCCAATAAAAACAGAACCTGCATTCAATACACCATTGCAATAGAAATCATCAAATTCTGAACAGATTATAAAGTGTTCAGGTCCGTATTCGTTGATTAAATCTAAAGCAATCTGATCATTTTTAACATAAATCAGTTTTGAATTTTCAATCGCTTTTTTGGCAATTTCTTTTCTAGGAAGTGCTTCTACCTGAATTTGAACTTCTTTTTCTACAGCATCAATCAGCTTTTTTGAAGTCGAAACTAAGATTACCTGACTGTCTGTTCCGTGTTCTGCCTGAGATAATAAATCGGAGGCTACAAAAGCGGGAACAGCAGTATCATCTGCCACAACTAATAATTCTGAAGGGCCCGCCGGCATATCAATCGCTACTCCAAATTGTGTTGCCAATTGTTTTGCAACAGTTACAAACTGATTTCCAGGTCCGAAAATCTTGTATACTTTAGGGATTGATTTTGTACCGAAGGTCATTCCAGCGATTGCCTGAATTCCGCCTGCTTTTAATATTTTGGTTACTCCGCATAAATTAGCTGCGTACAAAATAGCAGGATTAATTTTTCCGGTTTTATCCGGTGGCGAGCATAACACGATTTCTTTACATCCTGCAATTTCAGCGGGAACGGCCAACATTAAAACTGTTGAAAACAAAGATGCTGTTCCGCCTGGAATGTATAAGCCAATTTTTTGAATCGGCCTTTTCTCCTGCCAGCAATTTACACCTTCGGTAGTTTCTATCGAGATTCTATCTGTTTTTTGAGCTGTGTGAAATTTATAAATATTTGCTTTTGCTAACTGAATGGCGTCTTTTAATTCAGTAGAAATCGAATTAAGCGCTTCCTGAATTTCTTCTGAGGAAACTTCGTAATTTTCTAAAGCAATTCCATCGAAGATCGAAGTGTATTTTGCAACGGCTTCATCTCCTTTTTTCTGTACTTCTTTAAAAATTTCTTTAACCGTAACTTCGATATCATCGATGGTTTTGGTTGGTCTTTTTAATATTTCTGACCAGGTATCTGGTTTTGGATTGTCTATTTTATTCATTTTTTTATGCTTTATGCTATAAGCTATAGGCTTTAAGCTTTAGTAACTTTGTCATTTTTTGGGCTTAAAGCTTATTGCCTAAAGCCTAATGCGGGCGAAGCCCTAAAGAACCATTTTCTCAATTGGGCAAACTAAAATTCCCTCGGCTCCGGCTTCTTTTAATTTATCTATTACATCCCAAAAGGTATCTTTATCGATTACCGAGTGAACACTGCTCCAGCCTTCTTGGGCTAATGGTAAAACAGTTAAACTTCTTAAAACCGGTAAGATTTTACCAATTTCATCGATTTTGTCGTTTGGAACGTTCATCAGGATATATTTTGAATTTCTTGCTCTTAGAACCGATTGAATTCTGAATTTTAGAGTATCGATGTGTTTCTGGATTTCCGGAGAAACTTTTGGAGAAACGGCTAAAACTGCTTCGCTTTTCAGGATTACTTCTACTTCTCTCAAATTATTTTTGAACAAAGTACTGCCACTTGAAACAATATCTACAATAGCATCAGCAAGACCAATATTTGGTGCGATCTCTACAGAACCTGAAATTTGGTGAATATCAACTGTTAATCCAAAAGAATTGAAATATTCGTTGACTGTATTAGGATAAGAAGTAGCAATACGTAAACCTGATAAATCCTGAATCGAATTGTACTCAAAAGTTTTAGGTACAGCAACAGAAACCTTGCATTTTGAAAATCCCAGTTTCTGAATCACTTCTATATGTTTTCCTTTTTCTACCAAAAGGTTATCTCCTACAATCGCAAGATCTACAACGCCATCGATTAGGTATTGAGGAATATCTGAATTTCTTAAATATAAAACTTCAAGGGGAAAATTTGAGGCTTCGGCTTTTAGCTGATCGTTTCCGTTGTTGATCGAAATACCGCAATCTTTTAGGATTTGAATGCTGTCTTCGTTTAAACGACCTGATTTTTGAATTGCAATTTTTAACGTACTCATTTTTTTTTAGTTTTTGTTGGATTAATAGTTTGAGTACAAAGAATTGGTATAAAAAAACCCGTTTGATGTACTCAAACGGGTTTTAAAATATGATGATTTACATGCATATCATTAACACATCGCCTGAGAGCAATAATGAAAATGATGATGATGTAATTGAATTGAAATCATGATTTGTGTTGTGTTTTATTCTTTGATTCGGTTGCAAATATACTAGTTAATTTCATAAAAAAGCAATTTTTAATTTAACTTAACTATAGTTTATTGTTAAAAAAAAGCCCGCGCTTCTATTTTATTAGATTTTTTCAATTTACGATAACGTTTTCATATTATCATCAAAACTCAATATAACAGTAGTTCCTACTCCTATCTGGCTATCAATTTTAAACTTAATATGAAGCAATTCTGTAATTCTTTTTACAATAGACAAACCTAAACCAGTTCCTTTAATCTCTGGATGATCTGTTGAATTGGATCTGAAAAATGGATTAAAAACAGCTTCTAAATCATGCATTTCAATTCCTATTCCGTTATCGGAAATTTTACACACTATTTTTTCGTTTTGTTTCGAAAGTAAAATAGTTACTTCTCCATCCTTGTTCGTGTATTTTACCGCATTCGAAATAATATTTCTCAAAATCGTAATCACTAAAAAATTATCAGATTGAATGTAATAATCTTGCGGCGCATCAAATTTAATCTTGATTTTTTGACTGCTTATTTTCTCTGAATTTAAAGTTAAAACATCCAAAATAAGGGAATTCAAATAAACAGATTCTGTATTTATATTTTTGCTTTGGTTTTCAAAACGTGCCATTAATAGCAGCTGATCTACCAACATATTTAAATGATCAACTTCTTTTATACAGTAATTAATTTTCTCTTCGTATTCTTTATTATCACGCGGTTTACGAATTAACACTTCAAGTGTTCCTTTAATGACAGTAAGTGGTGTTCTTAATTCGTGAGAAGCATCAGAAGTAAATTGTTTTTCGCGTTCTATTGCATCTTCAATACGGTTAAGAAGGTTGTTTATGGTTTTAGAAAGTGTGTATAATTCGTCTCTGGTTTTGGGCAGCGGAATACGCGTTTTTAGATTATCCTTAGTAATAATTTTTGAGGTATTGATTATCGAATTTATAGGCTTTATACTTCGGCCGGCAAAGAATCTGGCAATAAAAAACAGCAACAACAAAATCCCCAAAAAAGACAAACTCATAATATCAAACAAATTGTTTAATACCATTTTCGAATCTGACAATGACATTGCTACAATAACATATCCTATTTTTTTGTTTCTAATATGTAGCGGAACCTGAATTTGCCTGATATCATGATCACCCATTTTAGTATCAAACAATTCAAAATCTTCTACTGAATCATTAAACTTCAGTGTTTGTGTTTTAAGGTTGGGCGCTTTTTCTGTAATATTCTTATTTACATCGAGAAATTCAACAAATACAGGGTTTACATCTACTGTATTGTGCTCGCGTTCGTTCCATTCTTCTTCATCGATAAGGATCACTTTACCATCGACTTCTTTAATTTCTTCTTGATGATTCTGAATTTCAACCTTTATTTTTTCATCAATATGATTATAAACGGTATGTTTGACAATAGAATAAATTACCGAAAAAACGACTACAATTAATAAGCCTGTGGTAATAATATAGTTTAAGGCAATTCTGTTTTTAAAAGAAAGCTGTATCATTTATAAGTCGTTAGCGATATAACCAATGCCGCGAATTGTTTTTATATAATCTTCTTCAATTTTTAAATTGAGTTTTTTTCGAATAGCGTTCATAAAAACATCGATTACACCGGTATCATATTCAAAATTAATCTCCCAAACATCTTTTAAGATTTGATTTCGGGTGCAGACTTTTCCTTTGTTTTTTATCAGATAAGTCAATAACTCAAATTCACGCTGGGTTAAGGCTACTTCATCCTGATTTTTAAGAACAATATGTTTTGATAAATCAATTTTGATAACACCCAAGGTTAAAACCTCTGAGCCTTTTTGATTTCGAAAATGAATTTTTATTCTCTCTACCAGTTCTTCAAAGCTAAAGGGCTTTTTTATATAATCGTTGGCTCCTGCTTTTAAACCTTCTATCGTTTCCTGAACGGTATCTTTTGCGGTCAAAAAAATAATTGGAGTGGTTTGATCTTTAATTCTGATGGCTTTACACAAATCTAAACCGTTAATTTTAGGAAGCATCCAATCGAGTAAAATCAAATCAAATTTCTGATTTTGAATCAATTCAAAACCTTTCGAACCATCATTTGCCGTGGTAATCTGATAACCTTCTTCCTGCAAACCCTGCTGCAAAAACTGAACAATCCCTAACTCATCTTCGACTATTAAAATATGCATTTGCCTTTTTTAATTAAGATTATATCTTCTTTTTATTATTCAAAGATAGATATTTTACCTTTCAGAAATTGCTTAAAACCATTAGAATAGCGAAAACAACTTCATCTTAAGTAAACTTTAAGTTTACTCTAAGCAAGGTAAAAGCATAACTTCATCTGGAACTAATTTATCGCCATTAATTTTGTAAAAAATTTATTTCATGACTTTTTACAAGAAGCTTTCTCCATTTTACAATCTAATTGTATTTTATTGTATCATCAGTTTTCTATTAAGAATAGTTTTATTATTTCACCCGATTACGCAAAGTTCATTTACTATTCTTGAGTGTCTGAAAATCTTTGGTTTAGGATTTATTTCAGATCTGTTTACTTTTATAGTAGCAAGTGTTTTTTTATGGCTGTATCTTATTTTTATTTCAAACTCTAAGTACAACACGCCTTCCGGTTATATTATTTTGGCTGTTTTTGTTGCGTTGTTTCTTTACATCGCATCAGGAAAAAGTATTTTTGATGAATACGGAGGTGCTTTGCCAAGAATTATTTTGATTTTTGTGGGAATCAAAACTGTGCTTTTTGCCCTTTTACTTTTTCTTCCAAAACTAAGAGACAAGATCAGGTACTGGTTATTTGTTTTTGTGATTTTCCTATACGTTTTACTAATCCTGCAAAACGGAATAAGTGAGTATTTTTTCTGGAATGAATTTGGCGTGAAATACAATTTTATTGCTGTAAATTATTTGATTTATACCAATGAAGTTATCGGGAATATTATGCAGTCTTATCCTGTAATTCCTATATTTTCGGCTTTGTTTCTGGTAACGGCGATTTTTACGTATTTCATTGTTAAAAGGTCTGGAAATTATATCGATGCGATTCCGTCTGTAACCGATAAATTAAAAATTACCGGAGTTTACGTTGTATTATTTATGATCTCTTTAGCAGCGATACCTACATTGGCAAAAACTGAAAACTCTAGAAATGTTTTTGTGAATGAATTACAATCTACTGGTTTGTATAAATTTTATCTTGCTTTTGAGAACAATAAACTTGATTATTTTAAATTCTACAAAACACTTCCGGCAGAAAAAGCATTTAATATTTTAAAACGACAGTTGCCTGGCATTTCCGGAGAAAATACAAAACGAACAATTACAAGTGATTCTCTTGAAAATCATAAAAATGTAGTATTGATTACAATAGAAAGTTTAAGCGCTGAATACATGAAAATGTACGGAAATAAAGAAAACATTACGCCTTTTCTGGATAGTTTAGCTCAAAAAAGTTTACAGTTTACTAATCTTTATGCGGCAGGAAACAGAACGGTTCGCGGACTGGAAGCGGTTACTTTATGCTTGCCGCCAACCGCAGGCGAAAGTGTTTTAAAAAGAGAGGACAATAAAAATAAATTTTCGACCGGATCAATTTTTAAGCAAAGGGGTTACAATGTAAAATTCATGTATGGCGGTGATGCTTTTTTTGATAACATGCAGGATTTCTATTCGGAAAATGGTTACGACATTGTAGATAAATCCAGTTTTTCTGCTGAAGAAGTTACTTTTGAGAATGTTTGGGGAGTTTGTGATGAGGATATGTACAACAAAGCAATTAAGGTAATGAACGCTGAGGCAAAAGAAAACAAACCTTTCTTTAATCATATTATGACAGTGAGTAATCACAGACCTTTTACGTATCCTAATAATAAAATTGATATTCCGGGTGATATTAAATCGCGTGACGGAGGAGTAAAATATACAGATTACTCGCTTAAAAAATTCTTTGCCATGGCGAGTAAACAGCCTTGGTTCAAAAATACTGTTTTTGTAATTGTTGCAGATCACTGTGCGTCTAGTGCAGGAAAAACACAGCTTCCGTTGGATAAATACCGAATCCCGGCTTTTGTTTATGATCCGAATGCTAAACCTAAAAAATACAATCAGTTAATGTCGCAGATTGATCTTATGCCAACGCTTTTTGGATTATTGCATTTTAGTTATAAAAGCAAGTTTTTTGGTCAGGATGTTTTGAAACCGGATTATAAACAACGTGCTTTTATTGCCACTTATCAGGATTTAGGTTTAATAAAAGATAATGTATTAACGATTTTATCTCCTAAACAGCAGGTAAAACAGTTTAAACTAAAACCAGAACCAAAAGATGGTATTGCGCCGGATTATCAAATTGATTATAACGAAAAATGCATGAAAACGGAAAGAACTGATTTAGTAAATGAAACCATTTCGTTTTATCAAACAGCTTCGGATATGTTGAAGAAAAAGAAATATCAGAAGTAGATTGAACTTAAAAATTCCAATTCCCAAGCTTTCGGATAAATTCCAAATTCCAATCTCGAAATTTCGGGATGGGGAAAATTCCAAATTCCAAAGGTGGCGGGATGGCAAGCGGATGACACATATTTAACTGATTTTCGCTGTTTTTTTTTGTAATATCATGTTATTCTTTTGGTTAGATTAAGCATCTTATGAAAAACGAGTGCCATAGCCCTGAAGGGAGGGAAATCCTTTTGTGCCCGTCCCGATAGCTATCCGGAGGCGCAAAAGATTTGGAAGGACAGCTGGAAATAGCTCCTAAAACTTCAACTTTACTTATATAAAACACTAAAAAAGCCTCAAATTCAAATGAATCTGAGGCTTTTTTGTGATCTGTAAACTAAAAACTGAGACTGAAAACTTTTTCTAGTCGTTTTGATTTTTAAGTCCAAATAAGTTTCCTTGTTGAAACAACTTTTGATCGTCTTTTAATGACTGGTAGTTCCTTTGTGTTACAGCAGGCGCATCTAAGTCGCTTAAATCTGGTTTTCCGGCATTTACCCATGCAGTATACCAAAAACTTGCAGTTGCTGTAATGGCTTTTCTCATTTGGCTTTCTACCATTCCGTTTAACTGTTCGTGTAGTTTCTTGGCGTAATCATCAGAAAAAACAGCTGTATTGTATTTACTTTTCAGTACTTTTCCGTCAGCATCCATTTTAAAAACCTGAGCTTCCGGAGTTGCGGTTCTAAGTTTTTTATCAATGTCTAATAACGGTTTAGCTAAGCTATGTGTATCATTAATCATATCCCAGGTTGCTTTATGAACATCTTCATAGTATTGTGCCTGAGGAACATTTAACTTGTAATTTTTAGCAAATAACTCCGGTAATCTGCTTTCCCAAAGTGAATGAATTCCTTTTTGGTCGCTTAATTGTCCGTCATGATTGGCAGAAGTATGCAACGGCATGTGTGCATCGCCAATATAATGACCTAAATCTGCAGCAAGAAACAAGATTTCGGCTCTGTTTTTCTCTTTAAACGCTTTGGTTAATTTTACCATCATGTCTTCGATATACCAAGGTAAAATTCCGTTATCATTCAGGAATTTGGCATCGTATTTTTTCTTTGCTGCTTCCATGGTTTGTGGTATACTGTCTAGAGGACCAAAATTTTCCATGTCAAAATAATGCCTTGGGTTTTCATCTTTATAATTTAAAGCATATTTACGAATGTCCGGAACTGATGCTTCTTGTGTAATAAAATCAATGTGGTTGTAAAAAAACACTTGTATTGATTGAGGTAAAGCCATTACTGCGGCTTTATTAATACGCTCATGGCCAACGATTCCCCATGATAGTGTCAAAAATCCAATAGCTAATACGAATAGGGCGATTAGTCTTGGCTTCATTCTAAAATTTTTCATTTGTATTTTGTTTGAGGGTGCAAATTTATCCCATTTAAACCGAATTCAAAACAATAGTGACTATTATTGTTATAATTTAATTCCTTTTAATTTTGAAACCGTTTATATGATATAAGTTCATATCAAAAGTTTCTTTGTAAATTCGTTTTGATTTTTATCCTAAAATTTAAATTTATGCGCCCTACTTATTTAAGTATTCTTTTCTTTTTAATTACTTCTGTTTCTGTTGCTCAAGACGATATTATACAGCTTAAATCTGTTAGCGACACTATTTTAAATACCAAAAGAATCTTACAGATATCTGATCCTTTTGATGGTGTAAAAACCATGCAAAAACTGTTTCCCGGTAAATTATATAAACTTTCTGATAACAATACTTTTTTGAGCTGGAAATGCAAAAGCTGTAAACCCAGTGCTTATACTGATGTTAATGGTGTCGAAGGGGATCAAATGTTTCCTTACGAAAGAGGTGTTGCAACCAGAATACTTGAGAATATTGCTTATAAAGATTCTAAAGGAAATGAATTCAGGCTGTTATTTTTTAACCATTCAAATTATGATGAAGACGGACTGCAAACCGGAAGATTTTCGGGTGGTCTTGTAGGCGTGGCTAAATTTGCAAAAAATGATAAAGTTTGGGAAATGAGATCTTTTCAGCCTGCAATCGCTGCTTTTGGCTCTTTTGCCCAAGCTCCAAAACCTAAACTTGTAGAAATTGGAGAAGATCAATATGCTTTTACTTTATTGCACGTAAATGGTGGTGCCGGAGGTCCTTTTGAAGGAACTCTTTATCTTATTGCAGGACTTGACGGTAAATATCAGCCTATTATGGAAGTAAATGATTATAAACTTACAAATGTGGCAAGTTTAGAATGGTCGAGTTCGTATAAAGTTGTAAATGAGACTAGTAATAAACATTTTAGAGATATTATTATAAAAACAAATGGGGCTTTTAGCAAGGCAGCAAAAGCAAATGATGAATTTGAAACAAATCCGCCTGAAGAAATAGCTGCAATGGCAAAATCAAAAAAGCAGTTTAATTTTGAGATTGAAAGACGTTTTTCGTTTAAAGGAAAGTTTTACAAAATGATCGGCAAGCCAATCGTGAAGTTTTCCAATGTAAAGTAAATTTTACTATTTAATTGAGATATAAAATTGAAGCCAAACCTAAACCGGCAATAAAAATCCAGAGTAAAACTCCCTGAAATAAAGGCTTTACCCCTACCGCTTTTAAAGTATTTATATTTAATGTTGCGCCAATTAAAAACAAGGTTATTGTTAAACCAATTTTGGCGACATTGACAATATATGGCGAAATAATAGCCGTTTGAGGTACATAAGAATTAAAAAGCATCGCCAGAATAAACAGGCCAATAAAGTATGGGATTTTGATTTTTTGAGATTTATTTTTGAAAATAAAAGCCGTTAAAAGCGAAATTGGGATAATCCATAGTGCTCTGGCTAGTTTTACAGTTGTGGCAATTTGCAGTGCTTCTGCCCCATATTTATTGGCCGCGCCCACAACTGAACTGGTGTCATGAATAGCAATCGCACACCATAAACCAAATTCTTTCTGAGACAAATCAAGCTGATGCCCGATAAACGGAAAAACAAATAATGCAATTGAATTTAGAATAAAAATAACTCCCAAAGCTATAGAGGTTTGATTTTCGTTTGATTTGATTACGGGAGAAATCGCCGCAATGGCACTTCCGCCACAAATGGCTGTTCCGCAAGAGATTAAATGTGATGTTTTTTTATCGGTTTTAAGCCATTTTCCTAAAAATGTACCTAATAGTAATGTGCTGAAAATTGAGAATATTGTGAGCAAAAAACCTTCTTTTCCAGCTGAGATTGCTGCTGTGGCGTTCATTCCGAATCCTAAACCAATAACTGAGAATTGTAATAAATAAGTAATGGCAATGTGATTGAAAGCTATAAATGGATTCCCAAAAACATTTACCATGACAACTCCTAATAACAAGGCAATTGGCGGAGAAATAATCGAAAATAGACCTAATACTATTATAAGAGCAAAAATAGCTTGTTGCAGGTAAAGATTAATTTCGAATAAATGTGATGCGGTATGTTGTTTCGTTTTCAAAATAAGCAATTTGATATTTCCTTACAAAGGTCTGCCCTTTATACGATAATCGCCAATCTTAAATTACAATCGACTATAACCCTAAGTTATAGTAGCTGGATATATTTTGAATAAAAAGCTCTGATAAGGAATCGGATTTACCTAATAAAGTGATGATATAAAAATAACGTTCGATAGATAAATTCTCAACATCCAAAACTATTAATTCATTATTTTTAAGCTCTTTACCCGCAGCGTGTATTGACATAAAGGCAAAACAATCTGAGTTCAACAGATAAGATTTTATACTTTCTGTAGATCCTAATTGCATCTCGATTTGCAAATCAGTTATTTTTACATCAACTTGTTTCAATGCATATTCTATAACTTCAAGTGTTCCAGAGCCACGCTCACGTGTTATGAATTTCATTGTTTTTAAATCTTCAAGCGAGATTTCGTTTTGTTTTACCAAAGGATTTTTGGTATTACAAACCAACACTAATTCGTCTTTTATAAACGGAATATATTTAATGGACTGATTTTTAGATTGTCCTTCAACAATTCCGATTTCAATTTCTTTGTTAATTAGAGCATTTTCGATTTGTTCAGTATTTCCATTTAGCAAATTGACTTTGATTTCTTTTTGCTTTTGATGAAAACGGGCTAAAACCGGAGAAATAATATATTGCGAAATGGTTGTACTTGCTCCTAACCTTAATAATCCCTGACGTTCGTTGATAAATGAACTCATATCAAAGTCGATTTCGCGGTAGATTTCGAAGATATTCTTGGTGTGTTTTAGCAGAATTTCTCCGGCTGGGGTTAACGCAATTTTAGAACCATTACGTTCAAAAAGTTTGGTTTTATAGGTTTCCTCAAGTTCCTGAATATGCTTAGAAACCGCTGGCTGCGAGATATATAATTCTGTTGCCGCTTTAGTAAAATTTAAGCGAAGTGCCACTGTATGAAATACTTTTAGCCTGAAATCCATAATCATAAATTTTTAATTCGCAATCCACTTTCCTGTACAATATTTTTTTCAATAAAATAATTTATAAAAAAAGTTCAGGTCGATACTCAAAATGCATTGTGTCATAATGTTTCCAATTTCCACCCCAAATAAAGCCGTATTTTTCAAAAATTGAAACTAGCTTCAGGGGAATTTGATTTCTATACAAAAGAGTAGCTTCTTCATTTTTACATTTACAATCCCATTGCCAATAATTGGAGTTTTTGACATTAATATCTATAGTCATTCCATAACTATGCATACTCAATCGGTTTGTTCCTGAAATTTTTCTCCAATTAAATGTACCTCCAATAGCATTAATATATTTTTTAAATTCTGGATTATTATCTAATTCTGCCGAGAGTTTTTTTACAATTATATCAATTCCATTCACGGTTGTTACTTTTATTTTTTGATTGACTAATTTGGGGCACCAAATAATTTCAGTCATTTTTGATTCAACTTCTGATTTTGAATTTCCGTAAATTTTCTTAAAAAAAGCTTCATTTCGAATTCTTCCCGCATCTTCCTTTGGAATTAAATTCTTATTTACTTTAGCATAAACAAACCTAAATTGATCCTCAATATCTGGATTTTCTAACATTTCCTGCTTCGTTTTATTTTTAAAATCATCATAAATCAAATTTGATCCATCACTAAAAACAATCTTATTACCCTTAAAACCAGTAACTTTACCCGGGTATGCTTTAATTATTTTTTGAACATTCAATGGGATTTCTTGAGAAAAAACATTTTGAAATATAAGGACTAAAAAAAGGAATCGTTTCATTTAAAACGTTTTAATTGTGAAGAGCTAAAAGTCCATTCGGGTGTTTTGAGAGAGGTTCCAAAATCCACAGCGTACCAAGGACTCAACGAACTACTATTTGGATTTTTCAATATTTGAATTTCCTGTGCTGGCATATAGCTTTGTGCTAAAAGCATAATTTTTTGGTTGTTTTTTGGATTCACAGCTACATCAACCACAATAACAGCGTGACCCGGAAAGCCTCCTTTTATAAAAACATCTCCAATTTTTATGTCTAAAGCATTAATTGATTTCAGTTCTTTTTCTAAAGAAGCAGTTCCTGCATACATAAAAACCGTCTCTAAATATTTCCAATAGGTTTGATAACTGTCAGATGGTTTTGCAGTTTTAACCCAACTGGTTTTGTTGCCTTTAATTGCAATTCTGTAACCTTCGACCCATTTGCTAAAATCAACACGAAAACCATTTGTGAAATTAAAATGTATTTTATCGTACTGTTTTTGTCCATAAAAATAATCCGCTCGCAAACGCATCACGGCATCAGCACATTGATGCAAATCCTGTCTCCCAATCGGTAAATCCACAACTGCTTCATAAACGTTTCGATTTGACTTTATAGTTCCATCAAAATACAAAACATCTGAACCTAAGGGTTTTAATGGAAGTTTTCGCAAAAAAACTCCAAATGAAGTTTTAGATTCCTCTTCTCTCACAAATCCCTGAGGTAGTTGAAAACGTTGCTGAATCGTCGTGTTTCCCAAAAGATTACTTTTGTTAGTATTATTTGTCTTTGAAAATGAAAAAAAACAAAGAAACACCATCAAAATTGCTACAATAAACAAGAATTTAACTTTCATAATTTGGACTTTTAATTCATAACCACAAGATTACAAAAAGCTAGAAGGGATTAGATTATATTTCGATCACAACATTCCATTATATTTTCTAACAAACCATTCCGTAGTTAATACAATAGCAATCAAAATCAACAACCAAATCCAGTCAATTAAAGGAGTTTTGGTAGAGACATTTTTCTCTATCGATTTGTATTCTTTATTTTCTAAAAGCTGCTGAATCAAATCATCGGCCTGATCTTCGAAGAAAGCTTTTCCGTTGGTTTGCAACGCTAATTGCTTCAATTTTGTAACATCAGGATTTACAAATTGTTTTTCGATATCAAAATCTAAAATTTCAAAATGACTTGAATACACTGTATTAGAATTTAATTCTTTTACATTGAAATTATATTTTCCGGCAGCTAAACCATCAAGATTGGCTGAGAAAGAATTGTTTCCTTTTAGTAAATCATAATTTTTATCTAGCTTCGTTTCGGCATTTGTAACTGTAATGGTGAGTCTCGCTTTTTCGTCGAACTCATAATTTTTATTGAAGTATTGTGCATTAATTACAATTGCTTCTCCTGAATTATAAAAACTTTCATGCGTTACTACCAATGATTTTCTTGAAGTTGTCGAAGCTAAATATTGAATGATCTTATCGATAAAAACATCATATTTCTCAAACGACTGATTGTCGATATGACTTTGCAGACGCCATTTCCAACTATTTTCTCCTAAAAGAAAAGCGGTTCTCTTTCCCTGATTTTCGGCGAAAGCCAGTAAAGGTGCGTTTGTCGCAACGTTTCTTATTTTTGAAGAAAACAAAACAGATACATTTCCGTTTGTTGTAATAGTTCCGAATAAATTTTGCAGCGGCGGAAAATTTTCAAAACCAATATTTTCTATTGCAAATAAATTAAACTGCGATTCAAACTCTGATAAATAATCTTCTCTTTGTCCGCTCATTTTAAACACCAGACTATTTTGTTGCTGGTTCAAAAAATTAAAATCGGTGTTGTTTCCGGTAATGATAAAGGTATTTGTTCCGGCTAATTTGTTATTATCAAAAATAGCTTTAAAAGCTGATGTTGGCTGATACAAAACTAAAACCGAAACTTCTTGTAACTGATTAATATCATTTGGCTTAGTCAATATTACTTTACGCTGCGCATTAACTTCAATAGATCGTTTTAATGCAGCAATATCCGGATGATTAATAGCCGAAACTATCGCTATAGTCGACTTTTGATCGATCACTTCAACAGCAAAATTTTTGTTATTATTATAACTGTTTTTTTCTTTTGAACCTGATGAAATACTAGCTTTAAAAATTTGCAATCCTACTTTATCAGCAGGTAAAAGCAAGTTTAAAGTCGCTGTTTTTTTTGATGCCGAAAAAGAAATTTTCTCTTTGGCTACGACAGTATTTCCCTGCGAAATTGTAAAATCGGCATTTGCATTTTTATCTCCTGAATATTGCAGAAAAACTTCTACAGGAAATTTATTTTTATGAAAAGCGTATTTATTTACGTTAAGCTGATTGATTTTAAGATCAAGAAAGGTGGTTGTATCTCCCACAACCAAAGGATAAACTTTATTGACAGGATCAAAACGATATACATAATCGTTTCCTGTAGTTTGATTTCCGTCGGTGATAATGACTGTTGGGAAAATCAGGTTTTTATTAATGCTTTTAAGGTTCCTGGAAACTTCATCAAGATTCGTTTGCTTGCCTTTAAAATCGAATTTGTCCGAAGGCTTGAAATCAGCATCAAACTGATACGACTGGATTTCAAATTTTTCTTTAAGGGCAGGATTCGAAATTATTTTTTGATAAAGTTCTTCAGCTTTTTTATCCGATTTTAAAACTGTAATCGAACTTGAATTGTCCACTGCAATTGCCAAAGGGGTTTTGGTAATTTCCAGCGAGTTCTTTGTCATTATAGGATTTATCAATAAAACTAATAATCCAAAAATGGCTAAAAAACGTAAAAAAGCCAAAAACACAACCACATTGGATTTGTTTTTGGCTTTAAAAAAATATTGAAAATACGACAAACCACCAGCTATTACTAAGGAAAGTAATAATAATAGAATCGTGTTTGTAGTCATATTTTATAGTTTTCAGTGACAGTTTTCAGTAATCAGTGCTACTGAAAACTTAAACTGAGATTTATTCTTTAGGTTAACATTCCTCCACAAACATTAAGTACTTGTCCGGTAACATAAGCACTCATGTCAGAAGCAAGGAAAAGACAAGCATTTGCAACGTCTTCTGCAGTTCCACCACGTTTTAACGGAATTCCTTCTCTCCACCCTTTTACTACATCTTCGCTTAATTTTGCTGTCATTTCGGTTTCAATAAATCCCGGAGCAATTGCATTACAACGAATATTACGAGAACCTAACTCTAATGCTACAGATTTTGTAAAACCAATTGCACCTGCTTTAGAAGCTGCATAATTTGTTTGCCCTGCATTTCCTGAAACTCCAACTACAGAACTAATATTAATTATAGAACCAGCACGTTGTTTTAGAAAAGTTTTCTGAATTGCTTTTGTCATATTAAATACTGACTTTAGATTTACATCGATAACCTGATCAAAATCAGCTTCAGACATACGCATCAATAAATTATCTTTTGTAATTCCTGCGTTGTTTATTAAGATATCTACTGTTCCAAAATCAGCTAAAACAGCATCAACAAAAGTTTGCGCTTCATTAAAATCGGCTGCATTCGATTGGTATCCTTTTGCTTTAATTCCTAAACCATTTAGCTCAGATTCTAAAGCCTGGGCAGATTCTACAGACGAACTGTATGTAAACGCAACATTTGCGCCATGTTTAGCAAAAACTTCTGCAATTCCTTTTCCAATTCCACGGCTAGCACCTGTAATAATGGCAACTTTTCCTTCTAGTAATTTCATATTCAAAATTAATTTTAATATTTATTTGTAGCTAATCCTGCGATTCATTTCAATCTTTTGTTTTTTAAAGAAAAAAAACAAAGGGATTTTCATTTCTATCAGAGCTATGAACGACTTGTCAAATATATGATAATTCCCTTTTTAAAAAAATAACAATAGTATAATTTATGACTAAGTCCGATTTCTTTAAAATAAAAAAACCGTTTCAAGAATTTTGAAACGGTTTAATTTTTAAAGTTTTTTATAAATTACGGACAAACTTCCCCTTCAGCTGTTTGATAGCATGTGTCTACTGGCAGATTTATGCATGGTGTTAAATAAGGCCCCATCACCGCGCCATCTCCCTTTTCACAATCATAAGTTAAGATAGGTCCTCGACCTGCAATATTTTTTTGCTCGTTACGACTCAAAATTTCTACTCCTTTAAAATTTAAAATTGTTTTTAACATATTAATTAGGTTGTTTAATATTTATATAATGATTTTTTATCGATTACTTACTCTTTATCTTTGAATAATATGAAGAAACTTTCTTTTATTCACAAACTACACCATCAAGTGTTATCCTGCAAATTGGTTCTGCGGGTTGTATAGGCGGTAACATGATACATGGACCATTATAAGTTCCCGGTCTCCACGGTATCATACATACCACTGGTTCTCCACCAATTGTATTTTTTTGTTCTACTGTACTTAATACTTCAACTCCTTTAAAATTTAAAATTGTTTTTAACATAGCGTTTAAATTGTTTGATGTTTTTGTATACTCAATCCTTTTTGCCTGTTGAGTTTCAGACAAAAAACCAAATACAACTACTTGGTTTTCAGAATAAATATACGAAAAAACTTCTATTAAAATTAATTTTTACAAGATTTTATCTTTGATAAATAAAAAAAAGCAACTCAAAAATGAGTTGCTTTTTTCTAAATAAAAACTAAAATTGAGATACTTAATTTTTACTGATAACAAAAAATAAAATTACCAGTATAACTGCTGAAATCAAGATGTTGTACATTTAAAATTTTCTGTATCATTAACTTTGTCTCCTTTTCTCACTTTTATCAACTTCGAAATAAGCATTAGAATCATTACTATTAACGGTTAACTCTCTTCTATGTTTTAGCTTAAAAAAGGCAGTTCAATCGAACTGCCTTCTATCAAAAAAAATAAATTAATTAAGTTGCCAAGCGGTCATTCTAAATGAACTCGAAGCACTGGTAAAGGTGTAAACGGTATTTGTATAACCTAATTTAAAGTTTTCCTTTTTAACATAAACACCACTAGCGTTTACCAAGTGTTTGTCAAAATTTGCTAAAAATGCCGGAGCTGCCGCTGCTGGGTTTCCGTTCCATGATTTATGCTTTAAAATAATTTTTTTGCCTGTTGCATCCTCTTCAACATCTATATAATGAAAAACGGCTGCTCTTCCTGCAAATGTGTAATAGATAAAATTTCCAAGTGAATGATTTAAATAAACCTGAACAGATGCCAACGCAACGCCTTCTGGCAAAGCAGCATCAATTGCAGCTAGTTCATTTACAAATAGTTGTGAGTTTGTTGGTGCATCTTCTACATAATCGCCAACATAATAACCAAATCTAGCATATATTTTACCTGGCAATAATATTTTATAATCGTCAGTTAACGTAGGTGGCACATTGGTATATTTAATAGTAGCGCTTACTCCTCCAGTCCCTGTAGCTACAAAATTATCACTAGCACTATCGTAAACAAAATTAGATATTTTTTGTCCTTTTACTACTAGAGCAGGTTTGGCAATTGCACTTGTTGGCGTAAATGAAAGTGCAAGGTTATAAATTTGATTTGATGCAGGATCTAAAGATGTTGCCGTACCAAAACGTGCGTTTGCATTGAAATCAAAATCATAAAGATGCAATGCACTACCATCATTAATTTCTAACAATCTAAACAATGGGCTTGTAGGTCCTCCGGTAATACCTTCAATTATTGGAGTATTTTTAGGTAAATCTGTCCAGTCTTGTGCTTTAGCTTTTACAAATCTCAACTCCTGAACATTTCTGTTTGTTTTAAAAATAATATCTCCATTTTCCTGTCCGTAATAAAAAAACTGAAAATCTCCCAAATATCCTTTTCCTCTAAGGGCTGCAGTAGGATAATTATCTGACTGAGATAAAAGATGTATCCTGTTGGCTGTTGTAAAAACTAAACCCACTGAGCTTCCTAATTGAATATCGTATTGACTTCTGTAAGTAGATGTATCTCCGTCAAAATCAGATGCCATATCAACTTTACCATCAGGAAGAAATTTAAAAAGATGTGTCCATCCTCCTAATTGTGTACTATCAGTATAATAAACTACTTTCCATCCTTCTGGTGATGAAAGTAATAAGTCATTTAATTCTTTTTCTCTAATATTTAATCGCTCTATAGGAGTCTGATCAAATTTTGAATCTGCTTCTGTACTTGTACATGCAACTTGCAGCACTGCCACAAAAGCAACTATCAAGTACTTATATATATATTTTAATTTCATAATATTGATTTTTATATTAATTACTACTCATTATTATTAATATGTTTAGTTTCCGAGAACAGCGTCTGTGTTTTTTTGTGCCTCATCTCTTAAAGCATAAAAATCAATATCAAAAGCATCTTTATAATATTGTACAACAATGGCTTCTTTCTTTTGAATGTTGGCTCTGGCCTCAGGATCTGTAATACTTGCTAAAATTGCATCATACTCTGCTTGAGAACTCGTTAAAATTGTAGAAGCTGTTTCAGCAAAATCTTCATAAATATTTAATCTTGCATAACTCGTAATAAAACCTAACTCTCTTGAGTCTTCAATTTCCTCAACATACCAGCTGGTAGTATATCCCGAAGGGGTTAATTTAGACCACGCTTGCTCATCAAATGGCTTAGTTTGGTTTAGAATATGTACATATTCATGTTGAATAGTATGGATAAATTCTGTAACATCCGGTCTGCTATTCTTATTTAAATAATCTATCTGAAAAAGCGAAACTCTTTGACCTCCTTCTGCAAGTCCTAATGTTCTTGTACCTGTTGTGTTCAGGTTCATTCCTCCTACTAAAACAAATTCTCTTGGTGCTATTTTCTTTACAAAATTTTCCCCTCCTATAGTGGTGTAACTATCAATCCAGATTTTTTTAACAATCTCAAGAGCTGGTTTCACTTTTTCTAGAGTTGGTGGAAATAGATAACGGGTATTATCTACTAAATTTTGATTCCATTCATAATATACTTTTATATTATAAGGATCTAAAAAACTGGTACCTATCCATTTATCTAATTCCGTTTTATTAGGTTGCGAAAAATCTAACTGACTTTCTATAGGCTGATCTTCATGAGCGCAAGCCACAAATAGCATTGCTCCTGTAATCATTGCAATCGCTTTATATCTTTTTAATATTTTCATAATAATTAAATTAAATTTTTATCTAGGATTTAGTTCGATTCCATTATCAGATGCTCTAACTGGTATTTGTAATGCTCTACGTTTGTCATCTTTTACTAAAACATTATGTCTTGATACTTTTCCAAATTCATAAGTATCGTGTTCTACAACAAGATTAAAACGTTTGATGTCAAACCATCTAACACCTTCATGTAAAAAATCTCTTCTTCTTGCTTCTGCAATAGCTTTTATATATGATGCCTGCACCGGAGTTAAAGTATAAAACGGCGTAAACTCATTTGCTATTACAGGAAATTTGGCTACAACTTTCTCTTCTGTCAACTGATCTGTAGCCGGATTATACCCTGCGGTTCTTGTTGCTAAAAAGTATTCTAGTTCTTCATTCGCTTCTGTAATTTGATTTTTCATTACATGAGCCTCAATTCTATTTAGGAAAAATTCATCATTACTAAAAAGAACTGTA
Source organism: Flavobacterium sp. SLB02 (assembly GCF_009664855.1). Lineage (GTDB taxonomy): Bacteria > Bacteroidota > Bacteroidia > Flavobacteriales > Flavobacteriaceae > Flavobacterium. The sequence continues at coordinate 2,165,932 of NZ_CP045928.1, forward strand.
CTGGTATAAGGTTCACCAACACCAGATGTTAGATTTGTATATTTAAAATATTCATAAAGTTTAGGTACTAAAACTGTTTGTCCTCCTTTGTACTGACCTGCTGCGCGTATTAACCAGGCTTTATCAAAAAGACTAGTTTCTTTTCCTAAAATTAAATCTACTTTGTTTCCTGACAGTGTAAATCTACTTGTAAAGCTTCTGCTCCAAATTGATCCCGGATAAGCTACTAATAAATTCGTTGCTTGCTCTACTTTAGAATATTCAATAGGCATTTGAGCAAAAGCAGCTGCATTAAAAGCCGCATAATCTCTAAGTGTAGTAGGTTTTGAACCCAATCCTTTTGAAAACTCAAGCACTTTATCCCAATCTCCCTTTATTAAATAAAAACGACTGGCAAAAGCTTTTGTAGCCTCTACATTAAAATGATATTTTGGTTCTTTATAATTACTGGTCACGTATTTCAACCCTTCATTAAGATCCTGCTCAATAAAATCAAACACCTCCTTAACTGTGTTTCGTTTATACTTTACCAATAAAGCTCCTTCTGGTTTTGTTATATATGGAACTCCTAAATCTGTAGCAGCAGTTGCAGGATTATACCTGTTTGCCCATAATTGAACCAGCATAAAATGAGAATAAGCTCTCGCTATTAATGCCTCTCCTTTTTGAGGATTTAAACTGGTAGGATTACCAAGCTCATCTATAGCTACTAAAGCCTGATTTGCAGCTGCTATCGCCTTATATGAAGAATTCCAAAATCCTGCTTCGGTATCTTCGTCAAATTGAGTCTGCATTTCCCAGTTGTAACTTTGCGTATTATTTAAATCTGAACCCGGTAATGCGCTATCAAATACATTATCAGACATCGTTTCTGCAATTGCCATATAGGTTCTGTCAGGATAAGCAGTTACTAATAATTCTGAAATCTTTTCTGGTGTATTTATTTGTGTTCTGTTATCTGGGACTTCTGAAAGAAATTCATCGCAGCTACTAATACTTACCAGTAATACTAATGAAAGTGCTATTTTTATATTTTTCATGATTAATTGTATTAGAATGAAACATTTAAAGTAAATGTATATTGAGAAGTAATAGGGAAAGCTACCCCTCCTGTATTACGAAACTCCGGATCCTGACCGTGTAACCTTTTATCTGAATAAATCAGCCAAGGATTTACTGCCGATCCTTTTAAGGTAAATGTACTAACACCTAGTTTTCTCTTAAAATCTTTAGGAAATTCCCAACTAAGCGAAACATTTTTTAATCGTACAAAATCACCATCAGCAACTCTTACATCAGAATAATTATAAGTATTATAAGCGATTTGCAAATCACTATCTCCGTAATTTCTATTTAATAAACGGTCAGCAATAACAGGAACGTTTGTAACATTTTCATCCCCAGGATTTATCCATCTATTTTTAAATTCTTTCGTAAAAACCGTCAAATCGTTGTATTCATTACTGTAAACTGGATTTAAGCGAACTTTATTCCCTCCTGAACCTACAATAAATACATATAGTGACCAGTTTTTATAAGTAAAGGTATTGGCTAAACCAACTGATTTATTAGGTTCAATAGATCCTTCATACTTTAAATAATTTGTAACATCTTTAGTATCCTGAAAATTCGCTTTTGTAATATTATTCTCTGCACCATCTTGCAAAAGAAAAGTAGGTAGTCCCTGATTATTCAATCCGGTAAACTGGTAAGAGTAAATTGAATTTCTAGGGTGTCCTACTGTATTACCTCCATTAGCATCTACTAAATCATATACTGAAGGTTTGTTTGCTAATTTTGTAATATTTTGATCATAAACTGAAAAGTTTAATGTTGTAGACCACTTAAAATTATTAGTAACCACATTTTGAGTAGTAAAACCAAGCTCAATACCTTTAGTTTCCATATTAGCATTATTTCCTTGTTTAACAGATTGTCCGCCAACACCAGAAGTAATTACATAGTCAATTAAGTCGAATGCTTTACGTCTGTAAACATCTGTAGTTAATTGTACCCTGTTATTAAACATACCTATGTCTACACCAATATTAGTTTCATATTGTTTTTCCCAAGTCAAATCCTTGTTCTGTAAATCTTCGATTCTTATTGCATTTTCTCTGTCTGAAAGATTAAAACGGTCTGTAATGAAACTTTTATAAATAGCTAACGAATTTGTTGCAGGTCCAGCTGTAGCAGTAAGTCCGTAAGAAGCTCTCAAGGCCAAAGTATTGATTGATTCAACATTTTTCATGAATTTTTCTTCAGCAACATTCCATTTTCCACTAACTGTATAAGTAGGCAACCATCTTGATGATCCTGTATCTCCTTGTCTGTTAGACCCATCATAACGACCTGTTACAGAAGCTGTATAACGACGATCATAAGTATACCCAACTTTTCCAAAAAAACCTACAGTTCTTTCTCTATCAGCACCAAATTCATAATACGAATCACCTCCGTTTACAATTTTTTCGATCATTTTAGGATCGATAAAAGAAGTAAGACCTTTATCATATTGAATTCCTACAGCTGTAAAATTATCATTGTTTCTATCTACAGATCTTAGCTCAGTACCAAAGAAACCTTCTACTTCATGTTTTTCTTTAAAAACATTTCTATAAGTTATACTATTTCTAACATTGTATGAAGTCATATCATTGGTGTACTTTCTTAAAAATCCACCACTTGGCAGTACAGATACTTTTGGTATAGTTAAATCAGTTGGATCCTGATACAAGAATACGTTGTCTTTTTGTATTTGTGCATTTACATTGTCTCCAACACCTGCATTATATGCCGCTACTACGTTTGAATTTTCAAGAATCTTGTGCTCTCTCGAAGTATTTGCGTAACGTGCAGAACCTGTAAGATTGTAAGTTAAATGCTTAGTAATTTTATAATCTAAATCAACTTGAAAACGAATATCATTTACTTTAATTCCTAAAGTATTGTTTTCTAATTCGTTCACAATATTCATTGGCGCCCAGTTATTTTGATAATATTCTAAATTTCCATTATCATCATAAGGTCTTAACGTTCTACTAGTGCTTAAAACATAATTGAATGGATTGATATCAAAATCTCTGCTTGTTTTTCCAAAAACAACGTCTTTTTTACTGTCATATGCTCCGGGAGCTTCCTGATCGCGAATAGACCCCATTGTAGATAAGGTAATATTTAATCTGTCGTTGATAAAGAAAGTACCTTTAATATTTGATGTTAATTGTTTTACATTATCAGCAATCGTCCATCCCGGATCTGTGTAATATCCTAAAGAGGCATAAAAAGTATTGTTTTTTCCACCACCAGAAAAACTCAAAGAATGATTTTGAGTAATTGAAGGTCTAAATAACACATTAAACCAATCTGTATTAGCCAGTTCGTATTTTTTTAGAAATTGATTAATATAAGGTTGTTCGTTTTTAACCCCATATTGACCATTTGTTTCATTATAACGGTTAATTTCTTTTGCAAGAATATTGTATGCTCCTCCAAATCTACCTGTATAAGACGAACTTAAATCAAGATATCCTTTTTGTTTCATTTCCTGAAACACACTCATAGATTCCTGAGAGTTCAGGATATCATATTGTGTATAGCTCGGTACCGTTCTCACTGTATTCTCTACAGAATAACTTACTTTTAGTGGAGAATCTCTACGACCTTGCTTAGTTGTAACAACAACAACACCGTTTAACGATCTAGAACCATAAATAGAAGTTGCAGATGCATCTTTAAGAATTTCTATACTTTGAATGTCATTAGCATTTAAACCTGCTACAGAAGAACTTAACAATGTTGATGAATTTCCTGATGCTAAATCAGCAAATGAAACATTGATAATATCCTCCTGAACAACACCATCAATAACCCATAAAGGTTTTGTATCTCCAAAAATAGAAGAAGATCCACGTACAGTGATTTTAGGAGCTGTACCAAAAGTACCCGTAACATTTTGAACCGTAACCCCGGCAGCTTTACCCTCAATCATCCTACTTACATCTACTACCCCGTCAACTTTTAATTCAGCACCTGAAATTTTACTAATAGCGCCTGTAAATGTTCTTTTTGATGTTTTTTCGTAACCTGTTGTAACTACTACCTCTTTTAAGTTTTGTCCTTCTTCAGTTAAAACAATTGTAGGAGTAGTATTTCCAATACCAATTTCTTTGGACTCCATTCCAACATAAGAAATTACAAGTTTGTCGCTATTTGATGGTACTTCGATAGTAAATCTACCATCAAAATCAGTAAGAACTGCATTTTTTGTTCCTTTTACCAACACAGTAGCTCCCGGAAGTGGACTACCACTTGCATCAGTAACTATACCTTTGATGATTGGACCTGCAGTTAATATTTCAAACAAAGAATTACCGGCATCTAAACTCGCAAAAGAATCTGATGCGGCATTTTTTTGCAAAACAATTTGGTTGCTTACTTCAGTATAACTTATATTAAAAGGTATCAGAATACGGTTTAGAATACTCGAAAGAGTTTCCTGATTAGCATCTATACTTACCTTTTGGGTAAGCTGAGGCAATCTTGAGTTATAAGAAAATTTTACGTGAGCAGACTTTTCCAGCTTGGTCAAGGCGTTGTCCAATGTTAAATTAGCAACATTGATGGTAACCTTGGTATCTAGTTTTTTTTGCCCATTTACATTATTTGCCATGGCAACACTTGAAAATACAAGTGCCAAGACAAACTGAAATAGTGTTATTTTCATGATTCGATGGAGTAATCGTTGTTTAACAACTGGTTTTTTCATAATTTTGGATTGTTTTGATTAATACTTATTCGAGTGTATTTTGAAACGTAATGAATAACTCTTTACAGAGAGAAATTCAACTAATTTAAGTGTCGATAATGTTACAGCATTTCGGCACTTTTTTTTCTGCATTATCATCTTTTACATAGGCATTTTATTATTATTGGTTCTAGTTTAGTTTTGGTTTAGTTTTTTTGTTGATTTATTAGATTTAATTCGGCTATGTAATTACAGTTACAGAGAGAATTAATTACATCCTTGAGATGTTATAATGATTTGATTACCATTCATTTGAAAACTAGTATTATTGCCTATGCTATTACAGACAATTTTCAGTTTTTCTGTTAAAGGCTGATCACTAAGTGAAGTAGTCAAGTGGCAGTCTTTCAACTTATCTTTAGGATAATCTATGTCTACCAGATAAGCCTGCTCTATTGTTTCAAAAATCTGAGCAACAGGAATATCAGTAAATTCAAAGCTCAATTGCTCAATATTACCAACACTGCGAGTTAGTGTTTCGTCCTGAGTAATATTTGTAATTTTATTGAAACTTAAATCACTGCGTAAAAAACGAAGCGCCTGATTAGGAAGCAAGATCACTTCTTCCTGATTGGATCTCGAAACTAAATCATTCGATTTTACCCTAACTTTACCGGTGCGCACAAGAACTTCTACATCAGGCTGATCAGAATAAGCTTTTACTCTAAAACTGGTTCCAACTACCTTTGTAACAATTTCGTTTGCATAAACAAAAAAAGGCTTTTTAGGATTTTTACTAATTTCAAAGAAACCTTCGCCGGATAAATACACCTTTCTTTCGTTGCCGGTAAAGATTTTAGGATAACTTAATTTACTATTGGGTTGTAATAAAACCGAACTACCATCAGATAATGTGATGATTTGTGGTTTGTTTGAATTATTGGTCTGCTCAACCAAGCCTTCGTTATTTTCCTCGATAAGTTCTTTGTAGGTTACAACTTTACTTTCCGGACTAATTTGATTTTGATAAAACCAAATTGATATCAGACCAATCACTACAGCAGCAGCAACAGAGCTAAAGATTTTTTTTCTAAGAAATTTTACTTTTGAGTCCTGGATTAAATCGTTGTGAGTTTCTTTCTCTTCAATTTTAATCCATGTGGTTTGTAAAGCATTATGAAGATCAGATGCCGATAAGTTAGTTTCCGGCACCTTCATAGCTAATAATAACAATCTTGCATCTTCTACCAACTTGGCACGTTGGCGGCTTTCTAAGGTCCACTCTTCCCAACCATATTCGTCAATTTTATTTAAAATCCATGACTGGAATGATTCGTCAGATAAAAAATCTTCAATTTCGGTATATTTATTACGTTTTTGCATCTAAAAATGAGGTTACAAAAACATAGAGGACAGCTCTTTTATTATATACTCACCAAATTGTGATTTTTTTTACATTTTTTTAAAATAAATTTAACAAGCCATTGAAGATAGTACAACAATTAATGAAATACTCCCCTTCCATTCTTTGCGCAAGGTAAGTAAACCGCGATGTAACAAGTTGCTTGCCGACTGATAATTCACATCCAGCATGTCTGCAATTTGCTCCACTGTTAAGCCTTGATGGTAACGTAAATACAACGCTTCTTTTTGACGCGCAGGCAAATCATTCAGTAATTTATTAAGATAAACAACCTTTTCTTTAGTTGCATAATCATCATCCATAAGATCGTGTTCTACGGAGAATTCTAATAAAAATGCTATGGCATCTGTACTGGTTGATTTACGAAAAATATGATCCCGTTCGTGCAAACGTGCAATTCTCTTACGTACACTTGATAATAAGTAAGCTTTTACCACAACAGAACTCTGAAGTCCGTTACGATATACCCAAATATCAGTAAAAACATCCTGAACACAATCCTGTACTTTTTCAGCGTAAGGAGAAAGTGAATTTCCGTAATTAACCAGATCTGCGTAGTATTTCTCAAATAGGGTTGAGAATGATTTTTCATCACCATCTTTCAAGTTATTCCAAAGTGTAATGTCGTCAAAAGTTTTGAATTGTAAATTTTTGGTCTTCATATTAATTTGGGGTAGAATTCTTGAAAATAAGCACTTAGTTTTAACATAAAGAATACGGTTTTTTAACATTATTCTCTAGTTCTGTGCGATAAATATATAAAAGCAAAAATACAAAAGCAATTTTTTTACATAAAAGAACCTTACTCTTAACGTAAGAAAAAGCCCCTATCGGCTGATTTAATGAGGTATTAGCGTGAATTAAAAAAAATATAATAATTCAAAAAACATCTTTATTGTAAGATTAAATCACCATTTTTTTTTATTATATTTTTAACATTTAAAAAAAAACTTAATTTACACACTTTTATATAAAATCTTCCTCGATAAGAATTACCATAAGATTGAAAATCGAAATGCTGTAAAAGACTAGGCATTTGAAGAAAGAAAACTAATACTCAGCGGTTTTCACATTTAAAACGCGCTGTACAGATCTATAAGTTAGAATTCTAATAATTAATCCCTGACTTATAAAAATTAAATACAATATTAGTAATTAAGCAAAAAAAAAGTCTTACTAAAACTAGTAAGACTTTGATTATATTGATAATAAAACCGACTTAGAAAGCCACATTCCATCTAGGTAATTTTGCATTTTCATCTAAGAAATTTTGCAAAACCTGTCCTTCAACAGCAGTTGGAATTGCTTTTACATCTGCATTAAAAGTTTCGTACCAAACCACTTCTAAAGCATCAATACTTTCAAGTTTCATTTGTGCCGGCCATGAATATTTTCTTCCTGTTTTAGCAAATTGGTGTCCGTTTACAATTTTATCGTATAAACCGCCATTTTTACTTTTTAAAGTTCCATCTTTCTGAACAGTTCCTGTAGAACCTACCATGATCAATTCTTTTGCATCACCTTCAATAGCATAAACAACAAAAACTCCCGCACCTTCAGATGCATTACAAGCTTGTTCTAAACTATCTTCAATAGTAAAAGTAAAACTATTGCTTACTTTAAATTTTTCTAATTCTTTGTACATATTTATTTTTTTTAAGCCACTAAGAGTTTGAGAATCTAAGTTGCTAAGTTTTTATTTATAGTTCCAACATTTTAAAAATGTAAAAAAGTCTCAACAAAATATTGAGACTTTTTTTGGAATTTATTATTTTAAATATTAGAGATTATCCTAATATTTCTTTTACTTTTTTACCAATTTCAGCTGGTGAATCAACAACGTGAATTCCGTTGTCTCTCATAATTTGTTTTTTAGCAGCAGCTGTATCATCAGAACCACCAACAATAGCACCTGCGTGACCCATTGTTCTACCAGCAGGAGCAGTTTCTCCAGCGATAAAACCAACAACTGGTTTACGGTTACCATCAGATTTAACCCATTTAGCAGCATCAGCTTCTAATTGACCTCCAATTTCACCAATCATGATGATAAGTTCAGTCTCTGGATCGTTCATTAATAATTCAACAGCTTCTTTAGTTGTAGTTCCAATAATTGGATCTCCACCAATACCAATAGCTGTAGTAATTCCTAAACCTTGTTTTACAACCTGGTCAGCAGCTTCGTAAGTTAAAGTTCCTGATTTAGAAACAATACCAACTGTTCCTTTTTTGAAAACGAAACCTGGCATAATACCAACTTTAGCTTCACCCGGAGTAATTACTCCCGGACAGTTTGGACCGATTAATCTAGAATTTCTTTCTTTAACATAATTATTTGCTTTAATCATATCTGCTACAGGAATTCCTTCTGTAATAGCAATAATTACTTTAATTCCAGCGTCAGCAGCTTCCATAATTGCATCAGCAGCAAAAGCTGGTGGTACGAAAATGATAGATGTATCAGCTCCAGCTTGATCAACAGCATCTTTTACTGTATTAAAAACCGGACGATCTAAATGACTAGTTCCTCCTTTACCCGGAGTAACACCACCAACAACATTAGTACCGTACTCAATCATTTGAGAAGCGTGGAAAGTTCCTTCACTTCCTGTAAATCCTTGAACAATTATTTTGGAATCTTTATTAACTAAAACACTCATGATATATATTTTATGTAGTTTTTAAAATTGTGATGCAAAAGTAAGGTTTTGTAACGTATTTTAACCTTTTTGTCTTCAAAAAAATTAAGAAAATTGACTCATTTGATAACCACGATATAATTTATCGTCTTTTATTTGCCAAATTGTAGAGAAATGAGCCAATAACATCTCTTCTCTTGGGTTCTCAATCGTTTTCACAAAATGAGAATATCGTATCGAAACCAAGTCCTCTTCGGCCAAAATGTGGCTTATTCTCACTTTTGATCGCACGTAAGCACGACTAAGCTCATTGGCCATATCCAACATCGAATTATAATCCATTTCGATCAATCCTTTGGTACTATGCCAATCTAATTTTACCTCGGGATGCAAATAAGTTTTCATTATTTCGCTATCAATTAAGGCATCTGACTTGTAAAATTTCTGAACAAATTCTTTAATAGACATATTACTTCAATTTATTTAAAATTTCAGGAATCTTTTTGATATTGGCTAATTGTTTTAACTTTTCTCTTGATTCTTCGATTGGAGTACCAAAATACGATTTTCCCCCTTCGACTGATTTAGTAACTCCGGTTTGTCCCATAATAACAGCCTTCGCTCCTATCGTGATACCGCTTGTCGTACCAACCTGTCCCCAAATAGTAACTTCATCTTCGATAATAACACAACCTGCAATACCAGTTTGAGAGGCTATTAAGCATTTTTTACCAATTACAGTATCATGTCCAACATGTACCTGGTTATCTAGTTTTGTTCCTTCTCCAATAGTAGTATCTCCTGTAACACCCTTGTCTATTGTACAAAGGGCACCAATACCAACATTGTCCTGTATGACAACTCTTCCGCCAGAAATTAACTGATCGAAACCATCCGGACGCTTTTTATAATAGAATGCATCTGCCCCTAAAATTGTCCCCGCATGAATGATAACATTATCGCCAATTACAGTATGGTCGTAAATCGTAACATTAGGGTGTATCAAACAGTTTTTACCGATTGTAACATTGTTTCCAACAAAACAATTGGGCTGAATCACAGTTCCTTCTCCAATAGTTGCAGAAAGAGCAATAGAAACGCTAGTTGCCTGAAAAGGCCTAAAATGTTTGGTCAGGGTATTAAAATCTCTGAAAGGATCGTCAGAAATTAAAAGAGCTTTACCTTCCGGGCAATCTACTTTTTTATTGATTAAAACAATAGTAGCAGCCGATTGTAAAGCTTTGTCATAGTATTTTGGATGATCGACAAAAACTATATCTCCAGATTCAACAACATGTATTTCGTTCATGCCTGAAACCGGAAAGTTTGGGTCGCCAATAAATTCGCATTGAAGCAAATTTGCAATTTCTTGTAAAGAATGAATCTTTGGAAATTTCATATTTTATAATTAGAAAATTTGTCAATTAGAAAATGTGTCAATCAGAAATGTGTCAATCAGAAAATGAATGCTCAAAATTGTGATGATTCACTAATTTTCTAATTGACTCATTGACAAATTATCTAATTAAAAAACTACTCTTTTACACGTTCCATGTAATTACCAGAAGCGGTATCAATTTTAATTTTATCACCTTCGTTGATGAATAAAGGAACGTTTACAGTTGCTCCTGTTTCTACCGTAGCAGATTTTGTAGCATTTGTAGCAGTATTTCCTTTTACACCTGGCTCAGCATATGTAACTTCAAGAATTACAGAAGATGGCATATCTACAGATAATGGCAAATCAGTTTCAGTATTCACCTGAACCATTACGCTTGTTCCTTCTTTTAATAATCCCGGAGCATCCAGAATATTTTTATTCAAAGAAATTTGCTCAAAAGATTCTGTGTTCATAAAATGAAACTCATCTCCTTCAGCATATAAAAACTGGTAATTATGCGTTTCTACACGCACATCATCAATTTTATGTCCAGCAGAAAATGTATTATCTAACACTCTTCCTGTAGTTAAACTTCTCAATTTTGTTCTTACGAAAGCCGGACCTTTTCCGGGCTTTACGTGAAGAAACTCCACTATTTTATAGATATCGTGATTAAATTTAATACACAATCCGTTTCTAATATCTGATGTAGATGCCATTTGTTTTTGTTTTATTTGATATATTGTTCAATCGTTTAACCGTTTATTTGTTTCGATTAAACGATTAAACAAATAAACAATTAATTTTTCTATTAATAGTTTCCTGAATAACCTTTCATAATTCCTCTTGATGAATTTCTGATAAAATCCAGAATTTCATCTCTCTCAGGAGTGGCTTCCATTTCAGCTTCAATAATACTTAAAGCTTGTGTTGTATTGTAATTTTTTTGGTATAAAATTCTGTAAATTTCCTGAATTTCTCTGATTTTCTCAGTAGTAAAACCTCTTCTTCTTAAACCAACTGAATTGATTCCTACGTACGACAATGGCTCTTTTGCTGCTTTTGTATAAGGAGGAACGTCTTTTCTTACCAATGATCCACCAGAAATCATAGCATGATCTCCAATATGAATAAATTGGTGAATAGCTGCCAAACCGCCAATTACAGCATGATTACCAACCACAACGTGACCTGCCAAAGCAACACCGTTTACAATAATAGCATTATTACCAATCTCGCAATCGTGCGCAATGTGAGCATAAGCCATAACCAAACAATTATTACCTAAAATTGTTTGTCCTGAAGCAACTGTACCTCTATTGATTGTTACACACTCTCTAATAGTACAATTATCTCCTATAATAGCTAAAGAATCTTCTCCTCCAAATTTTAAATCTTGCGGCACTGCAGAAATTACTGCTCCCGGAAAAATATTACAATTTTTTCCAATTCTTGCACCTTCCATGATGGTTACATTTGAACCAATCCACGTACCATCACCAATAATGACATTATTGTGAATTGTTGTAAAAGGCTCAATTACAACATTTTTAGCGATTTTCGCGCCAGGATGAACATATGCTAATGGTTGATTCATCTGTGAGTTTTATATTTTATATTAAAATAGTCTAATTTGGGCAACAAACGTAAACAATAAATTTGATTAAACTATTATTGTTTTCTTGCAATTTGAGCCATTAATTCTGCCTCTGTTACCAACTTTCCATTTGCGTAAGCATTTGCCTGCATATGACAAATTCCTCTTCTGATAGGAGAAATTAACTCGCATTTGAAAATTAAGGTATCACCAGGCAATACTTTATGTTTGAATTTAACATTATCTATTTTCATAAAATAAGTTAAATAATTTTCAGGATCCGGAACCGTGCTTAACACTAAAATTCCACCTGTTTGCGCCATTGCTTCAACAATTAAAACACCTGGCATAACCGGAGCTTCAGGAAAATGCCCTACAAAGAAATTTTCGTTCATCGTTACATTTTTCATACCCACAACATGACTGTCAGACATTTCTATAATTCTATCGATTAATAAAAATGGAGGTCTGTGTGGCAAAACTGCCATAATTTTATGAATATCCATCAATGGCTCCAGATTTAAATCGTAAACCGGAACATGATTTCTTTGTTCTATTTTTATAATTTTTGCTAATTTTTTGGCAAACTGTGTATTTACATAGTGTCCTGGTTTATTAGCAATAATTTTTCCCTGAATTCTAACTCCAATCAAAGATAAATCTCCAACAACATCAAGTAATTTGTGTCTTGCAGCTTCGTTTGGATAATGTAATGTTAAATTATCTAAAACACCATTTGGCTTAACCGAAATTTTGTCTTTGCCAAAGGCTTTCTTTAAATTTTCCATTGTAGACTCCGATATTTCCTTATCTACATAAACAATAGCATTATTTAAATCTCCACCTTTGATTAATCCGTTTTCTAAAAGAGATTCTAATTCGTGCAAGAAACTAAAAGTTCTTGAATTAGCGATTTCTTCTTTAAAATCGGCTATGCTTTTCATTGTTGCATTTTGAGTACCTAAAACTTTAGTACCAAAATCAACCATTGCAGTTACCTGATAATCATCACTTGGCATCACTAAGATCTCGCTTCCCGTAGTTTCATCAGTAAACGAAATAACTTCCTTTACTACATAAACATTACGTTTAGCATCTTGTTCTTCTATACCTGCATTTTCAATCGCTTCAACAAAATATTTCGATGAACCATCCATAATAGGAAGTTCAGAGGCATTTAATTCTATAATAACGTTATCCAGATCACAACCAACTAAAGCCGCTAAAACGTGTTCAGGAGTTTGAATTTTTACACCAAGTTTTTCTAAATTTGTGCCTCTTTGCGTATTAACAACATAGTTAGCATCTGCTTCGATCACGGGCTGACCTTGCAAATCTACTCTAACAAAAGTGAAACCATTATTAATTGGAGCTGGTTTAAAAGTCATTGTAACTTCTTTTCCAGTGTGTAATCCAACGCCTGTTAGTGAAATTTCATTTTTGATGGTCTTCTGTTTAACCATTATTTCCATTTTTTGGGTTTATTATTTGTTTTTTTAATTCTTCAACTTCGGCAACAATTTTAGGCAGATTTCTGAAATGAACATATGATTTATTAAAATCACTATATCCAAGCGATGGCGATCCCTGCAATGTTTCATCATCTTTAATGTTTCTTGCTACTCCTGACTGAGCCTGCAATCTTACATTATTACCTATAATTAAGTGGCCTGCGATACCTACTTGCCCGCCAATCATACAGTTTTCTCCTATTTTTGTAGAACCTGCCACGCCTGTTTGGCCAGCAATTACAGTATTTCTGCCAATTTCTACATTATGGGCAATCTGAATTTGATTGTCTAATTTAACTCCTTGTCTAATTATTGTAGAACCAAGAGTCGCTCTGTCTATTGTGGTATTGGCTCCTATATCTACATTATCTTCAATGATAACGTTTCCTATTTGAGGAACCTTACTATACACCCCTTCTTCATTTGGCACAAAACCAAAACCATCCGCACCAATAATGGCTCCTGAATGAATCGTACAATTGTTACCAATTAAAGTTTCAGAATAAATTTTGGCGCCTGCAAAAATATACACATTATCGCCAATAACAACATTATCGCCAATAAAACTGTTTGGATAAATTTTTACATTATCTCCCAGAACTACATTTTGCCCTATATAACTAAAGCTTCCCAGATATAAATTTTCTCCATATTTAGTTCCTTCAGACATAAAAGATTGCGCTTCTATTCCGTTTTTATTCAATTTTACCTGATTATAAAATTGTAAAAGCTTAGAAAAAGAGGCATACGCATCTTCTACCTTAATCAAAGTTGTAGTGATTTCTGCATCTGGTACAAAACTATCATTAACAATAGTAACTGATGCTTTTGTAGTATATATGTAATTGATATATTTGGGATTAGCCAAAAAAGTAAGCGATCCTTCCTCGCCTTCTTCTATTTTAGACAGCCGAGAAACTTCTGCATTGGGATTCCCAACAACTTCTCCTTCTAAAATTCCTGCTATTTGTTCTGCTGTAAATTTCATTGCGACAAAAATATAAAAAATAGATTTTAAATGTTAATTTTAGATAAGTTGTTTTGGAAAACAGATGTAATATTTTGTAACTAATTTAGATAACGATTTCAAATTCAGCTGATCAGAAGCTTCGACAACATCCTCAATTGTTTTATCTTTTTTGAAAATTCGTATTGGTTCAGCTTCTTTGCTATAGGCCTGATTTTTTATTTTTCCTCTAAAAATAAAATATCCAGCCTCTAACTGCGTAATATGGTGCGCGTTAGCAAATTCTTCTTTTAAAGATTGGGATTCTTCTGCCGAAATTTTCTCAGCACTCAATTTAATTTTCAATAAATCTCTATTAATCAACATTTTACTTAAAGTAGAAAGCACAAAATCTTCTTGCTTTTGCCATGCTTTCAAAGCGCTAATGATATCAAAATCATCTAGTTGAGAAAATAAATCTAATTTATCAGCATCAAAATCTTCTAAAGTCACTTTATTTTGCATAAAATACAAAAGAGGCTCACTGCAAGGCAAATTAATTCCTTTTAATGTTAATTCTTTGGCTCTTTTTAGTACATTCATCAAAATTAGCTCTGCAACCAAACTTGTTTTATGCAAGTAAGCCTGCCAGTACATTAATCTTCTCGAAAGCAAAAATTTCTCTACCGAGTAAATTCCTTTTTCTTCGATTACCAAAACACCATCAACAACATTCATCATCTGAATTAAACGCTCAGAATTGACATTCCCTTCGGCAACTCCGGTGTAAAAACTATCTCGTTTCAAATAATCCATTCGATCCATATCCAATTGACTTGAAATCAATTGCAGCATAAATTTCCTGTGATATTCTCCTTTAAAAACCTGGATCGCCAGACTCAGTTTTCCATCAAATTCATCATTCAACTGATTCATGAATAATAACGAAATCGCTTCATGATTCACATCTTCGACAATGCTTTTTTCCATAGCATGTGAAAACGGACCATGACCAATATCGTGCAGTAAAATAGCTATTAGTAAAGCACATTCTTCATCACTGGAAATCGCAACTCCTTTAAAACGAAGTGTTTCTACAGCCTTCTGCATTAAATGCATACAGCCTAAGGCATGATGAAAACGCGTGTGATTGGCTCCGGGATAAACCAAATACGACATTCCCATTTGCGAAATACGGCGTAAACGCTGAAAATAAGGATGCTGAATTAAGTCGTAAATAAGTTCGTTCGGGATAGAAATAAACCCGTAGATGGGATCATTGAATATTTTTAACTTATTGATATGAGTCACTATTTGGTTATTTTTAGGTCAACAAATATAAGTAATTAACTATAAACAGCTTTGTGTTTTTCATTTAAAAATTGACATTAAATTGTCGTGATTTTCAATGCAATACTAAATTCAAAAAAAGTTTTAATGTAAAAATCACTATTTGTTATTCTGAAATTTATACTATTTTTAATACTTTTTAAGTTCTATACCTCTAAATTGCATTAAAATTAAATACGTTTATGGATAAGATAAAAATACTTTGGGTTGATGATGAAATCGATCTTTTGAAACCACATATATTATTTCTGGAGAAAAAAAACTACGCTGTAACCACTTGTAACAATGGTTTAGACGCTATCGCCTTATTTGAAGAAGATAATTTTGACATTGTTTTTCTTGATGAAAATATGCCGGGAATGAGTGGCCTGGAAACACTTTCTGAAATGAAAGAAAAAAAATCGGCTATCCCGATGATTATGATTACAAAAAGCGAAGAAGAGTATATAATGGAAGAAGCCATTGGTTCTAAAATCGCTGACTATTTGATAAAACCGGTAAATCCGAATCAGATTTTACTGAGTTTAAAGAAAAATCTGGATCATTCGAGGTTAATTTCTGAAAAAACAACTCTAGATTATCAAAAAGAATTCAGGAAAATTTCGATGGAAATGGCGATGGTTAATTCCTATGAAGACTGGGTGGAATTGTATAAAAAGTTAATTTTCTGGGAACTTGAATTGGAAAACATCAACGACCAGGCGATGATTGAAATCCTTGAATCCCAAAAAGTTGAAGCCAATTCGCAATTCGGAAAATATATCGAAAGAAATTATGAAGACTGGTTTGCTCCAAAAGCAGATAAACCAATTCAGTCCCACAATTTATTTAAGGAATTAGTAGTTCCTGAAATTAAAAAGAAAGACAAACCAATTTTGTTGGTTGTAATTGATAATTTACGTTACGACCAATGGAAATCTTTTGAAACCGTTGTGGCAAATTATTACAAATTAGAAAAAGAAGTTCCTTATTTCTCTATCCTTCCTACGGCAACGCAATATGCCAGAAATGCTATTTTCTCAGGTTTATTGCCTACAGAAATGGAGAAACAGTTCCCGCAATACTGGAAAAATGATGTTGAAGACGGCGGAAAAAACCTTTATGAAGCTGAATTTCTTTCGGCGCAATTAAAACGTTTGGGATTAAACATCAAAGAAGATTATTTTAAAATCACCAATTACGCAGGCGGAAAAAAACTGGCAGAAAACTTCAAAGCTTTAAAAGGCAATGATTTAGTGACGGTTGTTTACAATTTTGTCGATATGTTATCGCACGCAAAAACCGAAATGGACGTTGTAAAAGAACTTGCTTCTGATGATAAAGCATATCGCTCACTGACTTTAAGCTGGTTTAAAAACTCTCCACTTTTAGAAATTATTCAGCAAGCACAACTTTTAGGTTTCAAATTGATCCTGACTACAGATCACGGAACAATTAATGTAAAAAACCCATCAAAAGTAGTTGGAGATAAAAATACAAGTTTAAATTTGCGCTACAAAACCGGACGTAGTTTAACATACGAACATAAAGATGTTTATGTTGTAAAAGAACCTAAAGACATTGGTTTACCGGCTATAAACATGAGTAGTTCGTTTATTTTTGCTAAAAATGATTTCTTTTTAGCTTATGTAAACAACTACAATCATTATGTGAGTTATTACAGAAATACGTATCAACACGGCGGAATTTCATTAGAAGAAATGATTATTCCTTTTTTGGTATTTAACCCGAAATAGAAAAGTTTTCAGTCGCAGTTTACAGTAAAAAGAAATTACCACAGATTCACACAGATTAGAAAAATCAATAAAATCTTTTAATCTGTGGCAAAAAAAACGCAGTTTACAGTTTCCAACTAAGACTGAAAACTGTGACTGAGACTATAATTAATAAGTAATAAAAATGGATATCGTTTTTTCATTAGATCAAATTCAAGAAGTAGCAGAGCAAATTTTAGCACAAAATCCAAAGAAGATTATTCTCTTTAATGGAGAAATGGGTGTTGGAAAAACTACTCTAATCAAACAACTATGTAAAAGTCTTGGAGTTGAAGATGCAACTAGCAGTCCGACTTTTTCTTTAGTAAATGAATATTACACTTCTAACAATAACATTGTGTATCATTTTGATTTTTACAGATTAAATAAAGAAACTGAAGCTCTTGATATGGGCGTTGATGATTATCTATATTCAGGAAACTGGTGTTTTATAGAATGGTCTGAAAAAATTGCCAGTTTACTTCCTGAGGAACATTCTGTTGTGACAATTGAGTTATTGGCAGATGGAAAAAGAGAATTAAAATTGGTTTAAAATATTGCACAAAGATTCACTAAGATCTCACAGAGAAACACAAAATCATTTTTACAACTTTGTGATACTTTGTGAAAAAACTTTGCGAAACAACTTCTATCAAAACATAATGGGCAAACGAAATATAGTAGAAATAATCCCTTTCTCATCAGATTTAAAAGAACCAATCAAAACTTTAAATAAAGAATGGCTTCAAAAATATTTTAAAGTTGAGGAAAAAGACGAAATAGTACTTTCTAATCCACAGGAGGAAATCATTGATAAAGGCGGATTGATTTTTTATGCTAAATATAAAGGTGAAATTATTGGAACAGTTTCTTTAATGAAAATCGATTACGACACTTTTGAACTCAGTAAAATGGCCGTTTCAGATAAAGCGCAAGGTCTCGGAATTGGAAATCAGTTACTAATTCATTGTTTGGCTGTAGCCGAAGAAAATAACATCAGGAAGCTCATTTTGTATTCGAACCGAAAATTACTTCCTGCAATTCATTTGTATGAAAAATTCGGTTTTGTCGAAGTTCCCTTAGGAAATGTTAGCTATGAAAGAGCCGACATTAAAATGGAAAAAATTATACCTTAATTTCATGACGTAGTATTAGCAGAATTTTTACACTGATTTTAAAACTTTTTACGTAATTTGTACTCTTAATTTTTCGCACAACCCATGTCAATCACCTTAACTCCATTTACGAAACAACAATTGTTGCCACAAGAAGAAAAACTTGAAGTGGGCCGATTCAAGAGAGAACTTTTTATAGGGATCCCTAAAGAAACAAGTTATCAGGAACGTCGTATTTGCTTAACTCCAGATGCTGTCAACTCCCTGACTTATGAAGGTCATCGCGTTATGATTGAATCCGGAGCCGGAGAAAGTTCAAGCTACTCTGACAAGGAATACTCTGATGCAGGAGCTGAAGTAACAAAAGATACTAAAAAAGTTTTTGGATGCCCAATGCTGCTAAAAGTAGAACCACCTACTATAGCAGAAATTAAAATGATTAATCCTGAAACGATTATTATTTCGGCTATTCAGTTAAAAACCAAAAAGAAAGAATATTTCGAAGCCTTGGCGCAAAAAAAGATTACTGCACTTGCCTTTGAGTATATTAAAGACGAGGACGGTTCTTATCCTGCTGTTAAATCATTAAGCGAAATTGCCGGAACAGCTTCTGTACTTATTGCTGCCGAATTGATGATTACAAACGAATTTGGGAAAGGACTTTTATTCGGAAACATTACCGGTGTCCCTCCTACCGAAGTTGTAATCTTAGGTGCCGGAACAGTTGGAGAATTTGCCGCTAAAACCGCCATTGGTTTGGGCGCAAATGTAAAAGTTTTTGATAATTCGATTACAAAATTACGTCGTTTGCAAAACAACTTAAATCAAAGAATCTTTACTTCTACTGTGCAGCAAAAAGCATTGCTAAAAGCATTAAGACGTTGCGATGTTGCTATTGGCGCCATGCGCGGAAAGGAACGTTGTCCGATTATAGTGACAGAAACGATGGTAGAGCACATGAAAAAAGGTGCTGTAATTGTTGATGTAAGTATCGACACCGGCGGATGCTTTGAAACCTCGGAAGTTACAACCCATGAGAAACCGACTTTTATAAAAAGTAATGTTCTGCATTATTGTGTTCCTAATATCCCTTCAAGATACTCCAAAACTGCATCGTTATCAATAAGTAATATATTGACTCCTTATTTGCTTCAAATAGCTGAAGACGGAGGTTTAGAAAGTGCCATACGATGCAATAAAGGTTTAAAAAACGGAATTTATCTGTATCACGGAATTTTAACCAACAAAGCAATTGGAGAGTGGTTCGATTTACCGGATAACGACATTAATTTACTTGTATTTTAAGGGAACTTTAATGTACCTTTGCAAAAAATTTATTTCATGAAGTTCGTACACCGTTTTGCATATTATCTTATTGGTTTAGTTATGGGATGCTTTTTTGTAGCCCTTGTTTTTAGCGGAAAAGATACCCGTTGCAACTACTTTCCTAATGCCAGAGTTTTAAATAATTTACGCACAAAACCTTTTCAATATTCTGAAAAAGCAGTTCAGACCTTAAATGAAAAATGGATTGATACAGCTGATATTAAAAATACATTGAAATTTGGAGATGTTGATTTTGATCAAAGCAACGTTCCTTTCAAAAAAGGAAAACTTTATATTATCGAAGGAAAAACAGTTAAAAACCAGGAAGTAATTCTAAAGGTGATCAACTACGAAAATAAAGCAGTCTTGGACGAGATTATAAAAAAATAAAAAGAAGCCAGTTATTTAACTGGCTTCTTTTTTATTGTATATTCCATTTGGCTTATCATTACCATTCAATTTCTTTCAATCCTTTTGACTTTAGAAAAGTATTTGCCTGACTAAAATGTTTATTTCCAAACCAAAAACCTCTATTTGCGCTTAAAGGAGATGGATGTCCTGATTTTAAAATATGATGTTTCGAAGCATCAATTAGTGTGGCTTTCTTTTGGGCAAAACCTCCCCATAATAAAAAAACAACATCTTTACTATTAGCAGAAATTTGCTTAATTACAGCATCTGTAAATTTCTCCCAACCTTTTCCCTGGTGACTTCCTGCCTCAGATTGTCTAACAGTTAATGTAGCGTTTAAAAGAAAAACACCCTGATCTGCCCATCGTTCTAAATTACCTGTTTTAGGAATTGGTATATTTAAATCAGTTTCGATTTCCTTGAAAATATTTTGAAGAGAAGGCGGAAATGAAATCCCGTCATTTACAGAAAAACATAATCCATTTGCCTGATTAGGTCCGTGATAGGGATCTTGTCCGATTATCACAACTTTTACCTGATCAAAATGACAATGGTCAAAAGCTGAAAAAATCTGACTCCCTTTTGGATAACAAACCTTAGTCGAATATTCAGATTTTACAAAATCAATCAATGAATTGAAATATGGTTTTTCAAATTCTTCATTCAAAACCGGTTTCCAGGAATCATGCATTTTTATGTCCATATCTTTTTTTATGCGAATTTCAGGATTTTTTTATTTAAATCATATTTACCAATCATAAATTTAGACATAAACTTTGTAGAATTGAATACTAATGTTTTCGTACTTTTGTGTGTACTTTGTTAAAGAAAATAAATGATATCCATTACCGAAAAAACATTACAAGATTTACAATTCCCTACAGTGCTCGAAACTATTTCGGCAGGCTGTAATACAGATATAGGAAAAGAAAAAGCTTTAAAAATAACACCATTTAGAGATAAAGAAACTTTGATGCAGGCTTTAATGCAAACATCTGAATATGTTTCATCTTTTGAAAATAACAACGCCATTCCCAATCACGGATTTGACGCCATAACGCACGAAATTAAATTTCTGGCAATTGAAGATAGTTTTCTTGAAGTAGGAAGTTTTAGAAAAATTGCGACACTTTCGTCAACAGCAAATTTCTTGCTGAATTTCCTCAAAAAATTTGATGACTATTATCCAAACTTAAACGCAAGAGCTTCAAGAGTTGAATACACGAAAGATATTGTAACTCTCATAGATGCTATTGTAGACAAATACGGAGAAATCAAAGACAATGCTTCACCGGCTTTATTGAGTATTCGTCAGAATATGAATATCGTTCGTGGTAAAGTAAACCAAAGTTTTGGAATGGCACTTTCTCATAATAATAGTCTTGGTTATTTAGATGACATTAAAGAAAGTTTTGTACAAAATCGTAGAGTGCTTGCGGTTTTAGCAATGTATCGCCGTAAGGTAAAAGGCTCTATTTTAGGAAGTTCTAAAACCGGGAGTATTGCTTATATCGAACCAGAAGCTACTTTGCAATATTCAAGAGAACTAGCAAATCTTGAATATGAAGAAAAGGAAGAAATCACGAGAATTTTAAAACAATTATCGAATGCCATTCGACCATTCTTGCCTATACTTATTGAATATCAGGAATTTCTAAGTGATATTGATGTAGTTGCAGGAAAAGCAAAATATGCTAACAGAATAAACGGAATTTTGCCGACAATTACCGAAGAAAGAAGATTGTTTTTTAGAGAAGCGTATCACCCGATTTTGTATTTGAACAACAAGCAAAAGAACGAAGTTACGCATCCGCAAACTATTGAACTAAAACAAGATAATCGTATTATTGTAATCTCTGGTCCAAATGCCGGAGGTAAAACAATTTCGCTTAAAACGGTTGGTTTATTGCAATTGATGCTGCAATCAGGAATGCTAATTCCGGTCCACGAACGAAGCGAGACCTTTTTGTTTGATAGAATTTTAACAGACATTGGAGACAATCAATCTATTGAAAATCATTTAAGTACTTATAGTTACCGATTAAAAAACATGAATTACTTTTTAAAGAAATGTAATAAGAAAACCATGTTTTTAATTGATGAATTTGGTACAGGTTCAGATCCTGAATTAGGTGGTGCTTTGGCGGAAATTTTCCTGGAAGAATTTTACCATCGTGAAGCTTTCGGAATCATTACAACGCACTATTCGAATTTGAAAATTTTGGCGAACGAATTACCGTATGCAACAAATGCGAATATGATGTTTGATGAAAAATCATTGGAACCAATGTACAAATTGGCTCTAGGTCAGGCCGGTAGTTCCTTTACTTTTGAAGTTGCGTTGAAAAACGGAATCCCATTTGGATTGATCAATCGTGCTAAAAAGAAAATCGAAGTTGGGAAAGTTCGTTTTGACAAAACCATTGCAACTCTTCAGAAAGAACGTTCGAAATTGGAAAAAACTTCTATCAATTTGAAAGAAGAAGAAACCCGAGCGCGCGAAGAGAGTAAAAAGATGGAGAACATAAATGTAAAAATCAAACAGAAACTGGAAAGTTATCAGGAATTATATGATAGCAACCAAAAGACAATTTACATTGGTCAGAAAATTGAAGACATCTCGGAGAAATATTTCAACAATAAAAATAAAAAAGAACTTATTGGAGAATTTTTAAAAATCATAGAAATTGAAAATTCAAAACGTAAAAAAGCAACTCCAAAAGAAGCCAAGGCTATAATCGAAAAGAAAAAAGAAGTTATCGCAGAAGTTTCTGTTCAGGTTGAAGAAATCCGAAAAGAGAAAAAAGAAAAGAAACTTAAACCTGTTATTGAAAAACCAAAACCAATTTTAAAAGTTGGCGACAGAGTAAGAATGCTCGACGGAAGATCTGTTGGAAGCATCGACTCAATAGAAAAAAACAAAGCAACAGTAAATTACGGAATCTTTACTTCAAAAGTAAGTCTGGACGAATTGGAATTAGTTGAAGCTGCAAAGAAGTAAGTTTTCTGTCTCAGTTACGGTTTTCAGCTATAAAAAGACTTAAATTTTATCGAAAATTAAAATAAAGCGATTTTAGCAAAGATTTTCAGAAAGACTATTAAGAAGATGGATTATTTTTAAAAATTGCTTAAAATTTATTTATGAAAGAGGTTTTTAATTTATAAAAATTATGGATTACCAATTTTTAATAATAAAAATTGATAGTCATTTTTTGTTATTTCGAGGAACGAGAAATCACACACATAACTCCGTAAAGTAAGTCGCCAATCTTTGTCGATCACCTAGTGTGATTTCTCGTTCCGCGAAATGACAAACTAGATGTTAGCTTTTTCAAAGTTTAAAACTTTGAAAATGCATAAGAACTTAAAACCTTTAACTTGAAACTTTTCCAAATGCAGGATAATCTTCCACAGGACAAAAAAATAATTCTCTTTGACGGTGTATGCAATTTATGCAATGGCACAGTTCAGTTTATTATCAAACATGATAAAAAAGATATCTTTAGATTTGTCGCGTTGCAATCAGAATTGGGAATTGAAATTTGTAATTATATTGGTGTAGACCGAACTAAAATTGACAGCATTATTTTATATCATCCAGGCGTAGCTTATTATTATAAATCTTCGGCGGTTCTTGAAATTGCAGAAGATTTGGGTGGAATTTATAGCCTCACTGGTATTTTTAAAATCTTCCCTGAAAAGTTTAGAAATTACATTTATGACTATGTTGCTAAAAATCGCTACAAGTGGTATGGCAAAAAAGAAAGCTGCATGATTCCTACTCCGGAGTTGAAGGCGAAATTTATTTAAATTTCAATTTTTCAAAATTCCAAATTCCAACTTTTGCGCAATATTGTCATTTCAAGGAACAAGAGATCTTCACAAGAAACTCTATAAAGTATTTGCATCTTTGCGGAATTTAGTCACGAAGCTTTTTCGTACCTCTAAATGACAAACTACACAAAAACATTATTATGGAAATAATTGCCCTAGCCCCGATAGGATTAGAAATCCTTTTGTGGCAGTCCCGATAGCTATCGGGAGCCATAAAAGATCGGAACGAATAGCGGGATTAGCTACTAAAAAAAAGATTTGTTTTTATAATAGATTTCGAAATGATACAACTTTGTCTTAAATAAAAAAATCCCAAATTCACAATAATTGGAATTTAGGATTTTATCCCGAGGCTTCGGGATGAAAATTACTCAGATTATTATCTAATCAACTTTCTGTATTTCAAACGTTTTGGAGTTAAATCACCGCCTAAACGTTTCTTTTTATTTTCTTCGTATTCAGAGAAACCTCCTTCGAAATAATACACTTCAGAATCTCCTTCGAAAGCCAGAATGTGTGTACAAATTCTGTCTAAGAACCATCTGTCGTGCGAAATAATTACAGCGCAACCGGCAAAATTTTCCAAACCTTCTTCAAGGGCACGAAGCGTATTTACATCTAAATCATTCGTAGGCTCATCCAGTAAAAGTACGTTTCCTTCTTCTTTCAAAGTCATTGCTAAGTGTAAACGGTTACGCTCTCCACCAGATAACATTGATACTTTTTTATTTTGCTCACCTCCACCAAAGTTGAAACGAGATAAGTATGCTCTTGAGTTCACTTGCTTTCCACCCATCATTACTAATTCCTGACCGTCAGCAAAATTCTCCCAAATAGATTTATTCGGATCAATGTTAGAGTGCGACTGATCTACGTAAGCAATTTTCACGGTTTCGCCAACTGAAAATTCTCCGCTATCTGTTTTTTCCTCACCCATAATCATTTTGAAAATGGTAGATTTACCAGCACCGTTTGGTCCAATGATTCCAACAATACCCGCTTGTGGCAAAGTAAAGTTTAAATTATCATATAGTAATTTATCACCAAAAGCCTTGGCAACATTTTTAGCTTCGATAACATTTGTACCTAAACGTGGACCATTCGGGATGTAGATTTCCAGGTTTTCATCCAATTGTTTTTGGTCTTCATTCAATAATTTATCGTAATTCTGCAAACGCGCTTTTTGTTTGGTTTGACGACCTTTTGCTCCCTGACGAACCCAGTCCAACTCACGCTCTAAAGTTTTTCTACGTTTAGATGCTACTTTTTCTTCTTGTGCCATACGGTTTGATTTTTGGTCTAACCAAGAAGAATAATTTCCTTTCCAAGGAATACCTTCTCCTCTATCCAACTCTAAAATCCAACCAGCAACATTGTCAAGGAAATATCTATCATGCGTTACAGCAATTACAGTTCCGGAATATTGAGCTAAATGCTGCTCTAACCAAAGTACAGACTCGGCATCAAGGTGGTTGGTAGGCTCATCGAGTAACAATACATCAGGCTGTTGTAACAACAAACGACATAAAGCTACACGACGGCGCTCTCCTCCTGAAAGGTTTTTGATTGGCGTATCACCTTCCGGAGTACGCAAAGCATCCATTGCAATTTCTAATTTGGTATCGATTTCCCAAGCACCAAGAGCATCAATTTTATCTTGTAAAGCAGCCTGACGATCCATTAATTTATCCATTTTATCTGGATCTGAGTAGTTCTCTTCAAGACCGAATAAATCATTAATTTGATTGTACTCTTCTAAAACAGCCATAGTTTCTGCAGCTCCTTCACGAACAATTTCGATAACAGTTTTAGAGTCATCAAGAATTGGCTCTTGCTCTAAATAACCTACAGTATAACCTGGTTGAAAAACAACATCTCCCTGATAATTTTTATCAACTCCTGCAATAATTTTTAAAAGAGAAGATTTTCCTGATCCGTTAAGTCCTAAAATACCAATTTTAGCACCATAAAAGAAACTCAGGTAAATGTTTTTAAGCACCGGTTTGTCTGCTCCCTGATAGGTTTTACTCAACTTTTGCATTGAGAAAATTACTTTCTTATCGTCTGACATTCTATTTATTTTTTAATTTTTATGATTATTTTTTTTTATTAACCTATTATATAGTGCAATTGATTTTTGCAATTGATATTGAGTTTGATATTGAGTTTTGATTTTTTTATACTCTACCTTTTAATGCATTAAAAACCCAGGCATTGGCAAAAAAACCAACACCAACTGCTACAAACCCCCAGCCAGAGACGTCTCTGTATCTAAAAGCGCCAAGACCTATAAGTAACAATCCCATAAGTACCATTATAAAAGTAGCCCATCCTAAAACGGTATTTTTATTCATTCCCATAATTGTGTAATTATTATTTTAAAAGTAGTAATTTTTTTAGAGATGCAAATATCGTGAATTTTCACGGCTTAATTAAATATTTTGTACAGCATTTCTTTTAATAAATCTGCCTGAGGTAATGCATTAGCTCCAACCCCTTTACTTTTAACATCAACATCACGCAGTGCTCCTACAATCTGACTTACTTTTCGCATTGGGTAATTCTTGATCGCTAAATCATATTCTTTTAGGAAATAAGGATTAACGCCAATTGCTGAAGCTACATTTTTAGGATTTTTGTCTTTAAGCCCATGATATTTTAAAAGCTGAACGAAAAACCCAAAAACTAATCCGGTTGTCATTACTAATGGATATTCTTTAGGATTATGCGCAAAGTTCTCCGCAATTTTATATGCTTTCAATTGATTGCGTTCACCAATTGCTTTCCGAAGTTCGAAAACATTATAATCTTTACTAAAACCAATATTTTCCTCGATATGCTGAGGCGTAATTACAGTTCCTTGCGGTAAAATAATCTGTAATTTTTCTAATTCATTATTGATTTTACTTAAATCTGTACCCAAAAACTCTACCAACATAGCATTGGCTTTTGGGTCTATCGTGTATTTTTTCCCAGCAAGTACGCGTTTTATCCAGTCACCAACCTGGTTTTCATACAGTTTTTTACTTTCGTAAACGATTCCGTTTTGCGCTAATAATTTGGTTACTTTTTTACGTTTATCAAGTGTTTTGTATTTGTAACAAAATACCAGAACCGTAGTTTCCATCGGATTATTTACGTACGACTCTATTTTATCAATTGTTCTTGACAAATCCTGGGCTTCTTTTACAATAACAACCTGACGATCAGACATCATAGGATAGCGCTTGGCCGTTGAAACAATATCTTCTACCGTAACATCTCTACCATATAATACCGTTTGATTGAATCCTTTCTCTTCTTCTAAAAGTATGTTCTGCTCAATATATTCCGATAATTTATCAATATAATAAGGCTCCTCACCCATTAAAAAATAAATAGGTTTTATATTTCCGGCTTTAATATCATTAACAATTTTTACAACTTCGTCCATTTATTTTAGTTTTCAGTGTTCAGTACCAGTAGGCAGTTTTAATTTTAAAAAAAAACAATTATCTAATTTTCAAATTGACTAATTTTCAAATTATATTTGCGCTATGCAGCAATTAAATTTTCCTTCTTATACTTTCCGATTCAAAAATAGCGAAAATAAAGTGTCTATTTTCGATGAAATCAGGAAAAAATTTATCATTCTTACCCCAGAAGAATGGGTGCGTCAGCATGTGGTTCACTATTTAATTGATGAGAAAAAATACCCTAAATCTCTAATCAATGTCGAGAAAGTTTTAACAGTCAACGGATTAAGAAAAAGATACGATATTGTGGTCTTTAATCCGGATGGTTCTATACATATATTAGTAGAATGTAAAGCGCCCAGCGTAAAGATATCTCAGGCAACTTTTGATCAGATTGCCCGTTACAATATGACAATGAAGGCACGGTTTTTGAATGTTACAAACGGTCTAAATCATTTTTACTGCCAAATGGATTTTGAAAACGAAAAATATCAGTTTTTAAGAAGTTTGCCAGATTATAATGAATAAAAATAATATTAAAAATAAATAGAATTACTTTTGGATAAAATTGCAGTTGTCATTTTAAATTGGAACGGCGTAAAATTGTTAGAGCAGTTTTT
Source organism: Flavobacterium sp. SLB02 (assembly GCF_009664855.1). Taxonomy (GTDB): domain Bacteria; phylum Bacteroidota; class Bacteroidia; order Flavobacteriales; family Flavobacteriaceae; genus Flavobacterium. The sequence goes on from NZ_CP045928.1 coordinate 2,194,041, forward strand.
ACCCTCTGTTGTTCAATTTTCGGAAGGAACCCAAATATATGTCGCTGATAATGCTTCGACAGATGATTCTATCAATTTTATCAAACAAAATTTTCCTACCATAAAAATAGTTGTAAACATTGGTAATCATGGCTTTGCAAAAGGTTACAATGATGCTTTACAACATATAGATGCTGAAATTTATGCTTTAGTAAATTCAGATATCGAAGTAACTGAAAATTGGCTAAACCCAATTATTGAAACTTTCAATAAAGAAAAACAAACCGCTATAATTCAGCCTAAAATTCTTGATTTTAAAAACAAGGAATATTTTGAATATGCTGGTGCTGCCGGTGGATTTATTGATAAATATGGTTTCCCGTTTTGCCGTGGACGTATTTTTGATACTTTAGAAAAAGACAATGGCCAATACGATGATAATTGTGAATTATTCTGGGCTTCAGGAGCTTGTTTTTTTATCAGAAGCGAAGTTTATCACGAATTAGGAGGTTTTGATGAAAGCTTTTTTGCGCATCAGGAAGAAATTGATTTGTGCTGGCGTGCGGCAAACGAAGGACACATCATTAAGTACAATTCAAAATCAGTTGTTTATCATGTTGGAGGAGCAACTTTACAACAGGGAAATCCTAAAAAAACGTATTTGAATTTTAGAAATTCATTGTTAATGCTTGTGAAAAACCTGCCTAAAAAAAGTTTGTTTTTTGTCATTTTCTTCAGAATGATTTTAGATGGCATCGCTGGTATGCGTTTTCTTACACAGGGAAAATTCGGGCATACTTTTGCAATTTTGAAGGCGCATTTTTCATTTTATTGCATATCTTTAAAATATCTGCGTGAGCGAAAAGATTTTCAGATACAGCAATACTATACTGTAAAAAGTATCGTTTTCTTGTATTACATAAAGAAACTGACCGTATTTAAAGAAATCTTTAACAGTAATCAAAATATTAAAAACTAAATTTGTAATCAACGTTTAATTAAATATAATACCTATGAGAAAAATAGTAATTGCACTATCAGTATTAATGGCCTTAACTTCGTGTGTATCGAAAAAGCAATACGCAGCTTTAGAAGCTAAGAACAAAGAGACACAAGATTTATTAAACTCTTGCACCGTAAAACTAAATGCTTGTTTAGAGGAAAAAGCAGGGTTAGCAGCTACAGCAGAAAGCTATAAACAACATAATCAAGATTTAATAAGCACTTCTAAAGACTTAACTGTATTAACAACTAAAGGAGCTGAAAATCTTGAAAAATCTTTAGAAAGTTTAAAAGAAAAAGACTTAAAAATATCAAGACTTCAGGATGCATTAACTAAAAAAGACAGTGTAACTTTAGCTTTAGTTACTAGCTTAAAAGGTGCTGTTGGAATTAATGATCCGGATATCGAAATCAACGTAGAAAAAGGAGTTGTATTTATTTCTATCGCAGACAAATTATTATTTAAAAGCGGTAGCTATGATGTAACTGACAAAGCTAAAGGTGTTTTGGCTAAAGTTGCAAAAGTAGTAAACGACAAACCAGATTTCGAATGTATGGTTGAAGGTCACACAGATAATGTTCCTTACAAAAGCAACGGAATTTTGTTAGACAACTGGGATTTAAGTGTTAAACGTTCTACATCTATTGTACGTGTATTAACAAATGATCTTGGTGTGAACCCTGCTAAATTAATCGCAGCTGGTAGAAGTTCTTATGTACCATTAGTTGCTAATGATACTCCGGATGACAGAGCCCGTAACAGAAGAACTCGTATTGTGGTTATGCCAAAAATCGATCAATTCTATGATATGATTGAAAAAGAAATGAAAAAACAACAAAAATAATTTAAGTTTTTCACATACTTTATTGAACAGAAAAAGCAGGTCAATTGACCTGCTTTTATGTATCCCTAACTTTTTTAATAACCAATTAAATATAAATTAAGAATAGCATTATCTTTAAACTAACTAAATTTTAACTAATCTAAAGTTAGTTATTATTTTTCAACTTTTATATCATTTAAGTATTTTTTTACAAATACTTTACATCTATCACTTTTTGAATACTACAATTTATCACATTCTATAATTTAAGGGTAATAAATCACCAACTTTCTTTTCTGCAATTTTACCCAAAAAAAGTATATCATTAATATTTGAATTATTTCCATACTTATATATAGAAAAATTATCTGTAAGGAAAACTATTTTTGATGACTCACTGTTATTAAACATAACTTTATAAGAAGCTACTACATCGCTTATATTTTCTTCATTTTTAACTTCTCCTTTTGGTTGTGGAAGAATGGTAACTTTTACAAGATCATTTTCTTTATTAATTCTAAAACGTACATTTGGATCAAGATTGTTAGAGTCATTAAATAATAAAAATTTATCTGATCCCCAATCTTTATTTGCTAAAGTCCTGAAAAATTGAACTTGTGAACCTTGAAAAGCTTTTTCCCGACGTTCTAAAATTTCTGGAGAATTGTTAATTTCCTCAAAACGACTTACTCCCTGATAAAAGTTATTTATTACATCTTTGGAACTAATACTTACTTTATCAAATGTAATTTCAAAACCAACTAATTCATAATTAATTTTATATCCTAAAGAGCTATTCATAATAACCAAAGGTTTATCTGAAAAGGCAGTAAACATCAACTTTTTTTTATCATATTTAAATTGAATGTCATCTTCATTATATATTACGGTTGATTTTGCATTTTTTGTCTGACCTAAAAAATATTCTCTAAAAAGTTTTAATTTCTGAGCTCTGGTAAACAATTCCTTTGTATTAATAACAACTTCTTTAAGTTGATTTTTAGAAACTGTCATTTTAATATTTAATGGTTTAGTACTATCTAAACCACTTAGATATTCTCTATCGTACCCCATAAAACTTACTACCAATACACTATTAGCATTGGGTTCGTATCTTATGGAATAATCTCCGTTTGCATCTGAAACAGTAGAAAATGTAGTTCCGTCAAAATAAATATTTACACCTTGCAGGGGAATATTATCCTTACCTACAATTTTACCTTTGAGGATATTTTGCGAAAATATAGTAACAGAAGAAAATAAGAATAAAAAAAGGTAAAGGTTTTTCATAAAAAATAAAAGGTTTGATTAATTATTAGCTAATTAACCAAACCTTTTATTAATATCCAAGATATTGTATTGAATTATTCTTACAATATATCTATATCTCCTTTTCCTTCCCTAACAACAACCGGTTCGCCTTCTGATAAGTCAATAATTGTCGAACCAACATTATCACCGTAACCTCCATCAATAACAAGATCAACAAGATTTTGCCATTTCTCAAAAATCAATTCCGGATCTGTCGTATACTCGATTACATCATCTTCATCACGAATAGAAGTCGACACAATAGGGTTTCCTAATTGGCGAACAATTTCTAAAGCAATATTATTATCAGGAACACGAATACCTACCGTAGTTTTCTTTTTAAATTCTTTAGGCAGATTATTGTTTCCAGGTAAAATAAAAGTATAAGGACCAGGCAACGCTCTTTTTAAAATTTTAAAAGTAGACGTATCAATCTGACGAACATAATCTGAAAGATTACTCAAATCATGACAGATGAAGGAGAAATTAGCTTTTTCAAGCTTAACTCCTTTTATTTTGGCAATTTTTTCTAAAGCCCGCGAATTGGTAATATCACAACCTAAACCATAAACGGTATCAGTTGGATAAATTACTAAACCTCCGTTCTGAAGCACTTTTACCACCTTGGCAATTGCGGCTTCACTAGGTTTATCTGGATATATTTTTATGAACTCAGCCATTTTTTAGAATAAAGATGTTAGATTATAGAATAAAGACTACTCTTTACTCCTTTTATTTTTTTTTAAGTAATAATAACATTCCAACTTAAAATAGATTTATCTTAAACTAAAAAGATACTTATTCTCTTGAAAATTATCAAAATTATGAAGGTCGAAAATCAAATCCGGTGATAAAAAATTGACTTTTAAAATTCTATTTTCTATCCTCTTTTTCTATATTCTTTCCTACCCTACCACATCTAATTTAGCAAATCTTAGCAACAATTTCTTGATACCTCCAACTTCAAATTTTATTTCTGCTTTTTTATCAGCACCAACACCTTCTAAATTCACGACTTCACCTTTACCGAAACGTTCGTGCATTACAACATTTCCAATAGTTAGCTTATTATCAAATAAATTCGGCGCAGCACTATTAGGATTCGTTCCTGTCATGGGCTTTAATTTACGAATATTCAAATCAGGCTTTGGCTGATTATTCGTAACATGTTTTGGTGGCGTAGATCCAATTGGTTTTGCCAGTCTTAATTTAGATTTGTCGACATCTCCAAAAATATCCCCATCGATAGGTGATTTATATCGGTAATTCGTTTCTGCCGGAGTTAAATATTCCAAGTATTGTGCGTCGATTTCTTCAATAAAACGCGATGGTTCGCTATCTGTCAGTTTCCCCCAACGGTAACGCGATTGTGCATATGTTAAATAAGCATGATGCTCTGCACGAGTTAAAGCTACGTAAAATAATCGACGTTCTTCTTCTAGTTCGCTTCTTGTGCTCATACTCATCGCACTCGGAAACAAATCTTCCTCCATTCCTACCACAAAAACATGAGGAAATTCCAATCCTTTTGCTAAGTGAATCGTCATTAATGCCACACGATCTTCATCAGATGTGTCTTTATCTAAATCAGTTGCAAGCGCTACATCTTCCATAAATTCAGACAAAGCTCCTCTTGCGCCATCAATTTCTTTTTGTCCTTCTGTAAAATCTTTTAAACCGTTTAAAAGTTCTTCGATATTCTGAATCTTTGCCATTCCTTCAGGAGTAGCATCTTTCTTTAATTCCTGAACAAGACCGGTTTTCTTAGTCACATAATCAGTAATATAAAAAGCATCCTGATTTTGATCAATAACCTGAAAACTCTGTATCATTGTCACAAAATCATTGATTTTGTTCTTTGTTCCTGTGTTCAGTTTCAAGTCGATTTTATCAATATTCACCATCACTTCCCAAATCGAACGCTTATAATGATTCGCGGCGATAGTCAACTTCTCAACCGTTGTATCACCAATTCCACGAGCCGGATAATTAATTACACGAACCAGCGCTTCTTCATCTTTTGGGTTAATTACCAAACGCAAATAACACAAAACATCTTTAATCTCCTTACGTTGGTAGAACGACAATCCACCATAAATACGATACGGAATATCTCTCTTACGCAAAGCATCCTCCATTGCACGCGACTGAGCATTCGTACGATACAAAATCGCAAATGCACCATTATGCAATTGATTTTGCATTTTTTGTTCAAAAATGGTACTTGCTACAAAACGTCCTTCTTCAGCATCTGTTAAACTACGATGTATTTTAATTTTTGAGCCAAAATCATTCGCAGTCCAAACTACCTTATCCAGTTTCGTTTTATTATGTTCCATTACAGTATTCGCCGCTTCAACAATATTTCTTGTCGAACGGTAATTTTGCTCTAAACGAAACATTATTACGCCTTCATAATCTTTCTGGAAATTCAAAATATTATTAATATTCGCCCCACGGAAAGCATAAATACTCTGCGCATCATCACCAACCACACAAATATTCTGAAACTTATCTGATAAAGCCCTAACAATCAAATACTGAGAATGATTCGTATCCTGGTACTCATCCACCAATATGTAACGAAAACGATTCTGATATTTGGCTAAAACCTCCGGAAAACGGGTCAATAACTCATTGGTTTTCAACAACAAATCATCAAAATCCATCGCTCCTGCTTTAAAACAACGCTCTACGTATTGCTGATAAATTTCTCCCAAACGAGGTCTTTTGGCCATTGCATCAGCCTCTACCAGTTCAGGATTATTGAAATAGGCTTTTACCGTAATCAAACTATTTTTATAATTAGATATACGTCCTAATATTTGTTTTGGTTTATAAACATCACGATCCAGCTGCATTTCTTTGATAATCGAAGAAATTAATCTCGCTGAATCCTGAGAATCATAAATGGTAAAATTCGATGGATAACCTAAATGATCCGACTCCGCACGAAGAATACGGGCAAAGATCGAGTGAAAAGTTCCCATCCAAAGATTTTTTGCTTCAGATGCTCCCACAATATCCGAAATCCTGTGCTTCATTTCACGAGCAGCTTTGTTCGTAAACGTAAGCGACAAAATATTGAAAGCGTCAATACCCTGCGCCATCAAATAAGCAATTCTAATAGTTAAAACACGGGTTTTTCCAGAACCCGCTCCAGCAATAATAATCATTGGCCCGTCTTTTTTTAGAACGGGTTGTCGTTGTGCCTCATTGAGCTGGTCAATGTACTTTTGCATGAAATTCTTCTCCATATGATGCAAAAATAAGAATTAATGATTGAATAAGCTACTACCTTTTTTTAAGATACTAAGTTTCTAAGATTATAAGTTTCTAATCCTTTTTTAGAAGCAGAACAATAGGCTTTTTTAATAAATATAGTTCCCGCTTTCGGCTATATCTCTCCGTTTCACTGCGAGGATACCGCCTCTATCGGGGCTAAATTAGAAACAATTGGCTTTTTCGAGAAAGTTGCTAAGTTACAAAGTCGTTAAGATTCTAAGTTTTTTTTTTTAGAATTTAATTATCTCAAAATTTAAACAATTAAAAATAATATATCCTAAAAATTAGCTTAGAATCTCAGAATCTTAGAAACTTAGTATCTTTATTTATAAAAAACATCGTAAGCAAATCGAATCAACGTACCAACCACCACAATCAAAAAGAAAATCCTAATAAAACCATTTCCTTTATTAATGGCCAGCTTAGCACCAAGCCATCCGCCAAGTCCGTTGCTAATTGCCATTGGAATTGCAATCGACCAAATGATTTTTCCTTTGATCATAAACAAACAAATCGAACCAAAATTAGTGGCCAGATTTACCATTTTAGCATTTGCAGAAGCGTGTAAAAAATCAAAACCTAAAAGAGCAATGAAGGCAACCACAAAAAAACTTCCGGTTCCCGGACCAATAAAGCCATCGTAGAAACCAACAATGATACTAATTACAACGGCATAAATAATTTGCGTTGTAGCCGAATGATCTTTGGCTACATGTTGTCCGAAATTCTTTTTCGCATAGGTATATACAAACAGCAACGATAAAACCACAAGCAACAGAGGTTTCATAAAATCATTACTGACCATTGTTAATATTGTAGATCCCAGAAAAGCTGAAGGAACCGCTAAACACATCATAATCAAAAGCAATCGCCATTGAATCACTACTTTTTTCATGTATTGAAAAGCGGCAAAAGCTGTTCCGCTAAAAGCAGGAATTTTTAAAGTTCCTATAACAGTCGAAACAGGCAAATTAGGCAATAATATCAATCCCATTGGGGTTTGAATTAATCCTCCGCCGCCAACAATTGCATCAATAAATCCGGCTGCAAAAGCAGCCAGACAAAGAAAAAATATGATATATAAATCCATTAATATTGTGTTTCAGGCGGTTTAAAAAGAAGTCTACAAAAGTAGACTTCCATTTTGTTTATTACAATAAAATTAAATCGGATTTCTCCTCAAAAAGTATATTTTTGTTGAAAAATTGAACCAAATGGATTATACACGAATTATAGAATTAGCCAGTTATACTTTACCAGCCATTGTTACAGGATTTGTGGCTTACAGCTTTTTTGAATTACACATAAAAAACAACGATAAAAAACGTAACTTTTTATTAAACAGAGAATATCAAAAACAATCTCTTCCAATACGTTTGCAAGCTTACGAGCGCATGACTTTATTTTTGGAACGTATCAATTTAACTAAATTACTAATCAGAATAACTCCTATTTCGAACGACAAACATGATTATGAAAATTATGTAATTGACCAGATCGAACAGGAATTCGAACATAATTTAACACAGCAAATTTATATGTCAGACGAGTGTTGGACAATCATTACTACTGCCAAAAACTCAACCATACAAATCATACGTAAAGCCGCTATGAGTGATCGCGTGGACAGTGCTGATAAACTACGTGAAGTAATCCTGAATGATTTATTAGAAAAACAATCACCAAGTAATGCTGCTTTAGGATATATCAAAAATGAGGTATCTGAGTTGTGGTAAAATTATAATTGCAGAGTTCTGGTTTTAGATTTTAGATTATGTTTTTTTAGTCTAAAATCTAAAATCAAGTACTTCATTTATCCTTATTATTTCCACCAGTTTTCTTTCGGTTTAACTTCCCATCCGTTTTTAAAGTATTTATTAGAAACACTTATTTCTCCGGCTCCAATATCAAAATCGTAATTTACGCTGGGAACCCTGTAATGACCCCAATTGCATATTTTTTCTTTTCCAGAATTATTAGATTTCCATATTCCAACAAACGCATTATTAAAATAATTATCCCTATAACTTTCAATATCGTTGTACGTGATTAAATTGTTTTTATCAACATAAAATATGGTTTGCAGCTGTCCGTGAAATTCCCCTGTATTCTTTTGATTTTTATTTTCAACAAACTTATAATTAGCCACTAATAATCCCTGACTTTTTATTCCTGCATTTTTATATTCATCATCAACGCCAAATTTTGGTATTTTAAGTTCTTGTATTTTCAAGATGGTTATTGTGCCCACAAAATCACAAATATTTGATTTAACGTTTGACTTACCATGAACGATATATTCTGCTTTATTTTTTTCATTTCTTTTAATCGAAATAAACTTTATCAATATCCGCTGGTAATTATCGCCAATCACACCATAAACATCACGGTCTCCAGTATTCCATAAATTAGAAAAATCATGACTATTATATTTAAGTAATTCATTCTTTTGAAATACTTCAGATTTATCCCAAATAAAAGTCCTGCATAGATTTTCCTGACTGAATATGTTTAAAGTAACAAAGAAGAAAAGAAATAATTTTACAACTCTCATTTAGATGTGATTAAATTAAAAGTAACATTGAATTTGATAAAAAACATTATATCTTTTTTAAAATTGTCTGAGTCCAATTTTTATCAGTTTCAGAAATTATAATAGTTTTGAATCCATACTTTTTGCCTTCGGCTTCAACTCCCATTGAATCATCTACATGAATATCAATATTAAATACTGTAGGGAACTTCGAGCTATAAATATTTGTGTTGCGGAGTTTTTGTTGATGTTTCTGTTGGTCTATTACATAATCAACAGCAATACCATACGAATAAAACATCCATTTTATCCTCGATTCGCTTCTGTGTGAAGTGGTATAAATATAAATTTGATGTTTTTGTTTTTTTAACTCTTTAAATAAATCTATCGTTCCTTTTCTCAAGCATTCAATACCAAGAATACGCTGAAGAAAATTTGTTTTTTCTAATTCAAACTTATTAGAAATCAATGTGTCATCCAGATCAAAAGAGAGTATCATAAAAAATTAATTTCTAGCTATTTACAATTATAAATAAATCAGCTTTATAAAAAACTATTGAAATTTGCTCTCCAGGTAATTTAGATTATTATCCATCAAAGCTTTTACAATTTCGATTGTTTTTTCTTTAGTCAGATCAAGCAATTCAGATGTAAAATCTTTATTCATTTTTTCACTTAATCCAAACCACGTTTTTTGCAACTTTGGTCTTTTAAAAAAAACATAAAATTCATATTTCTTAGGAGTACCAACAGCAGAAATTGCTAAACCATTTTTGTTGTTTAAATTTTCAAATTCAATTGAAGGCGAATAGTAATTAGTTTGTTCGTTTTCCATTTCTTTCAAATGTAAATTCCACGGAAAATTTTCAAATATTTGTATTATCTCTGAAGAATCAATCTTTCCTTTTTCAATAACCTTTGGATTTTTCGGCTCACAAATACTATATCTAAAATTGCTCATTTTTATTATTTATATTATACATCAACTTTTTAACACTATTAAATATCAATCTAAAATCATCTATTATCACTCATAACCTCAGACTTATTCTGAGCATATTCGTAACCCTGCTCCCACCATTCTTTCATGACTTCTTTATTAAAAATCAAAGCATTATCAGTTAGTTTTGTGGGCGTGTAATATAAGTTAAGTTTTACATTCTTATTGTTTGCCATCAGTTTTCCTATAGCAATATCGTGTTTTTCAACCTGATCCAAAGCAATTCGGAACAAATCGATCATTAAGGAAAACGGATTTTTACCAATAACGGTTTTATTCATATTGACTTCGGTTTCCAGAATAATAACATCAATTTCAGTAGCGCCGCGGTTAATCGCTTCACGAATCGGAACCAGGCTTGAAAATCCTCCGTCACCATATTCGAAGTTGTCTTTCTCGACCAAACTCATAAACGGAACGTAATTACTTGAAATCCAAGACCAATCACAAAACTCTTCGTAAGTGCAATCTTTTATCGATTTATATTCTGATTCGTTTTTAGTGAAATTGGTGACTGTAATGATAACATCGTTTTTCTGTTTCTTTAACTTATTAAAATCCGAAAGAGAAAAATTATTTCTAATGTATTTTTTCAATCCTTTACTTTCTCCAAACGTTCTTTTTCCTTTAAAAAACTGACGTAAAACATTGAAGTGATTTATGGTAACAATATCTACTCCTCCTTTGGTTTTAATCACAAAAGGACAAATATTGAAAATATTAGCCATGGTAACATTGGTATAAATAGAGTGAATTTGTTTAATATGACCCAGGGCCAAATGGGGAATAAGTAAGCTACCTGTAGAAGTTCCTATAAATAAATCATATTCGTGATTTTTCTCTTCTATTAAATATTGCGCTACACCACCGGCAAACGCGCCTTTACTTCCTCCACCAGAAATAACCAATGCTCTCATTTTTTTAGTTATGGGTTATGAGTTAAAAGTTATGAGTTATAATATTTTTTATCTTTTCTATTCTCATCACTTCGAATTCTATTATCTTAATATTTCGTGTTTTTTTATTCGCTTAACTTAAAGTTCCCAACTCATAATTCATAACTCATAACTTTTAACTTTTAACTTTTTTCAACTAATAAACGATTCAATTGAAATTGTTCTTCGGGGTTCAAATTAGGCAAAATTCTCTCAAACGAAGCACGCATTTCTGAATTTTTTAATAAAAACCGTATTGTATCTCTGCCGTATTTTGAAAATTGCCACATATGATGCGTGGTTGCGCTGACTAAATTACTCAAAACCTGATCGTTAATTATCTTAAAAGCAATCAGTTTTTCAAGTGCATTTTGTCGTGTTGTAGCTTCGTATTTTGTAGATGAAAATGAAATTAACTCATTGGCTAAAGCATCCGGATTATTGCTGTAATCCGGAGTCGATAATGCTAATGAAAGCCATAATATTCGAAGATTAAAATCGTTGAAACCAATCCAGTTTTTCGATTTATTTAGATATTCTGTACGATGATCCGGGAAATTTTTCCACAAATAAAACAATGCAATTTCCTGTGTCTGATAGGATTGATCGTCTAATAAGGTTTCGTAATTTGTTCTAAAATCTTCCGGGATTTTGGACAATGATTCTGCCACAGCTTGTCGGACTTGTATATTGTTGGTTTGCAAAGCTATTATTAAAAGCTCTTTCTTTGCTTCGTACTTTTCAGGTTCTGTCTGGTTTACAATAGCTTCTTTTACAGTTTCGTAAACGTTCGATTCTAAAATCTTTTTTAAAAACTCTATTTTCTCCGGTAATGGCGTTTTCTTCAATTTATCAACTTCCAATCTAACTTGAATGGCTTTGTTTTTACTCAATAAAGCATTCGCTGTGGGTGTATCAAAAACTGTCGATTCTAACCAGGTTTTCTGAAATTTATCCAAATCAAAATCGGATACTTTTTTGATTTCATCAAAGAAATTTTGTGTATTTACAGTTTGATAAGCATACTTTTTCAGATAATTTTTTATCGCTTTTTTGAATGCTTTATCACCAATGGATTCATGTAAGACAAACAATGCCCAGGCACCTTTTTCATAAAAAGTCAACGAACTTGCTTTGGCATTCAAAACCGGAACCGAATCTGTTCTTGAAGCAAATTTTATTTGTTGTGCCGTTTCGTATAATTTCGAATAGAAAAAATCATCTCCATAAATTTCCCTTTCGGCCAATGCTGCATAATACGTTGCAAAACCTTCCTGAAGCCAATGATGTGTACTGCTTTCGGCCGTAATTAAATCTCCAAACCAATGATGTGCCAACTCATGAGCGTCAACATTTGTATAATTTCGATCTGTAAATCCTATCGAATCCACAATATATCGTGTCGCGAAAAGTGTAGTAGTTGTATTTTCCATACCAGCATACAGGAAATCGCGAACAGGAATTTCTCTATAGATTTCCCACGGATACTTCACTCCTATTTCTTTTTCTAAAAAATCAAAAATACGTTTTGAATATCGGTATGTTGGTTCAAAACGGTTCGTATCTTTATTTTCAAGATAATATTCCAGCGCAATTTTAGATTTTGCTTTGAATTCTTTTTTATCATATTTCCCAATGGCAAGCATTAATAAATAAGAACTCATAGGATTTTGCATTTGGTATTGCCAATGCGTTGAATTTCCTTCTGATTTTTTTTCTTTTAAAACTCCGTTTGAAACAACCTGATAATCATTCTCGTAGGTAATTCCTAAACTAAAAATAATTTTTTCGTTTACATCGTCGAAACTAGGAAACCAATTACTGGTATATCTTCCCTGACCTTGCGTCCAGATTTGAGTTTCTGTATTATCAATATTAATAAAGTAAAGAGCCTGTTTTGGTTTAACCGAATATTCGAAAGTTAAGCGGTTTTCTCCCTTCTGAAAATTATTCAGAATTTGCAATTCTTTGCCGGTATTAATATAAACAACATCTTTATTATCGATCTGAATATGAAAAAAATCCATGTTTTTAGCATCGATTTTAATGGTATCAATAGGCTTTAAAACCTCAAAGCGATAATCGACAATTCCGTGAACTGATTTTTCCGCTGTGTTTAATTTTAATTGTCCTGAAACCGATTTAAAATCGACAAATTGGGTTTGTTGTGCAAAAACGAAACTGGTAATAAATAGGAAGATGTATTTCATTGAAATAAATTTGAAGGCGAAATCCCAAAGTTACAAAGGTTTCACCAACAAATCGAATGAAATTTGTATGTTTACCTTAGAAAATTACAACTACGTGTCAATACCAAAAAAAGCCTTATTTAACTGGAGCAGCGGAAAAGATTCTGCTCTGGCATTGTATAAAACATTACAAAATCCTGATTTTAAAATCGAATATTTGCTTACGAGCGTCAATCAGCAATTTCAACGAATTTCTATGCATGGCGTTCGTGTCGAATTATTAGAAGCGCAGGCAAAAAGCATTGGATTGCCACTTAAAATCATGCAGATTCCTGAAATGCCAACAATGGAGGTCTATGAAAGTGTGATGACCAAAACTTTAACCGAATTAAAAAACGAAGGAATAACACGTTCTGTTTTTGGTGATATTTTCCTGGAAGATTTACGCCAATACCGCGAAGATCAATTGGCTAAAATAGGTTTTGAAGGTGTTTTTCCGCTTTGGAAGATTCCGACGCAGGATTTAATACAGGAATTCATTTCGTTAGGATTTAAAACGATTGTCGTTTGCGTAAACGAACGTTATTTAGACAAGAATTTTGTTGGCCGAATTATCGATCAGGAATTCATTAACGATTTGCCTGATAATGTAGATGTTTGCGGTGAAAACGGTGAATTTCATACCTTTACTTTTGATGGTCCGATTTTTTCAGAACCTGTAAAATTTGAAATTAGCGAAATCGTGTATCGAAAATACGAAAAGCCTAAAACCGAAGATTCTTCCGATACTGCTTGTGATACAAGTGCCAGCGATGCTTTTGATTTTGGATTTTGGTATTGTGACCTAATTTAACAACAATGAAAATATTCTATTTTAAAAAGATTTGTACCCTTATATTTCTAATAACTATTGCCCTCGTTTGCCAGAGCTGTCTGGTAAGCCGTTGCAAAAGACCTCAGATTATGGGGTATATTTATGATTCTATCAGCAGAAAACCAATTGAAAACTGCAAAGTTGGAGAAAATCTCACAGACACAAAAGGTCATTTTCAATTAAAAGAATTACGTTATTCTGAGTTTACTTTTGTTGGCTATGAAGCGCCGCTATTAATGGTAAATGAAGCAATTATTAAAGAGGGTTACGAAAATAAATCGATACAATTATTTAATCCTTTTGGTGGTGGAATAAGAAAAGGTGCTGTGCACAATTGTGATACTATCTTTTTAAAAAGAGCGCCTGTAACAGTTATCGAAAAATAATTTACTTTTATTACATTTAGAATTCAGTTTCAATTCAATTATTAATTTCATTAAAACATATTATGGCTGTAAAAGAAATTAGTTTAGAAATAAAAAAAATTCTGGAATTCCTTAATGAAATAGGAATTGATGTAATTGAAAAAGAATTAGATACAAGCTTTTTACCAGGATTAAGCCTGGGACCAAATTGTATTTATATCGATTATGATCAATTATTATATCCAGGTGATATTTTACACGAAGCAGGGCATTTAGCGGTTACCACATCTGCTGAAAGAAACAAGGCCGGTACAAGCGAAATGTCGCCCAAATGGCCTACCCAGGCCGAAGAAATAGCAGCGATTTTATGGTCATTTGCAGCTGCAAATCATTTACAATTACCACTTGACTTTGTATTTCACCCTAATGGTTATAAAGGCGCTTCGGATTGGTTTATTTCGAATTTTAGTGATAAAAATTATATTGGATTGCCGTTTTTAGAATGGATTGGACTTACCTTAAGTAATGATCGTGCACTCAAAGAAGGCAAAGAAGCTTTTCCTGTAATGCAAAAATGGCTAAGAGATTAGTAATTATCACATTAACCGTTATATAATTCTAGTAAATTCGTAACCGTATTCCAGTTTCGCATTGTTACTATAACATTAAGTTTTTTCTCGATATATTTTCCTTCTAATCTGGTTTTTCCAGCACCAATGTCGTATTTAATAAAAATTCTGTTGCCGTCGATGCTAGCTTCATCGGGTTTAAACTGACTGATTTTTAAATCATTTATGTTTTCTTTTTTCAGAGTAGTTGATACAAAGGCAACATATAGTTTTTTGGTATCTATATCTTTTTCTTTGAAATAAGGATTATTTTTAAAACACAATTCCAGATCTTCTTTGGCAATAACTATGGTAGGAACTTCATGTCCGAAGACCTTAAAAATTTCCTGTTTGATCATAAAACCCACTTTCGAAGCACTTTCTTCGTCTGTATCTACAAAAACATTTCCGGATTGCAGATACGTTCTCACATTCGTAAAACCAATATTTTCTAACATAGTTTTCAAAGCCTCCATTTTCATCATATTGTGACCGGAAACGTTGATTCCTCGTAAAAGTGCTAAATGTGTTGTCATTGTTTAAGTTTTGTTCAAAGATAAAAATTCATTTGATGATTATGGACAACTACTTTTCATCTTCTCCAATTTCTATATCAAACTTGGTTAAAAAATCGTTTAATCGCTTTTTATATCTTGCATTGGCCTGGTTTACAATCTCGTCCGTTTCTTCGTTTGTTTCTATTGGTTCAAGATTAAATTCTTTTTTAACCCATTGCTGAAACTCGTCTTTATTTTCATTTTCTTTATAATATTCCTCGTCTTTATAAAAATAAGCAGAATCAAAATCAACTGAAATTTCTGTATCCAAAGTCAAAAGATGAATCAATGCACGTGTATTTTCGGCTACAACATGAATACCGCCTTCATCACCAAAAACCACTATCGGGCAATGGTTTAAATCATTATCTATCAACCAATATGCATAAGAACTTCCTGAACCATTTGCTCCTGCAAATTCAATAAAACTATTATAAAATTCTTCTTTCTCAGACCATGTTTTTATCCCGGTTTTTTCATTTGTTATGGTAAGGCCAAAACATTCCGAATAGGTTTCTGCGCCAAATTCCTGCTCGAATTTATACAGTTTTAACAAATCTTCCGGTAAAGCATAACTGCCAAACTGAACTGAAAAATCTTCTAATGAAAAACTGTTGTCATATTCTGCATATTCTGTTTCATCATCATCGTCATCTTCTTCCTCAGAAGTTTCTGCCGTGAGTACTTCAAAAACTTTGATTACAGCACATTTTACACAAAACATTTCAATTCCGGGAGCCGTTTCGTTGTTAGCCCATTGGAATTTTGGATTTCCGTCCTCATATAAATATTCCAGTAAAAGTGTTATTTCTTCATTATCATGGCACCATAAAGCGCGCAATCTAATATTGAAACCATTTGTAATATCTTCAGAAATCTGACTGTATTTCTTTCCTTCATATTCAAACGGAATAAACGAATACTCGTTTCCTTCACTTTCTTTGCTGATTCTGCCTATAAATTCCAGTCCAGACAAAACGTTGATCATTTCGATAAACTTATCACGGAAATTAGTATACATATACTTTTCCGTTTTTTCGTAATCCAGAATCGAAAGTCCTTGTTTAAAGGCATCTTCGTGATAATTATTTCCTAAAATCTTTGTTCCATAATCTGAAATTTCGATAAAAGAATCATGTACAATATCTGATAATTTATGAGTCGACGGAAAGTAATTTTCAATTGTCATCACTGCTCCATTTTCATCCGCAACATTACTGCAGATTAATATATCTGGTCGGTTTACATTAATTATGGCCTGAACATCTGTAAAACGTTCAAAATGCATTTGCATATCATCGCTGTAAATTAACCAGGCTGTAACATCGCCTTTTACAAAAAGTTCTCCATGATTGTATTCTCCTAAAAGTGCATCGCATTTTACGCCGTCACCCAAATAATGCACGCTTCCAAACAAAGTGATATTTACGCTTGTTGTTTGTCCTAAAACAATTAAAGCAGGTGAATTATCCGTATCAAAAGAACTTATAAGTTTCGTAACCGAAAGATTTCCTTTAAAAATAAATCCTAGTATAAAAACATCAGGATGTTCTTCTGTACTATAATCCATTTCAAACGAATCCATTTGTACATCATCTTCTGCTAGCAGAAAAATTGGATTTTCTTCATAGTCAGGAAAACGCCAGGTATCTTCAAAAACATTATAGATTTTTTCATTATTAAAATCGGTAAGATCTCCAATAATATTGTGAGCTTCGTGTCGATTAATAACTTTAAATGTAACGCCGGCAAACTCTAAGGTTTCAAAAGGAACTTTTTCTTCGTTAATCATATAGGAGCTTATATTTTAAACATTTAACAAATCTAATAATTATCTTTATTTGTTAAAATACCTAATCAATTATTTCAGGCTTTCAAATTTCCTATTTTAAATTTATCTTCGCTTTTCTAAAGAGAATAGAGTTAAGAGAATAGGACAAAGAGAATAGAGTAAAGAGAAATAGAGTAAAGAGACTAAAATCTATTAACTATGATCCATATTCTACATTCTATAATCTATTTTCCATATTCTATTTTCCATATTCTATTTTCCATATTCTATTTTCTATAACCTAAATTCTAAAATAAATTAATGTCTAATAATCTCCTTGAAACCCCAATCGAATACTTAAAAGGTGTTGGTCCCAGTCGTGGTCAATTGCTTCGTAAGGAATTGGGTATTCATAAATACAGGGATTTAGTTAATTTTTTTCCGAACAGATATATTGACAGAACACGTTATTACAAGATCAACGAGCTACAGAATACAGGTGCCGAAGTTCAGATTATTGGTAAAATCATCAATATAAAAACAGTTGAATTTGCCAAAAACAAAAAACGTTTAGTAGCCACTTTCGTGGATGATACGGGGCAAATAGACCTGAACTGGTTTCAGGGACACAAATGGATTCGGGAGAGTTTAAAACTGAATGAAGTTTGTGTGATTTTCGGGAAATGTTCGCTTTATGGAAGTCAGTTTAGTATGGCGCATCCGGAAATTGAATTGTTAAGCGAGCACGAAAAAAGCCTTAGGTCAGCGATGCAGCCTGTTTATCCTTCGACTGAAACACTTACGAACAGAGGGATTTCAAACCGAACGATTAATAAAATGATGGAGCAGTTGTTTCTTGAGACCCAAGCTCTGTTTACAGAAACGTTCCCTCCTTATTTAATAGAAGAACTAAAACTAATCTCGAAAAGAGCGGCTTTATTCAACATACATTTCCCGAAGAGCACTGACGCTTTGGCGAAAGCCCAATTTCGATTGAAATTTGAAGAATTGTTCTTCATTCAATTGCAATTGATTACTAAAAACCTGATCAGAAAACACAAAATAAAAGGGCATCCGTTTACAAAAGTGGGCGAACTTTTTAATGAATTTTACCAGAATCATTTGCCTTTTCAGCTTACCAACGCCCAGAAAAGAGTGGTAAAAGAAATCCGTTCAGACATGGGAAGCAATGCCCAAATGAACCGATTATTACAAGGAGATGTAGGTTCCGGAAAAACCATTGTTGCTTTTTTGAGTATGCTTCTGGCAATCGATAACGGTTTTCAGGCTTGTTTAATGGCGCCAACAGAAATTCTCGCTAATCAGCATTTTATTGGGTTATCTGAGTTAGCTCAAACCTTAAACCTGAATATAAAAATATTAACCGGCTCAACTAAAATAGCGGCACGAAGAATCATTCACGAAGAACTGGAAAACGGAAGTTTACATATCATTATTGGTACTCATGCTTTGCTGGAAGATAAAGTAAAATTCCAGAATTTAGGTTTGGCTGTTATTGATGAACAACACCGTTTTGGAGTAGAACAGAGATCAAAATTGTGGAAGAAAAATGATATTCCGCCACACGTTCTGGTTATGACTGCTACTCCTATTCCGAGAACTTTAGCGATGAGTCTCTACGGAGATCTCGATATTTCGGTCATTGATGAATTGCCTCCCGGCAGAAAACCCATTCAAACCGTACATCGTTTTGATAGTAACCGATTGAAAGTATGGAAATTTCTGCGAGATGAAATTGCCCTGGGAAGACAAATTTATATCGTTTATCCCTTAATTCAGGAATCTGAAAAAATGGATTATAAGGATTTAATGGATGGCTACGAAAGTATATCACGTGATTTCCCTTTGCCTCAATATTCAATATCTATCTTACACGGAAAAATGAAACCGGCTGATAAAGATGCTGAAATGAAACGTTTCTCTGAAGGCAAAACCAATATTATGGTGGCAACAACTGTAATTGAGGTTGGTGTAAACGTACCCAACGCGAGTGTAATGATTATCGAAAGTGCAGAACGTTTTGGATTGTCCCAGCTACACCAATTACGTGGCCGTGTAGGTCGTGGTGCCGAACAAAGTTATTGTATCCTGATGACAAGCCACAAGTTAAGTGATGACAGTAAAACCCGAATGCAAACCATGGTAAAAACCAATGATGGTTTCGAAATTGCCGAAGTAGATCTTAAACTCCGAGGCCCGGGAGATTTAATGGGAACACAGCAAAGTGGTGTTCTAAATCTTCAAATTGCTGATATTGTGCGCGACAGAGACATTTTAGGTCTGGCGAGAAACTACGCCATGAAAATCTTAAAAGAAGACGGCCCCTTACAAAAACCGGAACACGCCGTACTAAAAGCGGTTTTTATCGAACTCACGAAGAAGAAAAATATTTGGAATTATATTAGCTAAGGTGCTAAGTTCTGAGTTGCTAAGATTCTAAGTTTCTTTTTAAAATTCCAAAAAAAAAAGTAAAATTCCAAATTCCAATTTTCAAGACTCTTCTTCCGGAGCCTCTTCATATCGGTAATAAATAAGGTAATAAGGCGAAAAAAAATCTTTGTTCCTTTGTTGCTCTGCTACTTTGAAGCTTTTTTGAAAAAACTTAGTAACTTAGAAGCTTAGCAACTCAGAAGCTCAGAAAAAAATATACTTCACCGCATTACATCTAAAATTCAATAATTCTTATTCAATAAGGTGATTTAGATTTGTTGGGGGACAAATTTTAAAATTGAAATTTAGTACACACAATGAAGCATATAGTTTTTTTGTATTCTTTATTTTTTAGGCGGCGCTTTTTTTTCGAACAAACCACTAAAAAGGCCTTTACTTATTTTATTTTTATCATCTTTTCCTGTTGCTACCAGATGGTCAACATACTCCATATAAGTCTTTTTGCGTTCTTCCAGAAAACCAATTAAATAATCTTCCGAAGCTCCAAGACCGCTTACTTCTTCAATATGAAGCAATTTTTTATATAAAGGTTCTATAAACTTGGTAATGATTTCTTCAGGAACGGATTTTCTGGTTCCAAAATAACCTGCAATTTCTCCGTCGCCATCAGCAATAATTTTAAAATCGGTAATTACCCAATAGTATCTTCCGGTTTTTGACATGTTTTTGATAATAACGTGAATATTCTGGCTGGATTTAATACTATCCCACAAGAACTTAAAAATTACTTTTGGCATATCAGGATGACGGATCACATTATGAGGCTGTCCGATAAGCTCGTGCTCATCATAGCCTGACACATCTATAAAAGCTTCATTTGCATATAAAATAGTTCCTTTTGTATCTGTTTTACTTAATAATACTTTAGTTTTATTCCAATCAACTTCTCTGTCTGATGGAGTCGGGCGAGTAATTCTGTTATCCATAAATTTTGTATTTTAAATTAATAGGCAATTGTATTTTGCGTATAAACTGTGGCCTATAAAGTATTTTTATAATTAAGTTATATACATCTATTAACTTTGGCCTCTGCTGTTAGTCGATTTTACATGAATGTCATTCACCAAATCATCAATTTTTTTAGCACTTTCTCTCATCATTTCCAGATAACTTAAAAGTTTGTCGTTATCGGTATGTCCTTTTGAAACATCAATAAGTTTTAAAACCGAATTGACCGGCAATTTTAAATCAAGAGTAGTTCTGTGAATAAAATCATTATAATCTTTAGTAGCACTCATCGAACTGTATTTTGCCGATGCTAATTTGATATTTTCCAATTCATATTCGTCAGAAATTTTCGAAATATGGTTTTGGCTGTGTTCCTTAAAATAATACGCCCAATATCCGTTCATAAAAAAAACAACTGCTGCTAAAACGACATGAATAATAAAGGTTTCAAGATCAAAATTTACTTGCGAAAAATACAGCTGTAAGCCTTTTGGATCTGTGTAAACATAGTTTTGCATGTATGCCAAAGCCCCGTGATGCAAGACCACCAAAAGCGTAAGTGGTATTTGCAGTTTCCAGTTTTGATAGATAATCAAAATCGTACTCGCAATAAAAACCGTAAAATGCATCTCGAATAATCCGTGCATCTGATAGATATACTGTGCCATGAAAATAGCCAGAACAACTGCTAAAACGTACTGATAAAAATTAGAGTTTTTGATAAAAAATTTGGCCGAATAGTACAATAAAAGATTCAAAGTCCCTACCCCCACTCCAATTTCAAATGTATCGTATTTAAAGGCTAAGGCAATTCCCAAAAGGAAATAAATGGCAAGAACATAGTTGATAATCGTATCTGATTTTTGTGTCATCGTAGACATAAAATTGTGAAGATAATCGCGTTCATTCAAACTGGCTTTTGTTTTCATAAATTAAATAGATTAGGTTAAGAAATAGATTTATTTAGTACATTCTGGTAGCGAGCATCCATAAGCTCTCAGAGCTAAAGCATCAAACGAAGGGGACTTGGTTTGTTTTAATAAAGAATCAATTGCCATTTGCGCATAATTACTGTCGGCATTGGTACAATATCTTGTTTTGTTGTAGTTTCCGCGGTAATATAAACTTCTTGAACCATCTAAAAGGACTGCCTGAGGCGTTGAGAACACGCCACAATCTTTTGCTATACTTTCATCAAAATAAACCGGAATATTGGCATCAAATTTCTTCTGAATCTCTTCTATTGTAAAGTCCTTTTGTTTGTTGAGAACTACAATTTTAAAATTAATCTGATTTCCGTACTTTTTGATAAGACCGCTTACGTGAGGAATATTAAAGCGGGAACAAGGACAATCCGGATTGAAAAAGTGAATAAAAATTGGCCTCGTGTCTGTTGTACAGCACTTAAGGTCAATTTTACTTCCCATGGCTATATCATGATAGTTTTTAGGAACTGGTGTAGGTAAACTGTATTTGAATTCGTTTTGCCAGAATAAAACAGAAATGGCAGCGCATAATAATAACATCCATAAGCCAACAAGTAATTTTCTTAGCATAAAAGGCAGTTTTTGGGGTTAAAATAAAAATTGTTTAAACAACTGTTAAATAATTTATTTTGATATGAAATATTTACAACTTAAAAACAAATAAAAAACCTACACATTTAACCGCTTAACCACCAAAAACATTACTATTCGTACAAAAAAAAAATCATTTTGTTTAAGCATATCAATGTTACGAATAAAATCGATAAACTGCAAAAAAAATCAGACAAAACACAAATAATTCACAAAAAGAAAGAATAATATTACTTTTAAAAGATTGTTTTAAGTAAAAATACGTAACTAAAAACATATAAATAAAGCGTATTAGTACCTGAAAAGATGATTAATAAACTCTAAAAACAATTTAATTATAAATAAATTCAATCCCATTAAACCATTTGCGAAAAATCATATCTAATTACAAAAAAGCAGCGAACATAGCTGTTAAAAGACATTTAAAATTAATATTATACAAGTGTTAAATAAAACCCAACATCTTTCGTTTTCGTTTCAAAAAGTTAATTTTGTAGGCTTACTAAAAACACACACCCAAAAAACATTTACCTCAATTTTATGAAAGTAAAAAACCTTATTTACGCCTTGCTGATTATATGCATCGGAGGATTTATAACCTACAGAATAGTTTCAAACAAAAAGAAGAACGAAGAATCTAAAAATTTTGGCGACAAGGACAAGCCTACAACAGTAACAGGAATTGTGGTGCAAACTACTACTTTCGATAATAACCTATCACTTTCAGGGTCAATTGAGGCAAATGAACAAATAGAAATTCACAGTGAAGTATCGGGAATTGTTGAAGGAATTTATTTTAATGAAGGTAGTTTTGTAAATAAAGGTCAGGTTCTTTTTAAGGTAAATGATATCGAACTTAAAGCACAATTAAGACAGGCTGTAACCAAAGAAGGCTTGGCTGGTGAAAACGAAAGAAGAGCAAAATTACTGCTTCAGAAAGAGGCTATCAGTCAGGAAGAATTTGATGTTGCCAACGCTGATTATGCTTCGATGAAAGCGCAAACACAATTAATAAGAGCGCAAATAGCAAAAACAGCTGTAAAAGCGCCTTTTTCAGGTAAAATTGGTTTACGCTCTATATCACCGGGAACTTATATTACGCCAACGGTTTTGGTGGCCAAATTAGTGAATACAGGAAAATTAAAAATCACATTTTCTATTCCTGAAAAATACGCTTCGCAGGTAAAATCAGGGTCAACAATCGACTTTTCGGTTTCAGGATCAGATAAAGTATATAAGGCAAAGATTTACGCGATTGAGCCGGAAGTGGAAGTAGCAACACGTACCTTAAAAATTCGCGCCATTGCAGATAATATCGATGGAAAACTTTTTCCTGGAACTTTTGCTGATGTAAAACTACCTTTAAACATCATCAAAGATGCGATAGTGGTACCTTCAGAAGCGATTGTGCCTGTTCAGAGCGGTAAAAAAGTGTACGTGGCCAATATGGGAAAAGCCAAAGAAGTTATGGTTGATGCTACTACCAGAACCGATTCTTCAATTTTGATTTTATCAGGATTAAAAGCCGGAGATACCTTAATTACCAGTGGCGTAATGTCATTAAAGAATGAGGCACCTATAAAAGTTCAAGTAAAAAAATAATTTTAAGTTAAGAGTTATGGGTTATGAGTTAGATCTGAGTTATAGGTTTTAAGCTTCAAGTCTTATTGCTATTTTCTTTATTCTATTTTCTAAAATCTAAAATCTGAACTCTAAAATCCAAAATCTCAAATGAGTTTATCTACTATTAGTATAAAAAGACCTGTTTTAACCATTGTACTGAATCTTCTGATTATTCTATTCGGTTTTATTGGTTATACATTTTTGGGTGTTCGGGAATTTCCTTCGATCGACCCTGCACAGGTTTCCATTAGAACCAATTATACAGGAGCCAATTCTGATATCATAGAATCACAAATTACAGAACCTCTTGAAAAAGCAGTAAATGCAATTGATGGGATTCGAAACATCACATCATCCAGTAATCAGGGAAGCAGTAATATTACCATCGAATTTAATCTGGATAAAAATCTTGAAGAAGCCGCAAACGATGTTCGTGACAAAGTTTCGCAAGCTGTTCGAAGTTTACCTCAGGATATTGATGCACCGCCGGTAGTTTCTAAAGCCGATGCTGATAGCGAATCTATTATTTCGATGACCGTTCAAAGTGACAGCAGAAGCTCATTGGAATTAAGCGATTATGCCGAAAATGTTATTTCACAGCGTTTAGAAACAATTCCCGGAGTGAGTGGTGTTCAAATTTGGGGGCAAAAACGTTATGCCATGCGTTTGTGGATTGATCCGATAAAATTAAACGCTTATAATTGTACGGTTTCGGATGTTCGAAATGCCTTAAACGCACAAAATGTAGAATTGCCTTCTGGAAAATTAACCGGAAACAATACAGAACTGACTGTAAAGACCATTGGAAATCTTTCTAAACCAGAAGAATTTAACGATATTATTATTCGAACAGACGGAGATAAAATTGTTCGTTTGAGCGATGTTGGAGGTGCTGAATTAGGACCGGAAAATATCGAAACTTCTTTGACATCCTCCGGTCTTCCAATGATTGGTATGGCCATTGTACCAATGCCGGGAGCCAATTACCTGGATATTTCGAAAGAATTTTATAAAAAATATAACGCTTTAAAAAAGGATCTTCCAAAGGATATCAAACTAAATATAGCGCTTGACAACACACTTTTCGTAAAAAAATCGGTACTTGAAGTGGCTGAAACTTTAGGGATTTCGATTATTCTGGTAATCATCATTATCTA
Source organism: Flavobacterium sp. SLB02 (assembly GCF_009664855.1). Lineage (GTDB taxonomy): Bacteria > Bacteroidota > Bacteroidia > Flavobacteriales > Flavobacteriaceae > Flavobacterium. Next base: position 2,219,051 of record NZ_CP045928.1, read on the forward strand.
CTTGTTTTTTAGAGATTGGGCCATTGCATTCAGGCCTTTAATTGATATTCCGGTATCTTTAATTGCTACGTTTTTTATCATGTGGTTGTTCGGGTTTTCTATCAACGTATTAACCTTATTGGCAATTGTATTAGCAACTGGTCTGGTGGTTGATGACGGAATTGTAGTAACCGAAAATATCTTCAAAAAAGTCGAAGAAGGAATGTCGCCAATCGAAGCGGCTATCAAAGGTTCTAATGAAATTTTCTATGCCGTAATCTCGATTTCCGTTACACTTGCTGCAGTATTTTTACCTGTAATTTTCTTAGAAGGTTTCGTAGGCCGACTCTTTCGGGAATTTGGGGTTGTTATTGGAGCCGCGGTTTTAATCTCAGCTTTTGTGTCCTTGACATTAACACCAATGCTGAATGCTTATTTGATGAAAGGCGGAGAACAGAAAAAATCAAAATTCTACATAAAAACCGAACCTTTTTTCGAAAAACTAAATAGCGGGTATGCAGCATCATTAGGCCGATTCATGGAAAAAAAATGGATCTCCTTCCCTATTCTTATTGCTTGTTTTGGATTGATTTATTTATTCTTTACCATACTTCCAAAAGAAACCGCTCCTTATGATGACCGTAGTTCTGTAACCATGCGTATGACTACTCCGGAAGGTTCATCTTATGACTACACCAACCGTTTTATGCAGGAAATGTCGAGATTGGTTGATGATTCTATATCGGAGAAAAAAGTAAGTTTAGTCATTACTGCAGGAGGTTCCGGAGGTTCTGCAACAAATTCAGGATTTATCAGGCTTTCGTTGAAAGAACCTGATGAAAGAACCAAGTCTCAAAAAGATATTGCAGATCAATTAACCAAATGGACTAAAAAATACCCGGATGCTAAAACATCTGTAATTCAGCAGCCTACAATTGCCGTAAACCGACGTGGAGGACTTCCGATTCAGTACATTATTCAGGCTCCAAATTTTGAAAAACTGAGAGAAAAAATTCCTGTTTTCATGAGTGAAGTAGGTAAAAGTGATGTTTTCTCGACTTCGGATGTGAATTTAAAATTCAACAAACCTGAAATCAACGTAAGTATCGATCGTGAAAAGGCCGAAAGTTTAGGTATATCAATTATGGATATCGCTCAGACTTTGCAGCTTTCTTTAAGCGGACAACGTTTTGGATATTTCATTAAAAACGGAAAACAATATCAGGTAATTGGCCAGTTTGATCAAAAAGACCGTTCGAAACCATTGGATTTAACTTCGATGTTTGTTCGAAACAAATCCGGTCAATTGATTCAGATGGATAATGTCGTAAAAGTCGAAGAGCAAAGTAACCCGCCACAATTGTATCATAATAACAGATACATGTCGGCAACAGTTTCTGCAGGTTTGGCGCCAGGCAAAAGTATCAGCGATGGTATCGAAGAAATGGATAGAATTAAAGCTAAAGTTCTAGACCAGAGTTTTACCACCGATTTAAGTGGAGAATCGCGAGATTTTGTCGAAAGCAGTTCGAATACTTCTTTTGCTTTTGGACTGGCTTTGTTATTAATCTTTTTGATTCTTGCCGCACAATTCGAGAGTTTTATCGATCCGTTGATTATTATTTTGACTGTGCCAATGGCCGTTGCAGGAGCTTTATTCTCCTTATGGTTATTCAATCAAACCTGGAATATATTCAGTCAGATTGGTACCGTAATGCTTATTGGTCTGGTAACTAAAAATGGTATTTTGATTGTAGAATTTGCCAATCAGCTGCGAGAACAGGGAAAACCAAAAATGGAAGCCATTCTTGAAGCATCAGAAGCACGTTTACGCCCAATTTTAATGACAAGTTTGGCCATTGCCTTAGGAGCATTACCAATTGCAATGTCCCTTGGAGCAGCTTCTACCAGTAGAATCGGGATGGGAGTTGTAATTGTGGGAGGAACTATTTTCTCATTAGCATTGACACTTTTTGTAATTCCGGCTATTTATTTGATGTGGTCTAAAGCCAGAAAACATTATCCGGAATTTGATCATATCGAAGAATACGAAAGAGAGAGCCATAAATAGATATTAAAATTTGAAATAATATAGAAGCTGTGAATTTCGTTTTAAAGTGTTATTCGCAGCTAACCATTCATCATATGAAAACTAAAATAACATTAATAAGTCTCGTTTTATTTTTGTTTTGTGCAGCAAAAAGCAGCGCACAGGAAATCCTGACTATCGAAGATGCTATGAAAATAGCTTTAGAAAATAACTTTGAAATTAAGATTGCTAAAAATAATTCAACCATAAGCGAAACAAACGTTACCGTTGGAAATGCAGGTATCCTGCCAACTGCAACAGCTAATATTGTAGACAATAACAGCGTTACAAACTCTACGCAGGTACGTCAGGACGGAACATCAACTACATTAAATAATGCAAAAAACAACAGTTTAACGTATGGGGTTAGTTTAGGCTGGACTGTTTTTGACGGAATGAGAATGTTTGCCAGATACGATCAGCTAAAAGAGCTTCAAAAATTAGGCGATGCCGAATTAAAAAGAACGGTTTTAATGAAAATTGGTCAGGTAAATTCAGCTTATTATGATTTAGTACAGCAACAGCATCAGTTATCGGCTTTAGATACTACAATTGTAATTTCTAAACAAAGAGTTCAATTGGCACAAAACCGTTTCACGATTGGTAAAGCTTCAAAATTAGAAGTTTTAAACGCGCAGGTTGATTTAAACACAGATCAGGTTGCTTTATTAAGGCAAAAAGAGTCGTATAAAAATGCCAAAATTTTACTGAATCAGTATTTAGCACGTGATCCCCAAATTGATTTTACAGTAACTGATTTGGTTACCGTAGATAACAAACTGGTATTGATAGATTTAATGGATCTTGCAAAAAAACAAAATCCGGCTTTAGAAGCGCAGGTTATCAATAAACGTATTGCAGAATTACAACTTAAACAAGTAAAAGCAAGCCGATACCCGACCGTAAATTTAACGTCAGGTTATAATTTTTCTGAAAGCCAGTCAAGTCTTGGATTTACAAGCGAAAACTCTTCAAAAGGTTTTACATACGGTTTTAATGCTTCACTGAATATTTTTGATGGATTGAATCAGCATAGAAATGAAAAAGTAGCCAAATTGCAAATCGAAAATTCTCAAATTGCCATAGAGCAGCAAAACATGATTTTGAATACGCAATTGAGTACGGCTTTTCAAACGTATCTAACCAACTTGGAATTAATTGATCTTGAAGAAGATAATCAGGCTATTGCAAAGCAAAACTTAGATATTACGCTTGATAAATTCAGAATCGGAACCATAACAACTCTTGATTTCAGAACAGCTCAGTTGAATTATGTGAATGCAAAAGTACGTTACAGCAACGCACAATATGAGGCTAAATTATCTGAAATTGCCCTGAAAGAATTAGCAGGAAATATTAATTTTTAGATTAAATTTGTTTCAAAACAAACTTAAATGATCTCATATAATACCAAGGACTGGTTTACTTTTATTTTCCATGTTCATAAATCAGATACAGCAAGAAAACTGTTTCCGATAATGATCGCTATCGGAATTTATTCTTCTGTAATTGCGTATCTTGAAATCGCCTATTTTAAAGTAGGTAAAAACGATTACATCCATAACATTCCCATCATGCACGGAATGTTAGGTTTTGTAATTTCGTTACTGCTTGTTTTTAGAACCAATACCGCTTACGACCGCTGGTGGGAAGGGCGAAAATTATGGGGAGGCCTGGTCAACAATAGCCGTAATCTTGCTATTAAACTATCGGCAATGCTGAAAGATGAAAGTGATCGAAAATTCTTCAGAAAATTCATTCCTACTTATGCTTCAATTTTGCACAGACATCTTCATGATACTGAAACTAGTAAGCAGCTTTTTGATGATGTAGATTTAGAAATTGACCATCATAAACACAAACCTAATCAGGTAAAAAGAATGATGTTTCATAAGATCAATGATTTGTATGATTCTAAAAAAATTACCGGAGAACAACTCATTATTTTAAACGAAGAATTACAATCTTTTACGGATATATGCGGTGCCTGCGAAAGAATAAAAAACACGCCTATTCCTTACTCTTACAGTGCTTTCATAAAGAAATTCATTTTCTTTTATACCATGACATTACCTTTTGGTTACTCGATTAGTCTGGGATATTTTGTTGCTCCGGTTGTTGTTTTTATTTTTTATGTACTGGCGAGTTTAGAGCTTATTGCAGAGGAAATTGAAGATCCGTTTGGTGACGACGAAAATGATCTGCCTACCAAAAAAATTGCAGAAAATATTAAAAAACATGTTGAAGAACTGATTTAATTAAACGTTAAATCTAAGGTTTCTATTCATTTTTTTTATTAAATTTAAAGTCTTGCTTCAAAATTTAATCACAATGAATAACCAACGTGCTTTAATAAATCCTCCGCATTTATCGAATGAAAAATCATTGAAAACACTTGTTGAAAACAGGACCGTTTACACATTAAATCATTGTGAGTTAAATATTTTTGAAACCTACGAATCTTCTCAATTAGTACCACTAAAATTTAACGATTTTGTGGTGACCAGTATGCTGAGAGGAAAAAAGATCATGCATCTTTTTGATGAGCCCGGATTTGATTATCTGCCGGGAGAAACAGTCGTTATTCCGTCGAATGTGGAAATGAAAATTGATTTTCCTGAAGCTTCGAGAGAAAATCCAACGCAATGTCTGGCACTCGCAATCGACAAGGCTAAAATAAATCATACCTTAAATTTTCTAAACGAACATTATCCTAAAGAAGGCAGCGATAGTTATTGGCAATTAAATTATCAAAACTATTTCTTTTATAACAATATAGATCTTGCCCTTACAATCAACAAATTGATTAAAGAGTGCATGGGTACCTCAATGACAAAAGATGCTCTGGCCGACTTGACTTTACAGGAATTATTAATTAGAATTATACAAACGCAAACAGCAAAATCAATTGATCAGGGAATTTCGGTTTCTTCAAACAATCCAATTTTTGAAGTTACCGAGTTTATCAGGCTTAATTTAAAAGAAAATATAAATTTGAAAAGCCTGAGCGAAAAAGCCTGTATGAGTACAGCTTCTTTTTATCGCTTTTTCAAACGGGAATTAGGCATGAGCCCGATTGAATATGTTTTGAATGAAAAAATAAAACACGCCAAAAAACTACTAAGAAATCCCGGCATTCAAATTAACGAAGTTTGCTATTTATCCGGTTTTGAAGATGCTAATTACTTTATCCGATTGTTTAAAAAACACGAGGGAATTACGCCTAAGCAATATCAGTTGTTGTATGTTAATTAAAGATGCTGAGACTCTAAGTCGCTAAGGTTCTAAGTTTTTTTTTTGCCTTACTCTCTCATTTTATGTTACTCTGAAAAATAAAAAATCTCCAAAGCATTCTTACCGTAGAGACGGAAAAACTCAGAACCTTAGAATCTTAGCAACTTAGAACTTATTCTATAAAACTAACCGGTTCCAAATCTTTCTCTTCTTCTTCTGTAAAAATTCTATATTCGATTTGAAATGTTTTTTTCAAAGGAGTTTCTAGCGAAAAACCCCCTACACCAAAAGCGTCGATTACTTTTAGGGTAAAATGGGCATGTTTCCAATATTCGAATAAATCTTTATCTACCCAAAATTCTGTGTCTTCTATAGTTCCTATACAAACATCCCCCATTCGCTGATAATATCCGCCTTTTTCAAAACATTGTGGCTGCGTTCCTTCGCAACAGCCTCCGGCCTGATAAAACATCAAATCGCCGTGTTTTTCTTTTAGAATATTAATCAGTTCAATGGCTTGATCTGTGGCGTCGAGTCTCTTTATCATAATCTTTTTCTTTTAAATTAAATTTACAAAAAAAGGTAAGCCAGAAACTTACCTTTTTAAACCAACATAATAACAAATTAAAAAAAGCCTAATTTCTTTTTATCATAAGAAATCAGCATATTTTTGGTTTGACGATATTGTCCTAACATCATTTTATGATTTTCACGGCCAATTCCGGATTGTTTATAGCCTCCAAAAGGCGCTCCGGCAGGATATGAATGATATTGATTGATCCAGACACGACCTGACTGAATTGCTCTTGGCACCTGATAAATTTCATGTGCATCACGTGTCCATACTCCGGCCCCCAAACCGTACATGGTGTCATTCGCAATTTCAATAGCTTCTTCAGTCGTTTTAAAAGTCGTAACTGCCAGAACTGGTCCAAAAATTTCTTCCTGGAAAATTCTCATTTTATTGTTTCCTTTAAATAAAGTTGGCTTGATATAATAACCGCCTTCAAGATCTCCCCCTAAATGATTTTCGTCTCCTCCTGTCAAAAGCTCGGCTCCTTCTTCTTTACCTAATTTTATATAAGACATGATTTTTTCTTTCTGTACCAATGAGGTCTGAGCGCCAATCATAGTTGACTTATCCAGCGGATTTCCGGCAATAATAGCCTCAGTTCTTTCAATTACTTTAGCAATAAACTTGTCATAAATATCTTCATGAATCAGTAATCTTGAAGGACAAGTACAGATTTCGCCTTGATTTAAAGCAAATAATACAGCACCTTCGATCGCTTTGTCGAAGAAATCATCATCGTGATCTGCTACTGATGGAAAGAAGATATTTGGAGATTTACCTCCTAATTCTAAGGTTACCGGAATAATATTTTCGGTAGCATATTGCATTACCAAACGTCCTGTAGTAGTTGATCCTGTAAATGCTGCTTTAGCCACTTTTTTATTTGTAACCAAAGGACGACCAAGCTCAGCTCCAAAACCGTTTACGATATTTAAAACTCCCGGAGGAAGAATATCACCTATTAATTCCATAAGAACTAAAATAGAAATCGGCGTACTTTCTGCAGGTTTCAAAACAATAGTATTTCCTGCTGCGAGTGCCGGAGCGATTTTCCAAACCGCCATTAAAATAGGGAAATTCCACGGAATAATCTGAGCAACAACTCCTAATGGTTCACTTAAAGCAATCGAAACCGTTTGAGAATCCAGTTCTGCGATAGAGCTTTCTTCGGCACGAATTACGCCTGCAAAATATCGAAAGTGATCTATTGCCAACGGAATATCTGCTGCCAGTGTTTCACGAATTGGTTTCCCGTTATCAATGGTTTCAACAGTCGCGATATACTCCAGATTGTCTTCTATCTTTTGTGCTATTTTATTTAGCAGAATACTTCTTTCGGTAACCGAGGTTTTTCCCCATGTTTTAAACGCTTCGTAGGCTGCATCAACGGCCAATTCTAAATCTTCTTTACCTGAATGTGCGGCTTTGGTAAATACTTTTCCATCAATAGGAGAAAGAACATCAAAATACTCTCCTTTTACCGGAGCAGTAAATTTTCCGTTGATATAATTATCATATTTTGCCTTAAATTCAGGTCTTTGTGCTATATTACTCATAATAAAAAGTTTTTGATTCATTTCAAATTTACTTTCATAAATTGAAACAGAATAGCACTTTTCATTCATCTAGTAGCACAAAAATTACACATTCGTTTTTATAACTAACTTTTAATATTTAATTATCAAAATATTAGCATTAAAAATACAAACTCCTCAATAACAATAAGTTTTGTATAAAATAAAAACAGCTCGAAAAAACCAAATAAATTGTTTCTTACTACCACGCGCAATCCTTATATTTGTATCCTTATACAAGAATAAAAAAGTTAACATGAAAATATCTTACAACTGGTTAAAACAATTTATTAAAACAGACTGGACATCTGAACAAACTTCAGAATTACTTACAGATTTAGGTCTTGAAGTAGAAGTTGTCGAAAAATACCAATCAGTTAAAGGCGGTTTAGAAGGAGTGGTTGTAGGACACGTACTTACTTGCGAAAAGCACCCTGATGCGGATAGATTAAACATTACAACTGTAAATATTGGTTTAGAAGCTCCTATACAAATTGTTTGTGGTGCAGCGAATGTTGCGGCAGGACAAAAAGTTCCTGTAGCTACTATAGGAACAGTTTTATATGATAAAGATGGTGCTGAATTCACTATTAAAAAAGGAAAAATTCGCGGACAGGAAAGCCACGGAATGATTTGTGCCGAAGATGAACTTGGTTTAGGTACAAGCCATGACGGAATTATGATTCTGGATGAAAAATTAGTACCGGGAACACCGGCTGCAGACGTTTTTCAGGTTGCAAATGACGAAGTATTCGAAATTGGTTTAACTCCAAATCGTGCCGATGCCATGAGTCATCTTGGAACTGCACGTGATTTAAGAGCAGGAATGCTGCAACGTGGTGTAAACGTAGAATTGATCACGCCATCTGTGAGTAATTTTAGAGTAGACATGCGTACCTTAAAAATTGACGTGAATGTCGAAGAACCTCTTTTGGCTCCAAGATACTGCGGTGTAACTATTTCAGGAATTTCCGTTCAGGAATCTCCGGCCTGGTTACAAGATCGTTTAAAAGCAATTGGATTAACTCCAAAAAATAATATTGTCGATGTTACTAATTATGTTTTACATGAATTAGGACAGCCTTTGCATGCTTTTGATGCGGCAAAAATTAACGGAAAAATCATTGTAAAAACACTTCCTGAAGGTACTAAATTTGTTACTTTGGACGATGTTGAAAGAACATTGCATAAAGAAGATTTAATGATTTGCGATGAAAAAGGTCCGCTTTGTATTGCGGGAGTTTTTGGAGGAAAAAAATCAGGAGTATCAGATGGAACCACTACTATATTCTTAGAAAGTGCTTATTTTGATGCTGTAAGTGTTCGTAAAACAGCGAAAAGACATCAATTGAATACGGATGCTTCTTTTAGATTTGAAAGAGGAATTGACCCAACGATTACAGAATATGCTTTGAAACGTGCAGCCCTTTTAATATTGGAAGTTGCAGGCGGAAAAATCACTTCTGATGTTGTAGAGGTTTATCCTAAAAAAATAGAAGATTTCTCTGTTTTATTGAATTTTAGCCATGTTTCTAAAATTATCGGACAGGAAATTCCAAAAGATACAATCAAAAAAATTCTGGTTTCTTTAGATATAAAAGTAAACAGCGTTTCTGATTCCGGTTTAGGATTGACAATTCCTGCATACCGTGTAGACGTGCAACGTGAAATAGATGTAATCGAAGAAATTTTAAGAGTGTACGGATATAACAATATCAATTTCTCTAAAAAATTCAATGCAACGGTTTCTAATTCGCCAAGAACAGAAGATTATAAAGTACAAAATGTAATAGCATCACAATTGAATTCTCAGGGATTTCATGAAATGATGGCCAATTCTTTGACAACAGCTGCTTATGCTAAATTATCAACTGCTTTAAAAGAAGAGCATAATGTTACGATGCTGAATCCGTTAAGTAGTGATTTATCTACTATGCGTCAATCTTTATTGTTCTCTGGTTTAGAAGCGATCTCGTATAACATTAACAGAAAAAATTCTGATTTAAAATTATTCGAATTCGGAAAATCATACCATAAATATCTAAACGGATACGAAGAGCACAAACATTTGACTTTATTGATCTCCGGAAACAGAAACAAAGAAAGCTGGACCAATCCGCAAAAAACTACTGATTTCTTTTTATTAAAAGGATATGTAAAAGGAATTCTGGCTCGTTTGGGAATTGATAAAATTTCGAATGCTCCTGTACAATCTGATATTTTCTCAGAAGGAACTGCTATTTGCTACAACAATGACACATTGGTAGAAATGGGTGTGGTTAAGAAATCGATTTTAAAACATTTCGGAATCAAACAAGATGTTTATTTTGCTGATTTCAACTGGGATTTAGTACTAAAAATCATTACAGGAAAAATCAAATATTCTGAAATTCCTAAATATCCTGAAGTTCGTAGAGATTTAGCTTTATTGATTGATAAGAGTACTACTTACGAAAGCATTTTCAACCTTGCTAAGCAAACTGAGAAATCACTTTTGAAAGATGTTAACCTATTTGACGTTTACGAAGGTAGCAAGCTTCCTGAGGGCAAAAAATCGTATGCTTTGAGTTTCACCATTCAGGACAATACAAAAACGCTTACAGACGCTCAAATTGATAAAATCATGTCGAAACTACAAAATACTTTTGAGACAGAGCTTGGAGCCAGTTTGAGATAAAACTAGTTGGAGTAAAATATAAAATCCCAATGCTGAAATATTTCGGCATTGGGATTTTTTTATTGTTGTTTTATCCTAATAAGTGATTGCTGCAAAAATAGGATGCTCTTTAATTTTTTCTCTTCCGTTTAAAAAACCGAGCTCCATTAAAAAATTACATTGAACAATTACACCGCCTAATTTTTCGACCAACTCACAAACTGCTTTAGCGGTCCCTCCTGTTGCCAAAACATCATCATGGATCAAAACCCTGTCTCCTTTTTTTATTGCATCTGTGTGGATTTCTAAGCTATCTGTACCGTATTCTAGTTCGTAAGTAGCGGAAATGGTTTCATACGGTAACTTTTTAGGTTTTCGAACCGGGACAAAACCTACATTTAATTCCTGCGCCAATAATATCCCAAAGAAAAAGCCACGACTCTCTGCTCCTACTACTTTATCTATTTTTTGCCCTTTTAAAGATTCTATTAAGATCTTAACGCATTCTTTTGTTGCAATTGGATCATTTAGCAACGGAGTGATGTCTTTAAACAAAATTTCTTTTTTTGGAAAACCTTGAATATCACGTATATAATTTTCAATCTTCATTTTTTTTTATTTTTATGTTATTTTATGCTTGTTTATGTCACATTTATGTCTATCTTTGCACCCGCAATAAGCAATCAACAAAGCTACGAAAAATTAGCTAATTGATGACAAAAAGGCCTCGTGGCGCAACTGAATAGCGCACTTGATTACGGCTCAAGAGGTTACTGGTTTGAATCCAGTCGAGGTCACTCTACGGGACAAAAGATGAAAATCATCTTTTGTCCCGTTTTTTTTACGTTCTAATTCGCTGTTTATCAAATAAATAGAGGATCAAACGCAAATCTTGGATCAAACGCAAAGTTTGGGGATTAGGCAAAAAGATTAGATAATCTGAATAAGAAGAAATCTACTTTACGCACACCTCTAAATTGACTTCTGAACGCTTTTACTTTAGCATTGAATGAATCTGCAGAAGCATTAGTACTTCTATTATCAAAATAGTTTAAGATTGATTGGTAATTAACCGTTATAGTATTTAAAAGGTTCTGTCGCATCTGCGAGAATCAAATATAAGAATTTAAGTAATTTAAAAATTAGCTCACCAGTTTACAGAATGATTTAAACATAGATAATCCTGGCCTAACCATCTGATTCTTTCTTAGCATATGTACAATTTCAATTCCGCTCAATGTTCGTTTGGCCGATTCAAAACTTTTAAAACCTAGTCCATTTTGGATACGCCATTTTATAAAACGATGGTCCTGCTCTACAATATTGTTGAGATATTTACACTGCCGGATTTTAATCTTTGAGAACGAACGTTTGTTATAGACTTTGATCGCGGCAGTATTAGAACCGCTTTTATCGATGTTTATTACTCCTGGACTACAGTTATTACTAATTGCTTTAATTAGAAATGACTAGGCACTCATCCTCTGCCTTCTCTTAGTTAATAAGAAATCAACTGTATTACCAGACCTATCTACTGCTCTATATAAATAACACCAAATACCTTTTACTTTGATATAAGTCTCATCTAATCTCTAACTCGTCCCCACTCTGCCTTTTCTCTTCTTCATCTCTGCCTCAAGTAAAGGTGCAAACTTATATACCCAACGCTGAATGGTTGCATGATCCACAATCCCCCCCTAATCTTCATTATTTCCTCAACGTCACGATAGCTAAGTGTAAATCTTAATTTAAAATACACTGCCTGAAGGATTACATATTTTGGATAACAATGACCTTTAGTATTCATTTTTTATTAGTTTTGAAAAACCAAAGATAAAACTTAGTCATAGATGCGACAGAACAGTAAAAATTAAGCATAAATATTAGTTAGTCTATCGAATATATTTTTTTTTGAAAAATAGAAATTAAGCAAAATAAACTTCTAAGAAGCTTAATTTCGACACTTTATATATTCATCATCTCACTCTTTTCGCAACAAAAATATCTATGCACGATCACGAAAATCAGGAAATCAAGAAATACAAAATAAGTTTTTTTTAGTCAACTTAAAAAAAAAGCTATATTTACTTACAAATCCTAAAAGATTTTTAAATTATATCCTAGGCGTGGGGTTCGTGACCAAATAAAAGTTAAAGCCTAAAAACTATGCTTCATTTAATAATTAATTCAAGTTGCTAGTTCATAATGATATAAAAAAACAAAGCAGAGGTTTAGTAAATTTGTTTTGCGAACCAATAAACTGCACCTCTGCTTTGTAAAGACAAAATTATATGATTTTTTTGTTTAATAGATCATATTTTACAAGGAATTAATCACCCAGAAGATGTTCGAACACAAGTTAGTGATAGCGAAATTATTATAACAGCGATTGTTTCATCTACAAGTTTTTATGGTAATCAGACGTCGGCATTACAATTTATCAAGCCGTATGGATTTATTGCCAATATGCTAGATAAAAGTAGATTCAACAGGCGATTACATAAAATAAGAGAACTTTTATATGAGCTATTTGAGATTGTAAGTTCTTATTTTAAAGATTTCTGTTGTGAAATGCACTATATCATAGATTCATTTCCAGTTGCTGTATGTAAGAATATGCGCATTGCAAATTGCAAGATTCTTAAGTACAAAAAATGGAGAGGTTATACCGCTAGCATGCGAAATTATTTCTATGGTGTTAAAGTGCAATTACTCACCGCAAAAGATGGAACTCCGATAGCTTTTCATTTTACTCCAGGAAGAACAGCCGATGCGAAAGCTCTTGGAAAAATGATCAATAAATTACCTGCTGAAGCCTCCATTTACGGCGACAGTGCCTATTTAGATTATGTTTTAGAAGATACAGCATTTGAGAAATATTGCCTTTTTTTAAAAATTCAACGAAAATCAAATTCCAAAAGAATTGATACTTTAGAACAAAAAAAAAGAGAAATTAAAAATGAGAAAAAGAGTAGAAACTACAATAAGTGACATTAAAAAAATGTTCCCGAGAACCATACATGCTATAACCTTAGAAGGATTTCTAATAAAACTGACTTTGTTTGTCTTTGGACTCCAATTAAATAAAGCAATTAACTAGCAACTTGAATTAATTAATAAAATGAAATTTACTAAAATGATTATATTGACAAATAGATGGATTTATTTAAATCATAAATTCATCTGTTTTTTTAATAGAGTTTTGACAATGAAGTTTTATCTTAATTTTATTTGTGAATAGGCATACTTATAAGATGAAATTAAACAATATGGAAGGAGCAAAAAAAATAGTAAAAGAGATTGACTTACAAAGTAGTGAGTTTTTTGAATCAGATGGGCTTTTGAATGGAAAGGCGGGATTAATTTATTATTACTATTGTCTGTATAAACACTTTGGAAAAGAAGATATTCTGGATAAAATCTCAATTAATTTAGAATTAATATTAAAAAATATAGAAACTCAAGATTCTAGCCTGCTGTTTGATTCTTCATTACAGAATGGACTAAGTGGTTTAGGCTATATTTTATATTTATTGACAGAGGGTAATATTATAGATGCAGATTTTGAAGATCAAATTAAAGTGATTAATGAGATTGTTTTCGCAGATGCATTAAAATTGATTGAAAATAGAAACTATGATTTTATGGGAGGACCCTTTGGCATTTTATTCTATCTCAATTTTGCTAAAGACAAACAGCATGTTAATGATCTGGTTGGAATACTATATAACGAATTTGAAAAAAATAATGAATTTACGTTTTACAATGAAACAAATTATCTGGAAGGAGTTCATATTGGTTATGCTCACGGTATATGTGCAATAGTTAAGGTTCTTGATGAAATAGAAGATACCAGATGTGATATAATGATCGCAAAATTATTACAAAAACTTATAACAATTATTAATAGTAATAAGGTAGAAATTAATAAAAAAAAATACTTTCTCCCTAGAAGTATTCATAAAAATGAAATTTATGATGGAGAATTGAATTTTAGGGCTGTACTAGCATGGTCAAATTGTGATGTAAATTTTTCGACACTTATATATTCAATTAAAGAAAAACATGTAACTCAGGAAGCACTCAAATTAGCCGACATGATTGCACTGGAAAGTTTGGGTAAAAGGCACAAAGATGATACGATGGTTTGGGATCACAGATTTTTTTTTGGTAGTTCAGGAGTACTTCAGATGTACAATTATTTGTACCAAAAGACAAATGATGACAGATATTACCATGCTAGTAAATTTTGGTATGATGAAACATTATTTTTTTTAAGTAAAAACACAGTTGAAGAGAATCCCTTAGACTTTATCAATAATCTGCCGGCGACAGCATTAGCATTATTAGAGTTTGAAGAATCACAATCTTTAGGGTGGTCAAAAATACTATTATTATGAAAAGTATAAAATTAGGGGTTCTTAATTTGGGAAGAGACAAGCCAAATTCTATGAATGCTATAGGAGGCATTTTAGCATATGCATCAAAAGCCGATTAGCTCAATTTCTCTGGATTTTGGTTAACCGAGCATCATATTCCTTATGCGTATCACTCTACGGAATCGGGAATTGTAATTCATGATACAGAAAAAAAATAGGTAAAAAGAATAGAAAATCCTGCTTTGACAAATGATGTAATGAAATTATCTAACGAGAATACAATAAAAAACAATTATAATTTAAGTAAATAATTATGAAAAATACGACTTTATTATCTGACAAAATTCTTAGAGTTCCCATTTTTCCTCTCTCAGATTTTAAGAAAATTCCCTATGAGTCTTTAGCTTTAAGCGAATTCATTGATAATTTATACCGTCATAAAATTTTTTCAGAAGCAGTCTATCTCTCTTCACCTTCACTTCATGCTGAATGGGGAAAAATAGTTAATGGAGAAAAAGAGAGAGGAAAGATGAACGAATCGATCTTAAAATATTATTTAAGATCATTCTCAAATACAGTTCCTTTCGGTTTATTTTCTACATATTCAATTAGTACTAATGAGAATTGTAAAAATGAGTTTACTAGATTTACAAATATAGACATGGATTATCTGTCTAAATTGATAGAATATCTAAATAAAAATGAGACAATAAGAAAAATAACAACATATAGAAAAAATAATACGATTTACAGAATTGGAAATCACTACCGATATATTGAACCAAAATTTGATTCTAATGAGCTTTCTTATACACTTTCTTCTATTGAATGGGATGAATTAATAGAATTACTACTCGCTGCGGATAAAAGTGAACTCTACTATGATGATATAAAAAAGATTATTTTAAATTCAGTTCAAGAAGTTACAGAAGAAGAAGTAGAATTATATATAAATCAACTATTGGATTCAAAAATTTATTTAAGTTGTTTTGAAGTTGTTTTAAATACAGAAAATTCATTAGAACAGATTATTTCTTTTTATGAAAATCATAAAACTAAAATCAATAGCAATGAACATTTAAGTGGTATTTTTTATAGCCTTAATGAAGTTAATAAAAAAATAAAAGAACTTGATCTTGACCTATATAATTCTGTAGCAAAATACAAAAACATTTATGCTGAACTAAATAAGATTGGGGTGCAATTTGAAGAAAAATATGTTATTAATTCTAATTTAAGAAGAAACGTAAGCAGCCTTTACGATGAGAAAAAAATGGATAAAAGATTATATAAGCTATTAACTATTTTAACCAAATTATCTCATACCACTATCAAATTACCTTCCCATTTCGAAGATTTTAAAAAGAACTTTTATAATAGATACGAAAATCAGGAAGTTCCATTGTTAGAGCTTTTAGATAATGAATTAGGGATTGGGTATAACACTAATCGCAAAGAAGATGCTATTTTCTCTGATTTAATTGACGATATGTTCATTCCAGGTCAGCCAATAAAGGTTAAAGATATTAAAATAGAACCCGCTATTTACAATTTTTGGTTAAATGTATTAATGAAAAATGAGAAGGTTGTTGATCTAGAAAAAGAAAATCTCGATATGTTTGCAAGCAGTGAAAAAATGCCAGACGGTACCTTTTCGGTAACCTATTCTTATGTAAATGATCAAATATTTTTAAAACATTCCGGTGGTGTAAGCGCTTCTCAGCTAATAGGAAGATTTAGTAATAATGATCCTGAAATTATGACGCTAATGAATAAAATAACAGATTTTGAAAAATCTGTATTTGAAGATAAAATCACTGCTGAAATTATGCACCTTCCAGCCAATAGGGCTGGGAATATTTTGATTCGTAAAGTAAACAGAGATGCAGAGCTCAGTATAATTTCCAAGACATCTAATAATTCATATACCATTGATGCAAATGACCTTGTGGTAAGTCTTCGTCAAAATAAGATCTTTTTAAGATCCAAAAAACAGAATAAAGAGATTCTACCGTTCCTAACATCAGCGCAAAATTATCATTATAATTCATTACCAATTTATCAATTTCTTTGTGATCTTCAAACTCAGGAAAGAGTAACAAATTTGTCAATTAATTATGGCGGATTTTCTACTGCAGGATTAAATTATATGCCGCGTTTAATTTTTGGCGAGCATTTAATATTACAGAAAGCAACCTGGCTTATAAAAATCCATAACTTCAAGAAACTTGAAAATCTAAAACATCACTTAGATTTTCTAAACGTACCCCAGTTCTTTTACATTACAAATAATAAGGAGGATAAAATGATTATCGATAAGGAAAATGTAAATCTTCTCAAAATATTTTTCAATGAAATTGAGAAATCTAAAATTATTCGAATAACAGAGTGTATCTATGATATGGATCATGAAAATGAGTTTGCTAATGAGTTTATTAGTGTTTTTAAAACAAAATCTAATGAAAATAAAATTACCAGATCTGAATTTGAATCATTTAAAGACGATGAGATTAAAAGAAATTTTATTTATGGAAGCGAATGGATATATTTTAAAATATATACAGGCAGAGTTACGGCAGATCAAATACTTTTAGATACAATTTCTAAAATAACTACTAATCTATTGGCAGATAATGTAATTGATAAATGGTTTTTCCTGCGATATACCGATCCTGATTTCCATTTAAGAGTAAGGTTTCATCTAACTGATATGTCTAAATATAATGATGTTTCCAAAGAAATTTATTCAAAAATTAGTGAGTTAGAGCAAGGTAATAAAATTTGGAAATTAGATTTATCTACTTACAAAAGAGAACTAGAAAGATATTATTGGAAAAATATTGAAAACTCCGAAACTATATTTTTTATTGATAGTAAATTTACGATTGATCTTTTAAGCAATTTGAAAGATGTGAAAAGTGTAAAAACTTGGTTTTTTATTTTAAAATCGATAGATGATTTCTTTACTGCTTTTGATATAAATCTTGAAGACAAATATAAGTTAATGCAAAAAATGTTTGATAGTTTCTGGATCGAACACGGCTCAGAAAAATCAATAAAAAAAGAAGTTGATTTAAAATTCAGAAAGCACGAAAAAGAGATTCAGCTATTATTTAATAATCCTCCATCAAATCTTAAAGTTATTTATTCAAAAAGAATAGAGGAACTAAAAACGATCAAGTTTGATAAAAAATTAAAAGAAAAACTTCCTGATTTAGTATGGAGCTATATCCACATGCATGTTAATAGATTTATACCATCAAATCCAAGACTTCATGAACTTATATTATATGGAATTTTAGAAAAAAAATATAAAAAGGAAATAGGAATTAGTAAGTACAATACAAATTTAGTTATCGATGCAACTTATCAGACAATATGATGCAATTGACTCCCAGCCTTCATTCTTAGTAATAATCTCTAATTACTACGGTATAGATATCACAATTAATTGTTTGAGAAAAGAATATCATATTAATAAAGAAGAAGTTATCAATACCAGATATTGAAGAGGCAGCTCAAAAAATCGGATCTCAAACATTTTCTGCCAGCTTAAGTTGAAGAATATACAGTAGTCTTCTCTCTAAGATATAAGAATAATATGGAAACATTAGGAAGCAGACTGTCTGGAGGATAAACAAAGCGAATATTAATTGCGCGCGCATTTTATAAAAGTCCTCATTATGTTTTCTTTGATGAAGCAACTTCAGCCTTTGATAAAGAGAATAAAAGAATTATACATTACATTTACTCGATTTCTTTAAAGGTAGAACAGTTGCGATAATTGCTCACAAATTGAGTAAAGAATTCTGATCAAATAATCGTTTTGAAAAATGGAGGCATTTCAGAGACAGGATCTAAAACAGAATTAATAGAAAATAAAAGCGATTACTACAATCTTATAAAAAATCAAATAGAATTAGGGAATTAAAATAAGCTTCGGTATGGAAAATAATATCATTGTTGAAATAGAAGATTCAATTAAAAAAAATATAGAAAATTTTACTTCTATGGGAGTAACAAATGGCTTGGCAGGAGTTTCACTATTTTATTACTATAAATATGAAAAAAAACAAAATCAACAATTTGAACTTGACAATTGTCTGCATTATCTGGAAAAATCAATTAATGGCCTAGATGAGAATTATTCAGGCCCAAATATTGTCAATGACATACTTGAAATCGGAAATTTATTAGACTTTTATATTGAAAAAGGTGTTTTGGATAATGAAGTTACTTTACCCTACTTTGATGCTTACGATTCTATCCTGGAAAGTTACCTGTTAGATAATCTAGAAAAAGACCAATTGAGTCCTGCCTTTGGAGCATTACAGTTTTCAAATTACTTTATTTTTAAGCAACAAACTCTCAATGATAAATACATTTATTTATTTTCAAAAGGCTTAGAAAAAATAGAAGAATTATCATTTGAACATCCTGATAGCAATGGCATCTATTGGAAATCAAATATTAAAAGGGATAATGAGTATTTAATTGAATTAGGTATTAAACATGGAGTTATGGGAATTGTAGATCATTTAGTTAAACTATTCCAATTAGGTTTTAAAACCCAGCGGGTTCTTGATTTAATACAAAAAGCAATGCGATATATTGTTTACTTTAAAGAAGAAAAAGGAAAAGCACTTTTTCCCTTTTCCACAGAAAAAAATACTGCTGATAGATCTTTTTCTTTTGGAACAGTTTATGGTGATTTAGGAGTTGCTTATGGATTTTACAAAGTCGGAAAAATATGTGATTTACCTGAATATGTAAATATAGGTGTCGATATTCTATTAAACTCTTGCATGTACAGGGATAACGAGAAAAAGATCACTGACGCAAGTTTATTATATGGCAACTTAGGAATTGCGTCTCTTTTAAGTTTATTTAAAAAAAATTGCAATAGTCATATTTTGGATATTTCAATAGATTATTGGTATAATCGAACAAAAGAATACAATGTAAATAACAACCAGTGGGCAGGATTTGATCCGACATTTAATAGATTTGATAGTAATGCACAGTTATCTTTTGGTCATGGTATTGTTGGAATTGGAATAGCGCTTTTAAATTTCGAGAACAATTTGAACTTTGATTTTTTAAGGTTTTTAAATTATAGTTTATAGTATCATTTTTGGTCCTATTGTATATAAGGATTAGGACTACCTATCTATCATAAAGAAGTTATGCGATTTTTAACGATATAACCTGTATCTGTTTTGTGGCAACATCGTGGCACATTCGAATTCAAAAAATTAATTCCTATTATTTCAACAACTTAAATAGTACAGTTCAGAGCTTAGCCGTCCTTAAACGCATATTACTATAGCTTTTTTCTTGCAAATTTTTGCAAATGAGCAAATAATAAAGCTGGTATAATTATGGCTGAATATAATAATTATTACGATTCCAGATCTTTTAGGGTTCCATCACCTTATTTTTTTGGTATTAAAAATATCTATGCACAATCAAAAAAATCAGGAAATCAAGAAATACAAAATAAACTATAAGTTTTTTATTAGTGAACTATAAAAATAGTTATATTTACTTACAAATCTGAAACGATTTTTAAATTATATCCTAGGCCTAGGGTTGGAGACCGATAAAAGTTAAAGTCTAAAAACTATGATTCATTTAATAATTACTAATTTTAATAAAATGAAAGTTCCTAAAATGAAAATCAAATTAACAAAAGGATTAACTCTTAACAAAGAGGCGATAACAAAACTTCAAGATGCACAAATGTCTCAGATTAAAGGTGGAAATTATCCTCCAGAGAAAGAGAAAACTTGTCCACAGATTTCATGCTGGGATTAGCAATACTTCTAAAATAAAATTTAGAGAGTCGCAATTGACTCAGATAAACGGATGTAAACTACCACCTCTTGTTCTTGTTTAGCATATACATGCAACGGTTCTCGTGATAGTGTTTGATGCACTAATTAAACATCTTGATAAATAGATGGATTTATGATAGTCATAAATTCATCTATTTTTTTTAATAATAGTTTTTATAATCAAGTCTTATCTTAATTTCATTTGTGATAGACATACTTATAGGATGTAATTAAATAATGTGGAAAGTTAAAAGCGACCTCGGACGTATTTGGTTCCGATCCCTCTTTACATTTTTTAGTTCATTAATTCTTATGCCAACAGCTTTGGGCCTTATTCCTGCTCGAGAAAAAATATAAAGCTTCAGAAATATAGATTTCTCAGATTTGTAGATCGATAAATTTCGCTTCAATTTCGTCAAAATGGAAAACTCCAGAGAGCGGCGGAAGTTCGAAACTACTCCAAATTTAATATCTTAATTATATTCTGATCAAATGGATTCTCTAAATAAATAATAATTATATAAAAACTTTTATTCCCTTTGTAAAATAAAAATACTGTAGGGGTTAGTTCCTTAGTAAAATCTGAAATTATACCACAATAGTAACAACGTCCTATCAACAGAATTTATCATCAATAAATTTTGATTAGAATACTATTATAATTTGAATTTACTTATAAAGATTTATTTTGGTTCTGTCGCATCTGTCAGAATCAAATAGAAGACTTTAAGTGATTTAAAAATCAGCCTGCCAATTTACAGAATAATTTAAACATAGATATCCCTGATCCAACCATTTGATTCTTTCTTAGCATATGCACAACTTCAATTCCGCTTAGAGTTCTCTTTGCAGATTCAAAACTTTTAAAGCATAATCCGTTTTGTATGCGCCACTTGATAAAACGATGGTCCTGTTCGACAACATTGTTAAGATATTTACATTGCCGGATTTTAATCTTTGAGAATGAAAGTTTGTTATATACTTTGATCGCTGCTGTATTAGAACCGCTTTTGTCAATGTTTATTACTCGTGGCTTGTAGTTATTACTAATTGCTTTAATTAGAAATGACTGAGCACTCATTCTTTGTCTTTTTCTGGTCAAAAGAAATTCAACCGTATTGCCTAATTTATCAACAGCCCGATATAAATAACGCCAAATACCTTTTACTTTGATATACGTCTCATCCATTCTCCAACTCGTCCCCACTCTGCCTTTTCTCTTCTTAATCTCTGCCTCAATGAAAAGCGTAAACTTATAAACCCAACGTTGGATCGTGGAATGATCAACAATCACACCCCTAATCTTCATTACTTCTTCAACGTCACGATAGCTAAGTGTAAATCTTAATTTAAAATACACTGCCTGAAGGATTACATATTTTGGATAAAAATGACCTTTAGTATTCATTTTTTATTAGTTTTGAAAAACCAAAGATAAAACTTAGTCATAGATGCGACAGAATCGTTTTTATTAATAATTAGGAACGGGTACGGAAATAATTTCCTCACTATCGTTGCTCGCAGAACTGAACTATCCATACATATTTTTTATCTCCGACATAACAAAAGTACTTTGGGTACTCCCTATACTTTCAACTGATCCTAATTTATTAAACACAAAATCCTGATAATGCTTCATGTCTTTAGCAGAAACTTTCATTAAAAAATCGTAATCACCTGATATATTATAACATTCTACAACTTCTTCTATTTTCATAATATCACTAACAAATTGATGACCAATATTACGATCGTGCTGTTTAAGTTTGATATTACAGAAAACAATGAATCCCCTGTTTAATTTTTCTGCATCAAGTAGTGCTATATATTTCTTAATATAACCATTGTTTTCCAATCTTTTAATTCGCTCAAAAACAGGCGATGCCGAAAGATTTACCATTTTAGCAAGCTCTTTTACAGTGTATTTAGAATTATCGTGAAGTATATTTAATAACTGAAGATCAATATCGTCTATTTGTTCCATAGCATATTACTTTAAACAGGTTTAATTTATTTTTAAATTAGAATAAAATTCTTCAAATATAACCAAAAACAATACAAAAAACTTATTCTATACAAGTTAAAAACATAAAAATACTGTAGCATTCATCTTCACAGTATAAAAATCTAAAAGGCGTTATTTTATAGCAGGAAGCGTTATCCTTAGTGCCCTTTATCGAAAAAAGATAAAGGGCAAAGTCATAAAAAAATTACACCTCTTTTCGTCGAGCCATACCCTGAGCGATGATGCTAGCGCCAATCAATTGCAAGGCATGGTAAAGCATGAGCGGCAGCAATACGATGCCGGTGATGGTACTGTGCTGAAAAAGCACTTTTGACATAACGGTGCCGTGTACCAATGACTTTTTAGACCCGCAGAATAAGACAGTAATACGGTCTTCATCTGAAAAACCAAGCAGGCGGCTGAGTAGTCCGACACAAAAGAATACGGCAAAAAACAACGCCATCATCCCTGCAGCGAGTCCGACAAGTTCAAGGGCGGTAAAGCCTTCAAAAAGATGTTCGGAAAATGACTTGCAAAACGACGTGTAAATAATTGTTAGAATCACTGCCTGATCAAAATATTTGAGCTGTTTCTTGTATTTTTCAGCAATGGCACCTAAACGGGAATTGAGAGTTATGCCAATGATGACGGGCAGCAAGACTTGAAGAATCAACTTTATGACGATTTGAGTAACATCAAAATCCCCTGTCGCAGAAGCTATAAACAGCCCGACCCAGAGAGGCGTAACGACTACTCCGATTAAACTGGAAATACTTGCATTGAAAATGGCTGCAGGAATGTTTCCCTTGGCGATGGAAACCATGACCACCGAAGAGGAAACTGTGGAGGGCAATGCCGCCAGAAAAAATACACCCAGCCAAAGCAGCTCCAAGCCGTTATTAACAAACAACGGGCGAAATGCCAAAACAATGAGCGGAAAAAATAAAAAGGTGGTCAACTGAACGACAATGTGCATTTTCCAGTTGGAAAGTCCGGCTTTTAGTTTCTCAACACTCAGTCGCATGCCATAAAACAAGAAAATAAAGGAAACACCAGCATTGGCAATCTCCTCCAGCGAAACAGGTTCCTTGACCATGCCTGGCTTTGGTAAAAAATAAGCCATCAAAATCATGGTGGCTATCATTAAAAGGAAACCGTCGAAACCTGCTTTTTTTAATACTTCTAATAATTTCTTCAATGTGTTTTAAATATTATTCCTCCGTGGAGACACGGACTCCATTATTAATATATTGAGACTAAATCCCAAGTTCTTTGCGTATAATTTCTGCTCCTGCGCTTAAGGCATTTAACTTGCCTCTGGCTATGTTTCGAGATAGCGGGGCCATACCACAATTTGTAGATGGGTATAGATTTTCGGCATCTACAAACTCAAGAGCTTTACGCAGGGTATCAGCTACTTCTTCTGGCGTTTCAATAGTGTTGGTTGCCACATCAATGGCACCTACCATTACTTTTTTACCGCGAACAAGTTCCATTAAATTTAAAGGCACATTGGAATTGTGACATTCTAAAGACACCACATCAATTTTAGATTTTTGAATTTTCGGAAAAATTTCTTCGTATTGTCGCCACTCTGAACCTAATGTCTTTTTCCAATCAGTATTTGCCTGTATTCCATAACCATAGCAAATATGAACCGCAGTTTGACAATGTAAACCTTCAATAGCTCTTTCTAATGCTGCCATTCCCCAATCGTTTACTTCATCAAAGAACACATTAAATGCAGGTTCATCAAACTGGATAATATCTACCCCCGCGTCTTGAAGTTCTCTTGCTTCTTCATTGAGTGCTTTCGCAAATTCCCACGCCAATTTTTCCCGGCTTTTATAATGGTCGTCGTACAAGGTATCTACCATCGTCAGTGGGCCTGGCAATGCCCATTTTATAGGCTTATTAGTCTGTTTACGTAAAAATTTAGCATCTTCAACAAAAACTGCTTTTTGACGTGCAACCTCACCTACCACCACTGGAACACTCGCGTCATAACGGTTACGGATTTTTACTGTTTTACGATTTTCAAAATCTACACCGCTTAAATGCTCGATAAAAGTCGTTACAAAATGCTGGCGCGTCTGCTCGCCGTCACAAATGATATCTAAATCTGCCAATTGCTGTTCCTGCAGAGAAATGCGTAAAGCATCTTGTTTTCCTTCAAGTAGCTGATCGCCTTCTAATTTCCATGGTGACCAAAGTTTTTCGGGTGGTGCAAGCCAGGCAGGTTTGGGTAAACTTCCAACAATAGAGGTAGGTAATAATAATTTCTTCATAGTAGTATAATTTTAATGCGTTGTAATCAATTAAAGAGTAAAATTAGCAGACCATTGTTCCAGGAGACTTTTGTAAGGCTTAATGAAATGCTCTTCTGCATATTTACCCTGTTCAACAGCTAGTCGGCTGCGCTCTTCGCGGTCATAATCCACGCGAGTCAGTGAATAATCTTCGTGTTTAAGAGTAGGTTGATAGATTTTCCCGGCCACTGAATTTGCATTGTAAATTTCAGGGCGATAAATCTTCTGGAAAGTCTCCATCGTGCTAATTGAGCTGATTAATCCAAGATCAGTATAATCAGCAAGCAGATCTCCGGAATGATAAAAAGCCATCGGTGCCACACTATTGGGAGGCATGAAAAAACGAACTTTTAAGCCCATTTTAGAGAAATATTCATCAGTGATAGAATACTGGTCCTGCAGATACTCAAAACCCAGAACCGGATGCTGATACTCAGTGCGAGTATAAGTTTTGTTGCTCGATACACTTAGACAAATGATCGGTGACATCTTAAAGTGCTCTTTATAAGTGGCTGAACTCACAAAGCATTTATAAAGTTTTCCGTGCAAATCACCAAAATTTTCAGGAATACAAAAATTAGGTTTGTTTTTATTGTGCTCGATCAATAAAATACTGAAATCATAATCACGAACATAAGACGAAAAATTATTTCCGGCAATACCTTCGATACGCTGGCTAGTCTTGCGGTCAAAAATATTCGTTTTTAAAACTTCAATCAACGGCAGATTGTTAATACCATTCTTATCATCAATACTCATCGTTACTGTGATGATTTCAAGTTCTACAAGGTAACGATCAGCTTTGGGATTATCCAAATAAGCCAATGCATTGAATCGATTGTTAATCATTTTTAATGCATTACGTAAGTTTTGTTGTCGATTACCTCCTCTGGCCAGGTTTGCAAAATTGGTTGTCAAACGCGTTTCACTTGAGGGGTGATAGTTTTCATCTAAACAAGTGCTCTTTAGTGTGAATGCAAAATCATTCTGGATTGTATTCTGGGTGTTTTCAATATTCTGCTTTTCGTTTATTCCACTATCTTCTTGTATATTCGCTTTCATATGATGAAAATGTTTAGTTTTTTTACCCTGCAAATTTGACTATAAAAGATTAAACATTTTTATTTACACATAAAATCAGTTAATTATTCTTTTAAAATACATTTTTAAAGATCATTAATCTTCAAACAAATATAATAATCAAGGAAAACAGATAAATATTCTTTAGTGGCCTACAATGATTGATTTGGAGTTTCCCAGAGCGCTCCAAAAACTCGAAAAAGAAAACAATATCGTTTATATTTGCCAAAAATTAAGATAGACATAGCAATGAATTTGATAGAAAATTTAAAATGGCGCTACGCCACAAAAGCTTACAATAACATTAAAGTAACAGAAGAGAAGGTCGATCAGATCTTGGAGGCTATAAATCTTTCAGCATCTTCTTGCGGTCTGCAATCTTACCGTGTTTTTGTTGTAAGCAATCCGGAAATTCAAAAAAAATTAGGTACTGATTCGTATAATGGACAGATTAGCTCTTGCTCTCATTTGTTGGTTTTTGCTGCATTAACTGACATGTCTTCGACTTACATTGACGATTATATGGCAATGACAGAAAAGCAAAGAGGTCTTGATATTGGTGCCTTATCAGGATTTAGAAATGGACTGCATTCCTATTTCAGCGCTATTAACGCAGAACAAAAAGCCCATTGGGCGGCAAAACAGGCTTATATTGCACTAGGAACTGCACTTATTGCTGCGGCAGAATTGAAAGTGGATGCCACTCCTATCGAAGGATTTAATGCCGCCACTATCGATGAGGTTTTAGGTTTGAAAGAAAAAGGGTTGCATTCTACAGTTATCCTTGCTTTAGGATATCGGGATTCGGAAAAAGACTATATGGCAGCTACGAAAAAAGTTCGTTTACCTATAGATGAAATGATAACGAAAGTTTATTAATATTATTTTACAAAACCAATTAAAGACAGAAACTACATATAGTGAGCCAACATCTTCAAACAATGTGTTCGTTATTCTAGTTGTTGTAAATTCCAGAAAGTTGCTGAACTAGTCTGCATATCCGACTGATCGGATTTGTAAACCAAGCCAAAAAAAATAATATTAAAAAAACCGTTGCCACTAAATAATTTCTTCTAGCTTATAAACTTCTCCCCACCTATTTTCTAAGCGACTATCATAAATATGAAAGGGAATAATTGAACTGTCTTTATCGCTAGACAATCCGGTAAATGTCCAAAACAAATCCTCAAACTTACAAACCAAATATCCTCTATCATTAAATGAGTAGTCTCCAACAATCTTATAATTTTGTAAATGTTCAACATCGTCCTCATCCATAGGACGAAAGGCCTCCACGACCTTTTTTGTTAGTTCAACTTTGCCATTCTCAAAGAACTCTAGTTGATTTTGGTAGATGATACAAAAAAACAAACCACCTGCATGAAGATCAGTATTTGCGATTAAACCTGACTGATACTTTTTATTCATTTCTATTTTCATTAGTCCATTATTAATTAATCATGATAATAAAAAGTTAAACCCTTTTTAATATTGTAGTATTTTTACTTACTTTTGGCTCGCATTAACATTTAACTATTATAGTAATAATTATCAATTAAAATTATTAAAATTCACACTACTAACCGCCAAAACCTCACAAAAAAATTATGAATTTCATAAAATCAAGTCGCTATACTTCAGCAAACCTATATCAAAAGGTGCTATTAGAATTTCTATTTTAGAATCTACAATCTTGCTTACTTAAAAACAAATTAAAAAACCAATGGCATTTATTTCTATTATTCAAAAAATAGAATAGAATAGAGCAATAATGCCTTTTTTCAAAAAAAACACAACTAATTAATGAGACAAACAATACTATTATTATGTTGCTTTCTTTTTTTATCAAATACTATACAGGCACAAAAATCAGGTACAGTTAAAGGATATGTAGCAGATACCGTAAACAAATCTACTTTAACCAAAGCATCAGTCTCTTTGTTAAGAGCAAAAGATTCTGTTTTAGTAAAATTTACACGAGCCAAAGAAAATGGTTCTTTTGAGTTGAATAATATTAAAGCCGGTAAATTTATTTTACTGGTTTCTTATCCCAAATATGCTGATTTTGTAGATCAATTTGCTATTGATTCCACAAAGTTAATCAAAGATTATGGTAAAATTAATTTGGCTGATAAAGGACGAATATTATCCGAAATAATTATAAAAGGCAATAGAGCCGCCATGAAAATCAAAGGAGATACGTTAGAATTTGATCCAAAAGCATTTAAAATAGAACCTAATGCAAAAGTGGAAGATCTGATAAAACAATTCCCGGGAATACAAATTGACAAGGATGGAAAAATTACCGCTCAAGGCGAAACTGTAACCAAAGTTTTGGTTGATGGTGAAGAATTTTTTGGTGATGATCCCACTTTAGTTACAAAAAATCTACGTGCAGACATGGTTGATAAAGTACAATTGTACGACAAAAAAAGCGATCAGGCCGCTTTTACAGGGATTGATGATGGTCAGAAAACCAAAACTCTAAATGTGAAACTTAAAGAAGACAAAAAAAATGGTCATTTCGGGAAAGTAGAACTCGGAGGAGGAACTGATAATTTTTATAAGGGTCAGGCCATGTTTAATAAGTTTTGGGATAAGAAAAAATTAGCAGCTTATGGTATTTTAGGCAACACGGGACAAGTAGGATTAGGATGGGGCGATAAAGATAAATATGGCCAAAGCAGTTATCAAGTAAGTGATGACGGTGGTATTAATTTTTCAAACAATGGAAACGATGAATTTGATAGTTGGGACGGACAATTTAATGGTGAAGGAATTCCGGTAGTTCAAACTGGAGGAATACATTTTGACAATAAATGGAACAACGATAAAGAATCTATCAATGCAAACTACAAAATTGGTGATATCAAACTTTCAGGAAATCGTAATGATATTAACCAGCAAAATTTAAGTTCCAGCAGCATTTATAATACTTCAGACAAGAGTTTTGAGAAAAACATGACCAAAAATAAACTTGATCTGACTTATGAAATTAAAATTGATACTACTTTAACTTTAAAATTAAATATAGATGGGTTGTTTAAAAAGAGTAATTCAAGTGATGCAGAAATGCGAAAAGGTACTGACGAACAAGGTAACCAATTGAATAATTTAAAGCAGACCAATACAAACGATGTTGATGATCAAACATTTAATATAAATACTTTATTAACCAAAAGGCTTAAAAAAACGGGCAGAACATTATCTCTTAATTTAAGCCAATCCAATACAAATAGCAAAAGTGATGGTTATTTAAATTCCAGAGCTGAATTTTTTACACCATCCGTAATTAGTCCGGATAGCACCAAGGTCGTCGATCAAAATAAAGTCAATAATATTACCAATACAGCTTTTAAATCAAATTTAATCTATACTGAACCGTTGTCTAAAAGTCTATCTTTAATTCTTAATTACGGATTCAATATAAGTAACGGAAAATCGGATCGTAAATCTTTTAATCAATCCGCAGATGGGAATTATAATGTTCTCGATTCAGTCTTTAGTAATAATTATGAATTAGATCAAACGATAAACCAACTTGGAGCAATTTTTAATTACAAAAAAAATAAAACTGTTTTTTCTTTTGGTTCTAAATTTAGCGGCGTCAACTTTAAACAATACAATGTTTATACAGATGAATATTTTACGCGAAAATTTGTCAACTACATGCCTCAGATCAACTATCAATACAATTTTAAACAAAGAGAAGCGCTGCGTTTGTCTTATAACGGAAACACCGATCAGCCAACATTAGAACAAATACAACCCATACGAAATAATCAAAACCAATTAAATACGATTTTGGGTAATCCAGATTTGGATCCTTCTTTTAGAAATAATCTTAGAGGAAGTTATTACTCGTATAAAGTACTTAGCAATCAATATTTTTCGGTTAATGCATCGTACAATTTTACGCTAAATCCAATAATAAGTAATGTGGTTACAAATGATAGAGGAGAAAGTATTTCTCAATTTGTAAACCTAAAAAACAAAGCTACAACAGGTTATTTTTTGAATACTAATTTTGGAAAAACAATCAAAGCTATAGACATGAACGCGGGAATTGGTTTAAGCGCCAACAAAAATGTAAACTATAATTACATCAATACAAAACTGAATGAAACTAAAAATTCAAGTTATTCCTTTAATCTAAACTTATCAAAGTATAAAGAAAAAAAATATAATTTTAATGCTAGCTTCGGACCTACTTACAACGTTGCTAATGCAAGTATCAACGAAAATAGCGATAGCGATGGCTGGGGTTTTAATGGAAATTTCTGGAGCAGTATAGAATTACCTTTCAAACTAGAAATTAGCACAGATGGTAATTATCAATATAATGGAAAAACGCAAGTGATTCAGGAATCTTTTGAACGTTTTATCTGGAATGCATCTGTCACCAAGAAATTTTTAAAAGGAGATAATTTAAGAGTTTCTATAACGGGAAGAGATCTTTTGAACCAAAATGTTGGATTTAATCGTTCTGCCTTTAATGGAAATATCAACCAAAGTACTTATACCACTATCCAAAAATACTTTATGTTCTCTGTAAGCTGGGATTTCAGCAAAATGGGCGGAGGAGAAATTAAACAAAACTAAAACCATGAAAACAATACTAAATCGCATCCTAATTTTTATAATTGTATTGACAAGCTGCAATACTTTTGCACAAAATGAGCACTTTGTACAAAATGGCGTAATCGAATTTGAGAAAAAATCGAATATGTATGCTTTGATTGCAAAAAAAATAAAAGGAGAAACTGATAGTTATTATCAGGCTGCTTTTGAAAGTTATAAAAAAACCAATTCACAATTTAAAACTACAAAAAGCATTCTCAGTTTTTCAAAAAACAAGAGTTTGTACAAATGGGAAGAAACAAATCAACCAACAAGCAGTAATTGGATTTCTGACGATCCAATGGCTAATTTAAAAAATGTTATCGCCACAGATCTGGACATCCAAACCAGTATTACCCAAAAAAATGTTTACGACGATTTATACTTAGTTAAAGACAGCTTACGTAAAATTGACTGGAAAATTACCGATGAAACAAGAGATATTGCAGGTTATGAATGCCGCAGAGCAAATGCTATAGTTCTCGATTCTGTTTATGTTGTTGCCTATTACACTATTCAAATTCCATTTTCAGGCGGCCCTGAATCTTTTACAGGATTACCCGGAACAATTTTAGGATTGGCCCTGCCACATGAAAATATGACATGGTTTGCCACAAAAGTTACCGAAATTCCAGTTTCTGACAAAGATTTAGCCCCACCAATTAAAGGCAAACCTACTGACAATAAAGGACTAAACAAAATACTTTTGGATGCTTTGAAAGACTGGGGAAAATGGGCAAAAAAAACATTACAAGCCTACTCTTTATAA
>NZ_CP045928.1:2313925-2350037 GCF_009664855.1 Flavobacterium sp. SLB02
CTTTTTATCGGTTTTGAATTTTAATATATAAGTCCCTTCTTCCAGGTGGGAAAGATCTATTGAACTTACATTAATATCTTTCCCTTCGTAAACCTTTTTGCCTTGAAGATCCACAATTATGATATATTCGAATTGCCTTTGCTGGTTAAAATTCAATGTGTCTTTTACCGGATTTGGAAATACAAAAGATCCTTCTTTTTCGATATTTAAAATGGAAAGTGATGAAGTTCCAATTTCTTGTATGGAGAAATCTGCAAACAAAAGTTCTTCATCGCGTAATTGCTCTTGACTCAAAAGGCTCCTATAAATTCCCCATTTTGGGCGGATTCCCTCTGCATTATCGCGCCAGGTTCTGATACTATTATTGGAATAATTTATCAATGTAGAATTGTCGCTGATTTTCTTAATTAAAATGGCATATTTCCCCTTCTCCCCATAGGTAATTGTTTCGGTAACTTCCACCCAGTTTCCTTTAAAAGAAGACAAATTTGCACTCGCTACTTCATTTGCTATCAAACTATCAGAATGCATTACCTGCAGCTTTTGGTTACTTCCTGCTCTTGTAATCAAGGAAACTACAGGAATACTTTCGTGTGGACCTCCATAGGCTTTTATCTGGTGAATGTGGGTGAATTTATTCGATGGCTGAAAACCTGCATCGAGTTTAAATTTCCATTTGTAAATTACTGTTTCTCCGTAGGTTCCAATCAAATTATCCGGCGATTGATTGTAGGTCTTGATTTCGTTACGCTGTCTGTCAAACTTGATGCATCGGTCGTTATCCGGTGTAACGTGAATGTGAAATTTAAAAACATACTTGTTGAGTTGTGCATCCCAAACTTCTTCTATGTGGCGACCAAAATTAGTATCAACACAATCTGGGGTTTCGGTAACGTCATAACCTGGGGCAAAAACGCTGTTAATTAATTCATAGGTATTTCCTGGACCATCTGCAGATAAGGTGACTTGAGCCAAAGAAATTTGGGTTAGTAAGAGGATTGAAAGATGTAATGTTTTCATGTTTCTGTATTAATTATTTTTTCTTTGTGAAGCTTATTTATTTTGCATTTAAGTTTTTTTGTAAAGCTTAGCAAAGCTAAATGTTTGACTTTAGCCTACTTTTTATACTTCTTAAATGCTTCAACAGATAATTTTGCTGCCCTTTTAATTTCTTCAAAATCAAAATGACCTTCCTTATTTTTTACAAAAAGCTGAGAACCTAACCCAACGCAATGTGCTCCGGCAGAAAACCACTCTTTTAGATTTCCGTCTTCGGGTTGTACGCCGCCTGTAGGCATAATGTTTGACCACGGACACGGACCTTTTGCTGCTTTTATAAATTCTGGGCCACCCACCTGCTGAGCCGGAAAAATCTTTACGATATCAGCACCAAGACTTTCAGCATAATTAATTTCTGTCAATGAACCACAACCCGGCATCCAGGGAATTTTTCTTCTATTACAAGTTGAAGCAACTTCTGGGTTGACAATTGGTGCCACGATAAAATTGGCACCACTCTGAATATATAACGAAGCAGTACCTGGGTCAATTACCGAACCGATTCCCAAGATTAAATTCGGAAGTGTTTCCTTGGCGAAAGTCACCAATTCTTCAAAAACCTTGTGTGCGTTGTCTCCCCTGTTTGTAAATTCAAAAATCCGAATACCTCCATCATAGACCGCTTTGAGAATTTCTTTACATACATTCACTTCTTGGTGGTAAAAAACGGGAACTATTCCGTTTTCATTTATCGCATTTAAAACCTGTAATTTTGAAAATCCTGCCATTGTTTATCGTATTAATCTACCGAAGGTATTTCCTTCCGCAATTTGGTTTATTTCGTTAAAGTCGGCCAAATTGGCATCACCTTCGATCGTATGTTTTATAGCACAAGCTGCATTGGCAAAAGCCACCGAATCTTTTTCAGAAAAATTATGCAGTTCTCCAAAAATTGCTCCAGCTGCAAAAGCATCTCCTGTCCCTATCCTATCCACGATGTGGGTTATTTCAATCGGTTCGCAACAAAACATATCTTTGCCATTCCACATTCGGGCTTCGATTTTGTGCCAAGACGCATTCTTTGCGGTTCTTGTCTTATCATAAACCTTTTTCAGCCTAGGAAATTGTGCTATCAATGCCTTGCTTCCCTCTTTAAAATCTTCGTCAGAAAGCGAAAAATCAGCACCTAAAAGTTCATTGAATTGTTCAGTCCCTCCGATAAATACATCTGAGAGAGCTACCAATTCTTTTAAGGCTTCTTCAGCTTTTCTTCCATATTGCCAAAGTCCGGCCCGGTATGCAGGATCACAAGAAACGGTTACTCCTATTTCTTGGGCAACCATCAAAGCTTCTTTTAAAGCCAGAAAATTATTCTCACAATGAGCAGGCGTAATTCCTGTCCAGTGAAACCAATGGGCATCTTTGAAGATTGAAGCCCACGGAATTGAATTTGGTTTTAAAGCTCTGAAAGCCGAATGGTTTCGGTTGTAAGCAATGACTCCCGAGCGAACAACAGCTCCTGGTTCTGCAAAATAAAGGCCTAAAGGTTCTTCCCCCTTTTGTACAAAAGAAGTATCGATCCCATTACTCTTTAGATTGCAAATAGCAGCTTTGCCTAAGAAATCATCTGAAACCCGGCTAACGTGAAGAGCATTACAACCTAAAATGGAAAGGGAAACCGAAACATTTGTCTCGGTCCCTCCATAATAAATTTCAAGCTGATTGGTCTGGGACATTTTTTTAAATCCCGGAGGTGTCAGCCTTGCTAGTATTTCACCAAAAGTGACTACTTTTTTCATTTACTTTTATTCAAGATTATTAACTAAATGCCAAACCACCGTTGATATCAATGTTGTTCCCTGTCAAAAAAGAAGACTCCTCAGAAGCCAGGTAAGCTACTAAATCAGCTACCTCAGATGCTTTTCCTTCTCTTCTCAAAGGTGTTCCGTTTGCAACGTTTGTACGAACTTCCGGTTTTGTAAAAGTATCGTGGAAAGCTGTTGCAATCATCCCTGGGCAAAGCGCATTTACACGGATCCCCTGAGGACCAAATTCTTTTGCTAAGCCTCTTGTATACGTCATCACAGCACCTTTTGCAGAAGCATAAAGTGCAGCACCAGGACCGCCACCATCACGACCCGCCTGAGAAGCGAAGTTAATAATTGAAGCACCTGATTTCATCAATGGCTTGAATGCTTTTGTTACCAGGAAAACAGATTTGAAGTTCACGTCAATCATCATGTCAAAGAAATCTACGTCCATTTCTTCAATTGATTTTCGAGCAATCAGTCCTCCGGCAACGTTTACTAAAACGTGTACTTCTTTACCAAAAGCTTTTTTAGATTCGCTTACCAGGGTATCGATATCTTCCTGTTTTGTCATATCACCTTGCACGATGATTGCCTTTCCACCGGCTTGCTCTATTAATTTCAAAGTCGTGTCCCCGTCTTCTTGGTTGAGATAATAATTTACGACAACATTGGCACCTTCTTTAGCTAATTTGATAGCCACTTCTCTTCCAATATCTCTTGCTCCGCCTGTTACTACGGCTGTTTTTCCTTTTAATTTCATTTTGATTCTATTTAATGTTTATTTATATTCTAACTATTTTACTGGCTGTATTTTCTTGATTAATGCGAAAACTGAAAAGACTCCGAGCGGCACAAATGCGGCGATGATAATAAATGCCGGAGTGTAGGATACCTGAGTAATTACAGGGATGAGAAAATTCATTAAAATGACAGAAACAACTCCAATTGAACCACCTAAACCTGCTAATGTTCCTACTGATTTTTTATCCATCAAATCGCTAGGCAATGTCTGAATATTTCCAATGGCAAACTGAAATCCAAACAATACGAAAGAGACTATTACCACAAATTTCAGCGGTGTGTCTCCGTAAAATATGGTGGCCAATAATCCTAAAAACATAATGGCTCCACCGATGATAATTGCAATTTTTCTGCCTCTGTCAACCGATTGTGTTTTGGCTATAATCATTCCCGAACACCATCCACCTGCTAAACTTCCTATTGCTGCTCCAACATAGGGAACCCAGGCAAAAAGACCTATTTGCTTTACATCAAAACCATAGGTCTTTTGAAGATATAAAGGCATCCACCCCACAAAAAGCCACCATATTGGTTCCATAAAAAAGCGACAAGCAATCACACCCCAACTTTCTTTAAAAGACAGTATTTCTGATATTGATTTACCTTTTACTTGATTTTCTTCTACTGTTGATGTTGCTGCTTTTCCGTCTAAGATTAATCTTCTCTCTTCTTCAGTAATCCAGGGATGGTCTTTTGGAAGTTTTTTATATACAATTAACCATGGAATAATCCAGATTAATCCCATAGCACCAATAACAACAAAGGTTGTTTTCCATCCATAACCTGCAAACATGTAAGCGATGAAAAGTGGCGCAATTACATTTCCAATAGAAGCTCCTGCATTAAAAATTCCTTGTGCAATTGCCCTTTCTTTTAAAGGAAACCATTCAGAGTTACTTTTTACGGCCCCGGGCCAGTTGCCGGCTTCAGAAATTCCGAGTGTCACCCTTACTAATGTTAATGACATTACACCTTTTACAGCAAAATGAAATAACGAAGAGAGCGACCAAACTCCAATAGCAATTACAAAGCCAAGACGCGTACCAATTTTGTCAAAAAGCTTGCCCGATAAAGATTGTCCCACGGCATAAGCAATCATAAAGCAATTGAGGACAAAAGCATAATCTTTTTCATCCATTTGCAAATCCTTGCTTATAGCCGGCCACATAATCGATAATGCAGAACGGTCGATGTAATTGATGATTGTTGCAATACCAATCAAGGTAATGATCCACCATCTTAATCCTTTTACTTTCATAATTTACTTTAAAAGGCTTTTTCAAGCCAGATTACTATTTCGTTTCAAAACATTCTTCATGAGATTTGGATATTCTGCAATATTTCCGGCTTTAAATTAGCCCACATCCATAGTTGGAGAATTGCATGATGATCCGAGATCGTCAATGGCTCCAAAATCTTGTTTATTAAGTATTGATTTATTACTTACTCCAATTTGTTGCAGCAGGCAGGCATTACATTAAAAAATCTTCTCTTATGGGGCTGAAAACATCTATTAACATCCCGGCTTCCAGACAAATTGCTCCGTGAAGAATGTTTGGCTCAATGTAAAAAGCGTCTCCCGTTTGAAGAATTTTCTTTTTGTTATTAATTGTCACTTCAAATTTTCCTGAAACTACATAAGAAGTCTGTGAATGATAATGCTGGTGAATGGGACCGATTCCTCCTGTTTCAAAGGCTACTTTAACCATCATAATACTGACATCATAACCTGTAATTTGTCTTTTTACACCTTGGGAAACTGCTTCCCATGGATTTTCGTTTTCTACATAAAATGCTTCTGTTCTGATATTCATTTTGTCTTTAATTTGTAATTAATATGTAATTTCCTTTCCACTCCATATTTTTTCCGTTAATGGAAACCTTATGTTTTGAATCTGGTTTTGCTTCTTTATTTGAAAATGCCAACGTGTATGATTTCTTATTTTTAAAAGTCACCAAAACTGCTGTGTAATTATCATCCTGTTTCAAAATTTGAATACTTTCTACTTTTGAATGTGGGTCCTGAACTGACTCTAGTTTTGGATCAAAGCTTCCGTGAGGTTCAATAATGCTGACAAATGTGTAATTTTTCTTGTCTTTCGTTCTTAGCATGTAACCCGATTCATTTCTCAAGTTGAAATTTGGGTCATTTGCTCCAAGTCTTGTCACAACCAAACTATTGGTAGCATCTGTCAAAGTTGAAATCGTGTAAAAACGGTTGTCATTGAGCCAGGTAAATTTTGAAATCCCTTGATTTGCCTTGGCTTCTGCCAACTTCCATAAATGTTGGTAGCCATTATTTTTTCCTAATGGAGAAAGGCTTGTCAAGGTTGGTTCGTATTTAAAATCGGTTTCCATAACGTGACCGCTGAACATAAAGTTCAAGTCGTATTGATGGTTTTCTTTTGATTTTAAAGAAAAGATATCGACAATAAAAGGCGTATCGGCTCCAATCAAAGCAACTGTTCTTTGCATTTCCACTCCAGGATAGGCATTTACTTCCAAGGCACTTGCAATCTGTATTTTTTCCGCAGATGAAATATCAGAGAAAATTGTTTTTGGTACTTGTTTTTCAGCTTCTTTCCAATCTCCATCGAAATGTGATTTTTCATCAACAATTACCGTATTATGTGCAACTGAAGTTTGTGCCCAGGTCTTATTTTCATCCAAATATCTTCCACCGCTTTTTGATTCTACATTTAAGAAACGAGCCGCGCCGTAATCTTGCAAAATCTCTTTGTCATTATTGAAAAGCAATATTCCCAAACGATCAAAATGCCCATGACCCATACCTTGCGAAGCAAATTTAAAAACGCCCGTCAACTGTTCGTCTTTTTTCTTTGTATGCATTCTGAAAAGCGCCAAACCGCCTGATTTTCCTTCTGGCCCGTCTGTAATAATCAACGGATTTTTCACAAATTCCTGCTTCTTCATTCCATTTACAGCTTCTGCAGATTTTAAACCCGCCCCTGTAATTGAAACTTCATTTTGCTGTTGAATAACGGGCAAAACCGAAGGATCATTATAATTTTCAAAGACAATATTTGTGGCAAAAACCAATTCTTCTGTCATATAATTTTTCTCCTTCAAAGCATCATTTATCGGAAAGAAATAACCCTTGGCATCGGTCAATTGCAAAACCGTGTTTAATGCTTTTTTAAGCAATTGCTTTCTATATTCAAAAATCTTCAGTTCTGGTTGATTTCTATTGATGGCTTCTGCAAAAACCATAAACGGCTGCAATGCATATCGTTGGTAATATGGTCCTTCAGAATAATATCCGTCAGGGGAAAAAAGCATATCAATTTGTTTTAGAAAACCTGTTTTTTTGTCTTTTGCAGAACCGGTCAATGCACGTTCCACCATATCTTTATCACCTAAAACATAACCTGTCATTCCCACTGCGGCTACAGACCAGGTTCCATGATTGTGGATTTTATTGAAGGTATCCTTTCCGCCTTCGCTTTCGCTTAAAAATGCAACCATACTTCTGAAAACATCTCTTTCTATAATTTCACGATTTTTTGCATCGATGCTTTCTTTAACCAAATCATACGCCTGGATTCCGTGAACCAGCCAAACGCAATCGTTTAGTCCCTGCCAGAATAATTTTCCAGAATTCTGCTCTGCTTTTCTCTTTGGATGCAGTGGCAGACCTGGATAAATCCTGGCATATTCCAAAAGCATTTCTTCAACGAATTTGGCATATTTCTTTTCTCCGGTAACTTGAAAAGCCAATCCGGCATAATACAATTCTCTGTAATTTTTTTTGTGTTTTTCGTGCGTGTAACCACCACCATTATCTACAGGAATTGGGACTTCAATTTTACTTTCCAATGCTTTATCAGCATCCTTTTTTACTTTTGAAAAAGATTTCTCTAAGATTTTATAGTCCCCTAAATGCTGACTGATATTCTTTGCTTCAGATTTTGACAAAAGTAAAATAGGCTCATATTGTTGGGCAAAAGCAGCATTTGCAAACACTAAAAAAAGTGCTGTAAGTCCTATTGCTTTTATGGTTTTAATTTTCATTCTTGTATTTTTTAATTAAAGGAGTTTGTCAAATCCACTGCTCCAATTCCTGTCAAAACTTCATCAGTGATGATGTACCAATCTGTGTTCACTTCTAAAGGAATATTGGCTTGATTATCTGTCAAGTAATTCATTCTCATGTAGTTTCCGCCTGCGAAATCAGAAGCTGTAACCGTTGGAAACATTTCTCTCAAACGAACAGCTACTAAAACCCATTTTCCATTTGTATTATAATGAACCAGTTTTTTGCTTACTGCAGCAGTTGCGTACAAGCGTAATGTTGGCGTGGTATTGTTTGTATTGAACCAAAAATGCAATACCGGATTGTTGTTAAAAGCACCGTTGTCAAATGCTGTTTTCCAAGTGGTGTTTGTGGCAAGAGAGAATCTCATATATGCGATACTGCTTCCGTTATCTGTTGGAGACTTCATTTTTAAGTGGTGGTAACTTGTACTGCTTGGAAACGGAGGCTGTTCTACTGTTCCGTTAAGTTGGTTCGCCGTAATTTGTGCAGCCTGACCCGCAGTAATTACTTCCATTCCTTGTGTTTCAAAGTTGAAATACGTTTGAACATCACGATTGATGTATGCCACTTGCGGACTTGAAACTACTAGTCCTCCGCCGTAAATCAAATTGATTACATAAAACCCTGTTGGCAAATTTGCTGGCGGTGCGAATGAAACGCTTGTTGGCGTTACGTCAAAAGTTGCAATTGCAGTTCCGCCAAAACTAATTGCCGTAACTAAATTCATATCTGTTCCTCCAATAACAACTTGCGTGTTTTTTAAGACTGCTTTGGGAAAACCGGAAACTTCCGGAGTTGGAATATCGATGGTATAATTGTCTTTTAACGGAAGGGTAACTTCGCCCGAAACTGTATTGTAGCTATAGGTTAAAGCCAATGGACTTGGTCCTGTGTTTGGCGTTTTCACAATTAGAGTTCGCTCATCCTGGTGTTCAATAATTCCATTAACGGCTCCAAAAGTCACTCTGGTTACCACTTGAAGATTTTTTCCCGTAATTGTAATAACTTCGTTTACCGCTGACATCATTGGAATATCAGATTTAATTTCCGGAACAGGATAAAGGATAACTAAACTTTCTGCTGATGCAGCCTCCTTATTAGAATCTGTTGTCAATTTGATAATACCACCTGTTGCGCTGGCTGGCACTTTTATGATTAAAGTATGCTGGTTTTCACGAGAATAAATTTCAGCTTCCATAGCGCCGATGTAGGCGTGAGTTACGAAATTTAAGTTTGTTCCCGTAATGGTTACCAAACTTTGGATGGGTGCAGAGGCTGGAGCAAATGATATTACTGTTGGTTGTGCTGCCAATATTTCTTCAAAAGTCTGATCTACTTCTACATTAGCATCGCAGGCAAAAACTGCAACTACAAGAACAAAGCAGATTGATTTGTAAATATTTTTAAGTATTGTACTTTTCATATATTTTTTTTAAAATTATTTAACAACTAAAATTCCAATGTCTTTTTTATCTGTACCTGCCGCTTTTAAAGGCGATTTATCTTTTAGTATAAAATTTTTAGCGTCTTGATACGAAGGATTTTTATCGATTATATTTTCTGAAACAACTTTTCCTGATAATTTCATTTCTCCTGAACTGTAGATTACAGAATTTTTAATGGAGTTGTTTTTTCCGTTCAGACGAATTGGACTTGTCAATTTTGGATTGTCAAAGAAAACGCTGTTGGTAATTTTTACGTTCACGATTCCTTTGTTTTGAAAAACCAAATCTTTTTCTGTAGCTCCGGTTTTGGTAAAAATGCAATGGTCTACAACTAGATTTCCCCCCACAGTCGATTCGTCATTTCCACCTCTGTAATAATTCAAAACCCACTGGTTGAAATCTATAAAAACTGTATTTTCCAGGATTACATTCTCTGAATTGTATTTCCCGATGTCGTCTTTTTCAGAAGAAAGGTTGATGCCGCGGAAATTATTTCTCAAAATCGAATTGC
Organism: Flavobacterium sp. SLB02; assembly: GCF_009664855.1. Classification (GTDB taxonomy): domain Bacteria; phylum Bacteroidota; class Bacteroidia; order Flavobacteriales; family Flavobacteriaceae; genus Flavobacterium. The sequence goes on from NZ_CP045928.1 coordinate 2,323,550, forward strand.
TTATTTTAATAGTATCTGCAAAGGTTCCTTTTGAAGCTTTAATCACAGAACCGCCTTCTGCATTTGTGAAATCCGAGATAATTGATTTATTCACAAAAATGCTGTAAGAACCCGGAATATCTTCCTTAGGAGAAACAATGGCGTATTTTACCGCTGCCGTATTTTTTGCCGTAAGGCTTAGACTTTCAAAAGATAATCTTGCGCCGGATTCCACTCTGAACAAATAATTTGAGGTTTTTTCAGCAGCTGGATTGAAGCTGATAATTGTCTTTTCAGCATTTTCACCTATAAAAGAAATGTTATCAGAAATTACAACTGAACGATCTAAAAGATAATTCCCGGATGTCAAAACCAATTTTGTTTTTCCTTTTGCTTTTTTTACTGCTTTTTCCAGAGTTCCAATTCCTGGTTCTACATTAATAGTTTGCTCTGAAATGGCAGCTTTGGATGTCTTTGGATTCCAAGAAGTTCCGGTTTTATTTGCAATTACCTTTGGAAAAACAGAAAAATCAATGTCGCTTTTTTCATTTGGTATAAAAATTCCCCCTTCTTTTTTCCACGATAATTTCTTTGCTGTAAAGCCTTCTGTTTTCTTTGAATTTTTACTGTCAATTATATTGTTTTTAAATACAATTCCTTTCATCTCATCAAAGAAAATTATCGCTTCTGTATCGCTTTCATTGTAAATAATATTGTTATAAATCGTAGAGTTAATAGGTGCCAAAGAACGTTCTTCGTCTTTTCCGGCGCCTAATTGAAACGAACTGGAATTGTAAAACACATTATTTATTACCTTGGCATTTTTCACCTGATTGTAACGATTCAGCGGACTGTTTGGAACGCCGTTCATCATTACCAGCGAACCTCTAAAATCTTGTCCGGTCAAACCGCAGAAATAATTGTTTTTTACCGTGTGACCTTCATTTATAATTCGAACTCCGCCAGTGTAAGGCTGGTTATTTCCAAGGAAAACATTATTTTCAACCAGGCAATCATTTCCATGACGAAAAACCATTGAACCTTGAGATTCTAAGAATAAATTGTTTCTAAAAATGTTATTGCACGATTTGTTCGAAATGATTTCTACTTCGCCATTGCATTTTTCAAACTTGTTCCACTCCACAATTGTATTGGACTGAAACATAGAATTATGGCTTGTTCCAATTCGGATTGTTTCACCACCATTTGAACCTAAAGGAGAACGTTCTCCGAAATAATTGTGGTCAATTCTGTGGTTATTGTGATGATTTTCTTCGCCTTTTAACCAAACTACCAAAGTGCATCCCTCGTTTGTTTTTCCAGCGATATAATTGTTATCAAAACGATTGTTTTTCCCCCATAACTCCACCCAATGGTTTGATTCTGTCTTTATTTGAGGATTAAAATCTGTGATGGCGCAATTGGTTACTCTTGAATTATTGGCCACTTTGCTTTTGTTCATAAAAGAGATTACAAACTTGCTGTAACCATCTTTGAACCAAAGCCCTTTTGCAACTAGATAATCGCCTGATAATTTCAAGGAAGAATTGCCCGAAAGAATTACTTTTCCTGCTGTTTCCGCTTCGAGAAAAATGGAATCTTTTGAAACTCCTTTTGCATTAAAATCAATTACCGTGTCTTTCCAGATTCCATTTGACATTACGATTCTGTCTCCCGGTTTTACTTTTGAAATAGCTTCTGTCAATTCCTCCCTGTTTGAAACTTTTATTTCCAAGGCATTGGCATTGGCTAAAAAAAGCAAACACAAGTAAGCTGTTAGTGAATATTTTAAACTTTTCATATACTTAAAATTAATATCCTGTGTTTTGTGCAATCTTCGGGTTCAGGTCGATTTCATATTGCGGAATCGGCAATAAAATTTGGTAATGTTGTAACGGACCTGTGTTTAAAGAAGGATGCGCCGGATCATTATATTGAAATTCAGTAGCAAAATGCTGTGTCATCACCACTTCTGCCCTGCCGGTTCTGACCAAATCAAACCAACGGTGATTTTCAAAAGCAAACTCTACCCTTCTTTCGTTTTCCAGAGCAATTTTAAAATTGAAATAAGTCGAAAGATCTGCCAATTTTAAACCAGCACTCGCACCAAGTGAGCGCGTTCTAACCTTATTCAGGTAACTTAAAGCTTCTGAATTTGGGCCACTTTGCTCATTAATTGCTTCTGAGAGCAAAAGCAAAGCATCAGCATAACGAAGGATAATCCAGTCGTTTCCACCATCATCAACTGCGTTAAATGTCGAATTGTATTTTGTAACATGCTTATCTGCCTTAACTGCACCGTTGAAACCTAACCAGGTGTCAGCCATAGAAGCTGCTTTTCGTGGATCGCCAGCTGTGTAAGCCTGCGACATATTATCTGTTGGCACATTCAAACCATCGCCGTTTCCAAAAACCACATAATTATCGCTTTGCAAAGGCGCGAAAAAGTTGGGATGCGGCGAACCTAAACCAACGCTTCCTGATTGGTAACGAACTGCAAACATGATTTCGTTATTGTATTCATTTCCAATATTGAAAACTGCTCCGTATGTTGGCTGCAAACTGAAATTACCACTAACAACTTCTGTTAGAACAGTTACTGCTTCACTTAAATTTGCCTTATCACCTGAAGTAAGCAATACTTTTCCAAGTAATGTTTTTGCCGCGTCAGAAGTAACTCTTCCAAGGTTTGCGCCACCTTGCGTTGGAGGCAACATTTCTGATGCTAAACGCAGGTCATTTGCAATAAATTCATATACTTCGCTTTGCGGACTTCTGTCCATTGTTTTGGCTTGCTTTCCTGAAACAGGAGTTTCAATTATGAAAACCCCACCCCAAAGACGCACCAAATTAAAGTAAGCGTGCGCTCTTAAAAAACGTGCTTCTCCTTCATATTGATTTCTTTGTGCCTGGTCAGAAACTACATTTAAATTCTGCAAAACAACATTTGAAAGATTGATCGTTTTATAACACGCTTTCCAATATTCCTGGAGATAAACATTTTGTGAACTTTGCACAAAACGATCCACTTCTCTAACGGCCAAATCTTTAGTTTCAGTTGAATTTGGATTCATATAGGTATTATCAGAACGGATTTCTGTCAAAAGCCATTCTCTATTCTGCATTCCGTAAAGGCTATTGTAAATAGAGATTACTGCCAGGTTCACTTCTGCCGCAGTAGTGTAAAATTCCCCTACACTAATTTCTGAAATGGGTTGCAAATCAAGTGTCTCATCACAGCTTGCAAAAAGAAATGCCGTACTTAATATTAAAACTTTTAAGCTTTTGACAGACCAATTATATTTTTTCATAACCTTTTATATTTTTTTAGAAATTAATGTCAATTCCGAAAGAAATTGTTCGTTGAACAGGGAAAGCACCTCTTTGATAACCTGAGATCAATGGCGAGCTGTAAACGCCTGAATTTGTAATTCCTTCTGGATTTAATCCGAAGAATCCTGATGATTTTACAAAAAGCAGATTCTCTCCAGACAAATAAAATCTTGCTTTTGTAATTCCTAATTTACTTGTAAAAACTTCTGGAGCAGAGAAACCTAAAGTCACATTTCTTAATGACATATAAGTTGCATCCTGAACTAAATAAGAAGTGTTTTGCCAAGCTCTACCATTATTTTCACGAGGCTTTGAAGCCGGAACACCTTCGCTGAACCATCTGTCCTGGGCAAAATCTTTGTATAAATAACGCATCTCATTATAGTAACCATCCCCAAAGAAAACCTCACCCCCAACAGAACCCTGAATTAGGAAATTCATATCAAAACTTTTGAAAGTGATAGCATTATAAAACCCCCAGGTAAAATCCGGGAATGGGCTGCCTAAAGTTGTTCTGTCTGAAGCATTGATAACTCCGTCACCGTTGATATCAGCCACTCGAATACCTCCAACAGCATCATCCGCAGAGTGTGGATTGTTTGCCAATTCATTAGCGTTCTGCCAAACTCCAATCATTTTATAACCATAAAATTGAACTGCCTCCTGGCCGACCTTGGCAATATATTCTTCGTTTCTTTCACCCTGACTAACGAATTGCGCTTCACCCCCAAGAGAAATCAACTTGTTTTGATTAAACGAAATATTAAATGCAGGTTTCCAGGTGAAGTCTTTGGCACGAAGATTTCCTGAAATTTCTACCTCAAAACCTTTATTTTGGATTTTTCCGATGTTGTTGAAAAATTGATTGTGCCCTGTGATATAAGACACGTTTTGTTGCAGTAACAATTTATCTGTAATGGAATAATAATAGTCAACTGTAGCGTTTAATTTGTTTCCGAAGAAACTCAAGTCAGCACCTGAATCATACTCTAGGGTCTGCTCCCAACCGATTTCCGGATTCCCAAGCACATCACCCGTTTCACCAAGTCCGGAAGTCACGCTTCCAGCACCCTGACCTAAAGAATAATTTGAAGAATATAATAAATTCGTAAAAGAATAATTGGTAATATCATTATTTCCGGTAATTCCGAAACTTGTTCTCAATTTAAACCTATTTACCCATTGGATGTTTTGTTTCCAGAAATTTTCTTCGCCCACATTCCATCCCACAGAAGCAGAAGGGAAAATTCCGTATTTATTATCTGGTCCGAACAAGGATGAACCGTCAGCACGTGCTGCAATCGAAAGCAAATATTTATCTTTATAAGAATAATTTACCCTTGCCAGAAAAGAAAGTAAACCAATTTGTTCTTTTCTTGTAAATGTTTCGTTGGCGTCAATTACGTTGGCTCCGTTTAAAGTTCCAATATAATCTGAAGGAAACTGCGTTCCATAAATTCCGGTTCCTTTAATATTTGTTTTTTGGTATGTAATTCCCCCCAAGGCGTCAATGCTGTGATTTTTACCTTTCCATTTATAATTTAAAGTGTTTTCTGTAAGAAGATCTGCTTTTAAATTACTGTCATCTTCTCCGATTGCTTGTCCGGTTTGATCCGCTTGTGAATTTCTAAAACGCTCATAATTTGAATAATCCAGATTTACGCCACCAGAAGTCTTAAAAGTAAGATGTTTATTGATTTTATATTCTAATGCAAAATTGGTCAGCATTCTGTAATCGTGAATGTACCTTTCTTCGTTTTCCATTCTTGAAATCGGGCTATTGTTATTCGTGCCCCAAAGCGAAGTGGTGAAGTTTTGCTGTACACCATTCTCATCTACGTAATTAAAATTTACGTTATTAAAATGTCTTCCGTGTGCGTACTCACCAACAGGATAACCTGTCAACGCAGAAGTATATTCATTGTGTTTTGAAGGCATAAAACTTAAAGAACGGGTCAAATCTGAATAAGAAATTGTAGATCTTCTTTTAAAACTATAAGAGGGTCTTAAATTCACGTCCAAAGTAAGTTTATCACTTAATTTAGCTTTTACGCGGGTTTGAAAATTAACACGCTTCAGGAAATTGTCTTTCATCAAACCTTCATCTTCAATATATTGACCTGAAATATAATATGTTGCATTTTTTCCACCACCAGAAACATTGAGTTCATAGTTTTTTATGGTTGCAAAATTTCTAATGCCTTCATCTTGCCAATCAGTACCACCACCAGAATGATTTGCTACCTGACGCATCCCTTTTTCACGAGAAGTATAACCTACTGTAGCCGGAGCTGCCCCAATTAAACCTGCCGTATAATTTTCTTGCAGTTGACGCTCTCTTCGCAACATGTCCGTGTACTGATAAGTATCATACATATCGATTTTTTCATAAACCGATTTTACCCCAAAGAATGATTTAAATTGATATAAAGTTTTTGTTTCAGAACCTGATTTAGTAGTCACTAAAATAACACCATTTGCTCCACGAGAACCATAAATTGCTGTTGAACTTGCATCTTTTAAAACCTCTATAGATTCAATTGTGCTTGGATTTATGAACTCCAGACCATTTGAAATCGGAAAACCATCAACCACAACCAATGGATCACTACTTGCAGAAATCGAGCCCATTCCCCGGATCCTGATTTGTGGCGCTTCACCAACTTCAGAAGTTGTATTCTGAATTTGCAGACCAGCAATTCTTCCTTGCAAAGCTTTATCTACACGAGAAACCGGAATTTCGTCAAGATTTGTATTTTCTAATTTGGAAACTGATCCTGTAATGGAAGATTTTTTTTGAGTTCCGTATCCAACAACCACAACTTCGTCAAGATTTTTGCTGTCTTCAACAAGAGAAATTGTGATATTTTGTTGGCCGTTAACGAATACAACTCTGGTTTTCATTCCCACAAAAGAAACTTGAATTGAGCTGTTTTTGTTTACAGGAATAGAAAATTTACCTTCGGTATCTGTGATTATTGTAGTTTTTGAACCCAGAACAGTGACATTTGCGCCAGGCAATGATAATTTATCAAAATCTGCAATGACTGTTCCTGTTAAAGTATATTTCTCTTGCGCAAAAACAAAAGAGGTCAGCATCAAAGCCGAGAGTAAAATAAAGTTTTTTAATTTCATAAAGATATAAGCTTACAATCAGTAACATTAAGATATAGAGCATCCTGACCGGCTTATGGCCGATGATGCTTTTTCATAAATAAGATCTGAAAATCAGATATTTAATCTTGACTTAAATGCGTAGTAAAATCCACTTCCCCAAGCGATGCAACTTCACACAATGGTCATAACCGTCTATTATTTTTGAAGAAACTTTTAAAAAATGCTTTCGTTGATATTCATTAAAGTTTCTGTTTTATTGCAATACTCATATAACGTCTTAAAATGAAATTGCAATTCACGTTTGGCTTTTTCAGGATTTTTTTCTCTTATAGCTTCATAAATTTGTTGGTGTTCTATAATATTTTCTCCATTCATTGAATTTTTACAAACATGGTATTTTTCAAAATTTGTAATAATTTCCGGAGTGATGATTAACATCAAGGTATTCAGCACAGGATTTCCACTGGCTTCAGAAATTTTCAAGTGAAACATTAAATCTTCTTCAACGGCACTTTCATTTTGTTCCACTTTATTCTTATAAGCGATTAATGCTTCTTCAATATTTTTTAGTTGCGCTTCAGTTCTTCTCTCAGAAGCTAAAGCCACAACTTGCATTTCCAACATAATCCTGCTTTCGACTAATGACTTAAAATCAGGTTTTTTTAATTGCAAAATATCTGTAATCATTCCGCTTAGCGCTGGAACTCCCAGATTTGCAACAAAAGTTCCGCTTTGTGGCAATGTTTTCAGTAATCCATAAAATTCTAATTTCTGAATCACTTCTCTTACGTTGCCTCTGCTCACACCGAATTCTTCAGATAATTTTCGCTCTGAAGGCAATCGGTCACCAGGTTTCAGCTTTTGTGAAGTAATTAATTCCTTCAACTTTTGAATGACTTGCTCTTCTTCCGGAGATTTAAAACTATTTAAACTAAATTCTTGCATTTGTAATTATAAATTGGTTGACCAAATATACGCATTTTTTTATATTAGCAAATATTAACTCATTTTTTACATATAATAAAATTTAAACACAATTATACTAATTATAAATCAAGTAAAAGGTTAAATACAAACCTTATAATTTGAAATATGTTAGCTTTTAACATTAAAACTAAAACGTTTTCGCAATTAAAAAATAGAAAATAATGCAAACTATATCGTTTTTTCAATAATTATTAACAGACTTTTCATACTAAAACTAATATTTATATGTATTTTTGTTTTATAAAGGTACAATTATACTGCATTCAGACGGTAAAACCATTTTCCACTTCCCAAAAGCGATGCAACTTTGCACAATGGATGTGTAACGTACCAATAAACAGGAGTCTATCAGCAGATAGGACTCCTGTTTTGTTTTCTACAAGTCAAACTTAAAATTCAACCTTTTACCCCCTCTAAATATTCATCAACGTTTTAGCTGTATAATTACGGACAAAGCAATTATTATTAATTAAAATTACAAAAATCGCAATTTATTTTTTGGTTAACCAATTTTAATTATATACATTTACCACACTTATTTATTCCTATTGTTTATGAAACGTATATTTTCCTTAGTCTTTTTAGCGATTTTTACAGGAGCTTTTGCAAAAGTTTCACTACCAAAGTTTTTCTCAGACCATATGGTCTTGCAACGCGAAGCTACAATCACAATTTATGGTTGGGCTGATAGGGGAAAAACAGTCAAAGTGAGTTTTAATAATAGAAATCTGGAGACAAAAGCCAACCAAAAAGGTGAATGGTCTATTGATTTCCCGGCAGAAAAAGCTGGCGGCCCTTTTGAAATGAAGATTTCAGAAGATAACACGGTTATTTTTAAAGACATATATATTGGAGACGTTTGGTTTTGTTCCGGTCAATCTAATATGGGCTGGAAACTGGAAGATGCTTTAAACGGAAAAGAAGAATTATCAAAAGCGAACTACCAAAAAATAAAACTGCTTCAGGTTTCAAGAACAATGGCTGGAACGCCGCAAAACGACATTGAAAAAGGCCAATGGGAAACATGCTCGCCTAAAAGCGGTGAAGGTTTTTCGGCAGTGGCTTATTTCTTTGGAAGAGAATTATTCCTTAAATACAATGTGCCAATAGGTTTGATAAATTCATCTTGGGGAGGTACCAATATTGAAGCTTGGATGAGCGAAGATTTGATGGGAAAACATGCTTCAGCAAGGAAAGTCATTGACAAAATGAAAACAATGAATTTTGCTGATATCGTAGAAACATACAAAAATCAATTTAAAGCTTGGGAAGAAAAAGCTGATCGACTTGATGTTGGAACACAAGAAAAATGGCACGAAAAAACATACAACACTTCCTCTTGGAAACCAATTAATCTTCCTGTCTATTGGAGCAAAGCTAAAGTAACACCTAATGATGGTGTGATTTGGGTAAGCAGAAGTTTTGATTTGACTGCAAAAGATCTAGCTTCAGACGACATCATTTTAAGCATCGGTCGTGTTGATAATGAAGACATTACTTACATCAATGGAATTAAAGTTGGCGAAAGCACTCAAAAAGACTTAGACCGCTTTTACAAGGTTCCAAAAACGGTTTTGGTGGCTGGAAAAAATATCATCACAATTCGTGTAAAAAATACAGGAGACATCGGAGGTTTTCGTGGAGATGATTCTTCTTTAAATTTAAAAACAGCTTCGCAAAAACTTTCCCTGGCGGGACAATGGCGTTATGAAGTGGGAACAAAAGATATCGAGGAAGTTCCTGAGAGACAGCATCCGACGAAATATGCTACATCGCTTTACAACGGAATGGTCACGCCTTTCTTCGGAATAAAAATCAAAGGAATTATTTGGTACCAAGGCGAAGCAAATTCTAAAAACGCAAAAGAATATGCAACGATGTTTCAAGAAATGATTACTGATTGGAGAAAAAATTGGAAATCGGACCTTCCGTTTATTTTTGCACAATTGCCAAATTATGATAACCAAAATAACCGCTGGATTACACTTCGTGAGTCACAAGCAAAAGCATTGAATTTGAAAAACACAGGAATGGCTGTATTAATTGATGTGGGTGAAAATGATAACATCCATCCCATTTACAAACAAGTTGTTGGAAAAAGAATGGCTTTAATTGCGCAAAATATTGCTTATGGAGAAAAAGAAGTTCCAGCCTCAGCACCTGTTTTTGAGAGCTATAAAGCTGACCAAAATTCGATTACGGTAACATTTAAAGGAGGAACTTTCGCTACCGAATCTGCAAAATCGAACATAAACGGTTTTATGATTGCCGGAATCGATAAAAAATTCTATCCAGCAAATGCTTTTTTACAAGCCGATTTAAAGACAATAAAACTAACGAGTTCTGAAGTTTCAAATCCTATAGAAGTCCGTTATTTGTGGGCTGATGCACCAGGAAAAATCATGCTTTACAATACAAGTGGTTTGCCCACACCTCCATTTAGAACAGATAATTGGCAATAATAACAGGTTCACACTACTGGATTATCAGACGTACAAATTTCTGCAACAAGGCAATACGGTCTTCCAAACTTATTGTAGGCCAGACACCTTGCCCGTTATCAATTATTTAAACAGTGTTTAAATTCAAAATAATGACGTTTTAGTTTCGTGGCAACATCTAATTGAGCTTTGTTTTATCAGAATACCTGATTTTAACATGAAGATCATAAATCCCTAAACTTCTTGTTTTACCAATAATTTCCCCCAGTCGTTTAGCAACCATAAGACATCTACTAGTTTTCTCCCAGTTTCAGTAAGTGAATATTCTACTCTGGGAGGAAGTTCGTTGAAAGATTCTTTAGTCAGAATGCCGTCTTGCTCCATTTCCTTTAGCTGCTGATTCAAAACACGTCTGTCTACTTTAGCAATACCGCGCAAAAATTCACTGGGACGTTTCTTTCCTTCGTTAATCTGCCAGACAATGGGAATCTTCCATTTTCCGCTGATTGTATTTACTGCAATTTCTAACGGACAAACTTTATTTTCGGCTGCTTTCTCCTGTATTTTCATAATAGTGACTTTTTTATCCCTATGCGACAATTTTGTGCGGTATTGTCCATGTTGAATCTATTTTAAACCTTTACAAAAATAATCAAATTAAAAAGACCTGACATTGTCAAATAACTACCATTATGTCTGAAATAAAACGAAAAGGATCACGCTCGGTAAAAGATATTCCTGGTTCAATATTAGCTCAGTTAAACAAGGGAGAAATTGAAACAGCTAATTTAGTAGAATGGCTTGCCGTAGATCAAAAACTACTACTTGAAAATCTACTTCAAGAATTCAAACGTACTCTTTATTTAAAACCTATTCTCAAGAGCATTGACTCTTTGGCAAAACAGACAGTCAACACCATAAATGAAACCATCGGAAATTCTCTTATGGAATTGGCCAAACAAGAAAATGATGATGAAATTTTAGAATTAATAAAATTACATCCATCAGATTTGGTTCGCTGTTGGGCTACTTATGCTATTGGCAGAAATGCCAAACTATCGATTGAAGAAATATTAATCCAAATTCAGCCTTTTGCTGCAGACAAACATTTCGGGGTTAGAGAAATATGCTGGCTGGCCGTTCGATCTGCCTTAATCAAAAATCTTGATCGGGGTTTGACAATCCTCTCAAATTGGGCCAAGAATCCAGATGAAAATATCAGGCGCTTTGCCAGTGAAGCCACCCGGCCAAGAGGTGTTTGGAGTGAACATATCGAAGAATTAAAAAAAAATCCAGAACTAGGTTTGCCTATTTTAGAACCTTTAAAATCTGACCCTTCAAAATATGTTCAAAACAGTGTCGCCAACTGGCTCAACGACGCCAGTAAGACCAAACCAGAATTTGTACTGGGCATTTGTGCTGAATGGAAGGAAAAAAGCCCTTCTAAAGAAACGGCTTATATTATAAAAAAAGCGTTGAGAACTATTCAAAAATAAAGAGAAACAAAAAAGGGGAATAGCTTTACAACTATTCCCCTTTACAATTAACTAAACTAAACCTTTATTGGTCCCCACCGTTCATAAAAGTCATCAAAAGTGTGTAAGCATTCTTTGTTACAATTTTGGATGACGTATTTATCGAAGAAGACTTAATCTGGCGGTAATCATCACTTCTAGTTCCCGGTTCTTAAGCAATATATAAGGAACTTTTATTATTTTATAATAATAAACAAACCTATAATTTAATTTATTGAACTAAAAGCTAAAAATGTTTGATGGTTTATCCATCTTAAAAACATTTTGAATGCCCAATCTTACTAGAAAAATAAACTTACTATTTTTATTTTTTACTTTATTGTAATAAATTTACCAATTAACAACTAGTTCTTTTTGAGGTAATGATAAAATCCTATTTGTAATTGATCAAAAACAGGCGAAGTTCTAAAATGTAAAAATTAGTAAAAGAATTATAATAGAAAGTGAATAGACTTCTGGAAAAATTGACAACTAAATTAGTAAAAAAGCCTAAGTTACTTTTTTTAATTGACAGTATTGGAGCCTTTCTTACTGCTCTATTATTGTTTGTAATATTAAAAAATCTTACTTACTATTTTGGTATGCCTAAAACTAATATTGCTTTGCTTTTCTCAATAGCAGCCTGTTTTTGCCTTTATTCAGCGATTTGCTTTTTATTTCTAAAAGGAAAATGGAAATTTTTTATAAAAATAATAAGCTTTGCTAATTTACTTTATTCTTTGTTGACCCTGGGATTTTTATTTGCAAATTATAACCAAATTACAAATCTAGATTTGACATACTTCTTATTGGAAATAGTAATAATTTCTGCCATTGTATATATAGAACTTAATGTCTGGTCCAGAATGTAATAAACTCTTAATTCTTTCAAGACAAAATAAATGTAAAAAAGTAAAAACATTTTTTTTTAATTTATCTTAAAAAATATGATACGATTTTCAAATTGTATAAAATGAATTATTAAAATGAATTTAGAATTTTACAAACCAAAAAATACGCTGCTCCAAAAGTATATCGAAGGGTTTTATTTTATTGTGGAAGATTCTACGTCTGATCCTTTAATCTATCGCACATTCCCTAATAATTATGTTATTATTGCTATTGCGCAGAATATTGCTTTGACCCATAGAGATGGAATGATGATAATTACTCCTTCACAGGAAAATAATATTGTTTCTAACATCATCTACCGCTATAATACTCCAATCGAAATATCCTATCTGAAACTCATCAATGAGATTACCATATATTTTAAGCCGCTGGGTTTGAATTCTTTTATCGAAAACGTAGATTTTTTTTATTCTAAAGATCATACTAGGAAAATTGAGTTCGATCCCTATACTGATTTTAAACCGGAAATGGAGAAAATTTTCAATATCACCAACAGGCAAAAACAGATTGAAACTCTTGAACTTTACTGGTTATCTAAATTCAGAGAAAAAGATGTTTCATTGGCTGAGGAATTAATCCAGGATATAGAAGCGGATGCCAAAATAACTGAACTGGCAAACAAGTATAAAATTTCAAGACAGTATCTCAGTAAAATATTTCAAAAAAATGTTGGAAAATCTCCCTCTGAATATCGAAAAATACATCGATTCAGAAGATCAATTATGGAAAAAAACAAAGCAAAAAACTTAACCGAATTATCGTGTGATAACCTATTCTATGATCAATCGCATTTTATTAAAGATTTTCAGGACTTGACCCATAACAACCCGAAATTTTTCTTCAAAAATGTAGATACAGAAAAAGAAAATGTGTGGCTTTTTATTTAATGCTGTTTCCATTTTTACAATTTCAAAAGCGAACCATTTACTTTCTTTGCCATTAAAATATTTGAGATGTTTATAAACCAATTCTGAATTGAATACAATTATAATTCAATCAAATAAGTGGAATATTAATTAAAAAAAAAGAAATGCGTAAAAAAGCTTTAATAGCAATCCTGGGAATGCTAGTAGTTCATACCTATGGACAAAATATCAACAAAAATAAACTCGAAGCACTTTTAGCAAAGGCTGATAAGACAAACTCAGAAGCTGTTATCATCTATAAAGACAATGAATTGGTTGTTGAAAAATATTTCGGCATTGGAAAGCCAGACACGAAAATTGAAGGCATGTCCTGCACCAAAAGTATAGTAGGCCTGGCAGTGGCGTGTATGCTTAGCGATCAATTGATTGAAACTCTGGATACTCCAATAGCCAAATATTACCCTGAATGGATGCAAGGTCAAAAACAGTTTGTTACCATACGTCATTTGGTTAATATGACCTCAGGTATGCAAAACAATCCCAGTGCGTCTGTAGAAATCTATCCTAGTGCAGATTTTGTACAATTGGCCCTTGCCGCCGAACTTTCAAAAAAACCGGGGGAAGTTTGGGAATACAATAATAAATCTTTAAATCTTATGGCCGGTGTAATCGAAAAAATAACCGGTAAACGTATGGATCAATATATAGGGGAGAGACTTTTTAAAAATCTGGAGATTACCGATTATAGCTGGACTTTGGACCAGAAAGGAAATCCTCACGTTATGTCTGGATGCCAAATTAAGCCGAAAGATATGATTAAATTGGGGCTCTTACTGGCAAACAAAGGAAAATACAATAATAATGTGATTATTTCTCAAGAGCATATCAATGAAGTTGTAAAACCATCAGCTCAGTATCAAGGCTACTCAATGTTATGGTGGATTGATTATGAAAACACAATCTCAATTGTTGATGAGCAAATTATCACCGAATTAAAAAAAAATAATATATCAAAAGACTTCATCAAAAAAGCTACTAAAATGAAAGGAGTTTACAATTCTAATGAGGAGTATTTGATAAAACTCAGATCGGTTTTCGGCGATAACCCTTATCAGGATATTGCTAAGAATCTAACATCGGGATTACGTCTTCGTAAAAGACAATTTAGCGGCAAGGTAACCTATCGTGCCGACGGATATTTAGGTAATTACATTATTGTTGATCCAATAAATAATATTGTTGCCCTTAGAATGATAAGCCATCAAAGTCATAAGGAAGAAAAAGATAACTTTTCAGATTTTGGTAAACAGGTAATCGATTTAATCCAATAGACAACAGTAATAATAAAAAACTTTTCTAATTGCGTCTGAAGTGCAGACGCAATTAGAAATATAATAAATAGAAAATGATTTATCATTTTCCTCATCCTTAAGTAAGCTTTAAGTCAAAATTACCCTTCTCAAGAAAATTGCAATCATTTTAGCTTTGCATTATATTCTTGCCATTAATTAAAATACAATTTTTACTAAGATATAATTTCCAATGCATTTGCATAAGAAACTTCTGGTTTTTGATCTGGAAAATAGACTTCAAGAGTACTTGAATGCTGTTTGAATTTCAATTTTTGACCAGTACTAACAAGTTTGATTTCCTTTATTGTAGCGGTATGGTAAGGCGATTGTTTTCCTAAACTTTTAATAATGGCAGTGCCACTTTCTGGCCAGGCCATCACCGTTGCATAAAGTATCTTATCTTTTTGTGCAAAACGAATATCTTCTGAAGTATAAGGCTTTCCTTTTCCTTCGTTAAACCCCTGAGCAGTCAATGCCCCTGCACTCTCTTGCTGCGGGCCCTCTCCAAAAATTTTCCATGGTCGGGTACCATAAATACTTTTACTATTTAGTTTCATCCAAACCCCAACTTCATTAACAATTTGTCGTTCTAATTCGTCAATACTTCCATCTCCTCTTACAGGAATGTTCAACATTAGATTCCCGTTCTTGCTTACCACATCAATTAATGTATGAATAACAGTTTTAGCCGTTTTATAACGTTTATCATTATAAACATCTCGATTATAATGCCATTCGCCAATGCAAGTATCCGTTTGCCATGGCAAGGGCTCTATATTGTTACTTTGTCCTTTTTCAATATCCCAAACCATAGCTTTGCGCTGTTGTTTGTCCAAAATTTTACCCGTTACAACCGTTTGAACTGTTTTATTCTTTTCAAGGCTTTTATTGTATAAATGTGCCGCAATACGTAAACCTGCATCACTGATTGGCCAAAGAGGGAGCGCTGTATCATCAAAATAAACCAAATCAGGATTGTATTTGTCAATTAAATCAATAGTTCTGTCGTGAAATTTTTCACAATAATCAGCTGTTGGTATTGAAGCCCCATCACCCCAGTCCCATTGACTATGTACTGATGAATTACCTGACTCTTTCTCACTCAGGGGATGATTTTGCGCATACAATTCTTGCGGATCTAAACCTTCCCACCAAGTCCCTGCTCCATCTGCTTTTGTTAAAACACCATCATAAGGAACTCCTGTTAAGGTGCCTTTTTTATCAGCGCCCTTAGAAGTATCAAACCAATTCCAGGCATGGGCGGCGTGAACACTAACGGCAAAAGGAAGTCCTGCTTTGCGGGTTGCTTTTTCCCAACCAGCTATAATATCTTTTTTAGGCCCCATTTTGGTGGAATTCCAATTGGGCTGATATTTACTATTGTAAAGATCTAAATTGTCATGATGATTGGCCATTGCCATAAAATATTTGGCTCCGGAATCTTTGTATAAATTTACCAGTTCGTCGGGATCCCACTTATCAGCTTTCCAAACATTAATTACATCTTTAAAACCAAACTTAGAGGGATGTCCATATTTTTTCAAGTGTATCTTATACTGCCAGGAATCTTCCTGATACATCCCACGAGCATACCAATCTCCAGCTTCTGGTTCGCATTGAGGGCCCCAGTGTGCCCACATTCCAAATTTAGCATCACGAAACCAATCTGGAACCTGGTATTTGCTTAAAGAATCCCAAGTAGGCTCAAAAACACCTTTGAAAGCGGGAGCGCTAAGGATATAGGAATGTCCCAATAAAGGAGATAAGTAAAGTCCTGTAAGGGCTGACATCCCTAATTTTAAAGCATCTCTTCTTTTCATAATTTGAATACTAATTTATACATTTCCGATTTTATCAGTTTATTTAAGTCCCTATTTATATTAAATAGAGCCTCCAAGTTTTTTTATTACAGCTATTTTATATCAGGATTTGATTATAAGTTTTTAATGGTCTATTTTTAATAGCTAAATACAAATGTAAAATATACACATTTTAAATTGATTATTCAAAAACGATTTTTTATTATTCAAAAACGATCTTTTTATCTTAATTTTAATAGTACTATGTCAAAAAGCATTTTTAAACACTCCTTTACCTTATTAAACATTGATTATGTAAAACTTAACAAAAAGTGGAATTTTAATAATGTAATTAGCCCTTACTACCGACTATACTACATTGATGAAGGAATGGGATCGATCTCTCATAGTTCCGATAAGTTAATTTTAGAACCTGGTTACTTGTATCTTATTCCAAGTTTTACCATTTGCAATTTGAATTGTGAGGACTATTTGAGTCAATATTTTATTCAGTTTTTTGAGGAATCTCCCGATGGAATTTCTTTGTTTAATCACAATAGGAATGTAATGAAATTGCCCGCGACCCAAACTGATATTGTCCTTATCAAACAAATGCTGCGAGAAAATCCCAGAAGAGGAATTAACAGATCTGACAATCCAAAGGTGTATGAAAAAGAAGTTCATTACAAAGAATACCAATCCCTTAACAATCAACTCAAACCGCACCTCATCTTTGAAAATCAAGGGATACTTCTTTTATTGATTTCCAGATTTCTGAATACTGAAAAATTCAATCAAAACACGCCTCAAAACACGCCTTCAAAAATTTTGGACACCATGAGTTATATCCAACTTCATTTAGGTGAGAATTTAACTGTGGTAGATTTAGCCAAAAGAGTAAATCAAAACAAGGATTATTTTTCGAAACAATTTCTGCTTCATAACGGACAGAGGCCTTTAAATTATATTCATGAAAAAAAAATAGAAAGGGCGCAATATCTCATTGCCACAACAAATAAGAGTCTTCTTGAAATAGCCTTAGATACCGGTTTCTCGAACTTACCTCATTTTTCAAAAATATTCAGGCGAATAGTGAGTATTACTCCTGGAAAATACCGCCAAGAGAACAATAAAATTTCCATGTAATCCTATTCGGATTTACAAAACAATTCTTGAACATTTCTAAACCATTAAAAAACGAAGCTCTTTCTTTTTTTAATTCTTTACCGTAAATTGAAAAATCCCCGATTCCAAGCCAAATATTAATTTATCGTCTTTTTGTCCCAAATAAGTCACTCCTTTGGCCTTCTTAATTTTATTGCCTGATTCTGTTACCTTTTCAATGTTTTTTCCTTTTAAAAATAAGGTTGCCGAAGTATTGGCAGGAACTTCAAAGGTATATACTGTTTGATAAGCGTCTGTTTTCCATTCACTATAAATTTTACCATACATCGAATTGTAATATCCTTTTGCATAAGTCATTGCTCCATCAGGATCTGCAACTGGCTGAAGAATAAACTTTTTAAATCCGGGTTCATCTCGTTCAATTCCCAAAGAGTAATTAATCATCCAGGCACCCACGGCTCCAAAAGAATAATGATTGAAGGAGTTCATATTATTATTACCGCCAAATCCATTCTCAAGGGTATAAGAGTTAAGTCTCTCCCATATAGTTGTTGCACCATTCTCAACAGAATACAGCCAGGAAGGATAACTCTTTTGTTGTAAAAGGCGATATGCCTGCTGGTCTTTTCCATATAATGACAAAGCATTACTTATAGAAGCAGTGCCAATAAAACCAGTCATCAATGAATATTCAGGTCGTAAAACCCCAAGATCATCTTCATTTTTTCTTTCCACTGTTGCTACCAGGTTATCCAGAGCCATCTGCTGATACTGTTTTTCAAATACACCAAAAGCCAAAGGAATAGCATAAGAAGCCTGTGAGTCACTGTAGGCTCCTTTTTTCATTTTCTTATTCTCAGGAATTGCCGGCCAGTCACTGTAACTATCAGCTCCGTTATGGATTGTTTTGGCATTCTGTGGATCGATATGAATTTCATTAAACAGTTTTTTATGCTTTTGGTATTGAGAACTATAAAAGGTTTCGTCCTCTTTCTCATTAAGTATTTTGGCCACTTTAGACATAATTTCCAAATCATAAATATAATAGGCATCCCAAATGAGACTATAATCCGTTTTACTATTCTCGGGGCTAAGCCAGTCTCCCAGCGGGCCTTCAATTATTGCTCCTGTATTGGGATCTTTTCTGGTACTGAGAAAACTCATGTATTTTTTCATGGCCGGATAATGCTCTGAAAGCATTGCTATATCACCATACTGCTGATAAGATTCCCAAGGGACAGTAATTCCGGCACTTCCCCACAGAATACCTCCAAAGGCACCCACCACAGGAGCTGTGTCGGTAAATCGGCCTTCGTGCTGAAGATCGCGCATGGCAAGCATATGACGTTTAAAAAATGGAGCCGCATTGGTGAGATAGGTTGCCGTACGTGAAAAAACGTTGATATCCCCACTCCATCCCATACGCTCATTCCTGGCTGGTGTATCAGTTGGAATATATAAAAAATTGCCTCTTGTAGACCAGACAATATTTTGCCACAATTTATTTACTGAAGGATTTGAGCTTTGATAATCAGAAGTCATAGTGTCTACCGAGCTAATCACCAAGCCTTTAATTTTATTTAAAGGAACTGCTTTTTTGATTCCTGTTATTTCTAAAAATCGAAATCCGTGAAAAGTAAAACGAGGATCTAGTACATCCTGGTTTCCTTTACAAATATAAATATCACGAACCATAGCAGCGCGCAAATTCTCCAGCATGATCATTCCCTTATTATCCTTATATTGTTTTAGATTCGGATATTTTAGCTCTGCATATCGTACTGATATTGTATCTCCCTGTGAGGTATTTTCAAATTCAATTCTTGGAACCCCTACCATATTTTGTCCCATATCGTAGACAAAAACACCTGGTCTTACTTCTTCTACACTCAGAGGAGTTAAAGACTTTACAACTGATGCGCTAACACCAGGCATACCCATAATTTTCATTTGGCTAAAATCCAGATTATTATCTCCATTCTCATTATAAGTAGTCCCTTTTAATAAAACCGTTTCTGCCTGAGTCCATTTTGAATCATCAAAACCTTTTTTCGACCAGTTCAAAACAGCCGCTTCTTTATTGGCATCATAAACTTCACCCTGAAAAAAACTGCCGTATCTCACCGGGCCGTCATTGTAATATCTCCATTGCTTCGGATCACTTGTAATGACTTGCGTACTATTGTCTTGATAAGTAATAATTAGTTTCGCCAGTAGCGACTGCCTATCACCAAAATAATTCCAATTCTCGCCCCTATAGGTAATATTACCGCTCCACCAGCCTTCACTTAATACTGCTCCTATTGCATTTACCTCTGAGGTTATTTTATCTGTTACATCGTAAGTTTGATAAAGTTGTGTTTTATTATATTGGGTCAGGCCCGGACTGAAATATTCATTGCCCATTTTCTCACCATTAAGGTATAGTTCATAAATGCCGCGAGCCGAAACATATAATCTTGCTTTTTTTACCTTTTTGTCTTTTATTTTAAATTCTGTACGAAGCATTCCGCTGGCATTTTTAGAAGGATCCGCTACTAATAACACATCCCCGCCTAAAGCATTTACAGCATATTTATTATCCTTAACTTTTAACTGTCCATTTTTTGAATCTATAAAACAATGAAATATACCATTGTAATTCTCAGATAAATTCTCAGCAAAAACACTATTTGAGGGTGATCTAAAATTCATGACCGCTACATTAGAAAAAAAAGCTTTTTGACCTTTCTCTAAAGCAAAACCAATATCTCCTACAACAGGAAAAGCTATATAGTCAGCTCCCCATCCCATCGGGTTTATATTTACTTCCTGCCCCACCTTATGCGCCTGATCGGTACCATCGATATAAAAATTAAGTACTCCAAATACTGATGTTAAAACAATTTCATGGCTGGCATATTTATTTTTCTCATTAATGATTCCTGATGGCACTTCAATAGAAATTATTGGCTTCAAATTAGAGTCTTCTCTGGTATAGCCAATACGATATACATTTAATGTAGCTGCTGAGTTTATTTTTGGATTTACATTTGAAATATCCAGCTCTACTTTGATATAGCTTTGATCCTTTTTATTTGCTATGTTTTGCAAATTGAAATTTTCATACATCAAACGCTTGTCATTGGCTCCAAATACAAAACCAGCCTTAACAGATTTAGATTTTTGATCCAACTCAACATTGTATTTCAATTTAAAAACTGACAAATATTGAGAGTAGAATACTAAATCATCTGCCGAACCCCCAATCCATTGCGCATCGCGCCAGACACCGCTTTTTTGATCAGGATCCATTAACCCTGTTTCAAACCAGGATTCATTGCTTAGTACTTTATTATTTTGATTCCATACCTTTAACTTCCATTTATAACGCGCTGCCGGCTGAAGTTTTTTGCCCTTATAAAAGATACTTAAAGAAGTACTGTTATCTACCTTGCCTGAATCCCAAAAGACAACATCACTTTGGTCACTGACAATAATTTGATAGGCCTTTTGATAAAGGCCCCGGGTGTTTGCACTGCTTTTCATCTCCCAACTAAATGATGGTTTTTCTGAATCGATACCCAGGGGAGTTTGCTGATAATCTGTTTTTAAATTTCCAATACTTACTTGTCCGTAATTTGTAAAGATTCCAAAAAACAGAAAAACCAAAATGAATCTTATTTTGTTGATAGAATTTATTTGCATGTCATTAAAAAAATAAGTGTAGAATATACAAATATAATTTAATCATAAAAAAATCTGCTATTATTTTTCATTAATTCAAACACTCCCAATACCCGCACATTCGCTAGAGTGTCATTACATAAACAATAATACCTGACATTTTGAGTTTTCAATGCTATGATAATTTCATAGCAATAGCATTAAACATTACAACTAATTTTTGGTTATCAAATAGGAATATGAAAAAGTTTGAAATAAAAAAAACACAGCAAGAAAAATGGATCGTTTCACATAATGAAGTTCCAAAATTCACCTGTCTTTTTGAAGATAAAAAGTTTAATTACAGCAGAATAATCAAAGGACTTTCAGATCCAACAGGCGATCCGGCTGAAATTCAGGTATTACAAAAAATGGAAAAATGGCTAAAGCAATACC
This sequence comes from Flavobacterium sp. SLB02, assembly GCF_009664855.1. Taxonomy (GTDB): domain Bacteria; phylum Bacteroidota; class Bacteroidia; order Flavobacteriales; family Flavobacteriaceae; genus Flavobacterium. The sequence goes on from NZ_CP045928.1 coordinate 2,345,076, forward strand.
ATAAAGACAAAATAAATGGATAGTAATTGTCATTTTAAATAAGCCGTTTTTTTATTCTAAAGCTGAACAAAAGAGCATTACAATACTTTTTTTTTGATTCTTAATATTTAAAGAAAACAGCAAAATTACAGTCTGTTTTTATTGGTCATTTTTGCTTCTTGCTATAAAATTTCCTGTTATAAACTTGCTGTATATACTATCTTTCATACTGCGGGACATAGGGAGAACATGTGATCCTACTTCAAGACGGCTGCCTTCTACAGCTTGGATATGTTCAACATTCACAATGTAACATCTATGTATCTGAATAAACTTTTCTGACGGAAGACTCTCTGAGATCATTTTAAGTGTGCAGTAAACCATTTCTTTAGAAACAGCTGTATGAACCTGTACATAATTCTCCATACTTTCTATAAAAAGAATGTCTTTGAGCATCATTTTTTTTGTTTTCTTATTTACTTTTATAAAAATATAATCAGCCTTATTGTTTTTTTCTTCTTTTTCTATTGCAGCGTGCAGTTTATTGACCGATTTTAGAAAACGCTGATAAGAAACTGGTTTTAGCAGATAATCAAATACATTGAGTTCATATCCTTTTAAGGCATATTGCTCATAAGCAGATACAATAATGATCTTGGGCAGATTTTCCATAGAGGCCAGAAATTCCATTCCTGTAAGTCCCGGCATTTCAACATCCAGAAAGATAACATCAACAGTATCTTTTTTAAGCAGATTATTGAGTTCAATTGCATTTTCACATTCTCCTGTAAGACAAAGAAAATCTGTTTTCTCTATATATCCTTTAATCCCCTTTCGTGCTAGGGGTTCGTCATCTGTAATAATACATTTTATCTCCATACTATTTTATTTGTAAAATGAGTGTGACCTCAAAGAAGTCATTCTCTTTTTTTGTCAATAATTGATGCTTTTCCGGATAAAGCAGTTCTAGTCTGCGTTTGAGATTACTAAGTCCTATACCGCTGTCTTTAATCACTGAAGATACTGGCGTATCTGAAACTGAATTTTTCAATATAAAGTGAATTTTGTTTTCTACTAGTTTCACGACAAGATCTATCTCATATGATCCTGATACGTATTTGAATGCATTTTCCAATAATGGCTGAAATAGCAATGGCTCTATAGGTTGTTGCTGTAAAATAGCATCTATAGTAAGATTTACAGCTAACTTATCTGTTTTTCTCAATTGCTGAAAGGCAATATAGGAACGTAAATACGCTATTTCTTTGTGAAATGGCACTTCCTGGTTTACATCATAAAGCTGATAACGCAAGAGTCCTGATAAATGCTCAATGCTCTTCTTTGCTTCTTCATTCCAGTCATCTACCTGAAAATAAATAGTATTTAGAGCATTAAAAAGAAAGTGCGGATGATATTGGGATTTTAGCAAATCAAGTTCTGCTTGGTTTTTTTCTGCTTTTAATTTTTCTAATGCCAGCATTTTTTTTTGTACATTTTTATCTCTTACACGGTTATGTATAAATGTATAAAAAATGAGCAATAACGGTATATAGACCACATTAATGAGCATATAATCGATCCAACCTGCCCCCATAAATAAAAAACCAGCGCTCTGTCCTGTAATGAGTATGAGGTTTAGGGAAATAAGAAGCTGTGCAAGAACCAATATATAGTCCCTTCCCATTTTACTAAATTCTACTGTCCTGCAAAGTTGGCCATGCCATACAACATTGCTTACATAACATAGCAGTATAGAAAGTAGTAAGGCAACCAAATGAAGCTTAATATCCCCTTCCCAAAAAATACCATGGTGTGTAAGATCTGTAATTGCCCTAAGTACATTATACATTAGAATTCCCCAAAGTGCGGGGTAGATCCATTCAATTGTTATTTTTTTATTGCTAATCATTTTCACGGGTTCTAATTTACAAATTGATACGTTTACTTTCTTCTGTATTTTCTGTTTTTCTTATCGCCTTTGAAGGATTCTGTGAATTAAACTTCCACGAAAGTGTTATTCCTGCAATACGGGTGTCACGGCGTTCCTGGTAAGCTCCGGCGATCACACTATTACGTAAAGTAATATTCTGAAGGTTAGTCAAAAAAACATCATTGATGTATATATACAGGCCTAGCTTGTTTTCAAAAAAACTTTTTCTTGCCCCTACAGATACAGAACCAAGTGAACCAATCCTGGCCTGGCCTTCTGCCATTGTACCACTATAATACCCTGTAGCTTCAAGAGCCCAATCATGTGGCAGAATAAATTGATTATTAATCTGAATTGTTGGCGACAATAGGTTGTTACTGTAGAAACTGCCCGCTTCAAGCCAATAAAACTCCTTATAACTCATAGAGCCATTAAGGTGCAATGTCCACCAGTTTATTGGTTTGATACTATTAAGACTTACTCTAAGCCCCAAAGCATAACTGTCTTTAAGATTAAGAGGCATTACAATAGTAGCGTCACTATCTGGCTCAGTGAGATAACTTTTGGTAATAGGATTTTTTCGAATAGTATAAAACATACTAAACACATACTTCGATTTTACAAGCCATGAGGCTTCCAGATTATGAACCAGTTCAGCATTAAGCGAAGTGTTTCCTCTTTCTTGTAAATAACGATCATTCACTTCTGTAAAAGGATTAAGGTCCCTGTAATTAGGACGTACAATGCGCCTGCCATACTGAAGAGAAACCCTATGTCCTTGCTGAAAACTATAACTGGCTGAAAAAGTTGGAAACAGTTGGCCATAAGACCCAATCAGTACAGAATCACGACTTGCTAAAGCGTAATGTGCTTCTGTATCTGTTAATTCTAAACGTATTCCCATTTCAGTAGAAAAATGCGGTGACCATTTTTGGCCTGACTGCAGGTAAACTCCCAATACGTGTTCTTTATAAAGAAAACTGCTGCTCAATTTTTTATCCTCAAGCCAAACGCCAGACTGCAGCGAATTATATAAAGCAATATTATCAATTCTAACAGAAGAAGATTTAATACCAGACTCAAAGGTAAATTTATCAGACATTTTGTAACCAATACTTGACTGAAGGTTAGCAATCTGTATATTTCCGCCCATTTTTCCCTTTAATACATCTTCTGAGGAAGGATGAGAAAACTTCTCCATCATGCTTTTTTGATCCAGCTTTTCTTTTTGTTCAAAAGCAAGAATATTAAATTCGTTTTCCCATTTTAGCTTTGTGCTGTATTTATAAAAAAGACCTATCCCTGCTCCTGATTTTCTATGATGAGAATAGTGATCATTTTCGGTACGAAGCGAAAAATCTTTCCAAGATGAACCTTGAAAAAATTCAGATAAAGCGGTTTCATTTTTATTTTTTCTAAACCAATTACCATACACATCGGCACTTATACTTAGTTTTTCTGATAATTCGTAATCCAGCCCTGTCTTAAAGTAATGCGAATTAGAACTAAAAGTACGGTCTGCCCGCATGTCAAGTCTCGCATCATCCGAACTCTTTTTTAAATACTCACGAGATGAATTAATCCATATAAAATCTTGCCCGCTGTAGAACGAATAATTGGTATATAATGTGTATTTATCTTTTTGAATCTCAAAAGATAAGTTTTGATTCTCTCTAAAACGTCTTCCGGCTTCTGCATTTGATAAAACGTTAAGATGCATTCCTTCTGCTGATTTTCGCTTTCTCTTAATATTTATAAATCCTCCTGTACCTGCTGCATCATACTCAGAAGAAGCATGAGACACCATTTCAATTTTATCAACAGCGCTGCTTGGCATAGAACGAAGCAGGTTCACTAAGTTTTCTCCCGTAAGATGTGTTAACTTACCATCTATCATCACATTTGCGCCAGGCTGTCCGTTTAGTAAAACAGTTCCATCATTCATGATTAATATCCCGGGAATTTTTCCAATCGTATTTAAAACCGATCCATCTGACCCTAGTGATAAAGCAGCAAGATCAACTGTAGTCTTTCCAGGCTCTATTTTAAATGCCGCGCGTTTGGCTTTAACCGAAACTGCCTCCATTTCGATACTTTCCATCTCCATGATAACATCATCCAACTGTACGTTTTCTGAATCAACTCTTATACTAACTTCTTTTTTATGATAACCAACCGATGAAAAAAATATCCGATAGCTACCTGCAGATATGTTTTTAATTGTATAATTCCCAACCGAATCACTTACAGTACTTGCTACATAAGCTGAATCCTGTTTCATTACCGCAAGGTTCACTCCACTTAAGGATTGAAAACCATCGATTACTTTTCCCGAAATTTTTATTTGAGCCTGCAGCCCTGCTGATAAGATGAATATCAATAGATATAAACCTGCTTTTTTTACCTTCATTTTGTTTGATTATTACATTAATGAAGGCAAAACTATCCGTGCATTAGATAGTAAGAAAACTTTCTTGACCTATGGGCAAAAGTCCTTGACCAATTGTATATCATTTCAAAATTACTTCTAAAAAGATCCTGTTTTTATGTTAATAATAGTCGATTCATGAACCGGAAATACTATGTAACTTACTTTGGGCAAAACAAAATTGGTATGTACTCGCTGATTTATAATCTTACAAGTATCTTTTTAAGATGTTTATTTTTCGCAGGCAAATGGCGGTAATCCAACTGGCTGCTAAAGAAAATAAAAATACTACACAGAATTTCCACAATGCATGTATTTCATATTTCATTAAAAAAAACTGTCCCCACAGCACAAAAAAGTAATGAAGAAGATATATCAGGTAGGCATTTGTGGCTAGTGAATTCCATAATCTCTCACTATGCTTTACAATAGTTTTAAACAAACCGATAAAAGCCATACAAGAGGCCGTACATGTACCAACATATAAGGTATAGTAAATCATCCATGCTACAAATTCAGGCATAAGGCCATTATCTACAAACTGGCCCAAAATGTCGGTCCTGTTATGGTAAGTTACTGCACTATAAAAAACCAAGGATACAATAAGCCAATATTTCCATTGAAT
>NZ_CP045928.1:2350048-2685687 GCF_009664855.1 Flavobacterium sp. SLB02
ACTAGCTATTAAAACTATTTCTTGCACAAAGACTATCTAAATGGTTCCTGAGACTTCCAGAATATAGCAATGGAGCCTCTAAACCAAATTGTTAAAGCCATTCAAAGACATACCTTACATATATAGTACGCCAATCTCTTGAAATCTTCCATAAAATTCATAGAAATTTGTCCAGTCGAGGTCACAAAAATTAAAATCCCATTTCTAACGAAATGGGATTTTTTTTTATGGGTAATTCATAGTTGTTTAACCAATTATCGGATCAACTGCAAAAGTTAGGTTTTAAGCAAAGAAATTGGTTCTGGTGTTTAATGGGAGGATTTTTTTTCTATATTGACTTCATTTACAATGGAATAGTTCGGGAGCAAAAAAAAACAATTTCATGAAGCCGGTGGGACGTTGGCAATAATTTTCAAAAACAAAAATAAGCAAGAACCACCCGCTGCCAAAATCTTATTCAGACTTTGCGTAATTTTTAAATCTTGCTGCAATCGTAAAAGTGTGAGAAGTCTCCTGATTTTTAACGGGAACGCCTTGGCAAGGTATATGTTTAAAGAGTTGAAAAAAAACTAAAGTATTAACCTCTTGATGAAAATAAAACTATTCTTACCAATACTTACATTTCTTTTTTTTTTCGCTAAATTTTTGTTTTTCTCAAAATAACAGAAAACAATTAGAAACAAAAATTAATGTTGAAATTGAAAGTAAAATTAAAGGTTTAAAAGAAGAAGTCGAATCACGACAGATGAATCCTTTTACAAAAAACATTTATTCTGAATTTGCAATCGATACTTTTAAAATTCAATATTTTAACAGAAGATTAAATAGGTCTCTAAAACTTAATAATATAGAAGAATTAGAACTTATCAAAAACAAAACTCATGATTACGAAAAATTAGTAGAAAAATATTATGCCCTTTCAAAAAATGAATGCAATCAATCTGAAAGAACTGAATTAATAATTGCTTAAACTGCTTGGGAAAATTTTAAAAATAAAGAATTTAACTGGTTTTCGAAAAGATTTGACGGCAGTCCGCTTGATAATAATTATTACTCTGAATATTGCGAAATAATAAGACAGAGAGTTTTAAATTTATATTTTTATTATACAGATTTAATAGAGCATTAGAAATAAGATCATCAGCCAACACTTACTACAACCGATTTTGCAACTTAGCTTAATTTAACCCCAAACCTCTTGCAGGAAGTGAACATTAGCAGATATTAAGAGAGAAATCGCAATAAAGAATGAAAATAACAAAATTTTTAATCCTTCTTTTTTTAATTTGCCCGTTCGGTTGTAAAAAGAACAATGAAACTTCATTTGATAGCAACCACGCTGACCACCAAAAACAACAAGTTATATTTCGGTAATTCCAATAGAACTTTTTATTCAGTAGATTTACAAAATGCAAAAGTGTATTTAAAATTTGAAAGTGAATACAATCCATTTCACAAACCACTAATACTTGTCTTTTGTTTTTTTGAGTTCTTTTTCTAATCAACTCAATACATTTATGTCTTATTGAGACTCTAACGCAGAAGTCTTGTTATTTTCCTTAATCAGGACAGAAGCTTTTTTTCAACACCTGAATACAAGCTGTTTCACTAAAAACAGGTAAATATACTTACTCCCAAAATATTTATTCACAGTACTTTAGTGTTATAATAAAAAACTGTTAAGCATACTTATTTTTAATTTATAGAATACATTCCCTCTTAAAATGAACGCTAAAAACTAAAATCAATGAATCTATCTACCATTCAAACTTCTGGTGTTTACATTCAGGAATTAAATGCTTTTCCCAATTCTGTTGTTGGAGTTCCTAGCGCAGTACCAGCATTTATAGGGTACACACCTCAGGCTGCTTACGAAGGAAAATCGTATACTAATGTGCCAGTAAAAATCACGTCATTTACTGATTTTCAGGCTTTTTTCTGTTTGCCAGATCCTCCTGCACCTGCAAATCCTTCTAAACAGTACAAACCTGAATACTATTTGGTGGCAGAAAAAAGCCAGCCACTAAAGGGAGACTACATGCTCATTGCAGGAACCTATTATTCAATAGTTCCCGATCCTGAAACAGTTTACTATTTATATAACAGCGTAAGGCTTTTTTATGAAAATGGCGGTGGAGATGCTTATATAGTTTCTGTAGGCAGTTACGGACCTCCGTCAAAAAAACCTGCGGCTGTTGGAGTTCCTGTTGTAAACCTAAATGTGCAGTTGGATGATTTGACCAAAGGTCTTTCTTTATTGATAAATGAACAGGAACCAACAATGTACATTTGTCCCGAAGCCACTTTATTAAGCGTAGAAGACAATGGAACGTTAATGCAGTCAATGCTTCTTCAGGCTGCACAAATGCAAACAGCAATGTGCCTGTTTGACATTATTGGCGGTGACGCCCCAGATCCTGTTTTGTATACTCAAGACATTACAAACTTCAGAATGAACACAGGTTCTGTTGGATTAAGCTACGGAATGGCATATTATCCTTTTATAGGAACGACGATAATGCAAAATTCTGAAATTGATTACACTACTTTATTTGGTGGCGATTTAAAACAGCTGGAAGCTATTCTTAATCCTCCAAGTGCTCCTAATTCTGCCGTTGCCGCAATTATTGCCAATATTCAAAATCCAGCAAGCACTTTGACTGTTGCGCAAAATCACAATGCGCTGCTTATTGCAAGCCCGACTTATTCCTTGATGATTAAACACATCGTTAATAATGCTAATATTCTTCCTCCAAGCGGAGGTATGGCAGGAGTTATTACTACAGTAGATAATGCTGTTGGACCCTGGCAAGCACCTGCAAATGCTTCTATTGTTGGTGCAGCATCATTGCCTATTTCTCTTTCAGAAAGCCAGCAAGTCAATTTAAACATCGATCCCGTGTCTGGTAAATCGATTAATGCTATTAGAACATTTAACGGTATAGGTATTCTAATCTGGGGAGCAAGAACACTAGACGGAAACAGTCAGGATTGGAGATATATTTCAGTGAGAAGAACGATGATATTCTTAGAGCAATCTTGTAAACTCGCAGCTCAGGCATATGCATTTCAGCCTAATAATAAAAACACCTGGGATGCTGTAATCTCTATGATCAGCAGTTTTCTTACTTCAATTTGGAACCAAGGAGGTTTACAGGGAGCCAGTCCTTCTGATGCTTTTTCTGTAGCCTGCGGATTGGGTTCGACAATGACTGCAGATGACATTATTAATGGTCATATGAATGTAACTATAAAAGTTGCTGTTGTTCATCCTGCTGAATTTATCGTTCTGACATTTCAACAGCAAATGGCAGCTTCCAGTTAATTAAATAATTACTCCATTAAGCGAATTTTAATTTAAAACAATATGATAACAGATGACGGAAGCGAACAAGGCTCAACATGGCCCATGCCAAAGTTTAGATTCGAAGTAGATCTCGGAACAGAATTAGCAAAAGTAGCTTTTCAGGAAGTTAGCGGAATGGACATCGAAAATTCAATTATAGAATATCGCAAGAGTAATAGTTCGCTTTTTCTGTAGAGAAAATGCCGGGTATTACCAAGTATGGAAACGTCACCATGAAGCGGGGAATCTTTGTAAATGATAATTCCTTTTGGGACTGGCATCAGCAAGTTATTACGAATACCATTAAAAGAAGAACAATACTTATAAAATTATTAGACGAAATAGGCGGCCTAACCATGCAATGGACATTAAATAACGCTTGGCCCACCAAAATTACCAGTATAGATTTAAAATCTGATGCTAACGAAGTTGTAATAGATACAATAGAAATTGCTAACAAACCACTGATCATAAAAAACGGTGGTAAGTAATCATTATGCCTTCGGCTTTTATTGTACTCTTCATTTGCTGGTGCAGATGCAGCTATCAAAGAGGCATTTTGAATTGCGTGCGTAAACCATCATGTAAATCGAAATAAGAGAATTGTTTATCAAAATAAAAACTATAACGAAAAATTCATTTTACCACCTCTAATCCCCCTAATTAATGAGTACTTCAACCGAAATAAAAAGTGGCGGAATCGCAACATTTTCAGTAAAAGTTAATGGTACGCCAATAGCTGATGAACTGAGTGTACTTTCAATTCATATTGAAAAAAAAGTAAACCAAATTGCTTCAGCAAAAATTACAATTCTGGACGGAGAAGCCAGTACAGGTACGTTTGACGCCAGTTCTTCTGCTGTTTTTGTACCCGGCGCAGCAATTAGTATTGAAGCAGGATACGACAACAATAATTCTGGTATTTTCTCAGGATTGATTATGAGCCAGACCATTCGTGTTGATAATCTGACAGGATCATCTTTAGAAATTGAGTGTTGTGATAATGCTGTAAAAATGACTGTAGGCCGTAAAAGTCTCACCTTTTCTAAACAAAAAGATAGTGAAATTATATCATCGATAATAGCAAACTATTCACAATTAAGCGCAGATGTTACTGCGACAAGCACAACTTGGCCACAACAAGTCCAGTATTATGTTACAGATTGGTATTATATTATGGCTCTTGCCGAGGCAAATGGGCTAATAGTAACAACTTTAAACGGCAAAATTTCAGTAAATCCTCCTGATAAAAACACAACATCTGTCCTGACGGTAACATATGGCGATAATCTGCTTGAGTTTAATGCCAAATTAAATGCTCTTACTCAATTAGGGAACGTCACCGCCAGTAGCTGGGATTTTAAGACCCAGGCAATTGTAAGTGGTAATGCTGCTCCAAATGTTTCAGGAGCTGGAAATTTAACCACAAAAAAACTTTCTGAAGTTATTGGACTTCCTGTCTATCAAATACAGACTTCTGCATCTTTAGAAACTGCCGAATTGACTAATTGGTCCAAAGCACAAATTATCAAAAGTGAATATTCTAAAATAACTGGAGAAGCCAAATTTCAAGGCACAAATTTAGTTGATCCCGGAAAATACATGACCTTTGCCGGTCTTGGAGATCGTTTTAACGGTGATTATATAATTGGAGGAGTTGTACACGATTTGTCGCAGGGAAACTGGATTACTGGAGTTACACTAGGACTTTCTCCTTTTTGGTTTACCCAGGAGCCAAATGTTGCGGCACCACCCGCTTCCGGACTTGTTCCCGGAGCAAAAGGTCTCCTTAACGGAACTGTCAAAAAGATGTATGAAGATCCCGACTCTCAATACCGGGTTTTAGTTGATGTTCCCTTATTAGATCCAAATGGTACAGGAATATGGGCCCGTCTTGCCAATTTTTATTCGACAAGCGGAGCCGGAGCTTTTTTCATGCCCGAAGTTGGAGATGAAATCATTTTGGGTTTCATAAACGAAGATCCACGTTATCCAATAATACTTGGAAGCGTCTATAGCAGTACAACCAATAAACCTCTTACTGGTTTAGATCCAAATCAAAAAAATTCAATAAAAGCCATTGTTACCAAATCAGGCATCTCTGTACAATTTGATGATGAAAACAAAATATGGACCGTAGCAACGCCTAATAAAAACACCATCATTATCAGTGATAAAGACAAGAAAATCACGATACAGGACGAAAATGAGAACAGCATCATAATGTCAAGCAGCGGCATCGATTTGTCAAGTCAGAAAAACATCAATATTTCAGCCAGTCAAAATGTAAACATCAAAGGAAATCAAGGTGTTACAATACAGTCAAGTGGCGGAGATATCTCATTAAAAGGCCTGAACATCAAAGAAAACGCAGATATGCAATACAGCGCTCAAGGCGGACAAATGGCACAAATATCCGGAGGAATGCAATTAACACTAAAAGGTGCAATGGTAACGATTAATTAATGGTAAATTATTCACCGTGTACAACTAGCTTCCGCTAAATTAATTACAATTTAAATTTTGTCAAAGTTTTAAACTTTTACAACGTCGACTCAAAAGTTTAAAGCATCGATTAAACAATTAACCATTAAACAATTAAAATTATGCCACCAGCAGCAAGACTTACAGACTTTCATGAATGCCCATTAATTACTCCCGGGCTGCCGCCAATTCCGCATGTAGGCGGACCTATTGCAGGGCCAGGTGCACCTACAGTTTTAATAGCAGGGCTCCCCGCCGCCAGAGTTGGAGATATGCTGGTTTGTGTTGGACCTCCAGATTCTATCATTACAGGATCGGCAACGGTTATGATATGTGGTATGCCTGCTGCGAGAATAGGAGATAAAACTTCTCATGGGGGAACAATTATCCTTGGAGCATTTAATGTGATAATCGGTGGATAATACAACAGACAAATATCTCTAAAATTAAAGATACAGGAAATAATAAGAACAAAACAAATGATAAAAAAAGCACTGAAAACCAATTATTTTCAGTGCTTTTTTGAATCTTTATAATGTATTTATGCTATTTCAATTGAGTAGTATTTACTCTTGTTGGCGTATCTTTTCCACTAATAATCGAAGAAGAACTTATTGCAATTGATTTTATTATTTGGGTCATGTTATCAATATCTAACGTTTCAAATTCATCATCTACTGTGTGATACGTTGGCTCATTATCCATTTTTGAAGTAGAAACGGTATGAGCAGGAACTCCAAGCCTGGCTAACGTAGCGTTGTCTGAGCGGTAAAATAATTGTTGTTCAGGATACGGATCTGCATAAAATGTAAAATTTGTTCCTGTTAAATTAGTTTGTAAAATCTGTCCCATATTCGACTTTTCGAAACCTGTAATGTAAGCAGAGTTTTTACCCCATTTAGATTCTGTTCCTATCATTTCGATATTGAACATCGCAATCACTTTTTCAGGCTCAAGCTGTTTAGAAAAATATTTGGCTCCATAACCACCTATTTCTTCAGCTACAAATGTGGTAAAAATAATAGTACGCTCGTTGTTATTTTGTTTTTTAAAATATTTAGCAAGCATAATTACTGCTGTTGTTCCAGCGGCATCATCATTAGCACCATTATAAATAGAATCTGTTGCAGAATGCGGAGCACCTTCTTCGGGAGAGCCTACTCCTAAATGATCATAATGTCCTGAAAAAATCACATACTCATTTGGTTTACTTTTTCCGGGTAATATTCCAACAACATTATTCAATGTTTTTTTGGAGATTACATTCGTTAATTCAACAGAAAAAGTAGTCGCTTCAAGGGTGCCAAAAACAAACATAATGGTATTGTTTCCAGGATTAGCATTTAGTCGATCAATGTGTTGAATATTCGGTAAAACATTATCAAATGAAGGGTCAACTAGTATCAAAAGATTTTTCGAACTTTTATAATATTCATTAAATTTCTCGCCAATGTTGTCCCCTTTATTGATTTTTACAATAGAAATATCACTTTTTTCAGTTAAAGAAACTTGAGGAACGTAGGAGAATGTTACCACTTGATTATTATTTATTTCTTTGCCATCAATAGTAATTTTTGAAGAAACTGCTTTAGAGCCAGTAATCGAAAATTCTTGTCTGTAATTTGTTGCTGAATTGAAAGTTTGCAAACCAATTTGTTTAAACTCTGATTCTATAAAGGCTGATGCTTTGTCAATACCGGGAGTAAAAGTTCTCCTGCCCTGCATGTCATCAGCCGAAAGTATTTTCTCTATACGAGCTACTTCCTTGGTCGTAATAATTTTATCAATCGATTGCCCATGTACATTAAAACATTGACTTAGAACAAACATACTTACAATAATTTTTTTCATATTTTACTTTTATAAATAATATTTTAGTTAAACCAAATGTACATTAATTATTCTCACAATTTAGAGTTCTGTCGCAGCTGTGAGAATCAAATATAAGAATTTAAGTAATTTAAAAGTTAGTCTGCCAATTTACAGAATGATTTAAACATAGTGATCTCTGGTTCAATGATTTTTAATGGATATAAAAAGATTTACAACCTGAAGAGAACAAGCGTGTGCGAAGTCGGAAAACTTCGCACAGCTTAGAATCTCCAAATAAAATATTACCTATCTTTAACAAACTAAAGTGAAGCGTTAATTTAATCTATGAAAAACCTTATGATATGAAATTTTGGAAAGGCTTTATTATATTTTGGATAATCTATCTCTTGTTGTTCGCTATTGGACTACCACTCATTCTGCATTACGCAGGAAATCATCATAAAAGCGATTATGAGATGATTCACACATCTGCCAGCGAAGCATTCGTTTTACTTAGTCTGGGCACGGTACTTTGGTTCATCGTATTTATTTATTACATCAAGCACTTTTTGATCAATCTTTCGAAAAAAGATGGTAGTATTCAATCGTTTGAGCATGGCAAAAAAAGAAAAGAAACCACTTCGGAAGAGTTTGAATTTATGGACTCAAAACCGTATCAACGACACTTTGAATCGGGCAATAACACCAGAATAGACAGGCAGGTCGAAAAATCGAATGCCAAAAACATAGCCCTCACTGTGATTGGACTGCTATTATTGATTGCTTTGGCAGCAGGAATATTGTTTTATAGTTATATAAATGAAAGCCATGGCTATGGTTGGCGATACTTGTATTTTTGGCATCCTTACATCATGATTCCCGGCTCTTTTATTTTTTATTTAAGTTTTTTCTTTGGTATTACAAATAGTATTTTTTCAAAATTTTTCGGTAATTCACAACTACTGAAAAAGATAACGCAAGGTTCAAATAAGGAGCGTAATAATCGAAATCAGTAGAAATGACAATATGGAAAATCTGCGATGTAAATTTTCATTACCAATTATTTATCTTTTGAGATTTTTCGATGATTTGTTTTAAAACCGAATTGAAATGATTGTTTAATCCATTAGAGGCATCTTCTAAAAGAAGTTTTCCATTTTTATCATAAATAGCAACTCTATCCTTATCGCCTTTTACAAGTTTTAGAGTAGCCCATCCACTGCTTCCCCATCCACTTGTAGGTCTGTAAGTTCCTTCATACCTTCGTTTGCATTCAAAAACAGGACTGTTAATTCGAATCTTACCGTCTTTAAAAAGAAAAGATAACGTATAAGATAAGTCATATTTATAAATTCCTTTTCCAAAACCTCCAGCGCTATGCTTTACAGTTAGCTCATTTTCTTCATACGCAGTCAAACTAATACTCTCCCCTTCGACTACATTGAGTCCTTTTTGTGGATTACTGTACAATGAGTTAATGGCATTGAGTACATTCTTGTACAAATCCTTTTGTTTTGCGTTTGACACATTCACTACCGTATAATCGCTATTGTCATTTGACACAAAGCCCTGTGGAGTTAGTTTAAAATATTGTGCGAAGCTTAGCTGTGTAACAAGCACAAGTATGGCAATACTAAGTGTTTTGTTTATGTTCATAATTTGTAAAAATTCAAGGTTATTATTAAATGTAGCATTATCTGCTGTTTGATTCAAACAAATTTACTCTGGGCTGGTACGAAAAACAATACCTGATTTCATGGTTATTTCATGTAAATCTTCTCAACTCTTTTGTCTCATTTCTACTGCATCTAGCATTTTGATTAAAAGAATGTAAGCCTTTGTAAGGTTATTAAATTCTCCCGTTTTTTTTAGCTATTAATAATAACGTTTTGGTACTAGATTGGGTTTAGGATTAAATTAAGCACATTCATCAGTTTGTCAGATAGTCCAAATATAAACCCTGTACCTCTGCTAACACGTTTATAGACATTTGCAAATTTAGTGCAATTACCGTTTTTTATCGTATTTTCGTTGAGCCGAAAATATTCGTTTTCATAACTTGCAAACGTCTGGAAGAGCGAGAATGTTGGTGGTAATTTTATGGATATATTTGACAGATATAATTTAGCAAAAGAAGATTTCCGAAAATATAAGAAAGGAAGTTTATATACAACCACAAAGAGTGCTGAATCTCTCTTTGATATTTATGTACGAACTTGAAAAATCTAACAAAGATGAAAATCAAAGTTATCTACTAGCTCAGATTTATTACAAATTAGGTTGGAAGTGGGAATGTAAAAAATTTGTCAAAACCCATATATCCTCAAACAAATTAAATTATTTAAACCAGTGGAAGTGGCGAGACCTATTAAATAAGGTTGAAGATTTATTTAAATTGGGGTATTATGAATTAGTTGAATTCAGAGACTTAAGGACTGCTGAAAAAAGAAATGTGGCACCGCCATTATTGAGAAGCGACTTTATATTTAATGAGGAGTTAAATTTTATAATCATAAGCATAAAACCAAACTTCAACGATGTTCTGCTGCTAAACAAAAAAGTATTAAATGATGAGGTAGAATTTAGTGCCGAAAAAGAAAGTAGCATCACTAATTTTATTGAAAATACAAACTCGCATTTTTCCTGGACAAATAATTTCTATAAAGAGTTAATTAATTATTATAATGATAATTATCAACAAATTTTGAGTATTATAGGTCGTCTAGACTATGGTAAGGCCGACGATGAATGGTATAATGGATTAAGAGTAGATAGCGCAGGCTTTCATTACAATAAAGATGAGAGGTTAGAAGGTTTTTATACAATTTATGATTATTATAATAAGAATTCCGGATTTCATATTGACACTTTAGATAACTCCATTGTAGAGCTATATTATAATACTGACTTATAAGAACTACCATCAACAAGTTCCATTCGATTTAAAATCCCCGCTCTCCGAAGTCTTCTTCTTTACTCTGCGCAATCCCGAAAGTCTTCGGGACTGACTTTGCGCTATTTTAAAAAAATATAATTGAAAAATAGAGACTTCATAAAGTCTCTGACTTTAAAACTAATTCTCATAAAATATTTTTACTGAATGTAAAAAAATCCAAGACAATAATAAGAAGTAATAGTAAAAAGTTGGGAGACATTTACATAGCTTTTCATGAAAACACTTCTGAGACTGCGGGCTTTACTTCCCTGTTAAAACTTTTCTATGCTTCTCCCCCCATTGATCCAATTCACATATTACATTTTTTAAAGTCTGACAGTACTCCGTTGCTTCGTAAATAATAGTGACGGGGGTGGTTGGAAAAACATTACGTTTTATAAAGTTATTTAATTCCAAATGCTTTAGTTCATTTGCTAAAACCTTAGGTGATATAGGAACCTCGCTTTGTATTTCAGAAAAACGCTTTGAGGATTGAGAAATACAAAGAATTAATGCCAGTTTCCATTTTCCATTGAGAACAAACATAGCATCAATCACATTTCTGAGTGATTGGGCACATTCTACTGGGTCTTGCGCTATTTTTTCTTTAGTTGTCTTCATATCCGAAAGGTAATAAACTTTCCTAAAAGTAAGCGCTTTCCTTTGGGAAACTACTATCATATGGTAAGTTCTATCCCCTAACTTTGACACCAGAAATAAGATTATTAAATAAATATTCCTTTAAAATGAAAGAAACAATTTTAACAACAAAAGAACTTGCAGCCAGATTTATTGAACTGGTTCGTCAAGATAAATTTTATGAAGCGCAAACACAATTGTATGCCGATAACTGCATCAGCATTGAAGCGAATGATTTCCTACTGCCAAAAACTGTAGAAGGACTACAGGAAATTTTAAAAAAATCAGAATTATTTGAATCTTTGGTCGAACAGGTTCATGGACGTGTTATTTCAGACCCAGTGATTGGCGGCGACTACTTTACGGTGTCATGGTCAGCTGATATGACATTCAAAGGAAGGGACAGATTCACAATGGATGAAATCTGCGTATACAAAGTACATGAAGGCAAAATAGTTTTTGAACAATTTTTTTATTAATCTTCTTAAAGAACATTATTCGGGACAAAGATTTTATCTTTTGTCCCGTTTTTGCAAAAATCTCTTTTTATTATATGGAATCATGCGCAAAAGATCAGATTATAGGATTATGCAGAGCAACAAGAAATAAGTATCTTACTTCAACAACATTCTTTCTGTAATTGTTTTATTTGAGGAAGTATCAATTCCGGTAACTTCGGCATACTTTACATTGGGCAGCCAAAAAGAACCTCCTTCAATACGTACAAATATTTTTTCTACCTGGATTTTTTTCTGATTCACACTTACAAAAACATGATATTTTTGATCCGAATCTATCTTTTTCAAGGTTAAGGGTAACTTTTTATACGATACAAATTGAAGTTCAAACTCCTCATTATTTAAGGTTTTAGATTCTATTCCGTATGCAAATTTACGTTGTATGTAACTAAAATCTTTTTTATCTCCTTTCTCAGCATATCGAATCCAATAGGCTTTTATAGGATTGCTTTTGTCTATTTTTCCATTTTCCTGGTAGTTTATGGCATAAATAGCAGTGTTTGTATTGGGGTCGCGCTGAATGTAAAATAGCATATTATCTATATTTTTCGGCGTTGGAAAATTTAATGGCGACGGATTTTTAGATTGTGCCACTAGATTTTCAGAATATATATTTACTAAGATCGTTATAACGATTAGTGATTTTGTAAAATGTTTAAATGATAATTTGTTCATAACGAAATATTTATATGAAGTGTTGGCTTCTATTATTTTAACACATAGTCCCGAAGCACGATGTCATTAACTTAAGAAAAAATCAATAGTGTTATGTAGAATAAATCTCTGGCAAAATGGCAAAGGTTTATCATTTCGATGCAGTAACTCCGCTACGCAAATCCAATCTTTATCGAGCTTCTTTTGGAGATTTCTCTCCCGGGGCTTCGGGATCGAAATGACAATATTGTGTTTAACCTTTGCGTCTTAGCGACTTTGCGTGCTTAATTTTATTTTCTAAAAAGCTTAACTCAATAATATTGGGCTTCGAATTATGTGCGGAATAGAAAAACTACGAATTACACCCAACTGGTTTATTTATATACTAATTTGATTCGATTACATTCTGTTTTTCGTTTGCCTTAAAAACCCAATATTTAATCAGTGGATAATTAAATCCATAAGAAACAAAACTATCGGTGATTAATCTCCCGATTCTATAATCGATTTGAAATACTTTTTGCAAAATAAGCGTACCAAATGATTTTAAAGAAATGCTTACCAAAACCACCAACGCAAATTTAAAAAGCTGACTATTGATGCGGCTGCTATAACCGGATTGATTTTTAAATACCCAAAATCTATTGATACTGAAATTGACAATTGCGCCTACGGTTCCAGAGATTAGAATCGAAAAGGTAAAATGCAATTTGAATACTTCGGTTAATAAAATCATTAAGCCATAATCGGTAATACCTCCTAAAAATGCCGCCACTTGTGCTTGCAGAAAAGTAAAAATGGATTTTTTCCTGAACATATCAGCCTTGGTTTTTATCTCTTAAATCGCCCAGCTTTAAAAGTTTTAAGCTATCAATAACATTGATTATAAATAAGACAATAGTAATTAAACCAGCCAAATAGGTAATTGATCCGGGAAATAAAACTTCTGTAATTAAAATTGAAGCAATAATAAATCGAAGTTCTGTTGGGCCAACAAAGCCTGAATCTATACTGTATTCATTTGTTATTTTATAGCGTAACTGACTGATGATGATAGACCAGCCATACAAGGCGACAAAAGCAAAGGCTATTATTTGTATGCCATTTTTAGCATAAATGTAATAGCCAAAGCCTATAAGTACAATACCGATCCAATCGGCAATAATATCGAGTGCAAAACCATACCAACGGCGCGGAATATTTCTAAAATAAGCCAATCTTCCGTCTAAAGAATCGCCTAACCAATTTATAGCCAAACCAATAATACCCAAAAGCAAATACCAATTGGCGAAATAAGCACCTAAAACAAAAGCCAGGAAAACTAATGCCGAACCCAATGTACCCATTAAAGTGAGTACGTTTGGCGAAATGAATTTAGGCACCTTTGGCAACAAAAATACAATCGTTGACTGTTCTGCTCTATTTAAAATATTAGTTCGCTTACGGTCTGAAAATGTTCTTTGTACAACTGTATTATGATCTTCTACCTGTGTTTCTTTTCCCATTAATAGCGCAATATTTGTAAGCCTGATAGTATAGCCAGTTCTACTTTAATATAATTTAGTTTTACTTTTCTTTGCGTATTTTTTAAAAAATCGGTCGTTCTTTTTAGTTTACCTGATCTAACCAGATAACTAAATGCGATAATAATCAGCATAATTATTTAACAATACCCGCAAAACGTTGATAGAAAACCGTTGGACTGTTCTCATTTTTAGGAGCGTATTTTCCTGCTATAATCGGAATATAAATCACCCTTCTTCTACTCTCTTCGCCACGGATAGTCGATTCTGCGACTCTGTGCCACAAACGGCCATCATGAATGGTCAGATCTCCCGCTTCAGGAATGATAGAAACTTCCTCAGGATCGGCTTTATTATCTAAAAAGTATTTTTTACGAAAAAGCATTTGATAAATACCTTGCTTATGAGTACCCGGAATGATCTTAAGTCCGCCATTTTCGGGTTTTAAAGTGCTTAAGTGAATACCCACATTGAGCATCGGGTTTAATTTGGCACCATAAAAAATATCTCTCAAACCATCTGTATGCCAGCCCATTTTAGTAAACTTACTTTCTGGCCCATTGATATAATGATTAAAAACCATTCCGTCTTTTTCTTCCGTGCCTAATCTTGCGCCCTCGCCTGCCAATGGTAATAAAGTATTAAATCTTGGATCAAGTAAAAGACCGCTTAAGGCCTGATGATGCTGGTTGATAAAAGCAAAACGTTGTACAATAGGAGAACCATCTAAATCTTTTCCGTATTTAACAGGAACACCATTTACTTTTTGAAGGTCATTGTCGATCCATTTTTGCTCTACTTGTTTCGAGGCATCAATGATGGATGAAACCGTTTGCGGATTTATAAATTTTTTGAAATGGATAAAGCCATGTTCGTTAAAAAAAGCAATTTGCTCAGCAGTTAATTGCTCAGTAAGGGTAAAGGTTTTATAAGAAGATACCATGATAAATATATTTAATAAATGAAATAATAAGTTTGAAATTTTATCTAAAAGTTTAGCAACAGCAACAACAACACATTCGCATGTTTGCCTGCATTCGACCCTTAGGAAAATTAAACAAATTTTTTCTTTTATTTGACATACTCTATAGAATTAGTAGAATTTAATACAAACTTAATATAATTTTTTCTTTTGCAAACAATATTTTTTTATTTTTTATTTTTTTAAATTAAATTTTATAAATTCCGGCTGCAGTTTTTTCGATGAATGCCTTTGGTAGTATGCGATTGGCGTAAACCGAAATGATATTGGTAAAACCCGGAATAACTTCTGATTTTTTACTGAACATGGCTTTTACGGCCATTTTTGCAACTTCATCAGGCTGCATATTAAACTTTTCAGCCATTTTGCTAAAAGCGTTTAAGCCAGCTCTTACAGCAAAACCGGTATCAACCGGACCAGGACTAAAACAAGTTACGGAAATTGAAGTTTGGGCCAATTCAAAACGCAAGGCACGAGTAAACGATAAAACAAAAGCCTTTGTAGCCGAATAAACAGCCAGCGTAGGTACAGCCTGGTAGGAAGCAGTACTGGATATATTTAAAATGTATGCTTGTTTTTCTTGTAAAAGAATTGGAACAAATAAATGCGAAAGTTCTACCACTACATTCATGTTAAGCTGCATCATGCCAAGCTGATCCGTTAGAGAAGACTCACTAAAATCGCCCCACACCCCATAACCGGCATTGTTCACTAAAAAGCCAACCGGATAGTTATTCGTTTTTATCCAATCGGTTACTTTTTGTGATGCACCATTTATCGAAAGATCAATCGATAAAACAAAAGCATTGATGCCGTATTTAACCTGAAGATCATCAGATAATGCTTTTAATTCTTCCTCGCTTCTTGCAACAAGCAATAGTGGATAACCCTGTTTGGCCAATTCATAAGCAATAGATTTTCCTATGCCTTTGCTGGCTCCGGTTATTAAGGCATACGGTTTCGTTTTTTCGCTCATTTCATTGATTTAATAATCAAATATAGAAATTAATTATACACCGTTGGGTGTACAACGTGCAGAATGGTTATCCTCTGCCTCCCCTATCCTCTTGCTGTCTTATTCAGGGTTTGAAGAAACTTGAAAAATATTAAAAACTGCTATGGCACTATTTTTAAAAGCATGCATACTAAAGTATTTATTCAACCATTTTTTTAAACAACATTTCCATTGACTCTGAATCTATTGTATTCATGTCTAACAACTTTAATGATTTAAC
This sequence comes from Flavobacterium sp. SLB02, assembly GCF_009664855.1. GTDB lineage: Bacteria > Bacteroidota > Bacteroidia > Flavobacteriales > Flavobacteriaceae > Flavobacterium. Next base: position 2,366,177 of record NZ_CP045928.1, read on the forward strand.
CATTTTAATTGTAGATATTTTATATTTTTGAAAATGAGGTGTTTTTAAATGCGATTGATAAGCATCCTTATCATTGTAGATTTCTAATATTCTTATTTGAGTTGAATCATTTTTTTGATACATGGGAAATATTGCAAGTACACCAGGTTCCAGTTTTACTGAAGCTGAAGACTCCTCTTTTAAAATGGCTTTGTATTCGGATAAATATTCAGGGTGAATTTCAATTTCCGAAATACGAACCATCATCTCTTTTTTTTGAGCTGACATATCGTTGAAAGTTAAAAAAATTGCTGCAAATATTAATTGTAAAAATAAACTATTTGGAAAACTGTTTTGAAGATTATAAATTAAGTTTTTCATTTATAAGGTTTTAACATTACAATAAGAATTCTTTAAGATGGATAGGATAATTCTCTAAAGATAACACAATATAGCGGTACAATTTTAGAGAGGGATGGCAGTTTCTTCTTGCAAGTTAGTTATAAACTCTTCAAAGTTGTTGGCTACTAATTCAAAAGCATCATTTTTTGTTTTCCACTCCATTTCCATTTGATATAACAAAATTTTATCCATAGATTCTTCATCAAATGATATACAAAATACCCAGCCTCCATTATCTATGGCAAAAGGTAGTTTTTTCCCTAAGCCTTCTTCCTTGAATTCTTTGATAAAATCGTACATCATCCTATAAGTTATAAATTGTGAAATTTCAAATAACTTTCCATCATTATTTATAAACTTATTTTCCTTTACTGACAAATCTGCGTATTTTGAAATAAAATCTTTAATAGTTTCAGGTATTTTGATACCGGCTTCATTTTCAATTCTACTGTATTGATGCGGTAAAAAACGATCATTTAAAGTTAACTTTCTCATATTTTAATCACTAATTTTTAAATAATACTTTTCTAATTGAGCCAATACATCCAGAAAGTTACCTCTATCCGAGGTGTTCTTGCAAGCGCTGCGCAAATATAGGGAACTCTTCGAGGAGCAGGAAAAACTATAAAAATAAATAAGTCCTAAAATACATTTCAATCGAAATCTATTTTACTTTTGCGCAATGTTAGAAATTCTTTACCAGGACGAATATATTATAGCCATTAATAAACCAAGCGGGTTGCTGGTTCACAAATCATTTTATGCGCGCGATGCAAAAGTGTATGCCATTCAGGAATTGAGAAATCAGATAGGCCAACACGTTTATCCTATTCATCGGTTAGACCGCAAAACATCTGGTATTTTGTTATTTGCGTTGGATAAGGAGGTTTTGAAAATTATGAATGATCGTTTTGCCACACGCGAAGTCGAAAAAAAATATTTAGCCATTTTACGTGGCTGGTCACCCCAGGAACTAACGATTGACTATGATTTAACCAATGATGACGACATTACACAAAATGCCATAACCTACTTTCATCGTTTGCAAAATGCTGAAGTTGCCTTAGAATTTAACAATAAACCCACTTCACGCTATTGTTTGGTAGAAGCGATTCCTGAAACCGGGCGTATGCATCAATTACGAAAACATTTTAAACATATTTTTCATCCCATTTTAGGAAGTCGCCCACATGGCTGTAACAAACAAAATAAATTATGGCTGGAGAATTTTGACCTCAAAGGAATGATGCTTCATGCACATCAGTTAATTTTTAATCATCCCATAAACAATAAACAACTCATCCTGAATGCAAAGATTAATGAAGAGTTTAGCAAAGTAGGTACTATTCTTAATCTGGATTTGAGTAAGTATCAATAGAATTACCAATCGCGCGGTTTATAATCCGTCCTGCAAAGTATATCTTCACAGATTAACAATACAATTATAACAATTTAAACCTTCCTCAAAATCTATTTGGATTCTGTTTTCGTATATATAAGCAAAAGCTGTTATCATGGAAACACTACCAATCTTTCTTATAAAAATTCTGCACTTGCTTGCCGACAGATACGGCATGAGTTGTACTTTAGAAGAGCTGACAAGTCTGTTAACTACTGTTTTTAATGCTTATACACCAGTGAAAGACAGTTTGTCTGATGAAAAGAAAAACCAAGCGAAAGTATTAGATACTTTAATACTTTTGAAGAACGAAGGGTATATCTTTTTAAATTCAAGATCTGATGAAAGTACAATAAGTATAAAAGGACTAATTTTAGTAAATAATAAAGTCATTTGTAATTAGGTTAACTGCATTGTCCTAACAAATCTCCCTTAACAAATCAACAACTGATATTCCCGTTCATTTTCTATCTGTGGGCTATTTGGGTAAGTAATATTAGGAGTTAACTCAAGATAAACCGCATTCAAAATACTGAATAACAATTATTTAATAAAATTCAATATATTTATAGTAACTAAAATTACTCAATGGGATTTAAAGACGCTAATAAAGAATAGATTATACCTAGAGAAACTAAAAAAAAGGAATAGATAAATGGAAACAATCGTAATAAAACGAGATAAAAGGCTGAGAAGTCAGAACCGGACAATTTCATTGTTAGGGTTGCTAATTTTTTTGCCAATTAGTATTGCTGTTATAAACTTATCTGTTTTTCTGGCTGCCTTTTTGGGTATAATCGGACTCTTATACTTTTTTTCGTTGATACGAGATAGTCGTCTTAAGCAACAACCCAATGAAATTATTTTTAGTGATCAAGACGTTTTTTTTAATGCAATAGGAACTTTTGCATGGAATGATATCAATGCGTTTGAAGTAAAGAGGAGAATTAGCCATAATGAATACAATGAAAAGAGCACCTCTATTTATTTGCATATTTTGTTGAAAAACAGAAAATCATTTTATTTTCCGATAGACTTACTCGAAAAAAATGAGAAGGAAATCGTGGCTCTTTTTATAAAGTATAAACCAGGCTTTCTTCAACTGCATTAAACCGGAGTTTCGCTTAACAAATCAACAACAACCGATATTCGCCTTCGTTTTCTATTGATGGCCTATGAATACAAGGCAGTACTTATTGTTTTGGATGCTCTAGAGCCAGTCACAAAGTTTAGCCATTTTTCTTTAATTCATTGTTATTTTCTCGAATATTTCATTTAATGCATCTTCCATAACTTTGGCTGTATCCGTACCACTTTGATTCGTAATGATAAATGCACCCAGATTGTATTTTGGAACGATATAAATATAACATTGAGAACGTGGTACTCCGCCGTGATGAACATTAAAGGTTCCCAGTTTTTTATCCTCTGTAGCGATATTCCAGAAATAACCAATACTAAACTCCTTGTCAAATTTTACAATTGTTTGATGTGATTCGGCAACGATCTTATTATTTTCCAACTGAAACTTAATATATTTCACCATATCAGGTATTGTCGATTTCATATTACCGGATGCTCCCCATGGTAATTGCGGCATTGGCGACGTAATTAGGCTATTATCACTATGGTAACCTACAGCAAGCTTTTGGGCTTCCTGATTAGAAAGGCTTATTTTTGTCTGCTGCATTGCAATGTTTTTAGTCAGGTAATCTGTTAGCAGTTTTTCATATTTTGTTTTATAAACTCTTTCTAAAATAAAAGCTATAAGTTGGCTGCCTGCACTTGAATAAGAATATTTATACCCTGGAACGGTATCTATTTTGACTTTATGAAGATCTCTTAAAAAATCTTTTTGACCGTAGTTTTTATAAAGTTCATTGAGTTTTGCAGGAGTATCGTGGCTTGTAAAATTGTCCAGAATTGTATTTGCTTCAAATGGGAGCATATTTGGAAATCCGCTTGTATGCGAAAGTAAGTGTTTTATCAGAATAGGTTGTTTTCCGTACTTTAGATTTGGATAATTTTCAGGTAAATATTTTTGGACTTCATCTTCGATATTCAATTTCTTTTCGAGAACTGCTTTTGCTGCAAGTGTTCCTGCAAATGTTTTGCTTAAAGAACCTATTTCATAAATTGTTTCATTATCAGGGCAATTATTTTTTCCTTTTTCCAATTCTCCATAATGACCAATGAATTCTTTTCCTAAATAAACTATTGCAATTGAAGTAGAATGAATTAAAGGTTTTTTAATCATTCTGTTTGCTGCGCTATCAATTAAAACTTTTATATCAATATTTTCTATTTTTGAGCGCTGAGCCATGCAAAAGATAGAAGAAAGTAAAAAAATTAAAAGGAATCTATTTTTCATAGTTTTAAACGATTATATTTTTTTATGTAGAATTAATTAGATTATCGAATACCTTTTTATTGATAATAGGTTTTTAACTAACTTCATTAACCCAGTATGAGCAATTTGTATATTTTAATCTTGCAGCAACTTCCTTAACAAATCAACAACAACCGATATTCGCCTTCATTTTCTATTGGTGCTCTGTGAATACAAGGCAGCACTTGTTGTTTTGGATGATCTACGGCCAATCGCCAAAGATGCCCTAAACCTAAACTAATAGGTACTGCATCCTGATCTACCTGATAATGCAAATCAAAATAATTTTCTTTCAGAAAGTTTTCGAATTCTTCCTCTGGTCCATCATGCAGTTCTTTTAGCTTTGCCCGGATTTCCGGAATCAGGATTTTTTGCTCTGCCTGCGCATTAGCAACAATATCACTTGCCGCACCGTGATAAGTACATAAAAAAGTATCTGTTGCAATGGGCGAACGATCTACATGAAACGAATACACATCGGTCGATATGAAATCAAATTCATCATCACGTTCGTAACACTTTAATAAATTAAGAGAAGGCGAAGCACCAAAATCAGTTAATAATTGTAGATCCTTTAAGATTATTTCCCTTGCTATCCTCCCCTTTTCTGATAGTTGCAGTGCGATGATATCTTCAGGATGAACTTCGGTTATATTTTCTTCTAATGATAACTTAGTTACAATCTCATTAAAATCACCATCCAAATTTCTGTACCAGCATAGCGCATTCATTTCTCCGTTGAAATCGGTCTGTACGAGTTCAGAGAAAGTAGATACGATTCCTATTTGGTCGCTGTCCGAAAATTTATTGTTCATAGTATAATAGTAAGAAGCTAATTATTTAAGCATACAAAATTATATAACAGCCCATTATTTTTGCAAGGCTTTATTTATTACATAGCGAAATCTTAAATACAGTAAGACAGATGATGTTAGCAAGCCCAAACACAGACCAAACCAGATTCCTTGTACTCCGGTATTGAAATGAATTCCTAAAATATAGGCTGCAGGAAGGCCAATAATCCAATACGCTATAAAGGTTATAAAAGTCGGAATGTTTACATCTCCCATTCCTCTTAGTGCGCCTAGTCCAACCACCTGAGTACCATCAAAGAGCTGGAATATTGCGGCAATTATTAATAATTGTGCCGCCAGCGCTACAACAGTGGTGTCATTGGTTATCAGATAAGGTAAATATTGATTAAAAAGTGTGAAAATTAAAGCAAAGAACATCATAAAAATGATCACTAAATGATAAGACGCAGCAGCAAACCTCTGAAGTCTTTTGTAGTTTTGATTTCCAAAACTATTTCCGACTTTAATAGTTGCAGCCGATGCAATTCCTCCTGCCATCATGTACGTCATTGCTGCAAGGGTTATTGCGGTCTGATGAGCTGCCTGTTCTATTGCGCCTATATGACCGGCCATTAAAGCAGCTACTGCAAATGCTCCAATCTCGAACACATACTGCATCGCTACAGGCAATCCTATTTTGACCACTTTTACAATTTTTGAAGCATTAATAAACTTCACTGAGAAATGCTGTATATAAACCTTAAAGCTTTCTGAACGAAGCACATACCACATCATGACCAGCATCATTAAAACACGATCTATCAATGTTGCAATTCCTACCCCCTGAACTCCCATTGGCTCAATCCCAAACATTCCTTTTACCAGAATCACTGCGATAACTACGTTGAGTACATTTCCCCATATTGTTATAGACATGGCTTGTTTTGTAAAACCCAGCCCTTCTGCAAATTGTTTGAAGGTTTGAAATACCATCAAAGGCAGAATAGATAAACTTAAAATAAGTAAATAAGGTTTTGCCGTTTCTACCACCTGAGGATCCTGATCTGCATGCTGCATGGCAAACATAGAACCGTAATACACTACCAAAAAAAGAAAAATTGCAGATACAACATTAAGCCATAAGCTGTTTGACAGAAGCTCTGCGCATTCTTTAAAATTTGATTTCCCGTTTTCCTGTGCAATCAAAGGAGTTAATCCGTAGGCAATCCCTAATCCAATGACTAAAACTACCATGAAAACGGAATGAACCAGCGAGACTGCCGCCAATGATATGGTTCCTGCATAATGACCTATGATCACTGTATCGAGAGTCTGCACCAGGGTATGCCCAAGCTGAGAAATTACAACAGGCCCTGCAAGTGCTATGGTGCTTTGATAATATATCTTATTGGATTTATATTTTTTGATCATATTAAAAATTACTTTCTTTATTAAGAATGTGCTCAAATAATATAATTAAAGCACATTTTTTTTATCTAAGTTAATGGAAAAAACGATAACTCAAGCCTTGATGCGACAGCACAGAGATTACAAAATCTGTACTATCACAGTTTTTAGGATTGAGGGTCTAAAAGGGCTACTGTGGCATTAAAAACGAAAGTATAGCATTGACAATCAACTACACATCAAAAATAAATAGCCTGTAATGAATGATAATAAAAGCTGCTTATTTTTTTGTTTTAAAAACTTTAAAACATACAAAAAGAATCCCCAGCCAAATTGGAATTAATTCTACGGATAGCTTCATATTAGTGATCCACATAATGGATAAAATGCCCAATAAAAACACGAAACAAATGTAATTGCTTACCGGATAAAATAAGGAAGCAAACTTAGTTTTTGTGCCTTCTTTGTCTTTGGAACGTCTAAATCGTAGATGCGTATAAGAAATCATCACCCAGTTAATAATTAAGCAAGACACCACTAAAGACATTAAAATACTAAAAGCCTCTTTTGGCATTAGTTTATTTATTAAAATACAGATCGCTGCAAAACAGGATGAAATTAAAATAGCATTTATAGGTACCGATTGTTTGTTTAGCTTCATTAAAAATTGAGGAGCATTGCCCTGATCTGCCAAACCATATAACATCCGTGAGTTGCTGTATACACTGCTATTGTATACTGATAAAGCTGCGGTTAGTACAATTAAATTAAGCACATTAGCGATAAGGCTTGTGAAAAATATTTTGTGGCCAAAAAACTCAAATTCCATTCCGTTTAAATTTTGAAAAACCATTACAAACGGACTGCTGTCTGTAGTAATTTGCTGCCATGGTGACAAAGCAAATAAAATTACCAATGCACCAACATAAAATATAAGGATTCTATAGATGACCTGATTGGTTGCTTTAGGAATGTTTTTTTCCGGATTTTCTGCCTCAGCAGCGGTAATTCCAATAAGTTCTAAGCCTCCAAAGGAAAACATAATTAGTGCCATTGCAGCTAATAAACCCTGAAAACTACCATTAGTCGTTTTTTCAAAGAAACCTTTCGGGAAGAAACCTCCATCATTATATAAATTATGAATTGTAGCATGTTCTCCTCCTGTACCGCTTATTAGCAAATAAGTACCAAAGAGAATCATGGCGATAATGGCAACCACTTTTATGATCGAAAACCAAAATTCAGTTTCTCCGTACACTTTTACAGAGGCAAAATTCAAAGCATTAATAACCAGAAAGAAAAATAAACTCGATGCCCAAAGCGGAATTTCAGGCCACCAAAACTGCACATAAACACCAATGGCTGTAAGTTCAGCCATACTCACTAAAATATATAAAATCCAATAATTCCAACCGGATGCAAAACCAGCAAAAGAACCGCAATACTTGTAGGCAAAGTGACTAAAACTTCCTGATACAGGTTCTTCGACCACCATTTCGCCAAGTTGCCTCATAATAAAAAAAGCAATAATTCCGGCAACAGCATATCCTAAAATAACAGATGGCCCTGCTAATACAGCCGCCGGACCAATACCAAGGAAAAGCCCCGTTCCTATTGATCCGCCTAAGGCAATTAACTGAATATGACGATTCGTCAGCCCGCGTTTAAGCTGATTGTCTTGTATGTCTTCGTGGATTTTTTTCACAAACTAAATTTTTTAAATGAGCTAAATGTACTCACAAATGTATAAACCGCGAAGATAAGTTAAAATAGGAATGGTACAAAGCATGTACTATGCTAAAACTCCGATTAGATGATCCTTTTTTTGAGAGATTTCCTGAAAGTATGCCCATATTAGCTGTAAGCTAAGGATTGGGATCATCTTAATTCTGCAAAAAAGTATAGGTAAAACCATTATTATTCTGTCCATAAAACTCCAATAGAATAAGTCTTTGCCCTTCCACTGATTATTACCCTGTCTCCTTTATCTTCACAATAAAGTTCTCCTAACCGTTGTGAAATCTGAAGGGCAAAAAGTTCTTTTTTATTTAAACGCTCTGCCCAAAAAGGAATTAACGAACAGTGTGCAGAACCTGTGACCGGATCTTCCAGAATAGAGGCCTGAGGTGTGAAAAATCTCGAAACAAAATCAGAGTTATCTCCTTTTGCGGTTACAATTACACCACCCGGGTCAAGATTGATCTGATCGAAAATCTGCCTGTCTATACTTATATTTTTAATGTCAGATTCGGTATCATAAACTAAAACATAATCCCGAGACTTAAAAACTTCTTTTGGTTTGATACTTAAAGCATTTTCAATCGCTGCAGGCAATGCAGACTCTACTGGCATTCTTGAAGGGAAATCCATTTTATACAGACCGTTTTCTACTGCAACAGTCAGGTCTCCGCTTAAGGTTTCAAAAACAATTTGATCCCTTTTATGGCCTAGAATCTCCTTTAGGCAGTGAGCCGTTGCTAAGGTAGCATGACCACAGAGATCCATTTCTATCTCTGGTGTAAACCAGCGCAAATGTATTTTCGCGTCTTTATATACAAAGAAAGCCGTTTCGGCAACAGCATTTTCATTTGCAATCTTCAATAACATTTCGTCGCTTAACCACTCTTTGAGAGGCACGACACAGGCTTGATTACCTGCGAATGTTTTATCTGTAAAAGCATCAATTTGATAGAGATTAAGTTTCATATATTTTTTTGATCATTATAAAATGATTTTCAATACTAATAAATTATTTATCCAAGTATTTCTAAATGACTATTGATTTTTGAGATTTTTTTTCATCATAATATCAGTTTGCTCATCGGTTCCCAATACAAAAATATGCTTATCAAATTCTACAAAGCCATTTTTCTTATAGAAACTTATCGCTCTGTGATTTTCTTCCCAAACGCCCAGCCAGACAAAATTAACCTTATTTGTCTCTGCAATTTGTATAGCATGTTCATACAAAAACTGACCTGCTTTTTTACCATGATATTCTTTGAGCACATATATCCTTTCGATTTCAAGTCCTGCATTGTCTTGCAATTCCGTTTGAGATGCTCCACTGTTTATTTTTAGATACCCTACAACCGCATTGTCAATTACAGCAAAATAAAATTCTGAATTATCTCCGCTTAACTCTTCCGAAAGTTTCTCAACTGAAAAACCTTCTTCTAAATATTGAGCCATATTTTCCTCTGTATTGCTTTCAGAAAAAGTTTCAAAAAAGGTCTTTCTGCCAATTTCCTGCAATTGGATGATATCATTTATACTTACTTTTTTAATTTTAAAATTTTCCATTTTTTATATTTTTTGTAATCATTACACTATACTTTATACGTTCCATTCATAATTAAGCCATTCCTTATTTTCAGCCGCCCCCAGCTTTTCATAAAACTTTTTGCCAGCTTCATTCCATGGTGCAACATTCCATTTAATCTGGGCACAATTATTTAATTTAGCTTCTAAATGCAAAGCATTCATCAACTGCTCTCCTATTTGTTGCCCTCTATATGCTGCATCAACATAAAGTTCTTTAAGATAAACAGAAGCCCTGTTTACAGCAGTATATGGCAGGTAATAGTAAACTAGCATACCTGCTATCTGACCATTATGATCTGCCACAAAAGAATAAAAATCAGGCGGGCTTTTTCTGAATCCGCTTTCTTTTACTATTTCCGGAGTAATCGCAAAAACATCAATATATTTTTCAAATACTGCCAGTTCTTTCATCAATATCCACAATTTTTCACTGTCTGCCTCAACAGCTTTACGAATTTTTATTTCTGTTTGGTTCATGTATGTTTTGATTATTAGTGATTACAAATTTTCTGCCATTTTTTTTGACCGAAATGTTGATTTCAGACCATATCGTTGCAGTTAAAATCAAGCTGCCGCCTAAAAGTAATTTCCATGTCAAAGCTTCATCCAATATAAAAAATGCGGCAAATGCACCAAATACAGGTTCAAAAAGATAAATTATAGCTACTTTTTCGGCAGATAAATAGTTCTGCGAAATCATGGATACAGCATACATATAAGCAGTAGAAAACACTGCACAATAAACAATCGCAGTCCAGAAATTATGATCTTCAATAAGCCAGTTTTGCTGATTGTCTGTTACTGCAAAAATTAAACAGATAACAGTGCTTGCAGCAAACATTGGGACAATTGTAGTTATTATTTCACGTTTGTCTTTTTGTTTTTCGACCATTATAAGATAGATACTGAACCCAATTGTTCCTAAAATGACATAAATAGTTCCCTGATTTATTGTTAATCCGTCAGAAATAGAAATTATGGCCAAACCAAGCAGTGCAATTAGCGAAGCCATCCATATTTTGCTGGAAAAAACAGTTTTATACAACATCCACTTAAGCATAGGAACAAGAATTACGCAAATTCCAGCGATAAATGTACACTGAGATGCAGGCAGATATTCAAGGCCTTTTGTCTGCAGAATTATCCCAAAGGTCAAAGGCAATGAGAGCATAATTCCTCCTATCATACTTTTGCTATCAGTCTTTTTAAAATATTTCGCAAAGAAAATAGAAAGAATAATGGTAGCAAGTGCTAATCTATACACCAGGAAAATATATAGTGATCCTGTCGCTACTCCAATCTTAGTAACAGAGAATGAAATACCCCAAAAAGCAGTGCCTAGTATTAAAAGGATAAGATATAATTTTTTCTTTTGCATGTTATAATTTTGAAATATTCAAAAAAGCATTTCGATGATTGTTTTATTTTATTATTAAATTGCAGGCATGGATATACAGCAATTGAAATATTTTCTGGCCCTTGCCAAGGAGCTTCACTTTTGGAAAACGGCTGAAAAAATGAACATTACCCAATCTGCCCTCAGCCGTCACATTATGTCTTTGGAAAATGAAATGGGTCTGCAGCTTTTTTTTAGAAATAAACGTAATGTTAAACTTACTCCGGCAGGCGAATTTCTAAAGGAAAAGTGGAGCATTGAACTCATTCAGCTTGAAGCTATACAAAAACACGCCCGTCAAATTCATTTAGGCGAACAGGGTTCTGTTTGTATCGCGCACCCGGACTCAATTTCTTCATCGATTTTACCGGATTTTCTAAAAAAAATTGCAACTGTATTCCCTAAATTAAAAATTGAACTGGTCCAGTTGACTTATGAACAGCAGGAAGAACAGCTTAAAAATTATAAAATTGATTTGGCCTTCAGTCGTGAGAAAAATGAATCGGCGTCTATTGATTCAAAAAACCTCGGTTCTGAAAACTTATGCTTAGTTGTTCCTTCAAATCATCACTTTATAACAATTGATGATATTACTCATGAAAGTATTGCTAAAGAAAGATTCATTGCAACAAATGCGGGTTCCAGCAATAGTTATGACAGCATTATTAGTAATGTTTACAAACACTATCAAATTGCCCCTGATTCGCATATTTCCTGTGAATTTGGATCTACCATTATTTCCTTAATTAAAAATGGTTTGGGCATCTCCATTTTGCCTGAATCTTATAGACTTCAGCATAATGAAAACGTTCGATTTATTCCGCTTAACTTCACAGCCAACCTGTATATGAACTGGCGTAAAAACGATCCAAACACTTTAATTAACACTATTCTTGAATTATTATAAAAGTATAGCTATCTGATCATTTCGATATGTAATATTCCGTCTTCATCATAAGGTTCGCCGCTTTCTATAAAACCCAGTGAATTGTAAAATTTTGACAAATGTTGTTGTGCTCCTATACGTATCGGTGTTTCTTCAAATACTTTTTCACAAGCTTCAATTGACTTTTGCATTAGTTCTTTTCCCAAACCTATGCCTCTAAAAGCTGGTGCACTGACTACCCGACCAATTGAGATTTCCTTGTAAGACAATCCTGCTGGTAAAAGTCTAGTATATCCTGCAAGAGTGCCATCAACATAACAAAGATGATGATAACTCTGCTGATCTTTATTGTCGATGTCCTGAAACACACAATTCTGTTCTACAACAAAAACTTCACTTCTCAACTGTAAAATCTGGTACAATTCGATATTGGTTAATTCATTAAATGTTTTTATAAAATAAGTTGTTTTCATTGTTTTGTCTATTATCAAATTGCTGTAAAGGTAGCAATAGAACTAATGCGTAAAAATGCTATTTAAACATTAACTAATACAATTATTGAATTAGTTTAAAATTTTGGAGATATGAGTTTTTGATATAATTACATTCTGCCTTTAAACTTCTAACCTCAATCAGTTTCAAAATTGATGTTTACACAAATTCAAAACATTTATGATAGAATTTGAAAGACCTTTTTGAACCCCTCGTTTAACTTCGCTTTATAAATATTCCATCAAACAGAATACCGATATAAACGATTAAACCATGAAAAAAACTTTCAATCTATTTCTAGTCCTCTCCGCCATTACTTTTAGCACTTTTGCAAAGCCTGTTCAAAATGATGATCCGTCTTTGCTTTGGTTTAAAAAAACAACTGAGGTAATTCATTTTCAATTAAATAAAGCGGCACAAACCTACAAACCGGGTAAAAATCCGCGTTCTGTAAATCCCGACGGAACGGTAAGGCTTGCAGGTTTAACCGACTGGACAACTGGTTTTTTCCCGGGAAGTCTTTGGTACGGATATGAACTTACAGGAGACAAAACCTTAGCCGATGAGGCTAAAAAATTTACACTCGCTTTAGATTCTATCCGAAACATAAAAAACACCCATGATGTAGGCTTTATGCTGTATTGTTCTTACGGAAATGCGTACAGAATTACCGGTGATAAAATATATCTTCCTGTTCTGGCAGATGGCGCTGCAAACCTTTACGCCCGCTTTAGCCCAACCGTGGGAACAATCCGTTCCTGGGATTTTACCTGGTGGCATTATCCTGTAATTATCGATAATATGATGAATCTCGAATATTTATATTGGAGTGCCAACCAGTTTAATAAACCTGAATATGCAAATGCCGCAAATAGTCATGCCAAAACGACCATGAAAAATCATTTTAGAAAAGATTACAGTTCGTATCACTTGGTAGATTATGATCCAAAAACAGGTAAAGTACTGCGCAAAGCAACACATCAGGGCGTTACAGATGAGTCGGCTTGGGCTCGCGGTCAGGCCTGGGGATTGTACGGATATACACTGTGTTATGCCAATACCAAAAATGAGAAATTTTTGCAACAAGCAGAACACATTGCTTCCTTTATTATGAACCATCCAAGAATGCCAAAAGATAAAATACCGGTTTGGGATTTTGATGTACACAATGCACTGGATACTGCAGAGCGTGCCCCAAGAGACGCTTCGGCTGCTGCTGTTATAGCATCTGCTCTACTCGATTTAAGCAATCAGGTAAAAGACGGAAAAAAATATGCTGATTATGCCGAAGATATTTTAAAATCATTATCATCCGATGCTTATTTGGCAAAACCGGGCGAGAATAGTTTCTTCTTATTAAAACACAGCGTTGGTGCCTTTTTATACAATTCAGAAATCGATACGCCGCTTGATTACGCCGATTATTATTATCTGGAAGCTTTAAAAAGATACGCTTCAATCAAAAAAATTGAAATCTAAATGAATTAAACACATTGCCGGTCATCGGAAAAAAATAAAAGATCCAGTTTTATTAGGTTAGGGATTTTAGAAAAAGTGACGTATTCGAATGATAAAATAGTTTGCCACAAACATTTGAATCCTAACTTCTGCTAAAGAATTCCTGACCTGAAGGCCTGATCAAAAACAGGCAATATTCTGATTTAACATTCAATTGACTTAAGAATATTGATGAAGTAATTAATAAGAATACCGCAATAATAAAATTTTAATAATTAATCTATTAAAAAATAATCTTATGAGCAAAAAATTACTTTTTTCAGTGGGGCTTATTGCCCTGGTTTTGAACTTTTCTTATGCTCAATTGAGCGATGTAAACGATATTAAAACAAAATATCGAAACTGGTTAACGGGTGAAAATCTCGATTACTCAAAATCGCAGGTTAATGAAAGATCCAGCAGGTTTCTTAGCAGCGGAATAGCAGCTAAAAATTTATCTGCTTACAACTTTACAAATCCTGGCCCTGTATGGAATTTTACTCTCAGCGCCGACCAAAAAGCGTATCAGGATTTGGTAGAATTAAAGCTTATCAGGCTTGTATTTTTATATCAGTTAAAAGGATCGGCTTCTGCACCAAATCCGGATTATCATAGTCCGGCGGTGCGAGACATGATTTTGACTATTTTTAATTACATGAAAGCAAAAGGGATAAGCAGTACAACCAATTTTGATTATCTGGCAATTCCCGCTACAGAAGAAGTTATTACGAGCGGTCACGGAGTCTGTTTGCGTTCTTCAGGATATGCCACAGCCATTTTTTTAATGAAAGAGGAACTGATCGTTGCAGGTGAATTTACCCATCATATGGCCGCACTTAACACACTCACGGCTTTTATAGCGCCTGAATATCCTAATTTTAATTTCACCAATCCGGGATTTAATTCTGATGTTGTTCGTTCTTCTGTTCAGCAAAGACTTTGTTATGTACTGGCTCAGGACGATACAGACAATTCAAAGCTTGCCAATATGGATTTTCTAAAAAGATTCATCGATAATGCACTAAAAATAAGCAACGGCTGGAACGATTGTATCAAGCCCGATTTTATAACCTATCATCACAGAGGCGCGTATTCTAATACTTACGGAGTCGAAGCCTTGCATCAATCTTCTATCATGAATATGATGCTAAAAAATACTGCTTATGAATTAACTACCGAAGCACAAAGCAATCTAAAAACGGCTATTTTAACCTACAGTAAATTTAGTAAAGGTTTTCAAATGCCTTTGGGCCTTGCCGGAAGATTTCCAACCAATACAGATGCCCTTAACGATTTAAGACCCGCACTGGCCTTTTTGTATGTCACAGATCCTCTTGCCAATGCAGATGCCGGAAGAGAATTTGTACGGCTTTGGGGTATTTCCACAATTGCTAATACTGCTTTACTGAGAATGAATGCCTTATCGATTACCATGGTTTATACGCCTGGCGGAGTCATGGACATACTGCAGACACTGAACACAGGTCTTACTCCGCTTCCCGAAATAACCGAAGGGCAATTTAATTTTCCCTATGCAGGATTAAGCGTGCACAAGTACAATGGATTTCAGTCCAGTGTAAAAGGAACCAGCAAACACATCTGGCATTTCGAAAATTCGGCTACAGAAAATGTTTTTGGCAGATATACTTCTGCAGGAGCATTAGAATTATTAACTACAGGAAATCCTGTAACCAGAACTTCCAATGGTTATAGTGAAAACGGTTGGGACTGGTCGCACATTCCCGGAACTTCAGTTGCCAGCCTTCCGTTAAGTGTTTTGGGAACGGGGACCATGCGTGAAATGAACGGAAAATCCTTTCTCGCACAAGGCTCTCTAGACAACAATGGTATTTTTGGTATGGATTACAAAGACTTTAATTCTGTGACGGCTATGACGGCTCAAAAATCTAATTTCTTTTTCAAAAACATTATACTTTGCCTTGCTACTAACATCAGGGACGTCAATGGTACCTATCCCATTCATACTACATTATTTCAAACCGCGCTGGCAGATGTTAATACTCCCATTTACGTGAATGGTACAGCGGCAACTGGCACCAATTTTACCCAGACACAAACAACCGGAGCATTTTGGGCCACCGATGCGATTGGGAATGGTTATGTAATTCCGTCAAACTCAAACAATACAGATCCTGTAACAGTGACTCGTTCTGTACAAAACTCGCGTAATAATACCAATACAGCGGATACTTCCGGTAATTTTACTACCGCTTATATCAATCATGGCATCGCTCCTGCCGCCGGAAAATTTCAATATGCCGTTATAATGCAGGGCGGTCAAACACAAACCCAACAGCTTGCTGACAATTTTAATTCTTATTTTAAAATTTACCATCAAAACAGTCAGGCGCATATTGTGCAGTATATTCCGAACAACATATTTGGGTATGTAATTTTTAATCCCGCAACCGTATTTACTTATGATGCCGTGGTGAGCGTAAACAAACCAGCCATTGTAATGACTCAAAAAGTTGACGCAGGATCTAAACTAAAAGTTAGCCTTACCAATCCTAATCTTTGTTTATTGACAGCAAGTGAAACCTACAAATGGAGCCAGATTAGTGGGCAGAATTCCATTTTAAACAGAGTACCGCAAGCAGATCCGGTTACGCTGACACTTAGCGGTTATTGGGAATTAGCTGCACCGCAAAACAATGTAACAACTACAATAAACGGTTCAAATACTGATGTTATCTTTACAACCATCAACGGATTAACCATACAAACTGAATTGGTAAAACAAACTTTAGGCATAAAACAAACAGAAAAACAAACAAATGAATTTCAGGTAATTGTTGCGCCAAATCCTGCACAAACAGATTTTAAGATTAGCGTAACGAGCAATGTTCCAGAAACTATTTCTGCTGTAGTATTTGACACTTTAGGAAGAAAAATAAAAACCATTAAATCAAATTATGGACAAACAATTGTTTTGGGCAGTGATTGGAGTTCAGGAATCTATTTTGCTGAAATACGTCAGGGAAAGCAGAAAAAAACAGTTAAGCTTATCAAACAATAAAAATTAAACTCTATTTACTAAATAACCACCATGATAAATTTAAAAAAAACAACAGCATTGCTTTTTATGCTATTGACGGCTTGCTTAGTTCAGGCTCAGGAAATGACTATTACCAAGGCAAGTTTCGATAATATTAATCTTGCTTATCCGGGTTTAAAAAAAGTAAAACAACTTTTTAATTCGGGTAAATACGATGCTGCGGCTAAAGAACTTTTGACCTATTACCGCAATCGTAAAAACATCAGAAATTCCGATTTTAATTTAGGTGAAGAAGCTCAGTTTAAAGGAAAAGAAATTGGAAAATCCAATCAGGAAAAAGCAGATAATGCATTACTACATCAATTTCAGCCACATAAAGGCTACGGATTTTTCGATTTTGGAAAAGACATCAACTGGGATTACTGGCCTGTAAAAGACAATGAAATTCGCTGGCAATTGCACCGTGTCACCTGGTGGACTTCTATGGGATTGGCATACCGCAGCAGTGGCGATGAGAAATATGCCAAAGAGTGGGTTTTCCAATTTCGTGATTGGGAAAAGAAAAATTACTTAGGCCGTTCCGTTGATAATGACAGTATTGCCTGGCGCCCGTTAGAAGTATCAGAGCGCATACAAAGTTTCCCGGGTGTATTCAATTTATTTATTGTATCGCCCAATTTTACACCGGCTTTTTTGATGGAGTTTTTAAACAGTTTCAATAAGCAAACCGCTTATATTCCAAAACATTACAGTAAAGAAGGCAATCATTTATTGTTTGAAGCACAGCGTGTTTTAGTCGCAGGTGCCTTTTTTCCAGAGTTTAAACAATCCCCGGAATGGCGTAAAAGCGGTATCGACGTCCTTAACCGTGAAATAAAACTGCAAGTACTTCCTGATGGTGTACAATGGGAACTTTCACCAACCTATCATGTGGGATGTATCGAAATTTTCACAAAGGCTTATAACGCTGCAAAAATGGCGGGTGTAGAAAACGAATTTCCGGAATCGTATATCAAAACAATTGAAAAAATGGTCTTCGTTACCGCCAATATATCTTTCCCTAATTACAACTATCCTATGTTTGGTGATACGTGGGTGGTCGATAAAAACGTACGAATAAAACAATTTGCAGCTTGGTCAAAAATGTTCCCTAATGACGGACTTATCGAATATTTTGCTACAGAAGGTGCATCAGGAAAACTGCCTGATTATTTATCAAATGCATTCCCCAATGGAGGACTTTATACCTTTAGAAACGGGTGGGATAATAAAGCAACCATAATGGTTTTAAAAGCCGGGCCGCCCGCAGAATTTCATGCGCAGCCTGATAACGGGACTTTTGAACTTTGGGTAAAAGGACGCAATTTCACCCCTGATACAGGATGCTATATTTACAGCGGTGATGCCGAAGTAACCAAAATGAGAAACTGGTTTCGTCAGACAAAAGTACATTCTACTTTGACCTTGAATAATGAGAATATGATCATTACCAAAGCCAGACAAAACCAATGGAAAACCAGTAAAAACCTGGATATAGTAACGTATACCAACCCTAGTTATAATGATCTTGACCATCAGCGAAGCGTTCTTTTTATCGATCAAAAATACTTTTTGATCATTGATAAAGCCATTGGTAAAGCTACAGGGAATTTAGGCGTACATTTTCAGTTAAAAGAAGACAGCAAACCCGTTTTCGACAAAGCAAATAACAAAGTTTATACTACTTATGCAGATGGAAACAACCTTTTGATCCAATCTTTAAACAGTGACAAAGTAGTTTTAAATAAAGAAGAAGGAAAAATTTCGTACTCCTATGCTAAAGAAACACCAAGACCAGCCTTTGTATTCGAAAAACCTAAAAAAGATACTGCAACGCAAAGTTTTATAAGTATCGTTTACCCTTATAATGGCAATAAAACTCCTGAAATTACTATTCAGCCCAATAGCGACAATGATTTCGAAAAAGGGAATATTAGTTTAAGCCTTATTATTGATGGTAAAAAAAGCGATGTGAAAGCCAATCTGCAGGATTAAGCATTTTAAGAATTATATTTTCTAAGACGTCTAAGAGTTATCTTAGACGTCTTTTTTTTGTTCTTATTTCACTTATCATGAAGCACAATAAAAATCAGTGATCCGTCTGCCGTTTATTTAACCATTAAGATATTAAGATGCATTAAGCTTTACTTTATTCAAGAAAATTAAGAAATCATTTAAATAATCCTTCATTGAAAAAAAGGTAGAATAAAATCCGTTTAGATCCGCTTTTTCGCTTGCGAATCCGTGTCATCCGTGTGCCATTTATTTAACCATTAAGATATTTAAGATGCATTAAGCTTTACTTTATTCAAGAAAATTAAGAAATCATTTAAATAATCCTTCATTGAAAAAAAAGGCACAAAAAAAATCCGCATAAATCCGTGTTTTCGCGAGAGCGAATCCGTCTCATCCGCGTGCCATTACGCAATCTTTTTTTATTAATTCTAAACTAATTATTCAAAATAAAAATCAATTTTAAAATTAAAATCTCATTCTTCGAACAATAAATCATTAGCTGAAATTTAAATTAATAAGTTTTATCTGAAACATTAAAATAAATCAACAAATCAATCGATAAAAATCACCTCAAAAGGCCACTATTTCGCTTAACAATTTCCTGAATTTTGCTTAACTTTTAAACCCGCTACCCTATTTCAAAATTGATTAGTAAATACGGTACTTTCCTGAGAAAAACATTTCAAAAAAACAACATAAAAACTTGATTTTCCCTTTGTTTACGGGGAACGAAAACGTTGTATTAATCAAAATCAATATCATTTTGGACGTATTCAAAACTGTCATGCGTACCCGATTTCTATATTTGTTTTAATTAAAACCAAAAAAAAACATGACTAATCCAAAAGAAACAAACCAGCTGCTACAGAATCTATTTTTATTCACCCGGCGTAAAATTCCCCAGCCCCTTTCTCAAGTTAATAAATTGTTATAATTTTCTCCACTGCATCGATTGAGTAAGTAATTTAATGAAACTATTAAAAGCGTACTTGTTGTTATTTTCAAAAATAATTGTAGAAGTTTCGCTCTGTAAATGAACGGAAACATTTAGATATATCTTTTGAAATTGCAATACAAATAGTGGCTAATTTTAAACAAGACCAAAACCAACTTAATAATATCAATAGGAATTAAGTACGAGACTTATTCCCATTTAAAACAAAATTATGAAAAGGACTATATTTTTATTAATGCTGCTTATAACTTCTATAGTTACCTATGGGCAAAATATTACAGTAAGCGGTGTAGTTACTGATGGGCAAAAACTGCCTTTACCTGGTGCGACAGTTTACGAAAAAGGAACCAAAAACAGCACCGTTACATCTATTGATGGTGACTATCAAATTAAGGTAAAACCCGATGCTATATTGGTATTTACTTTTATGGGAACAAAAACTACCGAGATCCCGGTTAAAAACAGAACCACGATCAATACAAAACTAATAGATGACACCAATAATCTTGATGAGGTAGTTGTGGTAGGTTACGGAACGAAATCAAGAAAAAATATTACCGGCGCCATATCCTCTGTAAAAGGAGAGGAAATTGCCAAAATGCCGGTACAAAACGTTGCACAGGCCCTGCAAGGACGTGTTGCCGGTATGCAGGTTACGATGTCTGACGGAACTCCGGGATCTGAACCAACACTTAGAATTCGAGGCGGAACTTCAATAACACAAAGCAACGAGCCATTGTATGTGGTCGACGGAGTGGCGCAAACTGGCGGATTGGGCTTTTTGGACCCTACAGATATCGAATCTGTAGATGTGCTAAAAGATGCTTCATCAACCTCTATTTATGGAGCGCAGGGAGCCAACGGAGTAGTTTTGGTGACAACCAAAAAAACAAAAAGCGGTAAACTAACGATTGGTTATGATACTTACGGAGGTATTAAAACAATTGCCAAAAAGCTTGATGTAATGAATCCGTATCAATATACCCAATTAATGTATGAAGGTGCTACTGATGATGTAAGACTGCAAAAATTCATAAAAAACTATGGTACCTGGGATGAATTAGCCCCTCTTTATCAAAACAGGCCCGGTATTAACTGGCAGGATGAAATATTTGGAAATGCAGTGCAGTCTCAATATCATAAGATAAGTATTAGCGCCGGTGGAAACGAAACCAAATTTAATTCATTTTATTCTGTTAATAACGATCAGGGTATTATGCTCGGAAGCGAATCTGTAAAGCATATCGCAAAATTGGCTGTAACGCATAATGTGACCGATAAACTTTCTGTGAATGCTATCGTTAATTATTCCAATCAAAAAATAACCGGATTAGATACAGGCGAAGGTGGAAATGCAAGATTAAGCATGTTACAGACTTTACTGCAATACCGACCAACAATTGGAAAAAATGGCGTAGACGAAGACCTTAAAACCCTTACCGTAGATCCGTTAGACAATCAGGATTCGCCTATATTTCAAAGTCCGTCGATTACAATCGACAGCCAAAAAAGAGAAGCCATTACAAGATCGATAAACATGAGTTTGCAGCTTCAGTATAATATTACACCTAAATTGGTTTATCGCGGATTGATAAGTTATACTGATAACAATAACAACAGTAAGTATTTTAATGATGCCAGAGGTATTCAGGCCATCAGAAGCGGCGGTGCTAATGGAGGGGTTACCAATAATATCTCTACCCGTTTAAATTATAATAATGTGCTGACTTATAGTAATACATTTTCTAAAAATCATAAATTTGATTTTACCGCAGGTCAGGAATACATTTATAATTATTCCGAAGGAATTAGCACGACTGCCAGTGCTTTTCCGGATGTAAACTTGGGTTGGGACAAACTGCAATTGGGTACCATTGCGGGCATACCGACAACATTTGCAGAAGATGATAAAATGCTGTCCTTTTTTGCAAAGACAAGTTATTCTTTCAAAAATAAATATTTGTTTGCAGCCAGTATAAGAGCTGATGGTTCTTCAAAATTTGGTTCTGATAACAGATGGGGATATTTCCCTTCAGTATCTGCAGCTTATCGAATTATTGAAGAAGATTTTATGAGAAGCGTTCCTGTATTTTCAGACCTTAAATTTCGTGTAAGTTATGGTGAGGCAGGAAATAACCGAATTGCAAATTATGCTGCGTTAGGTATTTTTAATTCAGGATCTTATCCTATTAACAATCAAACTAATATTACAGCCTATCAAAACAATATTCCGAACCCGCTTTTAAAATGGGAAGCTACTAAATCAACGAATATAGGTTTAGATTTAGGATTTTTCAAACAAAGAATCTCACTTACTACCGAGTTATACGAAAATCGTTCTAAAGATTTGCTTTACAACACCCGTGTACCGGCTAGTTCAGGATTTAAAAAACAGTTTCAGAATATTGGTGCAACATCCAACCGCGGTTTAGAATTTACCCTGAATACAATAAACATAAAAAAGGCCGACTTTAATTGGAGTACCAGTTTTAATATCGCTTTTAATAAAACAAAAGTACTGGCTTTAAGCGAAGGAGAAAATTCATTAATAACCAATAGTTACACCACTTCAAACGATTATATCCTAGAAGTAGGAAGACCAGTAGGTGTTATGTACGGATATGTTCGCGATGGTTTATATCAGGTTAGCGATTTTGATTATAATGCAACAAACAGCACTTACACGTTAAAATCAGGTGTAGTGAGTGATAATGTTGTGGTACAGCCGGGATTCATAAAATTTAAAGATATTAGTGGTCCAAACGGAAAACCAGACGGAGTAATCAATGATTTAGACAGAACTGCTATAGGAGATTCAAACCCTAAATATACAGGAGGTTTAAATAATACCTTTAGTTATAAAGGATTAGATCTTAGTATCTTTTTAGATTTCTCTGTAGGAAATGATATTTATAACGCTAACGTGCTGAACAATTCAAGACTGAATCAGGAAAACCTAAATACTTTTGCTATTTATGCCGACAGATGGACTACGATTAACGCAAGCGGACAGCGTGTAACCGATCCTGCTGAACTGACAGCCCTGAATGTTGGAAAAACCAACCCAGCCTTCAATGGTAATGCTACAGGCCGTTTGTACAGCGATATTATCGAGGATGGATCATTCCTGCGCATCAATAATATAAGTTTAGGATATACCCTGCCTAAAAAATGGCTGAGCAATACTAAAATTTCAAATCTGAGAATTTATTTTACGGCTAATAATGTGTATGTATTTACCAAATATTCAGGTTACGATCCTGAAGTAAGTGTAATTAATAGTGCTATAACCAGAGGAGTAGATTTTAGTGCTTATCCAAGAAGCAAATCGTTTCTTACAGGTTTAAATATTTCACTATAATTTAAAGTTTAAAAAAATGAAAAAATATATATTTTCCTTTAAAGCAATTACAATAGTTGGAATAACTTGCCTGCTATTACCGCTTAATTCATGTGAAAAAGAACTGGAAGTAACACCCTACTCTTACTTTACAACCGCTAATTTTTTTACTAATGCCAATGAAGCCAATATGGCGGCATTAGGTGTCTACGAGCCCATGTCGTCTCTTGATAGCTATGGCTGGAATATTTCGCTGATTTTTGATGCTGATACTGATATTGGTCAAATAAGCGGCTTAGGATCTGATGACTGGCGTACCATAGCGCATTATCAGGGAATCTCTCAAACGAATGCTTTTTACAACGTATGGAGTAAATTGTATGAAGGAATCGATAGGGCGAATGTTGTAATTGAAAGAATCCCACAAATGGATTTGTACGCAAACGGAACACAGGCCGAAAAAACTCAGCTCAACAGATACATTGGAGAAGCTAAGTTTCTGCGCGGTTTTTACTATTCAGAGCTAGTGCGTTTATGGGGCGATGTTCCCTTTAAAACAAAAAGCTCTCAGGCAGGAGATAATCTTAAGGGAGCACTTGTAGATCGTCATGAAATTTATGCTCAGATTATAAAAGACATGCAGGAAGCAGCCCTTCTTCTTCCTGAACAAATACCAACAGATGAGCGTGTTAACAAATGGGCAGCAAAATCAATGCTTGCCAGAGTAGCCATCTTCGCAGGAGGCTATTCTTTAAACGCAGACGGAACTATAAAACGTCCTGCTGATTACAAAGAATATTACAAGATTGCACAAAAAGAGATCAATGATGTTATGGCACAAAATCCATATAAATTGAACCCTTCGTATTCTAAGGTCTTTAAAAACCAGTGTCAGCATGTTTTAGAACCTACAGAAAATATTTTTCAGATTGCTTTTTACAACTCAGCCGGAGCCAGAGAAAACGGATCCTGGGTGGGTTATTTCAACGGGGCTTTAACATCAAACGGAATTTACGCTACAACAGTAGGAAGATGTATGGTGCCAAAGCCATTCTACAGCAGCTTTACAGAAGGAGACCAGCGAAGAGATTTTTCGATAGCCACTTATACAATTAATGCATTGGGGAATAAAGTAGCTCTTTTGACCACAAAACAAGACGAAAGCTGGACAGTGGCAAAATGGAACAGGGAATATCAAACCAATTCTACTCAGGAAAGACAATATACACACATCAACTGGGTAGTGATGCGTTATTCAGATTTACTGTTAATGCGTGCCGAAGTAGAAAATGAATTAAACGAAGGTCCAAATGCTATTGCGTATGATGCCATTAATCAGGTTCGAAAAAGAGCTTTTGGAGCAGATATTCAGGGAAGCAGAATTGCCATTGATTTAAATACCAAAGGAACAGGATATACAGCCGCGGCCAATGTTGTCTTTCAAATTACAGGCGGTGGCGGCAGTGATGCGGCGGCAGCTGTAGTAACACTTGCAAGTGGTGGAATTGGGACAATCGGAATGTTACGTTCGGGCGACGGTTATACAACCGCACCAACTGTAACCATTACAAGTACAGACGGAAAAGGTTCAGGTGCAGCAGCAACTGCCAGACTTTTACCAAAACCAACAGCTGCACAAATAAATTTACCAACAGGACTTAGTAAAGAAAATTTCCTTAAAGCCCTTCAACAAGAAAGAGCCTGGGAACTTTCAGGGGAAGGTATGCGCAGAGCCGATTTGATAAGATGGGGAATTTTGGGAGATAAATTAACCGAAACAAGTGTTGCAGTAAAAGCTATAAGATCTACATACTTCTACCCTGCTATCAACAATTTTGTGGCCGGGAAACATGAATTATATCCGTTTCCGCAAAACGAAACCGATGTGAATAAAAGTATTACACGTCAAAATCCGAAGTATTAAATCTCTTAATATAATTTTCAACACATAGAATCATAGTTTATTTTGGCTGAAAAGCAGGCGTTTCACTCATTTGCAACAAACATAGATAAGCATGTGTAAAGAAACGAGTTTCTTTTTAATATCCTTTTTTACAAATAAAAACTATGTTTCTATGTGTTTAATAAAATATTCATTTTATAAATTTAAAGTAAATTATAAAAAAGATAGTATTAGTATACAGCTTGATCCTAATGGTTAGTGTAACACTGGCTCAGGATAAACCAAAAGACATGAAAGTATTAAGAGATTCTATCTTTACAGTCATGAAAATAAGCAAAGTAAACAGACAAAAAATGCACGATTTAATTGCCGAAAATGACAAAGGTCAAAAAGCGATTAAAGACGATCCGGCACTTTTTTATGATCAGAGACAAGAGAAACTAGAAGCCTGGAAAAAAGAAATAACAACCAAAGAAAAAGCAATTCTAACACCGGAACAATTTCAAATATGGAGAGATTTTGGAAAATCTTTAAATAAACCTAAATCATAATACCGTTAGAACATAAATAAAAGGATTATTTTTTTTAGAAAATTAATCATTTTTTGGACATTAATGCAGAACTTGCCGTTCTGCATTAATTGTTTCCGGGAGAAGATAAAATAATAGTAAAATTAGCATTATGAATACCATAAACGATACACCAATATCACAATCATACGCAATCGGGATAGATATTGGCGGCACTTCACTGAAATGCGGCGTTGTCAGCGAACTTGGAGAAATCTTGTTTTCATTTATAGTTTCCCTTAAAGAAGCAAAAACCGAAGAAGAGATAATAAACTTAATTGTTAAGGTGATTACGCAATGCACAGATGAATTAAACGAACCTATTGTAGGCATTGGTATTGGTTTTCCGGGTTTAATCGAAAATGATGTAATTGTGGGTGGTGGCGTTAATCTTCCCGGTTTTGAACAATTGCCATTAGGAAAAATTCTAAATGACCTGTCAGGACATAATGTAGTAATTGATAATGACGCCAACTTAATGGGACTTGCCGAAGTAATCTATGGCGCGGCAAAAGACAGTGAAGATGCTATATTCCTAACGATTGGCACAGGAATTGGCGGTGCGATCATGATCAATAAAAAACTTTTTGGCGGTTACCACAATCGTGGCGCCGAATTAGGACACACCGTAATTCAGTACAATGGAATTCAATGTGCCTGTGGCGGACGCGGCTGTTTAGAAACATACGCTTCTGTTACCGCATTAATAGCATACTACAAATCTCAAAATAAAACAGCCAAAGAACATATCGACGGAAAAACCATTATCAAAAAGTATCTTGCCGGCGAAGACCATGCAGTAAATGCAATGGAACATCACTTTGATTATTTAGCAGCCGGAATCGTTAATTGCGTGAACATTTTTAGTCCGCAGAAAGTCATAATTGGCGGTGGAATCAGCGAAGCAGGTCAGTTTTATATTGATGAATTGACAAAAAGAGTTAAAAAGACCGCAATTCCGGTTTCTTTCTCCAATACAAAAATTGTAGCGGCTAGTTTAGGCAACCAAGCCGGTTTATTAGGTGCTTGCGCCAATGCTTTCCAGAAATTTAAAAAGACGGAATACGCGAAATTGTAAAATCTCCCAATCCCGATGGTTATCGGGATTGGGAGATAAAAAAACCTGCATAAAAAAAACTTCGCGCCCCTTGCGTAACTCTTCGCGAAATCCCCACAAATTCAAAGAATTAAAGGTTTTTAGATAAATTTAATATCATTTTACACAAATTCAAAACCGTATAAGCACATTGATTACTAAATTCGTTTTGCATTTATGAGTGTATAAATCAAAAACCAATCTATTAAAACAGGTCGATATGATCATTCAAAAAAACATATATTTTATATGGCTTTTCGTGGTATTGCATATTCCGTTTTTAAGTAATTCGCAAACCGCTGAACGCCCCAATATTCTGATCATCATGACCGATCAGCAGACTGCTGATGCAATGAGTATTGCAGGAAACAAAAACCTGCATACACCTGCAATGGATAAACTGGCACAAAACGGAGTCAGGTTTACCAAAGCGTATTGCGCACAACCCTTGTGTACTCCTTCCCGCTCCGCTATAATGAGCGGAAAAATGCCTTTCGAAAATGGTTTTATTGGAAACGCTCCAGAAAAGGACGGTCAATGGCCGGATGATCTGTTGATGATGGGGAAAATTTTCCAAAACGGAGGTTATAAAACCGGTTATGTAGGCAAATGGCACTTACCCGTTCCCACTTCCAAAAAAAGCCAGCATGGTTTTGAATATATCGAAAATACCGCCTTTCAGGATTATAATGATGCTGCGACACCGTCTTTCTGTGCTCGCTTTATCAAAGAGAATAAAAACACCCCTTTTTTATTGGTCGCCTCCTTTTTGAATCCACATGATATTTGCGAATGGGCACGCGGAGAAGATTTAAAAATGGATGTATTAGAAAATGCACCACCTGCAGATCAATGTCCGACCTTGCCTGCCAACTGGAAAATCCCGGAATACGAACCTAAAATTGTACGCGAACAGCAAAAAGTAAGTTTCAGAACCTATCCCACCGTCAACTGGACTCCGGATCAATGGCGCCAATACCGCTGGGCCTATAATCGTCTGGTAGAAAAAGTAGACGGTTATATCGAAATGGTTTTGGCTTCTTTAAAGAAATACAATATCGAAAAAAATACCATCATTATTTTTACAGCAGATCACGGTGACGGATACGCAGGTCACAGTTGGAATCAGAAACAAATATTATACGAAGAATCAGCCAAAATACCTTTTATCATATCTAAAATAGGCGAATGGAAACCACGCACAGATGATTTGTTAGTTTGTAATGGTACCGATATTATCCCTACAATCTGCGGATTTACAGCAATCCCAAAACCAAATTATTTAAAAGGAATTGACATTAGTAAAAAAATAGAAAATCCCGCCCTAAAATTACGTGATACATTGGTAATCGAAACCGATTTTGCAGATAACGAAGAGCTTCTAAACATTAGCGGACGTGCCGTAATTACTCAAGATTATAAATATATCGTATACAACAAGGGAGATTTAAAAGAACAGCTCTTCAATCTATCGACAGATCCGGGCGAGATCACGAATCTGGCCGTAAATAAAGCCTATAAAAAAGAATTAACTGCTATGCGCCGCTATCTTAAAAAGTGGTGTAAAACAAATGGAGATTCTTTTGAATCAGGATTATAATTGGGCTAACGAAATGATTTTATGAAAAAAACATATACAATAATACTATCTATTTTGGCACTTTCTGTTTTCAGTCAGCAGCAACCTGCCACAATAAAATTAACAGCAGAAAAACTGCATTCAAGAGTCCGTGAATGGCCTTATCCTGTAAACGGAATTACAGTTCCTACCAATGCTCCCGCCTTATTATGGCCTGCAACCAATGGAAAAGAAATGGTAAAACCAATGGAAAGCGGCAGTGAAGTTACCGAAGATCCAAATATTGGTAATGTGCACTACAAAGTAATGCTGGCCAGCGATAAAAACTTCGGCAATGATTTGATAACAAGTGCTGAACAGCGCTGGGCCGTTTACCCATTGCACCAATCCTTAAAAGCCGGAAAATGGTACTGGAAATACGGTTACGCCCTAAAAGACAGCAATCAATGGACATGGTCTCCGATCTACGATTTTGTAGTTGACAACAAATATAACAATGAAAAAGTATCACCGCCAATAAGCGAGGTTTTAAAACGCAACGAAGGAGCACATCCGCTTTTATGGGATATGGACAGTATTGGCGAAGATTTTTATAAAAACAATCTGGATAATCCCGAAGCTAAAAAATTTATCGCTTACGCGGAAAAACTAATTCTGGCACCGCTCCCAACAGAAAAACCCCAAAGAGTAATTGATACTACAGGCAAAAATAAATTAGAAAAAAAGATTATTGTAGAAAGAATGTACCATGGTTTTGGTGATGCTGTTGGGACTCCTGTTCGTAATTTATGCATCGCCTATCAACTGACCAAAGACGAACGTTTTATTCAGGACGCTAAACGCAGAGCCTTAAACATTGCCGCCATGAACCCAAACGGATTGGCTACAGGCGACGATTTTACAAGCGGTGCTGTACTCGAAGCTTTGGGCTGGTTTTATGATGCAGGATATCAATTTTTAACACCACAGGAAAAAGAAACATTCAAAAATATCATTACCATCAGGGCGAAACGCGTTTACAATCATTTGCCTAACCGTTTTGAATTGCATGTAAGCGATAATCACGTTTGGCAAATTACACTACGAAATCTTGCGATAGCTACAGTAGCCGTAATTAATGATGTTCCAGAAGCCAAAGAATGGCTTACGTATATGTACGAAGTCTGGTCGGCACGTTTTCCGGTTCTGGGCACTACAGATGGCGGCTGGCATGAAGGAAACGGCTATTTTAGAGTCAACTTTAAGTCGATTGTTTATTTATCACAAATGTTTGGTGATTTTAGCGGAGTTGATTACTTCAAATTACCGTGGATGCAAAATCTTCCGTATTATATGCTGTACACACACCCAAACGGAGCTGCAAGTACTGCAATTGGCGACATGTGGGAGAACATTCCGTACATCGTAAAAGGCGAAGCCTGGTTTGCAGATGCCCTGACTTATAAAATGAATAATCCGTGCTTAAACTGGTATGTGGGCGAAATAAAAAGAGATTATCCTGCCTATTATCACGGTACAGATGATTTCTTATTCTTTAGATTATTAAACTATAAACCCAACAGAAATTTGCCTGCAAATTCTCCTACTGACTTGCCTAAAACCCGCAAATTTGGAGATGTTGGTGTAGTAGCCATGCACGAAGATTTGGCTCATGGCGATAAAACCCTGAGCAGTTATTTGTTCAGCAGTCCATTTGGTTCTTCGGGGCACGGACATGCTTCGCAGAATGCTTTTACCATCAATTACAAAGGAAAAGTAATTTTTGGAGGAACGGGTTATTATAGCAATTTTAGCGACAAGCACAATCTTTTATACTATAGAACATCAAAAGCTTACAACACCATTTTAGCCGATAGTTTAAATCAAAAATTGGGTGAAGAAGGTTACGGATGGATTCCGAGAGCTATTTCAGGAAAACACATTCAATATGCTTTGGGAGATGCCAGTAATGCTTACGGAGAAATTAAAAGCGAATTTTGGCTTGACAGATTCAAACAGATTAATGTTGTGCCGAATAAAGCCAATGGTTACGGAGATTCAGGAGTAACTTTATACCGCAGACATATGCTGCAATTAGAAGGCGGATATATTGTTTTGTATGATGAACTGGAAGCTAAAAATCCTGTAAAATGGACCACTCAGTTCCACTGCCCGTATTATACGATCGAAGGAGAAAATTCGGTGAAAGCCAAACAACAAAACTTCATTGTAAAAACAGACTTAGGAAATGTCAATGCAAGTGTATTTGCGAATAGTCCGCTAAAAATGGCAGTACATAACCAATTCTACGAAGCTGCCGTTAACTGGAATAAAGTCACCAATGATGAAGGTCAGATTAAAGAATTTAAAGACCAATGGCACGCCGGAATTACTTCTGAAGCGAAACAAAAATTCAGGTTTCTAACCATTATTCAGATTAAAGATGGAAAAACAGAAGTCATCAAAACTATCGCAAACAACAATGGTTTATCGCATTTACAAGTTGGAGATTGGGATATTCAGGTGCAGTTAGACGGAGAAAAACCTGTCGCTTTACAAGTTTCAGGAAAAGCGGTAAAATCGCTATTTAGCTATGGTAATCTGCCTGTTACATTTCAAGGAAAAGCCTATTCACCTAAAATTGAAGGAAGTTCAGTATTGTTAGAATCAGAAGGTACTAAAGTAAATAAACAAGAAGCTATAGACGAATTGCCGGATGTGGCCAAATATGACAAAAATTAAAACAAATAAGATGTTTGCTTTTTCTTTAAATTAGATGTTGTTTAAACACATAGAAACATCAATTTTAAATGCTAAAAGAATGCAAAAAAGAAATACATTTCTTTCACATAGTCAATTATGTGCATTTACAATAAGTGAAACGCTTTTTTTAGTTACCAAAAAGCTATCATTCTATTTTAAAACAGAAATAAGCATAAATAAAACCATTATAATACCACTTTCATGAAGAAAACGATTGCCATTATTGCGTTTTTCTACATTTTTCTTTTTGCAGCCAAAAGCCATGCACAAGTTCAGGATCGATATTTTCGTAATATTTCGGTAGATAAAGGCTTGTCGCAAAGTTCAGTCTTTGCCATTCAGCAGGATACTTTGGGCTTTATCTGGATTGGAACCCAGGACGGATTAAATCGTTACGACAGCAAGGGTTTCAAAGTGTATCGGCCAGTAAAAAATGTAAAAAACAGCCTGCAGTCGTATTACATCCGCAGTTTATTTACGGATCATAAAGAGCAATTATGGGTGGGCGGCAATCAGGGAATAAGCGTTTACAATTATAATACGGATAGTTTTACCAATTATCCGCTTCCGCGAAATATAGGCGAATGGTATATCTCCTCTATAACCGAAGACAAAGAGCATAGAATCTGGGCAAGTTCTATTGCGGGCGATGTTTTTATGCTGGATCCAAAAGAGGAAAAATTTACGGCCGTAAAGTTCAATGCTTCTTCACATGAAATCAAAAAAATAGCGTATATCGGACTTTGGCAGCAGCAAATTATTCTGGGAACCGATGTTGGGCTTTTCAAACTCAATCCAAAAACGCATCAGCTGGCTAAAATTAATTTAGGAGTAAAAAAAACCTATATCAATGATGTTTACATAGATCGTAAAAAATTATGGGTCGCTACCGAAGGCCAGGGCGTGATTCAGTACAATGCTGAAAACGGACAGACTACTTCCCTGCTTCATAGCACCGGAAACAATAGCATTGCCGATAATAATATTAGATGTGTTGGAAAAGATACCGAGGGAAATATCTGGCTGGGAACCTTTAAGGGATTGACTATTTTCAATCCAGACAACAATTCTTTTACCAATTATTACCATCAAATCTCTCAGCCCTATACTATTAGTCAAAACTCTGTTCGCTGCTTTTTTAAAGACAAACAAAACGGAATCTGGTTAGGAACCTATTATGGCGGTTTAAACTACTATCATAAAAACGATATCAAGTTCAATTTGCTAAGTCAAAACTCAGGAAAACCTTCTTTAAACGATGAAGTAATTGGCGTGATTAAACAAGATGTTAAAGGAAATTTCTGGATTGGAAGCAACGATAAAGGCCTAAATTACTGGAATAAAAACGCTAACACGATTACCTATTATTCGAACAGTGAAAATAATCCAAACAGTTTAAGTTCAAACAACATTAAAGCCATTGCATTCGATGATAACGGGAATGTTTTAATTGGTACGCACAACGGCGGATTGAATTTATTGAACCCTAACAGTGGTTCTGTTCAGCGTTTTCGACATGACGAAAACAATCCCAACACAATTGCCGGAGATTTGGTTTACAGCTTATTAAAAGATTCTAAAGGACGTATCTGGGTAGGTACCCGATCAGGATTAGACCAGTTTCATCCCGAAACCAAAACCTTTACGCACATTCACTTAGACAAGGCCGGAAAGCGCCTGACATCAGACGATATTACGTTTTTGTTTGAAGACAGCAAACATCGAATCTGGATTGGAACCACAAACGGCGTAACACTGTTTTATCCTGATACACAATTATTTGGAAACATCGGACACGGAAAATTGAGCGACGATATTATAAACTGTATTACCGAAGATCAAAAACACCGAATCTGGCTTGGTACCAGAGAAGGTTTACGATTATATGATGAAGCCCAGGAATCATTCATTAGCTTTAAAACCGGAAAAGATTTCGTTAAGGAAACGATTTACGGAATTGTTCCGGATGATGACGGAAACCTCTGGATATCAACCAACAGCGGACTGATCAAATTTAATCCTGATAAAGATGCTATGCAGACTTTTGACGAAAGCGACGGTTTACAGAACAAGCAATTCAACGATTATGCTTTCTATAAAGCAAAAGACGGCATGCTGCTTTTTGGAGGTATAAAAGGGATTTCATATTTCTATCCGTCGATGATTAAACAGCAGCCGCTTCCTTTAAAACTAAGTTTTACAGGTTTAGAAGTTTTAAATAAAAACGTTGCGGTGGCAGATGAAACGGACATTCTGGAGGAACATATCGACCAGACAAACGAACTGGAAATTGGACCGGAATACAAACAATTCAGTATCTTTTTTAATACCTTCAATTATATTTCATCGAACCGGACGTACTACTATTATAAGCTGGAAGGAATCGATAAAGACTGGCAGCGTACTGATGAACTAAAGGTGAGCTACAGTAATTTACCTGCAGGAAAATACTATTTCCAAATCAAGGCAATTGGTCCAAATGGCGAAACAAGTGCGGTGCGAAATTTAAAGATCAGCATACTCCCGCCCTGGTACAAAACAATTTGGTTTTCTTTGTTATTACTGGCCATTATCAGTACCGCAATATACATTGGTTTTCAAATCATAAAAGGACGAATAAAAGCCGTTGAGCAATTAAAATTAGAACGAATTGACAAAGAAAGAGTGAGCTATATCAATCAGGTAAAAATGGATTTTTTTACTAATGTATCGCATGAACTAAGAACGCCTTTAACACTGATTTTAGCTCCTTTAGAAGAGTTATTAAAAATGCCTTTTGCAGATAAAATCTCTAAAAAGAAACATGAATTAATGTTCATCAATGCAAAAAGGCTTTACAATTTGGTCGATCAGTTATTTGAGTTCAGAAAAACCGAAATGGGAACCCGTCAGCTTAAAGTTGGCAAAGGTGATATCGTGAGTTTTACGGAGGAAATCTTCGAATCGTTTAAACCTCTTTCTGAGAAAAACAGCATTCATTACACCTACCATTCCGAAGAATCACAGCTGTTATTTTATTTTGATAAAGACGCCATGGAAAAGATTTTATTCAATCTTTTATCCAATGCATTTAAATATACCAAAACCGGTCAAAGCATTCATGTCGAATTAGTAAAGAAAAACGATACTGTACAAATAAAGGTCGCCGACACGGGGGTCGGAATTAGCAAAGACGATCTCTCAAAAGTTTTTGATCGTTTTTATCAGGTAAACAACCGTGAGATGAATTTGGGTTCCGGTGTGGGATTGGCCTTTACAAAACGTTTGGTCGAATTGCATCACGGCGAAATTACAGCCGAAAGTACCATGCAGGAAGGAAGTATTTTTACTGTAACCATTCCGGTTTCAGATCATATTTATAAAAACGATCAGCATGTAGAAGAGTCTGCTTATAATTTGTCGATCATATCGGATAATGAACTGGAAACAGACGATTCTTTATTGCCTGAAGAAAATGAAATAACCGAAAGAGATCAGCCTATAAAACTTTTAATTGTAGACGATAATAAAGAAATTATAGATTATCTGCAGGATTACTTCAGCAAAGTTTATGATGTTACCGTGGCCTATGATGGTCAGATGGCTTTAGACCTTTTAGAAATTCAGCCTTTTGATCTTATTATCAGTGACGTCATGATGCCGGAGCTCGATGGTTTGCATTTTTGTAAAAAGGTAAAACAGAACATTAATACCTCGCACATTCCGCTAATGCTTTTGACAGCCAGAAACGAAACCAGCCAACAGCTAAAAGGATTGGAAATGGGTGCCGACGATTATATCACAAAACCATTTTCGACTCCGTTACTGGCCGCAAAAATTACAAATTTGCTGCGTTCCCGTAAACGCTTAAAAGAATATTATTCGGTAGGAAAAGAAATGGTTCCCGAGAATATCGCTTTTAATACGCTTGATGAAGAATTTTTAAAACAAGCCATTCAGATTGTCGAAGATCACCTGGCCGATTCTGAATTTTCAGTAGATCAATTCAGCAAAGAAATCGGAATGAGCCGCTCTAACCTTTACTTGAAGTTAAAGGCCATAACAGGCGAATCTGCAATGGATTTTATCAAAAGAATCCGATTTAAAAAAGCAGTTGAACTCATGCAGAGTAAACGCTATACCATTGCGCAAATCACATATATGTGCGGCTTTAATTCGCCATCGTATTTCTCTACCGCATTCAAGCAGCATTACGGTTGTATGCCGAGCGAATATTTAGCAAAA
Source organism: Flavobacterium sp. SLB02 (assembly GCF_009664855.1). GTDB lineage: Bacteria > Bacteroidota > Bacteroidia > Flavobacteriales > Flavobacteriaceae > Flavobacterium. The sequence goes on from NZ_CP045928.1 coordinate 2,401,624, forward strand.
CTGGAAAACACAGAAGAATAACTCAACTTAAACAACACAAATAAACTACTATACAATGAAAAACTACAGTCGTTCTTCTTAACGAAAATCTTTAAAAACTGAGCTTCTAAAAGGCTAAAATCAATACTGATTTATTATTCTGAAAAAGTATAATCTCGTACAAATGCAAAACTCATTTGGAATCGGGAAGCACAAGCTATGCCTTTTTTGAATGAATTTTAAAAAAAACACATTAAAAACAACAATTATTACCACTCATGAAATTAGTCAAAATTCACTTTTTACTGGCTTTTATTTTGCCTTTCACTCTTATAGCACAATCAAAAGCAATTGTAACCATTCAGAATAATTCGGCTTTAAACCGAAAAGAATCGGTCATAGGCATAAAATGGACAACCGTGCTTTCCTCCTATTCACAAATCGATACGGCCAATTTTGTGGTGATTAACAGCATTACCAAAAAGCAAGTTCCTTTTCAGTTAGAACACAAAGGAAAAGCTGCAATTCAAAATCTATTGGTACAAGTTGATGTTAAAGCAAAAGCATCGCTCACACTTTCAATTCAAAAAGGAAAACCGAAAACGTTTGCAGCCAAAACCTATGCTCGCTTTGTTCCGGAACGATTGGATGATTTTGCCTGGGAAAATGACAAAATCGCCTTTCGCGCTTATGGGAAAGCATTAGAAAAAACCGAAGGAGACGCTTACGGTTATGATGTCTGGGTAAAAAGAACCAATAAATTAGTCTTAAACGACCGTTACAAACGAAACGATTATCATATCGATCATGGAGACGGATTAGATTATTATCATGTTGGTTATACATTAGGCGCCGGCAATATGGCTCCGTACGTAAAGGATACTATTCGTTATTCAGGAAATTATCATCAATGGAAAGTTCTAGACAATGGCCCGTTACGATCTACTTTTCAATTAATTTACGATACCTGGAATGCAGGAGGAATAAAAGTGACCGCTGTAAAAACGATCTCGCTGGATGCCGGCTCGCAACTCAACCGAATTGAAAACATTTACACAGTCAACGATAATAAACCCATGCCTGTTGTGGCTGGAATCATCAGACGTGAAAAGCAAGGCATAATTGGCTTAAACGAACAACAAGGAATTATGAGTTACTGGGAACCGACTTTTGACAAAGAAGGAACTACAGCTGTTGCAATAATATTAAGCACTCCGGCAGAAAAAATGTGGGTCGATAAAGAGCAGTTACTAACCCAAACTTCGGTTAGGAACAATGAACCGATCGTGTATTATTCCGGTGCTGCCTGGGACAAAGCGGGTCAGATAACTAACTCAAAACAATGGCAGGATTACTTAGACCATTTCAATCAGGAAATTCAAAATCCTTTGATTGTAGTTATAAAATAAAACGCGAACTATAGTATTAAAAAATAGAAACATATACAGTGTAACTTTAAATAGTAGTTTAACTTATTTAAAATGCAAAAAGTGAGACTAAGTGAAAGAAAATATTTCTTTTTAATATCCTTTCATAGCACCAGAACCTATGTTTGTATGTGTTTCAATAATTACATTATCTAAAAAAAATCAAGATTACTAATAACCAAAAACTTAAAAAAATGTCAATTAACTTATTTGATTTAACGGGAAAAACAGCCCTCATTACAGGAGGAGTTCATGGTCTGGGAATGGCAATGGCCAAAGGACTTGGACATGCGGGTGCAAAAATTGTAGTAAACGATCACTCGTCGCAGGAAGCTGTAGACAATGCCATAGCCGAATACAAAGCTGAAGGAATCGAAGCTTATGGATATCTATTTGACGTAACCGATGAAGCTGCTGTAATTGCTACAATCAACAAAATAGAAGCTGAAGTTGGCCCAATAGATATTTTAATTAATAATGCCGGAATCATCAAAAGAACGCCTATTATAGAAATGGAGGTTGCCGATTTTGAAGCTGTAATCAAAGTAGATCTAACAGGCCCTTTTATTGTATCAAAAAATGTGGCAAAAGGAATGATCGAACGCGGTGGAGGAAAAATTATTAACATGTGCTCGATGATGAGCGAATTGGGAAGAGATTCTGTAAGCGCCTATGCATCAGCAAAAGGCGGACTAAAAATGCTAACTAAAAACATGGCTACGGAATGGGCCAAATTTAATATTCAGACGAACGGAATTGGTCCCGGTTATTTTGCTACAAGCCAGACCGCTCCTATTCGTGTAAACGGTCATCCGTTTAACGAATTTATTATGGGCAGAACACCCGCAGGACGTTGGGGAGACCCGGATGATCTGCAAGGTGCGGCTATCTTTTTAAGTTCTAAAGCAAGCGATTTTGTAAACGGACACATCGTGTATGTCGATGGCGGAATTTTGGCTACCATAGGAAAACCTTCTAACGAGTAACACTTTTTAAACACATAGCTCTCAATAGCTTTCAGAATAAAAAGCAGAAAAGATTAAAAAAATCTGCTAAATCTGCTAAATCTGCGTGAAAAATAAAAACACAAAGTATTAAAGATCTATTGACATATAAAAAAATGAAATTAAAATGATAAAAAGTACCCTAGATAAAGCAACAGGATTCGAGAAACGATTTGAAAACATTAATAGCGTTGTTTTCGAAAATTCTTCTGAGGCTTCAAAAGCAGTTGCTCAGGAAATTGCAGTTTTAATACAATCCAAACAAAAAGAAAACAAACCTTGTATTTTAGGTCTGGCAACAGGCTCTTCTCCTAAAGGATTGTATGCAGAACTAGTTCGTTTACATAAAGAAGAAGGATTAAGTTTTAAGAATGTTATCACCTTCAACTTAGACGAATATTACCCGATGGAACCAGATTCTATCAACAGCTACGTTCGATTTATGAAAGAACTGCTCTTGGATCAGGTTGATATTTTACCGGAGAATTATCATATTCCGGACGGAACTTTATCCAAAGAAGAAATTGCCGATTATTGTCATAATTATGAAGCTAAAATTGAAGCGTTGGGCGGTATCGATTTACAGATTCTTGGAATTGGCGGTAACGGACATATTGGTTTTAATGAATCTGGTTCACTTCAAAACTCAAAAACTCGTTTAGTCGCATTAGATCATATTACCAGAGTCGCAGCAAGCGGTGATTTTTCGGGATTGAGCAATACACCAAGAACTGCTATTACGCTTGGAGTGAAAAAGATTATGGAAGCCAAACAGGTTATTTTAATGGCCTGGGGAGAAGGAAAATCGAATATCATCAAAAAATCGGTTGAAGGAGAAGTGACGAATCAAATTCCAGCTTCTTTTTTGCAGGAACACAACAATGCCGTTTTTGTTTTGGATAAAGAAGCATCTTCTAAACTAACCAGAATCAACAGACCATGGCTGGTAGAAAAAATTGTATGGACCGATAAATTAATCCGAAAAGCTGTTTTAGGATTGGCATTAGACTTAAAAAAGCCCATTTTAATGCTGACCGATGCTGATTATATCGAAAACGGAATGAGCGATTTACTGGCAGATTCCGGTCCGGCTTACGACATCAACATTAAAATATTCAATAAATTACAAAATACCATTACAGGCTGGCCGGGCGGAAAACCAAATGCTGACGATACCAATCGCCCTGAAAGAGCAGAACCGGCCAAAAAACGTGTACTAATTTTTAGTCCGCATCCTGATGATGATATTATCAGCATGGGTGGTACTTTTATGCGCCTGCAACAACAAGGTCATGAAGTGCATGTGGCGTACCAAACTTCAGGAAACATTGCCGTTGCCGATGATGAGGCTTTGCGATTTGCCAGTTTTGTGATTGATTATAATGCTAAATTTGGAATAAAAAGTCCTGAAGCCGAGGATATTTATAAAAAAGCAGTCACCTTTTTAAAGAACAAAAAAGCCAGCGAAATTGATATTCCGAAAGTGCGATACCTAAAAGGGTTGATTCGAAAAGGAGAAGCCCGTTCAACCAGTTATTTTGTGGGTCTGCCGGATGAGCAGATTCATTTTATGGAATTGCCTTTTTATGAAACCGGAACTATCGAGAAAAAACCTTTAGGTAAAGAAGACATTCAGCTTACAATGGATTTGATCGAAAAAATAAAACCTCATCAAATTTATGCAGCAGGAGATCTGGCCGATCCGCACGGAACGCATAAAGTTTGTCTGGACGCTGTTTTTGAAGCCGTAAAAGCATTAAAACCAAAAGCTTTTATGAACGACTGCTGGCTATGGCTGTACCGCGGAGCCTGGCAGGAATGGGGAATTGACGAAGTCGAAATGGCAGTACCCATGAGCCCTGATCAGGTTTTGGAAAAACGCCACGGAATTTTCAAACATCAATCTCAAAAAGATGGTGTTGTTTTTCAGGGAACTGATGCGAGAGAATTTTGGCAGAGAGCCGAAGACCGAAACAGTGAAACAGCTGAATTGTATAATCAGTTAGGTTTGTCTCGTTATGCTGCCATGGAAGCTTTTGTAAGGTGGGAGTTTTAATCCTGTAGGATCACTTAAAAAAAACGCTAATTTCTGAATTAGCGTTTTTTTTATGCCTTTTTATTACAATTCAATCCTTTATTTTGCAATCAAATTATTAGTTGGAAGTGTAATATTTTTTATAAAGATTAGTCCATCGTACATTTCTGAAAACTTTTTTTCATACAAATGGTTCTTTTTGGGATCGAAACCTCCTCCACCTGCAACTATTTGTTTCGATTTCTTTTTGAAGAAATCCGAAGAACTGCCCTCTAAAGCTTTAGACATATCTATAAAGTAAATTTCGTCCTTTGCTTCAATAAGTGTTTCGGCATAAGTTTTGGCATATGGTTTATTTAACTCCACTTTTTTCCAACTGGGTTTTTCATCTTTATCGGAAAAATAACCCGCTTGTGTACCTTTGCCAAAATCAAACCCTACACTATAATAATCATTTTTATAATAATCCTTCAAATGTTTTCCCAGATTATAAATCTTTCGGGTGCTGTAATTTCCAGCTTTTAAATTATTAATATGCTCGTTATGAGCCCAAATAAAAGCTTTTCCGTTTTTTGATTTATTTTCTATTATCCATTTAGCATTTTCAAACATTTTCAAATCTCTATCCTGAGAATAATGATTTTGTACATAATACGTGTATTGTGATAAATAATTTAAAGCTCTTATTGCTGAATCGAACTCATCCCTATTCTCGTCTTTAATGCCTTTTCTAAAATCGAGTAAAATACTCTTAATTTCATTTAGCTTTGGAGTCTGAATGTCTGCCCAATTAGTTGATTCGCCGTAAGTAACTTTTTTCTCTACACAATTGTCCACTACTAAAAGAAGTTCTTCGCTTACAGGAATGGTATACTTTTTTACTAAACCACGTATTTCCAAATTGATGTTTCGCACCACTTGTATGTCCATACCATAAAATTGAATTTGTTCGTCCTTAGGCTTATTAAGATTATAATTTCTCATCCATTGCAAGAGATTCACCACTTCTTTGCAATGCCAAAATCCGATGCTGAAATTTTGAGCAATAGTTTCTGCTTTACCATTTCCTCCGCTAATCCATTCGTTTATTCCAGCTTCTGAAGTGTAGGAATCCTCCATAATAAACACTTTTACATTTTGGGTTTCAACCAAATATTTGAAAAATTTTGCCTTTAAATCAAAAAATTCTTTTCCTTGGTGTGTCGTTTCTCCGAATCCGAAAATTTTTGCATCAGCAAACTTCTGCGGAATGTTATTATTGAATATCAAAAGGTTGGTATCTGGATTTGCATCTTCAATTTTGATTGCGTTTTCATTAATCCAGCTTACAGCCGTATTATTCTGGGCATATGTTTGAAATAATAGAAAAAATGAAATGGCTGAAATAAATATTCTCATCTGTATATGTTTGTTTCAAATATATTATATTTTCCCTACAAATCACTACAAGACTTTTTCCATAAACGTAATCTGACATATAATATTTGGACTTGAACCCGGATTGATCAAAAAAAGCCGCCTAAAAATGAATTTAGACGGCTTAATTAAATACACTTAACTACTCAGGTAGCTAAAATGATATAATAAAATTTGAAATAATTTACTACAAGTTATTTTTTTATTATTTCAAATGATAAGGTTTGTTTTAATCTATGCCGCCTTTACCTTTGGGTACAACTTTATAATTAATCCCTTTAAGCGGTTTTTATAATCCTCCATCAGCCATTCTTTATAGTTTTTACTGGCATTATCAAGACACTTAACATACTGTTTTACGCGCCATTCTATTTCAGGCTGTAATAATTCTGCCAAAGAAATGGCCTGCGATAATGTGTGGGCATTATCCATACACATCTTTGCCTGCTGCCTAACCGACTGCTGAATAACGTTTTTTGGCTTTTTATCAGTATCAATAGCTTCCTGATAATTTCCTTCGACATCAAAAGTCATTTCCAGAGTATTGGGAAACTGAGCTCTTAATTCAGCGGGCAAAGCATGCGAATGTACAGATGTTCCGCCATTAGCATGATGACGCAGCTGTTTGGCAAAATCATCAGGATGCTCAAAAACATATTTCCAGTCCACAGGTTCTTCCCAAGGGCCAAAACGGTGTATATTATTGCCCAGATCTGTAATTCCAAAATTTTTTTTAGACGGAAGTTTTCTTGCTCCGCGCCCAATCATTTGATGGTATAGCGTTATAGAAGTCGTAGCACGATTTAGAATCACATGCTGCACAGTAGGCTCATCAAATCCTGTTGTAAGTATGGAAACCGAAGTAAGAATAGCCCCTTTTGTTTTTTTAAACCATTTCAGAATTTTTTTTCGCTCATCATCCGATGTTTTATTATCAAGATGTTTTATAGCAAATCCGGCGGCGGTAAAAGTTTCATATACTCTAAGAGACGTTTCAATTCCGTTATTAAAAATAAGCGTTTTTTGCCCTTCTGCATTTTCTTTAAAGGCTTGCAGCAATAAATCCTGCATCGCTGCAGAACTATACAATTCATTAGAGGAACTTATGGTATAATCTCCATGTAATCCCGTTTTTAAAGAATTTAATTCTACTTCATAAACATACGATTGTGGTTTTGCCAGAAATCCATCTGAAATAAGTGCTGCAATATTTACGCCTGTAATTAAGGAGTTATAATGTTTCTTCATGGGTTTAGAAGTATCACAACTAAAAGGCGTGGCTGTAACACCAATTACCACTGCTTTCTTAAAACTGCTCATTAATTTCCTGAAAGAATTGTGATGCGCTTCATCTACGATAACAAGACCAACATTATTGGTTTTTATTTTTTTAGATTTAATTCTGTTTCGAAGCGTTTCTACCATTGCCACATAACAGTCACAATCAGGTTTAAAATTACCGCTTGTGCTGCTTATTATGAGATTTTTTACTCCAATATTTTTTAATGTAGTGGATGTTTGCGTGCATAATTCTTTACGATGTGTCAGAATAACAACCGTTTTGCCAAATCGCTCTATAAATCTTCTGGCTATTTCAGAAAACACAACTGTTTTACCGCCGCCAGTTGGCAATTGATATAAGAGTTTTGGAGCAGCAGAACTTTCCATCTGATCAAAAATAGTTTCAATATCTTTTTCCTGATAATCGTAGAAAGTATTTTTGGATTTTGTATTGATTTTCATCTTTTTTGGCATACTATAATTAAATAATCAAATATTTATTTCTTGCTTAATCATCTGCCGGCAAAAGCTGTGATTCCATAAACTTGCCGGTAACAATTGTACCTTCTTCATCTTCCCATTGGGTAATAACATTTTCTATTAAGTCCGGCTCGAAATCAATAATTTTCATGATCTGATTACCAAACTCCTGCTGTACATTTTGACCTTTCTTAAACATAATTTTGATCATTAATAGTTAGTGAATAATTCTCTTTATTTCTAAAAACTGATCATTCAGTTTTAGTATATTAAAAATAATTAAGCCTATTCGCAAATGATTTACAACATTATGTTGCTTTATTATATTATTATTTGATTGGCAATTTAAATTCGCTTATTAAGCAAAAAGGTATATCCTTTCGAATATACCTTTTTTAGATCTTTTTATTTTTACTTAAACCCAACTGAATTTAAATCATAAACTAATTGATTTTCATATCATATACCTTTGTTATGGTCATTAATTAAATTAAGCTTCTACTTCTACCCAACCTTCTAATTTTTCGAATATTGTCATTAATTTTGATGGGATTTTTTTCTCTTGTACTGTTGCAAGTTTAAGAATTGAAGTGATCTTCTCTTCTTCTCCATTTTTAGTTAATTCTACCCAATCAGGATTAACAATCAAAGTTCTTCCTATTGCTGCCATAGAAACACCATAGTCTACAACCTGATCAGCCATTGCAGGCGTTGTAATACCTCCCGCAACAAGAACAGGAACTCTGTTGTTTACATAATTGTTTAGTACAACCGATATCGGTTCGCTAGAAAATTCTGAATCAATTGCTTTTTGATTAACGGCATCCAGCAGAGAGAAATGTAAATAATCAATCTTTTCTTCAATCAACTTATCCATTAGAATAAACGTATCCGGAAGTCCATAAGTTTGTTGCGGAAATTCTTCAGGTGAAATTCTATACCCTATCAAAAAAGGACGATCAGCATATTTTGAAATTATACTTTTTACTGCTCTTAAAATTTCCAGGCTAAGTCGTAAACGATTTTCCAGTGAACCTCCCCATTGATCATTTCTGTTATTGAAAAAAGGCGATATAAAATTTTGAAGCAAAAATCCATGTGCCCCGTGAATCTCTACGCCATCAAAACCTGCTTCAATTGCTCTTCTGGTAGTTTCGGCAAATGCTTTGATGATTTCCAAAATTTCATTTTCACTCAATTCTTTTGGAAGATTTTCTTTTTCAAAAAGTACTATAGGTCCGCTTGACACTGCACTTGCACTTACCACTTCACCATCTGGAATAAGTCCGGGAATTGCTTTATTGCCTGCGTGAAAGATCTGTAAAATTGCCGGTGCTCCACCACTTTTTACAGCATTCGCCAATTTCTTCAAACTGGGAAGAAAAGTATCATCATATCCTGCAAATTCGTGGGTAAAACCAATGCCATTTGCCGTAACGTGGGTACATCCTGTGATTACTAATCCAACACCATTTACTCTTTTCTTGTAATATTCAACTTCTTCATCAGATATAGTGAAGTCTTCATTAGATGCCCAAGTAGTCATAGGCGACATCACAATTCTATTTTTTAAACTAATTCCGTTCGCAAATAACAAGGGAGCAAACAGCTTTTTATATTTATTCATTACTTATTTTTTTATTAAACAGGCTGCAATTGCTGCACCTTCTTTGTTGACAATTATAAATGTTGTTAATTACTTAGATCGGTAAATAATCGGTTGTTCCGCCTGCGTGAGCCAATTGAATAGCAGGAACACTTCCGGTACTTTTTATAAAAGATGCAATCTTAGCAAGCATTTCGATATGTCCATAATTCTGTTCTTAAACGTAACTGATTTGACAGTCAATGGGCTGAATAATTTTGACATTTTTGTTTTTATTTTTAAACACGAAGCTCCACTGAAAGCAATACGATGCTTCCAGTAAAAACTTTAACGAAATGATTTTTAATTATTTAGCATAGAGATGAAAAAGCTTTGCAATAACTTTCCATTCACCATTAATTTTGATTAATGAATGGTAATCGGTGAAATCTTCATCTGCAACATCGTGTTCCATTTCAATGCGAACAATTGCTGTGGTGGGTGTTTTGTGCAAAACCGTCAGATTGGTTTTGATATTTGGTGCTGCGCCAAATTTCTCCACATAGGTATACAAATTATCTATAGTACCTTCTGAGAGGTCATCACCCAAGTGACCATACATTATTGCATCCTGATGAAAGGTCTCTTTTAAGGCTGCTACATTCCCTGTTTTTAATCCCTGAACATAGCCTTCCATTGCCGCCAGGACATCTTCATAATCCTGAACGGTGTTTATATTTTTATTTGCTGCCATTTTTCTTATTTTTTAACTTGATAAATTTTACTGATGATTTTCCAGTTGCTGCCATCCTTAACCAATGTAAACATATCGGCATATTTGTCTGGTCCAAATTGAGATTCGATTCTCGCTATTGCTACATCACCTTCTACATCCAGAGTGGTCAATTTGTAATTCGCCTCCATTGGCTTCGCTGCAGAAAATCCATCAAATAGTGCCTGAATAGGAACACTTTTTAATGCTCCGTTTTCAGACCACGACATGGTTGCCGTTGACGCAAATGCTGGTTTTGCAATATTACCATCCCCTTTTCTTCCTGCTTCTACATATAAATCTATTGCTTTGAGGATACCTTCTTTTTCTTCTTGATTGTTTTGCATAACTTCTGTTTTATTGTTTTGATTATTTTTATCTTGACAGGAGACTAATACACCTCCAATTATTAGTGTTGAAATAAGGACTACCGTAGGGACTGAGGAAAATATTTTTTTCGAAATTTTTCCAATGCCTTGTCTAAAGACATTAGTATTAAAACCTGCGGAACTTGAAACTACGTTTTGTTGTTCTGGAATGTTTGTCATAAATCGTTTTGTTTTAGTTGAATATTATTAAATTTCCGAGCATAATCTACTGTACTGACTAACAGAATAGTTAAGCTCTATTTCTAAAACAAAGTTACAATGACCAAAGCGTGTAGTTTTTTCTAATTAGTTCAAAGATTTTGACTAATTAGTCCTTTTTGAGAATTAAAATATCCCGTGTGGAAGTTTCTCCAGTAATAAGATGTATTATAAAAACTCTTTTAATGATAAATTGGAAATTAAGATGGAAAAATGTGATTCAAATAATTGAATACCGGAATTTTATTGAAGGTGATTTAGTACTTGGTCAATTGGAGTATTGGCTATTAACGGGAGATACTTGGTGCCTGTCCGTGGAATTCCTTGTATATTCTTGAAAAGTGAGAGACATTTTCAAATCCCAGGCAATAACAGATATCTGAAACCGACAAAGCTGTAGTTTCCAGCATGTCTTTTGCCTTTTCCAATCTCTTTTCTCTGATCCAGGTTGCCGGTGCAACATTGTATATATTCTGAAAATCTCTTTTAAAACTCGAGAGACTTCTTCCGGAAAGATATGCTAGTTCCGAAACAGAGACTGGCGAAGCATAATGCTGTTCGACCACATTGCGGATATCAGTTCTTACAGGCTCGTGCAATTGCAGAATTTGTAAAAACATACTTCTGTTGCATTCTGCAACATCATAAAGTAATTCCATAATTTTCAGGCGAAGCTGTCCGGGATGTACCACAGAATGATCAAAAAAGTAAGGCTTCATAGAATGGGCAAATGCAACCAGACATTCATTCATTGGATAAACTCCTGTCTTAATTTCTCCCTCTGGTTTTGCTACCTTAATTTCTGAGGTTGATAAAAATGATTTTAGAAGATCATCTTTGATACTGAACATTAAACTATCGTAAATATTATCATTTTCAGCATTCCCGAATTTATGATACTTTACAGCAGTGGCTTTTTTCAACAAAATCATATCATTTTTGCAAAGCTTGTATTCCTGTTTTCCATAAGTCAACACCACAGATCCTTCCAGTACAATTAGTAGTAAATGCTGTTCTAAGTACATAGTTCCTTTAACTTCGGTACTGTGTATACACTGCTCGATTACAGAACAACCATCTAACATCAGGGAGTTTTGAGGCGCATCTCCGCCAATCAAAGAAGTTGGAACCTTAATCATTTTCTTCATATTGCAACTATTAAAGCGGTTTTAACTTTGCTTTGGAATTAATCCTAAAACACTATAAAGTTCAGATACAAAGATACGAGCACTAAGAAAAACATATTTTTCTTTTTAGTCCAAATATTTTGCTTTTTTAGTTCTTAAAATATTTTAACCCTTCCAAAAATCTGTTATGAATCAATTTTCGTATATGATAAGTAAAAGCAGTTGTCATGGAAACATTACCAACCTTTCTTATAAAAGTGCTGCAGATACTTGCCGACAGAAACGGCATGAGTTGTACTTTAGAAGAGCTAACAAGTCTCTTAACCCCAGTTTTTAATGCCTTCTCACCATTTAAAGACAGTAAATCCGATGAAAAGGAAAACCAAGCAATACTAGTAGATGCTTTACTATTTTTGAATAACGAGAGATATATCTTTCTAAATTCAAGTTGCGACAAAAGTTGTATAACTATAAAGGGGCTGATTTTAGTAAATAATAAAGTTTTTTGCAATTAAGTTAAGACTCTTTTTTGCAGTTTACAAAAGCCCATTTCATAAGAAATGAGCTTTTTTCATTATTCTTTTAAGCTCACTTCTTTTTTGTCGCCATCTTTATCTATAGTTACACGCTTCTCAATATTAGCCTTGTCTATATAGGATTGTCTGGCTGTACTGTAATTTGTTGATGAACCCGTATACCCCCAATAGTTATAATAATTGGTATAGCCCGATACATAGGAATAGTTATAAGAGTTAGAAAAATCAAAGCTGGCCATAACGACATAATTACCAGGCATAAGATCTGCGAATTCAAAATGTCCTTCATCATCGTAAACTTTGGCTTTTTTGACCGAATAACCAAAATCACGGTTCAAAGGAACTTCCGGCATTTTTTTCTGTTTGCGAATCTTCTTGTTCACTTCTACCCACTCCTCATAATAATCGGAACTTGGAAAAAGCGTAATCTCTGTACCCTTTGGAGCATATTGTTTCTTAGCGGTATTCACCAAACCACCCAATTTCTTTCCAGAGTCTGATCGTGCATAGGCTGTACCAATAATGACACTATTGCCTTTGGAGATTTGCTGCACCATAAGTTCTTTGTTGAATATGTTCTTAATAGGCTGATAATCGAGCTCTTCGTTGGCTGTAATTTCCCACATACCTTTACCCATAGACATTTCGCGCTGCCATAAACGATGGTCTTTTTTGTCTACAATATAATTATAGATAGCACCGGTATTTTCTTCTAAAACTGAGACAAGCCATGTGTCGTGCTTACCAGTCTTTGGAGAATTGTAGATAAAACTTTTTACCTCTTTGACGGTATAGTATTCAACAAGAACATCAGACTCATTATTATAGTAAAACTGCGGGATGCGGGCTTTATAACCTACATCTAATGGCAATGTACAAATCAAATGATCAGTCCAGTTCCAGTCAATATAAACCTCTTTGGGATGCAGTTTCAGCTTTTTATCCTTTTTGGTTTTCTTCGAATAATAATTTCCTGTAACCGTCTCACCAAAGTCGAGATTTAGTTTTGACTCCTTTCCATCGCTCGTATAGCTTATAGGTTTCAGTGTTTGGGCATCTGCTACACTGGTGCGGGCACTAGTTCTTGAATTGTCTTTTGGAGTATAGGAATTGGTCAGACTCAACTGATTATTTGCCACAACAATATCATAGGTTAATGTTCCCTGCTTTACCCAGCTTGTATCTTTAACATAATAAACGGTATAAAGGGATTTTTCGGGTTTGATGTATTTGGTATTGATATCCTTGCTGCCGGGTGCAACTGTCTTTTGACAGAATGCAGCAGATGAAAGCAGACTAACTGCTAAAACAAGTGCATAAAATTTCATATAAGTAGTACTATGGTTAATGATAAATAAATTGATTTTGTTTGCTCAATTTAGAAATCAAATGTAATAAAAAAGTTTTTATTTTTCCTGGGAGACAAATCGTATTTGAAAGTTATTTACTACGTAAGAATTTTAAATTACCTGTCAGACCATCATCATTTACTGTAGTAAAAAGAAAAAACAACCCTTTATTTGTGAGACTTATTTTTTTACCCGGTTTTACTTGAAATTATTCTATTTTTGCATTTTACTTTCCCAATAGAATGAATACTCTACAACAACCCATACCACACAACGAGCTGGAACGTCTGGCAGCATTAAAACGATACAATATTCTTGATACATTGCCCGAGGATGCTTTTGATGATGCTACAAAACTCGTTTCTTATATATGTGGCGTGCCCATCGCACATATTTCATTTATAGACCAGAACAGGCAGTGGTTTAAATCTGAAATTGGTATTGGAGTTTCAGAAGTTCCAAGAGAAATTACTTTTTGCCGTTATACTATTTTGGAATCGGAAATGGTTGAAATACCGGACACGCATGCAAATGAACGATTTAAAAATGATCCTAATGTTACAGGAGGTTTTAAAGTGAGATTTTATGCCGGGGTTCCCCTTACAACGCCTGACGGATATAACATAGGAACAATTTGCGCTATAGATCATGTGGCGAAAGAACTTAATAAAGACCAACGAAATGCACTTACTATTATTGGAAAGCACGTGATCAATCAGTTGGAATTAACAACAAAAAATATTGAATTGGCCGCCCAGAAAAAAATTGCCGATCGTGCCGTATTTGCAAAAGATAGTTTTTTAGCCAATATGAGTCATGAAATCAGAACTCCACTTAATGCAATCATTGGTTTTACCGACCTGCTGGCTCAAACAAGACTTGATGCTATTCAGCGTGATTATATCGAAAGTGTCCAAATTGCTGAAGAAAATTTACTTTTGATCGTAAATGATATTTTAGATCTTTCTAAAATAGAATCAGGCAATCTGACTATTGAAGCACAGCCTTTTAATTTAAAGAACACGCTTAAACATGTTTATGATTTACTAAAAGTAAAAGTTCAGAAAGATGTTGAATTTAATCTCTTTCTCGATGCCGATATGCCCGAAAATGTAATTGGCGATCAGGGAAGATTAAATCAGATACTAATGAACTTAGCCGGTAATGCGCTTAAGTTTACTGAAGATGGCGAAGTAACGGTTTCGGTAAAAAAAGTAGCCGAAACTGCCGATAATTATTCGCTTAGATTTTCGGTTAAAGATACCGGAATTGGAATAAAAGAGGATAAATTGAAAACTATTTTCGAACGATTTACACAAGCTGAAGAAAGTACTACGCGAAAATTTGGCGGCACCGGACTTGGCCTTAACATCGTAAAACAACTGGTAGAATTACAGAATTCGATAATTCACGTAAAAAGTAAAGAAGGACGCGGTTCAGAATTTTTCTTTGTACTGACTTATAAAAAATCAAACCAAATTGAAACTGCAGACGAAACTTTGTCCGAGTATAATTTGGGAAAACTTAAGATACTGCTTTGTGAGGATAATGTTTTAAATCAGAAACTGGTAAAGAACGTTATTTTCAATTTTGGCTTTGAATTAGACATAGCTGAAAATGGCGAAATAGGAATCGGTCTTTTATCAAAAAATAAATATGATTTGATATTAATGGATCTTCAGATGCCCGTTAAAGACGGATACCAAACCACAAAATACATCAGGAATGAAATGAACATGACTATTCCTATAATAGCCATGACAGCGCACTCTCTTGTGGGAGAACAGCAACTTTGTTTTGATGTAGGAATGGATGCGTATGTACCAAAACCTTTTAAGCAGCCCTTACTTTTAGAAGCGATAAAAACAGTTCTAAGCAAAGAGGGTAAAACGCAACCCAAAAGAAAGATTAATTTATCTTTTTTGGAAGAGATGGCTGGCGAAGATACTGCCTTTATAAAAGAGATGATTCAACTTTTTATTGAAAGAATCCCTAATGAAGCAGCACAACTTGAAAAAGCATTTCATAATAATGATAACGAGTCAGTAAAGAATATTGCGCATAATATGAAATCCAGTCTCGAAATTTTTATGCTAAAAGACCTTAGTAACTATTTAACTATTATTGAAGAAGAGGCTAAATCAGGACATTTTAGTACTGATACTGCAGATAAAATAAACTTTTTGCATCGTGAAATCATCGATGTCGTTAAAATTTTAAAGGCAGTATGATTAAAAATTTGAGACTGATTGTTTAATCTTTTTCATTTTGCATAAAATCCGGAAAACCGCTTTTTGTCCAATTTACTTTGCGTGCGCGAGTAGCACGATTTTTATCTGATAACTCGTGCCCTTGTATTTCTTTATAATCACGAGCATGATAAATCATTATCGTTGATTTTCCGTCTTCAGAAGTCGTAAACGAATTATGGCCGGGACCGTATCTTTTTAGCTCTTCGCTGGTGTAGAAAACTGGTCCCGGAGACTTGTTCCAGTTAGCAGCATTCAGCAAATCTGTGTCTTCATTCGCCCACAACAAACCCATACAATAATTATGATTTGTTGCACTGGCAGAATAGGCAATAAATATTCTTCCGTCTTTTTTAATTACGGCAGGTCCTTCATTTACATTGTATTTTACCCTTTCCCAGCTGAATTCAGGCTCGGTCAAAATCACTTCCGGCCCTGTAAGCGTGGTTGGATTTTTCATTTCAGATAGAACCAAAGCTGTTCCGCTATCTCCTCCACGTACATTTTGCGCCCATATTAAGTATCTTTTTCCTTTGTGCTCAAAAGTAGTGGCATCTAAAGAAAAGGATTCTTTTTGCGTTTTTATCTGTCCTTCTTCTTTCCATTTGCCCTGCATTGGGTCTGCTGACGAATTCGACAATACCCACATCCTGATATTCCATATATTTTCAGCCTCGCCTGCTGCAAAATAAATGTACCATTTACCATCGATCCTATGCAATTCGGGAGCCCAGATATGGCTTCCCATCACTCCTTTTTCATGTTTATGCCAAATTTCTTTTTCCTTGGCTTCTTTTAATCCGTTGATGCTATTTGCCTTTCTTAGTACGATACGATCATATTCCGGAACAGTTGCTATCAAAAAGTAGTCTCCGGTATCTGTTTTATATACCCAGGGATCAGCGCGCTGTTCTGCAATGGGGTTATTAAATTCTGTAGATTGTGAATAACTCTGATTAGAATACATTACAGTTACCATCACCAAAGTGAAAATTCTAATTAATCTCATGCTTACTTATTTTAATTTATTTATCAGACACCTTAAAATTGGATCTTTTTTTCTGGTTCTCCTTCAATTGTAACGGAGAAAGTACCATCACCTAAATCCATAATTTTACTCACAGGCGACAATTCTTTATTGGTAAATTTTTTATTTGATTGTTTCCAAAGCATCAAAGTCGCATAAATATTTGACTTTTTGGGTGCAGAAGTACTTCTTACATCAATAACACTACTTTCATTACTTTCCGGATGTAATCCTTTGGCTTTTACAACTTCTGTCTTTTCCCATCCTAAAATTGGAATCATTGCCAATTGGTATTTTCCGTTATCAATAATTGTAACATCAAATCCGTTTACCTTTTTTGTAGAAGTCACGATCTCTTTATCTAATTCTGGCAAAGCATAATGCCCCAACCTCATCGCAATTGTTTTATCACTATTGTTTTTATCTACTCTTAAAATTCCGTTTGCCAAAGGAATATCGGCTAAATTGAACTGGATATTTTCATCGGTTTCTAAAACTACATCTCTGTAATAAATGCCGTTTTCAAATTTCTTAAAAGTGTACAATCTAAAGGCTTCCCAGGCGCCATTTTTGTTTTTAATGACATAATTCATTGCCACTTCTCCATTTTCTCCATCAGCCTGCCAAGGAAAAGCGCTATTATAAGACAGCTTGTTATAATTTTCTGTTGATCTAAACTTTTGCCAGTCGTTTTTTACTTTTTCATTGCACCACGCTCGCACTTCAGAAGCTCCGATATTAGGATAATCTGTAATTAATATATGAGAATCTCCCTGATATTTATTGTAAACTTTGTCTTTTTTGAAAATGTCCCAATCGCCATTGTTTTCTTTGGCATTCCAAAAAGGATTATCATCAGGAACCAGCAATCCAAGGAATGCTTTTCCCATCCAATACACACTTCCCCTACAGCTGTAAACCTGAACGGATGGTTCGAAAGCGCCGTAAAAACCAAGTGTAGGCACATTATCTTTCATAAAATCGGGATGCGTTAAAAACTGTTTGATCACGCCAGACGAGATTCTTCGCATCCATCCATAATTGGTATTGGGATCATTTTGAAATCCCATTAAAGGAAAAGGAACTATAGCACCGGTTCTGTAGCTGATGCTTCTTCCCCACATGATCATTTCGCCATTTTTGCTAAACAAATTGGGGTAATTATCCTTTAAATCATTGAAATTACGGGTAAATTTAGCCACGATCTCCGGATAATGTGCTTTACCAAAAAACTCAGACCAAATTGTTCCGTACATCTGAAAAGCCCACATACTGTAGTAATCATACGCCGGACTATCATTGTACCAACCGTTTCCTGTGTAATTTTTTAGTGATTTTTCGAGATATTCCACCAATAATTTTTCATTTACCGTATAGCCTTGTTCTTTAAAAAAGCTCAATACAAAAATGTTGAAAAACTTCCAGTTCGAATCTACCGTTGGACCATCACCATAACTCAGCATAATTTTTGCCAGTGCATCTTTCTGATTTTTTGGTAATGGTTTCCATAAAACCTCAGGATTGGTAAGCAACGATACGGCCAAAGCGCCAAACTCTACTAGTTTTTGACTTGGCCCGCCATTTTGAGAACGAGGCGCAATATAAGATGGACTTGCCGGATCTGTTAATTTGCCTATTTGATACCGATAATAATCCCCTACTTTAATGTTATTAATCACTAATGATGGATTCTCTTTTAATAAAGGCGAAGCTATAAACAAGGTTCTGCAAAGCCCTTCCAGTTTTTCGGTTGGAACCTGGCTTTCTTCTTTGGGATAACTTTTCCCTTCCTGCTTGGGAAATTTCATAGGATCATCCAGCGTATGAATGTAACTAAATGCTCCGTCTAATAAATACAGTGCAGCATCTCTCCAATGTTGTTTTGTCATTCCGGTATACGGACTTATAGCGTAATTGGGATTTTTTATCTCAAATACGCTGGCTGTATTTTCTTTTTGCTGTGAAAATAAAGACACGCTAAAAACAAAAATTAAAAGGGATATTTTTACTTTATTCATTTTAAAATAATTTTGCAATATTATCATTTTACATTTTATTTTTTTTAATAGCCTTTATAGTAAGGACTGTTTTACCCAATCCCGGAGAAGTAACTTCAAGATTAATATTCCCTGACTGTTTATTGCTTTTTATAATTACCATTGCACGTCCTTTCCAGGTTTTACGAGTATTTGCTACATATAAATCAGCATCTTTTAAATCGGCATTGTCGACTCCTGCAATTGTTCCGGCACCCGAAACTTTAAATGTAAGTTCATTAGCCACATTGGGATTTAAAATACCTTTTTCATCTAAAAGCTCAACATTTATATATACTAAATCCTGACCATCAGATTCGATAGTTTTACGATCTGCTTTTAATTTAATTGTAGCCGCCTGACCTGCTGTTTTTAAGAACACCGATTCTACTTCTTTGTTATCTTGTAATCCAACTGCTTTTAATTCGCCTTTTGTATATGGAATTACAAAAATTGCCTTAAACTCCTGCGCTTTGGTTGTTTCTTTTTCTCCTAAATTTTTACCGTTCAGGTAGAGCCTTACTTTAGAATATTTCGAATATACTTCGACCTCAATATTTTTATCTTCCTGACCAGGCCACGTCCAGCTTTCCCATGTAGGCCAAACCGACCAGCTTGTCAATTTAATTTTTCCATTTTCAGGATTTGGTTCCCGAACTGCCATATATAATTTTTCATTATCATCATACAACATACTTCTATAATGCGAAATTGGTTTTCGCCATCCCATTAAATCTACATCACCACAATACGCACCATGCCAGGGA
The DNA here is from genome assembly GCF_009664855.1 of Flavobacterium sp. SLB02. GTDB lineage: Bacteria > Bacteroidota > Bacteroidia > Flavobacteriales > Flavobacteriaceae > Flavobacterium. Next base: position 2,421,281 of record NZ_CP045928.1, read on the forward strand.
TATAAATTTGCTGTCCAGTGTTCTCCCTCTGTTTCTCCCGGATAAACAAAACGGCCAATTCCTGATTCGCCTAAATAATCCATTGCTGTCCAGACAAAATCGCCTATAATGTAATTGTGTTTTTGAACTAAGTCCCAGTTGGCAAAAGCATCTTTAGGATATGATTCAGTCTGCAAAATAATTCGGGAAGGTACCCTTTCATGATCTGATTCTGCATAATGCAATTGATAATTATATCCTGCAACATCATGAGCAGCCATCAAAGGATCAAAAATTTCCCAACCCTGATCCCAAGTGGTCATAGCCGATGTTATAGGGCGTGTAGCATCTATACCTCGAATTGCATTTGCAAACATTTTTGCTGTTTCAACTGCTTGTGGCTTGGTACGCTCAATAATTTCATTACCAATGCTCCACATAATGACTGAAGGATGATTGCGGTCTCTCAGCACCATAGATTCTACATCGTGTTTCCACCATTTATCAAAAATACTGGCATAATCAAAAGTATTTTTCTTTTCTCTCCATCCATCAAAAGCTTCATCTATGACAAGCATACCTAATTTGTCGCACGCCTCCAAAAAAGCTTCAGAAGGAGGGTTATGAGAGGTTCTAAGCGCATTAAACCCTGCTGCTTTCATCAATTCTATCTTTCTTTCTTCAGCACGATCATAAGCGGCAGCACCCAGCGCTCCATTATCATGATGCACGCAACCACCGTTTAATAGTATTTTTTTATCGTTTAATACAAATCCGTTTTCAGCGCTAAACTTAATTGTCCGAATTCCAAAATCAATTGTTACAACATCTATAATTTTTGACTCTTTTACAATTGACACTTTAGCCTGATACCTGTTTGGTGCTTCCAATGACCACAATTTAGGATTTTCTACATCAATTGTCTGAATTACTTCTTTTTCTTCATTTGGCTGCAATTCGATTTTACCAGATGCATTTGCTACAGTTTTTCCTTTTCTATCCGTAATAGCAGTAGAGAGCATAACAACTTCTAATACTGGCGTTTCGTTTTTTACAATGGTTTTAACCTGAACTACAGCCTTATTATTTTTTACTTCTAATGTACTAATGGCAACGCCCCAATTTTTAACATGAACGGGATTTTTTACCATTAACCATACATTGCGGTAAATACCTGAACCACTATACCATCTGCAATTTTTTTGTTGTGAATTATCGACCCTGACTGCAATTGTATTTTGCTGACCTAATTTTAAATAAGGTGTGAGATCATATTCGAAAGAGGTATAACCGTAAGGCTGAATACCCACTGATTTTCCATTAATAAAAACCTGAGCATTCATATAAACTCCTTCAAAATAAATAGCAATTTTCTGGTTCTTCCACTCCTTTGGTGCAGAAAATGTTTTTCTGTACCAGCCCGTTCCCATCGGATAAAAACCACCATCTCCTCCACTTGGGTTATTTTTTTCTGATTTTCCTTCAATACTCCAATCGTGGGGTAAATCTAATTTTCGCCAAGTGCTGTCATCAAAATTTATTGCGCTATTTTCAGCAGCATCTCCTAAGGCAAATTTCCAATCAAAATTAAAACGTTGTTTTCGCTCTTGATTTGTATTCTGCGCTACACTTTGTGATATGCAGCTCATTATTATCAAATTAATTAAGAATAATGCCTTTACTATTTTTCTCATTTTCATTATGATGTCTGTTTATTTAAAATTCATTCGTTTTATTGAATTCTTTTGTTTTGAAGCATTACAACCTATCAAAAATGTTGTTAGAAAAATTAAAGTGATGCATCTTGGAAAAAAAATAGTCATAATAATTATTTTGTTCTGTTTCAATATTCACAAACAACAATTACAAGTGTCAAAACAACACTTTTCAAATATAAAAACTATTATGCTTAAAATTTAGCTTTTCGCTGCTTCTTTTGCCTGCGTGTTTGTTAATTCACAAATACGATTGGTATTGTTGAGAAAGCTCTACTTTATCTCTTTTCTCTAAAAGCATTTAAATCCCATTTCTCCAGCCATTTCAAAACTGGCTTCCCGTTTCTAATTGTTATAGGCAGCCAAACATAACTTCCCTCAATAGGACTCTCTGGTTTCCATCGGTCAGCCATAAAAATAAATTGATCTTTTTTTCCCTGAACTGGGAAAATATAGGTGCTTTGCGAATAAAATGTCAGTTCAGCATCTTTACCAATACACGGATTTCCCAAAGATTGCCATGGTCCCCAAATAGATTTCGATTTAAACGAACGTGCCTCATTAGGATCCCAGCCTGTACAGCCTGAAGTTATCATATAATAAACCCCATCTTGTTTAAAGACTGCCGGAGCTTCATTATGACCTGCCGGAGCCACTGTTGTCCATTTTTGGGTAAAATCTAAATAATCAGCCGTAAGTTCTGAAATATGAAGTGTCAGATTATCTTCTGATGAATGAATCAGATACGCTTTCTCATTATCATCTACATAAACAGTCATATCCCTTGACATTTGTCCTTTTTCAAAATCCCTGCGAATCAGCATTCCGTTTTTTACTGCCGTTAGCCATTCCGGAGTCCACGATTTCAACTTACTTTCGTCTATAGAAGCTGTTTTGAACTCATCTTTAAAATTAATTGGCCAAACTCCTTTATTAGGACGGTATGATTTTTTAAATTTAAAAGGCCCGTTTGGCGTATCACTTACGGCAACCGCAGCACTGGCAGCATTATAACCTTGCCCTTTCAACTCTAAGTGAAACCACATCACGTATTTAGCTGTTTTTTTATTAAAAACCACTTTAGGGCGTTCCATTATACATCCTTTGGCTATTTCAGAGGCAGGGTTTTCCTCTACCCTAAGTACAATGCCTTCGTTGTGCCAATTGTACAAATCTTTTGAGGTGTAACAGCTAATTCCTTCTAAAGCGGTATTTCCCGCACGTCCCGCAGTTTTATATTCGCCGTACCAATAGTAGGTTCCGTCAATAAAAAGCATACCGCCACCGTGGGCATTAATATGTACGCCATCATTATCTTTCCATTGTTTTCCCGGAACAAAATCTTTGTTCTGACTGAAAACAAGCGAACATACCAAACTTATAATTATCGAATATTTTAATTTCATTTTACTTCTTTTTTTGATAAACCCTGATATAATCTATTGTATATTTTGACGGAAAACTGGTTGCTGTATAGTCTCCGCCATTGATTCCTCCTACTGCCAGATTTACCAATAAGTAATGTGGCTGCTGAAACGGAATTATTTTTTGATCGGTACTTTGTATTGTTTGCTGTACATTGATCTCGTTGAGTAATTGATCGTCTACAAATAACTTAATCGACTGAGCATCCCAGTCCATTCTCCAGACATGAAATTTATCTGCCCATGAATTGTCCTTAAAATCACTCAGCTTAAATGTGCTGCTATCCCAGGCTGTATTAGATTCTTTTGATTTCCATGCCGCATTGGCCAATATTTTCCCTGTGTAATATTCCATAATATCAATTTCGCCATTCGCAGGCCAATTTCCTTTTATACCCAAAGTCCAAAAGGCCGGCCACATTCCTTTTGCGATTGGAATCTGAGCCCGCATTTCAAACCGGCCATACTGCCAGGCATGTTTTCCTTGTGTGATTAAACACGAAGAGGTCGCTTTTATAGAATCTCTGTTTTTTGTCCAGTCCTGATGGCTTTTAGAGATAAAATTAGGATTGACTTTATTTTCTTTTCTGGCTTCAATAATTAAAAAACCGGCTTTACAATAAGCGTTTTCTTTTTGATACCACTGCTCTTCCTGATTTCTCATAAAACCAATTTCATAATTCCAATTCTTTTTATCCGGAGCGCCATCTACAGCAAATTCATCATTCCAGACCAAATCATATCCTTTGTATTTGGGAGGTTTTTCCTGATTTGGAATAAAGCTAAAAGTTAAGGCTAATACAATGGCTAAAATCAAAAACCGAAAGGTGGTAGACGTCATTTTATATCTGTTTTAAAATCAAAACCTTAAGAATAATAAGTGCTGTTGGTTTTATCTTTTAAAACATGAACAAATGCCGGTAAATATTATGAACCAACAGCCTTCTTATTTATAGTTGTAATACGTTGAGTAATTAATTTTAACACACAGGAACATAGGTTTTAGGTCTTTTAAAAAAGGTATTTCACTTATTAAATGCATATAGCTCGCCCGCTATGTGAAAGAAATGTATTTCTTTTTTGCATTTTTTTTAGCTAAAAAAAATCTATGTTTCTATGTGTTTATTTTTTTTTGAATTATACCCAAAGGGTAGTTTTATTTTTTAATAATGCGAATTGTTTTATCAGGATAAGATTCAATCTTTACCAGATATATTCCTGCTGTGGCATTGGAGATATTCAAATTGACTTTACCATTTTCAATACTATACTTTGCCTTAGAAATCAATCTTGCATCTGAAGTATAAATTCCAATAGTTACTGCATCTTCATTGGCTGGTACATCAATCTCAAACTGACCTGAAGTAGGATTTGGAAATGCCTTAAGCGTTATATCTGAAGATGATCCCTGTACTGTTTTAGGAGTAAACGAACTCAATGTTGGCGATTCATTATAAACCGTACCATAAAACTCAAGCTCTGCAATGTTTCCGTAACCCGTTGGTGTGTACCAGTATATATATCTGTATTTTTGAGTGGCCAAACCTGCATCTTCAGTAAAAACCGCATTTGGAGGTGTTTGTGTTATGGTATGTAAAACATCATAAGTCGTAAGATAATCGGCACTGTTAGAACCTCTTATCTCACTTCCGGTCATACGGGTTCCAAAAGTAGGACGGGGAACATATTTTATAGCTGTTAAACTGGCGCTGCTGTCTAATCCAAAATCATAACCTAAATAACCCGCAGCAGTTGGTCCGTCAACGTATGTATTGATATCTTCATCGAAAGCTTTCGCTATGGTCAAACCATTGTTTTGATACGATCCTTCGTGACCAATGATAGTTCCGGTAATCTTTTGTCCTCCCGCTGGTTTTGCTGTTAATACAACTGAATCAGCACCCTCGCCTAAAGAATTAAAAGCGGCAATTTTATAATAATACGTATTCCCGTTTGTAACTGCTGTATCCTGATATGAATTGGTAGTGATAGTCCCAATAGTAGTAAAAGGACCTGCTTGTGAAGTCGCTCTTTTGACATGAAAAGAAGCATCGTACATAAAATCCCAACCCAGAATTACTTTTGCATCACCAGATCCCACAACGGCATTTGTTACTGCATTTGGAATGGCTAAAGCCAATGTTTTAACCTGGAAAGCTGCAGAATAAGCACTTTCTCCTCCTGAATTCTCAGCAGCAAGTTTATAATAGTAATTGGTATCTGCTGTTAAATCTTTATCCTCGTAAACCGTATCTTTTACATAAGTGGCAACAGTTTCATAAGTACCATTTAAACTTTCTGACCTTTTAATAGTATAAGATATTGCTCCTGCTGATGCTGACCATTTTAAATTGATTATTGAGGTAGATATTCCTGTGCCTTCAATATTTGCGGGCGTTACAGGGATTGCAGCCTGCTCAAAAACCAATATAGCCGAGTATGCTGTTTCTACATTATCCTTACCTACTACTTTAATCCTGTATTCTGCTTTTGTATGAACTATATCTGTTTTTTTAAGAACAGTATAATCTGTCGATTCCTGAAAAACTGAAAATGCGGTTTCTCCTTCTAATTTTCTTTCCAGAATATATTTATTCACTAGATCCTGATTGGTACCTGTCCATTTTACTGTAATATTTTTATAATCTGATGACAATTCATACGTTAGTGTTTCTACTTTTGTTTTCCATACCGAAATATATTCTCTGGCCGAAGTATAGGCTTTCGCCGATGCATTTTTGGCATAATATTCTCCTGCCGGAGTTAAAACGGTATAATCAGTTGCGGTGCTTGAAATTACCGGCGCTGTCTGAAGCCATAGATAACTCTGCCAGTTTGGATTTCTTGTTTTAAAAGCATCGTTGATAGTAACATACATGGCTCTGGAATCCTGAACCCAATTGTAGATCGAATAACGTTCTACATAATCTGTCGTTTCTAATACATTTAGAATCGCCGCCAAATCATTTTTATGTTTGATGGCATTTGCATCTGTTAATAAGACAGGACCGTCAGGAAAATTATTCCCGGTCCAGTTGGCTCCTATATTCCATTCTGTAATCCAGATTGGTCTTTTGTATTTATCATATATGTTTTGCAAATCACTTTTCCATTGTGCGGCAGTTTTGTACCAATAACAATGAAGCGCCACATAATCAACTCGATAATTATTAGCCTCGGCCTGAGTCATAAAACTTGCCATCCATGGATTAAACGGATCTGATGTAGAAGGCGAACCTAATCGTAAACCTGATTTCAGTAATCCAGGCCATGAAGTTATTGCAGCTTCAACAGTCATATTAGACTGATCAGGGCGATCCGGTTCATTAAAACCTAAAAGATGCGTATATCCTTCTTTCGTATAAGCAGGAGTAAATGATGGCCAGGATTGTGTTTGTCTTATAGGAACATATTCTACATTGGGTGTAGAATCTAATCCTGTGTTCCAATTGTAATACCAGGTAATGTTTGTTGCATCTATAGCCTGTGCATCACCGCCTGCAAGTCCCTTTTTATTGACTTCATGCCATTTCATTGTTCTGACAAACGAAATGGTCCCTTTTAGATTAACAGGTAAATCTGCTATCTCCAAATCTTGATTTTCTGCAATATACACCCTGCTATATCCGCTTCCGTCAGCACTGGTGGCAAAGGTGGCCATATAACCTTTTTTTAATTTGAATGATTTAATACTGTTATCAAACGCTTCTAAATTATCATAAGGCGTAACGGGTGCAAACTGTCTCGATGCTCCTCCAAAATTTTCTGCAGTAAAAACCTCTAATGGTGTTTCGTTAACAGTATAAGGAGCCACAACAGTACCTGAACCATAATTGGTAACCGATACATTACTGCCATTCCCGGCCAAAACTCCGTTTACGGATACAAACTTTAGGTACGAACTAATAACGTCACTGGGTTTAATATTCTCGAAATACAAACGCGAAGCTGTCGAATTTAAATTGACTGTTGAATTAATTAAAGGGTTGTAGGCATTTTGCAAATACAAAGAAGAAGATCCGTTCAGGTTTAATTTTGATTTTGCATAGCTTTTTACATTCTGATTACTGGTAATTTCTGCTGTTTGCAATGAAGGACTAATGATTTTTTCCGGTGCATAAGCCACATTCTCATACGTTACTGAACTCACTACCATATCAACTATACCTGTTGTATAATTTTTACCAATTACAATAGCTGGACTTGTTTGGGACTGAAGCTTTAGTTCTCCTATTCCAAAAAGTGCATTGGCTCCGCTAATATTTATATAATAAGTCCCTGCGGTTTGAGATTGAAAAGATAAATCTCCTTTTCTGAGTTTATTGACAGCTCCTGAAGTAAAACTTTTAGAATTTAAAATAGTTCCTCCTCCATTGGCTACTGTAGAAACAGATACATTAATGAGAGATCCGGGAGCTAAATTTGAAATGTATTCGTAAATCCATGAAAACTGATAGTCTTTCGAAGCTTCTAATGCAATTGGAAATGAGTAAACTGAATTTTGAAGTGCAGTCGAATCCCATCTGATATATAAGAGTCTTCCTGAATAAATACTATTGTCAGATTCAAAAGTATGTCCGGAAGTTACATCCATATATCGTGTTCCGGAAGTGCTGTTGGCTGTAGTAAAAATCGTGGGAACGCTTGCATTCGTCCATCCATAAGCAGCGGGAGTTCCGGAATTATCATTGGCAAAACCATCCCAGGTATTCATTAAATTAGAAGATTTTAGTTTTAAATCGCCAATGGCCATGAGTCCGTAATCGCCTGTAATGGTGATGTAGCGAATACCATCAGCATTGGAAATAAAAGAAAAATCGCCCTTTCTTAATTTATTGGCGCTGCCGGTTGTAAATGTTTTAGAAGCTAAAACACCCGATCCGTCAGCTCCCGTTGAAATGGACACATTCAATTTTATGCCCGCTGCCGCATTCGAAATATACTCGTAGATCCATGAGAATTCATATTGCAGGTCTTTTTCCAGTTTTACGGGATAACTGTAAGTTGAGGTAGCATAACTGCTATTGTCCCAACGGATGTACATTAACCTGCCGTTATAAGCTGTATTATCTGATTCGAATGTATGCCCGGAGGTTACATCCAGATATCGGACGCCGCTTGTTGAATTTGCGGTATTCCATGGAAGTGTGGCAACGGTATTTGCCCAGCCATAATCGTTAGGTTTCCCTGAATTATTGCCTGCAATTCCTGCCCATCTACCAAGCAAGTTATCTGTACCATAAACAATTTGCTGTGCTGCTGAATTATCAATTACAAAATCAAGCGTTTTAGATGTTAGGTAATGTCCGTCCTGGTAGATATTGGCAACGCCGTCTTTTACAGCATAGCGAAAAGTTTGTTCCTGAGCATTATCAACAGAGGTGCTTAAATTTTCTATTATGGATAAAGCTGTGGTATTATTTAAAGTTGTTTTATCTAAGGAAGTTCTGAATCCAAATCCGGCTGAATTTTTAACCTGAACATCCAATCCTCTGCCCTGGGCTGTGTTTATTTTGGCTTTTACTTCTAAAGTAAATTCACTTTGACTGGATAACGGAAAGGTTATAATATCTGAATTTGCTGCGTTGCTAAATGTTTTAGAACCGTTTAATGTTGTACCCAAATTTATCTTAACAGGCAGATTAGGAGCTTGTGAATATCCCCGGAATAAAAAGACCGATAAACAAAATAATATAAACGTGTATAATTTTTTCATAATAAATTTTGGTTTTAGAATTATTGAAAAATCATTAATAACGGAGTGGTAAAATAATAGTCCACGGGTTTTACGGATTAAGCTGGTTTGCGCAGCATAATTTTATACTTGTGAAAAAATAGCCACGACCCGAACGATAGTGAACAGGCGGAGCAATTCACGAATGATTACGCTAAAAAATCTTTTTAATCTGTGGCGAAAAAATTCGTTTAGTTAATGCAATTAGCGGCGAAAAAAAAGTTTCTCGCAGATTTGGCAGATTGAGCCGATTTTTTTTAATCATTAAAATCTTTTATCCTGATAGCTATCGGGGGTGCCGAAAAAAATTAGTTTAGTTAATGCAATTCGTGGCTAAAAAAAATCTTTTAAATCAGGGCAATAAAAGACCACCAGCATTATCCCTTGTAATTTTATTACTCAGGATAATACTCTGGAGTCTATATTTATAATACTATTTAAGAAATTTGAAAGTTCTTATCTTGGGCTTTCAAAGTAATTGAATCATTACTCGATTTTATCTTCATCCGCGACAGCGTCTTGCCATTTATCCCAAACCTTAACATTGGGATCGTAACCGTCGTAACCAAAGTTCTGACTCAGTTTTCCTTTTATATTGGCTGTTATAGCACTATTTGGAATTGGCCAGTAATTGTTACGCTTGTCCATTGAATAAATTTTAGTTCCGTTTGGAACCACGATTCCGCTTGGGTATTTATTGTAAAGGGTGTAATGTGATATACGCTGGTACCAATAACTACCTCCTGCCGCATCAGTTCCGGATTGTTTATCCCAATCGGTTTTACTGTACGTCTGACCCCATTCATCTGGTTTTCCACTGAGGGCGAGACAGTGCGAGATACGTTTTAACTCGGCATTTCTCCATTCTTCTAAGTAAAGTTCTCTTCCTCTTTCGGCACAAATATCTCCAATGGTAACTGTTCCGTACATTTGTGAAGCTCCTGCTCTCGCTCTGATTACATTTACGTCCTGCGCAGCTCCACCAACATTACCCTGATAAAAACGGGCTTCGGCTCTTAACAAATAAGTTTCGGCCAAACGATATAAATACCAGTGTGCTTTACCTCCTGTACTTGCTCCCTGAAAATCAGTTGCATTGGGATTGGTTTCATTTACAACATCATGAAGGTAGATTTTATATAACGGAAAATCAAACCATTCACGAAGGGTATCTTTTGACAATAGTGTATTACCTTCTTTCAATCTAAAATTTTGCTGGTAGTAAGAAGAAGTTTTATCACTGTATTTAAGATCTTCCATATTTACCCAGTTACCCACAGCGCTATTGTGTCTAAGGTCCTGCTTATCCTCAATACCGTTTACGACCCACATAGGGTGCTGCGAATAATAAGAAGCACTTATAGTTCCAATACCACGCCCAAGTGCTCTTGCATAATCATACTTCGCCTGGTAATTCGCATTGTTTGAGGCAAAACGATTGGCTCCTTGTTTACCATCAGGGGTTGTAAGAGTACCTGAATTCCAGTTAGGTCCAAAAATTCTCATCGAAGCAAACGGTAAAAATGACTGTACTCCACCATTTGGCATCACCATTATAGCTTCTCTGTTAGCAGCAATAACCTTATTTTCTGGTCGGTGTAAATCCCATATAACATTTCTGTTAATCGCCCATGTTGTTGGATTTCCTCCCGGATCGAAAGTACCAAAAGTACTTTGCATTAAAGAATAACCGGATTGATTAATCAGCAAATCTGCCTGTGTTTCTGCTTCTTTAAATCTTCCGGAAGCCAGATAACACTTAATCAATAACTGACGGCATGCTCCTTTGTTTACTACACCCAGATAAGGCAGTTTCGCCTGATCCGGTACCCATTCTACAGCTTTCTCCATATCTGCAGTAATCATTTCGATAATTGCTTCTTTTTTAGTCGAATAATAATTCTGTTTTGGAACCTTCAAAATTTTTGTAATCAACGGAATATCTCCAAATTGATACACCAGATTAAGATAACGATACGCTCTGTGAAAATAGGCCTGACCTATATATCTATTCTTAACTTCCTGAGTTAAACTTGTCACATTATCAATATATGTCAATATAGTATTGGCATTTTTAATACCAGTGTAAGCTTCAGTCCAGTAAAATCCCAGGTAAAAATCATCATTTGTTGCTGTTTTAAAGCTTCCTGTAGGAACGATAGTATTGGCAAAATCAGAAATAGTACTGCTATTATCCGTTTTTCCGTATTTGGCCATATCAGAGAAAACATATTCTGTACCAATAGGCACACTATTGCCGGCACTATTATAGTGAATATAATTATTACGTAATTGTTTATCGGCACTTGCTAAAACGGCCTGTAAGCCAGATTCAGTAGAAAATGTCGTTTCCGGTTCGTAAAACGAAAGCGGATCCGGCTCCAGAAAATCCTCTGAACAAGAAACCATAAGAGCAGCCACTATTACTAAAGGTGCAAGTGCTGAGATCTTATTTTTAATATATCTTTTCATCGTTGTAATTGTTAAAGTGAAACGTTAAATCCTAAATTAAACATTCGAGTAGCCAGTCCACCTGTTTCCGGGTCTCCATAATATTTCCATTCGCCGGAAGCAGACCATGTTGCCGCGTTCTGAACTGAAGCATAAATTTTGAAGTTTCTGACATGCAAACGATCTAAAAGATCTTTAGGAAGTGTATAGGCCAGCGAAATATTGTCTAAACGAATAAAACTGCGATCGTATAATTTTTGTGTTCCGGCTCCTGCAGGCCCTCTTGCATCAAGACGTGCCCAATCATTGGTTGGATTATCAATGGTCCAATACGGGTTTACAAACGGGTTGTAGTTGTTGGTGTATAAACTACCGTCGTTATACGTATTCATATAACGTCCGTCAAGTGATTTGTGCCCCATGTACGAATACATATTAATGGCTAAATCCCATCTTTTATAAATTTTGAATTCATTACGCATCGACCAGTTGATTGGAGGTGCTCCCTGACCTAAAAACTGCTTGTCTTTTTCATTATAAGTTGGTTTTCCATTTACATCGTCAGCGGTATAACTGTTCTCCACTTTTGGGTCACCAGGACGTTGTCCGTATTTTGCCGCTTCTGCAAATTCATCTTTTTGCCAGATTCCAATCACTTTATAGTCCCAGATTTGAGAAATAGGTTTACCAATAAACCATCCATTCGTTTTATCATCTGCCTCTCTCTTTCCAATAACATTACCATTGGCATCCTTGATATCTTCCATGTTGCCATACAAGGCATTAATTGTGTTCTTATTGTATGAAAAAGCCACCATCGTAGTCCATTCAAAATTTGTTTTTTTGATATTGATCGTATTAAGACTTATCTCAATACCTTTATTTTCAACCTCTCCAAGATTAGTTGCAATAGATGAAAATCCTGTAAACTCAGGTAAACGCTGATTCATGATCATATCATTGGTCACAGATCTGTAAATGTCGATTGTACTTGTAATGCGGTCATTTAAGAAACCAAGATCAAGACCAATATTGGTTGCTGTTGTTTTTTCCCATTGCAAATTAGGATTTGCCAAACGGTCTATTCCCAGATATTTCATATCGACAATATTTCCTGAGGCATCGATATAACCCATTGTTGCTCCGGTTCCTGAATTTAAGTTGGCTAAAGCCAAATAAGGATCAGCCAATGATCTGTTCCCGTTTTTACCCCATGATAAACGTAATTTACCTGTACTTAAAGGCTCCCACTTGAACCAGTTTTCTTTATTAAAGTTCCATCCCAATGCTACAGAAGGAAAAGTTGCGTAAGGATATGAAGCTCCAAATGCTGAATATCCATCGCGACGCACCGTTCCTGTGATCATATAACGATTATCAAATGAATAGAAAAGTCTCGCCATTAATGCATCACCTGACTGATGTGTATCTGTAGATGAAAATGTACTATTGGCCAGTGTTGCATTAGCAATATTGTGAAAACCTAAAGCGTCTGAAGGTTGAATATTATTTGCATCAATACGATCTGACCATGTTTTAAGATCTTCTGCTTCCTGAACTAAAGTGGCTATAATATGGTGTTTCTCATTAAATGTATGATCCCATGCTAATGTATTGTTGAGATTCCATGTAAAATTTTTACCGTTTTCTCTATCTACTCCTATGTTAGCAGCATTCCAGTTTTTATTGCCTGCCGACTGAAAATAACGATTGTAAAAAAATTGATAACGAGGTGCTGCATTAAAGGAATACGTAATACCTAATGGTAAAGTTATTTTTGTATTAAAAATGGTATTCAACACCGTATACCCTTTCTCAAGCTCTATATATTGGCGGTCATAATAGTAATTATATCCTCCAATAGTTGGTCCCATTGGTTGTCTGGCATAATCGCCATTTGCTTCTGTAAAGTTAGAAAACGGGCTGTTTCTTAACATATTAGCATCCCAATAATTAGTACCTGTACCTACAGATATATCTCCATCTGAACGATCCTGAAAATTAACGTTTACCCCAAATTCAAGCCAATCTGTAATTTTAGCGTCCACTTTCATATTCGCACGAACAGCAGAATAATCATTACCCTGAATCGCTCCTTCAGATGTTAGATATCCTAAAGACATATAATAATTTACTTTATCACCTGCTCCGGAAACACTTAAATTATTGTCGTAATTTATTCCTGTTCTAAAAGTACTATTATACCAATCGTGCGTTTTTCCTTCAGTAAAATTCTTCAAAAGTGAAGCATCAGTAATTCCTAAACGAAGTCCCCAAACTTCATTCAAACTTTTTCCCTGTATTTGTCCTGTTGGCTGATAAGCTAACCATTGCGCCTGAGTAATACCGTACTGATCTAACTGATTAGGATTTGCAAAATATCCTGCCTGACCCACACGTGCTGCAACATAAGGTTCGTATTGCCCTGATGTTGTATTTTGACCATACGTTTTTGCTACTTCCCAATCCTGACGGTATTTTACATATCCATCTGGAGAGTATACATCGCGATAAGCACTTTTGTTGGTAATGGTTGTGTTTGTAGTTAAGTTAATAACAGGTTTACCACTTTTTCCTTTTTTTGTTGAAATCACAATAACTCCTGCTGCTGCTTTAGAACCATATACCGCTGTTGCAGATGCATCTTTTAAAACATCGATCTGGCCAACATCATCAGGATTGATTTCTGAAAGTTCACCATAAAATTGCATTCCGTCTAATATAATAAGAGGTGAATTATGATTAGCACCATCAGGATTGTAAACAGAAGTCTGCCCACGAATCTGCAAAGATCCTCCTCCTTTTGCATCAGCAGAATAACCTACTTTTAGCCCCGGAACACCTCGCAATAAATCCTGAACGGTCTGCGGGTTTTGATTGGCCAAAGCTTCGGCTTTAACCTGAACAATGGCTCCTGTTAAATCCTTTTTCTTCATTTTACCATATCCCACGACTACCACTTCATCTAAAGAAGCAGGATTCTGTTCTAATTTTACCACAATATTAGATTTGTCTCTTGCCAGAACTTCTTTGGTTACAAAACCCATATAAGAAATTACCAATACTGAATTTTCGTCTCCCGCTAAAGTAAATTTTCCGTCAAAATCTGTTATCGTGCTTATTTTTGTTCCTTTTATTAAAACAGTTGCCCCAGGCAAAGGCATTCCTTTTTCGTCTTTCACCTGTCCGCCAATACTATTTTGCTGCTGTACTTTTTCAAGCCCGTTTGCATTACCTGAACTCCTCGTATAGGCCTGCACTTGAGATAAGGAAACCAATACACAAAACAGGGTAAGTTTCTTTTTTAAATCAAATCCAGATACGCAATCAGGAGCTTTGATTTTCCTAATAAAATTTGTCATCTTTGGTTGTAATTTTTTGGTTAATTGATTAGTTAATAAGCTTTGGAAATTATTGAACTATAAGCTGAAATGAACTTCTCTTAAAATTCCGTTAGTATTTTTTTTAAGGACACTTCAAACCCATATTTATATAATCTACCCTGCAAATCTAGCATAAGGGGTACAAGTAAAAGGGGGTAATTACAGCATTATAACAGGGTCAAATCAGCATTTTACCCTAATAAACAGGTTATTTTTATGTCTCCCGCAAAAAATTAGTGTTAAAAATACACTTTACGTAATTTTTTAAGATACCTTAAAGAGTTTCAAGTTTCAGGTTTTGATGTTTCAGGTTGGTTGTTGAGTATATTTTACCATGGAGTTTCAGAAAGTTTTACCACAGAGATACGCAAAGATTTCACAGAGTTTCACAAAGAAGCAGGTTGGCTTTTGTGAAACTCTGTGAAAAATTCAGCATGCTGCGCTGAAGCTCAATATTCAATGAAATAAATAAGCTGCTAAAAAAACTTTGTGTATCTATGTGGTAAAAATCTGTGGTAAAACTAACCTAAAACAAAACTTTACTTCACAAAACGAGACATCTCTGATGCTGCCAATAAAAAAGCACCCACTCCAAAATCAGCTGTAGAATTTTTATCTACCACCTGCCCGGGAATTGCTTTTTCGCCAATAGGCTGTACATATCCTACTGTACCATCAGCTTGTAGTGCAAATTTCGTCAGGTAGTTCCATGATTTTTCTACCACCGGCAAATAGTCTTTTTTGTCTAAAATTCCATTATTAATTCCCCATAAAAAACCATAGGTAAAAAATGCCGTTCCACTGGTTTCCGGTCCCGGCGCGTGCTCCGGATCCAGAATACTTCTTGTCCAGTATCCTTCCTTTTGTTGGGCATCGGCCAGAGCTTTGGCCATATCTTTAAAACGATTTATATATTCGGTTCTATGTTTGGCTTTTTTGGGTAAATCCTTAATAATCTTGGCATAACCCGCAAAAATCCATCCGTCACCTCTGGCCCAAAAATCTTTTTTTCCGTTGGCACTTTTGTGTTTTGGATATACATATTTAGCATCACGAAAATACAGTTTCGCCTCATCATCGTACATAATACTGTCGGCATACGCCAGATACGAATGTAATTTTTCTAAGTACAGCTTATTTCCGGTAACCTTGTACAGCTTAGTCATGACTGGCATTACCATATACAGCCCGTCTACCCACCACCAATAATCATTGGCTTTGGTGCTCATTTCGTACTCCATTACTTCTTGTGTACGTGCAATTTTGCGAGGATCGTTTTTACCTGTTAAGTTGTACAAATCGATATAAGTCTGAAAACAAATCTGCCAGTCCCCAAACAATACATATTGATCAGTTTCGCCATAATTGTATTTCCATTCTGATTTGTTATTTGATTTGGCTCCCATCCATTGATTTTTTTCGGCCCAAGCCAAAGAATAATCCAAGTACTTTTTGTTTTGGGTAACTTTATAAGCTTCCATATTTCCTGTATGATAGGCGGAAACATGCCAAAAAGCATTGCCAAAATCCGGATGTGTAGTTTGCCAGCGATTGTTTACCTGGTCAATAATAGCAATAACTTCTGCCTTAGATTGTTTTATTTGAGTTTCTGACTTTACGGCGCCCGTTTTACAACTAACAATGGTTAAAGAAACAGAAGCCATTAGAATAAAAAATGAGTTGCTAAAATTCATAATGAGATTAAAATTAATGTTTAATTATTTTGAGGCATGATCAATTGGAATTTCCTGTCCTGACCATATTTTCTTTTGTGTCCACGGCTGGTAAGGATCACTCCAAAAAGAATCTGTTGCCGGTAAACCAAGAACTAAAAAAGCTTCTGAACATAAATACAAACTTCCGGTCGAGATATATCCTTCGCCAATATTAGGCTGATGTCCGTAAAACCCTATCTGAAGCCAGCCCTTTTTATCGAAAGTATCTTTAGCATTTAGTTGATTGTGAATCATAAAATACAAGGCCGAACGCACCTGAGCGGGAACAATTTCTTTTGGTAATTCTTTCCAAAGTGCGATTTGAGATAACAATTGAAAAGCTCCAAAACGATACGCCAACGAACGTCCAATAGGCGGATAAGTCCCATCAGGAGAAATTAATCTTTCCTGAACAGCAGCATAACGTCGGGCTCTGTTTAACTCCGTATCATAATCGGCTTTGTAGTTGCTGTTTTTTTCATTCAATACATTTAATATATCCAATTGCATCGGGTGAATTACAAAACTATTATAGTAATCCCAATGAAAATCAGGACCATCGCCATAAGTTCCGTCTCCTAAATACCATTTTTTATGTTGCTCCAAAGCATAATTCAGTCGGTCTTTATCTTCCTCTTTATCAAATTTAATGATTGCCGCTTCTATCATTCCTGCAAAAAGCAGCCAATTGCTATGATAAGGCTCAATTTTTCTGGATGATTTTAATGCTTTTATTACATTTTGTTTGGTAATGGTATCGAGGGGTTCCCAAAGTTGTTTTGGTGCACGAAGCAAAGCCTGCGCAAAAAAAGCAGCATCGACCAGAGGCTGTCTGTCTACTACAAAATTCATAAAATCAGGCGCATTGGGATCTGTGGCATTATGAATCGATTTTTGAGCTAAATCAATGTATTTTGCTCTTAATTTTCCTTCGGGCGTTTCATCCGGGCCTAATTCTAACCAGGGTGCCATTCCTGAAAGCAGCCTTCCAAAAGCTTCTAAATAAGTCACATGTGTTCTTTGGTCCCAGGCTCCAGGCGATTTTTCTACAGGCATCAATTGTTTTAACTGATTGTTGCTTAATGCTACTAAAACGGGATCGCCAATTTTAACTAAAGAGGACACAAAAAATTCACGTACTTTTTCAGGAGATTTTTTTTGAAGTCTTTTTGATTGTGATTGTAAAGCAGTACTCGTTGTAAAATAAACAAGTCCTAATAAAATGGTCTTTTTTAAATATTGATTCATATGTTTTTTTCTTAATTTCTTCTCATCCCTGTTCATCATCAGGTTGATTTCCAGAAACTTTCATTCAATATGTATTTATTATCCTTGACGTTTTGATACTTTTTCTTAAACTCAGAAGGGTTTATGTTATAAAATTGCTGAAAGTGTTTCCTGAAGTATTTAATATCCCCAAAACCAGCCATCGAAGCGGCCTGACTTATTTGCAAATCGGTTGTAATAAGTAAGGTGGCCACTTTTCGCAATCGCACATTTCGGGTAAATTCAGAAACTGATTTTCCTGTAATTTTTTTTATTTTTTTGTAAACCAAAGAATAACTCATTCCCAGTTGAAGCGCCAGATCATTTACATTAAAATTATCTACATCGAGATTCGCATCAATGATATCAACAATTCGTTCGATCAGTATTTTATCTTCATCTGATAATTTTAGACTTCCGGCATTTTTGGTAACGGATTTAAGTAGGTAATTCTGTTCAGTATCTCGTCTTGTTAATATTCCACTAATTCGGGCTAATAAATATTCGTTATCAAAGGGTTTTGTAATGTAGTCATCTGCTCCTACTTCGGCGCCTTTCAGCTTTACTTCCTCTGAAGTTCCTCCTGTGAGTAATATTACAGGAATATGCTTTAGCTCTTCATCTGTTTTGATGTATTTGCAAAAAGCCACACCATTCATTTCTCCCATGACCACATCAGAAATAATTAAATCCGGCTGTACTTTTCTAATTATTTCTAAAGCTGCTTCAGCACTTTCGGCCGCAGTAATATGATATTTTGAGGCTAATATTCGTTTTAAATAATTTCTGATCTGAGGATTATCATCTACAATTAAAATACTTTTTGCTTCGTTGATGACATCTTTTACATTTTCGGGTTCTTCGATGGTATGCGATACTTTTTGAATCAACGTATCTTCTAAGGCTTCTTCTAAAAATAAGGTTCTGTCATTTAAATCTTCCCTTATTTCTATATCTCCAAAATGTTCTTTTCCAAGAAGCAGTTTAATCTCAAAAGTAGCTCCTCCGTTTTGATTGTTGCTGCAGCTTACTTCTCCATGATGCTGGTCTACAAACTGTTTGACCAAATAAAGACCAATACCAAATCCTTTGCGGTTGTTTTTGATGTTTTTATTGGATTGGTAAAACAAGTCGAATATTTTCTCTTTATCAGCCTCCAGAATTCCTTCGCCATTATCAATAACCGATATGATGACTTCATTGTTTACGCAACGCAGATTTACGGCAACTGCTCCGTTTTCTTTCTCTGTAAATTTTAAGGCATTCGAAATCAGATTAAACAAAGCCATTTCTATTTTTTCGCGATCTACATACAGGTATACTTTTTCTTCAGAAATACTAAAACTATAATCTATTTTATTGGTTTTAGCATGATGCACAAAACAGCTAAAAACTTCTTTAGCGAGTTCTACAATATCAATTTGACCTATTTTAAGTTTTCCCGTTTCTGTTTCTGTTTTTCGAAAAAGAAGCAGCTGATCTACCAGACTCAATAATCTTCTGGAATTGCTATACACCATCTCTATCGCACCTGGATCTATTTGCTGATCTGTACCATAAATTATATCTTTTAATGGATTAATAATCATGGTCAAAGGCGACCTGAACTCATGGGAAATATTAGTAAAAAAGGTTAGTTTTTTTTCATTTAATTCCTTTTCCTGTCTGGCTAAATCCTGCGAAAGTTTTACTTCATATTTAAGTTTTTCCTGTTGTCGCTGGTATTTATCTACTACGTAAATAATAAAAGCAACAGCCAAAGCATAAAACAAATAAGCAAAAATGCTTCTGTACCATGGCGGCAAAATGGTAATGGGCAGTGAAATAGATTGAGTATTCCAGACTCCCTCGGCATTGGTAGATTTTATTTTTAGCACATAATCACCTTCTGTTAATCGGGAATAATTGGCGCTTCTGATATTATCAACATAATGCCATTGCGAATCCCATCCGTCTAAAAAATAAGCATAGGATATTTTTTCAGGCAAACTGTATTCTAAAGCTGCAAAATCGATGTTCAGCATTGATTCATCATAAGGAAATTTCAGTTTATCGATGCCAAAAGTGGCCAATCCAGATTCTTCTATCGCTTTATTATTTACTTTTATGGCATTTATGATCAGTTTTGGGAAGCCATGAGCGTCACAATTTATTTTGGTGTTAATGATATTAAACCCTTTAATTCCTCCAAAAACAATTTCTCCCGTTGAGAGTTTCAGCGCAGCATTATAATTAAACTGATTGCTCTGAAGTCCGTCACTATCATGATAACTTGTTATTTTACCCGTAACATCATTGTACACAAATATTCCGTTATAGGTACTACACCAATATGCGCCCTGATTATCCTGAACAATATTAAGAACAGAATTGTTTGAAATTCCGTCTTTGTGGGTCAAAAATTTCCCTTTTAATGTTTGCGGATTAAAAATCATCAGGCCTCGTCCTTCTGTACCAATCAGCATTTTAGTAGTCGAAACAGCAACAATCGAACGTACCGGATACTTTATTAATTGAATCAACTGGCTTTTTGCTGTCTTGGGATTGTACTTAAAAATACCTGTAAAATTCCCTAGCCAAAGACATCCCTGAGCATCTTCGGTAATTGAAATTATGCCATTAATTTTCGCATCAACAAAATCAAATTTATCGGTCGTTTCATTATAACGATACAAGCCTTCATCATCAGGAGATGCGGCCCATAAAACCTTGTCTTTGCTGCGATACATTACCCAAATATTCTTTTGGAATGAATTGTATTTAGGGTTAAAAAGGGCATACTTTTTAAAACTTCTGGTTTTGGCATTAAATAAAGAAATTCCTCCACCATAAGTTCCAAACCAGGTTCCTTTGTCATCCTTTGCAATTGCCGAGACAAAATTATTGGTTAGCGAATTACTGCTATTGGCATTATAGGAATAATTTGTAAAACTGTTATTCTTTCGATTCCATAAACTGGCACCACCTCCATCTGTTCCTATCCAAAGGTTTTCACTGTCTTGCTCGCATAAGGAAAGAATGAAATCGCTAGGTAATGTGTTTGTTGCTTTTTCATTTTTAGAAACGGTCAAAAAAGGGCTTTTTTTGCTCTCAACTCTATTCACTCCCCCTCTTAAAGTTCCTATCCAGACGCGATTTGCACTGTCTAAATACAAAGAAGAAATGGCATTACTGTTTAACTTTTCGTCACTAAAATTTGCATTAAGGGAAGAAAAGGAATTGGAAGTATAATTATACTGAACCACGCCGTTACCATTTGTCGCGATCCAAAGTTCCCTGGTATCACGCTTGTACATAAAGTCAGCAATAGGATATCGCACTTCCTGATTGCTGTACACATGGTAGGTTTTATCGATGGTATTGTACTTCAATAAACCTTCTTCGACACCAACCCAAATGTTCGAGAACGGGTCATAAAAAATACTGGTACCATTGAGAATTTCAGAGAAAACTACTGATAATTTATTGGTGTTCGTGTCCATAGCGACAATGCCAACACCCTGAACAAAACCCCACAATTTGCCCGATGCATCAAAATCTATTGCCTGAACATGATAATCCCACTGCAATTTTCCATTTACAGAAAGGGGGACAAAAGTAATTTCCTTTCCATTTTTCGAACAAAGCAAACCTTTACCGGCTGTAGCAATGTATAGATTTGTTTTATAATCTTTGATTTGATTAACGACAAAATTAATGGGTTCATTTTTACCCGTTTTAGGATTTACACTATAGCGTGTACTAAACCTGTTGGTCAAATAACTGTAAACACTGATTCCGCCTTTTGTACCAATCCAAATTTCGTTTTGGGTACCACAAATACTTACAACCCTGTTATTTACTAAAGAATTAAGATCATTGGGTTCGTTTCTGTAATTCACAAAATTATAGCCGTCATATCGGCTTATTCCGTCGTACGTTCCAAACCACATTAAACCTCGTTTGTCTTTGTAGACTGAAGTAACAGCATTATTAGCAAGTCCGTTTTTTATACCAATATAGCCAATATCATATTTTTCCGATTCAAATTTTGAAACAGACGATATTGCAGCTGACTGCGGTTTCGCCACAATACCAGCTAAGAATATTAAAAAAAACAGGACTTTATTTCTCAAAATATATTGTGCATTAGGTTATATTGAAATACTTATTTACTACCAAATTGTTCTAAAAAATTATTAAAAATCAGAAAAACCTATGACTACAAATCATAGGCTTTTCCGGACAAACTTAAAAATGACACTAAACTAATTAACCAATGAAATCGTGTAGGTATAACTGTATTTTTTATCCAGTAATCGATAAGCATCGTGAGGCAAACTTCCCCAACTATCATCACCACCAAGACCTCTTTGCTTGTAATCTACATGCAGGTAAACCGCTTCTTTAGAATTTAAATCTAAATCTGTAGGATGACGCTGTTCCTTATTTTTTCCCGGATCTAAATCTTCTGTCGAAATATTCAATGCGCTAAAACCTATTGGCTGCTGCCCTTGGATTTTTAAACCTTGTCCATTATCATTTTTTAAAGTCAGCCAACGAACATCTGTTTTGTAACCCGACTCTTGCGGACGAATAAAATTCCTCGCATATTGATTGATTACTTTATCTGAATATTCACCAATAAATGCCGCTGAGTTTCTATCTGAATAGTTTTCCCAAGGTCCTCTTCCGTAATAACTCAAATTATCAAATGCTCCGTTTAGTTTTAAACGCATTCCAAAACGAGGTATTTCCGGTAATTCTTTTCCTGCCAAATCAATCGCCGCCGTTACTTTTATCGCTCCATTATTCTGAATTAAATACTCTACCGTATAAGGAACATTTGCCTGAGCCAATTGATACGCTACTTTTATAAGAACTCCTTCTGTCGATTTTTTATCCAAATTAACGCTTACAACAGTCGGATTTTTGGATGCTTCTTTCCAGATTCCTAATTTATTTGGCATTCCGTTTCCAAAATCATTATCAGTTGGAGCACGCCAGAAATAAGGACTTGGGAAATTGCTAAAAACATTCTTTCCGTTTTTCGAAGTATATTTAAGTATTTCTCCTTTTTGTAAATCAAATTCTCCTGTGATATTGTCAGTTTCAAAGAAAAGTACATTTTTTGCCACCGTATATTTCAATTTAGATCCCGAATTTGCTGTTGCATTAGCTGTAAAATAATTGCCTTTTGCTACTTCAAATTGTTCTCTTGCAAATTCAAATCCTTTAGCTACTAAAGGTGTATCGTATTTTGAAAGGGCATAAACATTCATAAAATATTCTGAACTTTCATCAAAAGCACCTAAATCTAAAGCTACTTTCTTGCTTTGTTCCGGATCTAAATCTAAATTAAATTCTCCTGTTTTTACTTTTGAACCGTTTTTGATTACCTCCCACTTAAAGGTATAATTGGACAGATTCGTAAAATTGAAATGATTTGTTATTGTTAAATCAGTTTTGTTATTCAGTTTAAATTCAATGTTTTGATATACTTTTTTCACTTCTTCTAAAGCTGGTTTTGGAGTTCTGTTAGAAAACACCAATCCATCGGCACAGCCATTTTCATCATTTTGCAAATTAGCTCCGCCTAAATCTCCACCGTAAGCCCAAAAAACTTCGCCTTTTTCATTTTTGGTTTTGATTCCCTGATCTACCCAATCCCAGATAAACCCGCCTTGCATGCGTTTACTGTTATTGATCATATCCCAATATTCCTGAAAATTTCCGCTGCTTTGTCCCATCGCATGCGCATATTCACACATAATGTAAGGGCGCTCTTTATCTGAATTCGCATAATTTTTCATGCTTTTAATACTCGGATACATTGGGGCTACAATGTCTGTATTTCTGTTTTCTCCTGCCTGCTCAAACTGAACCGGACGTGTATGATCTACTTTTTTCAACCAATCGTAAGCATCGTAAAAAACAGGACCATTTCCGCATTCGTTTCCCAATGACCAGATAATAATCGAAGGATGGTTTTTGTCGACAGCAAACATTCTTTCAATACGATCCATGTGCGCCGGTGCCCATTCCGGCAAATAAGCAGGATGTTTTGTTTTATCAAACCAGTTTTGCCACTCTGCTCCCATCGCGTGACTTTCGATATTGGCTTCATCTACTACATAAAAACCGTATTCATCACATAAATCATAAATATGAGGATCGTGCGGATAATGGCTCATCCTGATGGCATTAACATTATGTTCTCTCATTAACTGAAGGTCTTTCAGCGTTAATTTTTCATTTGGAACATGTCCTTTTTCATCGTCATGTTCATGAATATTAACTCCTTTTACCATTATGACCTTGCCGTTTACCAATAATCGGGCATTTTTAATTTCTACTTTTCTAAAACCGGTTTTTTTAGAAATAATTTCCAAAACTTTCCCTTTATTGTCCAGCAATGTAATGGTATAACGGTACAAATTAGGTGTTTCGTTACTCCATTGTTTTACATTTTCAATTGTTTTTTCAAAGCTTATTTTTGCCTCTTTATTGTTTACTTTTTTAGTTTCAGAAAAAATTACATTTTCCTTATTGTCAAACAATTCCACTTTGACAGCCGGATTTTTAATTTTACTTTTTTCAAAATGTTTTAAAGTAACATCTAGATTAAAAAGTCCGTTTTTGTATTGATTGTCTAAATCACTTTTTACAAAATAGTCCCAAACTGTCGTTTTAGGCATTGCCTGTAAATAAACGTCTCTTTCGATACCGCTTAATCTCCAAAAATCCTGATCTTCTAAATAACTTCCGTCATGCCAGCGGAATACCTGAACTGCAATTAGATTTTCTCCTTTCTTTAAAAAAGAAGTAATATTAAATTCTGCCGGCGTTTTTGCCGCTTTGGTCATCCCTACTTCTTTTCCGTTCAGGAAAACTCTTGCGTAACCTGAGATCGAAGCAAAATGAAGTATAATTTCTTTGTCATTCCAGGATTCCGAAACTGTAAAGGTGCGTCTGTAACTTCCTACCGGATTATAATCGGGTGCTATAAAAGGCGGATTTTTAGGAAACGGATATGTAATATTGGTATAAATAGGAATGTCATAACCTTGCAATTCCCAGTTAGAAGGTACCTCGATATTCTTCCAGTTAGAATCGTTTAAATCTGCCGCATAAAAATCCAAAGGTCTTTGTGAAGGACTTTTAACAATATTGAATTTCCAGTTTCCATTCAGACTTTGGTACAATTCTGATTTTTGAGGATTGTTGCCTTTCAGCTCATTTTCATTACTGAACAATAAGAAGGAACTTCTGCCGGCTTCTTTTCCTCTGTCTAATATTTGAGGATTTTCCCATTCGTTATGTTGGGCAAAATTATTTTGCAGACTCAAAAACAAAGCAAGTGCTAATACAATTTTTTTCATTTAATTACTTTTACAAAATCAGTTTTTAAAATTTAATACTCCCCAATTTTATTTCAAATTCAAAGAGAAGAGTAAGCTCCATCAGAAATAAAATCGGGTTCACAAATTTAGATAACACCATATAAGACAAGAGGGACATTACAATAAAACAGAAGGGGCATATCAATATAAACCACTAAAAATGCTTAAATAAGGTTAAATTACAGCTCATTTCATTATTTTTAAATTAAAAAACTGTGAAAGCAAAAAATAATACTTTAGCTAAATATTGTATTTATTTTTGCTGAAATGATTATTTATTTGTCATTTAGGCAACTTTTGCACTTCTAAAACCTGTACCATTTGAGGCGCTACTTTTGCTAATCCTTCTCCGTCTGCCTGGCTTACATTTTGCAAAAAAATATGCAATTGCTTTTTTTGTTCCCAAAGTTCTTTATCAAAATTAGGCTCCCATTGTCCTACCGTAAACCGGCTAAGATCTTGTAGTTTCCAATCTTTGTTTTGTAGGTTGGTATATCCCAATGTTATTTTATTCTCTCTTTCTTCATCTCTAAAAAGTAAATACAACATCGATTTATCGACCAAAATTTCAGGGCGTGAAATAGGGATTCTTTTAGTGCCTCCACCTCCTAAAGAAAATGGATTTAGATGAAAACTGGTGTTAATCAGGTTCCATTTTCCGTTAGACAAATACACTACTTTGTATTGCGGGATTCCGTTATTATCCCAATAAGTAGCGATATACGGATTTCCCTGATCGTCAACGGTCATTGCTGTTTGATTGATCAGACTGCTGTTTTGAGGTATTTCCCAGGCATGTTCAGCAGTTTGTTTTGTAATAGGCAAAGTGTATTTTTCACCGGTAGATTTCTGCCAGGTTTTACCTCCATCGGGCGAAAAGGCATAACAAAGATCATGGTTTGTCGATACATCCCAGCTTTCCCTCCAAACCCATGAAATGTAAATTCCTTTTTTGCCTACATACATTTGCCAGTACGCACTGCGTTGATTTTCGCCATCAATTAAATTATTTTGCAATGATGTCCATTGCTGCGTTTTTACATCAAAGGATTTCATGATCATATTGCCTCTTCCGGAAGCTCCGGACCGATAACAAAACAGTAATTTTCCGTTAGGTAAATTATGGAATTCAGGATAGGTTACTTTCAATTCATCCTCTCCCGTCATGGGCTGCTCTTCTCCTAATTCTAAACTATAGGCCTTTTTACTTCTGGCATAACGCAAACGGGTGTCATGATGATCCCAGCTTACATGAAGATAACCTTCGCTGTCAATGACTATACTAATATCATTATGAGCGTCTTTGACATTGCCGGTATAAGGAGTAACTACTGTCTCCCACTTTTTTGAATTTAGGTTACGCTTTGCCAAAACCATCCTGCCCTCAGGATCATAATAGGCGGTATATTGAACACCTTTAAAAGAAGTCAGCGCATTGTTTCTAAAAATAACGGTATTAACAGAATTATTGCTCCAGCCCAAACCAACTTCAGTTTCCGTAACTTTAAGCTGTGCATTAACATTAGAAGAAAAAAATGTCATTGCCATAAAAAAGCTTATGACTACAAAATTTCTATCTAAACCGGTACTTAAGGTAGTATTCATCGTTATTTTCGAATATAAAATCATTAATTTTTAAGAGTAATAAAAAAGATCTGTTTAAAAAAATCAGAATAAAATATTGAATCTGTTTTTTTACATTCTTTTTATTGACTAATTAACAAATGTAGTTACTACATTTATAAATATGAGCCAGTACCAACCAGTTTTTAAGTTTATCTACCAGTTATAGTCGAATTATTCTGTATGTTCACATTTTAATGGGGCCTAATTATCAGAGAAACAAATGTTTTATAGTTTTTGAGAATGCCGTTATTATGTATGCCAATTTCTTGTAGATTTGCGCCACCACATATTTTTCTGCTAAAGCAAAGGACTCAGATGTAAAAAAATGGCTGCTTAAAGATGAAAAAATCAAGCTACTTTCGCTTATTATCAATTTAAAGAAAATGTCAAACATTCAAAACATAAAAAATACGCTCTTATTATGGATCAACTGATTAGCTACTTTGTTGCAGGAACAGCTTTATTATTGGCCTTTTTAATTTTTGCCAATATTAATCCGGTTAGTACCAGAGTTAACAAATGGTTCGGTTGCTTTATTTTATGTATCTTTCTTATTCAGTTTAATGACTTACTAGAAAAAACTGAGTTTATGAAAACAAGAATGTTCATTAATGATTTTCTGGGCATAACAGATTTTATAGTAGCTCCTGTTTTCTATTTTAGCGTAATTTATTTTATTCAGCCCGATAAAAAATGGAGACGAAAAGATAATTTTCATTTTGGTTTTGCTTTTGTAATGCTGGTATTGCTTTTACTTTCGTTATTGATTGAGGTAAAACATCCGCCAACAGCAGCCGATAAAAAAAATGCCGCTATCATCCTGACTGTTTTTAATCTGTTTTTTTGTGTTCAGGTCATACCTTATTGTATCTCGGCTTACAGAAAAATTGCAGCCTATCAAAAGAATTTGTTTTTGTACACTTCGAATACAGCCACAATTAACTTAAAATGGCTACAAAAAGTAGTGATTTGTATACTGATCATAACAGGACTTTGGTTGATTGACAATGTCTTTAAATTAGCCAAAAACAATCCGTTATTTGACCATATTGCAAGTCTAATTTATCTAATAGGCATTTTTTATATTGCTTATTATTCTTTAAAACAAAAAGAAATTTCAGAACTTAATCAGCAGGAAAAAAAGGAAATCGATGTTATTATAAAAGAGAATTCAGGTGTAGAAAGCAACCAGAAAAAACGAATTTCTGATATTGATTTACAAGAAACAAAATCGGTTTTAATGGACGTAATGATCAATAAAAGACCTTTTTTGGATCCTGAATTGAGTTTATTCAAATTAGCTTCTCAATTGGATATCTCATCACATCAGCTTTCCTATGTGATCAATAAAGGTTTTAATGAAAACTTTTATCAGTTTGTGAATCGGTACCGAATCGAAGAAGCAAAAAAAATGATTCAGGATCCCAATATGCAGCATTTAAGTATTATTGGAATTGCTTTTGAAGTTGGTTTTAATTCTAAAACGGTTTTTAATACTACTTTTAAAAAGAGCACCGGCCTGACCCCATCTGAATTTAAAAAAGTAAATCTCGTTTTAGCATAAAATTATTCAATGCTATTTTATTTTTTTTAGATAAAAATCATGTAGAGTATAGTGTGCTTTAAAATAGGTTCTGATTCATAAATCAGAACTTTTAAATGGTAAATGATGCTAATATTTGCATCGAATTTATCTTTAAAACTAAAAAATACTACCATGATCTTTAAGAAAGAAATACAAAAATTAAAGCTAAACCAAATCATCACAATTCGACTACTACTTATTTTATTTGCCTTCACATCGGCCTGCTCTTCTATCTCCTGCTCAGACGATGATAAAAATAAAAATACAGAATATCCGGGAACAACAGTAGATGTAGGAACACATAAACTAATGGCATACTCGGTATCAAAACAATCAAAATACTTAGTTGTCTTCGAATCAGGTCACGGCAATGATCATACATCCTGGTACAGCACCGGAAAATCCTCTGAAATCTTATCTATATCTGATTATTTAGATTCAGATGTTTTATTATACGATAGAGCCGGTTATGGAAAATCAGGATTGAATACTGAATCCAGAGATATTAAAAAATTAAGAAGCGAACTTGAAACAGTTGTGAATCAATTTGCAAATGGCAGAAAAGTTGTGCTTGTAGGACATTCATTAGGAGGCTTGATTATTAGAGATTTTGCTATAAAAAACCCTGAAAAAGTGGCCGGATTAGTATTTGTTGATGCTTCGCACGAAAAGTACAATCATTATTCGCAAGACCAAATAAACCTCTTTTACAATAATTATAAAACAGCCTACGGTTCAAATTCAGGAATAGCATTAGAAACCCTGCAATTAATTGAAGATTTTAAATACACGGCCACATTGCCTAATTTACCTGACGTTCCCCTTATTGCTATTACAAGTATGAAAACGGATGCTGAACACAATTTGGCTGATAGGCAGCTATGGTATGACTCTAAAGAATCTCTTAAGGCTGGGGTGACTGATTTTACACATATTACTACAACAAAATCCGGACATTTTATTCAGCTTGAAGAACCTAAACTTGTTCTGGATAATATCAGGAAAATAGTATCAAAACTTCCAATTTAAATACACTAAATCAGCATTTTATTTTGGGGTAAAGATTTTATATTGCGTTAGGCTCATTAAATCATTATGCGAATTATATAACAACAAACCATATGCATATAAAATAATAGTATTGTTTAAGTTGCATCTTTGACCTAACAAATTAACCTCCCTATTACTTCTGTAAAGTTTATTTTGCTAAGGCAAAAAATATCTTATATAAATAGTTCTGCAGTGTTCATTCCAAGGACTACTATTCTGTGTTTATTTATTTTTTAATTCAGTCTGAAGCTGAGAAAAATTTTGAGTAGACATAAAATGGAAGATTATGTTTATTATGGACGCCCGTCTGATATGTAATGTATCTGGCGGGTTTTTCATTTAAAATTCAAAATGAAGAAAGATAACTTTACGTAATTAAAGTTAATAAAAGCATAATTAAAAATTATTTTCTAACTTTCTATTTTTTAATAGGCTACATTTGACAAAATTAAATATTTAATATGCAAGAAGGTACAGTAAAATTCTTCAATGAAGAAAAAGGTTTCGGATTTATTACACCAAATAATGGAGGAAACGAAGTTTTTGTTCATGTTTCAGGTCTATCAGAAAACATTCGTGAAAACGATTCAGTTCGATATGACGTAGAAGAAGGCCGTAGAGGTCCAAACGCAGTAAACGTAATCATAGCATAACATATACTATAGAACTAGTTTATTAAGCACCTGTCTGACAGGTGCTTTTTTTATTTTACACCATTATGAAATCGTATTCTCATTGAGGTAAATGATTTCAAATTGAATGGATGAGATCAGGATTACTCCTGCTCTGCTGATATTGTTCTCCTGATAATTGTACAACTGTTTGCCCTAAACAGCATTATCAATTTCTTTACTGCCAACAATCAAAATATTATTCGTCTTTTTTAAAGATTTAAGTTTGGCCCTGCACAAACTGCTTCCTGAATCCTTTTTTCAAAAAATCAGATATTATCTATTAAATCCTATAAGAATTAAGGTTCATTTTATTAAAGTAAATATCGGAATGTTAAAGATGCTTATTGTTTAAGTATTTTCTTTAAACTCTAAACAAAACTATATGTTTTTTACTTAACTTCGTTAGTTCGCTATAATTCTTATGTATAATGTCCTTACCATTATAATTATGAAAAAGTTATTGGAATTGTGATATACTATAATGAATTCATGTAACAGGAAACTTTTAAAAACCAATAGCTTCGCAATAAAAACTATATCAATTAACCCTAACCACTATGTATCAAAATCCAAGGCTTTTACAAAATATAATTGACTCGATTCCGCTGCCCATTGGGGTATATATAGGAAATAATCTTAAAATTGAATTAGCTAATGCATCCATGATCAAGACCTGGGGCAAAGGAAATGATGTACTTGGAAAAACCTATCTTGATGTTGTTCCGGAAATTGAAAAACAACAAATTTTAGATCAGGCATTAGGCGTACTAAAAACCGGAATTGCTTTTCATGCCAAATGCAAAAAAGTAGATCTGGTAATAGAGGGAACCATGATGGAGCATTACTTCAACTATAGTTTTATTCCTTTGTTTGATGATAAGGGACAAGTTTATGGGGTTCTCAACACTGGTACTGATATAACCGATTTACAACTGGCAAAAGAAGAAATACAAAATTCGACTGAAAGGCTTACCATGGCTATCGATACCTCAGGAATAGGAAGTTATGAAATAGACCTTGCTACAAAAAAAATTAAAACCTCAGGTAATTTCAATGCTATGTGCAATATTGAAAACGAAGTAACCAATGAAGATTTAATTGCAAAACTTCATCCGGATGATCTGCCTGCACGCGAAAAAGCGCATCAGGAAGCTGCAATAAGCGGAAAAATATGCTACGAAGCGCGCATTGTAAATGAGGACCAATCAGCGCGATGGACCAAAATTAATGGTAAGATTATAAAGGATAAAGAAGGTAATTCAAAAACTATAATTGGAATTATTCAGGATATCCATGAACAGAAAGAATTTGAAGAAGAATTAAAAAAACAGGTTACCTATCGTACAGATGAATTAACGCGATCTAATAATGATCTTATGCAGTTTGCCAGCGTAGTCAGTCATGATTTGAGAGAGCCATTACGTAAAATTAAAATTTTCAATACTCTTTTAAAAAATAATGTCGAAAGTGATGTTAATGAAAAATCCAGAAAATACATTCATAAGGTCAGTCAGTCTGCTCAAAGGATGGAAAATATCATAGAGGGAATTTTAACCTATTCTACTTTAGATAAAACGCTGCAGATTATTGACACCATAGATCTCAATGAAGTTATTGAAAATATCAAAATAGACCTTGAACTGGTAATAAAAGAAAAAGATGCTATTTTAGTAACTTGCGATCTTCCTGAAATAGAAGGAGCGCCTATTTTAATCAGCCAGCTTTTCTATAATTTGATACAAAATGCCTTGAAATTCTCAAAAGCAGATCAGCCTCCAAGAGTTATTATCACCAGCGCTCTTGTAAATAGTGATGGCGTCGATGCAGTGCAGATCACAATCAAAGATAATGGCATTGGTCTTGATGCTGAATATGCCGAAAGAATATTTACAGCTTTTGAAAGACTGCATTCTAAAGATCATTATGAAGGCAATGGTCTTGGACTTGCGCTGTGCAGAAAAATCGCAAAAAGACACAACGGAAAAATCAGCGCTACCGGAGAAAAAGACAATGGGGCTGAATTCACTGTTACTCTTCCTTTAAGACAAACAGTAGAAACTATATAAAGTTGCTGTTTTTCTGTTTTTAATTTCGAACAAGATGCCGTTGATGAATATTAGATTCTCAATTAAGCATAATTTCCAATATATTGATTAAAACAGTAAGCTGTTTAGAACAAACCATTCAATAAAATAGAGGCTGCTTCAAAATTTTTTGAAACAGCCTCCTATATTTTGTAAAGACAACTCTAAATCAACTTTCTAGTATAAATAATTCAGAGCTGTAACATCGTTAGCGTTAAAAGCTCCTGTTTCGTTTGAACCGAAACATGCTCTCATATAAGAAGTTGCGTCATACCCTGAAGGTGTTCCCGGTATTTGGATTGCTCCTACACCTGCTGTTCCCTCGTTTGAATTTTGTCCACAACTTTGACGGCTAAACCAGTCTGTATGACGTAAACCAATACAGTGACCAATTTCGTGTGCCGCTACGTGTGCGTTTACACCTGTTGAATAAGTATCTAATCCTGAATACAATGTAACTGAATTATAAGGATTTCCTCCAGTAGGGAAACCTGCTACTCCACCGGCAGATCCTGTCTGTCTTCTTACCACAATATTTGCACCCGTAGTACTTGAACTAAAAGTCAGTGTAAAGTTGATAGACAATCCTAAACTATTGTATCTGTTTATAGCGGCCTGCAATCCAGCACGCATATTTGTAGTCAGAGCTGTTGTACCAGTCCCTGATAATCCAACCACTTTAATAGTTTTTGGAGCTGTTACTAAATTTGTAGTACGATATTGTTCTGTGGTAATACCTCCGTGAAGATCCATATTCTTTAATTGTTCTTCAGTCACGATAATATCTCCTTCTATCAGGAATGCATCCTCAGTAGTACCATCTAATTTTGTATTCTGAATCACCTGCACATCTGATGTATTTAGTGAAAGTGAACTCAGTTTATTTAACACTTCTGGTGTTACTTTAAGTGATTCCTGATTAGATTGATCTGCAACATCTTCTTTGTTACAAGACACAATTGTTAGCGCTATAAATGACAGGGCTAAAAGTGATTTAATTTTTTTCATAATAGGTTTAAATTTGGTTGTTAAAATAAGTTGATAAATTTGGGTCTTCACAAAATATTTGTAATATTCACGACCAAATTTAGATATTTTTAGTATTAAAATACTTATAATATAACATTTTAACACTATTTACCCGATAATCGCATAAATCTATTAATGATAATTATCTTACAACTGCTCTAAGCCCAGTAAAATCAGTAATTCAATACAAATCAACTTGTTATCTATAATAATGCGATTTTTGTGATCTGTTTTGTGTATTCTGTGTCAAAAAATGACTTTTAGTGTTTTCTATCATCCAAAACATAAAAAGGGTATAAAAAAAGAATCGTTCTGATAAGAATTTTGAAGATTTTGAATGAAATAAAAACCCATAATTTTATTACAAATATTTTAATAACTTTGACTTACCTACAACGGAGAAATATTTTAGATCGAAATCATTAATCAAAAATTTCATCTTTGATTTTTCTCCATTAAGAAGTAATAAATAGTTGCCAAAGTCAATTTTTATAAGATTGACCATTAATATTTACAATTACCCCCAACATCTATAGTAAATGAAGACACAAATTACTTTTCTCTTTTTTATGATAACGACAATCAGTCTCTCACAGAGTTCTGACAAATGGAAACAATACATAAAAAAAGAAAACGAAATAAAATTTGAGAAATACTATTTTACAACTTTAGAAAATGCACATCGCAACAAATACAAGGTTGTAAAAAAACTGGATACTACTTTTTGCATTGTCGAAAATGAAAGTTTAAGATCAAATCTTTCATCAAAAAAAACTTTCGCCGTTAATCCTTTATGGAAATTACCATCCAATTTTTCAAATCATACCGAAGGCAAGGAATATATAATCGCAACTGATGCAATCGAAGTGTTACTTACTGACTTGAAATCATTGAATATTTCTGATATCAGGATAGTAGACAACCATCTTGTATTGATAAAAAGTGATTCTAAAAAAATTCTTGATGAAATTATAACTCTACAAAGTGTTTCTTCTATTTCTCAGGAAGCATTACAGCCCAACGTTGAATCTAAAATAGCAGATCAAAATTTTACGATCAATTCTATCAATAAAGCCAATACAAATTTTCCTCTTTTAACTGGCGAAAATCAAATTGTAGCGATTAAAGATGATCTTTTTGATGTGAATGATATTGATCTGTTAAATAAATACATCCCCTCTACAATTGAATCCTCTATTGTTTCCAGCCACGCTACAGCCATGGCTACGATAGTTTCCGGATTAGGAAATACTTCTGCATTAGGAAAAGGAGTTGCTCAAAAGACTCAGCTGCTTTCATCTGACTTTTTGAATATTTATCCTGATGAAGTAGCTACTTTGCAAGGTGCTGCTACTCAAAATCATTCGTACGGAACAGAAATTGAAAATTTATATGGTTCGCTGGCTAATGCTTATGATTCTCAATTATTCTCAAACCCTGATTTAACTCATTGTTTTTCCTCCGGAAATACCGGTCTTCAGGGTTATAAATCTATTACGGGTAACTTCAAGCAATCCAAAAATAGTATTGTAGTGGGTTGTATTGACCAAAACGAAGTAATTATGCCGTTTTCATCCAAAGGTCCAGCTTACGATGGCCGTATAAAACCAGAGTTAGTCGCTTTTAGCACACAAGGAACTTCAAATTCTACCGCAATAGCTACAGGAATTATTACGCTTATGAAACAGCATTATAAAACTTTAAACAATACCTCTTTGTCTAATTCCCTCGCAAAAGCCATTTTAATTAATAGTGCCAAAGATTTAGGTAATATAGGTCCGGATTTTACTTATGGTTATGGAAATATCAATGCTGATAAAAGTTTAAAAACAATCAGCGAAAACAGATTTATATCTGGTAATTTGACCTCTGGTCAGACAAATTCACATATTATTACGCTTCCGCTAAAGGCAAAAAACTTAAAAATCACATTAGTCTGGAACGATTTACCCGCTGCGATCAATAGCAATATAAGTTTGGTAAACGATTTGGATCTGGAAATTGTTTCGGCTGAAAATACTACTTTTTTACCCTGGATTCTTAATCCTGATGCCCCTGATCAGCAAGCTACAAGAGGAAAAGATAAGATTAACAATATAGAGCAAGTAACTATCGAAAATCCCGCATCCCGATCTTATACTATAAACGTTATGGGTACATACGTATCGAATACAGCTCAGGAATACAGTATTGCTTACGAATATGAACCGGAAAATCAATTCGAATGGAATTACCCTGTTGCTAATGATAATTTCCCTTATGATGGCAAAACGATTTCACCTTTTAAATGGAATTCTTCCTTTTCTGGTGTCGCCGGACAATTGTCTATAAGTTATAATAATGGACAGACCTGGGAAATTATCGCAGACAATATAAATCTGGATAATGAACAAGTTACCTATACTCCTGCAGAGAAAAAATTTTCGAAAGCAATATTAAAGATGACCATTGCAAATACCGATTATATCTCTGATCAATTTACAATTTCTTATGATTTAAATATCAGTACCAGTTTAGTTTGCGATGGAACTACAGAAATTAATTGGGACAAACCTGCCGATGTTGCTTCATTTACTATTTATCAACTAACAGGAGATCATTTAGAATTTAAAGAACAAACAACAAACACTACTTATGCCTATACTGATGCGAAAATTTATACTATTTCTCCAGTATTTGATAGTAATGAAGGAATAAAAAGTGAATCAACATTGCCGTATACTCAAAACTCTAATTGCTATTTCGAGTTGGCTTTTGCAGAAGTTTTTGAGGAAAATAAAGTAAAAATTGATGCCAGTCTTTTCAGTTTGTACAATATCAAAAGAATTGAGCTCGTAAAAATAATTAATACTACCGAAACTATTATTAGCACAATAAATGACATCGATTCAAAAACATTCTCTTTTTTAGATACTATCCCTACAAAGGGTACCAATAAATATAAAATAAATATAGTTTTAGAGAACAATACTATAATAAGCTCTATAATTCTTGATGCTAATTATTTAGGCAATGATTTGTTTTTTGTGCATCCTACTCTATTAAGCAAAAATGAAGAATTAAATATTGAAGCCAAAAAAGAGGAAAACGCTATTTTCTATTTGTATACTATAAACGGACAAAATACTATTACCTCTCCTTTGATTTCTAAAACCAATGATATCAATCTAAAAAATACTGCGGCAGGAATTTACATCTACAAAATAATTACCAACTCAGGCGAAATTCAAACAGGGAAAATTGCTGTTTTTTAAATTGTTGTTAGATGCTTAGGATGAAGGATTCGATTTATGTATTTAATCTGCGGTCAGATATAAAATTTTTAAAGAAAAGTTGCTTGGATCATTTATCATTTTTATCTTCAAAAATTACTTTCCCATAATTTATTTTTTTCATCTCGTATTTGAAAGGCAGATAGTAATCATCAATCCATTCTTCATTTTGAAAGATAAAAGATAAGTGTTTTCTAATATTGTTTTCCGGAGTATAAATTGTAAGATTATCTCCTTCGGCAGGTTCGTAATCAAAATCAAAACAATTTTTACTGTTAAGATCAATAAGCATTTTTTCAGTAGTCAAATCTTCTGATAAAGTTTTATCCGGTAAATACCCCATTCCATCCATTGTATATTTACTTGGGCCTAAGCATCTTTCTAACGTCCAGGTAAAGTCGTTACGTCTTTTATTTTTAGATTTTCTTGAGTTTTTATGATGTACCACTTTATCCATAGTTGCTGGAAAACAAGTGCAAAGTTTAATTTCTTTTCCGGTTTCGCACATAGATTAAATTATAATATATATTCATATCAGTAATTGTTGCTTCAGTAAAACTACCAAATTTTATTTACCAATTAAGCCGTAATTATGAAATTTCAAGATTACTTACAGAAAGACTTTTTATTCTGTATTTTTTTTAATTATAAAATTAAATTTAAAAAGAGCTTTCTAGCCTTTATATTTCTCTTAAATGGAAAGTTCTGAAATCTAAAGGAGAAATACTAGTATGTTTTTTAAAATATTTTACAAAGTAAGAATCATCATCAAAACCAAGATGATATCCTATTTTATTGATATTGTAATTAGTATCAAGAAGCAATCTTTGAGCTTCTGCAATAATCCTTTCGTGAATCATCTCAGAAGGGCTTTTATCTAACAACTGACTCGTTAAGTCTGATAATGTTCTGGATGATATTTGCAGAAGCCCTGCGTAATCAGATATCTTAAGTCTTTTTTTATAATTTTCCTCTATAAGATTAACAAATTTAATTAATTGAAGCTGTTTTTTATCCTCAGGTAAGATCTGGCGCCCATCAATTGTATTCGATTTTCTCCATCTGTACTGCACCTGAATCAAAAATACTTTGAGGTAACACTTTAAAAGTTCTTCATGACTGGATTCATTCTTATCTTCTATTTCATTTTTTATCAGGTTTAAATATTCATCTAAAATAAAAGTATCATCTGAATTAAGCGTCCAGGAGGGGTGTTTCTGATTGTTAAACAGGCTTTGTTTGAAGAAAAACTCTATATCACTATTGTTCTGAATCAGAAACTCTTCATTAAACTGAATTAACACTCCTTTATAATCGGTATTCCTGTCAAAATAATGAATATCATTTTTGCTCAAAAAAAACAGCGTATTTTCGTCAATATCATATGCTTTAAAATTAATAAAATACCTGCCTCTTCCTTTTTTAAACCAAATGATCTGGTAATGATCCACGGCATGAGCTTTCCTCCTTTTTTTATCATATTTTTTTAAATAATTATCAATTTCATGCACCGAAAATCTTGGCACGTTATGCTGATATTGATTCAGATGATATTCAGCAACATTAGTGGGAGTGTCATTATTTATTTGCATTTGCTGCGATTAATAAATTTATAATTGAAAGATGAAGAAAATCTTAGAAGACATAATTAAAAGTTCTCACTCTTTACTTGTATTACAACTTTACCTTTTGCACGACCACTTTCTACATATTCCAGCGCCTCATTTGTTTGTTCAAAAGCAAATACTTTATCTACTACAGGTTTAATAACATCAGCTTCAATCAGATTAGTGATTTCCTGCAGCTGGCTTCCTTCTGCCCTCATAAATAAAAAACTAAACACAACCTGCTTTTTTTGAGCCTTGCTTCTTGTGCCAAAACTAATCAATGATATAATCATTTTGATATACCATGGCAATCCTAAATCCTTCGCAAATTCAGGTGTTGGAGGCCCTGAAATAGAGATGATCTTACCGCCTCGTTTTAAGACGTTTAATGATTTTTCAAGTGTTTTTTGATCCTGACTGTTTACTACAACATCATACTCTTTAAGTACATGTTCAAAATCATGTGTTTTGTAATCGATCAGTACATCAGCGCCCAGATTTTTAAGTAATTCAAAGCTTTTATTACTGGCTGTTGTGGCAACCTGTGCTCCAAGATGTTTTGCCAGTTGTATGGCTACAGTTCCCACACCGCCTGAACCTGCCTGTATAAATACCTTCTGACCTTTTTTTAAATCTCCACGCTCAACCAATGTCTGCCATGCCGTTAGTGCTACCAGCGGGATAGAGGCTGCTTCGTTCATCGAAATGTTTTTGGGTTTAAATGCCACATCTTTGTCATTTACGGCGATATATTGCGCAAAGGTTCCTACGTGGTAATCTGCAGGACGTGAATATACTTCGTCACCAACTTTAAATTTCGTGACATTTTTACCCACTTTGGTAACGATACCGGCCACATCATGACCAAGAATCATAGGCAATTTGTAAGGAAGCATCAATTTAAATTCTCCTTTTTTAATTTTTGAATCCAGAACATTAACGCCCGCTGAATAGACCTCAATCAAAACATCGTTGTTACCCACAACAGGATTTGGAACATCTGCAAGCTGAAGAGCTCCTTTGGTATATTTATTTATGATAAATGCTTTCATGTTAGTTTTTTAAAAGTTGATAACTTTTCTTTGGATTAATTAATTTATAAGCCATTTTCGGGAAAAACCTGTTGATTACGTTAAATAGTTTTGCGTCACCAACTCGTATTGTATAATGTTCTTTTCGAAGCCCGGCGATAAGGCCTTTTACCATTTCTTCAACAGATATTTTTTTATCTTTCCGTTCTGCAGTCATTTCTGTAGCAACAAGCGGCGGGATCAGTTCAAATATTTTTACGTTACTGCCAATGATCTTTAAATGTTCACGTAGCGATATCGTGTAAAAAGCCAATGCTGTTTTAGAAGAAGAATAAGTAGCTTCCAGCAGCGACGGACTCTGACTAAGTATTGATGTAGTATTTATTATCGCTGCTTCTTTTCGTGATTTCAGCATGTCCATAAAAATATTATTCAGTCTTACTACTCCCAGATAATTCACTTCCATTTCGTAGGCAGCACCATCAGTATGTGTGTCATTAGCAATACCTAAATTTGAAGGTGGTACAAGTACAGCGGCGTTATTATACAAAATATCGATACCGCCCAATTCCTTTACTTTATTGAAAAGAAATTTCGCATCTTCTTTATTGGCTATATCACTTTGGATTGTTATAATAGCAGGATTTGCTTTTTTAGCAGCATCAAGTTTGGCCTGATTCCTTCCGGTAACGATTACTTTCGCACCAATTGCTAAAAACTGTTTGGCGGCTTCAAGCCCAATTCCGGATGCTCCGCCGGTTATCAATATTGTTTTACCTTGTACGTTCATTATGATGTATTTAAAGAGTTATTATTTTTATTTTATTTTACATTTTAGACTTTTTAGTCTATTTTAAAATATACTTTTCGGTCTATTTTTAATCAAAAAAAAATTATATGATGTATTGTTCTAATTCAGATTTTAAACTTTTGATAAGTCCCTGCATTGGTTTTGCTGTACCCATAACTCTGCACATTACAATACCTCCTTCAACTGAAGCTACTAATTTAAAAGCAAAGACAGCAGGATCAAGTTTAGCGGAAAACTCCCCAATATTAATTCCTTCCTGAAGTACCCCCGCTAACTCCTGTTGACCGCTTCTAAATACTTTGGCAACTTTCTCTTTTATAAGAGGATAATTATCATCTGCTTCTACAGCAGTATTAAGTATGGGGCAACCCCCGGAAATATAAGTTTCAATTGGGTCTTTATAAAAATCTAAAAATGCAAACACTTTACCTTTACTTGTTTTTGCCTGATAAACCGCTCCTCTGATTCGGTCTGAAACCATTTTCAGTGACAAATCAATAACCTGCTCTGATAAATCTTCTTTATTTTCAAAATGACCGTAAAGGCAGCCCTTTGTAAGTTTAGTGGCTTCGAGAATATCATCAATATTAACCCCCGAAATACCTTTTTCATTATAAAGAGGTACCGCAGTTTCCAGTATAAATTGTTTTGTTCTTTCAGCCTTACTAAGCATTGTTCATTAATTAGATTGCAAATATACTAAAAAGTATATTTTAAAATAAACATTAATAATAAATTATGCTTTATTTATTTTAAATTTTAAAAAAAACTCCGGAGAAAGAATTACTACGAAAAAAATACACGTTCTACCCTTTTCAAAGTTTCCTCTGCACTGTACATTTACATATAGATCATCATAATCTTAATTATTTAAATAGTACACAATTTTTTACCTATTTATTTAATAAAAACATTTTTTAAATACTAAAAAAACACACAAATAACATATGTAAGATTTTTACATACCTAAAATCGTACTTTTTTACTCCCCTTTCAAATTGTTATTATTCAACTTTGCTGCATCAATTATAATGCGCTGTTTTTTAACCGCTTATGCATTGATAAATTACTATCCATATTTTAATAACCATTAATTAATTATTAACCTTAAAGTTTTTACAAATGAAAAAAATCTTCAAATTAACAAGTTTGCTATTTATTATGGCATTAGTGTTTAATTCCTGCGAAAAGGAACAAGAGTTAAATGAGCCCCAAGCCGTTAGCAAAGAAGCATCGCAAAGTGCTAATGACGCAACGCAAAACACTCACAAAGCTGCTGCTGCTTTAGCAGGTGGCGGTGCCGGTGCCAGAACGATTACATTGCAAACAAATACACTATCGTGTCCGGGTGGTTTGTGTACATCCTACGGCGTTTGGTCGGGCGGTGTTTACACTGTTTGGTTCCAGATGAAATTTAATTCCGGATTTTATTGGAGCAGAGGCGGTAAATGCGGATATGGTATCCTAATTGGCGATCAGAACACCGGTGGCGATCCTGGATGGGATGGTAATGGCGGTAGTGCCCGATTTATGTGGTATTGTCCAAACGGATCAAACAGTGCCAAAGGAAGCGGCGCTTACCTTCAGCCCTATGTTTATTATAAAGATCAGCCGGGACAATTTGGTAATGATTTTGGAAAAAAATATTTCATACAAGAAGGCGTTACATACAACTGTCAAATCTCAGTTAAGTTAAATACCGGATCAAATACTGACGGATATGTCAAATATTATGTAAATGGTACAGAGCTGTTAAACCAAACCATTCGTTGGGTAACTAACGATTCTAAGCGAAATGTAAATGCAGTAAGTCTGCATACCTTCCGTGGTGGCAGTCAGGAATACTGGAAAGCTCCGGTAACCAGTTCTATTTATTATCCTAGCGCTTCTTGGGACGCTCAATAAATAGTTTTAAAAAGTAAAA
This sequence comes from Flavobacterium sp. SLB02, assembly GCF_009664855.1. GTDB lineage: Bacteria > Bacteroidota > Bacteroidia > Flavobacteriales > Flavobacteriaceae > Flavobacterium. Next base: position 2,463,023 of record NZ_CP045928.1, read on the forward strand.
AACTGAAAATCCCATTTCGTAAGAAATGGGATTTTCTTATTGTTTTCTAAAGTTTTTTTGAGCTTCAATCGTTTACATGCTGCTCTGTTTGCTATAAGCGTTGCTGCTCTTCGGTCTGCCCTTCTTTCTTTTTGTTGACCAGATTCTGATTTCCAAAATTATAACGAAATCCTAGTCTAAAACTCTGGGTATCACCATACGACTTAAAGTAATTGTACTGGTCTGCATAATTGGTAACGACCTTTTCTTGTTCTCCGCGATAAATATCCGAAAAGATGGCATATACTTCTCCATTCCCTTTCCATATTTTCTTGCGAATAGACGCAGAAAGGTTCGAGGTTTGACTGATAACAAAAGTTCCCTGTACGGATGAGGAATTGTATTGAAAGTTTAATTCTCCGGTTAAGTCTTTCTTTTTGTTGAGTACAAAACGATTGCTGATGCTGGCATTATAAGTAGGTTTTCCGTTTTTATAGAAACTCCCATCCCTGCCCTGAAAACTATCTTCGACATAACTTAATCCTGCCTGAATCCCGGATTCCCAGAAATCATACAAAGTAAGGTTGGTATTAAATTCCAGTCCAAAAGCAAAATCTTCTTTGATATTTGTAAAATGATACACCAGCATGTTGGTTTCATAATCCTGATAAGAAATTTCCATTGAAGGATTTTTCTCCAGACGGTAAAAAAGATCAAAATTGTATTTATTTTTCAGTGTATAAAGTAAATTGACATTGTGGCTAATGGTAGGCAACAACTTTGGATCTCCCACAAAATAGGAGTAAGAATTATAATAAGAGCGAAATGGATTTAACCTGCTGTATTGCGGGCGCGTAATTCGCTTGCCGTACGAAATACCAATCTCATGACCTTCTGATGGCTTGTAAAGTCCGTAAAACGTTGGAAAAAGCTTAAAATAATGCTGTTCATTAATTTCAGAAGTAGTAACCGAGTTTCCTTCCAAACTTGTATATTCTCCGCGTAAGCCTGCTTTAAGGCTCCATTTCCCGAATTCTTTGCTATAACTCGTGTAACCCGCGAATATAGACTCGTCATAAAGAAAAAGACTGGTTCTATTGGGATTGTTCACGAAATCGCCATTGATTTCGTCTTTATAATCGAGATTGCTTTGGGCTTTTACATTTCCGAATTTCAAACCTGCTTCCAGCGTACCGTTTTTTTCATTCGAATAATCGGTCTGGGCTGAAAAAAGCTGAATATCCTGTGCATTATCACTAATAAAACGCGTAGTTCGATAAGGACTTTCCTCGGGAAGCGAAAATGCTGAAACAATATCCTGACGTTCCTGACGCCAATATTGGGTATAATCTGCTGTTACCGAGACTTTCTCTTTTGCGTTAAACAAATGATCAAAAGACATATTATAGGCATTATTTCGTAACGGATTTTTGCGGTTGTTTCGGGTAATATATAACGAATCCAGAGCACCATTCGAACCATAAATAAATGTTGGTACTGTAAAATCTCCCTGTTGTCTAGGTGTAACCAATCCGGTACCTCCCGCGGAGATCGTATTAAGTGAATCAATTTCATACGAAGCCTGAAGGCGGTAAGAATGTTGCTCCAGCGACTTTGACTTACGTATCATAATGCTTTCCCAACGGGAATCGATCGAGCCATCTTCTTTTAAATAATGTACAACATCTGTCCCTTCATTGACATATACACCAGAACCAAGGCCATATCTTCCGGCAAGGGACAATTTTTCTCCTTTATAAAACTGATTTACAGACGCAATTCCTTTTGGGTATTTGGATTGTACATAGGCAGTATTTACAGAGCCTTTATAGCCTAATGATAAATTCTTTTTTAGTTTAATGTTTAATACGGCACTTCCCTGCGCTTCGTATTTTGCAGGCGGATTAGTGATGACTTCTATCGATTTTACCTCCTCACCGCTTGTGCCTTCTAAAAACTGCTTTAATTCTTCGCCACTAAGATAAACCTTCTTATCGTTGATGGTTACGAGTATACTCTGACTGCCGCGAATACTTATTCCTCCTCCGGAACTGGTCATTACTCCCGGGGTTTTACTTAGAATTTCCCAGGCATTATTTGATGAAAGCGATGAGTTTTCTACCGAAAATTCGAGCCTGTCTGTCAGTCGTTTTACAATAGGTCTGGTTGAAGTAACTGTAATCCCCTCAAGATTGTTTGAAATTTCTTTTAAAGAAAGTACGCCCAGAATTGTATCTTTTTGAATAGTGATCTTTTTGTAATACTCTTCAAAACCAATTGCTTTCATTTTTAGCAGGTAATCGCCTTTTACTAGACCGCCAAAACGAAATTCTCCGGACTCATTGGTTTGTTCTGTCTTATAACTAACAGAATCGTTTGCCTGCAAAAGCAGGACATCTGCGAAAGGTACGGCCTGATGAGAGCCGTCGACTACCTTTCCAGACAGGGAAACTTCTTGCGTATAACCTGCAAAAGAACCCCACAACAGTAACATGATTAATTTTTTCATTGATGATTTATTTGATGCAAATCTCTGTAAATCATTTTCCGAAAATGGTTAACACAGGGTTAACGAAGGGTTAAACACCATAGGATAAAAACCATATTGTAAATACAAAAAAGCTTTTAGCAAAGACTTTTCAGTTTTCATGGGGACTGGCTTAATTTATCAAATAGTAATTGGGTTAAAGTACGGTTAACGGTCTTGTTTTTAATCTGAAAAAGCTTAAAATATAATAGCTTTGTATCCACAAAAACAAACTGATTTCTTGTACGGATCAAAACATTCAAAAACAGATGAAAAGAAAAATAACGCTTTTAATTGGTGCCTGTATCTTTACAGTAATAGCTCTGGCTACAATTCAAGGCTATTTTATCTACAATACTTATAAATTATATGAAAGGGAAATAAATACCTCTATCAAAAAACAAATCGCCCGTTTGGAAGACACAGAAGAATGGGAAAAAATAAACGATACCTGGTCCATACATTCAAAAAAGTATGCAAAAAAATATGCAAAAGGTGATATAACCAAGCCAGCTTTTACTAAATACCTTTCTGTCAAAAGAGATTCGCTGTCGAAAGCCATGAAGACCTATATGAAAAAGATGGCACAGCCTGAAGATTATGATATTGATTATTCTATTTATCTTAATTCAATAACAGTAATAAAGGGTGGGAAAAAAAATAATTTATTTGATGGAAAAATGCTAATATTAGCCAATGATACCTTAAAAAAGAACAAAATTCTTTCTTCTATGGGGCGTTGGGAAACTAAAGATAGTAATGACGAACTTATACTGATTGTAAAAAGTAACCGTTACTATAGTTTTGATGAATTGCAGCAAATCATTATTTCTAAAATGGCGGGTTTATTACTCTTTTCAGTACTATTAATGGCATTTGTCGTTTTCTTATATTATATGTCGCTCAAAAATCTTATCTCACAAAAGCGAATTGCTGATATCAAAACGGACTTTGTAAATAATATTACACATGAATTTCAAACGCCGCTTGCTACGATGGATATTGCAATAAAAACATTGCAGCGAAAAGACAAACAAATGAGCCCGGAACATTATAATAATACGCTCGCTATGGTTGCAAGGCAAAACGAAAGACTGCAAAAATTATTTCGTCAGGTAACAGAAGCTTCTGTCGCGCCCATTGCCAATAAAGACAGTATTCAGGTGACCAGCGAAGAAATAAAGGATATGATTGACGATTTTAAGCTTTACAAACCCGATATCACTATTGAACTGACAAGCCAAAAAGAAGCTTTTATTATTTCGATGGATCGTTTTCACCTTAATACGATTCTGATCAATCTTTTGGACAATGCCGTAAAATATGGTGCCAATAAAATTGTGACAGACTTAAAAATAACCGCCGGAAACTTTATTCTTTCTGTAAAAGACAACGGAAAAGGAATCCCTGTTAAAGAGCAGGCCTCTATTTTTGATAAATTTTACAGGGTCGAAAAAGGAAATATTCACAATAGTAAAGGACTTGGTCTTGGCTTATTTTATATTAAGCAGTTGGTACAAACTTATGGCGGTACAATAAACGTTGAAAGTGAGGAAAATAAAGGTTCTTTATTCACAATAACAATTCCTGTATGAAACATCATATTTTATTAGCTGAAGACGATTTTGACTATGCTTCTATATTAAAGCAATATCTTGAATTTTCAGGCTTTAATGTAACCTGGGCAAAAGATGGCAAGGAAGCTTTGAAAATATTTTCGGCTACCCAACCGGATATCTGTATTCTGGATGTCATGATGCCTCACATGGATGGTTTTACGCTGGCTGAAAATATTATCGACAAATTTCCTGAAACACCTTTTATCTTTTTAACAGCGAAAAGCTTTAAGGAAGACAAAATAAAAGGACTACGCCTTGGTGCCGATGATTATGTAGTAAAACCTTTTGAAGTCGAGGAATTGATTTTACGGATTCAGAATATCCTGAAACGAAGTCAAAAACCCCTTGCAGACAATACCACAAAAACTATGGTATTTTCTATTGGAAGTTATGTTTTTGATGGCGAAAATTACACCCTTTCTCATGAAAAAATTACACACCGAATTACCGAAAAGGATGCGCACCTGATTCGGTTTTTATATGCCAATAAAAACAAGCTGGTCAAACGCGAAGATATTTTAAAAGAAATCTGGGGCAATGATGACTTCTTTTCCGGACGAAGTATGGATGTTTTTATCAGCCGCCTTCGAAAATATTTTAGCGAAGACCCGGACATTTCTATTCCCAGCGTAAGAGGTTTGGGATTTAAGTTTAATACTAAAAACGAATAAAAATTTAAAACTTCTCATTATGAAAATCATTTTATTTTTAACCTTGCTAATTTGGAACACTTTAGCGCAGGCACAAACAGCAGAAGCTACGTCGGGAAATACAACAGCCGTTGCAAAAGCTCCGTCCAGACAAACAAAAACCACGAAATCCTCAGTATCTGTTTCTATTTCAAATTCAGATAATTATTATTCTTTATCAGCAAACTTTGATGCTTCGAAAAGCAAAAAGCTGGAGAAATTATTGTCTGACAACTTAGACCATAATATTTTATCTACTGATTCCGGAAGCAAAATTTGGAAAAAAGACAACGAAGGACAAACGGCGTATTCTTTTGTATTGAGGGATGGAAAATTAAAAGCAGGTATTGATAAAGAATTAGTGTCTAATGAAACCTTCGAAAAATTAAAAGCGCTGGGAGAAAAAATTTCTAATACTCTTTCAAAAGATTAAACTTTGTTTTTAGATTAATACTTGAAACATTAGTTTTACCTTAAGAAGAAACTTAAAGCACAAATCCTCAATATTAAAAATCCTGCTTCTAAACGAAATGGGATTTTTTTTTATGTTTTTTTTTATTAATGTTAACCAACTTTTATCTATAAATACATTCAACTCAAAATAATATAGAGTTTTGAATGATATATCGTATTTGTAATCTTTCAGTTTCAAATTCTGCTTGTTTTTAAATTTATAGCATAAATAAGATATGCTCTACAAACTTAAAATTAAACCAATTTGACTAGATAATGAAGAAATATTTACAAGGAAAATAGATTCAAATTAATTAATAAAATTAACAACTCTATTACAAGATCGATTTATAAAAAGCTAATAAAATGTTATTTATTTTATAGATATTTTACTACATTTATAATATTATTAATCTTTTTTATTAATTTTTATTATTTAAGGATGATTAAAGTTGGAATTACAGAAGATTACAAATTTCTGGCACAAGGGCTTTCTTGCACCACATTTTGGCCTGAGCCGGTTCAGGTAACATTTAAAGTAAACTGCCCTGAAAAATTATTAGATGATTTACATGAAAATCCCGTAGATGTACTCTTTGCAAGCCATGCTTTAATTCATTGCATTACTGTTGCCTTTTATGGACAGTTAAAAGAATATTTTCCAGACATACGGATAGTCATTTTTAATTTATTTGATCAAGAAAAAAACATGCTTATCAGTTCAAATTCAAATGAGCTTAAAAAGTTTGATAAGACTAAAAAATTATTGATACGAACAGCTAAAGAAATTTTTATTGGTCCGCATATTGTATTTGATGAAAATCATGATCCCGAAGGTTTTTTAAAAAAATTCAAACTTTTTGTTCAGGGGAAGTTTAATTTTAATGATGTAGCATACATTTCTCTTCGGGAAAAATACATCATAAAACTGGCGGCAAAGGAACTTTGTGCAAAAGAAATTGCAGAAGAGTTACACATTAGCTTACGCACTGTAGAGGTGCATAAAAGAAATCTTATGAATAAAACTAATTCCAAAAACTTTATTGGAGTTATTTTATATGCTCTTACAAACAGAGTAATGACTTTGGAAGAAATATATGATTAGATTTATTTTGTCTATTCAAATAAACCTGAAGTTTTTCATATTACGGGAATTAGCTATAAATAGTCTTGTATCATAATACGTGAAAATACGTATTGAAATTTTTAATTAGATAAATTAAATTTGATTTACCCCACTACAAATCTCTTTTAATATTCATTTTTTCTAAATCTAAAATCCTGAAAATCATGAAAAATCTATCTTGTTTATTTTTATTACTAATATTATTATGCTACACACAGCAAACTATGGCACAGAAAAAAACAAATTCTAAATCTTCTAAAACAGCCTTTTTATATACAGATGCCGAAATAGATCAACTATTATTAAAGCTCACCGATGAGGAAAAAGTTTCTTTAGTTATTGGAAGAGGAATGGACAATGTTGGAAACCTGGGTGTAATAGACGGAAGGGTTCCCGGAGCTGGAGGACAAACGCATGATGTAAAACGGTTAGGAATTCCGGACATTATTGTTTGCGACGGGCCTTCGGGAATTCGTATCAATCCTATACGCGAAGGAACCAAAAAGACTTTTTATGCTACTGCATTTCCATCAGAGACTGTTTTAGGATCTACATGGAATAAAGAACTTGCAAGAGAAATAGGTAAAGCTTTAGGAACTGAGGCCAAAGAATATGGAATTGATGTATTATTAGCTCCTGGCGTTAATATACATCGCAATCCTCTGGGAGGAAGAAATTTCGAGTATTTTTCTGAAGACCCTGTGTTATCAGGTGTTATAGCAATGAATTTAATCAATGCCGTTCAGGAACTTGGTATTGGCACATCTCTAAAACATTATGCTGCTAATAATGCTGAACATAATCGTCTATTTAGTAACTCATTAGTTAGCGAACGCGCGTTAAGAGAGTTATATTTAAGACCTTTTGAAATTGCAGTTAAAGGTGCACAACCCTGGACTATTATGACTTCCTATAACAAAATAAATAACATATACACAAGTGAAAGACGAGATCTAAATTATCAGCTTTTACGTGAAGAATGGGGCTTTAAAGGACTTGTTATGACAGATTGGTACTCTGGTTTTCCTAGCGTGGAGATTATTCGCGCTGGAAATCAATCTAACGATGTGTCTGCTCAAATTCGATCCGGAAATGATTTAATTATGCCGGGTTCCAAGATTCAATTAAAAGCCGCATTAGAAGATGTAAAATCTGGAAAGCTTTCAAAAAAAGACTTAGACTTTGCAGTACGAAATGTTTTGCGTCTGGTTTCTAAATCTCCAACTCCACTAAAATATAAGTATAGTGATGCACCAAATTTAGAAGCACACAAAAGTTTGTCTCGTAAGATTGCTGCAGAAGGAACTGTGATGCTGAGAAACGATAATACACTTCCTCTAGTTTCAAATACACGTATTGCAACATTTGGCGTAGGATCCTATCATTTGGTTGTGGGAGGTACAGGCAGCAGTGAAGTGGCAACAGCTTATAATGTGCCAATATACAAAGGCTTACAAAATGCTAAATTTAATCTGTACAAACCTCTGCTTGACAAATATGTTCCATATGTAGAAGAAGAAGAAAAAAAAGATATTGAGCGCCGAGCTAAACTTAATGTATTGGCTCCATTGGGTGTCATAGAACAACTAAATATTACAGATAAAGAATTAGCCGATGCTGCAGCTAATACTGATGTGGCAATTCTAACTTTTGGACGTAATTCTGCAGAAGAGCAAGATCTAAATGTTGACACTGAATACAACTTAAATAAAGAAGAAGAATCATTATTAAATCGTGTTTCAAATGTCTATAAAAAACAAAATAAAAAAGTCATTGTTGTCATGAATATAGGAAGTGTTATGAATACATCCTGGAGTGATAAAGTTGATGCGATTTTAGTAACCTGGTTTTCAGGCACCGAAGGAGGAAATGCATTAGCAGACATTGTTAGTGGTAAAGTAAATCCTTCTGCCAAAACTACTGCAACTTTTCCTAAGTCTTATAGTGATGTTGCTTCTGCTGTAAGTTTCTTTGCCTCTGAAGCTTCAGATCATCGGGACATACGATATACAGAAGGAATTTATGTAGGTTACCGTTATTACGATAGCTTTAATATCGAAACTGCCTATCCGTTTGGATTTGGTTTATCATATACCACTTTTAATTATAGTGAATTAAAATTAGATAAACAGGAGTTTAAAGATAATGTCAAGGTTTCTGTAAAAATTACCAACAACGGAAAAGTAGCCGGCAAAGAAATTGTTCAATTATATATAGTAGCTCCCAAAGGAACTATAGATAAACCTGCTAAAGTATTAGTTGATTTTGGAAAGACAAAACTTTTACAGCCTGGAGAATCAGAGATTATACAATTATCAATAGGGCCAAAAGAAATTGCTTCTTTTTATACCGAAAAAAGCCAATGGATAGCTGATGCAGGAACTTATAACGTTTTAATTGGAAAGTCTAGTAAGGACATCGTTTTAAAATCTGAATTTAGTATTAAAAATACACTAGTTATAGAAAAAGTTAAGTCTGCCTTTAATGAGCATCTTGATTTTTCGGATTTAAAAAAACCATAACTTTTACATGTAACACTATGAAATCTTTCTTTTACTTTTTTATTATAATTAGTTGCTTATTTTGTTTTTCCTGCATAAAAGATGAGCTTCCTAACGCTGAAGCTGATATTGTATCTTGTGAAGTCGATAGTGAGATTCTTAAAAAAGATCCAATTATTCAAAATGAACGCATCCAGATATTTGTTAAAGCTTTTGCTGATTTAACATCGCAAGCTCCTGTTTTTACCTTATCACCAGGCGCTACAATTTCACCAAAAAGCGGAACAACATTAGATTTTACAAACCCTCAATTCTATACCGTAACATCAGAAGATGGTCATTCTCAAAAAACATACGAAGTTCAATACATAACTTCTGCGATAGGATCTAAATATAGTTTTGAGCACGTACGTACCGAGAATAATAAATTTGATGTTTTTTATGAAATAAATCAGGAAAATCAAAACATAATGGATTGGGCAAGTGGAAACGCTGGCTTTAGTTTAACCGGAACAGCCTCAAATGCTGATGATTATCCAACATCGAGATTAACTGCAGGTAAAGAAGGTCAGGGAGTAAAATTAATAACCCGTTCTACAGGAGCTCTAGGTGCAACTATGGGTAAACCACTGGCTGCCGGAAATATCTTTATGGGAGAATTTGATTTAGCAAGCTCTATTATCAATCCGCTAAAAAGTTTACGTTTAGGAATGCCAGTCGAATTTGTGCCTTATGCTGTAAAAGGTTTTTTTAAGTATAAAGCAGGAAATGTATACAAAGAAGGAAACACTGAGAACCCTAATAAAAAAGATACCTGGGATTGTTACGCAATATTTTTTGAAACAGATTCTAATCTTAAATATTTGGATGGGACAAATAAATTTACTCATGAAAATATTATAGCAATTGCACGTATTTCTCCTGAAGCAAGAATTGAAACTGAAGAATGGACTTCATTTCATATCCCTTTTGTTTTTAGCAATAATTGGGCAATTGATCAACAAAAACTGGAAGATGGAAAATACAGTATAACATTAGTATTTACTTCTAGCATTGATGGAGATACTTTTGCTGGCTCCGAAGGAAGTACTTTGTTACTTGACGAAATAGAAATAATTCATGAATAAAATAGATAAAATGGTAAAATTAAATTTTTTAGTTTTTCTGGTTCTCTTTTTTGGAAACTGTAGAATTTCAAATGCACAGGAAAATAGTACACAGAATCTTAAAATACATCAGGACAGCATCGTTTTTCAAATACGAACAGGTATCAATATAGGAGGTTTTACTCCAATGCCATTACCGGCAGAAATTAGAAAAATTAATAAATTCAATCCAAAGCTAAATTTTAGTGTGGAAGGAAGTGCTACATACTGGTTTGGAAAAGAGAAGAAATCCTGGGGAATTAAAACGGGTATTAGACTTGAAAATAAAGCAATGGAAACAGATTCAGATGTTAAGAATTACGGCATGGAGATTATTGGCGAAAATGGAGAAACTGTAGCAGGTAACTGGACTGGAGGTGTAAACACTCAGGTTGACAATTCTTATATAACTATTCCAATATTGGCCACATATGCTTTAAATGAGAAATGGGAATTTTCGCTGGGAACTTTTTACTCTTTACTAATAGAAAAAGATTTTTCCGGTTATGTATACGACGGTTATCTTAGAGAAGGTGGTCCAACAGGTAATAAAGTTGTTTTTAGCGGAGATAAAACTGCTACTTATGATTTTTCAAATGAATTAAGAAAATTCTCTTATGGTTTAGAAGTTGGAAGCAATTGGAATGCCTCCACCCACTTAAATGTATTTGCAAATTTAACCTGGGGATTAAATGATATATTTAAATCTGATTTCGAAACCATTACTTTTGGATTGAGACCCATTTACCTAAACCTCGGATTTGGTTATGTTTTTTAATATTAAATTTCAAAAACAAATTAGTTAACCATTTTTTAAATACCACCAACAATACAGAACTTTACTAATAGTTCATAGCGGACATAAAAACTAAAATCCTGTTTCTAAACGAAATGGGATTTTTTACTTTTTATAAATCCCTGATAATTAAAGAACTCTTACTTAAAATTCTATAAGAACAAATAATCCTGTTGTTCTTAATTTTGAATTAGCCATAAGATCTGATATACAGAACCTAATCTTATGGCAGCGATAAGAATCTGAATTAATACATTTTAAACACACTGATATGATAACAGACGACAACAAAAATTACCATCCGGGAGATCGTAATTTAATGCAGGATTTACAAAATCAGTTGCAACCTGAAAACTTTAATAGTGAAGATAACCATGATCTAAATCAGGACTCTCAGGAGGAAGAGGAGACCAATAATCCGGAAGAGAACTTTGATGAGAATTACAGCGAATCTGAAAATTTTGCAACCGATTAATTTTCGAAAATAAGTAAAAAACAAAACGCGTAATCTTAAGATATTTAATTATAAAAACATACAATATGGGAACTCAATCAGCATCTAACAGCATAGCCAATGTTTCAACATTGGAGAGAATATTAATGATTACCAGCGGATCTTACCTTTTATACAAAGGACTTTCGCAGGAAAATAAAAGTATCGCTAAAATCAGTTCCGGCGGCGCAATGCTTGCCAGAGGGATTAGCGGGTACTGCCCGGTTTACAGTGCGGTAGATCATTTAAAAAACGACAAACCTTCGAATGTGAACATCAGAACAAGCGCCGTAATCAACAAACCCATCAGTGAAGTATATGCTTTTTGGCGCAATCTCGAAAATCTGCCTAAATTCATGAATCACTTAGAATCGGTTAAAACAATAAGCGAAACTAAATCTGAGTGGACTGCAAAAGGTCCGGGAGGTATTGGAAAGCTTACATGGAACGCAGAAATCATCAAAGATCAAAAAGAAAAACTTCTAAGCTGGCAATCTCTTGCAGATGCTTCGGTTAAAAACTTCGGAAAAGTAATCTTTAAAGCCAACGGAAAAAATACAGAAATAGACATAACTATTTCATATCGCGCTCCACTAGGATTGGCGGGTGAAGGTGCAGCGAAACTGCTCAACCCTTACTTTGAGAAAATCGTAAACGATGATATCAAAAACCTTAAGTTGTATCTCGAATCATAATACCAAAGTTTGGTTTCAGACTTTTATATAAAGCCTTTTAGATTAAATTCTAAAAGGCTTTTTGCTAGTATAATAACACATTATATTCTAATGGATTGTAAATGTGTAATCTTCGTTCACCAATCCCCTGCTTCATTAAAAGATAAATACTAAAAAACCGATTTAGAAACAATATTGGTAAAAATAATAGCAATCTGTATTTTTAATTTCAAAATACTAAAACGTTTTAGTGAATTTGCTTTGTAAGTTTCAAAATAGCTAACCATTCACCTCAAATAATAAATAACCACAAATATTTACAGATTATGACTAATCAAAAAAAGAGTTTAGTACTTATTGCAACAATAGTATTGTTTTCAAGTTTTTCAGAAATAAAAAAGACTACCAATTCGAAAAGTAATTTTTACAAAGAAGAAATGGAGCAGCTCCACTCTGCCATTGAGAAAAATTTTCATGATCCGGTTTCCGATTATTACTTTGTTGATTTAGATCCTGCTAAAAGAGAAACGAAATTTGGTCATAAAAGAGAATATAGCTGGCTATGGGCGCTATGTGCCATGTTTGAAGCTACAAATGAAATTGAAGAAGTAGATAAAAAAGCTAATTTAGTAGATAACATCGTAAAAAGTATGCAGCCTTACTACGATCCGGCACCTCCTAAACCGGGATATGGAGAATATATTGTAAAACTAAGCCAAGGCCAAAGATATTACGATGACAACCAATGGATTGGAATAACTGCTTTGGATATTTATGAAAGGAACGGGAAGAAAGAGTATTTTGATTTAGGAAAATCGATGTATGATTTTATGATGACAGCATCAGACTCAAAATTAGGCGGTGGATTGTACTGGCGGGAAAATGATTTCGAAACTAAAAATACCTGCTCAAATGGGCCCGGAATTATAGTGGCTCTTAAAATGTATAAAGCAACAAAGAAAATAGTATACCTTGATAATGCATTGAAGATTTACAATTGGACAAATGAAAAGTTACAAACTCCTACAGGCTTATTTTATGATAATATAAAAGTAAAAGATGGCAGTATAGGGAAAACGATGTATTCATACAACACAGGAACAATGCTCCAGTCTAATGTATATTTGTATGAAATAACAGGGGATAAAAAATACCTAAAAAAAGCAAATGAAATAGCAGACGCTTCTTTGCTTTATTTTTACGGAGGCGACAAATTTAGAGACGGTTACTGGTTTAATGCTGTTTTATTGCGCGGTTATCAGCATCTTTTAAAATATAATAAAGATTTAAAATACATTTCAGGATTCAAAAAGTGTCTGGATAATATCCTGAAAGAAAACAAAAATGAAAAAGGATTATTTGCTGCAAACGACGGTGTCTATAATTTAGTAGAGCATGGCGGAATGCTCGAAATATTAGCGCGATTCGCCTTTCTTGAAGATCATTACAGTTTATCAAAACAAAAATAATCAACTTATATCCAAAGCTTTATTGGCAAAGAATATGGCGTAATCACAAGTAAGCCAAAACCTTGTCATTAAAATGAATAACAAATACCACAAAACATCATGAACAAATTTCAAATCACTGTCTACTTATCTTTTTTAGCTCTGGCATTCCTGGTAACTGAGAATGCATTTTCTCAAAATACGAAGTTAGCTAAGAAATCTTTTATTACTAAAGAGAAAATCGGACAGGTTCAGGGACAGGATGTTTTCGAGTATACTCTGCAAAATAAAACAGGAATGCAGGTTCAGCTTCTTACTTACGGCGCTGCAATTACCAATATTGTAACGGCGGATAAATATGGTAAAATGAGCAGTGTGGTACTGGGTTTCGATTCAATTGCTCATTATGCGGGTAAAGAAAACTCGTTGATGGGTTCTACAGTTGGTCGCGTTGCTAACCGAATTGCAAACAAAAAATTCACACTTGACGGACACGAATACACATTATCTTCTGATATTCACGGAGGTGTTAATGGTTTTGACAAACGTATTTGGAAATCCAAAGAAATATCAAAAAAGAATGAACTTTCTGTTGAAATGACTTACTTTAGTAAAGATGGCGAGGAAGGTTTTCCGGGGAATTTAGCAGTCTCGGTAACTTTTACACTCAAAAATAATAATGATGTGGTTATTGATTATAAAGCAACTACAGATAAAGCCACTCCGCTTGTATTAACGAATCACACCTATTTTAATCTTTCGGGCGGAAAAGAGACTAAAACACTAAATACAGAACTAACCGTTCTCGCTGATCAATTTTTGGAATACGGAGACGGCAGCATGCCAACCGGAAAGATTCTGACTGTAAAAGAAATGCCATTCGATTTTACTTCGCCTAAAACTATTGGCAAGGACATAGAAAAAGTACAGCAATATACTAATGGTTACGATGTGACTTTTGCTTTGCGAAACCAAACCGGTAAATTAGCCCTGGCAGCAAAAGCTTTCGAACCATTAAGCGGAAGAGTATTAGAAGTGTATACGACTGAGCCTGGAGTTGTATTTTATTCCGGAAACTGGTTAAACGAAAAAGTAAAAGGACGCAACGGTGTTCCTTATACCAAAAATGGCGCATTCTGCCTCGAAACACAACATTACCCCAACTCCATCAATACACCTGCTTTTCCAAATACTGTTTTACGACCTAAGGAAACCTTTAGTTCTCAAACTATTTACAGATTTCTTGTTCGTGATCACTAAAAAGATTATACGTGCAGCGTAACTGTAAATGTTGTTCCTTTCCCCACAACAGAAGTAACATCAATTAAGGCGTTATGCAGGCTTATGATCTGTTTTACAACTGATAATCCAACACCATAACCTATTTCGTAGTTTTTGTTTTTTCCGCGGTAGAATAAATTGTAGATCTGTTCCAGATCTCCTTCAGGAATACCAATTCCGTTATCAGAAAAAGTGAGGATAATTTTATCTGCAGAAGCATTTATGTCGACGTGACAGGCATGGTCTGCAGAATATTTACAGGCGTTTTCCATAATATTCGAAAAAGCGATTTGCAGTAAATACGGATTACCAAAGTAATTGTAGAAATTCGCATCATTATCATCCAGATTCGTATAACTTATACCTATCCTGTATTTTACATCTTTTTTATTTAATAGATTTAGTTTGGCATCTACCAAAACCTCATCTATTCGAATATCCGACATCTTTATTTGAGATCGGTCATAATTGGCACGGGCAAAATCAAGAAGTGCCGTAGAAAGCTGAGAAACATGATTTGCTTCTTTTAAAGCATTATCTAATGATACTTTATAGTCATCAATGGTTCGGTTAAGTTCTTTTCCGAGTTCAATTTCGGCAATTAAAATAGAAAGCGGTGTACGGAATTCATGCGATATGGTCGTTACAAAATTTCGATGATTATTAAAGGATTTCTCTAATCGGTTAAAAGTAGCATTAAAGGTCTGAGTGAGCTCATAAAGTTCGTCCTTCGCTTTTGGTACAATGATTCGCTTATTAAGATTATGCTCAGATATATCTCTAATTTGAAAAATAATATCTTTTAATGGTTGTAATGTGTAATAGGAAAATCCAAAACCAATTATAAAGATCAAAACAATAGAAGTAAAATAGACATAAAGTAAATTCTCCTTAAAAGCATTAATATGATTGAGGCCGGTTACATCTGTTGCTCTTCCAACGATATAAAATTCCCTGTTATTATCTGTGTACAAAATACCCCTGTATTGGTATTTATCATCAGACCAGTTTAGGTATCGATTCTTTTTTATAGAGTGCAATATTTTTTTACTACCCAGCGGCGGCATATTATCAGAAAAATAAAGATTAAAGTTACTGTCATAAACACTTATATCGGCCTCGTTAAGTACTTTCTTGTTTTTGGTGTGCAGGAATTTTATAAGTTCTTTATCGATTTGAGCATCAAATATAAACTCGGCGCGCCAGGTTATTTTATAATCAAGACGGTCAAAAAATTCATCTTTTCTGTTTTTTTCAGATACAAAATAAACGCTATACGCAAAAACAAAAAGAATAAAAGCAGTTAAAATAGCATAAGCCAGAGCGGTACGGGTTACTAATTTCATATCTTATTGCTTAAAATAAATCCCATACCCACTTTAGTATGAATTAGTTTCTGCTCGAAACCTTTGTCAATTTTTTTTCTCAAATAAGCAATATAAACGTCGATATAATTGGTTCCGGTATCAAAATTATTCCCCCAGACATTATCAGCAATTTCATCTCTTGTAAGAAGCCTCTCGGGATTCTGCATCATAAAGTGCAGTAAATTAAACTCTTTTGGAGTGAGGTTAATAGTTACCCCTTCTCTGTAAATAACTTTCGTGCGTTTGTCCATTACAAGGGTATTGTAGGTAATTTGAGTCGTTTCTTCTAAATTACTTACTGTATCCTTTTTACGATGAAGCAAAGCCTTAACTCTTGCATACAACTCCCGTATTTCGAAAGGTTTAACTAAATAATCATCGGCTCCGGCATCAAAACCTTCAATTTTTTCGTCGATAGTTCCCAAAGCAGTCAGCATAATAATAGGGATTCTTATTCCTGAATGACGAATCTTTTTACAAAAAGCAATACCATCCATTCCGGCCAGCATAATATCTGTGATAATCAATTCAAAATCAATTTTCTCTAAAAGTATAAGTCCTTCTTCTGCTTCTTCTGCAATATATACCTGATACCCCTGACTTTCGAGTCCGCGTTTAAGCAATGCTGAAACCCGACTGTTGTCCTCCACTATTAAGATCTTCATTTGTATCTATTTCATTTTTAAATCCGAATCAAATTTACGACAATATTTTCTTTTTCTAAAAGGCCGATAGCTGTGCCTTGCTTATCCCTGCACTAAAAAATTATTGATTATCAATTATTTAATTTAAAAACAGCCCGTTTTCTAATAACATTCTAAAGCCTTTCTAATACTTTTCTAATAACCCAAAGCCTACGCTGAATCTACCTTTGTCATGTCAAAAACAAGTAGCGATTGCTACTAAACAAAATGTAAATTTTAACTAAAATGAAAACAGGTTATTTAAAAATTGGGATATGTTTTTCTCTGCTAACAGGGTTAATCAACACGGTAAGTGCCCAAAAAAAGAACGATTTTGGAAACCCTACACTTACACATTATCTAAACGACGAAAAAACACGCTCGATATCATTTAGCGGTTATGCTGAATTATGGGCACGTTACGCAGAGCTTAACCCCGGAAGTCTGGTAAACGGCGAACAGGTAAACAGTATATCAGACTTATCATTGCGCAGAGTAAGGGTAAAAATGGCTTATCAGCCTACAGAAAAATTTACTTTTATTCTACAAGGAGGTTTAACGAATGTAAACGTAGCTTCTAAAACAACACCGGCTCTTGAACTTTTGGATGCTTACGCAGAATATAAATTTAATGATATTATAGCTGCCGGTGCCGGACGATCTACCTGGAGAGGATTATCGAGGTTTACTACAGGACCTTTAAACACATTATTATACGATTTACCTTCTTATGCTACCGGAAATGCCGGTATATCTGATGAAACAGTAAGAGAGTTAAGTGTTTATGCAAAAGGACAAATAGGTAAGTTGGATTATCGTTTGGTGATTGCAGATCCTTATACCAACGTTAGCGCTGATCCGCAGTATAATGTTGCAACCTTTAGTAAAACGCATCCTAATAAAGACTATTCCGGTTATTTTAAATATGAGTTTTTCGAATCAGAAAACAACTCTTCACCATTCCATTCCGGAACGTATAGTGGTAAAAAGAAAGTACTTGCGTTAGGAGCGGGATTCGAATACATGCACAATGCATTATGGCACTTAGATGAAACAAAAACAACTATCAATGATGATGAAAAAAGCTTTGCCGTTGACCTTTTCTATGATACGCCAATCAACAAAGAACGCGGTACCTCTTTTAGTGCTTATGCCATGGCTATGAATAATAATTATGGTCCTAACTATGTACGCTATTCCGGTGTGAGTAATCCTGCAAGCGGTGTAAATACAGCTGAAAGCAGCCTTAACGGAGCTGGTAATAACTCACCTGTAATAGGAACCGGTAATACATATTATGTACAAATTGGCGGTACACTACCCTACTTCAACAAAGACAAAAACAATCTGCAGTTACAGCCTGCGGCAAGTGTCATGCTTTCTGATCTTGATGGTCTTCATGACAAAGCTTTGACTTATGATGCTGGTGTATCATTACTAATGAATGGTATGTCGTCAAGGCTGACTGTTGATGCCCAAAATCGTCCAATCTACGCTTTGAATAATCTTGGTCAGGCTGATGTATCAGACCGAAAATGGCAGTTTGTTTTAAAATACAGAATCGACTTTAATTAAAAATCTATTATTATGAAACGAAGAAATTTTATTATCACATCAGCCAGTGCAGGAGCACTAGCGCTTGTCGGGGAAAATGTATTGGCAAATCCTGTAAATGAAACAGCCTCAAAAACTAAAACAGTTTATTTTCACTATCTGTTATTTTGGCTTAAGCCTGAACTTACGCCGGCTCAGATAAAGGATTTTGAGAACTTTTTTGAAGGACTTAAAAAACTGCCTTACGTAAAAAATGTACGTTATGGCGGACCTGCAAACTCAACGCCACGACCTGTAATGGACAATTCTTTTACCTACAATGCTTCTATGGAATTTGATTCTCTTGAAGACTTAGAAACCTACGGAAAGCTTGACGGACATCTGGCTTTGGTAGCCAAATACAAACCATTTTTTAATAAAATGATGGTTCACGATTCAGTATACAATCAATAAACAATAGTACTTTTAAATTAATATCAAAAATGAAAAACTTAGTAAAAGGATTTATCCTAATTTTGGCTATTATGTCAGTAACCAGCAATAACGCACAAGAACACAAAAAAGTTTCAGTAAAAGTGATGGAAAAAGAACCTGAAATTACTGCTTACCGTCTTATGAATAATCCTGACGGTACATGTGCATTCGAAAAAGGTACTATTCCGTCGTTAAAGCACATGAATACGGCTTCTTTCTGGTATAGCAATAAAACAGAAGAATGGGAAAAAAATGCGCATCCGGCACCAAGAAAACAATATGTAATAACCGTAAAAGGCAAAATCAGATTTAAGGTTTCTGACGGAAGTACTTTTATTATAGAGCCAGGTGTAGTATTACTTGCCGAAGATCTTAAAGGAAAAGGTCACAGCTGGGATATGGTAGACAGTGATGTTTGGGAAAGACTATACATTCCGATTACTGAAAATTCAGATGATCTTTTTATGCCTGAATCGAAATAAATTCAGACATTAAATTAAGATGCAAGCTGCTTTTTGTTCTTTATTAATTTGAAAATATTCCAATCATTTCAAATTTTATACAAAATAGCTGGTATCTTGTACAATACGAATAACTATCTTAAAGCCTATTTCTAATGAGATAGGCTTTTTTCAAATTAATTATCCCGGAGCTAAACTATAGGGCAAACCACTTTATCAACTTTTGATATAAAAACTTCTTTTTTATCTCAAGTTAAATTTGCATATTCGTAATAAATACCATTTGGAATGAACGACTACTTAATTGGGATAGGAAAAAGAATAAAGGATATTAGGAAAAAGAACAAAAAAACAATCAGCACAGTAGCGAATGCAGCTAATGTGAGTAATGGTTTGATATCCCGAATTGAAAATGGAAGAACCATACCATCGCTTCCTGTTTTATTGAATATTATCAATGCCTTAGAAATTGAGGTTTCTGATTTCTTTGAAGGAATGCCAAAACCTACCGGAGAAAACTATATTGTTTCCCGCGCTGAAGATAATTCTATTATAGAAAAAGAAGACGATGCAAAAGGATTTACCTATCAGTATATTTTTGGAAAACAGCTTTCATCCATTGGTTTTGAAGCCGTTTTGCTGGAAGTAAAACCCGATTCTAAAAGGGAAAAAGTCGAAACAGATGCTTTTGAATACAAGTATATGCTCTCTGGAGAATGTGTTTATATTATTGGAGATGATGAAGTATTAATAAAAGAAGGTGACTCGATATTTTTTGATGGAAGGATTCCCCATGTTCCTATAAACCGAAGTCAAGCCACCGCCAAGATGTTAGTTTTATATTTCTTTTTTAATACACAAACAGAATAAATTCTAACTTTTTTAAGTTCTCTTTTTATAGCTTGAATTATTAATAAAAAGCTTTGCATCTCTGCGCCTTTGCAAGCAAATTTCTCGCTGCTAAAAAAATTTTCATGATTTAATCTAGCAAAGACGCTAAGTCGCAAAGGTTTTGAATTAGATTCTTTTTGAGTTAGCAATTCTTTGCCGAAGTCAATAAAAAATCTTCTTAAAATTTATTGCTTTTTTATTTACTGTCTTTCCTAATTCTTTTTTAAAACAAAAAACTCCTCCTCATCAAGGGTAACAAGGAGGAGTAAAAAAACAACAACTTATTTCTACAAGAGTATCGCTCTTAATTCTGTCAAACTATTTAATATAATAGTAGGATTTGCATCCTGAATTTGTTCTCTGGTTTGTGCGCCTGTCAAAACTCCTGCCGTCATACCGCAATTGGCACTTTTTCCTTCCTCAATATCAATTGCAGAATCGCCTACTTTCAGTACTTTTTCAGGATCTTTTATTCCGGTAATTTCCATCGCTTTCAAAATCATATCTCCGTCAGGACGTCCATTTTCAACGTCATCAGATGTTACCATAGCATCAATGGTTTCGCCTACTGACCACCCTAATTTTGTAAGCAAATTATTGGCGGTAATACAATCATATCCCGTATTTAAAACGACTTTGATGTTATTATTTCTTAAATCATTAAACAGCGTTTCTGTACCTTCAAAGCTTTTTACAGCTAAATTGGCATAAGCCGTTTCCAGTGCAGGCTTAAAATTAGAAAATGCTTTTTGAGCTGTTGCTTCAACAGTATCAGAATCAGTACAATTTGTTAGAACATCAAAAATCGCCTGGTATTTTTCCTTACCGGCTCCGTAATTCAAAACTTCGTTTAATGATACGGCATAACCTTCATCATTAATTACTTTTTGAACTGTTTTATACACTACATTTCCTTCATCTACAGTTGTTCCGGCCATATCAAATACTACCAGTTGTATTTCTTGCTTCATTCTTATTTATTAAAGATTTTAATTATATTTTCTTTTGAAAAACCGGCACTTCCGGTCATTCCCTTTCCTCCTATTCCTGTTATAATATGAATGTTTTCGCCTATTGTATGTTCAAAAACATCTTTGGTCTTACACTGAGAATACATACCAAACCATCTGTTTTGAATTTCATAAGTAGGCAAATCGATAATTTTTTTGGCTTCTTCGATCATGAAATTGTCAATATCCATATCAAGATTAAAACCTAAATCATCGATATTTTCTGCCGATGCATATTGATGTGAATCTCCTAAAATAACCGATCCGTCTGCTGCTTGTTTAAAGAGAATATGTACACCCCATTTTTTTTCTAAAGAGTTGGGATCTTCTTTCGATTTAATATCTTTAAAAGAAGCACATTCATAAAAAGATTCATAACGCCTGATAGACAATCCTGTCAAAATTGATCCGTCTAGTTTATAATTCTTCTGAGGCTTGGTTTGCAGCATTTGTAATTTTGAAACCTCCAGATCACTTTTAGAAAACACTTCAGGATATAAGTTTTTAAAGTCATTGCCGTTGCAAATAATTACTTTTTTGGCAAAATAATTATCCTTTGATGCGCTTTCTAAAACAACTCCATTCGGTAAATTCTCACAATTTAAAATCGTTGTATTGGTGATTAATTTTAACCCCAAATGCTTACTCATATATTCCTGAAGCCTGTAGATCATTGTTCTGGGCTCGACCGTAACTTCTTCCGGAAAAAACAATCCTACTTTTACATAAGCAGCATTTAATCCCGGATATTTATCCAGGCATTCTTTTTTATTGAATAAAACCGAAGCATAATTATTGGCTTTATTAATCTGAGCCAACTCTTCGATAAGCTGTACTTCCTCATCATTTGAAGCCAAATAAACCGAGCCGTTTTGTCTGACAGAAATATCAAACTGACTTTGTATTTCTTTATAAATCGCCAAACTTTCTCTACCGTAAGTTTGCCATTTCGAATCCATTCCGGAAGGTACTACCTGCCCAAAGTTTTGAATTGTAGCACTTTTAGGCATTTTGTCTTTTTCGATAACGGCAACTTTCATTCCTGCTTTTAAGGCATGGTAGGCATGAAAAGTTCCCAGAATACCGCCGCCTATAACGATTAAATCATATTGTGTTTTCATTTAAAACGAATTGATAATTTATATTTTGTTTTTTAATTTTCTTCTTTTTTCTGTTTAGGTAAATCATAGAACTTACCGTTACAAGGATTCCCATAATGGCAATTAAGTACGCGCCATCCATAAAAAAATCTAACCAGGACAAATTGGGCTGCCCAAAGTTTTTGTACAACAGTACGGCAACACTTCCTAAATATCCAAAGGCATCGGCGATGTAAATAAAAAATCCTGCGTTTCCTTTTATTTTAAAAGCTGCTATAAAGCGATCGAAAAACAAACAATTAAAAGGAACATAACAAATGTATAAACCAAAACCGGACACCACCATCCAGCTAAACGGACTAATATTTTGCGTATGAAATAAAAAAGTAGAAACACCAATAGAGGCTGAACCCAATAAAAGCAATATCTGATAAAAAAATAATGCTTTCATATTGTCTCGAAAATAGAATGCCGCTCCTAAAACCAATAATACAATAAAAGCCACTATAATTTCTGAACTGGTATAAACTCCTATATCGTCTTTATAACCAATACTATCCCATAATTCGCGGGCAAAATTATCCCTGAAATCCCTGAAAGCAGTGAGATAGGTATAAAACAAAACCCAAATCGTGATAGGAAATAAATACTGCAACAAGACCTTTTTTCTATCTTTATTCGTCATTGGTATACGCTCTGAACGCAAAGCAATATCTTCTGTCGATGGTTTTGGAATTCTTTCTAACATCCAGGCAAAAAACAATAAAGGTCCCACAAATAAAAGACCTGTAATGGCCGGCATCCAAAACTCAGAAAAATGCAAAGAATCCATCACAAAAAAACCGGCTGATTTTACTACTCCGCTCGAAACAATAAAACTCGTACTTAGGGCAACGCCTAATATTTCGGTAAATTTTCTTCCTTCGAGATACGAAAAAACAATTCCCCAAATCATTCCTAACGGCACTCCGTTAAGAAACATAAAAAGTATATTATACGGTTTTGGGACTAAAGCAAAAAGTACCAAAGCGATTTCGGCAATGCCTATTAAACACAACAAATAAAATATTCTTTGGTTTGCTTTAAGTTCTGAAATTATTTTGATTCCTATGAACTTAGAAATCACATAACCAATTACCTGAGCAATTATTAAAAGTATTTTATAATCGATATGAAAGACTTCTAAACCTTCGAATGTAGCGACTGTAAAAGGCTTTCTAAAAGCATACATACAAAAATATACCCCAAAAGAAGCCACAGACGCATTCAAAACAAAAGGTATATTTGACTTTTTACGCTCCATTTGAATTATTTTTTAAGGATTTCTAATGGCTGACCTTTCATTTGAGCATCCTTTGCAGTATTAAAAAACTGCAATATCGTTGGCGCAATTTGATTACTGTAAAGCTGTTCTTTTGCTGTTGCTTCTCCAATTGCCTGAACACCATTCCCAAACACAACTAACCAAACCTGATCTGCTCCGTTTACTTTAGAACCATGATCCCTCCATTGTTCTAATGGTTCTGTTCCGCGGCCGTGATCTGTCGAAATAATAAAAATAGTATTGTCTTTATAAAAAGAATCTTTTTGGGTAAATTTCCATAAATCTTCAATTAATCTATCAGCAGTATTTGCTGATTTTAAATACGCCTGATAATTGCCATCATGTGCAAAATCATCTGTTTCTCCGTAAGAGATGTAAACCAGTTCCGGATGTTCTCTTTTCATGTATTCTAATGCATAATTTGAAGTAAAAGCATCAAATCGAACAGAATCCCACGGTGAAGGTACTTTTGGCTGCAGCTCATTTAAAAACACTTCCCTATCTGAAAGCTTATTTCCTTTTACCGTTTCAAAACCGGCATTTACAGGTATTCCAGAACGTTCTTTATTAATAATAAACGGAAAAACATCCCAGCTCCCAAAAGCGGCAACTTTACCTTTATATTTAGAAAGCATATTGATTTTCTCTAAAACTGTAGTATTAGGATTGTTGAATTTATCATTACTGTTAATTTGTTTATCATCAGCCGATCCGGTCAAAATCTCATTGTAACCCGGATAAGAAAACCACATTGTATTGGTCAGATTTACATTACTGCCTAAGGTTCTGTTACCATGCAATTGTCCCATTTTGGTAACCTGATTCCAGAAAAAAGGCATTAAAGCAGATCTTCTTTCCTGAGGCGTGTTTCTCCAAAATTTTTCTTTTACTGCTGTGGTATCTTCTGCATACTTTTTTATAATTAACTTGCTGTCAGCTCCGCTAAATAATTCCTGCCAGCGAAAACCATCTAAAGTAATGAGTACTATTTTGGGATTCTTTACCGCTTTTTTTTGCTGTGCTTCTGCTCCTAAAGCACTAAAAACACATAACGCTGTTACAATTAGTTTTTTCATTTTATTTATTTTTTAATCATTAAATCATTTTTTTTAAGCTTCAAATAAAAGTTCCTTCAGACTTTCTTCGAGTATATTTAATGCCGTTTGAAGTTCTTCTCTTGTAATGGTTAGAGCAGGTGATAATTGCAAAACATTACCTGCAGATACTTTAAAACTCAATCCTCTTTTCAAACATCCGTACATTACTTTTTCTGCTTCGTCTATCGCTTTTTCTTTAGTTGTTCTGTCTTTTACTAATTCTACTGCCCACAAAAGGCCTTTTCCTCTTACATCGCCAATAACTGTATATTTCTCTTTGAGTTTTTGCAGTGATTCTTCCATAAAAAGAGCGTCTTTATTTACCTTTTGCAAAAGATCTTCGTCTTCTATAAATTGAATGGTGGTTAAAGCTGCAACAGATCCAAGCGGACTTTTTTCATGCGTATAATGTCCCAGAGAAATGTCACCAAAAACATTATAATCGTCTCTGGTCAAAATCGCTGCTTGGGGTATAATACCGCCGCCTAAACCTTTGCCAATGCATAGAATATCAGGCTCAATATTATAATGTTCAAAGGCAAACATTTTTCCTGTTCTGCCTAATGCGATCGGGATTTCGTCTAAAATCAATAAAACGCCGTATTGTGAACACAATCTTCTGGCTTCTTTCCAGAAGTTTTTCGACGGAATCTGAACATCGGTATTTCTTATGGTTTCGGCGATAAAAGCACCTATATCATTTTCTTTAGAAAAAACATATTCTAAATATTCTAAACACTTTTTTTCGTTATTTTCGAAAATACCACGATAACTTGTTGGCGGAGGAATACGTTCTACGCCCGGCATCATTGGTCCCATGTATTCTCTAAAAACAGATTCTCCTCCTACACTTACGGCATCTAAAGAAGCTCCGTGAAAAGAATCCCAAAACGAAACTACCTTAAACTTTTTAGTCACCGCCCTGGCCAGTTTAAGCGCAATGCCTATGGCAGAACTTCCGTTGGGAGTCAGCAATACGCGATTTAGATTTGACGGACATAACGAAGCCAATTTTTCGGCAAAATCAATTGCGGGTTTATTGGTAAATCGTCTTGGAGAAAAAGGAAGTGTTTGTAACTGCTCAATAAGATTTTCGATCAATTTGGGGTTTGCATACCCAATTTGGTGTACGTTGTTTCCGTGAAAATCCAGATAGGTTTTTCCGGCAATGTTTTTTATAGAAGCTCCTTTGCAGGATTCTAAAACGTCTAAACATGGAGTCGACATGGCCTGATGCAAAAAATAACGCGCGTCTTTTTCTAACAAATGCTTTGTTTGGTCGTCATTTTCAGAGGCATTCCAGAGCGTTCTTTGTGACGTTAGGTTTATATCACCTTCTGTTTTTTTATTGGTATTGAGATTATTCATTTAATCGAATTTGATCCTTTTTATTATTGTTTATAATTGCTCTTTGTTAGTTCTGCAATAGGACATTTAACATATAGTCTTTTCTCGCAAATTGAGCAGATTGAGCAGATTTCCTTTTTTATAATTCTCTTTTTTATAATTTGAAATATTAGCTTCGACTTGTGCCGTTAGTTGCGTACCTATGGCACGCTAAATCTATTTCTGTTCCGGTTTTCTACCAATATTTAGTACCTAAAGGCGCATTTATGGCTTAAAAATCGAGGGCGGAATAATTTGTTTGGCTATTCCTGCTGTTTCATAATAAACATCTAACCAGCCTCCGCCTCCGCCATTAAACCAAACAACTTCCAGAGGATAATTTCCTGGTTTCAGCTTCATTTCGCCTGACTTTTCGATTATGCCATGATCACCGTCATTATTGGCAACAACCTCATTGTTAAGTTTTAAAATACTGCCATCATCTGATCGGGTATAAAACTTATACGTTCCTTCTTTTTCGATAGTTATTGTGGTTTTAAACCTTACAACAGTATTATCCCTGATCTTCTGGTTGATTTCTTCGGAACCTATTTCGAAACAATTTCCTTTTTCGTTAGGACTCAAATTGTCTAAAAATGGGATACTGCTTAAATTGGATAAATAGAATATCTCATAAGAAACCGGAGCGGAAAAACCAGCCGGAATCACTCTGAAAAAAGCCTCACTTACCAAACTTACAATACTTCCGTTTTTGAAAATGGCGCTTTTTACCACTGTATTTTTAAGGGTTTTAAAAGAGTTTTTGTACAAAAGAGATTTTCCTGTAGGCATTGATCCGTCTGTAGTGTATCGAATTTCTCCTTCACCGCTTGGGTTTTCGATGATCACTTCGGCCTGACCGGTAAATAAACCGCCTGCCCTTTTGCTTAAAACGGCTGTGGGTAGAATTACAGGTTCTTTAAATCTTTTTATAAGCGGATAATTGTCTTTTTGATTATATCCCTCAAAAGCATTTTTAACAGGTCGCCCAATACAAGCCATTGGCATTTTTAAACCTAGAGCAAAAGCTACAGTTGCGGCATTATCATATTGGTAAACAGGAAATTCGATCGTATAATTTTTCTTCACTGATTTTCCCCAGACAATAAACGGAATCTCGACTTCCTGCAGCGATTCTCCGCCATGACCTTTACCTAAACCCCCATGATCTGCACTTACAATTACTACGGTTTCATTGGCCATTGCTGAGCTTGTTATTGCCTGCAAAACCTCGCCCAATAAAACGTCTGCTTTTTCTACTGATTTGTAATATTCAGGGCTTCCATGACCATATTCGTGTCCCGCATGATCGACGTGATCAAAGTGTATGAAGGTAAAAACAGGTTGTTTCGATTTTATATAATTGCTGGCTGCAAGTGCCGTTTTTTCTTCTGTTTCCGTATTAATATCGTAGTTAACAGCGCTTTTTTCGAAAAGTCGTCCAAAACCTGACCAATGATAAATTGCGCCTATTTCGGCATTTTTTTTCTGATCGTGAATCAATTTAAAAATGGTTGGAAAAAGAAAATCTTCGCCCTGCACAACTGTAGGAAGAACAAAATTATTTTTCTCCCAATCGTTAGACGTTATTCCGTGTTGTTCCGGTCCTGCGCCCATAATCATCGTAGCCCAATTGGTACTCGAGCTCGATGGCAATACCGCTCTTGCGTGCATAGTCGAAGCACCTTCTTTCATTAATTTATGAAAATTTGGGGTATTGGCATTTTCAATTCCGTTAGGGCTTAAACCGTCAAAACCAATGACTACAACATGTTTTACAGCCTGAAATTCTTTCTTATTCTGAGAAAAACAAGACCATAGCGAGAATATCGCTATGATCATGATTGTATTTTGGGTATGTTTCATTCTGCTATTATTTTAGAAGCCACATTACAGCGTTAATATCATCTGTACCTCCATATTGTCGGGCTAATGCGGCTTTTACATTTTCGGAATTGTTGTCAAATTCTCCCTGAGAATATTTCCATCTCATCGGGATTTTTCCTCCGTTTTTATTCGCCGGCCCCACATTAAAAGCAGGAATTCCTGTTCTTCTGAAATTGAAGTAAGCTTCTCTTTCAGAATTTTGAAAAAAGGCTACGTACTTTTGCGTTAAGATTTGTTCTAAACCGTTTGCATTATTTCCTTTATAAACAATATTTGGGCTGGCTAAAAAAGTTGTAATATCTGCACTGCTCACGGCATAAAAATCCATAGATGCTTTTATTCCTTTGTTGTAAAAATCAGCGGCATCACCGGCGATCCATCCTCTGTTTATCGCTTCAGCAATGATAAACTGCTGCTCTGCGTAACCAATTAAAGTATAGGCTTCCCCAACATAAGAGCTGTAATATCTTTTTTCGTTAGGATAAGACAATTTTCCCTGATCTGATGCTACCTGCATTGGTCCTTGCTCATCTCCTGTATTCGCAGCTATATAAGCATTCATATTTAGAGGATCTGCACTGTTAAAATAAAAAGCAGCAGGATCGGCAACTTTGTATATTCTGGGATCATTATTCGCTTTTAGAATATTCAAATAAGTTCCGGCCATAACATTTCTGTTTCGGTTACGACCAAAGTTTCCTGGATTAAAAGGAAAATTGTTCAGGTTTTCATCCGAAAAATTTCGTTTCATATTGTCCTCAATTCCTGTCATTAAAGGATATTTTGACGGATTTTCGATCATTTGCTTCAACTCACTGGTAACATTTATATCTGCTGTTTTTTTGCTTAAGCTGATTAATACTCTTAAATGAAAAACATTGATTGCTTTTTGCCATTTGTCAAGATCTCCGTTGTATAAAAAATCACCTTCGACAATACCGGTTCCTACTTCAGCCTTTGCTGCTGTAATTTGATCATTAGCATCGTTTAGGAGTTTTAAAACTTCGATGTATACGTCTTTCTGAGTATCGTATTTTGGCTGAGTTACTGGCGTGCTGCTATTTGCTTTTAATGCGTCTGACATTGGAATGTCTCCCATTCTTTTTGACATATAGTCGAAGAAATAAGCCTTGAAAAATTTAGCTAATGCGCCATATTTATTCTTGGAATCCAATTTTGCAGCTTCTTTTTCCATTGCCATAACATTAGATAAAGTCGTATAACGCAAAGGCCCTGAACCCCAATTGTAATCTTGTTCTCCGTAGTAATCAAATGAAATTGCCCAGAACTGGTTGTCCCTTTGCGCACCTGACCAAGGCCCTTCGTCATCTACATTATTCATTACTCTTAAAACCTCTGTTAAAAGCATCGACGGAGGAACGCTTGTCGCTTTGTTTGGATCATCGGCTAAATCTTCAAAATTTGTACAAGATCCTGCAATCAAAACCATTGCAACAATCAATATAGCCTTATATAGTTGTATTGTTTTCATTTTTACTGGTATTAAAATTTTAAGTTTAAGTTGATACCATAACTTTTTACGGTTGGAGTTTGAAGCGGCGAATCACTCTCATTTAAAAACTGATCTAAATCGATGTTTTTGTGCTTAGAAAAATAAAGTAAATCTCTACCAACTAATGAGATAGAAGCATTTTCTATAAACGATTGTTTTATAAAAGAAGCTGGCAAAGTATACGTTAAGCTTATTTCTCGCAGCTTAAAAAACGTTTTATCGATAATATTGGCTGCATAATTACCATGATAGGATTTGGCATAATCCTGATAATACATTTTGGTTGTATTTTGAGCAAAAGTTCTGGTATCGCTAATCGTATTTCCCTGTCCGTCGGTAATCAATTGTCCACCCGTTATTACCACTCCGTCTGTTACGTATGATTTTACACCAATAACATCATTGGCACGTTCGGGAGTATTACTATCTGCATGTCGGCCACTCTGCCACATTTTTTGGTTGACATAGTTTTCAATTTTTCCTCCGTATCGTCCATCAAAAGTAAAATTCAGTGCTATATTTTTATAGCTCACATTGTTGGTAATACCCATTGACCAGTCTGGAGCTTTATATCCTACTTTTGTCTGATACGGATTGACAAGTGGTTTTCCGTCATTTCCAACAATCAGTTTACCATCATTCGTTCTCATGAAATCATTAATATAAAAAGCATCTACACGCTCTCCTATTTTAATTCTTCCGTTGTTTTCTATTCCTTTATACACTTCTTTTAAGTACTCTTTGTAAGTTGACCAGTTAACAGTAAAATCCCAATTGAAAGAATTGCTTTTTAGAGGTTTTACAAATAATGAAACTTCGATACCTTTTGTTTTTGTTGTAATTCCGTTTTGTTTACTTCCCTGATATCCTGAAGTTTCTGAATACTTTAAATCAAAAATCTGTGGTCCGTTTGTATTTTCATAATACGTCACATCAAAACCAAATCTGTTTTTAAGCATTCTGGTTTCCATACCAAATTCAATCGAAGAGTTAAATGCAGGCTCTAAATCTTTATTCGATAAAATTTCAGAAACATAAGCTGCATTATATGTTTTTCCTCCTACTGTAAAAGGATCTCTAAGCTTGTAAGTATCTAAGTTGCTGTAGATATCCAATGATCCTCCCACTTTTGCATACGAGGTTCTTACTTTTAAGAAATCTACTAACGGAATTTTTACTACTTCGCTCAAAACTGCACTTAAACCAACTGACGGATAGAAAAAAGTATTGTTTTGCTCGGGAAGTCTT
This sequence comes from Flavobacterium sp. SLB02, assembly GCF_009664855.1. Lineage (GTDB taxonomy): Bacteria > Bacteroidota > Bacteroidia > Flavobacteriales > Flavobacteriaceae > Flavobacterium. The sequence goes on from NZ_CP045928.1 coordinate 2,493,749, forward strand.
GAATCTGTATCAAATCTTCCTGTTGCACCCAGGAATAAAAAGGATTTATAAGACAAATCCATAGATCCGTACCAGCTGTACGTTTGAAAATGGCTGTTGAAATTTGTAGGCTGAACCGGAGTTTGAGAGTTGCTTAAAGTGTATAGTCCCGGTATGATCAAATAATTTGTAGAGGCAAAAGAATTACGGGCTTTATCAATATTGATATTAGCTCCAAGAGTTGCCTTTACCTCAAAATTGCTGATTGTTTTATGGTAATTTACCATTAAATCAGAATAATTTTTGAATCCGTAGTTGTATTCTTCCTTATAATCTCCCTGTCCTTTTTCTCTGTCATAAGTAGTCATCGAATATGGGAATTTTTCATTTTTAAACAAATTCGTTACCGCCATATTTGTTCTCACCATCATATCAAAATCACTGCTGAACTTGTGATTAATACTTATTTGTCCCGAATAATCATTTTTGTAATATCCTCTTAACCATTCATAAGCCATAAAATAAGGATTGTTGTAACGAGTATATTCAAAATTCTTTTGCTGTATACCTTCTTTTCCTTTTTGCCAGTAGTCTCTTAAATCTCTAATATCATAATCAGCACCACCCCAGATTAGCATATTATAGATATAACTATTTGGTCCGTATTGCACATTTGGATTGTTTGGGGAAGTTTGAAAGCTAAAATTAGAGCTTGCATCAACCCATGTGTTATCGCTAAGATTGTATCTTCCGCTTAAATTAAAATTGTAAATATTTAATTTTGTATTCGGGTTGATTCCTTCCTGATGCGTATTCGAAAGTGAGAATCTTATATTCCCTTTTTCAAAGTTTGAAGCAAGTGCTAAGTTGTTGGTCGTAAGAAGCCCCGTTTCCATAAAATTCTTAAAATTGTCTTTTCCTCTTGCCTGCCATGGGGTTGCAATTAATTTTCCATCTGCACCCATAGGACTGTCATATTGTGTAATTAACTGTCCGTCGAATCTTGGTCCCCATTGATCGTAATCAGCATCATTGATACCGCCACCTTTACCATCAACAAAAGCATAATTTCCGTAAGAACCAGGGCCATATGCGTTTTGTGTTTTTGGCAAAGCATTGTAACCACCCTGAAACATGGTATTATGGTTAAACTCTACTACAAAATCTTTTTTATTTTGCGTACCTCTTTTTGTAGTAATCTGAATGGCTCCGTTTCCTCCCACAGATCCGTAAAGTGCTGCAGCATTGGCACCTTTCAGTACATTTATACTTTCGATATCGTCAGGGCTTATATTCCAGGTATCGGTTCCTAAAGGCACACCATCGACAACTATCAAAGGTTTTTTTCCTCTTAAATATAAGTTGGGACTGCTAAAAAATTCAGGCGACGCCGCTACAACCAATCCGGAAACTTTTCCTGATAAAGAGTTCATTACGTTTGCATCTCTTCCTTTTGTTAAGTCGCCTGGAACTTCTTGTACAGAATAACTTAACTTTTTCTTTTCTTTTTTAATACCAAGAGCCGTTACGACAACTTCATCTAAATTCTGAGAATCAGGTTTTAGAGAAATTACACCCGTTTTTTTACCTCCCGGATTAAAATTAGCTGTTACATATCCCAAGTAAGAGACAACAAGCTGCTCATTACCTTGTGGTAATTCAATTTCAAAACTTCCATTAAAATCTGTTGTAATTGCCGAAGTTGTTCCTTTAATAAGAACAGATACTCCAGGTAATGGTTCATTTAGTTCATCTACTACTTTTCCTTTAAAAGTAGCAGTCTGGGCAACAATTAATGATGACACCAACATCATTAATAGAATCATTAAAGTTTTAAAATTTTTCATTGGCTTATTAAATAGTTACTATTAGTAATTTTTTATACCACAAATGTGTAAATATATTTACTATTAGTAAACTTTTTGATTTTAAGAAATCTTTAACAGGCCTTTATTGAATCATCAAATTAATGTTACCAAAAACCACTATATTGATTTTTTTTGATTAAAATCAACCTTTATAATTTGTCCAATATGTAAAATAGTAAGAGTTCCGCGCGATGGAGATAATGAAAGATGTCTACCTTAATATTATTGAAATTGAATATGAAGTACGGATTTCAATTATTTCAGCAGTACTACTTTTTACCAATTGGCAAATATGCGGTCAGCCAAGTTTATGCGATGTAGCTATTTCAGGAGATTTAAAAACTGAAAATTAAATAACTTTTGAGCAGAAATGATATAAATATTTCCTTGTAGTGTCTTATTAAATTTGGATTACAAAACATCAAACTTAAAGACAATCAACATGATAACGACTTACTACGATAATTACCGTCAGCAAACATCTCTATTTTCAGGATCACAAATGTTTATGGAAAAACATGAACGCAACCACCTTGATCACACTTACGAATCTGTAAATGAACCTTTATTGTGCTTTAGTAAAGACTCTAATTATCCTGATGGTGAATTCTGTAGTGCGCTTGAAGAAAAAGCTCACGGAGATTTTCTATTGTAATGATGATCAAAAGTAACTTTACAAAAATTGTAAATTATAATGTGCGCCGTCAAGATGAAGCATAAACAAATAATAAATTGAAAGAATTAGCCAGGGCGACCAATTCTTTCAATTAAAAAACTACTCAGACAATTCTGTTTCGGTATGCAATACACAAATCCAGTTGTTTTTTTCTTTGATCCAGGTCGAAGTGCAGGCACATTTCATGGGAGCTTTTTGTTTATTGTCTGCTATTCCTAATTCTATCAAATAGGCTATCACTGCCGTATTTTCAGCAACCAATTGCGCTTCTATATCAGAAAAATTCAATATTTGTATTTTATCTCCCTCTCCTGATTCAAACATTTTTTTAAATTTGGCTTCATTTACAGTTTGTACACCATTTTTTCCGGCTATAATACAAGGAAAACCAGTTAGTTTTTTTACCGTTTCATAATCATGATTTTCCATTCCGTGCCAATATTTTTTTTCCAGTTCAATTATTTGCGTTTCCATAATCATTTCTTTTTAGTTAAACAGTTCTTACAAAGTTCAAATTAATATTAAAATGACTTTACACTTTTAACAAAGATTTAATTGATGGAAAAACTACTTAAATAATTGTACCTCAATTTATTGAATCTCATTTATAAAAATTTATCCAACATGATAATTTGACAACAAATAGACGCTTAAATATAAAACAAACCATCAGTATATGTCTAATTTTGAATCTCTTAACCATTCAAAAATAAGCGTCATGAAAAACTCCACCCCAAACAACAACGAGAATCTTAAAAAATGTCCTTATGAAACCCTTATTTATGGCAATAAAACCGACATGGTTTACAGAAAACAATATAAAGGCGACTGGGGACACTGGGATGACCTTTCTGATAATGCTATCCCATGCTCAAATTCATATGAAACAAACAATATGAAAAATACTGCCTCATCACAGGCAAAGTCAAAAACAGAAAACTAGAATTCTAAATAGGATTATTTGTATCTGTTAGAAATCCAGTAAACTCTTTCGGTATTTATCCATCATTGTTTTGAATAAATCCTTATTCGAAGGAGGCGAAAGAACAATTGCTTTAGAACCTGAGGATATCGATTCTTCGATATTGCCGATACTTGTACCGCCGGTTGCCATTATTGGAAAACCCGGAAAATTTACGGCAATGTCTTTCAGAATTTTATTGGTGTATTTTCCTCCCGTAACATGAAAAATATCGACTCCGGAATCTATTTTGCTTTTTAAAAATTTATAATCTGCAGAAGCAATACTGGCAATTATTGGTATCGAAATTTTTTTTCTTATCTTTTGTAGATCATTATTCTCAAATGGTATATTGACGATGATTCCCGCAGCACCCATTTCTTCGGCATATTGTGCCATTTCAAGAGATTTCTTTCCTCGTGTTGTTCCTCCTCCTACACCGCATATTACCGGTTTATTACAAAAATCGATCAGTGATTTTATAATTCTTGACGAAGGTGCAAAAGGATAAACAGCAAGAATTGCATCAGCATCATTGTTTTCAATAATCGCCATATCTGTCGAAAAAAGAAAGGATTTTAATTTTTGTTCTCCTATTAAAATACCTTCACAGTTTTTTTCGATTATTTCAGGAGTAGTAAGCGCTTTCTTTTCTCTTTTAGTTCCCCAAAAAAGCTTCTCTAAAAATGAAATTTTTCTTTTACTTCCCCATAATGAATCTGAATTTGAATTTGGCTGCATATTCGTATTTTTTGATTTTAGAAGCTAATATATTGTACTAAATTCTAAAAATTAAAGAATAGAAGATCCAAAATTCAATATTTGTAATGAAACAGGGAAAAATTGTAGTGAAACTATAAAGGGCGTTTTCAATCCCTAAGCGATTAAGACAACATCGCCAGAAAAAATTTATTTGGAACTGAGTTCAATTACAAAAGCTTTTAGCTCGGCCATTTTACCATCGCGAAATCGCCAGGTGTCGCTATAAGAATAATCGACCAATTTACCGCTCTTATCCTTAAGGCTGATTGTACCAATTGCGGTAACAAAATCATCTTCGGCGATGAGATATTCAACCTTGAATTTTGGCGGTTCCAGATATTCTATTGCCATATATGCCCTAACCGCCTGTTTTCCCTCCAGAGTTTTATCCCCTACAAAAGTCCATTTGGTATCTTCAGTGCAAAAGGATAAAAAACCTTCATTATCACCATTGCTAACAGCTGCATTTGCTTTTTCCAGTATTGCTTTATTATTCATAACCTTTTATAATTAAACTTTTTACAAACTAGTTCAAACATTATCGTCTCAGTCTCGACGCGCTTTTTATCAAAAAAAAATACCTGCTTCACAGCAGGTACTTTAGATCATTTTTCATCATATATTAAACGACAGAGACATTTACAGCATTAGGCCCTTTTTTGCCTTCTGCTATTTCGTAACGCACTTCGTCGTTCTCACGAATATTTTCTGATAAACCTGAAACGTGAACAAAAATTTCACTTCCACCGTTTTTTGGAGTAATAAATCCAAATCCTTTTTCTTCATTGAAGAATTTTACTGTACCTTCTTGCATCTTATTAATTATTTATTGTTCATAAATGTACTACATTTTTCATCACGATGCTGAAAAAGAGTAAATTAGATTAAAAAAAAATGCATTTTTTTATTTTAGTGTCAAAATCACTGACTTAAACATACTTACGAAACCATTTGTTGTGCTTTAAATTAAGTCGCGAATGTTAGTTTTAAGGAATAGTGTATCGCCAAATGTCCCAAAAAAAAGCTGCTTTAGTATTAAGACAGCTTCTTTTTTGTTAGCGAAGTATTTTTAAATAAGCGCTATAAGCATCATCCTTAATAGAAGTTCGCAGATACACTTCGTTTTCGTCTTTTGTACTAAATTCAAATTGAATTAAAGCAGCATCTGAATAATAATACAAGAAATTATCCTCAGCAAATTCAAGATTAGAAATTGGTAAGGTTGATAGCTTTATTTCGAATGCTATTTCACCATTTGCCATATCGATTTGAAAAAGTTTTCCTTTACGGGTATATCCCCAGGCATTATCACTTTCCTCAATAATGTATTCGATGTTATCATTTTTAAAGTCCGTTTTCCAAAGTTGAGTTCCGGTTTTTGAATCTAAAGCGTATAGAGAAGAAACTTCCGGGCCTTGTCCTGCAAAATATACCTTTTTGTCTTTACTAAATATGCGCTCTTTGATATTATTTTGACCTTCTTCTAATTTAAACTGCCATAAAATATTCAGAGTATTAGGATTTAAAGCAAAAAGCACGTCTTTTTCATTGGCTACAAATACATTTTCACCATCGGTTACAGCCTTTCCGTGTATGGGTTCCTCAAAGCTTTTTTGGGAAAGAAGTTTTCCTGTATTGGCTTCAAAACTATAAAAATTGTTGCCGCTTTGGGTAAAAACTTTGTTATCAAAAAAGAGAACCGGAATGTCATTATTTGTAGCGTCCAGTTTGTAGTTCCATATTAAACTTCCGTCTTTTAAATCAAGAGCATAAATGTTGTTATTGGGATCCTGAGTAGTGATAAACAGTTTTCCATCATTAATAACCGGAATTTGATTTTTTAGTATGATTTGATCTGTGATATTACCCAATCTTGATTTCCAGAAAATTTCACCTGTTTTACTATTAATCGCGAAAATCTCACCGTTAATAAACGGAACATATATGACACCATCTTTTAGCGTTACCTGATTGGCGCACATTTCTGTATGATTATCTGTTGCTTTAACCGTCCAGTTGAATCCTTCAGATTCTAAATTAAATGACATAAGCGAACCGTCGTAATCATAAATCAGGATCGATTGTCCGTCTAGCGCAACTTTTTTAAGCGGGTTTATCACTTTATTAGTAACCATATCATTAATGGTTAAAGCTTTATTAGAATAATTAGTTTTACCTGATACAGCTGGTGTTTGCCCAAACATATTTACAACATTCAATACAAATAAAAGAATTCCTAGGTTTTTTTTCATTTTAAAATGGGGTTTGATCATTCTGTTTCTTTTTTATTATATGAAATTACTGTTTGAAAGTAGATGCTTTACAATAAAAAAGACGCACTAAATATCGATTAAAACATTAAAATTTAACACATTAAATTCAATATAAAAATCAATATCGATGTCAAATATAGTAAAAAATTATTATGGAGTTTTAGACGCTCTCTGCAGGCTATTAGTAGGATTTAAAAAAACCATAAGCTCTTTTCTCTGCGTATGAATACATCGAATCACGCAACGGAAAAGCACAGTGGCCTCCGTACTTTGGAGTTTCAAGATAAACATAGGCACTTTCCTGCGCTATAGCTCTGGGGTAACATCTTTCGCCTAAAAAAGGATCATCAAGAGAATTAATAATTAAGACCGGAGTAGTAATATCTTTAAGTGAAAATTCAGGAGAAACACGCTGATAATAATCATCGCGACTGGCAAAACCATGCAGTGGTGCCGTAAAATAATGATCGACTTCATCAAAAGAAGTGATATTGTCAATTTGATCACGATTTATAAAATCAGGAAACTGCGCTGCTTTGTATTTTAGTTTTCTTTTAATATCAATTGTAAAATTCTTTAAATAAACCCTGTTAAAACCTTGTTTGAGTACAGCTGCACTTGTTGCGATATGAGTGGGTACTGAAATACAAACTCCTGCCTTTATACGCTCATCGATTTTTGTCCATCCAAAATAATTCAGGAGCTGCACCCCTCCCATCGAATATCCTATTAAATAAACCTCTTCGAATCCTTTTTGTAAAACAAACTGCACTACTTCATCAAGATCATCTACTGCACCATGATGATAAAGTCTGGGCAAACGATTCATTTCTCCCCCGCAAGTTCGATTGTTCCATGCAAAAACCGAAAAATCCTTTTCCTGAAAATAAACCGCACAGCTGTTATTGTACGTTCTGCGGGAATCACCTTCAAGGCCATGGCATAAAATAACTGCTTTTTTAGGATCATTGATAATGAAATCAATATTGATAAAATCTCCGTCATTTAACTCAATTTTCTCTCTTGTGTATCCCGGAGCATCAAACTTTTTAAACAAAGCTGCATAAATAGTAGAAACGTGCCTGTTGCGATGAATAATAGAAGGAAAATTATATTCTGATTGTTCAATTACTGGCATGATAGGATTTGTTTTTGGTGCGTTGTACAAAGCTAAGAAATCAATCGACAACTCGTTTAAAACCGTCTCTTTTATTTTATTTAAAAAAACTGATTTATAGTTCCTTATAATGCAATTTATTGATCCGGATATTACAAAATACAAATGCTATTATGTAACAAAACATCTCAAATAAGCATTAAATTTGAGATGTTTTACTAAAAATATTATTTATGAAAAATTTTTCAATGCTTTTACTGTCAGCTTTCCTTTTTTCATGCCAACAGAAAGAAAATAAGAGTGCTCCTGTTCCCACTTCAGATTCAATTATTACAAAGAAAGAAGTAACAGAGAACAAACAAGTGGGCGATACTATCTACATGGATTTTAAAAATGAAAAAGGCCTTTTTATTGCCGAAGGTGTTATAGATTCTATTCATCCAAGAGTTTACGTTAAATTTAAAAATGAAGATTCAGGCAATTTAACAGCCAATATTATTCCTACTACCGGCAAAGGCAATATCCGTTTCAACCAGATTATCTCTCCTGACAACGCCTCAGACGGCCCGTTTGGAATGGATTTGAATATTGCTCTCCAACAAAAAGGTAATTATATCATCGTAATCGGACATTCGCAAATGGCTGACAGTCCTTATTGGGGTAAATTCAAGGTCAAAATGGAAAGTAAAAAAGAGTAATTGATGGTTCATAGAATGTGTTTCTTCTAATCTATTTCTTTAATTTACACTTAAATGTCGACGTTTCTGTAATTTCACCATTTGTTTTAACATAGGTACTATCTTGTTGAAGCTTTTCAATTTCGACTGGTGTATTATTGCAAAAATCAGCTTCCAGTGAAGAGGAACCTGCTATCAGTCCATTATATTTTGTTTCTATATTTTGTGTACACTTATAGCACACAATCTCATTTTTATCATTTTCCGAGTTAGAACAAGAAAAAATGACTGATGTCAGGGATATTGCTGTAATTATTAATTTTATTTTTTTCATTGATGTATTTTTTATTTAATAATTCCGATCCCTTTATTCAAAACAGATTGTAACTACTCATTTTATTACTCATCCTGATGAATGGATTGATTTTTAAAATCTGCTGCGCTAAAATGCGGCAGGACTTCCTGAGCAATCAATTTTAAAGTTTCATCAACAGGAAGCTCTGATTTTCTTAAATGGAGCGCCATATGGTTTACGCCGGCCAATTCGTAAAGTCTCATAATCGAAGTTACCCCCTTAATCCCTACAGCACCTCCAAAACGATGTGGAGTAAATGGTGCATCAGGATCTTTTAAAAGATTCAAATGAAATGCCGATATGTAAGGTTTCGAAGCCTGATTGTTGTCATAAAGTGCATTTTTCCATTCTCTCACTAAAATTTCCGTGTCTTTTACATCCCTTGGATAATTGAACCAACCCTGCATATTTTGCGCAATCCACCCCATACTTTGTTTTGCTCTTCCTGCTAAAATCCACGGAATTTCTTTTTTAGGTTTTGGATAAATTTCGATTCCGTTAGAAGCCTTTCCGAAAAAGTGATACAGAGAACTCTTCTCTTTCCAGGCTTCTTTGATTATTTCATGGTTCAATACAAACCGCTCTGCCCTGCTTTCAAAATCAAATCCAAACAGAGGAAATTCTACAGGACGATCTCCTAAACCAACGCCAAAAAGATAACGGCTGTCTGATAAATTTTCGATCGTAGCAATTGCTTTGGCCAACTGCAGCGGATCATGCAATGGCAGTACAACAGCAGCGGTACCAATAGCTACAGATTTGGTAATGGCGGCCACGTAACCCAAATACGATAAGGTATCAAAAACCTGCGCTCCATCGCCAAAGTTTGGGTCATACACAGGAACTTCCCTCATCCATAAAGCAGCAAACCCAAGTTGATCGACTAACTTGACAAGTTCTGCATGCCTGCTGATATCCGGAATACCAAAAGGACGGCCCTGTTTTTTTCTTTTTTTCTCTCCTTCAAGAGACCAGTCGTTGTCTAACGGAAATTCTATTCCGAGAGTCATACGGCCGGGTATATGAATTTTACAAATTGTTTTCATTTTTAAAATAAATTAGCGGTTAATACTACTCCTCCAGTGTTTTTAAGTGTATTCCAGGTTGGAGAAGCCATAATGGGCAGTGTATAATTACCAAATTTAAAGACTTTAGAGGCATTAAAACCTACTGAAGCAATTCCGGGTTTATCACTAAAAAAGGTGTCTTTTTCGCCATTAAGAGCAAATACTCCTCCTATAAAAAATTCAAGTTTAACATCTTTAACCTGATACGGATACGAAAGCTGAACATAGGTCGAATAACGATTCTTTCCGTTTCTGACCGGATCTTTACCTTCTTCGCGAACATCACCCGGCAATACATCACGATCACGCCCAAAAACAATGGTACTCCAGGAAATGTCCAGTGGGAATTTTTCTGAAACTTTATATCCCACGGTCGCATCTAGAAAATGTCGGGTTGTAGCGGCATTATAATCAAACAAATCGGTTTTTGGTGCCAGATAGGTCGAATAGTTGTAAATATCGTAAACAACAAAACGCAGGTTTTTGTATTTGTAAGATGCAAAATAATCAAACTGTTTGTACGTTCCGTTGAAGGAATTACTGCCTCTGGCACCAAATTTAAAATTCCCGTCCTTGCTGGTAAAATTCGCACTGGCCAATACAAAAGGCACATCTGAAATGGTCATCCCACGCCAGAAATAACTGCTTTTTAATTGTAAATGAATCTCAACCGGATTATACTCACTGGATTTATCCTGAGCCTGAATTTTTACATTACAACTGATTATCAGTAATAAAATAATACTGTAGTAGCGTAACATAATTATTTGACTTTTTTAGGATATAGATTACTGGATATTCTGGAGCTCATTAAGGTTACTACTATGGCAAGCATGACAAACAAAGCGCCTACCCATGGTGTTGCACCAAGTCCTAAACTAGATTCTACTACTAATCCTCCTGCATAGGCACCTATCGCGATTCCGACATTGAAAGCAGCAATATTAAAAGCTGAAGCCACATCTTCTGTTCCCGGTAAATAGCGCTCTGATAACTGAACAACATACAATTGTAATCCCGGAACATTAGAAAATGATAACGCCCCCATGATAAACAAAGTAATAATTCCAAAAACAGAATCACTTGAAGTAAAACTGAAAACCAATAAAGCAATCGCCTGTAAAACAAACATCCACAATAGGGCTTTTAAAGGATTTTTATTGGCTGCTTTTCCTCCAATAAGATTTCCAAAAGCAATCGCAATTCCGTACAACACAAGCACGATATTCACCATTGATTCAGACAATCCCATGATTTTTTGAAGAATGGGAGACAAATAGGTAAACGCCACAAAAGTCCCTCCGTAACCTAAAGTAGTCATTAAAAAAGCAAGAAGTAACCGACCGTTTGTCACTACTTTAAATTGATCTTTAATGGCGATTTTCTGATCGTTTTTGATTTCATTTGGAAGCAGAATCCAGCCTGAAATCAAACCAATTAATCCTAAAACTGCAACTCCTATAAAAGTAGCACGCCATCCAAATTCCTGTCCGATAAAAGTTCCAAATGGTACTCCCGTAACAATGGCAACGGTTAACCCGGTAAACATGATCGAAATTGCCGATGCTCTTTTATTAGCTGGAACCAAAGATGCCGCAATAGTAGAACCTATCGAGAAGAAAACTCCGTGTGCTAATCCTGTAATAATTCTTGCCAGAACCAAAGTCGTAAAACCAGGAGCTATTGAGGCAAGGCCATTTCCTAAAATAAACACAATCATAAGCCAGATTAACAGTTTCTTACGCGGAATACTTCCTGTTAGGGCGGTCAATACAGGTGCACCAATTGCTACACCAATGGCATATAAGCTTACCAGTAATCCGGCTGAAGGAATACTAATATTTAAATCTGTGGCAACGGTTGGCAGTAAACCCACAATCACAAATTCGGTAGTACCAATTCCGAATGCGCTGATAGTTAATGCCCATAGCGCTGCAGGCAATCCTTTTCGCGTACTGGCAGTTTTACCAGTAACAGCAGTTTGATTTGTTTTCATATTGTTTTAAAAAAAATGTGATAAATGAATGGCAGTCTTTCATAGAATGCCTTTTTATGATGAAGAAATATTCTAAATTTTAAGATGAAGAAAATAAGAGAATGTCCCGTAGGACATCCTCCTATCCAACAACCAATTTAATCAACTTTAATACGAACCACATAATAAGGCGGTTTACTCGTGTCAATGTTATTGTTTAGCCAGGCTAAATTATGAAGCTGATTGGCAACTACATATAAATAGCCGTCTTTAGAAATTGAAACACCATCCGGCCATGATAACAAGCGGTCATCCTGTGCTAAAATTGTATATCCCTGCGGAGTAGCAACACCTACTGCATTTTGCTCTACATCGGTTACATATATTTTTCCGTTATTGCCCACTTTAAACCCATCAGACTTTGGTTTATTGGCATAAAACTCAATTTGTTTCGAAAGCTCAATATTACTCAGTTTGTCATTAGCCAATGATTCTGATTTAATACGGTAGATTTTTGTTCCTCCCATCGCCCCGAAATAAATCCATTCTCTCTGCGGATCAATAGATATTGGGTTTAATGGATAACTTGGCTGTAAAACACCTCCATTAGGGAACAAATGACTTACAGGGCGATTGTTGATGACAACCGGTTCGTTTATTGGCATAAAACTAGCATCTGACTCTAACACTCTGCGGCTATATCCTGTTTTTAAATCCACTACAATAAAAGCCGGTTTTATAGGCGGTAACAATCCTGCATAAGTCATATCAGCAATAACAGCGATTTGATTTTTTTCGTCAATAATAAAATCCTGCAGAAAAGAATTGAATTGCAAAACATCCTCCGGAAAAGCAAAAAGCTTTACCATTTTCTTTGTTTTGATATTAAATCCAACCAGTTTTGGTGCTTTTTTAGATTCCGGCTTGTCATCTCCCATATCCAATACCCATAAAGTATTATCGTTTGAAACATGAATTCCAATCGTGGCATTAATACCTTTCATTGATTTACCAGTTGGTTTCACAATCCATTCTTCGTCCGGAAAAGGCACGGCAGATCCGTCAGGCAGAATTTCTTTTACCATAAATTTTGATTCTCCTAAAGCCGACATGGTGATAAAAACTCGTCCTTCGGGAGATACGGCAACATTTCCTGGTCTTGCATCCGGAAAAGTTGATACTACTTCTAATTTATTTTGTGCATAGTTTGCAGTGCCTAAAAAAGCGGTTACTGCCAGCATAAAATATTTGATCGTTTTCATAATTGTATTGTTTAAAATTAACAGTACAAAGTTCTAACGATACCAAGAGGTGTGCAAGGATGAACATCACACTTTTGAAGTGATGTAGATCACATCTTTTTATCCTTTAAAACGGCTGAGGGTTTCACGGGTCACCCCCAAATACGAAGCCAGCAGCTTTTTAGGAACTCGCTGAATCAATAAAGGGAATTTTTTAATAAGATTGTTATAACGTTCTTCAGCGGTTTGAGTCAGTAAAGACATTATTCGTTGTTGCAAAGCGATATAACCATAATGCGATTTGATTCTGAAGAAATTCGTCATTTTTGGAATTTCATTGCACAAACGTTCTCTGTGTTCTAAGCGAAGACAAAAAAACTCTGAATCTTCAATACAATCAATAAACATAGTGGCGGGAACCTGATTCTGAAAAGCATGAAAATCACTTGTCCAGTATTGTTCCATTGCAAACTGCAGGATATGTTCTTTTCCTTCGCTGTCAATCGCGTACGTTTTCAGGAATCCGCTTATGATCCAGTATTCAGAAGGAACAAGCTCATCTTTTTGTACTAAAAACTGATGCTTTCTTAATTTCTTATAGGTAAAACAATCGGCGACAATATTCCATTCCTCATCAGTCAACGGACTTATTTCTTCGATATGTTTTCTTAATAATAAATAATGATTTTCCATAAAAGCAACTTCTTTTTAGCACTACGTGACTTACTTACCTGCGAATGTAACAAAAATCTTTTATTAAAAAATAGCCAAACAAAACTCACACCTCATTAGTGTGAGTTTTGAAAAATTTTTATTGTCCTCCTCCCAGTGCTCTGTAAAACTCGATGTACGCTAAAGCCTGTTGTCTTTTTAAATCAGATAATTTTAATTCATTCTCTATCAGGTTTTGCTCTACCAGAATTACTTCTAAATAATTGGCCTGACCATTCGTAAACAAAAGATCTGCATTCGTTACAGCGGTTTGCAGCAATTCATTTTTAGATGCTTCAATGGTAATTTTCTCTTTTAGTTTTTCGGTTTTAAACATCGCATCCGAAACTTCTTTTGTGGCTTGTAAAACTGTTTTTCTAAATTCTTCCGCCTTTTGTTCGTATGTTATTTTACTCACATTAAAAGCAGTTCTTAACTTTCGCTTATTGAATATAGGTTCCGTAAGTCCGCCTGCTAAAGTGCCAAATAACGAACCCGGAATGTTTAGCCAATTTGAGGATTGAAAAGAATTAAGACCACCAACCGCCGTTATATTCAAAGCCGGATATAAACCCGCCTGAGCGACACCTATTCGCGCGGAAGCAGCTCGCAACTCAAACTCTTTCTGACGCACATCCGGACGATTCGACATCAACGAAGCGGGAACTCCGGAAGTTAACTGCTCCGGAGTTCTAAAATTGGTTTTGCTTTCTGATAATACAATTTGATCAGGCTGGTTTCCCATTAAAACATTCAAAGCATTTTCCTGAATGAAACGTTCCTGCTCTAAATCAGGAATAATTGCTTCTGTCGATTTGTACTGAACTTCGGCTTGCTGCAAGGCCAGCGCAGTCGCTTCACCATTTTCAAACTGAATCCGGATTAGTTTAACCGTATTATCGCTTAACGCTAAATTTTTACGGGCTATTGCCAATTGTTCGTCAAGCATCAATAAAGTATAATACGACGAAGCTGCCGATGCAATCAATCTGGTCTGCAAAGCTTTTCTGGCTTCAATACTTTGCAGCCATTCGTTTAACACTGCTTTTTTCTGTTTTTTTACTTTTCCCCAGATATCAATTTCCCAGCTTACACCAGCATTGAGCGTATAATCTTCTACTTTTTTTGTTCCAATGGTATTACTTAAATTAAAACCATTGCCACCATTAAGACTATTATCTGAAAAATAATTTCTCGAAGTTCCAATTCCTGCGGAAACCGATGGCAGCCAGGCTACTTTTGATTCTTTTAGATATTCCTCATTAATCTGAATAGATTTAAGTGCCATTGCCATATCATGATTACGCTGTAAAACATCGTCTATAATATTTTGCAAAACAGGATCTGTAAAAAAACTTTTCCAGGGTAACAATACACTATCGTTACTTTGTTGCAATAGATCATTTCCTCTATATTTTGCAGGCATTACTATTGATGGACGTACATAATCCTTCCCTAACTGACAGGCCGAAAACACAACCAAAATCAGTATATAATTTAGTATTCTTTTCATTTTAATGGTTGGATTGAATTAAATGTTGGTCTGCTACAGGTGTAATTTTTAAACCAAAAAAACGTTCGTGTAAAGATTGGAATACGATAAATAAAACCGGTATTATAAAAATTCCCAGTACCACACCAAAGAACATTCCTCCTATGGTTCCTGATGCAATAGAACGGTTTCCCTGCTCTGTGGCACCACCAGCAAACAGCAAAGGCAATAATCCCGCAATAAAGGCGAAAGAAGTCATTAAGATTGGGCGTAATCGCAATGCCGAAGCCTGCAAAGCCGATTCTACCAAAGACTTACCTTTATGACGCATTTGTACCGCAAACTCTACAATAAGGATCGCATTCTTAGCCAAAAGACCAATAAGCATAATCATACCAATCTGAACGTAAATATTGTTGGTAACGCCTATTAAATTGATGAATACAAATACTCCAAAAATTCCGGTTGGCAAAGACAAAATTACCGCCAATGGTAAAAGATAACTTTCGTATTGGGCTGATAATAAGAAATACACAAACAAAATACAGATTCCGAAGATAAATATCGTTTGGTTTCCTGCCTGTTGTTCTTCTCTCGCCATTCCGGTATATTCATGAGAATAGCCTAACGGAAGCGTTTCTGCCACTTCGTTTATAGCTTTCATGGCGTCTCCGGTCGAATAGCCTTTTTTAGCCTGAACATTCAAATTAATAGAAGTCGACTGGTTTAAATGCGTAACGACTTCGGGACCAAAAACACGCTTTAGCTGCACCACAGATTTTAGCGGTACCATTTTGCCCTGATCGTTTTTAGCATATACTTCATTCAATGCATTTTCATCCATTCTAAAAGGCGCTTCGGCCTGAACCACCACACGATAATATTTTCCAAAGCGATTAAAATCAGAAGAATAAATACTTCCAAAATAAGCCTGCATCGTTTCTAGAATTGTACTTACGTCAAGTCCCAATTGTTTTGCCTTAACTGCATCAACATCCAGCATATACTGAGGAAATTTGGCATTAAACGATGTAAAAGCCGCAGCAATTTCTTTTCTTTCCTTAAGTGATTTTATAAACTGATCGTTTACCTGAGCCAGTTTATCAATTGAACCTCCAGCATTGTCTTTTAGCACAACATCCAGGGCATCTACATTTCCAAATCCCGGAACAGTTGGCATCGAATACGTAAACGAAGATCCTTCGGGTAAACCATCAAATACGGTTTTAATCGAATCCATAATTTTATTGATGTCCTTTACTTTTCCTCGTTCTTCGGGCTGTTTCAATATGGTGTACGAAGCTGCGTACGATGGAGAAACCGAGTTGGCCAATAAATTGCTTCCGTTCACCATCGCATTAAAATATACACCTTCAAACTTACTTAACTTTTTACTTGCTTCGGTAGTTACCGCTTTGGTACGTTCCAACGATGTTCCCGGAGGCATACTTAAAGCCGTCATAACAAAACTCTGATCTTCTGTAGGGATAAATGCCTGAGGCGTGTTGCGTGCCAATACTACCGTTAAAATAGTAACCAAAACCAAACCACCCAAAGCCAGCCACTTTCTTTTAATTAGAAAAAGAACTGCATTCGTATACCTTTTTGTTGCTGCATGAAAACCAATATTAAAAAGTTCATAGAATCTTTGTAAACCTTTTTTATGTTTGTCCTCATACAATTCTGCATGTTTGTTTTTAAGCAAAACGGCACATAAAGCAGGACTTAAGGTTAAGGCATTTACTGCCGAAATCACAATAGCAATCGCCAGCGTAAAAGCAAACTGTCTGTAAAACACCCCAACCGGACCTTCGATAAGACCAATAGGTAAAAATACCGCCGACATAACCAAAGTAATAGATAAAATGGCTCCTGTAATTTCTCCCATCGCGCTGATTGTCGCTTTTTTAGCATCGGTCGAATGGTGTTCTAATTTATGATGAACCGCCTCGACAACGACAATGGCATCATCTACGACGACTCCAATAGCCAGAACGAGGGCAAAAAGTGTCAGTAAATTTATGGTGATGCCAAAGACACCCATAAAAAAGAACGTCCCGATAATCGCCACAGGCACTGATATCGCCGGAATAAGTGTAGAACGGAAATCTTGAAGAAAAATAAAAACGACAATAAATACCAGTATAAAAGCTTCGACCAAAGTATGTTCTACCTGACTGATAGAAGCGTCCAGAAAGCGTTTTGTACTATAAGTAGCTCTGTAGCTGATTCCTTTTGGAAAACTCTTTTTGGCTTCTTCCATAAACTTCAGAATTTCGATCTGAATATCATTGGCATTAGAACCCGGCGTCTGGAAGATTGCAACTCCAATTCCAGGATGTCCATCCAGCGTTTGTGCCGATGCATAGACATGATCTAACGATCCTAATTCTATTTTGGCAACATCTCTTAATCGTAACACAGAACCGTCTGGATTTGCCCTGATCACAATATCTTCATAATCGGGTTCTTTGTTCAGTTTTCCTTTGTATTTAATGGTGTATTCAAAAGCTGTTGGGCTTCCTTCTCCAAATTTACCCGGAGCGGCTTCGATATTCTGATGATCAATGGCTTTCATGACTTCTTGTGCCGTCATTTGATAGCTGGCCAGTTTTCCCGGATTCAGCCAAATACGCATCGCATAATCCTTGCTTCCAAATACCTGCGCTTTTCCAATACCCTGAATACGTTGAATTCCGGGTATAATATTGATCAAATCGTAATTGTTCAAAAAAGCCGAATCGTAATTGGGATTGGTACTTTCAAGATCAATAATCATGATCATACTGTTATTTTGCTTAGACGTACTAATTCCCGTTTTTACCACTTCCTGAGGTAATTGATTCGTGGCCTGCGAAACCCTGTTCTGCACGTTAATCGCCGCCTGATCCGGATTGGTTCCGAGTTTAAAATACACCGTAATTGTTAATGTACCATCGTTTGAAGACGATGATGTCATGTAGATCATATTTTCTACACCATTAATTACTTGTTCTAATGGCGTAGCTACAGAACGCGCAACGGCTTCGGCACTGGCTCCGGGGTATCTCGCAGTAACCACAACAGAAGGCGGCGCAATTTCCGGAAAAGTTTCCATTGGTAATTTCTCCAGGGCTAAAAAACCGAGTATTACCAATATCAATGAGATGACAGTAGCCGTAACCGGCCTGTCGATTATTTTTTTTAACATAACTTAAAAAGGATAGATTATTTATTGGATACTTTTACCTGTATGCCTTCATGCAAGCGTTCAAGTCCTTTTGATACTAACAGGTCACCGGGTTTTAATCCTTCGGAAATGATATAATGTAATGCTGTTTTTTGTGCAACTTTTACCGATACACTTTTTAGCTTATTGTTTTTTTCGACCACATACGCCATGACTTTGTTTTGCAATTCATAAGTGGCTGATTGCGGAATTTGAATTACGTTTTTGTTGTATTGTGACATGATGATTTTTCCGGTATTTCCTGAGCGCAAAAGACCGCCGGTATTAGGAAATGAAGCCCTGAACATAATAGAAGCGGTAGACTTCTCAAACTGTCCCTGAACAAGATCAACCTTTCCTTCCTGATCATAAAAAGTATTATCAGGAAGCATTAAACGAACAGAGGGAATATTTTTTATTTTCTGCTCTATTGTCTTTCCGGCATAATGTTGTTTGAATTGTAAAAAAGCTTCTTCGCTCATCGAGAAATAAGCATACATGGTATTGATATCTGAAACCACAGATAAAGGTTCAGGTTCGTTATGTCCCACAAGACTTCCTACTCTATAAGGCAATTTGCCCACATAACCGTTTACAGGTGCTTTTATAAGCGTAAAACCTTTACTGATCGCGGCACTCTTCTTTGCAGCTTCTGCTTGTCGAACGGCTGAATTGGCGGCATTCAATTCTGCCTGGGCATTTTTGAGCTGCACATCCGAAACTACTTTTCCCTCTACTAATTTTTGAATTCTTGTGGTTTCAATTCGGGCTTTTTCTCTGTTCGCCAACGCGGTTTGTAATGATGCCGAGGATTGATTCAATCGTTCGCTGTAAGGCGTATCATTAATAAGAAACAATGGCTGTCCTTTTCGTACATAAGCGCCTTCGTCTACAAATATCTTTTCCAGATATCCTTCTGCCTGAGGTCTTATTTCGATATTGCTGATTCCTTCGAGCATACCTGAAAATTCTAATTCGGTAGTGACCGAAGTGGTGTCAACTGTAACAGTTGAGACTAAAGGCGTGACTGTTTTTTCTTTTTCTTCTTTGGAGGAACATCCCTGTAAAACCAATAAGCAATAACCGACCACGGACGTTCGGAATATAGTACTAAGCAATGCTTTTAAATGTTGCTGCATGACAATAAATAATTTTTAATGGATTAATAATGAATTGGAAAGAAATTTTCAATACTGGTATTTTGAATTGAAGTTTCTAAAACTGCATGCAAAGGTGTGTCGGAATTACTTATAAAGGAAATAGCATAATTTATAGTTATCTATAAATCAGATTATAGATAATACTCTCTAAAAGGTAAAAAATAAATAACTTTGCAGCATGGTAGACATGGAATGGTACAGAACGTTTAAGACTATATATCAGGTGGGTACGCTAACGGGTGCTGCACAGGAACTGCTTATTTCACAGCCCAATGTAAGTCAGCATTTATCAGCTCTTGAAGCGCATGTGGGTAAACAGTTATTCGAACGTAAACCACGCCGAATGGTGCCAACAGATTATGGCAAACTATTTTATACTCAGGTAATTGATGCTATTGAGAAATTAGAATATATCGAAGCGGAGTTTAGATATACACGTTCTTCGAATATACCTCTGACTTGTATTGGCACATCTAAAGAGTTTTTCTATACAGTATTAGCCCCGAAAATCAGTAAGGCGCCGGCAAATCTTGTTTTTGAATTTTGTCCTACCAAAGAATTAATGCAAAAATTAAATTCAGGAAAGCTGTATTTTGTCATCACTTCAAATCGCAATGACGAGAAAGACATTGTTTACGAACCTATTCTTGCTGTCAATTTGCTTCTTGTTGGCAATAAAGAATTCGATACTGCTGAATTTTACCATTTTATAATAAATAATGAATTGGATAAGGCCGAAAAATGGCTTTGCGATCAGGATTGGTATGCGTATAGTAGTGATCTGGCTATCATTAGACGATTTTGGCTGGAGAATTTTAAAAAGCGTCCTACCATAAAACCACGTTTTGTTATTCCTGATTATAATTCGATTCTAAAAGGAATTTGTTTTGGTTCGGGAATTACAATTGCTGCCGATTATTTAGTTCAGGATGATATTGAGCAAAACCATATTAAAGAAATATGGAAAGGCGTTAACCCTACTCAAAATACGATCTATCTGGCTTATAATAAAAACAATGTTACTACAGACCAGATTGAAATGGTAAAAAAACTATTAAAATAAAAAGTCTGCTTTTGTAATGAAATTTGACTTTTTATATTCCCGGATATGTAAAATTTAGTGTCTATTTTTGTAGACAAACCTTCAATTACATTTTTAAAGTATCTTATCATCTTGAAAAACAAAAACCATATTATCAAACAATTTGAACTTTCGCCTCTTGCAAAGGCAGGAATTATTATTGTTAATATGGAAGATCAGGATGTTGAAAAACACGATATCTCGAAGCCACACAGGGACAATCATTGCCAGTTGATGTTTGCTGTAAACGGAACATTTCGATTGAATATTGATTTCAAAAATATTGAATTTACTGCGCCTGCCTTGATTTGTATCTTTCCTGAACAGGTACATCATATTATAGCAGTAGAAAATCCGAAAGGATGGATGATTAGTTTTGATCCTGCGCTGGTGAGTAAAGAGGTATTACAGCTTTTAGAAAATAAAATTAGTAATCCTTTTTTGCTTCAGGCAGAATCTAAATTTGGGGAACAGCTTCATATTCTGATGGATTTAATTGAAAAAGTACAATTAGAAAACACAAATTCTTATAGCCAAAAAAGTATTCATTCCTTATTACATGCACTTTTAAGTCTAATAGCGGGCGAAATAGTTGCTGCTGCAGCGATTGATAAAACAAAGGAAAACAGAAGTATTATCATTAAGGAATCTTTTATAAACTTAACTAAAGAGCATTTCAAAACCTGGAAACAGCCCGCTCAATATGCATCGGCACTTTCTATTTCGGTAGCACATTTAAATGACACTGTAAAATCATTAACCGGAAGTCCGGTGTCTGTACATATTCAGGAAGCCTCTGTTATGGAAGCCAAAAGATTGCTGTATTTTACAGATAATAGCGTCAAGGAAATTGCTTATGAGGTGGGTTACGACGAAGCTGTTTATTTTGGAAAACTATTTAAAAAAGTAACCAGCCTCACTCCTCTTGAGTTTCGGAAAAAATTCCGTGATTAGAACTATCCTTCCCTTCATTCCAACTACATTAAAACCTCATACCACCATTAGTTTTGCAGTGTAATTAATACATTAATTGATATGCAAAACGAAATTAATATTCCCATCATACTCGATGCAGTACGAAAAGTGGGGAACGTCTTTTTAAAAGACTATAAGCAAAATGCTATTCCGCAAACTATGGATACGCTTTTGAAACAATTAGAAGATATCGACACCTTGTGCCTAACCTCTTTAAAAGAAGATCTATCTGCAGAATTCCCCAATACACACTGGCATATTGGCGATGAGTTTGATACCAATTCGCAAAGAAAACCAGCCGAAGATCAGGAATACTGGCTTTGCGACGCCATGGATGGCGCTATTCAGTATCTTCAGTATATTGCAGGATGGACGATCAATCTGGCGCTTATTCGGGATGGAAAACCTTTCTTTTCTGTAATTTTTGATCCTTTAGCCAATGAAATGTTTTGGGCAAAAGATGGTGAAGGCGCTTTTATGAATGGCAAATTACTGGAACTTAGCCGTAAAACAGATCCGGCTATTATGCTTACTGTTTTTGAATATGGTCATCAGGATAAATCAGATAATGATTTAAACGAAAAAATTGGCGCTACCATTACAAAACTTATCCGCAATTACGGAATAGTTAGAAATTATGGACCACACGGACTGCAATTAGCTTATGTTGGCGCAGGAAGAATTGATTTATTTGTTCAGGAAGATCTTGATACTTATAATTGGATTGCCGGATTACTTATTGCGAAAGAAGCTGGTGCTGAAATCTTCACAACAGCCGGAAATGCATGGAAATGGGGAAGCGAAAGTTTATTGGTGGCACCGAAAAAAACTGCTGAAAAATATCTACAAATTAAATAAACAAACTAAAATGAACATAGCAATCATAGGAGCCGGAGCCGGAATTGGACTGCAATCTGTAACGCAAGCACTCAAAAAAGGACATACCGTAACAGCTTTGTCAACAAACACGAATCAGATCCCGAATCATCCCAATCTCATCAAAATAAACGGCAGCGCTACATCACCCGTAGATTTAAAAAATGCCATAAAAGTTTCTGATGCTGTACTTATTACTGTTGGAACAAAAAATAAAAAAGCAACTACCCTATTTTCTGATATTGCAAGTACTTTGCTACAGGTCACCCAAGATTTAAATTTCTCTTCACCCGTTTTAGTAATAACAGGTTTTGGAGCCGGGGAAAGTAAAAGATACTTAAGCTTTTTTATGAAAACCGTGATTTCTTTATTCCTGAAAGACCAATATATCAACAAAACAAAAATGGAAGAAATAATTACAAACAGTGCTCTAAAATGGGAAATCATAAGGCCCGGAATGCTTACTAATCATGATGCAAATTTGGCTTATAAAGCCATAAGCGGACTTAAGAAAGGAATTAAAGTGGGCAAGATTTCAAGAGCCGATGTTGCTGACTACTTAATCAATGAGGCCGAAAACCCAAAAAGGCTTTATCAATATGTTGCGTTGACGAATTAATAGAAAAAGTAACAGCTTAAGCTGTTACTTTTTTTTGCATAAGTTTTGTTGCTATTTAAAATCCTTACTTTTTTAAATAATCCAAAGGCGTAGCCAACATAATCTCCCTACTTTCTAATAAAGGCACAATTTGTCCCAAAACAATCTCCTGAAAATAGGATGAATTTCGATGCGTTGTTACAGCAGCTTCGCTGGTATATCCCTCAAATAACAGTATCGTATTTAAATCTGAATTACTTTGATGAACGGTATAAAACAGATTTCCTTTTTCCTGAACGCTTTCGTCATGTACTGTTTTTAGTAAATTTAAAACGTTTTCAATCTGACCTTCTTTAACTTTCCACGTTGCAAAAACATGAACTGGATTTTGATTTTCCATTTTTATATTTTTTTTAATTAATATGTTTTTTTAATTCCAGAAATAGTAGCCCTCATCTTGTCATCCCGAGCAACGAGGACACGAGCAACAGCCAACTGGCTAAGCAATCTCCGTTAGTAACTCGACAAAGATTGGCAAGATTATGGACGGCATTTCTTGTGTGATTTCTCGTTCCTCGAAATGACAAGATTATGGTTATTAGATTATAATTACTTTTTAGATTCTAAAATAACAATCATCTTTTCTGCCACTCCTTTTGCAGAAGCCGGATTTTGTCCTGTAACCAAATTACCATCTGCAATACTGTGCGCAGACCAATTTGCGGCAGCGTGAAATTTTGCTCCCTGTTTGGTTAGTGCAGTTTCTAATAAAAAAGGCACATCTGCAATGGCGTAACCTCTTTCTTCTTCATCTGTAAAAGAGGTAATGTTTTTACCTTTTACCAGATAAGTTCCGTTACTTAGTTTTACATTCAATAAAGAAACCGGACCATGACACACTGCCCCCACAACTGCATTTCGTTCGTAGGTTTCTTTAATTACTTTTTTCAGCAACTCATTTTCCGGCATATCGACCATTGGTGCTAATCCGCCTGGTACAAAAACGGCATCGTAGTTAGTGACATCTACAGTCGATAGTTTAACGGCTTTTTGCATTGTTTCCCATCCTTTTCCTGTTAGAAATGCCAGATTTGCAGGATCATTTGCTAAACTAAGAGCATCTAAATAAGGCGTATCTCCGGTTAAGCTCGCAAAATCAATCTGGTAATTTGCTTTTTCGAATTCTGCATAAGGATGCGCTACTTCAGGAAGAAATGTTCCTGTTCTTCTGTTGTTTGGTCCAATGGCATTGGCATTGGATACAATAATTAAAATTTTCTTGCTCATTTTTGTTTCATTTTTAGAAGTTGTGTTTTGTTTTACTGCTTTGTTCTCTTTTTGATTTTGTGCATAAGAAGAAAAAAAGGCAAGTGCTGCTGTTAGGATCATCAATTTTTTCATGGCTATAATTTTTTAGGTTGTTATGAATTATTTATAGGGCAAATTTATGCCGGCTCTACTCCTCAATACGAGGAGCAAAGTCACAAAAAAAGTGTGACGAGAATCACACTTTAAGTTAAACAGGTATATTATTTATTGCCGGAGTAAAGCCTGCTGAGGGTTTCGCGGCTTACCCCGAGATATTCTGCAATATATTTTTTGGGGATTTTTTGCATGAGATTAGGATAAAGCTCTGCAAATTCTTTGTATCGCTGCTGCGGATTATTAGATAGTAATGAAATCACTCTTTGCTGAAGCGCAATAAAACCTTTGGTAAGCTTTATTCTAAAAAAGTGTTCCATTTTGTGCAATGTAACCGAGAGTTGTTCCCTGCCCTCAAGTGTCAGGCACAAAACTTCTCCGGGTTCCATACAAACCACATACATATTGGCTTGTTTTTGATTGAAGTAGGCGATGTAATCAGACATCCACCAGTTTTCTGTAGCAAATTGCACGATGTGTTCTTTGCCGTCTTCATCCAGATAAAAAACCCTGAAAATTCCGCTCATAATGATGTATTCATATTTTGCATCATCGCCTTGCTGAATAAGATATTGATTTTTTAATACTCTTCTTATCGTAAAAAAGGGTTTGATAGACTCAAATTCCTCGTCAGTAACAGGTATTATTTCTTCAATATGTTTTCTCAGCTTTTCCATAGTTTGTTTTACTTTTTCAAAGATAGAGGATTAGTTTTTAATTTTAGATTGCTGATTTTAGATTTTAGATTTTAAATTGTTGGGGATAATTTTACCATCTGACGATATTTTATTGGAGTAAAATAATCTCGCAAAGACGCAGGGTCGCAAAGTTTTTTTGCTTTGTCTTAAGTATATAATCTAAACAAAAAACACAAGTAAAAAGGTCTTTATTCTTTTTGCTTGTGTAATTCAATAAATTCTAAAAGTTGCAGTTTATTCAGCTAACTGACTGACCTGAATGTTTCCGATCAATTTAACATCTTCACCTAATCCAAGGCCTCCGGAATCTGTCATTTTGTTCCATGTCATTCCAAATTCTTTTCGATTCACTATCCCGATTACTTCAAAGCCGTGTTTTATATTGCCTTGCCCATCTTTTTCAGTTCCGCCGTATTCTACCTTTAATTCAATTGATTTAGTTACACCTTTCAAGGTTAGATTTCCAGTCATTTTATAATCATTACCTCCGGTGTTTACAAACGAAGTAGACTCAAAAGTAATTTTCGGGTAAGTATCCGCATCAAAAAAGTCTCCGTTTTGTAAATGTTCATCACGTTGCGGCTGATTGGTATCGATGCTTTTTACGTCGATGGCGATTGCTACTTTTGCATTGCTAAAATCTGTACCATCAGTAATTATATTTCCTTCAAATTTTCTGAATGAACCTGTTACAGTAGAAATAACTAAGTGTTTAATTTTAAAGAAAACTTCGGAGTGCAATGGGTCTATTACCCAAGTGGTTTTGTTTGTCCTAATTTTTTTTTTTACTATTTATTATCAGGACAAAATTATGTAGATTTGCTATACAAAATATAGTAGTTACCCTTGAGTAAGTAGTTACCTTCGCGTAAGTACATGTTTTTAAAATCTAATAATTATGAGTCAAAAAGATGATGTTTGCCAATATCGATTACTGGTTGCAAGGGATGCTTTAGAAGTAATTCAGGGAAAATGGCGTTTGCCAATTATTATTTCATTAACTCATGGCAACAAACGCTTTGGAGAAATACAAAGAGATATTGCTGATATTTCCCCAAAAATGCTGTCGCAGGAACTAAAAGCTTTAGAAACAAATAAAATTATTACGCGTACGCTTTATGACAGTATGCCGGTAACAGTAGAATATTCGCTTACGCCTTTAGGTTTGACAATGAGGAAATTATTAGACGAAATCCTAAACTGGGGCGTTATTTTTAGAAAAGAAATTTTAGAAAAATAATATTATAACTCATACGGTATAATTATTTTTAACACATAGAAACATAGCTTTTAGAACTTCAAAAAAGGCGTTTCACTTTTTTTTAATGAACATAACTTGCTATCTAAAAAATGTATTTCTTTTTGTCTTTCAGATAAAAAATCTATGTTTCTATGTGCTTTTTTTTGAATTAATTCCTGTAACAAAGCTCTTAAAAAATATTTCACATTTAAATAAATTTGTAATCACATAATTTACAGATAATTACAAAAATATAATTAAATTTGAAAGACAAAAAAATCAATCACTATTTACTTCTTTAGATGTAATTTAATTTTGAGAACGTCATTACTTAATCTAGATTAACGGATAGGTCTTTACATCCTATATAAATTTGTACAAGAAATCTAAGTCAAAATAAAAAGAGCAAAAACTTAGATTGAATTAAAATATATTAATCTAAAACCAAAATAAGATGAGTACAATTACAGTTAAAGACGGAACAGAAATTTATTACAAGGATTGGGGAACAGGACAACCAATAGTTTTTCATCACGGATGGCCTTTATCTGCTGATGATTGGGATGCACAAATGATGTTTTTCCTGAAACAGGGATATCGCGTTATTGCGCATGACAGACGCGGACATGGTCGTTCCGGTCAGAGTTCAGAAGGAAATAATATGGAAACTTATGCTGCAGATGTAGCTGAATTGACTGCCGCTCTGGATTTAAAAGATGCAATTCATATTGGCCACTCTACAGGTGGCGGAGAAGTAATACGTTACGCAGCAAAATACGGAAAAGCCCGCGTTGCCAAAGCAATTATCATTAGTGCCGTAACGCCAATAATGATAAAAAATGAAACAAATCCTGATGGTGTTCCATTGTCTGTTTTTGATGAAATAAGAGAAGGTACCGGATTTAACAGAGCGCAATATTTTTATGACTTCCCCATTCCGTTTTACGGATGGAACCGCGAAGGAAAAACTGTTCAGGAAGGAATAAAACACAACTGGTGGCGTCAGGGAATGATGGGTTCTGTATTGGCGCATTATGAAGGTATAAAAGCTTTCTCTGAATCAGATTTTACCGAAGATCTTAAGAGTTTAGAAATTCCGGTTCTTGTTTTGCATGGAGAAGATGACCAAATAGTACCTTACAATCAAGCACCTAAGGCTGCAAAATTGTTGAAAAACGGAAAACTGATTTCGTATCCTGGATTCCCTCATGGTATGCCAACAACAGAAGCAGATACTATTAATAAAGATATTTTAGAATTTTTGAAAGCGTAAGGAATTACGAACTGCTTTTTATAAAAAAACCTCCAAAGTTAAAATTACTTTGGAGGTTTCTATTTTTATAAGGATATAATAACTTATTTTTTATCAAACCATAGTTTGCTGGTAAGCAAATCTTTTCCCTGACCCGCTACTGCAGCGTTATAATTATCACCGTTTAATGATTGCTCTGTACCAGGATAGAAAAAACGCGAAGGGATTTTTCCGTCTAAAACTGTAGCCGGACCCGCTTTCAATACCGGATAATCCAGTCTTCTCCATTCTGCAAAAGCATCAAGTCCCTGACCGTAGAATGCAATCCACTTTTGCGTACCAATCGATTTTGCATAGTTTGTTGCATCGTACTTTACAATTGGCTGATTAAGGTAATTAGCAATAACCGTTGCATCTGTAATACCAAACTGATTTAAAGATGCCGTGATTGCATTTTTATACAATTGTTCTGCATCTCCTGCAATATAACCACGAGCTACTGCTTCAGAAAGATTAAACAATGTTTCAGAATAAGAAGCGATGACAGCCGGAGATGTCGACGTCAGGAAGTAAGTACCTGGTTTTGATGTTTTAGCAAAACCCTGATCATTAGCATCACTGTTTGACAAACCATTGCCACCTCCTACATATTTACCTACAGTTTGATCTGATGGCAACTGCGCAAAAACAGGTAAACGCGGATCTGCTAACTCATATAACTTGTCAACCATAGTTTTTGAAATACGGAAATCATCTCTCGTTTCAAACCAAGCCGAAGCCGGATTTTGCTGTGGTGAACTGATGTAGGTAAACTTGAAAGTATCGCTATTACTGCTAAGTACTCCAGCAACATCTGTTGTAGCATCGATAGCAGCTTGTTTTGCTAAAGCAGATTCCTGGTCAGAAATTCTCAACGCTATACGCAAGCGAAGTGAGTTTACAAACTTTTTCCATTTTGTGATGTCTCCTTTATAAACTAAATCCCCCGTTACTGCACCATTGGATGTACCTAACAAAGACTGAGCTTTTTTCAGATCTTCAAGTAATCCTGCATATACATCCCACTGAGGATCATATGATGGTGTTATTTTTTGTCCTGCTTCTTTATAAGGAATGCTTCCGTAAGCATCTGTCAGCAATAAAAATGTCCATGAACGCAATGTAAGCGCAATTCCTTTATAATTTGAATTGGCCTGATCTGCCGGAAAATTAATTATCGTGTTCAAATCTGTAATTAAGGTCGCATAACCTGTATTCCACAATGTGGTGAAAGATGTATTAGACACATCGTATCTGTCCGGTTCAGTATATTGAATTTTAGCCCAATGCTGAACAAATAACAAAGACGAGTTAAAGTTATTATCGGCACCCCAATATAGGTCAGCGCCCTGTTTTAATGATCCTGTTAACAGGTAAGGAGCTAATGGAGTTTCGGTTGCATTTGGATTTTTATTGACATCATCCAGAGTGTCGCTACAAGAGACCAATGTCAATGCAAATAGCGTTATATATGATAGTTTTTTTAGCATGATTTCGTTTTTTTAAAATTTAAGATTAACATTAAGGCTAAAACTTCTGGTAGTTGGCAAAGATAAACTCTCCAATCCTTGTCCGTTTCCGGTATTAAAAGCCGTTTCAGGATCGATATTTGGTGCATCTTTGTAGATAAAAAACAAGTTACGACCAGTAGCAGTGATACTTGCAGCCTGGAAACCAAGTTTCTTGATAAATTTTCTATCAAAATTGTAACTAAGTTTTACTTCTCTTAATTTTACAAAAGTCGAACTGTAGATATAAGCTTCACTAATGTTATATGATGCTTTGTAATATTCCTGCGCACTTAAAACCTGAGTATTAGGAGTTCCGTCATCGTATACTCCTTTAAAGATCATACCATCATCATATACTATTGCGCCTGCAGGAGCAGTTGCACCAGCTGGTAATAAGGTTTTTACTTTTCCTGCACCTGTAGTTACTTCATAGTAATTTAATCCCCCATTTGCTGCATCACGACCCGGAAGCGTTTGAGCTAATACACCTGTATAAGTACCTGTTCTGTTCGTTCCTGAAAAAATTTCTCCACCTACATTCGCATCAACAAGGAACGAAAATTCAAAATTCTTGTACGATAACGTGTTTGTGATACCACCTAAATAGTCCGGAGTATAATGTCCTAATACTTTCTTTTGCGGATCAGCTTTTGGTAATCCGTTCGCACCTACAACTATATTTCCGTTTGCATCACGTAGATAAGCTGTTCCATAAAGCGCCCCATAAGCTTGTCCTACAGAAGCCAGCACATCAACACCACCTGAACTTGCAATGGTATAGTTTTTAATCAGTCTGTCATAGTCAAGAACCTGTACTTTGCTTGTATTCTTTGCATAATTCACACCCACATTCCATTTGAAATCCTCTGTTTGAACAGGTGTTCCATCCAATTGAATTTCGATACCACGGTTGTTTATTTTACCTGCGTTGATTAATTGTGAATCATAACCACTCGCTGTAGTTGTTTTTATTTCCAGAATCTGGTCGAAACTGTTCGTGTTATAATAAGCAAAATCAAAATGCAATCTGTTTTTCCAGAAAGAAGATTCTAAACCTAATTCAGTAGAACGGGTTGTTTCCGGTTTCAGGTTCTCGTTAAGTTTCTTTTTAGAAGAAGTCTGAATTGGATTTCCGTCAAATGCAGCCTGAAAATTATAAACTGTATTCAATTGATATGGATCTG
This sequence comes from Flavobacterium sp. SLB02, assembly GCF_009664855.1. Taxonomy (GTDB): domain Bacteria; phylum Bacteroidota; class Bacteroidia; order Flavobacteriales; family Flavobacteriaceae; genus Flavobacterium. Next base: position 2,524,147 of record NZ_CP045928.1, read on the forward strand.
CATCGTTACCTACTTCAGACCAGCCTCCACGTAATTTTAAGAAATCAAGTGTATTGCTTTTCAAATTCAAGGCATCAGATACTACTAAACTTCCACTAACAGAAGGATAAAAATAAGAACGGTTACTGCTTGGTAATGTTGATGACCAGTCATTACGTCCTGTTACGTTCAAAAACGCATAATTTTTATATCCTAATTGTGCCGATGCATAGACACTGTATACTTTTAATTCTGAGAATACATTCGATGACGTTAAAGGATCGCGCGAATTAGTCAATGTGTATAAATCAGGTACGGCAAGACGAGGTGCTTTTTGATAATTGTTTGCATCGCTATGATTACGTTCATTGAATCCGGCAAGAGCATCTATACTAAAATCATCGTTTATTTTTTTAACATATTGAAAAATACCTTCTGTATTTCTTTCATCTACAGTGTAAGCATCTTCAGCATACGAACCAAAAGGAGTTCCGTTTGTACCATATTTAATCTGGTATTTTCTGCGATCATTATAATAATCAACGGCAGTACGGAATCTAAAAGTAAGCCCGTCGATAATTTTTGCTTCTAAATGGATATCTCCTATAAAACGGTTACGTTGTTGGCTTGTAGTATTGTAATATGCATTCCAATAAGGATTACTATAGTAACTGTTATTCCAGTTAACATCTCTGTTATTACGCAATTCATCAGTATCTACCTGACGTCCGAACCAAAGAAACTGAAGCATTACACCCGCTGCACGGTTACCTGTTGGTCCACCCGGCAAAGTTGGCGCAGTTGTCACGATATAATTCGCCGTTACCCCTACTTTTATGTTTTTAGATAATTGGTAATTAGTGTTAACCGTAAAGTTAGTTTTGTTTATTTCACTATTAGGCACTGTTCCTAATTGTTTTTGATTATTTACTCCCAAACGAAAATCTGATTTATCATCTGATTTTGCAATAGAGATACTATTATCGTAAGTAAGTCCTGTATTAAAGAAGTTTTTCACGTTATCCGGATGCGCCACAAAAGGAACCGCTACACCTTTAGAATAAAACTGAGGAATAAGACGTCCGTCTAGTTTAGGCCCCCAACTTTCATCAACTCCATCGTTCACTCCGCCACCTTTACCATCTACATAGCTAAACTTTCCGTTTGATCCCTGTCCAAATGAGTTTTGAAAACTTGGTAAAGTAGCCACCTGAGAAATGGTTATACCAGAACTAACAGTGATACCAAGTCCTTGCTGACTTCTGCCTGATTTTGTTGTAATAAGTACCACACCATGCGCAGCACGTGATCCGTAAAGAGCTGCAGCATTTGGTCCTTTTAGTACTGTTAATGTTTCAATATCGTTAGGATTCAAATCAGAAACTGCATTTCTAAAATCACGAGAAGCCGCAGCTCCCCCAGCAGAGTTCAACTGCGAGTTATCTACCGGAATACCATCAACCACAAATAACGGTTGGTTATTTCCTGAAATTGAAGTTTCTCCACGAATAATAATACGTGACGATCCCATATCTCCCTGAGAATTCGTGATACGTACACCGGCTAATTTACCGCTAAGACTATTTAAAAAATTCGTTTCTTTTGTATCTGATAATTCCTTGCCTTTAAGTGCCTGAGTGGTATATCCTAAAGATTTCTTTTCTTTTGTAATACCTAATGCAGTTACCACTACTTCAGACAACGCATTTTGTTCCTGCTCGATACTAACAGTAACCGGATTGGCAGTAACTACTACTTCGGTTTTTTTGTATCCTAAATAACTTACGATTAGTGTGTAAGGAAGTTTTTGTCCTGTTTGGAAATAAAATTTTCCATCAAAATCTGTTACAGCTCCGTGTGTAGTACCTTTAATGTTTATCGAAGCGCCTATCACTGGTTCTTTTGTAACAGCATCAACTACGATTCCTTCAAGTTTAGATTGAATTAACGGCTTGGTCTCTTGTGCTTTAACCCCTATGGAAATCAACAAAATGCATAAATATGCATATCTATTTAATTTTTTTTTCATTACTTTGTTTTAGTTTAATAAATAAGAAAGTCAAGGACAGATTTACTCCACTCCTGCTTCCTTATAGAGATGTACAATTTCTTTAAGCTTCACCATTTCTGCTGCAACAGAAATGGTCTTTTTTTTTCAGCTATGCATTCGTCTTTTCATTTTTATTTTTTTTTTGATTACTATTATTTGTGTGAGACTTATAAGATTTTAGTGCAGAAATTAAACTCTGATATTTCTAAGAAAACTACGTAAATTACTGTTAAAGCCTTATTTTACTATAAATTCTACTAAATCGATAGAACAAAGGTAAATTAAAAATATTAGTTCCAAAATTTTAACCGAATTTTTTGAAAAAAAAATGTTAATTAAATTGAGTATCATTTTTAAAGCACTAAAAACAAAACAGTTAAACGGTTTAGTCTTTTTTATTGCGTGTAGGAATTTTTCTAAAACAGATAGCATCAAAATTGAAAAAGTAACTTTTCTAATGATTATTACCAGAGGTTCTTACTACCTGAAAAAGTGTTAAAAAAAGTTTTTAGATGATGAAAAATCCAATCTAAAATGAAATAAAACTACAGACACTAACGAACTATGCTTAAAAGAAGCATAACAATAATTTTAAGAAAGAGAAAAGCGTCTTTATCGAAAGAAGTAAAATAGAAACTAATGATCCTGAAACTTAATTAAGTATTTGTATTGCCAGGGATAATTAGTTGCAAAGAAATGAACCAGCATAAATAAAGAAACTGGTTTTTAGGCAAAAAAAAAGTTTATACTTTTCAGTATAAACTTTTTTTTGCTCTAAAATTATAAATTACATTTCGTTCAATTCATTGAACTCGTGTAAAGATTTTAATGTGTTTTCGTAAAATAAGATTGCCGCAACAAGATTTCCTTTGTCTGAGTATGGCATCATTTTTCTTTGAAACTCTACTGTAGTATCCAGGAAAGTTGTAGTACCAAGTGCCTGGTTTTCTAATATTTTTTTATGAACTCCATCGTCTGGAATACCTAAATCGGCCATAGTAACACCTGGCTTAGTAACCAAAGCGATGTAAGGTAGGGTTTTTACTAAAACTTTAATACGCTCGATGTATAGTTCCAGAAGTTCTCCCTTTTGCATACCGCTTAATTCTTTCTGATCATGGTATTTACGGATTAAGGCTGTTGTGCTAATAATACTTCTTGGGGCGTTTTTTGCCTGTGCAGAAATTGCACCGGTTGTCAAGAAGAAAAGTACGCATAGTAATAAAGTAATTTTTCTCTTCATTGTATAAATGTAATTGGTTGTTGATAAAAACAAAAATATATAAATTAACTTAAAATACAACTTTATTAATTTCTTTTTTTATTTAATAGTTGTAATTTCTTACTATATCGATCTCTATTCTAACTATTTAATTATTTTTTGTGAGATGCTGAAATTTTAGCCTTATTGCTGTTAATTTTTATGACTTGATTATTCTAAAACGTCCCGGATATTTAATCCAGATACTTTTTTTGTTGCCATAATAATCCATGAATTCTTCGCACACAAAAACTGCATGCACCTTTGACCATGCCACAACACCGCAAAATTCACTGCCTGATTGTCGCTTTAGCTTTTGTATTTGTTTGCCCAGTTTAAATCCTAAATATTTATAGATGGTTGGGGTATAAACTGCACCATCTTCTAAATCTTCTAATGCCCTGTCAAAAGTAGCTTCCTTATCAATTATCTGTTTGTATTTTGCCATTACTGCATAAGTCAATACAGCGTAATCTGTTATTTTTTCGCTCTCGCAATTGTCTTTGATAAATATAAAACCCGCAGATATTTTGGCTTTATTTATTTCGTCACTATTCAGCTCAAATGAGGCATCGTTTTTTAGCGTTATCCTTTGTAAATTATCGTTTATTTTTTCGGTTACAAAAAGATTGTCTAATCCATAAACATTCAAAGAAGCCTTGATAAAAGCAATTGATGAACAGTTGGTGCGTTCTCCTTGTTTAAAGCTTTCAAATATTTGATCTGAACTCAATTGTGCATAAGAAGCAGAACAAATAAAAATGAAAAATAAAAATGTTGAAGTAACTAATTTCATTGTCTTTAGATTTTATAATTGTTTCCCCAATGTTTTTTTGGCGAATATATAGTTTACAAATCTATAAAAAATCAACTCATAGTTGTTTTTTGATTCTTAACTTTTATCAAAAATTATAATGATTGTTTTTTACGGTTAGCATTCGATACTAATTTCAATAAAAAAAATAATCAAAAATTAAAGAAATTATTTAAATCCGTATCTTACTAGTTATCAACACAATCAGGTGTAATTGAGTTTCTCTACCACATAAAGTGATAATTTGCAGCGTTTGTTTCTTGTTTCATTTTCTATATTTGCGATTATTTAAATTAAATCTAAATAAGAAATGATAAAAATATCCCCCTTACTTTTCATGCTATTTATGATAAGTTCGATTTCTGCACAGCAAGTTTCCAAAACAAATACAACTACTACAAAAGATCAAAACATCAAAAGCCAGGATACAATCTTACCGGATCATTCGGGCACTGATAATGAATTAAAAGAAATAGTAGTTTCTGCATCCAGACAGCCGGAAATTTTAAACGAAGTCCCTTCATCGGTTACTACATTATCTAAAAAACAATTACAGCAACAACTTAATATAAGTTCTAATCTTAGCGATATCCTGGGCGCATCTGTACCTGGTCTGGGTTTTTCGACTAACAGAACTCAAAATTTAGGTCAGACTTTACGAGGCCGACGCGTGTTGATTATGATCGACGGAATTCCTCAATCGACACCGCTTAGAGATGGTGCCAAAGATATGCGATCTCTTGATCCTACTGTTTTAGACCGTTTAGAAGTAATTAAGGGAGCAACCGCAATTTATGGTAATGGCGCAGATGGCGGTTTGATAAATTATATTACCAAAAAAGCAAATGTTGACAAAGCAATAAGTGGATCTACAGAGGCGGGAACTAATTTCTCTCTTGTAAAACCTAAAGGAACAGCGGGTTTCTTTGTATCTCAGTTATTTACCGGAAAAGTAAATAAGATCGATTATGTGGTAAGCGGACGTTATGAAGAAACAGGATTGTATCGCGACGCCAAAGGACGCGTACTTTCTCCGGAATACGGAATGAATGATCTTAGAAACTGGAATGCTTACGCAAAAATTGGTTACGATATCAATACAAACAATCGTATAGAGTTAATGTACAATTATTTTAATAGTACGCAGCATACTGATTATATTGCAAAAGCGGGAGTTTATGGTAATTTTGATTCGCCAACTACGGGAATAAAAGGACAACGCCCGGGAGTTCCTGAAGGAACACCTTATAACCATAACGCCAGTTTGAGTTATACCGGCAAAAATTTAATTGGAAATACTGATGTTAATGCTACGCTTTACTTTCAGGATTACCTTACGCTAATTAACTACAGTGACTTTTTTGAAAATAACGGACAACCGGCTACACAAAGTAAGAAGCTTGGTTTTCGTTTAAATTTGAACACGCCATACGAATTTAGTTCTCTGATATCAGGTAATATAACATACGGATTGGATATTCTTTCGGATATAACAGATACACATCTTACTGATGGAAGATTAGTAATTCCTGAAATGAATATGACGAATTTAGCGCCTTATTTTCAGCTTAAAAATATGTTTGGACCAAATCTGGTCTTAAAAACGGGTTTAAGACTCGAAAATGTAAATATCGATGTTCCGGATTATACAACTATTGGTATTCGTAATTATGTAAACGGAACTTACGTAGGCGGCGGCATTGCTGTAAATGGCGGAGCTCTTGATTTTAATGCGCTAATGTTCAATGTCGGATTGCGTTATACAAAATGGTCTTTGTTTAAACCTTTTGTAAGTTTCTCCCAGAGTTTTAGCGTTGCCGATTTAGGTTTGGTACTTCGTGCTGCCAAAGAAAATACGGTAAACAATACTTCGATAAAAGCAGTTACGGCCAATAATTACGAATTTGGATTTTCAGGAGCTTTAGATAAGCTTTCTTATGAAGGTGCTGTGTATTACAGTACTTCTAAACTAGGGGCTTCTTACGTTTACATTGACGGTAATCCACAGATTTCACGTTCGCCTGAAAAAATTTATGGTTTTGAAGTATCAGCAAAATACCGTCTTCATTCTAAAATCGATATTGGAGCAAATTATTCTTTTACAGAAGGGAAACGTGAACTTACAGACAAAAAAGTATATTTAGGAGGTGACCGAATCAATCCGCCAAAACTAACCGCTTATACCGTTTTTAGACCTTTAGAAAACTGGTCGGTTTTCCTGCAAATGATCAATACATCAGGCAGGGATAAATTCGAACCTGTAAATGGTGCTTATACTTACGGAACAGGGCCTATAAAATCTTTTACGGCTTTTAATCTTTCTTCGAGTTATACTTTCAAAGAAAAAAGCACCATTCGTTTCGGAGTCGAAAACTTATTCAACAAAGACTATTATTCTGTTATTTCGCAATGGCAGTCTAATAGTATGAATTATGTAAAAGAAAACGGGACACGCCTGACCATCAGCTTTGCGCAGGCGTTCTAATTTTCACCATTATAAGGAATCAAAAAAAGTCCTCAGTAAATATAGATTTACCGAGGACTTTTTATTTCGAACTAAACAAGTTCATTTTGTACGACCAATAAAAAGTTTTTACTTTTTAGCCAACCCAATCATCATTTTTCAATACCTAAACTACTATTTATCTTTTCGTTCAATTCTGTTCTTGCCTTTAAAACAAAAGTAATTGCGATACTAATTACAACACATAAGGAGATAAACAAGATTGCTAAAGTGATAAGCAGGCCTTTTAGTATTTTATAAAAATCCATTGTACTAAAGCAAACGAAGAGACAATCCTGCCTGAATCTGATGACTGTTTGCCTTTGCGCCAAAGTCACTCACATCAGAAAATCCCCAAACATATCTTGCATAAATCGTCACCGGTCTTATATTGACCTCGGCTCCGGCAACAAAGGCAAAATCAGTTTTTTTGAATAGTTTTTTACTATTATTTAAAACTGTTTCATTACCACTGGCCAGAAAACTAAACTGCGGACCCGCTACAACAGTAATTAATCCTTCACCGTTTAAACGCAGCAATACAGGCACACTTATATAGTTTAGCGTTTTGTCTTTTTTGAAAGCATTATTAAAAATATCTTTATAATTATCTATTATTTTGGTATTCGTCTGATTGAATAATACTTCTCCCTGAAGCCCTACAAAATCCGTAAAATTGTAGTAAGCGAAACCACCCAGCTGATAACCCAGCTCAAAATCACTATCAAAGTTTTTACCATCGAGTTTATTCATATTTACACCGCCTTTCACGCCAACATGTATCTGGCTATAACCGAATATAGACATGAATAAAGCTGTGGCTATAATAAAATTTTTCATTTTTTAATATCTTTTTAATTTAAAATAATACGATCCCGTACTACTGTTTTGTGTAGAAACGGCAGATCTAAAAAAACTGCCGTTTCTTAAATTATTTCTTCGTGTAATTTGAATATTCTGTAATCGTTTTTATATTAGTGGCCTGTCCTATAAATTTAGCTTCCATATTAAGGTTTTCATTTACAGGAACATATTGTCTTGCCTCATCGTTCCACTTGTATTTCACTACAATATCAAATTTATCTGCAGTAAGAATATTCACTTTTACCGGCTTTTCGTTTAGCGTTTGTATTTGCTCCATCTTTTTGGTTTTAAGATTGATGGTCATATAAAATCTACAATCTTTTACAAAAGCATTTTCTTTGGTAAGAGAAGCCGTCTCAACCTTATAACTAATGACCAATTGATCCGGTGTTTCTTTCTCAATTTTATAACTTGTATCATCTGTAGGCGGCGTTGACGAAGCTTTACTCTGATTTTTTCTAAAAGAATTTGTTGCCGACTTAGAAGGCGATTTTCCGTCTATAGAAACCACAGTCCATTGTTCAACTCCGGCATTAGAAGGATCGAATTTTGCAATTGTTACGGCTTCGCTGGCGCTCGTGATTATCGTTTGTTTAAAATCAAAAGCAAAATTATCAGGTCGTTTTGTTTTCTCGGGATTAAGGACGCTGGAATCAATTCCGTATTTAAAAAAGGCATCTAATACCTTTGATTTTTGTGCAGAAGCCATAGAAGTAAAAAGCACCATAAAAAGAAGCATTAAGGCATTCATGCTATAATTTCGTAAACGAGAATTCGATTTTATCGTTTTGAAATCTTCTCGTGTCATTACCATTGTTTTTTTCATTTTTTTAAAGATTATTTGTTATAATTATGGTGCAAAAATATTGTCGGTTTGTCTTTTCAAGGGAATTTATTAGGTGAAGTGACGAATCTGTCCAGTGAATCGTCGATTTGGGTTATTGAACCAAAATGCAAGTACTCTTTTTATCGAAAATCCCTTATATACAGTACCTTTAGATAACATAAAATAAAGCACAGGCACTCAAAAAAATTTCTTATTTGATTTAAAACTCCTTCAAAATTCTTTTATTTGCACACTCAAAAAGGAATCAGACAACTTTTGATCTCCTGTAAAAACAAATCCCGTGCATCATACCGAAGAAATAACCGATCCTGTCAAAAAGAGCTACCAAAAGAGTCTGCTCCTGATCACGTTTTTATTCTTGGGCTCTTACGCAACCCTCTTTATTTTATTTCCATTTTCGTATTGGCGGGATTATTTTAACTTACCCGCTCATTTGATGCTTCTGGATATACTAACTAATATTATTTTCTGCACTATAATATTGATTGTCAGTCTTTTTATTGACAGGGTTTTAAACAAGAAAATATCATGGATGGTAAATCCTGTAAAACGCCTAATCATTCAAATTATATTTCAAAGCTTTGGAGCATTATTAATCATTATTTCTTTAAGCACCATTTATTATAATTATGGCGATTATTTAACGGTTACTCCACCGGTCAAAGTAGGTGTGCGGGAAGCATTATATACAATTATTTCGATCATATTATGGGCTTTAATGATAAGCGCGCTTAATACAGGCGATTTTTTGCTGAAAAACTGGAAGAATGCTACTATAAAAGCGGCAGAATATAAAGTAAAAGCAGCCGAGAGTAAACAAATAACAGCCGAAATCGAACTGCAAGCCCTTAAATTACAGCTTGATCCACATTTTGTTTTTAATAACCTAAGCGTACTTTCGGAATTGATACTAAAAGATCAGCAGTTAGGACATGAATACACCGAAAATTTTGCAAAAGTCTATAGGTATCTACTGATTAATTCCAGAAAGAAACTGGTTGCGTTACAGGAAGAACTGCAGTTTCTGGAAGCCTATCTTTTTCTGATTCAGAACCGTATGGGCGATGGCTGTACTTTTTATATTGACATTGATAAATCGAAACTGAGCATGCAGATCCCGCCCATTACATTGCAGCTTTTTATCGAAAATGCCCTGAAACACAATCGTACCGAAGAAGAAAATCCGTTGCAGGTTAAGATTTATTCTAATGACAATGAGGAGATCGTAGTATCGAACACTATTTTACCGCTCATAAAAAAAGCACCTTCAACACGAATCGGATTAAAAAATATTATCAATCGTTATGCTTTATTAAGCGACCGAAAAGTTTCTATCGAAGAAAATAAGGAGACTTTTACCATAAAAGTACCACTCATTAAATGAATACAATAAAAAAAATATTAATCCTTGAGGATGAAAAACTCAACTCGGAAAGAATTAAACGTTTGATTCTTAAAATAAAACCCGATGCCGAAATTGTAGGGGTTTTAGCGAGTGTTAAAAATACCGTTTCCTGGTTATCCGAAAACCAATCTCCCGATCTCATCCTTATGGATGTGCAATTGGCAGACGGACTGAGTTTTGAAATTTTTAATCTCGCAACTGTCACCTGCCCTATTATATTTACTACAGCGTATGACGAATATGCCATTAAGGCTTTTAAATACAATAGTGTCGACTATTTACTAAAACCAATTGAAAAAACCGAACTCGAAGCGGCTATACTAAAATTAGAAAAATCTTTAAAACAATCTTTCAAACCCAATTCTCAGATTGAAGAACTAATCGCGTATATGCAGCCCAAAGAATACAGGAACCGTTTTCTTATACCGTACAGAGATGGGTATCGAAAAATTGATGTAGAGGATATTGCCTGTTTTTACTCGAACCTGAATATTAATTATGCCTATTTATTTAATGGCGAAGAAGTTGTCGTACCGCATACCCTCGAAGCTCTCGAACAGGAACTAAATCCTAAAAGTTTTTTCAGGGCGAATCGTCAGTATATTATACATATAAATTCTATCGAAAAAATCGATAACTATTTTAATGGCAAATTGAAACTAAAAATCAAACATAGTAAGGACGAAGCTGTGATTGTGAGCAGGACAAAAGCTTCCTTTTTGAAATTATGGCTCGATTATTAATTTTTTTTCTTTCAAAGTAAACCGTTGAATAAAAATCAATACATTTGTCGCTCATCAATAAGAAAAATGAAAAACTTAATTAACATCACTATTATTAACATTATTATCATTCGATAATGATCAGGGATGTTATATAAATAAGTACATAGGTACATTTAAAACCTCCCTCTTTGGGAGGTTTTTTTATTTAAAATAAACATGAAAAATTCAGTACAAAATATTATTAGCACAATTATTATTATTATTCGTCTTTTATGACGGGACAGGATTCTATTGTGTACTAATAAAAAGCCTTTCTCAGTCAAAATGAGAAAGGCTTTTTTATTTCCGACAAACGCAGGCATTAAAATATCAAACCAATAAACTCTAATAATAACTAGATTCAAATGAAAAAAGAATACACTTTAACCGTTTACACAGAAGACCAAATGGGATTAATACATAAAATCGCCGTGATACTTTCCCGACGAAAAATAACTCTGGAAAGCCTGAATATTTCTGCCTGTGAAATCGATAAAATGTATCGTTTTACCCTTGTTCTAAACGAAACTTTCGAAATCGTCAGGAATGTAGCGCTTCAAATCGAAAAAGTTATTGAAGTTTTTCAGTGTAACTATAGTAAAAACGAAGAAATCGTCTGGAAACAAATGGCATTATTCAAAGTCAAAACCTCTAGCGTAATCCATCCCGAAAATACAGATGCATTGTTTCGAAAATACAACGCCCGATATATAACAATCGAAAAAGATTACACCATATTTGAAGTCACGGGACAGGAAGACGAAATTAATAATCTAATTGTGGCATTAAAGCAATATGAATTAATAGAATTTATAAAAAGCGCCAGAATTGCTCTTACTATGAACAGTGCATCTTTACAATTACCTGATTAAGGATTCACAATCTCATCATACGGAAGATTAAAAGTACCCTCGGTAATACTAATCGTTTCACCTGATGACACATTTCGAACTGTTCCCTCAAATGTGCCTTTGATGCATTTTTTACTGATCGATTCAATTTTTACCGTAAAAAGATCGTCGCCTATAGCGGTGTTATAAAGTATGGTTCCGTCTTTAGTCTGAATGGCATATCGGCCCATCATTTCAAGCTCGGCAGGTGTTGAATAAGTGCCTGCTGTAATGTTGCCACCTACTCTCCATATTTCAAAATCTAATGATGGCGGTAATTGCTCACCCACTTTAGTCGGATGCGGTCCATCAAATCCGCCAACTACAATCATTTCAAAACGATCGTCGTTGCCTCCTCCCTGAAATTTTGCAGTACGAAAATCTATTTTTCTACCCGCTACACTTGCTCTAAAATAGTAGTCTGATTTATTTTCATCTGATCCTCCATCATCACTCGAACATGCTGAAAATAATACGATAAAAGCTGATACATAAAACAGCTGCTGCACTAATCTTGAGGCTTTATTTTTGAAAAATGATGATTTTACTGCTAAAGATCGATTACTATTGTTGTTGTTTTTCATTATAATACGTTTTGATTAACAACAAATTTAGTAACGTCCGATACGTAAAACAATACCTGATTTCATGGTAATTTCTTGCTGCTTATTTTTAACCGCAAAGCGCGCTAAGATTTTATTACTTTGGTTTTACTAAACACAAAGTTCGCAAAGCTTTGGGTGTAACTTTGCGAACTTTGCGTAACCCTTAGCGTGCTTTGCGGTTAAAATCTCAAAAGCACAATATATCATTTTAAACAAGGCAATTGCAACACATTAGCATTCAAAGGCTGTTCTATTTTTCGTTCCAGCTTTTCGTTATTAACGGTAATATAAACCTCCATAGAACCCGTTCCTACTTTCAAGTCAAGGATATGTCCGCCATAAGCATCAAACTTATCATCTGTTGCAACACCGTGTATGTGTATCGATGGTTTGCCTTCGTTCCAGGCGATAGAACCCGTTAAACTTCCCATCTCTACTTTATGGAACGTTTTGGGATTAAATTTCTTTTGATTAAAATCATAAAAACCAAACGTCACTTCTTGCGCAAAACCAATTCCGGTAAAGTTGGCCGACGGAATTTGCTGTTCTTTTACCATATTTTCAATTAAGTCCAAAACATTATCGCCTTCGCGCATCACCATCAAATAGCCATAAGTAGTTTTTGTATAACGACATTTTTGGCTGTCGTCTTTTTGTTGAGCGTGTATCGAATGTACTCCCAAACAAAGAAGTATTATAGCCAGCATTTTCTTAGAGGATAAAAACATAGTATTGAATTTTAAATTTAATTTATTGTATAAATGTTTTTTGCGAAGACTGCCATCATCAAGCAACTCTAAATTTACGGATATTTTTTTCGTATTTTTGTATAAATTCAATCCTATCACATGAAACGTTCCGGTACAGCAGATCTTCCCTTACATTATGGGCATGTTCCCTTATGGCTTGCCGAACGCATGTCTAAACTCGGTTTTGCCATTGTAGAAACAATTGCAATGGAATTTTCTACTGCCGAAGTAATCAGCAAACTCAGTAATCCATTCTGGTTTCAAAGCTTTGGCGCTGTAATGGGTATGGACTGGCATTCCTCCGGAATAACAACTTCTGTACTTGGAGCATTAAAAAAATCCGTAAATCCGCATTCTAAAGAACTTGGAATTTATATCTGCGGAGGTAAAGGCAAACATTCGATGCTGACGCCACAGGAACTTTTATTTGTGGGCGAAAAAACAGGTCTCGACGGCATCAATCTTGCCAACTGCAGCCGACTTACAGCCAAGGTAGACAACACAGCCATTCAGGACGGATTTCAATTGTATCAGCATAATTTTATTGTCGATAATAAAGGACAATGGGCCGTTATTCAGCAAGGAATGAATCCAAATTCTAAAACTGCCAGAAGATACCATTGGCATTCGCAGGATTTAAAATCTTTTGTGGAAGAACCTCATACCTTTATATATGGTGAAAATCAAGGTACGATTTTAAACCTTACTGCTCAAACCGCAGCAAAATCAAGAGACGGTATTTTAGAATTGGCCAAAGAATCTCCAGCTAAAATCATGAAAGAGATGCAGTATCTTTCGATGCCGGCACATCATGATGTACGTATGGAAGATGTTAATATGAAAAGACTCGGCGCCATGCTTTGGGCCACTCACGAAAACAAACCGGAAGATTTTGAAGAATTATTACTTTTAAAAGGAATGGGACCAAGAGCTTTGCAATCACTGGCATTGGTGAGCGAAGTGATTTACGGCACTCCTACCCGATTTGAAGATCCTGCACGTTTTTCATTTGCTCACGGAGGAAAAGACGGACATCCGTTTCCTGTTCCGGTAAAAATCTATGACGAGACCATTGATACTTTGCAAAGAGCCATTAACCGTGCTAAAATTGGTAACAATGATAAGATTGATGCTATTCGTAAATTATCTGAAATCTCTCGAAAAGCAGAAGAAAGTTTTACACCCAATGATAACTTTGATGCCCTTATTCAAAGAGAACGGAATGAATCGCACAAATACGGAGGACGAACTATTTTTGGCGATGCTAAACCTCCCAAAAAAAGACCGCCAAATCCAGGAAATCAACTCGAATTATTTTAAAACTCAGAATGTAATCAAAAGAAAAACGTCTCAAATTTTAGGATTTGAGACGTTTTTCTTTTTTTTATTTTTTTTCTTCATTATCCAACTTATCGTCGAAATCAGGTTCTTCACCTTTAAATTTGTGTGTATCAACATCGTAATTTTCATCGTTTGTTAAAACTTCATCATGATCCTTATATTGATGTTTTCTCATGTCACTTCGATTATCAGTACCACTTTGCTTAGCAGTATTCTGATTTTGATTATTTGTTTTCATGTGATGCGTTTTTAAGTTTTAATAAAATTACTTAAAAGACCAGCATCAATGCTTATACAATCATTTCTAAAAGTTATAAAATAACACTTTTATTATACGGCTAATATTAAAATTGACCTACAACAAATTCAAAGCATCCGCTGTTTAATCTAAAAAAAGAAATCAACTCAGAAATCTAATTGTTCTTAATAGGCATACTATACAAAGCCTTGGTATGTTTTTTTATTTTTGAATTTTTGATGATCAACTTTTCGTAAATAGTAAAAGCCCAAAGTTCTCCATCAGACAAATCCTGTTCGCACGACCAGTTACTCCATTGGTTTTTATAAACTAAATGTCCGTTAACTCTATATTTTTCTTTGTCTACAATAGGTTCAATTGTAACACTTTTTTTCGTATTCATATTAACTTCAGTTTTAGTCATTAAATTTGATTTTAAAAACTGTTCCTTCTCCAACTTTACTCTTAACACTTATTTTTCCTTTCATTGTTTCTATTTGATTTTTTACCATGTAAAGCCCCAAACCTCTCGCCTTTTCATTTTTATGAAATGTTTTATAAAGACCAAACAGCACATCACCATACTTATTAAGATCAATACCTACACCGTTGTCAGTCACTGTTAAGGTCTTTATTCCGTTTTTAATAAAAAAATCGAATGTAATTTTAGGTACTCTATCGGGATGAGCATACTTTATCGCATTCGTACTAAAATTCAACAAAATACTTTCAAGATAAGCAGGATTAAAATGTACGACTGAACCTTCGGCTACATTATTTATAATTTCAGCCTTAACATTGTAATTATAACCATTAACCACATCTATTACTTTTTTAAGGTAAAAATTTACATCTACAGGTTTTACAATAATATTGGTATTATTCTGAATTCTAACAATCTGGGTTAAATCACTTATAGTATCATTAAGATCATTTGATACAATGCGAAGCGTTTTTAGAAGTTCGGCATTACTTTGATCTTCTTTTATATCCGTAATATCCAGAAGCATTTTAATATTACCAACATGTGTATTTAAATTATGAGAAATTATATTCGAAAAATTTATCAGCCTATTCATTTGCTGATTATACATTTTTTCATTTTTTTTCATCAAACTTATCTCCTTCTCTCTATGTAAAGAAATGTCAATTTGAGTTCCTGCCGGGCGCCAGGAATTTCCTTGAAAATCGTGTTCTGCCATGGGATTATTTTTAATGATTTTTAAATCATGACATTTTATGCCTATTATAAATCAACCCGAAACTAGATCATATTAAAATAAAACTTTAATTGTAATCTCATTTCTGATTTTACTTTGGTTGGATCAAAAATTAGCAGGTCCTCAATCTTTTCCAACTTTGATTTAATTTCCTTGTTTACTGTCGAAACAATAAGTGGAACACCTTTTTTATATATTCTCATTAAATCAAGAAGTTCATTATCAGAATACACCACAAATATGATCACATAGTAATCCTTAATTACATCATCAAATTTTTTAAAATTCTTATAAACATCAAACGTGTAGTCTTCTTTAAATTCATACTTTAAAAATCTTGAAAACCCTTTTTGACTGTCATATACCAATCCTTTTTTTATCATTTTTTTCACTTTATACTCTTTTGATAATTAGTACCTTCATGTCTAAATTTTCAATCTGTCAATTCAAAAGATTATTTATTTAAGGCATAATTAAGCTACACTTCTATACCCCTATCACATCTTAATTAAGGATACAAAGAGACTGCTTTTTTAAAAATTTCTACGCCCAAATAATACCACAATAAGACTTTTTTTTGCAAGGACTTATAAATGTTTTACTTCAAAAATTGAAAAATTAAAATGATAAAATTAAATTATAGAGATACCGAATATTTTGTGTTACGGACCAGATCATACCGTGGATAACTTCTGTATTGTTCAAAATATTTTGCAGAAAAGCATTTTAATCCCCTATAATGCAACTCATTAGCCACATCACTTACAGAATTAAATTCGCCGCTATTTAATAGTTCTTTTGCTAAAATCATCTTACCTCTCAAGAAAAAATCATTAGGAGTAATGAGAAATTTCTTTTTGAATATGATCTTAAATTTGGTATTAGACATTCCGGCCATTTCTGCCAAAAAAGGAATTCCGGGAAACTTTTTCATCAGGTTTTCAAGCAAATAGTCCTTCACAGCATTTAAAGATTCATTTTCTTTCTCTGTAATATAATGATGAATTGGAGTGAAATTTGAATAGCGATCTGTAAAGTTTGCCAATAACCTAAGAGCGGCACCTCTTAAATAAATTTCAAATGCAGGATCCTGAAAAGATTTATTTTTTATAGAATGCATTATTAGTTTGCTTTCACTATCAATGTGATCGTTAAAGAAAAGCGCTTTTCTGTGTTCTTTTTTATTATCACATAACTTTTTCAAACTTTTATTATTGATCGCAAACCCCAGCAAATCGCTGGTTACCAAAAGTCTCATAGCATAAACACGTTCTCCCACAACAGGCTCAAAAACATTCGCAATACCATTATCAAAAACGCCGAGACCTAAATTAGCTTTGTATCCTATTTTATGTTTTTCCCCCTGTACATGTATCAAATTCATATCATCACTAAAATCGAAATGAATAACATGCAAGTCATTTTCTAATGCTCCTCTTTTTACGATAATTGGCTTTTTGAATGTCAGATCCCATATCACAACCGACAATCCTTCTGTGACCTCTGTATAGAAAAAACCTCCAGAAGCAATATCTTCGGGCATGATAAGCAATTTTTCATTTATTAGTTCTGCCTTGTGTTTTTTAACAAGCTTCTTTACGAATTTGCGATGCCATAATGGTGTTACTGTATAGGTATGTTTAAGCACTATCATTACTCTAATTGTTTTACGAAATCCTTTGGCAGCATTCCAAAATATTTTTTAAAATTTAAAGCGAAGTAAGAACTACTGGTAAAATTTAAATCTTTTGAAATTTGGGAAATAGCCTGTCCTTCGCTCAAAAGCCGTTTAGCCTCTGTCAGTTTATTTTCGATAAAAAACGAATTTGGCGTCATTCCGGTAATTTTTCGAAATAGATTTTTATATTTTGTTTGTGACATATTTACTTTATCAGCCAAAAAATCTATGCCGGGGAAAATTTGATATAAATTTTCAATTAAATAGGATTGAGATTGAATAATATAAGTTAAATCACTATCGTTTACATTATCTATTATAGCTTTTTCAACACTTATTTTCTCAATATAATCTGCCAGTAAACTATTTACAGTGCCTTTTAAATAAAGATTGAAAGATATGCTTCTGATATTTTTGGATTTTAACTTATTTAAAAGATGATAACTTTCATTACTCATTCTGGTAAACTCGATAATTGTATTCTTTTTTGAATTTAAAATAAGATCAACTTTTTCCTGGAGACAAGAATTTGCAAGAAGATAGTTCTCTATTGCTTTCTTCTTAATAAAGATACAAACAGCAAATGTATGACTGCCAGCCGTTACGATATAATCAGAGTTTAGTGCACTGTCTACAATTGCTAAATTAAAATTCCAACGGCCAATTGGATTAGCGAGTTCATCAGACATCAGAACTGCTTCGCCCTCGGTTAAATTATAATAAATCCCTATAAAGTCATCATTTCTATTTTCCTGTCTAAAATGAATATCAGAATGATACACAACATCTAGATACAATACTGAAATACCAAAACCGCATTCCAGAAAATACCTGTCGCCGGTATGGATATGCTCCGGGACGGTAATAAAATTTCCCTCGACTTTTCCTTCAAGCTTAAAAGCCAAAGGTTCGACCCAATCCAGCGTTACGCCATAATGATGTGTAATTTTTTTCATAGATGTTTTTACTAAAGTTGATAATTAAAAACCTCTAAATAAAGTAATTAATTAAATTGCGTGGCGATGATTTTCAAGTGTCAGGCTTAAATATGTAGCTAAAAAAATAGCTTAAATTCTATCTAGAGCAAATTTGAGATCTTCCAATATTTAAATGTAGCTTATCCGTACAACTTATCTAAAGAAAAGTAAATCCGGCACTTTATAACAATAATGCAAATTAAAAACCTTTTTCAAATCAACTGAGCCACAATAATAGCACATGAGGACTTTTTTTTATCTCAAAATAGTCTTAAACCAGGTATTTTTCTTACTATTTTAAAGAACAGCCATAAAAACACTCACCACCAGCAATTTGTCATCTTCTTTTCTATAAAAAAATGGCTGAAATATTATATTAAAATTACAAATTAAAATTGACCTACAACAAATTCAAAGCATCCGCTGTTCGTACAGCTTCAATAGAATTGCTTACATTCAGTTTTTCGAGGATATTCTGTCGGTGTCGGTTTACTGTATTAATACTTATGTTGAGTTGATCGGCAATTTCTTTACTGATAACGCCTTTACCTATTAATAATAAAACTTCTCTTTCGCGCGATGTCAGCAAATTGATACAGTTCACATACGTATCCACATAAAAGATTTCTCCTGTTTTTGTATTGATAATTTTACCGTCGATACCGGTTAGCGTTTCTTTTTTCTCAAATAAATAATTGTAGAGACAAACCGCCAGCCACAAACCGCCTTCGGAACTGTTTTTGAGATAAAAACTGCGATGCAAAATACGCTGATATTCCTTTTTACTGTTCAGGGTTCTGATTTTGCATTTAGTGGCATAATTCAGTCTTTCGTTAGGTTCTATTGTTTTTAAAAAATTAAAAAACTCCAGTTCTAAAAGATTCCTTTCAAAAAGATCTTCAGGATGAATGCGTTGGTAAATATCTTCTTCCCAAATAGAATCAATGGTTAAAAAACCGGACGTATCCATTTCGAAAAAACTACCAAAATCACCCGTAAAAATATAGCTTTTATTATCGGCCAGATCGGACAATACTGCTACTGAATGATCGATTTTTACAAATTCTTTCATTGTATAAATGGCCTCCTGTAAAGCTTCTTTTCGCTTATCCAGGCTGTCAATAGATTCAAAGGAAAATTGATCTTCTAATTTGGAAATGGGATTCATAACACTACTTCATTTTTTCTAATAGTATGAAACTACCATAGAGAGGGCTAAAAATAGACAATTATTTCTTTAAACCTCAAAATGGTTATAAATAACTATTGCAGTAAAAATAACGAATCGCCTACTTTGTAGATTATTAATAAAATTCAAATTTAAGAAATCATGAAGAGAATGCACTTAGTTTTAATCTTTATAGGCATTATGGCAGTAAAAGGAAATGCCCAAAAATTAAATTCAATGAACTGGCTTAATGAGCCGGCTGAGTGGGAAATAAAAGACAACAAACTCACTATGCAGGTTACGCCTCAATCTGATTACTGGAACAAAAGTCATTACGGATTTACAGTCTACGACGGACCATTTTTGTATACAGAAAGAAGCGGCGAATTTGAAACTGTTGTAAAAATGAGCGGCGTTTACAAAACCAGATTCGATCAGGTTTGCCTGATGCTGCGAATTGATGAAAACAATTACATCAAAACCGGTATAGAATATGTAGACGGTGTTTATAATATTAGTACTGTACACACCATCGATAAAAGTTCGTGGAGTGTAATGGGATTAAAAGAAAAACCTAAAAATGTCTGGATGAAAGCCGTACGCCGACTGGACGCAGTAGAAATTTTTTATTCGATAGACGCAGTGAATTATACCATGACCAATACGGTTTATTTTCCGGAACATAAAACGGTACAAGTGGGTATGATGGCGGCAAGTCCTGACGGAAAAGGCTTTACTGCTACATTCGAAGATTTTAAAATTACGCATCTTCCGGATCAAAGACGTTTAGAATGGCTAAAAAACAATCAATAAAATAATGTAACATTTCTCAAAAAATGTCGTCTCTTCTATTGTACTCTTATCCTAGACCTAACCAAGCAGTAAATAAACTCCAATCATGAATTTAAAATTTTTGTTATACATCATACTAACCATTCTTGCGTTTTGTCAAAAGGCTTTTTGCCAGCAAACACAAGCAGGGGGAATTCATGAATCGATAAAAACCGAAACAGATCATATTTTTAATAAGCTTGTTGACATTAGAAGAGACTTACATGAAAATCCGGAATTGGCCGGAAATGAAATACGCACACAACAAAAAATCAAACAATATTTACTTGATCTTGGACTCAATGTCGAAACCAATGTTTATGGTCACGGCGTTATTGGGATTTTAAAAGGTACCAAAAAAGGAAAAAATATTGCCTGGCGCGCCGACATGGATGCACTACCCAATGACTTCGCTGATAACGTTGCTTTTAAATCTAAAACAAAAGGGATTCAGCATGGCTGTGGGCATGACGTACATATGGCAATCGCATTAGGAATAGCCGAAATACTTTCGAAACATAAAAAAGACCTTAAAGGAACTGTTTATTTTATTTTTCAACCGGAAGAAGAAACATTTGTGGGTGCAAAAAACATACTCAACAGCACTTCATTTTCTACAATACACCTGGATGAAATTTACGGATTGCACGTTACTGCATTACCATCTGATCAAATAATGGTCAAGCCAAATGAAATGTTTGCGTACCAAAAAAGAATACAAATTAAATTTAAAGAAGATCTGACGAAAGAGCAGACAACAGAACTAACCAAAAAGATTCAAGATGCATTATCCCACTATGCAGAAGGAACCAAGCCATGGGAAATACAAAATATGACCGATCCAAAAATAGGGCTTGCAAACGCAAATACCATTTTTAAAGATTACTTAATTATGGACGAGAAATTCTCTATTCATTCTAAAAATAATGAATTGATTCTGGATACTTATTTGTATGAAACGAATGCTTCAAACCTAAAAAACATTATTCCGAAAGTGAAACAAGTAATAGAAGCTGAAAATCTTAAAAATCAGCTGCTTTCGATTTCATTTACACAGGAAAACCCAACCGTTATTAATCACAAAAAATTGACCAGCGGCGCAGTAAAAACACTTGATACGATTTACGGTAAAGGATTCGTAGTGACAGATTATGGTCAGGTTCCTTATTTTAATGATGACTTTGCTTATTTCCAGCAAAAAATTCCGGGTGTTTACTTTTTTCTTGGAGGTTCTAATTTCAAAAAAGGAATTATTGCCATGAATCACGCTCCTAATTTTACTGTAGATGAGGAATGCATAAAAACCGGAGTCAGAAGTTTTTCTTCTTTAATTTTCGAAAAAGCTAATGGAAATTAAAACGCATAAAACTATTCACATGAAAAGCAAACAGCTTCTATATAGTGTAGTAAAAATGACCGCTGCATTTCAAAAAAAGATAAAAATAATGAGAGATAAAGATCGATTCCTGCACGCTTTAATAAAAAGTAACGGACACCATAATGTTATAGATCTTGGTGCACAAATTGGTCTTGACGAAAATGCTACTATGGAAATAGTGACGCAGCTTTTGGCTGAGCACAAAATCGAATATGCCTTAAACGGAGTCTGTGATTACAGTTTAATGAGAAGTCAAAACCGGGCTAAAAAAGCCAATAAGTAATCACTTTTTTATCCTGACCAAACTAACATCATCAATATAACAAAATGCTTTTGCTTTTCCTTCGGCAATAAAACCAACTTCGGCCTTTCCTCCTTTTATCGGAATATTGGTAATCATGATTATTTTCCAGGATTCATTTTTTTCTTTGATATTGTATTGCAGTTTTTCCCCGTTACTTAAAACATACATTTCCAGATTGTTGAAATCATCACTGTTTTTTATTTTGGCGGTTAGCGTATACAAGCCATTTTCGAGTTTTACGTAGGGCGAAGAGCTAATGGTTTGGAATATTTTTCGTTTAAAATTAATTTTATCACTGATATTCAGGCTCTTTTCGCCAATAACTACTTTTCTTTCGCTTTGGGTATTAAAATGATTTAAAACCGGCGAAGTAATGCTGTCTAATCCTATTGGGTTGCCTTCAATGACTTCACTTGCCCAACCCGTTAGTTGTATTTGCACCGGTTTTACAGGACTCGGAATATGCCTGCGGTCTGCTTCGAAACTTCCGTTTTTGATATAATTGTTATCATCGGCTACTTTCCAAATTCCGGTTTTTTCTTCAAGATTCCAGGAACTTAATGAATTAAAATAAGGCGTTATACCATGAAATGAAAGCGGACACCATTGGTTATATCCTAATCCATTTCCGGCAAAATTGGCCCACCTGTCACCACAGAAAACTATGGTTTCCTGCTTATTTCCTTTTACAGAAAAGAAAAATCCTGTTTGCGATATATGCGCAAAATCCTCCGAAGCCCCATTCATTACCAACATTTCATTTGTTGGAAGATAAGGCCCTCTAATATCATCAGCTGTTAAGTAATAAGCAAATGATCCGTCCCAGCCATAAATATTCGATGCAAACATATAATACTTATTGTTGTACTTGAACAGGCAGTTTCCTTCACGGCTTTCGCCTTTAAAAACTTCGGTACAATCCAGTAAATTGATTTTTCCTTCTTTAATGCCAATTTCCGAAACGTATATTTTATTTCTGCCTCTTCCGTACGAATAAATAAGATAGGATTTTCCGGTATCTTCGTCTGTAAAAACCGTTTGATCGCCCGTATTACTCGTCCCGATCATTTTCTCCATATTTATTTTCTGATGCCATTCAAACTGACTCGTTGGAGAATCTGCAACAGTAATTAATACCTCTTTATCATGCTGAACAAACATGGCATATTTTTTCCATTCTTTTATATACGCCACTCCCAAACGGCCCACCCAGGTTTTCCCATTTTGATTGACTTTTTCTTTTGATAAAACATCTGCTTCAAAAACCCAATTCACTAAATCATTAGAACTATAACAGGTAACCGACTGAAAAGTAGCATTAGGCAAGGTCACAGATGGATCATTACGATACATATCAGCCTCTACATAATGAACGCCGTACCAATAATATTTTTGTTTTCCCGTAACCGGATCAGCAAATTTAAATATGCCTCCGCCCTGACTATTAATAGGCTGTCCGTCTTTGGTATACCTAAAAACATCATTTTTAATATTCAATAATTGCGCTGAAACCTTATAAATGCAGCATAAATTGATAATACAAAGAAAAATCAATGTTGTTTTTAGGCAATACTTTCTTTTGATTTTCATTTTTTTTTAAGCGTTTTATTAAAATAGAAACTTTAACCCAATCAATTTTTATTGACAAAATTCACTACATTTTCATGAATGGATTTTTCGCCAGAAACCTTATCAGCAGTAACATTGGTAAGGAAAATATTCTCTACAGGAAGCTCTTTCTGCCCTAAAATCCAGGAAATAAACTTTACATTCGTTGCTTTTATATTTTCGAGATACACATTTTTTATGGGTGTAAGCCTGCGCTCAATTGTTGGAACCAGGTTTCTCCATTGGTATAAAACATCCGTTTCGATTCCAAGAATTCCTTCGTCGATTTTGCCCGATGTTATGTTACTCATATAGATATTATTCACGTAGCCGCCTCTTCTTTCGTTGGTTTTGATGAATAAAAGATGATTGAGTTTTGCGCCATCCACGACCGTGCAATTGTCTATAAATACATTTTCTATTCCGCCTGAAAGTTCACTTCCTATTGCTACCAATTGATGTCCGTTTTTAACGATACAATTGCGCATCACAATATTTTTTGAAGGCGTATTTAATCGCCACGCATCCTGATTACTTCCTGATTTTATGGCAATAGCATCATCTCCCTGATCAAAAACGCAGTTTTCTATCAGTACATTCTGGCTCATTTCAGGGTCTACTCCGTCGTTGTTATGTCCGTGCGCATAGACTTTTAGATTTCTAAGTACCACATCTTTCGACAAAAAAGGATGAATAGTCCAAAACGGACTGTTGGTAATCGTAACACCATCCATTAAAATATTTTCGCAACGATTGAACTGAATAAACTGCGGACGAAAATGTGCCGAATCATTAACCATTTGCCTCTCTTTCATAGGTTTATTGTACGAAGCCAGATAATACAAACGCTTCAGGCTTTCCATGTGTGGTTTTGGGCGGGCAAACCATTCTTTCCAAACTTCCATTTTTGCTTTTAATTCACCTTCTCCCGTAATCGCAATATTTTTGCATTGGTACGCATAAATCAAAGGCGAATAATTGTAACATTCGTATCCTTCCCAGGTCGAACGAACGGCTGGTGAATAATCATTTGGATCTTCGGAGAAGAGCAATACGGCACCTTTTTTCAAATGAAGATTGACATTACTTTTAAAATGAATTTTCTTTGTAAGCCATTCCCCTTCCGGAATCACAACAATTCCTCCGCCTGCTTTATTGGCTTTTGCAATCGCTTTATTAATCGCTTCTGACGTTTTTCCTTTATTGCCTTTAATGGCTCCAAAATCTATAATCGAAAATTGTTTGCATTTACTGAAATCAGGAATTTTGATCACCGGCATTTCAAACGGCGCTTTTACTACGACTTCTGTTTGAGTTATAGAAGTTGAATCTTTTTTGAAGGATAAAAAAATAAGCGAGACTAAAAGGCAACAGTAAAACGTTATTTTTTTCATGACGGAGTTTTATTTTTTTTAATTATAAAATTTACTTTACACATAGAAACATAGCTTTTGTTTACTTAAAAAAAGGCGTTTCATTTATTTATAATGCACATAGCTATATATGCTAAAAAATATAACGCCCGAAGGATATCGGGCGTTAGACCACAAAAAACCACTTTTGCTTTAAACAAACTTAAAAACTTAAACAATCTATCTTTAATTGCCTTATTAAACTTCAGGCAATATCATTTTCAACAACATACATTTATACATCAGCAATTATCCTTTGTAATTTGCTTTTGTAAAATAATACAATCAAAAAAAGAAAACTGTCCTGTACTATCCTTTCTTATTGATCAATTTTATATTAAAAATTAAAGATTTCATTAAATAAACAATCAAATTACAAAAGTATATTTCAAGAACAGTCATTATAATAATCGATTTCATAATTTCTTTTTAACATCATAGTACAGGATACTTTATCGAAACAGAAATTTTAGATTTGAAAATCAAATAAATTAAAATCCTGAAAAATTGATAAAAATCAGAACACTCCTATTTTGTTTTTGCATACCGGCTTTTTTATTTGCCCTGCAGCCAAAAGTAAATTCGACAGCTTATGATAAGGATGCAAAATCTTTATTGTTTTATTTTGGTACTGCTGCAAAAACTTTAAAAGGAACCGTAATTAAGAATGCCATATCTTATAATTCAAGTTTAGGTTATGGATTTGATTCTAATTCAGCTTCGAATGTCAACATCAACTCCAATTCTTTTTCCACCACCAAACCCACTTACTTTTTGGTAAAAGTTCCTGAAGGCAATTATCAGATTGAAATAGTTTTAGGAAGTTCTAATAGTCCATCAAATGTTACCATAAAAGCAGAATCACGAAGATTAATGTTGAGGGAATTCACCATACAAAAAGGACAAAAAGTAACCAAAACTTTTAATGTGAATGTAAGAAGCATTAAAATCGATGACAAAACAAATATCAGCCTGAAAGACAGAGAAAAAGAAATTTTTAATTGGGATGATAAACTGACCCTTGAATTTTTGGGAGAAGTTACGATTCAGAGTATAAAAATCACTCCAAAAGATCATCTAACTGTGGTGTATCTTGCAGGAGATTCGACGGTTACAGATCAGGATGTAGAGCCCTGGGCATCGTGGGGACAATTTATTACCAATTACTTTGATGATACTGTTGTGGTGGCCAATTATGCATATTCAGGATCTTCGCTGAGTTCTTTTAAAGGAGCAAATCGTTTAAAAAAGATACTTTCGCAAATTAAAAAAGGAGATTATTTGTTTGTGGAATTTGGGCATAATGACGAAAAAATTAAAGGCGAAGGAAATGGAGCCTGGGGATCCTACTCGGATTTATTGACAGAATTTGTTCAATCGGCCAAAGATAAAGGAGCGATTCCGGTTTTGGTAACGCCAACTCAACGCCGATTTTTTAATGAAAATGGCACTTTAAAAGAAACCCATGGCGAATTTCCTGCTGCGATGCGCGCTGTGGCTCAAAGAAATAACATTGCTATTATCGATATTACCAAAATGACCACTACATTGTACGAAGCCTGGGGCGACGAAGTTTCACGAAAAGCTTTTGTACAATATCCTGCCAATACTTTTCCGGGACAGGAAAAAGCACTGGACGACAATACTCATTTTAATAGTTTTGGGGCCAACGAAATTGCTCTTTGCGTTCTTAAGGGAATTCGCGAACTTGACATTCCGTTACAAAAACAAATAAAAAAAGAAACTCTGGACTACAATCCTAATAAACCCAATTTTATTTCCAGCTGGACACTTCCTATGAGTGCTCGTTTCGAAATTATGAAACCAGATGGCAACTAACCAACCCAAGAATTCAAACCAATTATGATGCTCAAAAACACCATTCAAAAGTTTAGTATTATTGCTTTTACGCTTTTTATAGCCCAAAATAGTACGGCGCAGCAAACAGATAAAGTCTATCTCTCCGGAAAAGATTTTGAAAATCCTGTACAATGGGATTTTTATTGTACCGGCGGAAATAACAGTAAAGTCTGGTCTAAAATAAATGTTCCGTCGCAATGGGAATTAGAAGGTTTTGGCGAATATACCTACGGAAGATGGTACAAAGAACTGAACCAAAAAGAACCAAGCAAAGAAGAAGGTTTATATAAATATGAATTTGAAGTTCCTGCGAATTATAAAGAAAAAGACGTTGTAATTGCTTTTGGCGGCGCCATGACCGATACCGAAGTAAAAGTAAACGGAAAACTGGCCGGAGCAATTCATCAGGGAGGTTTTTATGAATTTAAATATGATATTTCATCGCTACTAAAATTTGGTGCTAAGAATATTCTGGAAGTACATGTCTGGAAACATTCTGCCAATAAATCTGTTAATGCTGCTGAAAGAAGAGCCGACTGGTGGTTATTTGGTGGTATTTATCGTCCGGTTTGGCTGGAAGTTTCGCCAAAATCCCATATCGAAAATATTGCCGTAAACCCAAAAATGAATGGTTCGATAACGGTGGATCTGAATTTGAAAAATATTCCTAAAAACACCATTCTGGAAGCTTCGCTAAAAGGTTTGAATGGAGAGAGTTTTCAAACTTTTACTTTTCCGGTAAAAGCAAAAAGCACCAAAGAAACCATTGCTGCAAAATGGAATAACATTAAACCGTGGGATCCTGAAAATCCTAACTTGTATAATCTGGAATTGGTTTTAAAACAAAACGGAACCGTTCTTCATCAATACAATAAACGCATTGGTTTTAGAACTTTAGAGTTTAAAAAACAGGATGGAATTTATGTAAACGGTACTAAAATTATCATGAAAGGAATCAATCGTCATTCTTTCTGGCCAGAAGGAGGAAGAAGCACGAGCAAACGTATCAGCGAATTGGACGGTAAATTACTGAAAGACATGAATATAAATGCAGTTCGCGGTCATTATCCGCCGGACGATCACTTTCTTGCGGTTTGCGATTCGTTAGGCCTTTTTGTTTTGAATGAATTGGCGGGCTGGCAAAACTCATATGATACAGAGACCGGTACAAAATTGGTTAAAGAGATGGTCACGCGCGACGTCAATCATCCGTCGGTAATTATTTGGGACAATGGTAACGAAGGCGGCTGGAACTATGATGTAGATAAAGTTTTTGCTGATAATGATCCGCAAAAAAGAATTGTGATTCATCCTTGGGCTGATTTCAATGGTTGGGACACACACCATTACCCGACTTATTTAACCGGAATGCACCGTTTTAATGCCGGAGAAAATGTATTTTTCCCTACAGAATTTATGCACGGAACTTACGATAATGGACACGGGGCGGCTCTTGAAGATTTCTGGAATCGTTATAAGGAAAGTCCGTTGTTTGCCGGAGGATTTATGTGGGCAATGCTCGACGAAGCCGTAAAACGCTCTGACTGGACGGGCGATGTGAAATTTGATTCGAAAGGTTCGCTTGCCGCTGATGGAATTTTGGGGCCGCATCGTGAAAGAGAAGGCAGTTATTATACCGTAAAAGAAGTTTGGGCGCCTATTCAGTTTCAGCCTAAACAAGTTACAGAGGCTTTTGACGGTTCTTTTTTGATTACCAACGATTATCTTTTCAGTAATTTGAATTCCTGCAAAATGGAATTTAAAGTTTTAAAATCAGATAACGACGTGCTGTATACTAATGGCGTTGCCAAAGAAATCAGCGGCGGTAAAATTGAAATTCCAAGCATTGATCCGGGAGAAACACGTAAGATTCAATTCGCTGTTCCTAGCAATTTTGCCGAAGGAGATATTTTATCTATAACTGCTTACGATCAATTCAATAAAGAAATTTATACCTGGACTTGGCCTATTCATAAAGCAAAATTTTATGCTGATAAGTTTTTAGCCGTTAAGGATACAAAAAACAAAGCATCCGGAACTAAAACAGGCAACGAAATTACTTTAAAAGGAAATGATGTAACGATTACTATAGATGCTGCAAGCGGAGAAATTGTAACGATTAAAAACAAAACAGCAACGATTCCGCTTACCAATGGTCCTCGCCCAATTGGCATGAAAGCCAAATTAAAAGACATTCAAATCTCTCAGGAAGGTGATAAAGCCGTTTGCAAAGTCAACTATTCAGGCGGATTATCCTCTATAAAATGGATCATGGAACCGGACGGAAGATTTAAAATGGAATTAGTAGCTTTAAAAAATGCTTCGGGCGGCGATGGTTTCGACGGTGCTTTTTTTGAAGATAAAATCAACTCTTTCGGAATCACTTTTAGTTTTCCTGAAAAAGAAGTTACAGGCATTAAATGGTTTGGTAGAGGCCCATATCATGTTTGGAAAAACAGAATTAAGGGAACAACTTACGGTATTTGGGAGAAAGAGTACAACAATACAATTACCGGCGAAAGTTTTGAGAATCTTATTTATCCTGAATTCAAAGGATATCACGCGAATTTATTGGGAGCTAATCTAAAAGCCGGAGCTTCATCGTTTAAAGTTTTTAGTGAGTCTGATAATTTATTCCTAAGATTATTTACACCGGATTTACCTAAAAATGCTTTCCCGGGAAGTTATCCTCAACCTGTATTTCCAGAAGGTGATATTTCGTTTATGTATGAAATTCCGGCCATGAGAGATTTTAAACCTTTAGAACAACAAGGGCCTCAAAGTCAGCCAACCAACATTCGTATTAAAAGCGGAGATGATGGGATTAAAATGAATCTATGGTTTGATTTTAGAAACTAGCTAGAAGGTTATTTAACCGCAAAGAACACTAAGGTTTTTTACTTTTAGGATTTTATACAAACGCAAAGTCCGCAAAGCTGTATGTTGATATAGCTTTGCGGACTTTTTTCTAAACAAAAAACAAGTAAAAAATCTTAGCGTACTTTGCGTAAACTTTTGCGAATCTTTGCGGTTAAATCTTGATACTATTTTAAATAACGTAACTCATAACTCATAACTCATTTAAAAGGTATCTCATAACTACTCCCTTCAGCTGTTTTATAAACCGCCAATTGATCCAAAACAATTCCCGTTTGATTCACTTCTATTGTAACGGTATGTTTTCCTTTCGAAAGATTCGAAACGGGAAGCTTTACAATGACGCTGTTTCGCAACACATTTTCTTTCCAGGTATTTTCCCTGTCTTTTGTATTGATTTTAAAAAACTGAAATGCATTTTTATCCATTTGTATTCCTATTTGATGATCGAAATTATTGGCGTGCGTGGGCAATAAACGGACTTCGATGGTATAATTATCTGGTTCATCAATGTCAAATTCGTACGAAACAAACGGTTTTTCATTTATAAAAACATGCTGATCAAACGGAAATAAAGTGATCGCATTATTGCTGTATCCTAAACCGTTAATGGTTTTCCATTGGTATTCTTTTGTATCTTCTTTAGCACTAAACTGATTGGCCTGAATATAAATTCTGTCTGTTTTAATCGAAGTTTTTTTTGAAAAAAGATTCTTTTTAACCGAATCAAAAACCGGCAGATTTCGGGGATGCATCGACATCATATGATTCCACTTGCCATCACTCAATCTGGTATTATAAAAATCCGTTAGTTCCTGGATTTTCTGATAGGCCTCTGAAGCTAACAATTCATATTTATGCTTTTGATTTTCATCTGAAGTTGTGGCCTCCAAGTTCCAATATAAAAATTTATGGTTCATGTAAGCCGCCCCTTTTACTGGATATACGACCAACTGAAACCAAGCATTTTTTCTTTCTATCGGAACAAAAGCTGCTAAACTATCTACTTTTCGAATCAAATTATCATAGACTTTTATTCTGTTCAGGGATTCTTCTGCCGAAAAATCAGAAAGTTTTACAGGCGTTGTCGGCTCAGTTTGGCTCCATCCCATATATTCCGGTTTTCTGAGTAATGCCAGGCGGTAATATTCCTCGAAAACAACACTCAAATCACTTGCAATTTCAGAAGTAAATTCCCTTGAAATCCAATCTTTCAAATACTGGTTAAGTCCGTCTGATTTGATGCTATTAATATTCCATGCCAAATCCAGAAAAAGTTCGGTACCATATTCTGCCGGTTTAATATCCCCCACATTTACAATCCACATTTTTTTGGCACCATTCTCATAAGCTTTCGTCATTTCGTACCAGATCAAACCGGGCTGTGTTGTACTCAGCCAAAGATAATCGTGAGGTCTGCCCCAATAACTAATATGATAATACACACCGCTTCCACCCGATCTTTTTTGCTCTTCGGTATTGCTCAAACGCCGAATATAGCCGTAATTATCATCAGGCCAGACCAAAGTTATGTCATCAGGAATTTTAAGTCCCTTATCGTATAATTCCAAAACTTCCTTGTACGGAACAAATGCCTGCGGAATGTCTGCCAAAGGCTTTTTGAAAGTAGTCGAAAGCATTTCACGCTGATTGACAATGATTTTTTCAACCATGACAATAGATTCTGCCAAATCTTTAGCGCCTTCCATTTTACTGTCATGAACGCCTCGCATGCCCAATGTCATAATGGTTTCGTTCTGAGCCAGTTTTAATTCGTCTAAACGATCCTGCCAGTATTTATCGACCTGTGTTTTATTGGTGAAATAATTATAATCACCATGAATTTTTGGTTTCCATTCGTCTACATTATTGCGAAGCATAGGTTCTGCATGCGAGGACCCTATAACGATATGGTATTTTTGTGCTGTCTCCTTATTTCCCCGAATAGTAAAAAAACCTTTTGTAGAAGGATGCATTGCAGGCCAAATTGTATTGGCTTTTAAGCGCAATAACAGTTGAAATATCTTTTCGTAGGTTCTAGGACCAATGTCTCCTGTTTCTTTTTCGAAAATTTTGGCTGCCCAGGGCTGTAATCCCCAGTCTTCATCGTTTAAAAAAATACCGCGATATTGTACAGAGGGCGATGCAATGATTCCCTTTCGGGGAAGTTGAAATGTTAGAGTTTCTTTTTTGATCAAATGAACATCTGCCCACCATTTCCAGGGAGAAACGCCCATTCGTTCTGTTATTTCAAAAATAGCATACAAGGTTCCTCTCACATCTGATCCCGCCACTAAAAGATTGTCTTTCTCTTTTTTGATGGAAAATTTTTCCCATTGATTTAAAAGTTCTTTCTGAGTTGTTTTCGATTTAAAAAGAAAGGAAGAAACCTGCCCGATATAAATACCTTTTTTAGAAATTGTGCTTGCTGTGCTAATTTCCGGTCGTTTTCCGGTTAGTTCTTTGACATCATCCGCCAGTTCATTTACGGCCCAAATAATCAGGGGATCGGTATTTTTATCGATATAAATGGTTGTTGTTGCATTGGAATCTACAATAGAGAATTCATCTAAGTCTTTTTTCTGGCTATAAGAACTTAAAGTCGCGATCGTGAAAATTAATGCTGCTATTTTCTTCATTTTGAATTATTTTAAAATGGCCCCCGGATGGAACGGATTTGGCGGATTTACGCTGTTTTTTTTTGTCGCAAAGGCGCTAAGGCACTAAGTTTTTTTCTTTACTGGGTTAATTAATCGCGCAAAGGCGCAAAGTTTTTTACTTAAAATTCTATTTGGCTAAAGCCAATCACTTTTAACTTATTTTACCTCCAGCTAAAGCTGGAGGCTATTAAAACTTTGCGCCTTTGCGCCTTTGCGAGATTATTATGGTTCACGAGAAGACGCACTGCAGTGCGCCTCTACGATTCCCTTTGTTCCTTTGTTCCTTTGTTCCTTTGTTCCTCTGAACCTTTGAACCTTTGAACCTTTCTAAAACCTTCTTAACCAATCTTTAGGCACATTTACAATACAAATATTCATGGTACGATTATCTTTAGAAAGCATCGCCGACTGAATCTGAATTTTTGTTCCGTCTCTGTTGAAAGTTGGGTGAATGTGGTCTGCTGCGGTTTCTTTGTGGCCTGTGGTAAGCATCATCATTTCGTTTGTTTTTCGATCAATTAAATACAAACTTCTTGAGAAATCATCGCCTACCGCCCATCTTCCGTCTGATGAACCGTGTACGTGCCATAAACCGCTGCCGCTTTTGGTTTGTCCGGCAATAATCATTTCTCTTGTTCTGAGATTTACAATGGCCAGACCAGTTGGTTTTTCTCGCGTTCCTGAATTTCCCCAATTGCTTTCCTGTCCGGGATTTTCAGGATTACGTACTTCATTGCTGTCTGTAACTTCTACCGGTTTTTCTTTATGGATATCAATTTTCCGATGTCCCATGATCGCCATTGCCACCTCATCTTTAGAAATTACAGCTTCATGCGTTACCCATTCATAATCGGATTCTGGATATAAAGGTCTTAACCCCGATGCGTCGGCCATGACCGTCCACGTTCTTTGAGGTGATTTTCCGCCCGTTTCCCAGCAAAAAACCAGTTCGCCGGGATTCCATACGTTCGACTGGATATGTCCTACCTGAAAAGGCACGGAAATCACATGTTTAAATTCGCCTGTTTTTAAATTCATACTGCTAATTCCGCCTGGTCCTGCACCCATATTTCTGGGACCAAAACTCTTTTCGATTTTAATATTGGGGTCCAGATATTTTGCGGCTTCTTCTTTTCCTATTCTAAAATAAACCTTTTCTTCATCTGCATCCAAAGCCATATCTCCCGAAGCACCCATTTCTGGACTTGCTGTACCGCAAACTCGTTCATAGGCTGCAACGGATTTCATTTTTCCGGTCTGACTGTCTTTAAAAACATCGGCCAGATTGACTTCCATAATTTGCATTTTATCTTGCAGTGCTTTACGCATAAAATACAATTTCATCGATTTTTGTGCCATGCACAACGTTCCGGTATAACCGCCTTCCGTAACCTGAACCATTATACCTGATTTTTCATTTACTGCCACGGCTTCTCCATTGGCTCTTTTGGTTCTGAAAATAAGCCATTCGCCATCAGATGTCCATTGCGGATGTGTTGGGTAGGTTTTAGAATCGCCCGCTGATGTTGTGGTTAAGAAAATTAATTCCTGACCTGTTACGGGATCTTTTATGATCTTTTTTTCAGAGGGGAATCGTTTTCCAATCTGGCTGAAAGCTGTTATTGTGCATAACAGGAAAAGTGTGTTTATTATTGGTTTTAATTTCATATACTGTTGATTTATTTGCCGCTAAGGCACTAAGTCGCTAAGTTTTTTTTTTATTTATTACTTTGTCTATTAATCTCGCAAAGGCGCGGAAGCGCAAAGTTTTTTTGATATACTTTGACGATTAATCGCGCAAAGGCGCAGAGGCGCAAAGAAATATTAAAGAGCTATATTATAAAAGCGTCTCTGCGCCTTTGCGAGATTAATTCTAACCAGCTTTCAAAAATTCATAATTCATAACTTATAATTCATAACTCCTAACTCCTAACCTTCAATTGTATCGAGCTGTCATTGATTTCGAACTGATTGTTTTTTAGTAATAAAATCATTTCCGCTCCAGCCAATAAAACAGGGCCGTAACCGTGAGCGGCATATAAATTTATGGGACGGTAATAATAGAAAGAGGGGTCAAAACCCATTCCGGTTCCTACACAGGTTCCTTCGACCTGGCCTTTTGCATTTACTTTTGAAGCTACTGCATTCCACGCTAGTAGAACTGCAGGCGTATAAGCCAGTTTGTCAACGTAACCGCGATTGATTGCTCTGGCAATTGAATAGGCATAAATGGCTGTCGCCGAAGTTTCTAAATACGTATCATTTCGATCGATTAACTGATGCCAAAAACCAGTACCATCCTGATATTGCAATAATCCGGCAATGTGCTTTTGCAGTTGGGATAAAACCTGAGGATATCCCGGATGATCTTTAGGCAATACTTCAAGTAATTCGACCATTGTCATTATTGCCCAGCCATTTGCTCTTGCCCAATGAAACTGTGGATGCACCTGCATCGCTTCCACCCAGCCGTGCATATAAAGTCCGTTTTGAGAGTTGAACATTCGCTGAGAAAACTGATTGACTTGCTTCACAGCATCATCAAAATATTTGACATCGCCGGTATAATTTCCCATTTGAGCCAAAGCGGGAACGCTCATAAACATATCGTCTAACCAAAGCGAATTGTCCTGCGGGCGGTTTCTTGCCAGGGTTCCGTCTTTTAAGCGATGTTCTTTTTCACTGATGTATTGAATGAAATTATTGATAACAGGATCATAAGCGGCATTTGGATCTTTCTTTTTTGCTTTTATAAAAGCTGCACATAAAGCACCCGCATCGTCTAAAGCTTTTGGCTGTAAAACGCTGTGAACCGGGGAATCTTTGATATTTTCTGTTTTATAATTGGTAGCAATGTCTACGATTAATTTTAAGCGTTTATTGGCGTATTCTGCATATTTTTTTTTTTCTGTAGCATCGGCTGCCAAAAGCATTCCGGCATAGGTAACGCCCCATTCGTAACTAGTCAATCTAAAAGCACCGGGAGAAAATGCAATTTTTCCTTTCGCTTTTTTAAAATCTTTTACTTCTGAATTATCGCTTACATAAATCGCTTTTGAAGCTGTATTTTCTTCGAGAAAAGTATAAACCCTGCTCAATACGCTTTCGATATTGTTTTTCTCCGGAATAACATATGGTGTTATATAATCGGGTTTCATTAAATGCAATGGTGCCGTTACATCGTTTGTCTGGGCAATTATATTGGTACAGATTCCGATTGCGAAAACGGTTATAATTTTGGTTAGGTTATAGTTCATATTTGTTTTTTTATTTAAGGTGAAAATTCAATTTTAAAACTTTTTTTTAATGATTTACTTCAATAGATAATTTCTATCATAAATATATAATTAATTGAAAATAAGATATTTAAATAATTTTAATTAATGTTTAAGATTAATATAAACTGACCGATCTCTATTACAGACGATTTCTCCATTTATGTATTCTAACTCCGCCACTTGTATAGAACTTCTCTTGGTTTCATAACTATCAATACCTTTGTTTTCCGGTGTTCTTCCGGGGTGCGCAAAATAAAAAATATAGGCTCTGTCGTTATTCACAATAACATCGGGATGCCCACCAATTACTTTATCATCTTCTCCTGTTCCGGGAATTTGAAGGATGTTTTTTTCCTGACGCTTCCAATTCAGGAAATCATCTGCAGAATATACATTGAGCCCTCGCCATGAATCCGAAATCATCCAGTTTTTTCCCTTCCACTGAAATACTTTTGGACCTTCGCCCCTGTCTTTTACAATTTTCTTTCCCCTATCCACCCAATTATAGAGGTCTTTACTATCTGCACAATAAATTGATTTCCCGTCGTTTTCGTTGTTATAAAACATTCTCCACGAACCGTTTGGCAATTTAAAAACAGAAGCATCAATACATCTGTCCGAAGCCAGTTTCAATTGAGATTCGAATTTCCAGTCGATTAAATTTTTACTGGTCAGATGAATTATGGTTCGCGGATGGTACCAATCGTTAAAAATCCCCGGCACTATCGTTAAATACATATGACACAGGTTTTTGTACTGAATTACATCTGGTGCCCAATGTGTTACATCTTTAATTTTATAATTGATGTTGCAGGTATCTCTGTATTTCCAATTTGCACCATCTGTAGATTCAGCAATACCAATTCGGGTTCCGTGTACCCAGGTAATTCCTTTGGCTGTGGCATCTTTTGCTCTTCGATTGGTGTAGAACATGAACCATTTCTTTTCTTTATTGTTCCAAATAATGGTGGGATCGGCGGCTCCGTCAAAAACAGGATCCCGATATAAAGGTTTGGCTGCAATATGAGATTTCTCTTTTTCTGCATCCTTTTGAGAGAAAACAGAAAGAGAAAAAAGCAGTATTACAAGGTTTAACAAGAGACATTTGAGGTTGATTCCTGACATTTTTTCTATTTAATTTTATACTTAAACGAGACTAATTGTATCTTTTTGACCCACTATTAATAATTAAATTATTAATTGAAGTGTTTTCTACTATATCTACTACAATTCAATTAATTACAATAAAAAAAATATTGAATGATAGACTTTAAAATTAAAACATTCAGACGATATTGGTATCCTGCGCTTTCCTGCTTAAAAGATTACAAAAAGATACATCCTAAAAAAACCGTCTCTTTTTTGAGACGGTTTCAAAAACAAAAATTTAAAAGATATTAGTATCCAGGATTCTGCCATTCTTTCTTTTGGGCATCTGATAAATTAGAACCATCATCATTCAGCAATCCATCAATAAATGATTGCGGAATAGGGCGAAGTTCGTGTTTATTGGCAGTAATATTAGGTGCTGCTTCTGCATTGAATGCTTTTGCACGTTTGATTAACATTCCTGTACGGGAAAGTGTTTCCCAACGCTGCCATTCTCCTAGTAATTCACGAGTATATTCGTTAAGAATAAAGTTCAGGGCACGTTCGTAGTCACTTGCAGCTCCTACTTTAGCAATAATAGCTTCATCTTCAGCTGGCAGGTTAGCAGGAAATGATGTTAATCTTAAATCTGATGCCGCAGTGGTAACCGCTATTGTTGGATTAGATAAATAATACGTGTTCATATCTAAATTTGAAGCCGCAAAGTTTGTCGCTGCAGTTCCTGTATTCAAAGCATTTGCTTTAAATGCCTGAGAACCGTCGTTATAGTAAGATCTGTTTTCACCGCTTTTCCATTGTGCTCTTGCTCTAATCACGTTGATATCCTGCATTGCATTACCATATTGCTGCAAACGGGCATAACATTCTGCGCGTACAAGATACGTTTCGGCAAGACGTGCCATAATTACATCACGGTGTGCATCTCCTCTCTCGGCAGTTCTTGAACCATCTTCTGTTTTATTGATTCCGGCAAAGAAATTACAAATAGGCTGATTTTTGAATGTAGGCGCTACGTAAGTCCCGTTTTGGTACAATACTGATGAGTTAGGAACATATTGTCCTTTAATAGCTGCCAAAGTTCCTGCTGTAGCAGTTTGTCTTTTTCCTGTTGTCCATTCCGGTAAACGGCCATTTGCATCTGTCCATGTCGGAGCCTGAACGCTTGCCCCAAATTTAGCACCGTTATATGTATTGTCATCTTTAGTATTTAATATCATTACAATACCAGGATCTCCAATTTTTACTCCTGCATTTGCAGTTACTACTGTATTGGCTCCATAAACAGTTCTAAACGTTTTCCACATACGCGCATCATTTACGTGATCGTAAACTGCATAAGCATATTCAGTTGGACGGCAACGTTGAAAGTCCATACTTCCAATCCAGACACCACGTTTTACCCATCCGCCTGAGAAACTTGAAAATTGCGGGGCAAAATAGCTATAAGTACGGTTTCCGAAACGACCAACTGTTGCAGCATCTCCGTTGTGTCCCGCCGCCATTAAAATTTCGCTTAATTGCTCATTCGGGCAGTCAATTCCTGTCCAGTTGGCATAAAGATCACTGTAATTATTCGTTAATGGTCCACGGGCAGAAATAGCATAACTACAAGCCTGAATTGCTTCATCAAGATCTTTTGCTTTGTAAGCTGAATTCCATTTGTCATTGCGTTCTGAGGCGCGGAATAATAATGCTTTTGCAAGGAAATGCGCAGCCGTGGCTTTTGTCCATGTAATTCCTTTTCCATAAGTAAAAACTTCACCTGCAAAAAGATTATAAGAATTACGTAAATCTGATATTACCTGCTCCCAACATTGTTCTTCGGTAGAACGTGTAAAATTACGAACAACACCAGTTGCCGGTACAGTTTGCAGTACAACGCCACCATATTGAGCGGTAAGACGATAATAGTTATAGCCACGTAAAAAATAAGCATGTGCCAGACAGCGATTACGAATAGCGATGTCATCAATTTTTTCTGCATTGGCAATAATGGTATTACAAGAAGCAATTCCGTAATACATTTCATCCCAAAGTGCTGCAGGATTTGTTGCGTTTCCGTTTGCTGCACCTGTAGATGCTGTAGCGCCAATTGGTCCAAAACGGTTGTCGTAAGTGTTCCACATTTCGTTGGTCAGATCGTTTGCATTGGTAAACTCATCCGTTCCGTACAATGTATTAGCATAAGACCATTCAAACCCAAAATGCCATCTTATATTTCCATAAAGTGATACTGTCAGGGCCTGAAGACCTTCTGATGTTTCGAAATAATCAGTCGAATACTGGCTATTTTGTTCTTCGTCAAGAAAGTCTTTCGAACAAGAGGAAATTGATAATCCTACCATTATCAAAAGTCCTATTCCTATATTTTTTATATTATTCATTTTTTTACTTTTTTTGTTATACTTAGTTCCGTTACAACACATTATTTTTAAAATCCAACTTCAAGACCCATAACGAAACTTCGATTAGAATAGGTTGAGTTTGTATCTAAGTCATAAAAGTCTAATGATTGGTAAATATTACCCGGATTTACTGCCTGCACATAAAGTTTAAAGTTTGATAAACCAATATTTTTTGTAAAATCTCTGGAGAAATTATATCCTAATGAAATATTACGAATTTTTACAAAAGATGCTTTTGGAAAACCAAGAAGTCCGGAAAATTTATCTGCTGATCCTGATGATGCCTGACCCAAAATAGGTTTTTGATATTGAGCATCTGTGTTGTCCGGTCTCCAATAATCAATTTCTCTTTGATTACTATGTGCTGTTAGAGCTTCTTCGACTTTCTCGGTTAAATAACCCGCACGTCCGTAAATATTGATTCCCAACTCAATTCCTTTGTAGGTAAAGTTATTGTTCCATCCCATTGTCCAGGTTGGATTACTGTTGCCCAGTACTACACGGTCTGCAGCATCCATTTTGTAGTCGCCATTTTGATCTTTCGGACGTACATTTCCAGGAGTAAAGTTGTAACTCGTACCCCATTTAGCCATTTCAGCAAGATCTTCCGGCGTATTTTGCCATAGACCTAAATTATCATAACCATAACGAACAGCAATTTGCTCGCCTATAAACCATGTATTATCCGGCATATCATTTTTACCATAGGCTAATTCCTCAATTTCATCTTTCTGCCAAGCCGCATTTAAATTTGTTTCCCAGGTAAATCCGCCACTTGTCTGAATCGGAATTAAATTAAGCGTTACCTCTACACCACGATTACTTGTTTTACCCACATTTGCAAAAGTCGAAGGAAAACCTGTTAGCGTGGGGATTTTTACCGCCATTAATAAATCATTTGTATAGGATTGATAAACATCGATAGCCCCACTTACTCTATTTTTAAAGAAACTAAAATCGATACCTAGATTATATTGTGTGGTTTTTTCCCATCCAAGTGCTTTATTAGCCAATGACAATTGAGTATCTGTATAATAAGGCTCATTTGTAGTATAACCAATCTGGTTGCTCATACCATTGAAAGGAAGGTATATAGAAGATACAAGTCCTTTTGTTTTATAAGGATCTACAGATGAGTTACCCGTTGTACCAAATCCTAAACGAAGTTTAAGATTTTCAATCCAGTTTACACCTTTTAGGAATTCTTCATTGTTAATTCTCCATGCTAAAGCAGCTGAAGGAAAGAAATCCCACTTATACCCTTCTGCCAATTGCGAAGCACCATCCCAACGACCTGACATTGTCAATAAATAACGATTGTCGTAACCATAGTTCGCACGGATCATATAAGAACTTAACTGACGTTCTGTAAGACCTGAACTCATACGGCCATTATTAGCCGGATTGGTAAGATCGACTGTTCCCATTGCATTCCATAAAAAAGATTTGTTTGGGATATTATTGGCATTCATAGAAGAATTTTCAACATTCCATGATGAAGCTGTCTGAAGCAGGGTCGCTCCTATTTTATGCTTAGCCGCAAAAGTACGGTCATAAGTAATCATATTGTCTAAAGTCCACGAAAGATCTCTACGGTTTTGCAGACGCGCATAATTTACGCCCGCACTTCCATCAGCATTGATTTTAAGTGATGAAGTTCCATCAACATAAACACCTTCTCTCCAATGGCGGAAATCTGGTCCAAAATTTATTTTATAACTAAGCCCTTCCAAAGGCGAGGCCAATTTACCTAAGTCAATTGTTGCAGAAAAATTACCTAAAAGACGCAATGTCTGTGATCTTTGCGTGCTTTTATCCCATTCGTCCATCACTGTATATACAGCTGACTCACCTCCCGGGTTAATAATCAATTTACCATTTGCATCATAAGGAACTGCAATGTTATAAATACTTTTAGCTGCTCCTAAAATTGCATTAGGCGCTGTTCCGCTTCTTGCTTGTAGGGTCGACATACCAAAATCCTGCTCACTCCATGAAGCATTTAACGAAGCATTGAATTTAAACCATTCTACCGGATTAATATTGGTACTCAATTTGGCAGTATAACGTTTGTACCATTGTCCTTTTTGAGTTCCTTCCTGATCCAGGTATCCAAGTGATCCGTAAGCATTTACTTTTTCAGATCCACCACTGGCGCTTAAAACGTGTTCTTTACTGATTCCTGCTTGTGTAACAAGATCAACCCAGTCTGTATTGGTTACTTTAGAAGCATCCCAGGTACCGCTTTGCCATCCCTTTAAAACATTATCTCTTGATGTCTGACCGTCTAATGCACTGTCAAAAATTAATTTATCATTTGCATAAGTCGGAGAGTCCGGATGCGCATAAGTTGTAGAATTAAGATTATATGCCGCCCAGCGTCTGAACTGAATAAAATCAGCTGCATTCATTGAAGGAGCACGATCTACAACTTGAGAAGCCGTTAATGTTCCTGCATAGTTTAAACTAAAAACTCCTGATTTTCCTTGTTTAGTCGTCACAATGATAACTCCGTTTGCACCTCTTGAACCATAAATAGCAGTCGCAGATGCATCTTTAAGTACATCGATAGACGCAATATCTCTTGGATTCAGCGTTTCAATTGATGAATCAGACAACAAAGGAACTCCATCTACAACATAAAGAGGATTATTACTTGCTGTTAACGAACGCGTACCACGAATACGTACTGTACCGATAGATCCCGGACGCTCGTTGCTGGTAATATCAACTCCGGCAGCTTTTCCCTGCAATGCCTCAAGTGCATTAGCAACAGGCCTGTTCATTAATTGTTCTGCACTTACACTTGCAACTGCTCCTGTTACATCAGATTTCTTCTGCGTACCGTAACCTACTACAACCACTTCATTAAGTTGTGCTATATCATCTGCAAGTTTTACATTGATTTCTGAATTTGTACCAACTGTTATTTCCTGAGTTTTAGAACCTGTTGAAGAAAAAACCAACACCTGGCCCTGAGTTGCATTTACAGAAAACTTGCCATCAAAATCAGTGGTAGTTCCTGTCTTGGTTCCTTTAACAAGCACATTTGCACCCGGTATTGGTAAACCAGATACATCCGTGATCGTTCCTTTAACCACTTTGTTTTGCGAATAAGCTGTAGTATGCAATAAGGCAAACAGAGCAAAAATCAGCAAAAAATTAAGCTTGTTTTTCATAAAAGTTAAAATTTGGTTAATTATTTAGTTAATCCAAATTTATCGAGAACCTCCATGCTCTGTATCCTGTAGTATCCTGTTAGCTTTCAATATCTTATATTATTTTTTGTATTTATCTTAACAGAAAAAATCCACAACAGCTTGATTTACAACCAGTATTTAAACAGGATCACGCTGAAATATCATATCAAAAAAAATAATTATTTATTTTTTTACTATTCCTATTTATTTCTATAAAAAATTATGGATTGAAAAACAAAGACTACAATTTACTGCGTATTTAATTCTCTAAACAGGATGCTACAGGATGGCAATTTGACTCTATGCTTCTACTTTTACTTTAGTAATTTTTCAGATTTTGAAAAGTTTGAATTGAATTAGTGTTCTAACTGGTTCAAAATATTATAAATAAACAATCGCAATGAAGAAGGCTTTTATATATTTTACTATACTCCTGTTTAATTCTGTTCTATTCTCTCAGGAATTTAAGAGGGAAAAATTCAATTTTAATGCGGGTTGGAAACTAAAAACCGGAGATTTTAAAGATGCCGCGGCTGTAAATTTTAATGATAATTCATGGAAAAAAGTAACGCTGCCACACGCTTACAATCAGGAAGAAGCTTTTGAAAAAGATATCGAACATCTCACCACAGGAATTGTCTGGTACCGCAAAAAGTTCAAATTACCTAAAGGAATTAAGGACAATAAAATTTTTATTGAATTTGAAGGCATCCGTCAAGCGGGAGAAATTTATGTAAACGGACAAAAAGTGGGACTTCATGAAAATGGAGTGATGGCTTTTGGGTTTGA
Organism: Flavobacterium sp. SLB02; assembly: GCF_009664855.1. Taxonomy (GTDB): domain Bacteria; phylum Bacteroidota; class Bacteroidia; order Flavobacteriales; family Flavobacteriaceae; genus Flavobacterium. Next base: position 2,567,212 of record NZ_CP045928.1, read on the forward strand.
TATTTCTGATTTGATGAAACCTTATCCGTCAGAAAATACTATTGCGCTTCGAATTGATAATGACTGGAAATACAAAGAGAAAGCTACCGGAGCAGCTTACCAATGGAACAATATTAATTTTAATGCTAATTATGGCGGGATTCCAAAAAACGTCTTTTTGCATATTACGAGTAAATTATACCAGACGCTTCCCCTCTATTCTTTTCTAAAAACTACGGGCGTTTATATTTATCCTTCTAAAATTGATATTGCCGCTTCAAGCGCTGTAATAAATGCCGAAACCCAAATTCGCAATGAATTCAATACGGCCAAAACAGTGGAATACGAATTGGTAATTGAAGATATCGATGGTAAACAAATCGCTTATTACTCTGGTGAAAAAACTACTATTTTGCCTAATGAAACTAAAATTATTAAAGCCAATAAACTAGTTGAAAATTTGCATTTCTGGAGTTGGGGATACGGTTATTTGTATACGGTAAAAACCATTTTGAAAGTGGATGGAAAAATTACTGATGAAGTTTCGACTAAAACGGGGTTCAGAAAAACCGATTTTAGGGAAGGTCAATTTTGGTTGAATGATAGAGTACTTCAGGTAAAAGGATATGCACAGAGAACAAGTAACGAATGGCCTGCAATTGGTATGTCGATTCCGCCGTGGTTGAGCGATTTTAGCAATAAACTCATTGTTGAAGGCAACGGAAACCTGATTCGATGGATGCACGTAACGCCCTGGAAACAGGATATTGAATCCTGCGACAGAGTTGGATTACTACAGGCAATGCCTGCAGGTGACGCCGAAAAAGATGCGCAGGGCGATACCTGGAAACAACGGGTAAACCTGATGCGCGATGCTATTATTTATAACCGAAACAATCCGAGTATTATTTTTTATGAAAGCGGCAATGAATCGATAAGTGAAGCGCATATGCATGAAATGAAAAGCCTCAGGGATACCTATGATCCTTTTGGAGGACGTGCGATTGGTTCCCGTGAAATGCTGGACAGTCAGGAAGCGGAATATGGCGGAGAAATGCTTTATATTAATAAAAGCGCCAGAAAACCTTTGTGGGCAACGGAATATTCAAGAGATGAAGGTTTACGCAAATATTGGGATGAATTCTCTCCTCCGTTTCATAAAGAAGGCGACGGTCCTTTGTATCGCGGCAATCCTGCTCAGGATTACAATCACAATCAGGATCGTCATGCTATCGAAAATATTATACGCTGGTGTGATTATTACAGGGAAAGACCCGGAACCGGAAAAAGAGTGAATTCCGGTGGCGTGAATATCATATTTTCAGATTCGAATACGCACCATCGTGGTGAACAAAATTACAGAACAAGCGGCGAAGTCGATGCCATGCGTATTCCAAAAGATGGTTATTGGGCACATCAGGTCATGTGGGATGGCTGGGTAGATATCGAAAAACGCCGCACTCATATTATGGGACACTGGAATTATACCGATAAAGTTGTCAAAAACATTTACATAGTTTCGACAGCTTCTAAAGTAGAATTATTTGTGAATGGTGTTTCGCAGGGTTTTGGAAAACAAAGCAGTGAATTCTTGTTTACTTTCGAAAATATAGTCTGGCAATCAGGAACAATTAAAGCCATTGGTTATGATGAAAAAGGAATTATTTTAAGTGAAGATTCTAAAATAACGGCTGACGAACCAGCATCAATTCAATTAAAATTACATACTCAACCTCAGGGAATACTGGCTGATGGTGCCGATGTGGCTCTGATTGATGTTGAAGTAGTGGACAAAAATGGTAACCGTTGCCCGATCAGTAATGATTTGATCAGTTTTCATGTTGATGGTCCTGCTAACTGGCTTGGAGGAATTGCACAAGGGCCTAACAATTATATTCTTTCAAAGGAAATACCGGTCGAAAATGGCGTCAACAGAGTCATGATTCAATCTTTGGCGAAAGCCGGAAAAATAAAGATTACCGCTTATGCGAAAGGACTAAAAGAAGCCGAACTTACTTTCGAAACAAAGCCTATAACGGTTACAAACGCAATTTCGAAAGAACTGCCAGGAATAAATCTTCCTTCGAATCTGGAGCGCGGACCAACGCCAAAAACACCTTCTTATACGCAAAAAAGAATTGCCTTAAATATCCTGAACGCTGTTTCGCCATCGAATAATAATGAGACTTATAAAAGTTATGATGACAATGAATTGACCGAATGGCGAAATGACGGAAACAGCAATACAGGATCGATAACCTACACGCTTTCTAAACCAAGTGTGGTAAACGAATGCGTGGTTAAAATGACGGGCTGGAGAACCAAAATATATCCTATTTGTATTTTGGCCGATGGTAAAGAGGTTTTTAAAGGCAATACAACTCAAAGTTTGGGTTATATTACTATTGCACTGAAGCCTGTTCTTGCTGAAAAGATCACTATTGAATTGATTGGCGCAAGCAAAGAAAAAGATATTTTTTCTAAAATTGTCGAAGTAGATACCACAAAAGAACTAGATTTATATAAAGATAAAACATCAGTAGATGCAACCGGACAATTACGTATTGTTGAAATAGAATTTTATGAGAAAATTAAATAATTTGAGAACGCTAAAAGCCTTATACCTTTTTATATCCTTTTGGATGAGTATTGCATCATTTGCACAAAAAAAAGATATTCCGTTATGGGATAAAATTCCTGATGAGATTCAGGCAACCGGATATGCTGAAGTAACAGACAGAAAAGGCGACATTTCAGAAGGTGTCCGAATGGTTACTTTGCCTACCCTTACCGCCTATTTTGCTGCACCTGAAAAATCAAACGGAACTTCTGTTATTATTTGTCCCGGCGGTGGCTATGGTATGCTGGCCATTAATAAAGAAGGTTATAAAGTAGCAGAATGGTTCAATAGTTTAGGGATTAATGCTTTTGTTTTAAAATACAGATTACCAAGTGATATGATCATGAAAAATAAAACCGTTGGGCCTTTGCAGGATGCTCAGGAAGCGGTAAGACTGGTACGCCGAAATGCTGTGAAATGGAAACTGAACCCCAACAAAATCGGGATTATGGGTTTCTCCGCCGGAGGGCATCTGGCAGCGACATTGAGCACGCATTATAATGATAAAGTCTACACGCCAACTGATACTACCAGTGCAAAACCTAATTTTTCTATTTTAATTTATCCTGTTATTTCCATGCAAAACGGAATCACGCACGGAGGTTCAAGGGATAATTTACTTGGCAAAAATACCAGCAGCGAAGCCATCGAAAAATATTCGAATGAAAAACAAATAAATACTGCAACGCCCAAAGCTTTTTTGGTTCATGCCACTGATGATAAGGACGTTCCTGTAGAAAACAGCATTAATTATTATTTGGCTTTAAAGAAAGAAAAGGTTTCGGCAGAAATGCATTTGTATGAAAACGGCGGTCACGGTTTTGGTTTAGGCGTAAAAGGAACGAATGCAACCTGGCCAAAAGCTTGTGAAAAATGGCTTAACGCCAATAATTATACGCTAAAAGCCGATGGGTATGTCTTTACTTATTTTAAAGGAAATGGCGAAGACGGCCTGCATCTGGCCTACAGCGAAGATGGTTATCAATGGAATGCTTTAAAAAATGATACTTCGTTTTTAACGCCTGAGGTTGGCAAAGATAAATTGATGAGAGATCCCTGCGTTATAAAAGGCGGTGACGGATTGTATCATATGGTCTGGACGGTAAGCTGGACAGATAAAGGAATTGGTTACGCTTCATCAAAAGATTTAATTCATTGGTCGAAACAGGAATTTATTCCTGTAATGGCACACGAGGAAAAAACAAGAAATACCTGGGCTCCCGAAATTACTTTCGATGAAAAAAATAAAACCTATATGATTTATTGGGCTTCGACAATTGACGGAAAGTTTCCGGAAACGAAATCCGATGAAGAAAAAGGATACAATCACAGAATTTATTACACGACTACCAAGGATTTTAAAAAGTTTGAAAAAACAAAATTATTGTACGAACCGGGTTTTAATGTTATCGATGCCTCGATCGTAAAACAGGATCAGGGATATGTGATGTATCTTAAAGATGAAACGCGCAATCCGGTGCAGAAAAATTTAAAAACTGCTTTCAGTAAAAATCTGACAGGTCCTTACAGCAAAGCCAGCGAACCTATTACAGGAAATTATTGGTCAGAAGGACCAACTGCAATTCAAATAGACAATCAATGGGTGGTGTATTTTGACAAATATACGCTGAAGAAATATGGTGCTGTAAAACAAACTTCAAAAGGCTGGCAGGATATTTCGGATCAGGTTAGTTTTCCTTCGGGAACTCGCCACGGCACGGTGATAAAAGTTTCAGCTGAAGAGATTATGAATTTGAAGAAAGAATAAAGTTCTCTTTTATATAAAAAAAATATACATCTGACATAATTATTTATATGCCAGATGTATTTACAAATCAACCTCCAATTAAATTCTTATTTTACTGTATACGACATACGGTTTGCTTCACAAAGCCTGAAGTAACCTAAAGCAAAATTGTTAGCATCAGTAGTATTAATTATATTTCCTCTGATATTGCCCGGTACTGCAGCAAAAGGGTTCGAATTTGTAACCTCTAAAATCAAATTCATGTAATTATAAAAGTTTTTAGAAATACCACGATGTGTGATATCAAGAACTTTTCCCGGCTTTAGATCTTCATCTGTAAATTTTTCATTGATTTCATTTCCATTCAAAAATTCATCACTTGTCGATGTGTATTCCGGATAAGGCAAAATATCCGTTTTATAATCTGTCAGATAATAATTGACCTGATCAGCAGGGTCTTTATAATAAAATGTTACCACAATAAGATCTTCTCCTGTTACATCGGCCATAAATTCCTGGTCTATTCTTTCAACTTTCGGCACAGAAACTAATTTTTCGGTAGCGGTTAGAGTTTGTCCATCAACTTGTACAAATAATTTATACTCCATATCAATTGCAGGAACAAAATTAGTACACTTATATAAACCCGGTTCAGCTTCATTAAATGTAAAAATATCTCCATTACTATTTTCAACTCTTACCTGTGCTCCTGAAACCTTTGGTGTTGTTGGACTGTAATACGAAGCCATTCTGGTTATTTTTATCGACTGTTCGTTTCCGCTTGTTCCTTTTTCCCAAATGATCTCGGCATCAATCACGATTTTAGGATCTCCAGTTTCCAGATCAAGTTCAACTACCTTGTCGCAGGATGAAAGAAGTAAAACAAAAAGAAGACTAAATAAAGTAAAAGCTTTACTTTTTAAATTGTATTTTTTTAATCGTAACATACTATTAAAATTTAAAATTATAAGAAACTCCAGGTACTAAACCATAAATAGACAGTTGTTTGGACTCATTTGCTCCCGTAGTATCATTTTGAGAAAACGTAATCGATGCAGCATTTTGTCTGTTATAAAGATTATAAATACTAAATACCCAGTAGCTTTGCCATCCTTGTTTTTTATCCGGTTTAGGCGTATAAGTTGCGCCAATATCCAAGTGATGATATGCAGGAAGTCTGTCTGAATTTCTCAAGGTATAATTAGGTACATTTCTTCCGCCAAATTCATAATAACCGTTTGGGTACGTTACCGGTTGACCTGATTGCAGGGTAAAATTAGCATTAAACGACCATTTAGGATTGAACTCGTAATTGGCAGTAATATTCAGATTATGCAATTTATCGTATCCTGATAAATACCAGCCGCCATTTGCGATACCCGGTTCTTCAGGAGTTCTTCCCGGCGTTCTTTGTTCAGCTTTAGACAAAGTATACGAAACCCATCCTGTAAAACGACCTGTATTTTTTCTGAACAATAACTCCATACCGTATGATCTCGCTTCTCCATTAAGAATATCCTGCTCGATATTGTTGTTACCCAATAAATTTGCACCATCAATGTAATCGATGCGGTTTTTTATTTTTTTATAAAATAATTCTCCTTCAAATGAATACTCGCGCTCCTTGAAATTCTTGAAATATCCTACTGCATACTGATTCAGTATTTGCGGTTTTGTAAAAGGTCCGCTTGGTGTCCAGATCGTCATAGGCAACGGAGCACGGGTATTAGACAACATATGAATATATTGCGCCATTCTGTTGTAGCTCGCTTTTACTGAAGTTTCATCATTAAAAGCATAGGATAATGCCAATCGCGGTTCAAAGTTATCGAACTTACTGATGGTTTTTCCTTTTCCGTAATATTTACTTCCAATTGGGTCTGCTTCTTCGTAAATATGATATAACGGATTGTATACTACAGATTGTCCATTTTCGTACGTATTGATAGTTTCGTTACCTAAACGCAAAAACGTACTGTAACGAAGACCGTAACGAAGATTCAGCTTTTCTGTGACCTGATTTTCAACATCAAGATAAGCCGAAGTTTCTAAAGCATATTTTTTATCTAATTGATTGTAATTAAACTGCGAATCAACACCATACGGCTGTACAGTTCCCGGATTAAAATCATAGTATAAACCATCAATACCATAGTTCAGTTTAAAATTGTCTGATATCGTGTGGTTCCAGTTGTATTTAAGCCCGTAGTTGGTGATTTTACTATCCCATTCAAATTTTTGAAATGGTATTTGCAGGTTAAATTTATAATCACTGTAAAAAACAGAAAGGTTCGTATTTAAGTTGTCCGAAAATTTATGTTTCCAGCTAAACGTTCCCATCGTATTACCGTAAGTACTGGCAAAGAAATTATTAATATCGAATAAATCATTTCCCATATAACCGGAAAAAGAAATTGTATTATTGGCTCCTAAACGATAATTAAACTTGGCATTAATATCATAAAACATCACAGAACTTGTAATATCAGTCAGTTTTAAAAATAAATGCGCATAAGAAGCACGTCCTGCAATAATAAACGAGCCAACGTCTTTTTTTAGAGGGCCTTGTACTAAAAGTCGGCTGGATATAAGTCCGATACCTCCATTTACTTTATACTCATTAAGATCTCCTGTTTGCTGAGTGACATCAAGAACTGATGAAACGCGTCCTCCAAATTTAGACGGAATCCCTCCTTTGTATAAATCTAATCCGTTTACGATATCTGCATTAAAAATAGAAAAGAAGCCAAACATATGAGAATCCCCATATACCGGAGCACCATCCAAAAGAATCAAATTCTGGTCAGCGGCACCTCCACGCACGTTAAAACCTGATGAAGCTTCGCCGGCGTTAGTAACACCGGGCAAAGTCAATAATGATTTTAAAGGATCCGGTTCCCCCATAGCAGTCGGAAGTCTTTTAATCTCGGCCATCGAAAGTTTATTCACACTCATTTGAGTATTCTTTACATCAACTGCCTTGCTTGTGGTGATGACTACCTGTTCCAATTCCTGACTGTCTGACTCCATGTTAAATTTCATTCTTTCATCATCAGAAATCGTAATACGCTTTTCTTTATTTTTCAAACCCACATAACTAATCTCAACGGTGTAAGTGCCATTGTCGAGTTCTATAGAAAAATATCCATTCGCATCTGTTGTAGCGCCAGTACCCGCTTCTCTTACATAAACATTAGCACCAATAACTGGCTCTCTCTCATCATCAAGAACCTGACCGGTTAGCTTGTTTTTTTTTTTAACCGATGACGCTTTCGTAGTTTTTTGCTTTACAAAGATATTATTGCCTACGATCGAGAATTGAACCGATGCACTCTTATTAAGTTCACTGATTAATTCCTTTATTTCGGTATTGTTAAATGTACGTTTTTGGGTAAAATATTTCTGACTCGTATTAATTTGATCTGTAAAGGCAAATTTAAAATCGGTTTGATTTTCTATCTGCTTAAAAAATTCTTTTAATGTTACAGTCTGGTCTACCGTTACGGTTACGTTTTGGGAAAACATACACCAACTGAATAAAAAAAAGCATGCTGAAATTATATGCTTCATGAAATTTTGTATTTTTGAATATTATTAAATAGGATAGCTTCACACTATCCTGACAATGAGGAGGATGTTTAGTTTCGCGGCTAGTGCATCCTTTTCTTTTCTATTGAAAAGTAATCTGTTTTAAATCTTCATTTATTTCAAAGTTTAGGTTATACATTTCTGATATTAATTCTAGAATCGTTTTTAGATCTTCTTTTTTATTAATGCGTACTGTAATTTTCTGATTACTATATTCTGCCGGAAGCATTACTTTGTAACCATAATTTGACTCAATATATAGGCTTACATTGCTTAGTTTTTCATCATCAAAATCCATAAATCTGTTAAACCCGGCTACTACAGCGGTTTCATTTCCGTAAGTAAATTTTTCTCCAGGTTTCAGTATCCATTTTTTATCCTGATTTTTTACATTCATCTGTACGCTTCCTTCATAAAGGGCAACCTCTACTCCATTTTGGTTATGTCCTGTAACGGTAAAAGAAGTTCCTAAAACTGTAGTTGTCGTTTCGTTGCAAAGCACCTGAAAAGGATGTTTTTTGTCTTTTTTTACTTTGAAATAAGCTTCTCCGGAAACTTCAACTTTTCTGTTAACCGCAAAATTATCAGCATAAGCAATTTTAGAATTCGGGCTTAACTCTACCCTTGAACTATCTGGGAGAACAATACTTTTGATGATAGAGCTGGTATTTTCTATCGTATTTCCGGCAATACTTATATCGGTATTATTTACTAAAGACGGACCCTTAAAATAAAGTCCGGTTCCTACCAGAACAAAAAGTAAAATGGCTGCCGCTGCTGCATAATGACGCCAAGGCTTACTCTGCTTTTTTGGAGCAAACGCCTTTGCCTGGAATTGTTGCCAGGAAACCTCTTTTTCGCTATCAGAATGCGAAATGGGAGTTTCGTCCCAGATTTTTTTTAATTCTTCTTCTATTTTTTTTTCATCCATTGCTTGGGGCATTATATTTTTTGACAATAAAATCCTTGTTTATTAAAAACACCGTAAACCATTTCCTTGATATCTCTGTTAGTTTCGATTCTTAGAATATGATTATTATTTTCTAAGTCGAATTTCATGATACAATCAGAAATAATAAACTGCAGAAGCACTACAATAAAGCTTGCATCTTCTTTGGTTGTAACATCTGTTTTATACGATTCGATATGCATTTTATGTTCCTGTTTATTAGTATAACAAACGAGAACACAAAAGTTCCTAATGCTCTTCGATTTTTTTTCGAATAAATTTACTGGCAAGGTAAATATGATTGGCAATTGTCTTTTCAGAAAGATCTGTAATTGCTGCAATCTCCTTATAGCTAAGGTTTTCCAGTTTATGTAAAGTAAATATTTTTTGTTGCTGTTCCGGAAGAAGATTGATGAAATTATGCAGTTTTTCTCTTCTTTCTTCAAAAATTATGGTTTCTGTATCCTCAGTTTCCATTTTTTCGAACCCGGGATCAAGCTGAATTATTTTATTTTCTCTGTTAACGTGATTGAGAATGATATTCTTGCATATCGTAAACAATTGTTTATCGAATAAAACGTCTTCATTAAGTAATTCTCTTTTATTATACAATCTTAAAAAAGTTTCCTGAACAAAATCCTGCGGGGTCAGCACTGTAAAATCGAAACGTCTGGCAATGTTTATCAGTTTATCGTAGTAATTGAGATATACTTCTTTGAAAGAAGCCTCATTACCTTTTTTTAAACTTAATATAAACTTCTTGTTGTCCATAAACGCAAATACGATGATTAGTCTTAACTTAAAATACCTAATAATATTGTGTTTTAAGTTGGTCGCTAAGACTTGGTTTTCGTTACCTTTTTTTAATAAAATTTTAGTTGGCAAAGAACAGAATTTTAATTTACGTTCGTAAACTTTTTTAAGAATTTTAGTTTCTCAATTACAAAAGAATAATTTTAGTTCTTTTATTACGCATAAAACGCATGCAAAAAATCTTAAATAAAATTGATTGTTAGAGGAAAGTAACTTCCTTAATTCTTTTATGTAAGTTTATTCTTTTATTTACATTATTTTATTTTTAAAACGGACTTTTAAATTGAAATAACCTGCACTATCACTCTTATTTTTACCAATTTATTCCAGAATTGGATAATAGCTTTGCTGTATAATTTATCCTGTTTTTTTTAGTTTTTCTATAGCGCTCCGTCAAATTTTAGAATGCTAATATCTGATTTAAGATCAAATATTTACTATTTTATTTCTGAAGATTTAAAGCGAACCCTAAGTAAACTTCTTAAATTAATAGGGCATTTTAAAATTAGAATCAGACTAATAGTTATCTTCCATTCAATGTTATTAAAACTTAAATTTTTACCATTTTTAGAAAAAATTAAGAATTGCTTATTTTTCAAATTACTATATTTGGCGCACTATCAAATTTATCTCCTGTCTTTTTTAATGAATCCTTTCAGGAGGCGAAGAATATTGTTCATGAAACACTTTAAGTTTTTTTGTCTAGTTTTATTACTCTCGCTTTCTTTTATAAGAAGTACAGAGTCTAATAGATATCAGCCAGAACTTATTGATTATTGTACTCCGGATAATGTTTCTGCTGATGAAATTCCGTATTTTTTATCTTCAGATTTATCATTATCCAAAAATCTGGAAATTCATTTCATAGTAAAAAATAAAATAAAACACAGGGCTACACCTTCGGATAGCACTATACTAAAAACACCTTTTTTTACTAAGATCTTACATTACAAAATCTTAGTAAATAAACTAATTTATAGTATAACCACGTTTTATCAAATTCAGTGTCATAGTCACCTGCACTTGTACCAACTTTTCTAGATTTTAATTTATTTTTTAATGTAAAGAACCGCTGTTCTATTGTCTTTTATTTTTAATAAAGGCCACATTACTTATAAAAATATTTCTCAAAAACATGGCATAGCTCTTAGGGCTTCTGCCGGCACATCCATTATTTTCCATACTTATTCCCTTGTCTTCCTGTCTATTAATGATCAGGAAGAGAACCTATTTATACACCATTTTTTAAAATTTAATCATGAAAATTAAAAACAATTTATTTTTTATCGCCATTTTATCCTTATTCGTTTTAGTCTCGTGCGGAGATAAAACCCAAAAGAATGCAGACAAAATAAAAACTCTTCCCGTTTATAAGGTAACTTTAAAAGATACCATCGTTTCCAACCGATTTGTGGCCGATGTGCACGCCAAAAACAATGTAGAAATTCACGTTAGAATTCCGGGATTACTCGACAAAGTATATGTGAGTGAAGGCCAAAAAGTAAAAAAAGGCCAGCTTTTATTTCAAATAAGCGATGTAGAACTTCAAATACAACTCTTAAAAGCCCAGGCTGTTTACAAAAGTAGTATGGCCGATTTAAGAATCGCAACCGTAGAGCTGGAACAAGCTCAGACGCTTTTTAACAAAAAGGTAATTGCTGATAAGGAATTAGAATTATCTAAAGCAAAACATGATGCGGCTTCTGCCAAAGTAGCTCACGCTTCCGCGGAAAAAAAAGCGATCACCCAACAGATTAGTTTTGCTACAATACGTGCGCCGTTTGACGGTACAGTGGACCGAATTCCGTTTAAAGAAGGAAGTCTGGTCGAAAACGGATCTTTACTTACAACTGTTTCACAATTAGACGATGTTTACGCGTATTTCTCTATTCCTGAGAATACCTATTTCCAGATGATGGAAGACAAAACCCTTCATACACAAGGTGATATAAAACTTGTATTGCCCAACGGAATAGTTTACGATCAAAAAGGAGAACTAAAAACCGCCGACGGAGATATTGACAGACAAACAGGCTCTATTCAATACAAAGCAAAATTTCATAATCCGCAGGGATTTATCAAACACGGAACTTCAGGAAAACTGATTATTTCAGAACCCAAAACCAATGCGATTATAATTCCGCAAAAAGCTGTTTTTTCTATTCAGGATAAACAATTCGTATTTCTGGTGGGCAAAGAAGGCATTGTAAAAATGACCAACGTCACCATTGGAAGTACTCTTGACGATGTATACATTTTAAACAAAGGGCTAAAAAATAACGATTTAATTGTTCAGGAAGGCATTCAGTCTTTGCGTGACGGAGATAAAATCAATATAAAAGAAACCCAAAACGCAACCCTGTAATTAGTATACATATTTAAAAGATTTCACAATGATAGAAATGTTTATCAAAAGAAAAATATTATCATTAATCATCTCGGTTATGATAGTACTTTTAGGATTACTGGCTTTGTTTCAGCTTCCTATTACCCAGTTTCCGGATATTGTACCGCCGTCTGTAACGGTTACGGCAAAATATACGGGAGCCAATGCGGAGGTTTCTGCCAATGCTGTGGCGCTTCCGCTGGAACGTGCCATAAACGGTGTTCCCGGAATGACGTATATGTCAACGGTAACTTCAAACGATGGTTTAACACTGATTCAGGTTTTCTTTGAAGTAGGAACCGATCCCGATTTAGCGGCTGTAAACGTTCAGAACCGTGTAACGACAATACTTGACGAACTTCCCGAAGAAGTAATTCGTGCCGGAGTTACCACCGAAAAAGAGGTAAACAGTATGCTGATGTATCTGAATATTACCAGTACCGATAAAACTCAGGATGAACAGTTTATCTTCAATTTTACGGATATTAATATTCTTCAGGAATTAAAACGTATTGATGGTGTCGGACGTGCTGAAATTATGGGGCAAAAAGAATATTCCATGCGTGTATGGCTGGATCCGCAAAAGATGCTTTCGTATAATATTTCGGCAAATGAAGTGATCAGTTCCCTTCAAAAACAAAACATTTCTGCCGCTCCGGGTAAAGTGGGTGAAGGATCAGGACAATTGGACAATCAGCTGCAATATGTAATTAAATACGGCGGAAAATTCTTTGAACCCAAACAATATGAAGAAATTCCACTAAGAGCCAATTCAGATGGAACTATCTTACGATTAAAAGACATTTCGAACATTGAATTTGGTTCGATGAGCTACGGAATGGTTTCTAAAACCGACGGAAAACCTTCGGCTTCTATTATGTTGAAACAGCGTCCGGGCTCTAATGCTTCTGAAGTTATTGCCAGTGTAAAAGAAAAAATGGCAGAACTAAAAGGAACTTCTTTTCCTCCGGGAATGGATTATAATATTGCCTATGACGTTTCGCGTTTCCTTGATGCTTCTATCGACGAAGTTTTAAAAACACTTATCGAAGCCTTTATTCTGGTGGCTTTTGTAGTTTTTATCTTCCTGCAAGACTGGCGTTCGACTTTAATTCCGGTTTTGGCCGTTCCCGTTGCCTTAATTGGCTCGTTTACTTTTATGTCGATGATGGGATTCTCGATCAATCTGTTAACTCTTTTTGCTCTAGTTCTTTCTATCGGAATTGTGGTCGATAATGCCATTGTCGTCGTCGAAGCCGTTCACGTAAAAATTTCCGAAGAACATATGGATCCTCTGCCCGCCACGATCAGCGCCATGAAAGAAATTAGCGGAGCCGTTATTGCCATTACTATTGTTATGGCTGCCGTATTTATTCCTGTAGCTTTCCTGAGCGGTCCGGTTGGGGTTTTCTACAGGCAATTCTCGTTAACCATGGCGATTAGTATTGTAATTTCCGGAATCAACGCTCTTACGCTTACTCCGGCTTTATGTGCGATTATGCTAAAAGCACACGATCCTAATAAACAAAAAACATCTTTGCTTGACAGGTTCTTCCACCGATTCAATAAATGGTTTGACAATATTACTTCTAAATACATTAGAGTACTGGTAAAATTTGCCGATCGTACTTCGATTACGGTTGGATTATTGGTTTTATTCTGTTTGTTTACCTGGGGAACGAGCAAGTTTCTTCCATCTGGATTTATTCCGTCTGAAGATCAGGGAATGGTCTATGTAAACGTAACCACACCACAAGGAGCAACGGTGGAACGTACTGAAAAAGCATTAGACGAAGTAACGCGTCTTGCCAAAGAAATAAACGGAGTTGACAACGTAACAACACTTGCCGGATACAGCATTGTAACCGAAATCGCGGGAGCTTCCTACGGAATGGGAATGATCAATTTGAAAGACTGGAAAGAACGCGATATTTCGGTAAACGAATTTATTGCCAAACTAACTGAGAAAACAAAAGGTATCAACGATGCGCAAATCGAAATTTTTGCACCGCCAACGGTTCCGGGATTTGGTAATACCAGTGGTTTTGAACTTCGTTTGCTCGACAAATCAGGTGGAACCATTAATAATACCGATGAAGTAACCAAAAACTTTATTAAGGAACTTAACGCTTCTCCGGAAATACAAAATTCTTTTACCAGTTTTGATGCTACTTTCCCCCAGTATTTAGTTCATATTGATTATGATCTGGCGGCTAAAAAAGGAATTTCTGTAGACAATGCCATGGCGACTTTACAGACCATGCTGGGTTCATTTTATGCGACCAACTTTATTCGTTTCTCTCAAATGTATAAAGTAATGGTTCAGGCAAGTCCGCAGTTTAGAAAAAATCCGGAAAGCATTCTGGATATGTATTTGAAGAATGATGCAGGCGAAATGGTTCCGTTTTCGACTTTTATAAAACTGGAACGCGTTTACGGACCAGAAGTTTTAACGCGATATAATATGTACATGTCGGCAATGATCAACGGGGAACCTGCTGAAGGTTACAGTTCCGGAGATGCTATTGCGGCGGTAGAAAAAATCGCTGCCGAAAAACTCCCAAGCCGTTTTGAACTCGAATGGTCCGGAATGACGCGTGAAGAAATTCTCTCCGGAAACCAAACCATTTACATTTTTGCCTTATGTATTTTGTTTGTTTATCTATTGTTGGCTGCACAATACGAAAGTTTACTGCTTCCGTTTCCGGTGCTTTTAAGTCTGCCAGTGGGTGTTTTTGGTTCTTACCTTGCCCTGTTAATGGTGGGCTTAGACAACAATATTTACGCCCAGGTGGCACTCGTCATGCTAATTGGTCTGCTCGCCAAAAATGCCATCCTGATTGTGGAGTTTGCCATGGCACAAAACAAATTAGGACGCGAAATTACCCAGGCAGCAATCGAAGGCGCAAGACTTCGTTTCAGGCCCATTCTTATGACCTCATTTGCTTTTATTGCAGGATTGATTCCGTTATGTATTGCAAGCGGAGCCGGAGCGGTAGGAAATCGTTCGATTGGTACGGCTGCTGCGGGAGGAATGTTTATAGGAACTGTTTTTGGACTTGTGATCATTCCGGGGCTTTACATCCTGTTTGCCAAATTAGAAAAAGCAATGAATAAAAAATAAAACATGAAACAACAAATAAATCGATATATAATCTTTGGCGGTGTTTTGCTTCTTACCGCCTGCTCGGCACCAAAAATCAATGATAATCTGGCAGCAAAACAGCTGCCGGAAAATTTTGACCTGAAAAGAAAAAAAGCGTCTGATAGTCTGCAAACTTTTATTCCGTTAAAAACAGAAACGTATTTTAAAGATGCCAAACTGGAAAATCTTTTAAAGAAAGCAATTGCTCAAAATCCTGATTATTTAATTATGCAGGAAAGAATTTTAATTGCTAATTCTCATTTAAAAGTGGCAAAACTGGCTTTGCTGCCGTCTTTAGATCTTGTAGCAGATGCTTCGGGAACGCATTACGGAAAATATACCATGGATGGTGTAGGGAATTTTGATACCAATTTTTCCCAAAATATTAATGAGAAACAAAGGATAAACGAAAATGTTTCCCCTAACCTGTTTTTGGGTGGAAAAGTTTCCTGGGAAGCGGATATCTGGGGAAAACTGAGCAATCGTAAAAAAGCAGCACGCGAACGATTCTTTGCTTCTCAGCAAGGAATGCGTTTACTGCAAACCCGATTACTAAGTGATGTGGCCGACTTGTATTATAAACTCATTGCTCTGGACAAGCAAGCTGAGATTTACAAAAAAAACCTGAAAACACAGCAGAAAGCGCTTGATATTGTAGCGGCTCAGCGTTCTGTGGGAAAAGCGACAGAATTAGCAGTGCAGCAATTTAATGCGCAGAATAATAATATTTTGGCCGAAGCCGAACAGCTTAATTTAAGCATCGATCAAACCGAAAAAGCTTTATTGAATCTTTTAGGAGAATACGGCGGCAAAATCGAAAGAAGTGCTGATTTCTTTTCCGGTCATCTGGAGGTTTTGAATCAAAAAATAAGCGTGGATTCTATCATTCATAAAAGACCAGATGTTGCTGAAGCCTATCACGAACTGCGTGCTACAAATGCTGATGCAAAAGCAGCGCGTGCCGCCTTTTTCCCGACTTTAAATTTGGGAGGTTATGCTGGTTTTAATTCGTTTTCTTTCTCTACCTTTTTTGATAACGGATCGTTTGCCTGGCAATTGCTTGGCGGTTTAACGGCTCCTGTTTTTAATAAAGGACAGATCAAACAGGAATTTTTTGTATCCAATAAAAGACAGCAGATTTCGTTTTTACAATATCAAAATACGATTACAACGGCGTATAATGAATTAAGTGCTTTACTGCACAGAACGGAATCTTTTGTAGGCGTTTTAAAATATAAATCGAAGGAAATTGAGCATCTGGAAATTGCAGTAAACGTTTCGAATGACTTGTATTTGAGCGGTTATGCTAATTACCTGGAAATTATTAATGCTCAGAAAAATAAACTGCAGGCCGAACTGGACTTTGTTGACATTCAATTAAAAAATGCAGAGTCACAGGTATTATTGTACAAAGCTTTAGGAGGAGGAATAAACTAATCTTAAAGTAACTAATTGGTCGTAAATTTTTAAGTGCTTATAAAAACTGCAGTTATAAGAGGCTGTCTGAAATCTATTCAGGCAGCCTTTTTTTTATCACAAAGTCCCAGCGGCAAAGTTTTAGTACGCCACTCCCGATAGCTATCGGGATAAAGATTAAAATGATTTGAAAAATACGCAGATAAAAGCTCTCGCAGATCTGGCAGATTAAGCGGATTATTCTTTATCAAACTTTATCAAAAAATCTGCTGAATTTGCTAAATCTGCCAGAGAAAAAAAAATATTCGTTATCCTCTAAGAATTAGCCGCAGTTTCGTTTATATTCAATTTTAAAATACTGCCATAAGCAACAGCCGCTTTATGAACCTGAACACTCCAGTCTTCGGCTGCATTGTCATCGGCACCATCAGAGATGTATTTTAAGCACAAAAACGGAATATTTTCTTTCATGGCAATCATAGCCAACGCATAAGATTCCATATCTACCACATCATAAATGGTTTCAGAATGCTGCATTTCGAAACTATCTCCCGTACCGCAAATACCTAAGGGCAGACCGTCCATTTCCAAACCGTATTCTAAAACAGGCGGCAAACCAGACAAAGGCGTTTCATACAGAGCAAAACCAAGTCCTCTGACATCCATATCTCTTTGAACAAATTTTGTACAGCAAACTAGATCACCTTTCTTAAAATGAGTACTTCCCGCCGAACCCAGATTTACAATTACCGACGGTCTTTTTAATTGTATCGCTTTAGTCAATTCGTAGGCAGCATTGACTTTTCCAATTCCGGTAATAAGCGCAGTATGGTCTTTGAACACTTCGGCTGCTTCAGAAGCTAAGGCAAATGTAAAAAGTACCTCCTTGAAAGGATATGAATGGTTTTCGTTTATTTTTATCATAAAAATTGAAGTGTTTTTTATGTCGCAAATATCGGGTATTATTTACTTCTATATTTTCAAAATGGTTTGATTTTTTTATTTAATATTTACGGGTTTATTGTGTTTAGGATCGTAAAGCATGGCTGTACACAAACAGTTTTTTCTTTCTTTACTCATTAATATAGGGCAATTGACACAGGATTTGCAATTCTCCCAGAAAACCTCATCCGTTGTCAACTCAGCATACGTGACGGGCTCAAAACCTAATTCATGATTCATTTTCATTACAGCCAAACCGGTCGTCAGACTGAATATTTTGGCATCAGGATATTTTTGACGGCTCAATTCGAATATTTTTCTTTTAATCATTTTTGCCAAACCTGTATGTCTGAATTCAGGCGCAACAATTAATCCGGAATTAGAAACATATCGCCCCTCTTCCCAGGAAGATATAAAAGAGAATCCGGCCCATATACCTTCTGATGTAAAAGCGATGATAGCTTCGCCTTTTTTTATTTTTGATTCCAGCAATTCAGGAGAACGTCCTGAAATACCCGTTCCGCGGGCTATGGCAGAGGACAATGTGACGTCGCAAATTTCTTTTGTCCAAAAAACATGTTTGGCGCTGGCAACTTCAACCGTAAAATTCGGTATTTCTTCCGCAATTTGACTATTTTGTAATACAATTTGTTTGTTGGGGAATGGATCAGGCTCTGGAAAATCTTTGCCGAAAAAATCTATGGTACGTTGTAGGGTTTTCATATGTAGTTTGATGTATTCCCTATTTTATTAATAATACAATCTATAATGCATTTGGAAATACGAAACTGAATTTTCAATTTATATACCAATTCTCGAAAACCTATGTACTTTAACCATTATAACCTATATATCAACAACTTAATTACAAAACATACAACTTTGATTAAATGATATTCCTATCAAAATGATACGATTTTATCATTCTGATATCAATTGAACTTGTGTTTTAGGGATAACTTCAAAAATCTGTGGAGAGAAAAAAATTACCACAGAGAACGCTAAGTTTTTTTATCTTCTTTTTTATAAAAAAACACAAAGTTCACAAAGTTTTGTATTGGCTTAGCTTTGTGAACTTTGTGTTTTTAGAAGTATCCTTAAATAAAAATCTTGCGTTCTCTGTCATGAAAATAATTAATGAGTTTAATTTTTTTTCTCAACAACATTTAATGTCGATCCTATATTAGATAAGATTATTAAATCTTTAGCATAAAAAACCTCCAAAATCAAAGACTTTAGAGATTTGTATTTTTAATGTTTTAAACGAATCGTCATAACATTTATAAAAACGAAGTGTTAAATCGTTCAAAATGACACGTATATCCGTTTGGATTTTTGACCAGATAATCCTGATGATAACCTTCGGCAATCCAAAATTTACTAATAGGTTCAAGTGTCGTAACCACTTTTCCCTGCCATTTCTTAGAATCATCAACAAGTTGAATTACTTCTTTTGCCGCCTCCTCCTCTTCTTCGTTCTGAATAAATATAGCCGATCTGTAACTCGATCCTTTGTCATTACCCTGTCTATCTACCGTTGTTGGGTCATGCATCCTGAAAAAGTAATCCAATAATTCTTTAAAAGAAGTGATGTTGGCATCGTAAGTAATCTCTATTCCTTCTGCATGTCCGGGATGATTTTGATAAGTGGGATTATCATTTTCTCCGCCAATGTAACCCACTTCGGTATTAGTTACACCGGGACGAACACGAAAAAGGTCTTCCATACCCCAAAAACAACCTCCGGCTATATACGCTTTCTTTAAATTCTCCATAATATTTGTTTTTAAAAATCATTTTAAAACTTCAGTTTCTATAATTTTAGATTCTAAGTTTTATTGAATCAATGCATTAAAAAAATCATCTTTTAATGCTCCATTCTCTATCAAAGATAATGGATTATTTGTTGATTATATATAAAGGAAAACATAATTTAAAGTAAGAACATGGCGGTTTATGATCATTTTAAAAATCATCTAAAAAAGAATTTATATTAAATTTGAAATTAATAATTAGAAATATTTATTCAGCGCCAAGAAGAAAAACTTTTTAGATCTGGTTTGAAGCAATGATAAGTAAAAAAGAAAATGAATAAAACAGGTTTTAAATATAGTATCGCGATTATTTTTCTAATTTCATTTTTTTTTATCTATTGTAAAAAAACAGATAAGAATATTACTCTCACAGAAAAAGAATTGTACTACAAAATGTATTCAGAAAATGATAGTTTACTTGGATATTCTATGAGAAAATATGAATTTAGAAATGATACCATTATCGAAAAATACATCTCAATTAACTTAAATGGAAAAAAGAAGAATAAGTATTTGCGTGATTTTTATAGGAATGGATTAGATATGTATATTTTCTCCACTATCCAAAATGATAAAAACAAGTATTTATTTTTTTCTCCAACAATTAAAGACACCTGTTATTTTATTGACAGAAAATTAGATAATTTTTATTTGTGTGCTAAGGGAAAAATCAATTTCAAAAATCACCAGAATGTTTATAAAGTTTATTATGATGAAAGAGGATCCCATCCACGTAAAGAAACTTTGATATTAGATCAAGATTATACAATATTAGCTAGATTTGAAGATTGTTATGACTATAAAAAGGAAATTATAATTGAAAACAGTAAAACAATTGAAGATCTAAAAATTAAATTTCAAAAAGAACAAAAGAAAATTTTATGGTGGTAAAAATGCGTAATGTATTTATAGAAAAATAATGGTAAATCACTAGCAAGATACACGCGCCAGCGGGGGAAACATTTAGTTATTCTGCTAATAATTTTATAAAAAATGAAGGAATTCAAGCGCCAGATTCATTTGCTAATTGGTCTGCACAAGTTGGTGGTGGCATAATTAGTAATCGATTTGGAAAAGCAACAGATAATTACTTTGGAGGAGAAGGAATCTGAGGAAAAGTTATTGGAGAATATTTTAAAGGTATAATTGAAACAGGCTCAAATGCAGTTCCAAATTTAATAAAATAAATTATTAAAAATGAGTACAAAAAAAGTAGGAGGAATTATTGTTTTGTCCATTATAATTTTTATAATTTATGGACAACTTAAAAGTTATAGATATGAAAAGGAATTAGAGAGAAACGGAATTATTACGATTGGGAAAATTGACAGTATCCAAGAAACTCCCAAAAGAAATTATTTATATTTATCATATTATATTGGAAGCAAAAAATACATATCTTTTGAGAGCGGATTGCATAAAAATGTATTGCCAAAAGACATTGGTAAATTTTATAAAATAAAGTATTTATCAAATTCCCCTGAAATAATTAGAGGAATTTATTCTGCAGAGATTCATAACCAAAAAGAAATATTGAAATCAGGCTTTTCGCTCGAAGAAATTAAAAAATAAAAGCTGTATCCTCTGCAAAGGTTTATATTAAAAAAGCTGCGCAAATGTAGACTACGCAATTTTTTTGCTGTTAAAAAGTCGTAAATCCTCGTTCTAAGAAGAGTTCTTCCGATAAGCTGTACAAATTCATCTCTGACTTCGCAAGCAAGTTAATCCATTAAAGAACAATCACTAAAAAAGCCCATTCCTAAAGGTTTGGGCTTTTGTAGTCTTACAATCTAATTTGTTTTTTAAATCCTATTTAACAAAGTGATTGATCTTTGTCCTTAATTATTTAGCACCGATTTCAGTTCAATGTACTTTTCAAGATTTTTAAAATCGTGTCCTTTTCCTCTCATCGATTTAATGAAAGTTGGCGTAGCGCCTGTTGCCTGTGCTCCTACAACATCGTTCATATCCAGATTATTGAAACCAAGATCTTTGTACTGTTGTATCAAAGCAGGAGTTATATTTTGCGATTTTAATGCAATCAGGTCATCTGGTTTGATATTGGTAAAACCAGCTTTTTGAAAATCCCTGATGTATTCTGCAGTTACATTTAATGATTTCATAGCAATTAGATCACTGTTTGAAACATTGTCATATCCAACTTGTTTCAGGGAATTAATGAATGCTTTATCAATATTCAATGCTTTGAAAGCAAGGACATCATCATCGCTGTTTGAAGTGTTTTCCCCAGTATTATTAGCTTTTGCAGCACTGCGTACATCGGCAATATATTTACCATCGATGCCTTGTGATTTTAATGCTATAATATTACCCGGAGTTACCTCTTTATAACCCGACTTGCGTATTTCTTCGATATAGGCTTTGTCAATTCCTAATGATTTAAAAGGAACCAGATTCTCAAGATCAATATCCGGAATTGCCTGTTTTATCGATGCAATATAAGTTTCATTGACATCTAATGCTACAAGAGGAATAAGATGGTCTTTGTCCGGATTCTTGTAACCGCTTTGTTTTACCATTTGTACATACGAATGCTTGATGTTGATCATAAAGAAAACCATTAAGTCATCGTCTTCTGTCACTTTTATTCCTTCTTTAAGCATGGCTGCCTGATAGTTTTTATCGGCCGTAAATTTATACGTTCCCATTCCTTTATCGCCTTCAAATTTTCCGGTAAAAGTCATTGTTCCGGCTTCGCGTGTCAATGTAAATGTGCCTTGTTTGTCTCTTTGCAGGTCTTTAAATTCACTCAACTGAAAAGTGCTTGAAGAATTGTCTTTCTCATCGCTTTTTAATTGTAGATATACTTCATTGCCTTTGATCGTCGCCAACCAATTGCCTTCTGTTCGTATTGAATTTCGAACATTTGACTTTTTTGCGGCTTTTTCAGCAGACTTCTCTGTAGAATTAAGTGTTTGACTTTGCGCTGCCGGTTGATTAAAAAGGCAGGCAAACAATACCATAAGCGGTAAGAGGAAAAAATATTTCCACGTAGTGTTTACGTTTGATTTTTTTGAGTTCATCATGATGATTCGTTTTTTAAGTAATGATTGATTATAATTGGTTGTAAGACTCAAAGGAAATTGTGGTGCTGCTACTTTCAGCAGGCTAAACTGATAACTTTCTCTTTCAATAGTATCCTGTTTGAGCATTTGGTCATCGGTTAAAAATTCAAGATTAATTTCAAGTGCTTTTCGCCATTGCCAGGCAAAAGGATTGAACCACTGAAAAATGAGAACGATCTCGGCAAGCAAAAGATCTATAGTATGTTTTTGCTCGATGTGTATTTTTTCATGCAGCAAAATCTGATTGTAGGTTTCCCATTCGTATTTTTCAGGATTAATGAAAATATTGTTGGCAAAAGAACAAGGAGCTTTGTCTCCTGTTATTTCTACAATACGAAATTTTCCGTCCTGAATCACCGAACCCGAATAAGCTCTGGTAATTAATATGACTGCCTGCATTAAAAAATTTACTCCAAAAACGATTACTCCAAACCAATACAGGTAGATTAGCCATTGCAGCGCCACTTCAACATTGATGAATTGTTTTGTTGGTTCTACAGTGGTTTCCTGTATGGATTCTTGTTTTACTTGGGTTGTGCTATTTTTATGAACCGGAATTTCCGGTAAAACAACAGCCGTTGTAGTTGGTGCATTTCTAAACGATAATTGCTGAGGCACCGGAATCAAAGGCAAAACAAAAGCCAATAGCATACAGCACAGCAATACATACCTGTTTAAATGAAAGAAAGTTTCTTTTTGCAAAAGCAGCTTGTAAAATACAAGACAGGCAGAAAGAATCAAAGCAGAATATAAGATATAAGGTATCATACTTTTCCTTTTTTAATGATATTTACTATTTCATCAAGATCCTTTTCTGTAAGCTTTTGTTCTTTTGCAAAAAAGGCAAGCATTCGCGGATAAGAGTTATCAAAATAATCACTCACAATGTCTTTTAATGCAAATTGCTGGTATTCTTCCCTACTGATGACAGGAAAAAAACAATGCATATTACCGGCTGTTTCATGATTCAGAAAACCTTTTTCTTCCAGAATCTTTACTATTGTTGCCACGCTGTTATAATGCGGTTTAGGATCTGGCAATAACGGAATTATGTCTCTTATAAAAGCTTTGTTTAAATCCCAAAAGACCTGCATGATCTGTTCTTCTCGTTTGGCTAGTTTTATCATGGTTAAATATTTTGATGCAAGATACTACTAATTAATTAGTAGACAAACTAATTGGTTAGTTTTTTAACTAATTCGTTAGTAATCGTAGAGAAATGGTACACGTATGGCACGGATTCGCTGGCGCGAAAGCACGGATTGACGCGGATTTTTAATGGTAAGTTTGGTTTTGAATGTTTGTAATGCTGAGTAAAGCCTTTACCTAAGTTTGCGTAATGGCACTCGGATGATGCGGATTTTTTAATGGTAAGTTTTGATTACGCACAATCTTGTCATCCTGACGGAGGAAGGATCACACATGAAACTCGACAAAGATTGACGATTTTGTTTATAAAGTTTTGATTACGCACAATCTTGTCATCCCGAGGAACGAAGGATCTCCGTTAGTAGATAACGCAAAGTATTTTTGATAAATTGTCGAGCTACTTGTAGAGATCCCTCGTTCCTCGGGATGACAAACTATACGAAAATAGTATTATGAAAATGACTGCCCTAGTCCCGATAGAAGCGGAAATCCTTTTGCGTCCGTCGCGGCGGACACAAAAGATTGGAACAGATTGCTTCTCCAGTTCGCTCTTTCAGACTCGGGTGCGGGGATTAGCTCCTAAAAAAATTGGTCTATCGTAGAACTTTAATTAAAGAATCTATAAAAGATATAAACACAAATCTATTTTATCAATACACTTTTGTATTTTGTAATATCTTTCAGAACCACTCCAGTACCTCTAACAACAGCTCTTAAAGGATCTTCGGCAATATAAACCGGTAAATCTGTTTTTTGAGAAATTCTTTTATCAAGTCCACGTAGCATTGCTCCTCCTCCTGCGAGATACAAACCTGTGTTGTAAATATCGGCAGCCAATTCAGGCGGCGTTAACGAAAGGGTTACCATAATAGCATCTTCGATTCTAAGAATCGATTTATCTAGTGCTTTTGCAATTTCTCTATAAGTAACCTTTATCTCTTTTGGTTTTCCGGTAAGCAAATCTCTTCCTCGTACCAACATATCATTAGGAGGTTGTTCGAGTTCTTCCATTGCAGAGCCTACTTCAATTTTTATCATTTCTGCCGAGGCATCTCCAATATATAAATTGTGCTGTGTTCTCATATAATATAAGATATCATTGGTAAACACATCACCGGCAATCTTGATCGATTTATCGCAAATTATTCCGCCAAGGGCAATAACCGCAATTTCGGTAGTTCCTCCCCCAATATCCACAATAATATTACCCTGAGGCAGCATAACATCTATACCCATCCCTATAGCGGCCGCCATAGGCTCATGAATCAGGAATACTTCTTTACCATTTACACGTTCGCACGACTCTTTTACCGCTCGCATCTCAACCTCGGTAATACCGCTGGGAATACAAACCACCATTCGCAAAGAAGGCTTAAAAAGATTTTTTTTAATTTCCGGTATATTATTGATAAACCAGTTAATCATTTTTTCCGAAGCATCAAAATCTGCAATTACACCATCTTTCAGCGGTCGGATTGTTTTAATATTTTCGTGTGTTTTACCCTGCATTAAACTGGCCTCTTTGCCTACAGCAATAATTTTTCCGTTTCTTATATCTCTTGCCACAATCGATGGACTATCTACTACAATTTTTCCGTCATAAATTATTAAAGTATTCGCTGTTCCCAAATCCATAGCTATTTCCACTATCATAAAATCAAATAAGCCCATAATATAGTTTTGTTTAAGAACGCTTGTTATTGCTGTTTTATTCTCTGTAAACAGCAGAATGCAGATACTTTAGCAAAAATTAACAACAAGTAAAAACGTTTTCCTATTAAAACTTCAACATAAAAACGTCTTTAATTCTAAGTTTAAATAAGTTCTGTTAAAATTGCTATTCATTAGATTCAAAAAAAATCTATTTAATCTTAACCTTATCAATACCTACAAATTATGCAACTATAATTTATTTTCCTGTAATGAATAACAGCAACCTCTACGCTAAATTTGTAAAATACACGCCTTAAAAAAGTAAGCTTTACTATTTCTTTTAATAGAAAAAGACATAAAAGCTTCAGTTAATACAAAAAGTTTAATTTAAAAAATAGCGTTATGGAAAAGCAAAACAGCAACGAATACGGTCAGACAGACCCTGATTTTATTGATCAAAATACGCTAGTGGACGGAAACAGCATTCAAAGCGACGATCAATATAAACGAACTATTAATACGGAACCAATTCCGGAATTTGTAGAAGGCGATCCTGATTATATCGACCAGGAAACCCTTGTTGATAACGACAATTACGCCAGAGACGAGGATCCGTACCGATATGAGGAAAAA
This sequence comes from Flavobacterium sp. SLB02, assembly GCF_009664855.1. Lineage (GTDB taxonomy): Bacteria > Bacteroidota > Bacteroidia > Flavobacteriales > Flavobacteriaceae > Flavobacterium. The sequence continues at coordinate 2,593,132 of NZ_CP045928.1, forward strand.
TTCACAGAAGATTTGAATACAGAAATTGATATTGAAAACAATTCCTCTGTCAAATCAGAAGAGACCGAAGATCAGGATAAAACCCTTAATAAAGATACTTCTGTCAGCAACAATAACAAACAGGATGATCTTAATAAAGACGATGAATAATCGGATTATTAAAAATTACAACTACAAAATGGCATACCTATCGTATGTCATTTTTTGTATTTAAAAACAACAAACCTTCCCTTCACTTTCTGTTTTTTTCTGCAATTTGTCCTTTTCTAAAACTCTTTAGAAAGTTTAAAATCCTTACATTTACCCGCTGGCCAATCAAATTACGTTGCATAAACAATCAATTCAAGTAACGTTAAGCCAATTAATTTTAAGCAGTCAAGATGGAAAAACATACTGTATCAGTAGCATCGTTACCCTTAGATGATAATACAATATCGAATACGAAAATAAAGAAAGCTGATTTGTTACCCGATCCGGAATCTCGTCTGGATTCTATGGAAATGAAAGAAAAACCTCTTATGGATGCCAGTATTCAGTTTAGAGATTTAACGAATACTGCAACTAAAAAAGAAAGTATTGCCCGGCTGATTGATAAACTGGATGTTGAAAATAGCCTTAGATATCAAAAAACTGTAGAAGATACCTATTGCAATGTATACTCTTATGACTATTGTTATTTTTCGAAAGTATATCTGCCAACGGTTTGGTGGAAAGAAGAATCTCTGGAAAAAGTTTTAAATGGTGAAGATGTAGAAGCTATCTTTGAGCAAACGGTCGATCGCATTTATTCCAGCGCCATACACGATTGGTTCCCGAAATGGGGAGCGAGTTTTGGATGGGAAAAAATAGCTACGGTTGATGAAATGCAGCATAAGGTAAATGCCAATGGCGGAATTGGAATCATTTGTGCCAAAAGAAGAGAAAAAGGTCTTTCCGGACATATTGTTCCCGTTGTTCCTGAAACTGATTTGCATAAAGCGTATCGCGAAAATGGAATTGTAGTATATCCGCTGCAATCCCAAGCCGGAAAACTAAATTACAATTACTTCGCTGAAGTTCGTAAAGACTGGTGGAATGATGAGTTATATTCCTCGTACGTGCTTTATTATCACGAATAAAAATACAATTAAGGGAATTGCTCCAGCATTTAAAAAAAAATATTGATTATCAGCCTGTTAACTACTTGCAAATACGATAATAAAAAACTACTTTTGCAACTTAGAAAAAACAAGAATAGCAAAAGTTGTGATTTGCCTATTCCCTTGCTTAAATTATTGATACAAAAGCAATTAATAACAACAGTAATTTTATAACCTTATTATAAAAATTTACTTCTTAATTGATATTTCAGTCGATAAAATTGCAAAAATTCTAAAATATAAATTCCTATATTTTTAAAAGTAAACGAAAAACTTTTATAATGGAGGCAACAATATGCTTAATCCGTTATAGGTTTCTTGTCTCTGATTGAAACGGATTGGATTTGTATTTCCTGATAAAAAATGACTTGAAAATTTAAAATAACCTTAAAAAAAGAAAGTAAGTATAAATGAAAGACAATCAGACAAAAAAATATTATTGGGGAATAGGATTGGAAAACGAAACCTACATGCAATTTGAAGAATCCCTAATAGTTTCTGGTGAATTTATACAAGAAAAAATTGGTTTTGAGAAATACAGTATCGATTATAGAAAATGTTACAAACCTGAAAGCTTAGCTCCTATTTTAAAGAAAGCTTTTGGTTTGAATGAAAACTATAAAGTGAGCAGAATGATGAACAGTCATTCGCTGGAAAAACTTGATATCAATTATCAGCACAAAACATTATCGCCTGTTAGACCATTAGTGGATACCGCAACAGGTGAAATGATCGCACAGCCTACAGAAAACCCTGATTATCTGGGTAAATCAATCATGGAACTTTTCCTTGAAGATCAGCCGTACAATATTCAGAGTATGATTACCCAAAGAAACAAAACGATGGGTTCTGTACATTTTGATGGCGATTCGATCGAATTTGTAACCAAATATTTCGAGAACAGAACAATAGCGGAGTCCTGCAAAGAACTAAGAGCTACTAAAAAACTATTCCTGGACAAGATCAATGAATCTTCTGTACTGAAAGGAAAATTAAACTTTCCGGATTACAACAACGGTCTTAATATGTTTATGACCAATCAGGAAAACCTGGTTTTGTTTAATAACGGAACGTATCATTTTCATATTACGCTGCCGTCATTAACAGAAGACAGCCGAATTGTAGATTATAATGAATTCGAAAGAACACATGCCAATGCCATTTATTTATTGCAATGGTTTGAGCCTTTCTTTATAGCTACTCTTGGAAGTCCAGATATTATGGGCGTGATAAGTGATACTTACAGCCTGGACAAAAAATTTACTCTGGGTTCTATGCGAAATGCAATGTCGCGCTACATAGGCGTGGGAACGTATAATAAAGCGATGCCAAAAGGTAAAATCCTGACTTATAATGTTGATGATTTTAGAAAATTACTAAAATTTGAAAAAGAAGAAAACATTTGGTGGAGAGATCAGATTGAAGCTGATATGGAATACGAAATGTTATCTGAGGTTGGTCTTGATTTTAATCAGGAAAAAATGTACCAAAGCGGTTTCGAATTCAGAAGTTTTGATGAATTTCCGGCAGAATACTTAAACGATGTTCTTTTTGGGATTATCTTAATTTGTGAGCATTCTTTAAATCTTCCTGATGTTCAATGGGGACATGACAGCAAAGCCTGGAACAATCTTGTTTTTAAAACTTTAAAAATGGGTTATGCAACAGAAATTAATGAGGAAGAAAAACAGGAAGTTTTGGATTTATTGCAATTACTAAATCCTTCAGAAGCTAATTACAATACATTAAAATCAGAATTTGAAGCCATCACATTATTAGATGAGTTTTTCTTTAAAATCCTTGCGGTTTTACACGATATGTACAAAGACAACAATATTTGCCTTGATGCGATGTACGGACAAAAAACAAGTGCTCCGCCGAAATGGGATAACTTTAATAAATACCAGACCGAAAAGCATTTACAGCAAATTGGCGCTTTCTGCGAAAACTAAAAGTTTACAAAGCTGATTTTCAAAATATATCATAAAAAAACATCCCATCAAGAAAATTTCTTTTTGGGATGTTTTACATTTAAAAAGAGTGCATTACGCTACTTCTTCTACTTTTAAGATTTCCAGTTTTAGATTTCCTTTTTTAGCAGGCCATTCTACAACATTTCCTTCTTTATATCCTACCATCGCTATCCCTTCATCAGAAAGAATAGAAATTCTGTTTTTACTTACTTTGTTTTTTTCAGGACCTACAAATACAACCGTTTTTTCCTCATTGGTTGTACAATCTTTGTAAGTTACTCTTCGGTTTACAGAAACAATATCTTCCGGTAAATCTCTTCTTAGTACCTGTGCGGCTTTTTTAAGTTCATCAAGCAATAATACTTCTTCTTCTATTGTTACTTTTTTTCTTCTTACGTGATCTTTAATTAAATCGTATATTCCTGTTGTTAAAATGATATTTTGCGATTGTGACATAACTTTCTGTTTGCTCCATATTTTCACAGGTAAGATCATAACTCTTCATTGAATCGTTTATAGCTCTTTGTAATTTTGATTGCAATGATATCCTATCCCAATGAAAATTGAAGATTAAATAAAATGAGCGGTCCGGATGAAAGAATCCCTGTCTAGAGTTTTGACAGGGCTTAATTAATAAACTCTTTCGAACTTTTTAAGAAAGTATCGTCATGCAAATACAATAACGTGCCCATAAGGCTCATCAAGTCACTATTTGTTAAATAAAAATTTGAAATAGTCATTGTTTTTAAATTGCATTTTAATTTTGCGCAAGTTACTTCATTTTTTTGAAAGAAAAAACATAATAAAACATAATAAAACGTTAACATCAACCCTATTAAACACTTATCTAATCCTAATACATTGACGGGACAAAGAAAAACTTTCCCTGTCCCGTTTTTAATTCATGATATAAGTAAAAAATTACCTTATTATCTAATTACCCAATTGTCTAATTAATTTAAGGTATGATTTTATTGTTTCGTAACTGCGCAAACAATTCAAAAAACGAATCTTTGGTATCTTTATAAGCAACAAAACCAAGTTTTCTACTCTTAGACATATCGGTCATTACTTCCAGAGGACGGCTTAAATCAAGATCTGTATGCCAGGCCGATGCTAATTGTCCTAAATCATCTTCTATCAATTGATGTTCATTTGCAATGATTTTCCAGATCGTATCTTTTTTATTTAATTCTGTTTCAAGAGGTTGTATCGTTCCATTATATCCTTCCAATTCAATATCAAACCATTCTGCTATTTTCGGCCACAGCCATTTCCATCTAAAAACATCTCCGTTTGTGATATTAAAAGCTTCGTTATGAGCTTCAGGATTTGTTGCCGCCCAAATGATCTGATCGGCCAAAACTTTAGCATCTGTAACATCAGATATCCCGTTCCATTGTGCCTCAGAACCCGGCCAGATAAACGGACTTCCTTCGGTTTTGCAAATACTGGCGTAAACAGCCAAAGTGGTTCCCATATTCATGGCGTTCCCAATCGTTTTACCAATTAGCGTGTGCGGTCTGTGTATGTTCCAGCTAAAACGGTCTCTCGCTGCCGCTTCATATACTTCATCTTCCTGTGCGTAGTAAAAATTGGGCAGGTCTAATCGGGGTTGCTCTTCTCTTAATGGTGTTTGCGGTAAAGTACCTGTTATAGCATAAGCATCAAAAGGCCCTAAATAATGTTTTAATCCCGTAACTAACGAAACATGTTTTATCGACTTTTTAGGAGATAATACGTTTAATAAATTACGAACCATGGCGCTATTTACCCTGATATTTTCTTCTTCGGTATCATTTCGCATCCATGTTGTAAAAAAAATATGAGTTGGTACAATTTCGCTTAAAGCGGTAACTAATGATTCAGTATGAAGCAAATCGGCAGCAATAGATTGTAAACCTTTAATATCATTTTTCGGATTTCGGGAAAGTCCAAAAACGGTCCATCCTTTTTCCAGAAGTTTTATGGCCAGATTACTTCCGGCAATACCGGTTGCTCCTACTACTAAGGCAATATTTCCGGCTGTTTCCTGTATTGGTAATTGTTGAGAATTCATAAGTAATTTATTTTTCCCAAAATTACTTCACAAACCTTGCTCAGAAAGATGACCTGAAACAAGAAATTCACTTGATCTAAATCAATTATTTGGGATCAAAAATGATATTCTTTTTAAGCCTGCTAAGGGTTTCAGGAGAAAGACCAAGATACGAAGCCAGTAAATTTTGCGGTATTCGTTTGATCAAATCAGGATTGTTTTCTATAATATGCCGATACTTTTCTTCTGCCGTGTGGGTGTGTGAACTTATTAATCTTCGTTCTTTTGCAATTAAACTATTCTGAAAAAGCAATCGAAAATAGCGATCCATTACCGGAACTTGTATGGTTAGATTTTCGAAATCTTCTCTGGTAATCAGCAATACTTCTGAGTCTTCCATAGCATCGATGCTGTAAAAAGAAATTCCTCCACTAAAAAAGCTGCTCATGTCTGATGTCCACCAGCCTTTCGGCGAAAACTGGTTGATATGTTCATTGCCTTTATCATCTACATTATACGCCTTTAAAAGTCCTTTTGAAACAAATGTCAAATAATTACAAAGATGCCCTTCAACCACCACAAATTGCTTTTTCTTTAATTTTTTAGGTTTAAAGAAAGTCTTTATCAATTCCTTTTCGGCCGGGGTCAAAGAAATTTTTTCTTCAAGATGTTTGAAAATTATATCGTACATTTTAAATTATTTTACTTTATGAATGATGAGGCGTAACAAATGTATGCTATTTATTTTTTAACTTTCATCCTCTAAAAAAATAGAGAATTACACTACCGTTTGGACACAAGTACAAAACAAACACGAATTGCAGGAATTTGCACAAATTTTAATTGGTTTATTTAGTTTGTGAAATTAATTTCACGAAATGAATTAGTGTCAATTAGTGCAATTTGTGTTTAAAATTGATTTATAATATTTAGCCACACAGTAGGAGAATTAAGCCTGTTTTAATACATTGATTCGCAATTTTAAAGAGAAAAGAAATGGTATTAGATTTTAAAAACTTTCCGCAGCTTATAACAGAGCGATTAATATTGAGAAGTATTGAAAATACTGATGCCGGGTTAATTCACAAACTACGTTCTGATGAAGTTGTAAATCAATTTGTGGGTAGAGATAATTCGTCAACATTAGAAAAAGCAAAAGAGTTTATTCTAAAAATACAAAATCTGGTCTCGAAAAATGAAGGGCTTTATTGGATCATACGACTAAAAGAAAACAACGATTTAATAGGAACTGTTTGTTTGTGGAGTTTTGATCCCGAAAATGAAATCGTTGAAATTGGATATGAAATGCTGCCCGAATTTCAAGGCAGGGGAATTATGAGCGAAGCCATCAAAGCAGTTACAGCCTATACTTTTGAAGAAATAAAAGCAAAGATAATTACGGCTTTTCCGTCAGCGGATAATGTCAATTCTGTAGCGATTCTAAAAAAACTGAATTTCGAATTCGAAGACAAAAAGTATAATAATACGCATGAAAATGTAAACAATATTGTCACGTATACTTTACGAAATCATGACTTTATTTAAAAACCAGATCAGGTATAAATACCTATACGGCAATCAGTAAAATATATTTATTTTTATATTGCTTTTGTATTCATAACTAATATCATCAAAATGGGAACACCTTCTGACCACGGACTATCAAAAGAATTAAAAAATCGTGCCACTCCAATTAAAGAGAGAATCGCCGTTAGAAATGCCGGAATTGTTCTTTTAAATGACTATATCTCTATACTGTTCAAAAGGTTAAATCTCATTAAGGATAGCTATTTTGTAAGTATAGAAGCTCAAAAGAAAGCTGTACAGTATTTACAATTTGTTGTTACCGGATTGACTCAAACAGAAGAAATTTATTTACCCTTAAATAAAGTACTCTGCGGTTTGCCTTTTACCGATAATGTTCCTGATACAAGTGAAATTTCAGAACCAGACAGATTTCTTATACAAGGACTACTGGAAGCTGCCATCTCTCATTGGTCTGTAATCGGCAACTCCTCTGTAGATGGTTTTAGAGGCAATTGGCTCGTTCGGGACGGAATCCTTACCGATTTAGAAGAAAGATGGGAACTTACGGTCGACAAAAGAGCTTACGATATACTAATAAACAAATCTCCTTTTGCTTTTTCAATTATAAAATATCCGTGGATGAATAAACCTTTGCATGTTATTTGGCCGTATTAGAAACTATAAAACCCGCAAAAGCTATGCCCTGGACTATTCTTGAAAAACTTTGGAAACGTACTGTAAATCCTTCCCTAATTCCTTCTACAGAGGAAACACAAAGCTGGAATGAGGAAATTAAAACCTTATACGAATTGGGTATTGGTATGGAAGACACACTACAGTTTTTATATTTCGAAAAACCTGATTTAGAAGCTTTTAAATCCTGGATTACTTCTAAAAAGAGAAAAGAGAATACTGAAACTGATGATTTTACAGATAACGTACTTTCAAAAGAAGATCTCGAATTCTGGAATAAAAATGGTTATGTTGTTGTAAAGGATGCTGTTTCGAAAGCAGATTGCGAAGCAACCCAAAAAGCTATTTGGGATTTTTTAGAAATGGATCCCAATCAAAAAGAAAGCTGGTATAAGAGACACGAAAATCAAAAAGGATTGATGCTTAATTTCTCTGATCATGAAACTTTAAATAAAAACAGATTTTCGCCCAGAATAAAAAAAGCATACGAACAGCTTTACAACACAAACGATATCTATAAAACGATCGACAAAGTAAGTTTTAATCCGCCTGAAACCGCTGAGTTTACTTTTTTAGGAAGTGCGCTTCATTGGGATACCAGCTTAAAACAGCCTATTCCATTTGGGCTTCAGGGACTACTCTATCTCACTGATTGCGGGGTTAATGACGGCGCTTTTCATTGTGTAGCGGGATTTCATAACCAAATAAATCATTGGCTGGACAACCTGGAGCCTCATGAAAACCCAAGAGATAAAGCTCTTACAACATTAGAACCAAAACCTATTTTGGGTAATACGGGCGATTTTATTATTTGGGATAATAGACTGCCGCATTGTGCAACGCCAAACAAAGGTAAAAGTCCCAGAATGGTGCAGTATCTTACGTATTTGCCTAATGATTATAATGCTTCGGGAGAATGGCTTTAAGCTGAAACATCAGCGTAATTGATTTGAAAATTTCATTTAAAACAAAATCAAAAAACATCCATTTCTTCATGACAATTACCTGATAATAATACAATTGTGCAATATAAATTCTATAATACTATTGTTTTAGGAAGTTTCTACATTTGTTTATATTGATTTAAATAATGTATTATGACAACTTCAAATCACAAAAACAATATTTCGAGTGCAAGAACTTCAGAAAAAAAATCTGAGGTAAAATCAACTTCATCAAGAAATAATGAAAAGACCATTATTGAAATCAAAAAAATCAGTCATAACAAACCATAATTATTAATACAATACATTTGAAATTACCCTTTTCTTATTACCTCAATCCCGATGTCCTTTTTCTGGCCAAAGATCTTTTGGGCAAAGTGCTTTTTACCCAAATTGATGGCGCGGTAACTGCAGGGGTTATCGTAGAAACCGAAGCTTATTTTGGTGTTCAGGATAAAGCATCGCATGCTTATGGCGGACGTCGTACGAGCAGAACCGAAACACTTTATCAGCATGGAGGTATTTCGTATGTTTATTTGTGCTACGGAATTCACAATCTTTTTAATATTGTAAGCTCGGTCCAAGGCGAACCTCATGCAGTATTAATACGCGCCATTGAACCTCTTATAGGATTGGATATAATGGAAACCAGACGTAAAATAGCCGCTTCAAAAGCTGCAATATCTTCAGGTCCCGGGTCTGCGGCCAAAGCTTTAGGTATCGATCGTACCTTTAACGAAAAAGAGCTCATAGGCGAAGAAATCTGGATAGAAGATCATAATATTCGCTATACTCCTGATCAAATTGCAGCAGTGTCCCGCGTTGGTGTCGCATACGCACAGGAAGATGCTCTTCTGCCCTGGCGTTTTTTTGTTACAGACAATAAATATGTAAGTAAACCCAACAAAATTTAATCTTAATTATAAATGTACTTCGCACTTTTATCAAAGCATCTAAAACTTTATAAGATCGCATCTATTTAACAATCAATGTTGTTTTTATTTTATCTTTATAATAAAATACAAACATTAATGTATAAAGCCACAATAAAAGTTTCAAAAAAAAGTTTTTTTTCGATAACAAAATCACTAACTTGTTTAGAAATAGAGAATACTTTTTAGGTATTACTATTGTTTCTGGCAGGTAAATTCTATATTTTTTTTCTAACAAATTATAGATATAGAAAACCTGAATTCATTTTTCTAACATCAAAAAAAACAGATTTATATGCGAGTATCAGTCATACGTAAAAACATAAAATTTACCCCGGATTCTAAAAGAGTTGTTGCAAGATATTTTATGAATGGCGAAGAACGGACCAAACAAATGGTTTCACGGATAATGATGCTGGACGAAAAGCAGGTATTAGAAACCTTAGAACAGACCCTTCGCGAATTTGCAAGACGTCACCGAAATATCTCGGCGATCTTTTTTAGACATTGCGAAAAAATAAAACCTATCATCGAAGCCATGCAAATCGATTATGAGGCGATATCTCTGGATCGAAAAATGCTTATAGGTTCTTATTGTACGATGGAATACGCGATAGAATCTGCCGCGATTTTTAATCCTTCGATTATAGAAGATTTTGATCAGTCAGGTCTTGAAACCGGCGAAAAACGCGTGATCATTTCTTTTCGTGCCACAGGCGAAGGTCATATTTCATCTATAGTTTTTAGACGAGGAATTCTTGATAAGGATAATAATCTTCTTGTCATGAAAATTGGCCATAATATCGACAAAGCCGAGATTGAGCATAAAACCTTATTCAATAAAGAACGCTTTTTATTGAAATTGTCCGAAATGCATACGCAGGACAAATACATTGTACAAATCATGCAGGACTTACCCGATGAGTTTGAGTTTGCTATATTGAAAAGTATGGTAAATACCGCCTTAGGCGACCCGTCGATTCGTCAGGAAAGAAGAACAGCACTTGAAGAAATACTCTGGCTTGCCGATTCATTTTATGATTTACAATTCAAACACGATTCTGACCTTACAGAACGTGTTATATTCCCGATATCCGAGTCTGAAAGCCGTGGTATCGAAGATGCGCGTTTTGTGCGATTTGAGGATGAGGATGGATCAAGCCGCGTTATGGCTACCTATACGGCATATAATGGTCACGCCATATTGCCTAAACTTATTTCTACCGAAGATTTTTACACCTTTAGGGTAATGCCTTTGCATGGTGCGGGAGCTCAGAATAAAAATCTGGCTTTATTTCCAAGAAAAATAAAAGGTAAATATGCCATGCTTTCGCGAATTGATGGCGTAAACAATTACATTATGTATTCTGACAGGGTTACACAATGGAATGATCCGATTCTTCTTCAGGAACCCCGCTATACATGGGAATTTACACAAATAGGAAACTGCGGATCACCACTTTGGACTCCTGATGGATGGCTTGTCATTACTCATGGTGTAGGTACAATGCGACGTTATTGTATTGGGGCTTCATTGCTGGATCTTGAGGATCCGTCAGTAGAAATAGGAAGACTTTCAGAACCTTTGCTTTCGCCTCTTGAGGACGAGCGAGAAGGCTATGTGCCTAATGTCGTGTATTCCTGCGGAGCTATTATACACAACAATAGCCTGATATTGCCTTATGCCGTATCTGATTATTCCTCTACTTATGCTGTAGTAGATATGGTAGAGTTAATCGATGCTTTAAAGAAAAGTAAATAACGTAACGGTTACAATTGTAAAAGTTACCAATGAAACTGTTTTTAGGTCGAAAGAAATAAAGAAGAAAAGCTTTTTAAGAAATAAAATGGCTGTAAACGCAATAAATGCGTCAATTGAATGTTTTAATTAAGGAGCAATTAATTTGTTTATTTTTTAAAATCTAATTGCCATTTATATTAAATATTAAAGTTTTATGAAAAAAATATTGTTTCTGGTCACTATATTAGGCATTTCTTTACACGGGTATTCTCAAAAAGAAGTGAAAGACAAATACAAACCAATTCCGGCTAAAAATTCTGACATAAAAGAACCACTGCCGCCAACGGAGACTCCGCCAAACGATCCTCCTCCTTTAAAAGAATCAACCGTTTTAAAAATAGATCCGGAAGAACTTTATAAAAACAATGCGCTTTACAAACCCGAAGCGAATGTCGAAGGCATTTTTTACAGAAGAAATGAATATTTAGGAGGTTTTGTAACCAATACATCTACTTCTACCATTAGATATCGCGATGCGGCTTTTGTAGATGGAGATAAAATCAAGGTCTATTTGAATGATAAAGTTATTGAAACCGAAGTAATCTTAAATGGGGATTTTCAGGGCTTTAAAATAAATCTGGTAAAAGGAATCAATAAAATCGATTTTGAAGCCTTAAACGAAGGTTCAGCTTCACCAAATACAGCTGAATTTCAGGTTTATGATGATAAAGGAACCGTTATTCAGGCAAGCCAATGGAATGTGGGTACCGGATATAAAGCTACTATTATCTTGTATAAAGAATAAAAGCGGGATATTTTAAATTCTTGCCTGTTACAATTCTTAAATAATTTTTCCAATGCCTTACAATTGTAATTTTAAATTATAATGTAATGTAAGGCATTGGAATTTTATTTTTTAAACCTATTAACTTAAGATAGAACAGCAGTAGATGGTAACCCCTATAATTATAATTGCTACCGTATAAAGATTATGTTTAATACGTTTGTGATGACGTTCAATTTTGGCTATTCTCTCATTTAGTCTCTTATTTTCCCCATCCATTATCATTTGATATTTGTCTTCCATCAGTTCAAATCTTAACCATTATTGCTTCACTTACGTATTATTGTACTTTATGGTTTTATTGCATTTGATTATTTTGAATGTTTTATTTTTAGATGAAAACCATTGTTTCTGATTTCACTTTCAAAACAGTATGACAATTAAAATATATCTTAATTCCTGAAATAAATTTTATTTTCATATCGATATATCTCGATATATAATTATATTTACATTATGGATTTTATAGAAATAAATAAAGTACTATCAAATCAGGTTCGGGTTGATATACTTCACTGGCTCAAAAAACCGGAAGACTATTTTCCGCAACAAATATATGTTCCTGATTTTAGCGATGGCGTATGCGTTTGTCATATACAGGACAAAACAGGTTTATCACAATCGACTGTTTCGCATTACTTAATGATGCTGCAAAAAGTAAACTTACTCATTGCAACCCGACACGGAAAATGGACGTATTACCGAAGAAACGAAACCGAAATTGCAAAATACATCGCTACATTATCGAATGAACTTTAATGTTTAGCGATTTTAATGATCATCAAAATAATTATTCAATAAAAAAATGGAAAAAGAATTACTGTTAATGGGCGCCAATGCTCTAAGAAAAGCGGCCCTGAACGAACATGCAAAAGATTATATTCTATCGAATGAAGTTTTATTTAAAACCATAAAAAAGGCGGCAGATCGGTATATTGGAGGCGAAACACTCGAAGAAACCATTACCAAAGTCAAAGAACAAAACAAAGAAGGTTTTAAATGTTCTATGGAGTTTATGGGCGAAAATACATTAGCGGAGAAAGAAGCTTCTCAAGCCACTAACGAATTTATTAAAATCGCTCAGAAAATTAAATCGCTGCAGCTAAATTCGACAATCTCTCTTGATCTCTCGCATATTGGTTTAAAGATATCAAACGAATTGTGCCTTAACAATTTAACTTCTATTTGCCAGGAAGCCGAAAAAAAGAATATCGAAGTAACGATTAGTGCAGAAAATATCGAAATAACAGATTCAGTTATCGACATTTATAAAACGGCTTCTACAACTTTTACAAATACATCAATAACACTTCAGGCCTATTTATACAGATCGAAAGATGATTTTGAAGATTTAATAAAAGAAAACGGAAGAATAAGAATCGTTAAAGGTGCTTTTGAAACTCCGGAAAATCTTTCGATACCAAGAGGAACTGCGCTTGATGAACGCTATTTGTATTACATCGATCAATTATTGTCCAGAAATCACCGTTGCGCTATTGCTACTCATCATGATCTCATTCAGAAAGAAGTTGTCGCTTTAGTTGAAAATTATAAAACGAACAAGGATTTATATGAATTCGAAAGTTTATACGGAATTCAGACACAACAGCTTATCAATTTAAAAGAACAAGGATATCCTACAAAACTATATTTTGTTTATGGTAAAGAATGGTATTTGTATTTATGCAATAGAATTGCAGAATATCCATTGAATGTATTTCAGGCTTTAAATGATATTGTAAATTAACGATTTAAGATCAATTGACTTTTTGCAATTTGATTGTATCCTTATGAATTTCTTTCCAGACAATTCCCAGTTTCTCACTGTTGTTTTTTCTGATCTGATTGGCTAAGGCAATATTATCAGATAATTTTTGCCCGTATGACGGAATCATTTCTTTAATTTTAGCTTGCCATTGCGGGGTTTCAAGTTCCGTTTTATAGCATTTTTCAATTACTTTGAGCATGATCGAGACTGAAGTTGAAGCTCCCGGCGAAGCGCCCAGCAAAGCAGCGACACTGCCATCTGATGCAGTAACAACCTCGGTACCAAACTGCAATATTCCGCATTGAGTGGTTTCATCAATTTTTATGACCTGAACTCTTTGTCCGGCTACTTTTAGATCCCAGTCTTCCATTTTTGCTTTTGGGAAATACTCTCTTAAAGCTGCTAAACGCTGTTCTGGTGTTAATACCACTTGCTCGACCAAATATTTGGTAAGCGGCACATTGTCCAGTCCGGCTTCCAGCATAGGTCTGATATTATAAAAATTAAATGATGCGGGTAAATCGCCCCAGGTACCGTTTTTAAGAAACTTGGATGAAAATCCTGCAAAAGGACCAAATAAGAGTTCTTTTTTTCCGTTGATGATTCGGGTATCAAGATGCGGTACAGACATTGGCGGTGAGCCTACAGAAGCTTTTCCGTATACTTTTGCCTGATGCTGTGCTATGATTTCAGGATTGTTGCAAACCAGCCACTCCCCGCTTACCGGAAATCCGCCGTAACCTTTTGCTTCGGGAATATGTGTTTTTTCAAGCAAGGGTAATGTCGCACCGCCCGCACCAATAAAAACAAACTTAGCATCGATGGTTTTGGTGGTATTGCTTTTTAAATCCTTTACATACACTTTCCAGGTTCCGTCGCTATTTCTTTTAAAATTAGTCACCTCATGATTAAGTTCTAATTTCATTTTGCCTGATTTCAGTAAATTCGAAGCCAGTTCTGCGGTTAATGATCCGTAATTTACATCGGTACCAATATCGATTTTGGTTGCCGCCACTTTTTGAGAAGGATCACGGCCGTCCATTACAAGCGGAATCCAGCTTTTGATTTGTTTTTGATCATCAGAAAATTCCATTCCGGTAAAAAGCGGTTCTTTTTGCAAGGCCAAATATCTTTTTTTCAGGTATTTGACGTTATCATCACCAATAACAAAACTCATATGAGGCGTAGGATTGATAAATGTTTTGGGAGGTCCGATTTTTCCTTTGGATACTAAATACGACCAGAATTGTTTTGAAATTTCAAAAGACTCATTAATCTCAACCGCTTTATGAGTATCAATAGTTCCGTTACTGAGTTCCGGAGTATAGTTGAGTTCGCAAAGTGCCGAGTGTCCTGTTCCGGCATTGTTCCAGGCAGATGAACTTTCTTTGCCCACAGCATCGAGTCTTTCGTAAGTTACAATAGACAGATTAGGATCTAGTTCGTTAAGCATATTGGCGAGGGTTACACTCATAATTCCGCCACCCACCATAACGACATCGACGGTTTCTTCGGGATTACTTTTTTTCTCTGTGCAGGATCCTAAAATCAGGATGCACAACAAACAGCTAATACCCCTTTTCATTTGTAACTGATTTCTATTAATATAGTGATGATTTTCGAGATCGAAAACAAAAACAGAAACACAATTAATCCTGTCAAAAAGCTAAAGGCCGGTAAAATCCATCCTCCAATACCTCTTGGTGTAAACAATAAATAAAGCGTTCCTATTAAAGCGCCTAAACCAATAAGATAGGATAAAAACAAAAATATTGAAGCTAATATTTTTAATGTTTTTTGTTGTTTCAAAATGTCAGCAGAAGTAAAAGTAGTCATAGTATATTTTTATAAGTTATTAATAATAAACATTTTATATCCTTATAAAGATAAAAAAATATTTAACTACTTCTTACAAAAAGCATTACGGTTTATTCTGCTCCTGATTCTTCTTCATCTTTTTTTAATTAACTACTATCACCAGCCTCTTTCCATCGCTTCTCCTCTACAGCTATTAATTCTAATGTGGCTATGATTCTTGCCAGATTATTTTCTAAAGAAATTTTGCCGTCGTGCCATTCTTTTTTATACGAATCCTTTCTGATCTGCAAAATAAAAACACCAGTCTGAACGTACTCAGAAGTATCCTGATCTATTTGTAATGGTATTCTTTTTAGCGCTTCCCGCAGACTGAGATCGATTTCTATTTCATTTTTCATGAAAACGATACCGGTTTTATCAGGATTTTGTTCGAACCTGTGTCCTCTGTATTTTAATAACTTAATCAGGGCATCCATCAATCGTAAAGCGCGCGGTATATTTTGTGGTGCAACATTGAGATAAAGAATCCCGTTAGTATCTTTCTTCTTATCCTTATTGCCCCAATATGAAACTGTATTTTGTATACTCCTGACCGGATTTATAAGCTGATCCGGAACTTTCAAAGGAGCTTGTAAATCCCTTTCTATGTCTTTTATTAAATCAAGCAAAGGTGTTGACTTCACTATTTTACGAAACTGGATTTCGTATGCTTTTTTCAAAATACCTATTTGCTGAATTCCATTATACGTTAATGGTAATTTGGGTTTACCAATTCTATTGTTCTTAAACTTGATTTGCTGGTTTAACCCCGGAAAAGGAATTTGCATTTTCTCGCAGGCATTTTTTATTTTCATACTTGAAACGCCGTAATGCTTTGTTATTTGGGTCATTGGAAATTTCCAAACCAATTCATAAAGTTCCAGGCGGGTAAAAAAAACTTTTTCCATAAATTATAATAGGCACTAAGATTTTAGAAACAAGAAAATTCATCACCTATACATAATTTGTACAGATGATGAATTATTCAAAAATACCGGCTTACTCTACTCCGCCACCCAGGGCACGATATAGGTTGATGGCTGCATTTAGCTTTTCTAATTTTATTGCAACAACATCAAGATCATTTTGCAAAGCGCTGTTTTGCGCTACAATAACCTCAAGATAAGTCGCCATTCCGCTTTTGTACAACAAGTTGGCGTCGTGGGTTGCTTTATCTAAAGAAACCGACTTTTCTGTAGCAAGTTCCATTCGTTTATCAGCATTTTTTAGTTTTGACATCGCATCAGAAACTTCTCCAACAGCGGTAATAAACGATTGTTTGAACTGAACAACTGCTTTTTCCTGTTCCAGAACTACAATTTCATAGGCTGTTCTTAATTGGCGCTTCTTGAAAATGGGCTGTACCAAATTGGCTGCAATAGTTTTAGTTACCGAACCCGGAAAATTAAACCAGGTATCAAATTCAAACGAATTAATCCCAATTGACGGGCTCAGACTCAGCGTTGGATACATAGTTGCTTTTGCAAGTCCGGTTTTAGCATTGGCAGACATAACGGCATATTCTGCAGCTTTAACATCCGGTCTTCGGCTTAAAAGCGCCGCCGGAACCCCTGAAGATAAACTCACATTCAATTCTGCTGCGTCAAGATTTCCTGAACGTGTGATGCTGTCAGGATATTCACCACATAAAATCTGTAATGCATTTTCCTGAACCGCTATATTTGCCTCTGCTAAAGGAACCAACAATTCTGCTGTTTTT
Source organism: Flavobacterium sp. SLB02 (assembly GCF_009664855.1). Taxonomy (GTDB): domain Bacteria; phylum Bacteroidota; class Bacteroidia; order Flavobacteriales; family Flavobacteriaceae; genus Flavobacterium. The sequence goes on from NZ_CP045928.1 coordinate 2,610,308, forward strand.
TTCTGAGCTTCTGTCTGATAAAGTGCTAATGAACTAATCAATCCTGAGTTGTACTGCATTTGCATCATGCTTAACGTACTATTGCTCAAATCAATGTTTTTCTGTGCAATTTTAAGCTGCTCGTCGAGTCCTAAAAGATTATAATACGACTGGGCAACTTGCACGATAATTCTCGTTTTTAACGCCGAAAGGTTTTCTTTTTGGGCAAAATAACCCGCTTTGGCATCTCTCTTTTGCATGGCGGCTTTTCCCCAAATATCAGCTTCCCATGATAATCTAAGATTAGCACTGTAATCGTCCAGATAATCTTTGCTGGTAAATTGTGCGCTCAAAGAACCGTTAAGCGAATTTTTAGACTGATAACTTCTGCTTGCTCCTGCATCAAAATCAAGTGTAGGCAATAAGGATAATTTGGCCTGTTTGTAGGTAAGATCAAGCTGCTCCATGCTTTTTATGGCGATCAGCACTTCGTTGTTTTTAACGAGGGCTTTTTCGATTAAGCTCACCAGCATAGGATCTTTATAATAACTTTTCCAGGGATGCAAAATGGTATCTCCGGTTAATGTTATGTCTTCACGATATTTCTCAGGCGCATTTAAATCTGTTCGGGAATATTTTTTCCCTACTACGCAGGATGTCAGTAAAACACCAGCAAATAAAGAAATTCCAATTTTATATAGTACGCTCATTATTCTTCTTTTATAGTTTGAATTACAATCTTTTTACCGGATACTTTTTCCTGTAAATACTGAAAGAGGATAAAAAGTAACGGGATTACAAAAACTCCCAAAACCACTCCGCTAAACATTCCTATAGCAGCACTTACACTAATAGACCTGTTTCCTACTGCTGTTCCTCCAGAGGCAAACATCAACGGAATCATACCTACAATAAAGGCCAGGGATGTCATGATAATAGGTCTTAATCTCGATCTTGCACCTTCTATCGCTGCTTCGGCTATAGACAAGCCTGCATAACGTCTCTGAAGGGCAAATTCAACAATAAGAATGGCATTTTTGGCCAAAAGTCCGACCAGCATGATTAATCCCACCTGAACATAAATATTATTGTCCAGTCCTACTGCTTTTACTCCTGCAAAGGCGCCCAGAATTCCTGTTGGAATCGAAAGCAATACAGCAAGAGGCAATAAATAACTTTCGTATTGGGCTGCCAGTAAAAAGAATACAAACAAAAGGCATAATCCAAAAATGGCAATAGTTTGGTTTCCTCCTGCTTTTTCTTCAAGACTTAATCCTGTCCATTCGTAACTGTAATCAGATGGTAATTTATCCAGAACCGTTTCAAGATTCCCCATAATTTGTCCGTTACTGAATCCCGGCAATGCGACAGCTGTAATATTCACCGAATTATAAAGGTTATAACGGTTTACCGATTCCGGACCGTAGACTTTACGCAGTTTGACAAGGGATTTTACAGGCACCATTTCCATTTTGGCATTTCGAACAAATATTTCATTGAATGCTTCCTGATCTGTTCTAAAAACTCCATCCGCTTTGACATTCACTCTGTAAAACTTTCCAAATCGTGAAAAATCTGCCGATTGATCTCCGGCAAAATAAGTCTGTATATTGCCTAACATTTCACGAATATTCACGCCCATTTGGCTTGCCTTTTCTTCATCAACCTCCAGTTCAAGCTGCGGATAATCTGCCCTGAAAGTAGTATACGCATATTGTACTCCCGGTTGCTGCATGATCTGCCCAATTACTTTATCAGCCATTGCTTTTAATGTAGCAGGATCACGCGCTGTTCTGTCCTGAAGCACTATTTCGGCACCACTGGTTACACCAAATCCTTCTACTGGCGGCATTCTTAATACCATGATCTGACCTTCTTTTATGACCGACAATTTGCCGTTGACCATATTCAAGATTTCATCAATATCCTTAACGGCTCCTCTGTCTTTTTTAGGTTTTAGTTTTATAAATCCTAATCCGTAAGCGGTACTCGCACTATTACTCAAAATATTAAAACCTGTAATACTGGTATTTACATCAATAGCTTCAATAGTTTCAAGTTCTTTTTCCATTCTTTGAACCACTTCTGTAGTACGATCTAAAGCTGTACCCGGCGGCATGGATAAACTATAAAGCATAAAACCGTCATCTTCCATTGGTACAAAACTTTTTGGAGTACTCATCATCATCGCAATAGCGATGGCACTTATTCCTAAAACCAATCCTCCAGCAAGCCATTTTCTGCCAATAAGAAAACGAACTCCTTTGATATATTTACCCGTTAGGTTGTTGAAACCTGAATTGAATCCGACAAAAAAACGTTCTTTAAATCCATTTTTATGTTCCTCTCCTTCGTGTTTTCCACTATGGCTATTTTTTAATAGAAGAGCACACAATGCCGGAGTAAGCGTTAATGCATTTACGGCCGATATAATAATGGCAATCGCCAATGTATAAGCAAACTGCTTGTAGAAAATACCTGATGATCCAGTCATGAAACCAATCGGGATAAATACTGCTGACATGACCAGCGTGATCGAAACAACAGCTCCTGTAATCTCTGCCATCGCGCTATGTGTCGCTTCTTTGGCCGAAAGGCTCGAATCTTCTTCCATTTTACTGTGAACGGCTTCGACCACTACGATCGCATCATCGACGACAATACCAATGGCCAGAACCAAAGCAAAAAGCGTCAGGATGTTGATGGTGAACCCAAATACCAACAGGAAGAAAAAAGTTCCTACAATCGCCACCGGAACTGCAATAGCCGGAATAATCGTAGAACGAATGTCCTGAAGAAATATAAAAACTACTATAAAAACCAGAATAAAAGCTTCTAACAAGGTCGATTTCACCTGTCCTGTCGCCTCGTCCAGTCTTTCTTTGGTACTCATTACATTGACATACTTAATACCGGGAGGAAAAGATTTTGATAATCTTTCGACTTCTTTATTGATTCCAATCTCGATATCATTGGCATTTGAGCCTGATGTTTGTAAGATCGCCATTGTAACGGCATTTTTAGAGTTCGATTTGTTGTCACCACTGTAGGAGATTGAACCAAATTCTACTCGCGCAACATCTTTAAGCCTTAGGATATTATTACCATCGGTTTTAACGACAATGTTTTCATATTGCTCAGGTTTGTTTTTCTTTCCTTTATATCGAATAACGTATTCTAATGCTGCTTTTGATTCTTCTCCCAGTTTTCCCGGAGCCGACTCTAAACTTTGATCTGCAATCGCGCTGGTAACATCTGAAGGTACTAAACCTGCATTGGCCATTTTTCGAGGATCAAGCCAAACACGCATCGAATAATCTTTCTGTCCAAAAATTTGCACTTGCCCTACTCCGGAAACACGTTTTATTTGCGGTACCAGATTGATGTTGGCATAATTCTGCAAAAACAATTCGTCGTACTTTGCATTATCATCTGTATAAAGATTGAAAATAACAATCATACTATTTTGCTGCTTCGAGGTCGTAAGTCCCATTCTGATTACTTCCTGCGGCAATTTTGGCGTTGCCTGCTGTACTCTGTTTTGTACGTTTACGGCAGCCTGATCAGGATCGACACCTTGTTTAAAAATGACACTGATCGAAAAAGATCCGTCATTACTTGCAGTAGATTTGATGTACTGCATATTCTCTACCCCATTAATCTGTTCTTCAAGCGGTGTTACCACAGAACGTATAACGGTTTCACTATTTCCTCCGGGATATGAACCGCTTACCATTACGGTTGGCGGCGAAATATCAGGAAACCTGGTTACCGATAATCTTGTAAGACCTATGATACCTAATATCACCAATACAATGGAGATAACTGTAGCCAATACAGGCCTGTCTATTATTTTCTTTAACATGGAAAATGTTATTTATATTAAAAACAAAAATTTATTTGTTGGTTTGCGGTTTCGCCGCAGTTTTTGGCACTACTTCGACACCATCATAAAGCAAATCGATACTGTTTAATGCAATCTTATCACCTGATTTTACGCCACTTTTTACAAAATAATCTGTACCTGCACTGCCGGCAATTTCTATAGGAACCATCGCCACTTTGTTACCTTCTTTTAGAACATAAACAAAGAATTTATCCTGAATATCCTTTACACTCGCCATTGGAACTGTAATTACCGAAGCTAAATTGCTATTCAGCACTACACGGGCAGAACCTCCTGAACGCAATTGCTTTTTAGGATTCGAGAAAACGGCTTTTAAAGCAATACTTCCTGTGGTACGGTCGATATTACCACTGGCTACTTCCAGTTTTCCCTGATGCTCGTATAGGCTGTCATCCGCCAGGATTAAACTAACGGTTTGGTTTGATTTTGCATCTTTAGAAAATTCAAGATAATCTGCTTCGCTTAAAGAGAAATAAACAAAAACGGTATTGATCTCAGAAAGAATCGTAAGCGGGACCACATCTGAAGGAGTAACCAGATTTCCTATTCTATTAGGAATTCTGCTGATGTAACCACTTACCGGTGCTTTTATCAAAGAAAAATCGGCGTTAAGCTGTGAAGATCCCAATGCTGCTTTTGCCTGCGCTGCCTGAGCTGATGCTGCATCGTAATTGGCCTGCGCTGTTTTTAACTGCATGTCTGAATATACTTTTGCCTCAACAAGTGGTTTGATCTTTTCGATTTCTAATTTGGCATTGGCAAGGTTAGCCAAAGCATTTTTGTAAGCTGCACGGCTATTATTTACCTGCTCTGCATAAACATCTGCTTTGATTTTAAACAGTGACTGGCCTTTGGTAACATAATCGCCTTCTTTAACATAAATCGCTTCAAGATAACCTGAAACCTGCGCTTTTATGTCAACATTTACAGTACCTTCAATAATACCCGGATATTTTTTTTCTACTTCGCCTGTGATCGATTTAGCCTGAAAAAAATCTACTTCAGGTTTTGGCGGCGCTACGCCTTCCGGTCCACTTTTACCGCATGAAGAAAAGCTAATGATAATCAATAAAACTACCATTTTGCTGAGTGTTTTATTATTTTGAAAAAATTGTTTTGTCATTTTATTTCACTTTTAATGAATACATAGGATTTGATGACAAAATAACAACCCAAAAGCCCCTTAAATGAACGGAACTTTACCCAACCGTATTTTTTTGATGCTGAAACGAACAATAGAACAACCGAGAAAAACAGTGCGCTGACAGTACTGTAAAGAAGATTTAATCGAAAGATTTGTAGATGGTGACAGGTCTTTTTTTACCGCGCAAAATGGTAGTTTCGATTGCTGTAAAATTATCCTGATCAAAAGAAGTTAATTGTTCGAAAAAGGACTGCGTGATCAGAAGATTTGTTTTGTAATCATTGCATAAATCACGAACTCGCGCTGCGGTGCTCAGGACATCTCCGTGATAGGCAATTTCGGTTTTGATTTGTCCAATTTCGGCAACGGTTACAAGACCTTCGTTAATGGAAGCTTTGAACCTTGGAACCAAACCAAATTTACGCTTATACAATTCTTTTTTTCCTAATAAACGAACGGCAAAAGCTTCGTAAAGCTCGATACATTGCTGTCTTTTAAAACCTTCTTTTACTTTCCATGTAAGCACGGCCTCGTCGCCTACATATTGGTAAACTTCAGCATTATACTCTACTAATATTTCTGATAAATCTGTAAAACATTCCTGCAGTAAAAGACTGTAATTATAATGCCCTGCTTCTTCTGCAACTGTGGCCGAAGAGCACATATCCAAAAACATAAAAACCCGGTATTCTACAACGGGAATCATATAATTGCCGCGTAAAAGATTTTTAAAATAATTACTTCCTAACCTACGGCTAAAAGCCTGTAAAAGGGTAATAAAAATATGAACGATTAAACAATAGACTGTAAAACAAATCAGCCATTTTGCATTCACCTGAAGGGCAAACCAGTTATTGATCCTGATATAATGTACTTTGTTAAGTTCGAGCACGATTAAAAGTCCCAAAAAACAGACTATTAAAAACAAAAGACTTCGAAGCAATGTGGTGAGTAATATCCCGTAATTATGAAAAAACCGGGGATAGACGAATTCCTGTAAAACAAAAAGAATGCTTCCCATAAAAACACCTACCGTTAAGGCTCCTGTTATTTCTGAGAGCAAAAAATCCTTTACACCAATTTTGCGGGTAATAAAAAAAGCATCATCGATCATGCTGTACGTCATGAAGACATAGAACAAAAAAGCAGCGATCCACAGTGCAATAATCTGCAGGTATTCTTTAAATTTTAAAAAGGTTTTTAGGGAGTACTTCATTAAAGATAATTTTGATGCAACTCAAACCAAAAAGATCGTTTTGATTCGAAATAATATACAGCAAAATTAAACCTGTAATGAAGGTAAATGCAGGAAAGTATTACCCAAACGGTGATTAAATGAACCGAATAGTAAGTTATACCGCCTAAAATGAAGTTTTGAAAATTATTCTAACGATCCATCCATTGCTTGAAAAAAGGTGCTTTTTCCCTGCTGATGATCACTTCACGCTCAGGATCTGCCTTGAGCTGAATTTTGAGTTTGGCATTAAAATAATTAGCAATCGATTTGATGCTTTCGGCACGAATAAAAAACTGTCGGTTGGCGCGAAAAAAAATGTCGGGATCGAGTTCTTCCTCGAGTTCTTCCATGGTTTGCGGAATGGGTATTGTAGTGCCGTTTTTAAGGAAAAGATGCGAGGTTTTAAATTCTGAATACACAAAATCGATATCGGCTACATCAATGCTTTTGTAACCATCGCGGTAGGTAACCAAAAATCGTAATCTAAAAGAAGGTTTGTTTATGAATCCCTTTAAGATTGCCGCAATATCATCGGTATTATTTTTAACTTTCGATACCGATTTAAATTTGGTTAAAGCCTGTTCAAGTTCCGTTTTTTCGATTGGTTTCATCAAATAATCGATACTATTTACCTTAAATGCGCGAACCGCATATTCATCATAAGCAGTTGTAAATATGATGGGGCAATTGATTTTTACTTCTTCGAAAATCGAAAAACTAATACCATCTGCCAAACGAATATCCATGGTAATTAAATCGGGCATATCATTCGTATTCAGCCATGTTACCGCACCCCGAACAGTATCTATTATATCCAGGATTTCGCAATCCGGCTCCAGTTCTTCCAATAATCTTTTAAGACGATTGGCATTGATACTTTCATCTTCTATAATTAAAATTTTCATAGTATTAAATTAAAGGCAAACGCACACAATAGAAACCATTAGATTCTGAAAAAACGGGCATTCGGTCAAACAAAATTTTATATCTAAACTCGATATTTTTATTTCCTACTCCGGTCGAAATAAAGTTTTTACCGGATGTTGGCTGCAAATTATTGCGTACCACTAGATCGCCAACATCTGAATAAATAGCAATAACCAGCGGATTTGCTATTGTTGCACTGTTGTGTTTTACAGCATTTTCAACCAATAATTGCAGCGTTAAAGGCGGTAAATGAAGGTCGAGACAGGTCATATCTATTTGCAGTTTTAACTCTACTTTTTCTCCAAGACGTTTTTTTAACAGATAAAAATAAGCATTTAAAAATTCGATTTCTTCCCTTACCGAAATGGTATCCTTATCGAGATTGGAAATCATATAGCGATATACGCGCGTAATATTCTCCAGAAATGACGCGGCAGATTGCTGGTCTTCGTGAATTAGCTCTGTAAGTGTACTGAAATTATTAAAGATAAAATGAGGATCGAGCTGTAGTTTTAAAGATTCCAACTCTGATCTGGTAACAGCTTCCTGCAATTCAGAAGCTTTAATTTTTAGCTCGGCTGCTTCTTCAGAAGTTACGCGCCAGCGGTTCAGCAAAAAGATACTGGTATGAATGAAACTGATAAAAAGAGACAATATAGCAGCCATTAAATTTGACTGCCATATTTGTACCAATTCGCTTTCTTTTAATGGTGTCCAGGAATAAAAAAACTGCCATAAATGCGAAAAAGAATAATTTAAAAGAATATTCCCCGCGATAAGACATATAAATTGTGCAAAGGCCCTGAAAATAGGCTTTTGCTCCCAACTGATCCAATAATTTAGACTCCGGCCTACAAAAAGACTTAACTCTGTAAGTACGGCGCAATATACCAGAATGATAAAGATGTCAACTGTCCAGTCTAAAACCAGTAATGTATTTTGTTCAAAATCCTGATAGGGATTCAAGAAATAATACGACGATAAATAGAGAAAAAAAACAACCGGTATTACAATAATCCTATAATACTTATAGAAAAAATTCTTCCCTCTGGTTTTATTTTGCACATTTGAATCCATAAGCTACTATATTGACACTATATGCATTATAAAAAAAACATTTGAGTATCTTATTGATACATCAAATCGTGTTTTAATATTGTTCCGTTTGCTGAAGATTCAACCGCTTTTAGCGCTCTCATTACTCCCCATTTTATACAAGTCGCTCCCCATGAAAAACCGGCTCCAAAAGTCGTTATCAGGATGTTTTGACCTGTTTTAAAATCATCTTTAAAATCCCAAAGACATAACGGAATAGTTGCCGAGGTTGTATTACCGTATTTATCGATATTTACTTTTACTTTCTCGATCCCAATATTCAAATGTTCGCTTACTGATTTTATGATTCTAAGATTCGCCTGATGAGGCACAACCCAGTCAATATCTTCTACGGTTAAGTCATTGCTTGCAAGTGCATCCTGAGAAACGCTTGACATAGACTCAACTGCTTTTTTGAATACAAAAGAACCTTCTTGTTTGATAAAATGTTCTCTGTGTATAATGCTTTGCATCGTTGCCGGCGTTTTTGAGCCTCCTGCAGGTACTAAAAGCGCAGATGTACCACTTCCGTCTGTACGCAGGATACTTTTCATCATTCCGTACTCTAAATCTGTTTTTTCTAAAAGAACCGCTCCTGCCCCGTCTCCAAAAAGGATACAAGTATTCCGATCTTCATAATCTACAATAGAACTCATGGTATCCGCTCCTACTACAACCACTTTTTTATAACGTCCGCTTTCGATCATGGTAGTCGCCATTTCTAACGCGTATAAAAAACCGCTGCAGGCACCGTTTAAATCGAACCCAAATGCATTTGTAAATCCGCTTAGTTCACATACTTTACTTGCCGTAGGAGTCAAAAGATGATCCGGCGTTGCAGTTGCCAATACTAAACCATCAATTTCCAAACGATCTATTTCATAAGTTTCTAATAAATTCTCGATTGCGGCACTAGCAAGATCTGATGTTGCCAGATTTTCATCTGTAGCCAGTCTTCGCTCTTTTATCCCTGTTCTTTTTACTATCCAGTCTTCAGTTGTGTCAACCATTCTTGAAATCATCTCATTACTTAATATGGAGTTTGGTACAAATCCTCCTATAGCTGTAATTGTTGCCTTCATTTTTATTTGTTTTTGTTATTTTGAATCTTTTTTTTTGCTGTTTTTTTTGGGAGAAAAAGCAGACTGCAAAATAACGTCAGAAATTTGGAAAAGACAATAGCGGTATGTCTAAACCTGCGGCCATAATTCTAGTTTTGCTTTTATGTACTAAAGAATCCCAAAAACCATACTTTTGTGGCACCATTACTAATATATCAGCATCATATATGTTAATTTCCTTCTTAATCTCATTTATTACTGCATTTGATTTAACAGTTTTATAGAGGTATTTGACCTGTTGAAACTCTTCTTCGAGTGTAGAACTCAATAATAATCGGTCTTGTTCCTGCTTAAGATCGTCTAATTTTGCATCTACACTAAAAAATTCTACCTCTGCGCCCAGATTTCCAACAATGCTTCTTAACCAGCTGAATCTTTTGATAGACAAAAAGCTTAAAGTGTCGCAGGCATACAATATTTTTTTAATATTTTGAAAGCGGGCATTTAAAGGAACAGCTAACACAGGCGTATTTAAATTCTTGATTACTGATGTTGTCGAATTCCCCATAAGTTCCTGTTCGAAAGAGCGTTCCGCCATTCCCATAACTACAAGTTCTGCTTTATTAAGCTCTATTAAAGATGAAAGTTCTTCTTCTAAAAACGAATAACTGCAAAAGCAGCTTACTTCGATATTAAAGAGACTGGCAATGTCTTTACCTAAAGTTTCCAGCCTTTCAGAAGCTTTATCTAACTGTTTTTGCATGGCTTCGGCACTAATGTGAGAATTGGCACTGTGAATACCTAACTGAAAGGAGTTGAAGAGAATAAGTCTGGCATTGGCACTTTTTGCAAGTCCGGCAGCATAAGTAACTGCATTATTGGCTATAGCCGAAAAATTTGTTGCTGCTATAATAGTTGGAGATACATTCATAAGATATTTATTAAGCAATTATTCCGGTAAAAGTGCTCAAATAATCTTTTCGGGGTTTTAAAAATAATACTGTAGAAGCATTATTTACTTCCCAAACGTATTATTGAGCTACCGAACTTTAAATTTACGACTAATTAGGATATATTTTTTTACTTCAGAAGTTAAAACTTTATAACTGGTTTCGTTTCTCAAAAACCATTCAACCGAAAATTTAATTTCCTTCTCTTTACTCCAAACGCTCTGTTTTTCTAAAGCATTAACCAATAGCAAATGCGAAAAACATAATTTTTATTTAACCAAAATAACAGCACTTACAATACACAAACTTCAAATTAGACAATACAAAACAATTAAATCGGTTATTTTTTAACATTATATCAATATTTTTACTATCATTGTAGCACAGTATAGTATAGCACTGCATTTTAACAAATTTTAATATATTATTATGCAAGAAAAAATTACAAAACAAAAATCGTCAGTCAAAAAGGTCCTTACCATGCTGTTATTTCTTACAGCAATCGTAAGTTCAGCTCAAACGTATGAATTCGAAAATGGCACGCGCACCAATAATGCCGACATACAAAATTGTGATTCCTGTTCAGGAAAAATAGTTGGTAATTTAGGTGGTAACAGCAGTGTTTCTGTCAATGTGAATGTAGCCGCGACAGGCTGGTACAAGCTGCAATTGTTTTACTGCACAGGTGATCCTAGAACGATTAGGTTAACGGCAGGTGCTGCGACCACTATTGCAATTCCGTGTGAGCCAAGTGGTGGATGGAGCACAGCAGCTTCAAAAAACGTAAGTGTATACCTTAACAGCGGTACCACTACTCTGCTTTGGGATAACACCAGTTCATGGGCACCTAATTTAGACAAGTTTGTGTTAACGCCAATTGGTTCTTCTTCTACACAAACAATTTCCTTTGGTACAAACAATAGCATCGTTTATAATTTAGGCACGAAAACCTATAATGTAAAATTTAATGGCGCGACCGTAATTACCAATGCATCGGCTTATGCTTTTAGCGATCAGCAGTATCTGAGTGGTAATTATGCTACGGCAATTTATACTTCAGAAGCATTTACAGATAATATTGGCAGCGGAACCAAACATATTTTTACTTTAAGCGGTAATTATACTTTGGGAATGCAGCAGGTTTTTTATGCTTACAGCAATAAAAATTATGTTGCCGTACAAGTTGTCCTTACCGGAAACGGTTCTAACTCTTATAAAATGTCGCCATTAACCAGTTATCAGGTAACGCCTAATTTTGGCAGCGGCGACACCAGGGCTTTATTTGTGCCTTACGATAATGATGCATGGATTCGGTACAATGCCTACGCACTTAACTCTGCCGATTTTACTGCTTCTGAGGTGACCAATATTTATAACAATACAAATCGTAAAGGTTTGGTTATTGGATCTGTTGAGCATACCAAATGGAAAACCGGTATTGCCGTAAGTGGCGGTGGTGCATCATCTGCCTATGTTTCGGTGATTGCAGGATGGACAAAAAACGATATTACAAGAGATCAACGTGGACACGGTTGGGTAAATGTGGGCCAAACAAGTTGTGCTTCACCAAAAGTATTATTGAATGCTACTGATGACTGGCGTACGGGGCTGGAGGAATTTGCACAAGCAAATGCAGCATTGCAGTCTAAATATATTTTTGACTGGACGGCTCCAAAACCTATTGGCTGGAACAGCTGGGGCGCTATACAATCGAATATTAATCTTACGAAGGCAAAAGCTGTGGTAGACTTTTTTCATGATGATTGTCCAGCTTTCAAAACCGAAGACAATACCCTATTTATCGATCTTGATTCGTATTGGGATAATATGTCGGATGATGAACTCGCACAGTTTGTTACTTATGCCAAAAATAAAGGATTTAAAGCCGGTATTTACTGGGCTCCGTTCGTAGACTGGGGCAAGTACAATCGTCCTGTAGAAGGAAGTTCGTACACCTACAACCAATGTTGGACAATAGTGAACGGAAGTCCGCTTGAGTTAGATGGCGCTTATGCCATGGATCCTACAAGTCCGGGAACCAAAGCGAGAATTCGATATTTCATGAACCGCTTTAAAGCAGCAGGATTTGAAATGATCAAAATCGACTTTTTGACTCACGCCAGTATCGAAGCAGATGGTTTTGCCAACAATCAGCTGCATACAGGTATGGAAGCATACCAGGAAGGAATGAAATTTTTAGTAGATGAAATTGACGGAAAAATGCTTGTTCAGGCGGCAATATCGCCAAATTTGGCAACGGGTCCGTTTGTGCATGTTCGCCGTATTGCCTGCGATGCGTATACGAGTATCGGCGATACTGATTATACTTTAAATAGTACGACTTATGGCTGGTGGCAAAATAAGATCTACGATTTTTTAGATGCTGATCATGTGGTTTTTGGTAATGCTTCGATTGGCGAAAATCGTGCTAGACTTTTAAGCAGTGTTGTTACAGGGACTATTACAAGCGGTGATGACTTTTCTGCTACAGGTCCGTGGAAAGCCAGATCGCAGCTTCTTTTACAAAATAATGATGTACTGAATGTTGCCCGTGCTGATATGCACTTTCTTCCGGCTGACGGAAATACGGGTTATAATGCCGCTAATATTTTCTCGGCAACCCACAATAATGTGACTTATGTGGCTGTATTTAATTACAGTAATATGGCAACTACCAACAATGTTAATTTAAGTCGTCTGGGATTGGGTTCCGGAAATTATACCGTAAAAGAATTACACTCGGGCACAATAAGTTCAACACAAGGTACATTAAGCGTTCAGCTTCCTCAGGCCGATGCTGCTTTGTATGCGATTTATCAGGGACCGGTTTTAAGTACGCCCAATTACAACTGGGGAAATGCTTCGACGAACTATGTTTTTCCTAATCCGGCAACGAATACTTTCCAAATAAAATTTGATCATACAATTAATGGTCCTGTTGCCATTTCTATGTACGACTTAGTGGGGAAAGAAATCTGGAAAACGACTACTGTTGCTGAAGATATGATCAGTTCTGAAATACCTGTAAATCATCTTGCTAAAGGCGTTTATATAATAAAAGTTTCAACCGCAGCAAACAAAGTCCAAAACTTTAAATTTATCAAAAAATAAGTTTTATTTAGTTTAAACACGAATTTCACTAATTGACACTAATTTTAATGCTTGTGAAATTATTACACAAAGCAATCTGTGTTAATTCGTGAAATTCGTGTTTACTTTTTGTACTTATGTCTCAGCTTAGTTTGTGAAATTATCCCCAAACCAATTAGTGTTAATTCGTGAAATTAACTGTTTTAAAATACCACAGATTCAAGAAATTCAATTACTTCACCATTCGGACTATACACCAGACTATTATTTACAGTTACGGCTTTTCTATGATTTTTAAGTTCTAAAGTTTCTTTTGCTGATAATGGTTTTGCGCCATTTTTGATTGCTTCATCATACGCTTTTTTGGCATCCAAAACAGTAAAACAAATATGTAAAAGTGAATTTTCGACATACGGATCTCCTTGCTTTCTTTTACGTCCCTGAGTAGGAAAATCGGCGTTATTGTCACATATTTCTATATAAGAATCGAATGCTTTGTTTTTGAGCATTACGCACTTTTCCAGATTAAATTCGGGTAGACTCCAATTGTGAACTTCCTCAAAATTTAGGGTTTTATAAAATTGCACGGTTCTTTCAAAATCCTGTGCTTTAATCGCAAAATGATGAAATCCTATTATATTATTCATTGTGATTGTTTTTTGATGTAAATACCTGATTTAAAAATTGTTTTTGGTTTAATTGCCTATAATTTTATCCCAACGCATTTTAAGATACATTGCTATGATATGATATGTCGCTCCGCTGGAGCTATCGCGCCGTTTGTCATCTCGACCTAAGGAGAGCTCACACTAGAAATAACGTATAGAACGTCGCCAATCTTTGTCGAGTTCCTTGTGTGATCCTTCGTTCCTCAGGATGACAAACTGGAGGAAAATATTGTTATGAAAATGATTGTCCTAGCCCCGATAGAAGTGGAAATCCTTTTGTGCCGGTGTTCGGCACAAAAGATTGTAACGTATAGCGAGATTAGCTCCTAAAAAAAGATTTCCTTTTATCATAGAAAATTTATTCCAACCAAAACCATTCTTTTACCTCGTTTTCTATCGTTTCTTCTTTTACAATATTTTCATATTCATTGGTCGCACTATTGTGCTGATAATCTTTTTGCCATTCTTTATGATGCAAAACGATTTGCTTTATGGCATCAGAAATAAATAAAACCTCGTTGTTGGTCATGATGGGATGCAAAGACAAACGTACCCATCCCGGTTTATTGGTTTGGTTTCTCTGAAGAAGATCTTCAGTTATCTTGTTGGATTGTGCCTCATTGATATTGAATAAATAATGGGCATATGTACTTGCGCAGGACCAGCCGCCACGAACCTGAACCCCAAAACGATCGTTTAAAAGTCGGACGATTAAATTGTAATGAATGTCTTCTATTAAAAAGGAAACACAACCTATTCTTTCTGTTTTTAGATCTCCCAGAATAGACAAACCGGGAATCTTTTGAAACTCGCTATAACAGAAATTTAGCAATTCTTTTTCTCTTTTTTTAATATTTTCGATGGCCATTTGGTCTTTGAGTTTCAAAGCCAAAGCTGCTCTCATGACTTGCAGAAAACCCGGAGTTCCGCCATCTTCTTTGACTTCGATTGAATCACTGTAATGATATATTCCCCAGGGGTTGGTGATTTTTACATTTCCTCCTCCGGGATTGTCGGGAACCTCACTTTTATACAACTTTTCATTAAAAACCAAAACGCCACAGGTTCCGGGCCCGCCTAAGAATTTATGAGGAGAAAAAAAGATGGCGTCCAATTGTTCTTTAGGATCTTTTGGGTGCATATCGATTGGTACATAAGGTGCCGCAGCAGCAAAATCGACAAAGCAGAATCCGTTGTTTTCATGCATTACTCTGGCCAGTTCATGATAAGGCGTAATGATTCCCGTAACATTTGAAGCAGCTGTAAACGAACCAATTTTTAAAGTTCTGTTGGCGTATTTTTGAAGCAATTCGTCGAGTATTTTTGGGTCGGTCAGATTATTTTCATCCGGAGGTACCACCACAACATCGGCATTGGTTTCGTACCAGGAAACCTGATTGGAATGATGCTCCATATGGGTGATAAAAACAACAGGTTTATCAGCTTGATCCAACTCATTACTTACTCTGTTATGAGCATTACGCAATCCTATAAAACGCTGTAGTTTTGATAACGCGGCTGTCATTCCGGTTCCGGTTGTCACCAAAACATCAGATTCGTTAGCATTAACATGCTCTTTGATTAATTGTCTGGCATGATTGTAGGCATAAGTAGACGTTTTACCTGTTTCGCTCGAGAAAGAGTGTGTATTGGCAATCATTGGGCCTATTTTATTGAGCATAATATCTTCAATGGGCAGGTATAATCTTCCGCTGGCTACCCAGTCTGCATACAATAAGTTTTGTGTGCCATATGCCGACTCGAAAGTGTGGTTTACTCCTATTGTATTTCCTCTAAACTTAGAAAAATAGCGCTCTAACTGACTTGGTTTCGTTTTCTCAATAACATTCATTTCCATCTCATTTTTAAATTAACTTCTTTTTTTAAACTTTGATTTCTTGCTTAACTTTTTAGATTACTGATCTAAATGTTCCTTCTCTTTTCTCAATTTGCTATGTCGTTTTCCGTATAAAAAATAAAAAACAATCCCAATGGCCATCCAGATAAATAAGCGTTCCCAGCTTTCAAGAGGAAGTCCTGTCATTAGGAAAACACATACTGCGATTCCTAAAATGGGTACAAAAGGTACAAGCGGAACCCGAAATCCTCGTTTTGCATCGGGACTTGTTTTTCGTAGAATGATAATACCTAATGAAACTAATGAAAAGGCAAATAGGGTTCCGATGCTGACCATATGTCCTAAATCTGAAATGGGTACCAATCCGGCCAACAGGCTCACAAATACCATGAAGAAAAGGTTACTTTTCCAGGGTGTTTTAAACTTGCTGTGGATATCACTGAAAAAAGAAGGTAAAAGTCCGTCTTTAGACATGCTGTAAAAAACTCTCGATTGCCCCATAAGCATGACAAGAATTACGGAGGTATATCCTGCTAAAATTGCAATAATTAAAGCACCATTTAAGAAATGAAATCCTGTAACCGCAAAAGCAGTTGCCGCCGGACTTGCATCGCCAATAAAGGTTTTATACGAAACCATTCCTGTCATAACATAAGAAAATGCAACGTATAATACAGTCGCCACCAAAAGCGATCCTATGATTCCAATTGGCATATCTTTTTGCGGATTTTTAGATTCCTTTGCGGCTGTAGAAACGGCATCAAAACCAATAAAACCAAAGAATACCACTGCGGCTCCCCTAATGATTCCTGACCAGCCAAAGTGGCCAAATTCTCCTGTATTTTCAGGTATAAAAGGATGGTAGTTTTCTTGTTGAATAAAAGACCAGCCTAAAACAATAAACAGCACAATTACGCTTAATTTTAACAATACCAACAAATTGTTCATCGTTGCTGATTCTTTAGTGCCTTTTGCCAAAACCAACGAAAGCAAGGCTACAATTACAATGGCAGGAAGATTTACGATTCCGCCACTTAAAGTTGAGCCATCGGCTAGTTTTACTGGATCGAATGGTGAACTGGTTAATTCCGAAGGCAAATTGATATGAAGCTGTGCCAGCAATTTGGTTGCATAACTCGACCAGCTTACGGCCACGGTCGCCGATGCAAGCGCATATTCAAGAACCAGATCCCAACCAATAATCCAGGCCATAAACTCTCCCATTGTGGCGTATGTATAGGTATAAGCTGAACCCGCAACCGGAATCATCGAGGCATATTCGGCGTAGCATAATGCACAAAAAGCACAGGCAACTGCTGCAAGAATAAAAGATAAAATAACTGCCGGTCCTGCATTTTCGGCTGCTACAATGCCCGTAAGCGAAAATATTCCTGCTCCTACAATGGCGCCAATTCCAAGCGCGACAAGGTTTATGGGGCCTAATGAACGTTTTAATCCTGCTCCGTCATTTTGCTCATTTTCTGAGACTAATCTTTCTATTGATTTTTTTAATATCATAATTTTATTGTTGAGAATAATTTGTTTACCTCGCTTTTTGATAGCGTTTTAATCGTTATTCTGCTGGTAATGTTTAATGCTAAAACAGATAGAAAATGTTTTGAAAAACTATATTTTCTAACATTTAGATGTTTTAATAATCGGTTTTTACAAATTATAAAACCTGCGAAAGTTTTAAAAACCGTGCAGGTTTGTAGTTCTTTATTTTAAAAGTGATTTAAGCGTAGTCTGAAGTTCGTCTCCGTGAAGATTTCTTGCTACAATAATTCCTTTTGAATCGACTAAATAATTGGCAGGAATTGCTCTTACACCGTATAATTTTGCGATGGCACTATTCCAGAATAATAAATCAGAAACATGCAGCCAGTCTAAGTGATCGTCCTGAATTCCTTTTACCCAGTTTTCTTTCCTTTTGTCTAAAGAAATTCCGATGATATTAAAACCTTTATCATGGTATTCTTTGTAAGCTGCTACAATATTTGGGTTTTCTCTTCGGCAAGGTCCGCACCATGAAGCCCAGAAATCTACCAATGTATATCCTTTATTGTTTTCTGAAAAACGAACCGATTTTCCTTCGGGATCGTTAGAGACAAAATCCGGTGCTTTTTTTCCCACCTGTAATCCGTTAAGCACTTTTACAAGTTCCTGAAGTTCTTTCACGTAAGTGGAATTTTGCTGACTTTTATCTAAAAGCGCAATGTTTTTTGTGATCTCTTCCGGACTTAATCTGTACGACCAATTTCTGTACAAGACATAGGAAGAAACCAGAGAACCAGGATGTTCTGTTATAAATTTACTTATATCAATGTCCTTTGTTTTTCGGTAAGTATCAAACAAATCCTGAGATGCAGAACCTTCTACAACCGATGTGCTGTAATACTTAACAGGGCTTAATTTTACCGTAACTGGAGATTTTTCAAGAAATATATATAGTGGTGAATCAGCTGTATTTAAGCTTAATCCGTACAATTCAGGAAGTTTAACTTTCGTTTTAAAACTGAATTTTCCATCGGTAACTTTTACCGAATCTATTGTGGTAAACATCTTGTTGTGAAACTTTTGCAGGTAAACATATTGGGCCACGGTATCGACAACTGTTCCTTTTAGCTGCACATTTGCGTCTTGTGCCTGGGCTGTTGTTGCGCCAAGGCATAAAGCTAGAAATACTACTATTTTTTTCATTGGGTTTGTTTTTTAAAAATTGGACATAGAAATTCCCGAACCAGTATTAAAATGGTCTATTATTGTATGGATAAAAAAGAAAAGGGATCTAAAAAAAGTTACGTGTAGTGCATTCGGAAAACCAGGAGGTGGTTTTCTATTTTTGAAAATAAGTTACATTGTTCGGGACAGGCAGGTAATATTTGTTCAGTTTTCATTCTAAAAAATAAGTGATTTAATACTAATGATCTTATGCAGATTTACTAATGAAATCTATCTTATCTGTCCGCGTTGGCGGAAGGATTTAGCACCTTATTTGGCAACAGGTTGCTAAGACATCACCGGGCCTACTCCCTCAGTCTTTCTGGATAAGTTCATGTAGATTTTTTCTACTCTGCAAATATATAGATAAATTCTATGTAATTAATAGAGTTTAAATTTATTTTTCAAAATATTTTAAATTAGTTTAGAACAAAAGTAGTTGTAAAAGACAAAAAAACCTCAATAAAATAAGGGATAACAATAAAAATATCAGTTTGTTATGCACTTAAAAATATTCTGGTTTCATTTAAAATTTCCGGTATTTAGCGATTAAAAATATATACTGCATTATTAAGAAATGCTTTTCAAAACAAAAAAAGAGTGTCCTATTTAATTCCTTTCGGAAATGGTAAAGTCAAAAAAAAATTCAACGTAGGATTGGATGCCGCTGTGGGTAAAGGCGACTGTGGACTTTATTTTAGAATTGGAGAGGCTTTTAAAATAACATTATCTATTATTTAAACACATAGGAACATAGCTTTTAGGATCGGTTAAAAGGCGTTTCAATTTAAATATTAACGCATAGACAAGGTGTGAAATTTATGTTTGTAAATGTTTAAATATTTTCTCTCACAGATTGAGCAGATTTTTATTTTTTGATCTACCGTCTATTCTCTTTGTTCTTTATTCTATTCTCTCTCTCCTCCTACTTCCTATTCCTCATCCACTTTTCTATAGGTTCAAGAACGGTATTCACAATAGTTACCAAAAAAGTACAAATTAAAGCTTCGGCAAAATAACCTGAAGCGGCGATACAACCTATAGCGGCGCTGCACCATATTGTGGCAGCAGAATTTAGTCCGTGTACATTGGGCCCTTCCCTAAAAATAACTCCTGCTCCCAGAAATCCGACTCCCATAACTACCTGAGCGGTAATACGGGTTACATCGATATTGGGTGTGCTTGCAGCCACTTTTATAGACAATAATACAAAAGCGGCAGCTCCTGTTGCTACTAGCATATTGGTTTTTAGTCCTGTTTCTTTATGATGCCATTGCCTTTCAAAACCTATAATTAGTCCTGCGAATAATGCTATTACAAGTCGGGTAAAAAATTCTGTTGTACTCAAAATTATTGTTTTATAAGATTAGAAAACATCTTTATTTTTTTTAAGATTAAATATAAGAATTTTCAGGATTCTAATTCCTAATCTAAGCTTCTGTTTCAAGAATTTGATTTTCAAGTATCGCTTTTAATTGGGGCGCAAATGCCAATCCCCATTTATCAATTGCCACAATCAAGGGCATTAGGGATTCTCCTGATTCGGTTAGAAAATATTCTACCCGTAATAAAGGGATTTCATTATAAATTGTTTTTCCTAAAAGTCCGTGAAATTCAAGTTCTTTCAATTGATTTTGCAATACGCGTTTTGTAATACCATTTACAGCGTTGATAAGATCTTTAGGCCGCTTTATTCCTTTTGAAATTTCGTCCAGTAAACAAAATTTCCATTTAGAACCCACTACTTCCATGGCCACATTAAGTCCGCAATTATAATCGATTGGTATTTTTCGCTGATACATATTTCATTCCTTTTAGAAATACAAAAGTACAGACAAAAAAGATTTTCTGTACCAAATAGCAATGGGGATTAATTTATCACTATATGATTAATTCGCCCCTTATTGTTGTATCGCTGAATGAGTTTGATCTTTGCAGTTGTAATTTTTAATATTTATACAATGAAAACTCTGGTCATTATAATTCATCCTACGCTTGAAAATTCTTTAATTAATAAAAGATGGATCGAAGAATTAAAAAAATATCCCAATCAATATACTTTGCATGATTTATACAATTTATATCCTGACGAAAAGATTGATGTAGAAAAGGAACAACAAATAATAGAAAGTCATGATACCATTGTATTTCAGTTTCCGTTTTACTGGTTCAATTGTCCGCCATTGCTAAAAAAATGGCTTGATGAAGTTTTTACTTACGGATGGGCTTATGGCAGTACAAGCGGTTATAAAGTAGCCAGTAAAAAAATTGCACTTGCGATTTCTGCAGGTATTAGTAAAGAGGATTATAGCGCAAGCGGAAGATATAAATATACTCTGGAACAACTGACAACTCCTTTTGAGGTTACCTTCAATTATGTAAAAGCCAATTATCGTCCTTTATTTGCTTTTTATAATGCTGAAAATAATCCTTCAACTGAAAACATAGAACAAAATACACAAAAGTATATTGCTTTTCTGGAAGCTTTATAATTTATAAGAAGAATATTTATTGGGGAAGAAATATTCATAAAAAAAGCTGCAAGAAACCTTGCAGCTTTTATTTGTAATGAGATTAGTATATTTAATCTACACGTTTTACAGAAAGTTTGTCTAAGCAAAAATAAGCTGCTGTGTTCATTCCGTAAACTAAATCTGAATCTGTCGAAGTCATTTGGAAAACAAGGTATTTTACTTCTCCTAAACCCTGAAGATTACTTGTATTTACATTTACCCATCCTGTAGGCATCACTAATGAAGAGCCTGTATGGTTGGCTAATGTGTGTACAATAGGATTTGTGATTGTTCCGTCTTCAGCAACTCCGTAAATTAATAATTTGAAAGAATCACCTGAAGTGAATGCTCTTGCAAATCCATCTCCGTATAAACAACCGTAATATGGCCACGGATGCATGTTTATTTTTAAACCTTCCACTTTGTATAATCCTGTGTTTCCAATTTTAATCCAGTTAGAAAAACCGCTTTCGCTAAAAGTAGTTCCTTGCGGATTTTTAGGATCTAAATAACTTGACCAATAGGCCACAATGTAAGGATCACCGGTTGTTCCCGGAGTTCCCGCTGCAATTGTTGAGGAAGAACCAAAACCGCTTCCTGCCATAGTTCCCCATTGATGAGGCACCCATCCGTCAGATCCGCCTGGAGCTGAACCTGAACCATAATTTGTAATGTCATTTACATTAGAAACGATAAAACCATCCCAATAGTTGTAACCTGAAGAGGTTCCTGTATGCGAAAACGTAAAAATATCTACATTTAAATTCGTGTTAGCTACATACGTGTTTTCCCAGTATTTACCACCAGTTGTAGTGATTCCGCTGGTTAATAATGAACTGGTTAAATTAAGAGTTGACGTGGTTCCAATTGCCGGATCGGTAACTGTTTTTTTTGTTGTACCACTGGCGTTTTTTGCTACTGCACTTGCGCTTTCGTTGCTTAATGGGGCGTCATCATTGTTACAGGATGAAAGTCCTAAGAAAAGACCAACTGTCAAAAAATAAAGTACTTTTTTCATAATTTATAAAATTTAGGGTTAATATTCGTCTTTAATAACTTTCAAGAAAAGGTGGTTCTTACTTGATTGCTTTTGGAAAATTCAAATCTTCTACATGTGTAAAGAAGTTCGTTACCAAGTCTGTCGCGCCCGCTTCTGCATATGTCGAAACGTACACTTTTACAAAATCGATTCCCGGTAAATGAACTTTTTTTCCGTTGCTGTCTACAGCCCAACTAATGTCTATTGACGGATCTTTAATACCTCCGTAACCCCACTCAAAAGTTCCTATGTTATAGGTTGTTCCTTCTCCATCGCTTACATCTTTTACGGGCAGGTATATTTTTGTTCCTTTTAGTGTGTAAGATTCTCCCATCCATTGTGGGTAGTAATTATAGCGTCTCCATTTTTTTGTTCTTGTAATAAAACCGGATGCAGTTTTATTGTCTGTCCATTTAAGATATTCTTTATCAAACTGCCAGTCTTTTGTACCTGTTACAGCAGCTTTGCTAGTATTTGGTTTGTTGTATGTTATTTCATAATTCTTTACAGTAGTCGATTTATTGTATTCGCTACCGGCAATTTCATACCATTCGTTATCGTCTGCAATACCATTTTTGTTTGCATCATAAGCAACATAAACACTCACAGGAGAAACTTTTGAGTTGCCACTGTCTTCATTCATTTGAATCTTAAAATCACGTTTTCCGTAAGCATTTACTACAGTATGATCAAATGCTGTGGTAATAGATCCTCCAAAAGTCCCTAACGGCACCGCATTTCCTTCGATAAGATCTAACTTAACTTGTTCCAAAACTTCTGCTTTGGTAGTAAAACCATAACTATCAAGATTATAACTTGGAGCAGGTATATAATCGATTAGCGATAATGCTTTTGAAGTGTAGTTTTTTCCCGTTTCTGAAACTGTAACTTTTGTAGAAGCTTGTTTTACCAATTTACCCAATGTTACCGTTAGATCTACCACATAATTATCTGCTTTTGCTGTTATAAACTGTAAGTTTTTGGTGTCTCCAATAACAGAATCTTTTACAGCTCCGCCCGTTCCGGTTACTTTTAATGTCCATTTGTATTTAGCAAGTTCGGCATCCGCATTTTCAATCAATACTTGTGGTTCTACGGTTACTGCATTGTATCTGCTCACAGTAAAATCTGAGGCTAATTTTAATGAAAGAGAAGCTTCTTTAACGGGTTGCGTTTCAGGGTTATCTTGTTTTGAATCGTCATTACTACAGCAGTAAAAAGTGCCAATAGCTACCAGAAACAAACTATGTTTTAAATACTTTTTCATATTCTTATTATTTTACTTTTTTTAAGTTGTATTTTTTTAATAAATGTAGATCTCCTGCGCCTGCAAATTTGGTAGCCATGGAAGATTGCTGATGGCAAAGTCCCATTGGTTCGCTCACACAGTTGACTACTTTTATAAAATTAATTCCCGGAAGATTGGCTTTGTTTCCGTTTTTATCTACAGCCCAGTTGATATCAATATCTGGATTAACTGCATTTGCATATCCCCATTGCGGAGGTGTAAAATTCCATAATGTACTTTGCCCAGGGCGTGCTGTAACAAAATCTACATTAAGTCTTGTACCTTCATAAGTAACTGCGGTTTGAGCAGCCCATAAAGGATAATATTCTTTTTTGCTTTTAGATCTTGGTAAGTAATATGATTCAGGTGAATTATTTTCGCAAAAGATGTGCTCACGATCAGAAAACATATCGTTTGGTCCGCCCACTACAACAGGTGCTCCGGCAGCTTTTTTATGGTAGGTTATTTTAAAATTCTTTGTTGTGGTGGCTTTCGTATGCTGGCTTCCTATGATTTCGTACCATTCGTCTTCGTCTGGTTTTCCGTTTCCATTTTTATCATAAGCAACATATACAATTCCGGGTGCCGGCGGATTCGCTTTGTCTGTTAAATCTCCTCCATAAATTCTAAAATCACTTTGTCCTGTAACATTTACAACGGTATGATCGAAACCAATAATAATAGAACCTCCAAAACCTCCTAAGTCTAGTTGATAACCTACATTAGTCTCATTGATTCTGCCCAAAGCAGTACGTAAAATATCTTCTTTTTTAAATCCGTCTTTGTATAAATCATTGGCAAACATTCCCGGTGCCGGATCAAAATCGAAAATACTCGTGATGTACGGATTGTAATTTTTAGTTTCGTTAGTTACGTTTACGATTGTTTTTTTGCTGCCTTTTTGGTCTCCTGAAGTGACATTTAAAGTAAGTTCATAAGCTCCAGCATAAATGGCTACAAAACGCAGGTCTTTTGTATTTCCTACAATAGAATCCGTCTTTTGGTTCACCGGGTTTTTAGTCAATATCCATTGGTAAACAGGGCTGGTAGTTTCGGCAGAAGCCGGTATGTTTACAACACTAAATGTCGATGTTTCGTATTTTTCCTGAAGTGTAACTGCGATCTTTTCTTCAGCTTTATCATCATCATTGTTGCTGCTGCAACCTGTAAACACGGCTGCAAAGGCAATTAATAATAAATGGGTAAGTTTTTTTTTCATGGTTTTTGGTATTATAATTTTAATTTAACATTCTAATTATTCTATTTTCTGGTCGGAATATTTTCTCCCAAAAGGTGCAAATCTGTTGCTCCCATTATTTCGGTAGAAGTTTCGCCTAACCATCCCGCTTGTTGGTTGAGACCATTATACACTTTTACAAAATCTACTCCCGGAAGGTGAATTTTGTTTCCGTTTTTATCAATTGCCCAATCAATATCTATAGCAGAATCATCGTCGTTGTTAGGTGCATTATCAGCATATCCGTAAAGAAATGCATACTGAACAAAATAGCTTCCGGTTCCGCTTTCATCAACAGCATTGTCTGGTAATCTTGTTCCTTTAAAGGTGAGGCTTGGCTGATCTTTAAGCCATTTTGGCCAGTAATCTAAGGAGTGATTGTAGGCGTTGTTTTGTGCCAGATAACCATCTTTACCCTGATTGTCTTTCCAGTAGATGTATTCTATATCAGTAAAAAGTACAGTTCCGGTTCCGCCTCCGGGAACAGGCACTTTGTTGGGATCTGGCCTGTAATAGGTGATTTCGTAATTATGAATCGTTTTTTCCATGTTGTGTCCGGCACCTTCTATTTCGTACCATTCATCATCCGGAAGTCCGTTTTTATTCTTGTCGTAAGAAACCATTATAACTCCCGCTTCACTACTGCCTCCGCGCATTGAAGTATCAGGATTAGGATTGGCATCTGCCCAGAAAGCATTGCCTAAAACCCTAAAATCACGTTTCCCTTTTATGTTTACAATGGTATGATCAAATCCAAAAACAATGTAACCACCAAATGCTCCAAGCGAAATAAGATCTCCGTTTTTCTTGGCTAGGTATGTATTGGCTCTGTCCAAAATTCTTTCGGTCGTTTCTCCGTCATTGGCTGCCGGTAAATCATTTATAAACTGTCCGGGTGCCGGTTTAAATTCAAATACCTTGTCAATAAAGGTTTTATATTCCTTTGTTTCTTTGGTTACATTTACCTTTACTTTTTGCGTTTGCATCATTCCCTGATCATTGATCAGTAACGTAAGTTCGTAAACGCCAACGTCTGTCGCAGCGAATAAGGTTTCTTTGGCTGTAACATCAGAAAACGCATAATTCTCTGACGGTCCTTTTGTCACGCTCCATGTAAATTTAGCCTCTGTACTTAAGCCATTATGTGCCGTAACTGATATTATTTTAGACCGTTGTACACTATATTCGTTTTCAACAGTAGTTTCGCCGTTATCATCGTCATTCGATCCACTATCAGAACAATTGATAAGTGTTAGTGATACTAATACAAGCACTGCGAATCGAAAATGTTTTAAAAAGTTGTGATACATTTTTTTCATTTTAATTTTTAGTTATAAAAGCAATATGTGCAGGAATATTCCCTGCTGTAGTTTTCCATTTTAATTTACCTTCGGGCGTAAAGCAATAGATGTAGCCTGTTACCACATAATTTTGCGCATCAGTAATATAAATTTCTTTGGTTTCAGGATTTATCTGAAGTCCGTACGGAATCATGATTTGTTTCTCTGTACCGTCTGTAATAATCTTATCACTTATTACTTTCTTTGTTTTTGTATCTAATATTCCATAAGTCACTTTATTACTATTGGTGAGGTAACTCCATGATACACTGTAGTAGTAGAGTAAATCGTCAACGAGACACATTCCTAAAACCGGCATATCGAGCTGCATTTTTTTCTCATCTGTTTTAGTATCAATCACAAAAAGATTCGAGGGCGTGTTGTAATAATCTCCTCTGGAACTCACATAAATATCTCCCCTGCTGTCGATTTCCATGCTGTAGAGATTGATCCCTACATCTATCTTTTTTATTTCGGTAAAAGTTTCAAGATCGATTACAGATACGGTTCTGTCGTAATTAGGAACCCTGTAACCTCCGGAATTGGCAACGTAAAGTTTCCCGTTGTGTACCACCATTTGTTCGGGCTGATAACCCACATTTACTTTTCTTTTTATTTCTAATGATGTCGTATCGATTTCTGCCACAAAACCTATTTCTGCATTGGGATCAATGGCAACCGGACCTGCATAAGAACTTACATAAGCTTTGTCTTTATAAAAAGCGACATATCTACAATTGGGAATGTCTATTTTTTTGATGCGTTTTGCTGTCCATTTATCAATAACCTCAACTTTGTTGGAAACATTAATTATAGCATAAACCTTGTTGCCATAGATTTGAATATCGTTTCCAACATCACCCAATTCTTTTACAACTGTCGGGTTTCGTTCTGAATAAATATCGGTGGTATAATTTCCTGTTCTATAACTGAATAGGTCGATACTGGCACGGTTCATTCCCATATTACCTTCGTTAAGAAGATAAAAACCTTCTATTTTACCATCGCTTCTTGGCGCGGCAACATTTTTATCCGAAGATGGAAAAATGGTTTCTTCTTCCCGACAGGAAACAAAAGCAAGGGTTATCAATAAACCGAGGACTAATTTTGTTGTGATCTTTTTCATAGCTCGATACTTATTATAAATTTCATTGTGCGTCCCGGCATAGGATAATTATAAATTACCTCGTATTGCTGATCGAAAACATTATTAAGTTCTATTGCGCCTTTCATTTTATAATGCTGAAATGCAAATGATTTCTGCACTGCCAGATCATGCGTATACCAAGGCTGGACTTGGTTGACTTTTATATTATTGACATTACCATTGTAACGTTTTCCTACGTATACAAAACTGTAGTTGAAGTTCCATGTTTCGTATTCCCCATTTAAGATTCCGGATCCGCTATGCCATGGCGTATAAGGGATCTGGTCTCCATAAGAGGACAATTCAAGGCCGGCAAATTTGGTAAAATCCCTGTTTTCAGAATACGTATACGTTAAATTGGTACTTAAATTTACTTTGCCAATATGCATGCCCATATTCACGACAGACTCTATTCCTTTACCTTTTACCTGCCCCATGTTGGTCATCATCCAGCGAAATAAATTTCCTGTAGGCGCTGCTACGATTTTATCTTTAGTATTGGTATAATAGCCATCGACCTGAAAAGATATTTTATCAAAGAATCCTTTATTTACCAGTAAATTATAAGTCAAACCAATATCGTACTGATTCATATATTCAGGTCTTAAAGTACTCGAACCAACCATTGTATAATACAAATCATTAAACGTGGGCATTCTGAAAATACGTTTTGCAAATGCTCTCACATTAAAATCGTAATCTTTAAAAGGTGTGTAGCCTAAAAATAAAGCGGGTGTAAATTCTTTTTTATCTGGGGCTTTTGCATTGTAGCGCACTTCTTCCTGAACATAAGTTCCCACAACGCTTCCCAAAGCTTTAAAACCACCATATCGATAAGAACTTGCCAAAGAAAATAATGCTGTATAACGTTGCGGAAAAGAAAATTGAGTATTTATTCCTTTTCTGGTTGCATTTAATCTATTGTACTGAAAATCTGTAGATAGCGAAACATCCCAATTCGACAATATACTGTACATGTTTACGGCTGACAGATAATATTCCTGTTGGTAGTAACTATCATCAGATTGTGCGCCTTCGGTTACGGTTTCTCCTAATATATTGGTGGTATCTCGTGCCACATAGTGCGTGTAATCGTAAGCATATTTTGCTTTGGCCTGAAACTTATATCTTTTGGTAAAATCCTTGATTAAAGTTCCTTGTGCGAAAAAATTCTTGTCGTACTGCCTGAAACCATCTGAGAATTTATTTTCTACAATGGCTCCGGGTGCTCCTCTGTCAGAATCATAATAGTATACTTTGGCATCCCAGAAACCATTATTGATTTTTCCGTAAAGGCCGGATTCAAATCGTAATGCTTCTATATCGCTATTATGTCTGGTGGCAGTGGTATCGTAGGCTACTGATCCGTCGAGATTGTTTCTTTTGTATCTAAATTTGTATTGTCCGTTTGATTTGATGTATTCAGAACTAACGTTCATGCTGACTTTATCGCTCAGTTTTTGTTCCCATCTAAAAGAAGGATCGAAATAGTTGATAGACATGGTTTTAAACCTTACCAGTAAATTTGTTTTTTTATCACCAACAAAAACAGGACGTTTTGTTCTTAAATAAATGGTCGAAGCGGCTGAAAAATCCTTTGCAGACTGAAAAATTTCACTTTTCTGTCCATTATATAAGGTTAGGGATTCCATGTCATCCAGGGAATATTTTCCCAGATCCGTGACTCCATTTTGCGCGTTACCTAACTGAATACCATCATAAAAAACACCTACATGGTGTGTACCCATATTACGTACATCGACTGTTTTGAGTCCGCCGAGACCGCCATAATCTTTAATTTGAATTCCTGCAAAATATCTCAATGCATCGGCAACATTATGGCTTGCTAAATTCTCCAGTAATTTTCCTGAAAGACTTTGTACGGGAATTACTTCCTGATATGGTTTCCCTTTTAGAATAACTTCTTTTAAAACACGCAAACTGTCATTAGATACTTGCGAATGAAGCAAATATGGAGCAATAAATAAGAAAAATAATAAGAGTAATTTTTTTGTATTATACATCACTGATTTAATTAAATAAACTTCGCGGATGTAGTAATCAAAAAGCAAAAAGAGAGAATCCCACTATGCAATAGCAGGTCAATTTTTGTTGTTCGACTTTATTCCACGAAAGCCTTAAACTATGTGATTATGGCAGGTCTCCTGACTTGTTCCATCTTTAAACAACCTTCTCATTCGCCGCGGCGAACAATGGCATTAGTAACGTTTAAAGACTTATATAGAACTTACAGTAGCGGGTCTGCTCAGGATTTGCACCTGATTCCCTTTTAACTATTTTCTTTTATTTTTCTAAAGAAAACAGACCAAAATCTCACGTAAAGATATGATTATCTTTATAAAAAGAAGTACAAGTCAACGAAATTACATTTTTAACAATGAATTAACAAAAATACTATTAATAATACAAGTGACTTAAAAGCAAGTTTTTGCCAAATTAATTTGAGTTAAAATACAGCTGTAAGATTGGCAACGATTTCGATTGTTGAGGCTTGGAGAATTGGGTTCTAAAAAAACACATAACCCAAGGTTGAAAACTTGGGTTATAGTTGAAATAGGATTAGAAATGAAGGATCTAATAAAATGTATTTTTTTTTATAAGCAATAAATATTTTATTATCTAAAAATTGTTATGGTATCTGCCAAATTTTCTTTGTAGATAAATGCTTTGATAAATTCCTGGACTTCATTTGTAGTTTCAGAAGGAGTTGCGAAAGAATTGATATGAAACTCATCATCCTGATCGAGGATATGAATAATTTCGGTATAGCCTTTAGAGATTAAACTACCCTTTAATTTAATAATATTCAACTGTTGTTGACTATCCAACTCCTTACGAACTTTTAGTTTTATAGCTTTATCCATTTGTAAATATTTTAAATTATTTGACTCTGATTCATTCTCAAATATAAATATTAATTCGTTACTAATGTTCCTAAAATCGCTTTATAAAACATTATTTATCAACACACTAATAAACAAAAGTTTAAGAAATTGTTATTAATTTTATTAAATCGTTATCTACTTCCTAAATTTAATTTTCTTATATTTTATGCTAACCACAAAATTGATATCGATAATAAAAGCTTCTCTTTTATTAAAATTTCAATAACTTTGGATGCTACTATGCACAATCAACTTAGAGAACATATAGAAAAAATAATTCCTCTTACAGATGAAGAGTTTGCTTTTGTGTCTTCTCATTTTACTGTCAAAAAATTTAAGAAGCATCAGTTTCTTATTCAGGAAGGTGATTCTGTCAAGTATTCTTATTTTATCATTTCGGGACTTTTAAAATTGGTATATACTGATGAAAAAGCAAAGCAGCATGTTGTTTCTTTTGCTATGGAAGATTGGTGGGAAAGTGATTACTACGCCTTTTTTACCCAAACTGAAGCTACAATGTCATTAGAATGCCTTGAAGATACTGAAGTACTTTGCTGCTCGTTTGAAGATTATAAAAACCTATGCAACGGCTTGCAGAAAATGGAACGCTTTTTTCTGGAGAAAGCCACTTTTGGTTTTCTGGGATCACAACGCCGCATTGTTTCCTGGCAGACTTCTAACTCTAAAGAGCGTTACGACCAATTATTAAAACAATATCCTTCGCTCCTGCAGCGTGTTCCTAAAAGTCTTATTGCTTCGTATTTAGGCGTTTCGCGCGAAACATTAAGTCGATTATCTTCCTGATGTGACAATTCTCACATCAAAATCGTGAAAAATGTCACGAGTACTTTCCAGCCGTTATGCTCAATTTTGTATTACAATTTTAAACTGTAATCGTGAAAAAAACGGCAAGCCTTTTAGTATTACTATTATTAACTACGATGCCTGTATTGGCACAAACGAAAAAAGGAAAACAAATGGAAAAAAAAGAATTTAATCCTTGGGAATGGCAAAATCAACGCAGTTATGTACAAGCAATTGAAGTAAAAAATCCGCAAGGAACATTATATGTTTCGGGACAAACGGCGATAAGTGCTGACGGAATCTCCAGTAATGAAAACATGGAATCGCAAATAAAACTGGCATTGCAAAATCTGGAACAAGTCATTACGGAAGCCGGATATGAATGCAGCGGAATTGTTCGGTTGAATATCTATACTACTGCGACTGATGAACTTTGGCCACATTTTAATCTTATTCAGGATTGGGTGGCGAAACATGGTATGAAACAAGCGACAACTTTACTGGAAGTAAAAAGCCTTTTTGAAACTTTAAAAGTTGAACTCGAAGCGACTGTTGTAAAATAAAGTCTTCATGATATAAAAAAGCTGTGTCTTTCTTTTCAGGAAAAACGCAGCTTTTTTGTTTATTTTTTTTCTTTAAAATTGAAAAAATCAAATCAATTTATTTATTTTTTGAAAAGTTTTAAAATAAAAAAGAAGCAAAATCTTCTTACAATTTTAACCTTTAAACAATAGTCTTTCAAATGGTTATCTAAAAAAAACATATAATTCCGTCTATTTTTTTTATTTTTTTGACTTATATTTCAAAACTAAAAA
Source organism: Flavobacterium sp. SLB02 (assembly GCF_009664855.1). Taxonomy (GTDB): domain Bacteria; phylum Bacteroidota; class Bacteroidia; order Flavobacteriales; family Flavobacteriaceae; genus Flavobacterium. Next base: position 2,642,034 of record NZ_CP045928.1, read on the forward strand.
TTCAATTTTTACGTAATTACCTCAAACGATAGTCTTGTAATAAGATAAATTCAATTCACTGGTACGTTTTTGGAAAAATATTGAATTTTATCTTATTCCTGATTATCGTTATTTTTTATTAAATTTTAAGAATATTAAGTTTGGACAATATTAATGTACTAAGATTAAAAAGAACTTTAGCTTACCTGGAAAGCAAACAACGTGAATTAAAAAGACAAAACGAAAACGATACCCGAAGTCTTGAGTCTATGATAAAATATCTTAAAAAAGATATGCTGGAACAGTTTAAATTAATCGAGTATGACATTTACATAAAAGGCGAAATTCACAATACCGAAACTTTTATTAAAAGTGTAAAAAGTATTATAGATACTAATTCTAAGTAACTCCATCACAATCTGTCAAAGTACATTAATTATTGAGCTATTTTATTATACTCATCAATTGCTTTATTAGGATCTGCGGTTGCATATTCGTTCTCCGGTTCGGGAATGACATGAATTTTTGAATCGCTTAAGGAAACAATTGCTGAACATACGTAAACACCAATTTTACCTTCGCTGTATTTGTAATCCAGTAAAGTTAGTTTGACGATTTCGTTGATCGAAAGTTCATAATAATTTCCGTAACGAATAATCTTAAAATAAATCTCTTTATTGTCTACAATTTCAAATTGATTGGTTTGAATATTTTCGAAAACAAAATTATTTTTTACATCTTTTTCATTAAATCCCCAGGCTCTAAACTGCACAAAACCATTTACAAAATCAATTGAGATATAATAGGCCGTTCCCTGTTCGTCACATTCGATCACAAAACCAGTTTTTCCCATTCCTTCGACGGCCAGCGTTCCTTCCCAGACAAAATTTTCAGAAGGTTTATCAAAGCAAAAAACTTCGTATCCGCTTCGACAGCCAATTCGCCATTTATTTTCATTTTCTACCTCAAAATTTGCCGACGGATTTCCTAAAATAGGCACCGGAACAGGCAAGTTTCTATGGTGAATGGTTCTTTGGTAAAGTGTTCTCCAATGATGATAGGTTTTTAATAATAATCGTCCGTTACTATCAACATCCAGTTGTTTTGGTGGTGGAATTACACGAAGAGTATTGACATTTCCGCCAACGAAGTAAAAATTATAAATCAAATAATACTCGCCCTCTTTTACAATTCTTGCTGCATAATTACCTTGTGGCATTAAAACATTATTATGAAAAGCATGGTATTCTCCTTTAAAATCCGGAGAAAACCAATAACGCACTTTGATATCTTCGCGAATGGAACCCAGCAAATAATGCATTCCTTTTATTTCTACCACGCAAGGACATTCAATATCATCATAAACGTAAGCCACATGCAATGGTTTTTGCAGTACAAAACCTTTTTCTTCTCGTTTTGCTACGCCAATACAACCTCTTCTATAGGTTGGTCCTACTGCGCTTCGGGCACAAATCAGCAAATAATCTTCGCCTTGGAACTGGTATTTATAAGGATCCCGAAAACTCAGCCATTCACGCGGATTATTATCCCGGCTTTCATAATACGGAGCATCACTTTTTAGCGGTAAACCATACTGATTGTCTTTTGTCCAGTGAATCAAATCCGGCGAAACTGCCCTTCCTACTTTTTGTGTAACTCCTTTGTCCTTACGCTTTAAACCGGTATAATACATCTCATAACCTTCTCCGTCAGAGTTTTTACTAACATGCATTGTCCATAACATATCATCATCCCATTCACCTGGATCACCTACAAACAAGGCATTTTTTACTCTTTTCCAAGAAAGACCATCTTTTGATACTGCATGCGCAATATAATCGTGATTGGGAATAATAAGGTGAAATAAATGATGCACTCCGCTTTCATCTATAAATACATCAACGTCTCCTATTTCCCAATTACTAAATCCTGAACCTGAATACATATTTAACCTATTTTATTATTGAACATATTGTGTCATTTTTGTCATCCTGAGCGAAGTCTAAATGCCACATTTCAAGGCATTAAAATCCCTTGCTACAATATGAATCGTTCCTTTGAAACTTTCTAAAAACAACGATCATCCGGACATATCAAAGGATAACCAACATCTGTTATTTATTTAATTATTTTATAATGTTTTAATCCTTCTAAAATACCAGAAGAAGCTGAATCTTTGGCCACATAAATACTTTTTGTAGTTTCATAATCAGCCAATTCAACACTACGATTTCCTACGATGATTCCTTTTACAGCGCCTCTGAACATATCGATATCGTTTCCTGAATCTCCTGCCGCAATAACATTCGATAAAGGAATAGACCATTTACGGCATAAAAATTTAATCGCATTTCCTTTTGAAGCTCTTTTTGGGATAAAATCAAGAAATTCACCATGACTCGGGATGATATTTACTTTGTACCATCCAGCGCCTAAAACGGTGATTAATTGCTCGTGATTGTATTTTTCTTTATCATAATAATAGGATATTTTATAAGGGTTTTGCGCTTCTTCTTCCTGCAATCGTAACCACGGAACTTCTTTCAAACGGCTGACAATATCTTCTCTTTTCCATCGACCAGCCAAAAATTTAGCCCAGCCTTTGTCTAAAATATAATCTTTACCATTTGTATAATAAATTTCGGTTCCTACAGAGCAAATTATAAAATCCGGCAAAGGAAACTGTTCTTCGTCGATCACTTGTTTTACCAAAGCTAAATTTCGTCCGGATGCCAGTGCGAATGCCATTTTATCGGTACGATTAATCAAGTGTTCTTTTAATTCTTTTAAGCCGGGATTGTTTAATTTTGGTTCTATTAATGTACCGTCTATATCCGAAACAAATAAATGCTCAACCTTACGTTTTAATCGTTCGATATTAATATTAGGATAATGCTGCTTTTTGATTCCTGAACCTGATGATAATGATAAATTTTCATTGACTAAATCTACATATTGGTTTACGTGACTTAACCAACTGTAATGTTTCTGAATATTTATTGCTCCGTTATTCGAGTAATATTTCCATTTATTTTCATTGGTTAAAATATTTCGCAATGCTTTTTTGATTTCGTCTTCGTCCAGCGGATCTACCAATTCTCCGTTTTGACAAGTGGGAATAATTTCTGATGGTCCGCCGTTCTTGGTTACCACAACAGGTAAACCCGAACTAGCCGATTCAATTACGGTTAAACCGAAGTTTTCATGCAAAGCCAAATTCACAAAAACACCTCTTTTTTCGGCTGCATAACGATAGATAATCGAAACCTCATTTTCGACGTCATGTTTCTTCGGAATTGCCATTTTTCCGTACAAATCATATTTGTCCATTAATAGTAATAAATCTGTCAGAACATCTTTTTCAGATTCCGGCATTTTCGAAATATCTTTTCTTATTCCCGCAAAAATCACCAGATTGACAATGCTTTGCAGTTCTTTGTCTTTACCGTAAACTTCAATCAAGGTATGAAGGTTTTTATGGCGATCAGGCCTCGAAAGTGCCAGAATAAAAGGTTTGTGCGGATTTATTAAAAATTTCGAAATGGTTTCTGCTACCCAATATTTTCTCTGCTCCTCCTCCATTTGCTTATCAGCATCCTGTTCTCTGTGATAATAAGGAACAAATTTTCTAGTATCAATTCCGGGAGAAATGGCATGGTATTTACCTAATTCAAAATTTTTGTAGGGTTTATAGGTTTCAATTTCCTGTTCTGTCGAAGTAACAATAAATTCAGATAATTCTAATGTTTTTTCTTCGGCAGCAATTCTTTGTTTGAACTTGAATTTCTTTTCGATTTCTTCTTCGCTCAAACCACTTTCGAGTAGTTTATTTTTTTTATGAAAACCTAAAGAATGTCCGGTATGCGCGAAAGGAATATTTAAAATTGTAGATAATTCGCTGGCTACATATCCTGCGTCGCCATAATGAGAATGAATCCAGTTTGGGAAAATATCGTGAAGTTTGATATGCTGAACAATTCCGTTTACAAAAGTGTCTAAACCTTCCCATAATTGTTCTTTTGCTTTATACTTTTTCCCTAGAAAAGGAATACGCCTTATGTCCAGTTTGTCATTAATGATTTCGATAGGTACTGCATATTCCGGAGAAAGATTTTTATCATCAATTAACCTTGTAAAAAGATGAACATGTTCTACATCTTCGTGTTGTGATAAGAACTCTGCAAGTTCATATACATATTTTGTTTGTCCGCCATTATCAGCATCTCTACCAATCTCCAAACCTGAACCTTTTAGTAGGCCGTGAATGTTGATTAATGAAATTCGTAATTTTGTCATCATTGTCTTTTATTTGTTAGAATTTTTAAGGTACGAAAAATCGAGCAGTTTGGCCCAAAATCATACAAAAAATAACGGGATTATTAACATTTACAGACAAAACTGTAAGAATGATAGTGGTCAGAAAGCGAATTTTAAGATTTTCGAAAAAGACGAAAAAATTGTAGATCATAAGATCAAAGATTTACAAAACGAAATTTTAGCCACAGATTATAGGATTAAAATGATTTTATAATTTGTAAAAATCATCTTAACATGATACGTATTTCCTCGCAAAAAAAAGCCACGAATTCACGAATTTAAAAATTGTTTCATATTTTATGAAAAATAAAATTAATCTCGCAAAGGCGCTAAGACTCAAAGTTTAAACACAATATTGTCATTTCGAAGCAGGAGACTCGAACGATAGCGAACAGACCAAGTAAATCTTCGCGAGAAGCTTGACAAAAGCCCATCATTAAAATTTATTCTTCAGGCAGTAAATCATCCAAATCAGATGTTTTATAAAACTTAAGGTTGTTAAGCTTCATATACTTACAAATGAATTCTAAGGTTTCAATTTTTGTCTGATAATTTTCGGTTACATTTTTTACGGGTTTATGACCGCATAACAGCAAAATTTTATTGTGTTTTTGGGCGTAATCCAGTAATTCTAAAACATACGGAATACTAAAATGTATGTGACTGTTATCGATATCAAAGGCAAATACAATTTTTGAGTTGCTAAAAAAACTGTCTTGTTTCTCCGGAGCTTCACCACCAAAAGCTCTTCCTCTTATAATTTTAAAATCATCCGATAAAGCTTTATCAAGTGCGTCAGATCTTTCTCCGTAGGGATACGCAAAGGTCGTAACATTAAAACCTAACCTTTTCATGGAAACAATCATAGGATCTACTTCCTGTTGCATATAGGCATTGATTCCGTTTTGGTTGACAAATTTTACAGCATTGTAATGATGATATCCGTGACCGGCAATTTCGTGACCTTCTTTTTGCAATTGAAGAAGTTTTTTAATCTGAGGCTTTCCTATCGAATCGATTCTGCAAACATTAAAAGTCGCTTTCCATCCGTATTTTTTCAAGGCCTGATCGGCTTCGTACCATTCGTTTACATACGCATCATCAAAAGATAAAATCACACCTGCTTTGTACGGTTTCGATTCTTGTTTTTGTTTTTTGTTTTCGCAGGAAAAAAAGGTTAAAAACATTAAAAAAAATAATGCTTTAGTATAGTGTAGCTTCATAATATACTTGTAATTAATAGTTCTGACTATGAAATAAATATAGTTTTATACTTCAAATATATAACATTCTTGCAGACCTTTCATTTAAATTTAATAGAGAATGTACTCCTATTCGCGCATGATTTTTTTTTAAATAACTATTGCTTTTTAATTACTTTTATGACAACAAATTTGATTACTATCCGGTTATGAATAAAGTATTATTAGTTGAAGATGATCCAAGGGTTGCTTCGTTTATTACGAGAGGACTTGAGGAACATTTGTATGAAGTCAAAACCATTACCAAAGGTTTTGAAGCGATAAAAGAAGTAATGGAGAACGAATATAATATTATTATTCTCGACATTATGCTTCCGGATATTACAGGATTTGAAGTTTGTGAAGTTTTACGAAGCCGGAAAATAATTGTTCCAATTCTTATTCTGAGCGCGCTCGATACTCCGCACGAAAAAGTAAAAGGATTACAGGCCGGAGCCGATGATTATCTGGCAAAACCTTTTTTGTTTGAAGAATTACTGGCGCGAATCAACGCCCAGCTTCGTCGTGCCGAATTCAGCACCGGAATTCTCGATTTTCAGTCGTATGCCGGAGTCGAAATTAATATGAAAGAACAAAGCGCTAGAAGAGACGGAAAAGAACTGAATTTATCTTCGAGAGAATTAAAGCTTTTGATCTTTTTTATGAAAAACCGCGAGAAAGCCTTATCCCGAATTGCGATTGCACAAGCGGTTTGGAATATAGATTTTGATACGACATCAAACACCGTAGATGTTTATATTAATTATCTAAGAAATAAGATCGACAAGAACTTCCCTACTCCTCTCATTCATACCATAAAAGGAACAGGATATATGCTCAAACAAAAGAGTTATGAATCTTAAAAATAAGTTAGCCACTAATTCTACTTTGCTTTTTGCTTTTATAGTAGGACTGCTTATGGCCGGATCTTTCCTTTTGTTTAGGAGTCATATGAAGGATCTTTATTTTGATAATCTAGAAGATCACGCCATGACAACGGCTCTTTTTTATTTTGAAAAAGATGAAATAAAAGAACTCAACCGTTCGCGTTATCAACAAATTGAACTTCAGTACAAACGCATCAATAATGAGTCTATACGTGTCTATGATGCTAAGACCAATAAAATTTATATAAAAGACGCTATTGATTTTCATTTAAGTGATAAAGATTTAGAGAACATCAAAAAAGAAAAATTACTAACGTTTACAAGAGGCGACAGACAATTTGTTGGTTTGTTTTATAAAGACAATCAGGGCGATTTTATCATTGTAGTTTCAGGAATCGATCGTGCCGGAAATCGACAACTGGAAATGCTTGGTCTTATGTTTGTTCTGTTTTATCTCGCCGGAATTCCTCTAAATTATCTTTTAGGAACTTTCTTAGCCAAACAAACTTTCCGTCCGTTTACCGAAGTGATTGCAAAAGTTAACACCATAACAACCGAGAATCTTCATTCGAGATTAGATGTACCACAAACAAACGGCAAAGATGAGATTAAAGAATTGGTGACGACCTTCAATTATCTTTTGGAAAGATTAGAAAGCGGTATCATGATTCAGAATAATTTTCTAAAAAATGCTTCGCACGAATTAAAAACACCTCTTACCATTATTATAGGAGACATTGATGTATCGCTCCAACAACCCAGAACCAACGAGCAATATGAGCAAATTCTAAAATCGCTGCGCAAAGATACCTTACATCTTAAAGCCACTCTCGAAGGTCTTTTGGTTTTATCCGGATTGGAACTTTCTGAGCCGCAACAAATGGAAACGATCAGAGTCGATGAGATATTATGGAATGTTCTCGAGAAAAAAGCCATAGAATATCCCGAATCTAAGGTTTCATTCAATTTAAATGCGATTGCAGATCAGGAAGATTTACTTTCTGTTTACGCTAATAAACACATGCTTTTTATTGGGTTGTACAATATCTTAGATAATGCTATTAAATTCTCCTCTCCTGCACCGGTTGAAGTTTTTGCACTTTCGGATGAAAATAAACTCATTATAAAAATCGTAGATCAGGGTCCCGGAATTTCGGAAAAAGATCAAAAATCTATCTTCGATCTCTTTTTCCGAAGCGATAATACACGCCATATTCAGGGACAAGGATTGGGTCTTTTTATCACAACCCAGATTCTTAAACTTCATAATATTACTTTAATCGTAGATTCTGAACTGGGGAAAGGTACTTCGTTTTCTTTGGTGTTTCCATAAAGAATTTAATTGTTGAGTATAATTAACAACATAGAAAATAACTTAACCACAATCATTGTCATCCCGGGGAACGAGGGATGACAAAAATGCCTACGCTTAAAACGTCAAACAATTACACATTTACATTAAAATATCAATACCTAAGATTATCAATTTTCACAATCGCTAACATTAGCTTAACACTCTAATCTTTTTCTAATCTACTTTAAATCGAGCTTTAATCTACTTATTTTTACCATTTTACCCAAGTAGTTGATTTTAAAGAGCTAATTCCTTTTTCTTGAAATAACATCTTCATAATCCTAAGTTAACAATGAATAGTTTTATCATTTTAAGTTAACAAAAGCGTTAAATCTGATCGAAACAAAGACAGTTTCTTTGTCAAATAAAAACTAAAAACAACATGACAAAACTAAAACTCTTTTTTTCGGCATTTATGCTTCTTGTTATGGGGAACATTTTTGCTCAAATTACAACCTCATCTTTATCTGCAAAAGTTAGCGATGGTACAAGTCCGCTTACTGGCGCTGAGGTTACATTAACACATTTGCCTACCAATGCAGTTTACAGAGCTGTTACCGACAAACAAGGTAGGTTTAGCTTCGAAAATTTGAATGCTGGCGGACCTTACGAACTCGAAATTAAAAGTTCAGGTATTAAAGATTATTCAAACGCACAAATACATTTAGCATTGGGCGATAATGATTTACCTTTAATTGTGGTTAATAAAGCCGAAGATAATGTATTAGAAGAAGTGGTGATTACAGGCTCTAAACCTTCTTCTAAAAATAACGGAACAAGTATTAATGAGAAAAAAATCAATGGCTTACCGTTAATCAACAGAGGAATTCAGGATGTTACAAAACTGGTTCCGCAAAGTTCAAACAACTCTTTTGCAGGAACCAACTTTAGATACAACAACGTTACAATTGACGGTTCTATCAATAATGATGCGATTGGTTTTAGTCCATCTTTAGGAGGTCAGTCCGGAACTTCTGGAATGCCAGGAAGCAGCACACGCTCGAACTCTATAAGTTTGGATGCGATACAGGACATTCAGGTTTATATTGCTCCTTACGATATTAAATTAGGAAACTTTTTAGGAGGAAGCGTTAATGCTGTTACCCGCAGCGGTACAAATGAAGTAACAGGATCTATTTATAGCTATGGAAGAAATGCTGCCATCACAGGTCCTAATAATGCTGGTGACGGATCAAAAATGCCAAATTCGTTCGGGGATTACCAAGTTGGTTTCAGATTAGGTTTACCTATTATTAAAGATAAATTGTTCTTTTTCACCAACATGGAATATGCAGAAAGAACAGATCCTTTGTTCTATAATGCCGGAGAAACCAATTCTGCAGGAAAATTAACTTCATTGGTTGATAATGCTACAGCAGAACAAATTTCAAACTTCGTTAAAACAAATTATGGTTTTGATCCTGGAAGTTATGGTGCTTACAACAACTTTGCAAAAAGCCAAAAATTCTTCAATAAATTAGATTGGAAAATTAATGACAAACACTCGCTTTCGCTAAGAAACAATACAGTTATTTCTCAAGCTTCGAATTTAGAGCGTGATGCAGCAAACTTCAGGTTTTCAAGCATGGATTTCACTCAAAAAAACCAGTCTATTAGTACGGTTTTAGAATTAAAAAGCCACTTTAACAGCCAATGGTCTAACTCATTCCTTGCAAGTTATTCGGCCATTAAAGATTATCGTGATCCAAAATCATCGAATGCCATGTTTCCTCAGGCAGAAATTGGTTACAACGGGGGAACTATTTTCTTAGGAAATGATCGTGAAGCAACTGTTTTTAACATGAAACAAAATACGGCTGAAATCACTGATAACCTTACTTACAAAACAGGAAATCATACTTTATTGTTTGGAACTCACAACGAATTCTACGACATTAATTACGGATTTGTAAACGCATTAAACGGAAGAGTTTCGTACAAATCTCTGGCAGATTTCATGAATAAACTTCCTACTCGTGTTCGCGGAACATATCCTTTTGATGGTTCAACGAGAGATCAGATTTTTGATAATCCGTACGCTAAATTCAAAGTAAATCTTTATAGTGTTTATGTTCAGGATGAGATTAGAATTGGAAACAAACTTAAAGTTACTCCTGGTGTAAGAGTTGATTATACTGATTTACCAAATAAACCAAAATTAAGCCCGCAAGTTCAAAGTTCTCCTGCTGATCCTAATTACGGTAATACTTATACTTACACACCATTAAGCAAAATCAATAACAACTTTTTTACTACAGCATTAGTTTCTCCAAGAATAGGATTTACATATAATGTAGATGAAGATAAAACGATGGTTTTAAGAGGCGGATCTGGAGTATTTACAGGTAGAATTCCGTTTGCTTGGTTAGGATATGCTTACTATAATGATGGTGTTGGTTACGGAAGTTATGATAAAAACAACCTTACTCCTGCTCAGGTTGCAACAGCTGGTGATCCCTTAGCAACAGGCGGATTAAACGGATATCACGATGCTACGCCAAAAGTACAGGCAGATTTAGTAGATAATAAATTTAAAATGCCGGCTGTATTAAGAAACTCTTTGGCAATCGATAAAATCATCAACGGTTACAAATTTACAACCGAAGGTATTTATACGAAAGTAATTCGTGATCTTGAATTTCAACAAGTAAATAAAACAGATAACCCTACTTATTTCTCTTACGATACGAATCACCAAATGCCAATTTATGCAGCAAACATAAACTCAGCTTTTTCTAATGCTTACTTGCTTTCTAATACAAATAAAGGATACCGATACAGCATTACCGAAATGGTTTCGAAAACATACGATTTTGGTTTGAATTTTATGGTGGCGTATACTTATGGAGATTCTCGTGACGTTACAAACGGAATTCGTAATTCTATGGAAAGTAACTTCCAGATGAACCAGTCATTGACACCAAATGATCCTCAATTGGCCACTTCAAACTTTAATATCAAACACAGAATCGTTTCTAATGTAGGATATTCGGTAAAACTGGCAGACAACAATACTTTCTCTGCTAATGCGTATTTTAATGCGCAATCAGGAAATCCGTTCTCATGGGGATTTGTAAACTCTACAATTGCAGGAACAGGACAAGCAGCAGGATTAGCTTATATCTTTAAAGATGCAGCAGAAGCAGCTAAATACATTGGTGTAAATGCAGCAGGAGTTCCTTCAGCGACAGCAGCTCAACAAGTTGCAGCTTACGAAGAATTCATTAATGGAAATGATTACCTAAAAAGCAGAAGAGGAACATTCACTCAAAGAAATGGTGATACTACTCCTTGGAACATTCAGGCAGATTTGAAATTAACAGATGAAATTAAAGTTCAAAAAGTAGGTACATTCCAAATTTCATTTAGCATGGCCAATGTTGGAAACCTTATCAACAAAGATTGGGGAAGAAGTTATTTCGTTCCAAACACTTACAATTCAACAGCCAACCTTGGGTTAACAAAATCAGGAAACTTAGGCGGAGTTGCTACTGGCGATCCAACATATACTTTCCAAAAACCTACGGCTACACCTTATACTGTGGATCAATTAGCTTCAAGATTCCAAGGACAGCTTGGTCTGAGATATTCGTTCTAAAGATTGTGTTTTATTTTTTTTATTTGTCCCCCAGTTTCACACCCTTATGAAACTGGGGGACTTTTTTTAAATCTAAATTCCAAATTCCATAAAGGAGAGTAAAAGATTAAAATCTTTTACTCTCCTTTACAAAGTTTAAAAAACTCCAACAATTGGAATTTGGAATTTTAAAAAATTGAAAAATTACCCTTTAAGTGGTAATATAAACTTAAAGGTACTTCCTTTTCTAAATTCGCTTTCGGCCCAAATTTCGCCTTGATGTTTTTTTATAAATTCACTGCAAAGTAATAGTCCTAAACCATTTCCGGTTTCGTTTTCGGTTCCTTTTTGAATCACTTTTCCGTTAATTTTAAACAACTTCTCTTTTATCTTATCAGGAATTCCAATGCCGTTGTCTGTAATGGATACCTCAACTTTTTGATTTATTACCTGCATTGTAACTTTAATTTCTCCCTGCTGATCTGTAAATTTAATTGCGTTGGTCAGTAAGTTTCTCAAAACGGTATCAATCATGTATTTATCCAGCTCAACTTCGATAATTTCAGTGGGTTCAAAACTTAGATCTATGTTTTTATTTAAGGCGCTATTTTTATTGAGTGCTATATTTTCTTCAATCAATTGATTTAATACTACTTTTTGCGGATTATATTCGATCATTCCGGTTTGCACCCTTGACCAGTCTAATAAATTCTCCAGCAGTTTATAAATATTTTTGTTCGATTCGTGAAGCATTCCTGTAATTTCCTTAATCTCTTCACGGCTGTAGGTATCAATTTCTTGAGCCAATATTTCTGATAAGGTAACTGATGATCCCAACGGACCTTTAAGGTCATGGGCGATGATAGAAAAGAATAAATTTTTATCGTTTAAAAGTTTCTTGATTTTAAGGTCTTGCTTTTCCTTTACCAGCAATAAAAATCCTACTGTGCCAATAAGAGTGAGCAAAAACAAACTTATGCTATACAAACTGTCGAAAATACTGGGTCTGAAAAAATATTTTTGCGGATCGACATAACTATAAACGGCTCGCAGAAAAATTAAAATTTCAAATAAAACGTAGCATAGTAAATAAAATATTCGGAAAAAATTAGTTCCTTTTTCTCTATAGTAACCTATTGTTGGCGGTAAATAAATAGCAAATATTCCTATAGACATAATGAAAATACGGGTATCAATAGTACTCTCGAATAATGTCGCTAGGTTAAAAACTACAATTGTGGTAATAGTAAGGCCTTTTTGTAAATCATAATGTCTTTTGCACTTTGTTTTAAGCAAAGACATTATCGCTATAGTTTCGCAGCAAACCCCGAATAAAATAATAGAATTAGCGATATTAATCGAAATAAAATCCGGAATGATATTTCTTAAAAAAATTAGTATCCAGCCTATCGTCAGTAATATTTTACCATTACCAAAGGTTTTTAGTTTTTTTCTATTCTCAACCGTAGCATACGAAAACGAATAACTAAAAATAAGAATGCAAATAAACAAGTTTCCCCAAAAATAAAGTATAAAAATCGTTTTTGGATCTAGCGGCAAAAATTTGAGCATTATAGACTTTAATGTTTAAAAACTGATGGCAAATATACAAGTTCATGATGTAATCCCCTATTATACTAAGCGCATTGGTTAAGAATGACTATTTCGGCTACAAGTTATTTCAAAAAAAATCTGTTTTTATTTAAAATAGACTAAATTCAGCTTATGAAAATATGTGCAATTCCTGTTCTAAAAAACTTTCCATTTTATAGTCGGCTAAACTTAAGTTAACATCCTGATTTCCGTTTGTAAATGCAACCACCTTCATACCGGCTTTTTTTGCAGCCATCATTCCCGAATAAGAATCTTCGATAACAATACAATTTTCAGGATCTATTCCTAATTCTTTAGATGTCATTAAATATATAGCAGGATCAGGTTTGCCAAACTCAACAAATTCAGCGGAGAATATACTATCAAAATATTGAGCAATACCTGTTTTTTCTAAAACTACTGGTATTATTTTATAAGGCGAATTAGTGGCTAAACCAATTTTAAAACCATTTGATTTGAGTTTTTTAATAAAGAATTCAATGCCTTTTATTTCACCCCCAGCCTGCTCTATCAGCTCCATTACTCTTGTGATCACCATTTCTTCCACCTCTTCAAGCGTTTTGCTATCCCATGGATATTTTTCGTACCAAAACCTGGTTACTTCTATAGTGGTCATTGTTTTGGTTACATTAGTAAATTCTGCACTTAAGGCTACGCCAAGTGATGAAAAAACCTCAAATTCGGCTTTTTGCCAAAACGGTTCCGAATCAATAATTACACCGTCCATGTCAAAAATAACTGCTTTCATAAAGTATCGGAATTCAAGTTTACTATAACCGTGGTTAAACTGCAAAAATAAATCTTTTAGTTTTAGAATATAAACTTTAAAAACTAAAAATGATTTTCTTCAACATTCATAAATAGCATCAAAGTGCCTAAATATCGACATTCAATAAAAATTTACTGAAAGCTTACATTATTCATGGTTTGTAGTGAAGTATAGTGTGGTAAATCTTCCGAAAGTATTCAAAGCCTATTTTCGTTAAAAAAATAATCTCATTAACTTACATTAGAATCTTTACAAATTTGAAATACTATGAGATAGTCATGAAACGAATATAAGCTTACTCTTGCTGTATTTATACATTAAATAAGAATTTACACAAAAAACACTGTCTTCCTTATAGTTATGTTATTTATTTTTGTAATTTTATTCGTTCAAATACGCGAAACCACCCTTTCTACGAGCCTAAAAACATGTTTTATCAGTACATTTTTCCATAAAAAGCTACTTTTTTTATCGAAAAATCAATCCGCGAATTCAGAATTTATACATCAAAATTTATCTGACATAAAAAGGACATTTCATGACATGAAAAAGCCGTTTTATAACATCTTTTTCTGGTGATAGGTAATAGATATATAATTTTAAAATCAAATTAAGGAAACAGTGTTTATTAGCATACAATATTATTGAGGTATAAAAACAAAATGCAAAATCTTCGAAAGGTTTTACTTTTTGAAAGTTTCTGGTTCAAAATCTGAATTATAATATAATCACTCTACAAAAACAGGTAAAAATACCTGTATATGAGACATTTATAAAAAGTAAATTAGCGTTCTATTAAAATACGATAGCGTTCTGTTTTATAAAAAAATAGTCGTAATCTAAAACTAAATCTAATCATTAACTATTTAAATCAATATAATTATGGAAGGAACAATTGGAGAAATACGTCTAATGGCTGGAAGTTATGCACCTGTCAATTGGGCATTTTGTAATGGTCAGATACTTGCAGTACAAAGCAACACTCCATTATTTGCTATTATAGGTACCACATATGGCGGAAATGGCTCCACTACATTTGCATTGCCCAATTTGGGCGGTCGTACAGTTATTGGAAGTGGTCAGGGAGTAGGTTTATCAGATTATGATTTAGGTCAGATATCCGGAACAAATGCGATAACACTAACAAGTTTAGAACTCCCTTCACACACACATGTCTCTTTGGCTTCGATTTCAATTCCTGCTTATTCAGATTCAGGTGATCTTGATACGCCCGCTGGAAACACTCTTGCCGCTAAACCCAATATGTACAGTTCAGCACCAGGTGAAGATGATATGAAACCTACTGCATTCGGTGTAACTGTTGGGCCAATTGGCTCGGGGCAGCCAATCACTATAACTCAACCCACATTGGGCATGAATTACATGATCTGTTTAGTTGGAAATTTTCCTCCCCGCTCATAAACGAACAAACTCAAAAACTATAATTTAAATCTAAAAATATATTAATTATGGAAGGAAATTTAGGAGAAATCCGATTATTTGCCGGAAACTTCCCACCAGCAAATTGGGCTTATTGCGATGGATCTTCACAAAGTATTGCTAACTATGACGCTCTTTTTGTCATAATAGGCACCACATATGGCGGAGATGGTGTATCAACATTTAATCTTCCTGATCTTCGTGGCCGAGTTCCAGTTGGTGTTGGTCAGGGCATAGGCCTGCCTAATGTTGTACTGGGTCAGATAGGCGGAACAGAAACAACTACTATGACCATAAATCAAATGCCCACACATAGTCATATTGGAACCGGGTCAGTTGCAATAGCTACCGTTAATGCACCAGGAAATACAGGATCACCAACAGGAAATGTTTTAGCCGGTTTAACAAAAGCTTATACCGCAATACCAGGCGACGATACGCTAAAAACCGCTGCGGCAACGGTTACTCTTACAAATACAGGCAACACTACTCCTTTCAGTATTATACAACCTTATCTTTCTACAAATTACATTATTTGTATGCAGGGTATTTTTCCAACTAGAAACTAACTAAAAACAATAATTATGGAAGGAATAATCTCAGAAATTCGATTATTTGCTGGAAATTTTGCACCTAAATTTTGGGCAATTTGTGCGGGCCAAACACTTAATATTAACACTAACCAGGCATTATTCAGTCTTTTAGGGACTACATACGGAGGTAACGGAATTCAAACCTTTCAATTGCCTGATTTTAGAGGACGAATTGCTGCAGGAACAGGTCCTGCGCAAGGAATTACTCAATTTCCATTAGGTGCCAAAACTGGTACAAATACTGTAACGGCAACTCTTTCAAATCTGCCATTGCATACACATGCAGCTCAGGGTTCATTGACATTAAAGGCGTTTGCAGATACAGGAGATACAGGGTCTGCATCAGATGCCAGTCTGGCCTCTTTACCCAATCTTTATTCTACAGCTACACCAGATAGTGCTTTAAAGCCAGTAACAGCTGTAATAACAATAGGACAAACAGGAAATAACCAGCCCATGTCAATTCAACAGCCTTATTTGGGCCTGAATTATATAATATGCCTTCAGGGGCTTTTCCCTTCAAGAAACTAACATAAATTACCCATTAGAGTTTCTAATGGGTTGTTTTGTTTTTTAAAATTATCTATTCAATTGCTTATGAAAATAGCTTTACTCATGCCCCGATCTGTGATTTACCCTTCGATGTCTTTTGACATAATGGATGGATTTAAATCTGCCCTGAAAAAAACAAGCCACGACGAAAAACATGAAATTGTAACTGCCAGTATAGGAGTTGGCGGTAATAATAAGGAAATTTATACTTGTTCTGAACAATTACTCTTAAATGGTACAGATATTATAATTGCTTACATAAACCCTGTTACTGCTGAATTTATACAACCGCTTTTTGAAAGTTCGGGTAAATTATTGATTGTATTAGACAGCGGTTACCACTTTCAAAATTTTGAAAAAAAATTATCTAACGTTTATTTCATTTCATTAGAAGGTAATTTATGCTCACGGGCTATTGTTCGTAAAGCTATCGAAGAAGGTCAAAATAATTTTGTTTTTACCTGTTCTTTTTATGATGCAGGATACCGCCCTCCCTACACGTATTCGACTGCTGCAGAAGACAAAGGAGCCACTATTAGTTATAACCACATTACTCCTTTGAAACGTTCAGAATTAAACTTAAGTCCATTAGATCAATATATTGAACAGCATAAGGATGTCTCCATATTTACCTCATTTTGCGGAGACATGGCAGAAGATTTCTTTAGAGAATCATCAAAATTAAAAAATATTGCTTCTTCAAAAACATACGGAAGTGGCTTTACAGCCGAAGAATTATGGCTCAATAAAATACCATATCCAGGATACAACTGGAGCTGTGCAGTTGCATGGTCTTCAGTTACTGACAATAAGGAAAATGAAGATTTTATAGCTACAATGAAAAATATTAAAGAACAGAAAGCGAATCTCTTTTCTCTTTTAGGATGGGAAGCTGCTTTGTTTATTACAAATTCAGATGGCCAGTCATTAGATAATATTGCTATTGACTCCCCGAGAGGAAAAGTATACATGAATCCAAACACTGGATTTTCCGAAGCACCACTGTATTACGCTACTGTAACCAAAAATGAAGAAACAGGCAATTGCCTCTTAGAAAATATAACTGAAGTTTCGGGCTTGGAGGAAGAACGTGAACGCTTACAATATCATATCCTGGCTGTTCAAGATATACCTTCAAATTCCTGGATTAATTCTTATGCCTGTCTGGAATCATGAGTACTATTAGAGACATAGCGATTTTATGTAATAACAGAATGGCTTTTCCGGCTATACAAACTTTACATAGCCTTGGAAGGCTACATTCTATTGGAGTACCTGTAGAAAATGAAGATGTAAAAGCCTTTTGTGCTGTTTTTGCTTCAGATGCAGGAATTAATTTAATAATAATTGAAAAATCGAAACTAAAATTTCAGCTTCAGGAAATCACGGCAATTAAGGATCTGAAATTCATTTTTACAATGACTTTTCCATGGAAAGTCCCTGAAGAACTGATCAGACAACATCCTAATTTGTTTTATAATTTCCACTATGGTCTGTTGCCGGAAATGCGTGGAGCAGATCCTGTTTTTCAATCGATCAAAAAACAAAAAAATGAAACTGGAATTTCTGTTCACGCTATAGAAAAAGAAATTGATAAGGGAAAAATAATCTTGCGAAAAACGCTTCCGCTGCATACAGATTTTACACATGGAATGTTATGCACTCATTTATCGTACCTCGCTTCTTATATTTTGCCAGAAGTATTAACGCTTCTGCATCGTAATGATGAAGGTATGCATCAGGATGAAACAGTAGCGGAATACTATAAAAAACCCACTATTGCTGATGTCAGCATTCAATGGGAACATCAGGATTCAAAATCAATTCAGGCTTTAGTAAATGCATGTAATCCCTGGAATAAAGGAGCTTACACGCATTGGAATGGTTTAAATGTACGAATAGTAGAAGTCTCACAAACGGATACACTGCGCGCAGATCAGCATGCTCCCGGAACTATTTTAGAAATAAATGAAAACAAGGGATTAATCATACAATGTTATAATAATACCCAATTGCGTATCAATACAGTTTATACGGATGAAGGATTTATGAGTGGGCATAAATTGCTCGCTTTTGGTATCAAAAACGGTGAACAATTTGCCACTTTATAATTTAACTATCTTAATTATGGAACATTTTTACTCTCAAATCAAAAAATTTTTAAATATCGCCTTGTTTTTGGGGATATTTTTACAAAGCTACATTGTGAATTCTCAGACTCTGGCAAACGGTGACCTTATTTTTACCGGCTACGATTCAAATTTCTCACAAACCGATGGTGGTGATGTATTTTCGTTTGTACTTCTTACCCCTATACCTGCAGGTACTGTAATTAATTTTACAGACAGAGGCTATTTTGAAACCTTAACCTGGCAAGTTGTAAGTGGTACCGAAGGATCCATTTCATGGACTAGTGGAACTGCTATTGCGGCAGGAACAGAGGTCATGATAAAAGGTATGACTGCTTCGACTTATAACGTGGCTACTGGTGCTACAACAACAAATGGTACCGTAGTTATTACCGAAGGAACTATGACAAATGGACTAAATTTATCTTTTACGGGAGATCAGGTTATCGCTTTTCAAGGCGGTGCAGGCTCTGTTACTGGAAGCGGAGTTACCCTTATTAGTGGATTACATTATTTTCGTTGTGCTACTGCACCGGGAACCTCTCAGGCAACCTGGGATCCTGATGCCTGTGCCAACGGAACAAATGGCTCTATCAGGCCTCCGGCTCTAATTGCAGGTACAAGTGCATTTTATACAGGAGGTTCTACTCCTAGCGCTGCAAAGTTTAATCTAAGCAGTACTGATCCTATTACTACTATAGCACAAATTAGAACCGCAGTCATGAATCCGTCAAACTGGACACTTTCTGCTATTTCACTTGCCATGCCATCAGCTGCTCCTTTTTTAGGAACACCACCAGCAATTACTGGTAATCCGCCTAACAGAACGCTTTGTATTGGCGGTACCACTACTTTTCCAATTACCGCAACGAATGCCAGTGGTTATCAATGGCAGGAAAATACAGGAAGTGGTTTTGCAAACCTTTCTAATACAGCACCTTATTCTGGCGTAACTTCAGCAACTTTAACCATAACAGGAGTAACGGCAGCGATGAGCGGTTACACCTATAGATGTATTGCAAGCGGAACTGGCACAGCCACCTCTAATCCGGCAACATTAACTGTCCCTAGTACAACTGTTATTACAACTGCACAAAGCAATGTTACCTGTAATGGCGGAAACAATGGTTCAGCCACTGTATCAGCTTCAGGAAGTTTTCCACCCTATACGTATTTATGGTCCTCTTCGGCGGGTACAGCAGCAACCGCAACAAATCTTACTGCAGGAACTTATACAGTTACGGCTACAGATAATATTGGATGTCCTACACCATATACTGTAACAATAACAGAGCCTACGTTAGCAGCTTCATCGCCATCAATAACGACCCAACCTGCTTCTTATTCAGCTTGTACAGGATCAACTGCTTCATTTACAGTTGCTGCAACAAATACTGCAACTTATCAATGGCAGGTAGACAATGGCTCCGGATATGCTAATATTACCAATGGAGGTGCTAGTCCTAATTACTCCGGATCTAATACTGCAAACCTTAGCATAAGTTCTATTACTTCTGGAATGAATGGTTATTCTTACCGAGTTGTACTTACAAGTTCATGCTCCAATACAATTGCATCGAATGGTTTGGCGCAATTAAATGTAACTTCGCTACCAGTAGCTACAGCAATACCTGCTTCTGCATCAATTTGTAGCGGAACTTCTCCAAATATTGCTTTAACATCAGCACCAGGTGGTGCTACATTCTCCTGGACAGTTGTTACAACAAGTGGTACAGTTACTGGTGCTTCTGCTAGTTCGGGGACTTCTATCAATCAGACTCTTACTGGCAATGGTATTGTTACTTATACCGTAACACCTAGTCTTAATAGTTGTTCTGGTACACCGATTACCGTAGTCATTACAGTTAATCCTCTTCCCTCTATAGCAGCACAACCTTCAGCTTCTACCATATGTGCAGGAGCCAATACAACTTTTTCTGTAACTGCTACTAATGCCACTGGCTATCAATGGCAGGTAGATCAGGGTGCTGGTTTTTCTAATATTTCAAATGGAGCACCTTATTCAGGAGCCACTACAGCTACACTTACTATAACAGGAGCCACTACTGGACTTAATGGATATGTTTACAGAGCTGTCGCTACAGGTACATGTATACCAAATGCAGTTTCAAACGCTGCCGCACTTACTATTAATTCTGCACCGGGTATTACAACACAACCTTCTGCCAGTACAATCTGTGTAGGAGCGAATGCTACCTTTTCTGTTACAGCTTCTGGTGCTACCGGATATCAATGGCAAGTAGATCAGGGTGCTGGTTTTTCTAATATTGCAAATGGGGCTCCTTACTCTGGAGCAACTACTGCAACACTTACTATAACAGGAGCAACTGTTGGATTAAATGGTTATGTTTACAGAGTTGTCGCTACAGGGGCATGTACACCTGATGCCGTTTCAAACACTGCAGCTCTTACCATAAATTCTGCACCCGCCATTACCACACAACCTAGTAATAGTATTACCTGTTTAGGTACAAATGCTACTTTTACCGTTGCTGCTTCCAATGCTACCGGATATCAATGGCAGGTAAATCAAGGTGCTGGTTTCTTTAATATTCCAAATATTGCTCCTTATTCCGGAGCAACTACAGCAACACTTACCATAACAGGTGTTACTGCCGATATGGATGGATATGTATACCGGGTTGTAACGACAGGCTTATGTACACCTGCAGCTACATCTTCAGCAAGAACATTAACAATACCTATTATTATTGCAGGCGCATCACAAACTAATATTGCCTGTAATGGTGTTGCAACTGGTATTGCAACTGTTAGCCCAACCGGAGGAACAGCTCCTTATACCTTTCTATGGTCTAACAATGCGATTACTTCTTCTATAAGCGGCCTTACAGCAGGAACTTATAGTGTAACGATTAAAGATGCTAACCAATGCGAAAAAATACAAAATTTCACAATAACTGAACCACCTGTATTAGTGGCGTCTCAAGGAGCAATAAACAATGTAAGCTGTAACGGAGGTTCTAACGGAACTGCTACGGTAAATGTTACGGGAGGAACAGGCATAGGCAGTTACACTTATTCATGGGCTCCAACAGGAGGTTCTGCCGCTACAGCATCAGGACTTGCAGCTGGAACTTATACAGTAACCGTAACAGATGCTAATTCATGTCAAAAAACTTTACCTTTTACTATTACTGAACCTGCAGCCTTAGCTGTAACATCTTCGCAAGTTGATATATTATGTAACGGATCTGCAACTGGATCTGCAACTCTAAATGCAACCGGAGGAACAGGAACAGGCACTTATACTTATTCATGGGCTCCGTCAGGAGGAACAGCTGCTACTGCTACTGGCTTAACTGCTGGTACTTATACAGTAACAATCACAGACGCTAACAGCTGCTCAACTACAAAATCAATTACAATAACAGAACCTTTAACTCCATTAACTGCCTCTCAAGGAACAACTGTTAATGTAAATTGTTATGGACAAACTACCGGATCAGCTACCGTAAATGTAACCGGCGGGACCGGTTCTTACTCTTACTCTTGGGCACCTTCTGGTGGTACAGGAGCTACAGCGTCAGGCTTATCCGCTGGAAATTATACTGTAACCATTTTCGATGATAATGGGTGTATGACATCTCAAAACTTTAACATCAGCCAGCCTGGAGCAGCACTTTCAGCAAGTACATCTTCAACAGGAGTTAGTTGTTATAACGGATCAAATGGTACTGCAAGCGTAACGGTATCTGGAGGAACTCCTAATTATACTTATTCATGGGCACCTTCTGGAGGTACTGCCGATACAGCAACAGGGCTTACTGCCGGAAATTATACCTGTACAATTACTGATTCAAAAGGATGTATATTGATTCAACCTGTCACTGTTAGTGGTCCTTCTGCATTATCCAGTACGATTGCAAAAGTAGACGTTTCCTGTAATGGAGGAACTAATGGATCAGCTACCGTAACAGCTTCTGGAGGAACTGGTGCATATACCTATTCATGGGCACCAACAGGTGGAAATGCCGCAACAGCATCGGGGCTTCCTCAGGGAACTTATACCGTAACTGTTACTGATGCAAATAGTTGTTTTATAACTCAAAGCGTTACCATAGATCAGCCTGCATCTTTAACCGTTATCCCATCACAAACTGATGTTTTATGTAATGGTGGAGCTACCGCAACAGCAACTGTAACAACTAGCGGAGGAACTTTACCTTATACTTATGCGTGGTCACCGGCTGGCGGAACTGATGCAACTGCAACAGGGCTTAGCGTTGGAAACTATGCTTGTATGATTACTGATGCAAACGGGTGTACTTTTACACAATTTTTCGCAATTTCCGAACCTCCAACTCTTACTTCATCAATAACAAAAATAGATGCAACTTGCTTAATAGGCGGTCAATCAACTGTAAGTGTTAATGGCGGTACGCTCCCATATTCTTATTCATGGTCTCCATCAGGTGGAAACGCAGCAACTGCAACAGGTCTTAGCGCAGGAAATTATACAGTCATTGTTACTGATGGAAACGGATGTACCACTACCCAAAATACAGTTATTGGTACAACTAACACACTTGTTGCTACTACATCTCAAACTGATGTTTTATGTAATGGTGCAAATACAGGTTCAGCTTCGGTAGTTCCATCAGGAGCACCGGGTCCATTTAGTTATGTTTGGGCACCCTCTGGCGGAAATAGCGATACTGCAAGCAACCTTACAGCTGGTAACTATTCAGTAACAATAACTTCTGCAAATGGTTGTTCTATTGTAAAAAACTTTACAATTACTGAGCCTTCTGCTTTAACAGTTACTCCATCACAAATCGATCTGTTATGTAATGGTGGAACTACAGGACAAGCATCTGTAAGCGTAACAGGAGGAACTGGTGCATATACTTATGCATGGTCTCCATCAGGTGGAAATGCTGCAACTGCAACAGGACTTACTGCCGGAACTTATATGGTAACAATTACGGATGGTAACTTATGTCAAACCACACAATCGTTTACAATTACAGAACCTAATGCTCTTACTGCTACAATTGCTCCAACAAATGTGAGCTGTAACGGAGGAACTAATGGATCTGCAACTGTAACAGTTTCTGGAGGAACTGGTGCATATACTTATGCATGGGCACCTACCGGAGGTACTGCCGATACAGCAACAGGACTTAGCGCAGGAACTTATACTGTAACAATTACTGATGCTAATAGCTGTACTACAACTCAAAGTGTTACTCTAACTGAACCAGCTGTTTTAGTCGCTTCTGTGGGAAGTCAAAGTGATATTACCTGCAACGGTCTTAACAATGGATCTGCAACAGTAAATGTAACTGGCGGAACTGGAACTTATACCTACGCTTGGTCTCCATCAGGTGGAACTGCTGATACAGCAACTGGACTTAGCCCGGGAACTTATACTGTAACAGTAACAGATGCAAACAGTTGTACTGTAAATCAAAGTTTTACAATTATAGAACCAGCTGTTTTAACTTCTTCTATTACTGGTCAAACTTATATTTTATGCAATGGAGGAACTACAGGATCTGCGACTGTAACAGCAATTGGCGGAACTGGAGCTTATACTTATTCATGGTCTCCATCAGGTGGAACTGCTGATACAGCAACAGGACTTAGTGCCGGAACTTATACCGTAACTGTTACTGATGCTAAGAGCTGTACAACAACTCAAAGTGTTACGATAACTGAACCTAATGCTCTTACCGCTACAATAGTTCCAACAAACGTGAGCTGTAACGGAGGAACTACAGGAGCTGCAACCGTAACTGCAACTGGAGGAACTGGTGCATATACTTATGCATGGTCACCTTCTGGAGGAACTGCAGCAACGGCAACAGAACTTACTGCGGGAACTTATATCGTAACGGTTACAGATGCCAATAGCTGTACTACAACTCAAAGCGTTACTCTAACAGAACCAGCTGCTTTAGTAGCTTCTGTGGGAGGTCAAAATAATGTTACCTGCAACGGTCTTAACAATGGATCTGCAACCGTAATAGCAACTGGCGGAACCGGAACTTATACCTACGCTTGGTCACCATCAGGTGGAACGGCTGATACTGCAACAGGACTTAGCCCGGGTGTTTACACAGTAATCGTAACAGATGCAAACAATTGTACTGCAACTCAATCTTTCACAATTACAGAACCAGCTGTTTTAACTGCTACCATTACAGGTCAAACTGATGTTACTTGTAATGGTCAGGCAAATGGATCCGCAACGGTAACAGCAACTGGCGGAACAGGTTTATATACTTATGCATGGTCTCCATCAGGTGGAACGGCTGATACTGCAACAGGACTTAGTGGCGGAACTTACACCGTAACCATTACTGATGTTAATAATTGTGCAACAACTCAAAGTGTTACTATAACTGAGCCTAATGCTCTTACTGCTACAATAGCCCCAACAAACGTGAGCTGTAACGGAGGAACTACAGGAGCTGCAACAGTAACTGCAACTGGAGGAACTGGAACTTATACTTACGCTTGGGCACCTTCTGGAGGAACTGCTGCAACGGCAACACAACTTACTGCGGGAACTTATGTCGTAACGGTTACAGATGCTAATAGCTGTACTACAACTCAAAGTGTTACTATAACTCAACCAGCTGCTTTAATTGCTTCTGTGGGAGGTCAAAGTGATGTTACCTGCAACGGTCTTAACAATGGATCTGCAAACGTAATAGCAACTGGCGGAACCGGAACTTATACCTACGCTTGGTCTCCATCAGGTGGAACGGCTGATACAGCAACAGGACTTAGCCCAGGTGTTTACACAGTAACCGTAACAGATACAAACAATTGTACTGCAAATCAAAGTTTTATAATTACACAACCTGCTGTTTTAACTGCTTCTATTACTGGTCAAACTGATGTTACTTGTAATGGTCAGGCAAATGGATCTGCAACTGTAACAGCAACTGGAGGAACCGGAACCTATACTTATCTATGGTCTCCATCAGGAGGAAATGCTGCAACTGCAACAGGACTTAGTGGCGGAACTTATACCGTAACCGTTACTGATGCTAATAGCTGTACTACAACTCAAAGTGTTACGATAACTGAGCCTAATGCTCTTAGTGCTACAATAGCTCCAACAAATGTGAGTTGTAACGGTGGAACTACAGGAGCTGCAACCGTAACCGCAACTGGAGGATCTGGTACCTATACATATTCATGGTCACCTTCTGGAGGAACTGCTGCAACGGCAACAGGACTTACTGCGGGAACTTATACAGTAACTGTTACTGATGCTAATAGCTGTACTACAACTCAAAGCGTTACTGTAACTGAACCAAGCTTAATCGTTGCTTCTATTACAACCAAAACAGATGTTACTTGTAATGGTGCAAGTAATGGATCTGCAACGGTAACTGCAACTGGAGGAACTGGCGCATATACTTATGTATGGGCTCCATCAGGTGGAAACGCAGCAACGGCAACAGGACTTAATATTGGAATTTACACCGTAACAGTAACTGATGTTAATGGATGTAGTGCAACACAAAACGTTACAATCAGTGAGCCATCTGCCTTAACTGCAACAACTACACAAACAGATGTAACTTGTATGGGAGCAACTGATGGATCTGCAAGTGTAACTGCAACCGGAGGAACTGGTACATATACTTATGCATGGTCTCCATCAGGTGGAAACGCTGCAACTGCAACTGGTCTTATCGCAGGAAATTACACTGTAACAATTACCGATGCAAACGGATGTTCAGTGACAAAATCACTAAGCATAATAACAATTCCTGATGTAACAGCGCCAGTGCCTAATTTAGCAACATTGCCAACTATCACTGCTAGCTGTTCAATTACAGCGGCTCAAATTCCTGTTCCAACAGCAACTGACAACTGTGCAGGAATTATAAATGCTACCACAACTAGTCCTTTAAGCTACACAGCTGTGGGAACTTATACCATCACATGGACTTATGATGACGGACATGGAAATACTTCATCTCAAAATCAAACGATTAATGTAACAGCTTCATCTTTAGATCAGGTAACTTTTAGCAATGCTGAATATACTTTTGATGGAAATCTTCATAGCCTGCAAGTTGAAAATCTTCCTGCCGGAGCTTCTGTAGCGTATACTATTACACCAACGGCAAGTACACAAAATGGTGCAATAAATGCTGGTATTTATACTGTTACTGCAATAGTTTCACCTTCAGCAAGTACGCCAAATTGTTTACCAATTACACTTACTGCGCAACTTACTATCAATAAAGCGCCTCAACAAATTACTTTTGATGCAATTCCTGCAAAAATTCTTGGAGCAAATAATAACTTCAACTTAGAAGCAACTTCTAGTTCAGGTTTGCCAATTCGTTACTCTTTTACATATACTTCTGCCCTGCCACCTGCAAATGTTTCGGCAATTGGGTTAGTTAATTTGTTAAGATCTGGCGATTTAGTAATTGTAGCACATCAGGATGGTAATGAAAACTATTTACCTGCTGCGAATGTGGAACAAGTTCTTGTTATTAAAAACAATGATATAACGATTCCAAAAATTACGCTTGGAAGTAAAGTATACCAAAATCCCGCTAAGGAAATTAAATATTTGATGGAATGTGGTGAAAACAATCCAAATGTTGCCTTCTCAAATGAAACCGGAGCAACATTCACACCTTCTGCCAATTTTACTATTACAACTCCTAAACCGGGAATTTATACGCAAAATGTTACTGTTACTTCACAAGACGGAACAGCAACGGCTATGTATGCTTTAACTATAGAAAAGCCATTTGGTTTCTATGATATTGTTCATCAAAAATTCAACAATGTATTGCTAATCAATAACAATCCTCAAACCAATGGAGGTTATGAATTTGTTTCGTACCAATGGTTTAAAAATGGGCAATTGGTAGGAACAGGTCAATATTATTCAGCGGGAGATGATTTAGCGAATTCATTAGATACTTCTGCCGACTATAGTGTAAAAATGACCACCAAAGACGGAAAAACACTTCAGACTTGTAGTGCCAAAATTACGACTCAAAAATCGTTGGTGGCCAGACTTTATCCTAACCCAATTCAAACAGGACAAGTGATTACGGTCGAAGCAGATTTCCCTGCAGAAGAATTAGAAAACATGCAAATTAGCCTGTATTCTGTTTCGGGTCAATTGATAAAAACATTGAAATCATCTACGGTAAGAACTGAAGTTCAGTTACCTGATGCTGAGAGTAATATGTATGTTGTAGTTATTGAAACTGCCAATATCAAGAAAACGCTAAAAGTAATTGTAAATAAATAAAACCTGTCAGTGCTATTTTCGAATAGCACTGGCATTAAAAAAAAATAAGATGAAAAAATATATACGAAACTATATAACATCAATATCCATCGTTACAGTAGTTTTAGGATCTTGCCTAAACAGTTACGGTCAGGATAGAAAGCAGGAATTATCAATAGCTGTGGGAGGACCGTTTTCATTTCTAAAATCTAATAATGGCGGAGAGCTAGTACCCGGAAACGGAATAAATGCAGGAATTCGATATTCTTATTACTTAAATGAAGGTTTAAGTATTGGTATTGGTGCCGAATATCAAACTTACAGTTCTGATGTGAAATATGGATTTTATGGCGGACAATATAACGCTGTTGATGCTGAAAATGAAGCTTTTCAATTTCGATACAAAGCAACAAATTTAAGAGAGCAACAAAAATTAGGATACGTTAATATTCCAATTAATATTCAGTTTGAAACTCCCGGCGCTACAAAATTATATCTTGCAGCAGGAGCTAAAATAGGTTTTGCTACCACCGGAAGTTACGAAAGTACTTTCCAGAACCTTACTACAAGCGGCTATTATCCGCAATATAATGTAGAGCTGTTCAGCCCGGCATTTGCCGGGTTTAAGAATGTAAACAACTTAAAAACAAGTAAACAGGATCTGGATACAAAGGTGTCTTATTCTGCTACATTCGAAACTGGTTTGAAACAAAAAATTGGGGATCACAGCGCTATCTACATCGGACTTTATTTAGACTACGGATTAAATAATATCTATGATAATAAAGGAAGCAAAAATCTGGTACAATACCATCCGGAATTACCTGTGCAGCTGCAATACAACAGCGTACTTGATACTTCTATTTCAAATGATATCAGATTGGTTTCTTATGGGCTTAAACTAAGATATGCTATTCGATAAATCAAAATTTGATCAGTGAGATAAGCTCATCAGTAGTAATAAAAAAAATCCATTCGTTGCGGCGAATGGATTTTTTTTATTCAATTTTAACTGCTTTAATCTCGATCTTATTATACTGGGCAATAGATTTTGGTTCATGCCAATATTCTATAATCGTCTTGATAACCTGCTTGAATTTATCATAGTCAAAAGGCTTCACAAAATAACTATGAGTAGGCAAAGAATAAGGATCGATTACAAAACTCTGCTCAAATAATGTGGTAAAAAACAAGTACGGACAATTGAATATCGTCCCTACTCCATTATTATCCGGATTCGTTTCCATTACTTTATAATTCATAACATTCAATAGTACAATATCAGAAAACACCAAAAAAGGTTTAATCTGATGGCGAAGCATATAATTACAAGCCGTTTCGGCAGTATTAAAATATAGAATTGGGTTCGCGTAGTTGAGTTCACTAAAAACCTCAATAAATAATTTACGGTCTTCCTGTTTATTTTCTATTACAACTATAGGTCCTTTTTTATTCATAACAATAAGTTTAAATTCTGGTTTGCACGTGCGCTACTTCATGCAGTTTATTCTATTCAAATATTTTAAAAATTGAGCGAAAATTACTTACAAAATCTTCATTTCTCCTTATATAATTTTCATTTACCGCAATATGGTTAAGGATTTCTTTTGCTAAAAGCTAAAATGCTGTTAATTATATAATTACTGTTTCAAATTTTATAAGTAAATACCACTACTTCATAACTAATTTTGAGTTACACATTTAGAATCAGGAAAATACATTTTGATTATCTAATAATTTAATATCAAATAGCTATGAATACTTCAAACCATAAAACAAGACAAACTCATGGAAGTTACATCAAGGACGATCGCATTTTGCAGCCACAGCAAGATGAGACTCGCTTAGAATCTGATACCACACAAAATGATATCTATGCTTCAAGTTACAATAGCAACGAAAGTTATGTTGATGAATATCAGAAACGAATGGATGAAGAAGGAGATTATCATGACGATCAAATTTTAAATGAAGAGGAAGATCCGGATGATTTAGATGATAATTTCGAAGATGCACTGGACAGAGAAAATGAAGACGACGATTATTTTGAAGAAGATGATCTCGACGAAGAGCTTGACGAAAGTGATTTAGATGATGATCTTATAGAAGATTATGACGAAAATGATCGTGAGCCGGACAGTTTCACTACCGAAAAATTAAAACAGGACGAACTCGATCAGGAATACGATATCGATCAGGATCTTGAAGAAAAAGATCCCGTAAACAAACCCAGAGAGTTTTAATAAAAGCTTTACTCAGATAAACCATTCTCTCGTGAATGGTTTATTTTATTTCTCATAAATCAAATCAGCTTATCATGGATATCTATACTTTTTTTCAATTAGTAATTGTTACAATCGCAGCCACAACGGCCATGACTTTATTCAGTTATATTGTATCAGCAAGTTTTCGGGAATTGTACAAAGAACCCGTTTTATTAACTTTTATGTTAAGCAAACTCAAACTCGAATTATCCAATAAGGTAAAAGAAACATTAGCCTGGTTATTGCATTATTTTATAGGTTTTCTTTTTGTCCTGGCCTATTATTTTTTATGGGTAAACGACATTTTACCTATTTCTTTTCTAACGGCCTTTTTACTGGGTTTTGTTAGCGGAATCATTGGCATTATTGGCTGGATGATTATGTTTAAAATGAGTGATCATCAACCTAAAATCGATTTTAAAGGCTATTATTTTCAGTTGCTTCTCGCCCATATCATTTTCGGTCTTGTTGCAACAGGTATTTATACTCTTTCATTAACTGTTTTAATCTTAACAAACGCTCATGTCACTGTCTAAATACAATCAAAAAAGAGATTTTAAACAAACTCAGGAACCAAAAGGTAAAGTCGAAAAATCGGCAAGCCAATTGATTTTTGTGGTACAAAAACATGCCGCTTCGCATTTGCATTACGACTTTAGATTAGAAATGGATGGTGTGCTGAAAAGCTGGGCGATTCCTAAAGGTCCGTCTATGAATCCTGATGATAAACGTTTGGCAATGATGGTCGAAGATCATCCGTACAGTTATAAAGATTTTGAAGGCACAATTCCCGCAGGAAATTACGGTGCCGGAAATGTTATTGTTTGGGATAATGGTACTTATACGCCAGATGAACCAACGCCAAACCCTGAAAAAACCTTATTGGCAGATCTTAAAAAAGGTCATTTAAGTTTTGTTTTAAAAGGAAAAAAACTAAAAGGAGAATTCTCATTAATCAAACTAAAAGGCAAACAGGAAAATGCCTGGTTACTCATAAAAAAACACGATCCTCATGCTACAGAAAGTGATATCTTAAATAAAAATAAATCGGTTATATCTGAAAGGACTCTGGAAGAATTAGAAAAAAAATCCAAAAAAATGGATGAGAAAGCAAATGAAAAAAAAGCTTCAAGAAAAAATCATTCCTCAACTGAAACGCCTGCCGTTTTTATCAAACCCATGTTAGCCAATACCAAAGAAAAAGCGTTTGATGACAGTAATTGGGTATTCGAAAACAAATACGATGGCTACAGGGCGATTTCTGTAATTAATCCTGCTGATATACAATTATTTAGCCGAAATGAATTATCTTTTAATGCCAATTTTAAACCTATAGCAGATGAATTACAAAAAATAGATCATATTGCAGTTTTAGACGGTGAAATTGTTGTGGAAGACGAAAACGGAAAAGCCAATTTTCAGCTACTTCAAAACTATCTGAAAACAGGTTTTGGAACTTTGAAATATTATGTTTTTGATCTTCTTAATTTAGATGGAAACCTCATCACTGATTTATCACTGCTCGAAAGAAAGGAACTGCTTAAAATTTTATTCAATAAATATGATTTTAAAAATATTTATTACTCAGAACATACCGTAGAGAAAGGGTTGAAACAATTCGATCTTTCGATAAAAAATAAAGGCGAAGGTATTGTTGCCAAAAAAGCCGATAGTACTTATATCCCCAATAAAAGAAGCAGCTACTGGCTTAAAATTAAAATTTCGAATGAAGAAGAAGCCATTATTATTGGAATTACCGAACCCAAAAAATCCAGAAAATATTTTGGAGCCATTTTACTGGGGCAATATTACGGCAAAAGGCTTCAGTTTATAGGAAAGTGCGGAACCGGTTTTACAGATTCGACCCTAAAAGAGTTGTATACAAAACTGCAGCCGCATTTTGTGAATGAATCTCCGCTTAGCGAAAAAATTGCACTAAGGGATGAAATTCAATGGGTGAAACCAAAGCTGGTCTGTCAGGTTAAATTCTCAGAATGGACAAATGACAAGCATTTAAGACATCCTGTATATCTGGGTTTAAGAATAGATAAAAAAGCATCGGAAGTTTTTGTTCCATCTAATATTAAATCAAATAATGCAATCGAAAAAGATGTAAAAGAAGATACCTTGAAAGAGAAACCAACTCCCTCAACAGAAAACGATTACGATTTAAAAATAGGAAAAACTACTTTGCATTTGACCAATCAAAACAAGATTTATTTTCCTGATGATGGTATTACCAAAGGAGAAATTGTACAGTATTATAATGAGGTAGCCGATTTAATTCTTCCCTATCTTAAAGATCGTCCGCAATCTATGAATCGTTTTCCTAACGGAATCAATGCGCCCGGATTTTATCAAAAAGATGTCGACGTAGATAAAGTTCCGTCCTGGCTCAAAACCAAAAAAATCTTTTCAGAATCGAATGAAGAATATCTCAATTACCTGATTTGTAATGATAGGGCAACTTTGCTTTATATGGCCAATTTAGGCTGCATCGAAATGAATCCGTGGAATTCTACAATCAAACACGTCGAAAATCCGGACTGGCTTGTGATTGATATTGATCCTGAAAAAGATGACTTTGCAGAAGTTGTAAAAACGGCTCTAACCGTAAAAGAAGTTCTCGATGAACTCGAAACCGATTGTTATTGCAAAACTTCAGGCGCTACCGGATTACACGTTTACATTCCGCTAGGCGCGCAATACGATTACGATTCTATTAAAATCTTTGGCGAATTACTGGCTACCGAAATTCATTCGCGTTTACCCAAAACAACCTCTTTAGAACGAAGTATCAAAAAAAGAAACCATAAAATTTATATTGATTATCTACAAAACCGACGCGGGCAAACTCTGGCATCGCCTTATTCTGTAAGGCCTAAGCCGGGAGCAACAGTTTCGACCCCATTAGAATGGAGCGAAGTAAATTCGAAACTGCATCCATCCCAATTTACTATCAAAAATGTGCTGAAACGTTTTGAGAAAAAAGGAGATTTATGGCAGCCCGTTTTAGGAAAAGGTGCTAATATTAAAAAGATATTACACAAACTGGAAAACAAAAATCCTCATTAAGAGGATTTCTTTTTTTCCAGACTTGCTTTTAGCATCGCCATCAAATCGTCGCTTTGTTTGTGAACAACTTTAAGTTTTGGTGCAGCTTGTTTTTTACCCTTCGCTTTGTTCTTTATAATTTGCATAAGCTTGGCGGTATATTCGTCTTTATAAGCGCTGATATCGAATTTCTCCGTAAGCTGATCGATCAGTTTTTCGGCCATATCCATTTCTTTCGTGGCTTTCTTAGACGCTGCGGGCAGTTTTAATTCTGATGTATCTCTTATTTCCCGTTCAAAACGAATTCGGTTTAAAAGAATCACATTTTTATATGGTTTTAAAATGGCCAGGCTTTCCTTGTTACGCAAAACAAAACTCGTTACCCCTACTTTACCTGATGCTTCAAGCGCATCTCTTAGCAAAGCATAAGCATTCATGGCGCCTTTGTCAGGCTCAAGATAATACGGCTGTTCGTAGTAAATGCTATTAATTTCTTTTTCTAACGCAAAACTCTGAATGTTGATCGTTTTTGTTTTCTCAGCATCTGCGGCTTCAAAATCAGCATCTTCAAGAATTATATATTTGTCGTCTATTTTATACCCTTTTACAATATTGGCATACGCGACTTCTTTTCCCGTATTTTCATTTACCCTCTTGAATTTGATGTTGGCATGATCTTTTTCATCCAGCATATCCATATCAATACTGCTTTCCTGCACAGCAGAAAAAATTTTAATGGGAATATTGATTAACCCAAAACTAATCGATCCTGTCCAAATTGCTCTCATAACTTTAATTTATAAAATTGAATTTCCTTCGACCCATTTCAGGGCTTTATTGAAAGCTAGCTTTTTAAAACCACGTAATTCACCCGTGCTATTAAAAGTAAATCCGTCATTAAAATTCATTTCTTCAGAGTCTGAGACAATCGCTACCCTGTTCCAGTTTTCAAATTGTTGTAATCCCAAAACAGCATCCTGGAACCAGACATTTTCAGTAAAATTCTGAACATCTGTATCTAGCGCAAATAAAAAATTAATTTCATTTGATTCTTTTGATAATCCTTCTAATTCAGGAAGCACAACGCTCTTAAAATCAGCTGTTGTTACCTGACCCAAAGCCCTAAAAGCAATTAAATTTTTGGCTGTTTCTATTTTATGTATCATAATGATTATAGCTTGAATTGTTGTTGTAATAATTTCTTTTACAGAGGATTAAAATTAATTCAGGATCAAGTCAGAAATTTTACACGATTATGGGTAGAGATTACAAAACTCCAATAACACAAGTGACAGTCACCACTTACAAGGATTTTTTCACGCAGATTTTAATGTAGATAATAATAGCTTAAATCTTTTAAAAATCTGCGTGAAAGAATTCATTATACTTAACAGGTTTTACCAATAAAACTTCATAAAAAAAACTCCAAAATCTATGACTTCGGAGCTTCTAATTTACCTTTTAAATCATTTTGCCATTGCAGCATCGTCAATAAAACCTAACACTTCTAGCTGGCTTCTAAAGCATTACAAATGTCTCGCTTCGATTTCAGCAGATTTATAATTGAGGCACAATTGCCTTTTTTTGCTGAAGTAAAAGACTTATTCGATAAGCATTACCAAGAGTATCTTTTTGTAGTTCCATTTTGTTTCCTGCGTATTTTTGATAGATTAAACGTTCTTTTTCTACAACAGATTCCAGAATTTCAAGAGACAATAATTCTCCGGGAATAATGGCACCAATCCAGTTAGGATCTGACTTTTGATACCATGTAATCCATACTAATTTTTCACCTTTTTGTAGATGGAAACTGTTTGTTTTAATTCTTTCAATTGCCATTTGATTTCCATAAAGCAATGATGTTGTGTGTTTTTTATTATTGATAGAAGAATTAATGACCTGCAAACCTGAAACCTTGTCCAGCATTGCATCCGGTAATGAAGCATCTTTATTCAGAGCGTTTTCATTTGTTTTATCTGAGCAGGAGAAAAGAAAAAACAAAGAAAGAATTCCTGTAAAATAGAGTATTGTTTTCATATTTAATGACGTATTGGAAGTGTGAATACATAATCGTTTTTTTCCATAGGTTTGTGGCAATTCATACATTCGATTACAAAATCGGCTCTCTTGCCATACGGAATCAGTTCGGTGGTTTTAAAGCGCGAAAATCCCCAACCATTTGTTTTCTTGTATTTCTTATGATCTTTACTCATAAATTCTACCTGCTTAAAAGCGCCCTGAGAAATATTCCCATCCTCATCTTCAATTTCTTCATAAGCTGCTTTCGCTAAAATTGCACCATCGGGCCAAGGATTAATTTTCTTTTCTTTAATAGCTTTTATGGCAATATCGTTTCCGTAGATAATTCGCATTGTTCCATTATCCAAACGTTGCGTCGTACTTACAACAGCCCAGTTTTTATAATCGGATATATAAGCAATCCCGTTTGGTGTCTTTGGTATTTTAACTGAATTTTCAACCTTTTTTAGTTCTTTAGATTGATCATTCAGAGCCTTTATTTTCGCTGTATCCTGTGGTTTATTATTTACTCTTAGACCCCATATATAATTTTGAAGCACTTTTATATCTTTTTGAGATAGTTTAGCCTGAGGATGTGCCAATGTATAACTCTGCAAAGGCATCGCTCCCTGAGCAACCTGATTGACAGATTCCCAAAGTTTTGCCTTTTGATCTGCCGGTGATAACTTATCCCATTCAGAAAAATTGAGTCCGCTCCTTCCCTCTTTTATATGTTGTGCAACAAACCACGACACGGGAACTATTTTATCATACCAACTTAAATTGGTTTGGTTCGAATGACAATCATAACAGGAGTTTCTTAAAATAGTTTGTACTCCATGTGGTACTTTTAAATCTCCCGTAACTGGTGGATTTGTAATTACGGGACGAATAAATTGTATTCCTGCAAAAATCAAAAACAAGATTATTAACGGAATCACGATGACTTTTCTTTTATACACTTTTTGCTTCTTCATATCGTTGTTTTTCTGGTTAATTGCTAAACTTTAAACTCAATTTAAATTTGAAAATCAAAATCAGACAGACCAAAAATGATCATTTCGAAATTTCATACTGCAAATAAAGAACTGAAAACCCACTGAAATCAACTTAAAATGCGCGAAAGGGAAAAAATGAACTTAAAAGGGAATAAATAGAATTGAATAGAATTTGGCTTTCTCTATATTGATATCTTAGTTACAGAAATTGATTTCCAATTCTCTTTTTAGTATCGAAATAATTACACCCAACCCATATTTATTAATTAAATTTGACTCTTGAATACAAACTTTTCCCATGAAAAAAGACAAGCTTTATCTTTTCACTTTTTTATCATTACTTATTGTCGTATACATTTGCGGATACTTTAGCATGAATTATCTGGTCAATCTGAGTACCGAACAATTTCTAAAAATTCAGATTGAATCCAGTAAAAGAGAAGCCAAAGAAATGGCGAACCTGATTTCTTTACAAGCACAACAAAATAGTGATAGAAAGGTAATCATTAATAACGTACAAAAGAGCATTGAAAAAACCGATACCCAAACCGGATTCATTTGCATGTTCGATCAAACAGGAAAAGAAATATGCCATCCTAATCCGGAAAAAATTGGCCGAATGACGGGTCCTGAAGAATCGTATATTTCTACAACGCATAACGAAGTAAATCCTGAAGATTTTTATTCGTATCTAAAAAACAAAACCGAAGGCGGCGGTATTCGCAACTACAATAATCCAAAAAAAGATTCTGAAATTATCTATCTCTATCCGGTAAAAAACACCGATTGGATTATTGCTTCGCACGCCAATCTTCAAAGCATCAATAAACAGGTGCAGGATTTAAAATTCTACTTTATTCTGGTGTACATAAGCACTGGGGCTTTGATTGTTTTGCTTTCTTTTTTTATGATTCGCCTTTTTGGAAGTCGATACGAAAGAAAACTGGAACAGAAAAATGAAAACCTTTTAAATGAAGTTTTAAGCCTTTCGAAACTCAATTATGATTTAACCAGTTACAAATCAAAATTAGAATTGAATGAGCAATTAAAGGTTCAGGAAGTATCTAGTTTTACTGCGAATAAAAAGAGGATTTTAACGAATCTTAAAAACGAAATCGTCTCACTCGAGATAGAACAAATCGCTTATATCTACATGGAAAATACGATCACTTACGTGAAAGATGTAAACGGAAAAATCTCGACCAGTAACAACAGTCTCGAAGAAATTTACACCGAATTAGACAACTCAACTTTTTTCAGAGCCAACAGACAATTTATTCTGGCTATAAAATCAATAGACAAAATACTCAAATACGGTAATAATCAGTTGAAAATCGAAGTTGTTCCCAATTCTACAATCGATATCATCATTAGCAAAAATAAAGCTGCAGAATTTAAAGCATGGTTGAATAAATAAGAAATATTTCAAGTCAAAGCTGAACCGATATTTCATAGAAAACCAAAGCTCCCATACATATTTATATATCGCTCCTATGGAGCTTTTATATAAACTGTTTATACAATGTCATTAAAAACAACAATATTGTGTTTAAACTTTCTTCTTAACTCCCGATAGCCATCGGGATTGCGAGATTAATTTTATTTTCTAAAGAGCTTAAATGTTTGTTAAATTGTCTACTTTAATACCCAGTCTGTATTTAGGCTGATCGTAAAAAAGTGAAGCATCTAAGACGGTATAGGACGGAATCGAAAATTTGAAAGTCGTCGTATTGGTCTGGTAATATTCGCTGCCATAAATACCTCCAAAACCAAAACCTAACCCTTGCGCGGGACCGTTTACAATTCTATAACTCGCCCATAAATTCGCCGTTCTTGGAGACCCCGCTGTTGTTGGCCTTAATCCCTGGACGTTGGCATTACTTTTTTCAAATTTACTATCATTATACGTATAACCAGCGACGATATTTAATCCTGAAATTGGATTGGCAATCAACTCAGCTTCAAAACCTTTACTCACCTGAGTTCTGTCCTGAATAGAATAATTGATATGATCCGAATCATCGCGTGTAATGTTTGTAACCTGAATATCATAATAGCTAAGTGTTGCTGATATCTTATTCAAATCAAATTTAAAACCTCCCTCATACTGGTTCGCCTGATTGGGTTTAAAAGTGTTTCCGTTAAAATCAGAACCCGAAACGTTGCTAAAACCATTCATATAATTACCAAAAACAGAAATCCTGTCTTTCATAATTTGATATACCATTCCAAATTTTGGTGAAAATGCCGTTTGATTGTAATTTCCTGCAATAGAGTCTTTACTTGGGTAATAAGTTCCTTCATTTTCGTATCGATCTACACGAATTCCCCCCATTACTAATAATTTGTCTGTTACATTCAAAACATCCGAAACGTAGGCGCTATACGCATTTTCGTTAGTCGATACATAATTCGTGAATTTTATCTTAGGATCAGCAAACATTGGAGCCACTTTATTTATATTAAAATTATTGTAAGCATCTCCCGGTTTTTTATAATCCATAACAGGCATATTTACAATAGCATCGTTACGTGTAGCGCGTAGGCTGTAAAAATCTAAACCGGCCACTACCCTATTTTTTAGTTTACCAATGTTAAAAACACACAATAGCAAGGCTTTAAGAATTTTATTACTTAAAATATATATCCGGTAAAAAGAAGATACATAAAGTCAAAATCATACAATTTATTCCTGTTTGAAGATCGTCTCAAATGACTTTTTAAACAAAGTAAAATTGACTTTTTAAACAAAACTCAAAAAATAATGCCGCTATAACTTTGCTCCCGTAACAAATAACACTTACTAAAAATGGAAACAAATAATTATCAGGGAGCATTGCAAAAACCTTTACAATCAGGATTTAATGCAAAATCAACAGCAGACGAAATCATCAAAGGAATTGATCTTACCGGAAAAATTGCTATTGTAACGGGCGGACATACCGGAATTGGTCTAGAAACAACCAAAACACTTTCGAACGCCGGAGCCACCGTAATTGTTGCCGCAAGAGATTTGGCTAAAGCCGAAAAAAATCTAAACGGAATCAACAATGTAGAATTAGAAGCGTTGGATTTCATGAATCCGGATTCTATTGATGCTTTTGCCTTAAAATTTTTATCTTCAAACAGACCTCTGCATCTATTGATTAATAATGCCGGAATTATGTGGGTGCCATTACGAAGAGATCATCGCGGTCATGAATCGCAATTGGTGACCAATTATTTGGGTCAGTTTCAATTGACTGCCCAATTATTTCCTGCCCTTAAAAAAGCAAACGGAGCGAGAGTACTGAATGTATCTTCATACGGGCATCAAATGGCACCTTTTAATTTTGATGATCCTAATTTTCTTCATCGTGATTATGACACGTTACAAGGTTACGGACAATCTAAAACGGCTTGTAATTTATTTGCTTTAGAATTAGACAATCGCACCAAAGAATTCAATGTAAGAGCTTATTCTTTACATCCGGGAAGCGTTTTAGGAACCGATCTAGGGAGAGAAGAACCCATAGAATTATTCAAACAAATGGGAACACACGATCAGGATGGCAACCTGAAACCTGAGGTTGCTGCTTTGCTAAAAACAATTCCGCAAGGGACTGCAACAACCATCTGGTGCGCTACAAGCCCAATGCTCAATAATATAGGCGGAGTGTATTGCGAAGATGCGGATATAGCAGAACTTGACCTCGGCAATATCGAACATAGATTTGATGATCCTGCAACAATTCGCGGTGTGCAGCCCTATTCTTTAGATCATGATAATGCCAAAAGATTATGGGATTTAAGCGAAAGAATGACCGGAATCACATTCGAAATTAATTAATCCCGTTACTGTAGAAAACAAAATGCCACCAGAGATTCTTATCTTTGATAAATTGAAATAGCAAATCTGCTGGTTAAAAATTAATAATATTTCAAAATGGAACATATCTCAAAATATTTAACTCAGGATATCAAACTCTCGTGCTACGAAGATAAGTTCTTTAAATCAGATTTGGTTTTCGATGATCATATGTTGATTTGGTTCATATCAGGAGAAACGAAAATCATTCAGGCCGACGCTGCTTTTACTTTCAAGGCAGGGGATATTTTTTTGATTCCCAGAAATTTACTCGCCACTATTATCAACTATCCTAAAAATGGTCAGCCACATAAAACCGTCGTAATGTATCTTTCGACCAAACGCCTGAAGGAATTCTACAAAAATATCGATTTAGATGCAAACAGAATTGCTGAACAAAAAATTATCAGTTATAACAATCATCCGTTATTAGAAAGCTGTCTGGCTTCATTAATACCCTACTTTGATATCGAAGGCGATTTCCCTGAGAATTTAGCCTCTCTAAAAATCACCGAAGCCATTAGTATTCTTAGAGAAATTGACAAAGGAATCGATAATATCCTCGCCAACTTTGATGAACCCGGCAAAATAGATCTAATAGATTTTATGCAGCGCAACTTCATGTTTAATATGCCAATGGAAAAATTAGGCTATTTAACCGGCCGAAGCTTATCTACTTTCAACAGGGATTTCAAAAAATACTTCAACACAACCCCACAAAAATGGCTCACAAAAAAAAGACTAGAGCTCGCCCATTATCAATTATCCGAAAACAAGAAAAAACCAATCGAGGTTTATTACGAAGTGGGTTTCGAAAATTTATCTCATTTCTCGTATGCCTTTAAAAAACAATTTGGCTATGCACCGACCTCGCTGAAGGTTTAGATTTTAGATTTTTAGATTTTTAGATTTTTAGATTTTTAGATTTTTAGATTTTTAGATTTTTAGATTTTTAGATTTTTAGATTTTTAGATTTTCCCTATCTTTTTCAAAGTTTATAACTTTGAAAAAGATTTATTCTAGCATAGCCCGAGGTTTCAACCTTGGGATACAGATTGTGATAAAATATCGGCATCG
This sequence comes from Flavobacterium sp. SLB02, assembly GCF_009664855.1. Classification (GTDB taxonomy): domain Bacteria; phylum Bacteroidota; class Bacteroidia; order Flavobacteriales; family Flavobacteriaceae; genus Flavobacterium. The sequence continues at coordinate 2,683,013 of NZ_CP045928.1, forward strand.
TGTTGTGTATATATTGCAGTCATGGATTGCATCAAACGGTTTAAACCGTTCGCTATGTTTAAAGCAATCAAACAATAACAAAATCCGCACACATCCGCATTTTGGCGTAAGTGAATCCGTGCCATCCGTGTGCCATCGCTCATTTACTCATTATCTAATTATCTAATTTTTCGATATCTCATAATTACTATTAATTAGAAAAAAATGTCTTATTCTTTTTATTTTTAAACTTAAAGGGGACATTTTCTTTTCTAAGTAACATTACGTTTGCATTTAATTGTTCTTATCTGTCAAATTAAAAGAGTGGACAGGATTACAGGAACAGTTATGCTATAGTTTGCTAATTATGAGAAAAAACACACAACTAATAGAAGAAATTTCTATTAAAAAAAAGCTTAGAAAAAAAAATTACTTAATACCATTCGCAACAATCTTATGTGCATCAATTTTATTGTTAGGAATTGGTTATTGTATGCATTTGTTTCAGCAAGGTTATTATTGGGCATTTATTCCGGCCGCTTTTTTTGCGCACTCCTTTCTAATCATTACTGTTCATGATGGCTCACACAAAGCAATAACAAAAACCAAGTACGATCGTCTAATTCTAAATATAAGTGCTGCTTTAATCTTCATACCATTCTATGGTGAGCATTACAGAAAGTATCACCTAATCCATCATGGCTATACAAACACAGATCTGGATCCCCTTGCTTCTCCTTTATTAAAAAATTTATACTATAAAAACAGGTATTTATATATGCTTATGGAAACAATTCCAATTTTATATACCTCCTATTTAATATTTGATTTTAATAAAAGAGAAAATATACAAAAAGTCACAAGTGCACTCCAAATTAACAAAATCTATTTTATGCTTTCTATTGCTCTTAGTGTAATGTGGTTTATTGTTATTAAACCTCCATTTCATTTTATCCTGCTTACACTTTTACTTTTAAATCTTATTTCAGTAGTAAGAAATTGGTGCGAACATATGGGAACTTCTTTAGAACGCAAGACTAATACATATTGGTTTCCAATGGGTTTTGGCATTAGCAATCATGATGTTCATCATCAACATCCAAATTTGTCCTGGCTTACATTAAAAATTGGTTTAATGAAACGAAAGAAAAATTCTAATCCGATAAAAAGCCTAAAGGGCATTTTTTTTGATAAAGCATTTACTTTTTACAAGGCTAAATAAGATTTTAAAGGATTAAATATTCTTCTCAGATTTTAGCAGATTAAATTTTAGATATTATCTACGTACATCAGCTTAGATCTTTTTAAAATCTGGGTGAAAATTTTTAAACAGATAGAAACATAGATTCTGCGCTCCGATTAGAGGTAGCTTAAAAAAATCTAGACTTTATCACATAGTTATTCAACTCAAGCTATGCGGTAATATTTAAAGTGAAACGCCTTTTAAACGATCCTAAAAGCTATGTCTCTATGTGTTTAAATAAAGCCAAAGATTAAAAGATTTTTTTTTACCCAGATTTCGCAGATTACAACAGATTATGCAGATTTAATTCAAAATAATCATCTGCAAACATCTGCCTAAATCTTTTTAAAATCTGCGTAAAAATTTTTACACACATAGCTTTACGACCGGTCTATGCGATAATATTTAAAGTAAAAAGCTTTTTAAACGATCCTAAAAGCTATGTTTCTATGTGTTTAAATAAAGCCAAAGATTAAAAGATTTTTTTCACCCAGATTTCGCAGATTACAACAGATTATGCAGATTTAATTCAAAATAATCATCTGCAAACATCTGCCCAAATCTTTTTAAAATCTACGTGAAAATATTTAGACATCTAATTACCTCTTAATACCATAAAGCAAAATCCTTTTAAACGAATAAATCGCTGGAAGTTTAGGGAAATACTCCGCAATTCTCTCTTTATACGTTTTAATAAAAAGCGCTTTCTCCTCCCCTTCCAAACGCTCTATATACGGGATCAAAGCCGAGCCCGATATAAAATTATAAAGCGTTTCATGATCGTTGGCAATGATAGGATATACTTTTTGCTGAATCTGCAACTCTTCGAGTCCGCCATCAAACAGAATTTGCGCATATTCGTCGATACTCAAAACAGGGGAATCTCTTTTGTAGCCTTTCAAATACGATTTAAAAGGTTCTTCATCAACCAAATCACTAAGAATTACATTGAGTTTATTTTCCGGCTGAACCGGCATTTGTACTGCAAATTGTCCTTTTGGGTTCACGAGTTTTATTAAGTCTGTAAATAACGTTTCGTGATCGTTTGACCATTGCAAAGCTGCATTACTAAAAATTAAATCCCATTTTTCGCCTGAAGCTAATGTTTCTTCTGTAGTTGCTTTTCTAAAATGCAGACGATTTGTTTCTAAAGCTTTCGATTGTTCCAGCATTTCTGCCGACGAATCTACACCCAGAAAACTGGCTTCTTTGAATTTATCAGACAAAATAGCCGTTTGCTCTCCCGTGCCACAACCTAAATCAATGGCTTTCATGCCGTTTACAGGCTTTATAAAATCGGCCAGATCATAAAAAGGCTGATAACGAATATTTTTGAATTTATTATAGATTTCCGGATTCCAAGGCATTGTATTTTATTTTATAAATTTCATTCGATCAGCAAAAGTTCGCGATCAAAGCAAAATTGGGTTACTAAAAACTAAGATACAAAATT
>NZ_CP045928.1:2685698-2697743 GCF_009664855.1 Flavobacterium sp. SLB02
GGATTATGATTTTAAATTTATGTGCTGTCCAAAGTTGCCTACAACGTCAGTCTGTGAAAAAACTAAAAATGATCCTCTGAGAATTGGCTGTACGAAATTTTTCTCCGACAGGGATCCAAATAGTTTCTCTTTTTGACTTAGTTTTTTCACAGCCTGACGTTCTGGCACTACAGCGGGTTTGGGACTAAATTAAGCCCATTCTTCGGATTTGCCAAATCATACCAATACAAAACCAACTTTCCATTAAGCCAATTGCCCAAATCCGTTGTAGTAGTTGTTAGCGGTTGTGTTTTTAGTTGATAGTTAATTTGTCTAATTGAAAATTGTATGTGTTTCCAATTTTCATATCTTCCATTAACACTTTAATATTCTCTTTACTCTTTTCTGTTATTTCTATTTTAAAGAAAACATTTGTTTCACTATTTATGAAATATTTCTCTTTAATTATCCCAGTTATTTTTAAATCATTTTTAGCATTATAAATCCAATCCTTACTGTTTTCATTTATAACTGCCATACTTTCACCGTTATGAGTGTACACAGGATAATAAATATTTATTTTGTCTCCAACTTTGTATTTCTTGTAGTTTTCAATAGCTATTGTTTTTGACTTTTCATCATTCTCAATTATTGGTTTCCAATAATCAATATAATGTTGAGCTTGTTTTTCAAGATTTAAATCTTTATGATTTAATTTTCGATGTAGTGATGTTAAAATTATTGAAGAAATATCGTCTGGATGATAGATACCAATTGTGTTACATTCTTTTACAATTGATTCGTTTCCATTTCTTATCCAATTATTTCTTATCCACATTCCAACTGTCATATGCAATTCTGTTACAGCTTCATTTTCAGGTTTGCTTTTGAATGAATTTTTAGCACTTTCAGTCCAGTTTTTCTCAAAATAATGTAAGGATTCGTCAAGACTTGAAGGTACATTTTGGCTACAAGATGTCAGACAAATCATTAATGCCAATAATAAATAAATTTGTTTCTTCATCGTTATTTTTTTTAGCATAACCGCTAAAGTTCTGGCGCTTGGCGAGGTTGGGGATTAAAGATGCGGGATTTTTCGGTCGAACACAATTTTACAAACACAAAACTATCTTTAAATTCAGCCTAAAAACCCAATCTGGCCAAACGGCTGTTAGCAACCGTTAATATACGTATTCAGATTTTCGTTCTTCAAATACATTTCCACTTTCTGCATCGATTGATATTGAATTGCAATGGTTACATTCGTTGGTTATTTCCCAGTAATAAAGAATAGAATTTTTTGATTTGTATTTCGGACTTGATTTGGGATATTTATAAATCTTAAAGAATATGTTTATATTTTCTCCTGAAATTTCATATTTCCTTGCGATCTCTAAAGCCGTTTGTCTATTTATTTTAATTTTATTTTCTGCAAACCTACGCAAACCTTTCAGTAAATCTGTATTTATATTAATTTGCCTATTCAAAGAATCAAAATCAATTTCGATTGTTTCTTGGAATTTATTTTCAAAACTAAAATCATAGGAAATTCTATAAAAGTTTGGCTTACAATTTACAGAATCATTTAGCCGAAATTTATTTTCTCCACATCGTAAATAAGTTTCTTTAGAGTTAAGTTTGAAATATTTTTCGAATTCTTTTTCTGAAAAACTTTTAAGAAATAACTCTTCACATTTTTGATTTAACAAACTAACATTATTTGAAATATTTCGATCTTTTGTTTTAAACTCAAATTCTGTTGCACTTTTTTTACAACTAATAAAAATAATCATTATAATCAAAAATGTCTTTTTCATACGAGTTCGAAATTAATGGTTGCTAACGTTCTGGTACTACAGCGGGTTTGGGACTAAATTAAACTCATTCTTCGGATTTGCCAAATCTTCCAAATACAAAACCAACTTCCCATTAAGCCTATTACCCAAATCCGTTGTAGCTGTTATGTGCAGTGTTTTTTTACTTTCAGTGTAGAATTAATTACAGCTTTTATCACAGTTATTATAACTAATATTTGAAGAAAAGAAAACAAAGCTATTTCATAATTTAAACCTGTTATTTTTTCAGCTGGAAGTTCTTTTTCAAACACATTCTTCATATTTTGAGCAATATCAATAAAATTCAAGAAGAAGTAAGTCAAGGCTAAACCAGCTATCAGCAAAATTAAATTATGAAAAAGGTTTTTGAATTTTTGCTTAAACTGTCTAACTAATGTCAATATAAACAATGAAACTAACCAAAAGAAAGATAACATTAATCCAGCTGTCATTTGTATGTTATTACCAAAAACGGGGATGATAAAAAGGGTTTTAGAATATGTAATTCTACTAAGGAAAGCTATTCCAAATAACCCGATTATTAAACTCAACAAAAAATATAAAAATTCAAATAGTATAGTTTTTTTCATATCATTTAGTTACTGTGGTTTTGCATTGTGCATAACGTTCTCGCGCTACAAGCAGTTTGGGATTAAATAAGCGTTATTTTTTGGATTGCCTGATCTTCCAAATACAAACCAATTTTTCCATTAAGCCTAATGCCCAAATTGCTTGTAGCGTGTGTTGGTGGCTGGGCTTTTTTTATCTTGATGTTCTAGTTTATTATTTGCTTTTATTTTTTTCTTGATTTATAAAATATAAAAAGCCCGAATAGAAATATGCCTATAAATACTACTGAATATGTTTTCCAATTTGCCTTGAATTTTTCTTCTATTTCACTATAGTTTTTTATACCAATTAACTTAGTTTTGATGATATCTTTTTTGTCTTTTACTAACCAACCTATTTCAGGTCTTAAAGTTAAAGATTTTTTATCTTGTTTTATTCCAACAAAACCAGCCAAAAATTCCATTTCATATTCATTGCCAAAATAATTCCAAATAAAATTTGCTTTAGATAGTCCGTTGTTAAACTGATTAGTTTCTAGTCCTTCCATAAATTCTTTTGGCTCTCTTTCTATATAAGGATTTTTAATCATTTTTTGATTTCCTTCACTTATGTATGGGAAAAATTTAATGACCCAGCCTGTTATATATGGTCCACCACTTTCATATTTTCTTTTAAAAATGTTTGACCAAAAATTATTGTCAATTTTATTTTCACTTGCATTTATGAATTGTTGAATAATTGGTTCAAGTGAATTTATCCACTTATCTATACCATATCCTTTAAAACTTTTTATGTTTGTTTTTATTTTTTGCCAATCTTCTTTTGTACCCTCAATATTAATTTCTGGAATTCCGCAAGCCGTAGCGTATTCATATTCGAAGTATCCGCTCATTACATCTAATAATGCTATTTCGTAAGCTGCCTTTTCTGCTGAAGTTGTAGTACTAAATGATTGAACATATAAATTATGTATATCAGCTTTAACGTATTTAGAAATTGAATCTGCCATAATAGGAAAAGCTAATGGCCAAGGAGAATTTATACTGCCTTTTATAAACTTATCGCTTATTGGTTGTGTCTTTACAATTAATTTCTTTTTTTCGTCAAATGAAACAAATTTAGTTCTTAATTTTTCAGTATTATTATTTACGTGAGTGGAAAATCCTTGACATATCAACAACCAAATCATATCAGGACTTATACTTATAGGTCGATGATCAGCATAAGCAATATAAAGTGAATAAACGAATGGATGTATATCTGTTTCGACCAACAATTCATTTCTAAGTTTAAATTCACACGCTTCAAATTTTCCTCCAATTCTTTTTTCAATTGCTTTTACATAAGATACTTCACATAGTGGTTTACTAGCTAATTTAACATCATCACAAACTATTCTAATTTGTGCATTTAGTTTACAGATTATAATAAAAAATAAGATTGTAAATATTTTTTTCATTTTGTTGATGATAATCTTCTTAATCTTGACAAAATAGCTTGTCATTCTATATTTTTATCTCACGTTTCGGTAGCCTTGCCACCAACGTTCTGGCACTACAGCGGGTTTGGGACTAAATTAAGCCCATTCTTCGGACTTGCCAAATATTTCAAATACAAAACCATCTTATCATTAAGCCAAATGCCCAAATCCGTTATAGGAGTGACTGTTATGGGCACTTATATTACATCCTTAATTTCTATACTTTTTAAATTCTGTTCAGATTTAGTAAGTAATTGGTCAATTTGTTTTTCAATATCGCTAAAATCTTTTTTATCGATTAAGCAACTCTGCCATCCAGGTTTGACCGCGATTCCGTTTTGTTCAATCCAAGCAATATTTATAAAATTCCAAAGAGATGAATCAACACCTTTTGCTGTAAATGTTGGCTGAATAATAATTGCTTTTTTAATTTGATTCTCACACCAATCAATTCTTCTTTCCTCAAAGGTTACCATTTCTCTTGGAAAATGTGGCCTGTCTTTCGACAAAGTTGCATTAAGTTTTATTGCAAAACTGTACAGTTTGTCATCAATTGTCTTGAACTTATTCATTTTATTTTTTATCACAATACTGGGAATTGCCCATAACGTTCTCGCGCTACAAGCAGTTTGGGGTTAAATTAAGCCCTATTTTCGGATTGGCCAAATCTTCCAAATACAAAACCAATCTTTCCATTAAGACAAATCCCCAAATTGCTTGTAGCGTGTGTTGGCAGTAGTTATTTTATTCTGTTAGTAATTTGCCAATTTCAAATATTTCCGCATATCTAGATGATAAACCAAAAACCAAAATACTTTTTTCATCAATTACTGCCTCAATGTCAAAAAGCATTTGTTTATATGACGAGTTAGGTAAGTTTTGCACACTTCTATACGCTACAAATTTTTTAATATTCGTCATATAAAATGAGGGTACTACATCAACTACAATTGTAGAGTCTACTTTTTTACCATTATAATAAACATCTCCATGCAAATTTGGTGACAGTGTAATATTTGAGATAGTATCTTTTCTGTGTCCAATATAAATTTCAAATTCAAGAGGTATTACACTTTCCCATCCACCTGTTATTTGCCCTTTGATTTGAAATTTTCGTACTTTTTTATCTAAAGATATTTTTTCAGGTATTATTTTTAATCCATTTATTTCTGGTTCAGTCGATTTGTAAATTATAGAATCAGTCTTAGGATCGATGAGTTGCATCTCTGTCTTGTCTTCTGTGTAATCTCTAAAGCAAGGTATACCGCTGAATACGTTTTTCAGCCAACCAAAATTAAATCTATTTTCATCTACTTTGTATTTCAACAGCTTATTGTAATCAATAGTTTGATTATTGTTTTGGGCAGATATAAATCCTGTCCAAAGAAATAAAACTAATATATGTGTTATGTGTTTTTTCATAATTACTGCCAACGTTCTGGCGCTTGGCGAGGTTGGGGATTAAAGATGCGAGATTTTTGGGTTAAACACAAATTTTCCAAATACAAAACTAACTTTCCATTAGCCTAAAACCCCAATCTTGCCAAACGGCTGTTATGCACCGTATTTTCTCTTTCTGATATACATCATTGTTTCCAAAATAATTGCCCCCAACAATGAAAGCATTCCGATTCCAAGTGTTAAGTCTTTAATTAATGTCGTCTTGTTATAAAATGATTCAATTAATACTGAACCCGCAACAAAATACCATAAAACATTTTTCAAGCGATTCAACTTTCTATTTTCAATCGCATTAGTCCACTTTGGATAATTGTCATTGTCTGGATAAAGTTTTACTAATAATTCAAAGTCAGGTCGTGCCAATTCGAATTTGTCAAGGTAATAATTACAAATTCCACGATTGAATATCAAGGTTTCATAAAACTTTACGTTTGATAAAGTCTCTGCTGTGAATTTTGTATTATTTTCGAGAAGATTAAGTGCTTTATCAATTGAAGGAATAGCTTTTCTATAACTCTGAGTTTCTGCAAGAGCAATTCCATAATCAGCAATTAGTTGAGAATAGATGTCATAAGAATCTACAGTTGCTTTATAGTCTATAGTTTCGATTGTCTTTTGGTGTCGCTCAAAATTATGAATGAGGTCACGATGAGATTTTGTGTTCTCTTTACTATAAATATCGTTTGCTATTTCTTTTATGTCGGTCATTGTTCTTTTCTAATATGGTGCATAACTTGTATATATGTCTGACTACGTCCGACTTATACACCCTAAATTGGGTCGCTTTGTCTGACAATTGTCAGTGTTATTTATTTTCAAAAATAGGATTTTTATTTCATAACCATCAAACGGACTTTTTGTTTGTTGAATACTTTTCGTACTAACATGTGTATAAATTTCGGTGGTCTTACTGCTTTGATGGCCTAATAATTCTTGAATATACCTTAAATCAGTTCCGCTTTCAAGTAAATGTGTAGCGAAACTATGGCGCAACCAATGTAAACTTACAGGTTTTGTTATGCCAACTTTTTTGAGAGCTTATTTTAATACACTTTGCAAACTTTTTTCTGAATCACATTACTGGATTCATTAATTATAACTTCCCAATCATATTACTCCTTTGCTGATGAAGGCGCTTTATAAGCTCCTTTATTACAATTGTTATCCATAAATGATTTCCAAAAAAGCTAAAGATTATCCGACAAATATTTTAAGATGCAAGTGCAATAATCATATAATAATCTTCAATAAAGTGGTTAGATAATTGAATGCTTCCCGTTACTAAGACAAAAGCTTCAGAGAAATCTGGAGCTTTTTGTTTTAACCCGATCAGTAAAAGTCAGGAGACTTTTATATTAAATTGGCAGTACAAAACGCTGAAAAGGCTTCACGTGATATCGATCAGCAACACTCAGACATACCTTATTACTTATATTCTCTTTTGTCTGTTTTAGATATTTTACAATATCAGAAGAAGTATAGAATCTTTCTAAAAGCTGAATATCTGCTTCGAAAGTTTCGGCAGTAGTGGCATACAAGGCCCTTGGAATTATAATAGCTTTATGATTTTCAACATCAAGCTTATTATAATCCATATCCCAAAATAAATATTTAGGAAAAATGTCCACTATGTTGACTTTTGGTCTCATTTTACAAATATACAACTATTGTATTATATTTTAATATTCTCCTTGCTTCTTTCTTATTTTTAGCACTTTAAAGATCAACAGTATTAAACATTATAGGTAAAATTAACAGCAACATTCTGAGAATTTCTTGAACTTTTTTTTCCTATTTATCTAACTATATCATAAATATATTCACTCATTATTTAATGGAAAATTAAAAATTTTAAATTAATCATTTTGCCCTTTCAATATCTTTATATCATTCATAAAATGGTTCGAGAATTGTCCCATTAGGCTACTACTTGGGACAAAGAAGAAATATTCTTCTTTGTCCCTTTTTTTATTTAAGGTTATTTGACTGTTTATATAGGATCAATACAAAAACCTGTTAGAAAGCTTTTAAATGAACCATTTTCAATTTTGCGTTTTTAAAAACACAAAATATTCTTATTTTGCACTTTACAGAATACATTTTTTACTATTTTTGTATTATAAAAAATACATTTTTAAAAATGAAAGCCTTATTCCAAAGACATATTAGTTTGGTAAACCAATCTCAGTTCAAATTTGAGCGTTACTTATTGAATCAACTTCCGTGGGATCAGCGCTTATTGGGTATAAAAGGAGCCAGGGGTGTGGGAAAAACGACTATTTTTTTGCAATACATCAAAAAAAATTATGGTCTTTCAAGCCAAGCCCTGTATGTATCATTGGATAATATTTATTTTTCAGACAATCGTTTGAGTGATTTGGTTGAAGATTTTGTAAATCAAGGCGGAGTGCATTTATTTGTAGATGAAGTTCATAAATATCCGGACTGGTCTGTTGAATTGAAAAACATCTACGATAATTACCCTAACTTAAAAGTAGCTTTCACGGGTTCTTCCTTGCTTGAAATATTAAATTCTCGTGCTGACCTTAGTCGTCGTGCTTTAGTTTTTGAGATGCAAGGTTTGTCGTTTCGTGAATATTTAAGCTTTAGACATCGAATTGAAATCACTTCACTAACTTTAGAAGACCTACTAAATAATCACACCCAAATTGCGCTTCAACTTGATTCACGGTTCAAAGCTTTACCCTTGTTTGAAAAATATTTACGGGTGGGATATTATCCTTTCTATCAGGAAAACTCTAATTTGTATTATAAGCAATTACAGGAAGTAATCAATATGATATTAGAAATTGAACTGCCTTTATTGCGCCGTACAGATACAAATTTGATTTTCAAAATTAAACAGTTGCTTTATATAATAAGTCAATCAGTCCCTTTTAAACCAAATGTTTCGGCTTTGGCTAATAAAATTCAGGTTACTAGAAAAACAATTATAGACAATCTTTTACATCTTGCTGATGCAAGTGTAATCAATACAATTTACAAAAATCAGTTTGGCGTGAGTTCATTGCAAAAACCAGAAAAAATTTATCTTGAAAATACCAACTTTATATATGCCTTAAGTCCAGAAGAACCCAACATAGGCAATGTGAGAGAAACTTTTTTCCTGAACCAATTAAGACAGAATCATCGTGTAACTTACCATGACAAAGCTGATTTTACAGTAAACGAAAAATATGTTTTTGAGATTGGAGGAAAAAACAAAAGTAAAGCGCAAATAGCTGGTTTAAATAACGCCTACATAGTGCAAGATCAAATTGCTTTTGGAATTGAGAACACCATTCCTTTGTGGTTATTTGGTTTGTTATATTAATTAATGTAGTAAAATCGTCCATAAACTAAACAACAGATCCTTTAAAAAGTTTTAACACATCAATAAGTATATTGTGTGGTATTATTTCTTTTTCAAAGGACAAAATAAATGTGGGTTGTTTGTATTCGAAATAAAACAATTATTGTAATATTTTAAAATTATAACACCCATGCTATACTACTATAATAATCATCTATAAACTGGTTAGATATTTGAATGCTTCCCGCTACTAAGACAAAGTAAAAGCCTGAGAAATCTAGATTTCTCAGGCTTTTTTGTGTTTCTAAAAATCTTTTTTAATTAAAAAACACAAACTATCAGTGTGTTCAAGGAAAATTGTTTCGAGTCCTTAATAAGTCCTTCTGGAGTTGTTGTGCACCCAACGTCAGAGGACTACAGCGTTTAAAAATAAATTAAACCCATTCTTCGGATTTGCTAAATCATAACAAATACAAAACCAACTTTTCATTAAGCCGATTGCCCAAATCTGTTGTAGCATCTATGTTATCTGGCGTGCTTTTATCTCTGGTTCAGAACCTCCAATATTTCTTCTGAAGGAGCATCACATTCTGAGTTGGTCAAGTACAAGTCAAAAGCTTGATTCAGGACTTCTTTGACAGTTTTAGATAACTGTTTTTTGGTAACACTTTTTTCTGGAAAGTCATAATCTATTTCAAGATTAAAAATGATATCGTCAACCTCCGTTTCATAGTCATTTAAATCTTGAATGCTATGTTCAGCATTTCCTAGAGGATTCCATTGTTTTAGTATCGACTTAATTTGTTCAATTTTTTGTTGATTCATTTTGTCTATGGATATTTGTATTTAACTTAATAACCTTATTTAATATTGGATTTTATATTTACTTTGTTGCCATGAATCAGATTACGGGTGCGGAGTCAGATCACATTTGTATAACTTTTCATAAAAAATTTTCGGGAAGCGGTTTAAATTTTAATTCAATTGCTGGTCAATTAAATCGATAAGAGTTGAATCTGAAGCATCACCGGTAATAATTTTTCCGTTTTTATCTATGAGTATTTTTGTTGGGATAGCCTCAATTTTGTAGTTAGAAGCTACATCAGTTTTATAATCGAATATAACGTTGAAACTGTATTTTTTATCTGAGATATAAGTATTGACTTTTTTGAAAGTGTCTTCTTCTTTTCCTTTTTCAAAAGTATTGACAAACAAAAACTCTACATCTCTACCTTTGTATTTACTCACTAATTCCTGCATTTTAGGAAAAGAAGCTTTGCATGGTCCGCACCAGGTTGCCCAAAAATCAAGAATCACTATTTTTCCTTTGTAATCAGAAAGATTGACTTGTTTTCCTTCCAGATTTTTAAGCGAGAAATTTGAAGCTGTTGCACTTCCAAATCTTGCAATAACCTGTTCTTCCATTTTGGTTTTGGTAAGTAATTCGGCTTTTTGCTTTAGTTTTTCATATTGATCCAGCGGAATATTTTGTGCAGTATAATTCGTTTTTAATGTAGATAAAAATGCAGCAGGAACAAGTTGGTCATTGTTGATTTCGTTTTCAATATATTTATTGACCTCATCTCTACTTTTTACCTTTTGCATATAGGCTAAATAACGTTCTTTTCCACCGGAATCAAAACCATTGAATCCTCTAACAATTTCCTGATATTTAAAAGCTCCGTCATAATCACCTTGTTTGTACAAGATCAATGCATAAGTATCTGCAAACATATTATACATCCCTTTATAGTCAGGATTACTAGCTATTTTTTGATTTTCGTCAAGAATGTCCAGAGATCTTTTTGAAATTTTTTCGGCAAATTCAATATCCTTTGCGGGTGTTGTTAAATCCTGGCCAGACAATTCCCATGCAGTTTGATTGTAACTCGATGTAATTGCGACTTTATTTTTTAAGGTATTTTCTAAATTAATTATTTTTTCAAGATCTCTGTTCTGAAGGTAAATATTCATTAAAAAGTATTTGAAAGTAAATAATGTATTTTCAGAAGTATCGTGATACTTTGTTTTTACGGTATTCATGCTTGCTAAAACAGACGCTTCGGTTTTATTTGGATTAGAGAAAAATTCATGAAGAAATTTCGTCTTTTCGAGTTCGCCACCAGGATATTTTTTTAAAATTTTCTGATCCAGTATTTCTTTTTCTTTTACCATTTCGGTTCTCTCGTAAATATTTGAAGCCAATATTAAATATTCTTCAGTATTTTTCTTGATGCATTTTTGGGCGAAAGCTAAAAATTCTGGTTTGGTTTTATCTTTATTTATTCGTTCTTTTTGAACAAGATACTGATAAAAAGATTTATCATTTTTTAAATTTGGATATTTTGCAAACAAAGCCTCGTAGTCAGCCACCATGATTTCAGGTTTATTATCAGTTTTTAGTTTTAAACCAAAAAAGCCAAAATTTCTCATAGAAATTTCATTGGCCAACGTTTTACTTAATTCAGTCTTGTTTTGAGTTCTTAAAAGTACAGAATATCCTTTCTCACTATTGTCATCGATTACTTTTTGATCATTATTGATCGTTAACAAAATCGTTCTGGAAGAATCCGGTACTTTTATTGCAAACTCGTAAAATTTATTCTTTTTGACTAATTTTTTAAATTCAATACCATCTTCGTTATTAGCTGCGTAGATTATTCTGGCTTTTGATTGGTCGGGAATTTCGATCCCTGTGGGAGGTTCATAAATATAAGTATTTTCCTTTCCAATATTAAATTTGGAGTCTTTTAAATACACTTTTCCGTTTTGAGAAAAAGAATTATTAATAAAGGTAATAAACAATAAAATGAGGATTTTTTTCATTTGGTTTTGGAATTTGTTTACAAAGATCTTAATTTTCTAACGATAGCTAAATTATAGAATATTAGACTTACTAGTTTTTTATTAAGAGAATATTAGCAAAAAAATATATCTTTTTTTCACTGCAAATTATCAAAAGGACTTTTAATTTGATTGATGCTTGTTGACATCTATTACGAGTAGCTATACAAACAAAAAACAGAGAAAAAATTAAGATGAGCATGCTCAAATATTGTAGTAATCCAAGATAATGAGGTTAAATATTTGAATGCTTTCCGCTATTAGATAAAAGTTTCAGAGAAATCCGGAGCGTTTTTTGTTTTGAACTACTTTGTAATAACTTTGCGTTCACGAGCGGGGCGCCATAATTTAAAATGGGCTCAAAGCCCTAAAAGCAGTAGCGTAGTGCAAGGCACTACGAATTAAATCAAAAGTGGAAATTGCCCTGAAAGGGCAAAAGAAAATTGAGAAAAAAGATTCAAAGAAAAAGATGTTTTCTACGCGAATATCATACAAAATATGTTAAACGTGCTTTTTGAAATTAGCCTTGCACCCTTACAGGGCTTAAAATTATAATCGTTTTT
>NZ_CP045928.1:2697754-2986716 GCF_009664855.1 Flavobacterium sp. SLB02
CTTGTGGGTTTTATTAGGAGCTTTATCCAGCTCCCGAAGCTCAATGTCATTAAGTTAAGGAGAAATCTATAAAATCACTTAACAGTTAATCAAGAAAGCAATTAGAAAAATCCGTTTTATCAGCGTTTTCGCTTTAGCTCCCGAAGTCTTGGGACAGTACAATCAGCGTCTAATTTTGACACGGATAAAACAGATTTACTTCGTAAAAACGCGGATAAAAGCGGATTTGATTTGCAATAATTTTTATTCTTTTAAAGCTTAACTTAATGACATTGCCCGATCCCGAAACTTCGGGACGGGACTATATCTTTTATTTTTCTAAAGAAAAAAAATAAAAGGAATAACGCTTCTGCAAAAAGGAATGCTAAACGTAAATATAGCGCGGATTTGCAATCATGAGTGTGCCAAACTTTTAAAAATGGGCTGAAAGTCCTAAAAGCAATAGCGTAGTGCAACGCACTACGAATTAAATCAAAAGTGGAAATTGCCTTGAAAGGGCAAAAGAAAATAGAGCATAAAGAGGCAAAGAAAAAGGTGTTTTCCAGGAGAACATCATGTAAAGTAAATGTGCTTTTTGAAATTAGGCTTCCGCCCTTTCAGGGCTTAAAATTACAATCGTTTTTTATTCGTAGTGCTTCTCACCATGCTATTGCTGAGGCTCTTTCAGAGCAACAGGTTTCGCAAATTTATAATTTGCAATCCGTGCCTGTTCCAATATTAAAGTGATTTTAGATTATCGTTCTTACTATATTGTGATATCCTTTGCGGGCACGAATTGCAAATATGCACTATTGTGTCTTGGTAATATTAATATCGCGGGCGATAGGGTTTTGAAATATATAACAATAAAGAAAGATTAAGCAATACGTATAAATACGGGTTTTAGTGAATGACTGTTATTACATGGTAAAATAGATTAAAAAAAAGACAATATACCTTTCAGCATATCGTCTTTTCATTAATTAAATAAATTGTAAACTCTTAAACCGGCAAAATAATATGAAACTCAGCGCCAATATTTTCTTCGGCTTTTGAGAAAATAATGCCTTTGTGGTTTTCTACGATTTTTTTGCCAATGGCGAGGCCAATTCCGGTTCCGGTGTAAACTTCGTTGTTGTGTAACCTTTGGAAAATGGTAAAAATTTTATTCTCGTATTGTTTGTTAAAACCTATGCCGTTGTCTTTTATGATGATTTCGCAGTAGGTTAAAGTAGGATCCAAGGTTGGAAATTTTTTAATCTCACTGGCAGTCATTTTATGCGAATTGATTTCGACTTTAGAGCTTGAACCGTCGTTTTTATAGAACTTAAGAGCATTGCTTATTAAATTATAAAAAAGCTGGTTCATCTGTAGCGGAATCGCATTGATAACAGGCAATTCACCTACTTTTATCTCAAGATCGCGTTCTTCAATCATTAACTCAAAATCAACCAGAATATCAGCTATAATAACATTTAGATCTGTTACTGCAAACAGTCTGTCAGGGTTGTTAAGATAAGAATAAGCCAGTAAATCTTTAATGAGCGTATTCATTCTTATCGAAGATTTGCTGATTTTTTCGACTAGAGTAAGAGCTTCAGCAGAAAAATCTTCATTCATTTCCAGCAATCGGCTTATGAACATCAATATTTTACGCAAAGGTTCCTGCAAATCATGACTGGCCACATAGGCATATTCCTGCAGCTGCACATTAGCGCCGTGCAAATTCTTAACAGAACTTTCGAGTTCTTGATTCGCTGTAAGCAAATCGGTAGTGCGTTCCTCTACTTTTGCTTCAAAACCACTTGATAATACCTGCAGTCTTTTTTCGATAATTCTGCGTTCGGTAATATCTTCAATTGCCAGTAAAATCAATTGTTCTTTACTGGTTTCATTGGTTACTTGTCTGGCATTTAAAAGCATGACACTTTCGCCGTAAGGCAATAAATTTACCGAGATCTGATAATCATCAAGCTGCGTTTTTTCGGGCAATACTTTTTCGAGCATGGCACGCATCGGGATATTATCAAAAAGATGATTTTGTATTTCGTAAATTAGTTTTCCGGTGGCTTCTTCCTTGGTAATATTGTATTTTTTAGAAAATGCCCTGTTGATATTTTTTATCCTTAAATTGGTGTCCAGCACTACAATAGGTTCTCTAAGAGTCGCTACAATGGCCTCAGTATAATTTTTAGATATATTTATTTGCTGTTGTTTGTTCAGGAGTTCCTGATTAATCTGCAAAAGCTCTTCGTTACTGGATTGCAATTCTTCTTTTGAGGTTTCCAGTTCTTCATTCAGACTTTGCAGTTCCTCGCTCCCACTCAATAATTCCTCATTGGCGCTTTGCAGTTCTTCGTTAGATGCTTCCTGCTCTTCGCTAATGGCGTTTACATCGTCATGAATTTTGGCCAGTTCTTTCTCGAGTTGCGCAATCCTTCTCAAATTAGTATTTTCGCGTAGTTCTTCTGCCGTAAACTGATTCGAAATTACATCTTCTTTTCGAACAACGGTTTTATAAAACAAAACCAAAAAGTAAGGTTCTGAAGTATCTTCTAAGGGATGAATTTCAATAGAAACTTCGCTAATAGTGCCTTTATTTTTAACCTGAATTCCTTCTTTTTTGACCAAAGCTCCCGTTTCTTTGGCTTTATGCCAGGTATTTCGTAGTTCAAATGCCAAACCTTCCTTGGTCATTTTTAGCAAATTAAACGTAGGTTTTCCTGTCGAAAGTTCAATAAATTCGGATATAGAAGCATTTATATGTACAATGTCCATTTGCTCGTTTACAATAACACTGGCAGGAGTATATTTAGAAATCAAGAGTGCTTCGGCGCTTTTTCTAAAGTCTTCTTTGACGATTTCTTTTCGTTGAATATCGGCTTTTAAGGTTTTCAATTTATCATTGCCTCCCATACCGGAATGTACCAATCGGCCTGAAACCTGTTTACGGGTATAAATTTTTCCCGCTTTCTCGAATGGCTGAAAAAGTTCAGCGGCAGGAACAGCAGTTTCTGATTTTCCTAAAAGTAAAAATCCGTTTTCTTTTAAGGCGTAATGAAAAGTAGCCAGCGATTTTTTCTGCAAAAACGAATCCATGTAAATGAATACATTTCGACACGTAATCAGATCCATTTTGGCAAAAGGCGGATCAGTTAGAAAATTATGTACTGCAAAAATGCATAAATCCCTAATTTGACTTTTAATTTTGTAACCGTTTGTATTGGCGGTAAAATATTTGGTCAGGATGGTTTCAGAAACATTTCGCATTTGCGATTTTCTGTAAAACCCAATTCGTGCTTTGGCTATCGCCACTTCAGAAATATCCGAAGCAAAAATCTGAATTTCTTTTCCCTCCAGATTTTCGCCTAAAAACTCATGAAGCGCAATTGCCAAAGTATAGGCTTCTTCTCCTGTAGAACATCCTGCAATCCAGATACGTATGGCGTTTCCTTCGGTTATTCTGTTGGTTAATAAGGGAAAAACTTTTTCTCTCATTATTTGAAATATCTTGGTATCTCTAAAAAATTCAGTCACAGGAATCAATAAATCGTTGAACAAATCTTCTGGCGCCAGTTTATCGCCCTGAAGTACTTTTAGATAATCTCTTAAACTTACGATTTTATTCAAAGCCATTCTTCTAGCAATGCGTCTACGTATGGTAGTTTGTTTGTAATAAGTAAAATCTACACCGCTATGATGGCGTAAAATTTTGATAATTTCCTGAAATACTTCTTCGTCATCGGGATCGTTTTCTTCGCTAATCTGATCTCTGGCTTTTGATAGTTCGATCAATTTCTGTACAATCTTACCTGGCGATAGCACATAATCTACTACTCCGGCATTAATAGCGTTTTGAGGCATTTCGTTGTTAGCCGCTTCAATATCCTGGGCAAAAGTAATTCCGCCGTGTTTTTTGATCGCTTTAAGACCAATTGTTCCGTCAGATCCGTTTCCTGAAAGCAATACGCCATAGGCAAGGTCAAGATGCACCTCCGCCAATGAATTAAAAAACACATCTATTGCCTGATTTTTAGTGTCCTTTTCTCTTGGGTTCAATTTTAAAACACCATCAAAAGAAGTAAGCATTTTATTCTCCGGAATAACATATATAGTATTGGGAGCCAAATGAATATCATCGGTAATTTCGTTTATTGGAATTTTGGAAACACGCGAAAGCAGCTCTGTAAGCATACTGTCATGCAGCGGATGCAAATGCTGCACAATGACGTAGGCCATTTCAGAATCAGCAGGAATGGCTTCAATAAATTGTCTAAAAGCCTCTAATCCTCCTGCAGAAGCACCAATACCAACTATGGGAAAATCCTGGCGGGTAGCCTTGGGTAAATTGTTCTTTTGCTTATGCATGATTTCAATTTTTAAATATTTAAGTAATTATAAATCAATGCATAATATTAAAACTGCATATTTTTTTACTAAACTGTAATAACGAAAGATTCAATTTTTGCATCTGCTAATTTTTCTTTCCAATCTGTTTCGATCACCTTTTTTAATAATTTCTTTAAATCACTAAAAGCAATAGGTTTTACCACGTAAGCGTTCGCACCTAATCCGAAAGTGCTTTTGACACCATCTGCAGTTGCAGATGTTGAGTAAATAGCAATAACCGGAATATCTTTAAACTTAGCATCTTCGCGAATTTGCTGTAAGGTCTCAAAACCGGATAAAATAGGCATATTCAGGTCTAAGAAAATGATATCCGGAATACCCAAACTGGTATCATAAAGACGATCGAGAAGTTCTACACCATTTTTACAAAATTCGATTGGATAATCGAGATCAAGATCTTCCAGAGCTTCTGCAAAAAAATCTCTATCGTCTTCATCATCATCGGTAAGTAAAATCTTTATATTCTTTTGAGTATTCATCATTGGGTCGCGTTAGATTCAAATGTACGCTTAAATAAATTGGAATGAAGAATTAGCTTTGATTAACTTAACATTTTATCAATAAGATTATCAATTTGTTTAAAAAATAGCTATTAATACACTTAAATCATTGATAATATTGAGTTTAATTTACTTTTACACACTTGTATTATATCTACATATAAATAGTCTTTTACCTACATAAATATTTTTTTATTTTTTTAAGAAAGAAGGAACGCTCCACTACAAATAAGCTTAAAATGAAATTAATGGCTTATTTTTGTGTTATGCAAAATGAAATAGCCAAGAGATTGTGCCAATGACAAAAACAATCATATATTTTTACATTCCTAAACAAGTCACACTTCTTGACTTAAGCGGTGTTGTCGAAGTTTTTCAGGAAGCAATTGGTTTAGGATTTCAATATGAGCTTCAATTTATTAGCAGCCAGTCTTCTGTAGTTTCATCTTCGGGGCTAGAGTTTGCATCGTTAACCCATTTTTCTAAAACAAATCCAAAAGAAAATGATCTTGTTTTTATTTCGGGAAGCAGTACGCACCAGATCGATCTGAATGCTGAAGACGCTTTGTTTTTTGAATGGCTTCAACAATTAAATGCTAATCAAACTACAATTTGCAGTATTTGTTCAGGCGCTTTTCTTTTGGCGAAAGCCGGACTTTTAGACCATAAAGAATGTACGACACACTGGAAATTGGTAGATAAGCTCAAAAAAGATTTTCCGCTTGCCAAAACTCAAAATAATACTTTGTTTACCCAATCGGGAACTATTTATACGAGCGCCGGAATTATAACGGGAATTGATCTTGCGCTGCATATCATCGAACAGCGCCATGGCAAAGAAACCGCAGCTACGATTGCAAAAGAATTGGTAGTCTATAAAAGAAGGCATGGCAATGACGAACAGGAAAGCGTGTATTTGCAAAACCGAAATCATCGCGACGAAAAGATTCATATCATTCAGGATTGGATTATTTCGAATTTGGAAAAAACGTCTACAATCGATTTTTTAGCCGAATTGATTCACATTGGCCCCAGAAACCTGACACGAATTTTCAAAAAACAAACCGGAATCACCATCGCAGAATATCGAACCAAACTACGGATCGAAAAGGCTAAAAGTTTACTCCTTAATTCTGATTATAAAATAGAACATATTGCCCATTTATGCGGTTATAAAACCTCCAAACAATTAAGGGTTATTCTCGAAAGTTATCTTGACGCCTTACCTAGTGAAATCAAAAACTGCTGGTCTTAAAACGACTATCGTTTGTCCTTTTTTGATCTTTAATAGAAAGGTAAATTTGCCTATAACAATCTAATTTATAAAAAGATGAAACTTAGAGACCAAAATACAGCCCTGATTTTAATTGATGTTCAGAAGGGTTTTAATGAAGAAAACCATTGGGGTGGAAACCGAAATAATAAAGATGCCGAAACCAAAATGGCTCAGATTCTCGGGCAATGGAGAACATTAAAATTGCCCATTTTTCATATTGTGCATAGTTCTCTGCATCCGGATTCAAAACTGCACGCTTCGCATCCGGGATTCGAAATCAAAGACGAAGTAAAACCTATTACCGGAGAACCTGTGATTACAAAAAATGTCAACAGCGCTTTTATAGGAACTGATTTAAAAGAAAGATTAGACAATCTCAATATCAAAACACTTGTTATTGTGGGCTTAACAACGAATCATTGCGTCTCGACAACGGCAAGAATGGCGGGAAATTTTGGTTATGATGTCTACTTAATTTCTGACGCGACAGCAACCTTCGACCGAATTGGCATCAACGGCGAAAAATACGATTCGGAATTAGTACATCAAATATCCCTGGCAAGTTTGCACAACGAATTCGCAGAAGTAATCGATACTAAAAGACTTTTAGAATTAATTTAAGAGTTTTTTGCCACAAATTTCTTTTGTAATGCTAAAAATAGTTAACCACAAATTACACAAATTTCCGCAAATTTCTTTTTACAATCTTTAAGCTTAAAAAAAATAAAAACAATACTAAAGTCTAATGTCTATGCGCAATCATAAAAAAATAATTTGCGAAAATTTGCGTAATTTGTGGTTAAAATTCATAACCAACTAGAATAGCTCATTTTATTGACCTACATCAAACTTTTGCATCTTAAACAATTCTAGATTTGCTGCTCATTAATTTAAAATATCCAAAACAAAATGATCGGCACACTACCATATCCTTTAGAAAAATTTGGTTTAACAAGCGTACAACGTGTAGAAAACGCGCTACAACATCTGCAAAACGGAAAAGGAATTTTATTAACCGATGATGAAGACCGCGAAAATGAAGGTGATTTGATATTTCCGGCACAACATATGAGCATTAAAGATATGGCTCTGATGATTCGCGAATGCAGCGGAATTGTCTGCCTTTGTCTGTCTAACGAAAAAGCAGATGAACTCGAATTGCCTTATATGGTTAAGGAAAACACAAGCAGTTTTCAGACTCCGTTTACCATAACTATCGAAGCCAAAGAAGGCGTGACAACCGGAGTTTCGGCAGTAGATCGCATTACCACTATTAAAGCGGCAAGTGCTGTAAATGCAAAAGCCTCAGACTTAGCCAGACCCGGACATATTTTCCCTTTACGTGCCAAAAACAACGGAGTTCTCGAACGAAACGGACATACAGAAGGCAGTGTAGATTTAATGAAATTAGCAGGTTTACAACCAGAGGCTGTTTTGTGTGAGTTAATGAATGAAGATGGCAGTATGGCCAAACTTGACAAAATCATTAGCTTTGCAGAAGAACACGATTTGGTAGTATTGTCTATTGAGGATATTATTTATTACCGCAAATTTGTGAGAGATTATAAGTAACAAATGATATACGAGCAACTTGGTGATTATATAAAAAATCGTATTGAGGTTTCTGATGAAAGCCTCAATACGATTTTATCTTATTTTAAGCCCCTAAAACACGATAAAAATGAGCTATTGGTTTCAGCGGGACAAACCAGTCAGAATACTTATTTTGTGGGCAAAGGCTGCCTGAGAATCTATTATATCAATGAAGAAGGAAAAGATGTAACCCGATATATTGCTTTCGAAAACCAAATTGCTACGGCGTTAGTAAGTTTTATTACCAAAGCCCCTTCGGCAGAATATATACAAGTGATCGAAAAATCGGAACTATTGTATATTACTCATGAAGATTTTAATCACTTACTTCAAACCATCCCGGAATGGATGCAATTTTATTGTCGCTATTTAGAAAGAGCTTATGTCAATAATACCAACAGATTGATGTCGTTTACCACCATGGATGCTCTCGAACGATACCAGCTTTTACTAAAAATAAATCCGACGATTGTAAAACGTTTACCAAATAAAATTGTGGCGTCGTACATCAACGTTTCGCAGGAAACACTAAGCAGATTGAAGTCTAAGTTTTGATGTTAAAAATCAATATTAATTCTTAATTCTGTATTCTTTACTCTATATTCTTTATTCTAACTATTTACTACTTTTTTAATGAAACAATGTTGCATTTATAAATAAGAATTTTATATTTGCAACAATATTGCATTATCAATATCGATTCATCTGAATGAAAAAGAATTTTAAAATATTAAATCTTTTTATGCCGCTACTAGTAGTATTTGCTATACTATTTCCGGCAATACATTCGTATGAACACATACAGAATCATAATGCGGCGCATAAATGCATTCAGCATTACAATTATTCTTCTAAAACCGAATTTAAAGTACACGACCATTCAAACGAAGAATGTGCTATTTGTCATTTTAAATTTAGCCCTGTTGGTACTTTCTCATTTGTAACCTTTCAATTTTATAAAAACAGTACAATAATCCATTTTGTACATTTTTATTCAAAATCATATTCTCCATTTTTCAAAGGCTCTTTATTCTCATTAAGGGCACCTCCTATTGTCTAGAACTATAAAAAGTAATCATTTCATTTTTATGAATTGATGTGCGTTTGTATGTTTTAGAATCTAATTTAAGTTCGAAAAGCAATTCACTTTTCTTAATCATTACTATTAGTTTTTTCTTGCAACAACTTGCTTAGAAACACGTTTTACTATTTGGATATGTAAAATTTTCCCTTTCGGGGAATAAAACTACATTGTCTATAATCAGATCGAAAAGAATAGTATGACCATTATTTTCTACCACATTAAATTCAATAATCTAATTGAATCAGCACTTCGCACGCCTGCTTTTTACATTTCACATTCCACAATCTAAAAATCTAAAGTCTAAAAATCTAAAATTTTTGCGTCGTCTTGTTATGCCGTAAAGTGCCATTTCCTGCGATTTTCTGCGCAGTAGACTGCTTTTTTGTAACTCAATTTTTTACATATGAATCCTTTTAAAATCAACAAAATGAAGCCAACTAAAATTCTTGTCGTCGCTTTACTAAGTGTTTTTGCTCTGTCGTCATGCAGCAGCGACAACAACGAAATTGATACCGAATATCCTGTAATCGATAATTCGGCTTCGAATGCATTCCCGATACAATGCAGCGAAATCACCCGCGGACAAAAAATTACTTTTAGGGCAAAATTTACAGACAATGCTGCTTTGGGATCATACAGTCTCGACATTCATCACAATTTTGACCATCACACGCACAGTACCGAAGTTAATAATTGTCTTGCAGATCCTATCAAAAAGCCTGTGAATCCTATGTTGTACATCAATTCAGTTACAATTCCAGATGGACAAAAAAATTACGAAGCTGTGCAGGAAATCACGATCCCAACCGATATTGATCCGGGCGATTATCATTTTATGATCCGCCTGACCGATAAAGAAGGCTGGCAGACCATTAAAGGCTTAAGTATTAAGATTTTATAATGAATTGATGAACGAAAATAAACCGAATCGATTACGGACTTTTTTCCTGCTGCTTTGCTGTTTTGCTATAGTTACAAAAGCTGCAGCGCAATCTGTTCTTGTATCCGGCAGCGTATTTTCCGACGGCCATAAACCGTTGGATGGCGCTATCGTTACCCTTTATCCTTCTGCTATAAGTATGCTTACAGATCAACAAGGGCATTTTTTCTTTCCTCAAATCCCTAAAAATTCTAACAGATTAACAGTGAGTTATTCCGGTTATTCGCTTTATGAAGTAAAACTTTCGTTGGAGAAAAATTCAAATGCCCTGCCTCCTATTTTCTTAAAACCCGAAGCAAAACAATTGCAAGAAGTTGTGATTACAGATAGCTATGAAGCACGCCGAAAAAAGACAGAATCTCTGAATATCGAAACCGTTAACAGCAGTTTTATTCAGCGCAATCTCGGCGGAAGCCTGATGCAATCGCTGCAAAGACTTCCGGGTGTTAAAACCATTTCTATTGGTTCAGGAGGTTCAAAACCCCTGATTCGCGGAATGAGTTTTAATCAGGTGATTGTGGTAGAAAATGGTATCAAACACGAAGGCCAGCAATGGGGCGCTGATCATGGTTTAGAAATCGATCAATATGCCGTAAATCGGGTTGAAATTATCAAAGGGCCATCTTCATTCCTATACGGATCTGATGCTATTGGCAGCGCTATTAATATAAAACCTGTCCCCTTTCCTTCTAAAAATGTTTTGGGCGGAATCGCTGATTTTACAGGAAAAAGCAACAACGAACAATTTGGAGGATCGTTTAATTTATTTGGCCGCAATGAAAAATGGTTTTTCGATACCCGAATCACCGCGATGGAATATGGCGATTACCGCGTTCCTACTGATACCGTACATGTGTACAACTATGCCGTGCCGTTGTACAAAAATCATTTGCGTAATACCGCAGGAAAAGAAATCGATTTACACGGAAGTGTTGGTTACGTTACTGATCGATTTAAATCGGTTTTCTATATAAGTAATATTTACACCAAAAGCGGCTTTTTTGCCAATGCCCACGGACTAGAGCCAAGAAATGTTGACACCGACCTTCATGACAAATCGAGCCGTGATATTCTAATGCCTTATCAGGAAGTGACGCATACTAAAATGAGTAATACCACTTCATTTTCAATAGGAACTCATAAACTGGAAACACAATTGGGTTTTCAGCAAAATTTCCGTCGCGAATGGAGTCATTATGTCAATCATGGCTATATGCCACCGCTTTATCCTGAAGATATGTATGCGCCAAAAGATCTCGAAAGGCAATATGATAAGGAAGTTTTTTCTGTAGCTATTAAAGATGAGTTTTCGATACAAAAACATCAAATTACAATGGGTATAAACGGCGAACAGCAGCAAAATACAATTAATGGCTGGAGTTTCCTGATTCCCGCTTTCAAACAATCGAATGCCGGATTATTTGTTTACGATAAATATCAGCTCAATGATTTATGGCTGCTTCATGGCGCAGTACGTCTGGATTATGGGCGAATCGAAATGAAACAATATACAGATTGGTTTCAAAGCGAAATTACAGAAAATGGCGAGACTCGTTCTGAGTATTTAAAACGTTCAGAAAACCTGACAAGAACATTCAACAGTTTCAACTGGTCAGCGGGTGTTAATTATACTCCGGGACAATTATCGCTTAAAGCTAATCTGGGAACAAGTTTTAGAATGCCCATTGCCAAAGAACTGGCCTCAAACGGGGTGGATTATCATTATTTCAGGTTTGAAAAAGGAGATCCCAATTTATCGGCAGAACGTTCGTATCAATTAGATCTTGGTATCGATTGGCAGCAAAACAAATGGTCGGTGCAGCTGAGTCCGTTTTTCAATTATTTCCCCAATTACATTTACCTGAATCCTACTTCACAGCATGATATTTATTACGGAGCCGGAAATCAGGTATTTGAATATGAGCAAAGTAAAGTCATGCGTTATGGCGGAGAATTGCAAACACGTTACCAATTCCTGAAAAATTTAAGCGGCGAGATTTTGGCTGAATATCTGTATTCAGAACAATTATCAGGGAGCAAAAAAGGCTATACACTTCCCTTCTCTCCGCCTGCTTCGGTTTTGTTTGGACTGACATATAATCCCGAAATTAAAGGCTTAAATGACACTTATTTCTCGCTTGATTATCGCTATACCGCACAACAAAATCAGATTGTTCCTCCCGAAAGAAAAACGGCTAGCAGCAACGTATTCAATCTCGCAATGGGAACCAAAGCAAAAGCGGGACAACAGGATTTTATCATTAGCCTTCAGGTTCAGAATTTATTCAATGCAAAATACCTCAATCATACCAGTTTTTACAGGCTGATTGAACTTCCTGAAGCAAGCCGAAATATTATTCTATCTGTGAAAATTCCCTTTTTAATACATAAATCAATTTAATATGAATTCAATTAACAAACCCCAATTCCTTATGAAAAAAGCAAAATTATTGCTGCTGTTTTTTGTTGTCGCCGCTGTATTTACAGCCTGTGATAACGACGATAATAACGAAGTTTCTAAACCAACAGCCACGAATGTTGAGATTGGAACTGCGAATAACAAACGCGCCTTAATTGGCCGCGATTTCCATTTCAACGCTGATGTAATTGCCGGTGATAAAATTGCCGATGTACAAATCAAAATCCTTCCTAAAAAAGGTGAAACTTATACTAAAGACTGGAAGTTCGAATTGTCATTTATAGAATATAAAGGAGCTAAAAACACCAATGTACACAAGCATTTTAATATCCCTGCCGATGCTCCCGAAGGTAAATTCGATTTCTCGTTTATCGTTCTGGATGAAAACGGGTCGCAACTCGAAATCAAAGAAGAAATGACCATTACAGATCCTGCCAATATGCCTGCTGATCCGTTAATTGGGCGTGATATGCTTTCTCGAAATGACGATCTTATTTATTATATGGAAACATGGACAGAACCGGAACTGATCTTCAAAAAGAACGATAAAATCACAGCGCATGCACAAGTAAGCCAGATTATGGGCGACGGAATTCTATATTCTGTTTTGATAAAAAAGAGCCTTAATTACCATCCCGAAAGTATTGACAATCTTGATTTCAAAAAAGTTATCGTGATTTCAAAAGTAGAACATACAGGTCTTCCGGCGGCTTCAAAAATTACGACGCTGCAAAAAATCAATGACGTTTGGGGTGGTGAAGGTATCGTCGTTGGCACTGATAAAGATGCCGAAGGAAACCCTACAACCGCAGATAAATCATGGCAATCCGGACAATACAACTGGGTCATACTTTATAAAAATACCTCTTATAATCTGAGCGTCTACAAATCAATGCCTATTACCATTAATTTTTAATCTGTAAATTTTTTAAAACCTAAATTAATTTAAACACTTTTTACCATGAAAAACAATTATTTCAAACTCCTTCTCTTATTTGCTTTATCCGCTTTTGCTGTCTCTTGCAGCAATGACGATGACAATACTACCGAAACGCCAGAAGAAACCCTTTCTGAATACAAATTTTTAAGAGTATTATTGTCTGATGAAAAAACAACCGCCATTACGCTTGTAAATCCGGTTGACGCTACGATAACTTCTTTTAATGCCAAATTTGCAAAGTCATCACTTTATACCACAGAATCCGGTCGCTATGCGGGACTTGTTCACCGTGCAGACAATACGGTTGAAACTTTCGACAGCGGATTCGAAAGTCACGGTGATCACGTTGATGTAGACGGAATCCCTAAATTTGGTACCTTAACAGGACAATCGCCTTTGCCAACGCATTTTAAAAGTAAAATTGGAGAATTACTCACTTTCAATGACGGAGACGGAACTTTATCGGTTGCCAAGGAATCGGAGATCAATACAGCCGGAGCTAAATTTAAAGTAATAAATGCAGGTTTATTGGCGCATCACGGCGCTATGGCGACTTTCTTAAACGGAACTTACGCCATTACCCAAAAAGACAATTCAGTTGCGGGAACATTGCCTGAAAAAGTAAAAATTATCGACAATACAGGTAAAACGCTTTTTGAATCTACTATTGCAACAAAAGGAATCCACGGAAATGCTTCTGACGGAACTTACGCGGTTTTTGGTTCAGCAAGCGGCGTGCTTGTAGTAGAAAGTTCAGGAAAACAAAAATTAATTGCGCTTCCGGAAGACTTTGGAAGTGCCTGGTTTGGAACCATTTTAGAAACGAAAGCCAAAGGAAAATTTATAGGATATACCGCCGCAAAAGGTGCTTATTTAATTGATGTTACATCCGGAACGATCAAACCAATTTTGCAAAGCACTAGTATTATGCAATGTAAAGTAAGCTACAATACCAGTAAATTAGGGATTCTGCTGTTTTCAGGCGAATTCAAATTATTCGACCTGACCAGTTTGCAAGTTGAAAAAGAAGGAAAAGTAATTCCGGAAACAGCAAGCGATGCAGCCTCGAAAACACAAATTCAGTTAACAGAGAATTTTGCGTACATCACTTCTCCATCAACCGGAGAATTATTGCAATTGAATTTGTCTAATATGAAAATTGAAAAGAAAATAAAGGTTTCGAATACACCTTACACGATTACTCTTTTGGGCTTTGAAAATAGTAAAGATCATTAGTTTTTGTTTTTTTTATTTTGAGAAAGACTGTCTGTAAAAGGGCAGTCTTTTTTTTTCTTACTTGTCATTGCGTTGAACGAAGCAACGATGTTTTTTAAGTCAAGAAAGTAGCCCGTTTTTTTGTCATCCCGAGGAACGAGGGATCTCCACAAGTAGCTCGACAATCCAAGCAAAACTTTGTGTTAGTTTCTTGCGGAGATCCCTCGTTCCTTGGGATGACAAACTTTGTGGTGATTTTCTTTGTGGCATTTCTAGTGTGATCTCTCCTCCGTCGAGATGACAAGATTGTGGTTACAAGATTGTGTTAACATTCTTTGTCGAATTTCTCGCGGAGATCCCTCTCCCGAAGCTTCGGGATCGGGATGACAAACTTTGTGGTGATTTTCTTTGTGGCATTTCTAGTGTGATCTCTCCTCCGTCGAGATGACAAAAATGCGCTGACTAACTTTGACAAAGATCCCCAAACCCAAAAAAACCAGCGAAAACCCGCTAAACCCGAATAATCCGCGGGCCAAAAAAAAACGAAAAGGCTGTCAAAATTAGACAGCCTTTACTTTTTATGATTCGCAACTACTACAAGTCACCAAACTCGTAACCAATTCTTTAGATACACTTTGGCTGCGTTGGTAATACAAACTCTTGATTCCTAATTGCCATGCTTCGATAAGCAAACGGTTTACATCCTTAATTGGTAAATCCGATGGGATATTTAAGTTGATACTTTGTCCCTGATCTACATATTTCTGACGGATTGAAGCTTGTTGCACAATCTCTAACTGACTGATTTCTTTAAAGGTTTTAAAGACATCTTTCTCTAATTGACTCAACTGACTCATGTGCTGAACGCTTCCGCCATTTAGCATGATTTCTCTCCAGACTTCTTCGTTATCAAGGCCTTTTTCTTCTAATAAGGTTTTTAGGTATTTATTTTTACGCATAAAATTACCTTTACTCAAACCTGCTTTATAGTAATTACTGCTAAAGGGTTCAATTCCCGGTGAAGTTTGCCCTAAAATAGCCGATGATGAAGTCGTTGGCGCAATTGCCATTGTTGTGGTATTACGTCTTCCGTATCCTTTTAATAACTCCGGTTCGCCATAAATTCTGGCCAAATCCTGAGTTGCCTTATCGGCTTTATCACTGATATGTTTGAAAATTTCTGTGGTTTTCATTTTGGCTTCAAGACCTTCAAACGGAATCATATTTTTTTGCAAATACGAATGCCATCCTAAAACCCCTAATCCTAGTGCGCGGTGTCTTTTTGCAAAACGATTCGCTGCTGCCAGATAATAATTCCCTTCTGTTTTTTCGATGAATTCCTGTAAAACCGCATCAAGGAAAAAGATCGCCAGTTTTACTGCTTCAGTATCTTTCCATTCTTCGTAAAGTTCCAGGTTCATTGACGAAAGGCAGCAAATAAACGATTCATCAAAGCTCGATGGCAACATGATTTCGCTGCATAAATTACTTGCGTTGATACGCAGGTTTTTGTCTTTATAAACTTGTGGCTTGTTTTTGTTTACATTGTCACTAAAAAAGATATAAGGCAATCCTTTTTGCTGACGGCTTTCCAGAACTTTAGCCCAAACTTGTCTTTTATCTGCATCACCATCAATCATTTCCTGCATCCAGTAATCCGGTACACAAATTCCGGTAAACAAGTTCTGGATTGGATTTCCGATGCTTTTTATCTTCAAAAATTCTTCGATATCCGGGTGATCTACGTCTAAATAAGCTGCAAAAGCCCCTCTACGAACGCCACCTTGCGAAATCGTATCCATCGTCGTATCAAAAAGTTTCATGAAACTTACCGCTCCACTACTCTTTCCGTTATCGGTTACGGCACTTCCTCTTTCGCGCAATTCTCCAAAATAGCCTGAAGTTCCTCCGCCAATTTTGGTCTGCATGATTACTTCACCCAATTTATGTGTAATTCCTTCGATTTCATCTGGAACGTGAACATTAAAACAAGAAATTGGCAAACCGCGTTCTGTTCCCATATTGGCCCAAACTGGCGAGCTGATACTCATCCAGCCGCGTTCGATCATTTCTACAAAAGACTCTTTTAACTCAGGTTTGTACAATCTTTTTGCAGCAGCGGTACAAATTCTGTCAATTGCCCCTTCTACGGTTTCACCTTTTAAAAGATATCCACGATTTAAAATTTGCTCACTTTCAGAGTTTTTCCACCACATTTTATTGTCTGCTTCGCTTAGCGGAGCGCTGTTTCCTGAAATTGTATCTATTGTATTCATAATTGTAATTTGCTGTTTTAGAAAAGGTCGTTTGCCGTAATACTTTTGTCGTGTTTGGTATATTCTACCGGTCTTTTCGCAAAGAAATCATCAAGGCTGTTGGCAAAAACTTCTTCCTCGAACCATGCCATTGCTTTATAATCTTCTGCAGGAACATTAAATATGGTTGGAATATTGATCTGAGTCAGACTTTCGTCTAATCTGAATTTCATGAAGTTTACCAAATCTGCTTTTTTGATTGTTTCGATTTCACCATCTTCAAAAATCCAGTCTAATATATCGGCTTCAACGTTGATAGAATCCTTAACCGTTTCCCTGATAAGCGTTAAAGTTTCCTCATCAAAATAATCCGGGAATTCTTCGCGTATTTTGTTTACAATATAAATTCCGCCATTGGCATGAATTTGTTCGTCTATAGAAGTCCATGCGATAATATTGCTCACATTTTTCATATATCCTTTAAATCTTGTAAACGACAATAAAATCGCAAACTGGCTGAAAAGTGATACATTTTCGATTAGAATACTGAATAATATCAGCGAAACCACGTACTTTTTATTGTCTTGCGATTTTGTATCTTTTAATACATTCGAAAGATAATCTACACGTTTGCGGATCACCTGAATCTCCATAAGTTTTTCGAATTCATCATTATATCCTAAAACCTCCAAAAGGCGCGAATATGCCTCAGAATGCCTGAACTCACATTCAGCAAAAGTACTTCCTAATCCGTTGAATTCCGGTTTTGGGAAATGCTCATAAATATTACCCCAAAAACTTTTTACGGCTACTTCTATTTGTGCAATGGCCAATAAACTATTTTTGATGGCTGTTTTTTCGGCGGCATTCAAATGCGAATGAAAATCCTGAGTATCAGCAGTAAAATCGACTTCGGTATGCACCCAATACGCTTTATTGATGGCTTCAGTAAATTGTAACACTTCTGGATATTCAAAAGGTTTATAGTTGATTCTTTTATCGAAAATAGACATATGTATAGTATTAAATGGTGACTTATTCAGAATAAAAATGATTCGTTTATTGGGGGAGTTTAAACGATATTCTATAAATACAAAATTAACCCACAGTTCTTCTTTCAACCACCTTTTGATGTTAAAAAACCATCCAATTATCAACAGCCGAAAGCCTCTTAAAATCGATCAGAAATTTACATTTTATCAACAGCCTTAAAATATTCCGTAACACCCAAAACATCAGCTATTTAAAATAAATCTAAATAGAGTTATCAACATAAAAAAGGAAGTCGATATCCATTTCAAAAAAAACAGTTATCAACAATCGACTTAAAAAAAGTAGCTTTTTTCATACGTTTTTATCATTTTATTAAAAATAATTTCGTCCGGCAAGAACATTTTCAGTCTTGTTCTTTTTATACCATTATTTGCTCATCTTTCTACTCTTAAAAATAAATAACTTTTTGATTTTAAGTGATTTATATTAACAAAACGAATCCTTTAGATTTTCTTATTTTTATCTAAAATCCAAAAATCAACACTATTTTTCGCATTATTTTAATGAAAAGGATTAATATTTAAAACTTACCGTAATTTTGTACTCTTAAAATAAGAAATCATGATTATTAGAAAAGCAACAATTGACGATTCAGAATCTATTGCCAAATATTTATTGTTAGCAATGGAACAAATTATATATAAATTTATTGATGAAAAGGATCCAAAAACAGCTTACTATTTCCTGCTTCATTTTGTTGAATCTGAAAACAATCAGTACTCTTATCAGAATTGTTTTGTAGCCGAAGAAAACGACGAAATTGTTGGTGCAGTTGCTGTTTATGATGGAGGAAAACTACAAGAACTGCGAAAACCTGTTGTTGATTATGTTCGTCTTAATTTCAATCCTGATTTTAGTCCCGAAAACGAAACGCAAAGCGGAGAGTTTTATATTGATTCTTTAGCCGTAAGTCCAAATCATCAGGGAAAAGGAATTGGTTCTCA
The DNA here is from genome assembly GCF_009664855.1 of Flavobacterium sp. SLB02. Lineage (GTDB taxonomy): Bacteria > Bacteroidota > Bacteroidia > Flavobacteriales > Flavobacteriaceae > Flavobacterium. The sequence continues at coordinate 2,716,363 of NZ_CP045928.1, forward strand.
ACTATTGCAGTTTTTGATTGAAGAATTTGTAACCAAAAACAAACAGACTTTAGGTTTATTGGTTGAGGAAGGAAATCCCGGAGCGAAAAAACTCTATTTAAAATTAGGTTTTAAAGTGGTTGGAGTGAAAACTTTGGTGGGAAAAACTTTGGAACATTTACAGATTTCTTAGTTTTTTGTTTCAGGTTTCAGGGTTGAAATGAGAATACTTTGTCATTTTACCGCAAAGAGCGCAAAGTTATACGCAAAGTTCGCAAAGTATTTTCGAAGCATATCAATTTTTGCTACCGACTGCTCAAGTTTTTTTTACTGGGCTGGAATAATCTCGCAAAGGCGCAAGGATGCAAAGTCTGTGTTTTAATAGTATTTAATTAACTCTAAAATAAGAACATAAGCTTAAAAAACTTTGCGCCCCTGCGTCTTTGCGAGATTAAAACATTGCAACTTAAAAATTAAGTTTACAAACATTAGCAAATACAAAGTTTAAACACAAAGCTTTGCGTCCCGAGGCTTCGGGATGCGTTTTTATAAAACCTTGCTTAGTAAAAAATCTTGCGCCCTTTGCGGTAAAATGATAAAGTACTTCCATTCACTTTTCAAACCTGAAACCTGAAACTTGAAACAATTTCAACCTCTTTTCTCTCTTAACAAGATTTTTACTAAACGACTACCCGAAATATGTGTTAAGATTTCATAACTCAAAGTGTATCAGTCAAAAAGTTTTATATTTGCACACGAAAAAATTTATTACCCTATTACAATTAAGGACTTCAATGCTCCTTAATTTTTTTTTTATTACACTTTGAAATTTACATTAAAAAATACCTTTTCCGGCAGGAACTTCTTCATTTTAGGAATCATTTTCATTGTTCTTACGCTGCTTTCTATTTATATACTGAGTGGTTTAATGACCGAGGTTACCGAAAAATCAAATGCCGAAAGTTCACAGCGAAGCTTTGTAAAAAAACAGGAAGTCATTGCGCAGGAATTAACCCGCTTTTTAGAGACCAAAAACGAACTAAAACGAATTGTTGATATCAGCAATGCTAAAAACTTATCTGATAATCTAAAAGTTTTAAGTACTATTCATGCCAATGATAGTCTTGTCAAAAACAACTGGTTTGAGATTAATGACAAACAAATCGAATTTACAAGTTCTAAAAACAGCCCTGCTTTAAAAACTTCTATAAAGGATTTTGGTACTAAAAACAAAGACTTAAAACAATCTAATTCTATTGTTGACGATTCTGAAAACTTTTTTTGGCGTATTTATTATAAATACATCGCTGCGAATGGTACTGTGGTTCGATACGGCTATGATATAGATCTGCAGTCTCTTCAGTCTTATTTCTCGACTATTGACCAGAAAGCGCCCAATTATGCTTTTGTTTTCGATAAAAAGGGAACGATCATTTATCATCCTGAAATAAAATTACTCAAAAAGAATATTTTTAAGCTTACCAATATAGCACCTCAGGATACTACTTTTGCTAAAAAAGAAGGATTCAGCAAACGAATTGCGCCTTCGGAATATTTGCTTTTGGATATTGTACGATATACCAAACGTCTGAATGTAAAAGGAACACATTGGTATATCGCGGTAAACTTTCCGAGAGAAATTGCTAATGAAGATGTAAATGCGGTTAAAAAATATGCGTATCTCATTTATATTATTACCACTGCTATATTAATTGTCTTCTTTTATTTGTTTAACATTTTCACCCGAAGAACTTTTCAGGAGAAAGAAATCCTGTCTCAGGAAAAAAACAAGCTTCTCTTGGAAAACGAAATGATTAATAAAGAGAAAGCCCTGATTCAGCTACAGCAATTGAAGGAGCAGATTAATCCGCATTTTTTATTCAATTCGCTGAATTCGCTGTATATGCTGATTGAAAATAATACCGGCGTGGCGCGGAAATTTACATTAAACCTTTCTAAAATTTACAGGTATCTTATAAATCCTCCTGTTAACAATATTGTTACGGTTCAGGAAGAATTGCTTTTTATCGAAAAATACATCTTTTTGCAGCAAACCCGTTTTACTGGAGAATTCGTCTTTACGATCACTATTGAAGATGAAAGCTTTCTGGCAAAAAAAGTGCCTTATCTGGCTTTTCAGATTGCGGTTGAAAATGCGATCAAACATAATATTGCTTCTGAAGAAACTCCATTAAAAATAACAATTAGCATTAACGAAAACGTTGTAATTATTACCAATAATTTAAACGAAAAGCAAAACTTCGGGAAAGAATCTAAGTTTGGTCACAAATACTTACAAAGTATTTATAATTACTACGGTAAGGACGATTTTAAAGCCTTCAAAAAAGATGGCGATTTTACTTGCATTTTACCTTTAATTGGATAAAAAAAAACATTCACTCCCGAAAAAAAGCCACTCACTCCATTTTGCTTTTTTTAACGTAATTCATGCAATATTTTTAGCCAAAAATTAACCTAAACTTAACTTTCTATGAGAGAAAAGGCATTGTTGAGAAGTCTAAAAAATATCGCTTTGGTGGTATTGGTACTGAATACTAGTACTATGATGGCTCAAAAAAAGAATAAAAAGAATAAAGAAGACAAAACAGAACAAGTTAAGGATTCATTAAAAAATTCGAAAGGACAAAAATATGATGACCTTATCAAAAAAGGGACTTTCAAAAAAGGATTGTTCAATACCATTCAGGTAAAAACAGACCTTTACCTGGAGATCAATGATTCATTGTTTCAAAGAGAGTTTTTGGTTGTCAATAAAATTTCAAATGTTCCTTTACCTGTTAATGATGCAGGTTTAAATAAAGGAATGAATTACGAGAATAAAATCATCACGTTTCATAAAGATCTTGTTGCCAAAAAAGTTTGGGTAAAATCATCTGTACCTAAAGTTTCATCGCCGGTTGGAGATGCTATTACACAATCTGTCAACAGCAATTTCTCAGAATCGATTATCGAAGTTTTTGATATCGAAACCAAAAACAATGATTCGACATCAGTAGTAATCAAAGCCAATAAGGTTTTCGACGGAAAACAAAAAAGTTTTAATGATGTGTTAAGCAATATTGGTTTTGGAGGATCTGTAAAATCTGAACTTTCGTATATAGAAAATGTGAAAACGTTTCCTAAAAATATTGTCGTAAAATCGCAACTGACTACTTCTGTTGCTGAAGGCGGTCCTGCCCTTTCGGTTACAATTGGTGTTACTTCTAATATTATTTTATTGGATAAAGTACCTATGCAGGCTCGTTTTGCCGACAAACGTGTTGGGTATTTCTCTGAGAAACACTGGTATTTTAGTGATAATCAACATGCCATGCTCGAAAAAGAACTGATTACGCGCTGGAGATTAGAGCCTAAAAAAGAAGATATCGAAAGATACAAAAAAGGCGAATTGGTAGAACCTAAAAAGCCTATTGTTTATTATATCGATCCATCGACACCAAAACAATGGCGCTCTTATATTATAGAAGGAGTTCGCGACTGGCAGGCCGCTTTTGAAAAAGCAGGTTTTAAAAATGCCGTTATCGCAAAAGAACCTACAGAAGAAGATACAGATTTTGATATTGATGATGTACGCTACTCCGTGATTACTTATGTGGCTTCGCCAAAATCAAATGCTATGGGACCTGCGGTTGTAGACCCAAGAAGCGGTGAAATTATTGAATCTGATATTATCTGGTGGCACAATGTAATGACTTCATTACAAAGCTGGATGCGCATTCAGACCGGAGCAATTGACCCAAAAGCAAGAGGCAACAAATTTAGCGATGAACACATGGGAGAAGCAATTCGTTTTGTATCGTCTCATGAGGTTGGACACACTTTTGGCTTGAAACACAATATGGGTGCTTCATTTGCTTATCCGGTAGAATCATTAAGATCACCAGCTTTTACAGCAAAAATGGGAGGAACTGCTCCTTCGATCATGGATTATGCACGTTACAATTATATCGCTCAACCGGAAGATAATGTAGAAGCTATCACGCCAAAAATTGGTGAATACGATAAATATGCTATCGAATGGGGTTACAGATGGTATGCAGATCAAACAGAAGAACACAATGCGTTGAACGCCCTGATCTCGAAACACCAAAATGATCCTGTTTATTTCTACGGAGAACAACAAGACGGTGACAGTACAATAGATCCTCGTTCACAATCTGAAGATTTGGGTGATGACGCTATGAAAGCCAGCGAATACGGACTTAAAAACTTAAAAAGAGTTGTTGGAAAAATCCTGGAATGGACGTATGATAAGGATGAATCTTATTACCAAACGGGTAAACTATATATTGGTGCAATTGGCCAATGGAATTTGTACAACTATCATGTATTAACCAATGTTGGTGGTATTTATTTGAATACTACAGTTCATGGTGATAACAAACAAAGTTATGTAGCGGTTCCGGCTGCGATCCAGAAAAGAGCGGTTTCTTACTTATTAAACAATAGTATTAAACTTCCGGAATGGCTGTTTTTTAACCCGATTTTGGATAAAACAAATCCGTTGAAAGATTCACCTCTTGGGCCTTACGAATACACGCCTTATACATTGGCAAGAGAATTACAATATGGAGTTTTATACAATCTGTTAAGTGACGATCGTTTATTGCGAATGACAGAAAACGAACTGTATCAGCGTAACGAGGTAAAAGAAAATGTATTCACGGTAACACAATTATTCAAAACAGTACACCAAAGCATTTTTGCTCCTACGATCCAAAACAAATCACTTACGATTATGGAGCGTATGACACAGAAAAACTATGTAGATGTTTTAATTGTTTCTACCAACAAACTTTTTGAAAAAACAGATACTAAAAAAATTATTCAGTTAGAAGAAACATTAAGCATGCCTCATTTATGTGATTATTTAGAGGAATCTAAAATGGCACGTAATATTAATCAGTCGGCTCTGAAAAGAGTTTCTGAAGTTACATCTGATAAAAAAGGCGAATTAAATCAGATTTTGCAATTATTGAAAACAAAGAGAAACATTGGCAATCAGGAAACGAAAAACCATTATTTCGACCTCATTCAACGTATCGAAAAAGCATTAAACAACACACTATAATTTAACACAATCCAAAAACAAACCAATGAAGAATTTATTTTACATGCTGAGTTTCCTACTTGCCCTCTCGGGGTATGCGCAGGAAAGGACTATTAAAGGAAAAGTACTGGACGCCAAAGACGGACTGCCGATACCGGGAGTTACTGTTTATGTCGAGAACAGTTCTATATCCAACAACACAGAACAAAAAGGGGTCATCACGAGCGCAAGCCTAGGTACAGTAACTGATTTTGATGGTGCATTCGAATTCAAAATCAACAGTAACATCAAAAGTTTAAGAGTTTCCTATATGGGATATTTGCCTTATACAATTGATATTACAGATAAAAACCAATATACTATTTCTTTAAAATCTGACGTAAGCGAATTAAAAGAAATTGTAGTTACAGGTTACCAAAAGATCGAAAAAAGAAAACTGACTTCAGCTGTTGCAAAAGTTGAAATGGCAGATATCAAACAAGCGGGTGTGGCGAGTTTGGATCAAATGTTAATTGGTCAGGTTGCGGGTGTTGCCGTAACACAACAAACAGGAGCTCCGGGAACGATCTCAAAAATCAGAATTCGTGGTACAGCATCTCTTAATGGTGCACAGGATCCGTTATGGGTTTTAGATGGTTTACCTCTTGAAGGAAATGATGTTCCTCAAAACTACGACAAAGACAATATTGACGTATTGAGCAATTTTTCTATCGCAGGTTTAAATCCTGAAGATATTAAAGATATTACCATATTAAAAGATGCTGCTGCAACTGCCATTTACGGTGCAAGAGCTGCAAACGGAGTTATTGTGGTAACGACTAAAAAAGGAAAAAAAGGAAGTATGAAAGTAGATTTGAATGTAAATACTTTCGTGACTCAAAAACCTGATTTTTCTAAATTAAACCTTTTAAATTCTTCTCAAAAAGTAGATTTTGAACTTTCGCTGGCTTCAAGAGAGGATTTGACTTACAGAGACGGTAATGGAGAAATTTCCCGTATTCTTAATCAGGCTAATGAATTAGGAGCCTACAGATCGGGAGGTTTTTCGTCTCTAAGTCCAGCAACACAAAACTCAATCAACGCTTTAAGAAATGTCAATACTAATTGGGGTGATTTATTGTACAGAAGTGCTATCAATAAACAGTATACATTAAGTTTATCTGGTGGTGGAGAAAAATCTGATTACTATTTCTCTTTAGGAGCTTACAATGAAGAAGGTGCTACTATAGGAACTGGTTTTGACAGATACAACCTTACCTTAAAAAACAACTTTGATGTAACCGATAAATTGCATGTTGGTGTTGGAATTTTTGGTACGCAAAGCAAGAAATCATCTTATATTTCAGATACAGACACTTTTACCAATCCTGCTAATTACTCCAGAAATGCAAATCCATATCTAACGCCATTAAACGCTGATGGAAGTTATAATTATGATAAAGATATGCTTGGATATGGAAACGGAAGAGTATATATTCCTTTTAATTACTTAGAAGAAAGAGAAAATACCAATTATGAATTGACAACAAGATCTATAAAAGCATTGCTTGATGTTGATTATAATATTACAAAAGGATTAAAAGCAAGTACACAAATTGGTTTACAGTTTGACAACAATGCCTCTGAAAAATATGCCGGTAAAGACACTTACTATACCCGAAAAGAAAGAGAAAAAACAAGTGTATTTGCAAACGGAGCTTATACTTATTTCCTTCCTGTTGGCGGAATTATTCAAAATTCAAACACTGACTTTTTTCAATATAACTGGAAAACGATGGTGAACTATAGCACCACTCTTGGAGGAAAACATGAGTTAGAATTTATGGTGGGTAATGAATTAAGAAAAAACAAAAGCACAGCTATCAATACAAAAGGTTTTGGTTTCGACCCAAAAACGTTGACTACAACTCAAATTGTTTTTCCAACTGAAAATTATGCAGCTGACGCAAACTACAGAACGTATTTAAAGAATGAAAACGAAAATGCATTTGCATCGTTTTTTGCAACAGCATCTTATACTTATGACAGAAAATATACTTTCTTTGGAAGTGTTCGTTACGACGGTTCAGATTTATTTGGTGTAGATCCTAAATACAAATACTTACCATTATGGGCAGTTTCCGGTTCATGGGCAGTATCTGAAGAAAATTTCTTAAAAGGTAATGAAGTAGTTTCTAATTTACGATTACGTGCATCTTACGGTTTACAAGGAAATATCGATAAAAACACTTCTCCCTATGTAGTTGGAGAAAACAAAACGGTAGTTATTTTACCGGGGCAAACAGAACCTATTATTAATGTAATTTCTCCTCCAAATGATAAATTAAGATGGGAAAAGACAGAGAATACCAACTTTGGGATGGATCTTGGTTTGTTCAATAACCGTATTAGTATTGTAACAGATGTTTACGGAAGAAAAAGTACCGATTTAATTGGTTTACAATCGCTTCCTGTTGAAAACGGTTTTGAGTTTACAAACGCTAACTGGGCTCAGGTAACGAATAAAGGATATGAGATAGCTTTGTCTACACGAAACATTGATCGCCCGAACTTTAAGTGGAATACCACTATAAATTTTGCTCACAATAAGAGCAAGGTTGATCGTATTCAGACAAGATCTAATAGTTATTTACCATCAAGAGAAGGATTACCTGTTAATGCCGTATTTGCATTAAAAACAGCAGGAATTGATGAAAGTGGTTTCCCTTTATTTGTAAACAAAAAAGGAGAAACTGTAAGCACACAAACTCTTTTTGGTCTTTTTGATCCTTATGCAGATTTCTTCCCTGGCGTTTTATCTCAATCAAAACTTACGGATGAAGAAACAAGAGATTTGTTTAGTTATGTTGGAGATGCAGATCCTAAATTTACCGGTGGTTTTATCAACACTTTTAAAGTTCATAATTTTGATCTTACAATTGCTACTACTTTCAATCTTAAACAAACCGTTGTTGAGAAACCAAATTTTAATGGTACAACGTTAGATCGTGGTCAAAACTACACTACAGATGTTCTTAATGCATGGTCACCTACTAATACAGGTTCACACATACCAGGAATTACCAGTGAGACTTCAGGAACAGGAGATTCATGGATGGCATACCAATGGTATTCTGGCGGAGCACCACTTAATGTTTACAATTATCTGGATACCTGGGTTCACGAAATGAGTTACATGCGTTTAAGCAGTGTTCGTTTAGGATATTCATTGCCTAAAACTGCAACAAAAACTTTGTTTATGGATAGCATTAGATTTAGTATCGAAGGAAGAAACTTATTTGTAATCAGCTCTGATTATAAAGGTTACTTTGACCCGGAAACATTCGGAAATATCTATGCACAACCAATCCCAAGATCAATTTCTTTAGGATGTAACCTAACTTTTTAATCTGATTTAAAATGAAAAATATATTAAAATACGTATTCTTTGCCGGTGTAGCCATTACGACTGTAAGCTGCGACCATTATCTTGATGTTGAACCGGTTGGCAAAGTAATTCCGGAAACCTTAACTGATTATAGAGCAATAATGACAAAAGGCTATTCTATAACAGCTATTCATAAAGCATTATCTGCTATTAGAGCAGACGAATTGGTTTTAGATGAATTTAATGATAATGCCACTTTCTACAGGGATCATTATATTTGGAAAGATGCCAATCCTGATAAAACAACAAACAGTTTTCCGTATGCTGGTTTGTACAACAGAATTTTCTATACGAATGTGATCATCAACGAAGCAAGCGCAAAATTAGCGCCTTCTGCAGAGAAAGATCAATTACTTGGAGAAGCTTATGCATTAAGAGCATTAACTTACTTTGACTTATTGAACATATTTAGTAAACCTTATAATGCTGCAACAGCTGCAACAGACAGAGGAGTTCCATTAGCTTTAAAAATAGATTTAGAACAGGCTTATGTTCCCCAAAGTGTCGCTGTTATTTACGACCAGATTTTATCTGATGATGAAGAGGCTAGAAAATTATTGAATTTAGATACTCAAACAGCGGGTATAAACTACCGTTTTTCTAAAGCTTCATTATATGCTATGGAATCTCGTATTTTCCTTTACAGAAAAGAATGGGCTAAAGCTATTGAAGCTGCAGATAAAGCCATGACATACAAAAGTGCTTTAATCAACTTAAACACAACAGCTGCTTTGCCTAATCTTTATAACGGACCAGAATCTATACTAGCGCTTGAGGATCCTTTTATTAATCTTTTAAAAGGGACATCCTATGCTGCGCCAACCTTAACAGGGGTTTATGATAAAACAAACGACTTACGTTTTGCTTTGTATTATCAGGCAAGCGGAAGCAGATACAGATTCAGAAAAGGGGGTGATATCGCTCAAAAATGTACTTTCAGAACAGCTGAATTGTACTTAACCAAAGCAGAAGCATCAGCACAATTAAACGATCTGCCAACAGCGAGAACAACTGTAATCACTTTTATCAAAAACAGATATACTGCAACGGCTTTTAACGCCTTAAGTTCATCGATTGCTGCTATGACACAAACTCAGCTTCTTGATTTTATTACTCAGGAAAGACAACGTGAGTTTGCTGTAGAAGGTCACCGTTGGTTTGATTTGCGAAGAACCACTCAAAAACAAATCATTCATACTTTTAATGATCAGGATTATACATTAATAGAAAATGATCCGCGTTATACGCTTCCATTTCCTCTTGATGCCCGTTTAAACAATCCTGAATTGTAATAAAATTAGCTCCGTTTTTAACGGAGCTTTTTTTTTAACTTTACAGAAAACTAAACGTAATGAAAGTAGTTATTATTGAAGACGAACATTTGGCTTCAAGCTATCTCAAATCTATTTTAGAACAGCAAAGTATCATTTCGATTAATGAAATAACGGTACTGAAATCTGTAAAAGATGCCGTTGCTTTTTTTAAAGTAAATACTGTTGATCTTGCCTTTATGGATATTCATTTAGGAGACGGAAAAAGTCTTGACATTTTTGAGCAGGCAACTGTTTCATGTCCTGTTATTTTTATTACCGCTTACGATTCTTATGCCGTAAAAGTCTTCAAACATTTCACCATCGATTATCTTCTAAAACCATATGAAGAAGAGGAATTACATGAAGCTTTACTAAAATACAAAAACATAAAAGAAACCTTCAACACCAACCTGATTGTTGAATCTTTGGTCGAAATTGAAAATCAAAGCAACGTTCAGTATCATTTTTTAGTCAATCACAGAGATAAACTCCTTTCTATAAATGACACTTCGATTACCTATTTTTATGCTACAGGAAAGCATATGTATATTTACACCAATTCCGGCAGCAGCTATTTGTATAACAGCAATCTAAAAGATTTGGTCAATAAACTTAATTCTGTTCTTTTTTTTAAAATCAATCGAAAATACATCATCAACCGCCATCATATTCAGGAAATCATCAAACATTCGAGTCAGAAAATCGAAATTTTATTCAATGTCGATGTTCCGGATACTGAACCTATTATTTTAAGTAAAAAGGAAATTAATAATTTTAAGAATTGGCTGGATTCTTAATACTTTGTGCTTATTTTTTTTAAACACATAGAGACATAGGTTTTATAGTTGAGAAAGAAGATAATGAGAAACTCATTTCTTTCACATAGCTATGTGGCAATGTCTATCTTTAGTTTGCAAAATCTATTTTTCTGTTTGTTTTTTTTTCACGCAGATTTCGCAGATTCAGCAGATATTAAAAAAATACTTTTAATCTTTTAATCCGTGGCTATTTTTTCCCGCATCGTTTCGCATTTGCACTTTGTGGTAATATTCCAAGTGAAACGCCTTTTACATCATCCTAAAAGCTATGTCTCTATGTGTTTAAATTTTTTCAAGCAGATTTAGCAGATTCAGCAGATATTTTAAAAAATCCTTTTAATCCTTTAATCTGTGGCTATTTTTTCCCGGATCGTTTCGCGATTGCACTATGTGATAATATTCTAAGTGAAACGCCTTTTACACGATCCTAAAAGCTATGTCTCTATGTATTTAATTTTTTTCACGCAGATTCAGCAGATTTAGCAAATCTTTAAAAAAAATCCTTTTAATCTTTTTAATCTGTGGCTATTATTTTTTTTTACAATCATAATTGGAATTTGTTGATATTTGTAAAAGCACTTCGCTCCTACTATCCAGACAAATGAAAAAAATAATCCTTATTTCCGTTATCACATTAATCGTTTTTTATCTCATTCGAGAAAAAGTTTACAAACCTTATATGTGGAAAAAAGCCATCAATACAAAAGAACATCAACTACAATTAGGAAGCTTTATTTTTAGTAAAGAAACAGGCATTAACGGAAGTCAGAGTTACCAAAAATATTATTTTGTATTTAAGGTAACCGAAATCCATGGCGATTATGTCCGACTGTCAGTTATCAGGCAATTGTCTCAAAAAGATAATTTGAAAGAATCTGATTTTTCTACCACTTCAGATCAATACAAAAGTTTAAAACAGAATATTAAAAGTCTCACCATTACGCCCATTTTATTTGAAGATTTATACCACGGTGATGGCCCGAGATTTACTTTAAATGATTATTTACTGAATAAATATCCTGTCTTAAAACAATCCACATACTATTACGAAGATATTCCCGAAGAGTCAAAAAATAAGGGTATTCCAAAAAATCCAAATGATTTCGAAATGTATTTTAGTATGGTTTATTCTAAAAAAGAAATCATCGAAAAAGGACAGCTTGTGCCGTGGACAATGACAAATAGTTTTAATGGCAAACCTTTATTGTCTAACTATTCTAAAAATATAGATTTAATTGTCAATTAAGAATTTGAAACCTCAGTAAAATCAAGGGTTTTAAAATATTTTTTTAAAATTTTATCTTTTTTTTCTAAAATTTGTCCAGTCTCGAAAGTTCAGTTGTCATTAGGGTATAACATTAAAAATTATACATTATGGAAACTAGAATTAATGCATTCGAAAAAGGTCAAAAAGCCTTAAGTACTTTATTTGCCATTACCGGTTATATCAAAAAATCAGGACTTGAAAAATCACTTTTGGATTTAGTCGATTTTAGAGTATCACAAATCAACAGCTGTGCGTATTGTTTAGACATGCACTCAAAAGAAGCTTTGGCAACCGGCGAAACTCCGCAACGTTTATTTGGTTTAAGCGCCTGGAGAGAAACTCCGTATTATACATCAAGAGAAAGAGCTGCATTGGCCTGGGCAGAAGCTGTAACCGCTTGTCAGGTTCATGATGAAGTTTACGCTATTACAAAAAGCGAATTCTCAGACGAGGAATTGATAGATCTTACGCTTGTAATTACCACCATCAACACCTGGAATCGTTTTAACCTTGCTTTTCCTAATACTCCGGGAACTTACAGAGTAGGACAATTTGGATAAATACATCAGGCTGTTTTTTATTTAAGGTAAAACACTAAATTTATATCTTAGATAAAAGACAGCTTTTTTCATTAGACATTGGCCACAGATTAAAGGATTAAAAAGATTTTTATTTCTCGCAGATTTGCCAGATTGAGTAGATTTAATTTGAATAATCATTTTTGAATTTGCTTCTATCTTTTAAAATCTGCGTGAAAATATTTGAAATCAAACATATAAAAAATAAACAATGAACGAATTCATATTAATATTCAGAAGAGATTTTACAACCAAAGAAAATCAGCCTTCACCGGAAGAATTACAACAACATTTGAAGCAATGGCAAAACTGGTTTGGAGGTTTGGCCGCGCAAGATAAACTCGCAAGGCCTTTGCAAAAATGGGACGGACAGGGAAAAGTAGTCAGCAAAGCAAAAGGAGTCACTAACGGACCTTTTGTAGAAATCAAAGAATCTATTGGAGGACTCATCATCATAAAAGCCAAAGATTACGACGAAGCTGCAGAAATAGCACAAGGATGTCCGGTTTTGAACTTGGGAGGAAATGTAGAGATACGTCAGGCTATGTAGAATTTAAAAGATAGAAAAAAGAAAAAAGAAAAAAGAGGAAAGAGTAAAGAGTAAAGAGTAAAGAGTATAGAATCAAGATTTATGGATTTATGGATTTGCAGATTATAGATCTTACATTCTTTATAACTATTTATGATAACTCTTTACTCTAAAATCTTGCTTCTTGCTTCTTGAATCTATATTCTTTTTTCTATACTCTTTTTTCTATATTCTATAATCTTAACTTAATTTATGAACCAGGAACTCATCCCCCATTTATTCAGAACCGAGTATCAAAAAATCGTTTCAGTTTTATGCAGTCTTTTTGGCATTCATCATATTGAGATTGCCGAAGATATTGTGAGCGATACTTTTTTGACTGCATCAGAAACCTGGGCGATAAAAGGAATTCCTGAAAATCCAACGGCCTGGCTGTATACCGTGGCTAAAAACAAAACGAAAAACTACTTTAAACGAAATGATATTTTCGAAAAGAAAATTGTAACCGAAATAAAATACAATTCCCCAATAAGCAATCCCGAGATCGAAATTGATTTATCTGACCAGAATATTGCAGATAGCCAATTGGCGATGATATTTACGGTTTGTAATCCGTGTAATTCTGATGAAGCCCAGATTGCCCTTGCCCTAAATTTATTATGCGGTTTTGGAATCAGTGAAATTGCAGATGCTTTTTTGTCTAACAAAGAAGTAATTTATAAACGAATCAATCGCGCAAAAGAGAAACTTAAGGAAGAAAATATTAAAATTCAAAATCCAAACCCTATTGAAATAAAAGAACGAATAGATACGGTACTCAAAACCATTTATCTTTTATTTTCTGAGGGCTACTACTCTACTTCGCAAAATACTACTTTGCGAAAAGATCTTTGTGCCGAAGCCATGCGCCTTACGTATCTTCTAATTCAAAATGAATCTACCAATTTACCTGCAACTAATGCATTAATGGCTTTAATGTGTTTTCATTCCTCAAGATTCGAAGCCCGAACAACAGAAAACGGCGAAATTATTTTGTATCAGGATCAGGATGAATCACTTTGGAGTCAGGAATTGATAGACCAGGGTACATATTTTATGAGTCAGTCCTCTACCGGAAATACGCTTTTTAAATACCATCTCGAGGCCGGAATTGCGTATTGGCACACCCAGAAAAAAGATACCAATGAAAAATGGCAGCATATTTTAGAATTGTATAACAATTTGATTATTTTAGAATATTCGCCAATTGTAGCTTTAAACAGAACCTACGCTTTATCTAAAGTAGTAGGGCAAAGAGAAGCTATTGCTGAAGCAGAAAAACTTCAATTAAATGATAATCATTTTTATTATTCTTTACTCGGCAATTTATATTCAGGTTACGATAACCAAAAAGCTTTGCAGCACTTTGAAACTGCCTTTGGTTTAGCCAAAACTGTTTCTGATAAAAATATTATCAGTAGAAACATGCTGGAACTTTCCAACAAAAATAATTAACGAAAGAATAAGTTATTTGTTACGTTAGATCCACCTTCAAAGAACAATCTTCTCTTTTGCCTGCATTTTAATTTATACTAAAAATTATTATGCAAAATTTGCTATTTAATAAAAGAAACTTCACTTAAAAGTCAATCATTATTTTGTCAGTCGACTATTCTTTTCTCAAATAAAATATTCGTCACGCATTTGTATAAAATTCACGAATTTTTCAATATTTATTATTATAAAATATTAAATCTTTAAAAATATTTAAAAATACCTGGTAAAATTTTAATATATTTAAAAGAAACCTACCTACTTCTATTAAACCTAATAGATCTTAAAAGTACGAAAAGCTTACTTATTACAAGATTAAATTGAAATTCTTGTCGGATTGCTTCACAAATTAACACATTGTTCCATCATTCCCTCTTTACCAGCAGATTAAGCACTAGGTGCGATTTGCTTAAATCACTATTATACTATAAGCCGTTCTTATTTTTTATGCCATTATTCTTACCAATTGATTCGTCGATAAACTAAAAATAATTTCGATTTCATGAATTTTATTTACCCAAATCTAAAAATATCATATGAAAATTAGAAAGTTACAGTTATTGCTACTCTTATTTATTAGTGTAACTATTAAAAGTGTTGCTGCTCCTTTTCCTCCGCAGCCAAGATCTATACCCCCTCCTGTAGGTGATCCGGTACCAATAAACAGCGAAATCTCTATTCTATTTGTAAGCGGCGTTTTGCTAGGCATCTTTTTTCTTTTAAAAAGACCAAAACTTATCTCAAAATCGTTCATCGAAAAATCAGATCAGTCATGATGCAAGCAAAAAACATACGCTATTAATGCCCTAAAAAAATGAAAATCATGAAAAAAACTACTTTGCTCATTTTGATGCTGGTAAGTACAAAATCTATCTCACAGATTTATTTTAGTCCCAATGCTAGCATGTACGTCAAAAATGAAGTCTTATATGTTCAGCAGGATATCAATTTAGCTTCAAGTTCAAATTTATATTTAAGAAATAATTCACAATTATTACAAGGAACTTCGGCAGCGTCTCTCAATACAGGATTAGGTGTTGTCTCTGTTTATCAGGAAGGTACTTCAGACAATTTTGATTATAACTATTGGTGTTCTCCGGTAGGAAATGCTTCTGCTGCCTCCGGAAATGAGAATTTTGGAATTACGATGTTAAGCAGTCCAACAAGTTCGATTGCTTCGACAACAGCTGCTATTTTACCTGCAAGTAATTCGAACGGAACCTCTAACCCACTTGCAATAGCCTCAAAGTGGATTTATAAATTAATTAATGCCAATAATTATTCGCAATGGATTTTTGTTGGCGGAGCTACAACATTGGCTCCCGGCGAAGGTTTTTCTATGAAGGGCACAAGCGGAACAGATGCAACAGATCCTGAAGGAACCGGAGTAACCAACAATTCGGGAAGTGCGCAGAGATATGATTTTAGAGGAAAACCTAATGATGGAAATATCAGCATTACTTTAGGTATCAATAACGCAACCCTGACAGGTAATCCCTACCCTTCGGCTTTGCACCTGAATGCTTTTCTTTTAGATCCGTCTAACACCTCAACTGGTGGAGTGGCCTATTTTTGGCAACAGGATAAAACGGTAAACTCCCACACACTTATAAATTACAAAGGAGGTTACGGATCTTATTCCCCTATAGATTTGGTTTCTTCCGGAATATATGTACCGGCTTTTTTTAGTTCTTATAACGGAGATGGCTCCGTAAATAATGGTGGCGCATCATCTGGTATTGTAATAAACAGACAATATTCTCCTATAGGGCAGGGATTCGTAATTAGTGCTACTGCCAGCGGAACTGCCACATTCAAAAATAGCCACAGAGTCCTGGTGAAAGATGGCTCCGGTTCATCGCAATTTGAAAAACCAGCTAAAAAAGAAACTACTGAAGAAGTTATTGAAGAGGTTTCGCATTTTAAATTGAATACTATCATTGACGATCAATTTACAAGACAATTAGCATTGGCTTTTGTACCAACAGCGACAGATGGAGTCGATTTTGGAATCGATGCCTTAAATATGGATGACGCACTCCCTAACGACATTACTTTTTTGTTAGAAAACGGCAGCTATGTAATTCAGGGAGTCAATTTTGATGTTACAAAGAAAATAGCCCTTACGGTAAAAGTTACTAGTACCGCTAGTTTTAAATTTCATATTCCGGAAGTAATAAACTTCGATAACGAGCAGAAAATTTACATTTATGATGCGCTTGATGATTCTTATCATGACATTAAAAATGGAACTTATCAGGTTACTGTTGTTCCCGGAATATACAATGACCGCTTCAAGATCACTTTTAAAGACGGCAACACACTTAGCATTGGTGAGAATGCTGCAAAAAAATTCTTCATTATTCAGGACAATAATAATAGTAAACTAAGGGCCGAAAATCCTAATAATTTAAATCTAAAATCATTTCGATTATATGATCTTTTAGGCAAGACTGTATTATCAAAAAAAGATCTGGGCACAGATCAGAATTATACTTTTTCAACCAGCGGATTCAGCAGCGGCGTTTACATTACAGAGTTCTTAACCATTGATAATGAAAGGTTCATTGAAAAAATTATCATATCAAATTCAGGTAAATAAAATATACCCCAACTAACTAATATTAAAAACTATGATCACTAAATCTACACTTCAAAATAATAAAACATTATTAGTACTGTTTTTTCTTCTTTTTACTTTAACAGGAAATGCCCAAATCGGGATTGGAACGATAACACCAAATATAAGTTCTGTTTTGGATGTTACGTCTGGTACAAAAGGAATGTTGACCCCACGAATGGGAACCATACAAAAAAATGCTATTGCAACTCCGGCAGAGGGATTAATTGTGTATGATACTGATTTGAAAACATTTTATTATTATTCAACCGGTGCCTGGGTACCAATTATTAGCGGTGTACCAGGTCGAATCAATTTTAAACGTATAAAATCTACAGATGTTTTAGCAACTGTTTTAGCTGCTGAACTTGCTGCCGGAAGTGGATCAAAATATGTTTTAAATTCTAACACCCTGTATGAAATCAATGGCACAGTACCATTTAATTTTCCTATTGATTTAAACAATGCGTATGTTCAGGGATTGGATACCAATAACGATATTATCATACGAACTACAGGGAATATTTTTGAAGGAGCAAATGGAGGAAGCATCAAAGGTGTAACCATTATAGCAACAGCCGGAAACGTATTTAACCTTAGTGGTGCAGCAACCCAAAATTTAATATTTAGGGATTGTGTTGTTGCCAATTCTAATACAGTGGGTACAATTTCAGGTTTCGGATTAGTATTTTTAAGCATCATTCAGTTTTCCGCAAATACAAACGGAATGACGTACAATAACATTAATCAATTGTTACTTAGTAATCAGGGATGGTTTGCTAATAATACAGGAACTTATGAAAAACTTACCGGAACTTTTACCCTAGTAGAAAAGCAAGGCGGTTTTAGTCAGGTTGAGGGTACTGCTATAGGTTTTGACGTATCTTCAAACCCAATTATAAGCGGTGATGCTGTATTAGAATCAGTTGTGTTTACAGGCGCAAACACTACTGGATATGTAAAACCATATACAGCAGGAACATATTCAGGTTATAATTTTACCAACAATTGGACTGTAAGAGCCGCCGGAATACCTACTGAGGCAGATGCAAATGCGGTTGGCGATTTTGCGATGGATTATTTAGTTGGATCGGGAGCGAATACTTCTTTCACTTCATCAAATCCAAGTACTGCAGTAAAAGTTAACGGAAATTCAACATCGTACAATTTATTTAGATTTGCTTTAGATGTAAGCCCCAATAACAATAACAGATTAAAATATTTGGGAAAAAAGAAAAGAATTTTTCAGATTGCAGGATCCATTTCTTTTCAGGTTCCGGGAGTAGCAGTCTATATTATTTATATAGCGAAAAATGGTGTACCATTGAATCAATACAAAATTTATGGAAGAGGTGCAGTTTTAAATGATATTGTTGTTCTTCCTTTAAATGGATCTGTTGAATTATCAAATAACGATTTTATAGAAGTATATGCACAACGTTACTCAGGAGTTACTGGCGATATTTTAGTGCCAAATATGGCGATTACTATTAAATAATTTAACTTTAATAATAAAAATTTGATTGTATAAAAAGGGAATAGGCTCTAAACTATTCCCTTTTTTTATGTATTTTAACTGTACTTTCTCTGGTAATTTATATTCAGGTTAATGATGATAATACGTCTTGAGAGCACTTTGAAAATGCTTTTTTGGTCTGGCTAATTCTAATTCTGACAAAAATTAATTGTTCAAAATATCAAAAAGCCGCTAATAAGTTATAAAGATTTTTAATAAAACGTTTTATAATTTTCCTTAAATTTTACATTATTCCCATGTTTACTAGCAAAGCATTTGTGAAATATTTCATTTTACACTAAACAGCTGTTAAATCTTTAATAAATATTAATTGTTAATATTATAGGAAAACGTATATTTGAGTAACATAGAATATTATATAGCGTGCAAGAACAATCAAAATCACATAGTTTTATATTTCCCAAAACTCCTACGGGAGTAGACGGCCTTGATGAGATTACTGATGGTGGATTTCCTAAAGGACGACCAACTTTAATCTGCGGTGGTGCCGGCTGCGGAAAGACATTGTTATCAATGCAATTCCTTATTAGAGGTATTACAGAGTATAACGAACCCGGAGTTTTCATGTCTTTTGAAGAGCCTTCGGATGACCTTACTTTAAACGTAAAATCACTTGGTTTCGACCTTGAAAAGCTTAAAGCTGATAAAAAACTCGTTGTAGATCATGTTAGGGTCGAAAGATCTGAAATTGAAGAAGCCGGCGAATACGATCTTGATGGTTTATTCATCAGGTTAGGCCATGCCATAGATTCGATAAAAGCAAAACGTGTGGTTCTTGATACTATAGAATCTCTTTTTGCAGGTCTTGACAATCAGGCGATTCTTAGGGCGGAGCTGCGAAGATTATTTCATTGGTTAAAAACTAAAGGTGTAACAGCCATTATTACAGGAGAACGTGGCGAAGCAACGTTAACGCGTCAGGGACTGGAAGAATATGTTTCAGATTGCGTAATTGTGCTGGATCACCGTGTTATAGAGCAGGTTTCTACAAGAAGGCTTCGTATTGTAAAATACAGAGGATCAACGCACGGTACAAATGAATATCCTTTTCTTATTGATGAAGACGGAATATCAGTGCTTCCAATCACCTCATTAAAACTGGATAACGAAGTCTCTTCGGATGTAATTTCGACCGGAGTTCCGGGATTAAACGAAATGTTTCAGGGTAGCGGATTTTATCGCGGAAGTAATATATTAGTATCCGGAACGGCAGGAACAGCTAAAACCACCATTGCGTGCTACTTTGCTAATGAGCAATGCGAAAAGAAAGAAAAAACAATTTATTTTGCGTTTGAAGAATCACCTCAGCAATTGGTTCGAAACATGAAATCGATCAATGTGAATTTGCAAAAGCATCTTGACAACGGTACTTTACAAATACATTCTTCAAGACCTTCGCTAAATGGTCTCGAGCTTCATTTGCTTACGTTGCGAAAATTAATAAAGGAGTTTAAACCTACTACCATCATTATCGATCCTATTAGTAATTTAATCACAGTAGGAAGTGAACATGAAGTACGTTCGATGCTGGTAAGGCTTATTGATATGCTAAAAGCAAACAATATTACAGCACTTTTTACGTCATTAAATAAACAAACGGATAATTTCAGGCCTGATCTTGCAGAAGAATCTGTATCCTCATTGGTCGATACCTGGATCACCGTGCGTGATATGGAAGGAATTGGCGAAAGAAACCGCGGGATATTTATTGTAAAAGCGCGAGGAATGGGACATTCTAATCAGGTAAGGGAATTTGTAATTACTGATAAAGGTATAGAATTACTGGATGTAGAATTAGGTCCTCAGGGTATCTTAACCGGTGCTGCGAGAAAAACGTATCAGTTCAAGAAAACAATTTCTGATATTAAGCTTCAGAACGAAATTAGCCGAAAAGACAGGGAAATTGAGCGCAAACGCAAAGTTCTTGAAGCCAATATAGAAGCACTTAAAAATGAATTCGAATCTGCAGAGGAAGAGTTAAGTATCCTGAAAGCTACAGAAGAATTGCAGGAAAAGATGTCTTCGAAAAAAAAATAGAGTAAAATGAAAAAAGAAGCTGTAGCCGAATGGCAATTACGACTATATATTGCAGGCCAAACGCCAAAATCAATAACGGCACTGGAAAATATAAAAAAATACGCTGAAGAACATTTGAAAGGAATTTACAGTATTGAGATTGTAGATTTGCTTAAAAATCCGCAATTGGCAGAAGGTGATCAGATTTTTGCTGTACCTACATTGGTTAGAAAATTTCCAGAACCTATTCGTAAGATCATTGGCGATCTTTCGAATGAGGAACGAGTACTTGTTGGGCTTAATATAAAACCCTTAAACTCTTAAAAAAATGGATGATTCATCTGATGGCTCAAGTACAACCAAACATAAATTTATGCTTTTTGTTTCGGGTATGTCTGTTAAATCAGGTCATGCTATCGAAAACCTGCGTAAAATCTGCGACCAATATCTCAAAGATAATTACGAATTAGAGATTATAGACATTAGTCGCGATACAGAACAGGCGGCAATACATCAAATAGTAGCAATACCTACCCTGATTAAAACAAATCCTGCTCCAAGACGAATAATTCTTGGTGATCTATCAGACAAAGAAAAGGTATTAAGAATCCTAAACATACGCGAATAATTTGAAGGACAATAATACAAATATAGAATCCCTACAAGCTGAAATAGCTGCCTTAAAAGAACAACTTTATGAATCTAATAGTATTGTTGATGCCATAAAAGAGGGAGATGTCGATGCATTGGTGGTCAATACAAATGGGACCCCACAACTTTATTCGTTAGAAACTGCCGATTATACCTTCAGGCTTCTGATCGAAAAATTTGGACAAGGTGCGCTGAGTATTTCGAGAAACGGGCTGATATTATATTGTAATGATTATTTCTCGAAACTGATAGGCTTGCCTGCTGAAAAAATAATTGGAAATTACATTTACGAATACTTTAATAGTAAGGACAATTTCGTACCCATTATCGAAGCTTTAAAATATGGTATTACCACACATGAAATTGTGTTTAAAACAGAGACGTACAGAAATACTTTTCCTGCCTATATAGCCGTAACAGATCTTGAACCTGCAGTTCAGGGAATTGGAATCGTGATTACAGACCTGACGGAGAAGAAAAAACACGAAGATGCTTTGATACAGCATCAAAAAGATCTTGAAGAAAAAATTCACGAATTAAACAGAATAAATGCCAATCTGGAAGAGTTTATTCATGTCATATCGCATGATCTTAAAGAACCTCTTCGGAAAATTGTAATGTATAATGGTCGTATAGATGCCAGTTACCTTTCTGAAGCTGATGCTAAATCTATGAATGTCATGAAATCAGCTGCTTTACGATTAAATTCGCTGGTAGATGATTTAGTGAGTTATTCTTCTCATACAGCACAGGAAGAACGTACAGATGTTAACCTGGTCGATATAATCCGTGAAGTAAGCGATGATCTCGAAATTATAATAACAGATAAAAAAGCAGTTATTGAGATAGGAAAACTGCCTACCCTAAAAGCTTCGCGAGTGCAAATGCGTCAGCTTTTTTCTAATCTTATTTCAAATGCTATTAAATACAGCAAAAAAGAGGGTTTCCCGCTCATTCAGATTTCTCAAATTGATAATTTTGAATCAGAAATTCCAAACCAGCCTGAACAATATTTAAAAATTCAGATCAAAGACAACGGTATAGGTATGGAACAAAATCATTTGCTTAAAATTTTTACTATTTTTCAGCGTCTGCATGCCAAAAATGAATATTCCGGAAACGGAATTGGTCTTGCCATCTGCAAAAAAATCATGGAGAACCATTCAGGAAATATTACCGTAGAAAGTAAACTGAATGAGGGCACTACATTTAACCTTTATTTCCCAATCTTATAAAATGCCACAATTATATAACTTCCATATTATTATAGCTGAAGATGATATCGATGATGCCGATATCATCTGTCATACCTTTAATAAAAATCCAGATTTTGCAAAAGTAAGCCTCGTTGCCAATGGTGAAGAGCTTTTAAATTATTTAGAAGATACTTCAAACGAAACACCGGATATTATTCTTACCGATATCAACATGCCAATACTTGATGGTATTGAGGCTTTGCAACAAATTTTAAATAATAACGATTTAAAAACGATTCCCTGCTTTGTGTACTCAACAAGTATAAATCCTGTTTATAAAGAAAAATGCGATTTGATGGGCGTAAAAGCTTATCTGATAAAACCTTATTCTATCGAAGGCTTTGATGAAATTCCTAAAAGTATTTTGTCTATTATTGAACAATAATACAATTTTAAAATACACATAAATAGTAAAACTTCTTTACTTATAAAAAAGAGCTGATGATGGGATCAGCTCTTTTTTTTGTCACATCTCGTTTTGTGTTTTCTTAAACAAAACAGGCTTTTATTTCATTTTTCAACAATCTTTTACTTTATCCAAAACAACGTATCTTCATAAGGTTTTACTTAAAAAATTATCGACAAACAGCATAATTATACGATTATTTTCAATAAATTAGAATAAATATCTTATTTATACTACAAAGAGTAATTGTTAAAAAAATACAAAAACTCTAATTTACGTAGGATTAGTATGTGCTTTTTTATCATTTTGTTTCATGTTTTAACAAATTATGTTATTATAATTTAGTAGCCAAAAAATTACATTTTACATGCCTTTTATTTAAAATACCAATATTACTACAGGCCGCTCTTATTTTTTATAAAATTATTCTTACTCATAAATTAAGAATAATTCGTTTCATGAATTTTATTTACCCAAATCTAGAATTACAATATGAAAGTTAAAAAGTTAAAGTTACTATTCGCCTTATTCCTTTGCATCTCTTTTGATAGTTATGCCTTGCCTGACCTCCCCGAACCCCAACCCAGGGGAATTCCTCCTGTTGGTGATCAGGTACCTATAGACAGTGAAATAGCAATACTTTTTGCTGCTGGTATTTTACTTGGACTATTTTTTTTATTACGAAAACCAAAATCTACAGTTTAATCTTTATCATAAGTTATGAAAAAAACTATAGTACTTATTTTGATACTGACTACTACAAAATGCATTTCGCAAATCTATTTTAGTCCTAATGCTTATATGTACGTAAAAAACGAAGTGCTCTTTGTGCAGCAGGATATTAATTTAGCGTCGAATTCAAATTTATATTTGAGAAACAATTCGCAATTATTACAAGGTACAATAACAACCAATGCCAATACCGGAACTGGTACATTATCTGTTTATCAGGAAGGTACATCAGATAACTATGATTACAATTATTGGTGCGCTCCCGTAGGAAGTACGAGTCCTGTTCCAGCAGAAATTGGAAAATTTGGAATCACAATGTTAGGCAGGCCTACAACTTCCACTGCATTCACGACTGCTACCATTTTACCTGCAACAACTTCTGACGGAACATCATCTCCCCTTGCAATAGCCTCAAAATGGATTTACAAGTTAAGTAGTGCTACTAATTATTCGCAATGGGTTTTCGTTGGCAATGCTACAACACTCGCTCCCGGAGAAGGCTTTTCTATGAAAGGAACCAGCGGAACTGATCCCACAGATCCTGAAGTAACTGGAATAACCAACAATCCCGGAAGTGCACAGCGATATGATTTTAGAGGAAGACCCAATGATGGTAACATAACCATTACATTGGCTACTAACAGTAGTACTTTAACAGGTAATCCTTATCCATCGGCTATAGATCTAAATGCTTTTCTTTTTGATCCGTCTAATACAGCAACCGGAGGTACTGCTTACTTTTGGGAACATGATAAAACAGTTAACTCTCATACCCTAATTAATTATAGAGGAGGTTATGGATCTTACGCACCTATGGATGTAAATTCTAATGGTGTTTATACCGCTGCAACTTTTAGCTCTTATAATGGAGACGGATCAATGAATCCTGGTGGTGCATCATCCGGACTTGTAATAAATCGACGATACTCACCTATAGGTCAAGGGTTTGTCATTAATGCTATTGCTAATGGAAGTGCAATATTCAAAAATAGTCATAGAGTTTATGTTAAAGAAGCTGTAGGTTCTTCTCAATTTGAAAGACAAACACCAAAAGATAAAAATACCAAGAAAGAAGATACTGCCAAAGAAAACTCAGAAACAGAAAATAATGTGGCTGAAAATGTTTCGCATTTTAAACTAAATACAATTATCAACAATCAATTTACCAGACAACTAGCTTTAGCTTTTTTACCCAGAGCTACAGACGGGATTGATTACGGCATCGATGCGTTAAATATGGATGATGGCTTGCCTAATGATATTACTTTTTTGATCGAAAATGGCAGCTACGTTATTCAGGGAGTCACTTTTGATGAAACAAAAAAAATCGCACTCACGGTAAAAGCTGCCACAACTACTAATTTTAAATTTTTCATTCCGGAAGTCATCAACTTTGACACAACTCAGAAAATTTATATTTATGATGCGCTTGATAACTCTTATCATGACGTTAAAAATGGAACTTATGAAGTTTCTATTACACCGGGTGTTTACAATGACCGGTTTAAAGTTGCTTTTAGAGATGCCAATACACTTGGTGTCGGCAGCAATATTGTCAAACAATTTTTCATCAGTCAGGACAATGTCAATAGCAATTTAAAAGTTTCAAATCCTCATAATTTTGCGCTAAAATCATTTAAACTTTATGATATTCTGGGCAAAAATGTATTGTCTAAAAAAGATCTGGGAACAAACGAAAATTATACTTTCTCCACTACAGGATTAAGCAGCGGTGTTTACATCACAGAATTTTTAACTACCGATAACCAAAGATTTACCGAGAAAATTGTCATCTCAAATTCAGGCAAATAAAACTTAAACTTTTGAGCAAAAAAAATACACACCACTAACTAATATTTAGAAATTATGAGCACTAAATCTACTCTACAAAATCATAAAACATTATTAATGTTGTTTTTCTTTCTTATTACTTCGATAGGAAATGCACAAATCGGTATTGGAACAACAACGCCAGATGCTACTTCTATTGTGGATATCACCTCAACAACAAAAGGGATGCTAGCTCCCAGAATGACAACTATTCAGAGAAATGCTATAACAACTCCTGCACAAGGACTATTAGTTTATGATACCGATTTAAAATCATTTTATTATTTCTCTACTCCAAGCGGCTGGTTACCTCTTTTAAACAGCTCGGTAGGAAGAACTAATTTTAAACGCGTAAAATCTGCAGCTGACTTGGCGCCTGAGCTTCTAGCAGGAGGATCTGTTTATCTCTTAAATACAAATACATTATATGAAATAAACGGATCAATAACACTGGCTGCGCCTATTAATTTAAATGATGCCTATGTAACCGGAGTTGATACCAACGAAGATATTCTTACATTTCCGGGAGGAACAATTTTTCAGGGGACTACAGGAGGAAGTATCAGGAATGTGACTTTAAGAGGAGGAAGAGCTTTTAACATCACTGGCGGGACTTCTCTTTTTGTTCAGAATACAATTGTAGACGGGCAGACAACCGGAACCGCTGGAACCATTGCAAATGTGGGGCTATATTTTGGAAATATTATTCAGTTTATAAACAATATAGGAGGAATGACTTATACCAGTATTAGTAATTTACTTTTAAGCAATCAGGCTTGGTTCAGTTCAAATACCGGAACTTTTGAAACCTTTACGGGCATCTTTGGGCAAATACAAAAAAATAGTGGATTTAGTCAGGTTGGTGCTGGTGCAATAGGTATTGATGTTTCTTCGAATCCATCCATAACTGGTGATGCAGTTTTAGAATCAGTGGTTTTTTCGGGAGCTAATAGTGCTGGATATATAAAACCATATACATCCGGAACATATACAGGATATAATTTTAACAACAGCTGGAATGTAAGGTGCGCCGGAATTCCTACAGAATCAGATGCCAATGCAGTTGGAGATTTTGCAATTGACGGAGGGATTGGTGGTGGAGTTAGTACAAATCTTGGGTCAGGAAATCCAAGTGCTATCGTAAAAATTGCTGGAAATTCTACCTCTTATAATTTATTCAGATTTTCTACAGACTCAGGTATAAGTAATCGATTGAAATATTTAGGAAAAAAGAAAAGAATTTTTCAAATTTCAGGATCAGTTTCCGTTCAAGTTTCTAATACAGCAATCTACGCTATTTATATAGCTAAAAATAGTACTGCTTTAAATCAATATAAAATTTACGGCAAAGGCAATCCTCCCCTTTTGAGTACTGATATTATTGTTCTTCCAATAAATGCATCTATTGAATTATCCAATAATGACTATATAGAAATTGGTGTACAACGTGCAAACTCCAGTAGCGGCGATGTTGTTGTTCCAAATATGGCAATTACGATTAAATAATTTATTTCTTAAAAAAAGGGAATAGAAATTTTAGTTTCTATTCCCTTTTCATTTGAATTTATATTAAAACTTAATAGCAATCTTTCCAATCGTCCTTCCAGATTCCAGCAACTCATGCGCCTTTTTAAAATTTTCAGGTGTAAGCCCGATAAGTGTTTCGTTCAGCGTTGTTTTTAATATGCCATCATCCAGAAGATCCGCAATTTTATTTAGAATGTTATGCTGCTCCTGCATATCTTCCGTTTCAAACATCGAGCGCGTGTACATGAATTCCCAGGAAAAAGAAGCACTTTTAGTCTTTAATTTATTTAGTACAACTGGATCATTGCTTCCGGTAATGGATGCAATATGACCTTGAGGTTTGATCAATTCTACCATGGTGTCCCAATAAGCATTGGTATCAACAAAGTCCAAAATAAAGTCTGCATATTCAAATCCCGCTTTACGAACCGAAGCAACCAAATCTTTATGATCTACGACAAAATCAGCGCCTTGTTTTTTACACCAATCGATAGTTTCCGGACGGGATGCTGTTGCAATAACGGTAAGTCCGGCAATTTTCTTAGCCAGTTGAATTGCAATCGAACCTACTCCGCCAGCGCCTCCAATAATTAAAATCGATTTTCCTTTGTCTTTTTCAGGACTGATTCTGATACGGTCAAATAATATTTCCCAGGCAGTTAAACCAGTTAATGGTATAACAGCAGCTTCTTCAATACTTAGCGATGTTGGCTTTTTACCCACAATTCGCTCATCAATAACCTGATATTCAGCATTGCTTCCTGGTTTGGTAATATCTCCGGCGTAAAATACCGCATCGCCTACCTCAAATAAACGCACATCTTCTCCTACTGCTTCTACAATTCCTACGGCATCCCAGCCAATAATTTTTGGAGTTTCAAGAACCGTATCTTTTGCACTATTCTGACGTATCTTAAAATCAACCGGATTTACAGATACAGCACTTATTTTGACCAACAAATCACGTTTAACCGGAATTGGTTTTGGAGTTTCAAATGCTATAAAGCTCTCTTTTTCAGCAATGGGTAATGAAGTTTTAAATCCTATAGCTTTCATATTTTTTAATTTTTAAGTTCTCATTATACTACAAAGATACTAGCAGTTGGAATTGTACAAATGGTATAAGTTGATTGTATATCTGTATAAATTTACCAAATTTCGACGGTGTTTTTTACTGGTTAATTTCCTAAAATCCGTTTCCCGTACAATTTTGTCCGCCTCCGCCTAATTTATCCATTACAAGAACTGAACTCAATATACTTTTGACGGGTATAAAAAAATAATTAGTATAAAACAAAAATTTAAAATTATGAAAATCATCAAAAATTTATTCATTGGTTGTATCCTCCTTGTTTCTGCAAATAGTTTTAGTCAAAGCTTTTTTAAAAATATAGGAGAACGCCTTTATTTTGGTGTAAAGGCCGGAGCGAATTATAGCGACTTTACCAATGCAGGTTTCGATACCGAAGGTTTAGCCGGATTTCATGCTGGCGCACTTGTAGGCTATAAATTCAATGATCATTTTGCCGTTCAGGAAGAGTTTTTATACTCTACACAAGGTGCGAAAATCAAAGGGGGAATTATGGATGGTGAGGACATAAAACTTTCTTATGTTACTGTTCCGATTCTTTTAAAATACAAAACTAATTTTGGATTGTATTTGGAAGCGGGTCCGCAAATCGGGATTTTAGTCGACGAGGATTTTACAAGTCTGGGCATCAATTCGAGTACAAAATTTGCAGAAAAAATTGATGGCGGAGTTGCTGCAGGAATTGGATATCAATTTCAAAACGGGCTCGGAATTGGAGCGCGATATTATTTGTCTTTAACGGATGTGAGCAAAGTAAAAACGGCAGGATTCAATACTGATTTCCAAAACAATACCGCACAGGTAAGTTTATTTTATATCTTTTAATAGATGAAAAAACTGTCTAAAAAATTCCGGCTGCATAAAGTAGCCGGAATTTTTAGCAAAGAATAAATTCTAATTCTTAATCAGATATTTGTACATTTCATACACCAAATAAAAAGAAAAAACCTCAGTTTCGATATTCTATTTTCTATGATAAAAAATATAAGAAAAACAATAACTCCCTACAATCTCAAAGAGATCCGAAGATTGAATATACTATTGGTAAGTCTCGCCTTTCCGTTTACTTTTTTATTGCTCTTTTTATTCGAAGAAATTCTGTCGTCATTGTTTGTGCTCGCTATTAAAACTGCCTGTTACATGTTTATTACAAGCAATTTATTGGTCTGGATTCTAAAATTTAGCGCTAAGAAATTCCCGGATGATTTGTTTAAATTTCAGCTTTGCCGGTTAAGTCTTAGTTATATATCCGGTATTGGAATCTACCTTACCTTATGGCCCATTTTCTCTTATCTTGCTAAAATTCCGAGTCATTTAGACAATTACAAACTTTTAGCCGCTTTTATAGCCATTTCTACAGTACTAACTACAATCATTTTATTCCTGCATAATTTTGTAATCTTTAGACAGAATAAAATTCAGACAGAACTTGAAAATTCCCGTTTACAACTTCGAAGTACTCAGGCAGAAAACTTGTTATTGAAACAGCAAATTCATCCTCATTTTTTATTTAATTCTTTAAATACATTAAAAGCTTTATATAAAAAGGATCTAAAACTTGGCGAAATTTATTTGCTTCAATTAGCTGATTTTCTTCGTTCTGCGGTATCATTAAACGATAGCCATGCGACAACACTTCAGGAAGAACTAGACATTTGCAAAAACTATCTGGAAATGCAAAAAATACGTTTTGGTGAGGCTTTAGAATGGAATCTAAACATTGAAAATCCCGAATTGCTAAAAGGATTTGTTCCTTCTTTTTCGCTACAGCCTTTACTTGAAAATGCTATTAAGCACAATATGTTTACCAAAGAAACTCCTTTGAAATTAATGATAGAACAGCAAGGCAATTTTATTAGTGTTTCTAATGCTATAAACCTCAGAAATGCCGGAGAGACATCAACAAAAAGCGGTTTAAGCAATTTAGCCGAACGTTACCAATTGTGGTCTGGAGAAGAAATTATAATTAAGAATAACGGAAAATTATTTTCGGTAAGCTTTAAAATCATGTCCCATGAAAATAGTAATAATTGAAGATGAACAACTTGTCGCCGATGATCTGATCAGTAATCTCAAACAAATAACACCTGATGTCGAAATTGTAAGTGTTCTGAGTTCTGTTAAGGAAGCTATAGATTATTTTTCAGCCAATCCGCAGCCGGATCTTATTTTTAGTGACATACAATTGGGCGACGGACTAAGTTTTGATATTGCAAAGACTATCGCTATTGAAGTTCCGGTGATTTTTTGTACGGCCTTTGATGAATATGCATTAGAAGCTTTTAGGGCAAACGGAATTGAATATATCCTGAAACCTTTTAGTATCGAATCGCTGGAAAAAGCCCTTGTCAAATTTCAGAACATGCAAAAAGTAATGGCAGGAAGTATTGCCTTAAAATATGAAGCGGCAATGGCAACTTTAGAAGCTAAAAACAAAAACAGCAGCAGTACCATCATGATCAAATACCGCGATCGATTATTAACTTTTACACTTGATAAAATTGCTTTTTTCTGTCTCGAAAATGAAATCACTTACATGCACGCTTATTCCGGAAAAATCTATGCAATGACAGAAAGTCTTGAAGAACTCGAACATAAAACAGGATTAACTTTCTTTAGAATGAACAGGCAATTTTTGGTTAATCGTAACGCTATTATTGATGCAACAGATTATTTTCCGAGAAAATTAAAAGTCAATTTGTCCTTTCCGTTTGATAAAGACATAATTGTGAGCAGAGAAAAACGAAGTAAATTACTAACCTGGTTAACAGAAAATTAAACGTATCTTGAAATAAAAATACTTAAAAAAAAGAGCTGATCTAACAATCAGCTCTCTATAAAAATTAAAATCTTGCAGCAAATTCCTTTGCGAAATCTTCTAACTTGATTTTTCCGTCAACAGCAATTGTATTACTCAAAAAATCATGCTGAATTTTTCCGCTTCTTAAACCTGAACCCATTTCCAGATACAATCCAGCCATTTCTTCCGGTAATCCTGCTTGTGTCATTCCGCCAAGCGCTTGCTCATCTGTAAACTCAATCCATGGTAATTCTGGTTTATCAATTGCAGTACCTAAAACTTTTGCAACATCGCCTGGAGTTCTCACATCACTTACAATATAACGAATGTTTTTTCCTGACGATGTTTTTTGCAATTCTTCGGCAACCGCATTTGCAATATCCTCCGGATGCACAAAAGGAATTTTAGCGTTTGATGGATAATTAGATCCAATAATTCCCGCTCCTTTTATCATCGGAACATCATTATACAAATTTGTGTAGAAAAATCCAGCACGAAGAAAAGTAAGCGATACGTTATCTAAACCTTCGTATATTTTTTCGATATTATAAAGTCCTGCAATTGGTCCTGTACCTTCTGGCAAATCGGCACCAATACTGCTTAACATTACTACACGCTTCACTCCTGCTTCGCTAATCGCAGTTGCCAGAGCTTTACCCGCTTCCGTGGTATTCGCAACAATATTAGATCCACCTAAGTTTGGCGGTGTCATAGCAAAAACAGCATCAACATTTGTAAAAGCATTTTTTAAAAACGCAGCATCGCTTACTGAACCTACAGCAGCTTTTGCGCCTAAAGCTTCAATAGCTTCAACTCTGTCATTATTAGTCGTAATTACGGTTACTTCATGGCCTGAAGCAATTAGTTTTGTGGTTAGAGGTTTTCCTATATTTCCTAAAGAACCTGAGATTGTAATTTTCATAGTTAAATTATTTTTTTATTATCTGTAACAAAGGTATATTTGTACTTACTTTTATACAAGTACTTACCCTAAAGTATGCACAAATGACAGCGATCAAAGAATCATCGACCATTCAGGAAAATAAGCAATATGCCTTAGAACAATGCCCTGTAACCTATGTTATGGAGAAAATTGGCGGATATTGGAAACCCATTATTATCTACCATCTTTCAGGCGGAAGCAAACGCTACAGCGAACTTAAAAGAGCGATTCCGGCAGTCACCGAGAAAATGCTCATTCAGCATCTCAAACAACTCGAAGCAGATAATTTGGTGATTCGCGAAGCAAAACCGGTTGTTCCACCGTTTGTAACCTACAAACTCAGTAATGCAGGAAAGGGTTTAATGCCCGTTATAGAAGCCATGGCAACATGGGCTTTTAAAGATAAGGAAGACGGATTTGATGCTTCTTAAAAGATAAAAAATCTAAAAGAATCTATCTTGCATGCGTACGATATCATAAACACGAATTTCACGAATTAACACGAATTAAGTTTGTGTAATTAATTTCACAAAACAAATCAGGATTTAAAATTTGTGTCAATTAGTGAAATTAGTGTTTTATCTATCCGCAAGCTTTAACGGTATTTCTATTTCAAAATAGAATAATGATCTCCAAATTTTTCCTTAAATCTTCGGCTCATGGATACCGTTTTACCGGATAATAATTCGATGTGACTGTCAGAAATATGAATTCTTTTAATGACATTCAGATTCACCATATGATTGCGGTGTATTTGTATAAACTGTTTATCGGGTAATTTTTGCTGAATTTGTTTTAAGGATATTTCGACCAAAAATGATTCGTCTCTGGTAATAATCGACGTGTATTTTCCTTCTACATAAATGTATTCGATACAATTGAAAGATACTTTTACCAAAGTGTCTTTTTTTTTGATCAGGAAAAAACCATCCATCAAAATGGCTCCGGACTGACTGCCTGAAAAAACGCCTTGCATTCCCATAAATTTTTCGATCGCAAGTTCAATAGCAAACTCTAATTCGAGAACATTAAAAGGTTTGATCAAATAACAATATGGATTTGTAATTCTTGCCAGTTCAAAGGTTTTTCTGTCGATCGAGCTTGTCAAAAAAGCAAAAGGTTTTAGCGTAAATTGATTTTCGTTTATTCGCTGGGCAAATACAATTCCGTCCGGTTTCCCATTCAGGTACACATCTACAATAACAATATCCGGCTTTTGAGCATAATAGTAGCCTAATGCATCTTTTAGATTATTGGCTATAGCCGTAACTTCATATCCTCTTTCTTCAAGTGCTTCTTTTAGAGATTGTGCCTGCAAAGCCTCATCTTCTATAATTAGTATTCTTATTTTCATAATATCTTATCTTTTTGAATGTTATAAATGCACGGATTGCCATACCTTTTATAACTTTTAAAATTTGCCTTAAAATTCAAGCTCATTCAAAAGTTCAAAAAGTATAGTTCAGTGCTTCGATCCCATCTATTTTTGGACACTGAATCTTTAAAGCTTATTTTTAAATCATTAAAAAATTAGCATAGAAAAATTCCTCACCAAAAAGTTGACGAGACTAAAAAGTAAATAGTATAAAGAGGAAAAGTCTGTTGAAGGATCTCAAACAGAAATGAAATTAAACATTAAAAAAACGGGGGAATATCAGTAATAATCTCCTAAAAAAATTATAGCATTACAATTTAACATGCAATCTGTATCATTTTTTCAGGAAATTGGTAAAGACTTAATAATTGAAATAATAACAAACTTCATACGATTATAAACTTTTATATGTAGTCTCTTTTCTAAATAAAATATTATTTCAGGATTCAACAGTAATACTATTAAAAATCAAACAATTAACTTCATTTTCAGTATAAATCTCATTATACAATGAAATATTGAGCCTTTAAAGTTTCCTCTTTTTCATGCCATTATTTGATCATAAACTATATTAAAATCAGGAATTAAATTCCTTTTTTAAGCATATTCTATAGTTATGACAGTCACTCCTTTATAGACTCTACAATCAATTTATTAATAAAAAGGAAGTGGTAAACCAATGAAGCTTGTCGTGACGACGGGCATTTTTGTTGTAATTTTTGTAGTGAGGTGCCAACAACATTTGCTCTCAATTACCCTGAATACTGTACTTCTACAATACTGATCTGATCGGGATACAGTATTAAAAAAAGCCATCTGGTTCAAATCCTGCTTCTTTTGCATGGATGTCTGAACCCTTTTTTCAACACTAATTTCTGTAATAGTCATAATTATGATTTGTTTTGGGGTTATACAATAAACCAAAAATAAGAAATAAAATCCTACATAATTTATTTTAAACCGTTCATAACTAAAACTTTACCGTTCGTGCCATTAGAACAAAAAAGTCTTTTAACCAGAAGTAATATTGTCCTGTAAATCATTGATAATCAATTTATCAAATAAAATAAGGACTATGAAACCATCTATTAATGAAATCCAGGCCGTTCTTGCCAAAAAAGGATATACTTTTTTTGACCCGGCCAAACCTTATAATCTGAACATTATAGGGATTAGAAGTAAAAATGTAATCGCCAATTCCTTTGATGATACATTATGTTTAATCTTTAGCGACGACAGTCTTACTCCGCAAATATTCAGTTTTGCCGCCACAACAGATCCCGGATTATTTTGGTTAAAAAACCCATTAAACGTGAGTGGTACTGCAATTTTAGTACCAGGCCAATACAAAGGATCGCACCAAATTGGGCTGCACAAAGGCCAATACGAAGCTTTGGTACAAAAAGCTCCCGTAAAAGTGTGGAGAGATGCCAATAAAGATGGCAAACTGGACTTTTCCGGACCACAACACGAAGGTATTTTTGGAATTAATATTCACCGCAGCAATCCGGATTCAGAATCTCAGGCGGTTGAAAAATGGTCTGCCGGATGCACCGTTTTCAAAAAAGTTGCCGATTTCAAATTCTTTATGGGAATCTGCAACAAATCCAAAAGTCTTTACGGCAATTCTTTTACCTACACCTTACTGGAAGAGTCGGACTTTACTACAAATTAATAACACTTAAATAATTTATTATGAACATTGGAGATCAATTTAAGGGCCTTCCTATGGAAGACCTGATCGGTGGACCGTTATCAGCAGCTGTAAAATCAAATACCGATTTGGCCAAAGCCACAGCAGCGTTTATTAACGACATTGGTTTTGAAAAAGTAAAAGATGCAGAAGGGCTTATTGTTCCCGGTCCTGCACGAATGGTAGATTTTGTTTTTGAACGCCCTGGGCTTGACAAAGACGGAAATGCTACAGTCGAAGAAGTTAAAATGAAAGTACCAATGCTGGCCATTGTACCCATTCCTAACCTGCAAGTAGATTTGGTAGACATCACCTTTGATATGGAAGTTAAAAGCTCTACGAAATCTGTTGAATCATCTGCTTCCAAAGGAGAATTTAGTGCCTCAATGAGTGCAAAAATCGCTTTCTTTTCTATCAATGCAAGCGTTTCGGGTTCTGTTTCTTCGAGTAAAGAAAACACCCGCTCAACAGACCATTCGGCTAAATATCATGTCGAAGTAAAAGCAACCAACCACGGTTTACCTGAAGGTTTGGCAAGAGTACTTGATATTATGAATGATGCTGCAAAACCACGTCAGGTTATGGCTTATAAACCAAATGCTAATGGCGAAATCGAAAGAGGCGAAGATGGTAAACCTAAAGAACAAGGTAAACTCGTAAATACAGATGGTTCTGAAGCAACCCCATCTACAGAAAAGCCTAACGAGTAATTGATGAAGCAACCTAACACCAACTGATATGCTACCAGATAATTCGCAAAAGATCACTATCGCAGATATACGATATATAAAAAAAATAACAATTGGTTCTATTAATCCAAGTGCACCTTTTACCGAAGAAATGCGGGAAGATCAGTTGGTGTTGCTTAACAAATGTCTTTCGCAGCACCCTAAGGGAGTCATAATAGGCAAAGATATTTCTATCGGAAGTTTTAAGCTGGGTGAACACGAACTCAACATGCAAAGCACAACCTATCATGTAGGTTTTACGAGAAAGCCATACTGGCTGGATGAAAAATAACATTTAAAAAACTGAAACCATGTCACAACAAAGATTTGACCATTTATTACAGGCTATCCACAGTGCAGTATTAAAAGCTCAGGAATTAACAGAGGAGCAACATATCATGCAAATCGCAAAATATTTTGACGAAGACGGAAAACCACTTGTACAAGAACTTCATGTACCAACCCTTGATCCTGATGATGATCCTAACGCAATGACAACGCTAAGTGTTCCTTTATTAAGCCTTTTGCCGCCATCTGCAATCAAAATCAAAGAACTCAAACTAAAGTTTAAAGTTGGTTTGGGTAAAATTAAAGTAGAACAAGGTGATAGTAAAAATGGGCCAAGTCTGGATATTGACATGGGCGGCGGCGGCGGAATTTTTGGAAAAAAACAAGCCACGGCAAACGTTGAAATCACATTTGAGGCCGGAGACCCTTCAGAATCCTTTTTAAGGATCAATGACTATCTGGTTAAAAGTGTAGTATAACATTGATTATTAACTTTTAAATATAAATATTATGGCACTTAATTTTAGACCAGGCTGGAATGCTCCCATTCCACGTACTGTAGCACGTTACGGAGAGTATCAGGCTTTTCTTGATACCCTGACACCATTATTGATCGAGCAGGCATTTAGTGATGCTAACTCTCATTTTACAGATCCTGTAGCAGCAGACTTTATTAGAACTGCCGTAGCATCAAGCACTCAAGTCTACGCGATTGAGCAAGGAACGCATCAGCCGGAAGATTTAGTTCACGGAGGATTTTGTCTTCACTTTACAGGAAGAAACACCGCTAATACTGCATTTCACTTCTACGTTACACAAAATCAAGATGGGACACCAAGAATCTTCGAGATTACTTACGTGAATGCAAATAGACAAATTATAAGCTGTAGAAGAACTTAGTTGTTTCAGCATTAAAATTTAAAAACTCCCGTGGGAGTTCCTCAAAAAAACATCCGGATGTGTAAGAGGTTATCAGGAATATTTCACTAAAAATGTAATGCTATGGGAAGTTTAATCACCGTAAAAGGAAAAAAACAAGAAGCACTCTATACAACTACAGTAAACAGATTGGCATTAGATGATGAACTCTGCATTTATGCAATAGCCGATTTCTCTGCAAAAAATGGCGTTCGCTACCCCAGTTGCGAAATCAGGCAAAAGGTAGACATCAGCGGGTTCAATGCCATCAATCTTGATGAGTTGGCAAAAAACTAGATCTCATTTAAAATCATTTATCATGAAAAAACAGATTGCATTAATTTGCCTGGTCCTGTTATGCCTTGTTCCAAAATTAATGGCTCAAAAGGTATGGACACTTAAAGAATGTATTGCTTATGGCAGGAAACGTAGTTTTAAGGCCGAAGAAAATACAATACTAAATGCGACTTATGCAGAAGATAAAAAAAATATTGAAGCCTTATATCTTCCGCAATTCAATGCTGTACTCAATCCTTATTATACAAAAGGCCCGGGAGGTTATTTATGGCAATCCGGTTTTGGATTAGAAGCCAATGCTATTATTTATTCAGGATCCAAAAAAAAATATGAACTTGAAAAAGCCGATATGATAGTCGTACAAAGTGAATATAATATTGCCAGTGCCCAAAATGATATCGAACTGCAGGTTATGTATGCTTATACAGATGCACTTTCTAAAAAAGAACAATTTCTGGTTGGTGTTCGATTTTATCATAAAGCACTACAATTGCGCTATGAGCTTTCTCAAAAAAAGATCTTTACCCTTACAGATAAAACTTTTTTTGATGCAATACTACAACAAGATCGGCAGGAAATTGAATCCTTAAGTCTGCAATACGAACTGGCATTATTAAAAATCAAACAGCTCATTAACCTGGACAGCACACCTGATTTTGATATCGAAGAAATTCCGCCTTTTGCCCCTGCTTACAAAATGCTTACAGAAGCATTTCCTAAAGCAATTCTGGCAGATCCCGGAATAAGCAGTAACAAGTTAGAAGTTGCAATTGCGGCAAAGAATATAGCTATTGCAAAAACTTTTCTTTCACCTACCATAAGTTTTCAGGGAAGTTCTTTTTATGCTTTCAATAATAACAATAATTTGTCTGGAATTCAGAACTATTTAGGCTTGCGTGTTGCTGTTGCTGTATTGAATTTAAAAGGGCAAAATGCCAATATCGAACGCGCTGTTATCAATTTTAATTACCAAAAAACGCAGCTCGAAAATCAGAAAAAGACTTTATTCAATACCGTGGTTTTTATTATAAATGAATTGACAAATAAAGAAGCTGTCTATCAAAATATGCTCATTACCCTTGATAAAACCACGCTTTTATTAAGCGAAAGCAAAAAAAATTTAGAAGCAGGAAACTCTACTTACGAATCGTATTTACTGCTCCGAAACTGGAACAGACAAAATGCGCTGCAAGCTGTTGTACTAAAATACGACACTATAACTCAGGGAAAACTGCTGGACTTTTATACAGGATCAACTTTATAACGACTAAAACGAAAAATTATGAATGCAATATTTGATAAACTAAAAAATCGTTCTCCTAATACTTCAGAAATTCCTGAACCACCAATAGAGAATGCTCCTCAAGAGATCGTAATTGTAAAACCTATAGAAGAAGATGCTTTTATTCCGGCTGAAGTGAAACCTTTACCCCTTACTACTGATACCAAAACAGCTTTTGAAACCCTGATCGAAAAAGAGATTGAAACCATGCTGCAATTCATCATTCGAAAAGGAAAAAAAATAGCAGCTGAAATAGGCTCATTGTCCGAAACCAAAAAGCTATCCCATAAAATAGTTTTGAACGAAATGCTCAGAGAAACCATACATCCGGTAACACCAAAAAGTATTGATTATGTCAATCAATATCGCGATAAATCGAATTCGAGGGTGGTATTATTAAGAATAAAAATAGTACGCCAATTTACTCTAATTGCGACAATTAGTGTTCTCCTGACCGTTTTAGGATATGGCTTAATTGAATCCGACATTTTTACAGGTAAATACACCTTTACAGATATTGCTTTATTCATTATAAATCAGCTTTATATAGTGGCTACAGCATTTTTGGGGGTAATGTTATACTTCTTTCCAAAGCTCATCAAACAATTAGACGGAAGCACTTTAACAGCACATAAAATTCCGTTTTACTGGATGGCCATTTTACTTGGCAGTCTAAGCGCGATATTATTGATCAACACAAAAGTATTTGCCCCGTATCTTATAGATGATACCCTCCTCCACAACCTTTTTATTGCGTTAGCTTGTGGTTTTGTGGCCGATATTCTCTATGGCAACATTCAGGCAATTGCACAACTATAGCTTCAGCCAAATCGGGTTTCGAAGCCTAAGATCTAATTTTTAATCACAAAAACTACAATCATGAAAAAACTATTTTTATGGTATTCAGGAACGGATACCACAGCCGAAAGTATGCGTAATTTTTTTAATATCACAGAAACAGATACTATTAAAGTTGAATACATAAATGGTCTGGGAACAGAGGGAAACATCTCTAAAACCAATACATTGCAAAATAATGATGCAGCAAATGAACCTGGGCTCATTAATAAATTTACTAATTATATTTACAAACTATATACTAGAGCCAAAGGAGCACAAGAGCATGATCAAGTGGCTCAAATTGAACATTTTTTTAAAATTACAGAAAATACAAATTCTGATGAAGAAGTCGAACTCATCATTGGCGGTCATAGTCGCGGTGCTGCTGTTGGTATCCTGGGACTTATCGCATCCTTATACGAAACGTGTAGGCTTAGTTCATTCGAAAACAGTTCAATAAAAAAAATTACATTCATTGCTGTTGATCCTGTTCCGGGTTCGTCAAAAGTTCTAGGCTCATCGGCTTTAGGTTCAAAAAACGATCTATTGGGTTTTGAAACAATAGGAGGCGAAAATAAAATTAAAACGGCATTGGATTTTATTGCAACTCGCAGCAAAAAACCAAACTTATTCAAAGTAATCTATTATCCAGCCCGGTTTGATATGAGAAACGAATTCAAAGCTGATCAATATTGGCTTGACTTTTATGAAAACCAATGCAAGAATTTAAACATTGTGAATCCTAAAAATGACAAACCTGTCATTGAAACTAAATTTTATATAGGTGGATTTAGGCATTCGGCAATGGTCAATAAAACTGAAGAAATTAGTGAACTATACGATGAAATCAATTGTCCTACCAATTTATTGAAAGAAATCGTATATCACGAACTAGAAATTTCCAATAGTGATCTTAATGCAATTCAGGAAGGCATTATAAAAACAGAAAATGATGTATTGGCTTTGGTTTCAAATATCAAAAACTTAAAATTAACAGAAAGAACCACAAAGGATTCATATCCATTAGAAATTAAGGCTGAAAAAATTCTTTATTCCGGAGAATCTCTAGAACAAATTATTAGAAATCGTGCAAAAAACAATTCCGCTAAAATTAATAAAAAGAACAACAGGTATTTAGGCCTATAAAGTTTATCAAAAATATCCCTATCCTACCCTTTTAGGGATATTTTTCTTTTTAAGATCAAAACCCCATATTCTCATGAAAAAGAATCGCAACCATTTACCAGATACCTTTCCCGAAAAAGGAAACAAAGCAGCAAAAGTTTACAACGCGATTTGCTCAGAACTTGCTATGGATGGAGACGTGCATCTGGATCTGGGCAGTTTTAGTACTACCAAAATGCATCCCTATGCAAATAAATTGATTACAGAACAATTAGGAAAAAATTTTATCGATTATGGCGAATACGCGCAAAGCAAAAAAATCCATGATAGAATCGTTGCCTTACTTTCAGGATTGCTAAATGTACCGGATCCTCATTCAATAAAAGGAACTTCTACTTTGGGATCTTCAGAAGCGATACATCTGGCCCTGCTTTCGCATAAATGGAATTGGAAAAAAAGACAACAATCCTTACAGCTCGATACAACCAAACCCAATATCGTTTACAGCAGCAATGCCCATGTTTGCTGGGACAAATTTGCATTGTATTTTGATGTTGAACCCAGAAAAATTGCCATTTCTTCTTTCCATCAATATCCTTTAGAAGAAATTATAAAAAACATAGACCAAAATACCATTTGCGTAGGCGCCATTGCAGGAAACACCTATACCGGCAGTATTGATCCTATCGAAGAACTTAATAACAAAATCCTCGAAATCAATTCCACAAACAATTGGGATGTTGGTATTCATGTAGATGCGGCCATTGGCGGCTTTGTGCTTCCGTTTCTAAAAGAACAAAACCTGCAATGGGATTTCCGTTTGCCTTTGGTTCGAAGCATCAATCTGTCCGGACATAAATTCGGGTTGGTATATCCCGGAATTGGCTGGCTGCTTTTTAGAGATGCTTTCTTTTTACCCAAAGAACTCATTTTTCCCTCGCATTATCTTGGTAAACCTATAGACACCTACACCCTAAATTATTCTAAAGGAGCTTCGATGATTCTGGCGCAATATTTTTCGATACTTCAAAACGGAATTTCCGGCTATAAAAAAATAATAAACCGTTGCTGCAAAACAGCCCAAATTATCAGAGACCGACTCAAAGAATCCAATTATTTCGAAATAATAGACGAAGGCCAGTTACCAATTGTAGTATTCAAATTAAACACTACAAATGCAATCGACCTATACGGGTTTCAATCGCAGCTAAGAGCCAGAAACTGGATGCTTCCCGTTTATAACGCACCCGGAAATTTCGAACCCAATAAACTCATGCGAATTGTTGTAAAAGAGAATTTCGATACTACAATGGTAACACTGTTATGCGATGATCTTATTGCTATTTATCAAAACTTAAACCATTATCGTTTATGAAAAAGTTTTACTATTCAATGCTATTTTTTTTAGCCACCACATATTCTCTAAAGGCAAATTTGTACAAAGAAAACCCAAAATCCAGCAATCCGTTAGTGGTTACCGTATCCATTCATCTTAATAAAATTTATGATATCAATACCGTAAACAAAACCTATATGATCGATGCTTATTTGGTTCTTTCCTGGCGCGAAGCCACAATTTCGGATTTATTTTACCAAAATAATAAAGCCAAAATCATATACGAAAACGAAGAATTTCCTAAAAACATAATTGTTCCCTCATTCGAATTTATCAATATTCTCGGTAATCGCGAAATCATCAATAAACGATTAATCATCAATCCTGATAAAACCCTTATATACAACGAACGTTTTCACGGAAGGTTTACCTCTGTCATGGATTTTCATAAATATCCCCATGATAAACAATGTTTTACCATACAATTAGAATCATTCTCGATGGAAAAAGAAGACCTCATTTTTACCAATCCGCAGCTTTTTCCAAAAAAACTCGATCCCTCATATATGGAAGAATGGAATATTTTAGGCCAACGCGATTACGTCAATAAAATGGTTTATAATCACTTAAGCGCCAGCAAAAAAGGAGAAGAATTCTCCAGATGCAATTTTGAAATCTACGCCCAACGAAAAATAGAATATTACATCTGGAAAATAATATTACCAATCGCAATCCTGGTTGTCGCATCGTGGTTGGTTTTCTGGGTAAAAGATTTTGCAAATCAGCTCAATATCTCTTTTACATTGATGCTTACAATGGTAACATTCAATTTTTTTACCTCATCATTATTGCCAACATTGCCCTATAATACGTTTATCGAACTCGTTATAATATCCGGCTATATCTCGATTTTCCTGACCTTAATCGCCATAATTTTCAACTACGCCTATTCAAAAAACGATCGTACAACCCTAAAAATAAATAACTTTTTTCAATTATTTTTTCCTTTACTTTATATTCTTTACATCCTGATTTGCATTTATATAATTTTCTTTAAAAAAAAATAATCTGGGCTGTAGTGTTTATAAAAACTGGACTATACAGTTACTTGCCATCTTATTATATTTACGTAAAAATACATCCAAAAATGAAAAACATATCAATACCACAAGCAGGCTTAATTTTACGAATAGTGCTAGGAATCACCATGCTTTCAGCCGTTGCAGACCGTTTCGGACTTTGGGGCGCACCAGGTGATCCCGGAGTTGCCTGGGGAAACTGGGAAAATTTTATCACCTACGCCCATACCCTAAACCCTTTCGTTAGTAAATCCGTTGCAGGAATATTAGGCGCTTTGGCCACATTCTTCGAAATCGCATTTGGACTCTCCTTAATCATCGGATTCAAAAAACTAAATATGCCGCTTTAGGAACCGCAGGATTAATGCTCCTTTTCGCGATCACGATGGCAATTTCGGTTTCTGTAAAAGCACCTTTTGATTATTCTGTGCTTACAAGTGCCGCAGGCGCTTTATTACTTTCTACAATTGGCAGAACTTCTTTTGCGCTTGACAAATAAATAAAAATTCTGGTTGAATAATTAGAAGCTAATCCAGCCATCCGCTGTATCTTTTGTGGTGAACCCCACCACAAAAGGATGCCGCTCCTGTCTGGGCTAGGGCACTCATTTTCATAAAATATTCTGAGATTTATATCGAGAAATCAAAAAACACACAAAACACTAATAATGAGTATCTTATAAAACACAATAAAGAATCATGTAAAGGATTAAAAACCTAAACCTCTAATTTTGAAATAATTAATTATTAACGAAATAAATAAAATTATGAAAACGCTAATCAAATCAAAAATCGCATTTCTTTTTATTTTAATCGGACTTTCATTTTCCTGCAAGAAAACCGACACCATTCCGGTCGATAATACCTATGTTGACTCTACCGAAACAACAATTGATAGTGTAGACGCTACAATAGACACAGCAATTGTACCTACGGATACATCTGCTATAAAAAGAGATTCTATCGCAAACGCAAAAAAATAGATCATGATCCCATTTTATAAAGGATTCAGACTATTATTTTATAAAAACTCCATCATAATGATGGAGTTTTTTTGTGTTTTTTAGATTGTGCGTATTTTGCTTTTAATGGCGCACGGATGATATGGATTCGCTGTCGCGAAAACGCAGATTTACACGGATTTTTTATTTTACTCATGATAGCTACCCGCAATCTTGTCATCCTGAGGAACGAAGGATCACGCACGGAACTCTACAAAGATTGGCGATTTAGTTTGCAGCATTTCTCGTGCAATCTTTCGTTCCTCAAGATGACAAACTATCCGAAAATATTATTATGAAAACGAGTACCCTAGGTACCCGATAGATTCTGCAAAACCTTTTTATTTTTTTTCTTTAAAAAATAAAAAGATTGGAACGGATTGCTTCGCCAATTCACACTTTCAGGCTCGGGTCCGGGATTAGCTCCTGAAAAAAAAGATTTGGTTTTATCATGGAAATCGAAATGACAAAATTGTGCATAGTTGAAGGAACTCTTAGAAATTTAAAAACGAAACGAAACACAATATCTCATTAACTAACAACCTTTTACACTGACACAAATTAAAGACAACTCATTTTTAAGGTATATTTAAGCTCCTAAATTCTTCCCGAACAAATATCAATTCGTAAATTAGCGCCAACAAAATTTATCCCAATGACAGTACTTACATTTACCTTGATTATGATTCTTGGTGCTTTTTTAGCAGGTTTTATTGGTTCATTATCAGGCTTGGGTGGCGGAATTATCATAATTCCCCTTTTAACAGTCATTCTTGGCGTTGACATTCATTATGCAATTGGTGCAGCTTT
Source organism: Flavobacterium sp. SLB02 (assembly GCF_009664855.1). Lineage (GTDB taxonomy): Bacteria > Bacteroidota > Bacteroidia > Flavobacteriales > Flavobacteriaceae > Flavobacterium. The sequence continues at coordinate 2,761,057 of NZ_CP045928.1, forward strand.
GGTTTCTGTAATTGCAACTTCCTCAGGTTCAGCCGCAGCTTATGTCAGGGAAGGAATCACGAACATGCGATTGGGAATTTTTCTCGAAATTGCCACAACAATCGGAGCCGTTTGCGGAGCTTTACTTTCGACCATCGCTCCTACTTCATTCATAGCCGTATTATTCGGACTTACTTTGATTTTCTCGGCTATAAATTCACTTCGAAAAAAAGAAGAACATATTGTTTTAGAATCATCTCCTTTGGCTAAAAAATTACGACTTGAAGGAACTTATCCCACTCATGACGGGCAAGTAGTACATTACGGAACCAAAAACGTAGTAGGCGGTTTTGGAATGATGGGAATCGCCGGTATGATGTCAGGTTTGTTAGGTATTGGTTCAGGCGCTTTTAAAGTGATTGCCATGGACAATATCATGAGAATTCCTTTTAAAGTTTCTACCACAACCAGTAATTTTATGATGGGTGTTACCGCAATGGCAAGTTCTGTAATCTATATCCAGAAAGGATATATCGAACCTGGAATTTGTATGCCGGTCGTTATTGGTGTTTTGTTTGGCGCAATGGCTGGAGCAAAAGTACTTGTAAAAACCAACCCTAAAAAACTAAGAATCTTTTTTGCGTGCCTGATTTTTGTGCTTGCAGTAAACATGATATACAACGGACTTAATGGAAAAATCTAAGACAATGCAACACGAAAAATTTGGAGAAAAAGATTTTCAATCCATCATTGGTAATTTATTGCGCTATGGCGTCTGGATCTCATTATCTGTAGCCTTTATTGGCGGAATCGTCTATTTGATGGGTCACAGTAATGATATCGAAAACTATTCTGTTTTTAAAGAAAATGACCGTAATATATTCGAAGTAATTTCAACCATCTATAATGGAGCCATTCAGGGAAATGGAGAATCGCTAATCTTTGTTGGGATCATCTTACTTTTCCTTACGCCTGTATTACGTGTTTTACTATCGCTGTTTTCTTTTCTTTTAGAGAAAGATTATTTGTATGTAGTAATTACATTAATCGTTATTGTAATCATTTTGATAAGTGTTTCTTTTGGATTTTCGCATTAAATAACAATTCGTAATTTTTTATTAAACACATAGAAACATAGGTTTTATGTGTTTAATAAATAAGAATGCAAAAAGAAATTCATTTCTTTCACATAGCGCTAGCTATGTGAATTTTCAATAAGTGAAACGCCTTTTTATCAGTTCAAAAATTCTATGTCTCTATGTGTTTAAAAAAACACAGTTCATTAAAGACTATTTTTTACTAATTGCCCTAATCGTTTTAGATCCAGTTCTACTTTTTCTTTCCATTCTAAACCAAAATTAAGCCGCATACAATTATTGTATTGATCATGTTGGGTAAAAATTCTGCCTGGAGCAAAACCTATTTTTTGCTGGATTGCCGTATCGTACAAAACAGCCGTATCAATACTTTTATCCAGTTCAAGCCAAAGAAAAGAACCTCCCTGCGGTTGCGAAATTTTAGTATTTTCAGGAAAATGATCTTCAATGGTACGCTGAAAATGCAATGAATTGGTGTATAATGTACTTCTTAAGTTCCTTAAATGGTGATCGTATCTTCCGTGCTCTAAGAAATCGGCAATTACTTCCTGATACAACGAAGGCATACAAACCGTCTGAGCCATTTTTTGCCTGATGATTTTATCCTTAAATTTCCCCGGTGCCACCCATCCTACACGATATCCCGGTGCCAATGTTTTAGAAACTGATCCGCACCACATGACAATTCCTGCTTCGTCATAATACTTGCACGGCTTTGGCCTGGCGGTTCCAAAAAATAGATTGCCATACAAATCATCTTCTATTAAAGGAATATTATGATGCGTGAGCATTTTTACCAGTTCTTCTTTATGTTCATCAGGCATTAAACTCCCTAAAGGATTGCTGAAATTGCTCATAAAACAGCAAACATCAACTTTATGAATCACCTTCTTTAAAGCCTCTAAATCTACTCCTGTAGTAGGATGTGTTGGTAATTCGATAATATTAAGTCCCATATTCTGGGCAATCTGAATAATTCCAAAATAAACCGGACTTTCAATCGCAATAGTATCTCCGCGTTTGGTAACGGCCATTAAACAATTAAAAATCGCATTCATAGCTCCGGAAGTAGTCACAAAATCATCTTCAGTCAATTTCCCTTCTAGTACAATGGCCCATTTTGCTACATTTCGTCTCAAATTGGCGCTTCCCTGAACAGGTTCGTAACTTGTTCCGCTTTCGGCCAGATTGCGTACGACTTTTGTAAGACCTTTATTAAGCTTCGCAATAGGCAACAAACTCGGATCAGGAACTCCAATCGAAAACCTTGTTATATCTTTATCACTTAAACTATCAAAGACCTTTGTTATCAAATCCTCAGAAGTTGTTTTTTGTTCTGATAACTTCAGTTTATTCATTGAAGGAAGCAATAATTTTCTATTTGAAGTTTTACTAACATAAAAACCTGATTTTGGTCGGGATTCTATCAACGATTTACTTTCTAATTCTAAAAATGCTTGTTTTATGGTATTCATACTTACATTGTGCAATTTCTGAAAAGCACGAATAGACGGAAGTTTATCCCCAATTTTTAAAGTTTCGGAGAAAATTTGTTCCTGAATAGTATTTGCAATTTTTAGATATAAAACCTCTTTTGCCATTTTTTTTGATCGTTATCTGTATCCTGTAAATTTACTAAAATTTAATCTGTAACCTTTATGATATTAATTGCAAACATTCAGCCAGTTGAATAATTTTTCGGCAGCATTCTGAATTTTATTGGTACGTGTTTCAGGATCTTTAAATGCGGTAAAAAAAGCATTTTGGGCATGAAATTTTAAATCCTGCTCTACCTCAACGCTGTAAAATTCCTGCTCCCAATATGAGTTAATTTCCGGTTTTCCTGCTTTATTAATTGCAACAAAAGCATAACCAATTACGCGATTATCAAAAGAGGCAATACTTAAAGGAAGACCAAAATGGGATGATGATTTCGCAAATTTGTTTTCGCTATCCTTCACCTTACTTTGGTAAATATTTACAACAGATTTTAAAGAAGATATATTAATTGAATCAAATTGAATATTGGTAGTTTTCGTGGTATCCATTGCTGTAGTCGTTTAATTTCTTAACAAAATTAGGGAGTAAAAAAGATTAGATACAGATACAAAAATCATTTAATTTAAGGGTACAGATGACAAAATAATTATAGACTTAAAAATTGTAACTCGCAGATAAGTTTAAAATAACACGAATTTCACGAATTTGCACAAATCATAATTGGTTACCCTTAGTTTGTGAAATTAATTTCACAAACTAATTCGTGCAAATTGGTGAAATTCGTGTTTCAAATTGATTGATATTTATTCCGAATCCTACTCCTTAAAGCCGTTTTTTTGATAACAGAAAAAATAATTTTTAATACCTTTACTATATGATAGAAATTGGTATAGACAGTTTTGCTTCGGCGATGTACGGAGACAACAACACTTTGAGTAGTGTCGATGCGATGGAACAATTACTGCAAAGAATCGAGCTGGCAGATCAGGCCGGACTTGAGGTTTTTGGAATTGGAGAGCATCATAAAAAGGAGTTTTTAGATTCGGCTACAGCCGTAATATTAGGCGCTGCTGCTGGCCGGACAAAACGCATCAGGTTAGCAAGTGCTGTTTCGGTTTTAAGTGCCGCTGATCCCGTTCGGTTGTATCAAAATTTCTCTACACTGGATCTAATCTCAAAAGGAAGAGCCGAAATTGTTGTAGGCCGTGGATCTGCAATTGAAGCCTATCCCCTTTTTGGCTATAGCTTCAATGATTACGATGCCCTTTTTAGGGAAAAATTAGAACTTCTTTTACAAATTAGAGCTAATGAATTTATCACCTGGTCGGGAAAATTCCGTCCGGCTTTGAATAATCTCCCTGTATATCCCAGAGCTTTACAGGAAAAATTACCTATCTGGCTGGGCGTTGGCGGAACTCCGGAATCTTTTATTAGGGCAGGATCTTTGGGTTTACCTTTGATGGTGGCTGTAATTGGCGGACAAACACATCGCTTTAAACCTTTGGTCGATTTGTATCGCGAAGCCGGAAAAGCCGCAGGTTACAAACCCGAAGAACTAAAAGTAGGCTTGCATTCCCCAGGTTTTGTGGGAAGCACAACCGAAAAAGCCATCGAAGAATATTATCCTGGTTATGCCGAACTCTGGACCAAACTAGGACGAGAACGCGGCTGGCCGCCTGTAACCAAAGACAAATTTGACGGATTAATCGATGACTTGGGTGTTTTAATTGTGGGAAGTCCGGAAAGAGCAGCAGAGAAAATTCTGCGTCATAGCGAATCGCTTAGCGGAATCTCGAGATTTACCTTCCAAATGGATAATGCAGGACTTACACACACCCAATTAATGAACGCTATCGAACTTATCGGATCTAAAGTAATTCCGTTGATTCATAAAGGATAAATAGGATTTTAGCCCACGGATATCACAGGTTTAAACTGATTGACACAGATTTTTTTATTTTGAATAAATCCTACAATAATTTTATCTCGGATTTAAAATAAAAAAACATTTTAATAAAACTCTGATTCTTTAAACCTTTGAACCTAAACAAAAAGCATCTGCCAATTGACAGATGCTTTTTGTTTTGTACATAAAGATAAGCAAAATAAAAACCAGCGAAAATCTGTTTAAACCTGCGATATCCGTGGGCTAAAAAATTAGAATTTATACGTTACACCAACTCTAAAGTTTCTTGGTGCTTCTGTTTGCCAGTAGTACGCTTCAAGCCACTCATAATAAGAACCGCTGTAAAGATATTTATCCAAAATATTGAACACATTTGCAGTAATTTTTATTTTTCCTGTCTCATAAGATAAACCTCCATCAAGTTTAAAATAGTCTGGTAATCTTTCCGATGCTACACTCCAGGTATCCGTTTCACGTCCTGCAAGATAAGTACCGCCAATAGAAGCGCCTAAACCTTTTAGTTTTCCGTTTTGAACCGTATAATTTAACCATGCATTGGCTGTATGTTTAGAATATCCAGCAACAACAGAACCTTCTTTTATAGTTGTAACGTCAGATTCAAGTACAATAGATTCTGTAAAAGCATAATTAGCAATTAAATTAAGGCCATCAAAGATTTTTCCTCTTAGGTCAAATTCAATACCCTGAGCTCTTTTTTCTCCAAGGACAACACTATATTGCTGACCACCTGGAATATTATTCGGGTCAGAAGTAAGCTCATTTTTCTTTAAAATATTGTAAGCAGATAAACTGGTATTCCAAGAACCGTCAAACCAATCTTTTTTGATACCAAATTCAACATTATTTCCTGTAAGTGGTTTCACTTTGCCATCTTGAACAATACCTGACTGTGGTGTAAAAGCCTGATCGTATAATCCGTAAACAGCCAAATCATCTGTTACAGAAAAACTAACTCCTACACGTGGTGTAATATGGCTGTCTTCCTGTGTTTCTCCAAAACTTGACTGAGTAATCCAGGTATATCTTGCAGCAAGTGTTAATCTTAATCTGTTTTCAAGAAAACCAAGTTCATCCTGAATATAGGCCGCTGCATATTCTGAAGTTATTTTTCCTCCAGCTCTTACTGAAAGCGGCGTTGCACGATCAAAAGCAGGCATACCATTTACTGGTGGTCCGTAATTTGGATTATAAACATTAAAAGGATTCGCTGGAGTATCAAGCTTATGAGATTGTCCCCAATCTGCCATATAATCTTTACTTCCTAAATCTACTCCACCCAATACTTTATGTGTAATTGGTCCGGTAGTGAATTTTCCGTTTACAAAAATCTGACCTAAGTACATATTGCTTTCTGCATCCCAAATACTAACATTTCTTATAATGTTGCCTACTCCTAATGCATTTTGTTCTGAACCTACAGCACTTGGCCATGAACTATATCCTTCTTGCAGATATTTAAAATAAGAAGTTTGTGCCGTCAGTTTCCAGTTCTCATCAAACTTATGCTCAAACATAAGGTATCCGCTATGATCTTGTATATTAGTATCCGGCAATCCTGGTTGTGTCATAGTAAACCCAACTGGTAAAGTGGCATATCCTTGAGATTTAGGACCAAATACATAATAAGAACCAACCTCAGTCATGTTGGCATACTGAAAATTATATTCAGCCGTAATTTTTGTTTTATCATCAACCTGATAGGTAATAACAGGAGCAATTACATAACGATCATTGTGCTCATATGCTCTGTGAGAACCTTTATTTTGTGCTGCCGCATTAAAACGGTACAATAATTTTCCTTTTTTATCCAGTTTCCCGTCAAGATCAATATTTGCTCGGTAAATATCATAACTTCCCGCAATTACAGAAGCTTCACCTTTAGTAATTCCGGTTGGTTTTTTAGTCACCACATTATAAAGTCCGCTTGGATCACCGCTCGAAAGCATAAATCCTGCCGGTCCTTTTACAAACTCAATATGATCTACAAAGCTCATGTCTTCTGTAAGAGGTCCCCATGAAGAAGAAACTACATTAAAACCATTACGGAAAGCCTGAACCTGAGAACCACGCATTTTAATATTCGTATATAAATCTCCCCAATGTTCTGAACGTACAGCACCACTCACGTTTCTGATCACTCCATCACTCATACTTGTAATTTGCTGGTCTTTTAAAGTCTGAGCGCTCACAATTTGAATATTTTGTGGAATTTCAAGTACCGGAGTCTGAAGACGCAAGGACAAAGAAGGCTTGTCTTGCTTGTACTTATTTTTGGTAATTACTACTTCGTCAAGATCTTCCTGACTTTCAGAAAGCATAAAGTTTTTAGTTACCGTTTGTTTTGCATTTACAGTAATTTGAGCTTCTACCGGATGAATACCCATAGCGTGAATAATAATAGTATACGTAGCCGGCTTAACGTTTTTAATTTCGTATTGCCCGTTTTCATTGCTTACGGCACTATATCTTGTTCCTTTAAGAGCAACAGAAACACTTTCTGCCGGAACGTTTCCGCTCAAAGAAACTTTTCCTGTTATTTTTCCTGCGTCCTGAGCCATCATTTGCAATGAGGTTAAAAACATCAGGCAAAATAATGCCCTTTTAATAGTCAATATATTCATTTTTTATCTCGTTTTGATTTCGAGGGCAAAAGTAACAGCTAAATCCTTCTTAAGCAAAATTATTTTTAATTATTCTAAATAAGGACTCAGGTTAATCTTATGATTTCCTAAACAAAATTTTTAAAGCATTATAAACATCTAATTTTCAAGCCCATTAACTTTATACAATCATTTTAAAATTATTTCGATAAAAATGAGTTTCCGGCTAAAAACCGGATATTTTTATCTAAAACATTCAAATTATAACCAACTCTGCTTATCTTTAATCGGGAAAAAATCTTCCGGAAACAAAAATCATAGCTATGAATACCACGTCTACCATTAGAAAAGTTGCCATTGTTGGGTACAACCGAATTCCGTTTGCGAGAGCGAATACAGCTTACGCCAAAGTTGGAAATACAGAAATGATGACGGCCGCGCTTGACGGACTAATCGATAAATACAATCTAAAAGGAAAACTATTGGGAGAAGTTGCTGGCGGTGCCGTAATCAAACATACTTACGATAGTAATTTGATTAGGGAATGTGTCATGAAAACAGCTCTTGATCCCGCAACTCCCGCCTGCGATTTGCAACAAGCCTGCGACACCGGGATAGAAAGCGCGATTTATATTGCCAACAAAATTGCTTTGGGACAAATAGAATCCGGAATTGCCGGCGGTGTAGATTCTATAAGTGATATGCCAATTGCGGTGAGCGAGAAACTTAGAAAAACTTTACTAAATGCCCGAAAAGCAAAATCTTTAGGCGAAAAAATAAAACTCTTTCTACAATTGCGCCCAAAAGATTTAACGCCTCTCGTTCCCAGAAATGAAGAATCGCAAACGGGACTTTCGATGGGCGGACATACAGAAATTACTGCCAAACATTATCAGATTTCGCGTGAAGATCAGGATAATCTGGCGCTTAAAAGTCACCTGAATATGGCGAAAGCGTATGACGAAGGATTTTTTGATGATATGATAACTCCGTTTCAGGGACTTGAAAAAGATAATAATCTAAGAAAAGACAGTACCATAGAAAAGCTGGCCAAATTAAACCCTGCTTTTGATAAGGTAAACGGAACACTTACGGCAGGAAATTCGACTCCGCTTACAGATGGAGCATCTTGTATCCTTTTAGCCAGTGAAGAATGGGCAAAAGAACAGGGACTTCCTGTTTTGGCTTATATTACTTTTGCCGAAGTTGCTGCTATCGAATATGTCAAAAACCAACAAAATCTCCTATTAGCGCCCTTATTTGCGGCAAGCAGAATGCTGGATAAAGCAGGATTGACTTTGCAGGATTTTGATTATTATGAAATTCACGAAGCTTTTGCTGCACAGGTTTTAGCCACTCTAAAAATTTGGGAAAGTCCTGAACTTAGTGCCCAATTAGGTTTAAAGAAAGCTTTGGGTGTCATTGACAGAAATAAACTCAATGTAAAAGGAAGCAGTCTTGCCGCAGCACATCCTTTTGCCGCAACCGGAGGAAGAATCATTGGGGTTATGGCAAAATTATTAAATGAAAAAGGTTCCGGAAGAGGATTTATCTCTATTTGTGCTGCCGGAGGTCAGGGTATTACGATGATTATTGAGAAATAATACCGTAGATTTCTATAATTTTTTCGCCACTAATTTCACAAATTCCCACTAATTTTTTATCGCATTGGTTTAAAAATAATTTGTGAAAATTTTTGAAATTGCTTCGCCTGTTCACTGTCGCTCGGGTCGTGTCAAAAAAAAAATCTATTACAAAACAGTTTAAAACCCAACAGTCCTAAATCCTAAGGATAAAAACTGCCGGGTTTATTGCATACGAAAATGTCCAACTCCCGTACTTTGTTTTCAATTTAAAAAGCGAATTCTTCTACAGCAGCCAAAGCATTTGGTAAGGCACTTTCGGCAAAATCAGGGATTGAAGTTCCTTCTACGCGAAAAGTAGTGACATCGGTAATTCCTAAAAAGCCCAAAACTACACGCAAATATGGCTCTGCAAAATCATAACTTTTGTACGGCCCATCAGAAAATACAGCTCCTGAAGCAACTGATAAGAATACTTTTTTGCCGGTTATTAATCCTTTAGGTCCATTCTCATCATAACTGAAAGTCTTTCCTGCCCTTGCCACCTGATCAATCCATCCTTTTAATAATGCCGGAATTCCAAAATTATATATCGGCACCCCAATAACGATAATATCAGCTTCTAATAAATCCTGTATAGCCTCATCAGAAAGTTTAATCGAATCTGACTGGGCAGTTGTATGCGTTTCTTCAGGACTATAAAATGCGTTAAGCTGCAATTCATTCAAATAAGGTAAAGGCGTTTTAGAAAGATCAAAAGTTTGTACTTCGCTTCCCGGATATTCCTTTGCCAGTTTTTCTAGAACTGCATTGGATAATTTATTACTAAATGAAGCATCTCCTTTGATGCTCGTTACTATATTCAGAATCTTTTTACTCATTTTTATTACTATTTTGTTTTACAATACAAACTTATATACATTTGCTATCTCTTTTATAGTACTATCCTCAAAGATAGCGCTATCCTTGAGGATAGTAACATTAGAAATATGAAAACAAAGAGCGAAATAACAGCAGAAATGGGGTGTGATGGTCAACAAGAAGAATGTCTGGCTGCACTGCGTCCGGTACGGGATGCATTAGAAGTTTTAAGCGGGAGATGGAAATTGCCTATCCTGATTGCTTTATCAAACAGGCCGAAACGATTTAAGGAAATTTCTAAAGATATCAACGGAATTACAGATAAAATGCTTTCGAAAGAACTTAAGGATCTGGAGCTAAACAAACTCGTTACCAGAACCGTTTACGATACTTTTCCGCCCACTGTTGAATATGCCAGAACAGAACATAGCCAAACGTTATATAATGTCATTGGGGCATTAAATGAATGGGGAACTTTACATAGAAAAGAAATTATAGGACATTAAAAATGATTTCGCCAAACCCGACAGGTTTTAAAACCTTTCGGGTTTATTTTTTTTAATGCTACGCCAAACTGTAACAAAATCAAAAAATAAGTCTCTATAGTAAAAAGCCGTATCATTAACCTGATAATTTTTTATTATGAGAACTTTAAAACTTACAGCTTTACTTATCCTTAACTTCGTTGCATTTTCGAAAATCAATGCCCAAACCTCTCAAAATGACAGTATAAAGCTCGATTATACCAAAATTTATTCTCTGGCATTAGACGGCAATCCTAAATTGGCTTTGCCATTACTAGAAATCGATCCAGCCAAAAAAATATCGCAAAAGGATTTAAAATTCAAAACCAATTTTGAAAACCGATTTAAATTTGAAGAAGACAAAAGTGATTTTTTAGAAACCCGAAAATCTAAAATAGATCAATTACTAAAAATTTACAGGGATTACTGGCGATTCACTTTCCTGAATAAAGAAAAGAAAAATGACACCCTGATCATGAAAAAAGTGTCTGATTTTCTTAAAACAAAATTTCCTCCGGCACAAAATTTAATCGTAAATGAAGACAGCATAAATCTCTATCAAAAAAAATACATTTCCAGTTTAGGCTATCACACGACAGGATTTGGAAAAACCGGAGGCCTTTATGATTTATTGGTTTGGAAAACAGAAAAAGACACCATCTATAACCTTAATTATGATGGAAAGGAAACGCATGTAAAAGTTTATTTTATGGATGATTTTATAACTTTAGGCTGGAGCGAATATGCCACTTTAGGACGTTATTATCCTGCCGGATGGGCTACGAAAGAAGCTTTGTTTTGTGTAAAAAAATCCTATGATTTAAAATCAGAAAACTTTAGAGTGAGTTATATTGGGCATGAAGGAAGACATTTTGCCGATTATAAATTATTTCCCAATTTAAAAGGAGTGGGTTCTGCCGATTTAGAATACAGAGGAAAACTGACTGAGTTATCCCTTTACTCCGCAGAAGGACTCTACAAAAGAATACAATTTTTTATTAATAATGGAAATTACGATAGCGAAAATGGTCATTCGATCGCAGCCTTTTGTGTTATAAGAGATTTATAAAGAGTATTATTTCATAACGAATATGAAAAAGATTTAGAAAAATGGAAAGCAATTCCATCAAAAAAGATAAATGAAGCTGCTGCTAAAATTCTCGAAGAAAACACAAAATCATTACAGAAAATTCCGAATGTAGAAAAATTTATCAAACAATAATTTTAGCCAAAGAATACATCAAATCCTTACACAATTTCACATTAACACTTAACAATCAATAAATTAACCAACAAATATAATATTAGAAACTAAAATAATTATAAAGAAAAAGTTTAAATTTGGTTACCCAAATTATAAATTCATTCTTAATAATTATGAAAAAAAATCTACTTAAAAAATTTAAAGAAAGGCAATTTTCGCATGTATTCTACACATTTTTTCTCTTGCTTTCATGGCAGGGAAATTGCCAGTACATCACACAAAATATTGCTCCTACCGCTGTAATTAAAGAAGGTTTAGCACTGGAACAAGCTCCTGACGGACGAATATTTATAGCCGAAAGAGCCGGTATTGTAAAAGTGTTTCAAAACAATGCTGTTTCAAATGTTTTTACTGTAAATACTATTACAGATAAAGAACAAGGATTACTCGGTTTAACTCTACATCCTGATTTTGCTACAAACGGTTATATGTATGTATTTTATGCCATTGTTGATGGCGCAATAATCCGACATAGAATAGAAAAAGTACAAATCAGTACTGCCAATCAGGTTGTGAGCAGACAGGAAATCTTACTTCTGGAACCCATTGGTGACGGATTTCATAATGGTGGTGACTTAAAATTCTTTAACGGATATTTGTATGTAACAGTTGGAGACAGTCAGTTAAATACCAATGCTCAGAATCTTGATACGTACAAAGGGAAAATCCTGCGTCTTACCGAAGATGGATTGCCTGCGCCCGGAAATCCTTTCTACGGAAGTGGTTCTGTACAAAAACAAAGTATCTGGGTTTACGGTTTTAGAAATCCGTGGAGACTTGTTGCCAATAAAATAGCCAATAAATTATTTGTTTTAGATGTTGGAACTTCATGGGAAGAAATCAATGAAATCAGTAATCCGGCTATTCGCAATTACGCCTGGGGACATCCGCAAGGTGGCGACGGAAAACAAACCGAGATTAATTTGTTTACCAACCCCATATTTACATACGCCACCGGAAGTATCGGAAACGCTTTGACCAATGGTCTTCTCTACAACCCTATTACACCGCGTTATCCTAATCTTGATGGCAAATTTATCATCAAGGATTATGTTCGAAATGAAATTCGTTCTTTCGATCCCAATATTGCTGATCCGGTTTCAACCGAATTTTATTTCGCACCACAAAAACAAGCTCTCGGAATGATGTTAGGGAATGACGGCTATATTTATTATTGCGCTTACGAAAACAACGGAGCTTTAATCAAACTCGATTATATCGCCACGGCAGCTCCCACTATCGTAAATCATCCTTTATCTCAAACAATCATGCAAACCACGCCTGTTACTTTTACAGTTTCGGCAAGCGGTGTGGGACTTGGTTATCAATGGCAATTAAATAATGTAGATATTCCCGGAGCAACTGCAGCAAGTTACACGATTCCTGCTGTTATACCGGCAAATGCAGGCGCTTATAGAGTAATCGTTACCAATACTGCCGGAAGCGCAACCAGTAATCCCGCGACATTAACGGTAACGCCTTTTAACAATACCCCAACCGTTACAATCGTTTCTCCGTTGCCCACTTTAAAATGGAATGCTGACGACATCGTTCATTTTGAAGCAACAGCAACAGATATCGAAGACGGAACGTTACCTGCAAGCGCGTATTCCTGGAATATTGATCTTTTTCATGAAGACGTTCCCGGAGCCGGACATTCACATCCTGGTGGAAGTCCGCAAGGCGTAAAATCCGGAGATTTTACAGCCTCTAATCAAGGAGAAAAAACGCCAAACGTTTGGTACAGATTTACCGTAAAAGTAACCGATAGTAATGGCTTAACAGGAACTGCTTTTGTAGATATCAAACCTAATCTGGTCGATGTAACTGTGACGAGTTCTCCGGCTTTATTGGCCTTAGAATTCAATCAAAAACCAGTTACAGCACCTGCAACGAAACAAGTTGTGGCAAATGCTGCTGTACAAACCTTAAATGCCCCTACTCCACAATATGTTGGAAACGTTAGATACGATTTTGATCACTGGAATCATGGCGGTGCTGCCAACCAAACCTTTAAAGCTCCTGCAACCGGAACAATAACCTACACAGCCGTTTATACTGGCACTACACTACCTAATGCGCCATATTTGGGAGTGATTGCACAGATTCCCGGAGTTATTGAAGCCGAAAATTATGATATTGGCCCGGGTGCTTATTTTGACAGTAATGGCGGCGGAGATACGGCTTACAGACCTGGCGATGGCGTAGGAACTGAACCCTGCAATGAAGGCGGATTTAATCTTGCTTATGTAGCCAAAAATGAATGGCTTAAATACACTGCAAAAGTAAACACTACCGGAAATTATAATATCAATTTAAGGATCGCATCGCCTTATGCAAACCGAAAAGTACATCTTGAAGTCGACGGCGTGAATGTAACCGGAACGGTAAATATACCCAACACAACAGGTTTTCAAAATTGGCAAACCGTTACACTCCCTAATATTGCTTTAACACAAGGCACAAGGGTTATTACTTTATTTTTTGAAGAAGGCGACATCAACGTTAATAAAATGGAATTTGTACTAACCGGAAGCACAACAGCCCCAATTGCTGATTATGAGGTAAGTCCACAAACGGGATGTTTAAATACTCCTGTTATTTTTACCTCCGTTTCTATAGGCACGGTTGATAATTATCTTTGGAATTTTGGCGAAGGTGCGCAACCAGCAACGGCAACAGGAGCTGGTCCGCATACCGTAATTTATGGTACCGAAGGAATAAAAGCAGTTTCATTAACCGTTAGCAATACCATTGGAAATAATACAAAAAACAACTCCCCTTTTACGGTACGTAACTGTAATCTGGGTGTTCAAAACCCGAATGAAGAATTGGGTAAAATTACTGTTTATCCAAATCCGTCGACTGGTTTATTTCATTTATCGAAAGAACTGGAATGGAGTGTTTATTCGCCTTTAGGCATCAAAATAAAACAAGGATCCGGAAGTGTAATCTCCATTTCTGAACATCCAACAGGAATTTATTTTGTAAAAACAAACGCTGCTACTAAGGCTATTTCGATTAGTAAACAATAAAATTAAATCAATCCTTAAAACCCTTCGTTGGGTATAATTTATTTTAACACATAGAAACATAGCTTTTGTTTACTTAAAAAGGGGCATTTCACTTATTTAAAACATACAAAGCTATGTCAAAGAAATGTATTTCTTTTTTGTCTTCTCTATCAGACATAAAATCTATGTTTCTATGTGTTTAATATTTTTTCGCGCAGATTTAGCAGATCGAGCAGATTTTATTTTTTAATCTATTTGATTTTAATGCGTGGATTTCTCCAAATCCTTCCCGTTTTCTATTCCAAAAGTCAATATTTTGTAGTAAATTACAGCTTCTTAAAGTTCAGTTTCATTTTAAATAAACAAAAATGATAGACTCCAAAATACCGGAAGGCCCATTAGCCGAAAAATGGAATAATTATAAGTCGAAAGCGAAACTCGTAAATCCGGCCAACAGAAAAAAACTCAATATCATAGTGGTAGGAACCGGTCTTGCAGGTGCTTCCTGTGCAGCATCGCTGGCCGAACAAGGCTATAATATTCAGTCGTTTTGTTTTCAGGATTCGGCCAGAAGAGCCCATTCTGTTGCGGCACAAGGCGGTGTAAATGCTGCTAAAAACTACAAAAATGATGGAGACAGTACTTATCGAATGTTCTACGACACGATAAAAGGCGGCGATTTCAGGTCCCGCGAAGCGAATGTCTACCGTCTGGCGGAATGTTCAGCAGCATTGATAGATCATGCTGTAGCGCAAGGAGTTCCGTTTGCCAGGGAATATGCAGGATATCTTAATAACAGATCTTTTGGAGGCGTTCAGGTTTCCAGAACGTTTTATGCCCGCGGACAAACGGGGCAACAACTTTTACTGGGAGCTTACCAAGGTTTATTACGTCAGGTTTCTTTAGGAAAAGTCGCTCTGCATACGCGTCATGAAATGCTGGAACTGGTTGTAATTGACGGAAAAGCAAAAGGAATTATTGCCCGAAATCTTGAAACGGGAGCACTCGAACGCCATGTTGCAGATGCGGTAGTTTTAGCCTCAGGAGGTTATGGTAAAGTCTATTATCTTTCTACTTTGGCAATGGGCTGTAACAGTTCGGCGATTTGGAGAGCGCATAAAAAAGGCGCTTATATGGCTGGCGTGAGCTGGATTCAGTTTCACCCTACTTCGCTTCCGCAACACGGCGCCAATCAATCTAAACTTACGTTGATGTCAGAATCGCTTCGTAACGACGGGCGAATCTGGGTGCCTAAAAAAGCTGCCGATGACAGAAATCCAAATACAATTCCGGAAGACGAACGCGATTATTATCTGGAACGCAAATATCCTTCTTTTGGGAATTTGGCTCCCCGCGACATTTCGTCAAGAGCGGCAAAAGAACAAATTGATGCCGGACATGGCGTTGGTCCTATGAAAAATGCCATTTATCTTGATTTTTCGGCTGCGATTAAAGCGCAGGGAAAAGATACGATCGAAGCCAAATACAGCAATCTTTTTGCGATGTACGAGAAAATTACCGGAATCAATGCGTACAAAGAACCCATGTTAATTTCACCCTCAGCACATTTCACGATGGGCGGTCTTTGGGTCGATTACGAATTAATGACCACTATTCCGGGTTTATTTGCTTTGGGAGAAGCCAATTTCGCCGATCATGGCGCGAACAGACTGGGGGCAAATTCCTTGCTTCAGGCTTGTGTCGATGGTTATTTTATTGCTCCTTATACGATTCCGAATTATTTGGCCGGTGAATTAAACGCTCCAAAACTCGATATAACACATCCTGCTTTTGATGAAGCCGAAAAATCAGTCAGAGATCAGTTAGATAAATTTTTAAATAGCAACGGAACGCTTTCAACAGATTACTTCCATAAAAAAATTGGAAGATTATTATACGAAAAATGCGGACTTTCCAGAAGTAAAGAGAAACTCGAAGAAGCCTTAAATGAAATCCAATTACTAAAAGCATCTTTTGAAAAAGACCTCCTAATTACCGGCGACGATACTTTAAACAGCGAACTGGAAAAAGCCGGACGTATTGCAGATTATATTGAATTGGCCGAATTAATGTGCCATGACGCTCTGCAAAGGGAAGAATCCTGTGGGGCACACTTTCGTGAAGAATACCAAACCCCAGACGGCGAAGCAGTTCGAAATGACGAAGACTTTTGTTATGTCTCGGCCTGGGAATGGAAAGGAAAAGATCAGCGGCCGGAATTACACAAAGAACCTTTGGTATTCGAATCCGTCGAACTGGCAGTTAGAAGTTACAAATAATTATTAATTGTTAATTATTAATTAACAATCCATAAATTCCAATTTCACGACTTACAAACAATTCATAATTAACAATTTATAATTAATAATTAATAATTAGCTATGAAACTATATCTTAAAATATGGCGACAACTTAACGCTTCCGCGAAAGGAGAAATGGTAAATTATGAAATTGACAGGGTTTCTGAACATATGTCTTTTCTGGAAATGCTCGATCTTTTGAACGAATCTTTAATTCAGAAAAAGGAACGTGTGATAGAATTTGACCACGATTGCCGCGAAGGAATCTGTGGGCAATGCGGCGTTGTCATTAATGGAAGAGCGCACGGACCTTTAAAAAATACCACAACCTGTCAACTTCATATGCGAAGTTTTAAAGACGGAGATACCATTTATATCGAGCCTTTTCGTGCCAAAGCATTTCCGGTTTTAAGAGATTTAAAAATCGACCGTTCTGCTTTTGATTCCATAATTGAAGCGGGTGGTTTTATTGGCGCTTCGACAGGTCAGGCTCCCGAAGCCAATAGTATCCCAATCTCCTACGAAACTGCCGAAGCTTCTTTTGATGCTGCGGCCTGTATTGGTTGTGGTGCTTGTGTGGCGACCTGCAAAAATGCAAGTGCGGCCTTATTTGTTGGTGCCAAAATAACACACCTGGCTTTGCTTCCGCAAGGAAAAATCGAGGCCTCGAAAAGGGTTTTAACGATGGTGGACCAAATGGATTCAGCAGGTTTTGGAAACTGCTCGAATACCGGAGCGTGCGAAATCGAATGCCCCCAAGGGATTTCGATTCTTTCGATTGCCAAAATGAATGCAGAATATAGCAAGGCTTTGATTTTTAGGAAGTGATTTACATGAAAAATTCGTAAAGTTTTGAATAGCCTCCAGCTTTAGCTGGAGTTAAAAAATGTCTATTTGAAAGGCTTTAGCCAAATGTAGTTTTTGGCTAAAGCCTTTTTTATGATTATTATAATTACCTCCAGCTAAAGCTGGAGGCTAGTCAACAAATAAGAGATTAATTTCTACTCTTTTTTATAAAACTTCTCCTGCCCGTCCTGATAGACTCTTTTAAATCCTGTTACAACATTATTCTCTGAAACAATTTTTATGCGGAAATCATCAACTCCATCAAGCAAAAATAAATCCTGTTCTAAAGGAGTCAATAACAAAGTAGCTATATTATTCCATTTGTAATATAAGTTATCATTTTCGTATTTCAGTTCAACTTTCCCAAATTTGCCTTGGTAAGACTTTAAAATTGAAGCTTCAACATTGGCCTTTTTTTGTCTGTTTTTAACAATAGGAACATACCAATCCAGACTATTTCCTAAATCTTTGTTTTTTGCCGAAAGCTTTTGCAAAGCCAATATGTGAGAGGTATTTACCGCTTCTTCGCTTTTGCACAAAACATCCGGCATCACGCCTTTTCCTTCAAAATCAGCATTCGTAATAGGATCCTTAACTTCACCAAAAGGAATATTTACAGAAAAACCATTTGGTAATACTTTTCGATCGATCGGGTGTGCACCTCCAGCCGTTTTTTCGCCCACAATTGTAACACGTTTTAAATTTTGAAGCGAATAACTCATCCATTCAGCAGCAGAAAAAGTAGTGTTACTTGTTAGGATATAAATGTCAACGTCCTCCATACGTTTTCCCGGAACAGAGGGCAATAACCACATTTCTCTTTCGACTTTTTTTCTGTTTTTCTCATTAGTGTAATATTTATAAAGAGGTAATTCTTTACCTGAATAGAAATAACTGCTTAAAAACTGTCCCATTTCCATAGCTCCACCATTATTTTGGCGTAAATCGATAATTAGCGCATCAGTACTGCTTAAAAATTGCATAGCCGCTGCTGCAGTTTCACTTCCTATAGCAGGATCTTCAAAATAATCAAACTTTAAATAGCCTATATTTCCTTCTAAAATTCGTACTTGTTGAAAACCGAAATTTTTCTTTTTTGCGTCAGCCAGTTCCTCTGCTTTAATTTTTTTCTGTACTTCTTTATCTCCTTTTTTTAGCTGATTTTCTGTCCATTCCGGATCATATCGTACTGCAAAATGTAAATCTTTACTAGCCTCTATAAGATCTGAGCTTAGTTTACTGGCAAAATCATTTGGTTTTACAATTTCTTTGTAAAGTCCTTTTTTATAATTCTCATTCAGTTTCTTTTTAATATCTCCAACAGCATTTGGTCGTATATAGAACTCGTCAAGTTCTTTGGTCAGCGAATCAATAATTTGTTTTTTACTTAATTCAGTAAGCTTAATTTCTTCTTTTGCAACTGACTGATTTTGGGCATAGGAACCCATTGAAAATGTTAGCAATAATAAGACAAATAGGTGTTTCATTTTTTATGAAGTTTTACAGTTTAAAATTATTTTGTTTAAGATTTTATCTAATAATTGGATTTCGTAAGGAGATAATCCGTCAATTGCGGTTTTCCGATTGAGTTTAAAAACAGGTGTCAGCAAGACAATTGTTTTGCGACCTTTTTCAGTGATTTCCAGCTTGGTTTTTCTTTTATCCAATTCATCTGTTTCTCTGGTCAGATAATCTTTTTTAACCATCAATTCAATGATTCTTGTAACCGATGCATTATCCTTAAAAATTAATCTGGCTATTTCTATCTAAGAAATTTTGACATTATCGTTGAGGATAATTAATACCAAACACTGATCGACTGTAATATCACTTACAACCTTTTGAATGTTTTTTTGACAAACTTTCCTGTATTCTTTAATAGCTTGTTCTATGGTGTAGAGAACCGTTCCGGTTGGCGTTTTTTGTTTCATTTAAAATCTGTTAACCTAAAATGTATTTGATATATCAAATATAATTATTTATTTGATATATCAAGTATTTTTTAATTTATTATTATTGATATCGAATAGCGCCTACAATAAAGAAGTCTTTAATATTTGATTTTGTTTTTTTATTATTGTAATGAGAATTTCGTGCAAAAACGTCGCGATCTTGTCATTTCGATTTCTATGATAAAAACATTTTTTTTTCAGGAGCTAATCCCGCACCCGAGCCTGAAAGAGCGAATTGGCGAAGCAATCCGTTTCAATCTTTTGTGTCCGCCGCGTCGGACACAAAAGGATTTCCACTTCTATCGGGGCTCTAGGGAAATCATTTTCATAACAGTATTTTCGTCTAGTTTGTCATTTCGGAACGAGAAATCACACTTGTAAATCGACAAAGATTGGCGGCATTTCTTTACGGAGTTTCTAGTGTGATTTCTCGTTCCTCGAAATGACAAGATTATGGCTAAAACTTTACTCCTTTGCTCCCAATAACCATCAGGATTGCGAAATTAAATTCTAAGTTTTTTAATCTGGATAACTATCTTTACAATACTTTCAAATCTTTACTTATGCATTCAAAAAAAGATATTCCTCTATATAATCTAGAAACGTTTTCTAAACGGGGAATCTTTATTAGAAATATGTCCGGGAATATTGCTAGTACTCGTGTTAAACAAGCGCATAGAGATGAAAATTATATTTTTATTTTTCAGAAAAGCGGAACGAGTTCTTTGATGATTGATTTTAAAGAAATTAAACTTGATAACCGTGTTGCATGCTGTATTTTTCCCGGGCAAGTGCATTATGAGATTTCTAATTTTGAATCGAAAGGATATCTTATCGCTTTAGATAGTGATTTGGTTCCTGATTATGTTCGCAATATTTTTGACCAGCTGTATAGCACAAATATTCCCTGTGAATTTGATGATGGCTGGGCAATGAAAATAAAAAACACTATTCAGCTACTGGACTTAATGATAGTAAATCCTCAATCTGAGAAATACGATTCTAATATTATAAAATCCCTTGCTAATGCATTAGCGAGTTTATTTGCTGGAATATTTGACCAAAAACTTCAGAAAAATGAAAACTCTGATCATTCTGAAACACTGACATATCAATTCAAAAAGTTATTGCAAAAGGAATTTAGAACTATGAAAAGTCCAAAAGATTATGCCAGCAGACTTAATACATCGGCTGCGTATCTTAATCAGGTGGTAAAAAAGAATACGGGAATGCCGCTTAGTTACTGGATTCAGCAGGAAATAATCCTTGAAGCAAAACGATTACTGTTCTTTACAACTTATACAGTTAAAGAAATTGCCTTTAATTTGGGTTATGAAGATCCTGCCTATTTTTCAAGATTGTTTTTAAAATCAACCGGTCTCACTCCTATTTCCTTTAGGGAAAATAGTAGAAAATAAAGGTAATTATTGATTCGAACTACAAATTGTCCAATCAAAACTTTATTTATGATATTGTGGACCATTCTGTCTAATCATTTCTTTGCATTCAATTATAATCACAAAGAAAATGAATATCAAAAACAAACAATTAGTAAAAGATGCATTTACGCAGGTAGTAGAAAGCACTATAGTAGACGAAAAAAATATTGCCGATTTTTTTCATTCGAAATATCAGCAAAATGTTGATGGCGTAAAACTCGATTATTCTGGTTTTATTGAGCATATGAAAGCACAAAAAAGCATTGTCAGTAACATTATTGTGAATTTTAGAAATATTGTTGCAGAAGACGAACTTGTTTTTACCAATCATGATGTTATCGTTACCAAAAATGATGGCAGTATTGCAAAAATTCATGTATTGGCAGAATTCAGAATTGCTGAGGGAAAAATTATAAGTTGCGATGAATTAACCCGACTTGAACAAGGTGCTCCTGAAGATCATAATATTGGCTCGATGATCGAATAAACCAGAAATAATTAAATCAAATCGGAATAATTAGTGTTATTCCGATTTGATCATTGTTAAAATTTATTTTCAGATTAATCAAGATCTAAACTGCAAAATAAGGAGTCAGAATATCTTCAAAATTGTATAATCCTTTTTGTTTGTGTTCTAAATTTTCGGCCACAAAAACGACTCCGTTTCCAAAAGCTTCTCTCGAAATAGATTCATGAATCAATCGAACCGTTTGATATGGAAAACCAAAGATCACCTCATGTTTCCCAACGATTCCTCCTGCCCTAACCGAATTGATATTTTCTTTGTCAATATCTAAAGCTTCGGCTATTTTTACGGCCGTTCCCGATGTTCCTTCTTTCTTTTTAAAATGCTCTTCATTGACTTCGATATCTACCCAGGGTGCAATTTTCTTCAAAAATTTAGCAGCAAAAAGTAAATAATTCACTCCCAGTGTAATATTCGGCGACCAAAATACGGTGGTTTTATGGGCTAGTTTTTTTAATAATTGCAATTCTTTGTCTTTATAATGTGAAATGGCTGAGATAATTTTAATGTTTCTGCTTGCGGCAAGTTCTCCATAGGTGTAAATTCCTTCGTTAGAAGAAAAATCAATAATAACATCAACCGGATGTTTGTCTAACAACTCTTCCATAGTCGTTTTAGAACTTGAATAGATTAATCCGGGTTCATCTGACTGAATTCCAAAAAATTCAGGCACTGATCGGTGTTCTAAAACAGTACTTTGTCTTAAAACCCATTCCAGGCAAAATTTCTTATTTTCAAGTAGTATTGATGCTACTGATTTTCCAGTTTTTCCAAATCCGATTAATCCTATTTTCATATTTTATTTTTTTATTGGGCAGAACGCCCGTTAACAGAATTTGACATTTTTTGAAACTAATGTCAAATCAAAAATTCAATTATTATCTAAGCAGATAATCATACTCTATGAGTAAAAATAGAAATATTATAACAAGATTTCTAACCATTTCCCGAATATATAACAAAAAACAGGTTTGTTAACAGGAATAATAATGTGAAAACATTTCATATAATTAGAAGTTTAGTATGATTCGATTTTTCTTAACCGCGAAGGTCGCAAAGGTTTTTCGCAAAGATCGCAAGGTTTTATTTTGCCACAGATTAAAGGATTAAAATGATTTAAAAATCAAAATAAAAACTTTGCGACTCTGCTGCCGATAGCTATCGGGATTGCGCGACTATTTTTTTTAAGCTCCTTATATATACGCTTACAATTTCGCGTAAAAACGCAAAGGCGCCAAGTTAAAGACTTAAAGAATCAAATAAAAACTTTGCGACTCTGCGTCTTTGCGCGAGATTATTTTTTTTAATTCTAAAATAAATATTTCTCTCAAACCAGCCAAAATTTCCGATAAACATTACAGATAATTTCCCTCTTAATATATAGAAAAAAAGAAATGTAAAAAAAACTTTCAGAATACTTAACTCTATTTATTTTCAGTAGTTTTACGACCTGATTGTCCCAAATAAAATCAGTAAATAATGGCTTACAATAATAAAGAATTGGTTCGTTTTCTTGACGCGCAAAATAAATTATACCTGTCTGCGCTTTCAGAAATAAAAAAAGGAAAGAAGGAGTCTCCGTGGATGTGGTTTATTTTTCCGCAGATAAAGGGTCTCGGGTCTTGCGATACTTCAAAATTCTACGAAATTAAAAATGCTGATGAAGCAATCGCTTTTTTAGAACATCCAATTTTGGGAAAACATCTTATCGAAATTACTGCCGAATTAATCAAAACAGACGAAAAAACAGCTGAAGATATTTTTGGAAATCATGATAATGAAAAATTACAATCGTGTATGACTTTATTTGCAAGTGTTCAAAATTCTGAACCGATATTTGAACAAGTACTGGACAAGTATTTTGACGGATCTTCTGATTTTCATACACTTCAATTGTTGTATAGTAATTTTTAAGAACTTGTATTATAACATTTCCGATTCATAATTTTAAATTATTACTCAATTCCAGTACTTTTTTAATTAAGATATCTATCTTTGCAACCGAGTTGCGTTAGTTAACAACTCCTGTACTCGGTATAAACAAAGGATTTCCAAAGTAAGAATGAAAAAGAAAATTGTATTAATTAATCTTTTTATGGCTGCAACCGTATTGTTCGCAATGCTGTTTCAGACTGTCCATTCTTATGAGCATATTTACAAGCAACTAACAGAGAAACCTTGTGATCATCACTATGTTGAAGGGCAAAAGCAAATCACGCACAGCCATGCTGTTGACAGCAATTGCCATGTTTGCCACTTTGCTTTTAGTACTTTTATTCCAAACGCATTTCAAACTTTATCTTTTCATAAGGTAAACACCGAAACTTCTTATGTATTCTTTTATACAAAAGTTGCTTCAACCTTCTTTAAAGGCAGCCTTTTTGCCCTTAGAGCGCCTCCTGCCCTAGTTTAGTTTACTACATTTTTATTTTCGAAAAAATAAAACACCTCTTACCTATTCTTTAATTGGTAAAGGGAGAATTGATTGCATTTTCATTTGACACACTCTATTCAAACAAAAATCGTATTGAATAAGAGGTAAAAATGTTATCTCATTTTCAAATACTAATTAATTTCTTTCTACAAAAAACCATAGTAAACCATGCCTATCCTCGCAATTTAAACTGTGACTGTCACTACGACTGTGACCGCGATCAAAACAAAATTAAATCATTCCAAATACATAAAAATTATGCTTATAGCTGAAAACCTGACCAAGAAATATGGCAATCATACTGCTTTGAATAAACTGAACCTTACTATTAAAGAAGGTGAAATCTTTGCGCTATTAGGTCAAAATGGTGCCGGAAAAACAACTACAATCCATCTTTTTCTGGGTTTTATTGAACCAACAGAAGGAGAACTGAAAATCAACGATATATCGGTTATAGAAAATGCTCAGGAAACCAAAAAATATGTTGCATACATTCCCGAAACGGTAATGCTTTACCCCAATCTTACGGGTTTAGAAAACCTGAAATTCTTCTCGTCTCTTGCCGGATTTAAATATTGTACCGGCGAATTGACTTATTTCCTGACCAAAGCAGGTTTGCAAGTCACTGCACACGATCAAAATCTTGGTGGTTATTCTAAAGGAATGCGTCAAAAAGTAGGTATTGCCATTGCAATTGCCAAAAGAGCAAAAGTTTTGCTGCTAGATGAACCTACGAGTGGATTAGATCCGAAGGCTTCAAACGAATTTTCTCAAATCCTGAAAGAACTTTCTGCAGACGGAACAGCAATATTGATGGCTACCCATGATATTTTCAGAGCCCGCGAAGTTGCTACTCATATTGGGATTATGAAACAAGGAAACCTGGTTACCGTGATCGAAGCTGATAAAATCTCGGCAAATGAACTGGAAGATCTTTATTTACAAACGGTATAAAAGGAAGTATAATTTCCATCATAATAAAAATGAAACACATATATCCCTTTTTATTGTTAATTATTGGCACACAATACTCACAATCTCAAAATGTTATTAAAAAAGTAACAGACAGTATTGTATCTGATTCCATAAAAATGGCAGGCAATGAATTGCAAACCGTTGAAATCGTGGGGCGTTCATCAAAAAAGTACAATAGTGAGTATTCGTTTGCTGCCACAAAAACTGCAGCATTAAACAAGGATATTCCGCAATCTATATCGACAATTACCAAAGAATTAATTGCAGATAAAGGTGCTTTTTATCTTGCCGATGCCGTAAAAATGGCAAGTGGCGTGATTCCGGCGAGTTATTACAATCAATATACAATTCGCGGTATTAGCCAAAATGAGGAAGGACAGATCATCAACGGAATGCGAACCCGTCAATATTACTTTTTACAGCCTTTAACCACTAATATCGAACGTGTTGAAGTGATTAAAGGTCCGTCGAGCGCCACATTCTCTTCTGTAGATCCGGGCGGAAGCATCAATCTGGTAACCAAAAAACCTTTGTCTGTTGATCGAAAAGAAGTAAGTCTGAGTGTGGGGAGTTTTAGTACTTTTCACGGAAGCTTAGATTTTACAGGACCTCTAAACAAATCGAAAACTCTTTTGTATCGTGTAAACGGAGCGTATCAGGAAGCCAAATCATTTCGTGATTTAGTGAGTAATAAGTCGTTTTTGATTTCTCCGTCTTTCAGTTATATCCCAAATGAAAAAACGGCCATTAATACCGAATTGATATTGAGCAACATGACCGGAATTCTCGATCGCGGACAGCCCATTTTTGGTGCTGTTGCAGGAGTTACCAGTTTAAATAAAACACCAATTAGTTTGAATCTGGGCGCACCAAGTGATTTTTTCAAGTCGAAAGAAATGATTTTTACGACGAGTTTTGCTCATAAATTCAGTTCTAAAATTGGTTTGAATGCCCAATATATGAAACAATCCTGGACAGAGGATCTTCAGGAACACAGAACCACAAACGGCTTTGCGGTTGATATCAACAATCAGCCCTTAACCAGTCTGGCTATGATGCAATTTGTACAACGCCAGCAATATTGGGACATCGACAATTTGAGTGCGTATTTTAATTTCGATTTAAAAACCGGAAAAATCAAGCATAAGCTATTGGCCGGATACGATTTAAGTTCCTGGAATAAAACCAAAGGCGGCGGACAAAATGCAGCAAGAGGTTATTTGCTAAAAGACGGAACTGTTGCGAATACTTTTGTTGCGGCAAACGCAGCCAACTATCAAACCACGACGATTGACGGTGTGATTTTACCAAAACCCAATGTCAATTACTTCAATCTTAATAATCCAACGTATACTATCACAAGCGCAGATGATTATACACTGAATGTGAGAACGGCATTGCCATCTGCATTAACGACCACAAATGCAATTTATATTCAGGATCAGATTCAGTGGGAGAAATTCACTTTTTTACTGGGTTTGCGAAACGAATGGTTTGAAGACATTACCAATTATGAATCAAACAACGAATTGACGGTTAAAAAATCGGCGTTGTTGCCTCGTGTAGGCGTGACTTATGCGGTCAACAATGAAATTAATGTTTACACTACTTATCTTGAAGGTTATCAGCCGCAATCGAATACAGTTACTTTAATGCCGCAAACCGGCTCCTTACCGGCCGGAAGTTTATTTGATCCGCTTCAAAGCAATTTGAAAGAAGTGGGTGTAAAAGCGACTTTCTTCAATAATTCGATGAGTTTTAACGCAGCCGTTTACGAGATCAATCAGCGTAATATTTTGATGAATGCCAATGATCCGGCCAATCCTGATTTATTAGTCACCAGAGGTGCCGAAAGAAGCCGTGGTTTCGAGTTTGATCTGGCAGGATATATCACAGCCGACTGGCAAATAAACGCTTCGTACAGTTATATCGATGCCAAAATTACAAATGATCGTGACGCTTCGCTAATTGGTGCGCGAAAGCAGAATACGCCAAAAAACAGCGCCAATTTATGGACACGTTATAATTTCAATTCCGATTCGGCTTTAAAAGATTTGGCCATTGGTTTCGGGATGCAATACCAGAGCAGCAAAGTGCCGTGGTTTACAAGAACTTTTACACTTCCTGATTTTACCGTTTTTGATGCCGCTGTTTATTACAAACCCAACAAAAGCAATATGCAAATCGCCCTTAATGCAGGTAACGTATTCAATAAAACATATTGGTTAGGCGCTCAGAATTATCTGAGATTATTTCCCGGAGCTCCCAGAAATTTTAGCCTGACTGTAACTTATAAATTTTAATTGGTATGAAATCACTACACACAGAAATTTTAATCGCCAAACATTTAAAGAACTCCGTTTTTAAGAATACGGCAGTTTTTATTATCACCCTTTTTATTGGGATTATTTTACTTTATGCGGCATTTTCAGGTTGGGAAAATTATACCAATCAAAACGAAACCAGCGAAAAATACCAGCACGAATCCAGAGAAGACTGGCTAAAAAATCCGGATAAAAACCCACACCGAATGGCACATTACGGAAATTTTGCCTTTAGAAAAAGTACGCCATTAAGTGTTTTTGAATTTGGTATGGAACAATTTTTTGGGAATGCCATTTTTCTGGAAGCACACAAACAAAATACCGTTAATTTCTCTGAAGCAGGATTTTCTAATAGTATGCTTCGATTTGGAGAAATCAGTATTGCTATGGTTTTACAAATTTTATTGCCTTTATTGATCTTTTTCTTAGGTTTTAATGCGGTCGCAGCAGAAAGAGAAGACGGAACTTTAAAACTGCTTTTAAGTCAGGGAATCAGTTGGAAACAATTATTAAGAGGTAAAATACTGGGAGTCGCCAGCGTTATTATGCTGCTTTTTATCCCAACCATTATTGTTTTGGTTTTTATCTGGTTGTTGCTGCAAAATTTTAGCATTTCTGCCGATGAAACGATCAAAATGCTATTGTTTATCGGGTTTCATTTTATTTATCTGATTTTCTTTTGCGTTATCGCGGTTTTGGTTTCTGCATCCAGCAAAACATCTAAAAAAGCATTGATTTCGCTAATTGGGATTTGGTTGGTTTTTACGATTATCCTGCCACGAACCACTCAGGCAATTGGCGCTTATATTTACGAAGCCTCGTCTAAAATCCAGTTTCAGAGTGATATCGAAAAAGATATTCTTAAACAGGGAGACAGCCATAACCCGAATGATTTGCATTATAAAGCCATTAAAGATTCCCTTTTAAGCGTTTACAAAGTCGATTCAGTACAAAAACTGCCTTTTAATTATTCCGGATTTATTATGACCGAAGGCGAGAAAATAAGTTCCAGGATTTACAATCAGCATTTAGAAAAATTACTTCAGGTGTACCAAAAGCAAAATAGCTTTTCTAAAATGGTTTCTTTCTTAAATCCATATATCGCGATGAAAAACTTATCGATGGGATTATCGAATACAGATTATGATTCGTACATCGATTTTCAGAAACAAGCCGAAGATTATCGCTACAACATGGCGCAAAAAATGAATGGTTTACAGGTAAAATATATTAGTAATAAAAAGCCCGGCCCCAACGACAAACCTTTGACTATTAATAAAGAACACTGGGCAGATGTAGCCGAATTTCATTATGAACCAAAGGGAATTTGGGACGTTTTAAAATCCGAAATTATTTCTGTTATATCTATAATTCTCTGGATAATATTGCTTTTTGTTTTCATTCGAATTGCAGCTAAAAACCTTAAAGCCATCTAATATGTTAGCATTACTTTTTAAAAATTTCATACGCTCTAAAGGAACCAAAATTGGACTGATTTTCCTTTTAGTAATTTGTTTTATAAGCCTTTTAATTGGTCAGCAATTTCAGCAAAAGCAACAGAATAATATTCAAGAAGCGGCACTTTATCAAAAAGAACATATTGCCAGAAATGCCGCTTTTCATAAAGATGAAATGGGGCTTCTGCTCTACTACATCAAATTTTCATTGGTGAATGCAACTTTGCCAGTTAATAGTTTGGCAATTGGCCAGAGAGATGTAAACCCGTCGATACAAAGTGTTACGATTCGTGGTTTGGAAGGACAGAAATACGACTCAGAGCTTAATAATCCTAATAATCTTTTGTCCGGAAATATCGATTTTAGTTTTGTATTGATTTATCTTTTTCCGCTTTTAATTGTTGTGTTTTCTTATAATCTGGTTTCAGAGGAAAAAGAAAGCGGTACCTGGAAAATTGTGGCTACACAAAGTCAGAATACTTTTTTATACATCCTGAAGTTATTCTATATTAGAATTTTAAGTTTAATTGCGCTTTTAACAATGGTACTTTTTATAGCAATTCTATTTTTGAATATTCCACTTAATCAAGCACTTTTCACCTTTTACGGTCTCGGAATTTTGTACATTCTTTTTTGGTTTGCCATAAGCTTTTTTATAGTTTCATTACAGAAAAATTCAAACTTTAATGCAGTTATTTTATTGACGATCTGGTTGTTTTTGATTATTATTTTACCAGCTACAATCAATACTTATATTGTCAATAAATTTCCAATTCCTGAAGCTCTGGAATTAACCGTAAAACAACGAAATGCCTATCATGAAAAATGGGATATGGATAAAAAAATAACGATGGATAAATTCTATAATCATTATCCGCAATTTAAAACTTATCCTTTGCCGGATAAAGAATTCAGCTGGCTTTGGTATTATGCCATGCAACAGGCGGGAGATGATGATTCGGCAAAGCAATCCCAGGAACTGGAGTATAAATTACAGCAACGCAATAAAGCGAGTCAGCTTATCGCGCAATTTATCCCTACGATGCATACGCAGATACAGCTGAACGAAATTGCCCAATCTGACTTAGGAAATCAGCTTTTATTTTTGAAAGAAACTAAGCAGTTTCACGAAAAAATGCGTTTGTATTTCTATCCAAAAATCTTTGACAATGCCGATGTGAGCAAAGAAAACTGGTCTAAATTTAAAGTGGAAACCTTTCATGATTCATCTAAAGTAAGTTTTGCAAAAGCATTTTTGCCTTTACTGTTTTTCAATTTACTATTGATGGGTTTTGGGTGGCGAAATTTTAACCGCAGGGTATTTTAACCGCAAAGCACGCAAAGGTTTACGCAAAGTTCGCAAAGGCTATATGCAAAGCTTTGCGAACTTTGCTTTTTTATAAAACCCTGCATAACAAAAAAACTTTGCGTGCTTTGCGGTTAAAAAAAAACTTACTTACTTTATAAACTGAATAATAAACCCACCTTTTGGAGCTAAATTATAATGCCATTTTGAAGTTATAGGATGAGTTTCTACTTTAAATTCCATTAAAGAATCTTTTCCTTCGGAGATAATTCTGAATTTTGAGAAGCCTTTGCCGTATTTTTTGAGATCTATAGAAATTGGCTCTGCTGCATTTGTACCATTTATCCCTACGATATAAGAAAGGTTGTCTTTTTGGCGAGCCAAAACTATCGATTTCCCGGGATCTGCAATAATATATTCTGTTCTATCCCAGGTTGCCGGCATTTCTTTCAATAAATTTTTAAGCGCATCAGGAAGTGAATTAAAAACCTCTTCCGAATCGGCAAAATGGATAATTCCTGATGTATAAATCATCGCCATAGCCAACTCATGTGTTGCCGTATTTAAACGTGTGTATTTTCTAAAAGTCAATGCAAAGGGCGTATAATCAGCAGGTCCGGCTACATTTCTTGTAAAAGGTAATACTGTATTTTGTTCTGCTGCTTTTTCAGGGAATCTTGGTTCATAAAAATAACTTTCGGTTCCTAAAATAGCTTCTGCCGTTACAAAATTCGGCCATGTTCTATGCCAGCCTCTTGGTATTGTTGTACCATGTAAATTAACTAACAAATGTTCTTTGGCAGCATCTTCAAAAACACCTTGCAGTGCAGCCATAACCTCTTGGCGATCTGAGCACCAAAAATCTATTTTAACGCCTCTTACGCCCATTTGAGCCAATTCTTTGAACCTGTTTTTTCTTTTTCCCGAATCAAAATACTCCGCCGAATATCCCCAAACTAATGGTTGAACTCCTTTTGATAATGCATAATCAATAATCTTTCCTTCTTTATTCGCTTTTTCCCATCCGGCATCAAAAAGCGTATATCTAAACCCAAATGAAGCCGAAACATCCGTGAATTTATTATACATTTCTGGCGTAAAATCTTCAGGATGTGACCACCATGACCATGCCGCTTTTCCGGGAATGATCCAGGAAGTATCTTCAATTTTTGAGGCCGGAGCTAAATCTGTAATCATAGTCGACAATAATATATCTCCTGCTTTATCGCCAATCATGATGACTCTCCAGGGCATTGTCCATGGCAAACTTGACTCAGGATAAACCTCTTTATCTGCTAAAGGCAACGTAAATTTTTCGTCTTTTTTAGCAAATCCTATGCTGTAAATTCCGCCCTTAGAATCAGGTAATAAATGACATCCGGGGAATGTACCGTCTGCTCCTGATTCTGCAATCAGCACCCAGTTTTTAGTATCATTTACATTAAAAAGTGCCGGCATACACCAACCCACAGATTCATTTCGCGCACCACTTATTGGATCTCCGGATTTTACATTTACATAAAAATCCTCATAACCTGGCGTATAATCTCCTGCTTTATTATAAGGTTGAAGCCAGCCTTTTGCATTTTGTTCGATATGAAATCCTGTAATTTCATTGGTAACAACTCTCTTTTGATTTTCCTTTTCAGTGAATTTATATCTAAAAGCAACGCCTTCTGAGCCTGCAATTAAATCTATTGTCATAAAAGCACCTTGTTTGTTTTTGAATGTTACGCTTTTGCTTTTAAAGACATGATCTGCGACTTTATTATTAGCCACTTTAAGTTCATATTTTTCACGCTTTTCTTCAACAGGCGAAACTTTTTCAACCGACAAACCAGCTGTAAAATCATTATTTTCCAAACTCAAACCAAGTGGAGAATCCAGAATTATCGTTTTATCCTTGCGCGTAACGGTATAAGACAACTTTCCATCTTGACTTAAAGACAAAGTAATCTTATTTAGATTGTCCTTAGACTTCAGGTCAAGTGCAGTATTTTGGGCTTTACCACTTGTCAGCACAAAAAATACTGCGGGTATTAGCAAATTTAAAGATCGATGAAGAATCATTTTTTTCATTATATAGTTTTTAGAGATTAGTTTTTAAATTTTATTGTTTCGTAAAGTTTTTTAGTCACGAATTCACGAATTATTTTCTTCACGCAGATTTAAAAAGATTTAAGCTGATAAGTACATATCTATTTAATAAAAATCTAAAATTAAATTTGCTCTAATCTGTCACCCGAGCGATAGCGAACAGACGAAGTAAATCTGCGTGAAAAAAATCATTTTAATCCTCATCATCGGTGGCATATTTTAGATTCATGACATCAAAACTATAGGTAATCGTTTCATTATAAAATTCTCCGGATCCGAATATAGTATTCGAAAAATGCTCGTGATTTGGACTATCCGGATAATATTGGCATTCTAAACATACTCCGTCAAAAGGTTTGTACAACTTAGAATGTTCTCCCATTATTTTACTGTTTAAATAGTCTCCTGTATACAATTGCACGCCGGGATACGAAGTCTGTACACGCATTTTTCTTCCTGATTCTTCTTCTGATAATTCGCAAACAAAATCAGGTTGTGTTTTATCTTTATCAAAAATGTAAAAAACATTCAGTCCCTTGTTTTGCATGACTTCACCTAGCTTTTTATTTGAAAATGAAAGTTTATCTGCAGCAACAATTTCTCCTGTAGGAATATAATCAGGCGTACTTTCTAATATAGAATTTGAGCGAATGGTAAGATGATGGTTCTGTATTTTATCCCTGCAGCCTGATAAATTGAAATACGAATGATTGGTGAAATTTAGTAGAGTTTTTTCATCAGAAATAGCCAGATATTTGATTTTTAATTCATTTCTGTTGGTCCAATTATAAATAACTTCGGTTTTTAAATTTCCGGGGAAACCTCCTTCTCCATCTTTGCTGTCAAGCGTAAAAATTACGTCATCATCTATTACAAGAAAATCAAATACTTTGCTGTTGAATCCTGCTGAACCGCTGTGATTATTGTTTTTGCCATCATTTTTATCCAGATGATAAATTTTATTTCCAATAGAAAATTCGGCATTATTGATTCGGTTAGAGAAACGTCCGATGGTTGCACCTATATAACAGTTATCATTTATGTATCCTTTTAAAGTTGGAAATCCCAAAACCACATTTTCCTTCTTTCCGTTTTTGTCCGGTACTACTATGGACTTTACTATGGCTCCATAGTTAAGTAGTTCAACGTAGTTTCCGTGAACATTGGTTAGTTTGAATTTAAAGATTTCTCTGCCATCGCATACGCCAAAAGGTTCGCATACAATCTTATTAATAGGATTCATATTGTTTTAAAAAAGGGATTGAAAACATCATTGTTATTCTAATGTTTCAAATGTAATCCTGATTATTTTTATCAAAATGGACATTTTTTCTAAAAACATGGATTAAATTACGATATTTGAAAAATAGTCTCATCCAAATGAAGAATTCATCACAAAAGGAAAAAATAAAAGTTAGAGAAGGTTTTTTAGGACAACGCATGATCGTGATCCCTAAAAACATCCTTTCGAGCATCAAAAAGAATGCGCTTATTGCCAGTTTGTATTTTACGGATATTGGCGTTTTCCCTAATGCAAGCCACCACTCGATGAAACGAAAACACGGAAGCAAACAATACATCCTGATTTATTGTTATAAAGGCGAAGGTATTATCAGTAAAGAAAATAAAACCATAACGCTAAAAGCGAATACCTTTTATATAATACCTCCTGAAGTGGCGCATGACTATTATGCTTTGAAACAAAATCCGTGGAGTATTTACTGGATTCACTTTACCGGGCCTCAAGCACCGCATTTCTATGAGAAATTCATCACCGAATTTCCAGACACAGCGCCGCAATTATCACTGGAAGAAAGACGTATCGAACTTTTCGAAAATATACTGGATGTTATGGAAGACGGTTACAGTGCCAGTAATCTTGAATATGCCAATCTCTCGTTATGGCAACTATTGAATGCTTTTTTATATGAGCGATTTTTCATCAAAAAAAACAAGATATTTTCAGAGGATAATACTATTGAGTCCTCCATTGACTATATGAAAAAACATTTGGATTTATCCTTAAAAATCAATGATGTAGCGGCTTATTTCAACTACTCGTCATCGCACTTTTTTACCTTGTTTAAGAAGCAAACCGGCTACTCTCCTATACATTATTTCAACTATTTAAAAATGCAGAAAGCCTGTCAGTACCTCAGCTTTACCACTATGAGTATAAAGGAAATAAGCTTTGCTTTAGGGTTCAATGATCCGTTGTATTTCTCTCGTTTATTCAAAAAAATAATGAGTACTTCACCCATACAATACCGTACTGAATACAAGCAGTAACGCAATTGTTTTCGTATTTTAGCCCAAAGCATCAAAAAATCGTATTATAGTCCATCTATTCAAAAAAAATATCCATAAATCAAAGGTTCCTATTCCGCTAATTTTACAAAAGCTATTAAAACCTTTTTATGAAAAATTATAATTATACCTTTTTACTATCAATTAGCCTTGTTGCAGCATTGGGTGGTCTACTCTTTGGTTACGACTGGGTTGTAATAGGTGGTGCAAAACCATTTTACGAAATTTATTTTGGCATTTCAGATTCTCCGGCTTTACAAGGCTGGGCCATGAGTAGTGCCCTTGTAGGCTGTGTTGCGGGAGCAGCAGTTGCCGGAAAACTGGCAGATACCTACGGAAGACGCCCAATGTTGATTGTTGCCGCAGTATTATTCTCTATATCGGCAATTGGTACCGGAGCTTCAGAAACCTTTACCATATTTATTATCTGGCGTATTATTGGCGGTATCGGGATTGGGATCGCCTCTACAATTTCGCCCTTATATATTGCCGAAATCGCTCCGCAGGAAACACGAGGCCTTTTTGTATCGATCAACCAACTTACTGTAGTAATAGGTATTCTTGCCGCACAAATTACCAATATGTTGATTACCGAGGTTATTCCTGCAGGTTATACGCATGCCGAAATTTTGGCTTCCTGGAACGGACAAACCGGCTGGAGATGGATGTTTTGGGCAGGATTTTTCCCGGCCGTTTTATTCTTTATTCTAATGTTTTTAATTCCTGAAAGCCCCAGATATCTGGCTAAAAAAGGAAATTACGATTCGGCAGAAAATACACTTACAAAAATTGGAGGTTTGGCCTACGCCAAAGAAGCTTCTGTAAAAATAAAAGAAACTTTTACGCATGAAACCGAGAAAACCGATTTCAGAATGTTGCTGGACAAAAAAGCTTTACCAATACTTGTTATAGGGATTGTATTAGCTGCTTTTCAGCAATGGTGCGGTATTAATATCATTTTCAACTATGCTCAGGAAATCTTTGTTTCAGCGGGTTATAGTATCAATGATTTGTTCATGAATATTGTCATTACCGGAAGCATCAACCTTATTTTTACTCTTGTTGCGATGGGAACTGTAGACAAAATTGGTCGTAAAAAACTAATGCTTTTTGGTTCCGGTGCACTTGCTGTAATCTATGCTTTATTGGGTTATTTTTATTATACCAATGTAACCGGTTTCCCTTTATTATTACTAGTATTGTTAGCCATCGCTATTTATGCAATGTCCCTCGCTCCTATTACCTGGGTAATTTTATCTGAAATTTTCCCTAACCGAATCAGAGGTGTTGCGATGTCTGTAGCCACATTTGCACTCTGGATCGCCTCTGCGCTTTTAGTACAAACCTTCCCTATTTTCAATGAATATCTGGGTACATCAGGCACTTTCTGGTTGTACGGGATTATCTGTGCCTTAGGATTCGTGTTTGTATTTAGAAAACTTCCTGAAACCAAAAACAAAAGTCTTGAAGAGATTGAAGAACTGATGGTTTCTGATAAAAATTCAAAGAATATTCAATAATTTAAATTTCATTACATCATGCAAAAAGTAAATGTTTGGAAGGAAAAAATAATCCTACCAACCTATGAGGTGGGCAAACCTGAAAAAAATCCTGTATTCATTGAAAAAAGAGTTTATCAGGGAAGTAACGGATCTGTATATCCTTATCCGGTTATTGAAAAAATCGCAGACGAAAAAGTCGATAAAGAATATCAGGCCGTTTATCTTGAAAATGAGTTTGTTAAAATAATGATCTTGCCTGAACTTGGCGGACGTGTGCATATGGCGTACGACAAGACCAAAGAACGTCATTTTGTATATTATAATCAGGTTGTAAAACCAGCATTAGTAGGACTTACAGGCCCTTGGATTTCGGGCGGAATTGAGTTTAACTGGCCGCAACACCACAGACCAACGACTTTTGATCCGGTAGATTTTACCATCAAAGAACATGAAGATGGAAGCGCAACAGTTTGGTGCAGCGAGGTTGAACGTATGTTTAGAACCAAAGGTATGGCAGGATTTAGATTATATCCTGACAAAGCATATTTAGAAATCAAAGCGCAATTGTACAACAGAACTTCGTTCCCACAAACCTTTTTATGGTGGGCAAATCCTGCGGTTAAAGTAAACGACGATTATCAATCGGTTTTTCCACCGGATGTAAATGCTGTTTTTGACCACGGTAAACGTGATGTTTCGTCTTTTCCAATTGCAAAAGGAACATATTATAAGGTAGATTATTCACCAGGAACTGATATTTCGCGCTATAAGAATATTCCAGTTCCAACCTCTTACATGGCGATTGCGTCTAAATATAATTTTGTGGGCGGATACGAAAATGATTCAAAAGGCGGATTATTGCACGTAGCCAACCACCATGTTTCTCCGGGAAAAAAACAATGGACTTGGGGACATGGCGATTTTGGTCGTGCCTGGGATCGTAACCTTACCGATGAAGATGGTCCGTATATCGAATTGATGTGTGGAGTTTACACGGATAATCAGCCTGATTTTACGTGGATTATGCCAGGTGAACAAAAAGATTTTACACAATATTTTATGCCATACCGTGATTTAGGTATTGTGAAAAATGCGACCAAAAATGCAATGGTTAATCTGGAAAGTATCGACAATAAATTAGTGATTAAAGCCTATACAACGGGCGTTTACCCAAATACTACTGTTACTTTAAAAAATAACGACACTGTTTTATTCCAAAAACAATACGATGCTTCTCCCTACAATTCATTCGAAGAAACGATTGATTTTGAGAATACTTCTTTAGAAGGATTATCGATTTCAGTAACTGATGCTGATAATAAAGTTTTGGTTGATTGGATTTATGAAGGACAAAATGAAGACGAAATTCCTGAAGCCGCAAAACCTGCCCTTGCTCCGGAAGCTATCGAAAGTAATGAGCAATTGTTCCTTACAGCGCAGCATTTAGAGCAATACAGACACGCTACTTATAGTCCGATTCCGTATTACAAAGAAGCTATAAAACGTGATGCTGGCGACGTTCGTTCGAATAATGCAATGGGATTATGGTTTATGCGAAGAGCTAAATTTACAGAAGCTGAACCTTATTTTAGAGCGGCTATCAAAACTTTGACGCAAAGAAATCCGAATCCGTATGATGGAGAACCTTATTTCAATTTAGGTTTATGTCTTAAATATCAAGATAAAAACAAAGAAGCTTATGATGCTTTTTATAAAGCAACATGGAATGCGGCCTGGCAAAATCAAGGTTACTTCTATGTAGCCCAACTTGACGCATTAAATGGTGATTATGAATTGGCTTTAACACACATCAAAAAAGCAATTTCTAAAAACACCGAAGATCATAAAGCGTTGCATTTACAAGTCGCTTTCCTTAGAAAATTAAACCAAAAAGAAAAAGCGCTTGAACTTGCGAATAATTATCTAGAAAATGATTGTTTCAATTTTGGATTACTTTTCGAGAAATATATTTTAAGCAATGACAAAAAAGACCTTGCGTATTTTAATTCATTAATCAGAAACAACATTCATACGTATATAGAATATGCATTAGATTATGCTGCTGCAGGTTTCTATCAGGAAGCTGTAAGTTTATTAACCGAAGGGTTAAAAGACGAAGAAACGTATCCAATGGCGTGGTATTATGCAGGTTCGTTCTATGAAAAATTAAATGATTTCGGTCAAGCCGAAAAATGCTTCAAAATGGCGTCTCAGGCAAAACCAGATTATTGTTTTCCAAATCAGCTTGAAGCTGCATTGGTACTTCAAAATGTAATTGAGAAACAAACCAATGATGCAAAAGCTTTGTATTATTTAGGAAACTTCTGGTACGCTTCTAAATATTATGATGATGCAATTTCTTGCTGGGAACAATCGGTAGCTATCGATGATACTTTCCCGACTGTGCATCGTAATTTGGCTTTGGCGTATTACAATAAATTAGAAAACGAACAAAAAGCGCTTGCCAGTTTAGAGAAAGCATTCTCATTAGATTTAGAAGATTCAAGAATCCTAATGGAATTGGATCAATTGTACAAACGTTTGAACAGGGATTTGGTTTTCAGACTGGCTTTCTTAGAGAAACATTTAGAATTGGTGATTCAGCGTGATGATGTTTATTTAGAAAGAGTGGCTTTGTACAACCTTTTAGGTAAACACGATAAAGCCCTAACTTTATTACAAAACCGAATTTTCCATCCGTGGGAAGGTGGCGAAGGAAAAGTAAGCGGACAATATCTCACCAGTTTAACTAAAATTGCCAAACAACAAATCTCAGAAGGCAATTATGATAAAGCCATTGAGCTTTTAGAACAAGCGCAAACTTATCCTGATAATCTTGGCGAAGGAAAATTACCGGGCGCTCAGGAAAATGATATTCATTACTGGTTAGGTGTTGCTTTCGATAAAAAGAACAATCAAGAAGAAGCCAATAACTGGTGGCATAAAGCCACTCAGGGATTAGAAGATCCAACGGCAGCGATTTTCTACAACGATCAGCAACCGGATAAAATTTTCTATCAAGGTCTGGCTTTCTTAAAATTAAATGATCTTGCTGAAGCCAATAAACGTTTCGAAAAGCTGGTGGCTTACGCTCAAAAACATCTAAACGATCATGTTATGATTGATTATTTTGCGGTATCACTACCTGATCTTATGATTTGGGAAGATGACTTAGACAAACGAAATAAAATTCACTGCTTGTACATGCAGGGATTAGGGCTTTTAGGTTTGGATAAAAAAGCAGAAGCTGAAGAAACTTTTACAACCGTTCTTTCTGAAGAAAAAAGCCATTCAGGCGTTACCATACATTTGTCTTTATTGAAAAATGAAGAATCCGTTTCTGTTTAAGTTAGTATAGGTATTTTAAACAGTTAGACCTGAAAGGCTTAAAATATTTCGGGTCTTTGGGAATAAAAAAAGGTTTGATGATTAATTTCATCAAACCTTTTTTGTTGTTTTTTTTTGAGTACTGAATATGGTACGCGGATGATACGGATTCGCTTCGCGAAAACGCGGATAAAAACGGATTTTTTATTTTACTTTCATATTAGCTACTCGCAATCTTGTCATCCTGAGGCACGAAGGATCACACACGTAGCTCTACAAAGATTGGTGATTCAGATTGCGGAGTTTCTAGTGTAATCCTTCGTGCCTCAGGATGACAAACTGTATGCGCAAATAATAGAATTAAAATCTGTGGGCAATTTTTGCAAAATATAAATCTATTTAATCGGTCTATCTTCTAATTTACTCCCCCATTGCTTATTAGGCTTTCCTCCCATAACAAATTCTAAAGTTCCTCCGGCATCAATATCTGCTTGATTAATAAAGGTTTTGTTATAACTTTTCCCATTCAGTTTGGCGCTTTGGATATAAATATTTTTATCAGAAACGTTCTTGGCTATAACTTTAAAAATCTTTCCATCTTTCAATTGAATAGAAGCTTCTTTAAGTAAAGGCGATCCAATAACATAAGTACTACTTGCAGGATTAACAGGATAAAAACCAATGGCACTAAATATATACCAGGCCGAAAGTTCTCCACAATCGTCATTACCGGAATAACCGGATGAAGTGGTATTGTACATTTTATTCAAAATTTCGGCTACGTATTGTTGTGTTTTCCAGGGTTGTCCTGCGTAATTATACAAATAAGCGATATGATGACTTGGCTCATTTCCGTGTGCGTATTGACCGATGAAACCTGAAGCGTTGTCATTTACTTCTTCGGGTTTGTCTTCTAAGGTGAAAAAAGTATCTAGTTTTTTGGTGAAAACATAATCGCCGCCCACTAAACCTACAAGTCCTTTTACATCTTGCGGAACATACCAAAAGTATTGCCAGCCATTGCCTTCTGTAAACGGATATCCGCCATTTGCGCCGTATTTTAAAGGATCAAATGGACCAATCCAATTGCCTTTGTCGTCTTTGGCTCTAAAAAATCCTATTTGTTTGTCGTATAGATTTCTATAAAATTGAGAACGTTTTGTAAAATGATTGTAATCATCTGTTTTACCCAGTTTTTTCGCTAATTCGGCCACGCACCAATCATCGTAAGCCATTTCTAAAGTCAATGAAACCGACTGGGATTTTAGATTCTCAGGAATATAACCGTACTTTTCCCAAAGACTAAATGGTGATCCCGGATGTTCACGTGTTGACGAATTCTTTACAGCTTCGAACGCTGCTTCGGTATCAATTCCTTTTAGATTTTTAAGAACGGCATCAACCACAACCGGAATGGCGTGATTGCCTATCATACAGTAATTCTCCTGTCCCCACAATTGCCAGATGGGTAAATAACCAAAGACTTTATAATATGCCAACATACTATTTACAAAATCAACCGAACGTTCTGGCTGCGTTATAGTGTATAATGGATGTGCACCACGATAGGTATCCCATAAAGAGAATGTTGAATAATA
This sequence comes from Flavobacterium sp. SLB02, assembly GCF_009664855.1. Lineage (GTDB taxonomy): Bacteria > Bacteroidota > Bacteroidia > Flavobacteriales > Flavobacteriaceae > Flavobacterium. The sequence goes on from NZ_CP045928.1 coordinate 2,801,796, forward strand.
AGGTTTGGATGAATTTCTGGTGGTAAAATCGGCTGCGGGGTAATCTCCGCTCAAATCTGATAAAGTATTCGGCTGGATGAAAGTATGGTACAAAGCAGTGTAGAAAATTTGCTTTTGCTCTGGTGTTCCGTCAATTTTTATCTTGCTGAGTTCTTTTTCCCAAACGGCATCGGCAGCATTTACGGTTGCATTAAAATCCCAATTAAGAATTTCAGCCTGAACATTCAAACGTGCATTTTCGATACTTGTGGCAGAGATTCCAACTTTTACCAAAACTTCTTGTTGTTTTGAGGTATCAAAATCTAAAATAGCTCTAATTGCATTTCCGTTGACTATTTTAGCATTATCATAAATATTTCCGCCATCTCTAACATGATTACGGATTATAGGTTGCGAGAATTCAGCGTGAAAAAATACTTTTCGCATTGGCGCCCAGCCCGTGATAACGCGATATCCTTCGATCGTATGATCATTAGGAAATGAAAGCTGTGATGCAATAATACGTGTATTCCAATCTGATTTTTTCATCGAATGATCTAAATCGATCACGATATGAGCTTCTTTACTTTTAGGAAAACTGTATTTATGAAAACCGGCGTGTGTAGTTGCAGTAAGTTTTGCTCTTATCTGATAATCTAACAATTCTACACTGTAATAACCGGGTTTAGCCGATTCTTTTTCATGAGAAAATTTAGACTGATACGCATTTTGTCCGGCTTCTTCTTTGACTATTGCGCCACTAAATGGCATCAACATAACATCAAATAATTCGGCTACTCCGGTTCCGCTTAAATGGGTGTGACTGAAACCTGCAATAGTGGTGTCGTTATAATTATAACCGCTGGCAACGCTCCAATCCGGAGTATTTCTCGTGTCAGGACTCAATTGCACCATCCCAAATGGAACTGTTGCTCCGGGATAATTATTCCCCGAAAGCGGCGAACCATGTGCTGCTCCCGTACCTATGAAAGGGTTTACGTGCGAGGTTATTTTTTCTGTGGTTTGTGCTCCCAGGACTATTGAACTTAATAGTGTTCCAAAGAGCATTATTTTAGTAAAATTCATTGTTTAGAATTAAATTAGTAAAACATGATTTCATTCTTTTATTGAATAGGCTCCAGCTTTAGCTGGAGATTTTAAGAATTGAATATAATAATGGCTTTAGCCAAAATACTTTAAGATTTCGGCTAAAGCCATATTTGAGATGAATTTCTATTACCTTCAGCTAAAGACGGAGTCTATTCAATGTAGTAGATCTAACAGGTTTTAAAAACCTGTTAGGTCTACTTAAATTCTACAAATTATAATTTAGAAGATGTAATCTCTTTCATTTCTCCGTTTACCTTCACTTTTACCTTTGTTGGTACAGGAGATAAAACTTCATATTTCGTTACTTTACCTTTTTCCCATTTAATGTTTATGGTAAAGTTTCCTTCGGCTTTAAGTCCTTTTACTTCTCCTTTGTTTAACCAGGCATCCGGCATTGCAGGCAATAATTCTATAAATCCGGCGTGACTTTGAATTAGCATTTCACCAATTCCGGCAGATGCACCAAAGTTTCCATCAATTTGAAATGGTGGCCCTGCAGAAAGTAAATTGGCATACACACCGCCACCAGGACCATAGTTAATATTGGTATCGCGTGTTTGTCTAAGTATTGTTTTAAATAATTTATAAGCTTTGTTTCCATCTTTTAAACGAGCCCAAAACAGCATTTTGTATGCAATTGACCAACTTGTTCCATCATCTCCTCTTACTTCAAGCGTTTTTTTAATTGCGTCAACCAATTCTGGTTTGTTTTCAGGAGTAATCAAAGATCCCGGGTATAAACCATATAAATGAGAAATATGACGGTGTTGAGGATCTTCTTCTTTATAATCTTTCAACCATTCCATGATTCGTCCGTCAGGGCTAACAACTCCCGGAGGCGGTAATAATTTTAATTGTTTGTCTAATTCAATACTCAAATCATTATCTAAACCAAGTTTTTTAGAGGCTATTATCACGTTATTAAACAATTCGCGAATAATTTGATTGTCTATTGTAGGTCCCATACAAACGTGCGACGCATCACCATTTGGCAATAAAAATGAATTTTCCGGCGATACTGATGGCGATGTTACTAACCAGCCCGTTTCAGGATCTTTTACCAACATATTTTTATAAAATTGTGCTGCTCCTTTCAAAATAGGATAAATTTCAGCCAAATATGCCTGATCATTGGTATACAAATAGTGGCTCCATAAATTGTTGCACAACCAGCCTGAACCTGATTTTGTGATTCCCCATGAAGCACTTTCTCCCGGCTCTGTAAAACCCCAAACGTTTGTAATAACGTGTGCAACCCAACCATCAGCATTGTAATAAGCTTTGGCTGTTTTTTCTCCATTTGGTACCAAATCTTTAGTCAAATCTTTTAATGGAAGATTCAATTCTGATAAGTTTGCGGTTTCTAAAGCCCAGTGATTCATCTGAACATTTACATCCAGATGATAATCGGCGTTCCATGGTGTTTGTACATCTTTCGCCCATAATCCCTGCAAGTTTGGAGGCAACAATCCTAGTCTGGTGCTGCTGATACTTAAATAACGTCCGTATTGATAAAACAAAATTGGAAGCGCTGTATCTGCATCTGGTTCTTTTACAAAAATATCCAGGCGCTCATTGGTTGGTAATGTTTTCTTTGCGCTTTTTCCGAAATTTAAAGTCAAACGATTGAATAACTTTTGGTAGTTTTCAACATGTTTTTTCTTCTGATCCTGATATTTCGTTTGCATCGCTGCATCCAAAACTTTATCTGTAGTAATTTCGAAATTTTTATCTTTATAATCTGTTCCTGCAGAAATAAAAATCACAACTTCTGTAGCATTTTTTATTTCAATTTTATTGTTAGTATATAAAGCATTTCCATCTACTTGCTGAGTTTTTACTTTTGCTTTATATTTCATTCCTTTTCCGTCGGTTCCGTTGTTAAGCTGACCTGTCATAACCAGCGAATTATCAGAGCCATTTACAGTTTTAAAACGTTCTGGTCGATCTAACTGAATAGTAAAATTTAGTTTTCCTTTTTTGCTCGAAGTTAATTTGATAAAACCTGCATCGTCGCCAAATCCTGTAAAATATTCACGCTTATACGTCACGCCGTCAATTATAAATTGAGTTCCGGCAACTGCGGTTTGAATATCCAGATTTCTGCTGTAATTAACCGGTTTTGACTGGGTTTTATAATCAAATTTCAGTGTCAGATCTCCCAAAACCTGATATGCTCCAAAGGGTACATCAGCTCCATTTCCACTTCCGGAACCTGCTCCTGTACAGATAAAATGCTGATCGATTAGTTTTTGAGCTTCCTTATTTTTATTCTCCAATAACAATTGTCTTATTTGTGGCAAAAAAGAATATGCTTTGTAATTGTTGGCATCTTGCGGGCCTCCGCTCCATAAGGTAATTTCATTCAAAACCAATTTTTCGGTTGTTACTCCGCCGTCCGGCATAATTCCTAAACGTCCGTTTCCTAATGGCAATGTTTCTTCCCATTGAGAGGCTGGTTTGTTATACCATAATTCTAGTGGGTTATTTTGCGAATAGCCTAACAAGGGCAATAGTATAAAAAGCAGTGCTTTAAATTTTTTAATGTTCATAATTCTATTTTTAAAGTATTTTGCAATGTTTATTAAACCTGTCAGGTTTGTGTTTAGAATAATTTCTTATTTATTGTATGGAATAGCTTTTATAACCGGTTTTTCTCCATTTTTCAAAAGTGCTTCATCAAATTCTACGGTAATTTCTTTGCTTTCTCCTTTTAGTAAAGTAAAATAACTATCGCTTACAATTGCTGGTAAAATCTGAGCTCCGGTTTTATCATTTAATGCCTGAATGTGCACTCCAAATGCAATTCCTGACGGACTTGAAACTTTAGCTTTTACAAAATATTTCCCATTTTGCTTTACGACTTTACTGGAAACATTTACGTTTGCTTTTGGCAATGTATTCAAATCGGTGAAGTCTTTCATGTTGATTCCTCTCCAATAAAAATTCTCACTAATTAATTTGTTTTGGGCGTCTTTTAATTTTAATCGAATAAAATGTACCGGACTCAACTCTGAAGTATTGGCATCGGCACCAAAAACTTTAAAATCATAAAGTGAATATCCCCAGCCTGAGCCGCGTTTTATGCCTAACATTCGAACATAACGGGTTTTTATTTCATCAAACGAAATGGTTTCGATTCCTTGTTTTCCCTCTTTTATAACGCTGGCATCTGCCCAGTTTTTAGCATCTGTACTTACCTGAATTTTATATTCTTTTCCGTATGCATTTTCCCAGTTTAAAACCACTCGGTTTACGGTATATTCGTTTTCCAGATCAACGTAAATCCATTCGTCGTCTGTTGATTTACTTGCCCAACGGCTGTTAGAATCTCCATCTGTAACGTCTCTGGTATTTCCTCCATCTGTAGAAGAAGCTGTTGCATTTTTCTGAAAAGCAAGATCTTTTTGATTCGAATAAAACGGAATCACAAAACTTTCTGTCGCTGTATTCGAATACGAATCTACTACGGCCTTTTGGTTGAATTTTGCTGCCGATTTTCCATCCAGATTATAAACCGTTGCTTCGGCATTTAGATTTTTGAAATCAGTTCCTGTAGTATTAATTACTTTAACCGAATTATTCACCGAATTCCACTGAATGTGCATAGGCTCACAAGCCGATTTTACGCCCCAATATGCTCCTGTCAGATCATAATAATAATCATACGTTTGCCAAACCATACTAGGATAAGAGGATTGACTCATCCAGATCATAATCCCTGATGCATCTTCCCACATATGATCTAACCAGCCTTCGTACATGGCTTTGTTGGTTTCGATATTTAACAACTGGCCTTTTGTGGTATATTCTTCGAGATTATTTGGTTTTCCGTAACGTTCTGTGATGCTTTTATCATAATTATCCGGTGATGCATTAAAGGCTTTTTGCCCAAAGAAATGTTTGTCCCACATATCGTTTCTTGGCCACCAGTCTTTTTCAGGAATAAATTTCTTGAAACTTTCGATGTTTGGAAAAACAGCTGTACCAATTTCGGTTCTTAAACCCCAACTTGGTCCGTCTCCCGTACCTACATAAGCCGCAGGATATTTGGTAAAATAAAACCTCGGATCTTTATTGCCCCAAAGTCCGCTACCGCTTAGGTTTCCGGTGTTTGAACATGGCTGATAATATCTGTCGTTATTATCAAACGTTTTAATGTTTTCAGCAATCCAGCCATTAAGCGGAGGTTGTGGTAATCCTTCGTTATTTCCGCACCAAACGGCAATACTCGCATGATTTCTTACTCGTTTTATTTTCTCAATTACATTGCTATTAAAAACATGAATGTCTAATGGCAGGTTTGGATTTGCATTGAGCCAAAAATCATCCCAAACCATAATTCCATATTTATCGCAGGCCTGGTAAAACTCATCATCTGTAGTCGAACCTAACCAGTTACGAATGATGTTGTAATTCATTTCTTTGTGGAGTTTTACTTTTAGATCGTATTCTTCTCCTCTGCAACGAAGCATATATTCGCTCATTCCCCAGTTTCCTCCTTTTAGAAAAACGCGTTTTCCGTTTATGGAAACATGCAAAACACCGCCTTCTGTATCGTAGGTATATTTTTTAATTCCGAAAGTTATTTTTTGCTCGTCTGAAACTGTATCACCTATTTTAAAAGTAAACCGACACGTATACAAATTAGGATCTCCGTAACCATTTGGCCACCATAATTTCGGGTTCTGAATAGAAAGTTCCGGAAATTGTTCTTTGCTTAAATTGACACTTGTAATTGCGTTGGCCTCTAAATTAATCTTTTTAGAAAAAGTAATGTTTCCGGGCATAATTACACCCGTAAGAACTCCTTCCTGATTTTGTGCCGATGAATTTTTAAGCTCTACTTTTACTTCAAGATCTGCGCGTGCGTTCGAAGGTAAGTTGGTGTGAATCCACGGATCTACAATTCTTACTTTGTCTGTATTGCTTAGAAAAACATCATCTGTAATACCGGAATTTAATCCTGGTACATAAGGCATCCAATCCCAACCGGCGCTTGAAATATAAGTTGGACTTCCGTAATTATTTAAGGGCAGCTTTGGGATACTTACCAAAATTGCCAATACATTTTTATCGTTGCGATGTACCAATTTTGTAATGTCAAATTTACCGCGTTGCATCATACCGCTTAATGTGGCCAGTTTTTTTCCGTTAAGGTAAACATCACCTTCACGATTGATTCCTTCAAAATTGAGCCAGATAATTTCTTTTGTAAAATTTGCAGGTACTTTAAACTCTGAACGGTACCAAAAACTACGATCGTATTTTGTTTTATCAACCTGATAAATATTGTCGCCGTAATTAGGATCTTTCTCTAATCCGCTTACGACATAAGAATTGAAAATAGTACCTGGAACAACGGCATTTACCCAATTGGTTCCGGAATAATTTGGGGAGAATATTTTAAGACTGTCCTGCCCTATTTCTGCTTGTGGTTTTACTTTCCAAACGATATCAGAAGAGTTTAAACTGACTTTGTTTTGAGCATAAATACTTAACGAAAAAGCATTTAAAACTAATAACCATATAAAAAAGTGAATATTATTGAACTTCATATTACTATTTGATTCGTTTACATTTTTGTAAACATTAAAAAAAAGAATGCCATTTTGGACTAAGTTTTTTCTAACAGAAAACTTCGTACTGTTATTACCTAAATCCAAAATGGCATTACAATCAAAACTGTGACTAACCAAAATCACATGACCAAAAAATAAAAAATTACATTATAACTGCCTTCAAAAACATTAATATCCTGGGTTTTGATTTTCCGGACCAATCTCATCGTTGAGCTTAATCTCGCCGATAGGAATAGGATAAAGGTTATGAAATGTAGCTATTGTACCGTTTTGTTTTGCCCATTTGTTGCGGGCTTTTACTAATTCTACCATTTTTCCAGTACGAATAAGGTCCATTCTTCTCCAGCCTTCAAAAGCTAATTCACGCATACGTTCATCCAGAATTTGATCTCTGAACTGAGCTTGAGAAAGTCCGCTCCACGCCATTCCTGCTGGTAATGTTCCTCCAAAAGCTCTTGTACGAACCTGATTCACATATCCTTCTGCTTCTGTTGTATTTCCTAATTCATTCAAACATTCTGCGTAGTTAAGTAATACATCCGAATATCTGATATAGGCTTTATTTTTACCTGAATTCCAAAATGACTGTTTTCCTTCTACACGAATATCTTCAAACTTTTTAATGTGCGGATCCAACTCATCACCCCCAAAACCTGCAGGAAGTGTTGGTTTAACTCCTTTATAAGTAAAATCATAACGAATACTTGCGTCTTTACGCATATCACCTGGTTCCCAAATTCCGCCATCCGTTTTATCTTTATAACAATATTGAGTAGGAAGTATAAGATCATAACCTCCAAAATAAGCATATTGGTTTATGTTTGCCAAAACTCTTGAACCTGTCTGCCATTGTATCTGGTTATTATCAGGCCAGTTATTATTATACTGCCATTCGTATAACGATTCTGAAGAATTAGCGTGATCCGGACTAAAAACATCTGCGTAGTTAGCCAATAAACTATATTTACCAGAAGTAATAACGGCTCCAAACCATTGCTTTGCTTTAGTATAATCACGGTATCCTGATGCTTCAGGAGCATATAAATATACTTTTCCTAAAAGTGCCTGAGCAACGCCTTTTGCAGGAAATGCAGGATTGCTTTGTGATGCAGGAAGTTTTTCGATTGCTCTTTCTAAATCGGCAACGATATAAGAATAAACCAAAGGCAGCGGCTGACGTTTTAAACCAAATTCTGCCGTTTTTGCTTTATCATTAATCGGTATTTCTCCCCAATATTGTGTAAGCTCAAACATTAATGTTGCTCTTAAAAAACTGGCTTCACCCAACAAAAGATCACGTTTTGCACTATCATCTTCGGTATTGGTTCCTAATGCTCTAATAGTTTGTGCAGCTACTTCAATAACTGGCCATCTGTCATTCCACAATTGCCCAATTGCCTGATTTTCCTGACTTAGAAAGCCATTGTATAAATCAAGTCCAGCCTGGTTAGCATCACCCGTTACCTGCAAAGCTCCTTGTTGTGCTTCGTCAGTACCAAGAGAGGTATAAAGTCCTGCACGGTCTTTTTGCATATTTCTCCAATTCGTTATGGCTCCCAAAAGAACAGGCTCAATTTTACCTAAACTGCCATAAGCCTGAGCAGCAGTAAGTGAACTTTGAGGTTCTTCCTCTAAAAAATCTGAAGAACAGGAGGTCGATAATATTGCCAGAGCCATAAAGGCTATAATTTTTGCTTTCATAAAATAATTTTTTAAATTAATTTGATTAAAGAGATACATTTAATCCCAGAACTACCATTCTGGATATAGGATAAGAATCTCCTCCCTCAGGATCATAACCTTTGTATTTCGTTACAATAAATAGATTCGATCCCGTTACATAAAACCTTACATTTTTAAGAAAAACACTTTCTGCAACCTTATCTTGTAATGTATACGATAATGTAAGTGCATTTAATCTTAAGAATGAAGCGTCTTGTATTGCCTTATCTGTCTCACCTAAAGTATATCTTCCTCCTCCAAAATAAGCTCTTGGTACATCTGTATTGGTATTGGTAGGAGTCCAACGATCTAATAGATCTGTATGTGCTGCACTCATTCCTCCTGAGTTCATATAGCTTTCGTATGTACCACTTGGTCTTTTACCTCCTATTGAATAAGAGAACACTGCGTTTAATGCAAAACCTTTATAGTTAAGATCTGTAGAAAAACCTCCGTAATAGTCAGGATTCAAATCACCAACCACATATCTGTCCTGATCGTTTATTACACCATCGCCATTACGATCTTTAATTTTAATATCCCCAGCCTGAACAGTTCTACTTCCGTAATTTACTCCAGTAAGGTTTTCCCCCTGTTGAGCTATACCATCATATTCAAACACATAAACTGTGTTTACCGATTTGCCTAAGAAAAAGTTCCCTGTACGTTGGATCTCATTGTTACTGTAACCACCTAAATTGTATATCTCTGTAGCATCTCCATAAAGTTTTGTAACCTTATTTTTTGCCGATGATATGTTGGCAGAAACATTCCACTTAAAGTCCTTGTTTCTGATAATGTCACCTCTAAGTTCTAATTCTATACCTTCATTAGTGGTAGCACCAATATTATCCAGCTTATATTTATATCCTGATGAAACCGGCATATTACGCAACATTAAAAGGTCGTCATTATTTATATGAAAATAATTAGCACTTGCAGTCAGCCTGTTTTGAAAGAAACCAGTATCTAATCCAACATTAAATTGCTTTTGTTTTTCCCATCTTAAATCAAAATTATCAATATAATTATCAGACACATAAGTCCCTGAATTATTACTAACTTGTGCATTGTATAATGCAAAATACCTGTAAGCATCTACATTTTGATTCCCCACCATACCATAACCTACACGAAATTTAAGCTGATCTAATTTTTCAAATCCTGAAAGGAAATTTTCTTTAGCAATATCCCAACTTCCTGCTATTGAAGGAAACGTTCCCCATTTGTTATTAGGACCAAATTTAGAAGAACCATCTCTTCTTACTGTACCGGTAATAGTGTATTTACCATCATAAGTATAATTAGCTCTTGCGAAATACGATTGGTTAGAATAATCTGTAAAATTCGAGCTTAACTGCGCATTATCTTTTTGATATGCACCTGATAATGCCATATAGGTCAAATCATCACTAACAAATCCGCGAGCTCTTACATCAGTACTATTACCTGAATTACTCATTACAGAAAATCCTCCCATAACACTCACGTCATGCTTTGCAGCAAAAACTTTACTATAACTAACGGTATTGTCCCACTGATAATTGAATTGTGAATATCTATAATGATGCGCTTCCCCATTCATAGAATTTCTAAGTGACTGTCCTGTGTAACTTGGCACATAATCAAAGTTTGCCTGATCTGCAATATCTACAGACAAAGTAGTTCTGATATCAAGTCCTTTTAGTGGTTTTGCACTTAAAAAATTACTACTTGTAAGTCTGTTACGTGAGCTTGAATTTATAATATCAAGACTTCTTATTGGGTTATAAAGATTCTGGTCAAACACTTCACCATATCTAAGATAAGTAGCCTTAGGGTCTATAGGCAATAGCGGATTTGCTCCCAATGCCACACCAAAGGCGCTACCTTCCTGATAATTGCTCTTGCTTCTTGAAAAAGTAGTATTGGTACCAAACTGCAGCCATGATTTTAAATCCTGCGTAAGGTTAATTTTTCCATTATATCTTTTAAAATCAGAGTTTTTAAGAAGTCCCTCCTGATTAACATAATTAAAACTTACAAAATAAGTCCCTTTTTCTCCACCTCCGCTAAAACTTAAATTATGATTCGTTTGAAAACCTGAACGTGTTACCTGATCTAGCCAGTTGTAACTTTTACCTGTTCTGTAAGATTCCAATTCATAAGGCGCAAATACAGTCGAGCCATTTGACTTAATTTGATTAACATAAGCAGCACGATCAGCCCCAGGATTCTCATCCATATAACGATTCGCGTAAGCATCAACCCTAAGATCAAATAATTGTTGGCCATTCATCAACGGGATAGTTCTTGCAAATTCAGACACCCCTGTCCATGTATCATACTGTATTTTTGCTTCTCCCGATCTTGAACCTTTTTTTGTCGTAATTACAATTACTCCATTAGCAGCTCTTGAACCATATAATGCAGTAGCCGAAGCATCTTTAAGAACTTCCATACTCGCAACATCGTCAGGGTTAATGTTTTCAAAATTGCTGTCGGTAATCAAACCATCTATTACAAATATTGGGTTACCGCCAAAGTTTAGAGAATTATTTCCCCTAATTCTTATGGAGCCTGACTGACCAGGTACAGCGCTTTGTTGTACATATACACCTGAAGCGCGCCCTTGTAGCGCCTGCACTACGTTTGGCGTAGGAACCTCTCTAAGTTTATCACCAGAAACACTACTTACAGCACCTGTCAGATCTCCTTTTTTCATTACAGCTCCAACTATTACAACTTCATTTAATTCCTGAGAGCTTGGTTTTAGAGACGCATTTACAACCGCGTTATTGGCCGAAACACTTTGAGTATTAAATCCTATGAAACTAAATTCTAAAGTAGATCCAGTTTTAACATTGGCTAATTTGTAACTTCCGTCAATGTCAGTTACAGTTGAGTTCTGTGTACCCTTTACTACAACTGTAGCGCCAGGCAAGGGTAAATTTTCATTATCTGTAACTTTACCGGTGATGGTTTGGGAATAAAGTGTACCGGCGGACATCATAACTACTAAGAAGCATAAGTATCTTATTGCAATTCTCATAATGATTTGGTTTTTAGTTAATAAAATATTGAGTTGGTTTTTTTGAATTATTGAGCATTTAAAATACGAGAAAACGAATTGACTTATACTATACTATACTACAACAATACAAACATACAAATATTTTCATAACAACCAAATTTATGTTTTAAGAATTTGTTATTTTTTTCGGCCTTTTATTTCGGCTTTACCATAAATAACAACCTTTAAAAAGGAAAAAGAAAAAAAATAAAGCAATAAAATAAAGAAATCTCACACAAAAACCTCTCAATTCATACTTTTAAACAAAGAAAATAACCACTTTACAACGATTTCGGCTACATTAATTTTGTTAATCAATTATGGCAATAAAAGTGAAATTCCTAAAAAATTATTACTAAAAACATTATAAAAAAATCCCAATTAAAGGCACAAAATCACCAAATAACCCCCTGATTTCTTTGTGTAAAAACGACGCACAGCCAGTTATTTTTAACATCAAAAAGGCATTTTATCATCGAATATTCGCCAATATTTATTGCAGAATTTTAAATATTAGGCCGTGCTTACGCAGTTTACAGTTTTCAGTCGCAGATTGCAGTCTCAGTTTTCAGTCTTAGTTTACAAAGCAATCTTGTCATCTCGAGGAACGAGGGATCTCCGTAAGCAGCTCTACAAAGATTGCGTAAACCTTTGTTAAGTTTTAAACCAGGGGTTTAAGGAACTTTTTTGAAAGCCAAATTTTAAAGTTGGTATGCGCATTTTTATCATCATAAATGACAAAGTTGTAACCTAATTTAATTTTTTTCTTCAAACATAGCCCGTGGTTTCAACCATGGGAACACAATAAGAGGCGTGATAATATTGCACCCCGTGGTTGAAACCACGGGCTATGTCTGACAAGGTTACAAGTAAAAAAACTTTGTCAAAGTTTAAGAACAAGTACCTTACACGACTGGTTTTAAACTATGTGTAAATTTCTGTGGTTAGACGCACTGCCGTGTGTCTCTACGATAAAGCATCATTCATAGATTTGTCGTTGTTAGACCCGACAGGTTTTAAAAACCTGTCGGGTCTGGTCTATCTTGAACAAAAAAAAAGGACGCACAAGCGTGCGTCCCTATATTAAAACCTTTGAACCTTTGTTCCTTTGAGCCTCGAAACCTAAGCTATCCCCCATTTCGAGAACAGAACAAAAATACTAACCATACCCATCAAAAGTAAAGCGAAATACCAATAACGGTTTTTCCAAGGCGATAATTCGACAGATTCGATTTTGATTTCGGTGTAATGATAATTAGGATAAAACTTAGCAACTACCAACATACATATTGTAGTAAAAATAAATAACAACGCCAGCATATGCAAATAATGCAGCTTGATATCTAGTATATAATTAAAGACAATGTAACTAAAAATGAAGAATATCATTCCGATTTTAGCGGCTTGTGGGGGTACTTTTTTAGAGACAAAACCAACGAGAATAATCGTAAAAATAGGCACGCAAAACATTCCGCCCAATTGTTGCAAATAGGTATAAAATCCTGCTTTGCTAAACATGATAAATGGCGCGGAAAACATGGCCAAAGCCGAAACAATGATTTCGAATTTACGTCCTGTGTAAACCAAATGTTTCTCGGTAATTTCTTTATTTCTTTTCTCTAACCACGGTTTGTAAAGATTAAGCACAAACAAGGTACTACTACTATTTAAACCGGCATTAAAAGTACTAATTGCAGCGCCCAGAACAACAGCAGCTGTAAGACCAATCATAATACCCGGTAAAGTATCTTTTACAACTAGAGGAAAAACCTCAGCGGTATTTTCGAGATTACTATACAAATGTACCCCAACTAATCCCGGAATATTTATAATAAACGGACATAACAATTTTCCTAAACAAGCCAACCCCATCCCTTTCTGGCTGTGCGATAAACTCTTTGCCGAAAGTGCCTGCTGAACAATAAACTGTTCCATTCCCCAATAATACAGGTTCATGATAAACATTCCTGTAAAAATAGTACTTAACGGAATTTCGTCTTTTGGCCCCCCAATAGCGTTTAGATGTTCTGTATGCTGAGACAGCAGGATATGAAATCCTTTAAACCAGTCGCCATTGCCCAGAAATTTAAATCCGAAGTACGGAAAAGCAATCCCGATGGTCAATAAGCCGATACTTAAAATGGTATCACTTATCGATATCGCCCTTAATCCGCCTAAAACCGAATAAGCACAACCTGTTAGCCCTATCACCCAAACCATAATCCAGATGTTTTGCCAATAAGTTAATTGCAAAGGCAATAAAAAATTGAACATTCCGGTAAGAGCGACTGCCCCGCCATATAAAACGGCTGGTAAAAGATTCACGACGTAACTGCACAAAAAGACAATTGAAACTAATCTTTTAGTCGAATTGTCGTAACGTTTTCCCAGATAATCCGGAATTGTCATAGCACCGGTACGAAAATAAATAGGCAAAAAGAATTCCGCCACAAGCAACATCGCCAACACAGAACTTACGCCCCATGCCATAACGCTCATATTGTTGGTGTATATCGATTCGTTTTCGCCTATAAATTGATTTGCACTAATATTACTTAATAATAATGCTCCTCCTACTATAAAAAAGTTGTTGTTATGATCTGCAAAAAAAAGTCCATTTGTAGTTTGGACCTTTTTTTTACGTGTTTTTAAAGCTGAAAATAAGGCGATAAAACCTGTAATAAGCAAAAAACTAATAATAGACATTACACTCATAAACTACAGCGAATTTCTGTCGACCAAAATTGTTGGAATAATCTCCTGAATCTTTTTACGATGAAGGACAAAGTTGGCTGCTTTTTTTCCCATTTCAGAGAAATCTGTAGAGAATGTGGTCACGCCATCAAAGATGATCTCTTTTACGATATCATCATTGTGCGAAATAAAACCAATGTCTGTACCTATTTTAAGTCCTTTGATTTTGGAGTCTTTAAGCATTTCCCAAAGCTCGAGATTGTGAATTGTAAAATATACTTTCCCTTTTTCAAGAGACCCTGATACATACTCTTCTTTTATAACTCCTTTAATATCATGATCCTTCATGAATCTTTTAAAGGAATTTAAAATTTCGTCAGGTTCTGCAGATGAGGGTTTAAAGAAGAAAATAATCTCATCGTATTTTTTAATTTTATCTTTAAGCTGCACAAAAGCATTGTAAGACGAATCTCCAAACTCTTGTGCAACATAATTATAATCTTCATCTGTTTCTATAAAACGGTCTACCAATAAAACTCTGTTGGTAGGCAATTGCTTTAAAACAGCCGGTGTTTTTTTACTCGGAATTGGAGCAATAACAAACATTCCGTATTTTCCTTTTATATTCTGAACAATACTTTCGAACGTATCAAAATTATTGTGATGAAAAAAGATATCCAGCTGAATATTCTTTCCAAGACCTTTTCTGAAGTTCTCATAAAACGTTTCCTGAAAAATATCAAATGCAAATATTAGCAATGCCACTTTTAGTTCTTGCTTTACATCATTGGTCGCAACAAAATAACCCAATCGGTTTTTTGATTCGATAATTCCTCTGTGCACAAGTTCTTTATACGCTTTTGCAATGGTTTCTCTTGCAAAACCCAATTCGCTGATAAAAGTATTTACAGACGGAAGCAAATCTCCTTTTGTAACCACTTTTTCATCGATGGCATTAATTATTCCCTGAACCAATTGTTCATGTTTAGAGAAGGAATTTATAGATTCAAGATTTTTTATCTGCTGAATAATTTGCTTCATAAAACGTTTTAATAGGTATTTATTTAGAAATGATAGTACAAATATATACTAATGTTTGAGATTTAGGTCTTTGTAATTTTTAAAACAACGCTCGTATTAGTAGAATTCACATTCGGGTTGATACCAACCTGCATTAAAAAATCGCCTGAATATGTGGCGGTTTCTACCACTGGCTTTTTATCTGGATACACGTTGATTTCCTCTACTTTGTAGTTTTGTCCTGCTTGTAATCCTTTTAATTTAATTGGTAAATGCGTTCCTGCTTCGTAACGGGAATTAACCGAATAACTAAAAACTACTGCTTCGTTACCGTTTTTGTTTACAAACATTACAGATGCAGCATCATTACCCCAAGGATTTTGCAAACGATATTGGTCTCCCTGCCAGATTGTATTACTCAATGCATTATAATTTTTGATGGATTGTTGAGCAAAAGCCAAATCTTTTTCGTTTAGATCTTTTACTACAATATCAAAACCTAATCTTCCCATCATGGCAACATCTGTACGGTATTTTATAGGTTGTTTCCCCCAATCTGTTACGTGCGCTGCGATTGTCAATGCAGGGTAAAAATACGAGTATTCCCATTGCATATACACTCTTTCTAAAGGATCTGTATTATCACTTGGCCAGAATTCTGTAAAATATTTTAGGGCAGCATAATCTACTCTACCTCCACCACCTGAGCAAAGCATCATTGGTACTTTAGGGTATTTTACACGAATACGTTCCAGAACTTTATACAATCCTGTTACATAATCCGTATAAAAATTAGATTGTTTGTCTTTTAAATTGCTTGAATAGGCATTGTAAATTACTGCATTACAATCCCATTTGATATACGCCAATTCCGGATTTTCTGTAAAAAGATTGTCTACCACTCCATAAACAAAATCCTGAACTTTAGGGTTTGATAAATCTAAAACCAATTGGTTACGGAAATAATGTTCTGCTCTTCCCGGTTGTTTGATGATCCATTCCGGGTGTTTTTTGTATAAATCGCTCGCCGGGTTTACCATTTCTGGCTCAATCCAGATTCCGAATTTTACCTGATTGTCTTTGGCTGTTTTTACCAAAGTTCCAATTCCGTTTGGTAATTTCTTTTTGTTTACGTCCCAGTCTCCAAGAGCTGCGTCATCATTGTTACGAGGGAAATTGTTTCCAAACCATCCGTCGTCTAATAAAAACATATCAACGCCTAATTTTTTACTATCTGCGATAAGTACTTTTAGTTTATCTTCATCAAAATTAAAATAAGTCGCTTCCCAGTTATTTAGCAATGTCAAACGGCTTCCTTTTCCGTCTAATATTTTATAAATTCTTGACCAGTCGTGCAAATTACGGCTGGCAGTTCCTTTTCCTTTAGAAGATAAAGTGTACCAAAATTTAGGCGTTGTAAAAACAGTGTTTTTTGCCAATGAATACGCTGCCGCTGCATTATTAATACCCGAAATAACACGAAGATTATTCAACGGATCTAATTCTAAATCTGTACGGAAATTTCCTGACCATTCTAAACCTGCAAATAAAACTTTTCCTTCGTCTTCTGTAGCAGGTTTGTCCAGAGAAACCATAAATACAGATGGTTGAAACAAGTTGGCACGTGAACCTAATTTTGTATCCAAAACCTTAATTCCGTGAGTCAGTTTGGTTTCTTCAGGCTGCATTTCTTTTGCCCAGTCACCATGATATTGATTCAGGTAAAAGTTCTTGTATCCTTTAAGGTATAAATTAGCCGAAGCATATTTGTTTAAAGTAATATTTCCTTTTTCTGCGTGTTTAATAGTTGTCCATTGCTCGATAACATCAGTATCATAATACGACTGAATAAACAAATGAACCTCGATTGGGTAAACATTATCCTTAAGTGTAATTTCTGTTTGAGAAACTCCTGTGCTTACCGTTGTTGTTTTATGGTCTACATATAATAAATCTAGTGAAGTATTTCCGTCAGCGTGCGTTACTGCAATTGCTGGTTCCAGTAAGTTTTTAGAACCAGATGGCGTATAGGCTGCATTGTAAATTCCTGAATAATCTGTTCCTTGTTTGAACTGACCTTGTATTTTTACATAATCAAAATCATTGGCTAATTTTTCTCCTAAGTAAATAGTGTTTACTTCTTTTCCAGGAGTAACTTGCAAAACAAGCGCATTACTTTTTGTTTTTACTGAGATAATTTGTTGCGCCGAAACCGGGCTGCAATAACTCGCCAGCATAAAAAATGCGATCCCAAAAGATTGCCTTAAATTGGTAATGTGTTTTTTCATTTTTATTATATTTTATTTCTATTTCTTTTCTTGTGTAATTCCTGCCCAGACATCTGTTCTAAAAGAAGATGCCGGTAATCCCGATACATTCGTTAAATTTCCGTCAGGATTATCAGCCCAATTGTAGCGAACGGCTACCGGATTTGGAACTTCGTGAGAATATACCTCGACTTTATCGTTGACTACTTTAGCCTCAGCCCAATAAAACTTTTGGTCTGATCCCGCAATGCTAAATCCTTTAAGCGTATCGTCTCTGGCTTTTATGTTTTTATTAAAATCAAAATCTATAGTAACTGTACTTCCTTTGATATCATACGATTTATACAACGGTCCCGAATAATCAATTTTGACATTATACACCTTTGCCAAAGCAATACTGGCCAAACGACCTCCTACATCTTGCTTGTTTTTTGGGTGAATGTCTTCTCCGTTCCCAATATCGGTTGTAACCGCCATTCCGGTGTTGGATAGTTTTAAAGCTTTAAATTGTGCTTCTCTCAACTCTGCCCAATCAGAATCTCCCGGTTGCTGTTTTTGTTGTTTGTAATTGGCTAATTGAACAAAGAAAAAAGGCAAATTTTTATCTTTAAATTTTTCTCTCCAATCGTTTATCAATAATGGAAATAATGTCTGGTATTGATGCGCTCTTTCAGCATTACTTTCTCCCTGATACCAGATTACTCCTTTTATTTTATAATCAATCAAAGGTGCAATCATGGCATTATATATCGCGCTTGGTCTGTTTTGGCCTTGAGCCAAATACGGTTTTGCAGGCAAATCTTTGATATCTGCGCCAATATTATATTTCCAGTCTCCGGCTAATGAAATTGATTGTTTTCCTGATTGTAATGAGAAGTTTTCATCTCCATAAACTCCTCCGTTTCCTGCTCCGTCAAAAACTCGTATCGTTATAATGTTCTCTCCTTTTTTGAGAAACTTTGACGGAATTGTATAATGGCGTTCTACATTATATCCTTTGGTTTTGCCAATATAATTTCCGTTTACCCAAATCATATCGTCATCATCTGCCAAATAACTTAGGGTAAATTCTGCATTGTTTGCAGCAATAGTTACTTTTTTTCGAAACCATACTACGCCATCAAAATTGGCTAATCCTTTATTTTCAAAAAATGCCGGCAATGGCATTGTTTTCCATGATGTATCATCAAAATTGGCTGTTGCCCAAATCGCTTTTCCTGCCCCAAATCCTTTATCCGAATCTGTGAGTTTCTTTTCCCATACGGCCATATCGGCATTGTATTTTTTCATTAAAGCCTCCTGATCAACTTCTGATTTCATCGCCTGAATTTCGGCATCAAAATCATGAATGGTCGATAACGCTCCGGAACTTGTCCAGGCTTCAATTAATGTTCCTCCCCAGGAAGAATGAATCAACCCAATTGGGATATTTTTTTCTTTGTAAATCTTTCTGGCAAAAAAATAGGCCGTTGCGCTAAAATCAGCAATGGTTTTAGGACTGCAAACATTCCATCCGTCGTGTTGTACTTTTAGTGTGTTTAATGGTAAAGTGCTTTCTATATGTTCTGCCTGTAATAATCGTATATTAGGATAATTGGCGTTTGCTATTTCTTGTTTATAATTGTCAATTTTTCCCCAGCCTTCAAGAGGCATTTCCATATTACTCTGTCCGGAACACAACCAAACTTCACCAATTAAAATATTGTTGAGCGTTCTATCCGTTCCGTCATTTATAGTAATCGTGTACGGCCCTCCATAAACGGGAGTTTTAAAAACTACTTTCCATTTGCCATTTTCGACATTGGTTTTGTATGTTTTTTTATCCCATGAAGTGGTAATACTTACTGATTTCGCATCACTTTCTCCCCAAAACGGAACGGCACTTTTTTGTTGCAGTACCATATTATCGGTAAAGAAAGAAGGCAATGATACTGTCGCATTAACTGCATTTGACGAAAGGATTAGTAACGTCAATAGTAGCATCGTTTTCTTAAAAAACTGTTTTTTCATAAGCATTCAGTTAACGATTTACAATTTTAAACAAACGGGCATCTTTAGAACCAATACTTACATTTATACTGTTGTTTTTTACTTCGCTATTTTGAGCAGTAAAAACATCCTGCAATTTATAGCTCCCATTTTTTACACCTAATCTTTGTAAAGGAAGTGCATAGTTTTTAGGCATATTTCCGTAATTCAAAACAGCGATATACCAATTGTTTCCTATTTTTTGTTCGAAAACTTCGGTGGTTAATTTTCCTGTATTTCCTTCCAGCGGGCGAAATGCTAAACCGTTTTCTACAATTTTAAGTAGTTCTTTATTCTGCAACCATTCTTTAGCACGTTTGCTCCAGATTCCGTCTTTGCTGTAATCGTCTCCGGTAATTAAGGTTCCTGTAATTACAGACGAAATTAATCTTGCACGGTTTTCTCCTTCGGTCACATCGGCAAAAACCACGTGATCTGCATCGATATAATCGTATGAGTACGTTTGCCACCAACCATAGTTTACACTATTTAAGGTATATTGTGTTTGCTCAATAGTTTTCCAGGCATCGCACGCAATACGACGAACGTGTGCGTAACGGGAAGTGGCCATATTAGGAGAAATCGCAGCATAAATTAGCATTTTCCCGTCAAGCGCATTTACTAAATGTTCCATCCCTACTCTATAAGCATGCATTCCTGTTGTTACATTTTGATCATAAAACGAAGTAGATTCCGCAGCAGCGTGACCCAAAAAGTCAATTTTGATCATTTTAAAACCGCATTCTTTTAGTTTATTAATCACATAATCAACGCGTTTTAGCGTTCCCGGATGTGTAGGATCGATGGCACGGGCACCATCAAAATCAAAATAATTATTTCCGGTTTTGGTCCACATTTGTCCAAAAGTATAATCACTTCCTTCCGCTTTACGATCTGGACCATCTTTCCAGCCCCAATCTGTAAACGGTGCCCAATACGCTCCCGGTTCTAAACCTTTCTTTTTGCAATAATCAGCGAATTCTTTTAGTTTGCTGAAATCTCCTGTAAAACCACCTTTTACCATATTGTCCCAAAACGAATCAAGATCGATATAAGCGGTATTACCAACACGAAATTCTGGAACCGAATTGGCAAAGAAATCAGCTACTTTGGTAGTATTCTCAAAATTGATTTTTTCCATCAAAACTCCCCAGCTGTTCCAGCCTACCGGAGTTGGTTTGTCCCACGCAAAAACATAAGGTTTCTCTACGATACGATTGGTTTTAGCATATTGTTCCATTCCGTTTCTCCAGTCTGAGTAATAACCCACGAAAAATTTTGGAGAAGCTACTTTATCTCCTTTTACAATACCATGCGCAATACTATCGCGTGTATTTTCTTTTTCTGAATATCCTGCCCAGGCAGAAAATGAAGCTTGTTTATTTTGATTGTTTGTTTTTACGGCACTTTTCCAAATGGTATGTTCAAGCGAACCTACAATAAAACCGTTACGGGATGCATTATTGAATATAATTCCAACTTCGGCACTATTGTTATGAGAAATCGTATCTAATTTTTTAGAATTATAACTAATGAATGCATCATTATCATAAGGAACAAAAACGGTATGCAGATTTTCTATTTTATCAAAAGCAATTTTTCCTAAATCTAACGGTGCAATATAATTGGTGGCAATTTGCTGTCCGTTGCCTAAAATTTCTAATTGAGTTATAAAATAGTCCTTATTGTTATAAATGTAGAAACTTTGGATTAGAGTAGGCTTACTTTTTTCTTTATAAGTAAGTGTGTATTTTAGACCTTTTCCTAAATCATCGCTAATAGCTTCTTTTGCAAAAACTGCATCCGGATAATCGTTTGCCGCAATTGTTTTACTATTAACCAAAACCGAAGCTTTTGCTCCGCTAAAAATAGTTTTGCCAGATTGACTTACTGCAATTGTTTTTTCTTTGGCATCATAAGTTATAATACCACTTTTGCCAAAAGTCATTTTAATGCTTTTTTGGGCGAAAGCAGGCGTACAAAGTGCCACCAATAAAACGGAAAAAAAGAGGTTTTTTAGTAGGAAAGGATACTGTCTCATTAAACAAATTCTAGGTTATTATACTATTCTATACTACAATGATACAAATTAAAATTAATTTACCAATATTTGAGTGCAAAATTTTTTATTATATAAATACATATTAAAGGTCTTTCGCACAATTTTATACTTTGAATAAAAGAGATTTATAAAAAACATTTCACCATATAAGTTATATAAGTTCATATTAAAGTTGGTGCGTATAATTTTTACTTTGAATAAAAAGGATTTATAAAAAGCGTTTCACCATATAACTTATATAAGTTCATATTAAAGTTGCTTATATGATTTTTACAGTCAAAAAACACCGAGCTTGTATTTACTTATATAACTTATATGGTTTAATAAACACACGCAGCGGTACTAAACTTACTTATAACTTATAAGATAAACGCATTTTTTACACTTATTCTGAATAATATTTTTTGAAACGATGTTTATTTGAATTTTATTTAGAATTAATATAAATAAACTTTTATATTTGCCGCTTTCTGTGCAAAAAAGGTCTTTTTATTAAATTGCCTTTATTGCTTTCTAAAAAAGTGATTTTCTTATAATGAATAATAATACCAGTTTCGAATTACATCATTTTGAATCTTTCAAAGAAGGAGACGAAACTGCTTTCACTTATTTTTACGATAAATACTTTCGCAGAATCACCGCATTTAGCGTTCAGTTTATTTATGATAAAGATGAAGCTGAGAATCTGGCTCAGGAAGCTTTCCTGCATTTATGGCAAAACAGGGAAACTGTCGAATCGATAAACGGTATCCAGTCTTTTTTATATACGTATGCCAAATCGAAATGCCTGAACATGATTCGACATAATAAGGTAAAGGATAAATTCAAAAGTGAAGTTTTAAACCAAAAGGAAAGAGGACTGGATATCGAAATCTTAAATTCGGTGCAGTTTGATACTTTAGAATTAACTGAACTTGAACGTTTAATTCAGGAATCGATAAGCGATCTTCCACCTAAAACCCGCGAAGTTTTTATAAAAAAGCGTTTCGAAAATAAAAAAAATGCAGAAATCGCCGAAGAAATGCAAGTAACATTAAAAGCTGTAGAAGCCCACATGACAAAGGCTTTGAAGATTTTAAAAACTAAACTATCAGATTATTTGTTCTTAATTTTTATCCTTATTTGTAATAATTAAAAATAAAAGGTAGGGTATTTTATTTCTGAAGTGTACTTACTAAAACGAGAAGTTCAAAAACTTAAATATGACATCGGAAATCATTTATAAATACCTTTCGAACGAAGCTTCAGAACAAGAAGTTCAAATGCTTTTTGAATGGATTAATGCTTCGGAAGAAAATAAAGGGCATTTTATCACCTTAAAGAAAACCTGGGCGTTAACAGCGCTTTCTGAAGATATTTCTACAGCATCAACTCCGGTAGTCTCAATTCAGCCTAAAAAGAAAGCAATTCAGTTCCTGAAATATGCCGCTGTATTTCTGGTTTTATTTGGTTTAGGAAAATTAGCTTTCGACTTTACCCAGAAAACAAAATCATCAAAAGAGATTGTTTTAGAATTAGCCGATGGCCGCTCTGAATATATTACGAAAGACAACCAAACGAAATTAGTAAACGACAAAGGCGATCTGATTGCGAAGAAATTGCCAAATCAAATCATTTATTTTGGTAAAGTTCAGGATCAGGAAGTGGTTTACAATACGCTAAAAGTTCCTTACGGAAAAAAGTTTAAACTTACACTTTCTGACGGAACGGTGGTCAATTTAAATTCAGGAACAACTTTAAAATATCCGGAGCAATTTGGCATCAACGGAAAAAGAAATGTGTACTTAACCGGTGAAGCTTTTTTTGAAGTTGTCAAAGACAAAGAACATCCTTTTATTGTCAACGCTAATCAGGTCGATATTGAAGTTTTGGGAACCAGGTTCAACGTAAGTGCTTATCCTGAAAATCCAAGTGTAAATGGTACTTTGGTTGAAGGAAGCATTCAGATGTATGAAGCCGAAAACAAACTAAATGCTGTTTTACTTCAACCCAATCAAATGGCAACCTGGAACAATAACTCCAAAAAAATTATAACAAAAGAAGTTGACCCTAGCTTTTATTCGGCATGGACAAAAGGTGAACTTGCTTTTAAAGATACCCCATTCTCCACCATCGCTAAAATAATTCAGCGTACCTACGACGTCGAAATTATTAACGAAAATACTGTTTTGGCTAGACAGAATTTTACGGGAACTATTAAAATTAGCGAATCCAGTGTCGAAAACATTTTAGAACTTCTAAAACGTGACACGCCATTTAATTATTCCGTTAAAGGAAATATGATAACCATTACCAATCTTCCATAACTAAATAAACATGACTTTTACGATACACGATTTAAGGAAAATTCTATTTTTCCTAGCCCTATTCATATCCTGTTTTAAAGGTTTTACTCAGAATAAAGGCGTTACATTACAGCTCAAAAACAAACCTATCAGTCTGATTATTAAAGCTATTGAAGAACAAACCGATTTTAGGATTATTTATAACGCCCGAAAAATTGATGCGGATCAACTGGCCGATCTTAATGTTCAGAATGTAAGTTTAGAAACTGCTTTAACGCAATTATTTGCCGGCAAAAATATTTCGTTTTATATCCAGAAAAAACAGGTTTTATTAACGAACGCTGCTCCTGCTCTAACATCTAATATATCTTCTGATGAAAAAGAGCGATTCATTAGCGGAACGGTTTATAATGCCAATGACAAACAGCCACTTCCCGGCGCAACAATTCGTGTAAAAGGAACCGGAATGGGCGCTATAACTGATTTTAGCGGAAAGTTTGTTTACCAGCTAAAAGGAAACAACATTAACGATATGGTGCTTGAAGTTGGCTTTTTAGGAATGATTTCTCAAACTGTAAAAGCAGATAATAAAAAAGAATTTACTTTTTATCTTGAAGAATTTACAGACGAGTTAAATCCGGTTGTGATTACGTCTTCTTATGGTACTACAAAACTAAAAGAAGAGATTGTAGGTAGTATTTCGACTTTAAATGCAAAAGATATAGCTGTAGAACAAGCTTCAGAAAGTATCGATAAAATGATTACGGGGCAAATTGCAGGTGTTATGGTCGAAAATACTTCTGGTGTTGGCGGTCCGGTAAAAATCAATATTCGTGGACAAGGAACATTATCTTCTTTAACCGGAGCAAAAACCGGAACTTCTACGCAGCCGTTAATTATTATTGATGGTGTTGTAATGAGTGAAGAATATGCGATTGACGCTATCTCTTTTAACGGGAGTGGTGATACTTCCGAAGATTTAGCCAACCCGCTAATGAAAATTGCACCTGAAAATATTGAGACGATATCCGTTTTAAAAGATGGTGCCGCAGTGGGGATTTATGGTGCTGATGGTGCAAATGGCGTAATTTTAATTACGACCAAAAAAGGAAAAAAAGGAAAAACACAATTTGGTTTCTCTAACCAATTGGGAATTTCTTCTGCTATTAACAGAATTAAATATCTAAGTGGAGAACAATTTACTGAACTTAGAAATGATTACATGAAAAATACCACAACAGGCTATACTCCTGTCGCTTATAATGGTATAAATACAGATTGGTTCGAGGTTTTAAACAGAAGCGGAATTTATAATAAATATAATTTCAATGTTTCGGGATCAACTTCAAAATTCTCCTATCGTACAAACGTAAGCTATTTAAAAATTAATGAAGCTCAACTAGGCAATGATACCAAACAATTAAACGCAGGAATTAATTTAGGATTCAATTCAGGAAAATGGAGTGCTAACTTAATGCTGAATCCAAGTTACGTACAAAAAGATGCTCCAAATATCTTTTCTAGTTTTGCTTATTTGCCAACGCTAGCAGTTTACAATGCAGATGGTTCTTATGCAGATTTGGGAGTAAGCGGTATCACAAGAGGAAATCCGCTGGCTGCTATTGAACAAAATAAAAATCAGTCGCAGACATTTGGTCTTCTTGGAAGTTTAAATTTATCGTATCAGCTTAGTAAGGCTATAAAATTTTCGACGCTTTTCGGGATGGACTATACAGATAAAGAGCAGGATCGTTATTTTTCTGCTGCAAATGAAAGTGGTCAGTTTAATGGATCTTTTACACTTAACGGAATTTTGTATCCTGCATGGGGAAGACGAATTTTAAATCAACGAAATTCGACAAAATGGAACTGGCAGGGACAAGTTTTATTTAATAAACAATTAAACGAAAATCATGAAATTGATGGTGTCGCAGGTTTTGAATTATCTGAAGATAAAACAGATTTTAATTTTAAATCCGGAGTAGGATTTGTCAATCCGTATCAAATTAATAAAATCAGTGATGCTGTCAGAGATGATAATCCTGCAACTGCTTTGGTTGATGAATCTAAAGTCGGTCAGAGTTCCAGAGGTGAAATTAGCTATAATTCGAGAGTTTCATTTCTATCTCAGGTGAATTATAACTATAAAAAACGTTATTATGTTTTAGCGAATTTAAGACGCGACGAAAGCTCTGTTTTTGGAGATGATACAAACGTTGCTCTTAATGGCGGCGCAGGTTTGAGTTGGATTACAAGCAATGAAAATTTCTTACAGTCAAATACATGGATTGATTTTCTAAAATTTAAAGTGAGTTACGGTTCTACAGGAAATTCAAGAATTGGTTCTTATAGAGCAAAAGGTTTATATAATATTACTCAAAACGACTATAACGGGTACATCGGAGCAACGACCGGTGCTGCTCCAAACGGGAATTTAAGCTGGGAAAAAAACACAAAATTTAATGTTGGTTTTGATTTTAATATTTTTAAACGAATCGAATTGACTTTAGAATATTATTATGACAACAAAACCGATTTAATTACGACAAGAGATATCCCAACAGAAACCGGATATAATTCTGTTCAGTTAAACGCGTCGAGCATGTATAATAAAGGTTTTGAATTGACTACCAGAATTAAATGGATAAAAAGTAATGCTTTTAAATGGACTACAACATTCAATATTTCTACTGTTGAAAGTAAAGTAACTGATCTAAAAGGTTTAGGAAGTGACTATGCTTTAGGAAATCTTGCCTTAGCACAAAAAATAGGCTACAGCACAACTACTTTATGGGGAATAAAATGGATTGGAGTGGATCCCGCTACAGGTAGAGATCTCGTAGAAAAAGATGGAAAAATATACGATACGAAAACGTATAATGATTCTCATACTGTTGCAGACTGGGTACCAATTGGCGATACCCAGGCAGATGCCTACGGAGGTTTTTATAACAGTTTTACATTTTATAACAATCTAACCTTATCTGTAAGAGGTGATTTTCAACTAGGAGGCGATGTCTTTGTGGGTGATGTTTATATCGACAAGTATTCTAATACTTTAAATAGAAATCTTTCTGTAAATGCGTACGATTACTGGAGAAATCCAGGTGATAATGTTTCACAGTCAGCAGTAACATCTTCACCTATTATTCCTAATTTAAGTAAGTACATATATGACGGTACTTATGTACGAATCAGCAATATTAATTTAAGTTATAATGTACCCCTAAAAAATACTTTTCTGGATGCTCTGTCTGTTTTTGCAGATGCTTCGAATGTGGCGTATTGGTATAAGGAAAAAAGTCCGAAAGGAATGAACGGAATACGAGAATACAGTTTTATATATCCTCAGGCCAGAACAATCTCGCTGGGAGTTAATGCTAAATTTTAAAGAAATGAAATATTCAAAATACATCACACTTTTTTTCCTGATATTCTCACTACAAAGCTGCAGTGATTTCTTAGAACAGGAACCCGGAACTCAAACCTCTATCGATGAGCTTTTGCAAAACAAGCAAGGAGTAGTAACTGCTTTAACCGGACTTTATACAGAGCTTGAAGCCAATGTAAAAAATGACCGTTTTGCTGTTTATGCTGATTTGCAAGGAGGAAATTTAAAATTTACCCCAACGGCTTCCGGAAGCAGCAGAGGGCAAATTTCTCCATCAGGGAATATTGAGCAGGTTTATTCTTTTGATGATCTGGCGCTTACCAGTAATTACAAATCATTTTATGACGGAAGTTATGATATCATCAATCAGGCTAACTTAATTTTAGAATATACTCCCGCCCTAACCGATGCGACTGACGAAGAAAAGAAACAAATTAAAGCAGAAGCATTGACCATAAGAGCTTATGCACATTTTCTTTTATCGCAGGTTTACAGCCAAAATTACAGTTATACCTCAGATGCTTCTCATTTAGGGATTGTTTACAACACAAAATCAATAAAAGCAGGAATAGAATATCCCGAAAGAGAAACTGTAGCCAATACGTATAATTTAATTATAACCGATCTAAAAACAGCAATTGATAATTACTCTGTTTTGGTACTTTCAGGTCCCGTTTACTCTTATTTCAACGTTAATAGTGCAAAAGCACTGCTTGCCAGAGTTTATCTGCAAAAAAATGACTGGACAAATGCTTACGAAACTGCAAATGATGTCATCATAAATTCCGGGGTTAGGTTAACAGAGAAAGAAAATTACCTTGCAGAATGGGCAAAAACAGATCTTCCGGTTTCTGAAATTTTATTAGAATTTTCGATTCCAAGAGATTCAGAAGGTATTGCCGGCAATTCTATGTCAAGTTATTTTGGATATACTTCGGCAACCAGTTACAATAAATATGTTGCTTCTGATGATTTGGTTACTCTTTATGAAAATACAGATTTAAGAAAACAACTATTTCTTACACAATCACTTCAAACATTAGTAAATGGCGTTCTTACGCCTATGAATTACAACTTTACTAAAAAATTCCAAAATAATGCCGGTTATGTAGCTTTTAGATTAAGCGAAATGTATTTAATCCGTGCCGAAGCAGCTTTGGAAACCAATAAAGCAAGTGAAGCAATGGCAGATATTAATACTATTCGTGCCCGTGCAAATGCGACCTTGCTAACCAATACAGCTAATCTTAAAGAGAATATTCTTTTAGAAAGAAGAAAAGAACTTTGTTTTGAAGGTCATTTGTTCTTTGATCTCGTGCGCAATCATAAAAATATTTCCAGAAATGACGGTTGTATTTCTACTAGCTGCAGTATGACATATCCTTCTTTAAAATTTGTTCTGCCAATACCAACATTCAACACTAATCTTAACCCTAACTTACAACAAAATGACTCGTATTAAGATATTTAGCATATTGTTTATAACCTTACTAATAACTTCTTGCTCAAAAGACGATTATAAATTAGGTTCTGAGATAGATCCTTTTGTCAGATTTAATTTTTTAACAAAGGATAACGTACCCTTAGAATATCCTGCTGTAAACGGAAGTCTGGCACCTCGATCTACTTATCTAAACAGTTCCGTAAAAACGTTGAAAATACCGGTTGCTTTAACTACCCGTTATTTAAAAAGTGCTGTAACGGTCAATTTTAGTGCTGTTTCATCAACAAATGATAATGAAAGTTTTACCGTAAATCCGGTGAATCAGTTAGTATTTGAAGGAAGTAAATTAACGGATACTGTTTTTGTTTCATTCGATAAAAGATGGGCAGCAAATCAAAGTATTTCTTTAAAATTGGAAACGGTATCTGATCCTGAAATTCATATTGGAAACCTGAATACTGAATATCCAAATGATACTTTTACCATTACCCTGGGCGAAATAAGTACAGCTTATACATTTCCTGTGGGCCAATATTTGATTAAAGGAGAAGTGGGCGAAAAAATCGATTTTAAAGTAAATTTTCCTAACGGATTTATTCCGTCTGAAATCGAAAATGCCAGTATCTTTAAATTTCTTGATGGCTTTGATTACTCGTTAACGCATGATGATTTTGGAGATAACAGAAGCTCCATCAACTATCATTTAACTCTATTAGAAGATATCCAAAATCCGGATGTGCGTTATGAAACCAAATTAACATTAACCAATACGCCCAATTATGTTGCTACAGGAAATACGGTATTGCAGATCATAAAACCTACACGATCACCCAGAGATGTTAATGCAAATCCGGCATCTAAATTTTACGATTTATCCAGTCAGTTTTACCTGACTTATGGCGAAACCTGGTTTGATAGAAGCGGTACTTGTGCGTGGCAGGCTTATAATGCCTTTACGTTTCCTGTTGTAGTAACAAAAGACAATGAAAATGCCATTTTATATAGCGATAAAGGAACGGCCAATCCTAATGATGATGTTTATCATGATGCATTCAAAATTGGATTTAATGTTGTAACAGGTACCTCAACAACCAATTCCTTTAATTTAAAAAGATGGTTTAGTAATGAAGCAGTAGCTGCAGCAAGCTCTCCAGGATTCAATATTACCTCAGCATTAGAATTTTTCCCAGAGAACGGAAACAGTAAAACTCAGGGGAAAGTATTGGTGATTCCGCAATATATTACCATTGCAGGAACCAATAAAAACAGTCATAATATCGAAATCGCCGGAGAAGGTACTTACCAAGAAATCAGTGCAGGTTTATTTGAAATTTCTTTCGAACTGAAACTTACAAACGAAGCACTTTTTGGAGGAACTGTTTCGACACAATACAGAATGTACAATAACAAAACATATCCAAAACCGGCTGCTTTAAGCATTGAATGTCCTAAGGAAGTTGCGCTTTAGATTTTAGTCGCAGTCGCAGTAACTTTGTCAAAGTTTACAACTTTGACAAAGTTTTCTGAAAAACGAACTGAAACTGAAAACTGAAACCTAAAACCTGAAACAAATCATACAAAAACAAAAGAATTGAAAAAACTAATCGTCCCTATCCTATTCCTCGTGAGTTTAACGGCCTACAAAAGCGTTGAACAGCCTGATTACATTGACATTCAGGAATTGCGAAAACTGTATTCCGGCGGAGATGCTACGAAATGGCCGGCGGCGGAATTACACAAAAATGTCGATAAATCTCAATTTCAGGATATTGGTGTGCTCCCTGCTGTTCCCTATCCGTCTTATAATCCGTATTCTAAGGAAAAAGAAAGTCTGGGTAAAATACTGTTTTTTGATCCCAGATTATCTACAAGCGGACAAATTGCATGCGCTTCCTGCCATAATCCTGAATTGGGGTGGACAGATAATTTAACGCGTTCTTTTGGCCATGATCGTCAAACCGGAAAACGTAATTCGATGACGATTCTTAACTCGGCGTATGCTACTTCTTTATTTTGGGATGGTCGTGCTTCAAGTCTTGAAGATCAGGCGCAATTCCCGATTGGAGATCCTCTCGAGATGAATGAAAAACTGACAATTGCAGTTGATAAAATTGCCAAAATAAAAGGGTATAAACCGCTTTTTGAAGCTGCTTTTGGAGACAAAAAGGTTTCATTGCAAAGAATACAATATGCGATTGCTACTTTCGAAAGATCTATTAATAGTCCAAAAAGTAAATTTGATCAGTTTGTAAGCGGAAAATCTGATGCTTATACCGATTCGCAGGTAAAAGGTCTGCATTTGTTCAGAACCAAAGCGCAATGCATCAATTGCCATAATACACCTTATTTTAGCGACAATCAGTTTCATAATGACGGACAGACTTTATTCGGAACAAAAAATGAAGATTTCGGGAGATATAATGTGACCAAAGATGTAAAAGACATTGGTAAATTCAGAACGCCAACATTGCGTGAAGTGGCCAATACAAAACCCTGGATGCATCACGGGCATTTTCCTTCTTTGCTGGATGTTGTCGAATTGTACAATTTAGGAAATCCATCGCCAGTTCAGAAAAAATATCTGGGAACTGCAAGAGATTCATTAATTCCAAAAGTAGATCCAATGCTTCGAAAATTAGATTTAAATAAAGAAGAAGTCAACGATCTTTTGGCATTTATAGAAACATTAAGCACGCCAACACGAAGAATTATGGTACCGGAAATGCCAAAATAAATTACATTAAACGATTTGTAAATTGCCCCAAATTTTTCAAATCCGGAAAGCCTATTTCATAATTGAAATGGGCTTTTCTATTTTACACACATAGAAACATAGGTTTTAGATGTTTAAAAGGATATAAAAAAAAGAAACTAGTTTCTTCACACATAGTCCCGATAGCTATCGGGATTAGTTAATGTGAGTGAAACGCCTTTTATAATTTTACAAAATCTATGATCCTATGTGTTTAAAAAATTACGTATTATAATAGGAGAAACTCTTATCATAATTTACTATTCTTTCATCGAAGTATAAAATAGTCTGCTGATCGTAATACTTCGATCTTTTCTTAAATTTGTTTGAAACGAAAGGAAGCTTTTCCTTCTTGAAAAAATACCACCATGAAGTTAGCACACATTCAAATTCAATCCAACAATATAGAACAAACTGCCACTTTTTATAAAAACATTCTTGATCTTCCTATTATAGAAAAAACCAAAGACTTTGTGAGTATTCAGGCAGGTAATTCGGTTTTGGAATTCGTTGAAAATCCAGAGTTTAAATCTATCTATCATTTTGCTTTTAATATCCCGGAAAACAAATTAGACGAAGCTATCGAATGGTGTAAAAGTAAAGTAGATCTAATTTTTATTGAAGATCAAAAAGTCATTACCAATTTCGAAAACTGGAATGCCAATGCTGTTTATTTCTATGATAATAATGGCAATTTATTAGAATTCATTGCCCGACATGATCTTGATAATGCACAAACAGAAGCATTCAGTTCTAAAGCTATTCTAAATATAAGCGAAATAGGAATTGTGAATGAAAATCCTTTAGAATTAGGAAAACAACTAATTGCAGAACACGGTTTAGCATTCTTTTCTAAAAATGCCAATAGTGAACTTTTTGCTGCCGTTGGTAATGATGAAGGTTTGTTGATTATGGTTAAACCGAATAGAAACTGGTATCCTACGCAAACACCTTCTGAAAGTAATATTACCAAAGTTAAAATTGAAAATAAAGGAACTAAAATTGAATTAAAATTTTAATCCGATTCTTATTTTTCATCGCTTACAATTCCTTATTTTTATAAAAACTTAAATAAAAACAAAATGCCATTCGTTAGAATCAGCCTTCCTAAAAAGCTTTCATTAGAAACAAAAAATACTATTTCAGAATCGATTCATCAATCTTTGATAACAGAATTTAATATCCCAAAGGACGATTATTTTCATGTCATTGAAGAATTGGAACCACATCAGATAAAATATCCTGAAAGTTATCTTGGTATTTCACATTCTGAAGATATTGTTTATGTGCAAATCACGGCCGGACAAGGAAGAACATTAGAACAAAAGAAAAAATTATACCATCAAATTGCTTCGAGAATTTCAACTTCAACCGAAATTTTGATCAATAATGTGATCATTGTTTTATTAGAAAATAATGGTTTAGAGAATTGGTCTTTCGGTAATGGAGAAATTCAGGAACAAAAACATTTGAAGAAGTAATTGTAAACCCTTGGATCCTTTTTTTAAAACACATAGAACCATAGATTATGTAAAATTATAAAAGGCGTTTCACTCACATTAACTAATCCCGCTAGCTATCGGGACTATGTGTGAAGAAACTAGTTTCTTTTTTTCGCACTCTTTAAACATCTAAAACCTATGTTTCTATGTTTTTATTTTTTTTTTTGAATTACAACCAACAGTTTAATTGTAATAAATAGAAAATCCCAATTCAAACGAATGAATTGGGATTTTTTTATTTAAGTGAAATTATTAAACTTCATTTTCTGAATTCTCACGGCATTTAATATCGCTAACAAAGCCACTCCAACATCAGCAAAAACAGCTTCCCACATCGTGGCAAGTCCGCCCGCACCCAGAATTAATACAAAAGCTTTTACTACAAAAGCCAAAGTAATATTCTGCCAAACGATTTTTTTGGTTTGTTTCCCAATATTGATCGCCATTGCAATCTTGCTTGGTCTATCGTCCTGAATCACCACATCGGCAGTTTCGATCGTGGCATCGCTTCCTAAACCTCCCATTGCAATTCCTACGGTGCTTAAGGCTATTACAGGTGCATCATTTACACCATCGCCCACAAAAGCTACCGTTTCGTTTTTGGCTTTAATCTCGTTGAGTTTATTCACTTTATCTTCCGGAAGTAAATCTCCAAAAGCATTTGCGATTCCTAATTTATCAGCAACAAATTGTACCACATTTGTTTTATCACCACTCAGCATGGTTACCTTAACGCCTAATGCTTTTAGTTTGCTTACTGCTTCCTGAGCATCTTCTTTTATTTCATCGGCAATAGTCAAATATCCTGCGAATTTATTATCGTAGGCAATGGCAATCGTAGTATACACCACTGAATTTGGATCGATATCATATTGAATCTTGAATTTATCCATCAGTTTGAAATTCCCAACATGCAATTCTTTTCCGTTGATTTCGGCTTTTAAACCATGTCCGGAAATTTCTTCTACATTTTTCAATTCAATTGAAGCATCAATCTGTCCCACATGATTGTGAATGGCCGTTGCCACAGGATGCGTACTTTGGCTTTCCAGAACATTAACGAGTTTCAGAATCTCAGCTTTATCAAAACCTTCCTGAATAATAACTTCCTGAACTTTAAAAACACCTTCGGTCATGGTTCCGGTTTTATCCATCACCACATTCTGAATGGTTGAAATGCTATCCAAAAAATTACTTCCTTTAAACAGGATTCCGTTTTTACTTGCAGCGCCAATTCCGCCAAAATATCCTAACGGAATACTAATTACCAATGCACAAGGACATGAAATTACAAGGAATACCAAAGCTCTGTACAGCCAGTCACTAAAGACATAATTGTCTACAAAAAGCCATGGCAATACACAAATCGCAATTGCCAGATACACCACGATTGGCGTATAAATCTTAGCAAATTTTCTGATAAATAATTCGGCTGGAGCTTTTTTGGTCGTGGCATTTTGTACCATTTCCAAGATCTTAGAAAGCTTGCTGTCTTTATAAGCCGTTGTTACTTTTACTAAAGCAATCGTGTTTCCGTTGATCATTCCGGCCAGAACAGTTTCTCCTTTTACCTTGGTATCCGGTTTGCTTTCACCCGTTAATGCTGCGGTATTAAACGAAGCAGAATCTGATAGTAATTCGCCATCCAGACCTAATTTTTCTCCTGCTTTAAGCTGAATTACAGATCCTATCGTAACATCTGCCGCTTTTACTTTTGTAGCAACGTTATTTTCTAAAACATTTACTTCGTCAGGGCGCTGATCCAACAGGCTTTTTATATTCGATTTTGCACGGCTTACGGCCAATCCCTGAAAGTTTTCTCCAATGGTGTAAAACAGCATTACAGCAACACCTTCGGGATATTCGTCAATGGCAAAAGCACCAATTGTCGCAATACACATCAGGAAAAACTCTGAGAAAACATCACCTTTCATGATGCTTTCGTAAGCTTCTCTCAAAACCGGAAGTCCAACAGGCAAATAAGCCACGATATACCAGGCAATTCTAACATAACCCGTAAACCAGGTTTGCGGAAAATAATTATCCAGACCAATCCCAATAAGCAGTAATACCAATGAGATTATCGCCGGTAAAAATATTTTAAACAAACCGCCCTCAGCGTTGTGTTCATGATCGTGACCGTCTCCATCTCCGTGATCGTGTCCGTCATTATTAGAATGAACGGGTTCGTCATGTGAACAACAGCAGGTAGATTGTTTTGGTTTCTTTTTTGTTATTTTTTCTTCTGTATGTATATGTTCCATAAAATGAGTCTCAAATGTTATTTGTTTAAAGTTTAAACTTTGTTTAAATATGTTCTAAATTTACGGATTTTGAGCGAATTGTCTATAGGCAGCGTTTTATTTAATCTCGCAAAGTCGCAGAGCCGCAAAGTTTTTTAAGTTTATTTGATTTTCTCTCATAAAACTTAAAAACATAATACAAGAAAAAATTTGCGGCTCTGCGACTTTGCGAGCAAATTCTACACCAGCTAAAAAACTTAGCATCTTAGTAACTCAGCAACTTAGCAACTAAAAAAAATTAGTGACTATGCTCCCCTCCGCCTTTCATTGCCGAAAGCAAATAAAAAGCGCCTTTTGTTACAATTTTTGCATTGGCAGGAATTTCATCTACAAACTTTATTTCTGTAAAACCTAAGTCTGTTGTTCCGGGAATCACTTCGATGGCTTTAAAATGAATTTCTTTTTCATGAGGCGTTTCTGTTTCACCTTTATTTTCTTCGTGTTTCTCATGTTCTTCGTGTTCGTCTTCCTGAATATAGACAAAATACTTATCTGCATTTCGAACCACAGCATCTTTTGGTACAGCAGGAACAGTCGCATTGGTAATGTTGATATTCGCCGAAACGTACATTCCCGGAATCAGTCCTTTTGCGTCATCTGATTCGATTTTGGCATGAACGGCAACGGTTTTACTTTCGTTAGAAAAAGATTTATTGATCCCGAAGATTTTTCCTTTTATCGATTTGTTCGACTGATTGGTCAATACAAAATCAATTATCTGTCCGATCGAAATAGAGCCTAAATCTTTCTCATACACATTTAAGTCTAAGTGCATTTGAGTATTATCAACAACTTCAAACAATGTTACTCCGGTTTGTGCGTAGGCTCCTTTTGCAATTTTTATATTCCCAACATAACCGCTTATTGGCGCTACAATTGGCACTAACGAAGTACTGCCTTTTGTACTCACGTGCAAGGCATCTAATTTATTTTTTGCTGCCTGTGCTCTGGCTCTTTCTGCTGCCAGTTTTGATTTTACTTCCTGAAAAACTTTCCTTGGGTTTACATTTTCATCGCTTAAGGTTTTCTGACGGTTGTATTCTAATTGCAAGTATTCGATATTGGCTGTAGCCGAATGATAATCTTCCTGCATTTCAATCACTTCCAGATTCTGAATCGTTGCCAAAACCTTTCCTTTGTTGACATAAGTACCTTCCAAAACAAAAATATCCTTCACGGTTCCTCCTATCAAAGTCGAAACTTCGGCAGAATTTTGTGGCGGAACTGTAGTATAACCGTTGGCTTTTATGACTTTGTTCAGGTTTCTGTTTTCTACAAATCCTGTTTCGATGCCGACGGTTTTGTATTGCGATTCATTTAGAGCTACTTCTGTTTGCGATTTTTCTTCTTCTTGTGGCTCTTCTGCTTTCTTTTCATTACAAGATGCGAAAGATATAACCGCAATGCACCCAAAGAAAAAGCGCGAAGCACGTAAGGAAATTAAACTTTGCGACCTTTGCGATACAACCTTAGCGTTCTTTGCGGTTAGATAATTAAATATATTTTTCATTTTAATTGTTTTTGATGGTTGGAAATTGAAGCTCGATGGCACTTTGATTAAAATTATGAGTCGCCTCTGTATATTGTTTTTTAATATCAATTGCCTGATTCAAAAAACTGATGTACGCCCAATAACTCATATCGCCATTGGCATAACTTTTTTGCGCAGTAGTGATAATCTGATCTGCATATTGCAATCCTTCTTTCTGGAAATAATCTAATGCTTTTTGCTGTTTTGCATAATTGTTTTGTAACTCTTGTCTTTGCAGATTCAGCGTTAGTTTATTTTTATCTAAAGCCAATTTCGATTGCGAAATACTAATCGCCGAAGCCTGTGCTCTGGCTGTATTCACGCCTCCAAACAACGGAATTTGCAATCCGGCAGTAAATCCCTGATACAATGATTTGGTGTCGATTGTTTGCGCAAAATAACCTATTCCTATTTTCGGAATTCGCATGGCTTTATACGTATTGGCTTCTTTTTGAGAAACCGAAATTTGCTGCTGGTAATAATCGCTCATTAAGTTTTCTGCTTTCGAATTTCCTTCTTCTTTTATAATAGTATATTGTAATGCTGTTTTATCATCGGGAACAATATTTTCATCAGTCTGAACAAAAAACTGCAATTGCTTTTGGTAAATTGCCAAATCAAATTCTAATTGTGCTTTTTGCGTTTCGATCTCTTTTACTTTCGCTTTAGCACTAATAACTTCAATGTTTCCGCTTTCTCCGGTTTGAAAACGGAGTTCTGCATTCTTTAAGAATTTGGTATAAATATCATTGAGTTCCGAGTTTAATTTCTGAATCGAAACACCATACAAATATTGATAATAGGCCAAGGTTACGGCTTTTTCGATTTCATAAGAAGATAAGGCTTTACGTTTTTCGGCCAGTTTTACCAATTCCTCCTGCAATTGACGATTGGCTTTGGTGATGCTTCCCAGTGGAAAAAACTGCTGCACCGAAACGTTGTGGTCATAATCCACACTATTGAATTGTCCGCCCTGATATTGCACTTGTAGCGGTTCCGGCTGAAATGCGGTCTTTTTCAGAACGGTTTGTCTTTCTATTTCCTTATCGGCAATTTTTAAATCGATGTTGTTTGATTTGGCAAGTTCTATGGCTTTTTCAAGAGTGATTTTTTCTTGTGCTGATGATACTGTACTTGTCAATAGGAACGTACCTAACCGCAAAGTTCGCAAAAGGTTTTTCGCAAAGTTCGCAAAGGTGTTTGTGTTTATATTATATTTTATACTTTTCATTTTTCTCTTGTAATTTTTGTTTCACGCAGATTTTTAAAAAATTTAAGCTGATATGCGCAGATTATTTTTTATAATATTTTAATTTAAATCTGCTTCAATCTGCATAATCTGCGTGAAACATTTTTTCCTATTTTTAAATTTCATTGCGTTCTTCGCGTAAATCCTCGCGCTCTTTGCGTTTAAACCTACTTTCCAACAGCAAATACAAAATCGGTAAAACAATCAGCGTCAATAATGTGGCTGAGAATAAACCGCCAATTACTACGGTTGCTAAAGGTTTTTGCACCTCTGCTCCTCCACTCGTTGACAATGCCATTGGTAAAAATCCTAAAGAGGCTACGGCAGCCGTCATTAAAACAGGGCGTAATCTCGTTTTGGTTCCTATTAAAACTCTTTGCAGCGGATCTGATATTCCTTCGGTTTTTAGTTGATTGAAATACGAGATCAATACGATTCCGTTTAGAACCGCGATTCCGAAGAGGGCTATAAAACCAATTCCTGCCGAAATACTAAACGGCATTCCGCGCATCCAGAGCGCAAAAACACCACCGATGGCTGATAACGGAATTGCAGTAAAAATTAGTCCTGCTTGTTTGAAACTTTTAAAAGTGAAATAAAGCAATACTAATATTAATCCTAAAGCGATTGGCAAAGCGATCGAAAGTCGTTTGGTGGCTTCGATTAAATTCTCGAACTGACCGCCATAGGTCACGTAATAACCCGCAGGAAGTTTAAAGTTTTTATCCAGTTTTTGCTGAATTTCCTCTACTACACTTTTTATGTCGCGGCCGCGAACGTTTAATCCAACGGTGATTCTGCGTTTTCCGTCTTCACGAACTACTTGTACAGGGCCTTGCTCATAATCAACCGTTGCAACTTGCGAAAGTGGTACTTGCTGCCCGTTTGGTAAAGGAATAAACAAATTACTCACATCGGTAATATCAGCGCGATTGCCTTCGTTCATTCTCACTACAACATCAAATCTTTTGCTTTCGTCGTAGATTTTTCCGGCGCTTTCTCCGGCAAATGATGAACGGATAATTCTATTGATATCTGAAATATTCAAACCGTATAAAGCGATTTTATTGTAATCATATTTGATGGTAATTTGAGGTAAACCCGTTACTTTATCCGCTTTTAAATCTCCAATTCCTTCGATGCTTTTTATCTTCGAAATTAACTCGGTTGCTTTGGCATCCAGAATTTCCAGATCATCACCAAAAATTTTGATGGCGATATCGCTTCGGCTTCCGGTCATTAATTCATTGAAACGCATTTGTATAGGCTGTGAAATCTCAATATTGGCTCCCGGAATGACTTCCATTTCTTCTTTCATGGCATTAGCCAGTTCTTCCCAATTGTGATATTTTCGTCCCCATTCTTTTTTGTCCTTTAGAACAATAATCAAATCGCCACTTTCAATAGGCATAGGATCTGTGGGGATTTCCCCACTTCCTATTTTGGTTACTATTGTTTTTATCTCCGGAAATTTTGCTTTTAATATTTGCTCGTATTTCGTGGTAGTTTCTACCATCTGCGTAAGCGAACTTCCGGTCATAATAGTGGCGTTTATGGCTAAATCTCCTTCTTCGATAGTCGGGATAAATTCTCCTCCCATACTATTAAAAACAATTAATCCCAAGGCAAATAGACCCAATGCAATTCCTAAAACAATCTTTTTAAATTGCAGTGCTTTTTCTAATAATGGAGTATAAAATGCCTCTAAACAAGCCATCATTCTGTCGCTGAAATTTTCTTTGTGTTCTGTCTTTTTAGATAAGAATAAAGCGCTCATCATAGGCACATAAGTCAACGAAAGGATAAATGCTCCGGCAACAGCAAAACCAACAGTCATTGCCATGGGTTTGAACATTTTACCTTCGGTTCCTACCAAAGCCAGGATAGGCAGATAAACAATCAAAATGATGATTTCTCCAAAGGCCGCACTGTTTCTGATTTTCGAAGCCGAATTGTAAACTTCAACATCCATTTCGCCTTGCGATAATTCTTTTTTCCGTTTCAATTGCTGCAAATGATGCATTGTGGCTTCGACAATAATTACAGCTCCGTCGACAATGATTCCAAAATCGATTGCTCCCAGACTCATTAAGTTTCCACTTACACCAAAGGCATTCATTAATATAATAGCAAAAAGCATCGCTAACGGAATTACCGAGGCAACGATTAAACCCGCACGAAGATTAC
This sequence comes from Flavobacterium sp. SLB02, assembly GCF_009664855.1. Lineage (GTDB taxonomy): Bacteria > Bacteroidota > Bacteroidia > Flavobacteriales > Flavobacteriaceae > Flavobacterium. The sequence goes on from NZ_CP045928.1 coordinate 2,841,956, forward strand.
CAAGGAATAAGATCAGGACAAAAATCACGATCAAAGCTCCTTCTAATAAGTTTTTTGTAACAGTTCCGATCGCGTTATCGACTAGTTTTCCTCTGTCTATAAAAGCTTCGGCAACAACACCTTCGGGTAAACTTTTATTGATCTGAATCATTCTTTCTTTGATTCTGTCTACAACGGCGCTGGAGTTTTCACCTTTTAACATCAAAACCATTCCGGAAACAATTTCTCCTTTTCCGTCTTTGGTTGATGCTCCGTAACGCAGGGCAACGCCTTCACGAACTTCGGCAACATCACGGACTAAAACGGGCGAACCGTTTCGGTTTTTTACCACGACATTTCCAAGGTCTTTTGTTCCTTTTGCCATTCCGACACCGCGAATAAAATAGGCTAATTGATCCTTTTCGATATAAGCGCCTCCGGTATTTTGGTTGTTTTTTTCTAAAGCATCAAAAATTTCAGTAATTGTAACGCCTAAACTATTTAGGGTATTGGGGTTCACAGCAATTTCGTATTGTTTTAATTTCCCGCCCCAGGTACTTACATCTGCAACGCCTTTGACGCCCTGCAATTGCGGAATAATAATCCAGTCCTGAATGGTTCTAAGTTTTACTGCATCGTATTTGTTTTCGTAGCCTTTTTTGGCATATACATCATATTGGTAAATTTCTCCTAAACCTGTCGAAATAGGTGCTAATTCAGGAGTTCCTGCATAATCGGGAATATTTTCTTCGGCTTGTTTTAGGCGTTGAAATATTTGTTCCCTTGCCCAATAAATATCGACATCGTCTTCGAAAACAACGGTAACAACTGATAATCCGAAACGCGAAATACTACGGAGTTCTATAATATCCGGAACCGTTTTTACGGCTTGCTCCAGCGGATAGGTTATTAATTGCTCAACTTCCTGACTGGCCAAAGTGGGTGCTGTCGTGATAATTTGTACCTGATTATTGGTAATATCCGGCAAAGCATCCAGTGGTAAGTGTTTGAGCGAATAGCTTCCCCAAGCTATTAATATAAGGGTAAATAGTAGTATAACGAACTTATTCTTTATACTAAACTGTATAATTTTATCTAACATTTTAAGGGTATAATGACATGAGAAATTAGACAAAGTTTTGCCTATTACTTCTGTGGAAAATCCACAACTCTCTAACCCGAACTTAATCAGGCAATCATTATGCTATTTGAGGGGGTTGCCAAATACTTCCGTAGAAATTAGAAGCAGCAACTGAGGTATAATTGGGTAATGGAATTGAAATAATGGAATATGCTACAGGAAATTCAAAACTTACAGCAGTCTGATAACTTAAAACCTGAGCACCACAGCAATTACAAGCGCAAAACGGAGAACACAAATCATTGTCTTTATCATGAGTATGATTGGCTTCTGATGAAAACTGGGCCGTTTTATGAGCAGCACTATTTACTTCCATATCTGCACAGGGCATACTGGAAAGTGCCATTAAATAAATCGACAATATGATGTTTATCCATTTCACAACACAAAAGTAACATTTATTTCTATTATAAAAATCTAAATGTTTGAAAATGATATTCGTAAAAAAAAAAAGATAAAAGTGTTTTAATTTCTTTAATTTTTGTGGATAAATTAAATTCTCCTTTTTTGGAGTTTGGGCTCGAAGGCGGCGCGAATTTCTCTGACGTTTCGGGTCTTGAATCTTCGGGAACGAATGTTGGGTTTAATCTTAGTTTTTATTTTGACATTCGATCTAAATAAAATCCTGCCTGGATGATCAATACGGGGTAATAGTAAAATCGCCTATGGGTGGCACACGGAATTCCGGTTTATTCTTTAAACGATGCGAATCTGGATAATACTTTTGCTGGCGGAAGTGTGAATCGCGAATTCAGGTATTTTAATGTGCCTATTTTAATTAAATATCAGTTTAAAAATAGAATATATCTTAAAACAGGGCCTCAGTTTGGTTTATTAGCCAAAACTTTTGATGAATTTAAACAAGAATACGGTAAAGACGATGTGATTTATAAAAAGAATATCCGCGATCAGATACGGGTTATTGATGCGGGTGTGGCACTTGGTGCGGGTTATCATATGAATGTGGGTAACGGTTTAAACATAACAGTTCAATATTATTATGGTCTGGTTCCGGTAATGAAAGGCGACAGGCCAAATGTATACAACAGATCTTTGTATTTAACGGCTGGAATACCTATAGGTAAAGGTAGAGCGGCACAAAGAAGGGCTGAAAAAGAGGCTGAATTGAATAAGGTTGTCCTTCCGGAAGATGAAGCGCCTAAACCTAAAAAATAGTATTAAAAGTCTACAATTCGTGCCGTCAGGCACAAAATCTTGGTAGAAAATCAGATGTAGGAACAGATTTAGCGTGCCGTAGGTACACCATATCAATCGCTTTATTGCGTACCTACGGCACGCCAGCATATCATAAACTAAATTTCTACCATATGTAGCCTAACTGCACATCCAACTCTTTATTTGGATTATTAAGTATTAATAGCACTGATAAACTCTAATATTTCCTGATTGTTTAAAACAAAATCGGGACTGGTGTTTAAAATAGCATTATGAGGCATAAAAGGCATCTCTGCTACGGTTGGGTTTTGTACGACAATGGTTCCTCCTGCGGCTTTAATGGCTTTTAAACCATAAGTCCCATCGGTATTAGAACCTGACAATAAAATTCCAATTAAAGCTTCTCTGTAAATCTCTGATGCTGATTCAAACGAAACATCGATACTTGGACGGCTATAATTAATTTTCTCTGATATATCTAACGAAAGGGTATCGTTTCTTTCGAATAATAAATGATAATTAGATGGCGCGACATAGATGTATCCTGGCACAAGGGGCACTTTATCCTCGACTATTTTTACAGTAATATTCGATTTCAGGGCAATTAATTCCTCTAAAGTCTGATCATCTGTGCTTTTTCTGTGTAAAACAATTACGATGGCAAAACCATTTAATTGTGATAGATCAGGCAAAATTTGCATTAAAGCGTTTAAACTTCCTGCAGATCCGCCTATTATTACTACTTTACAGCCTGATATTATTTTATTTTCCTCCATATTTTTTCTTTATCCAACTGTTTGTATTTATTCATAGGAATAGAATATTTTATAGTTTCTTTGGTTCCAAGTGCCAGGAAACCTAAAACAGACAGACTTTCATCGAATAAATTAATGACTCTTTTTTGAAGATCATTATCAAAATAAATTAAAACATTACGGCATAAAATAAGGTCAAACTCATTAAATGAAGTATCTGAAACTAAATTATGCTGTGAGAAGACCATTTTTTCGGCCAGTTCTTCATTAAACTTGGCAATACCATAATTGGCAATATAATAATTCGAAAAATCTTCCTGTCCGCCTGCATCGCGATAGTTTTCTGAGTATTCTTTCATCATCCTTAAAGGGAAGATTCCTTTTTTGGCTGTTTCTAAAACCGTTGCATTAATGTCTGTTGCATAAATTAAGGATTTATGCAGCAAACCGGCTTCTTTTAGCATAATAGCCATCGAGTACACTTCTTCGCCCGTAGAACATCCTGCGTGCCATAATCTAATAAATGGTTTTGTACCTAATAAGGGTAATATTTGATTTCGAACTACGGCATAAAAGGAAGGATCACGAAACATCTCGGTAACATTGACCGTGATTTCGTCGATCATTCGTTTATAATATTCAGGATCATAACGAACCCTGGAAAGAAATTCATGAAAATGCATAAATCCGTCAAGATGAATTAGTCTGTTTACACGTCTTTTTAGAGAAGCGCGTGAATAACTACTAAAGTCAAAACCATAATATTCATATATCTCATTAATAAGCGTTTCTAACTCAATATCCTCAATCATATTCCATTAAATTTTGCCTAAAATAAGCAGTAATTTATCTACATCTACCGGTTTAGATATATACGCATCTGCCCCAGCCTCTAAACATTTTTCTTTATCTCCTACCATCGCCTGCGCCGTTACTGCTACAACAAACGTCGATCTCCTGTTAGGCAATGCTTTTATTAACGGAATAGCATCATAACCATCCATTTCGGGCATCATCATATCGATCAGGACAGCATCGATGTGTTCATCAGTACTCAATAATTTTAATGCTTCTTCAGCACTTAAACAAGACAAGCAATCAAATGATTTCGCACGTAAAGTGTGTTCTAAAGCAAAAATATTTCTAGAGTCATCATCAATAATTAAAAGTCTTTTTTTATTCATTTCGCCCACTTTTTATTTGGTTTGTTTTTTTGTAACGAATTATTTTTTTTGTAAAGTTTTTTATTTCAAAGATTAAAACTTTTTTGTTTCACGCAGATTTAAAAAGATTAAAGCAGATTTAATTTTAGATTTTATTAAATAATCTGTGCACATCTGCTTGAATCTTTTTAAATCTGCGTGAAATTAGCATCAAATAATCTGCCTGAGTTATTTTAATCTCTGGCTAACTTTTTCTTTGTAATCTATTTATATCTTATCATACAGCCACACTCGCAATAACGAAAGCAGCTGATCAATATCGACCGGTTTGGTAATATAATCTGATGCTCCTGCTTTGATACATTTTTCTCTGTCGCCTGTCATTGCTTTGGCTGTAACGGCTATTAAAGGTAAATTTAAAAACTTAGGCATGCTACGAATTTTTTCGGCTGTTTCATAACCGTCCATATTAGGCATCATCATATCCAGTAAAACAATATCAGTATCGTCGTGTTCTTCCAGGATTTTGATGGCTTCTTTACCATCAAAAGCGGTAATAACATTCATTTTAAAAACTTCTAAGGCTTTTGTCAACGAATAAATATTACGAACATCGTCATCTACAATTAATACCTTTTTATCGTGCAGGATATTATTTAGTAAATTTAGCTTTTTATAGCTTTCTTTATTGTCTTTTCCTTCTTTTTTATCTTCGACCAAATGCAGAAATAGGGAAACTTCGTCTAACATTCTTTGGTACGAATGCGCTGTTTTTACAATAATCGAATCGGCGTATTTTTTAATTTTTACTTCTTCTTTCATCGATAAACTTTTTCCTGTAAAGACAATTACTGGCAAGTTTTCTAATCCCGGAGATTTCTTTACACCATCAAGAATTTGATAAGCGTGTTTGTCCGGAATTCCCATATCAAGAATAACACAATCTACTTCTGTCTTATTCAAAGCTTCTAATCCTTGCGAAACTTCGCTTTTTATTTCTGAATTAATATTATAAGTTTCTAAGAAATAAGCCAGCGCTTTAGCATGTTTTGGATTATCCTCGATGATTAAAACTTTTTGTGCTTCTTTATTAATGATATGCTCGATTCGTAAAAATACATCCGGAATTTTCTCGAAAGCGACCGGTTTGTCTAAGAAGTCTACTGCTCCTTTTAGTAAACTTTCCTGTTTTAATTTGTGCGATGACATAATATGAACCGGAATATGTTTGGTTGCTGAGTGATTTTTTAATTCTTCTAAAACTTCCCAACCGCTTTTTATTGGTAACTCTATATCTAATAAAACACCAACCGGATTGTAAAGCAATGCAAAATTTAAAGCATAATCGCCTCGCACGGAAACAACTCCTTTATAGCCTTTTTTTCTGGTGAAGGTTAGAAGCGATTTGGCAAAATTAATATCGTCCTCTACAATCATAATTACCTTATCGCTAGGTAAAATTGAATCTCTGTCGTCTTCAATTTCGGCAGGAATAGTTTCGCTTATGTATTTTTTCTTTGGCGGCGCTTTTTCATCCGGTTCTACTTCTGTAAATTCTGTTGGCGGAATCTTCTCTACATTAATTTTATGAACAGCAGATCCAAAAACAGGCAGACATAAAGTAAACGAACTACCTTCGTTCTCCTTACTATGCAATATAATTTCTCCACGAAGCAGTTTTGCCAATTCACGGCTAATCGACAATCCTAAACCGGTTCCGCCATATTTACGTTTGGTAGAACCATCGGCTTGTTGAAACGCTTCGAAAATTAAAGGCTGTTTCTCTAACGGGATTCCGATTCCGGTATCTTTTACAATAAAGCAAATGATTTTATCATCGTCGGTATTGATTTTAATTTCTACACTAACCGTTCCTTTTTCGGTAAATTTAATCGCATTCGAAATCAGGTTTTTCAAAATTTGCTCTAAACGCATTTTGTCTGTCTTGATAACAATTGGTGCATCTTTAGAGATAATTTCAAACTTAATTCCTTTTTCTTTTGCCACCTGATTAAACAAGTTCCATAAAGTATCTGTGATTTCTTTGGTTGAAACGTCCAGGAATTCAAGCTCCATTTTACCGGCTTCAATTTTAGACAAATCAAGAATTTCATCAATCAGTCCTAACAAACTATTTCCAGAACTCTGGATTACTTTGGCAAACTCAATTTCTTCTTCGACCATGCTTTTGTTATTATTTTCAGATAACAAACGGCTTAAAAGTAAAATCGAGTTTAAAGGTGTTCTCAATTCGTGCGACATATTCGCCAAAAACTCTGACTTATAACGAGTTGTAAGTTCTAAAGCTTCAGATTTTTTCTGAATTTCATTGTTTTTTTCTTCTAATAAAACACTTCTTTCAGACAATTCTTCGTTGGTCTGCTCTAACTCTTCCTGTTGTACACGTAACTCTTCTTCAGAAGCCTGAAGTTTCTCTGTTTGCGCTTCTAACTCGGCATTAATTGCTTCTAATTCGCTATGCTGTACCTGAAGTTCCTCAGACTGAGATTTGGTTTCTTCCAGCAATTCCATCACTCGTTTTCTGTTTTGAGTCGATTTAATGGCAATTCCTATGTTGTTTGCAACGCTTTTCAAAAATTCTAAATGCAGGTCCGAAAATCCGTAAATACTCGCCAACTCTATAGCACCTTCAACTCTCGTATCTAATAACGGAACTGCTACAATATGTGTTGGTTTTATTTGTCCCAAAGCATAATTAATCTGGATATCATCTGGAGATAAAGATTTTAATTCCAGAATTTTTCCTGAAACAATGGCCTGACCAATTAAACCTTCTCCTTTTTGAATGCGTTCACGATTTTTGCCTGGTATATAACTGTAACCTCCTGAAACAAAAAGTTCATTATCTTCTAAAATATATAAAACTCCCGCACTGCTATTGGTATATTGGCACACAAATTCGATCACATCTTTTGATAATTTCTGCATCGTTTTATCACCCAGCATTACATTATTAAGATTTGCAATTCCGGTTTGAAGCCATTCTTTTTGAGATAATAAATCGAAAGAATTTTTTAAAGAAACTCCCATACTATTTAGAGATTCTCCTACATTTCCTAAAGCATCAGCCTTGTTATCGTCTACCCTGATATCATAGTTTCCGTTCGAAATATTACTGGCAATAGAACTTATGGCTTCGATTCTTTGCGCTGTTTCGCGGTCTTTTTTCTCTAATTCATTCTGAAGTAAAGCACGCTCGTTGAAATCTTTCAAAATTCGGATCAAAAAGACAATCGAAATAACGAAAGCAATTATAAAAGCGACAATAATCAGGACAATGCTATAAGTACCGTAACGTTCTGAGTTTTCGTTGCGTACTTTTAAAAGGTTTTGTTCTGTATTTTCAACAGTTTTTATTTGTGCACGCAAATCACTCATCATATTTCGACCTTCGGCAAGATCAAATGTAGCGGAGTTTTTTCCGAGACGTTTCTTTACAATTTGATTGTTTAAGTATTTAAAAAAGTTTTCACGTTGCACTTTTAGCTCCTTTAACTGCATTTGTTGCGACGGATTATCAACCGTAAGTTCAGTTACCTTATCAAAGAAAACTTTCGATTTTGCTTCGGCATCATTGTATCGGTCTACAAATTGTTCGTCGCCCGTAATCAAATAGCCTCGCATACTGGTTTGTGCCTCAGTAATTATAGCCGAACCTTCGTTCAGGTTATAAATAACTTCCTGAGTATGGTTTACCCACGAATTACTGTCTAATAAGCTTTTTATACTAAGAAATGAAGCTGTAGAACTGATCATTAGTACCAACAATGAGACTAACGAACTGATTAACAAATTTCTTTTAAAATTACTCTTCATGTTTTTTGGTTATAATTATTGGTATTTTAAAGGGAAAATATACTTTTGTTTACTCGTATTTTAGAGGCAGGATAATAATAAAGCTTGCGCCCTGTCCTACCTGACTTTTTGCTGTAATTAATCCATTGTGTTTTTCGATGATTTTTTTTGCAATTGCCAATCCAATTCCGGTTCCTTCGTAGGACTGGCGATCGTTTAGACTCTGGAAAATAATAAATATCCTGTCGAGATAAATTTCATCAAAACCAATTCCGTTATCCTTTACTGTAATTCTGCAAAATTTCCCTTCCGGGGAAGTTGGACTCTCAAACGATTTATCAGAAATGATTTCCGAAGTAATTTCGATTAAGGGATGTTGAGAGTTTCCGGAGAATTTTAAGGCATTCCCGATCAAATTCTGGAAAACTTGTCGCAACTGACTCGGGATACTATCTATCGTAGGAAGTTCATTCGATTTTATAGTGGCGTTTTTTCTTTCGATCAAATAATCAAAATCAGATAAAACTTCCTGCAGCACCACATTCAAATCTGTTACTTCGGGTTTTACCTGGGATGATAATCTCGAATACGCCAATAAATCGGTAATTAAAGTCTGCATTCTTTCTGCCGATTTTATGGTACGATTTACATAATCAACTGCTTTTGCATCATCGGCCAGATAAAGCTCTTTGATGATTTTTATAAAGATCTGAATCTTTCGTATAGGTTCATTTAAATCGTGCGAAACTACCCAGGAAAATTGTTGGAGTTCGTGATTTTTCATCTCTAATTCTTCGTTTTTCAAAACCAGTTCCCTGGTTCTTTCGGCGATCTTAATTTCGAGATTATCCTGAGCTTCTTTTCTAATGATGATTTCTTTAGAAAGAAGTTCTTTCATTCCTTTTAATTCTCTTTGCTGTTCGTATAGTTTTAAAAAGGTTTTTACTTTTAAAATCAGCAAATCACTGTCAACAGGTTTGGTAATATATTCGACAGCACCGGTTTCATATCCTTTAAAAATATACTTTTTTTCGATGTTAAGCGCTGATAGAAAAATAACAGGAATGTCTTTGGTTCGTTTATTACCCGAGAGAATTTTTACAACTTCAAAACCGTCAAGTCCAGGCATCTGAACATCCATGATAATCAGGCAATAATCTGTCTTTAAAATCTTTTTCAGGGCTTCTTCACCAGACTCGGCAGTATCCACATCAATGTCATGTAGCTCTAATGTTTTCTTCAAAGCAATAATATTTGCCTTTATATCGTCAACGATTAATACCATACTGGTTGGGGAGTAAAGTTCTATGAATTAAAATTTGTTTTTAGTTTGAAAATCACTTTGAAAAATGTCATAAAAAATAGCTGATCCTATTTTTAGATAACGTTAGTCAAACCTTCAAATTTATAAAAAAAAAGAAGACAGCACTTTTATTGAAAATTTAATTAGTTACATAATTCCCATGTTGAACATTAAAAATATGTAAGGCTTTTTTATTGCGATAATCTTAAATTTCTTTCGGTTAATACATTGAATTATCATTAACTATTTTAGAGTCAGATTAATTGCTTCAAAATGACATGTTATGAAAAAGATGAAAACATTTCCAGAACAAAAACAAAACCTTCCAGGCAACGAACACCTAATGCGTCCGGAACCTGAAATTATACGAGAAAACTACACAGGAAGCGGAAAACTTTTAGGAAAAGTAGCTTTTATAACCGGTGGAGACAGTGGTATTGGCCGAAGTGTTGCCGTACATTTTGCCAGAGAAGGAGCTGATATTGCTATTGTTTACCTCAAAGAAGATAAAGATGCTAAAGATACACAAGCCTTAATTGAAAAAGAAGGCCGACAATGTTTGATTATTAGCGGAGATTTGAAGGAGGAGAAATTTTGCAAAAGTGCCGTAAAAAAATGCCATACTCATTTTAAAAAAATAAATATTGTGGTGAATAATGCTGCAGTACAGTTCCCTCAAACCGAATTGGAAGATATAACCGCAGCGCAGCTTCATAAAACATTCGAAACCAATATTTATCCGTACTTTTATATTACAAAGGCTGCTCTATCATTGCTAAAAGAAGGTGATACCATAATTAATACAAGTTCAGTCACGGCGTATCGCGGCAGCGAACATCTTGCAGATTACGCCAGTACAAAAGGTGCCATCGTAAGTTTTACCAGATCATTATCTACCATGCTTGCCAAGAAAAAAATCCGTGTAAACGGAGTCGCTCCAGGCCCAATATGGACTCCGCTTATAGTAGCGAGTTTCGATACATTATCTGATTTTGGAAAAGACAATCCAATGGAACGAGCCGGTCAACCCTCAGAAGTTGCTCCCGCATACGTATTCCTGGCCGGCGAAGACAGCAGTTATATCACCGGACAATTTATACATATTAATGGCGGTGAAATGATTGGAGGATAGTTTTTTTTTAAGATGCTAAGTTGCTAAGTCTCTAAGTTACTAAGCTTTATTCTTAAATAAATTAATGCACTTAAAAAACAACTTTGCTCCCCATAGCTATTGGGATTGCGAGAGCAAAAAACTCAGCCACTTAGAGACTTAGCAACTCAGTAACTTAAAAAAATGCGCCTTTGCGCCTTCGCGAGATTAAAAAAATCAGCCACTTAGTAACTCAGTAACTTTAAAAAAAATGAACTTAATAGATATTGTTGGACTCTTCGCCGGAACCTGTGTTACAATATCAGTGATTCCGCAGATTATAAAAGTCTGGAAAACTAAAAAAGTGAAACAAATATCACTTAAAACCTTTAGCATCCTCACTTTCGGAATTTTGGTTTGGATTATTTACGGCATTTTAAAAAATGATCTGCCTATAATAATTACCAACAGCGTCTCGTTATGCCTGAATTTGATTATGGTGTATTTTATTATTTATTATGAGAAGGAGAGCTAGTACTGAATTGCTAAGTTGCTGAGTTTTTTAATCTCGTAAAGACGTAAAGGCGCAAAGTTTTTTTAAGTTTATTATTGAAATCCGCGAAAATCTGCGCTTTCGCTAAGCGAATCAGTATCATCCGCGGGCAATCTTAGCCATAAAGACACAAGCTTTTTTTTGCCACGAAGGCACTAAGGCACAAAGCTTTTAAGTTTCATCATAAAAACCCGCGTTTTCGCAAAGCGAATCAGTATCATCCGAGGACTATCTTAAGCGCAATGCTTAACGACATCCCATAAAAAAACAGCTCGTAGAAAAGCTGTTTTTTCGTAAAGAAGTAGTATATATAATGCTTATTAGCTAGCTAATTTTTGATTGAATGGCTTATATGATAAATGATATTTTTCTTTAAAAATACGTGGCAAATAGTGTCGGCTGGCTAATCCTGCAGCATTTATAACTTCAGAAATATTCATGTGTGAAATTCTTTTAATCTCGTTAATTTGTCTTGCTGCCAGATTTACGATAGGATCAAACGTACTCATGTAATTGTAACTATGTTGGGCTATCTCCATCTCGATAATCTCTTTTAGTATCAGTTTTTTAATCAGGTTTCTAACAATTCCTTGTTGCGGAAGTGTTTTTAACTCCTGCCATTTCTGAATTACTTTTAAGCTCTCTGATCCTGTATAAATATAATTTCCCGATTCGTTCATGAATCTTTTCTTTAATTGGGTAATCATTTCAAAATTCTGATCCCCTTCTCCCCCCGTTGTTGGCATTCCAATTAAAGAGAACTGAATGTGCTTATGACTTTCAAAATACAAAACACTATTGATAACCGATGTATTGCTTAAAACTCCAGTTTGATTTTTTTTAATGCTTTTTTTCTCGCCATTAGCACCAAAACTATGGGCTAAGTTTCCGTTTTCGCAATACGCAAAAAGTATCGGAGCAGATTTAAAAGCTTCTACACTTAAGGTAATATCCTCATTAAATACAAGGTCAAAATGCATATGAGACATTTTATTTTCAAAACAAACGCCGCTAATAGTTCCTTTTGCCCATTTCGATTTAATAATCAAATTGTATTCGTTATTATTGGTAATCAATTCGGCGTTAAAACTATCTTTAAGGTTATTAAAAATAGCATTAAATCCTCCTGTATTTAAGTATAGTTTTTTCATAATGTTCTGGTTTTTATAAAATGGTTCGTACTTATTTACGTACAAAACCCAACTTTGGTTTTTTATCTTATTTTGATAATTCAAATTTCAGAAATATTGTTAATCAAACCTTTATACAATTTCAATCAGATATTTCATAATTATTACAAGGGTTGTTTTTACTACTAAGACAGTTTGTTTTTTTTGCCGCGAAGACACTAAGACACAAAGTTTTTTGAACAGGATTATTAAAATTTCACGTAAAGACGCAGAGTCGCAAAGATTTAATCTCTTTTCTTTGCGACTCTGCGTCTTTGCGCGATTATCTATTAAACATTAATTAAATTCTTTATGCCTTAGTGGTAAGAAAAAAAACTTAGAACCTTAGCAGCTTAACAACTCAGAAAATCAGAAACTTATAAAAAAACAAAAGCAGCTGCCCCGGATAAATCCGGAACAACTGCTCCCCAGCAAAATAAAAAAATACTAATCTATTTTCTTTTCTTATGTAAGTTCATTGATATCGGCGTTTTTCGAATAGTTTGCCTTTGGGATATCTTTAAAAAATTCGGCTTCTTCAAGGTCTGCTGTTGGGCCATAACCTATTAAATGTGTTCCTTTTATCTGGTCTTTTGTTTCGATTATATACAAAATAGACATATCATCAGGATCACTCATTCCTTCATAACGGTGATGCGCTACGATAAAAATTTCATTGGGCTGATAAGCATATTTCGTTTCAGAGTCTAATAAAGTTCCCGCTTCGAATAAAAAATTAGAAGTATATCCTTCGTCCTGATATTTTTTGATATAATCGGTTTCGTGTTTTTGCTCTTTTTTCATGACTTCATTGTATTAAGATTTTTTCAAATCTATTGTTAATTCAAATTTCATCATTGATTACAAATAAAATTAACTCAATAGATTTAAAAATTACCTCATTCAAAAAATCAAAAAACAAATCAATAATTAATTTACTAATTTTAACAATTCTATAAAAAGACCAACTTTAGAAATTATAACTTTTTTACCAATACTTTCTTGTTTTAACCAGAAACAAAAATGACTTTAATGAGTACTAAGAATCATGATTTTCTTGCCAAAGGAGGCGAAATGGGCGCGCTTACACGTGCTAAAGACTGGAGCAAATCTTCTATAGGTCCTGTTGAATCATGGCCGCAGAGTTTGCGTACTACTTTAGGAATACTTTTGAACTCAAAGTTTCCCATGTTCTTATTTTGGGGACCGGATCATATTTGTTTTTATAATGACGCTTATCGTCCCAGCCTCGGGAATGACGGAAAACATCCTGCTATATTAGGACAAAAAGGCGCCGAATACTGGCCTGAAATCTGGGATTTTATTAAACCTCTAATCGATCAGGTTCTTACTGAGGGCGAGGCAACCTGGCACGAAGACCAACTTTTACCCATATACAGAAACGGAAAAATGGAAGACGTTTACTGGACCTTTAGTTATAGTCCAGTAAATAATGATGAGGGAAAAATAAATGGTGTTCTTGTTATTTGCGATGAAACGACCAACAAAGTCAATATTCGTAAAAATCTGGAAAACAGTAACGAACGTTATCGTAATAATATATTGCAAACTCCTAATGCCATGTGCATTTTTAGGGGAAAAGATTATGTTGTAGAAATTGCAAACGAACTGATGCTCGAAATTTGGGACCGAAAAATAGAAGAAGTTATCAACAGACCTGTTTTTGAAGCGCTGCCGGAAGTTGCCGGTCAGGGTTTAGAAGGTGTTTTACTTAACGTTTATGCTACAGGAGAACGATTTACTGCTTATGAACTTCCCGTAAAATTAACCCGAAAAGGTAAGATTGTAAACACGTTTATTAATGTCGTTTACGAAGCACTAAAAGAATCAGATGGGTCTATTTCAGGGATTGTTGCCATTGCTAATGATGTTACAATACAGGTAATTGCCAGAACGGCTGTTGAAGAAAGCGAAAAGCGATTTAGAAATACCGTAAAGCAGCTTCCACTTGGGATTGCCATTCTTAAAGGCACTGATCTGATTGTCGAAATGGCCAATGCTACGTATCTTCAGATTATCGATAAAACAGAAGACGATATTCTGGATAAACCCGTTTTTGCTACTGTTCCCGAAACTAAGGATACAGTTTATCCGTTGCTTTCAAAAGTGTATGAAGATGGAATTCCTTATTATTCAAATGAATTGGAGGTTACTTTAAATCGTTACGGCAAACAGGAAGTTTGTTATTTTAATCTTGTTTTTCATCCTTTAAAAGAAGAAAACAATACTGTGGGTGTTATTATAGTAACCCACGAAGTTACTGAAGCCGTAAAAGCGCGTTATTTATTGACACAAAGCGAAAAAGCTTTTAGAAATTTAGTAATGGACTCTCCTATTGCAATGGCTATTTTTAGAGGGAAAGACCATATTATCGAAATGGCGAATAATACCATGATGAAAACCATCTGGCAGAAAAAGAAAAAAGAAACTATTGGAAAACCTATCATTGAGGTCTTCCCTGAATTATTAGAACAAAAATATCCGGAATTACTGGATCAGGTTATACTGAACAAGAAAATTGTTCGCGAAAACGAAGCGCTTGCTTATGTAAATGTGAAGGGAAAACTCAAGAAATTTTATCTTGATTATCAGTATACTCCGTTACTCGAAAAAGAAGGAGAAGCTTCGGGCGTTATGGTTAACGTAAATGATGTAACCTCAAAAGTAGAAGCGCGTAAAAAGGTTGAAGATGCCGAAGAACGCGCAAGATTAGCTGTTGAAATTGCCGAAATTGCTACCTGGGACGTCAATCTTATCACTCAGGATTTAATATATTCAGAAAACCTTGCTACTATTTTTGGGCATGATAAAACAGTAAAAATAACACGCCCTGAAATTCGAAATCAAATTCATCCTGACGATCAGCCTGTTTTGGAAGAAGCTTATAAAGTGGCACTTAGAACCAGTATTTACAAATATGAAGCCCGCGTTATTAAACCCGATCATTCCATAAGCTGGATAAAAGCACATGGTAAGATCTTTTTTGACGAAGATAAAAATCCTGTAAAAATGCTGGGTACCATAATGGATATTACAGACGAAAAAAACAGCCAGCAAACTTTAATCAAAAGCGAAGAAAAATTCAGACTCCTTGCCGACTCTATGCCTCAGCATATCTGGACAAGTGATGCACTGGGGAATTTGAATTATTTTAATGAATCTGTTTATACGTATTCCGGAATACCAGTTGATGAAATTGAGAAAAAAGGCTGGCTGCAGATTGTACATCCTGAAGATCGGGAAGCCAATGTAAATACCTGGATGGAAGCCATAAAAACCGGAAATAACTTTTTATTAGAGCATCGTTTTCGTCGTTATGATGGCGAATACAGGTGGCAATTAAGCAGGGCAATTGCCCAGAAAGACGAACAGGGAAAAATTCAAATGTGGGTTGGTACCAGTACTGATATTCAGGATCAAAAAGATTTTACCTCTAAACTTGAAAAAGAGGTTCAGGAACGTACGGCACAACTGGAACTTAAAAATAAGGACCTGATTAATATGAATATCGAACTGCAGTCTTTCGCTTATATCTCAAGCCATGACTTGCAGGAACCGCTACGAAAAATTCAGACTTTTGCCAGTCGATTGTCTGATTTAGATGAGCAGAATATTTCGGCGAAAGCCAAAATTTATTTAAGCCGAATTGAAGTTTCAGCCAAAAGAATGCAAACCTTAATTCAGGATCTTTTAGAATATTCAAGAACCAACTCTGCTGAAAGAATCTTTGTGAAAACGAATTTAGATGATATTGCAGAGGAAATATTAAGTGATTTCTCAGACCGAATTGAAGAAAAGAATGCTTTTGTTAATTTCCATCCTTTGGGTGAAGCCACTATTATCCCGTTTCAGTTTAGGCAATTGCTGCATAATCTGGTCGGAAATGCATTAAAATTCTCTAAAAAGAATCTTACTCCTGTAATTGAGATTAGTGCGGAAAGAATTAAAGGAAAAAGCATTAATCATGAGCTAAATTATCCTGAAAAGATCTATTATCATCTTAAAATTTCGGATAACGGAATTGGTTTTGAAGCCGAATACAAGGAGCGTATTTTTGAGGTTTTTAAACGTCTGAATACGGAAAATGAATTTGCAGGAACCGGAATTGGTCTTGCAATTGTAAAAAAGATTGTAGAAAACCACAAAGGAATTATCACGGCAAGTGGCGAAAAAGGTCAAGGCGCCACTTTTGATATTTACATTCCTGAATTATAATAGTTTCACTAAGATTTATAAACAAAGTTTTTATCGGTTGGATTGAATTTTTTCCAATCGATTTCCAGTGCGTGTTCGATAGATTTTATAATATCTTTCATCAAAACAGGCTTTGTAATGAAGTAATTAGCTCCCAAGTTACGACATCTTTCGATTATACTTGGCTCGTTTGAAGTCGAGAAAATAATTACCGGAATATCATTTTGCAGTTTAGAATTTCTAAGTTCCGTAAGAACATCAAATCCGTTTTTACCCGGCATATTCAAATCCAGAAAAACTACATGTGGTACTGGCGGCGGGTTGTAGATCGCATTCAATAATTTTTCGCCTCCAGAATATGTCTGAAGCTGTATTTTTTTTGGTAATGATTCTACTGCATCGGTAAAAATGCTCAAATCGTCTTCATCATCATCAGTATAAAATATAGTAAAATCAGTCATATGGTATTTTGTAAAATTGGGTATTTTTCTTCTTCAAAGATAACCAAATTTATAGATAAATCAATGTCTTTTAGATTATCATCCGGATAATTAGTAATTGAAATCTCATAATTTTTAAATCTAATTGTGTAAGCTCAAAAGTCATAAAATCAGCAACTTTACTATAATGAAGTTTTAAATTAAAAAATACCATAGTACTCAGTAAATGAGAACTTTAATCGAAAAATTATTTAATAAATTATAAAAAATAAAGTCATGGGAGATCATAAAGACCTTACGAACGAATTTGCTGTAGATAAAATAAAAGATCTTGCAGAAAACATTAAAACATGTATGTTTTGTACTTATAATGAATACAGACTACAATCGCGACCAATGTCTGTGCAAAAAATTGATGATTTAGGCCAGCTTTGGTTTTTATCAGACCGAAACAGCAGCCACAATGCAGAGATTAGCCTTAACCCTCAGGTTGAGTTATTTTTCTCTGAACCACATGATAAATTTCTAACCTTACACGGAACCGCAAGTATCTCGTACGACAGGGAAACGATAAAAGAATTATGGGATCCTATTGTAAAAATATGGATGCCGGAAGGCGAAGATGACCCAAATTTAAGCGTGATAAAAGTAGTTCCCGAAGATGGTTATTACTGGAATAACAAAAACGGAAAAATGGTCGCAATTGCTAAAATGGCCACTGCTTTTGTAACAGGAAAAACAATGGATGACGGAATTGAAGGTAACTTGAAATTGTAGTTTTATAAGGATAATTTAACTTCTAAGAGCACTAAGATTTACGCAAAGCCCGCTAGGAATTATTTCTTTGCGGGCTTTTTTTGGGCCGCAAAGTTAGCAACAAGTTAAAAATAAACCACAGATTAAAATGATTATATAGATTTTAAAAATCCTTTTAATCTTTTTAATCTGTGGCTAAAAAACTTTGCGGACTTTTGCGTAAATCCTTGCGCTCTTAGCGGTTAAACCTTAAAAACCTTATTCCAACATATGTTTTAACTCTAAAGCATTCAAAATCCCTGCTTCGCTTGCAGTGTTATTAAAATACACAAATGCTGACTTTGAAACAATTACATCTTTTATATAAAGTAATTCTTCAGGTGAATAACTCGAGTAAAACATCTTGGGTGTTCCGTGAAGCCTTATGAAAATCAGGGTCGAATCTGTAAAAATAGTATTGGGTAATTGCGGATGGCTTACACTGCAAAAGATAATATTGTTATCCTTGAAGGCATTCCAGACTTCCTGATTCCACCAACTTTCGTGGCGAAATTCGATGACGTTTTTAAACTTTAAATCTAAACTTCCTATGATTTGGTGCAATCTGTCAGCGCTAAAATGATAACTAGGCGGAAACTGGAATAAAATACAGCCTAATTTGTCTTTCAGGCCTGCCTGGCATATCATATAAAATTGATTTATTAGATATTCACAATCCACAAATTTCTTAATATGGGTGATTTCTTTTGGTGCTTTTACAGAAAAAACAAAATGTTCCGGCGTTTTATTGTACCAATTCTCAAATATTTTTACCGTTGGAAACCTATAAAAGCTTCCATTGAACTCATAGGTGCTAAAATACTGGCAATAAAAGGAAAACCATCTCGAAACTGACAGGTTGTCAGGATAGAAAATTCCCTTCCAGAAGCGATTATTAAAGCTTGAACAACCTATTAAAACCTGTTTTTTCATATGTGTAGTTTTTGACAATTGGTACAA
Source organism: Flavobacterium sp. SLB02 (assembly GCF_009664855.1). Classification (GTDB taxonomy): domain Bacteria; phylum Bacteroidota; class Bacteroidia; order Flavobacteriales; family Flavobacteriaceae; genus Flavobacterium. The sequence continues at coordinate 2,860,511 of NZ_CP045928.1, forward strand.
AAGAAACTTCTTCGCTTTCCCTTCCCTGTTTGCTTTTTATGAATGGGAAGATTACATCGCTTACATTCTTTTTTGGTGTAAGCCAGCCAATGTTTTTTTAGTTCATAATTTTTCTTCCAGTTGAGAAATTCAAAACTATAAATCGAACATTCGTTGATGATATTTTTTAAATCTTTTGACGGAATTTTTCCCACCACAGATTCGGGGTGAATTTTACATCGGTACAAAACTTCGTTCTTGATAATGTTCCCTACTCCTGAAAAAATGTTCTGATCGAGAATTGCATCGCAAATCATTTCGTCCGGTTTTTTATCCAGACTTTGTTTTGCTTTTTTCGGATCCCATTTTTTATTCATTACATCCTCCCTCCAATCGTAATATTGATTAATATCACCTTCTAGAATTTTGACAGAGCAAGTATAAAAGTTGAGTTCTCCGTTTGAAAAAATCATGCTTAATCTTGGTTTGGTTTCTTTGCGTTCGTTTATTCGATACGTTCCAAACATGAGCAAATGAATTTTTACCGTAAAATCATCAAAACAAATTAAAAAGTGTTTCCCCCAGGTTTTAAAATCCAGAATGGTTTTACCCTCGAGGCGTTCAATATCAATAGCACTATTTCCAGAGACTTCATTTATTTTTTGTCCTGAAAATTGCTGCACTTCTTCTTTTAAAGTCATTATCGACGGACCTTCTGGCATAATCTTTAATTTTTAAATTATAAACTAAAAAAAGTGCAACCCGAAAGCTGCACTTTTTAAAATTTTCTCTTTAAAATTAATCTGCTTCTGCAGCTTCAAGATTTACAGCATTTACTGCAACCTCTGTTAATTTTTTATCGGCTCCTTTTTCTTCGTCTAATGTCAGCTCCAGAATACTGGCTGCTTCGGTTAAACCTAGAGTCTCGGCAAATTGACGTAAAGTACCGTAAGTGGCAATTTCGTAATGCTCTATTTTTTGCGCTGCTGCGATAATACCTGCATCACGTACAACTCCAACTTCAGTTTCTTCAATAATCCCTTTTCCTTCTTCGATTAAGCCTGCCATTGCATCGCATTTTTTTGCCGAAGCTTTTTGACCAATTAGTTTAAAAACCTGCTCTAATCTACTTACATGTTCTTCGGTTTCGGTCAAGTGGCTGTTTAAAGCCTCTATTAAGTCCGCTGACGTCGCATTTTTGGTCATGGTAGGTATTGCCTTAGTTAAAGCTTTTTCGGCCCAGTAAATGTCTTTTAATCCGTCTTCGAATAATTCAGTCAATCCGGATGCTGCATCTGATTTTGCTTTTGTCACTCCTTTTTTTGCTTCTGGTTTAGAAGCCGTCTCTTTTTTACTATCTGTACTTTTCATGGTAATAATTTTTGTTAATTAATATTTGATAAAATTAGTATCTTGATTATCAGTCAGGTTATATTATTTTTTATTAAAGTTGTATTCTAAACACCTTCATATTATACAACGAGATTTTAGAATTCTGTAAGATATTTTTTTGGTTTGAGAGATAGATTTGTAACTGGACAATTTTAAAAAACACATTATAATGGAAACATATATAGACCATACGTATCAGGAAGCCGAACTTTATTTTCAACAAAAATATCAAAGAGGACATTTAGATATCGACACTGCAATTTTGATTGATAATGCAATTGATCAACTTCTTAAAAAAGATAATATCACTAGAAACGAAAATATCCCTAACGAAGAGCAGGTTGTTAATGAAGATGATTATATCAGTAATAATCCGGATGAGGAATTCGAAATCATTGATGCCGAGGATCTTGACGAAGAAGAGCATATCGAAGACGAAGATCACTTTGATGATGACGATTTAGAAAGAAACGATAATTAATGATTTGAAAATCTGAAAAGCGAAATACAAAAGACTATTACTGGGTAATGGTCTTTTTTTTTTTTTGCCTAAAACTCAAACCTCAACATAACCATCTGTTAATTATACAATTACACGTCATAATTCTATAATGCAATTGTTTCTCTTCCTGATTAGATTTGTATCTAGTAATATTAAAAACGAAATGTCATGAATACTACAGATCAAAAAAACAGCATGATAAAAGGGAATAGAGTTCCCGGAAATCAGAATCCAAATACAGCCGATAGAAATAATCTTACAAACGAAGAATTATACTATATTGACGATATGAAAGAAAGCGATACTGATAATCGCGAAATAGCCGAGCGTGGTTACACCGTTAGAAACGGTCATAATCCTGACACTCCTAATCCGGATGAACTTACAGATGATGAAGACGATCTAACCGATGATTTTCATAGCGAAAATGACCTCAACTCTAACACAGATGATTTGTATGAAGAAGAACTGGATCAAAACGGGAACAATATCGACGACGTAAACGACGAATTAGACAATCCGTCTGATGCTTCACTGGAAAGAGAAGAAGAAGATTTCAATGAAACCGAAGATGTTCTCGAAGATATCGATGACGAAGAAGAGGAAGAGGAAAGTGAATACATCGAAGATGATGTTCAGGAAGAAGAAAATGTAGAATATCCTGATAATGACCCAAGAAAATTCTAAAGAAAGGAACAAAGGTTCAAAGTTTAAAAAAAGTAACAAAGGTTCAGAGTTGCAGGTTCAGAGTTTAATTACTTTGTCGTTTGCATTCTTTGAACCTTGTCACTTTATATCGATGAACCTAAAAAACCTTTGTTCCTTTGCAACTTTGTCCCTCAAAAAAAAACCTCTGTCCCTTTAAACCTTTGCAACTTTGAACCTTAAAAGAAACTAATCTCCAATAATTTCCAAAACCGGAATATCATCCATTTTTTCCAGGCGTTCGGCTAGTCCTGCCCTTGCCTCTTTTAGTTCTTCTTCGGCTTTGATGAGCTCTTCAAGCAATTTCTCTTTTCCTATGGTGACTTTATCAATTTTACGCATGATTTCGTAGATTTCGCCTTCGGCTTCCATTACTTTCAATCTTTTGTAATACGTCAGACTTTCGGTCATGTGCGCCAATGCAATCATCGCGGTCAAAAACGGATGATTATTGGTTACATTCACATCTTTTATTTTTCCATGCTCGAGTTCCACTTTCAACGCAAAAGCAAATTCTTCCATATTAAAAGCCTCGTATTTGCTTTTTGGATCTAAATAAGCCTTAATCGACTCCACATTGTTCATCGTAGACAAATCGACGTCTGTTTCTTTTTGATCGTTTAAATCGTTAAAAACAACATTTCCTATTGCTCTTGCTTCGGCAACTGTGGGATCATTGTCAGGATTTTCGAAATCGCGTGTCGACCAATCCCAATTTTCAGGATGTACAGGTTTTATATATTTTTCACAGAAATCTGTCACATCGTTTTTTAAGCTTACCATCTCATCTTCTCTTTTGATGTAGACATCCTGGTAAGCACCGCTTTTAGTTCCCATAATTCTTTTTTTTATGTTTTTTTTAAAAATGCAAACGACACATTTACCGAGATATATGTGTCGTTTTTTAATTGTTATTTATTTGCTGACTAAATACTTTTTCTTCCGCTAATTAGAGATATAACGAATAAGACTAAAAATATGAAGAATAAAACTTTAGCGATACTTGCAGCTCCGGCGGCAATTCCACCAAAGCCAAATATTCCGGCTATAATAGCAAGAATGACAAAAATGACTGTATAACGTAACATAAGCTTGTGATTTTAGTTAATAATGATTTTGTTTGTTACTCAAATTTCATACTTTTTAAAGAGATGTATTAACTCTGAAAAATATTTTCTTAGCCCTATCAAACCTGATTTACAATAAATTAATCTGATAGTTTTGTATTAATTCTGAAAAAGCAATTTCGCTATGCGAAAAGTGCTCTCTGTTGCTTCGACATTTTTTGGCACTTTCAAAATATTGTTCAATCGAACCGTCTTCGTAAGTCGAAACCAGCAAAGGGTGAACATAATAATTCTTGCATACATTTCTCGTATTTCCCAAAGCTTGGGCCGTTGTGTCAAAAGCGGTCAGGATATTCTTTTTGATTTCTTTTTCCTCGCTTGTCGTTCCAATTTCCATTAAGGTTTCAAAAAACACGATTGATGCGGCCCAGGTTCTAAAATCTTTGGCACTAAAATATTCTCCTGAAATTTCATGCAAATATTCATTGACCATATGACTGTCCAAAACCTTTCTTTCGCCGTTTTTATCATAATACTTAAAAACTTCCCAACCCGGAATTTCCTCACAGCGACTTACCAGTTTTATCAATTTTTTATTACGGGTTGTAATCGTATGCTGTACCCCTTTTTTTCCTGTAAATTCAAACCGAAGCGAATTTTTATTGATGTTGATGTGGCGTTTTCTTAAAGTCGAAAGTCCGTACGATTTATTGTCTTTGGCGTATTTTTCATTTCCAATTCTAATATGCGTTTCTTCCATTAACCTGATCACCAGGGCGACCACTTTTTCTTTCGACCATTCTTTCTTTTCCAGATCCTCATCGACTTGTTTTCGAATCAAAGGCAATTTGCTTCCAAATTCGGCTATTTTATAAAACTTGGTTTGGTTGCGAATCAAATTCCATTTTGGGTGATAGCGGTATTGTTTTCGGTTTTTAACATCCAGACCCACCGCTTGCAAATGTCCGTTTGGCAAATCCGAAATCTGAACGTTTACCCATGCCGGCGGAAGCACCAGACTGCTAAAACGTTTCAATTCGCTTTTTTGCTTAATGCAACGACCATTTTTTTTATAAATAAAACCATCCTCTCCTTCGCATCGCTCTATGGGCAGCCTTTGATTATTGATGTAAACTAAATCTAATTTTTCGATCACCAAATGCGGTGTTTTGATCAATTGATTCATTAGTTTTTCGGTTTTTGCAGCTGCATTCATGGTCGTTTCGTTTTTTATATTAGCCACTCCCGATGATTATCGGGATAAGGATGTAAAAAGATTTATTTCCGATATATCATGTTTATCTATCCTCTGTGGCTTTATTATTTTTAATGCTTTTAATTATTTCTTAATGCCTTAACGAGATTCTTTTTATTCATATAAGAACGTCCCGGAATTCCAACTTTTATGGCCTGTTGGTACAATTCGGCTTTTGACCATTCATCATAAGGTTTTGCCCTTCCTCCTTTTTCACCTGCATCTGGCGTATTAGCAATTCGAGCTGCCTTTTCTTTGCTATAGCCTATTTCTAAAAGAGCTTGGTATTGTTTTTCGTTTTGAATTCTTGCATCTGGCATGACTGAAAAATTTAAAGATTAATGATTTAGAAATATCTTATATCAAAATTCTTCAAAAAGCAGGAATTCTCTGTTATATAATTCTTCGATTTATTTTCATAATTAACTCTATGAGAGATCGATTATAATAAAAACCATTATATTTTTCAGGAGCTGTTTCCTGCTGTCCGCTGTATTTTTTATGGTGAACCCCACCATAAAAACGATGCCGCTCCCATCAGGGCTAGATACGTTTTCATAAGAAAATTATTAAAAAAAAATAAAGATTTTTACTACATTTTCAATTCTTAAATCTTCACATTAAGAATTATTAATTTAACCCTTATGGTATGGTGGCATTATTGGAAAACAATAAACGTTTAAAATAGCAAGCTACTTTATCTACAGGATTTTTATTCAGTAAAATGTTAAGATATGAGTACAAACACCCTTTCGAAAGAAGCCGAAACCAGGATAATGAATTTCTTTAACACCACCATTGATCCAAATGAAATGAAAAAAGCACTAAGGCAGGCCAATTACATACTGGCCTTAGGAATTATCAGAAAAGACGAAACCCTTCAACGGGAAATCATCAAATTAGAAAACAGTTTTTATTGCTCAACGAATTAGCCGAAATTTTAAATCCTTATTTAGATGTAGAGTAACGTTTATAATTAGATTTTAATAACAACAAAAAAGCCTTGATTTTAAAGAATCGAGGCTTTTTTTATTTAAGAATACTTTTTAGAACCATCATAATTAATAAATCTAAAATTATAATCTTCACTTAAAATTCTTCCTCCAAGTTGGATAAAAGTTCCAAATTGACCTCTCCAATCTTCAAAATCATTTTCATTAATTGTATCCCATCGAATTATTCCGCAAAAATCAGGCTGATCGGCTTGTGATACTATCACAAGTCCAAATTCGTTTCCTAGAGAAACCTTCATTCCTGTTATGAATTCTATATTCGGCATCTTTATTTAATTATTTTTAAATCTTAATATATAAAACAACACCTTAAAATTTTAGGTTCAAGCAAAACGCGCCAAAAGATTAATTAATCCTAAAATGTGATGTTCAAACATTATAAAGATTTCTTAATTTTTGCAATTAATTGTTTTTTAATCAAGTCAAATTCAAAATCTCTCTCTGATGTATAAAGGTATAATATTAATCTGGCATTGCTATCTACAAGACTGCTAATATCTGGAAAACTAGTATTAATGAACTGAGTACTTTGCGAACTATAACCATTATACGATCTGTCTATAAATAATTCTTTAGACTTTAAAGTCCAGTCATCAATATTAATCAGATCTATTTCATTTTGATAATCGGCTAAGGCTTTATTTATAATTTTATCAATTTTACCTTTCTCCTTTTTAAAATCTATATTAATCATTCCTGGCTATTTTGGTTATTAAATATTTAGTTTTTTATAAATATATAATATTGAACAAAACTTTTGATAAAATCTCTATAAATTCATTGCCATTAGGCTTTCGCCCTTTCAGGGCTAAAACAACAATTGTCTCTCACTCATAGTGCTTCGCACCATGCTATTGCTAAAGCTCTTTCAGAGCAACAGGTTTTCAATACCTATGTTTGGAAACAATTTGAATTATAAATCTATTGTAGGATTAAGTTTAAATATGTAAAAAATTTTAAGGACGAGACAATGAGGAAGTTGCTTAAAAGCTCAAAAAGGACTGAAGGCCCAAAAGAAGCAGCGCAGTGCAACGCACTGCGAACTGCGTTAAGCGGGATTATCGCCCTGAAAGGGCAAAAGCAAATCTATTGTACATTTATCAAAAAACTGTTTACTTTATTACACAAATAATATAATGAGCTTTTACTTTGCTAATAAGCTTTCGCCTTTTCAGGGCTTAAAAACAAAAATTATATTGGTCATAGTGCTTCGCACCATACTAGTTCCATAGCTCTTTCAGAGCGGGTTCATGAGAATTTCTAATCAACGAATCTGATAAATGAATGCTTCGGAAAACTGTTTTTTATTAAATCCTCTCTATAAAGGCTCTTATATTCTTTTAACTGTTCAGAGGAATTCAATGCAATAAAAGTTAAACATAACAATAAATTTCTTCTCATTTTTATTCTATAAATTAAAAACAAACTTAATCGCATTTTACCTTTTTATAATCTCCCGTTTTATCGTCATATTCCATACAAGTTTGTTTTATTAAAACCATCTTATCGTTTACTACTTTATATTCTGCAGTATTAACGATTCTACCTGCACAACACTGGTTATGCTCAGCAATTCTTTTGGTTTTACTATCAAATTGCAACGAGGTACCACTAAAACTACTTTGGAAATATTTACCAGTCTTTGGATTATACAAAAAATATAATCTTGAAGTATTAGGCCCTGCATAACTCGATTCGAAAACAGAGAAATCTTCAATACCATCAAAATTATAATCTCCGATATTTATATTTTTCAGTCCCCAAAGCTCGCATTTTAAATCAATTTGCTGAATCAGCTTATCTGTCTTTTTCTCCAGAATTTTAACTCCTGTTACTTTCGTAAATCCTCCTTTAGGTCTTGAAATAATCAGTTTAAAGTATTTCCCTTCTAGAGAAACCGGTTGCAAAATTTCTACATTTTCCCATTCTGCTGCATCGCCATATTCAATTTCAAATGTTTTTGACAAAGTTATTTTAAGTTCTTTCTTTGTATTTAAGTCTGTCCATGTTCCCTCTACTTTCTTGCTTTTCGGATTAAAATTTTCAAAAGTCATTTTAGAAGTATTCTTACCTGTTTTATCTTTTTCATAAAAAGTCAGGACTTTATTTTTTAGAGTTCCGCTTATCTCTATAGGAGTATCATAATTAGAATACGCATAAATGGCATTTCCTGAACTATCTGAATCAATATCAGTTAGCAATTCTATAGGATACTTATCTATGAATCCTGTATAAGTTGTTTGTGCCGCTAATTGAATTGAAGCTAAAAAAAGTAATGCTATTAAAATTTTCTGCTGCATTGTAGAGTTGAGATCGATTATATGTTTGTTGTTGTTTTTAAAATTAAAGTACTCTTTAAATTTAATGCTTTTTATTCTACGTTATTTCAAGATCCAATATCATCAATAGAATCTTCTAAAACAGCTTGTGATTTAATTAATTTCAAACCAAATCTTATCATAAATATTATGGCTATAGCGAGAAAAAAAAACTATTACAGCGAAAGCTAATAGATAATTCAAATCTTTATTCGTCGATGCTTTTATATAGTTTATCACTGCTTGCAACAAAGTTCCATATGTCGCAATGAATAATATTCCTCCAATAAAAATAACCAACAGACCTATAATCTTTTTTTAGTACTATCATGAAACCGAAGTGTTATCTATTTTATCAATTATCCATTTTTCATTTACTTTTTTGATATAAATCCTCACGCCAATTCCGCAATGTCTGCCACAAGAAAAACCACCGTCTAAGACTCCAAATTTTCTCTTTTTGTCAAATTGGATTCCTGTAAAATAAACTGCACCCGAAAAAACAAAATCATACTTTTTTCTCCAAAATTCATGTCTGTCTTTTGGAAACTCAGAAATGTCTCTCAGTTCAAATTTCCCTTTAAGTGGGATATTTTTAAAATCTATAGTGTATATAGAATCTCCTTCTATTTTTGGATAAAAAACTTCCGTAACTTTAAAATGCTCTTCTAAATATTCTTTTAAATCCTTATTATTACTTTTTATTTTAGGATTGAATGCTACAATTAATTTTGAAGTATCTTTTTCGATTACTTCTTGATTATGCTCCCACTTAGCCATTCTTTGTTTTTGCTCTTCCATACCCATTGTTGAATCAACTCTTATACGATGACCATTTTCATCATAAGTAAGTAATCCATAAATAGGAAGCGGATTAAGTACCGTTCTGTAATCAATACAAATAGAATCAATCAAATCTGGAAAAATTTCCGTCATTACATTTTTTTCAAATTCCAGATCGCTAATCTTTTTTTGACAACTTATAAATAGAAATATCATAATAAGTAAAGGCACTTGCAATGGTTTTATCATAATCCTTAATAAGTAATGGTTCAAAAAGCGATTTTCTTGTGCTAATATAATACTATTTGTATTACATATTAATCTTTCATAAATCCAAATCCTGTAACATTATCCAAAAATACTGTAAGACATTCTTCACACAATCTGAATAATTTTACATCATAACATTTAAACTTATAAATCATGAAAAAAATATTATTAGCCGGAAAAGTAATTTTAGGAGCAGGATTATTAATCGTTTCCCTGAATTCTTGTAAAAACGAAACAAAACAAGAAGATCCAAAAGAAGTTGCTGAAGATAGTAACGAAGCCAAATTTGACTCAATTGATGATAAAAAAGATGATTCGGAATTTTTAGTAGATATCGCAGAAGTGAATCTTGCTGAAATCGAAATCGGAAAACTGGCTCAAACTAAAAGTACCAATCCTGAGGTTAAGAAATTTGGAAAAATGCTTGTTGATGAGCATACCAAATCGGCTTCTGAAGTAAGTGCTTTGGCTAAAGCTAAAAACTTCACCTTACCTACTTCGCTTACCGAAGATGGTCAGGAGGAATATAAAAAACTGAATGAAAAATCTGGTCTTGACTTTGATAAAAAGTTCGTTGATATGATGATCGATGGACACGAAAAAGCGATTGATAAGTTGCAAAAAGCAACTAAAGATGCAAAAGATGAAGATGTTAAGCTTTGGGCATCAAATAATATAGCACCGCTTACGGCTCATTTGGAGCACGCGAAATTGCTAAAACAAGGACTAGATAAAAAATAATTTAATTGGTTATTATTTATTTTAAAAACCCCTCAAGAGTTGAATTGCTTGAGGGGTTTTTCTTTTTTTTCAGGGACAAAGGTTCAGAGGTGCAAAGGGACAAAGGTTTTAATAACCATGTAGAATGAATTAAAATCCATCCCTACAATATGTTTCGTTCCTCCGGAACTGCTAGATAATTTTCAACACAACGCATTCAACCTTTTTCCCTTTGAACCTTTGCACCTATGAACCTATTGCGCCAGCAATAATTTTTCCTTTATAAAAAACTCCTTCTCTTTTAGGTAAACGCGCTACAGCTTCGGCGGAACAGCTTGCTTTTACTAAGATAAAATTGGCTTCGTTATCTACTGCTGGCCAAACACGGGTTCCGGAATCGTTAAGCGGTAATATTTCATCTTTTGTTGCGATGTGTAAAGCTCTGCTTAGATTATATTCATCCGTCCAGCCATACAATTGTGCACATAATTTTGCTTTTTCGAGCATATCGCAAGTCCCGAAAGGCTGCCAGTGATCGACAATACTATCGGTTCCTGTCATTAATTTTACACCATATTTTTTTAAAGTTGGAATTGGCATTATCGTTTTCCCAATCGGAATTCCTGACACTACTCCTATCCCAAGATTTCCCATTTGCTCGGCGATTTTTTCCAAATCTTTTGGGTCCATTTTCGCAAGTGCAAAACCGTGGCTTATATAGGTTTTTCCTTGTAGCTGTTTGTTTTCTTCGGTCTTTTTAATCATGTATTGGATCGCCTCTTTACCAGACGGTATCGATTCATGCAAATGAATGTCGACACCTTTATTATTGTCAAGTGCAATTTGAAACATGACATCAAGGGATTTCTCCATATTTCCGTCTACGTTTGTCGGGTCAAGTCCGCCTATGAAATCAATTCCCATCGAAGCCGCTTCTCTTAACAAAGGTTCACATTGCGAATATAGGATTCCGTGTTGCGGAAAAGCTACAATTTCAGATCCAAAACTATCTTTGTTTTTATCTAAAGCCGCTTGCAAATGTTCCAAACTTTTTAGTCCGCTTGCAGGATCGATATTACACTGGCAACGTGCAAAATAACTTCCCTGACTTTGCATTAGTTTAATCGCTTCTTCGGCTTTATGCTGAGAATCCGGTAATAATTGCGGGATTAACTTTTGCTCCAGCGTGATCATATCTTTTACAGTATATCCTTTTCTTGGCGCTGCATTCCAGGTTCCGCTGCCGTAATACGTTTTATCGATATGAATGTGCATATCGCGTAATCCCGGAAGCATCAAAAGTCCTTTGGCATCAACTGTTTTCAACTTCAAAGCCGACTTTCCTGTGGTAATACTTTTAATTTTACCATTGGCAATATGAATTGTATAAAGCGCTGTTTTCGTAGCAATTACTTCATTCTTCTCATTGTATTCAAAACCATCTTCTAATCGCACATTAATTAAAAGATATTCGCTTAAAGCTGTTTTGTTTTCTTCAGGCAATACTTGTGCAACGGCATTTCCTCCAATTCCTGAAAACAAAGCTGCGCCTGTTGCTGCGGCTCCCAATCCTAAGAATTTTTTTCGGCTTATTTTATGCTCTTCCATAAATTATATTTTATCTTCTCTGAGTTTGTTATACGATTTTACAATAACACTCTAATAATCAATAGTATTTATTGCATTGCAAAAATCGTTATAAACTCAAAATGATAACGGTAATATTACGGAGAAAGATGGTAAAAATTATAATTTTTTGAAATCGCCCGGAGTTTTTCCGGCATATTTTTTAAATACTTTACTAAAATATGTATTGTCGTTAAAACCAAGCTGATAGCCAATTTCTTTTATAGACAAATCGGTACTGGTTAATAAACGTTTAGCCTCAAGAATGGTTCTTTGTTTTATAACATCGCTTGCAGGAATCTTTAAATATTTCTGCGAAAGGATATTGAGGTAATTTGGTGTAATATTTAATTTATCGGCATAAAAATTCACCGAGGATTCTTTATTAAAATAATCGTCAATTAAAATAGTAAACCCTTTTATTATTTTCTCCGGCTTAGTCGAAGAATCATGCTCTGGAAATTGAACCAAATATTCTTTTTGCAATAATTTTAGCAGTAAATGTAAACGCAACAAAACTATTTCTTTGGTAAGTGTATCGTTATCAGACAATAATAATTCTATTTCATGCAAATGGTTTTTAAATTCCTCAAATTCTTTTTTGGTTAAAGAAAGACAAGACGGAACACTTTGCTCAAAAAACGAAAATTGTCCTAAATTCGAAAAAACACTAATTACATCTGCCGATAACATCAGCTGAAACCCGGAAGTATCAACATCAAGCGACCAGTTGTGTACCTGTCCCGGCCTGATAAAGTAAACCTGATAATCGTTTACATTATATTGTGTAAAATCGACATTGTGAACTCCCGAACCTTTCTCTACAAAAAACACAAGGTAAAAATCATGTTTATGTGGCTGCTCAAATTCATTTCTCCCCTTTACACTATGGCGAAATAAGGTAATACCCAAAGTTTCTTCCCCGAGTATATTGCCAACAGATAAAATAGGAATCGAATGTTTTTGCAAGAGAAAGTGGTTTGTTATTGAATTTCAAAATTAATAATTAAATAGTATCAATTTTTAAAAGAGAAAAAAAAAGGTCTGACTTTGAAGAGTCAGACCTTTTAAATATTTATTATAGTTCGCAATCCCAATAGCTATCAGTCACTATCATTAAATTAAGAAAAAAATAATATTATGCCGAATAAATCTCGCGTAAAATCGCAAAGGATTGTCATTTCGGCACAGAGGCTCGAGCCTTAGCAAAAAGATGAAGTAAATTTCCATAATTAACTTCACAACGCAAATCCAATCTTTGTCGAGCTTCTCGCGAGGATTTCTCCTCCGTCGAAATGACAATATTGTGTTTAAACTTTGTCTCAGTATCTCAGAACCTTAGTTACTTAGTTACTTCAAAGAAGCCATATCAATTACAAAACGATACTTAATATCCCCTTTTAGTAATCTTTCGTAAGCATCATTTACTTCATTAACACCAATTATTTCGATATCAGCAGTAATGTTATGTTCTGCACAGAAGTCCAGCATTTCCTGAGTTTCGGCAATTCCGCCAATGTTTGAACCTGCAAAGCTTCTTCTTCCTAATAAAAGACTAAATGATGTTACCGGAAGTGGTTCCATTGGAGCCCCAACCAGCGTAAGCGTTCCGTCTACTTTAAGTAAATTCAAATAAGAATCGATATCGTGTGGAGCCGATACGCAATCTAAAATAAAATTTAACGATTTTGCATGTTTTGCCATTTGTTCAGCATCTGTAGATAAAACTACTTGATCTGCACCCAAACGTTTTGCATCTTCGGTTTTAGACAATGATGTGGTAAAAACAACAACATGAGCGCCCATTGCTTTTGCCAGTTTAATTCCCATATGGCCTAAACCACCAATACCAACGATACCTACTTTTTGTCCTGGACCAACATTCCAGTGCTTAAGTGGAGAATACGTTGTAATTCCGGCACATAATAAAGGTGCAACTCCGGCAAGATCTAATTTATCTGAAACATGTAGTACATAATTTTCATCTACTACAATACTTTGAGAATATCCTCCAAAAGTTTGTCCGCCCAAATGAACGTCAGGAGAATTAAACGTTAGCGTATTTCCAGGATCACAAAATTGCTCTAATCCGTCCTTACAATGCTCACACTCTCTGCAAGAATCGACCATACAGCCTACTCCGGCCAAATCGCCAACTTTAAACCCCTTTACGTGATCACCTACTTTTGTTATACGTCCCACAATTTCGTGACCCGGAACTATTGGGTAAATCGTTCCATGCCACTCGTTTCTGGCTGAGTGCAAATCTGAGTGACAGATTCCACAATATAAAATTTCAATTTCTACGTCATGCGCTAGTACTGCTCTACGCTGAATGTCTAATGTTTGTAACGGTGCTTCGGCAGCTTCTGTACCAAAGGCTTTTATGTTTTTTGTTTCCATTTAAAATATTTGTTTAAAATTTCAGGTTTTTAAAATGCCACGAAGGCACTAAGACACAAAGTCTTTTTTTGCTTTATGTTGTGGATAATTTCACGCAGATTTAATTTGATTTAAAATCATTAGCTCAAATCTGTTTGAATCTGCTTGAAAAAAATATCATTTCGCGCAAAGTCGCAAAGTTTTCTTTTATAATATGCTTTTAAGATTCTCAGTTTTTTACTTAGTAACTTAGAACCTTAGCAACTCAGAAACTTAGTTTATTTTCCAAAACTAAAATACTCTTCATCGCTTACGCTTTCTAACCAGATTCCTTTTCCTTTGTCTATTTCTGTGATAATGCTAATGTGCGAGAATCGGCTAAAAGGTGTTGCGCCATACCAATGTTCTACGCCAGGTAAAATGGTAACTACCTCATCTTTATGAAGCAAACGAATCGCAGAACCTCTTTCCTGAAAATAGCCAATTCCGTCTGTTGCGATAAATAATTGTAAGCTTGCATTAATATGCCATTTGCATCTCGAACCGGGCTCAAAAGAGATTTCTTTAATCATGGTATTGTCCGGATGAATATTGCTGGTTTGTTTTTTATAAGAAACATTACCAGTCATAAAAGTATTCGGGATTTGTCCCTCTTCAATAGCGGAAGTATAAAGTGTTGACATAAAATTGATTTTTTGAGATTGATTTTTATTTAAATAAGAGCTAACAAAAACCGTTAATTAATCGTTAGATCTCGCCAAACAACACTTTTACTTAATTTATTTAAAGCTATTGTATTGTTCGTCAGTTACTGGTTCAAGCCAGTCTACAATACCTTTTTCGGTATTGGTACTAATTGCAATATGGGTAAACTGACCATCCGCAGAAGCTCCGTGCCAATGTTTTACTTCGGGCTGAATGTTGACAACATCACCTTCCTGAAGTAACTGAATTGGTTTTCCTTCTTCCTGATAATATCCTGTTCCTTGTGTTACAATTAGAATTTGCCCGCCGGGATGTGTATGCCAATTGTTTCTTGCGCCTGCTTCGAAAACTACATTACCCACTGCAGTATTTAAAACCGGATCATTTGGAACTAACATTTTCACCCATGCTTTTCCTGTAAAATAATCCGCTGAAGCCAAATCTCCTTTTGGGAAAATAGTTTCATTTAATTGATTTTCTGATTCTTTCATAATTATTTTGCTTTTTGTATATCAGTGCCTGAAACTAAATTAGAAAGCTAGAATGCGCTTTGTAGAAGTTATATTTAGTCAGCGAAAAACCGATAGTGGTTAATACTAATTATCTGAGGGCAAAATTACTTTAGCAACGACAATCAGAAATAACAATAATCAAACAAAAAATTAAGAATATGAAACAATTTACGATCGCAGCGATTTTGGAATCGTTCCTGTAAGTCTTTTAAAGTAATTATTAAAATAACTCGGATATTCAAATCCCAGCGAATAACCAATGTCTGAAATACTCCAATCAGTGTGTTGCAACAATGCTTTGGCTTCGCCAATGATTCTTTCTGTAATATGCGCCGTTGTTGGTTTTCCTGTTACTTCTTTTACAGAACGATTCAGGTGATTGACGTGTACAGACAAACTTTGCGCATAATCCTGTGGTGTTTTTAATACCAAAGGTTCATTTTTTGTTTCTATAGGAAATTGTCTTTCTAATAATTCTAAAAATAGAGAGGTAATTCTCGAAGATGCATTTTTATGTTTAAAGAAATTCTCCGAAGGCTGCATTTTCATTGATTCATGCAAAATCAAATTGATGTAATTGCGAATTAAATCATCTTTAAAAACATAATCGGTATCTTGTTCTTCGATCATTTTTTTAAATAACGAATCTATAAACACTTTTTGCTCAGCCGATAACGTAAAAATAGGTGTTCCGCCAATTTTAAACAAAGGCGATTCATGAAGACTTTCAGAACGATCGTTTGCTTTTAAAAACTCTTCGGTAAAAACACAGGCATATCCTTCATATTGAGGCGAAATAATTTCCCATGAATACGGAATATGAGGATTTCCGAAAAATAAAATAGTACCATCAGTTTCTATTCCACGATCTGCATAGTGAATCAAACTCTGACTTGTATTAATACAAATCTTGTAAAAATCCCTGCGATTATAGGTCGGAATCTTACTAATTGTATCGTTTACTTCGTATACTTTAAAACCTTTTAGCTTTAAATCGTTTATACCAAGTTCAGAAGCCTGAAAATCTAACTGCTCTTTCATGATGCAAAGTTATGAAAATCAAACAAAAATAAAGAAGTTTTTTTATTTCAGGTTTGAGGTTTGAAATGAGAATAAAAAATTAACCACAGAGAAAATCTGAAACAAAATAAATTCCAAAAATGTTGCCTAATTATACCAATCGGTATATATTTGCGTTTAAATTTTACCAATCATGAGTAAAGCTGAAAAAACCAAGCAATTTATTATCGAGAAAACTGCTCCTCTTTTTAATATGAAAGGATACAGCGGCACTTCGATGAGTGATATTACCGCGGCGACCGGACTTACAAAAGGAAGTATTTATGGTAATTTCGAAAATAAAGATGAAGTGGCTATTGCCGCGTTTAAATTTAATGTAAAAAAGCTCCAAGACACTTTTGCGAGAGAAATTGAAAAGCAAACAACTTTTAAAGACAAATTATTGGTATACCCAAGATTATATTCAGATTACTACGATTTAAGGGTTACAAAAGGCGGCTGCCCTATTATTAATACTGCAACGGAAGCTGACGATACTCATCCTGTTTTGAGAAAAAAAGTCGAAAACACCATTATGGCCTGGAAAAATAAATTAGTCTACTTTATCGAACAAGGAATCCTTGCGGGAGAATTTAAAGCCAAAGACATTGATCCCGAAAAAACAGCTTTGACTATTATTGCCATTATCGAAGGTGCCGTCATGATTACCAAAATCACCGGAAATCTTTCGAACTTATCTGACATTATGCTTTCGCTAAACAAAATCATAGACGACTTAGAATAAAAGTAATCACTACAATTGCTTTTTTTTGACTAAAAATATACCGATCAGTATTAAAAAATAAACTAAAACCTAATGGAAAAATTAACGAGATTACAAGTATTACAAAATCATATTGACAGAGAATTTATAGCTTCGCCATCGCCTTTTATGCTTTGGATGAAACCCATTGTGGTCGCTGCCGAAGAAGGAACGGTTACCTTTAAATATTTGGTTCGCGAAGAAATGTCTAATCCGGTGAAGAGTTTACACGGAGGCGTAACCGCTGCCATTGCTGATGATTGTATTGGAGCAACGATGTTTTCCCTAAATGAAGATACTTTTTATACAACTATAAATCTTGTTGTAGATTACTTTGCTCCTGCTTTTGTTGGAGATACTATTATTGCAAAAACAGCCATTATTAGAAAAGGAAAACAAATCGTCAATGCACAATGCGAAATATGGAACAAAGATCAGACCCGATTAATTGCAAGAGCCACTTCTAATCTTCTTAAAACCAATATCGTTAAGAAAGAATTATAAAAGATCTTAAATGAATCGTTTTTGTCGAATTCTAAATTAAATCTCTGTGCTGGCTATTTTTTTCACGCAGATTTTGCAGATTGAGCGGATTTTTTCATCTGTTACCATAATTTAAAACATATAGAAACATAGATTTTATAAACTTTAAAAAGGCGTTTCAGTTTACATCAATTCGTCCAGTTCCGAAACTTCGGGACGCGACTATGTGAAAGAAACGTGTTTCTTTTTTATATTCTTTTTATCACTATAAAATCTATGTTTCTATGTGCTTAATATTTTACGCATCTCAAGCTAATATCGATAAATTAAACCTTTTTTTTTAACCAAAAATATACCAATCGGTATAAAATGATACTATGACACCATTACACCGAAAACTGCTCATTTTTACAGTCATTCTGGCTGCTATTATGGAACTGATTGATATATCGATCGTAAACGTAGCCCTTTCTCACATGAGCGGAAATCTTGGTGCAACGCTAGAAGATACTTCGTGGGTGATTACAGCTTATGCAATTGCCAATGTGATCATTATACCTATTACAAACTTTTTGAGCTCTAATTTAGGCCGACGCAATTATTATATTGGTTCGGTTATTTTGTTTACGTTTTGTTCTTTTATGTGCGGACATTCTTCTAACATTTGGATGCTGGTATTTTTCAGATTCTTTCAGGGAATTGGCGGTGGAGCTTTGTTGTCTATTTCTCAGGTGGTGGTTTTTGAACTTTTCCCAAAAGACAAACAATCTACCGCAGGGGCTCTGTTTGGAGCAGGAATTTTCATTGGACCAACAATTGGCCCGACACTTGGCGGTTATATCACAGAAAATCATGATTGGCCGTGGATCTTTTTAATTAATGTTCCAATTGGGATTCTGGTAATGATTTCTTGCTATTTTCTTTTACGCGAACCGTCCATTAAACCGGAAATCACCAAAGTCGACTGGACAGGGATTGCCTTATTGGCCATTGGCGTCGGCGCATTGCAAACCGTTCTGGAAAGAGGCGAAGTCGAAGATTGGTTCGAAACACGATATATTATTGTTTTAACCGTTATTGCCGTCAGTACCTTATTATTTTTTATTTATTGGGAATTATCGATAGATAAACCCGTTGTAAATCTTCGGGTGCTTAAAAGTAAATCTTTGAGCATTGCCGCCATTCTGACTTTTGTAACGGGATTCGGAATGTTTATTTCTATCTATATTACGCCGGTTGTGGCGCAACGTCTTTTGAGTTTCTCTCCTTATCAAACCGGACTGCTTTTGCTTCCCGGAGCTTTATTTGCCTTGCTGGCCCTAAAAACCTGCGGAACATTATTGCAAAAAGGAATTTCTCCCGTAATTATCATCGCGTCAGGATTTCTATTATTCATTTATTTCAATTGGAGAATGTCCGAAATGACTTTAAACACCAGCGCTTCTGACGTAGCAACTTCTCTTATTTTTCGTGCTTTGGGTATGGCTTTGCTAACTGTTCCGCTTACCATGCTGGCTGTTTCCTCTCTGAATGATAAAGATGTTGGTCAGGGAGCTGCACTCAATAATATGATGCGACAATTGGGCGGTTCTTTTGGAGTTTCTATCATCAACACTTACGTTGCGCACAGATTTTCAGCACATCGAAATGAATTGGTATCGAATGTTAACCAATACAATATTCTGGCGATG
This sequence comes from Flavobacterium sp. SLB02, assembly GCF_009664855.1. Taxonomy (GTDB): domain Bacteria; phylum Bacteroidota; class Bacteroidia; order Flavobacteriales; family Flavobacteriaceae; genus Flavobacterium. The sequence goes on from NZ_CP045928.1 coordinate 2,879,736, forward strand.
GATCGACTAAATGCTTATATCAAATATTTTCAAAGCAAAGGTTTTGCGTATAATGAAGCCAAATTGAAAGCTCTTAAGCTGACGGAAAATATTATTTTGAGACAATCCTCTTTATTAAGTTATCGGGATGCTTTTTTTCTTGTTGGATTGTTTTTTGTTGTGACATTGCCGCTTCTTTTATTTGTAATGAACAAATCCAAGAAACCAAAAACAAATGTGATTATTTCTGATCATTGAAAAAATACAATCTGTGAATTTTATTATATGTCACCCCGCTGGGGTTTTATGATAGCGATTAGCAATTTTCTATAAATATCCTTGCCAAAGCTCCATCGGAGCGACATATATTACCGCAAAATATAAAAGCTTTATTTTTTCTTCTGATTAACATTCAAAACACCTGCCTTTAGTCCTTTGGCGGAAGCCGATAAAACAACATCATTTGCACCCTCTTCTTTCTGAATAATAATTTGTGCATAACCATTAAACAATTTACGTTTCCACGGTTCTGATGGGGTTATTACTCTGATAATTCCCGGATCTGTATTCATAACGTCCCAGTCTCTTACTTTTTGCAAAGGCGAAGCTCTTATGGTAATAACGTTGGTTCCTTCTTTTAAAACAGCTTTGTCAAGATGATATTTTTGAGAATCGTCTGTACTTGCATTAATTAAATTTCCGTTTACGAAAACAGACTCGTTTGTTCCTATTTTTTTATAAAAGAAATCAACACTATTTGATTGTAAATTATTTTTCAGCTCAAATTTTCCTCTGTAAATATATCCCGACGCCTGATTTTTATAATCTCTGTCTTTAAAAGCTTCTTTCCAGGCATTCGCTTCGTCTAAAGCAGATTCATTTGCATTGTCAACAGACGCCTGCTTTCTTTCTTCAAAATTAGTAATAGGAACAAGCGTAATATCATCCAAAAACTGATCTTTTTCTAACGATATTGGATCTCCGTTTCCTACGCCTAAGATTTTCCCTCCTTTGATAGCAAATGTAATTTCATTATTTGCAGTTGGAACGTGAACACCGTTTTTATCTGTAACTTCAACTGTTATAACCGAAACAGTAGCATCTGAGGGATTTTCTTTATCGATCGAAAGTTTTATGTTTTCAGGATTTCCGGTTGTTTTTTGAATGTCGGTCAAAATCTTTTTTCCTTCTTTATATCCAATAGCTTCGAGAGTTCCGGGCGTATATTTTACTTTCCATTCTAAATGGCCGTATTGCTCCATTTTCTTTTTGCCTAAACTCTTTTTATTCAGGAAAAGTTCGACTTCATCACAATTAGAATGTACCCAGACATCGATTTCCTTTCCTTCCATTCCGCTCCAGTTCCAGTGAGGCATAATATGCAGAACCGGTGTGCTTCCCCACCATGATTTTAGATAAAAAACATTGTCTTTCGGGAAACCGCAGACATCCATCATTCCGAAATAAGACGTTACCGATGGCCATCCATAAGGCGTTGGTTCTCCGCGATAATCAAAACCGGTCCAGATAAACATTCCGGCCAGATAAGGCCTTGAAGCATAAAACTTCCAGCCCTCTTCGATACTGTAAAATGTGGGGCGAGGTTTCTTGTCGTAAGCACTTTGATAATGTTTAGCATCATCAGTAAAATAAATACCTCGGGTTGCAAAAGTCGAACCTTCCTCTGTTCCCATTCCGGGTTGATTTTTAAATTCATTTCTATGAGTATCGATATCTCCGTTGCCCATATAATTATAGCCCATGATTTCGACTACCGAGGATATTCCGCTTTTAAAACCACTGCTTATTCCAACCGTTACAGGCCTTGTAGGATCGATGCTTTTACTAAATCCCTGCATTATATTGGTAATGCGTTCGCCCACGATTCCGCCTTCGATATTCCATTCTTCATTTCCAACCGACCAGCAAAAAATACTCGGATGATTGCGATCGCGCTCTATCATTCGCTTTACATCATTAAGATGATAATCGTTAATTCCCATTAAACGGGTTTCATCAATTACCAGCATTCCCAGTTTATCGCAGGCATCCAGCAATTCCGGAGTTGGCGGATTGTGTGAGCATCGATAGGCATTCGATCCCATTTCTTTGAGCTTTTTTATTCGGTAATATTGTAATTCGTCTGGTAGCGCCTTTCCAATTCCGGCATGATCCTGATGATTGTTGGTTCCTTTTAATTTTACAGATTGTCCGTTAAGAAAAAAACCTTTTTCAGGATCGAACTTAATCGTTCTGATTCCGAAATTCGTTTCATAACGGTCTACAATTTTCCCTTCTTGTTTAATCTGCGTAAGCAAACGATATAAGTTTGGCGCATCTATATCCCATAATAAAGGATTGTTGACTTTTATTTTTGAAGTGAATTTTACTGTTTTATAAAAATCCGGAGCTGATGCATTTTCAGTAATAGTTGCTACTTCTTTACCCGAAGCATCAATAATCGTTTGTAAAACTTCTATTGCACTTTTAAAATTTCCTTTGTTTTCAATAGTAACTTCGGCCGTAACCTCAGCAGTAGCATTTTGAATTTCAGAAGTTACATAAGTTCCGTTTTGGATCACGTGCAACGGATTTGTTTTTTGCAGATAAACATGTCTGTAAATCCCCGCGCCTTCATAAAACCAGCCTTCTTCCATCGAAGCATCGGCACGAACCACAACGGTGTTTTCACCTCCATAATTTACATAAGCCGTAATATCATATTCAAAACCGTTGTAACCACTTTCTTCTGTCCCAAGGAAATGACCATTAAAAAACACTTTCGAATTTCTAAAAACACCATCAAATTTTAGCGATATAATTTTACCCTGATCGCTTTGCGGAATACTGATTTTTTTTCGATACCAGCCAATACTTTTTTCAGGAAAACCTTTTCCGGAAGCTTTAAAACCATGACTGTAACTCGCCTTTTCGCTAAAACCCTGCTCGACTGCCCAATCATGCGGAAGATCAATTTTTCTCCAGGCGCGATCATCAAAACCCGTTGCTGCGGGACCATCACCAAAACCGGTTTTAGCCAAATAGGAGAAGTAACCTTCGGCATGGCCAAAATCCTTTTGAGTATCATACAAATGACCCAACGAAAAACGCCAGTCTTTATCGATTAAAATTAATTCCCGGTCTGATTTGTTCTGGGCGAATGAACTAATCGAAATTAAAACAATAAAATACAGGAGAATTTCTCTGAACGAAATAGTTTTCATAAAAATGTGGTTAGCTAGCAGGGATAAAAATATCGCTTTTAAGCCTACGAAAATAATAGTATTTTATCAAAACCTGATGGTATTTACTTTCGCACGTATAACTGAAAATTAGGCGATAAAAAATTTAGAATCATTCTACGGGCTATACTTTGTTAAATTATTCTCTTTTAATGTAATTTTATCTTGAATTTCAACTAAAAAAAGTATTATCATGAGTGTTATTAAAGACGAAAATACGCTTCTTAATACTATTAAGCGCATTGACCAAAAAATTGACAAACTAAATGATCAAAAAATAATTGCTTTTTTTGAATCACTTGGCTTAACAGAAAGAGAAGACATCCCGCCGGCAACAGAATTCCTGAAATGGGAAACCATACTTGTTGTCGTACCAAACAGACATATATCGCACGAATTAAAATATTATAAATATTCGATTGCAAGGCTTTCATTTGTTACCAACCCAAATGCCAAAACAATACACCTTTTCGATTTTAACGAATGGCAAAATATCACCCGAAACAAAACCCAGTTTCAGGTTAGAGAATTGCTAAAGAATAGTTTTGGCGGTGTAAAGAATCATGAAGAGAGATTAAATTGATACTATTTTAATAAATAAGCGCAATGAAATGGATTACCAGAGAACGACCTAAAATTGACAGAATAGCAAGTCCCTGGTTAATTAAAAAGTTTGTTGATGCTGAAGCTGAATTTATTTATGTCCCGTTTGATGAAGTTTTAAGTAAGGCGGCAACTTTAGAAGCTATTCCGTTTGATATTCCTGATGTCGAATTTACGCATTATAATGATGAATGTACTTTTGACTATATCATTAAAAAATATCAAATTAGCGATCCCGCAATTTTAATAATGTCCCGGATTGTCCGAGGTGCCGATACAGACCGACATGATATTGCCAAAGAATCTGCCGGGCTTTGGGCAATTTCTGCCGGACTTTCGCACAATATTACAGACGATTCTGAATTATTAAAAAACGGAATGATTCTTTACGATGCGCTTTACAGCTGGGCGACGCATCTTTACAAACAAAAGCATTTACAAAATAGTCCTTTCGAAAGTTTACTTCATGAGGTTTATAACAAGTTTTTAAACGAAAAAAAATCAAACAAAAAGATACCTTCATGGGTCAAAGATTTAAAAGAGATTATTCAGGATCAAATAGACGCTCAGTTTACTTTTGATTTAAAGAAAATCTCCAGCGATTTAGAACTAAACCCTTCTTATTTATCACGTGAATTTTCGAAATATTTTGAAGATCTAAATTTTGGTGAATACGTTCGGAAATTACGAATTGAAAAAGCCATAAATCTAATTCAAAACTCAAATTATACACTTACCGAAATTGCCTACATGACGGGATTTTCAGACCAAAGTCACTTTACCAGAATTTTCAAATTGCATACGGGTAAAAATCCGTCTTCGTATCGGAAAAATGCCTTAAAAAGTAATCCAGATACAAAAGGTAAATAGCATTCTATTTATCAATATAAAGTCGTGATAGTTTTGTTTTTTCTAAAACCAAACTATTATGAATTCATTGAAATACCTTTTTATTTTAATTCTAATTGCATCAAAATCAGCGGCATTTGCTCAAACTACTTATCCCAAAATTACCGGCTATTTTGGCATCCTTCACCCTATTGTAATGATTAGTAATGAACAAACCAACTTGAATTTCAGGGATTATTATGCGGTAGGTTTCCCAACAGGAATAAACATTTGGAAAAGCTCTAAAATAGGGTTTTCGTTTGAAATTGTTCCCAATATAAAAGCCGAAGACGGTCATGATAAAGTGACCAACATATTATTTCATCCGGGCGTTTTGGTCGCTTTGGGAAAAGGCTACACTTTTGCAGGAAGGGCTGCTTTTGAAAGCGGAGGAAGATATGGCTTTACGCCTGTTATAAATAAAACGGTTATAAAAAGTGAGAATTGCAGCTATTTTGTAGCGGTTCCTTTTCCAGTTCGATTTGGAAACGATCATCCCGCAACTTTTACAGTAGGTTTTCAATTCGGAATTGCTTTTTAAACATCACTAAGTCAACTGATTAATCATCAAAAAAAAGACAAACTCACTTCCGTAATAAAATATAATTCCTTATATTTCAAACACTTAAAAAAGACAAACAATTACTTATAATACAGGAGTAATTGCGAAGTCTACGTAGTTCTTTTGAAACATAACTAATTTTTTATTCTATGGAAACAAAGTTTGATATCATTGTTATTGGTTCCGGACCTGGCGGTTACGCATCGGCCATCAGATGTTCGCAATTGGGTTATAAAACAGCTATCGTCGAAAAATACAAAGCCTTAGGCGGCACTTGCACCAATGTAGGATGCATACCCACAAAAGCGCTTCTTGACAGTACAGAACATTATCATGAAGCGGCCACCAAATTTGCCACTCACGGAATCATAACAGGAAAATTAAGTCTGGACTTTCCGCAATTCATCAAAAGAAAATCAGAAGTTGTCGAGCAAAATATTGCCGGACTGAACTTTTTGATGAAGAAGAATAAGATCGAGGTTTTTGAAGGATTTGCTTCTTTTTTAAACGATAAAGAAATCAGCGTAAAAGCAACAGACGGTTCTTCCTCTACCATTTCCGCCACTTATTACATTATTGCAACGGGCTCAAAACCCGCTACAATTCCCGGAGTCGAAATCGATAAAAAACGAATCATAACTTCGACAGAAGCACTTTCGCTTCCGGACAAACCCAAAACAATGGTCATTATTGGTGGTGGCGTTATTGGTGTAGAAATGGCTTCGATTTATGCCCGAATTGGTGCTGAAGTTACTATAATCGAATATTTCGACAGCCTGATCCCAACAATGGATAAAGAACTTGGCAAAGAACTCAAAAAAATATTTACCAAACAAAATATCAAAATTTTACTCAGCCATAAAGTACAATCGGCAAAAAATAATGGCAAAAATGCAACCGTTACTTTTCTTGATACTGCAAATGCTACACAAGAAATTACTGCCGATTATTGCCTGGTTGCCGTGGGTAGAAAACCGTATACAGAAGGTTTAGGATTAGAAAACACCAAAGTAGAAGTAGATTCGAAAGGCCGAATCGTAACGAATGAAAAGCTGCAAACCAAATCCGAAAATATTTATGCTATTGGCGATGTTGTTGCCGGAGCCATGCTCGCCCATAAAGCTGAGGAAGAAGGAATATTTGTTGCCGAAACGATCAACGGGCAAAAACCGCACATCAATTACAAATTAATTCCCGGAGTGGTTTATACCTGGCCGGAAGTCGCTTCTGTAGGCTATACCGAAGAGGAACTGAAAGAAAAAGGGATCGAATATCGTGTGGGGAAATTTCCGTTTTCGGCAAGTGCCAGAGCAAGAGCAGCATTAGAAAAAGATGGTTTCTCGAAAGTACTTTCAGATCCTAAATACGGCGAACTTTTAGGCATGCACATCATTGGCCCACGAGCCGCAGATCTGATTGCACAAGGCGTAATAGGAATGGAATATGAAGTGACTGACGAAGATATGTTTAGAATTTCATACGCCCACCCCACTTACTCTGAAACCCTGAAAGAAGCTTATATGATTGCATCGGGGCAAGGGGCGATTAATATTTAAATTACAATTTTAAAATTACAATAGGATTCTCAAATGAAAATTATGATTTGAATTAGGAGCTATCCTGCTATTCACTTGTATCTTTTGTGGCGAACACCGCCACAAAAGGATACCGCTTCTATCAGGGCTAGGGCTCTCGTTTTCAAAATAAATTTTAAGTAAAAACATTTTATATTTCACAAAACACCTCTTACGAAAAATGAAAACTTCAAACAACACTATTCTAATTACTGGCGGCGGATCAGGAATTGGATACGAAATTGCAAAACTATTTTCTGCTGATAACAAAATAATTATTACAGGAAGAAATGCCGAAAAACTGGAAAAAGCGGTTTTGAGTTTAAAAAATGTAACCGGAATCGTTTCAGACATTAACAATGAAGCCGATGTGACTAAATTAACCAAACAATTAAATGAAGATTTTCCTAACCTTAATATAGTCATCAACAATGCCGGTTTAGCCCACTATTTTAAACTAACGGATGAAAATGCCAATGCATTCGAAAAAGCCAGCGAAGAAATCCTGACCAATTATCTTTCGATAGTAAGACTGACCGAAAAATTGCTTCCTTTGCTTCAAAAACAGCCCGAAGCTGCTTTTGTAAATGTTTCGTCTATTGCTGCCTTTTCTCCCGGATATACACTACCGGGTTATGCGATAAGCAAAGCGGCGCTTCACTCCTATTCTCAGGTATTAAGAGTTTCACTTGAAAAACATGAGAAACGACCACTTGTAAAAGTTTTTGAATTGATGCCTCCTTTAGTAAATACCGAATTTTCTAAATCAATTGGTGGCGAAAATGGCATAAGCCCGGAACAAGTCGCTTTAGATCTTAAAAAAGGATTCGAAAATGAAACCTACGAAATTCACGTTGGCGCAACAGCTGATTTTTATAAACTGTATCTTTCTTCTCCGGAAGATGCCTTACAGGCGATAAATGCGAATCGAAAATAATTTTTGAGGTTTTAGGTTTTCCCAACCTTTGTCAAAGTTTTACACATAGAGTATAAGGAACTTTTGTGAAATCCGAATTTTAAAGTTGGTATACGCATTTTTGTCATTTCATAAATGACTAAGTTGTCACCTAATTTAATTTCTATCTTCAAACATAGCCCGTGGTTTCAACCACAGGAGCGCAATACGAGGCGCGATAATATGCCACCCCGTGGTTGAAACCACGGGCTATGTCTGACAAGTTTACAAGTAAAAACTTTAACAAAAATGCGCAAACAAACTTGAAACGTGAAACAAAAAAACTGAAATAATCCAATCCTTTTATATCTTAATCTCAAAAATCCTGACGAAATTACGCTCTAACTTTTTTCTCTTTCTTTCTTCTTTCCATCTTGAATAAAAAATAAGAATAAGAAGAAACAAACTCACAATTGTAGTGGCTCTTCTAAGACCTCTTCCAAAAAAAAGGAAAAATACATTAATAATTATTAAAAAAACTACCGGAGAAAATCTTGTCCAGATCAACTGGAACTTACTGTTGGGTTCAACGATATAACTTACGTTAACCCTATTATTGATATTCTTGTAATTTCCTCTTATAATAAAATAAGTTGGTGAAGTTCTCGAATTTAGAGTCAATCGAAAACTTTTCTCATCAAAAAGTCCGTAGAAAGGCTTTGTACCTCCAAATCTGGGAAATATTATAAAGAGACTTAAGTTTGCTTTTAGAGAACCAATTTCTGTGTTAGTTTGTAATCTAGTTCTAAATTCAGCCAGACTGAGTTTTGATTCCATTTAAGCTATTTATTTAAAGCAACTATATTCTTTTTATAAGTTCTTTGACTCTCGCGAAAACGTAATTTGCTTTTTCATCAAAAACTACCATATCAAAATCACTGCTTCCTTCTATAAAATGACCTTCTTTTTTGGTATCAGAATATACTTTCTCAAAATACAGATCGCGTTTCTTTATCCAGTCTAATTGTTCTTTTTTTAATTTTGATTGTTCTTTAGAACTCAATTTAAGTTTTAAATTCTTGTACACCACATTCAATAAACTATCCGATTGATTGTAATATTCAATTGCACAATTTTTCATACCGCTACCGTTGTTTAAACAACTTTGATAGGAGGTTTTCACTTTATTAACGGTTTCCATTGTTTGTGCATTACTCTGAAACACAACCAAAATAAAGAATAGTAGTGCTGATTTTTGAATCATGATTATATCGTCATTTATTGTTATCACTTTTTTTGAAATAGCAATATACTCAAAGTTTTGATTACTTGCAGTTTTTTTACTGCGCTGTCAACAAACTTTTAAGCATCTCTTCCAAAGCTTTTCCGTGAATATTTTTAGCCAGAATAATTCCGTTTTTGTCTATTAAAAAGTTCAATGGTACAGATTGAAGCATATAATCGCCCACAACAGGAGAATTCCAGTATTTCAAATCACTTACTTGTGTCCATGTCAATTTTTGCTTTGCGATAGCGGCCAGCCAAAGCGGCTTTTTAGTATCCATAGAAACGCTGTAAATAGAAAACTTGCCCGCATAGATATTGTTCAATTTTATTAATTGCGGCTGTTCTTTGATACAAGGCCCGCACCATGATGCCCAAAAGTCTACTAAAACCAAATCTCCTCTTAAAGAGGAAAGTGCCACATTATTTCCTTTTGTATCCGGAAGATCGATTTCAGGAGCAATATCTCCAACATCTGTTCCTACTACCTGAGCTTTTGACGTCGTTGTGATACACAATAAAAGTCCTAGAATAAGTAAAATTTTCTTCATAGTTTGATTAAGTTATTTATTTGGGGATTTGTTTTTTTTTATCTCGCAATTTTCTCATTTGCAGAATCACGCGTGTGATTTCTATCCCATCGAAATGACAAGTTTGTGGTTAGCCTTTGTGAGATTAATTTTCACAAGCAAATATAATTTTTCTTTATTAAAATCCTCCACTGTTTCATACAACTTCCTTTTCTCCATCTTAATTTTTTGCTAAATAATTATCTCCTTAATTGGTATATCGGGAAAAGTCGATATATTTGCGCCATGGAACCAATAGAAATCTTTAAAGCGCTCTCCAACAAATCCAGATTGCAAATGCTGGAATGGTTAAAAGAGCCTGAAATCAATTTTCCGGATCAGCTCCAGCATGCTGGATTTGAGCACGGAGTTTGCGTTGGACAAATACAAGCCAAGGCTGGGCTAACGCAATCGACTGTTTCTGAATATCTCTCTATTTTACAACGCGCCGGATTTATAGAATCTAAACGTGTTGGACAATGGACTTACTATAAACGCAACGAAGGTGCCTTTGAAGCACTCAGTAACTTAATTCAATCTAATTTGTAAATTACTATGAGTACAAACAACCTGTTTTCGCCATTTAACTTAAAAACGTTAAATCTTAAAAATAGAATCGTAATGGCGCCAATGACGCGCTCATTTTCTCCAAACGGAGTTCCAACTGACGAAGTAGCTTCTTACTACCAAAAAAGAGCCGAAGGCGAAGTTGGTTTAATATTATCTGAAGGAACTGTTATCAACAGAGCTTCATCATCTAATGATGCTAATGTGCCGCATTTTCATGGGGACTTAGCTTTAAACGGATGGAAAAAAGTGATCGACGAAGTTCACGCTGCCGGAGGTGCTATGGGACCACAAATTTGGCATATGGGAATTATGGACAATCACCATTCTGGATGGGTGCCACCGGTTCCTTTTGAAGGTCCGTCGGGATTAAACCGTCCTGATTTTAGAAATGGTGTTTCCATGACTGAAAAAGATATCGAAGATACCATTCTTGCTTTTGGTCAGGCTGCAGCCGATGCTAAAAGATTAGGTTTTGATACGATCGAAATTCACGGAGCTCACGGTTATTTGATCGATCAGTTCTTTAGAGCCGAAACGAATTTACGTGAGGATATTTACGGTGGAAAAACACTTCCGGAACGTAACCGTTTTGCTATTGAAGTAGTAAAAGAAATCAGAAAACAAGTAGGGAATGATTTTGCTGTAATCATGCGTTTTTCTCAATTTAAACCTTCTGATTATAATTATAAACTGGCTAAAAATCCACAGGAATTAGAAGCATGGTTAACACCTTTTGTTGATGCTGGTGTTGATATTTTACATTGTTCTCAACGTCGTTTCTGGGAACCTGAATTCGAAGAATCTGATTTGAACTTTGCGGGCTGGGCTAAAAAAGTAACCGGAGCGCCAACTATTACAGTAGGTTCTGTTGGTCTTTCTGGTGATTTCTTTGGTGCATTTGCAGGAGAAAGTTCTCAACCAACTTCTCTGGAGGAATTAAACAGACGTTTCGACAGAGGCGATTTTGATTTAGTTGCTGTAGGAAGACCTCTTTTATCTGACCCGAATTGGGTGGCTAAAATCAAAGCGGGTAAAACGGATGAATTGAAAGGTTTTAGCAAAGAAGCTTTGGGAGCTTTGGTTTTAGAATAAGTTTTTTAAAAAAAAGGGACAAAGGTTCAAAGGCTCAGAGGGACAAAGTTTTTCTAGAGTGGTCTAAATACAAAAGGGATGAAACTTTAAAGTTTCATCCCTTTTTTTATATCTATAAGATAATTAAAATTTGGAGATGCAAAAATACAAACATTCAAACGACAAAATTTTTCGTGTTTAGGACTTTCCCCTTTGAACCTTTGTAACTTTGAACCTATGTCCCTTTAAAAAAAACAAAGGGATGAAAACATGAAATTCCATCCCTTTTTTGAATATCTATAACTAACAAAATTAAGAAATTCAAGATCTTTATACAGGTTCAGAGTTACAAGGTTCAAAGTAGTAAAGTTTCCCCTTTGTCCCTCTAAGCCTTTGAACCTTTGTCCCTTCTCTATTAAGAAACTTTTCTTTTTTGAAATTTATTCTGAAGCCAATTGCGTACGGGTTCATCGTAGAATTTCAAACATAAAATGGCAATTACAATGCTTGAAACCAAAACTCCGATTCCCACCATATAACCGTTTTTCAAAGAAACTTTATTATCTATTACCCAGGCAGTATACCAGTAAATTAAAGGATAATGTATAATATAAATTGGATATGAAATATCGCCAAGAGCTTTGCATATTTTAATAGAAATTGCATTTTTGATCTGTCCTCCTGCTCCAATAGCAACAATTAAAGGAAAGAAAAGAATAATAACAACTGATTCGTATAAACCATTCATCCATAAAGTATTTTCATCGCCAATTCTTGGTATCGAAAAAATAACCACAATTAGAATACTGCAAATCCAGAAAGCGCCTTTTAAGTGAATTAACTTTCCTAATCTTGAAAGTAAAACTCCGGCAAAAAACGGATATAATAAACGGGTAAAACCAACATTCATTTGCTGCAGATTTAAAGACCAGCCTCCAATTACATCTCCATTTGGTCCAAAAACAGTATAGTTAATTAGCATTGCTGCGAATATAAAAACCAAGATTCCCAGGACTTTATTCGAAAATTTACGAAATAATACAGCATATAAAATATTGGCAATATATTCGAAGAATAATGACCATGCCGGCCCGTTAAGCGGATGCATTTCGCCCCAGCCTCTAATTTCTAATGATGGCGGAATTGGAAGTAATGTAAACCCAATTACCATGGTTAGGATCACTTTCCAAACTTCCATTCCGGCAATTAACGGAAAAAGATTGGATGCCTGAAAATAGTAGAAAATAGCTCCAATGATCATTCCCATAATAACCATAGGTTGTAAACGAATTAAACGTCGCTTATAAAATTCCCATTGGGTCATTTTTCCCCAACGATCGTCGTAAGCATATGCTACAACAAATCCTGATAAAAGGAAAAAGAAATCTACGGCGAGATAACCGTGATTGATAATTTGTGCAAAGCGGCTCCCTCCGTTATGGGCTTCAAAAATGTGAAAAATCACTACTAAAATCGCTGCAACCCCTCGCAAGCCGTCCAGAATTTCATAATGTTTTTTAGGTTTAATATCAATAGAAACTGAGCTCATAAAAATATTTTGGTGGTTAAAGGTTAGTTCTTATTTTTTGGTGTAAGCTAAAATAATATTTTTTCTAAACAGTCATAGTTTTCTTTAAATAGATAATCGAAAAGTTCTCAAAGTTTATCGCAGGGCAAACAAAGAAGAGTTTAATTCCACAATACATATTACACACATTACTTAATTTCCTTAATAGTAAAACTTAAAAGTTCCGTAAAGCTTAATTTTCTTACTATCTTAATGGTAAAACTCTCAAACGGTGAAATCATTTTAAAAGTAAAGCTGCAAATTTTTACACTTGCAGCTTTACAACCAACCAATTTAGAAATAATGAAATTATTGAAGTGAGAATCCCACTTTAGATTTTATATCTGTAGAAGAAGCTCCAACGATTGCTTCAAAAGCTCCCGGTTCAGCAACCCAGTCGTGTTTTTTATCATCAAAAAAGCTTAAAGCTGTTTTGTCTACTGTAAAAGTTACTGTTTTTTCTTCTCCCGCTTTAAGCGAAATTTTCTCAAATCCTTTTAATTCTTTAATTGGACGTGGCAATGAAGATTTTAAATCGCTGATATAAAGCTGAACAACCTCAGAACCTTCTCTTGATCCTGTATTTTTTACATTAACTGAGAATGTAATCTTGTCGCTGCTTGACATTTGTTTTTTATCTGCTGTTACTTTTCCGTATGCAAAAGTCGTGTAGCTTAAACCGTGACCAAAAGAGAATAATGGTTTCGCTTTTTGTTTATCTGCCCAGCGGTAACCTACAAAAATGCTTTCATTATATTTTACTTCGTCTCCACCAGGAAATTCTCCTAAAGCATGAGCGCCGTTATCCGCTAATTTTACAGGGAAAGTAAAAGATAATTTTCCTGAAGGGTTTACATCTCCAACCAAAACATTAGCCAGTGCATTTCCTGCTTCTGTACCTAAAAACCATCCTTGTACAATTCCCGGAACTTCTTTTACCCACGGCATTGCCACAGCGTTTCCTGAAATATTTACAAAAACCACATTTTTATTTACTTTAACCAATTCAGTAATTAATTTATCCTGACCATATGGTAAGCCTAATTCTTTACGATCATGTCCTTCTGCATCCTGATTGTCACTTTTGTTTAATCCTCCAATAAAAAGAACGATATCAGCATCTTTAGCTACTTTAACAGCCTCAGCAGTCAATTCTGCCGGAGAACGTTTGTCTTCCAGACTTACTTTTGCTACTACTCCGTTATATTCACTTTTGGGATCTCCAACATAACCACGCGCATAAACGATTTCAGCCTGGTTTCCAATTCTTTTCTTTAATCCTTCAAGAGGTGTAATTTCGTATCTTGCTTTAAGCGAAGAACTTCCTCCACCTACAGTCATCATTTTGATCGCATTTTCTCCAACAACCACAATTTTCTTTGTGTTAGAAAGATTGATTGGTAAAATGTTATTATTGTTTTGAAGCAATACAATTCCTTCTTCGGCAATTTTACGACCTGCATCTGCGTGCTCTTGTGTTCCAAAAGATCCAAACGGACGGTTTCTATCCATTGTAGTAAGGAAAGATAAACGTAAAATACGACGTATTTTTTCGTCTAATTCTTTAGTTCCAACTTCCCCTTTTCTAATCATTTCAGAATATGGTTTCGCTAAGAAATAGTTATCGTATGCATTACTGGTTCCCCATGAAAGTCCGTTAGTCCAAGAACCAAACTCCATATCAAGACCATTAAAAATAGATTGTTTGGTATCGTTAACTCCACCCCAATCTGAAACTACAACACCTTTGAATCCCCATTCTCCGCGAAGAATATCATTCAATAAAAATTCATTATGACAACATTGCTGTCCTTTGTATTTATTATAAGATCCCATAATGGCCCAGGCATCACCTTCCTGAACTGCAGCTTTAAAAGCAGGTAAATAGATTTCGTATAAAGCACGGTCATCAACCACTACGTTTACTGAGTTACGTTTTGTTTCCTGATTGTTTAAAGCGAAGTGTTTTACACAGGCTGCAACTCCGTTTGCTTGTACACCTTTAATATAAGGAACAACCATCTTGGCAGCAAGAAAAGGATCTTCTCCCATATATTCGAAGTTACGACCGTTTAGTGGCGTTCTGTAGATATTTACTCCAGGTCCTAACAATACATTTTTATTACGGTAACGCGCTTCTTCTCCTATCGATTTACCATATAAAGAAGACAACTCTTTGTTCCAGGTTGCAGAAAGTGCTGTAAGAGCCGGAAATGCAATACAAGAATCGTTTGTCCAGCCTGCCTGATCCCATTCGTCCCATTTTACTTCGGTACGAATTCCGTGAGGTCCGTCAGTCATCCAGTTTTCCGGAATTCCTAAACGTGGTACTCCTGGCGAACTGAATTTTGACTGCGCATGAATCATGGCAATTTTTTCTTCTGTGGTCATTCTTTTAAGAGCGTCTTCTACACGCTCATTAATTGGCTTTTTATCATCTAGATAAACCGGAATTTTACTCTGTGCGTTTACACCGATAGAGCTCAACAAAAGTAAAACAACAATTGTTTTAACGTTTTTAAACATAACTATTAATTTATTAAAGCATTTAATGTACAATCTAAAAGGCAGTAATAAGGTCATTATTACCTTTTAATAATATTGTAAAGCTAAAACGTTATAGTTCGTTTTTAATTTTCAAATGAAAAAAAGTAGTGAAACAAAAAAATAAATATTTGATTTACAAATACTTGTACAAAAACACCCCCTAAAAAAAGTAGTGGTTTTAAAATAAATAATTATACTTTCAATGAAATTAAACCAATTTTCATGACCATTTCTTCAAAATCATTTCGCGAAACTGCCGCTTTATTTCGAGCTCTGGTTCGATAATTATAAATTGTGCTTAAAGAGTAACGAAGGAATGCTGCAATTTTTACACTGTCGGTAATTCCTAAACGAATTAGTGCAAAAATGCGAAGTTCAGTATTCAGCAATTCTCCTTGTTTTAAAACGATTTGTTCTTCCTTAATCAAAAGTGCGTTGAAATCTTTCACGAAAGTGGGATACAAATTCAGGAAGATGATATCGAAATTCTTGTACAATTCCTCCAGTTCATTATCAACAAGAGTCGTTGATTTTAGCATTTTATAAATCTCATCAAACTGTTTGGCTGTGGCTTTTTTGTTGAGTATAATGCGATAATTTTCTAATTTATTGATGTAAGTCGAGCAAAGACTGAAAAAATGCGCGATATATTCCTCTTTAATATGATTCGATTCTGATAACTGTGCATTACGTTCCTGCAACTGATTATTGGTTTCTGTAATATCTTTGTTTAATTCGGCTAATTTTTGACTCGTTTCATAAAGTTCTCCACGTATTCTGGATACTTTTTTCATTTGTTTGTAAACGTAAATAACGGCTACAATCAAAAATGCCGAAAGCAAACTGATGCATAACAAATACAGCTGCAGTTCGGTTTTTCTCTTGGCTTCTTTCTCTAAATAAACGGTATTGATAATCGAATAAACTTCTGACATTAAAAGCGTACGAAACTGAACATTGCAATAAAGTGCGTCTTCGATAGCCGATTGTGTGAGTTTATATGCCATATCTACATCGCCAATTTCATAAAAAACCAATGCCAATTCCTGAAGTGATGCATTGTCTTTATTGGCGTTTTTCAGATCCGAAGTAGCCGAAAGCGCATAAAACTTTTTTCTTGGTTCTAACCGATGTCTTGCCTCATAAATACTGCCTAAAAGATAGGTAATCATGGCATATTGAGGATTATCTTCCTTAATATTTGCAAATAATTGCAGTAACTGTTGTTCTGCCACTTTTAGCTTTTTTTGGGACATCCCCTGCTGAATTTTATTGATCTGATAATTTAATGTATTAGGATCTAAAACAGCAACTAAAGAATCACGGTACTCCCGTATTTTCTGAATGTATTTGATATCATAACTATTGGCAGCATAATGCTCAAAAAACTCACGATAAGCAATATAATAGGTTTGAAGTAACGATTTTGAAAGCGTTTTTTTGTCAATGCTTTTTAAGATAGCTTCGGATTCGCGGTATTTTCCTGAGGAAGAATAAAGGGTTACCAATTGCAGATTGGCTAAGTTCAGCAACTCGTTATTTTGAAGATCGCTGGCAATTTTGAGATTCTTTTTGATATAAAAAATAGCCGAATCTGAGTTGAATTTTTGGTATTCTGTATATAAAGTTTTGTTGTAATTGTATTCTTGTTCCTTAGTTAAATCATCAGATTTTATTTTTTTAAAGTTCAGAATACGCTCTTCTTTGAGCCTCACATAGTGTGCTTTATTTTTTAAAGCCTCATTTAGCTTTGCTAAAATAGTATCGGTGCTGTCTGATGAATAAACAGGGCTACTTAAAAGAACGGAAACAAAAAACAACAGATAATTTTTCAAACCAATTACAGCTATAATGAACTACAAATATAAGAAAGTGCAGATACAAAAATGAATTATTTAGTAAGTCATAAATTTTGAGTTTTGTAACACCAAATCCTGTAAAAACTTAGCAAAGAATATTTAACCTACAGAAACATAATTATCTCAAAAGGATTTTTGTAAATTTGGTTGAAGTCTATTTTTCTAATCTAAAACCACACACAAATGCCTCATTTTATTATTGATTGCTCAGAAAACGTTATACGGTTAAAGTCTGCAGACGAAATTATGCAGGATGTTTTTAATGCAGCATTATCAACTGGTCTTTTTGATGAATCTGAAATTAAGGTTCGTATTAATCCGTTTTCGTATTATAACAACGGAAAATCCCTAAAAGATTTTATTCATGTTTTTGGATATATCATGGAAGGTCGAAATACAGAACAAAAAGCAAATCTTTCGAAAGTAATTGTTTCTAAACTCAATAGAGTACTTCCTGAAGTTTCAGTAATTTCTATCAATATAAAAGATTTTGAGAAGGCAAGTTATTTTAATAAAACGATGCTGTAGTTATAATTTATTTTATTAATGATATAAAAATACTTATATCATTTTGTGGTTTTGCTTTTTTTTGCCACAAATTAAAAAGGATTAGAAAGGATTTTTTTTCTGGTTTGAAAATGAGCAAAATCATTGGCATGCCTAGGAACGAGAGATCTCCACAAGTAACTCTTCATGCAAAATACTTATCTTTGTAGAGCTGCTTGCGGAGATCCCTCGTTCCTCGGGATGACAAAATGCCTCCATAAACTTTGTCAAAGTTCCCGCAAAGATCTATTCTCTTTACTCTTTACTCTTTACTCTTTACTCTTTACTCTTTACTCTTTACTCTTTACTCTTTACTCTTTACTTTTTACTTTTTACTCTTTACTTTTTATCGAACAGCAATTGGCGCCGCCAAACAACTTTCCGGAATATCAAAAGCATTGACCAATGAAACGGCATCCGGACGAATATCCCAACACAACTGATTGACTATCTTACGGATTGCTTTGGTTTTCACGGCTTCCATATAACCGTCTTCAAGATACCAGCCTTTGTTTTTTTCTATTTGTGAAAGCGCGTATAACTGATTCAGTTTGGTTAGTATTTCTTTTGTTTTAATGTCTTTTACGTCTTTTATAGCGAGTTGAAATTGTTCTAAAACCACTCTTTCTAAATACGCCTGAGCGACATCTATCATTTGATGTTGTACAACATTAAAAGCATCATAAGGCTCTAAACCTCCGTCGACTAATTTTTTGATGCGTCGCGCTGCCGAAGCCAAAATTGTTTTTTCTCTATGAATAAAAGCCTGTAAATGAAATTCAGAATCCAGTAAATGTTCATCATCTGTTCTTCGGGTTGCAATTGGATTTTTCTCTGTTAATGCCGTTTTTGCATTTTCGTATACATAATTAATGATTCCCAAAGAACCCATTTCGCCAAACGATTTTCTGAATTCAGCTAAACGGTTTTTAGCCACCAATTGCATCAAAACAGTATTATCACCTTCGAAAGTAGTATAGATTTCGGTGTCATTTTTTAAGGCATCGATTCGGTTTTCAGACAAATATCCTTTTCCTCCAATGGCTTCACGGCATTCCTGCAGAATATCTCTTGTACTCCAGGTCGAATAGGATTTCATTCCTGCTGCAAGAGCTTCGATTTCCTGCATTTCGGCTTCGGTTTTATTCAGGAAGCGATTCGTAAGGTATTGCAAAGCAAAATGAACAGCGTAAGTTTTAGCCAAAGGCGGAATCATTCTTCGCTGATGCATTCTGTAATTTAAAATCGGAACTTCTGATCCGCCTTCTGGTCCAAATTGTCGGCGTTGATCGCTGTAGCGAATGGCAATGGTTAATCCGGATTTGGCTGAAGCCAAAGCAGAACGCGGAATCCCTATTCGGCCTCCAACCAAAGTACCTAACATCGTAAAAAAACGTCTGTTATCACTCGGAATTGGGCTTTCGAATTCGCCTTTGTCATTTACAGAAGCAAAACGATCCAGCATATTTTCTTTCGGAATCACTACATTGTCAAAACTAATTGTTCCGTTATCGACTCCGTTTAATCCCATTTTGTGTCCACAATCGCCAATGGTAATTCCGTTTAAGATATTTCCGTTGGTGTCTCTTAGCGGAACCACAAAAGCATTTACGCCATAATCATGTCCGTCAATAATTAGTTTAGCGAAAACAGTGGCCATTTGGCCGTGAACTGCTGCGTTACCAATATATTCTTTTTGGGCATTTTTATTAGGCGTATGAATCGTAAAAGTTTGGTCGTTATGATTATAGGTTGCTGTAGTTTCAAGACCTTTTACATTCGAACCGTGATGTGTTTCGGTCATCGCGAAACAACCTGGAATTTTTAAAGTTCCAATATCTTTTAAGTATTTAGCGTAATGTTTATCGGTCCCTAACGACTGAACGCTCATTCCCCAGAGTCCAAACTGAACGCCAAATTTGATTACTAAACTCAAATCGTGGTAACTTAGCGTTTCCATAATCGCAAAATAATCGGCTATGTTTTCTCCTCCTCCATATTGTTTTGGATAGGCCATATTTCCAAGATTTTCATCGGCCAGGATTTTACACCAATTGTATACGGTTTGGCGGTATACATTGATATCTGTAGAAGTTTCATAAGCAAATTCAGGCCTTGAAATCACCGATTTTACTTTATTGATAATAGCCGCTTCTTTACCATTTAAAATGTCCGTTATTTTCTGAATATCGAAATCGGCATTGGTTTGGGAATTAGCGGTAAATGAACCTGATTTTATTTTAAAGTTCTGAAGTGCTTCTTCGCCCAGAATTCCGAGATCGTTCTCTAATTTTATAAAATCAGATTGCAGCTTCGAAATATCTACATCTTTTTCTGAAAGGGCCACTGCAATGTCAAAAATGGATTTTATATCGGCTTTATTCTGGATGCTGTTTTCGATATCCAGTTTCCATTGGGTGAGTTCATTTCGCGAAGGCGGATTCGAAATATCTAATCTTGAGACTAATTGTTGTTTTTCTTCGGGCGAAAGCCAGGTCAGGTCGTTGATAAATTTCTGAATCGTAGTAAACTCTTTTTGAGTCAGTAAATCATCAGACCACACTAAATAAAATAACGGAATAAAGGCTTGGAGTTTGGTATTTTTCATATAAATAGTTTGTTCAGTTTGTATTTGTTTTTTTGCCACAGATTTCACAGATTAAAAAGTTTTTTTTTAGCCACGAATTCACAATGATTGCGTAAATGGATTTAAAAAAATGTGAATTGCTTCGCCTGTTCGCTATCGCTCGCCTCGTGGCTATTTTTAAGACACAGAAACTAATCCTTTTAATCTGTGAAATCTGTGGCATTTTTTTTTATCCATTTTATTGCATAAAAAAACAGGAATGAAAATAGTCATTCCTGTTTAAACATCCTGTTAAGATTCTGGTAATTTATATTTTAAACCAATAAAAAATATAAAAAACCTCACGTTATTTTAGAATCTTTGGATATTGTGACAAACTTTTGCTTCATGGCAAAAATATGATGTGAATTGAAAACCAAAACGGCCAGAAAAACAATTCCGTACGCTATAATCTGTATTAATCCGAACTGTTCTTTGTACAGAAACATAGCCAATAGAAAAGCAATCATGGGGTTAATATTTAAAAGCATTCCTACGGTTGAAGAATTAATCCCTGAAAGTGCATATAAATTAAGAAATAGCGGAAAAATCGTGAATAAAATCGCAATGGTTTCTATACAGAAATAGAATTTAAACTCGGTTGGAACGGGCCCGCTGTAAATTGGGTAAAAAGGCAATAAAAACAATGCCGCCAAAGTAATATGAAATGTTAGAATTATAAATTTATCAAAACCTTTATTAACTCTTTGACTTACCAGATAAGATGCATATGTAGAACCTATAATAATGCTAAAAAGCATATCCATAATGTTGGCATATGATAAAAGTAAACAACCAGAAATACTCAATCCAACAGCAATCCATTGGGTTTTGCTTAATTTTTCATGTAAAATAAAATAAGCCAATAAAGTGGTTAAAATAGGACAAACCAAATATGCTAAAGAGGTCGCTTTTACGCTAACGTGGTTCATAACATAAATAAATGTAAACCAATTTGCCATTAGAAATACGCTTCCGCCAATATTTAATAATAATGTTTTTCGTTTCTCATATTTTGGCATTAATTTAAAAGTTTCGACTGCTTCTTTTATTTTTTTTCTTTTAAAAACAAAAGCAATCAACAACATTAGAATACTACAGCTAAAAACACGATAGAATAAAATGTCCAACGAGGCATAGTCATGTATTGGCTTTAAAACCAAACTAAAAAATCCCCAGATTACAAAACAAGTAATGGCAGCTATGTAGTATTTTGTTGTTTTCACGAAGTTCTTTTTGTTTAATTTTCTATTAAAGCAAATTTCTAAAAAATAAAACAGCAATACAGATACAGTTTTTGTAAATTGCACCATAACAGTTTTTTTTTCATGAAATTGTTTTGAGCGGCCAATCACGGGGGATGAAAGCCTGTAATTCATTCCGTTAAGCACTAAATATTGATAGAAATTAGTTTCGGAATACCTTGGCGTGCCGTAGGTATGCAACAAAATGATAACTATTGCGTACCTACGGCACGCTAAAATTATTCTTAATTCTGTTTTCTACCAACATATAGTGCCTAACGGCACATCCAACTCTTGATTCGCATTTGATACTAAATAAACTGAAATGAAGAATACCATATTCCGCTAAAAAACAAATATTATCATCTGCTAATGAAAAATTCAAATTACTTATACATGCAATATGCGGACCGTATTGAGAAGCAAATAAAATCCGGCGTTTTGAATGTTGGTGACAAACTCCCATCGATACGCGAAGTCTGCGCCGAAACAGGTTACAGCATGAGCACAGTAAGTAAAGCGTATTACGAAATCGAAAGCAGATCGTTGATTGAATCGCGACCGCAATCCGGTTATTATGTGAGCAATATTTCCGCCAGAGCGATTCCTGAGCCTTCACCAAGCAGTCCTATTTTAAAATGTGTCAATGTTGACCGCGAAGATTTAATCGATCAGGTGTATGGTAATATGACGGATCCTGATATTACGATGCTTTCTTTGGGTTTTCCGTCGAATGAGCTTCTTCCTATTGCGAAGTTAAATAAGGGAATGGTTCAGGCAATGCGACAACTTCCTAATAGCGGCACTAGTTACGAACAGGTAAAAGGTAATCCGAATTTAAGACGGGAAATTGCTCGATGGTCTTTTACCTGGGGCGGATCATTATCTGAAGAAGATATTATTACCATGCCGGGATGCACAAGTGCGATTTCGCATTGTTTGATGACACTGACCCAACCTGGAGATACCATTATTACTGAAAGTCCTGCTTATTTTGGTATTTTGCAACTGGCCAAATCATTAGGATTGTACATTATGGAATTACCTACCAATATGACAACCGGAATAGAACTGGAAGCATTGAAAAAAGCGCTTTCATCTAAAAAAGTGAAGCTTTGTCTATTAATGAGTAATTTTAGTAATCCGTCAGGGAGTATGATGCCGGCGGAACATAAAATAGAAGTCGTTAAGTTGATGGAGTTTTATAATATTCCCCTAATCGAAGATGATATTCACGGCGATTTGTACTTTGGCACAAGCCGACCAACGAATTGTAAAACCTATGACGAAAGTGGTATTGTACTTTGCTGCAGTTCGGTTTCTAAAACGCTGGCGCCGGGTTATCGTGTGGGCTGGGTTTCGCCGGGAAAATTTAAAAAAGAAATATTACGCAACAAAATTTACCATACGCTCTCCTCTCCTACTATTACGCATCAGGTTGTGGGGGATTTTCTGAAAAATGGACGTTATGAAAACCATCTTCGTAAAATACGTCAGATCCTGAATCATAATTGTAATAATTATATCAATACGGTTTTGGAATCTTTCCCGAAAGGAACCAAGGTGAGTCAGCCACAAGGGGGATTTTTTCTTTGGATCGAGTTGGATAAAAGTGTTGATACGGCGGCTTTTTATCATTTGGCGATGCAACACAAGATTAGTATCGCACCGGGAAGAATTTTCTCTTTTCAGGATCAATTTTCGAATTGTATGCGATTGAGTTTCGGATTGGTGTGGACTTATGAATTGAGAGAATCTATACAAATTTTAGGAAGACTGCTTCATCGATGATAATAAACTACACGAAACTCGACAATCTTTGTGATGGTACACTGATTGCAAGGATTTGCTTCGCAAAAACACAGATCTACACAGATTTTTTGTTTTGTTATCCTCAACGAAGGATCATACAAGAAGTTTAGTTTAAAGAAATCCAAATACCCCATAAAAAAAGCCGGACAACGGGTATGAAACGTTGTCCAGCTAACAAATTGAGAAACCAAAATCAATTTTAATTATAAAACAAAATAAGCGTTGTTTTCCGCTTTTTTAGGCTCAGGCTGAAGATGAAACTCGTTGATAATATCAAATTCGCTTTGGTATTCATTCATCATCTGAGTTATATTTCTTTCAATAGTATTGGCAATAGTGGTTACAGGGGTATCTGTAGCTCTGTTTTCGAATGGATCCTGCAAATGAATCGCCATTCTTTCGATCAAAAAGAAAGCGGCTGCGATAGCTGTAATTAACGGAATTGCAAACCAGCTCAATACACTAATTAATCCAAAAGGCAGTAATAAAATAAACAAACACAATGTCAATCTGATGTACATGCTGTAAGTCGTTGGGAAAATGGTGTTTTTGATCCTCTCGCATTTCCCCATTTCATCACATAATCTTGACAAAGTATTATCAATTTCCACCTGCTGATACATATTGATACGTTTATCATTTTTTGCATTTCGAAGATCTCTTGCGTGCAACAATAAAATGGCATTAGGTATGTTTTGATGGTTCTTTACAAAGCGCAATTCTTCGTCGCTTATCAAACCTTCAAGCGGTTTTATGGCATCTTTATTTCGTAAAGACTCGCCTAAACTATAACACCATGCGATTTGTCGTTTGGCAAAATTTTCTTTGAACTCATTTGCTTCTACAGAAAAATTAGGGTCTTTATAAAAGGTCAGTACTTGCCTGATCAATGTTCTGGAATCATTTACAATCGCTCCCCAAACAATTCGGGCTTCCCACCATCTGTCATAAGCCTGATTCGACTTGAAAGCCAATAATAAGGATATAATGGTTCCAATCATTGTTGGAATTGCAATTGGGATATCTACAGGAAGGTTGATGAAATAATTGTGAAAAACTTCAAATAGTATGGTATAAGCCAATACTAAACTAATTTCTACTTTAATTTTCCCGAGAACGTACTTCATTGGTATTCTTTTCTTTAATAACATATTTTCGGTTTTAAATTAAACTTATATATTTTTCGACGGCAATTGGTCTTACGCCATTTCTTCGTAAAGAGATAAAACCGGAAGTCCTAATCTCTCGTTCATATCTTCTTTTTTTACTTTTTTGAATTTGATTTTCTCTCCTTTACGGGTTTCTACCAGCAAATCGATATCGTATTTTGAGATTGCTTCGGATAAATAAGGAGCGAATTTTTCGTAGTTGTCATCGAAGTTGGCTGTCTGGCTTACAATTTCAAATGAAAAGTTCTCATTCAAAAATTGCTGAACATCTTTTACATGCATATTGGCACGGGCATTTTCGATATAAAGCGCTTTATTAAAGTCTTCTTTGTATTGCTCTGTTCCTAAATGCAATATTGGACATTTTTGGTTGGCTGCCAACTGAATCAAATATTGGTGAATTCGTTTTGTTTCTTGTTTATAAGAGTGTGTAAGAATGACCAATTTTACAGAGAAAACATCTATAATGCGTTTGAAAATTGGAGATGAAAGGCCGTACTGGTTTTGTACTTTTATTTTACAATTTGGAGTATGCTCGATAATATAGCGACAAGTATCAAGTACTATTTCCTGACTAGGTGTAAGTCCGGTACGCATTTCGCGCAAATAGCCTGAAGAAGAAAAAGTATCCGGGGCATCAGCAACCATCATTAAAATGATTTCGCAACCTGATGATTTTGCCTGGCTTACTGCTGATTTTACAGCGCAAATAGTATCATCTTTTAAAGTCGTAGGTATAAGGAAATTTTTCATAAGTATAATCGTTTAGTTTATACATACAAAATAACTTCCCTAAAATTAGAAAGGACTTAATATAAAATTAGAACTTTCTAAGATTCAACATTAGAATTTTTAATGTTGTTCTTTTTGATTTTTGATTTATTAAAAACAATAGTTACAATAGTCCCTTTATTTTGTTCTGACTGTACTTGTATTTCACCATCGTGCATGCGAATGATTTTTGAGGCCAAAGGAAGCCCTAAACCATACCCTATATATTTAGTGGCTATTTTTCCTCTAAAGAAAGGCTCATACAAATGCGGAATATCTTCGGGAGGAATACCAATACCAATATCGTTAATCGCTATTTTAATCATTTCCTGATTGGCAGAAAGCGTTACAAAGACTTCATTATTATCAGAATACTTCACGCCATTGGTAACAATATTATTAATTGCCAGTTCTAAAAGAGGTTTATTGCACGGAATTAATAATAGATTAGAATCGTTTGGAGCGAAATTAAATTTCATACTCACACGATTATCAGGATAAATTTTATCTAAATCTGATTTTACATCCATTAATAATTCGTCGATTCTCGCGATATCCAATACTTGCTTTTTACCGTCGTAACCGGTTTGAGTAAGTTTTAGCAGGCTTTCTGTAAGGTTTCCTAATTTTGAAGCCTGGCTGTAAATATTTTCTAATGACTGAATATATTCTGATACTTCGCGTTCTTTAAGAAGCATAATTTCAGACTCAGCAATAATGGTGGTTATTGGCGTTTTTAATTCGTGCGAAGCGTTGTTGATAAAATTGGCCTGAATCTCAAAAGAGGTTTCTAAACGGTCCAGCATATCATTGAATGTTTCAGTAAGATCTGAGATTTCGTCTGAGTTTTTTACTTCCGGCAATCGGTTATGAAGATTAGAAGCACTAATTCTATTTACTTCTTTGGTAATTCTTGCTACGGGATTAATTACTCGTTTTGCAAGAAAGCGCCCTAAGAAAAAAGCCAGAAATATAAATCCGATACCGCCAAAAAGCATGATTTTTACAATATAAATTGTCGTTGTAGGGCCTTTTTGATCCCTTGCTCCCACAATTACAATGTATCTTTGACTTCTTTCTGTAAAAACCTGTCCTAAATAATATTTGTTATCTTTTTCAAAATAATCTTCTCCTGATTTTAGAACATTGGTATAAAATTCATTGGGTAAATTTAAGTTGGTATTGTAATCAAAACTATTGGCGCTGTTTATTTTAAGAACAAATTCTTCTTCTTCTATAAGTTCTTCCAGTCCGTCTTTTTTCAGGTTTTTATAATACTTGATTTTTTCAGGATCATTTTGAAAATGAATTGAAGCTACAATTTTGGCCCTGTCTTCTAATCGTTTTAAGAAATGATAACGATTGTTATCCTGAAACAAGACAAAGACAATAATACACAACAATAGTGTACTAAAGCTGGAAAGAGCTACATAAGTAAAAGTAATTTTTTTTCTTATATCCATTTTATGGTTTTATAACATAACCCAAACCTTTCATGGTATGAATAAGTTTGGTGGCAAAAGGTTTATCTATTTTTTTGCGCAGATAGGTAATATACACGTCAACAACATTGGTATTCATATCAAAATTAATATCCCAGACATTATCTAAGATTTGATCACGCGAAACAATCTGACCGCTATTTTTAGCTAAATAATACAGTAATTTAAACTCTTTGGCAGTTAAAACAATAGATTCTCCCTCTCTTTTTACCGTTTTAGCGCGGGCATTTATTTCTAAATCGCCTACCGTAATACTGTCGATCCTTTCTGTTTCCTGATGTGCTCTTCTGTGCAATGCATTTACCCTTGCGTCAAGTTCCCCAAATTTAAAAGGCTTAACCAAATAATCATCGGCACCGGCGTTAAGTCCGGTTACAATATTTTCTGAAGTTCCAAGAGCTGTTAAAAGCAAAACAGGCACAAAATTCTTGCTGGCACGCAGTCGTCTGCAAATTTCAATTCCGTTAATATCCGGTAACATTACGTCTAAGATTACAACATCAAAATTATAATTATGAAGCATTTCCAGGGCTGTTTTCCCATCCATTGCGACACTAACTTCGTTGTTGTTTTCAGCAAATCCTTTACGTAAAATAGATAAAAGATTTGGTTCGTCTTCGACTATAAGTAATTTCATATTATTAAGTGGTATGAAAAACAAAAATAGGGATTGAGTTTAAAAATATAAATCACAATAGTTATAAATTATGATTTAATTATGAACAATAGCTTTTAGCAACCATAAAAAAAGCACTCACAAATAGTGAATGCTTTTATATTTTTAAGGATGATTTATAGGGGGATTAAATTAGTTTTTAAAGTTAAAACTCAACACAGCACCTAAACCAAACTGATATGTACTTACATGATCCTGAACTGCAACCGGACCAAAATAATAGGACCAATAGTAACTATCTCCAACGGCTGCTGACATCGATTGTAAATAAGCATTGATATTTACAGAAACTGATTAAGCAGTTTTGATTTTTACGCCACCTTTTATATCCCAGGCAAAATAAGTTCCACTGCCGCTCTGAGGCGTTTCGAGAATACTAACCCTGGCACCAGCCCCCAGATAAGGCAATAAATTTGATCCTGTATCAAAATAATGGGTGAAATCTGCAAGGATAAAGTTAAATGCTCCTTTGTCTTTACCTGCATTTAACTGATTTCCTAAGGGGTCATCTAATGGTATTTTGACATCTGTTCTTAAATACTTTAACTCAACTGAGTTATTTGTCGAACAGAAATACTCAAATCCTGCACCGTATTGAAAACCATCTTCAATCGTTGCAGAATAACCGTCATAATCTAACTTATCTGAAAAGTTATAACCACCATACAAATTAAGAGAAAAAGACCTTGCATATTGTGCGTTCGCTCCTATCACCGACGGGAAAAGAACCAAAAAAAAACGTACTGTTTCATAATGTTTGTTTTTGAAAGTTAAATGAATTCCAAATTTAAGTTTTTCCCTTATAAAAATTAATGTTTTTTTTTAAGATAAAATTCGTACATAGAACTCACAACAATGTAACATACATCAATTTACAATTTAAAATGTTTCGCCAGCATTTAGATAAAATCCTTTTGAATTATTCCCCCAGGCATAATCTACAATCAAATTGGTTCGTGTTTTTTTATCGATCAAAATGCGCAAGCCAAGACCCGCCGCTGGCTGAATTGACTTGAATAAGGAAATATTATTATCTACATTACTTGCCGTAACAAAGTTGGTAAAAACGGTACCGCTTATCATCTGGTCACAGGTAATTGGAAACCTGAATTCGGTTGAAAGATAGACTAAACCGTTTCCTCGAAATAATCCTTGTGTATAACCTTCTCCGCTTCGACTTCGCTGATCCCAGCCTATTGCAGGCAAATTCAGGTACGGAACTTTTCCTCTGGTTATAAATTGTCCGTAAGCCCAAAGTGCTAAAATGTATCTTTCATTTTTGCTCGAAAGGGGTATGAAATGGCGATATTCAGCGTATAAAACATTACTATATTCCTGATTATTAAACAAAACAGGATTAAAACGATAATTGATATTAGCAAACCAACCGCGGGTAGAATTTACCTGATTGTCTCTGGAATCGTATACTAAATTGAGGCTCACACCACTTAAAAAATATTCTAAATCATTAAATCCGTGTTTTTGACTGTAATTATAATGATAAGTATATTTTCCATTTTCTACATCCAGATCTTTATCTTTTATACTGGCATACCAGTCGAGATTTATTCCTCCGCCTACATAAAAATTTTTATACACTTCAAAAGAAACGGTTTGGTGAAACTTAAAATAATCATAATCCATAGGCTGCGCTAGCGAATCGATGCTAAAATTGTTCTCCTTGCTGTGGTGTGGGATTATATCTGTTCCTAGCCCGTAATTTGGCTGAGAAAAAATATATAGACGATAATCTCCGCTTAAAAAAATCTTGTTGTTATTGAGCAAGATATTATTCTTGACATTTACCAGCCATTGTTTCTTTGTGGTATAGGTTATCCCCAGATTTGCGATGGAGTATTTATCTGATTCTAGTTTTCCTTTGAAAGTATATTGCGCTACTGCACCAAAAAAAAATCCGGTTGCAGGCTGAGAGCCAATTGCCGGAATAACAAGAAAAAAGTTGTTTTTTGAAGGTTTAGCTACAGATGCAGAATCTTTCTTTTTGAAGATTTCTAAAATGGTTCTTGTGGGACATAATTTCGGATTAACATTTTCTGTTTGTGCTATCGTTTTAAATGAAATAAAAAAGACTAACCCTAAGATTTTATAATGATGAAAATAATTATTTTTTAAAAATTTTATCATCTGAAAGTTTTAATTTTTCGAAATAACATTCAATCCTCACGTAAATATACATCTTATTTCCAACGTTTTACAATTCAATTTTAATAAAAAACAAAATTCTAAAACATAAAAAAAGCCGTCAATACAATTGACAGCCTTATAAACTTATAAGTCTTTTTTCTTATTTCGTGATAAATTTTGGATTGATAAGGTTATCTAGTGAGTAAATTTCATCCCATTTTTCCTGTGTGATTAGTTTTCTCTCTACTACAACAATGTCATGAACACTTTTATTCATTTTTAAAGCTTCTCCCGCGATACTGGCACTTACTTCGTAACCTAAAATTGGATTCAATTGTGTTACAATCCCAATGCTGTTCATTACCAAATTGTAACAATGATCTGTATTTGCGGTAATTCCAATGATACATTTATCAATCAAAGTCTGAATCGCGTTCGAAAGATAATCTAATGAAGTAAACATCGCAAAAGCGATTACAGGCTCCATTACGTTCAACTGCAATTGTCCCGCTTCAGCCGCCATAGTAACCGTTAAATCCTGACCTATTACATAAAAACAAGTCTGGTTTACTACCTCTGGAATTACAGGATTTACTTTTCCCGGCATGATAGAAGATCCTGGCTGACGTGCAGGCAAATTGATTTCGTTGAAACCTGTTCTTGGTCCCGAGCTCAATAATCGTAAATCGTTGCAGATTTTAGAAATTTTTACTGCTGTTCTTTTTAATGTTCCCATAATTTGAACGTAAGCTCCTGTATCTACTGTAGCTTCGATTAAATCAGGAGAAAGTGTCAACGGAATACCAACTTCTTTGGCTAAATAGTTCACGCAAATTTCAGGATATCCTTCAGGTGCGTTTACTCTTGTACCAATTGCGGTTGCTCCCATATTGATTTCGAGAACCAAACTCTGAGCTTCTTTTAATCTTCTAACATCTTCGCCTATTGTAGTGGCATACGATTTAAATTCTTGCCCTAAAGTCATCGGAACTGCATCTTGCAATTGGGTTCTTCCCATTTTAAGAACGCTTTTAAATTCTTGTCCTTTTGCAGCAAAAGCAACTTCTAAACCTTCTAATGTTTTAATAAAGCTTTCCATTTTCATATAAAGCGCAATTCTAAATGCCGATGGATAAGCATCGTTTGTAGATTGGGAACAATTGACATGATTATTGGGGTGCAAAAAATTGTAATCTCCTTTTTTATGTCCCAGATATTCCAGACCAATATTGGCAATTACCTCATTTACATTCATATTTACCGAGGTTCCTGCGCCACCCTGAATTAAATCGCTCACAAATTCCTGATCGAATTTACCAGCAATAACCTGATCACTTCCGTAACAGATGGCTTCGGCAATTTTTGGATCAAGTGCACCACAATCTTTATTAGCCAAAGCTGCTGCTTTTTTTACATAGCCTAAAGCTTTAATAAATAAAGGTTCTTTCGAAATTGGAATTCCTGTAATATTAAAATTCTCTACAGCCCTGAAAGTTTGGATACCATAATACAAATGATTCGGAATATCTAATTCTCCTAAAAAATCATGTTCTTTTCTTGTTGATCCCATATAATATATGTGTTACGTTTTAACTTAAAAAATCACTGTAAAGCTACTGCGAAATACTATTATAATAAAACATTTCAAATTAAAAATCAATAATTTTTTACAAAAATAAAACCTTAAAATTAAACACTTATCATTTTAAATCCTTAAAAATATCATATTCATAAAAAAACCATGAGTAAAAACCGTCTTAATTTAGAACAAATACAATCTTAACCGGCCTGTTTTCCTGAAAAAAATTCCTCTTTAAAACTAAAAAATTAACACCATTTTGTAGATAATTAATGCAACGTAATTATTATCTTTTCACCCTCAAATAATCATCAAAAATTACCTTGAAAAAAGAGTCTGAATATTTCCTTGATAAAGAATACGATACCATTACTTATGGTAGAGATGATGTGAATTTTAAGGATTTTGAATGTTGCGTTTTCAATAATTGTAATTTTTCGGCCTGTACTTTTTTAGCCGTTACTTTTATTGATTGTGTTTTTAACGATTGTATTTTTAATGAGGCTAAAATAAATTATGTCTCTTTTAGAACAGCAACTTTTAACCGATGCGAAATCAAAGAAGTGAATTTTGCCATGTGCGACAAACTCATTTTTGAAGTTCATTTTTATGATTGCATTCTGGATTTTTCGAAGTTTTATACCTTAAAGATCAAAGGAACTACGTTTACCAATTGTAGCTTAATTGCAGTGGATTTTATGGCTACAGATCTTACAAGCGTTTTTTTTGATCATTGCGATTTATACCGCTCAGAATTTGATAAAGCCATCGCTAACAAAGCCGATTTTAAAACGAGTTATAACTACACCATTGATCCATCAAAAACTAAACTAAAAAAAGCTGTTTTTGCTTTGAAAGAATTAAAAGGTTTACTGTTTAAGCATGATGTGATTGTGAGTTAAAAAAATAAAAAAAGCCAGTTATAAAACTGACTCTTGATTAATATTTTTTACTTGGGAAATTTATCCTATTTATTGTACTATTTTATCTTTATACTTTCAGCGATTTTTGTGTACTCACTAAAATGAGTATATTTTTTTGATATGTCAGTTCCTAAAAATTGAATTATACCTTTTGGTGTTTGCTTTATATACTGATACATTTTTAATTCTTTTCCTTCAAAAACCCCAGACATTTCAACTTTTATAATTTCATTTACACCTTCTTTACATTTTTCTTCAGAGATCACCTTTATTTTAATATTTTTCTCTTTATAAATATTATTTCCATATTTATATATCAATTTATCACTGTAAGTTTTTAAATCAAAGCCATTAAGATTATTGGGTAAAACTCCAATTAAAAAATTATTTATGTAGATCCCATTACCAACTAATTGTTCTTTACCAATAGTATATGTACCAAAATTACTCATGACATTTAATAACTCAAATTCTGATTTTTTTAAATCAACATCATAAAATAAATTATCACTAATATTTACTTTGATATTCTTATCATAATATGTACTTAAAACTAAATCTGTTATTTCCTTTCTTTCTTTTTCATCATTTGGAAAAACTCCCATAACTAAAACTGAAAAAGAAGTATCTCCAAAGGCAAGAATTATTTGCTCTGAATCATTATTTTGAGGAGCAAGAACAAAATAAGCATCATAAAGTCCTAATTTTAATTCTTTCTTTACTCTTGTTCTTCCGCCTTGCTTTTCTAGCTCATCAATTTTATTACTTATTTTAATAACAGACTTATGATAGTCTTGGTTTGGAATTTCAATAACTTGAAAATAATTTTTCGAATCTTTTTGAAATCTTTTTAACTCATTATAATATATATAATCTTTAGATTCATTTATCAATATTTTTGTGCCTTTTACATTTACTTTATTTTCAATGTTTGAAACTTTAATTTGATCAGGAATATTTATTGATTGCGCTGAACTTTCACAACTAAAAATTGAAATTATGAACAAAAATACTATTGCGATATACCTCATTTATTTTGTATTTATTTTTAACTTTTTAAATCTATTCAACGCCAAATCTACAAACGAATCGAACACATAAAAAATTAAAAAATCACAGCTTTTTCTTCATTACATAATCTTCCATCAAATAACCATTTCCAATATTGATATTTACTTCATCAATGATTTCAAAGCCTATTTTTTTATAAAAACCCAGAGCCGAATTAAATCGATTTACATTTAAGAATAAGGCTGTTGAATTATTTTCCAAAGCTAATTTTCCAATTTTGTCAATAACTTTTTTACCAATTCCTTTTCCTTGTGTTTCCGGCAAAAGATATATTTTATGGATTTTAGTTATTGCTTCTTCGTTATAATGATGTTCAATTCCGACAAAACCTATATTAGTTTCATCTTCATCAATCATATAAAATAATTGTATTTTTTTATTGTATTGTTCGTTTAAAGCTTCAGTAGAATAAAAAAGACCCAACATATAATCCAATTGTTCTTTTGATAGGATTTCACCGTAAGTAATTGGCCATGTAATATTTACTATATTCTGAATTTGCTTAATATCGTTTATGGTTGCTGCTGTAATCGTAATCATAATTCTATGTAAAATGCTTTTTATTATTTAGTAAAAATTTGATTTTCCTGTTCGCTTACGCGGATAAAAGTCGTTCGTTTTGTCAATTCTTTTAATCTCGAAGCGCCTACATAAGTACATGTGCTTCGTAAACCTCCTAAAATGTCTAAAACTGTATTAATAGCCTGACCTTTATAAGGAACCTGAACTGTTTTTCCTTCGCTGGCTCTGTATTCTGCAACTCCTCCAACATATTTATCCATTGCCGTTGTAGAACTCATTCCGTAAAATTGTTTGAATTTTTCGCCGTTTATTTCGATCAGTTCTCCTCCACTTTCAGTATGCCCTGCAAGCATTCCGCCCAACATAACAAAATCTGAGCCTGCACCAAAAGCTTTAGCAACATCTCCGGGAGTTTTACATCCGCCATCGCTTATAATATGTCCGCCTAATCCATGCGCAGCATCGGCGCATTCTATAATCGCCGAAAGTTGCGGATATCCTACGCCTGTTTTTACACGCGTTGTACAAACTGAACCAGGACCAATTCCCACTTTTACGATATCGGCTCCAGCCAATAATAGTTCTTCGACCATTTCCCCTGTCACAACATTTCCGGCAATAATGACTTTATCAGGAAATTGTTTTCGGGTTTGTTTTAAAAACTGAACAAAATGTTCTGAATAACCGTTTGCTACATCAATACAAATAAATTTAAGCAAAGGATTTGCAGTTATAATTTGGCTGATTTTAGCAAAATCTTCTTTTCCTGTTCCTGTACTAATAGCGATATAATCGTAAAAATCAGGTGTGACATTTTTCAGGAAATCATTCCATTCTTCTAATGAATAATGCTTATGAATTGCTGTAAAAAGCTTTTCTTTAGCCAGAACCTGTGCCATTTCAAAAGTCCCCACCGTATCCATATTGGCTGCTATAATAGGAATTCCTGTCCAGATTGTGGTAGAATGCAAAAATTTAAAATTTCGCTCCAGCGAGACTTCAGATCTGCTTTTTAGTGTAGATCTTTTTGGTCGAATCATTACATCTTTAAACCCTAATTTCAGATCTGTTTCAATTCTCATGGCTTTAAGTTTTGGTTACTCTCAAATATAAGGAATTTTAGATTGCTGATTTTGGATTTTAGATTATTAAAACTTTGCGCTTAATTTTGGCCACGGATAACACGGATTCGCTATCGCGAAAACACGGATTGATACGGATTTTTATTTCCTCTACTTTTTTATTTCACAGAGATTCACCGAGAATGCACTGAGATTCACAAAGCTTTCTTTAATTTTGGAATTTGGAATTTTAAAAATTGGAATTTTAATTTCACTATCCATGAATCGTTTCTCCTTTTCCGTAATTGGTAATGATCGATTCTTCATAGGCTAACCATTCTCTCCAACGTTTTTCAACATCGATTCCTACTCCGTATTTTCTGGCGTAAGTGATGAAAGTAGTGTAATGTCCTGCTTCGCTTTCCATTAATTCTCTATAAAAAACAGCTAATTCTTCGTCCTGAATATTTTCAGATAAAACTTTGAAACGTTCGCAGCTTCTGGCTTCGATCATTGCTGAAAAGAGTAATCTTTCGACTAAACCTGAGACTCTGCTGCCATCTCCGCTTTTCTTCATATATAAATACAATTCATTTACATAATCGTCTTTGCGTTCGCGGCCTAGTTTTAATCCTCTTTTGATGATGATATTGTGAACCTGCTCAAAATGATCGATTTCTTCTTTGGCTAAAGCCAATAAATCTTTTACCAAATCCTGATGTTCAGAGTTATTGGTAATAATAGTAATCGCGTTTGTTGCTGCTTTTTGTTCGCACCAAGCGTGATCTGTCAGTATTTCTTCAATATTTTTTTCTACTATATTTACCCATCTTGGGTCTGTTGGCAATTGTAATCTTAATACGCCCATTTCTAAAGTTATGAGTTAAAAGTTATGAGTTATAAAAGCAAAAATCGAAAGTCAAAATAAGACTTTTGACTTTCGATTTTAAAACTTTAAGACTTATCTTAATTAATATACGAAAATCGGTCTTTCGCTCATCATTTCGTTTACTTCGTTAGCTACTTCTTCAATAACTGCTTCATTTGTATGATCAGCTAATACTTTATCGATAAGTGCTACGATAGTTTCCATGTCTTCTTCAACTAAACCACGAGTTGTGATTGCAGCTGTTCCTACACGAATTCCTGAAGTTACAAATGGTGATTTATCATCAAATGGAACCATATTTTTATTTACAGTGATTTCTGCTTTTACTAATGCATTTTCAGCTTCTTTACCAGAAATATTTTTATTTCTTAAGTCAATAAGCATCATATGGTTATCAGTTCCGCCAGAAATAATTTGGTATCCTCTTTTTACAAAAGCATCTGCCATAGCGTTTGCATTTTTTTGCAATTGCATAGCATAAGTAAAGAACTCATCTTTTAATGCTTCACCAAAAGCAACCGCTTTAGCAGCGATAATGTGCATTAAAGGTCCTCCTTGGTTTCCAGGGAAAACAGCAAGATCTAATAAAGATGACATCATTCTGATTTCTCCTTTTGGAGTTTTTAATCCTTGTGGGTTTTCGAAATCTTTACCCATCAAGATCAAACCTCCACGTGGTCCGCGCAAAGTTTTATGAGTTGTTGTAGAAACAATATGACAATGAGGAATTGGGTCATTCATTAATCCTTTCGCAATAAGACCTGCAGGATGTGAAATATCAGCAAACAAAATAGCTCCAACGCTGTCAGCAATTACTCTGAAACGCTCAAAATCCATATCACGAGAATACGCTGATGCTCCTGCGATGATTAATTTTGGCTGCTCTTTAGTTGCAATTTCCTGAATTTTATCGTAGTCTAAACGACCAGTCTCAGCATCTACACCATAAAAAACTGGACGGTATAAACGACCTGAAAAGTTTACAGGAGAACCGTGAGTCAGGTGACCACCGTGAGATAAGTCGAAACCTAATATAGTATCACCAGGATTTAAACACGCATGGTAAACTGCTGTATTGGCCTGAGATCCTGAGTGAGGCTGAACGTTTGCATATTCAGCACCAAATAATTCTTTAGCTCTGTCGATTGCAATTTGCTCAATAACGTCAACTACTTCACAACCTCCGTAGTATCTTTTGCCAGGATATCCTTCGGCATATTTGTTAGTTAAAACAGAACCAGCTGCTTCCATTACCTCATCACTTACAAAATTCTCTGAAGCGATAAGTTCTAATCCGTGAATTTGTCTGTCTTGTTCCTCTAGTATAAGGTCAAAAATTTGTTCGTCGCGTTGCATTTTTTCGTTTTTCGTTAATTTCCTGCAAAAATACAAAAAAACGTTTGTCAAACTGCTAGATTATGATATATTTGACATAGAATTTTTCAACAAATAATTAACATTCACATGCCAATAACCGCTAACGATACCAAAAGAAAATCATGGTTAGAAGTGCCAGAAAATAGCGACTTCCCTATTCAAAATATTCCTTTCGGTGTATTTCTTACCAAAGAAAATGTCGTTACAGTAGGAACACGAATTGGCGACCACGCTATAGATTTAGGGGCTCTACAACAATTAAACTATTTTTCAGGAATAGATTTAACTGATGATATGTTCATGCAGGATACGCTTAATGATTTTATTTCTGACGGAAAAAAGACATGGCGTTTAGTTCGAAATCGCATTGCTGATATTTTCGACGAAACTAATCCACAACTAAGAGATTCAACAAAAGATCGCGATATTGTTATTTTTAAAATCGACGATGTAGAGATGCAATTACCTGTATTAATAGGTGATTATACGGACTTTTACTCTAGTAAAGAACACGCTACGAACGTTGGAAAAATGTTCCGCGATCCTGAAAATGCTTTATTACCAAACTGGTTGCATATACCTGTAGGTTATCACGGTAGAAGTTCTACTATTGTTCCGTCCGGGATTCCGGTTCACCGACCAATGGGACAAACTTTACCGGCCGGAGAAAAATATCCTGTTTTTGGACCTTCTCGATTGGTAGATTTTGAATTGGAAACTGCTTTTATTACAACCGATGTGAATATAATGGGAGAAAATATCCCAACTTACGAAGCCGAGGATTATATCTTTGGGATGGTTTTACTGAATGACTGGAGCGCACGCGATATCCAGAAATGGGAATATGTGCCGCTAGGACCATTCTTAGCTAAAAACTTCGCAACATCAATATCTCCGTGGATTGTAACAATGGATGCTCTTGAACCTTTTAGAACCAAAGGCCCTAAACAAGATCCTTCGCCATTACCTTATTTACAGACTAAAGGGAAAAAAGCTTTTGATATTCATCTTGAAGTTTCTATTAAACCTGAAGATGCAGAAGAAACGGTAGTTTCTAAATCAAACTTTAAATATTTATACTGGTCCATGAGCCAACAATTAGCACATCATACTTCTAATGGGTGTCGTGTGAATTCTGGTGATATGATGGGTTCAGGTACTATATCTGGTCCAACTCCGGATAGTTTTGGTTCTATGCTGGAATTAACCTGGGGAGGAAAAAATCCTTTGAAATTAAATGACGGAAGCGAACGTAAATTTATCGAAGATAATGATACGGTAATTATCAGAGGTTTTTGCGAAAATGCCGAAGTACGTCTTGGTTTTGGAGAAGTTGCCAGCCAACTTTTACCACCATTTATCAGACCATGAAGAGCAGATAAAATAGCTGAATAATACAAAACCTCGAAATCACTTTCGAGGTTTTTTGTTTTTTTTTTGCCACAGATTAAAAGGATTAAAATGATTTTTTCTCATTTTTGGATCCTACAATCCTGGTAGTTATTGGGAACCAATTCGCAAAGTTTTATTTGAATTGCTTCATTTTAGCTGGAGCATAATTTTAAGTATAAAAAGGCTTTAGCCAAATTCTTATTTGGCTAAAGCCTTGCAGATTGACTTTACTTTCCTCCAGTTAAGACTGGAGGCTATTTAATAAATTTTAAAACTTTGCACCTCTGCGACTTTGCCGAGATTATTTTTTACGCAAAACAAAAAAACTTAGTGTCTTTGTGCCTTCGCGGCTAAACCTATGCCGGGATCTGCTGACTCAAACAATGTAAAGTTCCAAATCCCCAGATAAAATCGATACAACTAATACCGATTACTTCTCTGTCAGGGAAACATTCTGATAATATGTTTAGTGCAGCTCTGTCGTTGCTGTCATTAAATGTTGGTACTAAAACACAATTATTCAAAATTAAGAAGTTTGCATAACTTGCCGGTAATCTTAAATCTTCAAAATCTACACGTTTTGGCATTGGCAATGCTACAATTGTTGGAGATTTCCCGTCTTCTAATTTTGCATTTTGCAAACGTTTCAGATTATCTTGTAATGGTTTATAATTAGCGTCATTTTTATCCGTTTCAACAATCGTTACAATTGTATCTTCATTTACAAATCGGCATAAATCGTCAATGTGTCCGTGAGTATCATCTCCTTCTATTCCGTCTCCAAGCCAGATTACGTTGGTAACTCCAAGATATTCTTTAAATACCGCTTCGTAATCTTCTTTGGTGAAATTTTTATTTCGAACCTGAATAGATGGATGCATCAAACATTCTTCAGAAGTCAACAAAGTTCCTCTTCCATTTACATCAATTGCACCGCCTTCTACTATTACCGGTTTTCCTTTATAGATCACCTGAGTTAACGGAACATCTATAAAATCGGCAATTTTACCTGGAACAAATTTATCTAACTGATAGTTTTTGTATTTCGCCCAACCATTAAAATTAAAATTCAACGCTTCTCTTTTCGAACCATTTTTTACTACAATTGGCCCTGAATCACGCATCCAGCTTCTGTTGGTTTTATGAATGATGAAAGATACATTGGCAATATTTACACGCGCTCTTTCAAGCATTTCAGCTACTTTTTCTTTTAGTTTTTCGTCGGCTACGACCAAAAAAACAGTTTCAAAAGTGGCTACTTTTTTAATAAATTCTACAAAAGCCCATTGAACAGCTTCGTATTTTCCTGGCCAGTCGTTACCATTATGTGGAAAACACAATACGATTCCTTGTTGTTTTTCCCATTCTGCTGGAAATCTTCTATTATTTGTTGACATAAAGAGGTTCTAATTTTGAAAGTGTACAAAGATAAGCATTCGGAAGGATTATAAAATAGCAGACGCAAAATGATATTAATTTTAGATAAATTACCTGATAAAAATTAAGTTAAAGATTAAATAATACAGCCTTAATATACGACCAATATCTGCTAATTACATTTGGCAAAACTAAAAAACACAAAAATGAAGAAACTAAGTATTACATTATTAGCCGCTTTATCTATAATGGTGAGCTGTAATAATAATGATGAGAATTCAAGCAACCCGGAACCTGAAGTTGTTGTAAATGAAAATCCGGCATCTTTTAAAGAAATAGGCTCTATCACTATTGGCGGCGAAGGAGCTGCAGAGATTACAGCTTTCGATGAAAAAACAAAAAAACTTTTTACAGTAAATAATAGCGGAACCAACCAAATTGATGTAATTGATTTATCTGATCCGACAAAACCAACTAAAATTGGAAAAATCGACTTAACTCCTTATGAAGGCGCTTCTAATAGTGTTGCTGTATTTGACGGAAAATTAGCCGTGGCCTTAGAATCTACAGTAAACAAACAAGGAAACGGAAAGGTTGTTGTTTTTAATACTACTGATTA
The DNA here is from genome assembly GCF_009664855.1 of Flavobacterium sp. SLB02. Lineage (GTDB taxonomy): Bacteria > Bacteroidota > Bacteroidia > Flavobacteriales > Flavobacteriaceae > Flavobacterium. The sequence goes on from NZ_CP045928.1 coordinate 2,920,247, forward strand.
TAGTTTAATCAAACAAATCACTGTTGGCGCATTGCCGGATATGATTACTTTTTCACCTGACGGAAAATATATTATGACCGCTAATGAAGGTGAACCAAGTACAGATTATTTGCAAGATCCAAACGGAACGATTTCTATTATCGAAATTGCTAATAATTATGCCGTTACAACTTTAGATTTTGCCTCTTTTGCCAGTCAGTCTGCTGCTTTGCAAAAAGAAGGTTTTAGAGTTTCTAAATTCGCTAAAAGTTTTGCTCAGGATATTGAACCTGAATATGTAACCATTTCTGATGATTCTAAAACTGCATGGGTAACATTGCAGGAAAATAATGGTGTAGCAAAAGTAGATTTAACTTCTAAAACTATTACAGCTATTTATCCTTTAGGTTTTAAAGATTTTAATACTGCAGAAAATGCTATTGCTGTAAGTGACAAAAATGAAACAGCTGTTTTTAGTCCATGGAAAGTAAAAGGTATGTATATGCCAGACGGAATTAGTCATTTTTCTGCCAATAACGTCCCTTATTTTGTTACAGCAAACGAAGGTGATGCCAGAGAATATACAGCTTATAGTGATATTAAAAGAATGAAAGACATGAAGCTTGATCCAACTGTTTTTCCTGATGCTGCAACTTTAAAACTAGAAACCAATTTAGGAAGATTAAATCTAATTACCGATACGGGTGATACTGATGGCGACGGAGATCTTGACGAAATGGTAGCTTTTGGAGCGCGTTCTTTCTCGATCTGGAACGGAAATACCGGAAAAATTGTTTACGACAGTAAAAATGATCTTGATAAAAAATCAAATGATTTTGGAACTTATGACAATAAACGCAGTGATGATAAAGGCTCAGAACCGGAAGCTGTCGTAGCAGTTAAGATGGGAAGTCAGAATATTCTGTTTGTTGGCTTAGAAAGATCAGATGTTTTCATGACTTATGATGTAACCAATCCTGCGTCGCCACAATATTTGCAAACAGTAAAAACAGGTGATGCTCCTGAAGGAATATTATTCATTCCGGCTTCTAAAAGTCCAAATAAGAGAAGTTTGTTAGTCGTTAGTAGTGAGGGAGATGGAACGGTAAAAATCTACCAGCCAGCATTAAAATAACTTTCACATTTACAATTTTAAAAGGGAGCTAAATTTATATTTAGCTCTTTTTTTTGCCCCAAATTTTTGTTTCTTTTAACGTATTTACATAAATAAAACCCAAAAGGTGGGAATTATGTAAGACCAAATAGAACACATTCTAGAACTCGTAGTATAATTTTGTCCTGAGTTTAAAAAGAAAAACTTATAATAATCAATTAAATTAAAATTTGGATATCATGAAAAAGAAATTAGCTTCAGTATCACTTTTACTACTAACATTTGCTGCGGGTGCACAAAATATGGCAACGACATCAGCTCAACCTACAATTGAAAAACCTGCTTACAATAAATGGTCTTTAGAATTAAATGGTGGTTTAAACAAACCTCTTAGAGCAATAACTCCTGGTTACTCTACAGAAACTGCTAGTCCGTTTCACGCAGATTTAGGTGTAAGATATATGTTTAATCCTAAATTTGGTTTGAAACTGGATGTTGGATATGATCAATTTCAGGAACGCGACAACACGCCTGAATTCGATAGCAAATATTACAGAGCAAGTTTACAAGGGGTAATTAACCTTGGTAGAGCTTTAAACTTTGAAACCTGGACAAACACTTTTGGTTTATTAGCACATGGTGGTTTTGGTGTTTCTCAATTAAGCAATGATGACGGTTTTGACGGAAAAGATTACATGGCTCATGGAATCATGGGATTAACTGGACAAGTTAGATTAAGTAACAGAATCGCTTTGACAGGAGATCTTACAGGTATTGTTAACGGAAGACAAAATCACAATTTTGATGGTCACGGAGTTCCAACTACTGGTTCATTAGATGGTGTATTATTAAATGCTTCTGTTGGTTTGACTTTCTACTTAGGTAAAAACGAAAAACATGCTGACTGGTATTCTGAAGAAAATGAAAGATTAAACCAATTAGAAAACAGAGTTACTACAATCGAAACTGGTCTTATTGATACTGATAAAGATGGTGTTGCAGATCTATACGATTTAGAGCCTAATACTGTTTCCGGAGTTGCTGTAAATACTAAAGGACAATCTATTGATACTAACCAAAATGGTGTTCCGGATGAATTAGAAAGTTACTTAGACAAAACTTATGTTAGACAAGGTAGCCAAACTGCAACAAACAATACTGTTGAAGAATTGATCAATGGAGGATATGTTAATGTTTATTTTGACTTTAACTCTTCTAAACCAACAAATGCTTCTTTATCTGGTGTTGACTTCTTAGTGAAATACTTGAAAAACAATCCAGGAAAATCTGCTGATATCGTAGGATATGCTGACGAAATTGGAAGTTCAAGCTACAACACTGAATTATCAAGAAAAAGAGCTGAAGCTGTGAAAAAAGTAGCTCAAAATGCTGGAATTGATGCATCAAGATTAAATGTAATTGCTAACGGTGAAGATACTTCTGTGAACAAAGATTCTAAAGAAGCTCGTCAAATCGTAAGAAGAGTTACTTTTAAAGTAAAATAATCTTAATTATATATTTCTAAAAAATCTGCTTGGGAAATTTCTCAAGCGGATTTTTTTTTGCTTTAAGAATAAAAAAAAGGACGAAATGTAGATTTCGTCCTTTTCTGTTTTTTTTATAAAGATCACTCTTAATTAGTCAATCGCTCTTTTTGTGATATCACCAAAAGCATCGATTCTTCTGTCTCTGAAAAATGGCCAGTTCTGACGTACATTTTCCTGTAGATCCAAATCAACCTCAGCAATTAGAATTTCTTCCTGATCGTGAGAAGCCTGTGCTAAAATTTCACCTTGTGGCCCTGCAATAAATGAAGCTCCCCAAAACTGAATTCCTTCTGTTCCTTCGATATATTTTTCTAAACCAATTCTGTTTGCAGCGGCAACAAAAACTCCGTTTGCTACAGCGTGACCTTTCATTACGTTCATCCAGGCACCGTATTGGTTTTCTCCATATTGTTCTTTTTCTTTTGGATGCCATCCAATTGCAGTTGGGTAAAACAATACCTCTGCTCCTTTTAATGCTGTAATACGTGCTGCTTCCGGATACCATTGATCCCAACAAATAAGGGTTCCAATTTTTCCTTTTTTAGTTTCGATTGCCTGAAAACCTAAATCACCCGGAGTAAAATAGAATTTCTCATAGAAATGAGGATCATCCGGAATATGCATTTTACGGTATAGTCCAGCTTCTGTTCCATCAGTATCAATGATATAGGCACTATTGTGGTAAATTCCAGCCATTCTTTTTTCGAAGAAAGGAACGATGATCACTACTCCTAATTCTTTTGCCAATTCGCTAAAAGCAATAAAGGAAGTGCTGTAAAGTGGCTCTGCTAATGCAAAATTGTCTACATCTTCGCTTTGGCAAAAATAATGACTGCTATATAATTCAGGCAACAAGATTACTTCTGCTCCTTTACTGGCAGCATCTTTTACCCAGCTGATACATTTTTTAAGATTATTTTCAGCAACGTCGTTAAGATTTAACTGAATAACGGCGATTTTATATTTTCTTTTCGGCATGACATAAAATTTAGAGTGCAAAAATAGTAATTTTTAAAGGAATGGCAAAGGGTTGTTATTAACCGAAAAGTTTGCCAAAGAATGAGTCCCGATGTTTGCTTCGTAATTCATAAAATTTATTACTTCTTAATTTCACCCGATTTATATTATCAATCATAACGAGACTTTCATAAATAAAAAAAACCATTTTACAAATATTTGTAAAATGGTTTCTAACCAAAAATTTATCTCTAAATAGCCTAATTATTCGATAACCACTTTTTTAGTTACGAATTCCTTATCTGATTTTTTGAATTTAAATTCAAAAGTTCCTTTTACTGCTGATTTGAATTTGTAAACAGTTTTCTTAGGATTCGGAACTTGTAGTGTGCAAACTTCCGACGGGTCCTTTACCTCAACTTGTAATCCTTTTACATCATTTATGTATGTCTCACTAAATTTACTGAATTCTGCGCAAGCATTGTCTGCTACAAAAGTGATATCATAACTCAATTCTTCGTTTATTTTTCCAGTTGCAGGACCGGTTATTTCTGTTACAGATGCTACTTTTACAACCGGGTTAGGTCCGCTTGGTTTATCATCATCATTACTGCAAGATATCAATACTGTTGCTAGAAATAATACTACAAATACTGATTTGAATTTAAAATTTTTCATATAAAATAATAATTAATTGTTAATTACTATGAAGATGCAAAAGAGTTGCATTGGTTGCTTTAGTAATTTGTTAAATAATTACATAAAAATAATAAACAATTAAATATCAAAAACTTAACAGAATAAAAAAATTCACAAAACAACAGTTATTTCTGATGAAAATTAAATTTCCGGGTATAACCCCGATAGAAAAGGTATCCTTTTTATCCGTTTTTTAACGGCTAAAAAGATATAGTGTATAACGGGACAAGTGGTGTTTTTAAAATAATTATTTTTTGCTTCTAAAAAAAAAAAAAAAAAAAACACCATTCGCCGCGACGAATAGTGTTTTGATATTTATATATTTAGGAGCTGTTATGCGATTTCTTTCTTTTTAAATATTTTTTTGAGTAGGTTTACAAATCCTAAAACTACAATTCCTAATGCCAGACCAATTACAAACTCTTTTATAATAGAAGGAATATTAATTTTTGGCATTAAATGATGAAAAAATGGGATATAATGCACAAAGATTCCGCCTGCTACCAGAATTAAAGCTATGGTACCAATTACAGATAAACTTTTAATGACTATTGGAAGGGCTTTTACTAATATATTACCAATAAAATTTGATATACTTTTTTCGCTTTTACTAAATTTAATTAGTCTATAACCTGCTTCATCCATTCTAACAATAAGAGCAACAATACCATATACACCAATAGTTGCAATTAAGGCAATTATCGATGTTACAATGATTTGCTGTATAAGCGGCTCCTCAATTACTGTACCCAGGGCAATAATTACAATCTCTACAGATAAAATAAAATCGGTAATGATAGCTGATTTTACTTTTCCTTTTTCTGCTTCCAGAATTTCTTCTTCGGTTAAAGTTTCGGCTGTTATACCTGCTGATTCTTCATGGCTGTGCGGAAATATGAATTCATAGATTTTTTCGGCTCCTTCATAGGCCAAAAATAATCCTCCAAGTACAAGAATGACAATGATTGCAACTGGCAAAAATGCACTTAATAAAAAGGCTATTGGTAAAATAATTATTTTATTAAGGAGCGAACCTTTACTGATTGCCCACAATACCGGAAGCTCTCGTGATGAGGCAAAGCCAGAAGCTTTTTCAGCATTTACTGCCAAATCATCACCTAAAATTCCGGCCGTTTTTTTTGCTGCAATTTTACTCATTACTGCAACATCATCCATAATTGCTGCAATATCATCTAATAGTACGAAAAAACCTGATGCCATTATATTTTATTTGGTTTTAAAAACTGTGTAATTCATTGACATTGAGTATTCAATTTAATGCACACGTTTGGTTATTTATAGGCGCTAATCTAAGACTTTTTTTGTTTATTTTTTAGTCTAAAATTAACTACATTGCCCTAAAAGCACCCAAATAATTATAAAAACGAAAATAGTACCAAAACATCCTCCGCCTAATTTTTTTGCTCCGTAACCTGCTAGTAATCCTCTGAAAATATTGTTCATAGTGTTTATTTTTTTATGATTTGTAAATAAATTTGCGAACGTAAAGTTCTCACTTTAATCCCTGAATCTATTTATATGACTTTAAAAAAAAGTTTCATGATTTACGGATTTGATATTTTTATAAAAAAAAGCACCAGTCTTTCGACTGATGCTTTTTCAAAAATATTAAAATCAAAAAACATTATTTTTCAACATGGGTTTGGTTTCTAAAGACCAATTGCCCATCGAAAGCATCTAATAAAATAATGCTGTCTGTAGTGATGTTTCCTGCCAAAATTTCTTTCGACAATTGATTCAGCACTTCTCTTTGCACGACACGTTTTACTGGTCTTGCACCAAACTGCGGGTCGTAACCTTTATCAGATAAATACTTAATCGCTTCCGGAGTTGCATCCATAGCAATACCTTGTAAAGCCAACATTTTTGTAACGCTCTTAAGCTGTAAACTCACAATTTTAGAAATATTCTCTACTGTTAGAGGTGTAAACATTACGATTTCGTCGATACGGTTTATAAACTCCGGACGAACGGTTTGTTTCAACAATCCTAAGACTTCTGTTTTTGCAGCTTCTGTAGCCGCTTCAACACCACCTTTTAAGTTCTCAAATTTCTCTTGTATGATATGACTTCCCATATTGGATGTCATGATGATAATTGTATTTTTAAAATCAGCCAGACGTCCTTTGTTATCTGTTAAACGACCTTCATCTAAAACTTGCAATAGAATATTAAACGTATCCGGATGCGCTTTTTCGATCTCGTCTAACAAAATTACAGAATATGGTTTTCTACGTACGGCTTCCGTCAACTGACCACCTTCGTCATAACCTACATATCCTGGAGGCGCACCTACCAAACGACTCACGCTGTGACGCTCCTGATATTCACTCATATCGATACGCGTCATGGCGTTTTCATCATCAAAAAGATATTCGGCCAGGGCTTTTGCAAGCTCGGTTTTACCCACTCCGGTTGTTCCTAAAAATAAGAAAGTTCCAACTGGTTTTTTCATGTCCTGTAAACCTGCACGGCTTCTACGAACGGCATCACTCACGGCTTCAATGGCCTCTTCCTGCCCTACTACACGTTTATGTAATTCGTCTTCAAGATGCAATAGTTTTTCGCGTTCTGTCTGAAGCATTTTCATCACAGGAATTCCTGTCCATTTTGCTACCACTTCTGCGATATCTTCGCGGGTTACTTCTTCTTTAATCAAAGAAGTTCCGGATTGATATTCCTGCAATTGTTTTTGTAAAACATCAAGACGTTCTTGCGCTTCTTTAATTTTTCCGTAACGAATTTCAGCTACTTTTCCGTAATCACCCTCACGTTCTGCACGTTCAGCTTCGTATTTAAAGTCTTCTATTTCCTGTTTTACAGTTTGAATTCCGTCAACAACATCTTTTTCTGATTTCCATTTTGCATAAATTTCGTTGCGTTCTTCTTTCAAGTTCGCCAAATCCATGCGCAGGATTTTAAGTTTGCTTTCTTCTTTTTCACGTTTAATGGCTTCGATCTCAATTTCAAGCTGCATGATTTTACGATCCAAAACATCTAATTCCTCCGGTTTTGAATTGATTTCCATACGCAGTTTAGAAGCTGCTTCGTCCATTAAATCGATGGCTTTGTCCGGTAAGAAACGGTTCGTAATATAACGTTGCGAAAGTTCAACTGCTGCAATAATCGCCTCATCCTTAATTTGAACTTTATGATGCGTTTCGTACTTTTCTTTGATTCCACGTAAAATAGAAATCGCACTTTCAGTATCCGGTTCATCAATTAAGATTTTTTGAAAACGACGCTCCAGCGCTTTATCTTTCTCAAAATATTTTTGATATTCGTCTAATGTTGTTGCACCAATCGCTCTTAACTCTCCACGAGCCAAAGCTGGTTTAAGGATATTGGCCGCATCCATTGCTCCTTCTCCTCCACCGGCGCCTACAAGCGTATGAATCTCATCGATAAATAAAACGATATCACCTTCGGCGGCTGTAACCTCTTTTACAACGGCTTTTAATCGTTCTTCGAATTCTCCTTTAAATTTAGCTCCGGCAATCAGCGCTCCCATATCCAGTGAGAAAACGATTTTATCTTTTAAGTTTTCAGGCACGTCACCATCAACGATTCGGTGTGCCAATCCTTCAGCAATAGCAGTTTTACCAACTCCTGGCTCTCCTATTAGCATTGGGTTATTTTTTGTTCTACGCGTTAAAATCTGTAATACACGACGGATTTCTTCGTCACGGCCAATAACCGGATCCAGTTTTCCGTTACGTGCTAATTCGTTTAGGTTTTTAGCGTATTTATTTAAGGAATTATAGTTCTCTTCGGCCGAAGCAGATGTCACCCTTTCTCCTTTACGAAGTTCTTCAATCGCTGCTTTAAGACCTTTTCCTGTAACTCCCTGATCTTTTAAAATCTGAGAAACTTTGCTTTTTGAGTCGAAAATTGCCAAAATCAAATGCTCAATAGAAACATACTCATCGTTCATTTTTTGAGCGATAATCTCCGCTTCATTCAAGGCTTTATTAGCATCTCTGGAAAGCAAAATATCACCTCCTGAAACCTTTGGAAAGCTCTGAATCGTACTATCTAATATTTGTAAAAACAACGGAACATTTACATTGAGTTTCTTCAAAATAAACGGCGCTACATTTTCGTCTACTTCAAAAATAGCTTTAAAAATGTGTTCGTTTTCTATTTGCTGCTGTCCGTTGCGTTGTGCCAATTGTTGCGATAACTGTATGGCTTCCTGCGACTTAATTGTAAATTTATTTATGTTCATATGTATACGTTTTAGGTTTGATTTTTAGTTATAAAGTTCGATACCATTAAAATTACAATTTATTGGATTACATTTTTAACTTTAAATGATATAACTTTGCTTTGGATCATTCAAAATATATTCCATACTAAAAATACAGACAAAATGACATTAAAAAACTGATTTTTATCATTTTTAAACGTCAAAAAGTCATAAAACACGTCAAATATGAGTTTTTTAAATTCAATCTTCGGAAGTTCAGAGAATACAGACTCTCCAAAAAGTAATGTAAACTGGATAGAATTAACCGATATAGCACAATTATTAGAAGTAACAGCGATCTCGAACGAGAAGCCTGTTGTGATTTTTAAACACAGTACAAGATGCAGCATTAGCCGTATGGCTTTGAAACAATTTGAACGAGAATACGATTTAAATGATAGCGTTGATGCTTATTTTTTAGATCTAATTGCGCATAGAGATATCTCTAATGAAATTGCCAGCAGGTATAATGTCTATCACGAATCTCCGCAATTAATCTTAATCAAAAACGGAAAAGCTGTTTATGATGTTTCTCACAGCGATATTGATGCTGTTGCTTTGAAAGCTAAGGTGTAATATTTTTTGCCACAGATTAAAATGATTTTATAGATTTTTTAATCAATTTAATCTTTTAATCTGTGGCAACTTAATTTAAAAAGTTCCTTCTGAACCTCCTCCACTAAAACCTCCTCCTCCAAAATCCATTGGGGAATCCGGAACTTTTGCTTCTGGTTTCATTCCAAAAGTTGAGGCCACTATTAAAGCTTCGGCATTTAAAATCGCATTTGAATTATTGATTCTATCCGGTTTAAACGTCAATCCAACTTCATTATCTTTTAGTTTTTTAATCGAAAAATAGACTATTGCAAATAACATTAATCCACCAAGAGTTAGCGCTATTTCTATTGGTAAAACTGAATAGTAGAATCTTATCGTATAAATTGAAAATCCGATAGTTAAAAAGCTAATCCAAAGCATAATCCTATCTTTTGTTCTTAAGGCCTGAACCAAATAAACAACAGGAATGATAAAAGTAAAAGCATAAAAGAAAATTGCAAACGGAATATCCTCTGCTGGTATTACTTCGTTACCTAAAAGCGCTACAGAAAGTTCTCTAACTACCAAATAATTACATGAAAGGTAGAACAATACCAAACAAAAGCTATTGGCTAATAATAAACCATTATAGTAATAACGTATGGTGAGTTTATTAAGCATTCTTTTAGTAAAAAAGTAAAATGCTGCTGAAGCTAACATGGCTATAAATGGCAAAATCGATTTTCCGGTATCGCCAAACTCAAACATTCCATAAAACAAAACTGCCGAAGCTGCCAAACAGAAAACCAACAATGATAATAAGTGCAAATACCTCCTGTACATAAAAAAAGAAGCTACTGCTACAAAAATCGCGATTTGTATTTCATAGGCTTCAGTTGTTATGGCAATAGCAAATCCTATATTTAAAATTGCCCCTAAAATAAAAGCATCGTCTAAACCGTGTCCGTAATACTTTTGATTGGCCAAAAATTCTGCTCCTGCAAAACCGATTGCTGCAAAAATATAACAGCAAATATTAAAAAAAGTACGTTCAGAATTAGAGCCGGTCAATCCCATTAATGCAATTACGCCACATAAAGACAAATACAAAAAAGCTCCTAACAAAAAGAATCCCAAACGGACCAAAATATTACTTTGCCTTTTAAAAGCTGGTAATTCTTTTTTAATTAAATTCTTTTGCTCTTTACTAATAAATCCAGCAAATTCAAGTGAATTAGCTTCTTCGACCAATGCTAAATTGTTTAATAAATTTTTATCGTATACTATCATGCTGCAATTTCTTTATTGAAGGTTTTAATCAATTTTATAAACAGTATTATCGATCCTATAAAATATATTGGAAGAATCATAATTAATAACACCCAAACATCTGAAAAATTAATTTTATCCAAAATTCTAATCAGAAATATATTTACACCAATATAAGCGTAAATAATCATAAAAACATATAATGAAATCGCCTTAAGTTCATGGCTAATCTTATAAAAATAAAAAGAAGAAGCCGCCAAAACAACAAGAAAAAGAAACCAAATTCCGTTTTCAAAATAATCCAGTAAACTACTAATTGTCGCAATACTTATAATATGCAAAGCAAATGTGAAATAGATGATACTGAAATGCGTTTTCAATTGGATTCTTTTACTGTAAATTGTCCACAAGATCAATAAAACACCTAAAGTAATTGCTGAATAACTTAAGGTTTGATCTTGGTGAAAATTAATATTATTTAATAAATCCTGAGGTGTTACTGAAAGCCCCACATAAGCCGCCAAACCTGTAATGGCAATTGTTAAGACACTTTTGTTATCGAAATAATATGCACAAAAGAAACTCACAACTGTTGGTATTAATGTAGCTAGTCCGTGGTGAGTGCCGAAAGGTTTGTACTGAAATTGTAGGTACCCTATAAAAATACAAGTCAAAATACTGGCAGCTAAAGCCAGATACTCCACAACTGGATGTTCAAAAGTAGTTTCCTGTTTTTGGAATCCTTTTGAATTTTTAAAACAGTAATAAAAACAAACTCCAATAACAATTAATAATAATGAAAGGATCGCAATATGACCTATACTGTCTATATTGTTATAAATTAAAATTCCGATTCCTGAAGTGAATAATAAAACAGATAAATAGAGAAACAATTTTAGCTCTGCATTTAGCGAGAAAATATTCAAATTGCGATACGCACTAATTTCCTGATATTGATTCTCGGTTATTAGATTTTTATCCAAAAGTGATTTTGTAGCCTGGTCATCAAACTTATTCATAATTTACTTTTATACATACCAATCAAAAATAGTCTTTTTGATTGAATATTTAGTTAGTAAAAAAATACTTATAAATTTTAAATAATCTAAATCGTTAATATTTTCCGTAAAATAGTTAATCATAAAGATTAATCATTTAAATCTGTATAATCGATTACATTTAACAAGTCAATTAAAGAAACCACAAATAAAAACATCATTATAAAATGAAACAAAATCTGCTTTTACTCTTTTTCTTATTGAGTATGTCTTCTCTTTTTGCACAAAAATATTATATGGAATCTCCTGAAGGATTTGGTGCCTCCACTACAGGAGGCGGAAACTCTACTCCTGTTACAGTAACGACTTATAATGAATTATTATCAAAAATTAAATCAAAATCTCCGGCAGTGATTTTAGTTTCAGGAGTAATTACTATTCCCAGTGGTAAACCTATCCATGAAGTTGTAACGAACAAAACATTAATAGGGCTTCCAGGCGCAAAACTTGTAAACGAAACCCAATCGAACCCCGGAGCAGGTATTTTAAATTTAAAACCCGGATCTAATGATGTAATAATCAGAAATCTTGTTTTCATTGGTCCAGGCGCTTATGATATTGATGGTCAGGATAATTTGACTGCCGATTGCACCAATCTTTGGATAGATCATTGTGAATTTCAGGACGGTCAGGACGGAAATTATGATAATAAAGGAAAAACAGATAACGTCACGATTTCGTGGTGCAAATTTACTTATCTAAAAGCACCAAAATCAGGCGGTTCAGGTGGAGCTGATGATCATAGGTTTAGTAATCTTATTGGTTCGAACAAAAATGATTCTCCTGCTGACGGACATTATAGTATAACTTTTAAGAATTGTTATTGGGCTGAAGGCTGTAAACAGCGTATGCCTCGTGGCAGAAATGCCGAACTTCATATCCTGAATTGTTATTACAGCACATCAGAATCTGGTCCTTTGGCTATTGGTTTAGGTGGAGGAATTAAAAACTCAACTTGTTATGTTGAAGGAACTGATTTTGCAAAAGTAGAAAAAGTTTTTAAAGAGTACATAAGCACAGATGGCGGAACAGTTGGGATTGTATTTGATCGTTGTCGCAAAGGACCAATGGATTTTGGCACTAAAGTGAGTAAACCTTCTTATTCTTACACTACGATTCCTCTTGGAAAAGTGGAACAATATGTAACGAACAAAACATGTGGTGCCGGAGCAACGCTTCAGATAACTTCAGGGGGAGTAATCTCTACAACTTGCACTAATAAAAGCTAATCAAAATATTAAATAAAAAAGCCGATTTGTATTGGATACAAATCGGCTTTTTTTATTGGAAGAAAGTTTTAAAAAGCGGCTTTCATTTTATCTTTAATCGCTTCCAGACATAAATTATTGATACTGCCTTCGTGCGTGTGTTTTGTTTCTTTTGGAGATTGATACGTTCCTGCTTCTAATTGTTCAGCAACGGCTTTGTATGCATCTCTGAAAGGCATTCCTTCAACCACCATTTCGTTTAAAGTATCTACTGTAAACAGATAATCGTATTTTTTATCTTTTAAAATATTGTCTTTTACTGTAATGTCTTTTACAGAGAAAATCGCAATATCTAAACATGCTTTTAGGTTTTGAAGCGCCGGGAACAAACCTTCTTTTAAAAGCTGTAAATCTCTGTGATATCCGCTTGGTAAATTATTAGTGATTAAGGTGATTTCGTACGGAAGTGCCTGAATCTTGTTGCATTTTCCTCTGATTAATTCGAATACATCCGGATTTTTCTTGTGAGGCATAATGCTCGATCCTGTTGTAAGATGCGCCGGAAGACCAATAAAGTCAAAGTTTTGACTCATGTACAAACAAACATCCATAGCGAATTTTGATAAAGTCCCCGCAACACTTGCCATCGCAAAGGCAACGGTTTTCTCTGCTTTACCACGGCTCATTTGGGCTGCAACAGCGTTGAATTTTAAAGTTTCAAATCCTAATTCCTGTGTTGTAAATGTTCTGTTGATTGGGAACGAGCTTCCATAACCTGCAGCAGATCCTAACGGGTTTTGATCAACGATTTTTGAAGCTGCATTTAACATCGTAATATCGTCAATAAAACTTTCGGCGTAAGCAGAAAACCACATTCCGAATGAGGATGGCATGGCGATTTGCAAATGCGTATATCCTGGCAATAAAACATTTTGGTGTTTTTCTGCCGATTCCATTAACAAATCAAACAATGTTTTTACCTGTTCTTTTAAGGCTTTTAGTTCGTCTTTCAGATACAAATGAACATCTACCAAAACCTGATCGTTACGAGAACGTGCCGTATGGATTTTCTTTCCGGCATCGCCCAATTTTACGGTCAATAAATATTCTATTTTAGAATGTACGTCTTCGAAACTGTCTTCGATTTCGAAATTACCTATTACAACATCTGCAATGATTTCGTTTAAGGCATCAACTAAAGATGTGGTTTCTTCCTGAGTTAATAACCCTATTTGCCCAAGCATTTTGGCATGTGCAATAGAACCTAAAGCATCGTATTTTGCGAGAACCAAATCAAGTTCACGATCGTTTCCTACTGTGAAATGTTCGATTTGTTTGTCTGTTGGTATTCCTTTTTCCCAAAGTTTCATAGATGATATTTTTTTCGCCACGAATTCACGAATTATTTTTGATAATCTTTGAAGATATAAATTCGTGAATTCGTGGCGGTTTTTCTTTTTTATAATTTAAAGAAATCGGTTAGTATTTTGATATACAAATCGACTCCCTCTTCGATTTCGTTGATGAAAATAAATTCGTCTGCTGAATGTGAACGTAACGTTTCTCCTGGCCCTAATTTTAATGACTGACAGCTTAGAACAGATTGATCTGAAAGTGTTGGCGAACCATAAGTGGTTCTTCCTAAAGCGATTCCGGCTTGTACTAAACCGTGTGAGACTGGAATCGATGAAGCATTTAAATGCATTGATCTTGGTGTTACTTCGGCATTTACATTTGCTTTTACTGTTTCTAGAATCTCTGCATTTGTATAACGATCGGTTACCCGAATGTCAACCACTAAATCACATTCTGACGGCACGACATTGTGCTGTTTTCCTGCACTGATTTGCGTTACGGTCATTTTTACGGGACCTAAAACATCAGAGATCTTATCGAATTTATAGTTTTTAAACCATTCCATTACCGGAATTGATTTGTATAATGAGTTATCGTCGTTTTGATGTGCGGCGTGGCTTGCGGTTCCTTTTACTTTTACATCAAGAACCAACAAACCTTTCTCAGCTACAGCCAATTGCATTAAAGTTGGTTCGCCCACAATGGCGCAATCCAGCTCTGGCAAATGCTTTAAAACGCTGTTTAAACCATTTTTTCCACTGCTTTCTTCTTCGGCCGAAGCTACGATTACAAGATTATGAGATAAATTTTGATTCTGATAAAAATGAACAAAAGTTGCTAATAACGAAACCAGACATCCTCCAGCGTCATTACTTCCTAAACCAAATAATTTGCCATCTTTTTCGATGGCCTTAAATGGATCGTTGGTATAAGCTTGGTTTGGCTTTACAGTATCGTGGTGTGAATTCAGTAAAAGTGTTGGTTTGTTTTCGTCGAAATATTTATTGAAAGCCCAAACATTATTATTTTCTCTTTTAAAGGGAATCTCGTTTTGATTGAACCAATTTTCTATTAAAAGTGCCGTTTTATCTTCTTCGCTTGAAAAAGAAGGGGTTTCGATAAGGCTTTTTAATAAATTAATTGCTTCCTTGGTAAGCGTTGCAATATTTTTCATAGTTATGTTTTCTTTGCCGTTATCCCGATAACTATCGGGACAAAGTCACGAAGTTTTAATTAAATCTGTGACATTTTTAATTTGCGCAAATTTCTTAAATTAAAATTTAAAAGTACTGTGAAGCTCTGTTTTTTTGCCACTAATTACACTGATTTTCACAAATTATCTTTTTGCCACACATTTAAAATCAAAATAAACTTTTTTCTGTACGTCTAAAATTATTTTGTCTTTAAACAGAAAAAATTAGTGTCAATTTGTGTAGTGCGTGGCAATCTATTTATAAAGTAATCGTTGTATGCACAACGTCAGGATTTTGAAGCATTTTATGATGTCCAATTTTGATTTTCTGAACGCCTCTTGATAAACTATTGAAGCAATTATCCAGTTTTGGAATCATTCCGGAATGGATTACTTTTTCTTCTTTTAGTTTATTGTATAATACCTCGTTGATTGCTGTAATTACAGAATTATCATCTTCTGAATCTTGCAAAACACCTTGTTTTTCAAAACAATAAGTAAGTGTAACATCAAAAACTTCAGACAATGCAATTGATAATTCACTTGCAATCGTATCAGCGTTTGTGTTTAACAATTGTCCGTTTTTGTCGTGTGTAATAGCGCAGAAAACAGGAACGATTCCGGCTTCAAGTAGAGTTGCCAATAACTTTGTATTGACTTGGTTTACATCGCCTACAAAACCATAATCAATTGTGGGGTGATTTCGTTTTGTGGACTGAATCAAATTTCCGTCAGCTCCTGAAAAACCAATTGCGTTATTATTTTTGGCCTGTAATTGCGCTACTATATGTTTATTGATTTGTCCTGCGTAAATCATTACGACAACATCAAGCATTGGCGCATCAGTAATTCTGCGTCCGTCAATCATTTGAGGAACTAAACCAATACTTTGAGCCATTTTTGTAGCCGATTTTCCTCCTCCGTGAACTAAAACTTTATGTCCTTCGATTTTAGAAAAATCGGTTAAGAATTGTTCTAACTCGGTTGGGTTGTCAATGATGTTTCCACCTATTTTTATTACTGTAACTTTTTTCATGAGGTTCAATGTTCAGAGGAACAAAGGGACAAAGTTTAGATTCAGTGTGTAAAAACCTCTGAACCTTTGCAACTTTGTGCCTTTGTACCTTAATTTACAATTTCTTCAAAATCTTTTGTAAAACTAATTGTGCCGAATACGTTCTGTTATTCGCTTGCTGAATTACAATTGAATTCTCGCTGTCGATTACTTCGTCAGTGACAATTACGTTACGACGAACTGGTAAACAGTGCATGAATTTTCCGTTATTGGTCAATGCCATTTTTTCGGCTGTAACCGTCCAATTTGGATCTAGATTGGTTACTTTTCCGTAATCATTGAAGTTACTCCAGTTTTTTACGTAAACGAAATCGGCATTTTCAAACGCTTTGTTTTGGTCGTATTCGATTTTGCAATCTTTTGTAATTTCAGGGCTTAATTCGTAACCTTCCGGATGTGTAATTACAAAATCCATATCTTTTTGCATTTGCATCATTTCTACAAACGAGTTTGCAACTGCCTGAGGCAACGCTTTTGGGTGCGGTGCCCAGGACAAAACTACTTTTGGTTTGTGTTTTGTTTTGTATTCTTCCATCGTAATAGCATCTGCCAAAGACTGCATTGGGTGACGCACAGCGCTTTCCATGTTTACAATTGGCACAGTAGCATGTTTCAAAAATCCTGAAATTACAGTTTCAGCATAGTCCTTTTCTTTGTCAACCAAGCCTGCAAAGGCACGGATTGCGATAATATCACAATATTGAGACACTACCTCTGCCGCTTCTTTAATATGTTCTGAAGCACCTGAATTCATAATAGCTCCGTCTTCGAATTCTAATGTCCAGCCTTCGTTGGTAAAATTCATCACCATAACGTTCATTCCTAGGTTTATAGCAGCTTTTTGAGTACTCAAACGCGTTCTTAAACTTGGGTTGAAGAATAACATTCCTAAGGTTTTATTTTTACCTAAGTCTTGATTTTTAAGTGGGTTCTTTTTGATTTTTAACGCACTTTTTACCCATTTTGATAATGAGTCGATATCTTGTATTGAAATATAGTTCATGTCTTTTTCTTGTTTAATCGTTAATTTGTTTAACTATTTATTTGCCCGATCGATTAACCGAATTAACGATTAAACAAATAAACATTTCTACACAATTTTCGTAAAAGGAATTTCTCCTTCTAATGCTTTTAGAATAAAATTATCATTTAATCCGTTGACGATCCAGGTTTCTATGTTGGCGGCTTTTGCAATTCCCGCTGCTTCTATTTTAGATTGCATTCCGCCTGTTCCGTGTGATGATTTTGATTCTCCGATTTCCTTTTCTAATACTTTTAAATCTTTTACTAATTGAATCGTTTCAGGATTTTCATCGTGAATGGAATCTTTCGTATAAATTCCGTTTGTATTCGTCGCAATTATCAGAATATCAACATTTAAAAGGACCGCTGTTAGCGCCGCTAATTTATCATTATCTCCAAACCGAATCTCATCTGTAGCAACGGTATCATTTTCATTAATAATCGGAATGTAATTATTCTCGACCAAAACATTAATCGTATTGACAATGTTTACTTTTGACTGGTCTTTTTCGAAATCTGAATAAGACAATAAACACTGTGATGTCAATAATCCTAAATCGCTGAAATTCTCATGGAAAATCCGCATTAAATGGGGTTGCCCAATTGAGGCCAAAGCTTGTTTTAATGCAATTTCTTTGCCTTTGCTCTCGAGCTTTACAAATTGCTTGGCTGCGGCAATGGCTCCTGAACTTACGATTACAAATTCGTAATCTTTGTTAAGAGCGGCGATTTGCATACCAATATCTTCGATCTTTCCTCGCGAAATATGATTGGTTTCTTTGGTTAAAGTATTACTTCCTATTTTTAATAAAATCCGCTTTTTTGACATGCTGTATTTTTTTTCCGCAAAGGGCGCAAGGTTTTTTATTCTGTTTGTGTTTACAAACGCTAAGCTCGCAAGGTTATCTTTCAATAAATTCCAATTTTTTAAATTGCTTCGCCTGTTCGCTATCGCTCGAGTCCAAATTCTAATTCCTACTTTGTGAGTAATAAAAATTCAAAAAATCTGAAATCAGAACTCGTTAATCCTCAATCTAAAATCTGAAATCAACAATCTAAAATTCTATCGAATCTGTCCATCCCCGTATACATACCATTTGTTTGTTACAAGATGCTGTAAGCCAATTGGTCCTCTTTGATGTAATTTATCGGTGCTTATCGCTAATTCTCCTCCTAAACCAAATTGTCCTCCGTCAGTAAAACGTGTTGAGGCGTTTTGATAAACGGCTGCTGTATCAACGGCATCCATAAATTTTTGTGCTGCTTTGTCATCTTTGGTAATGATTACCGCAGAATGGCCTCCACAATATTTATTTATTTTTTCGATTGCATTTTCCTCAGAATCAATAGTTCCGATGACAATTTTATAATCTAAAAACTCTTCGTACCAGATATCTTCGTTTTGAAGTGTTTCTGTATCTTCGAAGCTTTTTAAAGATTCATCGACAATTACTTCTACATTCGATTCTTTTAATGTTTCGATTAAAATAGCTGTAAAACCTTCAAAATTTGGCAATTTAGAATCTATCAAAACTTTATCAACTGCGTTACAAGCTGAGATTTTAGAAGTTTTGGCATTTAAAATTACTTTTAAGGCCAAATCTGTATCTGCATATTGATGAACGTAAACAAAATTATTTCCACGTCCGCTTACAATTACTGGGCAAGTCGCGTGTTGCTTGACAAACTCAATTAATTTTTCTCCTCCTCTTGGAACAATTAAATCTACTTTTTGAGTTGGTTTTTCTAAAAAAGCCTGAGTTTCTGACCGATTATAATTTAAATACTCTACCCAATCTTTTGAAACTCCGTTTTCTTCTAAAGCCTGATGCCATAGATCAACAATTTTTAAATTGGATTTTAAAGCTTCTTTTCCTCCTTTTAATAAAATCTTATTTCCGGATTTAAAAGCAATTCCTCCTGCTTCAATGGTAACGTCAGGACGAGATTCGTAAATGATTAAAATCGTACCAAAAGCTGCTGTTTTATTAATGACTCTTATTCCATTATCATGAGTAAAATGAAAACGCTCTACTCCAACCGGATCTTCTTGTGAAGCTAGTTGATTCAAAGATAAAATCATCTCGTCGACTTTTTTACCATCTACTTTTAGGCGTTCTTCCATCGCTAAATCAGAGCCATCGTAAGCTAATAAATCCTCCTGATTGGTGAGTATTATTTGACTCCGCTCTTGCTCGACCAGCTTTGCCATGGAGCGCAAAACCAGATTGCGTTTTTCAATTGATAATGGATTCATTTTTTTTTGTTTTAATTGGTTAATCGTTAATTCGTTTAATCGATTAACCAGTTAAACGATTAAACGAATTAACAGTTATAGGCAAACTAATTATTAAGCTCTTCTAAACTTTCTTTTAAAGCTACAATAAACGTATCTATATCTGATTTTTTCACCGTTAATGGCGGTAAAATTCTTAACAGATTTTTGTTGTTAGCACTTCCTGTAAAAATATGTTTTTCGATGATTAATTTCTTTCTTAAAGCAGCTACATCAAAATCGAATTCAACGCCAAGCATTAATCCTTTTCCTTTTACTTGCTTGATTCCTGGAACTTCTCTGATTTTTTCTAAGAAATACTCATATACTTCATTTACATTCTTCTGTAAATCAAGTTTTTCAATTACATCCAGAACCGCGATTCCTGCAGCACAAGACAAGTGGCTTCCACCGAAAGTAGTTCCTAATAATCCGAAACTCGCTTCAAATTTTGGAGAAATTAAAATAGCTCCAACCGGAAATCCATTCCCCATTCCTTTTGCAACTGAAATAATATCAGCATTGATTGCGTGGTGTTGGAATGCGAAAAACTTACCGCTTCTTCCGTATCCTGATTGTACTTCGTCTAAAATTAAAACCACATCGTGTTTTTTACATGCTTTTTCTAGAGCCTGAAAAAACTCGGTTGTTCCTTCGTCTAAACCTCCCACTCCCTGAATTCCTTCGATAATTACAGCCGAAACATCACCTTTTGCCAGTTCTGCTTCAACTAATTCGATTTGATTTAAAGGTAAAAAAGTAACTACTTGTTGTGCATTGATTGGTGCTACTATTTTCTTATTATCTGTAACAGCAACGGCCGCAGAAGTTCTTCCGTGAAAAGAATTATGAAAAGCTACAACTCTTGATTTTCCGTTATGGAAAGAGGCTAATTTTAAAGCATTTTCGTTTGCTTCAGCTCCCGAACTGCATAAAAACAATTCATAATCTTCTAATCCTGAAAGTTTTCCTAATTTTTGAGCCAATTCTACCTGCAAAGGATTTTGAATAGCATTTGAATAAAATCCTAAATGATCTAATTGATTTTTTAGTTTTTCAACATAATCTGGTTGTGTATGGCCAATTGAGATTACACCATGTCCGCTATATAAGTCTAAATATTCCACTCCGTTCTTATCTGTAATTGTGCAGTCTAGCGCTTTTACAGGAGTGATATCATAAAGTGGGTATACGTTAAATAAATTCATTTTCTTGCTGTTTAATTGTTTAACCGTTCATTTGTTTAATCGATTAACCGAATAAACGATTAACCGTTTTGACAACAATTTAAAATCCGCTTGGTTTCAAATGTAAACCTGTAGTTTCTTCTAATCCGAACATTAAATTCATGTTTTGAATCGCTTGTCCTGAAGCACCTTTGGTTAAGTTATCAATGATTGAAGTAATTAAAATCCGGTTTCCTTTTTTCAATAAACTGATGATACATTTGTTGGTTTGAACGACTTGTTTCATGTTGATGTTTGTCGTTGTAACCGTTACAAAAGGTTCATTTTTATAGAAATCCTTGTATTTAGCAACTAAATCTTCTAAGCTTTCATCAGAATCTGTATATAATGTTGCAAAAATTCCTCTTGTAAAATCGCCTCTATTCGGAACAAAAATTAATTCATCTGAGTAATCAGCCTGCAATTGATTTACGCTTTGGTTGATTTCTCCCAAATGCTGGTGTTCAAAAGCTTTATAATGCGACATATTATTGTTTCTCCAACTAAAATGAGAAGTTTCGGCAAGACTTACGCCTGCACCTGTACTTCCTGTAGTTGCATTAATATGAACATCATTTTTAAGCAGATTATTTTTAGCTAATGGTAATAAAGCCAATTGAATCGCTGTAGCAAAACAACCTGGATTTGCAATAAAATTTGCTTTTTTAATTGCAGCTTTATTCAATTCAGGCAATCCGTAAACGAATTCTTTTCCGTCAAAATTAGCGTCTTTCGTTAATCTGAAATCATTTCCTAAATCGATGATTTTAGTGTGACCAGCGAACTTATTTTCTTGTAAAAATGAAATCGATTTACCGTGGCCCAGACATAAAAAAACAACATTTACGTCAGGATTTACAACATCAGTAAAATTCATTTCAATATCTCCCATCAAATCGTGGTGTGCCACAGAAAGTGGTTTTCCAGCATTTGTCGTACTGTAAACAAAGTCAATGTTTACATTGGGATGATACATCAAGATTCTGATAAGTTCTCCGGCTGTATAACCCGAACCACCAATTATTCCGATATTAATCATGATCTAAATGATTTACAGATGAAAATATGTTTTGTGCATTTCCTAAAATCTTAATAAACCCTTTTGCATCGTCAGATGTCCATGCGTTGTTCATTTCTCCGTACTGACCAAAACCTGTATTCATCAAATCATTATCTGATTCAATTCCGTCAAGCGAAAAATGATATGGTTTTAAAGAAACGGTTACAACACCATTTACTGTTTTTTGTGTGTCTTGCAAGAATGTTTCGATGTTTCTCATAACCGGATCTAAAAACTGACCTTCATGAAATAACATTCCGTACCAGTTTCCTAATTGTTCTTTCCAGTATTGTTGCCATTTACCAAGAGTATGTTTCTCTAATAAATGGTGTGCTTTAATGATGATTAATGGCGCAGCAGCTTCAAAACCAACTCTTCCTTTAATTCCGATAATTGTATCACCTACGTGAATATCTCTACCAATTGCAAAAGCATTTGCCAGTTTTTCAAGGGCTACAATATTATTTGATGGTTTATCTAATTGACCATTTATTCCAACTAATTCTCCTTGTTCAAAATGCAATCTTACTTTTTCTTCTCCTTCTTTTTTCAATTGTGAAGGATAAGCGTCACCTGGCAATGGCTGGCTTGAAGTCAGCGTTTCTTTTCCTCCAACGCTTGTTCCCCAAAGTCCTTTATTGATCGAATATTGTGCTTTTTCCCAAGAATAGTGAACTCCATTTTTAGATAAATAATCAACTTCTTCTTGTCTTGATAATTTTAAATCTCTAATTGGTGTAATGATTTCAATTTCAGGAGCGATGGTTTGGAAAATCAAATCAAAACGAATCTGGTCATTTCCTGCACCTGTGCTTCCGTGTGCGATGGCGCTTGCTCCAACTTTTTTAGCATATTTAATGGCTTCAATTGCCTGAAAAACACGCTCTGCACTTACTGATAATGGATATGTATTGTTTTTTAATACGTTTCCAAAAATCAAATATTTAATAGCTTTATCATAATATTTATCTACGATGGTTAGGTTGGCGTGTTGCGCGCTTCCTAATTCGTAAGCTCTTTTTTCGATTGCCGATAATTCTTCAGCATCAAATCCTCCTGTATCTACAAGTACGGTGTGAACTTCGTATCCTTTTTCATTTTTTAAATATTTCAAACAATACGAGGTATCTAATCCTCCACTATAAGCTAATACAACTTTTTTCATTTTTTATAATTTAGGCTAATACTTTCGTATGTAGCAAGTTTGAGATTTCTTTTTTAATTTAATTCTTAAGATAAAAAACCGAAAGACAGTATTTTATTCAGGAATAAAGCTTGTTTTATTTTTTTTAATCTGCTTAGAACAGCCTCATTAAAAGGATGTCTTGGCGGATCTTTTTGTTTTTCTTTTGGGTCGTACAGCATTCCGGTACAAAGGCACATCTTGTTTTCTTTGCTTTTCAGAATTTCATAGTTGGTACAGGTTTTACATCCTGACCAAAAACTTGGATCTGTTGTAAGTTCAGAGAAAGGAACTGGTTTATAACCTAAATCAGAGTTGATTTTCATTACAGCCAAGCCGGTTGTAATACCAAATATCTTAGCGTCAGGGTATCTTTTTAGAGAATAATCAAATACTTTTGATTTGATTTTTTTCGCCAAACCTAAACTTCTGTAATCCGGATGTACAATTAAACCAGAATGTGCCACGAATTTTCCGTGTTGCCAACTTTCGATATAACAAAAACCTGCAAATTTTCCGTCTGCCAGAGCAATCATCGCATCACCGTTCGACATTTTTTTCTGAATGTATTCAGGAGTTCTTTTAGCAATCCCTGTACCTCTTAACAAGGCAGATGATTCTATTGTATCGCAAATTTCCTGTGCGAATTTGAAGTGTTCTTCCTGAGTAACAACAATAGAGATTTTCATTTCAATAGTTGAAGTTAGAGTTAAAAATTAAAACGTGTTGTTTAGTTTGAAATCCAGAAATCGATCCAACAAAAATAGACATAACAGAAGTAACATTCTCAAAATCAAAAACTTGATTAAGAAAATTTAAAAAATTAAATATATTTTTAGGATATGTTTGTCCAATGGACAAATTGTGTGATTTCAAAATGAAAAATGAATATAAATAAATATGCGGCGAAAAACTCTGTGAATACTATAGAGATAGTATCCGTACTTCGGGAGAAGTTACAGGTGAGTTTGTCCGTGACAAAGAAGTTATATGTAAACTTATTTTATTCATCGGTGCAAAAATACACTATTTTTTTATTTCCAAAACAAAAAATCAAAATTCTAACATTTTTTTAATGAAATGTTATTTTTATAAGATGCTAGAATTCTAAGTTACTAAGGTTCTGAATCTTTGCTAAAATGATGATCTAAACAAAACTTGGTGAGCTTACAACTGGAAATCAAAACCAAAAGAAAACCCGATAGCTACTGTAACTATCGGGTTTTAAGAATTTTATAATTTTATTTTATTTTTATTTTTTAGTAAACGGAATTGTTTCTCCGTTACCTAAAATAATCATATCGAAACCTGTTTTAGCTTCATTAAACTTAAATTTTAATCCGGCACTTGTAGATTGAAATGTGTCTTTTTCGTTTTCTACAGGAGCTACAGTAAACTTAGGAAAGTTTGTAATTTCAACATTTAATGTGCTGTTCTTTTCGGTAAAATCAATTTTCAAAGGTGCTCTTGAAGTTGAATATGTTCCTAAATAACCATCTAAAATTACATCTTTCTCTATTTTACCGTTTCCCGATGTCCACACGTTGTTTGCTTCGTTATTATCCGGAAAAACATGATCAGGATCAAGAGTAATACTTTCGATTTCTTCTGTAGAATTATGTTTAAAAGACCATACAGTATTACGTTGCCAAATTTCTACAGGCAATTTAACTCTTGTAACCTTCCCGCTTTTTGTTTTCACATCTAAAATAATCGGCATTGGCATTTTATCAAAATTCTCTACTGTAATTATAACTCCTTTTGACGGATCATTTTTTACATATTTTATTGAATTAATTCCCTGATCAAAACGCCAGTTGTTTACGTACCAGCTTCTCCAGAACCAGCTTAAATCTTCACCAGCTACATTTTCCATAGATCTGAAAAAGTCATCCGGTTGAGGATGTTTGTAAGCCCAACGCTCTATATAAGTACGGAAAGCATTATCAAAACGCTCTTTTCCTAATATTTGTTCTCTTAAAATAACCAATCCAGAACTTGGTTTAAAATAGCATAACATACCAATATTAGCTTCCTTCATATTATCAGGCGAACTCATTATAGTTTCTAAGCTAGGTCTGGTAAAAGATTCTGCAGCTTTATGTAAATCTGTTGGTGCTTCTACATATTCACCTTTATTAAATTCCGCAGTGCTTAACGAATTGATAAAAGTATTAAAACCTTCATCCATCCAGGCAAACAATCTTTCATTTGAACCAACAATCATAGGAAACCAGATATGACCAAATTCATGATCTGTAACTCCCCATAAATCCTGGCCTTTTGATTCCCAGCTGCAAAAAACGATTCCAGGATATTCCATTCCGCCTTCATTTCCTGCTACGTTTGTCGCTGCAGGATAAGGATATTCAAACCATGTTTTAGAGTAATGCTCTATCGCTGCTTTTACATATTCTGTAGAACGGCCATAAGCTCCCTGTCCTGCACTTTCTACCGGATAAGCAGATAAGGCCAACGATTTTTTACCACTTGGCAAATTAATTTTTGCTCCGTCCAAAACAAAAGCAGGAGATGACGCCCAAGAAAAATCACGAGCATTTTTGATCTGATAATGCCATGTTTTTTCACCAGTAGCATTTGTATTTGCTGTTGCAGCAACTTCTTCGGCAGAACGAATTGTAACTGTTTTATCGCTTTGACCAGCTTCTTTATAACGTTTAAAAACCTCCGCAGGCAATACTTCTGCCCCGTTTATCAATTCTCCTGAACCTACAACATAATGATTGGCAGGAACGGTAAGTTTTACATCAAAATTACCGTATTCTAAGTAAAACTCAGAAGCTCCTAAATACGGATGCGTGTTCCAGCCTCTTACATCATCATACACACACATACGGGGATACCATTGTGCAATGGTGAAAATTTTACCATTTTTAGTTTCTAAAACTCCCATTCTGTCTGATCCTTCAAAAGGAGCTGTGAACGCAAATTCGATTTTAATTTTTACTGTACCTCCTTTTGATGCTAATTCTTCAGGAAGAAATATTTGCATTCTGGTGTCTGTAATTACATATTTTGCTTCAACATCAGTTTTTTTCTTTCCAACAGAAATTACTTTAACTGATTTAATTTTATTTCCTCCATCAAAAACCTGCCCCTGAGCACCGTTACGGCTTCCCGTTAAAGGCACAACTGCATTTCCTCTTGAATCTTCTTTGAATAAATTCTGATCTAAATTCAACCATACAAATCCTAATTTATCAGGACTATTATTGGTATACGTGATTTCATCTGTACCAATAATTTCATTTGTAGTCGCATTTAATTTTGCCGTTATCTGATAATCGGCCCTGTTTTGCCAATATTCAACTCCCGGCTGACCACTTGCAGAACGAGTCGAAGTCCCGTTTTTTGTATAAAAATTGGGCGAAAACGCATCATGATAACTATAATTATTAACTGGAGTTACTACTGCTGTTGCAGGCTTTTGTTGTGCCCAAACAGAAGAAATCCCAACAAACAAAGCCATGGTTAATAAGGCTCTCGAAGATTGTATTTTCATATTTTTTAGCTGTTTATGTAGCAAATTAATGAAAAAAAAAGCTATTTACAGAGAAAGCATGAAGCTTAAATTGAATTTTAGCAAAATTTTATCAAAAAAATAATTTGAAGCATTTTCCTAAAAAACTAAAATTTATAAAATATATTTACATCAATATAAATTTCATTCATTTCAACACTAAACACTTTGAATACAACTATTTCAAATTCAACAATAAGTGCCTCTATAAAACATGCCGGAGCCGAATTATTTTCATTAAAAAGCAATCAAAACAAAGAGTACATCTGGGAAGGCAATCCTGATTTTTGGGGAAAGCACTCTCCTGTTCTTTTTCCTATTGTAGGAACTTTAAAAAACAATACTTATACAATTGAAGGAAAAGAATATCAATTACCAAGACATGGTTTTGCACGTGATATGGAGTTTCAATTGATTCATAAAACCGAAAACAGTGCTACTTTTTCGTTAGAATCGACAACAGAAACACTTACAAAATATCCTTTTGAATTTGAACTACAGCTTATTTATACACTTAAAGAAGCTTCATTACATATAGGATATAAAGTCATTAATAAAAGTGGTAAAAAATTGCCTTTCTCTATTGGGGCTCATCCGGCAATAGCATTACCTAAAAATTTTGAAAACTATGCTTTTGAATTCGAAAAAAAAGAAGTTTTAAAATATCATCTTTTAGAAAATGATTTAATTTCTAACAAAACAAAAGTTTTAGAAACCACTAACAATATTGTTCCTTTAAATTATAAATTATTCGAGAACGATGCCTTGATTTTTAAAACATTAGAATCAAAATCATTAAGTATTCTTGAAAATTCAAAGCCTTATATAAAAGTTGCTTTTGAAGATTTTCCAAGCTTAGGACTTTGGACTAAAGATCAGGCGCCTTTTATCTGTGTTGAACCCTGGCTAGGTTATTCAGATACTGCTGAAAACTCTGGAGATTTGTTTGAGAAAGAAGGAATTTTAGTTTTGGATAACAATCAAACCTTCCAGTCAAAATTTAGTATTACAATATTATAATTCAAGAAAAATGTTAGAATTTAACTTCACCCCATTTCCCGTCTTAGAAACAGAACGTTTGCTTTTAAGAAGAATAACGAATGATGATGTAAATGAAGTTTTCGAATTACGTTCGAATCCTGAGACCATGAAATACATTCCAAGACCATTGGTAAAAAACAATGAAGATGCGCTGGAGCATATTGCTATGATTGAAGAAAAAATCGTAACAAACGTTGGTATCAATTGGGGTATAACTCTAAAAGGAAGCCCAAAACTTCTTGGTATTATTGGTTATTACAGAATGCAACCTCAAAATTTCCGTGCTGAAATTGGCTATATCTTATTACCTGAATTTCAGGGCAAAGGAATTATTCCCGAAGCTGTAAACCGATTAATTACTTATGGCTTTAAGGAATTAAAATTACATTCTATTGAAGCTTTGATTGATCCTGAAAATTATGCCTCTGAAAAGGTTTTACAAAAATGCGGTTTTGTTAAAGAGGCACATCTAAAAGAATCTGAATTTTATGAAGGTCGTTTCCTAGACAATGTAATTTACTCATTACTAGAATCTAAGTAATATAACCTACTTATTAAAAAAAATATTCTTGTTAAATTAAAACATTTACATAATAGTAATTAATGGTTTGCGTTATATTTGCACCCGAAATAAGCGACAAAGCTTTGTTTTAATATCGCGAAAACCCAATTTATGAAAAAATTCTTAACCCTACTTGTTCTTTTCTTTTCGATTCAGTCTCAAAGTCAAACTTTTATTAAATTCAATGCCGCAACTGCAATAGTTGCAATACCTAATGTTGGTATTGAAACCAGTATAGGAGAAAAAATGACTTTTAGTGTTGATGTAATGGCTTCTTTCTGGGAATCTTTTAATGGGCATAGTCCAATGAAATTTTACACCTTAACACCTGAAGTTCGTTACCATTTTAAAGAAAAGTATAACGGATTTTATGTAGGTGCTCATGCCGGTCCGGATGTTTACGAATTACAAAAATGGAATTATTGGGATACCAATAAATACGAACATGGCTTTGGATACCGCTTAGGTGTTACTGTGGGATACAATATCAAATTAAGCGACAAATTTGTATTGGATATTTTTGCCGGAGGTGGATGGCACCAAGGATTTTATAAAGGATATTACAATGACGGAACTCCGGGAAGATATGAAAAAGCACCAAACTGGAACAAAAGCGGCGAATGGTTACCATATCGCGGTGGTGTTATGATTTCTTATAAATTATAATCACTTCACAAATTTAGGCAGAGATTTTACATATAAATCTTCTACTTTCTTTCTCGCCCAGTCGGTTTTTCTTAAAAAAGTCAAACTAGATTTTACACTTGGGTTTGAAGTAAAACATTTTACAGGAATTATTTCTGCCAAAGTATCAAAACCATAATGATCTACTAAAGCTTCTACTATTTTTTGAAGCGTGATTCCGTGTAACGGATCTTTTGATTGTTGTTTTTCCATGATGCAAATTTATATCATTTATGCAAAAACAATTGCTGTTTCATTTATTTGTTACTAAATTTGTCAACCTATGTTAAAAACAGTCAATATACTAAATAAAAGAGCTCGATTTGATTATGAGATAATCGATACCTATACTGCTGGAATTGTTTTATCTGGAACTGAAATCAAATCGATACGATTAGGAAAAGCAAATATCACCGAAAGTTTTTGCGAATTTAGCAATCTGGAGCTTTTTGCAATCAATACTTATATCGAAGAATATACATTCGGAAATCAATTCAATCACAAATCAAGAAGTGAAAGAAAATTGCTTTTGAATAAAAAAGAATTAAAAAGTCTTCATAAAAGTGTTCAGGCAAAAGGACTTACTATTGTTCCTTTGAAATTATTTACTAATGAAAAAGGACTTGCAAAACTGCAAATTGGTCTTTGCAAAGGAAAGAAAAACTACGACAAGCGTGAATCTTTAAAAGAACAAGACACAAAACGCGATCTGGACCGAATAAAAAAAGCTTATAATTAAAAGTTATTTTTTAATTACAAGAATAGTGTTTATTTCTCTTTTATACGTATTTTTACTACAATCATTATAAAAAATTGTAATATGAAAAAATACTTATTTTTAGTAATCGCTGTTCTTGCGCTTTCAGGATGTGGTAGTAATACCTCTATCGTTAATAGCTGGAGAGATCCAAAAATAACAGTCGCTCAGGAAAATTTTAAAAAAGTTTTGGTTGTAGCCTTATTAAAAGACGAAGCTTCCAGAAGAGTTACTGAAAACAGAATTGCTGCCAGTAATGAAATCTTCAAAACATCTTACCAATATTTAAACGAAACAACCAAAGATCTTACTAAAGAGCAAAAATTAAAAATATTGCAGGATGAGAATTTTGACGGAGTTATTACATTGCGTTTAGTAAGTAAAGAAAAAGAAACAACTTATGTTCCGGGAACTTATACCGGTATGTACTACGGCGGATTCGACGGCATGTATACAGGTATGTATGGATACGGTTTTGGAAACTGGTACGGAATGTATTCTCCTAACTTTTATGATCCGGGATACTATCAGGAAACTACATCTTATATGGTAGAAACGAATGTTTTTTCATTAAAAGAAAATAAACTAATCTGGACCGGAACTACAAAATCAGATTATGTTACTGATTTAGGTCAAACCGTTGATGCTATTATGCAGACTGTAGTTCAGGAAATGAGAAAAGATGGTTCTCTTCCTCCAAAAAGTAAAATATAATTTTAGAAAAGCAATATTCAATATTGCTTTTTTATTTTTATTAAAAATGACTGAATTCGTCATGACAATTTAAAACTTCTTTACAAATATGAAAAAACTTCTTAAAAATGCAAGAGAACTTAAAGGATTAAAAACTAGAGAAGTGGCGCAAATTCTAGGTATTGATCAGGCATTAATAAGTAAATTTGAATCAGGATCAAGAAAACCAACCAGAGAACAAATTTCGAAACTTTCTCAGCTTTTAGAGATTGACTTTGAAACTTTAATGATTGCCTGGCTCAAGGAAAAAATTCTATACGAAATTGGAGATGATGAATTTGCCTTAAAAGCATTAATAGTAGCAGAACAGGAAATTAAATACAATAAAACTGTTTCGAAATTAAAAATTTCCAAAACTTTAGAAAATCTTTTAAAGGAGATTGATCTATTAAAAGCAAAATTAGACAGTTATGACCAATATGACAGCTTTAGAATTACTCAGGCATTAGAATTAGAATATACTTTTGAAAGTAATAGAATTGAAGGAAACACAATGACACTTCGTGAAACTGACATGGTCATTAATGAAGGTCTTACAATTTCCGGAAAAAGTATGCGTGAGCATCTGGAGGCCATTAATCATAAGGAAGCGATTGGTTTTATCAAAGATTTAATGCAAAGAAATGTTTCATTAAACGAACGCGATCTTTTATCAATCCATAATTTAATTCTGCGTGGGATAATTCCAGAAGACGCAGGTCGTTACCGTAAAGTACAAGTTATGATAAAAGAAAACACACATATGCCACCACAACCATTTATGGTTGCCAAAGAAATGGAAGATTATTTTATTTGGTATGAAACTAATAAAAATAAACTGCATCCCGTTATTTTGGCAGCCGAAATGCATGAAAGATTAATCACAATTCATCCTTTTATAGATGGAAACGGAAGAACGTCCCGCTTAATTATGAATTTAATTTTATTACAAAAGGGATATATAATTGCTAATATTAAAGGAGATTATGAAAGCCGCATGCAATATTATCAGACTTTAGAAACTGCTCAGACAAAAAACGATAAAGAAGACTTTTTACTTTTTGTAGCTAAAACTGAAAAAGAAAACTTAGAACGATATATTGGTATTATTACGCAATAAAACAAAACACGAATTTCACTAATTTACACAAATTAAATAATCAATTGCGTTTGTGAATTTAATTTCAAAAAACAACTAGTGGTAATTTGTGAAATTAGTCTTTAAAATTTATAGTTATTTTTAATTTTTATCTTCTAATAAAGGAACAAATCGAAACTCTCCAAACTCATGTTTTTCGAATTGTGTTTCGTTTTTACGAATCAATAAGGTCATAATCTGAACATCTTCTCCTAACGGAATAACCAGCCTTCCTCCTATTTTTAATTGCGCCATTAAAGGCTGAGGAATAAACGGAGCTCCGGCAGTAACAATAATACTATCAAACGGTGCATAACTTGGCAACCCTTTATAACCATCACCAAAAGATAAATGTTTAGGGCGGATGTTTAATTTTGGAAACAAATTTGAAGTTGTTTTAAACAATTCATTTTGTCTTTCTACACTAAAAACCTTAGCGCCCAACATACATAAAACTGCAGTTTGGTAACCTGAACCGGTACCAATTTCAAGAATTTTGTGTTCTTTTTTAACTTCTAATAATTGCGATTGAAAAGCAACGGTGTACGGCTGCGAAATAGTTTGACCGGCTCCTATAGGAAAAGCCTTATCCTGATAAGCATAATCTTCAAAACTTGAATTCAAAAAAAGGTGTCTTGGGATTTTTTTTATCGCATCCAAAACTGCTCTATCGGTAATTCCTTTATGTTCTAAAGTGCTTACTAATTGATTACGAAGTCCTTGATGTTTGGCAGTGTCTTTCAAAATAGGTAGGTTTAATTTTTGCAAAAATAAGAAAGTAAATAGGAAATCAAATATTGATTTTTAATTATTAAATCGCTAAATCTTTATTGCATTCACTTTTACTTTCAACAAATAAATTATATTTTTGTTTAAAATACATTCTCATGTTAAAAGTAGGAGTTTTAGGTGCTGGTCATCTTGGTAAAATACATTTACGCTTATTACAACAATCTGACAAATACGAACTAGTTGGATTTTACGACGAAAATCAGGAAAATGCCGAACGAATATCAAAAGAATTTGGCTATAAAAACTTCAGTACTATTGCTAAATTAATCCACGCTGTGGATGTTATTGATATTGTCACTCCAACACTTTCCCATTATAAATGTGCTAAGGTAGCCATAAAATCAGGAAAACATATCTTTATAGAAAAACCTATTGCCAATACCGTTGAAGAAGCCAAAGAAATTATTGCTTTGGCCAAAGAATATAACGTAAAAGGTCAGGTTGGTCATGTTGAACGCTTTAATCCAGCGTTTATTGCTACAAAAAACATGATCGAAAATCCAATGTTTATAGAAACGCACCGTTTGGCAGAATTTAATCCGCGTGGTACAGATGTTCCTGTAGTTCTGGATTTAATGATTCATGATATTGATGCTATCTTAAGTGTAGTAAATTCAAAAGTAAAAGATATTCACGCCAGTGGAGTTTCGGTAATCAGTGATACTCCGGATATTGCAAATGCCAGAATTGAGTTCGAAAACGGATGTGTTGCAAATTTAACAGCCAGCAGAATTTCGTTGAAAAACATGCGCAAGACACGTTTCTTCCAAAAAGATGCTTACATTTCTGTAGACTTTCTGGAGAAAAAATGCGAAGTAGTCCGTATGAAAGACGCCCCGGAAATCCCTGGAGATTTTGATATGATTTTGCAAAATGCCGAAGGCGTGAAAAAGCAAATCTATTTTACCAATCCTGATGTCGAGCAAAACAATGCCATTCTTGACGAATTAGAATCTTTTGCAAACGCCATAAAAACAGATACAACTCCTGTTGTAACACTTGAACAAGCAACTGATGCCCTAAGAGTAGCGTATCAAATCATTGATTGTTTCCAAAAATAATTGAAAGTTTAAAAAATAAAAATAGCCACGAATTCACGAACCAATTGGTGAATTCGTGGCTAAATCATAAATATAATATCTAAGATAAAATGAAGACTATAGCTGTAATTGGTGCAGGAACAATGGGTAACGGAATTGCTCATACATTTGCACAAAGTGGTTTTACTGTAAAACTAATTGACGTTTCTGAAAAATCATTAGACAAAGGAATGGCGACTATTGCCGCAAACTTAGACCGAATGTTGTCTAAAGGAACCATTACGCAGGAAGATGTTGCTAAAACAATCACCAATATTATTACCTATACTGATATTAAGGACGGTGTTGTAGGGGTTGATTTAGTAGTTGAAGCCGCTACAGAAAATGTAGAACTAAAACTAAATATCTTTAAACAATTAAACGAAACTTGTTCTCATAATACCATTTTAGCAACCAATACTTCTTCCATATCTATTACACAAATCGGAGCTGTTGTAGCACATCCTGAACGTGTTATCGGGATGCACTTTATGAATCCGGTGCCAATTATGAAATTGGTCGAAATCATTCGCGGATACAACACCAGCGATGAAGTCACTAAAATCATCATGGACTTATCTGAAAAATTAGGAAAAACTCCTGTTGAAGTAAACGATTATCCAGGTTTTGTGGCCAACAGAATCCTGATGCCTATGCTAAATGAAGCAATCGAAACGTTATACAATAAAGTAGCCGGTGTTTATGAAATTGATACTGTAATGAAATTAGGAATGGGACACCCTATGGGCCCACTTCAATTAGCTGATTTTATTGGTCTTGATGTTTGCCTTGCGATCTTGAATGTAATGTACGAAGGCTTCAAAAACCCAAAATATGCCCCTTGCCCATTATTAGTAAATATGGTTAGAGCCGGAAAATTGGGCGTGAAATCCGGAGAAGGTTTTTATGATTACAGTGAAAGTAAAAAAGCAGAGAAAATCTCTAAGCAGTTTATCCTTTCATAAAAAAGAAATACCATGTCGATACAATCGAATTTAAATACAATCAAAACAAGTTTACCGGAGCATGTAACTCTCGTTGCCGTTTCTAAAACGAAACCTGTTTCTAATTTAATGGAAGCTTATGAAGCTGGTCAGCGCATTTTTGGAGAAAACAAAATCCAGGAAATGACTGACAAGTACGAAGAAATGCCTAAAGACATTCAATGGCACATGATTGGTCACGTGCAATCGAATAAAGTAAAATTTATGGCACCATTTGTGAGTTTGATTCACGGTGTTGATAGTTTAAAATTATTGCAGGAAATCAATAAACATGCTTTAAAAAACAATAGAATTATCGATTGTTTGCTTCAAATATATATTGCCGAAGAAGAATCTAAATTTGGTTTAGATAAAAATGAATTAAACGAATTATTATCTTCATCAGAATTCAAAGAGATGAAAAATATTCGTATCTTAGGATTAATGGGAATGGCAACATTTACAGAAGACCGAAACCAGATTATAAAAGAATTTACGCATTTAAAATCTATTTTTGATTCCATTAAATCATTACAATTTGAAAACTGCAATCTGAATATCATTTCAATGGGAATGTCAGGAGATTACCAACTTGCCATAGAATGCGGAAGCACAATGGTTCGAATTGGCAGCAGCATTTTTGGCGGCCGTTAATTTTTAAGCCACATATCGTAGATGCACTGCGGTGCGTCTCTACAGAAAACTGAATACTAAAAACCGAGACTGAATACTGAATTTGTACGCAATACTAGACATAGAAACCACTGGAGGCCAGTTTAACGAAGAAGGAATTACCGAAATCGCCATTTATAAATTTGATGGCCATGAAGTAGTCGACCAATTCATTAGCCTTGTTAATCCCGAAATTCCGATTCAGCCTTTTGTGGTGAAATTAACCGGGATCAATAATGCTATGTTGCGTTCGGCACCTAAGTTTTTTGAAGTTGCCAAAAGAATAATCGAAATCACTTCAGATTGCATCATCGTAGCACACAACGCCTCTTTCGATTATAGAATCTTACGTACCGAGTTCAAACGTTTAGGTTACGATTTCGAAGCCAGAACACTTTGTACGGTTGAACTGGCCAAAAAACTAATTCCGGAACAGCCTTCTTATAGCTTAGGAAAACTCGTTCGCGCACTGGGAATTCCAATGGCAGACAGACATCGCGCCAGCGGAGATGCCATGGCAACGACTAAGTTATTCAAAATGCTTCTCGAAAAAGATATAGAAAAAACAATCGTAAAAGACTTTATAAAACTAGAAGTAGAAAAAGGTATTGCACCAAAATTTTTCGATCTTTTATCCCAAATGCCAACTAAAACTGGTGTTTATTATATTTATAAAGAAGGAGGAACGCTAATTTATATTGGCAAAAGCCAAAATATTAAAAAAAGAGTTAATCAGCATTTTACCGGAATAACAACCAAAAGCAAAAAAATTCAGGCCGAAGTTTTCACCATAACCTATGACGAAACCGGAAGCGAATTAATAGCCTTATTGAAAGAAAGTCAGGAAATAAAAATAAACCGACCAAGATACAATCGTTCTGGGCGAAAAACGATTTTTCAATATGCCTTATATCCCGAAAAAGATGCTAATGGCTACATCAACCTAAAACTTGAAAAAGCCGACGGTCGTAAAAAAGAAATTACATCTTTTGCTACCTTGCAAGAAGGCAAAAATGCACTTTTCAAATTCACGGCAAAATACCATTTGTGCCAAAAGCTAACAGGATTGTATCAAAGCAAAAAAGAGTGTTTTCAATATAAAATAAAAGAGTGTGATGGCGCTTGTATCGGAGAAATCACTCCTGAAATATACAATGCCAGAGTACAACAATTCATCTCTGAAAACAGCTTCGATAACAAAAGCATGATCCTGATTGACAGAGGTCGAAATGTAAACGAAAGAAGTGCGATATTAATCGAAAACGGAATTTATCAGGGATATGCTTTCTACGATTTAAATTATCAGATTACGAATATCGAAATTCTAAAAAATATCCTTATTCCAATGGACCACAATCGTGATGTAAAAAATATTATCCAAAATTACATCTGTAAAAGCAAATCGCTTAAAATTCTTCTTTTTTAACAATACAAAACTTTCATTATCTTCGCGATATGAGAAAAGTAAAATCAAAATACGAAATCTTCAGAGAACAAATTAAAATCATTCTATATGGCACTAATACCATTTTAGGGCGAATGTTTGACCTTGTTCTATTGGGATTGATTTTATTGAGCGTGCTCTTAATTATGATGGAAACCGTACAAGGTATCAATCAAAAATATCACACTCAACTAATTATTTGCGAATGGGTTATCACTATATTTTTTACAATTGAATATATTTTAAGAATA
This sequence comes from Flavobacterium sp. SLB02, assembly GCF_009664855.1. Classification (GTDB taxonomy): domain Bacteria; phylum Bacteroidota; class Bacteroidia; order Flavobacteriales; family Flavobacteriaceae; genus Flavobacterium. The sequence goes on from NZ_CP045928.1 coordinate 2,956,951, forward strand.
ATTTCAATTCAAAAACCTGTTCGATACGTATTTAGCTTTTACGGAATCATAGATTTGCTTGCCGTATTACCCATGTATTTGTCTATATTTTTCCCTGGAGCAAGCATTCTTTCTATTGTGAGAGCGTTACGTTTCTTTAGATTATTCAAAATATTGCACATTCCCCAAATTTCACATCAATCTATTCAGCTTCGTGAAGCCATTGAAGCCAGTAAAGAAAAAATTCTCGTTTTTATATATTTTGTTCTGATCAGCACCATAATAATCGGATCGATCATGTATTTGGTCGAAGGCAAAGAATCAGGTTTCACCAGTATTCCTATGGGTATTTACTGGACAATTGTAACTTTAACAACAGTAGGATACGGAGACATTTCTCCGCAGACACCACTAGGTCAGTTTATTGCAGCTTTAGTAATGATTTTAGGTTACGGAATTATAGCTGTCCCTACCGGAATCGTAACTGCCGAATTTGCAAAAAGCAGTTTAAAGAATACGGCTGTTGGAACAAGAAAAACATGTACAAATTGCCATTCACAAGTACATTTTGACAGTGCCAAATATTGTTACGAATGCGGAACCGAATTACCTAATATTTAATTTAAGGAGCTATTCCAGCTGTACGTTACAACTCCTCCTTATATTTGTTGTTTTTTTAAGACATAAAAGGAGCTTCTAAAGTTGCTCTTTTATCCCAAAAAAAACTAACAACTATAAGTCCGGGGTTTTCACTCCCATCTGGGCTAAAAAATATGAAACACTTAATTACCATTGTCGGACCAACAGCTATAGGCAAAACAGCCTTAAGCATTGCTCTGGCGCAACATTTCAAATGCGAGATAATATCTTGCGACAGCCGTCAGTTCTTTAAAGAAATGACCATTGGCACCGCAGTTCCCAATCCCGAAGAATTACAGGCAGCAAAACATCATTTCATTCAAAATAAATCTATTTTCGAAAATTACACCGTTGGCGATTATGAGAAAGAAGCCCTTCTTAAAATAGAAGAATTATTTCAAACCAACGATTTTGCTATTCTTATTGGAGGTTCAGGATTATATGTTGACGCAATCTTAAAAGGTTTCGACGAATTTCCAGAAATCAATCCCGAAATACGTTCTGAGGTAAATTCAAACTACGACAAACTCGGAATCGAATATCTTCAGGAACAATTAAAAAACCTGGATACGGATTATTATCAAAAAATTACAATAGAAAATCCACAAACCCTCCAAAACCCACAGCGAATGATGCGTTTTGTAGAAGTTTGTATTGGCAGTCAAAAACCATATTCTTCTTTTCTAAATCAGAAGAAAAACAACAGAAACTTCACTCCTATTTTAATTGGTTTAGACGCCGATAGACAAATCATTTACGACCGAATCAATCAGCGTGTTGATATTATGATGAACGAAGGTTTGCTGGAAGAAGCAAAAAAACTTTATCCTAACAAAGCGTTAAATGCGCTTCAAACCGTCGGATATAGAGAATTATTTAGTTATTTTGACAGAGATTTCTCCTTGCCTTTTGCCATCGAAGAAATCAAGAAAAATACCCGCCGTTTTTCCAAAAGACAACTTACCTGGTTCAAAAGAAATGAAGCCACAAAATGGTTTGATTATGCGACAGATAGAAAAGAAATTATAGATTATATAGAAAATTCATTAAAGTAAAAGTCTTTTTTCTTTATTCTTTACTCTATTTTCCAAATCAATCTAAAATCAAAAATTTACAATCAAAAATTAAAAAATGCCAATATCACCAAATTTCACATCAGTTTATAGTAAAGACTGGGAAATCAATTTTACACAATGCACACCGGCTGGTTTTTTAAAATATACAGATTTATGTAATATTCTACAATTAACCGCAGGATCGCACGCCGAAGTTGGAGGCATCAGTTTTCAGGACATGCAGGAATTTCATCAAGCATGGGTTTTAAGCAGAATGCGCGTAGAAGTGCATGCATTGCCTCAGTGGCAGGATGTTGTAACTGTAAAAACATGGATCAACAGTCTTGAAAATTCGCGTTCCGTTCGTGCACTTGAAATGTATGTTAATGGAAAGAAAATTGTAGGGTGCGAAACGTATTGGGCTGTTTTTAATACCCAATCACGCCGTCCGGAACCTTTGGCAATTCCGTATAAACATTTCGAATTATTCCCTGAAAACAGAGCAACAGAAGAGGGTTTCTCTAAAATAAATATCAATCACGAAAAAGAGGCTGTCTTTGAAAAAACAGTTTATTTATCCGATTTAGATATTGTAAATCACGTAAATAACGTAAAATATCTGGAATGGTGTCTGGATCATGTTGAGCCAAAAAGAATTCTAAAACAAGAAGTCAAAAACTTCGAAATGAATTTCATGAAAGAACTGTCATTAAAAGATCAGGTGGTAATTCATGAAAGCGAAGATGGTCAAAGTACAGCAAGATTTAGTATTACAAAAGGCGAAAAAACCTGTTTTGCTTTAGAATTGCATTGGAAGTAATTATTTGACCCAGAGATTTAAACGGATCGAACGGGTTTACACCGATTTATTTTATTTTTAATTCGTGCTAATTTGTAGCTTAAATAATAATAATAATAAATCTCTTTAAAATTGGTGTAGTCCCTACGGGACAAATATTATATTTTATTGATAAAAATTCTACCAACATGTAATCTCTACGAGATATTTAAAAAAATGTCTTTCGAACTTTTACACAGTACTCCGTTAGAGTTAAATGTTGGTAGAAAAAGATTACACCACAATAAAAATGTCCCGTATTGTAATGTCATTAACTTAATAGAGAGAGAAGTAACCACAAAGTTTGTCATCTCGACGAAGGAGAGATCACACTAGTATTTCCGTTGAGATATTCGCCAATCTTTGTCAAGTTTCTTTGTGATCTCTCCTTCGTCGCGATGACAAGATTGCGGATTCTGATAGAGTTATTTATATAGAAATAGTTAATTTTACATTCAAAAATCTCTTAACTTAATGACATCATCAGTAGGGATTTTACATGACCATTTTCTCAGATTCAACCAAAAAAAAAAAACGATGCATTTCATCTCTTGAATTGCATCGTTTTTAGTTTTAATTAAAATTATTTTGATTTCTTTTTAGAACCTTTTTTAGATTTTTTTTTATTCTTCAACAAATCAATTTTACCTTTTATTCTTTTTTCTACTTCCGTAATATCAGATTCAAAAGCAAATTGCAGTGTGTAAAGTTTCGCATTTTTAATTGACGTCAACGCCTCTTTAAATCGAAGCTGTGCCTCAAAAAGAATAGCTTTTTTGACATAGATTTCAGATTTGTTTCCCCCTTTTATAGTCAAAGCAAAATCAATCAGTTTTTGGGCTTCTTCATAGTCTTCATTCAATATTAAAGTCTGAATGTAATACGGATATACTTCAAGAGCATGAATGTTTATAGCCAAAGCTTCCTGAAAATAAGATTTCGCCTCTTCATAATTCCATAATTGCTCCGCCTGAATTCTTCCGTACAAACACAAAACCATCGTATTTTTTGCATCATAAGAAAAAGCATAGTCTAAGGATTCTATAGTTTCTTCAAGCGAATACGGATAATTATCCAAAGCCTGAAATAGGTATTTATCAATTGCTTTCATTTCGTAAATCTGTTTTCAATTTCTGACGAGTTCCTTTGTAACTTTTCTCAACTTTATTCTTTTTAAAGTCAGATCCTGCAAAAACCCTCACAGGATTGCCACGCTGAATATTCAGCTGATTTTCCCATTGTTTTCCAACATGATTTTTAAGCTGTTGCAAAGTTTCGTCTTCTAGTTTTTTTAATAATCTTTCTGTGGCCAGTTTTTTGTTTTGATGCTGCGAGCGGCTATCCATAGAAACTACCGCAATTCCTGTTGGAATATGTGTTGCACGAATGGCCGAACTCACTTTGTTAACATGTTGTCCGCCCGCACCCGAACTTCGCATCGCCTGATACTGAATATCATTTTCTGAAATCGATGCATTTTTTTGTGCTTCAATTTCAAAAATGCCAATAAACCAGTTCTTGCGTTTGTGCATTTTCCTAAATTGACTCTGACCAATCCATTGAATGGTTCCAATCCATGAATTCGCGAATTTCTCAGCATTATTTCCCTTTACAGCAACTGTTGCTGTTTCAACCGTTCCGTTTTCCTGCCCCACTTCCCTTTGAAGCAAAGTAGCTTCTAAACCCTGCTCCTGTGCTTCGTCTAAAACTTTTTTAAGCACTTGGGCAACTACCCAAGTGCATTCTGCAGGTCCTCGCCCTGCTGTTATCTGAATTATTTTTTCCATTTTTCTATTATTTTAAGAAGCTTTTCTCTATTCTTTGCTTCTTTTACAAATTTTGGAAGTCTTGAAACCATAGTTGCGTTAGAACTTCCTGTATTATTTCTTTCTCTTAAGTCAGCTTTGATATATCTCTCCAGATAATCAATATGATCTTGATTAAATGCCCAAAAAATATCTCCGTTCATTTCTTTTTGAAACCAAAGTGATAAATCATAATACGGCTCTTTGACCAACCCATCATCAGCTTTCGAATTCTGCAAAAACTCTTCAATTTTCGGTTTCCACTCTTCCTGAAAATTACAATGCGGACATTTTGCTTTGTATTTTTCCGGTTTCTCTTTTAATGACTGAGACTCAAATTCGTATTTTTCAAAACACTTACTACAATATACTTTGCCATAAGCTACATAGTGATAATTTGGTTTTTCAAGTTTATAGTAACAATGTTTGCATTCAAAAACTTTAGTATGGCAATACCCACATTTGCAATCTGATACAGGTTCTTTTTTAACTGCTGATTTAGAATCACATTTAGGACATTTTACTAAAATCTCATTAGCAAAACTTCCTAAAAACTTATTTTCATCCTGAAATCTTTCCATAATTTTAGTTTTTTATCGGTCCATTCTAACGATTTTAGGAGTGAAAGTTCCCAGAACTTCAACCAAATCCGTTTGATTTCCCATTACTTTTGTAATGTCTTTGTACGCCATTGGGGCTTCGTCAATATTTCCGCCAATCAAGGTTACATCATTCGCTTTTAATACTTTTTTGATCTCACTTTGAGTAAAAGTAGCTTTGCATTTCGCTCTCGAAAACAAACGTCCCGCTCCATGAGAAGCCGAGTTTAAACTCGCTGCATTTCCTTTTCCTTTTACTATATATCCCGGAGCTGTCATTGAACCCGGAATGATCCCCAATTGACCTTCAGCAGCAGGAGTTGCGCCTTTTCTATGCACGATACATTCCTGAGCGTTCACCATTTCTTTCCAGGCAAAATTGTGATGGTTTTCAATTGTAACCACTACTCTTTTTCCTATCGCTTTGGCAATTCTCCTATGAATGTCATCGTGACAAGCTTTTGCGTATTCTCCGGCCAAATTCATTGCCAACCAATATTCCTGTCCATCATGCGTGTTTAAATCCAACCAGGCCAAATGCTGTACATTTTTAGGCAACGGACATTGTTTAGTTGCCAGATAAGTATAATGTTTGGCGATGTTTGCACCTAAACCGCGAGAACCACTATGCGATAAAACAGCAAAATATTCTCCAACACCCAACTTCCATTCATTCTCGGGATTGTCAATTTTTGCAACACCAAATTCCACAAAGTGATTTCCTCCACCAGAACTACCTAATTGTTTGTAAGCTTTTGGCAAAAGATTCTTCAATAGCGGAATATCCTGAAACTCGCTTTTGTAAAAAACTTCATGATCTGCTTTCACAGCATGTGTTTCATTCATTCCAAATTTTGTATTGTCTTTTAAGATCGCTTGCAACTGATGTTCTTTTCCTTTGAAATGCGAAGCTGGTAAATCGAAAATCGACAAACTCATACGGCAGCCAATATCAACACCAACTCCATACGGAATAACGGCATTATCTGTCGCTAATACCCCACCAATTGGTAATCCATAACCTGAGTGTGCGTCTGGCATTAAGGCTCCTGCAACCGAAATTGGCAGTTTTAAAGAATCATACAATTGAAATTTTGCCTGTTCATCGATTTCATTTTCTCCAAAAATGGTAAAAGGAACTCTTGTCGTTTTCAATTGGTGCATTCTTACCTGAACCGGGTTTATTAAACCTTCAGCAACTTTACCCCAGGTTCCGTGTCCTTCAAACTTTTCAGGATGAAGCAAAACCTCTTTGGCTTCTGTTAGAATAGATTCTTTTTTCTCTCTTTTTCTATATCTGTTTATTTGCCCTAAGGCGATATTTATTGAATTATTTTTTGGAAAGCCTAACTTGATCAGGTCTTTTCCGGATAATTTATTTCCCATGATTTATATCATTTCGTCTACATATTGCTGATACAATACATGCAGACTTTTATTTTTAATTGGGTTTATCTCTCTTGGATTTTCATTTTGATAATATCTCCAACGATAAGAAAAACCATGTACTAATTTGTTTATCTTATATCTTAAATTAAGATTAGTAATGTAATTGTCGAGAACCTGAATTTCACTTTCCAAATCTGCATCAACCATTTTAGTATGCGTTATCATGTACGGTTTAATGCGAAATACATAACGCCACGGTTCATTAAATACATAATGAATTTTATAGCGTTTACAATTAGGACACCATCGTTCCCTTTTATAAAAATGCATTTTCTCTTTTTCAGTTAATGTTAGTTTTGGACTTCTCCATTCTGATTCAGAAAACTCTTTTACTGTTTGAAGCTTTTCAACATACACATGTTTTCTTTTCCTTTTTTTCTTTTTCTTAAAAGATTTTTCAGGAGAATGCTGCCATGTATTGATCTTTTCCAGCAATGTTTTATAAAATGAAGCTTCATTTGACCTTACTATATCGTCTCTTAGTACAAAACTGCGTTCCCAACCTTTTTGATAAGGCGTTGCTAAGGGAACCAATGGTAAATTTTGTCGTTTTTTCCAGAGTTCAATTTCAAGCTTTCTTAACTGAATTAATTGTTTTTCAAAATCTTCTTTTACTAATCTTTTCTTTGTTCTTTTATTTTTAAAGCGAGAGCACAAAGCATACTCTTCTGCTGTATAATTTTCCATAAAAAATTATAGTGCATTAAATTAATAGCCAAAACAGGCCATAGCATTTTACCCGTGAGGATAAATAATAAAATCGATTATTCGGGAAAATTTGAAGTGTCTAGAATAAAAAAAGCCCGAAGCTAAATGTCTTCGGGCTTTTTTATATATCTAAAAATGAATTTCTAAGATTGAAATAAGCCACGAAGAAGCGCTGCACCAAACTTGTTTGATGTGAAGCTCTGAAATGATAATGTAAATACAGACATTTTTCTTCGTTATTAAAGGGTTATTACTTTTTTCGTGTGCAAATATTCAGAATACTTTTTTGATTTTCCAAATTTATTTTAAAGAAAATTCATGTAAAAAATAATTATTATATTTTTCGAATCGTAAAAAACATAATATCTATTTGAAAACTAACGCCCTAGCCCTGATGAAAGCGGCATCCTTCTTCTTGCTTTTTTTAGCAAGAAAAAGATATAGCGGACAGCAGGAAATAGCTCCTTATGATTAAAATTCCAAAAAAAATTAAATTACAAATTCCAATCTCTGAGAAGATTTATAGTTTGCTCATCTTTTGTTAGATGCACTGCAGTGCAGTGCATCTCTCCGGAAAATTGCGGTCATTTTTTTTATGGATATCGACAATCGTAGAGACGCACTGCAGTGCGTCTACACAAAAAGATTTAATCCGTATTAAAGACATGATTGAAGTTTTTATCGAGAATCGGGTGATAGAAAACAGAACAAGTAAATCAAACTAGAGAAGCATAAAGAAAGTCACCAATCTTTATAGAATTACTAGTGTGATTTGCTTCGCCTGTTCGCTGTCGCTCGGGTCTCCTCCGTCGAAATGACAAGATTGAGTATAACTACAATTTTCAAAAAGTATAAGCATAAAAAAAGCCCTGATTTCTCAGAGCTTTATGCTTTTTGTTTTTGTGAATTTTGTTTTTTTATTCTGTCACTTTGCTTTTAACAACTAATCTGAAACCTTCACCGTGAATGTTAAGGATCTCAACATCTTCGTCTGCTTTTAGATATTTTCTTAGTTTAGCGATGTAAACGTCCATACTTCTTGAAGTAAAGTAGTTGTCATCTCTCCAGATTTTTGTCAACGCTAATTCTCTTGGCATTAAGTCATTTTCATGAAGAATTAACATTTTAAGCAATTCATTCTCTTTTGGAGATAATTTTATAGGTTCGTCATTTTCGAACGTTAAAAATCTCAGTTTAGAATTCAGGTGGAATTTACCAATGTTAAATTCAAACTGAACTTGTTCTGCTTTAGTATCTGCAGATTTTCTTTGAATAATCGCTTTGATTTTCATTAATAAAACTTCTGAATCAAAAGGTTTATTTAAATAATCATCAGCACCAGCTTTGTATCCTTTCAGCACATCTTCTTTCATTGATTTTGCTGTTAAAAATATAATTGGCACTTCGCTGTTCTTTTCTCTAATTTCTTTGGCTAAAGTATAACCATCTTTATAAGGCATCATTACGTCAAGAATACATAAATCATATACATCTTTCTTGAATTTCTCGAAACCTTCCATACCGTTTTTAGCTAAAGTAACTTCAAAGTCATTTAACATTAGATAATCTTTAAGAACTGCCCCAAAATTAAGGTCATCTTCTACTAAAAGTATTCTTTTGTTATTATTTTCCATATTTTAATTTATTAATGGTATTTTTATTATAAAGGTGCTACCTTTTCCTTTTTCGCTTTCAACATATACTTGACCATTGTGATCCTCTACTATTCTTTTTACATAAGCAAGGCCTAAACCGTGTCCTTTTACATTATGTAAATCTCCAGTATGCTCTCTGTAAAATTTCTCAAAAACTCTTTTTTGAGCTATTTTACTCATACCAAGACCATTATCTTTTACTTTTATCAGAATCATGTCTTTGACATTTTCTGTAAAAATTTCTATTTCAGGAATACCAGGTGAATATTTTATAGCATTTTCTAAAATATTTACCAATACGTTTGTAAAATGTACTTCGTTGATTAAAGAGGTTGTTCTTGCGGCATTATAATGCTTTACAACGCTTCCTTTTCTATCTTCCAAGATTAAATTTACGTGCTCAATTGCATCATCGATTATATCGTGAATTGCCGTTGGCTCTTTTGTAATATCTAATTCTCTTTTTTCTAATTTAGAAATACGAAGAACGTTTTCTACCTGAGCGTGCATTCTTTTATTCTCGTCCCGAATCATTTGCAGATATCGAAATACTTTTTCTTTATCTTCAATAATTTTAGGATTCTTAATCGCATCAAGCGCTAAATTTATCGTTGCAATTGGAGTTTTAAACTCATGCGTCATATTATTTATAAAATCTGTTTTGATTTCAGAAATATGTTTTTGACGTAACAATTGATTCAATGCACTTGTATAAGCAACTATTATAATCAATGTAAAAATTATCGACAATATTGTAATACTTAACAATTCAGATAACAAAAATTTCTTTTTATGAGGGAAAGTTATAAATAGTTCATATTTACTATTACCTTCGTTATCTGTATAAATTGGCACATGATAACTTGCATCTTTATCGTAATGAAATCCGTCAGATTTTACTTTTGTTGCAAGTCCACTGTTAAGAACTCCGTATTCAAATTTGGTTTTTACACCGTATTCTTCTAATTCTTTCTTTAAAAGTTTTTGAAGCTTATCTTTTGTAATTCTACCTTCTATAGGTGTTAGTGAAGCAATATCTTTGTATTGAATTTGCTGCTGTACTTTATTTAAGATATCTAAACTACCTGATTTTTCTATTTTTAGATCCGGAATAATACTTTGGCCTAAATTGCTATTATCGATTCCGTTATTGTTATTGTAAACTTCAGTTACTCTTTTCGAACTAAAGTTTTTAAATCTTTCACTACTAAATTTTTTATTGAATAGTGAACCATTTATATCGTAATCTTCAGATGTAAGGGTATTAGAGTATACAATTGTTTTATTTGTTTTTGTATTTCTCTGAACATAGAGAACTTCTAATAAATCTTCTTTTTTTGGAGTTTTACCTGTACTGTCTTTTATACGGTTGTATTTGTCATAGAAACTGTATTCCTCTTGTTGTTCAAGTTTATCAGCGACATTACCAATTACTTGTGTCACGTGGTATTTAAACTGCTCATCATTGTTTTTAAATGAAGAGTTGAACCAATATACCTGCACCAGAATAATCCCTATTAAGGACAAACTCATCAGTAAAACAAGTATTCTAAAAAATAATTTATTCATCGAAACAAAATTAATATTTTAACAATATACTAAATAATACATTAACCAAATATTAACATTTAAGACTGATTTTGTTTTATATTTAAAATTTTAAGAATTTTAACAACTTCTTCTTTAGCAATTTTAAGATTACTGTTATTAATTACAAAATTGCTCAAAGAAATTCTTTTTTCGTCATTCCATTGCATTTTCATTCTGCTTAAAACTTGTTCGCGTGTGGTATTATCTCGCTTCACAACTCTTTCGATTCTAATTTCTTCCGGTGCAGTAACGGTTATAATTACATCACATTCTTTATAACGACCACTTTCGAACAAAATTGCAGCTTCATAAATTACGTAGTCGTACTTTTTATTTTCTTGTAGCCATAATTCAAAATCGCTTTTTACGGCGGGATGAACAATAGCATTTAGTTGTGCTAATTTATCGGCATTATTAAAGACAATTTCAGCCAGCTTTGCCCTGTTTAAAATTTTATTTTCAAAAATAGAATCGCCAAATGTCGTTTTTATTTGTTGTATTATATTGTCAGACTGCATTACTTTTTTGGCAGCATCATCTGCAATATAAACAGGAACTCCCATTGTCGCAAAATAGTTTGCAATAGTGGTTTTGCCACTTCCTATTCCGCCTGTTAAACCAATAACTTTAGTCATATTATACTTTAAAAAACATACGAGGAAAAGCTTCTTGTGGTTTTTTCTTTAAAAGAATGATTTTTATGAACGACTTTAAAAATCCTGTTCCATAACCATAAAACTGCTTCCAAACTGCAATTACAGATAAGTATCCAATTTTAATGCTTTTATTCTGAATACTTGATGTAAGAAAAATAATAACGAAATATACAAAATATAATTGTAATAATATGTCGATATTGAAAATTAATAGTAAAAAAGCTAATAATAATCCGAGTATAAAAACAGATGGAAAGAAGAATGTTAGTTTATTATGCTCTGGATACCAACTATTTAATATAGGTCTTGCAATACCAAATTTATTTACCTGAACAGAAAATTTTTCCCAATCTATCCTACGTTTGTGATAAACATATGCCTCAGGAAACAGTCTGGTTTCGAATCCCAGGTTCCATAAACGGATAGAAAGGTCCGGATCTTCGCCGGGATGAATGTTTCCGAAGCCTTTTGATGCCTCAAATGCTTTTTTTGAAATTCCCATATTGAAACTTCTTGGCTGAAATTTATTGATCTTTTCAGACCCGCCACGAATTCCTCCTGTGGTCAAAAAAGAAGTCATAGCAAAATTAATTGCTTTTTGAATATCAGAAAAACTGTCTAATGCTTTATCAGGTCCTCCAAAACAATCTACATAATCTGCATCTAATGCTTTTCGAACTTCGGTTAAATAATTAGCCGGAATAATACAATCCGAATCAAAAATGATAAAATAATCTCCACGTGCCTTTTGCATTCCGAAATTTCTCGAATCTCCCGGTCCTGAATTCGGCTTAAAATAATACGAAATGTTCAATTTTCCCTGATAGGTCATCACCACATCTTTGCACGGTATTGATGATCCATCTTCTACAAGAACAATTTCAAAAGCTTCATTATAATCAGATTTAGACAGACTTTCTAAAAGTTCATCAACTTCATCTGGGCGATTATACACGGGTATAATTAAAGAAAAAATCATAACGGGATGTGCTGTATTAAAGTGGCAATTTTTTAAACTTCAAAATTTTAACAAAGATATGGTATATTCATAAAAAAACCACCAACTTTTGGTTGATGGTTTTTTCATTTATTATATTTTTTATCTACTTGATACTTTCGATTTCAACAACTTCATTTGCATCTGCTTTGTAATCTACTCCGGCAAATTCAAACCCGAAAAGATTTAAGAAATCATTTCTATATCCAGCTAAATCTCCAATTGCAGGTAATGTTTCAGTTGTTGCTTCTAACCAAAGTTTAGCCACTTTTTCCTGAACATCATCACGCATTTCCCAATCGTCGATTCTGATTCTTCCTTTTTCATCTACAGGAACTTCAGATCCATTGTATAATCTGTCCTTAAACAAACGCTGAATTTGCTCGATACAACCTTCATGAATCCCTTCTTCTTTCATAATTTTATATAAAAGAGAGATATACAACGGGATTACCGGAATTGCAGAACTTGCTTGTGTTACTAATGCTTTGTTTACAGAAACATATGCTTTTCCTCCTATTGATTTTAAACTATCTGTAATAGAGAATGCTGTAGCTTCTAAATCATCTTTTGCACGGCCAATTGTACCTTTACGGTAAACTGCTTCTGTCAATGATGGCCCAATATATGAATAAGCCACTGTTGTCGCTCCATCTGCCAATAAATTTTCAGCTTTTAAGGCATCAATCCACATTGTCCAGTCTTCTCCACCCATTACTGCTACAGTATTTGCAATATCTTCTTCATTTGCCGGAGCAATAGAAACTTCCGTTACGTTTCCTGTATGAAAATCTACAGTTTTGTTGGTAAAAGTTTGTCCGATTGGTTTCAAAACCGAACGGTGTAACACTCCTGTAACCGGATGTTGACGAACCGGTGATGCTAAACTATAGATTACAAGATCAATCTGACCTAAATCAGCTTTGATTAAATCTAAAGTCTGTCTTTTTATTTCGTTTGAAAAAGCATCTCCATTGATACTTTTTGCATATAAACCTGCTTTGTGAGCTTCTGTTTCAAATGCAGCAGAATTATACCAACCCGGTGAAGCTGTTTTACCTTCAACTGGCGGTTTTTCAAAAAATACTCCAATAGTTGCAGCATCAGATCCAAAAGCACTTGTGATTCTTGAAGCTAATCCAAAACCTGTTGAAGCACCAATAACTAATACTTTTTTAGCACCGTCAATTGGACCTTTTGATTTTATATATTCTATTTGATTTTTAACATTTTGCTCGCTGCCTTTTGGGTGTGCAGTCAAGCAAATAAATCCTCTCATTCTAGGTTCTATAATCATATTTTTGTATTTATTCGTTGATTGGGCTAATCTTATCATTAAGATAAATGACTAACTTATTTACGTTTGTTTAATTAGCTTTGAGTTGACAAATATAAATTATTTCTTTAGTTCAACAAGGCTTTAGCATGATTTAAAGCGGAATCAGAAACAACAGCTCCTGATAACATCTGAGCAATCTCCATAACTCTTTCGTCCTGAGACAATAGCTTCAATTCTGATTGCGTATCATCGTCTACTGTAGATTTGAATACTTTGAAATGAGAATCTCCTTTTGCTGCTATTTGAGGCAAGTGCGTAATGGCAAAAATTTGCATTGTTGCACTCATTTCTTTCATAATCTCACCCATTCTAATGGCAATTTCTCCTGAAACTCCAGTATCTATCTCATCAAAAATTAAAGTAGGCAGTTTTGAATATTGTGCTAAAATTGCTTTAACAGCCAACATAATACGGGACATCTCCCCTCCTGATGCTACTTTTTTCAGTAAACCAAAATCAGTTCCTTTATTGGCAGAAAATAAAAACTGAAGTTCATCTTTACCATTCTGGAAATAGGTTTCTGACGGTAAAAGTTCCATATTAAAACGAACATTCGGCATTCCTAAAGTTTCTAAAATCGAAATTAGTTTTTGAGATAAAACCGGAATTGCTTTTGTTCTGTTTTGATGAATCGTTGCTGAAAAAGCATCTAACTCAATTGTTTTTTGATCGATTGCTTTTGACAACAAAGCGATTTCTTCTTCGATATTATCAAGTTCTAATAATGTATTACCTAAATTCGACTGAATTCCGATCAATTCATCAACAGTATTTACCTGATGTTTCTTTTGTAAATTATAAATCAATTGCAATTTTTGACTCACAAATTCTAATTGCACCGGATCATTCAATAATTTCTCAGAAGCATTTTGCAATTCTCTCGAAACATCATCAAATTCAATTGCCAGACTTGTAATTCTCTCGAATATGTTTTGATATTCAGGTGAGAAAAGTGCAATTTTTTGTAATGAGGTTTTAATTTCATTCAGATTATGAAAAACGCCAAATTGCTCTTCGTTAGCAATTACAAGAGATTTATCAATAGCCTCTTTTATAATCTCAACGTTATTTAATTTTTCGTAATCCGTTTCTAATTCTTCTTGTTCGCCGGATTTTAATTTAGCCGATACTAATTCATTTAGTAAAAAAGTATTGTACTCCTGCTCTTTTCCAGAATCACTTTGTTTTTTCAATAAAGCATTCAATTTAGATTTATCTGCTTTGTATGATTTTAATGCTTTTTGATAGGACTGAATAGTATCAAAATTATTTGCAATCGCATCAATGATTTTAAACTGAACTCCTTCATCCGAAAGTTCCTGAGTTTGCTGTTGCGAATGAATATCAATCAAAAACAAACTTAAATCTTGTAATTCCTGAAGATTTACAGGACTATCATTTATAAATGCACGAGATTTTCCTGATGGCAGAATTTCTCTTCTAATTATGGTTTCGTCTTCATAATCGAGATCATTTACTTCAAAAAATTCTTTCAGATTGTATTTAGATATTTCAAAATGTGCCTCGATAACACACTTTTCTTCTTTATTTTTTAATGATGTTAAATCAGCTCTTTTACCTAGAACCAATCCTATTGCTCCTAATATAATAGATTTACCAGCACCCGTTTCACCTGTAATTATAGAAAAACCTCTAGAAAAATCGATAGTGAGTTTTTCAATCAGGGCATAGTTTTTAATTGACAAGGACGTTATCATAAAGAAATTGTATAAGTATAAAAGTTAGTAAGATAGTAAATTGAAAAAGAAATTCAATTAAAATTTAATCTGAGACCATTTAGTAGAATTCAAAGGCGATACTTTGTTCAGCACATCTGTTAAATCCCCAACCGGAATACTCGGCCCTCCTGAAAAGATAGAAACGATTTCATCTGATTTTGCATCAAAAAATACTCGCGTTAAAAAGGCATTTGGTTTAACCGAATTCAATTTCCCTATGAGCATTATTGCATTCTTGATTTTCTCTTTTGATGCTTTTAAGTCCAGACTCATTCCGTCTAAACCAGTATGATATGCATACATAGTCTGACGTAAATCACTATACATTGGCGAATTCAGATCATTTATTAAATAATAACGGTTTTGAAGCCCATCAGACTGAGTCCAGCCTTTAGATCCGCCTTGCTGCGCAACACTCGCAATATTCTGAGCAGTTTCAAAATATTGATTTCCTGCTCCCATTTGAAAAGTATCAGCATCCATTCCCAAAATCACATAACTGTAAAAAGATACTACAGATACTAAATTAGATTCAAAAGTGGCAGGGTTAAAAAGCAAAGGCTCGTACTCTGTATATTGAAAATTAAAGTCTTTGTCGTTGTAATTTAAAACAGGTGATGAATAAGTAGAATTAAAAATCAATCTTGAAGACTGTACCTGAATTGTACCTGTAAATTGATTTGAACCTCCTGAAGACAATGTGATATACATCGAACAATTGATTCTCTCATTTTGCTTTAAAACTGATCCTGTCCAGTCTGTTTTATTCACAAATTCAGACAAAGAGGTTTGAAGTGTTTTAAAAACTTGCTGATTGGGATTGGGCAGCCTTTCTGTATTAATAGTCACAGTACAATTTAGCTGTTGCGCTTGTGTAAAGCCAAAAATTAAAAATACTAAAAGGGTAACTATTTTATTCATTTGAAAGATAATATTTGGTTGTAGCTACAATAGATTTACTATTTCTGCCATTCGTTTTTATTATAAATCATTATGACTTCGAAAAATGCAAAATCACTTTGTTTAAAATATCAACCGCAACAGATTCTTTTGATTTTAATTCCATAG
This sequence comes from Flavobacterium sp. SLB02, assembly GCF_009664855.1. Classification (GTDB taxonomy): domain Bacteria; phylum Bacteroidota; class Bacteroidia; order Flavobacteriales; family Flavobacteriaceae; genus Flavobacterium. The sequence goes on from NZ_CP045928.1 coordinate 2,973,067, forward strand.
GTTCGATTTCAAAATTATGATCAATAAAAGTTACTTTATTGGTTTCTTTTTTAAAACCTGCGCCTTCATCTTGTAAGGAATTTAAAACAATCAAATCTAAGTTTTTTTTCTGAATTTTCAACTTAGCATTTTCAATTTCATTTTCAGTCTCTAAAGCAAAGCCAATTAAAAACTGATTCTTTTTTATTGCTCCCAGCGATGCTAAAATATCTTTTGTTTTTTCGAGTTCGATCGAAAAATCTTCTGATGCTTTTTTTATCTTTTGTAAAGCTACAACTTTAGGCCTGTAATCAGCAACAGCTGCTGCTGCAATAGCAACATCAACATCATTAAAATACAAATGACACGCATCGTACATATGCTGGGCCGAAATTACATCAACAACTTTAACTAAGCTGTTTTTAACCTTATAATGTGTTGGTCCCGAAACCAGAATAACCTGCGCTCCAAGACTAGCTGCTTCATGAGCAATATCAAAACCCATTTTTCCTGAGGAATGATTTCCTATAAAACGTACAGGATCTATCGCTTCGTATGTTGGCCCGGCAGTAATTAGTATTTTTTTTCCTTTTAAGGGTAACTTGCTTTCTAAATCAGCTTCAAGAAAAGCTACAATATTCTCAGGTTCAGCCATTCTGCCTTCACCGGATAATCCGCTTGCCAGTTCTCCGTTTTCAGCAGGAATCATTAAATTGCCAAACTGTTTTAAAGCGGCAAAACTAGATAATGTTGAAGGGTGTTTATACATATCCAAATCCATTGCCGGAGCAAAATAGACAGGACATTTAGCCGATAAATAAGTAGCAATTAAAAGATTATCACAGTTTCCTGTTGTCATTTTAGACAAGGTATTTGCTGTTGCAGGAGCAATTATCATCAAATCAGCCCAAAGTGCCAAATCAACGTGATTGTTCCATACAGCATCTTCATCATCCTGATTAAAGAAATTGGAATATACAGGATTTTTTGATAACGTAGATAACGTAAGTGGAGTTACAAAATCCTTAGAAGCAGGTGTCATTATCACTTGGACATGTGCACCTGCTTTTATAAAAAGTCGTACTAATGAGGCTGTTTTATAGGCTGCAATTCCACCAGAAACACCCAGTAAAATTTTCTTCCCGTTTAAAACTGACATTATACTATATATTATTTATTTGAACTTCTGTGGTAAGTTTTACCGTCTAACCACTCCTGAACTGCTAAAGCGTGTGGTTTTGGTAATTTTTCGTAAAATTTAGAAACTTCAATTTGCTCTTTATTTTCAAAAACTTCTTCAAGACTGTCATTATATGTAGCAAACTCTTCTAATTTCTCAGTTAATTCTTTTTTAATTTCAGAATTAATTTGATTTGCTCTTTTAGCCATAATGGTAATTGCTTCATACACATTTCCTGTTGGCTCTTCAATAACTGTTTTATTGTAAGTTATTGTATTTACAGGAGCATTCGTCTTTTTTAAATCCATGACTTTTTTTTATTTAGTAAATTTTTGTAAATCTGTTTCAACTCTGGCATTCATTTCATCTGCCTGTTCTTTGTATTTAGTAGCAGCATTAAACTTAATTAAGTTATTGTACGCTACTTTTGCCACATTTAAACGTTCTTCCATTTTTGCAGGAATACTGTTTATTGCTAATTTATATGCCGAATCGTATTTGTAAAAAAGGGCATCTTCTTTAAAAGGTGTTCCAGGAAAATCAGCTATAAAATTATCAAATGCAATTAATGCTGATTTATAATCTGAAATTGTATTGTATCCTTTTGCATTTTCGTATGCTTTTTTCTCCAATTTTCCATTCAAAATTTTCACAGCCTCATTTGCCTGTGCGATGTATTCCGAGTTTGGATAATTATCGATAAATGCTTGTAATTTTTCTAATGCTTTTTGAGTATCTGTTTGGTCTAAACTATAAACAGGTGCTAATTTTGAATAACTGAAAGCTCCTAAAAAAGCAGCTTCCTGTACTTTTTCGCTTCGTGGATAGCCTGAAACAAAACTTTCAAACTGATACCCTGCTAAATAGTACTGTTTTGATTTATAATAAGATTGCGAAAACATATAAAAAAGTTTCTCTGCCTGAGGTTTCCCTCTGTAAGAAGGCGCTAATTGTTCAAAAAGACGAATTGCTTTTGAATACTTTCCTGCCTCGTACATCTTCGTTGCCACTTCAAATTTAGCTGCAACATCTTCATTTTTTAATGCTTTTTGATATTCACTACAAGAACAAAAAAGGACAACAACAATTAATAGAGATACTATTTTTTTCATTTTCTTACTTTTATTATGATTTCTTAGACAATTATGCCAAAGCAAAATCACACCGAAGTTCCGGTGGCAAATTTAGTTATTAATTTAGCTACTACAAAATATTTTTTTGGTATATTAAAATACCGGCAATCTCACTCTTATTTTATGCTGTTTTTTACAAATTCATTCAATCGGTTTGCTAACGATTCATCAACGCTTACTAATGGTAAACGCACTGTGTTCTCAGCAATACCAAGGGCTTGAAAGACTTGTTTGATTCCGGCAGGATTTCCCTGCTCAAAAATCATATCAATACAATCTGACAAAAAGTATTGTGTTTTAAACGCTTCATTTACCTTTTTATTTAGTCCTAATCGAATCATTTCTGAAAATTCTTTTGGAAAACCTTGCCCAATAACCGAAATTACACCTGCTCCACCAGCTAAAACAATTGGCAAAGCAATCATATCATCTCCTGAAATTACAAGAAAATCTTTTGGTGCATTTTTAATTATCTGCATGGCCTGTACCACATCACCCGCAGCTTCTTTTATAGCTACAACATTCTCAAAATCATTTGCTAAACGAATTACTGTAGACGGCAACATATTACTAGAAGTTCTTCCGGGAACATTGTATAAGATTACCGGAATTGGCGAAGCTTCTGCAATGGCTTTAAAATGCTGATAAATACCTTCCTGTGTTGGTTTATTATAATAAGGAGAAACAGAAAGAATAGCTTCAAAAGCCGAGAAATCCCCTGTCTTTAACTCCTCTACAATTTGCATTGTATTATTACCTCCAACTCCAAGAACTAGTGGTAATCTTCCTTTATTAGTATTGATTACAGTAGTAATAACCAATTCTTTTTCGGCTTGTGTCAGGGTAGCATTTTCTGCTGTTGTTCCCATAACCACAAGATATTCAACCCCTCCATCAATAGAAAAGTTAACGATACGCTGTAAAGCTTCGATATCAATTGAAAAGTCTTTTTTAAATGGAGTTACAAGGGCAACACCAGTTCCTATTAATGATTGCATATTCTAATTTATAATTTTATTTTATACTCTTTAAATACTTGAACAATTCGAAAACGAAAAGTTTATAATTTTGTATCGTGGTATCTATCATCCATCGATTTAATCTTTTATCTACAGATGCAAATCCCACTTTAAACCTGGCTTTGGACTGGTTGGTTATCGTCATCAAAATTGCAGTTTCGATATCATAATAACTAATCAAAAGATCAAATTCTGTTGCTATAAATTCATTCAGAAAAACTTCGGTAATTTCTCCCTTCCAATTGATATGTTTGCTACCAAATGTAGGGATCAAATACGTTTCTTTTTCCTTAAATTTACTTCTATACGCCACAACTTTTATGTTCTGAGGAGCGATGTCCTGCAGAATAAGCTCATCAACCAATTCTTTTGAATGAACAAAATCGCTTTCATCGATCAGTAAACCAATTGTTTGTATATTACTGGTAAAAACTTCATTTTTGAAATTATTCAAGTTTTTATTTAATGTTTTTTTTACAAAAAATTCCTTTATATAATTTAAAAACATAGTACTTTTGCCAGATTACAAAATTAATTATTTAAGTCGCATTTAAGATGGTAAAACTAAAAAAGTATAACGGATTTTTAAAACTTTTTGTTATATTCTTAACACTTTTTTTTATAACTTCTTGCAGTCAGAAAAATTACAACCTGACGAAGATAGAAGGAAAACAAATTCCGGTCACTGAAAAAAACGCTGAAACTCCAGCAATTGAAAATTTCATTAAACCTTATCGCGATCATATTAATAAAGATTTAGACAGCGTTTTGGCATACTGCCCGGAAACTTTGGATAAGAGTACCGGAAAATGGCAAACCAGTATTGGCAGTTTATTAGCCGATGTTTGTGTAGAAAGAGGGAATCTTGTTTTTAAGGCACGAGAAAAGAAAAGCATTGACTTATGTCTTTTAAATCACGGTGGAATTCGCGCTATTTTACCAAAAGGAAATGTAACTACAAGAACTGCTTTTGAAATTATGCCTTTTGAAAACAATCTGGTTGTTATCGCTTTAAAGGGAGATCAAATTCTTGAAATTGCCGCTTATATTATTAAGGAGAAAAAACCTCAGCCTTTATCCGGAATGACCTTTACAATTACAAAAGATAATAAAGCGAAGAACATCCTGATTCAGGGAAAACCTCTTGACGTTAACAAAGTGTATTATGCAGCTACAAATGATTACTTAGCCAATGGTGGAGACAGCATGACTTTTTTCGCTAAAGGGGTTGAAAAATTTGATTTGAATTATAAACTTCGAAATGTGTTGATTGACTATTTTAAAGAAGTTGATACAATTCCGCTAGCAAAGAATATCCGAATTACTGAAGAATAAAAAGACCAAGCGCAAATTTAGAATAAAAAAACAAATCATTTCTGTGCGCGTAAAAAGTTTTAGCCACAGATTAAAAGATTAAAGATCTGCGCAAATCTTTTTAATCAGTGGCAAAAAAATAGCAAAATAAAATATCGTTTCCGCAAAAAAATATACAAAATGAAAAGAAGAGAATTTATCGAAAAAACAGCTGCAGGTACTGCCTTATTAAGTTTAGGTTTATCATTAAGCAGTTTTGAAACTAACGATATTAAGCACTTAACGATTCTACATACTAATGATGTTCACAGCCACATCGATCCGTTTCCGGCTGATGATCCTCGTAACCCAAACAAAGGTGGTGTATCACGAAGAGCTGCTCTTATAGAAACAATTCGCAGGGAAAATCCAAATGTTCTTTTATTAGACGCAGGAGATATTTTTCAGGGAACTCCGTACTTTAATTATTATGGCGGGGAACTTGAATTTAAGTTGATGAGTATGATGAAATATGATGCATCGACTATTGGAAATCATGATTTTGATAATGGTCTGGATGGTTTATATGCACAAATGCCTCATGCTACTTTTGAATTTATCAATTCAAATTATGATTTTAAGAATACCGTAATGAACGGCCTTGTAAAACCGTATAAAATATTTAATAAAAACGGAATTAAAGTTGGGGTTTTTGGCGTAGGAATTGAACTTGCAGGTTTGGTAGACAAACAAATGTACAAGGAAACTATTTACAACAATCCTGTAGAAATTGCGCAGGATATGACGCAATTATTAAAAAAAGAAGAAAAATGTGATTTGGTTATTTGCCTTTCGCATTTAGGTTATAAATACAAAGACGACGAATCTAAAATTTCTGATTTGAAATTTGCCGCACAAACTCAGGATATTGATTTAATTATTGGCGGGCACACGCATACTTTTCTTGACAAACCTACGATTGTAAAAAATAAGGCAGGACAAGATGTATTGGTTAATCAGGTGGGTTGTTACGGAATAAATTTAGGCCGAATTGACTTTTATTTCGATAAAGATAAAGCACACACCAATCAGGGCAGATCAATTATTGTATAATATCTTTTTATGAATTTTGGCTTTTTCAAGAAAGTACTCCACCATAAAGAAATAAGCCAAAATTTGTGTAATGTCACGAATTAAAACAAGGACAATTGAGTACGAAAAGTATTCATTGAAGATGTAGAATATATCCGAAAAGATGTAACTAATAGCCATGAGTGACATTAACAATGCTAAATGCGTTCCTTTTGTTATATAGCTTACAAATGCAAAGTAACTTAAAACGCTTAGCACAACTCCGTAAAAAGCATAGATGATATTGAATTTCTTTAGATTATCGAACTGTAAACTCAAAACAGAAACAAGCAAATAGACTATAAATATAATTACTATAGATACGGGTAGAATATCTTTTTTTGCTAATTTTATTTTTTCGTGTTCTTTTATAAAAATCATTACTAATAAGAGGTAAACTGCTAAAAAACATATTACTCCGCCAATTTCAGAAACCTCAACATCCATTAAATCAAAAACCTGACCTACAAAGCAAAACAGAAAAATTAAACCTTCAGTTTTACTTATTTTAAACTCGCTGCTTATTAAAAAATAAATGAATATTGCCGGAAGAACAACTGCTTTTGCATAGAGCGTAAAAATATCTTGTTGTGTACAATCAAATATAATTGCGCACAGTAAGGCTAAAAAGAATAAAATCAAAGACGGCTTATTCGCTTTCATTTAATTTGTTTATAAAATCTTCCTCAGACAAGATAGGGATATTTAATTTATTCGCCTTTTCTAATTTTGCAGGGCCCATGTTATCGCCGGCTACTACAAAATCAGTTTTTGCAGAAATTGAACTTCCTACTTTACCTCCATTATCTTCGATGGCTTTTTTAAGTTCATCTCTCGAAAATTGAGTAAAAACACCAGAAACAACGAATGTTTTTCCAACGAATTTTACAGTAGCATTTGGGTTGATTTTTTCAACAATTTCAAATTGGACGCCATAACTTTTTAAACATTCAATAATTTTTTGATTTTCTTCGTTTTCAAAGAACTCAATGACACTTCTGGCAATTCTTTCACCGATTTCATCTACCAAAATCAAATCCATTAAAGAAGCCTTGCTAAGTGCATCTATATTTTTATAATGTTTGGCTAATTTTTTGGCTACGGTTTCTCCAACAAAACGAATTCCGAGAGCAAACAATACGCTTTCGAACGGAATTTCTTTAGATTTCTCTACACCATTTACCAGATTTTCAGCAGATTTTTTTGCCATTCTTTCCAGGTGCAAAATATCTTCTACTTTTAATTCGTATAAATCGGCGTAATTGTGTACCAGACCATTTTTGAAAAGCAAAGCTACTGTCTCACCTCCCAATCCTTCAATATCCATTGCTTTTCTTGAAATATAATGCTGGATTCTACCTATAATCTGCGGAGGGCATCCGTAAAAATTAGGACAGTAATGATTGGCTTCTCCGGCGTTTCTGACCAACTCGGTCTGGCATTCCGGACAATGGGTGATATAAAGTGTTGGTTCTGAGTTTTCAGGACGTTTTGATAAATCTACGGCAATAATTTTAGGAATAATTTCGCCTCCTTTTTCAACAAAAACGGTATCATTTATCCTAATATCCAATTTCTCTATTTGATCTGCGTTGTGCAAAGAAGCTCTTTTTACAATTGTTCCGGCCAATTGTACCGGTGCTAAATTGGCCACAGGCGTTATCGCTCCTGTACGTCCGACCTGATAGGTAATAGAATTTAATTGGGTCGAAACCTGTTCTGATTTGAATTTATAAGCAATGGCCCAACGAGGCGATTTTGCAGTATATCCTAATTCTTCCTGGTATTGAATGCTGTTTACTTTTACAACAACTCCATCTGTTTCATAAGGTAAATTATGGCGGTGCACATCCCAATAATCAATGAAGTCAAAAACTTCCTCCATATTATTGACTAGTTTCGCTTCGGTTGGCACTTTGAATCCCCATTTTCGGGCCGATTCTAATCCTTCATATTGAGACGAAAAAGGCAAATTATTACCTGTTACAAAATACAATAAACATTCTAAGGGGCGTTTTGCAACCTCGGCACTGTCTTGTAATTTTAAACTTCCTGATGCTGTATTTCTTGGGTTTGAATATGGCGTTTCTCCTATTTCTATTAATTCCTGATTCATTTTTTCGAAACCGGCAAATGGCAAAATAATTTCGCCACGAATATCGAATCTTTCCGGATAATTTCCTTTTAACTGTAACGGAATTGAACGTATTGTTTTGATGTTGTTGGTAACCTCATCGCCTTGAAAACCATCACCACGAGTTAGGGCTTGTACCAATTTTCCATTTTCGTAAGTAATACTTATCGAGGCTCCGTCGTATTTTAATTCGCAGGTATATTGCAGATTCACGTTTCCGAGAACTTTCTGAATTCGATTTTCCCAATCCAGCAAATCTTCTTTCGAATAAGAATTATCCAAAGAATACATACGGTATTGATGTGCTATGGTTTTGAAATTCTTGGTCACCATTCCTCCTACCCGCTGTGTTGGAGAATGCTCGTCAAAAAATTCCGGATGTTTATTTTCTAAATCCAGAAGTTCTTTTAGTTTTATATCAAAATCGTAATCAGAAATTGTGGCATTATCTAACACATAATAATTGTAGTTGTGCTGATTAAGTTCGTCTCTTAAAGTCTGAATTGTTTCTTGAATACTCATATAATATTAAAATACTGGAGGTTGTGTTTTAGAATAACTGAACATCAAAATTAGGATTATTTTTGTTGAAAAACAGCAAAAAATGAAACTTTTATAAAATCAAAAATCAAGTTGCAAAACGATGCAACTTGATTTTCTTCTTGCCCATTATTCTTAAAAAGAATTAAACAAAACCAACTTCCAAATGGTTTCTTCGTTTTATATTTTATTCTAATAATCCCCAAATTACAAGAATACAACCATAAAACTATTTCTGAATAATGATAAAGTCCGAGCGTCTGTTTAATAAATGTTCTTCTTCAGTACATTTTACTCCATTTTTACATTTATTAATTAATCGGCTTTCGCCATAACCAATTGCACTTTCTATTCTCGAAGCATCAATACCTTGCGCAACAATATAATCACGTGTCGATTTTGCTCTGTTATCAGAAAGCTTAAGGTTATACGCATCTTTTCCTCTTGAATCTGTATGAGACTCGATTTTGATACGAATATTAGGAAACTTTCGCATAATAAAAACTACTTTGGCCAATTCCTCAACAGCTAAAGGTGTTATATCAAATTTGTTATAGTCAAAGTAAATGGGGTTAACATCTACTTTTTCTACTCCTTTCTTTTTAACTACAAGATCATCGTAATTACTTAATTCGAAATTGACATCGGTAATTTCTGCTTCATTTTCCTTTGTAGTTTCTACCGTTTTTTCGTCGTTGCTATAATTTGTTTTTGTAGCGACTAGTCGAACTGTTTTATTACAAGGTACTGTTACAGCATATTTTCCGTCGTAGTTTGTTTTTGTCTCTGCCAGAATTTCATTGTACGAATTGTAAGCTACAACGGTAACATCTGTTATTGGTAATTGTGACTTGTGATCGATTGCTTTTCCTGAAATATTCTGGTTGCAAACCGGTTCTCCTTTTACAAAAAAATAAATATCATCATCGCCCTTACCGCCTGCTCTGTTAGAAGAGACATACCCATAAGTACCCGTTTTATCAATAACAAAAGTAAAATCGTCTTTGTTACTGTTGATAGGAGCACCTAAATTTTTTGGTGTAGAGAAACTTCCATCTGATAAAAATGCACTTTCATATACATCAAGATCTCCTAAACCATAATGTCCGTCTGAAGAAAAATAAAGTATTCCGTTACGAAAAAATGGAAAAAGATCATTACCCATTGTATTGATTTTTGGTCCCAGATTTTGAGGTGAACTCATTGTTCCGTCATCTGCAATTTTCACTACATACAAATCGGTTTCGCCATACCCTCCCGGCATATCTGATGCAAAGAAAAGTAATTGTCCATCATCGCTTAAACTTGGATGCCCAACAGAATAATCCTCATTATCAAAGAAAACTTTTTGCGGATTTTCTACTTTCCCATCTACTATTGAACCTTTAAGTATTTGAAAATTATTTACGCTATTTCCATCCGTAACTAATTTGTTTTTCTTGACAATATTCGAGGAGTAGTAAATTGTTTTTCCGTTGGCATCAAAACTTGCTGTTGCTTCATGATATTTGGTCATTATATTGGGTATAAACAATGCATCATTAAACAAACTTCCGTCAGCTGGATTTCTATCAGCTACATACAAATTCAGAAAGGGCTGATTGTTCCAGTTATACAATTTATCAGCAAATCTTGTTGTATCCCTGGCTGATGTAAAAACGATTCGATCCTGATAGAAAGTAGCCCCAAAATCTGATTTACTGGTATTGATGTCTAAATTTTTAATCGAATAAAGAGACTTTGCTTTCGCCAGGCTATCCAGCTGCTTTTTTTGAGCAACATATCTGTTGATTTCTTTCTGATCTCCTTTTTTGTTTAGATATTCCTTCGTGATTTTATCTGCGTCATCATAATCCATCACGGCTTTCATTGACTGGATATAACGCAGGTAATAGATATCTGTTAAATTATTGCCTTGCACTTCGTACAATCTTTTATACCATTTTAAAGCATTTCTGGCATCAGAAATAAAGTAATAAGAGTCTGCGGCATTTTTTAACGTTTGAGCCGATGGATTTTCGATATTTTGCAAACATTCTTCGTAAGCTTTAGAAGCATCTACATAAGAATAGTTTTTAAACAATGCATCGGCCTTTTTTAAATTAGTCTTTTGAGCAAAACCAAATGTAAAACTCAATAGCAAACTAAGGATATATAATTTTTTCATAGGGTTTTATATTTAGAAGAATCGAGGGGATTTGATTTTGCTTTGATTTTTCATGAATTGATAACGCAAGATGATTTCATGCGTTCCGTCATTGTATTTATTCAAATCACTAACCGTGTAATCAAAAGCATATCCGGCATAAAAACTTCTGGATATTTGAAAACCTGCCAGTATACTTACAGAATCATCTGTTCGATAAGATCCGCCAATTACAAATTTCTCTGCAATCATAAAATTCGCTGATATATCAGCAGTAAGTGGCGCTCCATTTACTGCTTTTACTAAAAATGCGGGTTTAAACTTTAAATTCGGATTCAAATCAAAAACATAACCTCCCATTAAATAATAATGTAAACGATCATAATCTATAGATTCCTGAACATCGTCGTAATAATTACTTTGAATAAAACTTGGAATCGAGAATCCTAAATACCATTTATCAGTATAATAGTAAATCCCTGCTCCAACAGCCAATTTCATTTGATTATCAATATTTTGATTTAGCAAAACATCATTATTATTGTAAAATCTACCCTTAGACCAATCTATATTCAACATTCGCATACCTGCTTTAAGACCAAATGCTAATCTTTTATCATATCCTAATGGAATTGAATACGCAAAGTTACCGTCAAGATACAATTCGTTTGATGGACCAATTTTGTCATTTACGATACTTAGTCCTAAACCAATATTCTCGTTTCGAAGCGGTGAGTGAATAGAAAATGATTGTGTTTCTGGCGCTCCATCAATTCCTACCCATTGAGAACGGCCCAAAAGTGTTGCTTCTAATGTTCCGGTAGATCCAGTATAAGCAGGATTTACCGACATTGTGTTGTACATGTATTGTGTGTACTGCGGATCTTGTTGTCCACTGGCACAAAATGTAATAAAAGAACATATTAGAATGAAATACGTTTCTAATGATTTTATATATAGTTTCATAACGATACTTATTAAGTTTAATTAATTAGATGATTAATACAGTGATTATCTCATTATAGATAACCAGCCTTTCTTAACCGTTCCATCTCCGATGGTTATCACATAAAAATAAGTACCAGTTGGCAGCATATCTCCTCTATTAATAACTCCGGACACATTGGCCGTTCCGTCCCAATCATTTTCATAATGTTGTTTACTATATACTAATGAACCGTATCTGTTATATACTTTCAACTCGTTGTTTGGATATGATTCGATACAATCAATTCTGAAAAGATCATTCGCTCCGTCATTATTTGGAGTAAATTCATTGTACACTGTCAAACAAACTGGCACAACAGTCACTGAAGCCGAGTTATTTGATGCATCAACATCTAAAGGAGTCGAAATTTCGACAGTTGCAACGTTTGTATAGTTACCACTTGGCAATACTTCTGCAACAATTGTAAGTACTACGCTTTGTCCTGCATTTAAAGCTGGAATTGTCCAAAGCTGTGTAGTTAGATCATATGTCCCTGCAGTTGTACTAGCGCTTACTAAATCAAATCCGCTTGGTAATAATTCGCTTACTATCGTATTGATAAAGTTACCCTGACCAACATTGTTTACTGTTACGGTAAATGTGATCTGCTCACCAAAATTAGGTGTAGGATTACTCACTGTATTTGTTATCGTTAGATCAGAACAAGTAGCTACATTTACATTTAATGATTTAGTTGTTCTTTCATTACACGTATTGATGTAAACAACACTTACTTTTCCTGGTCCGATGTCAGACCATGAGATAGTTACAGTTCCGTCAGCGTTTCCTCCTCCAGAAGTAATTGTACCGTTTTCAACTGTCCAGAGATAATCTGATTTTCCGTTGGCAATAGAATACGTTATTCCCTGGAAAACACATGGTGTATCATCTGTAGTAGTGATTGGAACCAGTGCATCATTTTCAAAAGAAACTGCTACTCCTAATCTTGTTGCACCCTCACAACCATTCGTTGTATTGTTAAGTGCTGCAGCATAATATGTTGTCGCTGTAAGTGGTGTATTTGCGGCAAGTGGCGTTCCACCATTTGCAGAAGTATACCATACTACATTTGCCTCATTTACAACAATACTTTCGATTGTAGGAGCTGCTGACAAGCAGAATGTCTGACTTGTTCTTGGAGTAGTAACAATTCCTGGTGTATTTACATTTACTATAACCTGCAATCTTACCGGATTCTCGCAATTTGAACCGCTCGCCACAACACCATAATAAGTACCGCTAGCTAAAGCTGTTGTTGCAGGAATCGCTGTTCCTCCGGTTGCACTATTGTACCAAATTACGTTTGATTCGTTGACCTGAATATTCGAAACTTTTGGTGCATTTACTGAACAGAAGTTTTGTGTTAATGAACCTGTTGTAGGTGTTGGCATTGGATTAACTATAGTAATTGTAACTGGTAAGCGGGTTGCACTTTTACATCCGGTTAAAGGATTTGTGATTTCTCCATAATAAATACCAGAAGTTAAAGCTGTTGTTAATGGAATCGCTGTTCCTCCTATTGCATCATTAAACCAGGACACATTACTTTCGTTTACCTGAATACTGGCAAATGTTGGAGCACTTGTTGAACAGAAGTTCTGAGCTGCATTATTTGTTGTAGGAACATTTGAACTTCCAACAGTAACTGAAACTTTTAGTCTAATGCTGCTTTCGCAATTTGTAGTTGCATCTTTTACTGCTGCAAAGTAGTCTCCGCTTACTAAAGCTGCTGTCGATGCAATTGGTGTTCCTCCGTTCTCGGCGTTATACCAAACTACATTACTTTGGTTTACCTGAATATTAGCAACAGTTGGATTATTTGCTGAACAGAAAACCTGAGATGCAAGAGTCGTTGTTGGCGTAGCCGGATCAGTTACATTAATGGTTACTGATAATCTTACTGAACTCTCACAAGTTGTAGCAGCATCTTTTATGGCTGCAAAGTAAGTTCCGCTTGTCAGCGCTGTAGTAGATGGAATTGCTGTTCCACCTGTTAGAGCTGTGTACCAAACAATATTTGCTTCATTAAACTGAACACTTGCAAAAGTTGGCGCATCTGCCAAACAGAAGTTTTGAGTTCCCGCTGTTACCAGAGTTGGTGTAGCAG
>NZ_CP045928.1:2987834-3053561 GCF_009664855.1 Flavobacterium sp. SLB02
TCCACCTGTTAGAGCTGTGTACCAAACAATATTTGCTTCATTAAACTGAACACTTGCAAAAGTTGGCGCATCTGCCAAACAGAAGTTTTGAGTTCCCGCTGTTACCAGAGTTGGTGTAGCAGGATCTGTTACACTAATGGTTACTGATAATCTTACTGAACTCTCGCAAGTTGTAGCAGCATCTTTTATGGCTGCAAAGTAAGTTCCGCTTGTCAGCGCTGTAGTAGATGGAATCGCTGTTCCACCTGTTAGAGCCGTATACCAAACGATATTGGTTTCATTAAACTGAACACTTGCAAAAGTTGGCGCATCTGCCAAACAGAAGTTTTGAGTTCCCGCTGTTACCAGAGTTGGTGTAGCAGGATCTGTTACATTTACTGTTATTGCAGAGCGAACTGAACTCTCACAACCTAATAAATCTTTTATAGCTCCGTGATAAATTGTTCCATTTACCAAAGCTGTTGTTGGATCTAATGCAGTTCCTCCCGAAGCAGCAAGATACCATACTACATTGGCCTCATTTGCCTGAAGATTAGCAACAGTTGGTGCATTGCTCAAACAAAAATTCTGAGGATTACTATTAGAAGTTGGAGTCGCTGGATCATTAACTATTACAGTAGCTGCTTTAAGTTCTCCGTTTTTATTTTGACATGTATTGTCGCTTGTAACAGCTACATAATAAGTAAGAGGGCTCATCGCAGTTGTTAAACCTGATATAGTTAAAACTCCTGTAGTGCTAACCGCATAAGTAACACCACTCACAGTTCCATTTAAAATAGGCTGTGTTTTATTAGCATCTAAATACCAAAAGAAAACCGGACTGGCTAATGCTGTCGTTGGTGTTAAGACTGCAGGCGTACCCAAACAAACAGAAGCGTTATTTACATCAATATCCGATTCAAGAGAACTTGGTAAGATTGTAAATGTCACTTGTTTTCTGTCTGCAGGCGCAGTTGCACAATATTCATCTGCACTAACTCCTACATAATAAGTATAAGTTCCCGGAGCTAATCCATTTATTATCAATTTAGGAGTCGTTTCACCAGCTATTAACTGACTTGTTGTTCCGTTGAAACTATACCAGTAATATATTGGATTAGTAAGAGTTGGTACTCCATTTAAAACTGCATCTAAAGTTACTGTTCCTGTTTCAGAACAAATTATAGTACCAGGTCCTCCGTTTATTGTTACGTTTGCTATAGCAGTCGCAGGAGTAGTTGCTCTAACAACAACTGTTACCTCACCTCTTTCTAAAGCTGCACAACCGTAACGAATTGGCTGAATATAATATTTATAAGTACCCGCTGCCAAAGTAGCAGGAAGTGTGTACGTTTGACCAGTGGTTAAAGGAGTTCCTCCAATAGGAGTATCATACCAGGCGTAATCCGCACAAGATTTTGGCGGAACCGTGAGCATAATTGCTGCTCCCGGACAAACTGTAATTTTATTATCCGGATCGCCTCCAATGACTTGAGTATTGGTTACACGATCAATAGTATGCACTCTAAGCTGATCTAAAACATTTGCTGCCCCGCCTAAAGTAATCACTACTCGATCATAAGGTTGTGTTTGAGGCGCAACAATTGTCATCGCCATAGTATCTCCTGCAAGCAATTTTAAGGTCAACAAACTTCCATTATCACCTTGTATTGGGGGACCAACAGCAATATTTCCTGAATAAAGCTGAATATTAAGTCCTGAAAGTACACCAAGACTTAAAAGAGTTCCGGGTTTAGAAATTGTAATTCGTAAACTATCTCCCACCATAGATGGTGTTCTAAAAGTTGCTGCTAACTCAGCATTGGCAAGTACTCCTACTCCATTAAACATTGTAGCATAAGTAGCAACATCTCCATCGGCTACATTCCAAGGGTTAGAAACTCCTACAGTAGCAGTTAACACCCCAAGTCCTGCCAATTCTTTTGCACCAGAGAAAATATCTTCGATATCGCCTTGACCACAAGCAATTTGTGTTACTTGTTTTTTATAGTAAGCATCATAAACATTAATGTTTTGTGCTACACTTAAAACAGATCCTAGCTGAACCCTGATACCATCATAATCCTGAACTCCTGAAGTATTAGAAGGAACAAATGTATATTCGAATGAATTTTGACCTGGCAATAAAGTTAATAATGATCCTGACACAGATTGTAAAGTTCCAATATCAACAGGATTGTTAGATCCATCACGTTTTGTTCCTATAACCGAAATACTTCCTCCTACCGCAAGTAAACTGTTTTGTAAACCTAGTTTAACTGTTACCGGAGTTCCTTTAGCTATAGTGGTTGGCCATTGCAGATTTTGCCATGTAGTTCCAATACCTAAAAGTCCTAAACCTGTAGTTATTGTTGAATAAGTACTTGGATCAATATCTACTGCCAAAGGTCCGTTTGTTACAGCTCCGGTAATAATTGATCCTGATAATTCACTATTAGCATATACTCTTTCTAATAATGTATCGCAAGTAGCGGGATCAATAACACTAATGGTTACTGTCTGGCTGGTAGTACAAGTTCCATTTGCATTAGTAGCGACTACTGTATAAGTAAAAATACCAACAGTATTAAGTGGCCCAACAGTATTTGAAGGCAATAAATTCCCTTGTTGATCATACCATGCAATTGTTCCGTTTGATGTTGCATTCAATGTAACTGAAGAATCTTTTATAACAGCTATTGAACTGGTTACACCTGTTAGTGTTGGTAACTGATTTATTGTTACCACTACCGGTAACTTCACAGATGGACAATCAATACCTGCTGTTTGAGCCTGAATAAAATAAGTCCCATCAGCAACAATATTTGCAGCCGCGTCATCTGTAATTGGATTATTTGAAGCATCAAAGAAAGTATAAATAGTATTTCCTGATGTATCAAAATTTGTAATAGCATCTCTTAAATTTACTTTAGCACAACCAGCAAATGGGGTTGCAACTGTTAAAGCTGAACCAGCAGGATAATTTACTACTACTTCTTTTAAAGTTCCGTTTACATTCTCGCAAGTTCCTCCGTTAAGAACAGATACATAATAAGTATAAGGTGAATTAGCGGCAGTAAGACCACTTATTGTAAGTGCTCCCGTTGTAGGATCTTTTACATAAGTTACTCCCGCTGAAGTACCCGTAGTAATTTCTTGTGTTTTATTTTGATCCGTGTAATATTTAAATGTTGCTCCCACTAAAGCAGATGTTGGAGCTAATACAATTCCTCCCCCACAAGAAGCAGTTAAAGGACTTGCAATTGTAATATCTGCAGCTGTTGGTATAGATAATACATTAACCGTAACAGGCTGACGAACACTATTAATACAAGTTCCGCCTCGAGTTGCTTCTAAATAATAAATGGTAGTAGCAGTTAATGGAAGTGTTGGGCTGACAGCCACAATATTTCCTCCTGTTGGAGCATCGTACCATGTAAATGTTTGAGTTCCTGTAGACGAAGCAGCTAATGTTGCTGTTTGTCCAGCACAAATTGGCGCTGCTGCTCCGGTTATTGTAGCATTTGGAAATCTATAAGAAGCGCCATAAATGTTTACAGTAGTTAATAAACCAACTAATGCCCCTAATCTAATATCTACTCTATCGAATGCAGCAGTTGTTGGGTAACTCACTTTAAACTTGTTTCCTGACAATATTTGTAAATTTAATAAACTATTGTTTACTGCAAGTCTGCCTGGATTTTCCACTCCTCCTAAAGAAGTTCCTATACTTACAGATCCCAGCAATGCAATATCAGCAAGACCGCCTGGTAATTCTAATTCAACATCAATAATATCTCCCGCCTGACCAGGTGTTAGAAAATTTAATTGTTGTTCTATATATGAATTAAGTACTCCCGCAGTTATAGTCAAAGAAGAAAATGTATTTGGATTTCCGTCAACAGCATTAGGCCCGTTAACGCCATTACATAAAACACATAATAAACCAGGGTCAACCGTTATTGCTTGTGTGCTTGGCTGTAAACAAGTACTAACCGTATTGGTTACCATCACATTAATCACAGCTCTTGAAGTACTTTTACAATCCGATATATTTACAGCTTCAACATAAAACGTTTGATTTGCTGTCAAGATCGGAGTATTATATGTACTACTACCAGTACCTTGTAAGAGAGTTCCTCCTGTTGGAGCATCATACCAAAAATATGAAACCCCGGGGCTACTTACAACAGACAGCTGTACATTCTGGCCTGACTGAATAATAACATTCGAATTTACAGGAACAGGTGCCGAAGGTCTTGGATTTACATTAACATTGACAGGTGTACGAGTTGTACTTACACAACTTCCAATTACAGCTTCAACATGATAAGTAGTAGGAGCAGTTAAATTTGGTGTGGTGTAAGAAGTACCTGTAAATACAAGATTCCCCCCAGTAGCGGCATCATACCATCTATAAGTAGTACCTGCAACAGGTGATTGAATCGTTATTGTTGTTGACTCTTCACTACATAAATTTAAAGGAGAAGCCACAACTGTTGCTGGAGCTACAGGATTACTTACTGTAACAGCAACAGCGTTTCTTTCACTATTTACACAAGTACCACGAGTAACTTCTACATAATAAGTAGCATCAGCAGTCAAAGCTGGAGTTGTATAAGATGGCACACTGCTCAATAAATTTCCGCCTGTTAAAGCATCATACCATTTGATTGTTTCGTCCAAAGCTAAATTAGCTGTCAAAGTTGTAGTTTGTCCACCACAAATTGCAGTATTCCCTGTTATTGCAGGTGTTTTATATCTATACGTTGCCTGATAAATATCTAAACTAGTCAAAACTGTTACTACAGCCCCAAATCTAATTTCTACACGATCAAAATTTGCACCGGCAACAATACTTGCTTTAAATCTGTTTCCGGATAATAATTGCAAAGTAACCAATGGATTATTTATAAATTTTCTGTCTCCATTATAGGTCGCTCCATTATAGGTCGCTAAACTCACGCCTCCTAATAACGAAACGTCGGCAATACCTCCAGGTAATGCCAATTCTACATCTACTATGTCCCCAGTTTTTCCAGGGTTATTAAATTGAAGCGTCTGCTGAATCCATCCGTTGAGCAAACCTGCCGGAAGAGTTAATCGGGCTGATGTAGCACTATTTCCATCTACAGAATTGTTTGGCGTGGTAGAAAAACACAACAAACAAATTCCGTCTTGAGTAGTCTGCTGGCTGTTGGCTTCTAAACAACCACCTAATGCAGCAGGTATAACTGTTACAGGAACAGCAACTCTTGTTGTACTTACGCATTCTCCCGTAAGATTAACCGATTCAACATAATACGTTTTACTTGCTGTTAAAATTGGAGTTGTAAAAGTAGTAGAATTAGCTAGTAATTTTGTTCCCCCTGTTGGAGTATCATACCAATCTAAACCAACACCTGGCTCAGTTGTCGAAGCACTTAAAGTTGCATTTTGTCCAGAAAGTATCGATACACTTTGTGTTAAAATCGTTGCAGGAGAGGGAACCGGAGTTGAAGTAACATTTACCTGAGTACGAGTCGATTTACATGTTCCAATTGACGCTTCTACATAGAAAGTAGAAATACCTGTAGGAACAGTTGGCGTATATGAACTTCCAGTACTTAGAAGTGTCCCTCCTGTCTGAGCATCATACCAGGAATAAGTTGTTCCCAATACCGGATTTATAACCGATAAATTAGTTGCCTGGGTTGCTCCAGAAGAACAAATAGTTGTGCCGGTAGCACTAATAACAGGTGCTAAAGGCTGAACGACATTAATAGTTACAGGTAATCGCTGATCACTTTCGCAAACACCGTTTCTTGAGGTACTTACATAATAAGTTGTGCTAGCCGTTAATGCTGGCGTAGTATAAGTTCCTACACTCGAAAGTGGTGCAATCGCTGTTGGCGTATCATACCAAGCAACTGTAGTACCAGCTGCAGCTGTGGCAGAGAGCGCTACTGATTGTCCAAAACATACTGATTGTGTTTCTCCGTTAGCAATAGTTGGGCTTGCAAATTGCAAGCGTACATCATAAATTCTTAAATTTGTCAACAAGCTAAGAAATCCTCCAACTTGTATTTTAATTTGATCTGCATCAGCCGTAAGTGTGTATTTAAAAGAACCTCTTGTGTCGCCGGCCAATAACGCCACATTCAACAGTGGATTATTTAATGCAATCACAGGCCCCTCAGTTACTGCAACTGAGTTTTTTGACTGAATACTAATGTTAGACAATAAGTTAACATTTAAAGTAGAATTGGAACCGTAATAAACAACTATTTGATCCCCGGCTTTTGCCATCTGACCAAGAACAAATGTTTCTTGTGCTATACAATTACCCACACCAACCGTATTGGTTAATGAGGAAAAAGTATCCAAACTTGCGTCAATAGCATTATCCGGATTAGTAACACTTGTTCCAATACACAATAAACCACCTCCGGCAGTATTTGTTTGTGAGGTTGGCCGACAAAATGTTTGAGCAAAGTTTTTATTACTCATAAGCAATAAAAACAATAAAAGCCATACGGCCAATAATCTCCTCTGAACGATGAGATCATAAAAAGTAAAAGTTTTTTTCATAATTTGGAAGATTAGAAAATGGACAATAAAATACCTCTTGCGATAAGCACGTATGCTTAGGCAATTTCAAAAAACGTTAAAAATCAACTAATTAAAATGAAATTTAAATTCGTAGTATACTAAGAATGTAAACTGCATTTTGGTAAAAAAATCATGTCATATTGCGTATACCGAAGTATACCAAAGAGCAGTTTTTATTCCTGTAGAATAAAAAATGTCCAGAAAACTTTAGGGAATATTGATCTGAATCAATCTTCCGGAAGGAGTGATTTGTTGCAGGATTAATTTTCATAAAAGAAAATTTAAGTTGAGTAGAACTGGGGGAATTCTTAATATATAGTATGATTCAATATCTATAGAAAGTTGATTAGGCAATCTGTAAATTTTGTTGATTTAGAATTAATTCTAAAAATTGAATCATTGTGTTTCTTAAGGAGCGCTTTCTGAATTTAAAAATATTTAAACACAAGAAAACACTTCACTAACAAAGTCGCCGATTGGGCTTTGAAAATAAAAACCGTGTGTAACTATAAAATTGTTGGAAAAAGTTTGCACACAATAGAAAATCGAATTTCAAAAAAAATCGAGTAATTCTAATACAGATAAAAAACAAAGTCAAAATAATAGGAATAATTAATGCAAACCTGATAAATAGAGTAAATGTCAATTCCATAAGCAAATTAATTAAGTTATTATTTAAATCTTTAGTTTTCGATGAAAGTTGTTTTTTCTATTTAAAATAACAGTACAAAAATCATTTGACTTTTTATGTATTTCAAAAAGTGCAAAACTACTTTGTTTAACTTTTGTATTCTAAAATTAGAAAAAACAAAAATGTAAAACAAGCATAAAATTCTTATTTTTTTAAATTTTAAAAAGACGAGAATCATAAAAAACAATCAAAACATCAGAAAAACCTACAGCTTTAACATAAAAACGACTGTTATAAATATCACAAAAAAAGCTAATCATTTTTTGTTAAATATACAAAAAGTAAGTTTAAGATTACTTTTAAGAATTAGAAATCGATTTAAACGCAACATAAAAAGTTAATTTGAAAAGCAAAACCTACAATTTATTTCAGAAGAAAGAATTCTTTACACTATTCAAAAAAAACAAGTATAAATACGGGGTAAAAAAAACAAAAAAGTTTAAACGAAAGTTAAAATAATAAAAAAAAGGCAAATAATTAAATATCAATCATTTACCTTTTTTTTATAATGTATAGCAACAAAAAATTACGATTCGATAATAGTATTAATTTGAGTAAATAACTGACCATCGCTTAAAAAAGCTCCTTGTTGAATCAATTCAAAAATAGAAGCATTCCTGTCTTCTGTAAATACTTTTTTACCTACCTTCATTTCTATGTTTTCTGTAAACATATTATCGCTTAACCACTGCAAACCATCTTTAGTAAGGAAATCAGTTTCAGGAACCAACGATTTTAAAACTATAGATTGTACATCTTTTTCAAAACACTTAAACAAGAAGATATGGCTTCTGGAGAAATGCTCTAAATACTCTGCTCTTGACAAGACGCCTTCCCAAATTAAATCAGAGAAAACATCCAGTTCTTGCTCAGCCACATCCGGCTTATTTATTTTAATAGAATCCCACTCTGCTTTATCAATGGTTTGTGTAGCTAAAAAATTAGCGAATTCTGCGTGCAATTCATCAAATTGCTCTTTTGTTAGTCTTGCGTATTTCATTTTCTTTTTTAGGCTTTTTATGCCTTACGCTATAAGCTTTAAGCAAGATGCTTTACGCAAATAACTTTAAGTCTGATTAATTATTATTTCCTTTAAACAAAAAAATCCCGATTTGCATCGGGATTTTTGTATAGTATATAAAACTATTACTTTTCAGCAACAATTTCGTATGGTAATTCAACGATTACATCTCTGTGTAAACGCACATTTGCAGTGTATTTACCAGTACGTTTAACAATACCGCTAGTGATGAATTTTCTATCGATTACTTGTCCACCTTTAGCTAAAGCTTCAGCGATATCAATATTCGTGATTGAACCGAATAATTTTTCACCACCTGCTTTTGCGAAAAGTTTAATTTCAATCGCTTTTAAAGTTTCAGCTAACGCTTTTGCATCAGCAACCACTTTAGCTTCTTTGTGAGCTCTTTGTTTTAGGTTTTCAGCCAATACTTTTTTAGCAGAAGGAGTTGCTAAAGAAGCAAAACCCTGAGGGATTAAAAAGTTACGCCCGTAACCAGCTTTTACAGTAACTACATCATCTTTAAATCCTAGATTCTGTACGTCTTGTTTTAAAATAAGTTCCATGTTGTTGTCCTTTATTTGAGAAGTTAGGTTCCATCTTACCGGAAACCAACAACTATTCTTTTAATATTATTTTAATAAATCGGCCACGTATGGCATTAAAGCTAAGTGACGAGCTCTTTTTACAGCTACAGAAACTTTTCTTTGGTATTTTAATGAAGTTCCAGTTAAACGACGAGGAAGAATTTTTCCTTGCTCATTAACGAATTTCAATAAGAAATCAGCATCTTTATAATCGATATATTTGATTCCTGATTTTTTGAAACGACAGTACTTTTTAGTTTTGTTAGTTTCAATGTTTAAAGGCGTTAAATATCTGATATCTCCGTCTTTTTTTCCTTTTGCAGATTGCTCTATTGTAGACATAATAATTAAGCTTTAGTAGATTTTAATTTGGCTCTTCTTCTTTCAGCCCATGAAATAGCATGTTTATCTAAACTTACAGTTAAGAAACGCATAACTCTTTCGTCACGTCTAAATTCAGTTTCAAAAGCAATTAGAACTTCTCCAGCTACTTTGAATTCGAATAGGTGGTAAAAACCACTTTTTTTGTTTTGGATTTCGTAAGCCATTTTTTTCAGACCCCAATCCTCTTTCGATACCATTTCAGCTCCTCTACTAGTAAGAAATTCTTCAAATTTCGTTACTGTTTCCTTCACCTGAACCTCAGATAAAACGGGATTTAAAATGAAAACAGTTTCATAATGATTCATAAATACAATATTTATTTGTTAAAATTGGGTGCAAAAGTAACCATTTAATTTATATATACAACACTTTTTTACTTTTATTCGTTGTAATGTAAAAAATGCAGGCTGTTTTTAGTTTTTTTTACAAAAAAATAATACATTTACTACTGCTATCCTGAATTTATTCTAAATTTTAATGTTATGAAACTAAACTGTGTTGTTGTAGATGATAGTTCTATACAAAGGACCATTATTGCAAAATTAGTTAATAATCACCCAGGTTTGCACTTAATCGGGGATTTTTCTAATGCAATAGAAGCAAAAAGCTGTATTTCTCTAAATAATATCGACTTAATATTTCTTGATATAGAAATGCCTGTTATTAATGGATTTGATTTTCTGGATGGTTTAAAATCTAAGCCGCAAATTATATTTATTACTTCTAAAGCAGAGTATGCTTTAAAAGCTTTCGATTATGACGCAACTGATTATTTGCAAAAACCTATCGCGGTAGATCGCTTTAATGCTTCTGTAAAGAGAGCAATAGATATGCATTTGCTAAAAAAAGATGTAAAAGAAGAAGAGGGCGAACATATATTCATCAAGAGTAACCTTAAAAAACTTAAAATTTTCACCGCAAAAATCAAATGGATTGAAGCTTTTGGAGATTATGTAAGAGTGGTTACCGAAGATGATAGCAATTTGGTACTGTCTACAATGAAATCTTTTGAAAACGATTTATCAAAAGACAAATTTATTCGCGTACACAAGTCTTATATTATCAACATTGATAAGGTAGAACGCTTTAATAGTAAATTTGCTGAAATTGGAATTACTAAAATTCCGCTGAGTCGAAACAAAAAAGAAGATTTAGTCAAAGCATTGTCAACGTCGTCATAATTTAATAAAAATCGACATTAGCAATCACCTTTATAGCTCTGTACTGAGCAACAGCTTCAAAACTATTCAACATTTTCTGGATAGTTTTTTTTGTTCCTATTAAAGGCATATTCTGCGGAATCTTAATCAGGATAGTTCTGATGTATTCATTTCTGATTCTACTGATTGCCGGTTCCTCTGGCCCTAAAACCGGAATTCCCAGGTTTTGACTCAAAACCTGATACAGCCACATAGAACCTTCTTTTAGCTTATCAAATTCACGGTGTTTCAATGTTAGCTTAATAATCCTGAAATAGGGCGGATATTTATAAATCTGACGATCATACAACTGTTCCTTATACATACCCATATAATTATGGTTTGTAACCTGCTGAATGGTATTATGATTTGGATTATAAGTCTGAATAACTACTTTTCCTTGTTTTTCTGACCTTCCTGCTCTTCCTGCCACTTGAGTCATCATTTGAAAGCTTCGTTCGAACGCTCTGAAATCAGGATGATGCAGCATATTATCAGCATTCATGATTCCAACCAAACTTACATTATCAAAATCCAGACCTTTGGCCAGCATTTGTGTTCCTACCAAAATATCAATCTCACGGTTTTTAAACGAATCAATAATTTTTTCGAAACCAAACTTTCCGCGAGTCGTATCCTGATCCATTCTTCCCGTTTTGGCTTTCGGAAAAAGTGATACTAACTCCTGCTCGATTTGCTCTGTACCAAAACCTTTGGTCGTTAAGTCAATACCCGAACAACTATGGCAATGCGTTGGTTTTGCAATTGAATAACCACAATAATGGCAACGCAATTGGTTTTTATGTTTATGAAAAGTCAGACTCACATCACATTGCTGACAATGCGGTACGTGTCCGCAAGTCATACATTCTATAATAGGTGAATATCCACGTCTGTTTTGAAACAAAATTACCTGCTCACCCAAAGACAGCGCTTCTGCAATTTCTTCAATTAAAAGATCACTAAAATGCCCTGTCATTCGTTTTCTAAAATGTTTGTCTTTTAAATCGACCAAAACAATTTCAGGCATTCGAACATTATTATAACGTTCTGCAAGTGTAACCAGACCGTATTTATCTGTTTGCGTATTAAAGTAAGTCTCGATACTGGGAGTAGCGGATCCTAATAAAACTTTTGCATTATGAAAATTGGCCAGAACAATAGCCGCATCTCTAGCGTGATATCGCGGTGCAGGATCTGTTTGTTTAAACGTCTGCTCATGTTCTTCATCAACAATTAGCAAACCTAAATTATCAAACGGAAGAAACAAGGCCGACCTTGCTCCTATTACAATTTGAGCTTTTGATGAATTTTCCAGCGTTTGTTTCCAAACCTCAACTCGTTCGTTATTACTGTATTTAGAATGAAAAACAGCCACTTTATCTCCAAAATGAAGTCGTAAACGCGATACCAGTTGAGTAGTAAGTGCTATTTCAGGCAACAAATACAAAACTTGTTTTCCTGTCAATAAATACTCTTCAATTAACTTGATATAAATTTCTGTTTTCCCACTAGAGGTAACCCCATGAAGCAAACACACTTCTTTATCTAAAAAGCTATTTTTAATAGATTCAAAAGCAGTATTCTGAGCTTCACTTAGCAACAATTGCTTCTCAGTTGCCTGTCCTGTAAATAAAACACGATCTTGCTGCAAAAGATATTCTTCGAAAATTTCCTTATCAATTAAAGCTTTTACCGTAGCAGAAGTTGAATTCGAAATCTCAACGAGTTTTTTCACAGTAATAGGTTTCTTTTCAGAAGCCATAAGCTGAAAATAAGCCAGAACAATTTCCTTTTGTTTATTGGCACTTTTTAAAACTTCCAGCAATTCTCCGAGACCATGATCTGATTCGTATTTAGCATGCAGCTTTACGTACCGAACCAATTTTGGCTTATAACTTTCTTTTATTTCTTCCTCTAAAACAATAATATCTTTTGACATTAATTTTTGAAGAATCGGAAAAATATTCTTTTTGTTTAAAATAGAAGCAATTTCACCAACCTTAAGCGAGCTTTGATGATGCAAGGCTTCGTAAATTAAAAATTCATCATCAGAAAGCTCAGAATCATTTACTACTGTATCCGGCTTATGCGAAACTACAGTTTCACTTTCTAATAATAATCCTGTTGGAAAAGCCCCACGATACACGTCGCCAATTCCGCACATATAATAAGTTGCTACCCAAAGCCAGTGTTTGATCTGGATTTCGGTTGCAATAGGTTTTTCGTCTAATATTTGATGAATTTCTTTGGCATCATATAAGCTTGGTTCGTTTTGATGAATATCAATTACCAACGCTGTATATATTTTACTTTTACCAAAAGGTACCGCAACTCGCATTCCTTTTTTAATGAAATGAAATTCGGCCTCAGAAATACGATAAGTAAAGGTTTTAGCTAAGGAAAGCGGTAGAACAACTTCGACAAAAAACATGTGAATATTTTATTAAGATTTCAAGGATTATTTTTTATCAGAAGCTTTTGCAGCATTATATTCCTTAACTAATTTTAAAGTATGTTTTAAAGAATTTAGATCTTTCCAGCCGTCATGACCGGTAATAATATATTTAGGATTTTCAAATTTTGTCTCTACTTTTTTAATCGACTTTTCCCATTCTTTTACATCGGCATCGCCTAAATAACCCAAATCTTTTGCTTCGGTACTTTTGATAAAACAACCTCCGTAAAGTACTTTTTCTTTATTGAACCAAACCACAACGTTATCCTGAGCATGACCTTTACCCGGATAATAAACCTCAAAAGTGTGCTGCCCTACAGTAAAAGTCGTATCATTTGGGATTATAAATTGAGCTCTTTTTTCGTTGTTTTTCTGCAGAATCTCGTCTGTCAATTTTATTGTATAGGTTTTTATTCCTTTTTGTCTGTAAAAATCTAAACCTCCTGCCCTGTCTTCATGAGAATGCGTTGCAAAATGCATCACAACCTCTTTATGATGCCTTGCTTTTATACTGTCTAACAAGGGCTGAAACTGCGTTTTGTCCCAAGGCGCGTCAAACAAGACAACACCTTTATTAGTAACAAGATACAATGCATTTGCAGAAATCAAAGTTCCTTTATAATCATGAAAGGTTTTATAAACATAAAAGTCACCTGTAAGATGACTTATTTGTAATGGCGAATTCTTAGATTGTCCGAAACTACTGGATAGTACTCCTAAGAATAAAAGTATTGATGCTAACTTTCGCATTTTATTGTAATGATATTAATTCTTCACTCTCGTCCAATATTGGGTTCTTCCCATAATAGAAATCCCAACATAACCTCGTAATTTAAGTTTATCAGCAGATTCAAGTGTTATATAACATTTGTATTTTTTGCCGCTTGTAGGATCAAAAATAGTTCCTCCGCTATATTCATCACCGTCTTTTTTAAGTCCATTAATGATGTTTAATCCTAAAATTGGTTTGTTTTTATCTGTCCCTTCACATTTTGTACAAACATCTTTTTTATGATCCGCACGAAGTATCTCTACCACCTTACCGTACACTTTTCCTGACTTTTCGTAAATCTCTACAACAGATTTTGCTTCT
Source organism: Flavobacterium sp. SLB02 (assembly GCF_009664855.1). Taxonomy (GTDB): domain Bacteria; phylum Bacteroidota; class Bacteroidia; order Flavobacteriales; family Flavobacteriaceae; genus Flavobacterium. Next base: position 3,001,838 of record NZ_CP045928.1, read on the forward strand.
CCGGTTTCATCGTCAATTGTTTTCCATTTTCCAATAACACTTTGAGCCTGAATGCTCAATGCAAAGAAAAAAACACCAATCGTTAACATCCAATTTTTCATAATATTATTTGTTTTTTTGTTTTAATTTTCTGATAGAAGCATTCAATTCGAATCCCAAAAGCAGAATCATACAGTTTATCCAAATATAAAACATTAGAATCAATAATGTACCAATTGAGCCGTAAAGTTCGTTGTATTTTGAGAATTTTATAACCCAAATCCCAAAAAAGAACGAAGATATAACAATTAATATGGTCGTAAAAACAGATCCGATGCTTATAAAAGGTACTTTATTATATTGCTTTGTACCATAACGCAATAATATTGAAGTTGTTATCAAAATCATTAAAACAACAAACAAATATCGGCCCAAAATAATCAGCGGAATACGATCACTCAGCACATCCTGAATAATTGTTTTTTGAATCAATACCTCAAAAACAACAATTGTAGCTACCGTTATAAACAATATAATGGTCATAACAAGCGAAATGGCCAGCGCTACTAAATATTGACTAAACCAACCTCGTTTATCAAAAACATGTTTCGAAGATTCAAAACCGCTTAAAATTCCGTTAATACCATTGGCCATCAAAAAAATAGAAAGCAAAAAACCTGATGATAACAATCCGGAATGACTATTGTTCAAAATATCACTAATGATTTTATTAATAGCGTCATATGTATTTGGCGGAACGCTTTGCTGCACAAATTGCAAAAAATCTCCCTGAAAATTATCTATAGGAATAAACGGAATCAAGTTCAGAATAAATAAGGCAAAAGGAAACAATGCCATAAAAAAACTAAACGAAACCGCACTCGCATGATACGAAAATGCCCCGTCGATAATACCAATCGTATACATTTCGAGCAAATCGTATAACGAGAAACCTTCCAGCCAAGGTAGTTTTATTCTCTTTAACAATCGGACAAGAGAACGCACTACAGGAATCTTTTCAATCCGATCTTCTATCTCTTGAGACATATTTTTTTTGATTTTAGATTGTTGAGTTCAGATTTTAGATTTAAAATCAAACTTAATAGTTTTTCTAACCTAACTCATAACTTATAACTCAAAACTTCACTTAAAAAGCCTTCAAACTCAAATCCATGTTGTAAACCGAATGTGTCAAAGCGCCTGATGAAATATAATTTACACCACACAGGCCATATTCGCGAATCGTTTTTTCGTTGATATTTCCCGAAGATTCTGTCTGGCATTTTGAACCAATTAACTGAACAGCCGTTTTGGTATCTTCATAATTAAAGTTATCAATCAAAATTCTGTGCACTCCGTCACTTAAAAGAATTTCACGAATTTCATCCAGATTTCTGGCTTCCACAATAATTTTAAGATCTAAATTATTGGCTTTCAAATACTCCTTTGTTTTCTTTATTGCCAAAGTAATTCCGCCGGCAAAATCAATATGATTGTCTTTTAGCATGACCATATCATACAAAGCAAAACGATGATTTTCGCCACCTCCTATTTTTACAGCCCACTTTTCAGCAACTCTAAAATTTGGAGTCGTTTTACGCGTATCTAATATTTTAGCGCCTGTACCCTCCAGAAGCTGCATAAGATAATCTGTTTTGGTAGCTATTGCAGACATACGTTGCATGGTGTTCAAAACTACTCTTTCTGACTTTAGAATAGATTGTGAACTTCCTGAAACTTCAAAAACTACATCTCCGTATTCTACATGCGTTCCGTCTTCTATATAAGTCTTAACTTTTAGCTTTGGATCTACATATTCAAATATCATTTTTGCAAGTGCAACGCCCGCAATAATTCCCTGATCTTTTACCAATAATTTAGCCTGGCCATGCGCCGTTTCAGGAATACACGCCAATGAACTATAATCGCCTGTGCCTACATCTTCGCGAATTGCATTGCTAATTAATAGTTGTAATTCGGTTTGAAATTGTACTTCGCTAATCATTTTTCTTAAATTTTATGAGATGCTAAAGTAGGACATATTTTGTGGATTTGAAAGTTTACTGTCTGTGAAAAATTTCTTAGTTGCAAAAAGACTAATCTAAATTAAAAGGAAAACGTTTATTTTTTAAACACATAGAAACATAGATCTTTAGTTCTGCTAAAAGGCGTTTCACTTACATTAATTCACATAGCTGATGCGTGCAGCTATGTGTTAAAATCTAGATTTTTTTTTTAATCCCTTTTATATATAATTTAAAATTCTATGTTTCTATGTGTTTAAAATTTTACATCGAATGTTTAATATTAAATTAGAAACATTAAATATCTTTGAGGTTCATTCAAATAAAATCATGGGCTTAATTAAAGATATTTACTCGGTTACTTTTTACGAAAAATTTGGTCAGGCTGTGGCCGAAGTACATCCAACATTCGATAAACAAAAATTCATTGACGCCATTTATAAAGGCGATTTCGCCCAAAAAGAATGGAAGGATCGTATGAAACATACCACCGTTGTACTGCATCAATTTATGCCTCAAAATTTTCCTGAAGCCGTTGCTTTAATTGATAAAATCATTGAAAATTTAAAGAAAAATAATTATACAGATAGTAATCTTGCTTTCATTTTCTTTGCTGACTATATCGAAATGTATGGCTTAGATGATTTCAAAACTTCGGCGAAAGCCTTTGTTTCCATAACTCAATTTATAAGCTGCGAATTTGCCGTTCGCCCTTTCGTTTTAAAATACAAACAAGAAATGATTAACGAAATGATTAAATGGTCATTGCATGAAAATCATCACGTTCGTCGATTATCAAGCGAAGGAAGCCGACCAAGATTACCCTGGACGATGGCGATTTCGTTCCTGAAAAAAGATCCAACTTCGATCCTGCCGATTTTAGAAAACCTAAAAAACGACCCATCGGAATATGTCCGCCGAAGCGTTGCCAATAACCTGAATGATATTGCAAAAGATAATCCGCAAATCGTATTAGAAATTGCAAAAAAATGGCGTGGAAAAAGCCCTGAAACAGACGGAATCATCAAACACGGCGCTCGTACTTTACTAAAACAAGGTCATCCTGAAATCCTGAGTCATTATGGTTTAGAAAGTAATAACATTGAACTCTCTAATTTTGAAATCAAAACGCCTGTTGTGAAAATTGGAGATTATCTGCAGTTTCAATTTGATTTAAATAATAAAAATAACGAAGCTAAAACAGTTCGTTTAGAATATGCCGTTCATTACAAAAAAGCAAAAGGACATTTGGCTAAAAAAGTCTTTAAAATCAGTGAGAAAACCTATCAACCCAATCAATTAATTAAGGTCGATCGCAATCAGTCTTTTAAGATTATTACCACTCGGGTTTTTCATACCGGAATACATCAATTGTCGATTATTATTAATGGTACTGAGAGTGAGGTTTTGGAATTTGAATTAATTAGTTAAGTTTTTAAAGACTATTTCAACTCCGTTACAGCCTAATCTCATATATTATTATTCATTCCTATTTCGTCAATTGCCGTAACATCAATTTTATTCTTTCTAATTAATTTAATACTTAATTTCACTAAAAAATATAAAACAAGTACATATAATACAAAACAAATAAAAAATCCAATCGCATAACCTGGAGCACCTATCGCTCCACTTTCGAATTTTTTCTTGCAGTTTTCAAATTGGATTGGAAATGCATAAAAAGCAGGAAAGCAAAGTAAAATTATTAATAGTAATATTATAATACCAGTTATTTTTTTCAATGTTTTCATCTATATTTTGAGTTCAAAGTTCTGATTGTTCGTTGCTAACTTTGCGAAAGTATGATATTATCTATTTCCATTTTTAAATTTTCTTTTCAAACGCATTTAAATTTAACCAATACAATAAAATAACTTCGGTGGTTTTTCTTATTTTTATAAAACTAAAATCTAAAAACAAATTTTCTTAATCTAAATTAAGTTACAGATCTCTATTCCTGCTGTAATTTTGCTTCAACTAAAACGAATACCATGTCAAATATCAGTTTAATTATCGAAGAACGTGCTGCCAATATTGGCAATTTTATGGTAGGCAGATTATTGCCTTTCCGCGAAAAAAGAGCTGTTGGACCATTTGTCTTTATCGATCATATGGGACCTGCACATTTAAGTGATCATGAAAATATGGATGTACCGCCACATCCGCATATCGGACTTTCTACTCTTACTTTTTTGTTTGAAGGAAGTATCATGCATCGCGACAGTTTAGGAACCGAATTAGAAATAAAACCAGGTGCCGTAAACTGGATGACGGCCGGAAAAGGAATCGTACATTCTGAAAGAACGCCTGAATATTTAAGACATTCAGACAAAATGCTTCATGGATTGCAAATTTGGGTCGCATTGCCAAAAGAACTAGAACAAATGGATCCTAATTTTACGCATGTTGAAGCAGATGATATTCCAGATTGGGAAGAAGATGGTGTTTCGTATAAATTAATTGCCGGAGAAGCATTCGGTAAAAAATCTCCTGTTCCGGTTTATAGTCCGCTATATTTTATAGAAATCAAAAGTACCGAAGCCAAAAAAATAAATATTGGTAATCATTTATTTGGCGAAAGCGGTTTATATATTCTTGAAGGAAGTATTAAAAGCGGTGAACACGTTTATGATCCCAAACAGATTCTTATTACAAACGATAGTACTTTATGTGAGTTTGAAATTTCTGAAAATTCTACCGTTTATATTTTTGGAGGAACTCCGTTTCCTGAAGAACATTTTATCTTTTGGAATTTCGTTTCCTCAGATAAAAACCTACTCGAAAAAGCAAAAAAAGACTGGACCGAACAAACTTTCCCTAAAGTTCCCGGAGAAACCGAATTTGTGCCTTTACCAGAACCAAGAATTAAATAAATATGGACACGATATCAGCAAAAATAGATACTCGTTTGTATCGAACGGAAATAACATCCGCCAGCGAAAATGTTTTAATTTCAGATGAACCTCAGGAATTAGGAGGCAAAAATTTAGGTTTAAATCCAACCGAACTTTTAGCTGCATCATTAGCTTCTTGCACCGTAATTACTTTGAGAATGTACATTAATCGTAAACAATGGAACGTATCAGAAATAAATGTAAAAATTGATTTTGAAAGAGATTCTGAACGAAGTGTATCAGTATTCACCCGAAAAATCGAAGTAATTGGTGAAGTCGACGAAACACAAAGACAGCGACTAGAAACGATTGCCAACAGTTGCCCAATACATAAAACATTAACGCATTCAATCGAAATTAAAACCACATTAATATAACTATTCATGGAAATTCAACAAACAAACGATACAAGAAGAGGCTATTTTGAAGCCATAGAAGACGGAAAAGAAGCAGGAAAAATGACATACACTTGGGCTGGAGATTCAAAATTCATCATTGATCATACCGAAGTTAGTCCTGATTTTAATGGAAAAGGTGTTGGCAAAAAACTGGTTATGGCTGCCGTAGAATATGCCAGAGCTAACAATGTAAAAATTATTCCGCTTTGTCCTTTTGCAAAAAGTGTTTTTGATAAGGTAGAAGAAATTCATGATGTGCTTTTTTCTTAAGGTACTAAGATTCTAAGGTTTTTAAACCGCAAAGCGCGCAAAGAATTACACAAAGTTCGCAAAGTTTTTTTAGACAAAGCTTTGCGAACTTTGCGTTTGTATTAAGTCTTGCATATCTAAAAACCTTGCGTTCTTTGCGGTAAAATTCACCACGCCAAAAAATCAATTTTAAAATCTCCGCAGAAACTTGTATATTTGCATGTAATTTAAACTTAGAGTATGACGAGGATAATTACACTTTTCTGTTTTTTCATAGCACAAATCGGCTTTTCTCAAACGGCTGAAAATTATTTAAATAAAAACAGAAATAACGAAGCTCTCTTAACAGCTTTTTTTCAACAAATGCCTAAGGGCGGCGATTTACACCATCATTTTTCGGGATCAGTTTACGCAGAACCTCTTTTGGAAAGAGCGATTGCAGAAGATTTTTATTTGAATTTAGAAACTATGGCGGTTTCTAAAACAAAACCTGAAAAAGGAAACTGGGAAAGATTTTCATCTCTTAAAGAAAAAGAAAAACTAGAGTATTACGAGCAGCAAATTATGCAGACCTGGTCTGTTAAGGATTATAATGGTGCTGTTCCTTCTGACGATCAGTTTTTTGATTCTTTCATGAAATTTGAATCTACTATTACCGGTCATTTTGCAGAAGGAATGCTCGAACTAAAAAAACGTGCTATTGCTGAGAATGTAAGTTATATCGAAACACAATTATCAACGATTCCGTGCGACATGAACGTTTCTGATTTAACCGATTTCAACTCAAAATTACGTCATGCAGCAACCCAAAGAGATGAAAAAGCAGTTCTGAAACTTTTAGACGAATTGTACAAATCGATTCAGAAGAAAGATGCTAAAAAATACGCTTTAGATTTCAATACTAATTTCATTGCCAAACTACATAAAGACTTAAAAATTGATGATGATCGTTTTACCATGCGTTATCAAAACTTTGTGTTGCGTTTTATGGATCCGGTTGATTTATTCAAGAATCTTACCATTGCTTTTATCTCTGCAAACAACAGTAAACTGGTTGCTGGCGTTAACATCGTTTCTCCGGAACATGGCGAAAATTCGATGAAAGATTATTGGTTGCACATGTTGATGTTTAAATATTGTCACTCAAAATATCCAGACGTAAAATATACGCTTCATGCCGGAGAATTGACTTTAGGATTGGTTCAACCAGAAGATTTAACCTGGCATATAAACGATGCGATTTACGTTGCCGGAGCTAACAGAATTGGCCATGGAGTTGATATTGCATACGAAGCAAACTCATACGATTTATTGCGTTATATGGCGAAAAACAATATTCCGATTGAGATCAACTTAACGAGTAATGAGTTTATCCTGAAAGTGAAAGAAAACAGACATCCGTTTACACTTTACAAAGAATTTAATGTGCCAATCGTGATAAGTACAGACGATGCCGGAATATTAAGAACAAATATGACGGAGCAATATGTTTTGCTTGCTAAAAGATATCCTGATGTTTCGTACGCTACGATAAAACAATATGTTTACAACAGCATCAATTATAGTTTTATTCAGGATGCATCGGTGAAGAAACAATTAGTAAAAGATTTGGATGCAAGATTTAAAACTTTTGAAGATAAATTTTCTAAGAATTAAAACGGCCAATCTGTGCGAGATTGCACACGGATTTAAACAGGTTGAAACGGATTAACGCAGATTTTTTATATCAGAATATTTTTAAAAAAAAATCTGCCAAATCTGCCAAATCTGCGAGAAAAAATTAGCTCCCGCAGATTTAGCAAATCGAGCAGATAAAAACTCCATAATTTATGATTTTAGAAGCAGTATTTCTTTATGTTAAATCAGATTTGGCGACTCAATTTGAAGCTGATTTTGCAAAAGCAAGTCAATACATATCCTCAATTGACGGGTATTTAGGACATCGTTTAGAGAAATGTCTTGAAGTCGAAAATAAATATCTTTTGTTAGTTGACTGGAATACGCTTGAAGATCATACCGTTGGTTTTAGAACTTCTGAAGCTTATCTGGAATGGAAGAAAATTTTACATCATTATTACGAACCGTTTCCTGTTGTAGAACATTTTGAAACCGTTTTTGAAAATAAAAAATAGCCCACAGATTAAACGGATTAAGCTTTGAATTAAAAAATTAAACACATAGAAACATAGATTTTTATTGTTCCTGTTTAATATTACAAAAAAAGCAAGCTTTCACACATAGCTATGTGCATTTTTATTAGTGAAACGCCTTTTATAGACAAAGTAAAACTATGTCTCTATGTGTTTAAATCTTTTTAATCTGCGGCAAAAAAAAATTAAAATGAATATCAAACTTATCGCCATCGGCAAAACAGATAACAAATCACTTCAAACTTTGATTGATGATTATACCAAACGTTTGTCGTTTTACATCAAATTTGATCTGGAGATTATTCCGGATATCAAAAACGTAAAGAATTTATCTGAAAGCCAGCAAAAGGAAAAAGAAGGCGAATTGATTCTGTCTAAACTTTCGCCAACAGATCAGTTGATTTTATTGGATGAAAACGGAAAAAACTTCTCCAGCGTTGGTTTCTCTGAAGAATTACAAAAGAAAATGAATTCCGGGATCAAGACTCTTGTTTTCGTAATTGGCGGTCCTTACGGATTCTCAGATACCGTTTATAGCAAGGCACAAGGAAAAATTTCACTTTCGTTAATGACGTTTTCGCACCAAATGGTTCGATTGTTTTTTATCGAGCAATTGTATAGAGGATTTACGATTTTAAGAAATGAACCTTATCATCACCAGTAAAAAAGTATTCAGTCTCAGTTTTTAGTATTCAGTTTAAAAGATATACTCTTCACTAACTTCTGCAAATGATTCTAGTTTTTGCACTAAAATCTTATCCTGAATATAAGATCCGTAGGTCATATCTTTATCAAAACAGAATTGCATTTTTGGCTTAATTGCAAAATCAAGGCTTGCGATATAATTTAGTAACTCTTCTTTTTTAAGAACCTGATTATTAACTTCAACCGTTTGATTTTTCTTAAAGAAAACAACCAAACCTTCTGATTTCGGTTTCTCTGTTTTATAATACACTTTCGTGAAAGGTAAAAAGGCTAAATTCTTCCCGATAGAATCTGCGTAGGAATAGTAGTTTTGGGCATTTTCGTTTTTGTGGGCACTATCAGCACGTTTTTTCTCCTGAAGTTTTATGACTTCCGGAATAACCAATTTTAACGGCAAACGTTTGTCTATATTCAAAATCCAATTGGTCGAAATAATACTATTTTTTCTGTTTACATCAGTAATTGTATCTTTTCCTTCTGTTTTAAAGAAGATATAAATTGGCGAATGATCTTGTACATCTTTTACAATTGATACGTTTGATTTTGGAAGCAGGACGTCTTCTTTTTTTTCACATGAAAAAAGAAGGAAAGCGATAATTAGAGTAAAGTATTTCATGTTTATTATTGTTTTTTTTTAGCTTTTAGTTTGTCATTCCGAGGAACGAGGAATCTCCGCAAGAAACTCCGTAAAGAAAATCGTCAATCTTTGTCGAGTTTCGAGTGTGATTCCTCGTTCCTCGGAATGACAAATCTATCGTTTACATGTTCAGTTTGTTACACAAAGTAACACATTCAACAGCTTCTTTCACATCATGAACACGAAGTATTTTTGCACCTTTTGTCAAAGCAATTGTATTCACAACCGTTGTCCCGTTTAAGGCTTCTTGTGCTGTATTGCCAAGTGTTTTATAAATCATTGATTTTCTGGAAACACCCGCTAAAACAGGCAATTCTAATAAATTAAAAAGTTCCATTTTTTGTAAAACTTCGTAATTCTGATCTGTTGTTTTGGCAAATCCGAAACCGGGATCAAGAATCAAATCGTTGATTCCGAGACTTCTTGCTTTTTTTACTTTTTCAGAAAAATAGAATAACATTTCTTTTACAATATCGTCATATTGTGTCATACTTTGCATCGTTTGCGGGTTTCCGCGCATGTGCATCATAATATAAGGAACATTATAATCTGCAATAACATCAAACATTTTATCGTCTAATTCTCCTGCTGCAATGTCATTTATAATGGCTGCGCCGCTTTCTATACTCCCTTTTGCAACCTCAGCTCTAAAAGTATCAATAGACAATAAAGCTTCAGGAAAATGCTTTAAAATCAATTCTATTGCAGGAACAATTCGTTCAATCTCTTCTTGTTCTGTTACAAACTCGGCTCTTGGTTTGCTGGAATAAGCGCCAATATCAATAAATGTGGCGCCTTCAGATAACATTTTCTCTACTTGCGAGATAATTTCCTTTTCATTTTTATATTTTCCTCCGTCAAAAAAGGAGTTTGGCGTAACGTTCAAAATTCCCATTACTTTAGGAATCGATAAATCTATAAGTTGGCCTTTGCAGTTAATTTGCATCTTGTTATTTTGTTTCAAGTTTTATTTGTTTCAAGTTGATTCAGATTACGTGAGTTCCGGAACTTGAAACAAAGAAAACCTGAAACTTGAAACTTTTTACAGTTTCAAGTTGCTGGCATTAACACTTTGTTTAGAAAAAACTTGAAACAAAGAAAACCTCAAACTTGAAACTCTTTAATATTATCCTTATTTTTGAAGAAATTTTAGCAAATATACAGCAATAAATGAAGAATACTTCCCTTGAATTTGATAATGTAATTACGGTTTGCCGTACTTTATTCATCAATAAAATGAAAGATTATGGTAGTGCATGGCGCATTTTAAGATTGCCATCACTAACGGATCAGATATTCATAAAAGCACAAAGAATCAGAAGTTTACAAGAAAACGACGTGCGTAAAGTTGATGAAGATGAAAAAGGAGAATTCATCGGGATTATCAATTATTCGATTATGGCTTTGATTCAGTTAGAATTAGGTGTTGTAGATCAGCCTGATCTAAGTGTAGAACAAGCTACCGAATTATACGATGCTAAAGTTAAGTTGACCAAAGAGTTAATGGAAGCCAAAAATCATGATTATGGCGAAGCCTGGCGTGATATGCGCGTAAGTTCATTGACCGATTTGATTCTGCAAAAACTACTTCGCGTAAAGCAAATTGAAGATAATAAAGGAAAAACTTTAGTTTCTGAGGGAATCGATGCCAATTATCAGGATATGATTAATTATTCTGTTTTTGCATTAATCCTTGAACCAATCAAATAAAAAATAAGCCACGAATTTCACGAATTAATTTGTAGAAATTCGTGAAATTCGTGGCGAATAAAATAAGACATGAAAAACATCATTACCCAATTCTCAAGATTATTTGTCGGAATATTATTTATTATTTCCGGATTAATAAAACTGAATGATCCGGTTGGATTCTCTTATAAATTAGCGGAGTATTTTAGCGAACCGGTTTTTAATATGCCATTTTTAGAGCCATTGGCTTTAGGATTAGCGATCTTTTTAGTAATTCTTGAAGTTGTTTTAGGGGTTATGTTATTGGTGGGGTACAAATCAAAACTAACGATTTGGGCTTTATTACTTTTAATTGTTTTCTTCACGTTCCTTACCTTCTACTCTGCTTATTTTGATGTAGTAAAAGATTGCGGATGTTTTGGTGATGCTTTGCACTTAACGCCTTGGCAATCATTCACAAAAGATATTGTTTTATTATTCTTTATCCTGATTTTATTCATCAATAAAAAATTAGTAAAACCTTTATTCTCAAGTCCCGTAACAAACATTATTACTTACTCAAGTGTTGTATTGTGTATTTTCATGGCCGTTTGGGTTTTAAATCATAATCCTATAAAGGATTTCCGTCCTTACAAAGTAGGAACGAATATAGAGAAAGGAATGGAAATTCCTGAAGGCGCACCAAAATCTGTAGTTGAAATGATTTTTATCTACAAAGTAAATGGCGTTGACAAAGAATTTACCGAAAAAGATTTAGCAAATATTCCTGAAGGCGCAACATTTGTTGACCGTAAAGACAAAGTAATTACAGAAGGTTATATTCCGCCAATTCACGATTTTACAATGGTAAAAGAGGATTCTGATTACAAAGAAGAATTACTTAAAGAACCTAAATTACTGGTTTTTGTAACCTATGACTTGGCTTTGTCTAATCCTGACGGAATGAAAAAATTAGAGGTTTTAAGTAAAGCTGCGAAAGCAAAAGGATACAAAGTAATTGCAATGACAGCTTCTGGAGCTGATGAAATTGCAAAAGCGAAGAAACAATATGGCTTGGATACTGATTTTTATTTCTGTGACGCTACAGCTCTAAAAACGGTAGAAAGAGCTAATCCTAGCATTGTTGTGATACAAAACGGAACTATAATTCAAAAAGTTCATTACAATGATATTCAGGATTTGAAGTTATAAAGCATCAGCTTAAAAATTCAGAAACACCAATTCTTCGTATAGTTGAATTGGTGTTTTTTTTTGATTTCAAACCAATCGATTTGAATAATAACATAATACATATTAATGACTTATACCCAGCAAAAGCGACCAAATACAATCATAATTTAAACTAAAAAATACGTTAAAATAATATTCTGCGCTAAAAAATATAAATTATAAGCCGTACCTTTTGTTAATCTTAGAAATTGTTTAATTTAAATTAATAACTATGAAACAATTATCAAGCCTCGTATGTATTTTTTTATTCATTGGATGTAATAGTAAAGCTGATATTACTGATAATCTCACAGCGCCGGAAACATTTGCTTTTCAGATTTTAGATAAAAATACCGGAGAAAATGTATTCTCAAACAAAACATATAACCCGAAAAAAATCACTGTAAAAAACCTGGATTCTGATGATGTAATCCCACATCATTTTGTATCTGATAACGATTTGGATATAATAGTCCTTGAAAATGTAGGAAGAGAAAGTGAGAATATCAATTATTCTGTAAATGTGGGCGACAAACGTATTTTTGAACTTCATGTCGATGCCATTTTGGTAAAAAAAGGTTTAGATTTTGAATATAAAAATGTAGAGATTACCAATACCGTATTTAAACGAGATAAAACATCAGGAGTTTACAACATTCTGGCCTCTCTTGACTAACTCCAAAAAATAAAACTACAATACTATTTTCATTGTTCTTTTCTAAAAAAACACAAATTATTTCTTCCCTAAAAAAGACTTTTTTCAGCCGTTTTTTTGGTCAAAAACGAAAAGATTTGAAAATAAAACAAAACTTTTTTGCGATCTGTTTTTTAATTAAATCAAAAAATAGTTCAAAATTCGTATTTCATTGCTCTACTATTACGATTTCACTCTCAATTTTTTAACCTAATTTCTATCTTTTGTTATAAAATACGGGACTGTTCAATTTTTGTTAATCTCCATTTCTCATTCAATTTGTTTGTTTAACTTTGTTGATGATCTTTTATTACCTGAAATCATTAGGATTTTAAAACCTAATAATTAATAATATAAAGAGGATCTTCAATTAGAATTTAAAAAACAAATAGTATATACGTATGAAACAATTAGCCCTTGTTGTAATTGCCTTTATTACATTTTCATGCTCACAAGCTCAGAAAACAAGTTTTTCTAAAGAAGCTTTGTCTGAAAAATTATTAGCAACTGATGAAAGTCAGGTTACTTTCAAAAATATTTTAAAAAAATACAAAGGCAAAACTTTGGTTATCGAAGTTTGGGCTTCGTGGTGTGGTGATTGTGTAAAAGCTATGCCACAATTAAAAGAACTTCAGGCAAACAATCCTGATGTTTCGTACTTATTTATCTCTGCTGATAAAACAGCTGATAAATGGAAAGCAGGAATTGAAAAACACGAATTAAAAGGCGATCATTTTATGATGAATGATGGTATGAAAGGCCTTTTTGGAAAAGCAATTGATCTGGATTGGATTCCAAGATATATCATTGTAGACAAAACAGGAAAAATTGTATTGTATCGTGCCATTGAAAAAGATTTTGATAAAATCAATGAAACTTTGAAAAGCCTGAAATAATTTTCAATTGCAATTTCAAAATTCAATGTCAATATTGGATTTAATAAAACAAGAACAAAAACAAAAAAATAAAATAAAAACTACCAAAATGAGAAAAAAGATTGTTGCAGGAAACTGGAAAATGCATAAAAACGCGGCACAAACTGAAGAATTATTAAGCGAATTAATTACTAAAATACCAGCTCAAACAACTGCTCAGGTAATTGTAGCTCCAACATTTGTAAACTTACAGGCAGCTGTTGCTAAAGTTAAAAATACAACTATTGGTGTTGCTGCTCAAAACGTTCACCAGGCTGAAGGTGGAGCTTTTACAGGAGAAATTTCTGCTGATATGTTAACTAGTATTGGTGTAAACACCGTAATTCTTGGTCACTCTGAGCGTAGAGCAATTTTTCACGAAACTGATGCTTTGATCGCTAATAAGGTAGACACTGCATTGAAACATGACTTAACAGTAATTTTCTGTTTTGGAGAAGAATTAAAAGACCGTCAGTCAGGAAATCACTTTAATATTGTTGAAAACCAATTGCGTGACGGATTATTTCAAATTGCAAAAGAATCATGGTCTAAAGTTGTCTTAGCTTACGAGCCTGTTTGGGCTATCGGAACCGGAGAAACTGCTTCACCAGAACAAGCTCAGGAAATGCACGAATTCATCAGAGAAGTTGTTCGTAAAGCTTACGGAGCTGATATCGCTGACGAAGTTTCTATTTTGTACGGTGGTTCTGTAAAACCAGATAACGCTAAAGAAATCTTTGGTAAACCAGACGTAGACGGTGGTTTAATTGGAGGTGCTGCTTTAAAAGCTGATGACTTCTTAGCTATTGTAACAGCTATCTAATTTTAGATTTTAAATTTTAAATAAAAAAACTCCATTGCTTCGCAATGGAGTTTTTTTATTATTGGAATTTGGATTTTAAAAATTGGGATTTCCTAAATTAGCTTATATCACTTATATGGTGAGAAACCTAATTTATAAACGAATGTAATAAAGGGCAATTGTATTTTTTAAACGTTGGTGTTGTTTTGTATATAGAATAGAAATTAACCAGCTCCTTCCCTGCTTTAAACGGGTTTTTTGCCTCTTCTTCGGCTGAAACCATATTGGCATAATGACCGTAATAATTACATTCAAAAATCATTAAACTGGCCATTGCTTTCTCGTTATTGTTTCTAGACATTTTGAGGGCTTTTTCGTAATACATTTTAGCCATGGTTAAACCGTAATAATTGCCTTTTTGATAGGTTTTCTCAAGTTCAGAATTATCTCCGTAAACATAATCGATATAGGATTCGCCAGATGTCCAGTCGTAGGCGACCATCATCCAGGAATTTCCTAAATACGAAACATTAAAATAAGCATGTGCCAATTGCAAATTGCTCGAAGCCGTATTTTGTTTCTTTAACTGGATAAGTTTGGCAATAAAATCTACTTTGTTAAAACGATAATCAAATTTGCGTTCTTTATCTTTTTGGAGGATTTTAGGCGTAAAAGGATTTTCGTTCAAATAATCTGTAAACGAATAATTTTTCTCCCAGAAATCTTTTGGCATAGACGAAAAGGTTTCATAAGCCAATTCTAAATCGTTGTTTCTAAAAGCAATTGTTCCTTTTAAGTCTTTGTAATAATTAATATTTGGAGCAATTGTTCCTGAACAAATGTATTTCTCAAAAGGTGTTTTATTTTCTTTTTGCTGTAAAGCGATCAATTTATCAACATCTTGTGTAGTAGCCGTTCGATCAAAATAACCTATGTAACTGTAAAAATAGGCATTATCATAAGAGGAATACACACCTTCGCTTTTGCTATCTGACTTCATCATTAATAATCCTGCTGTAACGCGATCGCCTTGTTTAGCAAAATCAGCGCTGGCAATTCGGTACAAACTATAAAGATTTTTAAATAAGCCATAATCTGTTTCTACGAGACTTTCTACAGAATCAAAGTATTTAAAAAGTTGGTTTTGCACTTTCTCCCTTTTCAAATCGTCTTGTTTTAAGGATACTAAAGCCAACTGAATATTTTTCTGCATTTGCATGGATGCATTGGCTTTGTCGGAAATCATATCAGTATATTTTTTCCCTGACGCGATGTCATTATCCATAAAACAAAGCTGTGCAATTGCAGTGGCGATATAATCTTTTTGTTCTCCTGAAGTTTGCTCGCGAATAGAAATTAAGAAATATTCTAACGCTCTTAAATGCAAGATATCTTTGTTTAAATTTTCTGCTTTTGCTTTAGCATAATCTCCATACCAATCTGTACCTTCAAATGTAACCGAAGGAGCTCCGTTGTTGGTGTATTGCGGCGTAAAAATCCAGTCTTCGAGTTTATTGATTTCTCTTCCTATCAAAAAGCTCAAATTGATGCTATTAGGACTTAGTTGATAAACTTCTTCGATTGTTTTTAGATCCGGTGCTGGATTACGAAAACTTTCGATAGACAAGATAACACTTCGCTCTTCGTCGTTTTGGGCCAAAGCCAAAGTTTCCTGGGTTAATTTCCAGTTATAATGCTGCAAAACAGCAAATGACTTTTCTTCACAGGTGGCAAAAACTTTACTCAATAAATAATTCTGCAAAGGAAAATTATCTATACACAAAGCTTTATAATACAAAGCCCACGGTTCTAAAATCGTGTTTTTATTTTCGGCAAAATAAGTATCATACAAACGAATCACTTCATTTTTGTCCTGGGCGTAAAAACTATATCTTAAAATTAAAAAGGCATATCGCTGTTTTAAAAAAGCATCTTTGGCTGTTTTTATTTTCTTTTCAAAGTCGCCTATATTGGCTAGTTGATGATCTTTGCTGCTATATCCTATCTGGTTCCAGGATTCCCATTTTACATCGGTATTACTATTGTATTCTAACTTTTTGGCAAACAAAATATAGTGTAAGAATGCTTTGTTTTTTGATCGTAATAAAGCTTCGATAAAAGTATTTTTTTCGAATGTCTTTTTTAATGTTTTGTTCTGATAAGCAGTTTCAAACAATTCTCCATCTGTTTGGTACAAAATGGCATGAACATCTTTAGGATCAACTTCATTGCCTAATTTCTTCTTCCATTCCCGGCAATTCATTTCCTGATCGACGCCGGAAACAGTGTTCGTCGAATAGTAATAATCTGCTGAATAATAGAACGGCGTAAGTTTAAAAAAACCTTCTCGTTGGGCTTTAAACAAAGCCAATCGACTGGTTTCTGGCGAAACGCTCCATCCACAGGCAAAAGAAACCTGAAAGCATAAAACTAAAAGTACACTACTAAAAACTCTCATAATAGCCGGATATATTTTGGGTTCCATAATCGTTGATGTATTTTTTATCGAAAGAGAAAAACGTCACTTTGGTTTGATTGTCTATTTTGATTTTACGGGTAATAATCGAAATCATTTTTTCAAGTTCACTTTCAGAAATTTTCTCGATCCTGATTTCATCTCCGTTTCGCAGATAAGTTTGCCCTATTAAAACATCGTCCTGCAAGATGTATTTCGCATCTGATGTTCTCTTTAGTTTGATAGTATCGTTTCTTAACTGATCGTAATCGGATAAAATCCCTTTAAACTGATTTCCTCTAAAAATAACTGCCCAACTGTACAACGGTAAAGCAATATCAAGTTTTAATTTGTATTTGTCGTGTGTAATATATTGCGCTAATTCTTCGCTTGTCGCTATCGAATTTTTGGTATTAATATCATCCGGTTTTGCCAAATTATAACACATCAATAAACCTTTATCTACTGGCGGGGTTCCTGCTTTTTCGGCATATTTATATTGCCAGAGTCTGATTGTTGCCGAAATTTTTGCTGTTGGAAAACCGCTCTTGATTTGCTTTAATAAATAAAAATAATTGTCTTTCGATTTTTCTGTCCAGTCACAATCGATCAGGATTTCTTTAAAATCAACTTTTAATTTCGCCAGTTCAATGGATTTTACCGAGTCGTAATTGATGCGTTTATAGTTTTCCTGTTTGTAATAATCCTTTGGATATACAATTGTGTTGGCAATTTTATCTGCTTTTGTTTCATTTAGTCTCACCCCAATTTGCTGTACTCGTTTCGCAATTCTTGCGGCCAGACTATCCAATTGTCTTTTATCCGATTGTAAAACAACTTCATTCGTAATAAAAATACTTGGCGTGATTTCAGGATTGCTTTCATTTAAGCTGAAATCGTTTATTGTTGCAACTGGCAGAGGCTCTTTGGCATACGGATTCCAGTCGATATCAAAAAAACGAATATACATATGCTGTATTTTCAAATCCTTTATCAAAGAATCTTCTTCTTTCTGAAAATACAAACTAGTTTTCCAATAACAAAACGATCTTACTACTTTGTGTTCTTTCTCACAAGTTGCTCCGTTAAGTAACACAAAAAGCAAAATAAAAACGATAATTCTCATATTT
The DNA here is from genome assembly GCF_009664855.1 of Flavobacterium sp. SLB02. Taxonomy (GTDB): domain Bacteria; phylum Bacteroidota; class Bacteroidia; order Flavobacteriales; family Flavobacteriaceae; genus Flavobacterium. The sequence goes on from NZ_CP045928.1 coordinate 3,019,767, forward strand.
TAAAAATCCTTACAATTCAAATCAAAATTAACATTAATATATGTAAGGATGTCGATTATTTATGAACAACTTCTGCTTTGGATTCTTACCTTTGCAAAAAAATTATTTATGTCGAATATATATTTAGGATACCATTTTACTATTGAACCAAAAGAACCGGGTTCAGAAATTTTAATTGCTGAATTAGGCGAAAAAGCATTTGAGACTTTTACTGAAACTGAAACTGGAATTTCGGCTTATGTAAAGAAAGATTTATGGGATGAGAATATCTTAGATGACATTTATATTTTAGAATCTGAAGAATTTAAAATTGAATATACTGTTGAAGAAATCGATCAGGTAAACTGGAACGAGGAATGGGAAAAGAATTTTGAAGCGATTGATGTAGACGGAAAATGCCATGTTCGCGCTCCTTTTCACGAAAAAACTGATGCTGAATTTGATATCGTAATCGAACCAAAAATGAGTTTTGGTACTGGTCATCACGAAACAACTTACATGATGATTCAGCATTTACTTGAAATGGATGTAAGAGGTCTTAAAACACTTGACATGGGTTGCGGAACTGCAATTTTAGCTATTCTTGCCGAAATGAAAGGTGCCCAGCCAATTGATGCGATCGATATTGACAACTGGTGTTATTTGAATTCTATCGAAAATGCTGAACGCAATAATTGCAAACATATTGCCGTTTACGAAGGCGATGCTGCTTTATTAGCCGGCAAAAGTTACGACCTGATCATTGCAAATATCAATCGTAATATTTTGTTGAATGATATGCAGTCTTATGTTGATTGTTTGAATAAAGGCGGTATTATATTGTTTAGCGGTTTCTATGAAGAAGACATTCCTTTTATTGATGCTTCATGCACAGAAAAAGGATTAACATATGTTAAAAAGTTTCAAAGAAATAACTGGGTTTCATTAAAATACGTAAATTAGATAGTTGATTTTCTAAAATTTAAGTAGCCCGCAGATTAAACTGATCACACAGATTTACACAGATTTAGCTTTTAAAAAGCTGTTGAATTGTAGATCTTTGGCAAATAAAATTAGTAATTACAAAAAAGTACAAAAACCTAAAAACATGAGTACTAAAGAAAAAGTAAGAGAAAGAGTTCGCGAAAAGGAAGCGACGGTTTTCAATAACGAAATCATTGTTTATAACGACGATGTAAACACTTTTGATCACGTAATTGATACTTTAATGCGTGTTTGCAGTCACACGCCTGAACAAGCAGAACAATGTTCCTTAATTGTACATTACAACGGAAAATGCACTGTAAAAACAGGGCCACTGGATAAACTAAAACCTCAATGTACACAACTTCTGGAAGCTGGACTAAGCGCCGAAATTGTTTAAATTGCCAATAATTTCAAAACGCATTCTATTTTATTCTATAATTTGAATAAATTTAGAATGCGTTTTTATTTTAGCCTAACTCAGCTCATTTTTAACCTAATAATTTACCAAAATTAAAATCATGAAATACTTCAAATTTCTTCTGTTTTTATTCCCCTTGGTTTCTTTAAGCCAGAAAAAATTCGATAATCTTCGCGAGCAATTGGTAAAAAGTAAAACAGTGGGTTATGAATATGTATATGCCTACGAAAATAATTATGCCGTATTCAGAACCTTTAAAGGAAAAATGGGACTTATTGATACAACAGGAAATGTAGTTATCAAACCAACTTATGAATATATTTATAATAAGGAAGAACTTAAAAACTTGTATGAAGTTGGAAATACAGTCAATAAAAAATTCAAACGTGGCTATATTGACAGGAAAGGAAATATTAGAATTCCGCTAGAATATGACGACATTTTTCACCTTGACAAAAACCTCCTCAGGGTTTCAAAAAACAACAAAACAGGTGTTGTAGATACTTTAAACAAAATAATTTTACCTTTAAAGTTCGATTTTATAATGGATCACGGTGCTATTATTTACGCACAAAGCAATAACATTGTTGACATATTTGACTTCTCAGGAAAGCAATTAACCAATTACAAAGCAAAAGACATTGACTATTTTACAGATAATAGAAGCATTGTAACTCTGCAGAACAATGATACTTTTATAATAAACAATGAAGGGAAGTCCATTTTAGAACCTATTAAAAATCATCGATTTGAAAAAGTCATCGACTCTGATTCTTATCTTATTCTAAATAACATTACCAATAAAAAAGGTGTTATCAATTCTAAAGGAGAATATACAATCGAATGCAAATATGATGATATCAGGACAGGCGAATCAACTTATATTGCCATCGACAAACATAAATACGGGCTGATTACTAATAAAGATTCTGTCTTAAAAGCGTTTGTTTATGATGCTATTTATCCGGTAAGTCATAAAGAGGACAATCTGTTTCAAAATCAATTTTTAGCAAGAAAAGGAGATCTCGAGGGAATTATAAATCCTTTTTTAGAAAAAGAGATTATCCCTATTGAGTATAAAGATGTTCAAACTTTTTCAAATTATTATGTTGTAACTACTTTAGATAATAAAAATGGCGTGTTTTCTAAAAATGGAGATCGTATTATTAACGAAGATTACAAGTTTTACAATGCAGCTCAAAATAAAATCTTTGCGACAAAACACGATAAAAAATATCTCCTGACTCTTGTTGATAACAGCTATTCTGAAATTGAAATTCCGGTAGATGAATTTGCAAAAAAACGACTTTTCTCTAACGGTTTCTCGAAAAGCAACTTTCAGATTTTTAAAAATGGAAATAAATTTGGCGTAATTAGTAATAAAAATGAAATCGTAGTGGCCTGTGAATATGAAGCTATTGAAAACATTTATTCTACTTCAGAATTTGTTGTAAAGAAAAATAAAAAATATGGGGTTGTAAATGCCCGAAACCAGATTACTCTTGAGATCAAATACGATTCTTTTCAAATCATAAAAGAATACATCAGGTTTGAAATTAAAAATCCAAAAATTAAAAAAGCTTACGCCGTAAACAATACTTCTGATTATTAATTTAAGAAGATTCTTATCACTTTGTAAAAACATAAATTCAATATGTTTTTACAAAGTGTTTAATTTATAAATAATTTAAAAAACATTCTATTTTATTCTATATTTGAATAAAATAGAATGTTTTTTTATGGAAGAATATGGAAAGATATTGATTATCGCTACGCCTATTTTTTTAGTATTAATTATAATCGAAAAAATATACGGCATTTATAAAAAGGACGACACCGCTCCTTTGATCGATAGCGTATCGAGTATTAGTTCTGGAATTACCAATTCTGTAAAAGATGTTCTGGGATTAAGCCTGACTTTTATTTCTTATGAATGGATGGTTTCTAAAATTGCCATTTATCATTTAGAAGCCAATGTTCTCTCCTATTGTATCGCCTTTTTTGTGATCGATTTTTATGGCTACTGGAGTCATCGATGGGCACATCAAATTAATCTTTTCTGGAATAAACATGCTATTCATCACAGCAGTGAAGAATTTAACCTTGCCTGCGCTTTGCGTCAGCCAATTGCGAGTTTGGTTAATTTGTTTACTTTTTTATTGATTCCTGCTGCGTTATTGGGCGTTCCTGCTACAGTAATTGCGATCACTTTGCCGCTGCATTTGTTTTTGCAATTTTGGTATCATACCAAACACATCAAAAAAATGGGATTTCTTGAATACATTCTCGTTACTCCCTCGCATCATCGTGTGCATCACGCTATAAACCCCGAATACTTAGATAAAAACCATTCGCAGATTTTTATTTTTTGGGACAAACTTTTTGGCACTTTTCAAGCCGAATTAGATGATGTTCCGCCCGTATTTGGTATTACAAGACCTGCCAATACCTGGAACCCAATCCGGATTAATTTCCAGCATTTGACTTTGTTAATAAAAGATGCCTGGAGAGCCGACAACTGGAAAGACAAACTCACCATCTGGTTTAAACCAACAGGCTGGCGACCGGAAAATTTTGATGAAAAATATCCTGTAAATAAAATTGATAATGTTTTTGATTTTGAGAAATACGGCACACAAAACTCGCAGAAATTAATTTACTGGTCTGTAGCTCAGGTTTTAATTACGCTTTTATTTGTGACTTATTTATTTGATAATATTGCCACAATTGGGTTGCCCAATATTTTTATCTATGGTTTATTTATTTTTGTAACTATTTATAGCTACACAGAGTTAATGGACAAAAGCAAATATGCCATTTTTTGGGAAGGTTTACGCTTGGTTATTGCAGTTGCAATTATAGCGTATTGTGGAGATTGGTTTGGCTTAAATCATGCTTTTGCCATGAGTAATTACATTATTTTAGGTTATTTGAGCTTATCGTTTTTCGTTTCGGTATTCTTTGTGACCATCGATTTCAGAACCCAAACAAACCAAATAATAAATTCATAAACCGCTTATGAAAAATGCTGCTTTTTTTAAAATTTACATCGCTTTTAGTATTTTATATCTCATCGTTTTGTTTTTAGGACATGAGAATTTAGATTTATATTTAAAACCTGCTCTGATCCCTTTGTTGGGTTTTGGAGTTTATTTTAATCGAAAATTCCCCACCAGAAAGATACTGTTAACTGCTCTTTTATTTTCCTGGATTGGTGATGTTATTCTGCTTTTTGCTGATATAGCCGAAATCTATTTTATATTAGGATTGGTTGCTTTTTTAATAGCACATATTGCTTACTGTGTTCTTTTTAATAAACAAATCATAGGAGAAATTCAGATTAATAAAATCCTTTTTGGAATGGGAAGCGTTGTAATTGCTTTCTATTTAACGGCAATGATTTTAGTTTTAATGCCAAATCTGGGTGATCTCAAAATTCCTGTTATTGTCTATGCTGCTGTCATTTCGACTATGCTTTTATTTGCTTTTAATGGTTATTTAATCTGGAAAAAACCAGGGGCTTTATACATTTTTCTGGGAGCTGCATCGTTTGTCGCTTCGGACAGTATTTTGGCCTTTGATAAATTTCATGCACCAATCGAAAAAAGTTCTTTTTTTATTATGCTAACGTATCTTGTGGCACAATATCTGATTGTAGTGGGGATTATAAGACTGAATACGCAAAAATTAGATTAATATTAGCCCACTGATTTGCACGGATTTTTTTTTTTTTTGAATCGTGATAATTGTAACGAATTATATCGTGGATAAAACGAATTGAAAATATTTCTCATGCAGATTTTTTTAGAATCTTTTCAATCCTTTAATCTGTGGCTGAAAAAACATTTTACATTTGTATTACCAAAACTTTTAAACCATGAAAAAAATAGCCCTTTATATCCTTTTAATAATTAGTGCAACTTCTTGTGTGAGTACGAGATCGACTTTGAAAAATGTTGATGATAATGCTCCGGATTTGGTTTTAAAGAAAAACAATACATTTGAAATTAAGCTTTTTAGTACTGATAAAAAATACGGATTTGATCCTGACTATCCGGTTAATATATTTTTTAGAAATACAAAAGATGAAGCTTTGAACGAAACTCGTTTTTTAAATGCTCTGGCCGGACCAAACGGAGAAAAAATAACTTATATCCGCTTAGAAACCTGTTGTCCCTTCCCAACCAAAAGAAGTGATATGGGTGCGGGATTTTTGAATGTTTATGAATTAAAATGGGAAGGACAAAAGAAACCTGTCAAATTATATTTGAACATTTATGAAAAAGGAATTTTGATGGTTCCGATGGGATTGAGTTTGAAGAAGGAGTAAGATGAGATTGATTGTGTTTTAAAGCTTTTGAGAATAAAAATATAACCGAAAAATAAGTTAAAACTCTCCTTGTACTTATACAAATGCCTTAATTTTGATTGTATTGGAACTATTTGTAAAAGTCAAAAAAATACAATGGAAAAATTAAAAAATAATTATAAAATTGAAGCTTCAAGTTTTGATTTACAAAAATTTTTAAAGAGAATCAATTTTCAGGGAGAAATTAAATTGAATTTAGATGGTATAAAAAAATTGATGCAAAGCCAGATATTTAGTGTTCCTTTTGAAAATATTGATGTTCAGGCCGGTAAAGTTATTTCTTTAATTGGTGATGATATTGTAACGCAAATTGTGGATAAAAACCGTGGTGGATATTGTTATCAAATTAATGGCATATTTTCGTTAATGCTTCAGGAAATTGGAGTTCCGCATTATTATATTGCGGTGCGCCCTTTGGTTAATCCTGGCCAGAATGCCAGAACACATTTGGCAATAATTGCTACAATCGAAAATGAAGAATATCTGATTGATTTGGGATTTGGAGGAAACAGCATCAGAGAACCTTTGAAACTGAGTGAGATCGGAACTGAAATTCAACAGGGTTATGATACTTTTACTTTGGTTAAAACGGAAGAAGATGAATATTTACTGCAAATACTTATCGAAAAAGAATGGTCTAACTTATATTCGTTTGATGTAACTCCTCAAAGGTGGATCGATTTTAAGCCTGCAAATCATTATAATTACTCACACCCTGATTCTACTTTTACTCAAAAATTAATTGTTGTTTTACAAAATCCATTAGGTAAAAAAATATTACTTAAAAATGCCATAAAATCAGTAACAAATGGGGTTACAGAAATTATTCCTTTTGAGGACAATCAATTGAATACTACTTTAGAAACAGAATTTAACCTTAAGGTATAATTTAAGATTTTTTTTGAGGAGATATCACGTATTAAATTCCATAATTCCACTATGGTTTTAGCACCCGAAATTCCCCTATTGATTATCACTCTATTTTAGCAATAGATCTCAATTGATTTTGATTGTGGGCACAAGCGGGACACTCGCGCGAGTACAGATACTAATAATAATAAAGCTTTTAGAAATAAAAATCAATTAAAAAATAAGTACTATGCCTCTAATTTTAATTATTCTTCCATTACTGTTTCAAATTATAGCTGGCAGAAAAGCAATTGGTGAAACTATATCTTTAAAATTTGGAACAGTTTGTTTGATTAGTTTTTTTTCGCAAATAGTTTTATCGATAGTAGCTTTTTACGTTTCCTCCTATAATTTTAATAAATTTTTAGAACAAAATCCAAACTCCTTTAGATGTGGCATGGGGTTTCTTGGCCTCATTATGCTGACTCTTCTCTTAACTTTTATTCTAATAATCGTCATAATTGTTCAGTACTACATTAAAAAATCTTATGAAAAGTAATTCTTTTTTGTAAGCTTATTACAACTATTGATTACCATATTAAAGTGTAATTGAGGAAATATTCCCTATTGAAAACGATAATTCCACTAAACTCCTAGCCGTGATAGCAGCGGAAATCATTTTTTGAGAAAGCCTATTTTTTTTGGTTTTTGCAGAGCCACCGGAGGAAGCTCCTTCAAAGACCAAGAAAAAAAAGGTTTAGAGAAAAATATTGCAGCGGATAGCGCGAGTGGCTTCTTAAAATAATCTTAAATCTTCATCTCGTATTCATAAATCATGACTACCTTTGCACTGTCAAAAAATCATATTATGAACATACAACATATTCCACAAATTAAGCATACTGAAAGCGGAAACTTCTTTTTATTGGCGGGACCTTGCGCTATTGAAGGTGAAGAAATGGCGCTAAGAATTGCTGAAAAATTAGTTGGTATTACCGACAAACTTCAGATTCCTTATGTATTCAAGGGATCGTTTAAAAAAGCCAATCGTTCGAGAATTGATAGTTTCTCTGGAATTGGTGACGAAAAAGCATTAAAAATTTTAAGAAAAGTTTCTGAAACTTTTCACGTTCCTACTGTAACAGATATTCATACTAATGAAGATGCTGATATGGCGGCGCAATACGTTGAAGTTTTGCAAATTCCGGCGTTCCTTGTTCGTCAGACTGATCTTGTTGTGGCTGCGGCTAATACAGGAAAAGTGGTGAACCTGAAAAAAGGACAATTTATGAGTCCGGAAAGTATGAAACATGCGGTACAAAAAGTTCTGGACTGCCATAACGAAAATGTAATGGTTACAGATCGTGGTACTATGTTTGGTTACCAGGACATGATTGTTGATTATAGAGGTATTCCTACTATGCAGCAATATGCCACTACAGTTCTTGATGTTACGCACTCGTTGCAACAACCTAACCAGACTGCCGGTGTTACGGGCGGAAGACCTGATATGATTGAAACTGTTGCCAAAGCGGGTATTGCTGTGGGTGTTGACGGTATTTTTATCGAAACTCATTTTGATCCTGCTAATGCAAAAAGTGATGGTGCGAACATGTTGCATTTAGACTATTTTGAAGGTTTAATGACGAAGTTGGTTGCCATTAGAAAAACAGTTAACTCATTTTAAATTTTATAATACAATTGCATTGAAAACAAATATTTTATTTTTCTTTCTGTTGTGTTTTTCACTAAACACTTTTGCTCAGGAAGAAATTGCAGTACAAAGATATACGGCTCACAATAAAGGAAAATTTTTCGTTTCGTGGGGAGGAAACAGAGACAGTTACACGAAATCTGATGTAAATTTTAGAGGTAAGGATTACAACTTTACTGTTAATGATATGAAGGCGCATGATAAGCCAAAAGGATGGCATATTGATTATGTAAATCCGGCAAACATGACGATTCCGCAAACGAACTTTAGAATGGGATATTTCTTTAGTGATCATTACAGTGTTTCGGTTGGTTGGGATCACATGAAATATGTGATGACTCAAAATCAAATCGCTAATGTTACCGGTACTATTAATTTACCTGCTGATCAGCCTGGATCTTATTACAACGGAGATTATAATAATACTCCTGTGGATATGTCTCAGCATGGTGCTCAGGAAGGTGGTATTGCGGGTGGTACTCAGGGAAATCCTCCAGCTTTTTTAATGTACGAACATACAGATGGTTTGAACTATATTAATACTGAGGTTTCAAGACATGATGATATTTCTAAATTGTTTGGTATCACTAATACTGATAAGGTTCAGATTAATTTAACTGAGGGTTTAGGTGCAGGACTTTTATATCCTAAAACAAATACAACTCTTTTAGGAAAAGAACGTCATGATGATTTTCATGTTTCTGGTTATGGTTTATCTGCAAAAGCGGGAATTAACTTTACTTTCTTCAAGTATTTCTACTTGCAAGGTGAGCTAAAAGGTGGTTACATCAACATGCAGGATATTAAGACTACAAGAAGTAATGATGATAGCGCTTCGCAGGACTTTTTCTTTTTTCAAAGAATTATTGCTGTGGGTGGAATCTTTAGAATCTAATATTTCTTAAAATTATATTTAAAAATAGTTATCATTTTGGTAACTATTTTTTTTTGCCTTTTATTTGTTGAGTAAGAAAAAAATCTCGCAAAGTCGCGGAGTCGCAAAGTTTTTTTGTTTCACGCAGATTTAGCAGATTATAGCAAATATAATTTAAAAATTTGCTATTTATAACTATCTGCGCGCATCTGCTTGAATCTTTTTAAAATCTGCGTGAAATATAATTTTACGATAAAATACCTTAAAACTAAAACATGAAAAAATCAAAATATCTATTTGTTAGCATTACATTTTTATTGAGTTTTGGCTGTGCTTTGTTTGTTGCCATGAAGGTTTTTCCGAACAATCCGTTTTCTAATACAAAAAATAATACAGAAACTTCTTTAAAGAATAAAATTCAGGATGGAGATCTTATTTTTCAGACTTCGGAATCAAGTCAATGTGAAGCGGTTCGAATTGCTACGAATTCTAAATTTTCGCATTGTGGACTTATCTATAAAATAAACGGAAATTTGTTTGTTTTTGAAGCTGTTCAGCCTGTAAAACTAACTCGGCTTGAAGATTGGATTCAGCACGGAAAAGGTGCTAAATATCTAATAAAAAGATTGAAAAATGCCGATGCTGTATTAACTCCCGCCACTTTGCAAAAAATGAAAGATTACAGTCAGGGTTTTATAGGAAAGGAATATGATGCTTATTTTGACTGGTCGGACACAAGGATTTATTGCTCTGAACTGATCTGGAAAATTTATAAAAATGCTGCAGGTATTGAGTTATCAAAATTAAAGCAAATGAAGGATTTTAACTTAAGCGATGCCAGAGTACAGAAAATCTTAAAGGAAAGATACGGAAACGATATTCCGCTTGATGAAAAAGTTGTGGCACCATCTGATTTAGTAGATTCTGATTTACTAAAAACCGTTATAGATACTTATTAATTGTGTCTTAGAAATGAAGTAAAAAACATTTATAAGATTTTACTTCTGCATTATTTAAGCTAAAAATGTTGTTCAACGAATTAAAGTGTTTTTAAACGAAAAACCCAATACAATGTTAAAAATATAACATTCGTGTAAAATTTTAATATTATTTTAGTAATGTAATTTCAAAATTAGGTTTAATCTATGAACCATAGCGCACCTAACCTTACTAAAAATACTGTTGATTTTTTCAGTCAGTTTGAGGAGTTTTTTGATTCTTCGCCGGACTTATTATGTGTCGCCGGATTTGATGGTTATTTTAAAAAAATAAATCCATCTGTATCAAAATTATTAGAATATAGTGAGGGAGAATTATTATCGAAACCCATAAACGATTTTGTTTTTGAAGATGACAGAATAAACACCTCTAATGCAAGAAAAAATCTAACCCGTAAAATTGGCTTATCTAATTTTGAAAACCGCTATGTAACAAAAAGCGGTAATGTGGTTTGGTTACTGTGGACATCGTTTCCTATACAAAAAGACAAACTTGTGTTTGCAATTGCTAAAAATATTACGTTCAAAAAAGAGCTGGAACAGGAACGAAATGCTCACTTAACAGAACTTACTAAAATAAATAACGAACTAAAACAGCTTACTTATACAACCGCGCATGATTTGAGATCTCCGGTAAATAATTTATTGGCTGTTTTTGATCTTCTGGATACTTCTACTATAACTGATCCTGAAACGCTTGAACTGATTTCGATTATTGAAATCGCGACCCAAAGCCTAAAAAAAACTTTAATTGATCACGTCGCTATTCTGGATAAAAAAAATGAAGAAGACAATCAATTGGAGTCATTGAATTTTGATGCTGTTTTAAAAGAGGTTTTGTTTTCGATAAACTCTTTAATTCATAACTCAAAAGCAAGAGTTACTATTGATTTTTCTGAGGTAGAAACGGTTCTCTTTAATAAAACTTCTTTGAAAAGTATTTTTCTGAATTTAATTACAAATTCAATTAAATACTCTAAACCCGGTTCTTTGCCCATTATTAATTTTAATTCACATCGTTTTAACGGAAGTACGCAACTGACCATTACAGACAACGGAATTGGTTTTGATATGGAAAAAGTAAAGGATAAGATTTTTGGATTACATCAAAAATTTAATTCACGCAAAGACAGCAACGGTATCGGTTTGTATTTGGTTTACAATCATGTAACCAATCTTGGCGGGCATATTTGTCTGGAAAGCAAACTTAATGAGGGCGCAAAATTTACAATTACTTTTAAGGATTAAGGTTTTATAAAAAAAACCATTCACAAAACGAATGGCTTTTTTTATAAAACTGATTACCTAATATCAAAATTATCGTATATATTTTGATAAATAGGCATGTAATCTAAAAACTCTTCAGGTTTAGAACAGAATGTTAATAGGTATAAATCTCTTCCTTTTATAAAATAATATTGTAGAATTGTAGCAAAATATCCATTATCCAACATTGTCTTATAAACAATTTCTTGTCCTGTTAAACCATTTTTTAAAACTTTTCGATTTGAAATAATTTCACTGCTAACACCAAATTTTTTATCTATTATTTTTTTTAGCACTTTTGATTTAACATTCTCATAGCCAAGATCTTTAATTACTAAACCAATGTTCTCTATAAAATTATCTTGTAAGGAACTTTTTTCACTCAGCAACATAAATGAATTTTGAAGTGAATCTGTTTTTTTAAGATACCAATTTTCAGGAAACAGCAACGAATATTTTTTCTCACTAATATATAATTTTCTATAAGCCTTTTCAGAATTTTGCTGACTAAACGTAAGTGTAGCGTAAAATAAAAAGCTTATTTGAAAAACGACTTTCATTTTAAATCTAACTTTTTGTTGGCAGTATAATTCCGGTTTGGTCAATTAAATATATCAGTGAAGTCATTGTTGCGGCTCCCAGTTCCAGTTCTCTTTTATTAATGGCATCAAATTTATCGTTTGCTGCATGGTGATAATCGAAGTAACGTTGTGAATCTGGCATTAAACCTGCTTTTACAATCGTTTTAGACGTTAAATGTTCAATATCTGAACCACTATGCCCTTTTACAAAAGTATTAACGTAATAAGGTTCGAATAGAGGGGCAAATCCCTGAATTTTTTTCAGGTTAGCATCATCTGCTTCTATAGAAAAACCTCTTGGTGTAAATCCGCCCGAGTCGCTTTCAAGGGCAAAAATATGATTCTCGTTCTTTTGTTTGGCCACTTCTTCGTATTTCGCGCCGCCTTTTCCGCCGTTTTCTTCATTCATAAACAAAACTACACGAATCGTATTTTTAGGTTTGTAGTTTAAGTTTTTAAGTATGCGAACTACTTCCATACTTTGTACTACTCCAGCTCCATCGTCATGAGATCCGTCGGCGAGATCCCAGGAATCTAAATGTCCGCCCACTACCATTATGTTTTCCGGAGTTACTGTTCCTGTAAGTTCTCCAATTACGTTATGTGACAATACATCTGGCAACGTCTCACAAGATTGTTTAAAATAAAATTTTAATGCCGGATTTACTTTTAAGGATTTACTCAACAATTCAGCTCCGTTTGTACTAATTGCAGCAGCCGGGATATATTTTTCTTTTGGTAAATCACCATAAGTTTGATTTCCTGCATGCGGGAAATCGTCTAAACGTAAATTTAGTGAACGAACAATTGCTCCTACAGCTCCTAATTGCGCAGCTTCTTTTGCTCCTATTCTTCTTTGATCTCCTGCTCCTGAATAAGCATCAAAAGTTCCCACATTTTCAGGGTTCATTGGTCTATTAAAAAATACAATTTTACCTTTTACTTTATCTCCTAAAGCCCTTAATTCATCTATACTTTTTACCTCAACAATTTCTGCTGTAATACCTGTTTTTGGAGTGGCAACTGAAGCTCCCAAAGCACAAATTGGCACGTTGGTTTTTATTTTTCCATCTAAAATATAAGCTGTTTCTTTTTCGCCACGAACCCAATGCGGAACCATAACTTCCTGTAAATACACTTTATCAAGCCCTAATGTCTCAAGTTGTCTTTTTGTATACTCTACTGCTTCTTCGGCACCTTTAGAACCTGACAAACGGCTTCCGATATCGTTAGACAAATATTCTAACCAGGTATAACATTTAGCTTCTGTTAAAGCTTTTTTATAGAATAATTTAATATTCTTTTCATCATTTGACTGTGCAAAAGATGTCAATCCGTTTAAAACCAAAGCAGTTAAAAGAATCGTTTTTTTCATAGGGTTCATGCGTTTTTGGGTTGTTACACAAAGGAACAAAATTCTTTACAACTGCCGGAGTTTCTCCTGAACTATTCACATAAAAAAAACTCTAATTACAAACCTTTCAGTTTACAACTAGAGTTTTTATGGTATTAATAAAATAAAACTATTTTACTTCTATAATCTTATTTTTTGTTCCAATTCCGTTCTCATTAAAAGCTTCGATTGTAAAGTAATACTTTGTTCCTTTATCTAAGCCTCTAAAATCATACGAACTATCGCCGTACACCATGATACTGTTGTATAGTTTATCAGATGAAATTCCGTAATAGATATTGTAACCAATGGCATCAGCTTGCTTTTTCCATGAGATCATAGCGTTTCTTGAATCTGTTTTATTTCGATCGACTTTAAGCGAATTAACCGCTTTTGGTTTTTCTAATAATCCATTACCGAATACTCTAAAATCTGAAATCGCAAACAATCCCGATGCATTGTGAATGTTTTCCATTTTGATGTATCGTGCTTTTATTGATTTTGTCAACTCAACATAGTCATGAGGAACATCTTTATCATTCTTGGATTTATCTACAACTAAAGTCCAGTTTTTAGCATCATCTGACATAAAGATTTTATATTGATAATAAATATCCATCGCCTTGTTGTATTGTGTTGCTTTATGATCTGCATAATTAATTTGCAATGCTTTAATTTCCATTTGTCTGCCTAAATCCATTTGAAGCCATTCGCCCGGATCACCCGTTTTAGCAGACCAATACGTTTGAATATCTTCATCTGTCAGGTTGTTAGGCCCATAACAAAATTTCTCAAATACTTTTTTGCCACCTGTATCCACTCTATGCGTCTGAACTTCCATACATTCTTCTGAAGAAGATACGGTTACCGGTTTTTTATACGAAAGTAACATCCATCCTGATGAAGCTCCTTTTGTCTGATCGCGTTCTTGTGTTGGCAACTCAATAGGGAAATCGCCGTAAGAAGTGATAGAATACATGACTTCATCTTTGTCAAATCCGGCCGGAAACATATCGATACGACGCTCGAAACGATCTTTAATCGAAATTTTACACGTTCCGGTATTCCAGTAATTGCCGTAATTATCCGCAAAAGTATTTCCGTGTCCTGCTCCAATTACAAATCCTCCCGGTTTATACGACATCGGGTTGTGTTTTTGATACTCAAAAGGCCCTAACGGACTATTACCTACATGAACCCCGTTTGCATATCCTTTAAATTCAGTAGCCGGAGCACCATATTGCATATAATATTTTCCGTTGTGTTTGGTCATCCAGGCACCTTCTATAAAATCACCCCAAGGTGCTGGTTCCATATCATTATTAGGTCCAAAACGTTCCCAACCGTGATTTTTAGGATCAAGACCTACTACTTCTTTAATTTGTCCGTATGGTCGTTGAATATCTTCTACTTCAGTTGCTGCATATAATTGTGCATAATCGGCCTGATTTCCTACCGGCAACCAGGTTTTATAATCTACTTCGGTTCCTACAAGAGGTAATTTTCCGCTTGAACCATAATACATATAGACTTTTTTATCCTCATCCTGAAAAATAGCAGGATCCCAGGTTGGTAACATTGCTTTGTCTACATGACGTAACCATCTTCCTGATTTAGGATCGGCAGTTTTCCAAACTGGATGATCTTTTTTCCAGGTAGAACCTACATAAAATAAAGTATCATTTACAACCCATGCAGCAGGCGCACATTGATCATCGTCTCCCGGTTGTCTTTGAAAACTTCCGTAAACGAAATTCCAGTCAGACATATCCTTACTCCAGAAAAATCCCGCCTGATTGGTCGCAAATAAATAATATTCGCCTTTGTAAGTAATAATTACCGGATCGGCACTTGAACGGCGAGATTCAGGGATTCCGTTGTGATTATGAGTTGTGTAATTGTATCCAATATTAATTGGATTACAATAGGTCGATGCAGGTTTATTAGGATCAAACCATTCTGTTTTACCAGAAATACTGGATTTTTGTGCTGAGATAGTGATATTAAATCCGATCAAAAGCAACAAAAGCGATATAGACGATACTTTATACATTTCTTTTATTTTTTGTTTTTAAAATCAGGTAATCAGAGTTTAAAAGCTATTCTTTATTCTTTATTCTTTATTCTTTATTCTTTATTCTTTATTCTTTATTCTTTATTCTTTATTCTTTATTCTTTATTCTTTATTCTTTATTCTTTATTCTTTATTCTTTATTCTTTATTCTTTCTTTTAATAATTCAGGTTCATTAGTAGTGATGTAATCAAACTTGTTTTGAATGATCCAATCCATATCAGCGGCTTCATTAACTGTCCAGGCATTTAGAATAATATTATTCTCTTTTGCTTCTTTAATCCATTGAGGATGTTTTTTAAAGAATGAATAATGATAATCGACGCCATCAATATGGTCTGCTTTTACTTCTTTTGGAGATTTATTCCCTTCCAAATATTGCAAAACTGTTTTTTGATCCACCTTTCTAATTTGCTTTAGAATCTCGTAATCAAAACTAATGTAGCAGGTATTTTTATCTGCCTTTAGTTTTTTGACCGTTTCAACCGTCATTAACGCCGTCTTTTTTCCTCTCTCTTTGCTTATTTCCGAAGGTTTTATTTCGCAAACTAAAAGTGTGTGTTTATTATTCTTTTTACCTTCAACGATATACTCGTGCAGAGTTGGAAGCTTTTCTCCGTTAGAAAGTTTAAACTTGATCAAGTCAGCATAATTTGTTTCTTCGATAAGTAATTTGTTATAATGCGCATCGTGATTGATTATAAGCGAATCATCTGCAGTTCTCCACACATCAAACTCTGAACCTGGAAGTTTTAAACCGATCGCATGTCGTAGGGATGCAATAGAATTTTCAGGTAAGTTATTTTTTTTCCATGCTCCGCGATGTGCTACTATTGCATTTTTTTTTGCACTACAAGAAGAGAAAACAACTATGATCAGCATGATAAGGAATGCATAAAATATTTTAATTGTATTCATTGTATAGAAATTAAGATTTGTATTTTTTAATTAATCACTATTAAATTTACTTACAAAATAGTGACTAAAAAGTTAAAAAAAAGCCCTCCGAACTAACAACGAAGGGCCAATCAATAATAAATAAACCAACTATTTAGTTAACTCAAAACTAACTTTCTTATCGGCATTTGAATTTCCACCAACGAAAACATCAAACTGTCCAGGTTCTGCTACAAATTGTAAATCAGAATTATAAAATTTTAAATCTTCAACTGTGATATCAAAAGTCACGGTTTGTTTTTCACCTTTTTTAAGTGTTATTTTTTGGAAATTTTTCAGTTCTCTAACTGGTCTTGTTACTGAACCTACTACATCTCTGATATACAATTGAACAGTTTCTTTTCCGTCATACTTTCCTGTATTAGCAACATCTACAGTTACTTTTAATTTACCAGAAGGATTCATTTTATCAGATGAAATTTTCAGGTTTG
Source organism: Flavobacterium sp. SLB02 (assembly GCF_009664855.1). Classification (GTDB taxonomy): domain Bacteria; phylum Bacteroidota; class Bacteroidia; order Flavobacteriales; family Flavobacteriaceae; genus Flavobacterium. The sequence continues at coordinate 3,036,655 of NZ_CP045928.1, forward strand.
AATACTCAAAAGAAGTATAGCTTAAACCGAAACCAAATGGAAATAATGGTTCGTTTCTTTCGTCGATATAATTAGATCTGAATTTTTCGAATTTACCTTCTGTGTTAGAAAGTGGTCTTCCTGTATTTTTGTGTGCATAGTAAATTGGCAATTGACCAACGCTTCTAGGGAAAGTTGAAGTTAATTTTCCAGAAGGATTTACATCTCCAAATAAAACATCAGCAATAGCATAACCTGCTTCACTACCTGCAAACCAAACATTCAAAATTGCAGGAACAGTTTCGTTCTCTTCTTTAATCACTAATGGACGTCCGTCGAATAAAACTAAAACAACTGGTTTTCCTGTTTTTAACAATGCATTTAATAAATCTTTTTGAGCTTGTGGAATTTCTAAATTCGTACGGCTGCTGGATTCTCCGCTTAATTCTGCAGATTCTCCAAGAGCTGCAACAATCACATCAGATTGATTTGCTACTTTTAAAGCTTCTGCTAATAACTCTTCTTTTGAACGACCATCACGGTGTAATGTTTTACCAAACATTGTTGCGTTAGTTTCAAAAGTTTCATCGTAATCTAAGTTACTTCCTTTTGCATACAATACTTTCGTAGAAGGTCCAGCTACTTCTTTGATTCCTGCTAAAAGTGAAATAGCATTTTCCATTTTAGTAGCAACACTCCAGGTTCCCGGCATGTTTTCTTTAGCATCTGCCAATGGTCCGATCAAAGCAATAGTTCCTGCTTTTTTAAGTGGTAATACTTGCCCTTGATTTTTTAATAAAACCAATGATTGTGCAGAAATTGATCTTGCTTCTTTTCTGCTGCTTGAAGTAAAGATTTCAGTTTTAGCTCTTTTTTCATCACAATATTTATACGGATCCTGGAACAATCCTAAATCGTATTTAGCTTCTAAAATAAGTTTAACTGCATTATCGATTGTTTCGATCGTTACTTTTTTCTCGTCTAATGATTTTTTTAAAGTTCCTAAGAAACCTTCTCCAACCATATCCATCTCAACACCTGCATTTAAAGACTGGGCAGATACTGCTTGTAAATCTCCCATACCATGTTCGATCATTTCAGGAATTCCGGTAAAGTCAGTTACTACAAAACCTTTAAAGCCCCATTGTTTTCTTAAAACATCGGTCATTAACCATTTGTTTCCAGTTGCAGGAATTCCATCAACTTCGTTAAAAGAAGCCATAACAGAACCTACACCAGCATCAACAGCTGCTTTGTAAGGAGGGAAATAATCATTAAACATTCTGATATGACTCATATCAACTGTATTGTAATCACGACCACCTTCCGGAGCACCATATAAAGCGAAGTGTTTTACACACGCCATAATCGAATTGTTTTTCGAAAGATCATGTTGTTGGTATCCGTTTACCATTGCAGTTGCAATTCGGCTTCCTAAATACGGGTCTTCACCTGAACCTTCAGAAACTCTTCCCCAACGTGGATCACGAGAAACATCCACCATAGGAGAGAATGTCCAGTTGATACCGTCAGCACTTGCTTCCTGAGCTGCAATTTGCGCACTTCTTTCGATTAATCCCATATCCCAGGTACAAGATAATCCTAACGGAATTGGGAATGTTGTTTCGTAACCGTGAATAACATCCATACCAAAAATCAATGGAATTTTCAAACGGCTTTTTTCAACAGCAATTTTTTGTACTTCTCTAATTTTTTGAACAGATTTAATATTGAATAAACCTCCAACTTTACCTTCAGCAATTTTTGTCGCCACATCAGAACTGTTTGCTTGTCCTGTAGTAATATCTCCAGAAGTTGGTAAATTAAGCTGACCTAATTTTTCATCTAATGTCATTTTCGACATTAACTCAGCTACAAACTCTGACCTTGGTTTAATTTTTACTGTATTTTTAGTATTCTTTTTCTGGGCATAACCCAAAACAGCACATCCTAAAAATAGTAAGACTAATTTGTTTTTCATTCCATTATATTTATTTGTTCGTATTCGTTTTCATTTGTTTAAACATCCAGTCATAAATTTCGGGATTGTCGTAAACTCTCGACCAGCTATCGTGGCCAGCATCATCAAAAATGGTCAATTGTACATCTTTGCCATTGCACTTTTTTAATTCTTTGTAAATGGTGATCGCATAATCTACCTTTACTACATCATCTAATAATCCGTGAAAAATCCTGGTTGGGATATTCGCAATTTTACAAGCACTTTCTAATTCAATCAAGTCAACAAAACCTGAAATAGGTACAATTGCCGCAAACTTATCAGGATATGATAATGCTAAATTCCATGCTGCCCAACCTCCGGAACTTAAACCCGTAACGTATATTCTGTCAGGATCTATTTTGTTTTCCTTTTGAATTTTTAAAATCAATTCATTAATCGATTCAATATTCCAATTTTGATCTTCTTTGCATTGAGGAGCTAAAACATAAGCATCTAATTGATGTGTTTTAAGATATTTTAAAGGTCCATTAATTTTTACTTTTTCAATGTCTGTTCCTTTTTCTCCATCACCTGAAATAAAAACGATTAATGGCTTTTTATCTTTCGCATTGGCCGGCTTGTGTAATGCATAACCTAGTTCATAGTTGGTTACTTGTACTGTTTTTATTTTTCCGGTTGTTTCGCTTTGCGCAAAACCCATTACAGAAAATAATATCGCTATTAATGCTATTTTAAATTTCATTCGAAATGCTATTGAATTCCATATTTGCCAGATTTAAAACCAAGTTTAACTAAACCTTGTTTTACTTCTGGAGCATTCATAAATAATTTCCATAATAAACCTGTGCGATAATTTTCGATCATCACCACTTCTGGTCCCTGATCAATTGCCAAATAACGTTTTGCTACCCAGTTATTATTTCCTAAACTCAATGCATCATAAAAACCTGCTTCTCCCCAAGTTAGGTCTTTATGGTTATCATAAAGATTTCTTATAAGAGCCATAGATTCTTTTGGCGTATATACAATTGAGCTTATTGCCGCTGTTGGAGATATAACCCCAACATCATTTGTTGGAAAATGTGCATTATACCCGATTGATCCGTCAGGATTTCTTGAATAAGATGCTGTTAATCCCCAATAATCTGGTCCGTAACCTTTTACCTTTCCAGGATTTTCAACACAGTATTCGTAATTTATTTTTGTATGATTCACATTCAGATCCCAATAGTTCGCATATTTATCTGTTAATTGGTTTGGATCTAAACCTACATAGGAATAATGTGCCCAGAATAATGGTCCACCATATTCTTCTGCTCCATTATGTTTTAGGACTAATGGAATATTATATTTTGTTTTAGAAGAAACAATTCCACCACTTCTCGCCCATCCTTCATGATATGCTTTTGCGTCAATTGAATGTGTTGGCGAAGATGCTGCCAAAACATAAGTAATCAAACATTCGTTATATCCTTCAAGCGGAAAGTTCATTTGCCAGGCATAAGAAGGTGACCAGTGCCAGTATAATACATTTTTATTATTGGTGTACCATTGCCAATCAACGCCTTTCCAAAGTGCGTCATATTTTTGAGCAACAGCTTTTTCGTTCTCAGAACCATCTTTAAGATATTCACGAACTGTAATCATTCCCGCAACCAAAAATGAAGTTTCAACTAAATCTCCACCATTATCCTTGGTTCCAAAAGGCTTTACTTTTCCTGTATTTCCGTCAATCCAGTGTGACCATGCTCCGTGAAAACGATCTGCTTTGCCTAAAAAGTCTGCAATTTTGTTTAGTCGTTCAACTCCTTGCTCTTTGGTAATGTAACCTTGAGACATACCTGAAACTAAAGCCATTAATCCGAACCCTGAACCTCCTGTTGTTACGATGTTAGCATCATTTTCAGGATACACTCCATCAGGATGGTACCTTTCTCTTGCTAATCCGGAATTTGGCTCAGCATAATCCCAAAAATATTTAAACGTTTGTTTTTGAACTGTTGATAGAAGTTCTTCATCTGTTAATTTTACAGCAACTGCATTCTCTTTTTCATTTTCTTTTGATTTATCAGAATTGGATCCGCAACCAAAAAGACTAAAAACTAATAATAAAACAGAAATTCTAACCATTATAAAAAATTTAAAAACAATTAATAAAAATCACTCCCTTCCTCAGAAAGGAGTGATTTTGAAATTTAACTAGTAACCTCCCGGGTTTTGTTGAGAAAGCCCATTTGCTTCTCTTAAGAACGAAGTTGGTATAGGCCATAACTCATGTTTTCCAACAATAAAAGTTTTTCCATCTGCCGCCATAGCTGCCTGAGCTTGTCCTGTTCTCACAAGATCAAACCATCTGTCATGCTCAAAAGCAAATTCTAATCTTCTTTCCTTATAGATTGCCTTTCTAATATCGTCCTGAGAGGTAAAAGGAGTATTTCCTATTTTTGCTCTGCTACGAATTAAATTTACTAAAGGAATAGCTTCTGAAGTTTGTCCTAATTCATTCAAAGCTTCAGCCTTCATTAAGATTACTTCTGCATATCTTAAATATCTAAGATTTGTATCTGTAAATTCCTGATTGTAAAATTTTGATGAATACGCTTTGTAATTATACATTGCATTAGCTACAGTTGAAGGTACTGGTGTACCGTCATATAAAACTGAACCTCTGAAGATAATGGTTGCATCTCTTCTAACATCTCCCGCTTCATAAGCATCTGCTAAACCTTGAGTTGGCGTATTGAATCCCCAACCCCAACCTCCTGCACCACGTGGTGCCTGAGAAACAGTATAATTTCCAATTCCAAAACCTGGAGTAGAGGTTCCACCAATTCCATCAATCTCAAAAATAGACTCATCACCAAATTCGCCTTCTTTTTTATATTGATCAGCGTAGTCTGCTACTAAAGCATACCCTGTAACTTTATCACAATTGTCAATTACTTTTTGCCAATTCTTTTGATATAAATTTACTTTTGCTAACAAAGCATACGCTGAACCCTTAGATACTCGCTTTTTATCATTTCCTACATAAGCTGATTTTACTGGTAAATTTTCGATAGCATCTGTTAAATCTTTTTCTATAAAAGCATAAACTTCTGCTGCTGATTTACGAGTTAACTGCATTTGTTTATCAGCCTCTGAAATTGGAACTCCTGATAAGTGATCTACAATTGGAACTCCACCATATCCTTTTACTAAAGTAAAGTACATAAAAGCTCTCATAAATTTAGCTTCTCCTACTAATCTGGTTTTTAATGCAGGTGTAACTTTGTCCAATTTAGGGAACATTTCTAAAGCTTGATTACATCTGTTTATTCCTGCATAATTAGCATTCCATGTAGATTCAAATGATGGTGTCGAAGCATTATAAGTCAAAGCATCAATAATATCTTTATCTCCACCTGCATCTCCTGGATCAGAACCTTTATCTGCATCATCTGTAATGATACTAGAAACTGCATTCCAGCCAAAAGAAGACATTTCCCATCCTAAAAACTGGTTGTAGATTGCTGTTACAAAACCAGTAGCACCTTCATCACTATTTACCAACGCCGGATCTACCGGAATTGATTCTGTCGGATTTACATCTAAAAAGTCATCTGCGCATCCTGCAAAGAGCAATCCGGAAAGCACAAACATTGATATATATATATTTTTCATGATATTAAAATTTTAAATTAGCACCTATAACAAATGATCTCAATGATGGGTAAGCATCTAACTCAACGCCCTGAGTACCTTCAACCAATTTTCCGTCGCTTGTAACATCAGGTGAAAAACCTGAGAATTTTTGCGTGATAAACGGATTGATTGCGTTTACGTATAATCTGCAATAGCTAAAAAACTGATCATCTTTTAAAGGAAGCTTATATCCTACAGTAATATTATTGATTCTAAAGAAATCTGCTGATTCCAAATAATATGTTGAAGCAAATGGAGTCACGTTTGAAGGTGCAGGATTAGAAGATGTTCTGTTTGTTGATGACCAAAAATCACGTGCTGTAGAAGCTTCGATATTCTCACCTCCAAAACGTTGTGCTTTTTTACCATTGTACACTTTTGCTCCTCCTGTTCCGTAACCGTCAACAGAAAAATCAATATTTTTATATGTTAATCCCATTGTAACTCCATAAGTAGAAGTTGGTAAAAGTGATCCTACATATTTTTTATCAGTTCTTTCGTTTAATGCTGTTTGAACTACTTTTTCTCCGTTTGAATTGTAGTATAACATATTACCATTAGTTTGATCAATTCCGGCAAATTCATACATATAAAAACTACCTAAAGGCTGTCCTACAGAAGTGTTATCAAGAATTTTAGTATTTTGACCATTTCCTAAACTTCCTCCGATAATAGGAGCTAACTGAACATTTTTAAGACTTGTAAGCTCATTTTTATTATGAGCAAAATTACCTCCAACCCAGTAACTTAAATTATCGTTTATTTTGTCATCCCAACGTAGTGCAATTTCATAACCTTTGTTCGATACTTCTCCAATGTGAGAAGGTGTAGCTAATGTAATTCCTGACGTAGAATATGGCTTAACATTAAGAATTGTGTTTGTTGTATTTTTATCATATACATCAAAAGATCCTTTCAACCTGCTTGTAAATAATTCAAAATCAAAACCTCCTGAAAGTTCTTCTACAATTTCCCAAGATAAATCAGGATTTATCTGAGAATTAATTGATGTACCTGATCCAAAACTAGGATAATCTAATCCAGAGGTAAAAGTTTGAGCATTCAATGGTACATTTTGATTTCCTAATTTACCCCAAGAACCTCTTACTTTTAGTAAATTGATTACTTCTACTTTACTTAAGAAATTTTCTTTAGACACAATCCATCCCAAACCAACTGATGGGAATGTTCCCCAACGTTTGTCATCAGCAAATTGTGAAGATCCGTCACGTCTTACAGTTCCTGTAAGTAAGTATCTGTCCATCAATTTGTATTGAAAACGTGCAAAATAAGATTGTAATCTTCTTTGGTTCAAAGCTTCATCTTTATAACCTGTTACTGAACTGGCAACATTCACATCTTTTAAAGACCAATAATCCTCATATGGGCTTACATTCTTTCTGTCAATCGTTAATTTCTCTCTTGTACCCTGAACATTCGCCTCGATACCTGCAGTAACTTCAACATCATGAATATTTGCAAAAACTTTATTATAGGTAAAGTAGTTAGACAAATTCCAGTTAAAATACTGGTCTCTGCTTCTTGTCAAAGTGTTTATGTTCAAATCACCAGGGTATTTTGATTGTACACGAGTAGGATCTGCCGATAACCAAAGTGCAACATTATCAACATAATTATACTGTTTGTAAGTATAAAACTCTCCGTTAAATTGTGAAGTGAATTTTAATGATTTGATAATATCATAATCTAATTTCAAACCTCCCTGCAAAGTAACACTCTGTTGTTTCTCATTCGTGTAATCTAATTGAGCTACTGGATTTCCAACATTGTTAAATGACGCACCAGTTTCAGCCACAACCCCATTTGAAACAAATGGCACACCATATTTTCCATCAGCATAACGTACAGGAACAAGTGGAGATTGTCTGTAAGCATTTGTAAATGCACTCAAGGGCATTGGTGTATTCTTTACAGTACTTACACTTAAATTTTGAGTTATTTTAACTTTTTCTGAAAGTTTAAACTCATTATTATTTCTAATAGTAGTACGTCCGTAATCAGATCCATTCAAGATTCCTTTTTCTTCGTAATTTCCAACACTAAAAAAGTATTTTACGTTTTCAGAAGATCCAGAAATAGCAATATTATTTTGACTGTAAGTTCCTGTTCTTGTAATCGCATCAAACCAATTTGTATTATACGGTTGGTTTGTCGAAAATCTGCCTGCAGGGAAATCTCCGCTAAAAGCAGCATTGCTATAACGAACATATTCGTCAGCGTTTGCCATTTTTACATTTTTTAGAGGAGTTCTAAAACCTGTAAAACTTTCAACTTCAACATTCATTTTTCCTTTTCCTGCTTTAGTTGTAATCATAATTACACCATTCGCACCTCTTGTTCCATAAATAGCTAATGATGAAGCATCTTTCAAGATTTCATAAGATGTGATGTCATTAGTATTAATGTTGTTGATATTCTCAGTAGGCATACCGTCTACAACATACAGAGGATTTCTCCCTCCTAATGCCGTTCCTGCTCCCCTGATAACCACTGATGGTGTACTTCCCGGAGCATCAGAACTAGATACCTGAACCCCAGCAGCTTTACCTTGTATTGCTTGCGAAGCATTCATAACTTTCATTTTGGTAATTTCTTCAGATTTAATTGAGCTTACAGAAGATGTATTATCAATTTTTTTTCTGGTTCCATAACCAATAACGACAACTTCTTTCAAGGCTGTATCTTCAGCTTCTTTTAATGTAATTGTCATTGGCGCGGCGGTTGCCGGTACAGAAACTGCATCAAAACCCAACATTGAGACTTTTAATATGTCTCCTGGTTTTGCATTGATTGTAAAGTTTCCGTCAAAATCTGCGTCAGTAGTTGCTTTAGCATCAGAGGAAGCAATAACTGCTCCTGGAACTCCCATTCCACTACTATCTACTACTTTTCCTTTAATTGCCTGACCGGACATATATGCCGGAAGTAGCAAGAGTGCTAAAAAGCTAAAAATAAAATTTTTCATACAGTTCGTAATCGTTTAAGTTAGTAGAGCCAAATTAAACAATTACAACGTTGTAGTACATCAAATACCACTACTACATAGCTACATCATTATGTTAAAACAATATTATATGTTGATGATTTACAACACTTTAAATATTAAATTAATTTCCTTAACATAACCTTATGATGTAGTAATGATGTATTAGAATTATATAAAAAATGATGTGCAAAAATATAAGATCCTTAAATTTTAAATGCAAATCTTACAGACTTAATAAAAATTTTGACAGGTTTTCTTCCTGAGAGAGATTTAATTTCTTTCTTAAACGATATCGGTGTAGTTCTACGCCTCTAAAAGAGATATTCATCATAGGCGCAATCTCTTTAGAAGAGAGATTCATTTTAAGGTAAACACACAATTTTATATCTTTTGGAGTAAGATTTGGAAACTTTTTAGAAAGATTTATAATAAACTCATTATGGATTTGATTCAGATTTGTCTCAAAAATTTCCCATTCGTGTTTATTGACTTCATTTATCTTAATTGCCTTCCTGATTTCACTCTTAAGCTTATTGAAATCTTTTTCTGAATCAAGAATGCTTTGGATATTTTCAATCATCTCGCTTTGCTTTGCAATCGACAAAGATTTACCGGCAACTTCTGATGATTTTGTTTGCAATTCGAGTTCTAAAATATGTTTTTCGTATTCCTGAATATTTATTTCATTCTCTGCTTTCAATTCCATTTCAAGAATTTCTCTTTGATGTTTTAATTCTTCTGCCTGCAATCTTAATTTTTGCATATAACGAAGTTTATTCCATTTATAATAGAAAAACAGTACTGCTCCTATTATGAGTATATATAACATCACCATCCATATCGAAAAATACCATGGTTTTGCTACGTTAAATTCAAAATCTGAAACTTTTTCATAACTGGCACCATTATGCTTGTAAACTATGATAGAATGATTACCACTACTTAAATTATTCAATACAATTAATCCATCAGAAATTTGGACAAAATCTTTATTGTCATTGAGCTTGTAAAACAAATTAGGTTTACTGGCACCATAAATACCTGATATTACGTTTATCTTCAGTTCTGTATTGTATTTAATGGTGGAATCATCAGAAACCAGGTTATCATCATTGAATGCTTCAATTTTAACATCTGAATTTTGTCTGTTTTCATATTTGAGCTGAAGGGAAATAAATCCGTCATCCAGATTTAACAGATAATGATTATTTGTTTTAAAAATTCTCAGATTATCATTTATCAACTTCCCTTTATAATATTTCTCCTGGATAATATTCCAGACAAATTTATTTCCTGTGGCCTGGATATGATATAAGATTCCATTTTGAAGTACCATGAAATGATCTTCATCAATACCAACAACGTCAGTTATATCTTTGAAGTTAACATTAAACAAGTCATTTTCCTCCAGTTTATTGGTTATAGAATTGTAAGTATACCATGAATTATTAATTAGAAAAAGAATTTCGTTTCTGAACTCAAAAATCTTGACCCCAAAATCATTATTTATTTTACTTTGCTGGGTAATATTTTCAACTTTTTTGGTCTTATAATTATCATCGTATAAAACGCGATATAATCCTCTATAATTATCTGCAGCCCAGATTTCATTCTTTTTATTTTGGGCTACGTATTTTATAGGTTTCGAAAGGTCTTCAATCTTTTTCGTCTCAGTTAATTTTGAAATATCATCATAAACTAAAACTCCGCTGTAAGTTGACTGAAAATAGGTGTTGCTGATAATGCTCTTTGATAAATTCCACCCACCGCTAACATTATTTGTTTTTACTAATGCTCCACTATTATAACAAAATGTACCATCATTATGTCCAATAATGTACTTATTATCAATTTTAGTAATATTCCAGGCCTGCCCTTGTGTGTTAGGCATCATATGAAATTTACCTGAATCAAATTCAAAAACTCCGTGATTAGACGCGATTAAATATCCTTTATTAGTTGTCGCTACAGAATAAACAGACCCTAAAAGACCTGAATTATCATAAAAAAAGGAGATTGGAGAATTTACCTCTACATGTGCAATTCCGTTATCTAAGCCCAGCCATAAATCATTTTCTTTATCAAAACCAATGCTTAAAATAGAGTTATTCATTAAGACATTATTTCGATCGATATTTTTATAAGTATTTGTTGGGAAGTCATAAATAAAAAGGCCTCTGTTTCCTGTTCCTATAACCAATTTATTGCCTTTAATAAATTTAGCAACATTAATCGTAGCTGCTTTTAAAGTTTCATTTAAAGGATTATTCCAGGGTCTTAAACCGTCTTTTTCTACTATAAATATTCCTTTTTTCTGGGTAAAAATATAGGTCTTGTTTTGGTATTTTTCGATGGCATGCACTACTGTCTTCTTTAAGACATTCCATCCTTTAGGATTGGTAATTTCTGCACCATTCATTTTAAAAAGCCCTTTTTCTACTGAGGCCACATAAACATCATTATCAACTACGAAACAATAGGATATTAAAAAAGGAAACTTAATTTTCTCAATGTGTTTACCATCATAAATAAAAACATCATTAAAGGATTGAAAATAAATTGATCCGTTAAATCTAAAAATTTTCCAGATTTCCTCATTGTCTTTTTCATCAAACAAACGAAGATTTTTGGTAATCGAAACGTAATGCATTTTGCCCTCTTTTCTATACCAATACCCAAATTCTTTATAAGAACCCGAATATATTTTATCTCCTTCGATCATAATTGAACGGATGATGGTTTTATTTGGCAAAGTATATTTTTCCCACATCACGCCATCGTATCGCAATAAATAATGATTATTAGCAAAATACATGGCATTATCTTTTCCCTGAGCGACATTCCAAATTTGATTGTCTCCCTGGTAATTTGATTTATTATAATTTTCTACAAAAGGAAGTAATTCTTGTGCTTGTATTTGTGAAGCAATGAAAAAGAAGAAAAGAAGTTTTAAAAGTATCGATTTCAAAATATTCGGTTTTATCTTCAAAGATACTGACAAATATTGAAAAACATAAAAAAGCTCCTCGATTGAGGAGCTTTTTTATAGATATGAATAAACCCGTTTAATTATAAAATTCTAACACTAATGTAAAAATCCCTATCAGCAAACATAAAGGAGAATAATACTTTGTATCATTAATGGCAAATTTAGAGCTTTTGTGTTTTTTAAAGAAACCAACATAGTTGAAGTCGCCAATAGCTCTTAAAATAAATATAGAGGCTATGATCCAAAATCCCGTTTTATCTAACCATATTGGAAAACTCATTTCTATAAAGCCATAATTTATCAAATAAAATAAGCCAAAACACAGTAAACCAACAGCAACAACAAAAGTTAAAATTGTTCTGGGTACAAAAACCGGTATTCCATTCTCTTTCGTTGGCACAACTGCACGACTTCCCCATTTGCCACCAAAACCCCAATAAAAATGAAGGGATGAAAGGGTCATAAAAATTAAAAACAGTATGAATGTAATAATAATCATTTCAGGTAATTTAGATTCCTAAACAATTAGTTCTTTAACAATTGGTATACCTGATTTGCAATTTCATATTCCTCATCTGTTGGTATAACCAAAACTTTGGTTTTTGAATCTGCTGTATTAATTTCTCTAATTTCCTTAGAACGGATTTGATTTTTATCCTCATCTAATTCAATTCCAAAATAATCCATATCCGTACAAACCAATTGACGCATATAAGACGAATTTTCACCAATTCCGGCGGTAAAAATAATTGCGTCTAAACCATTTAAAGCCGCCGCATAAGAACCAATATATTTTCTGATGCGATACGCATTCATAAATAAAGCAAGCTTACAATCTTTATTTCCTTTCGCTGCTTCTGACTCAATATCACGTAAATCACTATACCCTGTAAGTCCAAGCATTCCGCTTTGTTTTAACAAAATCGCATTAACTTCATCTGGTGTATAACTTAAATTTTTAATCATATAAAAAACTATCGACTGGTCTATATCACCGCTTCTTGTACCCATTATTAAGCCATTAGAAGGAGAAAATCCCATTGTCGTATCAATACACTTTCCGTCTTTAATTGCTGCCATACTGCAGCCATTACCAATATGTATTGTAATAATTTTAGAGTTCTCTTTTAAAAAGTCAATTGCTTTTTCAGACACATATTTATGACTCGTTCCATGAAAACCATAAACCCTAACTTTATTCTCTGTCAAAAGATAATTTGGAATGGCGTACTTGTATGCTACTTGAGGCATTGTTTGATGAAAAGCGGTATCAAAAACAGCAATTTGCTCTGCGGAACTAAATATTTCTTCGGCAACGTTAATTCCTTCTAAATTGGCAGGATTATGCAATGGCGCCAGTTCAAAAAGCTGTTTGATTTTAGCTTTTACATTCTCATCAATTTTAACAGTATCACTAAAATCGCTTCCTCCGTGTACTACTCTATGCCCCACTGCACTAATTTCTGAAGTGGATTTTATAACTCCTTTTTCAGGATCTAAAAGCATATTAGCCACTTTTTGCAATCCCACTTTATGATTAGGAATTGGAAGTAATTCTTCTAAGGAATGCAAAGAAGTTTTAAACGTTATATTGGAAGTTTCCAGTCCAATCCTATCAATCATACCCGAACAAATTACTTCGTTTGTTGGCATAACCATTAATTGGTATTTGATAGATGAACTTCCTGAATTGATAATTAATATTTTCATTTTTTTTATAAAGTTTCTAAGATCCTAAGTCATTAAGCGGCTAAGTCTTTTGCTCAGGATTTTTAATTTTTAATTTCAGATTTTTAGTTATAGCCCTTGCGCCTGAATCGCTGTAATAACTACTGTATTTATAATATCATCAACAGTACAACCACGGCTTAAATCGTTTACAGGCTTGTTTAAACCTTGCAACATTGGACCAATAGCCAATGCTCCGGTTTCTCTTTGTACTGCTTTATAGGTATTGTTTCCGGTATTTAAATCCGGAAAAATAAGTACACTCGCCTGCCCCGCTACTTCAGAATCCGGCATTTTACTTTTTCCTACTGCGCGATCTACCGCGGCATCGTATTGAATCGGGCCTTCAATTTTTAGATCTGGTCGCTTTTGTTTTACAATTTCAGTCGCAGTTCTTACTTTATCTACCTCATCACCTTTTCCTGATGAACCTGACGAGTAAGAAAGCATCGCTATTTTAGGCTCTATTCCAAAAGCGGAGCTTGATTCTGCAGATGAAATCGCAATTTCTGCCAATTGTTCTGCTGTTGGGTTTGGGTTAATAGCACAATCCCCAAAAACAGAAACCCTGTCTTCTAAACACATAAAAAATACAGATGAAACTACAGATGAATTTGGTTTTGTTTTAATGAACTGCAGCGCTGGTAATATTGTATGTTGTGTTGTATGTGCAGCTCCCGAAACCATTCCGTCAGCATGACCTTTATATACCATCATGGTGCCAAAATAAGATACATCTTCCATTAAATCTCTTGCCATAGTAATACTTACATTCTTCGCTTTTCTAAGCTCATAATAAGTATTAGCATAATCTTCATAAAGTTCAGATTCTTTTGGGTTGATGATATTTACTTTCGAAAAATCAAATGGAATTCCTAACTCGGCAACCTTATTTTCAATATATTTTTTATCTCCAATAATCGAAATATCTACTACATCCATATCTAGTAATCTTGAAGCTGCAATGATAATTCGATCATCATATCCTTCAGGTAAAACAATATGTTTACGATGCTGTTTGGCTCTTTTTACCATATTATACTGGAACATTTTTGGCGTCATTCCTTCCGGTATAAAAGTGATTAACCTTTCAGACAAAGTTTCAACTTCAACATACTTTTCAAAAGTAGTTATCGAGGTCTCGATTTTATGTGCGTTATTGGCGTAAATCTCTGATCTAATTGCCCCGATTTTATTTGTAATATGATAAGTACCGCCATCAACAGCAATAATAGGAACGATAGCAGAAAGTCCTTCGATAAGTTTTAAAATGCTTTCTTCCGGAACAATATTTCCTGTTAGGATAATTCCTGAAATTGTTGGATAGTTAGCCGATTCATTGGCCTGCAAAGCTCCCAGAATAATATCTGAACGGTCTCCTGGTGTAATTACAAGGGCATTATCATGCAAGTGAACCAAGTAATTATGTAATTGCATCGCACCAACGCTAAAATGCCCAATTTCGTTATTTAAATAAGCACTTCCAAACAATACTTTTGCATCAAGCTGATTGACAATTTCCTGCATTGTTGGATTATTCAAACTTGAAATCAACGGAATTGTATTGATTAAAACATTCTCTGGTAAGCTTTTCTTTAATCCCTGCGTAACTAGTTCTATATTTTCAAGTTGTACTTTATTTGCAATTACAGATAAAACTTCAACCTCTTTTACTTTAAAAGAATCATAAACCAAATAAAGACTGTCAACTAATTCTTCTAGAGTCTTTCCAACTCCGGATCCCATGATAATAGTTGGTATTCCAAGGTTTTTTGCAATTAAAACATTCAAGTCTAATTCTATCGAAGTTCCTTCACCAGTAAAGCTTGTTCCTTCTACCAAAACAAAATCAAAACGCTCTTCGAGTTTTTTATACTTTTCGATAATTAAGTCGAGAACTTCTCCAATTTTACCTTTATTTTTCTTCTTGATCAGTTTGCTTTTGGTTATGGCATAAGCATCTTCAAACTTAATATCCAGATTAAAATACGACAAAACTGTTTCGATATGATTGTCTAATTCGCCATCAATAAAATCCTCTACAATGGGTCTAAAATAACCTACTTTCGCCGTTTTACCAATTAAGATACTCATCAAACCGAGCGTAATAATTGACTTCCCACTATTGTGGTCGCTTGTGGCTATATATACTGCTTTACTCATAATTTTATATTTTGAAACTTATCAAATGTTTAAATTTATTATATAAACGCTAAAACCAGCGTCTTTTTTTAAAATAGATAATCAAAGCAACAACCAATAAAAACATTGATCCCATGACGATAAAATATCCGTTTTTAGCTTTTAATTCCGGCATGTATTCGAAGTTCATTCCGTATACCCCAACTATAAAAGTTAGCGGAATAAATATGGCCGAAATAATGGTAAGTGTTTTCATGATTTCATTCATTTTTCGGCTTTGCTCTGAAAAATAAAAATTAGAAGCACTTTCTAATGAACTCATATCCGAGTCAATTTGCTCTAAAAGTTCTAAGCATTTTTGATGCAAACGGATGAAAAAACTAAACGTTTCTTTTTCAATTCCGTTATAGGTATCATCATCTTTAATCGTTTTCAAATAATACAAAGAATCCCTTAACGGAATAATAGAACGTTTTAAAAAATTAAAATTATCACGATGGTTTTCAATCTTTTCTAGAATAATAGGATCAGCGCCTTTTTTTGTCAGATTGATTAATTCTTCGATCTTATCCTCTTCGTCTTCAATCGTAATGTAAAAATTCTCCATTACGGCATCTAATAACAAATAGAGTAAATAATCGACTTTTTTAGTTCTTACAATGCCTGCATGAGTACGAAGACGTTCCCGAATATGGGTAAAAAAATCACTTCTTTTTTCCTGAAACGAAATCAAAATTCCATCTTTTAGAATAAAGCTAATTTGCTCAACGCTAATATTATCTGAATATTCAGATGGTAAAAGTGATTTTATATTAAAAAACAAAACATCTTTTTGTTCCTCAAGCTTGGTTCTTTTGGTAGTATTTAAAATATCGGCTAATAAAAAATCATCCAGCTTAAAATGAGCTCCAATCGTTTTAATTAAATTAATATCATTTAAGCCGTGAATGTTCAGCCAGTTATTTTTGGTATAATCAATACAAGTATTTAATGCTAAGACGCTGAGTTTTTCATATTCGATAACATCTGCATCATCATATACAAAAAGTTGCATCTCGGTTTTATGCTCTTTTTGTGTGCCAGTATACTCTAAAGTAATGTGTTGCAGCTTACGTCCTTTCTTGTATTTGATCTTTCTCATGCAAAAATATTTACATAGTAATATTACGAAAAAGAATTCGAACCGTAAATGACATTTATCATTTAGGTGGAAAAAATACATAACCTAATTATTTATTTTGTAATATTTGTATTACTTAAAATTAAACCCAATAGGTTTTAAAAACCTGTCGGGTTTAATACACAACAACAAGACATAAAAAAAGCCGAATCATTTCTGATTCGGCTTTTCATTATCATTAAAGAAGAATTATTTTACTTCTTCGAATTCAACGTCTTCAACATTGTCACCTTGC
>NZ_CP045928.1:3108673-3110755 GCF_009664855.1 Flavobacterium sp. SLB02
TATGAAGTATATATTTACACTATTCTTTGTAATTATCCTTATGACTAATTGTTATAGTCAAAATAAAGATAGAGAGGAGTTAAAAAAAGTATCCAATGAGATATTGACATACATTAAAGAATACTCAATAGTTGCTGACTCCATAAACTGGAAAGGATTCCGTAGAGATATTTTGACAAAAATCACAAAATTGGATGACGTTGATTCAAATAAAATTATCTTTTCTTCAATTCTGGATAAACTACGACAGTACGGAGATTTTCATTCTTTTTATTATGATAAGTCTAATTTAAAAAAAATAGTATCAAACGATACAACTTTAAATTATCCATCATCAAAAATTATCGATGATTCAATTGGCTATATTTTTCTACCTGCGCATTTGTCGATGAATGAAAAAGATAATTTTATCTATGCAGATACATTAAGAAAACAAATTCAATTATTGGATGAAAAATATTCCATAAAAGGCTGGATTGTAGATTTAAGAGGAAATGGGGGTGGAAATATGTGGCCAATGTTAGCAGCGCTAAACCCAATTATCGAAGATGGAACTGTCGGATATTTCGTATCAAAAGGAAAAAGAATAAAATGGCAAAGTACTTCTAAAAACAACTATAAATGCAAAAACCTACATAACAAGGTAGCAGTATTAATTGATTCATTAACAGGTAGCAGTGGAGAAATGGCAGCAATATCATTGTTAGGCAGGGAAAATTCAAAATCTTTTGGAACAAAAACAAGTGGCTATACTACAGCAAATCAAAATTTTAAATTATCAAACGGAGCAATGCTTCTTTTAGCGACTGCCTATTGCGAAGATAGAACAAAGAAAAAATACATAGGAAAGATAACTCCTGATGTTGAAGTTTTAGATAACACAAAAATCATAACAAAATCTAAAGAATGGTTACTCGAATAACAATAAACTGCCTACAACAAGGTATTGCCAAAAGTGGGGCTGAATGGCTTAGATTGGAGCTTTGTCTAAGGTGAAACATTTGTTCAACGATTGAACTTTAGTGCTAAAAATCCCCGACTTCGGCAATACCCAACCGTTATAGCCAATGGTACAAAAACCGAAACAACAATGAAAATTCCGACAATACACGGATATATCGACAGAAGAATTTTAATCAACTTCACAGCTGACCCAAAATCCGTGGAGAAAATTATTCCGTTTCCTTTTAGACCAAAACTATACAAAGACAAAGCTATCGTTGGAATTTGCTTAATCAGACTGAAAAACATAAAACCTAAAGGATTTCCTGACTTTATTGGTGTAAACTCTGAAAATGGCGCTCACAGAATTGCGGTGGAATGGGATGAAAATGGTATGACAAAATCAGGAGTTTATATTCCACGCAGAGATACTTCACTAAAATTAAACACACTTGTTGGTGGACGAGTATTTCCAGGAAAACACCATTACGCGAAATTTAATGTAGCTGAAAAAAACGGAAATTATCATATTGCCTTTAAGAGTTCAGACAACACCGAAATATTAATTGATGCTACGGAAACAAAAGTATTTAGCGATAATTCAATTTTTGCAACATTAAATAACGCTTCAGACTTTTTTGAAAATGGCGACCTTGGATATTCACCAAACAAAGACAAATTTGACGGACTAAGATTGAAAGCATACAATTGGGAAGTCCGACCTCTTAATGTTCAAAATGTAAAATCAAGCTTTTTTGAAAACGAAGAGATTTTTCCAAAAGGTTCGGTAACTTTTGACAACGCATTGGTTATGACAAATATTGAACACGAATGGAAAAGTGAAACGGATAAATAACCACTGGCTATAACAGCTACAACGGATTTTGGCAATTGGCTTAATGGGAAGTTGGTTTGGACTTGTGATGATTTGGCAAATCCCAAGAATGGGCATAATTTAGTCCTAAACCCGCTGTCTTACCAATACGTTATGCAAAATTCCACTCTAAATAGTCTAACGGGATTCGAGCCAATTTTCGTTAAAAACACTGATAGTTTGTGTTTTTTTTGAAATTATACAAGATTTTTCGAACCACAAAAAAAGCTTGATAAATCTAAATCTATCAGGCTTTTAATTTTTAC
>NZ_CP045928.1:3327185-3941194 GCF_009664855.1 Flavobacterium sp. SLB02
GATTGCTCTTGTTGTGGAGCTGCTTGTTGACCTTGTTCACCTTGAGCATACATAGCTTCTGTAGCTGTTTTCCAAGCTGCATTGATGTTGTCAAGAGCCGTTTGAATAGCTGGAATATCTTGAGATTGGTGAGCCATTCTCAATTCAGTTAAAGCGTACTCTACAGCAACTTTGTGGTCGTCAGCTAATTTGCTTCCTAACTCTTTCAATTGACTTTCTGTTTGGAAAATCATGCTGTCAGCTTCGTTTAATTTCTCAGCTCTTTCTTTCGCTATTTTGTCAGCGTCAGCGTTAGCTTCAGCATCTTTTTTCATTTTTTCGATTTCTTCAGCTGTTAATCCAGAAGAAGCTTCGATACGGATATCGTGAGATTTTCCAGTTCCTTTATCAGTCGCAGAAACTTTGATGATACCATTCGCATCAATATCAAAAGTAACCTCGATTTGAGGAACTCCTCTTGGTGCTGGTGGAATACCATCTAAGTGGAAACGACCGATAGTTTTGTTATCAGCAGCCATCGCTCTTTCTCCTTGCAATACGTGAATTTCAACAGATGGCTGAGAATCAGCAGCAGTAGAGAATACTTGAGATTTTTTAGTTGGAATAGTTGTGTTAGACTCAATTAATTTAGTCAATACACCACCCATAGTTTCGATACCTAAAGAAAGAGGCGTTACGTCAAGTAACAATACATCTTTTACATCTCCAGATAAAACTCCACCTTGAATAGCTGCTCCAATAGCAACAACCTCATCAGGGTTAACACCTTTAGACGCTTTTTTACCAAAGAATTTCTCTACTTCGTCAGCAATTCTTGGCATACGAGTAGAACCTCCAACAAGGATTACTTCGTCGATATCAGATGTAGATAAACCTGCATCTTTTAATGCTTTAGCAACTGGCTCCATAGAACGTTTTACCAAAGTATCAGATAATTTTTCGAACTGTGCTCTAGATAATTTTTTCACTAAGTGTTTTGGTCCAGAAGCAGTAGCCGTTACGTAAGGTAAGTTGATTTCAGTTTCAGCAGAAGATGATAATTCAATCTTAGCTTTCTCTGCAGCCTCTTTCAAACGTTGTAATGACATTGGATCTAAACGTAAATCAATACCTTCTTCAGATTTGAAATCGTCAGCTAACCAGTCAATAATAACCTGGTCAAAATCATCACCACCTAAGTGAGTATCACCATTTGTAGATAATACTTCAAATACACCGTCTCCTAATTCAAGAACAGAGATATCAAAAGTACCACCACCTAAATCGTAAACAGCAATTTTTTGATCAGTTCCTTTTTTATCTAATCCGTAAGCAAGTGCAGCTGCAGTTGGCTCATTGATGATACGCATAACTTTAAGACCAGCAATTTCACCAGCTTCTTTAGTAGCCTGACGTTGTGCATCGTTAAAGTAAGCAGGAACAGTAATAACCGCTTCAGTTACAGTTTGACCTAAATAGTCTTCAGCAGTTTTTTTCATTTTTTGAAGTGTCATTGCAGACAATTCTTGAGCAGTGTATAAACGACCGTCAATATCCACACGTGGAGTATTGTTGTCACCTTTTACAACACTGTAAGGAACTCTTTTTGCCTCTTCCTGAGTTTCAGCAAAAGTGTGTCCCATAAAACGTTTAATAGAAGCAATCGTTTTTGTAGGATTCGTTACCGCTTGTCTTTTTGCAGGATCACCCACTTTAATTTCTCCACCTTCAACAAAAGCGATGATAGATGGCGTTGTTCTTTTTCCTTCTGCGTTAGGAATAACAACTGCTTCGTTACCTTCCATTACAGAAACACAAGAGTTCGTCGTACCTAAGTCAATTCCGATTATTTTACCCATTTTTTATATATTTAATTTTGATATACTAATTTATAACTCAGGTGGCATAAGTCAATCTTTGTGCCAATATAAAAAACCAAAGTAAATTGTCAGTTTTCCTGTCGGCACATGAAAAACAATCTGACAACATGACATTTTCAAAACCTGACATTCGTGGCATATCAGCACTTTACGTGTCATTATTAGGAGCTATTCCCGCTATCCGCTATATCTTTTATGTCCGCCGCGGCGGACACAAAAAGATGCCGCTTCTTCGGGGCTAGGGCAATTGTTTTAAAAATTATATTTAATGTCACATCAATAAATAAAAATATTGTTTAAACTTCCCTTCTACCCTAACTACATTAAGATTCTGAAATTCGTAATTTTAAACCCATCAAAATATTTATAAGAAAAAGTTTATATTTGAAAAAATATTAAAATAATACCCCACTCCATCTTAACTTTTAACCATAAAACATTCAATGAAAGCATATATTCAAACAGACAAATCCGGAAACTACTACAATGTAAACGCTTATGTTGCCAACGAAGGTTTTCAAACTTTAGGCTGGGAAACTGAAAAATATTTTTTCAGTAGATGAAATCACAGACAACGATCCGGAAATTTTAATTGTTGGTGGTCAGAACTAACAAAAACAAAGGATTATGCTCACTTTTAAAATTACTATTTTAACTAGAGATTCTGATAGCTAATTTGTTTTTCTATTAAGTTAAAATTTCAGCAATTGATTTGGAAATTGCAACGAAAATCATAAAGCATCAAATAATAACAAGAACGAGAAAGATATGAATTTAGGTAACCTTTATATTTTAGTAGTAATACTGTTTGTAAACCAATCTTGTGCACAGACTTTAAAAATAGCTGATTTTAGAAAAATAGTTAATTATTCTAACCCTGTTGAGCACAAACAATTATCATCAAAAGGTTTTAAATTACTAAATGATTCGATATCGACCCATCACAAGAAATTTACATTCAATAATCCAGAAACAAAAGAAATAGTGGAATTAACATTGATGACAGATAAAGAAGGTGGGGAATTCTCAACTATAATCTATTTTTTGCCAACTGAATTTACTTATAAAAATTTTATCTCAACATTGCCAATTTATAAATTCAAGCATAGTAAACGAAACACACGTTATCAACTGCCAACAAGTTCATATTCTGGTGAGAATATTTATCTTAACGGCTTAATACAATTTGACGGAAAGAAATACTACGCTTTAAAATACGATCATTACATAGACAAAGCATTATCTGTACCAACAATTGAAAGCATAACGAAACCAAATTAAATTCCCAGCGTTTCTATTTAAACAAGAACAAAAACCATTCAATTTCAATAAAACCTACATCTTTCGATATTTTTGAGTTGGTTGATAATTTTACAAAATCACCCAACATCAATATAAAAATACAAACACAAATTATGATAATTATTCTTTTACTATTCTTTGCTCTCTTCTTTTATCTTTTATATGTACTAATCAAATGGATAAGTAAAAAGAAGAAAAGAATTCAATGGGCTTTTGGAATTATAGGAATATTAATCTCAATAAATATTATTGATTCAATTTTTTTTACAAAAATGGAATTCATTCAATCAAAGGTTTATCCACACTTATATATTGTCAAAAACCAAATTAATAACCAAGACTCATTAAATGCAGTAATAAAAAACATGGTTGTTCAAAAAATGAATGCTGAATTTATTGGTAAAGAAAATAAGTACAAGCATAAGTATCAATACAATTCTGAATCAGCTTCAAGAACTGATCTGTATTATTCCTTAAGTTTTTATAGATATTATAAAGGTTGGGGAACAAATCCTTTTGGAGAGGCCGGAACTGAACATTTTATAAACAATGAAGAAGATCCCGGAGGATTTAGTAGTGAGCTTCTTGAGCATTATTATGAATATAGAATTGCGAGATTTTATATTGAATTTTGCAAGAATGACACCATCAAATATTTTGGCGTTTTAAAATATTTTCAAAACGGACAGGAAATGAAAACAGATACAATTATCAATCAATGTAAAACAGAATAAAATAATCATCAACAAAATAAACCTAATTGATAATCTAAAATGAAAAAGATACTCTTACTATTTTTTGTTCTCACCCAAATTAGTATTTACGCACAAGTACAGAAAATAAAAGACAATTTTAATGTCGTAATCAGAACCGAAGAAGGCGATTTAAACAATGACGGCTTAGCAGATAAAGTGTTTGTGAAAATGGATACGATAGACAAAACACAACCTTTAAAACTGGAAATCTATTTTTTAGAAAAAAACGGAAAATATAAATTAAAAGTCGCTACAAAAAAATTAATGGAAGCTCAATATCCAAACCGAAAATATGGTGGCAATCAAATTCCTGATGTAACTATTGAAGATGGCAGTTTGTCTTTATATTCTGAAATCGGTAATAACCACTTTTCGCACATATTCAAATTTAAAAATGGCTATTTTGAATTACAAAAAATATCAAATGTTGTTTGGGATGGCCAAAATTTAACTACCGAAACGGATTTCAATTTAGTAACAGGACAAAGAACTGAAATAACAAAAGCGCTGGGTTCTGAAAAAATCATCAAAAAGACATCAAAAAAAA
Organism: Flavobacterium sp. SLB02; assembly: GCF_009664855.1. Taxonomy (GTDB): domain Bacteria; phylum Bacteroidota; class Bacteroidia; order Flavobacteriales; family Flavobacteriaceae; genus Flavobacterium. The sequence goes on from NZ_CP045928.1 coordinate 3,331,649, forward strand.
ACCAGGTAAAACCATTGCCGAAAATCGATAACTTTAGCGCTTTTGACAGTAAATTGAATTAAAAGAACCAAAACAGTATGCATATCCTAACTAAACTGCTCATAAAGATTACAAACTTAAAACAATCCAATCTACTGATTGAAAACCTCTAAAACAAGAAACAACTCAATGAAAATTAATCCATAATGGAAAACTACAGCATTATTATTTTTATCCTCACCATCTTAATCGGTCTTTCAGCTTTTGCGCATAAAATAAAATTACCTTACCCTATATTACTTGTTATCGCCGGAATTGCAATTGGTTTTATTCCGTCAATGGGCGAAATCGAAATCAATCCTGAAATTATATTTCTGCTATTTCTTCCGCCATTATTATACGATGCTTCTTTTAATATTTCGCCTAAAGACTTCAAAACGAATATTAACACCATTAGCACTTTAGCTATATCATTAGTTTTTCTGACCACAATAGGCATTGCAGTAGTAGCCCGTTATATGATTCCCGGAATGACCTGGCCGCTGGCATTTGTGTTAGGTTCTATACTTTCTGCTACTGATGCTGTAGCGGCAATAAGCATTACAAAAGGATTAAATTTATCTCATAAAACCCTAACAATTCTCGAAGGCGAAAGTCTTATCAACGATGCATCGGCACTTGTGGCATATCGTTTTGCTGTGGCCGCCGTAATGGGATCTGCTTTTATTATCTGGAAAGCTGCTTTACATTTTGTACTATTGCTTGGAGGCGGTTTTCTGGTAGGTTTTGTAATGGCAAAAATCCTGGCTTTCATATTAAGTAAAGTGCACAAAAAAAACGTAGAAGTTACCATTAGCTTTATGCTTTTAATGCCTTTTGTAACCTATCTTATCGCAGAACATTTAGAAGTTTCAGGAGTAATCGCTGTTGTTATTTTAGGATTAACCATTGCTCGTTTCAGTAAAAAAATATTCCCTGAAAGTTTAAAAAATCAATCCAGAAGCCTTTGGGATATTATTATTTTTATACTCAACGGACTCATCTTTATCTTAATAGGACTTAATTTTCGTTATATCCTAAAAGGCATCGACAACGATATGATTTTGCCTTACATTGGATATGCAGCTATTATCACTATCGTCGCTTTATTGATTAGAATGGCGAGGATCTTTTTGCAGAAAATCAATCTTCAAAAAGCTTTTCACAACACTAAAAGAACAAGAAAAGTAAGCGAGCACGCCCTTTTAGACTTCAATAACAGTATTATTATCAGTTGGTCAGGAATGCGCGGAATCGTTTCTCTGGCTATTGCTATTGGTATTCCTAAAGAACTCGAAGATGGAACTCCTTTTCCGGAACGAACCGTTATTATATTTATTTCTGTAGCTGTTGTTTTACTTACTCTTATTGGTCAGGGCCTTACTTTACCTTTTATTGTAAAAAAATTAGAAGGTACAAAAGAGGACGAATTACAATCTTAATCTACTGATTTACAACACACAAACTTAAACAAACATTTTATTCGAAGTATAAATAGAAACATTTAACATTTGTAATGTTTTTTCGATATTTTTACTACTCTAAAAATCATCTAATTTAACTAAACCAACCACCACATTAATGAATGATCATTTAAAATATACCGCCAAATTGTTCAGCAGCGCAACATTTAGCTTTTTTAAAATAAATATTCTCGGACAATTCTTATATGCCATAATTGGAATATCTACCATTTGCACTATCATTTATCAATCAGGTGCAAAAATGGGACACATAAACGGATCAGCCATTGTATTGGTATTATTTGCTTTACGCCCAATTGGTTTTGGCTTAACATTAATCACCTTACTTGTAGGTCCATTTCTTTTATTTTCTCTTGGCAATAAATATATAATGTCAAAAATCATCAATAAGTTGATATCAGACAAAGGCGAAGTTTTACTTTTCCCTGTAATCGACAAAGTGATCGACAGAATCAAATCAAAACAACCGGAGTTATTAAAATCAGGAGCCGATAAAGCTATGCTGCAATTAAAATTAATTCAAGCGTTTAGGGATTCTGATGAAAACAAATGGGTAAAAAAAATATTGATTTATGGACTTAAAAAAATAAGCCTGGACGAAGTTGATTTTAAAGATGAAAATGTAAGCTTTTCAGAAATTATTAAAGACAAAATCATCACAGGATTAAAAAATGTTTCGCAACCCAGCAGAAACTTTTTTTGGATCATTCTGGGAGTACAAATTACTATTCTAATTCTGATCCTTACGCAGGTTATATAATTAAAAACACAATAAAAAATCCCCAAAATAATACCATGAACCCAGAATTAGAAAGCCATTTTGACGAATTTGACAAAGCACCGGTTATTAGAAGAAAACTTTTACCGTGGTGGATTAAAACTTTTTGTTGGATTTTCATGATAATGGGACTTTGCGCTATTGCATCTCTCGTTATCAATCTTTTTATCCCAAACGTAAATCTTTCTCTTTACGGTTTTTCCAGCAATACTGCTTTTTCAGGAATAGGAGCATTTATTATTGCAATTATGATATTCAAAGGTTTTGCGGCTTATTCTCTTTGGTTCGAAAAACCCAATGCAATCTCAATTGGTAAAATTGACGCTATTTGCGGAGTAGTGATCTGCATAGTTTCAATGCTTGCACTGCCCTTTGTCAATAATGGTCATTTTATGTTTCGCTTAGAAATTCTATTACTTGTTCCCTACTATATGAGATTAAACAAAATCGAATATGAATGGGACAATCTTGAAATTTTATAACAAAAAAGCTAACCAAAAATAATCGGGATAAAAAATAGATTATATACTTTAAGATTTTCTAAGAAACAGTTTCCTATTTTATTTGTAATTTCGATTTTCATTAAAATACAATTATAAAATGGCTTCATTTATTAAAGAAATATCTTTTCGCTGGTCTGATCTTGACCCTAATTTTCACGTTCGTCATAGTGCTTATTACGATTTTGGAGCACAACATCGTATCGAAATCCTTGAAGAACTGGGTTTAACTCTTAAAGTCATGCAAACACAAGGCTTTGGTCCTGTTTTATTTAGAGAAGAATGTGTTTTTAGAAAAGAATTAAAACTTTCTGATAAAATATTCCTTCACACCAAAACATCAAAAATGAAAGCCGATGCTTCACGCTGGTCCATCGTTCACGAATTCAGAAGAGAAGATGATACACTTTGCGCCGTGATTACCGTTGATGGTGCCTGGATGGATACCAAACTTCGTAAATTAGCTTCTCCAACACCTGAAATTGCTATTCAAGCTTTGAGCATTTTCCCTAAAAGTGACGATTTCGTTGGTTTATAAAACAAACTTCATTTTTCTTAACTTTATGAAATCCAAAAAACTATATTTTTAAATATATGTTTTTTGGATTTTTTAAAATTCAAAACTCATGATCGATTACGTAAAAGACTTCCGAATAATTATCATTATCGCTATAATTGGACTTGTAACAATTGTTTTGGGCGCAGTTACAGACAAAGTACTTCGTTATTTTTTGTACCGAAAATTAACTGATAAAGAATATGATGCAACCGGATTTAGATTTTTAAAACACCTGATCATAACCGTAATCTATATTTTAGGATTCGCCTTTGCTTTAATACAAGTTCCCGAATTTAAAATTATCGGACATTCTTTTTTAGCCGGAGCCGGAGTGATTTCATTAGTAGCTGGTTTAGCTTCTCAACAAGCTTTGAGTAATATCGTAAGCGGAATTTTTCTGGTAATTTTTAAACCCTTCCGAATCAACGACAAAATCACGATCAACAATTTTGTAGGTACCGTTGAGGATATTAATTTGAGGCAAGTAGTTCTAAAAGATGCCGAAAACAACCGAATTATAATTCCTAATTCTATTATTAGCAATCAGATTATTGTGAATACCAATATGCATGACACCAAATCCTGTAAAATAATCGAAATTGGCGTTGGCTACGAATCTGATATCGAAAAAGCACTGGAAATCATGAAAGAAGAAGTGGTAAAACATCCGCTATTTATAGATAACAGAACTGCAGACGATAAAAAACAAAAAAAGCAATTGGTTACAGCCCGCGTTGTGGCATTGGCAGATTCAAGCGTAACACTAAAAGCCTGGGCCTGGGCAAAAAACTCAACAGATGCATTTGTCATGTATTGCGATTTACTGCAAAGCATCAAGAAACGTTTTGATGAGGCCGGTATTGATATTCCTTATCCGCAACAAGTAGTTACTTTAAAAAATAACAAAAACGAGTCATAATTTCTTGTCTTTTATTTTCTGATAACTTTAAGATTTTATTTTTTGAATTTAAAATGGTTAACTTTAATTTTATAAATACTCCAAAATGAAATAATTCAAAAAATGAAAAATATAAAACTGATTCTGCTTCTTCTTCCCTTTTTTTGTTTTTCGCAGCAGCAAAACATTAAGGCCTTAGATATTAATTTAACCAATTACGAATACCCGTTTCCTGTACAATTTTTAGAATTGAGCAATCAGCGACAGTATCTTAAAATGGCATATATGGATGTCAAACCTAATAATTACAACAACAAAACCATTGTTTTGCTGCACGGTAAAAACTTCAATGGAGCATATTGGGAATCGACCATAAAAGCCCTGATAAAAGAAGGTTTTAGAGTTATTGTTCCAGACCAGATAGGTTTTGGAAAATCATCTAAACCGGATAATTTTCAATATACTTTTCAGCAATTGGCCGAGAATACCAAAAAGTTACTCGATCATTTAGGAATCAAAAAAGCAACAATTCTGGGACATTCTATGGGCGGAATGCTGGCGACAAGATTTGCTTTAATGTATCCAGAAACCACTGAAAAATTAGTTCTTGAAAATCCAATTGGTCTGGAAGACTGGAAACTAGTGGTGCCTTATAAACCTGTAGATTGGTGGTACGAATCAGAATTAAAACAAAGCTATCAGAATATAAAAAGCTATCAAATGGCGAATTATTATGATGGAAAATGGAATGCTGATTTCCAAAAATGGGCTGAACTTGGCGCCGGATGGACTACAGCTCCCGATTATGCAAGAGTGGCCTGGAATTCGGCTTTGATGTATGATATGATTTTTACGCAACCTGTTTTATACGAATTCAAAAACATCAAAAGTCCAACGCTTCTAATCATTGGGACAAGAGACAAAACAGCCATAGGAAAACCTTTTGTATCTGAAGAAGTCAGAAAAACAATGGGCAATTATCTCGAATTGGGCAAAAAAACACAAAAAACAATCCCAAATGCAAAACTAGTCGAAGTACCCAACACCGGACATTTACCGCATATTGAATCTTTCGACCAATTTATAAAACCATTAATCGTATTTTTGAAACAATAATTCTTTTCGCTACGAATTTCAAGAATTAACAAATTAATATTTTAAAAGCATTACGAAGAAAAATTAGTGCTTATTCGTGCAATTTGTGGCAAACCCTAACTTAAAAACTAAAACACATGTTTACAATCGAACAAATAAAAGAAGCACATGCCAAAGTACAAAGCGGTGCAGATTTTCCAAATTATATACAAGACCTGATTATTTTGGGTGTAAAGGGATATGATACCTTTGTCAATAACGGAAATGTGGAATATTACGGAGTAAATAATTACAAAGTTTCGGCTGAAGAAAAATATCCTGAAATTCAGGTCGCTCCCGTGGCCAATAAAGAACGTTTTATCGAATTTCTGGTAATGCATCAGGACGGTCAGACCGATTATTTAACGTTCTGCAATCATGCCGCTCAATCCGGAATTGCCAAATGGCGTGTCGATATTATCGAAATGACTTGCACCTATTTCGACAAAGCTAATAATGAAATACTGATCGAAAAAATCCCTGGTTAAAGATAATCTAAATCAAACTTCATGTCCAAAAGAATTATTCTGATTGCGCTGTTGTCTATTTGCTTTATAGGTTTTGCCCAGCATAAAAAAGCAAATCCTAAATTTAAAATAATCGCTTTTTATACCGCCAAAAATGATCAGGCACATATCAGTTTTGTACATGAAGCCAATAAATGGTTTGCTAAAGTAGCCCAACAAAATCATTTCCAGTACGATTCAACCAGCAATTGGGATAATTTAAACGCCCAGTTTTTATCGAAATACCAAGTCGTTTTATTTTTAGATACAAGACCCGAAACAACAAGTCAGCGGGAAGCTTTCCAGAAATATATGGAGAATGGCGGCGGTTTTATAGGGTTTCACTTTTCGGCATTTGCACTAAATGATTCTACTTATCCTCAAAACTGGAATTGGTACCACAATACTTTTTTAGGATCAGGCGAATACGGCAGCAATACATGGCGGCCAACATCGGCAGTTTTACGAATCGAAAATCAGCATCCTGCAACTAAAAACATTCCTAAAACATTCAAATCGGCACCAAACGAATGGTACAGATGGAGCAATGATTTAAGAAAAAATCCGGATATCAAAATCCTTGTTGCGATCGACCAAAGCAGCTTTCCGTTAGGAACAGGTCCAAAACAAAACGAAATTTGGCATGAAGGTTATTATCCCGTAGTCTGGACCAATAAAAACTACAAAATGCTTTATGTAAACATGGGACACAATGATATCGATTACGAACACGGAACCAATAAAACGCTTTCGCATACATTCGAAAACGAATCACAAAGTCAGCTAATTCTAAACGGATTGCTTTGGTTAGGTAACTCGAAAAAGCAATCAAAATAGAGCAATCAAATAAAATTAATACCAGGAAAATATCATTTAATGAAAAATAAAATTGTCTTCGTTTTTTTTACACTTTTAGCATTCTCTTGCAACTCAAAACAAGAAGAGAATAAAACAAACACTGTAAATAATACTAAAAAAGAAACGATAAACGATACTACTTCAACAGCTAAAACAGCAGATGCAGTTCATTATCAAATATCAGTTTTTGATGATCCAAAATTTGCAGACAGAATAAAAGGAGATAAAGAAAAATTAAAAAAACTTTCACAAGAACAGCTTTTTTCTGAAATGAGTAGTAAATCAATAGTAAAGTTAAACGAAAAACAACAGCTTTTTTTCAACACAAATTCTAATTATGAATTACTTTGTTTTGCAAAAGGCAATCTATTTCAGGAAAGCAACAACGATTATGTTTTTATTGTTTATGACAAAGAAAACATTAAAACTAAAATTTTACTTTATAATGATAAAACCAGCCAATACGCTGAACTTTTTAAAGATATAAAAGTAGAAAACAGATTAGAAAATGCAGATTGCGGAAGTTATTCCTTTGGAACCCTTGATTATCAATTTGCAATCGAACATTTGATTATGAACGAAGGTGCACTTAAAATAAACCCTCAATATTATTTAGAAGATCTTCCTTTAAAAATTACTGACATATCAAAAGATGACAGTTTTGTGCTAAAGGAAGGATGTTTTGCAAAAAATGCTTCACGAAAAAATTTAGCCAACACGCTTTGCATTTCTACAAGCCCGGTGTATAGTAATTGGGAATGTTTGCAATACAACAAAACAAACAATACTTTTTTTATTTTTTATAGTCAGGCTTTCGCCGATTAATCTCAGATTAAAAATAAATATTACAAGAACAAAAAGTAAATAAATCAACATGTCAGCTAAACTTTCTCCCATTATAAATCCGGATGAACTTTTAAACATTAAAGATTCGTCTGAAGTTATTTTAATCGATTCCAGAGCCGGAATCAATGCTCAGGAAAATTATAAAAAAGAACATCTTAAAGGTGCTCGTTATGTCGATTTAAATCAAGATTTAGCAACAGTTAAAAATCCGGCAAACGGAGGCAGACATCCTTTGCCTTCTTTAGAAAAATTTTCTAAGGTACTTTCTAAACTTGGTATTTTGCCTTCGAGCCATGTGATCATTTACGACGATAAAAACGGATCGAATGCAGCAGCAAGATTTTGGTGGATGTTACGCGCCATTCAACATAAAAAAGTTCAGGTTCTCAACGGAGGTTTACAAGCCGCAGTAAAAGTAGGCTATCCATTAAGTTCGGCTATTGAAACTTTTGAACCAACCGAAAACTATCCAATTGCTAAATGGAATTTGGCTCAGGCCGATATTGAAGAAGTCGAAATAGCCCGAAATAACAAAGAAAATATCGTAATTGATGTAAGAGATAAAAACCGTTTTGATGGTCTTACAGAACCGCTGGATTTAATTGCAGGACATATTCCGGGCGCTATCAATGTTCCGTTTAGCGAAAACTTAAACGAAGAAGGTTTTTATAAATCGGCTGATGTTTTAGCAAAAAAATATACTGAAATTATAGGCGACAAAAAGCCTGAAAATATAATCGTGCATTGCGGTTCTGGAGTCACAGCCTGCCATACGTTACTCGCGATGGATTATGCAGGACTTTCAATTCCTAAACTATACGTAGGATCCTGGAGCGAATGGTCCAGAAATGATCGCGAATTAGCAACTAAATAAAGCATTGGCTTTAATATTTAACACATAGAAACATAGATTTTATATGTGTAAAAAAAGAATACAAAAATAAACATGTTTCTAACACATAGCTATGTTTGTTTAAATAAGTGAAACGCCTATTCTTACATTACAAAAGCTATGTTTCTATGTGTTAAGAATACAGACAACAGTTTAAAATACAAATACAAAATGCAACACTGGGACATACTTTTATCGAATCAGGTAAACAAAAAAGCCTTTATAGATACTTTGCTTTCCGGCGAAGCCAAAGGAGAATTAGCCGTTTTTAACAACCAAAAAGGCATTCTGTTTTCAGACATTGCCATAGAGAAATTCATCGAAAAAGAATACCAATACGACATCGTAGAAGCCTCTCCGCAATCTCACAGACAATTGAGAACTTTTTCGTCAGGCGAACGCAAAAAAGAATTTCTAAAATACTGTATCAATCAAAAACCCGATTTCATTATTTTCGATAATCCTTTTGATCATTTAGATCAAGCATCTCGCGTACTTTTGGCAGAATCATTAAAAGATTTAACGGAAGATATTGCCATCATTCAAATCGTAAATCGTGTAATCGACGTATTATCTTTTGTTCCCCATAAAGCTCAAATCAAAGACAATACGTTTGAATTACATCCACTCTCACAAACCTTAAATCATTATAAAACCCTAAACACATCGGCAATTCCAAAAGCAATTGAACCACATTCTTTCCACGAAAGTGTATTAATCAAAATGGAAAATGTTTCGGTAAGTTATGACGATCGAAAAATTGTAGACAACATTTCATGGACCATAAAACAAGGTGAATTCTGGCAATTAATAGGACCAAACGGCTCCGGAAAAAGCACCATTTTATCCTTGATTACAGGAGATAACCCAAAAGGTTTCGGACAGGATTTGCATTTATTCGGAAGAAAAAAAGGAACTGGCGAGAGCGTTTGGGATATCAAAAAACAAATCGGAATCTTCACCACTTCTATGACAGATCTATTTCAAAAAGGTCACACCTTAGAACAAATGATTTTATCCGGTTTCTTTGACTCTATTGGGCTATATACAGAACCAACCACTTTACAAAACAAAACAGTAGACCAATGGCTGGAAGTAATTGAAATGAGCCATTTAAAAAAGAAACGTTTTATCGATCTTTCAATTGGTCAGCAAAGAGTCGCGTTGATTGTTCGTGCCGTTTTAAAACATCCACCGTTATTAATTCTGGACGAACCAGTAGAAGGTTTAGACGACGAAAATGTCGATTTAGTAATTCAGCTTATCAATACCATAAAACAAGAAACAAACGTGAGTATTTTATACGTTTCGCATCGTATCGAAACTGGCCTTGCTCCTACTTCGGTTTTTGAACTTTTACCTTCCCCAACAGGATCAATCGGTAAAATAAAATACCATTCTGAGCCCAATTAAAAACAAAAAAATGAAAATCAGATATATCTCATTATTAGTAATACCACTAATAATCGCCTCATGTTGCGGTACCATTTCAACAGTAAAGAAAGCGTACACCATTACCGAAACAAAACCATTAAAATCCAATTGGAAATTTAATTCAAAAGAATGGTTGCTAAAAAAAGATACCTTAATAGGAACAGGCGGTCCGATGCATTGGGGCGTAATAGAATCGAAAAAACAACTCCCTGAAAATTATGAAATCGATTTTAAAGTAAACATGACCAAAGAATCGCTCTTCGAAATCATGCTCAACATCGATAAAGAAAACTACATCAGAACCTATCTCTACCAAATCGACCAGAATATCGTAATTGGAAGAGGCGTTTACAAAGAAGGAAGTGATGAATATGAAAAACGAGGCGGCCCAACTTTGTTCAAAAAACCTATGAAATTAGAAAACAACAAATGGTATTCCGTACAAATAAGAGTCTTCAACAATCAATTGTTCTTCTCAGTCGATAACGAAACCTTCTTAGAATGTTCCCTTGAAAAAAGCAAACTAAGCCAACAAGGCAAACTAGGTTTGCTAACCAATGGCGAAGCCAAAATCATAGACCTTACCGTTAAAAACATTGAATAGATTTTTTAACCATTAAGATATTAAGAAAAATTAAGCCCTAACTAGTAAAAACAAAAAAGCTCTAAATTGGAGCTTTTTAATTATAAGAAATTATCTCATTTTCTAATTGACAAATTATCTAATTAGTTCTCCTCCTCTTCCATATTATGCGTCTTTCCATAATTGCGCCATTTCTCTATACAATCCTGAAAATCCTGAGGTAATTCAGTATCAAAACGCATCATTTCGCCAGTCGTAGGATGTACAAAACCAAGCGTTTTAGCATGCAGCGCCTGACGTGGCAACGCTTTAAAACAATTATCAATAAACTGTTTGTATTTGGTAAACGTAGTTCCCTTCAAAATCAAATGACCGCCGTAACGTTCATCATTAAAAAGCGGATGTCCAATATGTTTCATATGGGCACGAATCTGGTGCGTTCTTCCCGTTTCCAATTTACAGGAAATCAAAGTCACATAACCAAAACGTTCCAAAACCTTATAATGCGTAATGGCAGGTTTCCCAATTTCAGGATCAGCAAAAACAGCCATTTGCATACGGTCTTTCAAGTGTCTGGCAAGGTTTCCTTCGATCGTTCCCTCCTCTTCGGCAACATTTCCCCAAACAAGGGCAATATATTCACGTTCAGAAGTTTTAGCCTCAAATTGTTTGGCCAAATGCGTCATCGCCGCTTCTGTTTTAGCTACTACCAAAAGTCCGGACGTATCCTTATCGATTCGGTGAACCAAACCAGGGCGTTCGCTGCTGTTCATTGGTAAATTATCAAAATGATGCGCCAAAGCATTCACCAAAGTCCCTGTATAATTTCCGTGACCCGGATGCACTACCATTCCCGGCTCTTTGTTGATCAACAACAAAGCATCATCTTCATACACAATATTCAACGGAAGATCCTCCGGAAGAATATGATTTTCGTATGGCGGATGCGTTAACATCACCGTTACAACATCAAATGGTTTAACCTTATAATTTGATTTTACCGGAATATCATTTACAAAAATATTTCCTTCAGTTGCGGCGTTCTGAATTTTATTTCGCGTCGCATTCTGAATCAAATTCATTAAATATTTGTCAATACGCAAAAACGCCTGACCTTTAGGGACTTCAAATCTAAAATGTTCGAATAATTCGTCTTCCAGATCTAAATTTTCATTACTATTGTTCATCTTTTGGGGTTTCAGTAGTTGGCGCAGCTAAACTGTCTGTCGCCTGACTTTCATCTACATAACTTGCTTTTCCGTCACCTAAAACCAAGTCGATTTTAGAAGCTTTCAGCACACGGTCTCCTACTTTTAAGTTTCTACCTTTATAACGCATCTCCAGAACCATATCTTTTCCAAGATTAGGAATATACGTAATCGTTCCCTGCTCAAGCCCTAGAGCCTTCAAAGTCGGAACCGCCTCACGATACGTTTTCTCGATCAAATCAGGAATTTTAACAGATGAAAATCCCGATGCATTAATTTTAATATATATTTTTCTTCCCACTTTTACCTTCGTTCCCGGCAACGGATCTTGCTCAACAACACTGTATTTAGGAAATTCACTTCTATAATCAACACTATCCAAAAGCACATAATCCAGATCCAGTTCGTCCAGTTTTGCCTCAACTTGTTCCTCCGTCAATTTAGACAAATTCGGAACCGCAATTTCATGTCCATGATCAGTTGTAAAAGTCAGCCAATGCATAAACAGATAACCCAAAACAGCAATAATAGCAGCCGCAATCAGGATTTGTACAAAAAACACACGGCTTGTTAAATACTTACGTAAAGTCATAAATTTATTTTTAGTTGTCGCAAAGATAAAGCTATTTCGTTTCAAAAAAAATGATAATTTTGTTTTAAGCAAGAAAGTCGCACGATTGTCATCCTTATTGAAAATAAAGAGCTTTTGGAAATTTGGAATTTCAAAATTGGAATTTTAATTTAAAGGAGCTATTTCCTGCTGTCCGCTGTATCTTTTCCTGGCTAAAGAAGCCAGAAAAAGGATACCGCTCCCATCAGGGCTAGGGCTTTAGGATTTATAAGAAGATTTTTGGTACTATTTGTCAGGCTGAGCGAAGTCGAAGTCCCGCAAGAAACTCACGCAAAGTTTACCTGGCATATGGAGCTACTAACGGAGATCCCTCGTTCCTCGGGATGACAAAGCAAACGAAATGGCAAGCAGATTTTACAGATTGAAACAGATAAACACAGATTGAATTAAAATTTAATTCGTGAATTCGTGACCAAAAACCTGAAACAGTTAAACAAATAAACGATTAAACATATAAACAATACAGAATGAAAAACATAGCCATCATCATGGGCGGATACTCAAGCGAATACAAAATTTCGCTGATCAGCGGAAACGTCGTTTACCAATATCTTGACAAAACAAAATACAACGGATTCCGTATTCATATTTTCAAAGAAAAATGGGTGTATGTAGACGAAAACAATGCCGAATTTTCAATTGATAAAAACGATTTCTCAGTAACCGTAAACGATCAAAAAATTACTTTCGACTGTGTTTTCAATGCCATTCACGGAACTCCGGGTGAAGATGGATTAATGCAGGCCTATTTCGAATTACTAGGAATTAAACAATCGTCTTGCGATTATTACCAAGCCGCATTGACCTTCAACAAACGTGATTTATTATCGGTTTTAAAACCATACGGAATCAAAACGGCAATCTCGTATTACCTAAACAAAGGTGATGTTATCAATACAGCCGAAATCGTAAAAAAAGTAGGTTTACCGTGTTTCGTAAAACCAAACAAAGCCGGTTCAAGTTTCGGAATCTCAAAAGTAAAATCTGAAGCCGAATTGCCAATCGCAATTGAAGTAGCTTACAAAGAAGACAACGAAATCATCATCGAAAGTTTCCTTGACGGAACCGAAGTTTCTGTTGGAGTAATCAATTACCAGGGCGAAATTAAGGTTTTACCCATCACTGAAATAGTTTCCGACAATGATTTCTTCGACTACGAAGCCAAATACGAAGGAAAATCACAAGAAATCACGCCAGCCAGAATCTCCGACGAACTAACACAAAAAGTAGCAGAAACAGCCAAACGTGCTTACGAAGTCTTAAAAATGAAAGGTTTCTCAAGAAGCGAATTCATCATCGTAGACAACGAACCGTATATGCTGGAAATGAACACAATTCCAGGTCTAACCACCGAAAGCCTTATCCCGCAACAAGCACAAGCCGCCGGAATCTCGCTACAGGATTTATTCACAAACGCGATCGAGTTAGCTTTAAAATAGTTGCTAAGATACTAAGGTTCTGAGATGCTAAGTAACTAAGATCTCAGAACCTTTTTTTAACTACAAAGTTTTGTCAGACTGAGCGAAGTCGAAGTCCCGCAAAGTGATTTAGCCCAAAGAAAAAAAACTTAGTAACTCAGCGCCTCAGCAACTTAGAAACTCAGAAAAAATGAAAGAAATCTTCGAATGGAATAGACTTTTTTACAACAATCTTCCCGCAAACTTTGCGCTCGAAGTGATATTTCGTTCTACCGTGATGTTTATCATTTTACTGCTAACCTTAAAACTGGCAGGAAAACGAGGTGTAAAACAATTATCGATTTTCGAAACTGTAATTATCATTGCATTAGGTTCTGCAGCAGGAGATCCAATGTTTTATGAAGATGTTGGTATTGTTCCGGCTGCGATTGTTTTTACGGTCATTATTATTTTGTATCGTTCTGTTACCTGGCTTACCGGAAAAAGCAAAAAATTCGAAGAATTTATAGAAGGCAAAACCGAATGTTTAATTAATAATGGAAAATTTTCTATCGCTACTTTCAAAAAAGAAAGTCTCGCACAAGACGAGTTCTTCTCTGAACTCCGTATAAAATCTATCGAACATCTCGGACAAATAAAACATGCTTTTATAGAAACCAGCGGAGAAATAAGCGTATTTTTTTATGAAGATCATGAAGTAAAATACGGACTACCAATCTTGCCCGCTGCATTCAATAAAAAAAGCGAGACAATCGAAAAAGAGGGCATTCACGCCTGCACTTTTTGCGGTCACACCGAAGAGCAAAAACCAGGAAAAGCAAAATGCGAAGTCTGTAAAAAAGACGAATGGGTTCCGGCTTTAAAAACGCTTAGGATAACATAATACAAACTTTCAAATAAAATAACATGCTATTTCTTGTTGGAACTCGAGAATCAAACATAAAAAATGGTTCTATTTTAAATGAAGAATGCCCAAAATGTCGTACACAAGATACATTGCATTTTAGCATTTATAAAAGATACACTCACGTCACCTTGATTCCATTATTTCCGATTGGAAAATCTGTTTATATAAAATGCAGTCATTGCAAAGAGAATTTTGATTATGAAGATTTATCTGAAAGTGCTCAATTACAACTAAAAAACGAAAAATTAGATAATTCAATCTGGATGTTTTCAGGTTCTATTATAATAGCTTTATTCCTTATTTTTACAATCAATAGATATTTTGAAAATAAAGACGAAGCAGGAATTCTAATAAAAAATCCAATGCAAGGAGATGTTTACAATTTAAAATTAAATAATGGCTATTATTCAAATATGCGAATTGATAAAATAACCGCAGATAGTGTCTATGCTACCTTAAATGATTTTCAGGCATATATGCCCAATGAAATAGATGACTTAAATAAACCTGAAAACTATTCAAATCGAAAAGTTTATTATTCAAGAAAAGATTTAACTAAACTTTATCACGAAAATGAAATATTAAAAATTACTCAAAAAAAAGCGAATGGTTTTAGTAATTAAAATCTTTGTAACTCTGAACCTCTGAACCTTAAAAAAAATGAGAAAAGCCATATTCCCCGGATCATTTGACCCAATTACTCTTGGACACGAAGATATTATCAAAAGAGGAATTCCTTTATTTGATGAAATTGTAATTGCCATTGGTGTAAACGCCGAAAAAAAATACATGTTTTCACTCGAAGAAAGAAAACGTTTTATAGAAGAAACTTTCAAAGACGAACCTAAAATTTCGGTAATTACTTATGAAGGATTGACTATCGATTTAGCCAAAAAACAAAAAGCCCATTTTATTCTAAGAGGTCTGCGCAATCCCGCCGATTTCGAATTCGAAAAAGCAATTGCCCACACCAATAGAAAATTATCTAAAATAGAGACGGTATTTTTATTAACAGCAGCAAGTACTTCATTTATTAGTTCAAGCATTGTTCGTGATGTACTGCGTCATGGCGGCGAATATGAAATGCTGGTTCCGGATGCGGTTAGAGTGACGAAATAAAGAAGCGATTTTACCTAAAACCAAAATTTGTGTTTAAAAAACTAATTCTAGTTCTTCTCTTTATTTCATTTAATAAAATTAATAGTCAGAATAATTCTGATTTCGGAAAAGAAATAAAAAATATCGAACGGTACAATTCGCAAGAAATTGATTTTATTGATTCTGAAGAAAATGTAAAATTGAGCGGAACACTCATTTTTCCTAAAACCAACTATTCAAAAAGTATTGTTATAACACCGGGAAGCGGTCAGAACAACCGCAATTCTCATTATAATATTGCAGAAGAATTATTAAAAAATGGAATTGCAGTTTACCGATTTGACGACCGGGGCGTTGGAAAATCAGGTGGGAAAGTAAATTTTGGCGTAGATCAAATTATAAAAGACTTATATTATGCCTTAGATAATATTCAAAAAACGGATTCTCTATCTAATAAAAAAATAGGCACTTTAGGTCACAGTTTAGGTGGAATCGCAACAATCGATGCCTATCAAAACGCACTTAAAATTGATTTTATGATATTGATGGCTACACCAATTGAAAAATTCGAAAAATTTAATAAGCCACAATACACCCCCAGGAGTAATCCTGAAATTAAGGTAAGTACGAAAATGCTATTTCAGAATTTACAAATTCCAATGCTTTTTATTGCAGGAACAAATGATAGTTTTTTTAATAGTAAAGAAACTGCCGCGTTAATTCCTGACTTAAATAATAAAAATATTGAAGTTAAAATAATAAACGGATTAAATCATTTTTTAAGAGCGGGATCTGATGATTGGAAAAAAACAAAAGAATATGATAATTTATATGAAATAGATTCTCAGGCTCGCACTGAAATTATAAATTGGACATCAAAGATTTAATTGCTGTATTGGACAAAACATATATTTTTAATCTAATTTAAATGAAAATAAAAGCTATCACAATTCTTATATTTTGTTCTATTATAACTTTTGTTTCTTGCAAAAAAGAGGGAAAAGTAACAAATCAAGCTAAAGATAAAATCGAAATTGATAAAGACATCAAGCCAGATAGCTTAACACTTCTGTACAAAACAACCAATAAAGATAATACCGAAGAAATAAGAATTACGGCATACGGTTCTATAGAAAATGATAAATATTTTTTAGCTGGAGATAAGAATTTTATTTTAGTTTCAAAATATTTAAAAAATGAGAATGAATTTAAACTCATCAAAAAAGATACTTTATTTTCTAATGAGTTTACATATACTAAAATTGATAAAAAAAGCTTTCAAAAAGAAACCATTGATAATACAGAATATATTCTTTTATCCGTCAATGAAACTGTAATGGGAAATGCTGTTACAGATGAAAACGTCGCCTTTATAATGTTAGATATAAAAACACTTCATTTTTATAAATTAGACTATACGGGTGAACCAACCCTTCGCAGTAATGAAGCAATAGATGGAGAGTTTATTGAAAATGAAAGTCTAAATTCAAACCCAGCAATTAAAAAAATTCTTTATCAATTTGCTTATAAAAGTAAATGGGTCTTTCATAATTTAGAAGATGAAAATAATTACACCAATTATGTACAAAAATGGGAAACTGACAACAATGTTTCTAATCATTTAGCAAATGGCTCTTCAGGTATCGCAGATGTTATTTACAGCACTTATTATAAAGATAATTTGTTCAGTTACACCGGAAAGTATGATAAAGAGGAAAGTATCGAAAACGATAATTTTAAAATTGTATCTTATTTTCGAGGCAACATTATCGCATTTGATAAAAATAAAAAAATGTATTTTCCAATTTATACCGAAACTTGTGCAACCGGCTGTGATAAAAAAATAAGATTTGTTTCTGAAAACAGCATTGAAGTTAAATATCATGAATATTCACCATATCCTACTTCAATTATTAATCTTGACGAAATAATATTCAAAAACTAAAAATTTTAAGTCTTAATATAAATTTGCAACCCTTACTAATTATAAGTAATTTCGCATTTTTAAAATAAACAATCAATAATGAGCATCGAAAGAGAATTAAACAAACGTAGCGGATCAAAATGCGAACTTTGTGGCGCCGAAGAAAATCTAAAAGTATATCAGGTATTACCAACTCAAAAAGGCGGACTTGACGAAAGTATTTTAGCATGTAGCACGTGTATTGACCAAATTGAAAACCCGGATAATGTCGATTTAAATCACTGGAGATGTCTTAATGACAGCATGTGGAATGAAAACGTTGCGGTACAAGTGGTAGCCTGGAGAATGTTAAGCCGTTTGCGCGCTGCAGGATGGCCACAGGAATTACTTGACATGATGTATTTAGACGAAGATACTCTTGCATGGGCACAAGCAACAGGAGAAGGCGAAGATGATGAAAACAAAATCATTCACCGTGACAGTAATGGTGTAATTTTAGAACACGGAGATTCTGTAGTTTTAATCAAAGACCTAAAAGTAAAAGGATCAAGCATGGTGGCCAAACAAGGAACAGCCGTTCGTAACATCCGTTTAGATCACGAAAACGCCGAATATATCGAAGGAAAAGTAGACGGTCAGCAAATTGTAATTATTACACAATACGTCAAGAAAATATAAGTTTTCAGTCACAGTTTTCAGTTATTTGCTAACTGTAAACTGCGACCGAAAACTGTAAACTTAAAAAAGGGCTATTCATATCGTGAATAGCCCTTTTTTAGTATGTATAAGTAGTAAATTATCTTTGGAATAATTTATTAATCTGATCTTTCAATAATGGTTCAGAAACACTGCTTGTTGCAGAAGAAGCATCTTTAGAAGAAACCATAAACTGAACTGTAGCTTTCTCAGGAATAACACTTCCTGTGTAGTGTAACCAGATATAGTTATTAGGTAATTCTAATTTTATATCATACAAAGGCGTTGCAGTAAAACCGTTTACAATGATACTGTAAAGACTGTTGTAATCATTATTTACATTTTTGAATGTAAATTTTCTCAAGCTTGATGACTCCTCATCGTTCTGGATACTTGTATAATAAACAGTATACTCATCTCCAATTTTTTGAATATAGTTGTTATTTACTTTTCCTAATCTTTCAACAGGTACAGTTTCAAGAACCTTAATTTGTGCAAAAGAGACAAAACTAAACATCAAAATGGCAATCGTAATAATTCTTTTCATAATTAATTTGGGGTTTATTATTTACGGGCACAAGAAACGCAGAAAATATGATAAATTAAAGCCTTATCCGTTAATTTATTAACAATAAATTAAGATTGTTGTTTAAAATCAATCAAAATCTGCAGTAAACCAAATTAAATTATTGAAATTCAACAATTTACACACATGCAATACCCGAAATTTTATTAAAAAACGACCAAATTTAGTAATCAACAAAGATCAAAAAAGGCTGTAATTATAAAACTTATACTACAATAATTACTTCTTGATTTTAATACAGTTCTTTCATTAAAAGAAGATCGGATCCAAAACAAACCCAAAGCTTGAAACTTGAAACAAAAAAATTACTTCTCCTCCTCTTTCTTTACCACTTTACGGGCAACTTCGATTTTAAATTTCTTGCCTTTCATTTTCTCGTCTTTAATATTATGCAACAAGTCTTTTACCTTATTGAATTTTACAGCCGCAAACGAAATAAAATCTTTTACCTCTATTAAGCCTAAATCGCCTTTCTCCAGTTTCCCTTTTTGAGAAAAGAAACCAACGATATCAATCTTATTTAGTTTTGTTTTCTTTCCGCCACTAATATAAATCGTTTGGTATTCCGGTGGCTTAGGCAAAGTTGTTGAGTTTTCGACTTTTAAAACTTCCATTCCGTAGTCGATATAATCCAATTTTTTTTCACTTTCGTGAATGATAATATAAGCCGTTCCGGAAGCCTGCATACGGGCAGTACGACCGTTACGATGTGTAAATTCGTCTTCTTTAAGAGGCAAATGATAATGAATTACGTGTTTCATTTCAGGAATATCCAGTCCACGAGCCGCTAAATCAGTTGTGATGAGGTAACTCATACTTCCGTTTCTAAACTGAATCAAAGCACGTTCGCGCTCGTCCTGATCCATTCCGCCATGATAATAGGTCGCGTAAATTCCTTTTTCGTTTAATGTATCACTAATACGCTCAGCCGCATCACGATGATTACAGAAAATAATAGCCGATTGCGATTTCAGTGAACAAATCAAATTGAATAAACTGCCTAATTTGTCTTTTGAAGGAGAAACAACCATTTTCATCGAAAGATTCGTTTTCTCTTCCTGCTCCGGAATAAAATCCAGAATAGTAGGATTTACCACTCTCGTATATCTGGGAATTTCAATGTCTGAAGTTGCCGAAACCAAAACGCGTTTGTTCAGTTTTGTCAACTTCCCAATGATATATGACATTTGCTCATGGAAACCCAATTGCAATGATTTATCAAATTCATCCAGAATTAAAGTCTGAATTTTATCTGTTCTAAAAGTGTCTCTGTCGATATGATCTGCAATTCTTCCCGGAGTTCCTATCAAAACCGCTGGCGGATTGCTCAAATTTTTGATTTCGGTATCTATTGAGTGTCCTCCGTAACAAATATTTACTTTGTATGGCGTTCCCATTTTTTTCCAAACCTGCTCAATCTGCAAACCTAATTCGCGCGAAGGCACTAATATTAAACACTGAACCGAAAGAATTTCCGGCTGCAATAATTCTAAAACAGGTAACAAGAAAGCCAGTGTTTTTCCTGATCCTGTTGGTGAAAGTAATAATACGTTGTTATCGTTTAAAATTGCGTCTTGAGCAACTTCCTGCATTTCGTTTAGGGTTTCAATTCCTAAGTTCGAAAGTATGTTGTTGGAATGGTGATTTTTATTCATTTTGCAAAAGTAGTCAAAAAAAATTGTTTCCGGTTTTTCTTGTTTCAAGTTTCAAGTTTATATACAAATCGTAAAAATGTTTCCCGCAGATTTTGCAGATTAATTTTTAACAAATAAAAATCCGCTCAATCTGCAAAATCTGCGAGAGAAAAAAACACGAAGCATTTCAACTTGAAAACTTAAACCTGAAACAAATTAATTATATTTGAATCTCGCTTTAAAACCAAAACCATGAGACTTTTCATCCTGCCTCTTCTACTCTTTTCTTTGACAATCTTCGCTCAAAACAATAAAAAATACGATACTTTTTTTGAAAAAGGAAATGGAAATCAATCGGCTTCTTATCAAGAAACTATTGCTTATTTTAAACTTTTAGCCAAAGATTTCCCAACGATCCAGATCAAAGAAATGGGTCTTACAGATTCCGGAGAACCTTTGCATATGGTGGTTTATAATCCTGACAAAGAATTTGATTTTGATAAAATTCAGAAAAACAAAGCGGTTCTTTTTATCAATAACGGAATCCACGCCGGAGAACCTGACGGAATCGATGCGACGATGCAATTCTGCAGAGATTTAGCAATAGGAAAACTGAAAGCGCCAAAAAACACTGTTTTAGTTACTATCCCGGTTTATAATATTGGAGGGGCTTTAAATAGAAATTCAACTACAAGAGCCAATCAGGACGGTCCAGAAATTTATGGTTTTAGAGGAAATGCCAGAAACTATGATTTGAATCGTGATTTAATGAAATCGGATACTCGAAACACCAAGAGTTTTGTAGAAATTTTTCAGAAAATAAATGCTGATGTTTTTATTGATAATCACGTGAGTAATGGATCTGATTATCAGTACAAGCTAACCTATATCATGACACAGCACAACAAACTGGGAACAGTTTTGGGTGATTTTTTGAATGATGAAATGATGCCGGCTCTGGTAAAAGATTTACAGCAAAAGAAAATCGAAACCACACCTTACGTAGATTCGTTTAAAGATACACCAGACAAAGGTTTTGGTCAGTTTGTAGATAGTCCGCGATATACAACGGGTTATACTTCGTTGTTTAACACAATTGGTTTTGTGGTTGAAACCCATATGCTAAAAAAATATGCTGAACGTGTAAAAATGACCTACGAATACACCAAATCGACTTTGGATTTTACCGATGCCAATTACCAAAAAATAAAAGCGCTTCGAGTGAAGAACATGGAGCAATATCAGCCCAAAAAATCATATACTTTAAAATGGGAATTGGACAGCACAAAAGCCGCGACATTTTCGTTTTTAGGATATGAGGCGAGTTACAAAAAAAGCGACGCTACAACCGGAAATCGTTTGTATTATGACCGAAGTAAACCGTATAAAAAAGACGTTCCGTACATCAAAGAATTCAAATCGGTTAAAGAAGTGGTGATTCCAACTGCTTATATTATTCCGCGTGGTTATTGGAATATTATTGATTTGCTCAAAAATAACAATATCAGCTATTCTCAACTTAAAAACGATACGATTATTGAAGTAGAGAGCTATAGAATTGCCGATTTTAAAACGGTTCCTAATGCTTATGAAGGACATTATTTGCACTATAATACATCCTTAACTTCTAAAAATGTAAAAATGGCTTTCACCAAAGGAGATTACCTGGTTCCAACCAACCAAAAAGGCGTAAAATATTTAGTAGAAGCTTTTGAACCGGAAGGTGTTGATTCGTTTTTTAACTGGAATTTCTTCGATCCTATTTTGCAGCAAAAAGAACATTATTCAGAATATATTTTTGAAGATACAGCTTCGAAACTGCTTAAAGAAAATCCGCAACTAAAAACCGAATTAGAAACCAAAAAACAAAACGATCGCGAATTTGCCAAGAATTCTCAAGCGCAGCTAAACTGGATTTATAAAAATTCGGTGCATTACGAAAAGGCGCATATGCAATATCCTGTTTATCGTGTTTTGTAGATTTTTTTTAATCATTAAGTTTTTTTTACCGCAGAGGTCGCTAAGTTTTTTTTGATTTTTGATTGTGTTGAGAAACACAGAGATCGCAAAGCTTTACGCAAAGAACTTTGTCACAGTTTTGAACTTTGACAAAGTTGAACCCTATCGAGCGGATTTGCAATTATAAGTAGTCGAAACCTGTTGCTCTGAAAGAGCCTAAGCAATAGCGTAATGCGTAGCACTATGAATTAAAAACGATTGGAATTTCAAGCCCTTTAAGTGAGCAAGCCTAATTTAAAAAAGCACGTTTACCACATTATATGATGTTCACCTACAAATCACCTTTTTCTTTGAATCTTTATTCTCAATTTTCTTTTGCCCTTTCAGGGCAATTTCCTATTTTGATTTAATTCGTAGCGATACGCACTACGCTATTGCTTTAGGGCTTTCAGCCCATTTTTAAAAGTTTCGAATACTTATGATTGTAAACCCAATAGCGCGGATTTGCAATCTGTTGCATTAAACTTTGTCAAAGTTGAACCAAAAGAAATAAAAACCTGAAAACCAATTATATTTTAATTTGTATTTTAGTACTTCATAAACTAACCCACTAACTACTACTTTATGTCATTTCAAGGATACTTAAAAACCATTAAAGAGAAAACAGGAAATGGTCCGGCTGAGTTTAGAACTCTGGCGGAACAAAAAGGATTTACAATAGATGGAAAGCTTCAACCTGAGGTAAAAGCCGGAGATATTGTAAACTGGCTTAAAAATGATTTTGACTTAGGTCAGGGACATTCAATGGCAATTTATGCACTGCTTAAAGGCATGAAAAATGAAGATAGTGAGTAAAAGTGTAAAATAATTAAAACTTTTGCACGATAATTTTAAAACATAAAATGAGAATAATTTCGGTTAGGGAAAACCCTGAATATAAAGATAAGGCCATTCAATATTTTCAAAATAGCTGGTCTGAGGTAGCGCCAATTATTTACGAAGATTGTATTAGCCATAGTATAAATGCCAAAGACTCTTTGCCGCAATGGTATTTATTAAAATATAATAATGAAATTATTGGCTGTGCCGGGCTTATTACAAATGATTTCATTAGCCGAATGGATTTATATCCCTGGGTTTGTGCCATCTTTATCGATGAAAAGCACAGAGGAAATAACTACAGTAAATTACTCATCGAAAAAGCTAAAGAAGACTCTAAAAACGCCGGATTTCAAAACTTATATCTGTGCACTGATCATATTGGATTTTACGAAAAAATGGGTTTTAACTACATCGGACAAGGATATCATCCCTGGGAGGAAGAATCCAGAATTTATCAAATCGATTTGTAATCTTATTTCAGCACGACAAAACATAAACATCAATTTTATACTAACTAAAAAGCCATATAAGGAATGGGAATATTCAACAATCTTTTTAAAAAGAAAGAAGAAAATACGGAGTCAACTGTCAATCAACAAAACATTAGTAAGCACTTTGAATCTGAAAATGATTTTTTAGAAAAATTTGGAGCGATTGCTTTAGAAAAACAAAGAAATCTTTATGATGTCACTGGCGGACTTTCCTGGAATGTTGATATGAATAAAGAAGAAATAACATTTGGAGACGATCTTACTTTTCCGATGCAGGTTTTGGGGTCGTTTTCTCACTCTTCACAAACATGGCTTTGGATCTGGGAGAATAAAGCTGGAGGTTATGCCGAATCTGTTATGAAACAGGCTCTTTTATTAAAGCAATATGGACAAGAAAATAATATAGATTTGTTAACTGTTGGAAAATTTGACGCTGTAGAGAATGATTTACATTTAATAGGAATGATTGCTGTTGAGATGTTCAACGGAAGTGGTTATTATCTTGGAAATTATGGTCAGGGAACAATGGTTGTTACTATTAAATCTGATATAATAGATCAAGTTGAAAGCGAAGAGTTAGCCCGAATCTTAACTGTTTTTCCAGAATTAATTTCAACATTTGAAATTCAAAACCACAAAAATGCTTTTACAAATTACTTATCTCAAAAAGGTTATCAACTGACTGTAAATGGAAATGAAATTAAAGCAGAAAAAAATGAAAATGTAATTAATGCTGTTTTTAATGAAGATAATCTTTTGATAAAATTAAATGGTAATTCTTAAGATTTTCTGTCTACCTTAAAAACAACGAAAGAACCAAAAACGTGTTTTAACTCATTGACACGCGTGAGGGATAGAAGTTCGCTACCGAAGTAGCGCGGATAGCCCGACAGTATTTATAAAAAGACCCAATGAACGCAAAGTTGATTGGGTCTTTTTATAAATACTGGCACGCCCAACTTAAAATTCTAAGTTACTAAGCTGCTGAGATACTAGTCTTCTGATTTTGAATATGTTGAAAAACTTTATATTTTTTTAAACTACCCTAAACCTTTGTCAAAGTTTTGAACTTTGACAAAGGTGGCGGTTCAAAATTCATGACTTCTTTTTCCAAAAATTTAACACTCCGTCGCAGGCAGAATATTCTAAATCAAAACTTTCGGGTATTTCTTCCCATGTACTCCAATAAGTAACAAGTCTTGTGTTTTTGGGTGTTTTATGGAGCTGATCTCTTACGTAATTGGAATAAGAAAGAAACAATTCGTTTTTTGGAACGATATTTTTATCGATTGGACAGGAAGTATCGATGTTTTCGAAAAAAGAATTGTAGAAATAAAATGCATCGTAATCTGAAAAAGAAATATCGGTGATGTTGGAATGAATAAATTCGACGTTTTCTACCTGATGCTTTTCGGCTATTTTTTTTGACAGCTTGGTAAGTGACGCTCTTTGCTCGACACCATAAAAAATGCCTTTTGTTGAAGCCGCGCCTACCAAACAAAATTTACCGGCACCAGCGCCAATATCCAATACTTTTTTATTGGGTTTATCTACAAGATAATCTGCCGCTGCCTTAGCAATGGCAACGGGTGTCCAATGTCGCTCAGAAAGTCTTCGGATGCGTGTAGAGTATAGCATATTGAAGGTGCTATCTTCTATTTCTATATTTTTTTTTAAGGATTTAAAAATCATTTTGCGAGTTGTTTGTATTCTTGATTGAATAAAACCGAGTTAATATCAAGGATTAAAATTCAAAAATACAGTATTTTCTCTCAAAAAAAACATTAGTTGCCACAATTTCATAATCAAAATCAATTGATACATTAAAATTTCAAAAAAAAGCCCAATGAACGCGATGCTCATCAGGCTTGTTTTTTTTATGATGACATAATATCAATAATAAAATTAAAAATTCGAATTCAAATTGGAATTTGGAATTTGGAATTTGATATTATTATTGTAGCTGATTCTCTTGTTCGAACAATAATTTGATGTTTTCGTAGGAGTTTTTTAGCGCATCTTTGATTTGCTCAGGATTTAGCCAGGCTACTTTTTCAATGCCTTCTTCGGCTTGACCTTGGGGGATTCCGTCGAAATCTGACTGCATTTCGAACCAATGTGTCACTTTTAGTTTGTATTTTCCATTGCGTTTGAAAACGTGATAGGTTTTTTCGAGTTTATTGGTGATGCGTAGTTTGCCTACTCCAGTTTCTTCTTCGACTTCGCGCATGGCAGTGTCTTCGATTTCCTCTCCTTTTTCGATTCCGCCTTTTGGTAAGTCCCATTTTCCGTTTCTGAAAATAAATAAAACCTCACCTTTTTTATTGTACACAAGCCCTCCACCCGCTTTATTTACGGGAATTTTGGCTTTTAACGTCTTCATAATTTCCTTTTCGTCAGGATGATACAAATAAGCTTTTTGAATTTTATTTTGAAACATTTTGACGATAAGATGCTCGATATCAATACTCTCTAACAAGAATAATTGAAAATCAGTCTCTTTCGAGATCTCATTTGTCAAAAAAAGTGGTTTGTCGTTCACAAAAACTTTATACATTTGTACTATGATTTTTAATAAAGATACTGCCGAAAAAACAGCCGAATTGCTTTTGCAAATAAATGCAATTAAATTGAATCCCGAAAATCCTTTTACATGGGCTTCTGGTTGGAAATCTCCTATTTATTGTGATAATAGGTTAATTCTTTCATTTCCGAGCATCCGAAACTACGTTCGTGATGAGTTTGCGAAAAATATTGAAAAACAATTTGGGAAACCAGATGTTATTGCCGGTGTTGCTACTGGAGCCATTGGAGTGGGGATTCTTGTTGCTGAAAGCCTTGGATTGCCGTTTGTATATGTGCGCCCGGAAGCAAAAAAACACGGAAGACAAAACCAGGTTGAAGGTTTTTTACAAAAAGGCCAAAATGTGGTTGTGGTTGAAGATTTAATTAGTACAGGAAACAGCAGTTTGATGGCTGTTGAAGCTTTACGTAACGAAGGAGCCAACATAAAAGGTATGGCAGCGATTTTTACGTACGGTTTTGGTGTTGCCGAAGAGAACTTTAAAAATGCTAATATCGATCTGTATACGTTAAGTAATTACGAAAACTTATTAGACTTAGCAGTTCAGAAACAATATATTACCGAAGACCAACAATCGACTTTACTGGAATGGAACGAAAGTCCATCGACGTGGGGAAAAGAGGAAGAATAATTCTTAGATTTTAGAATTTAGAATTTAAGAATTTGAAATTACATTTCAAATTCTTAAAAATAGTGTCACATTAGAATTTGGAATTTAAAATTTGGAATTTATTCATACCCTCTTCTTAAAAACAATTAGTAAAAAAATTAAAATATGAACTTAGAAAGTCCAAAAGTTACTGTTCAGAAATCAGCTCAAGATTTATTTGATTTATTGACTGATGTTAAGAATTTTGAAAAATTAATGCCGGATAATATCGCAAAATTTGAAGTGATTGGCGAAGATGCTTTTATTTTTGGACTGAAAGGTATGCCGGAAATAAAACTTAAAATGAAAGAGAAAACAGCACCAAACAAAATTGTTTTGGGAGCTGCAAGTGATAAACTTCCGTTTACTTTGGTTTCGAATATCGATAGTGTTTCAGCTACCGAAAGTGCTGTACAATTGCAATTCGAAGGTGAATTTAACCCAATGATGGCCATGATGATCAAAGGGCCAATTAGCAAGTTTATTGAAACTTTAGCTACTAATATGACAAAGCTTTAATTTTTAATTATCAATTGTGAATTGTTAATTATTAATTCCTGAACTACATAAATTATAAGGTCCGATTAAGTCGGGCCTTTTTTATTTCTCGCAGATTGTAGATGATTTCTCGCAAAGTCGCAGAGTCGCAGAGCTTTATTTTTAAGCTGTAAAGTTTTCACTAAAATCTTTACGATTCTTCTGCTTTACGCGATTAAAAAAACCTAGAAGCTTAGCGACTTAGAAACTCAGAGTCTTCAAAAAACCAATTCATCCTTAAAAAATAACAGTTCGGAACTATAAATTATTACACCCAAAATTATTCCTCGAAGTTTGATCCATCAAAACTAACCAACATCAAAATGGAACAAACTATTAAGATTTTAATTTACATTCATGCGTTTTTTGGCGGAATCGGGTTAATTACAGGAATTGGAAGTATACTAGTCAAAAAAGGAAGTTTACTGCACAAAAGAATGGGGAAACTATTCTCTATCGGAATGGTTACGAGTTCTCTTATCTCTATCCCTATTTGCTGGATGCCCAAACACCAGAACATCTTTTTATTTTTAATTGGCTTATTTACTATTTATCTGGTGATTGCAGGAAACAGGGTTTTGACTTTTAAAACTAAAACAAAAGCTGACACAATCGATTTTATAATTTCAGGAAGTATGTTATTCTTTTCAGTAGTAATGATTGCCCTCGGAGTTTACTGTCAGTTGATGAATATTGAAAACGGAATATTGTTTACCTTTTTTGGTGGATTTGGACTTTATATGACAATCAAAGATTTTCAATTTTACAAAAATGTTTCGGAAACAAATAAAAAATGGCTTTCTAAACACATTGGCAAAATGATTGGAGCACTAATCGCTTCGATAACAGCTTTTATCATAGCCGGAATAGGTATTGGAAACATAATGGCATGGATGGCACCTTCTATCCTGGGAACAATCTACATTATGTATTGGAATAGAAAAATAGCACCAAAAAAGCCCGTATTAAAAAGTATAAACTAAACTTATGGCGCACGGATTTTGTGGATGTAACTGATTTACACTGATTTTTATGTCAATAAAGCAAAATCAAAAAAACTTAGAAACTTAGTCACTTAGAATCTTAGCCACTTAGAATCTTAGCCACTTTTTAATACAACATCTGAATTTCCTTGATTTCGAATTCTGAAACCGAATCGTCTTCTAACAAAATTTGTATTTTACCAACAGGAGAAACTCCCTGAATGATTCCCATGAAATTTTGTCCGGAATCTTTGGCACTCAGCTTTTTAAAAGGCATTGGTATTCCCTGACGGAATAAGGAATTAAAATACTCTTTCCATAAATCAGCAGAACTGTTTGCCCAGGAATCAATCTTTTGCTGCATTTTTTCTAATATGATGGACACTAAAGTATTTTTATCAAATTCAGCTTTACAAATTACGGCTAATGAAGAAGCATTGGGTAAATGAACAAAATTAGTCTGGTTTACATTTAAGCCTATCCCAACAACTGACACAATCCTGCCATTGCTTTTTATGGTATTTTCAATAAGTATGCCACCAACCTTTTTGTTGTATGACATAATGTCGTTAGGCCATTTTATACATATATCAGGAATATTTAATGATTTTAGGGCATCGATTACTGCTAATGAAACAATAACGCTGAGGTTAAAAACTTGTTCATTATCATACAGAAAATCTTTTACCAAGACACTCATAATTAAGTTTTTACCTGATTCTGATTGCCACTTAGAGCCCATCTGCCCTTTTCCTTTTGTCTGATTTTCAGCAGTTACTACGGTAAAATTATCGAGTTCATCCTGACTTGCCAATGATTTAAGGAAGTCATTTGTTGAATCTATGGCATCGAGTTTGATTAGTTTCATTAAAGGAATTTAATTAACTTAATTTAATATTTTGTTAAGGTTCAAAAATAATCACAAATTTTGGTAACTTTACAAAATCATATAAAATAATTCATGGCGAAAAAGACTATTAATAATGATGTTCTATTGGCGAACATAATCAAAGGGATTGAAGAAGTAAAAGGAAATGACATCGATATTCTTGACTTAAGAGATATAGACACGGCAGTTTGTGACTATTTTGTTATTTGCAACGGAAATTCAAACACCCAAGTTAACGCCATTGTTAACTCAATTCAAAAGACAGTATCTAAAGACTTAAAAGATAAACCGTGGCACGTAGAAGGAACCGATAACGCAGAATGGGTTCTTATGGATTATGTGCACATTGTTGTACACGTTTTCCAGAAACATATTCGCGAATACTATAATATCGAGAGCCTTTGGGGTGACGCCAAAATAACTACAATCGAAAACAAATACTAAAAGAAACTTTCTCTAATGGCTAAAGATAATAATCCAAATCCGAGTAAATTTAAAATAAGTCCTTGGTTAATATACACCGCAATACTTCTAGTTTTTTTATTTATAAGTTTTGCAACCGGAGGATCAAACTTAAGCGAACCTGCTCAATTAACCTCTTCTAAATTCAATGTTTTATTAGAAAAAGGTCAGATTGAAAAAGTTATTGTATTCAATAAGGCAGAAGCCGAAGTATACTTAAACACTGCTGCTCTTAAAGATCCGGCAAATAAAAAAGTAGCTAATGATATTTTCGAAAGACCTAACAAAGGTCCTCACTATACATTAGAAATTGGTAACGACCAGATTTTTCAAACTAAATTAGAAAAAGCAGTTGCCGAAGGCAAACTGAAAGATTTTAATTTCCTGCAGAAAAATAACTGGACAGATATCTTAATCAGCTTACTTCCTATCATCATTATTATTGGTGTTTGGATTTTCATTATGCGTAAAATGTCAGGTGGCGCAGGTGGCGGTGGCGGACAAATCTTTAACATTGGAAAATCGAAAGCTAAATTGTTTGATGAGAAAACCGACATTAAAACTACATTCAAAGATGTTGCTGGTTTAGAAGGTGCTAAAGAAGAAATACAAGAAATTGTAGAATTCCTTAAGAACCCTGAAAAATACACCAATCTTGGAGGTAAAATTCCTAAAGGAGCTTTACTTGTAGGACCTCCGGGAACTGGTAAAACCTTATTGGCAAAAGCAGTGGCAGGAGAAGCTCAGGTACCTTTCTTCTCGTTATCAGGTTCTGATTTCGTAGAGATGTTCGTAGGAGTTGGTGCTTCACGTGTTCGTGACTTATTTAAACAAGCAAAAGAAAAATCTCCTGCTATTATCTTTATCGACGAGATCGATGCTGTGGGTAGAGCAAGAGGAAAAAGCAATATGTCAGGCGGAAACGACGAAAGAGAAAACACTTTGAATCAATTACTTACAGAGATGGATGGTTTTGGTACAAACTCTAACGTAATCGTTCTGGCTGCAACCAACAGAGCCGATGTTTTGGATAAAGCTTTAATGCGTGCCGGACGTTTCGACAGACAAATTTTTGTTGACCTACCAGACATTCGCGAAAGAGCTGAAATCTTCAAAGTTCACTTAGCTCCTATTAAAAAAGTTGAAGGTCTTGACCTTGATTTCTTAGCAAAACAAACTCCGGGATTCTCTGGTGCTGATATTGCAAACGTTTGTAACGAAGCTGCATTAATTGCTGCACGTAACAACAAAACTGCAGTAGACAGACAAGATTTCCTTGATGCCGTTGACAGAATCATTGGTGGTCTTGAAAAGAAAAATAAAATTATTACTCCAGAAGAGAAAAGAGCAATCGCTATTCACGAAGCCGGTCACGCGACTGTAAGCTGGATGTTAGAGCATGCTGCACCACTTATTAAAGTAACTATTGTTCCTCGCGGACAAAGTTTAGGAGCGGCCTGGTACCTTCCGGAAGAAAGACAAATCGTAAGAACTGACCAAATGTTGGACGAAATGTGTGCTACTATGGGCGGAAGAGCTGCTGAAAAGGTAACTTTTG
Organism: Flavobacterium sp. SLB02; assembly: GCF_009664855.1. GTDB lineage: Bacteria > Bacteroidota > Bacteroidia > Flavobacteriales > Flavobacteriaceae > Flavobacterium. Next base: position 3,363,235 of record NZ_CP045928.1, read on the forward strand.
ACAGAATTTCGACTGGTGCATTAAGCGATTTAGAAAAAGTTACACGTCAGGCCCGTGCTATGGTAACGATTTACGGTTTGAATGATAAAATCGGAAATGTTACTTATTACGATTCAAGCGGTCAAAGCGAATACAACTTCTCTAAACCATACTCTGACGAAACGGCTAAAGTAATTGATAAAGAAATTTCAGAATTAATTGAAGGTCAATACCAAAGAGCCATTCAAATTCTTGAAGAAAACAAAGACAAACTAAATCAGTTAGCTGATATATTAATTGAAAAAGAAGTTATTTTTAAAGATGACTTAGAAACTATTTTCGGAAAACGTACTTTTGATAAAAATTTAGAAGAAGTGGTTTCGTAAATATTCAGTAAATATGTAATATTTTTTAAAATCTTAATTCAAAATAGCCTTTTGAATTAAGATTTTTTTATCTTTGAACGTTTTCAATTAACATGTAAAGTATTTCATATAAAATGAATTTTTTCAAAAAAATATTTGGGTCTAGCGATGCCGCTTCTGATGAAGAAAATGAAAGCGAGTATGGAGGAAATCATACTCCTGATAGTCATTTATCTATAGATGAAAGATTCATTTTTAATTTCAAAAAAAATGGGGGTAAATTTTTATATTGTGAAAACAAACAAGAAGTTGCCGAACAATTTGAAAATATACTAGAAGAAAATGATTGGTTCGAAAGCGAAGTTTTATGCTACGAGCCAGGACTATTTCATTTATTAGAAGAAAATAAATTACTTTATATTTCTCCTAAAAACCCTAAGTTTTTATTGGCTACCTGCGAGAACTTAATTGCTGATGAAGGTTCTATCTTATTCTCATCAAAGCAAATCAGGCAGGACAAACCAAACGAATTACCCGCAAATATTGTAATTATTGCTACTACAAGCCAACTGCAATTAATAAAAAGTGATGGTCTAAGCGCTATCAAAAGAAAATACGAAAGGGACTATCCAACCAATATTACCACAATAAAATATTTCGAAAAAGCCAAGGAAGAAGATTTTACACAATACGGAAGTGTTGCAAAAAATCTATATTTATTGCTCCTAGAAGATCTTTAAGATGAATGAAACACTCAAGAGAACCATTTCTGGTGCTGTTTATATCGCTTTACTACTAACTTCTATTCTGTTTTCTACCGAAAGCTTTATTATCCTTTTTGGCATTTTCCTAATTATTGCAACCTATGAGTTCTGCAATTTAGTAGGGTTAAATAAGATATTTTCTATTTTATTTGTTACCCTTTTTTATTCGACTGTATCACTGATCAGCTTCTATAAAATAGAAACTGAAAATCACATCAGTAAACTATTAAAAGAGAACATCATAATTACTGTCGATATAGATCGCCTGTTTACGGTATTACTTGTAATTACACTAATTGTATCAATAAAATGTATTGTATTTTTATTTGATGACACACAAAACATAAGCAGAGCATCCAAATATATCTATTCAGTAGGATACATTATGCTGCCCTTTCTGTTTATTACCAAGATTTCATTTGGTATCAAAGATTACAATCCAAAAATCATCATTGGCCTGTTTGTTTTAATCTGGACCAACGACACTTTTGCCTATTTGGTAGGTAAATCAATAGGTAAACATAAATTATTTGAACGCATTTCTCCTAAAAAAACCATTGAAGGATTTCTTGGAGGAGTAGTCTTTGCCGCTTTTGCCGGTTTTTTAATCTCAAAACTATACATCCAGCCTAATCCTGATTTCAGCAATAAATCGATCCTAATCTGGACGATAATTGCTTTAATTGTTAGTATTTTCGGAACTATTGGAGATTTGATTGAATCAAAATTCAAAAGGGTTGCCGGCGTAAAAGACAGTGGCGCTATAATGCCTGGCCACGGAGGCGTATTAGATCGATTAGATAGTGTTATATTTGTAGCACCAATTATATTTTTATTTTATCAAATTTTATACTATGTTTCATAAAGAAGGAGGCCCATCCATTTTATTAGGTACTGCATTTGCAGTAGCTGTACTTTTAATTGCTGACAAATTCATTGATATTACCTGGCTAAGAATGCTTGTTCAAATTGCCGGTGTAGTACTTCTGATTATTATTTTACAATTCTTCAGAAACCCTAAAAGAATTGCAATTAGAAACAGCGATCAGATCCTTGCTCCGGTTGATGGAAAAGTTGTGGTTATAGAAGAAGTTTATGAAGGCGAATATTTTAAAGATAAACGTTTACAGGTTTCTATCTTTATGTCACCAATAAACGTACACGTTACCCGCTACGCAATGGATGGAATTATCAAATTCAGTAAATACCACCCTGGAAAATTTTTAGTTGCATGGCATCCAAAAGCAAGCGAAGAAAACGAAAGAACTACAGTTGTAATCGAAAATGAAACTTTTGGACAAATATTATACAGACAAATTGCTGGTGCATTAGCAAGACGAATTGTGAATTATGCTCAGGAAGGTATGCAGGTTGTACAAGGTACTGATGCAGGTTTCATAAAATTTGGTTCAAGAGTAGATTTATTTTTACCTTTAGGTACTCCAATTAATGTAGTATTAAACCAAAAAGCAATTGGCGGTAAAACAATTATTGCTACAAAAGCTTAATGAGCAAAAAAGATTTAGATACTCGTTTTTCTGAGGCGGTTGAAACTGCTTTAAAAATGACTCAGGCCTCACTGCCGCAAGATGTGCAGCTACGCCTTTATGCCTATTACAAGCAGGCAACTTTTGGAACTGCGATCTACAATCAATCTGAAAATTTTGATTTAAGAAACGCATTCAAAACAAATGCCTGGATGCAAATTAGCCATATATCTATTGATGAGGCAAAAGAATGCTATATTGAAATCATTAATTCACTAACATCAAAATAATTAACATTATGAAGAAATACATTGTTCATTTCAGCATTTTAGCTTCATTTTTCCTCTTATTTTCATGTAATGATAACAACAAACTAACCGAAGTTGTAGAAGTTCCTTTACCAACAAAAGAGGAGAAAATAACAATAGGATCACCAAATGATGTAAAAGCAGATCCGGGTTCTTTTGAGATGACAAAATTATCTTATTCATATGACGGACTGGCTCCTGCCATACGAACGCTTACTTTAGAAACACATTATTCTAAACATTATTTAACCTACACGAACAACTTTAATAAAGAAATTGCCAATACCGAATTTGAGAACATGCCGCTTGAAGATATCCTAAAAAAAATGGATCTCAGCAATGCAAAACTTCGTCAAAATGCAGGTGGCTATTACAATCATACACTTTATTTCAATATCCTGACTCCTAAAGAGCAAACCCCTAAAGACACTCTTGCGGGTTCGATTAATAAAGAATTTGGTTCTTTTGCCAATCTTACCAATCAGTTTAAAGGTCAGGCGACAAAGCAATTTGGTTCAGGTTGGGTTTGGCTGGTAGTGGACAGATATGGGAAACTACAAGTTACTACAACTGATAATCAGGATAATCCCTTAATGAAAAATGCCCTGATTCCCGGAACGCCTATTTTAGGAATCGATTTATGGGAACATGCTTATTATCTGGATTACCAAAACAGAAAAGGAAGTTATATCGATGCTTTTTACGAACATATTAATTGGGAAAAAGTAAACGAATATTATACTGAAGCCCTCAAAAAGGTCAGGAAAGTATAAAAACAAAAAAGCTGATACAATTGAGTATCAGCTTTTTTTTGATCTTATAGTACTGCATCAAACAAAATCAATGCAAGTTCTATCCTATTTTAACTCATAAATAAACGATTCAGATGGTGCTATTTTTACTTTAGCCCTTCCCTCTCCATTACTGACATTCAGTTTTACCTCATTCTGCAAGTACAATTGATCTGTAAGTCCGTATTCACCGTCTTTCAAATTCCATTTTGAGATAATATCTGCCGGAACTTTCAATTCAAACTCACTTGTTTTTTCAGAAGAAAAATTCGCCACAACGATCAATTTCTGATTTTCAGACCAGCGAACATACGAATAAAGCAATTCATCATAACCGGCATTATTCTCACGGTTTACAGATTGAATTTCCTGAAAACTTCCCATCAAAGCCGGACTATTAATAGAGAAATTTAATAATCGCTTATAAAAATCACGAAGATTTTTCTCTGATTCAGAAAGCTGTCCTCCGTCAAATTTTCCGCCATTCATCCAACGCTGATGATTAGGAACGCCGATATAATCAAAAATTGAAGTTCTTGTAGGTTTTCCAAAACCGGCATCTTCATTTCCGGCCTCTCCTACTTCCTGTCCAAAATAAACCATTGTTGGCGAAGTGCTAATCGTAGTCGAAACCACCATTAAAGGTTTTCCTCTTTCCGGTGTTCCTGCAAATTCAGAACTTGCCAAACGCTGCTCGTCATGATTATCTAAAAAGTGAAGCATATTATGTTCAATATCCGACATACTTTTCTGAATATCCGATAATCCGTCAGGAGATGATTTTCCGCGAATAATGCCTTTCAGTTTATCATAAGTTTCGACCTTATCATATAAATAATCCATTTTTCCTAAACGAATATAATTGCGATATTCATTTGGGTTATACACCTCTGCCAATAAAAACGCATTCGGATTTTTCATTTTGATAGCCGAGTTCATATAACTCCAAAACTCATACGGAACCATTTCGGCCATATCATAACGAAAACCATCAACACCTTTTACAATCCAATACAAAGCGATTGATTTAAACTTTTTCCAGGAATCCGGAACGTCTTTATCCTGCCAGAAAGCAAAATGCTCCTGATATGATTTCTGATCAAATCCGGCTGGAAGTTCAGGAAAATCCTTAGATCCATCCGGACGAATTCCGTAATTTACTTTTACGGTTTCATACCAGTCATTTTGATCTGGTTTTACTTTTCGCGAACCGTTTCCTGTCCATTTTGCTGGATTTTCATCAAATACTCCATCAACAAGCGGATTCTTTTCTCCGTTTAATGGAATATCATTGTCCGGAATTTCAAAGTGATTATTCGGGATATAATAATAATTGTTGTTTCTGCTGTATTCAACATTTGCATTGTCATTGGCACCAAAATCCTTAACACCTTCAGGATTATTTTTCCCTTCATATTTTCTGGCAATATGATTCGGTACAATATCAATAATAACTTTCAAACCTGCTTTGTGCGTACGGTCAATCAAATCTTCGAATTCCTGTAATCTGTTCGCCGGATTTAATGCTAAATCGGGATTTACATTATAATAATCTTTCACCGCATAAGGCGATCCTGCACGGCCTTTTACCACTTCGGGATCATCATCAGAAATTCCATAAGCTTTATAATCCCTCACCAAAGCGTGGTGCGGAACTCCGGTATACCAAATGTAAGTAACTCCTAAATCTTTAATTTCATGAAGCGCATGGTCGGTAAAATCATTAAATTTCCCTACTCCATTTTCTTCAATTGTTCCCCAGGGTTTATTGGTTGTGTTTTTATTTCCAAACAAACGCGTAAAAACCTGATAAACTACAATCTTCCTTTCAGCAGGAACTTCTTCTTTTGTTATATTCATTTTTAAATCTTTGGTTTTACATGCAGAAAACAGCATGGTTGCAGCCAATCCTGCAACAAAAACTTTTTTATTTATCATATTCGTTTTTTATAAACTAATGGTTTTCTGAACTCAACATCCCGAAACTATTTTCTAAATTTAGGCTAATTTTTAAAATTCAAATCAAACAAAAATCATATTACATTAATACATTATATAAAAAGCCAACTATAACGAAATAGTATTATGATTTGTTGATAATTAAAAAAAGGTTCAGAGAAACAAAGTTTTTTCCTGATGAATTAAAATTAAATCTCTTCTTTATATTAGATGCACTGCTATGCATCTCTAAAGATATATACTACCTGTAAAATTCATTTTACCAGAAATATCACAGTCCTTTTGAAAACTTTAAACCTTTGTTCCTTCGAACCTATGAAACTTTGAACCGAATAAGAAAACCTTTGTTCCTTTGAACCTATGAAACTTTAAACCTAATAAGAAAACCTTCACATCTAAATAATATAAATTAATCACAATATCAGTAAAGGTTGTAACCTTTTTCATAAATTTGACAAAAATTTAATCAATTGAAGAAATCACTATTTTTCATATCCTATTGTTTGCTATTGTTAAGCGTTCAATTCATTTTTGCACAGGCGCCAAAGCCAAAAACAATTAATATTGAAAATGCAGATTTGGTAGAAGTCAATGAAGTCTTAGTACCTGACGGTGTTTTATTGACTGGAAATGTAAAAGTAAATCATGACGGGATTGTATTAACTTGTAACAAAGCCTACGTTTTTAAGAAAGAAAACTATCTTAAAGCATTTGGAAATGTACAATTAGTACAAGGTGATACTTTATTTCTGAACAGTAAATATGCGGAATATAGTGGAAATTCAAAAAAAGCTTTCGCCACCGGAGATGCTGTGATGAGTTCTCCAGATGCCACTCTACAAACAGATACTATTAATTTTGATCGAAATATTCAGCAGGTTTTTTACAATACAAAAGGTACTATCGTTAATAAAGACAATACCCTGGTAAGTAAATCAGGAAGATATTTTGTAGCTGAGAAAAAATTTCAATTCCTGACAGAAGTTACGATTACAAATCCTAAATATGTTATAAAATCGAATCATTTAGATTATTACAGTAATTCAGGACACACTTATTTATTTGGCCCGTCGACTATTACAAGCAAGACGAACTACATTTACACCGAAAAAGGGTTTTATGATACCAAGAAAAACCTTGCGCATTTTTTAAGGAAGTCGTACATAAAATACGATGACCGACTCATAGAAGGGGATAGTTTGTACTATAATCGAAATATTGAATTTGCCTCTGCCACCCGAAATGTAAAAATTACCGACTCTATCAATCGCGGAATTGTAAAAGGACATTATGCCGAAATTTACAAACTAAAAGATTCGATGTTTGTCACAAAAAGAGCCGTAGCCATAAATCTTGTCGAAAAAGATTCGGTTTATATTCACGGACAAAAATTAATGGTTACCGGCAAAGAAGGCGAACGAATTTTAAGAGCGTATAAAAACGTTCGTTTCTACAAAATAGACATGAGCGGAAAATGTGATTCTATCCATTCGAACTCTAAAACTGCATTGACAAAATTGATCGGAAATCCAATTCTATGGAACGGAGAAAGTCAGATTACAGGAGATATTATGCATTTAATTGGTGATAACACCACCAAAAAATTAGATTCCTTAAAAGTCCTCAATAACACCTTTATAGTCTCGCGGGATACCCTCGGCACGGGTTATAATCAGGTCAAGGGACTCAATTTATTCGGAAAATTCAAAGAAGGAAAATTGCATGACGTCGATGTGATTAAAAACACCGAGGTAGTCTATTATATGCGAAATGACGATAATCAGCTCATTGGCATCAATAAAAATGTAAGCAGCAAGATCAATCTTATTTTAGAAAATAACGATATCGAAACCATTACATTTTTTAATAAAGTCGACGGCGATGTTTATCCGGAAGCCGATCTGCCCGAAAATGCACGTAAACTAAAAGGCTTAAAATGGCGAGGTGACGAACGAATAAAGTCCAAAGATGATATTTTTACCGCCGAAGACAACGAACTCAACGACAAATTAGTACAGGAAGGAAAAGACCAGGAAGCCAAGGACAAAACCACCCCGATGAAAGTCAGAAAAGAAACCCTTGATTACGACAAAAAGAAACCTGCTGTTAATAAAACTAGTACCACAAAAGCAAGCACTACTAAGACTAAGAAATAGTTTTCAGTCGCAGTTACAGTTTTCAGTTTTATATCTTTACGGTAAAATTAGTCGTAGTCACAGTTTTCAGTTTACAAAGCTTTGCGGACTTTGCATTTTAATAATATGATCTTGACCTAAATCTTAGTAAACTTTGCGATCTTTGCGGTTAAATTCAGTCACAGTATTTAGTTACAGTTTTCAGTTTCATACTGAGACCAAAACCGAGACTGAGACTAAACTTTCAACCTTAGTACCTTTGCCACTTTGAACCTTAAAAAAAATGAATCCAGATTTTATAAAATACCAGGCACAAACCTCTCCTTACCCACTCGGAATGGAAGTTTCTCACGCCATTGGTTCCTATATTTACGATACAAACGATAAAAAATATTTAGATTTTGTTGCCGGAGTTTCGGCCTGCACACTTGGACATCAACACCCGAGAGTCAATCAGGCGATCAAAGATCAGTTAGACAAATATTCGCACGTTATGGTTTATGGCGAATATTCGCAAAGCCCGGCCGTTCAATATTGCAAATTACTGGCCTCATTCCTACCCGAATCTCTAAACAAAACCTATTTAGTCAATTCAGGTACAGAAGCTATCGAAGGCGCACTAAAATTAGCCAAACGAACCACAGGACGCAGTCAATTGATTTCTTGTCATAACGCCTATCACGGTAACACCATGGGTTCCATGAGCGTTATGGGATTCGAAGAACGCAAGCAAGCCTTTCGTCCGTTGCTTCCTGATGTTGACTTTATCACCTTCAATAACGAAGAAGATTTGCAAAAAATCACCACCAGAACAGCCGCAATACTTTTAGAAACCATTCAGGGAGGCGCAGGATTTATTCAGCCCGAAAACAATTATCTGCAAAAAGTACGTAAACGTTGCGATGAGGTTGGTGCCATGATGATTGTCGACGAAATCCAACCCGGATTTGGAAGAACCGGTAAACTATTTGGTTTCCAGAACTATGACGTCGTTCCGGATATTGTCGTTATGGGAAAAGGAATGGGTGGCGGAATGCCGGTAGGTGCTTTTACCGCTTCGGCAGAAAAAATGGATCTATTAACCGAAAACCCTAAACTGGGACATATCACCACTTTTGGAGGCCATCCTGTCATTGCGTCAGCCTGTTTAGCTACTTTGCAGGAATTAACTGAGACAAATTTAATGCAGGACACCTTAAATAAAGAAAAACTCTTTAGATCGCTTTTGGTACATCCTTTGATAAAGGAAGTTAGAGGAAAAGGATTAATGCTTGCCGCCATGACAGAGAGTGCAGAAATAACAAACGAAGTTATTTTAAACTGTCAGGACAAAGGGCTCATTTTATTCTGGTTGCTGTTTGAAGGATGCGCAATACGAATAACACCACCGTTAACCATTTCTGACGAAGAAATAAAAGAAGGTTGTGCCATAATCTTAAGTGTTATGGATGAAATCATGAAAAAAGAACAAGTAGTTTAATTAGGAGCTATTTCCTGCTATCTGCTATCAGGGCTAGGATTCACGGTTAAAACAAAAATAAAATAAAAATCAAATTTAATCTTTTACAGACCAAAAGATTATAACTTAAAACAGAATAGAAATTCTGTCCATATTGTTAATTAAATTGTTCACAACAATTAATTCCCATTCCTCACAACAATAATATGGTTGCCTAAATTTATAACAGGCTAATTTCAAATAAAGACAGTATGCAATTAAGCAACGAAGAAGAAGATTATAACCTATCCCTATCCAAATTTGAGTCGATGTTAAAAACTAACAAAGTACTCTTTTTTGATTCTGAAGAATTTGAAGAAATTATTCTTCATTATTTAGACATAGGCAAGGCTAATTTAGCAAAGAAGGCCTTGAAACTTGCATTAGACCAACACCCAAAATCTACGGGCTTAAAATTAGTACAAGTAGAAATGTTGGTTTACGACGATAAACTAGAGATCGCCGAGAAACTCTTAAATGAGTTATATGCAATCGAACCTAATAACGAGGAAATTTACATCCAGAAAGCCAATATCTGCTCTAAAAGAGATCAACACGAAAAAGCGGTAGAATTGCTTAAAATTGCCCTGCAATATACTGATGACTACGCTGACGTGTACAACCTGATCGGAATGGAATATCTTTTTATGGATAACCTCGAGATGGCAAAAGACAGTTTTATCAAATGTCTTGAAGAAGATTTAGAAGATCAGTCTGCCTTATATAATGTGGTGTATTGTTTTGAATTTTTAGATCAAAACCAGGAAGCCATTGTTTATCTCAACGAGTACATCAATAAAAACCCATACAGCGAAATCGCCTGGCATCAGCTTGGCCGTTTGCATTATGGCGTAAAAGAATATCAAAACGCTATTCGTGCTTTTGACTATGCAACCCTAATCGACGATGAGTTTTTAGGTGCTTTCATGGAAAAAGCAAAAGCCTATGAGCGTCTTAAACAATACGCTGAAGCGATTGAAAGCTACAACAGAACCATCGAGTTAGACGATGCTACTTCTTATGCGCTATTGCGTATAGGGAAATGTTACGAAAAACTGGGTAATTCAGTTAAAGCACTTCAATACTATAACCAAACAGTACACGAAGATCCCCTTTTAGACAAAGGATGGATTGCTATTACTGATTTTTATGTTCGCCAGAAAAACTTCCAGAAAGCCTTATTTTTTGTCAATAAAGCATTAGCAATCGACAATCAAAATCGTTTGTACTGGAAACGTTATGCGACGATCAACAAACAAATGAACTTTTTTGAAGAAGCAGAATTTGGTTATAGAAAAGCAGTAGAATTTGGAGATTATGCCTTAGATACCTGGTTATTTTGGGTTGACATTCTTCAGTTTTTAGGCGAATTCGAAAGCGCTATTCAGACTTTATTACAGGCCACAGAATATTTTCCGGAAGAAAACGAGATCGAATATCGTTTGGCAGGATTGTATTTCATGATTCAGGACAATACCAAAGCAAAATTTCATTTAAGCAATGGTTTGCGTTTGAACTTTGATAATTACATCTTAATCGAAGATTTATTTCCGGTAGTATGGTCAAAAAAGACGGTTAAAAATTATATAGAAAAACATAGAAAACAATAATGATTGATATTTTAAGGAGACGTTTTGGCTTGTTAGGCCGTAATATTAGTTACTCATTTTCGAAAGGATATTTTACAGAAAAATTTAGCGATGAAGTTTTTGCCGGCAACAGCTATGAAAACTTTGACATCTCAGAAATTAATTATTTCACTGAATTAGTAAAAAACAATCCCGATTTAAAAGGCCTTAATGTTACGATTCCGTACAAAGAACAAGTAATTCCCTTCTTAGATAAACTTTCAAAAAAAGCAGCTCTAATTGGTGCCGTAAACACGATTAAATTTACCAAAAACGGAAAATTAAAAGGATACAACACTGATTACTATGGTTTCAAAAAATCATTAGAACCATTATTAGAGCCGCACCATAAAAAAGCACTTATTCTGGGTACAGGCGGCGCCTCAAAAGGTGTTGCCTTTGCACTGGACGAACTTGGTATTCCGTATACTTTTGTATCGAGAGAAGCCAAGGAAAACATTATCGATTACAATTTAATCAATGCCACTACATTTGATAATTTCAAAATCATAATCAATTGTACACCAGTTGGCACAAGCCCAAATATAGAAGCTTGTCCAGATCTTCCGTACGAGTTTTTTACAGAGAAACATATCGCCTACGATTTAATCTATAATCCGGCAGAAACTCAGTTTTTAAAAAACGCCAAAGAAAAAGGCGCTGTAATCAAAAACGGTTATGACATGCTTATTTTTCAGGCAGAGAAAGCCTGGAAAATCTGGAATAAATAAAAGACAAAAACACACTAATTACTAGTGTGTTTTTTTTATATATTAGACTAAGTAATAGTTTTTTTTTTTAGAGTTTGGATGAAAAATGATGCTAATCAATATGATTTACATCCAACCCGGTATTACTTTTAGAAGCCATAAATCCTACAATTACGGCATCGAAGTCAGAGTCCTTATTTTGTTTTAGTTTGAAAGAAAACTAAAAATTTAAGTTTACAATATTAATTTAATTTGATTTTTCTAAAATTTCTATTAATCCGAAATTTAAATTTACTTCAAAAAAATCAGCTAAAAAACCCATATCATATTCCTAAAATACCACAATAAATAGGAATTTCATCTTAAAAAAGCGTATAAACAAACGATTTATTTTGTATTTAGAAACACCTTTAGTATCTTTCGCTCTGTTTAAAATAAAAACCTTATACATTTAAAATGTTAGAAGAAAAGAATGATAACCTGCAGGAAGCAGACGGAAAATTAGAAATCGAAATTAGCGATTCTACACAAGATAATGCAACTGAAACATCAGAGCCTGAAACTGCTGCTAAAATCTCAACTTCAGAAACTGAAACTGAAGCAGAAAATACAGCCGAAGAAACAGAAACCGCTCATCAGACTGCATTAGATGCCATAACAAATTCGAACGCCGAAGAAAGTGAAGATGAAACGCTGAAAGAGCGTCATGATATTCCTATGCAGGATTATGATACTTTTGCTATGGATGTGCTGGTAGATGAACTTAAAAAACTGATCAACACAGATAAAGTAATGTCTGTAAAAGATCATATCGAAGAAATCAAGAAGTCATTTTTAATACAATACAACCACCTTATAGAGGAGAAAAAAGAAGAATTCAACGCTTCTAAACAAGACCCGAATGAAGAATTTGAATATCATTCTCCGTTAAAATCTAAATTTGACGAGTATTACAATGTTTTTAGAGAAAAAAGAAATGCACATTTCAAGCATTTACAAACCAATCTAAAATCGAATTTAGAAAACAGACTTGCGATTGTAGAAGAGCTTAAAGAGCTTATCAATCCGCAGGAAAACATCAAAGACACTCTTAAACATTTTAATGATTTAAGAGAAAGATGGAAAAATGCCGGAGCAATCCCAAAAGACAAATACAATCACGTTTGGAATAATTACCATTTTCACGTAGAGAATTTTTACGATTACCTACACTTAGATCGTGAAGCCAGAGATTTAGATTTTAAATACAATCTGGAGCAAAAACAAAAAATTATTGCACGTGTTGAAGAGTTAGCAAACGAAACCGACATTAGCAAAGCATTCCGTGAATTACAGGATTTACATAGAATCTGGAAAGAAGATATCGGACCAGTTTCTAAAGAACACCGTGATACCATCTGGAATAAATTTAGTGAACTGACTAAAAAAATCCATGACAAGAGAGAAGTTTTGTTTGAAAGCCAAAGAGCAAACGAACAAAAAAATCTTGAAGTTAAAAAAGAAATCATTGGTAAAATTGAAGTTTTAGGAACTGAAAAAGTAAACTCTCACTCCCAATGGTTAGTACAAATTCAGAAGGTAGAAGCACTTAGAAATGAGTTTTTCGCTGCCGGAAAAGTACCATCTGAAGTTAACGAAGAAACCTGGGCTGCTTTTAAAACTGCCGTTAGAAACTTTAATTCTTTTAAAAATTCATTTTACAAAGACATTAAAAAGGATCAAAACGACAATCTAAACAAAAAAATGGCTCTTGTTGCCAAAGCAAAAGAACTACAAGAAAGTACCGATTTTGGTGCCACTACCCCTATCATGAAGCAAATTCAGGAAGAGTGGAAACAAATTGGTCACGTTCCTAAAAAATATTCAGATAAAATCTGGAAAGAATTCAAAGACGCTTGTAATCATTATTTTGATAAATTAAAAGAGTACAAATCTGAAGAAAATGTTGACGAAGTAGCTGCTTTCGACAATAAAAAAGCATACTTAGACATTTTAAGAGCTTATCAATTGACTGGTGATCACAAAACTGATTTGGATGCTATTAAAGCACATATCGAAATCTGGAAAGGTTACGGAAAAGTACCTTTTTCAAGACGTCATATAGAAGGAAAATTCAATAAAATCCTAGACGCTCTTTTTGAAAAATTAAGCTTAAGCAAAAAAGAAACTGAAATGATGCGTTTCTCTAATCGTATCGACTCATTATCTGATAGTAATGATACTCGTAAATTAGACAACGAAAAGATCTTCTTAATGCGTAAGATTGAAGAAGTTCAAAATGAAATTTTCCAATTAGAAAACAATATTCAGTTTTTTGCTAATACAAAAAATGCTAAAAAAGAGAATTCAATTGTTCTTGAAGTTCGTAAAAACATCGCTATCCATAAAGAAAGCCTTGAACTTTGGAAAGATAAACTGAAACAATTACGAAACCTGGGTCAGGAATAATTTAAATATCAAAACTGCAGTGAATATTCATTGCAGTTTTTTTTTTATACTATTCTGATTTTACCGCAAAGTACACAATCCCGATAGCTATCGGGATACACAAAGTTCGCAAAGCTAAATAAACACAAAGCCTTGCGAGCTTTGCGTTTTATAAATCCCAGTCAGTATATTAAAAAAACTTTGCGCACTTTGCGGTTAAGTTCACTCCAATATCTATCTCGTTTCAACCCGAAACTTAACAATGTATTATAATTTCATGAAAAAATTTCTGTAAAATATTGATTATATTTGATAAACCACATTATCTATTGATAATCAACAAATTCAATTATTAATCCTAATAACAACGAAAAATGAAATTTACAAGAAAAGCGAATGCCAACTGGAAAGGAACGGGCATGGAAGGAACAGGAAAAATCAGCACACAAAGTACTACACTAGATAATGCGCAATTATCATTTAAAACAAGATTCGCAGACGGAGTGGGAACAAATCCTGAAGAATTGGTTGCAGCAGCGCATTCGGGCTGTTTTACGATGCAATTAAGCTTTTTACTTAACGAAGGAGGTTTTACTGCCGATGATCTTAATACAGAAGCTACAGTTACTTTTGAAGACGGAACAATAACTTTAATTCATTTAGATTTAAAAGGCAAGGTTCCTAATATTTCAGCTGAGGAATTTGAAAAAACAGCTGCAAAAGCAAAAGAAATCTGTCCGATTTCTAAACTTTTAAATACCACTATTACTTTATCTGCTTCACTAGTAAGCTAAAAGCAATATTTTTAAGCATAAAAAAAACCATTCACCGCAGTGAATGGTTTTTTTTATAGATTTAAACAAACGTTTATTAGTTCATTGTAGCTTTTAGAGCTTTTGCTTCAGCAGTCATTTCTAACGCTTTGTAAACTCCTAATAATGTTTTAGAAACATCTTCGTTTTTAGGATCTAACTCATTTGCTTTTTTAAGGTAAGGAATTACTGCTTTAAAAACATTTTCTCTTTGTCCTTTCAACACATCGTAACGCTTCATATCTTTTGCAGAAGTACCCAATTTATTCATCTCATCAATAATTGGTTTTTCAGCTTCTAATTTCAAAGCTGCCAGGTTAAGATAAGCATTTGTATACTTTGGATTGATTTCGATAGCTTTCAAATAATATTTCTCAGCATCAGCATTGTTTTTTGCATTCGCACTAAGAACTCCTAAATTGAATACTAAATCAGCATTGTTTGGATCTTTTTGCAAAGCTTCACCAACTAATTTTTTGTAAGTATCAAAATCTTTAGACTCTAAATACAAGTTAGCTTCAGTAAGGATCAAAGAACTATCATCCGGATTTGCTTTTCTTGCATCAGCGATTGCTTTTTTAGCATCTTCGCCACGCCCTTTTTGAACTAAAATTAAAGCAAGATTTTTGTAAATCTCTCCTCTTTTAGAAGGAATAGCTTCTGTTTGAGGCTTTTCGTGAGTTCCTAATTTTACAGCTAAATCTCTGTCTTTTGCACTATTAAAAGCATCTTCGTTACCTGAAATTTTGTTTACAGCAGTATAGCTAGTTCCTTTTCCAGAATAATTTAATTGTTTCAACTCTTCGTACATTGGCAATGCAAGATCAAAATCCTGAGCATTTACCGCTGTTGAAGCTGCATAATACAAATTGATTGTATCTTTTTTCTCTAACAAATAAGCATCATACAATTTTTTTGCTCCTTCAACATTTTTACCAGCCTGAGAATCTGCGATAGCTGAATTAATCAACTTTCCTTTGATTTCAGTAATTGAAGCTGCAGCCTGAGTAGAATATTTTAATTTTCCTGAAGCTTTTTCAACATCAATTAACTTTTTATAGCTTTCAGCAGCAAGAGAAAGGTTTTTACTTTCGTCTATTTTTTTATTTGCTAAATCTAAATAAGCATTAGCTTTTACAGAGTAAAATTGAGCCTGCTCAACATCTTTGGCATTTGCTACCATATTTTCTGCATCGTTCAGGATTGTAATTGCTCCCTGAGCATCCCCTCCTTTTAACGCTTTTTCAGCACTTTTTATCTGATCCTTTTGAGCAAAAGTAGCTACTGAAATCAATAATGCTGACGCAAGTATTACATATTTACTTTTCATAATATTCAATTTGTGTATTTAATTATAAGTGGTTTACTTTTTATTCCTCAGACTCTTCTTCTTCAGAATCATCTTCGTCTTCAATTTCTTGATCAGTATCATCGTCGTCGTCATCGTCTACAGGACCTTCGTCCTCAAGAACTTCTAAATCCGGTTTTACTCTTTCGATAGCAGACTCAATAACGTTTCCGTCTTCGTCAACAACAACCTCTGCAACATCATCTTTCATAACTTTTGTTACAGCAGCAATAGAATCTTTACCTTTTAAGTTAATCAATCGAACCCCTTGTGTTGCACGACCCATTACACGTAAATCTTCAATCGCCATTCTAATTGTTAATCCTGACTTATTGATGATCATTAAATCATCAGCA
Source organism: Flavobacterium sp. SLB02 (assembly GCF_009664855.1). Taxonomy (GTDB): domain Bacteria; phylum Bacteroidota; class Bacteroidia; order Flavobacteriales; family Flavobacteriaceae; genus Flavobacterium. Next base: position 3,379,802 of record NZ_CP045928.1, read on the forward strand.
TCTGTTACATTGCTAATAGAAATTAATTTTCCTGTTTTCTCCGTGATATTAAGTGTTTTAACACCTTTACCTCCACGGTTTGTGATTCTGTAAACATCTTCTCCATCGTCATCAACTAATTTAGTACGTTTACCGTATCCGTTTTCAGTTACAACCAAAATCTGTGTATCGTTTACATCCTCTTTATCAACCGTAACCATACCAATTACTTCATCAGTATCGTCTTTTAAGGTAATTCCGCGAACTCCTGATGCTGTTCTTCCCATCGGACGCGTCTTAGTTTCCTCAAAACGAACCAATTTACCAGACTTAACAGCTAAGATAATTTGGCTTTCTCCGTTTGTTAATTTAGCTTCAAGTAACTCATCACCTTCTTTAATTGTAATTGCAGCAACACCATTTACCCTTGGTTTAGAATATTTCTCTAAAGAAGTTTTCTTCACCTGACCTTGTTTCGTTACCATTACAAGATTATGACTGTTGATATAATCTTTGTCTTTTAAGTCTTGTGTACAAATGAAAGCTTTTACTTTATCATCGCTTTCAATATTTACTAAATTCTGGATTGCTCTACCTTTTGCAGTTTTGCTTCCTTCAGGAATTTCGTAAACACGCATCCAGAAACATTTTCCTTTTTGCGTAAAGAACATCATATACTGGTGATTGGTTGCAACGAACATATGCTCAAGGAAATCCTGATCTCTTGTTCCTGCGCTTTTTTGTCCAACTCCACCTCTATTTTGAGTTTTGTATTCTGTTAAGTTGGTACGTTTGATATAACCTGCGTGTGAAATTGTAATTACTACATTTTCATCGGCAATCAAATCCTCGATACTTACATCTCCACCAGAATATTCAATTATAGAACGACGCTCATCTCCGTATTTCTCACGGATTTCTTCCAGTTCTTCTTTAATTAAATTCGTTCTTAAATCTACATCTGCCAATAAAGCTTTCAAATGCTCGATTAACTTCATCAATTCGTCGAATTCAGCTCTTAACTTATCTTGTTCCAGACCTGTTAACTGACGTAAACGCATCTCAACAATAGCACGTGCCTGAATATCTGACAAATTAAATCTTTCGATCAATTTCTCACGAGCTTCTTCTGTATTCTTAGAACCTCTGATGATCGCAATAACTTCGTCAATATTATCAGAAGCAATGATTAATCCTTCTAAGATATGCGCTCTTTCTTCTGCTTTACGCAATTCAAAACGAGTTCTACGCACTACTACATCATGACGGTGCTCGATAAAATAGTGAATCATATCTTTTAGATTCAACATTTGCGGGCGTCCTTTTACTAATGCAATATTATTTACACTAAAAGAAGATTGTAATGATGTGAATTTATATAAGGTATTCAATACTACGTTTGGCGTAGCGTCACGTTTCAGAATATAAACGATACGCATACCGTTTCTATCAGACTCGTCACGAATATTCGCAATACCTTCGATTTTTTTATCGTTAACTAAATCAGCCGTACGTTTGATCATTTCGGCTTTGTTCACCTGATAGGGAATCTCCGTTACGATGATACATTCTCTTCCGTCAACTTCTTCAAAACCAACTTTAGCACGCATTACAATACGTCCTCTACCGGTTTTAAAAGCTTCGCGAACTCCTTCATAACCATATATTACACCACCGGTTGGAAAATCGGGAGCTTTAATGTGTGTCATTAATTCGTCAACTTCAATATCGTTATTATCAAGATACGCTAATGTACCATTGATAACTTCAGTTAAATTGTGTGGAGGCATATTTGTTGCCATACCAACGGCAATACCTGTTGCTCCGTTTACTAATAAAGTAGGAACTCTTGTAGGCATTACTTTTGGCTCATATAATGTATCGTCAAAGTTCAATTGAAAATCAACTGTTTCTTTTTCGATATCTGCCATGATATCTTCAGATATTTTACGCATTCTGGCCTCAGTATAACGCATTGCTGCAGGGCTATCACCATCGACAGACCCAAAGTTACCCTGACCATCCACTAATAAATAACGCATACTCCATTCCTGAGCCATACGAACCATTGCATCATAAACAGAAGTATCCCCGTGTGGGTGATACTTACCCAGAACCTCTCCTACGATTCTTGCAGACTTTTTGTGGGCAGATCTTGAAGTTACACCTAAATCATACATTCCGTAAAGAACTCTTCGATGCACTGGTTTCAAGCCATCTCTAACATCCGGAAGCGCTCTCGATACAATTACTGACATCGAATAATCGATGTAAGCTGATTTCATTTCATCTTCAATGTTAATAGGAATTAACTTTTCTCCTTCAGACATAAGTTGTTATGTTTAAATAATTATATTAGTTTCAAAGCGTGCCAAGATACGTTTTTTTGGAATTTTTTCAGCTATTTACTTACACTTATTTCAATGATTTATTAACAACTTTATTTTCGCTTTTGGTTAATAAATTAAGCGTATTTTAACGCTTTTATTGTTATTTTTTTTGTCTCTTAGCTGTCAGGAGTTCCTTAAGGGTATGGTTTTTGTTTTTCAAACACTAATTCACTAAATTTACAATACCAATTATATATTATGGATGATAATTTTTCACCAAGAGTAAAAGATGTTATTACCTACAGTAAAGAGGAAGCCTTACGTTTGGGCCACGACTTTATTGGTACTGAACATCTAATGCTAGGCATTTTAAGGGATGGAAACGGAAAAGCTATTCATATTCTTAATAACCTTGCAGTCGATCTAGATCATTTACGCAGGAAGGTAGAAATACTGAGCCCGGCCAATCAAAGCGTTGAAGTAAATGCAGAAAAGAAAAATCTTCATCTTACGCGTCAGGCGGAAAGAGCCCTGAAGACCACATTTCTAGAAGCTAAAGTATTTCAGAGCTCGTCTATTAGCACGGCGCACTTGCTATTGTGTATCTTACGAAACGAAAACGATCCAACAACCAAGCTATTGAATAAACTAAAAATAGATTATGACATAGCTAAAGAACAATATTTAAATATGACTCCAAACGAAGAAGAATTCTTAGAAAACTTGCCAAGAAACGAATCGTATAATGACGATTCAGGACAAGATGACAGTCTTAAAGAAAGTAGTTTTAACAATCCCGCCAATAAGTCAAACAAAAAATCCAAGACTCCGGTTTTAGATAATTTTGGGAGAGATTTAACAGAAATGGCCGAGGAAGGAAAACTAGATCCGGTTGTAGGACGCGAGAAAGAAATCGAACGTGTTTCTCAAATTCTAAGCCGTAGAAAAAAGAACAACCCGCTTCTTATTGGAGAACCTGGAGTTGGTAAGTCTGCTATTGCAGAAGGACTTGCTCTACGTATTATCCAGAAGAAAGTATCCCGTATTCTTTTTCACAAACGCGTGGTTACTCTTGATTTGGCTAGTTTAGTTGCCGGAACAAAATACCGCGGTCAGTTTGAAGAAAGAATGAAAGCCGTAATGAACGAGCTGGAGAAAAATGACGATATCATTCTTTTTATTGATGAAATTCACACGATTGTAGGTGCCGGTGGAGCAACAGGTTCTCTTGATGCTTCGAACATGTTTAAACCTGCTTTAGCAAGAGGTGAAATCCAATGTATTGGTGCTACAACTCTTGATGAATACAGACAATATATTGAGAAAGATGGTGCTCTTGAAAGACGTTTCCAGAAAGTAATTGTTGAACCAACATCTGTTGAAGAGACGATTGCCATTTTAAATAACGTTAAGGACAAATACGAAGATCACCATAATGTAACTTATACTCAGGAAGCCATTGAAGCTTGTGTTAAATTAACCAACAGATATATGTCTGAGCGTTTTTTACCGGACAAAGCTATTGATGCTCTTGACGAAGCAGGATCACGCGTACACATTACTAACATTGATGTTCCTAAACAAATTTTAGATTTAGAGCGTCAGTTAGAAGAAGTTCGTGAAACGAAAAACATGGTAGTCAAAAAACAAAAATACGAAGAGGCTGCCAAACTTCGCGATGATGAAAAACGCATAGAAAAAGATCTTGCGGTTGCACAAGAACAATGGGAAGAAGATTCTAAAAACAACAGAATTGAAGTTACAGAAGATAATGTAGCTGATGTTGTTTCTATGATGACCGGAATTCCTGTAAACAGAATTGCTCAAACAGAAAGTAATAAACTAGCCAAATTACCTGAATTGATTCAAAACAAAGTAATTGGTCAAAACGAAGCCGTTTTAAAAATTGCACGTTCTATTCAGCGTAACAGAGCCGGACTTAAAGATCCTAACAAACCAATTGGTTCGTTTATTTTCTTAGGTCAGACTGGAGTTGGTAAAACCCAATTGGCGAAAGTTTTAGCAAAAGAATTATTCGATTCTGAAGATGCGTTAGTTCGTATCGACATGAGTGAATACATGGAAAAATTTGCTATTTCTCGTTTAGTTGGAGCGCCTCCGGGATACGTTGGTTACGAAGAAGGAGGTCAATTGACTGAAAAAGTTCGTAGAAAACCATATTGCGTGGTACTTTTAGACGAGATCGAAAAAGCGCATCCGGACGTATTCAATATGATGCTTCAGGTTTTAGATGACGGATATTTGACAGATAGCTTAGGTCGCAAAATCGACTTTAAAAACACCATCATTATCATGACATCGAATGTTGGAGCACGTCAGTTAAAAGATTTTGGACAAGGTGTAGGATTCGGAACTGCTGCGAAAGTAGCTCAGGCTGATGAAAACTCAAAAAGTATTATCGAAAATGCATTGAAAAAAACCTTCGCTCCTGAATTCTTAAACAGAATTGATGATGTAATCGTATTTAACGCATTAGAAAAAGGCGACATCGATTTGATTATCGAAATCGAACTTGCAAAACTATATTCTCGTATTGCTGAATTAGGTTACAAACTAAATCTTACTGATAAAGCCAAAGCATTTATTGCTGAAAAAGGTTTTGACAGACAATTTGGAGCGAGACCTCTAAAAAGAGCGATTCAGAAATACGTTGAAGATTTATTGGCAGAAGAAATCATAACTTCAAAAATACATTCAGGTGATGAAATCTTAATGGATTTAAAAGATGATTCTCAAGAACTTTCAGTAGAAATACACAAAGCCGAGGAGCCAACTAATCAATAAATTAGTTTAAATCTATAACAAATTTAATTTACCCGTTACGTTTTCATAACATAACGGGTATTTTTTTTAGATAATTTACTATCTTTAGTAAAAGCAAATAGCTATTTTTGGCTATTAATCTCTATAAAAACAAATAATAACGTATGCTTCAAAACAAAGTCATTTTAGGTAGCGAAGAATGGTGCTCATTTCCAGAACTAGGAATCCCGACAATCAAAGCTCGTGTCGATTCCGGTGCTAAAACTTCGGCAATGCACGCTATAAACATAGCTCCTTTTATAAAAAATGATGCCAATTGGGTGAAATTTGATATTAATCCAATTCAGAATAATATTAAAACTATCATCCATTGCGAAGCTCCGTTGGTTGATAAAAGAATTGTAAAAAGTTCAAGCGGTTTTAGAGAACACCGTTACGTTATCCAGACCAGCATTAAACTTGGCGATATAAAATGGCCAATAGAAATGACCCTGACCAACAGGGATTCAATGGGTTTTCGTATGCTTTTAGGGCGCGAAGCCATGAGCGGACGTGTACTGGTTGATCCTGAGGAAAAATACATGTTAGGACAGCCGTCTACAGAAACACTAAAAGAATTATACCAAAACTCCGAAAAAGCAACTTCTGGTTTACGAATTGGACTTTTGGCCAGTAATCCTGAATTATACAGCAATAAAAGAATTATGGAAGCGGGTGAAATGCGCGGTCATGAAATGCATTTTTTGAATATCAAGGAATGTTACATGAAACTGGACGCTAAAACTCCTGAAATTCATTATCGCGGCGGAAAAATATTGAATCAGTTTGATGCTATTATTCCACGTATTAGACCAAGTATAACTTTTTATGGCTGTGCGCTAACACGTCAGTTTGAAGCTTTGAAGGTTTTCGTTTTAAATTCGGCTACAGCCATCACACAATCACGAGATAAATTATATTCCTTACAATTGCTCTTAAACAGCGGAATTGATATTCCTACAACTGGTTTTGCCAATTCTCCTTTGGATACTGACAACTTAATTAAAATGGTTGGAGGCTCGCCTTTAATTGTAAAATTACTGGAAGGAACTCAAGGAAAAGGGGTTGTTTTGGCAGAAACTAAAAAAGCAGCAGAAAGTGTTATCAATGCTTTTAAAAGCTTAAATGCTAATATCCTGGTTCAGGAATTCATCAAAGAAGCGAACGGAAAAGACATTCGTTGTTTTGTAATCGACGGAAAAGTGGTTGCAGCTATCCAGCGTGAAGCAATGCCGGGAGAATTTAGAGCTAATATTCATTTGGGCGGAACTGCATCTGTTATAAAAGTAACGGCCGAAGAGAAAAAAATCGCTATAAAAGCCGCAAAAGCTATGGATTTAAAAGTAGCCGGAGTTGATATTATTCGCTCTTCAAAAGGGCCTTTATTACTTGAGGTAAACTCTTCCCCAGGTCTTGAAGGAATCGAAGGCGCTACAAACAAAGATGTTGCCGGAGAAATGATTAAAGCAATTGAAAAGAATTTTAAACTGATATAAGTAAAGTTCACCTGAACTTAATAACCTATAATTAATTTAGCAGCTTTGTCAAAGTGTAAAACTTCGACAAAGCTTTTTTTAAATTTAAATTCCAAAAAAGATGCTATACCCCTATCTGGATATTATCGCAAGAAGTGTTGCCGTTTATTTTTTCATGACAATCGCCCTTAGAGTTTTTGGTAAAAAAGAGCTTTCGCAATTGAATACCGCCGATATCATTCTGATTTTATTGATTAGTAATTCGGTTCAAAATGCCATGGTCGGGCCTGACACCAGTCTTTCAGGAGGTTTAATTGCTGCTCTGGCATTGTTTATCATTAATTATATCATCAAAAAGCTTACACATAAATACAAAGGGCTCAATAACTTATTATTAGACAAACCCGAAATCCTGATTCATAACGGAATAATCGATTTTAAAACCCTGAGTAAATTGGATATTTCGCACGAAGAATTAAAAGAAGCGGCACGTGAACATGGTTTAGAGCATTTGACAGATATAAAGCTCGCTATGCTGGAAATTGACGGTACGATAAGCGTGATCTCAGATGATAAAAAAAATATCAAGGAGACGCATTTTAAGCGAAAACACAATCACAAGAACTTACAGAAATAACCTCTAAAAATATTTAAACATTTAAAAATCAACATTTTAAATATTTATAATAAAAAAAACTTAGCTATATACTTTGTTATACTATGTATTTTGTTATACATTAGCAGAATGAACGAAACATTTGTAACAAACTGGAAATCGCAGGTAAAGAAAGGCACATTGACTTTCATCATCCTCAACGTACTCAAAAATCATGAGTACTACGGTTATGAACTTATCGAACAAATAAGAAAACATACTGAAATAGAAATTGCCGAGGGAACGCTTTATCCTTTAATGAATCGGTTAAAAACTGAAGAATTAGTAGATTCAAAATGGGTAGAACAGGAAACTGGGATCCCGAGAAAGTATTATTCATTGACCGAAGCCGGAATAGAAACTCTAAGCCAGATGAATATCTACTGGGAGAATCTCGAGAAATCAATTAAAAAAATCATCCAATGAGAATAGAAGACATCAAATTCGAACAAAAAGCTTCGCAGCGAATTTACAACGACTACATGAAGCGCGTTAAAAAAGCGACGGCATCATTATCAAAAAGAAATCAGGATGATATTTACATGGAATTCAACAGCCATATTTTTGAAGCGATTCAACATAGAAATAATACTAACGAACTAGATTCACTTTTAGATATTATCGAAAAACTAGGTTTTCCGGAAGAAGTCCTAAAACCTCTTGTTGCTGATAAAAAACTAGAACAGGCAACAACAACATTCAACCCTGTTCATGTTTTTAAAGCTTTAATATTAAACTTTACAAATGGTGTTTCGTACATCTTTTTCTTTGTTTTATATCTGTTTCTGTTTGGTTTCGTTTTTCTGATTTTTGCAAAAATCTTCAATCCAAATCTTGTTGGTCTTCACATAAAAAGCGAGTCGCCTTCTGTGTTTGTATTAGGAATAATGAATCCTGAAAGCAAAACTCAATACGGAACTCATGAAGTATTGGGCAACTGGTTTATTCCTGTAATGTTGTTAGCAATCGTAGTTTTCTATTTTCTTATAACCCTTTTATTAAAGTTCAAAAAATCAATCAATCAAAAAACATTATCATGAAAAAAATCATTACTTGTTTATGCACTTTTATAGTTACAAGTGCTTTCTCACAAACTTTCAACACCCAAAAACTGGACAGTTTGTTTACGCTTCTGGAAAAGAACAACAAATACATGGGAAGCATTGCCCTTTCTGAAAACGGAAAAACAATTTATACCAAATCGATTGGTTTTGATGACGTTGCGACTTCAAAAAAATCAACTATAAATACGAAATACAGAATTGGTTCCATCTCTAAAACTTTTACTGCAGCGCTTATTTTTAAAGCTATCGAAGAAAATAAAATCACTTTAAATCAAACTATTGATAAATATTTTCCAACGGTAAAAAATGCAAAAACAATTACAATTAGCAATTTATTAAACCACAGAAGCGGTATACACGATTTTACAAACGATGATGATTATTTAAGCTGGAATACGCAATTTCAACCCAGAGCTAAAATGATCGAAAGGATAGCTGCCGGAGAAATTGCTTTTGAACCAAACACAAAAGGCCAATACAGCAATTCTAACTATGTTTTATTGTCTTTTATATTAGAAGATATTTACAAGAAATCTTTCGGCGAAATTTTAAACCTGAAAATTGTTAATCCATTAAAATTAAAAAACACTTATATAGGTAAAAAAACCAATATTGCGAACAACGAATGTTATTCGTATACAGCTGAAAATGGGAAATGGAAAAAAGAAAGTGAAACAGACATGTCGATTCCGCTTGGTGCCGGAGCAATTGTTTCTAATCCAACTGACTTAAACATCTTTTTTGAAGGTCTTTTTGCCGGAAAAATTATTTCAGCAGATCATTTAAATCAAATGAAAACCGCACAAGATAAATTTGGAATGGGATTATTTGAATTTCCTTACTATGAAAAGAAAAACTACGGTCATACCGGAGGAATTGATGGTTTTAAATCTGTTGCAGGCTATTTTCCAAATGAAAAATTAGCTTTAACCTTAACTTCAAACGGTTTGGATTACGACAATAATAACATCTTATTATGCGCTTTAAACTCCTACTTTAACAAACCATTTACAATGCCGGTTTTCAGAAGCGTTGCTGTTAGTCCGGAAATTCTGGATTTGTATTCCGGAACTTACGGAAGTACTCAAATTCCAATAAAAATAACGATTTCAAAAAAAGACAATACATTAATTGCTCAAGCTACCGGACAACCTTCTTTTCCGTTAGAAGCTACAACTACCAAAGTGTTCAAATTTGATACTGCGGGTATCGTTCTTGAATTCAATTATGATAAAAAAGAAATGATTTTAAAACAGGGCGGACAAGAATTTTTATTCACCAAAGAATAAATACACCTAAAATAGCAAATAAAAAAAAAGCTAGTTTCTTTATCGAAACTAGCTTTTTTTTATCTCTAAAATTTAATTCTACTTGATATTATTAAGATCAATTTCTAAATCTGTCTTGATTTTTTTAATTGTTTTATTAGTTAAACCAAATGGTTTTAATCTATGATTCAGATTCACTAAAATATAATCTTTTTCGACCGGAAATTTTTCAGCTATCAATTTATAATACTTTAAAAGCCTCCTGTCTTCTACTCCATTTAAAGCCTGCAAAACGATATGAATTACCCTGTTTGATTCATCATTAAGGCCGGATATAAAAGCATCAATATAATTACTTTTATTCTCCAATTTTCCCAGTGCATAATAAGCATCAACCCTTACATCTTCGCTTTTATTATAAGTAAAAGGAACAATAATATCGGCATAATCAAGATTCATTGCTTCTAATAAATAAGTACAAAAACTAAACGTTTCTTCATCATGAATATTTTCAATATTCGACTTTATAACCTCTAACCAATCTATACTTTTATCTTTTGCATACCAAAATACAAACTGAAAAACATCTAATAAACTTTCATCTGAATAAGAAATTAGATGAGGTTTTGCACGTTCATAATCAAACTTGGTCAATATTTGAAGAATCTCTTTTTTAATTTCACCTGAACTTAATTTATATTGTTCTTCTACAATATCTAAAGTTGCGGAATCTAATTTTTCCTTTTTCAGGATTCCATTCAGACATTCTATTTTAGTATCATGATTTTCTGTAGAGAAAAACACTTCTAGAATATAACCAGCCAATCCACTTAAGGTGTATTTAAATAAATCAGGTTGCGTTGCCATTGTACTTTCTGGTATAATTCCATCCAACCATCTTTCATACCAATCTAAAAAATTAGATTCAAACGCAAAATATGGCTTTTGCCTGTCAATGTCGACATTCACAATTCTTCCTTTAAATTCACCATTTAAAACAAGTGCATGATAATACGTACAGCCCTGCGTACCAACAGGCAATAATCCTGAGAATATTTTACCTAATTCTTCTTCAAAAGCTTCATCTGAAATATCTTCATCTTCTTCAATATTTTTATTCAAATCAGCCCAAAAATGATCGGTCATTTCAGGATATAATTTACAATCTTCTTTTAGATACTGCTTTGCATTTTCAGAGATAAATTCATCTACATTTTTCCCAAGTGGATAAATTCCGTAACCTGGTCCCGCGGCAGAATCTGCATACGAAATCCCACCATTACCAATATGAAGTAAAAAAGCCTTATAATCTTCAGGAAGCTCCAGATTATAGTCTTTTTCGAACTTTAAAATTTGGTCGCTATTTGCAGTTTCGCCCAAAAAATACTTATGACTGTCTGCACCAAATACTTTTAAATCCTTATCTGTATTTTTTGCTATAAGCAGCTTCTTTTTTATTCTTTCAATTTGATTCAATTCTTCCATTAACTAAAACTTTTTCCTTCTTTTATTATAAAGTAAATGTAAATACATTATAACTTTAAAACAACCCATACTACCAAACAAAAAAGCCGGTTTCAATAAAGAAACCGGCTTTTTCTATCTGTTTTAAAATGCGATTTTATCTCTCACATTTTACAAAAATCTTTTTACTTTTATATAAATACACTTAAAATGTAATATACTAAACCTGCCAATATTGCTGAAATTGGAATGGTTAATATCCATGCCCAGATTAAGCTTACAGTAACTCCCCAACGAACGGCAGATACACGTTTTGTTAATCCAACACCGATGATAGAACCTGTAATAGTATGCGTTGTACTTACCGGAATTTTTAAATGCTCAGTAAAATAAAGCGTTAAAGCACCAGCAGTTTCAGCAGCAACACCTTCAAACGATGTTACTTTTGTGATTTTAGAACCCATTGTTTTCACAATCTTCCATCCACCACTCAAAGTTCCTGCCGCAATTGCAGAATAACACGCTAACGGAATCCATCCCGGCATTACTCCTTTTATACCTAAATCATCATTTGGCAATACAACATCTAACCAGGAATCCATATGTACACCCGGGTTTGTATTGATATAAACCGCTACAGCAGCAGCAATAATACCCATTACTTTTTGCGAATCATTTCCTCCGTGTCCTAAACTAAAAGCAGCAGAAGAAAGTAATTGCATTTTCTTTAACGCCGCATCTGCCTGATGTAGATTCAAACTACTAAAGATCAAACAAAATGCACTTACTGTTAAGATAATGAAAGCAACTAAAAACCATTTAATATTATGCGGATCGAAAGCTACGCTCCAAAAATGTGAATCAAAACGAGGTTTTCCATGTTTAAGAATCTCGTCATAAGGCACCATTAGACCACTCACAAACCAAACAGTAGCAATCATCAAGGCAACTGTAAATATTTTAGGATAAATACTTTTACGAGAAGCATTTAATAACCAGATCGAAATTAAATAAGAAGCCAAAGCTCCTAAAAGCGGTGCCAAAACAATAAAGGCAATGATAATAAGAACTCCCGAAGGCATTCCGCCATCTTTTCCAGCCTTATACCAGCTTACAATTTGATACCAGTAATGTGTAGTTCCGTCTTCACCAACATAACCTGAAAAACCATGTACAGCGATCGCGTGAGCAACTGCTGCTCCGGCAAAACCACCAATTAAGGTATGTGATGAACTTGAAGGAATACCTAACCACCATGTCAATAAATTCCAACAAATCGCTGCAATAACCCCCGCAAGAATTACCACAAGGTTAATCTCCATAGTGTGCGCTGTTTTTGCAACAGTATCCGCAACACCAAATCCGAAAACCCAATAAGCCAGAAAGTTAAAAAATGCTGCCCAAAGAACCGCCTGAAAAGGCGTTAGCACCTTTGTGGCAACAACTGTTGCAATAGCATTTGCCGCATCATGAAAACCATTGATGTAATCAAAAATTAAGGCTAATACTATAATAATTATAAGTAGCGTCATAAATTATAACTTCAGAATGAAATAAATTGAATTTAAGAATGTTTTACCGAAATAGATTCTAGTATGTTCGCAACGCTCTTACATTTATCTGTTGCTGATTCTAAAACAGATAACACTTCTTTATATTTAATAATATTTTTAGCATCTGTTTCGTTTTCAAAAATTTCAAAAACTGCTTTGTTATAAACGTTATCTGACTTGTTTTCCAGTTTATTAATTCTGGCACAAGCATCTTTTATGACTTTGAAATTCTTTAAATTTCTCAATTCTTTTACTGCACTGTCAATGTTCTGACAAGCTTCAAGATTGATTTCGGTCATTTTTCTGATCGATTTTGTAATCTTGTCAACCTGATACAATCTCATTCTGCTTGCTGCTCCGTGCAAATAATCTGCAACGTTGTCAATAGAAGTAATCAATGTGTGAATATCCTCTCTGTCAAATGGAGTAATAAAGTTTCTACTCAATTCAAGATTGGTCTGACGTGTAATGTCTTCTCCTTTTTGCTCTAATTCGTCAATTCTCTGAAAAAGAACTTCTCTTTCTTTTAATGGAAGATTTACAGCTTCGTGTAAATTAGAAGCTAATTCAATTAAATTGCTTGAAGCCTCTTCAAAAAGTGGAAAGAATTTCTTGTCTTTCGGCACTAAAAATTGGAAAATACTGTTTATTGACATTTTTATATTTTTGATAGTGCAAAATTACTTCATTAATATTCTACAATGTTAAGCCATTGTTAACAAATCGTTTTCAATTTGGAAACTATCAAGGAATTCAACGGTTTTTTCGATGTCATAATGTAAGATTCTATCCTCCTTAACCAGCGGAACTACCTCTCTGTAACTGCTCAAAAACATCTCGATAAAATCACTTGATTTAAGAGGTTCTCTGTAAGCAATAGCCTGTGAAGCATTCAATAATTCAATTGCCAGAATACGCTCTAAATTATCTAAAACACGTAACGCTTTTGTTGCTCCGTTTGCTCCCATACTCACGTGATCTTCTTGTCCGTTACTCGATACAATACTGTCTACACTTGATGGAGTTGCCAATTGTTTGTTTTGACTTGCAATACTTGCGGCAGTATATTGCGGAATCATAAATCCCGAATTTAATCCCGGATTATCTACCAAAAATGCCGGAAGATTACGCAATCCCGAAATCAACTGATAGGTTCTTCTTTCAGAAATACTTCCTAATTCAGCCAAAGCAATTGCCATAAAATCTAAAGCCAAAGCCAAAGGCTGTCCGTGGAAATTTCCGCCGGAGATAATCTGATCTGCCTCAATAAATATATTTGGATTATCCGTAACCGAATTAATTTCGGTTTTGAATACTTTTCGAACATAATCGATCGCATCTTTTGAAGCACCGTGAACTTGTGGCATACAACGGAAAGAATAAGGATCCTGAACGTGTTTTTTCTCCTGAGCAATAATCTCGCTTCCTTCCAGAAACTCATTAATACGCTGTGCTGTCACGATTTGCCCTTTGTGCGGACGTATATAATGAATCAATTCGTTAAAAGGTTCGCTTCTTCCGTCAAAACCTTCTAATGAAATGGTACCTATTAAATCAGCCAAATAAGAATATTTGTAGGCTTTTATCAAAATATGAGCCCCGTAAGCACTCATAAACTGAGTTCCGTTCAACAAAGCCAAACCTTCTTTTGATTGTAAAACGATTGGTTCCCAGCCAAAATGCTTCAAAACTTCAGCAGAAGCCACTTTTTTTCCTTCAAACAAAACTTCACCTTCACCTAATAAAGGCAAAGACAAATGCGCCAAAGGTGCCAAATCTCCAGAAGCTCCAAGAGAACCCTGAGTATAAATAATAGGTAAAATGTCATTATTATAAAAATCAACCAAACGATTTACGGTTTGCAGCTGAATTCCAGAGTGTCCATAGCTTAAAGATTGAATTTTAAGCAACAACATCAGCTTTACAATTTCAGCAGGAACTTCTTCTCCGGTTCCGCATGCATGCGACTTTACCAGATTTTCCTGAAGTTTGGATAAATTTTCATTAGAGATTTTCACATTACATAAAGATCCAAATCCTGTATTGATACCATAAATAGGTTCAGAATGTGAAGCCATTTTTTTATCTAAATAATCACGGCATTTCTGAACATTTACTTTCGCTTCTTCAGATAATTCAAGGGTTTTCTGGTTTACGATAATTTCTTGTAAAGCTTCTAAGGTTAAGATTTCAGTACTTATATAATGGATTTCTCTCATATTGTTTGTATTTTAAGACATCAAAATTCAGCAAATCAATATTAAAAAGCAACATTTGTTCATAATAATTAAAATTTGCCTCAATTCGGTTCGTCGGTTTTATTTATTTCATAATCCTTATCAGACAAAAAATCAGTTCTTTATTGATAAAAATTTCAATCGCAGATTTCATCTTAAAAGACATAAAAAAAATTTCCTACTTAATATATAGGCTAAAATCGTTTGTTTTTTATCTGCTTCCTAATAAAATCAATACCCTAAAGACTTTAAAACCTTCTTAGAAAAAGCATTAAATATATGAATAAGCAACATTTAGAGTTTTAATTTTAACAATTACTCAATATTAAAATGCTTACATTTGAATTATTGAAATATTCGCAAAAAGGATTTTCAGTTTTTTAACTTTTATAAAAAACTGTACTTTTGAAAAATCAAAATGAAAAGTAACAGCGCAAAATATCAATCTACAATGACAACTCAATCCAGAGTTGCAATTGCTGCTACTACAATTTCTACTACAACAACTACTACCCCTTAGGGGTATACATTTTCACATATAAACCTGGGTTATCTATACTTTTTTCTTGAAAGAAGAAAGACGATGGATACATAAAAAACATTTACAAAGAAAAAAATAGTCGCAGTTTTCAGTTTCAGTTCACCGTTGATAACCTTTGAACCTTTGTTACTCAAAATCTTTGCACATTATTAAAAAATATCAAAATGAAAGTATTAAAATTTGGCGGAACTTCGGTTGCCAATGCTCAAAATATAAAACTCGTTCTCGAAATTATAAACCAGAATTCTAAACAAGATAAACTAGTAGTTGTTGTTTCAGCTTTAAGCAAAGTAACCGATTTATTGCAGTTGGCGGCAGCAAAAGCAGCGGCAAACGACGAAAGCTTTAGAGAGATTGTTGCTGAAATCGAGAAAAAACACCTTGATACATTAAAAGATCTTATTCCGGTAAGCGAGCAAAGCAGCTTGTTAAGCCATGTAAAAAGAATCATCAATCACTTAGAAACTTTATTAGACGGTTGTTTTTTATTGGGCGAACTGTCTCCAAGGACTGCTGATACTATTTTAAGTTTTGGAGAATTGCTTTCTTCTTACATCATCGCGCAGGCGTATCAGCAAATTGATAAGGATGTAGTGTATAAAGACAGTCGCGAACTGATTAAAACCAACAATAACTTTGGTAAAGCGGTGGTAAACTTTGAAGTTTCTAACCAATTGATTCAGGAATATTTTGGCGGAAATCAATCACAAATCAATATTTTACCGGGGTTTATTGCTCAGACCCATGACGGAATCACTACAACTTTGGGCCGTGGCGGTTCTGATTATACTGCTGCTATAATTGCCGGAGCGCTTAACGCATCACAATTGGAAATCTGGACAGACGTAAACGGAATGTTTACTGCCAACCCTAAAATTGTAAAACAAGCACAACCCATTGCAAACATTTCGTATCAGGAAGCGATGGAATTATCGCATTTTGGTGCCAAAGTATTGTATCCGCCGACAATTCAGCCAGTTTTAAGAAAAAACATTCCCATTTTAATCAAAAACACTTTTGAGCCGGAAGCTGTAGGAACTTTAATTTCGAATCAGGTTTCATCAAAAGATACGGTTGTAAAAGGAATCAGTCATATCGATCATATTTCGTTGGTAACTTTGGAAGGTCCTGGAATGATTGGAGTTTCGGGTTCATCAAAACGTTTGTTCGAAGTATTGTCTCAGGAAAAAATCAATGTTATTTTTATCACTCAGGCTTCTTCTGAACATTCTATTTGTATCGGAATTTTAAATTCGGATGCTGATAATGCCGAAGCTGCCATCAATAAAGCTTTTGAAGTAGAAATTCTTCAAAACAAAATTGATCCTGCCATTGTAGAGAAAGACCTTTGCATTATTGCTTTGGTGGGAGAAAACATGAAGAATCACCAGGGTTTAAGCGGAAGAATGTTTAGTACTTTGGGTAAAAACAACGTAAATATCCGTGCTATTGCGCAAGGTGCTTCTGAGCGTAATATTTCGACTGTAATTAACGAAAGAGACGTTAAAAAAGCATTGAATACATTGCACGAAAACTTCTTTGAGGAAAACACCAAACAGCTGAATTTATTTGTAATGGGAGTTGGAAATGTAGGTGAGAAATTCATCGAGCAAATTCACAATCAAAGAAAGTTTTTAAAAGAAAATTTAAAAATAAATGTTCGCGTAATTGCTTTATCGAACTCCAGAAAAATGCTTTTTGACGAGGACGGAATTTCTCTAAAAGACTGGCAATCGGCTTTAGACAAAGGCGAACATGCTATTCCGACAGAATTTATCGCACGTGCCAAAGAGCTCAATTTACGCAACAGTATTTTTGTGGATATTACAGCAAATGCAAGCGTTTCTGAAACTTACGAAAAATTCTTAAAACAAAGTATTGCCGTTGTAACTTGTAATAAAATTGCCTGTTCATCTGCTTACGACAATTATAAAAAACTGAAAAGTTTATCACGTCAGTATAACGCTCCATTTTTGTTTGAAACCAATGTTGGCGCGGGATTACCCATTATTGACACCGTAAAAAACTTAATTGCATCAGGTGATAAAGTGCACAAAATCCAAGCGGTTTTATCAGGAAGTTTAAACTTCATTTTCAATAATTTTGATAAGAACAATTCTTTTCACGATGTAGTAAAAGAAGCCGGAGTTCAGGGATTCACAGAACCGGACCCAAAAATCGACTTAAGCGGAATCGATGTTGCGCGTAAAATCTTAATCTTAATTCGCGAAAGCGGTTACGAAATGGATATTGATGCCATCGCCAACGAATCGTTCCTGCCTGCCGAATGTTTAGCAACAACAAACAACGAAGACTTTTTTGCTTCGTTAACCAAACACGCTGCTCATTTCAAAAAAATCTACGAAGAGGCTTTAACCAAAGATTCAAGATTGAAATACGTAGCACAATTCGAAAATGGAAAAGCAAGCGTAGGTCTTCAATTCATCCCGAAAGATCATCCCTTCTATAATTTAGAAGGAAAAGACAATATCGTATTGTTCTACACAGATCGTTACGTAGATCAGCCTTTATTGATCAAAGGCGCTGGAGCGGGAGCAGCGGTTACTGCATCAGGAATTTTTGCAGACGTTATTCGAATAGGAAATAATTAATAAGGTACAAAGGCACAAAGGTTCAAAGGTTTTCACTTTGTCGCTTTGCCTCTCTGAACCTTTAAACCTAAATATAAAAATTACGAGCAGCAAAACCTTTGTTCCTTTGAACCTTTGCCGCTCTGAACCTTTAAGAAAATGGAAATAAAACTATTTTGCCCGGCTACCATAGCGAATCTCTCCTGCGGATTTGACGTACTTGGACTTTGCTTAGACAATGCGGGTGATGAAATGATTGTTCGAAAAACAGAACAAAAAGGAGTTCGTATTACTAAAATTGTGGGTGCCGATTTACCTTTAGAAACTGAGAAAAACGTTTCAGGTGTTGCGGCTTTAGCGATGTTAGAAGCTTATGAAAGAGATTTTGAATCGATAAATTTTGGGTTTGAAATCGAAATCTATAAAAATATCAAAGCCGGAAGCGGAATCGGAAGCAGCGCTGCAAGTTCTGCCGGAGCAGTTTTTGGGATTAATGAATTATTAGGACAACCGTATTCCCGCAAAGATTTGGTGCAATTTGCGATGCAGGGCGAGAAATTAGCTAGCGGAAACGCTCATGCTGACAATGTTGCTCCTGCCCTTTTGGGTGGTTTTACTTTGGTAAGAAGTTATGCGCCGCTGGATATTATCAGAATTGATAGTCCGGAGGAATTATTTGCAACGGTGGTTCACCCTCAAATTGAGTTGAAAACATCTGATGCGCGTTCGGTATTAAAACAAACCGTTTCCCTAAAAAGCGCCATCATGCAATGGGGAAATGTGGGCGGATTAATTGCAGGTTTATACACCAAAGATTACGACTTGATTGGAAGATCGCTTCATGACGAAATCGTAGAACCTTTAAGAAGCGTTTTAATCCCAGGGTTTGATTTGATCAAACAAACGGCATTAGAAAACGGCGCTTTAGGTTCTGGAATTTCAGGTTCTGGTCCGTCGATTTTTGCTTTAAGCAGAGGAAAAAACACTGCAGACCAAATCGCAAAAGCCATGAGCGATGTTTACGAAAATATGAATTTGCCGTATGAAATTCACGTTTCGAAAATTAATCCAGACGGCGTACGTGTTCTTTGAACGCTGTAGGCAATAGGCTTAAAACCTTTATGAAAATATAAAATCAATAAAAAATAAAAAAGCAATAAGCTTATACGCATTAGGAAAAAAGCCTAAAGCCTAAAGCTTAAAGCCTAAAGCAAAACAACCAATGAAATACTATAGTTTAAACCATAATGCCCCGGAAGTTTCTTTCAAAGAAGCTGTGATACAAGGATTGGCGAGTGATAAAGGATTATATTTTCCTCAAACTATTACACCCTTAAATCCTGCATTTTTTAATGTAATCGAAAATCTAAGCCATAACGATATTGCTTTTGATGTGATTCAGCAATTTGTGGGCGATGAAATTCCGGAAGATCATTTAAGAGCCATTATTGCCGAAACTTTATCTTTCGACTTTCCGGTTGTTGAAGTCGAAAAAGATATTTATTCGTTAGAATTATTCCACGGGCCCACTATGGCTTTTAAGGATGTTGGAGCGCGATTTATGTCACGTTGTCTGGCGTATTTTAATAAAGACAAAAAAGACAGTAAAAATACCGTTTTAGTAGCGACTTCGGGAGATACAGGCGGAGCCGTTGCCAGCGGATTTCTTGGCGTTGATGGCGTTGATGTCGTTATTTTATATCCTTCAGGAAAAGTGAGCGAAGTTCAGGAAAAACAATTGACGACTTTAGGAAAAAACATTAAAGCACTTGAAGTTGACGGCGTTTTTGATGATTGCCAGGATATGGTAAAGAAAGCGTTTTTAGACGAGACTTTAGCGCACAAAAACCTGACATCGGCGAATTCTATCAATATTGCGCGTTGGCTGCCGCAAATGTTCTATTTCTTCTTTGCTTATAAGGCGTTGAAAAGCCAAAACAAACCTTTAGTCTTCTCTTGCCCAAGTGGAAATTTCGGAAATATCTGTGCCGGAATTATGGCTAAGAAATTAGGTTTACCAATCGAACATTTTGTTGCGTCTACAAACGTTAACGATACCGTACCAAGATTCTTAGAAAGCGGAAAATACGATCCAAAACCTTCTAAAGCCACAATCTCTAACGCCATGGACGTTGGAAATCCAAGTAACTTTATTAGGATTCAGGAATTATACAACAACGATCTAAAAGCTTTCGAAAAAGATTTCTCTTCTTATAGTTATACCGATGAAGAAACGTTGGAAGCTTTAAAAAACATCTACAAAGCTGATGGTTATATTGCAGAACCTCACGGCGCTATTGGCTATTTAGGATTGAAAAAAGAATTACAAAAGCACGATAATACAATTGGTGTTTTCTTAGAAACCGCACATCCTATTAAATTTTTGGATGTTGTTGAACCTACTTTGGGTATTACACTTCCTATTCCGGAACAAATTGAGAGTGTTATTAATGAGGAAAAAGTAAGTCTTAAGATTAAGACTTATGAGGAGTTGAAGGATTTCTTAGGGTAATAATCATCTTTACAATAAAAAAATTTAGAACCATAGATTAAAATATAATCTATGGTTTTTATTTTGATAAGCTTTTTTTAAGAGTACAAATCTTATATTTACCAAGTTATATTGAATAAAAATAGAATTTGAAATGAGGCTTTTAAACATTTTAGTTAACAACTTTAGGAAAACAATCGAACCAAATGTGTATCAAACTGATCATACACAAACACCAGAGATATTCATTCTTATAAAAGAATATAAAAATGAAGAGGCTAAAAAACATTTAAAGCATAATCCATCTGAAATATTTCTAAAAGGATGGATGGACGATACTCCTTTACATATTGCTTCATCTAGTGGAAATATTGAAATGGTTAAATACCTACTTAAAAAGGGCGCCGAAATAAATGCAGAAAGAAGTGGTAATTATACCACTCCACTATGCTGGGCAGATAATTATGATATTGCTAAATATCTTCTTAACAATGGAGCCACCATGAATGACAAGGAACTTTTTCTGGCAACAAGTAAAGATAAAGTTGATGTTGTTGATTTATTACTTACGAACGGTGCAAAAATAAACAAGAAAGAACCTCAATATTTAGAATGTAAATCAATTGAATGCGCTAAAGTTTATATAAAACATAAAATTGATTTAAATGGCTCTGATGAAAACAAAAGCAATTTACTTCACAAGCTAGCCTGGCTTGATTTACCTCAAGTATTTGATTTTGCTTACAATAATGGATGTGACTGGAAAAAAGATAGTAGCAATAGAACACCATATTATTTAGCAAAACAAGGAAGACGTGAGAGTATTATAAACCATTTTGAAAAATATTATTCCGAAATAATTTCAAATAAAACAACACATCTATCAACTGAAAATTATAATTATAACAGAATATTTTTCTTAAAAGAAAACCCTCTTAAGTTATCAATATATATCGCTCTAACTAAAAGTTCTAACTTAGTAAAGTATTCAAAATATGGGAATGAAATTATGGTCAACCAAATTATAAATATTGATGTGCCTACAATTAGAAATTTTACTTTTGATTATAAAGGAAATATTATAGTTCCTACAGGAGATAATAAATTATTAATTATTGAGGAAGAATCTTTTAACCACACAAAAACGATAAAATTACCCAAAGATTTGGTTTTAGATCAAATCACTTATCTTCCATCAAGAAATTTATATATTGGAAGTTCTCAAAATTGGGAAATAATCTTACTCTCTGAGAATTTTGAAATAATTAGTAAAACTAAAGCTGAAGATGGTACTCTTAGTCCAAAAATAAATCATAATAACTTGCTTTCTTTTCATAGTTATGACCAAGAAACTTATTTTAATTTATATCATCTCAAAAAAGATTTAAGCGTTAAATTTATTCATCGCTTCTTTAAGGAATGGAATAATACATCTAGCGGATTTGAATTCAATGATAATGAATTTGCTGTATCATTTCCAAATGAACTAGAATACTACATATTTAAAGATGATACTATTACTAAAATTTGGGAAATGGATATTTCGAAATACCATTCAAGACATGCTTTGAGCTATTTGGCTTTTAAAGATGAAAAGGTTATCCTTATCGGAAAAGGAAAGACTATATTATTCATTGATAAACAAGAAAAGAAAATACTTCAAGAAATTCAATTAGACTTATTAAGTGAAATAAGAAATTTATACGTTGATGAGAGTAAAGAAAATTTAATAATTTATACAGATAACGAATTAAAATTAATTCCTCTTGCTAGGGCGAGCATCTCGCTCGTGAACACAAAGTAGATACAGGCAAGAGGCTTGCGTTAATATGTAAATAAAATTAAAATTCTATGAAAAAAATTAAACCAGAAGAATTAACAGAGAGTTTAAGTGATAAACAATTAGAAGTTTTAGCCGAAATGCTGGGTAAAACACCAACATCCACAGAATGGCGTGAGTGCTACAAGAAATTGACCGATTCACAATTATTTCAAGTTCATCAAAAGCTAGGTGAATTAATCGATCGAAAAGAACAGGAACGATTAAACGCTATGACAAAAGAGGAAAGGGAACAAGAGGACGAAAAATGGAGAATCTGGTACAAAAATTTAAGTCCTCATGATTTTCATGGCAACATGGGAGAACCTGCCACGGTAGAAGAATTCAAAAGCCGCTATGGTGTTTATCCTTCTGGATACGATGAAAATGGAAATAAAATTTAACATTTCCCAGCTAGCGAGCGTCCCGCTCGTGAACACAAAGAAATTCAAAAACCAATTGAAAAGTTCACGAGCGTGACGCTCGCGATAGCAATTGAACATAAAAAAAGAGATCTTATTTAAGATCTCTTTTTTATAATTAATATAGCTTTAAAAACGTTTATTTCCCGTTGAATAATTTCTCTAAATACTCAACTTTATCTTTTTCAGCTTGTACCAAACGTTCGTAGAGTTCAACAACTTTATCTAAAGGATTAAAAGTACAATTGCAATTGTAATCACCCGAAGTAATTGAACTATGGTCTTGAAAAGTATTTCCAATAATATTAAAAACCACTTCTTCCGAAAAATTTTTAATTGTTTCAACAGAAACCTCCAGAACTTTTGCTATCTCAATTAGTCTTTGTTCGTCTACATTTTCGCTGTTTTCAATAGTCGAAATGGTCTGCTGACTTATTCCTAAAGCATATACCAGTGCTTCCTGTTTCATATCTTTAAGCTCTCTGATACAGCTTATATTTCTGCCGATATATTTTGGTTTTATTGCTGTACTGATAATTCAAAGATATTTAAAATTCTTAAACGAAAATAAATTTCGGTAAAAAACAAAGCAGTTTTTCTAAGATACTATTTTCATAATTTCTATATTAGCTAGCTCGAGAGTAATTACCAATTATTAATCTTATCGTAAAATGGCAATCTGGCAATATCTTTTAATCGTTATTCCTGAAAATTCTATTGATAAAAATTACAATATCTTTGAAAATAATGAAACTGAATTTTTACCAGATACTGATTCTTTCTGGGAAAATTTTGATGGAAATATTTCTTCTATTATTTCCGAAATGGATCAAATAATAAAAAGAGCTGATTGGGGTAATGATACTTTTATAAATTGGAAAGGCAATGGAAGTAATGAAGAAGATAATGATGCCTGTCTTTGTTTAAATGACAATAAAAGTCAAATTGAGGAATTTCATTTTCGTATTGATTTAAGAAAAGCGTCCAATATTATAAATGTTCTTCAAGCGATTTTAAATCTCTGTAAAAAAAATCAATTTGTTTTGATTGATTTAAAAGGGCAAATCTTTAAACCAGAAATAAAATATATTATTGAGAGTTTGAAAAGTTCAAATGCAATGAAATTTATTGCTAACCCAATATTATTTTTTGAGAATTTAGAAAATAAAGAAAATTAATTTCAAATGAAAAAAGAACATAGGATCATACTTGATTTATTAGAAGAGTATTTAGAAAAAAATCCAAGTCAAAGATTTGGGCAAGCTCTTTTTAATTTAGGTGTTAATCAATTTCAGGAAACTACTGATCCAAGAAATCCTAATTATAATTTAAGAGATATCCACAGTGACCATGATTTAGATATTATTGAAAGAATTAAAAATCAATTAAATTGGTTTGAATCTCAAAGAAGCAAATAATCTAATGACAGAGAAAAACCAAATTAAAAGAATAATTCAACTTACTATTGTGGGAGGATTATTTATTTTTATCCTTTACAGATCATATCAGGCAGATAATGTTTTTGCTCCTTTTTTCTACATCATTTTAGGCGTTTTAGAAATTATCTTGTTATCAAATATAATTCCTGAAAATTTTAAAATTTTCAAAAAGCATAAAAATATTTATAATTTACTTCCAATTTTATTAGCTCCTTTCATTATCCTTTTTACTTTAGGGCTTTATCTTTATTATGAAAATTTAGAAAATTCTAAAACATACATTCACGCCAGAGGAAATGGATTAATTATCGACTTAAAAGAAGATGGAAAATATATCATTAAAAGTGGAAGCTGGGGAGGACGAACTCATCATTACGGAAATTACAAAATAAATGACAGTATCATATTTCTTGATCATAAGAAGTTTGGAAAAATAAACATATCTGGTCAATTTAAAAAAGGGAAAATTTACATTGATAAAGAAAAAATAAGCGAAAATGTGCTTTTTCAAACTAAAGAAAATAAAATTTTAGAGAATACAGAGTATTTCTACATTAATTAAACCTTCTTTTTAATTGCTTTATTTAATAGAGAATGCACTTGCTTTGCCAATAAAATTTAAATCATGGAGAAACTTTTCCTTATAATATTAATTATTCAAATGCTATGTTATGGAATTGCGGATCACTTTAAAATTAAATACGGTCGTTTCATAATTTTGTCAATATTTTTATCGCTTCCTTTAATTGTCTTTCCTCTTTATTTTGGAGTTGATGAAAATATAAATTCCCTTTTCTGCTTTTATAATGCATTTGCTTATTTTGAAATTTATTGGAGTATTGGAATCTCTATTGTTTTATTAACTCATCTTACGTACTGCTATTTGCTTAATCAAAAAAAAAAATAAACTGTAAAGTTTTGATTAAAGCCATTCTTTAATATTTTTTTTTCTCTAGCTAAAACGGAAGGTTATTCAATAAAAAACCAGAAACTTCCTTACTAAACAATTTCATAAAAAGCCCTAGTCTTCTTAAAGACTAAAATCATCACTTACTATTTTTTTATATCTTTAAAAACTCAAATTCTAGTCAACTGTTTAGAACATCAAAATCCCAAATAATAACATACCAATACTTCTATGAAAAAAACTTTAATTTCATTCCTTTTAGTTGGATTTTTTATCTCATACGCTCAGGAGTCAAAACCAAAAGCAGCCGATAAACCGCCGGTTGCAAAAGAAGAAAATTCACCTGCTAACCTTACTTTCAATCCGGATTCTCAGGTTATCACAAATCATACCACCACAATAAAAGGACAAAAAGTTCCTTATAAAGCAACAACCGGGACGATGCCAGTCTGGGACGAAGACGGAAAAGCAATTGCCGGATTATTCTATACCTATTATGAGCGCTCTGATGTAAAAGATCGGGATTCACGTCCTTTAGTTATTTCATTTAATGGTGGTCCGGGTTCTGCTTCGGTTTGGATGGAGATTGCTTACACAGGACCAAGTTTGTTAAATATTGATGATGAAGGATATCCTGTGCAGCCTTACGGAATAAAGGAAAATCCTTATTCTATTTTAGATGTTGCTGATATCGTTTTTGTAAATCCTGTCAACACAGCTTATTCAAGACCTACAAGCAAAGAAATCCCTACTACAAAGTTCTTCGGCGTAAATGCAGACATTAAATACTTAGCCGATTGGATCAATGGTTTTGTAACCCGCTCTAATCGTTGGGCTTCACCTAAATACCTGATAGGAGAAAGTTATGGCACAACCCGTGTTTCTGGATTAGCGCTTCAATTACAAAACAATCAATGGATGTATCTCAACGGAGTGATTTTGGTATCTCCTACTGATTTAGGGATAACCCGTGGCGTTGTTTCTGATGCTGCCCTTAAACTACCCTATTTTGCAGCTACTGCCTGGTATCACAAAATGCTTAGTCCTGATCTTCAAAACAAAGATTTAACCGCTATGTTACCCGAGGTTGAAGATTTTACCATCAACGAACTTCTTCCTGCATTAAGTAAAGGGGGATCATTGGAAGAACAAAAAAGAAAAGAAATTGCCACTAAAATGGCACATTATTCTGGTATTTCTGAGAAAGTAATCCTGCAAAATAATTTAGACGTTCCGTATGATTATTTTTGGAAAGAACTATTAAGAGATCAAGGTTATACAATAGGAAGACTTGATTCAAGATACAAAGGAATTGACCGTAAGGATTCTGGTGAAAGTCCGGATTTTAATGCCGAACTTACGTCTTGGCTACATTCCTTTACACCTGCCATCAATATGTATGTTCGTAATAATCTTAATTACAAAACGGACTTTAAATACAATATGTTTGGTGCTGTACATCCCTGGGACAGATCTAATGATAAAACAGGGGAAAACCTGAGACAAGCCATGGCTCAAAATCCATATTTACATGTAATGGTGCAATCAGGATATTATGATGGTGCCTGCGACTATTTTAATTCTAAATACAATTTATGGCAAATGGATACAAGCGGAAAACTAACCGATCGAATGTCATGGAAAGGCTACAGAAGCGGTCATATGATGTATTTGAGAAAAGCTGACTTAGAAGCTGCAAATGAAGACATCAGAACATTCATAAAGCAATCATTGCCTAAAGCTGGTGAACCTGCAAAATATTAAATCTAATTTCTAATTTAAAGAAGCTAAATTACAAGTACTATAATTCATGATTACAAAAGCAACATTACAAGACATTCCATCATTAAACATATTAATAAACTCAGCCTACAGAGGCGAAACTTCTAAAAAAGGCTGGACTACAGAAGCTCATTTATTAGAAGGAAAAAGAACCACCGAAGAAGAACTAACAGAAATGATTTTAGATCCTAAAAATACATTCCTGAAATTTACAGAGAACGACAAAATTATCGGATCGGTTTTATTGGTCGAGAAAGAGCATCAGTTGTATGTGGGAATGCTTACTGTTTCTCCTGAATTACAAAATAGCGGTATTGGAAAAAAGATGTTGGCAGAGGCGGAAATTCATGCTAAAACTTTAGGATTATCTACGCTTAGTATGACGGTTGTTTCAGTTCGTTCAGAACTTATTGCATGGTACAAACGTCATGGTTATGTTGATACAGGCGAGAGAGAAGCTTTTCCTTCAAGTGATATTCATATTAATATTTCTGATAAACCTTTGGAATTTATTCATTTAGAAAAGAAAATCTAAGTTTTTTTTGCCACGAAGGCACAAAGACACAAAGGCTTTATCCTATAAGTGATACAGCTCATTTAAAAGCGGGGCTAAGGATGTATCAAGAAACTTGAAATCTTATTAAAATATTCAATAAATGAACATACGCCTTTTGCCTAAAAAAGATAGTACGGCCTCTATTTGGAGCGGCGGATTGACCTATGAATATATGATCTATCCGAAAACAGCACACTATATTAATCGGGATTTTATCTTCAGAATAAGCAGTGCTACAATAGAGCAAGTCCCTTCAGAATTTACCCAATTTAAGGGTTATCATCGCTATTTGGTGATGCTTGATAACTGCTTAGACATTGAGGTAAACACAGAGAAAAAAAAATATGAGAAGTATGAAATCATGAAATTTAAATCCGATGATGAAGTGACTTCTTATACAAAAGGTACTGATTTCAATTGGATGGTTTCTGAAAAAATAAGCCATCATAAATTGATAATAACCAATAGTAATCAGAATTGTAATGCTGCAATAGTAGTTTTATATTCTTTAGATAAAGCAGTCATTAAAATTAATGAGAAGCCGTACGATTTAAATCCTTATGATTTATTAGTCGTTGAAAATCCAGAAAAGAAAAATATCATGCTTCATTTTTCTAATGAATGCCTCTTTGGGATATTGGATTTTTAATTTGAAATTTTTCAGGTTTCAGGTTTAACCGCAAAGTGCACTAGGATTTACAAAAGGGTCGCTAAGTTTTTTTTAATCTCGCAAAGACGCGAAGACGCAAAGTTTTATTTTTCTTTGCGGCTCTGCGACTTTGCGAGATTCTTTTAATATGTTACACGCATTTTCTTTTAATCTTTGATAAAAATTCGTGCGAGACACCAAGATAAGACGACAAATTTCTGTTGTTGATTTTATCTACTTTGTGAGCATACTTTTCGATAAACTCCAGATATCGCTGTTTCGAGGTTTTGTTTAAGACATCTATAAGTCGTTGCTGTATGGCAATGTTGGCTTTTTCGACCATAATGATGTGAAACTGGATTAGCTTGGGTACTTGCTCAAATAAGATGGTTTTGTTGGTTTTATTAATGACCAGGATTTCGCTATCTTCAATTGCCTTGATGTTGTAGGTTGTAGGCTTTTGATGGTAGAAACTTTCAAGGTCACACATCCATTCGTTTTCGAACGAAAAGAAAATTACACTTTCGGTGCCGTTATCATTCAAAATGTAGGTTTTGAAAGCACCTTTTAAAATAAAGCCTTCATAGGAACTGTTTGAGTTCTGGATCTGTAAAAATTCATTCTTCTTGAGTTTGATGAACTCGGCTTTTTCAACAATAAAATTCCATTCTTGATCTGTTAACGGAATTTTGCGCTCAATACTTAATCGTAGGTTTTTATACATGTGGTTTTTTACTTTTATTCTTACTCAGGGGCGTAAGTAGGTGAATGAATGAAAAATAATGTAATCGATTACGTAAAAGTATTCTTTTTATGCATTTTTGTAAATTAACAACTGTTAAAAAAACACTTTTAATCAATTTATTTTCAAAATATTGAACTTGTTCAACTTTTTAGCAAATAATTATAGTCAGTTTTGCACTGTTAAATTATATAAACCCCCAAATTTATTATTATGAAAATTAAATCAACATTCTCAGTGTTCCTGTTAACTCTGATTTTAGGTTTTGCATCGTGTAACAACGAAGAAATTGCTTCTTCTGCAAATGATGAGAGTACTAGTATTGAAACTACACCTGTATCTGGTAATGTAACTGCAAAAATTGGTAACTGTGCTCAGGTTCCGGGATGGGCTTCACAAAACGGAAGTGTAACCGGTGGAGGATCTGCTGCTGAAACAAATGTTACTACTTATGCCCAATTGAAATCTGCAATTGAAAACAGTTCTGTAAAGGTCATCAAAGTTACGGGTACCATTACTGTTACAACAAGATTATCATTACAGGATCAAACCGGTAAAACTATTTACGGTGCAAATGGTGCGAAATTAGTTTCGACCAACCAAACTAAAGAGGCTTCTGGGATTATCAACATCAAAAGATGCAAAAACTTAATTATCAGAAACCTTATTTTTGAAGGACCCGGAGCTTATGATACTGATGGATGGGATAATGCCATTCTTGACGAATGTACAAACGTATGGGTAGATCACTGCGAATTCAGAGATGGTGTCGACGGGAACTTCGACATTAAAAACAAGTCTGATTATATCACGGTTTCTTACACTAAATTTGGCTACCTAAAAGCACCAAAACCAGGTGGATCAGGAGGTTCTGATGATCACAGGTATTCAAACCTAATTGGCTCAAGTGATGGTGCTACAGGAGATCGTGGAAAATTAAGAATTACTTTCGCTCGTTGCTGGTGGGCTCCGGGATGTAAAGAAAGAATGCCAAGAGTACGTTTTGGAAAAGTGCATTTAGTAAACAACTTCTTCAACAGTACAGTAAGCAACAAATGTATTGCTGCAGGTTTTGAAGCTGATATTCGTGTTGAAGCAAACGTTTTTGAAGGTGTAAAAACTCCAATCGATTTAATGACTGGTTATACAGCTGTTACAGCAGTTGATAATGTTTTTACTAATACTACAGGAAATCAGGCAGGAAGCAAAACTGCTTTCACTCCTCCTTATTCAATTGTAAAACTGGATAAAACGGCTGTGAAAGCTGATGTTTCGGCTAATGCAGGGGCTACTTTAGGCGGCAACATCTGCGGATCGTTTTAATAATATGAGTTAGTTTTTTAGTTTTTTTTATTTTAAACCATATAAGTTATATGAGGAAATTTAAGTCACCAGGCTTATGATTTCTTAATATTATTTATATGGTTATTTTTTTACTGCTTTTTGCCACAAACGCACTAAGCCGCTAAGTTTTTGTTTTAGCCTATTTTTATAATCTCGCAAAGACGCAGGGTCGCAAAGTTTTTTTCTTATATTTCTTTGCGATTTCGAGTCTTTGCGAGATTATTTTAAGTAAAAGCTTAAATTTTCTTATATAACTTATATGGTTTAAAACGATTATAACACCTGTTCTTCAAACAATCGCTGAATCGTTTTTTCTAAATCCTGAGATAATCCTGAATGTGGTCTGGAAGTTTGAATGGCCGAACTTCTAATAGCGGTTAGCCAGCGAAAACGTTCCGGAATATCCATTGCTCCAATTGGGCCGCTGTCTTTGGTTCCGTTTACTATTTTTTCTAATGCGACTACGTTACAATGCAGCTGTTCGATATCAAAATCGTTTGATAAAGCTTCGACTTTCGCATCGTTTATGTGGTGTAATACTTTTATAAATTTGGCTCTTTTACAAAACAAAATGATTCCGATATTCAGGAATTCTTCGCGCTCCACTCTGGGTACCACACGAATTACGGCATACTCATATAAGTGACTATCTTGCATTTTGGGCTTGATTTACAAAGATTTCTGAATTGTTTAATCTAGTTTGCAAAAACTGTAAGTATACGTTTCGCAAGGCTTCCGGCGTTTCATCGCTGTCTTCCCATTCCAGCCATTCTAACGGAATTGTGTTTACAATTTCTTCGAGAATTTCTGGTGTCAAAAGTGCTTTATATTCGGCATCGACTTCTTTTAAAAGCGAGGCTTGTGGTAATAAAACGTGGTCTTTTATCAATGCAAACGGACTTTTGGCGTGTTGTTCCCAATTGTTCCAGGAATGATGAAAATACAAACATGCACCGTGATCGATAAGCCATAATTCTTTATGCCAGATCAACATATTGGTATTTCTAAATGTACGATCGACATTGGTAATGTAAGCATCTAACCAAACTATTTGCGAAGCTAATTTTGGGTCTACAGTCGTTACAACAGGATCAAACGTTATGGCTCCTGATAAAAAATGCAGTGCCAGATTTAATCCCTGGCTTCCTTGCAGTAAATCCTGAATTTCTTCGTCGCCTTCGTTTCTGCCAAAAGCTTCGTCGAGATTAGCGAAAACCAATTCTGGTAATTGTAGTTTTAAGGCTTTTGCTATTTGTCCGCCTACTAATTCGGCTATAAGGGCTTTTACGCCGTGACCGGCTCCTCTGAATTTTAAGACGTATTTAAAATCGTCGTCGGCTTCTGCCAAAGCGGGTAAAGAACCGCCTTCGCGTAAAGGTGTTATATAACGGGTAACGTTTACCGTTCTGAGATCGAAATTGTTTTTCATAAGCAGTATTTACTGGAATACAAACTTACGGATTTTGATTTTAGATTCGTTATTTTACCGCAAAGAGCGCTAAGATTTTACGCAAAGTTCGCAAAGTTTTTTGATTATTTGAAAGGGCGCAAAGCTTGAGACTTTGAAGGGATTGTAAAAAAGTACGCGGATGAAACGGATTCGCTAAAGCGAAGACGCAGATGTAATACGGATTTTTAATTTTTTGCTTGCGTTTTTTTTCAGGAGCTAATCCCGCACCCGAGCCTGAAAGTGCGAACTGGCCAAGCAATCCGTTCCAATCTTTTGTGTCCGCCGCGGCGGACACAAAAGGATTTCCACTGCTATCGGGGCTATGGGAATCATTTTCATAACAATATTTTCATCTAGTTTGTCATTGTCAAATTTTCAAATTGTCAAATTATCTCATTTTCTAATTCTAAAAAAGCTTTCCCAAGATTCTCAATAATATCAGAAGCAATAAACGATTGATAACCGGTTTGTGGTAAGGCAATATCAGCAGTTAATCCGTGGATGAAGACGCCTAGTTTTACCGCATATCTGGGTTCGTAACCCTGTGCTATAAAACTTGTGATGATTCCGGTTAGAGTGTCGCCGCTTCCGGCTGTGGCAAGTGCTGCGTTTCCGGTGGTGTTTTCGTAAATTTCGGTTTTGTTGATAATGTAGGTTGGTGCGCCTTTCATGACGATGATTAGCTTGTGTTTTTCGGAAAAAGCGATTGTTTTTTGAAATTTTTCCGATTCTGAATTCCATTTGCCTATTAAGCGTTCGAGTTCTTTTGGATGAGGTGTCAGAATTGTGTTTTCGGGAACTAATGCTAACCATGATTGATTTTCGGCGAGAATGTTTAAGGCATCTGCATCGAGTACCAAAGGTGCTTTGTTGATTCGTAAAAATTCGAATAAGGCCTTTTGTGTTCCCAGCTCCTTCCCTATTCCCGGGCCAATTGCGATGGCTTGTGGCGGAATGGGAAAATGAATATTGGTGATAAAATTGGCATTTTCATCGTTTACGACCATCACTTCGGGGATGGAGATTTGGAGAATTTGATACCCGCATTTTGGTGTAAAAGTCGTTACGAGTCCGCAACCTGATTTTAAGCAGGATTTTGAGGCTAAAACGGCTGCTCCTATTTTGCCGTAACTTCCGGCAATAATCACGGCATGTCCCTGAAGTCCTTTATGTGTATGCGGATTTACGGGTTTGTAGAATTTTAGAATTTCTTTTTTGGTGATTAAAAGCGGATCTTTCATTTGGGTTATTTGTCTAAATTATTTTAATTTTTTAATCGCTTTTGGATTTAGGTTAATGCTTAATTATGACGCTGATGAAACGGATTTACTTCGTAAAAACGCGGATAAAAACAGATTTTTTAATTGGCTGTTGCATATGTACCTTAATTTATTAACTATAAAAAATTAGTTAATTAAAGTTACACAAAAAATTGAAAAGGAAAGTGTTTCTTGTTTACTGAATGCCCTAGCCCGGATTGCACTGGAAAGCCCGGAGTAAAAAAAGCAAAAGTTTCTTGTTCAAAAAAAGCGACCAACGGAAGCTCTTTTTAGAACATTAGAAACTTTGCTTTTTTTATGAGGACATGTAACGAAAAGCTTGAATTGCTCCTAATCATTGCGAAATTTATAATTTAGACTATCATTTTTAGATATTTTTTGAATAAATTTGCGACACAATTTTATAAAACAACACAATGAAAAATACTGCGCTTACGCACATACATGAGAGTTTGGGAGCGAAAATGCTGCCTTTTGCGGGTTATAATATGCCTATTACTTATGAGGGAATTAACGCTGAACATGAAACAGTTCGTACTGGTGTGGGCGTTTTTGACGTTTCGCATATGGGTGAATTTTTGTTGACGGGTCCAAATGCTTTGGCTTTGATTCAGAAAGTGACTTCGAATGATGCTTCGACTTTGACAATTGGAAGAGCGCAATATTCTTGCTTGCCTAACAATGAAGGCGGAATCGTAGATGATTTGATTGTGTATAAAATGAAAGAGGAAGAGTACTTATTGGTTGTAAATGCTTCGAATATTGATAAGGACTGGAACTGGATTTCTTCGCACAATGATTTGGGTGTTGAAATGAAAAACCTATCGGATGATTACTCTTTATTGGCTATTCAAGGGCCAAAAGCTGTTGAGGCAATGCAGTCTTTATCGTCTTTAGATTTGGCTGCGATTCCTTATTACCATTTTGAAGTAGGTGATTTTGCTGGTTTTAGTGATGTAATTATCTCTGCAACTGGTTATACTGGTTCTGGCGGATTTGAAATTTACTGCAAAAACGCTGATGCGGAAGCGATCTGGAATAAGGTTTTTGAAGCTGGTGCAGCTTTTGGGATTAAACCAATTGGTCTTGCTGCCCGTGATACTTTGCGTCTTGAAATGGGTTTCTGTTTGTACGGAAATGATATTAATGACTCGTCTTCTCCGCTTGAAGCTGGATTGGGTTGGATTACTAAGTTCACAAAAGATTTTACCAATTCTGAAGGTTTGAAAAAACAAAAAGAGGCTGGTGTTACTAAAAAATTAGTGGCTTTTGAAATGCAGGAACGTGCAGTGCCAAGACATGATTACGAAATTGTTGATGCAGCGGGCGAAGTTATTGGTATTGTAACATCTGGAACAATGTCGCCTTCTATGAATAAAGGTATTGGTTTAGGATATGTTACGGTAAACAATAGCGCTGTTGATAGCGATATTTTTATTAGAATTAGAAAAAATGATGTTCCTGCAAAAGTGGTAAAATTACCTTTTTATAAGAAATAGTTTTTTATTAAAATAAATTAAAAATGCACTACATTGATTGTAGTGCATTTTTTTTTGCCTCGACCCGAGCGACAGCGAACAGGCGAAGCAAATCAGGATTTTTTTTTATTGAAGCGCTATCTAATAATTCGTGAATTCGGAGCTAATTTTTTTAGTAATTTGAGAATTGACTACTAAAAACAAATTGTTGTGATGTAAGAAATTTTAGAAAAATTGTAACTTTTTATCAAAAAATAAAGTGTAATTTTAGTCTAAACGAAGATTTTCGATTTATGAAAAAAATATTATTAGTATTGATGCTGGTTACCAATGTTCTATTTAGCCAAAATAGTGACAATACATGTGAAATACTAAACAAAATAAATGCGCTTATTCAGGAAGAACATATTAGACCTAAACTAGTAGATGATAGTTTGTCGGTTTTTGTTTTCGACAATCTGATCAACGAATTAGATCCTTCGAGAAACATATTTTATAAATCTGAATATGACGAATTAGCCGATAAATATCGTACCAATCTGGACGACCTTATTCTGAGCAATCATTGTGATTTTTTAGCCGATATTACATATGTTTATAAAAAGGGACTTTTGAGAACTAAAACTGTTCTTGAAAAAATTCAAAAAGAACCGATGGATTATACTAAAAAAGACACCATCAGGTTTTACAAAAAATCCTTTGCTTTTTACCTTAAAAAAGAAGATCTGGAAAAAGTATGGTCTAAAAAAATCCGTTATCAGATTCTGGATGAAATTGCTGAATCCAGTGATAATTTAGATTCTCTTAAAACTAATTTTAAGTCGATTGAGTTAAAGTCTAAAAACTTGATTGTTGCTAACGAAATCTGTAGAATCAATACGCTTTTAGAAACCAATACAAAACAGGAGGAAAAACTCTATAATTTTTTTTGTACTTATTTTGATCCACATACTGCTTACTTTAGTGATGATTCTAAAACGAGTTTTGTTGCTTCGTTATCCAAAGAACATTTGTCTCTGGGGATGACGGTGAGTCTAAACGAAAAAAATGAAATTATTATAGCTGAACTTGACCCCAATGGCCCGGCTTATCAAACGGGACAAATAAAAAAAGGGGATCAGATTGTTTCGATATCCAATCAAAAGGAATCCCTTCAGGTTTCCTGTGCTTCGATAGAATCTATTTCGACCATGATTTTGTCTGAATCGAATAAAAGTATTACGCTTACGCTAAAGCGAAATTCGGGCAAAAGCTTTGATGTGTATATTGAAAAGCAAGTGATGAAGGATGAAGATAATTCGGTTTTTAGTTTTATTATTGGTAAAGACAGTAAAATTGGATACATCAAAATACCAAGTTTTTATGCTGACTTAGATGGCAATAGCCGAAAAGGTTGTGCTGATGATGTGGCGCGAGAAGTGATAAAACTGGAAAGAGATAATATAAAAGGTCTTGTAATTGATTTAATTGATAACGGCGGCGGATCTATGGAAGAAGCCATAAAACTAGCCGGAATGTTTATCGATTATGGCCCGCTTTCTATTGTGCTAGACAATAAAGAAGGAACATCGGTTATTAATGACCCTTATAAAGGTTTGATTTATAAAGGTCCGATTGTGATTCTGGTAAATAGTAATACGGCTTCGGCAAGTGAATTTTTCTCTTCAATTCTACAAGATTATAATCGTGCCTTATTACTAGGAAGCAATACACTTGGAAAGGCTACTATGCAGACAATACTTTCGCTTGACGAAACTAAAAACACTGACTTTTTGAAAATAACGATTAATAAATTCTACAGGGTTACAGGAAAAAGTCACCAATATGTTGGAGTAAAACCCGATGTAGTTTTACCTGAATTTTACGAAGGAGTTTATCAAAAGGAAAGTGATTTTCCAACCGCTATTAAAAACGATAGTATTCAAACCTCTTTAAAATTTAGACCTTACGTAAAAAGAGCTCTGATTGATAAACTGGCAAAAAATAGTACTATGAGATTGGCCGATAATTACTTTTTTAATAATATAAAAAAGATAAATCTTAAAATTGATCAGCTTGTTAATACGCCAAAAGCAGAGATTCCGATGACTTTGGATGCCGTTTTTAAACAGAAAAAAACCGTAAATTCTCTTTGGAAAGAAATCAATACGTTTAATGATGAAAATAATCCGTTAGACGTTTACAACTCTACCGTAAATCAGTTTTTGTTAGGCGTTTATCCTAATGACAAAACTATCAATCAATACCAGATTAATAACTTAAAAACAAATCCGTACCTGAATGAAGCGGTGAATGTTATTAATGAGTTTAATGCTATGAAATAGCGATTTTTGTTTCAGGTTTCAGGTTTTGAAATGGGAATAAAAAATTAACCGCAAAGAACGCTAAGATTTATATCCTTTGTTAGCTTTATAAAGAATGGAAAGTTCGCAAAGCTTTGTCATTTCTTAGCTTTGTGAACTTTGCATTATTTAATCAGTTACAAACTTTGCGAACTTTGTGAATCCTTTGTGTTCTTTATGGTAAAATTTCACAGTAAAAACTTTATCATTCAGCTTTGTAAACTTGGCATTCTTTAATCAGTTACAAACTTTGTGCGCTTTGTGAATCCTCTGTGTTCTTTGTGGTAAAATTTCACCGCAAAGCTCAGTCATTTCAGCTTTGCAAGATTTGCGTAAATCTTAGCGATCTTAGCGGTTAAATTATTCACAAAACATAATTCAAAAAAGAATACAATTGATTTTGCTAAAAAAAGGAATAACCGTATTTTTGCATCTCAAAACTAAAAATTAGAAATGGGAAGAGCGTTCGAATTTAGAAAAGGAAGAAAAATGAAACGTTGGTCAGCAATGGCTAAAACATTTACCCGAATTGGTAAAGACATCGTTATGGCTGTTAAAGAAGGCGGTCCTAACCCTGATGCCAATTCTAGATTAAGAGCTGTAATACAAAATGCAAAAGCCGCTAACATGCCTAAGGACAATGTGGAGCGCGCAATAAAAAATGCAAGTAATAAAGATACTGCCAACTATAAAGAGATTTTGTTTGAAGGATATGCTCCTCACGGAATTGCTATTTTGATTGAAACTGCATCTGACAACAATAATAGAACTGTAGCAAACATTCGTAGCTATTTTAATAAATGCAACGGTACAATGGGAACTCAGGGTTCTGTTGAATTTATGTTTGACCATACTTGCAACTTTAGAATTGCAAAAGGAAATCTTGATCCGGAAGAACTAGAATTGGAACTAATTGATTTTGGTGCTGAGGAAGTTTTTGAGGACGAAGACGGAATCTTAATCTATGCTCCTTTTGGAAGTTTTGGTGCTTTGCAAAAAGAACTAGAAAACAGAGGTCTTGAAATTTTATCTTCTGGTTTTGAGCGTATCCCGCAAATTACCAAAGAACTTACAGAAGCTCAAATCGCTGAC
Source organism: Flavobacterium sp. SLB02 (assembly GCF_009664855.1). Lineage (GTDB taxonomy): Bacteria > Bacteroidota > Bacteroidia > Flavobacteriales > Flavobacteriaceae > Flavobacterium. The sequence continues at coordinate 3,417,575 of NZ_CP045928.1, forward strand.
GTTGAAAAACTAATCGAAAAAATTGAAGAAGATGATGACGTAATGAACGTTTATCATACTATGCAGGAAGCATAATTTTCTCTTTTTTATAAATATCAAAAGCCCTGAAATTTTCAGGGCTTTTTTTATAGCTTAATAAGGCAAATCATCAACGGGAATATTGATAAAATCAGGCTCTGGCGTACTCTCAAACTGAATTGCCTGAATCTCAAGATGACCTTCAAGCAACGCCTTAATTACCCGATGCATTCCGTCCATAAACATAGGTCTGAACATAAAATAATAGGATACTTTAAATCTGCTTCCTGAACAAGTTTCATATGGTTAAGAACATCTGCACAAGTTGGTAAATTCGTATTATATTCAAAACAATAAGGCTAATTTACTTCTTTAATATCAGACAATAAAATACTTTTTACCGGTAGATTTTTAGATAATTCAATTAATCAATGAACATCCCAGGCCTTTAGTCCTTGTTCGCTTTTACGTAAATTATATTGTTTTTCTCATAGTATTTAGTCAAACATATTTATTGCTAAGAAATAAAAAATTTGCGAGAGATTTACGTCAATTAAAATAAACTATTATATTTACGCATCTCAAATTTAAATTATATAAACTTAAAATAACAAATCATGCAAACATCAAAATATACAAGATACGCCGTAATTGTTCTGGTAATTCTATTTGTAGTTCTTAGCGTAATAAGCTAAAAATCAGCATTGGAAAAATTGAATTTCTTAAAGGCTCTTTGCTTTGTTTCATTGTTTATATATACTCTAAATAGCATCTGGATCGTTTAAAACTCATATTATGGCATATATTTGTTCGAAAACAAAAATCAAAGATATTTATGAAAACATCTAAATACACTAAAGTTGCCGTAATCATTATGGTTATTTTATTTGTTGTTATTAGCGTCGTTAGTTGTAGTACTCATGTTCACAATAGCAATAATGGTAATCAAAAAATTCCACCAGGACAAGCAAAAAAAATGTCAGGAAGTAAAAGTGCAAAAGCATATGCTCCCGGACAACAGAAAAAAAAATAATAAAAAACGCCTTCTATACATTAGAAGGCGTTTTAATTTGCAAAATTTTAATGTAATTCTAAAAATGTAATTAGAAATGAACATTTTATTATATTTTTAATTACTTTTTCGCAGGATTATTTGTTACTTTTATCAAATAAGTCCCTTCCGGTAAATCTCCAATATTAGAGGCATTACTTCCCGCTATTTTTCGTCCCTGAGAAAAAACCTCAACCGTTTTAGAACCAGAATTTGTTTCTGTAGCATTTGCAGAACCAGAAGCAGGAGACTTTGCGGCAACTTTAGCTTTTGCAGTTATTGCAGGATTAACCTTTTTTACTGTATTAGAAGACTGAACATTTTCAGTTTCGCCAGTGGTAGTTGGTTTCGAGCTATTATAAGATTCCATCACTTGCTCATCTGTCATGGCAACATTATAAATTTTAAGATCATCGATATCAGCATTGATTCCCGTTGTGGTGTTTATTATTCCCAGCCTTAAAATATAACCTTTCGTTAAACGAGGGATTTCATTAACCGATTTTAATAATTGACCATTACGGTATACTTTTGAAGTATTTCCGTCGTAAGTAATACTATATTGATACCAAACGTCTTTTAGAAGCGGAACCGAAGCTATCACATTATTAGTATCTCCCCAACCTACCAAACTTACATCAGAATTACCTCCAGCAGTTGCTTGTTGTACTAAACCAAAGTATTGTGTATTTACGGCAGTTCCGTAGCCTAAAATATAGTTTACAGCATTAATAGCATTAAACTTCACCCAAATTGATATTGATCTGGGCTTATTTCCCTGCGGAAGATCACCTATCATACCTTGCAACGTTTTGTTGGTAAGACGCTGTGCTCCTTTTGCAACGCCCATTCTGTCATTTACAAAATTGGCAACACCAAGAAACGAGATGGTATTATCGGCACTAGTCAGGTTTCCGTTAAAATTGAATTCCTGAACCGGATTCTGGGCATTGGTATTTAAAAAACTTACAAACAGTAATGTCAGTAATAATTTTTTCATAGGTAACAGATTTTAGGGGATTTAAAAAAGTGTTCTTTCACAAACACCAAACTATATTATCATGCAAAAACTCAACAAATCTCAGTATCACAAATCATTATAATTAATGATGCAAATACATTTAGAATTCAGGTATAGTTTCAGAAATTTTGTTAAAACTATAAATTTTATTCAAAGCTACCAAACCCTTACTGAGTATAAGTACGATATTCTTATTTAAATTAATAAAATTCAAAACTAAATGACATTATCCGATTCATTTGTAAAAACATCTTTACAAAAAATCATTTACAAACAAAGAAATAATCAAAAAAGCCTTCTAAAGTAAAACTTTACAAGGCCTTTTACTATCCAAAAAAAAATTAACTGAGACTAAAACAATATAAAAAATAAAAAAAAACCTAACTATTGGTTATAAACCAAATCTTGTTTTTAATTTGAAGTTATCTTTTTTGATGGTGCATTTGTTATTTTTAGCAAATACGTTCCTTCAGGAAGATCATTTATACTCATTGTATTATTATTGTTCCCGTAAATCTTTTGACCTTGCGAGAACACCTCAACATTCTTCGGGACATCATTAACATCAGCTGTCGCAATAATATTTGACGAAGCAGCTTTGGCAGCGGTTTTTGTTTTTACCGGTGCTTTTTTTACTGTTTTTGCAGTAGCAGCTTGCTCAATAACTGCAACAGAGTTAATAACAGCTTTAGAACTATTGTACAATGCCAACACTTGCTCGCTGGCCAGGGCAACATTATAAATTTTTAAATCGTCTATATCTGCATTAATACCCACGGTTGTATTTATTTCACCCAGCCTAAAAATATTACCTTTAGTAGAGCGCGTAATTCCTTCTGCAGATTTTAACAATTCTCCATTACGGTATATATTAGACACTTTTCCGTCGTAGGTTATTGTATAATTGTACCAAGTATCTTTTGCAAGAGGTGTCGAAACAATAACATCATTAGAAGCTCCCCAACCTGCTAAACTTAAATCTGAGTTAGAAGAATTCGTTCCTTGCTGCAATAAGCCACAGTATTGCGTATTATAAGCTGTACCGTAACCCCAAATATAATTTGCTGAAGCAATATCGTTTAATTTTACCCATACACTAACTGATCTTGGGCTATTACCCTGAGGAAGATCATCTACAACAGCTTCCATAGCTTTATTAGTTAGTCGCTGTGCGCCTTTTACCAATCCTGCTCTGTCTGTGACAAAATTGTTAGCACCAATAAAAGAAGTTGTATTGGCTGTATTATTTAAGGTCCCATTGAAATTAAACTCCTGAATTGGATTTTGAGCATTAACATTCAAATAACTTACAAACAATAAAGTGAGTAGTAATTTTTTCATAATAGTAGATTTAGGGATTAAAAACATTGTGTCTTTTTAACACTGCTAAACTATATTATTATGTATGGGACCTAAAATTTATTCGACAACGAACCTAAATAATCGTTTAAATAACCAAAACGATAATTTAAAACGTTTAATTGTATTTATTTATACTAATACCTAATTTATCAAAAGAGTAAATTAAACTCAAATAAAATTATAATTTCTTACGTATAAATACGGTATTCGCAAATAAACACAAAACATTAACATACGTCAACAAGGTCTGTTTTATAAGTATTACACATTCATGATCAACACTTTAAAAAAATGCAAAAAAAAGCTCCATTCGATTTTACGAATGGAGCTCTATATTAAAAAAAAGCAGTTGAACTACTTTACAAATTCAATTTTTTGAACTTCTTCTTCATTGACACTGTCAAAGAACCCTTGTTCATTCATCCAGTCATCGCTAAATACTTTACTCATATAGCGAGAACCATGATCAGGAAAAATAGCAATAATATTACTGTCTTTTGTAAACTCACCTTCTTCTGCATATTGCTTAATTGCCTGCATTACCGCTCCGGAAGTATACCCTACAAATAATCCTTCCTTACGGGTGATTTCTCTGGCTGAGTGAGCACTTTCTTCATCAGTTACTTTAATGAACTTGTCGATGATATCAAAATCTGTAGCAGACGGGATCAGGTTTTTACCTAAACCTTCTATACGATACGGATAAATTTCTTTGTTATCGAATTCTCTTGTTTCGTGGTACTTCTTTAAAACTGACCCGAAAGCATCTACACCTAGAATTCTAATATTTGGATTTTGCTCTTTTAAGAATTTTGCAGTTCCGGAAATTGTTCCTCCCGTTCCGCTACAAGCTACAAGATGTGTAATTTGTCCTTTTGTCTGTTCCCAAATTTCAGGACCTGTAGTATTATAATGGGCATCAATATTCAATTGATTAAAATACTGATTAATGTAAACTGAGCCTTTTGTTTCTTCGTGCAAACGTTTGGCTACGTTATAGTAAGATCTCTCATCATCTGCCGAAACGTGTGCAGGACAAACATAAACCTTTGCTCCTAAACTTCTCAACATGTCAATTTTATCTTTCGATGATTTTGAGCTTACTGCCAATATACAATTATACCCTTTTATAATGCTTACCATTGCTAAGCTAAAACCCGTATTTCCTGATGTCGTTTCAATGATAGTATCACCTGGCGTCAGGATTCCTTTTTTCTCAGCTTCTTCGATAATATATAACGCTATTCTATCTTTTGAGGAATGTCCTGGATTAAAAGCTTCTACCTTTGCGTAGAAATTACCTTCTAACTCTTCGGTAATTTTATTTAGCTTAATAAGTGGGGTATTACCTATTAACTCTAAAACATTATTATAAGCGTTTATTTCTTCTTTCATAAAAAAATAGTTAATCGAAGGTATTTTTAAATACCCTTGATAGGTTGCAAATTTAACAAAAAATTTCTAATTAGCTTTTAATTTTTTCTAAATCTAATAAAAAACTAAATTCCTTTGCTAAGTCTCTTAAAGCCTCAAAACGTCCAGAAGCTCCGCCATGCCCGGCATCCATATTGGTATCTAAAAATAAAAGATTATTATTTGTTTTTAGATTCCTTAACTTCGCCACCCATTTAGCTGGTTCCCAGTACTGTACCTGAGAATCATGCAATCCGGTAGAAACATACATGTTTGGATAGTTTTGCGCTTTTACATTATCATACGGTGAGTAAGATAACATATAATCGTAATATTTTTTATTGTTTGGGTTTCCCCATTCATCGTATTCTCCAGTTGTTAACGGAATACTGTCGTCTAACATTGTTGTGATAACATCAACAAAAGGCACCTGAGCGATCACCCCGTTATATAATTCCGGAGCTTCATTTATAATTACGCCCATCAAAAGTCCTCCTGCAGATCCTCCTTCAGCATATAAATGTTCAGGAGATGTAAATTTTTCGTTAACTACAAATTTAGAGCAATCAATGAAATCTGTAAAGGTATTTTTCTTTTTTAACAGTTTTCCATCTTCATACCATTGTCTTCCTAAATCTTCCCCGCCTCTAATATGTGCTATGGCGTAAACAAAACCACGGTCTAGCAGAGAAAGTCGTGTAGAAGAGAAATAAGTATCCATTGTAATTCCGTACGATCCGTAAGCGTAAAGCAACAACGGATTTTTACCATCCTTCTGTAATCCTTTACGGTAAATCATCGAAATAGGCACTTTTACACCATCTCTGGCAGTTGCCCAAACGCGCTCTTCAATATAATTTTCTTTATCAAATTTTCCGCCCAAAACCTGTTGCTCCTTAAGGATTTCCTTGGTTTTAGTTTTCATATTAAAATCGATTACAGACGAAGGCGTTGCCAGCGATTGATAGCTATAACGTAAAACATCTGTATCAAAATCGATATTGGTTGTCGTGTAAGCGTTGTATGTTTCGCTGCCAAAAGGAAGGTAATAATCTTCTTCACCATTCCACGGCATAATGCGAATATGATTTAATCCGTTTGAGCGCTCTTCTACGACCAGATAATTTTTGAAAATTTCGATATCTTCTAACAAAACATCTTCACGATGCGGAATAAGATCTACCCAGTTTTTCTTTCCAGTTTTATTTTCAGGCGTTTTCATCAACTTAAAGTTAGTCGCCTTGTCCTTATTCGTCAAAATGTAAAATGAGTCTTCAAAATGAGAAATACTGTATTCTAAACCACGTACACGAGGCTGAAACACAACAAACTCTCCATCAGGAGTATCAGAATTCAAAATTCTGTATTCCGTTGTCAAAGTACTTCCTGAACCAATCACGATATACTTTCTGGACTTTTCTTTACTTACAGAAACATTAAAAGTATCATCAGTTTCATTAAAAACCAAAACATCCTCTTTTGAAGCTGTATGTAATTTATGTCTAAAAACTTTATCGGCTCTTAAAGTAACCTCATCTTGTTTGGTATAAAAAATAGTATTATTGTCATTTGCCCATACTGAACCTCCCGTTGCATTTTCGATTTTATCTGCTAAAATCTCTCCTGTTTCTAAATTTTTAACCTGAATAGTGTAAATTCTTCTTCCTACTATATCTACTCCAAAACTGACAAATTTGTTGTTCGGACTTACGCTTAAACCTCCCAGTTTAAAGTAAGCATGCCCTTTGGCCAATTCATTGCAATTGAATAAAACTTCTTCATCTGCCGAAAGGCTTCCTTTTTTTCTCGAAAATATTGGGTAATCCTGACCTGTTTCGAAACGAGTGATATAATAATAACCATTATAAAAATAAGGAACTGATGAATCATCTTCTTTGATTCTGCCTTTCATCTCTTCATACAAATTTTCCTGAAGATCTTTTGTATGCGATGTCATACTCTGGTAATATGAATTTTCCTGATTCAGATAATCAATAACTTCAGGATTTTCGCGGTCATTTAACCAAAAATAATTGTCAATTCTTGTTTCTTTATGTTTTTTTAATGATTTAGGAATTTCTTTGGCTTGTGGAGCCATTATATCGTTTTGCATTGATTAAGCATTAGTTTTTAAATACGAAGGAGCAAAAATACTACAAAGACAATAGAACCAAATTAATTTTTTCATAAAATATTCTATTGATATCATAAAGCAATATACTAATTTTGTACGAAACAATTTAAAAAATCAACAAAAATGGATTTAATGGGAATGATGGGTAAACTTAAAGAAACCCAACAAAAAATTGAAGATACTAAGAAACGTTTAGATACTGTTTTGATTGATGAACAAAGCGCTGACGGATTACTAAAGGTAACATTAACTGCAAATAGAAAAGTAAAATCGATCTCTATTGATGATTCTTTGCTTGAAGATAAAGAACAATTAGAGGATTACTTAGTTGTAACGCTAAACAAAGCAATAGAAAGAGCTACAAGCGTTAACGAACAAGAACTTGATGCTGTTGCAAAAATGGATATGCCTATGATTCCGGGAATGGATAATCTTTTTAAGTAAGATACTTTAAACATGAAATTAACCTTCAAAACACTGGCAACTAGTTTTGCCAGTTTATTTTTATTTTCCTGTTCCAGTGATTCACCATCCACAAATAATGAACTGGTTAAAGATGACTTTAGTTATTTATCTGTAAATTTTTCAGGAAAGATTAACAAGATCGGAAACAACAGTGGTAAATTAACGCCATATGCACAATTTGAAGGCTTAACATCAAATACGATTAACTTAAGTACGATTGTTTCAAATTCTGAAAAAATATTTTTAATTGAGCATTATCCTCCCAATGATAAACTTTTTATTTTTGACAGAAATACCAAAACTACGACTTCAAAAAAATTAATTTATCCAAGTCAAATAATGGGCGAGGAACCCACTATGGTTTCTTTAAACTGGGATGATTCAAAAAAAATACTTTACGGAATAGTTCTTGGAACTCCTTATCTTGGCACATTTAAAGACAATTCTTATTTTGTAAAAATCGATCCAAATACATTTGAAGTCACCTATAAAGGTTTAAATTTTGATCAGACAGCATCGATTTCAAACTTTTTTAATGGCAGCAAAATCTATAGCTCTTACCCTACTACAGATACTTTTGAAATTGATGTAGAAAATAATACAGCCAAAAAAGTGTTATTTAAAAACTCAAAATTTACTTTTTCAAAAGCTGCCGTATACGATAACAACACTGTATATTGTTTGAAAAATATAGCTGGAACTGCTGGTGTAACGATTACCAAAATTAATCTTATCGATTACACTTATGAAGACTTTTTAAGCACTGAAGGATTAGGAAATGGTATGCAAAATGGCTCTGGATTTTTAGACAAATCAACAAACGAATATGTTTGTTATATGGTTAAAGACGGGTATTTTTCTCTTGTAAAATTCAACATTTTAACTAAAGAATATAAATATTTCAAACTCACCTCAAATTCATCAATTGATGACAATCTGGTGATTATTGATAAAGTAAATAATTAAAAAAGCAGGATTTAAATCCTGCTTTTTTTTTGATTCAAACAATCTTTTAAGTTTAAATAAACCTAACATAAAAACCTTTGCAACTTTGAACCTTCTTCCTAAAACTTCTGAAGCGTTTCAATCACATAAGTATGCATGACTTCTTTATAATCTAAATGCGTGACAACTCTAAGTTTATTATGTCCCATTGAGCTTATCAAAATATTTTTTAGTTTTAATTTTTCAATCAAAAGCTGGTCACTGTAACCTTCTGCCAATGAAAAAATCAAAATATTGGTTTCTACTGGTTCAATATGCGACACCCAGGGTTTTGTGCTTAAAATTGCAGCAATTTCTTTGGCTCTTCTATGGTCTTCTGCCAATCGTTCGATATTATTAGCCAATGCATATAATCCGGCTGCAGCCAAATAACCTACCTGACGCATTCCACCACCTAGTATCTTTCTGATTCTCAACGCTCTGTGAATATCAGCTTTGCTTCCTAACAAAATTGAGCCAATTGGAGCTCCTAATCCTTTTGATAAACAAACCGAAATAGTATCGAAAATAGCACCAAAATCTTTCGGATTTTGTCTTTTAGCCACCAATGCATTCCAAATTCTAGCTCCATCAAGGTGGAATTTCAAATTATTGGTATCACAAACCTTTTTTATTTCTCTTAAATCTTCCAGTTCATAACAAGCCCCGCCTCCTTTGTTGGTTGTATTTTCTACACAAACCAAACTCGTTAACGGACTATGATAAAACTCCGGATCATTAATCGCTGCCGCAACCTGACTTGCCGTAATCATACCTCGATTTCCATCTAATAAGCAGCAAGAAACGCCACTATTAAACGAAACTCCTCCACCTTCATAATTATAAACGTGGGCATATTTATCTGCAATTAATTGCTCTCCGGGCTGTGTATGTAATTTTATAGCGGTTTGGTTAGCCATAGTTCCTGATGGAAAAAACAGTCCGGCCTCCATACCAAAAAACTCAGCGACTCTGGTTTCCAACTCAATAACTGTAGGATCCTGTCTGTATACATCATCGCCAACATGAGCGTTAAACATATACTGCAACATTTCGTTGGTAGGTTTGGTAATAGTATCGCTAATTAAATTTATCTCCATATTCTAAAAAGTATATCTTTTTTGTACAGCAAAATTACGTATTACTGATAGTTATTCTTGGCAAGTTTTGCTAAAATTTAACTTGTAAATACAATTAAACTAAATTAACGTAATATTCACAAAAATCATATAAAACTAACATTAATATTCTAAAACTGGCTTATAATTTTAAAAACCAATTTGTTAGCAGAAATAATTACGGTTTATTTACAACCTATCAAAAATAAGCAAACAGCTGATAATCAGCCTTAAATTGTATTACCAAAATAAACTAAAAAAAAATGCATTTTTTTCTTAACTATAATAGGAATAAAACATTTTTTTATCTGATGTATAGATTCATTAAACAATTATTAAAAAACAAATTATCTTCTGTCGCTTATTTAATTCAAAGACTTTTTAAACTCGTTTTTTATATGTTAAAATTAATACGATAATATAAAAACTATATCTTATTTTTGTACAACAAAATTACATTTTACTAGTGAACTCTTTTTTGACAAATTAGTAATTAATGTAATATTCAAAAAACAAATAAAACATTATTAATTTATGACAACTACCGAACAAATAAAAGGTATTGTGGAGCGCCTTGGTGCGTTGAGGAGGTATCTTTGACGTTGATGCCAAACTAATTGAAATTGCCAACGAAGAAGAAAAAACCTTCGCACCAGACTTCTGGAACAATGCAAAAGAAGCAGAAGTCATTGTAAAAAACCTTCGAAACAAGAAAAAATGGATCGAAGATTACAACAAAGCCATCGAACTTACAGATGAATTGCAACTCGCGTATGATTTTTATAAAGAAGGAGAACTTTCTGCAGAAGAATTAGACGGACATTACAATACGACACAAGCTCATATCGAAAACATCGAGTTTAAAAACATGCTTTCAGACGAAGGTGACAGCTTAAGTGCCGTAGTGCAAATTACTGCTGGTGCCGGCGGGACGGAAAGTTGTGACTGGGCCGGAATGTTAATGCGTATGTATATGATGTGGGGAGAAAGTTATGGTTTTAAAATAAAAGAATTGAACTTTCAGGCTGGTGAGGTTGCCGGAATTAAAACGGTTACTCTGGAGTTTGAAGGCGATTATTCTTTTGGATATTTAAAAGGAGAAAATGGCGTACATCGTTTGGTTCGAATCTCTCCTTTTGATAGTAATGCCAAACGTCATACTTCATTTGCATCTGTATATGTTTATCCGCTTGTTGATGACAGTATCGAAATTGACATTAATCCTGCCGATATCGAGATCACAACTTCCCGATCTAGTGGAGCCGGAGGACAAAATGTGAATAAGGTTGAAACCAAAGTACAACTGGTACACAAACCAACCGGAATTCAGATTCAATGTTCTGAAACACGATCTCAGCAAGACAACAGACAACGTGCCATGCAAATGTTACGTTCGCAATTGTATGAAATCGAATTGAAGAAACAGCAGGCACAACGCGCCGATATCGAAGCCGGAAAAATGAAAATCGAATGGGGTTCGCAAATACGTAATTATGTAATGCAGCCTTATAAATTAGTAAAAGACGTTCGTACAGGTTATGAAACCAGCGATGTCGATGGCGTTATGAACGGAAATATCGATCCTTTCCTAAAAGCATTTTTAATGATGATGGGGCAAAAAGAGGAAGAATAAATAAATGAATAAATATATCAAAGGTTGTTTAGTAATAATAGGTGTTTTTATTACTCTGGTAGCAATAATGATTGGTTGGTTCTTTTGGTCATCAGATCACCGAAAAAAACAAGCAGAAATTGATGCAGTGGAGTTCTCAAAAGAATGCGATACAGTCAAACTTATTACTGAACAACCCGAGATTCAGTTAGCAAAATTCAAAAAGAATGAGATTAATATTCTTAAGTTTCAGATACTAAGAGACGGAAAATTAATTCATGACACATTAATTAAAAATGGGTTCAATAAAAGAACCAGTTATGATGAATATAAATCCATCAATATTCCTTATAAAACATTTTTGAAAACAGACACAATTGTAGTTACCACACAAAACAAATTGCATTATTATATTTCGGGCTATCATCATTATGCTTACTTACATTACGGAATGACGGGCTATGTTGGAAGTAATGACTGTAGATTTTCTGATAATCCTACAATTAACAATGAAGTTTTTTTACGACCGGTACTTTTCAGGGAACACGGTTGGATTAATCCCGAAGTATCGAAACATATTAAGAAAATTAGCGTATCTGATAGTGTAGAATATTATGGTTTTGCTAAAAAATGCAAAATAAAAATAAAAGATGCAGATCGTATCCTGAAAGAAAAAAGAAAAGATCAGGTTTTTAGATCCACCACAACGGATGGAATTGAGCTGGGCCCAAAAAACAGTTACTACATATTTGGTGAAGAAACTGAATCGGGAACACTTCCAGATGATTTAGTTCCCAGAAACCTTAAGCATTATGTGGTTAAAATAAATTGCGAAACCGGAGAATATAAACGATACGAAAATTATCCTTTTGATAATTAATTAATTATTTACTTTTATAAGTAACGGTACTTATTCTTATTACTTTTTGTTATATAAAAGAGTAGTAACTTTATTCAATCTTTTTTAAATTTAAAATTACAGTTATGATAAAATGGGCAGATATAATTCGTTTTACAAATAAAGGAAATCCGGCTCCGGATAAAAGAGTCGAGAGAACACCGGATGAATGGAAACAGCTTTTAACGCCGGAAGAATTTCAGGTAGCACGATTAAAAGGTACTGAAAGATCTTTTAGCTCTGAACTTTGCAGTTTATTCGATCCGGGAATTTATGAATGTAAATGTTGTGGCACTTTACTTTTTGATGCAAGTGAAAAATTTGAATCAGGAACAGGATGGCCGTCTTTTACACAACCGCTAAAAGAAAATGCTATTGCTTACCATGCAGACAAGTCATACGGAATGATCCGTGTTGAGGTGGTTTGCAATACCTGCGACGCACATTTAGGACATGTTTTTCCTGATGGCCCTGAACCAAGCGGTTTGCGTTATTGCATTAATGCTATTTCTCTTTCTAAAATAAAAGAATAAAAAATCTAAAAAGCGATTCCTTATAATTTAAAGTGAATCGCTTTTTTTATTATAATTTCATTTTAAAATGAGAATAAAATTTAAAAAAGAGCTTTCAATTTAACTTCATAAGGAAATACATTCCCTATTGACCTTAAGATTTAACTTACCAATTTTACTGTTTTTAAAAATTAAATTGAAAAATACATTCAAAAAAATCAAAAAGCAACCTTTCATTTCTCTTATTTGATTTAAATAACTGCTACAAATCAGCAAAAAAACCTTCTCTAAATCAAAGCCAAAGAAACCTACAAAATAACATGATGCTTTAATGAGCGTTTAAAATGGCTATTTACTATCGAAAACACCTTAAAATCCATTGATTTAAAACAAGATAAGTGTACACCAATTTATTGGATCATTACGATTTAAAAGTCTGTATATTGACACCTAAAAACCTACAAAAGACACGAATTTAAAAGCTGTTGTACTCTCAGGAATTCGAAATCAATCAAAAAATTAATAGAATTACTGTTAAAATTGTAATATTTAAACTATTATTTAAAATACTATTTAAAAAAGTTCAAAATAAGATTAGGTAATTTAAATCTAATTGATTTTATTTGGTGCGAAATAACCCCTAAAACAATTAAAATCATTCGATGAAATCCTATTCAATTCAAGAAATTAATGAAGTTATTAATGGCGTAATTTACGGCACGACTTCGCAAAGCATTACAGCAACAGAACAATTAGAAAAAGCCACCTCTTCTGAAATTTCTTTTATAGGAAATAAAAAATATGAAAAATTCTGGGAAGCTTCAAAAGCCTCAATTGCAGTTGTTAACGAAGACATTTCGATTGAACCTGGAGATAATCGTGCTTTTATAAAAGTAAAAAATGCTGATTTGGCAATGTCTCAAATTTTAGCACTTTTTGCTCCGCCTACCCCAATATTTCGTAATAATATCCATAAATCGGCCAATGTTGATGAAACAGCTATTATTGGTGAAGGCGCCAGAATTGGTGCAGGTTGTTATATTGGTCCAAAAGTCGAAATTGGTGCAAACGCTACAATTTACCCAAATGTTACTATTTTAGACGAATGTACTATTGGTAAAAATACCATTATCTGGTCGGGAACTGTAATTCGTGAACGTTGTCATATAGGCAGCGATTGTATCATTCATCCAAATGCAACAATTGGCGCTGATGGTTTTGGATTCCGTCCTTGTAGTGAAAAAGGTTTGGTAAAAATTCCACAAATTGGAAATGTTATCATAGGAAATGGAGTTGAAATTGGAGCGAATTCTTGTGTAGACCGCGGTAAATTCAGTTCTACAGTACTAGGAGATGGTTGTAAAATTGATAATTTAGTACAAATTGGACATAATAGTAAATTAGGTAAATTTTGTATTATGGCCGGAAATAGCGGTTTAGCCGGTTCAGTAACTTTAGGAAATGGCGTAATTATTGGCGGAAGTGCTTCTATAAAAGATCATACTACTATTGGAGACGGTGCTATTGTTGGTGCAGGTTCTGGTGTAACTGGAGATGTTCCTGCAGGAAAAACAATGTTAGGATATCCTGCTGTCGAAGCTCGCGATGCATTAAAACAATGGGCTATTTTGAAAAGAATGGTTTGCGATTCAAAAAAATAAAACACACATTTTTATATAAAAAAACAGAAGCTTGCTTCTGTTTTTTTTTGTTTTATAAGGCCTCGCACTCAAAGCCTACGACTTTCATTAAAAAAATCACTTTTTGGATAATATTCTCACTACACTCAAAACGTAAAATATTATCACAATCTTCCAGATCAAAATTCCATTTCGAATTAGGAAATAACCGATTCAGTTTAGGCGTTATCTTTTTTACTTTTGATATACTATCAACATTTGTTTTAAATACAAAAATCATAGTTATTGCTGGTTTTTAATTTTACTTAAAATTTTAGAATCAATATAGAAAGTTCCAAAAGGTATAACACACGCTAAAAGTACTTTCCAGGTGGTGTCTTTAAAATTCCAGTTTTGCTCTACACCAACACTCAGCGTATTAAAAATAAAAAGTAAAAATAAAGCGCCGTGAATGGTTCCTACGGGTCTGGTTAGAAAAGGCATTTCAAATACATACTTCATAGGCATTGCTATAAAAAGTAAGATTAAAAGAGAGGTTCCTTCCAGAAACCCAATGATTCGTAATCGTCCGGTATTGGTTTGCAGTAAATTTTTCATAATTATCTAAAATAAGGTCGGTTTGCAAGAAATGAGAAGGGCCACGGAATTGCTATAAAAATGATTATTAGCGCGATAGAAAACCAAACTAACATGGTTTTAAACTTATCGCGATCACTTTCTTTTCTTTTTGCCAAAGCTGAACCAATTGTTATTAAAACAATAGAAACAAGCATTAATAAAATATGAATCAATGCAAAAAAAGCGGCATCAATATTTTGAACAGCTGTGGCGAAATTTGCCCAAAAGTATTTTACAATCGGACTTTGCATATAAATTAATATTCCAAAAATCAATTGAATATGAGCAATAGTTGCCGTCCAATGCCGTATAGCATTATCTTTTTTAGTGAAAGATAATTGTAACCAATAACCTTTGTAAGCGATAAAAATCGAGTAGAATAAACTTCCTAAAACAAACCACCGCAGCATCGAATGGCAAAATAATAGCGTTGTATACATTGTTTTAAAATTAAGACAATGCAAATATATTTAAAAAACATACCAGATAGTATGTTTTAGCATAAAAATTTATTTCAAACTATTCAAATAACTTCTAAGCTCCTTTAAATAAATAATATAACACGAATTACTATTCTGAATTTTTCCAAAATTTCGTATTCCCCAATATCCTGACATTACAAAAAAAGCTACTTGTTCCCCATTAACTTCTTTTTTGATCAAATCAGATTGCTGAGCATTTAAAATCGTTTTTTCGATAGTTTGTTTCCATTGATTAATTAATCCCAGCAAAGCTTCACTAAACTGATTATTCCAGGGTGTCATTTCCTGGGTTAAATTTCCAACAGGACAACCATACTTTATTTGCAAAAAAGGATCTTCAAGAAGTAAATAAGAGATCATATTGTACAAATCATCAACAGGATTAAGTGAGTTTTCGATAGGTTTTATAAAACTTTCCAGCATCACAGGTTTCAAGATTTCCTCAATAATTGCAACTCCCATTTCATCTTTGGTCTTAAAATGGTAATAAAACGCGCCTTTTGTAACTTGCGTGGTGGCAATAATATCATCAATACTGGTGGTTTGATATCCTTTTGAATAAATCAATTCAAATGCTTTCTGAAGAATTGTAAGTCGGGTATTGGCAGCTTTAGACATAAAGAATACTAATTGGTATGAAACAACAAATTAAGGCAAAAAATATGATTAAGCATGCATTTGTATTTAGCTCGTCTAAAACAAAAATTGAATTTATAAAGACTATAAATTCATTTATTTCTCATTAAACCCATCTTATTTTTAAAATATCATTAATTACTTTTTATTATATCTGAAAACATTTTTATTATGTGGATTTCAATTGATTTTGTAAATTAGCCAACACTATTTTGTAAAAACCACAATATACCATGGATTTAAACTTCAATAAAAACGAAGATCACAATAAACTATTACTTTCTGACTTAAAACAAAGATTTGCCAAAGTAAAATTGGGCGGAGGTGAAAAACGTATAGAAAAATTACATGCCGAAGGAAAAATGACAGCGCGCGAACGTATCGCTTATTTGCTTGACGAAGGCTCAAAAAGTATTGAAATTGGAGGTTTTGTTGGAGACGGAATGTATGCTGAACATGGTGGTTGCCCATCTGGCGGTGTTGTTATCAAAATAGGCTACATAAGAAACAAACAATGTATTGTTGTGGCCAATGATGCTACTGTAAAAGCTGGTGCCTGGTTCCCTATTACCGGAAAGAAAAATCTTCGTGCGCAGGAAATTGCCATGGAAAACAGATTGCCTATTATTTATTTGGTAGACAGTGCAGGGGTTTATTTACCTCTTCAGGATGAAATTTTTCCTGACAAAGAACATTTTGGCCGCATCTTTAGAAACAATGCACAAATGAGCAGTATGGGCATTACCCAGATTGCTGCTGTTATGGGCAGTTGTGTTGCCGGCGGAGCTTACTTGCCCATTATGAGCGACGAAGCTTTAATCGTGGATAAAACCGGAAGTATTTTTCTTGCCGGAAGTTATTTGGTAAAAGCTGCCATTGGTGAAACTATTGATAACGAAACTTTAGGTGGCGCGACAACACATTGTGAGATTTCCGGCGTAACTGATTATAAAGCTAAAGACGATAAGGACGCTCTTGATAAAATAAAAAATATAGTAGATAAAATAGGTGATTATGATAAAGCCGGTTACAACCGAATCAAATCTGAAAAACCTGCCTTAGAACCTAAAGACATTTACGGAATTTTACCAAAAGCCCGAAACGAGCAATACGATATGATGGAAATCATCAATCGTTTGGTTGATAATTCAGAGTTCGAAGCCTATAAAGATGGTTACGGTCAAACCATTATTACCGGTTATGCCAGAATCGATGGCTGGGCGGTAGGAATTGTGGCCAACCAAAGAAAAGTAGTTAAAACCAAAAAAGGCGAAATGCAGTTTGGGGGTGTAATTTATTCTGATAGCGCTGACAAAGCCACTCGATTTATTGCCAATTGTAACCAGAAAAAAATTCCGTTAGTATTTGTTCAGGATGTTACCGGTTTCATGGTAGGATCAAAATCGGAGCATGGCGGTATTATAAAAGATGGTGCAAAAATGGTGAATGCTGTAAGTAATTCGGTTGTTCCAAAATTTACCGTAATTGTGGGTAACTCTTACGGAGCAGGAAATTATGCCATGTGCGGAAAAGCCTATGACCCACGATTAATTTTTGCATGGCCAAGTGCAGAACTTGCCGTTATGGGAGGAACTCAGGCTGCAAAAGTTTTAGCCCAAATCGAAGCTTCTTCGCTTAAAGCAAAAGGAGAAATTGTAGACGAAGCCAAAGAAGCTGAATTATTCAATAAGATCAAGGCAAGATATGATGAACAAACTTCACCTTATTATGCTGCTTCAAGATTATGGACAGATGCTATCATTGATCCTCTGGATACCCGTACCTGGATTTCTATGGGAATTGAGGCTGCCAACCACGCTCCTATTCAAAAACAATTTAATTTAGGCGTTATTCAGGTTTAAAGAATTCCTGCATTTTTCAAATTACGTTAAAAAAATACAAAAATCTTACTTTCAAGTACTTATAAATAAATATCTCATTAAAAAGTAGTAACTTTAGATGTAATTTTTAATCACGTAGTATCATGGAAAATGTAAAAAGTTTAAATAAGTGGGCAAATGCGCACACTTATTTACCGGTTGATTTAGTACGTATTGTTTTGGGTGTATTTTTATTTATGAAAGGAATTTCATTTGTAACCAACATTCAGTATTTACATGATTTAATTTCTCCAATTGATCAGTTTGGCGGCGGAATGTTTCTTTTACATTACATTGCACCAGCGCATATGATTGGTGGTATTATGATCTTTTTCGGATTACTAACCCGTTGGGCAATCGCAGCCCAATTGCCAATATTATTTGGTGCGATTCTCATCAATTTTATGGGACATATGCACTCTGAAAGTTTAATTTTGGCTATAGTAGTACTTTTAGTTTGTGTTTTCTTCCTGTTTTACGGAAGCGGAAAACACTCTGCTGATTATTATTTCAAAATGCAACAATAACTTCATTTATCCTCAATAGTACAATTATCTAGTGAGGATAAATAATAACCTACTTTTAAAGTTAATTAATTCTTTAAAATTTCTTTAATTGTATTTTATGAGTTAAATTCGCCACCATGAATTGGATTCGTAAAACCGTTATTTTTATATCACTTTTGATAGTTGCTTTTTTTGCTGTTCAGGCAAACGAATCTTCTATTGAAACAACTGAAAGTCAAAAAACGGATACTAATTTCTCCATAGATCACGCCGATTCATTAGCTTTTATACAACCCCAGGCAAGTTATCAATTTGCAGCAAACATAAAATCGAATCCATCTATCTTAACAAAATGGTTTGATTCTTTATTGATGGTGATTCCTCAGCACAAAGCAGTAAAATCAACATCAAACTTTGCAAATCAGTTTGCAACTCAGAGCAAAAAAGTCCTTTTAATGCTCTATCCCTTCCATTTTTTTTGGTAGGCATTTTATGAAATTTTAATTTAGGGAGACATCTTCCTAACAAGTTGAGCTGTTTTCTATCCTGAAAATGGTGTCATATTTCATAATAATTTACCCAATTTTTTAAATCATGGAAACAAGTGTAACCATAATTGGTATTGTGATCGCGATCATAGTAGCCATTCCTGTATATTTTTCAGCACGAACGAGCGCTGCAAGCAAATCAAAAATTTTAAACATAAAAAAGAAATTCAGTCCAACTCATCCGGAAGATTTTGATTTAACTGAATCTCAAAGCAACAAGACACTTACAATAGATCAGAAAAACAGACGTTTTATTTTGATGAATTTCAATCCTAATCAGCAAGAATCTATGTATGTAGATCTAAAAACGGTTTCCTTTTGTAAACTGGTTTTAACCACTGAAGGACCATCAGATACCATCGTAAAAATTGACTTTGAATTTCAGGATAAAGAAACTCCTAAAAAAATCACAATACCATTCTATGATTTTGATGATGACCGCATCAAACAGATAAGCGCCTATCAAGATCATCAGTTTGCAAAAAAATGGCTTAAAATCATCCAAGATTCTATTTCACGTTAGTTATTTAATTCAGAAAAGAGGCTCCTAGTGAGTCTCTTTTTTTTGGCAAATACATGATATTTGTCATTTTCTGCTTCATTCATAAATTCTAATTTTGAATTATACAAAATCCGACTTTATGAAAATCTCACTGACCCAAAAATACAATGTCCCAGGTCCCAGATATACAAGTTATCCAACAGTTCCGTACTGGAATGAAAGTGATTTTACTACTCAGGAATGGATAGCGTCTTTTCAGAAATCTTTTTCAGAAAGTAATGCTCAAAACGGAATTAGTTTATATATTCATTTACCATTTTGCGAAAGCATGTGTACCTTTTGTGGCTGCAATAAACGCATTACAAAAAATCATTCGGTTGAAGAAACTTACATACAGGCAGTTTTAAAAGAATGGGATTTGTATTGTAATTTATTACCTCAAAAACCCCTTATAAAAGAAATTCATTTAGGCGGAGGAACGCCAACATTTTTCTCTTCAAACAATTTAGAGCTGCTTATAAACGCTATACTTTTTAAAGCTGACAAAGCTAAAAATTACGAATTCAGTTTTGAAGGTCATCCTAACAATACTACATACGAACAACTTAAAAAACTATACGATTTAGGCTTTCGCCGAGTGAGTTTTGGCGTTCAGGATTATGCTGAAAAAGTTCAAAAAGCAATTCATAGAATCCAGCCTTTTCACAATGTCGCAAAAGTAACTTTTTGGGCAAAAGAAATTGGTTATACATCGATAGGTCACGATATTATTTTTGGATTACCATTTCAGACGATTGAGAACGTAATTGATACTGTCGAAAAGACAAATTCCTTAAAACCGGATCGTTTGGCATTTTACAGCTACGCACATGTACCGTGGATAAAAGGAAACGGACAACGCGGATTTAATGAAGAGAACCTTCCTAAAGATGCTGAAAAAAGAAAACTATACGAAACAGGAAAACAGATGCTTTCTCAAAATGGTTATCACGAAATTGGTATGGATCATTTTGCGCTGGTTTCTGATAGCTTGTATAAAGCTAGAGCCAATAAGGAATTGCATCGAAATTTCATGGGTTATAGTGCCTCAAAAACGCAGCTTATGATTGGCTTGGGAGTTTCATCTATTAGTGATAGCTGGTACAGTTTTGCCCAAAACACAAAAAGTATCGAAGAATATTACCAATTATTAGAAGAAGACAAATTGCCTGTTGCAAAAGGACATATCCTAACCAATGAGGATTTAATTATTAGAAAACACATACTTAACTTAACCTGTGAATTTGAAACTTCCTGGAGCGATGAAGCCTTATACTTCAAAGAAATTCCTAACGTACTAGAAGACTTAAAAGAAATAGAAAAAGATCAGTTGATTATAATCGGGGAAGGTAAAATAACCATTACAGAAGCCGGAAGACCTTTTGTTCGAAATATTTGTATGGCATTTGATTTACATCTAAAAAGAAAATCACCGCAAACAAACTTGTTTTCGATGACTGTTTAATGACAATTAGGAGTTTCCTGTACAAACAAACTCATATTCGACGGAGAAATATAGGGAATTCCTAATCCCAGTCCTCTAAGGATAAATAAAACACCAATTATTACAGCTACATACGGAATTGCCTTTTGGATTTTATTTCTGAAAGGCAATTTTATTAATGAATGGACATAAACAACGAGTGTCATTAAAGGAATTGTTCCTAACCCAAACAAAATCATATACAATACACCAAAACCGGCACTCTGCATGGCGATGGCACCAAATAAGGCTACATACACCATTCCGCAAGGCAAAAAACCATTTAATAATCCTATTGTAAAAAGGGATTTATAGGTTTTCTTTTTAAATTGATTTCCTAAACCTGATTTTACTCTGGAAATAATTTTATAAACAGGTTTTGAAAAATTGTATTTTGAAAAAACTTTCTCCGGAACCAAAACGACAAGAATCATTGCCAAACCTATAAAAATAGACATCTTTTGCTGCAGTCCCGCCAGAAAAAATCCTCTTCCTAATAAACCAAAAATAAGTCCAACTGTTGCATACGCAGTTAGTCGGCCTAGATGATATGTTATGATCTGCGTAACTTTTTTTGCTTCATTTTGATGATCTACAGGTAACATCATAGTAATTGGACCACACATTCCGATGCAGTGCAAACTACTTATTAAACCTAATATGAAAGCTGAGTATAACATTTGTTTATTATTATCTTGCCGCAGAAAAATTGGACTAAAATGATTTTACAACGTTTTGTGTGTTTTATTCAATCAATATTTGTGCAGTCCCCTATGGGACATCTTTTTTAAATGTAGCTTGTTCTTTCTACCAATATCTAAATCCGAACGGATTATATCTCACAGAGATTAAATGTTGGTAAAAAATAAATCCCCATGATTATTTGTCCCATAGGGACTATATTTTCAAACCTGACATCAATAATTTTTCAAAAAATCCATGCAAATCATTCTAATCTGTGGCAAACACGTATTAAAATTAATTCACGTAAATTACTTCTTTCGATAAGTATTTTCTTCCCTTATATTCCCATTCCATATTAACATCCCAACGCCCTTTAATCAGTTTCTTTTGCGGAATAAGCAAAGACGAATTAGTTAAAGCAATTTGAGTATCAAAATCAAATTTCTTATTTGAAGGTCGGTATAATAAAACGTTACCTTTTATTTTATCACTTTCAAAAGTGGCAGGAAAAGCTATTTTTACACCATTCTCTGTATAGGTAACAGAAGGTCTTTGCTGCAAATCATGAGCATTTTGAATTCGAGCCATTTCATCCTGAAAATGCGAATCGTGTTTGTAATATTCTTCTACAACCAAATCATTATCATACTTACTATTCGACTGCACTTCGAAAACAAAATATAAAATAAAGCTCATAAACAGTGCAAATGCTATGACAATTCCGGTTCCCCAATTTATTTTCATGATAGTATATTTTTAATTAAAACTTCGTGGTCCTAAAAAATTAGTTGTGGTAGTTTCGAGTAATTCTGTACCGTTATAAACTCCAATTTTAACTTTGGTTTTATCGCTTTCCAAAAGAACCTTATCAATTTCTATAAATAATGTTCCTTGTGAGATTCCTTCTTTTAAAACTTTAAAATGCTGTTTTCCAACATTTTTAATATTTCCTTTTTGATCAATCAATTCAAAATGAATGTCATGATAATCTTTCATCGTTTTATTAACGATTTTATAGGTATAAACATTGCTAATCATATCGCCTTTATGCTGAAACAACTGACCTGGCAAACGTAAAACAACGGCCTGAACATCGGTTCGTAAAAACAGCATCCCAACAAAAACACTTAATAAAATGAACAAAACAGCTGTGTAACCTTTCATTCTTGCTGTAAATTTAAAAGGTGCTTTTTTTACAATTTCATCTTCAGATGCGTATCGAATAAGGCCTTTTGGTAAACCTACACTTTCCATTATTGTATCGCATTCATCAATGCAGGCAGTACAATTGGTACATTCTAATTGAGTTCCGTTTCGAATGTCGATTCCCATTGGGCACACATGTACACATTGGTGACAATCAATACAATCTCCTTTTCCTGTTGTAGCTCTGTCTTCTTTCTTATTGAATTTCGCACGACCGGCTTCTTTTTCTCCCCTAACAAAATCATAAGCCACATTGATAGATTTATCATCTAAAAGTACACCTTGCAATCTTCCGTAGGGGCAGGCAATAATACAAACCTGTTCACGAAACCAAACAAAAACAAAATAGAAAACTCCGGTAAAGATCAGAAGCGCAATAAAATTACTTGCTTGCTCAATTGGTCCTTGTTCGACCATTAAAAAAAGTTGATCACTGCCTACTAAATAGGCCAGAAAAATATTTGCAATGCCAAACGAGATCAGAAAAAAGATAGTCCATTTAATTAATCGTTTTCTAATTTTTTCTGCATTCCATTCCTGTCTTGCTAATCGGGACTGAGCGCCACGATCACCATCAATCCAATATTCAATTCTGCGAAAAACCATTTCTAAAAAGATAGTTTGCGGACAAATCCATCCACAAAAAATCCTTCCAAATACTACGGTAAATAAAATTATAAAAACAATACCAACAAGCATTGAAATTACAAAGAGATAAAAATCCTGCGGCCAAAATGGAAATCCAAAAATATTAAAACGTCGCTCCATAACATTAAACATCATGAATTGATTTCCGTTTACTTTTATAAACGGATTTGCAATTAAGATGGCTAACAATATGTAGCTAACTATTTTTCTATATTCATAGAATTTACCAGACGGTTTTTTAGGGAAAATAAATTTTCGATTACCCCCTTCATCAATAGTTCCGATGGTATCTCTAAAAGCTTCGTCTGGTAAATTTGACATGATTTTTGTAATTATTTTTTAACTTCAGTATTATCCTTTGGTGTACTTGCTGTGGTATCTTTTGTTGGAGCACTATCATCAACCCAAATTTCGCCTTCTGCTTCTTTTGGATCTTTTGGGTTACTACCTTGTAAGGACAGGATGTAACTCGCTACTTTTTGAATTTCTTTTGGTTTTAAAGTTCCTTTCCAGGCAATCATTCCTTTACCGTCACGACCTCCATTAGTTATGGTATGGAAAAGATTTTTAATTCCTCCTCCCAAAATCCAATGATTATCGGTAAGGTTTGGCCCAATTTGGCCTCCGGCATCAGCACGGTGACATGCAGCACAGTTGGTTGTAAATATTTCTTTACCGGCAGCTAAATTTTCAGGATCTGTTAGTAAAACAACTGTTTTCTCATCCATTAAATCCGGTGCTGTTTTCAGGTACTCATCTACATCAATTTTTGCCTGAGCCATTTCTTTTTTAAGCTCCATCTCCTGATCATCTCCACCAAAAACCTCATAACGGGCAAAATAAATTACTCCAAAAACAATACAGATATAGAATAAATACACCCACCAAGGCGGTAAATTGTTGTCTAACTCTTTGATGCCGTCATAATCATGATCCATCAACAAGTCACCTTCTTTTTCTATAGGTTGGGTTTTCGTAAGCTTCTGCATTAAATCTTTATACCAGGTGCTTTCTGTTAAACTCAAACTTTTTTCATATTCCAGTTTTGCCTTTTCTTCCGGCGACATCAATTGGTACATAATGCGGTTCACCGCACTTAAGGTAATTTCTATCGCAATAAGGATAAATAGAAAAACCAATAAAAAGACAGCAACCATTGGATACTTAACAAAAGCCGGCCTGTCGCCTGAATCTATAAAGTATTCCATCAAAGCAAATACGATGAAGAAAATAATCGGTACTCTTAAATATACTGGGAAAAACTTTTTCATTTTAAATATCTTTTGAAATTATACTACACCCTTCATCTAAAGGTATTTCACTCATTTCCTGTATTTTTTCTTTTTTATATGAGAATACCCATAAGCCTAATCCAACAAAAAAGAAAAAGAATATCAAGAGAGAAAGTATCGGGTAAATTGCTATACCCGAAATAGTCTCCATATTGTGTTTTATTTGTTCAAACATAATGCTGTTATTTAGAAGTCTCTTTTACTTTAATGTCAGTTCCAAGTCTTTGTATATAAGCAATCAAAGCAACAATTTCTCTCTCGTTCATAGGAACGAATTTTTCGCCTTTTGCAGCTGCTTTTTTCTTGCTTTCTTCATAACTTTTTACAAAGTCAGGATCGTTTTCTAAGCTTTTCTCGATTGCAATAGCCTGAGTTCTTAATGTTTTTTGAGCATTGGCAACATCAGCTTCTGAATAAGGAACCCCAAGCGTAATCATGGCTTGCATTTTCTTTTGAGTCAGCGAGATATCCATTGGTCCATTATCAAACAACCATTTGTACCCTGGCATGATAGAACCCGCAGAAATACTTTGTGGATTCCAGAAATGGTTAAAATGCCAATTGTCATTGTATTTCCCACCTACTCTTAATAAGTCAGGACCTGTACGTTTTGATCCCCATAAGAATGGATGATCATAAACAAACTCACCTGCTTTTGATTGCGGACCATAACGTTCTACCTCACTTCTAAAAGGACGAACTGACTGTGAGTGACAACCTACACAACCTTCTCTTATATATAAGTCACGACCTTCTAATTCTAGAGGTGTATAAGGCTTAACACTTGATATTGTTGGAATATTTGATTTCACCATAATCGTTGGTACAATTTGAATGATCCCTCCAATTAAAATAGCAATTGTAGCTAAAATGGTTAACTGAATTGGTCTTCTTTCTAACCAGGTATGGAATTTTTCTCCTTTTAATCTTCCAGTACTTATTCTTTGTAGAGCCGGAGCCTGCGCTAATTCATCTTCGATAGTATCACCCGCTTTAACAGTCATTATAATATTGTAAACTAATGTCAGCATCCCAACAAGATACAAAGTACCTCCTATTGCTCTCATCCAGTATAATGGCATAATTGCAGTAACCGTTTCAAGGAAATTACCATAAGTTAATGTGCCGTCAGGATTAAACTGTTTCCACATTGAGGCTTGTTGAAAACCTGCCACGTACATTGGTAAAGTATACAAAATGATTCCTAAAGTACCGATCCAGAAATGGAAATTTGCTAATTTTTTTGAAAACAATGAGCTTTTTGTCATTCTTGGAATCAACCAATAAATAATACCAAAAGACATAAATCCGTTCCATGCTAATGCACCAACGTGTACGTGAGCAACGATCCAGTCAGTATAATGCGCAATAGCATTCACATTTTTTAGAGAAAGCATAGGGCCTTCAAAAGTTGCCATTCCGTAACCTGTTATAGCTACCACAAAGAATTTTAAAACTGGCTCTTCACGAACTTTATCCCAGGCACCTCTTAATGTTAAAAGTCCGTTGATCATACCTCCCCAAGACGGGGCAATAAGCATTACAGAAAATGCAACTCCTAAGTTTTGAGCCCAGTTTGGTAAAGCTGAATATAACAAGTGGTGTGGACCTGCCCAGATATAGATAAAAATCAAAGACCAAAAGTGAATAATAGATAATCTATAAGAGTAAACCGGACGGTTTGCAACTTTTGGAATGAAGTAATACATAAGACCTAAAAATGGAGTTGTCAGAAAAAATGCAACCGCATTATGTCCGTACCACCATTGTACCAGCGCATCCTGAACACCTGCGTAAACAGAATAACTTTTTAAAGCTGATACCGGAATTTCGATATTATTAAAAATATGTAAAACGGCTACTGTAACAAATGTGGCAAGGTAAAACCAAATCGCAACATATAAGTGACGTTCTCTACGACGCAACATTGTACCTATCATGTTGATCCCCATAACTACCCAAATAAGGGCAATAGCAATATCAATAGGCCATTCTAACTCAGCGTATTCTTTTGATGAAGTATATCCTAAAGGCAATGTAATTGCTGCAGCAACAATAATAAGCTGCCAGCCCCAAAAATGGACATTACTTAAAAAATCACTAAACATTCTGGCTTTTAGCAATCGCTGAAGCGAATAATACATACCCGCAAAAAAAGCATTCCCAACAAAGGCAAAAATAACAGCATTGGTATGTAAAGGTCTTAAACGACCGTAGCTAAGCCACGAAATACCATCTGTCATGTTGGGAAAAAGGTACATAACCGCTAAGGTCAGCCCTACTAACATACCTACTACCCCAAAGAGGATAGTGGCGTAAATGAATTTTTTTACAATTTTGTTGTCGTAATAAAACTGTTCCATTTCCATAATTATACTTGTTTTTCTTCTGTTGTTGATTTTTTATTCTGGGGGGTAATTCTCGTTTCATCGTCAAAAAGCATTCTGACTGAAGGGGTATAATCATCATCATATTGTCCTGATTTTACAGCAACAATAAAGGCAATAAAGAAGCAAATTGCGACGAAAATACTAACTGAAATCAATAGATAAATAACACTCATACCCTTAAATTTATGTTAACAAAATTAACAGATTACTTGTTGTTAAAATATGATAATTATCATAGTTACAGAGTAATGTTAAATTTAAAAAAATCACTTATAAATCATTTTAAATTTTTGTTACTGAAATAGTTAGACATTAAAGTCACAAAACTTACAATGGTTATTGTACTTAAAGGCATGATAATAGCAGCCACTAATGGAAGTAAATTACCAGTAACCGCAAAAGTGAGTCCGACGATATTATAAAGAAGTGACAGAACAAAACTCATCTTAATTATCGTAATTGATTTTTGAGATAATTTTAAAAAATAATTGAGTCTTGAAAACTCTAAAGCATCTAAAATCGCATCGCAAGCTGGGGAAAAAACATTGACATTCTCAGAAATAGAGATCCCGACATTACTTTGTGCCAATGCTCCTGCATCATTTAACCCATCTCCTACCATCATTACATTTTGACCTTTTTCTTGTAATTTCCTGATAAATTCCAATTTTTGCTCAGGTTTCTGATTAAAAATTAATTCGGTTTCTAAAGGTAAAATCGACTGAAGACTCGCCCTTTCTCCATCGTTATCTCCTGACAGCACTTTTATCTGATAGGTTTTGCTTAAATTAAAAAATAAGTTTTCTAAGCCTTCACGATATTGATTTTGAAAAGTAAACTTTCCGTAATAAATGTCATCAATCCTGATATGAAGCGCAGTTTTTTCAATTTGCGATGCATCTGGTCCTGAACTTCCAACAAATTCAGCAGAACCAATTCTGATTACTTTATTGTTGGCAGAAGCTAAAATTCCTTTTCCGGTTATTTCCTGAAAATCATCCATTTTAACCTTCTTTGTTTCTGATAAGAAATCATATAGCATACGGCTTAATGGATGATTTGAACCTCTAAGCACATTTTTTATCAAAATATAATCTTCTTCAGAAAGGATATTTCCTTCGTATGAAATATTTGATTTTTTATTGGTGGTGATAGTTCCGGTTTTATCAAAAACAATAGTATCTACCTTGGCTAATTGTTCGATGACCAATGCATTTTTGAGATACATTTTTTGTTTGCCCATTATTCTGAGAATATTTCCGAAAGTAAAAGGAGCTGTCAGAGCCAATGCGCAAGGACAAGCGACAATTAAAACTGCTGTAAAAACATTAAATGCTGTATTGGCATCAATGAATATCCAGTATCCAAAACCTGCAAAAGCAATTAATAATAATATAGGAGTAAAATAACGGCTTATGGCATCGGTAATCGTTTTATGCTTTTGGAACACATTTTTCTGGAAAATCTCATTACTCCACAACTGAGTAAGATAACTTTGTGAGACTGAGTGCAGCACTTCCATCTCGATTACTTTACCTATTTGTTTACCGCCGGCAAAAACTTTATCTCCGGATTTTTTAGTAATGGGAACAGCTTCACCGGTTACAAAACTATAATCGATTTCGGCTTTTTCACTAATTAAAATACCGTCTACCGGGATTAATTCCTGATTTCTGATGAGTAATCTATTCCCTTTTTGCACATCGTAAATAGGAACACTTTCTTCTGATGTATCTGAATTTATTCTGGTAACTGCAATTGGGAAATAGGACTTAAAATCTCTTTCGAAACTCAAGAAACTGTAGGTTTTAATCTGGAACATTTTTCCGAGCAGCATAAAGAAAACCAAACCAGTTAAACTGTCGAAAAATCCTGCCCCGTAATTCATTACAATATCAAAAGTACTGCGGATAAACATCACGATGATTCCCAGAGCAATAGGGATATCGATGTTTAGCATTCCTGATTTTATACTTTTATAGGCTGAAACATAATAGCCGCTTGCCGAATATAAAAAGCTTGGCAAAGCCAAAAGGAAAATCAATATTCTAAAAAATGGTTTGTAATTATCTAACCAAAATTCTTTGATCTCGAAATATTCCGGAAAAGACAATAACATTATATTTCCGAAACAGAAGAAAGCAACACCTAATTTGTAGGTTAAAGTTCTGTCTACATTTGTTTTACCTGTTTCATAGTTTTCTAAACTAATGTAAGGTTCATAACCAATAGAACTTAGCAGGTAGACAATAGCTTTTAAGGAAACAAGATCTGAATTGAATGTAATTCGGACTCTCTTTTCAGGAAAATTAACTTGTGAAATACTTATTCCCGGTTGAATTCTATTTAAGTTTTCAAGAATCCAAATACAAGAACTACAATGAATATGAGGGATATTTAATGAAACTATTGCCGTATTTCCTTCTTGAAATTCTAATACTTTTGACAGGATTGCTTCATTGTCTAAGAAGTCATATTTGCCTTTAATATCTTGCGGAGTGGCGCCTGGTGATTTTTCGAAATCATAATAGCAGGTCATATCATGAAGACTAAAAATTTCGTAAACGGTTTTGCATCCGTTGCAACAAAACTTCTTTTCATCAAAATTGATTTCCTCATTTTTAGCTATGGTTAACCCACAATGAAAACAACTCTGCTCACTCATAAAATTTGTTTTTTTTGATACAACAAATGTTAAAAAAACTAGAGATGATAAAAATGATATTTATCATGTTATCAAGAAATCGAATTCTAAATTTAACAAAACAAAATAGCTAAATAACAATATTCGCTTTTTTATGCGTTTTTTTTAGGAATAATAATGCCTTCGAATGCTTATATTGGTTAATTTTGCAGTAAATATTTTTGCCATGAATAAATGTGATCAATGCATCGTACGACAACTTTCTTCTCTTAAAGCACTTAATAAGGATGAGGTTGTAAAATTGGCTAACAGCAAGACTACCTATAAAATTAAAAAAGGAGAATCCATTTTTGAAGAAGGTGAAGTAACTAATGGTGTTTTTTGTATAAAAGATGGTGTGGGGAAACTCTCTAAATTAAGTGCAAACGGAAAAGATCAGATTGTAAAACTAGTACAATCAGGAGAACTTTTGGGTCAGCGCTCCATGATTAGCAATGAACCTGCAAATTTATCTGCAAAAGCAGTTGCGGATATGGAGGTTTGTTTTATTCCGAAAACCGAAATTTTACACTTTTTTAATAACAATAATCAGTTCTCAATGAACCTGATGCAATCTGTGTGTGAAGATTTGAAAGAATCTGAAAATGATAAAATTGCTTTGGTTCAGAAAACCGTAAAACAACGCCTGGCAGAAACTTTATTGGAATTGCATGACTCGTTTGGTGAAAATGCAGATAAAACCCTGAAAGTTCAACTGACAAGAGAAGAATTAGCAGGGATAATTGGTACTGCCACAGAAAGCTGTATCAGATTATTATCTGATTTTAACAAACTGAATTTGATTGAATTAGTAGGTAAAAAAATAATGCTTAAGAATGTGAAAGCATTAAAGAAAATGGCCGAATAATTACAGCTTTTTAGCTTCGTTCCAGAATACATCCATTTCAGCTAAAGTCATATCCATTAAGGGTTTTCCTAACTCTCCGGCTTTACTTTCGAGATATTGAAAACGCTTTATGAATTTTTTATTCGTGCGTTCTAGAGCATCTTCAGGATTTACGTTTAGAAATCTTGCATAATTAATCATAGAGAATAAAACATCTCCAAACTCGGCTTCAATTTTATCCTGATCACCTGACTTTACCTCTACTTGCAATTCTTCTAATTCTTCCTGTACTTTATCCCAAACCTGGTGTGGTTCTTCCCAATCAAAACCTACTCCTTTTACTTTATCCTGAATTCGGCTTGCTTTGACCAGCGCCGGCAAACTTCTTGGAACACCTTCCAGAACCGATTTTTTACCTTCTTTCAGTTTTAGTTTTTCCCAATTTTGCTTTACTTCTTCTTCATCCTTTACTACAGTATCACTGTATATATGAGGATGGCGATGAATTAACTTATCGCAAATTTCATTACAAACATCAGCAATGTCAAAATCATTAGTTTCAGAGCCAATTTTCGCATAAAAAACAATATGCAGTAACAAATCACCTAATTCTTTTTTTACTTCATTGAGATCATTATCTAAAATAGCGTCTCCTAGTTCATAAGTTTCTTCGATCGTAAGGTGTCTCAGGGTCTGTAAAGTCTGTTTTTTATCCCACGGACATTGCTCACGAAGCTCATCCATAATAATTAATAATCTTTCGAAGGCTTTAAGTTGAAGTTCTCTGCTCATTTTATGACATTTTTTTCGGATTGTAACGAATGCTGTAAAAGTAAAAAATCCTGCTAAGAAAACATCTTAACAGGATTAATATATTTGAATGCAGTAAAACTACTATTCTTCTTTTTTAGCTTTTGCTTTTTTAGCAGCAGGCGCTTTTTTTGTTTTTTCCTCAACAACCGGAGTCTCTTCTGGAGCTTCAGCAGCAGCCGGAGCTAAATCAGTTACTAATCCTTTTGTCTGAAGTGTATTGTACCAGTTTAATACTTTTTTAATATCAGAAGGATAAACTCTTTCCTCATCATAATCAGGAAGAATTTCTTTAAAATAAGCCGCTAATGTAGTATTATCTTCTTTATGAGAAATTGCCTGACCTTTGTTTTCTTTAGTAGCAATACGCTGCATTACTTCAGTCAATGGTTTTTCTCCGTCGTAAGTATAAATTGAAATCTCTGATAATAAACTAACGTTACTTTTCAGGTTAACAGTAATTTTTTTTCCGTCTGTCAATGATTCTGCCACAAAGCCTGTACGAGTTTGCACTTTCAATACATATAAACCTGGTTTCCCAGAAATGGCTAAAATTTTCTCTAAATTCATGTTTATTAAAATTAGTATTAAGAATTTGATTTATTATATTTTATTGATTCTAATTCTCTTAGATCAATTATCTCCCTTTTTTAGCAGCAGCAAATTTCATTCTATATTCCTGAAACGTTTTGCCTTCGGTAATGTTTTTTAATTTCTTTTGAATCAAACGTTTTTTCAAAGAGGATATTTTATCGGTAAATAAAACTCCTTCGATATGGTCGTATTCATGCTGAATAACTCTTGCAATCAAACCATCAAAAACTTCTGTTTTTACTACAAAATCTTCTTCGCAATATTCTATCGTCACGGTTGGTTTTCTGTAAACATCTTCGCGAACGTCAGGAATACTCAAGCAACCTTCATTAAAACTCCATTCTTCACCTTCTTCTTTAAGAATCTTAGCATTGATAAAAGTTTTTTTGAAACCTTTTAAATCTTTTTGTTCCTCTGAAGGTAAGTCATCATCATCACTAAAAGGAGTTGTATCAATAACAAACAAACGAATTGACATACCCACTTGTGGGGCAGCAAGCCCTACTCCGTAAGCATTATACATGGTTTCATACATGTTTGCTATTGTTTCTTTTAAGTTTGGATATTCTGGCGTAATCGCCTCACCCACTTTTCTTAAAACAGGATCACCATATCCTACAATTGGTAAAATCATTTGTCTTTTTTTATATTTTATCTAATGAAAACTCCTGAATTTCGTTCTCATAATTCAGCTGGCAAAAATAGTAAAAAATAGTCAATGAATAATTCTAAAGATATATTATATCGTATTTTTTAGCAGCTTCGTAAAATCTCATCCATAATTATGCCAAATTAATTCGTACAATTCGTACTTTTGTTTGTAAACCTTACCATAATGCTTGATCGTATCTCGAAATTTACTAACAGTACCTCTTTTCTAAACGCCTCTAAAGTAACTATTGCTTCTGTTGTTCCTGTTTTAATTTTGAATTTTCTAGGTCATTTCGAAATAGGCTTTACAATTGCCTTAGGAGCCTTCTATACCTATCCCAGTGATGTTCCGAGCTCTTTAGGTCATAAAATAAAAGGCCTTATTGTAGCTTCTTTTATAGTCTCGGGCGTGAATTTATTAGTAAATCTTGCGTACCCTTATCCTTATTTATTTTATCCTTTTTTGGGATGTTTACTTTTTTTATGCTCGATGATTTCTGTTTACGGTCAGCGTGCTACTTTGGTTTCGTTCTCTGCTTTATTATCTATTTCATTATCATTCGGGCATTTGCATGAAGGCTGGGAAGCTTTTGAATATTCGGGTTTTATATTTGTTGGCGGTATATTGTATTTAGTTGTTTCATTGGTTTTTCATTTTGTACAACCTTATAAATATGTCGAATTACAAATTGCCGAAGGCATAAAATTAACAGCAAAATATTTAAAATTACGAGGTGATTTATGGAGCCCGGAAGCCAATCGCCAGAAAATCATCGAAAAACAACTTGCCACACAGGTCGATCTGAATTTAATTCACGAGGATTTAAGAAGAATGCTTATTGGCAATCAAAATGCATCAGCAACAACGAGCCAAAACCGAAAAATGCTGCTTGTTTTTATTACTTTGGTCGAAATTCAGGAGCTTGCCTTATACACATCATTCGATCACAGCAAACTTCACGAAAAATTCGCCAAACATCCTGATGTATTAAGAACGTATCAAAATGTGGCCTATAAATTGGCTTCGACATTGAAAAAGCTTTCTAAAAACGTACACACTATTAGCGTATACGTTGATAAAAATGATTTAAAAAATGAACTTGATGCGCTTGAATTTGCCATTTTTGATTACGAAAAAACTTTAGGTAAGGAAGAAGCTGCAGAAGGCGTTTTAATGCTGACCAATATGCTTAAATATGCTAAAAATCAGGTTGGTAAGATCAAAATTATTCAGCGTGCTTTCTCGCTTGCGATGCAATCTTTTAAATTAAAGGATAAGGATAAAGAATTAGAAAAATTCTTAACCCCTCAATATTATCCGTTGCGTACTTTAATCGAAAATTTAAGTTTTTCTTCTTCTATTTTCAGGCATTCCGTACGATTAACCATTACCATATTAATTGGTTTTACTATTGGGCAATTTTTAGCTTTTCAAAACGTCTATTGGATTTTATTAACCATTGTCGTAATCATGCGTCCGGGTTATGGCTTAACGAAAGAACGCTCGTATAACAGGATCTTCGGAACTATTCTTGGAGGATTAATAGCTTTTGGAATTGTATCTTTAATACAGAATCATGTTGCGCTTAGTATATTATCTATTATATGTATGCTTCTTGGTATTTCTTTTACACAGATTAATTATAAAATAAGTGCCACTTTTGTTACGATGTATGTAGTTTTTATATACGGAATTTTAACCCCTAATATTGTCGAAGTTATTCAGTTTCGTGTTTTAGATACATTAGCCGGAGCCGCTTTAGCGTTTTTGGCCAATCAATTTTTATGGCCGGCCTGGGAATTTATCAATACGCCTATTCATATCGAAAATTCGATTAGGGCCAATAGAAATTATCTAAAAGAAATTGCTGATTTTTATAATAAAAAAGGCGAAATACCAACCTCATACCGATTGGCAAGAAAAAATGCCTTTGTTGAAATTGGAAACTTAATGACTTCTTTTCAGCGTATGATGCAGGAGCCAAAATCGAAGCAAAAAACGTTACCATTAGTCAATAAACTGGTGGTTCTAAATCATTCGATATTATCCGCTTTAGCGTCATTATCGACTTATATACAATCGCACCAGACAACATCAGCTTCAGAATCATTTAATTATATCATAAAAACGATTCTTTCTAACTTAGATCATGCGATTTCTATTTTACGAAATGAAGTTATTTTAACAGATACTTTTTTCGATAAGGAGGATGTGACTTTGCAATTTGAAGAACTCAAACGCGTCAATTTTACTCGTTTAATTAAAGATGACGAACTGGATAAAGAAACACGCCAGGCCAAAATGCAGGAAGCTCAAATGGTTATTGAACAATTGATCTGGATGAGTAATCTGGCCGAAAAGATTTTGAAAATCACAGAAGAATTTAAAGCAACAAATCCAGATTAATTCATCTGGATTTGTTGTTTATATTATAAAAGTTTGAGCTTAATTATTTAGTTTTAAAACTTCAGAAGTATGTTTTCTAAGTTCTGCTAAAAGCTCCGGTTTATCATTTAAAGTTTGTCCGTAAGAAGGGATCATAGTTTTCATTTTTGCTTCCCATTCCGGTGTTTTAATTTGATTGGTAAAACATCTGCTAATCAAATCAATCATAATTGCAACTGCAGTCGATGCACCAGGAGAAGCTCCTAATAATACTGCTAATGTTCCGTCTTGAGTATTGATCACTTCTGTACCAAATTCTAAAACCCCACCTTCTTTTTCATCTTTTTTAATTACCTGAACACGTTGTCCTGCTTTTTCTAATTTCCAGTCTTTAGAACGTGCTGTTGGTAAATATTCACGTAAAGCTTTCATTCTGTCCTTTGGAGACTGACGAACCTGCTCAATTAAATATCTCGTTAATGGTATATTATGGAATCCCGCTGATAACATTGGGATTAAATTATTTGCTTTTATTGATAAAGGTAAATCCAGGTAAGATCCGTTCTTTAAGAAACGAGTCGAAAATCCTGCAAAAGGTCCAAAAAGTAGTGCTTTCTCACCATCAATTACACGTGTATCGATATGCGGAACAGACATTGGCGGAGCTCCTACACTTGCTTTACCATATACTTTTGCCTGATGTTTAGCAATCACCTCAGGATTGGTACATTTTAGCCATTGCCCACTTACCGGGAAACCTCCGTAACCGTTTCCTTCCGGAACGTTTGCTTTTTCCAGTAAAGGTAATGAACCTCCACCGGCACCAATAAATACGAATTTGGTATAGGCTTTTCTTGTTTGACCACTTGTTAAATCAGTGATTTTAATTCTCCATGATTTATCCTCGCGTTGTCTTAATTTTTTAACTTCATGATTAAAGTATAAAGAAACACCATCCAGTTTTTCTAAATAATTAAACATACTTCTGGTCAAAGCTCCAAAATTTACATCGGTACCAATTTCCATGTGGGTTGCTGCTAATTTTTCATTAGCTTCTCTGCCTTCCATGACAAGTGGCATCCATTGTTTTAATTTCTCAAAATCTGTACTAAATTCCATTTGAGAAAAAATAGGATTGCTTTGCAAAGCTTCGAATCTCTTTTTAAGGTATTCGACATTTTTATCTCCCCACACAAAACTCATATGAGGAACACTTTTAATAAAATTATCTGGAGACGGTACTTTATTTTCTTGTACTAAATAAGACCAAAACTGACGCGAAATCTCGAAAGATTCTGCTATGCTAATTGCTTTTTTAGGATCAATACTTCCATCAGCCTTCTCTGGGGTATAATTTAATTCACAAAAAGCTGAATGTCCTGTTCCTGCATTATTCCAAGCATCAGAGCTTTCGGCAGCAGCGACATCTAAACGCTCATAAATTTCAATTTTTATATCGGGTTGCAGCTCTTTTAAAATTAATCCAAGAGTTGCGCTCATAATTCCAGCTCCAATAAGCACTACTTCACTATTGGAACGTATTGTATTGTCAGGCATAACAGTAATTTGTTTTTAAAGTGCAAAGGTACTTTTTATAATTGCAAAAAAAAACTAAAATCACATGATAAAAGTTATGTTTTTACTAAAAAAATCAGGTTAAGGAACTGCAAAGCTGTAAAAATTAAAAACGGTTTGAAGAAAGATAATCCTGAAGCATTATTGTAGCTGAGATTTCATCAATTAACCCTTTATTTTGACGCTGTTTTTTACTTAATCCACTATCGATCATGGTTTGAAATGCCATTTTCGAAGTAAAGCGTTCATCAACGCGCACTACTTTCATATCCGGAAAAACATTAGAGAAATGAGTAACAAATCCTTTAATTACAGCAGCACTTTCGGATGGCTGCCCATTCATTTGTTTAGGCTCACCAATTAAAACCGTTTCGACTTTTTCTTTTGAAAAATAATCCTTCAAAAAGTCGATCAAATTATTGGTAGGGATCGTAGTTAATCCTGAAGCAATAATTTGCATTTCATCAGTAACAGCAATTCCTGTGCGTTTTTGTCCGTAATCTATAGAGAGAATTCTTGGCATTTTTCAGTTTTCAACAAAGATAGAAAGGAATTAACAACTTAAAAAATAATCTGAATGTTTTATAATTCCAATAAATTAAGATACATTACTGCATTATTTTACATTATTGCATGCAAAATTAACATATTATCCTTTTAATCAGAAAAATGTTGTTTATTATTTCATAATTTAAAAAAAAATAAGTTCTTTTGCGGAAAATTCATCGATCCTTTTAAATCATTGAATACCAGATTTTTTAAACTAAACAGGAACAAAAATAAGTCACCAAAAACATTAAGCCCTAAATGAATAACTATAAAAAATGCATTGCTCTATTTTTGAAAAGATTTCTTTTAATCGTTCTAATATACCAGTTAAGCAGAGCTTTATTTTATTTTATGAATTTGGATTTATTTGATGATTTTACCCTTCAAACTTTCACAGGAGGGATTTTGTTTGATCTGGCCGCTATCAGCTATTTGAATATTGTTTTTCTTGTTGCTCATTTACTTCCCGGGAATTTCAAGTACAATGACCTTTATCAACGTATACTTAAGATTACTTTTTACGTTGTCAATCTTATATTTATAGCAACTAATTTCATCGATATTATCTACTACCGTTTTACTTCAAGAAGAAGCACTTTTGGTATGATTACCGCTAAAGGTATGGAGCAGGAAGCAATTGGACTGATACCTTCATTTTTAGCAGAGTTTTGGTACATTGGACTTATCTTTATAGCCATTAGTGTTTTATTGTGGAAACTACTTCCGGATTTAAATAAAAACATAGCACGACAAGACCTTACGAAGAAAGATTACTTGCTGAAATTTAGCTATCTAATACTTTCAATCGCAGTTTTATTAATTTTAGGACGTGGAGGCTTTCAAAAAAAACCAATAAAAATCGTTGACGGAATTAAGTACGGTGCTTTAAGCAATACTGCTTTAGTCCTCAATACTCCTTTTACTATCTTAAAAACTATCACAAAAAAAGAAGATCTTGAGAACACTACTTATTATAATACAAAAGAATTAAAATCAATATACAATCCTGTTATTTCATTACACCCTGGCAAACCTGCTATCAAAAAAAATGTGGTGATTTTGATTTTGGAAAGTTTTGGAAATGAAAATGTGGGACGCGGACAAACTCCGTTTTTAGATTCTCTTATTACAAAGTCATACTATTTTAAAAATGGTTTTGCCAACGGAAAAGTATCTATTGATGCTGTTCCTTCTATACTTTCCAGTATTCCTAGCTTAATGAATAATTCGTTTATAACCTCTAGTTATTCTTTGAACAAAATAAATGGCCTTCCGAAAATTTTAAAAAAAGAAGGTTATAAAACTTCCTTTTTTCATGGTGCTTTTAACGGAAGCCAAAACTTTGACCAATATGCCAAAGTAGCAGGATTCGATCAATACTTCGGAAAAGACCAATATACAGGTAAAGAAGCGTTTGATGGACGATGGGGAATTTTTGACGAAGAGTTTCTACAATTCTATGCCGAGAAATTATCTTCGTTTAAACAGCCGTTTTTCAGTTCGTTATTTACCATTTCTTCGCACAATCCTTATATTATACCCGAAAAATACAAAGGCAAATTTCCAAAAGGAACAACTGTTATTCAGGAGAGTATTGCTTATAGCGATTATGCTTTGAAAAAGTTTTTTGAAACTGCAAAAAAACAAAAGTGGTACAACAACACTCTTTTTGTAATTTCTTCTGATCATACATCGGCCGGAGGCGATAAGGAATCTGATCAAACCAATATTGGAAAATTCAGAATTCCAATTTTATTCTTCGACCCTTCGAATCCTGAATTGGCAGGTGTTAATGAGAAGAACTTTCAGCAGATTGATATAATGCCAAGTATATTAGATTATCTAAACATTAAAACCGATATGGTAAGTTTTGGTAAAAGCTATAAATCTAAGGACAACTTTGTGGTGTATTACCTTCAGGGAACGTATCATTATATTAAGGACGATTATTATTTAGCTTTTGCCAATAATCAGACAATTGGACTTTATAGCTGGAAAAAAGACGTTTTATTAAAAGATAATTTAATTAACAAGGACAAAGCCAAAGTTAAAGAATACGAAAAATTTATAAAAGCTTACATACAGTCTTTCAACGAAAGAATTATTTACAACAAGTTAGCCCTTTAAATAAAAAGTCCGTTTTGAAAACTCAAAACGGACTTTTTATCCAAATATTCAAACCTAAAAAAATCAAATACTATCTATTAAAGAGTCTTCTAAAAAAACCTCTTTCCTCCTCTTCTTCCTCTTCCTCTACAACTACTCGTTCTTCATATTGAGCAAATTTTGCCTGACCTCTTTCGTGTTCAAAAATCAGATCCTTAATATATTCAACATAGCTTTTCTTTTTTTCTTCTAAAAATCCAATAAGGTATTTTTCACTAAATTCCATTCCACTTGCTGCTTCTATCTGCAAAAGTTTTTTATAGAGAGGCTCAATATGCAATGCAATAACTTCTTGCGGCACTGCCTGGCGTCTTCCAAAATAATTCACAATAACATCATTCTCATCTCTTGAAATTTCAAAATCGGTAATTACCCAGTAGAACCTTCCTGATTTGGCTAAGTTTTTTACAATAGCGTGAAAATTTTTTCCGTTTTTAAGATTTTCCCAAAGTACTTTAAAGATTACTCGTGGCATATCCGGATGGCGAATAATATTATGCGGTTGCCCCATTAATTCATAATCCTCATAACCACAAACATCAACAAAAGTTTCATTGGCATATTCAATAATACCAAAAGCATTTGTTTTACTCATAATAACCTGAGTCTTGTCCCATGAGACTTCCTTGTCTATAATAGTTCTCTGTCCCTGAAGTTGATTTTCCTGATTCATGTTTTGCTGCTTATATAATTTGTTTTGGAATGGTATATTCAATTTCCCTATCTGTTTCGGGAAATTCGTAGTGCGAAATTAATTAGAACAAAAAAGTCAAAACCTGACTTTTGTCATATTCTGACATTAAAAAAACTTTTAGTGGCTACATGTGTTGAAAAATTCAATTAAGGCGATTTGTTTTATTTATCAAATTAAAAACAAAAAGTTAAATCTGTAACATTTTCAAAAGCATTTACCTTTTTGCATTTGTACAAATACGCTATCTTTGCCAAAAATTAAAACTTATGAATTCTTTACAGACTATAATCGAACAAGCTTGGGAAAACAGAGCTTTATTACAAGAAACTACGACAACTGATGCCATCAGAGAAGTTATAGAATTGGTAGATGCAGGAAAATTACGTTGCGCTGAACCAGTTGGTGACAAGTGGCAGGTAAACGAATGGGTTAAGAAAGCTGTTGTGATGTATTTCCCAATTCAAAAAATGGAAACATGGGAGTCTGG
Source organism: Flavobacterium sp. SLB02 (assembly GCF_009664855.1). Lineage (GTDB taxonomy): Bacteria > Bacteroidota > Bacteroidia > Flavobacteriales > Flavobacteriaceae > Flavobacterium. The sequence goes on from NZ_CP045928.1 coordinate 3,458,159, forward strand.
TATTTTCGAATATCATGACAAAATGTTACTAAAAAGAGGTTATGCTGAAAAAGGAATTCGTGTAGTACCAAATGCTGTTGCACGTTACGGAGCTTATATTTCGAGTGGCGTTATTTTGATGCCAAGTTATGTAAATATTGGTGCGTATGTTGACGAAGGAACTATGGTTGACACCTGGGCAACTGTTGGTAGTTGTGCACAAATTGGTAAAAATGTTCACTTAAGCGGTGGTGTTGGTATTGGTGGAGTTTTAGAGCCATTACAAGCTGCTCCTGTAATTATCGAAGATGGTGCATTTATTGGTTCTCGTTGTATTGTTGTCGAAGGTGTTCACGTAGGTAAAGAAGCTGTTCTTGGCGCTAACGTATGTCTGACTGCTTCTACAAAAATTATCGATGTTACCGGAGATGAGCCAGTTGAAATGAAAGGTTTTGTTCCTGCACGCTCAGTAGTAATTCCAGGAAGTTATACTAAAAAATTCGCTGCCGGTGAATTTCAGGTTCCTTGTGCCTTAATTATTGGTACACGTAAACCATCTACAGATTTAAAAACTTCATTAAATAACGCGCTTCGTGAATACGACGTTGCGGTTTAAATTTTAAATTACAATATTTTAAAATCCAAATTCCAATCTTATCAATTGGAATTTGGATTTTTTTTGCTTCAATTTGTAGACTCTTAATAAGATTAAGCTTTCTATATGAAGATACTTGTAATTCAACAAAAAATGATTGGTGATGTTTTGATTAGCAGTATAATATGCAATAATTTGCGTGCTGCTTATCCTGATGCCCAAATAGATTATTTAGTTTACGCCTCTACAACTCCTGTTTTAGAAGGGAATTCAAATATAGATAACATCATTTTATTTGAAGAAAAACATCGCAAAAGCAAAAAAGAGCTACTAAACCTGGGAATTCAAATTCGAAAAGAAAAGTACGACTTATTAATTGATGCCTACTCAAAATTAGAAAGCTGGATTTTGGTATTATTAAGCAATGCCAAACAAAAAATCTCTTATAAAAAACCTGGCAGAAACTTCCTTTATACCGATAATGTTCCCTTTGAAGCGCTTCCTAAAACTAATTTAGGTTTGGCAATAGAAAGACGTCTTTCGCTATTAGAACCTTTGGATTTAAAAATAAAAAATGATCCGATCCCAAAATTATTTGTTTCTGAAAAAGAAAATCAACAAGCGATTGCACTTTTTGAAAAACATAATGTTCAAAAAGACCGAAAAACAGTTATGATTAGTCTTTTAGGAAGCGAAAAATTAAAAACATATCCTTTAGAATTTATGTCTACAGTGATCGATTATGTTGCAGATAACGCCAATGTAAATATTCTTTTTAATTATTTCCCTAAGCAATTAGAAGATGCCAAAACCGTTTTTAACGCCTGCAAACCTTCGACTCAGGAAAAAATATATTTTGATTTATTGGGCGATGACCTTCGTTCATTTATTGCTATCATGAACCAATGCGATCTGATTATTGGTAATGATGGCGGTGCTATAAATATGGCAAAAGCACTCAAAAAACCATCATTTATTATTTTCTCTCCCTGGATAGAAAAGAAAATCTGGGCAACTTTTGAAGACGGAGTTCATCATCTATCAGTTCACTTAAAAGATTATCGTGCCGATTTATTCGATCAAAAGACAGAAAAAATGCTTAAAAAAGAGTCTTTGTCTTTGTATAAAGAATTTAAACCTGAATATTTTACAGCTCAGATCGAATCGTTTTTAAATCAAAACCTAAGCAATTCGATCTAATGGCTTTGTCTAAAAAAGCTTTAACAGCATTAGTTATTACTTATAATGAAGAGCAAAATATAAAAGCTGTTCTCGACAATTTGGCTTTCGCCGATGAAATAATTGTTGTCGATTCTTTTAGTTTAGATACTACTTTTGAAATAGCTTCTTCCTTCAAAAATGTAAAAGTTGCTCAACGTATTTTTGATAATTTTGCCTCTCAACGCAACTACGCATTAAGTTTGGCAACAAATTCGTGGATTCTTTTTATTGACGCTGACGAAAGGCTGACCACTGAACTTGAAAATGAAATCAGCAATATTATCAATGACCAAGATGGCGCTTCGGCGTATTTTATGTATAGAACTTTTATGTTCCAAAATAAAAAATTACGTTTTAGCGGCTGGCAAACAGATAAAATCATCCGTTTGTTCAAAAAAGAAGAGGCTCATTATAATCACGAAAAAATTGTACACGAAAAATTAATCGTAAGTGGAACAATCGGAAAATTAAAAAACAAATTAGTTCATTATTCTTATTCCAGTTATGAGGATTATAAGCAAAAAATGATTCTTTACGGAAAATTAAAAGCGCAGGAAGAATTAGCAAAAAAGACGAAACCGCATTTTTTTCATTTCTACATACGGCCAGTTTATCAATTCCTGAATCAATATATACTCCGTTTAGGAATTCTAGATGGGAAAAAGGGCATTATTATTTGTTACCTGAATACTTTGAGTGTTTACGTACGCTTTCAGGAACTTAAAAAATTACGATCAAAAACTAAGACTTCCAAAATTTAAGTTTCTTCTTTAGTCTTTTCTTTCTTGCAAATTCTTCCTGAAAATGAGTAGTTGCCTGCCACATTTTTTCAAAAATTTCAACTTCAGTTTTTTCTTTGTAGAATTTTGAATATTCGCTACTCATTACAGCAATCATTTCCTCTTTGGGAGTTAAGCGGCTAAAGTTGTTCATACGCTGCTCAAAACTCATGTTTTCATGAAAATTCATTCTATTTAAATCTACTAAAAAAAAATTATATTGATTGTTTTCGTTCTTTTTAATTAATGTATTTCCAGGAGAATGATCTAAAAACTCTACTCCTTTTTCATGAAGATCAAAAGTAAATTTTGTAAACTGCCTTAAAATAGTATCGTTATCCGGATAATCCGGAATTTCTACCAATTCTCTATAAGTCAATTCAGTTACCAAATGTTCGCTTGCGTAATAACTGTCTTTTAATCCTATAATAGTAAAGTTTTCAAGAAACGCAATTGGCTGTGGAGTTCCAATTCCTTTTTCTAATAAAATGGTAGCATATTCGAACGAACGTCTTGCTTTTGATTTTCTAAAATATCGATAGGCAATTTTGTTTACTATATTCGGAATTTTAAAGGATTTAATATTGATGGTTTTTCCATCTAAATCAAACAGTTTTATTTTATTGCGGTCTCCATTTCCAAAAAGTTCACCCGAAGAATTAAACATTTTGATTTTGTCAAGAATTGACGAAGTACTATTTTCGAAAGAAGGATTTACTTTAAAATTCATCAGTAGCTTTTTATAAGGAACAAAAGTACATATACGATTTAACACTTCAAATTATTATTGTATTTTCGTAAAAAAAAGAAAAGATGTCACAGAAAAGTATTTTTCTAGAAACACATAATATCAGCAACAGAGCCTCAGGTTTAGGCACTTTTAATTATGAATTGATTAAAGGATTAGATCAATTGTCATTTGATAATGTAGAGATTCATCTCAATTCCGGAAAGCCCAATTTACTAAAAGATGAGTTTGGTGATAAGTTTAAATATCACAAGTACAGATCATTTCATAGATATAAGCCATTTAGACCTCTGGATAAATTTGATTTATGGCATTCTGTAAATCAAAATTCTAAACTAGAACCAAGAATAGATACTAAATATCTTCTTACAATACATGATGTAAATTTTGTGGAGGAAATATCTGCAGATATGAGCCATAAGCGCAATCGATTATTTCTGGAAAAATTGAATAAAGCCACAGCTATAACTTATATATCTGAATTTGCAAAAAAACAAACCCATCAATACTTTAAAGTTCCCGATGTTCCGGAACATATTATATATAACGGAAATCCAATTTCTACTTTATTAGACACAACTAATTTTGTCAGCAGTGTACCAGTTGACAAACCGTTTTTTTATACCATTGGCGATTTTATCGAACGAAAGAATTACGCTTCAATTGTTAATATGATGAAGTTAATAAAAAATTTCAATTTGATCATATCAGGAAACAATAATAAAAAATATGGCGCCGTGATTAGAAAACTCATTGATGATAATGGCTTACAAAATCAAGTTTTTTTAACAGGAAAAGTTAGCGATCAGGCCAAGCAATATTTCATGAAAAACTGTACTGCTTTCCTTTTTCCTTCCATAAGAGAAGGTTTTGGCCTGCCTCCAATTGAAGCTATGAGTTTTGGCAAACCTGTATTTTTATCAGACAAAACCTCATTACCTGAAATTGGTGGAGATATAGCGTCTTATTGGACAAATTTTGATCCGGAGTATATGAAAAATACACTTATTGACGAATTAGAGCATTTTGATAAAAATAAGACAGAAATAGCATCTTTGCTTAAAAAAAGAGCTGCAAGTTTCGATTGGAAAATTGCAGCTAGAGAATATTTAAACGTTTATAATGAAATCCTGAAATAAACTATTTTTTTAATAAATGTTTAAACCATTGTCCAAAGCTTTTTTTCCAAATATAGAAAGGTGAAGGCACTAATTTTTCTCCATTAAAATTTTTAATAATTTCTTCCATAGTAGTGCCGCTTACAAATTCTAAGCGGTTCCATTTTTCTGGTTCAATATAAAAGAAACCACGCATTTCTTTATAATTACTTTTATTAACTAATTTCCATTTCTGCATGAAAGAATCTACATTTACTTCATCATTATGGCCCCAGTTTTTAAATTTATATTCTATTTCTTCGGCTGTTCTGGATAAAGTTTCATGCCATAACACATTTGGCGTATATATAATTCTACGACGCGTATTTCGGGCAACTTTATAATCAGGATAATTAGTCGCCATAAGCCCTCTGGTGGCTTTATCTACATACAATAGACCTCCATCAGTATACTTAAACATATTAATTAAGAAAGCAGCAACCTGTATTCTGTTTTTTTCCGGATTATCTAAAAAGTGATCATGCTTTTTTAAATCTTTTACAAACTTTTTAAAATCTAAAAAATATTCATCACTATCTACCTGTATAAGCCAATTACCGATTCCCATTTTTAAAGACAGCATGTGACGTTCCCTGTTATCGTTTTCGATAGCTGAAAGTTCAGGCACATAAAAATTGTCTCGATAAATTGTGATCTTATTTTGAGTATCAAATAGTTTTATCCACTCGAAAAACTGATCATCAACCTCAAAAATTTCACCTGACCAGGTTCTAAATTTTTCATCAACTGCTAAAAAGATAGCATCGGCATCATTATATACAAGAGGAATTGATATTTTTAGTTTTTCGTAATCATAAGAAAATAAAAAGCCAACATGGATTTTTTTCATTTATTTAAATTTGTTAGGGCAAAGATAAAAACATTCCGAAATTATCTATAAAATTACAGCTGATTCTTTAAGATAATTTTAACTTAAATATTATCTTTGCCATGTTGAAACAAAAACCATGCAAAATCATGCAAATTCCTGAAATTTCTGTTATAATTCCTGTTTTTAACGCTGCTACCTTTTTGCACGAAAGCATTGAAAGTATCCTAAATCAAACATTCTCAGACTTTGAACTTATAATATTAAACGATAAATCTACAGATGAAAGCTTAGAGATAATTAAAAAAATTCACTCTAAAGATAATCGAATAATTATTATTGATAAGGAACAGAATGTAGGCCCGGCATACCTTAGGAATGAAGGAATTAACGCTGCAAAAGGTAAATTTATTGCATTAATGGATGCTGATGATATTGCAATACCAACACGTTTTGAAAAGCAGCTAGCAGTATTAAAAAATAATCCTGAAATTGGAGTTTGTGGTACAGGTTTTACTTTTTTTGGATCGAAAAAAAATAAAACAATAAAACACAGTATCCATCATGATGCTATAAAAGTATCTTTTTTACACAGTTGTAACATTGGTAACCCAACTGTAATGTTTAAAAAAGAGGTTTTAGGCGATCTAAAATTCGATAATGATTTTGTTCCTGCTGAAGATTATGATTTATGGAGCCGATTATTAGCTAAAACCAATTTCTATAACATCCCTGAATCTCTTCTAAATTACAGACAACACGATAACAATATAAGTAAAACAAAAATTGATAATGTGAACCGATCTGTAAAAAGAGTAAAAATAAATCAGTTAGCTTCTCTTGAAGTAAATCCTGCGGATCCAAAAATTGATTTTTACCTAAATGCAGTTTCATTACAAAAAAGACTTTCTCCTCAGGAGATTATCGAAACTATTAATGCCTCAAAATTTCTGGTTTCGCAGAATGAAAAGCTAAAATATTTCAATCAGGACTTGCTGGAAAAACATATCAATAAGGTTCTGGTGCGCACTATTCGTAATGCTGGCTCTTTTAATATTACATTTTATAAGCATGTAAGTAAAAACGAAAAGGCTATATTCCAGAGAATAAGCCCTTTCGATCGAATGATTTTATATTTTAAATCTTTATTTGGGCGATAAAGATTTTAAAATCCTGATTTTATATATTTCAATAAATATTTGAATTTTAAAGATAAATTAGCTTTATATAAAAATTCATTGATCGCTTTTCGTGGTTCCTCTATATTTTGAAATTCTTTATTTTTACGCAATTTTAAAGCCTCAAACGCAGAAGCTTTTAATAACGAAGCCATCACTTTCTCGATGTTTTTTGTTCTGGCCTGCGGAATATTATCATAGATCTCTTTTATATTGAGGTAGGAAGAATAACGCTGGAAAAAAGTAGATTTTAAAGAAAAAACGCCTCCCGGATGCACTCTGTAAACCGCTGCCTGAAAATTCATAAAAGCACCTTTTCCGTGGCAAAGCGCCAGTGCATAAAGCGTATTATCTTTACCGTATTTAAACTTTTTATAATCTAAAGGATCAACAGCCTTCTTTTTAAAAACGCTGGTCAGGGTCAGGGTACAATAGGGCTGAAAAATGGTATCAAAATCAATTGTGTACACTGATGGTAAAGTATCTTTGAAATCATTAGGCACTAATTCAGTTCCTTTTTTGCTAAAATAATCTGTCCATGTAATGACATATTCTTTATTATTTTCTAAAAAGTCAACTTGTTTCTGTAATTTCAATGCATCGATCCAATAATCATCGCCTTCGCATAAGGCAATATATTTTCCCTGTGCCATAGGAAAAGTAAGATCACTCCAAAAATTAACTTTTTTAGAATACTGATTTTCCTTTTGTAAAATGGGTTTAATAATGAGTGGATATTTTTCTGCAAATTCCTTTACAATAGCAGCTGTATTATCTGTAGAAGCATCATCATGTACAATTATTTCAATAGGAAATGTTGTTTCCTGCTTTAAAAAACCTTCTAAAGTTTCCCGAATAAATCCTTCATGATTAAAGGTATCACATAAAATGCTGACAAATGGTTTTTCATTATTTATCCAACTTGAAATAATGGTATTTTGATCTCTCATATTAGATTGTTTTTGTTTATTTTTTTTTTGAAATATCACGAAGCGATACTTTTATTATATATAGGAATCATTTTCTCCCTAAATGCTTTTACACCAAATCTTGAAATTGCATTTTTAAATATTGATTCGTGATTAAACTGAAGTTCTTTATTCAATATTTTTAGAATATTTTCGGCAATAGCCTTAAAATGTTTTACGGGTACAATAATACCATTTTCTTTAGTAATAAATTCATTAACACTCCGGATTGTGTTGTAATTACTGGAACACCTGTAAACAAAGCTTCTAAAAGGAGAGACTCCAAAGGTTTCAAAAAGACTTGTAAAAACAAAAACATCTGACTTTTGCAAGGCTAAAACAATTTCTTCTTTTGAAGCTTTTTCTATTATTTCGATTTGTATGTTTTTAAACTGAAAACTTAGAATCAAATTTCTTACTTCTTCTATACAATTGTTTTCCCCAGGCATTGATGCCAATCCATGTAAATTTTATCTTTTGGTAATTTAAGTTGTCGATAATCTTCAACGCTTTTAAAGTTTTAATCTGGTTCTTTATTGGCGCATACGCTCCTCTGGTTATAATTTCGAAATATTCACTTTTCGTTCTATTATAATTATTAAATAGTTTTTTATCTACCGTATTTCCAACAGTAATAAAATCACCAAAAAAATAATTCGTTGCAAACTGCCTCACCACATCAGTACTTAGCACTAAATTAAATTTAGATTTTTTTTAAACGGCATCAAGCTTTTTAATCTTTTGCTTACCAATATTCCTTAATGTAAACTAATTATGCTCTGTTAGCAAATAAGGTGTTTTATATTCTTCGTGATAACTCAAAGCCCAAAATACTGCATCGAAAACACTTTGCGCATGAAGTAAATCAATTTCAATTTTATCTTTTTTAAAATATTGATGCAAAACTCTGAAAGCTTTTTTTTCGATTAATTTTAAAAAGTAATTATTCTTAAAAATCTTAAACGATGGATAATATAAGTAGAGGATTGTAACCTTTTCTTCATAAATATTTTTCTCTATCTTAAAAATTTTCTTAAAATTTTTAAACTTAAATTTAACCGGCCGAAAATTTATCAGGATAAAATTAAATTCATCACTTAATATTAAAGCCTGTTCCATAAAGAAACTTCCTAATCTTAGCTTATAATCAAGCCAAGAGCAAATCATTAAAACGTTTTTCTTAGTACTCATTCTTATTTAATTTAAACGCTAATTCAAACTTTATATGAGAATTTTACTATAGAAATAAGTTTTAAAACTCAAGCTTTTTAGCCGGAACCCCAAAAACGGTAGTGTTTTCTTTTACGTTTCTAATTACAAGACTTGCGGCACCTACGGTTGCCCCTTTTCGAACTATTAGGTGAGGCAATACCGTCGCACGGGTATTAAGAGTTGATTCTTCTTCAAGCACAACAAAACCACCTGTAAAAGAATAGGAACTTAAATGTGCCCATTTATGAATTTTAGTATCATGACCTAAACCAACATACCCTTGTATAGTTACAAAATCTTCAATGATGCAGTCATTACTAATATTGGCATACATAAAAACCAGCAAACCATTACCAACAACAACGTTCGTATTTAGTTTGGTCGAAGGATGAATAAGATTAATAAACGAACCTCCTTTTGATAAAATTAACTCTGCATAATGTTTTTTCCATTTTACAGTTCCTAATGCGCAGACAAAAACGTCATTCTCTTCAATTTTATAATTTTCTACAGAAGAAATAATAGAAGGGTAATTTTCGAAACCATCAAGAGCATCTGCCTTATCATCTAAGAAACCTTTAATAACATATTCGATATTAAAACCGGAACATTGTGTGGCAAGATCATAAACCTCACGACCAAATCCTCTTGCTCCTATTATTATTAGATTCTTCATTATTCTATTATTAAATTACATGCACCCCATGAATATCCCACACCAAAACCTGCTAATATAACATTTTTACTATCGGCTAATTTAGCTTGTTGCTGAGCTTCATACAAAGCGATTGGAATGGTTGATGAAACCGTATTACCACAATGTTCCATGGCAATAAAAAATTTCTCTTCAGGGATTTTTATTTTTTTTCTTAAATGATTCAACATGTATTTATTAGCCTGATGAAAAATAAACAGGTCGATATCGTCTTTTGTTAAGCTGGATTTTTCTAAAATCGCTTCGGTAAGCTTTGGAACAAATTCACCTGTAAAATTGAAAATCTCGGTTCCGTTCATGAATAAATTTTTATCATTTCTTACGTTACCAAATTCATCTTCGATATCTTCATTTTCATCCAAAACAGGAAAACGCATACCGCCTTGTTTTACAATAAGGTTCTCTGCTCCTTTTCCGTCTGTACCAAAAATAAAATTGCCAATAGAACAAAATCCTTTTTCGCTAGTTAATAAGGTAGCTGCAGCGGCATCACCAAAAATAGTTTTGTTGCTTTTGTCTTTTGGATGAATAAATTTGGAATACGTTTCTGAAGTAATTAGTAAAACATTTTTAGCCATTTCACCTGCAATCAGGCCTTTTGCCAAGCTTAAACCATAAACAAATCCGGAACATCCTAAATTAAAATCTAAGGCCCCTATTGATGTGTTTAATCCTAACTTATCCTGAATAATACATGCGGTCGTGGGTAAAAAATAGTCAGGGCTCTGCGTACAAAACAACAAATAATCAATAGTTGATTTATCTATATTATGTTCCGTAAATAATTTCTCTGCCGCTTTCACCGCCATATCCGATGAAAATTCATCAGTGGCACTTATATGTCGCGAATTGATTCCTGTTTTAGAACTAATTTTTTCGATATCCCATTCAGGAAATTCCTGATTTATCAAATCATTAGATAAAACAGCTTCGGGTAAATAATACGAAATGGCTTTTATATTCGCTTTCATTGTCAGGATTATATCGTTGATGTTCTTCCTCCGTCTAAAACTATATTTTGCCCCGTTATCCAGTTGCTTGCCTCAGACAATAAAAATACAATAGGATTGGCCACCTGAACCGGATCTCCGTATCCTAACGGGTATTTTTTTTCATCTTGCTGAATCACTTCTAAAGATAAATCTTCAATCGATTTTGATGTTATTTCGGTTTTAACCATTCCTGGTGAAACACAATTTACACGCGTTTTACTGGCAGCAAATTCAGCAGCCCAGACTTTAGAAATGGCAATTAACGCGCCTTTGCTTGCAGCGTAAATCCCGTTTCCTTTCATACCGAACAAACCGGCTATAGAGGAAACCAGCACAATCGAACTTCCTTTATTTATTTTTTTCTTTTTAAATATTAAATTAATCAGATAAGCAATCGAATCAAAATTGATGCTTCTCATTTCATTCATCAATTCTTCTGAATAAAATTTTACGGGCGCCAACGACACTATTCCTGCTGAATGAACAACACCGTCAATATTTTCGATTGAATCAACAATAGTTTTAATATCCTCTATTTTGGATAAATCAGCAGCTATGAAGCTATTTTCGCTTCCGCATTCTTGGATTAGTTTTTCGAGAAAATCCTGCCGTCTTGCAATGGCAATAAAAGTGCCTCCTTGTCTGGCGATGGCTAAACAGGTTTCATATCCTATACCTGAAGATGCTCCGGTTACTACTATTTTTTTTCCTGATAAATCAAATGGGCTCATTATATCTCTTTTAATTCTTTTTTAGCATTAAAATATTCGTAAAACTTTAGAATTCTAAATTCTTCATCACCAAATATTGGCGAGCTGTCTTTAAAATTCACGAGATTCGTCTGAATATTTTCTACTATCTTTTTATCTTCATTTAAAACCAAATCCAAAGATTCGTTGGTACTATTATTAATAAAATCAATAATATTTTGCTCGGATTCGCTTAATTCTTTATCAAATTTTGGAGAGAAATAACGCACTCTTAAATTTGTTTTCGAAGGAGATTCCGGCAGCATAAAACCAAAGTAAAAACCTTTACCTTCTACAGAACTTATAAAAGCATTGGGATACAAATAAAAATGCAAATACCCTTGTGTTTTAAAAGTTCGGCCTGCCAGTGATTTTTCGATAATTTTATTTTGTTTGGCGCTTTCTCCTTTAGGAAATTCACACCAACTGTGCGCATTAAAAAAATCAAATTTTTCCGGGGCCATAGAACCAAATCCCATTTTTGCAAATGAGTTTTCGTGTACGGATGTACAATGATAACATTCCAGTACATTTTCGACCAGAAGTTTCCAGTTTACTTTATGTTCAATAGTATAATCGATTGTTTTTGATCCAAAGTGTGTGCTGATTTCTTGTAACGGAACAAATATATTGCCTAGATATTCTTCCAGACTTTTATCAAATTCGTTGTTTAATTTTATAAAAACAAAATCACCACAATAACCCACTTCATATTCTTTAAGCCGTAATTCGTTTATATTGTCTTTCTCGAATGAGTTGCGACACATTAAGCCTATAACATTGCCTTTTTTTCCGTACGTCCAGTTATGATACAAACATGATGAAACCCTGTTTCCATAAGGTTCTTCATGTATTGTATTGAATCTGTGCAAACAAACATTCTGAAAAGACTTTATTGTACCGTTATAATTTTGAACAAATATTTTATTGCCAAAATATTCAAACGTTACAAAATCATTATTGTTTACTAGTTCATTTTTATGGGCAACAAGTATCCAGGATTCCTCCAGAAACAAAGATTTTTCTTTTTGATAAACTGCTTGGTCTATGTAGTTTAAGTTTTTTGTCATATTTCTATCAAATCTGAAATCATAACATTATCCAGCCTTATTTTGGCTGTTCCCCAGGATAATCCAACTCCAAAACCGCAAATGATAAGATCTTTGTTGTCATTTGTCAAACTCTCTTTTAACTCAGTTACGATAGTAAGAGGAATTGTTGTAGAAGAGGTATTTCCAAATCCTTTTAATGAATAAGGAACTTTTTCTACCGGTAATTTTAATTTTTTAACAATCATTTTATTCATCATCAGATTCGCCTGATGAAATACAAAATGGTCAATGGCTTCCTTATCGATTTCAAATTTTTCGATAAGTTTATTTACTGTTTTAGGAGCCTGTGAAATTCCAAAACCAAAAACATCCATTCCGTCAAGAACCAAATTGCAGGAATTACGACTAATTCCTTCTTCGATATTTACTACTTTAAGGGAATCTTCATTTATTCTGTTTCTTGATCCTCCATCCGGTATAATAATCGCTTTATAACCGGAACCGTCTGTACCTAAATCAAAAAGCAAATTATCGGCTTTTTCATCAAGCTCGAATGCTGTTGCACTACCTCCGTCACCAAAAAGCGGGATTGTACTTTTATCTGACTTAGAAAGTAATTTACTGCTTGTATCTCCAGCCAAAAGCAATCCTTTTTTGATACCGGTTGCTTTCATCATACTGGCTATTATCGATATTCCGTAAACATAACCGGAGCATCCTAGTGGCACATCAAAAGCAATACAATTTGTAGACAAACCTAATCTGTCCTGAAGTATTGAGGCAGAAACAGGTAAAATATAATCGGCAGTTTGCGAAACAAAAACCAAAATTTCTATTTCTTCTTTTTGCCAGTTTAAGTCTTTGATTAATTTTTCAGCAGCTTCACAACATAAATCCGAAGTACAAATTTCCTTGGTTACTATGCGTCGTTCTTCAACTCCGGTGGCATCAATGAATTTTTGAATTTCTTCTTGTGTCAATATATCTAAATCAATGTTGCGTTCCGTATTTTTGGGAACGCAACAAGATATACCTTTTATTGCAATGTTATTTACTGAAAAAGTAGCCATTTGATTATGCTTTATTTTTAATTATTTCGAAGATATCATTTAATGAAGTCGAAGATTTAATATCATCTCCCGTTAATTTTACAGCGTATTCTTCGTCAGCCATAGCAATTAATGACAAGGCTGTTAAGGAATCCCATTCTTCCAAATCTCTAAAAACAGTTTCTTGTTTAATTAATGCCGCATCTGTGTCATCTAAAATATCTGCAAAATTTCGCAAAAAAGTGTTGATTTCCATAGTATTCTTAAATTTGTTTTGAGTTTATTATTCTTATTACTTGTATAAAAAAAGTCTCTTAAATTCTTGTCATTCAAACAACTCAGCTGTTTGTAGTTTTTCTTATATTGTTATAATAATGACTTATGCCAAAAATTCAGGTTTCTTTTGCTATTTTTACCCCACAAATATAACAATAGTTTACCCTTAAAGATAAATTAAAAACCACTAATCAAAAATTTAATGATTCCTGTAACCAAAACTTTTTTACCTCCACAAGAAGAATATAACCTTTTTGTAAAACGTGCATGGGATAAAGCTTGGCTTACAAACCGGGGTGAACTGACTATAGAATTAGAAGATAAACTCAAAAAACATCTTGACGTTTCTAATTTAATCATTACTAATAACGGTACAATACCCATTCAAATTGCATTAAAGTTATTTGGAAAGGGAGGCGAAATAATCACAACTCCTTTTTCTTATGTAGCCACTTCTGCAGCAATTGTATGGGAAAACTGTACACCTGTTTTTGTCGACATAAATCCTGATTATTTATCCATCGACGAAACTAAAATCGAAGCCGCAATTACGCCCAAAACTACAGCAATACTGGCAACACATGTTTTTGGAAACCCGTGTCATGTAATCGAAATTGAGAAAATCGCCAAAAAACACAATTTAAAGGTCATTTACGATGCTGCTCATTCTTTTGGGGTTAAGTATAATAACCAGTCTGTGTTTAATTTTGGAGATGTAAGCACTTGTAGTTTTCACGCAACAAAATTATTTCATACAGGAGAAGGTGGCGCAATATTCTGCGATGATAAAGAAACGTTTTATCAGTTGTATTACAGCCATAATTTCGGACATGATGGACCTTTAGCATTTCATGGTTTAGGAATAAATGCTAAAATCTCTGAGCTGCAGTCAGCAATGGGCTTAGCGGTATTCCCGTATATGGATCATATTATTGCCGAAAGAAAAAAAGTAGTCAATTTTTACAATGAAAATTTAAATTTTGAGACCGTAAAATCTTTAAAAATAAGAGAAAACACAGAATGGAATTACAGTTATTATCCTGTGATTTTTAGTTCAGAAGATGTTTTATTGAAAGTTCAGACTGCGCTGGCAGATGAAAATATAATTCCCCGACGTTATTTCTATCCGTCTTTAAACACAATAGAATATACAAAAGGAGATACAATGCCTATTTCTGAATCGATCGCATCACGAATTTTATGCCTGCCTTTGTATGTAGGAATCGCTGCAGCTGATTTAGAAAAAATAGTTCAAATTATAAATAAACAAATCTTATAACAAAGTTGTTTTGTTATCATTAAAAATATTTTAGGTTATGAGTCAGGATATCAACACTGAAGTTCACAATGCTTACGAAGTTATAAAAGAAGGTGGCATTATTCTTTACCCAACCGATACAGTCTGGGGAATTGGCTGCGACGCAACTAATCCGGAAGCTGTTGCCAAAATTTACAAATTAAAACAGCGTGCTGAAACCCAAAGCATGATTGTTTTGATGAATGGCGAAAAAATGATGTACAATGTATTCAAAAACATTCCTGAAGTTGCTTGGCAGATTTGGGATTTATCTGAAAAACCTACTACATTAATTTTAGATGAACCCAGAAATGTAGCCGCAAATATTATTGCCGCAGATAAATCATTAGGAGTTCGTTTAGTGAAAGAGCCTTTTTGCTTTAAATTATTAGAAAGAATGAAAAAGCCTCTGGTTTCAACTTCGGCAAATATTTCAGGACAGCCTACTCCTATCGCATTCAAGGATATTAATCCTGAAATCATCAAAGGAGTAGATTATGTAGTAAAACTAAACCACGATAAACTAGCCGGAAAACCATCAACAATCATCAAACTAACGAATGATTCGCAGGTGAAAGTTATTCGTAAGTAATTTAGTTTTTAGTTTTTTTTGTTTCAGGTTTCAAGTTTCAGCTTCACAATTGGAATTTAAAACCTTTGTCCCTTTGCCACTCTGAACCTTTGAACCTTTGAACCTCTACAAAGCTTTCAAACTCTCAATCAGCCAATCGATATCTTCTTTGGTATTATAATGACTAAATGAAATTCGGAGATTTGGTAATTTTAAATCCGTCTCCGAAAGCATTTCTTTTAAAACGTGTGAAGGTTTTATACTTCCGGACTGGCATGCACTTCCTCTTGAAACTGCAATTCCTTTCATATCCAAACTAAACAAAAGCATTGACGTTTTATCTGCAGAAAAAGGCAATATGATATTGATAATATTATAAAAGTCATCTCTTTTTCCGTTGATTCTAAAGCCCGGAAAATGAATCTCCAGTTGATCAATCAGGTACATTTTCAACCCGGATATATATATTCTTTCATGCTCTAAATTCTCATACGAAAGTGATAAGGCTTTTGCCATACCCGCAATTTGATGCACGGCTTCTGTTCCTGCGCGAAGACCTTTTTCTTGTTCTCCGCCAAAAATAAGAGGCTGTAATCCAGAGTTTTTTCGAACAAAAGCAAAACCAATTCCTTTTGGCCCATGAAATTTATGTGCACTTGCAATAATAAAATCGACTGGCGTTTTTTGTAAATCAATCTGGGTTTTACCAACAGACTGCACAGTATCTGAATGAAATAAAGTATTGTATTGTTTACAGATTAGCCCAACTCTGTCTAAGTCGAGAATGGTTCCTGTTTCGTTATTTACATGCATTAAACTCACAATAGTCTTTTTATCTTCTGCCAATAAATTAGACAAATGAGTAAGATCTATACTTCCGTCAGGGTTTATTTTTACGTAATCAACCTGTAGATTATATTCCGCTTCTAACACTAAAACAGTATGCAAAACGGCATGATGCTCAATTTTTGCAGTAATGATACGCTCAATTTTAAGATCTTCTACGGCTGAACGAAGAATCCAGTTATCAGCTTCAGTTCCTCCTGAAGTAAAAATAATTTCTTGTGCAGAACAGTTTAAATGTTTGGCAATACTTTTTCTGGAGAGCTCCAAAATAGTCTTTCCGTTTCTTCCAAAACTATGTATAGAAGATGGATTACCAAAATCTTCTGTCATTACTTTAGTCATTTCCTGAATAACTTCAGGACGCATAGCGGTTGTAGAGGCGTTATCGAGGTATACTTTTTTCATTACTGCAAAGTTATGAAATATCAATTGTCTAATCTTAAATATCATTTGCCAAATTTTTCACTATTTTTGACGTCAAATAAAATTACGATGAAAAAATATGCAAGCCTTCTATTGTTCGCCCTACTACTAAACGGTTGCGATGATGGTGATTTAACAGTAGATACTATTGATTTTAGCAACGAGAGTATTAAAGCTCAAACCTGTGATCCATTAACTAATAATCTAATATATAAACTTAAAACTCAGGAATCTTTATTACTGCAATTACCTGACAATAAAATTATAAATGATCCGTCTGTTTACTCTTATGACATTGATAATAGTTTATATCGTGTGGTATACAGAGCATATGACGGTACTGTTGCCACTGCCAATATATGTGGCACAATACCTCCAAAAACACCTAATATTACAGAAGAATGGCTTGGAACAGCCGGAAAAATAGAGATTACTACCACTCAGAATACAGACTTAACCGCAACTGATGGAAGCACCAAAATTATAGGCTACAATCATACTATTGTTTTTAGAAACATCACCTTTGCTAAACCTGCCGGAGATCAGATTGAAGCTGAATACGTATTTGGAAATTTCGCAACTTCGTATACTTCACCAAATACAACTTTTACCAATCCTGTACAGCAATGTACAAATTCTTCAAAACAGGTTTACAATTTCAATGCATCATCTGCATTAACGATTGACAATATCGATCCTGCATTGATCGTTAATGAAAAAACTACAACACCAAGAACAGGTCTTATCAATGCTAATGGTACAACAAACAAAGTTTTATTACGTACTTATATAAACGGTACGCTAACGCAAGGTTACTTTTGTAACACAACAATACCATCAAGTCCTTCGGTAAGCGAAACATGGATTGCCCAGGATGGGCTTGCTGGAGAAAGTGGAATTATAGAAGTAACGACAACAAATGTCAATAAAGTTTTCACTCATACTATTGTTCTTAAAAGTGTAATATTACAAAAAGATCACAGTACTTTTAAGTTGCCTACAAATTATACTTTAGGAAATTTAGAAGTTGTCGTACCATAAATTTAAACCCTGTTTTAAGCTTTTAAATACACCACTTAATTCCTACAAAAAAAACATCCGTTTTTCATTCTAATTTTGTATTGAAATTAGAATGAAAAACGGGTGTTTTTTTATGCTCTAAAACGAATAAATTCAAGCGCAAAAAAGCGTCTTATTTATTGTTTTGCCTAAAATAAACTTCAGTAGCACCTAAGCCATATTTTTGATAATTGGCATCCTGAAAATCTATTCCGTCATAACGTCCCAATAAAAAATCAAGTTCTGCTTTTAGAATTCCTTCGCCAACACCATGAATAAAAACGATTTTAGGAATGCGGTTTCGGATCGCAAATTCAATGTGTCTTTTTGCCGTTTCTGTCTGCAAAGTCAGAATATCATAATTTGACATTCCGCGTTTATTAGGAACCAGTTTTTCGATATGCAAATCAAATTCCGGTGCTGCGATTTCGCGTTTATCTTTCTTTTCTTTGACAAAACTCCTTGCTTTTGGCTCTTCTTTCTCTTTTGAAACCGCATCTAAATCAATTCTTTTAATAGAATTCATTAAATTACTGGATTCTTGTATTTTAAGCAACTCATTGACAAAAAATGTCATCGTAAATCCGTCCTCAGTTTCGATCAAAACTTCATTGTTTTTTACCGAAATCACTATTCCGTTTATGGCTTCATCTAAGACAGAAACCTTATCTCCTTTAGTCAACATCCTGTTCTTCTTTATCTTGATTTTTACTAGGTGTTTTTGCGCTTAGCTGCATCATTCCAAACATGAAAACTACAATCGCAATTACCGTTATATAAATATTTTTATCTGCTGAAACCTGCTCATATAACGCAAGTGAAATCGCAAGAATCATTATTAAAATTTTAAAAGTTTTCATTTTCTACGTATTAAGAATTCAAAAGTATGAAACTTTAAAATAGGACTTCACTACTCTCTAAAACGAATCAAATATTTTTCTGATGAAATCAAACAAAATACTCATGGTAAAACTCATGAAAATGATGTCTCAAAAAACGCAAAAAACTGGCTTGTTTTTACAGTACTAAAAACCCTTTTTAAAGCACAATTCATTCTTACTTTTTTTCTCAAGAAAAACTTCCTTAATTTTTGTTTTTTTACCTATTTATTATTTTTCGTTTTTAGCACTTTCCAGCTTTCAGAAAAATCTAAAAATCATCAAAAATATTTGACTTTATACTTTCATAAAAAGTATATTTTCTGAATTTTTTTTTAAGCTTTTCTAAACCAAAATTCTCCTAAATTATTTTTTTATCTGATTCAGAATATCATTCATCATCTCGATTTGTACTTTCTGAATTTCGATTAATTCCTGTTGCTGATGCATAATCATATGATCAATTTTATCATGGATCATTCTAATTTCTAATTCTGATTTAAGGTTAATCATATAATCTTTTTTGGCACGATTTCGATCTTTTTCTTCTTGTCGGTTTTGACTCATCATAATTACCGGAGCCTGCAATGCGGCAATACAGGATAAAATCAAATTCAGCAAAATAAACGGATAGGGATCAAAACCCTTATTGACCAAAATATAAACATTGGCTCCAATCCAGACGACGATAAAAAGTAAAAACGAAATAATAAAAGTCCAGCTTCCGCCAAAGTCTGCTACCTGATCGGCAATTCTTTGTCCAAAACTTCTGGGTTCCTGTTCGTCCTCTACAATACTTACTATTGATTTATCTTCTTTTAAAGAATTAATAACACTTTTTTCAAGATTAGAAAGCGTTCCTATTTCTGTCGACAAATATCTCGAAATGTATTTTTGGCGGTATTCATTTAATTCTTTGACCGCTATACAATCCTGTTCGCTAAAAGAAGGAAAGTCTTCAATAATAAGCCCCAAAATTGGATCATGAATAGATTTTCCCCAAATTTTCTCACTTTCAGGAAAAGAAAGATTAGAAATAGCACTTTTAAAAGTCGAATTATTTTTCATTTTTATAAATTTTACAGGCTAATTTACGCATTTAAGTTCTTAAGAATCACATAAAAAATTCGGCAATGTTTTTATTTTATTTATCACAAATACAATTCTCAGAACAAAATTTCTTTGTAATATTCATGCCCTTATTTACAAAAAACGCATTACTTTTAACGTTTTAAATTATCCATTCAATTTTACAATTGTGACCAAAGACAATATCATACAAAATATTAAAGCTTTAAAAAGCCATTCAAATATAAATTACGGAATCAAAACCAAAACTGAAGATTTTACCGAGAAGCTTTTCTATACCCTTTTTGATTCAAATGCAGACTTAGATAAAAGCATTGATGAGCTAGAAATCTGCTTTAAAGAAATTGCTGTTTTAGCCTGCAAAAAACCTCAAAATTTATGCGAATCGATTTGGGACCGATTTCTGGAAAAATTACCCGGAGTTCTTGAAAAACTAAATCAAGACGCCGAATATATTTTAGAAAATGATCCTGCATCGAATAGCATCGATGAAGTTTATTTAGGTTATCCCGGCTTCTACGCCATTGCCATTTATCGTTTAAGCCACGAACTATATCATCTGGACCTATTGCTGTTTTCGAGATTAATGAGCGAATACGCGCACCGAATTACAGGAACCGATATTCATGCGGGTGCTGATATTGCATCTCCTTTTTTTATCGATCACGCCACTGGAATTGTTATTGGCGAAACAACCGTAATCAGGAAACACGTAAAAATTTATCAAGGAGTTACTCTGGGAGCATTAAGCGTGAGCAAAGAAATGAAAAATGCTAAAAGACATCCAACCGTAGAAGCTAATGTCTGCATTTATGCGAATGCTACTATTTTGGGAGGCGAAACCATTATTGGAAAAAATAGTATCGTAGGAGGAAATGCCTGGGTGACCAAATCGATTCCTGAAGGTTCTATAGTAATCAATACCACTACAACTGAAGTTAAAATAAAAGAAAAAAAATAAAATGAACGCACAAAAATTGCTAAACCTAATTGGAAACACTCCATTGATGGAAACTGTCAATTTGGTTAAGAATAAAAATGTAAAACTTTTACTGAAACTTGAAGGAAATAATCCGGGCGGAAGCGTAAAAGACAGAGCAGCATATAACATGATTGCTGCAGCTCTTGAAAGAGGTGATATTAAAAAAGGAGATAAACTGATTGAAGCCACAAGCGGCAATACCGGAATTGCCCTTGCCATGATTGCACAATTGTTTCAAATTGAGATCGAATTAGTCTTACCGGAAGATTCTACAAAAGAAAGAACTCAAACCATGCGTGCTTATGGCGCTACAGTGATTTTAACACCTGCTAGGGAAGGAATTATTGGTTCAAGGGACTATGCCGACAAAAAAGTGGCAGAAGGCGGTTATATCATGCTAAATCAGTTTGCGAACGATGACAACTGGAAAGCACATTATAAAACCACCGGCCCTGAAATCTGGAATGATACTGATGGTACGGTAACGCATTTTGTTTCGGCAATGGGAACAACAGGAACTATCATTGGAACCTCGACATACTTAAAAGAAAAAAATCCGGCAGTTCAGATCATTGGTGCACAACCAAGCGACGGATCTCAAATTCCGGGAATTCGTAAATGGCCACAGGAATATTTACCTAAAATATTTGATGCAACAAAAGTAGATTCAGTTGTTGATGTCAGCGAAGAAGAAGCGCGCGAAATGACTAAACGTTTAGCACTCGAAGAAGGCGTTTTTGCAGGAATGAGCAGCGGAGGTTCTGTTGCCGTCGCCCTAAAAATCGCAGAAGAATTAGAATCAGGAGTAATCGTTGCCGTTATCTGCGATCGCGGTGATCGTTATTTGTCTTCGGATTTATTTGATTGAGAAAAAAGGTTCAAAGGCGCAAAGTTTTATAAACTAATACCAAAATCTTTGCGTCTTTCTACTTTTGAATCTTAGATTCTTAAAAAAAATCTACGCATATAAAAAGACTCACTACTGTGCGCCTCTACAAAAAACCTTTGAACCTTTGCCACTCTGAACCTTTGAACCTAAAAAGAAATGAACTACAGAAAACTAGGAAAAACAAACTTTAATATATCCGAAATCTCTCTTGGCACCTGGCAGGTAGGAGGAAAATGGGGATCAGGATTTAATGATAAAACTGCCGACGAACTTATAAATAGGGCAATAGACAACGGCGTAAATTTTATTGATACTGCCGATGTTTATGAAAACGGATTAAGCGAAACGGCTGTGGGAAGAGTTGTTCGTTCCCGCTCTGAACGAATTTACGTCGCTACAAAATGCGGACGTCATATAAATCCTCATATAAGTGAAGGTTATCAGCCAAAAGCACTTCAAAAATATGTTGAAGACAGTTTGAAAAGAATGGGATTAGAAACATTAGATTTAATTCAGCTTCACTGTCCTCCTACGGAAGTTTTTTACCGACCTGAAATTTTTGAAATCTTTGATCGCTTAAAAGATCAGGGTAAAATCTTGAATTTGGGTGTTAGCGTCGAAAAAGTCGAAGAAGCTTTAAAAGCAATCGAATATTCGAATGTAACAACGGTTCAGATCATTTTCAATTTATTCCGTCAGCGTCCGTCTCAATTATTTTTCTCTGAAGCCAGAAAGAAAGATATCGGAATCATTGCGAGAGTTCCTCTGGCAAGCGGACTTTTAACAGGTAAATTTGATACTAAAACTACTTTTGATGCTCAGGATCACCGCAATTTTAATCGTAACGGAGATGCTTTTGATAAAGGAGAAACTTTTTCAGGTATAGATTACGAATTGGGACTAAAAGCTGTAGAAAAACTAAAAGCATTATTTCCTGAAACACCCAACCTCGCTCCTATTGCCCTGCAATGGATTTTGAGTTTTAAAGATATTAGCTGTATCATTCCGGGAGCTTCAACAGCCAATCATGTAATGTCGAATTTATCAGTCTATGATTTACCCGAATTAACTCAGGGGAAAATCGAGGCCATGAACAATATTTACAAAGAATATATAAGACCTTCCGTGCATCACTTATGGTAGTTTTTTTTAGTTACTAAAATACAAGCTGCTGAGATTCTAATTTTTTTTTAATCTCAGTGCTTTTTTTTCTAGAACTTTCATATTTACTTGCCCGCCACAACTCATAATTTATAACTCATAACTCATCAGCCTTCAAACTCAATTCTAAACTCGGCCCCTTTGTTTTTGCCTTCGCTTGTTGCGTTTAATGTTCCTTTGTTTTTTTCGATGATTTTCTTGCAGAGGTACAATCCAATTCCCGTTGAAGATTCATTTGCAGTACCTAATCGGCTCATTTTGGTAAATTTCTTAAACAATTCATCAATTTGATGTTTATCAAAACCAATTCCTTTATCTACAACCGTAATTATCACTTTTGAATTTTCACTGTAAATTCTAACTTTAATTTCGCTGTCGAAATACGAGAATTTAATAGCATTACTAATTAAATTTACTAAAACCTGAACAAGCAAACCTTCATCGAGTCTTAGTTTAGCCTCGGTAATTTCTAAATTCAGGCTCAGTTTTATATTTTTATCAATAAGCCTTTGTTCGACCTGTTCGTTAATGAAAGGCAAAATACCATGCAATAAAATTGTTCTGCTTTCCTGATTACCTTTTACAACACGATCCTGTTCTTGTAATAATTTTATAAAGTTCTCGATATATCGAAACTGCAAATTAGTCGACTCACGAATCAGTTCTGCCAATTGACGAACAGATTCAGATGGTTTTTCGCTTATAATTAAATTTGCCAGGCCTTGCGGATTACCTGCAAAATTTTTCAAATCATGCGAAAGCATATAAATCAAATCCTGTTTTTCGTTGATAAAACTTTCCGCTTCATAGATAGATTCCTGAATATTGCACAATAACAAACCGGCTTCATCTGTATAATCAGTGGGTAAAATAGATAATTTTCTATTATTTCTATAATCGTCTAATGATTTTGAAGCAAGCGATATGGGTTTAATTAATTGATTTAAAACCAAAAGCGTTATCAAGGTAGCCAGTAAAGTCATGATCAAAGAAAAAACTAAAATCGAAGTAGGCGAAACACTGTGGTTATAATAAAGTACAAAAAATAATATCCCTATCAACGGAATATGAATTCCTATAAAAGCAACAAATAAAAATTTGAAAGCATAACTTTTTTTTAGAAAGCCAATTTGTGAAAGGTTATGATATAAATTCATAAAAATATAACAATCAATGGATTAAAAATAGCAGATTTGGGTTAATTGCTAAAAACAAAGTTAACTTTTAATGTCAATTAAAATAATAAATTAAACAATTTGATAAAATATTTTGAAAATTAAATTTGAAAAAGTTTACAAACCCTTATTTTTGCGCTATGGGAAGAAAAAATACAGACAAAGTTGTCTTTCATCAGATTCAGGTTCTTGATGCCGGAGCAAAAGGTGTATCAGTAGCAAAGGCTCCTGACGGAAAAGTAATCTTTATACCGAACGTGGTTCCGGGTGATGTTGTTGACGTTCAAACTTTCAAAAAAAGAAAAGCCTATTATGAAGGCAAAGCCGTAAAATTTCATGAATTATCAGAACACCGCATAGAACCTATATGCGATCATTTTGGTGTTTGTGGAGGTTGCAAATGGCAAAATATGAAATACAGCCAACAGTTGTATTACAAACAAAACGAAGTAAAAAATCATTTGCAGCGTATAGGAAAAGTAGAACTACCTGAATTCGAAACTATTTTAGGTTCTGAAAAACAATTTTTCTACAGAAATAAAATGGAATTTTCGTTTTCTAACAGTCGCTGGCTAACAGAGAAAGAAATAGAAAGCACTGAGGATTTAGGAAACAGAAATGCTTTAGGATTTCATATCCCGAAAATGTGGGATAAAATTCTTGATATTCAAAAATGTTATTTACAAGAAGATCCGTCTAATGCCATTAGAAATGAAATTAGAGATTTTGCTAACGCAAACAATTTAGCTTTCTTTAATCCAAGAGAGCAATCCGGTTTATTAAGAACTTTTATGATTCGTACAGCTTCGACTGGCGAAATCATGGTTTTGATTCAGTTTTACGAAAATGACAAGAAAAATCGTGAATTGCTTTTAGATCATCTTTATGAGAAGTTTCCGCAAATTACTTCGTTACAATATGTCGTAAACTCCAAACAAAACGACACTATTTACGATCAGAATATCAAACTATATAAAGGTAGAGATTATATCCTGGAAGAAATGGAAGGTTTAAAATTCAGCATCAATGCTAAATCTTTTTATCAAACAAATTCTGATCAGGCGTATGAATTATACAAAATAACACGTGATTTCGCCGGACTTTCGGGCAACGAAACCGTTTATGATTTATATACCGGAACCGGAACTATTGCACAATTTGTTTCTAAAAAAGCAAAAAAAGTAATTGGTGTAGAAAGTGTTCCCGAAGCAATTTTAGACGCTAAAGCCAATGCAGAACGCAATAATATAACGAATTGTGAGTTTTTTGTAGGTGATATGAAAGTTGTTTTCAACGAAAGCTTCATCGCAGAACATGGCAAACCGGATGTTATTATTACAGATCCACCAAGAGATGGTATGCACGCCGCAGTTATCGATCAAATCCTGAAAATTGCTCCTAAAAAAGTAGTTTATGTAAGTTGTAATTCAGCAACACAAGCACGTGATTTAGCTTTAATGGACGAAAAATATAAAGTTACACGCGTGAGACCGGTTGATATGTTCCCGCAAACGCATCATGTCGAAAATGTTGTACTTTTAGAACTTCGCTAACAAAATATAAATGAAAAAAATAATCTCTCTTTTATTGGTCTTTACATTTGGTTTATCCAGCTGTGAGAAAGATGATATTTGTGATGCAAATACACCCACCACTCCCCGATTAGTAATTTCATTTTATGATATTAATGATCCTTCAAAACTTAGAA
This sequence comes from Flavobacterium sp. SLB02, assembly GCF_009664855.1. Classification (GTDB taxonomy): domain Bacteria; phylum Bacteroidota; class Bacteroidia; order Flavobacteriales; family Flavobacteriaceae; genus Flavobacterium. The sequence continues at coordinate 3,483,736 of NZ_CP045928.1, forward strand.
ATGTAAACAATTTAATGGTTATTGGACAAGGAAAAACAGAGGGAATTATTTTCAACAAAAGCGTTACAGACACAACCAAATATGTTACAAACGCAAGTACAGTTTCTGTCCCGTTGCGAACAGACACCATTTCGACAACATATAAGTTTGTCTATAACTCATTAAGTCCAAATCCTGCTGCCATAAATATCGATGTTCTAAAAATAGATTATACACATCAAAATGTATATGTATCGAGAGCCTGCGGTTTTAAAACCACATTTACACTCGCTCCAGTAAATCCTTTCGTACGAACAGATCCGGATGGTGACGGCCCTTGGATGCAGGAAATTTTTGTAAAAACCCGTAACATTGAATCTGAAAATGAAACACACCTTGAAGTATATTTTTAGTTCTGTCTTATTGTTTTCAATGTTTTTGGGTCATACTCAGGAAACATCAACTAAAACAGTAACAAAAGAAAAGCCTAAAACCGAAACTGCAAAACCTGCTCTTGAGGAAGTAAAGAAAGACAGCATCAAAACAGATCGCTATGGTCTTCGTGTAGGTGTCGATTTGTACAAACTGACTCGCGGTCTTTATGATAAAGATTATAAAGGAATTGAAATTGTAGGAGATTTTCGTTTAACGAAAAAATACTTTATCGCAGCCGAACTTGGTTTCGAAGATAAAACCACGGATGACGACAGATTAAACTCTACCGCTACAGGAACGTACATCAAAGGTGGTTTTGACTACAATTTGTATCAAAACTGGCTCGACATGGAAAACTTAATTACAATCGGTTTAAGAGGCGGTTTTAGTACTTTTAGCCAACAGCTTAATAGCTATAAAATATACAATGCAAATCCGTATTGGGGAGAACAGCCGCCAGTTGCTGCTGGTCAAAAATATACCGGCCTAACAGCAGGATGGCTTGAAGTTGCCATGGGTTTAAAAGCAAAAGTGTTTAATAATGTATTTGTTGGATTTGGAGTTCAGCTAAAAATGCTCGTAGCCAATTCAAAACCATCAGGTTTTGATAATTTATACATACCGGGTTTTAACAGAACTTACGACGGAAGTTTTGGAGTAGGCTTCAATTACACCGTTTCCTACTTTATTCCGCTTTACAAGAAAAAAACTATTATTCCGCAAATTATAGAAACTCCTAAAAATTAGTTTTGAGCTAAATGAACAAAATCCTTATTCTTTTTGCCTTTAGCCAAATTGCTTTTGCTCAAAAAACGATTGTTAAGACCTCGCTTCATTTCTCCGGAAAAATAGATAAGTACCCTATAGAAATGACTATTGAATTCATTCAGGGACAAGATTCTGTTTCAGGAAGCTATTACTATTTAAAAAACAGTAAAGACATGCCTATTTTTACAAAAGGCATCTGTAAAGCAGGCGAAATAAAACTTGACGAGACAAGTTATACAACAACTAAAAAAGGAAACGTGCCGCAAAAAACAGGCTCATTTTTATTACAATTAGATAGTGAATATAAATTAAGCGGGATATGGCAAAACGTAAAGAAAGATAAAAAATTCGATGCCACTCTTTCCTGTCTGGAAGATTTATCTTCGTTTAATCCAAAAAATTACAGTTACAAACTCAACCAATATAAAGGTAAAGCTGAAAACACAAATGGTGAACTAGCTGATAATTTCTTAATTAGCAAACTGGATATTTATAATTCTAAAAAAGAAAAAGTACAAACAATTTCCGGCTTTAATAAAGCGATTTACGAAAAAGACGGAACAGTAGAATTAGAAGACCTAAATTTTGACGGACTTCTGGACATTAAAATTCCTATCTATTTTCCGGATAGAATTAAATTTGATAGTGGTTATCTCTACTTTGTTTATGATAAAACTAAAAAACAGTTTATTAGAAATACAAAACTCGAAGCTTTAGAATATTTAAATTTCGATCAAAAAAATAAAGAATTTGTAAAATTTGAAGCTGATGGAAGCGGAAACGAATCTGACTATTATTACAAATGGTCGAATAACAATTTCTATTTGATTAAAAAAGTTCAAAGTTTCGAAGACAACGATAAAACAACTTATACTGAGTACGAAATAAAAAACAACAAGTCAGTAAAAGTTAAAGAATATCAAAAATAAAAAAAGCCATGAATTTAAATTAATTAAGTTCATGGCTTTTAAGTTTTATGGCAAGCTTACGATAATTGAAAATCAACAGCTGCCTTTGAATGTATTAGAGCCGTGTCAAAAATAGGCACAGAAAGCTCTCCGGGTTTTATCACCAACGGAATTTCGGTACAACCCAAAATGATTCCTTCGGCTCCTTCTTTGATTAATTGGTTGGCAATTTCCAGATAGCGTTTCTTAGTTTCATTGGTCACAAGGCCTTTTCCTAGCTCTTCAAAAATGGTAGTGTGAATAAAATCTTTATCCTCTTCACTTTGCGGAATAATAGCTTGAATTCCTTTAGCCAGAAGCTTATCCTTAAAAAAATCAAGCTCCATAGTAAACTTAGTCCCTAATAGACCTACTTTTTTCAATTCTTGTTTCTCGATTTCAACAGCAGTGGCAGTAGCAATATGAATAATTGGTAACTCCACGGCTGCTTCTAGTCTGTCAGCGATAAAGTGCATGGTATTAGCACATAAAACAATGGCTTCTGCTCCACCCTGCTTTAAAAACTGACTCGCGTTTAATAACATATTAAAGGTCGAATCCCAATCGCTCTTTTCGTTATTCTTTTTTATATCAGCATAATTAAAAGAGTATATCAAACATTCTGAGAAGTTAAGACCTCCCAGTTTCTCATTTACCCCCTCGTTTATAAGTTTGTAATAATCAGCAGTAGACACCCAGCTAATGCCACCTATAAGTCCAATTATCTTCATAAACAACTATTTTAAAATCCGTACAAATTAATAGTGTTTTATTCAACACAGAAACATAGACTGCTTATAATTTTAAATATTTTTCACGTAGATCTAAAAAGACTCAAGCAAATCTGCGCAGATCAATTATCTAAATTTAATCTGCTTAAATCTGTCGAATCTGCGTGAAAAAAAAAAACTTTACAATCCTTTATCCCGATAGCTATCGTGAGTCGCTAACTAAATTAACCTATTTCTCTGATTCCTTTTATAAAAATCCATTTCATGTACAGCTTTTCACCGTCTTTGGTTTTTACTGCCTGAAATTTAGGCGAAATCAAAGTAGCTACGATAAATGCAGTCATCGGAATCCAAAGTCCCGTTAATCCTGTATACATCGCAACTACAAATCGTCCTGCAATAAATAAAATTGCAAAACATCCTAATTGGTATAAAAAAGCTCTTACTTGTAATTTTGACATTTTTTTCTTTTTTATGGTTCAAAGGTACAGAGGTTCAAAGGGACAAAGGATTTTCTTTGCGCTTATAACTCCTTACTTCTTTGCACTATTACTCAATCTGATTTTTTTTAGACTCAAAGTTATAAAAATTCAAAACGACAAAGTTTTTAAACCTCTGTCCCTTTGAACCTTTGCTGCTTTGTACTTATTCAGAAACCTGAAATTTCGTTCTCTTACTCCCTTCGTACATTTCGTATTTCACCAAACGTGCTTCAAGGCTTGCGTTGAAGAGTTTAATTTTGCGGGAAGGTTTTAATCCTACAAATTTCAGCGCTTCAAGATTTGCCGTTATAAACCAGGCGTTTGTTCCCGGGTAGCTTTTCTTTAAGGTATCACCAATATTTTTATAGAACTCTTCCATATGAATATCCAGACGCTCATCATAAGGCGGATTAAAAACCATATGCAGTTTTCCTTCAACCTCTTTTTCAGTATCAAAAAAGTTTTCTTCTTTGATCGTCACATAATCTTCAAGATTGGCGTTTCTGATATTGTCTTTGGCTTTGTTTACTGCACTTGGCGCTTTATCAAAACCTTTTATAGTATAATGAAATTCCTTTGTTTTTTTCATCAGACTGTTTATAATCTGTTCGAACAGATCATTGTCCCAGTCTTTCCATTTTTCGAAAGCAAATTCTTTACGGTTTATGTTTGCCGGAATATTACAAGCAATCATAGCTGCTTCGGCAAGGAAAGTTCCCGAACCACACATTGGGTCCAAAAAGTGACTTTGTCCTTCCCAACCGGATAATATCAATATTCCTGCTGCCAAAACCTCGTTGATAGGCGCAATATTTGTAGCGGTTCTATAACCACGCTGGTGCAATGAATTCCCAGAAGTATCTAATGCAACCGAAACCTGATCTTTATCGATATGCACATTGATTCGCAAATCAGGAAAAGCTTTATCAATACTTGGACGTTGTCCCGTTCTTTCTCTAAACTGATCTACAATGGCATCCTTACATTTTTGAGAAACAAACTCAGAATGATTAAAATAAGTCGAATGCACCGTTGCATCAATCACAAAAGTCTGATTGGCATTCAATAATTTAGACCAGTTTACACCAGAAATCCCCTTATATAATGCCTGCTCATTATTGGCTCTAAACGAGTAAATAGGTTTTAAAACCTTAAGTGCGGTACGCAACGATAAATTGGCTTTATACATAAAACCCTTATCGCCCTTAAAGCTTACCATTCTCACCCCTTTTTCGACATCCTGAGCACCAAGGTCACGCAATTCTTTTTCTAATATTTCCTCAAAACCAAAAAAACATTTGGCTATCATTCTAAAATTTTCTTCCATCTTTATTTTTGTATTAAAAAAAACTCCGATCGCAAACCCACATCTGATTATTCAGGTATCGTCACGAAATAGTTATTTTTCGGCAAAAATACACTAAATTTGCGGGACTTTGAATTAATTGAAATAGAATAAATGTCTGACGCACCAAACTCATCAACACCAAATCAGGAACGTAACACCGAAAATTGGTTTACCTCATGGTTTGATACTCCATATTACCACATACTTTATAAAGATAGAAACTACCGCGAGGCACAAATTTTTATGGATAATCTTACGCATTATCTCAATTTGCCCGAAAAAGCAAAAGTTCTTGATTTAGCATGCGGAAAAGGACGCCATTCTATCTATTTAAATCAATTAGGTTTTAATGTTTTAGGCGCTGATTTGTCTGAAAACAGCATTGCCGAAGCCAGTAAAAACAGCAACGAAACCCTGCATTTTAAAGTGCACGATATGCGCGAACCTTTCGAAGAAAAGTTCGATGCCATTTTTAACCTGTTTACCAGTTTTGGCTATTTCGAAAGTGACGATGATAACCTTACTACCCTTAAAGCCATCAAAGAAAGCTTATCTGAATATGGTTTTGCCGTTATAGACTTTATGAACGTAGCCAATGTAATCGAAACGCTGGTTCCCGAAGAAGTAAAAACAGTTGATAGTATCGATTTTAAAATAAAAAGATACGTTCAGGACGGGCATATTTTTAAAGAAATAGATTTTGAAGACCAGGGACGTCAATATCATTTTACCGAAAAAGTAAAAGCCCTTACCCTCAAAGACTTTCAGGAATTAATGGACGAAGCCGGAATTTATCTCTTAGATATTTTTGGAGATTATAAACTCAAAAAGTTTCATAAAACCGAAAGCGAACGATTAATCATGATTTTTAAATAGGTTCAATTGTTTAACTGTTAATTTGTTTAATCGTTAAAAAAACAATTATCCGATTAACCGATTAAACAAATCAACGATTACACCAAAACGAAATGAATTATCTATTACCCTTATTTTCTGTACTTTTAGGTTATATAGTGGCTTTGTTTTTAAAACCAAAAAGCAAAACCAATCTAAAACTATTGCTTGCTTTTAGCGGTTCATTTTTACTATCCCTAACCGTTATGCATTTACTGCCTGACGTTTATGCAACACACAATCACAATATTGGAATTTTTATCATGGTCGGAATTTTATTCCAGATCATATTAGAGTTTTTCTCAAAAGGCGCCGAACACGGACACGTACACGGACATGCGCAAATGAGTCAAATTCCGTGGCTGCTTTTTATAAGCCTTTGTATTCACGCCTTTCTGGAGGGTTTTCCTGTAAGTCATCATCACGATTTAGCACTCGGCATAGCCATTCACCACCTGCCTATTGCCGTAATCCTGACGACCTTTTTCATCAATGCAAACCTCAATAAAAAAGCCATTTTTGCCTTCATGCTTACCTTTGCAATCATGACGCCGCTTGGGACAATTGCATCAGACTTTTTACCTTTTTTAAACGATTATTATACAGAAATCACCGCCGTTGTCATCGGTATTTTGTTTCATATCTCATCAACCATTATTTTCGAAAGCAGCGAAGGCCACAAATTCAATGTTGCCAAAGTTTCTATGATTGTACTCGGAATTTTACTGGCATTCTTTTTATAATTAGGGCGTGACCATATTCACAAAAGGCGCTATTTAACCAACCGCTTATGTGCGCCTTTCGCAAATACGGTGGGGTTATCCACACTACTTCGGTAGTCAGCTCCTATCCTCACGCAAAAAAAACTTTACGCATAAAAAAAAGCCTGTTAGGATACTCAATCTATACTTCCGTTTAATTTCAATTATCTAATTTCCTAAGTGACTAATTATCCAGTTCAAAAATTATCTCGCTCTGTTTTTTTCGTCCTGATTTCCAAAATCACGCTGGTTCACATTAATTTTTTTGTTACCAAAGTTATAAACGACAGACAAACGGGCAAATCGGTTGCTTTCATTTTGGCTATAAACCTGTTTTACACCATTTACAATTGAAACATCATCTTTTAAGTAAGACGTATTAAAAACATCATTTACCAAAAAGGCAATCTGCATGGTTTTATTAAGCAAATCTTGTTTAAAACCAATATTCAGACTTGATGCATATCCAGTAGTATACAAGCCGCTTTTATAAGGTGTAGTATAACTAAAATCTACTTGCAATTTTGTTCCTTTGCCTAATGAGAATGAATTATTGGTAGAAAATTGGCTATGAATTGTTCTTTTTCGATACCTGATTTCAAATAAAATCTCGGTGCAAGAACTAAATTCATGACAATAAAAGGCAGTGTATAGACTAAATGTTTCCATTTTAAATGGAAATCATTATAACAAACTGTCAGAACATAAAGATAAATCAAAGGCATTTCGAGTAAACATGTTGTACTTCTTAAAAACTCCAGATCTGCGTATTGGTGAGGAAATGAGTACGCAAAGAGTCCGCTGAAATCTATCGCCGAAAAAATAATAAAGCTGGCAAATAACCTGTTTGCCAATTTATTTTCGGTTTTTACCGTTAGTAAAAATAATGCCAATAGTAATGAAACAAAAACAGCAATGTGAGCAATGCTATCCAAAAAGCTTAATTTATCCATTTATCTTTTAATATTTAACAAACATAATATTTTACTTGGTGTAACAAAGTTTCAGGAAATCAGTCCTTATAGATAAAAATTTATAAGGAAAAAGATTTATAAAGTATTATTACTTTATGTTCTAAATTTCGAGATTGCAATAAAAAAGATTAATTTTGACCCGACCAATTATACTAAAAAATGACGTTTACAAAAATTACAGAACAAGCATCAAAATACGAGCATTTAGAAAAAATGTCGGTTCATGAATTGCTTACCAATATCAATCAGGAAGACAAAACTGTTCCTAATGCAGTTGAAAAAGCAATTCCTCAAATTGAAGCTTTAGTACAACAAATTGTCGTTAAATTAAAGCTGGGCGGACGCCTTTTTTATATTGGAGCCGGAACATCCGGACGTTTAGGTGTTGTCGATGCCTCAGAATGTCCTCCTACTTTTGGTGTCCCTTTTGATTTAGTAAACGGAATTATTGCCGGTGGTGACACTGCTATTCGCAGAGCTGTAGAAAACGCCGAAGACAATGCAACACAAGCCTGGATTGATCTTAAAAACAATAATATTGGTGCAAACGACGTAGTAATTGGTATTGCAGCTTCAGGAACAACTCCTTATGTAATTGGCGGTTTAGAAACTTGTAATCAGAACAATATCCTTACGGGCTGTATTACTAATAATGCAGGAAGTCCGTTGGCATTAACAGCCCAATATCCTATTGAAGTAGTTGTAGGTCCTGAATTTATTACCGGAAGCTCAAGAATGAAAGCCGGAACAGCACAAAAATTAGTCCTGAATATGATTTCGACTGCTGCTATGATTCAGCTTGGAAAAGTAAAAGGGAATAAAATGGTCGATATGCAATTGAGCAATATAAAATTGGTTGACCGAGGTGTAAAAATGATTATGGGAGAAATTCCAATTTCATATGAAGAAGCAAGTGAACTATTAAAAAAATACGGCAGCGTACGAAATGCTGTCGATAATTATAATTTGCAAAAAGAGTTTTGATCTAACCGCAAAGAATGCAAGGTTTTACACAAAGCTCGCAAGGTTTAAACAAAAAAAAATGAAGGTTCGCAAAGTATCAGGATGAAACTCTCACAGCTAAACTTTGACAAAGTTCCAACAAACTTGAAACTAAAAAAACGTGAAACCTGAAACTTTCTGAAACCCTAAACTCTCTAAAACCTGAAACAAAAAACAAATGGCAACAAATAAAGAATTACTGGGAAAAGGAATTAAATATATGTCAGGTTCATTACCTCTATTGTTTATTGGTCCTTCGTTGATATATAATGCTTTTATGAATCAACATACAAATTGGCATTATCTCGTTTTAGGAATTGGAATTGTAGCTTGCTTAAGCGCCATGTTCCTGATTTTTTACGGATTGAAAATTATTATGAAGGGTTTGTTTAATGACTAATTTAGTCGGCTAAGCAAACCCGACAGGTTTTTAAAACCTGTCGGGTTTAAACCATTCTTTAAATTAAAAAATTTCACCTTTTATCCCATACAAAAAATGGAAAGTCTAATTCACATTCAGAAAACCTTCGAGAAAGTCGTTTATATTGACAAAAAAATCAACAATCGGGAGTTTGAAGATTGTGTTTTTAAAAACTGTGATTTTTCTAACAGCAATTTTGCTTACAATACTTTTTTAGACTGCGAATTTATCGATTGCAATTTGTCGATGACCAGTTTATTTGGGACGAATTTAAAAAATGTGAGTTTTAAAAATTGCAAGCTATTAGGAATTGCTTTTAACGAATGTGACGATTTTTTATTCCAGGTTTATTTTGAAGAAAGCACGTTAGATTACGCCATTTTTTCGAATAAAAAAATGCCTAAAACCAAGTTTATAAATTGCTCTGTTCGCGAGGTAACTTTTATAGGAACCAACCTGACGAGTTCGGTTTTTGATAATTGCAATTTAGAAGGAGCCATTTTTAATGATACCCAATTGGCAGCAGTAAATTTTAAAACAGCATACAATTACAAAATCGATCCGGAATTTAACCCAATGAGAAAAGCTCAGTTTTCTAATGATGGAATTGTGGGACTTTTAGATAAATACGACATTAAGATTGTTTAAATTTAACAACGCCACGAATTGCACGAATTTGCACTAATTATTTTTAAACTTACAAATCAGTAAAATTAGTGGACGAAAATCAAATTAATCATGGAAGCAACTGAATCTTATTTAGAAAGCGTTAAAAAGCAATTTCTTTATTATAAAATGCTGGGCGAAAAAGCAATTGGGCAATTAGAACCTCATCAGCTTTTTGTTGCGGTAAATGAAGATACAAACAGTATTGCCACTATAATCAAACATATTTCGGGTAATATGTTGTCGCGCTGGAAAGACTTTTTAACTTCTGATGGTGAAAAAGAATGGCGTAACCGTGACGCCGAATTCGAAAATGATCTGCAGTCTAAAGAAGAAGTGCTTACTGTTTGGAACAAAGGCTGGGATTGTTTCCTGAATACCTTAAACGAACTAAAACCGGAACAGCTCTCGGATATCATTTATATCCGTAATGAAGGTCACACGGTTATCGAAGCTATAAATCGCCAACTGGCACATTATCCTTATCACGTTGGGCAAATCGTTTTTTATGCCAAACAACTAAAAAATAGCCAATGGGATAGTTTATCGATCCCAAAAAATAAATCGGGAAATTATAATGCCGAAAAGTTTGCCAAGGAAAAAGAAATCAAGAACTTTACAGATGATGAACTAAAGCGATTTAAATGATCGAATATCATGCTCAGTTAGGAGGATTTTGGTACTGGATTTTAATTAAATTCGGCAGAACAATATTATCTGATGAACAAGCTGATAAAAACAGAAGACGGAATTTATTTTTTCTCTGTTTTATAAATATCTTTTTTGCATCAATTGTAACAGTATTTCTAATTTATCCGATATATTTCTAGCCCTGATGGAAGCGACATCCTTTTGTGGCGGGGTTCGCCACAAAAGATATAGCGGACAGCAGGAAACAGCTCCTAAAAAAACAAATTATTTAAAATGAAAAAAATAGTATTCTTACTTCCGTTACTTGCCTTAGTATCTTGTTATGATGCCGAACACAATTGCAAAGATTTTAAAAACGGAAAATTCAAATTTGAGTTTGACGTAAATGGCGTAAAAAAAACAACGATTTTTGAGCGTAAAGACGGTATCGAAATCGAAACTTTTGAAGGAAAAACAGATACCTCAACAGTACGCTGGGTAAGTGATTGCGAATATATTTTGCAAAAGAAACACCCAAAAAATATGGCTGAAGAGAAAGCAATCAATATGAAGATTTTAACGACTTCTAAAAATTCTTATACTTTTGAGTTTGGAATGGTAGGTTCTGATCAGAAACAACGCGGAACTGTTATAAAATTGGATTAAGTAATTTAATAAAACTTTTTTAGAATGGAAGTATTTTTGAATCCTGATGCCTGGATTGCCTTATTGACACTGACTTTTCTTGAAATTGTTTTAGGAATTGATAATATTATTTTTATCTCGATTGTAACGGGTAAATTACCCGAAGAAGATCGAAAAAAAGCAACGCGAATTGGTTTGTTCTTAGCCATGTTTATGCGTATTGCTTTGCTAATGGGAATCTCGTATCTGATTGCTATGAAAGCCACCATCTTTAGTATTCACTGGGGTTGGTTTGAAGGTGATTTTACAGGTCAGGCCTTGATTTTATTTATTGGAGGTTTGTTTTTAATTTATAAAAGTACCAAAGAGATTAGCGAAAAAGTAGACCATAAAGGCGATGAAGAAAAGAGTATTGGCACCGCAGCAAAAAAATCTTTCTCAAATGTTATTGTACAGATTTTATTGATTGATTTGATTTTTTCTGTCGATTCTATTTTAACCGCTGTTGGTATGACAAATGGTGTTCATGGCGCTTTGACAATTATGATTACTGCGGTTATTATTTCAGTTTTGGTTATGATGCTGTTTGCGGTTCCGGTTGGAAATTTCGTTAATAAAAATCCTTCTATTCAAATATTAGGGCTTTCGTTTTTAATACTAATTGGTTTTATGCTAATTACCGAAAGTATGCATTTATCGAATGCTGCGCTTGCCGGTGAACACATTGGGGCGGTTCCTAAAGGGTATTTGTATTTTGCCATTTCATTTTCGCTGGCTGTTGAATTTATCAATATGAAAGTCCGAAAGAAACAATCATAAGTCATAATTTAAAAAGTTCCATTAGTGGAACTTTTTTTATATCAGCATTTAGCAAACAGTAACTCGCTTATTACATCTTATAAAACACGAAGAATAAACAAAACTTCGTGCCTTTGTGACTTTGTGGCAAAACCAAAAAAGTTTAAGCGTGTTTCTTTTACATTTCTATTTTAAGTATTACATTAGAACCTAAATCTTACGCATGAAAAATACCATTTCGCATAGAGTTGCCGACTTTTTAAAGGGCTTTCCTCCTTTTAGCTTTTTGCACCAAAAGGATTTAGAGAAATTATCCGAACAAATTTCTATTGTTTATAAAGATAAAGATGCTGTAATTTTTGCAGAAAACGAAGAAACTCACGATTCCTTTTACGTGGTACACAAAGGCGCTGTTGCGCTTAAAAAAAGCCAAAAGAACACTGTTTTAGACATGTGCGATGAAGGAGATATTTTTGGCTTGCGTCCGCTTTTGGCACAGGAAAATTATATTATGGAAGCCGTAGCGCATGAAGAGACGATATTATACGCCATTCCTATTGCTGTTTTTAAACCTTATGCACTTGAGAACAGAACTGTTGGTAATTTCCTGATCGAAAGCTACGCATCCAACACCCGAAATCCGTATTCAGATATCCATAAAGATAAATTGTATGGTGATGATTTACTGCACGACAATAATTCTGAAAGAGATTCCTTTGATTTACAACCTATCAAATATTCGAAAAAAATTGTTACCTGCGGACCATCAACCACTGCCAGGGATATTGCAAAAATCATGACGAAGAAAAAAGTCGGAGCCATCTTAATCGTTGATGAAATGTTGCCAATAGGGATTATTACCGATAAAGATTTGCGTAACAAGATCGTGACGGGAGATTATTCGATCCTGACGACTGCAGAAACCATAATGACCAAACCTGTTATTACCTATCCTAAAAAAATGACAGTGACAGAGGCTCAAATGGCGATGATGAAAAGTAACATCAGTTATTTATGTTTAACCAAAGACGGCACAACAAATACCAAAGCGGTTGGCATATTATCGAAACATGATGTAATGGTAGCTCTGGGAAATAATCCTGCTGTCTTAATAAAAGCGCTTAAAAGAGCTAAAAAGGCAAAGGAAATAAAACCTATCAGGGCACGAATCATGCAGTTGCTTCAGGGATATCTGGATCAGAACATTCCAATGACTCTGATTTCTAAAATTATTACAGAGCTTAATGAAGCTTGTACGACACGTGTTATCGAAATTTCATTAGAAAAAATGAGCAGTCCGCCTCCGGTAAAATTTGCCTGGCTCGCTCTGGGAAGCCAAGGACGAAGCGAGCAAATGCTGCATACCGATCAGGATAATGCGATTGTATATGAAAATGTTTCCGAGGTTTTTAAAGACGAAACCAGAATCTACTTCTTAAAATTTGCCACTCTTGTTAATAAAGGTCTTTTTGAAATTGGCTATGATTATTGTCCTGCCGAAATGATGGCCTCAAACCCTAAATGGTGTATGAGTCTTGATGAATGGAAAAATCAGGTATACCACTGGATTACCAATCCGGGGAAAAATGAAGTTTTATTGTCGTTTATCTTTTTCGATTACAGCTTGACCTATGGAGATGCAGCGATTGTGGATGAATTATCAGAATCTATTTTTGAAAATGTAAAAGCAAATCCTATTTTTTATGTTCACCTGGTTAGTGGTGCATTGCAAAGTCCGTCGCCAACAGGCTTTTTTAGACAATTTCTGGTAGAACAGGACGGAGCCAATAAAGACCATTTTGATATCAAAAGAAGGGCTTTGATGCCACTTACAGATGCTGCCAGGGTTTTGATTTTATCCCATTCGGTTAAATCGATCAGCAATACAGCAGAACGTTTTGAAAAACTGGCCGAGTTAGAACCCAATAACAGAGAACTATATTTATCGTGTTCGTATTCGTTTAAAGCTTTATTAAAATTCAGAACCAAACAAGGTCTTTTGCATCATGATTCCGGACAATTTATTGCATTGGAATCGTTATCTAAAATGGAAAAAATCAAGCTGAAAAGAACTTTTAAAACCATCAAAGAACTTCAGGAATTGATTTCGGTACGTTTTAATGTTTCAAATCTGGTATAACTATGAGTTTATTTAATTTTTGGAAAAAGGAAGAAGATCTCTTTGATGAAAATATTTCGATAGAAGAAACCCGATTTGTCGTTTTAGATACCGAAACTACGGGTTTTGATTATGACAATGATCGAATATTATGTATTGGTGCATTGATTTTACAAAACGGAACAATTGCTATTCAGGATAGTTTTGAGGTTTATATCCAACAGGATCATTATGATAAATCGACAGCTCAGATTCACGGTATTTTAAAAGCTTTCGTGATCCAACGTCCTACTGAATTAGAAGCTTTGCAACAATTTCTGGCTTTTTTAGGCGATTCGATTATTATTGCGCATCACGCTGTTTTTGATGTTACGATGATCAATAAAGCCTTAGAACGAAACGGATTACCTCATTTAACTAATCAACGCTTAGATACTGCTATTTTATACAAAAAAACACTAATCAAGTCTCATTTATTCGAGCGAAAAGATCATTATACTTTAGACGATCTGGCAGATAAATTTGATATTTCTAAAAAAGACCGTCACACCGCTTTGGGTGATGCGTATATTACAGCAATTGCTTTTTTGAAAATTGTAAAAAAACTAAAAGAGAAAAAACATATTAATTTGAATGGTTTATTTATATAAAAAGCCTGATTTTAGAATCAGGCTTGTTTTTAGAAATTAATCTTCTATAAATAGTGGGTATGGGAATACGTTTGAAGACTTATTTTTTAAAAGCTTCATAAAATTCTCACATAAGTAATCCCACTCAATGGCGATACCATGACTGTTATTATTGAAAATGAAGAGGTAAAAATGGATCAAGGAAGAAATCATTGCAAATGTTCTGGAGAACTAAACTGATACAATTTATTATATAAAAAACGCCAAGATAAATCTTAGCGTTTTCTGTTTTTATATTAGTCTAAAACTAACCCTATTTGGCCATCATCATCTAATTCTGTTTCAACCGAATCGTCATCGTCTAATTCTGGTCTTTCAGGAACTTCTTCAACGGGTTCTTCATAAGGTAATGGATCCAATAAATTAACTTGTTTTAGCTTATCAGTTGTCAGTTGATTTCCTAATGCTTTAAAGCCTTTTACAGCAATAAAATCTTCGACATCGATATGTAAATCTTCTTTCTGAACTCCTTTTACTTTTGCAAATATCAATTGTGCTACCGGACGATAGTCTGTCGATACAATTTCTAATTGCGAATTTGGATGATCCGTTATAAAACTTTCTTCTTTTCCTTCATTTTCTACAAGGAAACGTTTAAGATAGTAACGTTCTTTTTCTCCATCATAATAAATCGCCGAAATTGGTTTTTTAGGATTAAATTTCTCCAAAACAATCATGTCTTCCTCAAAATGAGTTGACAACTCTGGAATAATGACTTTTAATTTACCTGCCTGACTAATTACTAAGATTTTATCACTTGGTTTAAACTCACCTAACAATTCACCCCTGGCATCGACATTCAATCGTTTAACCGTGTCATCAAACCAAACTTTTCTTGGCAATAAAGTAGAAATTCCTTTTTCTTTTAGCTCGATTTTTTTAATTGGATATTTTGTTACCAAATTTCCTTTTGAAGCCCTGCCTTTAATGGCGAGCTTAGCAAAATCAATATCGAATTTCAGTTTTTTGATTGTTCCCACCTGACGCAATAAAATTGTTACAACCTCAGCTTCTCCATTCGGATTATGTGAAAAATAAACAACCTGAGAACCATTCGTTCCATTTGTTAAATCGTAAGCTTTATCTCTGGTAACACCCGAAACATTAAAACGTTTTATATACGAAGGACCGGATTTACCATCACGATACATCATATTATAAATGGTACGTTTATCACTCTTATCAAAAACAGCAACATGAATAATATCTTTTCCGATAAAAGTTTTGGCATCAACTTTTGTTACCATCAATGTTCCGTCTCTTAAAAATACAATAACATCATCAATATCAGAACAATCACCTACGTACTCGTCTTTTTTAAGGCTGGTTCCAACGAAACCTTCTTCGCGGTTTACATATAATTTCGTGTTACGTAAAACCACTTTTGTAGCCTCAACGTTATCAAAAACACGAAGTTCTGTCTGACGTTCGCGGCCTTTTCCGTATTTTTCTTTTAATTTGGCGAAGTATGCAATAGCAAAATCAGTAAGATTTTCTAAATTATGCTCTACCTCTTTCATCTCGTCTTCTAACTTCGCGATAAAGTCATCTGCTTTATCAGAGTCAAAACGGGTAATACGAATCATCGGGATTTGAGTCAAACGCTGCAAATCATCATCGTTGATTTCTCTGACGAATGATTTTTTGAAAGGCTCGAATCTATCGTACAAATATTTGTAAAGAGATTCTCTATCAGAATATAATTTGAAATCAATGTACATTTCTTCACGAATGAAGATTTTTTCTAAAGTAGAAAAATGCCATTTATTTTTTAATTCCTCTAACTGAATTTCTAATTCCTGACGCAATAAATCAACCGTTCTGTGTGTCGAAATTTTCAACATTTCAGAAACTCCAATAAACAAAGGTTTATTGTCTTCAATCACACAACCTAAAGGCGCTACAGAAGTTTCACATGCCGTAAAAGCAAACAAAGCATCGATTGTTTTGTCCGGAGAAACACCCGGGAAAAGGTGAATTAAAATCTCAACATCTGCAGCTGTATTGTCTTCGATTTTCTTGATTTTGATTTTACCTTTATCATTGGCTTTCAAAATACTATCAATCAAAGTCGTTGTATTGGTCGAAAATGGGATTTGCGTAATCACCAAGGTGTTCTTGTCTAATTGCGCAATTTTAGCACGTACACGTACACGTCCGCCACGAAGTCCGTCATTATAATTGGACACATCGGCAATACCTTGTGTCATAAAATCAGGATATAATGTAAAGGCCTTACCTTTTAAAATCTTGATCGAAGCATCAATTAGTTCATTGAAGTTATGAGGCAGAACTTTAGTCGAAAGACCAACTGCAATACCTTCTGCTCCTTGCGCCAAAAGTAACGGAAACTTTACCGGAAGATTGTTGGGTTCTGCACGACGACCATCGTATGAAACTCCCCAATCGGTAATTTTTGGAGAATACAAAACCTCTAAAGCAAATTTAGATAAACGTGCCTCGATATAACGAGAAGCCGCTGCTCCATCGCCTGTTAATATATTTCCCCAGTTTCCCTGGCAGTCAATTAATAAATCTTTCTGACCAATTTGTACCATAGCATCACCAATACTCGCATCTCCGTGTGGATGATACTGCATGGTGTGACCTACAACATTGGCAACTTTATTATAACGACCGTCATCCAACTCTTTCAAAGAGTGCATAATACGACGCTGAACCGGTTTAAAACCATCTTCAATCGCCGGAACTGCACGTTCCAGAATTACGTATGAAGCATAATCCAGGAACCAGTCTTTGTACATACCCGTTACTTTGGTAATAACGTCTTCTCCTTCTTCTTCCTGATTTTCGTAAAAATGCTGTCCTTCAAAATTCTTAGCATTTACACTAATAATTTCCTCAGAATCATCTCCGTCCTGATTGTCATCAAACTGGTGTTCTTCAGAATTATTCTCGTCGTCGTTTGGAATGATGTTATCGTCTTCTTCGTCTTTCATTTTTTATGCTGAATTTATTTTCAGTATTAATAAATTTTAATTTTTTATAAACCCTTTATGTTTTAGAAAATCATATTCTTTATTTTCCTCAGTATCATCTTCATCCCCCTCACGTACAAAAAGTTTAATCCCGTATTTCCTAAATAATGTCTCCATATCAGAATAACAATATTTCTGAAATTCATCTAAATTATCAGAATTTCTTCCAGCGGCACAGGCTATACAAAACTCGCTGTAACCAATAATACGGTTTTTATGATCTCTAAATAAAATCATATGTCGAGGTTTGTAACAATCTGCAGGAGTTTCACCAGTACTGCAGGTATCAGATAGCATTAAATTCAAAAGTTCTTTTTCCTGAATTTTATTCAAAACAACTCTTTCTTGTATCATTAAGCTATCAAAAGTCAATCTGTAATTATCGACCAGCTTTTTACTAAATGGATACTTTCCATTAACTTTTATAATATCCCAAACCATTCTATTGTAATAAGATACTAATTCAATTTTAGAAAATCTCTTTAATGGAAAATCTCTTTTTTTGATTATTCTGCTTAATGAGTTTACAGCTTCAATTCTCTGAAAATCTTTTGCTTTTTCATTTTTACATGAAATAAAAAATAAGAATGCAATCAAAAATAGTATTCTCTTCATATCGCAATTTCATTTCTAATTACAAAGAATAAATTTCCTCAACACTAGTGACCAAATTCAAATTCTAAAATCCGCAACACTGTCGCGGAATTTTGTATCTTAAAAACCCCAGTCAGTGACTGAGGTTTCTATATTTATTTTAATTCTTAAACCTCAGCTTCAACAGCATCCAATTCTACCTTCAAATTTTTGATGATAAATTCTTGTCTATCCGGCGTATTTTTTCCCATATAAAATGACAATAATTGCTCAATCGAAGTGTTTTTATCCATCATAATTGGGTCAAGTCGAATCGTTTCTCCAATGAAGTTTTTGAACTCATCTGGCGAAATCTCTCCCAAACCTTTAAATCGGGTGATTTCCGGTTTTGGTTTTAATTTTTCGATCGCATCTTTTCTTTCTTCATCAGAATAACAATAGATGGTTTCTTTTTTATTTCGAACCCTGAAAAGAGGCGTTTGCAAAATATATAAATGTCCTTCCTTGATTAATTCAGGAAAGAATTGCAAAAAGAAAGTAATCAATAACAAACGAATGTGCATACCATCGACATCGGCATCGGTTGCGATTACAATGTTGTTGTAACGCAATTTTTCCAATCCGTCTTCGATATCTAACGCTGCTTGCAATAAGTTGAATTCTTCGTTCTCATATACAATCTTTTTAGTCATTCCGTACGAATTCAAAGGCTTACCACGTAAACTAAATACTGCCTGAGTATTTACGTCACGTGACTTTGTAATCGATCCTGAAGCCGAATCTCCCTCGGTAATAAAAAGCGTACTTTCTAAGTTTCTTGGGTTTTTGGTATCAGGAAGATGCGCACGGCAATCTCTTAATTTTTTATTGTGAAGATTGGCTTTCTTAGCACGATCTGTAGCCAATTTTCTAATTCCTGATAATTCTTTACGCTCACGTTCAGCCTGCAAAATTTTACGTAATAAAGCTTCTGCTGTTGGAGGATTTTTATGTAAATAATTGTCTAATTTGGTTTTAATAAAATCATTTACAAAAGTACGAACCGATACCGGCGGTGTTCCGTCATCAGACCCCATATCCATAGAACCTAATTTGGTTTTGGTCTGAGATTCAAAAACAGGTTCCATTACCTTGATGCTGATTGCACTCACTATCGATTTACGAACATCAGATGCTTCGAAGTTTTTGTTGTAAAACTCACGAATGGTTTTTACAATTGCTTCTCTGTAAGCCGCTAAATGCGTTCCTCCCTGTGTTGTATTCTGTCCGTTGACAAAGGAGTGATATTCTTCGCTATATTGCGTTTTACTGTGCGTTAAAGCAATCTCAATATCATGCTCTTTCAGGTGAATAATTGGATATTCAAGATCTTCTTCGCTGATTGTTTCTTCTAATAAATCACGAAGACCATTTTCTGAAAGGTATTTTTCGCCGTTGAATATAATAGTCAAACCATTGTTTAGGTAACAATAGTTCTTCACCATTTTGATTACATATTCTAAACGGAATTTATAGTTTTTGAAGATCGATTCATCCGGAGTAAAGGTTACTTTTGTTCCTTTTCGTTTTGTTGTATCAATTACATCTTCTTCAAGAATCAGATTTCCTGCTGAAAATTCGGCAGCTTTTTGTTTATCATCACGAACAGATTCTACACGAAAAGCACTCGAAAGTGCATTCACTGCTTTTGTTCCGACACCATTTAAACCTACCGATTTCTGGAAAGCTTTAGAATCGTACTTTCCTCCGGTATTCATTTTCGAAACTACATCGACTACTTTTCCTAACGGAATTCCACGTCCGTAATCACGAACCGAAACCGTTTTATCCCTGATAGTCACCTCAATAGTTTTCCCCGACCCCATCACGAACTCATCGATACAGTTGTCTAAAACCTCTTTTAAAAGAATATAAATACCATCATCAGGTGAAGAACCATCTCCTAATTTCCCGATATACATTCCGGGACGCATACGAATATGTTCTTTCCAATCGAGTGATCGAATATTATCTTCGGTATATTGATTTTGCTCTAGCATAAAGTGAATTGGATTTTTGGCTAATGTACCATTTATAGTCAAAAAATGAAAGCGTATTTCTTTTTTGTTATGATTAATAACAGCTTTGAATTCTATTTAAATTGATTTTAAAATAATACGGCCGATAAAAATATAAAAAATCAGCTTTTAAACAAAAAAACACTATTTGATTCCTAAAACCTGCTTCGCTAAAGCAATCATTTCAGGTGTTCCCGTATTTTTATTTTTTTCATCAGAAAGTTTTACGACACCCTGCCAATGTGTATTGTCCAGCTTAACTTCCGTTAATTTTATAACCATATTCATAGGAGGCAAACCTACATCATTGGTAAAATTGGTCCCAATACCAAATGACATTTTTATTTTGTCTTTACAAAAATCGGTTATGAGTTTTACCTTGTCATAATTTAAGGAATCCGAAAAAACAATTACTTTCGATTTTGGGTCAATTCCCATTTTGGTATAATGCGAAATTACTTTTTGCGCAAACTCAATTGGGTCTCCACTATCGTGACGGACTCCATCAAAAAGTTTGGAGTATTTTTTGTCAAATTGTTCAAAGAAAACATCTGTTGTATAGGTATCTGTCAGGGCAATCCCGAGATCACCACCATAAACCTGTGTCCAATGTTCAAGGCTTATAAAATTGGCCATTTTAAAACCAAACTGGGCAGCATGAAACATAAACCATTCGTGCGCATGAGTACCTAAAGGACGTATGTTATTCACCATTGCAAAATGCACATTACTGGTGCCGATAAAACTTTGCGAACCAAAAGTTTGTAATGTATCATTGATCAAAACATGCACATTGTAAGAATGACGACGTCGGGTACCAAATTCTAAAATCGAAACTCCTAAAGTATTATAATTATCGATTTTATCTCTGGTCAGCTTTTTTATTGCATCATCGTTTAAACGAATTAAATGATTTGACTTATAAAAAAGTTCCGAAATTAAGGCCATCAAAGGCACTTCCCATAAAATAGTACGATACCAAAATCCTTCAATCGTAACTTTTATGTCTGAGCCTTCCTGAGTAATATGGACTTCTGAGGGATCATAAGTATATCCCTGTAAAAAGTCTAAATAAGTAGGGTCCAGATAGGGACAAAATTTAGACAAATATTTCTTTTCGTCCTTAGTCAATCGCAAATCGGCCATTGCAACTACTGATTTTCGAAGTAAATCAGCAAAACCGGGAGGAAAAATATGCTTTCCTCTGTTTATAAAACCGTAACGCACTTTTGCCTTTGGAAAAAGTTTTATTACAGCATGTTGCATCGTAAATTTATAGAAATCATTATCTAGAATTGATTTCAGGAAAGTTGTCTCCATACTCATAATCACATTTTAACAGCTCGATTGACTGTTATCATTAAATCTCATATCTTTCCGGCTAAGATACGGCAATTCGCTAAAACAAGAAAATTCTTTAAATAAACCTCTCAAATATATTTATTTCCTGATGACTTTAAAAGAAACAATACTAAAGGTATCCAAATAAATAGTAATATAATCTCCTATATTTTTGTCATAGGTGATTTGAAATTCTAAACCACCACGTTTTTCTTTAGAGTTCTGAATTTTCACGGGTTGATTCTTTTTATTTAAATAAAAAACGACATTTGATTTTGAAACGTTTTTAATTTCAATCGTAATTTTATCGCCATATTTGGCCTTAATTATCCCAGAATCCGGCGATTTAATTTTATAATCTCCTGCAATTGTTTTATTATAAATTAAAGGGTCGTTAAGAAATTCTTCTTTATTTAATTTATTGCCCAGATAAGAACCTGAATCGGGAAAATGCTTGGCAAAAAAATAGTCCTGATCTGTGTCAAAATAAATTGGATCAAAATCATTTACCATTCTGCCTTTACTGCTGTCATAATATCCCTGACCCCAGGTAACATCTATCAATCGCCACTTTTTATCAATTAAAACCGTATTCCAGGCATGATTTGAAGAAGTGTTTTTCCGGCCGATATCTGCTAATCTTGTTTTTGAATCTCCTCTAATTATTTCAGATTTTAATCCCACTAACCCAGCCAAATGCTGAAACAAGGCTGTAAAGCCTTCGCAAACTGCTTTTTGAGAATCAAACGTTTTTTGAATCAGTTTATCATTGATTTGTTTAATCTTCCTTTGTTTCTCGGCTTCTGTAGAATAGCTAAAACCCTGCGTTCTTTGTGGTTTCAAAAAAGAAGCATAATCGTATTTTACATTTAGAGCAATCCAGGTATAAATAGCCCGTGCTTTATCTCCATCCGAACTAAAATCTTCCCGAATTTTCTGGGCGAGATCTTCTGTAGAATTAAAATGCTTGGGATATTTTACAATTGTCCTGTCAACATCACTATACTTTTGAGCGTATGAATAATGCAGGAAAAGAAAATTAAGGAAAAGAAATATAACGGTAATCTTTTTTATGGTCATCGATTAAAAACTAGACTTTATTATGTCTTTTAATTCTTTATCTAACTCTGCATTTGAGATTTTATTTTGCTCTAAATCAAAATTAGCATTAAAGGCGGGTAATGAAAATGTAGCTTTAATTTCAGCCCCATATCTTGGTAAAGCATTACGTCCTATTTCTAAAACCGAAGCACCGCCTCTTGTTCCAGGCGAAGTTGCCATTAACAGCATTGGCTTTTTCTGAAAAACATCTTTCGTAATTCGGGAAGACCAATCGAATATATTTTTAAATGCCGTAGAATAATTATTATTATTTTCTGCCAGAGAAACTACTAAAATATCTGCAGCAGTAAGTTTAGCTAAAAATGCTTTTGCAATTTCATGCTGCCCTACTTCTTTTTCGAGATCAACGCTAAATAATGGCATTGCAAAATCGTTTAAATCCAAAACTTCAACCTCGGCATTTTCGAACAAACCTGCAGCATAAGTTGCTAAATGTTTGTTGATAGAATGCTGACTGTTACTTCCTCCAAAGGCTATTATTTTCATGGTTTATCTTTTAATAATTTGTCATCTATTGGTGCTTTTTTCGATTTATCAATTTCGTAAATCTCTTTTGCTATTTCTACCGAGTACTCATTTGGGTAAATTTTTCCTCCGTAAGATTTTGCATATACTTTCGTAAATTCTGCTCCAAAATACAGAATAATTGCCGAATAATATACCCAAACTAAAATAATAATTACTGAACCGGCAGCACCATAAACAGAAGCAACGGTTGAACTGCCTAAATAAAAACCTATTGCAAATTTACCGATCATAAAAAGTACTGCTGTAACTACTGATCCTATAAAAGCATCTTTCCATCTTATTTTCCCATCAGGTAATGTTCTGAAAATAATGGCAAAAAGAATCGTAATACTGGCAAGTACAATTATTATATTGACAACATAAAATAAATATACAGTGCTTTCCGGGAAATATATCTTTAAACGGGCACTAACTAAATCTAATGTCGTATTTACTAAAAGACTAACCAGCATTAAAAAACCTACTGATGCAATCATCGAAAATGACATTAATCTGTTTTGTATAAATTTCTTTACGCCTTTATCTGGTTTTGCTCTTAATCCCCAAATAAAATTAATTGAACTTTGTATTTCAGCAAAAACTCCTGATGCCCCAATTAACAACATTATGATTCCAAAGGTGGTTGCAAAAACATTGTTTCCGGATAATTGAACATTTTTTATCGCTTCCTGAATCTGGATTGCTGCACCATTTCCTACCATGCCATTAATTTGTCCATATAGCTGACCAGTTACAGCATCTTCGCCAAAGAAAAAACCACAAATGGTAATAATGATAATTAATAAAGGAGGTAATGCAAAAATGGTATAGTAAGATAGTGCTGCGCTAAGTTTAATAGCGTTATCATCATTAAATTCTAAAAAAGCGTTCTTTACCAGAAACCATGATTTTGAAAAGATATTTTTGATTTTCATTTTGCTGATTTTTTGAGATACTCTCAAATTTACGCCATTATCGAAAAATTGAATTCTCGCTTTTTTGGTGAATTTTACATTTTTTCCATGTCGAATTTAAGTAAAATGGCACGCGGATCAAACTGATTCGCTAAAGCGAAAACGCAGATTACACGGATTTTTTTTATTTCAATTTCCATAATAAAACCAAATCCTTTTTTTTCAGGAGCTAATCCCGCACACGAGCCTGAAAGTGCAAACTGGCAAAGCAATCCCTTTCAAACGAAGTTCACTGAACGCCGAAATAAAATAAAAATCAAGTAAAGTAATCTTTTATGGCTCCAGATAGCTATTGGGACGCTGCGTCGAAATGACATAAAATGAGAAAAACTTGCTCCCTACACGAGATTTACTTATAATGGCAAAAAATCCCTTTATCATAAACCGTCCATAAACTTGCTTTTTGATTGGCTGCTTTTAGCGCACAATTTGCCCAGGTATTGCAGGTATAAAACAAACTATAACTTCCTTTGGCTTCGTAAAAAGCATCTTTCTTCCCGTAGCTATAACCTTCAATCCATTGTGGGTGATTTGGATCCAGGAAACTTTCTGAAATAAAAGCCACTAGTTTTTGATAGTTTTCTTTTGAAACCAGAATGCGTTTACAATCTTCACCTTCTTTTAATTGTTTGAAAAATGTAGTATGCATGGCCGAAGAGCTTACTCCGAATGCTGCTTTTAGAGCTGTACTAGCTTTTAAGTCTGACCATTCGGGCGTGTGCAGATAAAAACCTTTATCTCCCCAACCAAAAGCGATATATTCCATCAAACTGTCTTTTGATTTTGTTTGGCTAAACTGAATTTCTTGTCGCCAATCTTTAATGTCATTTACAATTGGAACTACAATATCTGTATGCACTCCGTTTGAGAGAATATAAATAGGCACTGCATCTTTTTCCTCTACTAGTGCAACGTCTGAATTGACTGTGATTTTAGAAATCAGATAGACTGAAATGAGGTATAAAACAAGAAAAGTAATGATTCCGAGAATGGTCCAGCCTAGAAATTTGAAAGTTGATTTTAGCATTTTGATTGGTTTGTTTTTAAATTAGTTATTGGTTAATTTTTCTCTAACCAATTTTTGAGCCAAAAAAATAATCGCACGCGGATTATGCGGATTCGCTTACGCGAAAGCGCGGATTTACACGGATTTTTTTTATGCTTTGTTTTTTTGTTTCTCGCAGATTGAGCAGATTTTATTCTCATGTATTGTACTGGCTTCGACTTCGCTCAGCCTGACAACAGTCAGCTTTAAGCATAAAAAAACTGCTGAATCTCTTCAGCAGTTTAGTCTATTCTCTATATTCTCTATTCTTTATTCTCTAGAAATTACACGTTGAAACGGAAGTGCATTACATCTCCATCTTTTACCACATATTCTTTTCCTTCAACTTTGAATTTTCCTGCTTCTTTTGCTTTTGCTTCTGAACCGTACTGAACGTAATCTTCGTATGAAATCACCTCTGCACGAATGAATCCTTTTTCGAAATCAGTATGAATAACTCCGGCTGCTTGTGGCGCTGTAGCTCCAATATTGATGGTCCAGGCACGAACTTCTTTTACACCTGCCGTAAAATACGTTTGTTGTTTTAATAATTTGTAAGCAGCACGAATTAAAACTGATGCTCCCGGCTCTGTTAATCCCATGTCTTCAAGGAAAACCTGACGCTCTTCATAACTTTCGAGTTCTGTAATATCAGCCTCTGCTCCTACTGAAAGTATAATTACTTCAGCATCTTCGTCTTTTACTAATTCACGAACCTGATCTACATATTTGTTTCCGTTTACTGCTGAGTTTTCGTCAACATTACAAACATATAAAACCGGTTTTGCAGTAATTAATTGAAAAGATTCCATTAGAACTTCTTCGTCATTACCTTGAGGTGTAATAGTACGAGCTGATTTAGCTTGTAATAATGCTTCTCTGATTCTGTCTAAAAGTGCTTTTTCAGTTTGCGCTTCTTTGTTTCCGGTTTTAGCGGCACGGTTTACTTTTTCTAAACGTTTTTCAACTGTTTCTAAATCTTTTAACTGTAACTCGATATCAATCGTTTCTTTGTCACGAATTGGGTTTACGTTTCCGTCAACATGTACGATGTTATCATTATCAAAACAACGCAAAACGTGAATAATAGCATTACACTCTCTAATGTTTCCTAAAAATTGGTTTCCAAGACCTTCACCTTTACTCGCCCCTTTTACCAAACCTGCAATATCAACAATATCTACTGTTGCCATTTGTACACGCTCTGGTTTTACCAATTCTTCTAACTTGTTGATTCTTGGATCCGGAACGTTTACAACACCAATATTAGGTTCGATTGTACAAAACGGAAAGTTGGCACTTTGCGCTTTTGCATTAGATAAACAATTAAATAATGTTGATTTTCCAACATTTGGTAATCCTACAATTCCTGCTTTCATCTGTTGTTTCTATTTATTTTTATTAGATCCTGATTCTCTCAGGTCTTTATCATTTAGCTTCTACCTTAATATATAGATGGTTACTTTAATGACGTATAATTTATGTATTGATTTTTTATTTCTGCCGAAATGATATTTTTTGGCTTTAAAATTTTGCAAATATAAGATTTAATAGCTCGTAAGTGAAGTAAAAATGACGATTAATGTATTTTAAAACACCTTCTTTAAAATAATTAAACTTTTTATTAATATTTTGTTAAAAAATAGTAATTTTATCAAAGATCAAAATCAAACAATAAACCAAACTCACAAAACCATGAAAAAGATTGCATTATTTTTATTCCTACTAAATACGATGTTTCTTTTTGCACAAAAAGAAATTTCAGGTGTTGTAAAAGACAAATCCGGCGCGCCTTTACCAGGTGTTAATGTTCTTGAAAAAGGAACTGCAAACGGCGTATCTACTGATTTTGAAGGAAGTTATCGTATAAAAGTCAAAGAAGGAGCTACATTAATTTTTAGTTATGTTGGCTATTCTTCCATCGAAAAAAAAGTTACCGGTGACAAAATAGAGATTATTTTAGACGAAAGCGGCGGCCAAATCTTGAGCGATGTCGTAGTTGTTGGTTCGAGAAACGCGAAAAGAACGGTTGTAAATTCGGCTGTTCCTATTGATGTTATTAATGTAAAAGATGTTACGACGCAAAGCGGAAAACTGGAAATTAATGAATTATTACAATATGTTGCGCCTTCGTTTAATGCCAATAAACAATCCGGTTCTGACGGAGCAGATCACGTCGACCCGGCTTCTTTAAGAGGAATGGGACCTGATCAGACGCTGGTTTTAATTAACGGAAAAAGAAGACATCAATCGTCATTGATTAATTTATTTGGAACTCGCGGACGCGGAAATACAGGAACTGATTTGAATGCTATTCCTGCTGCCTCTATTAAGCGAATTGAGATTTTAAGAGATGGTGCAGCGGCGCAATACGGTTCTGATGCCATTGCAGGAGTTATCAATATTGTGACTAATGACAATATAAACGAATTTACCGGAGCCATTACTTACGGTGCGTTTAATACAGATGCAAAAGGAGACTTTCCCGAAGGTACTGCCAACACAAAAGATTTTAGATTAGACAAAAAAGGAAACGGAAACTCATTTGGGAAAAACCAAAATTTTGACGGAGGATCGCTAAAAGTGTCTGCCAATTATGGTACTGCAATAGGATCTAAAGGAGGCTATGTGAATGTTACCGGAGAATTTTTGAATAAAAACAAAACATTACGCCCTGGTTTTGATTTTAGAAAAGGTTTTGGTGAAGCTGAAATTCAGGGTGTGAATTTATTTGTAAATCTTGCTATTCCTATTTCTGACAAGACACAATTTTATGCATTTGGAGGAAGCAATTTCAGAGATACAGATGCTTACGCTTTTACCAGAAATGACGGAGAAAGAGTCGTAGAATCTATTTATCCGGGCGGATATACACCTAGAATTACCTCAAAAATAAATGACAATTCGATTGCAGCAGGAATTAGAACAGAAACTTCAGGTGGCTGGAAATGGGATCTTAGTAATACTTTAGGAAAGAACAAATTCCACTATGATATAAAAGGAACCATCAATGCTTCTCTTGAAGATAAATCGCCAAGAGAATTTGATGCCGGCGGACACAGCTTACTTCAAAACACTACTAATTTAGATGTTTCAAAAAATTACGGTGATATTCTTGGCGGATTAAATATTGCTTTTGGAACTGAATTTAGAGTAGAAAAATTTGAAATTTTTGCAGGAGAAGAAGGTTCATACGCTACTTATGACACAAATGGAGTACCTATTACAGACCCAACAACTCAAAGTGCTCCTACGGTTCCAAATCCTGATTATGATCCTACAGATCCTACTTCCTCACCAACGATCCCAAGACCTGGTGGTTCTCAGGGTTTCCCGGGATATAGCCCCTTAAACGAAGTAAACAAAAGCCGTACTAACTTTTCTTTATACGCAGATGCTGAACTAGATGTTACCCAGGCGTGGATGGTGAGCGGTGCTGTTCGTTATGAAAATTATAGTGATTTTGGAAGTACGGTAAACGGAAAATTTGCTTCGAGACTTAAAATTACAGATCATATTAACTTAAGAGGTTCTGTAAGCACAGGATTTCGTGCTCCGTCATTAGCTCAGATTTATTACAATTTACGCTTTACCAATTTTAGCTCTGCCGGTGCAACCGAAGTTTTGCTGGCTCCAAATGATAGCGAAATTACCAGAGCTTTTGGGATTCAGAAATTAAACGAAGAAAAAGCTTTAAACGCTTCTTTGGGTTTTACAGCTAACTTTGGCGATTTTACTGCAACTGTAGATGGTTATTTAATTAATGTAAAAGACAGAATTGTATTAACGGGTTATTTTGATGCATCGGCTTTGCCTGGCAATGTAGATAAAGCGCAGTTTTTTGTAAATGGCGTTGATACAAAAACAACAGGACTTGATGTTGTTTTAGCATGGAAAAAAACAATAAACGAGAATAGATTTGGTGCAACTCTTGTTGGAAACATCAATGATATGAAAATCGACAAAGTAAAAAATGGTACTTTAGATGAAAAAACATTCTTTGGTGAACGTGACAAAGCTTTTTTACTGGCTTCTGCTCCACCAAATAAATTTGGTTTAAACCTTAATTACGGAAGAAAATGGTTTGATGCAGGTTTGGCTTTTACCAGATTTAGTGAAGTAAAATTACTGGATTATCAAATGGATGAAGATCCTGAAGATTACAGAACGTCTCCAACCGAAACTGATGCTCAGGTTTTTGCCAACCAAAAGAAAGCTGCTACAGATACGTACGGGGCAAAAATTGTAACCGACTTAACTTTAGGATTTAAAGTTTCAAAATCTACCAAAATTAGTATTGGAGCCAATAACTTATTAAATATCTATCCTGACCAGCAAGACGACTGGGTTGAAGCCGGAGGATATTGGGATGCTGTACAAATGGGTTTCAACGGAGCTTATTACTATGCAAGACTTGGGTTTAATTTTTAATTTAAAGAAAAACCATTGACATAATCTGACCATAAATCACAAAAAATCCTGAGCGTTAAACTCAGGATTTTTTTTATTTATTAAAGATCATAGCTTAAAATCTAAGGAAGCAATGATTGCTTTTTCTTCATCGGTTGCTGTAAATCCTGAAATATCCCAATAGTTGGTTAAAATTTTATTTTGTTTATTAAAAAGTGTTTTCTCTTTAAAAACATCACTTTCATTATAGGTAAACTTTTGTTTGTTATAACTCGTGGTTATAAAGTTATTTCGAACCTGAATATTCTTAACCTGATCTTTTAAGGTAAGATTATACGCTATTTCTTCATTCGAACTTAACAGGTAATAATCTGAACCATCTAATCTGTAATCTACTTTTACAAAAGATCTGGTGATTTTTTTTGATCCTATAGCCGGTTTCTCTTCGATTTTATCAGGATCTCCCGGGGTAAAAACACACGAGAATTCTACAATAAGCTTTTTTACAGGATCATAAATCACCTCGAAACTATCTGCATCTTTTTTAGATTTATCAAGAGCAGTAATATTCATGACATAATAGTCTTTATTATTAGGATGACCTTTTATAATAAAATCATATTCTTTTTTTGCTTTTGAATCTAAAACGGGATGAAAGTAATTTAGGTTCGAATAATTCTCCATAATATTATTGAGATTATAGCCTCTTAAATCCGCGCTTACATCTGTTTCCAGCAAACCATAAGACCTGTTTTGCTCTACTAATAATGTAGTGGTTGACTTTTTATTTCCTGAAAACTGAAAATTTACCAGTCCGTCATTATAATACGAGTATTTATTATCGAGCATAAAAAACTCTCTCACGTAAACTTTAAGCCGGTAAGGTGTTGTTAGTTTTTCTATTGAATTAGAAACAATTCGTTGAAGTATTTTTTGTGGATTTTCTTTAGATAAGACAATTTCATCTAATTTGTTGTTCTTATTTTTTAGATAAACTACAAATTGATCTTCTTTTAAAGTAGCCCAGCGCAGGGTTAAATTCTCATAATTCATTTCAGAAACCTGAACATTCGAAGCTCCGTTGAGTACAAAAGTAACCTTTCCGTCTTCATTACTTAACAAAACCTGTTTGGTTTTAAGTATAACAACCATTGCGTTTTCTATAGGCAACTGCGTTTCTATATCTTTTACAATGATAGAATATTCTGCATTTTGAGCAAAACTGTTAACACTAAAAAACACAATAAATAAAAATATCAATCTCTTCATAGGCGTTGTTAAATTTTCAACTAAAGTATTAATTTTTTATCAATAAATTAACATTTAAAAAATAAAACCTTAAAAATCAACAAACTACCAAATGTCAAAATTTAAAATATGAGCAAAAAAAATCCTGAGTTGTTACTCAGGATTTATATTTTCTACACTAAAAGTTTATTCATCACCATGTAAAAACGCTTGTCTGTTCAACAAGGTTTCTTCATCTTCTACGTGATTATCGTCTGGCACACAACAATCAACAGGACACACAGCAGCGCATTGAGGTTCATCATGAAAACCTTTACACTCTGTACATTTTCCAGGAACAATATAATATACTTCGTCAGAAATTGGTGTTTGAGCATCATCTGCATCAACTTCAGTTCCGTCCGGTAAAATTATTTTTCCTGAAAGTCTTGTTCCGTCTTTATATCTCCAATCATCAGCGCCTTCATAAATTGCTGTATTTGGGCACTCTGGTTCACAAGCTCCACAGTTTATGCATTCGTCAGTTATAATTATTGCCATCTTGTTCTTGGTTACATGTTAAAAGTTACAGGCTTTGAGTTTAAAATACCAAAGATTTCATTCTGCTTTGCCTTATAACGTAATATAGCTTATTTTTGTGCAAAATTACAATCAAAACAATTCATAAACAAACATTATAACATTAGAAACAAAAAAAAGTGTTTTTGTTGAATTAGGAAAATTTTTAAGTCAGTTTTCCGAAGCAGAAAATACACGAAATGAATCGGTTTTAGGTAATGACTTGTTTTTTGATGATTTTATAAAACTGATCCTTTTATCTCAATCTCATAACGGATGGTATACACCTGAACAAGTATACTTTGCTATAAAATCATGGGCCGCTGCACTGACTGAAGAAAACATTACAAAATGGCTTTCTCAATACGCAACAGAATTTGCCCAGGATGACAAAACTGAAAAAAATGTAGCCTTAATTTTGGCGGGAAATATTCCGCTGGTAGGTTTTCACGATTTTTTATCGGTTCTGGTTACCGGAAATAAAGCTTTAATAAAAACATCTTCGAACGATCAGCATTTACTTCCTTTTTTAGCTAAATATTTGATTTTTGCTGATGAAAGCTTAAAAGATAAGATCACTTTCGTGGAAGGAAAACTGGAAAACTTTGATATCGTAATTGCTACCGGAAGCAATAATACTGCAAGATATTTTGAGTATTATTTTAAAGATAAACCTTCGATCATTCGAAAAAACAGAAATTCGGTTGCAGTTTTAAACGGAAAAGAAACCAAAGAAGATTTAGAAAATTTAGGCGAAGATATTTTCCGTTATTTTGGGTTAGGTTGCCGCAATGTTTCGAAGATTTTTGTGCCAAAAGGATATTCATTTGATGCTTTTTTTGAAGCAATTTTTAAATATCAGGACGTGATTCATTACGAGAAATACGCCAACAATTACGATTACAACAAGGCCGTTTTTTTAATGAGTAATTTTAAATTACTTGATAACGGATTTTTAACAATAAAGGAAGATCCTAGCTACGCCTCTCCTATTTCGAGTGTTTTTTATGAATTTTACGAAAATATAGACGAATTACAAACTCGCCTTGAAGCTGATGCTGAACAAATTCAGTGTATTGTTAGCAACAATTTGATCAAAAATAGTATCCCATTCGGACAAACTCAAAATCCTCAATTGTGGGATTATGCAGATAACGTAGATACTATAACGTTTTTGTTAACAACAAAGTAAAAATATGTTTAATTATTTCGAATAATTTATCGCTTTTTCAGCTCCTATTGCCGAAATTTGCCTCTTTAAAATTTTCGACTTTTAACAACAACCATGAAAAAACACAACTACAGCGCAGGACCAAGTATTTTACCTCAAGAGGTTTTTGAAAAAGCATCAAAAGCTATATTAAATTTTAATGATTCAGGACTTTCTATTCTTGAAATTTCGCACCGAAGTAAAGATTTCGTTGCCGTTATGGATGAAGCTCGTTCCCTTGCTTTAGAGTTATTAGGACTTACAGGAAAAGGATATCAGGCATTATTTTTACAAGGTGGTGCAAGTACCGCTTTCTTGATGGCTCCGTATAATTTATTGAAAGAAGGTGGAAAAGCCGCTTATTTAGATTCCGGAACCTGGGCAACTGCTGCAATAAAAGAAGCAAAATATTTTGGAGAAACTATTGTTGTAGCTTCTTCGAAAGAACAAAATTATAACCATATTCCAAAAGGATACGAAATACCAAGTGATGCTGATTATTTTCACTGTACTAGTAACAATACTATTTTTGGAACTCAAATGAAAGAATTCCCAGCAACTAACATTCCTGTTGTTTGCGATATGAGTTCTGATATTTTTTCACGCAATTTAGATTTCTCTAAATTTGATTTAATCTACGCCGGAGCTCAAAAAAATATGGGTCCTGCAGGAACTACTTTGGTAGTAATCAAAGAAGATATCTTAGAGAAAAACGGAAGAACTATCCCAAGTATGTTAGATTATGCTAAACATATTAAAGCAGAAAGTATGTACAATACTCCTCCTGTTTTTGCTGTTTATGTATCATTACTAACTTTACAATGGATTAAAGAAAAAGGAGGAATTGCTGCTGTTGAGAAATTAAACGACGCAAAAGCTGATTTACTTTATGCTGAAATAGACAGAAACCCATTATTTAAAGGTGCTGCAGCGGTAGAAGATCGTTCTAAAATGAATGTTACTTTCTTATTAAACAACGCTGATCATACAGAAACTTTTGATGCTTTATGGAAAGCTGCAGGAATTTCAGGATTGCCAGGACACCGTTCTGTAGGTGGTTACAGAGCTTCTATTTACAACGCTATGCCTATCGAAAGTGTTCAGGTTTTAGTAGATGTAATGAAAGCTTTGGAAGCTAAAGTTTAATTTTTTTCGGTTAATCGTTAATTTGTTTAACTGTTTAATCGTCAAAAAATGCTTCCTTTAAAATATCAAAAAAGAAAAATCAAATAGCTGGTTTATCGATTAAACAATTAAACGATTAGCCAAATAAACAATAAATACAATGAAAGTATTAGCAAATGACGGAATTTCTAAAAGTGGAATTCTAGCCTTAGAAAAAGGTGGATTTGAAGTTATAACTACAAAAGTAGCTCAGGAACAAGTAGCTAATTTTGTGAATGAAAATAATGTTGACGTAGTTTTAGTGCGTAGTGCAACTAAAGTTCGTAAAGATATTATCGATGCTTGCCCAGGACTTAAAATTATTGGTCGTGGTGGTGTTGGTATGGATAATATTGATGTTGATTATGCAAAAAGCAAAGGAATTCACGTAATTAATACACCGGCTTCATCATCAGAATCTGTTGCTGAATTGGTATTTGGACACTTGTTTTCTGGTGTTCGTTTCTTACATGATTCTAATAGAAACATGCCTCTTGAAGGGGATTCGAACTTTGATGGTTTGAAAAAAGCATATGCAAATGGAACTGAATTAAGAGGAAAGACTCTAGGTATTGTTGGTATTGGTCGTATCGGACAAGCTACAGCAAAGATGGCTCTTGGTTTAGGAATGAAAGTAATTGCTGCAGATAGTTTTATTCCGTCTGTAGATGTAAAAGTGGAGTTTTTTGATGGTCAGTCAATCACTACAACTATCGTTTCTCAATCATTAGAATCTTTGTTTAAAGAAGCTGATTTCATTACATTACACGTTCCTGCTCAGGATGGTTACATCATTGGAGAAAAAGAACTGGCAATCATGAAAGATGGTGTTGGAATCGTAAACTGTGCTCGAGGTGGTGTTATCGATGAAGTTGCTTTAGTAAAAGCTTTAGATTCTGGAAAAGTTGCTTTTGCAGGTTTAGACGTTTTTGAAAGCGAACCAAAACCAGAAATGGCAATCTTAATGCATACTAAAATCTCTTTGACTCCGCACATTGGTGCTGCAACCGGAGAGGCTCAAGACAGAATTGGTACAGAATTGGCTTCACAAATCATTACCTTGTTGAGCTAAATAAAATAGATCAAATTAATTAAAGGGATTTACTGCTTAACCGTAGTAAATCCCTTTTCTTTTTTTCTAATTTTGCCGTTTAATTAAACTATAATATGGAGACTGCCAAAAATAACTCCGGACGTAAGTGGATCTTTCGTTTGATAGTACTTACAGCTGCAATTGCATTATTCTGTACTTATATCTTTGGAAATATATTTTTGCTTGTTATCGAAAAAAAATATTTTATCCCGGAGCAATCTTCTATTTTTACTTTTAATGAAACGGTACATAATGACGGCTCAAGTGACGTATGGAGGTATGGAGAAGATCACAGCAATTATTATTTCAATCTAAGTACATTAAATAATGACGTGCTATTTTTTCCTAAAAAGAACATTGCTAATTGTCCCGGATTTAATCCTGAGGATATCACTACCTGGTGCAACGTGAAAGTACCCAATACTAAACCATAACATTGACTTTAAGTTAAAGCGATATAAGAGTTTGAGTAATTTCTTAAATTTGTTGAACTAAGTAATTAAAAAATAGATTAACTTTAGAGGTATTTATTATTATTTTGTAGTAAATACCTTTCTTTTTATTAAATTTGTCGTCTAATCTAAATCTAAACATTATGTTTGAACAATTAACTCAATTAGTACAACAATACGGAGGCAATGCCGTAGTAAACAACTCTGCTGTTCCTAATGAGCACAACGAGGCTGTAATAAACGAAACAAGCACTTCGATTTTTGAAGGACTTAAAAAAATTGCTTCAGAAGGTGGTGGAGAACAACTTGCCGGTTTATTTAGCGGTAAATCTTCTATAGACAGTTCAAACCCTGTTGTACAGCAAATAACACAGCAATTGTCAGGAAGTCTTGGGCAAAAATTTGGATTGAGCAGTGATGCTTCTTCAGGGGTTGCAGCAAGTATGATTCCGCAAATACTAAGTTCTTTGGTTAATAAAGCGAAAGATCCTAATGACAGTAGTTTTCAGATTTCTGATATCATTGGTTCTCTTACCGGAAATAGCGGTCAGGCTTCCGGGATCATGGAAACAATTAATAAATACGGAATGCAGTTTGGTTTAGATCAAAACAATGACGGAAAGGTAGATGTAACGGATGTTCTTGTAGTCACTAAAAGCAAAGGCGGAATTGCAGGATTTATTGGTAAATTGTTTGGAAGTAAATAAAAGTTGCTGAGTCGCTAAGATACTAAGTTGCTGAGCCTAAAAATATAAAAAAAAGCTGTTTACTTGATGTAAGCAGCTTTTTTTTCTTTTCATTGTAAGAATGGCAAAGGTTTTGATATTCTAACTTTTAAATAAATTTAAATCTGCAATTACTAATTATAAACTGTTGTTAAATAGCAATATAGTTGATTGATATCTTTGTAAATTTAAGTTTCAAACTAAAAAGTTATGAAAAATTACCTCTACATCTTTATCCTTTTATTTACGATTATTGCTTGTTCTACTACTTCAAAAAATAATATTGTAACCAATACTACTCATCCTGGGCATACTCCAAAAGTTGCTATAAATGATACCGTAAGAATTGCAAATGATTCTCTAGAATATGAAGTTATTATTATCGATAATGGTTTTAGCACCTGGCTGGCTGCAACGGCGCTTCCGCGTAATTATTACTCTTTATCATATCTTGAAAACAAGAACAATTTATATGTAAATGAATGGAATAATCGTGTTTTGCAACCGCAGCGTTATAGCCCCAATTTATACGAAATGAGAATCGATTATCAGCCAAATATTCATTACGGATACGAAGTAAATTACCTGATTTATAATTATATGATTTATTTTCAAAATACATACAAACAAAAGCTTTCAGGGTATGTTCCTATAAGATAATGTTCTTATATTTGTAATTATTGCAAATAAAAATGAATCGATTAAAGAAACGTTGGGGTATTACCTCAAATCTACAAGCCATAATTATATTGATTGTTTTTGCCATCACAGGATCGGCATCTGCATGGTTGTCTAAACCTTTTTGCGTTGTACTGGGCATCACCAAAGAAGATTTTGGCGGATGGTTTACTTTAATCCGGTTATTGATTATTTTCCCTATCTATCAGGTTTTACTCGTTGCAATAGGAACTATTTTTGGTCAATTCCGTTTTTTCTGGAACTTCGAAAAGAAAATGCTAAAAAACATGGGACTCGGATTTTTATTTAAAGATTAATTTCACCATCTCATTAAAATAAAAAAAAATGGCAACTTTTAAGGTTGCCATTTTTCATTTATAAAATTGTTAGAATTTTAGTCTTCTCCTTTTTGAAAATAGTAAGTATAAATCCACGTTAGTGTAAACGACGGGATTATATCTGTAAACGGCAATGCTTCTTCTATAAATGTTAACACACTTGCCACTCTACCTACTCTGCCTTTGTACATCTTGGTCATAATAAATGCCGCAACGGGCGCCCAAATTACATCTGAGAATTCTCCAATCAAGGGAATCGAAAAGGATATCATTCCAACGCCGTCCAAGAGCAAACCCAAAAGGAGTTTTCTGGTTCTGTCGCCTTCGTTTATTGTTTTTACTTCCTGCATTTTCATTTCATTTAGATATTATTCGAATTTATAAAGAATTGAGTCAATTGAACTTATTTATTAGTACAATTTTATTTCTTAATTCCCATATAATAAACCCCTTAATTATTCTTTTTTTCTGTTACTGCAAATAACGCACCAAAATTTCCATCGGTCTGAATCCAATTTTCTGATGGAGCATAAGCACGTGATACAAATCCGTCGAGATACAAAGCATTTTTACAGCCTAAACTTTTAAAATAATGGGCAAAATCATAAAAATTTATCTCTTTTTTCGACAATACAAAAATCACTTTCCCATCAGGCAGAATTCCAACACCGTTTCGAATGTTTAGATTACTTGATCCCTTTGTAAGGTCCGGATGAATTTTTCCATCAATAACTAACATTGGACCGGATTGTGTAGCATATTGAATTTTTCCATCATTACGAAAATCTTCTGTTTTACAAATTCCTGCAATTTTTCTTGTTAGATAAAAAACACCATTCGGTTTTAGATAGAAATTACCAGCTGCTTTTAAGGTATCCAAAGCAACCAGAACCTTTTGTTTTTCGATATAAAGTCCTTGTGGCGAATTATCTTTTTTATACATTCCGCCATTCATGGCAAATTTCAGCGTCAACTTGTTTTTTTCTATCCAAAGTTTCAGGTTCTGGATACTTCCAAAATTCTCATCCTTATTATTCTTCCAATATAGTTTTAAATCTTCCTTTTTAAGATCGACTTTATAGACCAAAAATGAATCATCAGCATATATTTTGGCATCAATAAACAGTCCAAGAAGTACAATTATCAAAACTAATAACCCAATTTTTGTTTTCATCCCTCTAAATAATTTCTAATAAATGTAGCATAAAATTTCAATACCTATTTAAATAGCTTTCTTCTTAAAATTCTGTTACAACCCATTTTTATATCGGCAGAATCTTTGTTTCTTTGTAAAAACAGTTTCAAAATGATTCACGCAAAAAATATACATAAGTTCTACGATAAATTAGAGGTTCTAAAAGGAGTCGATTTGCACATCAAAAAAGGAGAAATTGTTTCTATTGTTGGTGCTTCAGGTGCCGGAAAAACAACCCTTTTACAAATTTTAGGAACACTGGACAAACCAGAAATAAACACCGAATCGTCTCTGACTATAAACGGAGAAAATGTATTGAAATTACAGGATGTAGAAACTGACAATTCTAAGCAAGAAAAAATATTCAGATTAATTTCCTGGATAGGCGGCATTTATACTGTATGCTTAGTTGCCTTTTTATTATTCTTTAAGCTTACCATATTTGACGATATTTTTAGATACATTACCATTGCTGCTTTATTACTGCCTCTTTTGGTGTTAGCTATTTATATGAATCGCTATTTTAAAAAGAAAAGCAAGCAAGACAAAATATTATCTAATTTCAGAAATTTAAATCTTGGTTTCATTTTTCAATTTCATCAATTATTACCTGAATTTACCGCTTTAGAAAATGTTTGTATCCCTGCATTTATGGCTAACAAACCAAAAGCCGAAACTGAAAAAGAAGCCAAAAGAATCTTAGAATATTTAGGTCTATCGCACAGAATACATCATAAACCCAACGAACTTTCGGGCGGAGAACAACAAAGGGTTGCCGTAGCGAGAGCTTTAATCAACAAACCCGATGTTATTTTTGCCGATGAACCTTCGGGAAACCTTGACACACATTCTGCGGAAAACCTGCATCAGTTATTCTTCCAGCTTCGTGATGAATTTGGGCAGACTTTTGTAATTGTAACACATAATGAGGAATTGGCAAATATGGCCGATAGAAAATTGGTAATGTCTGATGGACAAATTATTTCTTAATTATGATTTTAATTGTAATAAGTTGGTTTTATATCCTTTTTGCCACAATTAATTTAGGTTTTCTAACAGATAGAATATTACAGCTAAAAAATCAAAATTTTGCAATCACATCGATTCTCGGTCTATTTGGGACAACTATAATTGCAAGTATTTGGGCCATTTTTGGTAGAATAAATATTGAATTTCATGTTTTTTTACTCTTATTAAATATCTTTATTTCTTTTCTATTTAAAAACAAAATCATAGCAATTTATCAACTAGTTCTATCTGAATTTAAGGAATTGCAAAACATTCTAAAAATTGTTTTTGTTATAACCAGTTTGTTAATAATTGCACAATGTTCTTCAATTCCTTTTATTATAGACAACGAATCGTACTACATTCAAACTATAAAATGGATTAATGAATATGGTTTTGTAAAAGGACTTGCTAATTTACACCTCTTTTTAGGGCAAACTAGTGGTTGGCACGTTACTCAAAGTGTTTTTAATTTTTCTTTCTTATACAAAAATTTTAATGACCTAAGCGGTTTCTGTCTTTTGCTTGGAACGTTTTTTTCAATTCAAAAATTAAATGAATTCTTCACCAACAATAATAGAAATTATCTTGTTGCAGGATTGCTTCCTTTATTCAACATATTTCTATTTCAATTTATAAGCGCTCCTTCTCCAGATGTTCCAGTTTATGTTTTTTCAATAGTACTTTTCTTTTACTTTTTAGAAAACTTTAAAAAACCAACACCCGAAGTATTTAATCTAATTGTAATTTTAGTTCTTTTTTTGATTTACATCAAAAACACCATGTTAACTTTTGGGATAATTCCTCTTATTTTATTGACTTTACATTTTAAACTGCTTTCGAAAAAATTATTAAAACCCATATTACTGGCAATTTTAATTATCTCGCTTTTTATCATAAAAAATATGATTGTTTGTGGATCACCCATTTTCCCGTCTAAAGGTTTTAATAGTTTATCAACGGCTTATGGTATTCCGGATGCTATCGAAAATTTTTATTATGACTCCATTAAGCATTTTGGTTACTCTGTTACTGCTGAGCATTATAATTCGATGTCACCTTTTAGTTTGTTTTTAAAATGGTTGACACTTCCAAAACTTCATGGTCTATTCAATTCGTTAAGTATTTTTCTGATCGTTTTTGTTCCATTTTTTATCTATAAATTTCAAAATAAAAAAAGTCTCTGGATACTTTATATTGTGATGGTTTTACAATTGGTTTTGCTTTTTATGACATCACCGCAATATCGTTTTTTCATGAATTTTATACTATTCTTTTCTCTTTTTTGTTTCGCTTGCCTGATTCA
Source organism: Flavobacterium sp. SLB02 (assembly GCF_009664855.1). Classification (GTDB taxonomy): domain Bacteria; phylum Bacteroidota; class Bacteroidia; order Flavobacteriales; family Flavobacteriaceae; genus Flavobacterium. The sequence continues at coordinate 3,524,049 of NZ_CP045928.1, forward strand.
GAATAAGAAAACAATCAACTCATTATTGACTCTATCATTGATCCCTGTTTTTATTGTATTATTCTTTCCTTTAAACTTCAATAGCTTTTCTAATAATCCTTTTATGCGAAAATCTAGTAATTTCTCGTTTAGCAATATTGTCTTCCCGTATAAAAACACAAAAAGCAACACTGCTTTTATTACTCTTAAGCTTGGAAATCTTAATTACGACTCACCTGTAAATAATGATTTCTTTTGGGGAAATGGAGATGGTGTTTTACCTTGCGTAAATAAAGATCAAATAGAGTACTTTAAAAAACATTTCAACACAATCCCTCAAATGCGTACAAACGATTTAAAAGATGGTTTCTACGCTAAAGACCTTTCGAAAAAATGACCCAAAAAGAACTCAAAGAATTTCTCGACCAAAAAGTCATTCAATATAACAATCAGGATTTCATTGATAGCGATCCTGTACAAATTCCCCATTTGTTCTCTCAAAAAGAAGACATCGAAATTGCCGGTTTCTTAAGCGCCACAATTGCTTGGGGAAATCGTAAGATGATCATCAAAAACTCGCATCAAATGATGGAATTAATGGGTAATACACCTTATGATTTTGTCATGTCGCATTCTGATGATGATCTAACCCGTCTTGAAGATTTCGTTCACCGTACTTTCAACGGAAAAGATTTTGGCGGTTTTATAAAAGGATTGCAACATATTTACAAAAATCATGGTGGCTTAGAAGCTGTTTTTGCAAAACATCAGGAAAAAGATAGTTTGCAGAAAAGTATTCATGAATTCAAAAAAATATTTTTCGAAATCGATCATTTGCCCCGAACTCAAAAACACATTTCGGATCCGCTGAATAATTCGGCAGCAAAAAGAATCAACATGTACCTGCGCTGGATGGTTCGCCAGGACACAAAAGGCGTCGATTTAGGTATTTGGAAAACCATTTCACCTTCTTTATTATCTTGTCCGCTTGACGTTCATTCGGGAAATGTTGCCCGAAAATTAGGCATTCTGACCCGAAAACAAAACGACGCAAAAGCCCTGAACGAATTAGATCTTAAACTTAGAAAAATGGATGCTCAGGATCCTGTAAAGTATGATTTTGCTTTATTTGGATTGGGCGTTTTTGAAGGGTTTTAACCCCAACAGCTTCCTTTTTCATTAGCTTTATTGCGTTTTTTTTCGTAATATTACATATAAAGTTATGTGATATGGAACATTTTATAGGTTATATAAAACATTACGCCATTCCTTTATTTGTATTTACAAGTTTATCTCTGGCGCTGGCTTTAATACTAAAAAGAATTCATTACCAGTACACATTACCCTACAGACATCTTATAATACGAAAGTCTGAAATTTTCCTAACAGAGATTACCTTATCAAAACCGGATAAAAATACTTTAAAATATAAAATCGCGAAGTTCAAATCAGAAATTCCGATACACAGAACCTGGTGCAAAAATATGCTTATAGAGGATATGATCCGGATGAAAAGCAACTTGAAAGGGAAAACTGCTAAAAACATTTTACTCATTTACAAACAACTGGATCTCAATCATTATTCGGCAAGTTTAATTCGGGATTTCAGGAAATATAAAAAACGGGAAGGAATTTATCATTTTCAGGCATTAAAATACAAGCCTGGAATTTCACTTCTAAAAAAATATTTATTCCATCCGGATAAAATTATTCGATCAAATGCTAATATTGCTTATCTGGCTTTATCAAAAGGCGATTGGCAGGTTGTAAATAAATTACCTATTAAAGCCTCTCTTATCACGACCATAAAGGTAATGGACGTTTTACATTCAGAAAAAATACCAATTCCGCCCGACATAGATCTTTGGATACAATCTGAAAATCCAACCATTCTAAAATTGGCTGTTATGACAATGGTTTTTTACAACTATAGAAACAAATCAGCAGAAATAATCAGACTCTTACATCACGAAGATAAAAACTTACGTACAGATGTTATTATTGCCATTCGCGATCTTTATCTTTTTGAAGCCGAAGTCGAATTACTAACCTTACTTGAAACCGAAACCTTAGAAATTCAACTTGAAATTCTGGAAGCACTATCAGCAATAGGTTCAGAAAAAACCATTGACTACTTAAACATTCAAATAAAAAAAGAAGAAATAAAAGATCTCAAACTTCAAATGGTTTGCTGCTTAAACAATATTGATCCGACAGGACTTAATATATTAGGAACACAAGATTCTGATACACAAAAAATGATCAATCACATTAGAACACGACAATTATGATTCATGATTTTCTATCACATCTTATTCGTGGTTATGATCTTTTTATAGCCTGGTTTTCTATGGGATATATTTTTTTTTACATCTTCCTTTCGATATTATCGTATTGGGCCATCATAAAACATTTAAAATATCAAAAATACTTAGACGAAGAAGTTTTACTTCGCTCCAATCATATTTTAGGCGTTTCGATCGTGGCTCCGGCTTTTAACGAAGGTGTCAATATTGTTTATAATGTAAAATCCTTGCTTTCATTAACCTATCCAAAATACGAAATCATTATTGTTAATGACGGCAGTACAGATGATACTCTGGAAAAATTAATAGCCGAATTCGATTTGGTTAAAATTGATTTCTATTATCAGGAAAAAATCGTAACACAACCTGTTCGCGGGCACTATAAATCGACAAATCCCGTTTATTCAAAGTTATTGATTGTCGATAAAGTAAACGGAAAAAGCAAAGCCGATGCCTCAAATGCAGGAATCAACTCCTCTCAGTATCCCTTGTTTTTATGTACAGATGTTGATTGTATTTTAAAAAGAGATACGATTTTGAAACTGGCAAAACCATTCATGGAAAATGAAACCCGCGTCATTGCCTGTGGCGCCGGAATCAGGATTTCGAATTCCTGCCAGATAAAAGAAGGTTTCTTATTTAAAGTGCATTATCCTAAAGAATGGTATCCGCGTTTTCAGGAATTAGAGTATGTACGTTCGTTTTTATTTGGACGAATGGCCTGGAGTCAAATCAACGGTTTACTGCTGGTTTCCGGAGGTCTCGGAATGTTCGATAAAGATATCGTAATAAAAGCCGGAGGATATTGGCACAAATCTTTGGGAGAAGACATAGAATTGGTCACCCGAATGAGAAGGTACATGCATGACAATAAAGAAAAGTTTTTAATAAAATACATTCCTGAATCGCTTTGCTGGACTGAAGTTCCAGATACAAGAGAAGTGTTTTTAAGACAACGCATACGCTGGGCAAGAGGATTGGTACAAACGTTGTATTTACACAGGGAAATGTTTCTGAACCCCAAATATGGCCGGACAGCTTTTTTGGTTTTACCTTTCTTTTTTAGTTTCGAATTTTTAGTTCCAATTATTGAATTTATAGGTGTAATAACCCTGATCTCCAGTTTTGTGTTTAATATTATCGATTATCAATATCTATTTATTATAAGTCTGCTGGTCTATTTATTTTATCTCTCGATTACAATAATATCGATATTAATCGATGAAATTTTATATAAAAGTTATGCCAATTACAAAGAATTACTAATCCTAATTGGTATGGCTGCGATTGAACCTTTTGTATATCACCCTATCACGGTTTATGCATCATTAAAAGGGTATTGGCTTTTCTTTCGAAAAAAAGAACAAAACTGGGGTGTTATGGTTCGAAAAGGATATGAAACCCCAACTAAAAAATAATTGATAATGAAAAACCTTAAAACGTTACATACAATTGTACTGATTTTTTGCGTGTTTTTATTTTCTCACCAAAATACTAACGCACAAAAAATTGACACTGACAGTCTTTTGACCGTGATAATAAAAGACATGAAAAGTGCGCGTGCTAATTATAAACTCAATGTTGAGAGAGGGTTATTAGGTAAAAAATTAGCGCCCGATTATATCGATTTTCATTTGGCTTTGGGCAGAAATTACGATTTACTAAAAGTAGAAGACAGTGCCCGATTTTATTATAATTATGTCATTGAGAAAAACCCGAGATACGAAGACGCTTTTCTTTATCTGATTAATATGGATTTAGAAGATAAAAATTACAACGAAGCTTTAGATTTAACTCATAAAGCAATTGAATTATTTCCAGAGAACAGAATTTTCAGACTTAAGCGAATTGCAATTTATTCTTTACAAAATGATACTCAGAATGAGGCTAAATATCTTAAATCTATCCGTACAAAATACCCTAATGATGCCGATATAGAACAGCGCCTTTATGCCTTATATTCTAAAACAAATATGGATCGTGTTGGAGCATATTACAATATTACCACGATTGATCGTAAGGGAGTTGGTCCGTGGCATTTAGCCAGTGCCGATTATATGAGACAGCGTACCTGGGGAAGTTTGATTGGAAGGGTAAGTTATGCCAAAAGACTTTCCTCAGATTTGGTACAGGCCAGCGGACTTCAGTTTGAAGTTGAATCGTATCTGTATGCCAAAAGAAATAATTATTCTTATCTTGATGTTGCCTATAGTAAAGACAGCGCTTTTCCGGAATGGCGATTAGGCTATTCTTACTTTCATAATTTTAAAAAAGGCTGGGAAGCTGATTTAGGCGTTCGTTATATTACTATGCAGGATAACAGCAATTTAAAAACATTAAATATCGGGGTCGGAAAATATTTTGGTTCGTATTGGGTTAATTTAAGATCCTATATTCAAAAAGACAGTCCCTCATTTACATTCAGCTCCCGATATTATTATAAAACAAAATTTGATTATATCACCCTGATAGCCGGTTATGGAACTTCTCCGGATGATCGAACAAGAGCGACAGAATACGATACCAGAATGTCTTTAAAATCTTATCGACTTAGCGCAGGTTATTACAGATTAATAAAAAACCGTTATGTTTTTGGTTTGCTAATTACAGATAATGAACAAGAATACACAAAAAACGGATTTCAAACTGAACTTGATTTTGCCGTTATATTACAATACAAATTTTAAATCTCATGAAAAAAAAGCAATTCATATATTTTCAACTTTTCTTTTTTTTCCTATTTAGCTTCAATATGATGGCACAATCTGAAATTATAATATCCGATAAAAACAGGATTATTTCCGCTTCTGAAAATGCTCAGTCAGCGGCTAAAATTCTAAAATATTATCTGGATAAAGCTTTTTCAAAACCATTTGAAATTACATCAGAAAGCAAAAAAGAAAATAATGCATCTGAAATAATTTTATCGATATCAGCAAATAAAAAACTAAAACCGAATGAATTTATTATCAAAAGCGATTCAAAATCAATTTATTTAATTGCTTCAAATCAAAAATACCTGAGTTACGCCGTTTATACTTTACTGGAAATTTGGGAGTTTAGAAAATTTACCGCTTCAGAAAACTATATCCCGAAAGTGACACAGCTTACTTTTGCTAAAAATACCAATAAAACTCATCAGCCATCATTTGATTACCGGGCACTTTTATATCCGGACTGTTATGACACAGATTTTAGAGACTGGCATAAACTAGATTGGCAGGTTGACGATTTTGGCATTTGGGGACATTCGTTTAGTGTTTTGGTTCCGGCAAAAGAGTATTTTAAAACCAACCCTAAACTTTTTGCTTTATACGAAGGCGAAAGAAATACCGAATCGTTATGCATGAGCAATGACACGGTTGTAGATTTGATAGAGAAAAAAATGGCAAAAATTATTGCTAAAAAACCAAATGCTCAATTTTATTCAGTAAGTCAAAATGACGATGTGGTGTATTGCGAATGTACTCAATGTAAGGCTTTAAATAAAAAATACGGCGGTCCTCAGGGTTCATTTTATTATTTTTTGAATAAAATTGCAGCGCATTTTCCTAAAACAAAAATTACCACCCTCGCCTATCTTCATACCTTCAAACCTCCGGTTAATCTAAAGATAGAACCTAATATTTACACTATTTTTTGCCCGATTGAATTGAATCGGGCAAAAACAATTACCGCCGAAAATGCTTCGTGGTTTGTAAAAACATTAGAAAACTGGAGCATTACTTCACAGCATTTATTTCTATGGGATTATACCGTGCAGTTTTCTAATTATATGTCGCCTTTTCCTAATTTCGAATCCTTCCAGGGCAATTATAAACTCTTTAAAAAAAATAAGGTAAAAGGAATATTCGCTCAGGGCTACTCAGACCTTCCAGGAGATTTCTCAGAATTAAGGCAATATCTTTTAGCTAAATTAATGTGGGATACTGATATTAATACCGAAGCTGTAACTGCTGACTTTCTCCGTGGTTTTTATGGGAAAGCGGCGCCTTTTGTTAGTAAATACTTGAATCTTCTGGAAGCCAATCAAAAGAAAAGCAATGCTTATTTAGATATTTATTCGAGCCCTGTTGATGCCCGAAATACGTTTCTAACCCCCGTAGCAATGGATCAGTACGATCAATTATTAGAACAAGCTTTAAGTGCTGTCGAAAATGATTCGGTTTTAAGTTCCCGAATTCAAAAATTACGATTGGCTTTGGAGTACGTCTATTTTGAACAGGCTAAGTTTTACGGAAAAAACCAACATGGAATGTTTACCGTAAATTCTAAAGGAGAGAAAGAAGTACAACAAGGCTTGACAGAAAGAGTTTTGAAATTTTCGAAAGCCTGCAATCAATTTGGCATTTACGAACTCAGCGAAGGCGGACTTTCACCGGATAATTATTATAAAGAATGGCTGGAAATTTGCAAAAACTCCGTAACGCATTTGGGTGAAGATCTAAAAGTGAATCTTATCACACAGCCTTCAGACGAATTTAAAGGTAAAGGAGGTTATGGTTTAGTGGATGGAAACAGAGGTTATAAAGATTTCAATAGTAACTGGATTGGTTGGTACGAAAATAACCCTGAAATTGAAATCGAAACAAAGAAATTAGATTTCAATAGCTTAATATTAAATTTCCTCAACGATCAAAGGCATTGGATTTTTTTACCTAAAAAAATAAAAGTGTACGGTTTTAAAGATCAGAAATGGAATCTTCTACAAGAAAAAATTTGTGACAATTTAACAGAAGACTTTGAAATTACAACAAAATCATGGGAATTTGAAGATCAAAGCTTTAGTAGTTTTGCCATGATTAAGATCATTGTAGAAAACCAGACTGCAGTACCCAAGTGGAGGAAAAGAAAAAACAAAAAACCAATGGTAATGCTGGACGAAATAGAATTATATAAAAAATGAAAATCAAAACATGAACACTAGTGATAAAAAAATCATGATCATTGATAATGATGACATGACAATCGAAATTCTAAAATTTATTCTAAAAAGAGAAGGTTATAAAATAAGTATTGCAAAAGATGGTATCAATGCTTTAGAACGCATTCCGACTATTATGCCTGATTTAGTGATTACTAATATCATTATACCGCTTAAATCAGGATTAGAAATCATTAGTTATATCAAACAAAATTTTAAAGACATTCGTGTGGTGGCACTTTCGGCACTTGGCGAAGAAGAGAATACTGTCGAAGAAGCTTTTCAATTGGGTGTTGATGATTTTATTGCAAAACCCTTTAATCCAAATGAACTTTTATTGCGAATAAAACGATTTTTATAGCAATTCAAAGTCGATTTTTGAGAAATACGAATGCCCCAAACTGTCGTAATTTCTAAGAAATACCAATTTTCAGCTATTTATAGCTATATTTGCACAAAATTTAATGCAAATGAGCACTTTCGAAAAATTCAATCTTCCAAAATCAGTACAAAAAGCAATCGACGAATTAGGCTTTGTTACGCCTACTCCTATTCAGGAAAAATCTTTCGCCGTGATTATGTCTGGCCGCGATATGATGGGAATTGCGCAAACCGGTACCGGTAAAACATTTGCCTACTTATTACCTCTTTTAAAATTATACAAATTTACACCAACCAATACACCTAAAATTGTAATTCTGGTTCCAACACGTGAATTAGTTGTTCAGGTGGTAGAAGAAGTCGAGAAATTAACCAAATACATGTCGGTTAGTACACTTGGTATTTTTGGTGGGGTAAATATCAATACACAAAAAAAAGCCGTTTACGAAGGTGTCGACATTTTAGTTGGAACACCAGGCCGTACAATGGATTTAGCACTTGATGCCGTTATTCGTTTTGATGAAACTCAAAAATTAGTAATTGATGAGTTTGATGAAATGCTGAATCTTGGTTTCCGTACGCAATTGACAGCACTTTTGGCCATGATGAAAACCAAACGTCAGAACATTCTATTCTCTGCAACCATGACAGATGAAGTAGATGCTGTTTTGAATGACTTTTTTGATTTTCCCGAAGAAGTTACACTTGCAGCTTCAGGAACACCGCTTGAAAACATTACACAAATTACGTACAACGTACCTAACTTTAATACAAAAGTAAATCTGCTAAAACATTTATTAGAAACAAACGAAAGCATGGAACGTGTTTTAGTTTTTGTGAATAATAAAAAGATCTCAGATATGCTTCATACAAGAATCGAAGAAGATTTTGAAGGTCAGTTTGGTGTAATTCACTCCAATAAATCTCAGAATTACCGTTTGAGTACGATGGCTGAATTCCAGGAAGGAAATCTACGCGGATTAATTACTACTGATATTATGGCGAGAGGTTTAGATATTTCTAATATCTCTCACGTTATCAACTTCGAACTTCCTGAATTTCCTGAATTGTATATGCACAGAATTGGTCGTACAGGTCGTGCTGATGCAACAGGAACTGCAATTAGTTTTATTACACCTCGTGAAGAAGAATTTAAAGTGGAAGTTGAAGTGTTGATGAATCAGGAACTTGCCATTGCAGATTTCCCTGAAGAAGTTGAAATTTCATCTAAATTAATCGAACCTGAAAAAGACAAACAGCCGATTAAGTTTTTAATGAAAAAACAAACCCTTAAAGGTGATGGTGCTTTTCATGAAAAAGATAAAAAGAATAAAAAAGTCAACCTTGGGGGACCTTCTAAAACCAAAAAGAAAACCCACGGATCTGTCAATCGAAATATGTTGAAAACGAGAGACAAGAAGAGAAAAGATAAGAACAAGTAAATCTCTCAAATTCCAATAAAAAAAAATCCAAATTCCAAGTTGCTGAACTTAGAATTTGGATTTTTTTTGTGGCAGGTTTCAGTTTCAGTTTTTAGCACTGTTAGGAAACTGAAAACTGAGACCGAGACTGAAAACTATATTTTGGTAAAAACCAATCCCACAGGCGAACACAATTCGATTTTTTTACCAGTAGCTTTAAGTTTTCCTGTAGCTTTATCTCTTTTGAATATAATGATATCGTTAGTATATTGATGACCAACTAAAAGGTAATTTCCTGTTGGGTCGATAGCGAAATCTCTTGGGCCTTTTCCTAAAGTACTTTGCTGCTCTGTAAATTTAATTTTTCCGTCTTTCTGAATTTGATAAACCGAAATATTATTGGCATCAACACGATCTGTTACGTATAAAAACTTTCCATCAGGCGAAATTTTAATCGCTGCTGCACCTGTTCCTCCGGTAAATCCTTTTGCTAAAATACTGGTTTCAGAAAGTAACTTTAAACTTCCCGATTTATCATAACTAAATGTAGTAAGAGTCGCGTCTAATTCCTGAACCAAATAAACAAATTTACCGTCTTTGCTAAAGGTTAAATGTCTTGGGCCGCTTCCCTTTTTTACATCTACAGATCCTTTTAAAGTTAGAACCTCATGGCTTGCACCAGGATTGTACTTATAAATAAAAACTTTATCCTGTCCCAGATCATTCGATAAAACAAACTTTTTGTCCGGAGAAAAAACAACCTGATGCACATGCGCCTTTTCCTGACGTGCCACATTTGGTCCTTTTCCTTCATGCTGAATCAATTGTTGACCTTCGGTTATACTTCCGTCAGCATTTTTCTTAAATACCGCAATACTTCCTCCAGAATAATTCGCAACAATCACGTTTTTATCATCATTTATTAAGTGACAAGGATCTGCTCCTAAAGAAGAATTTGTATTTAGTACCTTAAGCTTACCTGTTGGTGCATCATATGTTAATGCTGTTACAGCACTTTGATTTCCGTTTTCGTTTACGGCATAAACAAATTTATTATTTGCCGAAACGGATACATAACTCGGACTCACTACTTTTTCTGTAGAATTTTTTAATTTAAAATCACCCGAAGCCGCATCAAATTCGTAAACGTAAATTCCTTTACTATCGCATGTATTGGTATAAGTTCCTACCAATAAATTAAATTTATTCTGCGCTTGTGTAGTTGTAAAGGCTAAAGCTGAAAAAAGCAGCATATATAATCTTTTCATAGTTTTTTATTTGTTTTTTGAATAGGCTAAAATACTCAATAATATCATTCGAAAAGTCATTTTTCGTTACAAAAGAAATTACAAAAGTTACATTATTCAAACTCCGTCTTCCAATTTTCAACCATAGTAAGTCATATGAGTTCATGTAATTTTAATATAATTTGAATCTAACTTATATCTCTTATATTACTTATATGGTTTAAATACTATTACCTATATGGTTTGACTAAAAATTTGTATTTTTGACCAGTATCTACAAAAAGTAGTAAAATAAATCTAAGCCGGAATGCATTTTAAACATCCTGAAATTCTATACTTTCTATTTTTATTGATTGTTCCAATTTTGGTTCATTTATTTCAATTACGACGTTTTAAAACTTCCTATTTTACTAATGTACGTTTCTTAAAAGAGCTTTCGATTCAAACCCGAAAAAGTTCAAAAATCAAAAAAAGACTTTTACTGGCGACTCGTTTATTGTTATTGACTTGTATTATTTTGGCTTTTGCCCAGCCTTTTTTCGAAGCAAAAGACAGTAAAAATGCCACTAACGAAATGTATATTATTCTGGACAATTCCTTTAGTATGCAAGCAAAAGGCAAAAAAGGAGAATTGCTAAAACGTGCTGTTCAGGAATTATTAGAAAATACTCCCGAAACCACTCAGTTTTCATTATTAACCAATACCGAAAATTACTGGAATACGGATATAAAATCATCCAAAAGTGCTTTACAGAATCTACAGTACAGCGCAACACCTTTTGAACTTCCGTCAATCATGGCAAAGATAAAAGCCCATAAATCGGCTTATAAAAAAGACATTGTTATTATTACAGATGCTATTGGATTGGCCGAAAAAGATGTAAAAAATATTGATACTGAAGAGAAACCTTATTTTATAATTCCATCGGCGGAACAAAAAAACAACATCGCTATTGACAGCGTTTATATCAATCAGACTTTAGAAAATTTCTATGAAATTAGCGTAAATCTATCCGCTTACGGAGAGCATTTCAAACCGGTTTCGATGGCCTTATACAATCAAAATAAACTGATTGCCAAAACCATTATCAATTTTGAGGCAAAGAAAAAGAAAGTCAATTTTACGATTCCAAAAGAAGCTTTTCACGGATATGTGACTATTGAAGATAACGGTCTTACTTACGACAATAAGCTTTATTTTAGTATTTCGAAAAATAAAAAAACAAATGTTATTAGTATAGGCGAACCAGAAAAAAGCAATTTCTTATCGAGAATTTATACTTCTTCTGAATTCAATTACAATAATTATTCGATTAGCAATTTAGATTATAATAGTTTAGACAAACAGAATACTATCATTTTAAATGAATTAGTTGAAGTTCCTCAGGCTTTGCAAACTACTCTGAAAGCATTTGTTGCTAAAGGCGGAAATTTAGTGGTGATTCCTTCTGAAAAAAGTTCAGTTTCAAATCTCAATTCATTTCTGGGTAATTTCGGAAAAATTCAGTTTAATACTCTTGAAAACAAAAGCAAGTTGATTACCAAAATCAATTTCGATCATCCTTTATTTTCAGGCGTTTTCGAGAATAAAATCACGAATTTTCAATATCCAAAAACAAATAATTCTTTTGCCATTTCGAGCCCATATCCGGCCGTATTATCTTATGAAGATCAGAGCGTATTTGTAACTGCAATTCAGAATCCGGTTTCGGGAATTACTGTTTTTTCAGCACCTATTAATGCAGCAAATTCAAACTTTCAGCAATCGCCATTAATTGTTCCGTTGTTTTATAAAATGGGGCAAAACAATCAAAAAACAGGAGTTAATGCCCTGACTATTGGCAATAACCAACCTTATTTTGTGGATGTTTTATTGACCAAAGATGCTATTCTGGAAGTAAAAGGAAGTGAAGATTCTTTTATTCCTATTCAGCAAATATTGAATAATAAAGTAAAACTAACCTTTAATGATTTCCCTGAAACATCCGGAAATTATAGTGTTTTTGATAAAAAAGAATGGGTAGAAAACCTGAGTTTCAATTACAAAAGAACCGAAAGCGATTTGAGTCAGGTAAATACCAACGTAGTTTCTGATTTTAAAACTGCCGATACGATTTCGACCATTTTTAATACGCTACAAACTGAACGAACTGACAGCCAAATTTGGAAATGGTTTGTTATCTTTGCACTGTTATTTTTAGCATTAGAAATGGCAATTATAAAATTCGTGAAATAAACTTAAAGTTTATTTTTTCTGAACCATTAAGAGATTAAGATCATAAAGGGTTAAGCCTTCTTAATTTAACTTAACCTTAATGGTAGAAATAAAACATTTTATGTTTGAATAAATAAATATCTACATATGAAAATAATCATCAGAAGCGCCAAAATTATCGATTCAAAAAGTCCGTTTCACAATCAGACCGTTGATCTTTTAATTGCAGATGGTTTAATAGAAAAAATAGGAACTTCGATTCTTGATATCGAGGACACAACCGAAGTTAAGTTGGATAATTTACATCTTTCCCAAGGTTGGTTTGACAGCAGCGTTTCTTTTGGAGAACCAGGTTACGAAGACAGAGAAACCATTGCAAACGGATTGAATGTTGCTGCAAAAAGCGGTTTTACCGGCATCGCTCTTCAACCGAACTCCTTCCCTGTTATCGATAATCAATCGCAGGTCAATTTTGTAAAAAATAAAGCTAATGATTTTGCTACGGAACTTTTCCCAATTGGTGCTTTAACCAAAGCCAGCGAAGGAAAAGATATGGCAGAATTATTTGATATGAAAAAATCCGGAGCGGTTGCTTTTGGCGATTATAATAAAAGTACTGACAACGCCAACTTGCTAAAAATTGCTTTGCAATACGTTCAGGATTTTAATGGCTTGGTTATTACTTATTCGCAGGATCCAAATATCAAAGGAAACGGTGTTGCCAATGAAGGAATCGTTTCAACCAAATTAGGTTTAAAAGGTATTCCAAATCTGGCCGAAGAATTACAAATATCAAGAAATTTATTTCTACTGGAATATACGGGAGGAAAACTTCATATTCCGACCATTTCTACCGCAAAATCGGTTGAATTGATAAAAGAAGCTAAAGCAAAAGGACTTCAGGTAACTTGTAGCGTTGCAGTACATCATTTGGTTTTAACCGATGAAAAATTAGAAGGTTTTGATACCCGCTTTAAAGTTACGCCGCCATTAAGAACCGAAAGCGACAGACAGGCTTTATTAAATGGAGTTAAAGACGGAATAATAGATATTATTACTTCAGACCACAATCCAATTGATATCGAGTTCAAGAAAATGGAATTTGATACAGCGAAAAACGGAACAATTGGTCTTGAAAGTGCTTTTGGAGCCTTATTAACTGTTTTACCACTCGAAACGGTAATCGAAAAATTAACTTATGGTAAATCTGTTTTCGGAATTGAAAACAATACAATTGCCGAAGGTTCTAAAGCGAACTTCACTTTCTTTACTCCGGAAGGAAAATCGACTTTTACAAAAGCTAATATTCTTTCGAAATCTAAAAATTCTGCTTTTTTAGGAACAGAAATCAAAGGTTCTGTGTACGGAATCTTGAATCAAAATCAACTTGTTATCACTAAATAATTACAATGAATAATTCAATCGAAGAGGGAAAATCAATCGCCATTACCAGTTATATTTTAATTATTGGTGTTTTGATCGCGATGTCTATGAACTCTGAAAATAAAAATAGTTTTGCCTCTTTTCATATTCGCCAAGCTTTAGGATTATCGCTTGCTTTTATTTCATTTGGAGCCATTATCAGTAATTTCGACAGCTTTATGATTACTTTCCCAATGTGGATTTGTATTTCGATATTATGGACGTATGGGATTTTTAGTGCTATACAAGGTCAAACAAGACCAATTCCGTTGGTTGGGAATTTATTTCAAAAATGGTTTAAATCGATAGGATAAGAAAATTCCAAATTTTTAAAAACTCCAAATACCAATTTAAAAAAATCCGTTAAAATCCGCGTTTTCTCTTTAGCGAATCTGTTTTATCAGCGTATAAATTTAGAACACGGATAACACTGATTTGCAAGCAAAAATGCAGAAAAAAACAAATTTTACTATATAATCTCAACAAACTTTCTCAAAGTTCGACTTTCAGAGAAAACTCATAACTTATAACTCAAAACTCATAACTTCCAAAGAAATGAATCTATCTTTAGAATATAAAATACAAGAACCAAAAGTTATCTTAGACAAAAATCCTGTTTTACTTTTACTACACGGATACGGCAGCAATGAAGCTGATTTGTTTTCGTTTGCTACTGAACTTCCTGATAACTATTATATCATTTCTGCCCGTGCGCCTTATGATTTGCAATATGGTGCCTATGCCTGGTATGCGATTAATTTTGATGCGGATCAGAATAAATTTTCAGACAACGAACAAGCCAAAACTTCTCGTGATTTGATCGCTAAGTTTGTTGATGAACTGGTTGCTAATTATCCTATTGATGCCAATAATGTTACCTTGGTTGGTTTTAGCCAGGGTTCTATTTTAAGTTATTCGGTTGCACTTTCGTATCCTGAAAAAATTCAGAGAGTTGTGGCTATGAGTGGTTATTTTAACGAAGAAATAATCAAAGAAGGTTACCAGAAAAACGACTTTAAAAACTTAAAAATATTCGCTTCACACGGAACCGTAGATCAGGTAATCCCTATCGATTGGGCGAGAAAAACTCCTGCTATTCTTGAAAAACTAAATATTCCGGTTACTTATAAGGAATATCCTGTTGGTCATGGAGTGGCTCCGCAAAATTTCTTTGATTTTAAGAATTGGCTCTCGGAGTAGTTTTCTAGTCACAGTTTTCAGTCTCGGTCTCAGTTTCCAGCCATCTTAAATCCTAATAATGAGTAAATTTCCAGAGATATTAACTGACGAAAAAATAAAGGACAGCAATAAAGACTTTAGAAGTGCGCTGTTTTCTTTAGACAAAAACATTATTGATAAGGATAATTTCGTTCACTTAGCAAGGATTTATTCTACTACAAAACAACTTGATATTAGAAATAAAGTATTAAGATTATTATATGATTTTGATTTTCCTCAATTAAAGGATTTCTTTGATAGTGCATATAAGAAAGAACGTTATCTAGACATGAAAATCTATGCGCTCCGTGGTCTTTCTCAGTTTATTAGTGAGAAGGATATAGAAAAACTATTGCATAAATTCAATCTGACTTTACTAAAAAGACAAGAAACAACACCTTATAATTATCAGGAATACGAACTTTTAAAAGGGCAAAATTCTTTGACTTATTTAGTAGAAAAGTACAATTACAATTGTTTTAAAGAAACACTAAATCAGGTAAATAAGCAATATAATGGAATGCCTGATGCTTTTAAAGGTCATTTTACAATAGACGAAAAAGGTCAGGTAGTTTCATTAAGAAGTCCCGAAGAAAGCTCAAAGATGATTAAAGATTTTTTTAAGGCATAATGACAAAAAAGAGCAACAAAAACAGTAAATTAAAATTAACGAGTAACTATAAAATTCTGAACTCCAGAAATATATTTATAATTACACTTATTATTATAACCCTAACTATTATAACTGTTTGGCTTTTTGGATTAGGAGATCATAGATCTTTTTTCGAAAATTCGCTATTATCAACAACCATTTTATCTATAGCATTCTTTTTATTTCTATCTATTGGATTATTTAAGGGAATTAAACTTAGAGATAATCTAGGCCAAATAACAGATCGTTTTGATCCTTCACAAATTGATTTTATAAGAGAAGCTGTTGCAGATCGCAGTATTGAGGATGCACCAGATATTGGCGAAGGAATTTTTGGAATTATACTAAGCCTAATTTTATGGTTTATTATGGCAGTCGTAATTAGTTACTTATGCTGGGCATTTGGTGCCATAGTATGGTTTTCCATCTTAACTTTTATGGCAATGCTTTATTGGATTTTCTTCAGGGCATTAAGGCTGGTCTTTAAAAAATCCGGAAAGTGCAAAGGCAATTATTCAAATAGTATCTTATATGGTCTTAGTTTTACAATTCTATACAACTTTTGGATTTATGCAATCATTTTTATGACAATGCATTTTTCTTAAAATAAAAAATCGCAGCCTTCAAACTGAAAACTGCGACTGTATATTGAAAACTCTTATTCTCCTGTATAAATAATTTTACCAGCTTTTTTCAGCACATAACCTTTCCAGGGAATCAATTGATAATCGCCTTTTGTCCAGGAATCTCCTTCTGATTTTCTGTCTAAAAGGATGGGTTCTTTTTGAGTGTCAAGGAAAAGTTCGGCTTGGTTTGCATCAAAAATAACGTAGGCTACAGTCGAGTATGTTTTTCCATCTTCGGCATGAGCTAGTTTTGTTCCTGCTTCAAAAAGACGTACACATTCTTTTTTAAGTGTTGACCACGTATATCCTGCAGATGCCTTGCAACCGTGAGCATCAGAGTCACCTCCTACTACCACCGGTTTTGATTCTTGCTGTTTTGGTGTTTTATTCTCTTCCGAAACTTTCTTTGTACAAGAAAACGAAAGACCAATAATCATCGAAAATAAAAATATCTTTTTCATATATCCTATAATTTTAGATTGCAAAAAATAGGATCATTAGTTTCTATTTTTGATACAACCAGGTTTGATTTACTTCAAAAGTAATATTATCATCGTTATCAACAAAATATTTTAACAAGACTTCTCCCCATAATTCGCCATTGCTGTAATCTGCAATGATCCATCTGTGGTTTAGAATTTTTATTTTATTGATGATAAACTTGTTTGGACCAATTTTATCCTGCCCTGTATAAGGATTTCCGTTTGGATTTGCATTTAGATCTAATAATTTCTCTGTTACAACCGGAATCAGTTTTTCGTATAAAATTACTTTTCCTCCTGAAGCGCTATTATCAAAATAGTTTTGCGCATTCTCGTTATGTTCCAGAGAGAAATAATCTGCATCGGCTAATTTTGTTGTTACAAGATTAATGCTGTCTCTTAGTTTTTTAGTTGTTTTATCATATCTTTCCTGCCCAAATTTTACTTCTCTGCTGTAAAACATATAAGTAAAAACATTCATAAGTATCGCAAGGATAAAAAGATAAAGCATTAAGGATTTTTTCATTGTAGTGGTATAATTAAATTGTAATTTCTAAGTTATCGTAGGCCAGGAAAACGTTTTCAGGCAATTGTTTTTGCACTTCTTCATGAAAGCCTAAAACGTGGCTAATGTGCGTTAAATAAGCTTTTTCAGGTTTCACCAAATTTATAAAATCAAGTGCTTCCTGCAAATTAAAGTGTGTGTCATGTGGTTCTACTCGCAAAGCATTTACTACTAAAACTTTAAGATTTTTTAGTTTTTCAACTTCGGTTTCGTGAACCGTTTTAACATCGGTTAAATAGGCAAAATCATCTATACGATATCCAAAAACCTGTAAATCGCCGTGCATAACATTTACCGGAATGGCTGTTTTATCACCTACCGTAAAGGATTCGTTATTGATGACCTCAATCGTTTTTACGCTTGGAGCGCCCGGATATTTGTTTACAGTTTCGAAAACATAATCGAAACGGCGTTTAAGGTTATCTATAACACGCTGATGTGCATAAACAGGAATTTCGCCCTGTCTGAAATTAAACGGACGTATATCGTCTAAACCAGCAGTATGATCTGCATGTTCGTGTGTAAACAAAATGGCGTCGAGATGTCTGCAGCCGCAAGAAAGCATTTGTTGCCTAAAATCAGGACCGCAATCGATAACGTAAGAGTGCTCGCCCCATGTGATCCAGATCGATACGCGGAGCCTTTTGTCCTTAGCATCAGTGCTTTTACAAACAGGATGATCGACTCCGATTATCGGAATGCCTTGTGAAGTACCAGTACCTAAAAAATATACCTTCAATTGAACTTAATTTTTTTACAAAAATAGGATTATTTCTCTTTCATTAGAAGCCTAATTTGCTAACTTTGTAACAAATCTATTTAAAATAAAATGGGTACAGAAATAAAACTCAAAGGTGACAAGGTCATCGAACAGATTCCTTCCATAAAAGACAAAGCGTTACGCATTA
Organism: Flavobacterium sp. SLB02; assembly: GCF_009664855.1. Taxonomy (GTDB): domain Bacteria; phylum Bacteroidota; class Bacteroidia; order Flavobacteriales; family Flavobacteriaceae; genus Flavobacterium. The sequence goes on from NZ_CP045928.1 coordinate 3,542,395, forward strand.
ATTTAAACGAGAATATTTACGGAACTTTTGCTGAAATTGGTGCTGGACAAGAAACCGTTAGGCATTTTTTCAGATCCGGGGGTTCATCGGGAACAATTGCAAAAGCAATGTCTGCCTACGACAAAGATTTCAGTGACGCCGTTTATGGAATTGAGAGAGATGGCCGATATGTAACCGAAGAGCGATTAAAGAAAATGCTGACTCTTGAAGGCCAAATCATTGAGGAGCGATTAAGCCGCGAAAAACATCCTACAAAACTTTTCTTTAGTTACGCGAACACTGTTGCCACAATAGATTTTGCCAAACAGTTTAAAGGTCATGGCTGGGTAGGAATTAGATACCAAATTGAACCTGATGAAGCTTATAACGAAATTATCCTGCACATTCGTTTTAAAGAAACTGATGCCCGACTACAACAGGAAACACTGGGAATTTTAGGAGTAAACCTAATTTACGGTGCTTTTTATAAATACAACGATCCAAAACGATTACTTCGTTATTTATACGATCACTTAGACAAAGACCAACTCGAAATTGATACTATTAACTTCTCAGGACCTCGTTTTGCTGATGTTGATAATCGTTTGATGAGTTTACAATTGGTTAAAAACGGAATGACTGATGCGGTAATGTTTAATCCTGAAGGGAAAAACGTATTACCAGCTGCCGTTTTATACAAAAAGAACCTTCTTGCTTTTAGAGGAAGTTTTCGACCGGTTACGAACGTAAACCTTGATATGTACGAGAAATCTCTCAAAATGTTTCTTGAAGAAAATAAGGTTGAAAAAGACAATACTTTGGTCGTTTTTGAAATTACACTTTCGAATTTACGTTCTGATGGTGAAATTGACGAACGTGATTTCATGGACAGAGCCGAATTGCTTTGTTCGTTAGGTCAGACTGTAATGATCTCAAATTTCCAGGAATACTATAAAGTGGTTGAATATTTTGCTAATTACACTAAAGCCAGAATGGGATTGGCCATGGGGGTGAATAATTTAGTAGATATTTTTGACGAGAAGTATTATCGTCATTTAAGTGGTGGTATCCTTGAAGCTTTTGGAAAGTTATTCTATCGTGATATGAAAGTATTCTTATACCCAATGTTGGGCGATAACGGAGAAATCATTACTTCTGAAAATCTAAAAGTACACCCTAGAATGAAGGAATTATATAAATTCTTTAAATTCAACGGAAAAGTGGTTGATATCGTAGATTATAACCCGAATATCTTAAATGTATTCTCCCGAGAGGTTTTAAAAATGATCAGCCAGGGGAAATCAGGCTGGGAACCGATGCTTCCTTCTGGTGTTGCCGAAATTATCAAAGAACACCATCTTTTTGGATATCATCCGGAAACTGAATTGGAACAAAATAATATGTAATATCAAAAAGGTCCTAAAAAGAAAGTCTTTCTTTTTGGGACTTTTTTTTACTCTCTAGTTCTAAAATTTTTTTTACCGCAAAGCGCGCTAAGTTTTTTTTCTATATCTGAAGCTTTTGTAAAAGAAAAGTTCGCAAAGCTATGTGTTGAATAAGCTTTGCGAACTTTTTATGTTTCAGTTTTCAGGTTTTGCTGGATTTGAAACTTTGTCAAAGTTTTGAACTTTGACAAGTTGTTTGAGGCAATTTTTCAGGTAAAGCTTTGCAAACTTTGCGCATTATAAATGCAATCTAAGAAAAAAAATTAGCGTGCTTTGCGGTAAAAGTCACCGTTAAGCTCGAAACCTGAAACAAAAATTTTTATTTCAAAATTTGCGCTGCGTGTTCTTTTGTTTTTACTTTTTCGATTACCTCATCGATGATTCCGTTTTCGTTGATTACGAAAGTGGTCCTGTGGATTCCGTCGTATTCTTTTCCCATGAATTTTTTAGGGCCCCAAACTCCAAATGCATGGATAACTGATTTGTCTTCGTCGGCTAATAAAGGAAAAGGGAATTCGTATTTGTCTTTGAATTTCAGCTGCGCTTTTTGACTGTCGGCACTTACTCCCAGGAGTTCATAGTTATTGACTTTAAAACGTTCGAAATTATCTCTTAGGTCACAAGCCTCTGCGGTACAACCTGGCGTACTTGCTTTTGGATAAAAGAATACTACTAATTTTTTTCCGGCGTAATCTGCCAGTTTATGTGTTTTTCCGTCCTGGTCTGTTCCTGAAAAATTTGGTGCTTTGTCACCGGCTTTTAATGTTGTCATATTTTTTAAATTTTAGATTGTTGATTTTAGATTTTAGATTAATGTCTGTTTATTTAAATCTACTTTTATCTCTCCAATCAACCATTTTCCGTTATGTCGAGTTTTATATCTATATTCAATCTCAAAAATACCATTTTTAATTTCCCCTTCTTCGAATAAGCTCTCAAAAAAGATTTCGGTAGTTATTTTTAAGGTTTTTTCTATACGTCCTTTTGGTAAATTAATTTTAAAAAGTTTGTTGGTACTCAAATTAAAAAAGTTTAAAAAATTAGACTCTTTAGAATCAATAGTAACAAAATAAGGATATTTCTTAATGTTACTATGATAAATTTCCCTACCAAGATTTGCAATTTTTTTTCCGTTATTCTTATCAAATAGTACGAACTCTGACGGATCGCAACAACCAGAAACTAAACGGTTTTCTATAATGAATGTGTTGTTGTACTCAGCCCAGCTTAAATAACCTAATCTGCCTGTTAATTCGATTAGACTTTTATCTAAAGAAAAAAGCTTTTTCTTTTCTTTTGTTTTACTTTCAAAAACAAGCCAAGATGAATCGCAATTAAACTGATAGTAAATTTTTGCTCCGTTTTTAAAGGTTGTTTTTTCACAAGATATAATTTCATTCAATTGAGGTCGCTCTTTACAACTACAATTTTGTGCAGAACTAAATTGCGAAATAATTATAAAAATAAATGTCACTATAATTTTCATTGTTTAAATAAAATAGGTTAATTAAGAGATATGTTTTCATGCCTCAGATTGCAGTGAAAACCCCCGAGTTGTGGTAATTTACATTTTTTGCATTGGAAAAGCGACCGGAGGAAGCTCTTGCGAATGCTTAAAAATGTTATTGCCACAATGAGGAGTTGCAACGGAAAGCTGGATTAGGCACATCATGAAAATTATAGTATTTTTACGGGATTAAAAATACGGAAATGAATAAAGAAGCTCGCGTACAGTTTGTTATAAATACGTTAAAAGAACTCTACCCTACTATACCTGTCCCGCTCGATCATAAGGATCCTTACACATTGCTGATTGCTGTTTTGCTTTCGGCGCAATGTACCGATGTGCGTGTGAACCAGATTACACCTATTCTTTTTGCAAAGGCTGATAATCCGTATGATATGGTAAAAATGTCGGTAGAGGAAATTAAGGAAATTATTCGCCCTTGTGGTTTGTCGCCAATGAAATCGAAAGGGATTTATGGTTTATCGCATATTTTGATTGATAAATACGATGGAAAGGTTCCGCAGAGTTTTGAAGCTCTTGAAGAATTACCTGCTGTGGGACACAAAACGGCGAGTGTGGTAATGTCTCAGGCGTTTGGTGTGCCGGCTTTTCCGGTTGACACGCATATTCACAGGTTGATGCACAGGTGGAATCTTTCGAACGGGAAAAATGTGGTGCAGACTGAAAAAGATGCTAAAAGATTATTTCCTAGAGAAATCTGGAACGACTTACATCTTCAGATTATTTGGTATGGTCGTGAATATTCGCCTGCAAGGGGATGGAGCTTAGATAAAGATATTATTACAAGGACTGTTGGCAAAAAATCGCTGATTGAGGAAACTATGAAAAAGGAAGAAGCTACTAAAAAGATTGTTAAGTAGCTTCTTCTCTATTTTTTACATACTGCTTTTAAGGGCATTATATTCACCTGTCATATTTAGTGATCTATAAATACCTAGAAGTGATTTTGCTGCACTTTCATTTTTTGGTTCTATATTCAATGCCTTTTTTAGGTACGGAATGGCGCTTTTTACGATTTCGTCTTTTTGGGCATCTAATTTATCATATTGCTTCATTTCGGCAGGGCTGTTTCCTAAAGTCCCCATTAGGTCCTGTAATTCTTTTTTGAATTGTATTTTGACATAGGCCAGATTGATATAGCAGGTCATGCAATTTTGGTTGGCTTGTAGTGCATCTTCGTAATATTTTTCGGCACTACAATAATCGTTTGTCTCCATATAACAAAAGGCTAAAGAGGTCAGGATTTCTTCTTTTTTTGATGGTGGATTTACATTTCTTGGTTTTTCGTAAAGTCCTTCCTGAATACTTGCTTCTCTCGCACTCATGGAGATAAAGGCTTCTTCTTGTTTTGTTTTTTTGTTTGTAGCATAAAAAATAACTGTCTCGCCAGTGTAATTTAGTCTTTTAAGTTCTTCGAAATACTTAATGGCTGACTTGTACTCTTTTGCTGCAAAGGCGGCAGAAGCTGCATTGAACAGGTTTCTGATGTCTTTTTTATCGAAAAGATAGACTTCGTAACTTTTATCGGCACTTTCTTTGTATTTCTCTGCTTTAAAATCATTGTATGCTCCGTCTACCAGTTTGGATTTCATTTCTTTTAGGGCCAAACTTGCCTTGAAAGCATATTTGTAGATTTGAGAATCATTTTCGTATAATAATACATCCTGATACGCTCCTACTGCTAAAGCAAAATTAGCTGCAGCATCTACATTTTTGCTTGCTAAATCTTTGTAAACATTTCCTTTTGTAAAATAGAAATCTGATTTTACCTCAACCGGTGCGTTTATTATTAGGTATTCTATTTTCTTTAAAATAGCTAATGCTTCCTGGGTTTTTCCTTTGCTGTAATAAGATTGCGCTTCTTTGATTTCTTCTTTTTGAGCGTATGCTCCTATACTTATTGATAGGAGCAATAATAAGATCTTAAAGTTCTTTTTCATTTTCGGTTAAGTTTGGTTGTTAAATAGATTAAGGGTAGTACTTATTATTGTTGATTGAAAAAATTGATTTGAAAGGCTAAAGTTCTTTACTCTTACCCTCAATCAATGTGTACCAAACAATCATTCTTTTTTAATAATCTTTACGAGATATTAAAATAAACAACAAACGAAACGTGGTTAGGGTAATTTTTGGCCATAGATGATTTGGTTTTGGTTATACTTCTTTTTGGTTATTATTAAAAATTGAATTTTTCTACATATTGAAAGGTTTTTAATACATAAACCTCTTTTATATAGCGATTTTGTTAAATAAAAAACTTCTTTTTAACTAAAACAAAGCTAAATATAAAATAAAAAATTGATATTCGGTTAAAATATAGAATTTTAACAAAACAGCTGTAAAGTTATAATCAAGTTATTATCAATAATAGGTGTTATCTTCAATAATAAACAGCTTATTATTGTGCTATTTAGAGTGGAAATGGATTGTTGTGGAATAGCATTGTGAATGGATTGCGGATGGATTGCGTCCCGAGGGTTGAAACCGTTGGCTATGTTTTAGCTAATTGATTATATCTTATTAGATCTTCCTTTTTTTTTAAAATTACCTACAATGAGCATATTGCAAACATAACCCAAGGTTTCAACCTTTGGGAACGGATGGCGGGAAACGTATTTGAGAGAATTTATTAATTTATTAATGTATTAATTAATCATGATGAAAAATGCATTTTGGATGGATTGCGTCCCAACGGTTGAAACCGTTGGTTATGTTTATCTAATTGAGGATATTTTTTACTAGATCTTCGATTTTTGAATGTGCTCTTTTTGTATCAGAAAAAAAAAACTCACTACCTGTATTTGCATACAAATAGTGAGCTTTCAACCAAACGACCAGTTGGTTTTTCTTTCGAAATAAACATCCGACAAATGTAGTGGGCTGTTTAATTAGCTATAATTTCAAAACTTTTATCTTCAATTTTCACAACTGTTAATGCTTGTGAATAATTTAGTAAAAAAGAAACAACTTCTTTTTTAGGTTTTAAATCTTTAGAAGCTAATGCCTTTTTAGAGTAAATTTTCGCCATACTATCAAAATGTTTTATTATAGTATAACGGACTATTACTCAAAATAGTATTAGTTGGTTAAAATAATTTGATGTTTGTCAATTATTTTTCTTAAATTCATTAATGCATAACGCATTCTGCCCAGTGCCGTATTGATGCTAACACCCGTAAGTTCAGATATTTCCTTGAAACTCATATCCTGATACATACGCATAACCAATACTTCTTTTTGATCTTCGGGAAGTTCTTCTATGATCTTTTTTAAGTCTACTTCGACCTGATCAAAGATCATTTTATTCTCAATCGTCAGGGAATCATCAGACATGACAGAAAAAATCGAAAACTCTTCGGTTTCTCTGTACATTGGCATTTTTTTGGTTTTACGAAAATGATCTACAATTAAGTTGTGAGATATACGCATTACCCAAGGTAAAAATTTACCTTCTTCGTTATAGGAATTACTTTTTAAGGTTTTAATTACCTTAATAAAAGTGTCTTGAAAAATATCGTTTGAAATATCTCTATCAGCAATCTTAGAATATATAAATCCATATATCTTAGACTCGTGTCTTTTAATTAATGTCGCCAGGGCCGTCTCATTGCCTTCGACATAATTTTTCACTAATAGAGCGTCTGGAATATGCAGATCAGCCATAATACTACTTTTTTTTAGTTCTGTTTTAAAATTTGGAGTAATTTTTTCTAAAAAGTAGTTTTATATAATAGGCGTATCTTTTGGGTTATGATGTTATGTTAATATTCTGACCAAATTTAACAAATTATAATTTTAAAAAGCAAACAAAATGAGGAATAATTAACAATAAATTGTTAATTATTGCAGAACAAACTTAATTTCAGGCTTTATATGATCAAAAAAAGCAAAAATAAGGTCTTTTTTTAACATAAAAAATCAGATATAAACAACTCAACACTAAATAATTAACTCATTTACATCTGATTATTACATTTTTTTGTCACGTTAGTACTTACTATTGATAAACACGAAGATAATCGATATAAAACTTTTGAGGAAGTACATTATCATCCACTTCAGGACCTCCAAAATTTCCCCCTATGGCCAAATTTAGGATAATATAAAATGGTTTATCAAAAGGCCAGGTATCTTCATTTTTTACTTCAGGATTAAAGGTGTAAACTAATGTTTGATCTACAAAAAAATCGATTTTATCTTTTGTCCATTCAATTGCATAAACATGATATCCTTCTTCAATAGTAGCAAAAGGGGTTCTTTTTGTATTGATGGTATTTCCGTGACTGGCTTGCGTGTGCAAAGTAGTATATACCATATGTGGATCTCTGCCTATATATTCGAGAATGTCGATTTCTCCTGTTTTAGGCCATTTTACCTCATCGATATTTGCACCCAGCATCCAGAATGCCGGCCATAAGCCATGTCCTACCGGTAGTTTTGCTCTGGCTTCGATGCGGCCATATTTAAACTCTTTTTTACCTTTTGTCGTTATTTTTGTCGAGGTGTATTTAGCACCTTCTTTTCTGGCTTCTATAATAAGATTTCCATCCCTGAATTCGTGATTTGTTTTGGTGTAAATCTGTCTTTCGTTATTTCCGTAACCGCATAAATTTGGACATCCGTCTCCAAGTTCGAAATTCCAAAAGGTTTCATTCACTTCTTTTTTATTAAAATTTTCTTCCCAGACTAGTTTTCTTTTGACTTCTTGCGCAAAACTCAAACTGGTTATCATTAATAATACAATTACTTTTTTCATACCATCATTTTAAAATTAACAAAATAAGAAGGCCAGCCTTAACTGACCTTCTCACCTCATTCTTACTAATTAATTTATAATCTATTGATATACTCTTATATAATCAACCTCCATAGAAGATTGTGTAAAAGCAGGATCAATATTGCCGCCTAGATTACCTCCCATTGCAACATTCAGGATTAAGAAGAAGTCGCTGTTGAAAGGTAAAGTACCGTCGTTAGGAACAGAATGGATCTGAACATCATCTACAAAAGTTGTTACTGATGCAGGGCTCCAAACTGTTTTGTAAACATGAAATTCTGTTGAGACATTTGGTATCGTTTTAGAACCTGTATTACCTTGTCCTCCCGAATGTCCCGGATAATGAAGGGTACTCAAAATAACATTTTGATTTTTCCCAACATGCTCCATAATATCTATTTCGCCACAAGCCGGCCATGGTTTAGTTGCATAATTTGAACCCAACATCCAGATTGCCGGCCAGGTTCCTACTCCTGTTGGAAGTTTGGCTTTTATCTCGACTTTACCATAGGTGAATTTAAATTTACCATCGGTTTTAAGTCGGGTCGAAGAATAATTGGCACCTCCTGAAGCTTCTTTTTTAGCCGTAATTTTCAGGTTTCCGCCCTGAACGATTACGTTTGTTGCTGAGTTGGTGTAGTTTTGTTCTTCATTATTTCCCCAACCGCTGTCTCCTCTGCCAAGATCGTAATTCCACTTTGTCGCATCAGGTGCACCGTCTGTATTAAACTCATCAAACCAAACTAACTTTGTATAATCAGCCGGTGGTGCCTGAGTAGGTTTTGTAGTGGTAAATATATGATACCATGCCAATGCCGGATTACCGCCCATAACAGCTCTTACTACCATTCTGTTGGCTGTTATCGAAATTATTTCGTAAGTACTTTGTCCTATATAATAGCCCATAAATCCACCATCAGAGAAATTCATTGCTGTTCCTCTTGTTTGTGTTAGATGATCCGGGTTGTTCATCACAACCGATTCTGAAGGGCTTAGCGACACGATTTTTGTTCCGCTTGCATCATATGCCAAACATGCGTCATCTGGTGAACTTCCGCCTGCTACACTTGCAAAAGCTGCATTAAAGAATGTTGAGCCACCATTATCTAATTGGTATTTCACTACATCACCATCCAGAGAGAATGTTAAAACATTATCATACAAACAGCTACTTGCCGGTGAGGCTGCTTTTTCGAAAGGTCCTGCTGTATAATAATTAGCGAAATAATTTTTGGTTGCATCACCATCATTTTGTCCAACACCCAAATGTCCTGGTTCTGAAGCTGACCAATACCATTTTTTAGAAGTTCCGCCTGTTAAGAACGTTACGGCTTCAGGATCGCTAAAATCACTTTGCACAGTAACATCTATCGAAGTATTTGTTTCTATCCCTCCTGTTCCTGTTGCAATAACAGTTACGGTATAAGTATTAAGTCCCGGTTTGGTAAATCTTTTTTCGAATTTACCTGTTGGCGCATTTACTGAGGTTCCGTCGCTAAAAGCATATTTATACGATATAGCATTATTGGCCGTGGCGACAAGTTTTACTAATCCCGAACCATCTCCGTTTGGATCTGCATCGGTTTTACCTACAATCTCGGCTTTAATTACAAGGTCTGTCGGCGCTTGTAAGTTCCCGAATTTTAAATCGTCTTCCTGACAACCTACCATAAGCAGAATCGTAAGTACGGACGCGATATTTATAATTATTTTACGCATGATTACTTATATTTTTAATTGGATTGTTTAATATCATCAAAATAGTATGTTTTGCCTGTGCCATTGTTTCCAAAATCAAAGAAAAGCACTACTCTTTGATAATTATTGGCATTCACAATTCCATCAAAATCAAAAGTGAGTTCTTCCCAACTATTGGCAACTGTTGTAGTGGCATCAATTTCTTTGTTTATAGTGGCATCATTTAGATTTTCTAATTTAAATTTCACAATAATTCCGGCCTGAGGTGACCAGACTTTTATTTTTAGTTTTTTAAATGTTGAGAAATTAATCGCCGTTTCAAGCGCTAGTGATGAACCTGCCCAAACTTCGGCACCATTGTTTTTTGTTAAAGCACTTACCTTTGATGATGTATTGATTCCTGATTTATCAGGATTGGCAACTACCGATGCGGCCGCTCCACCAAAATTTCCGTAAGCATAAGTTAAGTTGGTCGATTCGAATGTTAATGGCAACACTAAAGATTCTGCTCCTGAAGTTAACTGAATATCATCATAGTAATAATCTACGCCTGTACCTGCATTACCAAAGTCAAAGAAAAGTACTACTCTTTGATATTTATTAGCATTATCAACAGCAGAGAAATCAAATACCAATTCTTCCCAATTGTTCGCTACTGTGTTGGTAACATCTACTTCGGTATTAATATCTGAATTGGTCAAATTTTCTAATTTCATTTTAACTACAATTCCCGCTTTTGGTGACCATGCTTTGATTTTGATTTTTTTCAGAGTAGAGAAATTAATTGGTTCTCCTAATTCTAAGAAAGAACCTGCCCATACCTCTGCACCCGCCGGTTTGGTTAATTTAGCCACTTTTGCACTTACGTTACTGGCATCTACACTAGGGTTATTGGCTACAACTGTTGCTACACCGCCAAAAGTAGTAAAGGCATAATTTAAGGTAGCCGATTCAAAATCAACCGGTAATAAAATTGGGTTCGAAATTGTAATCGATTCTGTATGTACCGATGTTGCTTTTCCTCCGCTTAAAGCGACAACTTTTACTTCGTAGGTTCCTATATTGGCATAGGTATGTTTAATGGTTTCACCTTCCATAAAATCAACCGGGATTTCATTTGGGGTTTCTCCAAAATAAACCTGAAAATAGGTTTCGAAACTGGCTTTTGCACTTACGGACGCTGATAAATTATCACCAACTACATGTGCTAAAGTTACCTGCAAATTACTTGGTGCCAAAAATGAAACTGTAACTTCCTGTGTTACTTCTGTAATTTTTCCATTTAATCCCATTGCCATAATCTTGGCCTGGTAAATACCTTCTTTGTACGTATGCGCTACGGTCGCTCCTGCCGAAAGATAACTCGACACCGGGCTTCCATCTCCAAAATTAATTTGATATTGCGTAACGCCTTCTCCTTTAGGCAAAAAAGTTACTTTACCTGAATTATCCTGAGTAATGGTTGTGAGTGCCGATATGTTTTTTGGCGCTCCTATCGAATCGATATCGACATCGCTGCCATTACTGTCATTAGAACAACCTACTGTGATTGCCAAAACGAACAGACTTATAATAAAATGTAATTTTTTCATAATACTATTTTTTAATATTGAGGATTTTGCTGCCAGTTTCCGTTTGCGAATTGAATCTCTTCGATAGGAACTGGGAATATTTCATTTTTTCCTGCCTTAAAACCAGCAATTTCCTGTGCTGCTTTACCTGTACGCACTAAATCGAAAAAGCGAATTCCTTCTCCAACAAATTCAAACCTTCTTTCTGCCCAGATAAAATCGGTTAGAGCTGGTCCTGAAGCTGAGATGTCATGATTTGTATCTCCAAATGCACGTCTTCTTACTTCGTTTAAATAAGTTCTGGCTTTAGCATCGCCTAGTCCTCCTCTACTATAAGCTTCGGCAGCCATTAATAATACATCTGCATAACGAATCGCTCTGTAATTATTAGGGTTTGTCAGGTTTTGATCTCCAATATTTGAATCTCCCTGACGTGGTAAATATTTTCTGTTAAAATATCCAGTGTGTTTATATCCCGTACCATAAGTAGCATTATTGGCTGCAGCCCAGGCAACAATATCCAAAATAGCAACATCTTTACGTTTATCGCCTACTTCAAATGCATTGGCAATTTTTGACGTTGGCACATTAAAACTATATCCTGAATCGAAAACAGGGCCTACATAATTTCTTATTCCGTTAAAACCTACAGCTACGTTACCTTCGCTACATTGGAGACATCCAAAACCTGCTCCTTCGGCATCACTGTATTGTACTTCGAATACTGATTCTTTTCCGTTTTCTCCTGCGTTTTCAAAAATGGTATTATAATCTGCTATCAAGGAATATTTTCCTGATTCGATTACTTTGTCTAAAACTTTAGAGGCATCAGCAAATTTATCCTGATACAAATACACTTTTCCTAATAATGCCTGTGCAGCTCCTTTTGTAGCTCTACCCACTTGTGGGGCATTCGGGTTTAAATTATCGATAGCATAAAGCAAATCAGCTTCAATAGAAGCGTAAACTTCAGGAACTGATGAACGGGGAATTTTTTTCTCGTCATCTAATTTAAACCTCTTATCTCCATTTAACGGAATGCCACCAAACCATTTTACTAATTCAAAATGATAATATGCTCTTAAAAAATGTGCTTCAGCCAATATTTGGTTTTTACCCGGAAAGTCTGTTTTATCTTTAAACTCCAGAATATAACTTGCTCTGTTTACTCCTGCAAACATCCAGTTCCAGACATCTTTTATATTACTGTTTACGGCAGTGTGCGTCATTTCATCTACTTGCTGGAAACCAACTACATCACTCGCGCTTTCTCCTCCGGCCAATGTATTATCTGAAGCTATTTCGCCCAATAAAACATTTATATAAGTAGATTGCAGCAAATCATATGCACCAATTAAGGCATTGTTATAATCTGATTCTGAATTAAAATAATTTTCAGAATCTATTGAATATACAGGCTCACGTTCTACAAAATTATCTGAACAAGAAACGCTCAAAGCTCCTAAAAGAACGATTCCTAATCCTATATTTATAATATACTTTTTCATTTTATTGTTTTTTAAAAATTTAGATTTAGTCCCATTGTATAAATCCTTGGTGTTGGATAAAATCCGTTATCGATTCCAGATCCTACAGACGATTGTGAAATGTTATCGTCATTTTGTGGCCCTGTTATAGCAGCCGGATCAAAACCTCTGTATTTGGTAAACGTGTATAGATTGTTTACCCCTACATACAAACGCAATTTTGAAATACCGATTTTATCCGAGAATGTTTTGTTTAATGTATACCCTAATTGTACATTCTGAATTCTTAAAAAAGAAGCATCTTCTACATAATAATCAGAAAAAAGGCTGTTGTTAGTTGCTCCCGTTGTAACTCTGGGAACGGTATTACTTGTTCCTTCTCCGGTCCATCTTCCTAACACATAATTAGATTTGTTTACATCTGTAAGTGTACGCTCGTAGTTTCTAACCATATCATTTCCTATTGAAGCATAAGCATAGGCAAGAAAATCAAGATTTTTGTAGTTAAGGGTTACATTTAATCCCATTATTACACTGGCAATCGGGTCTCCAATATTCGTTCTGTCTTTGCTGTCAATTACACCATCACCATTTATATCCTTAAAACGAATATCTCCCGGAGCTGTAGCTGCTCCTAAAGCTGCCTGCGATGGATGTGCTGCAATTTCGGCCTGGTTCTGAAAAATCCCGTCTGTTTTATATCCGTAAAAATATCCTATAGGTCTTCCTTTTTCCATTCTTGAGGGAAGAAGCGGTTGCCCGACACCAAAACTGCCTGCGTCTGTATAACCGGTACTATTGGCTACTTCTAAAACTTCGTTATCGATTGTAGTGATGTTGTATCCGATATTAAAATTAAAATTATCCGATATCTTGTCTTTATAATTAACAGCGAATTCGAATCCTTTGTTACGTACCGAACCTGCATTCATAGTTGGTGAAGAAGCTCCCGGAGCATAAACTCCTGTTATTCCCGAAACCGGAATTTTTGGTATTAATAATTTATCTCGTGTATCAATAAAATAATCTGCTGTAAAGTCCAGCTTATCATTAAATAAACGAAAATCAACCCCTACGTCAAACTTTTTAGCTTCTTCCCATTGTAATTTCGGGTTTGGTAATCCTCCAATTGCTGTTCCGTTTATCAGAGCGCCATTGTATACATAAGTTGCTTCTCCGTTTAATAATCCTGTATAACCATTAGGTCGGATCTGGTCATTTCCTAAAACTCCATAACTTAATCTGAATTTTAAGAAATTTAAAGTGCTATTATCTTTTAAAAATGATTCCTCAGAAATTACCCATCCTGCCGTAAATGACGGAAAGAAAGCTACTCTGTTCTCCGGACCAAATTTAGTTGATGAATCCCTTCTGATCACTCCGCTTAAAATATATCTTCCTTTAAAATCATATTCTAAAATTCCGGCATAAGAAACTCTTCTTTCATCATACCCATACGACGATACATCACGGCCACCAGCCGGACTTGTTCCTTTTGCAAGGTTTATATCGGCATATTTCCATGAATTATTAGGAACATCATAACCTGTAGCACCAAGTCCTGACCCCCAGGATTTATAAACTGTAGATACTAAGATTGCTTTGATATTATGATTTCCAAAAAGTGTCTTTTTGTATTCTGCAATAAGATCAAGTGTATAATCATTATCATTTACAGTATTTTGAGTCACACTGCTTCTGGTGATATCAAACACTTTTCCGCCGTAGCTTACTTGCTTAGAGAAGTTTCTGCTAATGCTATTTCCTGTGTTGAAACCAATACGAGATGTAAATTTAAACTCTTTGGTTATGTCGTAAATAAAGCTAACATTCCCGTTTAGTTTTCTTAATTTATAGTCATTATAGGTGTTTTCTATTTGTGCCAAAGGATTGATGATTTCAACTCCATAACCCGGTGCACTTGGAACTAAAGTATAATTTCCGTTTTGATCACGAACCGGCAAAGTCGAAGGTGTATTGATAGCATTAAAAAGTACCGATCCCAAACCATTTTCATTTAATGAATCTCTGTCGAGATACGTATAAATAATATTCGTTTGCAGTTTCATATTACTGGCTAAATCAGCACCTAAAGATAATCTTGCAGTATTTCTTTTAAAATCAGATTTTGGACCTCCAATAATACCTTGCTGGCTTAAATCTGATCCACTTAATAAATAGGTGATTTTATCTGAACCTCCGGAAATAGCGATATCATTATTAATAACCGGAGCTGGGTTGAAGATTTCTTTTTGCCAGTCTGTTCCTTTTCCTAAACCTGAAACATTAGGATAAGGCAATGCTTGTCCGCCATTAGCATAACTTTCGTTCAGTAACAATGCATATTCTGTAGCATTTAGTACCGACATTTTTTTGCTCGTTTCCTGAGTACCAAAAGAAGAGTTGAAAGAAACTTTGGTTTTAGAATTCTTTTTACCCGTTTTTGTTGTTACCAGCACAATTCCGTTGGCTCCCAATACTCCGTAAACGGCCGCCTGAGCATCCTTAAGTACTGTAATCGATTCGATATCACTTGGATTTAAAATACTCAAATCTCCCTGATAGCCATCTATAAATACAGTTGCTGCATTATTTCCGTTTGTGGCGATACCTCTAATATTGATATTCATTGGTGCGCCCGGAGAACCCGATTGTGCCGTAACACTAACCCCTGCCACAGTTCCCTGCAGGGCTTGTTCTACCTTAAGGGGATGAAGATCTTCGATGGTTTTGCTGGATACAACAGTAACTGCTCCGGTAACATCTCTCTTCTTTTTGCTGCTGTATCCTAATACAACAACTTCATCAAGCGATCTGGCATCGTCAATCATTTTAACTGTTATTTTGGTTCCTGCAACCGCAACTTCCTGCGTTTTAAAACCTATATAACTTAAAACGATTACAGTTCCTTTTGGAACTCCTGATAATTTAAAAGATCCGTCGAAGTCTGTGGTTGTACTTTGTGACGAACTTTTAACTTTTACATTTACGCCCGGTAGTGATAAACCCGAGCCATCTAATACTGTACCGCTTACATCAAAAGACTGCGAAAACGCATAAGATGTAAACAGCATTAGTACGGTTAGTAATAATCTAGATTTCATAATTAGTTAGTTTTTATTGAAAGATAAATTTATCTTATCCATTTAGGAAAACGACAATTTTAACCTCAACAAAAAACATACATCATAAAAAAATAACAGGTAAATTCAATATATCTCAAAATACACCCTTATTTAACTATAATTTACGAATGTTAATTTCTTTAACATTAACACTACAAAATCACAACAAATCGTTAATGTTGAGGTAATGTATAGTTTTTTAGAAGCATTTTTTGATGTACTATACAGCCAAAATATACTCGACTAAACCGTTTTCGTGCTGTAAATCCATTTTTTTACGCAAACGATACCTTTTTATTTCTACGCTGCGAACAGAAATATTAAACAATGGAGCAATTTCTTTTGATGAAAGATTCAAACGTAAATAAGCGCAAAGACGTAAATCATTTGGAGTAAGTACAGGATGCAGCTGTTTGATTCTTTTTAGAAAATCCTTATCGGCGTTATCAAAAGCTTCTTTGAATACGTTCCAGGAATCTTCCTCGGTAATGTTTTTGTTTATCGTACTTATGACCGATTTTATATTACTGCTATCGTTTTGACTGGTCTTTTTTAAATCTTCTTTTATAAATGCCAGCAACTCATTTTTACTGTTTAAACTCATGGTCGAAACCGCCAGTTCTCTATTTTTATTGTCAACATCCTGAGAAAGCTGCTCGTTTCTAAGCTTCATTAATTGCTGCTCATTTTCGAGTTCTTTAATCTCCAATAACAAATTATTTTCTTCTATCAGCTTCTCTTTTTGCTTGTGATAATAATTGAGATATGCCTTGTTTACAAAATACGCCAGCACCATCATTAAAAGAAAATAAATAAACCACGCCAAATTGGTCAAATACCAGGGTTTTAAAACCACAAATGTATAGGTAGCCGTATTTTGTAAAATGGTATTGGCATATTTTGCCCTTACTTTAAAAGTGTATTTTCCCGGTGCTAAGTTTTTAAAGTTCACCGTAGCTTTTGTACTCCATTCGCTCCAATCGTTCTGGAAACCTTCTAGTAAATACTGATATTCTGAGTTGATGTACTTATTATATTCCGGAACTGTGTAGTTTAAAGTGATGTTATTTTCATTCGATTTAAATTCTCCTTCATTCTGAATTGCAACGTTCTTTAAGGTTTCATTTTGTTTATTAATTGTAATATCAGTAATAAAGACGGTATAATTTTTAAAACTTAAATCCTCAATATTCAAAGTATAATACCCATCTGTTGTACCTATTAAATAAGTCGATTTGGAAATTTGTGTAATGTTCTCAAAACCTAGCATCGAATTGGTCAAAGAAGACGGAATGGGAATTATATTCTGCTTTAACTGATTGCTTAATTTACTGGCAGAAAAATAATGGATGTAGTTTTTAGAAAACAGCCAGATTTTGTTGGAATTGTCTACGATTAATTTCCCGGATGTATATTCGTCTTTTTCGAAAATAGAACTTAATAAATTATCTTTCTCAAATAGTTTTGTAATGGGATTTAATTTGAAAATTCCGTCTTTGTAGGCATAATAAATAGCATTATTAAATTTGACTAAACTCGCGTTTTTACCTTTTTTAGGCGATTTATAAGTGTAAAATGCATTTGTTTTTGATAAAGTCTGATCTAATTTTAATCGAAAAATTCCTTTATATTCATGACTTACATAAACATCAAAATTATTGTTGATTTCAAAATAACGCGATGAATAATCAAAACCCTGAATTTTATTTTTAAAAAACCACTGATTGTTTACTTTCTCTAAAACCGAAATTCCGTAATAATTCCCCTGAAGTAATTTGTTCTTGGCATTGGGAACAGGTTCAAATTTCCAGGTTCCCGAAGCAGAAAAGATGCTTCTTGCAGAATCATTCGTGATAATAAAAGTTCCTGAGTCGTGACCACAAAAAAGCGTGTTATCGTATACAAAAAGAGACCAAACCTGACCTTTTGTTCCGTTTATGAATTTAAACTCAGAATTACTTTGAGTATTTTTGTAAAACAATCCCTGATTGGTTCCCACATACAGCAAACCATTAAAAGTACCCGACGCATAAACCGTTCCCAGAACTCCGGTATCATCTGTAAAACTATGTACAGGCGAGTTGATATTGATGCAATTAATTCCGTTATCGAGTCCTGCCCATAAATTGCGGTCCTTATCTTCAAAAAGGGATAAAGCGGTATTATTACTCAGTCCTTTGCTTTGCGAAATATGATATTTTAGTTTTCCTGCATCTGATAAAATAAAAATCCCGTTCGAGACTGTGCCCAAAGCAAAACTTCCGTCTTCCAAAAGCTGACTGCTATACACAAAACTTGATTTTAGTTCAGCATCTACATCTGTTATAAAACGCGTTAGAGTATTTCCTGATAATTTATAAATACCATCTAATTGCGTCTGAATCAGCAAACCATCTTCTGTGGTAAATATATTTACCATCGTGAATTTTTTAAGAATTGGATGATCCGAAACTAATTTGGCTTTGCCGCTTTCTATTTCAAAAAGCCCCTCTTTTATCGTTTGGAAATAAATGGCATTTTTATTTGCGAATGATTTAACCACGCCATTTTTTGGTGCAATAATTTTAAATTTCCCTATTTTGGTATCATAAATATAAATTCGGTTTAAGGATTGAAATAAAATCCACTGATCGTATTTAAGAATATTCCAGAATTGTTCATCATCTAAAATTTTATTTTTGATGGTATCGCTGAGCGAAGTATACTTTAATTTACCATTTGTCCGCCTTGTCCAGTAGCCAAAATTCATATAGCAACCGGTATAGATTTTATTTCCAATTACTTTTACAGATCGCATTATGGTTTCATTGGGAGTAGGATACAATTGCCAATTTGTGCCGTTATATTCTAAGAGACCTTCATTGTTGGCAAAATACAAATAGTTCTGATCGTCCTGAGCGATCATCCAACTTTGATTTCCGGCACCATAAACAGAAGATGAATATTTGATAATGGGCGGAAACTCCTGCGAAAACAAGAGAAAACTGATTGAAAAAAGCAGAAAAGTAAATTTAGTTTTCAAATTGAGCCGTGGTATTAATTATTATTAAAACAGTTCTAAAATAGCTTATTTTATATTGAAACTACAAGTTTTTAATAAAATAAAACAAGATTTAGTATATCGGATATAATTACACTTTCAATCTCAAAACATCAATAATTTAAACTATTAAATATATCTCTATTCATAATTTACCATAACCTCAGGTTTCAACTTTGAGAAAACCGCAGAATAACGATCTTGCAAAAAGAATTTAAAGCCATTCTTCTCATAAGTAACTATTTTATAAACATGATAATTATGTTAGAATTTGGAACAATGGCATTAACAAAACTCAATTCAAAATTGATTACTTTTGTAAAAATTGACTTTTTGTATGCAGATTGATCTTTCTACACTCGACCCAAAACATAATATTATAATTAAAGGAGCACAGGTACATAATTTAAAAAATGTAGATGTTGCTATTCCCAGAAATAAACTTGTTGTAATCACAGGTCTTTCAGGATCAGGTAAATCAAGTTTAGCTTTTGATACTTTATATGCCGAAGGACAACGCCGCTATGTAGAGAGTTTATCCTCTTATGCGCGTCAGTTTCTTGGGCGATTAGACAAACCAAAAGTAGAATATATAAAAGGTATTGCTCCTGCAATTGCCATTGAACAAAAAGTAAATACAACAAACGCGCGTTCGACTGTAGGAACTTCGACTGAAATCTATGATTATGTAAAGCTTTTATTCGCAAGAATTGGCCGTACTTATTCCCCTATTTCCGGACTTGAAGTCAAAAAAAATACTGTTAGCGATGTTGTTGCCGATGTAAAAAGTATGCCATTGGACAGCAAATGGATGCTTCTGTCTCCTATTCATCTTGAAGAAGGAAGGAAACTCGAAGACAAACTAAAAGTATTGCTGCAACAAGGTTTTGCGCGTATTCTGGTTGATAACGAAATGGTTCGTTTAGATGAATTTACCCCTAAAGAAATTCATAAATTAGACAATAAAGATATTTTATTGATTATTGACAGAATCGTTGTAAAAGACGAAGAAGAGTTTTATAATCGATTGGCCGATGCCGTACAAACCGCTTTTTTTGAAGGAAAAGGAATTTGTTATCTTCAGGAAGCAGGTTCAGATAAAAGATTTACGTATTCGAATAATTTTGAATTAGACGGCATTACGTTCTTAGAACCTAACGTTCATTTATTCAGTTTTAATAATCCTTACGGAGCTTGTCCGGTTTGCGAAGGTTACGGAAATATTATTGGCATCGATGCTGATTTAGTAGTGCCAAATACTTCCTTATCGGTTTTTGAAAATGCTATTTATCCGTGGCGGGGAGATAGTATGAGCTGGTATAAAGACGAACTCGTTAAACACGCTTATAAATTTGATTTTCCTATTCATAAACCTTTCTTTGAATTAAGCGAAGATCAAAAAGATTTAATCTGGAAAGGAAATCAGTATTTTCAGGGTCTGAACGGTTTCTTTAAAGAACTTGAAGAAAAAAATTATAAAATTCAAAACCGTGTGATGTTATCGCGTTACCGCGGAAAAACAAAATGTCATGCTTGCCGCGGAAAACGTTTACGCGAAGAGGCTTCTTATGTGAAAATTAATGGTAAAACGGTTTCTGATTTAGTCGATTTACCAATTAAACATTTGGTTACTTTTTTCAAAAACATTGATCTAAATGTTTATGAGCAGCAAATTGCAAAGCGTTTAATGATCGAAATCAACAATCGTTTATCATTTTTAACAGAAGTTGGTTTAGATTATCTGACTTTAAACAGAAATTCTGCAACACTTTCCGGTGGAGAATCGCAGCGTATTAATCTGGCCACTTCATTAGGAAGCAGCTTGGTGGGATCAATGTATATTCTTGATGAGCCAAGTATTGGTCTGCACCCTAAAGATTCGGAACGACTGATCAAAGTTTTATTGTCGCTTCGTGATTTAGGTAATACTGTAATTGTAGTCGAGCACGATGAAGATATCATGAAAGCTGCTGATATGATTATTGATATTGGTCCGGAAGCAGGAACTTTTGGAGGTCATCTTGTTGCTCAGGGCACTTATGATGAAATTCTAAAATCAGATTCCTTAACGGCTAAATACCTGAATGGAGATTTAGAAATTTCGGTTCCTAAAAAGAGACGAAAATTCAAAAATCATATTGATATTGTTGGAGCACGAGAAAACAACTTAAAAAATATAAATGTTACTTTTCCTCTGGATGTCCTAACGGTAATTACCGGCGTTTCAGGAAGTGGAAAAAGTACTTTGATCAAAAAGATTTTGTTTCCGGCCATGCAGAAAAAACTGGAAAATGCTTCTGAAAAAGCAGGTCAGTTTAGCGACATAAAAGGTTCTTTCTCTCAGATAAAACATATCGAATATGTTGATCAAAATCCTATTGGAAGAAGTTCCAGATCAAATCCTGTAACGTATATAAAAGCTTACGATGACATCAGGGATTTATATGCTAAAGAGAAATTATCTAAAATAAGAGGTTATCAGGCCAAACATTTTTCTTTTAACGTAGATGGTGGGCGATGCGAAACTTGTAAAGGAGAAGGCTCAATAAACGTCGAGATGGTCTTTATGGCCGATGTTTCTTTACCATGTGAAACCTGCGGAGGCAAACGTTTTAAAAAGGAAATTTTAGAAATCACTTTCGACAATAAAAACATCAACGATATTCTAACCATGACTATTGATGATTCAATTGCGTTTTTCGATAAAAATAAACAAACCAAAATTACACAGAAGCTTCAGCCACTTCAGGATGTTGGTTTAGGCTATGTGCAATTAGGACAGTCTTCTTCTACTCTTTCCGGTGGAGAAGCACAACGTATTAAATTAGCTTCGTTTTTAGTAAAAGGGGCTACAAAGGACAAAGCATTATTTGTTTTTGATGAACCTACAACCGGTCTGCATTTTCACGATATCAAAAAATTATTAGCTTCTTTTGATGCATTAATAGAAAAAGGCCATTCGATAATTGTAATCGAACATAATCTTGATCTTATAAAATGTGCCGACTGGATTATTGATTTAGGTCCTGAAGGAGGAGAAAACGGAGGGTATTTATTAGCTTCGGGAACTCCGGAAGATATCGTAAAAGAAAAGAAATCTGTTACGGGAATTTATTTAAAAGATAAATTATAGAGGAAAGGTGTTGAGGTGCAAAGGAACAAAGGTTTTTACTTTTTATTTTAGAAAACTCAATACTTTACCCCCAAGAAATAGAAGAACATTATCTAAGGCTTCGACTTCGCCTCAGCCTGACAAATAAAAAAAAAAAAAAAATCCAAATTCCAATGAGTTAATCATTTGGAATTTGGAATTTTTTAATTTTGCGATTTAAATTTGTTAAGCGACTAAACATCGTTCTTCAAAAGGGAAACCATCTTCGTCGATGGCAACTAATACTTTTTTTTGTTTTGATGCCTCAATTGTCAAGTAAAGCCAAGCAAATGACCACAATCCTAAGGTTAGACAAAAAATAATGAAATTTAAACCATGATTTACTACTTTTCCGCCTTTAGAAAGGACTGCAAAAAGGAATTCATCATTTCTCTCTTCTAATGTAAATCCGTTATGAACTTTGTTTGATATCATATTAGAAAACACTTGTAAGCTCTGCTCCTGACTAAGTCCATTGTTCTTCATAATCATTACGTAAAAAAATTAATCCAAATACTGCAAAAATTACTTCACGCTTTAACATTTTTCAGCGTAGTAATTCAATTTAATAAACATAATAACACACACTTTTATTGTCTTAAATGAGATCTTTTTTATCCTACTAAGGGAAGTGTTGCTAAATTCTTAGCTAAAGTTAATTTTTATAAAATTAACTTCAAAATAAATCACTGTTAAAATTTTAAGATTAATAGCACATTATCAATTTATTAGCTTTTATCCTTAACATTAAAAGAAGGAGCTTCATAATCATTTTTCAAATAGCTTTCAGGAATAGTAGTATTGTTTCCGTCGCGTAAGGCACTATAATGTGGTGACATAATTTCGATTCCGGCCGCGTTAAACGAATCCTGAATATTTTGATGCAATGAAGAATAGATCATCGGTTGCTTTGTAGGTTGTTTCGTATATACATTAATTTGATACGAAACATAAAAGTCATCAAGGCTGGTTTGCAGTACAAAAGGCGACGGAGTCTGCTCGATCATTTCGGTTTTTAATGCTGCTTCAATCAAAGCTTTATGAATATCTTTCCAGGGTACATCATAACCAATTGAAACAGTAGTATGAATTAGCAACCCATTATTAACATGTTTTGTATTAGAAGAATAATTTGTAGAAGTACTCGATAATACCGTGGAATTTGGTATTGTAATATCTTCGAATTTTGGTGTTCTGATTCGGGTTACCAAGGCTGTTTTTTCGATAACTTCTCCGCTAACATCACCTATTTTTATAAAATCCCCAATCTTAAACGGACGCATATAGGTAATCACCAATCCCGCTACCATATTGGCAATAGCATTTGAGGAACCTAAAGAAAATAGAATCCCCACAAAAACGGAAACACCTTTGAAAATGGGAGAATCTGATCCCGGCAAATACGGAAATATAATAACCACCATGAATGCCAGCAATAGAAACCTGATAATATTAAATGTAGGCATTGCCCAGTCACTGTAAAAACCATCTATTTTTATATTCTCTTTTTTTATCTCATCAAAAAAGAACCGGATTACTTTTATGGTATATTTAAAAATAAAAACAATAACTACTATGGTAACAAAACTTGGCAAAAAATCAACAAATCCCATAATGGCCAATTTTGCAGGCGTAAGAATCCATCGCAATAATGTTGTTGTATATGCTTCTGTAGCCGGAAAAATGCTAAACAATAATGGCAATGAAAAATAAACAATCAAAACCAAAGTAAAACCTTTTACAAAGCTATACAATCGCATAAGTATCGATTGTTGCTTTTGTGGAGAAAGAATACTGATATTGTTATAAGTAAAACCTTTAAAATATTTATCGCTATTTTTAAGAATATGCAATCTTATTCTATTGAAAATCATACCTACAAAATACAAAACAATTCCGATGATAAGGATAAGCAATGCCGTATATCCAAGCCTTTTAGGAAGCATCGAATAATTTTCGTTTTGATAAATGATTGCTTTTTTTATCGCCTTCAAATTTCTTTTGGCAATAAAACCTGTAGTTTGATTTTCGGCCTTTGCATCACCATCAAGAATTGACATGATGATGAAATCATTTTTATAGACGATATCCTGAGAAATATCCGAAGGAACAACTACAATAGAATCTTTTTCAAAAAAAGAATCTTCATATAGTTTTCTGATTTTTTCTGTAATGGCATTTGCTCTGTTTTCGGCAGAAAAAGAACCCACTTTATTATAAACATAAAAAAGCGTATCCTTAAAAGGGCTAACAGGATATCCTTTTAGTTTTAATTCAGGTGTGACTATTTTTGACGCTTGTAAACTATCTTTTTGAGCAAAAGCCAGTGAAGAAAATAAAACAATAAAGAACGCTAAAAAACAAATTAATTTCTTTTTCATATTTTATTAGCAATAAGTTGGTTATCCTTCTAACAAATATAAAAACAAAATAGATTCAAATTTAAATTACTTTCTGTTTTCCCAATAAAATCTTACTAAATTTTAATTCCTATTTTTCGAAAAAGCATGTCGATTACTTTATTAATATCAGGAGAGATATTAAACTTGTAATTCAGGTAAACGTATAAAATTGTTACCAAAATAGATTTTAAAGCAATACTAATCAATTGGAAAAAAGGAAACTCCCAGAAATAAAATAATAAAAACAAAGCGAACGTAAGCAACATCGAATATATCGTTTGCTTGGTAAACGGATATAAATTAAGTTTTTTTACCACAAAAAGAAGCTTTGCCAAACTGTATAAAGTAATAGACAATAAAGTAGCAAAAGCAGATCCAAAGATTCCGAAAATCGGAATAAAAATCATGTTTAGAACTACGGTTAAAACCACAAGCATTAATCCTAAATACAATACCATTCGATAGTATTTGGTATTAAAAATAATAGCATTATTGTTTCCTAAAATCAAGTCGAAATACTTCGATAATCCTATCATAAATACAACGGCAATTCCTCCGCTGTATTCTTTTGGAACCAATTCGTAGAGCTGATTAATATTTACAAATATGCAAAGCATTACAAAACCACCTACCATCTGCAAATTTATTGAGGTCTTTTTGTATAGTTGATTTAACTCATCGTGCTTGTTCTCATGCATTAATTTTGCCGTAATTGGATATACAATTTGGTGCATGGCACGGCTTGGAACAGAAATTACCAAGGCAATATAAGTAGCCACAGAATAGAAAGCGATATTTTCAATCTGCATATATTGATTTAATATCATTTTATCACCGTCCAAAAGTAAATTAGCCACACTTCCTGATAGAATAATATAAAAAGTATATACTAATATATCTTTTGTATTTGTTGGTATTGTAAACTGAAAAGTAGGCTTCTGAATGCTAAATGCATATAACATGGTTATCAGGAATGCAAAGAAATATAAAATTGCTGTTGCGTACACAAAACCTTCTACACTAAGCCAATCGTAGTAAACACCTACTAATAGAAATAATGAAAATAATCGTAAACCTACTTCCTTAACAAAGTTTCCAAAAACCGAATGCATATTTACTCGCAGCCAAGCATAAAAAATTTCAAAATATGCCATACATAACCCTATAAAAGGTATTAGCCAAATATAGCTTTTTACAATCGCATTCTTTTTTGACAAAAAGAACAGAATATCATCATAAAAAATAAGTCCAATCAGTAAAAGTGGAATTATTAATAGCAAAGGAAACAAAACAGTAAAGGATAAAAAACGGGATTTTTCTTCTTCAGTTTGATATTGTGAATAAAATTTAACCAAAGTATTTTGCATTCCAATCGCAAACAATGGCATAATCACATTCGCACAAGACGTCACATAATTAGTCAAACCATAATAAGTTGCTCCTAAATAAACCGGGTATAAATAAAGTGTATTGATGGCTCCAATAGCGAAACCGATATAAGTAATAATTGTATTTTTGAAAGACTGATTTAAAACAATACCCATGTTTGGATTTTAGATTTTTAGATTTTAGATTATTGCAATCTTATGATTTGCTAATCAATTGTGCCAATTGTTTAGTTAGGCTTTTTCTTGAATATTGTTGTAAACCAACACCATGAGATTGTAATTTGCCTTCCAAAAATTGATTATAAAAGTCCAAAATTACACTTTTTAATTTCGCTTTTTCAGAATAATCAAAAAATACTCCTGTATTGGTCTCTTTAATAATATCGGCAAAATCTGATCCGTTTGGACCAATAGCAATTATAGGGCGATTTGATACCATATATTCGAACAATTTACCCGGAATAATACTTTTAGTATCTTCAGAATTAATCTCGATTAAAAGTAAAACCTGAGACTTTTTTTGATGTGCAATGGCTTCGTGATGCGAAACATATCCTAAAAGATTCAGATAGTCATTTAAATTAAATTCTCCAATAGCATCTAAAACTTCCTGACTTACTGCTCCTATGAGTTTAATTTCTAAATGTGTTTTAAAATCAGGTATTTGCTGAAGCAACTCTACCAGACATTCCCATAAAAACTTCGGATTTCTATCAGACAAAAATGAGCCGATATGTGCCAGAGTAAATTTAGTATCCAGAGTTTGTTTTTCTACATTCTCGATATCATAACCATTCGTAATTACCGAAATTGGCTTATTGGTAATCGCCTGAAACTCGGTTTTTGTAGTTTTACTTGTTACAATAATCGTATCTGCAGCATTAAGTACTTTATGCTCTAGACTTTTATGTTTTTTTGCAGCATAAGCTGATAAACGCAATGCTTTATGATAGCCGATTGTAGTCCAGGGATCACGAAAATCTGCAAACCATTTTACGTTTAATTTTTCTTTTAATTCTAAACCTACCAAATGCAAACTATGCGGTGGCCCAGAAGTTACAATGGTATCTATATTATTTTCCTTAATATACTTTTCAAGATAAGCCACTGAAGGTTTTACCCAAAAAACACGTGCATCGGGAATAAAAAGATTTCCGCGAATCCAAAGAAATGTTTTATCTAAAAAAGTTTGTTTTTTCTTATGCGGAAAAATTCCCGAACTAATTTTCTTGGTTTTATTCTTCGAAAAAACAGACGCCAATTGATAAGGCTCCCAAATTTTATTTTTCAGAACAATTACCTTATCAGAAATCTGATCAACTAAACCTTCATCAATTATAGGGTAAGTTGGATTTTCAGGAATGTAAACAATGGGCTGAACATCAAATTCAGGTAAATATTTTACAAATTTTAACCAACGCTGTACTCCCGGACCTCCTGCAGGCGGGAAATAATAAGTAATGATTAAGAGTTTTTTTTGTTCCATCAGGTTTAGTCTGTTTCACAGAGATACACAAAGCTTTCACTAAGTTTCACAAAGCTTTTAAGGTTATTTTTGAGTATCTCCGTGATTTCTTTGTGAATCTTTGCGGTAGAATTTTTCGAAATAAATTCCGCCAATCAGCAATAATAACATTCCAATTGAACTGGCCAAAGTTATTATACTTCCTGTTTTAACAACCTGAGGTTCAAATTTAAACTCGATAGTATGTTTTCCGCCAGGAACTTCCATAGCTCTTAAAACATAATCAACAGGAAAATGTGTCGTTAACTCACCATCAATATAAGCGTTCCAGCCATTTTTATAATACACCTCAGAGAAAACAGCTAAACCGTCTTTTTTATTATCAGACTTATATTTGATATAATTTGGTTTATATTCTACAACTTTAATCGTTCCTGTAGTATCCCACTGTTTCTTTAAACGCGCGCTTCTAAATTTACCTTCGTGTTCACGAACATTAAAAATAGCTACTTTTTTAGTATCGATATGATCTAGAGCTTTCATCACATCGTCCGGTTTATTGACCAATTTTACGGTACTAACAAACCAGGCATTTCCGTTTGTATTAGGGTTGATAGTTGGAAATTCTTTTCCTTCCTTATCTGTTTGGATAATGTATTTTACATTCAGCATATCCAAAACTTCCATATTGTTTTTTGCAATCTGATAATCGAATAACTGTTGCATTCTTCTAGGTTTTGCAGCATGATATCCACCTAAGGAATGGTGGAAATAAGAGGCACGTGCGCTAGACATATTGCCGTTTACTTCAAAAACCCTGTAATGTGTTGTATCTTTTAAAATCTGAGCATCAGATGGTGTTTCCTGAAACGGAGCTGCAATTTGAGCAGGACTCACAAAATCTTTAGCCGAAACATACTTTTTATCGACAAAAAACAAATCGAAAATCATTAAAAGACCAACGATAATTAGCGTAGTATTTTGAGCTAATTTATTTTTAATGAACAACCATAAAATTCCAAAAGTCAGTACTATAAAAAATCCTGAACGCAATAAATCTGCAGAGTAAAGCGTCATTCTGTCTTCTTTTAAGGCATCAACAAAAGCCGGTCCGTAACTTTCTAAGAAATAATTATCACTGCTTCCTGTAAAATGGAACATGCTTTTAGCAAATACTAAAATCACAATTATCCCAAGACCAAAAACACCTGTTTGCACAAGGGCTTTCTGTTGTAGTTTAGGTTCATCTTTTGCTTTAAAGAAAGATTGTAATCCCATAATAGCTAAGACAGGAAAACACAACTCAAGAATAACCTGAATCGATGAAACTGCTCTAAACTTATCGTACATAGGCACATAATCGATAAAAAAGTCTGTCAATAAAGAGAAATTTTTACCCCATGAAAGTACCAATGCTACCAATGCTCCGCAAAGGAATACGTATTTTATTTTTCTATCATCAATAAATAATGCCAAAACTGCTAAAAAGAAAACAACAACCCCAATATATGCAGGAGCAGCAACGATAGGCTGATCTCCCCAATATGTTGGCATTCCTGATACAAAATCCTGAGCCTGTTCTGAAGGAACTCCCTGTTCGATCATAAACGAATACATACGACTGTCGCTTCCAACATTTTCGTGATTAGAACCTCCAAAAAGTCGTGGAGCAATTAAGTTAAAACTTTCAGGAATTCCGTAACTGTATTCTGTAATATATTCGCGGCTTAAAGCATTTTCGTTGGTCTTTTTGGATCCGTCAGGATTAAAAGTCAATTCGCTGTTGCTACGGGTACTAAATTTAGCATACTCGCTTGTTGCCATTAAATTGGTAGAATTGGCACCAATAGCAAAAATTCCTGCTACAGCCAAAACACCCATAGCAGTTAAGAGCGGTTTATATTCTTTTTCTTTAATAAAATTAAAAGCAAAATAACCTGATAATATCAACAAGAATATCAATAAATAATAAGTCATTTGAAAGTGGTTTGCATTAATTTCTAATGCAACAGCAAACATGGTGAGCAAACCTCCCCAAATATATTTTTTCTGAAAAACCAATATAAATCCGGCAATAACAAGCGGCATATAAGCAATTGCATGTGCTTTTGCATTATGTCCTACTCCCAGAATAATGATTAAATAGGTAGAAAAACCAAAGGCAATGGCGCCAATAAAGGCTTTTAAAGGATCTGTTTTTAAAACTAATAATAAGCCGTAAAAACCCAAGAAATATAAAAACAGATAATCTGCTGGACGAGGTAAAAAACGTAAAACATCATCTAAATGTCCAATAAAATCGTTAGGATAATTTGCTCCTAACTGATAAGTTGGCATACCACCAAATGCTGAATTGGTCCAATAAGGCTCAGAATGCTCTGTAGCTCTAAAATCATTTTGCTCTTTGGCCATTCCGGTATATTGAGCAATATCCGATTGGAAGATTTGTTTTCCCTGTAAAACCGGGTAAAAATAAATTAAAGAAACGATAATAAAGCCCAATATAACAAGGGCATGCGGATAGAACTTATTTACTATTTTCAATTGAAACTGGTTTGGGTTAAATGATGAATCCTATAACTCTAGGACACAAACTTAATCTATTTCTTCGTAATCAACATAATCGCCCACCTTTTTGGTTTCGCGTGGCTTTTTTGCATTGGCCGTATCGATAATAATTTCATCATTATTCGAACGTGTTTTTTGCCATGTAGTATCCTGACTATATTGTTGTTGTCTCTGAAAATTCTCTCCTGCTTTTTCAACCGCTTTCTTTACCAATACCGGCAAAAAGATTTTAGCTAAAAATTTAAAAATATAATAAAACGCAATAATCCACATTATCGTTTTAAACAAATTTGTAAAAGATGCTTCTTGCATGATCATATAATTTTTTTCCAAAATTAATAAATCCATTGTTTAAAATTAAAATATCAATCTTAAATAAATAATAAAATATAGTACATTTGAAATGCGTTATTACTTTTTAATCAAAAAAAACGTTTATGTTAAAAAATAAAAACTTATTTATTGCAACTCTTTGTTTAGTTCCTCAATTATTTTTCGCGCAATATACTGATGTTATTAACTCTAATCGTCCGGGTGAAACAATGTCTGCGTATGCAGTTGGAAAATCTGTAATTCAGGCAGAACTTGGTGTTTACGGCATCAAAGAAAAACACGATTTATTAAATTATGATGCAAGTGGTTTTGGTACAGATTTAACCCTGCGCTATGGTGCATTTTTAGAAAAATTAGAATTGATTCTGGACATACAATATCAAATGGAAAATTTTGATACTCCATACACCAGCTATAAAAAGAATAATTTCAGACAAACCGTTTTAGGAGCGAAATATTTAGTTTACGATCCTTATAAAAATTACAAAAAAGAAGCCAATATATACAGTTACAAAGCCAATCATAGTTTTAACTGGCATGAACTAATTCCTGCAGTTTCTATTTTTGCAGGAGCCAATTTTACCGGAGCTGACAATCCGTATTACTTTTCTCCGCAATCTGCAATATCCCCTAAAGTGGCTTTGATTACGCAAAATTTATTTGGAGGAGGAAAATGGGTATTTGTAACCAATATTATTGCCGATTATATTACAACCGATTATCCTAGTTATGGTTACGTATTAACACTAACACACGGATTTAATGACAAATGGTCTGGTTTTGTTGAAAATCAAGGTTATAAAAGCGATTTCTACAGTGATGCCATTGTTCGTGGCGGAGCTGCTTATTTAATCAATTCTAATCTTCAGGTTGATGCTTCTGTTAGTACCAATTTCAAAAACACACCTTCAGTTTTATATGGCGGAGTTGGTGTTTCGTGGCGTTATGACGGAAGTTACAAAGAAAAACAAATGGAGTTTAAAGGTAAAGAAAAAGCAAAAAAGAACAAGGACAATCAGATGGAACAAAGAGAAATCGATTACCAGGCAAAAGAAAGAAAGCGTAAAGCGAAATACGAATAATTTTAATAACCAACTTCTCTAAATAAAGAGACAATTTACATACTGAATCTTAATGATTACAATTAAAGAAGCCAAAACCAAAAAGGAATTAACCGACTATGTGAAATTTCCGTTTTCTCTCTATAAAGACAATCCGTATTGGGTTCCGCCTATTATTGCAGATGAACTAGAGTCTTTTGACAAAACAAAAAATCCTGCTTTTGATAATGCCGAAGCCTATTTTTATCTGGCCTACAAAGACAATCAAATTGTGGGAAGAATCACAGCCATCATCAATTGGGCTGAAGTCAATAATCAGCACAAAAGAAAGGTTCGTTTTGGATGGTTTGATGTTATCGATGATATCGAAGTAACAAAAGCTTTATTAGAAAAAGTATACGAATTAGGAAGACAACATAGTCTGGAACACGTTGAAGGTCCAATGGGATTTTCGAACCTGGACAAAGTTGGTGTTCTTACAGAAGGTTATAACCAGATGGGAACCATGATTACATGGTACAACAATCCTTATTATGTGACCCATTTTGAACAATTGGGCTTTCAGGTAGAAAAGGAATATATCGAAAGTATTTTTCCGTTTTCGAATGTTAAACCTGAATTTTTTCTCAAAGCACAGGAATTAATCAAAAAAAGATACGGTTTAAGATCACTAACCTTTACCAAAACAAAAGACATTATGCCACACGTGGATAAAATGTTTGATTTGTTTAATGAATCTTATGCTAAATTGGCTTCGTTTGTAGCGATCTCAGATGTTCAGAAAGAATATTTCAAGAAGAAATACATCAGTTTCATCAATCCTGAATATATTAAATTTGTTGTGGATAAAGAAGATAATCTGGTGGCTTTTAGTATTGTAATGCCAAGTTTTTCTGAGGCTTTGCAAAAAGCAAAAGGAAAACTATTTCCGTTTGGATTTATTCATCTATTAAAAGCACGAAAACAAAGTAAAGATGTTGTTTTTTACCTTATCGGAGTTCATCCGGATTACCAAAACAAAGGAGTTACAGCTATCATTTTTGATGAATACTATAAAACATTTTCAGAAAAAGGAATTCAAAATTGCATTAGAACTCCTGAATTAGCCGAAAATACAGCTATTCATTTACTTTGGAAAAACTTTGATCCAAAAATTCATTGCCAAAGAAAAACATATCTGAAATATCTTTAGTTTTGAGTTTAAACATTAAAAATATTAAATGCCAATCATTAAAATTTGTAATGAATGCGAAAGTGAGTTTTATAAACAATCTTCCATAATGGAAAATTTATGTCCTGAATGCGCAAGTGTTTTGTACGGATATAAAAATTGCCAGCATGAATTTGTAAATCACCGATGCAAAAAATGTTATTGGAACGGAAATTCAAGTGATTACGTAAATAAAATAAAACCATAGCAAAATATAAAACTAAAAAATCCATTCTCCCTAAAGAATGGATTTTTTAATAATAGCGGAATAAAGAGATTATTCTGCTTTACAATCAACTTTTGTCAATGTATTTTTTTGATCAAATTTTAGTAGTTTTTTATCCTTAAAGGAAACTTTACCATTTGCTTCTACAACATCACCATATCCTTCATAAAGAATCCCTTCTCTTTCAATAAAAGCAACCTCTCTGATAGATGAAACTCCTTCTGACATAAAAGTATAATCGGCAATCAAAGTATCACCTTTCATATTCCCTATCACAGTCCCTTCATTTTTATCTTTTCCGGCTATATTATAGCTTAATTTTCCATTTACTTCCTGATGTGAGTTAACATTATAACTCAGTTCAATTTTACTGGCACCTGTTGATGCATAACATTGATCTCCTGATGGCTCAACGATTTGAGCTTCTTTTGGTGCTTTTGGTGTAATTTCTACCGGTTCTGCAACTTGATCTTTTTTACAAGAAGCAAAAACACTTAAAGTAATAATTGTAACGGCTAGTATTTTCTTCATGTTCTTTTGTTTTTAAAATTAGTTGATATAAAATTACTTTAAATAAAAAAAATCCATTCGCATAACGAATGGATTTTTTTACATAATTCCCATATCAGGAATTTATTTTCTAGAAATTAAGCATCCAGATCTACTGTGGTTCTGCTTGCAATTTCTTTATAAGTACCGTTCTCTAATTTTTCACGTATTGCTTCAAATGCTGTTAACGTTTCATCGATATCAGCCAAAGTATGTGAAGTTGTTGGAATCATCCTTAACAAAATAATTCCTTTTGGGATTACCGGATAAATTACAATCGACAAGAAAATACCGTAGTTTTCTCTTAAATCGTTTACCATTACCATTGCTTCCGGAACACTTCCTTCTAAATAAACTGGTGTTACACAAGTATTTGTATCTCCAATATTGAAGTTTCTTGAACGTAATCCGTTTTGTAATGCATTTACGTTTTCCCAAAGTTTGTCTTTCAACTCAGGGTGATTACGCAATAATTCTAAACGTTTCAATGAGCCAATGGTTTGAATCATTGGCAATGCTTTTGCAAACATTTGAGAACGTAAGTTGTATTTTAAATAATCAATAATATCCTGATCAGCAGCTACAAAAGCTCCAATATTAGCCATTGATTTTGCAAAAGTAGAAAAGTAAACATCGATACCGTCCTGAACTCCCTGCTCCTCACCTGCTCCGGCTCCTGTTTTACCAAGAGTACCAAAACCGTGTGCATCATCTACTAATAAACGGAAATTATATTTTTCTTTTAGAGCTACAATTTCTTTTAGTTTACCCTGTTGTCCTCGCATTCCAAAAACACCTTCGGTAATAAATAAAATACCTCCGCCTGTTTCTGTTGCCATTTTAGTAGCACGCTGCAGGTTTTTCTCCATACTTTCAAGATCATTGTGCTTGTAAGTAAAACGTTTACCCATATGCAAACGAACACCATCAATGATACAAGCATGAGAATCTACATCGTAAACAATAATATCGTTTTTAGTTACCAAAGCATCAATGATAGATACCATTCCTTGATAACCAAAATTCAATAAATATGCAGCCGGTTTCATTACGAACTCAGCTAATTCGTTTTCTAATTGCTCATGATATTTAGTATGTCCTGACATCATACGAGCTCCCATTGGGTAAGCCGCTCCAAACTGAGTTGCAGCATCAATATCCGCCTGACGAACCTCCGGATGATTCGCAAGACCTAAATAGTCATTCAAACTCCAATTTAAAATATCTTTTCCACCAAATTTCATTCTTGGACCAAGTTCCCCTTCTAATTTAGGGAATACAAAATATCCCTCAGCTTGTGAAGCCCATTTTCCTAATGGTCCTTTATTGTTCTGAATTCTTTCGAATAAATCTTTTACCATAAATATATTTTGAAGTAATAATTTTCATTTAACAGGGTGCAAAAATAATGATTATTATTCTAAAATCGAGTTTGCCCTTTATTTTTATTAAAAAAATCAGGTAACATCGATCAAATCGTATTTATTTTTAACGCTTCCCGACTATAAATTAATTTTAGAATCACAGAGAATTTCAAATTTAAACAATGATATTCTGCAACATGACTTTTATCATTATAAAAGACAAAACCGTCCCTTAATTTTACATTGTATTAAAAACAAAGCTAAATTGACTTTAAAAAAACATTTTATATCAACAATTAACAACAACCATAAACTAAAAAATTACGCATTTTAAATAGATTGATTCATTAGTAAGAGATAAGGGCGATTTTAATTAATCGGCCCTTATTTTTTTATTTTAATTTCTGATGTAATAATCAATACCAAACCCAAAACAATTAATACACTTGCTCCAAAAATAGCTTCATAATATCCTGGCAATAATCCTTTACCAAAGTAAAAAAGTCCTCCATGCAGAAACAGAATTATCTCTGTAAAAACATATCCAAAAATAAAACACTGTACTCCTGATTGAACTAAAGAAGATTTATCCGAAAGTAAATTGTTCTGAAACAGAATTCCAAGCAAAAATCCGGTAATAATTCCTAAAGTAGTCAAATGAATAAAACCTATTACCAGCCCCCTAATTTAATGAGACAATGTAGCTATATCAGAAAATAAAAGCAGTAACTGAACAATAACTTTAAGAAATAAGGAACAAATTGCAAAACTATAAATGCTTTTTGCAGTAGTATTTAAACCCGCTTTGAACCAGGAAATCTGCGGTTTTAGCATTTTATAAAAATACATAAAGGCAACAAGTTGCAATATAACACTCATACCATTAACAATACCTATTAAATCATTTTTGACATACCAACTTACCGGAAAGGCTACTGTTGCTATTGTTGAAATAATAAGCAAAGCAAAAAGCTGTAATTGACATTATTTACAGGAAATAAAAAAAATGCATTAAGTGAAGCTATCAGAAAATTAAAAAGACAAACTATTATCCAGCTCTTTTGTACGCTTATTTTAGTTAGGAATTTCATTTTTTAATGAGATTAAAAATATTTCAGAAAAACGTAATCAATTTTTAATTAGTAGAAAATGCACTGAAAAGTTGTAACAACCTGCCAGTGCATTTTTTTTTAGAAAAATGATTTTAAGAAAATTCTTTTTCCAAAATAATAGCTTTAGGAAACAATATATTATTTTCTAAATGAATATGTGTATGCAGGTTTTCTTCAAACTCTCTTAGCATTGCAAATGTTACTTTATAAGTTGTACAGCCCTCGCTTGGCGCTGTGTAATCATTCGTCAGATCAGAAATTTCACCAAATCGCTCCCCTTCTACTTCATGTTCATGCATCATCATGGCAATTGGATTAGTCACTGATCCAAAACCTGGCTGAAGAACAGCTTCATCTCTTTCTTTAGCTTTTACCATGTTTTTAATAAAAGGAAACAAAATGGCTTCTTCTTTTTTCATGTGTTGTGATAATTCAGTAACACATTGATTAAACAACTCATTTATCCTGAACAATTCAGGATGTCGGCCTCCATGAACATTACAAAGTTTGTTTAAAAACTGAATTATAATCACCGATTTATCTACCACATATCGATGATGCGTTTTTTCGATATAATCTGCCAATAGATCCAAAGGCCACGAGTTAAAATCGATAGCATTCGAATCTTCAGCAAGTAAGACTTCGTTGATCTTTTTAAGCAAAACCCTTGTATCTACATTTTGCTTGATACAAACTTCATTAATTGTTTTATGTCCTTTACAGCAAAAATCAATTTTATATTTTGAAAACACTGCTGCAGTTCTAAAATCCTCTGCAACAAAAGCCCCAACTGTTTTATCCCTTAAATTTTCCATAATCATTATTATTTTTTTTCTTTGATATCTATATCTCTTCAATAAAAGACAAATTAATCTTTTATTAGTTAAAGAAAAAACCCTAACCCAAAAGAGGATTAGAGTCCTTTTATTTATTCTACAATCAAAACACCCTTCATCATAGCAAAGTGTCCTGGAAACGAACATAAAAAATTATATCTTCCTTTTTTATCAATAGTAAATTCGACTGTATCTTGTTCTCCACCGCCAAGTAATTTGGTATGAGCAATAATCGACGCTTTTTCTGAGGCGGGGATATAATCTGTTTCCTGAGCCGCTGCAGCTTTAACAGCAAAATCTGCTTCATTGGTACCTTCCTGCAAAATCACAATATTGTGTCCCATTGCCTGCTTAGGAATTTTACCAATATGTTTTAGCGTTAAGGTAATTGGTTTTCCGGCTTCAGCTCTTAATTCTGTCGTATTAAACTGCATTTGATCATCCCCTGTAATAACCAAAACATTACTCGCTGCTGCAGGATGTCCTTCATCAGATGTATTTTCGTTTATTTCTGTTGATTCGTCTGTTGTTGCAGCATCTTTTTTTCCACAAGAAGTTATTGCCAAACATCCCATTAGCAATAAAATCGAAATTTTAATTTTTTTATTCATTTCTAATTATTTTAATTTTTTATATTATTCTCTATCATTTATTCTAAGAAAAAAATCGCCCTTTTTTACTCCTGAAGCAAGCTGTTCTAAAGTGGTATTAGTCAGCATCTCTAAAAGCAATTCGCGCACTTTTTTAAACTCTTTATGCACCGGACACGGTTTTGTTTCTGAACATTCTTTTAATCCTATACCACAACCTTTATATATAGTATCGCCATCTATCGCATCAACAATCTGGATTAATTTAATCGATTTTACAGCACTATCAGAAACTTCAAATCCTCCTCCTACTCCTTTTGATGATTCGATGATTCCGTTTTTAGTTAAAATCTGCATTATCTTGGCCGTAAAAGGTTCTGGCGAATCAATTTCTTTGGCAACATCTTTTATTCCAACCCTAATTCCTTTTGAAGATTTAGTAGCAATAAATATAGAAGCTCTGATTCCGTACTCGCAGGCTTTTGAAAACATAGAAAAATTTGTTGATTGAACTACAAATATATTCAAATTCAATATAAAAGACAAGTTTGTCTTTAATAGTTTTAATTATAAAAAAACTCTTATTTATAACCAAAATAATTAATATACCACAAAACACTTATTCGGGATCAAATTCTAATAAAAACCAATTTTAGTTTTACCTTTGGAAGTACTAATTTTCCTAACACCTAAAAAATGGCTTTAAGCAACTCAAAAGATCTCAAATTAGCCGTTCTTATTGATGCCGATAATGTGCCTTACAGTAATGTAAAAGGCATGATGGAAGAAATAACAAAATTTGGCACACCAACCACAAAACGTATTTATGCAGATTGGACCAAACCAAATTCTAATGGATGGAAAGCTGTTTTATTAGAACATGCCATTACACCCATCCAACAATATAGTTATACGGTAGGTAAAAATTCATCAGATTCTGCTTTAATTATCGATGCCATGGATTTGCTCTATTCAGGAAAACTTGACGGATTTTGCATTGTTTCCAGTGATAGTGATTTTACCCGTTTGGCCATAAGGCTAAGGGAGTCCGGGATGAAAGTAATTGGTATTGGAGAAAAAAAGACTCCAAATTCTTTTATTGTTGCCTGCGACCGATTTATTTACATCGAAGTTCTTGACGGTGCGATCCAGAAGAAAAAGCCAAAAACAACAGCCGCAGCCGATGCTAAAAAACCGGTAGAAAAACCTGCTGAAAAAGCATTACATAAAATTGACGCTCCCACCATCGAACTTATCGAAGCTACGATCGAAGATATTGAGGATGATGATGGCTGGGCATTTTTAGGAGATGTTGGAAATTTAATTGTAAAGAAAAAACCAGAATTTGACCCAAGAAATTATGGATTTTCTAAACTTACACCAATGTTAAAATCGCTGACTGATATTCTTGAAATCGACGAAAGAGAATCAGATAAAAAAGGCATAAAACACGTTTATGTGCGCCTGCGATTCAATTAATTATTAAACTATTACCCATTAATTTTTTACGAACATGAGAAAAAAATTCTTTATTTACGGATTCTTATTGTTTATAATTGTTGTTACAATTTATTTTTACACCAAGCGCGGTTTTTTACTCGTTATTATTATTCCGATATTATTAGTTATTGGTGTTTATAATACGCTACAAAAAAAGCATGCTATTTTAAGAAACTTTCCTGTTTTGGGTTATTTCAGGTATTTATTTGAAATGATAGCGCCAGAAATTCAGCAATATTTTATCGAAAGATCTACTGACGGAAAACCTTTTTCAAGAAATCAGCGTTCCTTAGTATATCAAAGGGCGAAAAATATCGATTCGAATACACCTTTTGGAACGCAACAAAACCTAAATCATGATAGTTATGAAGGGATAAAACATTCTATTTTTCCGGCAAAGGTCAACGAAGAATTACCTCGTGTACTGGTTGGAGGAAAAGATTGCAAGCAACCTTATCTAGCTTCTATATTTAATGTTTCGGCCATGAGTTTTGGTTCGTTAAGCGAAAATGCAGTTCGCGCCATCAACATTGGTGCGAAAAAAGGAAACTTTTATCAAAATACAGGAGAAGGTGGTTTAACAGATTATCATCTTGAAGGCGGCGGAGATATTACCTGGCAAATTGGTACAGGATATTTTGGATGCCGTGATGCTGAGGGAAATTTCAGCCCTGAAAAATTTTCAGAAAAAGCCAATCTTCCTAATGTTAAAATGATCGAGATTAAGCTTTCGCAAGGAGCAAAACCTGGTCACGGAGGTGTACTTCCAGCGGCTAAAAATACCGTACAAATTGCTAAAATAAGAGGAGTTGAGCCACATACAATGATTCTTTCTCCTCCTGGTCACCATGCTTTTTCAGATGTAAAAGGGCTTATTCATTTTGTTGCACAACTGCGTGAATTATCAAACGGAAAACCTATTGGTTTTAAATTATGTATAGGAAACACAGCCGAATTTGAAGCTATTTGTCACGAAATGATTGCTGAGGATACTTACCCTGATTTCATCACGATTGATGGTGCAGAAGGCGGAACCGGAGCTGCACCGTTAGAATTTGCCGATGGTGTCGGAATGCCTTTTGAACCTGCCCTGATATTTGTAAATAAAACTTTAGTAGGTTTAAATATTCGTGATAAAATACGCATTATTGGCAGCGGAAAAATCATTTCGGGTTACTCTATTTTACATGCAATTGCGTTAGGTGCCGACATGTGTAACAGCGCTCGTGGTTTTATGTTTTCACTAGGCTGTATTCAGGCTTTACGTTGTCATAATAACGAATGTCCTACCGGAGTTGCCACCCAAAATAAAATGCTGATGAAAGGTTTGGTTGTCACTGATAAATCAGATCGTGTATATCATTTCCACAAAAATACCTTACATGCTGCCAATGAACTTTTAGCAGCAGCAGGCAAAAAGAGCTTTGCTGATGTTGATATTAATATCTTCATGCGCGGCGATGAGTTTGGTCATTTATCAGATTCTTATTTCCCGGATATTCTAACCAATGTTACTAAACGATAAAAAAATAAAGCCTCTTTGTAATCTGAACAAAGAGGCTTTTTCTTTTATTATTTTCTTAAAACTATAGTTTGGCAGTTACCTTTTCTTTAGAATCTCCGTTTTCTAAAACAGCTAATTCTTCTTTATCGAC
Source organism: Flavobacterium sp. SLB02 (assembly GCF_009664855.1). Classification (GTDB taxonomy): domain Bacteria; phylum Bacteroidota; class Bacteroidia; order Flavobacteriales; family Flavobacteriaceae; genus Flavobacterium. Next base: position 3,582,455 of record NZ_CP045928.1, read on the forward strand.
TACTCGCTGCGCAAGAATCGCATTATTATACGCTAAAAAATACACATCAAATTTTACTCCTTCTTCGATTAATGTTTTTGAAATTTGATCATTTTTGATCATTTCTTTCAGCAAATCAGGAAACGACTCTTTGTAAGTCAATTTATTTGCGTCGTTTTCTTCTAAATTGGTTTCAATTCTAATTTCAATTTTATTGTCATTCAAAAATGCTTTTGCGGTTGTACTGGTAATCCCACTTCCTTTTATTGATGACGAATTATTATAAGTACTTACATGTTCCTGAATTTTTTGTTTGGTATTTTTACAACTTACCAATAATAAAGCAATCATAACAGTAAATGCGATTTGGGTAATTTTTTTCATAAATTTTTATGTTTTAGGTTATTTTTTAACTCAAACATAATGAACTTTTCAAACAAAAGCAACATCATTTCATAAAAATAAAGTATGTAATTATTTGACTACAAATAAATTATCATAAAATAAATAAACATTTACAATAAAACCGAGACCTCATTTTATCAAATTGACTACTTAAAACAAATAAAGAAGCCGCTTTAAAAACAATTAAAGCGGCTTCTTTACCATTATAAAATAAACTATTACTGCAATAATTCATTTATGGATTCTTTGTTTATAATCTCTTTTACAAGAACTGTATTATCATCAGCCAAAAAATAAGCATCAAACTGAATCCCTTCTTCAACAAGTTCTTTAGGAATTTGATTTTTACTGATCATTTCTTTCAGTAACTTAGGAAATGATGTATTCGCTTCTACTTTATTAGATTCATTTTGCTCTAGATTGGTTTCAAAACGCAATTCGATTTTATCATCATTTATATAACCTCTCGCGGTTGTAAGCGTAACATCATCAGCCTTAAAACCTGCAGCCGTACTATTATAAGTCTTGACATATTCCTGAAGTTTTTGTTTTGCATTTTTACAGCTTACCAGTACTACAACAAGAGCAATGGTAAACGAAATTTGGATAATTCTTTTAATCATAGCATTAGTTTTTTAATTTTTGAAGTCTTAAAAGTGCTTCAAGATAATAATAATCTGCATAATTTATCGAACAATCTATTTCACTTCCGGCAGGTTTATGTCCTGTTGAATGAAGTAAAAATGCCGAATTTACGTCATGACTTTGGTAATTTTCTGAAAGTGACACAATCATCTTTTTGGACTTTGTTAAAAATTCTTTCTTAAGATTGGCATCTTTTGTATACAAACTTAACTCCATAAGTGCCGAAGAAACAATAGCTGCAGCCGAAGCATCCCTAGGTTCATTAGGTATTCCCGGCGCATTAAAATCCCAATACGGAATTAAATCTTCTGTCGTTAATCTGTCTAAATAAACACGTGCCAGTTTATGTGCAAAATCTAAAAACTTAGGATCTTTTGTTTCTCTATAAACCATCGTAAAACCATAAATAGCCCACGCCTGGCCTCTCGCCCACATACTATCATCGCTATAACCTTGTGCGGTTCTTCCTTTTATTTTTTTACCAGTTTCATAATCGTAGATAATAACATGATACGAAGTGTAATCTGGCCTAAAATGATTGTTCATCGTAGTTTCGGCATGTTTTACCGCAATGTCATACAACTTTTTATTCCCGCCATTTTTAGAAGCCCAAAAAAGCAATTCTAAATTCATCATATTATCGATAATCGTATTGTGACCACCCATTTTATTGTGAGGCCATGATAATATAGTACCTACTTTTGGATTAAAAAGTGTTGCCAAAGTATCTGCCGTTTTCAGGATAACATCTTTGTATTCTGGATTTTTTGTCAACCGATACCCGTTTCCAAAACTATTGAAAATCTGAAAACCCAAATCATGATCGTTAGCTTTGCTAACCGACAAAGGTTTTAAAAACTGACTGAACTTGTCTGCTTCTTTTTCCCATTTTTTATCTCCCGTTGCTTCGTACAAATACCATAATTCCCCTGGCCAGAATCCGCTTGTCCAATCTTTATAATTAACAAATTTCCAATCCTTACTTCCGTTAGGAACCGTTCTTGGCGAAGTTCCGTCATCCGGAATTACTTTTAAAGTTTTCGATGCCTGTTCTGCGCAATATTCGAGTTGCTTTTTCACATTAAACGAATTCTTTTTTTGAGAGTAGCCGTTACTTGCAAATAAAAATAAGGTCAAAAACAAAGCTGTAAATCTTGTATTCATGTGGTTATTTAATTAAATAGAAAAATTATTAGTTTTTTTTTGAATCGATAAATTTATAAAATAAAGTAAACTTATTTAACGGTTTGTATTTTTCGTTCCCTAAAAATGTACTATCAAAGCCCTTTTTTTCTTTGTTTCTCTTTGTCAAAGCTTGGGACTTTGACAAAGAGAAATCACCATCATTTACAAATAAAAGATTTAATATAAATTTGCTTCCAAATCTAACTAAGCTTGAAAAAATCCAGAATCTATTATTTCATCATTCTTTTATTGATTATTTTTCTTGGAATCTTCTCCAGAAAATTTGATACAATACCATTGTGTACCGGAGATTTCCTGTACGCGGTAATGATGTATGTTTTGATTAGAATACTATTGATCGAAAAAAAAGCAAACCAAATCCTGTTTTTTTCTTTGTTGATTTGTTACACCATTGAGTTTTCCCAACTTTATCAGGCGGATTGGATAAACGAATTTAGAAATACTCTTTTAGGAAGATATACCTTGGGACTGGGTTTTCTATGGAGCGATATTCTGGCTTATACTTTTGGAGCTTTGATTGCTTTTACTACAGAAAGAATCGTTTTAAGAAACAGAAATTAATCAAGCGTCTGTGTAATTTTATCAATATTCAGGCTATTTGCCATTGCGGTAAATATTTGATAGTACACTGATTTATTATCATACAATTCGTCATGAGTTCCTTTTTCGACACACCTTCCTTGTTCTAAAACTATTATGTTCGCCGCATCGATAATTTGAGAAATACTGTGCGAAATAATAATTACGGTTCTGTCTTTTTTAATCGCATCGAGTGATTTTTTTATTTGCTCTGTGGCAATAGCATCCAAACTTGCAGTTGGTTCATCTAGGAAAATAATTGGCGGATTTTTCAAAAACAATCTCGCAATTGCAATTCGCTGTTGCTGACCTCCTGAAAGTAAATGTGCATCAGAGTCATACCCTTTTGGCAATTGAATAACCTGATCATGAATATAAGCTTGTTTTGCAGCTTCAATAATTTCATCTTGTGAAGCATCTGGTTTTCCGTATAAAATATTTTCGGCGATCGTGCCTTTAAAAATATGATTCTTCTGCAATACCAATCCAATGTTTTTACGAAGAAAGTCAGTATTGTAGTCATTTAAATCTACTCCATCCAGGTATATTTTTCCGGATGAAGGCAGGTAAAACTTATCCAGTAAATTAATGATAGTACTCTTTCCGGCTCCGCTTAAACCAACCAAAGCAGTTGTTTCATTGGGTTTAATGGCAAAATTGATATCAAAAAGGGCTTTTGTTCCGTTTGGATAAACAAAATCAACGTTTTTAACTTCTATAAGACCTATTATTTTTTCCGGAATATAATCGCCCGTGACTTCTTTTTCATTATCCGATTCTAAAATATCAAAGAATCCTTCAGAATAAATCAGGGCATCATTTACTTCATCATAAATACGGTGCAATTGTCTGATGGGTGCAGATACATTATTAAACAACATAATATGAAACATGATTGCACCAATTGTCATTGTATTATTCAGTACAAAATAAGCCGTTAGAATAATGATAATTACTACGCCTATTTGTTCTACAAAACCTTTTACACTTTCAAAAATAAAACTGGTTTTTCTGGTCTCGAGTTGATTTTCGGTCATTTCGAACTGAATATCTTTATGACGATCCGCCTCCATAGGTTCCCGAACAAACGATTTTATAACCGTTATAGATTCGATTAAACTTATGATTCCGTTATTTTTGGTTTCGCGATAATTACGCATTCTTCGTCTAAAACCACTTAGTTTAGTGGCTTGCAATTGACTGATATAAAAATAAATCGGAATAATACATAAACTCACCAAACCCACATAAACATTGGCATAAAACATAATCCCCAGCGCTACGAAAGCATTTGCAAACAAAGGCAGAATATCAATGAAGAAATTCTGGACCAATCTTGTCAGGCTGCTAATTCCGAGATCAATCCTGGTTTGAAGTTTTCCGCTTTCATTTTCATTAGAAGTATAAAATTCCATTCGATAACTCAGGATTTTTTCGACAATTGCCTGCGATATATCACGTGTTATAAAGATGCGTAGTTTTTCGCCATAAAACTTCTGACCAAATTGCACCACGGAATAAATCAATTCTTTAGAAAGTAAAACGATACTTATTATACCTAATAAATGAAACCCTTTTGACAAAGGTTCGTGCGCCACCATAAGATCACTAATTGAATCTACTGTGTACTTTAATATTAATGCATTTACCTGAGCGGCAAACGATCCTAAAAAAGTAAGCAATAAAGTAGCAATAACCATCTTTTTGTAAGGCTTAACAAAAGGAGTTATTTTTTTGTATAATAATGATATCTGCATTTATTTGTATTTCATGTCGCATATCAAATATAAGAATTCTAAATTTGTGTTTTTGGAATTACCCTCAATAATCAACTTTAAAATATATCGTCATGCAATTGGTTTTCGCCTCAAACAATCTTAATAAAATCAAAGAAATTCAAAGTATTCTAAACGGATCGATTCAATTATTAAGTTTAGAGGAAATTGGCTGTCACGAAGAGATTCCTGAAACTGCCGAAACAATTGAAGGAAACGCCATTTTGAAAGCCAATTATGTAACTGAAAAGTATGGTTACGATTGTTTTGCTGATGATACCGGTTTAGAAGTTACCGCTTTAAACGGAGAACCAGGCGTGTATTCAGCACGTTACGCGGGAGAACAACGCAATGCTGATGATAATATGAATAAACTTCTGGAAGCTTTAGCCAATAAAGAAGATCGAAGTGCACAATTTAAGACTGTTATCGCATTAAATTTAAAAGGAAAACAGCATTTATTTACCGGAATTGCAAAAGGAAGCATTATTCTTGATAAAACAGGAAATCACGGCTTTGGTTATGACCCTATTTTTCAACCGGAAAATTATACTGAGACTTTTGCTGAACTGGCCTCAGACGTTAAAAATAAAATCAGTCATCGTGCAAAAGCAACTCACCAACTAATTGATTTTCTGAATGCAGCAAAATAATTGTTTAGAATACAACATTTTACAGCCCAAAATTTATATTTCACGACGTATTTTTCCCGAATTTTCTGGATTGTCAGACAGAAATCGTGCTACAGTAAACATAACTTTTTGATAATCAAATCATAACAAATACATAATTCTTAAAATAGCATTAGTTTATCTGAATAATTAACAGTAATTTTGCACCCTATTTTAAATACATATATGAATAAATTTGAACAATTAGGATTGAATGAATCGTTACTGAAGGCGATTTTAGATCTAGGATTTGAGAATCCGTCAGAAGTACAGGAAAAAGCGATTCCCCTATTATTGGAAAAAGACACGGATATGGTTGCGTTGGCTCAGACAGGGACAGGGAAAACGGCAGCTTTCGGTTTTCCGCTAATTCAAAAAATTGATGCTGACAACAAAAATACACAAGCATTAGTTTTATCGCCAACACGAGAACTTTGTTTACAGATTACCAACGAACTTAAAAACTACTCAAAATACGAGAAAGGTATTAATGTGGTAGCAGTTTACGGCGGGGCTAGTATTACAGAGCAAGCTAGAGACATTAAAAGAGGAGCACAGATTATTGTGGCTACTCCGGGGAGAATGCAAGACATGATCAACAGAGGTTTGGTTAACATTAAAAATATAGATTACTGTATTCTTGATGAGGCTGACGAAATGCTGAACATGGGATTTTATGAGGATATCGTATCGATTTTATCAGATACTCCAGATCAAAAAAGTACATGGTTGTTCTCTGCAACTATGCCACAAGAGGTTGCCAGAATTGCAAAACAATTCATGAGCGAACCGGTTGAAATTACTGTTGGAGCTAAGAACTCAGGTTCTGCAACAGTTTCTCACGAATTTTATTTAGTAAATGCACGTGATCGTTACGAAGCTTTAAAACGTTTAGCCGATGCAAATCCAGATATTTTCTCTGTGGTTTTCTGTCGTACTAAAAGAGACACACAAGCTGTAGCTGAAAAATTAATTGAAGATGGATACAGCGCTGCTGCATTGCACGGAGATTTATCTCAGGCGCAACGTGATGGTGTAATGAAATCTTTCCGTGGAAGACAAATTCAGATGCTTGTTGCTACTGACGTTGCTGCACGTGGTATTGACGTTGATAATATTACTCACGTAGTAAATTACCAACTTCCTGACGAAATTGAAACTTACAATCACCGTTCTGGACGTACTGGTAGAGCTGGAAAATTAGGAACTTCTATTGTAATTGTTACAAAAAGTGAGTTGCGTAAAATTTCTTCTATCGAAAGAATCATCAAACAAAAATTTGAAGAAAAAACTATTCCATCCGGAATCGAAATTTGCGAAATTCAATTGTTGCACTTAGCAACTAAAATTAAGGATACTGAAGTTGATCATGAAATTGACAACTATTTACCAGCAATTAACAATGTTCTTGAAGATTTATCTAAAGAGGAATTGATTAAGAAAATGGTATCTGTAGAATTTAATCGTTTTATCGCTTACTATAAAAAGAACAGAGATATCTCTGCTCAATCTGGAGAAAGACGTGAAAGAAGTGATTCTGAGCCAAGAGAATTCAATAACAACGGAGCAGTTCGTTACTTTGTAAACATTGGTTCAAGAGACAACTTCGACTGGATGTCTCTTAAAGATTATTTGAAAGAAACATTAGACTTAGGTCGTGATGACGTTTTCAAAGTAGATGTAAAAGAAGGTTTCTCTTTCTTTAACACTGATCCTGAGCACACTGAAAAAGTAATGGAAGTATTAAACAACGTACAATTAGAAGGACGTCGTATTAATGTTGAAATTTCTAAAAATGATGGTGGTGGAAGACGTGACCATAACGGGCGTTCTGGTGGCGGAAGAAGTTCTGGAGGACCAAGAAGAGAAGGTTCTGGCGGAGGAAGCTTCGGACCAAGACGTGAAGGTTCTGGTGGAGGATTCAGAAGCGACAGAAACTCTGCTCCTAGAGAAGGTGGTTTCAGAAGCGACAGAAACTCATCTGCTCCAAAAAGAGAAGGTGGTTTCAGAAGTTCAGCTCCAAGAAGCGAAGGTAGTTCAGACAGAGCTCCAAGACGTTCTGAAAGCTTTGGTGATTCACCAAGACCAAGAAGACCAAGAAGAGACTAATAAGTCAATATCTTAAAATATAAAATCCCAAATCCCAAACATAACTGGAATTTGGGATTTTTTTTTGTTTTAAGAATTCCACTTCCCATATATATATATTCTTTTAGCATCCAAAACAATGTAATCGAATCTTCTCTATCCTATTTTATTTAAATATAAAAAGCACCACTACTACCTTTGTTAATTTTCTGATAATTATCTTCGAAGACTGCGAAATATTTAATCCCTATTTAGTACTTTTAGTGCTTTAAATCAGGATATGAAATATTTCGCAGTTTTCTTTTTTACACTACTATCTACAATTGGTTTTGCACAAGACAGTGAGTCTACTGTACCCCAAAGAGTATCTGGTTATATTATTAACGATAATAGCAAACAACCACTTGCCAATGTTAATATTATCAACACCAACAAAGTTCGTGGCGCAAAATCTGATGCCAAAGGATATTTTGAGATAGATGTTCAGCTAAACGATACGATTCACTTTTCGATTCTGGGATTTCAATCTCTAAGAATCAGGGTAACGAATGACTGGATAAAAAATAAAGTAACCCGAATTCAGCTTACTGAAAAAGCAATTGCTCTTGAAGAAGTTATTATTGCTCCTTTTAATTTAACAGGATATCTTGAGGTCGATTCAAAATTAATTCCGACAAAAGAAAACTATCGTTATAGTATTTCAGGTCTTACACAAGGTTATGAAGCAGGCGAATATTCCCCAAATGCTTTTGGAAAAGTTTTAGGATCTATTTTTAACCCCGCCGACGTACTCTATGGTTTCTTTGGAAAAAACGGAAAAGAACTCAAGAAGTTAAAGGAAATGAGAAAAGATGACACTGTTCGAAATCTCTTAGAATCAAAATACGATCGCGAAACTGTCTCAGTATTATTAGGCATTAGCAAAGACGAAATTCCTGAAATTTTACAGCGTTGTAACTATTCAGAAGCTTTTATACAATCAGCAAACGATTTACAAATTATGGATGCTATTAATGGCTGTTACGAACAATATAAAGTATTGAAGAGAAATTAAACCGTCTACTTAAAACAATATCTAAATCCTCAATTTTATAAATTGGGGATTTTTTTATGCATTTAGGATTTTAAAAACCTTACATTTACTATTAAAATAATAACACAAACAAAATCAACATATTATGGCTAAGAGTCAGGATGCTAAGAAAACAGCAAAAAAAGAACCGTTAAAAACGGCCAAAGAAAAGAAAGAAGAAAAAAGAGACAAGAAAAACAATCCTAAAAGAGATTAATTTTAGTTTTCAGTCGCGGTCACAGTTTTCAGTCTCAAACGAAACTGAAAACTGCGACTGAAGACTGAGACTCATTACTTAACCGGAATATTAGAAAGAATTTCTAACACAAATTTCCAATATTTTTGAGCCGAAGAAATACTAGCTCTTTCATCCGGAGAATGCGCTCCGTGAATTGTTGGACCAAAAGAAATCATATCCATATCTGGATAATTTGTTCCTAAAATTCCACATTCTAAACCAGCATGACAAGCTACCACTTTAGGCTTTTCATTATTTTGTTTTTCGTAGATTCCAACCAAAGTATCTAATATTTCAGAATTTACATTTGGCGTCCATCCTGGATAAGAACCAGATAATTCAACTTCACAACCTACCAATTCAAAAGCAGAACGTAATGCATTCGCCAAATCAAATTTTGAAGTTTCTACAGATGAACGCGTTAAACATCCAATAGAGATTTCTCCATCTTTTACGATAACACGGGCAATATTATTTGAAGTTTCAACTAAATCTTCCATATCAGCACTCATTCTGTAAACTCCATTGTGAGCTGCATAAATAGCGCGAATAATTCCTTCCTGAACACCTAAATCCATTACTTTTTCCGGTAAATCGCATTTCACGATTTCGATCGATAAATTAGGCTCAGTCGTTTTGTATTCAGCTTTGATATCATTGATGATTTCCTGCATATCAAAAATATACGCTTCATCAAACATTTCAGAAATAATTACTTTTGCAACACTTTCTCTCGGAATTGCATTTCTTAAACTTCCTCCGTTAATTTCAGCAACTTGCAAACCAAAGTTTTCAAATGCATCAAATAACAAACGGTTCATAATTTTATTGGCATTACCCAAACCTTTATGAATATCCATTCCTGAATGGCCTCCATTAAGTCCTTTTACGGTAATAATATGTCCAACCGATCCTTCCGGAACTTCTTCTTCATTATAGCTTCTTGTAGCTGTTACATCGATTCCACCAGCACAACCTATATCAATCTCATCATCCTCTTCTGTGTCTAAATTCAAAAGAATCTGCCCCTGAAGGATTCCTCCTTTTAAGTTTAAAGCTCCTGTCATTCCAGTTTCTTCGTCTATAGTAAACAAAGCTTCGATTGCAGGATGCGGAATATCTTTACTTTCAAGAATAGCCATAATTGTCGCTACTCCCAACCCATTATCAGCACCAAGTGTTGTACCACGCGCACGAACCCAGTCACCGTCTACATACATATCGATTCCTTGTGTATCGAAATCAAAAACAGTGTCTGCATTTTTTTGGTGCACCATATCAAGATGTCCCTGCATAACGATTGCTTTGCGGTTTTCCATTCCTGGTGTTGCTGGTTTTCTGATAATTACATTTCGAATTTCGTCTTCAAAAGTTTCTAAACCTAAGCTGTTTCCAAAGTTTTTCATAAACTCGATCACACGTTCTTCCTTCTTTGACGGACGTGGAACTGCATTTAAATCAGCGAATTTATTCCATAGCGCTTTAGGTTCCAGATTTCTTATTTCCTGACTCATTATATTTTGTTTGAAGTTTAACAATTAAGAGTTCCAAAGTTACAAAGTTTATATTTTTTTTCGCCACGAATTTCACGAATTAGCACTAATCTTATTGAAATTAAAATACAATTTCACAAATACTATCCTGTTTTCCAAAATTACAAACGTTTAATTAGTGAAAGTTCATGGAATTTGTGGCTAACTTTTTTTATCAATCAATATTGTATTTATATTTACCCATCCAAAATTTATACTTTGAAATCAAAATACATCTTACCTTTATTTCTTCTTTTGCAAATTATCCTATTAAAGATTCTTCGCTTTTTCCCTGAATTTATAGAACAATTTTATAGCAACGGATTGTATTTAAAAACCTCTTACTTTTCGAGGATCATTTTAGGCAGAATTCCATTTTCGGTTGGAGATTGCATTTACTCTGTTTTGATTTTATTTTTAATTCGATGGATCTGGAAAACCAGAAAAACCTGGAAGGTTCAGTGGAAAGATAATGTTCTAAAAGCTTTAAGTGTATTATCTATATTCTACTTTTTCTTTCATTTACTTTGGGCATTTAACTATTATCGCGAGCCTCTTTTCAAAAAAATGAAAATTCAAAGAGAATATACTGATGCTGAATTATTGGTATTTACCAAAAAACTAATTACCAAAACAAATGAAATTCAGCTTCAAATTACTAAAAATGACAGTGCCAAAGTAATTTTTCCGTATTCTCAAAATCAGGCTTTCCACATGAATTTAACTGGTTATGAAAATCTGGCCAATGAATATCCTTATTTCAAATACGAGATTTTAAGCGTCAAAAAATCACTTTTTAGCTTACCTCTTACCTACATGGGTTTTGGCGGATATTTGAATCCGTTTACCAATGAAGCCCAGGTAAATGATTTACTGCCAATGTACAATTTCCCTGTTACAAGCTGTCACGAAATGGCGCACCAAATGGGGTATGCCAGCGAAAGTGAATGTAATTTTATTGGCGTTTTGGCTTCGGTAAAAAATCAGAATTTATATTATCAATACTCAGGATATAGTTTTGCCTTGCGTTATTGTTTAGGCATCTGGCAAGCAAAAGATGAAAAAATATTTAAACAATTAAAGAAAACCGTTCACGTTGGTATTTTAAAAAACTATCAGGAAAGTCAGGATTTCTGGAAACAATATGATACTTTTATAGATAAAGGTTTTCATGCTTTTTACGATAATTTTCTAAAAACAAACAATCAAAAGGACGGAATGGAAGGCTACAGCAAATTTGTAGACCTGATGGTGAATTATTACAAAACGCGAGAATTATAAAAGTTTACCACGACCCGAGCGTTAGCGAACAGGCGAAACAATTACACAAATTATCACGAATTTTTATCATTTAAAAACAAATTTTAAATATTCTTCTAATTAATAACTTAGTCATAATTCGAGAAATTTGTGAAATTCGTGACTAAAAAAAAGAAAATTATTGTAACAAAAGTGATTTCAACACTACTAATAGATTATGAGCGAAAATCTAGAACAGTCATTTGTTGCGCAATTGCAGGCAAATCAGAATATAATCCACAAGATTTGTAGGTTATATACTGCCGGCGAAGATGCTCATAAAGACTTGTTTCAGGAAATTACCATTCAGTTATGGAAAGCTTATCCTAAATTTAGGGGCGATAGTAAATTTTCGACCTGGACGTATCGCGTTGCCTTAAATACCGCCATTACCTTATATCGAAAAACCAAACGAACCGTATCGACTGTAGAGTACGAGAGTCATCAGCATTTTATAAAAGATGTCGATTACAATTATGAAGAAGAAGAACAGATTAAATTGATGTACAAAGCCGTTTATCAGCTTAATGACATCGAAAAAGCATTAGTTTTTATGTATTTGGAAGACAAAGATTATCAAGAAATAGCCGAAACCCTCGGAATCAGCGAAGTGAATGCACGTGTGAAAATGAACAGAATTAAAGGGAAACTTAAAAAAATACTAAATCCTTAAAAATTATTATGAAAGAACTGGATTTATTAAAAAAAGACTGGAAAAAGAACTCGGATTCTTTTCAACAAATTTCTGAAACAGAAATCTACAAGATGATTCATAAACAATCTTCTTCAACCGTGAAGTGGATTTTGGTTATCAGTATTTTGGAATTTTCATTTTGGACTTTCTCTAATTTATTTATAAATACTGATGATTTGTTACGAAAAATGAATCATCCGGAAATTGTCTTAGCCCTTGACATTTTAACTTATTTCAATTATGTAGTGGTGCTGTTTTTTGTAATTAATTTTTACAAAAACTATAAAACGATTTCAACAACCGTCGCTACAAAAACACTAATGAGTGCTATTTTAAGAACTCGAAAAATAGTTCAGTATTACGTATGGTACAACTTAGGAATGCTTGTTATCATTTGTATATTTAGCTATTTTATCACCTTTGTGTACAATCCGGACATGGCATTTTTAAGAGAAAAATTAGCTGCAGACGGGAAAGCGATGTTCTTTACTGTGGGAATTTTAATTTTGACAATACTAGGATTACTGGGTATATTCTGGTGTATTTACAGATTACTTTACGGAACCTTATTGCGTAAATTATATGCTAATTATAAGGAGTTGAAGAAAATTGATTTCTAGGAAAGGGACAAAGCTGCAGAGGGACAAAGGGGCAAAGTTTTTTTTTAAAGTTCCTAAGATTCTAAGTTGTTAAGGCTCTTAAGTTTTTTTTTTAAAACCTAAAACCTGAAACTTTATAAACCTGAAACATTTTTTTAATGTTCGCTTTCAGAAGCTTTGTAGCTCCATCTTCTCATTTCGTTAAGTTCTTCCTCTACTTTGATTTCTTCGGCTGGAATAACTTTTAAGAATGATGGATGCTGTTCGATAGCGTATTCTACTTTTTCAACAATTTCATCAATTGTATCGTTTTCATAATCAATATCGAGAGGTTCTTTGATGATAAAAGATTGCAGAATCCCTTTCTTCTTCATTCGTAATCCTTTTTTATCAAATGAACGGCGGAAGCCGTCAATAACAATAGGAATTACAATAGGTTTATGTTGTTTAATGATATGTGCAGTTCCTTTACGAACTGGTTTAAACGATTTGGTAGTTCCTTGGGGAAACGTAATTACCCAGCCATCTTCAAGTGCAATCCTTATATTTTCTGTATCATTTGGGTTAACCTCACGTTTTTCTGTAACATCAACACCTTTCGAGCGCCATGTTCGTTCGACCGTAATTGCGCCAACATACGCTAAAATTCTTGGTAATAAACCAGCTTGCATGGTTTCTTTGGCTGCCACGTAGTAAATATTCATCTTGGGTTGCCACAGATAGCCAATGTTCTTAATAGTATCCTGACGTCCGCTTAAACTTGCGTTAAACACATGAAACATCGCCACAACATCGGCAAAATAAGTTTGATGGTTTGATATAAACAAAACATTTGTATCCGGAAGCGTTTTAATGATTTCAGATCCTTCAATCTGTAAGTCATTAAAACCCCTATACCTTCTATGAGTCATGGTACCCAAAATACGGATTAACCATTTCTTGATGAATAATATATGTCCAAAAGGATTTCGTTTAAACAATCCCATAGCTGTTTATTGTATTTTTATGTAGAACGCAAACATACAAAAATTATTCTTTTAGCAGAACTATAAAGCAATTTCGGAAATAAATTGTTATTACAATGAATATCAAATTGTTAAATTTCTACTTTTCCGATTTTAATTCAAAAGCAATTTTCAAAACATCCCTCAATTCACTTAAAATCATAGCGGTTGCTCCCCAAACAATATGATTTTGAATATTAAATGCCGGAACTAAAATGTTATTGGCATAAGAAGTTGACAATGTGGCTTCGACAATAATTTCGTCATTTAAAAATACAGATAAAGGTAATTCTATAATATCAGCTACTTCCCTAATATCGGGATAAAATAAAAGCTCTTCTTTGGCAATGCCCAAAAAAGGATGCACCAAAAAATTGCTTGGCGGAATATACATTGGGGTAAAATGCTTTACTATCTCTATTTTCTCGGGAGAAACCCCCACTTCTTCTTGAGTTTCTCTCAACGCTGTTTCCTGGTAATCTGAATCGGTCGTTTCGTATTTTCCTCCTGGGAAAGCAATTTGCGAAGAATGAACTCCGTTATAAGCATTACGAACAATTAATATCAAATGAGTTTTTTCGTTTTTTGGATAAAACAGCATCATTACGGCGGCAATGCGCGGATTTTCTATTTTTAAATCTAAATTCTTTAAGGCTTCTATGCGCTCTTTTGGAGCCATTTTTACATGTGAGGCAACTGCCGGTAGTGGTACTGGAATTAAATTAGGAACATATTGCAAAAAATCTTGAAAATCCATATTCAAAGTTTATTTTTGTATTTTCAAATAAAATATAAATATAGTTTAGAAAACGCGTTTCTACAAGCTTTCTAAAATCAAAGCCATAAAAATGTACAGTAAAGAAGAATCACAAAGAATAAAAAGAGAATTTTGGGTGGCTTTCGCCGAAAAATATCCTCGTAAATGGGTATTGTATGATACCAAGATTAAAGATTTCTCTTTTAAGTTTTTTGTAGACAATAAAAAAGCCCAGGTTTTAATTGATATCGAACAAAGAAGCGACGAGAAACGTAATGCTTATTTTGAAAAATTAGAAGCTTTAAGGAATATTCTCGAAGAAGAATTTATTAAAGATTTAGTTTTCGAAAAAAACTACACGCTTGAAAGCGGTAAAACCATCAGCCGAATCTGGACCGAAATACAAGGAGTAGGTTTCAGCAACCGCAACAATTGGGATACTATTTTTGATTTCTTTTTCGAAAAAATGAATGCTCTGGAAATGTTTTACCTGGAATATGATGATTTCATTAAGGATATTGAATCTTAAAAGTTACTAAGATACTGAGATACTAAGACACTAAGTTTTTATATAGCAAACCCGACAGTTTTTTGAAACCTGTCGGGTTTGTTTTCTATCTCTTTAATGAGAAATGCCCTTTTTTTATGATGCCATTTTCTAATATCAATTGAAACCAGTAATCTGAAGAAGGCAACGGTTTTTGATTATAATTTCCATCCCAACTGCCATTTTTTCCTAATGTTTTCACAAGTTTACCGTATCTATCAAAAATATGGATGCTATAGTTTTGGTCTTCTAATCCCGTAATTTCCCAAGTGTCATTGTATCCATCTCCATTTGGCGTAAAAAACTTTGGTATAACATAATCTTCTTTTAATTCGCAATCTAAACTATTATTAGAAACATTCAAATGTATCATAGAATTAACTGTACATAACGTATTAACATCTGTAACTCTAACCCTTATTTCTTCATGATTCCTAGTTAAATTCGTATAGGTTTCATTTATTTTATAAGTAATATCATTTCCATTCTTATCAAAATATACAAAACTATAAAGGGATGGATTCACAACTAAAAAAGAACTAATCTTCGACAAATTGAAGGTAGCATAGCCCGTACCATCAGAATCACATTCATTAAAATCCGGAATTGTATTCAAACTAAATCCAAGTTTAGTTTTCAATTCAATACTAGTTTCTTCGTAGCAACCCGGATTATTTTTATTTCCAACCTTAACATTAATTATTTCATTAAAAGGATATTTATTCGCATAATTAGCTGGCAAAGGAGACGGAAGAAGATTTCCTAACTGATCCTTATAAGAGAAGACAAAATTATTAGGATTTTGAACTAAGTCATTCTCAATTCCCGACACATCAAAACCCGAAGAAAAACCATTTCCTAAATCAGCACAAGATGTTAAAGCCGGAATAATATTTAATATTGGCTTTTGTGTATTTAAATAATCATAGGGGTTAAAAATATATGTCGCTCCAGCATAACCCACATAATTTTCACCATTTGAATCTAAAGCATCCCAAAATGCTCCTATAAATAAATCATCTTTATATAAAGAAATTGAGCAAGCAAACCAATCACTATTACGTTTGATATTCGATTGCACAGTTTGATACTCATCCCAGACATTGTCTGCATCTTTTTTAAACATATACACACGCCCAAAAGATTTTGATAAATTCCCGTTGATATCATACTCATATTCAGTAGTTCTCACGGCTATCTGATCGTTATAAATTTCCATTCTGTTACCAAAATTAAAAATTTTAGCAGAACCATCTGCGGCTCTTATTTTCTGATGACCTGTCCATTCTGCGTTTGTATTTTTCCTGAAAATATATACAGAACCCAGCATCGTTAAAGGTCCGCCCCCGTCTCCACTTAAAATTGAATCATAATCATCGTCACCCGGGGCTGCGATCATAATTCCGTTTTCATTAATTCTTACAATCTCTCCAAACCTGTCCTGCAATCCTCTAAAATCGTATGCTGTTATTTTTTTAATTTCCCGCCACGTATTAGCATTTGTATTTTTTTCAAATACGTAAGCTGCTCCTGCCCAATTAGAGCCTTCTCTATTGGCTCCAATAACAATTGTGTTTTCATAAATAGCAACAGAATTGCCAAAATTATCTCCTGTTTTTCGGTCACTAGCTGTAATTTTTTGCACTAATCTCCAAACACCATCATCACCTTTAAAAAAAATGTAAGCCGCTCCGGAATATTCTAAATAATTATTAGAATTACTATCAGTACTATTATAGTACGCCCCTACTACCATAAAATTTCCTGAAATAGCAATTTCAGATCCAAAATTGTCATTTAAAGAATTTCCAATTCTTGGTATTTTTTGGGTGAAAATATATTGATCATTGCTATCTCTCTCATACATATAGATTGCATTCCCGTCAGAAACAGCAGGATCACAACCTGCAATTGTTAGAATTTTATCTTTCATAGATAATCTGGATCCAAAGCCGCAATAATTCCTAGCATCAGGATGTGAAAGCTCTTGATACATCGTCCATCCATCGCAGTCTTGTTTTGCTACGTATACTTTACCAGCATTTTCAACACCGCCAATATCAACTTGATTAGCACCGTAAGCGGCATATCCATCATAAGTTCCTACCGAAAGTCCAAAACCGTTATCTACTGCCCTAATCGGCTCTACAACTTTGAAGTTTTGTTTCCATTGTTGAGACAAAACAGACGATACAATAAAAAATAATAAAAGTGTAGTGTAGTTTTTTATCTTCATAGTTTACAAAAAGTCAGCAATAATGATTAGCTAAACACTAAAAATATTATACAAAATAATATGATTATCATAGTTTATATAAAGCTGTTTACGGTAATCTTGCTTTTTGCGGGTAATGATTGAAAGTTTGCATTCTTTGCCGTCATTATCTTTACACATAAAAGAATACACAATATCAGTATCATTTTCTTCGCGTTCGATGTAATCCAGAATTTTAAAAAGCTGTATTTCCTGCGAGTATACTACAATTCTATGTTTATTGGTATCCAGAACTACTGATAAATTGACCAGATCAAGATTTGACCATTCGCCCCATTTTCCCCTTTCATTTTTTTCTAAAACACTAAATCCCGAAGTTTTAAATTGATAAGTCTGACCGTAAGCTTGTTGCAAACAAAGTCCTAAAAATAATAGTAATATATAGGTGCGGATAGAATTCATATTGTATTTGATGCAGATAATTAAAACTCAAATTTAGCCTTTTCCTGACGAGCAATTTCGAATTCGTTGATCATTTGTTGAATAATTTTTTCTACAGGCAATATTTCATGAATTAATCCTGCAATTTGTCCAATTTCGAGTTCACCTTCTTCAAGATCGCCTTCAAACATTCCTTTTTTTGCTCTTGCTCTGCCTAAAAGCTGTACTAAATCTTCTTTGGATGGGCATTTTTCATACAATTCCTGAATATCATTGTAGAACTTATTTTTAATCAAACGAACCGGAGCTAATTCTTTCAATGTCAATTGTGTATCACCTTCTTTTATCTTAACTATCGTTTCTTTGAAATTATTGTGTGATGAAGATTCTATCGATGCCGCAAAACGGCTTCCTACCTGAACACCATCTGCTCCTAAAATCATCGTAGCAAGCATTCCGCGTCCGGTTGCAATTCCGCCGGCAGCAATAATCGGGATCTGGATTTTTTCTTTCACCATCGGAATTAAAGTCAGCGTTGTGGTTTCATCACGACCATTGTGTCCGCCTGCTTCAAAACCTTCTGCAACAATGGCGTCAACTCCGGCTTCTTGTGCTTTTAAAGCAAAAACGCTACTACTCACCACGTGTATAACTGTAATTCCTTTTTCCTTTAAAAAAGAAGTCCAGGTTTTAGGATTTCCTGCCGAAGTAAAAACAATTTTCACCCCTTCTTCGACCACAATATTCATGATCTCTTCGATATTGGGATATAACATCGGAATGTTAACCCCAAACGGTTTATCAGTCGCTTTTTTACATTTTTGGATATGTTCCCTTAACACTTCCGGATACATTGATCCGGCGCCAATTAATCCTAAACCTCCAGCATTACTCACTGCCGAAGCTAATTTGTAACCACTATTCCAAATCATTCCGCCTTGAATAATTGGATATTTTATATTGAAAAGCTGTATAATTTTATTCATTAAAAAATGCTATTATTGTTTGATTATTTTTCCTGTTCTATGTAAGCCATCAGCATCAAAAGTATAAAAATAGAGTCCGCTTTTTAAGGCTTCTACAGAAAGAATAGGATTTTGATCGGTAATTTGTTTCTCAATTATTTTCTGCCCTAAAACAGAGTAAACTGAAACGGAAGCCATACTACTTTCAAACAAAAACGAAACTGTAGTTTGCGCCGGATTAGGAAATACAGAAAAAAAAGAAAGTGAAGTTTGGTAATTTTCTACACCTAATGTCGATCCGAAATTTGGAATTCCGTAACCATAATTATTATCCGGAGTGGTATATCGATCTGAAGATTGCAGCACCATTTCCCTAATTTGTTTATTTGTTTTTGATGGATAAGCCTGCCACAAACAAGCTATCATTCCTGCTAGGATCGGGCAAGAAAATGAGGTACCATTTGTAGTCGTAATATTTCCCGTAGTACCTGAAACAACAGCACCAGTTCCCTGCGCCATAACATCTGGTTTAATTCTTCCGTCATAACTTGGCCCTATAGAACTAAAAGTAGATTTTGTTTTTGAAGCTGTAACCGATCCAACAGTAATTACAGAAACCGCATCGGCCGGACCTCCAATATGAGGCTCTGAAGCATTTCCTTCATTTCCTGCCGAAGCCACTAGTACTATTCCTTTGCTAAAGGCAATTTCTGCACCACGCGAAATAAAATTCGTAGTCCCATTCATATCGCTATATGTATGGCTATAATTTGGGTTATCAAACTCAAAATACCCTAATGAAGTTGTAATAATATCTACTCCCAAACGATCGGCTTCTTCGGCCGCTTCGACCCAATATGATTCTTCTACCGGATTTTCTGTAGGATCATATTCTGTAATAAATAAGTAATAAGACGCATCGGGAGCAGTGCCTATTAATGCATTTTCCTGATAACCTCCCATAGTCGAAAGCACCATTGTGCCATGATCATCACCTGTGTAGAAATTAACACTTCTATTCACAAAATCATAACCACCTAAAATTTGATTATTATCAATAAGTTTTTTGAAAGGCTGGGCAGTATTTACACCCGGAAAACCAGCATCCAAAACAGCTATTATTTTTCCTGAACCTGTATAATTCTGCTGGTGCAGAATCTGACCATTGAGCATTTGAATCTGGTTTGCAGAAGATCCGTAGTTATAGTTAATCGTTGTTTTGAGCTTCTCTTTTGATTGAGCAACCTGGTTTTCTGAAACTTTTTTAGATGTCGTATTGAGGTTTTTATTCGCAAAGACTACTTTATCTACAAATGATAATGCTTCTAGCGATAAAATATTGGTTTGAGTTCCGCGAATATGCAGCGCATTCAACCATTTCGATTGTGCCATTACAGTAATTCCTGCATTTATTTTTACCTGATTTATATAGGATAATTCTAAAGGAACATCGGTAAGATTTAAAGGAATATTTTGATTGGTTCTTCGATCCAGCGCACGTTGCGTAAGCATCGTTAATGGATTATCTAAATACGTTTGCGCACTTGGCTTGTCCTTAAAATATATCCACGCATCTTCTTGCGAAAACATCACAGAAGAAACCACCAATAAAAGAAACGTAAAATAGTATTTCATAATTTACTTTTTTAAAAGGCAAAACCTTCGTAAAAAAGTATAAAGCTATGAAATTACTCCCGAACCAACTAATTCATTATCGAAATACCAAGCCGCAAACTGACCTTCAGTAATTGCTGATTGTGGCTCCTCAAATTGAACGTACATTCCGTCTTCGAATTGGTGTAAGGTTGCTTTTTGCAAAGGCTGACGGTAACGAATTCTTGCCATTACTTCCATAGTTTCACCAACTTGTAAAGCCAGATCAGTACGAATCCAGTGTACTTCAGATTTTTCGATAAACAACGCTTTTTTAAACAAACCTGGATGCTGACTTGTTAGACCGCTATAAATAGTATTGGTTACAACATCTGTAGCGATAATAAATAACGGATCAGTTGTTCCGCCTACATTCAAACCTTTTCGTTGTCCTACCGTAAAATAATGTGCGCCTTGGTGTTTACCAACAACTTTACCCATTGTTGGAAGATAATCACGCTTTTTAGCTTCTAATTTTAATTCTTCCTGCAATGATAATCCGGCAGGTTTTTCGATAGCATAAATAGGATCATTTTTATCGATCTGAACAATTTTACCCTCTTTTGGCTGCAATTTTTGTTGCAGAAATTCCGGCAAACGAACTTTCCCGATAAAACATAATCCTTGTGAATCTTTCTTTTCGGCAGTTACCAAGTCCATTTCAGCAGCGATTTCACGCACTTCAGGTTTTGTTAAAGCTCCAATTGGGAATAAAGATTTCGCCAACTGATCTTGCGACAATTGACATAAAAAATACGATTGATCTTTGTTGTTGTCTGCTCCGGCAATCAATTGATAAACTGGTTTACCGTCAACTTCAATTTCATTTTTTTGACAATAATGTCCTGTTGCTACATAATCTGCACCAAGACTTAAAGCAATTTTCATGAAAACATCAAATTTGATCTCGCGGTTACAAAGTACGTCAGGATTTGGAGTTCTTCCTTTTTCGTATTCGTTGAACATATAATCAACGATTTTTTCTTTGTACTCTTCGCTTAAATCGACAGTTTGAAACGGTATTCCGAGTTTTTCAGCTACTAATAAAGCATCATTACTATCTTCTAACCAAGGACATTCATTAGAAATAGTAACCGAATCATCATGCCAGTTTTTCATAAAAAGGCCAATAACTTCGTACCCTTGCTGTTGCAATAAATAAGCAGCAACACTCGAATCTACTCCACCGGAAAGTCCAACAACTACACGTTTCATTCTAAATCGTTTATATTTTTACAAGAGTGCAAAGATAAGTCCTATTTTTGATAATAGCGGTAGTTTTGATTAGTTTATATAATGACGTGGTAGATAAAACTTATTGCTTTTTTTAATTACTTTTAATGATCAATAAAAATTTTATGCAAAGATACCTCTGTAGCTTTATTTTCTTATTTATCATAACTTCTTTGAGCGCACAAAGATATAGCGCTACTTTGTCTAATTATGAAGCTTATAAAGCCTTTAGAGGCAAACCGTTATCAGATAAATTTTCGAATATCGAATCGGTAAAAATTGTCTATGATCTAAAAAAACAAAAAATGTACTACTTCGATAGTACCTTGATTCCGCTACATTATGATTTTGTCAGCAACTACTTAAGCTACAGTCAGGATGTCGAAATTTTCAATAATGAGAATTACAGTGACACAGATAAAAACAGAACCTTTTTATTAGGTAACCTAAACCATATTAAAGGAACCGACAAATGGATTTTCGAATTGGCCGCTTCAGATCATATGCCAATTGCTCTGATTGAACGATTTTATAATTTAATCGTGCAATCGACTTTTATAGGTCCTAATTTGAAATTCTATTTGAATAATCCTGAAAAAATGGAATGGTTTCAACAGAATAAATTTAAAATTCCGTGCGTGAAATCTGATTTTATTTTTAATGAAATAACCTATCAGGAAGTCGTTTCCGGAAATGATGTCGGAATCCTGAAACAATACAAACTGAAAGATCTCGAAAGTACAAAGCCAAATTCTGACGAAATTATAATTGTAGACGGAACGCCTGATATTTTGCCTAACGTAAGAGGGATAATTGTAAACGAACTTCAGACTCCGTTAAGCCATTTGGTACTTTTGGGCAAAAACAGAAAGATTCCGATTATGGCTTATACCAATGCTTTAAAAGACAATAACCTTAAAAGATTAATGGGTAAAAAAGTTGAACTAAAAATTGAAATTGACACCTTTTTCATCAAAGAAACCAATAAAAAAATAACCCAAAAAACTAATACAAAAAAGAAAAAGCTCACTATTGATACCACTATAACTACTATTGTCGACTTAAGTAAAATACCTAAAAACGGAATTAATTATATTGGTTCAAAAGCACAAAACCTAGCGTATTTAATTGCAATTTCTAAAGATATCCAATTCAAAACACCGGAAAATGCGCATGCAATTCCTTTTTATTTTTATATAAAACATGTTCAAAGCAAATCGATTTCGCCTTTGATTAATGAACTTTTAGCGAATACGCATAAAGATTCTGCTGTATGGGTAAAACAACAATTGAAAAAAATCAGGGATGCGATAAAAAAACAACCTATTAATCCTCAATTAATTGCAAAACTAAATGAGACTTTTAAAAATGCGTCCTTTAAAAACTTCAGATTTCGCTCTTCGACCAATGCCGAAGATTTAGATGATTTTAATGGAGCGGGTTTATACGATTCAAAAACCGGAATTGTAGGTGATAGTATAAAAACCTTCGAAAAAGCGATTAAACAAGTCTGGGCCAGTGTTTGGAATGATGCTTCTTATGGCGAAAGAGAACTTTTTGGTATTGATCAAAAAAATATTGCAATGGGAGTTTTAGTACATCGTTCTTTTCCCGATGAACTTGCTAATGGTGTGATAATTACGAAAAATATTTTCCGTAAAAACTTTCCGGGTATTACGGTAAACATTCAAAGAGGAGAAAACTCAGTTGTAAAACCAGAAAAAGGAGAAGTCTGCGAGCAATTTGTGGCGTATCATTTTAATATGGGAACTGATGATGACGATTTTGATGTCGATTATACTTCGAACTCTAATTTAAATAATAACGAGCCTCTATTGAGCCTTAAAGAAATGAGCCGGCTTTTTCTTGTAAGCCAAAAAATCGAAGCTAAGATGTATCGTTACTGGAAAAAAAACCGCTTTCATCCCGTTGATATTGAATTTAAAATTGTAGGCGAAAACAGGGATTTATACATCAAGCAGGCTAGACCTTTCAACGAATAATTAGAAGTAAACTAAAAGATCAATTTCATTAGAAACTGTATTGATCAGAACAATTTTAAAATCAAAATCTTCTACGTTTATTTTTTGCTGAATAGTTTTTCTAATATTTTGATTGTTTAAAGAAAAGTCGCCTTCTAAAGGAATCTTCAAATCAACCACATTCAAATATTTAGATATTTTTTTACTGACCAAAATAGAAGCAGCAATATAAAATCCGATAATAATTAATTGAAAAAACAATAATACTTCAATCTTTTCATACGGATACATGATATCTAAAATCGAAAGTGTAATCGTTGCGAAGAGAAAAATGATAGCATTTACAGTAAATGATTGTGTCCTAAATCTTAATATGGAGAAAATCGCAAATAATCCAAATCCAATCCCCACTCCTATTTCGATTTTGGTAAATAAATAACAAAGCGAAAACGTGCAAAGACCAACAATAACCATCAACGGATTTATGGTTTCGTTATCTTTTCTGTTAGAGAAAAAATACAAAACCAGAATTGAGAAAAACAATAATAAAAACCGTCCTACAAGCTCGTTTAGATCCATTTAATCAAAATATTGGTCAATCAAATTTAGAAAAAAGTTAGCCACGAATTGCACGAATTTTCACGAATTGATCTTGCCAGCTTTTTTTTAACCTAAAATATATTATCTATTAATTTTTCCAATTATAATCTTTAGACCAATTATAAAACTTATCTAATTCAGATTGTTTTTTTTTATGCCATTTCACAACATCTTCACTACCTGAATCAACATATGCGATATAAGCAAAGGCCTCAATGAATTTTTTATTTTTCATTTCTATAAAATAGGGCGCAAAATTTTCCCAGTAAAAACCAAAATTATCATTTTTTGTCTCTTGAAGTGAAGAACAAATAACCTCAAACTTTCTGATAAAATTTTCAACTTCAGTTTTTTTAGCATTTTTTTTATCAAAATCTAAACCTGAAGCCATTGACAGAATCAAATCTGCTTGTGAAAAATCATTTTCTTTCTTTGAACTGGTAGAATCAGATAGCACATTAGAATTAATATTTATTGTGATCGATTTTTTACCAGTTTGTTGAATTCCCTGTGCCAATATTTTTTTTATATTTTCAAGGTTCTTCGTAGATCGCGATGTTTGAGGTTCCACTATTAAAAATCTTGAAAAAGCCAGGATTGCAGGAATTCTATTATCTTTCATTTCCAGAATTCCAATAGCATTTAAAGAACCCGCATGTCTGGGATTAATAAGAAGAGATTTTTGAAAACAAAGAATTGCTTCATTATATCTATTACTATTAGTATAGCAGATTCCTTTATTAAACTGTAATTGATAATAATTTGGATATTTCTGAATTCCTTCCTGATAAATAGCTAGTGCCTCATCAGTCTTTTTAAGATGATCTAATGCATTAGCATAACTAACATATACATTCTTAAGATCCTCGTTCGAATGGGTCAAAATAGCATGTTTAGAAACCTCTATACATTCAACATACTTACCTGCCGAGTTTAGTGACATGGCTTTTTCAGATAATGCGAGCAAATTGTCTTTATCTACTTCTAAAGCTTTACTATATTTATCAATTGCCGCGCTGTAGTCCCCTTTATCATGAAGGACAACACCTTCATTTATTAGTTTTTCTGCATCAGACTGATTTTGTGCATAAGCACTTGAGATAAATAAAAATAATAGTAAAGTTTTAAGTTTCATAGATTTTAATATTTAGGCCATAAACTTAAGTATTTAAATTAAAAAATAAGTTTATAAATAAAAAAAACTAATTCATTTTAGGTTTAGAATCTACCTGATAACTACTTTTTGGATCGCTCATGTTGACTTCTTTGGTTAATTTACCTTTTAAGTAAAACTGCCACATGTTTGCTTTTTTTCCGTTTACAAATTTTCCTTTTGATGCTACAACTCCATCTGCGTCGTAAAAAACAGCTTCGCCGTTGTATTCATTATTTTTATAGGTCGTTTGTTCTAAAAGAGTTCCATTTTGTCCGTATTTTTTATAGATTCCTTCTTTCGAACCATTTACGTAGTTTGTTTCTTCGGCAATTTTCGAGTTCGGATAATACACGGTTCTTAAACCTTGTAATTTGCCTTTTTTATAGTTTTCAAGTGTCATAAGCACTTTTGAAGCTTTATGATAGTACTTCCACTCTCCTTCACGGGATTTACCAATTTCTTTTCCTTCGCTTACTTTATTTTTATTCTGATCATAAAAAATAGTATACGAACTTCCGTCATTAGCAGTAAAATCGCGTGTTGCTACAACATCACCTTTTTTAGTATCATCAAAAAACTTGAATACACCGGTTTCTTTTCCGTGATCGAAAGTTCCTTCATAACGCGGACGTTTAGAAACTTCGTAAGTACCTTTCCAAACACCATCTTTTTTTCCGTTAGCATCTGTTTTATTAAAATCCTGTGCAGATACCAGAACCGCGTTTAAAAAAAGTAGTCCGACTATTATTTTTTTATAAATCATTGTAATTCAATTTTAAGCTTTAACGAAATTCACTTTAATAAAGTATATTTCAAAAATAAAAAAATCCCGACGAATCGAGATTTTTTTTATAAATAACTTATTATTTTTTATTCTGTTTTTTTGCAGCTTCCTGTTGTTCCATCACTTCCTGAAGACGTTGCTGAAACTTGCTTTGCTTTTTAGGCTCTTTTAATTTATTCTCCTGAATCTGAGCGTGAATTTTATCTGTATCAACAATATAATTTTTGATTACAAACATAATTCCGATTGTGATTAAGTTGGAAATAAAGTTATACAAACTCAAACCTGCACCGTAACTATTGAAGAAAATTAACATCATCAATGGCGAAACATAAATCATGATTTTCATCATTTTTGCCATATCCGGCATACCTTCTTGTTGAGGCGCTGCCATTTGCTGATCTCCCGAAGTCATTTTCATATAGAAGAAAATTGCTATTGCTGCCAAAATTGGGAACAAACTGATGTGATCTCCATACAAAGGAATGTGGAATGGTAATTTTACAACAGCATCAAAAGAAGATAAATCGTCTGCCCAAAGGAAACTTTTTTGTCTTAACTCAAAAGCCGACGGGAAGAACTGGAATGACGCATACATAAACGGAAGCTGAATCAATGCCGGAATACATCCTGCCATTGGGTTTACCCCTGCTTTGTTGTACAATTTCATCGTTTCCTGCTGTTTCTTCATCGGGTCTTTTTTGAATTTTTCTCCCAACTCTGTAATCTCCGGACGTAAAACTTTCATTTTTGCCTGAGACAGGAATGATTTATACGTAATTGGCGACATCGCAATTTTGATGATAATCGTAAAGATGATAATCGCAATTCCGTAAGGTATAAATGAAGCTAAAAATCCAAACAAAGGAATAAAGATCCATTTGTTGATCCATCCGAAAATTCCCCAACCTAATGGAATAATTTTTTCGAAATTTTTATCGTATGATTTTAATACTTTATAATCAGCAGGTCCAAAATACCAACTCATTTTATAGTCAACTTCCCCATTAGTAAATGCTAAAGGAACATTTGCTTTAAATTGTTTCGTAAAAATAGTATCAATTTTTTCATCTTTTACTAAGTTCTCAGAAACCAAATGTGCTTTTTCAAAAGAAGTATTAGTTTGTAAAATTGTAGTGAAAAAATGTTGTTTAAAAGCAACATAATCTACTTTTTCAGGAGTTTCTTCTTTAAGAGCACCTTGACCTACATAACTTTCTTTTCCATCCTGATAGCTGTAATAAATTTCAGCATAACGATTCTCATAAGAGATACTTTTCTCATTTCTGAAAGTTCTTAAATCCCATTGTAAATCTAATGGTTTAGAAGAATTCAAAACTTTATTCAATCCTTGAGAACGAATATCAAAACCAACCAAATATTCATTCGATTTTAATACATACTTATATTCTAAAAATTCGTTAGCACCAGCTTTCAAACGCATAGTCAATATCTGATCTGTACCGTTTTTAGTAAGCGTTGGCTCAAAATACAGATCTTTAGAATTTAAAGTTCTGTTATCTGTCGTTTGTAACTGAATGTTTAAATTAGAATTATTGTCTTTGATTAATTCTACTAATTGTCCGGAATTTTTCTCAAATCTTTTAAATTCTTTCAAAGTAGCTTCAACTATATAACCACCTTTGTTAGCAATTTTTAGTTTTATCTTATCGTTTTCGATAATTGTAAAGCCTTCTTTAGCAGAAGGAAGTGTAGCTGAATAAGCAAAACCACCTAATGTTTTTTGCAATTGCGCTAATTGAACCGTGTCTCCGGGAGTTGTTGCAGCAACTGGCAAAACAGCTGTTTTAGTTTTATTACCTTTTGCTTGTGCCTCTTGTTTGGCAACTAATTCTTTCTTGGCTTTTTCGGCAGCAATTTCTTTATCAGAAGGTTGGTTTTGGTACATAATCCAAACCAAAATTCCAAATATCAATACAAAACCAATGATTGAATTAAGATCAAATTTTTTTTCTTCCATTATAATTTAAAAAAGGTTATTCGTTAAAGCTATTAGTAATGAGTTAAACTCAAAAGTTACAGCCTTTAGAATATTAATTATTATTTTTTATGCGTATTTACCGCAGCAGCCACAAAATTTACAAAAATTGGATGTGGGTTTGCAACTGTACTTTTATATTCAGGATGGTATTGTACACCAATAAAAAACGGGTGATTTTCAAGTTCTACAATTTCTACCAAACCTGTATCCGGATTCACTCCTGAAGCCTTTAATCCAGCTTTTTGCAATTCATCGGCATATTTATTATTGTACTCATAACGGTGACGGTGACGCTCTGAAATAGTCGTTTGTCCGTATATTTTGTGCGCTAAAGTGTTTGGTTTAATATCACATTTCCAAGCACCAAGACGCATTGTTCCACCTTTATCTGTAACTGTTTTTTGCTCTTCCATTAAATTAACCACCGGATGAGGAGTTTTCTCGTTCATCTCTGTAGAATTGGCATCAGCATAACCTAAGATATTTCTGGAATATTCGATAACTGACATTTGCATTCCTAAACAAATTCCGAAAAACGGAATATTGTTTTCACGTGCAAAACGAACTGCCTCGATTTTTCCTTCGATTCCTCTTTCTCCAAAACCAGGGGCTACTAAAACTCCGTCAAGAGGTCCTAATTTCTCTTCAACATTATCACTGTTAATATGCTCTGAATGTATAGAAATTACGTTTACTTTGGTTTCGTTTGAAGCTCCGGCATGAATAAACGCTTCTAAAATAGATTTGTAACAATCCTGCATTTCTACATATTTCCCAATCAAACCAATATTTACGGTATGTTTTGGATTTTTCAATCTGCGTAAAAAAGTATTCCAGTTTTTCAAATCCGGCGCTGCTTTTTTAGGTAAATCTAATTTCTTTAAAGCCACAACATCTAATCCTTCTTCAAGCATTAAATTTGGAACTTCATATATTGTTGAAGCATCAATAGACTGAATGACCGCTTCTCTTTTTACGTTGCAAAACAACGCTAATTTATTACGCAATTCATCAGAAAGCTCATGCTCAGTTCTACAAACCAAGATATCAGCTTTGATTCCGCTTTCCATCAATGTTTTTACAGAGTGTTGCGTAGGTTTTGTTTTTAACTCACCTGCAGCAGCCAAATAAGGAACTAAAGTTAAATGAATAACAATTCCGTTATTTTCTCCTAATTCCCAAACCAACTGACGAACAGACTCTATATAAGGTAGAGATTCAATATCACCTACAGTTCCACCAATTTCAGTAATTACAATATCATAATCGCCGGATTTACCCAACAATTGCATTCTGTCTTTGATTTCGTTTGTAATATGAGGAACAACCTGAACCGTTTTTCCTAAAAATTCTCCTCTTCTTTCTTTTTCAATTACCGAAAGATAAACTCTTCCTGTAGTAACGTTATTCGCCTGAGAAGTAGGAACATTCAGGAAACGCTCGTAGTGTCCTAAATCTAAATCTGTTTCTGCACCATCATCTGTTACATAACATTCTCCGTGTTCGTACGGATTCAACGTACCCGGATCCACATTGATATACGGATCAAATTTTTGAATAGTTGTACGATACCCTCTGCCTTGTAACAATTTTGCTAAAGATGCCGCGATAATTCCTTTTCCTAGTGAAGAAGTCACACCGCCTGTAACAAAAATATATTTTGTTTGATTCATTCTGTTGTTGTTTGTATGTAGTTGTGTAAAAAACTTGGCAAAAGTACAAATTTAATTAGATATTTTGCCAATTAGAGAATGAGATAATTTGCAAAATTTTAATTAGAACGATTAGATGATTTCGTAATCGATAATTTTAACTTTGAATTGGATGTTTTTTTGAATATTACCCTGTTAATTTTAAGTTTTCAGATGATGACAAGATTATAAAATGAAAAGATAAACATCATAATACTCAAGAAAATATCACCAATCAGTATTCTTTTACAATTAGACAAACGTATTATCTTATTGATAACAAAACGCATAACTAACTGAATCAGAAAAAATGAAAAGATTTTTATACTATAAGGATTGTAAAGGATTGCCTCATTAAAGTTCAATCTTAATATTTGAGCAAAGGCTCTTGTTAAACCGCGGCTTTTACAATAAGCCAACGGCATTCCTTCGCAGGTGGAATGGAAACCAAAGTTTAGAAATGGCATTGTAAAGCAATAAAAAAAGATAAACATGATTATTACAATAAAAATCATGTTTATCTTTTTATAAGAATCAATTTCGTAAGAAGATTTTATTTCCACAAAAGAGATTTGTTATTTTGTTTCTTCTACTTTTATAGTATCAGTTGCTATTTCTACATCATTTAGTGAATCTTGTATTTTTACAGACTCTATAGTTGCAGAATCGATGGCATTAGTAATTTCATCTTTATGAGACATTACAGCAGATCCTATAGAACCTACTACAACTAATACCCATATAATAACAAAAACTGTTGCTGCGCACCCTAAAATCAAACCTGCTAATGGCATTGTAGTTGAAGCTTGTTCCCTTTTTGCCTGAGACAGACCAATTGCTCCAAAAATTATTGCAAGTACTCCAAAAATTACGGCAACAAAACCAAAGCAAGGAATAAATGCTGCAATAAGACCTACGATTCCTAAAACTAAGGCTGCAATACCCATGCCCTGACCTGCATTTGACGGTTGTTTATAATCTTCCATATAGTGTTTTATGTTAATTATTACAAAAATAGAAAAACACTTATGCGAACAACGAACAATACTTCAAAGTTATTAACAAATAAATTAAAAAGGAATTTCTTGTTATTTTTAATAATCAAAGTCTTTTTACTAATCCCAAAATGACAAAGCTCCAATAATAAGACCATAAACTAATACGAGAATTACTGAGAACACCAATGCAACGATTCCCAAAATCAAACTTATTTTAGCTAATAAAGTTGGACAATTTGCATTTTTTGCCCTAAACAAACCAATTGCCGCAAAAATTACAGTTAGAAGTGAAGTAACTAGCGCCACCACATTTATACAAGGAATGAAAGCTACTATAATAGAAATTATTCCTAAAACTAAAGCCGCAATACTAAAATTTTCACCTGAGTTTGAGGTTTTAAAACTGTTTTCCATTTAGTTCTTCATGTTAATTTTTACAAAAATAGAAAAACACTCAGGGGGAGTAATAGAGAATACTTGAAAATTACTAACAAAAAAATCAAAAAGGATTTCCAGTTATTTAAAAGATTGGAACATTAGGCATAAAAACTTGCTGAATACTTGCAATTGAAGTAATTTTTGACATAAAAAAAATATTATAATTTTAAAACATCGGCTTGTACACATTTAAAAATTCAGTCTTGAATTCTGTGGTGCCAATTTGTTTTTAAAAATTATAATATTTTTTATTTAGTAAATATTATAATTTCAAAATATTGACTTGTACACATTTGTAAATTCAGTCTTGAATTCTGTGGTATCAATTAGTTTTTAAAAATTGTAATATTTTTATATATCAAACTTAAATAAAAAAATCGAAATACCAAAAGGTTTTTCTTACTATTTTATTTTAAAGGCTTAGGATACTGCTTTTTAATGTTTCGAATCAATTCCTCCAGCCCATTCAATTTCAATTCGTAAACAAGTGCCAGCTGTTGCCCTAACTCACCATTAGGAAACCCTTTATTATGATACCAAACAACATAATATTCCGGTAAATCGATTAAAAATCGTCCTTCGTATTTCCCGAAAGGCATTTTGGTGTGGGCTAATTTTATGAGAAGTTTTTTGTCTGGTTCCATTTTTTTAAAGAAAAAAAGAAGCAAGA
Source organism: Flavobacterium sp. SLB02 (assembly GCF_009664855.1). Lineage (GTDB taxonomy): Bacteria > Bacteroidota > Bacteroidia > Flavobacteriales > Flavobacteriaceae > Flavobacterium. The sequence continues at coordinate 3,614,373 of NZ_CP045928.1, forward strand.
GGAAAGAATATAGACTCATTCTTTCTTCTTGCTTCTATTGAATGCAAAGCTATTATTATTTTTATTCTTTTGCCACAGATTAAAACAAAGTTTTCAGTCACAGTTTTCAGTTTACAACTTACTGTTTACTGGCACTGAAAACTGAGACTTAGTAATGCCATCTCACAAAAGCTTCCATAGCCGCGTACGTTGCCAGACCTAATTCCTGGTACAAAGCGGCAGTTTCGGCATTTCTGTCTTCGGCTCTTTGCCAGAATTCCCGGGCATCAGTTCCCTGAAAAACAACACCATCTTTTTGCGATTGGTGTTTGAAGATTCCGTGACGTTTTGCCAAAACCTGATCAGGACTCATTGGTACCGCCATTTCAACTTCGTCGATTCCCCATTCCTGCCAAGCTCCACGGTACAACCATAACCAGCAATCATTCATAAACGATTTTGGTTTTAAAGCTTTTACCGCTTCAAAAATAGCATCAAGACAAACTTTGTGCGTTCCGTGTGGATCTGCTAAATCTCCAGCCGCGTATATTTGGTGTGGTTTGATTTTTTCGATTAAATCCATCGTTAGTTGAATGTCTTCCTGTCCGATTGGTTTTTTCTCGATTGTTCCGGTTTCGTAGAAAGGCAATTCCATAAAATGAATCTGATCATCTGTTAAACCAACAAAATGACTTGTTGCTCTCGCCTCACCTTTTCTTATTAATCCTTTGATATAACGAACTTCAGGAATATCAATTTCACTGTTCTTTTTATTCTCTAAAAAGGTTTGTGCTTTTTGGTAAATATTGTCTGCCTCAGCACTTTTGATTCCGAATTTTTCATTGTAATCAATTACGAATCTTGCAAAACGCAATGCTTCATCATCTGCTACAGCTATATTTCCTGAGGTTTGGTATGCCACGTGCACTTCATGTCCTTGCTCTTGCAAACGCATAAAAGTTCCTCCCATACTAATGATATCATCATCAGGATGCGGGCTAAAAATTAATACACGTTTTCTGGCCGGTTCTGCTCTTTCAGGACGGTTAGAATCGTCTGCATTTGGCTTTCCGCCTGGCCAACCCGTGATTGTATTTTGTAATTTATTGAAAATCTTAATATTGATATCATACGCCGGACCTGAATCAGCTAATAAATCGCTCATTCCGTGCTCGATATAATCAGCATCAGTCAACATTAAAATTGGTTTTTTAAGCTGAAGCGCTAATCCTAAAACCGCTTTACGAGTCAGTTTATCTGTCCATTCTACTTTTTCTACCAACCAGGGTTTGTTGATTCTTGTTAGTTTTGAAGAAGCTTCTTTATCTAAAATAAAAACAGCATTGTTGTGCTCTTGCAAAAATGAAGCTGGTACTCGATTCGTAACTTCATCTTCTACAGATCTTTTTACCACATTTGCTTTTCCTTCTCCCCAAGCCAATAAGATCACTCTTTTAGCTTCCATGATTTTTTTCACTCCAAGTGTGATGGCAGTTCTTGGTGTATTACTCAACCCGAAGAAATCTTTACTTGCAGCAACTCTTGTGATATGATCTAAAGCAACCAAACGTGTTTTAGAGTTCTGTAGCGAACCCGATTCATTAAAACCTATATGTCCGTTACCACCAATTCCCAAAATCTGAAGATCAATTCCGCCTAAAGCTTCAATTTTAGCTTCGTATTCGTGGCAATAATCTGCGATTTGTTCTTTTGTTAAAAGTCCGTCGGGTACATGAGCATTTTCAGGTAAAATATCAACGTGATCAAACAGCAATTCTTTCATAAAACGAACATAACTATTGATTGAGTTTGGTTCCATCGGATAATATTCATCCAGGTTAAAACTAATTACGTTTTTAAAACTCAAACCTTCTTCTTTATACAAGCGAACCAATTCAGCATACAATCCTTTTGGAGAAGAACCAGTTGCAAGCCCTAAAATGCAAGGTTTACCTTCTTTTTGTTTGGATTGAATTAAAGCTGCAATTTCCTGCGCTACTGCTTTTGATGCTTCGCCAGAATTTTCGAAAACCACCGTATTGATGTTTTCAAATCGTTTCTCGAATCCTGTCGCTTTGTCTATTTTACTTTTTAACATGATATAGTTTTTTTTAATTCCTCTCGTTACATTTTCCAACTACGATATTTATGACCTTTTATAGCGTAAAAAAGAATCATCAAATAAGATGGTAATAATATTAAATAGGCAATCTGATTGCCGCTTTTTGAAATTTCAGCAGTTCCGCTTGCAATATTCGATGCGTTTATATTTTCTGTGATCAATCCGTAAAACAAAGGAAAAACTGCTCCTCCTATAATACCCATGATCAAAATTGCACTTCCAATTTTAGTGTATCCTCCTAAATCTTCCAACGCCATTGGCCAGATTGCGGGCCAGCACAATGCATTTGCCAAACCCAATAATGCTACTAAAAGTATCACAACCGGTAAGTTTGGAATTCCAGGCAACTGAAACATTATTTTTGGCGAAATAAAAACAATTGCCAAAACCAAAATTACACCTAAAACTCCGGATGCCTTTAAAGCGGTTACCTGCGAAAGATATTTAGGTATTAATGTGATTCCTAATATATACCCCACCACCATTGCTGACATTGTGAAAGAAGTTAATTTTAAATAAAAATTTCCTTCTGTTCCATATACTCCTAATTCTTTTCCGAAAGCTCCTATAGAATCTCCGGCTAAAACTTCGGCAGACAAATACAACATTAAAGTGATTACTCCTAAAACCAATTGAGGGCGTTTGAACGCATTTCTCATTTGTTTAAAAATACTCAAATGTGTCACATTTCCTTCTTCATCCAAATCAATTTCAGGAAGCGGCGATAGCTTTACCAAAAGCGCCAAAACCATTATAATTAATCCCATATAAAGGTAAGGTCTTTGCAATTGCAATGCAAGAGAATTTAAAGCATTTGATTTTGAAACCGAATCCAGCAATGCTATTTTATCTGCTGTAAACTCCTGCATATTAGACAAAACCAAAGCTGTTAATATCAATGGGGCCACAAATCCGGCTAGTTTATTTGCAATTCCCAACACACTAATTCTGGCTGCGGCACTTTCCCTCGGGCCAATTACGACCACATACGGATTTGATGCTGTCTGCAAAATTGCCAAACCAGTTCCCATTACAAATAATGCAATTAAAAACAGTAAAAAAGTTCGGCTTTCGGCAGCGGGATAAAACATAAATGCGCCCGCAGCAATGATCAATAATCCTAACGAAATACCATTTTTATACCCTACTTTTTCGATGACCCATGATGACGGAATTGCCATTACAAAATAAGCTATGTAAAAAGCAAAAGTTACAAAATAAGCCTGAGAAGAGGTTAACTCGCACGCTAATTGAAAAAATGGAATTAATGGACCATTGAGCCAGGTTACAAAACCGAGAATAAAAAATAATGCGGTTAAAATGACCATCGGAATAATGGTACTCCGTTTTTCTATTTGTAATGCGCTTTCAATGTTTGACATAATTTTTTGGTTGATTATTAATAGATTAGTTATTCTTTCTATCTAAAATAGCATCAACACTTTTGCAAATATATTGCAATTAAAATACAATTTAATGCATTTTTTTTGCAAATTTAAAACAAAAGTACTCTAATAAGTTGTACTTATTCGTAAATTAGATATCAATTTTTTGTTAATTTTTTCTAGGCTTGCCAGTCTAGAACCGGATAATACTGCTTTAAATATGCTTTGACATCGGCAATATCTTCTTTTGCGGTTAAGTCCGGAACATGCTCAGAAAAAGGAATTCCCAAAGTGGTATTTGGATGTTCTTTTACTGAATTTAAAAGTACGGTTGGCAGTTCTTTTTCGTCTCTTTCCGTATGAACAGGACAATTTTTAAGATGGATGTATAATGTACTTCCGTTGAATTTAAAAGCGTTCATACTCACTCTGATTCTGCCTTCAACATCTTTATAATCAGCTAAAACATCGGCAGACGGTTTCTCGAGAATGTCTAATAATTGATTGTTTTGATCTAATTTTGCAATGGCAAAACGCGAAATCCTTTCAGACGGAAATTCTAATGCATCACGATCATAAGCGATAAAAGCATTAGGACTAGTCGTTTCTCTAAGTGCCAATAAGGCTTTCGCCGAATATAAATTGTCGCTATTGCACACGGAGTATTGCTGCGAGTTTAATTCCGGAAATTGCTCTACGGCCTGAAACAAAGCATCGGCCGTGCCAAAAGGTTTTAGCCTTCCTTCGGGAATATATTGTACGGCAAAGGAAATGTTGAGTCCGTGAAAATCATTATTAAGATTTTGGCTTCCGTAAAATTCCTTAAACAACTCGCCTTGTTCACCTATAATGATATAGATATTTTTGTATCCTGCTTTTTTGGCATTCAATAAAAGGTAATCCAGTAAAGGTCTCCCGCTTGCGCCAACGCCAATTAAACCTTTGCTTCTTTCGTTTGCCTGAGCGATTTCTTCTGCTGATAAATTATCAAGAACGGCTTCTTTTTTCATTCGGGATGATGCTCCACCAGCCAGAATAACTAAATTGTTGTGCATATTTATTTTTTAAATTTCAATATTTTCTATAATTCTCACGCCCGGATCTACAGCAACTGCATAAGCTTCTTCTGCCCCAGCTTTTAAAATAGCTTCGATTACGGCAGCTTCCTTTTCAGGATCGGCAATCACCACAATACTTCCGCCACCGCCAGAGCCTACAATTTTGGCCCCATATGCTCCTGCACGCAAAGCTGCATTGATCATATCATCGATTCTTGGCACCGTAATTTTCAATAAATCGCGCAAAACCTCGTGATGCTGATTCATTAATGCTCCAATTTTTTTGAGGTCTAAAACAGGCTTTTCGAATTCTTTTAGGGCTTCTTTGGTATAATGGTAATTTTTCAGTGCAGCTTCGAAAAACGGAATCAATCGATCCGGTAAACAATTTCGGTAACGATCTATATCTTCAATTTCAGAAGTATTCAAATCAAAATCAGGGAAGTTTTGTTTTACAATACCAATAGACATTAAGGCATTTCCTTTTATTTCGCCAATTAATCCAATCGTTTCTTTGGGAACACCCGAAACTCCTGTGATTAAACCTTTAAGATCTGATCTGATTACTTTAAACGAGAAAGGTTCTTTTGTATTAATGTACACCACATTCCCTACCCCAATGCTAAAATGATCCATCATTCCGCCTGGCTCACCGTGTTCTAAAACCTCAGATTCATATCCAACTTTGGCTATAAACTCAGGAGTAACTTGGTGATCAACTCCAAAGGCATCAATCAAAAACCGAATCCAGGCCATCAATAAGGCTGATGAACTTGATGTTCCCGAATTAATTGGAATATCTCCTGTAATTGTAATAGTGTAACCTACATTGGGCACACAACCGTATCGTCGCAAAACCCGCAACGAAGACGCAAAATAATCACGAGGTTCTAATGTGTCGAAAGTAGCATCGATATTAATGACCCTGATTTCGCCAATATCGATCATGTTCAGCACAAAGGTATTGGCCGCATTTTGCTTGGCAGTTAGTTTTATATTTCGATCGATTGCACAGGCTATAACCGGCAATCCTAAATAATCCTGATGATCTCCAAAGAGGCACGTTCGGCCGGGAGCTAATGAAGTAATTTTTTTCACTTATAAATTTTATAATAAAACATTGTAATACAAATAATTACAACATTAATAGGTTAAGATTTTACTCTGTTTTTTTGGTTTTGATTCTACGAAACTATAGATTATATTTTTATAAACCAAGAAAAAAATTAAAAATGTGCTCGAACACACTAAACTAATGTTCTCGAGCACACTAAATAATTCCAACAATATTTTTTCAAATAATTAAACCAAAGTTTCTATATTTGCTTATATGGACAAAAAGTACACTATTAAGGATATAGCAAAAATGGCCGGAGTTTCGAAAGGAACTGTAGACCGCGTTTTGCATAACAGAGGAAAAGTTTCTCCAACGGCGCTGGATAAAATCAATGAAGTTTTGAACGTCATTAATTATGAGCCTAACTTAATTGCCCGTAATTTAAAAAACACCAAAGTTTACCGTATTTGTGTTTTGCTTCCGGATCCGGAAATAGATCCGTATTGGTTGCCGTGTGTAAACGGAATTCAGGAAGCCAAAACAGAGTTTAAAGCCTATGGTGTTATTATAGAAACGCATTACTTTAATCCTGAAAGCAAAAAATCTTTTTTGAACGCACATGAAACGATTCTTAAACAATCGCCTGATGCTGTTTTAATTGCACCTTTATTTCATAAGGAAACGCTCGAAATTGTAAAACAATACGACGAACTCGAAATAATAGTGAATACTTTTAATAACCAGATTGAAGGTGAATCCATCAAAAGTTTTGTGGGTCAGGATTTGTATAAAAGTGGTCGCGTGGCAGCCAGTTTAATGAATTTAATTTTAAGCGATGGTCAGATTGCGATTATACATATTGATGAAAGCGTAAAAAATGCAGTTCACATGCAGGAAAAAGAAAAGGGTTTTAGAAATTATTTCGACGAGAAGAAAATTGCCGATTTTTCTTTAACTACCTTAAAATTAAAACATCCAAACGTTGAAAGTAAATTTTCGGCCTTTTTAGAGGAAAATCCAAACCTGAAAGGAATTTTTATCACCACTTCGAAAGCGTATCAGATCGCTTCTATTTTAGCTCCTTTAAAAAATAAAAAAATTGCCATTATTGGTTACGATTTAGTAGAGAAGAATGTCAACTTCCTAAATCAGGGATTGGTTCATTTTTTAATTCATCAAAATCAAAAAAGACAGGCTTATTTAGGCGTTAGTACCTTAGTAGAGCATTTTTTATTCCGCAAAGATATTCCGGAAACGATTTTACTGCCTATTGATATTATTAATGTGGAGAATGCTTCGTTTTACGTATCGTAATGATAGCCCACGGGTTTAAACTGATTTACACATATTTTTTTTTTTAGAATTTCAAATACCAAAGACTTACTGCTGTGTGCCTCTACCATAAATTAAAACCTTTGCAGTTTGCGAGATTAATTTTTGTCATAAAAAAAAGCGAAAATCAATTAAAATCGTTAAAGGATGTGAGCAAAAAATAAAATTGCCTCGCAGATCTGGCAGATTGAGCAGATTTTTTTCATTAAATTTTGTACAAAAACCAGCGAAACCCCGTTTAATCCGTCAAATCTGTAGGCAATACCTTTGAACCTTTGTTACTTTGAACCTTTACACCTTTTTAACTCATTAATACAAACTTCCCAAACGAAGAAGCGATATGAAAATTAGGAGTTTCGGTATTTGGGTTTACCCATGAAATCCAGGTGGGTTCGTATTGCAGATTTTCAACCAGAGAGAATTTTGCCCTGAAAACTCCGGCTTCGATTGTATTGTTCTGAATTAAGTTTAAATCTTTTAGGGATTGAATACTAATCCTGCCTTCAACCCTAAATGAGATTTCATCCTTTGACGTTTTTACTTCTATATTATTTTTAGGCCATTTCCACTTAAAATCAAAATCCTTTTCAGGAAGTGCCTTAAAATCCATTATTCGACCTGATATATCTATTTCAAGGCAGTAATAAGGATTTAGGGATTCATTGGTCCTGAAAAACAATTCTACCCTGTCTGAATTTCCTATACTCAGGAAACTATTGTCTTTTTGATCAATGTTAATATCAGTATCAAAAACCCTAAAATTAAAATAGAAATTTTCGAGATCATGAAGTGCCCTAAATTCAATTTTAGAAAATGAATCGCTTTTCCAGGGAGAACAAAAATCAGTTAAACAATTTGCTTTTTCCCAGAAAGAAGAAGTCAAAATAGCGTCATCATTTTTTTGTTTTTTATCGATTAAAACTACCTGATATTCTTTTAAAATTTCGTGCATATTTTTTGGAAAAATTTAATTTAATAAAAATAAAATTCTGAAGCATTTTAATCATTTCAAAGGATACAAAATCACCTTAAAAAATCTTCTTATCAAAATGCTAATATAAGTCAAACTTTTATTTAAAACCTAATCGCTGTTTTTTATTGCTTTTTTATTTAAAAAGTAAAAAATAAGAAAAAACGGATCAATTTAAAATCTTTAAAAGTTTGATTTATTATTAAACAAATTAATTGATGATTGCGATATTCTTATAAATACAAACAAGTAGTTTTTATTCCTTAAAAATAAAATACCATAGTTGCGAATACGCCTAAAATAAAGCGATGTGCTTTTTGTGCTTTTTTTTAGAATAATCGCATCAATTTATATTAAAAAAAACGTATCGCACAATTTTATGTGCTCGAGAACACTTTTTTTGTGTGTTCGAGCACATTTTTTGTGTTTTTTCTTGGTTAATAAAAATATAATCTATAGTTTCGTCGAAGAATAAAAAAATAACATGGCTTTTTTTACCCTTTTTCACCGCTTTTAAGGCCTATTTTATTACACCAAAAAAGCGAAAAAATGAGTGGTGAAATTTTAAAAAAAATAAAAAAACAACTAAACAAAAACACATTAATTAACCAAAACCAAACAAAGAGTATGAAAAAAGTATTCTCAAAAAAACCTGGAAACTCAAGGTTGCATACTGTACTTGAAAAAAGTTTAAAAGCAACGTTACTTTCATTGTTGTCTTTAAGTTTTCAAGTTACCAATGCAGCACCTTCAAAAGAAATTCCGGTAAACAAAACCAATTTACTGGCATTTCAAAAAATAACGAAGGGTAAGGTTGTCGATGAAAAGGGAATTCCGATTCCCGGAGTAAATGTGATCATAAAAGGCACATCAAAAGGAGTGCAAACTGATATGGATGGAAGTTTTGCCATAGATGTACCCAATGCAAATACGATTTTAGTTTTTTCTTTTTTAGGAATGCAGGATCAGGAAGTTGCGGCAGGAAACGGTTCTATCAACGTAGTGATGAAAGAAGCGGGTGAACAAATGGACGAGGTGGTGGTTGTAGGATATGCTAAAGTTAAAAAAGAGAGTTTAACCGGATCACTTCAAACTTTAGACAACAAAAAAATTGTAGATGTAACGACTCCTTCTGTAGAAAATATGCTGGCAGGAAAAGCTACGGGAGTATATGTAAATACTGGTGGCGGACAACCGGGAGCAGTAGGAAAAATAATCATTCGAGGCAGAACAACCGTTAACGGAAGTACAGATCCTTTATGGGTAATTGACGGAGTTATTGTGGGGAATAGTTCGGCAAACATGAATCCATCTGATATCGAAACGTTAACGGTTCTTAAAGATGCAGCGTCTACGGCGGTTTACGGTTCACAAGGTGCCAATGGTGTTATTGTGGTTACTACAAAAAGCGGAAAAGCGGGGAAATCTAAAATTAGTTTTTCTGCTAAAACAGCCTTAACTACTATCAATAACGGAAATTTTAAAATTATGAACGGATCGCAATTGTATGATTTGTACGATTCGTTTGCCAACAAACAAGATTTTGAAAATGTCTGGTGGTGGAAACCAGAATTAAGAAACCAAAATTTTGACTGGTGGAATAATGGTACACAAACCGGACTTGCAGAGGATTACAATTTATCGATTAGCGGTGGCGGAGATAACTTTAAAAGCTACGTTTCTATTGGCCTATATGATGAAACCGGTGCTATAAAAGGTTACGAGTACAAAAAATACAACGGTTTGATGAAATTTGAGTACAAACCAAATAGTTGGTTTACGCTGAGACCACAGGTAAATTTAACCAGAGAAACAACAGATGACCAGCAACATTCAGTTGGTGCACTTTACGGAAATATGCCTTGGGACAGTCCGTATCTGGCAGACGGAACTTTGGTAGGAAACGCGCCAAACCCAACCTGGGTGAATACAACCGGATCTAACTATTTATACGATTTGCAATGGAATTATGGTGAATCTGAATCTTATACTGTCAGGGCAAATCTTGATTTTGATATTAAATTTACCAGCTGGCTAACATATTCTTCTGTAAACAATTACATTTTTGGTAATTATAATTCAACTTATTATTCAGATCCAAGATCTTCTGCGGGAGAAGCGGTAAAAGGAAGAATTGAAGATTACTTTTCTACTTATAACAGAATTTATACCAACCAATTATTAAAATTTAATAAATCGTTTGGAAAACATGACTTTAATGCTCTTGCAGGTTATGAATGGAACGAATACAACTCTAAAACAAGTACTGGCGTTGCCACTGGAATTCCTCCTGGAATTATAGTTACTGATGCTGCTGCGGTGCCTGAAAAAGTGGGCGGTAACAGATCGCAATGGGCTGTGCAGTCTTTGTTATCAAATGTGAACTATTCGTATGACAATCGTTATTTAGCACAAGTTTCTTTTCGTCGTGACGGAGCTTCTAACTTTGGATCAAATGCGCAATATGGTAACTTTTTCTCTGTAAGTGGTGGATGGAACCTTCATAACGAAGCCTTTTTTCATGCCGATTATATCAATAATCTTAAGCTAAGAGCAAGTTATGGTTCGGTAGGAAATCGTCCAAACAGTTTGTACCCTCACCTTCCTTTGTATTCTTTCTCTCAAAGTTATAATGAAAATCCGGGAGCATTGATTTCGCAACTGGCTAATCCCGATTTAAGCTGGGAAAAAACATATACTGGCGGCGTAGGTGTTGATGTTAGTTTCTTTAACCGGGTAAATATTACGTTGGATTATTACAACAAAAACACTTCAGATTTATTATACAGAGTGCCATTGCCTGGAGTAATTGGTGTTACAAGTATCTGGAGAAACGTAGGAGCCGTAAACAATAGAGGTTTTGAGGCATCTTTGAATGTTGATATCATTAAAAATGAAAATTTACACTGGTCTGTAGATGCCAACATTGGTACCAATAAAAATAAAGTAACGAGTCTTTACGGAAACAAGCAGGAAATTATTGTTGGAGATGGTAGTGGTATTGCAGGATCTGCATCAAAATTATTAACTCCCGGAAAAGATGTTGATAGCTGGTATTTGACAGAATGGGCTGGTGTAAATCCTGAAAACGGAAAACCACAATGGTTTACGACAAATGCTGCAGGAGAACGTGTAAAAACTTCTAATTATGGTGATGCGTCTAAACACCAAAAAGTAATTGGTGCCTATACTCCCGACTTTTTTGGAGGATTTTCTACCACTGTAAATTACAAGAACTTTGATTTTGCTGCTATTTTTAGTTATTCTGTAGGAGGCGAAATTTATAATTATGCCAGAGCAGAATTCGATTCTGATGGTGCTTATACTGATAGAAACCAAATGAACCTTCATAGCGGATGGAGCCGTTGGGAAAAACCGGGTGATATCGCAACGCATCCGCAAGCTCTTTATAATAATTCTAGTAACTCTAATAAAGCATCATCACGTTTCTTAGAAACCGGAACTTACCTAAAAATGAGAAGTATCACTTTAGGCTATAATGTACCTATCGAACGTTTACATATCGCCAACCTAAGATTGTACATCGCCGGTGAAAACTTATTTACGATTACTCATTATTCCGGAGTTGATCCTGAAATACCTCCTGCAAATGGCATTATTACTGGTGTTGCGACACAAGTATATCCTCAAACGCGCAAAATTGTATTAGGACTTAACTTAACTCTATAAAAACAAAATCATGAAAAAGATATTTATATTATGTATGGCAATTAGTTTCCTGTCCTCATGTGATTTAGACAGAGAGCCTTTTGATTCCTATACAAAAGACAAAATTGAACAAGATAAAGAAGCTTCGATCGAAGTTTTACTAAACGGATGTTACGCACAATTAAAAGGCTGGTCTGATGTTATGCACAGAGTTGGAGAATATCCGGGTGACAATATCATGATTAGAGGTACCTCTACAGATTCTTTTTATTCTTTTATCTCATATCAGCATATTCCTGACAATGGTCGTTTATCTGTTTTTTGGAATAATAGCTACAAAATTATTTCGCAATCAAGTGATTTAATGAAAATGATTGCCGAAGGAGAAAGTCCTGCAATGGATCAGCAATTAGGTGAAGCTTACTATTTAAGAGGTATGATTTATTTCTATTTATGTCGTACTTACGGAAGACCTTATTCGCAATCACCAGAAACTAATTTAGGCGTACCAATCGTAAATGGTTTACCGGCAGATTTAAATAATCTTAACCTTCCGGACAGATCAACAGTAAAAGACACTTATGCTCAGGCTATCAGCGATTTGAAAAAAGCCGAAGCTTTAATGACAGTTGAAAGAAAAGCGGCGTATGCAACAAAAGAAGCAGCTCAGGCGATGCTTTCAAGAGTTTATTTGTATATGAGTGGAACATATGAAACACCTAATCAGGAATATGCAACGCTTTCGATAGAATATGCAAACAAAGTAATTGCCAGTGGAAGATATCATTTATTAAGCAGAGACAGCTTCATGAAATTTAATACTTACGCTCCAGATTCTGATGAGCAAACCGAAACTATTTTTGCTGTAAAACAAGTAGCATCAGAATTTTCAGGTTACGATCATTATTACGGAATTGGCGGAATGTATGCTAATATTCAGGGACAAGGCTGGGGTGAAATGTACGCCAGTGCCAAATATCTTGATTTGCTAAGAAAAGCCGGTTTGAAGAAAGACGCTCGTTGGGCATTTATCGATCCTCAATATACCACAGATGATGCAGGAAATAAAACCGAAGCTTTCCGTTTTGTTTATGATGTTTACAATACTGGTGGCACGCAAACAGGTTACAACTATATTCAGCAGCCTATAAAACGTAATCCTGATAACTCATTTTATATAACAATAGGAACTACAAATTATAATCTGACAGTTGTAAATGCAGCCGAAAATCAATATTCGATTGTATATGAAGGCAAAACTTATAAAGGCGAAAAAGATTATATGATGTTGCTGAACCGTGTTTATCCAATGTATTATATCACGAAATGTTCTCTTCAAAACAATGATTCGCACCTGCACTCGCCTACTATTTCAAGATTGGCCGAGATGTATTTGAACATGGCAGAAGCATATGTCAAAAAGGGTGATTATAATAGTGCTTTAACCAACTTAAACATAATTCGCGAAAGATCGATTGTTGGTGGAGGTTATACCTCATTAAACAGTACAAATGCTGTACAGCGAGTAGACGAAGAACGTCAGTTAGAGTTAGCGTTTGAAGCACATAGAGGTTATGATGTTTACAGAAATGGTCAAACGATGACACGTCACTATCCCGGTCCTCACTTACCAATGACAGACTGGCCTGCAACAAGTTTAAGAGTAGTGCAATATATTCCGCAGTCAGAAATTAATGCCTATCCGGGAACTTTAACGCAAAATCCATAATTTTTAGAATTGTTTTGTTTTTGAAGCCTCTCTAATTTGGTAGATTAGAGAGGTAATTTTAAAAGAAATAAATGAACTATAGATACCATGAAAAACTTATTTTACTTATTTTTTGCTTCATTACTCGTATCTTTTTCCTGTACAGAGAATAACGAAACCACCGAGAAAGATCCTTTACAGAATCCAAAAACCAGTATTTCGCTTCCGTTGGCTGGAAATGCTTACAGCTCTAAACATTTAGAAAGCAACACTATTACTGATAACGGAATAGAAAACTGGACCAGTGCCGAAGAATTTTTTATGGTTTATTTCAGAATTTCGAAAGCCGGAAGTTTTCAGTTAACTGTTGAAGAATCGGTAGAACTATCTGGAAAATCAGAATTAGAATTTTCGATTAATAATGAAGCTAAAAAAGTAAAATTTGATACTTCAAAAAAAGCCGTAACCATTGGTACCTGGAAAATTAATCAGGAAGGTTATGTTGCTGTTAAGATAAAAGGAATCAGTAAAACAGGTGATCGTTTTCCCGCTATAAATCGTTTAACGATTTCGAGTAATGATTATGATGCAAAAATATCCTATGTCCCAAATAATGAAGGTAACTTTTATCATTGGGGACGCCGCGGACCATCTGTACATTTAAATTATCAGGTTCCGGAAAACATCAATGCAAAATGGTATTATAACGAACTTACCGTTCCGGAAAACGAAGATAAAATTGGTTCTTATTTTATGGCAAATGGTTTTGGAGAAGGCTATTTTGGTATCCAGGTCAATTCGGCTTCAGAAAGAAGAGTTTTATTTTCTGTATGGAGTCCGTTTAATACCGATGATCCGGCCAGTATTCCTGAATCACATAAAATTAAAATGCTCAAAAAAGGCGAAAATGTTCACACAGGCGAATTTGGAAATGAAGGTTCAGGCGGTCAAAGCTATCTCAAATACAACTGGAAAGCAGGAACCACTTATAAATTTTTATTACAAGGATTCCCTCAAAACAATAACACAACAACATATACCGCGTATTTTTATGCGCCTGAATTGCAAAAATGGCTATTAATCGCTAGTTTTAATCGTCCCGAAACTAATACGTATTTAAAAAGATTTCATTCGTTTTTAGAAAATTTTATTCCGGAGCAAGGCGATTTATCCCGTAAAGTATTATTCAATAATCAATGGGTTTGCGACGATAAAGGAGTTTGGTCAGAGATCAATTCGGCTCGCTTTACAACAGATAATACGGGAGCAAAAGAATACCGAATGGATTTTGCAGGCGGACTTGATAATAGTTCCTTTTATCTAAAAGACGGCGGTTTTTTCAACAATTATACAACACCAAAAACGATCTTTACACGACCTTTAAACAATAAAAAACCAGAAATAAATTTTGATACATTACCTTAAAAAGACGTTTTAAAAATAAACAATTTACAAAAAACAATAATTCCCGATAATCAGCTTAGATTATCATCATTTCAAATCAAATTAATTCAATTATGAAAACTAGTATTTTAAAATTAATGTTAGTGGCCTGTCTGTTGTTTGGAGGAGCAATCGCATCGGCACAAATGATCAAGACCAAAACACCAACCCGCCCAAAAGGTCAGCAAGATGTTTTGCGTTTGGCTACTGATCCAATTCCAACTGTTCGTGTTGCTTTTATTGGTTTAGGAATGCGTGGTCCGGGAGCTGTTGAGCGTATGACGCATATTCCCGGGGTAGAAATCGTAGCGCTTTGCGATATGACAGAAAAAAATACACAATCGGCTAATGAAATTTTAACAAAAGCTGGTCTTACTAAAGCACAGGAATTTTTTGGAGATGAAAATGCCTGGAGAAAAGTTACTGCTTTACCAAATGTTGATTTGGTGTATATCGCAACAGATTGGAAACACCATGCATTAATTGGTGTTCAGGCAATGAAAGACGGAAAACACGTAGCAATCGAAGTTCCGGGTGCTATGACCATGAAAGAAATCTGGGATCTTATCGATACTTCCGAAAAAACAAGAAAACATTGTATGCAACTTGAAAATTGCGTTTACGATTTCTTCGAATTAACGACATTAAACATGGCACAGCAAGGTGTCTTTGGAGAAATCCTTCATGCAGAAGGTTCTTACATTCACGGTCTTCAGCCTTTTTGGGGCGAATACTGGAACAACTGGAGAATGGATTATAACATCAAACACCGTGGTGATATTTACGCCACTCACGGTATGGGGCCAGCTTGTCAGGCTTTGAATATTCACCGTGGGGATAAAATGAATTTCTTAGTTTCTATGGATACAAAAGCAGTAGGAAATCCTGCTTACATCAAAGAAAAATCAGGTCAGGAGATTAAAGATTTTAGAAACGGAGATCATACCATGACTATGATTCGTACTGAAAACGGAAAAACAATCCAGATTCAGCACGACGTTACTTCTCCTCGTCCGTACAGCAGAATGTACCAATTGAGCGGAACTAAAGGTTTTGCCAACAAATATCCGTTAGAAGGTTATGCTTTAGATGGTGCAGCATTAGGGGATGATGTAAAACCAAATCACGAAAAATTAAGTGCCCATTCATTTGTTCCTGAAGATGTTAAAAAAGCATTGATGGCAAAATACAAACATCCAATTGTAAAAGATATCGAAGAGAAAGCTAAAAAAGTGGGTGGTCACGGCGGAATGGATTTCGTAATGGATTACAGATTGATTCACTGTCTGCAAAAAGGTCTTCCGTTAGACATGGATGTATATGATTTGGCAGAATGGTCTTGTTTAGGTCCGTTAACAGAAATCTCACTTGATAACGGTTCTGCTCCTGTAGAAATTCCTGATTTCACTCGTGGAGGATGGAAAAAATTACAAAAATTAGAATTTTCAGAGTAATATATTCATTGGTTAGTTAGGTCAGGCAAGAGAGCGCAATTCATGGTGCTCTCTTGCTTTTTATAAACATCATCAATTTCAAATAAAAATGAAAAAAGTTTATTTTATCCTCCTATTTAATTTCTTTATCCTTTCAGCATTAACAGCACAAGAAAAACAAACTTTTACCATAAGTGACGGGAATTTTTTGTTGAATGGAAAACCAATTCAGATTCATTCAGGCGAAATGCATTATTCCAGAATTCCGCAACCGTACTGGCGTCATCGCTTAAAAATGATGAAAGCAATGGGTTTAAATGCTGTGGCAACCTACGTTTTCTGGAACTATCATGAAATTACTCCCGGAGTTTGGGACTTTAAAACCGGTAATAAAAACTTAGCAGAATACATTAAAACGGCGCAGGAAGAAGGTTTATTTGTCATTCTTAGACCAGGTCCGTATGTATGTGCCGAATGGGAATTTGGCGGTTATCCATGGTTTTTACAAAATGTTACCAACATGGTAATTCGTGGCAATAACACCTCATATTTGGCTGCGACAAAAGCTTATTTTACCGAATTATACGGTCAGGTTAAAAATTTACAAATTACCAAAGGCGGACCAATTATTATGGTTCAGGGCGAAAATGAATTTGGTTCTTATGTTGCGCAACGTAAAGACATCTCTTTAGAAGAGCACAAAAAATACAGCGCAGCAGTTTTTCAGCAATTAAAAGATGTTGGTTTTGATGTTCCGTTTTTTACATCAGACGGAAGCTGGCTGTTTGAAGGCGGAGCTTTACCGGGTGCTTTACCAACTGCCAATGGCGAAAGCGATATTGCAAAACTAAAAGCAGTTGTCAATCAGTTTAATAATAACCAAGGGCCTTATATGGTAGCCGAATTTTATCCGGGCTGGCTGGATCATTGGGCAGAACCTTTCCCGACACAAAAACCAGAACAAACCGTTCGTCAGACAAAAAAATATCTGGACAATCAGGTTTCTTTCAATTATTATATGGTGCATGGCGGAACCAATTTCGGATTTACCTCAGGCGCCAATTACGATAAAGAACACGATATTCAGCCTGATATGACTTCTTATGATTATGACGCTCCTATTAGTGAAGCAGGCTGGGCAACTCCAAAATACAATGTACTAAGAGAATTACTAAAAACAAGCGAAACTCCTGCAGTTCCGGAAAAAATGCCTGTCATCGCAATCCCGAATATTACATTAAATAAAGTGGTTGATCTTGCCGATTTAAAATCCAAAATATCTCCAGTTATAGAGGATAATCCGTTGACTTTTGAGCAATTAAATCAAGGCGATGGTTATGTTTGGTACAGTAAAAAATTTACTCAGCCCATTAGTGGAAAATTAGAACTAAAAGGATTACGTGATTATGCCATCGTTTATGTTAACGGCAAAAAAGTGGCTGAACTGAACCGATATTATAAAAAATACGATTGCGAAATCGAAGTTCCTTTTAATGCCACTTTAGATATACTGGTCGAAAACATGGGACGTATTAATTATGGTTCTCAAATTAATGCCAACAATAAAGGTATTATAAGCCCCGTAATTATTAACGACGAAACCATTACCGGCGATTGGGAAATGTACAAATTACCAATGACCTCTGTACCTGATGTAACAGCGTATAAAAACTCAGGCAAAATAAACCGCCCTACTTTATATCAGGGAACTTTTAATCTCACTAAAACCGGAGATACTTTTCTGGACATGCGCGATTGGGGCAAAGGAATTGTATTTGTAAACGGAATCAATATTGGACGTTATTGGAGTGTTGGCCCGCAGCAAACGCTATACTTACCCGGATGCTGGCTTAAAAAAGGCAAAAACAGCATTATCATTTTCGAACAAAAAAATGAAACTATTCAAAAAGAGGTAAAGACTATTCTAACTCCAATTCTGGAAGATTTAAAACCTGAAAAAGGTTTATAAAAAAAAGCCATTCGTGATTGAATGGCTTCTTTTTTACTTTAATATTTCTAAAATTACTTCCAGTTAAAAGTAATTTTCTTTTCGATTTCACTGCTTAAACTCAAAAATACCGGACAAGTCATTCCGGCACGTTCCAAAATTGTTCTGCTTTTTTCCTCTTCAACACCCTGCATATCAAAAACAATTTCAATTGCCCCAATTCTTCTTGGTTCAGCGTTCATTATCTTAGTTACTTCCGCAGTTGAACCTATGAAATCTACGCCTAAATCACGCGCTTTGATTCCCATAATGGTCATCATGCAACTTGCTAAAGCATTGGCAACTGTATCTGTTGGAGAAAATGCTTCTCCTTTTCCGTTATTGTCTAGTGGTGCATCAGAGATGATTTCGCTTCCTGATTGCACATGAATTGATTTTGTTCTTAAATCTCCTAAATAGGTTACTTTTGATGTCATTAATTGGCTACTTTTAAAGTTAAGTCTGAATCGTAATATAAGATGTACACTCCTTTATTGGCGTGTCCACCATCTTCTTTTTTATAAAATTGAAATTTATTGTCAACTTGTTCTGTTGTCATTAAATCGGCTGTTTCCTGATATGTTTTTCCTTGTACCAAACGCATCATGGTATCAAAAGTGACATCAAATCCTCGTGTTGCATAAGTATTTGGATTTATCTTATTCTTCAATCTGTATTCTTTATCGAAGATTAAAACTCTCGGTTCATCGCTTTCACGAGTTACAGAGGGATACATTAATTTCAATTTTACTAAATTATCAAAACTAATTTCGTCAGTATCCAAAGTGCTGTTTGGTTCTAAAATAACCAATTGTACCTGACATGTTTTTTGCGCATCAAGCAAGGCTTTTATGGTAGTTTTTACCATAGCCGTATTTCCGGTTTCCATCACCACATAATTCATTCTGTTTGGCAATAACAAACTTTTTAAATTGGCTACATCCAAACCTCCTGTCTCTGTTAAAGCTGCGAAAACAACAGCTTTTTGGTTTTGTTTGATATAACTAATAACTGATTCTTTCTTTTTATCGACAACGGCAACAATGTTTCCGTTTTTCGCACGCATAAAATCAAACATAGCATTTCTCACCACATCATTAGAGGGAATTGTCTGATATAAATTATCAATTGGGTTTGCCTTATCTTTTGATAAAGGAGAAATCACAGGAACATTATACATACGTAAAGTGTTGGCTGTAGCCTCAGCATTATTTTGATAAAATGGTCCAATTACTGCATGGGCATCCTGCAATTTATTCTGAGCGATCAAAGTCGAAACATTTGATGTTGTTTTTGTTTCCTGCGAATCATAAATTGCCACATCAATTGGCAGTTTCAAGGTTTTAGCCGAGTCGATTGCCATCATTGCTCCTGCATAAAAATCAAGAGTCATGTTTAAGAATTTATCATTTTTGATACGGTTAGCTGTGCTTGTTGTATCATTCTGCATTTTATTCAAATTAAATGGCAACAATAAAACTAGTTTTTTACGATCGTTTTGTCCTCTTTTCTTTGTTAGTTCTACAACTTCAGGATTAACAGTAACGGTTTCAGATTTTACCTTATCTACAATTTGTATAGAACCTCCGCTATTTGGATTTTCTATTGCTTTTTCAACAGGTTGCTGTTGCGGAATAATTGGAGCCGGAGCTAAATATCCTGCAGGAACTTTTAAAACCATTCCTTCTTTTACACCTTCAGAAAGTGACGGATTCAACGCCGTTAATTCTTCCTGAGAAATATGAAAAGTTCTTTCTAAACTATAAAAAGTTTCTTTTGGTTTTACCTGATACTCCATATAGGTGGTCACTTTTTTAGCAGTTTCAACTGGTTTGGTAGTAGTTGTAACAGCAGAACTTACAGCATCTGTTTTAGGCACTTTTCCTTTTATGGTTAATCGGTATCCAACAGGCAAATTCGATACAATTTCAGGATTGCGTTTTTCTAATTCTTCAATGGTAATTCCGTATTGCTTAGCGATCGAAAACTTAGTTTCTTTTGCCATAACATCGTGATATACATATTTTTCCTGAGTTTTTTCTTTCGCTGGTTTTTCAGCGGTTACCGAAGATTTTACAGCCGATTTTGCCGCTGATCCTTTTGCAGGAATCACCAGTTTTTGTCCAATCTGAACTCCAGTTTTTGCCAAAGTAGGATTTGCAGCTTTCAAAGCTTCATCAGAGATACCGTATTTTTTTTCGATACTATAAAAAGTCTCTTTAGGCTGTACCTCATGAATTATTTCTTTTGTATTACCGCCCGTTTTTGCCGCAGCTGTTTCTGTTTTAACCGCTGCCGATTTTGCAGTATTGGTTGGGATCAGTAAAACTGTATTGGGTTTTATACCACTTCTAGCATCCGGGTTTAATGCATAAATATCATAAGGAGTAACCTTAAATTTTACGGCAATCTGGTTAATAGTTTCCCCATTCGCAACCGTATATTTAATGACCTTTTCTTGTGAAAAAGCAGAAAACGTTACAAAAAAAACAAGGAACAATAATGTTGAATAATATTTCATAATAGACTTAAAACAATTTAATTTTTAATTCAGAACAAGTAACTAAGTTCTCTTTAAAGCAAGATTCTTGCCACTTGTTATTTTGCCGCTAATTATTGTCTAAGATCAATTTCTATCTTAGCAATAACAACCTCTTTATATAACTCATCTTCTTCGTTTTTCTTGCATTTATACAGCACTTCTTCCATATTTTGATACTTATCTGAGTAAACATAGTACGAAAGACTGTTGATATTAAAGAAGAAACTAGCGTTAAAATCGCCAGAATCAATGAGTTTCATAATGAGCTTATCTCTTAGCGTTGCGTCTGTAAATATACCTAAAACTAAGTAATAGCCGTTTGAAACTTCTTTAAGATTATCATAAACTTCAACTTTTACTGTTTTGTCTGTTCTAAGCGGATTTTCCTTAAGTTCACGTTTCATTTCTTCCAGCGAAATTGTTTTTGAAGTTTGAGCCGTACTCGATTTATCCTGTTTCTTAATCGCTTCATCCTGATACTTTTTCAGTTTGATCAAAGCCAGTTTATCATCAAACTTTCGGGCTTCCATACTATAATAAGTCGCTTTGCTGATATGTCGTTTTACTTCGATTTTTTTCTGCGTATCGAGCGAATCAATCTTAGCAATCAAAAGCTGATTTTGTGCATCGCCCTGCTCCTGTTCTATTTTATATCGTTTTATTTCTTCTAACGAAAGTCGCTGCTGTAAAGAAGTAACATTTGTATTTTTTTCGCTTTCGCGGATTTTCTTCTTGTATTCCTGATTTTCTTCAACAGCAATTTTTTCTACTTTATTCATTAAACCGGCATAAGCTTTTCGGTTTTCGGCTAATTCTTTTTTAAGTTGAGAAGATAATTCACTGGTTTTCCCGATGCTTTCATACGATCGTTTTTCTAATCTTTTTGATTCATCCATATTCAAAATATCCATTCTTTTTAAATCGACCAAATCATTATTCATCGTGTTTACCAACGAATCTAATTTTGCCATTAAAATATCCTGCACATTTTTATTCGCTTCCAAAACCAAACGCAATTTTTCGACCGAATTTTCTTTAGAACCGTTCATATCATTCAGATTGACTTTAAGATCATTAATCTTTATAATCTTCTGATTCATTTCTTTCTGAACCACCAATCTGTCTTTTAAATCTTCCAGTTCAACCGTTTTGGCTTTTCCTTTTTCGACCACCACTTGCTTTTCGGCAAGAGCTAGCATCAATTCTTCGCTTTCGTTGGTTGGTTTTACTTCCTTAGTATTTATAGCTAATTTATTCCCAACAACTAACCCGTTTACGATTTCAGGGTTTTGAGATTCTAACTGATCGATCGAAATATTGTATTTTTTCGCAATCGAAAATTTAGTTTCCTTTGGTTCAACAACATGAAAAACCGTTTCCTGATTGATCACACGAACTCTTCCGTCTAAAGTTTTTCTTTTGTTTGGAATTGAAATCATTTGTCCAATTTGCAATCCGTTGATAAGAATATCTTTGTTCAGATTTTCTAAATCATTAACCGATACATTATATGCTCTTGCAATACTAAACAGGGATTCTTTGGCAACAACCTGATGCGTAACTTTTGAAGAAGTTGTACTTTCAGTTTTAGGGAGACTTGAAGGATTGGGAATAATTAATTCCTGACCAATCTGTAATCCGTTGGCAAGAATGGGATTTGCATTTTGGATGGCTTCTACAGTAATATTGTATTGTTTTGATAAGCCAAAAAGGGTTTCTTTGGCATCAACAATATGAGTAATTTGCTGGTTTGAATTTTCTTTTTCTGCCGAGTGAACCGGAATCTTAATAATTTGATTGTCTTTGATTCCACTCTGCGACTCGGGGTTGAGTTTGTAAATTTCATCTACAGAAACCTTGTATTTTTGGGCAATAAAATAGGCAGTTTCTCCTTTTTGAATTTTGTGTTCAATAATTGAATCTTGCGCAGTTATTTTGTTAAAAGACAAAATAAAGACAAGAGAAATCGTTAAAAATTCTCTCATAAATAGTAGGTTTAAAAAATTAAGGCATTACAAATGTAACGCCTTAATTTGAAAAACAATACTATTCCCACTCAATTGTTGCTGGTGGTTTTGAGCTAATATCGTAAACCACGCGGTTCACACCTTTTACTTTATTTATAATGTCATTCGACACTTTCATTAGGAATTCGTAAGGTAAATGAACCCAGTCAGCCGTCATACCATCTGTTGATTCTACAGCTCTAAGCGCTACTACTTTTTCGTACGTACGCTCATCGCCCATCACACCAACACTGTTTACCGGAAGCAAAATTGCTCCAGCCTGCCAAACTTTGTCATATAGTCCCCAAGATTTTAATCCGTCGATAAAAACCGCATCAACATCTTGAAGAATTTGAACTTTCTCCGGAGTAATATCCCCTAAAATTCTGATTGACAATCCTGGTCCAGGGAAAGGGTGTCTTCCTAACAATTCAGGATCTATTCCTAAAGTAGCTCCAACTCTACGAACTTCGTCTTTAAACAACATTCTAAGTGGCTCTACAATTTTTAATTTCATATAATCCGGCAATCCACCTACATTATGGTGTGATTTAATCGTTGCCGATGGCCCTTTTACAGATACCGATTCGATTACGTCAGGATAAATAGTTCCTTGTGCCAGCCATTTTACGTCTTCGATTAAGTGTGATTCATCATCAAAAACTTCGATAAATACACGACCAATAGTTTTACGTTTGGTTTCAGGATCACTAATTCCGGCCAATTCGCTTAAGAAACG
Organism: Flavobacterium sp. SLB02; assembly: GCF_009664855.1. Classification (GTDB taxonomy): domain Bacteria; phylum Bacteroidota; class Bacteroidia; order Flavobacteriales; family Flavobacteriaceae; genus Flavobacterium. Next base: position 3,637,803 of record NZ_CP045928.1, read on the forward strand.
ATCTCCGGCATCTACTCCTTTTACGTTCAATCCCATTCCTTTGTATTGATCTAATACATTTTGGAATTCGTTTTTACGAAGTAAACCGTTATTTACGAAAATACAATATAAGTTTTTACCAATAGCCTGGTGCAATAAAACTGCTGCTACAGTAGAATCTACTCCGCCTGACAATCCTAAAACAACTTTATCATTTCCTAATTTCTCTTTCAATTCTCCCACCATTTCTTCTACGAAAGCATTTGGTGTAAAGTTTTGAGGAACATCAGCAATATCTACTAAAAAGTTTTTTAGCATCTTTGATCCATCAGTAGAATGGAAAACTTCCGGGTGATACTGAATAGCATAAGTAGTTTCTCCTTCAATTTTGTAAGCCGCATATTCTACGTCGTGTGTACTTGCAAGCTTTACAGCATTTGTTGGTAAAGCCTTGATACTATCACTATGACTCATCCAAACCTGGCTGTTTTCTGAAACTCCGTTAAAGAAAGTTTCCCCTTCTTTAATATAAGATAAATTTGCTCTACCGTATTCTCTAGTGTTCGAAGCAGCAACTTCACCTCCACTAAAGTGGGCTAAATACTGTGCTCCGTAACAAACTGCCAACATAGGTAGTTTGCCTCGAATTTGAGATAAATCAGGATGCGGAGCGTCTTCTGCACGAACAGAAAATGGGCTTCCTCCTAAAATTACGGCTTTATAAGGTGATAAATCACTAGGAAAGTGATTGTAAGGGAAAATTTCGCAGAATATATTTAATTCGCGAACTCTACGCGCAATAAGCTGTGTATATTGCGATCCGAAATCTAAAATAAGTACGTTGTGTTGCATGCGCAAAAATACTTTTTATATTCGAATTTGAAAAATGGAATTTTGATTTTTTTCTAAAAAAGTTTCTGAGTTTTTTTTAAAGCATTTGAAATAGAAAAACTTAGTTACTCAGAAACTTAGCATCTTAGAAGCTTCCCAAAAAAATCCAACCTTCAAAAAACATCGTATTTAGATAAAACCATATTTATGAAATCAAAACTAGTTGCCCTTTCTCTTTTTTTAGCTGTATTTTTAAGTTCATGCGATGCTGTAGATGATTTGTTGAGTTTTAATATTTCGAATTCTGCTTCGATAAAAATTCAAAGCAATTTGCCTATTAATTTGCCATCAGAAATCATCACGCCTGATGTTACTACAAATTCTTCAGCTGAATTTAAAAACAACAAAACCAAAGCCGATTTAGTTAAGGATGTAAAAATTAGATCCCTTAAACTGACGATTTCTGATCCTTCAGATAAAACTTTTACATTTTTAAAGTCAATTCATTTGTACATCTCAACAACTGATTCTGATGAAATAGAATTGGCGTATCAGGACAATATCAACTCCACCAGCAATACTATCGATTTAATTTGTACCGATGCCAGGCTGGACCAATACATTAAAGCCGATAAATATAAAATCAGAACAAAAGTTACCTTAAAAGAAACCCTTACGAAAGATGTAACCGTTAAAGCTGATATGAAGTTTAGAGTGACGGCGGATCCTTTCTAAAAGTTGCTAAGATTCTCAGTTGCTAAGTTAAAAAAACTAGAATCTTAGACTTAAAAAAAGGTTCAAAGGTAAACGAGATCAAAAACTTGTTCCTTTGAACCTTTGTCGCTTTGTACCTTCAAAAAAAACTTAGCAACTTAGAACCTTAGTAACTTAATTTCTTTAAAAAATTTCCCTAAATTTATAAAACCATACCAAATCACTTTTACATCATAACCAAGTGTATCTTAAAATCTAATCATTAAGAAAGTAAACCATAACCAATGTTTGTACTATCTGAATATTAATTTTAAAAATATAATCCATGAGTAAAATAGTTGCAGAACAATTAGTTGACATGTTGGTAGAGGCTGGAGTAAAACGCGTTTACGCAGTTACCGGCGATAGTTTAAATCATTTTAATGATGCGATACGCAGAAACGGAAAAATAAAATGGATTCATGTTCGTCATGAAGAAGTTGGCGCCTATGCAGCAGCAGCCGAAGCCGAATTGGATGGTTTTGCCGTGTGCGCCGGAAGTTGCGGACCCGGACACGTTCATTTAATCAACGGGTTGTATGATGCGCACCGATCGCATGTTCCTTTATTAGCAATTGCATCGACAATAAATACTAGCGAAATGGGAATGGATTATTTCCAGGAAACCAACACCATCAAACTTTTCGACGATTGCAGCTATTACAATCAGATGATTATGACAGCTGAACAAGCTCCCCGAATCATACAAACTGCCATACAACATGCTTTGGGCAAAAAAGGTGTTGCCGTTATTGGTTTACCCGGAGATGTTTCGGAATTAAAAGCAGTTGAAAGCAATATATCTACTCAGTTTTTTCATTGCAATCCTGTCATCAGACCTTCTGATACTGAATTACAGCATTTAGCACAAGCGATCAATGAGAGTACCAAAATCACCTTATTCTGCGGAATTGGTGCTGAAAAAGCACACGATCAGGTGGTGCAATTATCGCAACATATCAAAGCTCCCGTAGGATATTCTTTCCGCGGAAAAATGAGTATTCAGCCTAATAATCCTAATGAAATAGGAATGACGGGTTTACTTGGCCAGCCTTCTGCTTATCATAGCATGCACGAATCGCATTTGGTATTGCTGCTAGGAACTGATTTTCCATATGATAAATTCATGCCGGGTGATAATAAAATCATCCAAATCGATACCAGCACAGAACGTTTAGGACGAAGAGCCAATCTGTATATGGGATTGTGCGGTGATGTTGCTGATACTATAGAAGCCTTATTACCTTTATTAGAAACCAAAACGGACGATAGTTTTTTACAAGCGCAGCTTAAATTATATGCCAGCGTAAAAGAAAACATGAATATCTATATTAATGATAATGGCGGAGAAGATACAATTCAGCCGGAATATGTAGCACATATCATTGATAAACTGGCTACTAAAGATGCTATTTTTACCGTAGATACCGGTATGACCTGTGTTTGGGGAGCCCGTTTTATAAAAGGAACCGGAGAACGAAAAATGCTGGGTTCTTTCAATCATGGATCAATGGCCAATGCCATGCCAATGGCAATTGGAGCAGCTCTGGCGCATCCTGAAAGACAAGTTATTGCCATGTGTGGCGATGGTGGTATCTCAATGTTATTGGGCGATTTGGCAACCATTAAACAATATGATATTCCTATAAAAATTATAGTTTTCAATAATCGTGCTTTGGGAATGGTAAAACTCGAAATGGAAGTGACCGGCTTACCCGATAATGAAACCGACATGGTCAATCCGGACTTTGGACTAATTGCTCAGGCAATGGGTTTTCAGGGTGTAAATGTACATAAACCCGAAGAAGTTGAGGGAGCAATTGAAAACGCATTCCGACACAATGGCCCTGTTTTATTGAACATCTTCACCAACCCAAATGCTTTGGCAATGCCCCCAAAAGTAGAATGGGAACAAGTTGTAGGTATGGCAAAATCGATGACCCGATTAATGCTGGGCGGTAAAATGGATGAAGTTTTAGATACTATAAAATCCAATTACAAACACCTAAAAGAAGGCATCTAAACTGATTTTAAACATAATAAAACACTAATTGCACTTATTTGCACTAATGCACTTTGTAAAATTAATTTCGCAAATTAAATTACTCATTAAAAATTTGTGCCAATTCGTGCAATTCGTGTTCATACAGCTTAAGGTCGAATAAAAGAAATACATTTTATGGACATCAATACAAATAAATCATATACTAAATATTACATTATTGCATGGGTATTTGGTTTGCTTTTCTATTTTTTAGATTATGTTATACGCTCCTCTCCGGCAGTAATGCTTCCGGAACTTGCACAGAGTTTTTCTGTAAAAGAGATTCGATTGGTGACAATTATAGGAACTTATTACTATACTTATTCTACCTGCAGTTTAATCGCAGGAATTGCCCTGGATCGATTTGGAGCAAAATATTCGCTCTTTACCGGAGCTCTTATTTTAGGAATTGGCTGTTTGTTATTTATGATCTCGAGTCAGTTTAGCGGAGTGGTTGGCCGATTGTTTCAGGGTGCCGGATGTGCCTTCGCTTTTCCGGGTTGTGTGTATTTGGCCAGTAAAGGATTCTCAGCAAAATCATTGGCAACTGCCATTGGTTTTACTCAATGTTTAGGAATGCTTGGCGGTTCGGCAGGACAATTTGTTGTAGGTCCGCTAATAGAAAAAGGAATGGACATTAATACATTTTGGCTTTCTATCGGAATTTTTACTATAATCGTTGCTTTTGGACTTTGGTTTATAACTCCGGCACACATAGTTGAGAAAAAGGCCGAAACTATCGTAAAAAAACAAAGCTTACTTGATCCTTATAAAATTGTTTTTAGCAATCCTCAATCTTGGTTATGCGGAATCGTTTCAGGATTATTATTTGCTCCTACTACGATATTTGCTATGACTTGGGCAGTTGATTTTTTTCAGAAAGATCGTGCTTTCGACTTTCATAGTGCAACAATTTCGAGTGCGATGGTTGCTTTTGGCTGGGTATTTGGCTGTCCGTTATTAGGATTTATTACAGATAAAATAAATAAGCGCAAACCAGTTTTAATATTTGGAGCGTTATTTATGATTTTGAGCCTGATTCAGTTATTGTATTTCCCCGATTTACTTCCTGCGAAAATCAGTATGTTTTTGCTGGGCGTTGGTTCTGGTGCTGCCATGATTCCGTATTCTATAATTAAAGAAGCGAATCCTGACAATGTAAAAGGAAGTGCTACAGGAGCCATTAATTTTATAACTTTTGGAGTAACAACGCTTTTAAGTCCATTATTCAGTCGTTTATTTGGGCAAACGCTAAATGACGCTAATGATAAAATGATACATTTTCAACAAGCAGGTTTATTCTGGATAGTTGGAATTTCTATAGCAATTCTGGTTAGCTTTCTATTAAAAGAAACTGGTGAGGGAAAAACCTTTAATAATGCCGAACTGCAAAAGAATCAAATATAAAAATAAAGAAAACAGAATAAGATGCCGCAAAACTATCGTTGTGTCTTATTCTTCCTTTGTAACTACTATCGAAGCTTTAAAGCCTGCTGCAAGATTATCCCAGTAGTCATTCGTAACCAATTGACCTTTATCATCATAAACACGAATTTCAGCTGTATTTCCTCCTAAACTACCAATGTTTAACGCTTCAAAATCAAGCTTATTAAAACCATTGACAAGATCAATTTTTACATCTTTAAAATTACCCTCTAAAAATACCTGATCTTTAATCACCTGATCATTAGAAGATACCTTTACCAGGTCGCCATCGATCGCACCAAAATCTCTCAGTTTTACAATAAAATATTTCGATTTTGTCCTAAAATCTCCCAGCGAAATATTCTTTCTCACTAGTTGCCCGCGGCCTTCTTTTAGTCCGGCATCTCTTAAAGCTTTATCCAGATCTTTTTCCATTTTAGGCACATAACGATCTCCCGGATTGGCAAAATCAGTTTCGGTAGACATCGTAAATTTACTTTTCTCTGCACCTACCTGCAATTGCGATTTTGGTGTAATACTGGTATTATCAAAAACGTTTGGCGTTTTAATACTTGGTATATCCATAGGATTAGCCTGAGGATCTTTAACCTCTGGCAATGGAGTCTTCTTTGGCTTTGCACCAAATTTAGGTGCTGCAATAGGTCTGTATTTTGTACCAAATTCAGTCTGGGCTGAAACAGTGACAGCGGTAAAAAATAATATGAAAAATAAGATGTGCTTCATTGAGAAAGTATTATCGAATCGGCTTTTAAAAATTTTATAAGATCAAAGCATAGCATCACAAAAATAGTATAATTTAGTTAGGCACTACAACTTTAAGACTATTATAACAATATATTAGGCTAATTTTTGGAAAGCAAAAAACCTGCCAAAACTGTAAAAAACCGATTTGTTTTAAAAAAAAATCGGTCAAAACACTGTTAGAATAAATTATTTTCATTTTAATGCTATTTATTTTTAATAATAACAGCAGTCAATGTTGAAAGATCTAAAGTTTTTACTTCACTATAATCAAGAAAAGTTAATCCACAGAAAGTAATTCCTGCGTCAATATAATCCATACTCACAATATCCTGAAATGTCTCTCCATCGGTACCTTTAACAGTAAACTTTACAGAAAAAGAACCTTGCGTATAATCATTATATGCATCTTTTGAAATATTTTTTAAGTCGTATGTAATCATTAAACCAACAGTTGCAGCCACTTCTTTCTTTGTAATGGTTAGTGAAAAATTTACTGGATTAAATGCAGTACCTGATGATGCATCATCATTATAACTACCTGAACTACAACTTGTTATTGAAATTGACATAAAGATCAAAAGCGCAAAGCTAAAGGTTGATTTTAAAAAAGATAATTTCTTCATAATTCAAAGATTAAAAGGTTAGTTCTTATATATATTTGTAAGTTTATTTTTTCAATTATATAGAAAGTATTTACAAAAACCCTATTTAATAGTAAGATTTAAATTAAATAAATTAAATTTTCTTTCACATTTCTTAAAATACTATTATTAAGATGAAATTGATCTTTTTACTTTGACAATTAATAAGTTATGACTAACTTCAAGATTTTAATTTACCTTTATAAAAATACAAGCAAATGGACTACATTGACTATTATAAAGTATTAGATATCACAAAATCGGCCACTGAAGCCGAAATTAAGAAGGCTTATCGAAAATTAGCCCGAAAATATCATCCTGATTTGAATCCGAATGATAAAGAGGCTGAAAAAAAATTCAAGGAAATCAATGAGGCAAACGAAGTTTTAAGCAATTCTGAAAACCGTAAAAAATACGACAAGTACGGGAAAGACTGGAAACATGCTGATGAATTTGAAAAAGCCGGTTACGATCCTAACCAACAACAATATTCCAGACAACAGCAAAGCGGCAATCAAAGCTATTCTGATTTTGGCGGAGGAGATTTCTCAGGAAGTGATTTTTCTGATTTCTTCAATTCTATGTACGGTTCAGGTGGAAGAAGCTCCAGAGGGCAAGCCAAATACAGAGGACAGGATTTTAATGCCGAATTACAGCTTGACTTAGCTTCTGCTTATACCACGCACAAACAAAATCTGACGGTAAATGGCAAAAATATCCGAATTACAATTCCGGCCGGAGTCGAAAACGGACAAATTATAAAAATCCCTAATCATGGCGCTCCCGGAGCAAATGATGGACCAAATGGTGATTTGTATATTACTTTTTTAATTGATAATAATTCAGATTTTAAACGCGAAGGCAATAACTTATATGCCGATGTTGACCTTGATTTATACACAGCCATTTTAGGTGGAGAAATCTATGTAAACACTTTTGACGGAAAAGTAAAAATAAAAGTAGCTCCGGAAACACAACCCGGAACAAAAGTAAAACTAAAAGGAAAAGGCTTTCCGGTGTATAAAAAAGACAATCAGTTTGGTGATTTATACATTACCTATACTTTAAAACTTCCGACCAAATTATCGGCAAAAGAAAAAGAATTATTCGAAGAATTAGCTAAATTAAGAAATCATGAATAGTAAAAACTTAATTCAAATAAAACAATTTTGTATGTATCACGAAATTGAAAACACTTTTATAACGGAGCTTCATAATTATGGTTTGGTGAAAATTATTTTTCTGGAAGAAGACGAATATTTACAACCGGAACAATTACCCGCCGTAGAAAAAATGATTCGTCTGCATTATGATCTAAAAATCAATTTAGAGGGTATTGATGTCATTGCAAATCTTTTGGACAAAATCGAAGTATTGCAGCAAAATCTTACTGTAACTCAAAATAAACTTCGCCTTTACGAACAGCATCAAATTGAGTAAGTTTTTTTTTGCCACAGATTAAAATGATTGTAATGATTATTTAATTACTGCCACGAATTACACTAATTCTCACTAATTTTAATTCACTTAATTTATAAAATTCATGACAAAAAAATATCTACAGCATTAATCATTTTAATCCGTGAAATCTGTGGCAAAAGAAAAAGAAGATCTACTCCTCAAAATATCACAAAAAAAGAAAGATATAAGAAATGATTTCAACTCCATAATACTCTTTTTCATCTGCATATTTTATAAATTGCAACGAAATTAACTAACCGGAATTTGATTTTAAATCGAAAAAACAAATTCAATAAAATTAGAAGAAATGAAAAGAGAAAACATCTTAACAGGATCACCTTGGGAAGACAAAATGGGATATTGCCGTGCAGTACGAATTGGTAATATTATTGAAGTTTCAGGAACTGTGGCTATTGTTGATGGTGAAAAAGTAAAAGCCGATGATGCTTATGCTCAAACCTATAACATCCTGGAACGTGTTGAAAAAGTTTTGGAAGATTTGAATGTTGGAATGAAAGACGTAATTAGAACGCGTATTTTCACTACTGACATTTCTACTTTTGAAGAAGTAGCAAGAGCTCACGCTTCATTTTTTAAAGATGTAAAACCTACAACAGGTTTTTATGAAATCAGTAAACTCGTTGCACCAGAATATTTAGTTGAAATTGAATTTACAGCTGTTGTGCAGTAATATTTTTTTAGCCACGAATTTCACTAATTTTCGCAAATTATTTTTTTGCCACAGATTAGAAAGATTTAAAAGATTATTTTTGATCACAAATTTTAAAATTTAAAATTCGTGATAATTCGTGAAATTCGTGGCAAAAAACTAAATTTAATGAGCTTTCAAAACCCAAAACAAATACTTTTTACGATTTTCAAATGGATTCTCATTTGTGTTTTGATAGGTATTTTGTCCGGATCTGCTTCGGCTTTTTTCTTGGTTGCTTTAGAGTGGGTTACACAATTTAGAATTCACCACGACTGTATTATTTGGCTATTGCCTTTTGGAGGATTATTAGTCGGACTGAGTTACTATTATTGGGGAGAATCTGTCATAAAGGGCAATAATTTATTACTGGAAGAATACGAAAATCCCAAGAAGGTTATTCCGTTTAAGATGGCTCCTTTGGTACTTTTAGGAACTTTACTAACCCATTTATTTGGAGGTTCTGCGGGTCGCGAAGGTACAGCCGTTCAAATGGGAGGCGCCATTGCAGATCAATTCACCAAGATTTTTAATTTAGATCATTCCCAAAGAAAGATTCTAATTATCCTCGGAATCAGTGCCGGGTTCGCATCGGTTTTTGGAACTCCGTTGGCTGGGGCAATTTTTGCTTTGGAGGTTTTATATTTCAGTAAAATCAATTTTAAAAGTATTATTCTATCCTTTTTAGTGGCTTACGCTGCTTATTTTACGGTAGAATTCTGGCAGGTAAAACATACACATTACAACATTCCTGTTGTTCCAGAAATTACTCTTACGAATTTATTTTATGCAATTTTTATTGGCATTTTATCCGGTCTTGCAGCTTTATTATTTTCCAGAAGCACTCATTTTTGGGGATCTCTTTTTGCTAAAATAAAATATCCGCCACTACGCCCTTTTACAGGAGGAGTAGTTCTGGCGATCGCCATTGCAGGTTTTGGGTTTACAAAATTTGCAGGATTAGGTGTTCCGGTAATTGTAGATTCCTTTTCGAATGCCAATGCGTGGTATGATTTTTTACTTAAAATTCTATTCACAGGATTTACCTTAGGGGCAGGTTTTAAAGGCGGCGAAGTAACTCCGTTATTTTTTGTAGGCGCCACTTTAGGAAGTGCTTTATCGCTAATAATTCCGCTACCAATAGCGCTTCTGGCAGGTTTGGGGTTTGTAGCTGTATTTTCAGGCGCAACCCACACTCCTATCGCCTGTACCATTATGGGTATGGAACTTTTTGGCATTCAACCCGGAATATTTATCGCCATTGCATGTACAATAGCGTACTTTTCATCAGGTTCTGTGGGGATTTATAAATCGCAAATTGTCAAAGGAGCAAAATATAAGCTGTATCAGAGATTAAATTCTAATTTTTAAATTTCAAATTAAAATTAAAATTCTAAATTCAAGTATTAGCAAGAATTTCAATTTTCAAAATAAAAAAATCCGTTTGAATCTGCGTTTTCGCTTTAGCGAATCCGTTTTATCTGCGTATAAATTTAAATTCCAAAAAGAAAAAATCCGTTTAAAATCCGCGTTTTTGCTTTAGCGAATCCGTTTCATCTGCGCACAATTATCGCATTTGTACAATCAACTCTATTTCAGAAAACTGAAAAACTGAGACTGATCCCGATAGCTATCGGAAGCGACCGAAAACTGTCAACTAATAAAAGTGTGTTAATCTGTAAAATGATTTCAACATTACATTAAAAAAATGTAAATTCGCACACTATGAAAATACAAGATATTCAAGCGATACGATTGTTACTCGCCACCCCAAAGAAAATCGCCATAATTCCGCATAGAGGTCCTGACGGTGATGCTATGGGTTCAACCCTAGGTTTATACCATTTTTTATTAAAAAACAATCACCAGCCAACTGTGATTGCTCCCAATGATTTTCCTGATTTTTTAGCCTGGTTACCAGGTTCTGAAACCGTAAAAATTTTCGAAAAAGACACTGAAAACTGCACCAAAATATTAGAAGAAGCTGAGCTGATTTTTACATTAGACTTTAATGCTTTTCACCGTACAGGCGAAATGGAACATACTTTAGCAAAACTAACGGCTCCGTTTATCATGATCGACCACCACCAAAAACCGGATGATTATGCCGCTTATACCTATTCTGATACTTCTTTTGGATCAACTTGCGAAATGATCTATAACTTCATTTCTTTCTTAGGAAAAAAAGAAGATTTAGACAAAACCATTGCTACTTGCATCTATACCGGAATATTAACCGACTCCGGTTCTTTCCGTTTTCCGGGAACAACAGGAAACACGCACAGAATCATTGCCGAGCTAATTGATCTAGGAGTCGAAAACACTCAGATTCCTGTTTTATTATTTGATAATAGTTCATACAGCCGTTTGCAATTATTAGGTCGTGCTTTACAAAATATGAAAGTGCTTACAGAACATAAAACTTCTTATACTTCGCTTACTCAGGCAGAACTGGATTCCTTTGATTATGTAAAAGGTGACACTGAAGGAATCGTTAATTACGGATTAAGTATAAAAGGTATTGTTTTTACTGCTATTTTTATCGAAAATAAAGACGAGAAAATCATCAAGATTTCGTTTCGTTCACAAGGAGGATTCGACGTGAACCAATTTGCCAGAGATCACTTTAATGGTGGGGGACATAGCAATGCGGCCGGCGGAAGATCTGACGTTTCGATGGCAGAAACCTTGAAAAAATTTGAAGATTTAGTAAATAAACTAAAAATATAACCTTATATGAACTACTTAAAACTAAGCATTTACACCCTACTTTTTGCTGTTTTATGGGTAAGTTGTAAACAACACGAAGAAGCCAGAAGACCTATATCTCAGGCTTCCGGTACTTTCATGAAAAAATCGGTGGACAGAAACAAAAAGTTAGTGGCCAACGAAGAAGATGTTATAAAAAAAATAATCAAGAGTAATCCAAAAATAAAATATTACGCTACCAGAAAAGGATATTGGCTGTATTACGACGAAAAAAACACAACAGATCTTTCGACACCTAAAAAAGGAGATATTGCCTATTTTAATCTGGAAGTAAAAGACATAGAAGGCAAAATTATTTATTCTGAAGCTGATCTTGGTCCACAAACTTATTATGTAGACAAACAGGAAATCATGATGGGATTGCGCGATGGTATCAAAATGATGCATAAAAATGAAACCGTAACTTTCCTGTTTCCTTCGCATATTGCCTATGGATATCATGGAGACAACAAAAAAATAGGAACCAATCAATCCTTAATTTGTACTGTTACACTTCGTAATTTTGTACCGGATCCAGCAGCTAAACCAACGCCTGCAGCGGGTCAGACTCCAACTCCAACTGCTCCAAAAACTGTAGCGCCAAAACCTGCAGCTCCAACTAAAAAAGATACAATAAACCCATAAAACAACATTTTAAAAATGAAAAAGAGTATTCTATTATTACTTGCTGTTACCGTTAGCTCATTATATTCTTGTAAAGACGAGCACAGCAACCTACCTGATGGTCTATATGCAGATATTGAAACCAATAAAGGGCATATTATTGTTGAATTAGATTATACAAAAGCACCTGTTACTGTCGCTAACTTTGTCACTTTAGCCGAAGGTAAAAACGAGTTTGTAACAAAAGACTATCTAAAAAATAAACCTTTTTTTAATGGATTAAAATTTCATAGAGTTATTGAAAATTTCATGATTCAGACTGGAGATCCTGAAGGAACTGGTTCAGGAGATACTGGATATAAATTTAAAGATGAAATCACGGATTTAAAATTTGACAAAGCAGGAGTTTTGGCAATGGCCAATAATGGCCCCGGAACAAACAGCAGTCAGTTTTTTATCACGCACGTTGAAACTCCATGGTTAGACGGAAAACATACTATTTTTGGACATGTTGTAGACAAAGGTCAGGAAGTAGTAAATCAGGTAAAACAAGGCGATACTATTGTTGCCGTAACTATTATCAGAAATGGTGAAGCGGCTAAAAAGTTTGATGCTGTAAAAGTATTTCACGATTATTTCTCTGAAATTGCTAAAGAAAAAGGCAAATACGCCGGAGTTCAAAAAGAAAAAGTAGCTTATTTTGCTTCTGTTAAACCAAAAGCTACTAAAACAAGTTCAGGTTTAGAATATTTAATTACTGAAAAAGGAACAGGAAAAAAACCAACTGCAGGAACTCAATTGTACATTAACTATTCAGGTTTCTTAGAAGACGGAACTTTGTTTGATTCAAGCGTAGAAGAAGTTAATAACGCTTTTGGGAAATTTGATGCAGCAAGAGCAGAACAACACGGCTATCAGCCAATCCCGTTTCAGGCAGGCCGTAAAGATGGTATGATTCCTGGGTTTATTGAAGGAATCGAGCAACTTTCATTTGGAGATAAAGCGATACTTTTTATTCCGTCTCACTTAGCTTACGGAGCAACTGGTGCAGGAGGAGTTATTCCGCCAAACGCTAACATTATTTTTGAAATTCAATTATTAGAAAAGCCACAATAATTATATATAAAAGATTAACGTAGACTTAAATTTGGAACACATGAAGTTTAAATTTCTATTTTTATTTTGCCTGGCAGTATTAAATATTCAGGCTCAGACAAAGAAACCCTTAGCAAAACCAAAAGCGCCTGCAACAAAAGCAGCGACAAAAGTGGCTCCGCCAACCAATCCAAACGATGGAATTTTTGCTACAATATCAACTACAAAAGGAGATATTGTACTTTCATTAGAATATGTAAAGGCACCGGTAACGGTAGCTAATTTTATTTCGCTGGCAGAAGGAACCAATCCTAATGTAAAAGTGGAAAGACTGAAAGGAAAACCTTTTTACGACGGATTAAAATTTCACAGAGTAATCAATGACTTTATGATTCAGGGTGGAGATCCGGACGGAAACGGTTCTGGAGGCCCTGGATATTCTTTTAAAGATGAATTTGTTGAAGATCTAAAATTTGAAAAAGGCGGTGTTCTTGCTATGGCAAATTCTGGCCCTGCTACAAACGGAAGCCAGTTTTTTATCACGCACAAAGAAACTCCGTGGTTAAACGGAAAACATACGATTTTTGGTCATGTAGTTTCAGGAATGGATAATGTAAACAAAATTGTTCAGGATGATATCATGACAAAAATTACCATTACCCGCAAAGGTGATGCTGCTAAAAAGTTTAATGCTGTAAAAGTTTTAGCTGATGATGCAAAAAAACAAGAAGCTAAAAACGCCGAATCTCAAAAAGTCGTAACTGAAAAAGCAGCTTATTTTGCCGCTACTAAAGCAAAAGCGACTACAACTGCATCAGGTTTAAAATATGTAGTTACAAAAAAAGGAACTGGCGTAAAAGGAGCCGAAGGTTCTAATATTTATTTCCACTATGCAGGGTATTTTGAAAATGGAAATCTTTTTGACAGTAGCATTGCAAGCGTAGCAAAAGCTTATGGCAAATACGATGCAAACCGCGATGCCCAAAAAGGATATCAGGCGTTTCCTTTTACAGTGGGTAAAAAAGACGGAATGATCCCTGGTTTCATCGAAGCATTAGATATGATGACTGATGGAGAAAAAGCAATCTTCTTTCTTCCTTCAAATTTAGCTTACGGAGAAAAAGGTGCCGGAGGAGTTATTCCACCTAACTCAACTTTGGTTTTCGAAATTGAAACCTACCAAAATCAGCCTGCAGCAAAATAAGATTTATTGTATCAGAATATAATTTAAACCCATCAAAATATAAAATCTTGATGGGTTTTTTATTTTATCCAATTCTGTCAAATTCACAATATTAGAGTGTGAATTAGGCCGTAAACCAAACTCATTATAATGTTTCTCCCTGTTTTCTATTAAATCCTAAACAAAATAGCTTACCTTTGCCGGCTTTATTTTTTTAATCAATATCAATTAAGATGTCACAAAACAACGTATTAAAGGGAGTATTTTTAGTAGCAATAGGTGCTACAACTTACGGAATGTTAGCTACTTTCGTAAAAATGGCCTATTCAGAAGGATATACAACTGCCGAAGTAACCACATCTCAATTTATATTAGGAATCATTGGTATTTTATTGATAAACGCTTTTCAAAAAGCAAAACACAAAGATAAGGTTGTAAAAGCGACCAAAAAAAATATATTCAGTTTAATGCTTGCCGGTACATCATTAGGTATGACAAGTTTATTCTACTATCTGGCAGTAAAATACATTCCGGTTTCTATTGGTATTGTTTTATTAATGCAAACCGTTTGGATGGGAGTTTTACTGGAAATGTTTTTAGAAAAAAAATTACCATCAAAACAAAAAGTAATTGCTGTGATTATTGTACTTATTGGTACTGTTCTGGCTACCAATATCATTCACAATGATGTAGATCTTGACTGGCGTGGTCTTGCCTGGGGAGTTTTGGCAGCCGCATCCTTTACTACAACAATGTTTACGGCAAATAGCGTTGCTACCGAAATTTCATCGGCACAACGTAGTTTATATATGCTTTTAGGAGGAGCTGTAATTGTATTTTCATTCGCAATTGCTACTCAGGTTACTCCTTTTAACTTTGAGATCTTCATGAAATGGGGAATTATCTTAGCTCTTTTCGGAACTATTATTCCTCCTATGCTTATGACTGCAGGTTTTCCTTTAACCGGAATTGGTCTAGGAAGCATTGTTTCTGCACTTGAACTTCCTGTTTCTGTAATGATGGCTTATGTATTATTAGATGAACAAGTTATTCTTTCTCAATGGATTGGAATTGTCCTGATCATCCTTGCCATAATTATTATGAACGTCAATTTTAAGCGTAAAAATTAACTTATTTTACAAGTATCTAAAAAAAAGAGACTTGTAATGTAATAATTGTTAATTTTTTCATAAATTCGTGACAAACATTTAATTATCATGAATTTACCTTGGCATTTATATTTAATGGCTGCGCTCTATATTATTGCCGGATTAAATCATTTTAGAAATCCCGGAATGTATATCAGAATCATTCCACCCTTTTTCTCCAACCCCAAATTAATAAATATTTTAAGCGGAGGTGCCGAAGTTGTTCTTGGCATACTCCTAATGGTTAATTGCACAACAAATTTTGCTGCCTGGGGAATTATTGCATTACTAATTGCAGTCTTTCCTGCAAATCTTTTCATGTATCAAAATAAAAAAGCAAGTTTTGGTTTACCAAATTGGATTTTATTTATACGCTTGCCCTTACAATTTGTTTTGATTTTTTGGGCATACCAATATACCCTTTAACAATCAACTATTAATTAAAATTATTTTTATTATGAAAAAATTATTTGCAGAGTTCTTTGGAACGTATTGGCTAGTTTTTGGAGGTTGTGGAAGCGCACTCTTTGCTGCTGGAATTCCTAATTTAGGAATTGGATTCGCTGGAGTTGCATTAGCTTTCGGTTTAACAGTACTAACAATGGCATATGCTGTAGGGCATATTTCTGGTGGACATTTTAATCCGGCAGTATCATTTGGTTTATGGGCCGGCGGAAGATTTCCGGCAAAAGACCTTGCACCTTACATCATTTCACAATGTGTTGGCGCACTAGCTGCGGCAGGAACATTATTCATCATCTGGTCAGGAAAAGCAGGAAATGCAATCAATAACACACAAGCCGGAGCTTTTGCTTCAAACGGTTACGGAGCATTCTCACCTGACGGATATTCGTTAGCATCAGCATTTATCGCTGAATTTGTGCTTACATTATTTTTCTTATTAGTAATCCTTGGCGCTACAGATAAATTTGCAAACGGAAGATTTGCCGGTATAGCAATTGGTTTGGCATTAACTTTAATTCACTTAATCAGTATTCCAATTACCAATACTTCTGTAAACCCTGCAAGATCTTTATCTCAGGCAATTTTTACGGGAGGTGAGCCATTATCACAAGTTTGGTTATTTTGGGTTGCACCAATTTTAGGCGCAATTGTAGCCGGGTTTTTATACAAAACATTATTACAAAATCACGACGCAGCTTAATCAAATTCAATTAAACTAAAAAAAACATCATATGGCATTCTTATATTTTTTACTTATAGGTGCAATTTCCGGATGGCTTGCTGGCCAAATCTGGAAAGGCGCAGGTTTTGGATTATTGGGTAATATCATCGTCGGAATTATAGGCGGGATCATTGGCGGCTGGATTGCCGGAAATCTTGGCATTGGCGGAGGCGGAATTCTTTGGCAAATTTTAATTGCTGTTGCAGGAGCCTGGGTATTATTGTTTTTAATCAGCCTGATTAAAAAAGCATAAAAAAAATTACCTTATAACGTACTTTTAAAGAGAAAATCAGATATATTTATATTCGGTTTTCTCTTTTTTTATACGCCTATATTTCACATTAATCTCTTCATAGAAAACAGATTACACTTTTTATCAATCTAAATTTTACTTATGAATGATATTATAGCATATTTCAGCACCATTCCGTCTACCCATCGAAGTTTAATTCTGGTGGGAGGAATTACTATCTTTTGGCTCATCGAAAATACTTTTCCACTATTTCAAATGAAATACCGAAAATGGCAGCACGCAGGAATCAATTTCTTTTTGACATTCACTACCATTATCGTCAACTTCGTATTGGCTTTTATTCTCATCAAAACGGCAAACTGGACCACAGAAAATCATTTTGGAATACTGCAATGGCTGCCTCAAATTCCTATTTGGCTTTATACCATCATCGGATTATTACTCTTAGATTTAATTGGCGCTTATCTGGCCCATCTTGTACAGCACAAAATAAAATTTCTATGGCGTTTTCATATCGTTCATCATACAGATACCTGGATCGACACCACAACCGCCAATAGGCATCATCCGGGAGAAAGTATAATTCGTTTTATATTTACTACCCTGGGCGTTTTCATTGTAGGAAGCCCAATGTGGATGATTTTCTTATACCAGAGTTTATCCGTTATTTTCTCGCAGTTTAATCATGCCAATATTTCTATACCAGCTAAATTTGATGCCTTTTTGAGTTATTTTATTATTTCTCCCAATATGCACAAAGTACATCATCATTATGTGTTACCTTATACTGACAGTAATTACGGGAATATTTTTTCGGTTTGGGACCGGCTTTTTGGCACTTTTACAACACTTCCAAAAGAAGAATTAATCTACGGAGTAGACACACATATGGAACCTCAAGAAAACAATAAATTGAAAAATTTATTGCAAATTCCGTTTCAAAAATCAAGATCTGCAAAAAACAGTTAAAATCATTAAAAAAAATATCCCAGATCGAACCAACTAATTATTTTTTTTATTAATATTGATACTTAAATTGAAAATCAATCTATTAATCATTAACCCCTATTTTGAATTAATTTTCACGTGATGAAAAAGAGTAACCGCAAAGAATTGAATTGGGAGCAAACCGAAAAACTTGTTTCGTTAGCCTTAGAAGAAAAAAATCCATTTGAGATCATAAAAAAGGAATTTGGATTGGCAGAAAAAGAAGTTCTGGAAATCATGAAAAAGAAGATGCCACTTGAAAAATTTGAGATGTGGAAAAAAAAGGCAATTGCAAATAAACCAAAACCAAAGCCTGTTAAAATAGATGATTTTGACGAAGATCTGGATGGTAAATATTATATAAAAAATAAACTAGACTAACACACAACTCCTGAAATTCAGGAGTTTTTTTATTATTTTTACTATTAATGTAACTTTTTTATAATTTACAAGTCATATACAAATAACTAAACTTAAATAAATGAAAAAAATACTTTACACCTTAGCTCTTGCAGCAACTCTTTGGAGCTGTAAAACAGGAAGCTCATCTGGTGCCGCAAATGTCGTGGGTGTTAACATTAATCTTATTGATGTAAAAGATGACAAAGTACTGGTGACTGTTACACCTCCTCAAATAAAAACCGACGAAGTAATCTATAGTATCCCAAAAACAGTTCCGGGAACATATTCTACAGACAATTACGGTAAATTTTCGGATGATTTTAAAGCTTTTGATGCAAAAGGCAACCCATTAACAGTAAAAAGAATTGACGATAACTCATGGTCAATTGCTGATGCCAAAAAATTAAAAAAAGTAACCTATTTAGTAGGTGATACTTTTGATACTGAAAAAGGAACCGGATTTGGTAATGACGACGTTTTTTCGCCGGCAGGAACCAACATCAATGCAGGAATCAACTTTATGGTGAATACGCATGGTTTTGTAGGTTATTTTCAGGATAAACTAGATGTACCTTATAAAGTGACCATCACGCATCCTGAAACACTTTGGGGAGCAACTTCAATGAATGATGAAGATGCAAGCAACACAAGCGACGTTTTTACAACTCCGCGTTATGCTGTTTTAGTCGAAAACCCAATCATGTATTCTAAACCGGATTACACTACGTTTAACGTAAACGGAATGGATATTTTAATCGCTGTTTACTCTCCAACAGGAAAATTTACTGCCGAAAGTATTACTCCTGAGATGAAAACAATGATGACAGCTCAGAAAAACTTTTTAGGAAAAGTAAATGCTACTAAAAAATATACTGTTTTATTGTATTTATCAAGCATGGCAAAAGATGATGCCCATGGTTTTGGAGCTCTCGAACACCCTACTGCAACTACCGTTGTTTTACCGGAATCTATGCCAAAAGAAAAATTAGTAGAATCAATGAAAGACGTTGTTTCGCACGAGTTTTTTCATATTGTAACACCATTAACGATTCACTCAAAAGAAATTCAGTATTTTGATTATAATGCACCCAAAATGTCTGAACATTTATGGATGTACGAAGGGGTAACAGAATATTTTGCCAACCTTTTTCAGATCAATCAGGGGTTAATTAGCGAAGCTGAATTTTATACTCGTATTGCTGATAAAATCGAACAGGCAAAAGATCTAAATGATACTATGTCGTTTACCGTTATGAGTAAAAACGTATTAGAGCAGCCTTATAAAGACCAATACTTAAACGTATACCAAAAAGGAGCTTTAATTGGTATGTGCATTGATATTATCATTAGAGAAAAAAGCAATGGCGAAAGAGGAATTCTTGATCTAATGCATAAATTATCTGACGAATACGGTGTAGAAAAACCATTTAATGATGACGAACTTTTTGCTAAAATCACTCAGCTTACTTATCCTGAAGTTGGCGAATTTTTAACCAAATATGTTCAGGGAACAACTCCAATTCCTTACGATTTTTATTTAGCTAAAGTGGGCGTAGGCAAAGCATCAGAAAAAGTTCCGGGATCCATTTTCATCAAAGGACAAGCTCCATATATTGGTGTTGATCAGGTAACCAAAATAATAAGCGTTCGTCCAGGAATTGAACTTAACGTATTTTTTACCAGTTTAAATCTTAAAGCAGTCGATCAAATCCTTACTGTAAACGGTAAAGCGTACAACTTAGACAATATTTATGATTTGATTACAGAAAGTGAAAACTGGAAAGAAAACGATCCTATCACGATTAAAATCAAACGTGACGGAAAAGAACAAACCATCAAAGGAACTGTAAAAGTACCATTCGAAGAAAAAGAAACTTTTAAAGCGACAGATGCTTCAAAAGACAAACTTAAAAATGCATGGTTAAAAGGGTAATTTCTTTTCCTCAAAACATAAAAAAAACCGACAAGCGATTGTCGGTTTTTTTGTTTTAGTTATGCTTTACTAAAAATTATAATATTAAAAATCAGGAGCTATTTCCTGCTGTCCACTGTACCTTTTGTGGTGAACCCCACCACAAAAGGATGCCGTTCCCATCAGGGCTAGGGATTTAGATAATTCAAGAACTATCGTGTAATATTGAAGTGATTACCCCCTAAATAATGACCACAAAAAAAGCCGACAATAATTGTCGGCTTTTGTTTTTTTGTCATCCTGACAAGATTGTGCTTATTTCTTCACCGCAAACTTCCAGTCAAATTCGTCTTTTTCGTTGATGATCGCACCAACTTCAAATTTCACTACTTCATCAAATTCAGTTTGAAGAATAAACCAATTATCTTCGTTAAAGTAGTTTTCGAAAGTATCAAAAGTCTCCTGAGTATATTTTGTAATTCCTTTAGTCGCTAAATCCTTCTTCACATCAGCAATTTTTCTTCCAATTAACTTGAACCCGAAAACTTCCAAATCATTGCTTGACGCTACCAAATAACCTAATTTCAAGTCTTCTTCCTGATAAAATGTCAATCTGATTTTGTGTGCGTTGTATACAAAAATCACATTATCATCTTCATCTACATAATTTTTGTCCGGTTTTCCTAAAGCAGCGCTTACATCGTTTTGCTTCATTCCGAAAAGCAATTTATCAATTCCTGATTTTAGATTTATTTTCATATTTACTTTTTATTTAAAGTGCAAATTTCGTGAAGTTTTTTGTTGTTCCGCCACGAATTGCAAAAATTTTCTCGAATTTAAATATTACACATTGTCAGGCTGAGCGAAGTCGAAGTCTTTTTCATCGTGAAAGCCCTTCGACTTCTAAGTCTGACATAAAAAAATCGCATAAAACCGTTTTATCCGTAAAACCCGTGGGCAAATTTACTTAGTTTAATAATTCTTCTTATTGGGTTTCGCACTCATATAAAAAGTAATTTTTCCGCCATTGATAACATCCGAATGCTTCAGGAAAGGTTTCTCTAATTGTTTTCCGTTTAAAAGCACTTTACTTACAAACACATTTTTATCCGATTGATTTACCGTTTCTACCTCGAAATTTTTTCCGTTTTCTAAGTTAAAAATCGCTTTTTTAACCAACGGACTTCCCAATGCATATTCGTCAGAGCCCGGCGCTACAGGATAAAACCCTAAACTGCTAAAAATATACCAGGCACTCATTTGCCCAAAATCATCATTTCCACCTAAACCATCGGCCCCATTTCGATACATTTTTTTCAGGATCATTCTAATTTTGTCTTGCGCTTTCCAGGGCGAGTTGGTCCAGTTGTACAAATACACCACATGGTGCGAAGGTTCGTTTCCGTGAACATAATTCCCAATGATTCCATCTCTGGTAATATCTTCTGTATTTTCAAAATACTTATCCGGTAAATGCATACTGAACAACGAATCAAGGCGAACATTAAATTTGTCGTTTCCTCCCATCATTTTAATCATATCAGCAGGATCCTGCGGAACATATAAACTGTAATTCCATGAATTCCCCTCTATAAATCCCTGCCCGTGCGTATCAAGCGGATCAAACTCTTTTTTGAAAGTTCCGTCGTTTAATTTAGGACGCATAAAACCTGTTTTTGCATCGTAAACGTTTTTATAATTTTTAGATCTTTCGATAAATTCATTATAAATTTCTGTTTTACCCAATTTTTTCGCTGCCTGTGCAATCGCCCAGTCATCATAAGCATATTCTAAAGTTTTAGAAACCGAAGCCCCATTTTTATCTTCAGGAACATAACCTTTTGTTATATAATATTCCAATCCGTCATAATATGGTACTTTTGCTGTGTTTACACAAGCCTGAAGTGCTTTTTCAGGATCAAAGTTGCCATTTCCTTTTACAATTGCATCGGCAATTACAGAAACCGAATGATAGCCTATCATACACCAGTTTTCATTGGCATAGTGCGACCATATCGGCAACATTTTATGTACACTTTGGTCTGAATGCGCCAACATCGAACTAATCATATCTGAGTTTCGGGCTGGCTGTACCAAATTGAACAAAGGATGCAAAGCCCTGTAAGTATCCCATAACGAATAACTGGTGTAATTTGTAAAGTCTTCAGCTTTATGAACGTTCATATCCAAACCTTTATAATTGCCATCTAAATCCATGTATTCTGTTGGTCCCAAAAAGGCATGATACATAGAGGTATAGAAATTTACCAAATCCTCTTTCTGAATGGTTTCTACCTGAATTTTATTCAATTCGTTGTTCCAGACTTCCTGACTTTGTTTTTTTACTTTTTCGAAATCCCAGCCCGGAACTTCTTTTTTCATATTTTCCAGTGCACCGGCAGAACTTACAGGAGATAAAGCCATCTTTATTTTGATCTTCTCTCCTTGCTGGGTATTAAAATCAAAAAACAATTTTAAGTTTTGACCTGCCATTTCCGGGAAATTCTTCGTTTGATCGAATCTTCCCCAAAAGCCTCTGTAGACACTTTTTTCCAGTGCTGCTTGTCCGTAACTTTTAATGGGTTTACTGAATGACATCGCAAAATAAACCGTTCTGGTTCTCGCCCATCCGTTAGTTTGGCGATATCCGGTAATCAAAGTATCATTCTCAACACGAACAAAGGTCCAGACGTTCTTTTTATCGTAATTGTAAATTCCGGAAGTCAGATCCAGAATAATATGTGCTTGATCGGACTTTGGAAATGTGTACTGATGCATTCCCACACGCGTAGTTGCTGTAAGTTCTGCTTTTATTTTATGATCTTCCAGCATTACACTGTAATAAGCCGGTTCTGCTTTTTCGGTCGAATGAGAAAATGCTGATCGATAACCTGATAATGGTTTTGAAGCTACTCCGGGATTCAGTTGCAATTTTCCTGTTGTAGGCATAATTAAAAAATCTCCCAGATCAGAATGACCTGTTCCGCTAAAATGGGTATGGCTAAAACCTACAATTGTTTTGTCTTCGTATTGGTATCCCGCACAATATTTATAGACATCCCCGTTGTATTTCCCGTTTAAACTGTACGCAATGGTATCGGTTTCCGGACTTAGCTGTACGCTCCCAAATGGAACGGTTGCGCCCGGATAGGTATGTCCCATCTTAGCCGTACCAATCATGGGATCAACATACTGAATTAGATTACGTTTTTCTATTGCTTTTTTCTGAGCTTTTACTCCAAAGCCAATCACTAAAAAGGAGAATCCAAAGAGAAAACTTTTGTAATTTATTCTATTCATTAGGTGTTTTTTTAAACATTATAATTTCTACAAAACAGTATCAGGTACTTACTAAAACGTTTTTCTAATAATTCCAGGTTAGAAAAATACAACAAAATCTGCTTTTTAAAAAATATAAAATTTACTGCAATAAAAAGCTTTTAAATATCTTTGATTGATCCAAAAAATGCAATGCTACACATGAAAAAATATTTTTTATTTCTGTTGTTTTCTTATTCCTTATTAAGCTTTTCGCAAAAAACAGAAAGTTATAAATTAACAAAAAGCGAGATAAAAGAAAGAGAACTCGATCAGGTTTCGGATTTCCCTATTTATAAAGCTTTTGAATGTTCTGATAAGGCTGGGGTTTATAATTTGCTTTTGTGCGAAAACCAAAAAAATATTACTAAAAAAGATACTTTAAACACCAAAATTCAGGCGATTTATACAATGAGCGATCATGGTGGTTTTCTTGAAAAATGGCGCATTAATGATTTACTTGAAATTACTGAACCTAAAGAAACCAATGTTTGGTTCTGGACCAAATATTGCAGCACCAAAGATCTTGACGGCGATGGCTACATCGATCCTGTAATTGTTTACGGAACCAGAAATGAAAATAATGAAATAAGAAGGGTTAAAATTATTACGGTTTATAAAAACAAAAAGTATGCAATTCGCGCCGTAGAATGTGTTCTTGATTATTGCAGAAGTTTCAAAAAAGATGCTAACTGGAATTCTTTACCGCCAAAAATAAAAACGTATGTCGATAATTTAACTGCCAAACTAAGAAAGGAACAGGATCTTATTTTGCATGATGGATAGGATTGTTAAATTTCAAACTTTTGGAATTTAAAATTTCAATTTAAATAATGGGTAAATCCTTGCTAGACTGGATTAAAATCCAGCCCTACAATATTTGGCGAGCCTTTGGCTCTTTAAAGCTTTTGTTTTAGGTTTTCTTTTACTTCGTTGAACCATTCGTTTTTAAGGATACTCAGGACGATTGAATCACGGCGTATTTCTTTATTTAATGTTGGCATATGGCTTCGTAAAACGCCTTCGACTCTGCAACCGATGCTTTTCATAGCAGCGATGCTTCGTTTGTTGTCATTATCAGCACGGAATTCTACGCGTTCCATTCCGAGGGTTTCGAAGGCAAATTGTAGTAGTAAGAATTTACAATGTTTGTTGAGTCCGGTTCCTCTAAAAGCTGAACCGTACCAAGTGTATCCTAACTGAAGGGTTTTAAACTCCAGATTCATATCGTAGAAACGTGTTGAACCAGCGTATTTTTGAGACTTTTTATCGAAAACAATAAAGGGAAATTCTTTTTGATTTTCTCTTGCTTTTATCGCCAACTGAATATATTTAATCAGATTCTCTTTTCCGTCTGCTCCTACTAAGGAATATTTCCAGGTTTCTGGTTCGTTGATCGATATTTCTAATAAATTATCGACGTCTGATTCTTGCAAAGGACGCAATAAAACTAAATCGTCTTCTAAAATGATATTGTCTGAGAAACTGAAGTTAGAGATGGATGTCATATATTTTTTTGTCACTCCCGATAGCAATTGGGATAATTTATTATAAAGATTAAAAAAAAACTTTATATAATCATTATTTTATAGTAGAATGTGTAGTCCCTGAGGGACAAAATGGATATTCGTAATTTTTTTCTATCAACATTTAATCTCTACGAGATATTTACTTTAATAAATACTTATTCCGTTAGGAATTAAATATTTGTAGAAAAAAAATCGTTAAGAAAAATTGTCCTGTAGGGAGTATACTTTTGAGAATCTCTGTGAAATCTTTGTGTAACTTTGTGTTATAGCTATTTCGCAAAGATTCAAAGATACCACGAAGTTTTGCAAAGTTTAATTACTCACTCATTTCATCATAACGTTCCGGCACCTGGGGATCGTACAACGGACATTTGAATTCTTCCATTACTTCAACCAGCTTATTCATAGTTTTACCTTCGGTTCCGTAACAGTCGATTTTAACACTTTGAGGGGTTGTGATAACCTGAAAAGCACCTTTTCCTGTAGTATTTTGCCAGCTATTTTCATCGACTCTTTCCCATTTTGAGAATACCGAAGCGATTCTGTTCATGATCACCTCAACAGGAAGTGTTTCAAGACCTTCTACATCTTCTCTTTCTACAAGAGCTTCGTAAACTTCATGATGGTTTAGGTAAACCTCCTCTAAATATCTCCAAAAAAGTAATTCGTACATAGCCTGGTGTTTTTTAGCCCCGATAGTAGCGGCATCCTTTTGTGGCGGGGTTCGCCACAAAAAATATAGCGGATAGCTGGATTAGCTCCTAAAAAAGCTGATTATTAATAAAAAAGGTTCTGTTATAAACTCCAGTATATAAAACCTTTGCAACTCAGAACCTTTGTAACTTTGTAACTCAAAAAAATTAATATACGAATGTTCCGTACTCGCTGGTAATTGTTAGTTTTTTAGCATCGGCTGCTTCTACTCTACCTACGATTTGTGCATCGACATTGAATGATTTTGAAATCGCGATAATATCCTGTGCAATGTTTTCAGGAACATAGATTTCCATACGGTGACCGCAGTTGAAAACCTGATACATTTCTTTCCAGTCGGTTTTTGATTGTTCCTGAATTAACTTGAACAATGGAGGAACCGGAAATAAATTATCTTTTATAATGTGTAAATTCTCAACGAAATGTAAAATTTTAGTTTGCGCTCCTCCACTACAATGCACCATTCCGTGAATTTCGTTTGGTGTGTAAGTGTCTAAAATTTTCTTGATAATTGGTGCGTAAGTTCTGGTTGGAGAAAGTACCAACTGACCTGCATTTATTGGGCTATTCTCTACTTCATCGGTTAGATTTACCTGACCTGAATAAATTAGTTCTTCAGGAACTGCAGCATCGAAACTCTCCGGATATTTTTTAGCTAAATATTTCCCGAAAACGTCATGACGCGCAGAGGTTAATCCGTTGCTTCCCATTCCGCCATTATAACTTTTTTCGTAAGTTGCCTGACCAAAAGAGGTTAAACCAACAATTACGTCGCCTGCTTTTATGTTGGCATTATCTACAACATCGCTGCGTTTCATACGTGCAGTTACCGTAGAATCTACAATTATGGTGCGCACTACATCTCCAACATCGGCAGTTTCTCCGCCTGTTGAATGAATGGTTACGCCAAAAGATTTTAATTCGTTGATTAATTCTTCGGTCCCGTTGATGATGGCCGAAATAACCTCAGCAGGAATTAGGTTTTTATTTCTTCCTATTGTGGATGAAAGCAGAATATTATCTGTTGCGCCAACACATAATAAATCGTCGATATTCATGATTAAGGCATCCTGAGCAATTCCTTTCCAAACTGAAATATCGCCTGTTTCTTTCCAGTACATATACGCCAGTGACGATTTTGTACCTGCTCCGTCAGCGTGCATTATTAAGCAATATTCCTCATCCTGGGTAAGATAATCGGGAACAATTTTGCAAAATGCTTGAGGAAATAAACCTTTATCAATATTTTTTATGGCGTTGTGTACGTCTTCTTTTGATGCCGAAACACCTCTTTGTGCATACCTTTTGCTAGAATCTGAACTCATGAAACTTAGTTTGTGTTGATGTGGTGCAAAGATAATCCCTTTTTTTAATTCTCAGGGCTATAGTATTTAAAATTGAAGATTTTGACGCACAAAAAAATTCGGCAGGTTTTATAGCGCTGCCGAATTTCCTGAGTAAAATTGGTTATAAAATTTTGGCTCCTAAAAGTTACTCCCAGTCGGGCATTGCTGTTCCTGAAAATAATACTACTCTGGAATTGACAACTCCTACTGTTGTTTTTACAATGTTTTTTATCGAAATACCATCATTTGAGGTATTGGTGAAAATCAATTCGGACTCGTTTGGTGAATAGCGTACATCGAGATCGTTTGTTCCGGATATTTTCTCTGTTATAATTTGTGTAGTATTTCCCGATGCAAAGCTGTATTCGAAAATTTTAGAATCTAACTGTCGGTAATTTGAACTTTCGAATCCTGAAACATCTCTGGTATAGACTATTTTTTGGCCTGTGATGGAAAAGTTTAGTCCGCCCACTGCTCCGTTTTGTCCTGAAAGAATGGTTGTTATCACCACTCCTGAAGCATTGATTACGTAGACCTCAACATTATATCCGTTGGCATCATTTACTTTTAAAGCAATTTTTGAGCCGTCGGCGCTCCAGTCACATTCTGATATGAATTTGCCATTTGGGGTCTGGAATATTTTGGTCAAACCGCTTCCGTCATTGTTGATTTTGTATAATTTATCGAAATTAGGATAAATCAGTTCACTTCCTGAGGCATTCCAGGAATAGCCTATATAATCTGAATTGAACCCGGCAACAGGCACTGAACTTGTTAACTTTTTAATTCCCGTTCCGTCATAATTCATCGTGTAAAGATCATTTTGAGAACCATTTGTTCCTATAAAGGCAATTTTCTTTACCAGATTATTTCTTCTGGGACGCCAGTAATTTCTGTCTGAACTCGTTAATTGATATTGTTTACCCGCATCATCGGCAGTAAAAATCACATTATTATCGTTTATATTTTTTACAAACAAATATCGTGTTGCCGGAAAAGCAATTGTGGTAAAGGTACTTACGGTGCTTAAAACAGGTGTATTTACACCATCGGTAACTTCGATTTGCCAATAATATTTTGCTCCAAAAATCAAATCTGTCAACGTAAGTTTGTTCGTTTTTACAGCATCATAAACTTTCACCTCGCTGTTTCTGTCGTTTCTAAGGGTTATCTTGAAAATTAATTCATCTTTATCCGGATCTGTAGCTGTCCAGGTAAGATCTAATGATACAGCTTGGGCGGTACTGTTATCAACCGGACTTACTAATACGGGAACTGTTGGCGGCTTATTATTGGCTGATGCTTTTTTGAGTTCAAAAACCACTTCTGATGTATTGTTTGCTGTAACGGTTGTGGCTTCGAATTTTGCTATAAAACCCTCTTTTTGTGCCTGAAAAGAGTATTCGCCCACTTTTACATTCGAAACTGTAAATTTACCATCTGCATCTGTAAAAACAGTACTTGTTGTGGGACTTGAAAGGATTTTTACATTTTCCATTGGTTCAAAAGTATCTGCATTCACCACTCTTCCGCTAACAGTACCATATGCCGATTCTCCTATTTTCTCTTCACTACATGAAACCAAAAACAATAAAAAAAGTACGCTTGCTATTTTGTATAAATACTTCATTATTAATTTGTTTTTAAATTTAAACTTCATCGTTATGTCTTTAAAATTCTGGTCTTTCAATTATCCTATTTTTTCTTTTTTGTAAAATAATAAGTAAGTCCTAACCCGAATTTATAATAGTAATCGTCACGGGTTCCAGCTTTTATATAATCGACATTATCACTAAAATTAATGTTTTGCTCTCCAAACAATTTGATTCCAATTTTGTCTGAAACCAGATATTCAAGACCTAAACCGTATTGAATTTTACCATAAGCATTCTCGAATTTCCTGTTTGTTGCATATCCTCCGCCTGCGTAGAGATAAGGTGTAAAACGATCTTTGGGAAGTAAAATCCATTCGAGATTAAGATCATAAGTGATATAACCTACGTCGAGTAAATTTTTGTTGGCGAGATTAACCACGTTGGTAGAAGCGCTGATATTCAAAGCGGGAGTTAAAAAATACTTTAAAGCTCCGCGACCAAAAGGCCGTAAAAGCGGATCTTGATAATCGCCATCCATAAGGGTTGCTCCTCCTGAAATTTCGATAGCAAATTTGCTTCTTCTGTTTTCTAATTCTCTTCCGTAAAGCGCGGTTACATCAGCCGTTTTGGTTTCTTCGGCATATGCTTTTATTAAATTATCGACTTGCCATTTTGGTGCATCAGCTTCCCAGATATTATCTTTTATACCTTCGAGAACCAAAGATTCTACCGCTTTTTCAATGGCTTCAGTGACGGCCATATGGACCGGTTCATTTGTGGTATATCCGGTTTCAACTTCTAATAACCTTTTAAAATTTACATATCTAAATAAGCTTTCATCAATTGCCTGAGACAAAATGGTTTTCGATATATAAACTGATTTTAAAATTTTTCCGTTTGAGGTTGAAATCATTCTCAAATAAATGGTAACACGATCCTGACGGTATTTTACAGAAGCTCCGGCTCCAAAATATCGCGCTCCAAAACCTCCGGTAATAATATTAGAATCATACGAAACTATTCCGCCTTCTAATAAAACCCCGGCATATAATAAAGGAGTTAACTGAGGTTCGTTTGGATTGGCATTTTTTACATATTCCTGACGCGTTGCCCGAATAAGGTTTCGTTCCTGCAATAAATTACCAATATTTTCACGCTCGATGGGTATAAACCATTTAGAATCTTCCAGCGCTTTTATCAATATAGAAGTCGCGCCCTGAGTAACGGCGGTACTAAAACTGCTTCCGTTTTCCTGCGGTTTATATTGTCCGGTCTGGTCTCTGAATTTATAGACACCCACGACAACTTGCTCTTTGGGTTTTGGCAGATCTTTTAATAATGAAGTTGCAGGAGTTCCTTCTCCTAAAACTGCTTTTTGAACGCCGGTTGGCTGATTATAATAAGCACCGCAACCCGAAAAAAGTAATCCCGATACTATAAATAAGTAGTGATGTAATCTCATGTTATTGATTTGGGATAATTACTTGAGTTTGTTCCCCGGTATTGGTATCTAAAATATTTAGGGTAAGTCCGTCTGCAGATGGGTAAACATCCACTGAATAGCTCCCGAAAGTATAGGAACCTTCTTTTATACCATCAGTACCAAATTGTTGTTTGTAGAGAGTACTTGAAATCTGACTCAATAATTGCGAATTTAAATTGGCTTTAAATCGCTCTAAGTCAGTTTGCGTTTTGGTTTCGGCTGTTTTATCCTTTTGCTTATTTTGAGCTTCGGCACTGCTCAAAAGCCATTGATAGTTAAAGGTATCTCCTCCAAAAGCCGGATTGACTGGTTTATAAACTAATGCCTGAGCATATATAAACGGAGAAATAAGCAGGAATACTGCCAGGGTGATTATAAATTTCATGTCGCTAATAATAAAATTAATACTGAGTGAAATATTTGCGCTCTTTTTCTTTTTCTTTCAGGTAAGTGAAGGTGGCATTTACAGATTCTTCTGCAACTGCATCTAAAAATTCATCATCCGGCCTTGCCAGAAACTCATAAATAACTTCATTGTCGATACTTATGGTTATGGATGTATTTCTTGCAAAACTATATTCTTCACCTATTGTGACTATTTTTTCAGCGTTGATTCCAAGATCATTGTATTTGTAATAATACCGGTCGTAAAAATCTTTTCCCATTTTGGTTTTAGTATCGTCTGTAATAATTCCTCTTAACACAAATCCGTCAACAGGCAATACAATTACAGCTACATCTTTTTTTTTTCTTCACCCAAAACCACACGATCTTTCGCTATTATTTGCTTGTCTTCATCATAAAACAATAATAATACAACTACCTCATCATCTTCAGACAGATTAATTTGAGAAGTAGATAGTTTTTGTTTTTCGTTTGGCTGTAAGGTAAAAACACCAACCTGGTCATTATTAGACTGATTATTACTTTTATTATTATTTTTTATAACAGACATTCTATAGGCGGCACCTCTGATGACATCGGTAAGATTTTCA
The DNA here is from genome assembly GCF_009664855.1 of Flavobacterium sp. SLB02. Taxonomy (GTDB): domain Bacteria; phylum Bacteroidota; class Bacteroidia; order Flavobacteriales; family Flavobacteriaceae; genus Flavobacterium. The sequence goes on from NZ_CP045928.1 coordinate 3,668,929, forward strand.
GCTGTACCGGTAATTTTTACATTACCTTCTACTTTTTCAATTTCCAGTTTTGCTTTTATTTTGTCTTGGGGGACCTGACCATATACTGTGGCAGTAAAAACCAGAAATAAGAATGTGATATGTCGATATAAAAAACGCATGTTTAAATTTATTTATTGATAAGAATTATTGAGGCGCCATTTCCTGTCTGGGTAATTTTCATGTTTTTTGACAGGGAATTGGTTCCAATACTTTGAATGTTTTGATTGTCTCCTTTTTGGATCATTTCCATATTTACATTATAATTGGTATGCAATGTAAAATCTGAAATTTTATTATTATCTCCTTGTTGAACAATATTCTGGGTCAGTGTTTTAGCATTTTTATCCAGAAACAATTCATTGCGGTCACCATTCTGGTTTACAGCAACTTTTGTTTCATTTGATTTTAAAAATGCTCTTACTTTATTTAAATCCCCAATTTGCTGAATTTGTATTCCAGACTGAATTTTTGAATTTAAATTATCCTGTGCCTTTTTATCCATACTCGAAACCACACTAAAAGCTTTTTCTTTTGAATTAAAGACAGAAGAGCTGTAAGGTTTAAAGTCGGATTTATCTTCTTTTTCCTGTGCATAAAATACAGGAGAAAAAAGTACAAGCAATACAATATTTAAAATAAAACTTTTCATCCTGATTGATTTAGATTAAAAAATGAGATAGTCACCTTCTATGACTATCTCATTTTCATTTTCATAAATTACATACCTGATTGGGTCACTGTAATTGTGTTCATGTTTCCAAGTGAAAATGCAACACTAGCATGAGATGCACCAGTTTGAGTCACAGTTGCAGTATTTTTGTTTCCAATTTGCAATGTACTTTCTTTCAATTTAGTACCATCTTGTGTAGTTGTAGCTTTATTTTCTTCACCATATTGATAGTGGTATGATTTATTACCATCTGCTACAGCTGTACCTGCTGGAGCTTTTTGAGTTTGCCAAGATTGGTTTTTAACACCACCCTGAGTAGCATAAGCATAATTACCATCACCATTTTGAGTTTGTGTAGCCTCATTAGTATTATGAGGAGCAAATGGTACACTTACTGCATTAACAGCTGCCAATTGAGCTGCATTGAAAGGAGCTCCGGTTGGTTTTTCATTTCCAGTTGTTCCTTGGTCAATAATAGCTTCATTGTGTTTTCCTGTTTGCACCTGAGTTGCTTTATCAAATCCTCCTAATGCTGATGCTGGAGGAGCAATTTGATCTTGCCAGATTGTTGCTTTATTCCAGTCTCCTGTTTGAGTTTGATACGCTTTGTTATCATGGTTACTTTGAGAAGCAAAAGCATTGTTGTTGTTACCTTTTTGTTTTACATCTGCAGCATTGTTTTTAGCATTGTAAACGCCCGGTTGAATTCCCTGATAAACTTCTGATTTGTTCGAATCTCCTAATTGATCAATTTTGGAATCATTTGTTCCTCCATTTTGATTTACAATACCAATGTCAGAGTTTCCTACCTGATTCACTGATGAAGTGTTTCCCTGCGCAATTGCTGCAGCCCCTACAAATAGCATCGCTGAGATGCTTAAAATTACTTTTTTCATAATAGATATATTTAATTGGTTATTAATACAACTTATTATGTAGGTCAGTGTGATTTGGGGGAAATCGAGCCATCAAAAAAACGTCATTCGAAAATAAAATCAGAGGACTTATTCTCTTTCTTCATGACCAAAATTAGAAAACTTATCGAAAATCAAATCAAGTATAAATACCTATTTTACAATAACATAACGACTTTTCGATGAACTGTAAAACTATCTCGATGAACTGCTGAAATCGTCAAAAACATAAGTAGGAAATTACCTAATTATTACAATTTCCTTACATTTATACCCTGTGATCTGATAAAAACAATGCTTATCTTACTTTATTTTAACATTAAAACAAAAAAAAGCCCATCTTAATTCGATGGGCTTAATAGAATTGTTCAGGTACTATTTATTTCGTGAACAATAGCTCTCTATATTTGGTTAATGTCCAACTTTCGTCGTCAACAAGTAGCTCTAATTTGTCACAGTGATTACGAATATCTTCAAAATAGGGCTTCACTTTATTGCAATAGGCTTCGGCCATTTTTTGTGCATCTGTTAAATGATTGGCGGTTCTTCTTTCATCAGTCATCGCCAATACTTTAGAATTTATTCCTTCGATATGACCTGAAATTTCCTTAATGAGAACGATTTGTTCCTTTGCAATAGTTTCAAATTCTTTTCCGAAGATTTCTTTTAATCCTTTTACATTATCAATTAGGGTATTTTGGTAACGTATTGCCGTTGGAATAACATGATTTCTTGCAATATCGCCTAAAACCCTTCCTTCAATCTGGATTTTCTTAGTGTATTCTTCTAACTCAATTTCGTAACGTGCTTCGGCTTCAACATGGTTTAGAATTCCTAATTCAGAAAACAAATCCAAAGCTTGTTTCGAAACTTTCGCTTTAATCGCTTCCGGAGTAGTTTTAAAATTACTTAAACCTCTTTTTGCAGCTTCTTTTTCCCAGCTGTCGCTATATCCGTCACCTTCAAAAAGTATTTTTTTAGACTCTTTGATATATTCTCTTAAAACATTAAAAATAGCATCGTCTTTTTTCATGTCTTTCGACTCGATCAAAGTATCTACCTCTATTTTAAAATCTTTTAGTTGTTTGGCTACAATTGCATTAAGGGTAGTCATCGAATTCGAACAGTTCGAATTTGATCCTACTGCTCTAAATTCAAATTTATTTCCGGTAAAGGCAAAAGGCGAAGTTCTATTTCTGTCTGTATTATCCAAAAGAACGTCCGGGATTTTACCCACTACATTCAGTTTTAAATCTGTTTTTTCTTCAGGAGACAATTTTCCTGTTGTCACACTTTCTAACTCAGATAAAACTTTGGTTAATTGTGCCCCAATAAAAACAGAAATAATTGCCGGCGGCGCTTCATTTGCTCCTAACCTGTGATCATTACTTGCAGTTGCAATAGACGCTCTTAATAAGGTTTCATAATCGTTAACTGCTTTTATGGTATTAATAAAGAAAGTCAGGAATTGTAAATTGCTCATTGGCGTTTTACTCGGACTCAATAAATTAACTCCAGTATCTGTTGCCAATGACCAGTTATTGTGTTTTCCTGATCCGTTTACTCCTTTAAAAGGTTTTTCGTGAAATAATACTTTAAAGTCATGACGCTCTGCCACCCTCTGCATCACATCCATCAATAATGAGTTATGATCTACGGCAAGATTGGTTTCTTCAAAAATGGGTGCCAGCTCAAATTGGTTAGGTGCCACTTCGTTATGACGCGTTTTTACCGGAATCCCCAATAACATACATTCCTGCTCTAAATCTCTCATATAAGTAAGCGCACGAGTTGGGATAGAACCAAAATAATGATCGTCTAATTGTTGTCCTTTTGCAGAGGTATGTCCTAATAAGGTTCTGCCGGTCATCATCAAGTCAGGACGGGAATTGGCTAGTGCTTTATCGATTAAGAAATATTCCTGCTCCCAGCCTAAAGTAGCGGTTACCTTTTTTACATTTTTATCAAAATAGCGACATACTTCTGTTGCGGCTTCATCTATGGCAGATAAGGCTCTTAACAACGGAATTTTATTGTCTAATGCTTCTCCTGTATAAGCGATAAATACAGTTGGAATGCATAAAGTGGTTCCGTAAATAAAAGCAGGAGAAGTTGGATCCCAGGCCGTATAACCTCTTGCTTCGAATGTATTTCTGATTCCCCCATTCGGGAAACTAGATGCATCCGGTTCTTGTTGCACCAATTGTGCTCCGCCAAATTTCTCTACAGGATCACTTCCGTCATATGAAACTTCAAAAAAAGCATCGTGTTTTTCTGCCGTAGTTCCTGTAAGGGGCTGAAACCAGTGTGTATAATGAGTAACACCTTTAGATAATGCCCATTCTTTCATTCCCATGGCGATATAATCTGCCAGTTTTCTTTCTATTTTAGTTCCGTGCTGAACAGCGTCTCTAACACCTTTTAAAGCATCCGAAGTCAAAAACTGCTTCATTGCTTTTTCATTAAACACATTTGCACCAAAAATGTTAGATTTTCTATCGATTTCTTCAAAATGTACTGGCTTTCTTGTAGAAGCATCTCTCAAGGCCTGGAAACGTAATGTTGACATGTATAATAAGTTTAAAATTTGTAATAATTTTTATTAAAAAATGATCGACAAATATAAACAAATAAAAAGCCTGTTTATAAGATAAATTTGAGATTTTTGTTCGACGATTTTTCAACATAAGACGCTTTTTTCAAAGAATAATGAATTTGATTTAAAGAAATATAACAAAACACATCAGTATTCTTCATTAAATAAACATTTTTTCATAATTCCTTAACCCTGATTTATAAAAAACAGCTGTAATTTTTACGAATTTATTTTTTAATAGTGTTAAAAATTGCTTTTTTAAAAATATACCCCTTAGAAAATTGCGCTTATCCAAAAAATAATAGAGACATAAACAAAACAGCCCCCTAATTTTTACGGCTAAAAAAATAAATCTATATTTGACCCAACGAAAAAAACAAAAAAATTAATTTATATTATTATGGCTAAAATTAAGTTAGAGTACATTTGGTTAGATGGATATGAACCAACTCAAAATCTTAGAAGTAAAACTAAAGTTGAAGAGCATGAAAATTTCAAAGGAACATTAGAAGAACTTGGAAACTGGTCATTTGATGGTTCATCAACAAAACAAGCTGAAGGCGGATCTTCTGACTGTTTATTAGTTCCTGTTGCTATCTACCCTGATCCAACTCGTATAAACGGATACCTTGTAATGTCAGAAGTAATGTATGCTGACGGAACGCCACACCCTTCTAACGGTAGAGCTACAATTGATGATGATAATGATGATTTTTGGTTTGGTTTCGAACAAGAGTATTTCATCATGGATACTAAAACCTTATTGCCATTAGGTTTCCCTGTTGGAGGATATCCTGCTCCACAAGGTATGTACTACTGCTCTGTAGGTGGAAAAAACACTCACGGAAGAAAATTAGTAGAAGAACATGCTGATTTATGTATCGCTGCGGGTCTTAACTTTGAAGGTATTAACCAGGAGGTTGCCTGCGGACAATGGGAATTTCAATTATTCGCTAAAGGTGCTAAAAAAGCCGGAGACGAAATTTGGGTTGCCCGTTACTTACTAGATCGTTTGACTGAAAAATATGGTTACTATATAGAATACCACCCAAAACCACTTGGAGACACAGACTGGAATGGTTCAGGTATGCATGCTAACTTCTCTAACGAAGTATTAAGAACATGTGGTTCTAAAGAAACTTACGAAAAAATATGTGAAGCTTTCCGTCCTGTAGTTGCAGAACACATTGCAGTTTACGGAGCTTACAACGACCAACGTTTAACTGGTAAACATGAAACTGCTTCTATCCATGATTTCTCTTACGGAGTATCTGATAGAGGAGCGTCAATCAGAATTCCTTTATATACCGTTCAAAAAGGATGGAAAGGATATCTTGAAGACAGAAGACCAGCTTCAAACGGAGATCCATACAAAATTGCTGCAAGAATTATCAAAACTGTTAAATCAGCGATATAATTCAAAGCTTAGATTATATCTTAAAAGTGCCATCAAATTTGATGGCACTTTTTTTTGCTCTATAGTTTGCCTTTCTGATTGCTATATTTTTTTTCAGGAGCTAATCTTTGTAGAATCCCGAGTGTGATCCTTCGTTTCCTCAGGATAACAAGATTACGGGTAGCTACGATGGGTAAAAGAAATAAATCCGTTCAAATCTGTGTTTTCGCAAAGCGAATCGGTGTCATCCCCATGCCATTTACCACAATCTTCCCATGATACACAAAACCAACATCACTAACTTAGAAATCTTTAAGCTTTATTCAGAATTTGAACACAACTTTTCGACAATTAATTTTTAAGTTAAACTTCAAAAACTATCTTTGTAAATCATTTAAAAAAAGTATCATGATAGTCTGGATTTTGTTTTTATTAGCCGTTGTTTTTATTCTTGCTTTAGACTTGGGTGTTTTCAATAAAAACCCACATATTATTAGCACCAAAGAAGCAAGTAAATGGACACTTATTTGGGTGACTTTATCGTTCCTGTTTTCAGGAGTAATTTACTGGCTTTACACTACTGATTATATCGCAAATCCTGACAATCTAAAACCAGCGGTAGCTTCTATGAAGTTTATTACCGGTTATTTGATTGAACTTTCTTTGAGTGTAGATAATATCTTTGTGATTGCCATTATTTTCGCCTCTTTCAAAATTCCGCAAAAATACCAACACCGCGTTTTATTCTGGGGAATCCTGGGCGCTGTAATCTTCCGTGGATTAATGATTTTCTTTGGTGTAATGCTTATTAATAAATTTGCATGGACCACTTATGTATTTGGGCTTTTCCTGCTTTTTACTGCAATAAAAATGTTGTTCTCTGGAGAAGATGATGATTTCCAGCCAAAAGATTCTTTTGTATATAAAACATTAGGAAAAATTATTCCCATTACTGCTGAAATGGATGGTGAAAAGTTTTTCATTTCTACCAAAACAGCCAAAAGAGCTGCAACTCCATTATTTGTAGCCCTGATTGTTATTGAAGTTATGGATGTTCTTTTTGCTGTGGATAGTGTTCCTGCTATCTTAGCCATTACATCTGATCCGTTTTTGGTATTCAGTTCTAATATTTTTGCTATTCTTGGATTACGTTCTATGTATTTCTTCCTGGCCAATATGCTGGCAAAATTCAGTTATTTAGAATATAGTCTGGTAGCCATTTTAGCCTTTGTTGGATTAAAAATGTTACTTCACGAATGGATTCATGTTCCAGAATGGGCTTCATTAGGATTTATTGCACTTTCGCTTTTAGTTGGAATCTTGGTTTCTCTTAAATTCGGAAAAGAAAAAGAACTTACTGATACTGATTTGGGAGAGGAATAATATTCTTGAAACATATATTTATAAAAAAAGGAAATCTCACGATTTCCTTTTTTTATGCCAAAACTAATAAAAATAAATATTATACTACAATTTAACAATAAAAAATAAGATAATACTTTTATATTCAATACATTTAGCTCATTATAAATTTTTAAAAGCCTTATCATGAGAAAAAATTACATGTACCTCGTTTTATTACTTGTATTTAATACAGGAATTTTTGCACAAAAAGTTATCCTAACACCCACCGCAGTAAATGGAGCCAGTGTAAGCAGTAGCGGACCAATTAATTTAGGAGGAACTCCTTCTTCAACCGTTTCTTTAGGAGTAAGAGTTGAAATGCCTTCAATTCCTGGAAATACGGGAACGATTAGCATATATTCCTTAAATGGTCTAAACGCCAATATCGTTACAGGAGGTAATGGCGGATCTCTAATTTTTAATGAAGGGAATGTAGCCTCAAGAAGCTTTGTTGTAAATTTAAACTGGAGTGCTTTCCCTACTTCAGGAGGTTTTATTTTTGCAGAATACAAAACAGCTAGTGGTGTTGCATATAAAAGCGGTTATATTTCAGTTGTAAAAAATGCCACAATGGGAGGAGGAACAATTAACCCTCCTGCCGATGCTCTTAATCCTTCAAAAATAGCAAATACTTTATGCTGCAATCAAACTGTACGACTAGGAGACAAACCAGCACCAATTGTTGGCTCTCAATATGTAGACCCGTATGAAAATTTCATATATGGTATCAATAATCGTTGGAAAGCCAATAATGGCAGTATTTTAAATTTAGACAATACCAATAAAACTTTATACCTGGATTACACTACAGAACTCAAAAATATAACCGTAACAAGAGAATTAGGATATAAAGGAAATAATGAATATCCAAACAAAAGTAATACAATAAATATTACTGTTGTTCCTACACCGATACTTAGAAATACAATTTCTGTTAATGAATCTTTAAATTCCGAAGGTTTTGTTGAGTTATCAAATTTAAAAAACCTGACGATTTCAGGTTTTAGCTCCATAGTAAACTTAAAAGTTTTACAAGATCCATTTTATACTATCCAAACAAGAGATCCCGGAGCAGAGGTAGATGGTTATAAATGGGAGTATACAAAAACGAATTCAGCGCTTGGAGGACCCAGAATATGGGTTACTATACCTAATGAAAATTCTTCAAACTTAACTTTTTATGACCCATCAGAAAAATCTAATTTAGAAGATACTTATTATTTAATACGAAGAATTGCAATTTATCAAAATATAACGAATGCAACTGAACCAATAAAAGTTTTAATTAGAGGAATACGATATAATAATACAATATGTTGTGATCAAAGCTTAAAGATAACTTCTAATACTGAATTTGAAAAACCGCAAATCATTTCTGGATCACCTCCATTTGTTGAAAGTAATATTGTTCAAGGGACAGGTTTTCTAATTAAATCAATTACATATCAATGGCAAAATCAAAGTCTTCAAGGTAGTACACCTTCGATATGGTATAATATTTCTGGTGCAACATCAAAAGATTATCTACCAACACAACCACTTATTGTATCTAATGGAGGAGGAAGAAGGCCAACTGACGGATTTGAAGTTTCTTATAAATACAGAAGAATCGCCAATATTAATTATCATTTTTACAATGACACTAATAAACTGATTACCGGAATCGCCTCTAGTTATAGTAACGAAACTTTTTTAATTGGATCCAAGAACGAGCCGTTCCTAAAGTTATATCCCAATCCTTCTACTTCAATTTTAAACATAGAAAGCACAGTTGATCTTACAAATGTCAAATTAACAATTTCAAATATTATGGGAACAATAGTAAACTCAAATGATTATTCACTAATAAGCCCTAAATTAATAAGTATAAACGTTGCCAATTATCCAACAGGGACTTATTTTATTACAATTGAAAATCAAAATTTAGGAGTTACACAAAGGGCATTTATTAAACAATGATAAAAAATTTATAAAAAAAGGAAATCTTTCGATTTCCTTTTTTTATTTTTAGCCTTTAGTGATTAGTTTAATTTCTTAACATTACTATCATCAATACCATATTTCTTAATAACTGCATAATAATCTGAATAGTCAGCTTTATTTATAGATTTAGCCGTAGTAACTATAGGATTGTTACCAGGAACAACTACAATACGAAATATTTGATTAGTCCTTAAATCAGCTGGTATTGGATTTGCAATTAAATCCAATCCTTCTGTATAAATTTTAACATCATCTTGAGTAAAATCAAATTTATAGCTAAAATAAAGCCCTCCATCTGTGTAATAGTGAGAATCAGGAAGAATTGTCCAGACATCTAAATTAGTAGTAGGAGAGAATCCAGCATATCTATATACTAAAACGACATCACCTGGAAAAATTCGTGATTTAAAATTAAAATCAAAATCAGAATTAGCAGTCGCACTAAAATTTACTTTTTCAACTTCAAAAACGTTAGCGGCAACCGATTCACCCGGAGGCCCTTGATCGCCTTCACAGCTTGAAAACACAATTAATCCAACAACTGCGAATAAGGTAAGTATCTTTTTCATAATTTTTATTTTTTTAAGTTTATACATAAAGGTATTCCAAAAATCAAACCAAAAAAAGCTTTTACGTTTCTTTCTGTAAAAAATTTCTATTATTTTTTTGCAACCTGCTGGTTTTTAAGCAAGATTTTATTAAAAAATAGTACATGATAAGGTAGAGAATTCTCCCAATAATCCCAGGTATGCGCTCCGGGACGTTCTATGTAATCGTGATCTACTTTGTTATATACCAGTCTTCGGTGTAATTCTCTGTTGGGTTCTATCAAAAAATCATCAACTCCACAATCGATAATTAGAGGTAGTTTATTGGCTTTAATTTTATCCAGCATTCCCATTACGGCATATTGGGCATACATTTCAGAACTATCGCTTTTGTCTCCAAAAACAGGCTGCATCAGTTTTACTACCTGAGCCGAAGATTCACGATTAAGCATCGTACTCATATCTACCGCACCGCTCATACTTCCGGCAGCGCAAAATAATTCAGGATGTTTGGCAGATAAGTATAATGCGCCATGACCTCCCATAGAAAGTCCTGTAATTACTCTTCCGTTTCGGTTACTTATCGTTCTATAGGTTTTATCTACTTTTTGAACTACTTCCTGAGTAATAAAAGTCTCAAACTGACTTCCTTTATTTACCGGACTGTCCAGATAAAAACTGAATGTCTCTCCTTCCGGCATTACAATAATAATATTATACTGATCAGATAAATTTTGAACTAGTTTTTTGTTTGGTGTATTTTTCAGCCAATCGCTAAAATGACCGTAAGCTCCATGCAATAAATACATCACCGGAAACGCCGATTTGCTTTTTGCATAAGAATTGGGTAATACAACCGCCGCTTTATAGGTTTTGCTCATGGCGGTACTGGCAACTTGTAAAGTATCTACTTTTGCAGCGTAACTCATTGAAGAAGCACATAAAAGAACAGCAAACATTAAGATTCTAAAGTTTTTCATATTTATATTTTTTCTTTTTTGGGATTGTAAATATAGTTTTTTCCGCGTAAATTATATGAAAAATCCGACTGGTTTTTTGGTAGTAAGGGTTTGCCACTAATTGCACGAATTTTCACGAATTGGATTACGATTAATTTTTTCACGCAGATTTAAAAAGATTTAAGTGGATGTACACAGATTTTTAATTTTAAATCGAAGTAAAATTTGCTAAAATCTGCAGAATCTGCGTGAAACAAAAATCCACACATTTTTCAGACAAAATAAAATCATTTTAATCCGTACAATCTGTGGACAATTACATCGTAAAACAAAAAAAACCATTCGCTGCAACGAATGGTTTTATATATCACTTATTATTTTATGTTTTACCAGATTATTACTCGTAAACTATCCGGCTGATACATTTTATCTCCTTTTTTGACATTGAATGCCTTATGAAATTCAGGAATATTACTCAAAGGTCCATTCACCCTAAATTGTTCCGGTGAATGTACATCAGTCATGATTTGATTGATTTTCGATTCATCTCTTCTGTTGATCATCCATGAATAAGCATAAGCAAGGAAATAACGCTGCTCGGGAGTTAATCCGCTAATTTTTTCCTTGTGTTTAAATTGTGCTGTTTTTTGGAATGCTTCATAACCCATAATTACGCCGCCTAAGTCGGCAATATTTTCACCTTGAGTGGCATCACCATTTATATTTTTACCCAATATTGCATATTTACTATATTGGTCTACTATCAACTTTGTTTTGGCTTTGAATTTTTTCAAATCTTCGGCCGTCCACCAATTGTTCAGGTTTCCTTTTTCATCATATTGACTTCCCTGATCATCAAAACCGTGCGTGATTTCATGTCCGAAGAAAGAACCACCAATAATTCCGTACAAAACAGCATCGTCCGGCATACGTCCTTCGTAACCCGGAACAATAATGTTACAAGCCGGAATTACGATTTCGTTATTACTAGGATTATAATACGCATTGTACGTTTGCGGCTGCATCACCCATTCGTTTCTGTCGACAGGTTTTCCAAATTTGTTGATCATGTATTGATAATCCCAAATATAAGCTTTCATGACATTGCCACAATATGATTTTCGATCTATAGAAAGTGCGCTCATATCCTTCCATTTATCAGGATAACCCAATTTCATGACCATTTTACTCAACTTAAATAAAGCTTTCTGTTTAGTAGGTTCGCTCATCCAGTCCAGTTTTTTAATATGTAAAGCAAAGACATCACGAATATTATTTCCTACTTCCAGCAACTTCTCTTTAACGCCTTTTGGCATGTAATCACTAACATACACCTGACCTACCAATTCTCCTAAAGATGAATCTGTTTGTTCTACTACCCTTTTCCAACGTGGTTTTTGAGTTGCAACACCATTTAGTACTGTCGAATAAAATTTGAAATTTTCTTTTTCGATCGCTGCGTTCAAATATGGAGCGTAAGCACTAACAAGGTTAAACTTAAGATAGGTTTTCCAATCTTCGATCGTATATTTTTTTATCGTGGTATTTAATGCTTTAAAAAATTCCGGCTGCCCTACTATAATTGTATCCGCTTTTGCAATACCTAAAATTGGCAATACTTTTTTCCAGTCGATATCTGGTGTAAGCGTATTGAACTTTTCTACAGATATCTTATTATAATTTTTTATAGGATCACGAAGCGCTTCTAATTTTCGGGATGATTTTGCCAGTTCGGTTTCGAGTTTCATAATCGATGCTGCATTTTTTACCGCAACTGATTCTTCATCTCCTGTAAATCGCATCATGTTTTTAAGATGAGACAAATAAGCCGCACGAATTTCGACATTTCGTTTGTCCGAATCAAGATAATAATCTCTCTGTTTCATTCCTAAACCGCCTTGCCCGAAAAACAGCGCATATTTTGTACTGATTTTATCGTCTTGCGAAACATAAAATGTAAATGCCGGATCTGCTCCTACGGTTTGCAAATGTGCAATTGTATTGACCAGTCCTGAAACATCTTTAATTTCGTTGATTTTTTTGATTTCGGTATCTAGCGGAGACAAACCTGCTTTTTCAATGGCAATCGTATCCATACCCGAAGCATAAAAATCACCTATTTTTTGTTTGTTGCTTCCTTTTGCCGCCGATTCATCTTTAGCCGAATTTTCGCAGATACTTTTAATTTGTCCGTTGATCGTATCAACTACAGTTCTCATTATTCCGTTACTGCTATCCGTTTTCGAAATAGGATTTTTTTTGAACCAGCCATTATTGGCATAATTAAAAAAATCATCGGCCGGATTGATGGTGGTATCGCGATTGGTAATTAAAGGATCTGAAAATGCGACTTCTTTTTTATTACAGCTAAAAAATGTCATTCCGATAAGAAGGAATGTAACAGGTTTTCTAAATAAACTCATTCGGTTATAAATTTTGGTTGATGGAAATAATTCATTATTTGAATTGTTATAATTTCAAGATAACAAGCATGTAAATATAATTTTTATAACAACATCAAAAATTAAAAAAATCCAAATTTTAAATTCCAAATTCCCAAAAAAAGCTTCAACTACGCTTAGCTAGACAGAATAAAAAAAATTGCCACTAATTCTACAAATTGGCACTAATTTTTTCTAAGTAAAATAAAAATATTATTTCGTGCTAATTTGTAAATTCGTGGCAAAAAATCTAAAGCTTCCTCCTATAGAATTAGCTAATAATAATTTTGTGTTCGTGACGGTATTGCGAAGCGCTTTTACCGGTGTATTGTTTGAAAGATTTACTAAAATGACTAAAATTATTAAAGCCGCTTTCGTAACATACTTCATTTATGCTTATTGGTTTTTCGGCCAGTAGTTTTGAGGCATGAACCAAACGATATTCGTTTACGAATTCTGTAAAGGTTTTATTGGAAATCTTCTTAAAATAACGGCAAAATGAAGGCGTTGTCATACTTACCAGACTTGAAACCTCATCTATTGCGATAGATTCCTGAAAATGATCTTTTACATAATTAAAAATAACATTGATACGATCATTGTCCTGTGTTTGCAATTCTAACGAAAATCCGTCGGCATTAAGCACAGTATATTCTTCAGAAGAATCTAATTCGTCTAAAACACTCAGGAGCGTCAATAAACGTTCAAAAGGAAGCTGGTGTTCCATCATCTCGATTTTCTTACCGATTCTTTTTTTAGTTTCTCCGCCAAAAGCAATTCCGGCTTTTGCCTGACTAAAAAGATTTTGTATCTTTTTCATTTCGGGAGCAACAAAAAAATCGTTCCCTAAAAACTCCGGTTTTATATGAATAACGGTTTCATTAATGTTTCCCGTTTGTTCATTTGTAAAACCACAATGTGGTAAATTAGCACCTATAAGTATCAAACTACCATTCGTATAATAAGAAACGTGGCTTCCTATTTGTCTTTTGCCCGCCCCACCATTTATATAAACCAACTCGATTTCTGGATGATAATGCCATAAATGCGCTTTACTATTGGTCTTTTCGGCGTGCTTTGTGTAGGTAAAAGAACTTCCGTATGAGTTTGATATCACTTCAAGAGCTGGGGCAATTGTCTTCATGATAATTTCTTTAAAAAATAATAGCAAATTTAACAAAAACACCTAATATAATTTAAAAATTAACCTATAACGGTTTCGTAAATGAGAATTTTGCATAATAATCATTAAAAGTTAAATGCCCGAACAACTACATTTGATAGATTTTTTTCATGATCCGTATTTTTTTGGTAGATTTTTTCCATAAATCGTATTTAGTACTGCTATTTAATACCGATACACGATATTTGTAAGAATATTAGAAATTTTATACAAATGTTAATTTTATTGAATAATTGAAAAATAATAGCCGAATTAACAAAAACGCCTAATATAATTCAAAATTTAACCTATAACGGTTTCGTAAATGAGAATACAGCACATAAATTGGAAAATACAGTTGTGAAAAAAAAGCAATGACCAGAGTAATTTAGCATCAGAAAATTAAAGCAATAATTTAAAACTAAGAGCTATGAAAAAGATATTAAAATTAAGTTTAGTGTGCGCAGTACTTTTTACAGGAATGACTACTTATGCAATTGACGGAAATGATAATGGTGCAGCTGATTTTAACCTTCATGTATTAAAGGCTAATGGAAAGCTAATTACGTTTGCTTTAAACCAGGTTAAAAAGGCAAGTATTAGTATTTACGATAAAAACAATACTTTAATCTATTCTGAAAATGCTTTTGGAAAAGAAGGAATTTTAAGAACTTTTAGTTTAGAAGAACTTCCAGCAGGAACTTACTTCTTACAAGTAGAAGACAGCGTTAAAAAAGTAAGACACGAAATTACAATTACTGATGATACATCTGTATTATCGTCAAAAGCAGTTTCGTCAGCATATAAAGCAAATACAATTGCTCAAAATTCAAGCGTAGCAGTACGCTAAAAAAGTTTATACTTCTCATAAAGTATAAAAATGAGGTTAGATAGTTAGTAAAGTTAAAAACATGATTGTTTTGAAACAGCTCTTTGTGGTTATTGAGCTGTTTTTTTTGTGCCCTACTTTTTTGGATTTGCCAAAAAGGCACTAAGACACAAAGTTTGTGTTTTTTTTGTTTAACCGTAAAGAGGCAATCCCGATAGCTATCGGGATCGTGAACTTTATGTTTTTAAACCCCTTTAAATATAATCTTTGCGTTCTCTGTGGTTAAATAAAAACTTGCTACATGTTGAAATTAGCATTAAACACTAAGAGTTTTATATAACACTACGCTCAAAAACACAAAGTTCAAAAAGCTTTGCGATTGTGTGTTTTATAAAATCCTCAATAATATCATCCCAAATCAATTATTCCTATTTGCAGCTAAACAATGTAGAAATGCTTTGTGTTAGTTTCTTGCGAAGATCCTTAGTTCCTCGGGAGGACATTGGGAGGAAATGAAAAATCCGCTTTAATCTGCGTTTTCCCTTTAGCGAATCCTTGTCATGCGCGTACCCTCTCAACGTTACTCCACAAAAATTTTGTAAGAAAACCAGATCAATCAATATTATCTCAATTCAAACAAAACATTAAAAAATAATAACCTAATTAACAAAAACGATAAAAATAATTCAAAATTTAACCTATAACGGTTTCGTAAATGAGAATACAGCATCGAAATTGGCAAATAGAGTTGTTAAAAAACACCTACATCATAAGTAATTTAGCATCAGAGAATTAGAACTATTAATTTAAAACTAAATACCATGAAAAAGATTTTAAAATTAAGTTTAGTATGTGCGGTACTTTTTACTGGAATGAGTACTTATGCAATTGACGGAAATGAAGATTTTAATCTTCACGTATTAAAGAATAATGGAAAAGTAATTACGTTTGCCCTTAATCAGGTAAAAAAAGCCAATTTATCGATCTATGACAAAGAAGGTACTTTAATTTATTCTGAAAGCGCTTCAGGTAAAGATGGAATTTTGAGAACTTTTAGCTTGGAAGAATTTCCTGCCGGAACTTACTTCCTGGAAGTTGAAGATAATGTAAAAAAAGTGAGACACGAAATTACTATAACTGATAATGCAACTGTATTATCAAAAAAAGCAATTTCATCAGTTTACAAAGCAGGTTTTTCTGCTAAAAATACAAACGTAGCAGTACGTTAAGAAGTTATACTGAAAAGTATAAAAGTGAGGTTAGATAGTTAGTAAAATTTAAGACGAATAATCGTTTTTTAAACAGCTCTTTGTGGTTATTGGGCTGTTTTTTTATGCCCAATTTTTACCTGAAAATTTTCGTGAGCTTATTTTTAGAAAACTATTCTTAATAAATATAATAGTTTGATTTTTACACGATTAAAAAACAGGAACTAAAAACATCCAGAAGCCCAGTAATTACGTACATAGTTCAGTCA
The DNA here is from genome assembly GCF_009664855.1 of Flavobacterium sp. SLB02. Classification (GTDB taxonomy): domain Bacteria; phylum Bacteroidota; class Bacteroidia; order Flavobacteriales; family Flavobacteriaceae; genus Flavobacterium. The sequence goes on from NZ_CP045928.1 coordinate 3,685,329, forward strand.
AAACACAGAAACATCTTTAATTCAGCAATTTACACATATAAAAAAGTGATTTTTTTGCATAAAATTAAATTTCAATTTGTAGTTTTGAGCGTTCCACAAACAGTAATTAACAATTTAAAAAAAACATGACAAATTTTACCAAAATGGGCTTAGTTGTTGCCGTATTTTTAACAACAATCTTTACTTACGCAATTGATGGAAAAGGGGATTATATTTTGAATATAAAAACCGGAAACGGAAAAGTAATTAGCTTTACTTTGCACAACGTTGAGAAATCAGTTTTTTCTATTTACGACGAAAACCATAATTTAGTGTACACAGGAGCATCTGCTACAGATAAATTAGAGATTTCGAAAACTTTAAGTTTAGAGGCATTTCCTGCCGGAACTTACACTTTAGAAGTAAACGAAAATGGTAAAGTTGCGAAACACGAAATTGCTGTTTCTGCTAAAAAATCAAAAACTATTAAGCTTGACGAATCAGTAAACGAAAGTCCTGGTTTCCGTCGTTAATTGTTTTTTACGTAAAAACTGAAAAGCATCGGCCGTGGCTGATGCTTTTTTTGTTTTATAAAAAATGATTTCATCCATAATAAAACAAACAATTATGAGTTATACAATTGATTTACATAATTTTACAATAAAAACAAATACAATTGATTTTTTTTATTGTTTTAAGGATTAAGCATTTCTCAAATTCATTCAAAAAAATGTCTATGCAACAAAAACCAGCTATTTTACTATTATTGACTGTTTTTTCATTTCGGGTTGCTGCCCAGACTGAAGAATTTTACACTACTGATAAAATAAGCGACAAATATGCTTATGTCGACGTAATTAAAACTTACGAAAATGTTGCTGCAAAAGGATACAAATCTGTAGACCTGTTTCAAAAATTAGGAAACTCCTCTTATACACATTGTTATTTTGATAAAGCAGCAGTATGGTACGGCGAACTATTTGCTATGACATCAGATTTAGACCCCATCTATTATTATCGCTACGCAGAATCATTGCGATCCCTTTCTCAAAACGAAAAAGCCGATGCATTGATAGAAAAACTAAAAAGTAAATCTAACGCAACGGTAAGACGTAAAATATAGAAAGACTTATATGTTTTGGGTTCACGAGCAGGAAGTTTGTATTAACAGCTTAGCTTAAATTCTAAATGCTTATGTGGTGGCACATAATCTTCATTCCATTCTACTTCAATATATTTTGATGCATATTCTTTCATATTCTCAATACCATCAAGCAAAATCGCTGACCCTCCTTCTTTTACTGCATTATTTACCATCTTAAAAGCAAACTCAGTTCCCTCCCAATCCAGTGCGGGTAAGTCAAATATTATATCTTTTGTTTTTGAAAGAGCTGCATATAAAGTCAAAAGCTTTCTTGGGGTTCCTGCCAACTTCTCTATTTTAGTTTCTTTTGTAATCCATTTATCTTCAAATATTCTATTAGAAAAAGGACTTTTAAGATCTGCGTTTTTCTTAAGATATCTTCCAACTGTCAAAGGGAAAAAGTTATCCCTAAAATATGATCTTCTAAAATACTCGACAAATCTCATCTTTCGATGCAAGATTACATTTTCATGCTTAATTTTACCGCAAAAAACATCTCTTAGGAATACCTGAGCATCATAATAATCGTCCTCTTTATACAAAAACAAAACGACTACTTCACCTTCATACAAAACAAAAGGCGGTATATAAAAAGTATCTGTTTTAATCCCTGTATTTTCTAGAACAATTTTCATTATAACTTAAGATTTATGTCTTTTATAAAATAATATTAAACTTAAATGCTAATATATACAAACAAACATTTCTAAAATTAAGGAAACACGTAAAGCACTTAAATTTTACAAACAAAGCAAAAAAACCTCTCAATATCTTGAGAGGTTTTCCATAAATATAAATTGTAAATTTTTACATATTCCTTCTATACTGATTTACCCTTATTTTACTGACATCAATATAGTTTTAGTCAACATTTAGTCAATAAGAGTAAAATAATTAGAGCCAAAAAGAAAATCTAAAATTCACTTTAAGTTAAAACAATAGTGCTAAATATTAGCTCTTCTACGGATAGCGAATCACCCATAAAAAACAGAATATCAATGCAATAATATCACTAAAAAATAAAAAGTAATATCATATTACTTAGTAATATTTTTTTCGATAACACAAACTTTTGTTTACTTTTTTTACTACTTTTGTTTCAAAGAAAAAGCCACCAGTTCCAGTAACGAAATCTAGTGGCTAAAAGTTTACTTTTTACAAGCTTGGATTAGTTTTCTAATCTGCTTGACAAGGTGGCTCACCTGAGATAACATCAGGGATGCACACATTACATAAAGTATTTTCATAAGACCGAAAATAATATGGGATTATAAATTCCACGAAAACCAAAAGTTCCCGCTTTTGGTTTTTTTGTTTCGCGTAATAATGTTTTTCATTATCAAGACAAATATAATTCTTTATTGCATAAAAATGAATCAATTGTTATTAACAAAATTACGTCAATAATTACCCTCACTAGAGAATACAGGCTTAAACACTACATATAATACAGAAATAAATTAACATTCTACTCCTCAATGTAAAATTGAAAAGTCACATTATTAAGTATTAATCTATATGTAATATTATTTTGCTTCCATGTTCTTCCACTCCATTTCCCATCAATAAATTCTTCTTCTTTCACTCTTCCGATTTTTTCAACATCAATTCCTAACAGCTCTGTAATATTATCAACTAATTTTATTACTTGCTTTACATATGTTATATAATTATCAGACTTATTTTGACTTAATAAAAGACTTATGTAACTATCATCGTTTGGTATATATACAAGAATTTTATTAAAAAAATCAAATAAAAAATATGGCATAAAATATGTCCTTAATTTACCTCCTTCTTCTTCGCTTTCATAAAACTCATGATTTTTTAATACATCGTACGCTATAGGTAAATTTAAACTAACATCTTCGATATTTAAATATCTATTATAATAATCAACAAACTCTTCAGGTTTAAATACAACAGTCTTTACTGAAAGCTTTTCATATATCTTTTTTGTTTTATTATATGATTTCTTATCATTTAAAACATAAAAACTACACGTTGAAGCAAATGATGCATGAAATGCATCTTCTGTAGTATTTTTAAATGTTTCTTTTCGACCTTTCTTTACATTCACATTGTCCTCTTGATATCCAAACATATCCAATAAAATATATTCATTGGAAATCTTGTTAAACCATTCAGGAGCATTTTTCGAATTATCAATATATCCATCAATTGCAAACCCCTTATTTTTTTGTTCTTTGTCTATTAATTTATAAGGTTCTTCTATATTGAAAATCTTATCTCTATTAATACCGAATCCATCTTGAACAATTTCTCGTAAATGTTTATAATTATCATTTTCATTAAGGGCAATATTCATTTTACTAAAGCTTTGAAAAAACCCCTCCATTGTCGGATTCTCTTTCAGTCCAGGAAACATTTTCTCCATTTGGTCTGCAACTTCTGGATTTTCAAGTGCTTGAATAAAATCCTCTCCAAGTGAGATAGATTTTAAAGAATTAATAAATGTTTCTCCTATTTCTTTTGTTGATTCGTCTTGATTGAAAATTTCACTTAAACCATCAAGACTTATGTCGTTAAAAGTATCTTTCATTTCAACTCTCTGTCCAAATAATTCAATAGGAGACGTATAATCTAAAAGAATAGACTTTCCATCATTGTATAAACAATGGTCATTTGTTAACTTACTTAAGAATTCTAAATCTAATCGTATTAATTCTTTTTGCCTTTCGGTTTCATTAAAACTAGACAAGATATCGCCAATATGAGAAGTTGAATAAGGTACTAATAATTTAGGATTGTCAAAAATTATATTATTCAATTCTGGATGATTCCCGTTTTTCATTTGTGATATTACATTCCAATCAAGATATACTTTAATCATAGCTTTAATTTTATAATTCGTTTAAATTCAGAATAATATCTTTTTACACAGAAAAATGACAGAGTTATTATTACATCTCACTAGTAATTGTTATCGAGTGAAATACAAATTTTTTTGTCATAATTCCATCGAAATCTCCTTTTTCATTAACCCATATTTGCTTGACATTTTCAAAAATATTCCTATCAAGTTTTATTTTTGCATTTGGATTATGGTAAATCGTTAGGCTTTCAGCCCAATTTTCAGTTACCTCTCCTTTTTTAACTTGATGTGCAAAATCTTTAGCTTTTGCATTTGGTTTAGAATCATCATATTCATAGCCAGAACGAATAATAATTAAATCTCTTTTAGATAAGTTATGTTCAAATCCCATCCTATTAAATTTGTGTAAGTCACAATTATTAGAAAAAATTACAGCACTTATGTTCTCTGTGTCTGGTTGCGAAAAGAAATTTGAAGGAATAGTTTTACCTTCATGAATATGTTCTTCTACTGGTTCATTTTTAGCATTTAATAATAATCCTCCTATCTCTTCAGATGTGATTTTTATACCATACAAATATTCCATGATTTTAGCGTCAGGAATGAATTTTGATATATAATTATGTGATGGGGTTACAGCTAAAATTAAAGGTTTGCCTTTAACCCAATCTAATTCCCAGTACCTTTTGTTTAATTTTGAATATAAAACGCTTCCTAATCTTATTGAATAATAATCTATAAGTTCCTTTTGAATTTTTAAATCATTTTTTTCTACCGCTTCTTTAATAAATTCTCGGGAGTATCTCTCATCTTCCTTTTCAGCGGATAAACTTGCCTCAATAAAGAAATCATATCCATTCTTTTGTACATGAAAATCAGGTCTATTTACATCATCAATTTGTTCAAAGTTATTTTCAAATAAAAAAATAAATAAATATATTTCCCATAACCTTGCATCAAATCCAGTACTTTGAAAATCTTTTATGAAATTTCCATCTTTATCATCAAAGCGATTACAAATATTCTCAATAATATTTCTCGCTGGTTCAAATAAATTGCTTTCAGTAAGCAGTTTAAATCTTGCGTGAAGATTTTTTTCTGGAACTAATAAATCGTAAATATTCTTCATTTTTTTAGTTGATATCGTTGTGCAAATTTTTTAAGAATTTATTTTAATTCTTACTCATTTTTTCTTCAAGAAGATTTAGATATGACAATGCAAATGATGCTGAACATACCAACTCAGAAGCTGTTTTCTTATCTATTTGCTTTTCAGTCTTACCAGTGTGAGCTAGAGAATTTCTATAAGCTCTCAACCTGTTTAAATTACCTCTAATGAAGTCTGGAATTTTAGGAAAATTATTGTAATGTGCTATTAAAGGAAGTAAAATATTTAACTGATAACTATAAGTCGCACCACTACTTAAAAAATCTTCAACCCTATCTTTAGCCGCAAATTCTGAAAAGTATCTTGTCATAATATTATTTAATGTAGACTCGACGGATACATTTGATGGAATTACACATCCATTATAATCTTTTAATGTAAAAGACTCAACAGCATTAATAAGATTTTCCCAAATCTGATTATCATCCGATTTTTCAGCCCAGTTAATTTGTATTGCAACTGGAGTTTCTTCTGCGGTCTCACCAAATGGACGACCATATAAATTGATAATATTGGGAATATAATGCCTAGGAGGAGTGTTCCCGTGTAATTCAACTGGAAATAAACCAGTTCCATTTGGAGTATAGCTAGTTTGTAAAATTTTTGATTGCTTAGGGATTCCAATCTGTTCTAAATCTAAATTAAAAATTTCATTTGGCTTCATAAAAATTCTTAAACTTGTAGTAAAACCTCCAACTATTGCATAGGTGTATGAAGGAACATCCCATTCGAAATGCCTTAATAATAAAGCCCACCAGTCAAGATTTGTTTCACATTTGGGGCACTTGATTTTTATTTTATGAAAATAATTGGATAAATTTTCTTGCGTAATTGGGAATGAAATAGCTTTACATTCTGGACACGGAGTTTGATATATTTCTGTATGTAATAAATCGTATTTCATTTGTTGATAATTGCTGTACTTCTAAAATTAAGATTAATTGTTCTAGATTTATAGTATAAAAATGTAAGGTTTTATCCTTTTGCTAATATATACTATTTTCCCACACTTATGAAGTTTTCGTTCATTGTGTTCATTTTTAAAAGTCTGAACATAATAAACATGGACAATTTTAATATCAGCCAATATCTATCCCTTTTTCTGTTCATGGTGTTCATAATGTTCATGCTAAAAACGTGAACAACGTGAAAATGAACACTATTTTTTTAGATATTTGTTTACGACTCCTAGAGATATACATAATTCTGTAGCAATTTGTCTTTGTGTTTTACCAGATACTGATAATTCTTTAACCTTACCAATTATATTCTCTTTGTCCGTTTTCTTAAATTCTTTCAGATGAGTTCGTTCTTCAGCGTAATTTACAAACTCAAATTCCAGAAAATTTTCAGGCTTTGAAATTTGACAAACACAGACATTTTCAGAATCATAAATTTGTTCCGTGTTTCGCTGTTTTAACTGCTTTAAGTATCGTAAACTTGAATCTGAAGAACTTTGCCCAATTGCGAATGCGCTATCGCAAAAATTACTCAACATTTTACTTCCTGCTATATCATTAATAGTTAAAGGTTTTGACAAATCTCTCTTAGGTGTATGACCAAGAACTAATATTGATAATTCATGTTTATTTTTTAATGCTTTCAATTGTTTCATTAATGGCAAGGCATCCTTAGCAGACTCATTTCCATTTTTAAGAAAAGTAATATTATCTATGATAATTATTTTTGCACCTGTTGAAATAATTGAATGTTCTAAAGAATCACAAAGATAATCTTCAAAATCCTTACCATCTGGCACTTCAGCATCACTATTAATTTCTATTCTTATAAAATTGTCATCGAAATCATAATGCTCGCTATAGTCTTTAGAATATCTATTTTCAAATTGCTTTAATGAAAGTTCGAAATCAAAATATAAAATAGCCTGTTTTGGTGAATCTAATTTGAAAGGCACTATTGATTCATTCTTACTTATACTATTTCCAATCTGAACAGCCAGAATAGATTTCCCCAAATTTGTATCTGCAAAAAGAATACATAATTCGCCTTCAAACCAGAATTCGCCAAAAAGCATTTTTGGAACTGGTTTACTTTTAGCCTCTTCCATCCATTGGGTAGCAGATTTAATAGTGAATAATCCAATATTCTCATTTAGCCCTCTTGAAACCTTTTCAATCACAGCCATATCACTTGTATTAGCACATATTTCCACATCGTTATACAGATTTATCATGACTTATGAATTAATAGGTTTAACGGCTTCTAATACTTCGTGACGCTTATAATAAATACGATTTCCAATACCGTAACTTTTTAATTTTCCACTTTTAGTATGTTTCCATAGACTTGTCTTATTAAAAGAAAGAAGTTCACATACCTCATCTCTTGTTAATAACACATTTTCAGCGTTCATTTTTTCTGGGGCTTTTTCAAACATTAATACTTTTAATGCTTCTGCTAGTTGTTCAATTGTAATACCGTTTAATAAGATTTGATTATTCATTTTTATCATGTTTAAGATTATGATGCAAATGAAGATTAGGGTATTTTTAGGGATTCCCTAATTCGCATAATCAAAATAAATAAAATTACTAACACATTGATTTACAAGACTTAAATACAATAAAAAAACCACTTTAAATTAAAGTGGCTTTACGTTTATGTTTTAAATCAAAAAATTATTTATTCAAAAATGGTGGTAATTCAAAATTAAATAACTCCTGCAATGGTACTTCTAAAGTACGGGCAATTTTAAATATAGTACTAATAGTAGGATTTATTCTGACTGTCTCGATTCTAGCAATTTGAGATAATGTTAATTCGGAACGATAAGCGAGTTCTTCTTGTGAAATCCCCTTTTCAGAGCGTATTTCCTTAAGTCGCTTGGCAAGCAACTGTAAACCTTCTTGGTCGAAGATTAATTTTCGGGTTTTAGTTTCATCTTTTTTCACTTCATCAAAATGAAGATATAAATAATAAAATCATTATAGCACTTGTGCTATAATTTATATATTTGCCATACAATAAGAAATAATGTTCACTTTAAAAACCAAAAACACAAATGAGAAAAGTATTTTTCCTAGAAAGAAACCCAAAACTAGATTACAAAATGTTTTATAGATTTTTATTAATACTGATAGTTTCAATTCTATCGGTTAGTTGTAACGACTATCCAGCTGACCTAAAACTCAAGAAAAAAGCAAATGATTTACGATATGATAAATTATCTGTTCAGGCAGACACATCAAAAACCACCAATGATTTTGAGAAATTATTAAATGATTATACCGAATTGAGTAACGATATAACAAGTTTTAACGGTGACTGTCAAAAAAGAGGAATTAGAAATAGGGATAAACACATTCATGAGGTTCTAAAAGAAATAGCACATTGCAAACAAGTATTGGCTACAGCCAGCCGATATGATTATGATTCATCATCAACATCATCAAACAGCAGTTCTTACTCGTCAAGCAAAACATGCTCATGGTGCGGAAAATCTTTCAGTGGAGAGCACTATACTCATTTAGGCAAAATGTCAGATTGCTATAGAACAAATTCCACAACATCAATAGGATATTATTGCTCACAGAAATGTTGCAGTGAAGCCCGTAGAAGCTCATGTCCTACGTGTAGATAATCTTAAAACGTTAAATGTTTGATATGCTTAAACCATCCTTTTAGGGTGGTTTTTGCTTTTAAGGGGTATTTTTTACAGGAAAAATAGTTGTATTATAATTCTAAAAGAGCACGTATCCTACTTATGAGACAATCCGTGCTATCCCCCGAATATCCCTGCCTTATGCCCCCTCCCGCCTTATCTTTTATGATAAAATAACCAAGATTTTTAATCTGGTTACCTTTCTTATATTACACAAAATACATCTAATTCATAAGCTCTTATGATACTGTGAACAGATTATTAGATATATTTTCAGGATTTCGGCATAATTGTCTCACTTTGACACAGAAATTATCCAGTCCAAAAAAAAATATTTTTCAAAAAAAGTCCCAATAAGCTACACTTTGAAGAATTTGTTAGTATTTATTATACAGATGCTTGATTAAAACCCTTGTATGGAGTTCTTGCATCTAAATAACAAAAAATAAATAGGAACAGATTAAAATATGAAATATGAAAATATAATAGAATTTAAAAATACTACCAAAGCCAGTAAAAGTAAAATATATAGATTTTACAATAAGAATGAAGATTTATTTTCAGCCACTATGCTAAAAAATGGAAAGAGGTTATTTCCAATAGACCACGCACGCTATTTTGACAGTGAGGTAATGTTTGATGAAAATAAGATTCTCAGACAGGAAAACCAGTCTATGAGAAATTTAATTGAATGTCTGGAGGATAAAGACAGCCTGCAATCTACTTTTTGGCAGATGCATTGGAGTTTCTTCTTTACTGTTGCCTACAAATTAGACCGTAAAAAGAACAGCTGTTTTAAGCAAATGCACGGGCTTTATGATTATTTGGTTGAAAAATACGGTAACACAACAGATTTAAGAATCTTCTTCACTACTGAACCGTTTACCAACCGAAAAGGATATCATAACCATTTTGTAATATATATTGAGGATAAGAAACTACATAAGGAAATTGTAACCGATATTCAAGCATATTTCAGCTACGATAGAATTGATGTGAGCCAATATGATAAATATAAAGCAGGATTGTTTTATATGTCTAAAGATGGTCTAAACGGGGAAGACTGGGATTTTATCAATACCATCAAAAAATAAGTAATCATGAAAATAAAGTTAACCTTATCTCAACTAAAAAAGATTCTAGAAAAAGAAGACCTAAAATTTCCAATAATTTTTAAACAGTCAAATTTTACACCCGAACAATTTCGTGAACTTTCAAAATTACTGCAATATAAAAATCGAAGCTAATTTTAAAAAGTTCATTTCGATATTTTATGTTCACAGTGTTCACGTTTCTATTTATGAACAACGTGAACAAAAAATCTATAAATACTTAAAAGTTTCACTTCTAATAATAGTGAAACTTTTTAATTTAACTAAACCCCTATAAATAAAGGGCTGACAAAGATTTGGTAATTCTTGCCTGTAAAAAAGTTTCACTTTTAATCATTTTTATTTGTTTTTGAAACTTTTTGTTTTTATTTTTACATTAATAAACAAGATAGCCATGAGCCTAAAAAATTCTTCTACTACTAGCGATTATTTAAATTTTGATTCGACCCTGAACAAAGCAATAAAAATTATCAAAACCGATAAAAATTTCAAATTAGGCTTTTTGATTGTATTTGGAATAAATGCTGGATTAAGAATATCTGATATATTGGAATTGAAGCATGAAGATTTAGAAAACAATTCTATTTCTTTAGTTGAATCAAAAACGAACAAAAAGAGAGTTATCAGATTAAACGATAATATTAAAAATGCTTATATTTTACTAAAAGAAAGATGTCCAGAAACTACAGGATATGTATTTACTTCAAACCAAAATACAGTTTTTAGCTCTCAATATGTTAATCGTAAATTAAAAGAAATCTTAGGTTCTAAAAATCTAGCAATTTCTACTCACAGTCTTAGAAAAACTTTTGGTCGCCAAGTATGGTCAAACAATAATGAGACAGATAAAGCCCTTTTATACCTCAGCGAGCTATTTAACCATTCATCACCAGCAATTACCAAAAGATATCTAGGAATTAGACAAGAGGAATTAGATGATATTTATATGAATTTGTAAGGCTATTCAATAAAAATATATACTTTTACTAAAAAAGTAAATTTGAATAGTTATAAGCTTTACGATAAAAAGATATTTTGGATAATTAGAGAAAAGAAAAGACAAATTAAATTAAGATTTAATATCTTTAAATTTCAAACAACTCAAAAATTTGATTTCGAGAAAGAAAATCTTTCATATAGTCGTTTTTATTTATTTGCATTTTTAAAGAATATCACCCGTGCAATTATTTATGTAGTATTCTTATTTACAGTTGAGTATTTTACACAATTACTTTATAATAAAAATGCTTCTTTCCTTCCCATAGAAGTTACAAAAATTATTACATTAGTACCAAAGCCATCTTATCCAGATAGCAACGACTCTGTTACTCAATTCATTTCATTAATTGCTAGCGTATCTGGTGTATTACTTGCATTATTTTATCCAATTTTAGCTACTATTGCAAGTACAGGATATGCAAAAGTCAATTCAAGCATTAGAAACTTAATTTTCATAGAGCCTGTTACTCAAAACTATCTAAGAAAATTAGCATTTTTAACTTCTTATTCAATACTAACTCTTTTATTAATAACATTTGGTTATACTCCTGGAAACCTTGTTCTTTTAGTTCTTCTTTTTCTAAGTTTAATCAGCCTATTTTCTCTATTAAGATTAGGAGCTGGAGTTTACAATCTATTTGAACCTGATACATTATTAAATATCGTTAACAAAGATATTAGAGAAAACATCAAAAACGCAACTATTAAAAGCGTCTATTGGAACAACCCAAGCTTTCAAAATCATTTTAGAGGAAAAGCTGAAAAAAACATTGATAAGATAAGACTAATTATTGAGTTAAGTTTTGATGCTGTATTAATAAACAAACAGTCATTTTTAAATACAATTTCACAAACATATTCACTCTTAAATTATTATTCTTTACAAAAAAGCAAGATACCTGTAAAAAGCAAATGGTTCAAAAACAAAGATTACCACAGGTCATTTTTTGAAACTAATGACCATATAAGGCAAACATCCATTAACACCAAAACTTATGTTCAAAGTACAGTTGATGCAAATCTTTTGTGGTTTGAAGAAGAAATTTTTGAAATATTAAATGAGCTCGGCAAAAAACTAATTAAAACTTCAAATTATGAAATAACAAGTGAGTATCTATTAAAATCAATGAATACTCTTCAATTTTATGGTTATAAATTTGAATTTAAGCCTGCTTACAAATTACTCAGCGAAAATTTATTTGTTGCCAAAAATTCATTTTTAAAAATTAAACACAATTCATACAAAGAATCTAAGGCTAATTTCATATTAGCTGAAACTTTTGTGCGCTCACTGGCAAATTTTCAAATTTCCTTTTTTAATGCTATAGAAGAGCTAACTGTCGAAAATTTTAACAACGAGATTATAAAGATTAATTGGAGTAAAAAAGAATCTATATATGAATCAAAACTTCCAAAGCATTTATATTCTCATCTAGAGAAGTATCACAGTAATATAGAAAATGAAATTGCTATTGAAGGCAAAAAAATAACACCAGATTGGTATATAATTCAACATTGCACAGCCGAATATCTAATTTTGATTGAAAAAGAATTCACACAAGCACTAAGTCAACTAGATAAATTCGTTAATCCACTAATCGATAAATCTAAAGAAAAAAAGGATTTTTTAACAGTATCTTTTCTTTGCCACTTAGCATTGGAGTCAACAAGCAAAATTGAATTTCGAATTAGTAGAATAGCAACATTAGTTGATAGTTTTGATAGAAATAATTTATATAAAGGAAATTTTCGTTGGAGCAAAATTGACATTCCTAAATTTAAAGAAAAACTATATTCAGTAAGAGAGGCAATAATATTTGAAACGAGTAATAATATTGAAAAAATATGCAGTGTAAATTGGGATGAAGAGTACCCTGATATATTTGGTCGTTCATTTTCAATTTTATCAGAAGAATTAAATAATTGCCTGTATGAAAAAGATTTAACAAAATTTAAAAATCTTTTTACACCATTTTTAAAAAGCTCGTTAACAGCTTTTTACTCCCTTAATTCTAGATACAAAGAGAAATACATTCATCCTTTAGCAATAGCTTACCAGATTCACATCGAATTGTTTCAAATTACGGGTCTCTGCTATATATATACTGAATTAACAGGCATATCATTTTGGAACACAGCAATTGAAATTTGGAACGAAAATAATTTCTCTAAGACTGAAATCGAAATTTTTACTTCTTCTTATGCCTTTTATAAAAATGATAAGCTAGGTGTTGGACACAATTTCCATGAAAACAATAACCGTTCAAAGAATATTATCGAATTTGTTAACAGCAATCAAATTAACACAAATCATTTCAAAAAAAGTATAATATCAAAGTATCTTACAGACAATAGTTATAGAGAAAATGACTATGAAGAGATATTTTTAGAGTTTTACCTTTTGACATTTATAGATGCAAAAGATAGCGCAATATATCTTTCCAAGGGAAATCAAAGAAACCTGTTCAATAAGATTTTACGCATCACAAAAGAATAAAGTATGGAAGAAGAAACAAATCAAATATCTATCGAATTTAGATATCCTTATGATTACCATTATAGAGAAGCCAGCTACTTTCACCATAGTATGTTAATGCAGGATTTGAGCTTTGATAAATTTGAACATAGAAAAGGTTTAATAACTTTTACCTTAGAAGCGCAGGATTCTAATACAATACTTGAGGAAATTACGAATATTTTCAAGCTACATCCTGATACATGGCGAGGAAATAGCACAGAAGTAGTTTTGATTGAATTATTTCTTTTAATAGCGAATGAACTTATAAGAGATGGAATATGTTGCTTTGAAAAAAACTCATCAATTTCAAACAATACTCTAGTAAGCATTAAATTAATAGACGGCAATATAAAAAGAAAATGGAATTCTCTAAAACAAAGCGTACCAAAAAGCATAGGAAATAAATCAGTAAAAATACCAATAGATAAATGCTTTATTTTAGAATTTCCACATCAAATATGTACAACAAAACAATATTCCTCAGTAATTAAAAGCATCAAAGAGATTGATTCAAAAGATTCTCCAATGTTGTCGGTATTAAATCCTTCTAAGTTAAGCAAAATAAAGGGATATGACAGTATTACACATCATAACTATATAGAATTAAAAACATGGGGATTAACCAAAGACATTTCTTGGCACCATCGAAGTCAATTTTCTCAAAAAGAATTTTTTTCAAGTTATTACATGACTTTAAGAGATTTAAAATTCAAAAAAACAAAACTTTTACTAATGTATCATATTTTTAAATTCATGGAAAATATGATTGAAGAAGTTTTTGATGATGTCAAACTAAAAATAAATTACATCAAAAACATTGAAGACATAAATCTTTTAATTGATAATTTTGAAAAAGGAAATTTTAATCTGGAAAATTATACACAAGCTATTAGAGATTATCCCTAATTCTGGAAAAAATACATTATCCTTTAGTCTAAATCAGTATATAAACTTTAACTATTGGAAAAATTTTCCAATCTTTAATTCCTTATTACTTTAACATCAAACTTTATAAATACACTTTTTAAAAAAGTCTAACTAAAGTAGATTTGCCAACTCCCTCAAATATTAAAACGTTATCATTAATCTTATAAATTATTAAAATGAAATATTTAAAAAGAAATAGATTTAAAGGAAAAATATTTTTACACAAAGAGAATTTGTCACTTTTTGGAATGATAGGAGGATTATTAGCATTGATAACTAACTTCACTTTGCAATTATTAAAATTAATTAATATACCAATATCCGAAAATCTTACATATATTTTAAATTTAAGCTTTATTTTTTTAGGGATGATATTCGGTTTTATATATCTATATCTTTCCAATAAAACAGATTTTTTAAACAGAGCACGAGATGAATTTAAAGATTTAATCGATAATAAAAGAGAATTAAGAAAACTACTAAATAATATTTTTAGAAATGATACTCCAGAAGTAAAACTTGAATTTTCAATTAATGAATATCATGAAATTATTAAAAACTGGCATAATGCAAATAATGAAAATAATAGAATTACTAATATGTTGCTTTTAAAAAAAAACATGCAAAGTATAATAGATGATATTGGACAAGACGACTTTTCAAATATTCTATTAAATAAATCAGAAATATGTGGTTTTATAGAAGTTGAAGAAAAAGATGATTCTCTTTTTTTAAGTTTAAAAATATAGAATTAGATATCATATACAGGATTACAAAAAGAATGTATTTCGCAATATGCTAAAAAACAGTTATTATTTTTACTACTTAACCTCAAATCCCATATTTATCAATGTCTTTTCAATGGACAATACGTTTTTAACTGAATTTAAAGGATTGTTTTTATTATGAGTATCTTTCCCTAAGAGAGGATTCAACAATGGCTGTATTGAGGTTACTTTCGCTCCTGTAACAGCACTCAATACTGTTGCAATACTATTAATAGAAGTGCTAAATGGTTTTTGAGTTCTGAGATAATTAATTATCCCTAGTTTTTCTAAATAAATTATTTTTGCAGTTATGGTTGTATCACTTAAGTCGGTAATTTCATCGTCTTTTTGCAAATTCTCATCATGATAGCCGTACATATCAGTATTAGAATCAAGAATTTCATCAATGAACCATTCAAATCTTGAATTATTCCTTTGTCTTGAATTTTTTGGCATGCCACTTATTTTTCTTAGTGCTAAATCACGGACAATTTGCAAAAAATAATCTCTTTCTTTTTCTACCTCTTTAACATCTGTCTGAATATTTTCTTTTAAATGAGTATCAATGTAGATTTGTTTGCGTGTAATTGTCCACAATCTATGTTTTGCGGGATAAATATTTGACTCATCTATACCATTTGCCAAATTTATCTTTCGTTTTAAACAAGAAACGTATGTACCATATTCCTCTATCAAATCATACAATAAATCAATATCTAAATTATTAGTTAAATCATAAATTTTTCTTCTAATTTCAAAATCAGTAAGTTTGCATCTTTCATTGAAAAACGATATTAATTCTGAGCCATTCATTTATAACTGTTTTTATTCTTTATATTTTCTAAAGTGCCAATTTATTAAAATATTCCAACATTTGAAAAGCATTATCATAAGTCGTTTTGCCAATATACTTTAAAAACATTTGCTCTGTTCCATGACCAGTTATACCCATCAAAACTGAGGTTGGAATATGACCATAAAAATTAGTCGCAAAAGAACGCCTACAAACATGAGAACTAATAACTTGCCATTTTTCATATACTCCAAAAGTTAAAGTCCTCTTATCATCAATACGCATTTTACCTTTTACCTTCGTATTAATTTTAGCCTCTTTACATACTTCTTTACTGTAATGATTGAAATGCTCCAAGTTTATTTTATATGGCAATCCATTTTCAATTATTTCTAATGCCTTTGGAAGTAATGGAATAACCACCAATTTACCAGTTTTCTGCTGTCTTAACTCTATAATTTTCGAACCTTTTATAATCTTAATATTTTTGTCTGTAATATTAAGTAAATCACCTGCTCTTTGTCCTATTAAACAACCTAACAATAGCCATTTTCTAGCGTTGATGTGCGCTTCACGTACTAATTCGACATTCTTTATAAGCTCTTGTTCTTCTTCTGTCAATATTATAATCTCCTCAGATTCTTTGACTTCTTTTATTGATTTGATTTGTTTAAACTGTGGGTGGGTCAGAATTCCATTTAATGATGCTTTATTAATTACTGCTCGTAATATTGAAATGTAAGTGCCTATATAATTAACAGAACGACCTTTAGCTTTATGATATTTTTTAAATGTATCGATAAAATCTAAACCAACATCTCTAATAATCACCGGTCTACCTTTTAAATTATCAACTTCATAATTAATAATAAATTTCTTCAGGTTTTCTAAATTTTTGATAGAACCTCTGGTTAAATTATCTCCACTATCTATATAAGAATCTATAGAATTAGTTAGTACATCTAAGTCAACAACAGCAACTTTATTATTGAATAAGTCTATTTGATATTGCAACCATTCACCAGTGAATATTATTCCTTTATCAACATCATTGTTATAAGCTTCATTAATAAAGAGAGATAATTTATCCAACTTAAATTTAATTGCTTTCAATTCTTGATTTTTCTGCACTGGCTGACCTTTGTCTTTATTCCAATCATTTGGATTAATTACAAAACCAGTTTTACGCTTCCAGACAGATTCTCTGTTCAACGAATAACGCACGTAAATGTTTGCATTCTCATTTTTACTTTGAATTAGATATTTGATAGTTGCCATGTTTATTCTTTTGAATGTCAAATATAAATAAAAAATACACTTTTAGCCAACAATTAGTCAACCAAAAGTGTATTCCGATAAATTCATTAAAACCTTACCAATAACAAAAGCATTGAAAATACTAGGCTTTTATTTATTTTGATTTAGGCGAATTATACATTTTACATATTCCTTCTATACTGCCCGCCCACCTCAAACAACGCTGAAGTAATCTGACCTAAAGAACAAACCTTTGTAGCTTCCATTAAATGGTCGAATAAGTTTTCGTTTTTAATGGCGGCTTCCTGTAGTTTGTTTAAGTGCTCGTTTACTTTTGCTTCGTGAAACTGGTGTAAGTTATCCAGCATCGTAATTTGATATTGTTTTTCTTCTTCGGTGGCACGAATTACTTCTGCCGGAATAACCGTTGGAGAACCTTTTGAACTCAAGAATGTGTTTACACCCACAATTGGGAAATCTCCGTTGTGTTTCAGGGTTTCATAATACAAACTTTCTTCCTGAATTTTAGAACGTTGGTACATGGTTTCCATTGCACCTAAAACTCCGCCACGTTCTGTGATTCGGTCGAATTCTTGTAGAACGGCCGCTTCTACCAAATCGGTTAATTCTTCGATGATAAACGATCCCTGAATTGGGTTTTCGTTTTTCGCTAAACCTAATTCTTTATTGATAATCAACTGAATGGCCATGGCACGACGTACAGACTCTTCTGTTGGTGTTGTAATTGCTTCATCGTATGCATTCGTGTGCAATGAATTACAGTTGTCGTAAATCGCATACAAAGCCTGCAAAGTGGTTCTGATATCATTGAAATCAATTTCCTGTGCGTGCAACGAACGTCCGGAAGTCTGAATATGATATTTCAGCATCTGTGCTCTTTCGTTGGCCCCGTATTTGTTTTTCATGGCTTTCGCCCAAATTTTACGTGCCACACGACCAATAACCGAATATTCAGGATCTACTCCGTTTGAGAAAAAGAACGATAAGTTAGGTCCGAAATCGTTGATGTTCATGCCGCGGCTCAAATAATACTCCACGTAAGTAAAACCATTCGAAAGCGTAAAGGCCAATTGCGTAATGGGGTTCGCTCCTGCCTCGGCAATATGATAGCCTGAAATCGAAACGGAATAAAAATTACGAACGTTTTTGGTAATAAAATATTCCTGAACGTCGCCCATTAATCTCAAGGCAAATTCGGTAGAGAAAATACAGGTATTTTGCGCCTGATCTTCTTTTAGAATATCGGCCTGAACCGTACCACGAACCTGCGATAAAGTTTTGGCTTTTATATCATTATAGACTTCCTGAGGCAAAACCTGATCTCCGGTAACGCCCAAAAGCATTAATCCTAAACCGTTGTTTCCTTCGGGTAGATCGCCTTGGTATTTTGGGCGTCCAAGTCCTTTGTCTTTGTATATTTTGTTGATTTTAGCTTCAACTTCTTTTTCAAGATCATTTGCTTTGATGTAATATTCGCATTGCTGATCGATCGCCGCATTCATAAAAAAGCCTAACAACATTGGCGCTGGCCCGTTGATGGTCATACTTACAGATGTTAAGGCATGAACCAGATCGAAACCTGAATACAGTTTTTTGGCATCATCAAGACAACAAATCGAAACTCCCGCATTTCCAATTTTCCCGTAAATATCCGGACGAATATCAGGGTCGTTTCCGTACAACGTCACACTATCAAAAGCGGTCGAAAGTCGTTTTGCCGGCAATCCTGCACTCACATAATGAAAACGTTTGTTTGTTCTTTCCGGTCCGCCCTCACCTGCAAACATTCTTGACGGATCTTCGCCTTCACGCTTGAACGGATACAATCCTGAAGCAAACGGAAATTCACCCGGAACATTTTCCTGTAAATTCCAACGCAGGATATCACCCCAGGCTTCGTATTTAGGCAACGCTATTTTCGGGATTTGTATGTGTGATAAACTCTCGGTATGGGTCGCTATTTTAATTTCTTTATCACGAACCTTAAAGGTATATACCGGATTTTTGTATTTGTTTACTTTCTCGTCCCAATTCAGGATAATTTCCCAATTGTGCGGGTCTAAATCCATTTTTACCTTATCAAACTGATTCAGTAAAAGATTAAGAAATATTCTATTTTCGTCATGCTCCTGAATTCCGCTTGGTAAAACAGTCGAATCGTCGATTCCTGCTTTATTAATTTGCGGGATTTTACCTGAAACCGATTCTATGGTTTTAAAGATTCCGTATAGTTTCTGAGCTACTTTTTGCTGCGAAAGCGCAATTTCGTCATAGGATCTGTTGTTCTCTGCAATTTCAGATAAATAACGGGTTCTGTGTGGCGGAATCACGAAGATTTTCTCGCTCATTTCGCGCGTGATTTCAAAGGTCGAATGCAATTCTGAATCTGTTTTTTCGACAATTTTATCCATGATCGCTTTATACAGCGTGTTCATTCCCGGATCATTGAACTGAGAAGCAATGGTTCCAAAAACCGGCATTTCATCAGGATTTTTATCCCATAAATTATGGTTGCGCTGGTATTGTTTCTTCACATCTCGAATGGCATCAAGAGCGCCTCTTTTGTCAAACTTGTTCAATGCTACCAGATCAGCAAAATCAAGCATGTCGATTTTCTCTAACTGTGTTGCGGCACCAAACTCGGGCGTCATTACATATAAAGAAACATCAGAATGATCCATAATCTCGGTATCTGATTGCCCGATTCCCGAAGTCTCCAGAATAATCAAATCATATTTTGCGGCTTTTAAAACCTGAATCGCTTCGGCTACATATTTAGACAAAGCCAAATTTGACTGACGTGTTGCCAAAGAACGCATATAAACGCGAGGATTATTAATAGCATTCATTCGAATTCTGTCTCCTAAAAGCGCTCCTCCGGTTTTACGTTTCGAAGGATCGACAGAAATTAATCCGATTGTTTTCTCCGGAAAGTCAATTAAAAAACGACGAACCAATTCATCAACCAAAGATGATTTTCCGGCTCCACCTGTTCCTGTAATTCCCAGAACCGGAATTATAGAATTGGTATTATTAGTATGTATCTGGTCAAAAACCGGTTTTGCAATTTCGGGGAAATTCTCAGCTGCCGAAATTAATCGTGCAATTGCCGTTGGAATTTTATTTTCGATATGATCGATTTCTCCGTTTAGTTTGTCTCCAATAGGATAATCAGAACGTTCTACCAAATCGTTGATCATTCCCTGTAAACCCAAAGAACGGCCATCATCTGGAGAATAAATTCTGGTAATACCATATTCGTGTAATTCTGAAATTTCGCTTGGCAGGATTACTCCGCCTCCGCCCCCAAAAATTTTGATATGTCCCGCTCCTTTTTCATGGAGCAAGTCATACATATATTTAAAGTATTCATTATGCCCTCCTTGATATGATGTCATAGCAATCGCATTTGCATCTTCCTGAATAGCGGTATTCACCACTTCCTCGACACTACGATCGTGGCCCAAGTGAATCACCTCAACTCCGGTTGACTGAATAATACGACGCATTATATTGATCGCCGCATCGTGTCCGTCAAAAAGAGATGCTGCAGTAACAATTCTTACTTTATTTTTAGGAATATATGGTATTTGTTGTTCCATTTTATGAATATGATAATTTTAAGGGAGCAATTTACAAAATATTATAATATTTGGTTATCGTAATATCTTTTTGTTAACAAAAAAAATATTTTTTTTTTTAAAACCAGGGGTAACAATTTCAATCGTTATCGTATATATCCAACATAAGTCTTATAGAAATGTTAACAACATGGTAATCTTGAAAAATTTAATTTAAATACAACAACTTGTTTTCCAGATACCTAAAGTAATTTAGCATGGTAGAAAAGCCCCAAATTTTTACCCAAAAACTTTTATTCTCAAGTAATAAACGTAAAAATTTAAAAAATGAAAACATTATTCCCATTCACCGTAATTTTAAGTTTAAGTTTCTTTGTATCTTCTTTTAATACAGTAGAAAACGACATTCTATCCTATAAAAAAACTGCATCTAGTGCAACTCTTTACACTAATTCAGGTTCTGATAATGTAGAAGAACTTTCAAATGATTTCTTTAAAAGATATTCTGATTTAAAAAAATATAAATCTGATGTCATGTCATTATATAAAAACAGAACTTTAGGAACTATTTGGTTTGACGAAGATAACATCAATGAATTTGGGTCTGTACTTTACCAAAAAGCAAAAAAAACAAATGATCTGGTTATTCCTTATCAAAAAGAAATTGATGACCTTTTTTCTACATCATCAACAAAAATTGCTAAAACAGATGCGGACATGCTTATAAGCTCTTTGTATATTGCTTATGCTAAAAAAAGCAATTCTGATGCTAAGAAAAAAATATCTTATGATGCGATGCTGAAAGATTTTTTAAACTACAGCACTATTGAAGAAGCAAATGCATCGACCACCACTGCAGATGTAAAAGTAGAATATGATCAATATTACAAATTGCAGGATGTTCTAAAAAAATATAAAAAATTAGAACGAACAAATAATTGGAAACCTATCGTTCCGGAAGAGACACCTTATAAAGATTTACGCCCGGATGCTGTTTCGAACACTATTGCACAAGTTAGAACGCGTTTATATTTATTAGGGGATTTAAAAACGGATTCTAAAAGCAACATTTACGATCGCGAATTGATGGATGCGGTAATGAAATATAAAGTTCGTAATGGTTTTAAACCTAACTATATTCTTGCCGAAGAGCATATTAAAGAAATGAATGTGCCGCTCTCTGATAAAATGGAAACATTAAAACTTAATATGGAAAGATGCCGCGCTATTTCGGCTCAGATTGCCGCGAGCGATGAGTATGTTTTAGTAAACGTTCCTTCGTATGAATTGATTTATGTAAAAAACGGAAAAGTACAACTGACCTCGAGTGTATTTGTTGGTGCGCCATTGACTAAAACAACGATTTTTAACGGCGAAATTGACAGAATCGTTTTTAGCCCTTACTGGACAGTACCGCAAAGTATTGTAAAAAATGAGCTGCAAGGTAAAATAGCTGCAAATAAAAATTATCTTGCCGAAAAAAATATGGAAATAGTAAATGGTCAGGTAAGACAAAAACCAGGGCCGGATAACTCTCTGGGATTGGTAAAATTTATGTTCCCTAATCCGGATGATATCTATATGCACGATACACCATCTAAAACTTTGTTCGATTTTGAAAAAAGAACTTTCAGCCACGGTTGTATCAACGTAAAAATGGCAAAAGAATTAGCGGCTGCCATGCTTAAAGATTATCCTGAATGGACTCCCGCCAAAATTGATAAAGCGATGGAAGGTAAAACAGAAAACAGTTTTAAATTAGCTAAAAAAGTGCCTATTTATATTACGTATTTTACTTCATTGGTAAGTGAAAATGGCGAAATTGGTTTCTATCAGGATGTTTACGAAAAAGATAGTGAACTAACTAATATCTTATCGACACGAGCTGTTTCGGCAAATTAATTTTAGTAAATTTTAAATATACAATCGGGAATTCATTCAACTGAGTTCCCGTTTTTTTTGGCAGGAAAAAAATAAACTTATTTTATCTGGTGAAATAGATCTTCACGATAATAAAATAAAAGGTATCAAAAATTTGCAATTGGCATCGATCATGTCTGATGATTATGTTGATCCGAGTAAAACTTTAATGGAAATTGAAGAAGGTCGTCTGTTTACCAATACTTATGCTGGTGTGAAGTAAATAAATTTCGTCAAAATAATAACCTGCTCTATTTTTCTGTCTAAAATTCATTTGCATTTAAATCTTAATTAATAGTATCTTTCTAACTTTAAACCCGAATCTAAAAATCTATTATGGAAGACGATTACGTTGAAGTTAGAAAAAGCTGGTGGGAAAGAAACTGGAAATGGTTTGTACCAACAGGGTGTGTCAGTATTTTGCTGATTTTTGTAGTTTTTATTGCCAGTATTTTCTTTGGAGTTACCTCGATGATGACCAATTCTGATGCTTACAAAGGCGCTATGACCGAAGTACAAAAGAACAAACTGGTAATCGAAAAACTGGGAACTCCAATTGAAGATGACGGAATGACTTCCGGAAGCATAAACACCACAAACAACGATAGCGGAAATTGTAATTTACAAATCCCGATAAAAGGACCTAAAGGAAAAGCAACCTTATTTGTCGTTGCTGAAAAAAAGGGCACCTGGAAATACAGCGAAATGACTGTTTTTGTGAAAGCAACAAAAGAAGAAATTGATTTACTGAAAAAATAATTGCATATAAATTAAGGCAGATTCTTTAAAAAGATTTCTGGCTTTTTTTATTGAAAAAACAATATTAGATACAGTATCTTTATCAGGAACAAATTTTCTCATTTTCGATTATGACTATTCGCCTATTTACGCTATTATTTCTTTTCAGTGTTTCTACTTCAGTATTTTCTCAAACCAATGCAACAAGCTCTACATCAGCAAATAAATCCTCTGCAGAAAATGCAAGTCAGGATATTTATATCAAAATATTGTGGCTTGACAGCAATGGTATTGTTCAGCTCAATACTAATTATATTAAGACACTAACAGATCAACAGCGCGCTGCGTTAGGTTATATCGCAACGGATGTTAGCAGTGAATGTAATTGGGATGGCGTAAAAAAAGCCGATGGAAGTAATTTAAAATGTAGATTTCTTTGGGCACTCCATTTGGGATATCAGTGCTCTGACATGCATTTGTCTTTCTTAAGAAAATGGTTTAAAGAGGATACAAAGGTTTTGGAGAGATTGCAATATTGTAATAAAACAGAATCTTCGGCAAAAATTCAGGATCATTTTATTGAAGTTAAAATGCTAACTACCAATGACACTATTAAAATTCTTTACAGTGCCGTTGGTGAAGATCTGGACAAACAAAAAACATGGAGCTGGCAGGAAGAATCGACTTATTCTTTTACTAAAACCGGAATCAAACAAATAAACCGCAAAAACATCAACGGTGAATACAATTAGTAGCATCAACACAAACCGAAAACTAATACAA
Source organism: Flavobacterium sp. SLB02 (assembly GCF_009664855.1). Lineage (GTDB taxonomy): Bacteria > Bacteroidota > Bacteroidia > Flavobacteriales > Flavobacteriaceae > Flavobacterium. The sequence continues at coordinate 3,709,494 of NZ_CP045928.1, forward strand.
GTATTTTTTATCTGTTTTAGTTTCCTGCAATGCATTTCGGTATCCGCACAAGCTGATAATTTTCAAGTCCTAATTAATAAAATACAACAGTTTTCGAAACCCGCCAGAATTTTAAACAAACATATTGACGCAACGGGAAATGGTCCGGTAGAATTTACCAATGCAAAAAAGCAGGTATTGCGTTTTCGTTTAGAGCATCACAAACTACAAATACAGCACGGCGGAATTGCTTATCAGCTTTTCTATTACAAAAATGATTATTTAGAAAAAATTCAAACTTTTGATGTTAATGGAAAACTGGCCGGAGAAGGAGAATCTAAAAATGAATCGGGAGTAGTATTTATTATCGAGAAGCCCAATTTGTATTTAAAAAAAAAGGAACTCATTGACGATGCCGAAGGAAACATTGACCTAAAAGATGATACCAACGAAAAGATTATCAGGGTTCAATTGTACGACGAAAATAACATGCCAATACCGGAATTTCAGCCTACTTATATCTCCAGTAAAATTTATTGGAATTATAATGTTCGAATGTATTGGCCGTAGGGAAAGCTGCTAAGTTACTCAGATGCTTAGGCTCTAAGTTATTAGAATCATAAAACCAATCAACGAACTACAAGCACAGCCCAAATTCTAAACAAAAATATGTATTAAGCAATTGTTTTTTTTCAATTAAAACATCTGTTTTTACTAACTTTTTTGATCGCTATATCACTATATTTGGCAAAAATATACCTATGAGAAAAATTACTTTATTGTTATTGCTAACTGTAATTGGCAGTACTTCTTATGCTCAAAAAGCAGATACGAACAAGAAAAAAGTCAAGATTACAATTCCAAAGTCGGATTTTTTCAAGAATATTAAGACTTATAACATTATAATTCAAGGAGATGATTCGTGGAATGCAACTTATATTGATAAAAACACCCAGACTTATGAGAACAATGTTGTAAAAAACAGCATTGAAGATTACTCTAAAAAAGACGTTGCAAATCCTGACGTTCGAGTTTTAATGGGATACAGAGGAGCTACTTATAAAAAAGCAGATAATGGTACTTACCTTTTAGATGGTGATTTTAAATATTTGATTTTAGGAAAAAATAATGAAATCATTTACGAAAAAGGTGCTAATGCTAAAATGTATTCTGGTACTTACGTAAACGGAAAACCATATCAAAGCCTTGCTAGTGATTTGAATAATATTGGATACAAATATCTTGCAGACAATAATATCCTGGCAACTGAAAAAGAATTTTCTTTAAACTACGGATTGTTTGAAAAGGCCGAAGAGTTTCCTGAACTTATGGAATTTAATACTAAAACCGATGATTTTTTAAACAAAATTGCAAGTAATTCTTTAGATCAATCTTACCTTACTGATCTTGAGAAATTCTATTTGGGTTATGTTGGTAAAGAGTACAAAAAACTAAAACCAAAAGATTACAATAAAGTAATTTACCTTAACCTATCTTTAACACAACTCTTTCTTTTTAATTTTGACAAAGCTTTAGAATACCTTGAAACTGCCAAACAAGGAGCAGGTATGATGAGTATGTGGCCAGACGAAGCTACAGCAAACATTACAAGTTTGATGGCGGTAAACCAAAAGAGTTTTTCTGCTAAAGTTGCAAACCCAACATTCGATTCTGCTTATTATATTTATTTAAACGGAAGTGTATCTCAAAACGGAAAAACACTTACTGGAAAAATGAAAACTGATCGTTTTTCTAATCTTTCCGAAGGTAGCATTATGCAATCAAATAATCCTACGCAAGCAAAAGTATGGGTTTATAAAGATAATGCAGAAGTTGATTTTGTTGTAGTTGATGACAAAACAACTATTACGACAGATAAAGGATTAGAATTGAAATTTATTAAATATAATAATGTTTTTATTTTAGTAGAAAAAACAGTTGATTCATGCTATAAAAAATACGAATCAAGTTCACATGAGATTTACTGTGAGAAAGATGGTAAATTTGATTTAAAAAAATAAAGTCTTTATTAATAGAAATTCAAAAAGAGATTTGGCTAAGGCTGAATCTCTTTTTTTTATGCGTAAAACCTTCACGTATTAAAAAAACTAAAACCTCTAATATGAGCCCCGATGGAAGTGGAAATCCTTTTGTGCTGGGGTTTGGCACAAAAGATTGCAACGTAGAGCGGGACGAATGTTATTTATAAAACAAATTGTTTGTGCTCCTGAAATAAAATTGTGGCTTTGTTTTTGAATAAGTAGTATTTTTGAAACTTATATATAACACTAATAATGAAAAAGATTTTAATTCTATCTCTTCTATTGTCTCTTAGCTCTCAAGCTCAGGTAAAAGAAACTTTAGCTCAAAAACTGGCAAAATTATCCACTCAGCTTTCGGGAGTTGGTGGCGTTGATATTGCGTCTGGATTAAAGGAGGCTTTAAACAAAGGAATTACGCAGCAAGTGAGTAAATTGACCGCTGTGGATGGTTTTTATAAAAATGAAGCCGTAAAAATTTTAATGCCTGAGGAATTACAAAAAGTTGACGCTACCTTGCGTAAAATAGGTTTAGGTTCTCTTGCCGACGAAGGCATAAAAGTAATGAATCGTGCTGCTGAAGATGCGGTAAAAGAAGCGACTCCGATATTTGTTTCGGCTGTAAAAAATATGTCATTTACAGATGCTAAAAATATTTTGTTAGGCAATGAAAGTGCTGCCACTACTTATTTACAAAAGGGTACTAATACCGCTTTGTACGCCAAGTTTAATCCGGTGATTAAAAGTTCTTTTGAAAAAGTGGGTGCTGATGTGGTGTGGAAAAATATCATTAATAAATACAACACAATCCCGTTCGTGAAGAAAGTAAATCCTGATTTAACTGATTATACAACGAATCAGGCTTTGGCAGGTGTTTTTAAAATGATTGCTGTTGAAGAAAAAGATATCCGCACGAATATTAATGCCAGAACTACCCCTTTACTACAAAAAGTATTTGCTATGCAGGATAAAAAATAATTTTCCTTAAGGCTCAAAGGCACAAAGCAGCCTTTGTAACTTTGAACCTTTTAGCCTTTAACTAAACAAAAAAACTAAACCTTGAAATGCAAAAAATAACCATTCTGATTCACTGTAAAGACCAAAAAGGAATCATCGCGGCAGTGACTACTTTTATTGCTAAAGTAGAAGGAAATATTACCTACATCGATCAGCATGTTGATGTAGAGCAAAATGTATTTTTTATGCGATTGGAATGTGAACTGACTAATCATAACATAACAATTGAAAACCTAAAAACTGATTTTGACAGAACGATCGCAACCGACTTTAATATGTCATGGGATTTGTACAATCAGGAACAGAAACCAAAAATGGCTTTGTTTGTCTCGAAATACGATCATTGTCTGTTTGATATTTTAGGACGTTACAGCGCTGGGGAACTGAATGTTGAAATTCCGGTAATTATAAGCAATCATAACGATTTAAGATCGATTGCGGAACGATTTGATATTCCGTTTCATTGTGTGCCTTTTACAAAAGATAATAAGGAAGAAGGCCAAGCGAAACAAATTGAATTATTGCAGCGGTACCAAATCAACTTTATTGTTTTGGCGCGTTATATGCAAATTATCACTCCAAATTTGATTGCGCTTTACGAGAATAGAATCATCAATATTCACCATTCGTTTTTGCCTGCTTTTCCGGGTGCGAAACCGTATCATTCGGCTTTTAAGCGTGGTGTGAAGATCATTGGTGCAACAAGTCATTATGTTACGGCTGAATTAGACGAAGGGCCAATTATCGAGCAGGATATTGCAAGGGTTTCACATATACATTCGGTTGATGATTTTATTATGAAAGGGCGTGACCTGGAGCGTATTGTTCTGGCGCGTGCTATAAAATTGCATGCCGAACGTAAGACAATGGTTTATAGCAATAAGACGGTGGTTTTTTCTTAGTAAATAAGTTTCTAAGACACTAAGATTCTAAGTTTTTTTTTAAAACGCAAAGTACGCCAAGAGTTACGCAAAGGTCGCTAAGTTTTTTTATGCTTGGTGTTTGATGAGTTTATTAAAGGTCGCAAAGCTTTGTGTATAATTATTGGCCCGTGGATTAGACTGATTTAACGGATTTTCACTATTTTTTTTTGAATCTACCTTATTAATAAACTGAACTGAAGTCCAGTTTACATAAAAAAATATTTATTTATATCAAATAACAAAACCCGACAGGGTCTAAAACCTGTCGGGTCTACTATTTAATATCAAAGATAACATTTGTCCCTTTGTCCCTTTGTTACTTTGTTACTTTGAACCTTCAAAAAAATTACCTCACTTCGATTAGTAATCTTGGGTCAGAAAAATTATTTACTTCATCCATTGTCAGGCCTAAAGCGTTTGCTACACCTGCTCCGTATGCCGGATCGGCTTTGTAGCAGTTTCTGATGTGGCGCACCTGAATGAATCTTTGTGCTCCTCCTACTTGTGCTGCAGTATTTTTGAATAATAATTGTTTTTTCTCCTCGGTTAATAAACGGAATAATAAACCTGGCTGGGTGAAATAGTCATTATCATCGTCTCTGAAATTATGTGCATACGCATCACCATGAAGTTTTAATGGCGGTTCTTTGAATTCTGGTTGTTCCTGCCATTCTCCAAAACTATTTGGTTCGTAGTGTTTACGGCTTCCGTTATTTCCGTCTACACGCATTGCTCCGTCTCTATGGAAAGTATTATAAGGACATCTTGATGAGTTTACCGGAATTTGGTAATTGTTTACTCCTAAACGGTAACGGTGTGCATCTCCGTAAGAGAATAAACGGGCTTGTAACATTTTGTCCGGTGAGAAACTAATTCCAGGTGGTACGTGCGCCGGATTAAAAGCGGCTTGTTCTACCTCAGCAAAATAGTTTTCAGGGTTTTTATTCAATTCGAATTCTCCAACGGGAATTAGAGGAAAATCTCCTTTTAACCAAACCTTAGTCAAATCGAAAGGATGAAAACGATAATTAGCAGCCTGATCCTCTGTCATGATCTGAACGAACATTTTCCATTTTGGGAAGTTTCCTTCTTCAATAGCATCGAATAAATCTCTTTGGTGGCTTTCTCTGTCGTTACCTACTAATAATGCTGCTTCTTCATCAGATAAATTTTCGATTCCTTGTTGTGATACAAAGTGAAATTTCACATAATGTCTTTCGTTTTGAGCATTTAGGAAACTAAAAGTATGACTTCCGAATCCGTGCATTTGTCGGTAGGATCTGGGAATTCCACGATCACTCATTACAATGGTAACCTGATGTAAAGCTTCGGGTAATAAAGTCCAAAAATCCCAATTGTTATCAGCACTTCTTAAATTGGTTTTTGGATCACGTTTTACTGCGTGATTTAAGTCTGGAAACTTCATTGGGTCACGGAAAAAGAAAACCGGTGTATTATTACCTACCAAATCCCAATTTCCTTCGTTGGTATAAAATTTCATGGCAAAACCACGAATGTCTCTTTCGGCGTCAGCAGCACCTCTTTCACCTGCAACGGTTGAAAAACGTACAAACATTTCTGTTTTTTTACCAATTTGCGAAAACAAATCTGCTCTTGTATATTTTGTAATATCATGAGTTACAGTAAAAGTCCCATAAGCTCCAGAACCTTTGGCATGCATTCTTCTTTCCGGAATTACCTCGCGGTCAAAATGAGCCATTTTTTCTAAAAACCAAAAATCTTGTAATAAAACGGGTCCACGAGGGCCAGCAGTTTGTATGTTTTGATTGTCCGGAACGGGAGTTCCTGTTGCAGTTGTTAATTTTTTGTTTGAATCCATAATGCTGATATTTAATATTTTATCAAATATACGAAGATATCTTTATGACATTCATAAACAAAATTGATTGTTATTATATTTTAATAATCAAAAGTTATTTAGCACTACAGAAAGCTCAGAATCCAGTATTAAAAAATCTTAACGTATGTCCAACAAAGTAATAACAAAACCTTAACAGCTAAACATTCATATATGTTAGATCTTTGTAGTGTAATAAACTGGTTATTTATTATTTTGGTTTTGGTTAGTTAAATGATGCCGGCGTCTTCGAGATGCCGGCATTCTTTTTTTATATCAATTCTTATCTTTTTTGTTTCAGGTTTAAAGCTTCCATTTCCGATATTCTGTAGTTAGCTTCACATAAAAACTAAAGTTTTATTTCTGCAAAACTATATGCAAAATGAAAACTTGGACATTAACTTATATTCAACAAAGTAATAACAAGACCTTAACAGCATAAGATTGATATAAGTCGGATCTTTGTAATGTAATAAACTGGTTATTTATTATTTTGGTTTTGGTTAGTTAAATAGTGCCGGCGTCTTCGAGATGCCGGCATTCTTTTTTTATGTCAAGTTTTTATTTCACGTTTAAAGTTTCGCAAGGATTTACTTTGAGTATAATTTTACCACAGAGTTTCACCGAGTTTTTATTTTTAATAAGCTGTCGAGTTCACAAAGGCATGGAGTTATTTTTTGCGCATAGCTTTGTGAAACTCTGTGAAATCTTTGTGCTGCTCTGTGGTAAAAAAAACAATCCAAAAACTTGAAACCTAAACCTTCCTCCTTCTCCATTTTGGATACAACTTCACGAGATTTAGATACTTTAAAAAAGTAATACTCACTGATCTTTGCCTTATCATTTTCAAACTAAAATTTAAAAACGAAATTATGAATGCTATCAATAGAATTAAATTAGGAAATCAGGGACTTATTGTTCCTAACATTGGTTTAGGCTGTATGGGAATGACCCAAATCGCAGGAGCCGATATTTATGGCAAAGCAGACGAAAAAGAAGCGATCGCTACCATTCACCGTTCGCTTGAATTGGGAGGAAACTTTTTGGACACTGCAGATTTATACGGACCATTACACAACGAAAGATTAATTGCAAAAGCCATAAAGGAGAATCGTAATGCTTATAGTATTGCTACTAAATTTGGTTATGAAATTGACGATAATGAGCAACTAACCTGGAAATTTAACGGCACAAAAGATTACGTTAAAAAAGCGGTAGAACGTTCTCTAAAAAACTTAGGCACAGATTATATCGATTTGTATTACCTGCACAGACTGGATCCTAATACTCCAATTGAAGAAACGGTTACTGCAATGTCTGAATTGGTCAAAGAAGGAAAAGTGGGTTATATAGGATTATCGGAGGTTTCATCAGATACCATTAGAAGAGCACACAAAATTCACCCTTTAACTGCTGTTCAAACTGAATATTCTTTGTTTGAAAGAAGTGTTGAAGAGTCCGGTATTTTAGATACACTGAACGAATTAGAAATTGGATTTGTAGCTTATTCTCCACTCGGAAGAGGTTTTATTTCAGGTGATATTAAAAGTCCCGATGACTTTCCTGAGAATGATTTCAGAAAAGCTATTCCGCGTTTTCAGGGAGAACAATTTAAGAAAAATATTGAATTGGTCAATGAAATACAGAAATTAGCCAACGAAAAACAAATTACAGCTTCGCAATTAGCGCTATCATGGATTGCTTCAAAAAATATTCTATCAATTCCTGGAACCAAGCGTGTAAAATATGTTGAACAAAATATTGCTGCTGCTCAAATGATTCTAACTACAGATGAAATAGATCGCTTAGAAAAAATTATTCCTCTTGGTACTATTACCGGTGCAAGATATGATGAGGCCAATATGGCTGGCATCGATCAATAAAAACTTTGACTTCGCCTCAGCCTGACAATGATCGTCTGCTGAGCGAAGTTTTAGATTTACCAATAACAATCAAAGCAAATCATTAAAAGAAACTTATCTTTACAGTAGCTTTTACTAACTGCATATTTCTTTAAATATTCTATATATTTCATCATGAAAAAAGAAGCCCACATTCCGTATACAATTCGCTCTATTTCAGAAATGCATTCCTTATTAAAGATTCCAAAACCGGAACATCCCTTAATAAGTTTTGTTGATTTAAGTCAGATAAGCTGCCATTTTGATGACAATCTTAAAAGTGTTGTCTACGAATTTTATACCGTTTGCATTAAAAAAGGCTTTACTGGAAAAATGAGATATGGACAAAATTACTATGATTTTGATGAAGGGGTCATGACTTTTATGTCACCGGGACAAGTTATTTCTACAGAAGTTTCAGTTGACACATCCGTTTATGGAGCGATGTTAGTCATTCATCCTGATTTTATTCAGAATTATGCTTTGGCCAAAAACATTAAAGATTATGGTTACTTTTCTTATGCTGTAAGTGAAGCTTTGCATCTTTCAGAAAAAGAACAAGTGATGATTACCGGAATAATGAAAAATATCGAAAATGAATATTGCTCATCTATTGATGCTTTTAGTCAGGATGTGATGGTTTCACATATCGAATTATTGCTTAATTATTGTAACAGATTCTACAACCGCCAGTTTATCACTAGAAAATCTGCCAACAATACGCTTTTAACCAAATTAGAAATATTGTTATCTGATTATTTTGAAAGTGATAAAGTACAGCAATTCGGATTACCAACTGTGGCTTACATTTCAGAAGAATTGAATGTTTCTGCTAATTATTTAAGTGATATGTTACGTTCTTTAACGGGGCAAAGCACACAACATCATATTCATAATAAGATCATCGAAAAAGCAAAAGAATTACTTACCACTACTTCTTTAAGTGTGAGCGAAATGGCTTATCAATTGGGTTTTGAATATCCGCAATCGTTCAATAAATTGTTTAAAAGTAAAACCAATGTTTCTCCTTTAGAATTTAGAAGTTCATTTAATTAACTTTTTAGTCTTTCATGCAGTATCTTAAAATAAGGAAATGCCTTTAATAATCGGCTGCCATGCCAGGAGAACATTTCGCCGTCTACAAAGATCGTTTTGGCGTGATGTGTAAAGCGTCCAATTTCAAAAGCATCTTCTTCTTTAAAAGGATAGGGTTCTGATGAAAGAAAAACAATATCCGGATCGCCTTCGATACGCATTTTTTTGAGTTCGATTTCAGGGTATCTTCCTTTGTCTTCGTAGATGTTGGTGAAATGATTTAGTTTTAATAATTCATTGATGTAAGTATCTTTTCCTGCCACCATAAAAGGGTTCTTCCAGATAAAATAGGCTGCTTTTTGTACCGGAATATCTGCCATATATTTTTTGAAATCGCTTAAAGCGAAAGTCAGTTTGTCATTCCATTTTTGAGATTCGGTTCTGCAATTAAAGAGCTGGCCGAAATCTGAAATCATCTGAAAGTTATCTTCTATAGTAACAATATTTGTTACCCAAACCGGACAAATAGTGCTTAATTGCTCGACAATTTCGGGCGTGTTTTCTTCTTTATTGCAAATGATAATATCGGGCTGCAATAATTTTATCTTCTCAAAATGAATTTTCTTGGTTCCGCCAACAATCTTCTTAGTCGATTTTAAATGATACGGATGTAGACAAAACTTGGTAATGCCGATGATCTTTTCTTCTAAACCCAGATCGCATAATAATTCGGTTTGAGAAGGTACCAAAGAAATAATTCTTTTTGGGGTTTTCTCAAAAGAATGTGAAGTACCGAGCTGATCTGTGAGTTGTTTCATGTTTTTGTTATCTCAGGTTTAAAGTTCTTGGATGGTGTTTTTCTACCACAGAGTTTCGCAAAGCCTTGTTTTATAACTTCGTGGATCTTTGTGAAAAACTTTGTGTAACTCTGTGGTAAATTATGTTCAAAGTAAAACTTTAAACCTGAGACTTTAAACTAATAATGCTTTCCATTTCCTGTTGAACCGCTAAAGCCTCTTCCCTTGCCTTTTCTGCAAAATCAGTTCCTTTTGAGGCGTAGATAATCGCTCTTGCCGAATTGACTAATAAGCCAATTTTATCATTCATTCCGTATTTGCATACTTCTGATAAACTTCCACCCTGAGCGCCAATTCCCGGAACCAGTAAGAAACTATCCGGAACAATTTTTCTGATATCGGCAAAATACTCTGCTTTTGTAGCGCCAACCACATACATTAGGTTGTGGCTATTTTTCCACGTTTTAGAAGTTTCTAAAACTTGTTTGTATAATTCTTGTCCGTTTGTAGTTAAGGTCTGGAAATCAAAAGCACCTTGGTTTGAAGTTAGGGCTAACATGATCGTATGTTTGTTTTCGAAAGCCAAGAATGGCTCAACGGAATCTTTCCCCATATAAGGCGCAACGGTTACACTATCAAAATTCAAATCTTCAAAAAAAGCTTTTGCATACATGCTCGAAGTATTCCCGATATCACCACGTTTTGCATCGGCAATGGTGAAAATTTCAGGGAAATTATCGTTGATATAATTGATCGTTTTTTGCAAAGATATCCATCCTTTTATCCCGTATGCTTCAAAAAAAGCGGTATTAGGTTTATAACCAACTGTAAGATCGTGAGTAGCATCGATTATAGCTTTATTGAATTCGAAAATAGGATCTTCGGTTTCTAATAAATGAGGTGGGATTTTGGTCAGATCAGGATCTAATCCAACGCATAAAAATGATTTTTTTAAAAGAATTTGTTCGTGTAGTTGTTGTGTTGTCATTCTTGTTTTTTTAGTTCTTCTAATGCATCAAAAGTGATTCTTTTTTAGAAGTATGCAAAAATAAAAAAAGCCATTCAATTACGAATGGCTTTTTGGCTTTATATTCAGTTTAGGCTTATAAATTACCTAAGTATACAATTTCTGTTCTTCTGTTTTGTGCTCTTCCAGAAGCAGTTTTGTTAGACGCAACTGGTTTTGAAGCTCCAAATCCTTGTGAAGTTAGACTATCCGGATTTACTCCTTTTGCAATTAATGCATCCATAACCACTTTTGCTCGCTCCTCAGATAATTTCTGATTTGCTTTTGCATTCCCTACATTGTCTGTATGTCCGTTGATTGCAAATTTAGCGTTTGGATAGTTTTTCAAAATCTCTTTAATAGCATCTAATCTTCCTGAAGTTACTCCTTTTTTAGCATCGCTTAATGTTGCTTTTCCGGTAACGAAAAAGATCGATTTAGCTTCTACTTTTAGTTTCTCTAAAGTTGCTTTAGTCACTTTAGGACAGCCTTTGTTTTCAGCCGGGCCAGGAATTAAAGGACAATCATCAACATTATCCGAAACTCCGTCTTTGTCAGCATCCAGAACCGGACAGCCTTTATTTTCTGCTAAACCTGCAACGGTTGGGCACGCATCGTCTTTGTCTAAAACACCGTCTGCGTCAGTATCCGGCCATGGACATCCTTTATTTTCTACCGGACCAGCAATTGTTGGGCAAGCATCTACATTATCTAATAGTGTATCGCCATCAGTATCTTTCCAAGGGCAGCCTTTATTTTCTGCCGGGCCTTTTACATCCGGACAAGCATCATCTTTATCAAAAACGCCATCTTTATCTGCATCTGGCCAAGGACAACCTTTGTTTTCTGCCGGACCTGTTACTTTTCTGCAAGCATCTTCTTTGTCGATCACTCCGTCTTCGTCTGTGTCTTTGAATTTCTTTTCATAAACCGGAATTTTTATCCCAAGATGAAAATCAGCTGCTTTTGATTCTTTCGAAACTAAATTAGTCAGGATAGACCCCGAACCAATAAAGAATGCTCCCACTCGTAATCCTGAACCTACCTGCATTCCGCTGTATTCCATATATGTCATTGGTACATAAAAACTAAACCATCTGCTTTCGTAACGAGGTGTAAGCGTTACACGATCAGCAATTCCGTAACCATTTACTTTATTGGCAGATACCATATTGATATCTCCGTTAAGATTCAAATAGAATTTTCTGTGTATATTCCAGTCTACATCAGCATGAAGCGCTGTTGGCAAATTGGTTTTCATCCCTTTTTTTGAAGATGTTTTGGTATAATGTTCGTTAAGGAAATCGTAGAAATTATCTGCATCATCAATCATTTCCTGTGTGATGGTACCATTTACATTATAAGTATCCTGTCTTGCATTTTTGTAATTGATTGATCCAATATCAGTAACCGATAACCCGAAACGTACTTTGTATTTATTTAAATCTCTAAAATTATTATCTGCCGGTTTTGCTCTGCTCAAATCATACTGATCATAATCCGGTCTCCATTCGTAAACCAATCCAAAATCAAAACCAAATCCGTTTGCATTCGAATCAAATTTATAATCTTCGTTGGCTTCAAAATCCTGGCTTGTTCCCACAGAAATTTCTCCGCTTGAAACAAGAGTTCCCTGCTCAGGATTTACTGTATTTTCATTATAAGCAACATTTACATTGTTCCCTTTTACGTATCCGTTTACGCCACCTTGCAAATATTTGGCGGTTAAACCTCCTTTTAAAAAGTGTTGGTCTTTTTGGTATAAAACTGCCGCATACGAAAGTCCTAGTTCTGCCCAGGTATTCGAAGCGCCATTGGCATTTCCTGCATTAAAATTAAAATCATTTGCCTGATCCAGACCGTCTTTTACCTGATCAACAAGATTTCCGTTTATATTTCTTACGTTGCTCACAGATCTTGCTCTTGTAAATACTGCAATAGTATGTTTTGGCGCAATATTAAACATGAAAGAAGGTCCCATAATATCGAAATTAGCCAGACCGTTATTGGCACCTCTTGGAGTCATTTTAGACTCTTTGTCAAAATCGTATCCTTTTTTATAGGTATCAAAAATGTTTACTCCGTACAAATCATTGGCTACTGATCCGCTAACAGAAAATATATTAATATCTGTTTTAAAACGAGAATCGGCAATAGAAGCCGGGTTGAAAAGTACACTCTGAATACCTGCATAATTATCATGCGTATACCCTAAATAAGACTGGGCTCTGGCCGAAAAAGTAATGGTAATAAGTAATAAACTAAGTAAAGTTTTTTTCATTAAAATTTGGTTTTTTAGATAAATTCGGAGGCAAAACTACACTTTTAGAATTACAAACGTGTTACCGCAACATTGAATTCATATAACATCTTCAACAAATTATGTAAGAAAAGCCAATTGCTTCTTCTCTATTTTTGATAAAGAACATTAAATCAAACAATTATGATCCCACATATCGGAATAACGCCAAAAAACCTAAAGAAGAGCGCCACTATATTAGCCACGATTTTATCTAACGAAATGACTCTTTATGTAAAAACCAGAAAATTTCATTGGAATATTTCTGGAAACAGTTTTATGGAGTTGCATAAATTGTTTGAAGATCAATACCGAATTTTAGAAGCCAATATCGATGAAGTGGCAGAACGCATTAGCCAGCTTGGAGAAAAAACTATAGGAACAATGAAGGAATTCATCGACAATTCTACCCTAAAAGAATCTCCAAAAGAATATGCTTCGCAAAAACATATGCTTGAGGAATTATTAGAAAACCATGAGCAGCTGGTTACAGAGTTTAGAGGTTATATACCGGCTTTTGAAGAAGATAATAATGATATAGGATCTGCTGACTTTGTGACCGGATTACTGCAACAACACGAAAAAATGGCGTGGGTTTTAAGACGCTATCAGGTTTAAAAAAGATCAAAATGTGAATTATGAAAAGGTTTTAGAAATAAATGTAACAAGGACCTCAACCATAAATCCGAATTTTACAATACTATTAATACTTTAAAAAAAAATATCATGAATACTACAGAGATAAAAGGAAACTGGAACGAGTTGAAAGGAAAATTGAAACAACAATATGCAGATCTAACAGATGATGATTTATTGTATGACGAAGGAAAAGAAGATGAAATGTACGGAAAACTTCAACAAAAATTAGGCAAAACAAAAGATGAAGTACGCAAAATCATTGCTGATTTGTAAGATCTTCTAAATCAACCATAAATACCGTCTAGTACAACATATTAGGCGGTATTTTTTTGAGAATTTTATTTAAATTTTTCGCTGTTCTAAACCGCTATCAGGCATTAAACTCTATAACCAAAAATAAATTAATTATCTTTAACCAAATTTCTATAAAATGAAACTATTTATAAAGTTCGATATTAACACCATTTGCTCACTTTTTTTGAAACAAAATCTGGAACAACAAAATGTAAATTTTACAACTCTGGGATTTGGCGAAATTGAAATTGCGGACAATCTTGATGCTGATGCGCTCGAATCTTTAAAAAATAATTTACTACCTTGTGGTTTCGAAGTTGTCGAAAATCAGAAAAGTGTTCTTGTTCAAAAAATAAAGGATGCCATAATTGAGCTTGTTTTTATGGAAGACAGCAATAATTATAAAAGTTCTGTGTTTTTAGCTGAGAAATTAAATCACAGCTACGGTTATTTGTCTAATGTTTTCTCAGAAGTAACATACTCTTCTATTGAAAACTTTATCATTTTACAAAAAATTGAAAGAGCCAAACAATTAATTATTATAAACGAAATGAGTTTGACCGAAATTGCTTTTTTACTGAACTACTCGAGTGTGGCCCATTTGAGTACGCAGTTTAAAAATACAACAGGAATTACGCCATCGGCTTTTCAAAGGATAATTAAGAAACGTAGAGAAAATTTAAAATAAAACCCATAATACCATACTAAAATGCAAAAAAACGCATTATACATTTTATTGGCTGATGATGATGAAGATGATCGTCTTTTTTTTAAGGATGCTTTCGAAGAAATAAAAATTCAGACAAAAGTGGATTTTGTTCATGACGGAATGCAATTGATGGATCATTTAATGGATCCTGAAACCAAGCTGCCTGATATTTTATTTCTGGATTTGAACATGCCTAAAAAAACAGGTAAAGAATGTTTGATCGAAATAAAAAAAACAGAACATCTTAAAAATATTATTATTGCCATTTATTCTACTTCATCATCTGAAGAAGACATAGAAGATACCTTTATTCAGGGAGCTAATATTTACATTAAAAAACCAAGCGATTTTAATACGCTTAAAAAAATCATCAATGAAGTCGTGACAGTAAACTGGCACTATCATACATCAGGTTTAAATCGTGATAATTTCCTGCTTCGACTAAAATAATAGCATACAATGAAATGGATACCAAATTTTAATTCTTCAAACTCATTGAGAGTTATTTTTGTAATCGCGGTTTTCATTCTGTTATTTCTTTCTTCTATTGCTTACAAACACAATCGGGATTTAGACGAATCCAGTAAAGTGGTAATGCATACGTATGAAATAAACATTCAATTAGAGCGATTAATGTCGGCAATTAAGGATGCTGAAACGGGGCAGCGTGGCTATATTATAACACGAAATGCCCGATTTTTAACGCCTTATATTTATTCGCGCGATAAGGTAAATACTTCGTTTATTACCCTAAAAAAGCTTACTGCCGATAATCCGAAGCAGCAAAAAAATCTTGAAAAATTATTTAAACTAATTATTCAGCGTTTTGTTTCTTTCGAAAATTGTTTAAAATACAGCGATCCCAAAACATATGATAAGAGAAAACTCGACAATCATATGTTTGGCGGTCGAATCCTGATGGAAAATATTCGTTTTCAGGTAGACGAAATGAATGATATCGAGAAAAATTATCTGGCAAAAAGACTCAAAATATATGCTGCCGAAATCTCATTAAGCCCCCTATTTTCTATTTCTTTATTTCTGGTAGCCTTAAGTTTTATTTTACTGGCCTACAGACAAATTAGTCGTGACTTTGAACGATTGAAAATTTACAATAAAAAACTTTTGATCTCCAGCGGTCTAATGGCCGAATCTGAAAGTATCGGCAAATTCAGTACCTGGCAATGGGATCTGGATTCTAATAAAATCGATTACTCAGACAATCAGTTTCGTTTACTGGGTTTTGAACCCAATGCATTTGTTCCGGAAAAAGAAACTTTCCTTGAATTTGTGCATCCTGATGACAAAGCTACTGTAGCAAAATCGATGGAAGGCATTGTCGAGAAAAAACAATTGCCTTTTGTATACTACAAAATTACAAGACCGGATTACGAAATACGCTATTTTAAATCTACCGGAAAGTTATTGACGGATCAACAGGGAAGTAAAATTTTACTGGGAATTAATTTTGACATTACCGATGAACATCTCTTAAATATAGAACTTCAGGAGCGTAACAGAGAACTGGAGAAAAGCAACAAAGAGTTAGCTTCTTTTAACCACGTTGCAAGTCATGATTTACAGGAACCTTTAAGAAAAATTCAAACTTTTGTTTCGCGAATTCCAGAATCTGATAAAGCTGTTATGTCTGATAGTGCAAAAGCTTATATTTCGAAAATCGAAGTTTCAGCCAAAAGAATGCGTGTGTTAATCGACGATTTACTTTTATTCTCAAGAACCAATACAACCAAAAAGGAATTTATAAAATTAAGCCTGAACGAACTGCTTGAAAATGCCGAATCGGAATTGGCAGAAATCATCGAGGAGAAACATGCTGTTATCACCGTTTCGAAATTGCCTAAACTGGCAGTTATACCTTATCAGATCGAGCAGCTTTTTATTAACCTTATCGGGAATTCTTTAAAATACAGCAAGCCTGATATTGCGCCTGAAATTAAGATCGAAAGCGAGAAAGTAAACTCAGCCGATTATCCTGATTTATTAGAACCTAATATTAAAAAATTCCATAAAATCACCTTTACAGATAACGGAATGGGATTTGATCCTCAGTTCAAAGAAACTATTTTTGTTTTATTCCAGCGTTTGCATTCTAAAACAGATTATCCCGGAACCGGAATTGGTCTGGCTATCTGCAAAAAAATAGTAGACAACCACAAAGGTCATATTATAGCAGACAGTACTCCTAATAAAGGATCTATTTTTACAGTATTTCTACCTGAGTAAAAGTTTACAGTCTTAAAAAAAGTTTACAGCCGCAGTTTTTCAGTGAATATAAAACCGAAAACTAAATCTCATTAATAAGAGTACGTACTGCGGCTCAAAACTGAAACTGAAAACTGAGACTCAATATGTAGGAAAACAAATTACATCTATTACATACCTAAATATAAAAAGAAACCACAAAAAAATGTGGTTTCTTTTTTTTTGCTCTAAACTTTAGTTAATAATCACCTGAGAATTAAAGGATAAAATAGCTATATAAACCCATTATGGGAATTATATAAAGATTCGTTTTTATGCTGTAAAGCGAAATGTTTGTTTCGTTAGCATCTTTGTAATGTAATACTTTATGAAGTAATAATGATAGCAGTGCACCAACTAAAAGCGACAATTTTTAGACTAATTTTTTTATTGACAATTATAATTTGCATTACGTCGTGCAAGAAAAATAATCCGATAGAAACATCACTAAAAAATGAAACTTTTACTAAAACGGAGAAAGAAGAAATAGAAGCCTTTTTTTTTATTGCGACTGCCAATGTAACAAAATCAATTATTTCAAAAAGTCAAATTGCACAACAAAAAAGTTCAGATTCTACCTTACAGGAGTGGAGTAGAAAAATAGAAATCAATCAGAATCAATTGTTGCAGGATGTTTCTAAAATGGCCAATAAAAAGCTCATTATTATTACAGAAATCAATGCGACACATAATAAACTCGATTTATACGAACTGATTGATGCAAGTAGTGCCGATTTTAATAAAGCGTATCTGGATTCAATGACAGAATCATTAAAAGAGCAAATTGGATTGTTTGAATCTATTTCCAAACAAACAAATGACAAGACGATATTAAAATTAGTGTTACAATATTTACCTGAACAATATCAAATCCTGCGCGAAATGCAGAGGATCAACAAAGAGATTAATTAAATGCCTAAATATCTATTATTAACTAAATTATTTTAAACTATGAAAATGCAATCAAATTTTTTATGCGCCTTAACACTTTTTTTAACAGCTTCATTTGGAATGCTACACGCTCAGGACAATAATGTAAATACCGAGTTTGGTGTAAAGGGAGGATTCAATATGTCGAATTTATACGGTAGCGGAGATGACGTAGACGACAATAATGTATTATACGGATTCAATGCCGGGGTTTATGCCACTTTACCTATTTCAGATTTCATCGCTATTCAGCCAGAGATTTTGTTTACTACAAAAGGGGCAAAATTAGAATATAATAGTGCTCTTGTTTCAGGAGATGCAAAATTTAAATTAAACTATATTGAAGTTCCTTTATTAGTAAGAGTAAATATCACCAAAAATTTTAACGTTCACGCCGGTGGTTACGCTTCATACTTAGTAAGTTCTAAAGTAAAAGGTGACGGAGACATTACTTTTGATGAAAATGTAGACACAGACGATTTAAACAAGTTTGATGCCGGTATCGCTGCAGGTGTTGGTGTAGACTTTGACCCAATAAGTATTGGTGTACGTTACAACTATGGTCTAACAAAAGTAGGTAAAGAAAGAAATGATGGTTTTGGAGGTACTTACACATTTCCAGACGCTAAAAACAGCAACCTAACTGTATACTTATCATATAAGTTAAACTAAAAAAAACTTTTATTAACCCCTTAATATAAAAACCATGTCAAATTTATTATATACAATCGCGGTAATTCTGGTTATTCTTTGGGCTCTTGGGTTCTTTGTTTATAGCCTTGGAAGTATCATCCATATATTACTGGTAATTGCAATTATTGCAATACTATTCAGACTGATCAAAGGTCGAGAAGTTTAAAAATCAACATTATAAAAAATTATTTTAATCACTAAATCAAATATTATGAAAACGAGTAACACAATTTTAGGAATTTTAGGAGCTGCAGCTGCAGGAGCATTTTTAGGAGTATTATTTGCACCGGACAAAGGGTCAAACACTAGAAAAAAAATCAAAGATAAATCAAAAGATTACGGAGATAATTTAAAAACAAAATTTGACGGAGTTGTAAGCACAATTACTGCAAACGGTAAAGATATTATCGAAGAAGGAAAAGCAAAATTCAACCAGGCAAAAGAAGACTTCAACACAATCAAAGATGAAGCAAAAAGTGTAAAAACGAACTACTAAAGAGTGAAATTTTTAAACCATAAATACCCTATATCATGGAATCAAATGCAACAACAAACGAGAACTTAAATCTTTATGAAAAAGCTGAAAACTATACCAAAACTAGCTTAGAATTAATTAAGCTTAAAACGGTATCGGCAGCAGCAGATGTTTTATCAACATTAACATCAAGAATAGCAGTTGGAGCTGTTGTTGCATTTTTTACCTTATTCCTTAATATAGGGATTAGTTTATGGCTTGGTAAAGTACTTGGGGAGTATTATTACGGTTTTTTTATCGTAGCGCTTTTTTACCTTATCGTTGCAATTGTAATGCATACTCTGCAACACAAGATCATTAAAACACCAATTGGAAATATGATTATTTCCAGTATTTTAAAAGAAACTAAAAAGGATGAAACAAAAGCTGATTTAAATTAATTAATAACTAAAAAAGACTGTTATGGAAACTATTTACACTATTGATGGATTAAATCAGACGATCCAGGAATTAGAAATTCGACAGGACGCAGAATGGTGCGCTATAAAAGACGAAATTGATGAAATTAAGCACAATTTAAAACCGCTTAATCTAATCCGAAACACAGTTGAAGAAATCAACGAAACTGTAGGATTTAAAAGTAATCTGGCACAATCAGCAATAAGCATAGGGATTGGTTATCTCGCAAAACGATTTGTAGTGGGTAAAAGCACTTCAGTCTTTAAAGGAATATTTGGATCCTTATTACAGCTTGTCGTAACTAATTTAGTTTCAAAACCACATCATGAATCCCAAAACGAGGAATCATCACAACATGAACCATCAAGAGAGTAATTGTCTAACTCAAATTTATGTATTATGGAAAAGTTAAGCGAAATAGTATTAAAAAATGGTGTATACGTTTACTCGAATCTATATAAATGTTTCGAATTTTCAAGAGTATTTCTAGGTATCTAACTTGCTTTATACGTTTTATAAACAAACGGTTAAAGAGTTAATATCCTTCACTATATATCTAAGGTTCTGAGATGCTAAGTTACTAAGATTTCTTTGAAAGTCTAAAACCAGACTTTGTCCGAACCAAAAAAAGCCCCTGTTTCACATTAGTAAAACAGGGGCTTTTTGTATTTAAGATATTTCAACTACAGCCCGAGGTTTTAACCTTGGGAAATGAAATACAGAAAAATAGATATGATAATTTATTGGACAACATAAATTGCGGCCCAGTGGTTAAAACCACTGGGCATATTTTATCATTATGGTCAAAAAAAAATCCTGTTTCACTAATTGTGAAACAGGATTTTTTATATTTATAGATTGGCAAAACCTTTGCCTCTCTGAACCTTTGTCCCTAAAACTTAGAAAACCTCCGAAGCCTCTTTCAATTTCTCCATATTGTTTACCAATTGAAGCTCGGCAACAATTTTCTGAATGTCACCATTCATGATATTTCCTAAATCGTATAAAGTCAAACCAACTCTGTGATCTGTTACACGACCCTGAGCGTAGTTATAAGTACGAATCTTAGCCGAACGGTCACCAGAACTTACCTGAGATGTACGTTTTGTAGCATCTTCAGCCTCTTTCTTCGCCAATTCCTGTTCGTATAAACGAGAACGTAAAACATTCAAGGCTTTATCTTTGTTTTTATGCTGTGATTTCTGATCCTGACATTGCGCCACCAATCCCGTAGGAATGTGCGTTAAACGTACCGCAGATTTCGTTGTATTTACAGATTGTCCTCCAGGTCCAGATGAACAGAAGAAATCCACACGAACATCGTTCATATCAATTTGTACATCAAACTCCTCCGCTTCCGGTAAAACCATTACCGTCGCTGCAGATGTATGCACACGCCCTTGCGTTTCTGTCTGAGGAACACGTTGTACACGGTGCACACCAGCTTCAAACTTTAAAGTTCCGTAAACATCCTCTCCAGATACTTCAAAAATAACCTCTTTGAAACCACCCGAAGTTCCTTCGTTCATATCTACTACCGAAGTTCTCCAACCTTGGTTCTCACAATATTTAGTATACATTCTAAATAAATCTCCTGCAAAAATACTCGCTTCATCTCCACCCGTACCTGCACGAATCTCGACCATAACGTTTTTAGCATCTTCAGGATCCTTAGGGATCAACATAAACTTGATTTCTTCCTCAAGTTCAGGCAATCTTTCTTTTGCTTCATCTAGTTGCATTTTGGCCATTTCAACCATATCTGCATCACTTCCATCAGCAATAATTTCGTTTGCCTCATCTATATTAGCCATCACAAGTACATATTCATCACGCTTTTCAGCCAATGCTTTCAGGTTTTTGTACTCCTGATTCAATTGCACATAACGTTTCTGATCAGAAATAACATCCGGCTGGATAATTAAGTCCGAAATCTCATCAAAACGTTGTTTTACTATTTGAAGTCTATCTAACATTTTCTAATTCCTTTTATTGGAGTGCAAATTTACGAAATTTTTGTTTAAAATTCTATTATTGATTTGTTGTGTTTTTTGAGACTAATTTTTGGTGGAATTAGGATCGTTTTTAGGATCCCGATAACTATCGGGACTGACTATTCGTTACAATCTTTTGTTCATCCCGATAGCTATCGGGACGGTCACAAAAGGATTTTCACTTCTATCAGGGCTAGGGGTTTTCGGGTTTATTTAGGTGTTTATGGATTTCCGTAAAGTTTTTTGTTTCAAAGAAATTATTTTTGCAAAATATTTAATCATTTTTCGACATTCACTCTTCATCAGAACATTTGTAATCTTTAATTGAATCTGTAAAGCATAACATTTAAATCAGCAAGTATATAATTAAATGTGGAAATTTAAAATTGCGAATATGAAAAAATAAGCTTATTAATTATGTAAGTTTATTTTTTTAATAAAATATTTTTCTTACAAATTTCTTCTTATATATTTGAATTTAATTAATAAAAAACCAAAGATTATGAAAATAAAAACCAAAAGCCATATAAAAGTAATAATGCTATTATTTATTGCGTTATTAATGTTTAATTGCCAAAATGATGAAAATTTACCAGATCAGTTGCAAAACAAGATTGAAACGGTAAGTATTGATGAAGCAAAAAATTTCCTGATGCATTCAAGAAGTAATTCTTCGGCAAAATCAACCAACAACGAATTCGAAAATCTTGAATTCAATAAAATTGCACAAGAAAAAATAAAAGGTACTGACCAGCTGTTAACTGTAATTCCTTTTACAACAAATAATGATCTTGAAAATAAAAGGATTTTGATGTTAAAAATTGATAATGACGTTAAAAGTGTCGTTTTTATTATGTATCCTGATGAAAATTCTTCTAAGGAAAGTTTTTCCGGTGAGTTATTTTCTTATTCTTTAGATGGTAATTTTATTAGTGGTTTTAGAGCCAAGAACGGAATTATTGTAAGTCAGCTTTTTGAAAATACCAGCACTTTAAAAACTAATATTGACAATGGCAAAATACCAACATTAACTCGTAAAACTCCATCATCATCAGATGGAGTTGTTATACAAAACAATTATCGAAAAACTGTACAAGCTTTAGATATGTTTGGATATTCTAGTATATTTGGTAATGATATTTTTGGTGGGGGATTTAATGATTATGGAGGTGTTGATTACTATTCATGGGATGCAGGAGGGGGAGGAATTACAGCGCCAACGGTGGTAGAAATTATAAACCAACTTACAGGAAAAGCAAAATGTATTTATGAAAGTCTCAGAAGTTCTAGTTCTGGTTTTGAAAATGCGATTAAAAAGTTTGATGGAGATTTCACAGTAAGTCATCTAAAATTGACAATTAATAATAATTTATCCACGAATGTGTATGGACAAACTCAATTACCTGTTAATTTTATAACAGAAATTCAAATAAGTAATACTGCATTAAATAGCTTATCAGATTTAGGTAAAGCGACTGTATTTGCACATGAGATAATTCATGCTGAAATATATCGTAAAATGTTATCGGCCGCTCAAATTGGAACGTTAACGCCTGACGGAAGTAATATGACTGCTCAGCAACAAGTAAATTATATTAATTCAATGAAAGATAATTTCCCAGGGTTATATGATTACTACTTTAAGAGATATAAACCAACATGGAATCACGAAATGATGGCGAATCATTACAAAGGCATTATCGCAGATGTTATTCAACAATTTGACAATAATAGACTTCCAAGATCTACATATGAAGCAGTATCTTGGGTTGGCTTAGGAAAATTAGATAGTAATATTACTACAATAGCGTGGGACAATTTATCACTCGAAGAAAAAAATAAAATAAATAATTTAATTAATGATAATTTTTATAATGGACCATCTAATTGTTACTAATTATGAAAAAATATATTTACCTTTTGATGCTTGTACTAATTAATTCGATTAATGCACAGACAAAACCAACTGATTATTTTTCTTTTTATAAGGGAGGAGAAAAATATTTAAAACCAATAAAATATGTAATGTTTGATTCCGGCAACAATGATAATAGTAAAATACAAGACAAACAAGTTACTTATTTTCAAATTAAAAAAGAGCGATTTAAGTTTGATATAAAAAACAATATTGTAGATACTTGTTCTGTTGATATTCTAAAAAAAATTAGCTTAGAAAACCCTAGTGAATTAGAGAATGATGCAATTGTATTTTATAAAAATAAGAAAAAAGAAGTAGAAAGTAAAAACAAAGTTAAACTTCTCTATCCACCCAAAGGCTACAACTCCTTTTTTAAAATATATATTTTTGAAAAAATAAAATCTAATAAAATAATTAAATATGAAGTTGATTGGGAATATTCAGATTTTTAATTGACAAATTTTATATTATGCCGGCTCCCGTTAGCGATAATCTGCAACATGTTGGCGGAGTAAAAATTATAACCAAAGGGAATGCCCCAAAAAAGAGGATACTAAATGAGAAAAAATAAATACCCCGCTCCACGAAATATTCCTCATAAAAAGCTACGCAAATGTCTCTGACTTTGCGTTTTTTTTTATGCTCTTAGAAACTCTAAATCTGATAAAAGTCTCCGACTCCTGATGAACATCATGAATTAATTGCTAAAAAATATGTCAATTCAATAGCATCTACTATTCAAGAATTTCATACAGGACAACCAGTCACTTCAGGTTTTCCAAATCAAGTGTATTTTGACATGGCGTGGGGAGGCTTGGATAAAACAAAAATATTTAACACGACTTATCCGAACGATCCGAATCACAAGAATTATAAAGACAGAGAAAGAATTTGGGTAGAATAATTACAGAAAAAAAAGGAGATGTATATGGTATTTATTCTCCAATAGGAACACCTTGTAAAAAGTAAACAATTATGAAGCAATTAAGAACAATATTTATAATAATTTCTTTTTTCATATTATCATGTGCCAGTGCACAATATGTGGAAAGTTACGAGCCAATCAATATATTTTTAGAAACTCAAAAAATAGTTCAGGACAAGAAGTTCATTCTACAAGCTGATAAACCTTCAAACAAACAGGCTTTAAGAATTTTTAATGGATCAGAAGGACCTGATCATGTTGGAGAGCCAAATGTCCCTTTAGATTATAGAGACGGTTTATTTGTAGAGAAACATTGGAAAAAAATGTATAAAGAATACGCATATGATACAATAAAAAGATATTGGAAAAAAGAAAACTTTCCTAAAGATGACTTCATATTAGAAAGTAAAGAAGGTTTATTTGGCTCTGCATTTCATGATAAATATATAAACAGTAAGATAGAAGATGTTGTAATGATATCTGAGCCGATGTATTATATGGATAAAAAATACGTTATGTTTTATTTCAATATAGCATCTTTTTTTGGTAGTAATCAGCCACAAGTTGTAATTATGAAAAAAGAAAATGAAAAATGGATTGTCGTTCGAGTTATAGCCGATTATATTTATTATTAAATTTAAGGTACTCAATCCCCGCTAGCGCAAGCGTCCCGCTCGTGAACACAAGCCAAATAAAAATAAATATAAATCTATTCCAAGATTATGTTTAAATAATGTAGTTTTTTCTAGGACAAAACAAAAAAACAAGTCAGGATCGAGACGATCGCGTTAGCCGCAGCAACAATACTTATAATCAAAACAAAAGCGACAAAAAATATGTCGCTTTTATTTTATATTTACAAACAGAACAAACCAATATTTGTAAGGACGGTTTGCAAATTCGCATTATCGGATTATATTATGGAAGTACAAAAAATCTAAAATAGATGAACTCTTATTTTAATAAATTTCAGGGTGGAATATTCGTAGTTATCAAAATAGATAATAAATTATCTATTTATTATGGGGAAAATTCCTGGTGGCTTTTAGATGATTGGGAGCATAATATTTTAAAAAATACTTATTTACAGGAAATAGAATACTTAAAGATTGAATTTGAAAATATAAACAAAGCATATAAAACTGAGGGTGGTAATTTAGCTAAAGCCTCTTTTAATAATTATCTTCCGAGTTTATATATCGATTTTGACAATAAAGAGCTTTATAGTAACTATTCTGATCAGCTAATAGAAAATAGAATTATTGAAGGATGGAAAGGTTTATTTATAGATAATCGAAATAAGTTTTTAGAATTAATTCCTAAAAAATGTAGATATTGGGAAATTTAAAAAGACCTAGATTCCCCGCTATATTTTTATTGGTCATTTTTAATACATAATATCGATTAGAAATAGAAAACCTTATTTTGTGTATCAGAAGCCAAGCAAATCTTATGCAAATCATCCAATAACTCCATTTCCTGATCAGGTAAAAGCTGCAAGGCAATTTCAAGCAAAGTCACTACATTAATATCTGTATCTGATTCAAAAATAGCTAAACTTCGAGCTTCCTTATTCATTAAAACAATACTCGCTTTAAGAAGATCTAAAACTATTAAATTAAGCTCGTTATAACCGGAAACCTTTAGCGGTACACTAAACGAATTATCACTGCTATTCTCTGATTTAGTTTGTCGAATTTATTGATTCTATTCATCGACTCTAAAAACTCCTTGACTTGTTTTGTATGTTGTGTTTCCATGATTGGATTTTAATTGAATATTTATTTATTATCTCGATTTTCATCGAAACGAAACTACAAATAATAGATTATTTTTAGGTAATGGCATACAATCGGTTGCATTCAACCGATATACATGAATAGATTTACAACTTCACGTAAAGATTTTAAATTCAAAACAGTTACTTTTGATAAAGAAGTTCTAATCCATTTTCAAACCAATGAAACTAATACTAACCACCTTACTTTTAATTTTCAACCTAACCCTATTCGCACAATCGAACAATTTCGCTGGCGATTATACGCGTTCACTTGATGAAAAAGGAAAACATATCATAGAATATAAATTGACCTTAAATCAGGATGGAACATTTGAATTTCATTCGTATTCGAAAATGCAGGGCCGAACTCCACCGGAAGTCAATAAATTCGGAAAAGGAAAATGGAGCGCAAAAGACAATATGATTACTTTTTCTTCTAACAAAAAAGAAGATTTTGACGAGAAATACACTTTAGATTTTAATAATTCAACAGCAAGATTCATAACCAAAAACCCAAGAGATAAAAGCGACAAAATCGTGAAGACAAAACTTCAGTTTTTAGAATCAGGAATTGCCTGGATGGAAAGAATTGATGTTTTTAAAGAGTAAACATTTCAATTTGTTATCATCACAATAAAATAAAGCCACAAGAAATTTTGAACATGCCCCAAAAAGTTAGACACTATTTGCGGCTTTTTTTATAACCGGAAAAAATCAATCTTTGTGTAAACAGATTGCAAATCTCTATTATAGAACCAAAAACAATTTAAAAAACTCAAATATGCTTAAACTCTACAAACAAAAAGACAATCAGCTTTGGTACTGGGAAACTTGGGATAAAGACGAAAAAACTGCCATTGTACATTGGGGAGTCGTTGGAGAGCAAGGAGAAAATAAAGAAGTCAAAGGCGGATTATTTTCGAGTTTCAGAAAAAATGTTCAAAAAGAAATTGACCAGAAACTAAAAGAAGGCTATACAGAGTTTGACCAGGATAAAGTCTCTTTTTTAGAAATCGAATATAGCATTGATGGTTTTGGAACCGAACAAGATCTTGCAAAACGACATATACTTGAACAAAAAATGGATGAAGTTTTAGGCTGGACAGGACTTGGACATACCGATGGCGGAAGTATTGGCAGCGGAACTATGGAAGTTGGATGTATGGTTGTTGACTTTGATATAGCCAAAAAAGTAATCGAAGAGCGCCTTAAAGGAACTGAATTTGGGAATTATTCAAGAATTTTTAAAATAGATCAGGAATAAAATATTCAATTAAATTGAGTTTCTTATAATTGTTCTGCAGTATTAAATAAAACCATGATACAACCCCAAACCGAAACCCTAAAACCAAAACAACATTTTGAAATCCTCGACGGATTAAGAGGAATAGCCGCTGTGTCCATTGTTATTTTTCATTTTATGGAAATCGTTCATCCGCCCAGCGAAAATTTTATTGCGCATGGATTTTTAGCCGTTGACTTTTTCTTTTGCCTTTCCGGATTTGTTATTGCCTACGCCTATCATGACCGCATTGGCAAAATGAAACTTACCGACTTTTTCAAATTAAGATTAATCAGATTACATCCTTTAGTTCTCTTTGGTTCTGTATTGGGTTTGTTGGCTTTTCTTTTTGATCCTTTTGGCGGTCATCCTGAAGCTTACCAAACCGGTAAAATCATTTTGATAATTCTGGCATCCGTTTTTCTGATTCCTTTACCCATAATGGCTGATCGTTATTTTAACCTGTTTGGTTTAAATGCGCCAGGGTGGTCATTATTTTGGGAATATGTGGCCAATATTTTTTATGCGCTTTTCCTTTATAAACTAAGCCGACGTTCTCTATTTGTATTAACCATTTTGGCTGCAGCAGGAATTTGTCTGGTCAGTCAACGTGCGGGAGGTTCCTTAATGGGCGGATGGAGCGGAGAAACCTTTTGGGATGGCCTTGGTCGTATTTCATTTTCGTTTTTAGCAGGAATGCTCATTTACCGCTCCAATTGGATCATTAAATCAAAACTGGGCTTTATTGCTTTATCAGTATTACTGCTTTTGGCCTTCGTATTTCCTTTTTCAGATTTCAATTGGCTTACAGAACCTATGGTGGTTTTATTTTATTTCCCGTTATTGATCGTATTGGGAGCCGGAGCAACTTTGGCACCGGGATTCAAGAAAACATGTCTATTCTTTGGCCAAATATCTTATCCGTTGTACATGACACATTACGCCGCCATGTGGATATTTGCAAATTATTATACTAAGTATAAACCAGATACAACTCAACTGACTTTTGTTGTTATTATCGGCACAATTCTTCTTGTGGGAATCGCCTATTTAACGATGAATTTTTATGATACTCCTATTCGAAAATATTTGACGGAAAGAAGGAAAAAATAATCGCACAAAGGCGCAGAGTCGCAAAGTTTTTTATTTAAGGCCACTGATTAAAATGATTTTTTTGTTTCACGCAGATTAAAAAAGATTTAAGCTGATGATCGCAGATTTATAATCAAAATTAAATCTGCCTTAATCTGCATAATCTGCGTGAAACAAAAACTTTGCACCTTTGCTCCCGATAGCTATCGGGACTGCGCGATTAAATAAAAACAACCTTTGTCCCTTTGTTCCTAATAACCTTTGCTCCTTTCTTATAAAAAATCGCTAATTTCGCCTTATAAATAAGAAGGAGAAAAATGAAGGTATGTATTGCTGAAAAACCAAGTGTAGCACGAGAAATCGCATCCGTTTTGGGAGCCAATACCAAGCACGATGGATATTTTGAAGGAAACGGTTATGCCGTGACCTACACTTTTGGGCATTTATGTACTTTAAAAGAACCCAACGACTATAAACCGCACTGGAAAAGCTGGGATTTAAACAACCTACCCATGCTTCCGGAGAAATTCGAAACCAAAGTCGTTCAGAATTCAGGTATCGAAAAGCAATTTAGAATTGTAAAAAGCCTGTTCGAAAAAGCCGAAGTGGTCATCAACTGCGGGGATGCCGGGCAAGAAGGAGAACTAATTCAGCGTTGGGTAATGAACGAAGCCAATTACAAAGGTGAAGTACAGCGTTTATGGATTTCGTCCTTAACAACCGAAGCGATAAAAGAAGGTTTCGAAAACTTAAAACCCTCTGAAAACTACGATAATTTATTCTACGCCGGATTTTCAAGAGCGATTGGCGACTGGTTATTGGGTATGAATGCTACACGTTTATACACCGTAAAACATGGCGGTTACAAACAAGTATTGTCTATTGGCCGCGTGCAAACGCCAACATTGGCAATGGTTGTTGATCGCTGGAAAGAAATCGAAAACTTTAAACCTCAACCCTATTGGGAATTACAGACGTTATACAGAGAAACCCTTTTTAGTTATGAAGAAGGCCGTTTCCTGAAAAAAGAAGACGGGGAACTTCTCGCCAATAAAGTCAAAGAAAGTGAATTCGAAATTGTTTCTGTGGATAAAAAGAACGGAAACGAATATGCACCAAAACTATTTGACTTAACGGGTTTACAGGTGTATTGCAATACCAAGTTTGGATTTTCGGCAGATGAAACGCTAAAAATTGTACAGACTTTGTACGAGCAAAAAGTAGTGACGTATCCCAGAGTTGATACCACATTTTTACCCAATGATATTTACCCTAAAGTACCGGGAATTCTGCAAAAATTATCTAAATATGCCGAATTAACCCAACCTCTTTTAGGCAAGAAAATAAAAAAATCGCCTAAGGTTTTCAACGATAAAAAAGTTACAGATCACCACGCTATTATTCCAACGGGAATAGAAAGCAATTTGCAATTCAATCAGCAGCAAGTTTACGACATTATTACAAGACGTTTTATTGCTGTATTTTATGATGATTGTCTGGTGGCCAATACCACAGTAATAGGAAAAGCAGCCGAGGTAATGTTTAAAACTACTGGAAAAGTGATCTTAAAAAAAGGTTTCCGTGTTGTTTTTGAAGATCCGAACGCCAAAGAAAAAGAAGCTGATTTATTACCCAATTTTGTTGTGGGCGAAAAAGGTCCGCACGAACCATCGTTTTTAGAAAAAGAGACCAAACCACCCAATCAGTTTACAGAGGCAACTTTACTTCGTGCTATGGAAACCGCAGGGAAGCAAGTCGATGATGAAGATTTACGAGAATTGATGAAAGAAAACGGTATTGGTCGTCCCTCTACGCGAGCGAATATTATCGAAACGCTATTCAAACGTCAGTACATTGTTCGAAACAAAAAACAGGTTTTACCAACTCCTACGGGAATTCAGCTTATTGACACGATTCAGAATGAATTGATCAAATCGGCTGAGCTTACGGGTTCCTGGGAGAAACAATTGAAAGATATCGAAAAAGGTACTTTTACCGCCGGAGCATTCATCAAAAACATGAAGCGAATGGTCGAGGCTTTGGTTACCGAAGTAAGAAGCGAAACCCGACACGCCAATATCTCGCATGCAACCGCCACTCAGAAAGAAGTGGTAAAAGTCGAGAAAAAGAAAGCCGCGGGAATCCTGGCAGAAACCTGTCCGAAATGCCAGAAAGCTACTTTAATAAAAGGAAAATCGGCTTACGGATGTGGAAATTATAAGGCAGGCTGTGATTTTCTATTGCCAAATGTTTTTGCAGAGAAAAAAATATCCGAAAATCAATATTTAAGATTGGTTCAAAAAGGATCGACTGTAAACATAAAAGGCTTTAAAACCGAAGAAGGAACCGTAGAAGGTTTGATTCGTTTTGAAGAAAATTACAAACTAAAATTAGAAGTCAAGAAAACAGCTCCTAAACCGAAACCAGCCGCAGCAGCTGATTCTGATGCTCTGACTTGCCCGAAATGCAAAAAAGGAACCATCATGAAAGGAAAAACTGCTTATGGTTGTGGCGATTATAAATTGGGGTGCGATTTTAAAGTGACTTTTGATGATGTAAGGGCCAAATTAAAAGATCAAAAACCCACAAAAGAATTGGTTTATTCTATTTTGCAAGAAAGCGTCTAAAATAGATTTCTTGCCACAGATTAAAGGATTAAAATGATTTTTTTTCACCACGAATTTCACGAATCTTCATGAATTATTTTTCACGCAGATTGTGCAAATTAAGGCAGATTTAATTTTGATTGAGATCAAAAAATCTGCTTAAATCTTTTTAAATCTGCGTGAAAAAAAAATCATTTTAATCCTTTAATCTGTGGCATTTTTACATTCTAATACACAAATCAATTCGTGTAAATTCGTGAGATTCGTGGCAAACTTTTTTTTTAATATCTTAGCTTTTCAATTTAACATCAAAAAACCAAAATATGTTTCAGAAAATTACTCTTTCAATGCTTTTAGTTGCCGTTGTTTCTTGCCAGAAAAAAGAATCTGTAGAAAAAGATAAAATCAAAATTGCAGACTGGCTTATCGGGAACTGGAAAAATACATCTCCAGACGGTACTTTAACCGAAAACTGGACCAAAC
This sequence comes from Flavobacterium sp. SLB02, assembly GCF_009664855.1. GTDB lineage: Bacteria > Bacteroidota > Bacteroidia > Flavobacteriales > Flavobacteriaceae > Flavobacterium. Next base: position 3,740,889 of record NZ_CP045928.1, read on the forward strand.
TAAACGACAGTACTTTTAGTGGAGCCTCTTATTTCATTAAAGGAAAAGACACCCTACATTTCGAAAGCATCGTCCTGGCTCAAAAAGGAGAAACCTTAACGTATTTTGCTACTGTAAAAGGTCAGAATGATGATAAATCAGTTGCATTTCCTTCAACTGCAGAATCTGATAAACAACTGGTTTTCGAAAATCCAAAACACGATTATCCTCAAAAAATTACTTATACAATAGGTGCAAATAATACTATAACAGCGGAAGCTACCGGAAATTTACAAGGAAAAGTGACTACGGAGAGGTTTATTATGGTGAAGAAGTAAAATGACAAAGAAACATCATAAATGGGAAAATCATGACTAAATGAAAAAAGGTTTCATTATAATTCTTGTCTCAATTTTACTATTTAGTTGCAGTGATAAAACTCAAAATACAATCCAGAACATTTGGGAAGATTACTCATTTAACACAACAATCTCAAATAGTACTCAAATTATTATTAAATCTTACGATTCAACATTAGCAAATAAAAGAGTTAATGTCGAGGCTTATATTCCATCGAAAATATATAGGGCCAGAACAAAAAAACAACTTGAAGAATTTGACAAAATATTTCTAAATACTGAAAAAACAGATTATTGTTGTTGTCCAAAGAACTCTTATTCTATTCACTTTCTAAACAAAAAAGAAGAGCTTGACTATTTTTATGTTGATACAATTGAATTTAAAAACAAGGTAAGAATCTGCGAAAAGAGTTATCAATTTTCTTACATTATCAATAAACAAAATTGGAAAGATTATCTTAATGAATTAGAAAAGAATAATCAAAATGACCGAAACTGAAATCAAAGAAAAAATATTAGAAATCTTTAAGGAAGAACGACAAAGACCAGATTTAGCATTTGAGGAATCTCATTTTTTAGATTTCCTGACATTTCCTGCACACTCGAAGAATAATATTAAAAACTCTTTCAAAGGAGTAAAAAGGTATAATAAATTCATGGACAGACTGGAATTAGAGTTTTCAATTTGTTTTACTTTTCCTGATCTTGATAAAACTTATAGTATTGATAAGATTACAAAAAAAGTAATTGAAAGAATTGGAAAAAGACGAGGAAATGTAATGATCATAAAACAGCGTACTAACCAGAAAGAGACTTACTACATAGAGATCTTTCTAATAGCTTTACTTATTATAGTTTATGCTTTTTGGGGAATAACCTTAATTTCAGTAATTCTGACTTTAGTCTTTTGTTTTGCCATTTACTGGATATTAAACAGTAAGATAAATAGTAAAAGGCATGACCAAAAATTAAAAGTAAAAATAATGAATCAACAAAAAGATTCTTAAAAAATTTCAGAACCTCAGCACCTTCCCAAAAAACCTATTCGTTCTCCCCAATCTTATTCACCATAAAAATCATCAAAATACCCAAAAGCGCCATTACCAAAAACGCAAATTTCATACTTAAATATTCAGAGATAAAACCCACCATTGGCGGGACCAATAAAAACCCCAAATAACCAATTGTAGATATAGAAGTTAAGGCAGAACCGCTGCTTAATTTTGATGATCTTCCGGCAATGCTAAATACTAAGGGAACGACGCAGGAAACCCCAACGCCAATTAATACATAACCAAAAATCGTGGGATAAATAAAAGGCAACAGAAAACAAATTAAAAATCCTACTGTGATAAAAATACCGCTGTAAAGCAGGATTCGTTTGGTACCAAATTTCATTACGCCATAATCTCCAAACAAACGCCCTAAGGTTACTGCTGTGGCGAAAAATACAAATGCGGCGCTGGTTAACTTTGGCGAAGCGTGTAATATATTTTCAAAATAAATACCACTCCAATCGTACATTGTATTCTCGCAGGCCATAGAAACAAAACAAATGATGGCAAACTTGATCAGGTTTTTTTCTGGCATCGAAAAGAATTTCTTTTTTACCGGTACCGGCTCATTATGAATACTTAGCGGATAAAAACAAGCCGTAAGAGCCATCATAAAAACACTTACTCCTAGTAAATGATGCGCTGGCGCAATATGCCTTGATACCATTACATAGCCTAAACCTGCGCCTGAAAAAACCGCAATACTCCAAACAGCATGAAAACGGGTTATAATCGATTGTTTATATAATTTTTGAACCTCAAGCGATTGTGCATTAATAGACAAATTGAAAATATTACGCGAAGCTCCAAAAATTAAAAGTATGATGACCAACTGCCATACAAAACCCGCCAAACCCGGCAGAGCGAGTACAATATTAAACATCACCGCTCCAAGCAACATGATATAACGACTGCTGTATTTATTTAATAATTTTCCTGTAAAAGGCATGGTTAGCATTAAACCAATGGGGAAAGCGAATAAAACAGTCCCGAATTCAGCTTCGGATAAATTGAGCTGCGCTTTTATATGTGGGATTCGGGAAACCCAGGAAGAATATCCAAATCCGGAAAGGAAAAAAAATACAGTATTGGCTATTCTAAATCCTCTGGGCGTATTTTGAATTTTTTTAAAGAAAGGTAAAATCATGAAGCAATTTTTCAGACTGCAAAATTAAGTCATTTGAAGTGTAACTTCTACCCTTTCCAGATTTTTTTAAAAAGTGAGAAATTTAAGTCAATTAATCCTTTTATCTCAATTTTTTAAAAAAAGTTTACCAAAATATAACAAAAAGTACATTAAATCAAGCGTAATAATATTTGTTAAGGAAATATTAATTTTTACATTTGCGCTGTTTTTATTCATTCTAAATAAAAACAAAAACCTTAACCAAATTTAATTTAAAAATGAAATATACTACTGTGAAAACCTATCGTTTTCTATTCACAATCAGTTTACTATTCTCGGTTTTTTGTTCATTTGCACAACAAAATTTCGGAAAAATAAAAGGCACTATAACAACCTCTGACGGCGACGCGGCTGCCGGTGTAAATATTATTCTAAAAAGCTCCAAATATGGTACAACTACCAATGATGACGGAACTTTTGAACTAAACAGAGTAAGAGCAAATACTTATACGCTACAAATATCTTTAACCGGTTACGAAACTACTCAACAGGAAGTTATTGTAGCAGAAAGTGAAACTTCGACAATAACCCTGCAATTAAAAGTTTCGAACAAAGAATTGCACGAAGTTGTTGTAAACGGCAAGAAAAGCATCTTATCTAAAAAAACAGATTATGTGGCAAGAATGCCTCTGAAAAATCTGGAAAATCCTCAGGTTTACAGCGTGATTCAGAAAGAACTTTTGCAGGAACAAATTGCTGTAGATATTAGAAGCGCAGTTATAAATGCACCTGGTGTAACCACAAAAATTTATCCATCAGGCGGACTTGAAATTTCTTTCAGAGGATTTAGCACTGGGGTTAATGCCCGAAACGGAATGGAAAACATGACGGGCCGAAGCTCTATTTCGATTGACAATGCAGAACGTATCGAAGTGCTAAAAGGGCCATCAGGAACTTTATTCGGATCGTCAGTATCGTCTTTTGGAGGGGTTGTCAATTTAGTGACAAAAAAACCTTTTGAAGGTAAAAAAACAGAAGTATCTTATACGGGAGGAAGTTTTGGATTAAATCGACTTACCCTTGATATTAATACTGCATTAACACCGGATAATAAAGTATTGTTTCGATTAAATACTTCGGTAAATACTGAAAAAAGCTTCTTAGACTATGGTTTTAATAAAACATTCCTCATTGCGCCAAGTCTTATTTACAAAGCAACGGATAAATTAACCTTAAGTATTGATACTGAGATCTACAATGTAAACAACACACGTCCTACTTACGGGCGTTCGTATGCGCCGGGAATTACAAACCCAACAGATCTTAAAATAGACTACAGAAAAAGTTTATTTCATGATGATCTTGATGCCAAAACCTCATCTTCAAAAGTTTTTGTTCAGGCAGAATATCAATTGGCAGAAAACTGGAAATCTACGACACTTTACTCTTTTATAGACGAAAATGTCGATCGTAGTTATCAATATTACACGAAATGGAGTTCGCCAACAGAAGTACAAAGAAGTGTATCTCGTTTTGGACCAATATCGAATCAGTTTACCAATATACAAGAAAACATTAATGGTCAGTTTTCTACCGGAAGCATCAAACATAAACTATTATTAGGTGTAAATTACAGATTTTCAAAAGGTACTTTTAATTATGGTGCAACACCGGTTCTGGACACTATTGATGTAACAAAACCTTTTGCGCCTATTCGAAAAAAACAAGCTGATGCCGCTCTGTCTCAACTGACATGGCCTGTTGCGGACGAGCAAATATTTAGTGTTTATGCCTCAGATGTGATCAGTTTTACAGATCGTTTATCGGCCATGTTGAGTCTTCGTCTGGACAACTTCGTTCAGAAAAAGCTTGTAGATGTCGAAGGATATAACCAAACTGCTTTATCGCCAAAATTAGGTTTGGTTTATGAAGTGGTTAAGGATCAGGTTTCTTTATTTGGAAATTACATGAATGGTTTTCAAAATTCGGGTCCGGTAAATCAGCCAGACGGAAGCTTGCTAATCTTAAAACCTGTTTATGCCAACCAATACGAAGCAGGAGTAAAAGTAGAAGCATTCAATAAAAAATTTAGCACTACACTAAGTTATTACAATATTACTATTGATAATGCTACAAGAACAACGCCTGACGGATTTAGTATTCAGGATGGTAAACAAGTCAGTAAAGGTCTGGATTTCGAATTTATTGCAAATCCTATCGAAGGTTTAAACGCCGTGATTGGTTATGCTTATAACGATAATCGTATCATAAAATCATCAGATGCTGCTATCGAAGGAAACAAAGCCAGTAGTGCTCCGGAGAATGTCGTTAACTTTTGGTTGTCTTATAAATTTCAAAACAAACTAAAAGATTTAGGCTTTGGTTTTGGAGGAAATTATGTAGACAAACAATATAAATTTGAAGATGAAAGTTTTTATGCTCCATCGTACATGATTTATAATGCAACTGTATTTTATGATCAGCCAAGATGGAGACTTGGTGTAAAATTCAACAACATCGGTAATAAAGAATACTGGGATTCATACGGAATGGCTCAGACTCTGTCAAACATATTAGTAAACTTAACCTTGAAGTTTTAAAAACTCTATCAAAAGCATCTCTATCCCGAGGTGCTTTTTAATTGGGAGTATTTCAAAAAACTCTTTTCGCATATAAATAGGAGCAAATTAACTAAACCAAAAAAAATGAAATATCTTAATTTACGCATTCAGCATTTCACTTTTGCATTATGTTTTTTTTTATTGGTCACAAACACTATGTTGGCCCAACAAAACACAGGAAAAATTAAAGGAACTATAACGACCTCAGACGGCGAACTGGCAGTTGGAGTAAACATTATCCTTAAAAGTTCAAAATACGGTACTATCACAAATGAAGATGGTGCTTTTGAGTTTAATCGTGTAAAAGCCAATACTTACACCTTGCAGGTTTCCTTAACCGGTTACGAAACACTAAAGCAGGAAGTAAACGTGGCTATCAATGAAACCACAACTCTTGATTTGCAATTGAAGGTTTCTAATAAGCAATTAAAAGAAGTTATCATTACTGCAAACAGAGGAAAAGCATTCCCGAAACAAAGTGTTTATGTTTCTAAAATGCCATTGAAAAATGTTGAAAATCCTCAGGTTTACAATATCGTATCCTCTGAATTGATCAAAGAACAAGCCATTACCAATTATGAAGATGCCTTAAAAAACGTACCCGGAATTCAAAAATTATGGGAATCGACAGGACGTGGCGGCGACGGCGGATCCTACTATACATTGCGTGGTTTTGAAGTTCAGGCCAATATCGTAAACGGATTACCTGGTTTAACAAACGGAAGTTTAGACCCTGCAAATGTAGAACGTATTGAAGTAATCAAAGGACCTTCAGGAACTTTATTCGGGAGCAGTTTAGTGAGTTACGGCGGACTTATTAATACCGTTCCCAAAAAGCCATATAGCGGTTTTGGTGGCGAAATCTCCTATATCACAGGAAGTTTTGGTTTAAACAGGGTTACTGCAGATGTAAATACATCGCTGGACGATGCAGATAATATCGCTTTTAGAATTAATGCGGCATATCAAACAGAAAATAGTTTTCAGGACGCAGGTTTTCGTACTTCGCTCTTTGTAGCACCTTCCCTTTCTTATAAAGTAAACGATAAACTTTCTTTTATAATTAATACTGAATTTATGCAGGAAGAAAAAACAACTCCATCGATGTTGTTTTTAGGAAGAGATGCTCCTTTGCAATACGCCAACTTAGCTGAACTAAATTACAACACAAAGTTGTCTTTTTATAGTAATGATTTGTCCATGAAGAATCCCAGATTTAATTTGCAAGGTCAAATGACATATAAAATTTCAGATCAATGGACTTCGCAAACGGTATTATCAAGAAGTTCTTCTAAATCAAGTGGGTACTACTCGTATATTTATGATAATGAAGACGGAAATAAGGATTTTGCTCTATGGATTACAAAAGAGCAATCTCAAACAATTGTAACGGATATCCAACAAAATTTTATTGGTGATTTCAAAATCGGGACAATGCGTAATCGTCTGGTTGTAGGTCTTGACTACTTTGAAAGAAATGTAATGTATGGAGGTTCAGGTTATGGTAAATTATATAATCTTACGGCTCAGGGCGAAGTGAGACAATTAGATCCTGATGCACCTAATTATCTTACTCAGACATCTGTAGATAAACTTCTTGCCAATAAACCTGCCGGAAATTACCAGCCGAAAGATGCAACTTATAGTGCTTATGCTTCAGATGTACTTAATATTACCCCACAATTCTTAGCAATGGCAAGTTTGAGAGTAGATTATTTTGATACCCAAGGAAATATCAATAATGACGATGATGACTATACACAAACTGCATTCTCACCAAAATTTGGCTTGCTGTATCAGCCCATAAAGGATAAACTGGCTGTATTTGCTAATTATATGAATGGTTTCAGAAATGTGGCTCCTGCACTGAATTACGATCCCGATGGTGTTTTATTAGGATCACAAACCTTTGAGCCTGAACATGCCAATCAATTAGAATTTGGAGTAAAAGCAGATCTTTTTACAGATAAATTAAATGCAACTGTAAGTTATTATGATATTAATGTTGCCAATTTAGTAACAAGCGGTCAAACGTTCAGCTCTCAAGGAGGTGAAGCCAGAAGCAAAGGTTTTGAATTTGACCTTAATGCTTCACCAATAAAAGGATTAAGCATTATTGCCGGATACAGTTATAACGACAGTAAAATTACAAAAGGAGATGTTGGCAATGTTTGGCTTGAGCAAGGAAAAAGACCTTTCTGGTCCGGTCCAAAAAACTTAGCAAACCTATGGGCAACGTACAAATTTGATGAAGGTACTTTAGAAAACTTCGGGATTGGATTTGGAGGAAATTACGCCAGCGAAAATGCTATTTTAGACGGTGCTGTAACGGGAAAATTTGTTTTGCCTGCTTATACTGTTATTAACGGTTCGGTTTTTTATAATTCAAATAAATTCCGCGTAAGCTTAAATATCAATAACATTACCAATAAAGATTATTTTAATGGTGGATGGTCGACATTGAATCCGCAAAAACCAAGAAATCTTGTAGCAAGTTTTGCTTATAAATTTTAATAACAACATAATCTCAAAAGGAACTAATCTTAAAAATTAGTTCCCTTATTTTTATCCATACATTCAAATTATTGCAATTTAAAAGTCTTTTTGTTGAGTTTTATTTTTAATTATTCTAAATAAGACTTAAGTTTGTAAAAAATATTAATACTAATAAATTTAAACTTCATCTTATGAAATCTAAAACTTTAAAATCAATAGCATTTGTACTATTTATGTTAGTTGCAAGTCCGCAATTATTTGCTCACGCTCTTTGGATCGAAACTAAATCAACCGGTACAAAAGGAAAAGCTCAGGAAATTTCAGTTTATTTTGGAGAATTTTCAGATAACGACATCACAAAAGCAGACAAATGGTTTTCTGATTTAAAAGATTTTACTTTAGTTTTGGTTTCTCCTTCAAAAAAAGAAACAAAACTTACTTCTAAAGCTTTAGATAATAAATACCAGGCCTTTTTTACTCCTGATGAAGATGGGGTTTATACTATTGTAATGCACCACAAAGTAAAAGATGTGTACGGAACTATGGTTTTAGATTACAACTCAAGTGCTACGGTAGTAGTAGGAAATAAAGCCGCAGGAAATACTATTGCATCAAACACGAATAAAATTGCCGTATTCTCAGAAAATGCAGATGTTGCAAAAAAAGATACCAAAATTACTGGAGTTGCTTCTTATGACGGCGCTATGGCAAAAGAAACAAAAATTAAAGTAATTGCTCCAAATGGATGGGAAAAAGAATTATGGACAAACGATAAAGGTGAATTCTCTTTTACACCAATCTGGTCTGGAAACTATATGGTAGAATATGCTCACACTGAAAAAGCTTCTGGCGATCATAATGGTAAAAAATATGATGAAATCTGGAAAATGGCTACTTATCAAATCTCGGTTAAATAAGTAATTCTTTCCTAAGTCTTAAATACAATTAACCTTGTTCTTTTGAGCAAGGTTTTTTTATGCCTGATAATTATTACAACAGAAATATCTTAAGCATAAATAGGTACTTTATGTATAAATAATTAAATCCAACAAAGCAAAATCTTAAGCAAATATTAAGACAAAACTAATCAAGTTTTAAGTAAGAAAATCTATCAATAAATTTTGTTAAAACATCTAACTGCGCTTATATTTGCAAAAACTTATTTTTATTCAATCTAAATAAATACCATGAGATATAATTTACTACTCGTTTTATCTTTTATAAGCATTGCTACTTATAGTCAGGACTATGCAAAGGCAGAAAATACCTCAACAGCAAATGATACTGTAAAAAACAAAAAGGGAGAAATTCTAAATGAAGTAATCGTTACCAAAAATAAAGAACCAAAACCTGTTACTGCTGTTCGTTCTGGTTTAAAACCAATGGATAATCCACAAACGATACAAGTTATTGGTTCAGAGATTATCCAACAACAGCAAGCAATAAGATTGAGCGAAGTTCTTAAAAATGCTAACGGAGTTTATGTAAGCTCAGCACGTGGTGGTGCTCAGGAATCTTTTTTCTCAAGAGGTTACGATATGTCGGCTAATAATATGCTTAAAAACGGATTTCGTTACAACGCAGGATCTATTCCTGATATTTCTGGTTTAGAGAAAGTAGAATTTCTTAAAGGTAGTAGCGCTTTATTATTTGGTAACGTTGCACCTGGAGGAATCGTAAATTTAGTAACCAAAACTCCATTATTCAAAAGCGGTGGTGAGGTGGCCATGCAAATGGGAAGTAACGCTTTTTATAAACCATCGATAGATTTTTATGGTCCTCTAAGCAAATCAATCGCTTTTAGAATCAATGGTTCTTACGAAAACTCTGAGAGCTTTAGAGATGTTGTAAAAAACGAACGTGTATATATTAATCCATCTTTACTTTTTATTATCGATCCTAAAACTCAAATTACAGTACAAGGTGATTATTTAAGTGCAGACTGGACTCCTGATTTTGGAACCGGAATTATAGGAAAACAAATTTTAGACTTACCTCGTAATGCATTTTACGGATCACTTTGGTCAAACGGAAATACTAAATCTGCCAGTGCATCTGCATTAGTAAATCATGATTTTAACAAAAACTGGAAATTAAATTTTAATACCTCTTTTCAAACCTATAATAGAGGAAGTTATTCTACCGCACAATTATCAGGATTAGAAACTTATGCAACTCCGGGTGATTGGAATAGAGGTTTAACTAAGAATAAAAACTTAGAACAAATATTAGGAGACCAATTAAGTTTGCAAGGAAACTTTAATACCGGATCTGTAAAACATCAAATTTTTACAGGTGTAGATTGGGAAAATTCATTTGTAACAGCTTATACTTTTACATTTAATGAAAAATACGTTCAAACAGGTGTAAAAGACGGAAAACCAGTTTACGGGCCAACACTTTATGATAGTATAAATTTATTCACTTTTGATCCTAGTAATCAAAGAATGGATATCCCAACTACAGACAGAGCTACTCAAATTGCAAAAACAGATACAAATCGTTTTGGGGTTTACTTTCAGGATTTTATATCAATTACAGATAAATTCAAGGTATTAGCCGGTGTTCGTTGGTCTTGGCAAGAAGCAGAAGTTACTACATACAAAGAAACTTTTGCTGGCGGAAAACAAACTGTAGCTCCAGAAAATGCAGTTCCAACTGTTACTCCAAAACGTTTAGATAATGCATTTTCTCCAAAAGCAGGATTAGTTTACCAACCAACAAAAGATATTTCGATTTTTGGAAGTTATTCTAACTCTTTTACCCCAAATACAGGAACAACTGTAAATTTACAACCTCTTAAACCTTCTATTATCGACCAATATGAAGCTGGAGTAAAAACTCAGTGGCTAAAAGGATTATTAAGCACAAACGTTACAGTTTATCAAATCACCAACAGTAATTTGGCACAAATGGCTCCATTTAAAGCTGACGGAAGTGATAATTTAGAAACAAGCATTAAGGTATTAAGCGGAGAAACTAAAAGTAAAGGTGTAGAAATTGACGTTATAGCACAACCGGTTGAAGGTTTAAATATTATTGCAGGTTATAGCTACAATGATATGCGTTACACCAAAACTTCAGGCTTAAATGGAAGTTTTATCGAAGGAGAACGTGTGGCAAGAACACCATTAAACACGGCTAATTTAAGTTTCTTTTACACTTTACCAGAAGGTTTATTCAAAGGTGTTTCTATTGGAGCCATAGGAAATTATATTGGAGATAGAATTGGTGGATGGAACAATCAATACGATTCTACAAAACCAGACGGAATCTGGGACAGAGAAATTCCTTTAAAAGGATATACAACAATTGATGTATCAGCAGGATATAGCTGGAGAAAATTTTCAATTTTATGTAGATTATCAAACATTACAAACGAATTGAATTATACCGTTCACGAAAATTACAGCGTGAATCCTATAGCGCCTCGTCAAATTATGACAAGCCTTAGATACAAGTTCTAAAAATTTGAATTAGATTTTTATCTTCCAAAGCTTTTTCTGGATTTTCATTTTTTGAAAAACAGAAGAAGTTTTTGGTTTTTAAACAAATACAAAGCCTCATTTAGTCCTAAATGAGGCTTTTGGATTAGATCAAAGAAAGTGTTCTAATTGTATTACTTTTGCCCTGCAGATACTTTCTATCTCATTAAAATAAAAATTCTACATATGTCAGATTCCAAGAAAAACCAATTAAAGAAAAGTCTGGGTTTAAGTTTTAATATTGCCGTATTAATTGGAGGAACAATAGGAGTTGGAATTTTAAGAACACCCGGTGCCATTGCAGGATTATTAGATAATTACTGGCTTGTTATTGCTTCCTGGATCTTTGGCGGATTATTTGTTTTGATTGGCGCCAATTCGTACGCAGAATTGGCTACAATGCTGCCTAAAGCCGGAGGATCTTACAATTATATCAAAAGGGCTTTTGGCGAGTATGCAGGATTTTTGTCCGGTTGGTTCGATTATATCACCAATGTTATTCCGCCCGCTTTTTACTGTATCGTAATTAGTGAATACATTATTATTTTATTTCCTGCACTTGGAAACTACTCAACCGAAATGGCCATTTCGTTATTGATAGCTTTTGTATTATTGCATTTAAGCGGTGTAAAAAACGGAAGCTTTATCCAGCAAATTACCAGTTTATTAAAAGTCATCTGCTTTTTTGCTCTGCTTGTTGCTTGTTTTATGTACACAGGCGTGAAGTTAGCTCCAATTCCAAAAGATAATTCCCTTGTCCAGATTGGTTTATTATTCGGCTTTTTCAAATCACTTCAGCTCATCATCGGAACTTATAATGGTTGGAACAGTGTTTGCTTTTTTGCCGAAGAAAACGACGATCCAAGTAAAAATATTCCCAAATCATTATTTAGCGGCGTGTTACTTGTCATCGCAATTTATGTTTTACTCAATGTGGCTTTCTTTCACGTTTTACCCATAGAAACCATAGCAAAATCGAATCTGGCTGCGGCCGATGTTGCCAAGGTTATTTTCGGAAAAAACGGAGCGATTATCGTTACTGTGATTTCTATTTTCTCGCTGATTAGTATTCTAAATGCCTTTATGATGATTCCGCCAAGAATTTTATACGGATTAAGCCGTGATGGTTTTTTTATCGAAAAAGGAACAACGGTTAATAAAGGCGGAACTCCAATTGTAGCGCTTTTGGTTTCATCGCTTTTCAGTTTATTTCTAATTTGTATTGGTTCCTTCGAGGTCTTGTTTTCATTTGCGGCCTTTACCTCTATTATCGTTTGGGGACTGGCTTATTTTTCTCTTATTAAACTACGAATCTCAGAACCTGATTTACCTCGACCTTATCGCTCTGCCTGGTATCCCTGGACAACTATTATTGCCATTATAGCTTCGCTGGCTTTATTAATTGGTTTTGTTTATAGCGATCCTAAAAGCTTTGTGATTATAGTTTTGATTACTTTGGTTTCTTATCCTTTGTTTTTGGTTTTGAGCAGGAAGAAAAAATAAATTAAACACTTAAAATAAAACTCACAACATTAGTTTGATCAAATAAAGAACTCATTTTTTTAATTAGACCTTTTAATTACATTTGCTAGATTTACAGTTATTCTGATTAAAATAAATGACAAGTTGCTACTTGTCTTAAAACAAATTCTAAATGAATAAATTAAAACCTATAATTGTCTTATTACTATTAATTATCACCTCTTGTTCAGAAAGTGAAATAAAAGAACCAATAGAAACAATAAATCCTAACGAACCGGTAAAAGAAAACACTAAGCCTTTAATCAGATCAATAACGGAGATAAACCCTTCAACTGGCTCAGTAACAACATTTAATTATAATGGTTTTAAAATAAAAGAAGCTACAACAATTGGGACAAATGTTGGTCTTTTAAAAATAACTTATAGCTATACTGGAGATTTAATAACTCAACAAGATGGATACGTGGAGGATCAATTATATGTTAGCACCGACTATACTTATGAGAATAACAGATTAAAGACTGCTATTTTTAAAAACACGAATAGCGGAACTACCTTCCCCGCGATGAATCAAACTAAATATGTCTATAATTATGTCTCCGAAAATCTTGTGGAGATTTATGTTTACACCTATTCTAATAATGATTGGGTACCAACCGGTTCTCTTCCTCAAGTAAAAATATATTTCGATAACGGCAACATTATAAAAAGAGAAAAATTCAGTTCAAAAGGCTTAATTACATCTACGCTTAATTACCAATATGACAACAAACCTAATATATACAAAAATATAACAGGGTTCGACAAATTGTACTTTACAGATTCATTTGAAAATGTTTTTAATAGACATTTTGATATTAAAGACATCAATAATTCTAACAATATAACATTTTTTACTGAACAAATTAATTCAATTTATACTGAAACTAAACGCTATAGTTACGATCTTAATACAGATGGCTACCCTAAAGAAAAACGTCATCACTATGATAATAATAACATCGACCGATACCTTATAGAAAAAACGTTTACTTATTATTAATTTTTTTTTATATCATAAAAATTAAAAAATCCCAATACTGAAATTCTTCAGCATTGGGATTTTATGTTTTAAAAAAAAATCTGATTCTTATTTCAAACCAGCAATACTTTGCTCGATTGTAGCAATTTTTGCTAAAGCATCTGCTTCTTTTTGTTTTTCGTTAGCCAAAACTTTCTCTGGTGCTCCACCAACAAATTTCTCGTTTGATAATTTTGCCTGAACTGATTTTAAGAAACCTTGCGTATACACCAACTCTGCTGTTAGTTTTGCAATTTCAGCCTCAACATCAATATTTCCTCCTGAAATCGGAATGAAATATTCATTTGATTTTACACGGAAAGATAACGCTCCGTCAACTTTAGCCGAAACATATTCGAAAGCTGAAATATTCCCTAGTTTTCTTACAATGGTATCAAAATAAGTCGACAGATTCTCGCTGTTGATTCCTTTTAATTCGATAGTATCTTTAAACGGAATGTTTTTATCTTTTCTGATGGTTCTAATTCCAGAAATTACCTCAATTGTACTTTCAAAATCAGCAATTAAACCTGCATTAAAAGGTTTTAATTCTGGCCAAGTTGATACAATTAAAGCTTCTTCGGGAGTTCTATCAGCAATTAAATGCCAAATTTCCTCTGTTAAGAAAGGCATAAATGGGTGAAGTAATTTTAAGTTACTTTCTAACATTTCAATTGCTTTGTCAAACGTTGCTTTATCAATTGGCTGTTGGTATGCCGGTTTGATCATCTCTAAAAACCAAGAACAGAAATCATCCCAAACCAATTTATAAATGGCCATCAATGAATCTGAAATTCTGTACTTCTCAAAATTATCCTCAATGTCAACTAAAGTTTGTTGCAACTTGGCTTGGTACCATTCGATGGCTACTTTCGATGATTCCGGTTGTGGGATAGTTTCAGAAACTTCCCAGCCTTTAACCAATTTAAAGGCATTCCAAATCTTATTTGTGAATGATTTTCCTTGTAGGCATAACTCTTCATCAAACATAATATCGTTTCCTGCAGAAGCGCTTAAAAGCAATCCTACACGAACTCCATCGGCGCCGAATTTTTCGATCAAATCTAAAGGATCAGGAGAATTCCCTAATGATTTAGACATTTTGCGACGTTGTTTATCACGTACTAAACCCGTTAAGTATACATTTTTAAATGGTTTTTCTCCTGTATATTCATAACCCGCAATGATCATTCTGGCTACCCAGAAAAATAAAATATCCGGACCTGTAACCAAATCATTTGTTGGATAATAATATTTAAAATCTTCATTTTCAGGATTCACTACTCCATCAAAAACCGACATTGGCCACAACCAGGCAGAAAACCAGGTATCTAATGCATCAACATCTTGTCTTAAGTCAGATGTTGTAAGTGTGTTGTTAGATGTTCTTTCTTGCGCTAACTTTAATGCATCTTCGATGTTTTCAGCAACCACAAAATCTTCTTTTGCGTCTCCGTAATAAAACGCAGGAATTCTGTGTCCCCACCATAACTGGCGCGAGATATTCCAATCGCGAATATTGTTTAACCAATGCGCGTAAGTGTTTTCAAAACGTTTTGGATGTAATTTAATATCTCCTGTTTCTAAAACCGACTTAATTGCAGGTTTTACCAATTCTTCCATTTTCAAGAACCATTGATCTGATAATCTTGGTTCGATTACCGCTTTGGTTCTTTCAGATGTTCCTACTTTATTCAAATGGATTTCGGTTTTGGCCAAAGCTCCACTTTCTTCTAATTCTTTTGCTATTTCGGTACGAACCACAAAACGGTCTTTCCCCTGATAATGTAATCCGAAACTATTTAATGTAGCGTCTTCATTAAAAATATCAACGATTTCAAGATTGTGTTTTTCTCCTAACGTTTTATCGTTCATATCGTGCGCCGGAGTTACTTTCAAACATCCGGTTCCAAATTCTACATCTACATATTCATCTTCTATAATTGGAATTACTCTTCCACAAATAGGAACAATCGCTTTTTTTCCTTTTAAATGCGTAAAACGCTCATCATTTGGATTGATACAAATAGCAGTATCTCCAAAAATAGTTTCAGGACGCGTAGTTGCGATAGTCAAGAAATCTTCAGATCCTTCTATTTTATATTTTAGGAAAAATAATTTTCCTTGTTGTTCTTCATAAATTACTTCTTCGTCAGAAAGCGTAGTTTTTGCTTCAGGATCCCAGTTTACCATACGGTATCCTCTGTAGATAAGTCCTTTGTTGTATAAATCTACAAACGATTTAATTACAGCTGCCGACATATCGGGATCCATCGTAAATTTGGTACGTTCCCAATCACATGAAGCACCTAATTTCTTAAGTTGTTCAAGTATTGTTCCGCCATATTTGTGCGTCCATTCCCAGGCGTGTGCTAAAAATTCTTCGCGAGACAAATCGTTTTTATTGATTCCTTCCGCTTTTAATTTCGCCACAACTTTTGCCTCAGTTGCAATCGATGCGTGATCCGTTCCCGGAACCCAGCAAGCATTGAAACCTTTAAGACGTGCTCTACGAATTAAAACATCCTGAATTGTATTATTTAACATATGTCCCATATGCAAGACACCAGTGACGTTTGGAGGCGGAATTACAATAGTGTACGGCGTTCTATGATCTGGTTCTGAATGAAAATAGTTGTTTTTCATCCAGTAATCATACCATTTATTCTCAATCGTCTTAGCGTCAAATTGTGCTGGAATTGTCATTTAAATAGGTTTGTTTTATCGTTAATTCGTTGATTTGGTTCATCGTTAAATTGTTTAATCCCTGATTTGTTTTTGATGGTTCTTTATTACCACAATTTTACAAATCAATTAACCGGCTAAACAGTTAAACAAATAAACCATAAAAACTTTGGTTCAATTTTTGTAATTATAACTGACAGCAAAAGTAAATAATTAAGTACACTATAAAAAGAGAATTAATAATTTGTGTGTTAATTAAAAGAATGTATATTTACTTACAACTTAAAAACAATTTCAAAATGAAAAATGTAGCCTCTTTTATTGCAGTCGTATTGTTTAGCGCAATAGGTTATGCACAAAATGGCCCAAAAATTGAATTTGCAGCCCAAGACAATACGATTGATTATGGAAAAATTTCGAAAAGCGACAACGGACTTCGCTCTTTTGAATTTACAAATACCGGCGATGCACCACTATTGATTACCGGTGCAGAATCAACTGTAAGTTCTATCGTTGTCACAAAACCCTCAGCAGCAGTTATGCCTGGTAAAAAAGGTAAAATTGATGTAAAATACAATATGGTTTCAGGTCCAATTCGTAAAACAATTACTGTTGAGACTAATGCTGTAAACTATCCTGATGGGAGAGTTGCCCTTAAAATCAAGGGAGAAGTTTTATAAAAAGATAAAATCTAAAAATACTAAAAGCCGTTTCTTTATAAGAAGCGGTTTTTTTATACACTTTTTTAACCTAAAGAATCCCGAGCATAAAAAACTTCCCTAAAAATATAATACTATAACCATATCCCGCCTGAAGGGCAAAAATTCTTTGCCCTTATACGCCCTCTTAGCGCGATGCTCTAGGGCTATCCGCGTTACAAGGTAATGTCCTGCTATCCTCTCGCGAGCGAAGAGAAGTAGTAATTTAGTCGCAGTTTTCGGTTTTCAGTTGCAGTTTTCAGCGTAAAGTTTGTCATCCTGACCAGGGAAGGATCACACGCGGGATTCGGCAAAGATTATTTGATTCTGGAGTTTCTAGTGTGATCCTTCCCCGGTCAGGATGACAAGATTGTGGCACCCTTCCACTCCGCTCAGGTGAGATTTGCAGACAAATACAAAGTAGCAACGATCTTGTAACATGACAAAACCCGACAGGTTTTAAAAAACTATCGGGTTTATGGTATAATGAAGAATCTTTGTCAAAGTTTAAAACTTTGACAAAGATTCTTACGTCTGTTTTTATTTCTCAACGCATTGAACACTGTCAAATTTATATTTTACGCGATCAAAATCAATTGGTTTATCTTTTACTAAATAAGTAACGCCCATCGTTGTTTGCATGGTTCCGTTACCTAAAATAAGTTGTTTGTCTTTCTTTAAAAACGCCATCGGGTTTTTGAATGTTTTATCTTTATTTGTCACTTCTTTAAAAGTATAATCTACAAATAAAGTATCACCACGAAATTCTCCTTTGATTTCTCCGTTTTTTTCTGGTGCATTTGCCACTTTCATCACCATATCCCCGCCAATTTTTCCGTTTTTTAGCGTATTCAATTTTAGATCAATAGTATCTTTTTCATATACTGCTTTATAGCATTCTGTACTTACCGTTTTTTCGGCTTGGGCCTGAGCAGCTTCAGCTTCTTTTTGTTTTTCATCATTTTTACAGCTTTGAAATCCAATGCAAGACAAAAGCAAACAAGATATCGCTAGTTTTTTCATAAATCAAATCTTTAGGTTATTGTTATTTTATAAAGTTAAATAAAAAAGAAGCCAAAAAAAAGGCTTCTGAATTAAAATTAAAAAAACCTAACAGGTTTTTAATACCTGTTAGGTTAACTTACTGTATGTAAAGAAAATCTATAAATTCTTAATCACAAATTCAGATCTTCTGTTGAGTTCGTGTTCTTCTTCAGAACACGCATCATCTGTTTTGCATTTGATTATTGGTACAGATTCTCCGTAACCTTTTGCCTGAACTCTTTTGGCATTAATTCCTGATTCTATTATAAAATCCCTTGTCGAATTGGCTCGTTTTTGAGATAAATTTTCATTAAACTTTTCATTTCCTCTTGAATCGGTATGAGATCCTATTTCGATCACCATGTCCGGGTATTTCTTCATTAGCGCTACAACACGACCTAAAATAACTTTAGATTCTTTACGAATGTACCACAAATTGTAATCAAAATAAATTGGATCTGTTTTTATGATCAGTCTGTCTTTATCCTTTACAACATCTTTCTCATCAATTAAAATCTGCTTTATTTTTTCTTTTTTCTTGATTTCTGTTGCTGCAATTTCTTCTGCTTTTTCTTTCTTCTTAATTTCTGCCGCTACAATTTGATCAGCTTTTGCTTTTTTCTGTGCTTCTTTTAAGGCAATAACTGCCAAAGCTTCTCTTTCTTTTTTACGGGTGGTTTGAATTTCTTCTTCTTTCTTTTTCGTTTCAGCAATTTTTTGTTCTTCGAGTTTTATGGCTTCAAGAGATTTTAATGCCATCGAAGCGTCATTACTTGCCTCTCTTGTTTTTCCTGAAGTTAACGATCTTGAGTCGCTGGTATATTTTTCTTTTGAAGCTAAAACGGTAAACGCACTTTCGCAAGGAACCGTAAAACTGAACTTCCCATCGGCACTTGTAATAATCGTATTTAAAATCTTTTTATCTGAATCCTGCAAAATTACAATTGCATTTTCTAAAGCCAGTTTGGTATCAATATCTGTAATGGTTCCTGCAATAAACTGCTTGCAGTCTTCTACAATTAATTCCTTGGTTTCTCTAAACCAATAAATATCATCACTTCCCTTCCCGCCTTCTCTATTCGAGGCAAAAAAACCTTCCTTGGTATTTGAATCTATATAAAAGGAGAAATCATCTAAATTTGAATTTAATGGCAAACCAACATTTATGGGTTTTGAATATTCGTTTCGGTTAATTTCTGAAACAAATACATCCAGAGACCCGTAGCCTAAATGTCCGTCTGATGAGAAATAAAGTTTATTATCTGATGAAACAAAAGGAAATTGCTCCCGTTTATCGGTATTAATAATTGTACCTAAATTTTTAGGCGTATCAAATGCTCCTTTATTAATGTTTACCGAATAAATATCAAAAGAACCCAATGTTCCCGGCATATCAGAGGCAAAATACAATACTTTTTCATCGGCACTCAACGCAGGATGCTCTACCGAATAATTTGGACTATTAAACGGAAGCGAGGTGATATTCTTCCATTTTCCCTCGATTAGTTCGGCTTTAAAAATTTGAAGGTTGGAGATTTTTTTATCGTCTGTTTTCTTGCTTCCTTTTTTAGAATTATTTCTTGTAAAGTAAATTGTCTTGCCATCTTTTGTAAAAACAGCATTCGATTCATGCATTCCAGTTTTTAATTCTTTAGCAAAATAATGCGTGGTAGAATCGGCCGAATTAATGTTTTTTAGTGGAATTTCGACCAAATTCAAATAGGTTTCATTATCCCATTTGAACTTTTTATCAAACAATCCCGGCTTTAGCTTTACTGCTGCAAAAACCAAATTATCATTGTATTTTACCGCTCCAAATTCAGAATTTGGTGTATTTATGGCTAGGTTTTTTATATCGAATCTTTTCCCGATTGCCGTAACATTTTCTAAGGTTTTAATCTCTTTTTCAAAATTGACCATATCATCTGTATTAGCAGATTTTGCATAATATTCTTTCAGGGCTGCATTGGCATCATCATGACTATTGCTCGCCTTTAAGGTTTGAGCGTATCTGAAATAATAATTTCGATCTAAATTATTACTGTAATTTTGAACTAAAAGCCTGTAATAGCGTTGCGCTTTTATTAAATCATTGGTATAAAAATAAGAGTCCGCCAGATTTTTAATGATTTGCTGCGACGGTTTTTCATCAGCTAACTTTTGATAAAGGACAATTGCTTCGCTGTAATAAGTTTTCTCAAAAAATCGTTTGGCTCTTGCCAATTCAAGATCCTGAGCATTTATAAACTGTATTGAAAATACGAATATAATAACGAGTAGTTTTTTCATATTTTTCATCTTAGAAGAATCTTGGTGATTTATCATATCCTTTTCCTAATAAATCTAAATTAAACAGCAACATAATTTCGTGTGTACCGGAATTAAACTGCCCCATATTCGAAAGTGTATGATCATAAGCATAACCTACTCGAAGCGACGGCGTAACATTGATGTTCATTAAAGCACTCACCGCATCATTTACTCTGTAAGCCGCACCCAACTCAAATTTGTTGTTGTACAAGACATTTGCCGTAAGGTCTACAGAAATTGGCACTCCGGGCACAAACTTGGACATAAATGCGGGTTTAAGTTTGACCATATCATTGATCTGGAAAACATATCCGGCGGTTAAAAACGTATGAATGGCTTCTGATCCGTAGGCGTTGATTCCGGACTTTTCTTCGATGTGTTTAGAACTCAGTAAATTTGGCGCCGATAAACCCACATAGAAATTATCTCTAAAATAATACGCTCCTACTCCAATGTTGGGTCTGGTGACGTTTATATTATCAGCGAAAGCCAAATCTGTTTGTGTATCACTAAATTTGAATCCGTTAAAATTGGTTTGCAGTGAAGTAAAACCTGCTTTTAATCCTAACGAAAGTTTGTTTTTTCCTCCAAGATTCAGGACATAGGCAAAATCAGCATAGAAATTATTTTCCTTTTTAGCGCCATCACCAATATCATCAGAAACTAAAGAAATCCCCACTTCGACTTTATCTGTCAGAGCAGTATGACCAAAAAAGGTAAAAGTTTTTGGCGCTCCTACGGCTCCAACCCATTGCGTTCTGTATAATCCTCCAAGATTTAACATGGCAGGAACTCCTGTAGCATACGCGGGATTTACTACACTCATATTGTACATATAGTGGGTATATTCCGGATCTTGCTGGGCTGAGGCTGATGTTATGTAAAAGAGAAAAAGTATAAAAAGTGGTATTTTTTTCATTTGAAAATTATATTAAATAATATAAAAAGGAATTATCGATTGAGGTAAAGTCGACCTTGCTGCGCTTTTCTATTGTCTTTATTAAAATTGACAATATAAAAATAGACTCCGTTTGGCGCTATTGCGTCTCCAAAACCTGCAGCTTGAGAATTTCTTCCGTCCCAATTGGGTGTATTTGCATTTCCTTTAAACATTACATTTCCGTATCTATTGAAAATTTCAAGCGTATAATCCGGGTATAAATATTCAATATCAGGAATTCTGAACGTATCATTTACATTATCTCCATTGGGCGAAAATCCGTCAGGAATAAAAAAGGCATATTGTGCAGGATCGCAGTCCGTTAAGGAAACTGTAACCTCTAAGACACTATCCGAAATACAGTCGGTCACACTCGAAAGATCATACCCGTAATAAGTGGCTTTATCGATAAGCAAAGTATTCGAAGCTAATAAATTACCGTTATTTTGAGCATCATACCACGAAACTGTCGAAGGTACATTTGTCGCTTTTGAAAGATCTGAAATCGCTGGATTTTTTAAACCGCAAAAATTTTGTCCGTCAGGATTTAAAGTTGGTGCGGGTGTATCTTTTACTACAACCGAAATCATACTGGCTGGCGATGTACAATTTGCAGCAGAAGTTTCGGTAACATAGAGGTCTTCAGATTTTAAAAGATAAGTATCTGCAAGCGGTGTGGTTAACGCAGCAGAATTATACCATTTATATTGCGGGCCATGCGGTGTTAAATTAGCAATTGTCGCTCTGTCTACTTTGCAAAAATCAGGCGGATTCACTGCAACGGGTGCCAGCGGAATTGGATTGACTAAAAAACTATCTAATACATTTACCAAAAGATTGCCACAACCCGTAATATCATTCGTTAGATAAGTAGCCGAGATTACGGTAGAACCTGTATTTACAAGTAAACTTGCCGGAATTACAAAACTGGCATTTCCGCTTGAAACCGTTAAATCGACAGTTTGTTCTGTCGAAGTATTACTATCTAAAAGTACATAAGAAAGTTTCGCTTTTGTTAAAGTTCCCAATCCTGAAACACTAGCGGTAAAAACTCCGTTTACACAATCATCATTGACCACTACTTTTACATTGCTAACAACAGGCAAAGAATTAATTGTCAGGTTTCCTACAACATTTGCTGTATTAGTACATTGCGGAGTTGGATTTGTAATATTGGTGATATTGGTAATTGTAATTACAGATAATCCGCTTTTTGCGTTTAAGTTTCCGGGAATGTCAAAACTGGCTTTTCCTCCAACAGCTGTTATAGTGGCCGTTTGGGCTGTAGCTGAATTATCACCATTAATATTATAAACGATACGATACTTACCATCGGCCAATAGAGTGGCATTCGAAATTTGAATAGTTGCAATATCGTTCTGACAAATTGGACTGGTAGTTATTACAGCATTATCTAAACGCGGCAATGGAAATACATTTAAATCATAAGAAAAAGGACTAAATAAACTAATACATTTTTTTGGACCAGGAGTTGGAACAATGCTTGTAACGGTAATAGTAAATTTACCAACACTTTGAAAATAAGCCGATCTAACGGGAAAAACCACAACGCCGCCTCTAAAATTTACTGCAACAGTTTCTGATCCTGCTATTGGACCACTAACATTATAAGTAATCCTATATGCACCGTCAGGAATACCCTGAGGACCTGCCGTAACTCTTGCTGAGTAGGTCGCAGTAGCCATTTCACTTTCGCAAATATCATTAAGTACAACAATTTCTGCACCTGTAAAG
The DNA here is from genome assembly GCF_009664855.1 of Flavobacterium sp. SLB02. Taxonomy (GTDB): domain Bacteria; phylum Bacteroidota; class Bacteroidia; order Flavobacteriales; family Flavobacteriaceae; genus Flavobacterium. Next base: position 3,763,984 of record NZ_CP045928.1, read on the forward strand.
TCAATTCGTTTCTCGAGTGTAATGACTACATCTGCAGTTCTGTCTTTACAAACATTCTGGTTAGGAACCGCAAAAACGGTATAAGTATATTTCAATTCTACCGCTCCGTATTTGTTAAACAAATCCTGAAGGTTAACATTGTGATCTGATCGTGATGTGATATCTGGTCCTTTCCAAACACCATCTTTATCTTCACCAAGAAGTGATTCAAACATATCATAGTTGGTATAACCGGCTAAATCTGTAGTTCCGCATAATGTTAATTCTTGTGGCGTTCCTTCTTCGGGTGTTCTTACAATAGTGACATATACAGTGGTAATTAATGGCGTAGATGGGCATTCCGGTATAAGCGGCACTTCGTAGGTAAATTGACGCGTTTCTGTTTGGGTTGTTATATATCTAATCCCAATTACAGGTGAATCTAAAATTTTTCCTGAACTATCTCTCCATATTCCGTTTTCATGCGGTCCCATAACGGTACTATCAAATGCTGTAAAAAGATTAAAAAATCCCTCTCTGCTACAAGCAGTAGATTTAGAACCAACTCCTACGTAGGCACCAATAGTAAGTGTGATTGTGGCTGTATTGTCTGTACATCCGGCCACATCAGGAGCGGTATAGGTATAATGATAAACCCCACCTTCTTTAATAAGTTGAGCATTTAAATTTCCGGTAATGGAATCCAGACCTCTAAAATTATTATCGTCTGTCCATTTTCCGCCCGGAGTTGGTGAGCCTCCTAATAATGAAAATAAAGAAAGGTTTTGATGAGCTGAATTCTGAATATCACAAATTATTTTTTGCGCATCATCACCAGCACATTGTGCGTACATTTTTGAGGGTAAAACCGATAAGAAAATAAAAAACAATATAAATTGTAAGAAATTAGAGTAGTTTTTAACCATAAACCGTTATTTTTTTATAAACATAATAAAATAATAACGTTCCTTGAACAAAAAAAGTGATTTAATAGTTAAATTTTCACAAAATTCAAATAAATCATAAAATAAACGCCAATAAAATTAAATTCTGTTTAGATTTTTAATTGATTGTTTTTGAGATTTTTATAATTCATCTTCAAGCTTAAATCTAAACTTTAAAATCAGGCTGTTTCTTTCTACTTCAAGGTTTATCCAAATATCTTCTTCTGATTTTAAAAGGGTATTTATTTGCTGAAGTGTATATTTATATGGTGCATTTTTGTTGATACTTACAATGATGTCTCCTTTTTGTAATCCGCATTTCTCGGCAGCTGAATTTTTACGAATATTGACAATTTCATAAACTGGTTTTAATGAAAATTTGTATCTGAAATTTCCGTCTTTTTTTTCATTATTTGCAACTTCATCTAATGTTGAAGCTACTTTTACCATCTCTAAATGAACCGTTTCCTGAACCCACTGAAGACCGTTGTGCTGAACGGTGATTCCACTTTTATTATAAGTAAAGGGTTCAGAAAATTTACTGTTTTTTTTAAGGTACATTTTCTTATCTGCATAATCTAAAACTACGGTAAACCTTTTTAAAACTTCGCCACCTACAGATCCTATTCGATCAGGTACCATTTTTACATTTCGAATAGAAGTGGAATCCGGAAATGAAACTATTGGCTTTTTAAAATTAAAATCATCAATTAAAAAATTATCAATTTTAGCCCGATGTCCTTCAATATCACCACTAAAACCTTTTCCTAAAAAGTCAGGAAAATTCTTTTTAGGCAATTTTATTTTTTTGTTCTCAAAAATCCAGAAAGCATCACTATTGCCTATATCGATCAGTAATTTTGCAGGCACTGTATTTTGATCAACAATCGCTGTGGCATAAATATAAGGTTTAGACCTTTCGATAGTTATAGGAACTCTCTTGAATCTTTTATCTAGTTTTTGTTTGGTTTGCTCATCGTTTGCATGTATAACTACTCTCTTTTTTTGATAATTGATCTCTACGATATTATTTTTAAAAAATTTATATCCAATAATTCCGTTTACCGGAATCCCTATGTGCGATGACAAATTAAAACTCTGATCTAAAATTATATATAACAGATGATTGCTCGATTTTAAACCGTGTGATTCTAAAACATTATTTGTTGATTTTAAACCTTCAATTTCTTCTTCACTTCCTAAACCGCGTAATTTTATTTTCTGGATATTATGAAAACTCACTTCCTGTCTTTCTTCCATACTAAACAAGATCGTTTCTTCGACACCGGAATCAAGCAGGAAATTTAATTCGATACCGTTTACTTTTATAGGAATAAAAATAAGGTTATTAATGAGTTTGAAGGGAATAGTAACCTTGCCACTATGCTTATCGATCAAAAAATCACCTTGTGCCATAAGTGACAAAGATGTCAAAAGCCCAAAAAACAACATGAAATATTTTTTCATTGATAATATTTTATGATAAAATTACTAAAAATATTGATAATTGTTACATTTTAATAAGTACCTGTAATGTTTACGTTAAATTGGAAAAAAAAATGCAAATTTGCACTTCAATAATAAAACTCATGCCAACAATTTCACACAAAGGCAGAAACATGCCCGAATCACCGATACGTAAACTTGCTCCTTTTGCAGATCTTGCAAAACAAAAAGGGAAAAAAGTGTATCACTTAAACATTGGTCAACCGGATATCAAGACACCCGAAGTGGCCATCGAGGCGGTAAAAAACATTGATTTAACTCTTATAGAATACAGTCCGTCTGCCGGATATGAAAGTTATAGAAAAAAATTAGCTCAATTTTACCAACGTCAAAACGTAAATGTTAACCCAGAAGACATCATTATTACTACTGGTGGCTCTGAAGCCTTATTGTTTGCATTGGCCACAATTACAGATCCCGGAGATGAAATCATTATTCCGGAACCTTTTTATGCCAATTATCATGCCTTTGCATCCTCTACAAGTGCAGCTGTAATTCCTGTAATTTCAACAATCGAAACTGGATTTGCATTGCCAAGTATTGAAGATGTTGAAAAATTGATTACACCAAAAACCAAAGCGATATTAATTTGTAATCCTGGTAATCCAACAGGTTATTTATATTCAGAAGCCGAAATAAAACAACTAGCCGGCTTAATCAAAAAACATGATTTGTACTTAATTGCTGATGAGGTTTATCGTGAGTTTTTGTATGATGGCGATGATGTTCATTATTCTGTAATGAATCTTGATGATGTTCAGCAAAACGTAATCATGGTCGACTCTGTTTCAAAACGCTATAGTATGTGCGGGGCAAGAATTGGTTGTCTGGTTACTAAAAACAAAGAGGTTTTGGCAACCGTAATGAAGTTTGCCCAGGCACGTTTAAGTCCGCCAACAATTGAGCAAATTGCCTGCGAAGCTGCAATAGATACGCCACAAAGTTATTTTGATGATGTAATTTCAGAATATAAAAGCCGACGTGATACTCTAATTACCGAATTAAATAAAATTGAAGGTGTAATTGTTACCAAACCTAAAGGTGCTTTTTACTGCATTGCACAATTGCCAATAGAAAACTCTGAAGATTTTGCACAATGGCTTCTTGAAACATATGATCTTAACGGAGAAACTGTCATGGTGGCTCCTGCTGCAGGATTTTATTCGACTCCTGGAATGGGACTCAATCAGGTACGAATTGCTTATGTATTAAACAAAAAAGATTTAGTGACTGCTGTAAAGATTTTAAAAGAAGCACTTTTGGTTTACAACAAAAAATAATAACAAATAACAAAAACCTTCAAAAGACAATAACACCTTATGTTATTGTCTTTTGTGTTTAAAAAAAAATACCATTTTAGTTTTAATTTAAATTATATCCAAAAAGGAACGATTAAATAGTAAAAACGATAGAAAAGGTTTCCTTTTTATTAATTATCTTTACCGCCTTAAAAAGATATACCCATCATAATAGTAGTTTTTAATGATAAATAACGAAGATTTTTTAGACGAAACAGGAGACAATCATTTTAGCAGCAACGCGCAAAACCCTGTAAGACAGGATGCTTTTGATCTAAGTGATGATGAAAAAATAGAAAGAATAAAAAAAGATGTTGAAAACATCCTACAGACTTTAGGAATGGATTTAACCGATGACAGCATAAAAGGTACTCCAAACCGAGTAGCAAAAATGTTTGTAAAGGAGATTTTTGGTGGTCTTAATCCTTCAAAACAACCAAAAGCTTCAACTTTTGATAATAATTACAAATACGGTGAAATGTTAGTTGAGAAAAACATTACCGTTTATTCTACCTGCGAACACCATTTACTGCCAATTATCGGACGCGCGCATGTTGCTTATATTTCAAGCGGAAGAGTGATTGGTTTATCAAAAATGAACCGAATTGTAGAATATTATGCCAAAAGACCTCAGGTTCAGGAGCGTTTAACGATGCAAATTGTTCAGGAATTACAAAAAGCTTTAGGCACTGAAGATGTTGCGTGTGTTATCGATGCCAAACACCTTTGTGTAAACTCAAGAGGAATTAAAGATATCGAAAGCAGCACTGTAACGTCTGAATTTGGTGGAAAATTCAAAGATCCTCAAACTAAGAGAGAGTTTTTAGATTATATTAAATTAGACACTCAATTCTAGTTTTATACGATATTTCTATTATATTTATGGTCTACTCCTAATAGCAGCGGCATCCTTTTATGGTGGGGTTCACCATAAAAGATATAGCCGATAGCAGGATTAGCTCCTAAAACATCAACAAACATTTAAACAATGCCATTATACACATCACAACCTCTAAAAATATACAATTCACTTTCTGGTGAAAAAGAAAATTTCAAACCAATCCATGAAGGAAATGTTGGAATGTATGTTTGCGGACCTACGGTTTATAGCAATGTACACTTAGGAAATGTGAGAACATTTATGTCTTTTGATGTTATATTCCGATATTTTTTACACCTGGATTATAAGGTGCGTTATGTACGTAATATTACCGATGTGGGGCATATTGTTGATGATGTTGATGAAGGTGAAGATAAAATTGCCAAAAAAGCACGCTTAGAGCAACTCGAACCTATGGAGGTTGTACAGCGCTATACGGTAGATTTTCATGATATTTTGAAATCTTTCAACTTTTTACCGCCAAGTATCGAGCCTACAGCAACAGGACATATTATTGAACAAATCGAAATTATCAAAAAAATCATCGATACCGGAATTGGCTATGAAGCCAACGGGTCTGTTTATTTTGATGTTGTAAAATATAACCAAAATCATAATTATGGTGTTTTAAGCGGGCGAAATATCGAAGATATGCTAGCCAATACCCGTGATCTTGATGGTCAGTCTGATAAAAGAAACCCTCAGGATTTTGCTCTTTGGAAAAAAGCAGAACCCGAACATATCATGAGATGGCCTTCGCCATGGAGTGATGGTTTCCCGGGGTGGCATCTTGAATGTACTGCCATGAGTACCAAATATCTTGGTAATCATTTTGATATTCACGGTGGCGGAATGGATTTGAAATTTCCACACCATGAATGCGAAATTGCTCAAAACCAAGCTTGTACAGGCCAGTCTCCGGTAAATTACTGGATGCACGCCAATATGCTGACCCTGAACGGTAAAAAAATGGCCAAATCGACTGGAAATAATATTTTACCAGGCGAAATTTTAAGCGGTGATAATACTATTTTAAGTAAAGCTTTCTCTGCATCTGTAACTCGTTTTTTTATGTTACAGGCACATTACAGAAGTATTTTGGATTTTTCTGACGATGCCATTGTTGCAGCTGAAAAGGGATATAAAAGATTAATGGAAGCTGTGGATGCCTTGCCGGGTATTTCGGCAAGTGCAACGAGTTCTATAGATATTGCTTCATGGAAGCAATTGTCTTACGATGCCATGAACGATGATTTTAATACTCCAATTTTAATCGCGCAATTGTTTGAGGCCGTTCGTTATATCAATTTACTGAAAGAAGGAAAAGAAACGATTTCTGCCCAAGATCTAACTTCATTTACAACTGCTGTTAATGCTTTTGTTTTTGATGTTTTAGGTTTAAGCGATGACAAAGGTGCTGATACTAATAATGACAAGTTAGAAGGTGTTGTAAACATGCTTATCGGGATGAGAAATCAGGCCAGAGCCGATAAAAACTTTGCACTTTCTGACCAGATTCGTGATCAGTTGATTGCTTTAGGCATCCAATTGAAAGACGGAAAAGAAGGCACAAGCTTTTCAATATAATCCATTCATTTTCTAATAAATCATGAAAGTAACAACTCCATTTGTTTTATTAGTTCGCTTTTATCAAACTGCAATCTCGCCTTTTACACCGGCAAGCTGCAGGTTCGAACCTACTTGCTCGAGTTATATGATTCAGGCACTGCAAACTCATGGATTATTTTATGGCGGATATCTGGGAATAAAACGAATTTTGAGTTGTAATCCCTGGGGAAGAACCGGCTATGATCCTGTTCCCGAAAAGAAATGCTCACATAAAGATTAACTTTTTATAAAGACCAACTTTACTTTAAATATTTATTTTTACAACACAAAAACAATTTAACATATGACACTTTCTTCAAATATCATTTGGAATCCTTCAGAAGGAATCGACTTAGGATTTTTTATTATTCGTTACTACAGTTTAATGTTCGTAATCGCTTTTGGATTAGGCTGGTTCATAATGAAAAAGATTTTCGAACGCGAAAATGAATCACTAGATAAATTAGACTCTTTATTTGTCTGGACTGTTTTAGCCACTTTGATAGGCGCACGTCTGGGACATGTTTTGTTTTATGACTGGGAATATTTCAGAAATCATTTACTTGAAATCTTCTTACCATTTAGATTTGAACCAAAGTTTGAATTTACCGGTTTTCAAGGCTTAGCAAGCCATGGTGCAGCAATCGCTATTATAATCGCGATGTACTATTACAGTAAAAAAATCTTAAAACGTTCTTTATTATGGATTTTAGACCGTGTAGTAATTCCTGTAGCCAGTGGTGCTATTTTTGTTCGTCTTGGTAATTTTTTCAATTCTGAAATTATCGGAAAAGAAACTGATTCTGCATTCGGAATTCGTTTTTTACATGATCAATTTAGCAAATCTGAAGCTGTAAACGCAACACAAATTGCAGATCCAAAAGCAGCTTACACGGCAATTGCAACAGATCCTAAATTTGCTGAATTATTAGCTCAGGTTCCTGCAAAACATCCAACACAACTTTACGAAGGTATCGCCTATATATTTGTTTTTGCTACTTTATATTTCTTGTACTGGAAAACAAACGCAAGACTTAAATCAGGATTATTATTCGGATTGTTTTTGGTTCTTTTATTTGTAGTTCGTTTTATCGTAGAATTTGTAAAAGAAAGCCAGGGAGGAATCGAAGAAGAATTAGGAATTTTCTCTACAGGACAATGGTTAAGTATTCCTTTTATTATAATCGGCCTATTCTTTATCATTAGAGCGCAAAGAAATCCTTTAGCAGCATCTTAAAAATTTCATTCAAAATAAAAAAGCCTAAAATCTTAGATTTTGGGCTTTTTTATTTTACAAACCATAGGAAATACCTATTTCAACATTCCTTGTATTATAGCCCGCATTTTCACCATTTAACCCTGCATTTGACACATGCCGGATACTCGGTCGCATATCAAACCTAAACTTATTTACGTTAGCTAAAACTCCAAAAGCCAAAACATCTGCAAAAGCAAACCCTTCAGACATTCTTTCGGTTTGAGTATCTGTAATCATAGGCCCTATACTTGCTAAAGCATAAATTGAGAATATTTTACCTATTGGCTTTCTTATTAAAAATCCGAGATTTAAAACATATTCATGAACATTCTTCAACTTGGTATATTCTTCTCTTTTTTGGATATAATCAGGCGTTTGAGGCTTTACAAAATAAAAATTAAGCAATTGATGTGTGGCAAAATTAATTTCGGGCTGCGCCAGAATTTCATACTGAAAGTGTTTCGTTTCTTTAATTCGATAATACAATTGAGCTTTATAAAAGTGATTGGTAAAGGTGTAATTTCTATTATTGAACTCACTCCCAAAACCGTAATTAAAACCTATCGCAATTTTATCCTTTTTATCTTGTCCGGAAACAACAAACGCAACACACAAAAACAATACAACCAACAGTAATTTTTTACCCATAGACAACTCTTTATAAGTTTAAATATAGCACAAAAAAAAGATCCAACTTTCGTTGGATCTTTTTTTTTATATCAACTTGAAATTATGCTTGTTTGTGTTTTTCTTCAATTGTGTGTTTCTCATCACTTGAAATTGTATCAACCAATACCGGTGTTGCAATAAATAATGAAGAGTAAGTTCCCACAACAATACCTACTAACATCGCGAAGATAAATCCTCTGATAGATTCTCCACCAAAGATAAACATCGTTAATAATACAATGATCATCATCAATGAAGTATTCAACGTTCTTGATAATGTAGTATTAATAGAAGCGTTTACGATATCTTCGAAACTACCTTTACGGTTTCCGATGATAAACTCTCTCACCCTGTCAAATACAATTACAGTATCATTCATAGAATAACCAATAACGGTAAGAATTGCAGCGATAAAGTGCTGATCCATTTCCATGTGGAAAGGCATGAATTTATAACATAAAGAGTAGATACCTAATACAAAGATAACGTCATGCGCTACAGCTGCGATCGCTCCTAATGAATATTGCCATTTACGGAAAGAAACCATTAAGTATAAAAAGATTGCTGCCATTGCACCAAGAACTGCCCAGTATGAGTTAGTTTTGATATCCTCAGAGATAGAAGCTCCAACTTTAGAAGCTTGTAATACACCGATTCTTTTACCATCAAATGAGTTGATGAATTTATCGTAAGAAGTCTTTGGGTAATACTTTTGCAATGCATTGTATAACTTTTGATTCACTTCTTCGTCGATAGCAACACCATCTTCTTTAATCTTATATTTTGTAGTGATTTTTAACTGATCATCATCACCTAAAATTTTAGCCTCAACAGGAGTTCCAAAAGCTGCAGATAACTCATCTGACACTGTTGTAGCATCAATAGGTTTTTCAAATTTCACCTGGAATGTTCTACCTCCAACAAAATCAACACCCTCATCTAATCCATTAACAAAGAAGATAGAAACTAAACTTACTACAACTACAATAGAAGAGAAGATATAAGTGAATTTTTTGATTTTAATAAAGTCAAAGTGGAAATTAGTAAACCAGTTTTTAGTAATGTTTGTAGAGAAAGTTAAATCACCTTTTCCAGCAATATTTCTGTCGATGAAAATTCTAGCGATAAAAATTGATGTAAACATTGAAGTTACAATACCAATAAGTAAAGTCAAAGCAAAACCTTTAATTGGTCCTGTTCCAAAAATAAACAAGATAGCTCCAGTTAAAACGTGTGTTACGTTCGCATCAATAATAGAACGCATTGCTCCATGCCATCCGTAAGAAGCAGCAACTGCCTCAGACAATGATTTACCTTCACGCAATTCTTCTTTTGCTCTTTCGTATATAATAATATTCGCATCTACCGCTGTACCTAATGTAAGTACGATACCCGCAATACCTGGCAATGTAAGTACAAAACCAAAACTTGCCATAATTCCGAATAAGAAAAGTAAGTTTAATAATAAGGCAAGGTTAGCATACCAACCTGCTTTACCATAATAGAATACCATCCATAAACAAACCAATAAGAATCCTAATACAGATGAAATTGTACCTGCATCAATTGCAGCCTGACCTAAAGATGGCCCTACAACAGTTGACTGAACAATATCAGCAGAAGCCGGTAATTTACCTGCATTTAATACGTTAGCTAAATCTTTAGTTTCAGCAACATCAAAAGATCCTGTAATTTCAGATCTACCTCCGGCAATTGATCCGCTGGTAACACCAGGAGCAGAATATACGATGTTATCTAAAACAATAGCGATATACCCTTTTTGAGAGAAAGCTCTACCTGTTAATTCTTCCCAAACTTTAGCACCCTGACTGTTCATTTGCATAGAAACAGCTGGTTTTCCTAATTGGTCAAAAGTATCTTTTGCATCAGTAACAACTCCACCGCTCATCGCAGGAACGTTATCTCTGTTTCCTTTTAAAGCATATAATTCAACTACTTCAATATCTTTAGCCGTTTTTACATCTTTTGCTTGTGGATCTTTTATAGTAGTTGGTTTACTCCATACAAATTTTGCATTGTGTTGGTCAGCTCCTAATAAAACTCTGATATCTGCTCTTTTAAAATAGCTGTTTACAACAGCAGTATCTTTTGGTGCGAAGTAACCTAAAACTGGTCCACCACCCTGACCTATAATTTTGTCAAATAATGGGTTGTTTCCTTTTTTAGCAGCAACTGAATCTTTAGTATCAGTCAATAAAGCATTTAATGAATCTTTAGCAACAGTCTTAGTTTCTGTTTTTTTGATTTCAGTCTTTTTTAAAGCCTCATTTGCAGAAACCAAGAAGTTTCCGATTTCTTCAATTTTATAAGTTTCCCAAAACTCTAACTGAGCTTTTCCACCTAATAATTTTTTAATTCTATCAACATCCTTAGCACCTGGAAGCTCCACTAAGATTCTTCCTGTTTCTCCTAATTTTTGGATGTTTGGTTGTGTAACACCAAATTTGTCGATACGCTCTCTTAATACTTTGTAAGCACTCTCAACAGACTCATCAACTTTTCTTTTAATTACTTTTTGAACTTGCGAATCAGACATTTGAAAATCGATTCCACCTTCTCCTTGTAAACTTCTGTTTGCAAAAATATCAGGTGAAGCTAATCTCACTGTTCCGTTTGAATTGGCTTCAAAAGCTTCAAAAAACTTATTTAAATAGGTTTTGTTTCCTTCTAAATTTGCAGATGCATCAGCTAATGATTTATTAAATACCGGATTTTTAGAATTGTTAGCTAAACCTTTCAAAACATCTTTAATAGAAATTTGAAGAATCACGTTGATTCCTCCTTCTAAGTCAAGACCTTTATTAAGTTGTTTGTTTTTTACTTCATTATAAGTAAAATCCGAAAAACCAAGGTTCAACACTTTTTCTTTACCAATAGAATCTAAATATTTTAATTCTTTGTCAGGATTATCCCCTGCAAAGGCTTTAGCTTCACTTTTGACATTATTTGCCACAAAAGTGAAAGAAAGTTGGTAAATACTTACCAATGCAAATAGAATTGCGAAAAATTTAATAAGTCCTTTATTCTGCATTATTACTAAAAATTAATTATGTTTTATTGTTTGTTTTTGGTTTTAAATTCCCTAAAAATAAGCCCTGACATGAGTTCTTAAAACTAAAAAATCGAGATCACGAATTACAACATTTTTTTTAAACCGAGCAAATATATAATTCTCGAAATGATTAACCAATTTATTTATTAATTAATCTTAAAAAAAAGACTGCAAAAGTGCAGTCTTCTCCTTTTTTTTCGAAAATAGTTATACTAAAATCGATTTTAAAGCGTCATTCATTCCACGAACTGCATCTGCGCTTTTAGCAAATAAAGCTTTCTCCTGCTCGTTTAATTTGATGTCTAAAATTTCTTCTACTCCGTTTTTACCTATTATACAAGGCACTCCTATACATATATCATTTTGACCATATTCGCCTTCAACAAAAACAGAACATGCAATCATTTTTTTCTGATCGTTTAAAATACTATCTACAAGAAAAGCAACAGAAGCTCCCGGCGCATACCAGGCTGATGTCCCTAAAAGACCTGTAAGTGTAGCTCCTCCTACCATTGTATCAGCAGCTACTTTTTGTAATACTTCTTCTGAAAGAAATTCTGTTACCGGAATTCCGTTATAAGAAGCCAAACGCGTTAAAGGAATCATCGTAGTATCACCATGACCTCCAATAACCATTGCCGAGATATCATTTGCAGGTTTATCAAGAGCCAAAGAAAGATATGTTCTGAAACGAGAGCTATCTAACGCTCCACCCATACCAATAATTCTGTTTTTTGGTAATCCTGTCGCTTTTAAAGCTAAATAAGTCATAGTATCCATTGGATTAGAAACTACAACAATTATAGTATTTGGAGAAAATTTCAATACATTTTCAGCAACTGTTTTTACAATTCCTGCGTTTATACCAATCAATTCTTCACGAGTCATTCCTGGTTTTCTTGGAATTCCTGATGTAATCACTACTACATCACTTGCGGCAGTTTTAGAATAATCATTGGTTACTCCAGATACTTTGGTATTAAAACCTGTATTTGTTGCACATTGCATAATATCCAACGCTTTCCCTTCGGCAAAACCTTCTTTAATATCCAACAACACTACTTCGCTTGCAATTCCTCTATAAGAAATAACATCTGCACATGTAGCTCCAACATTTCCTGCTCCTACAATGGTAACTTTCATATTTTATACTTTATCGGTTATTAATTAATTTGTGTATTTAATAAATCGACAATTCGTTTAATGGTCTAAGTAAATTTAAACAATTAAACGAATTGATGATTAAAATTTATTATGCATCGATATTAGCGTAAACGGCATTTTTCTCGATAAATTCTCTACGTGGCGGAACTTCATCTCCCATTAACATTGAGAAAACTCTATCGGCTTCAGCCAAGCTATCAATAGTTACCTGACGTAAAGTTCTAAAACTCGGATCCATTGTAGTTTCCCATAATTGCTCCGCGTTCATCTCCCCAAGACCTTTATAACGTTGAATAGCAGCACTACCCCCCATTCTTTCGTTTGCCTGATCGCGCTGAACGTCGTTCCATGCATATTCTTTTTTGTTTCCTTTTTTAACTAAGTATAAAGGTGGTGCTGCGATATAAACGTGACCTTCTTCGATCAGTTCTTTCATGAAACGGAAGAAGAACGTTAATATTAAGGTAGAAATGTGACTACCATCGACATCGGCATCACACATGATGATTACTTTATGATATCTTAGTTTTTCAAGATTTAAGGCTTTACTATCTTCTGCAGTACCAACGGTAACTCCCAAAGCGGTAAAGATGTTACGAATCTCTTCGTTTTCGAATACTTTATGATGCATCGCTTTCTCAACATTCAAAATCTTACCACGTAATGGCAAAATCGCCTGAAAGTTACGGTCACGACCTTGTTTGGCCGTTCCACCCGCCGAGTCTCCCTCGACAAGGTAAACCTCACATCTTGCAGGATCCTGCTCAGAACAATCTGAAAGTTTTCCCGGTAATCCACCGCCACCCATAACGGTTTTACGCTGTACCATTTCACGTGCTTTTTTAGCAGCGTGACGGGCTTGTGCAGCCAAAATTACTTTTTGGATAATGATTCGGGCATCATTTGGATTTTCTTCCAGATAATTCTCTAACATTTCTCCAACTGCCTGAGAAACCGGAGAAACCACTTCTCTGTTGCCTAGTTTTGTTTTGGTTTGTCCTTCGAATTGTGGTTCAGCAACTTTTACCGAAATAATAGCTGTTAATCCTTCACGGAAGTCATCTCCTGCAATTTCGAATTTCAGTTTATCGAGCATTCCCGATGCATCTGCGTATTTTTTAAGGGTTCTTGTTAAACCACTTCTAAAACCTTGTAAATGCGTTCCTCCTTCGTGCGTATTGATATTATTTACGTATGAGAAAATATTCTCTGTATAACTTGTGTTGTAAATCAAGGCAACCTCAACTGGAATTTCACCTTTTTCGTGATCCATGCTGATAACGTGAGAAATAATTGGTTCACGGTTACCATCTAAATAACGGATGTATTCTTTAAGACCTTCATCTGAATGAAAAACTTCAACTTTAAATTCGCCTTTTTCATCTACTTCTCTTTTGTCTGTAAAGGTGATTGTAATTCCTTTGTTAAGAAAAGAAAGCTCACGCATACGAGCTGACAGAGTATCATAAGAGAATTCTATAGTTTGGGTAAAAATGGTATCATCGGGGTAAAAAGTCTGACGTGTACCTCTTTTATCTGTTTCTCCAATTTGTTTAACAGGGTATATTGCTTTACCTCTTTCGTATTCCTGCTCGTAGATTTTACCTTCTCTAAAAACAGTGGATTTCATATGAACCGAAAGTGCATTTACAACTGAAACCCCAACACCGTGTAAACCTCCGGAAACTTTATAAGAATCCTTATCGAATTTACCTCCGGCTCCAATCTTGGTCATTACTACTTCAAGTGCCGAAACACCTTCTTTTTTATGTAAATCAACTGGAATACCACGACCGTTATCTTCAACTGTCACTGAACCGTCTTCGTTGATTGCAACACCAATGGTATCACAATGTCCTCCCATCGCCTCATCAATAGAGTTATCAACAACCTCATAAACCAAATGATGTAGCCCTCGAACTCCCACATCTCCAATATACATCGATGGACGCATTCTTACGTGCTCCATTCCTTCTAATGCCTGAATACTATCTGCTGAATAATTGTTCTTCTTGATTTCTTCGCTCATATAATTTATTCTAAAAAATGTAATTATTGTCTAACACGCAAATATATAAAAACGCAAATTATATATCCGTTAAAATACCATTTAAAGCACTTAAGTTATTAACATATTATCAAAAAAAGTCTAATAAAACAACCACAATCAATTTTAAAATGGATTTTTTTAAAATTCTCAATAGTAATAGAAAATTTCAACCCCGAAGCACCGGGATGAATTCTGAATTTCAATACTTAAAACACTTTAAAAACAAAATCCGAAACGACAATTTAATGTCATTTCGGATTTTGGAATTTGGAAATTTCAACATTGAAATTTTCCTTTTTTTTATTATTTCTTATTAAAATCTCCTGCGTAAACTGAAGTCATTTTATCCAGACTTAAATACTTTCTTAAGGCTGTATTTACCTCTTCGACTTTTAACGCTTTTATTTTAGTTTCTAATGTATCATAATCTTCTAACGGAATTCCGTATTGCAAATAAGTGTTTACAAGATTCATTAAAGTATCATCACTACCCAATCTTGTTTTTCTTTCATTCTGCCAACTAACCAGGTTTGCTTTTAGCTCATCAGCTGTAAAACCATCTTTCAATGCTTTTGCAATTTCCTCTTTTGTAGCGGTTTGAACAGCATTCTTTTTAGTCGGATTTAAAAAAGCATAATACGACCATGAAGCAACATCACTTGCAACAGGCACATCAATAAATGAACCTGCTCCGTAACTTATCCCTTCTTTTTCTCTTAATCTCATCGGAATTCTTGCACTTAAAAATCCTCCGCTTCCTAATATTTCATTAGCCATTACAAATGCAGGGTAATCTGTACTGCTTCTTGTCATTTTAAAACCAATTCTACCAAGCGCTACCGCATTTTCTTTATCTGGAGTTATAAAATCCTTATCTGATACTTTTGTTTCAAAATAAGTAGGTTTAGCTAATTCATATTTTGATTTTGAATTCCATTCTCCAAAAGTATTTTCTAAAATCTCAACTGTAGATTTTCCTTCTAAATCTCCTACCACACTTCCAACTCCATTATTTCCTCCCAGAATGTTTTTATAAAAATCTACAATTTCAGTTTGCTTGATTTTTTTAAATGCATCTATTTGTTCCTGAAGCGTTGGTGTATAAAAAATACTTCCTTTAGGGTAATTTGTCGTTTGTCTTGAAAGTTCCGTAAAAGCAACTGATTGGGGATCATTAAGATTTGCCTCTAAATAAGTGTTGTATTCACTGATTGTCTTTGTCAACTCATTTTCCGGAAAAGTTGAATTTGTCAGTAAATCGTTTAAAATTTCCATTACTTCTTTAAAATTCTCTTTGTAAGTACTAATATTTACTGATAAAGTTTGTCTTGTAAAATTAAAATAAATACTTGATTTTAATTGATCTAAGCGATCGCTGATTTGTTCTTTAGTTCTTGTTTTCGTTCCTGTTTTTAACAACTGAGCCAAAATTCCTCCAGTATCTGATTTTCCAGTTAAATCCTTTTCGTTACTTACAGGAAACTGAAAACTAGCCTGAACCTTCCCGCCTTTTATTTCTTTTTTGATCAAGCCATATTTTGCACCATTGCTCAGTTTACCTTCTACAAAATTTTGTTTTAAGTTTTTGATAGAAGCTTCAAAAGCAGCCGCTTCTTTCTCTAAAGCTTTTCCTTTGTAATCTTTGGTTAAAGCCAGTAATTGCTCATCTGTATATTCTGCGGGTTTTACTCTTTGCTCATCTTTAGAGGGAATAAAAACCCCTACGGTTCTATTATTGCTTCTAAAATACTTTTCGGCCACTCTTTGTATATCTTCTTTTGTCAGGTTTTCCACAGCATCTCTATACAAAAATCCCAATCTGTAATCTCCCGCTCCAATAATCTCAGTAAGATTTATGGCAAACGAAATGGTATTGTTTTTTATACCTTCAATTTGTTTGATAATTTTTGCCTTAGCCCTGCTTACATCTTCATCTGTGTATTTGGTCGATCCTATTTTATCCAGTTCAGATCTTACAATGTCTTTAGTCGCTTTTACGTCTTTATCATTAGGAACTGCAACGCCAAAATACATAAAACTCGCATCTCGGGTTGTTGGCTGCCAAAAATAAATACTGGATACTTTTTGCGTTTCTACCAGCGTTTTATACAAATAACCTGATGGATCAGCGGTTAAAATCTCTCCTAAGGCATCAAGCGCTGCATAATCCTTGTCTACATAAGCAGCAGTATGATAGATAGCGCCAATATTTTTACTATCACCGGCCCTGTTTAGCTCCACATATTTTTCTCCATCCTGAGCCGGTTCGATCGTGTAGGTTTTATCCAGTTTTCTTTTCGGTTTTGGAATTGCTCCAAAATACTGTCCCACATATTGCAATGCTTTTTGTTCATCAAATTTTCCGGCAATTATTAAAGTTGAATTATCGGGTTGATAATATTTCTCATAAAAAACCCTAAGCGTATTTGCTTTCACGCGTTCGATATCTTCTTTACTTCCAATGGTACTTCTTCCGTAATTATGCCATACATAAGCAGCAGAAAGAATCCTTTCCTGCAAAACACCATCCGGATTATTTTCACCTATTTCGAATTCATTTCTTACTACAGAAAATTCCTTATCAAGATCAGTCTGCAAAATAGTCGCGTTGATCATTCGATCCGCTTCCATTTCAATACTCCATTTTAGATTCTCGTCACTTGATGGAAAAACTTCATAATAATTCGTTCTGTCTAGCCAGGTTGTACCGTTAGCATTTCCTCCTTTATCAGAAAGCATTTTTTTAATATCTCCTAAATTTTTAGTACTTTTAAAAAGCATATGTTCCAGCAAGTGGGCCATACCTTTTTCGCCATAACCTTCGTTTCTGGAACCTACGTTATAAACAATATTTACAACCATATTGCTTTGGGAAGCATCCGGAATCAAAAGAACTTTCAATCCGTTATTCAGCGAATATTCTTTTACACCTTCGACATTTTTAATGTATTTTGGAGCTTCTGTCTTTTTCTGTGCATAAACACAAGACAATGAAACAAGAGAACAGCATAAAACACTGCTTAGCAATAAGTTTCTCATAGATTATGGTTAAAGGATTAGTTATTTATGGTAACCAAATATAGTTTTTTTCCTAAATACCATACATCAATATTAACTTACTTTTAGTAATTTACGGTAACCCGTAATGATAAAATTTACGCACAAAAAAATCCGAAATAAACACTTTAAATGCTCTTTCGGATTTTATATTATTTTAATCCAAATTAGAATTTGGAATTTATTTTTACTGGAATTTAAAACATTAAACTTCTACTCCGGATTTTACGCTTTCGAAATTTCCTTTTAAGTGAGCTGCATTAGCCCTTCCACTTGGATCCTGGTTTTCCTGCCATTTGGGAATCCATTTTCGAACGGTTTGCGCCGCGCTAACCTGTGGATAAAATTTATGGAAAATAGACCTGTAAAGATACGCTTCTTTGGTCGTTGGCGAATTATACGGAAATTCTGCACTTGCTCCTGCCAATTGCTCGTCTGAAATCTGTGTTGCGCAATACTCGATCAATTCATCGATCCAATTGTATCCTACTCCATCAGAAAATTGCTCTTTTTGTCTCCATAAAACTTCAGCTGGCAAATAAGGATTTTCAGCTGTATCGAATGCTTTTCTTAAAATGTATTTTTCGACACCATCGTATGTTTTGGGCTGTTTTTCTTCGGTTTTAATTCGAATAGCAACATCTAAAAAATCTTTGTCTAAAAACGGAATTCTGGCTTCTAATCCGTGCGCCATAGTTGTTTTATCGGCACGTAATAAATCGGCAGTAAATAACTTCTGGACTCTTTCGATCGTTTCATCCTGAAATTCTTCTGCAGATGGAGCATTTCTAAAATACAAATGACCTCCAAAAACCTCATCGGCACCTTCACCCGAAAGAATTACTTTAATTCCCTGATCGGCTATGGCTTTCGACAATAAATACATTGGAACCCCGGATCGTACTGAAATGATATCGTAAGTCTCGATATGATAAATTACTTTTTCTAAAATAGCAACACCTTCTTCTACCGTAAAATGTATTTCGTGATGTTCGGTCCCTAAAAATTCAGCAGCTTTTCTTGCCACAGCATTATCAGGCGAATCTGCATCAAGACCAATAGAAAACGAATGTAGCTTTTGCCCGCTATCTTTTAATATTCGCGATGCAATTGCTGATGTCAATGAAGAATCCAAACCTCCGGAAAGCAATACGCCAACCGGAACTTCGCTCATTAAACGTTTACGCGTAGCCTCGATTAATGATTGGCGAACCAAATCCAGATCTAAAGATTTATTCGCATTCGAATGATCCTCATAGTCCGGATTATAATATTTTACAAAACCTGTTTTACCGGTATAATAATGTCCGGGAGGAAAAGTCGAAAATGACTTACACTGATCTGCAATTGATTTCATTTCTGAAGAGAAATAAATTCTTCCTCTTTCGTCCAGTCCATAATACAAAGGTTTAACACCTACAGCATCTCTTGCCGCAATGTAATTATCACCATCGATAATCACAAAAGCAAAATCGCCATCAAGCATATTACAAAATTTGTATCCAAATTCTTCGTACAAATGCACAATTACTTCAGAATCTGATTTTGTTCTAAAAGTATGCTCTTTTAAAACTGTATCTTTTAATTCCTGGTAGTTATAAATTTCTCCGTCATGCACCATCCAGGCTTTATTTGTTCCCTGAATAGGCTGCTTACCTGATTTAAGATCGATAATTGATAGACTTTCATGACAAATAATACTGCCATTTTCCATAATATGCAAATCACTTTCATCAGGACCACGATGCGACATTCTTGAAGAAAGCTCTTTTACGAGTTGCGGGTCTTTTCCTTTACCAATAACAGCCAATAATCCAGACATACTATTCTATTTTTTTATTTCTTTTAATTTTACTCACAACTAAAAGAGGCAAGCCTAATACAAAACCTTTTATAGTCCTCTAATTTTCAGCTAAACCAAATATTAAATTCCGCTTTTATATACTCATATCGCTACAACATAAGCGATTTAATATTATTTCGGCGAATGTCAAATATAAAAAAGAAACTTAAATAATTATTGAAAAATAATTTTAAGTAACTGAAATAATATAATTTAACATTATAAGACAAGAAAAACGCTCTCAGCATTGAGAACGTCTTTCGGAAATATAATATATACTAATTCTAAAAATTCCTGTTTTTATGCTTTCGCGTAAGCGTCATCATGTACACTTGCTACAGCTCTTCCTGATGGATCGTTCATGTTTTTGAAAGCTTCATCCCACTCCAAAGCAATTTTTGTACTACAAGCCACACTTGCTTCCTGCGGCACACATAATGCTGCTGCATCACTTGGGAAGTGTTCTGCAAAAATCGAACGGTAGTAATATTCTTCTTTAGAAGTTGGGGTTTGCAATGGGAATTTATATTTCGCATTTGCCAATTGCTCATCGGAAACTTCTTTGGCTACCACTTCTTTCAAAGTATCAATCCAGCTGTATCCTACTCCATCAGAAAATTGTTCTTTTTGTCTCCATGCTACACTTTCAGGAAGCATATCTTCAAAAGCTTTACGAACTACCCATTTTTCCATTGGGTGTTCTTTGTTGATCATTTTATCTTGTGGATTGATGCGCATGGCAACATCCATAAATTCTTTGTCTAAGAACGGTACACGACCTTCGATTCCCCAGGCTGCCAAACTTTTATTAGCACGTAAACAATCGTACATATGAAGTTTACCTAATTTACGAACGTTTTCCTCGTGAAATTCTCTTGCGTTTGGCGCTTTATGGAAGTACAAATATCCTCCGAATAATTCATCTGCACCTTCACCTGACAATACCATTTTGATTCCCATTGATTTAATAACTCTCGCCATTAGCCACATAGGAGTTGATGCTCTAACTGTAGTTACATCATATGTTTCTAAGTTATAAATTACATCACGAACTGCATCTAAACCTTCCTGAATGGTGAATTTGATTTCGTGGTGAATTGTTCCGATATGTTTTGCCACAACCTGAGCTGCTGCTAAATCAGGAGAACCATCTAATCCTACTGAGAAAGAGTGCAATTGCGGATACCAGGCATCGGTCGTATCATCTGACTCAATACGTTTTTGTGCAAATTTTTTGGCTACAGCCGAAGTAATAGACGAATCTAAACCTCCAGAAAGTAAAACTCCGTAAGGAACATCACTCATTAATTGTCTGTGAACTGCTGCTTGAAGTGCTTCTTTAATTGCAGTAATACTTGTTTCATTGTCTTTTACCGCATCATATTCTGTC
The DNA here is from genome assembly GCF_009664855.1 of Flavobacterium sp. SLB02. GTDB lineage: Bacteria > Bacteroidota > Bacteroidia > Flavobacteriales > Flavobacteriaceae > Flavobacterium. The sequence continues at coordinate 3,784,703 of NZ_CP045928.1, forward strand.
CAGTCTCTTTTGTACCATTGTACAAATTCACCGTCTTTGCTTGTCATATAATGTCCCGGAGGGAATAATTGAATTTTTGTGCAATATCCTTCTAAAGCTTTCAATTCAGAAGCTACATAAAAAGTTCCGTGCTGATCCCAACCAATGTACAATGGAATAATTCCCATATGGTCACGAGCGATAAAGTACTCATCTTTCTCAACATCATAAATCGCAAATCCGAAGATTCCGTTCATTTCATCTACAAAGTGAGGTCCTTTTTCTTTGTAAAGCGCCAAGATAACTTCACAATCACTTTCTGTCTGAAAGTTATACTTTCCTTCAAATTGTTTACGCAATTCTCTGTGGTTGTAAATCTCACCATTTGCAGCCAAAACCAATTTTTTATCTTCTGTAAATAAAGGTTGTTTTCCTGAAGCTGGATCTACAATTGCCAAACGCTCGTGAGAAAGAATTGCTTTATCATTGCTGTAAATTCCGCTCCAGTCCGGTCCGCGGTGACGAATGATTTTAGACATTTCTAATACTTGAGGTCTTAATGTTTCGGCTTTTTGTTTTAGATCAAAGGCACATACGATTCCACACATAACTATATATTTTTTATTATAAATTTTATTTTGATAGGGCAAAGATGCATTAATGGTTACAATTGAAAAACATAAATATTGATTTCAGTTATAATTTAAAAGCATAAATTTGTTTTTACATATAAAATGTAAAATTTTAACCCAAAAAAAAGGCTCAAACTTGAAAATTTCAATTTAGAACTAAAACAAAGCACAAAACACAAGGTTTGAAAGAGATCTTTGAATTAAATTTTATGATATTTAAAAATCATTGAAAGATTAACAAAGAGAAGAAGAAATATCGTTGAGGAACTGTTGTTTTTGTCAATCTTGTCGTTTTTGCCATACTTTACAGTTATCTCACCTTTCTGATTGTTAAGAAGAATTATTCTTTCCTCTGAATGAAATATTCTGTGCTTACTTAAACTTTGTCAAAGTTCTTGGTCGATTATTTTTACAGACTAATCAACGTTTTGAATCGTGTAATGCGTCTTATTAATCTCAAAAGTAAACCCCACTTTATTTCCCATTAAATGAGATCCCAAAGGAGATTGCGGAGAAAGTGCAATAACATTGATTCCATCAATTGCAATTTTAGGAAGCGCAACACTTACATACAAATAGATTCCGTTGGCTTTTACCAAACTTCCAGAAATGATATTTTCAGTTGTTTTTAAAGCGTCAATTTTATCCAGAATCGCTTTTTGAGTAATCGCTTCTTTTAGTTTATTAGTAAGTTTTTCCTGTTCGATATGCATCATCGACAAAGCAGTTTCGTGTTTGTCGCCGGCAGAACCTTTTGCATCGTTTTTAGAATCTTCGGTCAAAGCCGAAATCATGTCCCTGAAAACATCTATTCGGTCCTGAACCATTTGCAGGTAATGAGAATGTATTTTTTGTTTGAATTCCATAGGTTGTCTGCCACAAAGGCGCTAAGTTGCAAAGATCGTAAAAAAAAGTTAGCCACAAATTCACGAATTATTTTTAACTAAATTCGTGAATTGGCGGCTTGAAACTTTATAAAAAACCTTTGTGGCTTAGCGCCTTTGTGGCAAGAACTTAAAAATCGAATTTATAATTTGCCCCCACTAATACCTGAAATCCTTGTACCGGATAATTCAGCCATTTTTCGTACGCCTGGTTTCCAATATTATTCAACTTCAGGAAACAAGTCAAACGTTCGTTGTATTTGTATCCTAAATGCGCATTGGCATCAAAATAGTTTTTTAGAGTTGTAATCACCGGATCAGTTCCCAAATCTAAGTTCGATTGCATGTCTTTACGTTCTCCTACAAAGAAAACATTCAAACCTGCATACCATTGTTTGGTAATGTTTACATCAAGATTTGAACTTATTTTCATTGATGGTAAATTCCACGCTTCGATACCATCGTATTTATAACTATTAAAAGTTCCGTTGATTCCAAAAGATACATTTCTTGAAAAATCAGCTTTTAATTCTCCATAGAAACGAAATGTTCTTACGTCATCATACACCACTGCAAAAGAGTTTCCGAAAGCATAATTCTGATTCGAGAAATCTTCTGTATAATCGTTGCCTTTGTATAATGCTTTGTCTTTTTCATTCAGGTATGAACCCGTAAGATTATAATTGATATTGTTGGCCAATTTACCTTTTAAACCTGCAAAAACAGTGTATTGATTACTAGTTGGTCGCATGTTTAAAGTTGGCGACAAAAACGGATTATCATTTACAAAATCGGCATAAGAATTTTGTTCTAAACTACCATTTACTCCTGTGTAGAAAATCATTAAATCGCCTACTAATTTGTATGAAGCGTTTACTTTTGGATAAATATAAAATTTGTTTCCGCTGTTCTCAGAATCCAAACCGTAGAACAAGCCTGCTCCTAGTTCTAATGTCCAGTCGTTTTCAAGAATTACAAAACTTGGCTCAATACCAAAATTAGTTAAACTGTATTTTAAAGGACTTGTATTATCACGCGCATAATTATGTTCGAAAGATCCGCTTACGTGATCCACAATAATATTAGTATTAATGGATTGATCCATTACTTCTACCTTGAAAGAAGGCTTTACATAAAAGCGATTTTCTGAAGAAGAGAAACTATCTGAAAAATGTGTGAATTTAGTGGATATTTTACTAAAGATCCCTTCATTAAATTCGACATTTCCACCCAATGAAATCGTATTATAAGAATGATTTGGATTAATCCCCCGAATTAAATCATCACGAGTTTGTCCTGCCAAAGTCGAACCAAAATCAGCTGGTAAACCGTACCAGTTATACACCTGGTTTTGATAACCCAAATCAACATTCCATGACATATCGCGATTGTTTACCCCGTAACCTACATTTAATGCCGTATCATAAAACTCATCATTTAAATCTACATCTTTGATTCCGCCTTGCGAAGAGTGGTGACGAAACATTCCTGCCACGTAATCATTGTTTCCTAAATCCTGATTCACGAATAATTCAGCATTTAGAGTTCCGTAATTCCCAACTCCTAAAGTGGCATAATTATTAAACAGTTTTTCTCTTTTTGATTTCTCAACACCTTCCGCTTTTCCTTTTGATGGCGTAAATGTAGATGCCACAGGAACCGAGAGAATACTATACTTGATAGTTTCTTTAGGCTGATTTCCGGTATCGTCAAGCGAAGGAGTCTCTTTCACTTTAAATGCATCCGAAATTGTTGGCGAATAAGGTTTTACCACATTTACCGTTTCTGTTCCTATAGTTTCCTCTTTTTTCTTTTGAGCAAACGAAAGCTGGACAACAAACAATACTAGTAAAATGATGATTTTATTATGGCAATTAATTTTCATATTTCTTCTTTTTAAGAGTATAGAGTAAAGAATATAGAAAATAGACTATGCTAAATCCTTTTTATTCTGCTCAAACTCTTTGTTCTTTATTCTAAAATCTATATTCTATTCTCTTTATTCTTTATTCTTTATTCTTTGTTCTATTTTCTTTATTCTTTATTCTATTTTCTTTCAATTAAGCTTCCCACTCGCCTTTGGCTACAAACTGAGCCTTTCCTCCTATTTGAATATCAAAATCATTGTCGGTTAATTTCCCTTTAAAATAAATCTGAGAGGGACGACCTATATAATCTCCCTGATAATTGATCAGTTCAAATTCAGGTTTATGATATTTTAATAGAAAAGCCTGCAAACAAGTACTCGCGCTTCCTGTTGCTGCATCTTCTACCAATTGATTGTGTTCGACACACAACATTCTGCTAAACAATTTCGAACCTTCCAAATAATAAAAGTATAAACCTCTGTGTGCTGTTTTGCAATTCTTTTTAAGCCATTTGTCGGTTTTATCTTTGTCTAAGACTAAATTTTCCAACGCTCTTTTACTGCTTAATCCAACCATTACAAAAGCGCTTCCGGTCGTTACTTCCTGAATCGGAAACTGATTTTCAAAATCGTGATTTTTTAGATTGCTAAATACTGTAATATCTTCTTTCGAAAAAATATCCCAAAATTTCGGCTGAGCGGCTTTTAACCAAATCAAACCTTCCGATTGATGAATTGCAATGGGTCCAATTGGAACGTTTAATTTTATATTCTCCGGCGAATTATCAAATATTTTATTTATCAAAACCCATGAAGTTCCAATTATCGGATGTCCCGCAAATTGCATCTCCTGAGATGGTGTAAATATTTTTATCTCGGCTTTATTATTTTCTTTATCAAGTTTGGTGATAAAAGTGCTTTCGGCGAAATTAATTTCACGCGCAATTTGCTGCATTTCTGCCGAACTTAAATTCCCTGCATCCATAAAAACAGCCAATTGATTACCGGCATATTTTTTATCCGCAAAAACATCAACTATGTAAAAAGGTAAACTCATTATTTTTCTTTTTTTTCTTAGAAAATAGAGAAAAGACTTTTCAGCAATCTTTCTTCTTGCCTCTTTTTTTCTATTTTCTGCATTCTATGCTCTTTATTCTTATTTATTAATCGAAGAATTTGTCTTAGACTCTTCTGCTTTTATAGCTGCCAACTCTTTTTTAGCTTCTTCGACAACATCCGGATAATCAGTGAAATTGTTGATTACGTTATCTAAAATATAAGTTGCCTGATAACTGTCTTTTAGTCCGTAGAAGTTTTTCGCCATCAACACCAAACTTTTCGCTCCGTAATATTTATAAGCCGAATAATTTTTAGCCAATTTTTGAACTGAAACGTTCGAAGCATCAAACTTGCCTTCTTTCGTTTTAAAATAAGCATCGTAATACAACGCTTCTGCTGCTAATTCTCCTTTTGATGTTGTTGATAATTTTGCGTAAGCTGCTTTCGCTTTGTCTTCATCTCCTGTTTGCATTGCAGCACGTGCTACGATAATTTGTGCGTCGGCTTTTACGTTTGTATCTGCTTTTGCATTTTGCAATACCTTATCTGCATAGGTAACCGAGTTATCATAATCTTTCTTGTCGTAGTAACATTTCATTAAGTTCGCTTGCGCAAAACTTTTATTTTGAGCTGAATCAGCTTCGTCATCTAAGCGTTTTAAGACCGGAATCGATTTATCGCAATCTTTTGCTTTTAAATATATCTGTGCTAACTTCATTAAGGATTGCTCTGTGAATTCGCTTCTTGGCTGATCGATTACATATTGGTAATTGGCTACCGATTTCGTCTCTGAACCTTCCGTATAATACAATTGTGCCAAGTAGAAATTAGCCTCTAATGAATGAAGTCCTGATTGAAATTTATTGATATAACCTGTAAAACCAGTAATGGCCAGTTTGCTGTTATTTTGGCTGTATTGTTTAAAAGCGGCATCATAAGTATCATTATCCAGTTCAGCATCTGTAACGGCAACGAAATCTAACGTACGAACCCAGGTTGCATATTCATCTACTTTTCCTGAATCTACATAAATCAATCTCGCTGTAGAAACTGCTTCTAAAGCTTCAGGCGTTTTTGGGAATTCAGCAGCTACTTTTTTGAATTTAGTCAAAGCCAGAGCATCACGATCTGAGTTGTAATAAATCAAACCTTGTTTTAAAATTGATTTTGAAGTAAAAGCTCCGTTTTTATATTCAGAAATTAACTGATCATAGGTTTTAAGCGCCTGATCGTTCTTTTTCTCTGCGGCATACGTATTTCCTAATTCATACAATGCATCGTCGCGATATTCTGATTTTTTATACATCAAAAGGAAATTGTTCAGCTCATCAATTTTCTTATCATTTTTAGACATGAATCCATAAGAAATCGCTTTTTGAAACTGAGCATAATCAGCATCAACGCCTCTTGCTTCGATGGCTTTGGCGTAAGCTTCATTGGCAGCAGTATATTTTGAATTTACAAAACGGCAATCTCCCAAACGCAAATACGAATCATTCAGACGAACTTTATCTTCTTTTGAATTGTCGATTTGTGCCTGAAATGAATTTCCTGCCTGATCGTATTCTTTTAGTTTAAAATAGGTGTATCCAATATTGTAATTGATGTTTTTATATTCATCAGTTGATTTGGCTGCAGCCAATCCAGCAAACTGTTTGTAGCTCAATAATGCATTCTGAAAATCGGCAGTAACATATTCTGTTTCTGCTTTCCAGAAAGTGGCGCGGGCTGTAAACTCAGGAGTTTTTTGTTCGCTGATCGCGCTTTTAAACATTTTTCCCGCTTCCTGATAATTCGATTCATTATACAATTCTAGTCCTCTATAGAAAAGTACTTTTTGATACGCAGCTTTATTTTCTGCCGATCTGTTTTTCTCCAATAAAGTCAAAGCTTCTTTGTAGTTTTTAGTCGAGATATAAGAATCAACCAATAATTTTTCTACTTCAGATCTGCTTGAATTGTTTGGATATTTTTTCAGGAAATCAAGTAAAATAGCCGGAACAGTCTGATACGCATTACCAATATCATAACTCACTTTGGCATAATTCAAAGCCGCATCTTCCTGAATTTGGGCATTAAAATCCATTTCAGAAGCATTTTTAAAAGCGTTTAAAGCTTCTTGTTTTTTACCCGTATTCAAATAAGCTAAACCTAAATGGTAATACGCATTTTGAGCAACGAAATCTTTTCCTTCAATGATTTTATTGAACTGGGAAATCGCTTTTTCATACTCTTTTTGCTCATAATAGGCATAACCTAACTGGTAGAAATCGGTATTATTCCATTTTCCTTTTTTACCTGCATATTGCTCTAAAAACGGAATTGCTTTGTCGTATTGTTTTAAATTGAAATAACTTTCACCGATGATTTTATTTAGTTCTGATTTTTCAAGTTCATTCGATTTAGACATTGCTTTTTGTCCCAAATCAATTGCTTTTTGGAAATTTCCTAACTTGAAATTCATATCAGCCTGATAATACGAAAGCTTCTCTTTGTATTTTTCTTCGCCCGAAACTTCATCAAAATATTTGGTTGCTTCTTTGTAATCATCACCTTCATAGGCCATGAAACCTAAATAATATTTGGCCTGAGAACCAAATTCAGAAGAATTCACCACTTTATTAAAATAAGTTGTCGCTTCTTTTTTCTTTTTGGCATTGAAATAAGCATAACCTTTCTGGAAATTAAATTTATCCGAGTCTGATTTGCTCATGTAACTTTCATCTACTTTATCAAACCATTGGAGCGCTTTTGGGTAATTTCCCTGCTCGAAGAAATACTGTGCAACCTCGATATAAGCTTGATTTTGTTTGGTGCTTGTCGGATAATCGGTTACGAATTTTTCCATCAGAGCATCAGCATTTGCTTTATTGGTTCTAATGGCACAATTGGCGATATAATAAGCACAATCTGACTGAACTTCTTCGGTCGTAGCGTTGTTTTTTACATGTTCGAAAATAAGTTGTGCCGAGGCATATTGTTTGTCATTATATAAAGCCAGTGCTTTGTCAAATTCCTTTAAATCGTAAGTGTAAATAGCTGATTTTTGTGCCGAAACTATGGTCGAAAAAAGGATAATTGGTAATAAAAAGAACCAGGAAAGTTTACGCATTTTAATTATATTTAGTATTCAAATGTATCATTTTATACCGTTTATAACGAAACGTTTCAGCCTTTTATTATGAACAAATATTTTAATGGTTGTTATAAAACAGCTTATTAGACTCCAAAATATTGGTTCTCAAACTTTCTGAGCTATAATTGTTTTACCAATATTAAAATTCTGCTTATTTTTATTGTCACAGATGTCAAAGATTCTCACAAATTAAATTCAATTTTTCTTTAAAAAAAACAGCAAAATCATTCTAATGCTTTTAATCTGTGGCAACTTTTAAAATTTTCTTACTGAAATGATTCAAATTTATTTTGAATCGAAGCGTTATCTTATTACTTTTACCAATCAAATCAATTTATTATGTCACAAACCGTACTATCTCTTAAAGAAGTCACTATATATCAGGAAGGAAGAAAAATTTTATCTCATATTAATCTGGATGTTAACCACGGTGAATTTATCTACATCATTGGGAAAACAGGATCCGGAAAAAGTAGTTTCTTAAAAACTTTATATGCAGATTTACCCTTATCTGAAGGTGAAGGTCACATAGTTGAGTTTGATTTGGCTACTTTAAAAGAAAAAGATATTCCGTATTTGAGACGTAAGATTGGGATCGTATTTCAGGATTTCAAACTACTTCCGGACCGTTCTATAAAAGACAATATGCTTTTTGTTTTAAGAGCAACAGGTTGGGTTGACAAAGAAGGAATGGAACGTAAAATTGATGAAGTTCTGGACAAAGTAGGTATGAAAGAATACGTTAACAAAATGCCGCATCAGCTCTCTGGTGGTGAGCAGCAACGTGTTGCCATTGCAAGAGCTTTGCTTAACGACCCTGAATTTATCCTGGCCGATGAACCAACCGGAAACCTTGATCCTCAAACAAGTTCTGAAGTTCTTGAAGTATTGAAAAAAATCAATGCTAATGGTAAAACGGTTATCATGGCGACTCACGATTATGCTTTATTGCTAAAATTCCCGTCTAAAACATTAAAATGTGAAGACGAAAGAATTTTTGAAGTGGTGCAACGCAGCGTGTAATGCTTTCTATATTAATTCCTACTTATAATTATAATGTTTTTCCGCTTGTTTTAGAGCTTAAAAAACAAGCCGATAATTTAGGAATTCAATATGAAATCCTTGTACAAGATGATCTCAGTCAGGAATTTATTGCTGAAAATTCTCAGATCAATTTATTAGAAAATTGTTCTTTCTCCCTTAATGCAGAAAATTTAGGCAGAGGAAAGAACATCAATGTATTATGCGCTAAATCAAGATATGATTATGTGTTGATTATGGAAGCTGATGCCTTGGCTGAGAATGAATCCTATCTTAAAAATTATACCGAAATACTATCGAAATGGAATCCTGATGTGATTTTTGGCGGAGTTAAATACCCTGAAACTATTCCTTCTAAAGAAAAATTACTGCGATGGAAATACGGTATAAACAGGGAAACGAAATCTTTACAACACCGGCTTAAAAATCAGTACGATTTTGTTTTTACCTGGAATTTACTTTTAAAAAAAGAGATTCTTCTTCAATTCCCTTTTCCGGAATTTATAAAGCAATACGGATATGAAGATTTTATTTTTCTAGAAAACCTACGTTTCAATTCAGTTCCTGTTACTCATATCGAAAATACCTTAATTCACCATAACAACGAAGAGAGTATCGATTTTATAAAGAAATCCGAAATAGCGGTCAAAAACTTACATCACTTAGTTTACTTTCATAAAATTGATCCTAAAAAAATCAGATTGAGCAAACTTTATGTCATTTTAAATAAACTATATCTTACAGGAATTGTAAAGGCAATATATCTAAAAACAAAGAAACGAATCCTAACTAATTTAACTTCAGAAAATCCGGGTTTATATCTACTGGATTTTTATAAATTAGGCTATTATTGTAATCTAAAAAAATAATCGATTATGGTATTTTTTTCCGTTGTCATTCCATTATACAATAAAGCCCGCTATATTGAAAACACTCTAAAAAGTGCTCTCAATCAAACCTTTACAGATTATGAAATCATTATAATTAATGATGAATCTACTGATGAAAGCGAAGCTCTGGTTCGTAAATTGAATGACGAGAGAATTCAGATCTTTAATCAAAAAAATCAAGGTGTTTCCGTTGCCCGAAATCTTGGAATAGAAAAATCAAAAGGGAAACTGATCGCTTTTCTGGATGCTGATGATTATTGGTTTTCAAATCATCTCGAAGAATTAGCTCACTTATATCATAATTTCCCGGATTGTGGTATTTACTGTTCACGCTACAAAATTAAAACCGCCAAAAAACACTTTCAAACTCCCTATTATTCTGGTCTAGAGGAATCTTTTCGCGGAGTTGTAAAAGATTATTTCGCCTCAAATATGCCTTTTAGAATTACCTGGACTTCGTCTTTGGCGATACCCAAACAAATTCTTGAAACTTTTAGAGGATTTACGCCGGGTGTAACAAATGGCCAGGACTTGGAATTGTGGACCAAAATTGGAATACAATTTCCCATTGCGATAACCAATAATATTACGGCCATTTACAATAATGATATCCCCGAAAGCCTCGCTAAGAAAAATATTAATTCGATGAACGTAATGGATTTTACGCCATTTAAAAGCGCTGAACAGGAAAATCCTTCTCTAAAAAAGTTTCTGGATTTGTACCGAATAGAATATGGATTTAAATATTATGTTTTTGGATATCAAGACAAAAGCTCTTTTTATTTAAAAGATCTCGACAAACAAAATATCAGTTTAAAGATTCGTTTTTTATTGAATATGCCTCCTTTTTGTTTACGCTTTCTCTTTAAATCAAATCGTCTTTTAAAAAAATGGGGAATTAATTTTTCTGTTTATCACTAGAATATTCCAAAAACTCATCAAAATCCCTGATATAATCTTCTTCGATATAAACTTCTGAAGCCACTACCAAACAAACAGATCCCGAAGAAAAATTTTGAAGTTCACGCCAAATTCCCGGATTGATCAATAAACCTTCATAAGGCTTGTTTAAAGTCACGATTTCTTCCTCTTCTCCATCTTTGAGTACCACATCAAAACTACCGCTTAAAGCAACCAAAAACTCCTTAAGCTCTTTGTGCGCATGTCCGCCACGTTCCGAACCGCTTGGCACATCGTACAAATAATAAACGCGCTTAATACCAAAAGGAACAATATCATTTTCGATCACAGAAAGATTACCTCTGGGGTCCTCTATCTTTGGGATGGATAAAATTTGTATTCCGTTATTTTTTATTGCCATACTGTAGTTTTTCCAATTTTTGATGTCCTTCTTTTGAACTTTTAAATGCTGATTTAAGCTCACGAAATCTTATTTTTTGTTGTTTTAAATCGAAAAAGAACTTCACAAATATCCAATAAATATAATTGCTTTTGAAAATTCTACTAAACAATGCACCTTGTATATAATATTTTTCTGTGATACTTTTTTTGTCCGAAGATGTAGGTTCTCGATGTTTCACAATAATCTCAGGTTCAAAAACCAGCTGTTGTTTTTTGTTCTTTATATCAAATAAAAAAATGGCTTCTTCTCCCATTTCAAAGACTGCTCCTAACCCGAAATCTTCATCAAACTTAACTTTAGTTTTATCCAAAACTGTTCGATTCAGCGTCATTTCTATCGAACTTGTATTAAAAATATCAAAGGCATTCAAATTCGTTTTAGAACGATCAGGATACTTTTTCATCAAACTTCCATCTGACTTTACAGCACAAAAATTGATTGCGGCTGCATCCGGAAATTGGCTATAAGCGTTGATTATTTTAGCAATAAATCCTTGTTGATATACTACATCATCATCAGCAATTACAAGGATTTTTCCAACAGCATTTTCAAGTGCCAAATTCCTGCTTTTGGATAAACCTTTTTCGAAAGAATTTACAACTCTGATCTTAGCATATTCTGATTCTAATTTTTTTCCGACTTGAGTTTGATTAACAATTAAGATTCGGAAATTAGAAAAATGAAGAAACGGAAACATTGGAACTAAAAAATCTAATGAATCCTGATTCATGGTAGCAATCAAAATTTCAACATCATTTTCCGTAAAAAAGTTTTCTAGTTTATCTTCCATCTTAGAGCAAATGTAAAAAATACTAAACGAAAAGAATACAATTTAAAACCTGCTCTTTAGTTTTGTTTTTCTATTCAGCAAATCTTAACGCAATCAGGCATAATATTTCTTATTTTTGAATGCTTCAAGAAGCGTTTTGATATTCAACTTTTATGCAAAAAACTCCATTAGTTACCATTATTTGTTTGTGTTACAACCATGAGCAATTTGTAGTTGAATCATTGAATTCAGTTTTAAATCAAACCTATAAAAATATTGAGCTCATTATTGCGGACGATTGCAGTACGGATTCTTCTAAAAAAACCATTAAAAACTGGCTCGAAAAATATCCTGAGATACAATTCATCACAAACGAAACGAACTTAGCAAATACCAAAACGTTCAATAAAGCATTGAAGATCGCAAAAGGAGATTATGTAATTGATCTTGCGGCCGATGATGTTTTATTGCCAAAATGTGTCGAAAAACAAATCGGTACTTTTTTAAATTCGGATAAGAAAAAACTAGCTATAGTTTATGGAAATGCCGAAATAATATCAGAGAACAACAAACATCTTCGTTATTATTATGAAGTGAATCCTGAGAAAAAAGTACTAAAAAAACCAGCTACTGGAGATATTTATTCGTCTATATTAGGCCAAAGCAGCATGATTTGTTCTGTTTCTTCGATGGTAAAACGGAAAGTTTTAGAAGAACTAAACGGTTACGATGAAAATCTGGCGTACGAGGATTTAGACCTTTGGATCAGAACAGCCCGAAACTATAACTTTGAATTTATTGATGCGGTTTTGATCCAAAAAAGAGAACTGGAGAATTCATTGGGAAGTCAGTTTTATAAAAAATTCAGTTCCCGAACCCGAAAAATAAATCATTCGACTTATCTTATTATTAAAAAAGCAATTGCATTAAATAAAACAAAAGCCGAAAACAAAGCAGTTCTAAAACGAGTGCATCAGGAAATGGTAAAAGCGCAAAAAACGTACGATATTGGGTTGTTTATCAAATATATTCCGTTGGAATTGAAATTGAGGTTTTGATATAAATGGTGTGTTTTTTAAAATAAACTTTTTCTAAAATACACACATAAAACCACTAGATAAATAAAATTATCAAAAGCCTGAGCCATTACAACGCCTTGTATTCCAAAGCATTCCATAAAAACCAAATTCGAAAAATACAAGAGCGCTAGAGAAGATACTTCGGCAATAATAAAAGCTTTGGTTAATTTTTTAGCAAAAAACTCATAGCCTAAAATAAGGAAAGCGACTTTAAAAACATCACCTATAAGCTGCCAGAAGAAAAGTGAAGCAACTGGTAAAAATTCTTTAGTAAACAATAACTGAACGATAAAAAACCGGGCAAAATAAACGACTACTACACCGAGTATAAAAACGGGTAAAATAAATTTATAATATTGCCAAAAAATACTTTTTGTTTCTTTATTCCCCTCTGCTATTGCTAATTTCGGTAAAAAATAAACAGACAATATAGTGCTTACAAAGAGCATATAATACGTTGAAATTCGGGTCATACTTTCCCAAAAACCTGCCTGATCGATACCTAATTTTTCAATAACACTATTTCTCATAGCCAAATAAACCATTGGCCCTAAAACGGATGAAACTATTGCCATTAAAGAGAAAGGCAACAAATATTTTATAATTTTAAAATCATACAAATGCCACTTTATAGCCTCTAAAAAATTGATTTCTTTTTGTACAAAATAAAAGGTAACGAAAAACAGTAAAGAAGGTGTAATAACAATTGCCAGCAATGCTCCTAATGTTTGAAACTTTAAAATCATGAAAAGAGAAACCAATAATCCCAAAGTATTCCCGATGATATTTACCCAAATTACCTTCTTGAACTGACTTAAACCGTTCAGAACCGCCAATAAAAAAACCGATACCGCATACCAGGGCAAAGCCAACGCCAAGATCTTAAAAACCAGACCATAATCGAAAGTTGAATTTAAAATAGTATTGTTCCAGAAAGAAGCAAAAAAATACAAAATGCCACTTAATATAAGAGCGATAAAAACTAAACTTATAAAAACCGTAGCTAATATTTTTTTTAGAACTTCTTTGTTTTTCTGATTTTCGGCTACATATTTTATTATTCCGCTTTGAAAACCAAGAGTTGAAATACTCTCTAATGAAGTCAAAAAATTGCGCAAATTCCCCACCAAAGCCATTCCGCCGGGACCAACAAAAATGGCTAATATTTTAGAGGTTATTAAACCTATACCAATTTTAATTGCAATACTCAGACTGTTTAAAGAAGTGATTTTAAACAGAGTCGTTTGCGTTATTTTTTTCAGGAAATACAATCTAATATCGATTTAAAACATCAACAATAAAACTCACTTCTTCATCTGTCAAAACAGGACTAATAGGCAGACTCAAAACCTCATTATGAATTTTCTCTGTTATTGGATAAGATAAATTATTCCAGTCCTTAAGTGCTTGCTGTTTGTGCGCAGGAACCGAATAATGAATCACCGTCTGAATATTATTTTCAGATAAATAAGCCTGTAAATCTTCCCTTTTTGAAGTTCTGATCACAAACAAATGGAAAACATGATTATTGGATAAATCCCAAAACGGCAGCGTTATTTTATCGTTTTTAATCTCTGCTAAATAACGTTTTGCAATAATCTGGCGTTTATCGTTATCACTATTTAAATTAGGCAATTTCGCATTCAAAAACGCCGCCTGAAGCTCATCTAATCTCGAATTTACACCAATATATTCATTGAAATACTTTTTATCAGAACCATAATTACGAAGCGAAAAAAGCACTTTTGCCAATTCGGGATCGTTTGTATTTATGGCTCCGCCATCGCCCAAACAGCCTAAATTTTTAGCGGGATAAAAACTATACGCCGTAGCTGATTTTAGATTGCTGATTTTAGATTTTAGATTATTTTCCAGGACATCCGTATTTGGAATTTGGAATTTGTTTTTTTTGGAATTCCCAAAAGCTCCATGCGATTGCGCAGCATCTTCAACAACTAATAAATTATTTCGATTTGCTATTTCATTTATTTTATCCATTTCAGCCAACTGACCGTATAAATGAACCACTAAAATTGCCTTAGTTTTTGACGTAATTTTTTCCTCGATTAAAGCCGGGTTGATATTGTAGGTTTCCAACTTTGGTTCAACCAAAACCGGAATTAAATCTGCCTGCAAAATAGCCAGAATACTGGCGATGTAAGTATTTGCAGGAACAATAACTTCATCTCCTTTCTGCAATTTTCCAAGTTGAATATATCCTTTAAAAATCAGAACCAAAGCATCAAAACCATTCCCTACTCCTATGCAATATTGGGTTTGGCAATATTCGGCAAAAGCCTTTTCGAATGTCTCTACTTCTTTTCCTAAAATATACCAGCCATTATCTAAAACCAATTTCAGTTTTTCCTGAAAAGCAGTTTCATAAGGTTGGTTTATTTTTTTTAGGTCCAGAAATGGTATCATTTTATATCAATTTTATAAAAATCCTGATTGTAAACGCTACAACCTAATTCTTCTTTTTGTTTTAAAAGTCCGGAATGATAGCCGCTTTCATTCTCTTCATTTACAATTCCCATATCA
Organism: Flavobacterium sp. SLB02; assembly: GCF_009664855.1. GTDB lineage: Bacteria > Bacteroidota > Bacteroidia > Flavobacteriales > Flavobacteriaceae > Flavobacterium. Next base: position 3,799,943 of record NZ_CP045928.1, read on the forward strand.
AAAAAGCGTTTGCCTTTTCCTTTGTACTTTTCGATCAAATTAATGAATAAAAAATCAAGTGCTCTTACTCCCTCTCCTTTTTTTGATGTGGCCCCGTATTGCGATTTTATAACATTTTCGGTTTCAAAAATCGTAATTCCGGCAATGATTTCATCGTTTCGATAAACAGAATATTGCCTGATATTTTCGGGGAATTTCTGTTTCAAAAGTAAGATTTCTTCTTTTGAATGAACTGGTTTTACATTGAATTTCTCCAATAATCTCGGCGCTAAAATTTCATCCCAAAAAGGATTAAAATCTTCTTCTTCAATTATATCCAAATCAAGATCTTCAATTCTTCTAAAATGTTTCAGCTTACTTTTAGAAATTTGCAAAGGCAATTCAAGATTAACAGCCAGATTCATTTCTTTTCGCTCTATCACTGCTCCTCTTTTAAACAAGAAAAAGTCAACTTCGTTATTGCCTTCAGGAAAATAAAAGTTTGGAATGGGTTTGTAATAAAAGGTATCAAATGCATTCTCTTTCAAAAAAAGTAAAACGGCGTCTAAAACAGCTTCTACTTTTTCACCTTTCAATTTACTGGCATATACCAATCCGCCGTAGGTAAGTCCCTGATGCGAATAAACAGAATTTCCAACTTTATTGGCAGGCAAAATACTTATGAGCTTTTCATCCTGATAAACCAAAAGCGAAAAATCTTCAAAACGATCTTTATGATATTCCATAAAATCACGATGAAATAAAAATGTAGCGTTTTTGGCCTGAGCAATAAACTCATTCCAGATTTTACAATCGCTCTGATCGTATTTTTTTACGGTATATTTTGTCATTTATTATGGTTGCTTTTTTTGCCACGAATCGCACGAATTTACACTAATTTTTCTCTGCATAAAATACAAAAAAAATATGCGCACATTTTTTGCAGTGGACATGATTCGTGAAATTGGTAGCAAATAAATCTTATTTGTGGTCAAATGCCGGTAAATACCATTTGAATTTTACCGCCAGTAATCGAGCAGTAATAATGACAACCGAGGTAACTAAATACAAAACGTCATCTTCAAGATTGAGTTTTTTTAGCGCAAAAAATACAATTCCTCCAAAAATACAAATCGTAGCATAAATCTCCCTTCTAAAGATCGTTGGGATCTCGGTACACAAAATATCACGGGTTACACCGCCAAAACAAGCCGTCATGGTGCCCAAAGCAATACAAATTACCGGATGCAAACCCGTCATGATACCTCTCTCAAGGCCTATTAAAGTAAAAACACCTAACCCAATTGTATCAAACAAAAACAAAGAAGTTCTTAATTTGTCAAACTTTTTTCTAAAGAGAATTGCCAATCCAAAACCTAAAATAATAACATAAACATATTTTAAATCCTGCATCCAGCCCACCGGAGTTCTGCCTATTAAAACATCACGAAGCGTTCCGCCACCCACCGCCGTTACAAAAGCAATGATAAAAACACCAAACGGATCTAGTTTTTTGTGCATTGCCGTTAATGCGCCGGACATTGCAAAAGCCATTGTACCAATAAGGTCTAATAAATGAAACATTTTATTTTTTTTAGGTGCAAAGGTACAAAGGTGCGAAGGTACAAAGACTCAAAAAAGCCAATTATTTTAATTTATTTTGTAACTTTTTTCTTTAATTTTTATTTCTGCCTGAGGATTAATTTTTTCAATAGCTTCGATAAACCTTCTTTTATCTTTTGGTGAAATCAGAACTATATCGAATTTATGGTATAAAATTTCAAGCCTGTTAAAAGAAAGCGCAGGAGAACTAATAATATTATAGCTTTCAGAAATTCGTTTAATCTTTTCAATTTCAATTGATAAATTATAAAAAACCCCGCATTTTATGACTAATTTTTTATTTTCGATTATATAAAAGGTCGTCGAAAACATATAGGCAATAAAAATCACTACCAAAAGTATAAAGGAAAAACTAATCCAGTTTTGATCATAAGCTGATCTTACAAGGATTCCTCCAAAAACTAAAACCAAAAAAAGTATAAGCCACAGGTCAATTTTAGATTCAAATTTTTCCATTTACTGCTTATTTTTTTACATAAATTGGACTTCTTTTCAGCAAATAAGTAATAGAATCCATCCAGCTGTCTTTGATATTCAGGAACGGTTTACGACTTTGCGAGTAAATTTTTGTGCCGTTTTTGTACATGTCAAAATAAACCATGTAATTGTAATAAGTAAGATTACTGGCATTGGTAGTCGATACATCGCTCGTTTTTACCTTCTTGTTATTATCGCTCACTTTGGCGCTTCCGCTGCTGTAAGTCGAAGCCGTTGAGCCTTCGGTAAGGGTAAACGAAACTTTTGCGGCAATAATATTATCCACTCCCAGAATTTTTTGAAGATCTTCTATTGGGGTTTCATCAATATTTTTATAATCAATTCCGGCCTTATGCAGCAAACTATTTGTAACCCTTAAATCCTGAACCGTCAACGGAAAAAGATTCGCAGATTTGTCCAGCAATTTGTTATAAAGGTCATTTTGAGCAAATTTTGCCATTTCCCCAGACTCTTCCATAGTACCTGAATTCACATACGGAACCGGCAGTACAGCAATTGTATTGGGTTTCATTTCTGAAGAAGTAACCTGCACCGAATTACCAGATGGCGCATTATTCTCAGAAACATCAAAAGTTTGCGAACGCCCGCTGGCAAAATCAATTCTCGCAATTTGCGATACATCAAGCGAAATTTGCATTGTTTCTCCCGGCAACGAATATTCAACCGTTTTATCAGACATTTTTGCAATCGTACATTCAATAATCTGATAATCTCGTTTTATTATTTTATCGAGCTTTTTCACGCCCTGAGCAAAAGAAAAAACAGTAATAAACATCAATATTGCGGTAATGATTTGTTTAGATTTCATGGTATTTAAATTTAATTTTCTTACTACTAAATTTTTCAGCTTCTCTTTTATAAAAAAAAGGCTTGTTAAATTTATAAAATTAAATTAAAAATAAAGTCATGAAATCATCTTATTTCACTCGTAAATGATTTTTTTTAGGAGCTATTCCCGCACCCGAGCCTGAAAGTGAGAACTGGCGAAGCAATCCGTTTCAAACGAAGTTCATTGAACTCCGAAATAAAATAAAATAAAATTAAGTGAAGTAATCTTTAGCTTTTTAAAGGAAAAAGCTAAAAGATTTCCACTACTATCGGGACTAGGATATAGTTTTTATAAGAAACAGCAAAAAACACAGAATATTTCTGACGTAAAACACCTTTACATATTCTGGGTGTAGAAATTGTAATCTTTCAAAATAACCCTCAAAAAATCGCTGCTGTTACCGGATTGGTTTTTAATTCCTGTTACACTTTCGATCTTAGCGACCAATTTGTAAATAACTTCATGATCATTTCGGGCTTCGGCGTTCTTAAAAGTCTCCTTAATGATACGCATATCATTGTCAGACAATTTAATAACCAAAGGATAAGTAGGAACGTAAGCCTCGCCTATTTCCTCAAGAATGGTATGACTAATGTCTATTTTATTTTTTAAAGTAATAACGGCAGTTCCCGCCACCATATCACCCAATCGTTGGGCTTTTTTACTCGACACCACACTTACTATAGCCACAATGCCATACAAAAGTGTAATATCAACTAACCTAAAAAACCAGCGCATTAAGTAGTCTCCAAATCCTGCCTGATAGCCATCAATTTTAACCACTTTTATTTTTACTAGTTTTTTCCCGATAGTCTGACCTTCAAAAATACTTTCTAAAGTGAGCGAATAAATAAAAAACGGAAAATAAAGAATTAAAACAATCGAAATTTTCGACCAATTGTCTAATCTATCGAATAATTTACCGAGATTTAACCAATAAAAAAATACAAGAGAAACCACGGTTATATAGGCCAGTTTAATAGCCAAATCGATGAAATAAGAACCTATTCGCTCGCCTGGTGAAGCGGCAATGAAATTTATTTTAACATTTTGGGTTGTATTAATAGATAATTCTGACATATTTTATATTTTAGCCTACAATGAGAGAAGTTGCCTTCATAAAACAAAATAAAGAAAAATGGCTGGAGTTTGAGCTCGCTATTTTTGGTAAAGCTAAAAAAAATCCTGATGAGTTAGCTAATTTGTACATTCAAATGATGAATGACTTGTCGTATGCGCAAACCTATTACCCAAAAAGTAAGACAGTTGTGTATCTCAATCACCTCGCCTCACAGATTTATCAAAAAATTTACAAAACCAAAAGAACCGAAAAAAACAGATTCCTTGAATTTTTTAAAACCGAGGTTCCTTTACTGCTTTACGAATACAGGAGATATCTTTTGTATGCCTTTATTTTATTTTTTGTCACCGTTGCCATGGGCGTCGTTTCGGCTAGATACGATCAAAACTTTGTTCGCTTAATTCTAGGCGACTATTATGTAAACATGACTCTTGACAACATCAAAAAAGGAAATCCAATGGCGGTTTACGGCTCCGGAAGCAACTGGGGAAGTTTTATAGGTATTACCCTGAACAACCTTTATGTAGGGGCGAGATGTTACATTTACGGCATATTTGGCGGTTTGGGAACATTTTATATTTTTCTTCAAAACTCATTGATGTTAGGATCATTTCAGTACTTTTTCTACGATCAGGGTGTTTTCTGGAAAAGTGTTCGCGGTATCTGGATTCACGGTTCTATGGAGATTTTCGCCATCGTAATCGAAAGTGCGGCCGGATTTATTCTGGGCGCTTCGATCCTGTTTCCTAAAACTTTCTCGAGATTAAATTCACTTAAAATAGGATTCAAAAACAGTTTCAAAATATTCCTGAGCACCTTTCCTTTTACCATAAGCGCCGGATTTCTCGAAGGTTTTATAACCCGATATTCGATCGATATGCCCAATTGGCTCAGTAGTTTTATCATCTTATTTACATTAGCAATCATCTCATTTTATTATTTGGTTTATCCTTTCATTGTTCACAAAAAAACAACTTCATTATAATGTTTGAACTTTACAAAAAAAGACAACTCGGCGACTATATAGTAGATTCGTTTACCTTCTTTAAAAATTTTGGCAAACACTTTTTTAAGATTTTTTTCGCCATAAACGTTGGTATGCTGCTCATTATGGGGGCGTTAATGTATTTATTTTTAGAAACTAATTTTAAGTCTCTGGCAGGTAATAATTTAGAAAAAACTACTCCCGATGAACTTTTCAATTACTTTGACAGTTATCCTCTTCTTGGAGGATTTGCCATACTCTTTTTAGTGGTAATTATATTTTTATCCCTTTTTAATTCCTCCTATCCAATTTTATATTTAAAATTAATAGCCGAAAAAAATACCAACGATTTTACCACACAGGATATATTAGCCGGCTTTAGAAAAAGCCTTTGGAAAATAATTAAGTTCGGTCTGGGCGTTGTATTCATTATATTTCCAATTTTATTTATCCTTATAATCGCTTTATTTTTTCTCTGCTTTGTCTTAGTAGGCATACCATTATTAATAGTGGCAATACCTACTTTATTTACCTGGGTAAATTTGAGTTTTTATACCTATTTAACGGAGGATAAAAGCTTTTTTGAATCTTTAAACCATGCACATCTTTTGCTAAAAGAAGATTTCTGGTCTACAATTGGGGCCAGTTTTATCGTCATGATTATGCTTCAGATGGTACAGGCATCCATCACTATGTTTTTTTATTTTGTTGGAATATTTGCCTTTATTTTCTTTGCAATAGCCAATCCTGATTTCGATAAAATGCCTTTTGAACCTTCGCCCATTTTTTTAATCCTGATTACTGTAGCATTTGTTTTAATTATGGCATTGAGTAACATTTTTAGTAACGTTTTGGTAATCAATCAGGGAATTATCTATTATAGTTTGGGAGCAGAAGATAGAATTTCGGCAACTGAAATTGAATCAATTGGAAGCAATAATGAATAAACTCCTCCTCTTTTTATCTTTTCTCTTTTTTTCCGGTATTTCGCATGCCCAGGATTCTTTGGCTAGAGCCGAGCCTCCAAAAATAAGTACCGTAAAATATACCGAGAAAGATATTCAAATTGACAGCAGTACTGTAGAAGCCAAAACCTTCTCTAAGAATTTCAAAAAAAAATATACTGATTCTGATTTCGTATACAAACAAAAAGCTCCTGAAAAAGGTTTATGGCAAAGCTTTATTGAATGGCTTGCCCGTATTTACCGAAGCATTTTTAGCGAGTCAGATACCAAAGCCTCTCTGGATTTTGTCACGATCTTTTTAAGAGTAATAGCGGTTTTAATTATTGTTATTGTAATCTACTTAATAGCAAAAGCAGTAATTAATAAAGAAGGTCAATGGATTTTTGGTAAAAACTCGAATAAAAGAAATGTTTATTACTCTGATATCGAAAAGAATATTCACCTTGTGGATTTCGAAAAATTAATAAAAGAAAGTCTTGAAACGGGAGAGAAAAGAATCGCGATTCGTTATTATTATCTATGGCTGCTAAAAGTAATGGCACAAAATCATTATATCGAATGGGATATCGAAAAAACCAATTCTGATTATTTATACGAACTGCAGCGACCTGCACATAAAGAGGAATTTACCTACTTGTCTTACTTGTATAATTATATCTGGTATGGCGAATTTGCCATTGATGAAATCTCGTTTATAAAAGCCGAAAACCGATTTAAGAACGCCATAAAAACCTTTAGTAATGGATAAAAGCATCAAAATTTACATTGCTGTTCTGGTTTTTATTTTAACCCTGATTTTAGTAATAGATCGTGACCAGCCAAAACCCATCGATTGGCGACCAACCTATGCTGTCAATGACAAAATCCCCTACGGATTATATGTTTTTGATAAGGAAATTAATGGATTTTTTAAAAATCATAAAGTAGAAAGAATTCCAAATGTAACGCCATATGAATTTTTAGATTCAAAATATGATGAGGATACGCTGGTAGAAAATTATAAAATAAAAGGAACTTTCATCAATATATCAGAATCCAATACAATTGACGAACAATCAATTAAGGAGATTTTTTATTTTGTCTCGCACGGAAACAATGCTTTTTTAAGCATGAAGAGTTTCCCTAAATATTTACTAGACACCCTGAAACTGGAAGTTAATTCAGATTATCTCAATGCCAATACAACTCAAATATGGCTGGCCAACAAAAAGACTAAAAAATATACTTTTGAACATCAATTACAAGATTATTTTTCTAAAATTGACACCTTAAATACAACCGTTCTGGGATATCAGGGCACAAAATCAAATCAAAAAAAACACATCAATTATATCAAAGTTCCTTACAGACAAGGCTATTTTTATTTACATACGCAGCCTGTCGCTTTTACGAACTTTAATTTATTAAAAGCAGATCATTATCAATATGCCGAGAGTGTTTTATCTTATTTACCAAAAGGCGATATTTTCTGGTATACCAAAGGTCAGAATAATGAAAATATTTCTCAATCGCCCCTGCGTTATATCCTGGCTCAGCCCGGACTAAAATGGGCCTGGTATTTCTTTTTATTCGGAATGTTGATTTTTATTATTTTTAATGCCAAACGTAAGCAACGTGTGGTGCCTATACTTAAACCTTTGGCCAATTCAACAGTTGATTTCACCAAAACTATAGGCAATTTATATTATCAGGAAGGCGATCACCGCAATATCATCGATAAAAAGATTATTTATTTTTTAGAAAAAATGCGAACCGAATATTTGATCGATACCACAAAACTCGACGATACTTTTATTCAAAAATTGCATCACAAAACAGGAAAAAGTGAAACAGATATTCAGGAACTTGTATTTTTGATCAACGAACATCGAAATAGTTATCACGGAAGTCTTGAAGAAGATTTAATTAGAATTAATAATGCAATAGAAAAGATTATACATTAGATAAAAAAAAATTGCCACCGATTAAAAGGATTACACAGATTAGAAAAAATTAATCAATTTTAATAAAAAATCCTCTTTAATCTTTTTAATGTGTGGCAAAAAACAACCCAGAAAACAGACCAAACATGGACAATATCAATACAACAGAAAATGAAATCACAAACGAAAATGTGAATTTTGAAACCAGAATAAATCTAACGCCGCTTTTAGATCACGTAAACAGTATCAAAAAAGAACTGGAAACCGTAATTGTAGGGCAGCACAAAATGATCGATCAGCTTTTGGTGGCCATTTTATCAAACGGTCACGTTTTGCTCGAAGGTGTTCCCGGGGTTGCTAAAACCATCACAGCCAAATTATTATCGAAAACCTTGAATATTGGCTTTAGCCGAATTCAGTTTACGCCGGATTTAATGCCGTCTGATATTTTAGGAACTTCGATTTTCAATTTAAAAACTTCTGAATTTGAGTTTAAAAAAGGGCCTATTTTCTCTAATTTAATTTTAATTGATGAGATAAACCGTGCCCCTGCCAAAACACAAGCAGCACTTTTTGAAGTTATGGAAGAACGCCAGATCACTATTGACGGATCTGCCTATAAGCTTGAAACACCTTTCTTGGTTATTGCAACACAAAACCCAATCGAGCAGGAAGGAACTTATCGTTTGCCCGAAGCACAATTAGACCGTTTCTTGTTTAAAATCACCATTGATTACCCAAAATTAAACGAAGAAATCCTGATCATTCAAAGAGAACATTTATTGCAGGATCACGGAAAACTGGAAGCTATAAAAACCATACTTTCTGCCGCTGAGATAAAAGAATATCAGGCGCTGGTAAAACAAATAAGAGTAGAACAAAATCTACTGGAATATATTGCAAGAATTGTAGTGAACACACGCGAAAACGCCTTTTTATATCTGGGAGCTTCGCCTCGTGCTTCGATCGCGATTCTAAACGCTTCAAAAGGTTTCGCAGCCATTCGCGGACGTGATTTTGTAACTCCCGAAGATATTAAAGAAGCCACAATTCCGGTTTTACAGCATCGCGTAATTGTAGCACCAGAACGTGAAATGGAAGGAATTACAAGTTCTGAAATTATCAGGCAAATTATAGAAACAGTCGAGATTCCGAGATAGTTTTCCAGTCGCAGTTTTCAGTGTTCAGTGCTATGCTAAATAATAAACCTTTTTTAATGAAATTTTCTACAATATTTTTTCTGTCTTTTATATTCGTTCCATTGGTAAGTTTTAAACCAATGGAAGTGAAAACTTTGAAAAAAAACAAAACGTCTGTCTATTTTTTAACTGACAAACAAGAACTCGAAACATTAATAAGAAAAACCTATGAATGGATCGAAACCAAGAAAACAAAAGTTGATTTTGATGTTGTCGAGAATAAAAAAGGAGATAAATATGTTGCACTAAATGTAAAAACGCACAATAAAATATTGGCAGAACTTAAAAACTCTAATTTTTTTACACAACAATTCATTGACAATTATAACAAAATTGCACTGAAAATTGGAGAGAATCTTAAAACCAATAAGATCGAATATTTTGTTGGAGAATTACCCCCATATGGCTCTGATAGTAATCCCTGGTGCGATTGTCAGGACAATCCGGAATCGTATTGGAAAACACTAAAAATAAACGACTTAAAGATTCAAAATAACAAAGCTACTTTTTACTGGACCTGGACAGAATGGAAAGAAACTCCTACATATAAAGTAACTGCAGTTAAAGAAAATGGAATCTGGAGAATTGCCGTTTTAGATGGTTTTGATTATAAAAGCTTTACTAAAATATAGTAAAAAACCTTTAACCCTAATTTTATAAAAATTGAAATTCATAAAAAGCCTTTACCTCAATAACTTCTTCTTCTATATGCTTTTGGGCATTATTGGATTATTTGTTTGTGCTTTTATTTTTCCGAACTTATACAATGCTGTTTGGTTTTTGGTTTTGGTTTTAGTCACTTTTTTAGGGCTTGATATTTTAATTTTATACATCACCAAAACAGGAATCCAAGCTGAAAGAATAACACCAGAAAAACTTTCTAATGGTGATTTAAATCCTGTAACCGTCAGTATCAAAAACCGTTATACTTTTAAAATTTCAGTTAAGATTATAGACGAGATTCCGTTTCAGTTTCAGGTACGTGATTTCAAAATTGTAAAAACGATTAAAGCCTCTGAGCAAAAAGAATTTGGTTACGATCTTCGCCCAACTGAACGTGGTGAATATTATTTTGGATATCTGAATATCTATGTCTCTTCTCCTTTGAAATTAGTTTCCAGAAGATTTTCTTTCGATAAGGATAAAATGGTACCTACCTATCCTTCCTATATTCAGTTAAGAAAATACGATTTACTGGCTTTCTCGAATAATTTGTATCAATACGGAATCAAGAAAATCCGACGCATTGGCCACACGATGGAGTTTGAACAAATCAAGGAATATGTTCAGGGCGACGATTTAAGAACACTAAACTGGAAAGCCACAGCAAAGAAAAATGCATTGATGGTCAACCAGTTTCAGGATGAAAAATCACAATCGGTTTATATGGCGATCGATAAAGGACGCGTCATGCAAATGCCTTTTGACGGATTGAGTTTACTGGATTATGCCATTAATTCGACTTTGGTTTTATCTAATGTAATTCTGAAAAAGCAGGATAAAGCCGGAATTTTTGCGTTCTCTAAAAAGGTAGAAAACAGAGTTTTTGCCGAGAAGAGAGCGTCGCAAATGCAAAAAATACTCGAAACCTTATACAATATTAAAACTGATTTTTTCGAAAGTGATTATAGCCGTTTATACGTCGACATCAAGAAAAACATCAATCAGAGGAGTTTGATTATTCTCTACACAAACTTTGAAACCATGGATGGCTTAAATCGACAATTACCTTATTTAAAAGGAATTGCAAAAAGCCATTTATTAGTTGTTGTCTTTTTTAGTAATACAGAACTGAATTCGATCATCAACAAAAAAACAGACACCATTCAGGAAGTGTATGATAAAGTAATCGCCGAAAAATTCATGTTCGAAAAACGATTAATCGCAAACGAACTCAAAAAATACGGAATACATTCGGTTTTAACGCAACCTGAGAATCTGACTTTGGATACGATTAATAAATATTTAGAGATTAAAGCGAGGGGAATTTTGTAGAAGATATTTGTTAATTTATGGTTATATTTAAGATATGAACTAACAATAATTTATCGCTACAGCATTATTTAGTTAGTTTTGAAATATCGATTTATACAATCCAATTAATCATTTTTAATATAATTAACTAAATATGAAAAAAATAACCGCATTTATATTCGCCTTTACAAGCCTTTTGTCTCACGCACAAAAAACAGAAAACATCATTATTATCACCACAGACGGTTTTAGATGGCAGGAAGTTTTTAAGGGAATGGACAAAGAAATAGCCGACAATAAAAGATTCAATCAGGGAGACCGAACTTACATTTACAAAAAATACGGAAGTGCTGATATTGCAGAAGCCCGCCAAAAAATAATGCCTTTTTTATGGTCTGAAATTGCTTCGAAAGGACAAATTTATGGTAATCGTGATTTGGGCAACAAAGTAGATGTTACCAATAAATACTGGATAAGTTATCCCGGATATAGCGAAATGATGACCGGAAATGCTGATAATGCAGTAAATTCTAATCATTATAAAGACAATCCAAATGTAAATGTGCTGGAGTTTTTGAACCAGCAGCCTAATCTAAAGGGTAAAGTAAAAGCTTTTGGTGCATGGAATGCATTTGATAGAATCTTAAACGAAAAAAGAAGCGGCTTTCCTGTAATTTCGGCCTTTGACAGCATTGGAGGAAATAATCCAACCGAAACTCAAAAATTGCTCAATGCAATGCGTGATAACTCTTACAAGCCTTTTCATGAAGATGAATGTCTGGATGTTTTTACCCATTATCAAGCGCTAAATGAACTTAAAACAAACAAACCAAAAGTACTTTATATTGCTTATGGAGAAACTGATGAATGGGCACATTCAGGACAATACAGATCTTATCTTGATGCTGCCAATCAGGTAGATAAATGGATTAAGGAAATCTGGGAATTTGTACAAAATGATCCACAATACAAAAACAAAACGACTTTACTGATCACTGTCGATCACGGCCGCGGTGATAAAAAGAAGAAAGAATGGACAGATCACGGATCTGACGTTGCAGGAGCATCTGAGATTTGGTTTGCTGCAATGGGACCGGAAATTGCACCAAAAGGCGAACTTAAAACCCAATCGCAATTGTATCAAAAACAAACGGCCCAAACCATCGCCAAAGTTATGGGATACACTTTTACAACTTCGCATCCGGTGGCCGATGAAATTAAAGAAATATTTCAGCAATAATCAATCAAACCAAAATAACAACCAACCAAAACCAATTTATTCAAATGAAAAAAACTTTATTATTTCTTTTTTTAATGACTGTCTTCAGTCCAAAATTACTAGCGCAAGAAAACGATACCCTTGGAGCATATTATGATAAGATTGAAAAATCTTTCAAATATGAATCCGGAAAAATTACTTTATCTGAAGGAGAAGGAACTCTTAATGTTCCTAAAGGATTTAAGTTCCTCAATGCAGAACAAACTCAGGGAATCTTGACTAATTTATGGGGCAATCCTGAAGACAAAAGCGTTTTAGGATCGCTTGTTCCTGACGGAAAAGGCGTAACGCACAGCAATAGCTGGATGTTCGTCATTAGCTATCAGGGAGATGGTTTTGTAAAAGATGATGATGCCGGAGATATCGATTATGACGACTTGCTAAAAACCATGAAAGAAGATGTTCAGGCAGAAAATGAAGAACGTAAAAAAGGCGGTTATCCAGAAGTGCAATTAGTAGGCTGGGCATCAAAGCCTTACTATGACACCAATTTAAAAGTATTACATTGGGCTAAAGAATTAAAATTCGGCACAGACAAAGCCAATACTTTAAACTATGATTTAAGAGTTTTAGGAAGAAAAGGAATGTACAATATTTCGGCCGTAGCAGGAATGAATGAACTGGCAGAAGTAAAAGCAAGTATTCCGGGAATTTTAAAAAGTGTAGAATTCAATCAGGGACATAAATATCTGGACTTTGATGCCGATACAGATACTGTTGCCGCCTGGACAATTGGAGGTTTAGTTGCCGGAAAAGTACTGGCAAAAGTTGGCTTTTTTGCTATTTTGGCTAAATTTGGAAAAATTATCGTAATCGGAATTATTGCAGCATTTGCGGCTCTTAAGAAATTTATCTTCGGTAAAAAAGATCAGGTTGTATCAAGACCTCAAGAAGAAACCGCTTTATTAGAGGAAAATAATTCTACTGAGGAATAATTTTTTTTTGCCACAGATTAAAGGATTAAAGATGATTCAAAAATCAGAAATCATTTTAATCTTTTAATCTGTGGCTAAACTTTTTTAAGCCGCTTTTTTCGCAAAGCAAAAAAAAAAGAATTCGTAAAGATTCTTAACTTGAGCGATAACGAACAGGGGGAATAAATTATTGGCAAACTTTTTTTACTTCGTTTTAAACCTCTGAACCTTTGCAACTATGAACCTTTGTAACTTTACAAAAAAACTCAGTATCTTAGCACCTTAGAAACTCAGTAACTTTCAGAATGAAACAAATCACTTCAATACAAAATCCGTTTATAAAATCGCTCGTTTTACTACAAGAAAAGGCAAAAGCCCGAAAACAAACCGGAACATTTTTGATTGAAGGATTACGCGAAATTTCATTAGCCATAAAAGGCGGTTACGAAATAGAAACTGTTTTGTTTTTACCGGAATTAGTAACTGAAAATCAGATTAATAAATTGGTCAATACACCAGTTTCATTAATCGAAATCAACAAAGAAGTCTATCAAAAATTAGCGTATCGAGATACGACCGAAGGCATTTTGGCTATAGCCAAAACCAAATCGATGCTTTTATCTGATTTAAAACTATCCGATAATCCGTTGATTATTGTTGCGGAAGCGCCAGAAAAACCAGGAAATATAGGCGCGCTTTTACGTACTGCCGATGCTGCAAATCTTGATGCAGTTTTGATCGCAAATCCTAAAAGTGACTTATACAACCCAAATATTGTTCGTTCGAGCGTTGGCTGCTTGTTTACGAACCAAATAGCAACAGGAACAACAGGCGAAATCATCGCATTTTTGAAAGAAAAAAAGATCGATTTTTATTGTGCTACCTTACAAAATTCAACTTCATATCATACACAAGACTTCACTACTCCAACTGCTTTGGTTGTGGGCACAGAAGCTACAGGCTTAACGCAAGATTGGCGTGATGCTGCCACCCAAAATATTATAATCCCCATGCAGGGCGAAATCGACAGTATGAATGTCTCGGTTGCTGCGGCAATTTTAATTTTTGAAGCCAAACGTCAAAGAGGATTTAATTAATTATAAATTCGAAATTATGAGTTATAAATTATCACTTTTAGCCTTATTATTTAGTTTTTCGGTATCGGCACAAATTTCGAATCAGGAAGTAGATGAGTTGGTCAATCGTACGATAAAAGCTTTTGATGTTCCCGGAATTGCGGTTGCGATTGTAAAAGACGGAAAAGTAGTGCTGGCAAAAGGATATGGAGTAAAATCGGTTTTGAGCCAACAAAAAGTTGATGCGAATACCCTTTTTGGGATTGCCTCAAATAGTAAAGCTTTTACATCAGCCGCACTTGCTATGCTGGTAGATGAAGGTAAAGTAAAATGGGATGATAAAGTCGTACAATATCTTGCGGATTTTAAAATGTACGACGATTTTGTAACGCGTGAATTTACGATTCGTGATCTTTTAACACACAGAAGCGGACTTGGCCTTGGCGCCGGAGATTTGATGATCTGGCCTGACGGAAGCGATTTTAAAGCGCAGGATATCATTCATAATTTAAGATACTTAAAACCGGTTTCGAGTTTTAGAACCAAATACGATTATGACAATTTGATGTACATCATTGCAGGAGAAATTATACACGTGGTAAGCGGAAAAACCTGGGCAGATTTTGTCGAAGAACGCATTATGAAACCTCTGGAAATGAACAATAGTATAGCTTCTGTAAAACGTTTAAAAGATACTACAAACGTTATTACGCCCCACGTTCCGCTTGACGGAAAACTAAAAACCATAAAACGTTACGAAAATCAGCTCTTTGACGGAGCAGCAGGAATTTATTCAAGTGTAAATGATTTGAGCAAATGGGCAATTCTGCAAATCAATAACGGAAAATACGGCGATAATAAACAGTTATTTTCTGAAAAAGAACACGACGAAATGTGGCAATTGCAAACCATTATTCCAACTAAGACAAAACCACCTTACAATACTCATTTTTCAGGATATGGTTTAGGATGGTTTTTAAGTGATGTAAAAGGATACAAACAAGTTTCGCACACCGGTGGTTTAGAAGGAAATGTAACTCAAACGACTTTAATTCCGGAGATAGGCTTGGGAATTATTGTCCTGACCAATCAACAATCCGGAGCTGCTTTTAACGCGATTACCAATACGATAAAAGACAGTTATTTAGGCATTAAACCCGAAGATTACGTTACAACTTACAGCAACCGCGTAAAAGCCAGCGAAGCATCGGCAGATAAAGTGACAGATGAAGTTTGGGCAAGCGTTGCCAAAAATAAAAAAGACAAACTAAAAATTGATTTCTCTAAAATTACCGGAACTTACAAAGACAATTGGTTTGGAGAAGTTACCATAACAGAGAAAAAAGCAAAAGCCTATTTTGCTTCAAAACGTTCGCCGCAACTAGTTGGTGAAGTGTTTTTCTACAAAGATGGAAACTATGTCGTAAAATGGAACAATGCCTTTTTTCATGCCGATGCGCATTTGCTTTTCAAATACGATCAAACCGGAAAGGTCATCAACTTAAAAATGCTTCCAATCTCTGAGTTAACTGATTTTAGTTATGATTTTCAGGATTTGGATTTTTCTAAGGAATAATTTTTTGTTTCACGTTTCAGGTTTCAGGTTTCAGGTTTCAGGTTTCAGGTTTAAAACGCAACGTTAAAACTGTGGTCAAAAACTTGAAACCTGAAACGTGAAACAAAATAATTTCATTCTAAAATCAACCCTTCATTCCCTTGCGTATATTCAAACTTATTCTTATTTTTAGTACTTGAACTATGCCGTTATGATAGAAATAGATATTGAGAAAGAAAATAAAGCAATTGCCCAAGAGTATAAAGAATTACTTCGAATCAGTTATCAGACTTTAAGTCCAACCGACAAAAAATTAATCCGAAAAGCATTTGATGTCGCAGTAGATGCACATAAAGAACAAAGACGTAAATCTGGCGAAGCGTATATCTTTCATCCTATTGCAGTTGCAAAAATTGTGGCTTCTGAAATTGGTTTAGGAGCGACCTCTATTGCTGCGGCCTTATTGCACGATGTTGTCGAAGATACTCCCATAACTGTCGAGGATATTGAGCGTTTATTTAACCCAAAAGTGGCGCAATTAGTAGAAGGTTTAACCAAGATTTCGTTAGTTCAAAAAGATCTGAATGCGTCGATGCAGGCAGAAAATTTCAGAAAAATGATCCTTACACTGAACGATGACGTTCGTGTAATTTTGATAAAACTCGCCGATCGTTTGCATAATATGCAAACCATGGATTCGATGGCGGAATACAAGCAAACCAAAATTGCTTCGGAAACGCTTTATATTTACGCCCCTCTCGCCCATCGTTTAGGACTTTATAACATTAAAACTAAACTAGAAGATTTAGGTTTAAAATATACTGAACCTGCTGTTTACAATGATATTGTAAGCAAAATCAGGGAAACCAAAGAAGAACAGGATGCTTACATCAAAGATATCTCGGATGTTTTGAAGAAATCTCTGGATAATGAGGGAATTGATTATGTAATTAAAGGACGTCCGAAATCTATTTATTCGATTCGTCGTAAAATGCGCGCTCAAAATGTGAGTTTTGATGAAGTGTACGACAAATTTGCCCTTAGAATTGTCTATAAATCAGATCAACATGACGAGAAATTTGTAGCCTGGAAAATCTATTCAATCGTAACAGATCATTACAGACCCAGCCCAAGTCGTTTGCGCGACTGGATTTCATCTCCAAAATCGACCGGTTACGAAGCTCTGCACATTACCGTGATGGGACCAAAAGGTCGCTGGGTAGAAGTGCAGGTTCGAAGCGAGCGTATGGATGAAATTGCAGAGAAAGGTTATGCAGCACATTACAAATACAAAAACGGAGCTACAGAAGAAAGCGGTCTTGATGTTTGGCTGAATTTACTTCGCGAAGCGCTGGAGAATCAGGAAACCAATGCGGTTGATTTTGTAGAGGATTTTAAAATGAATTTATATTCAAAAGAAATCTTTGTCTTTACGCCAAAAGGAGAAATCAAATCGTTGCCAAAAGGTGCTACTTCACTGGATTTTGCCTTTAGTATTCACTCCGAAATTGGAATTAAAACCAGAGGAACACGTGTAAACGGTCGTTTGGTTCCGTTAAATCATGAATTAAAAAGTGGTGATCAGGTCGAAGTTATTACTTCTGCAAACCAAAAACCAACGGTAAACTGGCTGGAATATGTAACCACTTCGAGAGCCAAAAACAAGATCAAAAACGTTCTTAACGAGAACACTAAAAAAATTGCAGAAGAAGGAAAAGAATTGCTTACCCGAAAACTGAGACATTTAAAAATAACGATCAACGAGCAAGTTATCAACGAACTGGTCAACTTTTTTAAACTAAAAACAAGTTTAGATTTATTTTACAGAGTTGGAATTGGAGCGATCGAAAATCAACAGCTAAAAGATTACGCAGCTCAAAAAAGCAATACGTTTATCAATTTCTTTAAAAATAAAATTAAGAGAAATAAAGATACAACCGCCGCTGATGATATACACAAACCAGTAATTAGCAGTAATTATGATATGCTGGTTTTTGGAACTGAACATGATAAATTAGATTATAAACTTTCTCCATGCTGTAACCCGATTCCCGGTGATGATGTTTTTGGATTTGTAACCATAAACGAAGGAATCAAAGTACACAAAAAAGACTGTCCGAACGCGATTGGTATGCAATCTAATTACGCTTACAGAATTATGAGTGCCAAATGGATTGATTCATCGCAAGAAGAATTCAAAGCCATTATCAACATTACCGGAATGGATGTTTTAGGACTTACAAACCAGTTAACAAGGGTAATTTCGAATAATATGAGCGTGAACATTCAGAGTATTTCTTTGAGTACAGATGCCGGAATATTTCACGGCCAGATTGCCGTTATTGTTCAGAATAATACCATTTTAAAGAAAATGATTAATGCGATTAAAAAAATTGATGGTGTTGACAAAGTTACAAGAGAGTACAGAACTTAAACTTTTTTAACCTATCTATAAGGGATTTATAACTAAACTTTAAACCCGAAACTTTTATTCATTAAAAATAAAAATTTATCTTTGCCGGATATGACACTCATTTCAACTGACAACACTAAGAATCAAGAAATTGTAAAAAATGTATTTACAATGTATCTTGAGCAAAAAGGGCATCGCAAAACTCCTGAGCGTTATGCTATACTTCAGGAAATTTACGATAGCGAAGAGCATTTTGACATAGAAAACTTATATATCAAAATGAAAAACAAGAACTATCGTGTGAGTAGGGCTACATTATACAACACGATCGAGTTATTGTTAGACTGCGCTTTGGTTAGAAAACATCAATTTGGGCAAAATCAGGCTTACTACGAAAAATCATACTTTGATAAACAGCATGATCACATTATCATGACTGATTCTGGTGAAGTAATCGAATTTTGCGATCCAAGAATTCAAACCATCAAAAAAACAATCGAAGAAATATTTGATATCGAAATCACGAATCATTCATTGTATTTCTACGGAAACAAAAAGCAAAAACAATAGTCCGGAAACGCATTATTTAAAGAAATAAAAAAAAAAAAAAAATTAACTACATTAATCAGTAGGGCAACTTGGGTTGCCTCAACGCAAATTAAAACAGAATGACCGTAGATTTATTACTAGGATTACAATGGGGAGATGAAGGTAAAGGGAAAATTGTTGACGTTCTTACCTCTAATTATGATATTATTGCACGTTTTCAAGGAGGACCAAATGCAGGACATACATTAGAATTTGACGGAATTAAACATGTACTTAGAACCATTCCTTCTGGAATTTTTCATAAAAATTCAATAAACATCATTGGTAATGGTGTTGTAATAGATCCGGTAGTTTTTCAAAAAGAAATCGAAGGTTTAGAGAAATTTAACCTTGATATCAAAAGCAAATTGATCATTTCAAGAAAAGCACATTTAATTTTACCAACACACCGTTTGCTTGATGCAGCATCTGAAGCATCTAAAGGAAAAGCTAAAATTGGTTCTACCCTTAAAGGAATTGGACCAACTTATATGGACAAAACCGGAAGAAACGGATTACGTGTTGGAGATATTGAATTAGAAGACTTTAAAGAACGTTACAGAGCATTGGCTGACAAGCATGAGGCAATGATTGCTTTTTATGATGTAGCAATTCAATACAACTTAGCTGAACTTGAAAAAGAGTTTTTTGAAGCTATCGAAGAATTAAAAAAATTAGACTTTATCGACAGTGAAGAATATATGTACCAAGCTCAAAAAGCAGGTAAATCTATTTTATGCGAAGGAGCTCAGGGATCTTTATTAGATGTAGATTTCGGAACTTATCCTTTCGTAACTTCATCAAATACTACTGCTGCCGGAGCTTGTACTGGTTTAGGAATTGCTCCTAACAAAATCAAAGAGGTTTACGGAATTTTTAAAGCTTATGTAACGCGTGTTGGTAGTGGACCTTTCCCAACGGAACTTTTTGATGAAGTTGGTGCTACTATGGCAAAAGTGGGTAACGAATTTGGATCTGTTACAGGAAGACAAAGACGTTGCGGATGGTTAGACCTTGTAGCTTTAAAGTATGCTGTTCAGGTAAACGGAGTTACTCAGTTAATGATGATGAAAGGCGATGTTCTTTCAGGATTCGAAACTTTGAAAGTTTGTACAGAATACAACTATAAAGGACAAAACATTTCTCACTTTCCTTACAACATCGAGCCGGAAAACGTAACTCCTGTTTATAAGGAATTTAAAGGATGGAAAGCTGACTTAACAGGATTGACGACTTACGATCAATTACCAATTGAGCTAAAAGAATATATCGAGTTTATTGAAGAAGAAGTTGGCGTTCCAATTAAGATTGTATCTGTTGGACCAGACAGAAAGCAAACAATAACAAAATAATACATCTAAACGCTCTGATAACCAGAGCGTTTTTTTTATACAAAAGATTTCTTATTATGAAAAATCCAGAAATTAAAGTTACCGAAACAAAGTTACTATCAGACAATTGGTACATACTAAACAAAGTAACTTTTGACTACCAAAAAAAGGACGGTAAAGTAGAATCTCATATTCGTGAAGTTTATGACCGAGGAAACGGAGCCGCCATTTTATTGTATAATTCAGCTAAAAAAACAGTAATCTTAACGCGTCAGTTTCGTTTACCAACTTATCTTAACGGAAACAAAACCGGAATGATGATCGAAGTTTGTGCAGGACTTCTTGATCAGGACAATGCAGAACAAGCGGTCATTCGCGAAACCGAAGAAGAAACAGGCTATCGCTTAAAAAAGGTTCAAAAAGTAATAGAAACCTATATGTCTCCAGGTTCTGTTACAGAGATTTTATACTTATTTGTTGGAGAGTACGACGAAACCATGAAGGTAAATGATGGCGGAGGATTGGATGCTGAACAGGAAAATATCGAAGTGTTGGAATACACTTTTGAAGAAGCTTACAACATGATTGAATCTGGTGAGATTACAGATGCTAAAACCATTTTGTTATTACAACACGCCAAAATAAAAAATTTGATTTAGATTTTTTGACTATTTTTAGGTTTGTAAAAAGACCTTTATATGATCAAATTTAAAATTGCGTTTTTTCTATTTTTCCCTTTTGTCCTGTTTTCTCAAAATGAAAAATTTCCGGCAGAAAAATTAAAACAAGACCTTACTACTTTTAGAGAAATTAGAGAAAAAGCAAACTCGGGCATTTACAAATACCGAACTAAAAAACAAATTGACAGTATTTACAATTGGGCATTTTTGCAATTAAAAAATCCCAGGAAAGTAGTGGATTTCTACAAAATAATTCTACAAATAACTAACTTCGAAGGCAGTGTACATAACAATACCACTCTTCCTGACGTATATAAAAATACATCAGGAAAAGTATTTTTTCCTTTTCCTGTAAAGTTGATTGGCAACAAAACAATCGTCAATTTAAAAAACGATGAGATTGCGTTAGGTTCACAAATTCATAGCATTAACGGAATTGAAATAAATAAAATAGTACGCTCTTTTTATAAATATTACACCACAGATGGTTTTAATATATCCGGAAAATCAATCGGAATTAATGCTGCCTTTCCAAGATACTTTGAAATGGAATATGGACCAAAAGAAGCATTTTCAGTCGAATACTCTCTTCCAAAACAAACTGAAAAGCTTTCTAAAACTATTGCCGGTATTTCTAATGAAGAAAGAAAGAAAGAAAGAAAGAAAGGAGAACTTTAAAAAGCGGCACTCTTTTCCTTCTGACAGTTTATTCTACACCAATTTCAAAGACAAATATTCATTTAAGATTATTTCCAAAAATACCGCCTTACTTGCCGTTCATACTTTTGCCATTGGAGGAAATGCAGAAGATAAGGAACATATAGTGTATAAAAAATATCTGGATAGCTGTTTTCAGATGCTTTCTGTACATCCTGAAATAAAGAATCTAATTGTAGACGTTAGAAATAATGGTGGTGGATCAGACCCCAACGATTTGGTAACTTTTTCGTACCTAACTCAAAAAAACTATCGCGAAAATAAAAGTGCCTACATCAATTTTCAGAAAATTCCATTTCTTCCTTATTTTGTTTACGAAGAAACTAAGACCGAAAAAAAGCTGGAAGAAAAAAATGATTTTGAAGCGGAGTTAAAAGAAGAATACCCAATCTTAAAAGGCAAAATATATCCTCAGGATCCAAAATTCAATCGTTTATTACAGCCGGATAAAAATACCTTTAAAGGTCAGGTTTACTTATTAATCAGTCCAAGAGTGGCTTCGGCGGGATCGCTTTTCGCATCGTTAGTTACAGCAAAAACAAATGCAATTATTATTGGCGAAGAGACTATGGGAGGTTATTACGGACATAATGGCCATACTCCTATCGAGTACGAATTGCCCAATACAAAAATAAAAACACAGTTCTCTATCGTAAATTTAGAACAGGACGTTCCTAAAAAACCAAATCAGATTTTTGGTCGTGGTGTAATTCCGGACGTTGAAGTTAAACAGAGTTTTGATGATTTTATGCAAAATAAAGATGCTCAAATGGAGTATGTTTTGAAATTAATTGAGAAAAAGTAAAATGAGCATATTTAAAAATTATAAAAAATTTATCCGAATAGTATTCATTCTTTTTTTAATCATTAACATCGTAGCTTTTGTACATGCATATAAATTCACACATTTTGCAGAAAATGGATCAATAAAGACCAAAAACCCTGAAAAATTATCAACATCCGAAAAAGTAAAAACTTTAATTTTTGGCGTGAATAACCCTAAACCTGAAAATAAAAAGTATCCTCTTCAGAAATATCAAACTCTAAAGCTAAAAAGTAATAAAGAAATTGAATGTTGGTTAATTAAAAGTCAAAATTCAAAAGGAACAATTATTTTGTTCCATGGCTATGGTGCCGCGAAATCTTCAATGATCGATAAATCAAATGAATTTATAAAACTCGGCTTTAATACAATGCTTGTTGATTTTATGGGTAGTGGAAATTCAGAAGGAAATCAAACCACAATTGGATATAAAGAAGCTGCACAAGTAAAAACATCATTTGATTATTTAATTCAATCAGGAGAAAAAAACATCTATTTATTTGGCACTTCTATGGGAGCTGTAGCCATTATGAAATGTATTAACGATAATAAAATCAAACCAAAAGGGATAATCATTGAATGTCCATTTGGCTCTATGTATGAAACAGTTTGCGCAAGGTTTAAAAAAATGAACGCACCTACCATTCCTATGGCAGGAATTTTAGTTTTTTGGGGAGGTATTCAAAATGGTTTTTGGGGATTCAACCATAATCCAACAGAATATGCAAAAAATATAGATTGTCCTACTCTGCTTCTTTACGGAGAAAAAGATAAAAGCGTAAGTCGTAAAGAAATTGACGGAATTTATTCCAACTTAAAAGGTCCTAAAAGACTAAATACCTACAAAGGAACAGGACACGAGAACTACTTGATAAAAAATAAAACAGAATGGATTAAAAACATTTCTGCTTTTTTAACAAAATGAAAATCCAGTAAACAATTCAAAAAATTGTGTAAGTCTTTTTCGGGATGATTAAAATAACTTTACAGTACTAAAAAAACCAGTTTATGAAAAAGTTATATTACACATCCAATATCCTGCTTGTATTAATCTTAGTCTTATTAGGTTCATGTAAAAAAAATGAATCAACTGATACTAAAGAAAAAGCAAAACCAAAAAAATCAATTGAGCATACTAAACCCAAAACTATTTCTTATCAATTTGAAAAAACAAAAGAATGGCTTAAAACAAACGGATCTGACAGCACCAAACTTCGTATAGCTTATGCTATAAACAGAACGGATAAAGCTAATTTTGCAAAATTAGATTCAGTGGTACTTCCTGCAGATTTTACTGGAGATATTGTGTATTATCTTCCGTTTCCTTTTCATGTAAAAGCACTTGAAGAAGTTTCAAAAGTAATTATCTTCTCTTATCCTACTCAAACATTTGCCGCTTATGAAAATGGTGAATTAGTACATACAGGTCCTACCAATATGGGTAGAAAGAAAGATCAAACTCCAACGGGATTATTTTTCACCAACTGGAAAGCCGAAAAAACAACGAGTACTTTTAACGACGAATGGGACTTAAAATGGAATTTTAATATCGAAAATAAATTAGGTGTTGGTTTTCACGAATATGCATTGCCAGGTTATCCTGCCTCTCATTCTTGTTTAAGATTACAAGAAAATGATGCCAAATTTCTATACAAATTTGCCGATGAATGGATTTTACAGGATAAAGAAAATGTAAAAGTAAAAGGAACCCCGGTAATCGTTTTTGGAAGTTACAATTTTGATGGGCCAAAACCCTGGTTCGAATTAGTGAAAGATCCAAAAGCATTGGATATCTCTGAAGCTGAAGTGGAAAATCAAACGAAACCTTTTATACAAAAGATTTTAGAAAATCAAAAAGTTAGAGAAGCCGAACCAACCGCTACTCCGTAAAAATATTGTTATCCAAGGAAAAGCTGCTATTATAATTTTGACGAATTGTAGTAGTAGTTTTTTTTTTTTGCTTTATGTTTTTTATGCCACGAAGGCGCTAAGACACAAAGTTTTTTTTTAGAATTTATCATCAATAAAATTCGGCTAAAGCCTATTTCTCTATCCCACCCTTTCATCCTCCAGCTAAAGCTGGGGACTATTCAATTAAAACCTCAAAATAGACGCACAGCAGTGCGTTTCTACCTAAACTTTGCTCCTTTGTCCCTTTGAACCTATGGATCTATGGACCCTTGAACCTTTTCATCAATAAATAAGCGAACGTTCATTTATTATTTATATATTTGTACCATAATCACTTAAAATCATGAGAACAAGAGATATAAATAAAGAAGAAATCGTAAAACAAAAAGCTATTGAAATGCTGGTTTCACAAGGCGTAGAAGGTTTTGGGATGAACCGACTGGCGAAAGAATGCGGAGTTTCTGTGGCAACACTTTATATTTATTATTCGGATAAAGAAGATCTTATCAGGAAAATTGGAATCGAAATTGGTAAAAATTTCTTTGAAGAAATGTTAGTCGGATTTTCGCCTGAAATGTCTTTTATAGATGGTTTACGCAAGCAATGGGATAACCGTTCTAAGTTTGCGATCAACTTTTCTTTGCAAACTACTTGTTTAGAACTTCTAAAACATTCGACTTATGGCGATGCTATTTTAGCAGAAATTACAACAGACTTCAAGGAACAAATGACAAAATTCATCACAAAAGCTATTGAAAAGAAAGAACTTCTACCCATTACTTTCGAGGTTTTTTGGAGCATTGCTTATGGATCGCTTTATTCTCTCTTAGAACTTCACAGAGAAGGTAAATCAATGTCGGGAAAGCCTTTTGTTTTTACTCAGAAAATTAGAGATGAGGCTTTTAATGTAGTTATTAAAGCTTTGACTCCTTAGATAAAAATCAATATCAATATCAATGGCAACATCAATGGCAATGGTAAATTCAATGGCAAATGCAATGGCTAACTCAAACTGAAAATTTAATCAATACAATATCAATTAAATAAAAAATCAAATGAATACTTCACTTATAAAAAATAAAAAAATCGCCATTATTGGCGGTGGACCTGTTGGATTAACAACAGCAAGAATTTTACAAATTAACGGGGCTGATGTAACGCTTTACGAAAGAGATGTAAATGCTCAGGCCAGAACTTCGGGAGGAACATTAGACATCCACTCTGATTCAGGACAAAAAGCGATTCAAAAAGCTGATTTAATGGATGAATTTTATCGCTACGCCAGACCAACCGGAGAGAAAATGGCTGATATGCACGGCAATATTACTTCGGAGGAAATGCCTACTGAAGAGAATGCTTATTCTAGACCTGAAATTGACAGGAATGATTTGAGAAAAATCATGCTGGAAAACTTAAAGGAAAATACTGTAGTTTGGGATAGCCAGTTGACTGAAATTCAGAAAATCGACGAACAATATCATTTAGAATTTAAAAACGGTACTAAAACAATTGCTGATTTTGTTATTGTGGCGAATGGCGGAAGATCGAATGCCAGAAAATTTGTTACCGATAAAGAACCTCAGCTTTCCGGTACTTATATTATTCAAGGAGAAATTGAACATCCGGATCGTGATTATCCTGAATTTAAACCTAAATACGGTGACGGAAATGTAATGGCAATGGGGGAACAAAAAATGTTTTATACGCACACCTTACGCGATGGTTCTGTACATTTTGGAGTTTCTTTTAAAACAAATGAAGAATGGGTTTTAAACAACGGAATTGACTTTGAAGACAATGCTTCTGTAATTGCTTTTCTGAATAAAAAATTTGAGAACTGGAACGAAGATTATAAAAAATTCTTTGCCGCTGCTACAGATTTTTCAGGATTGCCATTACGTTTGTTCTCTTTAGAAGAATCCTGGAAAAAACATTCCAACATTACACTTATAGGCG
Organism: Flavobacterium sp. SLB02; assembly: GCF_009664855.1. Classification (GTDB taxonomy): domain Bacteria; phylum Bacteroidota; class Bacteroidia; order Flavobacteriales; family Flavobacteriaceae; genus Flavobacterium. Next base: position 3,826,241 of record NZ_CP045928.1, read on the forward strand.
ATGCGGCACACTTAATGCCACCATTTGCTGGCGAAGGTGTAAATATGGGCTTAATGGATGCTTATCAACTAACTGAAAATTTGACGAACGGAGAATTCTCAACTACCCAGGATGCAATTGACGATTATGAACAAAAAATGTTTGGTTATGCTCTTGAAGCGCAACGCACCACTTATCAAATGGAGGTATTACTGCATTCTGATGTTACAACTGAGAAGATACTCAATAGCCGCGGTGGTGTTTAATGTTTTTTTCTTTTACCATAAAGTATATAAGTTCATTTAATCTGAATCGAATATTGCTCAAAAGTTAGTCGAATGTCGCCAATCTTTAGTGATTTCCGATTGTGATCCTTCGTTCCTCAGGATGACAAGATTGCGATTACTATTTTAAATATCAACCAAATAACAAATATATTGTAAAAACTGATTCTAGCCCCGATAGAAGTGGAAATCCTTTTGTGGCGGTCCCGATAGCTATCGGGAGACACAAAAGATTGTAGCGAATAGCGGGATTAGCTTCCGAAAAAAAATGAGTAAAACAAACAAAAGGCATAAGAAACTAAATCTTATGCCTTTTGTTTTATTATTTATATCATTTTCAACTAATCAGTATTTCAACTTCATCTAATTGAATTTGCTTCCGTTTTACTCCGTATAGTTTTTTTAATAAATTGAAAATACTAAATGGATTAGGACCAATCATGGAATAAAACACAGTCAGATCTTCATAATTATGAACTGAAATTTTATATTTTGATTTATCAGTGACCTGAAAACTAAAAAATTTCACTGCTCTTTTTCCATTTTTATAATCCCTTACTTTTAAGTTTTTTTCTCTTAAAAGTATTGCTTCATTAGTTTTTAAATCCAGAATTTCGATAAAAAAGTCATCATTTACCTGAACATCAAAACCACCCAAAACAAAAATATCATAAAAACCATAATACAAATCAACTTCAAGAGTGTCTTTCAACTTGAACTGTAAATTCATATTGGATTATCTTGAATAATTTGGAGCTTCTTTTGTAATCGTTACGTTGTGTGGATGACTTTCTGTGATTCCGCTTGATGTGATTCTAACAAAACGTCCTGTTTCCTGCAAAGTAGGAATGTCTTTTGAACCGCAGTATCCCATTCCGGCACGAAGACCTCCAACGAATTGAAGCATACTTTCGTTTAATTCTCCTTTGTAAGGAACACGACCAACGATTCCTTCCGGAACTAATTTTTTAACATCGTCTTCAACATCCTGAAAGTAACGGTCTTTAGAACCTGTTTGCATTGCCTCAACAGAACCCATTCCGCGGTAAGATTTGAATTTTCTTCCTTCGAAGATAATAGTTTCACCTGGAGATTCTTTTGTTCCTGCTAATAAAGATCCTAACATTACACAGTCAGCACCGGCAGCAATTGCTTTAGGAATATCTCCTGTATAACGAATTCCTCCATCTGCAATAACCGGAACTCCGGTTCCTTTAATAGCCGCAGCTACTTCAAGAACTGCTGAGAATTGAGGAAAACCAACACCAGCAACGATACGGGTTGTACAGATAGAACCAGGTCCGATTCCTACTTTTACTCCGTCTGCTCCGTTTGCTACTAAATATTTAGCCGCTTCAGGAGTTGCAATGTTCCCTACAATTACATCAATATTTGGGAATTTTGATTTTATTTCTTTCAATGTATTTACTACACCTTCAGTATGTCCGTGAGCGGTATCGATAATGATCGCATCTACTCCGGCAGCAACTAATGCTTCTGCTCTTTGAACTGCGTCACCGGTAACACCAATGGCTGCAGCTACTCTTAAACGACCAAAAACATCTTTGTTAGCGATTGGTTTTTGAGTCAGTTTTGTAATATCTCTAAAAGTAATTAAACCAACCAATTCATAGTTAGCATTTACTACTGGTAATTTTTCGATTTTATGTCCTTGTAAAACTACTTCGGCTTGTTCTAGTGAAGTTCCTTCGGCAACAGTAACTAAATTGGTACTTGTCATTACCTCAGCGATTGGTCTTGCTCCGTTTTTTTCGAAACGTAAATCACGGTTAGTAACGATTCCTTTTAGAATTTTGTTTTCGTCAACAATTGGGATTCCGCCAATTCCGAATTCTTTCATCGCATTTTTTGCATCTGCAATGGTAGAATTTGTTGGTAAAGTTACCGGATCGATAATCATTCCTGATTCAGCACGTTTTACTCTTCTAACTTTCGCAGCTTGTTGCTCGATTGTCATGTTTTTATGCAAAACACCTATTCCGCCTTCTTGTGCCATAGCGATTGCCATAGAACTTTCGGTAACTGTATCCATAGCAGCTGATACTATTGGAACGTTTAGTGTTATATTTCGTGAAAATTTTGATTTGATACTCACTTCGCGAGGAAGCACATTCGAGTAGTTAGGTACTAATAATACATCGTCGTAAGTTAAACCTTCGCCGATAATCTTGGAGTTGTGTGCTATCATGTTGCAATTTCTAGTTGAATTGCGTGCAAATATAGTGAATAAATTGGAAACTTGATTACTAACTTATTCATAAATTTAGCTTTACACGAAAGATCTTACAAATAACTTGACGTTAAATTCCAATAATTTTTAAATTTTAAATTCCAATTGCGGGTTTAAAATCCAATAAAAAAATTCTAAATGCCAATTTTCGATTAAATTCCAAACGCCAATACAACTCTTACGGCTCACTTGGAATTTGGAATTTTAAAGTATTGGAATTTGTTCTATTCTTCCGAATCATGGAAAACAAAATTGAAACCAAACTGAAATGCAATACTATTGGCCTTCGAGACATCTTTAAATTCCAGAACATTGTCGACGAGAAGATACATATTGAGTTTCCCTAGTGTTCCCGAAATTCCTAAACCGATGTTTTTGTTCGAATAAGGATCGAAGGTGTAAGTGGCTTTGACATCTAGCTTCTCGAAAATATTGCGTTTATAAAAAGCGGTTAGTGCTACAAAAGGTTCGACTGGCATTGACATGATAAACAATTGTCCACCGACTGCATTGGCATAACTTGTGGTTACTTTTCCTTTGCAATTACAATCGGCATTAGAACGTGATTCACCAAATGAATACTGAATCGAAGAATAAAATTTGGTTGGCCGCCAGGTGGTATACTTACTATAAAGCGTATCTCGTGGTATGGCTTTATCGAATTCATCAAAAATATCTTCCGGTTCGTTTGTAGGATCAAAACTAGGATTTGCACCTTTATAATTATAAGTTCCTTTGTAGGTTAATGTTTCGATATCTTTAGTGTGATTTATAAAACCAAGATCAACAATGCTCGCCGTAAACTGAAGATTATCTTTGAAATAATAGGTAAGTCCAGCATCGATACCAAATCCTAAACTACCGTTAAAAAAGGTGTTATGAGCAATATCTTTAGGAATACTTCCTTCGTATTCATCTTTGGTAAAAGTAGTAATACCTGAGGTTTTCAATTCTAAATTCGAGGCTATTATCTGCTCGTACATATTGGGCGTTCCCACACTTTGACCTGTATAAATAAATCCTGAATTTTTGGTAGAAGTTGCATTTGCACCACTTGAATACAATTTTGCACGACCTCCTAAAACTAGTTTCTCACTTAGCTTTTTATGAAATCCTACGTGAAATACAGAAAGTACTTCAGCCCTTACATTTAAATCAGCCAGATTGAATGCTCTGCCAATATGATCGCGATTTCCGTCTAAGGCTAATATGGCGAGATCTTTAGGAACATACATTAAGAAATCGAATTCCTGATAGGCGCCAAACGAAATATAAGACTGGCTGTCTCTTCCTCCTACTCTAAATCCTCCGGAAAATAATTCGAGTTGCTGATTGACCTGTGTTTTATCTTTACTCGAAGAATTATTGATCACATTTCGCACTTTATCATTAAAATCGACTCCGTTGTTAGCGAATAAATCATAGGCAGAGAAACTGCTGGAACCTAAATTGGCTGATACTCCGGACAAAACGGGAATGCCAAAATAGAATTTATACGAAACATCGGCTCCTGGATTTACGAGCGATGATTGCGGAATAGAAGTAAAATTATACAACACTTCTTTGTTTTGGGCAAAACCGGAAAGTTGTAAAGCGACGATTAAAATCAGGTATAATTTTCTCATTCTATTACCATATAAACGGTTGCGCCTGATTTGAATTTTAAATTACCTGTACTATTTTGATCTAATGGAGGTCCGGGCGCCATTGTTACAAGGAAACCTAACTTAGTAGTTCTTTTTAGGAGATCTAACCTTTGGCCTTCAAATACTTCTGTTGGGAATTTAATAATATTTGAGGTTCCTGAATATGCCGGAACATTATACGAATCTGTTTCAAGTACCTCATTATTAGCATCGAGAAGCAAAAGATCAATTCTAAAGGCTCTAATTATGGTGTTTTCAATTTCGAAGTCAAGTTCTGTTTTGACCAAATTATCCCTGAAGAATTTTTCTTTAAAAGCATCAAATTCAGTTACATCAGGATAGAGCGCTAAACTTCCGTCATTTACAAGTTGAGTTGCGGGAACATTGAAATAAGCCAGATTGGCCACAAAAACAGGTTCTAATTTCAGGTCTTTGGTCTGATCAAAATCGAGGTCGCTTGAACATGAAAGAAACAAGCCTGATAAAAATAATATCGTAGAGATTCTCTTTACAAAAGTTGCTTTCATGGGTAGGTTATATATCTAAATAACACACAACGTTATTCTGTTATTACTTATTATCTGCTATAAGTAAATATAGTAAATTTCCTAATGGAATTTACCAAATAATTTCGAAGCTTCATTATAAGCACTTTCAAAACTTAAAGAGTTTAAACCGGTAGCTTTTTTGTTGGATGTAAAATAAGAAATCAGTTTTTCTGTAGGCATATTTCCCGTTAGTTTATCTGTTGCCATCGGGCATCCGCCAAATCCCTGAATTGCACCATCAAAACGGGTACAGCCTGCTTTTGATGCGGCATCGATTTTTTCGAACCAAGTAGTAGGCGTGGTATGTAAATGTGCCCCAAACTCTATTTGAGGATACTTAGGAATCAGATTTGAAAAAAGATAAGTGATCACTTCCGGCGTAGAGCTGCCAACGGTATCTGAAAGTGATAAAATTTTCACACCCATTCCGGCTAGCTTTTCTGTCCATTCGCCCACGATTTCAACATTCCAGGGATCTCCGTACGGATTCCCGAAGCCCATTGAAAGATAGGTTACGACTTCTTTGTTTTTCTTGTCTGCAATTTCAAGAATTTCTTCTAGCGTTACTAAAGATTCAGCAATGGTTTTATGCGTATTTCTCATCTGAAAATTCTCGGATATCGAAAAAGGAAATCCCAAATATTGAATAGGTTCATGTTCTGCCGCTGCTGCTGCGCCTTGCGTATTGGCAATTATAGCCAGCAATTTGCTAGTAGTCTGCGACAAATCAAGTTGTGCCAGAACCTCAGCCGTATCCTGCATTTGTGGGATGGCCTTTGGCGATACAAAACTCCCAAAATCAATCGTATCAAATCCTACTCTAAGCAAAGCTTGTATATAAGAAACCTTGTTTTTAGTGGGTATAAAAGTTTTGATACCTTGCATAGCATCACGTGGACATTCGATAATCTTGATTTCTTTATTCAAAGCTTATTCTTTAGTGAAGGCTAAGTTAGTTTCTTTTTTAAAGAAATAAAAAAAAACTCTTGGTGTTATTTTTTATCATATAATTTATATAAGTTCATTTTAAAATAATTGTATGAATGCTAGTGATAAAAATCATTTAAGTTTTTAAATATTTCTTATTACTTAAAAAAGTAATAAACATAAATATTACACATAAATGTAATATATTTATTTATTACGTATATTTGTAATATAGAGATTAATTTATTTTTAATTATATTTGAATATGACAAGCGTAATTACCGGAGATATCATTGGTTCAAGACAACAAACGTCTAAACATTGGGTGGAGGATTTAAAAAAAATCCTGTCTCCGTTTGGAGAAACGCCAAGTCAATGGGAAGTCTACAGGGGTGATGAATTTCAAATCGAAATTAAAAATCCCGAAGAAGCGTTATGGTCTGCAATTTTGATAAAGGCGCATTTAAGAACTATAAAATTAGATGCCCGAATGAGTATTGGTTTTGGCGACAAAACGCATGAAGCAGAGAAAATATCCGAAAGTAATGGCATTGCTTTTATACATTCAGGAGAACTTTTTGAAACTTTAAAAAAACAAAAACTAACTTTAGCAATGAGAACCGGTGATGCTATTTTTGATGAAAAGATAAACCTGATGATTCAACTGGCTTTAACCTTTATGGATAACTGGCTCGCACAACAAGCTGAATTTGTAGCCGCTGCAATAGAAAATCCTGCGTTGTCGCAAGAAGAATTAGGACAAAAATTGGGCATTAATCAAGCTGCAGTGAGCCGTAGACAAAAGCGCGCCCAATTTGATTTGATACAACAATTAGATCGTTATTTTAGAACCCAAATAAAACAACTTACAACGCCATGATTTTATTTATAAAACTACTTTTAGCACATTTATTAGGCGATTTTATATGGCAGCCCAACTCATGGGTAGCGGATAAAGAAGCCAAAAAACATAAAAGTATTTATTTATACCTTCATATTCTTTTACACGGAATCCTGGCTGCAATTTTGGTTGGGGAAATTCAGTTTATACCTTATGCTGTTTTAATTGCTGTTACGCACGGCATTATCGATTTGATCAAACTCAATTTTCAGAAGAAAAAAACAAAGCGTACCTGGTTTGTTCTCGACCAAATTGCGCATGTTTTAATTTTGATTGGAGTTGTATTACTTTACAAAGGCGAACCAATACAATTTCAATGGTTTAACAATCAGTTTTGGGTTTTAATTACTGGTGTTTTATTGATTACCAAACCCACTTCTATTTTCATTAAAACTATTATTTCGATCTGGACTCCGGAAAGCCAGAATAGTCACAACGACAATTCGCTGGCTACCGCAGGAAATTATATTGGAATACTGGAAAGATTATTTGTGTTCTGTTTTATCGTAACAGGACATTTTGAAGCGATTGGCTTTCTTTTGGCTGCTAAATCTATTTTTAGATTTGGGGATTTAAAAGAAGCCAAAGACAGAAAACTCACCGAGTACGTTATGATTGGTACTTTGATGAGTTTTGGAATCTCTATTATTACAGGATTAATTGTTCAGACGTTGCTTTTACAATTGCTCTAAAACCTTTTTATTGATCGCTTTTACCAAAGCAGGGCCTTCGTAAATAAATCCGGTGTACAATTGTACCAGACTTGCTCCAGCATTTAGTTTTTCGATGGCATCATCTACAGAATGTATTCCTCCTACTCCAATGATCGGGAATGCTTTATTGCTTTTTTCAGAAAGAAAACGAATTACTTCTGTCGAACGTTTCGTTAATGGTTTTCCGGATAAACCTCCCATTTCGGTTTGATTTTCAGATTGCAAACCTTCTCTTGAAATTGTCGTATTGGTAGCAATTACACCCGCAATTTGAGTCGTTTTTACAATATCAATAATATCTAATAATTGCTCGTCTGTAAGATCGGGAGCGATTTTTAAAAGTATCGGTTTTATTTTTTGAGTGCTTGTTTTTTGCTTTTCAACATTTCTGTTTTGTAGCGTTTGCAATAAAGCTGTCAAAGGTTCTTTGTCTTGTAAAGCTCTTAAATTGGGTGTGTTTGGAGAACTTACATTTACCACAAAATAATCGACATGATCAAACAGCGCATCAAAACAAATGATATAATCCTCTACGGCATTTTCGTTTGGCGTCACTTTATTTTTACCGATGTTTCCACCAATCAAAACTCCTGAATTCTTTTTCAAACGCTCTACGGCTTCAAGAACTCCTCCGTTATTAAAACCCATTCGGTTAATAATGGCCTGATCCGCTTTTAGCCTAAACAAACGTTTCTTAGGATTTCCTTCCTGACCAACCGGTGTTACAGTTCCTATTTCGATAAAACCAAAACCAAAATCAGATAATTCCTTGTATAGCTTGGCATCTTTGTCGAATCCCGCTGCAAGTCCTACCGGATTTTTGAATTTAATTCCGAAAACTTCACGTTCTAAACGGGTATCTTTTACTTCGTATATTGATCTGATAATTGATGAAACTCCTGGAATTTTCGAAATAAATTTAACAAATGAAAAAGTAAAGTAATGCACTTCTTCCGGATCAAACCAAAAAAGTATCGGGCGAATTATCAATTTATACATAAGAGTTGTTGTGTGTTTTTTTCGATTGCAAATTTAATTATAATACTTGAAAATGACTTCTTTTTTACAGAAACAAATTAGTAAGTGATTTTAAAGGATTTCTCAGGCAAATTGACCCCTTAAACTCCAGACAAAAATTCATCTTTTAATGTTGCAAGTTATAAAATGAAACACCTTAAGGCTTTTCGGTAAACTTACTAGACTTTTTATTCTTTAATTTTAAAACTTCTAAACTAAAGTCTGATTTAATAAACAACAAAATGCTACACAGAATGAGTGGTTATTTAAAAAAACTTTGCTTTTTGCACTTCTTTTTAGCCTCATTAGCATCCTTACTAATAAATCTATAGCTCAGGAAAATGAGGATAAAGAAGTTTTTTAAACCCCATCATCAAATTGGGATTTCAATCAATTATATTCATGTTTTTGAAGGAAGAGACGGCGAAGGAAATCGTGAAGTTTTAAGCCTTTCGGCATGTGGAGTTGATTATACTTTTCAGTTTCATAAAAACTGGGCTATAGGCCTGCATACCGATTTTGCAATTGAAAAATTTAAAGTCGAAAAAGTGGATTTTAATTTAATAGATTTCAAACTAAATAATGTTACTTTTTTATAATTATTCTTATTTTTTTATAATTTTAATGAGCTTAAAATACTGTAAATGAAAAACATAAAAAGCAGCTTACAAAACAAAGCAAAATATACTCAACCAAAAGTTCTTAACTTAACTTGATAGTATTATACTACAAGATTATTTTCAGTGAAGAATGAATAGAATTAACTCCATAGGATTACTATGATTTAATGTTATTTTTTTAACTTTATCCCCTATTTTAACTGACACAAATAAAATACCACCATAATGAAAAATAAAACTTATTGGATTTTAGCAATTCTCACCATCTCCATCATTTCCATTGCTTACGGCTACACCAAAATTATTGTTCCCAAGCAAAAATTAGCTGCAATGGATTGTGCCGAAACTCCAAATACTTCTGATACATCTTTATTTAAACCCACCATCGAAAATAAAAACAAGCCTCCTTTAAATAAAGCGCCTAAAGGTATGGTCTGGATTCCAGGCGGAGAATTTTCGATGGGAAGCAATGTCGAAGATGAAAGTTTATGCAGCATAAAAGGCGTTACAAAAGATGCTGCACCCATACATCAGGTTTATGTAGATGGTTTTTATATGGATCAAACCGAAGTAACCAACGATCAATTTGAAGCCTTTGTTAAAGCTACGGGTTATGTTACCTTAGCCGAAATAAAACCAACTCACGAAGAATATCCGGATGCACCACTGGAAAATTTAGTTGCCGGATCTGCCGTTTTTACCCCTACTGCTGCTAAGGTAAATTTGGGTAATTATATGCAATGGTGGTCTTATGCTAAGGGGGCAGACTGGAGACATCCTGAAGGCGCCGGAAGTTCTATAAAAGGAAGAGGCAATTATCCTGTTGTTCAAATTTCATACGATGATGCGGCGGCTTACGCCAAATGGGCAGGTAAAAGATTACCAACAGAAGCCGAATGGGAATTTGCTGCACGAGGCGGAAAATCAGGACAATTATATGCCTGGGGAAATACATTAAAACCTAAAGGAAAATTTCAGGCTAATATTTATCAGGGACACTTTCCTATAGAAAAAGGCGATACTGGAGAAGATGGGTATATTGGTATTGCACCAACTGCTCAATTTGAACCAAATCCGTATGGTCTTTATGACATTGGAGGAAATGTATGGGAATGGACAAATGACTGGTATACCGCAGATTATTATGATGTTTTAAAACAAAGTGGAAAAGTAGCCAAAAATCCGCAGGGCCCTGAGTCATCATACGACCCGGGAGAACCAAATTTACCTAAAAAAGTACAGCGCGGAGGATCATTTTTATGTACCGATCAATATTGTACGCGCTATATGGTTGGCACCAGAGGAAAAGGTGACTACAAATCACCGGCAAACCATATTGGTTTTAGATGTGTGCAATAATTTTTTGAAAAAAGTTTGCCGCCAATTTGCACGAATCAATTTAATATAATCATCCAATTTCACCAATTAAGATACGTGAAATTGGATTTTTAAAGTTTTAACCAAACAGTTAATATTAGTGCTAATTCGTGAAATTCGTGGCAAACCCTTTTCAACTCGTTTTTTCATTTTTCATAATTTAGAGCTTCACAACGCCTAATTATTTGCTTATATTTGCTAAAAATTAAACAAATGCAACATATTATAGATCGTTTTATCAGTTACGTAACTATTGATACTGAGTCAGACCCAAATTCAAATACCACTCCAAGTACAGAAAAACAATGGAATCTTGCCAATAAATTAGTCGAAGAACTAAAAACAATTGGCCTTGAAGATGTTACTATTGATGACAAAGCTTATATCATGGCCACTTTACCAAGTAATGTAGCTCATGACGTACCAACGATTGGTTTTGTTTCGCATTTTGATACTTCTCCTGATTTTAGCGGAGCTAATGTAAAACCTCAAATTATTGAGAATTACGACGGAAAAGATATCATCTTAAACGCTGAGAAAAACATTGTTTTATCTCCAAATTACTTTAAAGATCTACTACAATATAAAGGACAAACAATCATCACAACCGACGGAACTACTTTGTTAGGTGCCGATGATAAAGCTGGAATTACCGAGATTGTTTCGGCAATGGAATACCTGATTCAGCATCCTGAAATTAAACACGGAAAAATCAGAATTGGTTTTACCCCCGATGAAGAAATTGGCCGTGGCGCTCATCATTTTGATGTGGAGAAATTTGGCGCACAATGGGCGTATACGATGGACGGAAGCCAGATTGGTGAATTAGAATATGAAAATTTCAATGCTGCCGGAGCCAAAATCACTTTCAAAGGAAAAAGTGTTCACCCGGGTTATGCCAAAGGAAAAATGATCAATTCGATGTTGATTGCTAATGATTTCATCAACGAACTGCCTAAAGGAGAAACACCTCAGGAAACTAAAGGTTACGAAGGATTTTTTCACATACATCACATTACAGGAAGTATCGAAGAAACAGTTTTAGAATTGATTATTCGTGATCATAACAAATTGAAATTCGAAAAACGAAAAGATTTAATTGGTAAAATTGCCAAGAAAATCAATAAAAAATTCGCCAAACAATTTGGTGAAGATATTGTAACTGCCCAAGTTAACGATCAGTATTACAATATGAAAGAAAAAGTGCTTCCAGTAAAACATATCGTTGATATTGCTGAAAAAGCAATGCGCGAATTAAATATCAAACCGATCATTAAACCTATTCGTGGCGGAACTGACGGATCGCAATTATCATTTATGGGACTACCTTGCCCAAATATATTTGCAGGCGGACATAACTTTCACGGTAAATACGAATATGTTCCCGCAGAAAGTATCCAAAAAGCAACAGATGTAATTGTAAAGATTGCCGAATTAACTGCAATTCCGGGCGCTTTTGATGTAGCTGAAAAAACTAAAAGAAAAAGATAAATTCTAATTTTGAAGATTGGGAAAGGCACAAATTCCAAATTCCAATTATCTGTATAAACCTTTGTCAAAGTTTTAAAACTTTGACAAAGGTTTTTTTTACGCACGTTTGTCCTTGCGAGGAATTTTCCTCTAGTTTGTCATCTCGAACGAAGGGAGACTCGATAGCAAACAGACCAATTAGATCATACTCGTATTTCCGTTCAGATATTCGCCAATCTTTGTCGAGTTTCTTGTGTGATCTCTCCTGCGTCGAGATCACAAGATTACAGCTAGGTCGTGTGTAAACTTTTACGGAAATATAATTGAGATTACCTTCTCCCGGTTAACACGTCGTTCCTCGCAAAGGACATAAAATGCGTTGAACAAAAAAAATCCCAAATTCCAATCGTAAAATTGGAATTTGGGATTTTTTAAAATTGAAATTTATAAAAAAACTTACGCTTTTTTAGCCAAAGCAGCGCTCATTTCCATAGAAATAGCTGAACGCTCAATTTTTAATTTTCCTGACATTGTTTCGATTACTGCACTTGTTTCAGCAAGCTCAACAATTTTACCGTGAAAACCACTTTTTGTAATTATTTTATCACCTACTTTTAGGCTGCTTTCAAATTCTTTTTCGTTTTTTGCTCTTTTTTGTTGTGGTCTTATCATGAAGAAATACAACACTACAAACATTAGTAAATAAGGAGCAAATTTCATTAAATCTTGCATAGTATTCAGTTTTTATTTTTGTTATTAATATTTATGTTTTTAGCTCTTATTCCTGATAGTATCGGGATTGGAGTTTGGAATTTTAAGATTGAAATTTAATTACATTAAACCACGCCCAACTTTAACCATCTTTTTATTAGCCGTAAGCTCTTTAACAAGGTTATCTAAAATTCCGTTGATAAAAATACTACTTTTTGGTGTAGAATACTCTTTTGCAATTTCTAAATATTCGTTAAGAGTTACTTTTACTGGAATCGAAGGGAATTTTAAAAATTCGCAAATTGCCATTTTCAAAATAATAGTATCGATTTCGGCGATTCTTTCACTGTCCCAATTTGGTGTTTTATCGTCGTATTCTTTTGCAAAAATAGTTTCGTTCAAAACTGTTCTTCTGAACAAATCTTTAGCGAAGTCTTTATCTTCAACATCTTTATACAATTTTGGCACTCTAAAATCATCAGGATCCTGAGTTTTTATTGCTTTTAATTGCTTAACGATATGTGTATTTACAACCGGAATATCATCAACCCAGGTTAATTTATCATCTTCTAAATACTCATATAATTTTTCGTTAGGAACAATTACATCAGCAAATAAATCGATTACAAATTGTCTGTCTTCCTCAAAAGTATTAGTTGTAGTGCTCATGTATTTTGCATACAAATCACTTGACTTAATATCATTTAAAAGTAAAATGATATAATCATCATTCAAAGACCAATTGTTGATTTTACGATTTTCTAAAGCAATACTCAAAGAATTACTTTCGGCAAGAAGTTGGAAAATTTTGTTGTTGATGAACTTTTCGTTCGGATTACGTTCTGCAGCAGTTGCAAGATGTTTTTTGCTTGAAAGATGTAAAAAAACAGATTCTTTTTTGCAAATTTCAATCAGTGAAGAAAGCATTATAAGATATAAATCCTGAATATTATCGATACTGTAAAAAAGAAACTTTTCTTCTTTTTCCAGATTATCAGAACCGCTTTGATGCATTGCATAAATGGATTGCATTACTTTAACGCGTATGTGTCTTCTATTTACCACCTTGTAAGAACATTTAAAAATTAGTCTGCAAAATTAAGGATTTCAATCCTTATATTAAAATTAATTCGCAATTTTTAGTCACAGTTATCAGTCGCGGTTTTCAATATTGCAGAAAGTGGTTAAAAAATCCCCGTTTTTAGTCGCGATTTCAGGCCATAAGTATAAAAAAAGTCTCAGTCTCAATTTTCAAAACTGAAAACTGAGACTGAGACTGTATACCGAGACCGTAAACTAAAAATTACTTCTTAGCAGCGTTTTCAATTTTTCTTAAATCGATACGATTTTGAGCAATTGTAAGTGCAGCTTTATGAGTTGTCATTCCGTTTTTCACAGCATAATCGATAATTTCTAAAGTAGTGTTATAGATATTTTCGGTTTTTGTCATGATTTCGGCTTTACCGTAGTGCTCTAATTCAGCATAAACATTGATAATTCCACCAGCATTGATTAGGAAATCAGGTGCATATAAAATACCTCTTTCCTGTAATCTTGCTCCGTGAATATTTTCATCAGCTAACTGATTGTTGGCAGCACCAGCAATAACTTTAGCTTTGATTTTATTTACGGTATCGTTATTAATAGTTGCTCCCATTGCACATGGCGCATAAATATCAACATCAGCAGCATATAAATCTTCTCCTGTAAATATTGTTGCGTTGTATTTTTGAGCTACTTCGTATAATTTTTCTTCGTTAATATCAGCAATTGTAACGATTGCTCCTTCTTTAGTCAAATACTCTACCAAAGCTTCACCAACGTGACCAATTCCCTGAACCAAAACTTTTTTACCGTCTAAAACATCAGTACCAAACTGACTTTTAGCAGCAGCTTTCATACCTAAATAAACACCATAAGCTGTTATTGGAGAAGGATTTCCTGAACCACCTCTTTCTTCCGAGATACCCGTAACATAAGGCGTTACATCTCTTACAGTGTCCATATCTTTAGTTTCCATTCCAACATCTTCTGCTGTAATATATCTTCCGCCCAAAGAGTGTACAAACTCTCCAAACTTGCGCATTAATTCAGGCGTTTTTTGCGTTTTAGCATCCCCAATAATTACTGCTTTACCTCCACCAATGTTTAATCCTGTGATGGCAGATTTATATGTCATACCTCTTGAAAGACGCAAAACATCGTTTAATGCTTCCCATTCGGTATTATAGTTCCACATTCTGGTCCCTCCTAAAGCTGGCCCCATAACTGAATTATGAATACCAATAATTGCTTTTAAACCCGTATCTTTGTCATTGCAAAAAACAATTTGTTCGTGATCATCAAAAGATAGTTGACCAAAAACAGGATCCATTTTTTGAAGTTCCTTTCCAGTTGCGAAAGTTGCATCCATAGCGCTAGTATTTTATTAGTTAAAATTATGAATTTGTCAAAAAGACTTCTCAAATTTATATAAAAAATACACTTGTGCTAATTTTTTATCTTTAAAATAACAATATAACAATCGTTTTGTTTTGATTAAATTGTACTTTCCGTTAATTTTAATTCATAAAAATTTACAAAATCAACACAATTCAACATTGAATATCATAAAAAAATGAAAGAATTAAGCTATTTAAACAAATATTTCATAAAATATAAATATAGTTTCTCTTTAGGAATTTTAATCACTATAATCGCACAAATATTCTCTTTATTCACTCCTAAGCTTATTAGTAAGTCTTTAAACGCTATCGAAAAGTTTGATAAGCTGCCAGAAGCCGATCAGACATCGCAAGTAATTATTGATACTTATCGCGATGGATTAATTCATAACGTATTGCTAATCATAGCCACTACGATTGTTGCAGGTTTCCTTACTTTTTTAATGCGCCAGACTTTAATTGTAATGTCACGCCATATTGAGTTTGATTTAAAAAATGAGGTTTTCAGACAATATGAAAATCTTTCGCAAAATTTTTATAAACAAAATCGTACGGGAGATTTAATGAATCGTATTAGTGAAGATGTTTCAAAAGTACGTATGTATGTTGGTCCGGCCGTAATGTACACCATCAATACATTTATACGTTTTGCCATCGTTATTATATATATGTATAATGTTTCACCATTATTGACCTTATATACTATTTTGCCCTTACCAATTCTTTCGTATTGCATTTTTAAATTAAGTTCTGAAATCAATAAACGAAGCACCACTTTTCAGCAATATTTATCGAAAGTTTCGAGTTTCTCTCAGGAAATTTTTTCAGGAATCAGAGTAATCAAAGCAAATTCGTTAGAAAACCAACATCAGAATAATATGGTGGCTCTTGCTGATGAAAGCAAAAAGAAAAGTTTAGATTTAGCCAAAGTGCAATCGCTATTTGGTCCTTTAATGATTGCCTTAATCGGAATCAGTAATTTGGTGGTGATTTATTTTGGAGGTGTTATGTACATCAACGGGACAATTCCCAATATTGGTACGATTGCTGAGTTTATTTTATATGTAAATATGCTTACCTGGCCTGTTGCTTCATTAGGATGGGTTTCCTCTATGGTACAGGAAGCAGAAGCTTCTCAGAAACGTTTGAATGAATTTTTAAAACTGGAGCCGGAAATTAAAAATAAAAATGAGAATTCATCCGATATTCAAGGTTCGATTGCTTTCGAAAATGTGAGCTACACTTATGAAGATACAAATATCGAAGCGTTGAAAAATGTAACTTTTAGAGTAAAAAAAGGAGAAACACTGGCTATTTTAGGAAAAACAGGGTCTGGAAAATCGACTATTTTATCTCTGATTTCCCGTTTATATGATGTTACTGAAGGAAGAATCACCATTGACGGAAACGAAATCAGCACTTTGAACTTAAATGATCTGAGAAATAATATCGGAATTGTACCTCAAGATGCTTTTCTATTCTCAGACACTATTAAAAACAATATAAAATTTGGTAATCAAAACGCTACAGACGAGCAAGTAATCGAAGCGGCCAAAAATGCTGTAGTTCACGATAATATTGCAGCTTTCAACAAACAATATGATACTATTTTAGGAGAAAGAGGTATCACACTTTCGGGCGGACAAAAGCAGCGTGTATCTATTGCGCGTGCCATTATAAAAAACCCGGCCATACTGCTTTTTGATGATTGTTTATCGGCAGTAGACACCGAGACAGAAGAAACAATTTTGAATAATTTATTCGAAATCTGTAAAGATAAAACTACAATAATTGTAAGCCACAGAGTATCCTCAGCAAAGAATGCAGACAACATAATCATTTTAGAAGACGGAAGGATCATTCAACAAGGCTCTCATAATCAATTAATAAATCAGGAAGGATATTATGCATCGTTATATTTAAAACAACTTTCGGAAAAAGAATTACTTTAAATGTTGCGTAATAGATAATTTTTTATGATTTTTGAGTACTATTAATTCCAAAAATGATAGAACGTATTATGAGAGAAAATGACATGTTAGAAAAAGAAGAGATTTTTTCTAAAGTATTACGAGCAGGAAGAAGAACTTATTTCTTTGATGTGAGAGCTACTAAAGCTGATGATTATTATATCACTATTACCGAAAGCAAAAAATTTACCGAAGAAGACGGTTCTTTTCATTTTAAAAAACACAAAATCTACTTGTACAAAGAAGATTTTAGTGCTTTCGCCGAAATACTAGAAGAAATGACTTCGTATGTCTTGAACCACAAAGGCGAAGAAGTAATTTCTGAGAGACACCAAAAAGATTTTAAGAAAGAATATGGTTCTGATAAACCTGAGGGGCAAAGAACCAGTTTTACCGATATTGATTTTGACGATATTTAGTCGAAAATAACTTTTTAAAAAGTACAAGTCCAACATGTTCTGCATTTTGGACTTTTTTTATATATTAATTTATTATTTTAGAGTTTAGTTTTTTAGATTTTAGACTTCTTAAATTCACTACAACTCAACAACAACAATTCAATATCTTTAAAATGAAAAAATTAATCCTTTTACTTACTTTCTTCTTTATCTATACGACTTCTTTCTCACAGAAATTAGAATACGAAACCAAATCAAATATTCAATATCACAACGCAGCAACCAATAAGTCCGACAGTTATATTAATGAAAGATGTGTTTTGGATATTTATTATCCTAAGAACACTAAAAATTTCGCAACGATTGTCTGGTTTCACGGAGGAGGATTAACAGGCGGAAGCAAAGAAATTCCGGAAGCTTTAAAAAATAAAGGTTTTGCCATTATTGGTGTAAATTATAGATTATCGCCAAAAGCAAAAGCAGCAAAAGCAATCGACGATGCAGCCGCGGCAGTTGCCTGGGCATTTAACAATATTGCCAATTACGGGGGAGATACTTCTTTAATTTTCGTTTCCGGACATTCGGCAGGAGGTTATTTAGCTTCAATGATTGGTTTAAATAAAGAATACTTAAAGAAAGAAGGAATCGATGCCAATAAAATTGCAGGATTAATTCCGTTTAGCGGGCAATGTATTACTCATTTTGAAATTAGAAGAGAAAACGGAATTCCGGAAACAACTCCCACTATAGATGCTTTTGCACCTTTGTTTTATGTTCGCGCTGATGCTCCGCCACTTTTACTAATCACCGGAGATCGCGAATTAGAAATGCTGGGGCGATATGAAGAAAACGCTTATATGGCAAGAATGATGAAACTGGTTGGTCATAAACAAACCAAAATTTACGAACTAGACGGTTACGGCCACGGAATGACGGAACCGGCATTTCCATTACTTGTAAATGAAATCAACCGAATTGTAAAAGAAAAGAAAAAATAATCCCTAAAACAAATCCACGGCAATGGAAACACAATTATTAATATTACCCGGACTAGGAAATTCCGGTGAGAAACACTGGCAGACCTTTTGGCATAAAAAATTCGAAAACTCAATACGTTTAGTTCAGGACAATTGGGACGAACCCATTCGCGAAGAATGGCTGAAACGATTAAATGAAGAAGTATCAAAACTAGATCAGCCCACTATTTTAGTGGCACATAGTTTAGCAGTTTCATTAGTATTGCATTGGGCAAAAGAAAATAGCAATCCAAATATTGTGGGTGCTTTTTTAGTAGCTCCTGCAGATGTAGATTCACCTCAACACACACCAGAATCTGTTCGTAATTTTTCACCAATGCCAATTTACAAATTACCTTTTCCGTCGATAGTTGTGGCAAGCGAAAATGATCCTTATGCTACCTTTGAAAGAAAGCAATATTTTGCCCAACAATGGGGAAGCGATTTTGTAAATGTTGGTCAGCAAGGACACATCAACTCTGATTCTGATTTAAAATACTGGGAAGAAGGGCAATTGATATTACAGCAGTTAATTAAGAAAGTTTCTTAGTTTACAGTCTCAGTAGCGGTTTACAGTTTTGGACTGAGACTGTAAACTCAAAAAACTACCCAATCCTAAGACCGTTTTCTATTTTAAAATCAGGAGCTAATAAAATAACATCTCCCTGCTCGCCTACAGCACCAAGAACCAAACATTCGCTCATAAATTTCCCGATTTGTTTTCTTGGGAAGTTTACAACAGCTACAATTTGTCTGTTTACCAGATCTTCTTTTTGATAGCGTTTGGTAATTTGTGCCGATGATTTTCGAATACCAACTTCAGCACCAAAATCGATTGTGAGCTGATAGGCCGGTTTTCTTGCTTCGGGAAAATCATTTACTTCTATAATGGTTCCGACACGCATATCGGTTCTTTCGAATTCATTCCAGGTTAAATCCATTTTTATTTTCAATATTGTTGAATTACAAACCTATTAATTTTGTAATTATTACCACTAATTCTATAACCGTTTTTTTAGTACTACTGCTAATTTTACTCAACAAGTTATTAAGCTCAAACTAAAAAATTATAAAATGGAAAAAACCCTCCTTAACGCCGACCAATCTCTAAGAGATTTTGATTTTGATATTCAAGAACTAAATACAGACAAATACATAGAAACTGCTAAAAATGTACGCTTGTATGTAAAGGATTATGGAAAAGGAAAACCAGTAATTTTAATTCACGGCTGGCCACTTTCGAATGAAATGTGGGAATATCAGATCGATTTTTTAGTTCAGAACAATTACAGGGTTATTGCTTATGACCGTAGAGGATTTGGCAAATCATCTCAGCCTTATGATGGTTATGATTATGATACGTTAACAGATGATTTAAAAGAAATTATTGAACAGCTTCAATTAGAAAACGCAACTCTTGTAGGGTTCTCAATGGGTGGCGGCGAAGTGGTTCGCTATTTTAGTCGTTACGGCGGAAAAGGAGTTACAAAAGCAGCTTTAATCTCGTCGGTAGTTCCGTTTTTATTACAAACAAGTGATAATCCTGATGGACATCCAAAAGAAAAAAGCGAAACTACAGCAAATTCAATTAAAGAAGACAGAATTGGATTTGTAGATAATTTTGGAAAAACTTTTTTCGGAATCAATATCATCAATAAACCTCTAAGCACTCCTTTGCTGGAATACTACAGGACCCTATGTTCTTTTGCATCTCCCCGCGCAACTCTAAAATGTGCTGAATCTTTTTCATATACTGATTTTAGAGAAGAATTGGATTTTATAAAAGTTCCGACTTTAATTATTCACGGCGATGATGACAAAATTGTTCCTATTGAACTTACATCAAAAAAAGCAGCCAAAGCCATTGGTGAAAATACTTATATTGTTTATGAAGGCGCACCGCACGGATTATTCTATACAGATAAAGACAAATTAAATAATGATTTACTGAACTTTTTGAATTCGTAAATCAATACTATTGGTCAGGAATATCCAAAGAACTTTTATAAAATCTTCTTTGGATATTTTTTTTGCTCTTGTCTTCTTTCTTTTACAGAATATTAAAGTTATTTTTGAATAACTAATTTTGTATAAAAATGGCACGCACTCCTTCGAATATGTTACCTCTTGGAACAATTGCTCCGGGCTTTAAACTAAAAGACACTAATTCTAATAATGTATATTCATTTGAAGATTTAAAAGGCTCAAAAGGAACCTTAGTGGTTTTTATTTGCAATCATTGTCCCTTTGTGCTTCATGTTATTAACGAAGTTGTCATGATTGCCAATGATTATCGCGTGCAAGGACTTGGAGTTGTTGCCATCTCCAGTAATGATGTCGAAAAATATCCTCAGGATTCGCCGGAATTAATGACGGAGTTTGCTTTTCACAATAAAATAGATTTCCCCTATTTATATGATGAAAGCCAGCAAGTTGCCAAAGCTTATGATGCGGCATGTACTCCTGATTTCTATTTATTTGACGATCAGGACAGATTGTTTTACCGTGGTCAGCTCGATGATTCAAGGCCCGGAAACGGAATTCCTTTAAGCGGAACTGATCTTCGAAGCGCCATTGATGCCCTTATATACAACAGAAGTTTAAAGGAGCCGCAAAAGCCAAGTTTGGGCTGCAATATTAAATGGAAATAAACAATTATAGCTATTTCAAAAAGTTTACCTATCTTTGCAGATCAAATTAATTATTCTCATTGTGAGCACTATAAATATATTTACAGACTTTACCCTGCTGTTTTCTCTAACAAGAAAGCCGCTTACTGCTGTATTTATTAGTCATAGTAAGGCCTTTATCAATTAGGCCTCCGTCTATTTCAAAATTTCTTCTTTCAGGCGGAGGATTTATACCACGATTTAATCATTTATTTTATTTGAAAGAGTAAATTCTCTCTCAAGTAATTTTTTGGTTTTTTCAATCAAAAATTTCCAAAACATACATTATTTAAAATTTCGATTTGCATAACGCATTTTGAAATAGAAATTATGCATTTATAAGCCTGTAAAAAGAAATTAAACAAAAACACTGACATTCAAAATAAATTAATAATAAAATAAAACATAGTTATGAAACCAATACCCACTTTCTGTAAAACAGATTATCATTTTTTAAGAGAATTGATATCAAAAAGTAAAAATTCAACAAACGCCAAAGAAGCCAATCAGCTTTCGCAAGAATTAGACAGAGCTGTAATCAGTAAAGAAAGCGAACTGGATAACTCGGTTATAAGAATCAATTCTTATGTAACAATCGAAGATGTAAAAGCTAAGAAACAAATGAAAATTCAGATCGTTTTGCCATCATTTGCAGATTTAAAACAAAGTAAAATTTCAATACTCGCTCCTTTAAGTGTTGCTATTATTGGATTTAAAGAAAATGACGAAGTTGATTGGGAATTACCGGCTGGAATAAAAACACTAAAAATAGTTTCCGTTACTAATACAGCTGAAGAAAACTCTTAATTTTTTTAAACACCTCACTTGTGAAGGTGTTTTTTTATGTCCTATTTTAAATAAAAAAAACTATCCAATAAATAATTTACTGCATAGTCTTATGAATCTACAATTATAAACTTCTTACAATTGAGAGTTTATATAATTTGATATCGAAACCATTTGGGTATCATCTAACTTCGCTTTTTTCTGCATCCTTGTTAAAATTGGTTTCCACTCGTCCTGAGTAAATTTGTTTGCGTCATACAATTTATGACATCTTGCACAACTGTTTTCATACAAATTTTTGCCTTCTGCCAATTCAGGCGTTAATGCTACGGCTTTTGTTTCGGCTACCGGAGCAGCTGGTTCTGTCGTTGCAACCGAAGCTGTTTTTTGAGTTCCGCACGAAACTAAAAGCAACACTGCAGCAGCAAGGATTAAGATTTTTGATTTCATTGTTTTTCTATATTTTTAAGTAAATATAAAAAAATCCCATACGCCGTAGCCTATGGGATTATTATTTAAAACAATACTAAATTGTATGTTACTTTCTTATTTTACATCCATTAATTCAACGTCAAAAATCAAAGTTGCGTGTGGTGGGATAACTCCTCCTGCACCTGAAGCACCGTAAGCTAAATCAGACGGGATTACAAAACGAGCCTTATCACCTACTTGTAATAAAGCAATACCTTCGTCCCATCCTTCGATAACCTGTCCCTGACCTAATCTAAATTCGATTGGTTTTTTACGTGGGTAAGATGAATCAAAAACTTTTCCGTTTTCTAAAGATCCTTCGTAATGAACTGCAACAGTTTTACCAGCTTCAGCTTTTTTACCATCTCCCTTATTAATCATTTTATAACGTAAACCGCTTTCTGTTTTATCAAAACCTGCAGCCAATTGCTCCATTTTTGCTTCAGATTCTGCTTTTAAAGCTGCATCTCTTTTTAGACGGGCCCCTTTTAAACCTACAAAAGCTTCAATAGCATTAAATTTCTCTGCTTCTTCTCCAACTCTGATAATTTCAACACTTTCTAAAGCATCACCCTGAGCTACAGCATCAACGATATCCTGACCTTCGATTACATGACCAAAAACAGTGTGTTTTCCGTCTAACCAAGAAGTTGGAACGTGAGTGATGTAAAACTGAGAACCGTTACTTGCAGGTCCTGAATTTGCCATTGCCAAAACTCCCGGACGATCGTGTTTTAAACTTGGGTGAAATTCATCATCAAATTTATATCCAGGATCTCCAGTTCCAGTTCCTTTTGGGCATCCACCCTGAATCATGAAATCAGGAATTACTCTATGAAATGTTAGACCGTCATAGAACTTTTGTCCTTGAGGTTTTACCTTATTTTCCATATTTCCTTCTGCAAGAGCTACAAAATTCCCTACAGTTCCCGGTGTTAAATCGTGAGTTAGTTTTACTAAAATCGAACCTTTACTAGTGTTGAATTTAGCGTATATTCCGTTTTCCATGTTGTTATTTTTTATTTGATTGCAAATTTACAAATTAATTTTATATCAATTTGCGCTTTCTATTTTTTAGATTTTGATTTATAAGTAAGACCGTAAACTGTAAATGCTAAAGCTGATAATCCAACACACCCAATAGTTACGGCATGCCATCCGCCTAATTTCCATAATAATAATCCGTAAGCTGATCCGGCTGCTGTTCCTAAAAAGCTAAACGACATAAATACAGTATTTAACCTGTTTCTGGCTTCGGGAAGCAACGAATATACTCTGGTTTGGTTTGAGATATGAACCCCCTGGATCCCTATGTCGATAAAAACGATTCCAATGGCAATTCCGATGACGCTTTCTATTGAAAAATAAAAAACCAAAAAGCTAATTAAAATCAATAAACAACCATAACCCACAGCTACTCTGGAACCTCCTTTATCTCCCATTTTCCCCACTAAAGGCGCCGCTAAAGCTCCTGAAGCACCTACAATTCCGAATAAACCAATTGTAGCACTATTAAAACCAAAAGGTTCTCCTGAAAGCAATAAAACCATTGTAGTCCAGAATGCTCCAAACTGAGCAAAGCTAAACACATTAATCATCGTGGCTTCACGCAAAACAGGCTCTGTTTTTATAAGTGTAAAAAGAGATTTAATAAGCTGGCCGTAAGTTCCCTGAAACTGAGGTTTATTGACCGGGAATTTATTCTGAATAACAAAAAAGATCAAAAGACAAATTCCCGATGCGATATAAAACATCGATCTCCAGCCCAGAACCTGACCAATAAATCCGCTTAAAGTTCTTGATAATAGAATACCAACAAGTAATCCACTCATGATGGTTCCTACAACTTTTCCTCGTTGTTCGGGCGCACTTAACGATGCAGCCAAAGGCAAAATAAGCTGTGGTACGATCGAAGTGATTCCGATTAATAAAGAAGCTATTTGTAAAAGAAAGAAACTTTTTGCCGTTGCAGCAAGAATTAAGGCAATGACCGAGGCAAAAGTGGTAATCAGGATTTGCT
Organism: Flavobacterium sp. SLB02; assembly: GCF_009664855.1. Taxonomy (GTDB): domain Bacteria; phylum Bacteroidota; class Bacteroidia; order Flavobacteriales; family Flavobacteriaceae; genus Flavobacterium. The sequence continues at coordinate 3,850,459 of NZ_CP045928.1, forward strand.
TTTTTCGCTCCAGTTTATCTCCCAACGGAACCATAAAAAACAATCCGATAGCATAACCGGCCTGAGTTAGATACGTTATTGTTCCCGCGCTGGCTTCAGGAATTTTAAATTCGTTGGCAATTAATACAATTAAGGGTTGGCAGTAATACAGATTTGCAACTATAAGTCCAGTGCAAGCTGCCATAAATAAGACATTCGTTTTGGATAAATTCATTTTGCAAAAATACCAATCTAATCTTTATCAAAACTTTAAAAAATCTATAAATTTTTCAAATCTTGAAACAAATCAGAAGATTATTCCCAAGATATTATTGATTTTTAAACCCTTATGGCTGCATAAAATCTTCACGAATCGGGCTAAAAACATCTGTTAAAAGTCCGCTTTCTAAACAAACTACACCATGAATCGCATGAGGCGGAATATAAAAACTATCGCCTTCTTTTAAAGTTTGTGTAACTCCGTTGATAGTTACATCAAATTTACCGCTCGAAACATAAGTAACCTGAGTATGATAATGTTCGTGCAAAGTACCAATTCCCCCTTTTTCGAAATGGACATTCACCAACATTACTCTGTCATCATAGGCCAGGATTTTGCGTTTGATACCTTCACCTACTACTTCCCACTCTATGTCATCTCCTTTTATAAATTCTTTGCTTGTTCCGAAACTTTGCATGTCTTTCTACTTTTATTCCTACAAAAATACATTTTTAAATTATTTCAACCTAAATCAATTCTTTTAAAATAAAATCATAGCTCTTTTTAATCGCTTCAAAAGCATTGGGATTATAATTATTCTCTTGTTCCACAAAAAAATGTTTCATTCCGGATTGTTTTACCTCTTTAAAAATAGTTTTAAAGTCAATAGGCCCTGAACCTATTTCTGTATTCAAAGCAGGATTTACTTTATCCATATCTTTTACATGCCACAATTTAAAACGTCCCGGATTTTCTTTGAATAATTTAATGGGATCATTTCCTGAGCGAACCACCCAATACAAATCCAATTCAAAAGAAACTAAATCATGATCTGTTTCCTTCAATAAAATTTCATATCCCGTAATTCCGTCCTGTTTTTTAAACTCAAAATCATGATTATGATACGCTAATTTTAAACCAGCAGCTACGCACATTTTTCCGGCTTCGTTTAAACGAGCAGCAATCTTATGAAAATCATTTCTATAAGGTTCATCAACCCAGGGAACGGTTAAATATTCGTTTTTTAAAATCTGAGCAGCTTCAATCGCAGCTTTAACTTCTTCTAAATTTCCATCATATAAAAAGCTTCCTAAATTATAATGTCCGCTTGGAGTTTTTAAATGATTTGCATCTAAGATTTTTTTTAACTCAATTGGAGTCAATCCCCAAAACTGATCTTTTATAGAAAAACCATATGTTTCGACTGTTTTATATCCCGCTTTTGCGACTTTCTCTAAAGTTGATTTTACATCTTTTGGAAGTTCGTCACGCAAGGTGTATAATTGCAAACCTATTTCTTTTTTATCCATAGTAAAAGCTAATGATGGTAAAGCCAAAACTGTTGCTGCAGCCAGGCTTGTGTTTATTACAAAGTTTCTTCGTGTGATCATTTTTATTTAAAAAGATGAAAAGTAAAACTAATTAATTAATTGTTAAGATACTGAAAATTGATTTTCGTAATGATGTATAAAGTTTTTCAGATTATCACTGGTTTCTACATTTGTAATTTCCCCATTCTCATTAATTTTTCCACGAATACCAGATATTAATAATTGCGTCTCCTCTTTTAGGTTAGCTTCCAGCGTTTTCATTATTAAAATCAGTTGCTCATGTCCCATTTCACCAGAAGCAGAAGCCGTTATTAATCCGACCTTTTTACCTGAAAAAATAGTAGTAGAAACACACCATTCTAATGCATTTTTCAAACTTCCCGGCAAACTGAAAACATATTCCGGAGTACAAATGATAACTCCATCAGCTTTTGCAATTTTATTTCTAAAAGAAACAACCTCTTCAGGCAGATTTTCGGTATCCAGATCCGGATTAAAATGAGGCAATTGAGCCAAACCTTCAAATATTTCAACCTCAAATGAATCTTTAATTTGTTCTGAAATAAATTTTAAAAGTTTATAATTGCTGGAATTATTTCTGGTGCTGCCTGTTATGGCAAATATTTTTATTTTTTTCATGTCTATTTATTGAATAACCTCAAGATCTTTTTTCATCAAATCAAAACCGTCGATTAAGTTATTCTTTTTAAAGTATTTTTTTAAATTAGTTAATCTCTTTTCATTATCGTATGCTATACAGGAATTGAGTTTTCTTTGGCAAACAGAACACAATCGTATCGAATGCCTGTCGGTTTCATCCATACTATTGGTACCATTCATGACGCAATTTGCATTGATACAATGATGCAGCCCAAACATATGTCCTATTTCGTGGGAACTTATTTTAAGTAATCGCGATAAGCACAGATTAAAATTTGCAGATGTTAATTCGCCATCCTGTAATCTGTAAATTGAACTCACGCCCACTTTATCGCGATAAGAAGCCAGACCAAAAACATAATTCCATTCGGCCTTAGGATACAAATCCAGTTCTGAAAGCCCCATTAAAGCAATTCTTTTTAAAGGTTTTTCATCTTTTAAAACATCATTCAAAAGATAACCGGCCAATAACTGCTCATGACCATAACTCATTCTTCTGGAAGAATTTGGAACTACATCATTAGAAATCGGGTCTAATGTTTTTGTTTTTAATTGAAAGTAAATTTCTAAATATTCATCGAGAAGCGCAATTTGTTTGTTTTGCAAAGCATTAAAATTCCCGATAGGCCGAATATAAATAATATTCGCTTCTTTTGTTGGAACGATATGTTTAGACCGGAAATACTGATCAAAAGTTTGTCCTTTCTCTTTACGGCTATACAACCAATCTCCATAAACAGGTTCACCCAATTTAACGTCATTACTTTTAATTTGTTTAAAATATGACGTCTCCACAGGAATTTCTTTTGAAGTATCATTTAAAGTATCTTTTCGGGTTTCTTTTACTTTTTCTTTACTACAGGAACAAAATAATATAACAAGGAAGAGGATTATTTTTTTCATTCCTCAAAATTATCGAAATAAGTAAAATCTTTTGTAATTAATCCGTTTTCAATTGTAAATATTGTACAAATAGGCAATTCGAATTTAGAATTATCCGGCCCTGTTCCTGTTGAAACAAATTCTACAATGATATGTTTTTCCCCCGAAGGATAAATTTGAAGTACTTTATCATGCAAATCAGGAAATATTTTATTCAATTCTGCATATTTATTTTGTATTTGTTCGCGCGATTGCCTTACAATTCCCGGTCCTAAAGAAGGATCTTTAAAATCTGCCGTTTGGGTATACATTTCTGCCATCTTTTTCCAGTCATGATCATTAAAATACTCAAAATATTGTTTGACTACTTTCTGGTTTTCTGAAATATTCATAGGTTTTGACGGATTTTGATTATTGCAGGAAATAACTAGAAAAACGACAACAATGATTATTACTTTTTTCATAATTCATCTTTAAATCATTACAAATCAACTTACAATGATTTAAATATATAAAAAAAAATAGAGATTGCAATGGCAAATTACAATCTCTAAGATAAATAAACTTGTAAATAATTATTTCACAACAAGTTCCTGAGGTGTATGCTGCTGTTTATCCTTTTTGACGAATAAATTTTCCCTTCCTTGATTTACATATATATAAGTGTAATCCCAATGATTTGGACCTGCTATTCTTGCCCCTTCTTCATTGTTTACATTCGCATAAACTTGTTCTCCATAAATAAGAATTTCACCTTGCTCAGCATTATCAATGCTTCGAATTGGTGTTGCCCAACTCTTTATTAGATTTTTTTTAGTTTCACCCACCCATTTCTCACCGGCGTTTTTTGAGGACGAGCAGGAATGCAAAATGAAAATTGCAAGTAACAGAAGTATTTTTCTTATCCTAATAATTATTTTTTAAGTAATGATTTTACAATATAATATTAGACGAAAAGAGGCTTTATAAAATTACACAAAAACATTTTTAATTCACACAACACCCATGTATTTAACTGTCTAACAAATCATTAAGCCCTAAATTATTATATTCACAATTAGTGATCTGTATTTTAATTACTTATTAAGAATTCTCATTTTCCTTATCATTAAAATTCCAAAAATTAACTTTGTATCTTTGAGGCCTAGAACTATTTTAAGAGAAAAAATGCGAATTGACATTATAACGATTTTGCCTGAATTATTAAGAAGTCCCTTTGAGGCTTCAATTATGAAACGTGCCATAGACAAAGGTTTGGTCGAAGTACACTTTCATAATTTACGTGATTATACTACAAACAAACAAAAAAGTGTCGATGATTATCCTTTTGGAGGAGGCGCCGGAATGGTAATGACAGTTCAGCCAATTGATGCCTGTATAACACATTTAAAAAACGAACGGGAATACGACGAAATTATATATATGTCCCCTGACGGCGAGACGCTAAATCAAAAAATGGCCAATACTATGTCGATGTATCAAAACATTATCATTTTATGTGGACATTATAAAGGAGTAGATCAACGCGTACGCGATCATTTTATCACCAAAGAAATTTCGATTGGAGATTACGTTTTATCCGGAGGAGAATTAGGAGCCCTGGTTTTATCTGATGCTTTAATTCGGTTAATTCCCGGTGTATTGAGTGATGAAACCTCAGCATTAACAGATAGTTTTCAGGATAATTTACTTTCAGGCCCCATATATACAAGACCTGCAGATTATAAAGGATGGAAAGTCCCTGAGGTTTTAACCAGCGGTCATTTTGCCAAAATTGACAAATGGCGTGAAGATATGGCATATGAACATACTAAGAACAGAAGACCGGATTTACTTGAAGGGCATGATTAGTTTTCAGTCGCAGTCACAGTTTTCAATGAATTTGATTGCTTGATAAAAGCTGACACTGAAAACTAAGACTAATAACCTTTTTATCAACAAGTTAAAATAATTTATAATTTACAATTTATAATTCATAATTATTTTCTACATTTGCACCCGAATTAGACTAACCTCTGGCGAGATCCGTGAATGTTGCTCTATATAAAAAAACCATAATTACAAGATATCATGGCAGATTTAATGAAATTCGTTCAAAACGAATTAGTTGCTAAAAAAGATTTCCCTGTTTTCGGAGCTGGAGATACTATCACAGTTTACTACGAAATTAAAGAGGGTGAAAAAACAAGAACTCAGTTTTTTAAAGGAGTTGTTATTCAAAGAAGAGGTTCTGGTAACACAGAAACTTTTACTATCCGTAAAATGTCTGGAGCTATTGGAGTTGAGCGTATCTTCCCAGTAAACTTACCAGCTTTACAGAAAATTGAAATCAACAAAAAAGGAGCTGTTCGTAGAGCTAGAATTTTCTACTTCAGAGAACTTACTGGTAAAAAAGCTAAGATTAAAGATAAAAGAAGATAATCATTTATCTATTTGTTATAAAAAACTCGTTTCATATCATTTGAAACGAGTTTTTTTTTACGCCTTATTTTCAAAATATCAAAACTGTAATTTTTTAATACCAAAACAATCGATTTGACAATTTAAAGACGCCGTAATAACAATCTGATAATTTCGGCATTTATCAGGAAAACTATACCGTTTTCGGACTGTTTTTATTATATTTGCTCCGCTCATTCTGAGCCGACTATACCTTTTACATTGCTGCATCCTGGCAATACGATTATAAAAAAAAAAAAAAAAATGACACAGAATTCAAAAATCTATTACACCTTAACTGATGAGGCGCCATTATTAGCGACTTATTCTTTTCTACCTATTGTTCAGGCATTTACTGCTACTGCTGGTATTGCAATTGAAACTAGAGACATCTCTTTGGCAGGTAGAATTTTATCAAATTTCCCGGAAGTTTTAACAGATGCTCAAAAAACTGGAGATGCTTTGGCGGAATTGGGTCAATTAGCGACACAACCTGAAGCGAACATCATCAAGTTACCAAACATTTCTGCATCAGTACCTCAATTAAAAGCGGCTATTGCTGAATTACAATCTCACGGTTACAAAATCCCTGATTTTCCGGAAGATCCTCAAAACGATGCTGAAAAAGAAACTAAAGCAAAATACGCTAAAGTTTTAGGCTCTGCTGTAAATCCTGTTTTACGTGAAGGTAACTCTGACCGTAGAGCTCCTAGAGCAGTTAAGAACTTTGCAAAAGCAAATCCACACTCGATGGGTGCATGGTCTGCTGATTCTAAAACTAAAGTGGCTTCAATGCCAAATGGTGACTTCTACGGAAGTGAGAAATCACTTACTGTTGCTGAAGCGAATGACGTAAAAATCGAATTGGTAGCAAAAGACGGTACAACAACTGTTCTTAAAGCAAGTACTCCTCTTAAAGCTGGTGAAATAATAGACAGTTCTGTATTGCACTTAAAAGCTTTAAAAAGCTTTGTTGCTGATGCAATCGCTGATGCAAAAAAAGAAGGTATTTTACTTTCTGTGCACTTAAAAGCTACCATGATGAAAGTTTCGGATCCAATTATCTTTGGCGCTATTGTCGAGGTATATTTTGCTGATCTTTTCAAAAAATATGCAACTTTATTTGCTGAATTAAACATTGATACAAGAAACGGTTTAGGTGATATCTATGCAAAAATTGCAGGAAGACCTGAACAAGCAGAAGTAGAAGCTGATATTACTAAAGCTATCGAAAACGGACCAGCTCTTGCAATGGTAAATTCTGATAAAGGAATTACAAACTTACACGTTCCATCTGATGTTATTGTTGATGCTTCTATGCCTGCAATGATTCGTACTTCTGGACAGATGTACAATAAAGATGGTAAACAACAAGACACTCTTGCTGTTATTCCGGATCGCGCTTATTCAGGAATTTATACCGCTACTATTGATTTCTGTAAAAAACATGGTGCTTTTGATCCTAAAACAATGGGAAGTGTTCCTAACGTAGGTTTGATGGCTCAAAAAGCGGAAGAATACGGATCTCATGATAAAACTTTCCAGATAAAAGCTGACGGAGTTGTTCGAGTAGTAGACAACAAAGGAGCAGTTTTAATGGAGCAAGATGTTGAAACTAATGACATTTTCAGAATGTGTCAGGCAAAAGATGCTCCTATTCAGGACTGGGTTAAACTGGCTGTAAACAGAGCTCGTTTATCTGATACTCCGGCTGTTTTCTGGTTAGACGAAAACAGAGCGCATGACAGAGAATTGATCACAAAAGTTCAAAAATATTTAAAAGATCACAATACAACAAATCTTGATATTCGTATTTTAAATCCAATTGCTGCTACAGAATTCACTTTAGACAGAATTATTAAAGGTTTAGATACTATCTCGGTAACAGGAAACGTTTTACGTGATTACTTAACTGACTTATTCCCAATCTTAGAATTAGGAACTTCAGCTAAAATGTTATCTATCGTTCCGTTAATGAATGGTGGTGGATTGTTCGAAACTGGTGCCGGAGGATCTGCTCCTAAACACGTTGAACAATTTACTGAAGAAGGATATTTACGTTGGGATTCATTAGGAGAATTTTTAGCTCTTGGTGCCTCTTTAGAGCATTTAGGACAAACTTTAGACAACTCTAAAGCAATTGTTTTATCTGAAACTCTTGACGAAGCTAACGACAAATTCTTAGCAAACGATAAATCTCCGGCACGTAAAGTGGGTCAGATTGATAACCGTGGTTCTCATTTCTACCTTGCTTACTACTGGGCACAAGCTTTGGCAGCTCAAAATAAAGATGCTGAATTAAAAGCAATCTTTACTCCAATTGCTGCTCAATTTGAAGCTAACGAAGCTAAAATCGATGCTGAATTAATTGGTGCACAGGGAAAACCTCAAACTCTTGGTGGTTACTATCAGCCAACTCCTGAGTTAGTAAGCAAAGCAATGCGTCCTAGTGCAACATTCAACGCAATTATTGCTGAAATAAAATAATCAATCCTAAAAGATGCATTTGTATCTTTAAGATCAATCATAAAAAAGACAACTTTAAAGGGTTGTCTTTTTTTTTGGAATTAAATTAAGAAACATTAAAGCCTTGAGAACCTGTAACAAAAAGAGAATATTCTTAACTAATGTTTAACAAACGTTCCGTAGTTATATTTAGTAAGAATTATTAACTATGTGCTTCAAATACAAGACAATGATTACAAAAAAAATTGGCCTTATTTTTATTCTCCTTATAACGACTTTAACTTCATTTTCTCAGGAAAAATTTACTTTAAGCGGAACCATTACTGACTTTAAAAACAATGAAACCCTAATTGGCGTAAATCTTTATATTCCTGCTTTAAAAATAGGAACTACTACCAATGAATACGGTTTCTATTCGCTAACTGTTCCCAAAGGCGAACATGACATCGAGATTAGTTATGTAGGTTATCAAACCATTCAAAAAACGGTTGTCTTAAATCAAAATACCAAAAACAATTTTGCAATTCATGAAGGTGGCCAAGAGCTTCAGGAAGTTGTAATAAAAGACAACAGAGGCAAAATCAATATTAAATCGCCTGAAATGAGTGCCAATAAACTCTCTATTGCCACCATAAAAAAAATGCCCGTAGTAATGGGCGAAGTCGATGTTCTTAAATCGATTTTGCTGCTTCCCGGAGTTACAAATGCCGGCGAAGGCGCTTCAGGATTTAATGTTCGGGGCGGTGGAGCAGATCAAAACTTAATTTTATTAGACGAGGCAACTATTTTTAACTCTTCTCACGTCTTTGGTTTTTTCTCTGTTTTTAATCCTGATGCCATTAAAGATTTAAAATTATACAAAGGCGGAATCCCTGCACGCTACGGCGGAAGAGCTTCATCTGTTTTGGATATTTATCAAAAAGACGGAAACAGTAAAGAATTTCATGTAAATGGAGGAATCGGATTAATTTCAAGTAGAATTCTTGCCGAGGGTCCAATTGTAAAAGACAAAGGTTCCTTCTTAATTGGCGCAAGGGCTTCGTATGCCCATTTATTTTTAAAATTGTCAGAAGATCAAAAAGACAACTCGGCTTATTTTTATGATTTAAACACAAAATTAAGTTATAAACTAAACGAGAATAACAGCTTGTATTTATCCGGTTATTTCGGTCGGGACGTTTTTAGCCTGAATAAAAGTTTTACCAATACATACGGAAACGCCACTTTAAACCTGCGTTGGAATCATTTGTATTCTGATAAATTATTTGCGAATTTATCTTTGATTTATAGTGATTACTATTATGGTTTAGACTTAGATCTTGTAGGCTTTAAATGGGATTCGGGAATCAAGAACTACAATATCAAATACGATTTCAAAAACTATATCTCAGATAAATTCAAACTGAATTACGGTGTAAACGGAATTTATTACCAATTCAATCCCGGAACGATCAAACCAAGTAACGATACATCAGGAATTAATCCGGATCAGTTAGATAGAAAATATGCTTTTGAACCCTCTGTTTATCTTGAAGCAGAAAATCAGCTTTCGAAAAAAATTACGATTTCTTACGGATTACGCTATAGTCTATTTTATCGTTTAGGAGCTTCGACAATCAATTATTATGATAATAATGAACCAGTTATTTTCAATAGTAATATGCAGATTTATGAAAAAGCAACACCTACATCGACTAAATATTTCGGTAAGAATAAAGAAATTCAGAGTTACAATAATTTAGAACCTCGATTCTCAGCTTCTTATCAATTAAACGATGATCAATCGATAAAAGCGAGTTATAACAGAATGGCGCAATATCTTCAACTAATTTCCAATACCTCATCGCCTACCCCGCTTGATGTCTGGATGCCAAGTGACAATTATATCAAACCACAAATTGCAGATCAGATAGCCTTGGGTTATTTTAGAAATATTAAGGATGGTGCATATTCTTTAGAGATTGAAACCTATTACAAAAAAATTCAAAACAGATTGGATTATATCGATGGTGCCGATTTGATTGCCAATAACGCTATAGAGCAAGTTATCCTTAACGGACGTATGCGTTCTTATGGCGTAGAATTTATGATAAAGAAAAACGAAGGTAAACTCAATGGATGGATTTCCTATACGCTATCAAAATCACAACAACAAACTCCGGGAAGAACTCCTGAAGAGACCGGAATCAATAATGGACAATGGTACAATTCTGCTTACGATAAAACACACAATTTAGCAGTTACATCGGCTTATACCTTAAACGAGAAATGGTCATTTGGCGCTAACTTTGCTTTGCAATCGGGTCAGCCTGTTTCGTATCCAAACAGTCAATACGAATATTTAGGAATTACAATCCCAAATTACGGACAAAGAAACGAAAATCGTTTGCCGGCGTATCACCATTTAGACATTTCGGCAACGCTAACACCAAGAAAAAACAAAGACAGAAACTGGAAAGGCGAATGGGTTTTTAGTATCTACAATTTATACAACCGTCATAATGCCGCGTCTATCAACTTTCGCCAAAATGTTGACACCGGAGCCAATGAAGCTGTACAAACCTCTATTTTTGGAATTGTTCCTGCTGTTAGTTATAATTTTAAATTTTAAAACAACTTTCCCTAAAAAGAAACAAAAGATATATCATGAAAAAAGCAACCTTATTAATGGCACTTTTTATTTCGATTCTCCTGGCAAGCTGTGAGGAAGTTGTCGATGTTGATCTCGACACTGCACCTCCAAAATTAGTAATCGAAGCGGCTATAAACTGGCAAAAAGGAACCACAGGAAAACAGCAAACTGTAAAATTGTCTACCACAACGGGCTATTTCGAAAACGTAATTCCAACAGTTTCAGGTGCCACCATTTTTATAAAAAACAGCAAAAACGAACAATTTAACTTTGTCGAAGTTCAAAAAACCGGACGATATGTATGTGCAAACTTTATTCCTGTAATTGACGAAAATTACACTCTAACTGTAATCAGTAACGGGAATACTTATACTGCTACTGAAACATTAAAATCAGTGGCGCCAATTACCCGAATCGAACAAAATAACGAAGGTGGTTTTACAGGAAAAGATATTGAAACCAAAGCTTTCTTTAATGACCCAGCTGATGCAGACAACTTCTATTTATTTAAATATGTTTATTCTAACAAAGTTACATCTACTTATTATGTTAGTGAGGATAAGTTTTTTCAGGGAAATGAATTTTTCAGCTCATCAGATGATGACGAATTAAAAGCAGGAGACGAAGTCGAAATGACACATTACGGGATTTCAAAACAATACTATAACTACATGAGCATATTGGTAAGCATTGCCGGAAGCAATTCTGGCGGACCTTTTCAATCCCCTCCTGCAACGGTAAAAGGAAATATCATCAATACAACTGATAAAGCCAATTATCCGCTGGGTTATTTTTCTCTTAGCGAAATCGACATAAAAAAATACAAAATTCAATAATTAATATAATGGAAGCCAGAATTGAAATTTTATCCGAAAAAAAACTAATTGGCAAACACATTGATATGTCGTTTATCGAAAACAAAACGTTTCAATTATGGAGTTCCTTCATGCCAAAACGAAAAGAAATCAAGAATTCTGTTGATTCGAATTTATATTCACTCGAAGTTTTTCCCAACGGACATTTTGACAATTTCGATCCCAGTAACAGCTTTCAAAAATGGGCGGCAGTCGAAGTTTCTGATTTTGATACGATTCCTTCAGAAATGGAAACCTTAATAATCCCAACTGGATTATATGCTGTTTTTATACATAAAGGTCCCCAAAGCGAAGGACATAAAACCTATCATTCTATTTTTGTAGAATGGCTTCCTAATTCAGCATATACAGTAGATGAAAGACCCCATTTTGCCGTAATGGGAGATCAGTATAAAAAAGAAGATCCTGATTCTAAAGAAGAAATCTGGATTCCTATAACAAGTAAAATTCAAAGCCATGCTAATTGAAACCCTAAAATCACTCTTTAACCGTGACCTCAATAAATTAAAAGCTGAAATCGAATCCTATCAGGACGAAAATAAGATTTGGGCGGTTGATAAAAACATCTCGAATTCTGCCGGAAATCTTTGTTTGCATCTGATTGGGAACATCAATACTTATATTGGAGCAGAAATTGGAAAAACAACTTATATTCGGGATCGTCCTTTAGAATTTTCATTAAAAAACATTCCCAAATCAGAGTTAATAACCAAAATAGAAGAGACTATTGTAGTGGTTAATAACACTTTTGATAGTTTAACAGAAACTGATCTTGAAGCCATTTACCCGCAAATTGTATTCGAAAAAGAAATGACAACAGGTTTCTTTTTGGTTCATCTCTCCACACACCTGGCCTATCATTTAGGACAAATCAATTACCACCGAAGGTTGCTTTAGTTTAAAGACTGCGACTGAATACTAAAAAAACTCTCAACATATGTAAAGGTTTAGAAATTAGAATTAAGCAAACTTTGCAAACAATTAATTCAAAATTTCGAGAACATGAAACATTTACTTTTTACACTATTTTCACTTTGTGCCTTTACGGCAAAAGCACAAATGTTTAAAAATCCTGAACCACTATTCGATCCAACTCCATACGGTTTTAGCCACGCCTCATCCGTTTCTACACCAGGAGAATTCGTTTATATTTCCGGGCAAAGCGGAGGATTAGGAAAAGAACATACTTTAAGCAATGATTTTAGAGAACAAACTCAGGTTGCCTTAAAAAACATTGTAACGGTTTTAGACAGCTATAATCTAAAACCGGAAAACATCATGAAAATTACCATTCTCATCGTTAATCATTCACCAGAAAAACTAAAAGTATGGAACGAAGAAATCCGCAAAGTATGGAAAAACAAATCCTTCCCTGCCAGCACCTTAATTCCCGTTCCTAAACTTGCCATCGACGGAATGCAAATCGAAGTTGACGCTATCGCTTTTAAAGCATCAAAATAGTTTTTTTTACCATTAAGGTAATTAAGTTTGGATATCTTAAACACAAACCAGTTAAAATCCTTTTAATCTTAATAATCTGTGGCAAAAAAAAATAACCATTAAGGCATTAAGTTACATTAAGCAGGAAAAACTTAACTTTCTTAATATCTTAATGGTAAAACAAAACATCACAACGATAAAAAAATCTAAAATCTAAAATCTAACCTCTAAAATCCTTTCCTTTCGTACATTTGCAGCACATTTCAAATCAAAAACTAAATGTCTTCACACCATATCGTACGCGACGACCAGGAACCCGCTTTAATTATTGCCAACGGAGCAGCATGCAACCCTGAATTATTAGGACAATTGCTCGAATGGTCGCCACTGGTTATCGTGCTGGATTCAGCCATAGAAAGAGTGATTGATTTAGGCATAAAAGTCGATGTCCTTTTAGGAGATTTCGACCGTGGTTTTGATCCTGAAATTTACAAAACATCACAATATCCTATCGAAATTATACATACTCCTGATCAGGATAAAACCGATTTAGAAAAAGCATTTGATTACCTAATGGAGAGAGAAATTCCGGCCGTAAATGTAGTTTGGGCCACCGGTAAACGTGCCGATCATACCATTACCAACCTTACCAATATCGTTCGTTACCGCAATTTGCTTAAAATTGTAATTCTCGACGATCATTCAAAAATATTTTTGTTACCCACTAAATTCGAGAAATGGTATACCGCAAAAACGCCCATTTCATTGATTCCAATTGGAGTTGTAAACGGAATTAATTCGACCAATTTATTATATCCACTAAAAGATGACACTCTCACAATTGGCTATCGAACCGGCAGCAGCAATGCTGTTCTTCAGGATGGTTTGGTCAGCATTACCCACACCGACGGTGATTTGTTGTTAATGGAATGTATGGATTAATTATTTCATTAGAATAAAAGTCTCTAAAATTTTATTTAAACACAAAGAAACATAGCTTAAAATCTATAAAAAAGTCGTTTCACTCTAGCATTAAATCACAATAGCAAAGCTATGTGAGAAAGCGAGCTTTTTTTGTATCCTAAAATAACAACAGAAAAATCTATGTTTCTATGTGTTTAAATTCGCATTTGGAATTTGTTTTTTTTTTATTGGAATTTAGATTTTAAACATTGGAATTTTAAACACACAGACACTAAGAAAGGAATGACTATCTTTGCACGGAAATTTACAAAATGAAAGCAACAGAGAATTCCGAAAAAAACAATTTACATCCTCGAAACCTTCACCGTTCCCGTTATGATTTCGAACTTCTTATCGCGAATTGTCCTGAGCTAAAAGCTTACGTTGCGATCAACATTCACGGAATAGAAACCATTGATTTCAGTAATCCATTGGCTGTAAAAGCGCTTAACAAAGCTTTATTACAAACCTATTACGACATACAAAACTGGGATATTCCTAAAAATTACCTTTGCCCGCCTATTCCGGGAAGAACCGATTATATTCATTACCTGGCTGATTTACTTGCCGAAACCAACAACGGAATCATTCCGCAAGGATCTTCAGTTTTAGGTTTGGACATAGGAACAGGCGCCAATTGCATCTACCCTATTTTAGGAAATGCGATTTACAACTGGAGTTTCGTAGGAACCGATATCGATGAGAAAGCCATAGAAAATTGCAGTAAAATTATCGAGGCAAATCCAAAATTAATCGACGCTATAAGTTTACAACAGCAAACCGAAGCCCGATTTATTTTCAAAAATATTATCACTCCTGAAGATCGTTTTACCTTCACGATGTGTAATCCGCCTTTTCATTCTTCTGCCGAAGACGCAAATCAAAGTACCGTTCGTAAAGTTTCGAACTTAACAAAGGAAAGAAAAAAAACCAATCCGGTTTTAAACTTTGGAGGCCACAATGCCGAATTATGGTGTGATGGCGGCGAAATTGGTTTTATAACCCAAATGATTTACGAAAGCGCAAAATTTGCCATGCAAACTTTGTGGTTTACCACATTAGTTTCAAAAAGAGAAAACCTCTCGAGCATTTACAAAACACTTAATAAAGTAAATGCCTCTTCGATAAAAACAATCGATATGGCTCAAGGCCAAAAAACAAGCCGCATTGTTGCCTGGACATTTTTGAGTGAAAGCCAACAAAAGGCGTGGAAGTTTTAAAATACTGACTTTAAATACAAAACGTTGACTTTATTAATTGTTTTTAGTAAATTTATTACAAAATCAATTAATAAAATTATGGCAGAATATATTGGTTATCTCGCATCATTTTTTATTGTTGGAGGTTTTTTATTAAAAAATCTTAGAGCAATCCGATTCATTAATATGTTTGGCTGCATTTGTTTTGTAATCTATGGTATTTTTTTAAATGATTATAGAGATCTTAAACAATGGCTTTTACCTGTGATCATTCCAAATGCTATTTTAGCTTTGGTACAAGTATATTATTTATCATCAAAAAAAGCATAATCTTAAAATTATGATATTTTAAAACAAAATTTTGATACATAGTTGATTTACTATAATCGTAACTTTAGTCTCAAAATTGAATTTACTATGCCAAAATTATACTTCAGATTAGCAGTATTACTGCTTTTAATGACAAGTTGCGCTTCGAGTAAAAAAGCAAAATTTGACGATTACATTTTCAAAACCAAAAGCGAAAAACAAGCTTATATTAATTCTTATGACAAAGCCTTAAAACTTTGGAACATTCCTTATACTGAAGAAAACATCACAACCACTTACGGAACCGCTCACGTTATTATGGCGGGTCCCAAAAACGGAAAAGATTTGGTTTTACTCCACGGTATGGACGCCAGCTCTACGATGTGGTATCCTAATATTAAACCTTTAGCCAAAAATCACCGCATATATGCCATCGATTTTATGATGGAACCCGGAAAATCAACATTGAGCTCAAAATCGCTTTCATCAGAAGATATCGTGATTTTGTACAATGAAATTTTTGATCATTATAAATTAAAGAAATTCGATATTGCGGGCGCTTCCCGCGGTGGCTGGATTGCTACTTTATTAGCTACTCAAAAAGGAAATTCAATCGATAAAATAGTATTATTAAGTCCGGCACAAACCTTTAAATTTATAGATAAGGTCGGTAAAACAACTTCTGCTTTAATGCTTAAATTATTCCCAAGTGAAAAAAAATTCGGAAAGACATTAAATACTTTTTCAACTCATTCCGAAAAAATTAGTCCTGTTTACAAACGACAATTTTATCTGGCCAATAAATACGCAAAATCAAATTCAAGTATGCTCAAAATGCATCCGTTTTCTGATGATGAATTAAAATCGATCAACAATCCGGTTTTGGTTTTAATTGGCGATCACGATGTCATTAATTCCGAAGAAAGTCTGGAAAGAGCAAACAAATATTTAATCAAAGGCAAAACGCAAACGATAAAAGACGCAGGACATTTTTTATCCATAGATCAGTCAAAAATTGTAAATGATGCGATGATCAACTTTTTAGAATAGCCTTAAAAAGGTGTAGTCCCTAGGGAGATATATCAGGTTGCCATATTATTTTTTACCAACATTTAATCTCTACGAGATATTCTTTTAAGGATTTCAATATTTAGAAAAAAAACAATTCGCAAAAATTCGTGAATTCGTGGCAACATTTTTTTAGCTTTTATATAGAATTCAAACTTTGTATCTTTACAAAACTAATCTTTTCATCATTCAAAAATGAATTTCCAAGTATCCTCAGAGTATAGTCCAAAAGGTGATCAACCACAAGCAATCGAAAAACTTTCGCAAGGTGTCATCGATGGCGAAAAGTACCAGACATTATTAGGGGTTACCGGATCGGGAAAAACATTTACTGTTGCGAATGTTATTCAGGAAGTCCAAAGACCTACTTTGGTTTTGGCTCACAATAAAACTTTGGCAGCGCAATTATATTCTGAGTTCAAACAATTTTTCCCGAATAATGCGGTCGAATATTTTGTTTCGTACTACGATTATTACCAACCCGAAGCTTTTATGCCTGTGACAGGGGTTTTCATCGAAAAAGATTTATCCATTAACGAAGAGCTTGAAAAGATGCGTTTGAGCACCACTTCTTCCCTCCTTTCAGGACGTCGGGACGTTTTGGTTGTTGCTTCTGTTTCGTGTTTGTATGGTATTGGAAATCCAGTTGAATTTAAAAAAAATGTAATTGAAATAACCAGAGATCAGGTTATTTCGAGAACTAAATTACTTCATAGCCTGGTTCAAAGTTTGTACGCCAGAACCGAAGCCGATTTTAATCCGGGAACTTTCAGAATCAAAGGCGATACAGTCGAAGTATACCCAAGCTATGCCGATGATGCATTTAGAATTCACTTTTTTGGTGATGAAATCGAAGAAATAGAATCATTTGATGTGAAGACCTCACAAGTGATAGAAAAATTCAAAAGACTTACTATTTATCCCGCTAATATGTTTGTGACTTCTCCCGATGTACTGCAAGGTGCCATTTGGGAAATTCAGCAGGATTTAGTCAAACAAGTAGATTATTTTAAAGAAATAGGAAAACATCTCGAAGCAAAACGACTTGAGGAACGTACCAATTTCGACTTAGAAATGATTCGGGAATTAGGTTATTGCTCCGGAATCGAAAATTATTCAAGATACCTTGACGGAAGACAAGCCGGAACAAGACCGTTCTGTTTATTAGATTATTTCCCAAGTGATTATTTGATGATTGTAGATGAAAGTCACGTAACTGTTTCTCAGGTTCATGCCATGTACGGAGGTGATAGAAGCCGTAAAGAAAATCTGGTGGAATACGGTTTTCGTTTACCAGCCGCAATGGACAACAGACCCTTGAAATTTGAAGAGTTTGAAGCCATACAGAACCAGGTAATTTATGTATCTGCAACACCGGCAGATTACGAATTACAAAAAACAGACGGTGTTTATGTCGAACAAATTATTCGTCCAACGGGATTATTAGATCCAGTTATCGAAGTAAGACCCAGTTTGAATCAAATCGATGATCTGATCGAAGAAATTCAGGTTCGCTGCGAATTAGACGAAAGAGTTTTAGTAACCACGCTGACTAAAAGAATGGCCGAAGAACTCGCCAAATATTTAACTAAAGTAAACATTCGTTGTCGTTACATACATTCTGAGGTAGATACACTGGAGCGTATCGAAATTATGCAGGATTTACGAAAAGGTATTTTTGATGTTCTTATTGGAGTAAACTTACTTCGTGAAGGTCTTGATTTACCAGAGGTTTCGCTGGTTGCGATTTTAGATGCCGATAAAGAAGGTTTTCTTCGTAATCACAGATCGCTCACCCAAACTATTGGTCGTGCGGCAAGAAATCTGAACGGAAAAGCAATTTTGTATGCCGATAAAGTTACGGCAAGTATGCAGCGAACCATAGACGAAACAGAATATCGAAGAACCAAACAGATCAATTATAATACAGAACACGGCATTACACCACAGGCTTTAAACAAAAAAATTGACAGTGCTTTTACTAAAAATCCTTTGGTAGAATACGAATTGGGTCATACACTATCTGTTGCTGCAGAACCTGAAACGGCGTATTTATCAAAAGCTGAATTAGAAAAAATGATCCGCGAGAAACGTAAATCTATGGAAAAAGCAGCAAAAGAACTGGACTTTTTACAAGCGGCTAAGTTGCGTGACGATATCAAAAAACTACAGGAACAATTGGCTTAATTGTGTTGTTCCTGAAAAACTTTCAATAATACCGTAGGGTCAATTATAGCGTTTGGCGCGTTTTTCATTAAATCCAAAACACGTTTGGTTGCGTTGGGATTCAAACCCATTTCAATTGCGATTTGCTGTATGGCTTTGGCCTCTTTTTGGTGTAAAATACCATCGCAGTACATAATCAAGGCCAATCTGTAGAATTGCTGAATGCGCTGAAACTCAGATTTTATAATTTGAGTGGAATGTTCCTGATGAAATAAATCATGAAAAACAGCTAAATCAATACCTAATTCCTGAGCCACAAGCCACAAAAAATCATACTCTCTTTTGTGCAAATGCCCATCAACAGTAGAAAAAGCAATCATTTCTAAAAGTAAACTTCTCTTTTCTGTTTCGGTATTCATCAATTTATTATTTTTAGCTAAAATATTGTTTTTAAATCTAAAATGCAAAGAACTCATGATTAGAGGATTCTTCTTTTTTATAATGCTTTGGATAACCTCTCTGACAAGCGCACAAGAAAGTACCGCTTCAAAAAACGTATCTACTTTTACAATCGAAGCCCCTCAACTAAAAACCACTAAAAAAATCTGGATTTACCTCCCTAAGGATTATTCGGCTACAGCCAAAAAATACAGCGTGATTTATATGCACGATGCCCAAAATCTATTTGATGCAAAAACCTCTTTTTCCGGAGAATGGAATGTCGATGAAAAACTCGATAGCCTGAAAGCCCGGGTAATTGTAGTGGGAATCGAGCACGGAAATGAAAAACGCATCGACGAATTAACACCATTTAAAAACGAAAAATATGGCGGTGGAAATGCCGATAATTACCTAGATTTTATTGTAAAAACTTTAAAACCTCACATCGATGCAACCTACAGAACCAAACCAAAAGCCAAAAATACCATTATTATGGGAAGTTCACTTGGTGGATTGGTATCGTATTACGCGATTCTGAAATATCCGGAAACATTTGGCAAAGCAGGCATTTTTTCGCCATCTTTCTGGTTTTCGAATGACATTTATACTTTGACAGAACAAGCCACAAAAATCAAAACCAAAATCTATTTTTTATGCGGAGACAAGGAAAGCGATGATATGGTCAGGGACATGACCAAAATGGAACGGTTACTCGACACAAAACGCTGTTATTGCTTACATCTTACCAAATCTAAAATTGTAAAAGGCGGCGAGCATAACGAAAAGCTCTGGCGGGATGGTTTTGTAAAAGCAGTACTCTGGCTAGGATATTAAACAAAAACAATCAAACTCACAATGGAACTAATTTTAAGAGAATACAATCTAAAACTCAAACACACATTCACCATATCAAGAGAATCTATTGATTTTCAGCCCTCGTTAATTGTCGAACTCAGAAGCGATGGTTTTTCAGGTTTTGGAGAAGCAACTTCAAATCCGTATTATAAAACAACGGTTCCGATGATGATGCAGGATTTAGAAAAAATCAGAACTATTATCCAAACCACAGAAAATGAAACTCCTGATGTTTTTTGGGCAAAAATCTATCCGTATCTAAAAGGTGACATGTTTGCTTTGTGCGCCTTAGATTTAGCTTATAACGACTTGTACGCACGCAAAAAAGGTAAAAAATTATACGAATTATGGAATTATACTATCGAGAATAATCCCCTTACAGATTACACCATTGGAATTGCTTCGATAGAAAAAATGGTTTCGAAAATGCAGGAACTTCCCTGGCCTATTTATAAAATCAAACTGGGAACCAAAGAGGATATCGCTATTGTAAAAGAACTTCGAAAACATACCAATGCCATTTTTAGAATTGATGCCAATTGTGGCTGGAGTGTTGAGGAAACAATCAATAATGCCATTGAACTAAAAAAACTTGGCGTAGAATTTCTGGAACAACCCATGAAAGCTGATAATTGGGAAGCACATAAAGAAGTTTTCAAACATTCGGTATTACCCATAATTGCAGATGAAAGCTGTATCATAGAAGAAGATGTAGCCAAATGTTTCAACCATTTTCATGGCGTGAATGTAAAATTGGTAAAATGCGGTGGATTAACTCCGGGAAAACGCATGATTGAAGAAGCAAAAAAACTGGGCTTGAAAACCATGGTAGGATGCATGACCGAATCTACTGTTGGAATTTCGGCAATTGCGCATTTATTGCCTCAGTTGGATTATGTAGACATGGATGGCGCTTTGCTTTTGGCAGAAGATATTGCAATGGGCGTAACGATAAAAGAGGGTGTTATTCACTATTCTGAACTTAACGGAACCGGAGTTACCTTAATCTAAATAGTATGAATGTCAATCAATTTCCCGATAGAATTATCAAAATCGACAAGGAACATTATTTGTATTTTGGAGGA
The DNA here is from genome assembly GCF_009664855.1 of Flavobacterium sp. SLB02. GTDB lineage: Bacteria > Bacteroidota > Bacteroidia > Flavobacteriales > Flavobacteriaceae > Flavobacterium. The sequence goes on from NZ_CP045928.1 coordinate 3,871,469, forward strand.
ACGGCTTATTTGGGATTACCCACAAATAAGGAGTTTCAGGAATTGGTGATCAAAAACATTCGCAATTGGGGAACGACTTATGGAAGCTCAAGAAGTGCCAATATAAAATTAACAGCTTACAAGAATGGTGAGACTTTTTTAGCCCATCATATAAAAGCCGAAAGTGCCGTTACGGTTTCATCCGGAATGCTGGCAGGAAAACTCGTAATTGATGCATTGAAAAAACAAACAGATTCTTTTTTTCATTTTCCCAATACGCATCCTGCGATTCAGATCAAGGATAGTTTACCTGTTTTTATAAATGGAAATATAAATCCTCGTTTGTCAGATTCTCAATCAGAAAAAATTACGGTTCTAACCGATGGGGTTTCAGGGTTTCAGACTAAAGGGATTGATCTTTCTATTTTGGCTACTATTTCTGATCATAAAGAAATTACGCTTCTAATTGATGAATCGCATTCCCTTGGAATTTTAGGTCAAAATGGCTGCGGGATTTATTCTGAAATCGATCTTCCTATCAAACGAAAAATCATGATTTCGTCTTTAGGAAAAGCATTTGGATTAAATGGCGGTGTTATTGCAAGTGATGTCGCTTTCATTAATGAGATAAAAAATCTGGACATTTTTATTTCTGCTGCCGGAATGAATCCTGCTTTTGTTCAGACTTTGGCTGATGCTGAATTGCTTTACAAAATGCAGCATCAAAAATTATTAGAGAATCTGAATTATATTGATCGAAAGTTAATTAAAAATCAAAGTATCAAATTTGATAAAAACTATCCTCTGATTTATTTAGAAGATGATAATCTGATCGAAACATTAAAAGCCAATAAAATCATTATTGCCAATTTTAAATATCAGGAAAATACCAATAATCTCAATCGAATTGTAATAACAGCAAATCATCTTTATGAAGATTTAGATAAACTTGTAGGGATTTTAAATCAGTAAGATTCTAAAAATTAGCCACGAGTTGCACGAATTTCCATGAATTAAAATTTAATCGTATTACAATTATTGAAAATTCGTGCAATTCGTGGCAAAAAAGCTTCCCCAAACTCAATAAATTGTAATCAAATTAGTTTTAAAACGTACCTTTGTAAAAAATTAAACGATGACAAACAACGATATCCTAAAAAAACTTCGCGTGGCTTTGATGCTCCGTGACGACCAAATAGTTGAAATTTTAGAATTAGTAGATTTTAGAATTTCAAAATCAGAATTGGGAGCATTTTTTAGAGCCGAAGATCATGAAAATTACATGGAATGTGGTGATCAGGTTTTGCGCAATTTCTTAAATGGATTGGTAATTCATTTAAGAGGCACGAAAGAAAACCCAAAAAACCCAAATGACGTTTTAGCAAAACATAAAGCTGAAATTCCTAAAAAAGACAGCACTAAAGAAAGACCTGAATTTAAAGCCAGTGCAAAAGATGCCGAAAAAGGAAGAGGCGACAAAGCACCTTCTAAAACAGGACCTGCAGCTAAAAAACCTTTCAAGAAAAATAATACGAAAACTGCACCTAAAGTACAAGTTGTAGAAAAAGTAGTATACAAAAACGGAAAGAATAAGAAATAAGGTTTTAATCGCAATGAGCGCTAAGAATCACGCAAAGTTCGCAAAGTTTTATTGATAAAGCTTTGCGAACTTTGCGTTTATATACAATCTTATGATTAAAAATCCTTGCACTCTCTTTGTGGTTCAATGACCATTAAAACAAATTAGAATTATATTTTATTCTGATCAATTCGGTCAAAAAAAGCGTCTTTATACGTAGCCCCTATTGGCAATTCTTTGCTATTAATAAAAACAGAAAAACTATCTGTAGATTCTATTTGTTTTAAGGCAATTACATAGGATTTATGTATTTGGATAAAATCTTTTTCCGGCAATGACTCAATTACATTTTTCAAAGACGAATGCGTTATAATTTGTTGCTTCGAGCTATGAATACAAACATAATTCTGAAGACTCTCTACATATAAAATCTCCTCTAAAAATAATTTCTGAAATTTATTTTTACCATCCGTTTTCACAAAAATAAACTCAGATGAGTTATTGCTTACAACCTCAGTTTTTGGTTCAGCACTAAGTTTAGAAACGGCCTTATAAAAGCGTTCGAAAGCGATTGGCTTTAATAAATAATCAATCGCATTGAGCTCAAAACCTTCTAATGCAAAATCAGGATAAGCCGTTGTAAATATGACTTTTATATCCTTAGAAACAATCCTTGAAATCTGCAGACCTGTTAGTTGTGGCATTTGGATATCCAAAAAAATAACATCAACCGTTTGCGTATTTAAAAACTCTAATGCTTTTAACGCATCATTAAAAACCCCAACTTTTTCCAGAAAAGATACTTTTTCTATATAATTCTCCAGAATGCGGGTTGCTGGCGGTTCATCATCAACAATGATACATTTAAAGTTCATATCTTATTTTTTTAGTGGTATTTTTAAATAGGTTTTAAAGGTATTGTTTTCCGCTGTTTTTTCAAGTATAAATTGATCTTTATAGGTATATTCTAATCTTTTGGTGAGGTTTTCAAAACCAATTCCGGTCGACGAATAATTCTCTCCTCCTACATTATAATTAAAGGTTGAAAGCTCTAAGAAACCTTCTTTTATTTTGATCGAAATAATGGCTCTTTCGTCCTTATTATTGAGTTTGGCGTGTTTAAAAACATTTTCGATAAAATGAATTAAAGCCGATGAAAGGATTTTTTCGCTCGAATAATTTCCTTCAATTTCAAAATCCAAATAAAGCTGATCTTCAAATCGTTTTTGCTGCAAATGAATGTAATTTTGCAGAAACTGAATTTCTTTACAAAGCAAAACTTCCTCTTTTTCAGTCTCTGTAATCACGTAACGCAACAAATCTGATAATACTAAAATATCCGATGCCATTTTATCATCTTTCAAAATCAACTGACTATAGAAAGAATTTAGCGTATTGAATAAAAAATGCGGACTCACCTGGGATTTAAGCATTTGGAGTTGCGCTTTTTTATTCTCTAAGAGTAATTCCTGATTTTGTTTATACGCATTCTGAAATTGCCAAAACAAATAACTCAAAGAACTTAAAATTATAGCCGGTAATCCAAAGAAAAAATTATCCCGAATATAATATCCAATTTTACGTGTTTCCTCACCATAATTATGAATTCCGGTAAGTTTAAACACGACAACTTCCTGCAAAAAATAACGCGTTCCCGCAAAGATCAATAACGAAACAGTAATACTTAGCAAATACAGTAAAATTCTTTTTTTATTTAAAAACCAATCGCAAAATGTGTAGAAATTTAAAAGATAAACGATAAAAATAGACAGAACAAAACCAACATTAAAAAAGAAATACATACGGCTAAAAACAAAATCTATTTTTTGATTACTCACGGCAATATCCCACAGATAAAAGGTTAGAAATAATCCTAAGAAAAGAAGAATATGGTAATAAAAAGGGATTTTTAGCTTCATAATAATATCGTAATTAATTCAAAAATACAACTATGACTTTACATGAATATTATATTTATATAAAATGGCTCTTTTCTGTGATGAACGTTCAAAAACAATACACGAAATTTTTTGACAGCGAATTACCAATGTTTGTAATCCGGAATTTGGAGTTCATCAAAAACTAAAAATTCATCTCAAAAGCTCCTCTACATTTGTCATGAATTTAAAACAAATCATCATGAAAAAAATCGCTTTATTACTAATCATTACAATTGCATTGAACACTGTTGCTGCTCAATCAAAAAAGAAACAAATTTTATTATTGGGAACTTTCCATTTTGAAAATCCCGGACTTGACGTTGCCAAGGTAAATACCTTTAATGTAATGTCAGACAAGAGTCAGAAAGAACTGGAAAACATTACCAATAAAATTAAAAAGTTTGGACCGGATAAAATTTTCGTAGAATGGAATTATCAAAAACAAGACAAACTCGATAAATTCTACAACAGCAATACAGATACTTTACTGCATATAAAAGCAGACGAAATCGTACAAATTGCATTACGTTCAGCAAAAAAACTAGGTCATAAAAAGTTATATGGAATTGACTACAACAACACCGACTTTCCTTATGATAGTTTAGTAAAAGCAATGACCGCTGCTAATCAGTTTGATTTAATTAAAAAGAACGAAGAGGAAATGAAGCAGTATGAAATCGATCAAAATAAAAAGATTGCCAAGTATTCTTTGACAGAGTTGCTTTTGGATCTTAACACAAAAGCATCGAACAAAGATAATATTAGATGGTACCTTGAAACAGCTACTAAAGGCGGTAAAACAGAGGATTTTGTGGGAGCTTTTTTAGTATCTGAGTGGTACCGAAGAAACCTTTATATGTACGCTTTAATTCAGAAACTAACAGAAAGCAAAGACGATAAAATAATGGTTTTATTAGGTGCCGGACATACTGCTATGATCAGAGAATTTGTAGAACACAATCCTGAATTTGAAATTGTAGAATTGGCTACAGTTTTGAAGTAAAAGATAAGTTAATCACAAAATTTGCAAGGCTTTAGCAAAGGTCGCAAAGTTTTTTTAGCCACACATTAAAAGGATTTTAATGATAATAATTCGTGAATTCGTGGCGAAAATTTAACCACAGAGAATATTAAGATTTATACTTGCATGGTGGTTACACAGAGTTCACAAAGCTACACTTACTAAAGCTTTGTGAACTTTGTGTAAAACTTTGTAAACTCTGTGGTAAAAAAAAATTCTTTGCGGTTAAATTAGTATTACAAAAAAAATCCCTCCGATCATCGGAAGGATTTTCTATATAATTGATTTCTTATTTGATTAAGAAAGTGCAGCTTTAACTTGATCAGCAGCTTCTTGAAACTGAACAGCTGATAGAATTGGCATACCAGAATTATCAATTAATTCTTTTGCAATTTCAGCATTTGTTCCTTGCAAACGAACGATAATAGGCACATTGATAGCATCACCCATATTTTTGTAAGCATCAACAACTCCTTGCGCCACACGGTCACAACGAACGATTCCACCAAAAATATTAATTAAAATAGCTTTTACGTTAGGATCTTTTAAGATAATTCTAAAAGCAGTTTCAACACGTTTTGCATCAGCAGTTCCACCAACGTCTAAGAAGTTAGCAGGCTCAAAACCAGCGTATTTAATCAAATCCATAGTTGCCATTGCAAGACCTGCTCCGTTTACCATACATCCTACAGTACCGTCAAGATCTACATAGTTCAATCCTACTTCTTTCGCTTCAACTTCGATTGGATTCTCCTCACGGATATCTCTCATCTCAGCATATTTTGGTTGTCTGTATAAAGCATTATCATCGATATTTACTTTAGCATCAACAGCCATAATTTTATTATCTGAAGTTTTCAAAACCGGGTTGATTTCAAACATAGAAGCATCAGAACCAATGTAAGCATTGTATAATGAATCGATGAATTTCACCATTTCTTTGAAAGCGTTTCCAGAAAGACCTAGGTTAAAAGCAATTCTTCTTGCCTGAAAACCTTGTAATCCAACAGAAGGATCAACTTCTTCAGTAAAAATTAAATGAGGAGTATGCTCAGCAACTTCTTCAATATCCATTCCACCTTCAGTAGAATACATAATCATGTTACGACCAGTAGCTCTATTTAATAAAACAGAAACATAAAATTCAGAAGTTTCACTTTCACCAGGATAGTAAACATCTTCTGCAACTAATACTTTGTTTACTTTTTTACCTTCAGCAGAAGTTTGAGGTGTAATTAATTGCATTCCGATGATTTGTCCAGCAATTTCTTCAACTTGTTGCAAGTTTTTTGCTAACTTAACTCCACCACCTTTTCCACGACCACCTGCGTGAATTTGTGCTTTTATTACGTGCCATCCTGTACCAGTCTCGGCAGTTAATTGTTTTGCAGCAGCCACAGCTTCGACTGCATTGTTAGCCACAATTCCGCGTTGAATGCGTACTCCGTAACTCGCTAAAATTTCTTTTCCTTGATATTCGTGTATGTTCATAATATAGAATTTGTCTGGTTCTGAATTTATTTCAGAATAAAAGTGCGACAAAAGTAGCAAAATTCAACTGAATAGTAAAATCTTTTTCAATTAAAAAACGTGTGAGATATTTATAAAACGTTTATTCTTTTTCAATGCAAAGAAATAGTTAACTAAACAATTTGTTAATATTAACTGAAATCCACTAAAACGTTTGATATTTAACAAAAACATCACTGTATTTACTAGCCTTACGGCGATTTTTCTTAATATATTTTAAGAGCCGTTATCATTTTATCAATTCGCAATGGTTAATATAATATTATTATCAATTAAGAAGCGTTTTTCTAATATTACAATAAAAATGTAAGTCGAATTACAATTCCACTACATTATATTTAACGAAATCTTTATTTTTGTAGAAAAAATATCAAGAATGAAAGTTAAAGAACAAGGGCTTTATTTGCCTGAATTTGAACACGACAATTGTGGTGCAGGATTTATTTGTAATTTGAATGGTATTAAATCTAACGATATTATTCACAAAGCATTGGATATCTTAATAAAATTGGAACATCGTGGTGCCGTTAGTTCTGATGGAAGAACTGGAGACGGGGCTGGAATTTTATTCGATATCCCACATGATTTTTTTAAAAAAGTATGTGACTTTGAAATCCCTGAAACACGTGAGTATGCAGTAGGAATGGTTTTTTTACCAAAAAGCAAAAACCAGGTTTCTTTTTGTATCAACGCTTTCGAATCAACTATTAAGGATCAGAACTTAAAGATCCTGGGTTGGAGAGATGTACCTGTTGAAGTAGAAAATTTAGGGCAGATTGCCGCAGAAAAAGAACCAACAGTTAAACAGGTTTTTGTTAGCAAGAACGGTCAGGATTTAACTGAAAATGAATTTAATGCAAAACTTTTTGCAGCTAGAAAAATTGCTGAACATGCCGTAAGAGGATCAAAAACCTCTGAAAGCCATATGTTTTATTTCTCTAGTTTATCGACAACTACCATAATATATAAAGGTCTATTGATGCCCGAAGACATCAGCCGTTATTATGTTGACTTAAAAGATCCGGATTTAGTGACTCGTTTGGCGTTAGTGCACCAACGTTTCTCTACCAATACTTTCCCTTCATGGGAGTTAGCGCAGCCATTCAGATACATGTGTCATAATGGTGAGATCAATACATTACGTGGAAATGTAAGCCGTATGCGTGCTCGTGAAGAATTGATGGAAAGCAAAGTTTTTGGAAATGATATCAAAAAACTATTCCCAATTATCTTAGAAGGAAAATCAGATTCTGCTTCTATGGATATGGTGGTTGAACTTTTATTAATGACAGGTCGTTCATTGCCTGAGGCGATGATGATGGTGGTTCCTGAAGCCTGGGAAAAACACCAGACAATGTCTCCTGAGAAAAGAGCATTCTACGAATTCAACTCTTGCATTATGGAGCCTTGGGATGGTCCTGCTTCTATTCCTTTTACAGATGGTAACGTAATTGGTGCCTTACTAGACCGTAACGGTTTGCGTCCTTCTCGTTATACATTAACAAAAAGCGGTTTTGTAATCATGTCATCAGAAATTGGTGTATTGGATGTTGAGCCCGAAGATGTAGTACAACACGGTCGTTTAGAGCCAGGAAAAATGTTCTTGGTTGATATGAACGAAGGCCGTATTATTGAAGACGAAGAAATTAAAAAAGCAATTGTAACCAAACGTCCTTACCAGGAATGGATCGATGCCAACTTGTTACAATTATCTCAAATACCCTATACCAATAACCCTACTCCTGTTGAGAAACTTGATTTCCAGACAAGACAGCGTTTATTTGGTTATACTATCGAAGATTTAAAAACAATCATTAACCCAATGGGAGCTCAGGGCGCTGAAGCCATTAGTTCTATGGGTAACGATACACCATTGGCTGTATTATCAGAGCAGCCACAATTGTTGTACAACTATTTCAAACAATTATTTGCTCAGGTTACCAACCCGCCTTTGGATGGTATTCGTGAAGAGATCATTACCGATATTAGTTTAGCAATTGGTGGGGATTTTAATATTTTCGAAATTGAATCCAAACAATGTAAAAAATTAAAAATCCAGAATCCGGTTATCTCCAATGAGGATTTAGATAAAATCAGAAACATTGATCACGCAGATTTCAAATCGGCTACTATTTCTACTTTATACAAAATAGAAAAAGGGGTTAACGGTTTAGAAAGAGCGCTTGAAAAATGTGTTCAGGCCACTTTTAAAGCTGTTTCTGAAGGATGCAACATCATCATTTTATCAGACAGAGGAGTTAGCGAAGAATTGGCTCCAATACCAATGTTATTGGCTTGTTCTTACATTCACCATTCATTGAACATTTTACAGGTACGCTCTAAATTCGGAATCATCATCGAATCTGCAGAACCACGTGAACCGCATCATTTTGCTTTATTGTTCGGATACGGCGCAAGTGCAATCAATCCTTATATGGTAAATGAGATCATTCACGATCAGGTAAACCAGGGATTCATTACAGGAGTAAAAGCTGATTACGCAATTGTAAATTACAACAAAGCAATTGCAAAAGGTATCCTTAAAATCATGAACAAAATCGGTATCTCGACTTTACATTCGTACAGAGCTGCTCAGATTTTCGAGATTTTAGGTTTAAACAAAACCTTCACCAATAAGTATTTCCCATTCACCCCTTCAAGAATCGAAGGAATTGGTTTGATGGAAGTAGAAAAAGAAGTAAAAAAACGTTTCCAAAAAGCATTTCCAAACTCTAAGATTGCCAACTTGCTTTCTTTAGAAATTGGAGGTATTTACAGATGGAGACGTGGCGGAGAAAAACACATGTTTAATCCAACAACGATTTCAAAATTACAACAGGCCGTTCGTTTAAACAGTCCTGAAAGTTATAAAGAGTATTCTAATATGGTCAATGAGCAAAGCTCAAACTTAATGACGATTAGAGGTTTATTCGAATTCAACAATTTAGATCCTATTTCTATTGATGAAGTAGAACCATGGACCGAGATTGTAAAAAAATTCAAAACAGGTGCGATGTCTTACGGATCTATCAGTAGAGAAGCACACGAGAATTTAGCCATTGCAATGAATAGAATTGGCGGAAAAAGTAACTCTGGAGAAGGTGGGGAAGATCCTAAACGTTTCCAGAAAGAAATTAACGGAGATTCAAGAAATAGTGCAATTAAACAAGTAGCGTCAGGACGTTTTGGTGTTTCGATCAACTATTTGACAAATGCTAAAGAAATCCAGATCAAAATGGCTCAGGGTGCAAAACCGGGAGAAGGTGGTCAATTACCGGGAGAAAAAGTCGTGCCTTGGATTGCTGAGACAAGAAACTCCACTCCTTATGTAGGTTTGATTTCGCCTCCACCTCACCACGATATTTATTCTATCGAGGATTTATCTCAGTTGATTTACGATTTAAAAAATGCGAATCGCGAAGCGCGTATCAACGTAAAATTAGTTTCTGAAGTTGGAGTTGGAACCATCGCTGCCGGTGTTGCCAAAGCAAAAGCTGACGTGATCCTGATTTCAGGTTATGACGGAGGAACTGGTGCTGCTCCACTAACATCGTTACAACACACAGGTATTCCGTGGGAACTTGGATTAGCCGAAGCACAACAAACTTTGATCTTAAATGATTTAAGAAGCCGTGTAGTTTTAGAGTGCGACGGACAATTAAAAACGGGTCGTGATGTAGCTATCGCAGCTCTATTAGGAGCAGAAGAATTTGGTTTTGCTACTGCCCCACTTGTAGCTTCTGGCTGTATCATGATGAGAGCTTGTCATTTAAATACTTGCCCGGTTGGTATTGCAACTCAGGATCCTGAATTGAGAAAAAATTTCAAAGGAACTCCCGAGCACGTTATTAACTTCATGTATTTTATTGCAGAGGAATTAAGAGAAATCATGGCGCAATTAGGTTTCAGAACCTTAAAAGAAATGGTTGGTCAATCACAAAAATTAAATGTGAACAAAGCAATCAAACATTACAAAGCAAATGGTTTAGACTTATCATCAATTCTATACAAACCAGAAAAAGCTAAAACACAGCCCATTCACAATACAACTGAACAAGATCACGATTTAGACAATGTATTGGATTTTGCCATTATCAAAGAAGCAATTCCGTCTATTTATAGAAAAGAAAAAACAAGAGTTACCTTTAAAATTAAAAATACAGACCGTTCTGTAGGAGCCATTTTGAGTAATGAAATCTCAAAAATATATGGCGCACAAGGTTTACCTGATGACACTATTTTAGTTGATTTTGAAGGTTCTGCCGGACAAAGTTTTGGTGCTTTTGCCACAAACGGATTGTCGTTTAAAATTCACGGAAACTGTAATGATTATTTAGGAAAAGGTCTTTCTGGAGGAAAATTAATTGTAAAAGTACCTCCTACTGCCACTTTCAAACCTGAAGAGAACATCATTATTGGAAACGTTGCCCTTTACGGAGCTATTACCGGGGAGGCTTATATTAATGGAATAGCCGGTGAGCGTTTTTGTGTTAGAAATTCTGGAGCAACTGCCGTTGTTGAAGGAATTGGAGATCACGGATGCGAGTACATGACCGGTGGTACAGTGGTTGTTTTAGGGAAAACAGGAAGAAACTTTGCAGCTGGTATGAGCGGTGGTGTTGCTTATGTTTATGATCCAAATCAAAAATTCGACGCAACATTATGCAACATGGAAATGGTTGCTTTTGATCCAATCGAAGAAGAAGATGTAATCAAACTAAGACGATTGATCAAAAATCATTCATTGTACACCAGCAGTCCATTAGCAAAAAGAATTTTAGCAGACTGGGAAAATGAACAAAACAATTTCGTAAAAGTAATGCCAACTGATTACAAAAAAGCATTGCAGCGAATTGCAGAAGAGAAAAAAATAGAAGAATTAATTGCTTAATAAAAATCAATTTCAAAAATCAAAAATCAATTTCAATAAAAATGGCATTAACAATGTCATCCTGAGCGAAGTCTAAGGATTGGAATTTAAGAAATTGGAATTTTAATTAAAATGTCATGGGTAAAATAGGCGGATTTAAAGAATATAGCAGAGCCGACGAAAGTAATTTAGCAGTAGCAGAACGCGTTTCTAACTACAATGAATTTACCATTCCGTTAGCAAAAGATAAAATAAAAGAACAAGGTTCAAGATGTATGGATTGTGGTATTCCTTTTTGCCACAGTGCTTGTCCGTTAGGAAATTTAATTCCTGACTTCAACGACATGGTACATCAGGAAGAATGGCAAAGCGCCTTAGAGATTTTACAATCCACTAATAATTTTCCTGAATTTACAGGTCGCTTATGCCCTGCTCCATGTGAGAAGTCATGTGTACTGGGGATCATCAAAGAGCCTGTTGCCATCGAAAACATCGAGAAAAACATCATCGAAAGAGGTTTTACCGAAGGATGGATCAAACCACAAACACCAAAAACCAGAACAGGAAAAACCGTAGCCGTTATTGGTTCAGGTCCTGCAGGTTTAGCGGCAGCTCAACAATTAAACAGAGCCGGTCACACGGTAACTGTTTTTGAAAGGGACAACGCTATTGGAGGTTTATTACGTTACGGAATTCCTAATTTCAAATTAGAAAAAGGAATTATAGATAGACGTGTAGCTATCCTTGAAGCCGAAGGAATTACTTTTAAAACTAATGTAAATGTTGGTGTAAACTTTAGCGTTGAGGAACTAAACGCTTTTGATTCTATCGTTTTATGCGGTGGAGCAACCGAAAGAAGAAGTTTGCCAACTAAGGGAATCGAAAGCAAAGGCGTTGTTCAGGCAATGGATTTCCTGACTCAACAAACTAAAGTTTTATTTGGAGAATCAGTTCCGGACCAGGTTATGGCAACCGGAAAAGATGTAATTGTAATTGGTGGTGGAGATACAGGATCTGACTGTATTGGAACATCAAACCGACACGGAGCAAAATCGGTAACGAATTTTGAGATTTTACCAAAACCTCCGGTTGGACGAAGCGAGTCTACGCCTTGGCCTTTCTGGCCTTTGCAGCTGAAAACCTCTTCATCTCACGAAGAAGGTTGCGATAGAAACTGGTTAATCAATACTAAGGAATTCTTATCGAATGATAAAGGAGAATTAGTCGGATTGAAAACCGTTGAAGTACAATGGAAAATGACTCCGGGTCAGCGTCCTGAATTAATCGAAAAAGAAGGTTCTGAGAAAATCTGGCCTTGCGATCTGGCTTTATTGGCCTTAGGATTTACAGGTCCTGAAAAAACTCTAAGCGAGCAATTAGGTCTTGAATTAGACATGAGAAGCAACTATAAAGCAAAAAATTATCAAACAAATGTTCCTCATATTTTCACTGCAGGAGATATGCGAAGAGGACAATCATTAATCGTATGGGCTATTTCAGAAGGTCGCGAAGCAGCAAGAGAAGTAGATTTGTTCTTAATGGGCTCTACTAACTTGCCAACCAAAGGAAACGGAGACTTACCAAGTCTTTAAACCTTATAACACACAACTAACACGAGCCCCTGAATTAATTCAGGGGCTTTTTTTTGCCACAGATTTACAAAGATTTTTTCATCACGAATTTCACTAATTACAAACACTCATAAATAAATCATCAAAATAAAAATTCGCAAAAATTCGTGTAATTACTTCATGTGTTCGCTATCTCTCGGATCTTGGCAGAAAAAACTATAAAAATCTCTGCTAATCTTTTTTAATCTGTGACAAAACCTTACTAACTTAGATCCTTAGCAGCTTAGAGTCTTTTTGCTAGGCATGCATTGTAGTTTTATAAAAAATCATTTTAAGTCGATTTTTGTTTAAAAACAAACAATTTGTTATAATTTGTTATTTTTCTACAAATAATTTGCTGTTAGTCAAAAGTGTAATAACTTTGCTCAAAATAGTTTAAAAAATGCAAGCAAAAGATTTACTGCAGTTAGCAGACCAATTTGGAAGTCCATTATATGTTTATGATGCCGAAAAAATCCAATCACAGTACAATAGGTTAACTAAAGCTTTCTCTAAGGTAGAAAACTTAAGAGTTAATTACGCCATGAAGGCATTGTCAAACGTTGCGATTCTTCAGTTATTAAAGAACATGGGGTCTGGTTTAGATACTGTATCTATTCAGGAAGTTTTATTAGGACTTCATGCTGGCTATGATCCTGACAAAATTTTCTTTACACCAAACGGAGTTTCTCTTGAAGAAATCGAAGAAGTTGCCGCAATGGGTGTACAAATCAATATTGACAACTTATCTATTCTGGAGCAATTCGGAACAAAATATCCACAAATTCCGGTATGTATTCGTATCAATCCGCACGTAATGGCGGGAGGAAATGCTAATATTTCGGTAGGACATATCGATAGTAAATTCGGAATCTCTGTTCACCAAATTCCACATATCTTGCGAATTGTAGAGAATACAAAAATGAGCATCGTAGGAATTCACATGCACACAGGATCTGATATCCTTGATATCGAAGTATTCTTGTATGCTGCTGAAATTTTGTTTGATACCGCAAAACACTTCAAAGATCTTGAGTTTTTAGATTTCGGAAGCGGATTCAAAGTTCCTTACAAAAAAGACGATATCGAAACTGATATTGAAGAGTTAGGTAAAAAATTATCAAAAAGATTCAATGCATTCTGTACAGAATACGGTAGAGATTTAACCTTGATTTTTGAACCAGGAAAATTTTTGGTGAGCGAAGCAGGTTTCTTCTTAGCAAAAGTAAACGTAGTAAAACAGACAACCTCAACAGTTTTTGCCGGAATCGATAGTGGTTTCAACCACTTAATCCGTCCTATGTTTTATGGTTCACAACATTATATCGAAAACATCTCAAACCCAAAAGGAAAAGAGCGTTTTTACTCCGTTGTAGGATACATTTGCGAGACTGATACTTTTGCCAACAACCGCAGAATTTCAGAAATTACCGAAGGAGATATCTTAGCGTTCAGAAACGCCGGAGCTTATTGTTTTTCTATGGCATCGAACTATAATTCAAGATACAAACCAGCCGAAGTTTTATGGAAAGACGGTAAAGGAATCTTAATTCGTCAACACGAAACATTCGAAGATTTACTTAAAAATCAAATTCCGTTGCCACAAGAAGTTGCTGCGACAGTTTAAAAATAAAAAAAAAGAGAATATCTATTGAATCCCGTTTCTTAATTGAGGCGGGATTTTTTTTATTGTAGATTTCTGATTTCTGACTGGTAAACGTTTGTCAGGCTGAGCGAAGTCGAAGCTCACGCAAAGTAGCCATAACGTTTGTCATTCTGAGGAACTAAGAATCTCCGCAAGTAACTCCACAAAGATTGGAATTTGGACCCGAGCGTTAGCCAACAGGCAAAGCAATTTTATTTTTTGGGCGTCTCCCTCCGAGCCCGGCTTTCGGCTATATCTTTTGTTCCGTTTCACTTCACAAAAGGATACCGCCTCTATCCCTGAAGCAAAATCATTTACATTACAAACAAACTTATTTAATAAGAAATATTATATTTGAAATAAATCGCAATATTTTTATAACCTATGAACTCTTTTGAGATAATTTATGATTTTGCATCTATAGATGGATTCAAAAAATTTCAAGTATTGTTGATACCAGTTGGCATTTTTCTATTTCTAAAATTTATTTTATTCTTGATTGAAAACGATGAAGAAGAAAATTTATTTAAAGATCCCGAACACCAAAAATTGATTGTAAAAATATTCCAATGTTTATCGATATTCCTTTTTTTTCTATTCTCAATCCTATTTGGCTACGGATATTACAAAACAAATTATTTATACCATAATGCCAAATTTCAAACCGAAGGATTTGTAACTAATTTCCATCCAATGCCATCTGGTGGTCATGAAGATGAAAAATTCACTGTTAGCGGAGTAGAATTTGAGTTTTCAGATTTCGATATATCTGGATTTGGATACAATAATTCGAAGTCACATGGAGGAGCGATAGACGCAAATAAATATGTTAAAATAAGTTACATTAGAATAAAAAATTCAAATCAAATTTTAAAATTAGAAGTACGAAAATAAAAATGAAGTTAACAACGCTTTAATTAGCGAGTGAACTTTAGCATCTATAAATAAACTGTGAAAATCATAATAGGAATATTATTTTTTATTGGACTTTTTCTTTTAATTGTCAGCTATTTTATTAGTCCCTATACTGTCAACGATGGACAATATATAGTGATTGATGAAGATGCAGTCGCATTCTTAAAAATGCTGTATATTATCACTACTATTATATTCGGGTATCTATTTTTTGCATTTCTTAGAATATTTAAAAATAAAAGTTACTTGATTTTTTCCTTTATTTTTCTTGTTGTCAGTTTAATATTTCTAGTAAAATGTTTTTATAGTTTGATAGTTTTTTAGAATAAGCCTAGCTAACGCAAGCGTTTCGCTATCGACTATATCTAAAAGAAAAATAAAGCATACAAAAGCACAAATATTTTTTTATTTTGTGCTCTTTTATAAACTAAAAACTAACCTATGAAAAAACTAACCATTATTTTATTTCTGATTTTATTTTCCTTTACAAAAAAAGTAAATGCACAAAATGCTCAAGCAATCTTTCTGGAAAACCTCGAATCATTTGAAAGATTATCTAAAAACGAAAATGAATCGATAAGTTTAAACATCGTTTACGAAGCTCGAAAGTTTTTGATAGATATAACCGGCATTACTTATAAAATGGAAAAGCCATTTGATATGCCTGTATTTCCGCCAGATAAAACTATAAAAAAGTGGAGATCTTGGTTTGAAAAAAATAAAGATCTTTTATATTATGACAAAAAAGAGAAAGAAGTTAAAGTAAGAAAAAAATAAAAAAACTATTTTCGCTTAACAAACCAAACCCCAAAAAACCAATGAAAATTACGATTCCCCTATCGCTATTATTCCTCTTATTCACTACTACTACATTCAGCCAGACGCTTGCTGATTTAAAACTAAAACCAAAAGAAATTCCCAAAGGTTATACCTTAAATGATGGTAATATTTGTATTACACCTCAGGCTTGCACTTTTTACAATGATATCGAAACCTACAGCAACCTTGTTGGAACCTTAAAGAGTAAATCGATTCAAAGTTTTAAAAATAAAACAGATCGTGGATCTATCATGTACTTTGAATTTGAACACACCTTTAAAGGCGATCGATTTCTGCAAGGATTACTTTGGGGAAAAGAAGGTCAGCCAACTGATGAACGCCCGGAAGAGTATCTTGCAAAAGGAAAATTCCTGATCATTTGGAGTTTTCGTCCCGACAGCGCCATAAAAGAAAAATCGGAAGATAAAATAGAGGCGATTTTGCAATAAATAAGTGTATAACACTAATAATCAAAATTTAATGCAAGTAAAATTCATAACGTCAATTCTATTTAGTTTCTTTTCGCTTTCAATTTTCAGCATGAATATATCCAAATCATCAAGAGACACAATTCAAAATGAAGACAAATATTCATGCCAAAAAATAGACCTAAAAACGGAAAGAGTTGAAAAGAAACGAAAATTTGTTTTTTGGAAATTGCCTCATAAAAAGATAATCATTACTGATCGGGTAATTACTACAGATCGAAAATTAATAGTAAAGACGCGTTCCATTCATATTTGCTCTCTCGATGCTTGCGACACTAGAAAATTTCGACGTATAAAGATTATAAAAAACGAAATATGGATATTTCGATATAACACAGACTCAGAAAAAGCAATAATAAAACATTATGATTCTTACGGGAAATTTTTAAGTAAGGAAAATTGGGACGAAAAAAAAACTTTTGAAGATTATTAAAAAACCGTTTTTTAAATCTATCCTAATTACAGCTTCATTTTTAATTCGTAATTTCGCCAAAGCAAAATAAATTTCAAATGAAAGCACAAATCCGAATCCTAATTTATTCTATCCTATTTTTTCTATATCTTTCTACAACTTCATCATTGTTGTCTTTGGGAGAATTATTAAAAACAGATCCTTACATCACTTTAGGCTGTGGTTTTGCTGTTTTAAATATCATTTACACTTTCTTCGCTCTCAAGTGGACACCTTTACTAAATATAATTTGTTCTATCGTAATTGCAGCGGCATCGTTGTTTTTAGCTGTGCAATTTGCCAATTTGCATTTGTTAGCCAAATACGATCCTTACCTGGTTAAAACAGCAATATTTACAAATGCTATTTTATCTATATTACTTTGGGAAATTGTTTATCAGGTAAAAAGTAGAAAATCATAAAATACATTCTCTTTAATGAATGTTATCCTTTTACTTTTTTAATTGCTGTAAAAAACGGCAAGAACTAACCTGTATGTCAAGACTAAAAGCGGCTTCAAAATTTAAAACTTCCAATAGAATTCTTTACGTTTTTGGAATTGTTTTTTTTTGCTATTTAAGTCTTCTTTCATTTTCTAAATACAATGCCAAATATGCTAATACATTTGCGAATTTAATTCCCGGAATTTGCTTTATCCTTTTTGCATTATTCGTTTTTTACTATATCATTTCTTTACCCGGAATTTATGTCTATGCTGACAAAATAGAATTGCATCGTTATTTTGGTTTATTAAAACGAACTTTGTTTTTGAGCGAAATAGAAAGCTGGATTACCTTAGAAAAAGAAAGTAAATATGGTAATTATGAAGAATTGTATCTCACTTTGAACAATAAAGAAATAGTAAAATTAAGCAGTTATGATTATGCTAATTTCTATGAAGTACAAGCAGAAATAATTAGAAACAAACCTAAAAACAACGTATTAAAAGAGCAATTAAACAAAAAAGAAAATCTAAAATACGCTGTTGTTTTTTTCCTCATAGGCTGTCTCTTTATTTATATTGCTTGCCAATTTTACAAAGACACTAGTCTTACTACAAACGATATATATGTAATAAAAGAAAAATTAGCAGACGATATAAAACTAGAACGTAGTAAGAAATCTACCTCTCTGGTTTTTAGACTTGAAAACCTTAGTGATTTCAAATTCAAAATTGGAAGCCTGGCATTAAAAGAAACATATTATGAAGATTTAATGAGCGATTTTAAAAAAGGCGATCTCATTTATCTTACGATCGAAAAAGAGCAATATGAAAAGAAAATAAGTAAAAAGATTCCAATATCAGTTTTAGACGAATACTTTTATTATGAAAAAATTGATGTAGTTGAAGTCGAAAACAAGACTTTTAAATATTTATCCTTGTCTGACTATAATAAGACAAATCGACAAAATGATTACTGGGGAATTGGATTTTTTGGGATTTTTGGAGTAGCGCTAACCATTGCTGGAATTTGTATTTATTTGAAAAAATGATTCCCATATTTTCGAGCATCTATAAACGTGGAGACTTCATAAGCATCAAAAAAAGAGATGAATTAGTAAGTATAATTTTCATTAAATTTAATTTCTAAAAATTTTAAAGATGAAAAACACTTCAGAAATTGCCAATCGTTTTAGAGAAACTATTATAAACGGAACCTGGATTGCTAATACTAATTATAAAGATCAGCTTGAAAATTTAGACTGGAAAATTGCAATTACTCCAATAAAAAACCTGAATTCCATTTTGCTTTTGGCGCAGCATATCCATTATTACATCGATGGAATAAATAATGTTTTCAAAGGCGGATCATTAGATATAAAAGACAAATTCAGCTTCGACTTTCCTTCTGTTAATTCGCAGGAAGAATGGCAGGCTTTTTTATCGAAATTCTGGACTGCAGCCGAAGAATTTGCCTCTTTCGTAGAACAAATGCCGGATGAAAAACTAAATCAGGTTTTTGTTGATGAAAAGTACGGAACGTACAAAAGAAATATCGAAGCTATGATCGAACATAGTTACTACCATTTAGGTCAAATTGTCCTGATTAAAAAAATGATAACCGAATACACTAAATGTTAAAAATGGGTATTTTTACTTGTCTCTACTTATTTTTTGAAAACCCGAGAATAGAATTGACAGACAATATAAATTTTATCCTTAACAAGTTTTAAAGGAAATTCTAATGAAAAAATATCTATTGGCCTTAATCCTTTGCTTTCAATTTTCATTTTCTCAAAATACAGATCATTTAAATACTGTTTTAAAACAGCTTAAGATCAAAAAAAGCGAAGTACATCAGGAACTTTTTACTCAAAAAGTCTTACCCTATGATAAGAGTAAAAGTGTTATGGTTATTCCTAAATATGATATTAACGAGAAAGATAATGAAGGTCATGATTACTTTGTTTTAGACGCTTATGTAGTGGTCATCGATAATACGACAGGAAAAATAATCTGCAAATTTATTGAACCCAATGCATGGACATCTGATGCATTAATGCTAAGCAGCATTTGGATTGATACCGGATTGTATCATCTTAACACCACTACGAGAGCCTTTGGAGTCAGGGTATCTTATAACGGCAGCAGCAGGCCGAATCCTTTTGGTGAAACCAAATTATCATTATACATCATAGATAAAAATTCTTTGAAGCCGGTGCTTAACAATTATTCTATTTCTCGATCCGCAGGAGAATGGGATACCAATTGCGCAGGAGAATTTGAAGATCGTAATTCGACTTTTGATATAGATAAAGTGCAAACCAACAATTACAACAATATCATAGTGAAGACCACAATTGTAAAAAGCATCAGTACTCCTACAATTGATGATTGTGTCTCGAAGGAAACCACTAAAAAAGCGACATCAAAATTAATTTTTAATGGAAAAGAATATAAATAAATATGAAGCTCTGGAAAAATTCTATTATTTTGAAAATGAATATTGTGATCCTAAATTAACCAATATTGATAAACCTGAAATAAAGGCTCTAACAGATGATTATTGCGCTGCGCTTTGGCATGAATACGTGTCAGAAAATAAAAGACATTTGATGCTTGTAAATAATCCTGAAGAATCGAAAGTAAAAAATGAAATCAAGAAAGAATACAACTGGCTAAAAGACTGGAACGACTCTAGTCCTGAAGCATTCAATGAAAATGTAAAAAATCTTTTGGACTGGAAAGATGATGATTCGGTTATATTTTTTTGGAACAAAACTTCGGGAATAGAATCTAAATGGGCTTTGATTTGCAAATACTGGATTTCGTTTTTATATGAAGATGAAGCCAATATTATTATCAATCCTAAAAGCAGAAAAGCCATTATTTTAAGTACAAACGGAAACTTATCTATTGCTGATCGTTTATAAATGAACCTTATATGGATATTAAAAACTTGATACCAAAAGACAAATTTGATCTTGAAACTGTCGAAAAACTAAAACAACATTCTTTTGATGATATCCAACCCATAGTTCCGGATTTATTAGAATGGCTGCAGGATATAAACTGGCCAATTAGTCAGCCCATTGCCGAATTTTTACTTCCGTTTTCTGAAAAAATTGCTCCGGAAATAGTCAAAATATTGAAAAGCAAAGATGAAATGTGGAAGTATTGTATTCTTATGGCTTTTGGAAAAAATATCAAAAACACATTGGTTCTCAAGGAAATTAATAGAATTGCCGAAAATCCAACGCAGGATGAAATAGATGATGGAGTTAATGAGATTGCAAACGAAATAAACAATAATTAATTTGGAAACTATATCGTTGATCTGGGATTCATTGTGGGATCTTTTACTGATTGGTATTGGCTTGAGTCTAATGGTGATGGGGATTCGGGTATTTATCAAACAACGAAGAATTCAAAAAATCGGAATAAAAACAATCGCAAAGGTTATAGTTTTTAGCGATGAAAAGTCTTTGGAAGAAGATCAAGCACCTCTTAAAATACCGTTGTTTATATTTTACGACAGCTCAAACAATCAGATCAGTATAAAAGGGAAAAGTAATTCGATCTGCACTATGTACGAAACCACTCCTGTGTGCTACAATCCTGCGAAACCTGAAACGGAGTATTATTTGCCTAATAAAGATTTTATGGTAAAACATTTATTGTTTTTTGTTGGTTTGTTTTTCCTAAGTCTGGGTATCTATTATTTACGTAAACATAATATGGAATTTAATCCCTTTTAAAATAAGGACTCCATTTTACGATAGATGCTTTTTAAAATCATAAATTTACTATTAGATTATTTTAATGGTTATATTAATTTTTTAAAGTAAATAGTATGAGAACTAAAAAAATATGGGCCAATTTGGGCGTAGAAGATTTGGCAAGAACTACCAAATTTTATAGCGAATTAGGTTTTAAACCCAATGGTACCAATGAATTACTGACAAGTTTTACGTTTGGACAAGACGATTTTATCATTCATTTTTTTACAAAAGAAAGATTTAAGTGGGCAGTTGGCGATGAAGCATCTGATTTAAAACTGGGAAATGAAATCATATTTTCTCTCTCGGCTGAAAGTGTAGATGAAGTACATCAATGGTTACTTGCCGTTAAAAATGCAGGAGGAAGAATTTTTGCAGAACCGCAAAGCTTTGAAAAAGGTTATTTCTTTGGATTTGCTGATCCTGATGGTCACAAATTCAATGTTTTGTATTGGCCTGAATAAAATATTATATTGCTTAACGTTAGACGCACTGCTGTGCGTCTCTACTATCCAACTTCTTATAAAATACTAAATTTCTAACCTGAGCCCCGATTACTTCACTAAACTATATTTTTAAACTTGTGTTCAGTGAACTTCGTTTGAGCCTGTATCCTAGTATCCCGATGGCTATCGAGAGAAGAGATAAAGGCGAAAGCGGGACGAAGGGTCTTATGGAAACTGAAATTTCTGCTCCTGAAATTTAAAATTTACATTATCTGAATTCATCTAAAAACTGATATATTTACACCTTTAAAATCAATTGGTCTTTTAGGATGAAAAAAATTACTTTACTGCTTTCTATATTATTTTTAGCACTTTTCTCATGCGGTGTAAAAACCACTCAATCCTTACTAAGCGATGGAAATTATGATGCTGCAATAGACCGCGCCGTAGAGGCATTGCGAACCAAAAAAGATTCGAAAGGAAAACAAGATTATGTGTTTTTGCTTGAAGAGGCTTTTGCAAAAGCAAAGGACAGGGACCTGCGCGATCTTGATTTGATGATTAAAGAAGCTACGCCAACAAATGCAGAGCGCGTTTACAATACGTATTTGCAATTGAATAACCGTCAGGAAAAAATCAGGCCTTTATTGCCGTTGCCGTTGTTAAAGCAGGGAAAAAATGCTTCGTTTGCTTTTGATAATTACTCCAACCAGATTGTGAGCAGTAAAATTGCGCTTACAAAATATTTGTATGAAAGCGCTTCGGCTCTCTTAAAATCGAAAAACAAACTGGATTTAAGAAAAGCATATGATGATTTTGCGTATTTGGAAAGCCTTAGTCCGGGATATAAAAACACAAAAAAACTGATGGAAGATGCACAGTTTAAAGGAACTGATTTTGTGGATGTTTATGCCAAAAACGAAACCAATATGGTGATCCCGAAACAACTTCAGGATGATTTGCTGGATTTTAAAACCTACGGATTAAATGACAAATGGACGGTTTACCATAACCTGAGACAAAAAAATGTTACCTACGATTACAGTCTTGTAATCAATTTTAGACAAATTAATATTTCGCCGGAACAAATTAAGGAGAAAGAATTCATTAAAGAAAGACAGGTTAAAGATGGTGTAAAAACGCTTTTAGACAGTCGTGGAAGACCTGTAAAAGATAGTTTGGGTAAGGAAATAAAAGTGGATAACTACAGAATGCTTCGCGCGAATGTTTACGAGTTCAGGCAATTTAAGTCTTGTCAGGTTACGGCGCAAATCGATTATATTGATGTAAAAACGAATCAGTTATTGCAATCTTTTCCAGTAGCGAGCGAATTTATTTTTGAGAATATTTATTCTACCTACAAAGGCGACAGGAGTGCTTGTGAGGACAATTATATGTCGTATTTTAATAAGCGCGCTGTGCCTTTCCCAAATAATGAGCAAATGGTTTTTGATACCGGAGAGGATTTAAAAGCGAGGGTTAAAAATATTATTGTCAGCAATAAATTTAGGGGATAATTACTTTATATCTTAGTAATTCAGCCTTGATCTTAAAAAGATCTACTAGCCTTATTCATTTCAAAAAGTGATCTATGAAATTTAGCATTCTAATAATTACTACACTCCTTTTTATCTCTTGCAAAAAAGAAGACAAACAACAAACTGAAATAAAAACGGTAAAAACCGACAGCATACAAAAACCAATCGAAGACAAAAACAAGGCTGACACAATTGTTATTTCGACAAAACATAAGGTAAACAAAATTGTCTGTGATCTTGACGGAGATAATATCAATGAAACTGTAGAGATTGTACGAAGCACAAAAAGCGGAAAAAGCGGTTTGAGAATAACATTTGGCAACGGAAATAAAACGGATTATTTAGGTTTAGGAAATAATGTTTTAAAGCAGGGTTTTGATGAAATTGATTGGGTAGGAATATTCGAAAAAGCCCCTAAAAATGAACTTTACTGGAACAATGTAAATGATGATGGCGAAATAATGGCCGACGAAGAAATCAAGGAAGAAGACAAAATAAAACTCCTCAATGACGGAATATACATTCATGCAGAAGAAAGCTGTGGCGGCGGAGTAATTTATCTGAAAGATGGAAAATACGAATGGATTCAGCAGGAATAAATCACCTTTTTAAAAACTTTTCTATGAAGAATATTGCCGTTTTATGCCTGTTACTTGTTACTTTTTCGAGCTGTAAATCAGATAAAAAAGACTCCATAAAAGAATCTGAAACCTCAGCATTAACAGAATTTAAAGAATATCCTTTGGTCGTAAATAAAATTGACTCGACTCAGTTTCCAGCTTCTATAAAATACGAAGGTTTTATAAAAAATGCTGTTCGCTGGAAAGATAAATTCGGAGAAAATATTGTCATTACAAGTGAAACCGGAATCTACAGAAATGAAAAACTGAAACATGAATTTGAGGATAGTAGTGATGCTGAATTATATGCTTATCATTTTATACTATCAAATAATGAAGCCACCCAAACCTGGAGAGTGAAGGATTTTATTGCCGATTGTCCTGTTGATATTACTGCTTCTTTTGTCAAAAATACTTTTAAAATCACCGACTTAAATAAAAACGGAATTGCCGAAGTATGGCTTATGTATAAAACTGTTTGCCATGGGGATGTGAGTCCTTCTAATATGAAAATAATAATGTACGAAGGAAATAGTAAATATGCCATGCGCGGAGAAAATAAGGTTCAGGTAGGAAGTGATGTAAACGATAAAGCATCTTTTATTGGCGGTGAATTTAAATTGGACGCCAACTTTAAAAATGGCCCGAAAGTATTCAAAGAATATGCTCAAAATTTGTGGAAAGAAAATCTCATGGAAAAATGGGATAACTAAAATATATCGAGTCAATTCTGGCACGCAAAATCCTGCATCGTTATTCACTTTTTCATTCCATTATTCTACATTTCAATACCATTAAAGACGTACTACAGTGCGTCTTTTTTTTGTTTAAATAAATCTATTTCAAAAAAATGACAAAAAAATATTACTCAAAACCAATACATTATGTATATTTGCAACTGATTGGTTGCTAATTAAAAATACGTTAAAAATGAAACGAGATATATTTCAGGCTATTGCTGACCCAACCCGCAGGGCTATTTTAGTACTGGTTGCTACAAATGCATTAACACCCAACGCTATTGCAGAGCAATTTAATACGACAAGACAAGCCGTTTCTAAACACATCAAAATTCTTAATGAATGCGACTTATTAGCAGAAAAAAAAATAGGTCGGGAGATCTATTATCAACTCAAAATAGACAAAATGAAAGAAGTCGACAAATGGTTAGCGCAATTTAAAGAAATCTGGGAAAACCGTTTCAGTCAGCTTGATCAGGTATTAATGAATCTAAAATCTAAAGAAAATGAAATCTAATCTTTTAATGAATTTTTCCGTGAATAAAGAAACCATCACGGTAAATATAAAACGTGAGTTCAATGCATCGCTTGCTAATGTTTGGTCGGCCTGGACAGAAACTGAAATTTTAGATCAATGGTGGGCTCCTGCTCCATTCACCTCTAAAACAAAACGTATGGATTTTACAGAAGGCGGACATAGATTGTACGCCATGGTTGGGCCTGAAAATCAGGAACGATGGGGTATTCTTGATTATACCTCGATTTCTCCGAAGACCAATTTTAAATATTCTTCTACTTTTTGCGATTCTGAAGGTAACCCGGATTCAATTTTTGGGAGTTCTTACTGGAGTGTCAATTTCTCCGAACAAGGAGATTCAGTAATTGTTGATATTGAAATCAAACGCGATAGCTTATCTGATTTAGAAAAAATAATAGAAATGGGCTTTAAAGAAGGATTTACAAGCACTATGGAAAGTTTGGATAAAATCCTTGAAGCAAAAAAATAAACAGTGCAATAAGACAAGTAAAATAGTAATGAATTTAAAATCTTAAGAAAATGAAATCTAACTTATTAATGAATTTTACTGTAAACAAAAAAACCAGTACGGTAAATGTAAAACGTGAGTTCAATGCATCACTTGCCAATGTTTGGTCGGCCTGGACAGAAGCTGAAATTTTAGATCAATGGTGGGCTCCCGCTCCATGGAAATCTAAAACAAAACATATGGAATTTAAAACAGGAGGTCAAAGACTCTACGCGATGGTTGGTCCTCAAGGCGAAGAACATTGGGCTTTGGCTGATTTTACGTCGATAACTCCAAAGACTAATTTTAAATATCTGGACGCTTTTTGCGATAGCGAAGGGAATTTAAACAATGATTTTCCGCGTTCTGACTGGGATGTCAATTTTTCAGAACAAGGCGATAGTACTTTTGCAGACATCGCCATTAAACACGAAAACCTATCCGATTTAGAGAAGATGATCGAAATGGGATTCAAAGAAGGTTTTACCATTGCTCTGGAAGGTCTGGACAAAGTTTTTGCTTCGAAATAAAATAAATTCGCCTAGTGAAGATCGAAAAAGATGCGTAAGATTCTATAATTTACGCATTTTTTTTTGAGACACAATTAAAAAGAAACTTTTACGGTTTCCCGTAATGAAAACCAATTTTTAGCCATTATATTTGGGCTTTAAAATATAAAAACAAACCCAAATTTTTAATGAAAAAACCAATTTTACTCCTTGTTCTTACCCTTTTTCTTAGTATTAATTGTTATTCGCAAGTAGTTTTCGAAAACGGATACTTCATAGATCCAACTAATAAAAAGACTGACTGTCTAATTGAAAATTTAGACTGGAAAAACACACCTCTTAATTTTAGATATAAGCTACCAGGAAGTGACGATATCATTACAGCAGACCTTAAAGCTATAAAAGAATTTGCCATTGCCGGAGAAAGCAAATATCTTAGAACTTCAGTAAAAATCGACCGATCTTCAAAATTTATAGAAGAAATGAGTACAGAAAAAAATCCGATTTTCAAGGAAGAAACTTTATTGCTAAAAGTACTTATTGAAGGAAAAGCATCTCTGTATTTGTATGACGAAGGAAGCTTAACTCGTTTCTTTTATAAAGTTAATGGCAGCGAAATAAAACAGTTGGTGTACAAACCTTACTTAGTAAACGAAAATTCTTCTGTTGCTAAGAATAATTATTTCAGAGAACAACTTTTTATCGATCTGAAATGTGACAATATACTTCAAAGAGAATATGAAAATTTGAACTACGATCGCCGAGGCCTTTTAAAATTATTTGTAAAATACAATAAATGCAGTGATACGAATTTTACCGAATTTGAAAAAAAAGAAAAAAAAGATTTGTTTAACTTAACTGTGAGACCCCGATTAAATAGCAGCTTATTATCAATGAGTAGTTCTAATGTAGACTTTTATAACGTGAAATTTGATTCTAAATCAAATATAGGTGTTGGTCTTGAAGCAGAGTTTATTTTTCCATTTAACAGAAATAAATGGGCATTAATCGTAGAACCGACTTATCAATACTATAAAAACGAAAAAACAAAAGAAACTACTTCTTTACTAGGAGGACAAGTAACAGCAAAAGTTGATTACAAGTCAATTGAATTACCAATAGGTTTAAGACATTACTTTTTTCTTAAAAATGATTCTAAGATATTTATAAATGCATCTTATCTCGTTGATTTTGCTTTAAATTCAAAAATTGAATTGTTTCGAAAAGATGGCTCATCAATAAATTCTCTTGATGTTAAATCCCGTAGCACTCTAGCTTTAGGAGTTGGCGGAAAACTTCACGATAAGTACAGCATAGAGCTCAGATATATAATTGACCGAAGTATTGTAAAAGATTACATCTTTGTAAATTCCTCATTCTCGACAGCATCACTGATACTAGGATATTCCTTTTTTTAAAAAAGCTTTATATTGTCCCATTCTTTACAGAATGGGATTTTTTTTTAATTTCAATCATTGCAAAACAGATCCCAAAATTAAATTAAATTTTAATTTGTATTTTCGTGTAGCAGAAAATATTATATCCAACTGCGAGTCTCGCAAACTGCAAAGTATTTACCCTTTGAAAAAATAATATGACCAACATACAAACGCTTTATCAAAAAGCAATAAAATTCGCTTCAAAAAGACACGCAGATATCAATCAACTAATTCCGGGAACGAACTTACCTTACGTTGTTCATTTAAGCAATGTAGCGATGGAAATTTTGACTGCTTCACAAAACACAAAAGAGTTCAATGCTGAATTTGCTGTTCAGGTGGCATTACTTCACGACATTTTAGAAGATACCAATACCTCATTTGAAGAACTTTCTCAAGAGTTTAGTCCAGAAATTGCGCAGGCTGTTTTAGCATTGACAAAAAATGCCGAAATTCCAAAAGAAAACAGAATGGCCGACAGCTTACATCGCATCAAACAATTATCAAAAGAAGTTTGGGCTGTAAAACTGGCGGACAGAATAACAAACCTGCAAACTCCACCGCAACTTTGGGGCATAGAAAAAATCAGTGCATACCAAAAAGAAGCGATTCAGATAGCTGATGCTTTAAAAGGCAGTAACGATTTTTTAGAAAAAAGACTTCAGGAAAAAATTGCCGATTATTTACAATACTGTGTTACCTCTCATAACCAAAACTAGACAAAAAAGATAAATTTTAATCTTTAAACCTATTATGAGAAATCATACTGGATATAAAATACCACAAAATGAATAAAATTATTGCCTTTACATTATTATTTTTTACCTCAACAATTTCCTTTAGTCAAACCAATAAATCTAAATCAGCAGATACGATTAAACCTTTTGTATTAGGTGTTATAGACGAAATACAATCGAAAGAACTGGGCGAAAAAAGAATCCTGAATATTTATCTGCCTGATGGTTATAAACCGGAAGATATGACAAAGTATCCTGTAATTTATTTATTAGACGGCTCAGCAGATGAAGACTTTATTCATATTGCTGGTTTGGTTCAGTTTAATAGTTTTGAATGGATCAATCAGGTGCCTAAATCAATTGTGGTGGGCATTGCAACGGTCGACAGAAGAAGAGATTTTACTTTCCCGACCACTATCGAAAAAGATCAAAAACGTTTTGCCACTTCTGGACATTCAGATAAATTTATTGCTTTTATCGAAAAAGAATTACAGCCTTTTATCGATAAAAAATACAAAACAAATGATTCTAAAACCATTATAGGGCAATCGTTAGGTGGATTATTAGAAACCGAAATCTTATTAAAGAAACCAACGCTCTTTAATAAATACGTTATTGTGAGCCCAAGCATTTGGTGGAATAATGGTTCTATTTTAAAGCTAGACAGTGCAATTTTTCAGGAGAGTTTTAATCAAAAAACTGCGATTTATATCGCTGTTGGTAAAGAAGGCCTTACTCCTACCGAAATCCCGAGAGTGATGGAAGTAGATGCTAATTTACTAGCCGAAAAAATTAAGGCATCAAAAAGCAAAAACATAAAAGTTTATTTTGATTATTTCCCTCTCGAAAATCATGGTACTATTTTGCATCCGGCAGTTTCAAATTCTTTCAAATTCTTTTATCCAATAAAAGAAAAAGAATAAAAAGTATTTTAAGATTTATCGAAAGACAAAATTTACAACAATGAAAAGTATACAGGAAAATAAATTAGACAATCCGGTTTGGAATTCACTTTCAGAAATTCATAAAGGATTTGTCACAGATTATAAGGGAACCAAATTTTACAATCCCGATTATTGCCCTTTTGGAGGTTTTATAAATTCCCAAAGCACTTTAGATGCATCAGATCAATATGCAGTATTAGCAGAAAATTTCTTTATTGTTGGAGAAAAACCTCAAATAGCTAATTCACTAAAAATTGTAAAAGAATTAGTTTGCCTGCAAATGATTATTTACAATAAAATAGAAGTATCAATAACTGAAGACATTGTAAAACTTACCCAAGAAAATAATGATCAATTGGTGCATTTGGTCAACTTAGTGCAACCGGGATATTTTAAAAACAAAACTGCTTCATTAGGCAATTATTATGGAATTTTTAAACAAAAGCAATTGGTTGCTATAACAGGCGAGCGCATGAAGATGAATGATTTTACAGAGGTCAGTGCTATTATTACCCATCCCGATCATACGGGAAAAGGCTATGCAAAACAATTAATTGCTCATTGTGTCAATAACATTTTTAGCGAAAATAAAACTCCGTATTTACATGTAGTGGAAAGTAATATAGGAGCAATTGCCCTATATGAAAAACTGGGTTTTGTAACGAGAAGAAAAATGAGTTTTTGGAATATTTCTAAGAATCAGTAAAGCTATAAATTCAATAAAAAAAGGAGCTGAAATTGATTGTATAGATTTCTACTCCTTTTTTTATCTACTGGTATTCAGCATGGATACTTTTTTTCAGATCACGGCCTATAATTTATTTCAAACAACATCAACTAAATATTCTGGTCTATAAATAATATTAGAGTTTTTTTTTGTTGGTAAAGCGCTTTATAATCCCGTAATTTAAGATAGAAAAATCGCTGAATCAATAGGCGCAAAACAGATTAATTAGTAATTTTATATCTCAATGTTAATACTTAAAATGATGAAAAAAAATATCATTATCTGTATAATTAGGAATCTCGGTAAGTGCTCAAACCGCTAATCAACTTATAGAAATGGCAATTGGTAAAATGGACTAAAAAAGGAAAAGAAAAAAATATTCAGCAATATTATAAAACAGATCAGCTTTACCAGGTTTTCAGGGAAAATGGGGATTTTGAAAGTTTGGTCAGAGATGAATCTCACAAAGCAAAATGAAAACTATCTAAGGACAATTCTGAACTTACCATTATGGCCATTTTAATGCCTGTAAAATTTTCTGTTGATTGTTTTGACTCTAATAAACGTGCGATTACAACCCCAGAAATAGGAACTTTTGAGTATAAAAAAGTCAGTGAATAAATTATTAACTCTTATTAGTTTTAGACATGACATTAAACAAACAAACTGTAAATGAATACATGGACGCTTTTAGAGTAAGCGATCATCAAAGAATACTTGCCTGTCTCACCGAGGATGTCATTTGGGAAATGCCGGGTATTTACCAACATGTTGGTAAGGAAGCTTTTGATAAAGAAATCGAGAATGATAATTTTGTTGGAAGTCCTACCATTCAGATTATAAAATTGATAGAGCAAAATAATATTGTCATTGCAGAAGGTGCCGTGCAAGGTAATATGAAAAACGGAAATATACTGGATGCCGTTTTTTGTGATGTTTTTGAAATGGAAACAGGAAAAATAAAGAAGTTAACTTCGTATTTAATGTCCAGAAATGCCAGTTTAAAATTTGAATAAAATTAATCTTAATAACTGAAAAGATTCATCAAGTTTTCCACTAAAAGCACTGGATTATGACCCTGAGATTCTCACAGAATTTAACATGCGAAATACTTACCCACCCTCTTAAGGCTGCTGATGCACTGACTCTGAAACCTTACCCTTAAACCCTTGCAATTCTTCCAGCAAGAAAACGCCATTATAGCCCACCTGTTTTTTTTGCTAGGCTCAAGGCTACTTCCTGCATTCAGAACTGACAAATTTAAAGAGTGTGATGCGATTGTGGAAAAAATGGCTCTCTTTAAATCTAAAGTAGCTACACACTTCAATATTAGCAGTTTCTTTAATGCTTTTAATTGAAAAAAAACTTCAAAACCGTACTGTTCGATATTTTTACAAACTAGAAATGATGAAATTTTGGTAGCATAAAGGCTAAAAGGTAGCCTAACATTGCAATAAAACCAGTATTTATGCCTATCTTGCGAAAATATCATCAATTTCTGTTGATAATTTCGATTTCTAATCCTGGAAATCTTCTGCAATTGATTTTGCATCTTTTTAATAGCTGAAATTTACTATCAGCGTAAATAATCTAAAATTTAAAAAATGGAATTTAAATTAATTAATCCAATTTCTGGAGACGACGTAACCTATACATCAAAAATAATTGCCACTTTTTTACATACCCACTTAGAAGAGTATGGAGACGAAATAGAAGATATTCTAAAAGCTATTGCTTATGCCATGAATCCTGATAAGGGCGGTAATATCGTTATTGGTCTGGAGAACGATAAAATTGTTGGAGCTGTAGTTTTAAACAATACCGGAATGAAGGATTATATTCCTGAAAACATTCTGGTTTATATTGCTGTTGACAATTCTGAAAGGGGAAAAGGTTATGGAAAAAAACTAATGGAAAAAGCAATTTCTGTAGTCGAAGGAAATATTGCACTACATGTAGAACCGGACAATCCTGCGAAAGGATTATATGAAAAACTGGGCTTTACAAATAAATATCTCGAAATGCGTTTAGTAAGATAATCGCAAATTCACTAATTCAATAAAAAATAAAGCCTAATGGCATTCATAAAATTATATAGAAAGAAATTAAAAGAAAACTACAACTTCCTGGATTCAATTTTTGAATCTAAAAATATT
This sequence comes from Flavobacterium sp. SLB02, assembly GCF_009664855.1. Lineage (GTDB taxonomy): Bacteria > Bacteroidota > Bacteroidia > Flavobacteriales > Flavobacteriaceae > Flavobacterium. The sequence goes on from NZ_CP045928.1 coordinate 3,903,418, forward strand.
CAATGGGGAGTTGTCTCCAAACTTTTATGTGGAAACAAATTGTACTTAAAAGAGATTATCTCATTGGGAGTTAAAGAAATACATGATTCAAGAGTTAGTAATCTAAAGAAAATTAAAGCTCTCGATCCTAGTATTCAGACTGTATATATAAAACCGCCCGCTAAACGAAGTATCGCTAATATTGTAAGATATGCTGATGTAAGTTTTAATACTGAATTCTATACGATTCAACTCCTTTCAGAAGAAGCCCAAAAGCAAAACAAAGTGCATAAAATCATTATTATGATCGAAATGGGAGATTTGCGAGAAGGTGTTATGGGCGAAGATTTAATCGAATTTTACGGAAAAATTATTAGTATGCCCAACATCGAAATTCGGGGAATTGGTACGAATTTAAATTGCCTTAGCGGCGTGATGCCAACCCAGGATAAGCTAATACAATTGAGTTTGTACAAACAACTTATTGAGGCTAAATTTAATATTACAATTCCGTGGGTTTCTGGCGGGACATCTGTTGCTATACCTTTACTTTTAAAGAATGCCCGACCAATGGCTGTAAATCATTTTCGAATTGGTGAAGCATTGTTTTTTGGAAAGGATTTATTTACCGGAGAAACTATCAAAGGTATGCACAATGATGTTTTTAAACTTTTTGCTGAAATTATCGAGATAACCAAAAAACCGGACGTACCAACTGGAGAGCTAGGTGAAAATGTGGCTGGAAATAGTTTTTCTATGCAAGAAATCGAGAACTTTGGAGGAACCTCATTACGCGCTATTCTAGATGTTGGATTACTGGACATGCAACCGCAGTATCTGGAAGCTGTCGATGAGAACATCACAATCGTAGATGCCAGTTCTGATATGCTGGTAATTGACATTTCATCTTCAACACAAAAATATAAAGTGGGTGATTTAATCTCTTTTAATATTAAATACATGGGCGCTTTGTACTTGCTGAATTCAAATTATATTGATAAAAATATCGAGTAAAAGAAGATCACCATTTTAATTGCAAATCATCTTCATTGCAAATCATAGATTTATAATCGAGAAAAGAGCGGGTTTGCGGTTTTTTATTACATTTAAAACTGTTATTTAAATAATTATTAATTTCTCTTTACAAAAACGAAGATGATGGATGAAACTCAAATAAAATTAACCCTTGCAAAAAAAGCAACCGAATTTGTATCTGCTGGATTTAAACCAACAAACTCAATTTCAGAAAGCTGGATTGGAAGAGTCTATTTATATCACGAAAATGAAGAGATACCTTTAGATAATGATGGTGAATTGATGCTTCCCCTTTTTCAATTATGCTTAAATCAATTGCCTTTTGTCCCTGAAATTTTAGAAGAAACTAAAATTATTACCGTTTTCATTTCTAAAAAATTCCCAATGGACTTAACTCCTAATGGAAATAATTGGGTTTTACGTGAATATAAAAGCGTAGATAATGTTGCAGTTAAGGATTTAAAAAATGATACTTCATTTATAAAACCTTTTCCTTTATCAAATAGACTTATTGAAGAAGATTATCCGGTTTGGGAAGACCCTGAAATACCAGATGACATATCAGATAAAATCAATGAACTTGAAGACTCAGGAATTATTGATTCTTATTACGATATTATCCAAAACAATTATAGCCACAAAATTGGCGGTTATCCAACATATTGTCAATCCGGAATTGATTTTGGAGAAGATTTTGAATTTGTTTTCCAAATTGCTTCTGATGAAAAAGCGAATTTAAATATTGTAGACAGCGGAAATATTTATTTAGCCAAAAATAGAAAGACCAAACAATGGGTGTTTTATTGTGATTTTTATTAAAATAAATAAAGTGTTCGATTAAGAAAAATTCAATCCAATTTCAAGCTGTTTTTAATGCTACCATATTACTTCAATAGAATTAACTCTTTTTTCTAATTCTTTATAAAGATTTGCTTTATATACTAATAAGTCTTGATAACCTTCACTTTTCTTAAAATCAACAGCACCAGTTTTTTTAGATGACTTCTTTAAACTTTTTATTTTCATCTCATTAAAGTCATAAGCAGCTTTTAAATCGGCAATACTTAAATCTTGCATTTTTGTAATTTTGAAACTCATTTTATTTATTTAAAGTTTACTTGTAAATGTATTATTTATTATTCTGAAGAAATTTATTCTTTTTTGAATAGAATCGTATTAAGAAAAATTCAACCCAATCTGATTTTTAATATCCTGGACAATCTTACTCAAATCCAGACTATTCTGATGTGACCAAAGCTTACTTTCGATTTGGTTGTTTCTAATGCAATTATGGCATTCAATTGCTTCATGCATATATCCTATGCCTGAGTTTGGTAAACTAAAAGTTTCTTCTTTATTATTTTTAGAAACAGAATAGCCATCAGCAATATACCATGGAGAATTGAGCTGAATATGACCTTTTGTCCCGCTTATAGTTGCTTTCATATCAGATTCAGAAACTATCGAAGCATGCAAAATCGATTGTGCATTTTCATAGTGCAATATCATGGAAGTTTGCAAATCGATTCCGTTTTTATTACAAATAGATTTTGCCATAATTTCTTTTGGCATACCTAATAATAGATAAGACAGGAATAACGGATATACGCCAATATCAAATAAAGCTCCTCCGCCAAGATTTTTATCAAAAAGTCTGCCTCCCTGTTTTTCATCTGCATAAAAAGCAAAATCGGCTTTAATGGATTTGATATCACCAATTACTCCCTGGTTTACTTTTTCTAAAACCTCTTTAACTGACGGAATAAATCGTGTCCAGAATGCCTCCATAAAAAACTTATTGTGTTTTCTTGAAGCTTCAATCATTCGCATTGCATCTTTAGTAGAAAGCGACAGTGGCTTTTCGCATAAAACATGTTTTCCGTTTTCTAGTGCTTTTATAGATAATTCGGCATGGGAATCATGTGGAGTTGCAATGTAGATGATATCGATCTGATCGTCCAGAAAAAGCGCCTGATAAGAATCGTAGGATTTTGCGCAATTGTACTTTTTGGCAAACTCAATTGCTTTATTATGGTCTCTGGAAGCTACTGCAAATAATGCTGCATCTTGTACTAACAATAAATCAGTGGCAAATTGATTTGCAATGTTTCCCAGGCCAATAATACCCCATTTTATTTTATTATCGTCTTTCATATTATGCTATAAGAGCTACTTATCAAGGGTTTAATTAAAATGTAATGTAAATAAAGAAAAAACATTTATAAAAATAAATCATAGACAACATATATTTCATAATTTTAGCAACAAATTTGCAAATTAACTATGAAAAAAGCCCTACTCTTACTCTTTTTGAGCGTTTTTTTAACAAAAACATATGCTCAGGATTATTTCCCTATTAATGAAAGTGTGCAAAACAAAAACAAAAATTACACTGTTTTTACAAATGCCACCATTTATGTTACGCCAACTCAAAAAATCGAAAAAGGAACTTTACTTGTTCAGGATGGTAAAGTTGTTGCAGTTGGCAATACTGTCACCATTCCTAAAAACAGTATTACGATCGATCTTGAAGGAAAAACAATTTATCCTTCCTTTATTGATATCTACACAAGTTTTGGAATTGAAAAACCAAAAAGCAATTTAGGCCGTTTCCGCGATCCTTTGTATGATACAAAAAGAGTGGGTTATTATTGGAATGAAAGCGTTAGACCAGAAGTAAACACTTATGAGACTTTTAAGTACGACCAGCCTAAAGCCGAAGAATTACTAAAAGCTGGCTTTGGAGTTGTTGGAACGCATATTGCTGACGGAATTGCTCAGGGAACCGGAATTTTGGTTGCCCTGAATAATACTGAAAACAGTAAACAAATTATTGCCAGTAAAATTACCAATCACCTTGCTTTTTCGAGAAGCGTTCTAACAAATCAGGCTTATCCGAGTTCATTAATGGGTATGATGGCTTTGCTGCGTCAAATGTATCTGGATCTGGATTGGTACAAAAAAGGAAATTCTGATACTAAAGATTTATCACTAGAAGCTTTGGCAAATAACGAAAAGCTGGTTCAAATCTTTACTACAGAAGACAAATTAAATAGTTTGAGAGCGGCTAAAATTGCTAAGGAATTTGGTTTAAACTATATTCTAAAAGGCAGTGGAAATGAGTTTGAAAGAATCGACGAAATCAAAAATACGAATGCTAAATTTATCATTCCGGTAAGTTTTCCCGAAGCTTATGATGTTTCAAATCCATATTTATCCAATCAAATCGAATTGAACGATATGCGTTTTTGGAATCAGGCGCCATCAAACCTAAAAATATTATCTGATAATGGTGTTGTTTTTGCCCTTACGACAGACAAACTAAAAAAGACCGAAGACTTTAAACCTAATTTATTAAAAGCCATTAAATATGGTTTTGATAAAACAAAAGCTTTAGAAGCCCTCACTACAATTCCGGCTGCAATTCTTGGAAAAAGCAATGAAATTGGAAGTTTAAAAACCGGAAGTTATGCCAATTTTGTCATTACCTCAGGTGAAATCTTTGACGAAAAAACAGTTTTATACGAAAACTGGGTTCAGGGAACTAAATATGTTGTAAATGATATTAATTCAAAAGACATTCGCGGCAACTACAATTTAACGGTTGGAAAAGATACTTACAAATGGAAAATTGAAGGAACTGCTAATGCTCCAAAATCTGAAATAACTACTCTTGACGATAAAAAAGTAAACAGCACTTTTGCAGTTTCTAAAAATTGGATTTCCCTTTTGATCAAACCTGCAGATACTATCAAAGCTAACTTTACCCGTTTGACAGGATTTATAGAAAAACCGGAAAGTTTATCGGGAAAAGCGGTTTTTGCAAACGGAGATGAACTAGTTTGGACAGCTTTAAAAACAAGTGCATTTGTTGCTGTAAAAGATACTGTAAAACCAGAAAAACCAAATCCTGTTCTACCTTTAACTTACCCGAACGTGGCCTTTGGTGATGCTAAAAAACTAACGGCTCAGACCTTATTGTTTAAAAATGCTACGGTTTGGACAAATGAAAAAGAAGGTGTTTTAACCCAAACGGATGTTTTAATTAAAAACGGAAAAATTGCTGCTGTTGGTAAAAATCTTTCAGATGCATCTGCTAGTGTTATTGATGCCAAAGGCAAACATATTACCAGCGGAATTATCGATGAGCACTCGCATATCGCTATATCTAAGGGTGTAAACGAAATGGGGCACAACTCTACTGCCGAAGTTACAATTCAGGATGTTGTGAATTCTGAAGATATTAATATTTACAGGGATCTTGCCGGAGGGGTAACCATCTCTCAATTGTTACACGGATCTGCAAACCCTATTGGCGGACGTTCTGCAATTGTAAAATGGAAATGGGGAGCTTCTCCAGACGAAATGTTATACAAAAACCAACCCAAGTTTATCAAATTTGCTTTGGGAGAAAACGTAAAACAAGCCAATTGGGGAATTGATAATCCTACTCGTTTTCCTCAGACCAGAATGGGTGTTGAACAGGTTTTTACCGATTATTTTCAACGTGCAAAAGAATATGACGAAAGCTGGAAAAAATTCAACGCCGGATCGAAAAAAGGAAAAGCGCCAAGAGTTGATTTAGAACTACAGACTATTGCTGAAATTATCAATAAAGAACGTTTTATTACCTGTCACTCTTATGTAGAATCAGAGATTTTGATGCTTATGAATGTTACAGAGAAATTCAATTTTAAAGTAAACACTTTTACCCATATTCTTGAAGGTTATAAAGTAGCTGATAAAATGAAAGAACACGGAGTTGGAGCTTCGACTTTCTCTGACTGGTGGGCATATAAATTTGAAGTAAATGATGCAATTCCGTTCAACGGGCCAATTATGCACAACCAAGGATTGGTCGTAGCCTATAACTCTGATGATGCCGAAATGTCCAGAAGATTGAATCAGGAAGCTGCAAAAGCAGTAAAATACGGAAATATTTCCGAGGAAGATGCCTGGAAATTTGTAACGCTGAATCCTGCCAAATTATTACATATTGATGATAAAGTAGGAAGCCTTAAAGTAGGTAAAGATGCTGATGTTGTATTATGGAGCGAGAATCCTTTATCTATTTATGCTAAAGCCGAAAAAACAATTATTGAAGGTGTTGTTTATTTTGATATTGAAAAAGATGCCCAAAAACAATTGGCTATTACCAAAGAAAGAAGCTTGCTCATTGGGCAAATGCTACAAGAAAAAAACAAAGGCATGAGCACGCAACAACCTACAAAAAAGGAAAAAACAGAATATCACTGTGATACTTTAGAACAATAATTAAGGTGTTATAATTCGAAAAGATTAAAAAAAGACAATATGATACATAAAAACATCTATATAATGCTGCTCGCAGTTTGCGCTTCGGTACAAATAAAAGCACAACAAATACCGGCACCAAAACAAACCAAATCGGTTTTAATTTTAAATGCCACTGCACATTTAGGCAACGGAACTGTTATTGAAAATAGTGCAATTGGTTTTAAGGATGGGAAAATTACCTTAGTGGCCGATGCAACAACCATAAGACTTGCTGCCAATGCTTATGACACTACTATTGATGCCAGGGGAAAACATGTTTACCCGGGATTCATAGTTCCAAATGCAACACTGGGCTTGGTAGAAATTGACGCTGTAAAATCATCAGACGATCAGGAAGAAATTGGTAGTTTTAACCCAAATGTGAGAAGTATTATTGCTTATAATTCAGAATCGAAAGTAGTAGAAACCGTTCGTCCAAATGGTATTTTAATTGCTCAGATTACACCACGTGGAGGAAGAATTTCAGGAACTTCTTCAGTAGTACAATTGGATGCATGGAGCTGGCAGGATGCAATCTTAAAAGAAAACGATGGAATTCATCTTAATTTTCCATCGAACTTTAAAAGATCAGGATCATGGTTTGAACCCGGAATAATCGAGGCAAATAAAGATTACCCTAAACAGGTTGAAGAAATCGCTGCGTTTCTAATCAATTCAAAAGCATACAATCAGGCTCCTTCCAAAGAAAGAAATGTAGTTTTAGAAGCTACAAAAGGTATTTTTGACGGAACTCAAACCCTTTATATTCACGCCGACGAAGAAAAACAGATTGTAGATGCAATACAATTGGCCGTTGACAACCAGATCAAAAAGATTGTTATCGTTGGAGGATTCGAAGCTTATAAATCAGCAGATGTATTGCAAAAATACAATGTTGGTGTTTTACTAAGACGTGTTCACGATATGCCAACAAGTGACGACCAGGATGTAAATCTTCCCTACAAAATGGCTAAAATACTAACTGATAAAGCTATTGTGGTAGGCCTTGAAAACAGCGGCGATCACGAACGTATGAGTGTAAGAAACCTTCCGTTCCTTGCCGGAACCTGTGCAGCTTTTGGTCTTGACAAAGAAAAAGCACTACAGCTTATTACTTCAAATACAGCAAAATTATTAGGTATCGATGCTACTTGCGGTACACTGGAAACAGGCAAAGATGCCACGTTATTTATCTCTGAAGGTGATGCACTGGATATGAGAACAAATAAATTAACGAGCGCCTTTATTCAGGGAAGATCAATTAATTTAGAAACTTTTCAAACCAAACTCAGCGATAAATTCAAAGCGAAATACAACCAGAAATAAGTAAATTCTTTTCTATAAAAAAGGCATCATTTGAGAAATTCATTTGATGTCTTTTTTATTTAAAATTATCACCATTCTGATCAAATCTTTAAATAGTTGGACATAATTACTCTTAAATTTAAAATTATTCTTTCATTTTTCTGTTAACAAAAGCTTCTCAGAGGCAAATTTTGATGTTTCTCATTAATAAATTACAAATTTTAAGTTCATTTTAACAAATACACGCAAAATACAGGGGGTTAAATTCTAAAATTAACAAAAATTAAACATCTGACTCTATTTTTTATAGGGGTGTCAATTGATTTTATACTTTTATAAAAAATTTAAAACTAAATAACTATGCGAAAAATTATTTTAAGTGTGATCCTTATCACTATTTTGGTACTAACCTTTATATCCAACTTTATCCTGTCTGATAATCCTATTCCGGCAGAGGCTGTAAAGTTTGACACAGGAGATACAGCTTGGATGATCGTAGCAACTGCATTTGTATTGCTTATGACACCAGGACTAGGATTTTTCTACGGAGGAATGGTAGGTAAGAAAAACGTTATCAGTACAATGCTTCAAAGTTTCATGGCAATGGTAATTGTTACTATTTTATGGGTTGTTGTTGCTTTCGGATTGGCTTTTGGTCCTACTATTGGAGGAATCATCGGAAATCCATCTACTAATTTATTCTTTGAAGGTGTTGGCACTAACACTGCATGGAGTCTTGCCCCAACTATTCCCTTTATGTTATTTGCATTGTTTCAGGCAAAATTTGCCATCATCACACCTGCATTAATCACTGGTGCATTTGCAGAGCGTGTACGTTTCTGGGCATACTTATTATTCATGGTTTTATTTATCTTACTTATATATGCTCCTTTAGCACACATGACCTGGCATCCTGATGGAGTTTTCTTTAAAATGGGAGTATTAGACTTCGCCGGAGGAACAGTTGTGCATATGAGTGCTGGCTGGGCTGCATTGGCCGGAGCAATCTTCTTAGGAAAAAGAAAAATTCAAAAAGTGAATCCTGCCAGAATTACTTATGTATTATTAGGTACAGGTTTACTTTGGTTCGGATGGTTTGGTTTCAACGCAGGTTCTGCACTTGGAGCAAACGGCTTGGCTGTACAGGCTTTAGGAACTACAACTGTTGCAGCTGCTGCAGCTGCTATGGCATGGGTTTTCCTTGATAAAATCATCGGACATAAATTATCTGCACTTGGTGCATGTATCGGAGCTGTGGTAGGCCTTGTTGCTATTACACCTGCCGCAGGTTTCGTTAGTATTCCTCACGCAATTTTCATCGGAGCTTTCTCTGCAATTGTTAGTAACCTAGTAGTGAGTAAATTCCCTAAAGGTAAAATTGATGATGCATTAGATGTTTTTGCTTGCCACGGTGTTGGTGGTATGGTAGGAATGCTATTAACAGGAGTTTTTGCTTCTAAAGCAATTAATCCTGCTGTTGGAGATAATCAAGGTTTGATTTTCGGAACTCCAACTTTATTCATCAACCAGTTAACTGCTCTGGTAATCGTTTCAATCTTCGCTTTCGTAGGTTCTTACATCTTGTTCTTTGTTGTAAATAAAATTACACCTCTAAGAGTTACTGAAGAAAAAGAAGAATTAGGATTAGACATCTCTCAACACGGAGAATTTTTATAAAAAAACAAACCAAAACCAAAACCTAGCCAAAATTGAAAAAGCACTCTGAGTCTGACTTAGAGTGCTTTTTGCTTTTAAGCATTTCTTTAGATTAAGGAGATAGAAGAAAGAAAATTGAACATAGATTGTAGAATGTATATCTGCGATTGTGGATTTACAGTATACATAAAAAAGCACTCTAAGTTTTTTTACCCAGAGTGCTTTTTATTTTGAATTAATTCAACCTTGTCATTATAATTTCAGATCTATCTTCTATATTCTAAAAAACAAATTCTATTTAAAATTCCCAATTCCTTCTTTGAGCCAATGCAAATATTCATCAGCATTTACATAACTAATAGTTGGCTTTGAAGTGTTTAAATTCTTGCCTTCTAAATCAGTGATAATGTATAATGGCTGTGTATTGGTTTTATATTTTGAGATCATAAAATCAGTCCATTTATCACCAACAGTAATGATTTTATCTCCGGATGTTGTTACAAATTGTTCTTCTTTTGGCAACTCGCGTTTATCATCTACATAAAGGGAGATCAAAACAACATCATTTTTAAGAATAGGTAAAATAGTTGGCTCAGACCAAACATTGTTTTCCATTTTTCTACAATTCACACAAGCATAGCCGGTGAAATCAAGCATAATTGGTTTGTTGATTGATTTTGCATAAGCCAGTCCATCTTCATAATCATGGAAAACCATAATGCCATGCGGTCCTAATTCAGCCCCATCAGGCAATCCTTTTATAGACTCGGCAGTTCCGCCTGAATTACCAGAACCTCCTACTCCAAACGGACTTTCGCTATATTGCGGTGGTGGTGGGAAAGCGCTGATCAATTTTAATGGTGCTCCCCAAAGACCCGGAATTAAATATACTGTAAATACTAATGTAAGTAATCCTAAATACAATCTTCCAACCGAAATATGTTGTAGGGGACTATCGTGAGGCAAAGTAATTTTTCCAAATAAATATAAAGTCAAGGCTGCAAAAATGGCAATCCAGATTGCGATAAAAACTTCCCTTTCTAATAAATGCAACTGCAAAACTAAATCGGCATTTGATAAAAATTTAAATGCTAAGGCCAATTCTAAGAATCCTAAAACTACTTTTACAGTATTGAGCCATCCGCCGGATTTTGGCAGAGAATTCAACCAACCCGGAAACATTGCAAACAACATAAAGGGTAAAGCCAATGCTAAAGAAAATCCTAACATTCCGATCACCGGAGCAATTCCTCCATTTGAAGCTGCTTCAACCAGTAATGTCCCTACAATTGGTCCTGTACAAGAAAATGATACAATTGCCAAGGCCAAAGCCATAAACAATATTCCGATTATTCCACCTCTGTCTGCTTGCTGATCTACTTTATTTCCCCATGAATTTGGCAGCATAATTTCGAAAGCTCCCAAAAACGAAGTAGCAAAAATGATCAATATAATAAAGAAGATTAAGTTAAACCAAACATCAGTAGATAAAGCATTTAATGCATCTGCACCAAATATTTTAGTTACAATTAATCCTAAAATAACATAAATAGCAATAATGGAAAGTCCGTAAAAAATAGCGTTTCTGATTCCCTTTGCCCTGCTTTTACTTTGTTTGGTAAAAAAACTTACCGTCATTGGAATCATTGGGAAAACACAAGGTGTGAGCAAGGCTGCAAATCCTGATATAAAAGCAATAAAAAAGATAGACCATAAACTTCTTGCCGGAGCTGGCCCGGGAACATCTTCTTTGGCAGAAGAAGCATCATCAACAGCCACTTTAGCAGTTTCGGTTTTCTGCGGTTCAATTGTTGGTTTTACTGTATCAACAGCTAGACCTTCTACTTTAGTTTCATCTTTTTTTACTTCTGCCACACTGGCAACTGCATCCATTTTAAATGTTGATGGAATTGCAATGGAGAATTTTTTATTGGAATTGATACAAACTTCTTTACAAACCTGAAAATCAAACTCAACATCAACGGTTTTTAAATTCGGATTTATGATGGTGATTTCCTGTTCGATATGTGCCTTACCTTCAAAGAAAGTTTCGTTTACGCCAAAAACATCATTAAATGCTGTTCTTGTTTTACCTTCTTTAGCCTTGCCAACTAAAGTATAGTTCCCTTTTTGATTTTTAAATGCAATCTCCAGCGCAAGAGGCCCACCCTCCGGCGTGAATTGCGAATACATATGCCAGTCTTTTTCAATTGTTCCATCAAAAATTAAAACGGCGTTATTTCCTGATTTTTTTTCAATTTTAGAAGTCCATTTTACCGGTTCCAGGATTTGCGCATTTCCTTTTGCAAAAGCAAAAAACAGGAAAAATATGATGATTTTATTCCAAACACTTTTCGACATTATCGTTTGATGGTATTGATTAAAGTTCATTATCTAATTCTATTTTAAGTATTTTATTTGTGGCATTTTCAATTTTAAAACGTTCATCCTGTCTGATTCCAACAACCCATACAATCTGATTATCTGAAGACAAAATCCACGTTTTTTCTTTTTCGATCAGCGATAATTTCTCATCTTTAAAAAGCTTACTTACTTTTTTCGACTTTCCGTTCATCCCAAAAGGTTGAAAAATATCTCCCTGATTCCATTTACGTAAAACAAGAGGAAACTGGATTTTTTCAGCGTCCACAAAGATAGCTTTATTTGAATCTATTGTTATGTGACTAACGTTACAAAGCTTTAATTTTAAGGGAAAATTAACTTCTTTATCGTTTGCAAAAATTTCAAATTCTTCCTTTTCTGACATTTCAGAAATAGGTGATAAAATCAACGTATCTCTGTTTTTTAGTAAGCGAAATTCTGCCGAAAGCACTTGTTTTCCGGATTGCCCATCAACCAAATCATAAATATCATTCCAGGCCAAAAAACCAAATTCGTTCAGCCACTGGTATAAATACGATTTATAATTGGGTAATTTTTTAAGCTGATTTAGATCAAAATGAATATCGTCACCCTGCTCTTTGGCAATTTGCTGATAAATCATAATCGAAGCATCTTCAACCATTTCCTGCGACTGCTGCAAATAGGATTGTGTTTTCTGAAAAGCATTCAAAAAATTAGGGTTGATTTCCTTCAGTATCGGCACCAAATCGTGGCGAATCTTATTTCGAAGATATTTATTTGATGCATTACTACTGTCTTCCCGCCATTCTATATTATTATCTTCAGCATATTTCAGGATCTCTTCTCTGGAAAAAGGCAAAAGGGGACGAATAATACGATCGTTTTGTTCGGGAATTCCGGTTAAGCCTTCTAATCCTGTGCCGCGGGTAAGATTAATAATAAAGGTTTCCAGATTATCATCGGCATGATGTGCCGTTAAGATATAATCGAAATTCTCTTTTTCTAAAAGTTCATAGAACCAACTGTAACGCAATTCACGTGCTGCAACTTGTGTCGACAATTTATAATCTTTAGCAAAAGCCTCGGTATCAAACTGTGTGGTATAAATAGGAATATTGTTCTGATCACAATAGGCCTGAATAAAACTCTGATCGCCAAAACTTTCTAATCCGCGAAGCTGAAAATTGCAATGTAAAACCGCAATTTCATACGGCAATTGCTTGAGTAAATACAATAAAACCATACTATCCAATCCTCCGCTAACGGCAAGAAAAAGTTTTTTATCTCCCAGAAATGGAAATCTTGAAATGATATGATTTTGAAATTTTGAAAACATTCGATAAATGTAAAAAATTAAATTCGATCTATTTTTAAATGAATTGTTAAGCGTATGTTTTTTGCCACGAATTGCATGAATTAGTACGAATTATTTCTTTTCTGCCACACATCAAAAAGATTAGCACAGATTCTCTATATGGACTCAAGCAGATTTAAAAAGATTTAATAGCAGATTAATTTTACAAAAATCTAAATTAAACCTGTTTTGATCTGCTCCCAATAGTTATGGACTGCATGAAAAAAAATCATTTTAATCCTTTAATCTCTGGCTAACTTTTACTTCAAAACTTCGTGCATCGCTTTCGCCTTCAACAAACATTCTTCGTATTCGTTTTCCGGAATTGATTGTGCTGTAATGGCACTTCCCACAGAAAATGAAACGTATTTATTTTCCTGGTTGTACAAAATACTTCTAATTACAACATTAAAATCAAAATCGCCTTCAGGGGTAAAATACCCTATCGATCCGCTATACAAACCTCGTTTGGTTTCTTCGAGATTTTCAATAATATTCATAACCGAAATCTTTGGAGCGCCCGTCATACTTCCCATTGGAAAAGTAGTTCTTAAAACATCTATTGGCGAATATTGAGGATCTAGTTTTGAAGTTATCGTGGAAATCATTTGATGCACTTGCAAAAACGAATAGATTTTACAAAGTTCTACCACCTCAACGGAGCCTCTTTGAGCTGTGTGTGATAGATCATTGCGCACTAAATCTGTAATCATGATATTCTCGGCACGCTCTTTTGAGTCTGACTCCAGAAACTGTTTTGATCTTTCGTCTTGGACAGGATCTGTAAATCGTTTCGAGGTTCCTTTTATGGGTTGGGAAATCAAGGTATCTCCTACTCGTTTTAAATATCTTTCAGGCGAGGCAGAAAGTAAAAATTGTTTGTAATTTTTAAAGAAAACCGAAAATGGCGCCTGTGATATTTTATTTAGTTTCTGAAATTTTTCAAGCGGATTTATAATCGCGTTTTCAGCATAAAATTCCATACAAAAATTCGCTTCGTACATATCTCCCTTATGAATATGGTCGAGCATTTTTGTTACTTTTTCGACATAAGATTCTTTTGAAATTCTTTGTTTCACTTCACCGCCCGTTTCAACTCCGCTTAGGGTGATAAAAGAATCATTTTGAGTTTGAACAATTTCTTGAAAATCATCTTCAAGCTCATCATCACAAAGTAATAAATATTGAATTTCAAGCTGATTTCCTTTCAATAAAAAAATCTTTTTGGGTTGAAAGAAAAACAGATCCGGAAAATTTAAACCATCAAAATTGGAAGATTTTAACTCTTCAAGATCATTCTTTAAATCATAGGTAAGATAACCAAAAAGCCAGTCTTTGGTCGTTTGCTGATATTGTTTTAAATCGTCGAAAGCGTTATGAAAATCGGTTTTTAAAGACGTAAAAGCATCCACAGCCAACACGCAATCAAAACTGGAATATTCTTGCGGATAAGAATTGCTATCCAAAAAAACTACTTCGCGAAATTGTTGCGACCAGCTTAAAAGTTGTTGTTTAAAGTGCCCTGGATTTGAAATATGTTTATGAATGGAAACTCTCAAAAAAGTATAATTTTTAGATTTCAAAATTACGACAAAAAAAATCCTTCGATAAAATAATACTCAAAAATTATTGGCACACTTTTTAGTACACCGAATTAAGACTTATTAACTAAACAGATTTTTAACATAAAATCAAAATTAATAATTCTAAAAAACATTATTTATTAATCAAATTTTAAAACCTTTATGAAAACAATTGCAAAATTATCATTGACCTCTGTAGTAATCATTGCATTACTATTTTCTTGTAAGAAAGCTGATAACTCTTCGTATGGAGAATCAGCCGATATGAGCGTTTCAGCAGATAGCACTGCTGTTTCATCGTCGGCAGCGGTAGTCGATAAAAACAGTAAGCAAAAATTTATTCGAACTGCCGATATTAAATTCAAGGTAAAGAATGTCGTCAAGTCTACCTATGCAATTGAAAACGCAACTCAAAAATTTGGAGGTTTTGTAACTTATACCAATTTACAAAGTAATATTCACGATCAGATTAAAACCAAAATCAGTCAGGATAGTACCCTTGAAACCACCAAATACACGGTCGAGAATAACATTACGATTCGCGTTCCTAACACCCAGCTTGATACTGTTATAAAAACTATTGCCAAACAAATTGATTTTCTTGACTTTAGAGTCATCAAAGCCGATGATGTGTCGTTGAAATTATTATCGAATCAGCTTTCGCAAAAAAGAAGCGCTTCAACCGAAAAAAGAGTTGAAAATGCAATTGATGCTAAAGGCAAAAAACTAAATGATGTTATTGAAGCCGAAAATACCCTGGCCAACCAAAAAGAAGCTAGCGATAGCAGAATTATTGATAATTTATCTCTAAAAGATCAGGTTAATTTTAGCACTATTACTTTGCAGCTTTATCAAAATGAAACCATTAGACAAGAGACAATGGCAAGTGAGAAAAACAGCAATGCTTACAAGCCAAATTTAGGCCTGCAGATTCTTGATTCGCTTAAAAATGGCTGGTATATTCTCGAATCAGTTTTTGTTTTCTTAATTAATCTTTGGCCATTTATTTTAATTGGTTTAGGCGGATTTTTTCTTTACAAAAAATACGCAAAGAAATAAGAAAAGTGTTAATAAATTAGCGATTTGATAATGAAAAATTCGCTATATTTGATATAGCATTAAATTAAATACAATTTACAGTTATAATGATTATTGAATCCTCAATAAAATAACAATAAAAACAGATTTTCATTTTATTAGGGAATTCAGATTTAAGATGTTTATCAGCAATTAAATTATATATTTTAACCTTATTAAATCTAGTATTATGAAAATCGCTACCATTATTGTCCGCGTTTTAATTGGTCTTTTGTTGCTTTTTGCTTCGATAAGTTATTTCTTTCATCTGGCACCTGAACCGGAAACAACAGGAAACTTTAAAGCTTTTAATGTTGGTTTAATCGCCTCAACCTATATTATGCCTTTAGCAAAGTCGATTGAATTGCTTTGCGGAATTGCTTTTGTAACGGGGCGTTATGTAACACTGGCCAATATTTTGATCTTACCCATTACGGTAAACATTTTGTTTATCAATTATTTTTTAGCCCCTGAGGGTTTACCAATTGCGGTTTTATTGTTCCTGGCTAACTTATTTTTGATCTACAGATATTGGGATAATTATAAATCAGTTTTTACCAGATAATCCAGTTTACTTTTAAAACAAACAAACCCGATACTTTTTTGAGTACCGGGTTTCTTATTTAATAAAGACTCAACGTTATAATCTCTATTAATTTGTCTTATTGTGTTCTGTCCAAACCAGATCAGTGACCTTATAACCAATTTCCTGAGCCTTGATAAGGTAATCCGCTTTTATACTCTCTGGCATAGTGGTTTCTCGAGAGAGTATCCACATGTATTTTAAGTTTTCACCTGCAACAAGTGCGTACTTGTAATTTTCATCAACAGCAATTACATTATATCCTGCATAAAAAGGACCAAAAAATGAGACCTTAAGCATACCAATATTGTCTTTTTTGACAAACTTGGCCTTTCCTATGCTTTCTTCCCATTTGTCTTTTTTGACATTATAGCCCTTATTATCTACTCTTATCGTTCCGTTATCGTTTAGAGAATATTCCGCCGTGACGTTGTTCAGATCTTTTTCATACTTAAAATCCAGCCTGGCTATTTCGTACCATTTTCCTAAATATTTCGATTTATCAAAATTAGTTACTGCTTTTGCCTTTTGCGGAATTGTTGCTCCACAGGAATAAAGTGCAAGTGCTACTCCTGCCCCCAGGATAACCGGAGCTATATATCTATTTCTCATAACATTATCTTTTAGACCTGTAAAGATAAGCCGAAATCAAAACAATTGTTTTACAGAATTATAATTGCTTTTTACATTTTTACAAACCTTTAAATAAATCTATCATAAAACAAAACCGCCAGTTCCCAAGAAGCTGGCGGTTTAAATATAATTTAACGCAGATTATACGTGTAAAGCTCTATTATCTGTAGCGGCCAATGCTGCTTCTTTTACTGCTTCGGCAAAAGTTGGATGCGCATGGCTCATTCTTGAAATATCTTCAGCAGAAGCTTTGAACTCCATTGCTGTAACTGCCTCAGCAATTAAATCTGCTGTACGCGCTCCAATCATGTGAACTCCCAAAACCTCATCTGTTTTAGCATCAGCGATGATTTTCACAAATCCGTCAAGATCTCCACTTGCTCTTGCACGACCTAATGCTTTGAAAGGAAAACTTCCTACCTTGTATTCAGTTCCTGAAGCTTTAACCTGCTCTTCAGTTTGTCCAACTGCAGCAACTTCCGGCCAAGTGTATACTACACCAGGAATTAAGTTATAATCGATATGTGGTTTTTGACCCGCTAAGATTTCAGCAACCATAGTTCCTTCTTCTTCTGCTTTATGTGCCAGCATTGCTCCACGAACAACATCGCCAATTGCATAAATATTTGGAACATTAGTCTGTAAATGATCGTTTACTTCTACTTGTCCTCTATCTGAAATTTTTACTCCTGCTTTATCAGCGTTTAATCCGTCTGTGTAAGGACGACGACCAACAGAAACTAATGAATAATCTCCTTCAAGAGTGATTGTTTCTCCTTTTGCATTTTCAGCCTGAACAACAACCGCATCACCGTTTCTTTCCACTGATTTTACCTTGTGAGAAACATAGAATTTCATTCCTTGTTTTTTCAATACCTTAGTCAATTCTTTAGACAATGAACTATCCATTCCAGGAATGATTCTGTCCATGAACTCCACTACAGAAACCTGAGCCCCTAAACGAAGGTAAACTTGTCCTAGCTCGATTCCGATAACTCCACCACCAATGATTACTAAATGTTTTGGAACTTCTTTTAAAGCCAAAGCCTCAGTGGAGGTGATAATTCTTTCTTTGTCGATTTTGATAAATGGCAAAGAAGATGGTTTTGAACCTGTAGCAATTACAGCGTATTTAGTCTCGATAGTTTCTGATGTTCCGTCAGCTTTAGCAACTGCAATGTGCGTTGCGTCTACAAAAGAACCTAAACCATTGAAAACAGTGATTTTATTTTTATCCATCAAGTAGTTGATTCCACCTACGGTTTGATCTACAACGGCTTGTTTACGCGCGATCATTTTCTCTAAATTGATTTTTACATCACCGGAAACTTCAATTCCGTGATCTGCAAAATGTGCAATTTCGGCATAATGATGAGAAGAAGATAATAATGCTTTTGAAGGAATACAACCTACGTTAAGGCAGGTTCCCCCAAGAGAGTTATACTTTTCTACAATTGCTGTTTTGAAACCTAATTGTGCGCAACGAATTGCTGATACATATCCGCCAGGACCTGAACCTATAATGACTACGTCAAATGAACTCATAGTTTGTAAATTTTATTTTTAGCGATACAAAATTAAGCAATAAAGTTTTGTTTAAAGTTTAAATCTCAATGTTTTTTGCGTGAAATTTTGGGTTGAGAATTTGCCCGCAATGACGCCAAGATGCAAAAGTTTTTTTTGGATTGGACATTTTATCGTAAAGCTTACAAAGATCTGCAGAGGTTGGCAAAACTGAGTCTGGACTTTTTCTGCCAAAGTAAAGAACCCAAAGTAAAGCAAGATCAAACACGAAACAAAAACATTTGAGGCTTCTAAAACCCGATGATGGTAGAATTTTTTACCTCACTAATCATAAACATGCTTTGGGTACTTCCAATATGCTGTAAAGAGGTTAGTTTGGTGACCAGAAATTCCCTGTATTCTTCCATGTCTTTTACTAAGACTTTCAAAATATAATCGTAATCACCACTCACGTGGTGACATTCTAAAACTTCATGGAGTTTGATGACTTCACTTTCGAATTTGGTTAGAAATTCTTTGGTGTGCTGAATGAGTTTTAGATGACAGAAAACCACAAATCCTTTATCTATTTTGGTTTTATCTACTAATGCTACATAATTTTTTATTATACCTTCCCGCTCTAACTTTTTAATTCTTTCATAAACAGCCGTAACCGATAGATTGAGTTTTAAGGACAATTCTTTAGTTGTCTTTTTACTATCGCTTTGCAGTAAGACCAGGAGTTTTTTATCGGTGGGGTCTAATATCATAGTCTTTTTTTGCTTATCCTTTTTTTTGTGCAGGTGAAAGAAAATCTAATGAGTTATACTTTCCGAATCAAATTTAGATTAAAAATCTCTATAAATCTATATTTATAGTTTTAAAACCTAATTATAAGCTGTATAGTTGATTATTTTTCACAATAAACGTTATTTTGAATAGAATTTATTTTGAAAATAAGTGCTCCTGACCTGATAGAAGTGGAAATCATTTTGCGTGGGGCTTCCATGCAAAAGATTACTTTGCCGGTTCGCTGTTGCTCGCCCAGAACAGATACCAGGAAATAGGTCCTGAAAATTGCAATGATAATGATAAAAAACAATAAAATATCAACTCAACAAACTATTATGGAAAATTTTAACCCGGCAGACAAAATTCAGGATCTGCAATACTTTGGCGAATTTGGAGGGGTGAATCCTTCTATATCTGATTCTTCGACTTATACTTTTCTTTCGGCCAAAACCATGTTCGATACTTTTGAGGGGAATATGGAAGGATGTTATTTGTATTCTCGCCATTCCTCGCCGAGTAACTTATATCTGGATCAGGCTTTGGCAGCAATGGAAGGCACCGAAACGGCAAATGTTTCAGCCTCAGGGATGGGCGCGATCACCCCTACTCTATTACAGCTTTGTGGTGCGGGAGATCACATCGTATCGAGCAGAACAATTTATGGTGGGACGTATGCTTTTTTAAAGAATTTCACGCCTCGCTTCGGGATTGAAACGAGTTTTGTAGACATCACAAAACTCGATGTTGTAGAAGCTGCAATTAGTACAAAAACTAA
Organism: Flavobacterium sp. SLB02; assembly: GCF_009664855.1. Classification (GTDB taxonomy): domain Bacteria; phylum Bacteroidota; class Bacteroidia; order Flavobacteriales; family Flavobacteriaceae; genus Flavobacterium. Next base: position 3,923,352 of record NZ_CP045928.1, read on the forward strand.
AGTTTTGTATTGCGAGACTGTTAGTAATCCGTTACTCGAAGTGGCTGACATTGCCGGCTTGGCAAAGATTGCTAAAAAGCATAATTTGAAACTGGTGGTCGATAACACCTTCTCGCCATTGTCTGTTTCTCCTGCTAAATTAGGAGCGGATATTGTCATTCACAGTTTGACCAAATACATTAACGGAAGTAGCGATACAGTTGGTGGGGTGACTTGCGCATCAAAGGAATTTATCAATTCACTTAAAAATGTAAATTCCGGAGCAAGTATGCTTCTGGGACCAACTATGGATAGTTTACGATCGGCCTCTGTGATGAAAAATCTGCGCACCCTTCATATCCGTATCAAACAGCACAGTCATAACGCGCATGTTCTGGCGGATAAATTCGAAAAAGACGGACTTAAAACGGTTTATCCGGGATTAAAAAGTCATCCAAGCCATGAATTATACAAAACGATGATTAATCCCGAGTATGGTTTTGGAGGAATGATGACAATTGATGTTGGTACTTTGGCTAAAGCCAATGAATTAATGGAATTAATGCAAGCCAGAAACCTAGGTTATCTCGCGGTCAGTTTAGGTTTTTATAAAACACTATTCAGCGCGCCTGGAACCTCGACCTCTAGTGAGATTCCTCTAGAGGAACAACATGAAATGGGATTAACCGATGGCTTGATTCGTTTTTCAATTGGGCTGGATAACGATATTGAACGTACATATGAAATGATGAAGGCCTGTATGGTGGAGCTTGGGGTTTTATAGGGGGGATTTCGCAGAGATTTACCAAGATTATTTCATGTAGATTTTATTTAGTTAAAAAATCAAAAATTAAATTTGATTTAATCTGCATAATGCTGCGTGAAAAAAATATTTTTTAATCCATTATCGGCAATGAAAAATAAGAGCCGTTCTGAGAATTACTTTTCAGAACGGCTTTTTCTATTTGTACTTTACAAGCATCTATGCTTCTGCAGGAAAATTAAGTTTACTGTTTTTTCTACTGTAGGTAAAGTAAATCACAAGCCCGATGAGCAACCAGATGGTGAAATAAATCCAGTTCCAAACACTTAGCTCAGCCATCATGTAAAGACAACATATAAGCCCTAAAAGGGGAATTAAAGACAAGTTTTTTCTGAATGCCCAAACGGCTAATCCTACCAAAACAAATAAGAAAATCCACATTGGGATTTTGTGTTTAAATAAACTAAAACCTGATTCATACTTTAAAGAATCCTTAATGGGCAATCCTTTTACAACCTGAGCATATTTGGCATCGTTGTCCTGATACTGACTCAATAAATGTTCTAAATCGGTCGTTTTTGCAGTTTTATTATCTATATCGATACTTTGTAAATAATTGAAAACTTTTGCTGATTGTTCTTTATCCAAAGAGGTAATAATTGTGGTTGCGTCGTTTGTTTGCGCATCATTATTAATAAAAGCCATTGTAGCTTTACTGTTAAATGCGAAAGCATAATACAATCCGGCGATCATTAAAACAGGCAAAATAAATTTTGAATTGATATAAGGTGTTTTGAATTTACCTCTTGGAATCTCTGGTTTGTTTTGTAAAACCAAAACTCCTGCGCAAACCAGTACAAAGGCAAATAATGTCCCAATACTACATAAATCGGTAACCATGGTAAGATTCAAAAACAAGGCCGGTACTGCCACTACAAAACCAGTTACAATTGTTGCAAATGATGGTGTTTTGAATTTTGGGTGCACGGTAGAGAATTTCTTTGGCAATAAACCATCACGGCTCATACTCATCCAGATACGAGGCTGCCCCATCTGAAAAACCAAAAGAACGCTCGCCATAGCCACTACAGCACTAACGGCTATAATTCCTGACATCCATTTTAGGTTTAGTTTATCGAAAACAAACGCCAGAGGATCTCCAACATTTAATTCGTTATAGCGTACCATTCCGGTTAAAACCAGAGCAATAGCAATATATAAGATCGTACAAATAATGATCGCCCACATCATACCACGTGGTAAATCACGTTGCGGATTTTTACATTCTTCGGCAGTTGTTGAAATAGCATCAAAACCAATATAAGCAAAGAAAACAGCCGAAACTCCTTTTAAAACTCCACTTACTCCATTTGGCGCAAAAGGATCCCAATTGGCTGTATCTACATAAAACACACCAACGGCAATTACTAAAAGTACTATGCAAAGCTTTACAATCACCATTAAGTTACTCGCGTTACGAGATTCCTTCATACCTCTATAGACCAAGGCTGTAATTAAAACAATGATAAACAATGCTGGTAAATCAGCCACGAAATGAAAAGAACCAATAGTTGGCGCTGTTCTCCAGGCAGTATGGGCTGTCTGTAATGAAGCGCTTAAATTATCAAAAGATTTCCCGCTTTGCATCAGAGCTTCTGCATCTGTAAAACCAGTTGAAGCCGTGAGATAATCCATCTGTATCCATTGCGGGAGATGAATTCCCCCACTCTGGAGAAGTCCGGTAAAATAATCACTCCACGATATGGCGACCGTTATATTTCCCACGGCATATTCCATGATTAGAGCCCAGCCAATTATCCATGCGATTAATTCTCCAAAAGCAACATATGAGTAGGTATAGGCACTTCCTGAAACAGGAACCATTGAGGCGAATTCAGCGTATGCAAAAGCCGCAAAACTACAGGCCAACGCAGTAAATAAAAATAAAAAGATTACCGCCGGACCGCCATCTGCGCTGGCTTTTCCGATAGTACTAAAAATTCCTGCCCCTACAATAGCAGCAATCCCAAAAGCAGTTAGATCTTTGGTCGTTAAATGTTTTCCTAATGCATTATGACCGTCTGCTTCGTTTTTTGCAACTTGTTTCAGAATATCTTGTACCGTTTTTTTTCGGAATAAACCTGATAATGCCATATATGGTTTTGCTTTTAAAATTAATTTAACTCGGTCTTTGCGGTTTTATTTTGCAAATAATGCAAAAAATATCCTGATTTCAAATATATAAAACCATTTTGTTTTATTGTGAATTATTTTTTTGCCAGAGATTAGAATCATTTAGGGAGCATATTTTAATTAATTTAATCTGCTAACCTCTGGCAAAAGTTTTACATCTTGGGGAACTCTCTGCACTTAAACCTCTCACTTCAGAGAGCTTCTTAAAATACTTACCGGATGCTGCGCTTCCCTGCTTGTACCGTCAAAAATTTGATGGCGGCAGCTGGTTCCCGCCGCGGCGATTTTTACGTTTTGGCCAGTAGCGCGAACCTTAGGAAATAGCGTATCTTCTCCCATTTGCATACTGACCTTGTAATGTTCTTTTTCATAACCAAAGGATCCCGCCATTCCACAACATCCCGAATTGTAAATAGTAACTGTATTATTGGTTGGTAAATTCAGCATTGCGAAAGTGGCTTCAACAGAACTCAATGATTTCTGATGGCAATGTCCGTGAATTTTGATCTCTTTTTTTTCTTCTGAGAAAGAATCCGGTTTTATTTTTCCCTCGATGATTTCTTTTTTAAAGAATTCTTCAATCGTAAAGGCGCTTTGAGCAACTTTTTCAGCCGCTTCTTTATTATCTGCCAAACGTAAATATTCGTCTCTAAAAGTCAAAATTGCCGAAGGTTCTATCCCAATTAAAGGCGCTTTTGCCGAAATTAGATCTTTAAAAATATTGATATTGATATTGGCAATCTTCTTGGCTTCTTCCAGAAATCCTTTCGATAAATAGGTCCTTCCGCTTTCTTCATGGTTTACGACCAAAACTTGGTAACCTAATTTGGTCAATAGTTCGAAAGCATCAATCCCGATATTCACATCATAATAATTGGTAAATTCATCATTAAACAAGTACACTTGTCCATTAGGGAAATTATTTTGCTCTGGTTTATGATTCTCATACCATTTCTTGAAAGTCTTTCTCGCCAAAAGCGGTACTTGTCTTTGCGGCGCAATTCCCATGCTTTTCTTTACAAGGGACTGATTGGAAATGAAATTGGTAATCAAGGGAAACTTACTTCCCATTTTATTTAGTTTTGCGTTATGGGCAAAAATCTTATTTCGGGTCGAGAACCCGTTTGCTTTTTGGTATTGGTATAGAAATTCCGCCTTTAGGGTTGCCACATCCACATTACTGGGACATTCACTCGCACAGGCTTTACAGCTCACACACAACTCAAAAACTTCGTAAAGTTCTTTCTGGTCGAATTTATTTTCTTTCTCAGAATAGGTCAAATATTCACGCAAGGCATTGGCTCTGGCGCGCGTGGTTTCTTTTTCGTTTTTAGTGGCGCGATAACTAGGGCACATCGCTCCTCCTGCCGATGGCAATTTTCTGCAATCTCCCGATCCGTTGCATTTTTCGGCAGCACGCAAAATTCCTAAACTGTCTGAGAAATCCTGAAATGTTTTAATATCGGGCTCTACCCTTCCTGAAACCACACGATGGTTTTCATCCATTTTCAAGGCGTTTACAATCTTGCCAATATTGAAAACCGAATTCGGGTCAAAGGCCAATTTGATTCTTTTGAGCAATTCGTAATTAGTCTGACCAATCATAAAGGGAATAAATTCTCCGCGCACAATTCCATCCCCGTGTTCCCCACTCAACGAACCTCTGTATTTTTTGACCAAAATCGCCACATCGGTTGCAATGGTTCTAAAGAGTTTTAAGTCAGATGTTTTCTTCAAATTCAAAACCGGACGCAAATGCAGTTCTCCCGCTCCCGCGTGCGCGTAGTAAATGGCGCCTTGCCCGTGACGCAGCATCATGGCTGAAAACTCCGCAATATAAGCCGGTAAATCACTCAATTCAACTGCTGTATCTTCTATAGAATCAGCTGCTTTATCATCCCCCACAATACTTCCTAAAAGTCCAAGGCCGGCTTTTCTAAGTTCATTTACTTTTTCAATATCCGCGCCGTAAATCTTTACAAGGGCATAACCAAAGTTGTTTTTCTCTAAATCAGCCACCAAAGCATTGGCTTGCCTTTCGGCATCTTGCGGATCGTGCGAGGCCACTTCAAACATCATAATCGCTTTTGGTTCTCCAACTAAAAAGAATCTGTTCTTAATATGTTCGCGACTAGTTTTAGTACAATCTAAAATCGTATCATCAATCATCTCACAAGTATACAAATGATGCTTCATCGCTACCACAACAGATTCCAGCGACTGCTGAATACTATGATAATGCGCCACGACCATAATATTATTGGCTGGCGGTAAATCATCAACTTTCAAGGTAATTTCGGTTGTAAATACTAAAGTCCCTTCGCTTCCGCAAAGTAATTTCCCAACATTTATTGTCGGTTCTGTTCCTGCAAATAAATCCGATTTCAGTAAAATATCAACCGCGTAACCCGTATTTCGCCTGTGAATTTCCGGCTTTGGAAACTCTTTTATAATTTCGTCCTGCGTTGCTTTTAGAGAAAGTTCATCATAAAGACTTTTATATATTTTATTTTCTAAAGTATCACCTTTGGTTTTCTCGATAAATTCAGCCGAAGTCAGTTCATTAAAAACTACCTGAGATCCATCGCTCAAAAGCCCTTTGATCTCTACAATTTTATCGCGTGTAACACCATATCTGATCGATGTTGTCCCCGATGAATTATTCCCAACCATTCCCCCAATCATACAGCGGTTTGTAGTCGAAGTATTAGGACCAAAAAATACACCGTGAGGTTTCAGAAATAAATTCAGTTCATCGCGAATCACACCGGGCTGAACCGTAACTGTTTTTTTTATTGGGTCAAAATTCAGGATTTTGGTAAAGTTTTTCGAAACATCCACTACAATTCCCTCACCAACTGTTTGTCCGGCAAGCGAAGTTCCCGCCGTTCTTGGCGTAATGGATAGATGATGCTGGGCGGCAAACCTGATTAGTTTACTAATATCTTGAATCGTTTTAGGAACGGCAACAGCTTTGGGCCTTATACGGTATACCGAGGCATCGGTCGAATAAAGCGTTTTATGAAGATCATCATATAAAAGTGTGCCTTCGAGCGTACCGGCGAATTGCTCTAACTGAGATTGGGTCAACATGTAAATGGTGCGTTTTAAAAAAATATTTCCTCAAAAACTGAGACAACAAATATAAATATATAGCATGGTAAAATGGTACAAATTGGCAATTTAGTAATCACCTCCCTTGTATTTTATAAAATTAAAGCCTAATGCTGTAAAACGCCGAAATACCCAAATCACTAATTTTAAGATTTTACATTTTTACGCCTTTTACAATTATGGAAAATTTTCTGCAAGACGTCCTCAAACATTTAGAAACCTACTATTACAGCATTGTCGATTTAACTCCTAAATTTATTCTGGCCGTCGCCGTAATTCTGGTCTCCTGGTTTATCGCCACCCGCGTAGGTATTTTTGCCGGAAATCGACTCAAGGTACGAATGCACGACCGACTTTTGGCCACTTTTATTGCGCGCCTGATAAAATCTGTCCTTATTATTATTGGCGTTCTGATCATGTTCAAGATTATTGGTCTTGACGGAATCGCGCAAAGTATGCTTGCCGGCGCCGGAATCTCGGCTTTCGTGATTGGTTTTGCCCTTAAGGATATTGGCGAGAATTTCCTTGCCGGAATTCTGCTCGCCTTCAAACGACCGTTTTCTATTGGCGATATTATCGAAAGCAATGGGGTAAAAGGCGAAGTCATTAACCTAAACCTTCGCGATACCGAAGTTAAAAGCGACTCGAAAATCATTTATATACCCAACGCACTTTTAATAAAAAACACCCTTATCAATTACAACAGCGCCGGATTTCTCCTGCAGACTTTTACCGTAGGACTCGAATTTGGTTCTAATTATAATGAGGCCATCGCACTTGTAAAAGAAGTTCTAAAGCGCAACGACGAGGTAACCGACAAAGATCATAACGATTCGGCTATAATTACCGATGTCACCGCCGGCGTCGCTCAACTCAACATTCGCTACTGGGTAGAGACCGCCACCGCAACCAACAAAGCCGAAAACCGCTCCAAAATTATTTCTGAAGTGCTAAATGCTTTAAAAGAAAATGGATTTGTCTTGAAATAGTTTTTTTTTAAGGGCCGAAGGTTCAAAGTAGCAAAGGGACGGAGGTTTCTTCTCTACACGATTGTCATTCTGGGCGACGTCGAAGGCTTTTGAAAACAAAACTCAAACATCACCGAAAACGCAAAATTGGAATTTTAATTTTAGCTATTTCCTGCTATCCGTTCCACACAAGCGAAAGCGAACTGACAAAGTAATCTTTTGTATTGAACCCCATCACAAAAGGATTTCCACTTCTATCAAGGTTAGGGCTATTGGTTTTACAAGAAGTTTTGTTGTAAAATTAATTGACACGAAATAGTTATCCAGCAATGCCCTCATTCAACATTTACAATCCCTACTTACAGCACTTTAATTTGATTTGTTGACAGTGTAAATTCCGCCCACAAGTAAAATGACGCCCAGCCCTAAATAAAGGTATCCCTGTTGTTTACCGGATTCGTTTGACGCATTAATTTTTAGTCCTAATAAATTGATTTCTTTTGTATTATCAGCTATTTTGTTGACACTTATATACCCCACACCGAGACTAATAATAATTAGAATTATACCTATTATTTTTGATGAATTCATGTTTTTTGAATTTAATTGTTTCTCTAATTTAAGAAAAATATTTTTCAATCAGATTATAATATTCATTTTATCCTAATTGATTAGCGAAATATGGAGTAGTAAATCTATGTCTTCTTGTGGTGCTCGATTGCATCGAGGACTCTTTTTCATAAGAAGGTTTTATTATTTTGAAATTTAAACACTCAATAAAGACAAATCTTCCCAGACATCTACATAATCTCCATTTTCAGCAATCAAAAGTCTGGTTCCTGTTGGCAAGCCTAAATAAGGAATTATCAACGGACAATAATCTTCTAAATGCTCTGCATGCATTGGTTTAAAAAAGTCATCATCTTCTAAATATTCTCCTGACCAGATATACCAGCCATTTGTACCTCCTTCAATAGGAAGTCGCAATGCGTGTATTGGCATTGTTTTACTTTTTTCTTTTATATCTAAAGTGATTCCAACTTTTAGATGCATTTCACAAGATTCAAATTTAAACTCATATTTATTACAAATATCTTGTTGAATTTTTATTAAATCCATTTAGAAGTTCATTTTTTTTCAAAATTATCAATAAACCAACCTTAACAACCACGTATTTATACCTGATTATTTAAAAAGAAAACTGCTTAACAAATCGAAAATCTACTTAATAATTTAAATAAAGATGATTTGAAAAATCCTTAATACTTCCCCCAAATCCTCGTATTCAAATCCAGTTCCTGAACAATATCATGCATAAACTGAACAATCGAAAGATCATCGGTAAGTAAATCGGGCACTAGAAGCGACGTATGTATAGGCGCTTCGAAGTAATTGTTGCTTAACGGGAAAGCGATATACATTTTTGAACTTATAAACGAAAGCGAAATCGTTTCGTCGGATTTATTGTTTAGGTCCAAAATTCTTTCCATCATTGCGGGCGTTAAGATATATCTTGCCTCTATTTGATTTCTGGAATAGGTAACAAACTGATTGTCGAAATTGGTGTTTTCTAACTGTACAATTTCGGTATTTCCAAAACTAAAAACATTTTTAGAAAACCATGCACTAACCGTATTTCCAAAGCTTTTTGGGCGAACAACCGTCGAGACTGTAAAGTTCTTATTAAAATCGGCTACAAAAATAATTCCCTTAAAAATAGTATGCCATTCGGTACGGGTTCCATTTTTGGTTTGCGTTTCTGTTTTATATTCGGCGTGAACTTCGGCAAACGAGAAAGAAGTTTTATCGACCGTTCCACTTATTAAATCCTGTGTTTTATAGCGATCCGGTTCTCTTGTAAAAAGGTCAGAATCTATAAATTCATATTCCGGAAGTCCGCTTTGAGGTACAAAAGTGAGACTGTCATTGATCTTCTTTAATGCTGTTGCTACAACATTGGTTTTATATGCTGTTTTGTATTTCCTTGCATCACCATCAATCTGAAAAAGCATTACAATACCCACAATTATTGGAATCAAACTCAGTATAATGGCCACAGTCGCTGCTCCTACAAGCAAACCGCCCACGATAAGCAATGCTGCAATGCCAAATACGGTATAACAAACGGTGTAAGTCGAGGCAATTTTTTTACGGTCGACTTCTAATGTATTCAAAACCTCCTCAAAGGCCGTATTATTACTAATTTCTGAATCCATTAACTATTAAAAAGCTCTTTTGCACTGATATTTTTACGCTCTTCTTCGGCTGTTGCCAAAACTGCAATTGGGGTATAACTAAGCATTCCGGCAAATAAATTACCCGGAAACATCATAATAGCATTATTAAAATCTGTTACCACAGCATTATAAGTTCTTCTGGCAGCCGCTATTTGCTCTTCGCTTTCTGTCCAGGTAGTTTGCAAATTAGTAAAGCTTGCGTTTGCTTTTAAGTCAGGATAATTTTCAACATTTACCATTAAACCTCTTACTGTTGTACTCAATTCAGCATCAAGACTGGCTTTTTCGGTATCGCTAACAGAACCGGAAGTTGCTTTGGCACGAAGCTCAACGATTTTAGTTAAAGTACTTTGTTCATAATCTGTATATTGTTTTACGATTTCAACAAGATTCGGAATTAAATCAAAACGTTTTTTCAGCATTACATCAATTGCCGAAAAAGCATTCGTTACCTGATTTCTTTTTCCGATAAGGGAATTATAATAAAATATCCATAAAAAGATAAAGAGGATAAGGATAGGTAAAATAACAAACATGAATTTTAGTTTTAATTGGTTGAGTTCAAATATAAATAAAAAACAAAATGATTCTTTTTTATTTTTATGCGTTGACATCAATTTTACTAAAGCAAGAAAAAACACTTCGCCAGACTTTAAAAAACTTTTAGGCATCAGATTTGCTTGCAGTTTATCCTGTTTATGGCATAAAATACTGAAACCCAAATAGCGAAATTCATGATTAAACTTTCGTTTTTAAACCCATTCTCTATTTTATCACTAAACAAAAAATACAAAAAACATCACCTATTATATGAAAACCAAATAAATACCGTTCCAATTATAATTTATTAATTATTTATTATAGTCCGCTAAAAAAACTATTTTTGGTTTCTGTTAAAAAAGATTGAAATGCATAAAAATCAGCAAGTACTTTTCTCTATCCTATTTTTATTTTTCTTTGGATTAATTTCTAATGCACAGGAAAAAATAATTTACCCTAAAAACGAATTTAGAGGTGTCTGGATTGCAACGGTGGTCAACATCGACTGGCCCAAAACTGCCATTGACGGCGTTGAAAAAGAAAAAGCTGATTATCTTGAAATCTTAGATACCTATAAAAAACTCAACTATAATGCGGTAATTGTTCAGATTAGAAGTGTTGGGGATTCTTTCTATCCTTCCGAATTTGCTCCCTGGTCGCGTTTTTTAACCGGTAAGGAAGGTGTAGCTCCCAACCCGTATTACGATACATTGGCCTGGATGATTGAGGAAGCGCATAAAAGAGGTTTTGAATTTCATGCGTGGCTAAATCCATATCGTGCTACTTTCGATCTAAATAAAAATCTTTTAAGCCGCAATCACGACATTTTTAAACATCCGGAATGGATGATCGAATATGCCGGAAAATATTATTATGACCCTGCATTGCCTGAAGTTCAGGAGCATCTGACCAAAGTTGTCAAAGAAGTTGTTGATAAATACGATATCGACGCGATTCATTTTGATGATTATTTTTATCCTTATACTGTTCCTGGAAAATCTTTTAACGATTCAGCATCATACAGAAAATACGGAGCCGGCTTAAGTCTTGCCGACTGGCGTCGTGCAAATGTGAGCAGCTTTGTGCATACCATTTCAACTACGATAAAAGCCAGCAAACCCTGGGTACAATTCGGAATCAGCCCGTTTGGGGTTTGGCGCAACAAATCGATGGATCCAAAAGGTTCTGAGACGCAATCGACATCCAATTACGATGATTTATATGCAGATCCTATTTTATGGATGGACCAAAAATGGATCGATTATATCCTGCCTCAACTCTACTGGAGTATGAATAACCCAAGAGCTTCGTACTCAAAACTGGTGAAATGGTGGTCTGAAAATTCAAATAATACCGCACTTTATATTGGTCATGCAACCTATAAAATTAGAGGTGATAGCGACAAGAGCTGGAACTTTGTAAACGAAATCCCAACTCAGATTGACTTTGCCAGAAGTTTCAAAAAAGTAGGCGGAAGTGCTTATTTCAGTTCAAAATGGTTCATGGATAAAAACTTTGATGTGGTTCGTATCTTAGAAGAAAACCAATATAAATATCCAGCACTTCCTGCTCCGGTTCCTAATCTAAAACACATCGTAATTGATATTCCGGTGGTGAATGAATATCAAAAAGACAGTGTACATTATGCCTTTAATATAAAAGCTCCTCTCAATACAAAGGTGCGTTATATGGTCCTTTACGGAGGAGAAAGTACCTCGAAAATAGACATTAACGATCCAAGCAAGATAATTGACAAAATCACGGTTTATGAAAATGAAGGAACAATCCAGTTTTCTATCCCGGCCGAAAAAATGAATCAGTATAAAGCTTGCGCTGTAACATTTATTGATTATTTTGCAAACGAAAGTACCCCAACTACGATCGACCTGAAAAAGACATTTAAACTTTATACACCTGCTCAGCCTAATGAAAACAGATAATAAACCCTGGTTCTGGATTCCGCTTCTTAATTTTGCATCTGGTTTACCGTATGCGGTAATTATCTCAGTTTCTGTTATTATGTACAAAAATCTGGGAATTTCAAATGAAGATATTGGTGTCTATACCAGTTTATTATACCTGCCTTGGGTGATAAAACCTCTTTGGAGTCCATTTATAGAATTACACGGAACCAAAAGAAAATGGTTTTTATCGATGCAGCTACTTATTTCAGTCGCCTTTTTACTGGTCGGATTTACCATTCCCTCCAGTGGCTTTTTCATCATGACTCTGGCCATTTTTTGGGTGGCTGCTTTTGCTTCGGCTTCTAATGATATTGCCAGCGATGGTTTTTATTTATTGGTTTTACCCGAAGACAAACAATCTTTTTTCCTGGGTATCAGAAGTACTTTTTACAGACTCTCTTTACTTGCCGGAAACGGACTAATTGTACTTTTTGCCGGATATCTGGAGCATAAATACTCAGATAACACCAAAGCATGGTCCTACACGATGATTGCTGTTGGTTTATTAATGACTTTTATAACACTTTATAATTTCATTTTTACACCCAAAAATGAAATCAATGCTGTAGCAAATAATAAAGAAGCGCATCAGAATCAAAACTTCGCTACTGTATTTATCAGCTTTTTTAAGAAAAAACGAATCGGATTAATTTTAGCTTTTATCCTTGTTTTCAGATTAGGAGAATCTCAGTTGCTTAAAATGCTCAGTCCGTTTTTACTGGACACAAAAGAATTAGGCGGAATGGGATTAGACACCGAAGCTGTTGGAATAATCTACGGAACTTTCGGCGTTGGAGCTTTGACCCTGGGCGGAATTTTAGGCGGAATCGCTATTTCCAGACAAGGTCTTACCAAATGGATGCTTCCGATGTTCCTGACCATGCACCTGCCTATTATTGGTTTTATTCTGCTGGCTTTTTTCCATCCCACATCCATTTATTATATTTATGCCGTGGTAATTTTAGAACAATTTGGCTATGGTTTTGGCTTTACAGCTTTTATGATGTATTTAATTCATGTGGCTGAAGGCGAATCAAAAACATCGCACTACGCAATTGCAACTGGTTTTATGGCATTAGGAATGATGCTTCCGGGAATGCTCAGTGGTTATATTCAGAAATATTTAGGCTATGATAACTTCTTTATTTGGGTTCTTCTGGCTACAATACCGGGTTTAATTCTTTCCCGATTTTTAGAGTTTCCAAAAGATTTCGGTAAAAAAACACAATAACAGCTATACCTATAACGCCCATGGAAATCAATGAAAACATCCAGGTTGAACGAAACCTGAAAGCAATTGAATTGGAAAAAGCAGGAGAAATTGAGAAAGCAATTGCGTTATACGAAGAAAACATTAGCGAAGGTTTTAAAGGAAATCATCCTTATGACCGACTGGCAACAATCTACAAAAACCAACTTGATCTGGACAATGAGATCAGGGTTTTAGAAAAAGCCATTATCATTTACGAAGAAATCACTCTCGAGGACCGGTTAGAAGGTTTGCCTAAACTCTTCCGTTTCAAAAACCGACTCGAAAAAGCCTTGCATACCAAAACCCAGCTTGCCAAACAAAAGAAAAGCAAGCTGAAATAAAGAATAATTTTTACCGCATTTTATCATGACCAGCTTAAAAAGAACCAACTCTGACGATATCGATTTTATAAATCTGGTAGTCTTATTAGACAAGGACTTAGCGATCAGAGACGGAGAAGATCACGCCTTTTACAATCAGTTTAATAAAACTGACGCGATAAAACATGTTATCGTTTTTTACGAAAATGATATTGCTGTGGGTTGCGGCGCTTTTCGGGAGAAAAAAGAAGATACCGTCGAAATCAAACGAATGTATGTGCATCCTGATCATCGTAAAAAAGGTATTGCTTCTGCAGTTTTAGCAGCATTAGAAATTTGGTCGAAAGAAGTAGGTTACACCTATACTATTCTCGAAACCGGAAAAAACCAGCCCGAAGCCATCAACTTATATCAAAAACTAAATTATACCATAATTCCAAATTATCCGCCTTATGAAAACATGGATAACAGTGTCTGTATGAAAAAGACTTTATAATAATGAAAATGACAGCTCAAGCATTAAGACAAAAAGTGGGACAATTCTTTTTTCCCGCAGTTTTTATAAACGATACCGAAGAAAACATTCAGCAAACCGAACGTTTAATCGCAGCACACAACATTGGCGGATTGACTTTTTTTCACAGCCGTGCCAGTGCTGCAACAAATTACGAAAGCAAGAAAAAAATCATTTTTAATGATGATAGTTATCAAAAAATAAAAGACCTGATTGTTCGCTACCAAAAAGCCGCTTCCACTCCACTTTTAATCAGTATCGATGCCGAATGGGGATTGGCCATGCGCATCGAAAAAACACCGCAATATCCGTACGCCATTACGCTTGGCGCTTTGCCTGAGAGTAAATCCAATTTAGTTTATGAAGTTGGAAAACAAATTGGTTTAGACCTGAAAGCTGCCGGAATTCATTATAATTTATCGCCTTTGGCAGACATTAACAATAACCCCAACAATCCTGTTATTGGTTATCGTTCTTTTGGTGAAAACAAAGAAAAAGTCGCTGATTTTTCGATAGAATATCTAAACGGAATGTCCGAAGCTGGCGTTTTAGGCTGCCTGAAACACTTTCCAGGACATGGAAACACCAATGTCGATTCGCATTTGGGGCTACCTGTTTTAAATGAAACCCTTGAAGAATTACTAGAAAATGAATTGTATCCTTTCATTAAAGGAATCCAAAATAATGTCGATTCTATAATGATAGGCCATCTTGCCGTTCCGAGTTTAAACGATGGAAAAAATACATCGGCAACCTTATCAAAACCTATTATCGAGACGCTTTTGCGCGAGCAATTGGGTTACGACGGCCTGATAATTTCTGATGCGCTCAACATGCACAGTGTTTCTAAATTATACCAGACCAAAGGAGAACTGGAATGGGAAGCTTTCAACGCAGGAAATGATGTTTTATGTTTTGCAGAAAATGTTCCCGAAGGAATTGAAGCTATCCTTAAAAATGCTTCACCGCAGCGTATCGAAGAGAGCTTTAACAGAATCATGAAAGCCAAAGAAAAAGTGGGAATCCTCTCTGATAACAATTTTACTTCAGGAGCATTAGATTTCGAGAAAACATCAGTATTAAATCTTGAAATTGCGCAATATTCGATCACAAAAATTATCGATAACCAGAATACTCAATTAGCTTTCGAAGAACAAAAAAACAATCAATTAGCAAAATTGAGTTTATATAAAGGTGTAGAGAATACTTTTTTTCAAACCTTAAATTCAAAATTAGAATCTCCTGAATTTGCTTTTGAAAGCTTAGAAACTTCAGATGCCAAATCAATTGCAGCTAGTTTAGAGAATTTCCAAACCATTATTATTTCCTTATTTGTTCCAAAAGCAAAACCTATGAACAATTTCGAAATCGACGACGAAGTTTTAGAATTGCTTTCAAGCTTATTGCAAGGTAAAAAATGTATCGTTTACGTTTTCGGAAATCCGTATGTATTGCCTATTATTCCTTATTTAACAAAGGCTTCAGGATTAATTCAGGTCTATCAGGATTTTAATGAATTCCAAAAAAATGCAGCAATTCAATTTCTTGAAAATTTAACTTGCAATGGAAAATTACCTGTAAATATTGACCTGCAATAAGTTACAAAACCAAAACCCAGTTCAATAGTCAAATACTATCAATCTATAAATATTTATAATCACTTCTTATTGCTTCAACATGCACTTATAACCTACTTTTGCACCAGAAATAAATTTTTTAACGTTAAAACGAAAAATATGTCTTTAGTAGGAAAAAAATTCCCAAGTATTGCAGTAGATGCTATCTCAGAGATGGGCGATAATTTAAAAATCAACATCTTTGAAGAAGCAGTAAACAACAACAAAAAAGTATTATTGTTCTGGTACCCAAAAGATTTTACTTTTGTATGCCCAACTGAATTACACGCCTTTCAAGCTGCATTACCAGAATTTGAAAAAAGAAATACAATCGTAATTGGAGCTTCATGCGACACAAACGAAGTGCACTTTGCTTGGTTGAACACTCCAAAAAACAATGGTGGAATCGAGGGTGTAACTTACCCAATCCTGGCAGATACAAATCGTAACTTATCTAACATTTTAGGAATTTTAGATATTGATTCTACAGAATACAGCGAAGAAACTGACTCAGTGATCATCGAAGGTTCAAACGTAACTTACAGAGCTACTTACCTTATTGACGAAACTGGAAAAATCTTCCACGAAAGTGTAAACGATATGCCATTAGGTCGTAACGTAAACGAATACTTACGTATGGTTGATGCTTATACTCATATCCAGGAAAAAGGAGAAGTTTGTCCTGCAAACTGGGAAGCTGGAAAAGAAGCAATGAGCGCAGACAGAATCAGTACAGCTGAATACTTAAGCGCAAACTAAGAAATAGAATACCACATTTTTTTAAAATTCCAAATCCCTGAGGATTTGGAGTTTTTTTCTCACAACAATCCAATCACATTTCAAACCTTATTTTTTTAAGTTTCAATCTTACGATTTGGAATTTGAAATTTATAATCCTGGAATTTCATTAAAAAAATAACCTTCAAATTTAAAAATTTCAGCTCCAACCCTAAAATTTGGAATTTGGAATTTACAAAAATTTGGAATTTAAATTTAAAAGATATGTTAATCGACTTAAACGAAGATACATTAGCAGATTTAGTTGCTAAAAACGAAAAAGTAGTAGTACAATATTCAGCTTCATGGTGTGGAAATTGTCGTATTATGAAACCAAAATTCAAAAAATTAGCAACAGAGAATGAAGCTATCACTTTTGTTTTGGTTGATGCTGAGAATTCTCCGGAATCAAGAAAATTAGCCAATGTAAGCAACCTGCCAACATTCGCCACTTTTGTAAACGGAAAATTAGTTGGAGAAACTCAAACCAACAAACAAGAAGTTTTAATCGACTTGGTAAACGCAATTGCATAAACAGATCATTAGATTTTTAGACTATTAGATTTTTTGAATCTTATCTAAAAATCCAATAATCGAGTAATCTAAAAATCCAGAAAAAATGAAATTACCCGTAATAAAGCAGTTAACTCAATTTATTGAAGAAAACGATCAGGATTATATCATTGAAACGATCGAAGTTCTGGAGGCAATGACTGAAATTCCTTCTCTAAAAGATGAAGAATTAGATGTAATTGGCGAACTAATATCCAATATGTATGGTGCACTCGAAGTACACAAAATGGTAGTTCAGGGCACAGATAAAAAAGAAGCTCTAAATGCGTTCATGAAACGTGTTTTAGGCTCTATCGATAAATAATCGAGCACTACAAATTAAAAAAACATGACTTAAGAAACGCTTTCATTCCAAGGGAGCGTTTTTTTTTATTTTCAGTTTTCACAATCATCTGGGCGAGCTATCCGTGTTTTCGCAAAGCCAATCAGTATGATCCGCATTTCATAGATACATAAAGATAAATCGTAACATTTGTAACATAAATACACATATTATTCGTTATCTTATAACTAGCTTAATTGTCATGACAACAGCTAACAAATACTTTTAGATTCAAATATTAATCCTTACTTTTGAACCTCATTAATTTAAACAAACATCATGGCTTCAATAACATTAGGAGGAAATCCTATCCATACTTCAGGTGAATTACCAACAGTTGGTTCTCAACTAGCTGATTTCAAATTAGTACAAAACGATTTATCTGTTGCTTCGTTGAGTAACTTTGCAGGAAAAAAATTAGTTTTAAACATTTTCCCAAGTGTTGATACAGGAACTTGCGCGACATCTGTTAGAAAATTCAACGAAAGCGCAAGCGGTTTAGAAAACACAACTGTATTATGCATCTCAAGAGATTTGCCATTTGCTCAAAAACGTTTTTGTGGAGCTGAGGGACTTGAAAATGTAGTAAACTTATCTGATTTTCAAGCAGGAACTTTTGGTAAAGCAAACGGTCTGGAAATCCTAGACGGACCACTAGCGGGTTTACACTCAAGAGCAATTATTGTTGTTGATGAAAACGGAAAAATTACT
>NZ_CP045928.1:3941205-4018248 GCF_009664855.1 Flavobacterium sp. SLB02
CTGGAAAACCAAGCATTACACCAATGCTCTTCAGGGAACAGATTTTCTGTATTATTCACGTCCAGAAACCCTTAAAGGAGATTTTTTTCTTCAGCGTTTGGTTTTTTACAATTTAGAGAGCCAGGACAGCGTTTTTGTAAATAACATAAAATCATCCCGGTTTTTAAAGAACCAGGCCATTGTATATGTACAAATTGAAAAAGACAGAGCATATTTAAAATACGGAATTCCAGGGGGTAAAGAGGAAACTCTCTACAGCGCCAGAGCAACTGATTTTGGTGATTTTCAATTAAATGAAAAACAAAACGGCGGTACTTTTACCCTAAAGGGAACCAATAGTACCGATTTCAATATGGTCTATTATTTTAATCTGACTAATAAATCAACAAAGCCAGTGTTCAATTATGATGATGTTCTCTTAAAGGATCCTGACTTTTCAATTTCAAAAACAGCTTATGGACTAAATCAAGAGAGTACTTTCATTGCATTGGTAGTGAATTCTCATAAGGGGCAGGAAAATACTCAGATTGCCAGATCAAATATTGAAATTTGGAGATCCAACCAGGGAAGTATGGAGCGCAGACAAGAAATGCTGCGAAATTCAAAAACACTTCCAAGCGAACCAAAGTTTCTGTATGATATCAAAAACAACAAAGTGGTTAAAGTGGCTTCAGTTGGCCAATTTGATCAGGTAATTATCCCGGAATCAGGGAACTTCAAAGGTGTATTTGCCCTTGATAAAAAACCATACACAATAGAAGTAGACTGGACTTTTAACGAACGTAGTGATCTTTATTGGATTGATGCTTCAACAGGACAAGCGAGAAAAGTACTAACAGGAGTTTTTGGTAGCCCATCCTCTAATCCACAGGGAACTTTTGCTGTTCTTTATGATGAGAAACAAAAATGCTGGATGGTTTTTGACAGTGAGACAATGCAGTTTAAAAACATAAGTTCACAGATTCCTTTCCCTGTTTTTGATCAGAATGTAGATATGGCATCTGCCAATACTGCCTTTGGTCTGGCAGGCTGGTTAAATAACGGCAATACAGTTGTGCTTTACGATCAGTATGATTTGTGGGCAATTGATCTTACCAATCAAAAAAAGGCCTATTGTATCACTGAGGGTTTTGGAAGAAAAAACAATATAGAACTTCGTTATAACGAAAATGGCTTTATAGGGGATTTAGACCATAGAGAGTCAATTACTTTAGTAGGTTTTGATACTGTGCATAAATCTAAAGGAGTTTACCAATTAACCAATAAGAATTCTATAACAAAGGTATTTGCAAATCCTGATTATAATGTAAAGATTGAGACTGTTTCAGCAGATAATTCAACGGTACTTTTTACAAAAGAAAGCTATACTATTTTTCCGGATTTATGGTGGGGAACAGCTAGTTTTGGATCTCAGCAAAAAGTTACCGATCTCAATCCACAGCAAAAAACATATGCCTGGGGAACTGCAAGAGTATTGACCTGGAAAAGCTTCAGCGGAAAAGAAAACCAAGGTAATGTCTATCTTCCGGAGAATTACCAAAGCAAAAAAACATACCCTGTTATTGTTCATTTTTACGAAAAACATACCCAAGATTTCAATGTGTATCAAGCCCCTGAGGTTAGTACATCAAACATCAATATTCCAACTTTAGTGAGCCAGGGCTATATTGTTTTTCAGCCAGATGTACATTACAGGTATGGAGATCCGGGAAACAGTGTGTATAATGATGTAATTAGCGGTGTTGAATATCTAATTGCACAAGGCATGACCGAAAAAGGAAAAATTGGCATTCAGGGACATAGTTTTGGCGGTTACCAAACCTCATTTTTACTTACTAAATCAGATCTTTTCAATTGTGCAATTGTAGGTTCTGGAGTAAGTAATTTTACGGCCAATTATCCCGTTATGCGATCCAATGGGATTTCCACCATGTTCAAGTACGAAGCTGATCAATACCGTATGGGAAGTTCTCTATATGATAATTTGCAGGGATATATTGAAAACTCCACGATTTTTGCCGCTAAGAATATTAAAACTCCTGTACTTATTTTTCATAATGATAATGATCGTGCAGTGCCTTATCAGGAAGGGCAATCCTTATTTTTTGCACTTCGTCGTTTAGGAAAAACAGCCTTATTGGTCAACTATAAAAAAGAAGGACATACTCTAGAGGATGCTGCAAATAAAAAAGACTGGACAATCAAAATGCAACAGTATTTTGATTATTATTTAAAAGGTTCGGATAAACCCAACTGGATGTAGTACAAGCCTATATATTAGTATAATCCTAAAGCCTGTTATTTGAAGGTTTCTTAATCAAGCCTTCAAATACACAGCAGGAATTTCTTATACTAAATTTAAGAAAAATCAATCAAAAAAACATTAGAAATCAATAAGATGAAAGTAAAAATAGTTTTAGTGCATTTTATGATTCTGGGTTTAACTCAGGTATCAGCACAATTTAAAACAACAATCCCCTTGCGAAAAGATGTAGTTCATGGCACTTTGAGTAATGGAATGCAATATTTTATTCTACATAACCAATGGCCCAAAGACAGAGCAGATTTTTACTTTGTTCAGAATGTAGGGGCCATTTTAGAGGACGAGAATCAAAATGGTCTGGCGCACTTTTTAGAACATATGGCTTTTAACGGAACAGAGCATTTTAAAGGAAAAGCAATAATTGATATGTTGGCCAAACATGGTGTAACCTTTGGTCGTGATATTAATGCATATACAGCCCATGATGAAACGGTTTACAATTTAAGCAATGTACCGGTTAAGAATCCCGCTTTATTGGATTCATGTTTATATGTTTTGCACGATTGGTCTGGTTTTTTATCTTTAAAAGATGCCGAAATTGATGCCGAAAGAGGCGTGATTCAAGAAGAGTGGCGTACCAGAAGAAACGCCGATTTAAGAATTGGATCGCAGTTAGAACCGGTCATTTACAACGGGTCAAAATACGCAAAAAGAGATGTTTTGGGAGATATGGATCTTATCCGAAATTTCAAATACAAGCAGTTACGGGATTACTATAAAAAATGGTATCTGCCAAACCATCAGGCCGTAATTGTTGTTGGAGACATTGATCCTGCCAAAATAGAACAGCAGGTTAAGAAAATAATGGGTTCAATTCCAATGCCTGCCAACGCTGTAGAGCGTACTTATGAAGTAATTGCTGATAACGATAAATTGTTGTATAAACTGGCCTTGGACAAAGAAGCGCAGAGAACATCCATTTCATTAAACTTTAAAAAGAATAAACCAGTAATTCAGGATCTTGCAGCCTTTGAAAATAGTATTGCAGAACAATTGGCCTTACAAATGCTCAACAATCGTTTTAGAGAATATACATTAAACAACGAAACGGCTTTACTCTCAGTGGGAGTAAGTCATTCGAGTTTAACGCGTTTGACCTCTTTTTTTACCTTAACGCTTAATCCTAAAAACGCACGATTGCTAGAAGCCTTTGAGCAGGCGTACACAGAATATGAGCGAGCAATTCAAAATGGTTTTACCAAAGAAGAACTCGATCGTGTAAAAGAAAATATGCGCACGGGTTATGAAAATCAGCTAAAAAACAAAGATAAGATCAGTAATGAAAACTGGGCTTCGCAATTGCAGAATTACTTTTTAGAGGCTTCTCCTGTAATGAGTTTAGAAGACGAGGTGGAGTTGGTAAAAGCAACTTTAGCTAAAATAGACCTAAATGGAATCAATAAAGTCTTTCGCGCCCTTCCAACAGAAAAAAATCAGGTTTTAACCGTTTCAGGACCAGAAAAAGAAAATCTTACCTATCCAAGTGAGACAGATTATACTGCGGTAATTAAAAAAGTAAAAGAGCAAAAGTTAGCACCTTATAGCGAGACAGTTGCAAATGCTGCTTTGGTCGCAGATAAACTTACCGTTAAACCAATTGTTAAGAGATTTGAAATTAAAGGAATCAAAGAAGCCAAAGGATATACTTTAGATAATGGAGCCAGGGTAATTATCTATCCAACCACTTTAGCACAGGATCAGATTCTTTTTTCAGCCTTTAGCCCGGGAGGAATTTCTTTATTGCCACAAGAAGATCTTGCATCCTCACAAATTGCAGCAGTTTTAGCCAAAAACTCCGGATTAGGAGATTTTAAAGTTACCGATTTACAAAAACAACTTTCAGGAAAGACCGTAAAGGTAAGTCCTTTTATTGGTGAACATTACGAAGGTTTTAGCGGAAGTGCCGTTAAAAAGGATTTAGAAACACTCTTGGAACTGACGTATTTATATTTTAAAAATCCAAGATTCGAGAGTCAGGCCTACAAGCGAATCATCGATTATTATGGCAATACACTTGAAAATATAAATCAAGATAACAGCAAAATCTTTGGAGATACAATTGCTTTGTTAGACACTAACCACAGTAAAAGAACTTTTCTTTTAAGCAAAGAAAACCTTGGAGAACTAAACTTTGAGCTTGCCTGTAAAATATACAAAGAGCGTATTTCAAACGCTTCTGATTTTACTTTTGTTTTTGTTGGAAATATTGCTGAGAATGACCTTGACCTAATCAATAAATATCTGGGGAATCTTGCAGGAAATAAAACTCAGGAAAAGTTCATAGACCATAAAACAGCAATGGCAAAAGGATTTTCTAAAGAAAAACTGATCAGAGAGATGAGTATTGCTAAAACCAGTATTTATGTACATCTGGAAAATAGAAATGTAGTGTTTTCAGAGAAAAACCAAATTATGGCCTATATGCTTTCCCAATTATTAGACAAACGTTATTTAGAAAAAATCAGAGAAGACCAGGGCGGAAGTTATGGTGTACAAACCCAGAGTTCATTATCTAGAGATCCATCTGCGGTTTTCTCCCTTCGTATAAGCTTTGACTGTAATCCTGAAAAAGACGACAAATTGCTTGACATTGTATATAAGGAACTGGACAGTATTGCAAAAAATGATGTTTCAGATAAAGATTTATCAGACATTAAAGAAGATTTGATCAAAAGCAATCAGCAAAATATCAGGTCCAATTCATATTGGATCAGTACTATTGTAGAGCAGTTAAAAACTAGCGATAAATTCCTAAGCAGCTCTCAATATGAGACACTGATTAAAAATATTTCGATAAAAGATATTAAAAAATATGCAAGTCAAGTACTTCGGCAAGCAGATAAAGTCCAGGTCTTGATGCAGGCAAAGACAAGTGAGCCTGCTTTTAAGTAAGTATGATGTATAAGAACGGCAATTCTTAAGATTAATTTTAATAGTCTTTTATGAATTTTTGAATTAGTAAGCTTTTAGTAAAGACTAAAAAGAGCTGTTTGCCGACAGCTCTTTTAAAAAACCGGTAGTGTTCAAGATCAGGCATTTTTCTAAAATAACGATATGTTGTAGTAAAAGTGGGTTAATTTTAGTTTCAGTTTTGAAGATTTACTTTTGGACTTGAGTTTTTTTAATAGTTTAAATGAGTTGTTAAATATTTTGCCTCAATGAGAAGACTCGAATGATTTTTTTTCTTGAAAATACAGGGGCTTAAATTTTTTGATAAAATGCAAACCAAATTTATTGAACCACAAAAAGCCTGAAAAATATTGATTTCTCAGGCTTTCACTTTTAACCCTGTAAGCCTAAGGGGACAATTCTGGAGGTGTTTTGAAGATGCTTTAAAGAAAATTAATTTCATTACCTATTGATTGCTTTTCCAGTAACTTTTCTAAATATCAATTATGATTATTTGTTATAGATCATGTTTTCTATATTCTAAAAGTCTTTCGGCGATTTGTGTTTGAGAAAATCCTTTATTTTTCATATTCAAATCAAACTCAATTAAGTTCTCAATATATTCAATGGGAAATAGTTGGATATATTTAATACCATCTTTTTCAAAGAGTAATTCATCTTGTGTTTTGCTCAACTTCAAAAATTCGGATATCGGCTCTCATGTATAAATCCTTCTTCATATAGACTAATAATGCTTCAGACTCGGTATCTATCCTGGCACACTAATTAAATTTTCCAGTTTTTTTAAGGATTAAATACTGTATGTATTAATTCAATTAATTTCATATTTCTAATGTAACGTCTTTATAATTAAGCCTTAATCCAAAAACAAGAGACCAAATTCTAGACTAGAATTATTAAATTAATACTATTTTTTATTTAAAATTAATTATTCTTTTTTTTAAATTACTAACTTAGAGTATAATACAACTCACAAACAGCAGTAATTTATTAGTATGATAGCACGTTTCTTAAAAGTCAGACAAAAAACAGAACAAATTTGCACTCCCTTACTTGTAGAGGATTATTCGGTACAACCCAGCGATTTTGCTTCGCCGCCAAAGTGGCATTTGGCCCATACTACCTGGTTTTGGGAAGAGTTTCTACTCACCAAATACAACCCTGATTATAGAGTTTACCATCCTGATTTCTCTTATTTATTTAATAGTTATTACAATACAGTTGGAAAAAGGGTGCAGCGTCCCGCCAGAGGATTTATGACAAGACCATCTGTAGAGGCTGTTTACGCTTACAGGAATTCTGTTACTGCTGCCGTTGAACTGTTTATGAAAAACGATTTGAACCGGGAAATACTTGATATTATTGAGATCGGAATCAATCACGAAGAACAGCATCAGGAACTCTTAGTATACGATATAAAATACCTATTGGGAACACAGGCCACTTTTCCTTACTATGGTAATCATTTTTTACCTCTTGCAGAACAGAAAGAGACTGGTTTTATAAAAATTGAAGCGGGGGTATATGAAATTGGACATGCAGGATCTTCTTTCTGTTTTGATAATGAACTAGGAAGACATAAAGTGTATTTGGCTGATTTTGAAATTTCAAATGCATTGGTAACCAATGGGGAATACCTGGAGTTTATAGAAGAGGGCGGTTACAGCAACTTTAATTACTGGCATGATGAAGGTTGGGCATGGGTCAACCAAAATGAAGTTCAAGGGCCATTGTACTGGCATAAAATAGAAAATCAATGGTATGTATATCATCTAAATGGCTTGCAGAAAATCGAAGCAGATTTACCTGTCATGCACCTGAATTATTACGAAGCTTTTGCTTATGCCCAATGGAAAGAAATGCGATTGCCCACAGAATTTGAATGGGAAATAGCCAGCAGCCAATTCTGCTGGGGAAAAGCTTGGGAATGGACCAACAGTGCTTATCTGGCTTATCCCAATTTTAATAAAGCGCCCGGTGCACTTGGAGAATATAACGGAAAATTTATGGTCAATCAAATGGTTTTAAGAGGAGCTTCAATAGCAACGCCCGAGCACCATAGCCGAAAGACCTACCGTAATTTTTTTCATGCCTCAATGCGTTGGCAGTTTTCCGGTGTACGATTGGTGAGGTGATTTTTTGAAATCAGCTCAGTTTTAAAAAACAAAAATACTATGAAAAAGTTTGATTATATTATCATCGGAAGCGGACAGGCAGGTATTCCTTTGGCCTTTAGCCTATCAAAAGAAGGAACCGTTGCCATTATTGAAAAGAGTTTTTTAGGAGGAACATGCGTCAATAATGGTTGTATCCCCACCAAAGCGTATGTCGCCAGTGCCCGAAGAGTCTGGGATGCTTTTCATGGTGATGATTTAGGTGTTGAAATTCCTAAAGGAACAAAAGCCAACCTCAAAAAAATTAAAGCGCGTAAAGATGAGTTGGTCAATGAATCCCGTTCCAATATCGAGAAAGCGATTAACAGAGATGAAAAAATTACCTTATATCATGGTGAAGCTCATTTTTTGAGCAACTATCAGGTAAAAGTTGCAGATACAATCCTGACTGCCAAAAAAATATTTATCAATGTAGGGGCAAGGGCAGTAGTGCCTGAAGAATATCAGCAGGTTCCTTTTTATACCAATGAAAACATTCTGGAAATTACAGAGATTCCTAAACATTTGATCATCATAGGAGGAAGTTATATTGGTTTGGAATTTGCTCAGATCTTCAGAAGGTTTGGCAGTGAAGTCACCATCATTGAACGTAATAAAGAATTGATCAACAGAGAAGATCAGACCGTAACTGATGTGGTAGCTCAAATCATGAAGGCAGAAGGTGTCGATCTTGTTTTTAATGCCAAAGACATTAGTGTAAAAGAAAATAAAAAACAGAGTATTATCCTTAAGACAGATACTGCGGAAATAAATGGGACGCATTTGTTATTAGCCATTGGTCGGGCTCCTAATACCGATACGCTGCAATTGGAGAATACCACTATTAAATTGGATGATAAAAAGTATATAAAAGTCAACAATTACTGTCAGACAAATGTTCAGGGTGTTTTTGCCATTGGAGATTGTAACGGTCAAGGCGCTTTTACACATACGGCCTACAATGATTTTCAAATTGTGAAGAGTTTTCTTTTAAAGAAAAAAAAGCGAAAAATTAGCGAGAGAATCACCACTTACGGATTATTTATAGATCCGCCTCTGGGCAGAATTGGAATGACAAAAAAAGAAGCCCTGGAAAAAGGATATGAAATTTTGGTAGGGTATCGCCCAATGACCAAAGTAAATCGCGCTAAAGAAAAAGCAGAAACCCTGGGTTTTATGGAAGCTGTAATCGATGCTAAAACCAATCTTTTTTTAGGAGCTTGTGTCTTTGGCGTTGGCGGCGATGAAATCATAAATGGGATTACCAATTTAATGTATGCCAAAAAGCCTTATACCGTTTTAAGGGATTCGGTGCATATTCATCCCACGGTGAGCGAACTTATCCCAACGATGCTGGAAGATTTAAAACCCATTGCTAAATAAGAAGTATTTTAATGTTAAAATTATCCAGTCATTTTCGGGCCAACAATCTACTTCTGTACGGGATGATTTTTGGCGCTGTATTCTTTATAAGCGGAATCTTGGCGCCGGCTACTTTGTTATCTGTATTGAGTCAGATCAACAAACAATTACTAGGGGTTTTTAGTACTTATTATTTGGGATTGGGACTCCTTATAGTGCTCGCTTCTTTATTGTTGCTGTTTTTACCCATTCGAAATAAAAGATTGGGATCAGAAAAACCAGCATATTCCTATTTTAGTTGGATTGCCTTATTGTACAGTACCGGAATGGGTTCTGGTTTATTGCTTCGCGCGGTGCAGGAGCCAGTTTATTATTTCAATAATAGCCCGGTTCTCACTATTAATGCTAAAGAAACCGCACTTCAATATACCTTTTTCCATTGGGGTTTTACCCCCTGGGCCATGTACAGTCTGTTTGCTTTACTGGTTGCATACAATCTTTACATCAAAAAAGCACCTAATTTATTGCATGCCATAGTTCCTGATATTAAGAATAATGTACTGAAATTTAGCGCCATTCTTTTCATTGTACTGATCACCATTACAGGGGTAATTGCTTCATTAGGATTGGGTACAGCACAATTAATAGGCGGACTCAATTATACTTTTAAGACAGATATTGGAACCTCTTTTTTATTGATGAGTGTTTTTGTAATGGGATGCATCGCTACTTATTCTGCTTTGACAGGAATTACAAAAATGATTAAATTTTTGGCTGATTTTGATTTTGTTTTTTCCATTGTTTTAATGCTTTTTGTGGCTTTGTTTCTTAATTTCAATCTTTACCTCACCCAGACTTTTACGGCTTTTTATCAGTATGTGATTCATTTTTTTGAAATGAGTCTGGCTACAGGAGCTTACAGAACCAAAGGAACCTTTACCCAGGATTGGACGGTTTTCTACTGGGCATTCTGGCTGGCATGGGTTCCTTTTACCGGGATTTTTATTGCCCGTATTTCCAAAGGAAGAACAATAAAAGAATTTTTGATGGCTACCATTTTAGTACCCACTTTGGCCACCATCATCTGGTTTTCGATATTTGCTAATTCTGCTTTTGAGATTATAGACAAGGGGAATACTACAGAGTTTGATAACCTTTTTAGTTCTTTATTTGTTTTTTTAGAACATCTTCCATTTCACCAAATCACCTTTTTGGTTGCAGGTCTTCTAGTTGCTATTTCCATTATTAATTCAGTGGATTCAGCCATTTTTGTATTAGGGATGTTTAGTGACAAGGGCAATGAAAATCCATCTAAAAAACATAAGCTTGGTTGGGGTATTATCATTACTGCCACTGCATTAGGACTTACTGCCCTTGGCACCAGTGAACTGCTAAATGGGGTTAGTAATTTGTTAATTATTATGGCTTTACCTTTTAGCTTTTTGTATCTTTATTGTATAGTAGCATTCTTTAAAGAGAACATTTTTCGAAAATAGTATAACATCACGCATCGTTTTGTGTTGTATTTTTAAGATAACTTAAAATAAATAACCAATAGCCTTATATTATGAAAGAGACAGTGGTTTTAAATAAAAAAGAATCCCCAAAAAGCACAGTAGAGCAATTTAAAAAAGAAGTGAATCAGGGATTAAACGAGTCTTTGAAGAGCTTGCCTTCAAAGTTTTTTTATGATAAAAAAGGAGATGCTCTTTTTGTCGAAATTATGCATCTACCTGAATATTATATCACGCGTTCAGAGCATGAAATATTTAAAGATAAAAGCGCTTCGATAATTAAAGCATTACAATTAAATCAGGACACTTATTTTGAACTGATAGAACTTGGGGCAGGTGATGGCATGAAAACCAAAGAGCTGCTAGGGGAACTCTCGCGTGAAAATTACCAGTTTGACTACATTCCGGTAGATATTTCGCAAAATGCTTTAGAAAAGCTGCAAAAAGATCTCAATGAACAAATGCCTCATATTGGTGTAAAAACCAAACAAGGGGATTATTTTGAGGTTTTAGAATCATTAAAAGAGAATCAACATCCAAAAGTAATCCTGTTTTTAGGATCCAATATTGGCAATATGCCCGATGAGGTGGCCGAAGATTTTATTGCTAATCTGAGTGAAAATTTAAATTTTGGTGACAAGTTTTTTTTAGGGGTAGATTTAATAAAACCAGCAGCTATTGTTTTGCCTGCCTATAATGACAGCAAAGGTGTCACGGCTTCTTTTAATCTAAACTTGCTTGAACGAATCAACCGGGAACTGGATGCTGATTTTCAAATAGAAAATTTTAAACACCAACCTGAATACGATGAAAAACAAGGTATTGCTACTAGTTTTTTAGTAAGTACCAAAGAGCAGGATGTATTTATAAAAAAGCTCAATAAGATATTTCATTTTGGTAAAGGAGAGAAAATTTTGACTGAAATTTCAAGAAAATACAATGATAAAATATTGGATAAAATTCTAAAAAAGACAGCCTTTGTTATCAAAGAGCGAATTACGGATCGTAAAGAGTATTTTGCCAATTATGTTTTAGAGCATTTATAATGAAAATACAATCGTTAGGTATACTGGGATTAGGAAGCCGTTCTACTCTTTTTTATATTAAGGAACTCAACCGTCTTTATCATAATAAGAAATCCGGATACAGTACTTGTCCTTTTAAATTATGGAATGCCAATTTTGATGTGCTTAATAATTTGCTCCCTCAACCCTCAAAGAAGCTTACAGTGCTTGTTGATAATTATTTAGCAGAATTACAGCCTTTACAGGTAGATGCTATTCTAATTCCCAATATTACTTTGCATGAAACTATTGATAAACTAAGTATAATACCAAAGATTATTCATCCGGTGCACCTCACCATAGCCAAACTTAAGGAAGATGGTTTCAATGAGATCGTTTTAATGGGTTCATTGCATACAATGGAATCGAATTATTTAAAAGCCGCATTTAATAAGCAATGCATTGCAGTTGTACTTCCCGATGCAGAAGAACGCCTGATAATAGAGGGCGTTCGTAAACATATTTACTGGGAAACAGAAAGTGAAGAACTCTTAAAAGAGTTTGCCAATGTCATCAAAAAATACAGTACAAATTATGCTGTGGTATTGGCCTGTACAGAATTATCAGTAGCGTGGGATACTCTCGGTGTTAACGTTTTTGATATGTCCCGGATTCAAATAGAAACCGCTGTTAAAAATATAGAGTAGCTCAGCAAATATTTATTAGATTTGGGATCGTCACGAAGGCAGATATGTATGGTTTTTGTTTTTTCTTTAGGAATCGAAAAATCTAATCTGGTTTTGGGAATAATAAAGTTGGTTGGCCCATCTTCTAATCCAGGACTGCAGCATCGTTCTAATTAAATGAAGATTATAAAAAACGAAAAACGTAAAAAGCTTTAGATTTCTCTGAAGCTTTTTGTTTTTTTAAAATTTATTTTTCAAACTCTCATGCACAGTATATACTTAAAACTGTTCGAAAAAATTAAGATATAATTTAGCTCTAAGCAACCTACCTCAAATGAATTATTCTGTTTTGTGAGTTAAAAGACACCTCGATAGAATCTTTGAATTTTCGTCTTACTACCAAACCATCTACAGGATCATTTAATTTGAGTTTATGCAGTTTTGAATCTATTTTTAGCAAGACCAATTCCTGATCTTTAGATTTTAAATATCCAAAATATTTTAATGTAGGCCAGTTAAGGTTTGTAATTGGTTTTTTTGGTACTATTGCAGGCACTTTTTTTACCGGGTTATGATAGGAAACCAATTTTACCCGTGCTGCTTGTTGCTGAAATTGTTTATTTAAAAACGGATCTCGATTTATTTTTTCTAATGCAAATGTATCTTTATCAATTCTTTTAAGAGACAAATTCTTTGTCTGTATTTCAGTATTTGCAATAACAGTATTTTGGCCAAAGTAGCCATTAATAGTCTTAAAACCTACGGTTCCCCATAGGCCTAAAACTACAATAATTAGAATTATATTGATCTTTTTTTTTGCCATTATTAATTTACTGTAAACTTATATCCTGTGCTATTAGTTCCAATATTTCCAGCTCCATCAATAGCTCTAACTCTCCAGTAATATACTCCTTTAGTTGTAGATGTATATTGTAGTGTTGTTGTATTGCTGTTAATTGTGTCAACAATAGAATTAAAAGTAACATCGCTAGCAAATTCGACTACGTAAGAAATTGGAGATTTTGCCAGTCCAACATCTGCTGGAATACTCCACGTATATGTTACTGCCGTATTAACTAATTGAGTAGAATTGTCTGCCGGAAGCGTGTTTTTGGGCTGATTTGGTGAGGTAGTGTCAATATTGAATTTTCTGGCCGAATATTGTTTTGTTTCACTATCTGTGTTTTTGGCTTTTATTCTCCATTCATAATTTCCATCTTCCAATGTCGGCTTGTCGAGCATTACAGAATTGTCTGTTAAATCGTTTTTCGAAAAAACTTCTTCTCCGGTTGATGTTTTAACAACTTTTACGCTATAACTTGTTGCTTTATTGAGAGGTATCCAATTTAGGGTTACATTAATAAAATTTACAAATTTATCATTATCAGGACTGGATAATATAACTTGTTGATTAGTTAAATCATCGGGAATAGTGGTCGAAAAACTAGAAGGGAAGGAGTAGGTAGATTGATAAGCATAGTTTTCTGCACGTACACGCCAGAGATAATTTCCTGCATTAAGGGGAAGAGTTAAATTTGCTTTTGTAGTTAATGAATCCAATAATAACACCTGATCAGTTGTAAAAACCTGAATACGGTATTTATCTGCACCTTTTAAGCTGTTCCATTTAAAACTTACTACGTTGCTTTCAATTTTAGTATCTTTTGCCGGGGAAATGATTTGTACAATATCATTAGTAATATCTTCTTCAAGAATATCTTCACATGAATAAGTTAATATTGCAAGGCTTATTAATATAATTTTATTTATTGTTTTCATAGTTTTGGAAAATCATTTTTAAATGTAAAACTTCAGATTTATTGTTCTTTTTTGTGGTGTAAAAATTTTGACTTACCATTCGTGAAAAATCAAATTTTTTCTCAAAATTATATGCCAGTTCTAATAGTTGATTCGCATTTCCGGTAACATCCAGCTGATTTGTAATAATATGATAATCATCTTCAGGGAAATCATGTATGGGTTTTAAATCACTTATAGATATGTTCTTTGAATTTGTTGATGCAAAACTTACAATGCCTTGCTGTACCATTTCTTTTGTAACACCTTCTTTGCCTATAATTTTATCTAAGTATGCTATGTCATTGGTTAATGTTCCTGTACTTTTAGATTTTTTGTTAATATCATCGGCTTTTTTTGATAGCATTTTATATTCTGAAATAACTTCAAATAAGGTATGAAATGATCTTTTGTATGCTGTTGCCGAAAGCATAAAAAAGAGTATTATCAAGGCATAAAATTTTTGTTTATAGGAATAGTTTTCAAACATTTTTAATAATTATTTTAATTTCAAATATTGATTTATTTTTTTTATCCTTTTTCAAACTAATGATTTCAAATCGTTGCAGCCAATTCATCTTCTTTAAATTCTCCAACCAAAAATTAAATGCTGATTCCTGAAATGTTTCGCCTTTAATAATGATTGTATCACTATTAAATAAAGCTTTCTTATTCTCTTTGTATTCTTCTTTTAAAGGGACAACGTTTAATTCGTTTAAAGAAACACCACCTGGAATTGTTCGGATAATTTCATAACTATAAAAAGAAAGAAATTTAGAGGACAAAACTCCCGATTCTTTTAAAACTCCAAGTTTTTTTTCTTTCTCAGCTTCTAAATCCAATATGAGTTGATAGGACTGATTAGAAAAAACAGTTTGAAGATTTAGTTCAGAATTCTTGGTACCGTAATATTGAATTAAAAAATAGCTGATTAACAATGAACCAAGAAAACCGCATAGAATGGTAATTCCAAGAATATTAAAAGCTTTTTTATAAATTAATTCTTCATTATTTAAACTATCATTTATAGTTTTTGAAACTTCTCTCTGTTTTACAAAAAAGTGAATAATGGCCCCATATAAAGGTAAAAAAATGTTCGAAATATTTTCTTCTCCAATTTGATAATTGACTGCTGTTGCATTTTCATTTTGTTTAGAAAAGCCAATTAGTTTTTCATTTTCAAACTCTAATTTTAAATCAGTCGAAAGTAGATTTTCTTTTTTTAAGGCATTGTTTAATAAAGCTGCTAAAAATGAACCAATATAAACGTCGATAATCTGAAAGCCTTTTTTTTGAAACTGTGTAATGGTTTGCTCGACAATATTTTTTCTGCAAAAACTCATGAAATTTGATTTTGCACCTTTTATATCTGTATAATAAATGGCATTGTAATCGATGTTTTTTTGCCAATTTACATCTGTTTCATTTTCAAAATCAATTTCTTTATTTAAAACTCCTTTTCCTTCTACAACTATCAAAAGAGGAAGTTTTCTGTCTGCTACTTTTGTTAATGCTTCAAAGTTTTCAAAAGTTTGTTTAGAAACAATAGAAACCTTATTTGCTTTCTTTTTAATAGTAAGCAAATTATAGATTTCGTAATCTTCTTTTTTGATTACTCCAACAACATTTAAGTCGTTAATTTTTACGAATTTTGATAGAGTGGCAAACATCCTTAATAAATAACGGTTGGTTTAATAAAAATGTGAAGTTTAGAATCACTTTTTGCTTTTTTTCTACTGCTAAAAAACCATTTAATAATAGGTATTCTGGAGATTAACGGAGTTCCTGTTCCTGAGTTTTCTTTTTTCAATTCATCAAGGCCGCCCAGTAATATCATTTCGCCATTTTTCACCCTTACCAGAGATTCAAATTTTTGAGTAGCTTTTCCCGGAGGCGCATCTTCACCAACTCTGGCAAGGAAAGAACTTTTTTCTACAGCAATAGTCAATGTTACATTTTCATCTGTAGAAACATAAGGCTTTATCGATACACTTAAATTGGCATCTGTAGATTTCCAGGTTCCGGAATTCAAAATGTCGTTACCAATACTGTTATTGATTAATCGGTTATTTTGCTCGAAATAATAACTGGTTTCTCCAATAGATAATTTGGCCTCATGTCCACTTATAGTTGCTATTTTTGGCGTAGATTCAATTTTTAACACTGAGTTGTTTTCCAGAAGTTTAAGGTTGAGGTAAAAAGATTCGGTTACTTTTCCGAGTTTAAAAAGACCAAAACCATTAAAAGCATTTATCAAGCTATTCACTGAAGAGCCATTGAGAGTTACATCAGAATTAGGAAACAAAACACCAGTTGTTTTGACAGAATTTAGTTTGTCTAATCCTGCTTTCATTCCGGTTTGTATATCATAAGACTTATTGTATTGCACAATAATAACCTCTATTTGTACCATAGGTACAACTTTATCAATTTGCTTGATGTAAATTTTTAACTCCTCCAGAATAGATCTTGATCCGGAAACAATTAATCCATTTAATTCTATAAATTCTTTTATTTCTAATTTTTCAGAAAAAACCTTTGGTAGCGTATTGATAACAGACTCAATAGATCTGTTTTCTAATTGGATCATTTCTGTAACTCTTAATCCCTCAGTAGCTTCTTCACCAATTAAGTAGAAGTTATCCTGCTTTTTGTAGGTATATTTTTTTCCTTTAAATATGTTTGCCAAAAGCTCATCAAAAGTAATACTGTCAGCAGAGAGTGTTGTTTTTTCGTTTTCAGGTTTGTTGTATAAAAAGTAATTGATATGAAGTTTTTCTGCAGCTTCGGTCAATAAATCTGATGCATCTGCGATATAGGCGTTTACTTGCAAAAAACCTTGTTTATTTACATTTACTTCATAAAATCCGGGAACTCCAAGGCTTACTCTTGCTTGTTTAGCTTTAGGACCAATGGCTAAAGCATTTACATTTTGAGTAGTGTTTTTTTGCAGGAAATAAACATCGTTATCGTCTTTTGTAGCGCTTAAATCATTTGATTTTGCCATCATTTCAATTACCTGATCAAACGGACGATTTAAGATATAAGAAGATATTTTTATGTTTTTTACATCTTGTGCTAAAACTAAATTCTTTCCTGACTTATCAATAATTGCTTTTGCAACTGCAGATAAGGTATCATTTTCTAGTCTTACAGAGAGGAAATCATTTTGCGAATTGTACGTTACATCGATGATTTTAGGTTGTTTTTTTTCAACTATAGCTATGACTTTTCTTTTTTTGAAAACGATAATATTACTCATAAATGAGACATCAAGATCGTATTTTTGAGTCAGATGTATAAAAACATCTTTTACAGTTACATCAAAAAAGTTATTGGCTACCGGTTGATTCAATTCAGTATCAACATCTATGTTTAACTGATGCTCCTCGGCTATTGATGCAATAAAATCATGAAGTGTTAGCCCGGAAACATCTATTTTAATAGTTTCATTTAAACCTTTCTTTTGTATTGCAAACTCGTCAAACTTTCGCCCCAGTTCGACAATGTCTTGCTGAGCGAAAATAATATTTGAAAAAAATAACGCAGCTAGTGCGAAAACTATCTGTTTTAGCATTTATTTATATGTTTATTAAAATTGAATATATTTCTTCTAGAGAGGTTTCTCCTTGGGCTAAAATTTCAAATGCCTTTTCAGGCAGTGATTTATAGTTACTCTCATTATTGTACAGTTTTCTAATTGTATTATTTTTAATAGATTCTGCAATAGAGTGATCTATATTTAAGATTTCATAAATTGCTGTTCTTCCTTTATATCCGGTATGAAAGCATTTATTACATCCCACAGGTTTATAATAGGAGGAGATTTCAAAAGGGAATTTAAAATTCAGCGGAAAATCTTTCGGATTATTTACAGTCTCTTTTTTACAGTTTGTACAAAGTTTTCGAACTAATCTTTGTGCAACCGATAAATTTAAAGTTTCGGCAATTAGATACGAAGGAACCCCCATGTCAATTAATCTCGAAATAGTGCCTATTGCTGAATTTGTATGTATGGTTGATAAAACTAAATGCCCTGTTAGAGAAGCACGAATTGCCATTAAGGCAGTTTCAGAATCACGAATCTCTCCCAGCATAATAACATCAGGATCCTGACGTAAAAATGATTTTAGTGCTGAAGAAAATGTTAGTCCAATATCTTCCTTAAGTTGGACTTGATTTATACCTTTTAGAGTATATTCAATCGGGTCTTCGACTGTTACAATATTTCTTCGACTGTCGTTTAATAATCTTAATGTGGCGTATAGCGTTGTCGTTTTACCCGAACCCGTTGGACCACTTATTAATATAATTCCGTTTGGTTTTTTTACCGCCTCAAGATAACTTTCAAGCTCTTCTTTTTGCAAACCTAAGGTGCTTAAATCTATGTTTGAGGCATCCTGACCTAACAAACGCATTACTATTTTTTCTCCAAATAGTGTTGGCAGAATCGAAACCCTGATATCAAAAGATTCATTAGTTATACGTCCGTCTTGCGGCAGTCTTTTCTCAGTAATATTCAATTTAGCTTTAATCTTAACTTTATTGACCAATTCAAGATAATTATCACGCTCTATTTTATAGCGTTCAATTAATTGGCCATCAATTCTAAACCTAATTCTAGAAGAATTTTCGTAAACCTCAAAATGAATGTCACTGCATTTTAGGGATTTGGCTTCAGTCAATAGGTTCTCCAGGAAATCACCTTTGTCAACATTCAGAGATTTATTAGAGGCTAAAGGACGCTCTTTTCGATAATAAATAGACAAAGCCTTTTCAATTTCGTAGGCGTCAATAGGATAGAAAAGGATATTTTTTCCTAAAAAAAGCTCTAATTCCTCTTTCGAATCTTCATTGCTATTGGAATTGTCGACATATAGTTCTAAAGTGTTTTCAGAAATAGATTTGGGTAATATTCGATATTGATTTGCAAGATCATTAGAAACGACGTGCTGTACTTCAGGAAGGATTACTATATCTTGCGCCATTATAATAAAGTTATTTTTTGAAAAACAAAAAAGCTGTCTTTCAGTATTATAATAAATAAGAACAAGGCCGAAAATCCAGCTAATGGAACAGTTTCTTCTTTAATGAATTTCTTTAATGAAAATTGCAGAACAATAGCAAACAGAAGAGACAGAATGAAAAATAAAATATAGTTTTTTAATAAAAATAGCGGAGTAATAGCAAGATAATACAATAGATCACCCAATCCAAAATAATGCTGAAAAGGGTTAAGAAATTTTTTGGATTTCAAACTCATATAAATAGTCAAGATACCAAGTGTAATCAAAAAGAAACCTGTATTAAAGAGTACGATTTCTAATAAATTGTATTTTTCAATTGTAATTATAAAGAGCGAAACTGCAAAAATGACAAGTGGTAATGCCACATGTATTTTTCGGAATCTCCAATCCTGAATAAAAACAACTGCTAAACAAAGCAATAAGACGGCTGGGGCTATTTTCAACTTATTCTTTTGTTACTTCTGTTAATATTTTTTTACTGTCTATTTCCCATGTATTAAAACTTCCATCGCTATCTAAGTCAGATGTGGCGGTCGCTCTTGCAGAAAAAGAATCATTTGATGCTTCTAAAATTTCGATTTTGTAAACCGCCTGACCACCTTCTTCAACCGTTTTTTCCTGCTCAAAACCAATTTCTTCCAAACTGCCTGAATATTTTGAATGTCTGTAGAAATAACTTTTTTCAAGACCATAAACTTGATTTAGCATGGCTTGAGCCTCGATAGCTTTTGCCTGACCAATGACAGAGGTTTGATTTGGTAAAACCATCAAAAGCAATATGCCAATAATGCATAGTACAATTAAAATTTCTGTTAAAGAATAAGCTTTAACTTTAAGTTGTTGGTTTAATTTGTGGTATTTTTTAATCTTCTTTAACATCTGCTTTTCTTTGTTAAAATGTGTTAATCAATTGACGCTTATATAATCTGAATAATAATGGCGTTTATTTATTTATTTATTTATAATTTTACTTAAATCGAACATTGGCGCATACATAGAGACCATAATTACTCCCACAATAGCACCAATTACAATAATAATCATAGGTTCTAAAATGACACCAATCATCTTTGTTTGGTGACTAATTTCCTCATTATATTGCTCGGTAAGTCTTTCAAACATTAATTCAAGTTGGTTGACTTGTTCTGCAACTTCTACCATAGAAACCATTTTGTTTTCGAAAACAGAATGCTTTTTTAAACTTTCATGTAAAGACGCTCCCCTTGTTATGTCTTCTTTAATTTGATTGATGGCAATTTCTATAGGGTAAAAGCTGATCATTTTTGCTGTTAGAGATAATGAATTTATCAAGGTTGTTCGTGATGTTATCAATAAATTCATTGCCTGGCAAAAACGAGAAATGTATATTTTGCGAATCAAGTTTCCGAAATATGGAATTTTTAAAATCATTTTTGTTGTCAACGACCTATAGCTATCTTTTTCCTTTAACAGCATATGAGTGGTAATTAAAGCAATTATGATCCCGATTACAACTGAAAATATCATCCCGGAATGATTCGATATTTTTAAGATAATCTGGGTGCTTTTTGGTAATTCGCTTCCAAATTGTTTAAAAACAGAACTAAACATCGGAACTACTTTGTTTAACATGAAATACAAAACCAAAATCGTGACCAACATGACAATGCTAGGATAGGTCATCACGGATATAATTTGCCTTTTCATCTGAATTTTTCGGTTGAAATACTTTTGTAATTCGCCTAAAACTTCTTCTAATTTTCGTGTTTCCTCACCAATTTGAATGCTGTAATATTCATAAGCAGAGAATTGATTGGTTTCGCGCATTGATTCATAAATACTTCTTCCTTCAACTACCTTTTCTTTAATTTCAAGAATTAGCTCTTTTTCAAACTTATTGGCAGACTGATTGCCCAAAATTTCAAGTGCTTTTTTAAAATCAACACCAGATCTTAATAACATACCCAGTTCTCTGTAAAAAATTTCCTTTTTCTTATCAGAAAGTTTTTTAGAGAACTGCAAAGAACTGGTTTCCATCCTGAAATCCTTTTTCTCAGCCTGTGGCGCTTTATATGTAGCTAAATCAAAACTCATTCTGTTTTTAGTTTTTCTAATAATTCATTTGGATAAACTCTTTTGTAAAAGTGTAAATCAAGTTCCTTCTCGTTTGATTCTATATTTAATTTTACTTTCTGAAAAACAAACTCTTGTGATTTGCTTTTGACAGTATCTACAATCATTTTGTGCAATTTAATTCTAAAAGTATCGATAAAGGTTTCGCTGTTTCTTAAAATATAATCCTCTGAGAATTGATAAGAAACCCTTTGGCCTGTATATCCTTTAAAGGAAATTTCACTTTCCAGAACCGTCATTTTTTCTTTCTCAAAAATATCTTTGTTTAAACTATAGGTTAATCTGTTCAAATCGTTAACCAATTGATTTTGGTTTTTAAAATCGAGCATTCTTCCTGTAATAATTGAGAAAATAACAAACAAAACCCCCATGATAATAGCTGTTATTGCCATACCAACAACGGCTTCAATAATAGAAAAAGCAGGAATTGATTTTGTGTTATTTCGAATTTTGAACATAGAAACTTTTTTCGAATTTAAATTGTGTACTGTCTTTATATTGTACTGAAATTTTTTTCAGATTATCATTTACAGATTCTTCTTCTATCAATAGATTATCATCTTCCCCTTCGTTGGCTATTGAATCACTTTTTAATTGGGATAAATAAAAAAGTTCGTTAACCTTATTTTGGGTGCCATAAAATTTGGCCGATGTTTTTGGCGTGTAAACCGATGCAAAAATCATAAGAGCAAAATACAGACAAACCGAAATTATCGTCAATGCAATAACAGATTCTAATATAGAATTGGCTGCCAGATTACAATACTTTTTTAATAACACTATAGGTTGTTTTTTGAGTGTTAAATAATGGAATTGAAATAAAATAAGCAGGACGTTTCTCTGTATTAATTTCGATATCACTAATTATGTTTTCATAACTGGACGAAGCTGTTTTCAGAAAAAAACGGTTGGTGTAAACAGAGCCGTAAACATTGCTTTTGAGCATGAGTTTTCCCGAACAATACAAATCGCCAAAAAGCAAACCTTTCTCATCAATCTCGATTGTGTTTTTATCAATCTCAGTATCGTTGTTTCCAAATAAAACGACGGCCCCGGTAATATGGCATTCTTTTTTTATTTTTATTTTAGATTGGTCGGGACTTTCATTATAAACACATAATACCGATGGATAATTAAGTGTTACTTTTTGCTCAAGTTCGATTCCTTTGGTAGCAAATAGCTGAACAGTTCCTTTAAAACCTTCTTCAAGAGTTATTTTTGGAGCAATTAAAATGACATCTTCGAGAACCGTATTTTTTTTGACACGAATAGAGTCTTCTGATCGTAAAATAAAGTTGCCTTTGAATATTATATTGCCCAGGGTTGATTTTACCTGAATCACTTTTGTAATATTAAAAAAGGAATTGTAATACAACGAATCCTTTGTTCTTTCTATATCGGTAAGTTTTACCGTTTCAGATTTGATACCGAAAAATATTTTTTTGAAATCGGGATTTATTTCTGGCAATTTTGGCTCTGAAAGAGAAATTTTTCCTTCAGTAACAAGTTTGTTTAAACTGTTGTTGATATAAGAAGTTTCAATAAAAGTGCTAGGCAATTGATTGTTTCCAACAAGTCTTACTTCGCCCGAATAGGACAATGACTTTGAAAATTTAGTCAAATAAACAGCATTTTTATCTATATTTCTGGTCCCAACAAAATGTACCGAAGAGACCGTATCGTTTGAAATATAAGACTGAGCCAAAACCAAAGAAAGCAATCCGTAGGATTTAGTTTGGTAACTGCCTTGGATGCCTGAATTTACATCTTTCTCAATTTCCACAGGAGCCGTTTTATTGCCTAAGGCAAAGTTTAAAACCGATTGATTCTGAATGTAAAGTTCTTCCTGCAAGTTATAATATAAATTAAGCTGATTGTATAAGTTTGAAAAATACAACAGTGCTCCACAAATTATAGAGACAATTAAGCAGACATAGATGGCGTACAACAAACTATGAGCTTTAACCATTATTTTGTTGCTTTATCCTTCTTTTTGAAAATGTTTTTAAAGAACCTTTCTATTTTTGAATCTTTTTTAGGTTCATTTTTAGCATTTTCTTTCGCTTTTTTTCTGGCTTCTTTTCTTGCTGCTCTTTCAGTTTTATCTGATGCAATTTTTGCTTCTTTTTCTTTTTTAGCTTTTACGTTGGCAATCTCTTTTTCCTCTTTTGCTTTTGCTTTATAGTTGGCAAGTTTAAAAGCGTCAGAAGTTGCTTCGAGCTCTTTTTGAGCATCCTGTGCATTTTCCAATTTGGTGTTTTCGTGCTTGATTCTGTATTTTTCAGATTTTGTGAACGCTTCTTTTTGCTTAACAATTATACCTTTTCTGTAAATAGTAATATCTTTGCTCTGCGTATCGGTCCATTTTCCTGTTTTTAGATCAGAACTGAATTTCCCGTTTTCGACTAAGTTTCCACTTTCGTTATATCTGAAATATTTCCCACAACGCAAACCCTTGCTATACTCTGTTGTAGAGGCTAAAACACCACTTTGATGCCAGGTCTTCCATTGTCCAACGCGAAGTCCATTTTTAAATTCGCCTTGTTCTGCCAGTTGATTATTGTGATACATTTTAATAAACTTGTCGTGGAGTAGATCCCCTGCAATTCCACCTTGTGCTTCATGTATAAGTCCTCCTTTGAACCAATAATAAGTTTTGTTCTTCTTAGCGGTAACTTTTTTGCTAGTAGTATAAAATTCATATCTGTAATCTTTGTCAGAAATTCGCTTAATAGAATAAGGATCTGCGAAAGAAAATAGAATGAAAGCTAAAATGATAGCTGTAAAACGTGGTATAGTATATGTTTTCAAGGGGGCGGCTTTAATTTTTAAATGTGAGCAATATACTTTAATATTAAAATAGATGTTTTTACTCTCCTACTACAATACTTTTCATAAACAGGTCATCTTTGGGGACAAAACTATTTTATATTTTTCAAATTGTTTTACGGTTTTCCACATTGGTATTGTTTTTTTGTGTTAATGTATTGTATTTCAGTTTTTTATGTTTTTAAATAATGCATTTTTATTTTTTTTTGCAGCATTTTGGCTATTTATATGAATTATATTAGAATTTAAAATAGAAGTAGGTAATTACAGAGTCAATAAATAAAAAAAGGAATACCAAAATTATATCTGTTAGGATACTTTTTTGTTTTAATCGCTTTTATTTAATATGAAATAAGGGAATGTGAAGAATTGATATTTTTGCAAAATAAAGAATGATGTAAAAACTGCTTTAAAGAAGGTAGTCTTATTTTAATATTTCGGTAATAGCCTTTTTATAAAAATAGTGGTGCGTTATTATAACTCATTTTTTGTAATCAATAAAACAACTCATTTGATTTGTTGTTTCGAAATTATTAACGTTTTGACTCTAATTTCATTTTAAGAATTTTACTCTTTTTTTGTTGAAATACTTTCATTTTTTTAGAGGTTTTTATATATAAATTACTCCCTTATTTAGTTGTCAAAGTGTTTTAAATTTGACAATTTTTCTTTTAAATTCAAGTAATACGTTAAAAAAAAATATTTTTTTTTAATTTTAAGTATCTGTTTTTTAGTGGTTTATATTTTTTTTTAAATAAGAAATAGCCTTGAATGAGGAAAGCCGTAATTAAATTCAATAATTAAAATATAGATTTGCTCCCGTTAACAAATTAATAACAAGTTTATGATTAATAAACAAAAAGAATTCAAGTTGACATAACTCGCAACTCGCCACCTTATTGGAAAAGGAAAAGGTATAATTTTGTTTGAGATTAAAGTAAAACAAGCGTTTTTGATTTAGGTTTTTAGAAAAGAATTACGTTTTAACATACAGTGAAAATACATTTATAAATAAAATAACAGATTTTATCGATTAATAAAAAATTTTGCATTCATCCCAAATTTAACAAATTTATTCTGTGATTAAAAATACCACCAAAGCATTATTAGTATGTAATGTACTGTTAATAGCTATTGTCATTTTTTATTTAACTTATACTTATACACAAAAAAACAAAACTGTGTATGTAGACAACGTTAAACTCTTTAACGATTTTAGTATGACAAAAGAGTTGAAAAATTCCGGCGAAAAAGAATTTAACTTAAAAAAATCAAAAGTTGATTCTTTATATAGCAAACTTCAATATCCGGGATTATCTATTTCTGAAAAAAAAATAACAATGCAGCAATTTGTTCAGTACAAAGAAGAATTAGAACACTTCAATCAATTCTTTGCCGCTGAACAAAGCACTAAAATATGGGCAAGAATAAAGAGCTATTCTGCAGAATTCTCGAAAGATAGAAATTATCAATTAATTATAGGTTCTGACAATAAACAAACGATTTTGTTTGCAGATGAAGAAATTGACGTTACAAACGATCTTATTACTTACTTAAATAAAAAGTATGAAGGTATATAGGCGTTTGGTTTTTACATTTTTTATTTTACTTCTTGTTTCCTGTAAAAAAGATGAAAACAATAATCAGGATTCTGAGATTAGAGACCGTTATTTTAATCTTGAAAAAATTGGATGGAAATCCAGATCTTATACGCAAGTTGTTGATGATATTGGTTTTACAGCTATAGAAGTTCCTGTTCAATACTTTTTATTAAAGTCTCAGGGCATAGAAAATCTACATCATATCGACTCTCTTTACGAAGAGAACAAAACAGAACGTGTTATAGAATTTACATTTCAGCACGATGAAGAAGAAGATTTACTTGATCAAGAATTTACCGGACTCAATTATACCGATGCAGTTAAATATATGTCATTTGGTCTTGATAAAGATTTTTATGTAGTGACTTCAAAAAGAGATACCATACGATGTTCCGGTGCTAACTATGAGCGTAGCTATAAAGTTGCTCCATTACAAAAAGTACTCTTATTTTTCTCAGGAATTGATCCTAACGATAAAATACAATTGATTTACGATGATCACCTTTTTAGAAAAGGGACATTAAAATTTAAGTTCAAAGATCCTTTTACCCCATTAGCATTATGATTCAACAAGTGAAAAGAAGTAAGTTTAAAAAAACGATTGCTATTTATTTAGCTATGATGATTCTTTTAGAAACGTTTCAGCCTATGCAGATTTATGCATTGACAGGAGGACCATCACAACCAGAGTTTGAATCCTTTACCCCAATAGGAACATCAGATATGGTTGACCTTTCAAGTGGAGATTTTAATTATAATATTCCAATTATGGATGTTGGAGGTTATCCTTTAAATCTGGCCTATAACTCTGGAGTAGGTATGGATCAGGAAGCTTCGTGGGTAGGGCTTGGATGGGATCTAAACGTAGGTCAGATTTCCAGACAGCTAAGAGGTCTGCCGGATGACTTTAACGGAGATGAAATGATTTATGAAAATAGCATGAAGCCTAATGTTACAGTGGGCTCGAGTGCTAATGTCTTTCTTGCTGCTGTTGGTTTGAAAGAAGCAAAAATAAATGCAGGGATAGGCATTAAATATAATAATTATGACGGATTTGGGGTAGCCGTAAATGGTGGATTCTCTTATCAAATAAGCCAAAATCTTAGTGTTGGCACAAATATTTCATCTTCTGCATCTGAGGGTGTAACTGTGTCTCCGAATATCTCTCTTTCTCAAAGAATTGGAACAGAGACAGATAATGGTACTCCGGGAGTTAATGCGGGAGTTAGTTATAATAATAGAAGAGGTGTTGAAAGTATGACCTTGGGAGCTACATTTACTACAAAATCGAATCAGGATAAAAGTAAAGAGGATAAAACAAAAGTTCAGACTAATTCAAGTAATGGAGTATCTGGTTCGGTGTCATTTAATAATGCCTCGTTTACACCAACAAAGCGTATAGGTATGGTTTCTTCGAACTTTATGTTTAGTACCAATATCGAAGGGGAAGTCTGGAGTATAGAGCCAGGATTTAAATTTTCAGGATATAGAACTTCTCAAGGAATAAAGAATTCTGAGAAGTATAAAGTAGAAAAAGCCTATGGTTTTGAAAACACTTATAGTGCTCCCAGATCTGCAGTTTTGGATTTTAACAGAGAAAAAGACAGAACATTTAGTAAAAATACAACTTCGCTTCCCATTACAAATAATACTTACGATATATATAGTA
This sequence comes from Flavobacterium sp. SLB02, assembly GCF_009664855.1. Taxonomy (GTDB): domain Bacteria; phylum Bacteroidota; class Bacteroidia; order Flavobacteriales; family Flavobacteriaceae; genus Flavobacterium. The sequence goes on from NZ_CP045928.1 coordinate 3,968,193, forward strand.
TTCAGGGACAGGGTATTTCAGGAATGTATCGTCCTTATAAATCGCAGGTTGGATATGTTTATGATAATGAAACAAACGACGATAGTGCCGGTGGATCATTAGGTTTAGAATTTGGTGGTGGTGGAGGTGTTCACTTTGGTGTTGATGTGTCAGTTACCATAGGTGATAGCTACAGCGCGTTATGGTCAAACTCGAATCCGGCATTAGGAAGATTTAAAGAAAAAAAGAATAATACGCCAGGTTATGAAAAGGTGTTTTTTAAAAATATTGGAGGTTTTCATACCGATAAAGAATTAGATTTATTTGAAAAGCAATTAGGTAGTTACGACCCGATTTTGCTGGGAATTGAAGGAAATGGATTTGATAAAAAAACAAATCTAAATTACTCTACAAATAAAGGAACTATTGCAAATACAAATCAGGTGGCCAGAAAAACAAGGCTGGCGAGAAACCAATCTATTGATAAGTTAACTAAAGCTGAAGCTGAAAACTTTGGATTTTCAAAACAGTTTAGTGAGTTTGCAAAAGACAATCACACTGCAGAGATTAAAATTACCAAAGAAGGAGGAGATCGTTATGTTTATGGACTTGCAGCTTACAATAGTCTTAAAAAAGAAGTAACTTTTGATGTTAGTGATAAAGATCAATACAGAGAGGTTAAAGCCAAGAGAGGTTTAATTGAATATAGTCCGGGTGTAGACAATTCTGCCAGAAATAGCAAAGGGGGAGATCAATACTTTAACAGAGTAACTACCCCGGCATATGCGCATACATATTTATTAACATCTGTTTTGTCGTCAGATTATCAGGATATTAGTGCAAATGGACCTTCAGATGACGATTTAGGTACCTACACTAATTTTGAATATGAAAATAAATCTGTCGATAGAGAACATAACTACAGATGGAGAATTCCCTTTGAAAAGAATCTGGCCAATTTTGATGAAGGATTGCGTTCAAGCAAAAAAGATAATAAAGCCAATTATTTATACGGTGAGAAAGAGCTATTGTATATCAAGAAAATAGTAACTAAAACACATATTGCAATATTTCATCTTTCTGCAAGAAATGATGGTTACGGAGTTAAAGACGAAAACGGAGGAATAGATGAAACAACTCCAGTATATAAACTGGACAAGATTTCATTGTACTCAAAACCAGAATACTTAGCAAAAGGAGATAGTGCAACTCCTATTAAAGAAGCACATTTTAAATATAGTTATAGCCTTTGTCAAGGAATTGATAATAATAAAAATAAAGGCAAAGCAGAATTTAAAGGACAGCAAGGAAAATTAACCTTGGATAAAGTTTATTTTACCTACAAAAAATCTAAAATGGGAGAATATACTCCATATGTTTTTAATTATGCTTCTGAATTTGACGCTTCTAAGCCAGGTTATAATTTATCAAATGATGAAAATAACAATCCTAATTATGACATGAAAGCTTATGATGTTTGGGGAAATTATAAAAAAATCAACGAGAAAACAGGGGTCGGTACAATGGATGCTTTATCAAATGCAGAATATCCTTTTGTCGATCAAAAAGAAAAAGTCACTACGAATAATAATGCATCGGTCTGGCTCTTAAAATCGATTCATTTACCATCTGGTGGTATTATGGAATTGAACTATGAATCTGACGACTACAGTAAAGTACAAAACAAAGATGTAATGCAGATGTTTAAAGTTGTGGGTAGTGGCAGCAAAACTGATTTTACAGCAGCAAACATTAATGATTCTAACATTCCTGATAAAAAAGATTTGGGAGATTATATTTATGTTGAATTAGATCACAAAATTGTTGAAAATGCTTCAAATGGAAATTCTGATATAGCTTCAACTTTCTTTAGTAAGTACCTTAAAACTATTGGTGATGAAGATAATCCTTTGTATTTTAGGTTTTTACTTAATATGGTGAATCCAGATCCAAAGCCTGGGATTAGTGAAACCGATAAATATGACTACGTTACCGGTTATATGAGGCTGAGTAAAAAGATAGATGATTATGCCTTTAATGAATTTAACGGAAAGCAATATGTAGCTATTCCGCTTGAAAAGGTTAGAAAAGAAGATGGATTAAACGGAAAGAAAGAAGTAAATCCAATATCCAAAACAGGGTGGGGATTTGGTAGAAAAAACCTGAATAGGTTAGTATATAGCATGGATAATGAAGAAGATACTAGTAATCTAAAAGGTCTGGTTACAGAATTAGTAGGCTGGCTTCCTGCTTTGCTTAAGATTTTTACAAGTCCAAATAAGCAATTACAAGAAAACGGAATTGCAAGTAATTTTATTACAGGTAAATCATGGGTAAGGTTAAGCCATCCTGACAACAAGAAATTAGGTGGCGGAAGCAGAGTAAAAAAAATAATGATTTATGACCAATGGGATGTGATGACCGGGCATCCGGGATCTGATACATACAAGCAGTTTTACGGGCAGGAGTATTCATATAATGCTGTGGATAAGGATGGTAATCCATTAGATAAATCATCAGGAGTAGCTACTTATGAGCCTTTAGGATCTAAGGAAAATCCATTTGTAAAACCTTTTTATGATAAAAATAACCCAGAATTATTGTTAGGTCCAGATACTGATAATTATGTCGAGGAACCTTTTGGGGAGTCATTTTTTCCTTCTCCAAAGGTTACATACAGCAGGGTAGAAGTAAGTAATTTAGCCAGAGAAAATACTAAAGATCCATCGTATGGATCAGTTGTAAAGAAACATGCTACAGGTAAAGTTGTCACAGAATTTTATACTTCTAATGATTTTCCAACCATAGTAGACAGAACCGTATTATCAGGAGGTCATAAATCTTCTGGAGTTCTTGCCAACTTGATTAATTTGAATGTTAAGGATTATATCACACTATCTCAGGGTTATTCTATTCATACCAATGATATGGACGGTAAGATGAAAAACCAGCGCGTATATGGAGAAGGGCAAAAGAAAGCAATATCAGGAGTAGATTACAATTATAGTACTACCGGTGCAAATCCTGAAACTAAAAATTATGGATTATTAAATAATACTGTAAAAACAGTAGATTCTAAAGGAGTGATAGGACGTAAACTTGTAGGAGTTGATTATGATGTAATTAACGATTTTAGAGAAAATAAAAGCGTTACTTCAACAAATGGTGTCGCTGTGAATGTGGCAACATTACCCTTTACAATAGTTGTGGTCGTAATACCGACAATAGTGCCTTCACGTTCTAAACATGAAACCTTGATGAGAACGGCAGTAACGACAAAAGTCGTTCATACTTCGGCCATACTGGCAGAAAAAGTAGCGTATGATTTAGGATCAATAGTATCAACTAAAAACCTTGCTTGGGATGCAGATACCGGAGATGTTTTGCTAACAGAAACGGTAAATGAGTATAATGATAAATATTTTAATTTTAATTTTCCTGCTTACTGGAGCTACGATGGAATGAGCCAAGCAGCTAAGAATGCCGGATTAGAATGGAAGGTTTTAAAAACAGGAAATGATCAATATCAATTTGAAGGAGATCATAAAGAGTCTGATTATTTAATTGATGGAGATGAAGTTTGGTTAAGCGGAACAACTCCGGGACTGGATGGAGAAGATAAAATAAATGCTCTTAAAGGCTGGGTGGTAGAAGTTAATGCTTCTAGCTTTCAGTTATTAGATAGTAAAGGACTCCTTATTAAAGGCAGTACGGTAAATGCAGGAAAAATAAAAATTATTCGTTCTGGACACCGTAATATGCAGATGGCATCTATGGCTAGTATAACTTCTATGAGAAATCCTTTATATAATTATGATGGTAATAATAAAATAACGGGAATAAAGGGAGATATCGGTAAGGCTCCATTTTCATCACAGACAGCCAATGACCGTATCGTTAATGCATCTGCAATAGAATATAACAATCAATGGCCCTCGCAATGTGAATGTAATTTACCAAAAATGACTTTTGTAAATGGGGAATTAGCATTTGGATATGAAACCCAGTCAATTAGTGAAGATTTAGATGCTGTTGCTAAGCGCTCCTATAATCCGTATCTTTATAATGTATTGGGTAATTGGAGAGCAAATAAGTCTTACGCATATCTAACAGGTAGAAATTACACAATTGATCCAACTCCACGTAAAACGGGCTATTTTACTGATTTTTCTCCTTTTTATGTTTTCTCCGATAAGTGGAATATTACAACGGGAGAGGAATTTAAAAAATGGACTTTTGCCTCTGAGGTTACACAGTATAGTCCTTATGGACAAGAAGTTGAAAATAGGGATGCTTTATATCGTTATTCATCTGCTTTATACGGATATAATAATCGTTTTCCTGTCGCTGTAGCTTCTAACACTAAATATAGTGAATTAGCCTCTGATGGATTTGAGGATTATGATTTATCCAATTGTGGTGCAGCTTCTCATTTCGATTTTCAAGATCAGCTAAAACTTAATGAGGTGAGTGTTTCAACAAAACAATCGCACACAGGTAGAAAAAGTTTGAAAATAGAAGCAAACAAAAAAGCAGTAGTTAAAAAACAAATTGTGCCTTGTAAACCAAAAGCATCTACAGTTAACTTAAAAACAAACTAATATAAAATGAAAGTATTTCATAAGTCAATCTATATACTGTTATGTTTGTTTTCAGTAACGGTTTTGTTTTCTCAAAATAATGAAAAAAATAGTTATGGTAGCAATTTGGGAAAAAGAAATCCCGTAGGAGCTATTATTGGAGGAGATGATAATATATGCGCAGGTTCACAAACACAATTTAGTGTGTCAAATCTATCCAATCATGCAGGACATTCAGGAAATTGGTCAGTTTCGAATAAATTAGTTGCAACTGTAAGTAACAACGGATTGGTTAGAGCTTTAAGAGCAGGTATTTTTATTCTAAAATATGACTCTGACGATTCAAATTGTAAAGGTGGTAGCTATAGAACGATAGTGGTGAATTCGGTGCCATCTGCAAGTGTAACGGGACCAACTTCAATTTGTATAAATGGTATTACTACTTTGTTTCCAATAATTGGGGGAACCTGGAGCAGTAATAACCCAGCAGTGGCTACAGTTAATAATTTAGGTGTCGTTAAAGGAATTTCAGCAGGTTCAGCGACTTTTACTTTTACCAGATTAGGAGGCTGTTCATCAGAGGCAACCTCTCCAATAGTAGTAAATGCTACAGCAAAAGCAGAAGTAGTAGGACAAAGTATTATATGTATAAATGAAACCACTACATTATCACCTAATTCAGGAGGTACATGGTCTAGTAGCAATAATACTGTAGCAACAGTAAGTAATGCAGGAATTGTAAAAGGAATTTCTTCAGGATCAGCAACTTTTACCTTTACAAAAACAGGTGGGTGCGCATCATTGCCAACACCAGCAGTTAAAGTAAATCCAAATACAGCAGTTAGTATAACAGGTGCAAACGTTATTTGTATTAATGGAACAACAACACTATCTCCAACTTCTGGCGGAATATGGAGCAGTACTAATACAAGTATAGCAACGGTAAATAATGCAGGTATAGTTCAGGGTAAAGCTGCGGGAAAAGTAACATTTATATTTACCAAAACAGATGGTTGTGCTTCATGGCCAACTTCTGCAATAACAGTTAATGATTGCCCGGTTGCAAGTATTACCGGACCAAGTTTAATATGTGTAAGCGGAACCACAACATTATCTCCAAAAACAGGAGGTACATGGAGCAGTAGTAATAGAGCAGTTGCCACAGTAAGTAATTCAGGTATTGTAACTGGTATTTCGCCAGGATTAGTAAGTTTTACTTATACTAAAACGGGTAGTTGTTCTTCAATAGCAACACAAGCGATAACGGTAAGTTCAATCACACCAGCTCGTATAACAGGTTCAACAGTTATTTGTATAAATGGAACCACAACATTATCTCCTACTACAGGAGGAACTTGGAGCAGCAACAATACAGCAGTTGCAACAGTAAGTAATGAGGGAATAGTGAAAGCAGTTTCCCAAGGAAAAGCGACATTTGTATATACTAAGACAGGTGGTTGTGCTTCACCGGCAACTTCTCCAATAACAGTTAATGATTGCCCGGTTGCAAGTATAACAGGACCTAATTCAATATGTGTCAACGCAACAACCACATTATCACCTACAACAGGCGGAATCTGGACCAGCAGTAATAAAGCGGTTGCAACAGTAACTAATTCAGGTGTTGTAAAAGGTATTTCTTCAGGAACTGCAAAGTTTACTTTTACAAAAACAGGGAGTTGTAACTCATTAGCAAGTCCTGTTGTAACAGTTAGTGCAAACACTGCAGTAAGTATAACAGGTGCGAATTCTATTTGTATAAATGGTACCACAACTTTATCACCTACAACAGGCGGAACCTGGGCCAGCAATAATGCGGCAGTAGCTACAGTTAGCAATCAAGGTATTGTAACTGGTATTTCTTCAGGAACTGCAACTTTTATCTTTACAAGTACGACAGGTTGTGTCTCAGCGCCTACTTCTGCAATAACAATTAATGCAAATCCAATAGTAAGTGCAATAACTGGCGGATCAAGTATAATTAGTATAGGATCTACAACTCAATTTTATAACAATACATCTGGAGGAGTTTGGTCTATTACAAATGGAACAGGAAGTGCAACAATAACTGCTTCTGGACTTGTAACAGGAACTGGAATTGGAACAGTAAAAATTGATTATACAGTAAAGAATGGCTATTGTAAAAGTGAAATGGTTTCGCACGAAATTACTGTAAAAGCAGCTACTGTTTTACCAGTTATTACAGGTCCAGATACAATTTCAGTTTCACAAAAATCATTGCCATTCCAAAATGAAACAGCAGGAGGAGTTTGGAGTATAACAAAGGGTTCAGGCGCAGCAACAATAACACAAGGCGGAATTGTACAGGGTACTCAGGCAGGGACTGTAGAAGTTGTTTACACTTTTGTAGATCCTTACGGAGTTACTGTTACAACCAGCAAAGAAATTACTATAAAAGCAGCTACTGTTTTACCAGTTATCACAGGTCCAGATACAATTTCAGTTTCACAAAAATCATTGCCATTCCAAAATGAAACAGCAGGAGGAGTTTGGAGTATAACAAAGGGTTCAGGCGCAGCAACAATAACACAAGGCGGAATTGTACAGGGTACTCAGGCAGGGACTGTAGAAGTTGTTTACACTTTTGTAGATCCTTACGGAGTTACTGTTACAACCAGCAAAGAAATTACTATAAAAGCGGCTACTGTTTTACCAGCTATTACAGGTCCAGATACAATTTCAGTTTCACAAAAATCATTGCCATTCCAAAATGAAACAGCAGGAGGAGTTTGGAGTATAACAAAGGGTTCAGGCGCAGCAACAATAACACAAGGAGGAATTGTACAGGGTACTCAGGCAGGGACTGTAGAAGTTGTTTACACTTTTGTAGATCCTTACGGAGTTACTGTTACAACCAGCAAAGAAATTACTATAAAAGCGGCTACTGTTTTACCAGCTATTACAGGTCCAGATACAATTTCAGTTTCACAAAAATCATTGCCATTCCAAAATGAAACAGCAGGAGGAGTTTGGAGTATAACAAACGGTTCAGGCGCGGCAACAATTACTAATGATGGAGTAGTAGAGGGAACTCAGGCAGGAACTGTAGAAGTTGTTTACACTTTTGTAGATCCTTACGAAGTTACTGTTACAACCAGCAAAGAAATTACTATAAAAGCGGCTACTGTTTTACCAGCTATTACAGGTCCAGATACAATTTCAGTTTCACAAAAATCATTGCCATTCCAAAATGAAACAGCAGGAGGAGTTTGGAGTATAACAAACGGTTCAGGCGCGGCAACAATTACTAATGATGGAGTAGTAGAGGGAACTCAGGCAGGAACTGTAGAAGTTGTTTACACTTTTGTTGATGCTTACGGAGTTACTGTTAGGGCCAGCAAAGAAATTACTATAAAAGCGGCTACTGTTTTACCAGCTATTACAGGTCCAGATACAATTTCAGTTTCACAAAAATCATTGCCATTCCAAAATGAAACAGCAGGAGGAGTTTGGAGTATAAAAAACGGTTCAGGCGCGGCAACAATTACTAATGATGGAGTAGTAGAGGGAACTCAGGCAGGAACTGTAGAAGTTGTTTACACTTTTGTTGATGCTTACGGAGTTACTGTTAGGGCCAATAAAGAGATTACAATTTTAAGCTATATACCATTACAAGGGAAAATTATTGCCTCAATAGAAAAACCAACTACGTTAGATACTATCAGCTTTTCATTTGAACCGTTAACAACTAGTTTTACAGCAAGAAAGATATCTTCTCAATTGGCTGTTTCTGAGAAAATTAATGTACCATCAGCATTGGTAAATAACCTAACCTATAAGTGGATTTTCAACGAATTGGATAATGTTACATTAAAGGAAACTATCACAGATCCTATTGCATTGCAAAGATTTCCTATTGCGGGTAACTACCGTTTAATTCTTATAATTAAAGATCAAAATGGTTTTGAAACTACATTTTACAGAGATGTTATTGTAACTCAAACCTGCGATCCGATTATAGGTAAAATAAAAATTTTGAATTAGTCTAAAAGACGAATTATTACTGGCTGAAATTGTAGTAGTGGTAAAACTACTTATAACTTATCTTGCTCTATTGTGAAATAAAGTAAGCAAAAAATATAAAATTAACATATTAGAAAATATGACAAATTGTTTTAAAAAGCATTGGTTTCTTATTATCGGGATATTATTGTTATCTAATTATTCTATTGGGCAGACTTTTATTAGTTTTTCTCCTTTGGAGCCATCGCCAATTAAGGAAAATGGAAGACCTTTTAGAGTTCGAATAAACTCCACTAGTGAAGTAGCAGCCGCATGTACAGCTAAAATTATAACATTAGAAATAGGAGATTTAACCTATACTCCAGGTTCCAATTTTAATCTTCCACCTGGAATTGTTATAACTGAAGCAGTAAATAATGGTAAAACTGTTTTAACAATTTCTGGATTTGTAAATGATGGTAAACAAGGAGAAAGTTTAACAATGGATATTGCTATGCAATTTAAGCCGGGTATTTGTGATGATGTTACGCAGGAAATTGTAGCAACTACTACTAATATTGGATGTACTGTTGTTTCAGAGCAAAAAGGCAGTATTGAAGTTACTGCACGCACTGCAAATCCAGTTAGAGTAAGTCTTAGTCTATTAACAAGCGTAAGCCAGCCAGTATGTCCTAGACAAGTACTTCGTTATCAAGTTCAAGTTTATAATGATGGAAATAAAGGGTTTAATATTAATAATGCAAAAGTAAATATAGAATTAGATAAATGTGCAACTGTCTTAGGAGTGTACAAAAATAATACTTATATACCAGTAGATAATGTAAGTATATCAACAGCGGGGAATATACAAAAAATACTTTTTGATACTCCTGATATTGTATTGTCTCCTGCAACATCTAATGTTGTTTATGATTTTTTTATAACTTATCCTTGTCTTGATGGAGAAAATGATTGTGTCAGTGGACAAAAAGTGATTACGGCTTATGTGACAGGAAAGAAGAAAGATTGTCAATTACAATATACAGAAACAGCAAAAAGCAGTTCATATTTACAAACTTCAGTAAATCCGGCAACTTGTTCAAATGTAAATTGTGCTACTGGTGAAACAGGGGGAGAAGGTCAATTAGAAGCTATTACTATCTCAAGTACTGGTAATCTTCCTTGCCCATCTTGTCCGCAAAATGATCCAATATTTCTGATCTATTTCAATATGCCTCCTTTTCATCCGGCTTATGATAATAGAGTATTTGTTATTGATATTCCAATTGGAGTAAAAGTTTCAAGTGCTAGTCGATATCAAACAGCTTGTGGAACTCTATATGAAGTTAATTATATTGATGCAGCAGGTAATAAACAGTCGACACCTTTTCCTGGTTCTCTAACACGAAAAGTAGAGTTTAAAACTTCATGTACGATTTCTGCACCACAGACATCATTTTGGTTAAATTTAAAATATGATGAATTAGCTATTCAGCCAGCACCATGGAACTTAACATTTAAGTTAAATTTCAGTTCATCTGGAAAGACAATTTTCGAAGGTAATACTAGTAGGACAGTCGATTCTTGTAATCCAAACCTATCAATTTATAACCAGGTTAGAAAAGCAACTCAAAATTATGAAAACAATTTCAATGCATCAGCTGTTCCGGGCGAGTTAATGATATATAGACAAAGAATCAATAATAATGGAACAGGAGATACTAATAACTCAGTTACTATAAAGTTAGATAATAGATTAGTCTACGAAGGAGGATTTAGATACATTTACGATAATTATAATAATTATGAATCTGATCAATTTAAACGATTAGAAGGAAATCCTAGTTTTTACATACCAGAATTAGGAACGGTTAATGTATCAACTCCTGTATATGGAGAACCTGGAACAGTTACAATGTCAGGATTTAACTTTCCTTGTTCAAAAAAATATTTATTTATTGAATTTAATGTTAGAGTTAAAAATAATGTAATTGCAGATGCTCAAATACCAATTGTCACAAGGGTTTATGGATCAAGAACTTACGGCCAGCCTCAGGATAATATTATCACAATATCTTCATTCACTTATGTGAAGAGTAAAATGTTTGTAAAGTGTGGATTAGCAAATGAATGGAATGATACTGGCATTAATGTAAAAAATGGAGAGGTCGTGGATTTTAAAATGCAGTTTTCTAATGCTGGTTCCACACCTGTAGTTCTTTCTGAATTAATTAACTTAAGACCACAGATTGGCGATTTTTTTGAGTTTGGGTCTAATCCAAGAAATAGTACTCTTAATATAAATTATAATTGTGATCTTCCTAAAGCTTTTTTAAATTCAGCTACAGCACTTTCTGCAAATTTTACATATGCTAATAATGATGTGAGTATGGATAGGGATATGTTTTGTCCTCCTAAATCATCAGGTAATTTACCAAATTGGACTTCTTCTTGTGACAATTCTAATTGGTTTAGAGCCACATTTTTAAATAATCTAACCTTACTTCCAGGAGACTATGTAGATGTAATTTTTAAGGGAAGAGTTACCGGCACAGAAGGAAAAGCATTTAATAGTTTCTCTTTTAGAGTAGGTGGCTGTAATATACTTTCGGCAAATTCTAATAAGTTAACATTGGAAAATAACAATACAGGTGTGGGTTGTAATTCATGTACTTTGACGAATCCACACGCAGCAGAAATGAAAACGCTTTTTGAGAATCTAATGAAAAATATACTTACCAGAAAAATAAATGGTGAAAGTGATGCTCAAATTAATGGAAGCGCTCCAGCAGAATTGCTTGTTCTAAGACCATATATAAGTAGCGGAGGGGGTAATAAGATCTATAATTTTGTTTCAACCAAAAATGCTCAAAACAAGATAACTAGTGTGAAATTCTCTTTTACAGCTGATAGTCAAAATGATGTTTCGTTTGTTGAAGAAAATGGACTGATTTATAATCCAGAAGTAGGATTTATTGATCCTTCTTACCTGAAAATTGATACTACTTTATATATTTCTTCAGAACAATATTTGACAACTTGTAGAAAAACACTTGACAACAACGGGGGTATAACAGCAGATTGTAATAGTAAGACACAAGTTAGACATATAGATTTTTGTCCTTCAAGATTTTGTTCTCCAATTAATAGTGAAATTAAAATAGGAGATTGATCTAGGGACTACCATAATATTATTTTGGTTGCGATATAAAAAAGAACAGGACAAACCTGTGAATGTAAAAAAAAATAACTACTCATAAAGAGAATTAATTATGCTACAAGCTTTTACAATAAGAAAATACTGGCTCCTTACTTTATGTCTGGTAGTATGTTCCATTACTTCAATGTATTCGCAAGATATTCCAGATAACTATCTAGGTATAGACGTTCCGACACTAACAGCGCAGTACAGAGCTAACGGAGTTGGTGATGATATTATTGAATTTTATATTAATCAATTAAGAGAAAAAGAAACTAAAAGATTTTTAGAAGTTCTTGAAAAAGAGAAAGCTTTACAAGAGCAGTTAAAGTTGAAAAATAGTGAAACATCAAAAAGCAGCTTAATCTCGGCAAATAATGGTTCGAATATATTAATTAATGCTAAAGTTTCTGCTAAAGCATTAAGTGCCGTTATGGAAGAAAATCAGATAGTTAATAGTGGTGTTAATACTAAATTTTCTATTGAGCCTGCTTCTCCTGGTGCAACCTATGAATGGGTTTTTTATGATCTGGACAATGTAACGGTAAAAGATTCTGCGACTACGGCAATTGCTTATCAAAAATACACCCTTCCAGGTATTTATAGAATTACTCTTGAAGTTAAAGATGCAAGTGGCTGTATATCATATTCTACAAAGAATATTGAAGTTAAAGATTCTGGACTTTGTGTTAGAAAACCAATAAATTTTGCTTTCGAAACCACATCAACTAATTTAAAATATACCTGGACAGCCACAAATACTGCAGGAGTTTTGGTCAATGAGGTAATAAATAAAACAGGCTTGTATACTTATACACCAACTCTTCCCGGAGATTTTGTTATAAAATTAGTGGCAACCGGAGAAGGCAAATGTGAGACCGTATTTCAGGAAAAGATAACTGTTGGTTTGTGTGAAGAAGATGATGGTGGAGGAGAAAATTGTAAAAACCATATTGCGATTGTGGTTGATGAATCTGGATCTATAGATGAAACGGAGGCAAAGAGAATTAGAGCACAATTAAAATCTTTTATATATGAGCAGGCAGTAGTTAATGAAACTGGTAATAAAATGTGGATCTCTTTAATTGGTCTTTCTGATACTGACGGCAATTTACGTAATGATCATATTCTTGAACGTGCTGTTTCTAAGGGAGATCTTTTAAAGGATGGAGTTGTTTACAATTGGATTGAAAATTATGGCAGAAGATATGGAACACCTGGTAATGGGATAAGCGAAGGATCTGATTACTGGAAAAGTGGTCTTGACTTAGTAACTACATCAAATTTTAATCTAAAACCAAAATTAGTGTTTTTAATTACAGACGGATGTCAGACAACAAATCCGGAGGCATTAAAAACAACTATGCAAAAATTTGATAATTATCAAAATTCGCCTGATAAAAGTGAAGATAAGCCTCACTTATATGTTGTAGGTATCAATAATGGTTTTTATGTAGATAATGTTCTTGCAGATCCAGGTACGCCACGCAACCAAGATCCTAATTTTGTGCCATCACTTCGAAAAGGGAGTTACGATTCAACCAGCTCATTGTATTTAGGTAAGTCATTGCAGTATTTGTTTGATTATCAAGACAATGCTTTTCCATTAGAGAGAATTAATGGTTTTGATAGTGCCTCTTATTTTGCACACAATGACTTTACAATGCTAAACGATGAACCGTATTATTTTTCAGATAATATTATAAAAGCTGGAGTTGGCTGTGGAAAATTATCTGTAAAAGATTATTGTAGCAATTGTTTCTCATTTCAGCCAAAAGCTAATGGAGAATATTTATTAAGTGCATGGGTAAAGGAAGAAACAAATATTCAGGTTAAAAATTATGAAAATACCGAAATAAATATTGTGTTTTATGATGATGCAGAGGCAGTCGATCCCGATCCAAGCGATCCTGCAGCACCATCTCAAGTGATTAATACCGTTACCCTAAAGCCATCAGGGGCTATTATTGATGGCTGGCAGAGGATTTCAGGAAAGTTTACTGTACCTGAAAATACGATTACTGCGGGAGTAGTCTTAATTAATAATAACACAGGTATACCGGTTTATTTTGATGATTTAAGAATTCATCCCATGGAAGGAAGTCTTAAGACATTTGTCTATGATTCAGAAACTTTCAAATTAATGTCTGAGTTAGATGAGAATAACTACAGTACTTTCTATGAGTATGACAATGAAGGAGGATTGGTTCGTGTCAAAAAAGAAACAAGTCAAGGAATCAAAACTATTCAGGAAACGCGTTCTGGAAATTTTATCAACCCACAATAATTAAAAAATGTTCTTAAAAAAAATAATAAGTGTTTTGGGTCTGCTTTATTGCACTTTGGGATATTCACAAGATGCTAAAGAAATATTCAAAAAAGTAGGAGAACATTATGCAGCAGCAAAACCTCTTCAATATAAAATGAATTACGTTCTCTTTAAGGATTTTGATTCAAAAAAAGTAGAGGAAAGCTATAGTGGCGTGTTTTATAAAAACGCACAAAATGAAATGTACACCAAAATTGGTAACACCGAGATTTTGAATACTAAAAAAGTCAATTTAAAAATCAGTCATCCTGAAAAAATGATTGAAATCAATAAACCGATTCCCGATTATAAGGGAGGTTTTGACATAAAGCCATTGCTTGAGATATGCAAAATTGAAAAATGTATTGATCTTAAAACACATTGGGAAATTACATTAACTACAAAATCATTTACAGGTATACCGTATTCAAAGATTGTTGTTAGTGTATCCAAAACTTATTTTATACAAAAACAGGTTTTTTATTATAATACGCCATCTGATTTTTCTAAGGATTATCGCAAAGCAGATGTGCATTATCCCAGGCTGGAAATAACTAATAGCAGTTTTAACAGGAATCCGGTAAATGTTTCATTATTTAAAAGTGAAACCTATTTTAATTCCTCTGGAGGAAAAATTGTTTTATCTCAACAATTAAAAAAGTATGAGATAATAGACCAAAGAAATGTTGCCAATAATAATTAAGATAAATTATAGATATATGTATATCAACAAAAATTTTATAGTAGTAATATTTTTATTTTTTAGTTTGTTTTCTTTTGGACAGCAAGAGGAGGGAAAAACAGATTATAAGCAGGGCGATGAATTACTAAAAAATCCATTATTAAGTGTAGAAGATCCTAGATTTTCAGATTTAAATGACAAGAAATTATTTGTTTCGGTAAATGATGCCGTATCAATTCATTTTGGATTCAATGATGATATTTCCAATGCTAATGCTTATAAAGAAATATACGATTGTACTATTAAGCTTTCGATAATTCCTTATAATAATTTGGGACTAAAAGATTTAAGTTATATAGAGAATGGAAAATTAAAACAACATGATGATCCCTTTATAATTACATTAAAAATAACTCATGATAATGTAACCAAAGGAGCTAAACTAAATGACTATTTGGTCTATAAACTTCCAGGTATTCATAAAGCAACAGTACAAGTTACTTCAATAACATATTCGTCTCCTGGAATTCACAACGCTCCATATCTGGCATTAAAGTTTAATACAGACCGATATTATAATTTACAAAATACTACCGCTTTACCTAGCGCAGAATTTATTAAGTATACAGGGACGACTGCTTCAAAAGCATCGGCTGCCAGCAATGCAGATGAACTAATAATTAAGTGGGAGAAAAATCTAAACGCACCGGCTCTGGAATATGAATTAGAGTGGACCTGGATTGATAATTTTGGAGCTAACGGCATTGCCAAGAAGGATAGTAAAGACATTGCTTTGACCGAGAAAGATTTTATGCTAAATAGCACAAGAATCCAGACAAAAGAAACTTCTTACAGAATTCCTATTGTCTACTCTAGTGGTTATGTAATTTACAGGGTTAGGGCTGTTGGAAGATTTTTGGATGATCTAACAAAAGTATATAATGGAAGATGGTCTGTTTCTGAAATTAATAAAAGATTAAATTTTGTTAGTGATTGGACGTATGTTGAAATAGACCAATCTCATGAATTAGGGGCAAAAAACTGGCAATATCAAGCTTCATTTGCTGAAGATGGAAAGAAAAAAGAAGTTGTCAGTTATTTTGACGGATCATTACGTAATCGTCAAACTGTAACTAAAATAAATTCAAATAATAAAGCAATAGTTGGTGAGGTAATTTATGATAATCAAGGTCGAGCAGCTATCGAAGTACTGCCAAGTCCTTTAGAATCTTCAGCAATTCATTTTTACAATGATCTAAATAAAAACACAAAAGGATCAATATTTTCTCATAAAGATTTTGATTGGGATTTAAAAGATAGTATTAAAAATTGCCAACCGATTCTAGTTCCTACAATTGCAAATGGAGATGGATCTGGTAAATATTATTCGACAAATAATACAATCAGTAATACTTTTCAGGATTTAGTTCCCGATGCTCAGGGATATCCTTTTTCTCAAATAGAATATACTCCGGATAATACTGGCCGAATTAAAAGTAAAGGAGGCGTAGGTCCAGATCATCAAATAGGAAAAGGGCATGAAATGCGCTACTTTTATTCTCAACCTTCACAAGAGGAATTAAATAGGCTTTTTGGATATAAAGTTGGTGATTATTCCCATTATAAAAAAAATACAATAATTGATCCCAACGGCCAAATAAGCGTTAGCTATTTAGACCCTCAGGGAAGAACTGTAGCAACAGCTATGGCAGGAGATAGACAAGGAAGTTTAGAAGCATTAGATGATGAAAAAGATACAAGTTTGCATCTTACCACTACATCCAATCTCTTGTCAAACAATGATCCTTATGCTTCTGGAGAAAATAGTGTATTAAAAGACGGAATAAAATTAAATTCTGTTATTTCAGTGATTAATAGTAAGGCCGTTACTTTTGAATATTCTTTTGATAAAACAAAAAATGCATTTACAGATGCTTGTCTAAACGGTAAATTTTATCCATTTGTTTATGATTGGTCTATTAGTCTTAAAAATGATTGTGCAGATGAATTATTGACAGGTGCAGATGCTTTATCAGCAAAAATTGGATTATATAGTTTAAGTGCAAATAGTTCATCTGCGTTGAGTTTTCCTGCAAGAACATTTAATGCATTAGATCAGGGTAAGTTTTTAAGTGTAGGAGCTTATTCTTTAAGTAAAGATCTTAGTATTGATAATACTATCTTAAATCTTTACGCAGATGATTATATAAAACAACTAAAAGATAATAAAATTTGTCTTCCGGATCTAACAGCTTTAGAAGCTGATGTTACAGCAGCAGATTGTACTATAACTTGTAGAAGTTGTGAAGAAGGTTTAGTACGCAGTCATCTTACAGATGCAGAGTATACATCATTTCAGGCAACACTTTCTAATGATAATAAGTTAGGAGACGTTTCTCGTAGAGAATCTTACATAGTTATTGCAGAAAATAACTATGTAAAAAAGAATATGTTGACCGTTCTGGAACTTAATGAGAACGATCGTGACAATTATGAAAAAAGCTTCAAGTTTGAATTTAGAGGTTTGCTAAAAGGTTGTAGAGAATTGTGTGAGCAGCCGGTAAATGTATGTGATCTTAATCTTGATATGCTGCTAAGAGATGTTAGCCCTCACGGACAATACGGTTCTGTCCAAGGACTTGAAGCAGAGTCTGATGTTAGTGATGAAGATGTTAAAAATAATCCATCCATTGATGCCCCTCTTGATCCGGTAAGTGTATTTAATATAAACAATGATTTATCATATGGTGGGTTTTCTACAGAAACGTATAAAGATGAAGATACAGGTCTTGATGTTACTGTAAAGATCAGTAATAATTCATGGAAAAATCCTGAGGGAGGATTTTATAAAGAAGAAGATGGATCTATTTCATATGTTAAAGTAAAATTAATAAGTAAAGTAGCGGGACATCCGGAAGCAGCCGTTTTTGAACCAGCTTTAGAAGGAGTTAGTCTGACTGCATTAAAGCACGATCCTCAAAGTGAAGATCCAAATGACTATTTAGCAGAACCAAAGTACCTAAAAGAGGTTGCTTATTTTGTAAGTAACTGGAGAAACAGTTGGGCAAATGCTCTTGTAAAGTTTCATCCCGAATACCAATATTATGCATATAATTTAGGAATTTGTGATAAACTAAATAGTGCGGGATTAAATTCAAATTCATTTGATGCAGAGCTTTTCCAGAAAGAATCTTATAATGCCCAAACAAAAAAGATAGACGAATCTGTTTATGCATCAAACGGAATTTTAGAAAAATTATTAAATATTGATACTACAGAGGATCCTTTTTACAATTCCCCTAACTCATACAATGGTGAGAATGGTGAGAATGGTGAAGATTTTGCAGTGCGTAAAGATATAATGCGTGAGGCCCTTACATCAAATTTTGATGGAATGAAAACTGGTACAAAAAAAATGAATATGCTTCAAACAGCGTATTACTTTGCTGTTTTTTCAAATGGTATTGCGCCTGAATCTGCCTACAATTCTTTTATGAATCTTTCACAAGCTGATTTATTAAATAAAATCAGGGCTCTTGGAATTAATAATAATATTGCAGAATTGACTACAAAAGAAAGAATTTGGGCCAATTTTAAAGCTAACTATGTTGGACTAAAAGACAAAACACGAACTGTTTTAGCACACATTAGTGCCATAAAAAACAATAATTATAACGAGTGTATCGGGAATCCTGAAAGTTCTGATAATTTTGTGACCTTATTAAAGAAATATACTGGAGTTGCATCTGGTAAAACAAAAACAAATTATCAAAGAATTCTGGATTTAATTGCCCGTACACCAAATCCAGACGCTGTTCCGGTACCTATAACTAATCCATCAAGTACAAAAGTTGAATTAGCTTGTTCTGATGCCCTTTCTGCACTTTTTGCATTAAAAGAAAAACGTTTTATTGGTGCAGATTATGGTTATGATTCTAGTATGGACGACATGGATCTTCTAGCAGTTGCAACAGCAGAGGCAGATTCAAGAGTTTATTTAGAGACAGGAAAAAGCCCAAGTTATCTTGCTTTAGAGAATTTCTTAAAAGGGATGGTAGACAGAACAATTCAAAGTCAGGGATTAGTTGTGCCTCAGGGAATTCCAACAACTAGTATGCCTTATTTGACACGTAGTCTTTTTGATGCACAGGTAAATAGTGGTTTTAATTTAAGTACTTCTCTTGAAACACCAAAAATTGTCAGTACAAAAGATACGTCAAATAAGTTGACAATAGGTTTTACAAGTGGTGATTTACCAATTTCTACTCCTATTATTTTAGAATTTATAAATACAAGTAATCATGTAAATCCATGTGGTGTAACAACTGCACTGGATTGGAAAGATATTGTAGATTTTAAAAATCTATATTATCTGCCAAATTCTTATGACAGGAATTTTGGAACCTATAAATTTCAAATTATTGCTACAATAAAAAGAGAAGGAACTTCACCCGATTGTTATACGCCCGAAGAGGTTTTAGTAGAAGGAACAACAAAAATAAATATAGCCGACTATTCCCCTGCAAATGCATTATCTGCCAGTTGTGGAAAACAAGAACGATTTAGCAATGCTTTTAATGAGTTAATACTTGATTTACAAAATAGTAGAACTTTAGTGGGGAGTAATGTAAATCTTGTAAATAATTCAAACTTTACTAATGGATATTTATATGAGTATTTGGGAATTCAGCCTGGCGATATTGTTACATGGAATAATCCAGGATATAGTGCAGGGTACAATGCTGATATTACGGTAAACTATCAAAAACGTGTTACTTTACAATTGGGTAATACCCATTTGGGAACAAAAGCGATCTCAAGAGTATCAATTGGAAGTTTATTGGCAAGTAGTTCTTCTAATTTAGTAAAAATTAAACTCAAAGGACTTATAGGAATACGTCAAATTAATGCAAAAATTTCTACTGGTAATTTAAAAGCCCCATTATATTTTACCTGTTGCGCTCCTTGTGGAGAAGATGATCATGATGGAAATGGAATTGGAGATAATTGTGATAACGGTACATCTGTAAGCTATTGTACAAAACCAGAACCAGAACGTATTTTCGAGAACAATCTTCTTAATGTCTTGAATGATTGTATTGATCAATATGGTTCTCAGTTTCCTGCAACAGGAAGTTACAGTACACCAAATACTTTATCAGTTAATAATGCAGCTATGTCTAAGTTTATTGAGGCATCTAGATTAATTGAATTTTTTCAGTCTGGACGCAATGATCAAACAACAGACCCTACTTACAAATTACCTGTTACTCTTACAGATTATAATATATCTATTATGCCATCTTTCAGTAACATGGTATCAATAGGATGGTCAGACCTTAATGTGGGAGCTGATGTAGGAAGAAATTTTATTGATATTAGAGACCTTCCTCTTTTTAATGTTGCAACTATTAATTCTCTTGACATAATTAATGAAAATAGACTTAAAATTGTTTATACAGATAAAATAGGTAACACTGTTACAGTATATCCACAATTTGCATGTTTAACAAGTTTTACACCAAGATCGACTACATCAAAATCATTCGATTTTTGTAGATCCCTCCAAGATTATATACCTGTTGTAGTTCCATCAATGATTACTACATGCGAAAATTCTAAATCTGAAGAGTCTAATTATGAAGAAAATTTAAGAGATGTTATAAGTGAAGCTATAGAAAAAAATACATTTGGGATTTCACAAAATTCGGCTGCTAATTTAAAGATGAGTCATTTTATTGGTGAGTCAGGTTTGATTGAGAAATTTCAGGTAGCAAGAAATACTCGTTATGCGCAAAGACCAGTTGGATACAACACGCCCATTGAGCTTACATCATTTACGGTTTCTAAGAGCATTCCTGAGGGTGGTGATACACCTTTTTATCGAATAGTATTTAAGAATTCAACCAATAAAACCGATGCCAGTATCAGCTTACAGATTGAAGATGCCAATGCAATTAAAAAAATTGGTTATTTGGATATTACTGATGAAGTATCTGCAAAAGTTTATTATACAGATATTAATAATAAAGCAGTAAATGAAGAAGTGAATATTTATAATAATGTTCATTCAAGTGAATCTGCTGGTTATTCCTACCAGATATGTAATTTCTTTAGTTTTAAATTAGCATCGCTTAGAGCATCAAAGTCTGCATTAAGAGACTTTGCATTAAGTGACCAGCCTTATTATGAAACAATAGAAAATGAAGATGGTACAATTAGAATAACAGGTTATAATTTACCGTCTGTTACTTCGAGATCTGCCAGAAGTTTAAGTAAAGCAGTTGCTGCTTGTCCGGCAATCTGTGTTCCGGCAATTCCAGAACCAGTAATTTGTACAGAGAAATGGAGTGCATTTAAAGCAGAATTGAACACAATAATTCCTGGGTATGTCCTGGATGAAAATTTAAATATAAATGGAACTTATTTCTGTGAAGCTAATTTCGGATATATCAGTGATGATTACCTTTATTATTTAACCAAGCTAAAAGAATTTAAAAAAGGATCAATTAAAAGTTCTAACGCTTTGTTTTTAGGTATCGATAAATTTGGGGCGACAAGATTACATTATGGCAACAAAGATACTCATGGTGTAATTAATGAATATTTTAACTATTTAGTTAGAATTGATGTGCCAAATCCTACAGAGGAAGCAATCACATGGAATCAGTTTGCAGATAAATATGTGGCAGATTACCAAAAATGTGTACCTGCGGTAATGATTCCAAGATTTAGTCTGGAAGATCAAAACGCAAGTATAAAAACTCCTTGCGAATTGTATGCGGCAACTGTAAAAGCATCTAATAAACAACAGCTAGAAGACACATTTTTTAGCGCTAAAAGAGAAGAATTCATTAGAAACTATACAAAGGAAGCATTAGAAGGAATTACTGAAAAGCTTACTAAAACAGCTTCGGACAAGGAATATCAATATACGCTGTACTATTACGATCAGGCAGGAAATTTAATTCAGACAGTACCGCCGGAAGGAGTTAAGAGATTAGCCCCTACATCAGATCTTACTATTGATAGCGTAAGAGCAAATGATACAGAAAAAGTTGACTTGGCAGATGTAAATGGAATAAAAGTAGTTCCTCTAAATGACATGCAAACGCAATATCGTTACAACTCATTAAATCAACTGGTGTGGCAACAAACTCCGGATGCAGGAGTAACTGTGTTTGCTTATGATCAATTGGGTCGAATTATAGCGTCACAAAATGAAAAACAAAAAACATTATCTCAGCTTAGCTACACGCGCTATGATAAGCTGGGACGTATAATGGAAGCAGGACAATTAACATTAAAAACTCCTGCAGTAATTAATGAATTAGGAAGATTAGCAGTAAGTCTTGAACCAAAAGCAGATTTAATTAAAGTGGATGCTGTAGAAGATCATTATCCATATAATGTCACTTTAAAAACCGAACAAGTAACAAAAACTTTGTACGATCTTCCAATGCAGAATTCAGAAACCTGGTTCACAGACTATGGTGTAAATAACAGCCATAAAAGAGTTACTGCCATATTGTATTATGATCAATTAATGGAAGAGCTTACTTCTGTTGAGGCTTCAAGTGCTTACAATAATGCTATTTTGTACGATTATGATGTGCACGGAAATGTAAAAGAAATGCTGCATCATACCAATAATAATGGCGATTTAACTGCATTAAATCAGCAAGTTAAAAAGATTGTTTATGATTATGATCTAATAAGCGGAAATGTAAATAAAGTAACCTATCAGCCTGAAAAAGTGGATCAGTTTATTCATAAATATGATTATGATGCAGATAATAGAATACAGCAAGTTTATACCAGTAAAGACAATACAATCTGGGAGAAAGAAGCAAATTACCTCTATTATGATCATGGTCCGTTGGCACGTGTAGAAATAGGAGACAAAAAAGTGCAAGGTTTAGATTATATCTACACACTTCAAGGATGGCTAAAAGGAGTTAACTCCGAAGAGTTAAAGATTAACTCAGACGCAGGTAAAGATGGATTAAATGTAGCGAAAGATGCATTTGGATTTGCTTTGAATTACTATAAAGGAGATTATCTTTCGAGATCAAATACGACCGATGCAACCGTTTTTAGTTTGACTAAAACCGGAAATAACGAGAGTGCCGCTAATTTATATAATGGAAATATCAAGGATATGGTAACCACATTAGCGGATCTTAACGGAAATCCATTAGCATCTCAATTCAATCATTATACCTACGATCAGCTTAATCGTATTAAGAGCATGAGTAGCCAGTCAATACTTGCCGGGGTTTCAACGCCTTCATACAAATCAAATTACTGGTACGATCGAAACGGAAATTTACAAAAGTTAAATCGTTTTGCACCTAAGGAAGATGGCTCTATTGTCGAGATGGATCATTTAACATACAATTATTTAAATAAAACTCATCTGGATAGAGATCCATCAGCTTATAATTATAAAACAAGGACAAATCAATTACAAAATGTAAAAGATGCTGTTGGAGCTGGTATTTTTACAAATAGCAAAAACTTAAATGACACTTCATTAGACATAGATAATCAATCTGATGATAATTATACTTATGATGCAATTGGGCAATTAACTTCAGATAAACTGGAAGGAATTGATATTGACTGGAGAGTTGATGGTAAAGTAAATAAAGTAACTAAAAAGAATGGTACGGTAATAAGTTTTGAATATGATGGTTTAGGAAATAGAACTTCTAAAAAAGTTGTTACATCTACGTCAACAACAATTACATATTACGAGCGTGATGCCCAAGGAAATCCTATGAGTACCTATGAAATGGTTACAGCAGCAGGTGTGTCTAATTACTACCTTGTTGAACAATCTATATATGGAAGCAGTCGTTTAGGTATAGAACAATACGAGCATAATAAAGAAATATCCAAAGATGATTTTGCAGCATTTGCAGAAAAATCGAACTTAATGAGTGCCAGATCTGCCTTTGCGATGGTGAGTCAAGAAAGTGTACCGCCAACTTTTGGTCTGGGATTTGATACTACAACAGGGTTTACAACATGGTCAGATTCAAATAGTAAACTTAATTTGTTTAACAATAAATCACTTAAAACAAAAGCGGTTACATTAAGCTCTCATTTTAAAATAGGTTCCACTAATAGTGCTAATGTAGATTTATCAGTAGCAGCCTTAAATGGTATTTCCAAAGAAGGTAGTTTTCCAAAATCGAATTCATTTTCTTATAGAAGTACTGTATTATTAACAGTTAGAAAAGAAAGTGCGGGTTACGTACCAACAGTATCATTGATAAAATACCGTCGTGTACATCATGATTATAATAGAAAAGGAAAAAAGAAATATTCTTTTAGAAGTTATCTCGAGCAGGTTGATTATACAATCGATACCAAAACTAAAGCGATTCCTGAAGGAGAATGGGACTTTAATGCAGAAGTTAAATTAAATACAAAGACTGCTGAATATGAAGTTGTAATTACATTAAATGGAAACATTTATTCTACTGTTTCAAAAACAGAATTGCTTTTGACTGGACAGAATGATGAAAACTTAAAAAGAAATGACAGACGTTTAGAAATTAATATGCCAGATAACACTTTGGGAGCTGCAAAAATTGAAGATCGTCCAAATGAATATAAAGTAAATAAACTTTCATTAAAAAATGAAATGTGTGATTTTACCTATAGCATTAGTAACGGAAAAGGAACAGATCCAATAAAGATAAATGCATTTAGTTTTGATGAAGGACCTGGTATTACAAATAATGTAAACAATCATCCAATATCATCTACTAATATTCCTATGGCATTAAATAGTATTGGTTATAGTACTACATTTTGTGGATTGGCAGATAAAGATCGCGATGGAGATGGTGTAATAGATAAAGATGACATTTGTCCGGATGTATTTAATCCTAAGCAGGAAGATACCACTGAGGTCGCTTTAGGTTTTGCTCCTGATAAAGTAGGAGATGTGTGCGACAACTGCGCTTATCCCAACCCATTTCAAACAGATACCGATGGAGATGGAAGAGGAGATGATGTAATCATAGAGGGAATAGTTAGACCTTGTGATAATTGTAAATTAATTCCAAATTATGATCAGGCAGATTACGATAAAGATGGAGTAGGAGATGTTTGTGATAATTGTAAAACAATAAACAACCCTCTTCAGGAAGATGCCAATAATAATGGTATTGGTGACGCTTGCGAAGGATTAGATCAAGGTGTTGGTAAAACAACTGTGGTCGCTATTCCTGAGACTACAATTCGTTTGGTAGGAGACAAGCGTTATGAACTTTCTAATCATTTAGGAAATGTACTAAGTGTAATTAGTGACAGAAAACTTATTAAAGTTGCTAATGAACCAAGTCAGGAAACACTTGATAATTTTAGTTTTACAGGTTGGACAAGTATCACAGATGGCGCTAATTGGAATCGTCTTGGAGCTTCAAATACAGTGAGTGTGACTACAAATACTAATAAATTAGTAGCGAGCGTAAGCGATGTTGGTTCTGGAATTTCATACTCTATGAGTACTATTGCCGGTAAAAAATATACAATAACATATGATTTAGATTTGATTTCATCGTCGGGTATCAATTTGAAAGTAATGAATTTTTCAAATACGATAGCTCAAAAAACAGATAATATTTCAGGCAGACAAAGTATAACATTTACTGCGCAGGGAGTTGTAAGTAATCTGCAGTGGTACAGAACTAAAATTAAAGATGGTGCTTTTGAGTTGTTTGCTATAGATAATGTAACAACAAGTGTAGAATCGACAGAAAATACAGTCGCTTTTACTACCTTTAGTCCTGATATATTTAGTTACTCAGATTACTATCCTTTTGGAATGCTCGTGCCGAACAGACATAAATCTGCGGATGATTACCGTTATGGATTTAATGGGATGGAAAAAGATGATGAAATTAAAGGAGGAGAAGGTAATAGTATTGATTTTGGAGCGAGAATGTATGATCCAAGAATTGGAAGATGGTTTTCTAGAGATCCCAAGGAAGGTAAATATCCATCTTTATCTCCTTATGCTTTTGCTCGAAATAGTCCTTTAATGTTTAAGGATTCTGATGGAAGAGATTTTACAATAACAATTTTCATCGATGAAAAAGGTAATAAAATTATGCAGATAAATTATGTTATATATACCTCTTCTGAAAAACATACTGCTGAAATACAAAGTGGTATGGATTTGTGGAAAGTTCTAGATGGAAGTAAGGTATTGTTGAATGACGTTGAATTTACAGTACACTTAAATTTTAAAGTAGAACAAAAAGCTTCATTAGAAGAAGCGTTGAAAGCACAGTCACTAAAAAAATATTCGAATGTATACGGTGGTAATCTAAAAGCAGACGGAACTGAGGATGTAGATAATCAACAGTTTATATGGGCCGCAAAAACTAATGAAAAAGGTGAAACGGTTCTAAGCTCAACTACATTAAATATAAAAGCAGGAGAATCCGATGGTAATTATATAAGTTCAAAAACAACAACCATAACAGACGATTTTTCCGGCCTATCTAAAGGTAATGCTAGAACTTTCAGAGAGCAAATTGCTACTTTGGTTGCAAAAGGGCATCCACCTATGTATGGTGGAAGTAATGCTAATGTAATTGCGCACGAAATCGGACATACTTTTGGTTTACAACATAATCAAACTTATACAGCTGGTAAAGATGAAACTACCAAATATTTTAGTACGAGTGGAGTTATGACATTGGGACCTCTTGGTCCACCAACTTACACAGATCTTATAAACTTATTAAAATCAAGATGGGATAATCAATCAATGGGAAATAGTAGAATAGACTTTGATGAGAATGTATTTGAATTATTATCACCTGATAAGGTTTCTACACCAACTCGTGAAAATGTAACAGTAAGTCCTACACCGTAATTATGAAGAAAATTTATTTATTATTATTTGCAATCATTACAGCAAATATGTATTCCCAGAAAAGTTACGATGATTATGGTTACTATGTTAAATTTGGTAATATTGTAAGTCAAAATGATAGTGTTGTAAATTATCAAATTGCAAATATTATTTTTAAACCTAGTGTAAATTTAAAAAAAACCGAAATTAAAAAAATTATCAAAATTTCGAGTACCAAGAAAAATATTCTTAAGTATTTGAAAAAAAAAGGAGATATTTATTATATAATACCACAAATAAAAAATATTCAAATTTTTAAAAAATATTATGACACTATAGCAGCAAAAAGAATATTTAATGGAAATAAAAATACTGATTGTATATCATTTCTTCCGTCTAACATAGTAGATTTTGTTGAAATAAGAAAAATAGAATTTAATGGAATTAAAGAAAAATTCAGAAAAGAGTTACTTCAGGAAATTTTCCCAACATTAAAAAACGAAGGAAAGACTCCTTTGATAATTGAATCCAATGGGTACGTATTAATGCCAAATAAGGAGGTAAAAGAAAGGTTAATTAAAAAAAGAGTGTATTTTGATTTCAATTTTCAACTTTTTGATCAAGAAGTGTATTATTCTACTGTAATGATATATGATTGCAAAATAATAGAAGACAATATAAAATAATTAACTAAAAAAAGTACAACCTTTAAAGGTTGTACTTTTTTTGCTACAACTCCATTACTTTTATTTAAATTGTATTTTGAAAAAATCATAAACATGAAAAAAACGAGTCCAATTGTTCCCTTATTCAAACAGTTTATAAAAGAAACGGAAAGCGGAAAGCGACTCAAAAAAAATGGGGAAAAAATAAAACCAGATTCCATACAAAACTATAAATATGTATTAAATAATCTTATTCAGTTTTCAAGTTATGCAAAATTTGAATTGCGTATTTGTGATGCTTCGAAACTTGACAAACGCGAATTGACATCCGAGAAAAGTTACTGGAAAAAATTTTATCTAAAATTTACAAATTTTTTATATAAAAAAGGTTGTCATGATAATTATGTTGGAGCAAATATTAAAGTGATTCGTGTGTTTTTTAACTATTTAAAAAACGATAAAGATTTAAATACAGGTGATTTTCAACGTTTGTTTTACGTCCGTAAAGAAGAAGTTGAAATCTTTGTACTTTCTCCGGAACAATTGAAATTTTTGATTCATGACAAAGAGTTTGAACAAACACTTATACCAAGTTATAAACGCATCAAAGATATCTTCGTCTTTGGGTGTTCTACTGGTTTGCGTTACTCTGATATCTTTTTATTAACCAATAAAAACTTTGAAAAAATTGATGGGGAATGGTATTTAAAACTCAAGTCTAAAAAGACTAAAACTTTTAGTTTTATTAAACTATCAGCTTATGCAATAATTATTTTTCAACGGTATACCTCCCCAAACAATAAGTTAACCCTTTTTGGAAATACGAGCTTATTCAATTTTAATAAGTGTTTAAAACATATTGGAGAGCTTGCTGGTTTTACTAATCCTATCGAAGTTTCAAGAGAAAGGCAAGGTAAAACTCAACTTTTGACTAAAAAAACTGATACAACAAAAAATCGCTTTTGCGATAAGATGAGTTCTCATATGATGCGTAGAACTGCTATAACAACGTTATTAATTTTAGGTATGCCAGAACATTTAGTTCGCAAAATTAGTGGACATAGTCATGCCAGCATTTCTTTTAATCGATATGTGCATTATGCGCAGGCTTATATGGATAAAGAAATTGAAAAAGTTCATAGAAAATTGGAGAGTTATTAAAGTAAAACCTATCACTGGAATTATTTCTACTATTAGGTTTTCTTGTTTTAAAAATGTTCTATGTACCCAATTGTTACTGTGAAGTTGGACATTCGCACAGCAAACAACAAATTTATTTATTAAAACTTTTCGTAGAGTTAGGTATAAAAAAAAAACTACAACTTTTTATGTTTGTAGTTTTTTTATTTTATGTCTAATATAATAACTCGGAACGGAAAGAATTTCCACGCTGTCTTTACATTATTACATTAGAGTAGTCTGTTACCCTAATTTTCAATATAAGAAGTTTTGTCCATTAGATATTTTAAGTCATCATTTTTGTCTAAATCTAAATACTCATTGTTGAAATTATAATCAAATTCTTTTGGAAAATCATTTGTATTACCTCCATTAAAATAATGCGACATACTTGTATATAACTTTCTATTTTTATAATACATTCTATAATTTCTAAAATCGGAAAAATAATATTGTTCATTTTCAGAAATTTCGATTTTATTTAAGTAGTCATTAATGTTTTTAAATTCAATATTGTGAATGTTTGTGTCTATTCTTTTACGAAGAAACATCATATTTTTTTTTTCAATATCAACACAAACTAAATGTACTTTATTTTCTTTTTGTACTAGAAAATGTCTTTGAATTTTCCTTCCCTTGGTAAATGTGATTTTAATTATATTTAATTTAACAGAATCAAATATAATAGAAGATACATTTATCAAATATTTTTTTTTGTTTGTGTATATGACAGAATCAGTTTTAATTACCGTATCATTTTTACTATTAAAAAAAGTAATTTTCCTTATAGTATCATTATAATAATAATATTTACAATACCAATTTGTACTTTTTTTAAAATCTGATTTTTGATCTAGATTATATATATCAAAATGATTAGATTCAATAATTCGATCCTTTATTTTATTACATGATAAAAAGAAAAAATTTGAAACAAATAAAATTATAATGGCTTTAACCCCTTGGCTTTTTCTTTTCACTTTTTTTAGCTTTTAATTTATTTAATATTTCTTTCATATCTTCCTGTAAGGGCTTGTATGAAATCTCAGTGGTTGTTGAAGGAGTTCCAAACGCATCAATTTTAATATTCCCAATATTCTCGTTTAATTTTCCACTAGGTAATACTAATGACCATTTTCCTACATTTTCAATACCTTCTTTAAAATAAGATTCATAGGTTCTTGGATAGCCACTAATTGGTAGATCTTTAAATGTGTAACCAATAAAAGATTCACCTTGATTCCCATAAACTTTTCTATTAAAAGCCTTTGCTGATGTTTTGAGATATTCCACTCCGCCATATTGTGGAGCACCTACAAAACAACCTAAAAAGATAACATTTGCATCTTTTGTTAGATAATTTGAAATTGCTTCAAAATTCCTTGTATGTCCATCTTTTAATTCACCTATATGATACGACGGACCTCCTATAACTTGTCCAGAATATGGTACGGTCCCGTGATCAGCAAATAAAAGATTTTTATATTTACTTTTAATTCCTTTTTTAAGATAATCTGGAATATCATTTAAGTTTGATACTTTCATTATGTCTACACTTTTATTCTTCAATGCATCTTCATACATTGGAGTCCAGGTGTAACCTTTTGTTCCCGCATCAGTTGGAACAATTAATAAAGCTGTTGCTTTTGGGTTTTGTTTTTTTACAAATTCTAATCCTTCTAATTCAATACCATCCATTACTCTATTTTCACTAAAAGCAAAAGGAGAATTCCATGGAAATGATTTTTCTAGTGGATCTACGGCAAAAAACCTGCCAATTCTCGGGTCATGCATACGATAAGTATAATTCAACGAATTTCCTTCACCGCCTCTAATTTCATCGTCTTTTTCCTGTCCCTGGAACCCATAACGGTAATCATCCGCAGATTTATGTCTGTTCGGCACGAGCATTCCAAAAGGATAGTAATCTAATTGCTTTTTAACCCTTTAAATATGAGAACTTTTTACTGTTTTAATTATTGTAAAAATACGCTTTTAGGCATTTTTTTGCATTTTCAAAGTTAAGAAAATGATTGAATAAATAGTAATTGAAACGCGATAAATGCAGGTCATTTTTTTTAAGAAAAACATTTCTTTTTTGAAGTTTTTTTTTGTTAAAATATTTTATATTTGATATCAAATTAACAAAACAAATTGTATGAAAAAAATACTTTTATGTATGCTCTTAGCAACTTTCAATTTATCAGCCCAAACTGTTTTATTGGATGAAAAAATAGATAAAGAAAATTCGCCTGGATTTTTTCAATACCTGCCAATTTCAAAAAAAATAGTTTTTTGTATCACTTCTAAGTCCACTGGGAATTCGGCTTTTACTTTAGATAAGAATGGTAAAAAAACATTTTTGTATGAAAATAACACAAGAAGATATTGTAATTTTTCTAGAACTGAAAAATCTTATGTGACTAGTGATCCTAAAGATGAGAGTTGGACACCAGATTATAATCTTATAATAGATGGTCAGCAACAACTGATCACAAAAGAAAAATTTAAAGATATCAACTTTAAGTATTTTGGAAGCTATAATCGAAACAATGTTTATGATGCTTCAGCCAGCGTAAATGATTTTGAAGGTTCTTTCAATGATCTATATATTTTAGGATTCACAAATGCTGAAAATAGTTGGCGTATTAAAAGCTTGGAAAAAGAAGATATCTATTTAGAGGTTATCGAAATTAAAAGCAATTCTAAGACAAGAGTAAAATTAGAAAAACCGGATTTTACATTAGTAAAAGGAGATCAATTTGCTAAAACCGATTTCGAACCAACTTTTGTATGTAGATTAAATAATAATGAAAACTTTGATTTGATTACCAAATCACTATCGGCAGATTCGCAGACTGTTATTTTATACAAAACAGCCTATAATTTTGAAGGTAAAAAAATAAAAACGCAACCCTTTACCATTCACTTAAACAATAATTATTTTATTACCTCTTCAAATGGTGGAGGCCTAAAGACTGATACATCTACTCAAAGTATGCAGAGTGTCCGTTTTATAAACGACTCGTATGCTTTGGATGTTTTATCAATTAATAATTATTATGAAGATCAAGAAAACGGAGAGATGTATATTTATGGGCTTTTTAGTGATCAGGCTCCAAAACAAATAGGAGGTAAAGCTTTCCCGAAAGGATTTTACGTTTTTAAATTTGACAAAAACGGAAACAAATTGTGGGAATCTGTTAACCACATAGACAGCAAGGATTATTTTGAGAAGGTTCGCAACAGTTCTGACTTTCAAGTAAATTTATCAAATTGCAATAAAAATCTTATTTTTTCATGTTCAATTAATTCTTTTACAGAATTTACAAATGCAGCAATTATAGATAAAACATCAGGTTCTGTGCTTAAAAGCAGTTTTATTGAATACAACAACAACTTAAGCCATGGTAAATACAAGTACTTTCTTAGCCAAACTTATGACTGCAAAGAATTGAAAAATAAAACCTTTTCTCAAATAGGTTTTGCAGCTGTAAGTATAAATTCAAAAGTAATGGATTACCTAAAAAGTATCCCAGAAAAGGGAGATAGATTGTATTTTGAAACACTTTATTCTGACGAGGGAATCTGGATGGTAGAAACAGATAACAAGAAATATTATAAAGTACTATTATTTAAAGATTAAGATTTGCTTTCGTTATCGATGATAAATATCAGGATAAGTTTTATAGATTGATAGCTAAAACAAAACAAAATATACATCGTTTATGATTCGATAAAATTTGGGTTCTGTCGCATCTGGGAATAACTTTTATCTTTAGAATTTTAAACCGATCAAAAGATGAATACTAAAGGTCATTGTTATCCAAAATGCATAATTCTTCAGGCAGTATATTTCAAACTAAGATTTACACTTAGTTATCGGGATGTTGAAGAGATCATGAAAATGCGCGGAGTTCATTTTGATCATGCTACTATTCAACGCTGGGTCTATAAGTTTACACCTTTCATCGAGTTAGAAATGAAGAAGAGAAAAGACAGAGTGGGGACGAGCTGGAGATTGGATGAGACCTATATCAAAGTAAAAGGTATATGGTGTTATTTATATCGAGCGGTAGATAAATTAGGTAATACGGTTGACTTTCTTTTGACCAGAAAAAGACAAAGAATGAGCGCTCAGTTGTTTCTAATTAAAGCAATTAATAATAATTGCCGGCCAAGAGTAATAAACATTGATAAAAGCAGTTCTAATACTGCAGCGATCAAAGTCTATAACAAACGTTCATTCTCAAAGATTAAAATCCGGCAGTGTAAATATGGCAACAATATTGTCGAACAGGACCATCGATTTATAAAATGGAGGATACAAAACGGGTTAGGCTTTAAAAGTTTTGAATCGGCAATACAAACATTGAGTGGAATTGAAGTTTTCCATATGCTGAGAAAGAATCAGATCATTGAACCAGGGATAACTATGTTTAGATCATTCTGTAAATTGGCGGCCTAACTTTTAAATTACTAAAAGTGTTATATTTGATTCTGACAGATGCGACAGAACCATTGTTTTTACTATCTCTTAGATTTTCATTTTGCCTTATCATTAATTCCTTTTTCTTATTTTCTAATAATCGATGTGCCACGATTTTTCTACAAAACTTGAAATACTTATACGATGATATGTCTATGTTTATAATTTTAATTTGAGTCTTAACTTGTCGTCTTAAATATGTATAAGCTCTGTTTGTCAACAAATATTACCGCTAAGGCAGTAATATCTTCTGATTGATGCATTAACCTTGGATTAATTTGAATATTTCAACTATTTACTGTTAAAGCGGTAAAATATATCAAAAATTATAGTTTTTAGATTTTTTAAGATAAAAAATAACTATATTTACTGCTTAGACAGTAATTATGAATGATTTTGATTTAGGGCAGTTAATTAAAGGACATCGCAAAGCTGCCGGACTGACGCAGCTTCAATTAGCAGATCTGGCAGGTATCGGCAAAACAACTGTGTTTGATATTGAAAAGAATAAAACATCAGTAAGATGGGATAGTATAATTGCAGTCTTGAATATTTTGAATATTGATATTCAATTTATAAGTCCATTAAAAAAATAAGAGATGAGAAAAGCAATAGTTTATGTTCACGGTACCAGGGCGGGTGAGCTTATGGAAGAAAAAAGCGGAAGATATTTATTTATCTATGATGATGATTATTCTTCAGAGCCCGTGTCATTAACTATGCCATCTTCCCACAAAAATTATTCATTTCTGGATTTTCCGCCGTTTTTTGAAGGGCTGTTACCAGAGGGTATAATGCTTGAAGGTCTTTTAAAAATAAATAAAATAGATAAGAAAGATTATTTTTCACAGCTTATGGCTGTAGGAAATGATCTGGTGGGGGCAGTAACGGTTAAAGCTGAAAGCGATGAATAGATGCCCAATTACTTATAAACCTTGCGGAGGAGATCTGTATAGCATAGAAGGCTTGAAATTATTATCTTCTAAATTGCTCTCATTAGAACCGCTTCCTTTTTCTGCATCAGAACTACGTCAGGAAGCAGTAAATAGAGCAGCTAAGTTATCAATTCAGGGCGTTCAGCCTAAATTAAGCGCCGTATTATCGATTAAAAAACAGCAATTTGAAATTGTAGATCAGTACGGTAATTTTATTATCAAACCGCAGAGCGATATATTTCCTGAATTACCCGAAAATGAAGATCTTACTATGCGAATGGCTAAGGTTTATGGAATTGAAGTACCGCTTCACGGACTGATATATTCTAAAGATAATTCGAAATCTTATTTCATAAAAAGGTTTGACCGGTATGGTAAAGGCAGGAAATATGCCACTGAAGATTTTGCACAGCTGACAGGGAGTTCCAGAGATACTAAATATAATTTTACGATGGAGAAAATTGTAAAAGTAATAGAGGACTTTTGTACATTTCCTTCAATTGAAAAAGCAGAGTTTTTTAAGAGAATCCTATTCTGTTTTATCACTGGTAATGAAGACATGCATCTCAAAAACTTTTCCTTGATAACAAAATCAGGAAAAACAACTCTAACGCCTGCTTATGATTTCCTGAATTCGTCTATTGCTATTAAAAATCCACAGGAAGAAATGGCTCTTAAATTAAAAGGAAAAAAAAGCAATTTTAAAGCGGGTGATTTTATTGATTATTTTGGAAAAGAAAGATTAGGGTTAAATGATAAAATTATCCATAGCGTTTTAAAATCAATGTTTGAGAAGACAACGAAATGGAATGAATTAATTGAGATTTCATTTTTGTCTGAAGTAATGAAAGAAAAGTATCTTAAATTGATGAAAGAACGATTGGCGAGGTTTTAGTTATTGATATTTTTGAATTTTGTATTGATTTAATTGTTAGTCCAATTTCTCATATTAGCTTAGTTATTAGTTTTGCAAAAAAAATAGTAAAATCAAACGTGTTTTAATTAGTATATCTGGTATTGTTAAAATTAGTAAACATAAATGGGACTTGTTATTATTTCCGAGCTGTCTTTTTTTTTAACTGCTTTGGGAAGGCAGTTTTTATAATTTAAAAGGAAGGTCAAATTATGATTATCATGGACTAAAATTGTAAGAGAGGTTGTGAATTCATAATTTGTTCGTACAAAAAATGCTATAATAAAATGTCTATTCAATGGTCGCTTATTTAACTTTCTGATTCAATATTTTAAGTCTATTATTGTTGCTTTTTTATGCTATAATCGGAAAAAATCCGATTATCTGTGAAATTTTTAGCAATAAATAAACTAGTCTTAATCTAAAATTGAAAAAAAAGTGACACGCTCTATTGTGACCTGGTTCATTTTTATGCCCCAGATCATTAGCTTTTAGTGCTGTATGTTAATTAGCTTTTAATGTTGTTCGAATATCAGCTTTTAGTGTTGTAAGAAATAAATCAATTTTCAGCTTAAGTAAAACAACAAATAGTGACTACGGATACGCAATGTATTTTCAAAAAAATAAAAGAATGAGCTTAGAAGAAATTTGAAGAGCATCTAAAGGTGATTTTTCATTTTGTGCAGTTTGCCAATGCACTTTCTTGATCATTGCTCCTTAGAAGCCTTTCAAATAAACTGCTGTATCTGTAGTTACATCTGGTGTGATGTCGAATTCTTTTTTTTGTTTTCGGCAATATGGAACTCTCTTTTTTCTTCATTATCAATAGATAGCAGGAGCTTCTATTGTGTCCAGCTAAATTGTGTCCGCACTGCCGACACAATTGGAAATGTTCTGTAAAATTTTCGATACCAATTTAATTAGCAGTATGAAATCTGGTTCCGTATTGATGCTGCTCTTCTTTTGCAAGATATTTAATCAAGTAAACACCGCGTCATCGGCTTTATCTTTTCTCTGCCGTTCAATTGGGAAATAAAAACGTGTTTAAATTAGTAAACTGGATAAGTTTTAAAAACTAAAAAGAATATGTGTCCATGCCAATTGCGTCCGCAGTGCGGACGCAATTGGAAATATACTGCAAAACTTTTGATCTCTTTCAACTTGTTTTTTTGCTCTAAATGCATTGAAGTTCTTCAGGACTCTTCAAATTCAGAAGTCTTGTGGTAAGCAAATGTCACCTAAACTTAGATTTCAGTTTCTCCATATCTTCCTTTTTGTAGGTAGTGGCGATGAAATTCAAAAGGAAGACCTTTTGCTCTTTTGTACTTTTGCAGTGAAGCCGTTGCGCGCTCTCCAGTATTTACTCTTTTGGTGAAAAATTCATTGTATGTATTCATAATCTGAATTATGGAAGGTCCTTCAGGCTAGTCGATTTTGACTTTTCCTGTGAGTTCAGCTTTTAATAATTGAAGGTTGATCTCAGGATCAATTTTGAAGAGTTCAGTAATTTTTTTTGGCAGCATTGAGTTGGGAAAGATCAAGTAGATTTTTGATTACTATTTCCTTTTCAATTTTAAGCTGGTTTCTAAGGTTATTAGTGCTGGCCCATCTTTCTTTTGAAATGGCTTGTCCGGTTGAAATTGAAATCTGTTTGTCATTGTAGTTCAAACGGGCATAGATTGGAGATTCGCCGTTCTTGTTTACTCTGTCGGATTTCTGGTAAAAAATTACTTTTAACATATTATCTAGTTTTAAAATTAATAATCAAATTGAATTAAAAATTTTAAGAGCCTATTGGTAGCAGAGAATTTCCAGGGAATTCTATTGCTTTAGTTGCCGATTTTTGAGAAAAAAGATGGATCAATTTTGTGGCACAATTTTAAAATCTTACTTTTTGTTTTATAACCAACAACTTGAATTAATTATTGCTTTGTTTGAAAGTGCTGAAAGACTTAGGTATTACGGCATTTTTTTATTTTAGGAGCTGGTTTCTATGCACGAACCTAAAAGGCGAACTGTCGAAGCATTCATTCCAAATCTTTTGCACCTAATCCTGGCACAAAAGAATTTTACCTTCTATTGGGGCTAAATTTATTTTTGTAGGAATAAACAGGTATAAATACCTGGTTGTTTAGATTGATAAATTGTTATTTTTGAATAAAGAATAAAAACAAACCTTTGAGTATGCCCAAAAATCTGGTTAGATTGTTACTGTTTTGTAATGAGTATATACAAGTTGTCAGCAGTGATCACATAGTTAAAAGAATTAAGGACAAAGGGGCATTTATTTTTGGAGGTCATTTTTTACGAGTACTAACTTTGACAATAACAAAATGAGACTATGATCCGAAGCATATTGTCCTGATTTGGAAAAATAGTTATGAATATCATATTAAAAGCTAGAAATAATTTTGAGATAATACCATTCAATTTACTTATTTAACCAAAACAACTGCACAATTATGCTTCAAATAGACAAGGAACTTATTGAGGAATTAAAAAAGGCTATACATGGTCTACAGATTAACCATACAGATAAAATTGCTGTTAAAGAGGCAGCTAAACAATCTATAGCGGCAGCAAAGGATCAGTTAAAAAAGAGTTTGCATAAAGCAATGCGGCTTGAAGCATCAACCGTCCCGCCTTACCTTGTAGCCGCTTGGAGTATTAAAGATTCTCCCGGGTACCAGAATGCTGAAATCCGTAGGCTTATTCTTAGTGTTGCAAAAGAAGAAATGTTGCACATGATGGGCGTTGCAAATATAATTGCAGCAATGGGAGAGCCACCTCAAATTGCCAATAAGAAAATTGTCTTAGATTGGGGGGTAGACAAGTTGCCAGTAGGCGGGAATCTGATTCCGCAACTGGCACCATTTTCAATGAGTTTATTAACAGATTTATTCATGAAAATTGAGGAGCCAAAAGATCCTATCCATTATGTAGTATTAGAAAGAGAAATGCTTGCAAGTGAAGAAATCCACTACGGAACGATTGGGGAATTCTACGATGCAATTATTGCTTTAATAAATGCATTGCCCGAAGATCCGTTCGGCAACGGAGCTTCATATCCTCAAATTAAAATGGAGTTTGATCTCCGCATTACTCAAATTGGGCATGACCCCATAATTGACTTCGTGGTTACCAATAAGACGGAAGCAATTAAGATCCTAAACTGGATTGTAGATCAGGGAGAAGGTTCTGCTGCAGGCCCACTGGATGGGAATGCAGCCCCGGCTCACTATTATCGTTTCGCTGAGATTTATAAAGGCGGTAAACTTATTAAAGATACTGGACAACTTTTGGGTTATGCTTATGATCGGGCAGGGCAACCGATTAACTGTGATTTCAATGCTGTCCGGCAATTTGCCCCAAATCCTAAAATGAAGGATTTCTCTCCGGATTCCAGACAATATAAAGGCCTCATGATTTTCAATGAGAATTACACGAGGATGTTCAAAGAGCTTCAGGAATTTTACAGCAAAAGTGATAACACTCAGGAAATTCCTACGTCCATTAACTCAATGAATACAATGACCAGATACGTGGATCCCTTGTTTAATTTAAATCCTTCTGTTTGCCCTTCTTTTGAATGGATAGAACCTTCTCCTCCGGTAACATGATAAATTTGAAAAATTTTATAGTAAACCCAGAAATGTGAAATTGTTAAACCTTAAATTAACTTAAAATGGAAAATGTAAAATACTTAAAAATACACCCGGCTATAGGTGTAGCCCGCCTGGCCAACAATACCGATTTTTTTGAATTTTTTGAAGCTTATTCAAGAAATTTTTCACCGCCTGAGGATTTTATGTCTAAAGGGGGAGCGAACGATCCCGATCCGGGCAAGCTGCGCATGAAAAAACAGGCTGTTCAGTTTAAAGTGTTCGCATATGATAACAACAACAACTTACTTGGAGAAGTTAAAGATGTCATTCCCGGTGCAAAAATCTCTTGGTCTGCCAGTGTTGGCAACCGGAAGTTGCTCAATTATTCTTCTAAACTTGGTGGAACACCAATTAAATCGGTAACAGCAAAGGGTACTGCATCTGATCTGGGTGATATAGTTGCATTGAACGGAGTAAGTCCATGGGATGCGAATACAGCAGTAAACCTTGGCTATATTTTTGGAACAGGACTCTTCGTTCCTGCTAAAGGAGGAGTCACCCGTAAAAGTGCAACATCACCCATAGACGCATATCCTGCTAACCAAAATGGTCGTTTGGAGACAACTGACACTACTTGTGACGGGACAATATCGGTGGAAGTATTTGATGAAGCAGGTAATAAGGTGGACGTTCAGGTAATAGCAGCATGGATTGTATCTGCGCCGGCACAACACAGTTTAACACTTTCACCGGCAAAAGCTCAGGAAATGGCCGATAATTTTGGAAGTTTCAAACCAGCAAATAGTAATAATAATACAGGTTGGGTGGAGTCTACAAAATCCCTTCTTGGTATTACTGGAATCATTGATGATCCTACCGGGCTTGACCTTCCAATGATGCTGACCATGAATGCCGACTATAACCCGGGAATGGAAGTAAATATCGGAGATGATCCCGACCGTATTGAAAACGGTATAGATTCCAGGAATTTTTTCTATCCCAGGGGAGCAGGTTTTATCGGTAATAATGAAATCCGGATTCAACCGGAAGCACCTCAGGCTAACGGAACAATACCAGGGCAGATCACAAGTGGATTGTGTTCGACCTGGCAGGGCGATATGTCGGCTTGTCTTAACTATTGGACAGCAGAAAATCCAAACAGTGCTTTTGGCCCTCCTCCTGGCGGACAGCAAGTCTTAAAAGTAATCTATAAAGAAGGTAATCCCAATGTGGTAATGAATAATCCTGAAGAGATTAACCAGTTTATGGATTTCCGAGGTATTGTTGGCAACAAGAGAGATGGAGATGATATCACATTTAACCTAGAGTATGATCCCAATAGGCCCTGATATGGATTATCCTGTCATCAGTCTTAATGAGACAAGCCCGCTTGATCCGGAATACCATTTTGTCAATAGTACAAGCAGGCAGCTTGTATTTATAGTAGGCAGCGGTAGCTTGTTGGACTCAAGTGCTGTTCTTTTCAGAAAAGCCAACACTATCGCTGATGGGGCAAATGGAAATGAACCCAGCGATATTGTATCGATAAAAGCCAGCTATCGGGACGCTGTTCCCCCAAAGGCAGTACCAATTCAATCTTTATCATTGGCCATTGCCCAAAAATGTAATCTTGGCTGTACTTATTGTTATGCTGAGCAAGGCACATTCGGAGGTAAACCGGATAATATGTCTTCCGAGGTCGCTAAGGCATCTGTAGATCGGCTCTTTCTTTCGGCTCCTGTAGGGCAACCTATAACGCTGGCATTTATGGGAGGCGAACCCCTGTTCAACAGGGAGGTCTTACATCAAACAACGGTATATGCGGCTG
This sequence comes from Flavobacterium sp. SLB02, assembly GCF_009664855.1. GTDB lineage: Bacteria > Bacteroidota > Bacteroidia > Flavobacteriales > Flavobacteriaceae > Flavobacterium. Next base: position 4,008,399 of record NZ_CP045928.1, read on the forward strand.
AAAATGCCAGGTTATCCGGACGGGAAATAAAATTTTCAATTACAACAAATGCAACGCTGATCAGACCAGAGGATGTTGCTTTGTTTCAGCAATATTACTTTACTGTTACAGTAAGCATAGACGGAATAGGAGGATCCAATGACAAATTGAGGCCTTATATCTCAGGTAAAGGAAGTTTTGAAGATATCAAGGAAAAGTTAGGACTTTTAATGAGTGTTCCTAATCGAAAATTCAAAGTACTGGCCCGGGTTACAGTTACTCCGAAAAATATCGGTCTGCCGGAAATATTCCTAGGTTTACTTGACCTGGGATTCGATTCCATTCAATTTTCACCCATGTTGAAATCACCAACGGGTGCTGAAGAGTTATCTGGTGAAGACTTCAATTTTCTACTCCTACAACTTATCAAATGTGGAGAAATGTTCCGCATAGGATTTAACAGTAAGCAACTGTTAGCACTTCAAAATGTGATGAGCACTTTACAGCGCATTCATTTTTACCAGCTTGAATCCTATCCATGTGGAGCCGGAGGTGGATACATGGGAGTTTCTGCTGAAGGGGGATTGTATGCTTGTCACCGGTTTGTAAATGATAAGGAAGGATACATGGGCACTATTGAAGAAGGCGTGAATCCTGAAAAACAAAGAGAGTGGCTTAATGATCGCCATTTGAGTAATCAGAATGCTTGTGCTTCATGCTGGGCAAGATACCTGTGCAGTGGTAGTTGTCACCATGAGGTTATTAAACGAGGAAGGCCAGCCTGTGATTACATCCGTGGATGGTTATATTATTGTCTTGGTCTTTACGCAGATCTTATGGAATCGGACCCAATAGGATTGAGATTATTACTGGGAGATAAAAAGGCAGTTTGTACTGAAACAGAAACTGATGATGGAACAGGAATTATATACTGACATTTGTGTCATAGGCGGAGGTCCGGGAGGAGCAACTATATCCATGCGGTTAAGTGAATTGGCCAACCATGTTATATTATTGGAAAAAGATGCTTTCCCCAGACCGCATGTAGGCATTTGTCTTTCCAATGAGACAGATGCCCTTTTGGATTACCTGGGGGTTGGAAATATAATTAAACAAGAAGCTTTTTTACAGCGTAAATCCACTTTACTTAAGTGGGGTTCAGACAGAACAGAAATTGTAGAGCAAACCGGAAGGCATGTCGATCGCGGGCGCTTCGACCAGATATTGATAAAAAAGGCTATGGATTCGGGAGTCCAAGTAATTCAGCCCGCACGAACTCAATCCATCATACACAAAAAAAATCAAGAGTGGATTATCAAGGCTTATTTTAAAGGTAAGACGATTCTTATATACGCCAAGTTTTTAGTTGATGCATCCGGTCGTTCTGCCTCTTTACAAGGAAAACGGATTCGCAATGCACCATCACTATTTGCACTTCATGCAGTTTGGAATTTACGAAGTAAGCCGCAATTCGATGGTTTTATGGAAGCTGGAAAAAATGCATGGCTTTGGACAGCTCTTCTGAACGAAAGCCAATGTATGATATCACTTTACACAGATCCGAGCTACATCTCTCATAATGGTCATCGGAACCTTCAAAACTTCTACTGTTCCAATCTAGAGAACTTCTCACTTGTAAAATTACTGGATCTCGACGGGGACTTTGGCAAAGTGTATGGTTGTGATGCCAGCAGTCGATATTCCTTACACCCTGTTGGTGATGATTTTATTCGTGTTGGAGATGCTAATTTTGCAATAGATCCAATGGCCTCGCAGGGAGTTCATCTGGCCCTGAACACGGCAATTCAAGCGGCAATCGTGGTCAATACCTTAATTCATTATCCCGAACATGCAAATACAGCCCGAATTTTTTATCGCGACCGGCAGCAGGAACGTATTAATCAGTTCCGTGAACGAACAATATTCGAATATTCAAAAGCGGCTATAAACCTGCCTTATCCCTTTTGGGAAAAACGTTCAAAAGATGCCATGAGCGGAACCAGAACACAAATTGTAAACCTGACGTCTTTAACAGTTACCCAAAAACTTAGGGTTTGCCCCCTAGCCAAAATAATTTCTACCCCGGTAATGAAAGATCGATGGATCGAACTAGCTCCCGCACTTCATCATCCCGAATTAAGTCGCCCAGTGGCGTTTTTGGCAGACAAGAACATTGACTTGCTTTTTCATTACTTTAAAGACGGACAAACCATTATTGACATTCTAGATAGGTGGAAGAGCCTTGTTTCTGAAGATACAGGTACTCAAATTATTCAATGGCTTTGGGAAAACCATGTGCTTATAAGTGTTGCTGAAGGTCGCAGTTAGGTAATGATTTTCTTTTTTTTGTTTAATTGAGCATAAAGTTGTGTTTTAAGTAGTAGACAATTAGCAGAGTAAAATTATTTTAAATTGCAAAACTACCCTAATTACTATGTTCCTTATGAAAAGCCAACAAATGTCTTTCGCACAATTTTTATGTTCTTGTAAATCCCAGATTCCACATTCTATGATAAAAAGTAAGTATATTCAATTTTATACTTTAGCCATTTTGGATAACCTTTTTATAAAAAAAATCATCTATATAATTAAGTTGCTAGTTAAAAAGATAAAAAAGTAAGCACCAAAAACGAGAATTTTGGTTTACCACAACTAAAGACTCAAAAGTATGATCCTTATCAAGGATTGGGTGTGCTAACGAAAATTTATAAAGTTTTGAACCTAATTTTGGCAAGCCTAGGTTTTCTAGTTTGTGCAAAGATCATATGCCACGATTTTTCCGCTAAATTTACACTGGTTAAATATCCTTTAAAAAACAGCCTTAATTTTTTGTAGCAAAAAAGATACCCAGTCCATTCTGTACTGCGCCACGAATGTGCCACAAAGATTTTGTTCGATTATATAAATATTGAAAAGTGGTATAAAAGAAAAAACCCTGCAAATCGTTGGATTTGCAGGGTTTACCGCTCTTTTTAGGCATTTTTGAAAACTTTGTAAAGATTGCTATCCTTTAGTTTTTAAGCCTTCAGCGGAGAAAGAGGGATTCGAACCCCCGGACCTGTTACAGTCAACAGTTTTCAAGACTGCCGCATTCGACCGCTCTGCCATTTCTCCAATATGTCGCTATCATTTGATGATTGCGAGTGCAAATATAGTGCGCTTTTCCGATTATAAAAACTTTTTTAGTGCTTTTTTTTACTTAATTTTTAAGTGTCTAATTATCAGTATTTCTGTCAAAGAGATTTTCGAAAAAATTAGTCTAAGTCGTCTAAAATTGGCGTTGGTTTTTTGTTTTCATCTACTGCAACAAACGAAAAAGTTCCTGAAACTACTGTTTCACGAAGTTCTGAATACATTTGTTCCATAAAAATATCAACATGAATTTTACAGCTTGTTCTTCCAACGCTATCTACTTTTGCCACTAATTCAATTAAAGTACCTGCAGGAATTGCTTTTTTAAAGTCAATTTGACCTGTGGATATCGTCACTACTTTTTTACGGCTGAAACGCGTGGCGCAAATAAAAGCCACTTCGTCCATAAGATGAAGAGCAGTTCCTCCAAATAATGTGTCATAATGATTGGTTGTACTGGGAAAAACAGCTTTGAATATACGTGTCTCAGATTTTTTAATTCTTTCTTCTAATGTCCCCATATGTTAATAGCTTACGTATTCTGTAATTTCAAGTCCGTATCCAATCATTCCTACACGTTTTGTTTGTTCTGTGTTTGATACGAGTCTAATTTTTGAAATATCAATATCATGCAGGATTTGAGCTCCAATTCCGTAATCTTTGCTGTCGATGATCACTTTTGGTGCCTTCATTGTGCCTTCAGCCTGTAATGTTTTAAGCTCAGCAATTCTGTTTAGTAGGTTTACGGCGGTCATATCCTGATTAATGAATAATACGGCACCTTTACCATTTTCATTAATTACTTTAAACATATCGTCTAACTGCTGTTCAGCATTATTAGTCAAAGTGCCTAATAAATCATTATTTACCTGTGAAGAATTAATTCTTGTCAAAATTGGCTCTCCAAGATTCCAAGTCCCTTTTGTAAGAGCGATATGAATTTGTTTATTTGTGGTTTGCTCGTAGGCCCTTAATCTAAAAGTTCCAAAACGGGTCTCGATATCAAAATCTTCCTTTTTAACGATAAGACTATCGTGTTGCATTCTATACGCTACTAAATCTTCAATCGAAACTAATTTCAAATTGAATTTCTTAGCCACTTTTACCAATTCAGGCAAACGAGACATAGTTCCGTCTTCATTTAGGATTTCACAAATCACGCCAGCGGATTTAAATCCTGCCAATCTTGCAAAATCAATTGCGGCTTCTGTATGGCCAGTTCTTCTTAGTACGCCACCTTGTTTGGCTACCAAAGGAAAAATGTGTCCCGGTCTTGCCAGTTCGTGTGGTTTTACATTTGAATCTGTTAATGCTAATACTGTTTTGGATCTGTCAGCTGCAGAAATTCCTGTTGTTACACCATGTCCTTTTAAATCGACAGAAACTGTAAAGGCAGTTTCCATATGGTCTGTATTATTGGTAACCATTGGTCTTAAATCCAGTTCCTTACAACGGCTTTCTGTTAATGGAGCGCAAATCAGTCCACGTCCGTGAGTAGCCATAAAATTGATCATCTCAGGTGTTACTTTTTCGGCTGCAGCCAGAAAATCACCTTCGTTTTCACGATCTTCATCATCCACTACAATGATTACTTTACCCTGACGAATATCTTCTATAGCTTCTTCAATGGTATTGAGTTGTATTTTTGTTGTTGACATAATTATTTTTGATTTTGAGCTGGAAAAAACCGCTCTGAAATTTTTTGAAACAGTTGTGAAATTGGAGTAGTAATGGCGTCAAAGTTGATTAATCCGTTATCGTTTGTAGCGCGATAGGTTAATAGTATAGCCAATGGCGATAATACGAAAGAGGACATCCATGAGCCCATAAAAGGAGACATTCCGCCTTCCTGGGAGAGCCTTTTTCCAAAAGTATTTATAAAGTGAAAAGTAATGAAAATTAAAACCGCAAAGACAATTGGCAAACCAAGTCCTCCTTTTCGGATAATAGCCCCTAATGGAGCTCCAATGAAAAACATTAAAAAGCACGCAAAAGCAATTACAAACTTCTCATACAAAGCCGTTAGGTGTTTGTTGATGTCTCGCTGTTTGTCTTTTAGGTCTTTTTGAGTAGTTTCGATCGAATAGATATTACTGGTCACGTTACTGCCGGCCATCTTCAGGATATCTGATTTTTGTTTAGTGGTATACAAAGACAAAATATCATTTGGTAAGGGCTTTTTCTTTTTATCGACCTTAATGGCAATTGGAGATTTTCGAATACCAACGCGCTGGTTGATATTCTCTGAGAAAGAAAGAATCTCATTGTCCAGATTCTTATTCAGAGAATCCAAGGTGTAGCGCAATTCGTTTACATTTAGCATGGCGTTTGTACTACCTACGCTTTCTTTGTCTTCGTCGACCTTATTTAGCTCGGATAAATCTATATTGATCACCTGTTTTTTAAAAGCTGCTTTTACAAAAGGCAATTTGGCCCGATCTTCGTATTTTGTAGGTGTAACGTCCTGATAGTAATAACCATCGTTTAGCACCAGTTTTAAGATGCTGGACTTCTCGCTGCTTATTAGTTTACCATCTTTTGCCTTAATAACGGTTTTGTTCTCACCAACGTTATTGGGTTTCTCGTGGATAGTAACGCCGGTTAGGATATTTCCGTTTTCACCTGATTTTTTGTTCACTTTTATATTATAAAAACCAACATCGCTGAACTGACCCTCGGCAATAGCCATTGCGGGCTTGGCCTGTGCGATGTTTTTTCTGAAATTCATGAATTTATATTCAGCATAAGGAATCACATTATTGGCAAACCAAAATGCAACGATGCTTAAAACAAAAATAAAGACAATCAAACCCCTCATGGCTCTCTGCAGGGATATCCCGGAAGATTTCATGGCGGCAAACTCGTAGTTCTCGGCTAAATTTCCAAAAGTCATAATCGAGGCCAATAAAACCGATAGGGGTAAAACCAGCGGAATGATTCGGGGCATGGAGAACAACAGGAATTTTACAACCAGAATGAGATCCAGATCTTTACCTGCAAGCTCTGAGATAAAGAGCCAGACAGTTTGAAGTATGAATATAAAAAAAAGGATTACAAATACCGTAGTAAATGTAATCAGGAATGTTTTTAGTAAGTATTTGTCTAAAATTTTCAACCTTGTAATTAATCTAATTTGTTGATGTAGTATTTTGGATATTTGCTCGCTACAAATGTAAATTGATTTTTTGATAAAGGCTGATTGGTTTTAAAAGAATTAACGGTTAAAGTGGTTTTTGTTCCATTTTTCCCAGTTTCGATTAAATTGTAGATGTGTTTTGTCTGAACATCAATACCTAAAAGGATTTCTTTTCTTTGATCTTTTGCACTTGTCGGAGCTAATTTAATGTATTGAATTTTTCTTCCCTTTACATTTTGTACAATATCCATATTGTATTTATAGCCGGAATTAAAAAACGTAAGCATTTTTGAAGGAGTAATGGCCGCGTCATCTTTCTCGTTTACTTTAGATACCGTAACTTCTTCATCTTCTGGAACAATGGTGTAGGTTTTCTGGCCATCAAATATTTTGGTAACCCCCATAAAATTCAATACATATTGATTGCCTTTCATAGTTACATTTCCTTTACTGTCCTGGTTGATGTTTTCTTTAGCGTTATTCAAAGAATATTTAAAATCAATAACAATATTGTTGTAACTCTTTATTTTAGCGGTTACTTCGTTCAATAAATCTTTAGCTTTTTTATCCTGAGCCTGAATAGAAGTGAAGCTCAAAAGCAATATAGTTGCCATTTGAAAGCACTTTTTAGTCAACTTAGTAATAGAATTGTTTTGGATTTGCTGAATTTTTGTTTTCATGATTGGATTAATTTTGTTCATTATTAAAAAATTGATCAAGAGCACTCAAATCAGATATGTTCACACTTCTTGCTTTACTGCCTTCAAAGGGTCCAACAATTCCTGCTGCTTCCAGCTGATCGATCAAACGACCGGCTCTGTTGTAACCTAGTTTTAATTTTCTTTGCAATAATGAAGCGGAACCTTGTTGTGCATTGACAATGATCTCAGCAGCTTCTCTAAATAAGGTATCTCTTTCGGAGATATCCATATCAAGATTGATGCCAGTTTCTTCTCCAACAAACTCCGGAAGCAAATAAGCTGTAGCATATGCTTTTTGCGAACCAATAAAATCCGTAATTTTTTCAACCTCAGGAGTGTCAATAAATGCACATTGTACACGAACCACATCATTTCCGTTGGTGTATAATAAATCTCCACGACCAATTAACTGATCGGCTCCTTGTGTGTCAAGAATTGTTCTTGAGTCAATTTTTGAAGTTACCCTAAAGGCAATTCTTGCGGGGAAATTCGCTTTAATCAAACCTGTAATAACGTTTACAGATGGCCTTTGTGTAGCGATGATTAGGTGAATACCAATAGCACGCGCTAACTGGGCTAGACGCGCAATGGGAATTTCAACTTCTTTTCCAGCGGTCATAATCAAATCGGCGAACTCATCGACAACTAGTATAATATAAGGCAGGAATCTGTGTCCTGCTTCAGGATTTAATTTTCTGGCTCTGAATTTTTCGTTGTATTCTTTAATATTACGCACCATTGCATCTTTCAACAATGAATAACGATTATCCATTTCAACACAAAGTGAATTTAAGGTATTGACCACTTTTGCATTGTCGGTAATAATGGCGTCATCCGTATCGGGAAGCTTGGCTAGATAATGTCTTTCAATTTTGTTGAATAAGGTAAGTTCCACTTTTTTAGGATCGACCAAGACGAATTTTACTTCGGCCGGATGTTTTTTATATAAAAGTGAAGTTAAAACAGCATTTAGTCCGACTGATTTTCCTTGTCCTGTAGCACCTGCCATTAGTAAGTGAGGCATTTTGGCTAAATCGACAACAAATGTTTCGTTCGAAATTGTTTTTCCTAAAGCAATTGGAAGCTCCATTTCGGCTTCCTGGAACTTGGCAGATCCAATCACGCTTTTCATGGAAACCATTGTTGGATTCTTGTTTGGGACCTCAATACCAATTGTTCCTTTTCCTGGAATTGGCGCGATAATACGAATTCCTAGGGCTGAAAGTGATAAGGCAATATCATCCTCTAAACTTTTAATTTTAGAAATTCTGATTCCTGCCTCCGGTACAATTTCATACAAAGTTACCGATGGACCAACGGTTGCTTTAATCTGGGCAATTTCTATTTTGTAGTTACGAAGTGTATCTACGATCTTGTTTTTGTTTTCTTCTAATTCTTCCTGATTAATTGTAATTCCACCAGTGGAGTATTCTTTTAATAAATCGATGGTTGGGAATTTATAATTCGAGAGGTCTAAAGTCGGATCAAATAATCCAAAATCAGCTACAAGGCGGGAAGCCAGATTCTCTTCTATAATATCCTCTTCTTCAGCTTTTTCAATAACAAATTCCTCTGTGTGAACAACAGGCGCAACTGTTGCGGGTTTTATATCCATCTGAAGAGGTTTCACTACCGGATTCAAATCAATTTCAGAAGAATGATTTATGGTAGGTTTTAAAGCTTCTTTGTTGATCTCGAATTGCGTAACATCAGATTTTAGGTGAATGTTATCTAGTTGGGGATCTTCTTCAATTGCAAACTCTTCCAGATTATAAGCGCTTTCTGCCTGTTGTGGTTTTAAAGAGCCTAGTTCTGACTTGAATTCTTTTTTAGTAGAATCAAAATAGGACTGGATTTTCTCTGGAGATAATTTAATTTTAAAAATCAGATAGATGATTAACCCGAAAAGCAAGGTTAGTAAAGTACCTGTTTTACCGATGTAATCCTGAAGAAATAAATTCAGTTCATAACCAATAGTTCCACCTAGTTCAGGTGCTGATGTGGCGAAAAAACCAAATAGTACAGAAACAATAATAATGGCAAATAAATCCCAAAACCAAATGCTTTTGAGTCTTTTGGTAGACATCTCTAATGCCAGAAATAATCCGGTTAAGAAAAATAAACGAACCAGTACAAAAGAAGCAAGTCCAAAACCTCTGTAAACGATTAAGTCGGCAAGAAAAGCGCCGAATTTTCCCAGCCAGTTTTGCACCACTTCAGAGCGATCACCAAGCTCACTTATGGCGCTTTGATCAGTCTGCCATTGTCCATTTACATAAAAAGAAATAAATGCAACTAATAATGCGATAGAAAATAGTACCAAAAGGCAACCCAAAACAAAACGTTGCTGTTTGTTGGGTCTCCAGGATTTTAAGTTCTCGGTTTTTGGTGCGCTTTTTTTGTCTACTGTTTCTTTTTTTGTTGATTTTGCCATTCTTGCGTTTCCTGTTGCCTAGATAAATTTTGGGATATAAATAATCAAGCCTATTGCTATTGCTGTCATTGCGGCAAAAAATACCGCTCCTGCAGCAATATCTTTAATAAAACCGATTCGTTTGCTGTAGTCAGGGTGAATAAAATCGGCAATTTTTTCCACTGCTGTATTCAATCCTTCAACACTTAAAACTAAACCTACGGCTAAGGTTTGACATAGCCATTCGGTTTGTGAAATATGAAAATAGAACCCGGCAATGGTCATTAAAATTCCCAATGAGAATTGAACCATTATGCTGTGTTCTGTTTTAATCAATTTTACAGCTCCGTTAAATGCATAGGTCATGCTTTTTAAACGGCCAGTAACAAAAGTATTATCTTTTTGAAATTCCATTTATAGGTATTATAGTGCTGCTAAAGCTGCTTCGTAATTTGGCTCATTTGCGATTTCAGCAACTTGTTCCGTATG
>NZ_CP045928.1:4026106-4163437 GCF_009664855.1 Flavobacterium sp. SLB02
GTAACATCTGTTTTCAAATCTCACAAGCTTTTTGAAATCTTTTTTTTGAAAATAAATTTTCTCCTTGATCCCGTATGCTTGTCAGTATTTCAGTGAACGTCTATCGCTGTTGCGGGTGCAAAAGTAGACTCTTTATTGAGTAAAACAATAGCTTTTCTTCACTATTTTCAATCTTTTTTATAAGTAGCTGGTTTGATGTTTTTTACAAGGCGAAGTTTTTTGATCCCGGCCAGCATTAGGCGACTTGGACTGTTTTTTAAGTGTTTTTACCTTGAAGGCTTATTAGAATTCCAATATTGTAAATTGCCTGAGCTGCTGCGGGCCTTCTCTTCAAATTCTAAAAAGCTTCACCTTTGGCCAGCTGAGTAACTCTTTTCTATACAAGGTATCAAAAACAAACCCGACAGGATTTAAAACTGCCGGGTTTGTTGAACTCAGATCTTACCTTATATATAAGCAATAGAGAAGTATACTTATATAGCGTTTATACTATCTATTACCTCTTTTGTAATGTGGATACTTCTGAGCTTGGCCTGATGATCGAAAATTGGACCTGTTGCCATTAGCTCATCTACTCTCGCATAGTCAATGAACTTTTTAAGATCTCTTATCAGTTGTTCTTTATCTCCTGTAAAAGTACACGCAGTCATTTGATTGACATGAAATCGCTCTTCCTCGCTCATAATGTCATCTAATGAATCTACCGGTGGCTGTAAACCTTTGCGATCACCTCGAATTAAATTGAGAAACATTTGATACAAACTCGTAGATAGTCTTTCAGCTTCTTCACTGGTGTCGGCCGCAATGATATTAACGCACGCCATTGTTTTAGGCTTGTCTAAGAATTCTGAAGGCTGAAAGTTTTCGCGGTAGAACTCAAAGGCCTGTATCATTTGGCGTGGCGCAAAATGTCCGGCAAAGGCATAAGGCAATCCATAAGCTGCGGCAAGGGCGGCGCTCTCTGTACTTGAACCCAGAATCCAGATGGGAACATTTGTTCCTTCGGCTGGAAATGCCCTTACTTTTGCTGTGGCATTTTCAGAAGAAAAGTAATCCTGGAGTTTGGTCACGTTTTGAGGAAAGCGCTGCGCCTGCTCAAAAAAGTCTTTTCGGATCGCCTCAGCAGTGGGCTGATCTGTTCCCGGCGCTCTTCCTAATCCTAAATCGATTCGGTTGGGATAAAGCGTCTCTAGTGTTCCGAATTGTTCGGCTACTACTAAAGGAGAGTGATTGGGCAGCATGATTCCCCCTGACCCTACTCGTATGTCTTTTGTCTGACCGGCAATATAGCCAATTAAGACTACTGTTGCCGAACTGGCAACGTGCGCCATATTGTGATGTTCAGCCAGCCAGAAACGCTTATAGCCTAAGTTGTCTGCTAGTTGAGCGATTTCTTTTGTTTTTTGAAATGTTTCAGAGGCGTTGCTATCTTGTGTAATGATAGCTAATTCTAATATTGAGATTGAAATTGAGTCTTTCATATATAATGTAGCTTTTATGCAAAATTACTTCATTTGATACAAAGCTTGAATTTTTTCATGTTAAGAGAATTATAAAATTTACCAGTGTTAAATGTTTTAATGCTGTTATAAATATAATTTAAATATTACCATCCGGTAGCTTAAAACTTAATTTTATAACTTTATGTGCTTAAAATTATTTTTTGCAAGAATTTCCCATCGATCAAAAAAGTTGAATGATTTAAAGCCTAAATTTGTATCTCAAAAAATAAATTTCGATCCTAGCCTTTTTCCTCAAATGACACATAAAATTTTAATTATAGACGACGAAGAAAAACTCAGAAGTCTCCTGGCACGTATTATAAAATCAGAAGGCTTTGAAGTTTTTGAGGCCAAAGATTTAAAATCAGGTTTTAAAAAACTCGAGCAAACCGATATTGATGTTGTTTTATGTGATGTAAAATTACCTGACGGAAACGGGGTTGATTTTCTGCAAAACATAAAGGGAAGTTTTCCTTTGATCGAAGTAATTCTCTTAACTGCTTTTGGAAATATCCCCGATGGTGTTCAGGCCATGAAAAATGGCGCTTTTGATTATATAGTTAAAGGTGATGATAACGACAAAATTATTCCGCTTTTGTACAAAGCTGTCGAGAAAGCACATTTGCAGAAAAAGGTTAAACAACTCGAAAAGCGCATTGGCGATAAATATTCCTTTACTACCATTATCGGAAAATCTAAAGGAATCGAACAGGTTATTGATCTTGCCAAAAAAGTAGCCAAAACCGATTCGACTGTTTTGCTTACCGGGGAGACCGGAACCGGAAAAGAAGTTTTTGCGCAAGCAATTCATGAGAACAGCAATCGAGTTGGAAAATCTTTTGTGGCCTTAAACTGCAGTACTTTTAGCAAAGAAATTCTGGAAAGCGAACTTTTTGGTCATAAACAAGGTGCTTTTACAGGAGCTATGAAGGATAAAAAAGGGTTTATTGAAGAGGCCAACGGCGGAACTTTATTCCTGGATGAAATTGGAGAAATGCCAATTGAACTGCAAGCCAAGTTACTGCGCGTTTTAGAAACCAGCCAGTATATCCCCATTGGTGATACAACTCCAAAAAAGTCAAATTTCAGATTAATAGCGGCAACCAACAGAGATTTAAAAACAGAAAGCGAAGAGCACCGTTTTCGTTCGGATCTGTATTTTCGTTTGAATATTTTCGAAATTACTCTTCCCCCCTTAAGAGAAAGAATTAAAGACATTGCTCCTATTACTCAATATTTTGTGAAGCAATTCTCTGAAAAAACAAATAAAAAGAACCTGAATGTAACGGATGATTTTCTTCAGAAACTAGAGCATTATTCCTGGCCGGGAAATATTCGTGAACTTAAAAATGTGATCGAAAGATCTGTTATTCTAAGCAATGGAGATACCCTAACTTCTGATGTCCTACCATATGAGATGCAGCATCAGCCCGAGAAAGCAACCAAATCAATGTCAGCTTTCTCTATGCAAAGTGTTGAGAAACTCCATATCCAGAAAGTGCTGAACTATACTAAAGGCAATAAGGCTGAAACTGCGCGATTACTTGAAATTGGGATTGCTACTTTGTATCGAAAATTGGAAGAGTATAACATTACATAATCTTAAAATAAAAAATACAACCCTATGAAACAATCATTACTTATAGTATGTCTAATTTTTTCAAATTTAATTTTTTCTCAAAAAAATGACTTTACTTATTACATAAGTGGTAATTCCCCAAAATTTGGAATTTTAAATGAAAAAGGAAAAACAATAACTCCTAATCAATATGAAACAATAGACCAACTTAGTGATGGATTATTTGCTGTACAATTAAATGACAAATATGGTTTTATCAATACAAAAGGAGAACTGGTAATACCATGTCAATTTAACAGTACCAGAGGTTTTAGCGATGGATATGCCATAGTAGAATATGATAATGATTTTGGAGTAATTGATCAAAAAGGAAATTTCATTTTTAAGATGGAATATGATGGCATTTATCCTACCGGGCTAAAACAGACATTTTTAATATTTGATCGAAAAGGAAAAAAATATGTAAGTAATATAAAGGGCGAAAAAATATTTGATATTAAATATGATTCATTAGATAACTTTTACAATGATTACGCTGTAATTCAAAACGATAGTAAATATGGTTTGATTGACAAAAATGGTAACATCGTAATAGAATGTAAATATTATGCTTTAGGAGAATTTAACAATGGTTTTTCTTTGACTTTTAAAAAAGAAAAAGAAGGTTTAGATGGATTAATGGATCTGCATGAGAACATCTTAGTAGAGCCTAAGTATGATTTTCTTTCCACGGGTTTTGGTGATTTCATTGCCGTTAATTCACTAAAAGGATTAATGGATAAATCCGGCAAAATTATCCTGGTTCCAGAATATGATCAGCTTGGATATTCTTTTGAAGACGGGCTTATTTCAATTTCAAAAAACGGAAAATATGGATTTGCAAATGAAAAAGGAGAAATTGTTATTCCAATGATTTACGATGAAGTACATAATTTCTCTGAAGGTATCGCACCGGCTTTAAAGAAAGGCCTTTGGGGATTTATAGACAAAAATGGCAATACAATTATTGACTTTAAATTTAAGGGATCGATGCGCAGTTTTAGCAATGGATATGCTGAATATGGTAAAGGAGAATCATCATCTGAAACAAACGATTTTAAATGGGGATTTATTGATAAAAAAGGTAACATAGTAATTGCTAACAAATACAAAAGTGTAAATGGATACAAAAAAGGATTATTTTCAGTTGAAACATCAAAAGAAAATATCTTAATTGATATAAAAGGAAAAACTGTGGCAAAATTAAATGATACTTATAATGGTATGGTAGTAGGCCCAGCAAATTAAAATCCTAAAAATATTTATACAATCTTATCATTTCAATAAAAGCTTATCATTTTGATAGGCTTTTTTTATGCCTGATTTTTGGCATAAAACCACAACTCCTTTATTGGCAACACCTTAGGTAATACTGCTGTTTTTCGGTCTGACTTTTGGCATAAGTGGGAAGAACATAAAAATTCATTCTCATGAAAAATCAAGTCACTTCAATCTACAAACAAGCGGAACGTTTTGCCGATATCACCAAAAAATCTATTATTTCGGGTAATATCGTTCGTGCCAAAAAATGTCTGGCACTTGCCGAGCGCCTATTTATTAATGGAAGCATCGAAACAAAAAATGCCATTTCTAATGTGTACGTTTTCTCAGTTTCTTCTTTTATGGAAGTGCGTCACTGCAACATTTCACACCTTTTTCCTCAAACGCTAAAAGCAGAATATATCAAACAGGTGAATACCTCGGGCGTATAAAGTGTAATGGATTAACTCTTTAATTGGTTAATCTTCTGAAAAATCTAAAATCCAATAATCTAAATAATTCTAAAACCTATGTTAATCACTTTTCTTTTACTCGCATTGGCTGTTATACTTTTTGCTATTTGTTTTAAATCAGTTGAATTCTTTGAAAAAATCTAAATCATGACTGCACTATTTATTGTTTCGATCGCCGTTTTTGGCTATTTGGTTTATGTATTAATTAAACCTGAAAAATTTTAGCAACGTAAAATGTTTAAGTGAGATGTAAAATATAAAAGACAACTCTTAGACATCATTTTTTTACCTCTCACATTTTACAATTAACAAATCACATATTATGAACACAGAATTACTAGGGGTCATCAGTATCTTTATCGTTTCGATAGTTTTAGCCATTCCATTAGGAAAATATATCGCTAAAGTGTATTTGGGTGATAAAACATTCTTTGACCCGATTTTCAATCCAATTGAAAAATTTATTTTTAAAATCAGCGGTATCAATTCCACTGAAGAAATGAACTGGAAAGAGCACTTAAAAGCACTTTTAAGTATCAACATGATCTGGTTCTTTCTTTGCTTTTTTGTCTTATTGTTTCAAGGGTCATTATTTTTAAATCCTGACAATAATCCATCTATGAGCCCGGATCTGGCCTTTAACACTGCCATTTCATTTGTTGTCAATTGTAATTTACAGCATTATTCAGGCGAAAGCGGAGTTTCTTACCTATCGCAAATGTTCTTGATGTTCTTGCAATTTGTTTCTGCTGGTGTGGGAATGGCCGCTGCAGCGATGATTTTCACTGCAATGAAAGAAAGAACTACAGATAAACTAGGCAATTTTTACAACTATTTCATCAAAAGCTGTACGCGTATTTTATTGCCACTTTCAGTTATTGTAGCCACTATTTTAGCCTTTAGCGGCACTCCAATGAATTTTGACAGCAAAGACTCTATCACAACTCTACAAGGGGATCACGTTGATGTTTCCCGCGGACCTGCTGCTGCATTTATAGCCATCAAACACTTAGGTACAAATGGTGGTGGATTCTTTGGAGCCAACTCAGCGCATCCACTAGAGAATCCAACTTATCTTACCAATGCCGTTGAATTATGGTCTCAGTTAATTGTTCCCTTTGCCATGATTTTTGCTTTAGGTTTTTATCTAAAGAAAAGAAAATTATCCTATGTAATCTTCGGGGTTATGACAGTTGGATTCTTATTGCTGGTTATCCCAACAATGATATCAGAGATGAACGGAAATCCGGCTATCGAGAAAATGGGAATTGCCCAAGCAACCGGGGCTATGGAAGGAAAAGAGGTTCGGTTTGGACCTGCCGTTTCAGGATTCTGGAGCATCGCAACTACTGTAATTTCGACAGGTTCTGTAAATAGTATGCACGATAGTTCAATGCCGGTTTCCGGCGCTATGGAATTGCTTGCCATGATGGTCAATGCGTTTTACGGAGGTTGTGGAGTGGGTATTTTAAACTTTTATATTTTCATCATTCTGGCTGTATTTATCTCCGGATTAATGGTGGGTCGAACACCTGAATTTTTAGGCAAGAAAATCGAAGCGCGGGAAGTTAAAATTGCTGCTTTTATCGCCATTTTGCACCCTTTATTAATATTATCAGGTACAGCTTTGGCTTCTTATTTTGCTGCAAATGATACTGCAATGGGCTATTGGTTTAGCGGAAATGCAACAGGCTGGCTCAATAACCCGGGACACCATGGATTCTCTGAAATGTTATATGAATATACTTCGAGCGCTGCCAACAACGGATCTGGTTTTGAAGGTTTAGGAGATAACAATCCGTTTTGGAATATCACCACAGGAATTGTGCTTCTGTTAAGCCGTTTCATTCCTATCGTTGGGCCACTGGCAATCGCAGGATTACTGGCCAATAAGAAATACATTCCCGAAAGCGCCGGAACCCTAAAAACCGACACTTCAATTTTTGGAATAATGGTTTTTGCCGTAATCGCAATTATTGCCGCTTTATCCTTCTTCCCGGCGCTAGCTTTAGGTCCATTGGCAGAATATTTTACTTTAAAATAATATAAAAGAAAAATGACAACTAATAAATCCAATTCATTGTTTGAAAGCAAACAGGTAAAAGAAGCCTTAGCGCAATCTTTTGTGAAGCTGAATCCAAAAATGATGATCAAAAATCCGGTAATGTTTACCGTAGAGATAGGAACTGCCATTATGTTTGCTGTTTGTGTTTCCATTTTAATGGGAGCAACAGATCAGGGTAGTTTCACTTATAACCTAATTGTGTTTTTAATTTTACTTGCAACGCTTTTGTTTGCCAATTTCGCTGAAGCTATTGCCGAGGCCAGAGGAAAAGCGCAAGCCGATAGTTTAAGAAAAACACGCGAAGAAACTCCTGCCAGACAAATTTTGCCTAACGGAGAAATCAAAAACATCAGTTCATCTGAATTGAAAAAAGGAGATATTTTCGTTTGTGAAGCCGGTGATTTAATTGCAACCGACGGGGAAATTATCGAAGGTTTGGCCACTATTGATGAAAGTGCCATTACAGGTGAAAGTGCTCCTGTGATTCGGGAAGCCGGTGGTGATAAATCATCTGTAACGGGAGGAACAAAAGTACTATCTGATAAAATTAAAGTAATTGTAACTTCTGAGCCTGGCGAAAGCTTCTTGGATAAAATGATTGCTCTGGTTGAAGGGGCGAGCCGTCAGAAAACACCAAACGAGATTGCCTTAACTATTTTATTAGCCGCATTTACTTTAATTTTCGTGATTGTGTGCGTTACGCTAAAACCGTTTGCCGACTATGCAAATGCCCCCATCACGATTGCGGCTTTTATTGCACTATTTGTTTGTTTGATTCCAACTACAATTGGAGGTTTACTCTCTGCAATTGGTATTGCCGGTATGGACAGAGCCTTGCGAGCTAATGTAATTACAAAATCCGGAAAAGCAGTTGAAACTGCCGGAGATATCGACGTACTTCTTTTGGATAAAACCGGAACAATTACCATTGGAAACAGAAAAGCAACAAATTTCTACCCAGCAAAAGGTGTTACTCCGGAAGATTTTATAAAGTCTGCTGTACTGAGTTCACTGGCCGATGACACTCCGGAAGGGAAAAGTATCGTGGAACTGGCAGGAGCCGAAACTGCCAATAAATTATCAATTGAAGGTGCTACTTTAATCAAATTTACCGCTGAGACCAGAACTTCCGGAGTTATTTTAAAAGACGGAACCAATATTAGAAAAGGGGCGCAGGATGCTGCAAAAAACATTGCAAAACAAGCCGGAAATTCTTTTCCTGAGGATACTGCCCAAAAAGTAATTGATATCTCTACAAATGGAGGAACACCACTAGTTGTAATTAAAAATGACCAGGTTCAAGGTGTTATCGAATTGCAGGATATCATTAAAACAGGAATGAAAGAACGTTTTGACCGCCTGAGAAAAATGGGTGTAAAAACAGTGATGGTTACCGGAGATAATCCCCTAACGGCCAAGTTTATTGCCGAGGCTGCCGGTGTTGATGATTTTATTGCCGAGGCGAAACCTGAGGATAAAATGAACTACATCAAAAACGAACAAAACCTGGGTAAACTAGTGGCCATGATGGGCGACGGAACCAATGATGCTCCTGCCCTTGCCCAAGCCAATGTAGGTGTTGCCATGAACAGTGGAACCCAGGCTGCAAAAGAGGCCGGAAACATGGTGGATCTTGATAATGACCCAACCAAGTTAATTGAGATTATCGAAATTGGGAAACAGCTTTTAATGACCCGAGGTACTTTAACTACTTTTTCTATTGCAAATGACGTTGCGAAATATTTTGCTATTGTTCCTGCTCTTTTTATTACTGCGATTCCTGCGCTTGAAGGGTTGAACATCATGCATTTGCACAGCCCTGAGAGTGCGATTTTATCAGCAGTAATTTTCAATGCCATTATCATTCCCATATTGATTCCACTGGCACTTAGAGGAGTTGATTATAAACCAATTGGTGCAAGTGCAATTCTAAAAAGGAATCTTTTGATTTATGGTCTAGGCGGACTTATTGTCCCTTTTATTGGAATTAAATTAATTGATTTGTTGGTTGCCTTATTTATGTAAATCTAAGCTTGTGAGATACTAAGTCACTAAGGTTCTAAGGTTTTTCCTTAGCATCTTAGAAACTTAGGACCTTAGAGCCTCAAAAAATAAAAAAATGAAAACAATATTTTCACTATTAAAATTAACACTGCTTACCTTAATTCTCTTTGCAGTTATTTATCCTCTTGCCATTTACGCAATTGCACAATTTGCTCCAAATCATGGAAAAGGAGAAACTATTTCGGTGAACGGAAAAGTGGTGGGATACCAAAAAATTGGTCAGAAATTCGATAAGTCGAATTATTTCTGGGGAAGACCTTCGGCTGTTGATTATAATGCTGCCGGAAGTGCAGGTAGTAATAAAGGACCAAGTAATGCTGAATATCTGGCTTTGGTTCAAAAAAGAATCGATACGTTTTTAGTTGTTCATCCTTATTTGAAAAAAACAGAAATTCCTGCCGATATGGTTACCGCTTCAGGAAGTGGACTCGATCCAAATATTTCTCCACAAGGTGCTTTGATCCAGGTCAAACGTGTTGCTAAAGAAAGAAAACTCGACGAGAATAAAGTAAAAGCTTTGGTTGAATCTAAAATTAACACAGCTGTTATGGGACCTGAAACAGTTAATGTTTTGGAATTGAATGTTGCACTTGATAGATTGAAGTAATACGTTTTTAAATAACCAAATCTTACAATAAATACCTAACAGGTTTTGAAAACCTGTTAGGATAATAAACACCTTTTTTACCCCAAAAAAACTAGCCCCGTAGTAGTTGAAAATCTTTTTTTGTCGGGTTCGACACAAAGAATTACTTCCTCAGTTCGCTTTCGCTCGCGTGACAGAGATAGCGGGAAAAAATCTACTAATAAATAATTGAATACCAGAAAAATGAAAAAAATAATACTTACCGCTTTAATCGCTTTTGGTTTTAGCAATTTACACGCGCAAGAAGAAACAAAAAGCCCCTTTACCTTTTCGGGATATGTAGAGACTTATTATAGTTATGATTTTGCAAAACCCGATGATCATACCCGACCAAACTTTTTTTACAATTTTAATAAAAGCAATGAGGTGAACATCAATTTGGGTCTGGCAAAAGTGAATTATTCCAAAGATAATGTTCGTGGAAATTTTGCTTTAATGGCCGGAACTTACGCCGAATATAATATGGCCGCTGAACAAGGTTTATTGAAAAACATTTACGAGGCCAATGTTGGTGTAAAGATCTCGCAAAGCCATAGTTTATGGATTGATGCGGGAATCATGCCAGCGCATATAGGTTTTGAAAGTGCCATTGGTAAAGATTGCCAGACTCTGAGCAGAAGTATTTTGGCTGAAAATTCGCCTTATTATGAAACGGGAGTAAAAATTGGTTATACCTCTGAGTCCGGAGAATGGTATCTGGCCGCAATGTACTTAAATGGATGGCAACGCATTGAGAAAGTAAAAGGCAATCAAACGCCTGCTTTTGGAACGCAGGTTACTTATAAACCATCGCAGAGCGTAATTTTGAACTGGAGCACCTATGTTGGAAATGAGCAAGCAGATATTGAGAAAAAATGGCGTTATTTTAATAACTTTTATGGGCAATTTAAGCTAGGCGACAAAACAAATCTTACGGCTGGTTTTGATGTTGGATCGCAACAAGCGGCTAAAGACAGCAATAAATACGATACCTGGTTTTCGCCTGTTTTGATTCTGCAATACAAACCAACAGATAAAATTCAGCTTGCAGCCCGTGGCGAATATTATAGTGATGAAAAAGGAGTTATTATTTCAACAGGAACTCCAAACGGTTTTAAAACTTACGGATTTTCAGCTAACTTTGATTACTTAGTTACTGATAATGTAATGTTTAGAATCGAGGCAAGAAATCTTTCAAGTAAAGATGAAATATTTACAAAAGACAATCTCCCAACCGATAACAATACCTTTGTAACGACTTCGCTGGCGATTAGTTTTTAAACATTAAAATTTGTTTTTTTTACCATTAAGATAGTAAGAAAGTTAAGCTTTGTCTTTATAATCTATATTGAGAAAATTAGGCTTTGCCTTTATTGGCTTACTATTTTAATGGTTTAATTATTAAAAAAACTTTATGACTTAGCACCTTCAGTCAAAATCATGGAACAGGAAAAAGAAAATAATGCACAGCACTTTCTCGATTTAATTCAGAAATCACGAAAAGGAAAGTTTAAGGTCTATATTGGGATGAGCGCCGGTGTAGGAAAAACGTATCGGATGCTACAAGAGGCGCATTCGTTACTGAAAAACGGAATCGACGTGAAAATTGGTTATATCGAAACCCATATGCGAAAGGAAACGCATGAACTCTTATCTGGTTTGCCCCTTATTCCACGGCGAACCATTTTCTATAAAGGCAAAGAGCTCGAGGAGCTAGATGTACAGGCGATTATCAATCTGAGACCTGAAGTGGTAATTGTGGATGAATTGGCCCATACCAATGTTGAAGGAAGTAAAAACGAAAAACGCTGGCAGGATGTCCTGGAGATTCTCGAGGCAGGAATCAATGTAATATCGGCAGTGAATATTCAGCATATTGAGAGTCTGAATGAAGATGTAAAACGCATTACAAATGTTGATGTTCAGGAACGAATTCCCGATAATGTTTTGCGGTTGGCAGATGAAGTGGTCAATATCGATTTAACGGCTGAAGATTTGATTGCGCGTTTAAAAGAAGGGAAAATTTATACCCCTGATAAAATTCAGACCGCGTTGACCAACTTTTTTAAATCGGATCAGATTTTACAATTGCGTGAATTGGCCCTGAAAGAAGTAGCAAGTCAGGTGGTTCGAAAAGTGGAAAGCGAAGTGCCTCAGCTACATGCTTTAAGACACGAAAAACTTTTGGCCTGTATTAGCAGTAATGATAAAACAGCTAAAATTGTAATTAGAAAAGCAGCGCGCTTGGCGAGTTATTACAACGGATCCTGGTATGTTTTGTATGTAGAAACCCCAAAGGAAAGCAGTACTAAAATCGCGCTGGACAAACAACGCCATTTGATTAATAATTTTAAACTGGCCGTACAATTGGGCGCGGAAGTCATTAAATTAGAGAATAAAAATATTGCCGATGCTATTTTAATGGCGGTGGAAGAAAAACACATCACAACTGTTTGCATCGGAAAACCGCATTTGAATTTATTTAAAGTAATTTTGTCTACAACGATTTTCAGACGTTTACTAAACAGTCTGTCTTTATCGAATGTAGACCTTGTTATTTTATCGTAACTTTTTTTACCATTAAGAAATTAAGAAAACTTGAAGCTTTGACCTTACAAAACTTAATAACTTAACGGTTCCTATATAGAAAAACTTGTTTTTAAATAAACGTCATGAGAATTAAAACTAAATTGAATCTGGGAGTTGGATTGTTATTTTTAATGATTATTATACTCTCGCTAGTGAGTGGGTATTCTGTTTTTTTGATAAAAGCAGACACTGAGAATATTCTCAAAGCCAATTATAATACCCTGGAATATTCCAGAAATATGATTTTGTCTTTGGATGGCACTACAATCAGTACCGATAACAAGCTTCATACTTTTAAAGAATATTTGCAAAAACAAATGCAAAATGTTACCGAGCCCGGAGAAAAAGAAGCAACAGCAAGTCTGGAGAAAAGCTTTGCCCTTTTAGAAAAAAACAGTTCAAATGAAGGGGTAAAAACACAAATCAGACAGGATATTTTTGCCATTATGAAACTCAATCTCGATGCCATAAAGCAGAAAAGCGATATTGCCAAACATACCGCCGAGACGGCCAATTTATGGATTGCCATTGTGGGAACTTTATGTTTTTTGATTGCCTTTAATTTACTGGTGAATCTGCCCAATAATATTGCCAACCCTATTAAAGAACTAACCCAGAGTATTAAAGAGATTGCCAATAAAAATTATTCGGAACGTGTGCATTTTACCAATCATAACGAATATGGAGATCTGGCCAAATCCTTTAATACCATGGCGCAAAAACTTCAGGAATACAACAATAGTAATTTGTACAAATTATTCTTCGAGAAAAAACGACTTGAAACCCTTATCAATAATATGCACGATCCTATTATTGGGTTGGATAATGAAGGTCTGGTTTTGTTTGCAAATGATGAAGCCTTGAAAATTATCGGAATGAAATCTGAAGACCTTATTGGTCAATCGGCTTCGACTTTGGCTTTATCCAATGACCTAATTCGTTCTTTGATCTTGAAAGAATTAGCCTCTGATTCTCAGAAAAAACAGCCTTTGAAGATTTTTGCTAACGCAAAAGAAAGTTATTTTGATAAGGAAACCATCAATATTACCATAACACCAACGGGAGAAGAAAAACAAATCAATATTGGCGATGTTATTATCCTTCGAAATATTACCTTATTTAAAGAACTTGATTTTGCCAAAACTAATTTTATAGCGACGGTTTCCCATGAACTAAAAACACCAATTGCTTCTATAAAACTAAGTCTTCAATTGCTTGAAAATACCAAAACTGGCCAGATGAATGATGACCAGAAACAATTGGTGGAAAGTATTAAAGATGACAGTCAGCGTTTATTGAAAATAACAGGTGAATTGCTGAATTTATCACAACTGGAAACCGGAAACATTCAGTTGAATATCGAGAAAAGTAATCCGTATGCTATTGTACATTATGCTACCGAAGCGGTAAAGATTCAGGCCGATCAAAAACAAATCAAACTCCTAATTGATGCCGATGAAAATCTACAGGATGTAAGAGCCGACAGCGAGAAAACAGGCTGGGTTTTAATTAATTATCTCTCCAATGCCATTACCTATTCATCTGAAAAAAGTACGATTGTCATTAAATTAAAACAGGAAAATGATCAGATCATATTTCAGGTGATCGATACCGGAAAAGGAATTGATGCCAGATATAAAGACAAGGTTTTCGATAAATATTTTCAGATTCCCGGAAGTCAAAAATCAGGAACAGGACTTGGTCTGGCCATCAGTAAAGAATTTATTGAAGCCCAGAATGGTAGCATTGGCGTTGAAAGCAATTTAGGTTTGGGAAGTACTTTTTGGTTTTCGCTCAAAGTTTAATTATTATTTATTTTTATTAAAATTATTTTAGATTATAAATAAAGAAGAAACATCTGAAAAGCATTTATATGAATTAACTTCTAAAGAGGAGTCTTCTATTGAAATAAGTCGAGCTCAAATCAAAAACGGTAAATTTCATAAAAATGAAGATGTAATTTCAGAAATGAAAAAATGGTTAAAAACAATAGCTTGATCGATCTTTAAAAAAATACAATATTTAGCCAATCTTAATTAAACTATCTGTTTTAAAACCAACAGATTAATATTAACTTAAGGTTCCGTTAAGCTCCAAATAATTGCATCAGGCATTCGTTATTATTGCAACTTATAACAATAACGACAGATGTTTTACAAAGCGGTTTCTCTGGTATTTTTATTCGTTTTTTTAAGTGCAAATGCACAACAAAACGATTCTATAACAAAACTTGACAGTACTTCAAATCATTTAAAATTCAATTACAAGCAATTGATCATTCCAGGAGTATTAATTGGATATGGCGTAATTGGAATTGGAAATGATCAGCTCTTAAGCTTCAATCACCAAATCAAGGCTGAAGTTACCGAAGATATTGATGAGAAAATCACCATTGATGACTTCTCGCAATATGCCCCTGCGGCATCTGTGTATGCTTTGAATGCTTTTGGAGTAAAGGGCAAGAACAATATGCGCGATCGCTCGGTGATTTTTGTAACGTCTTATGTTATAATGGCTTCAACGGTTTTGGGTTTAAAGTCAATTGTAAAAGAAGAACGACCAGATGCAAGTTCGAAGAACTCTTTCCCCTCCGGACATACAGCAACTGCTTTTGCAGGAGCCGAGTTTTTATGGCAGGAATACAAAGACAAATCGATCTGGTATGGAATTGCAGGTTATGCCGTTGCAACGGGAACGGGATTATTTAGAATTTACAACAACCGCCATTGGCTCACTGATGTTGCCGCGGGAGCAGGAATTGGGATTTTGAGTACTAAATTGGCCTATTGGATCAATCCGTATATTACCAGAAAATTATTCAAATCATCTTCTGAAAGTAATTCAACTTCTATGATAATGCCTTTTTATAATGGGCAACAATATGGGCTTGGTTTTGTGAAGGTCTTTTAGAAATTCATTGTCTTAATGGTCTTTTTAAAGGAAGTTTTAATATGCATTTAGAGTAATTTTCTATCCTGTAAAATTGCTGTTTCATACTCAATTGAATTGTTCAGTCTTTTTAAATCATCAATTAAATAGTCTATTTGTGCCAATCCAATCTCTTTATACCTTTCGATATGCTCTTCACTCAATTTAATTTCTCTTTGAATATCTGCTATTCCCCCTAAAAAGCACCAAAGAAAATATTCTTCATTAAATCTTCGAAATATGAAATCCCAATCTTCAAAATATAAAATCTGCCCTTTTACATTAGTAAAATCAAAATAGTTCTCAGCATATCTAAAGCCTTCAAAAGCTTTGTTTTGAAATCTAATATTTTTGAAGTTATCTTTAACAATGATGCTATTAATACATTCAATATCCTTATGATCCAGATGATATACAAATTTCAATTCTTCCAGTAATTCTTTATCATCAATAAAGCCTACCACCTTTTGAAATCTATACAATTTTTCATTCCATTGTGTAACTGTAAAATTTGTTCTGGTTATAAAACTTCCAATTCCTGTGTAAAGAATAAATATCATTTAGCTTTTATTTTTTCCCTTAAAATTATTCAGACCGACTCCATGTATCCTATAAGGCCACATTTCAGTTCCTTTTGCCCCTTTGAATGTCCTCTATTTGAGGTTTTTTCATATCCTTCATCCTCTTTGCTTTGACTATCAGAATCATAACTCATAGCATATTGAGAAATGCAAATAGAAGAGGTAAATCATATTTGATGAAATTTTGTTTATCTCACCCAGTATAAACTCTTACGTATTTGACGTATTATTTTTAATTTCCATTACTTCTCTTTTCACTTCCAAAAGCAAATCCTTCATACTTTGGGATTCTGTTTGTTCATGGCGTTTATCACTTCGTCCAATGCTGCATTCATACTCCCAGATTTCTAAAATATCTGAAGCTTTCACTTCATAATTGGGATAAAAACGATTGTCAGATTCCAAAACCAAAGCATTCTTTTTATTCTTATTGAGACGTTTGTAGACCATCCCTTCATTTTTGGTAATCAGGATATAGGTTCTGCCATCCATGACCTCTCCTAGCCTCTCTACATAGCGGCCAATGATAATGGATCCGTCCTCATGTGGGGGCATTGAATCGCCTTCTACGGGAAATCCGCGGTGTTTTCCCGGTCCTAAAAACGGAAGGGAAACCTGTTGCAGACTCTCGATATATTCCGGATCGGCATATCCGTTTAGGTAACCTGCTTTGGCCTTTTGAGATACAATCTCGATATAATTCTCCCCAAAACTATCTACTTGTATGGGTAAAATAAGTCGGTTGCCTTCTAATTTTATCAAGTTTTCTATATTGATTTTACGTATGTCCACAGACAATAATAAATCAATACTCATATGAAAATATAAAGCAATCTGCTTTAAAATATCATATGGCGCCTCGGAGGTTCCATCTTCGTATTTAACGTATCTTCCTCGGGTAATTCTAAGGTTTTCAGCTAATTTCTCCTGAGATATTTTATGCTTAACCCTCAATGCTCTGATGTTATCTGAAAATAAGGACATAATTAATTTGTTATAATTTGGAACAACAAATATACAAAAAAATGTTATCATCTGTACTAATTTTGTTTCATACAAAAACAAGGAGATGACAAGGGCAATTGTACACATGGATTTGGATACTTTTTTTGTATCCTGCGAGAGGTTAACCAACTCAGCATTAAGAGGTATTCCGCTTATTATTGGCGGGGGTGATCGTGGCGTTGTAGCGTCCTGTTCCTATGAAGCCCGTCGTTTTGGAGTACGCTCAGCCATGCCTATCCATATGGCAATGAAACTTTGTCCGCAAGCCAAAATAATGAAAGGTGATATGGAATTATATTCTCAACTATCACATGATGTTACCCAGGTGATTCAGGAAAAAGCACCGATAATGGAGAAAGCCAGCATCGATGAATTTTATCTCGATATTACCGGAATGGACAAATTTCACGGCAGTTACAAATGGACAGATGAACTGGCTCAATCGGTGATTAAAGAAACCGGATTACCCATTAGTTTTTCACTATCGGTCAATAAAACCGTTTCTAAAATTGCCACTGGCGAGGGTAAGCCAAAAGGAAATTTAGAAATCCCCCAGGGAAATGTACAGGCTTTTCTCAATCCCTTATCGATTCAGAAAATACCCATGGTTGGCAGTGTGACTTTTCAGTTGTTATCGCGAATTGGCGTTCGTAAAATTCAGACTTTATCTGAAATGCCTCCCGAGCTTCTCCAGCAAATGATTGGTAAGAATGGTCTGGATATCTGGAAAAAAGCCAATGGAATTGACAACACTCCTGTAGAGCCTTACACGGAGAGAAAATCGATTTCTACCGAACATACTTTCTCTCAGGACACCATCGATATTATCATGCTAAAATCCATATTGATTGGCATGGTTGAAAAACTGGCCTTTCAATTACGCTCCGAGCAATGGCTAACTTCAACCATTACAGTTAAAATACGTTACGCCAATTTTGATACCGAAACCAAACAATGCAAAATTGCCTATACCTCTGCAGATCATATTCTGACCAAAAATGTAATGGAGCAATTTGATAAAGTGTATCAGCGTCGTATGCGATTGCGTTTGATTGGTATTCGCTTTAGCGGACTGGTTCGGGGAACCTATCAAATTAATCTTTTTGAAGATACAGAGGAAATGCTTTCCCTTTATGCCGCGATGGATAAAATGAAAAGCCGTTATGGTTTTGATGCCGTCATGCGCTGCGCAGGGGCTTCTTTTAAACCCAATAATAAAGACGAAATTTTAAAACGCACCAAATAAAATCATGTATCTCAACTCTCATTCCTATCATTCGCTACGCTACGGCACAATTCCTCTTGATGAGCTTATCGGGCAGGCTGTCTCATGTGGTGTAAAAGCAATGGCACTTACCGATATTAATACGGTAACTGGAATTTATGATTTTATAAGAAAGTGTGACCAGAAAGGTATCAAGGCTCTTGTGGGAATGGAATTTCGCTCTGATCATCAATTCAGATATATTGGTCTGGCTAAAAATGCTCATGGACTTGGCCAAATGAATCGTTTTTTGACAGAACATAATTTTAGCGGAGAACCCCTACCGTTAATTGCCCCTGAATTTGATTCGGTTTTTGTAATTTATACCCTAGAGAATGCTCCGGCAGTCTTGCGGGAGAATGAATTTATCGGAATTCGCCCCGATGAAGTTTTAAGGCTTCTTACCTCGGAACATAAAAATAAAACAGCAAAAATGCTTGTGCTTCAATCGGTGACTGTTAGCAATAAAAGAGAATTTAACCTGCATAAAATTCTACGGGCCATTGATACCAATATCATTTTATCAAAGTTAACAGAGTCTGATTATTGCAAGGCTTCGGAGAAAATGTTGCCTTTAGAAGATCTTTTACCCTATTATGAAAACTATCCTGAAATTATAGCCAACACAGAGCAAATAATTGATTGCTGCAATTTTGAATATGATTTTAAAACGCCAAAAAACAAGAAGTTTTTTACTGAAAACCGTCAAACTGATATTGCAAAACTAACCCAATTAGCTCAAGAAGGTTTACAGTGGCGTTATGGTGAGAATAATCAGGCGGCGCAAAAACGTGTAGAGAAAGAACTAAAAGTAATTGATCAATTAGAATTCAGCGGTTATTTTCTGATCACCTGGGATATTGTTCAATATAGCAACAGTCAGGGTTTTATGCATATTGGCCGAGGGAGCGGAGCCAATAGTATTATTGCCTATTGTTTGGGAATTACCGATATATGTCCCATAGAACTGGATTTGTATTTTGAGCGTTTTTTGAATTTAAACCGAAAAAGTCCTCCGGATTTTGACATCGACTGGAGTTGGAAAGAGCGCAACACCATTTTAGAATATATCTTCGGTAAATATGGAAAAGACCATGTTGCTTTTTGCGGTACCAATGTCGAATTCAAACACCGCTCTATTTTCAGGGAAGTGGGAAAAGTCTTTGGCCTTCCCAAAGAGGAACTCGATATGCTGGCCAAAAATCCCATGGCATTACACCAAAGCAATTCTATTGTAAAACTGGTTCAGCAATATAGCCTGATGATGAATAAATATCCCAATCAGCGAAGTATGCATGCTTGCGGGATTATTATCTCTGAAGAGCCCATTACCAATTATACACCTCTGGAAATGCCTCCAAAAGGATTTCCTATCGTACTTTTTGATATGCATATTGCCGAGGAAATTGGTTTTGAAAAATTCGATATTCTAAGTCAGCGCGGTATTGGGCATATTGATGATAGCGTGAAACTCATTGAGAAAAACAGGGGTATCAAAGTCGACATTCGCAATACTTCGATCTCAAAAGATGAAGCGATCTGCAATGTTCATTTGGCACAAGGCAAAACCATTGGTTGTTTTTATATTGAAAGTCCTGCCATGCGCGGATTATTGCGCCGACTCAATTGTGATAATTATAAAATTCTGGTAGCTGCTTCTTCTATTATTCGTCCCGGCGTGGCACAATCGGGTATGATGAAGGAGTATATTTTTCGTCATAATAATCCCGATGAGTTTGAGTATTTTCATCAGGTCTTCAAAGAGCATCTGGGCGAGACTTACGGCATTATGGTCTATCAGGAGGATGTGATCAAAATTGCCCAGCATTATGGCGGACTCCCTGCCCCTGATGGTGATATCCTGCGCCGGGCCATGTCCGGAAAAGGGAGATCTGTCGAGGCTTTACAAAAAGTAAAAGATAATTTCTTTGCCTCTTGCGCCCAGAAAGGGCATCCTGAAGGACTTAGTCAGGAAATTTACCGCCAGATTGAATCCTTTGCCGGATTTTCGTTTTGTAAAGCGCACTCGGCTTCTTATGCTGTAGAAAGCTACCAAAGTTTATATCTCAAGATCAATTATCCTGTAGAATTTATGACAGCGGTAATCAACAATCAGGGCGGATTTTACAGAACCGAGGTTTATATACACGAGGCGAGAATGTCCGGGGCAAGAATTCATAATCCGTGCGTGAATAAAAGCGAATACCAGACTACGGTTTACGGAACTGATATTTATCTGGGCTTTATGCATCTGCAAAGCCTGGAAGCAAAAACGGCTCATTTGATTGAATCGGATCGGGAGAAAAACGGCGATTTTCTTTCTTTGGAAGATTTCATCAATCGCATTCCAATTGGAATTGAAAGCATGAAAATTTTGATTTTCATAGATGCTTTTCGTTTTACGGGAAAAACCAAAAATCAGCTTTTGGTTATCGCCAGCTTGCTTTTAAATAATTTCAAACCCGAAAACAGAAGTTTGATGCTCCTGCAGGAACCCGTTAAAGAATACAAACTTCCAACACTGGAACGCTCTTTATACGAAGATGCTTTTGATGAAATTGAATTACTGAGTTTCCCTGTATCGTGCAGCGTTTTTGATCTTTTGCAAACCAAACATCGCGGCGATATTATGGCCAAGGATTTAGTGGCTCATCATAAAAAACAAGTCCGCATGCTGGCGTATCTGATTTCCAGAAAACAGGTGCCTACCAAAAAAGGCAATATGTATTTTGGGACCTGGATTGATCATGAGGGTACTTATTTTGACACGGCACATTTTCCGGATTGCCTGGCTCAATATCCTTTTGAAGGCGGAGGTTGTTACCTGCTTTTAGGAACTGTCGAGGTCGATTATCATTTCCCGACAATCACCATTACCAAAATGGCCAAAATGCCTTTTATTGCCGACCCGCGTTATATGGATGCCAAAGATCAATATAAAACCCAGCGTTTGATCAAGGAGGATGTTAGCCCTACGCATCGGGAACCTTATCCGCAAGGACATGAGATTAATTTGCCCCGACACCGAATGAAATTTCAAAACACATAATGCAAAGATTTCACAAGAATAAGAATCTGTTTTACGTTATATACATAAGATGAAAAAGCAAGAATATGCCATAGTAGATATTGAAACCACTGGTGGAAACGCCAGTGGCAGCCGCATTACAGAAATTGCCATTATCATTCATGACGGAGAAAACGTGATTGACCGATATGAAACACTTGTGAATCCGCAAAAAGAAATCCCGATTTCTATTTTTGCCCTAACAGGGATTAACAATGAAATGGTGGCTAATGCGCCGATCTTTGATGATATTTCAGATAAGGTTTTAGAAATGCTTACCGATCGCGTTTTTGTGGCGCACAATGTCAACTTTGATTATTCCTTTGTTCGCCACCAACTCGAACAGGCAGGTTTTAAATGGACAGCAAGAAAATTGTGTACTGTTCGGGCAGCAAGAAAAATCAGGCCCGGTTTGGGGTCGTATAGTTTAGGGAATCTCTGCAATTCACTCGATATATCTTTAGAGAACCGACATCGCGCCGGGGGTGATGCAGATGCTACGGCTATATTATTCTCGCAATTACTTCAATGGGACAAGGAAGGTCATATTGAAAAGATGATCAAAGCCACATCACAAGATCAGCGTTTACCCCCTAATCTTCCCCCTGAAGATTTTAATAATTTGCCGGAAAAACCAGGCGTGTATTATTTTTATAATGAGGTAAAAAAAGTAATCTATGTGGGTAAAGCCATTAACTTAAAAAAACGTGTAGCTTCACACTTTAGCGGTCATAAGATTAATCCCCAAAGACAGCATTTCCTGCGGGATATACACTCTATTTCCTTTGAAGTCTGTGGCAATGAATTAATGGCCCTCCTGTTAGAATGTACCGAAATCAAGCACCTTTGGCCTACTTATAACAGAGCTTTAAAACGCTTTGAACCCAAATTTGGATTGTATCAATATGAAGCGCGCAACGGATACAAATATCTGGCAATGGGAAAACTCAATAAATTTCAGTCCTGCATTGAGCATTTCAGCAGTATACACGAAGGGACAAATATGCTGCGAAGCCTGGCAGAACAATTTGAGATTGATTATAGGTTTTGTAAATATCTAAGAGCTCAGGACGCAGAAATATTTAAAAATAATGACATAACAGAGCTGCCCGATGTTTCACTCCACAATGAACAAGTCCAGAAGGCTATTGATTTTTTATTAAACAACAGACCTACTTTTGCCATTATAGAGAAAGGAAGAACATCACAAGAGCGAAGTTGTATCTGGATAGAAAATGGTCATTTTTATGGTATGGGATATATCCCTTTAGATGTTTCAATTACGGATCCCTTAGAGGTGAAAAATTACACTACGCCTTATAAAAGCAATCAATACATTGTGCAATTGATTTTTGCTTATGCAGAAAAAAATCCGCGTAAAGTATTCTTTAACAAAGAGTTTCTGAAATAAGAACATGAAGTTGTGTAAATATAAAGGCGCAAAAAGCTGTAAATTTAATGATCCAACTAATTGAATCTACTATGAAAATAGCAACTTATAACGTAAACGGAGTCAACGGGCGTTTAAATGTATTACTAAAATGGCTTGAAGAAGCCACTCCTGATATTGTATGTCTGCAGGAATTAAAAGCGCCTCAGGATAATTTTCCTCTCAAAGCGATTAATGACGCCGGCTACAATGCCATTTGGCACGGGCAAAAACAATGGAATGGCGTTGCTATTCTGGCCCGTAACATGGAAATTGAAGAAATAACGCGCGTTCTTCCGGGAGACGACAAGGATATACAAAGTCGGTATATCGAAGCTTTGATTAACGGAATTGTGATTGCCTGTCTTTATCTGCCAAACGGAAATCCTGCTCCGGGGCCAAAATTAGAATATAAGCTAAAATGGTTTGATCGTCTAAGTGATCGCGCAGCAACACTTTTGAGTTTAAAAGTTCCGGTAATTCTCGTTGGAGATTATAATGTGATGCCAACAGAACTGGATGTTTACAAACCCGCGAAATGGGTAAACGATGCCCTTTTCAGACCCGAAGTTAGAAAAGCTTTTGCAGATATTGTCTCCCAGGGATGGACAGATGCCATTCGAAGATTATATCCTGAAGAGAAAATTTACACCTTTTGGGATTATTTCAGAGAGGCTTACAAGCGGGACGCAGGACTTAGAATTGATCATTTCTTACTAAGTCCGCAATTAGCAAAAAAACTGCTTTCCGCAGGAGTTGACCGCCATGTGCGGGGATGGGAAAAAACAAGCGACCATGCTCCGGTATGGATTGAAATTGACACAAAATAACCAAACAATGACACTATTTAGCGATACCGAATTATTTGCCACTGGTCTGTCGGGAAAAAAAGTATTTGACCTGCCGGATGCAGAACTTATTTTGATCGATAATTTCTTCACCAAAGAAGAATCTGATCGCTTTTACGAAAGAATACTCCACAAGACCAAATGGAGAGAATATGAAATGGAAATTTATGATAAAACCTATACTGTTCCCCGAATGATTTGCTGGTATGAAGACAAGGATAATCCCGGAGCAGACCAAAACGGACCTGACTGGACTTATGAATTACTGACCATCAGAGGCAGGGTGGAGAGAGAAACGCAGCTTGATTTTAACAGTCTTCTTTTAAATTTATACCGAGACGGAAATGATGGTGTTGGCTGGCACAGCGACAAAGAACACAATACGGGGCCTAACCCTGTTATTGCTTCGGTGACTTTTGGCGAGACCAGGATGTTCAAACTCCGTCATAAATTCAGAAAAGAGATTCCGCAAATAGAGATTCCATTGCATCATGGATCATTTTTATTAATGGGGGGAACAACCAATAGTTTTTGGCAGCATCATGTCCCTAAAACAGCCAAAAATGTATTGCCAAGAATAAATTTAACCTTTAGAAGAACCAATCGAAGTGAATGATTATAAACCACTCAAAATGAGTTTTTTTTCATTACAAAACCATGAGGAAAATTCCTCCTCTAAAAGTTAAAATACTCAGTACATGAACCTTTTATTAGGCAGAACCTATCTTTTTTACTATTTTTGCAACCTTTTTTTATATATACATTACCACAATGGCTTATTCAAACAATGATTTATTGCGTTTTTTAGATGCGCAAAACAAACTTTATCTTACTGCTCTTTCTGAAATCAAAAAAGGCAAAAAAGAAACACACTGGATGTGGTTTATTTTTCCTCAGATTAAAGGATTAGGCAAGAGCGATACTGCAAATTATTACGCCATTAACGATCTAAAAGAAGCAACCGAATTCCTTGAACATCCCATTCTTGGAAAACATCTTATAGAAATCTCCGAGCTGTTTCTGACTTTCAAAAGAAAATCAGCAGACGGGATTTTAGGAGATCTCGATGCGCGTAAATTACGCTCTTCTATGACGCTTTTTTCTTTGGTAGAAAATACAAATCCTGTATTCAAGGAAGTATTAGAAGCTTTTTTCTCAGGAGAATCAGATCCACTTACTTTGTCTATTATTAATTCATCTATAAAATCTTCTCTTGAGACTCAAATGGCATAATTGCCACTAACAATTCATTAGATTATTACATTTAAAGACACTACATGTTTTGCTTTGCAAATGGTAGTGTCTTTTTTTTTAGCCCGCGGGTTTCATGAATTCAACTACATTAGACCAATTTTTTTTATTGCTTAAAATACAGTACAAAAAATGCCTTGCTAGAAACAAGGCATTTATATTTTGAAGCAAAATCAAACTTTGAAAAAAGAAATCTTCTAATGGGTAAAATCCCTTAGCCAATTTTATCTCTCATTTACCCTTTGTTTGTTTTATTCTCCTTTTGGTTTGGTTAAATAATATACAGGAATTCCCGTTAGCATGATTAGAACTCCCCAACCACAGGTCGAGAATTTTGTAATTAATAACGAAATACAAATTGCCGCTGCAATCACGATGTACAATAAAGGCAGAAACGGATATCCAAAAGCTTTATAAGGTCTTTCTGCATTGGGCATTTTTTTACGTAAAATAAAGATTCCGTAGATCGTTAGGATGTAAAAAATTAAAACAATGATGATTACAAAATCCAATAAATCTCCATATTTACCCGTAAGACACAAAGCCGAAGCCCAAATACATTGCGCCCATAAAGCCCATGAGGGTACACTGAATTTATTTAAAACAGCTGCTTTTTTAAAGAACAAACCATCTTTTGCCATTGTATAATACACTCTGGCACCGGCCATGATTAATCCGTTGTTACACGCAAAAGTCGAAATCATAATCATAATGGCAATAATGAGCGTTCCTATGTTACCAAAGATATATTGTGAAGCCACAACCGCTACCCTATCGGATTTTGCCGTTGCAATTTCGTCTAGGGGAATCACTGCCAAATACATCAAATTGGTCAAAACATAAATAATGGTCACAATAAAAGTTCCTAAAAACAAACTGAAACCAACATTACGTTTTGGGTTTTTAATTTCCCCTGCAATAAAGGTTACGCCATTCCAGGCATCACTAGAGAATAAAGATCCCACCATTGCAGCTGAAATCCCACTAATTAAAGCCGTTCCGCTAATCGGTAGCCATGAACCGGTATCTTTGTTAAAAGAACGTGTCGTCCAGGCATCTGCCCAGTTGGCATCCCAAACAGAAGCCTTTGCGGCTAATGTTAGTCCGAAAATGATCAAACCCAACAGTGATAAAATTTTGATAATCGTTAAAACCGTTTGCAGAATCTTTCCGTTTTTAACCCCACGGCTATTAATAAAGGTGAGTAAAACAATTGTCAGAATCGAAACAATTTGCGCTGCATTAAGTTTAAAAGATCCTATCTCATACAATATATTCTCGTCGCTAAAAGGCTCATACAAATAAGCGGCAAACTTCGAGAAAGCCACACCAACGGCAGCAATTGTTCCGGTCTGGATTACAGCAAAAAAACTCCAGCCGTACAAAAAGGCAATTAACTTGTTGTAAGCTTCTTTTAGATAAACGTATTGTCCACCTGCTTTTGGAAACATTGCGCTTAGCTCGCCATAGCTCACTGCTGCAATAATAGTAATCAATCCTGAGATGAGCCAAATCAGGGTCAGCCATCCCGCTGACCCTACCTGTCTGGCGATATCGGCACTCACGATAAATATCCCCGATCCGATCATAGAGCCTACCACAAGCATGGTTCCGTCTAATAATCCGAGTTCTCTTTTAAAATTTTCCTGGTCGTTTTCTTGCATCGTTTTTGGTTTTTTGGGTTGGTTAAAGATATACTTTTTTTGGAAATTCCAAATCTAGAAATTCAAATTCCAATACTTATTTATCACTCTCATACACAGCCCTCCCAAAGCTTGGAGACAATCATAATCTGAAGATAAATTTCAAATCTAAAAATTCAAAAAGTCTGAAATAAATTGAGCATGACCTTATGTTAGGCTTTCGTCTATATGATTTGTTCGGCTTCTCTTGACAAAAGGATATCGTCTCAAATAAAGTTTACCTAACTCCAATAAAATAAAAAATAAAATATAGTGCAGTAATCCCTCAGGCAAGTTCTGGTTTGCTAAGAAATTTTAGCTTAAAAATCTGCTTTACGGATTTCCATAAAATAATAGTTTTTCATCTGTTTACATTTGAAAATCAGAAATATTAAGAATATAAATAGTATGGCAAGAATCATTCTACAACACAACGAGATAAATATTAATACCGATAAAAAATCAGATTTATCAACTGGTTTTATCAGTGATAGAGATGTTCTAAAAAAACGTTCTAAAAAATATCTGGATCTTATTGCTGGCCTGGATTCTAAAACATTATCAGACACAAAAGGAATGAACCAACTTATCAAGGCAATTCAGGAAGAATTTGGAACGGCTGAACTAGTAAGTTTACCACTAGGAATCATTGCAAAATGTTTTCTAGGCCATCCTTATGAAGTACACACCCTTGATTTAAGTGGTAGCCAAATTATCAAACATTACAAATTATCAGAAACAATGGAACCTGACTTCGAAAAAGCAAGAGCAGTCGCTCAACATAATGCTTATGCAATGGTAGAAGTATATAAAGACAAAATCATTTTAATTCGTGAAAACGGAACTGCAACAAAACTATAGAACCAATAAACTAAAATAACTATGTCTCAACAAGTAATCTCATATGCAGATCTTTCGATCATAAATAGTGCCTTAAGATCAATCAAATCAGATATGTCAGGAGTACATTCTGAATTAGGAACATTAAATTTCAAACAAGATCATTTAGAAAGTGAATTGGTAAAACTAGCTGATTCTTTTGCAGATTTTGTAGAAGCAGATATAAAACACAAAGCATTACAACTTGCAGAAACAAGACAAGGAAATCTAAAACAAGATTTGCAAATCAAGTTTGGTTACTATGCTGAAGTCCGAAGAATGGCCACAGGAATTCTTCAAGGAGTAGACACTGGAATAATAAGCGATGACACTCTAAAATTTACCACCGAAGAGGTAATGATAAAAGCACCTGGCTATTGGCTAGCTCCTGCGCTGGTATCTTTAGCAGCATGGGTTCGAAATGACAAAAACACTAATGAAAAAGCATTAAACGAAGCTCTAAAGAGAGATGATTACAAAACAACTCTTTTCTTTATGATGGTAATGCGAAGATTAGCGAGAAATGATGCCAGCCTAAAATGGCTAGAACGTTATTTTATGCATCAAAATCCACATAATCTTGATCGAGAATTTATAATTATACTTGAAGCCGTTACAACTGGCGTATTTCCTCCTGCTGCTAGGCAATTAATGATGAGTAATGTTAAAAACTGGCTAGATCAACTCACTCAAGGTGATACATTTATAAATGAGCAAAAATCGCAGTGGGTTAAATTCTTTGAAGCATTAGGACCTCTATCGGATGGCAAATATCCATTACTTGAAAAATTCGCACTAAACTGGAATCAATTAGAAAACTCTTTAAAGGAAGCGAAAACACATGATGTCTTAGATGCTCATTTTAAAAGTATAATTTCATCATCGGCAGACTTTTCAAAAGGTGTTAAAGTTCAGTTAGATGAAATTTTATCATTACTGGTTACCAACTTCGATGATGAAGAATTGCCCTTACAGGAACAGGTAAGATTCAATCAACTTATCATTCAAATGGATGGAGACAAAGCAGCAGCACAAGCTGTAATGGACGCGGAAAAACACATTTTTGATGAGCAAGTTGACTTTTTACAATTGTTGACAAATGCTTCATTTAATCCTGAATTATCCGGGGCAACTAAAGTAACTCAAGCACTTGCTGTATCAATAAGTCAACCATGGATCGTTGAAGCACATAATACTTTTACTGCTCAAAGCAGAAATAAAATTCCTCAATATGTTGAACTCTCAATCGATGATTTTAAAACCTCTACAAAAGATGGAAGTGAAGAAATTGAACTCCTAAAACAACAAGAAGATTTTTATAGAGATGTTTTAGAAACTCAACTGGCAAGTCTTTCATTTCCATATGCAGGTGTTATCATCGGAATATTAATTGCATTACTTGCTTTTTGGGCATTTAGCATACAACCTATTGTTGGTATCATAGGAATTGGTATTGGTGGGGTTATAGTTTGGAACTCCATAAACAATCATAAAAAAGCAAAAAAGAAAATCACCGAAAATATTGAAGAAAGAAAAACAAAAGCAAAAGAAGTATTAAGAGGTTGCTTTGCTGAAACTGTAGATTACAGAAAAGAGCATACAACTCAAGACAATAAGGCAGAAGAAGTAAGTCATCTTTTGTATTCAATTACTCCTGAAGATTTTTCAAGTGTATCAAAAGAAACGGTAAGAAACATTATTTAACATTAAAATTAAAGAAAATGACAAAAATAATTTTAGGTAATCATTCAGAGGAATCTGAAAATACCATTCAGGAAATGAAGAAAGAAAACATTATAAAACCCAATTTATTTCAAGGCAGAACAGAATCAGAATTGGGAAATGCAAAATTCCCGGATTGGGATATTCTTCCACCAACCCAATTCATCAATCCGCGAATAAAATCATAATGAAAACCGGACCAACAACTTATGCTGCATGGACAAAATTGCTTGATCAATTTGGTGATGGTGACGATTCTGTTTTAGAAGAATTAAGTAAAGGAACGTTTATACTTGATGCAGGAACTGCAACTCGTTTCTATATTAAAGTTGAAGAAGCATATAAGAAACGTAAACAAAGTTGGCTCGACAAATTTCAATTCTCTTTTCAATTACAAAATTTTAAAACAGAAGATGATTTTGAAATAGCACTACGAAATGGAAAACAAAATCTTTCTCCTCTGAGCAAATTTGTATTTATAAATACTTTTCCGGATGATTTGAAAAAAGCGCTAAGAAAAGATCTCGAAGAATTTGTAAATGAAATTAAAACATCATTAAAAAATAACAACGCCAAACTTTCAAAAGGAAGAGAGAAAATGCTAATCTTATTAAACTCTTTTGATTTGAGTAGTACTCCTGAAGAAATTTTAATCAATTCGAAAAGTAACACAAATAATAAAACCGAAATAATCGCTGCAACAGGCAGAAAAATAATATTTTAAAATGGCAAATAAAGCAGATTTTAAGACTTCGCTTTTGCGAATGTTTAGAGCCCGGATACCTTTTATATCTATTAGAAGTATCGAAAGGGCACGAGTTTTAGAAGTAATACAACAATTAGCCGAGGAAATAAATATCCCCATTTACTTTCATAGTTTATCGCATGGAACTATAGATATTAAATCAAAAAAAAGTGTAAATGACGATCGATCAATTGCAGGAGGTTTAGATTTTGCTGTTCAAAATATTTCTCAACGACAAAACTTAACTTTTGTTTTTACAGAAGTTAGCGACATCGAAGATGATAATTTGGTTTCTAGACATCTTTATGACTGTGTCATTCAAGCTATAGAAAGAGGCGGAAGTATTTGTCTCATTACAACCAAAACAATTTGGCCACAATTACAACGTTTAGGAATGACAATTACGCTCGATGCTCCAAACGAAGAAGAAATGCTGGAAGTTGTAAAAGAGTGTGTCACCCCTTACAAAGGTTCAATTCCTCTTGAATGGGATGAAACAGATTATAAAATGGCCGCTACGATCTTGGCCAATATGACAAAAATAGAAGCAGAAAATGTATTAGCCACTCAAATGGCCAAAGGTTCTTTAACAAAAGATGATATTAAAGAATTGAGCAATGCAAAAGATAAATTATTTAGCGACATATCCGGATTAGAAAAAGTAAAACTTGATCCCTCTACCCTTTCTGTTGCCGGGTTAAGTGGATTACAACATTGGCTGGATAATCAAAAACAACTTTTAACAGCCGACTTAAAGGCAAGAAAAATGCGACCTCCCAGAGGAGTTTTATTAGTTGGCGTTCCAGGTTGTGGTAAATCTCTATCTGCCAAATTTATTGCTGCAAATTGGAACCTACCTTTATATCGACTTGATCTTGCTGCCATTCAAGGTCAATATCTTGGACAATCTGAAAATAGATTAAAAGAGGCTCTGGCATCAGCAGACAATGCGGCTCCTTGTATCTTATGGATTGATGAAATTGAAAAAGGACTTTCCGGAGCATCAGGATCTAGTGACGGTGGTACATCGACAAGAATGGTTGGACAATTTTTGTTTTGGCTACAAGAAAGTATGGCAAAAGTTTTTGTTGTTTCTACAGCAAACGATGTTAGTAAATTACCTCCTGAACTTTTGCGCAGAGGACGCTTTGACGAACTATTTTTCGTTGATTTACCAGGTGAAATAGAGAGAAAAGACATCATTAATTTATACATAAAACGAAATTTATTATCTGAACCCTCATCACATACATTAGACCTATTAGTTGAAATTTCAGAAGGTTTTGCGGGATCTGATCTAGAGGGTGCAGTTAGAGACGTGGCAATTCAGGCAGTGATTCACGGTGATGATATTGTAGATGACAGCTTATTTGAAAAATGTTTTAAAAATATTGTTCCATTAAGTAAAACGGCTCCTGAAAAAATTGAAGCTATTAGAACTTGGGGACGTGAAAGAGCTCTACCAGCTTCGGGTGTTTCTTGGGAAGTTTCTTCAAATGAAAAATTAATAGGCAAGCGTTCTATTATCATTTAAAAAAATTCACAATCAAGAAAAAAACAAAATGGCTACCACTCTAAAAAAGTTGTAGCTTTTTTTATATCCTTTTAATACAAAATTCTTTTATATCAAAAAAATTGTTAAACAAAACAACTACTTATTCTAAGAATTTATCTACTTCTCCATTTTTTTATTTATTAAACCAATCTTAATATATTACAGTGGGCAATAGGTTCTGAAATTCAAAAAACATAATAAGACTCACAAAATCAGTAAATTATATTACTAATTAATTTTAAAAATAAATTTAACAAGAAAAAATAACTCATTTGTAAAACTATATCCTTTTTTTATTAAATTTATAAAAATGATAGTTGATTACTGCATCTAAAATATTTCATTAACAGTTGTTCATTTTTAAAATACACGGATAATCGCCCCCAAACGATAAATGCTGAAGAATAAAACAAAAGCAAAAGACTTTTATAAGGCCACTAACCTGCTAACTTGAAAATTATGCCTAAGAATCCGTTTTTTAAGAACATACGTTTTCCCAATGTTTTTATTCTTCTCATAATTGTATTTGTTTCCTGCGCCTTACTTATTTGCATCAATTTTTTTACCATCAAAATATTATCTGCTAACAGGGCCTATGTCAATGGAGAGTCACATTACTCAAAAGGACAAAAAGATGCTTCCAGACACCTGATCACCTATCTTTATACTAAAGATGAGAACCAGTGGAAATTATATTTAGAAGAATTAGAAGTCCCTCAAGGGGATGGCATTGCCAGGAAAACACTTTTAAAGGTAGGCGATAATAAAGTCGCGCGAGAAGGATTTTTGATTGGCCGAAATCATAAAGATGATTTAGATGATCTTGTCTGGCTTTTTGTAAATTTTCAACAAGTCTCTTTTTTGGCAAAAGCCATTGATGAGTGGGGCCAAGGTGATGAACTTATTTTTAAATTATTCATCGTTGGTCAACAAATAAACGCCCAGATAAAATACAATCAATTAACTGCTGCCAGCCAGAAAAATTTCCTAAATAAGATTAGTTCAATCAGCGATAAACTTACCGTTAATGAACGTAACTTCTCCAATACTTTAGGAGAAGGAACACGTAAAATTAAAAGCCTTCTAATTATTACCAATATTGTATTTATCTTAATTATTGTACTAAGTGTCTGCTCCTATTATTCTATAATGGTAAAACGACTGCTTGTTTCTAAAAAAGAGATTGAGATCAAAAATGAAAACCTGATTATCGTGAATCGTGAATTGGACCGATTTGTGTATAGCGCCTCACATGATTTGAGATCCCCTATAACATCTTTAAAGGGATTAATTGAAATTACCCAGCTAGAAGATGATATTGACCAAATTAAGACCTATTTAGATCTTATGCACAAAAGCCTCACCAAACAGGATCAGTTTATAATTGATATTATAGATTACTCTAAGAACAAGCGAAAACAAGTCGTTATGGAGCCTGTAAGTTTACAGGAATTATTCAGGGAGGCGATCTCACAATTAATGCATATCGAAAATGCCAATCGAATCACTTTTACCCAGGAGTTATTAGTGGATCAGATTCACAGTGATGGGTTGCGCTTGAGAATCATTATTTCAAATTTACTTTCAAACGCAATAAAATATGCCGATATCAACAAACAGGAAATGTTTATCAATATCAAAACCTATTTCGATGATGGTTACAATAAAATAGAAATCACCGATAACGGAATTGGAATTAAAGAAGAATTTAAAGATAATATCTTTGAGATGTATTTTGGTACTAATAAGAACAAAGGTTCCGGATTAGGGCTCTATATCGTAAAAGAAGCTATAGAAAACATACAAGGGAATATTTCGGTTTTCTCTGAAAGTACAATTGGAAGCAGATTTGTTGTAACAATACCCAACTAATATGGAACCTAACCCCATCTTTCTTGTCATTGAGGACAATTTGATTGATCAGCTTGTGATTAGCCAATTATTAAAAAAAGTACTGCACGTCGAGCAAATTATCATTGCCAATAATGGCAAGGAGGGAATTGAGTGGCTTACAACCAAAAAAAAGAATCAATCGCTAATTATTTTATTAGACATACAAATGCCAATAATGAATGGGTTTGAATTCCTGAATGCTTTTCAAAAACTAAATAAAGAGATCCGCCAAGAAACTCAAATTTACGTGCTTTCATCAACCTTAGATCCTGATGAACTTCAAGACATTAATAAAAATGATAATGTTACGGGATTTTTAAACAAACCTTTTCCCATTGAGGAATTTAAAAGAAAATTTACCTGAAAGATTTACTTTATTGTAAAATGCGATTTACCTGAGTGAAGGTTCTTTGATAATAGGGCTCTTTTGTGGAAGAAATTATCACACCGCCATGAGTTGAGGAATGTACAAATTTAATTTCTCCATCAGCTACTTCAACTACCATTCCCACATGATTGATTTGTCGTCTTCCATTGGTTCTAAAGAAAATTAAATCTCCTTTTTGAGCTTCCTCTGTCCCAACTTTGAAACCAACACGAGATTGCTCAATAGAACTTCTGGGTAATTTTATATCAAAATTATTAAAAGTACAAATCATTAATCCTGAACAATCAAAACCAGCTTTTGTGGTTCCGCCCGAGCGGTAACGAGTTCCTATATTTTCAGTTGCATTCATCACCAACTGATTCACTAAATCCGAA
Source organism: Flavobacterium sp. SLB02 (assembly GCF_009664855.1). Classification (GTDB taxonomy): domain Bacteria; phylum Bacteroidota; class Bacteroidia; order Flavobacteriales; family Flavobacteriaceae; genus Flavobacterium. Next base: position 4,059,914 of record NZ_CP045928.1, read on the forward strand.
TGATTACTAACCCTAAATATTGTAGTTGTATCTTTTTCAACCCCTGAATTATCAGCTACCTGCGGGGTGCCTGCTAAACTGTCATTAATTTGCGGAGTTGCAACTAGTGCCACCTCATCGGCCTTTTCTTTTGATGTATTAATTTTAAGTACATAACCAACAGGCAATTTAGCTTTGATAGAGGGATTCTGCCGCTCTAATTCTGCAACAGTTATTCCGTATTTCTTGGCAATGGCATATTTTGTTTCTTTTGGCTGTACCTCAACTAATACTTCAACGTTTTGTGCGGGTATAATTTCCCCCTTTACTTCATCTGTTGCAGCTTTATTATCTGAAGTAAGAACAGGGCTTTGAGCAATCTGAGTTTCTGCTGCAAGAGCAGTATCTTTTATTTCCTGATTTGCTTTTTCTTTTGAAGTTCTAATTTTGAGAAGATAACCAACTGGCAACTTTCTTTTAATAGATGGATTTTGCCTTTCTAATTCTGCAACGGTTATTCCGTACTTTTTGGCAATAAGATATTTTGTTTCTTTTGGTTTTACCTCAACGAGAACTTCTAGATCTGTTGAAGGGATTATTTCAGGCTTTTCTATGTTCTGATTTTTCTTTGTCTTTTCACTCGCTGCAATAGCATTAGAGGGAATAGTTAGTTTCTGTCCTATTTTCAGATCTTCGCTTTCCAGCGACGGATTTGCTTTTTTTAACTCATCAACAGAAACATTGTATTTTTTTGAAATAACCCAAAGGTTTTCTTTTTGCTGTACTTCGTGCTGATCTGAATTTAAAGTTGCCCTGGGCGTTGTACTGGCAAGAATTTCAGTTTTTTTTGCAGTGACCTTTTTATTGGTATTGGGAATTAAGAGCACCGAATTTAATTTTAAAATCGTAGGAGCCTCTGGATTGGCATCCTGGATATCTTTAGTTTTTACACCATATTTTTTAGCAATTACAGATAGGTTTTCTCCTTTGGATATTTTGTGCTTGATAAACTTTTCCTGAGAAAAAACACCAACACTGAAAAAAAACAACACTATAATTAATCTAACAACCATACCTATTAAAGTTTAATGAATACTTCTTTAAGTTTAAATAATATAACTTTTCGCCTGAATAATATAAACTAGAAAAATGTAAATATATTACGTAAAAAGCGAATTTACCCTTTTAATGTAAAAGATACACGTTTTTTAACAACAAATTTATCCCGAATTAATCTAGTCAAGATAAAAATTGTCCCAACTCTTTGAAATCAGGTCTTTTATAAAATATGTATTTATTTTTAATAAAAGCCAATTATAATGGAACAAACCTCTTATTTCAAAATATTCTTTTGCCGATAGTTTATAAAAATTACAAACTAATTTTCTTTCAAACAATATTCTCGGCATAAAAATTGTGCGAATATTTTTAGAATACCAATTGTCTTTCTCGACCAAGAACTAACCTTAATTCAAAAACAGTGTGAAAAAATTACTTTTAATTTTTATTCTTTTTCCTTTATTATCCTTTGCTCAGACTATAAAGGGAACAATAGTTTCTACAAACAACAATCTTCCACTTGAAAACACCAATATCCTGGCGCTATCCAGCAAAGTGGGAACGATATCAGATGAAAATGGTGCGTTTTCTTTAAAACTTCTTACAAAATACAATAGCGATGAAATCTTAGAGTTTTCTCACATTGGTTACACTACTACACGAATCTCTTTAAGCTATCTGGCAAAGCAAAACTTTATAGTTACTCTTGAAGAAAATATTGAGAATTTGTCAGGCGTAACTATTGCTGCCGATCAAAAACTACAATCTAAACTTTCCTTTACCCAATTGACTTCTTTAAAACATCGTATATTCTCATTTGGCTCCCTTGTGCAAGATGGCAAAATTTATGTTAGTGGCGGAGATGCTTATCCTGAAATTAACCATATGGAAAAAGCGCGATCAGAAAAAGCCGATATGGACTTGGTGAAATTTTTAAATGAAGAGCAATATACTTCGACTAAACGACATTATAAACAAGATCTTTGTATCTATGATATTAAAACTGATACTTGGGAGATTGCCAAATTAAAACTTCAAAACAGGGCGTATCACAACATTCATTTTTATAACAATTTGATTTATGTAATAGGCGGAAAAAAAATGTTTGTAAATAAAATAAGCAGTTGGGAATACCTGCAGGATCAAATTGAAGTTGTAGACCTGGAGAAGCAAACCGTTAAAACAGATCATACAAATCCACATCAGGCTGCTGATTTTGCTTCATTTACTTATAAAGACAATATTATTGTAATGGGAGGTTCTGTAAAATCTACCGAAAGTGGCCTAAAGGATTTCACAGACAAAGTGCATTTATATAACATTTCTTCAGGTTATTGGTATGAACTTACCCATATGCCGATAGCAAAAGAAACATCAGGAGTTTTGGTTGAAGATAAAATTTATCTTGTCGGAGGAAATAATGGAAAACCAATCTCACAAATAGAATCTTTTGACCTAGCAACGGAAAAATGGCAAACCGAAGGAGAATTATTCTCTGCATTAGAAAGACCTGCCATAACTTATCACGACAATATTATTTATTTTTTTGAGGATCAAAAAATGTGCGTTTATGATCTAAAAACAAAACTATTGAAAGAATATGAAATTGGATTACCTCTGAAATATTCAGCCATGCATTATTACAATAATAAACTATATATTTTAGCAGGACGCATTGACAATAGCTTTTCTAAATTGCCTGCTTCAAAGGTATATAGTATTGATGTAAATGAATTTGAGATTACAAAACCTACCAGATCTAAAACTCTACCGCAAGAAGTACGCTCAGTTAAAGATAACGGGTAGATTCTTTTTTTATAATTTCTATTCAAGATAGATTATATAAAAGACTTAAAAACCATTAAGAAACAAAAACTTCTGATGAAAACGAGTGCCCTAGACCAGATAGAAGCGGCATCGTTTTATGGCGGGGTTGAGCATAAAAGACATTGCGAATCCCCAAGTTTAGGAAAGATTAGCTACAAATAAAAAAACGCCCTGTTCTCACAGGGCGTTTCTAGTATAATTGAATCTTAAAGCTTAAGCTTTTCCGGCAGCAATTAGGTTTAATGCTGAACCTGCAACAAACCAGCCAATCTGACCTGCATTGTAGGTATGGTTTGCCAGGATGATATCTTTGGTACCATTGGCATGAACAAACTCTAATGTTAATGGTTTTCCTGGAGCGAACTCAGTTAAATCAGTAAAATTAATAGTATCGTCTTCCTGAATTTTATCGTAATCGGCTTCGTTTGCGAATGTTAATCCTAAAAGACCTTGTTTTTTAAGGTTTGTTTCGTGAATACGGGCAAAAGATTTTACCAATACTGCTTTAACTCCCAAGAAACGTGGCTCCATTGCAGCATGCTCACGAGATGAACCCTCACCATAGTTATGATCTCCCACAACAATAGAAGGGACCCCAGCGGCTTTATACGCGCGTGCTACAGCAGGAACGGCATCGTAAGTACCTGTTAATTGATTTTTAACCGAGTTTGTTTTTTGGTTGAATGCATTTACAGCGCCAATTAACATATTGTTTGAAATATTATCCAGGTGTCCACGGAAACGCAACCATGGACCAGCCATAGAGATATGATCTGTTGTACATTTTCCGAATGCTTTGATTAGCAATTTAGCACCTGTAATGTTTTTACCGTCCCAGGCATCAAAGGGAGCTAATAGTTGCAAACGCTCAGATGTTGGACTTACCACAACCTGAACTCCTGAACCGTCTTCAGCCGGAACCTGGAATCCCGGATCTTTAACATCAAATCCTCTTGGAGGCAATTCGTCTCCGGTTGGGGCTTCAAGTCTTACTTCTTCTCCGTCTTCGTTAATTAGGGTATCTGTTAAAGGATTAAAACCTAGATCTCCTGCAATAGCCATAGCGGTTACCAATTCCGGAGAACCCACAAATGCTAAAGTATTTGGGTTACCATCTGCACGTTTTGAGAAGTTACGGTTAAAAGAGTGCACAATGGTGTTTCTTTCCTCTTTCTCCGCGCCGTCTCTGTCCCACATACCAATACATGGTCCGCAGGCATTGGCAAAAACAGTAGCTCCAATTTTCTCGAAAGTATCAATAAATCCGTCTCTCTCGATGGTATAGCGTACTACTTCAGATCCTGGAGTAATGGTGAATTGAGATTTAGTTTTTAAGTTTTTAGCGCTTACTTGTCTGGCCAGAGAAGCTGCACGGGCAATATCTTCATAAGAAGAGTTGGTACATGAACCAATTAAACCTACCTGGATTTGTAATGGCCAGTTGTTTTTAATGGCTGCTTCTTTCATTTTAGAAATTGGCGTAGCTAAATCCGGTGTAAAAGGTCCGTTTAAGTGTGGCTCTAATTCTGTTAAGTTGATTTCGATAACCTGATCAAAATATTGCTCCGGGTTAGCATAAACTTCTGGATCTCCTGTTAAGTATGGAGCTATTTTATCTGCAGCATCGGCAACATCGGCTCTGCTTGTAGAACGAAGGTAACGACTCATAGAATCATCATATCCAAAAGTTGAAGTTGTAGCTCCAATCTCTGCTCCCATGTTACAAATAGTACCTTTACCAGTACATGACATAGAAGTTGCACCTTCTCCAAAATATTCAACAATAGCGCCAGTTCCTCCCTTTACAGTCAAGATACCGGCAACTTTTAGGATAACATCTTTAGGAGCTGTCCAACCTGATAATTTACCAGTTAGTTTTACTCCAATTAATTTAGGAAATTTTAATTCCCAGGCCATACCAGACATAACGTCTACAGCATCTGCTCCACCAACACCAATAGCTACCATTCCCAATCCACCTGCATTTACAGTATGGGAATCCGTACCAATCATCATTCCTCCAGGGAAAGCGTAATTCTCTAGTACTACCTGGTGAATAATTCCGGCTCCGGGTTTCCAAAAACCAATTCCGTATTTATTAGAAACTGAGGACAAGAAGTCGAAAACTTCGTTGCTTTGTGTTTTTGCTCTGGCCAAATCCGTTGCAGCATCTACTTTTGCCTGAATCAAGTGATCACAGTGCACTGTTGTAGGTACTGCCACCTTAGCTTTTCCGGCGTGCATAAATTGCAATAATGCCATTTGAGCAGTTGCATCTTGACACGCTACACGATCGGGCGCAAAATCAACATAATCTACTCCTCTGCCAAACGCCTTTGTTGGATTTCCCTCCCAAAGGTGATTGTATAAAATTTTCTCTGTTAATGTAAGTGGACGACCAACAATCTCGCGTGCTTTATCAACACGATCCGGCATGTTCTCATACACTTTTTTTATCATTTCAATATCAAAAGCCATAAGTATAATTGTTTTTGTTTTTTTTTATTTTCAACATGACAAGTTACAAAAAATAGAGCAGCCAGAAAAGAAAAAGCCCGAGTTTATCAACTCGGGCTTTTTATATATAATGATTATAACTAATGGTAAATTACATTACCAGCAATTTATGAGAAGGTGCAAATCTGGTAAGGCTAATACCATCTACTGCTGCTGTATATTCAGCAAGTGTAGGAGTTCTTCCTAAAATTGTAGATAAAACTACTACCGGTGTAGAAGAAAGTAATGACTCTCCTTTTTTACCTTCAGTATCCTCTACAACTCTTCCCTGGAAAAGACGCGTTGAAGTTGCCATTACAGTATCTCCTTTTGCCGCTTTTTCCTGGTTCCCCATACAAAGGTTACATCCAGGACGCTCTAAGTATAACATGTTCTCATATTCAGTACGCGCTGCTCCCTTAGGCGCATTATCGTTGAATTCAAAACCAGAGTATTTTTGTAAAACTTCCCAGTCACCTTCAGCCTTAAGTTCATCTACAATGTTATATGTAGGTGGCGCTACTACAAGAGGCGCTTTGAACTCAACCTTACCGTGTTGGTCTTCTATATTTTTAAGCATTTGAGCTAAAATCTTCATATCACCTTTGTGCACCATACAAGATCCGATAAATCCAAGATCTACTTTTTTCTCTCCTCCGTAGAAAGAAAGAGGTCTGATGGTATCGTGGGTATATCTTTTAGAAACATCAACATTGTTTACGTCCGGATCAGCAATCATTGGCTCGATAATCTGATCCAAATCCACTACAACTTCAGCATAATACTTCGCATTTGCATCTGGAGTCAACGCTGGTTTTTCAGCTGATTTGATCTCTGTGATTCTCTTATCTGCCTTATTGATCAATCCCTGAAGAACTTGTTTTTCATTGTCCATTCCTTTGTCGATCATGATCTGGATTCTGCTTTTCGCAATTTCCAATGATTCAATTAAGGTATCATCTTCAGAAATACAGATAGACGCTTTTGCTTTCATCTCTGCAGTCCAGTCTGTAAATGTAAAGGCCTGGTCAGCAGTTAGAGTTCCAAGATGAACCTCGATGATTCTTCCCTGGAAAACATTCTCTCCACCAAACTTTTTAAGCATTTGAGCTTGCGTTGAATGAACAACATCACGGAAGTCCATGTAGTCTTTCATCTCACCTTTAAAAGTCACCTTTACAGATTCCGGAATCGGCATTGAAGCCTCACCTGTAGCCAGTGCAAGAGCAACTGTTCCTGAGTCAGCACCAAAAGCAACACCTTTTGACATTCTTGTATGAGAGTCACCACCAATAATGATCGCCCACTCATCAATTGTAATGTCATTCAGAACTTTATGAATTACATCTGTCATTGCGTGATACACTCCTTTTGGATCACGAGCTGTGATTAAACCAAAATCGTTCATGAATTTCATCAGTTTTGGAATATTTGCCTGAGCTTTTTTATCCCATACCGAAGCGGTGTGACATCCTGATTGGTAAGCCCCGTCAACAATTGGCGAAATTACGGTAGCAGCCATAGATTCTAATTCCTGAGCTGTCATAAGACCGGTCGTATCCTGAGATCCTACGATATTTACTTCTACACGAACATCAGAACCTGCATGTAATACTTTACCGGCAGTGATTCCAACAGCATTTCTGTTAAAGATTTTCTCTACCGCTGTAAGTCCTTGCCCTTCAATAGAAATTTCTTTTGATGGAGCAAATACAAGAGGAGCCTCAATATCTAAAATTTTAGCTGCTAATGTTTGAAGCTTTTTACCAAATACAATTGCATATGATCCTCCAGCCTTGATAAATTCCATTTTCTGAGGCGTGAATGCCTTAGAGATGTCTATCAATTCCTGATCACCGTTGTATAATTTTTTTGTTTTTGTGTTTATTGTAAGTACAGTTCCTGTAGCCACAGAGTAAGCTTCTTCAAGAATTGGTTCATTATTCTCATTTCGAATAATGTTTCCTTCTGCATCCAGCTTTTTAACCCAGTTTTTAAGATCTAAACCAATACCACCAGTAACATCAACAGTTGTTAGGAAAATTGGAGAAATTCCGTTTGTTCCCGCAACAATTGGGGCAATATTGATAAATGGAACATACGGGCTTGCTTGTTTACCTGTCCAAAGTGCCACGTTGTTTACTCCTGACATTCTTGATGAACCTACACCCATTGTACCTTTCTCAGCAATCAACATAACGCTCGCGTCAGGATGTTTTGCCTGTAATGCTTTGATTTCTTCTTGCGCCTGAGGTGTAATCATACATTTACCATGAAGTTCACGGTCAGAACGTGAGTGCGCCTGGTTACCCGGAGAAAGTAAATCTGTCGAAATATCTCCTTCACCAGCGATATAAGTAACTACTTTAATTTCTTCCACTACTTCTGGCAGTTTTGTAAAAAACTCTGCCTGAGCGTAACTTTTGATAATCTCTATAGCAATTGGGTTACCTTCTTTAAATGCTTCTTTTAGACGATCTGTGTCTGCCTCATAAAGGTACACTTGTGACTTGAGAACCTCTGCAGCTTGTTTTGCAATAGAAGTATGCTCTCCAAGGGCTAAATCTAGTAGTACTCGGATGGAAGATCCACCTTTCATATGAGATAATAACTCAAAAGCAAATGCAGGTGTTATTTCTTTTACTACGAATTCACCGAGAATAATTTCCTTTAAAAATTGAGATTTCACACCAGCGGCACTAGTGGTTCCCGGTACAACATTATAAATAAAAAAGTTAAGAGAATCTTCTCTGTACTCATTATTCACATCTTTAATTTGTTCAATGATTTCGCTCAATAATTCAGCTCCGTCAATTGGTTTCGGGTTAAGCCCTTGACCTTTTCGTTCTTCAATCTCTTGGATGTAATCCTGATAAATATTCATAATAAAAGTCTTTTCTAGGTATTTTATTTTTTTTGTACGCAAATTTAGGTATTAAAGCCGACAATTAAAAAAAATATAATAGAAGTCGGCTTTTCAAAAATTATTATTGCTAAAAAACGATTTTCACTGCTTGTTTTTGTCAAAATATCAATTTTGAATTAAAAAAATAAATTATTGATATTTTAAAATCTTTTCTTTAACAAAGTCGGAATTTGCTGTTATAAATGAAGTCAGATTTTACCTCTATTTCAGTAAAGAATGGTTCTAAATAAGCAATTATAACGTTATAGTGATCCTTTATTCCCACTTTTTCTTCTGCATTTTAAAAAAAATCAATTGCTCATTTTTCCCTTTTTTATCACATCCAAAAAAAATCAAATAAAAAACTTGTAATTCAAATTATTTCATAGCTTTGCAATTCAAAGTACTTTTAAATAAATACAACTATGAAACACAAATTAGATATTTTACAATATTACACTCAAAAACCAGGAGTAGTAATTAGTTTAATTGTAACACTACTAAGCAGCATTTTCCTAATTATCGCTCTTCTCTCTCAAGAGCATCATTTTCGTAATTATCAATCCATTGATGTACTAAGTCTCATATTCGAATTTGTATATGGAATTGGAATTTCTTTTTTAATTCTTAGAAAAAAACAAACCTATATTCACTTAGTTCCTTTCCTGATCCTAAACTGGTTTATTGGCTGCTTTAGCCTAAATACATTTATCCCTGTTTTTCAGGATCTGCCCCTATGGGTTTATTTAGCCACTCTTGCTTTTTGTCTCTCTAATTTTTTTATTTACAGAAATTCAGATCAAAAAGCAAATACCGCTATCGCCTTTTTCATAAATGGTGTATCGTTCTCAATTATCTTATATTTTGCGCTTTACCTCATTCCCATTATGCCATTCTCTTTTATGGGGCTTTTGGCCTTAGGGATAGGATTCTATGGCTTGGTACCGGCGCTTGTTATTATTATCCATACAATCACAATTATTAAATATCTCAATAACAATAAAAATTATGCTGTTTGTTTTAGCGGAGGATTTTTGGTGGTATTAATTAGCATGATCCTCTTTACTGTAGGATTAAATATTGAAAGCAGAAAAATAACTCAATTGAATACTATCAATTCATTTGACCAAAACAATGAGCTGCCACATTACATCTCCGTTTCACAGAATTTAAAGCCTAATTTCTTTAACGAAATTCTATTAAAAAAAGACATCATATACATTCCGCTTCACGATATATTTTCTTTTAGCTCTTTTAATTCCTTTGGCAGCAAACAATTCAACGAGCGTAAAATTCATAATCCGTTTATATCTATTGCCTATTTGTTTTGCCAGGACCTTAATCTGGATTACGATGATAAAATAAACATTCTAAAATCAAACTTTGATAAACGATTAGAAACCGAAGAACAATTATGGAGCGGAGATGATTTATTTACCAAAAGCATTAAAGAAGATGTGAAAATCTATCCCCAAGCACGCTTGGCCTATACGGAGATCACAATGAAAATTGCCTGCGAGCAAGAATCCTCGAGAAACGACAAGGAGGCTATTTATTCTTTTCAATTACCGGAAGGCTCTGTGGCAACATCCTTATCATTATGGGTAAACGGAATGGAAAGAAAAGGAGTTCTCACTACGAAAGAAAAAGCTAAAGCGGCGTACAAACAAATTGTTGGTGTAGAATACCGCGATCCCTCTTTAATGCAATGGAAAGAAGGAAATAAAGTGGTTGTCAGGGTTTTTCCCATTAACTATAAAACCCCACGCACCTTTAAATGTGGTTTTACAACTCCTTTAAAAGTGGAAGACAATCAAATGAAATACCAAAGTCTATCTATAAAAGGCCCGAATATTTCCAACGCCCAAACCATATCAAGAATCCAGACTCTTGGAAATACAAAAATAGAAACCAGCAAAGATTTTGAACTCAATAAAGACCATTACATCAATCAATCCAAAGGACTAGACCACTGGGAAGCCACTATGCCATTATCTAAAACTCTAGAATCAAATTCCTTTGTCTGGAAAGATAAAGTTTATAAGGTCAGAGACATTGAGAAAACAGCTATCTCGTTTAGACCTTCTGAAATTATACTAGATTTAAATAGCAGCTGGACAACCAAACAAATAGAATCTTTTGTGGACTTAAATAAAACGAATTTGTTTGTTATCCTAAATGGACAAAAAAAAGAAATCAACAAAGACAATTTTAAAGCTATCGCATTAGAATTTGAAGATCTGCAATATTCTTTACTGCCTCTTTATAAAATGACTCCGAAGAGCTTAATCATTACAAAATGCGGTACGTTTTCGGCCAATTTTGAGGAACTTGAAGATTCCCGTTATTTAAAGAAAATAAGAACCCAAACAAAAGAGAGAAATTTAAAAGTCATTAATATCTCATCGGATATCAACCCGTTTTGGCAGACTGTCAAGGAGCAAAAATATGTAGATTACTTTCAGACCAGTTTAAAAAACAGCTTAGAACTCATTGATAAAAATCAATTTATTCTATTTACAACAGCAACTAACACGGTCAATATAGAACCTGCAAATATGTCGATTGTAGAAAGCGCGCAAACCGGCACTCTTAAAAGCAATGGACCAAATCATATTTACAGAATGTATGCTTTTGGAAAAGTATTAGACCAACAAGTCAAAATTCAGAATGATTCACTGGTTCAAAACCAATATGTAGACCTGGCAAAAGACGCCAATATTGTCTCGCCAATATCTTCTCTGATTGTTCTTGAAACTGATGCAGATTACAAAAATAACGGAATTGAGAAAAACGTTGATACACTAGGAAATGCCTCTATAAACAACGATGGCGCTGTTCCTGAACCACACGAATGGTTACTGATTATTCTGGGATCTACAATACTTTTCTTCTATTACAGAAAAAACAAAAAGCAAACTATCTAATGAATTTTATATTTCAATACAAAAACGCAATTGCCCTATTGATTCTGGCTTGTTTACTGGCTATTAACTCGAATATAGTGATGTCCGGGCTTGATAGTAATCTCTTTGGAATTGTATTTTCAATCGTATTGTTTCTAATTGGGGGTAGAAAAACTTCATTTAATATAAGCTACCCTCTTTTAGTTTTAATTTTCATATTAGAATTTATAAGTTTTCGTTTGCATACCAAATCTTTGCATTTTTTAGCTTTAGCATTGCTAGCCTGCTTTTTATATTATAGTCTTACCAGAAAATTTTCATTCATCGCCTTTATCTGTATTTTATTATTCTCATCTGTTTTCAGTACTTTTTTTGATTATTTGACTGTAGAAATCAAACAAGCTCTTTGTTATGGCGTATATCTCACTTTAAAAGATTTCATCCCAATAACAAAGATCGAAGGTGTTAATTTTTATATCAACAATGCGAAAATCACTATAGATACGGCATGTATGGGATTGTCGATGTTTAAAACCGGTTTGCTAGTTGGAGCTTTTTTACTGACTCTGGAAGAACGAAAACAACATAAATATTTCAATTTAAAACAAATCTTCCTGTTCTGTTTTGCGGTGATTTTATTCAATATCATTTCGAATTATTTCAGAATCGTAACTTTAATTTTATTTAATTGCACAGAAGAGAATACTTTACATTACACTATTGGTTTACTTTGTTTTGTATTTTATCAAATTATACCAATGTTATTCTTCATTGGTTTTTTCAAACCTAATCAAGAAGAAACACTTCATTCAAATTCTAATAAATCTGCCTTCTTTCTTATTTCAATAGCATTTTCAATTGTACTGGTAACCAGCTTAGAAATCAAAAAAGAATTGAAACATAATTTGCTCGAAAATTTAAATGCAACTTATAATCTTGAAAAAGGAATCTGGATAAGTCCAGAAGTTTTTAAAATTGTAACTCCTGAAAAACTTATCTATATTAAAACCCCATCGCACAATCCTTTGATCTGCTGGACAGGAACGGGGTATAAAATTATCGAATCGAAAATTATTTATTCGGACCATGAAAAAATATGGCAGGTAAGAATGGAGAAAAACAATATTGAGTACTTCTCATATTGGTGGTACGAATGCGATAATATAAAATACACTTCGCTTGCAGAAGTACTTCTAATCAAACTTTTTTACAATAAATCTGTGCGACTGGTAAACCAGACCAGCATTACAAAATTGTTCTAAAAAAAGAGCCTGATCACAATTTATGATCAGGCTTTTTCTATTGCTATTTTACTTATTATTTACATTAGCTTCTGGATAATAATCTCTTCGGTTATTCCCTCAGCATCTGCTTTGTAGTTTTTAATAATTCTGTGTCGTAAAATTCCCGTGGCAACCGCTTTTACATCTTCTATGTCCGGTGAGAATTTCCCATTAAAAGCTGCGTGGGCTTTAGCTGCCAGAATTAGGTTTTGAGAGGCTCTTGGTCCTGCTCCCCAATCCAGGTAATTTTTCACAAAATCATTCGACAATGCATTATCAGGACGAGTTTTACTCACCAGGGTTACGGCGTATTCAATCACATTATCGGCAACGGGTATTCTGCGAATCAAATGCTGAAAATCGATAATTTCCTGAGCCGTAAAGAGTGGATTAATGGTTGTTTTAGCATCAGATGTTGTGCGTTTTACTACCTGAACTTCCTCTTCAAAAGTTGGATATTCTAGCTTTATAGCAAACATAAAACGATCTAATTGCGCTTCTGGCAAGGGATAAGTTCCTTCCTGCTCAATTGGGTTTTGAGTGGCCAATACAAAATAAGGTAAATCTAACTTATAATTTTGTCCGGCAATGGTAACCGAGCGTTCCTGCATGGCTTCCAGTAAAGCGGCCTGCGTTTTTGGTGGCGTTCTATTGATCTCATCGGCTAAAATGATATTTGAGAAGATGGGTCCTTTTATAAATTTAAACTGTCTGTTTTCATCCAAAATTTCACTTCCTAAAATATCAGACGGCATTAAATCAGGCGTAAACTGAATTCTTTTAAAATCCAATCCTAAGGCTTGCGCCAAAGTATTGATCATTAAGGTTTTTGCCAATCCCGGAACACCTATCAAAAGTGCGTGTCCGCCTGAGAAAATACAAAGTAAAATTTGGTCTACAACTTCATCCTGGCCCACAATGATTTTGGCTATTTCGGTTTTTAATTCATTTCGTTTCTGAACTAAATTATGAATTGCTGCTACGTCAGACATTTAGATATATTTTTAAAATTGAAAAGAGTTAGCTTTATGAATTCATAAAACTAACTCTTTTTATTTATTTAATAAAACTTATTTTTTCAACCAGTTGTACACAAAATTACAATCTCTGTACTCTCCAATAATTTTAATGTAAGTATCTTTTATTTTAGTATCAAACCACTTTGAGATTGTTGTGATTTGTTTTTCTTTCAATGCTAATTCTTTAATCTTAGTATAATCCTTAGCATAATCAGCCGTATGGGCATCAATTCTATTGGTGATAGTAATTAACTTGTAAGTCTTTTTACCTTTATCATCTGTATTTAAAACCGGCTGAGAAATTTCATTATCCTTCAGATTAGAAACCTGGCTGTATAGAGTTGGATCCATTTTAGTTAACTCAAAACGTGTATCCTGAGTATTAGGATTGATCAATGTTCCACCGTTTGCTCTTGTCTCTTTTTCATCAGATTCAGTTCTGGCAGCCTCAGCAAAAGTAATTTCTTTGTTTTCTATTTTATTTCTGATATTGGTAATTCTCTCTTTTGCATCTTTCAAAGCTGTCTCAGAAACTGTAGGTGCAATTAAAATATGACGTAACTCCACTTCCTGACCTTTTATTTTGTCTACCATAATAATATGATATCCAAAATTAGTTTTAAAAGGCTCTGAAATCTCTCCTTCTCCTAAACTAAAAGCAACATCTTTAAACTCTTTTACAAATGGAGTTTTTCTGGTCATTTTATAAAACCCTCCATTTGGTGAAGATCCCGGATCTTGCGAATACAAAACTGCTTTTGTTGCAAAGCTTGAACCTTCAAGAACATCTTTTCTGATGGCATTTAATCTGTCTTTTACCTTTTGCTCATCTTCTGCAGAAACTTTAGGTTCTACCACGATTTGTGCTACTTCCATTTCAGCTCCAAAAGTTGGCAATTCCTCTTTTGGTATTTTCTTAAAGAAATTACGAACTTCTTCCGGAGTAATTTCTACAGCGTCAACAATTTTCTTGGTCATTTCAGAAGCTAATTTTTGCTCCTTTAAGATATCGGAAAAATAAGTTTTAAATTCTTCTACCGAATTTTTCTTATAATAAGCAACCACTTTATTGATATCTCCTACCTGCTGAATCATATAATTCAATCGGTCATCCATCATGCCTCTTATCTCTGCATCACTCACAACGATACTATCCTGAATCGCCTGGTGCGCGTACAATTTATCTTCTAAAAGTTTACCAAGCATCTGGCATCTTGTAATATCTTTTACAGAACCTCCCTGAGCACTAATTTCTAAATATGCCTTATCAATATCTGAATCTAAAACAATATAATCTCCCACATTGGCTATAATACCGTCAACTTTTTGCTTCTGTCCAGTTTTAAGTTGAACTGGTTTCTGGATCACAGTATCTTTAATAATTTCCTGAGCCGAAATGATTGAGTTGAAAAAAAATAAAAAACACATTGTCAACACTAATTTGTAATCAATTGTTTTTAACTGTAATTTTTTTAATAACATTATTTTAAATTTAATTTGAATGTAAAGATCTTGCTTTAGAATTTCGTTTTAAACCACAATCACTTTAAATGTATTTCCCCTATATTCTACTGAAAATACTAAATAATTAAGATCTAGTTCTTTTTAACTTATAACGAACAAAAATAACAATTCAATTACATAATACAACTATCGGCTATACTATTAACAAAAAATTATAGGGATGATCGCTGAATTTCATACATAAGAACTCTTTCCATGCGATTAATCTCTTTAAAAAAAGGCCTAAATCCTTGCCAGAACACTCACAAAGACCTATTTGAGCAATATTTTAAATCAATTTAAAAGAAGCAAACTTTTGGTGAAATAAAAAAAGTTATCAATACTACAACGTTTTCGTGATATAAATATTTTCCTATAAAAACAAACCGAATCAAAAAACCTATACTTTAGATGAATAATTGATAATTATTAGATACAAAAATTACGAATAACCATTGTAAAACCTTTAATAAATATCAAATTAAAAACTTTATTATCTAACCTAAACCAAATCTTATTATGAAAAAACCTATTGTAAAGATGTATTTGCTTGCATTAACAACTGCATTCCTTTATTCCTGCTCGCAAAACGAAACAAACCAAGCGGACTCACAGGCAAAGAGTGAGCAATTTGAGATTATTAATGTTACGCATCACGAGGGAAAACCTTTTAGCACGGGAACTTCCAGTTCCTCCCAAACGGGAAAATACGTTGATAATCCCGGAGGTGGCGTTATGATGCAGGCTTTTTATTGGGATGTACCTGCGGGAGGAAATTGGTGGAACACCCTAAGTGGTAAAGTAGCCGCCTGGGGTAATGCAGGAATTGGATCTATTTGGCTTCCGCCAGCCTCTAAGGCTCAAAACGGAGCTTTTTCTATGGGATACGATCCAACTGATTACTTTGATTTTGGAGATTACAATCAAAATGGATCTGTCGAAACCCGTTTTGGTTCCAAAACCGAACTGGTGAGTTTAATTACCAATGCACATGCCCAAAATATAAAGGTATATGCTGATATTGTCATTAATCACAATAGTGGCGGACAATCTGAAGCGAATCCCTTTACGGGAACCAATACCTGGACCAATTTTAGTGGGGTTGCTTCAGGAAAATTCACCCGTAATTATAATGACTTTTATAAAAATAGTTACGGCAATAATGACGAAGGTGCTTTTGGCGGTTTCCCGGACTTATGCCACGCAAATCCTCATGTACAGGATTGGCTTTGGCTAAGAGCTGACGCAGTGGGTAAATATTACAAAAATACCATGAAATTTGACGGCTGGAGATTTGATTACGTCAAAGGATTTGGCGCCTGGGTCGTAAATGCATGGAATGCGAATGTAGGGGGCTTCTCGGTTGGAGAATTATGGGATTCCAATGTAAATGTACTCAATGACTGGGCCAATAATGCCAATAGTTCTGTTTTTGATTTTGCGTGTTATTATAAAATGAATGATGCTTTTGACGGAAATAATCTGGCTCTCTTAAATGATGATATGATGTGGAAGAGAAATCCATACAAAGCTGTGACATTTGTAACCAATCATGATACAGACGAAATTTCCAATAAACTTCTAGCCTATTCTTATATCCTGACTCACGAAGGATATCCAACAATATTCTATAGAGATTACGAGGAATGGCTCGATAAAAACAAATTAAACAACCTGATCTGGATTCATAACAACAAAGCAACGGGTACCACTTCAATTTTATATTCAGATGATGATGAATATGTGGCCAGAAGAAATGGATATAACGGAAATCCTGGATTGGTAGTTTACATTAACAATTCAAATTCCTGGCAAGAACGATGGATTCAGACCAATTGGACAAACGCTCAAATTAAGGACTTCACCGGAGCATCTACTTGGTATCCAACAACACAGGCTGATAAATGGGTAAAAATTCAATGTCCGCCAAAAGGATATACTGTTTGGTCACTTAATCAATAATTTAAAAATTAATAATTTCAGGGCTGTTCTAAAAAGACAGCCTTATTTTTTGCTTACAACTTGGCTCAAATAAAACCAGAGACTTCCTAATTTAAGAAGTGAATATTTTTATTAAGCCGTAATTAATAGTACTTTTGCAACCTATTTATACGAAATATGAGCTTTTTAAAAGAAATACAACGCAGAAGAACATTTGGAATTATATCGCATCCCGATGCCGGTAAAACAACTCTAACAGAGAAGTTATTGTTATTTGGAGGGGCAATTCAGGAAGCAGGAGCTGTAAAAAACAATAAAATTAAAAAAGGAGCAACCAGTGATTTTATGGAAATCGAACGCCAAAGAGGTATTTCGGTTTCAACATCCGTACTTGCTTTTAATTATAAAGAGAAAAAAATCAACATTCTTGATACTCCCGGACACAAGGATTTTGCCGAAGATACTTTTAGAACTTTAACAGCTGTTGATAGTGTTATTGTTGTAATCGACGTTGCAAAAGGGGTCGAGGAACAAACGGAAAAATTAGTAGCTGTTTGTAGAATGAGAAATATCCCGATGATTGTTTTCATCAATAAATTAGACCGTGAAGGAAAAGATGCTTTTGACTTAATGGATGAAGTAGAGCAAAAACTAGGTCTAACGGTTACTCCTTTGAGTTTCCCTATTGGTATGGGGTATGACTTTCAGGGAATTTACAATTTATGGGAGCAAAACATTAATCTTTTTAGTGGAGACAGCCGTAAAAACATCGAAGAAACTATTGCTTTCTCTGATGTTCAAAGCCCTGAACTGGAAAAAATTATTGGCGCAAAACCAGCTGATAGATTGCGTGAAGAATTGGAACTCATCGATGAAGTATATCCAAAATTTGATCGTCAGGATTATTTAGACGGAAAACTGCAGCCTGTATTTTTTGGTTCGGCCTTGAATAATTTTGGAGTTCGCGAACTCCTGGATTGTTTTGTAACAATCGCTCCCTCTCCAAGACCAAAAGATTCTGAAACTCGCCTGGTAGATCCTACTGAAGAAAAAATGACTGGTTTTGTTTTTAAAATCCACGCTAATATGGATCCAAAACACAGAGACCGTTTGGCATTTATTAAAATCGTTTCGGGAACTTTCGAAAGAAACAAACCCTATTACCATGTTCGCCAAAAGAAAAATTTAAAATTCTCCAGCCCAAATGCCTTTTTTGCTGAGAAAAAAGAAATCGTTGATATTTCATATCCAGGGGATATCGTTGGTCTGCACGATACAGGAAACTTTAAAATTGGTGATACGCTAACAGAAGGTGAAATCATGAGTTTCAAAGGAATTCCGAGTTTCTCTCCAGAGCACTTTAGATACATCAACAATGCTGATCCTATGAAAGCTAAGCAATTAGAAAAAGGAGTTGATCAGTTAATGGATGAAGGTGTGGCGCAGTTGTTTACACTGGAGATGAACAACCGTAAAGTAATCGGAACTGTTGGAGCGCTTCAATATGAGGTTATCCAATATCGTTTAGAGCATGAATATGGCGCTAAATGTACCTATGAAAACTTCCCGGTTCATAAAGCGTGCTGGGTAAAACCTGATGATGCTAAAAATGACGAATTCAAAGAATTCAAACGTATCAAACAGAAATTCCTCGCTCATGATAAATACGGCCAATTAGTATTCTTAGCTGATTCTGACTTTACAATTCAAATGACTCAAAACAAATATCCAAGTGTGAAGTTATTCTTTACCTCGGAATTTGATTAATATTTTCTTTAAAAGAAAAATACCTAAAAAGGCTGTCTAAAAATTAAGACAGCCTTTTTGTATTAAATCCCAAAAGATATTACTTATAGTTGATGCCTAATCCTCCGGCAATCATAATTTTAGTAAGTTCTCCTTCCCCAACAATGATATCTTGCACTAAAATATTATTCTTAACGGACTCTATTGCAAAAGGTATTTCTTTTGAAAGGTAATAATCATCACCTGTTATGGTAACTATTAGACTTTTGCTGCTTTTTAAAACTTTTACAGCAATAGAAAACTCTCCGGTTTTAGCATTTATTCTATAGGTGTTTTCAGAATCATTAATTCTTAGTTCTAAATTTGGATAGTTTTTTCGGGCAAATGGCTTATTTGTGGTAGCATCTAATAATTTTCCCTTAACTGTTATCAATAATTCCTCTCTAACATTATGATGATAGGCAACTTTACCCATTAGATGCTTGCCTGGTTTTGGACTCACTATTTCAGTTTTAACGCTCGTTTTTTCCTGTCCCGATACATTGGAAGCCAATAAAAGTGAAGCGGCCACTGCGGCGTATTTCAGCTTATTAATTCCCGATGTCTGATGATGTTCAAACTCATGATCTAATTGTGCTGCCCGCAAGCGGGCACAAATATTGGTATCTTTTGTCTCTGCGATGAATTTAGCTACTTCAGCATTTGATTTTTTACTCAAATCAATTACGTTTTTCGCACATGAATTACAAAACGAACCTGTTGCATTGGGAATCATTTTATTAAAATTTTCAGAACAAGGACTTGCTATTGCTAGGGTGAATTTCTTTTTCATATCGCACTTTTTTAAGTTAAGATCTCTTTCAGATCCTTATTTACTTATATAGAGTACATTTCTGGTAAAAAGGTTGGGAAGAAGATAAAATAATTTTAGCCCAGAATACTATTGCTGGATAAAAACGACACAGAAATGCATAAAAAAAGCGCTAATAATTAGCGCTTTTTTTTAATTTGAATTAATGCAACCTTAATAGTTTATTATATCCAACAAATTAATCCCATTTTATTAGGAGAAACCAATTTAGAATAATAAATCCCAAACAGGAAATTTATCCGACCAAAGGAAGGCTAAATCCGTTGAAATACATCTATTGTGATTTTACCTGAAATAAAAAAGCCCCATTAAAAAATGGGGCTTTAAGAATTTATGCTTGTCCTGTTGGACCAAAATTAAGCGGGATTGGTGCTTGTTCTGTCTCTTTGATCTCGCCATGAGCGGCTTCAAAACGATGAATATTCTCACCAATTGCTTTTAATAATCTTTTAGCATGTTGTGGTGTCAAAACAATTCTTGACTTTACCTTGGCTTTAGGAATACCCGGCATAATGCTTACAAAATCTAAAACAAACTCTGATGATGAGTGATTGATAATTGCAAGATTAGAATAAATTCCCTCTGCAATTGTTTCGTCTAACTCAATATTGATTTGCTCTTGTTGTTGTTTCGGATTACTCATAGTTTCCTAATTAATAAATGTATTCTTCTTTATTAGCCATCATTTCATTGTAATCGTCTTTAGATCCTACAATAGTGTTATCGTATTCTCTCATACCAGTTCCTGCAGGAATTCTGTGTCCAACAATTACATTTTCTTTTAATCCTTCTAAATCATCTACTTTACCAGCTACAGCAGCTTCGTTAAGTACTTTTGTTGTTTCCTGGAAGGAAGCAGCAGAGATGAATGATTTAGTTTGTAGCGAAGCTCTTGTAATACCTTGTAAAACTGGCGTTGCAGTTGCAGTAATTACGTCTCTTGCTACAACAAGATTTTTATCATTTCGTTTTAGCAATGAGTTCTCATCACGTAAATCACGAGGAGAAATAATCTGACCTGGTTTCAATACGGCAGAGTCTCCAGAATCTTCAACTACTTTCATACCATATAATTTATCGTTTTGAACGATGAAATCTTTAGTGTGAATCAATTGATCTTCTAAAAATAATGTATCTCCCGGATCCTGAACTCTTACTTTACGCATCATTTGACGAATAACTACCTCAAAGTGCTTGTCATTAATTTTTACCCCTTGTAAACGGTATACCTCTTGAATTTCATTTACTAGGTACTGTTGAACAGCAGCTGGTCCTTGAATTCTTAAAATATCATCTGGTGTAATTGCACCGTCAGACAATGGTACTCCTGCTCTTACGAAGTCATTTTCCTGTACTAAGATCTGGCTTGAAAGTTTAACTAAATACTTTTTAATCTCACCAAATTTAGATTCGATAACAATCTCACGGTTACCTCTTTTGATTTTTCCAAAAGATACAACACCGTCAATTTCAGAAACAACCGCTGGGTTAGAAGGGTTACGAGCCTCAAGAAGCTCAGTAATTCTTGGTAGACCTCCCGTGATATCTCCTGCTTTAGAAGAACGACGTGGGATTTTCACCAATACTTTACCTGCTTTAATTTTCTCACCGTTCTCAACCATAAGGTGGGCTCCTACTGGTAAGTTATACGAACGAATCAATTCACCTTCTTTACCGTAAACCAATAAAGTTGGAATTAATTTTTTATTTCTAGCCTCAGAAATTACTTTTTCCTGGAATCCTGTTTGCTCATCGATCTCCACCATGAACGATTGTCCTTGCTCTAAATCCTCGTAAGCGATCTTACCTGTGAATTCAGAAACAATTACACCATTATATGGATCCCACTTACAGATCACAGATCCTTTAGTAACTACCTCACCATCCTTAACGAAAATACTAGATCCGTAAGGGATATTATGTGTATTTAAAACGATTCCAGTTTTCTCGTCAACTAATTTTAATTCAGTTGAACGTGATACTACGATATCTACCGCATTACCTTCACTATCCTCACCTTTTACGGTTTTTAAATCTTCAATCTCAAGTCTACCGTTGAATCTTGTAACAATACTAGACTCTTCAGAAATACCTCCGGCAACCCCTCCAACGTGGAACGTACGAAGTGTTAACTGTGTACCTGGCTCTCCAATAGACTGAGCTGCAATAACTCCGACAGCTTCACCTCTTTGTGTCATCTTACCAGTAGCTAAGTTTCTACCGTAACATTTGGCACAAATACCTTTTAAAGCCTCACAAGTTAATGGAGATCTAACCTCTACTCTTTCAATCGGAGAAGCTTCGATAACTCTCATGATTGCTTCAGTAATTTGTTGTCCGGATTCAACCAGAACTTCATTAGTAAGAGGATTAATAACATCTTGCAATGCAACACGTCCTAAAATTCTTTCTCCTAAAGATTCAACAATTTCCTCATTTTTCTTCAAAGCAGAAACTTCAACACCTCTAAGGGTACCACAATCTTCGATGTTTACAATAACATCTTGTGATACGTCATGAAGCCTTCTTGTCAAATATCCGGCATCGGCAGTTTTAAGGGCCGTATCGGCAAGTCCTTTACGAGCACCGTGAGTAGAAATGAAGTACTCAAGGATCGAAAGACCTTCCTTAAAGTTAGAAAGAATCGGGTTTTCAATAATCTCACCACCACCGGCAGTAGATTTTTTAGGCTTAGCCATCAAACCACGCATACCAGTTAACTGACGAATCTGTTCCTTAGAACCCCTCGCCCCAGAGTCAAGCATCATATATACAGAGTTGAAACCTTGTTGGTCTTCTCTAATATTTTTCATTGCTAATTCTGTCAACTGAGCATTTGCAGAAGTCCAAACATCAATAACTTGGTTGTAACGCTCGTTATTGGTAATAAGACCCATGTTATAATTCACAGAAATACCTTCAACTTGCTCTCTGGCATCTGCAATTAATTTTGTTTTTTGCTCTGGAATTCTAATATCACCTAAAGAGAATGATAAACCTCCTCTAAATGCGAATTTATACCCCATATCTTTCATATTGTCCAAGAAAGCAGCAGTAGTAGGTACATTAGTCACACTTAAAATGTGTCCAATAATATCTCTAAGGTTTTTCTTAGTCAATACATCATTGATATATCCAGCTGCTTCAGGTACTACTTCGTTAAATAATACACGTCCTGCAGTTGTTTGGATAATTTTGTATACCAATTCTCCGGCTTCATTAAAATCTTTTGCTCTAATTTTCACACGAGCATTCAATTCTAATCTTCCTTCGTTTAATGCAATATTTACTTCTTCAGCAGAATAGAATGTTAAGTCTTGACCTAAAATTATGTGTTCTGGTGTAGAGATACGTTCTTTGGTCATATAATATAGACCCAAGACCATATCCTGAGAAGGTACAGTAATTGGAGCACCATTTGCAGGGTTCAAGATATTGTGAGAAGCCAACATTAATAATTGTGCCTCTAAAATAGCCTCTGGTCCTAATGGTAAGTGAACCGCCATCTGATCCCCATCAAAATCGGCGTTGAAAGCCGTACATACTAATGGGTGTAACTGGATCGCTTTTCCTTCAATTAATTTTGGCTGGAAAGCCTGAATACCAAGTCTGTGTAAGGTAGGAGCACGGTTAAGTAATACCGGGTGACCTTTAATTACATTCTCAAGGATATCCCAAACTACAGGCTCTTTTTTGTCTATGATTTTCTTAGCAGATTTTACAGTCTTAACAATACCTCTTTCAATCAATTTACGGATAACAAAAGGTTTGTATAACTCAGATGCCATATCTTTTGGCAATCCACATTCGAATAATTTTAATTCAGGACCAACAACAATTACCGAACGAGCA
Source organism: Flavobacterium sp. SLB02 (assembly GCF_009664855.1). Lineage (GTDB taxonomy): Bacteria > Bacteroidota > Bacteroidia > Flavobacteriales > Flavobacteriaceae > Flavobacterium. Next base: position 4,083,301 of record NZ_CP045928.1, read on the forward strand.
GAATAATCCACACGTTTTCCAAGTAAGTTTTGACGGAAACGTCCTTGCTTACCTTTTAAGGAGTCAGATAATGATTTTAATGGTCTGTTAGATTCTGTTTTAACAGCAGAAGCTTTACGCGTGTTATCAAATAATGAATCTACAGATTCCTGTAACATACGTTTCTCGTTTCTTAAGATAACCTCTGGAGCTTTAATCTCCATTAATCTTTTCAAACGGTTGTTACGGATAATTACACGACGGTATAAGTCATTTAAATCTGAAGTTGCAAAACGACCTCCATCAAGTGGCACAAGGGGACGTAATTCTGGTGGAATAACAGGAACCACTTTCATGATCATCCATTCAGGACGGTTCTCGCGGTTTAAGTTAGACTCACGGAAAGACTCCACAACTTGTAATCTTTTTAAAGCTTCCGTTTTACGTTGTTTAGATGTTTCGTTATTAGCACTGTGTCTTAATTGGTAAGACAACTCATCCAAATCGATACGTGCTAATAAATCCATAATACACTCTGCTCCCATTTTGGCAACAAATTTATTAGGATCTAAATCATCTAAATATTGATTTTCCTGTGGAAGAGTATCTAAGATATTCAAATATTCTTCTTCAGTTAAGAAATCTAATCTTTGTAGAGATTCTCCATCTGCATTCTTGGCAATACCTGCCTGAATTACTACATATCTCTCGTAGTAAATGATCATATCTAATTTCTTAGATGGAAGACCAAGGATATAACCAATTTTATTTGGAAGAGAACGGAAGTACCAGATATGAGCAATTGGCACAACAAGGTTGATGTGTCCTACTCTGTCACGACGTACTTTTTTCTCAGTAACTTCAACACCACAACGGTCGCAAATGATACCTTTGTAACGAATTCTTTTATATTTTCCACAAGCACACTCAAAATCCTTAACAGGTCCGAAGATTCTTTCACAGAAAAGTCCGTCACGCTCTGGTTTGTGAGTTCTGTAGTTGATAGTTTCTGGTTTCAAAACCTCTCCTCTTGATTCTTTCAAGATAGATTCAGGTGAAGCCAATCCAATTGAAATTTTATTAAATCTCTTAACCGGATTTTTATCTTTATTATTATTTCTATTATTCATCATAGTTTTTACTATTGATTTATCTGCAATTAAAAAATTGATTTTAACTTATAAGTTACTCTTGAAAAAGCAAACTATTAAGTCGCTACCTCGGATTACTTCTCTAAACTTCAAACGTCAATTTTGAAGTGCTAATTATAAAACTTTTCAGCTTTAAATAAAAAATCGGAACGGGTTACGGGTATAAATCCTAAAAACTTTTATTTTCATAAACAGCTTCAGTCTCAGCTTTCAGTGTTGAACTGAATACTGAGACTGTAACTGAAAACTTTATTATTCTTCTAAACGAATGTCAAGTCCAAGACCTTTCAATTCATGCATCAATACATTGAATGATTCAGGCAATCCTGGTTCTGGCATAGACTCACCCTTAACGATAGCCTCGTAAGTTTTAGCTCTACCAATAACGTCATCCGATTTAACTGTTAAGATCTCACGTAGTGTACTTGATGCTCCATAAGCCTCAAGTGCCCAAACCTCCATCTCTCCAAAACGCTGACCTCCAAATTGAGCTTTACCTCCAAGTGGTTGTTGAGTGATCAACGAGTATGGTCCGATAGAACGTGCGTGCATCTTATCATCAACCATGTGTCCTAATTTAAGCATGTAAATCACACCCACAGTTGCAGCTTGATGGAAACGCTCTCCAGTACCACCATCATAAAGATGTGTATGTCCAAAACGTGGTACTCCAGCCTCATCAGTTAATTCATTGATTTGATCTAAAGATGCACCGTCAAAAATTGGAGTAGCAAATTTTCTACCCAAGTTCATACCAGCCCATCCAAGAACAGTCTCATAAATCTGACCAATGTTCATACGTGAAGGTACCCCAAGTGGATTCAATACGATATCAACCGGTGTTCCGTCTTCAAGGAAAGGCATATCTTCATGACGAACGATTCTGGCAACAATACCTTTGTTACCGTGACGACCTGCCATTTTATCCCCTACTTTCAGTTTACGTTTCTTAGCGATATAAATTTTGGCTAATTTCAAGATTCCAGATGGTAATTCATCTCCAACTGTAATGGTGAATTTTTCTCTTCTTAAAGATCCTTGTAAGTCGTTTAGCTTAATTTTATAGTTATGAATTAAATCATTAACCATTTTATTAGTAGCATCATCAGCAACCCATTGACCTTTGCTTAAGTGAGCAAAATCCTCTACTGCGTAAAGCATTTTTTGAGTATATTTTTTACCTTTTGGTAAAACTTCTTCACCCAAATCATTCATTACACCCTGAGATGTTTTTCCGTTTACAATCAGGAATAATTTCTCCACCAATCTGTCTTTTAATTCAACAAATTTAGTTTCGAACTCCATTTCTAAAGCGCCTAAAGCATCTTTATCCTGAGTACGTTTACGTTTATCTTTTACGGCTCTTGCAAATAATTTTTTGTCAAGAACTACACCATGTAAAGATGGAGAAGCTTTTAATGAAGCATCTTTTACATCTCCTGCTTTATCCCCGAAGATTGCACGAAGCAATTTCTCTTCCGGAGTAGGATCTGATTCTCCTTTTGGTGTAATTTTTCCAATTAGAATGTCGCCAGGTTTAACCTCTGCTCCAATTCTGATCATACCGTTTTCATCTAAATCTTTAGTAGCTTCTTCAGAAACGTTAGGAATATCGTTTGTTAACTCTTCATTTCCTAACTTAGTATCTCTAACCTCTAATGAATAATCATCAACGTGGATAGAAGTAAAAATATCATCACGAACTACTTTCTCAGAAATTACAATGGCATCCTCAAAGTTATATCCTTTCCATGGCATGAACGCAACTTTTAAGTTCCTACCTAAAGCTAATTCACCATTTTGAGTCGCATATCCTTCTGATAATACCTGACCAAGAACCACTCTGTCACCTTTTCTTACGATTGGTTTTAGGTTGATACTTGTTCCCTGATTGGTTTTTCTAAATTTAATTAAGTTGTATGTTTTCTCATCAGCATCAAAACTTACCATTCTTTCTTCTTCAGTACGGTCGTATTTGATAGTAATGATGTTTGCATCAACATATTCTACAGTTCCATCTCCTTCAGCATTAATCAATACTCTAGAATCTGAAGCTACCTGACGCTCTAAACCTGTACCAACAATTGGCGCTTCGGGACGGATCAAAGGAACCGCCTGACGCATCATGTTAGATCCCATCAAGGCTCTATTGGCATCATCATGCTCCAAGAAAGGAATCAATGAAGCCGAAATCGAAGCAATCTGGTTAGGTGCAACGTCTGTATAATGTACCGCAGAAGGCTCAACAACCGGGAAGTCACCTTCCTCACGAGCAATAACATTACTTGCCGTGATTTTTCCTGTCTCATCCATTTCAATGTTTGCCTGAGCAATCATTTTTCCTTCTTCTTCTTCAGCACTTAAATAGATAGGTGTACTCTCTAAATCCACTACACCATCTGTAACTTTACGGTAAGGAGTTTCGATGAAACCCATTCCGTTAACTTTTGCATATACACCAAGAGATGAAATCAAACCAATGTTTGGTCCCTCTGGAGTTTCAATCGGACATAAACGACCATAGTGTGTATAGTGAACGTCACGAACCTCAAATCCAGCTCTCTCTCTGGAAAGTCCACCAGGTCCAAGTGCAGAAAGTCTTCTTTTGTGTGTAATCTCAGCCAATGGATTGGTTTGATCCATAAATTGAGACAACTGGTTAGTACCAAAGAAAGAGTTGATAACCGATGATAATGTTTTAGCATTAATCAAATCAATTGGTGTAAACACCTCGTTATCTCTAACGTTCATTCTCTCACGAATAGTTCTTGCCATACGTGCTAAACCAACACCGAATTGTTGAGACAATTGTTCTCCAACTGTTCTAACACGACGGTTTGATAAGTGATCAATATCATCAATCTCTGCCTTAGAGTTGATTAGTTCGATCAAATATTTTACAATGGTAATGATATCTTCTTTGGTAAGCACTTGCTTCTCCATTGGGATATCCAAACCAAGTTTTTTGTTCATTCTGTAACGACCAACTTCACCTAAGTTATAACGTTGATCAGAGAAGAACAATTTATCGATAATACCACGAGCAGTTTCTTCATCAGGCGGTTCTGCATTACGCAATTGTCTGTAGATATGCTCAACGGCTTCTTTTTCAGAGTTTGTTGGATCTTTTTGTAACGTGTTGTGGATAATAGCATAATCTGCCTGATTATTATCCTCTTTGTGTAACAAAATTGATTTAACGTTAGAATCAATGATTTCCTCAACATTATCCTTATCGATAATAGTATCTCTATCAAGGATGATCTCGTTACGTTCGATAGAAACTACCTCACCGGTATCCTCATCAACGAAATCCTCGTGCCAAGTGTTCAATACACGCGCAGCAAGTCTTCTTCCAATATATTTTTTAATACCTGTTTTAGAAACTTTAATTTCTTCAGCAAGGTCGAAGATCTCAAGGATATCCTTATCTCTTTCGAATCCAATTGCACGGAATAAAGTGGTTACTGGTAATTTTTTCTTTCTATCGATATAAGCATACATTACGCTGTTGATATCTGTAGAGAATTCTATCCAGGAACCTTTAAAAGGAATTACTCTGGCAGAATAAAGTTTTGTTCCATTTGCGTGGAATGATTGACCAAAGAAAACCCCTGGAGAACGGTGTAGTTGAGATACTACTACACGCTCAGCACCATTGATAACAAAAGTACCGCTTGGAGTCATATAAGGTATTGTTCCAAGATAAACATCTTGTACAATAGTTTCAAAATCTTCGTGTTCTGGATCTGTACAGTATAGTTTTAACCTGGCTTTTAAAGGCACACTATAAGTAAGACCTCTCTCTATACATTCTTGAATTGTATAACGTGGCGGATCTACAAAGTAATCTAGGAATTCCAACACAAAGTTGTTTCTTGTATCTGTAATTGGGAAGTTTTCCATGAAGGTGTTGTATAACCCTTCGTTGCCTCTTTCATCAGATTTAGTTTCTAATTGAAAAAAATCTTTAAAAGATTTAACCTGAACGTCCAGAAAATCCGGATAGTCAGGAATATTTTTTGTAGAGGCAAAATTCAATCTTTCAGTCTGATTTGTTATCATCAATGGACAAAATTTTGATTAAAAAAAAGTAATTTTTTGTGTAAACACACACTGTTTAATCTATACTTTCTTATTGTAATCAATACATCTTTAAAAATAAACCAGTAAAATTTGGTCCAATTTTTTTTCTTCGTATTGATCAAAAACTTTTTCGTATTTTAAACTATTTGATAATAAAACTTGATCTATTTTATTATACGAAAAATGGTTTAGGCCATTGAGCGTTCACTCAAGACCTAAACCTAGTTCTTAAAACTGAGTTGAATTATTTAAGCTCAACTACAGCTCCAGCTTCTTCTAATGATTTTTTAAGACCTTCAGCCTCTTCTTTAGAAACACCTTCTTTAACGTTACTTGGAGCACCGTCAACTACATCTTTAGCTTCTTTCAAACCTAAACCTGTAAGTTCTTTAACTAATTTTACAACTGCTAATTTAGAAGCACCAGCTTCTTTTAATACAACTGTAAATTCAGTTTGTGCTTCTTCAGCAGCACCTTCTCCACCACCAGCAGCAACTACTACAGCTGCAGCAGCAGGCTCGATACCATACTCGTCTTTTAATATTGTTGCTAATTCGTTAACTTCTTTAACTGTTAGGTTAACTAATTGTTCTGCGAATTGTTTCAAATCTGCCATTTTTTCTATCGTTTAAAATGATTTGTAAAATATAATTTATTTATTGTGCGCTAATTAAGCTACCAGGAAACTGAATTCCTGGCACGAATTATTATGCTTCAGCTTCTTCTTCGCTACCAGCGAATTTGTTTTGTAAAGCTGAAATAATTCTTTGTGCTGGTGATTGCAATAATCCAATAAGTTCTCCAAGAAGTTCTTCTTTAGATTTGATAGTTGCCAAGGCATCTAATTGATCATCTCCAATGTAAATTTCAGAATTGATATAAGCTCCTTTTAATACAGGTTTAGCTGATTTTTTTCTGAAATCTTTAATTATTTTTCCAGGTGCATTTGCAACATCTGAAATAAATATAGCACTATTACCAGTCAATACTGAAGGTAAATCACCATAGTCATTAGCAGAAGCCTCCATTGCTTTTGCAAGCAAAGTGTTTTTTACAACCTCTAATTTTATACCTGCTTTAAAGCAAGCTCTTCTCAAGCTTGAAGTAGTTTCTGCGTTTAATCCAGAAATATCAGATACATAAATAATATTTGTACCAGCTAACTGTGCAGTTAAATCTTCAATCGCGATTGATTTTTCTTCTCTAGTCATACTAAAAATTATTAACTACCAATTATACTGCTTTAGGGTCCAATGCAATTGCAGGACTCATAGTGCTTGTAAGGTGAATACCTTTAATGTAGGTACCTTTAGCAGCAGTTGGTTTAAGTTTGATTAATGTTTGAATAATTTCGTGTGCATTGTCATAAATTTGCTCAGCTCCAAAAGAAACTTTACCAATTCCTGCATGTACGATACCAGTTTTATCAACTTTAAAGTCAATTTTACCAGCTTTTACCTCTGCAACAGCTTTTGCAACATCCATAGTTACAGTACCTGTTTTAGGGTTTGGCATTAAACCTCTAGGTCCTAAAATACGACCTAATGGACCTAATTTACCCATAACAGCTGGCATAGTGATGATAACATCAACATCTGTCCAACCATCTTTAATTTTTTGTAAATAATCGTCAAGACCTACATAATCAGCTCCAGCTTCTTTAGCTTCCGCTTCTTTATCTGGAGTAACCAATGCTAATACTTTAACGTCTTTACCTGTTCCGTGAGGTAATGTAACTACACCTCTAACCATTTGATTCGCTTTTCTTGGATCTACACCCAAACGAACTGCGATATCAACAGACTCATCAAATTTTGCAGAAGCTATAACTTTAATTAATGCAGCTGCATCTTTTAAAGAGTATAGTTTGTTCTTTTCAATTTTTGAAGCAGCCTCTTTTTGCTTTTTTGTTAATTTTGCCATTTCTTTCTCTTAATTAAAAAGGAGCATCTCCTGATACAGTTATACCCATAGATCTAGCAGTTCCAGCGATCATGCTCATTGCAGATTCGATTGTGAATGCATTTAAATCTACCATTTTATCTTCAGCAATAGCTTTGATAACGTCCCAAGTAACACTAGCTACTTTTTTACGATTTGGTTCACCTGATCCAGACTTTAGCTTTGCAGCTTCCAATAATTGGACAGCAGCTGGAGGAGTCTTAACAACAAAATCAAATGATTTGTCTTTATACACAGTAATTTGTACTGGGCATATTTTGCCAGGTTTATCTTGTGTTCTAGCATTGAACTGCTTACAGAACTCCATGATATTAACCCCAGCAGCTCCTAAAGCAGGTCCAACCGGTGGCGACGGATTCGCAGCACCTCCCTTAACTTGTAGTTTAACTACCTTACTAATTTCTTTAGCCATTTTTTAAAAAATTTAACACCCTAATCATTGGAAGCGATTACGATGGTTATTATAGATGTAACAAAAATTATACTTTTTCAACTTGCATAAAACTCAGTTCCAGTGGAGTTTTTCTTCCGAAAATCTTCACCATAACTTCAAGTTTACGCTTTTCTTCATTGATTTTTTCAACCGTTCCGTTGAAGCCATTAAAAGGACCATCGATCACTTTTACTGTTTCCCCTAAGTTGAAAGGGATAGCGCGGGTATCTGTATTTACAGCCAGCTCATCTACTTTACCTAACATTCTATTTACTTCAGAGAGTCTCAAAGGAACAGGTTCTCCGCCTTTGATCTCACCTAAAAATCCAATTACACTAGTAATAGACTTAATAATATGAGGTATCTCACCAACCAAATTGGCTTCGATCATAACATATCCAGGGAAATAAACTTTATCCTTAGACATTTTCTTTCCTTCTTTTACAGTAACTACTTTTTCTGTAGGTACTAAAACTTGGGAAACATAATCACCCATACCTAGTCTGGCAATCTCAGTTTCGATATAAGCTTTGACTTTGTTTTCCTGTCCGCTTACAGCTCTAACTACGTACCATTTTTTCACATTATTATCTGCCATCACAAAAAAATTATCCTTTTAACCAGTTAAAAAATCCAGCCAAAGCTTTTGCAAAAAATTCGTCTACTCCCCATGTTGCCAAGGCGAATAAAACCGAAAATACAGCCACAACAATTGTCAATTTTTGAACCTCAGCCCAAGCAGGCCAAGTAACATTTGACTTTAACTCTTCGAAAGCCTCTGATAAATAATTCGTAACTTTTGTCATTTGATATATTTTTTATTGCACGGGCGGAGGGATTCGAACCCCCATCAACGGTTTTGGAGACCGCTATTCTACCCTTGAACTACGCCCGTAATTAAAAGCCAGTGATTTCAGTTAAGAAAATCAACTGGCTTTTTATAATTTGTTTATAGGATTATCCTACGATTTCAGTTACCTGACCTGCACCTACAGTTCTACCACCTTCACGGATAGCAAAACGTAAACCTACGCTCATTGCGATTGGGCTTAATAAAGCAACATTGATAGTCAAGTTATCTCCTGGCATTACCATCTCTACTCCTTCTGGTAAAGTAATAACTCCTGTTACGTCAGTTGTACGTACGTAGAACTGTGGACGGTAGTTATTATGGAATGGAGTATGACGTCCACCTTCTTCTTTTTTCAAGATATAAACCTCAGCTTTGAAAGTAGCGTGTGGTTTTACTGATCCTGGCTTAATGATAACCATTCCTCTTTTGATAGATTCTTTATCAATACCTCTTAACAATAAACCTACGTTATCTCCAGCCTCACCTCTATCAAGGATTTTACGGAACATCTCAACTCCTGTAATAGTAGAAGTTAATTTATCAGCTCCCATACCAATGATTTCAACTGGATCTCCTGTATTAGCAATACCTGTTTCGATACGACCTGTAGCAACAGTTCCACGACCAGTAATTGTAAATACATCTTCAACCGGCATCAAGAATGGTTTAGCTACGTCACGCACTGGCTCTTCGATCCAAGCATCAACAGCTTCCATTAATTCAATGATTTTTGGTACCCAAGCAGGATCATTATTCAATCCTCCTAAAGCAGAACCCTGAACTACAGGACCATTATCTCCATCATATTCGTAGAAAGATAATAAATCTCTGATTTCCATCTCAACAAGCTCTAACAATTCAGCATCATCAACCATATCCACTTTGTTCATGAAAACAACGATTCTTGGAATACCTACCTGACGACCTAAAAGGATGTGCTCACGAGTTTGTGGCATTGGACCATCTGTAGCAGCAACTACTAAGATAGCTCCGTCCATTTGAGCAGCACCAGTAACCATGTTCTTTACGTAATCCGCGTGACCTGGACAGTCAACGTGAGCGTAGTGACGGTTAGCTGTTTCATACTCTACGTGTGATGTATTAATAGTAATACCTCTTTCTTTCTCCTCTGGAGCGTTATCGATTTGATCAAACGATTTTGCTTGACAGTAACCAGCATCAGACAATACTTTTGTAATTGCTGCAGTTAATGTAGTTTTCCCGTGATCCACGTGTCCAATTGTACCTATGTTTAAGTGCGGTTTGGAACGATTAAAATTCTCCTTTGCCATTTTACTTAATTTTTAATCTTAGTTATATATTAATTTTCAATTTCCTACTTACTTGAGCCAACTACGGGAATTGAACCCGTGACCTCTTCCTTACCAAGGAAGCACTCTACCTCTGAGCTAAGTCGGCAGAGAGTTCTGATTTAGATTGTATTTATGGATTTTAGTTTTAAAACCCGAAATCTACGCCCTGAAATCTTAACTTCTTTTTGTGGGGAGAGCAGGATTCGAACCTGCGAAGTTCACACAGCAGATTTACAGTCTGCCCTCGTTGGCCGCTTGAGTATCTCCCCTTTATTTTATCAATAATTGCATGAACAATTTCAAATCGCATTTGAAATATTTAGAGCCGGCGGAGGGACTCGAACCCACGACCTGCTGATTACAAATCAGCTGCTCTAGCCAACTGAGCTACGCTGGCAATATCAATAAAAAAGTCCGCTATTTCTAACGGACTGCAAATGTAGCTATTTTATCTTTTAATCAAAACATTTTTTAAAAAAAATTTTCAATTATATGTGTGCTCTTATTTTTTCTTTCCTTTTCACCAATACACGTTCTAGAGATTCTGCCGAAAGCTCGACTGCCTCTTCAAAGGTTTTGCATTGTTTTTTAACCAAAAAATCATCTCCCGGGACATTAATCTTAATCTCTACTGCCTTATTCTCCTTATCACTTGTTCTTTCGACCTTTAAAAAAATGTCAGCCGAAACAACCCGATCGTAATATTTTTCTAATTTATCCATTCTTTCCTGAATAAAATCTACTAATTTTCTGTCAACAGTAAAGTTAACTGCATGAACATCTACCTTCATAATACAAATTTTAGGGTTAAACATTTAAGAATCATTATTTATTTCTTGGATGCGCATCACCATACACCTTTTTAAGCTCTGCTAAACTATTATGAGTATAAACTTGCGTAGATGCCAAACTCGAATGTCCTAATAACTCTTTAACTGAATTTAAATCTGCCCCGTTATTTAGCAAGTGAGTTGCAAAAGTATGCCGAAGCACATGCGGACTCTTTTTCACCTTTTCAGAGACTTTACTAAAGTATGAATTTATTAATCGATACACAAAAGATTCACTCAATTTTAACCCTTTTGCTGAAATAAAAAAATAATCCTCATCAATGATCTTCTCCACCAAGGCCCTTTGCTGCAAATACAAATCAAACTGCTGGGTAATTATAGGCAAAACCGGAATGATACGCTCTTTATTTCGTTTCCCCAGCACCTTAATTACATTTGAAGACAAATCAACATTGTACTTCATTAAATGTATCAGCTCGGCCCTACGCATTCCTGTGGTATAAAAAAGATCCACAATCAACTTATCTCTGACTTGCTCAAATCCGCAAGGATCTCCAACCTGCTGCATCAAATCTGTCAATTCCTTTTCAGAGAATGGAATCTGAACAATTTTAGGTGTTTTTAATGCTTTATGTTTCAGCATTGGACTCACCTCTATTTGTTTTGTTTTTAAAAGGAATTTATAAAATGCTTTTAAGGAAGACATTTTTCGATTAACCGATACATTGGAAATACCATCATCGACAAGTGAGACTATCCAGCTCCTGATTTGACTGTAATTAACCTGTTCGATATTTTGCTGCTCAAAATGTTCTTTATTGAATGTTTCGAAAAATAAAATATCATTCAAATAAGCATTGACCGTATGTGGGGAATATTTTTTCTCCAATTCAAGATAATCACCAAACGCCTCTTTATTTGATTTCATAAGATTATAGACTTTTTCATTTATTCAAACTCATATCCTAACTTAAAAAGAATATTATTTATCTCAAAATTAAGCATAAAAAAACCGTTAGTATCAAAATTTTGATAACTAACGGTAATTATTTTTGAAAAGCTAATACTAACTCTCTAAACCATCTCTCATGTTTTGGATGTAAGCAGCTTTTTGAATTTGTGCTCTTTTGATAACAGAAGGCTTAATAAAAGCAGTACGTGCTCTTAATTGACGAACAGTTCCTGTTTTATCAAATTTTCTTTTATAGCGCTTTAATGCTCTATCGATATTTTCTCCGTCTTTAATTGGTATAATTAACATAATATTGACACCTCCTCTCGTTAAGGCTGCAAAAGTAAGTATTAATTATCAATTATGAGTTATGAATTATTATTTTTTTTTGATAAGGTAGAAAAGAATCCAGAAAACAGACCCACTATCTTTAAAAACTAATCCTTGCACAAACTCACACCGTCATGAGCACCGCCGCTGAGAGGCTGCCATGAGAATCCTTTTATATTTTTTCTTTGAAGTATATAACATGGATATAACACAAAGCCCGACCTTTAAAAAAACAAAAAAAAGCCACTCAACATTGAATGGCTCATTATTTTTTTTGTGGGCACGCCCATATTATGATCTTACTCTTATTACTTGAGTAAATTTCTTGAAATAACTAACTTTTGAATCTCGGTAGTGCCCTCTCCTATAGTACATAGTTTGGAATCACGATAGAATTTCTCTACAGGATAATCTTTTGTATAACCATACCCTCCGTGAATTTGAACCGCTTCGTTTGCAATTCTCACGCAGGCCTCCGAGGCATACATTTTTGCCATTGCGCCCAATGTTGTAACAGGTTTATGTTGTTGCTTTAAGAAAGCTGCTTTATGCAATAGTAATTCTGAAGCTTCGATCTCTGTTGCCATATCGGCCAGCTTAAAGGAAATCCCCTGAAAACTACTAATAGGCTGACCAAACTGATGTCTTTCTTTAGAGTATTTAAGCGCCGCCTCGTACGCGCCCTTTGCAATCCCAAGAGATAAAGCTCCGATTGAAATACGCCCTCCATCTAATATTTTCATGGCCTGAACAAATCCCTGGCCTACTTCTCCTAATCTATTGGCATCGGGAACACGGCAGCTGTCAAAAACCAACTCCGCAGTTTCACTGGCACGCATCCCTAATTTATTTTCTTTTTTACCCGAGGTGAATCCTTTCATTCCTTTCTCGAAAACAAAAGCGGTCATTCCTTTAGAATCTCCTTTTTCTCCTGTACGCACAATTACAACTGCGATGTCTCCAGAGATTGCGTGGGTAATAAAGTTTTTGGCTCCGTTTACAATCCAATGATCTCCATCCTTAACGGCTGTTGTATTCATTCCACCAGCATCAGAACCTGTATTGTGCTCTGTTAAACCCCAGGCTCCTATATATTCTGCGGTAGCCAGTTTTGGCAACCATTTTTTCTTTTGCTCTTCGTTTCCAAAAGTCAAAATATGATTGGTACATAATGAATTATGCGCAGCAACCGATAAACCAATTGAAGGATCTACTTTTGAAATTTCCTCTACAACGGTAATATATTCATGATACCCTAACCCTGATCCTCCGTATTCTTCAGGCACCAAGACTCCCATAAATCCCATTTCTCCTAATTTTTTAAATAGGTCAACTGGAAAAATTTGAGCCTCATCCCATTGCATAATGTTAGGTCTGATATTTTTTTCGGCAAAATCCTTTATAGATTGAGCAATCATCGACTGCGTTTCGTTATATTCAAAATTCATTGTAAGCTGCTTTTGTTTTAGAACTCCAAATATAAACTAATTATTTTTGCTTTTTCAACAGGAAAACCTTTAATTTTTGATAAATCCTCAATATTATTAATATTTCTGCTCCTACTTCTATAAGTTAGAATTTATTTTAACCCGACATACTGGAAATAGAACAACATCCATAATTCTTTTAAAGACCCAGCCTCTATGGCTATTTTCTTTAATTCACCCTAGAGAGACAACCTTGGCTGTTTTTGCATAAAAGATTTTTCAGGTAAACTAAAATCGACCAAAAAATAAATTCTATGCACTATCATTATAAGCAAGAAAGAGTAAAAAAAATCCTGTTGATTGCTGCTTTGCATGGCTAAAACATTTTGAAAATGGGCTAAAGCTTGTTCCCATTGAAAATATTGATTTCTAATAATTCCCAGAAATTAAGAGAAAAACAATTTATTTAATAAGAATTATATTAAAAATGTTATTGTTTTTAAAATTACATTTTTCACTACTAAAGCCCAATTAATTTAATGAATCCCAGTATTTAAAGAATAATCAACGCAGGTTTTATCAAAAAAATTAATATTTTATAACTTAAAAACAGATAATTGTTTTTATTTTTTACAAAAAACGATACATTTGGAGCTTAATAACAATAAACCAATATTATAATATGTCAATTTGGAAAACTAAACCACTTTCGGTATTGCTTGACGAAGCTTCCGAATCTGAAAAAGGCTTGAAAAGAACTCTATCTTCACGGTCACTCGTTGCACTTGGAGTTGGAGCTATTATTGGAGCCGGATTATTCTCGTTAACAGGAATTGCTGCTGCAGAACATGCAGGACCAGCAGTTACTCTTTCTTTTGTTTTAGCAGCCGTTGGATGTGCTTTTGCCGGACTTTGTTATGCAGAATTTGCCTCTATGATTCCTGTTGCCGGTAGCGCCTATACATACTCTTATGCTACAATGGGAGAATTTATGGCTTGGATTATTGGCTGGGATTTAGTTTTAGAATACGCTTTGGGAGCCGCCACAGTTGGTGTAAGCTGGTCGCGCTATTTATTAGAATTACTAAACAAATACGGAATTCACCTCCCCCATCAATTTATATGTTCGCCCTGGGAAACTCTTAAACTCAGTGACGGTACAGTAATTGAAGGCGGTATTGTAAATTTACCGGCGATTTTTATTGTATCTATGCTATCTTTATTATTAATAAGAGGAACAAAGGAATCTGCGTCTTTAAACAACTTTTTAGTTGTTGTAAAAGTTGCTGTAGTACTTGTTTTTATCATTTTAGGATGGAGCTTTATTGACTCTTCCAACTACACGCCTTACATTCCTGAAAATACAGGTGTTTTTGGTGAATTTGGATGGTCAGGAATTGCTGCAGGTGCGGGAACTGTATTCTTTGCCTTTATTGGTTTTGATGCTGTATCTACAGCTGCACAGGAAGCTAAAAATCCTCAAAAAGGAATGCCAATTGGTATTTTAGGATCCCTTGTTATATGTACCTTATTATATGTATTCTTTGCTCACGTAATGACAGGTCTTGTTAATTACAGAGAATTTGCCGGTGATGCCAAGCCTGCTGCAACTGCTTTTGCAAAAACAGGTTATGACTTTCTACAAACAGGTTTAATTGTAGCTATTCTGGCGGGTTACACCTCTGTAATATTAGTAATGCTTTTGGGCCAAAGCCGTGTATTTTATACAATGAGTAAAGATGGTTTATTACCTCCATTTTTTAGTTCTATTCACTCTAAATTTCGTACTCCGTGGAAAACTAACCTTTTCTTCTTAGTATTTGTAAGTTTATTTGCTGGATTGGTTCCGGTAAGCGATTTAGGACACATGGTAAGTATTGGAACATTATTGGCTTTTGTACTTGTTTGTATTGGTGTGATGGTGATGCGTAAAAGAATGCCAGATGCTCCAAGATCTTTCAGAACACCTTTAGTACCATTTGTGCCTATCGCAGGTATTGTAATTTGCCTGGCTTTAATGTATTCATTACCTAACGAAAGCTGGGTGAGACTTGTAGTCTGGATGGCATTAGGAGTAGTAATCTATTTTGTTTATGGTAAGAAAAACAGTAAACTGAATAATCCAGGGAAGTAATTTTCTTGCAGATAATAAAAAAGGATCATAGAGTATAAATACTTTATGATCCTTTTTTTTATGTTGTATATCGATTTATAAATCAAAAACCGAGGTACGTTTTGCCCGAATTAAATCTTTTAGGCGAATCCAGAATGCCAAAGTAAGATAAACTCCAAATCCCAAACCTGCCGTAACAAATGAAATATAGATAAAAAACAATCTCACACTTGTCACGCGCATACCCAGTTTATCGGCCAATCGTGAAGAAACATGGAATCCGTACTTCTCTAAGAAAAACTTAAGTCTTAAAATTCCCGACATAGTTACATTTTTATTTTATCCCTGGGCTTTACCCGGGATGCTATTAGTATTTGCCGACAAAAGTACAAAATTATCTCATTGACCCATTTTCTAAATCTCTAATTATTCTCTAGCAGCTCCCTTGCTAAGACATCTCTTAGAGATCCTCTGTGATTGAGTACTTATTTTTAAACTTCTACTAATCTTTGTATTTCAAAAGTATCTTTAGCGCAAACTCCAAAAGATCTAAATGCATCACTCAGATCGTTTTTCTTAAGGGCTACGCTCACTGACAAATATTAATTCCTCGCCAATTAATATCCCCCTTACACTCAAAGAGCAAACTAAATTAGCATTATGGTATTAATTGTGATCACAAGGGGAATTCCCTACTCTTTCAGTAAATATTCTTTTAGGCTTTTACTTTGGCTTATAGAAAGTCTGAAAATGAATTAAAAATAATATTCCTCCCTGAACTTGTTGGCTTTTATCTCAACAGATACAATTTAGCACAAGCTCTTGCATCAGATAGCGCCTCGTGATGATCGAGTTGAATTTTCATCTCCCGACAGCAATCACTTAGCTTAGTGGGCTTAAAACCTTTTGCCTTATAAATCTTCACGGTGCATTCCCACTTCTCTGCTATATTCAAATCTTGATATTGCAAACCATAAAGCATCATCGATTTCATTAAAACATTTCGATCAAAACTCTCGTTGTGTGCCACCACCACTCTGTTTTTTAATCTTTTTTCGATCTCGGGATAAACCTGGACAAAAGTTTTGGCATTCAGGGTATCTCTGGGATAAATTCCATGTACACGAATCGTAAAGGGATTGTATTCGTTTTTGGGAGGCTTAATCAGGGTAACAAACTCATCTGTAATGATTCCGTTCTCTACAGTAACGATTCCAACAGAGCACGGATGATGTCCTGTAGCAGTTTCAAAATCTATCGCGGTAAAAGTCATTTTCAAGTATATTAAGCTAAAAAATCCATAAAACTAATTATCAAAACTAGATTTATGGATTTATCAATTATTAAAACCGTATTATTTTATAGATCCAATAATATCATATTTTGTAATAATATGATGATTACCATTTCCTAAATCAACCAAAACAGCATCATTTTCTTTGGTAAACAATTTAGAAACTTCTTCAATTGGTGTTCCTAATTTTACAATTGGGAAAGGTTTTCCCATTACTTCTTTAATTGGTTTTTCGGCTACATTTTTATCTGCAACATAACTTCTAAACAAATCTGTTTCATCAACAGAACCCACAAACCCAGTAATATCTACAACAGGAATCTGTGAGATTTTGTATTTACGCATACGTTCAATGGCGTGAGAAACCAATTCTTCTGTACGCACCACGATTAATTCCTTATCGATATGATCTTTAATTACGTCTTCAGCCTTTGTAATGTTCTCTTCCAAGAAACCACGCTCACGCATCCAGTCGTCATTAAACATTTTACCCACATAACGGCTTCCTGAATCGTGAAACAACACCACAACCACATCTTCTGGCTTAAAGTGTTCTTTAAGCTGTAAAAGGCCTTTTATACAAGCTCCGGCAGAATTCCCAACAAAAATAGCCTCTTCAAGAGCAATTTTTCTGGTATAAACCGCTGCATCTTTATCGGTTACTTTTGTGAATCCGTCAATTAGAGAAAAGTCAACATTTTTAGGTAAAATATCTTCTCCAATTCCTTCTGTGATGTAGGAGTAAATTTCGTTTTCATCGAAAATTCCCGTTTCATGGTATTTTTTAAACACAGAACCATAAGTATCGATTCCCCAAATTTTAATATTTGGATTTTTTTCTTTTAAGTATTTTCCAACACCAGAAATCGTTCCTCCTGTTCCTACTCCAACGACAAAATGAGTGATTTTCCCATCAGTTTGTTTCCAGATTTCCGGACCTGTTTGCTCGTAATGTGCCAAAGAGTTTGACATATTATCATACTGATTTACATACCATGAATTTGGCGTTTCTTCAGCTAGGCGTTTTGAAACAGAATAATAAGATCTTGGATCTGTTGGCTCAACATCTGTTGGGCAAACTACTACTTTGGCACCCACGGCGCGCAAAATATCCATTTTTTCTTTAGACTGCTTGTCTGATATTACACATATGAGTTTATATCCTTTAATGATGGCCACAAGAGCCAATCCCATTCCGGTATTTCCAGAAGTCCCTTCAATGATAGTTCCTCCGGGTTTTAATCGGCCATCTGCCTCTGCATCTTGAATCATTTTCACGGCCATTCTGTCCTTTACAGAATTTCCGGGATTAAAAGTTTCGACTTTTGCCAATACTAACGCATCAATTTCAGCAACAATTTTGTTGAGTTTTACCAATGGTGTATTACCAATTGTTTCTAAAATGTTATTTGAAAAGTCCATTTCTATTTAATTTAATATTTGATTTTTAATATAATAATACCTAATGCTATTGGAAGAAATTCCAAACTAAACCAAATCGGATAACAAAATCACGATAAGGATTATTAGGTGCTGAATAATAGTCGCTTTTAGAAAAAAGAGCATTGATGTGCTCAGCCTTTACATAGAATCGGGTTTGGCGAATTCTGGCATTCACAAAAACATCAAATAATGGATAACCTCCAATTTCTTTTTCTTTCTGAACATAAAACTCTCCAACAACAGGGTTATAGCCATTTGCGTAATATTTCGTAAAATAGTTAAAAACGATTCCGGTTTGCAAAAACAATGCTTTTTGAAAAAAGTGACCTGAATAATAAAATGTATTTCTTGTTACAAAATCAGGCACATTTAAAATTAAATCTGACTGATCTACTTTTTGATACAATAGTGTATTATCAAGAGCGAAAGGACCAAATTTAAATTCACGACTTGCTTTTATCTCCAGGTAATTAATCGCATTTGAGTATTGAGCCGGATTTATAATTTGTGTATTGACCGCCTTTTGTTCTGGCGAGGAAACATCTGCAAAATACAAATGATCATTTAAAACTGTATACTGAACTTCACCGTTTAGCCAAGGCGTGCGAACAGCGGCGCTAAGGGAATTAATTTTCTCGTTTTTAAAATTATTCGACCAGTTATACTCCACATAACTGCTTTGGTACAAATTGTAGTTATTATTGGGTAATTTATTGATGTTACGGTATCTAAAATCAAACTGGATTTTATCATTAAAATCATATTTTAATTTAGCATCTAAATCAGACAATGACTGATCTGTAATTGATCTTGAATATAAAAAACGTCCGTTCCATTTGTTTTTTTGATATTCGAATTGTCCCCCTACATTATTAATCTGCAAAAATAAATTATCGGGAATAACAGTCCCATCTTTATCGACTAAGACTCTTCCGTATTTATAATTAGACCTGTAATCGTCTACAAAAAAATTAAATTTCCCTAAAAGAGAATTTTCATAGGCCACCCCCACCTTATTATACAATCTTTCATAATGGGTCTGATCGTTTATACCACTTGTTACATATGATTCTCCAAATCGTTTCACTGATCGGGTTCCAACAGCTGAAAGAACGGTTGGCTGATTGTATTCGAAAAATTTGTTTTCGTAATTAAACTGGTGCGTTACATATAAATTATTATTGCCCTCAGTTGGATTTATTCTAAAAGCATGATCAAAAAAC
The DNA here is from genome assembly GCF_009664855.1 of Flavobacterium sp. SLB02. GTDB lineage: Bacteria > Bacteroidota > Bacteroidia > Flavobacteriales > Flavobacteriaceae > Flavobacterium. Next base: position 4,102,651 of record NZ_CP045928.1, read on the forward strand.
AAACGTCGGCCTTTTAAAAATGATTCTGCATCGGTAAGATACACTTGCAATCTTTGACGGTTTTTATAATCCGGATTATCACTTTCAAAGTCTGCAGGTGTAGTAATCCCTCCATTTTCTTCGTTTAAAACATCCTGATAAGTATAATGCGCATTGATTGCATATCTTCTATCGGTTGTAGCGTAACTTGTTGTAAATCTAAAATTTCCTGCACTTACCAATTGGTTTATATAATCTCCTTCTGAACGTAAACCTCTGTATGCAATAGAAAAGTTAAGATTTTTTGACGTATTTAATGTAATAAAGGAATCTACATTCTGACCTTTATTTATTGTTGTATTAAAAAACAGTTCGGTCAGGGGCGTTGCTGCCGAGTAATAATTGATTTGATCTGCCTGAAGATAATTAAAATGTTTTCCGTTAAAACCAATTTCCGGATACGGAGAAAAACTAGTCAGGCTGTATTGCAGAGTATTATAAGTCTGACCGATATTGGCAAAAGACAATAGTCCGAAATCATCCCTGCGAAGATTATTTTGTTTGTAAGCACTCTTTAAGGTTAATGAAGTATCGACATAAGTAGTATCATGCTCCAGGGTAATAATCTGGTATTGATCTATGGCTGCAATTTTTGCTTTTTTCTTTTTTATAGTATCAGTTATACTTGAATATTTAGTATTCATATCTAAACTATTTTTAGAAGTATTTTTTTCCTGAGAAAACAATAAAGTGGGTACAACTAATAGGTATAGAAAAAAGAATATTCTCATTTGATCGCTTTATATGGAATTATTTTGGCAAAATTTGTCTGGCAAAGGTAAAAGATAAAAACGTATAAATAAAAAAACACTTGAATTTATACCACTGCTTTGGCAAATAGTAAGAGAACGAATGTTTTTAAAGAAAATTTTATAATATTTGCCAATTAAAACAAAAAAAGCAAATGCTTGAAAAAAATTTCTCAGGATTTAATTTAGAGACCGGAACTGACGAGGCTGGCCGAGGTTGTCTGGCTGGTCCGGTAACGGCTGCTGCAGTAATTTTACCCCATAATTTTGAGCATGAATTTTTAAACGACAGTAAACAATTGTCTGAAAAGATGAGAGTGTTTTTAAAACCAATCATCGAGCAGCATGCCCTTTGTTTTTCGGTTACCCATTTGCATCCCAACGAAATTGATGAGATTAACATTCTAAACGCCTCCATGAAAGGCATGCAGGAATGTATTTTGAAATTACAACATGTTCCTGAATTTATCATTGTAGATGGTAATCGTTCTTTGAATGCAAAACTGGGTTTAAAAAATACTTTTGGCAAACAATTTTCTCTTCCTGAAATTGAATTACTAAAATCGATTCCTAACCAAAGCATTATAAAAGGGGATGGTAAATTTTTAAGCATTGCCGCGGCTTCTGTCCTGGCCAAAACCTATCGCGATGAGTACATGGATCAAATTCATGAAGAATTCCCTATGTACAACTGGAAACAAAACAAAGGTTACCCCACTAAAGAACACCGGGAAGCGATCAGAAAATACGGAACCACCAAATACCACCGCATGAGTTTTAGGCTTTTGCCGGATCAACTCGAATTGAATTTTGAATAACAAAAAAAGACTTATCTAGATCGATAAGTCTTTTTTGTATAGAGAGATTTAGATTTCTCTTATTTTTTACTTTTCAGGAATTCTGCAAATTGTTTGGTATCAAAATAAAAAGGTCTAATTGCGATAATTTTTCCATTTTTTAAATCGAAATGCTCTGAGATTGGCACTGAGATTGTTTTTCCTGATTTTTTTGCTTTGGCCTTTATGGTGAAATAAATCATTACTTCATTTTTTGTAGCATCGCTAAAATAAACAGGCTCTTTTTCTATCTCTAAATCAAAAAACTCAGCTGATTTGCTGTACATTTTTACCCATTCATTAAAACCTGTAAACTTTCCTCCGTAAGGTAATCCTTCTGCCTGATTATAAACTGCCCCTTCTTCTATTAAATGTGCCATTGTAGTGAAGTCCCTGGTTTTAAAAACGCTTTGGTAATACTGGGCAACAATCTTAAAATTTTCCGTTTCGAGATTATTCAAAATTTCAGCCTCAGACAAAGTGGCTTGCGGATTCCAAAAACCAATGATTTTGCTCACCTGACCTTTTCCGTTTAGTCGGGCAAAATCACGACCGGCCATTATAAGCTTATTTTTTGAATCTAAAATTTTCCAGTCCCAACTTACATAATTGTCTTTTACCACTTTTGATCCTGAGCTAAATACTGCATCGGGGTACTTTTTATAAAATTCATTTATAACATTATTAAAGGCAGCTGTTCCTTTTATAGATGCAGAAGGATCCTCAAAAGTACTTTCCTCGAGCCAAATTGTTTTAATTATTTTTAGCCTCACATCACTCTTAGGTTCTGACCAGGCCTTTTCATAAATCTCGATTGGATTTAATTTATCCTTCTTTTGAGCAAAAAGACCATTAATCATAAAAATAAAACAGATAAAGTAGATTTTTCCCATAAGTCATTAAATTAGGTTAGCTAAAGCTTTTATTAAAAGTATAAAACCAAATTTAGTATAAAAAACTCATACTAGTACTACCCTAAGATAATTTGCGGTCCATTTAAAATCTTTGCCGTTAAAGACTCTTTTTTGTGTTTTTTGCAACCATCTTTAATTTTAAATCATTTTATCCCAAAACAGATTCTTTATCGATGAATCTCAAAGTAGTTTTGATCTGATTTTCCCAATCCGAAATACTCTCTTTGGAGGCTCTGTCTGCTTTATCAAAATAAAAATGCTGCTCGATTTCTAATCCGCAATAGGTAAAAATTCCGCTATCAGAGGTTAAGGCCAAAGCTTTGTCCATTCCCATTGCCTGATATTCTGCATTTGATTTTCCGTGCGAATTGATAATGATTGTTTTCTTTCCGCTCAATAAACCTTTCTGAACACCCTTTTCGTATCTGTATGCAAATCCGTAACTAAATACACGATCAATATAACCTTTCATTATTGCCGGCATTCCTGTCCACCAGATGGGGTAAATAAAAACAAGACGATCTGCCCAGGTTATAAAATCCTGTTCTGTTTTTACATCATCGGCAACCTTTCCCATTCTTTGTCCGTTCATATCTTCTAAAGAAAGTACGGGATTAAAATTGATCTCATTCAAATCGCGAAGTGCAATTGCTTCTCCAGATTCCTGAAGACTTTCCAGTACTGTTTGTTTGAAGAAGTGATTTAAACTACCTGAATTGGGATGCGCATAAACAATTAAATTTTTCATGTTTTCTGTTTTTAAAGATTAACATGACAAATGTAAAGCGCAAGGCTGGGGTAGAATTGTAAGAAAACGAAATCTGCTTTATTCTGACCTTGAGCTGCAGATATCGTTTTGAAATTTCAGGAATTTTCTGGGCGAAATATTCATATAATATTTAAAGTCATGAATGAGCTGACTCTGATCGTAATAGCCGCACTGATCCACAATCGTTAGCCAATCCGTTTTTGAGTCCTTTAGTATATTTTCCTGAATTTGATTTACCGCTTTTAAAAACCTCTCATACCGATTGGCTTCTTTAATTGTATAGCCAAAAAGTTTCTTCTGATTGAGCTGAATATTTCTCTGGGTTTGATTGATCTGTGAAGCAATTGCTTTTATTGGACTGAGATTTTGGTTTTGAAAATCAGTTAAAAGCTTCGTTATCTGCTTTTGCTCCCTTAAATAAGGTTTGCAGAAATCTAAAATATAATCAACACGCTGTTTTGGGTCTGAAAGTTTTTGAAGTTCTTCCCATAAAAGAGCAAAACAATTCTCATCAATTAAATCATCCGGATCAATAGGCAAAGAATCAAAAAGCGCATTGCCAAAGAATCTGTAAAAAGCATCTTCTTTAAAATTGGCTACCAAAATCTCTGAATTAGGCTCTAAAGTATAATTGAAAGCTTGTTTTATAGGACCAAGAACCATACATTTTTCAACTTCCAGAAAGGTATTTTGCTGCGATTGTAAAGATGATTTTCTTCCAAAGTTAAAAACCAATATGGTTTGAAAACTTGGCAATAAGGTTTTGGTTATGGGAAATGCCGTTTTATTTTCGGCAAAGTAAAAATGAGAAAAAACAGTTTCAAATGCTGAAGGAACGGCAATTCTATAATTGTTATTTTCTTCAGCATTTTTCATACTATTTATATTTAATAGGCTAATTTAAACAAATTCAGCTTCGAATAATTCTGTCAAATGTTTTACAATTTTAGCCTTTACTTGGGCTTCATCGACTTTTTCTACACCAAGTTCCACTTGCAATGAAGTAACGCCTTTTCCTCGAATTCCACACGGAATAATGTTGTCAAAATATCCTAAGTCTACATTTACATTTAAGGCAAATCCGTGCATGGTTACCCAGCGTGAAGCGCGTACACCAAGCGCACAAATTTTTCTGGCAAAAGGAGTTCCCGCATCGAGCCAGACTCCAGTTTCGCCTTCGCTTCGCCCGCATTTTAAGCCGTATTCTTCTAAAGTCAGGATAATAGCTTCCTCGAGAAAACGCAAATATTTGTGAATATCTGTAAAGAAATTTTCTAAATCCAAGATCGGATAACCTACAATTTGTCCCGGGCCATGATAGGTAATATCACCGCCACGATTGATTTTATAAAAAGTGGCTCCTTTGGCCTGGAGCTGTTTTTCGTTTAATAAAAGATTGTCAAGATCTCCACTCTTACCCAAAGTATACACATGGGGATGCTCAACAAAAAGTAAATAATTGGGTGTTGGCAAATCAAGTTCTTCTCTTCGGTTTTTGATTTTTAAGTCGACTATATCCTTAAAAATTTCTTCCTGATATTCCCAGGTCGATTTATAGTCTTTACTTCCTAAATCCTGAAGTTGAATTTTTTTATTCATTTTAATTATTTTTCAAACTCTACATCAAAGTTAAGTTTGTCAGGATTCTCCATATAATCCGTAAAAGGGTATTGAATTGTAATTGATTTTCGATCCTCGCTAAACAAAGCATTTGGGTTGGATACTTTTTTTATTTTCTTAGGAAAATGATACTTTATAATGTAGGTCGAAGAAGCAAAAATCATCTTAGACATATCGGCCGTAGAATCTTTCGCTTTTGCAGCTAATTTGTCTTTATCGATTACTGCTGTACGTGTAAATTTCTTTCCGTCGTAGCTATAGCTTAATTTACTATTATTATCTCCTAAGCCTTTCCCCAACGGTGATGAAGCATTTGCCCCGCCTTCTAATTTTTGAAGTGCGCTGAGAGATTGCAAAGCATCTTGTAGCTCATTTACATTTTTAAAATCAGTCGAAATGGTCATTAAAAACTCTTTTTTCTCACCATTCATTTTGGTATTTACTACAAAATTTTCGAGTTTTTTAAGTTCTTTTTGGGCTTCGGGAGACAATTTTGCAATGCTGTCTTTTTTCTCTTCAAATAATTGCTTGAAGGTAAAAGTAGAATCTATATTTTTTTTGGCATCAGGTCCAAGCTGGTCACCAGCCATCGCCATTAAAGAGGAACCATCCATATCTACAGAAAACTTTCCGGTTCCGTTATCATTTACATATATATTTTCGGTTAAGGTGCAGCTTGTTAATGTTGCTAATACAAAACAAAAACTAAGTAACTTGTATAATTTCATAATGGCTATTTTTTTATCAAAGATACGAAGACTATTTTATTTTTTAAGATTCCAAGACAACACTATTGAAGGTCTTTTTGTTCTAAAACCACTTCCAGATTCGTTATTTCTGGATTTTGTAAACAATCTGAAAGTTGAAATTGGAATGTCATTGTTTTTTTATCTGCACTGATAACTGCTTTTTCGTTTGAAACCGATTTTATTTCTCTTGGAAAATGATATTTTAAAGTATAGTATTGCGCTAATTTATACTTAGCATACATTTTTTTTCTTTCTTCCAACATTTTTTTATCCGTATCAAACTTTTGCTGATCAACAATTACAAGATTTCTTTTGAAAGTAGAGCCATCGAAAGTATATTGTATTTTGAAAGATTCTTTTGAAACCGGATAATTTTCTTTTAACGAATTTGCCAAAGTAAGACTTTCATAAAAATTAGGTATTTCTTCTATTTTTTTAAAGTCAGAAGAAATTACATTAAAATTTTCCATTTGAACCGGATCCGCTTTAATATGCATTTTTACATTGGCATGCTCCTGAAACAATGCCTGGTCAGATTTATTAAATTTCACAAACGTTGCTGCATACTTTGTTATATAATCCTGAAAAACAAATATTGTATCTGTAAATTTTTCAGAATCAGAATAAGGACGTCCTAATTGCAAATAACTATTTTCGTCGCGTAATTGAAAAACTTCAATAGTTCCGCTCCCGTCTGGGTTTATCTTTATAGTTTCTGTGATTTGACAGCTTGAGACTAAAATTAAGAGTAGAAAGGCTTTTATGATTTTCATTTTCTTGCAAGGTTCTAAGGTTGTGAGTTGCTAAGATACTGAGGTTTTTTTGTTTAATTTTTACAGAAATGTTTTTTCATTGGTTTAGTTTCTCATTCCTAGCAATGACAAGATTGTGTAACCACATCAGCTAAAACGCCTTTTGAAAACTTAAATTTCTAATCTAGCCCTGATAGAAATGAAAATCCTTTTATGCCGGTGTTGGGCAAAAAAAACACAAGTGAATAGCGGGACAAAAGGCAATTGAAATGCAATAAATTACTGCTACAAAAAATCTAAAACCTGCATTCTAAAATCTACATTCTTTTCTTTATCTTTGCACACTTAAAAAAGAGCACAAAATGGCATTATCAGAACAAGAAATCATCCGAAGAGAAAAACTTCAAAACTTACGCAACTTAGGAATCAATCCTTATCCGGCTAATCTTTTCCCTGTAAATCATACTTCAAAGCAGGTGAAGGAATCTTTTGAAGAGGGTAAGAAGGTGATCGTTGCCGGACGTTTAATGAGTGTTAGAGATCAGGGGAAAGCTTGTTTTGCTGAATTACAGGATAGCGAAGGACGTATACAATTGTATGTGAATCGTGATGTTTTATGTGAGGGTGATGATAAAACTTTATACAACACAGTATTTAAAAAACTAACTGATTTAGGTGACTTTATTGGTATTGAAGGTGAATTGTTTACCACAAAAGTGGGCGCGCAATGTATTCGTGTGGACGGATTCACTTTCCTGAGCAAAACTTTACGTCCACTGCCTTTACCAAAAGTAGACGAGGATGGAAACGTACACGATGCTTTTAATGATCCTGAGTTACGTTACAGAATGCGTTATGTGGATTTAACAGTGAATCCCCAGGTAAAAGAAAACTTTATCAAACGTACCAAGTTGTATACAGCAATGCGTGGTTATTTTAACGATGCAGGATATCTTGAAGTGGAAACTCCGGTTTTACAATCGATTCCTGGTGGAGCTGCCGCAAGACCTTTTATCACGCATCACAATTCGCTTGACATTCCACTTTACATGCGTATTGCAAACGAATTGTATTTGAAAAGATTAATTGTGGGTGGTTTTGAAGGTGTTTATGAATTCTCGAAAAACTTTAGAAATGAAGGTATGGACAGAACCCATAATCCTGAATTTACCGCTATGGAAATATATGTAGCCTACAAAGACTACAACTGGATGATGGAATTTGCAGAAGGCCTTCTTGAGCATTGTGCAATTGCCGTAAACGGAACAAGCGAGGTTACTTTTGGCGAGCACCAAATTAACTTTAAAGCGCCGTACGCCCGTGTAACCATGACAGATTCTATCAAACATTTTACTGGTTTTGATATCTCGGGTAAAACGGAAGAGGAATTGTTTGAAGCTGCCAGAGGAATGGGAATTGACGTTGATAAAACAATGGGGAAAGGAAAATTGATTGATGAGATTTTTGGCGCTAAATGCGAAGGAAATTATATTCAGCCAACTTTCATCACGGATTACCCCAAAGAAATGTCGCCTTTATGTAAAGAACACCGCGATAATTCTGAGCTTACTGAGCGTTTTGAATTGATGGTTTGTGGTAAAGAAATTGCAAATGCGTATTCTGAACTAAATGACCCAATTGATCAGCGTGAGCGTTTTGAAGACCAAATGCGTTTGGCTGAAAAAGGTGATGATGAAGCAAACGGAGTTATCGACGAGGATTTCTTAAGAGCATTAGAATATGGTATGCCTCCAACTTCGGGAATGGGAATTGGTATGGATCGTTTGATTATGTACCTAACAAACAACGCTTCGATTCAGGAAGTTTTATTGTTCCCTCAAATGCGTCCTGAGAAAAAACAAGCGCAGATTGAATTGTCTGATGAAGAGAAATTTATCGTAGATTTATTGAAAGGAAATGAAAACAAGATGGATCTTCAGCAATTAAAAATTACTGCTAATTTAAGTGGTAAAAAATGGGATGCGTCTATGAAAAATTTATCAAAACATGGTTTGACTAAAGTGGCTGTTGAAGGTGAGTTTAAATTTGTGGAACTTGTAGAGTAAATTTTAAAATTCCAATTTTTGAAAATTCCAAATTCCAAAATTGTATTAATATTCAAACCCGACAAATTTTTAAAAATCTGCCGGGTTTTTTATTTTAAAACCAATACTTCTCTAATTTCTTTGCCTGAATATCTAAAACCTTTGAGTTTTCTTTAGGAGTTTCACCTTTCCAAATTTCCTGAACAGAAGGGTTTGAAGGGTATTTACCATTTTTCATTTTCACAAGGTGGAACTTTCCTCCGGTTTCAAATATAAGATCGTAAAACTTTTCAGTAGATGAAGTGGTGACCAAAATCGGAAAATCGGTTACGGTGAAAGAATTAATTAAACCTCCATCATTCTTTAGAATATATCCTGAGCAGCCTCCGCTTCCGCAGAAGTAAGAGTTGGAGAATCCTACGAAATATTCGTCTTTTTTATCGTTGTTTAAATCAAAAGCTTCGTAGTAAAAAAATCGATCGTCTTTTGTCAATGCCGGCAAATCTTTCTTTAATAGAATATTCAATTGTTTGCGGATCAATTCCACTGCCTTATCATCTTTTGCAGGGGCATCACTAAGATCTGCAGTTCCTGCAACGGTTTTTGATAAGGTATCCTCGGCAATTGTTTTGATGATACTCTTTGAGTCAGTTTTATCTTTATTTTGGCATGAAAGCATTCCCAGAATCATAACTGCCACTAAAATTTTATTTTTCATAATCTCTTTGTTTTAAGTTCTCAACATTGCCTTTGTTAAACCAGCAAAGCTGCTTTATTTTCAATATCATTTTTAGTCAATAAATCTTTTATATTATTAAAAGTTACCAGAGCAATCTGCGTTAGGGCCTCATTGGTAAAAAAGGCCTGATGCGCTGTAACCAAAACATTGGGAAAACTCATTAAACGCTGAATGGCATCATCCTGAATAATATCAGCAGAAAGATCTCTGAAGAATAGTTTTTCTTCCTGCTCGTAAACATCTATTCCCAAATATCCAATTTTACCTTCTTTTAAACCTTCAATTACCGAAGCTGTTTCTATTAATCCGCCTCGGCTTGTGTTGATGATCATCACATTGTCTTTCATTTCATCGATAGACTTCTTGTTTATGATATGTTTGGTTTGCTCGTTTAATGGGCAATGCAGCGAAATAATATCACTCTGTTTAAAAACTTCTTCAAGAGACACGAATTTTACTCCGTCTTTTATCATTTCATCATTTGTAACAATATCATAGGCGAGCACTTTGCATCCAAAACCTAAAGCAATTTTTGCAAAAGCTTTCCCTATATTTCCCGTTCCGATGATTCCGATTGTTTTTCCAAACAAATCAAAACCCAGTAATCCGTTGAGCGAAAAGTTTTGCTCACGAACTCTGTTATAGGCTTTATGCGTTTTTCTATTTAAAGTTAAAATCATCGCAATGGCATGTTCTGCAACTGCCTGAGGTGAATAAGCCGGAACGCGACAGACTTTTAAATTGTATTTTTTAGCGGCTTGCAGATCAACGTTATTAAAACCAGCACAACGTAATGCGATAATTTTCACGCTTTTTTCTGCCAATTGCTTAATGACCGCTTCATTGACAATATCATTTACAAAAACACAAACTATAGCAGCATTTTCGATAAGAATTACCGTTTGAGGATTCAGCTGTGTTTCGAAAAAATCTAATTCAAAACCAAAATCTTCATTGTAGTTATTAAAGAATGTTTTATCGTAAGGCTGTGTCGAAAAAAAGGCAATTTTAGTATTGTTTGATGTAGCATTTAAACTCATAATCGTTTTTTTTTTGGGTTTTAACTTCTGGTCTTACTAAAGTACGCAATTAATTCTGAAGTAATTTCTGATCCTAAAAAATCAACTTATTCTAGATACTCTTTACCATGAGCCTTAATGAATTCCTCTTTTGGATGCAGGGAAGAAACATCATAGCCTAAACTTTCAAGTATTTCTAAACCATCAATAGATTCTAATTTGTTTTTACCATTCCAACCTATTTTCAAACCATACAAAATACATTCTCTAATATATTTAGGTCTATTCAAATTGACAAATTCTTCTTCTTTAGCAGTTAATCTAATTAGATTTACACCTGTATTTAAGGGATTTCCAGTGTACAAATCTTCCCATGTAATGAAATTAATTTTCAATGGGGTTTGTTTAAAATCTTTCAAGAATATTGTTATTTCAAATCTTGCTATTTCTGAATTAAGTCCAAATCCGGTAGTGCTTTTATATAGATAAACATTTTCTTGAACTGTAATTTTTCTTAATGCCATGATTTATTATGCTCTAAATTTCAAATGATCTGTACTAAAAAGCAAGCCAATGCCACTGTAAGGATCTTTTTTTAAATCATAAAAATTATTGACCCCTGCCAGATCCTGATATAAATCTGAAATTATCGAAGATTGCTGAAATCCATCTATTGTATGATTTATAATTGTATCAGCCAAACATGTTAATTCTTTTGTAGCGTTTGTAACACCGATATTATTTCCCGTTTCCCAATCCCAAATAATCCAGTTCCAGTGGTGTTTTTTATGCACGCAATCCATCCATAAATAAGAGAGATTCTTAATTTTTATCTTTCCTAATTCTTTTTCTTTCCAATACTCTATACTTTCTATTATAGCCTTAATGGCTTCATCTGTTTGATTGTAAACAAAATCAGGATTCGAAATCTGAATAATCTTTACAGCAGCTGCAATTTTTGTATTGATGTTATTTAACTCTTTTTCGTTGGGGGTTCTTAAAAAAGCAAACTCAATATCCTCTCGTTCAAAAATAATTCCCGGCGATTTTTCCAGCATTTGAGCAGGAATACATTTAGTATTAGAATTTTCATCGAGAAACTCTTGCTTTGGATCAAAAGAAAAATGCTCCTGTTTATAAAACCCGGAAGTATATTTTTCTTCAATTTCTTTTATTACAAGATAAGTCTGATAATTAATATCCTGTTTTATTGCCTCCTGGTTTTTGAATTTACAGAAATAATCCGGCTGCAAGATCCAATACAAACAAAGCGCTGTTCCTTTGTCCAGGTGCTTTTGTTTAATGATCCAGTTAAAGGGTTCAAGTCCGTCATCATAATTCCAGAGCTGCACAAATTGATGCAATTCGGCAGTGGTTAATTTTTGATATGACATCTCTCCGCTTACAGCTTTAAGAACACGGTTTTTATTTTTCTTATTAAATAATTCTTCCATATTTTATCCTGGTAATTCTATTTTGAAATTGTCAATGCAATAACAAATTTAAAAACCTATTGTTGTAAAACATCATCATCGAGCATAATTAAAACAATAAAAAAGCCCTTGTAAATCAGGAGACAATATCGCAAGGCGATTTTTCGTTTTGTTAAATAAACTACAATTCTGATTATCAGATTAAACCTATTGAATTTAATAAAGTCTAACAACTATAACAATTAAAAAACTCAACATCATGAAAAAACTATTTATCGCAGCTTTGTTATTTATTGGAGTAGCAAGTTTTGCACAAGAAGCAGATCAAACACCTACACGCGAACCAAGAGAAAGACTAACTCCGGAACAACGTAATGAGAAACAGTTAAAAAAAATAACTACAGAGTTAAATTTAGATGCCAATCAGCAAGCTCAGGTAAAACAACTATTGGCCGACAGAAGTGCTAAAGCAGAAAAATTAAGAGCAGAACGAAAAGACCGAAAAGAGAAACCTACTGCAGCAGAAAGAGAAGCTTTTAAAAATGAATTAAAAGCTGAAAAAGACGCCAATGATGCTAAAATGAAAGCGATACTCAATGCGGATCAATACAAAAAATGGACCTCTATTCAGGACGAAAAAAGAGAGCAGGCAAAAGAGAAAATGAGAGAATACAAAAAAGAAAACAACTAATTATAGTTGAAAAAGAGGCTTAAATAGCCTCTTTTTTATTGAGAATACTTTTTATGCTTTCCTTAATAGTTTGTGTTAATTAAAAGATAAATCTTACAACAAGATTAAACCCAGCCAACTTCTTGAAGTCTAATGGATATAAACCTTTTAAAAAAAAACGAATTATGAAAAAATTATTTATCGCAGCTTTATTATTCGTTGGAATGGTAAGTTTTGCGCAAGACATCAATCAGAAAGCTACAGGTGATCAAAGAGAAAAATTAACTCCTGAGCAGCGTAGTGAGAAACATTTACAAAAATTAACTTCTGAATTGAGTTTGGATAAAAACCAACAGGAAAAAGTAAAACAATTATTAGCCGAAAGAAATGCTAAAGCAGAAAAGTTTAAAGATGCTAATAAAGATCGCAAAACAAAACCAACTGCTGCAGAAAGAGACGCTTTTAAAAAACAAATGGAAACTGAAAGAGCAGCAAATGATGCCAAAATGAAAGCTATTCTAAACGCCGATCAGTACACTAAATGGACCGCTCTTAAAAATGAGCATAAAGATCATAACAAAAAAGGCGATCACAGGGGAAAAAGAGATATGAAATCTCCACAAGAACGCGATCAGGCACACTTGCAAAAACTAACTACAGATCTAAACTTAAATGCTGATCAGCAAAAACAAGTTAGTGAACTTTTATCTGAGAGAACTACCAAAATCTCTATGCTTGAAAAAAGCCGCAAAGATACTGGTGTAGTTCCAAGTGATGCGGAGAAAAAAGCCATGAGAAAACAAATGGAAGTAGATCATAAAGCTTTTGACACTAAAATGAAATCTATTTTGAATGCAGATCAATATACAAAATGGACAGCGATTCAAAAAGAGCGTAAAGACAAAATGAAAGAACACAGAAAAGGTAAAAAATAATCCTGATCAAAAAAAAGAGGCTCGTGAGCCTCTTTTTTTGTTTATACATTTCTTATTTCGGATTTAAAATCAAATCGATTCGTTTGATACAATCTTCATAATGGTATTTTGTTTCGGTGTTTACCGGTTTTGCTTTTGCTGCCAAAAGTGTTGTTTTTAGTGCAGTTAATTCGCCGCGAACCAAAGCCCTTACATCAGATTGTGCTACATTATAATAAATTACAGATCTGTCTGCTGGTTTAATTTCTTCGCTCATTAAAGCGCCCATTCTCTCGATATAACCGCGCTGCAAATTTCTTCTGTATATTGTTACATTGCCCGGTGTAACGGCTTCTTTCCAGATTCCTTTTCGCGTATCTCTTAATAAATCCAAAGCTTTATAAGTATCTGCGCCAAGTATTTCATTATCCATCAGGCGGCCAATACGGCCAATACTCAATAAATTATTTAAATGTCGAACCTGCAAGGCTCTAAATCTCTCGCTATACCCTGCAACATCTGTATTTTTTAAAGTATTTACGTTTACAATCCAGGTTGGCGAAGCAAAAGCATTTGCCTGAAGCCAGTTCATTGCCTCAATTTGTTTTGCTTTTGAAACCACTTCATAAATATTTCCGGCTTGATTTGGCTTTTTAGTATTTTCATAAACCCCGCCCACATTGGTTACCACATGCCCAACATATCTGCTCCAGGCTTCTAGCATTTCTTTATACAATTCATCCAAATCTGCATAATTATTGGTCACAGTACTTGTCCATTCATTTAAATGAGACGCTACATATTCTAAATTTTTCAGCCCGTATGAACTTGCTTTGATCGCATTATTTCCAATGTCTTCGGTTTGAGTTGTAGGATCAAAAGCACTGCTTTGTTTGCCAAACTTATAAACAGGATTTCCAGCTTTCTCTAAAATCCATTTGTCTAAAACAGAAACTTCTTCTTCAGGTGATTTGGCATTTGGAATTACTCTATATCCCCAATTCAGGGCATAATGATCGTATGCTCCCATTTTACGAATAAAACGAATATTTTTATCCCCAGGCTGTGCGATATAATTAAAACGGGCATAATCCATAATACTTGCCGAGATTCCGTTTTGTTGTGTAAAATCACCGTTTCTGTAACTCTCTACATCATAAGCACAACTTGCTCCCATATTATGAGGAAACCCTAAAGCGTGGCCCACTTCATGAGCAATTACCATTCGCATCATCTCTCCCATTTCTTCATCGCTGGTTTGCAAAGTTCTTGCCGAGGGATTTGCTGCTCCTGTCTCGAGCAAATAGCGGTTCCTGTAGGAACGCAAATGATTGTGATACCAGATAACATCACTTTCGATTATTTCTCCGGTTCTGGGATCCGACACACTTGGCCCAACGGCATTTCGGGTTGTACTTGCTACATATCGAATAACCGAATAACGAATATCTTCAGCACTAAAATCAGGATCTTCTTCTTTTGTTGGAGCATCTTTGGCAATAATAGCATTTTTGAAACCTGCAGCTTCAAAAGGCTTTTGCCATTCTTCAATTCCTTGTTTAATATATTTCCTTAATTTTTCAGGCGTTGCAGGATCTAAATAATACACAATTGGTTTTACAGGTTCGACCAGTTCTCCCCTGTTATAAGCTTCAGGATCACTAGGTTCTAATCTCCATCGGCGAATGTAGGTTTTAAGGTCAGATTTTAACTCATTACTTCCGTAATCGTATTGACTTACAGTAAACCATCCTACTCTTGGATCTGCTAATCTTGGTTTCATTGGCACTTCTGGCAATAAAACCATCGATTGATTCATTTGTATGCTTATCGACTCTGTATCTTCCAGCATTGATGGCTTCGAAGCATTATAAGTCATATCCTGAATTACTTCGATATTCATAGGAAAACTTTTAATTGTATTGATAAAACTTCTCGAATCATCAAGTCCTTTTACTTTATACATTTCGCGCATTTCTGCCGATATTCCGCTGATGGCTTTAACATCTGTACTGTAAAATTTAGTAACATCAATAACGCTATTGGCTGAATCTTTGCTAAAAGCTACAATATCAAAAGCAAACAATGTTGGCTCATAATTATTGGATTTTACCGAAATACTAATAGGCAAAGTATCATTGGCAACAGCACTGTATGATTTTGATTTGATGAGAATTTTATCCTGAAAACGCTGCCAGACTATTAATTGTTCATTGGTTTCAGAACCGGCGTTTACATATCCTCCTCCTAAATTTGAAGGTAATTTTGAGAGTCTGCTTACTAAAAGCATGTCTTTATCTAAATACTTATTTGGAATCTCGAAGTAGTATTTTTTATCCACTTTATGAACAGTAAAAAGTCCCGGATCAGAAACAGCGTCTTTAGTAATTACTTTACTATATTCTTTTATTGTAGATTCTGATTTTTTCTCTGGCCCAGCAACTGCTGGTTCTCCTTTTTTGGTGTCTTTCTTTTTAGATTGTGCAAATGGTTTAGTAGAAAACAGCATAAAAACTGTCAGTGTAATAAAAATGAAAAATTTCTTCATTTATGGTAAGTTTAATGATTATTTGTTAAACAAAAATAATTTTTATTCTAAATATATAAGAACAAACATTCTCATTAACTTTTTATTAACTACTTCAAATTAAAATTTTAAAGGCCAAAAAAAAGCCCAACTTTATTAAAAAGCTGGGCCTGAAATTGAAAATATAAATTCTTTACGTTTTAAAATGTCTTTGAAACCTTATCAATCGCATTAATGGTAAAATCTAGATCTTCATACGTTAATGCATCTGTAATAAACCAGGTTTCATAAGCAGATGGTGCAATGTAAACACCTTCGTTTAATAAACCGTGAAAGAATTTCTTAAACGTTTGGTTATCTCCTTTTGCAGCCGTTTGAAAATCAACCACAGGATTAGCATCAAAATGAACAGAGATCATAGAACCCACTCTATTGATGGTAAAAGTAACATTATTGGCTTTTAAAACCCTGTTGATTCCCGCTTCTAAATAAGCTGTTTTTTCTTCTAAACGGGTAAAAATTTCACGATCATTATCAAGTGCCTGCAACATTGCCAATCCCGCAGCCATTGCTAAGGGATTCCCTGATAATGTTCCTGCCTGATAAACCGGACCAAGAGGCGCTAAATAATTCATGATCTCTTCGCGCGCAGCAAAAGCGCCAACCGGTAAACCTCCACCAATTACTTTTCCGAAAGTTACAATATCAGCATTGATATTATACAATTCCTGAACCCCACCACGAGCCAGACGGAAACCAGTCATTACCTCATCAAAAATTAATAAGATTCCGTTTGCTGTACACAATTCTCTTAAACCTTCCAAGAAACCTTTTTGAGGCGGAATACAGCCCATATTTCCGGCAACTGCCTCGATAATAATCGCTGCAATCTCCCCTTTATTTGCTTCTACCAGAGTTTTTACATTCTCTAAATCATTGTATTTTGCCAACAAAGTATCTTTTGCAGTTCCTTCTGTAACTCCCGGGCTATTTGGCGAACCAAAAGTTACGGCTCCACTTCCTGCCTGAATCAAAAATGAATCAGAATGTCCGTGGTAACAACCTGCAAATTTGATGATTTTATCTCTTTTTGTAAATCCGCGAGCCAGACGAATCGCACTCATACAAGCTTCTGTACCTGAATTTACAAATCTTATTTTATCAATATTCGGAACCATAGAAACCGCCAAAGCTGCAATTTGAGTTTCCAATTCAGTTGGCATTCCAAATGAAGTTCCCAATTTTGCTTTTTCAATCACAGCATCTACAACGGGTTGATAGGCATGCCCCAAGACCATTGGTCCCCATGAGTTGATATAATCTATTAATTTATTTCCGTCCTCATCATATAAATATGCACCTTTGGCACTTTTTACAAAAACAGGAGTTCCCCCAACCGCTTTAAAGGCTCTAACTGGTGAATTTACTCCTCCTGGAATTACTTTTTCTGCTTCAGCAAAAAGCTGACTACTTCTTTTATAGATCATTTTAGATTTTTGATTTTTGAGTTCAGATTGTAGTTTATAAACTGAAAACTTTATTTTAAAATTTGATTTTTTGATTTAGATTGATTTCAAAACTGAAAACTCAGACTCAGACTGAAAACTTATTTAACTTTCAATCGCTGCCCAATAGAAATGGCGTTGTCTGAAAGATTGTTTTTCTGTTTTAAATCATCAACCAATACGTTGAATTTTTTTGAAATCGAATATAATGTATCTCCCTTTTGAACTTCGTATAAATTAGGATCATTCGAATTCGGGTTTGATGAACTCTTAGAAGGTGTTGAAGAATTTTTAACCGTGGTTGATTTCTCAAAAGGTTTGTAATTTCTTCCGGTAACCTGACAGTCATATTGATGCAGATTGTATCTTTCGATATAACTTATTAATTTATCGGGATAATTAGGATCTGTAGCATAACCTGCTGCTCTTAAACCTTTTGCCCAGGCTTTATAATCGTCTTTTTCGTAAGTAAATAAGGTTTCATATCTTTTTTTACCCACCAGAAACAAAGCGTGATCTCTGTAAGATTCTGCAGCTTCTGGATATTTCCTGAAACATTCCTGAGCTGAATCGTCATCATGGCGAACACTTTCTCCCAACCAGTCTTTATGGCATTTAATCCCAAAATGATTGTTTGCTTCCAAGGCTAAATCACCTCTTCCGGCACCGGATTCTAAGATTCCCTGAGCCAGAATAATACTGGCAGGAATACCGTATTTCTGCATATTGCCCATTGCAATATCTTTAAATTGCAAAATATAATTATTGATTAAATCGCCTGTTACAACTGTTTTCGAAGTAGATTGAATAACCTCAGTTGTATTATTTGTAGAAGGATAATTTTTACCAATTGGCTTAACAGGAGTTTGCTTTTTGGTCGCTGCCACTCTTGGCCTCTGTATTGCTGCTGCTTTTTTGGTCGTTGCAACAGTAGGTTTACTAGACGAACAACTCACTAAAGTAGCAAGAATCAAGAATGTTATTATTTTTTTAACCATTGCTTTTAAGTATTGGTAATTTTTTCTGTTTCAATTTTATATTCATCCCCTCTATTCCTTGCAATCCGCCGGTATGAAGGAGTAATATTTTTGAATCTTCAGCAAAATAGTTTTTATGGATTAAATCTATAACGCCAAAAACCATCTTTCCTGTATAAATTGGATCTAAAGGCACTTTTGTTTCTTCAAAAAAAGTGTTGATAAATTCAATTAATTCTAAATTTATCTTCCCGTAACCTCCAAAATGATAGTCACAAATCAAATTCCAGTTATCTTGTTTTGCAAAAATACGAATTTCATTGGTTAAAAAGTCACCTTTTAACGCCGGAAACCCTAAAATTTTCTGATTTGGCAAGGCACTATTGATCAAACCGGAAATTGTTCCGCCGGTTCCAACCGCGCAGCAAACGTAATTAAAAACAGCATCTTCCTTTGTCAAAATCTCTTCGCAGCCTTTTACGGCTAATTCATTTGTGCCGCCTTCGGGTACTAAATAAAAATCGCCAAACTTCTCTTTTAATTTTTCGATAAAGAAAATTTCACTTTTATATCGGTACTCTTCCCGGGTTACAAACTCAAATTGCATTCCGTTTTCCTTAGCAAATCTCAGCGTTGGATTTTCTTGAATTTTATCAAAAAGCTCATCGCCGCGAATAACACCAATTGTTTTAAAACCCTGTTTTTTTCCTGCATACGCCACCGCTGCAATGTGGTTGGAGAATGCTCCGCCAAAAGTTACCAGTGTTCCTTTGTTTTCGGCTTTTGCCTGAAGTAAATTGTATTTTAATTTTCTTAATTTATTTCCCGAGATAAACGGATGATTTAAGTCATCACGTTTTATTGTCAGCGAAATATGATTAGGAAAACTGATATGAATTTCCTGATTCAAAATCTATTTTATTTTAAAGTTATGTAATTCAAAAAACCAAAAAAAGATCGGTTTTTCAAATAATCCAAATCCGTTTCATTTGCATAAGCTTCTCTTTCAAAACTTATACTTCTATAAGCCAGATCTTTGTTTTTGTATTGTATGAGTCTGATAATATATTCTAAAACATAAAAGATATAAAAAGGTAAAATCAGAAATTCTAATTGTTGTCGCAAATGAATTTTTTCATGATTGACAAAAACAGGATTATTTTTATCCAAATCATATTTTAAAATTACAAAGGGAAACACAGCCATTCCCCTATATCCTTTCGGAATTAAATATTTAGCAACAATTAGAAACATTCGCTGTAAAATTTATAAATTTGTAGATAAAAAATGTTCGATTTCATTAAAATCACAATCAAATTCGTGTATTTGATTTTAAAAGAAAAGAAACATCAACCCTATGCAGATTTATGAAAGAGCAAAGTAATGAAAATAAACTAATTGAAGGCGAAGATTTTTACTATACGCCCGAAGGTTATAAATGCTTTACCGAAAAACACCACTTAAAACGTGGTTATTGCTGCAAAAGTGGCTGTCGTCATTGTCCGTATGGGTTTGATAAACGAACTGGCGAAATAAGAAAAAAAGCGAATTAGATAATGTGACAATTTGATAGTTTTGTCATCCTGAGCAAAGTCGAAGGAAAAATCTAAAATCAATAATCTAAACTCTAAAATTATAAATGGATATTCTCTTGCGAAAATTTAGGATTAGGATCCACAAATCCTATCACAGGTCGGATATTCGTTATCCCTAGTTTTTTAATTAGAAAATTATCTAAATTAGAAAATGTGCCAATTTGATAATTAGATAATTCTTTTAATACTGAATTTGTAAAGAACAAAAAAATTAATCTGTTGTTAATCTTGCTAGATTATCTTAGCAACTAAGTACCTTAAAAAAAAATGACTTTTCAAGAACAAATAAAACAGGGAATCCCCTCTACATTACCTCCAAAAAAAGCATACGATTTGGCCATTAACCACGCGCCAAAACGAAAAGAAATTCTTTCGGCAGAAGAAAAAAAACTGGCCTTAAAAAATGCCTTACGCTATTTCGAAGCCAAACATCACGCTGAATTAATTAAAGAATTCTCAGAAGAATTAGAAACTTACGGTCGTATATATATGTATCGCCTACGTCCTGATTACAGAATGTACGCGCGACCGATTGACCAATATCCAGGAAAATCATTGCAGGCAAAAGCCATTATGCACATGATTCAGAACAATCTGGATTATGCTGTGGCGCAACATCCGCATGAATTGATTACTTATGGTGGAAACGGCGCTGTTTTTCAGAACTGGGCGCAATATTTATTGACCATGCAATATTTGTCTGAAATGACAGATGAGCAAACCTTAACGATGTATTCAGGACATCCTATGGGATTATTCCCCTCACATGCAGAAGCGCCAAGAGTTGTGGTTACCAACGGAATGGTTATCCCGAATTATTCTAAACCCGACGATTGGGAAAAAATGAATGCTTTGGGTGTTTCCCAATACGGACAAATGACAGCTGGAAGTTATATGTACATTGGCCCACAAGGAATTGTACACGGAACTACCATTACAGTTTTAAATGGTTTCAGAAAAATAAAACTCAATCCTGAAGGTAATCTTTTTGTAACCTCGGGTCTTGGCGGTATGTCCGGAGCACAACCAAAAGCCGGAAACATTGCCGGTTGTATTACGGTCTGCGCCGAAGTAAACCCTAAAATCACTAAAATCCGTCACGAACAGGGCTGGATTAACGAGATCGTAACTTCTACTGAAGAATTGGTAAAAAGAGTCACTTTGGCCAAAGCCAATAAAGAAGTGGTTTCAATTGCTTATTTAGGAAACGTGGTGGATGTTTGGGAATGTTTCGACAAAGAAAACATCAAAATTGATTTGGGTTCTGACCAGACTTCGCTCCATAATCCATGGGCTGGTGGTTATTATCCTGTTGGAATTTCTTTTGAAGAAGCCAACGAAATGATGGCCAATAATCCTGACTTATTCAAAGAAAAAGTTCAGGAATCATTACGCAGGCAAGCCAAAGCGATTAACAAACATACCGCAAAAGGAACTTACTTTTTTGATTACGGAAATGCCTTTTTACTTGAAGCTTCCCGCGCCGGAGCTGATGTAATGGCAGAGAATAATATCGATTTTAAATATCCGAGTTATGTTCAGGATATAATGGGACCAATGTGTTTTGATTACGGATTTGGGCCATTTAGATGGGTTTGTACTTCCGGGAAACCAGAAGATTTACAAAAAACAGATAACATCGCAAGCCAGGTTTTAGAAGAACTGGCTAAAACTGCTCCTAATGAAATTCAGCAGCAAATGCAGGATAACATCAAATGGATCAAAGGCGCGCAGGAAAACAAACTCGTTGTAGGTTCTCAGGCCCGTATTTTATATGCTGATGCTGAAGGTAGAATTAAAATTGCTGAAGCGTTTAATCAGGCGATTGCCAAAGGCGAAATAGGAACGGTTGTTTTAGGCCGCGATCATCATGATGTTTCGGGAACTGATTCTCCTTACAGAGAGACATCTAACATCTATGACGGATCTCGTTTTACGGCTGATATGGCCATTCAAAACGTGATTGGAGACAGTTTTAGAGGAGCAACCTGGGTTTCGATTCATAATGGCGGAGGAGTTGGCTGGGGAGAGGTTATAAACGGTGGTTTTGGTATGGTTCTTGATGGCTCTAAAGAGGCGTCAAAACGTTTAGCATCAATGCTTTTTTGGGATGTTAACAACGGAATTTCAAGACGAAGCTGGGCCCGAAATGACGAAGCTGTTTTTGCTATAAAAAGAGCAATGGAAGTCCAGCCGCTATTAAAGGTAACTTTACCCAATATTGTAGATGAAAATCTATTTTAGACAAAGTTTCGTATTTAATTAAAAACAAAGAACATTAAAAATTTTAAACATATGAAAACATTCAAATTAGTACCCGTTTTTTTGCTTTTGATACTAGCTTCATGCAGCACGGTAAGTGTATATTCTGATTACGATAAAAACGTAGATTTCGCACCATATAAGACGTACGCTTTTTTTAAGCCCGGAATTGATAAGGTCGAAATCTCTGATTTGGATAAAAGACGTATCTTACATGCCATAGACGAACAAATGCAGGCAAAAGGTTTTACAAAAAGCGAAAACCCTGATTTATTAGTAAATATTTTTACAAAATCAAGAGAGCAGGTTAACGTAAACCAATTTAGCGCCGGATGGGGCTACGGTTGGGGTTGGGGATGGAATCCTTACATGATGTACGGAGGAAACCAGACTACTGTATCAACTTCTACCGAAGGAACTTTATTCATTGATTTAATCGATGCTAAAAAGAAAGAAATGATATGGCAAGGTGAAGGAGTTGCAACTTTAACTAAAAACGTCGATAAAAAAGATGCCAGAGTAAAAGAAATTGTAACAAAAGTTTTAGCGCAATATCCTCCCGTTAAAAAATAATTAATACATTTGTGTTTCAAATATCTGAAATGAAAAACTTAAATATCATTATTATCTCTATTAAAATTATTGCTATTCAGCAATAATGGTGAGGTATTATATAAATAAGTAAACAAAATACAATTTATAAAACCTCCCAAATCGGGAGGTTTTTTTATTTAACGAAGATTAAAGTCGCTAGGAATTAACGCGAATCCTTTTTTCCATATTAAACAATAAAAATTAGTGCCAATTCGTGGCAAAAAAATAAAACAAAAATGAATTTATTTAACGAAGTACTCTCTGCAAAAAAGCAACTCGAAAATGTAGTTGCCGCTACCCCACTCACTCAAAATTTAAATCTTTCAGACGAGTTTAAATCGACTGTTTTACTGAAACGGGAAGATTTACAAATTGTGCGGTCGTACAAAATCAGAGGCGCATACAATAAGATTTCTTCGTTGAATGAAAAAGAAAAAGCAACCGGAATTGTTTGTGCAAGTGCCGGAAATCATGCGCAAGGTGTCGCCTATTCGTGTCATCTTTTGCAAATACAGGGCAAAATTTATATGCCTAAAACAACTCCAAAACAAAAGGTAAAACAAGTTCAGTTGTTTGGGAAATCGTTTGTAGAGATTGTCTTAACCGGAGATACTTTTGATGATGCTTATGCTTCGGCCACGGCAGATGCGATTAAAAATCATAAAATATTTATTCATCCTTTTGACGATGAAAAAGTAATTGCCGGTCAGGGAACTGTAGGTTTAGAGATTCTGGAAACTTATAAAGAACCCATCGATTATGTTTTTGTCCCGATTGGCGGGGGAGGACTGGCTTCTGGTCTTTCTGAAGTTTTTAAACATTTAAGCCCGAATACTAAAATTATTGGTGTTGAACCACAAGGTGCTCCATCGATGAAAACCTCTATTGAAGAGAATAAAAACACAGCCTTAAAAACAATTGATAAGTTTGTAGACGGCGCGGCTGTAAAACAAGTTGGAGATAAAACTTTCGAAATTTGTCGTGAAAATCTGGACGATATTATTCTGGTTCCCGAAGGAAAAGTGTGTACGACAATTTTGCGTTTGTATAACGAAGAAGCTATGGTGGTAGAACCTGCCGGCGCATTGACCATTGCCGCTTTAGATTTTTATAAAGATAAAATAAAAGGTAAAACAGTGGTTTGCGTTGTAAGCGGAAGTAATAATGATATCGAGAGAACTGCCGAAATAAAAGAGCGCTCTTTATTGTATGAAGGTTTGATGCATTACTTTATGATTCAGTTTCCGCAGCGTCCCGGAGCTTTAAAAGAATTTGTCAATAATATTTTAGGTCCCGATGACGATATCACTTATTTTCAGTTTGCCAAGAAAAACAGTCGTGAAGTTGGTTCTGTAGTGGTTGGTTTAGAATTAAAAAATAAAAAAGATATCAAAGCAATTAAAATGAATATGACCAAAAATGGTTTTGAATTTCAATACCTGAATGACAATCAGGATTTGTTTACACAACTCATTGGATAAAACAAAAGGCTGTCTGAATTTAAAATCAGACAGCCTTTTTCAAACCAAAATAAAATAACTAATTAAAATTAAAAATTGGTAATTATTTCTTTATCACTTTTTTAGAATACGAGCTTTGGCCATCATTTACTTTTACTACATAAATCCCTTTTGGTAATTGCGAAATTTCTATTTCGGCTTCATTACCAGTTGTAAAATCAACGCTTCTTTTTAAAACATTTTGCCCAGAAGCATTGTAAACTTCGACTTGTCCGGAGCCTGAATTAGGGGTGTTAATTTTTAAATAGTTGTTTGTTACATTGATATAAAGAGAAAAATCAGATACGGTATTGGCTTGTTCTTCTATGGCAGCTTTCCTGGCTGCAGAAGCCTCCACCTGTACCAATTGCCATTGCTGATTTAATCCTCCTGTATAGGCCCATACCTGAATATTGGCACCATTTGCAGTAGAAACACTTTCGACATCTAATGATTTTCCGCTATTTACATTGATAATACTATAGTAACCTCCGCCAAGACTGTTCACTGTCCATTTAAATTCATTCGAAGACGAGAATGCTCTTTGTTGTACTTTTATTCCATCAGCAGTACTATTACTCTCAGGTGCCAGGTATAATCCTGTCGATTTTACAATGATGTAGTAATTGCCGCTTGCCTCAGCAACAAACTTCCAGCGTTGGTTACTTCCTCCTCCACCGGTAATGTCATATTGCTGAATGCGTCCTCCGCTTATAGTGGAATTATCTGCAACATCTAATCCTTTGCTGCTGTTTCTTGAAATGACATTGTAATATCCCGGAAATGAAGAAGACGGAGGGGATCCTGCTGACCAATTAAAAGTAACTGCTGATGAAGCGGGAACTGTATAATTAAAAGCTGATGATCCTGAAACCACTTTTATGGTATTGGCTGATCCTGAATTGTAAACCACAAGTGCAATCGATCCGTCAGGATTTCTAAATCCAACCGTTTGAATTGTACCACTTGTACTTGAAGATGAAATTCTTACAGCACCCGGTTTTACAAATTTTGAGATTTGACCAATAATATAATAGGCCACATTTTTAGTATAACTTGTACTGTTATTTACCGTAATGGCTCCCAGACAAGTATTGCATCCACCCGGAGTACGCGGCCCTAAACTCGGATTATTGGCTGCATTCCATTCTAAAACTGTTTTTGACCAGTTATTGGTACTTCCAATCACTACGTTTTGCATGTGCCAGCCAAAATCTCCACCAAAGTTTCCGCCTGATCCTGTATATTGTTCTGTAAAATAAACGTTTTTATTGGTGGCATTTCGCACAGTTGACATGGCCGAAATATTTCCTAAATACAAATGAAACGCTGCACCATCAACATAACTGCTGTTGTTTAAAACATCAATAGGGTAAGCTGTATTGTCGCAATTGTGATCAAAAGCGATGATTTTTATATTTCCATAACCTGCTGCTGCCATTTGTGGTCCCAGTTGCTGATTGATAAAGTTTTTTTGTTCTGTAGAATTCATTAACATACTTGGCTCATTATGCGGATTCTCTGGTTCGTTTTGAGGTGTGACCGCCCAAATTGAAATTCCCTGCGCTTGCATTGCGGCAAAATACTTTACAAAATATCTCGCGTAGGCAGCGTAATATTGTGTTTGCAAACTTCCGCCAATCCAGGAATTATTAGTTTTCATCCAGCGTGGTGCTGACCAGGGAGTGGCTAATATTTTTATGTTTGGATTGATAAGCTGTATCTTTTTTATAATGGGAATCAAATAGGTCAAATCAGGTCCGTTAAGACTGAAATTGTTCATATTAACGTCTCCTGAAGTTTCGTTGTAACTATAAGATGAACTGCTTAAATCAGAAGCCGCTATACTAATACGAACTACGCTGGCGTTTAAACCTGTAACAGGATTGTACAAATCATTTAATAATTGATTTTGCTGAGTGGCTGCCATTGCACTGATTACCTCGGCGCTTCCTTCGGTAAGAGTGTAACCAAAACCATCCATGGTTTGGTAGGTTGTTGCTGCATTAATCGTAATTGTAGAAGGATTAGTTCCTGAGTTTGTCCCGAAACTTACTGCAGATTGCTGCTGTAATAATCTGGTCTGATCACCTGATGTGATAAAAGGTGTGACTGTTTGAGCATTGGCTTTGATCATAACCAAAAGCATTACAATGATGACCTGGGTCAAAATTGCTTTTACTCGATTTGTAGGTTTGTGAGTAGTTTTGTGCATTTTTTTGTGGTTTTAGATAGTTAAATTTCTTTCATTTTATTATGATTATTTTTATTAAAACGCATCTAAATTACATCAATCTTTCACGAAATCGATATAATTCAAACTTTACAAATACACATCATTTGTAAAAATTACCTTAACAAAAACTGATCTTTTATTTTTACAAAAACCTAAAAACCAAATACTTAAACCCTAAAAAGTCATAAAATTCTAATTTTACTTTTCATTAAATAAATAAATTTTTCAAAATCAAGCTTTTAGATCATCTTTTAAATATTCTATTGTGTTATAAAATTTTCACAAATGACAAATCTCATAGAACAATCCTGGAGTTATAGCGTATTTTTGCCGTTAATATAATTACTTAAAATATGGAGGCACTTAAAGATATTTCAACCTTAGAAGACATTAAACAAATGGTGAACAGCTTTTATGCAAATGTTAGAAAAGACGAGCTGATTGGCCCTATCTTTAATGATAAACTGCAAGATCGGTGGGAACCTCATCTGCAAAAAATGTATGGATTCTGGCAGACTATTTTATTTGATGTGAGAGCTTATTCGGGAACTCCTTTTCCCCCACACAAACAATTACCAGTAGATAAAACGCATTTTGACCGCTGGATTGCAATTTTTAATACCACAATCGATGCACAATTTGCCGGTCCAATAACCCAAGAAGCTAAAATGCGCGCCGCTAATATGGCCTATATGTTCAGCCACAAAATTGAATATTTTAGAAATGCCGAAAACGAGCTGAGAAATACATCAGGTAAATCTTAAAAATATTCAAGTTTTAGATTGCATACTATTTTTAATTAAATAAATTTGATTTGAAAATACTGATAAAAGCCAAATCAAAAATTTAATTAAAATGAAAAAACTCATCCTGTTCTTTACAATCTGTTTCTCTTTTTTAAGTCATTTAAATGCACAATCTCAAGCTCCGGTTTCTAATTTATACAAAGGAACTATTGATGGAAAAACACCAATAACTCTTTATATTAAAACAGAAGAAAATCCGTGTACTGCTGATTTAATGTTTGCCTCAATGTATCGCTACAATAAATCAAGCAAATGGATTCAAATTTATCCTACGCAGAACAAAAAGGCTGAAAATGAATTTGTAATGGTCGAACATGATTTCAGTGGTGTTTTAATTTTAAAGAAAACAGGAAATACTTTCTCGGGTTTATGGATTAGCCCCGATACTAAAAAACAATTGAAGGTAGATTTAAAAGAAGCTTCGATGACCAAAAAAGAGATCGAAAGCTATGAAAAAACTATGGAAAAAGTGAGTTTTGACAATAACGACTGCTAAAATTTTCACTTTTTTATTAATACTCCAAAATCTATAAAAACGCAATAAAAAATCATTTCGGACAAAAAAATTGTAACAAATAGCAAAAAATAGCGGTCTTAATTCGTAATTTTACATTCCTAATCTACAACGTTTTCGAAATGAATGCAAGTATTGAAACAAACCCGTTATTAGAGCGATTGCCTAAACATTTAAAGCAATTTATTAAACCTCAGGATTATAGCGATTACACTCCTATAAATCAAGCGGTTTGGCGCTATGTAATGCGTAAAAACGTAGATTATTTATCGAAAGTTGCGCATAGTTCGTATTTAGAAGGTTTGCGTAAAACGGGAATCGAAATTGATTCGATCCCCAGCATGTACGGAATGAATAGAATCCTGACTGAAATTGGATGGGCTGCAGTTGCAGTTGACGGGTTTATTCCACCCAATGCCTTTATGGAATTTCAGGCGTATAACGTTTTGGTTATTGCATCGGATATTCGTCAGTTAGAACATATTGAATACACTCCTGCTCCGGATATTATTCATGAAGGTGCCGGCCACGCTCCAATTATTGCCAATCCTGAATATGCTGAATATTTGAGACGTTTTGGCGAAATTGGCTGCAAAGCGATTTCTTCTCACAAAGATTATCAGATGTATGAAGCGATTCGGTTGCTTTCGATTTTGAAAGAAGCTGAGGATACGCCTCAGGAAAAAATAGACCAAGCCGAAAAAGCAGTTGCTGATTTACAGAATAATATGGGTGAATTATCTGAAATGGCTCAGATTCGAAATCTGCATTGGTGGACGGTTGAATATGGCTTGATTGGAACGGTTGAAAACCCAAAAATATATGGCGCCGGATTACTTTCCTCGATTGGTGAGAGTGCCTGGTGCATGACAGATAACGTAAAGAAAATTCCTTATGATATATCAGCTGCAAATCAAAATTTTGATATTACGCAGTTGCAGCCTCAACTCTATGTAACGCCTAATTTCTCTTATTTAAGTTTAATCTTAGAAGAATTTGCAAATAAAATGGCTCTACGTACAGGAGGGCTCTCGGGGATTCAGAAATTGATTCATTCCAATGCCTTAGGAACAATTGAGTTGAGTACTGGTTTACAAATTTCGGGTGTTTTTACCAATGTACTGGAAGACGAAGGAAAACCTGTTTACATTCAGACTACAGGAAAAACAGCTTTGTCATACCGTGAAAAAGAATTGGTTGGTCACGGAACTTTGACGCATCCCGAAGGATTTGGAAGTCCGATTGGAAAACTAAAAGGCTTTAATTTAGCCATTGAAGATATGAGTCCGAAGGATTTACAGGCTTATTCTATTGTTGAAAATGAAACGGTAAAACTGGAATTTGAAGGCAATATCATTGTGGAAGGTGAAATTATTACGGGATCCAGAAACCTGCACGGAGAGATTATTCTAATTAGTTTTAGAAATTGTACCGTAAGGCATGGCCAAACGATTTTGTTTCAGCCTGAATGGGGAAATTATGATATGGCGATTGGTAAAAAAGTAGTTTCTGCTTTTTCCGGCCCAGCCGATGTGAATAGTTTTGACTTGATTAATTCTGTCCCAAAAACAACCACTATAAAAGCCAAACATTCTGAACAACGTGATGATCTTGAAGTCTTGTATCAAACGGTTCGCATGATTGGAGAAAATAAAGATTCTAAAGCTGAACTAAAAGCTGTATTTGAAAAACTTCAAAAAAACCATTCTAATGATTGGTTATTGTCTGTTGAAATTGCTGAGCTTTTAAAGGATTCAAATGAAGAGCAGCTGTTACAGCAAGTATTGGTTTATTTAGATCAATTGAAAGGGAAACGTCCTGAAGTGGCACATTTAATTGCTGGTGGTTTGGATTTGATTTTTGATAAGAAAGCTGTTTAATTTGTTACCCGAGGATCTGCTTGCCTGTTGGCTAGCGTTTAGGTTAGAGATTTAACCGATCAACAAAGATTTTATTTTAATCTCGGAAAATTTGTCACTTTCGATCGAAGGGAGAAATCACAGTGGTAAATCGAAAAAGATTAAAGAGTTTCTTTGTGGAGTTTCTACTGCAAAAAAACGTTGAACCCTTAAACCCTTGCGCTACAACTTTAAGTCCTCATTAAAATCCTTATCAGATTCTATTGTCTTTCCTTCGTATTGTAATTTCCAGCCCATTGAATTGGTTAGAATTAAAATCTTAGATAATTCACTGATTAATCTGTTTTGAGCATTGGTTTTTAAAGTTGATTTTTCGATTTTCTTGGCCAGATTTGCTTTTACAGATTTGTTTATCTTATTGTAATCATCTCCCGTAAATGGATTGAGTTTACTTTGTTCGACATCATAAAACTGGATATCGGGATTGATGGTTATTTCTTCTTTTGGGATATTGAGAATGGTGATGGTTTTGTTTTTTTCGTCGATATCATATTTCATCTTGTGCAAATCGTAGGCAACAGTAACATTTGCATTTACAACAACAAGAGCTTTCTTTTCAAAAGAAACCATATCCATCAAATACTTTTGTTGGTTTTTATAGGTGATAACTTCTGAGAAATGTCCTTCGGTCACTACCAGTTTACCAACATTAAGGATTTGTTGCTGAATGAGATTGGTGTTATAATCGATTGTAGAATCGTCGTCTTTTTTGAACTCACAATACTTGAAAGCCAGAACCACTACAAGTACCAGCACAGCTAAAACTATTATTCTCTTTATTAAATTTTGCATTCTATTTTTTTATTAGACCAATTTACTTCTTTTTTTAAGAGCTGAAAAGTTTTTTTGTTACGAAGTTTTTTCGCCACTAATTTGCACTAATTAGTAGTTTGCGCATTATAATCAATTTCATGAATTAAAATCTTAAAAATTCAATTTTAAAATTGGTGCTCATTGGTGAACCGAGCCATAGCGAACTGGCAAAGCAAATTCGTGGCAAACCTTCTTTAGAATGGATAACCAATCGCGATATTTAAAATCAGGTTGTCTTTTCTCCACGGTCCGCTTCCGAAATTAATATCATCGATTACCCAGCGCTGTCCATCCGGAAGGGCTGGATTTCTAAGAGGGAAAGCCAAATCGGTTCTTAAAACCAAGAACGACAAGTCGAAACGTAAACCTGCACCAGCACCTATTGCAATTTGTTTCATAAAATCTTTTGAGATTTCGGCTCCGGGTTTATCAGGATCGGCGTGTAAAAGCCAAATATTTCCCGCATCTATAAACACCGCTCCTCTTACAATACTAAAGAGCTTTGCTCTGTATTCTGTATTAAATTCCAGTTTTAAATCTGCTGATTGATCTGGTGTATAATTGTTGTTTACTGTTGGAGGAATCACATAACTTCCCGGCCCTAAAGTTCTGGCTCTAAAAGCTCTAATACTATTGGTTCCTCCTACTACAAATTGTTTCGATGTTGGCAGCGTTCTTGAATTTCCGTAAGCCAATCCTGCTCCTACAATTAATCTGCTGGCCAATTCGCTTTCTTTCCCCAGTTTTAAATAATGCCTGAAATCTGATTTGATTTTTACATATTGGCTAAAGGGAACGTCAAATATGGTCTTTACATCGTCTTTTTTATAATTGGCACCTGTAACCAATCCTGTAATATTTCCGGCCAAATCTAATTCACCATTAAAATAGAAGGTATTTTTTCGGCGTTTCTGCATCGTATTGGTAAAAGTATAACTGTAAGTAGGTCCAAAAATAAGCTGTTTTTCAATTACTTTCCCCAGCGCAGGATCCTGTTGTATATCTTCTAAATATTCTGGGGTAACATGATTGGGACTTACGTAGGTTACATCTATTACATTTAGCTGGTGTTCTTTCCTTATGTTTTCTTTCCACAAATATCCAAAAGAGGCATTAAAGGAATTAAGGGCATACAACTGTGTTCTTTTTTGATACTCATATCGCAAAGCTACTTTGGTTCTTGGCACATACTCGCTGTTCCCTTCGATATTAAACGGCGTAACAAATCTAGGCCAGGTTAAACTTGTTTCTGCTCCCAGTTTATAAATGTTCTTTCCTTTGTTTACACCTCCAAGCTGGAAATCAGCACCGCCAAAAACAGACACGGTAAATAGTTCTGCGCCTTTAAGTAAATTTCGGTTATTCCAATTTACATTAAGTTCTGTTCCGGTATAACTGGCTGAATTTGTTTTTCCCAGAACCTCAACGCGAATAAACTTTTTAGGCAAAAGTGTTAGATAGTAATAGGAATCTAAAGTCTTTGGAATACTATCCGAGGGTTTAAATTCATTTTTTACAAAACTAAAAGTTCCCAGATTCACAAAACGATTTAAGGTTAAATTATGGTCTTTTCTGTTATACAAATCTCCTTTTTTAAAATAGATCGTTCGATCGTAAACTCTTGGTTTAAAAGTCTCTGTTGTATCTATAATCGTGAAATCTTTGTATTGCGTTATATTTTTTTTCCTGTAAACGGCACTATCATTCGAAAGAGAATAATTAGGGTAAACAAAAATTCTATTAATCTTATAGGCCGTAAGTGCTTTTGGCGGCGTATCTGGTTTTATTACCAGCCTGATTTTTACTTCATGATCGCCTTTACTGCTGTCTACCTGAGCCAAAAGATAATCTGGGTTAAAGTAAAAATACCCTTTCTCTTTAAGCCTTGCATCGATTCGTTCTCTTTCGGCTTTTATAATATCCAGATCATACGGTTTTCCTACTTTCAATAAACTTCTTCGGCTTGATCTTCCAATGATTCTGGACATGGCCAGGGAATCATCAGGAAAAGTTACGCTTTTAATGATATATTGTTTTTTGGGTATAACGGTATATTCTGCCGTAACTCTTTTATTTCGAACGGTAGAATCAGCGCTGACACGGGTTTTAAAATAACCTCTGTTTTCGGTAAAATTTCTCAGAACAGAAGCATTATAATCTAAATCGACCTTGCTGAAAAGAACCGGCGCCTCTCCTACTTTATTACGAAGCCAATATCTGGTTCCTTTTTGTTTTTTAGGTTCGCCGGCCAGATTATAAATCCATAATTTGGGACGTAATCCCAAAATTTGTTTGTTGGGTTTTGGACGCAATAAAGCTTCTAATTCTGTTTCGAGTGCTTTTCTTTCTTTTTTCTTTATTAAAGAATCTTTCACTCTTACAGAAGCTCCTGTGTAAAGCAAATCGCCTTCCGGCAGGTATTTAGTATTACTGCAGCCTAAAACAAAAAACAGGCAAAACAGTACAAAATACTTTATATACCAATTTTCTATATGTTTATGTTTTTTGTTCATTACCTTGAATTTGATTCTCTTTTAATTCTTTTTCTTCCTTCTCTTTTTGCTTTATTTTTTCTTTGCGGATTTTTTCTTCTTTTATCATTTGCTTTTCTTCTTCTGAACGATGAAAAAGCTCTCTGAATTTATTGTAACTCATTGTAATGATAAAAGCAACACCCGTTTCTACAACCTGACCTTCAACTGCTACCTGATATTGATTTTTTCTGTAAGCACGAACCATATAACGGCCATCTTTTGTAAGCTGATAATCCAAGGCTACGTCTCCGGCAATATTGGTGCTTTCTTCATTGGCACGCTCCGCTCCTTCAACACCAAAACTGCTTCCTACCGTTACTTTCAATCTGTCATCGAGCAGTTTTTTAGAAACCGCAACATTCAAATCGGTTCTGTTTTGCATGGTTCCAGAAGTGTAATCTTCTGTAGATTCTAAATCAAAATTGACTTCAAATCCGGTAATTAGTTCTCCGGCAAGATTATTTAATTGCTGCGAAAGAATCTTACTCACACTTTGTCTGGCCAAAGATTCTGCATTTGTACCGCCGCTTTCACTGGCAAATGGATTCTCGCCTACAAATCGGTTTAGTAATAAAAGGGCAAAAACCTGTTTATTTAATTCGGCAGGATCTTGTTCTAATTGTTTTAGTTTAGTCTGCGTTAAGGTCACCACATCGGAAGAAACATTATAATTGCCATCAGGAAGTACGATACCAAAAGAGATATCAGGTTTCATTAATTCTCCGTTCATTTTCAATAAAGTCTGAAACGGAAGCTTTTGTTTGTATCTATTTCTTATGGCCTGATCATCGTTTCCAAGCTGGTTGCCTAATAAATCAATTGGCGCAGCATTTACTTTATAAATTGCCGTAATATTTAAATTTGCCATTGTCGGTTCGCCATTCCAGGTAATATAACTTCCTTTCTGGATATCAAATTTTCTTTTGATTCCGTTAAAATTCATTTCATAAGCCCCGTCTGAAAACTCATATTTGCCAGTCAAAGTAGTTTTTCCTGATTTATCTATTCCTCCAACTAACTCTGCTTCTCCTTTTAATTTTAAATAATCCCCGTTTGCTTTGTCGATAAGCAAAGTCAATTCTGCTTCTTTATCAATCGAAATGGCCACATTTACATCCATTCCTTTTACTTCAGACTGATCGAGTTTATTCTGTAAATCAACGGTCTGTTTCAAATACATACTATCTTCGTTGACAAACTCTACAATTCCTTCACGATCTGCAATTGAAGGATCTGACTGCGGCATTACCACCGTAAAATTGGTTTCTTTATTAATTTTTATCGTTCCGTCAATAACCGGGCTATCAAGATTTCCTTTAATATTTAGTTTTGTGTCTAAAAACATATCGCCATAAAACAAATCATTATCGGCTTCTTTAGAATGTATGGCTCTAAAATCGTCTGCCGTAACCACCAGACCAAAGTTATATGCTTTGAAATCCGGAGACTGAATGGTTCCATCTACAGATAATTCGTTGTCATTTTCGTCGTGGAGCGTGAACTTATCAAAAGTGATTACATCATTATTAAAGGTGATTTTTTCCTTATCTGTTTTAAAAAATGAATTGAGTTGTGTGATTCTAAATCCTGTATCATTAAAACTTAATTCGCCCGAAACTTTTGGACTTGATGCCTTGCCTACAATCTTGAAATTTCCTGATAAATACCCCGTTCCATCGGTAAGGTTGCCCATTGTAAATCCCTGGATACTTTTGATATACAACTTATTCAAATCTAAATCAAAATCAAGATTTCCATCGTCTATTTTATAATTTCCCGTCAGGTTCACTTCGTTTCCTTCCCCGGTCAATGCTAGATTTGCACTGAGTAAATTATCGGTTTTATTATCTACTTTTATGGCAATATCCCCAACCGGTTCACCTTTAAAAGCAAATTGATCTATTTTTAAGTCTGATGTAAAAGTGGGTTTGGTCATTACATTTTCGACAACCGCATTACCGTTAATCAAACCTTGCATCAAGATTTCGTCTTTTTTAACCATGTTCATAATGGTCTCGATCTTGAAGTTTACAAAATCGACTTGCAATGGCGCATTATCCTTTTCTCCTTTAGATTGTATTTTTAATTCATTACCTGAATTGGCCAGATAAAATTTATTGATGTACAATCTTTTTGCTCCAAACTCAATTACATTTTCAGGATCAATAGTCCATTTATCATAATTTAGTATAAAGTTTTCAGCATCGATTTTAAAGATGTTTTTAGAATCCTCTGTTTTAAATTCTCCGGCAATAAAATATTGTTGTTTGTCTTTTACATCTTTCACTTCAAGTGCATATGTCAAAAGATTATTCTCCACTTTTCCCGATAAACTCGTAAAGGGAATTTTTAAAGATCCGCTTTCGATTGTTGCTACAGAAACCGAATATTCTAAAGCATTTTCTTTGGCTTCGATATTTATTTTCCCGTCAGAAATGGTATTATCGCCATACACAATTCTTGGGATTGTTCCTTTTATTTCTAATGAATCTGTTACGTTATTGTATTTTCCGGTAATGTTAACAGGTTCTAAACCGGTTAATTTGGGAACCAGTTTAAAAAGTATCGGGTCATTATCGATCTTTAACTTAAAGGTCAAACGTTGCTCGTCTGCCTCGCCATTTACTTTTGGATTTTTTAAATCGATATATTTTGACAATGATTTTTTTATCGCGGCAGTTAATGTTGTCAGTTTATATTTTCCGTCAACTTCGGCCTTTAAAAACTGAGATGAAATTTTGATATTATTTCGGTTATTATCCGCAAAAGCAATTATGCGAACAGAATCCAGAACGATTGGTTCTGCAGCCTGCAAAACCTGAATGTTGGAAAGAAACACTTTTCCGTTTAAAAAATCAGGATTACTATTGGCAATATCAGCATCTACATTACCTCGCAATTTCATTGGTCCGGCATGAAGATTCAGTTTTTCTAAATCGGCAATATCAAGGTTTAATTTTAATTTTACTGAAGGATACTTCTCTTGTGTATTTCCGCTCGCAACCAAGTCAAAATTCAAATTTGGATCTTTCATTTCGGATTTTACGTCGAATGAACCCTTTGCGATATTTCCTTTTAATGCTAAATCTTTATAAGTATATCGATTAAAAACTGCTTTCTGTACCAGTCCATCAAATTGAGCACGAGCCGTTTTTGGGTCTAAGCCATTTCCTTTTACTTTCGCTTTAAGGGTAATTTTTCCAATCGAATCGTTTTTGATCAATCTCCCCAAATCAAAATCTAACAGATAAACCGTTGCATCGTATTTCTCTTTTTTCTTAACGCGCTGATCAAATAAACCATCCACTTTTGCATTTCCAAAACTACTGTTTAAAGCCAGATTGGTTTTGAAATTCTGAACTGAACCTTTAAATTTTCCCTGCAAATTCAATTGAGAAGGCAACTGAATATTCTTTGGAATTGTTCCTGTTGGTACAAACGAATATATATCTTTAGAAGTGCTTGAAACTTTCTTAATATCCAGATCGTAATACGCTTTTTGAGCATCCGGCAATCCTTTTATTTTCCCCGAAAGGGAAACTTTTGTAGTTCCTATTCCGCTCATTTCGAATTGCGGAATCCTTAGATCTTTTATTTTTCCGCTCAAGCGTGTATTCAGATACAAAATTGCATTTGGGTTACTCTTAAACGGATTTGTTTTTTGTAAATCCGGAACAAATAATAAAATATCTTTAAAACCAATTTTCGACTGATTTAGATTTGCCTCTATAGAAAGGTTTCCTAAATCTTTAGAAATTGATGCAATCGAATTGTACCCCACTTTGACTTTATTTTGAAGTAAAGTTTGAGGTGTTTTTAAATACAAATCATTCAGATACGCATTTTTAGGCCCGTAAAAGAAATCAGTTTTTAAAGACTGAATTTGTAATCCGCTTTTATCGTTTGCACTTAAAGCTTTTATATTTCCTGAAATGGTATCGTTTCCGTAGTATAATTTTTCTGCTTTAAAATTCAGTTTATCCAAATCTAAATGACTGTAATCAATTCCTTTTACAACCGGTTTGGATTGCATATCATCAAATTTGAAAGCAACATCCTGTATGTCGATATCATTTAGTTTTACTTTCCAACCTGCTTGTTTAATGGCAGTTGAATCTAAATCGGGCGTTTTTATTTGTTTGTCTTTTGTACCTAATCTCAGGTTTCCTTTTAGATTTTTTAGTTCGAAAGTATCGAAATCTAAAAGCTGATTATTCAAATCTATTTTGTTTACCGATAAATCAAGATTACCCAGTTTTATCCCTGAATCTAATTTGGAGTCTTTATTGTCATAGGCAATATCAATTTTCGATAAACTGATTTTGCCTAATTTTAAATTAAAATCTTTTCTTTTCGAGATGGTATCAACGGTTTCTACCGAAACTTCGGCAATTTTTTCCACTGCATCTTGATCTAAAACCAATTTTAATCCGTCTAATTTAATGTTCGGAATATCAAAATTCATTTTATCCAAATCGAATTCTTTGAATTTTGTATCAAAATGGGTTAGATTCACTTTGACATCATTCTTGGAAAAATCATCTTTAAAACTGAATTTCACATTATCCAGATTCACCTTTACAACCGAAATTTTAAAAGACTTACTATCCGGATCCTCCACCTTTGGTTCTTTTGATTCGAAAGCTTTAATAATATAATCAAAATTGAAAACGCCGTCTTTATTTCTGGAGATATTGGCCGTAACGTTTTCAAGTGAAACCGAATTGATTTCGAGTTCACTGCTTACGAGTTTAAAAAGATCAACATCGACTTGTAATCTTTTACCTGCCAGTAAAGTATCTTTTTTTTGGTCTTCGAAATAAAAACCTTCCAAAACTATATCTTTTGGGAATTTAATCGAAATATGATCTAATGAAACTTTGGTTTTAATCTTATTATGAAGATAGGTAATTGCTTTGTCCTTCGCATAATTTTGAATAGAAGGAACCTGAATTAAAACAATTAAAAGTAATAAAAGTGCAATGATAGAAACCACGCACCAAAGAAGTATACGTAGTGTTTTTTTAAGAAAATGAATGGGTTTCTTATTCATACGTCAATAAAACACGATTAGATTAAAGTTGCGTTGTTATAAGGCTGTACTTACACAGTCTACAAAATTGAGAATTTTAAACTTTAACAATTTACATAATTACACGCAATTATTCTAGAATTTTACGCACAAATAATTATTTTCTTACTTTTAATTTGCCGCGAAGGCACCAAGACACTAAGTTTTTTGATTGGAAAACCCTTCATTAAATAATGGAATTGAAATACTTATATTAAATTAAAATTTAATATGAATCCATTTTTCCTGAATAGCACTTATTTTTTGCTGAAGTTTTGCTAAAAATTTTTGATGCTGTTCTGATTCCGGATTAAAACTTCTGTGACGCAGACTTTTTTGAATTTCATCTACTTCCTGCATAGTAGTACTGCTTTCTGGTGAGATATAATTTTCGCTAAAAAGTTTCCAGATATAATCAATGGCAATTTGATTAGGATGCAGCATATCCTGGGCATAAAAACGATAATCACGAAGTTCGTCCATCATGATTTCGTAAGATGGGAAATAGTTTTGAGTAATGAATTCTGTTTTATGAGTTTTTAAAACTTGATGAAGTCCGGCAAACAGATGTGATTTACTGAGTTGATTTTCTGCAAAACCGTCTTTGATATGGCGTACCGGAGAAACGGTAAAAACGAAATTTATATTCGGGTTCAAAACCTGAATTATATCTATTGTGTTTTGAATACTTTTCTGAATTACTTCAACTTCTAATAATTCTTTTGAGAATTTCCTTTGAGGCACTTTGTGGCAATTGGCCACGATTTGCTCACTTTCTGTGTTTCTGTAAATCCAGGAAGTTCCATAAGTAATGATAATATGTGTGGCTTGTTTTAAATATTTATAAGTTTCTGAAATAGCTTTATTCAACGTTTCGAGTAATTCTTGTCGGTCCGAGTTGCTTAGATCTGAGTGTACTTCAAAACTATGCCAGCGCTCGTTATAAAAGAAAACATCTTTCTCTGTGTAAAATTCTTCCTTAACCACTCTAGTTATTATTTTTTCGATCGAAACCGGATTAAAAATAATCCCAAACGGATTTGTAGAGTTTTGAAATTTGAAATAATCAAATTTCTCAGCCATATTTTCTGCAAAACACGAACCAATAGAGATTATTTTCGAATTATAATGGATTGGATTATTGTTTTTAGAAATTGGTATTTGGGTTCTGAACTGCATGGCTTTTTATTTAAACACGAATTTCACCAATTTTCACCAATAAAAAAACCAAATACAGAAGTATTTGGTTTTTGATAAAGTTTAAACTTATAACGCTTAATAAGTATATTCTGTTATTTCATCATCTTGCGAAGAATCGGTTTGGGTTTGTTTTGTCGGATATCCTTTTTCATTGTACTGATAAACACTATTGAAAATATTGGTTGTAATATCTTCTCCATATTTGTAAAGAGTAGTTAGTTTTGTTACATTATTTAAACTAGCACTAGTTTCATGATCAATAAGTAAATTAAATCCTAAAACATTTTTAAAAGGATTATTTTTAGCATCATATTGGTATGTTTTAGTATATGAATAAGAATCAAAAGTTTCTATTTTCTTTATAAGATTTCCATTTATGTAGGTTAAAACTCCATCAGATTTTTTTGTTTCTTCTTTTGTGGTTGGGTCAACAGAATAATTTACAAAAGATATTGTTCCGTTTGTATTGTATGTATAAACTCTTTTAGAAATATAAGTAACAGTAGGAGCTATTTCTGTTAATACATCTATTTTTACTTTACCATCCTCATATGTAATTTCATTTTTAGAACTAATATTTCCTTCCTGAGCAAAATCTTCAATTTTAGTGATAAAATCCCCAGTATAGGTATATACTTCCTTATCACTTGCTGTATAACTAGCACTTAGTATTTTATTTCCGTCATACGTTATTGTCGAGAAATCATTATCTCCAGGAGAATCGGAATATTTATAACTAACTGTTTTAGGCAAAACAGCATCAGTTCCGTTTTCATCACTAGAACAAGAGCTAAGTATTAAAGCTAATGCTCCAAAAAAACATAAATTTTTTTTCATTATTACAGGTTTAATATTATTTATTAAAAACAAATATACAGGATAGTATATTTAATTTTTAAGAATTTTTAACAAAAAAAATAGTAGATGAATTTAAAAATTTCATCAATAAAAAAACCAAACATTAAAGGCATTTGTTTTTTTATTGCTATTTAAATTTTAAAACTAGTACGTATATTCAATTTCGTATTCTATTGATTTACCTGCTCCATCAAATGAAGTATGTTTTAATGGATAACCGTTTTCATTATATGAATAGGTTGTCAAATAGGTGCTTACATTAGTATTTTCAGAGGATGCTTTTATCACTTTTAAAATATTATTTTTTCCAAAATAACTCACTTCATTTAACAACAAGTTAAAACCTAAAATACTTTTAAGAGGATTATTTTTAGTGTCATATTCAAAAACCAATGTAGTTGTTACTGATTTAAATGTTTGCTGCTCTTTTACAAGATTACCATCTTTATAAGTCAAAGTACCTATGCTGGTTTGAATTTCTAATTTCGTTTTAGCATCAATTGAATAATTTATATATGAAATTTGTTCATTAGAATTATGTGTATAAACCGTTTTTATAATATATTCTCCATCAGGATATTCTTTACTAAAAAGTATTTTATGAATTCGTGTTTTTAATTTTCCATTTTCATAACTATATACAACTTCTTTACTTTTAGTTTCATTTCCTTTCTCATCAACATTAAATAATTCTTGTTTGGTTATCAGATCTGCGTTGTAGGTAAATATTGTTTTTGAATCAGAGTCTATACTGTTTATAATTTTCTTGCCATCAAACTTAAGTGTACTGGTACTATTTGTTCCTAAAGACGCATTAGGATATAGGTACGAAATGGTTTTAGGCAAAACAACACTCTCTTCTGAAGGAGTATTATCATCACTTGAACAGGATATCAATAAGAACGTTAAAAATCCAAAAAGTGGTAAAAGTTTTTTCATATAAGCAGATTTTTTTTGTGGGATAAATTTAGATTAAAATAAAAAACAAAATATTAAAATAATTAACATTTTTAATAACATAAATCAACTTCACAAACTCAAACTATTCACTACTTTTGCATCTTCTATTTTTTTAACATCCTCTCTATATGAAATTATTATATTCTTATATAATCAAACACAAAATGCTTTTGCTTTTTGCGTTGATTATGGCCTCCGTAAACATTTGTTTCAGTTTATCAGACTCTATTATTACCGGTAAATTAATGCAGGATTGCGGTGTTGGTTTGCATAAATACGAAGGAAACGAAATTGGTTTTATAAAATCTTTATCCTTCTGGCTTGGTCTTTCTCTTGGCGCTGCAATGATTTCAAGAATTACCAAAAACTTTCAGGATTATTTCACCAATGTGGTGATCCAGAGAACCGGAGCTCAGATGTATACTGATGGTATCAAAAAATCTCTTGATTTACCTTATGCAGAATTTGAAGACCAGCGAAGTGGTGAAACTTTAAGCAAACTGACCAAAGTACGATCTGATTCTGAAAAATTAATTACGCTTTCGATCTCTTTGATCTTTCAAACCATTATTGGATTCATTTTTGTAATTGTTTACGTTGCCCGAATCGATTATCGCATTTCGATTATCTTTTTGATTACAGCTCCAATCATTGCATTGATCAGTTCGTATTTGGGTAAAAAGATAAAGATCGTTTCCCGAAAAATTGTCAATCAAACCAATGCTTTGGCAGGTTCTACAACCGAAAGTTTAAGAAATATCGAACTAGTGAAAAGTCTTGGATTAACGTATCAGGAAGAAAAACGTTTGAACTTAAACACCTTTAAAATCCTGCAACTCGAACTGGAGAAAATCCGTTTTATCAGAAGTTTGAGTTTTATTCAGGGAACAACGGTTCACTTTTTAAGAACTTGCGTGGTTTTTACTTTATATTATTTCTTGTTTGGAAATAAAATCATTGTAGGGGATCTCTTAACGATGGTTTTCTTTACCTTCTTTATTTTTGGACCTTTACAAGAGTTAGGAAATTTCATTATTGCTCTGAACGAAACCAAAGTTTCGATGGAAAACTTCAAAACATTATTAAGTGCTCCAAAAGAATTTCGTCCTAAAAGTCCAAAACACGTTGGAGCGATTCAATCTTTGCTTTTCGAGAATGTAAGTTTTCAGCATAAAACTGCTAAATTTAAAGCCGTTGAAAATATTAATTTCGAAATCAAACAAGGAGAAACTGTTGCTTTTGTTGGTCCGTCGGGATCCGGGAAGACAACTTTGGTAAAATTATTAGTGGGATTATATACCCCGGCCGAAGGTCAGGTGTTTTACAACGATATTGATTCAACCGAAATTGATTTACTTGATCTAAGGAAACAATTAGGTTTTGTTACCCAGGATGCTCAATTATTCTCAGGAACAATTCGTGAGAATTTATTGTTCGTAAGGCCAAACGCAACCGATGAAGATTTGTACGATGCATTAAAGCGTGCCAGCTGCGAAAAATTGCTACAACGAGCCGAAGATGGCCTGAACACTACAATTGGTGAAGGCGGAATTAAAGTCTCAGGTGGTGAGAAACAACGTTTGTCAATTGCCCGTGCTATTTTAAGAAATCCCAATTTATTGATTTTTGATGAAGCTACCTCTGCCCTGGATTCTATCACCGAAGAAGAAATTAACACTACAATTAGAAATATATCCGACCAAAACAGAATCACGGTTTTAATCGCTCACAGATTGTCTACTGTAATGCATGCCGATAAAATATTTGTTCTGGAACAAGGAAAAATTATTGAATCCGGCAAACATGAGGATTTGATTGTGGAGAAAGGATTGTATTACGCTATGTGGCGTCAGCAAATTGGCGAACGTAAATAATACTTTTTTTATATTCTAAAGTACTCAGGCGCTGAGTTTCTAAGTTTTTCAATAGCGTGCAGCTTAGCTGAATGGAAAAAATAAATTAAAGTTAAAGGCTTTAGCCAAACTGTTAGGTTTAACTAAAGCCCTTTTCTTTTTAAGCACTTCCTGAGAAGATTGGGGAGTTTCTTTGACTTTTTGCCACAAATTCCACCAATTTGCACGCATTTAATTCTTGAATCTTTGCGAGTTTATTACGAAGATTTCTCCTTTGTCAAATGAGATAAAATGAGCCAAAAATCATTTTAATCCTTATAATCTGTGGCAAAAAAAATAAAAAACAAAAACCCGACAAGTTTTAAAAACCTGCCGGGTTTACTTTATCTAGATTTTAAATTCTTAGAACCTTAGTAACTTTAAAAAACTTATTTCACAAACTCAATTGCATGGGACAAAGCCTCTGCAATTCCACCAGCATTTTTACCTTTCCCAGAAGCGAAGAAAGGTTGCCCTCCTCCATTTCCTTCAATATATTTTCCTAGTTCTTTGATCACTGCATTTGCATTTAAGCTTTTACTTGCTACCAATTCTTTAGATATATAACAGTGAATATTTGGTAACCCATCTTCTAGAGAAGCTAAGAATACAAATGAATCTGGTTTTGAACTTCCTAATGCAGAAGCCAAATCTTTTGTTGAAGCCATGCTTAAATCTACTTGTTTTGCAAGGAAATTTACTCCGTTTACTTGCTGAAAATCTTTCTCTAATTCAGATTTTAAAGCGTTTACTTTTTCTTTAAGTAATCCCTCAACCTGCTTTTTCAATTTAGCATTATCATCCTGTAAAGAAGCCACTGATTTTAAAATATCCTGCGGATTTTTTAATGTTTCTTTTATTTCAGATAAGGTATTTTCCTGATTTTGGTAGAAGTCTTTTACCGCATCGCCTGTAATGGCTTCAATACGACGAATTCCAGCTGCTACTGCCCCTTCAGAGATGATTTTGAAATGCCAGATTTCTGCTGTGTTTTTCACGTGAATTCCACCGCAAAGTTCTTTACTGTCACCAAATTCAATCATTCGAACATTATCGCCGTATTTTTCTCCAAATAAAGCCATTGCACCTTTATCCAATGCTTCTTTAATTGGGATATTTCTGTGTTCTACCAGTTGTAATTGCGCTTCAATTTGCTCATTTACACTTGCTTCAACCTGACGTAATTCATCCTCTGAAACTTTAGAAAAGTGCGAGAAGTCAAAACGAAGATAGTTAGGATTCACTAATGAACCTTTTTGCTCTACGTGAGTCCCTAGAAGGCTTCTCAAAGCCAAATGCA
The DNA here is from genome assembly GCF_009664855.1 of Flavobacterium sp. SLB02. Classification (GTDB taxonomy): domain Bacteria; phylum Bacteroidota; class Bacteroidia; order Flavobacteriales; family Flavobacteriaceae; genus Flavobacterium. The sequence continues at coordinate 4,146,961 of NZ_CP045928.1, forward strand.
TTAAATGCGTAGCCGAGTGATTTTTAGAAGTTGCACCTCTTAAATCAGTATTTACTTTTGCTACAAAACCACCTTGGATATTTTCAGGCAATTGTTTTGCAAAATGCAAAATCAAATTGTTTTCTTTTTTCGTGTCAATGATTTCAATTGTCTCGTTTGCAGAAACCAATGTTCCTTTATCTCCCACTTGTCCTCCACCTTCGGGATAGAATGGTGTGTTGTCTAAAACGATTTGGTATAGAATTCCGTCTTTCTTAGAATCTACTTTACGAATTCTGGTAATTTTTACCTCATTCTCTACTTTATCATATCCAACGAAAGTTTCCACATTTCCCGGAATCAAAACTGTCCAGTCTTCTGTTGAAACTTCTGATGCCGCGCGTGAACGTGTTTTTTGTTTTTGTAATTCAACTTCAAATTCTTCTTCATTATATGAAAAACCTTTTTCTTTTAGAATTAGAGCTGTCAAATCTTTTGGAAAACCAAATGTATCATACAATTCAAAAACCTTAGCACCGGAAACTTCTGAACCAGAAGTTTGTGCAATTACATTATCTAATAATTGTAATCCCTGATCCAAAGTTCTTAAAAAAGAAGCTTCTTCTTCACGAATTACATTGGTAACCAATTGTTGCTGCGATTTGATTTCCGGGAAAAATTCTCCCATTTGGCTTGCTAAAACTTCTACCAGTTTATTGATAAAAGGCTCTTTGGTATTCAAAAATGTAAATCCGTAACGAATAGCACGACGCAAAATTCTACGAATTACATAACCAGCTCCAGTGTTAGATGGTAATTGTCCGTCAGCAATTGCAAAAGCAACGGCGCGAACGTGATCTACCACTACACGAATGGCAATGTTTGTTTTGTTTTGTTCTTCTGAGATATTTTTTACCTCGTCAGATGTATATTTTAAACCTGTAATTTGTTCTACTTTCTCGATAAGCGGAGTAAAAACATCGGTATCATAATTGGATGTTTTTCCTTGCAAAGCCATACACAAACGCTCAAATCCCATTCCGGTATCTACGTGTTGTGCCGGAAGTTTTTCTAAAGATCCGTCAGCTTTACGGTTGAATTCCATAAATACATTATTCCAGATTTCTACCACTTGCGGGTGATCGTTATTCACTAAGCTTTTTCCTGAAACTAAAGCTTTTTCAGATTCCGGACGTAAATCAACGTGAATTTCAGAACAAGGGCCGCATGGCCCCTGATCTCCCATTTCCCAGAAATTATCCTTTTTATTTCCAAGGATAATTCGATCTTCATCGATTAGAGTTTTCCAGATATCCCAAGCTTGCTGATCAAAAGGTACATTATCTTCTTTACTTCCTTCAAAAACAGAAACATATAAATTTTCTTTTGGAATTTTATAAACTTCTGTCAAAAGTTGCCAAGCCCAATTGATGGCTTCTTTTTTGAAATAATCACCAAAAGACCAGTTACCCAACATCTCAAACATAGTATGATGATAGGTATCAAATCCTACATCTTCAAGATCGTTATGTTTTCCTGAAACACGAAGACATTTTTGCGTATCGGCTATTCTTTTGCTTTTTGGTGTTCCGTTTCCTAAAAAATATTCTTTGAACTGGGCCATTCCCGAGTTGTTGAACATTAAGGTTGGATCATCTTTAAGTACAATAGGAGCCGAGGGAACAATTAAATGCCCGTTGCTTTTAAAAAAGTCTAAAAATTGTTTACGTACGTCTTGTGATTTCATATTTAAATTAAGCAAATGTGTCTGTTGAAAATGTGATAATTTAATAATCAAACAATTAGCGAATGTATGAATTAGAAATTGCGATAATTTGAGGATTTTAAACCAAAAAACTTTAAGTTAGCAAACAATAAATCATCTCATAAATACATTAACTAATTATCTAATTGACTCAATTATCTAATTATTTTATTCTTGAAAAAAAGCTTCGAAGAACTGAAACATTTATTAAATTTGTTCGACTAACTTATTTTACAAGCTGCAAAAATAGGGTATTTTAAAATATGGCGAAAGTAAAATATTATTACGACTCAGAAAATCTGGCTTATACGAAAATAAAAACCAGAAAAAGAATCAAAATCGGTTACGCACTACTGTTTTTGCTGGCCTCGGCATTATTTGGTTTTTTAGTTTTTGTACTATTAATAAATACTCCTTATTTCGAAACACCAAAAGATCGTTTGCAAGCACGTGAAATCGAGAATTTAAAATTGCAATATGCCATTTTAAACAAAAAAATGGATGAAATCGATGATGTGACCCAAGCATTAGAAAACAGGGACAACAATATATACAGGGTTTACTTTAACAAAACCGAAATTCCGGATTCTATCAGAAAAGCAGGTTTTAGAGATCCCAAACGTTATAAAGATTTAGAAGGTTACAACAATTCGCAATTGGTATTAAACACCACAAAACGAATTGACAGATTATCCAAAGAATTGGCTATTCAGTCGAAATCATTAGACGAAATTTTAAAACTGGCCAGTACAAAAGGAAATCTCTTACTGGCAATTCCTGCCATTCAGCCTGTCAGGAATGAAAATTTAAAACGAATGGCTTCCGGTTTTGGTTACAGAACTGACCCTTTCACCAAAGTGAGAAAAATGCATAACGGAATGGATTTCACCGCCAATACAGGCTCGCCTGTTTATGCCACAGGCGATGGTGTTGTAGAAAGAGCCGATGCTTCGGCTTCCGGATTTGGAAATCATGTTGTGATCAGGCATGGTTTTGGATACGAGAGTTTGTATGCGCATTTAAGCAAATACAATTGCAGAGCCGGACAACATGTCAAACGCGGAGATGTAATTGGATATGTAGGAAGTACAGGAAGATCCGAAGGTCCGCATTGTCACTATGAAGTGCATAAAGACGGAAAAGTGGTCAACCCATTGAATTTTTATTACGGAAATATTTCGGCTGCAGAATACGTTGCAATTTCACAAATGGCAAATCAGGAAAATCAGTCATTAGATTAATCCTCCAAAAAGTAGTATTTTTGGAATTAAAACAGAAAATTAAAAATCATGCATATTGAGCTTTCAAAAGATAAAAGGTATTATAGCATTGGCGAAGTGGCCAAGGCTTTTAATGTCAATGCATCATTGATTCGGTTTTGGGATAGTGAATTTGACATTTTAAAACCTAAAAAAAATGCCAAAGGCAACAGAATGTTTACCCCTGAGGATATCACCAATCTGCAATTGATTTATCATTTGGTTAAAGAAAGAGGTTTTACACTCGATGGCGCCAGAACCCATTTGAAAGAGGGACAGAAGAAAACATTAGATAAATTCGAAATAATACGTAAATTAGAGACCATAAAAACACAATTAAACGAAATTAAGAACGAATTATAGTATATTTATTCAAAAATTAAAAACAAACTTAAATTAAAACGGATATGAAAAAATGGTTAATCCCTGTAGGAATCATAGTAGTACTAATCGCTATTATTGCTTTTTGGTCAATTGGAATCAAAAATACTGGTTTGCAAAAAAATCAGGCAGTTAATAAAGAATGGGGAAATGTAAGTACTACTTACCAAAGAAGAAATGACCTTATTGGAAACTTAGTAAACACTGTAAAAGGTGCTGCAGATTTCGAAAAATCAACATTGACAGCTGTAATTGAGGCTCGTGCAAAAGCGACTTCGGTAACAATCGATCCAAGCAATGTAACTCCTGAACAATTAGCACAATACAATCAGGCTCAAAGTGGTGTATCATCTTCTTTGTCAAGATTATTAGTTTCTGTTGAACAATATCCAACATTAAAAGCAAACGAGAATTTCTTAAAACTACAAGACGAACTGGCTAGTACAGAAAATCAAATTTTAACAGCCAGAACTCGTTTTAACGAAGCTGTACAAGATTACAATGGCTATGTTCTCGCAATTCCAAACAGCTGGTTTTTAAGCTACAAAGAAAAACCATATTTTGAAGCTGTTGCAGGAGCTGAAAAACCAGTTGAAGTAAAATTCTAAAAAAAGATTCATATTTTTGATTAACGTTTTTTTTTAATTTCGAATGAAATAATTCAGAAATTAGAGAAACGTTAATCTTAATTTAAAAACTCATTTCGATGTCTAAAGTAGAAGATTTTTTATCCAAAGAAGAAGAATTAACCATTGTTGAAGCTATTCGCGTGGCTGAAAAAAATACTTCTGGCGAGATTAGAGTACATATAGAACAAACCACTTCCAAGGTTCCTTTTGACAGGGCTTTGGAAGTTTTTCATGAATTAAAAATGGATGAAACCCAGCAACAAAATGGGGTTTTATTTTACTTTGCCGTAGCAGATAAAACATTTGCTATTTGTGGAGACAAAGGCATAAATGATCTCGTTGCAGCAGATTTTTGGGATTGCACCAAAGATGCCATGATTACCCAATTTAAGTCAGGAAATTTTAAACAAGGTATTGTCGATGGCATTTTAAATGCCGGCGAACAATTAAAAAAATACTTTCCGTGGTCTGAAGGTGACACTAATGAATTATCAAACGAAATCTCAAAAGGATAAATAATGAAAATTTCCAAAAACAAAATATCTTATTCAAAAGGACTTTTTCAGTTTACCTTTTTGTTCATCGCTTTTCTTACTACCAATTGTATTTTTGCACAATTTACAATTCCCGAAAAACCAACTTTGCAGACTTCAGTTTATGATTATGCGAATGTTTTAAGCGCCTCTGAAAAAACACAGTTGGAAGAAAAACTAATTCGATACTCTGATTCTACTACCACTCAAATTGTAGTGATTACAATCGAAAGCTTAAAAGGCGAAGATGTGAATCAGCTGGCTACAAAATGGGGACAAACCTGGGGAATTGGAGGAACCAAGCAAGATGATAATGGTGTTGTTATCTTATTGGCTAAAGCCGAAAAGAAAATAGCTATTAACCCCGGATATGGAGTTGAAGATCGCTTGACTGCAGGAATTGGCGGAACGATCATTAGAAATATTATTATTCCCGAATTCAAAGCCGGAAGTTTTTATAATGGACTTGACAAAGGAACAGATGCCATAATTGATGTTTTTAAAGGAAAATTCAAAGGCGAACGCAAGCAAGCCAAAGGAAATGATTTTCCGATACTCCCCTTCATTGTTATTGTTGTAATTGTATTAATTTTACTGGCGCGTAATAAAGGCGGTGGAGGAAATTCAGGCAATAATAGCGGCGGAGGCCCTAGTCTTATGGACGTAATTCTTCTAAGCAGTCTTGGAAGAAGCAGCGGTGGCGGATTTGGAGGTTTTGGCGGTGGATCATCTGGGGGAGGCGGAGGCTTCGGTGGAGGTTTTGGCGGCGGCGGATTCTCCGGTGGAGGTTCTAGCGGAGGCTGGTAGAAAGAAAGTCACAGTTTGCAGTGACGGTTTTCAGTTTTAAAATTTATAATTAATAATTCAAGATAGATGTTATCACATAAAGCAAAATACGCCCTTAAGGCCTTACTTTATTTAGCAGAACAAGACGAAAATCACATTTCAAGAACAATTGAAATTGCTGATGGCGCCAATATTCCTAAAAAGTTTTTAGAACAAATTTTATTAGATCTAAAACGAGGACGTTTTGTGAGTAGTAAGCAGGGGAAATTTGGCGGATATTATTTGATACGCTCCAAAAACGACATTACTTTGGCAGAAATTCACCGTTTATTTGACGGTGCAATTGCGCTTTTACCATGTGCTTCGTTGAACTTCTACGAACCATGCTCAGATTGTAAAACTGAGGAAGATTGCAGTCTAAGACATGGTCTGATGATCATTCGTGACGAAACTCTCAAGGCAATGCAAGGCATCACAATCGCCTCACTTGTAAAGAAATAAAAAAATATTTCCTAATTCCTAGTAAATCTATAGAATTTACATATATTTGCAAAAAAACCAACAACCATTTACAAAATTTTAAACCCTATGAAAGTAAATTACAATCGATCAGGTGTATCAAAAAATCTTTTGCAAAGAAACCAAAATATCCATTTCACTAATGTGAAAAACAATTCTTCTATGATGTGTATGTGCTGATAAAAATTTTTTTAATTTAAACTCTACTAATCACATATACTTAATATAAAAATGAAAAATTCTATAAAAAATATATTTACAATACTATCTGTTTTAACTTTCTCAATATCATTTGCTCAAAACATTCAAGGCGTGGTTAAAACCAGCGAAAATACACCACTTGAAGCCGTTAACATTGTTATTAAAGGAACAACTACCAATACCACTACAGATAGCCAGGGAAGATTTACAATCGACAGCAAAGCAAAACTCCCTTTAACCATTTTAGTTCAGTATGTAGGCTACAAAACTACAGAAATTGAACTTATTGATTTACCAACTGCTCCATTACAAGTAACTCTTAGAGAAGAAAATGAACTTATAGAAGTTGTGGTTTCTTCACGACGCAGAATAGAAAAAGTTCAGGATGTGCCAATTGCGATCTCTGTTATTACAGGTAAGCAGGCGGAACAAACAGGAGCTTTTAACGTGAACCGTATTAAAGAACTTGTTCCCTCAGTTCAGTTGTATTCTTCTAACCCAAGAAATACCGGAATTAATATTCGTAGTCTTGGTTCTCCTTTTGGACTTACCAATGACGGAATCGATCCTGGAGTTGGATTTTATGTAGACGGTGTTTATTATGCACGTCCGGCTGCTACAACTTTAGATTTTATCGATGTAGAACAAATCGAAGTATTACGCGGGCCACAAGGATCTTTGTTTGGCAAAAACACAACATCGGGCGCATTTAACATCACAACTCGCAAACCAAGTTTTACTTCAGGAGCTGATTTTGAAGTGAGCTACGGAAACTATAATTTTCTACAGGCTAAAGCATCTGTAACAGGAGCTTTAGGAAAAAAAGTAGCAGGTCGTTTATCTTTCTCCGGTACACAACGTGATGGTCTTATCGATAACGTTGCTACAGGAAGACCTACAAATACTTTAAACAACCAGGGAATTAGAGGTCAGTTACTTTGGACTCCAACAGTAAACACCAATATTATATTAGCTGCAGATATTACAACTCAGCGTCCTGACGGATACGCTCAGGTTGTTGCAGGGGTTGCTCCTACTCAAAGAGCTGATTATCGCCAGTTTGATGCCATTATTAAAGATTTAAATTATCAACTGCCAAGCTTAAATGCTTTTGACCGTAAAATTGATCACGATACGCCATGGCGCTCAGGACAAGATATGGGTGGTATCTCTCTTAATATCGATACCAAAATTGGTACAGGAACACTTACTTCAACAACAGCTTGGCGTTTTTGGAACTGGGATCCATCAAATGACAGGGATTTTACAGGATTGCAAGTATTGGCATTATCTCAAAACCCAACAAGACAAACTCAATTTACACAAGAAGTTCGTTACGCAGGTCAGCTTACAGAAAAAATTAGTGGTGTTGTAGGTGTATTCTTTATTGATCAAACCTCTCAAACAGATGGTACAGAGGAATCTGGTAATGCTCAATGGAGATTTGCTCAAAGTACAACAAGTCCGTTATGGAAAACTCCTGGTCTTTTTGAAGGATACGGAATCAAAACAGATGCCAACATACGAGCATCAAGTGCTGCAGTATTTGGCCAGATTGACTGGGCTATTACAGATCGTCTACATGTTTTACCTGGTTTGAGATATAACTTTGATAAAAAAGATGCGCACTATTCACGTACAACATACGGAGGTTTACAAACTACTGATCCTGCATTATTAGCTTTGAAAAAATTAGTGTATTCTGATCAGGCATTTGACTCTAGTACTGACAACACTGACTTTTCAGGAAACTTAACCTTGACTTTTAAAGCTTCAGACAAAATCAATGCTTACGCAACTTATGCAAAAAGTTACAAACCCGTTGGTGTAAACGTAGCGGGACTTCCTACTGATTCAAAAGGTGCTCCATTACTAGATCTTGCCGTAATTAAACCAGAGAAAGTAAACCATTACGAAATAGGAGTAAAAACTTCACCGTTTAGAAATTCAGTATTCAACCTTGCTTTGTTTAACACAGAGATCAAAGATTTTCAAACCAACGTTCAGGCAGCTGAATTGGGTGTAAACCGTGGATATCTTGCCAATGCAGATAAAGTACGTGTAAGAGGTGCTGAACTTGATGCCAGCTTTGTGATAAGTCAAAACTTAACTATAAATGGTGCTGCAACATACACAGAAGGTACTTATGTTAAATTTACAAACGCACCACTTCCATTAGAAGAAACAGGAGCTCCTGTAGCCTTTAAAGATGTTTCAGGAACTGATTTACCAGGCGCTTCAAGATGGGCAGGATCTCTGGGAGGTGAATATTCTAACAATGCAAAATTCTTCGGAAACGCAGGAAAAGCTTTCATTGCATTAGATTCTTACGCTCGTTCTGAATTCTCCTCTAGCCCATCGGCTTCAAAATACTTAGTGGTTCCTGGGTATGCTATTTTTAATGCCCGTATTGGTTTCCGCGCTTCGCAAGGCTTATCTGTTCAATTCTGGGGACGTAACCTTTTAAATAAAGATTACTACGAACAATTACTGCCAGCTGGTGGAAACACAGGACAATACGCAGGAGTAATTGGTGATCAAAGAACTTATGGAATTACTTTAAAGTATTCATTATAATCACAGTTAGTCAGTTTAAATACATCAAACGAGATAGGTTTTTAAACCTATCTCGTTTTTTTATGCAATGAAATCACAAAATAGCATTTAAAACAAGTTTTAATACGGGATAGATTCTTCCTGATTTGTATATATTCGCACCTTGAATTTATACTAAGGAATGAAAGTTCTCCAATTATTACTTTTTTTAGTTTTTATAAGTCCTTTTTTATCAGCGCAAAGTATAAAAAAGACAGACCAACAAACCTTAACCTGGATAAGATATTACAATATTTTACCCCTTACTGAAAAATGGGCCATTCATTCTGAGATTGACAACAGAAGTTTTTTGAATCCCGTGCATGAAAATTTATTTGTACTGAGAATTCAGGGAAGATACCGGGCTCACAAAAATATTGAACTGGGCGGTGGTTTTGCTTATTTTAATGTAAACACACAAGACCCTCACATTGATCCTGATTATTCTGTTCCTGAGTATCGCATTCAGCAAGATGTTACTTTCATCAATGAGATTGCTAAAATCACTTTTCATAACCGTTCTCAGCTCGAAGAACGTTTCATTCAGAAAGCCACCAAAACCGAATTGCTGGATGATTTTTCTTTTGCGTATCGATTTAGATACCGATTACAAGCAACATTTGATCTCTGGAAAAAAGAAAAACAAAGCCTAAAGGGAACAATTTCTGATGAAGTGATGTTCAATTTCGGAAAAGATAATAAACGAAATACTTTCGATCAAAACCGAATTTACACTGCATTACGCTATCATTTCAACCCCAATATTGGCCTTGAATTAGGTTATCTGAAAAATTTTCAAAGACGCTCAAGCGGAATTGATTTTTATGACAGAGATATTGTTCGTTTTACGGTTTATCACAGAATTAATACAAAACCAAAGATTTAGAAAGAAAAAAAAATCAATACAAAAATTCCAAATTCCAATACAAAAAAACTCAGGCAAAACCAGTTCCATCCCTAAGCCGGGCGATAGCGAACAGACCAAGCAAATCTTCAGGCATAAAAAAAGACGCACTGCTGTGCGCCTTATAGGTAAACCTTTGCCCCTCTGAACCTCTTTCCTAATCCATTCTCTGTCTTCTCTTCCCTCCTTTTTCAGCACCGGCAAAGTTTCCTATTTTATAACTTACAGAAAACATCACATAACGCTTAAGCACTGTATTTTCTTCATCACGAATAGAGGTTGCCGAAATGGTTCTGGTAGCACTTTGATTCTGATTCAAAACATCATAAACCTTTACCTTTGCGTAGACTTTTTTATCAAAGAATCCATAAGACAAACTGGTATTCCAGAGATAAAAATCTTTTTTGAAGTTGCTGGAAATACTGGAATTATAAGTGTACCCAAAATCATTTCCGAAAATTAGATTCTCTGGCCAGTAACTTGTGGTTTGCAAATTGATTCTGTGCACCACATTTGAACTGGCATCTCTCGAAGAGTTTTCATAATTGGTCTGATTGTATGATAAACTATACGATGGCGAGATAATAAGAAGTTCCCCGTACTCATAAGTCAAATTTACCTTTGGCGTTACAGCCGTAGATTTTGCATTGTACAAAATAGCATTGGTAAAACCTTTATCGAAGGAATAACTACCGTTTAACCCCAAACCATATCGCAAAACATGAGCGTCCCTTTTTATTGATTGATTCCAGTTTCCTCCAATCGAAGCCAGGTAAGTTCCTGAAATATTTACATAAGTAGTGGTCCTTTTACCGCTATCATCATAAATAGAAGTCGAAACCACATCGTTATTATAATAATCTCCTTTTACATACAAACTGTAGCCCGAGCGTGTACGGAAATCGTAATTTCTAAAACTAAAATTAGCGCTGTTTTTCTCGATAGGTTTCAAATCAGGATTTCCTGTTATGGTATTTAATGGATTGGTTAAATTTAAAACCGGCATTAATTGAACCGCTGTAGGAAGCGCGTTTGAATAATCGTATTTGAATGATAAATTCTTTGAACGGCTAAACTTATACCTTACCTGGAAATCTCCGTATGGCAATGCATATCGTTTGTTTAAATCAGTGACATTATTAAGATACAGCGAATGATTATCAAACTCTACAATGGAAGTTCTTGAATTTAAATTGACCGTATATTTGCTCTTCTGCCAGGTAATTCCAACTTTGGGACTAAACGAATTTTGTTTAGAAGTAGTGTAATTGGTCAAAGAATCATTTAGACTGGAATAAGATTGCGATGCAGCATCAAAATCGAATGTTTTTACGTCTTTCATCTCTTTGTTCCAGTCAAAATCAGATCCAAACCTTATACGCAGGGAATCAGTTACAGGTTCTGTATATTCAAGTTCAAGAGAATAATTATCCGTAGTATTTTTGTTATTACTTTTCTGATTACGATCATCATTTGGCTTAGCATCCTGATAAAAAATAGTCTGAGAAAGATTCAGAGCCTCAGCATCTGTTTTGGCATTGTTATTATCAAAAACAACACTAAAATTACGGGCCTTTTTCTTAAAAGCTTTATTGAAGTTGATCGTGTTTCCAAAAGTAGTATTATCACTTTCTGAATATGATTTAGCCGTGCTTTCATTCAAAGAGTTTCCGTTTTCATCCTCAGAAAAACTAGACGAAGTCGAATTACTATTCGAACGGGATTGATTGTATTTTGGTACCACAACCAATCTGGTTGTGGGATCAATTTTATATTCTAATTCAAAATTGACGTTGTTTCCTGTATTTTCATTTCTTGTCTTAGAATCTGATGAAGTTGCAATATTTCCGGTTGGTAAAAAACTAACCTGATCAGATTTGCTATCGTTATTATTAATCGAATTCGAAAAATTATAACTTCCCATTGCCATCAATTTTTCTGACCAGTCATCAGAATAATTAAGTCCTACTAAATTCGATTGCGTGATACCTTTACCACTTGCTGAACTGCCGCCGCCTCCAGTGTTGCCTTTTGCATTTCGGCCGCCTCCCATATTATCAAATACCTCATCCATTGCAAAACCTGTCGAATTGATATTATTCGATGATGCCAAAACACTTATCTTTTGCTTATTGTTGAAATAATTCAATAAAAGACTGCTTTCGTAACGATCATCAGAACCGTATCCGCCAAGAATTTTTCCAAAGTAACCTTTGTTTTTCTTTTCGTCAATGGTGATATTGATACTCGAATAATCCGAAGTAGATTCCTGCTTGGAAAGTTCTTCTTTCTTGGTTTTAAAATCCGAAACTTGAATTTTTTTGATAATCTCTGCAGGCAGATTCTTCAACGCAATAGCGCCATCTTTATCAAAAAATGTTTTTCCGTTTACCAAAACCTGATTTACTTCACGTCCGTTTACGGTAACTTTTCCATCTGTACCCACATCAAAACCAGGCAATTGTTTCAGCAAAGTCTCTACATTCGAATCTGGCCTTACTTTATAAGAAGCGGCATTAAACTCCAGGGTATCTTTTTTAATCGTAATAGGCGGAGCTTCGCTTTTTATAACCACATTATCCAAAGCATTTGCAGCCTCCAGTAAATACAATTTACCAAAGTCTTTGCTTTCCAGAAGTCCTTTTTCTTCCTCAAAATAGGGCTGATACCCCATATAGTTTACCTTTAAGAAAATAGGCTTATCGTATTTTTTGGTTTTTATGCTAAAGGATCCGTTTTTATCGGTCGTAGCATATTCAATTACGGTAGAATCCTTTACAGTTGTAAAATAAACTGTTGCCAGTTCCAGCGGTAACTGCGTATTAATATCAACAACGGTTCCTTTAAGAACAATGTCATTTTGGGCATTTGCCGAATAACAAAAAAGAGAAAAAATTAGAAAATAATAAATTTTGGTCATAAAATGGTTGGTTAGAGATAGTAAGACCCCAGTAGAGTTAAAAGGTTTAATGGTAAGCTCAACATTTACTCAAACAGTGTGCCATAAACGGCAACAAAAATATTTCGATCAATAAAAAGATATAAAAAAAAGTCCCCATTTCTGAGGACTTTTACTTTTATTTTTCTCTAATATAAATATCTATTGGCACTCCTGAAAAATCCCAATTTTCTCTAATTTTATTTTCAAGGTACCTCTTATATGGTTCCTTAACATATTGTGGCATATTGGCAAAAAACACAAACTGAGGTGTTAATGTTGGCAACTGCATACAATATTTAATTTTTACATATTTACCTTTTGTTGCTGGCGGCGGATAAGCTTCGATCACCTTGAGCATAAATTCATTGAATTTAGACGTTGGGATTCTTTGTTTTCTGTTTTCAAAAACCGTAACGGTAGCTTCTAATGCTTTCAATAAACGTTGTTTGGTTAAAGCAGAAACAAACAAAATTGGCACATCTGTAAAAGGCATTAATTCTTTTTTGATTTTCTCTTCGTAATCACGAGTCGACATGGTATCTTTTTCTACCAAATCCCATTTGTTTACAAGGATTACAACACCTTTACGGTTTTTCTCTGCCAGCCAAAAAATACTTTGATCCTGACCTTCAAATCCACGGGTTGCATCGATAACCAAAATACAAATATCAGCATGCTCAATTGCACGAACCGAACGCATTACCGAATAGAATTCTAAATCTTCCTTTACCTTAGCTTTACGACGGATTCCCGCAGTATCAACCAGGTTAAATTCAAAACCAAAACGGTCAAATTTTGTATCAATTGCATCACGAGTAGTTCCCGCAATATCAGTAACCATAAAACGTTCTTTACCAATAAGTGCATTGATAAAGCTTGATTTTCCAGCATTTGGTCGTCCTACCACAGCAAAACGAGGTAAAACTACTTCTTCCTGAACTGGTTCTGGTTTCTCTGGAAAAGAATCGATCAAAGCATCTAATAAATCTCCGGTTCCACTTCCTGAAATACTTGCAAATGTGAAATATTCACCTAATCCAAGGTTATAAAACTCAATTGCATCTTTCTCACGCATTGCGTTATCTACCTTATTTACAGCCAATAAAACTGGTTTTGTTACCTTACGCAACAAGCGCGCAACAACATCATCCATTGGTGTAATTCCTTCTTCTACATCAACCACAAAAATAATAACATCAGCCTCATCGATAGCAAGCTCTACTTGTTTACGAATTTCTCCTTCAAATACGTCATCAGATCCGCGAACATATCCGCCGGTATCAATTACAGAAAACTCTTTTCCGTTCCACTCGCTTTTACCGTAGTTTCTATCTCTGGTAACTCCAGAAACCGAATCTACAATAGCTTCTCTTCTTTGTATCAGCCTATTGAAAAGGGTTGATTTCCCTACATTAGGTCTTCCTACTATCGCAACAATGTTATTCATTTTTGTAAATTTTAGATTTTGAATCTTCGGTTTTAGACTTTAGTTTCCTAAAATTCTATCACTTATAAATCCAAAATGCTTTATTTTAATTTTTTGCAAAGGTAGTTAAAAAAGTGACTAAGTCGCTAAGTTTCTAAGAACCTAAGTTTTTTATTATATTTCCTGTTATTTCAGCCTTTTTTTTTAGCAGCTGCTTCCTGCTATCCTACAAACGAAGTTCACTGAACTCCGAAATAAAATAAAAATTAAGTGAAGTAATCTTTTGCGTCGCTAAAGAAGCGCCACAAAAGGATTTCCACTTCTATCAGGGCTAGGGCTTCAGACTTAAAAGAACTTCAGTCAATATCAAAAATTACAATTTTGTATTATCTAAAATTCCTTTTATTAACCTGATTACAAACCTCTAATCTTCTTGATTTTCAATAATTATTTTTCAATTATTTACACTTTTCATAAATATATTGAGGTCTCGCTCCCATTCTGTAAGAACTAAAATCACCTTTATTGGATAATTTTAAAGTTAATCCATCGTCTTCCTTTGCATTAAAAAACTTAATATCCCGAATTTTAATTTTTCCCGAAATAACATTTACAGGACCTATCTTATAATTACTAAACAGAAAAGGCTTATCGCCAAAATCCCAGTATATCAGTTCTTTTTTATCAAAGTCAACGTATGCCTTATTCTCTACATCACAAAACCTTCTGTTATGCGATAAAAATTCTTCGACTTGCGCTTCTGTATCTATTGGCACAAACTCTTTTTCGGGGTCTGTGTACAAAACATCATCTACAACATCCTGAGTAATACCCACCAAATGTTTATTGTTTTTATAAATACCAAAATACAATGTCAAAACCCTGCTTTTATCTTTAGACATTACATCGGCTCTGTAATTGCACATTTTTTCGAGCTTTCGAAAAGGCTTTTTATCTTCATCTGAACGATTACTATAAGTATCCTGAAAATCATCCAAACGGAATTTATCTTGATAATTCACATAATAAAAACCAGTCATTTTAAATTCTCCATCACCCAGATATTCAGGAAATTTTCCAAATTCTACATTATCATAGATTTTAAAATCAAACCATTCAATCCAGTCATCAATTTTATTCGGAAAACTTAAAATAGGATAATAACCATCTTTGACAAATATGGCCAATCCATTAGATTTATCAATAAACTTATTAATACTCGCAGCTTTATTAGTATTGAATTGCTTTATGAATTCGCTTAAAAACAATCTCACCTCTTTATCAGAACAAGCCGTTGTATCTAAAACTATGGAGTCTTTTTGCACGATAGCTTCCGTTTTTTTGATTTCAGGTTGAGCCGGAACCGCTTTTCCCTTCGAACCAAAAAAGTAATTTATACCCACAATCAATATAAGTCCCAAACATATTGGTATTGAATACTTCGTCGAAACCTGCATAAATTACTATTTTAATATTTTGGAAAGCTTATTGGTTATAACCAAAACGTTTCAGCATATTGGCATTGCTTCTCCAGTTTTTATTCACTTTTACAACCAGTTCAATATGTATTTGTTTACCAAAAAATTTCTCCAGATCAGCACGAGCCTCAGTACCTACTTTTTTCAAAGCCGCACCTTTATGTCCAATGATGATTCCTTTTTGAGTTTCACGTTCTACCATAATGATCGAACGGATTCTGATAATATTTTCATCTTCAAAAAATTCCTCAGTCACAATTTCAACTGCATAAGGAATCTCTTTGCTGTAATTCAACAAGATTTTCTCACGGATGGTTTCGTTTACGAAAAAACGTTCGGGTTTGTCTGTTAATTGATCTTTTGGATAATATGCTGGTGATTCTGGTAACAATTCGATGATTCTTCCGAAAACTTCCGGTACATTAAAATTCTGTAAAGCCGAGATTGGGAAAATTTCAGCATTTGGCACTTTTGCAGTCCAGAATGCTACTTGCTCTTCTAATTGTTCCTGGTTGGAGTTGTCGATTTTATTCAATAACAATAAAACCGGAATTTTAGCATGAATGATTTTATTAAAGAAGGCTTCATCTTTTAAGTCCTGCTCTCCTATTTCCACCATATAAACCAGTATATCAGCATCTTCAAAAGCTGATTTTACAAAGTTCATCATCGATTCCTGCATTTCATAAGCGGGTTTGATGATTCCGGGAGTATCCGATAATATAAGTTGAAAATCCTCGCCATTCACGATTCCTAGAATACGATGACGGGTTGTTTGTGCTTTTGATGTAATGATAGATAATCTTTCCCCAACAAAGGCGTTCATCAATGTTGATTTTCCAACGTTTGGATTCCCGATGATGTTTACAAAACCTGCTTTATGTGACATTTGTGTATTATTTAATTTGCAAAGGTAGTCATATCAACTCAATACAGAAAATAAAACATTTTTTAAAGTTTTCGTTGGATTTCTTAAAAATCGGCGTATCTTTGCACCCGAAACATCGCGGGATAGAGCAGTAGGCAGCTCGTCGGGCTCATAACCCGAAGGTCACAGGTTCGAGTCCTGTTCCCGCTACTA
>NZ_CP045928.1:4170507-4463006 GCF_009664855.1 Flavobacterium sp. SLB02
CATTCATAGTGCTTCGCACCATGCTATTGCTAAGGCTCTTTCAGAGCAACAAGTTTCGAAAACTCATGGCGGGACGCTCGCGCCAGTCTTTACGAGTATTCTAAAAAACGCAATGAAAAAACACAAGTAAATTCCTTCAAAATAAATAATATCAATATAATTTTAAATTTTATTGAAAATTTTTCTTTTAGCAAAAAGAAGAAAAAAACATCTTCACATATAAAAACAACCATTTATTAATCAAACAAATACATTTTAGTTAACTCAATTCTGTCTATGATTCATCTTTTCTAACTGCGCTATTTCCGGAGTGACCAAAAAAAAATTTTCGAAAAAAGTATTGTGTATTTTAAAATTGATTGTATTTTTGCACCCGCAATAGAAAAGTAGGCCCGTTCGTCTATCGGTTAGGACGCATGGTTTTCATCCATGTAAGAGCGGTTCGATTCCGCTACGGGCTACTAAAAAAGCTTCAGAGAAATCTGAAGCTTTTTTGCTTTTATCATCTTTCATTAAATACAAAAATAGAAGAAATCAAATATTTTCTTTTTACACAAAATCATGGAATTTTGAAGAGCAGAAAATTATTCTACTGATTTATTTTCTGTAAATTTGGCTGTAATTACGAGACAAAACTCTGCTACTATTTTAGCAAAAAGCTCTGAATTATTTACCAAATATTATCTACCATCTATGTCTACTCTTTATCAAAGCCCGAGAATAACTATTCGAGAATTTTTACCTCAGGAACAACAAACTTTTTTGGATCTTTTTAAAGACAATCAGGTTACTCAATACCTTCCTGTCACCTCACCCGAAAGATATTTGGAAATGTTTAATGAATTACTTGAAAATTACGAAAAGAAAAATCTTAGTCGTTGGGCGATATTCGATACTACAAATAGGAATTTTATAGGAATGTGTGTTGCACGCATTTTTGTACACAATACTAACCAAATAGAAATTGGATATGTACTTAGCAAGGCATATTGGGGAAAAGGTATTGCCACAGAAGTATGCAAGGCTCTAACTCAATATAGTTTTGCCCATACAAATACGAAAGAAGTTGTAGCGATAACTGATATCGACAACACCGGATCGCAAAATGTGTTGCAAAAATCAGGATTCGAACGATTAAATAATTTGATCCGAGATCAAGAAGAACTGGCTTATTTTAAGATAGAAAGACAATCATAAAACTAATGCTATTTTACCAATCAGGAAGTACCGGCCTTATGTCTTTTACTGTAATTTTGGTAAATATTGTTTCCCCTTCATTTCGCTTTCTTTTCTCTTTTAAGCTATTACCTTCAATTACAAATTTTCTAATTACTCTTTTTCCTGCCTTGCTAAATGAACTGTTTGGCAGTTCTAACAAAAGTAAATCGTTCTTAATATTATAGTAGCCTACACAACCTGCCTTTTCTAGATTATTGATATCAATACTCTCAGTCTTACTACCAAAAAGCGCAAACTGACCTGAATTAAAAAATCTTATATAGTTATATCCTTTTAAATTTATAGTTTCATCTTCATAAAAATTAAAATATATCGCATCTGCTTCTATCTTATTAGACATTTCTTTGGTAAAAGTTTTTTCAAACTTCATTTTTTTCAAATGCAATCTGCCATACTGATTTTTGTCAATATACTTTGTGTAATGCTGCGTTAAACGGCAGGAACTTGTAAGCAATACAAGCATAATCAATAAAACTCTTTTCATAACTATTTGGCAATCATACAAGAATTAAACTCTAAAACTGATTGTAATATTACTATAAAAAATCTGTTTTTATTTCTCATAAAATTCCCAATCATCAGTAAGTTTCATAATTAAATTGTATCTCTGTTTATAATAATCATCTACCTCTTTTGGATTCTTAGAGTCATGTGCTTCGACTACGAAATTTCCGTTTTCCATAATAAATCCCTTAGGATTATTAAACTTAAAAATTATTTTCTTCAGCTCTAATTCATTTCTTCCGCACGATTTCAAACTATACAAATTACCTTTATAAATACAAAAGCAAGATCCCCCTCCCATTATATTAACTTGCCTTTTGGCATCATATTCCAGAGCATTACTGCTTTTATCAAGA
Source organism: Flavobacterium sp. SLB02 (assembly GCF_009664855.1). Lineage (GTDB taxonomy): Bacteria > Bacteroidota > Bacteroidia > Flavobacteriales > Flavobacteriaceae > Flavobacterium. The sequence continues at coordinate 4,172,607 of NZ_CP045928.1, forward strand.
AGTTCGTTTAAAGCAGGAAGGTTATCTGGTTTTTGTTGCAAAGCGTGAATAATTAAAACATTAAAATCCGGAAAAGAGATCAAAACAGTATCCTTTATTACAAGACTGCCTATTCTTTCTTCTGATGGATATCCTTCTTTTTTTATTAAATCGATCAGTTTACCCGTTACTCTTTCGGTGGTTTGATATAATACTTTAGGACTCTTTCGATTTTCCAATCCATAATCGGCCTGGTCTTCGTTGAGCAAATTTGTTAATTCATTCTTTAAGTTTACATTCCACTTACTCTGCGCATTTTTACAGATCGAATCGTATTTGGTACTAAAGTTTTTCCATTCCGGATTTTTTCTAATTCCGTTAAAAATTTTAGCATTAAAATACGGTAATTCAACTCCTTTTAAGGCCAGTTTTTCGCCCCACCAGAAAGCAGTTTTAAAATCTCTTGATAAAATAGCACAGCGAATAGCGTTATGAATATCTCTTGCAAACAATGTGGGATATTTTTGAGCAAGCAAATTATACTCTTCTTTTGCTTTGCCAAACTGCCTGGTTAGAATATAATTTTCAGCACTTTTTGTATAAGTATAGTAATTGATTTCTTGTTTTTGACTTTTCTCCTTTTCAATATCTGCTACCAGCTTATTAGCCGTAATTAGAGGTTTACAGTCATAATTTTCTCTTTGTATTATTTTTTTTCCTCTATTTTTGTTTGGGTCATAGATCATAGATCCCAAATCGAAAATCTCAGCATAAGACGCGCCTGAACCAAATGCAAGAAGTGTATTCTTGCTAACTTTTCCTTTAATTTTAAAAGGTTGTTTTTCTGCTAAATTTGTTTTGTAGTACTGATAATTTTTAAAATAAAAAGCTGTAAATTGATCCAGAACGGTAAATTCATCTGCCTCTTTATTGCGCAATTTTACCCCTACACTATCTTTATTTACAGTGTTTCCCAAATAACAAACTCTTATCGTATCTTTTTTTTCTCCCAGAAATACCTCAACATAATCCTTTATTTTTTTAGTTCTCATAAATACATTAGAACCCCAATCATTATTTCCGCTAACAAAACCTTCTATTTCTGCAATACTGTCTTTCGGGTTGAAATTACACTTCGTTATCTCTATTTTTAAAAAACACATCGATAAATGTTCTAAAAATTGAAAACCTCTAAAAGTCTTACTTTTAAAGGTTACTCCGTAATTCACAATTCCTTTATACTTTCTGGTATCTACAAAATAGGATGTTTTTGCACTATCTTTTGACTCTGAAAACCAATTTGTCCTATTATTATTCCATAGATTATAAGTCTCTTTAAGTACTGCATTTTTATCAAAATCATTTTGACTAAAGGCTTTATATTTTATCTGGTTTTGCGCTAATGCAAGATTGGTAAAAAGAATATTTATTAAAACAACTAAGGGTACTAAAAGTTTTTTTTTCAAAATAGTATTGCTTTTTAATTAGAAAAGGATATTTAAATAATGGTTGAATAAAAAACTAAGTTATCTACTTTATAAAAATTATCTTATGCAATAATAGGGTATTTTATTTTTGATTTTGATCATTAGAATTTTGCCTTCCGGAAGATAACAACCTGTCTAATCATTTACGCTGCAACTTACGCAAAGACAGCTGTAAACTACCAATAAGAACTTCATAAAAGTAAAAATTATTTCCTTCACAAAACACCTGCGTTTTCTAAAGAAATTTTCCTGTTCCAGAATTTCAAAAAACCATTCAAAAAAAAATTCAAAAAAAATAAAAAAAGGACGTAGGGGTAAAATGAGATTCAGTTGTATTACTACAATAACAAGAGTACACTGAAGTAACTCTTAATCTCAAATTGCCGTATGATAACAATAATGATCACTGTCGGATTACTATTTTGGTTATTACAAAAAACCGAAACTACTGTATCAGGAAACTCCAGCTTTCTAATGATCTCCGGCAAAGCAAAATTTGTTGTACTCTTTTTTCTGATTGCAATGACTTTTCAGGCACAAGAAAAAACAATAAACTACAATGTACTGCGCAATGGCACTATCATTGGGCAAATGCAGTTTCATCAAAAGACCAATAACGATGATGTTTTTTTGAAAATTTCATCAAAGGTAAAAACCCGATTGATTTTTGGTATCGATATCAAAACAGAAGAAGGCTCACATTTTAAAAACGGAAAACTAATCTCATCGTACGTGAAGCGCCAGGTAAACGGAAAAGAGAAAGCCAATAAAACGACCCAACTTGTAGATTCTAGCTATAAAACCTTAGCTGAAAATAAAAAAGGACAAATCAAACAACAATACATCGACTATAACCTGATGTTACTCTACAGCAAAGAACCTGTGGGCGAAAGCGAGGTTTACTCTGATAGTTTTCAGCAATTTTTGGTCATTAAAAAAACAAACAATCACTCCTATCGCATTGTATTACCTGATGGAAATTATAACGATTATCATTTCCTGAATGGCGTATGCCAAAAAGTCGAATTGCATCATTCCTTATTTACAATCAACATTCAAATCGCATAAATCAATCTAAAAAACAATCATCATGATCAAAATCATCAACTACATATGTACAAAACTAACCTTCTTTGGTGCAGAGCCCATTGCAATGGGAAGGATTCATGAAATAGAAAAAAGTGCGCCCAATTTAATTCTCTATGCACTGCCCGTTGTATTATTTTTTACCATACTTGAATTTGTTGTTTTTTATTTCTTAGAAAAAAAAGAATATGACAAAAAAGAAACTGTAGGATCTGTACTAATTGGCCTGGGTAATCTAACGGTGAATTTATTAATGAAAACCGGTTTGCTCTATGCTGTAGTTGGCATTTATAATATACTGCCCTATCGAATGGAATTTAACTGGTGGAGTCTCATTCCATGTTTCATACTCTATGATTTTAGTTCTTACTGGACACACCGCATTTCTCATTATTGCCGTTTTTTCTGGGCGACTCATGTTGTGCATCATTCGGCTGATCATTATAATCTTACCGTAAGCTTTAGGCAAAGCTGGTTTCAGTATGCCAAAATTATATTCTTTATTCCGCTGATTTTTGCCGGGTTTCATCCTGCAGTATTTTTTATTGCCAATCAGCTCAGTGTATTGTATCAGTTTTGGGTACATACAGAAGCCATTGGAAAGCTGCATCCCTTTATCGAAAAACATTTTGGAACCCCATCTAATCATCGTGTGCATCACGGAAGCCAGGAAAAATATCTCGACAAAAACTTTGGAGCCACTTTTATGATTTGGGATCACTTATTTAATTCCTTTCAGTACGAAGAAGAAAAACCGCGCTACGGGATTACCAGCGCGCTTAAAAGCAAACTCAATCCGTTATACCTCAACATTCACGAGTTTCAGGACATTATTACCGATGTGAGAAAAGCAAGTGGCTTTCAAAAAAAGATGTATTACATTTTTGCCAGTCCGGATGCTATTGCCAAAAAGAAATTCAAAAAAGAAATTACTCCACCCCAATTGCCTGTATCATGCCAAGAAGTCAAAAAAAACACCAACAATTTCAACAACAGCTTTTCAAATACTTTAGCCGAAAAGATAATTGTGTAAAGACCATCAATAACGAAATAATTACTGCAGAGACAGATAAAGGATTGTCTTTTACCTATCTCTCAGATCATAGCTGTATTGTTCATAGTTATGAATTCAGTTTAAATACTGATATTGATATGAATACTACAATTGATGTTTTTATTGCTTTATTGGCCAGTCATAACAGGGTGCATTACCAGCCTAATCCATCCTGTAATTAATCAAAAAAGTAACATTAAATAATCCAAATGCAAATATTTTTAAACACATAGAAACATAGCTTTTGTTTACCTAAAAAGGCGTTTCACTTATTTAAAACACACATAGAGATCTATGTGAAAGAAATGTATTTCTTTTTGTTTCCTTTTCAGCACAAAAAAATCTATGTTTCTATGTGTTTAATTTTTTACGCGTCAAGCAAAGAGAACAAACGAAGTAATTAACCCAATGAGTTATTAAATATAAAAAGTATCTATCTTTGATTGAATATCAAAACGTACTAGTGGAGTATAGCAATATCGACCAAATCCGTTTTATAAAAAACGGAAATGAAGCTGCTTTCGAAAAGGTTTTTAAAATGTATTTTAGAAACCTTCATACTTTTGCCTATACTTTTATGAAAGATGATGTCATTGCCGAAGAGATTGTACAAAATGTATTTTTTAAGATTTGGGAAAAAAGAGATCAATTACAAATTGATGATTCATTAAAAGCGTACCTCTACAGAGCGGTTCATAATGAAAGTTTAAATCACCTTAAACACCTTAAAATAAAAAATTCCTTTCAACTTCAGTATTCAGCTAATATGGAATCTTCAAATCAAGATGCATCCAACCAAATGATTGCATCTGAACTCGAAAATGATATTTACAAAGCAATTAATGAGCTGCCCCAGCAATGCCGAACCATTTTCCAGATGAGTCGTTTCGAGCAGCTCAAATATCAGCAAATTGCCGATCAATTGAATATTTCTGTCAAAACAGTCGAAAATCAAATGGGAAAAGCCCTGAAAGTGTTACGATCTAAACTGGTAGAATATCTTCCTTTTTTCCTATCCTTATTACATTTAATTAGAAGATGATGAGCCAAAACAATATGAATATGAACGATGATTTACTAGTGAAATATCTGGTTGGCCAAACTAATACAGACGAAAATGCAACAGTAGAATATTGGCTTAAAGCCGATAAAAAAAACCTAGACTATTATAAAGGTTTTAAGAAAATATGGGAAGACAGCCTTTTGATTGCTGCCCAAAATACGCACCTAGATGAAAATGCTGCCTGGAAACGACTGCAAAACCGTATGCACGAAAAAGATGCTCCTGTGCATAACCTGAAAAAAACTTCTTTCCAGTGGTTACGCATTGCGGCCTCTATTGCACTTATTAGTACTTTAGGATGGATTGGTTATTCTTATTTCGAAAATAAATCGGCTAACACATTAATTCAGATACATGCAGCAAACACTACTCTAAATGATACGTTGCCCGATGGCACAAGAGTTACTTTAAACAAAAATTCATCATTGTCTTATACCAGTAGGTTTAAGGGCAATACACGTCCTGTTATCTTAAAAGGCGAAGCTTTTTTTTATGTTTCTCCAGATAAAACAAAGCCGTTTATCATTACCATCAATGATGTTACGGTACAAGTGGTAGGAACTTCGTTTAATGTGAAAAACAAAAACGGAAAAACAACCGTAGATGTCGAAACCGGAATTGTAAAAGTAAGTAAAAACAAAGATCAGGTAGAATTAAGAAATGGCGAAAAAGTAATCATTACCGATCTGCAATCGCAATTATTAAAAAGTGTCAGCAAAGGAAAACTGTATAATTATTACCGCAATAAAGAACTTATTTGCGAGCAGACTCCCCTACAGGAATTAGTTGATGCGCTCAACGAAATATACGACGCCAATATCATTATAAAGAAAACCGATTTGCAGAAAAAACCAATCACAACCGTTTTTAAAGACCAGTCATTAGATCAGATATTAGAAGTAATTCAAGAGACCTTTATGATCGAAATTGAACGTAAAGGCAATCAAATTATATTAGAGTAATTCTATTTTTATATGTTCATGAATTCAAAAATTACTTTAATATCAGTTTTATTTCTACTTCTTTCAGGCATTTTTTCTGGTGCTCATGCCCAATCTATGCTGGATACGCCAATGTCTGTTCAGGCAGATAAAAAACCATTGGGCAGTATTTTAGGTGTAATGGAGCAAAAAGGAAATTTTAGATTTGCTTATTATAGTAAACTGGTTGCAAAAGATAGTCTGGTAAGCATTCATGCTGATGAGTCTACCATAAAAGAAGTGCTCGATCAATTATTAAAAAACCGATATGAATATAAAGAATCAAAGGGGTTTATTATTCTGCGTTATGCCCCTTTGGAACTGGCACTTGTATTAGAAAAAAACAGCGTTGTGGGCGACTATCAGGTTGTAAATGGCTACATCATGGATGTACAAGCCAACAAACGTATCGAAAATGCCAGTGTTTACGAAAGGAATGCTTTACAGTCTACACTTACAGATAAGGAAGGTTTTTTTGAACTAAAACTAAAAAACATACCACAAAGCATAGAACTCACTGTTGTAAAGGAAAACTATAAAACCATAACAACCATTTTCCTGTCGGAAATTAAGATCCAGATGGGCGCCCGAAAATCAAATGAAGATTACCTCGACGGTGATTTCTCTGCAGTGGAAAGATCGGGAATTGGCCGTTTTTTTATTTCATCCAGACAAAAAATACAATCCCTGAACCTTGGAGGTCTTATATCCGAAGTTCCCGTACAAGCTTCTTTAATCCCGAGCCTGAGTACGCGCGGTATGATGAATTCGCAAATTAACAGCAGTTTTTCTTTAAACTTATTAGGAGGATATACCGGCGGGGTTCGCGGTCTGGAAATGGCCGGACTCTATAATATCAACCGTATGAATGTTCACGCACTTCAAATGGCCGGTCTATTCAACACCGTGGGAGGATCTGTAAAAGGAGTTCAGTTAGCCGGAATCTATAACAATGTATTTGGAGATCTTAACGGTTTGCAAATGAGCGGAATTCATAACAGTGTAAAAGGTTCGCAGATAGGTTTGCAAATGTCCGGTATTTATAATCATGTTCAGATGGATGCTAAAGGGATCCAGATGGCCGCTATTTATAATAATGTAAATGGTACTCAAAACGGATTGCAAATTTCAGGTATTTATAATGCCGGACATCAAAAAGTTCGTGGTATGCAAATTGCCGCATTAAATTATGCCAAAGAATTAGACGGAGTTCAGATTGGGTTAGTGAACATCACGGGCTCGCCATCAGGTTATAGTTTTGGATTATTAAACTTTAAAAAAGATGGTTACCAAAAATTTAGTGTGACACGTAATGAAATTTCGGATATAAATTTAGCCATAAAAACAGGAGATAATAAACTCTACATTATTTTGATGGCTGGAAAAAGCGAACGAAGTGACGAAGAAAAACTAACTTCTTTTGGATTTGGATTAGGAAAAAATATCCCATTAGCAAATCGCCTTAATTATAATCCCGAAATCAGCATTCAATATCTTTATTTAGGAAATTGGGACCGATATAATTTTGTCTATAAATTCGATTCTCCCTTTACCTTTCGCATTTTCAAAGGTGTAGCACTATCTGCCGGACCTTCTTTTAATCTTTATTGCTCTGAAAGAAGAGATAAAAATAGTCCGGATATCAATAATTCTACTTTTGTTGAGAATCGAACCAAACGTTATAATGTCATAAGAGATAATGGCAACGCAATAACAGGCTGGGTGGGCTGGAGTTTTGGTTTAACCTTATTTTAATACCCACAATCAACAGACATTCAAAACATTACCAAAAAGCAACTAAAATTGTGAATATCTATTTCAGGAATTAAGGGTTTATTTTCCGGTAAAATCTATCTTTGGCATCCTTAAAAATTAATAGAGATGAGCGCAACTTGGTACGAATGCAAAGTAAAATATAGAAAGACTGACGAAACCGGAGGACAAAAAGTTTTAACCGAACCTTATTTGGTTGATGCTTTATCCTATACCGAAGCAGAAAAAAGAATCAATGAAGAGATGGCGGCTTATATTAGTGAAGAATTTAAAATCACGAATATAAAAGTGGCAAATTATGCCGAAATTCATCCTTTTGAAAATGCAGATCGTTGGTTTAAATCGAAAGTTTCTTTAATGGCCTATGACGAAGAAAGCGGTAAAGAAAGAAAATCGAATATGTATTTGTTAGTGCAGGCAAATGATGTAAGAGAAGCTTACGACAATACACTTCATGTAATGCAAAGCACAATGGGAGAATATTCTATCCCGGCGGTTTCTGAGTCTCCAATTATGGATGTTTTCCCTTATTTCAGCGGTGAAGAAAGCGAAACCGAACAATTAGAAAGATTCAACAAGCTAAAAGCTTCCAGACCTGTCGAAGTTGAAAAAATCGACCACATGGAATTTGAAGAGGCATTAGAGGAATAATTTTTTTATATTTAAACTCTATAAGAACTTCTTAATTATTTTTTATGAAAATTCCAAAATCATCACAGGATTTAATTGAAGAGATTTATATATGTGTTGATTTAAGTGAAAAATTAGGAGATTTAAGAATTAGACAACTCTATAAAATACTAAATAAAGTTTCAGATGAAATAATTATTCAAGGTGTAATACAAATTTTTGAAAATAAAAACAGAAACAATACTTTATATCTTGACCAACTATATGCTGGACAAATTTTAACTCAAATTAATCCAAAATCTACGATAGATTTAAAATTAATTTTAGACAAAACTTTAGATAACTGGAATAAAAGTATAAGTAATTTGCCTTATTGGCTTTTAAATAATTACACTAAAGAAACCCTAAAGAATGAACTTCTTACAATTTCAAACCATCCATTAAAATCTAATGAGAAAGATAATGCAGAGACAATGATCTGGTGGATTGAGCAAGTTAAATAAATAACACGAAAAGCTTCAGAGAAATCTGGAGTTTTTTTATTTTGTAACATTTAAGAGAATAAACTGTCTTATTCGAAATTCAAAATAAATTATATATTAGCCTTACCATTAACCAATTACAAACCAAATCTTCATGACCAAAAAAACTCTAATCCTGATTGGGTTTATCCTTCTAAAATTTGTTTTGCAATATGTACTAATAAGTCCTCAATACGATTTGCAACGCGATGAATATTTACACCTCGACCAGGCACATCATTTGGCCTGGGGCTATTTATCGGTTCCGCCTGTAACCTCCTGGATTTCGTATATTATTTTTTCATTAGGTAATGGTGTATTTTGGGTCCGGTTCTTTCCTGCCCTTTTTGGTGCTTTGACACTTTTAATAGTTTGGAAAACCATTGAATCTTTAAAAGGCAATTTATATGCACTAATTTTAGGTGCAACCTGTATCGTATTTTCGTCATTGTTGCGAATTAATATGCTCTATCAACCCAACTCTCTAGATGTATTATGCTGGACAGGATTCTATTATGTGATCATTCAATACTTTTCGAGCCAAAAACCTAAATGGCTTTTTATAGGTGCTATCGTTTTTGCTTTTGGTTTTTTAAACAAATACAACATTCTGTTCTTATTAATTGGCCTCTTACCTGCCTTATTATTATCGAGTCAGAGAAAAGTATTTGTAGAGAAAAAACTTTATTTGGCCCTGATTACAGGATTGCTCTTAATACTGCCAAACATTTTCTGGCAATACAACAATCATTTTCCTATTGTACATCATATGAAAGAATTGTCAGCAACACAATTGATCAATGTAGATCGAACAGGATTTCTAAAAGAACAAGTCTTGTTTTTTATTGGTTCTTTCTTTGTTATCATCGCGGCTTTATATGCTTTGCTATTTTACAAACCTTTTGCCAGATTCAAATTCTTTTTTGCATCGCTGATTTTTACACTTGTCATCTTTATGTATTTTAAGGCCAAAGCCTATTATGCTATTGGGCTATATCCTGTTTATATTGCTTTTGGAGCTGTTTTTCTTTCGCAAATATTGCAAACAGGCTGGAAACGGTATTTAAAACCGGTGTTTATTATTATTCCGCTATTGTTTTTTATACCAATGTACAATCTGTCTTTCCCCAATAAAAGCCCGGAATATTTTATAAAAAATCCTGAGAAATATAAAAAGTTAGGAATGCTTCGCTGGGAAGACGGAAAAGATCACGATTTACCACAAGATTTTGCCGACATGCTGGGATGGAAAGAACTGGCCCGAAAAACAGATTCTCTTTATGCTTTGATCCCAAACAAAAAAGAAACGATTGTACTTTGCGACAATTACGGACAAGCAGGTGCCGTCAATTATTATACTAAAAAAGGGATAAAAGCCGTTTCGTTTAATGCTGATTATGTCAATTGGTTTGATCTTAACATTCAGTACAAAAACCTGATCAGAATTAAAAACCACGAAGAAAACAGTACCGAGTTTCAGGAAACTGGTCCGTTTTTTCAATCCTCAGCAATTGCCGGCGAAATAACCAATAAATACGCTCGCGAATACAAAACGACCATTTTTGTTTTTACCAATGCTAAAATCAATATTAATAAAAGAATTGAAGCTGAGATAAAAGAAGAGAAAAATTATATCAAAGAATAATAAGATCCTATGTTAGATTTTTATAGTATAAAAGACGAGCAAATTACTCCAAATTCTCCAACAGGACTTGAATTTATTGGTCAAATTGACGATAATACATTTCGTAATTTAAAGACTAAAGGAATTATTGATAAATGTTATGATTATTACTCAGACTTTAGATGGAACTCTAAAACAATATTGCAAATTCGTCAAAATAGTACAAAATCGTCGATACAAGAAGATACAGACATAAAACAATTAAACGAATTACTTGACCTTGCAGAAAACAGAAAAAGCGGTATTATTGCTTTTGCAGATTAATAGTTGAATCAAGATTGGTAATCAATTGTATCCTGACAAATTATAATAATGACAGACTTTACTACTATTGAATATTTAAAAAACGGCAATCAAAAACAACAACAGGCATTTGAAATCTTAACTCAAAATAAGGTTTTATTAAACCTCGCCGAATTCGACCCAATTTTGGTTGGAACAATTCCCATTAACATTGATATTGAAAATAGCGATCTGGATATTATTTGCCATTGGAAAAACAAAACTGATTTTACAGAAAAACTAAATTCAGTTTTCAGCAAAGAAAATGAATTTACCCTCAGAGAATCAATCATAAACGATAAGGAATCTATTATTGCAAACTTCAAAATAAATGATTTTGAAATTGAAGTATTTGGACAAAACACACCAACCAAAAATCAAAACGGATACAAACACATGATCATTGAACATGAAATTTTACAATCAAAAGGTGAAAATTTTAGATTAGAGATTATCAAGCTCAAACAAAATGGCTACAAAACCGAGCCTGCCTTTGCATTTTTATTAGGCTTAAAAGGAGATCCTTACGTAGAATTATTAAACTATAAAATGTAAGCTTTACATTCTACGTATTTAAACAACTCTATTTTAAACATTTACAATAAAAAAGCCTCAATTTAAAAATAATTCACAATTTTCTTTGCATAACCGTATTTAGTGCTTATCTTTGCACCCGAAACATCGCGGGATAGAGCAGTAGGCAGCTCGTCGGGCTCATAACCCGAAGGTCACAGGTTCGAGTCCTGTTCCCGCTACTAAGAGAAAAAGCTTCAGAGAAATCTGGAGCTTTTTTTATGGAATAAATTTCAGCTCGCCAGTCTTATATCCGCCGCGGCGGACACAGGTTCGAGTCCTGTTCCCGCTACCAAGACAAAAGCTTCAGAGAAATCTGAACCTTTTTTTGTTTCTCCAAATTATTTCTTTTGATGTTTTCATACTCGTTACGTTCGCGAGTGAGATGCTTGCACCAGCAGTTATATTTTGCCTTTGCCTATCTAAATCATTTTTTCTATTTACTTGCTTTTTACTGTGATAAATTGCAGGTTTTCAAACCTAGATTCTAAGGCCAATAAAAATATTTAAAAAAAGATGCTTTTTTGAGGTAACAATTAAACTAGTAATGTATCAAAAGATAAACTTTAAAAAATTAAATGTCATGAAAACAAAATCTATTTTAATTATTGCATTTATCCTTCTTATCTCAAAATCTGCCTTTTCTCAAACTGCTTTTAAGGTAGATGTAAAAGGAAAAGGAGCTCCTGTCTTGTTGTTCCCTGGTTTTGGCTGTACAGGAGAAGTATGGAATGAAACAGTAGCCGAACTTTCTAAAAATTACGAATGCCACATTTTTACTTTTGCAGGATTTGGTAATGTTCCCCCAATTGAAGGACCTTGGCTATCCACCATAAAAGATCAAGTCATTTTTTATGTAAAAAGCAAAAAAATAAAAAATGCGGTCTTAATTGGCCATAGTCTCGGAGGAACTTTAAGTTTGTGGCTAGCATCTGAAGAAACTAATTTATTTAAACAGTTAATTCTCGTTGATGCTTTACCTGCAAGTGCCGCTTTAATGATTCCTAATTACAAAGGCGAAGCTATTCCTTACGATAATCCGCAGAGTAAAATGATGCTGACTATGGATCAAAATGATTTTAATGCAATGAACTTACAATTAACCTCTTACATATGTCTAAACAAAGAAAAACAAAAAACAATCAATGATTGGATGAATAGTACCGATAGAAAAACCTATGTTTATGGTTATATTGATATGCTTAATTTAGACCTGAGAAAAGAAATTTCCAAAATCAAAATTCCAGTAGTAATTTTAGCTGCAACAAATCCAGATCTTACTACCGTTCAAAAGACATATAAAGACCAGTATGAAAATCTGCCATCTGCTAAGATTCTGTATGCATCAAAAGCAGCGCATTTTATAATGTACGATCAGCCGGAATGGTTTATAGAAAATGTAAAATCAGAATTAAGATAACGTGACCGAAAAAGAACAATTCAACGAGATCTACTACAAGCATTACAATAAAGTGTTTCGTTTGTGCAAGGGTTATTTTTGTGGAGATGTTGCATTGGCCTCTGATGCGACACAGGAAATCTTCATCAAAGTCTGGGAGAAACTAGACACTTTCCGAAACGACTCGAGTATCAGCACTTGGGTTTATAGGATAGCAGTAAACACGTGCCTTCTTTATTTAAGAAAATCATCTTCAAGAAAAGAAATCAGAACTGACATCCTGCCTCAGACTGTTTCAGAGACCTATTCGAGCGAAAAAGACGAGCAGCTTCGACAAATGTATCAATGTATACAAAAGCTTGAAGAAACAAATAAAATGATAATCCTGATGACTTTAGATGGTGTAGAATATCAGGAAATTTCAGAAGTAATCGGGATTACCGAAGAAACACTTCGTGTTAGAATCCACCGAATCAAAAAAAGTTTAACTCAATGTGTACAAAATGAAAACATTTGAAGAATTACAAAATATTTGGGATCAGCAGACAGAATCTGATAAAAAACCAACAGCCACTGAAATCATTAAAAAAGCAGATGCAAATAATAAGAAAATTAAGCGCAGCCATTTTTGGACCAAAGTAATTTTAAGTCTGACCTCATTAGTACTGATCGCTTATTATATTTGGGTAGGCGCTTACACACAAACACTGTTTAGTTTTGGATTATGCATCATGATTACAATGCTTCTTATACGTATAGCCTTAGAATGGATTAGCGCGAAAAAGTTAGAGAGATTAAAAACCGATGTCAACTTAATTGAATATAGCAAACTGGCTCATCAGTTTTATGAATGGCGAAAAAAAATACATTACATTTTCACACCCATTATTTATCTGACTTATATCATTGGTTTCACATTGCTTTTACCTGTTTTTAAAGACAATTTCTCAAGAGGTTTTTATCTTTACATCCTCTTAAGTGGCTATGTTTTTTTATTAATCTTTGGATTATTTATGGTAAGAATAATCAAAAAGGAAATAAAGCTTTTAAATTTCTTAAAAAATATTTCTTAAAATAAAAAAATGATATCACAGCAAATATCTAGTATTTAGAGAAGATAGTTTTAATCTGACTCCTATCCGAGGAGGAACCACTTCTTTTAACGGTTGTTCAAACGGTTGGATTTGTTGTGGAGACAGGACTAAAGGATCTTTTGCATATTGTACACCAGCTCCGCCTCCTGGGCCAATAGAACCGGTTCCTCCTACCGCACCTTTGTAGACTATAGATTTAGATTTGACATAATTCTAAAATTACTAAAAAATAAATAGACTTCCTCGGCAAAAAACCACGAACTATTTAGCTTGAAAATATAATTTAAGTTTTATGAAAACCTAGGTTTGAAACTTTTCTTTCCCGAAGCGCAACTTTGGGAAAGAATAACAAAAAGATTACTTTTTTTCTAAATAAAAATATTAATTTGCTTAATAGTTTATTATTCTATCAATGAAGCATACTGAAATTTAAAATTACTATTATTTTTAAAAAATTATCTTGAAAATATTTAAATTAAAAATATTACTATTAATTATTTTTCTTATTACTTCTAAATCAGTTAAATCACAAAATACAGAACTAATTGCTTCTATTAATTCAAGTTTGGTTGACATTGATAATTCAAATCCAGAACATCCTTTTAAAGAACTCCCTAAATTAGAGAATACATTTCAAAATGTAAAAATATTTGGTTTTGGGCAAGCGACACATGGCACTAAAGAATTTCAGGAGTTAAAAGATAAATTTTTAGATACTTAGTTGTTAATTGTAATGTCAAAACATTTGCAATAGAAGCAAATTACGGAGACTGTCTGAGCATTGATTCTTATATTAAAGGAGCAGGGGGTAATCCAAAAGAAGTCTTAAGAAAAATAGGATACTGGATCTGGAATACAAACGAGATATTATCATTAATTGAATGGATGAAACTGTATAATTCATCACAAATCAAAGAAAACCAATTGAGTTTTATTGGGATAGATGTTTTGAACTGCGAAAATGTAGCAAATATACTTTACAAATACCTGCAAAGTGATCCTTCTGCGGATAATCAACAATATCTTACTGTATTAAATAATTATATTTCAAAAAATAATGCAAATAATCTGAGAAAAAAAGAATTTGAAGAACACTATCTGGTCTTAAAGTCGTTAGCATCAAAACTAAAGGCCCCATATTTATGGCAAGCTAACAATTCTATTTTGCAATATATTCTGATGAAGATAAATTATACTCAAAGTCTTAGAGATGAACTAATGTTTAAAAATATAAATTGGTTAGCAGAAAATAGTAAGGGCAATATATTTATTTGTGCCCACAATTCCCATATCAAGAAAAGCAATATTTCATTTAATTCCTTAGGATATTACTTAAAGAATAAATATTTCGAAAAATATTACAGTGTAGGTTTTGACTTTGGATCTGGTAGTTTTAATGCTTGGGATATTGAAAATAACAAAATTAAAAGTTATACTATTGATGAACCTTTAAAAAAGACAAGTACTGAGGTATTTAATGGTGCATCTTCTGATATATATTTTTTAGATCTCAATAAAAGTAGTTATTTTCCCTCATTAAATGAATTCATAACATCCAAAGTACTTTACAGAGATATTGGATCAACTTATTCTCCAAAAATGGTTCAAAAAGAAAAATTGAAAGAAGCTTTTGATGGAATTATTTTCCTTAAAAAATCGAGTGAATCGACTCTGTTATACTAATCAAACTAACTTTGGTAGTTAATGGATTATCGACTTCATAAGTTTTGCCTTTGCTAATAATTGGCTTAGAAATACTTCTGGCGATAGAAACAATCCTTTTCAATAATGTTGTAGTAGAAATATTTAATATTCTGGCTGTGCTTCTTATTCCCAAACCCTCTTTGGTTAATTGAATGATATTTTGATTGATATTTAATTTGCAAGCTTGATTTGTATAACTTTCTTTAAAACGGTGACAGCACATTTTACAGTAGTACTGCTGTTTATAATTTTTAGTTCTCCCATTTTTAACAACCTTTTTCTCGTTACATTTTTGGACAATTTACATCATCACTAACTTTGGAACACCATGTCGAATTTTTATTCATTTTAGCACATTTAAGGCAATAATAAAACAAAAAAGATGAGCATCACTGCTCATCTTAAAATTATTTATTTCTAAAATTTGTTCAATTTTAAAAGGTTAGAAATCTAAAATCTTATATCACTAAATTTGAAACACTACCCAGGTTGGGACAAACCTCCAAAAAAGAATATGAGAATATACTTTAAGATTAAATTCCCTTTTCCAACCTTTTATTATAATTATCAATAAGTAAAGAAGATCCATTTCTAGATGATAATTCTTCCAGACTTGTTTCGCAAAGGGCATCTATTCTGCATATTTGATCTCTATTTGATTGTAAATTCCCTACAGATTCATCAAATATTGAAATGTTTTCAATAGCCATTTTTACTATCTCAATTAACTTTATAAAATCTTCTTTAGACAATTTATTGTCAGATATATAATTTTCTAACCTTGCTCCTTGCCTGTATTCAGGATAGTTTTCAAGCCCCATAAACATTAACATCCATAACTTATTGTATTTACCAATAGTTTTTACAATTCCTATGTAATCTGCAATTAATTCATCGTGCAGGTTATTTGATGCTATCCCAAATTTTTTAAGAGTGTACAAATGTGTACATTCGTGTTCTTCTCTTATCGAAATGGAATAGGATAACCATAAACTTTCATCTAGACCCAATTGTTGTGCAGATACATTACTGTATGTTTTTGTACTTATAATAATTAACTTGTC
Organism: Flavobacterium sp. SLB02; assembly: GCF_009664855.1. Classification (GTDB taxonomy): domain Bacteria; phylum Bacteroidota; class Bacteroidia; order Flavobacteriales; family Flavobacteriaceae; genus Flavobacterium. Next base: position 4,188,980 of record NZ_CP045928.1, read on the forward strand.
TTTATACAAGTCATAATTTGGTAAAACACTCATATAAAACTCTTTACTCCATTTCTCTGGAGTATTGGTTGCTAACCAATCACTTTTTAAGATAGCTATTTTTTGCCAATTATTGAGTCCATTAATCAATACTGCACCCATTGATTGCGGGATATGTTTAGGATTACTTTTATACAATAGACACTGTATAATTATTATAAAGTCTTCTTTATTGGGAACTGTTATTATTGGTATTTTACCTGCAATACTTTCGTTAATTCTAAGGGTTATATTTTTATAATCATTTAATTCTAATAAAAAAGGCAGATTTATATTTTCTGTTTTACCTCTCAAAACTAAATCTTTGTATTCTTCTTTTTTTTCTATCCCTGCTTCAATTGGAAAGTTCAATTGAGGATAACACTTTTTTAATTCATTAAATAATAAATTATCCGCAGTAATTTTTGTTGCTAAATCTTCCCAGTATTTAATACCTGTATCATTTTCGAAAGACGGTATTGTTTTTTTTGATTTAAAATTATTTGATAAGTAGGTTTTGAGTTCCTCAGAAAGATTAATATCAACGAGATGTTCTTCTTTTTTTAAACTAGATGATTGATTTACCATTGTTAGGCAATTTGACGTTTAGCAAGTTCTGTAAACAAACCTTCCATTTGAATTAGCTCATCATAAGTTCCTGATTCTTTGATTTCGCCTTTTTCTAAAACAAAAATACGGTCAGCATTTTTTATGGTACTCAACCTATGTGCAATAACGATGCGGGTAGCCTGAAGTTTATCCAAACTTTCTGCAACAATATTTTGAGTCCTATTATCAAGAGCGCTTGTTGCCTCATCCATAAATAATAATCTGGGTTTATGAACAATTGCTCTGGCAATCATTAATCTTTGTCTTTGACCTCCTGAGAATGTACCTGCTCCTTCACTGATAAATGTATGCATTTCCATAGGCATATTCTTTATGTCATCTTCCATACCGGCCATGCGTGCTGCAACCCAGGCATCTTCTAGTGTTAATTCTGAATTACCAACAATATTTTGATAAATACTACCTGACATAAGCGCTCCATTTTGCAACACTACACCTATTTGTCGCCTTGTAAGTTCTTTATTCATTGCATCAAATGTATTACCATCATAGAATATAGAACCTAACTCAGGGTGTTCAAAACCTAAAAGAAGTCGCATAATTGTTGATTTTCCAGAGCCAGACGCGCCTACAAAAGCAACCATTTCGCCAGGTTTTATTTTAAATGTAACATTTTTTAAAATTAGTGGTTGATCTTCATAATATCTAAAAGAGATCGAATTTAGTTCAATTTCACCCATTAATTCGCCTGGATCAATACTGTCTTCTATCGATTCTGGTTTTTCTTCTAAAATTGGCTTTACTCTTTCGTACAAAGGAATAACGCTAAGCGAAGAAATAAAGGCCATACTTAATCTTAAACTATCATTTAAAAATTTATTAAAAGAAATGATAAAAGCCATAAATGATCCTACAGATAACATTCCGGAATCTTTAGATTTTAAAACCGTATAATATATAAATGAAAAAAATAATATACTTGTAAAAAGGGGATAAGAGCTATTAAAAACTTCTACAAAGTTTTGATAACTTCCTGAACTAAATCCTAATTTTTTTAATTTTGAAAACTTGTCACCCCATAAAGAAAAGATTCTTTTTTCACCTCCGGTGATTCTTATTTTGCTAATTCCGGATAAAAATTCGAAAAGGAAACCTTGAATTTCTCCTTCGTATTTAGACACCTCCCGATCATATTTCAATTTTAGCCAGCCCATTAAAACCATAAAAGCAATAGCAATTAAAGCAAGTCCAACTCCTACCCATGCTAAACTCGAATCATAATAAAAGAGAAGTAATAAATTAACAAATGAGAATGCCCCACTAAGTACCACCGTCATGAGTGTATTAGAAAGAATTTGTCTAATTGAGTTAATACTTAAAACTCTATTTGTGAGATCACCGGCAGTATATTTTTTATAAAAAGTTACAGGCAAGCGAAGTATATAATCCATTACTCCAGCTTGTAGGTTAACACTTGATTTTGATTCTACTCTCATTTGTAAGACTCCCTGAGTAAGTTGAAGTCCGGCAGATACCAAACCTATAATGATCATAATCGTAAAGATTTCTAAATGTATAGATTTATCTGCAGTTGGTATTACATCATCATATATCATCCCGGATAATACAGGAATTAACAAACCAATCAGACTTCCAAATAAAGAAGCAAGTAACAATAGTCTGGCGTCTTTTTTGACACCATTGGTAGCAAAACTTAATACTTTTTTTATGGAATCCATTTTTATATCAAATCCAGAAAAAAACATATAACCTATAGGATCTAAAGATTCGGCGATTTCATTATTAACAACAGTTTCAGTCCCCTTTGAAAGATTTTTGATGATGTAAGTTGTAGAATTTTGCTGTATAAGAGCAACAGGCTCATTAGACTCTTTTACAAATGCTAATAAATGCCCATTTTCATCTTTCCACCATACATCTCTCAAAATAACTTTTCGTATTCTTACTTTAGAACTTTGAGCAATAGCATATAGAAGATTGTTTGTGTTAGGTATGTCTGATTCAAAATGTTTTGGTTCTACAAATTTAAAACCAGCATTTTCTCCAATTAATTGACAGGTTAAGTAAAGTATGTTTTGTTTTTTATTATTCGTGAGGTGATGCCCTTTTTTTTTACTGCCCGTAACTATAGATTTTATTTTTTCTAAAGTGTGTTGTAATTCTTCTTCCTGATAAGTTAATTTATCATTGAGGTTATTGTTTTCGAACAAACTATTGATCTCAATGTTTTTGCAAAGCTGATTGTAAAAATGGGCTTGTAATTTTTCTAAGGAAATTAAAAAATTAATTTCATCTTCTAAAACTTCTCTGGTACTCATCAATTTTAATTCAGAAAACTCAGATAAGGATTTAATCCATAACTTATTACAAACAGGAATTGGAAATTTAAGGGCGTCGTTAAAGTTAATAGTTTCCTGTTCTGAGAAAACAGAAAGTTGTCCATGAATTAAACTTACCCAATTTATTCCCTGAGAAGGGTATGCTATCAAATTTTGATTTAAAATAAAATCATTATAGTTATCTAACGTGCTGTAAGCTTTTGGAGCATTACCTGAATTAATTTTAAATGAAGTTTTTAATATCCATTTATCAATCATACCCTTTAGAAAGAAATGATCTATAGTAATGAGTTCGTGTTTGTTTATAGATAGTAAATTAGCTTCATTTGAAAAAACAATTAAACGAATATCATCTTTACAGTCAGGGGATAGCAAACTAAATAATAAGTCCCCTTTTTTTGCAGAGTAAAGATATTTTAACGCGCATAAGTATTCTCCGTTTTCATCAACTCTAACATAAAACACATTTACCTCACCAGAAACTACCATCCAAAACTTGCCTGTGCTATTAAGTATCAATGGTTCTTCAACTCCTATGTATATTTTATCTTTCGTTGACATATCTTAATTTTTTATTTTGTTTCAATCAATTTTACATAAACACCATTTAGTTTTAATAATTCTTTATGAGAGCCTCGTTCTACAATTTTACCAAGCTCCATTACAATTATCTCATCACAATCCATTATAGTACTTAATCTATGAGCAACAATTAAACAGGTACATCCTCTTTTCTTAATATTATCCATCACATTTTTTTCTGTGGTAGAATCTAATGCGCTGGTAGCTTCATCCATAATCAAAATTGTAGGGTCGCAAACTAAAGCTCGGGCAATTTCAATTCGCTGGCGTTGTCCTCCGCTAAAATTCGAACCACCTTCTAGTACAGCGCTATCATATCCGTCATTTCTGGCAGCAATAACATCATGAATGTCAGCATCTCTTGCTGAGTTTATAATGTTTTTTTCAGGAATCATGGTGTCCCAAAAAGAAATATTTTCTTTAATAGTACCATTAAACACCAGAACTTCCTGATCTATTACCGCTAATGATTCGGTAATAATATGTCTGGGGATATCTCTTCTGTTCTTATTATCCAATAAGATATCTCCTTCCCATGGATCATAAAGTCCGGAAGCTATTCTTGCAACAGTTGACTTTCCGCTGCCGGAACCTCCAACTAATGCTACTCTACTACCCGGTCTTAATTTTAAATTAAAGTTTTCTATTAATGCAGGCATAGTGCGAGTATATCCAAAAGTCACATTCTTCATTTCGAAGTATCCTGTCAATTTGTTATTAGTAAATTGATCATTTGTCTTTTGAGTATTTTCATTTTCAGTGGCTATAAATTGTTTGTCAATTTCATAGTTCATTACATCATCAATGCGTGCCATATCACTTTCTGTTTCTTGTAGCAGGGCTGCTACTGATACAAGTTGGTTTACCGGAGTAATAAAATTATTCATTAAATAAGTAAAAGCAACTAAAGCTCCTAAGGTCATTTCTCCTTCCATTATCCGTAATGCACCTATTCCTAATATTAAAGTATTTGTTAAAGATAAAATTAGATTAGGAAGTATATTAAGCCTTATTGTTAACCATCCAAATTCTTGTTGCGCATTCATTACTTTAGCCAGATATCCTATCCAATTGGTAAAAAAATCATTTTCTCTACCAGAGGATTTTAATGTTTCAATCATACTAATTCCTGAGGTGGTAGTGCCTAATAACTTTCCCATTTCATTGCTTAATCTTCGGCTTCCGTCTTTTCTGGCTGTCGAAACATACTTTAAGGCAACAACATTTAGTGTCGCCATAAAAACACCAATTACAGTCAGGAGAACATCATAAGAGAACATTAAAATGGCATAAAAAATCACAACAATAACATTTAATGCCGCATTTGCTAAATCCCCGCTTAATAGTTTTGCTACTTTATCATTTAATGAGACCCGATTACCTATTTCGCCACTGTATCTTTGAGTAAAAAAAGCGATTGGTAAATGAAAAACATGCCAAAGAAATTTACTGGAAGTTACCAATGCAAGTTTTGTTTCTAATTTAAGCAAAAAGTATTGCTGGAGATAAACTAAAGAAGCATTGACAATTAGAACTACACCCATAATTAGTAAAAGGGGCATTACAAAACCTGAGAAATTATTAATCAAATATTTGTCTATAAATATTTTAAGGAATGAAGGAATTACTAAACCAGGAATTACTAAAAACAAGCTTGCTATAACAATGTAGATAATACTTAATTTAGAATTGGCAATTCTTGAAATTAAAGAGGGTATTAATCCTTTTTTCTCATTTCCTTTTTCAAATTCTTTTGTAGGGCTAAAGGTTAAAACCACACCTGTATAAGAATCGTCAAATTCTTTATGACTCACATAATACCTTCCTTGCGCCGGGTCACTAAGGTAAACTCTCTTTTTTGTAAAACCCTCCAGGACTAAAAAATGGTTAAAGTTCCAGAAGATAATTGATGGCGTTTCTAATTGCATCAGTTTTTCAATAGATTTAGCATATCCTTTTGCTTCTAGTCCATACTCTTTTGCTGCTTTTAAGATATTGGTAGCCTTCAAGCCATCTCGTGATACCCCACAAGATATTCTCAATTTTTCTAATGGAACAAACTTGCCAAAATATCCTAAAATAATACTTAAAGCTGCAGCACCACATTCAACGCTTTCCATCTGCAAAACAGTGGGTACTTTAACAGGTTTAGCTTGTTTTTTTATAAGTAAGTTTATGTTATTTTCCATTTTGATAGATCAATATAGGTCGAAAAATTTCTTAAGTGCAGGAACAACTAGTGTTACAGGAGGCTCTCGTTTGATCGTAATTTTACCTAAACATGATGTGCCTTCTCTCAAAAAAATATCGGGCCCTTTAGCAGAAGTCCATTTATAGCCACTATATGACACAGGGTCCTTTTCGAAATCAACGTAAACTTCAAACAAAGGACCACCTACTAAAAGTTGCTTTGTAAGTTGATCATTTTTAACAGAAGTTAGCATTCCTTGTTGAGTTATCGGAAAATCAGATACATAAGTTACTTTCGCTTTTATAAAACCATATTCTTCAGGTTGTACGGTCGAAGGTACAATTAGAGCTTCCATTCCTTTTTTAATTTTTTTCCCATCTTTAGATGGGATATAAAGAATTCCTCTTAATTGTGATTGTTTTGTGTTAAGTGTATTTTTAAGTTTAAATAATGGAGATCCTGCTGATACTACAATTCCGGCATCGGTTAAAACTTCAACTACTTCTCCGTCATAAGGACTTTTTACATTTCTTTGATTGTCATATTTTTCAGTTAAAAACTTAAGATTTCTTTCAGATTCTGCAATTCTTTGTCTTTGTAATGTAACTTTCTGTTGTATATCAAATCCCAAATCATTTTGTTGACGGGATGTTTCTACTATTTGTCCTTTTAATCTTTCGATTGTATTTCTAGCAAGTTCTATCTGTTGTTTTGTATTTGCAACTTGCGATTTAGTTATTAAACTTTTATCAAGAAGTACATTCTCTGATTCCAGTTGATTATTCAGAAATATGATCTTCTTTTTTTCTGATTCGATTTCCCCTGTAATACTTACACGCGATTGGCTAATTATTTTACCTTGTAATTGAGTGCCTTGATTTCCGTAAGAGGTTAGCCTTTCCATTTCAAATTTTCTGTCCGACAGTACCACTTTTGCATCTTCTATTTGTTGAAATAATTCTGGTTGTCGTATTGTAGCGATAACATCTCCTTTTTTAACGTTATTACCTATGGCTATTTTTAACTCTACTAATTGACCTTGTGCTGTAGCAACTACTTCATGAATATCCCCACCTAATACAACCCCAACTACATCTAGTTTTGTTTTTACAGTACCCATAAATGACCAAATTACTGCTGTAAAAATTGCTACTATAATTGTAATTAGAGCTATCCAGGCTTTTGTTCCGGTAACCTTAATCAATTGATCCAATTTTTCCGGAGTAGAAAGTTTCTCTAATGCCGATTTTCTAAAAAAAGGTGCTGACATAACTTTATATATTTTTAATTTTCCGTGTTAGGAATAGTATAAAATGCATTTTGAGTAATTTTAAACCCAAGATCCTCTTTAGAAATAAGAGTCCCGGTTTCATGTCTAAGAATTATGATTGCATTTGAAAATTGTTGCTGTGCGTTTAAATTCTGTAATTCTGAAGAAGTAAGTCTTTCCTGAAATATCATTAAATTTAAAAGAGTTGTTAAACCCGCTTGAAACTTTACCTGTTCGTTATTATATGCATTTTGACAAAAAACAAAAGCTTCTTTTGATTTTTCAAGAATTATAACACTGTTATTTAGATTATTAATTGCTATATCAATATTCAATTCAATATTTCTATTGTTATTTTCATTTATGGTGGATTGATTTTGCAAAGCGACTTTACTTCTTGAATAATTCCCTTTTGCAAGATTGTTATTCAGTGGAAAAGAAAATGTTAGTTTAGCTCCGCCTCCAAGATCCTGACCTTGATTATTAGAAAAAGAAGACCAGGATTTATCTACACCATTTCCAACGCTTGCACCTCCATAAAAAGCAAATGCCGACAAATTTAATTGAGGCTTTAGATTATTTGTGGCTACCAGATATTGAAGTTCTATTGCTTTATATTCTTCTTCAATAGCCTTTAGGTCACCTCTCTTATCCTTAGCCATTTTAATAAGTGCATTTTTATCAATAGTACCATCATATCCAGATTCTAAAATAGTAGGAAAGTCATTAACAGGAATATCCAATCTTTGACTTTCTTCATCGATTAGACCAATAACTCGTCCTAAATTTAATCTTGCATTATATAGATCTTGTTTTGCAGCAGCGGTTTGCCTTTCCTGATTACTTAAATCGGCATTGACCTGAGCTAAATCACTTTCTGGTTTTTTATCTGCTTTTACAAGTTCAATAGTCATATCTAATACCTCTCTTACCCTATTTTCATTTTGAATATAAATGGATAGGCTCTTATATGCAGTATAGTAACTCCAATAGGCAATACCAATTTGTTCGATTTCATATGAATTTGTAAATTCATAATCATATTTACTTTTATTAATATAAAAAACAGAAGCTTTTTCTAAAGCTGTAGTTATCTTTGCTCCTCTTGCTCTTAAAAGAGGTTGGGTTAATTGAAGATTAACAGTGCTAAGATGATTACCATAAAAAGGGCCAACAAACTCATTAAAATTATTATAGGGATAATTACTATTATTATAATTATACTTTAAACTTAGATCTACTATTTGTCCAGAACGTAATGTTTTCTCTAAGCTTGTTGAAACACCAAATGAATTACTTTTCAGCGTTTTATCGACGTATTTAGTTCTGGAATCAGCATTAAAAAGATTGTATTTTTCATTTTGATAGTTAACTTCAGAATTTAAGTTAAAATCAAAAATACTTTTTTGAACCTGGAAATTAGCTTCGGCATTAGTGATAGAGTAATTAGCGATTTTAATAGTTGGACTTTTATTAAATGCAATACTTGAAACCTCTATTAAATCGCATTTAATTTTGGACTGACTATATAAAATAGTACTACTAATCAAGAAAATGCAACCCAAAAAGTAATTCCTCATATTCAAGCTTTAATAATTAACACTTAACTTAACTTCGGAAAATTTATTTAATATTTGACCAAAACGCGCGCCAGCCTGAGAAACCACATCTAGTACTTTTGTATCAATTAAATCCTCTTCTTCAGGAATCCCATATCCTAATCGATCTGTTGTTTTTCTTAACCTATTAGAAAGAAATAATGCTAGTGAGTAATAAAAATTAGCTTTAAAATCCGGATTTGAAGAAAGTCTCAATTCTATTACATTTCGGGATATTTTATAAACTACAGATGTTTTTTTTGAAATAACAGAAACTGAAGGAGGTCTGGATTCTAAGAAAGACATTTCACCTATAACTTCTCCTGCTCCCAGAAGAGCCACTTCTTCACCGTCAATTTCATTTGAACAAACAGACAATTGACCTGATAGTAAAATGTATAAACTATCTACATAGTTTCCTTTCTGGATCAGTGTCTCTCCAGTTTTTAATTCTATTTTTTGTCCATTCTGGATCATCCATTCCAGGTCTCTGTCATCTAATTGGCCTAAGAAAAAAAGCACTCTTTTCATAATATATATTTTTAAGGTTATGGTTATTTAATTCTGTTTTATTTTAAAAAAATTAATTAAAGAATTTTATAGATTTTGATAATCAGTAATAATTATGGAGTCTTTAACAACCATAGCCTAATCCAGCCTAAACTATTATCGTTTAACTCTATATTTTTTTTAAAGTAGATTTAAATGAAATTCTGGATTTGATTACTACTTTTTTATCAGACTCTTTTAGGCTAATGAGTTTATTAATGCTTTTGGTGATATATCATATTGACTACTGAACAACTTTGAAAAATAATGCGAATCACTATATCCAACAGAATAAGAAACCTGAGAAATAGAATCTTGAATATAATTATCGATTAATTGCTTTGCTTTATGCAACCTTAATATGCGTATGTATTTGTTAGGAGTTAAGTAAACTAAATTGGCAATTTTTCTATGCAGTTGTCTTTCACTTACAGCCATTTTATATGATAAATCGCATAAATCCAGATCGTTTTTAGAAATAGAACTATAAATTTCCTTTTCTAAGTTTATCAACCAATTCTGATCCTTTTTTGTAACTTTTTCAGGAGTTATCTTATTTGAGCATAAATCCTGAACATTCTTATTTGATTCATAAATATCAAAAATATCAGGTCGGCTTTGTACTGTTAAGCTTACTGATTTAGATTTAATTTCATTTAATATTTCCTCAATAAGATCATTAATTTCATTACTACTAGAAAAAATAATTTCATTTTTAGTCTCGTTCCCGGGTGTGCCAGCTGTGCTGGCTGTAATAATAGAATCTAATGGACTCTTTATATGCAAGAATAGATGATTTAAAATATCTGGTGAAGACCAATCTATTACAGTTTTTTTTGCTGTTGTATTCATGATTTGTAATGGTAATTAATTCTATTGATTAATAATTTTCAAAAATCGAGTACTACTATCTTTTTAAGCAACCTCAAAGTCATTTGATTTTTGTTTTTAAAAATCTCAAAAACAGATTTTTAAAAACAACTAATAGGCTTTTATTACTTAACTAGCGTTCTGTTGTATTGGCTTTTATAAACTCCAAAATTTTAGTTATAAGTAATTCCGGAAGTAATTTGATATGTCAAAACTAGTGTAAGAGTTTTGTAAGGTTTTACACTTAAAGTGTAAAAAAAGTTAAAATCAGAAAGATTAGAGAAGATTACAGAAGATTACAGAAGAATATACCTAAAACTGATCATGGAGTCACATTAAAAAATAGTCTAAAAGGAACTCTGATAATAATCAACATCTAAAAGAGAAATACTAAATTTTGATTTTTTTATTATCTAAGAAAAAAATTCTGAAGAAACGAAGGATAGTCGCAAAAGGATTTACATAATAAGTTTTCAAGTAGTTACTAAATAAAGTATTTGTAACGTACTTTTTCTGCTTCGTCGAATGACGCAATTATATAACAAAGTAGTCTATAAAACTCTCTATATCATTTGTAATAATCTACACTCACGCAAAATGTCTTCGTCGTTGCCTTTATCAATACCTAAAATATCCTTTATTTTACTTTTGCGTTTTTTCACAGTGTCTTCAGAAACTTTTATAGTATTTGCAATGGTTTTTATTTGACATCCTTTAGAAATAAGTGTTATGATTTGGCGGTCAATAGCATCAAAATGACCTTCGGCTAACAAGCGTTCGGTTTTTGCTTTTTTAGCAGTTTTACTAAAATAGCTTTCCCCCGTCATGATTTTTTCATAAGCCAACAACAATTCTTCATCGTCGAAGTCAGTTTTGACCATAATTCCGTTGACATGAGTTTTTTGATAAATGTTGTATAAAATAACACTTTCAAAATGTGAAGTAATAATTAATGTTTTTGCACCAGGAATGTATTTGTGAACTAAAAGGGCTAAATCTCCACCATTAAAAATGTCCTTTTCAGGAAAAGAGGGTAAACTATAATCGAGCATTACCAAATCAAAAGGAATTGGTTTTGTTTCATTTGAAATACAATCGTAAGCAGCCTTACAATTGTTTGCAGAATGAAACTCTAACTGATGCCCTAACTTATTGTGAGAGAGAATAGTTTGATATCCAGTAATCATCGAAGAATGATCTTCAACTATTAGTATTTTTTTTGTCATTGGTAGTTAAAACTCAAAACTATTGAATTCTATCGGAATTGACAAATTTATTTTTGTACCTATATTTTGTTTGGATTCTATAGAGAATTGTCCCATAAGTTCCAGTGCGCGATGATGCATGTTTTTTAATCCAATTCCTTTTTTTGTTTGCATTACATCAAAACCTTTACCATTGTCGGCAATTTGAATACTTATACCTGTTTCACTTTTAGCAATTGTTATTGTTATTATATTAGCATCGGCATATTTATTGATGTTTTGTAATGCTTCCTGAAAAATTCTGTAAAGATTCATTTTTACATTTATATCGACCAGTAACCAGTCTATTCTCTGATCAATTTCTATACTTATTTCAGTTAATGGATTATTATTTAATTCTGTGAATAATGCTTTTATCGTTGTTTCAAAATCATCAGATCCTGAAAACACATTCGTATTTAGTTCGTGTGTTAGATTGCGGATTTCTTCTTCGATATTTTTCATCTCAGCAATATGTCCCAAATGTTTTTGTATTGATTCTGGTGATTGATTATATTTTATTTCGTATAAATTCATTCGAATTGCCGACAATTTTCCAATTATCCCATCATGGAGTTCTCTCGAGATGCGCTGTTTTTCGATAAGTTTGCCTTCTTCCATTTTTTGTTGATTTGAAAGCATCAAATTATAAATTTGCGAATCGTTTAGAGCTTGTTCTTGTTTGCGAAACAATTTTTCAAGTTTGATATTTTTGTTTTTGTGATATAAAATAATCAACAATAACAATAGTACCAAGGCACTCATGATAGCATATAAAATGAATTGTTTTGAGATTTCATTCTTTTTATTCTCAACCATTTTTTTTTCCTGGATTAGTTGGTCGGTTTCAAATTCTATCCGGGCATATTTATTACGAGAAGTACGCTCAACATCCTGAAGACTATCTTTAAGATGAATGTATTTACTTGTATAAAAGAATTTTTCCTGAGGATATGCTAGGGGCAATAAATTAAGAATTCTGAGCTCGTCTTCAAAAAAATTATTTTTATGTGCTTGCAATTGCGCGTCATTTAAATAGCCTTTGGCTTTTAAAGTATCTTTTTGATTTAAATAATATTCACCTAAATAGATTTTTGAGGTTATCTGAACAGGAATACTATTGATTTTGTTGCCAATTTTTAAAGTTTCTTCAAATTGTTTTAATGAGGATTTCTTACCCAGTTTAAATTTAGAATAAGCAAGCTTATTGGTAAGGTAGCAATAAATTGGAGGGTCTATTATTTTGAAATTTGCTATAGCTAATCCTTGTTTTGCAAATGCAATAGCTTTTTCATATTTATGGGTTTTTACATATATATTAGCAATATGATTGTACGGCTGACATTTGTAGGATAAATAATTTGAATTTGATTTTAATTTTTCCGAAATCTCAATAGCTTTGTTGTAATAATCTACAGCTTTTTCATAATTATCCAGACCTACCAGTGTGCTTCCTAAAGTGAGATAACAATTATAAATTAGTAGATTATTTTTTTTTTCAATACCAAATTTTAATGCTTCAATCGCTAATTTTTCAGCCCCTACATAGTCATTTTTAAAAGATAATATTTCTGCCTTCCAGATCTTTACATTACCCAATAAGTTCTCATTTTTTTTTTTCAGAACGACTTTTTCTGATTTTGTAAAGTAATAATAGGCCGAATCATATTTCGTTTCTTTATTATAAACAGTGGCAATACTGTAGCTTACATTTTGAATAGCTTCGTTATCTTTTAATAAAGTTGATTTTCGATACAGCTTTTGCAGTAATTCAAGACATTTATCACTCTCTCCTAGTTGTAAAAATGAATCTGCCAACTCAAAATAATAGTCAGCCGACATCACTAAAGTATCATTTTTTTGAATAATTTCAGAAGCTAATGACGCCTTTTCTAATCTTTCTGCTTTAGTTTTGTTTGTGTCTGTCGAAGTTGAAATTAACCAATTTAACTTATTGGCATTTGAAGCGTAAGAATTTTCATTTTTACGCTCGCATCCAATAAAAAAAATACTAAAAATCAATATTGTTGTAAATAGTTTCAATCGTGCTTGATTAGAATAAGAGTAAAAGTACATTTTTTTAACTTTTTAATATGTTTAAAAATAATACTAAAAAACTTAAATGGTTATTTTTTTGGTGGGATTATACTACCAGGATTATTTGGATCAACATCTGCCTGAACTTTTTTAGGTGTATCAGTTTCAATTTCGTCAGCAGTACAAGAATTTAAAGTAGCTAATAGGACTATGATTGCAATAATATAAAAAAAATGTTTCATGGATTTTTGGTTTTGATTAGAAAATATTGGTTTGAGCAACAGTATTGTAATGGTCGTTGCGTTCTTAAAAAATGCTTTTCAGGAATTCCTTGTACTTGTAATATTACATGACAAATCTAGGTCGATTCTAAAGTTTGACTTTAGACTAAAAGTGTAAAAAACGTTAAAATTCTTACTTTTAAAGTGTTTCTATTTGAAAAAAAGTTTAACTATTCCGGTTGCAAACAATATTCTCTTAAGGAAGGAAGGAAGGAAGGAAGGAAGGTTGAACTTCATAGATAAGTCACCAATAAAAATGAGATCATATTATTGGTAATAAGAAAATATTACCTTTTTTTATTTAAGTAGTAGTATGACTCAATAAATAATAATAATAATAATAAAAGCTATACAATCCCGAGAAGCTTCAGGACATGGTTTTACATTTTTTTTTGATTTAAATATGCTAAACAATATAAAACTCTTCCAGCTTTTTTTTGGAAATGTTTTTAAAACTTAAAAGAGAGAGTTCTTGCAAAAAACTGTAAATCAAAAAAAAAAAAAATGAAATACGTAATCGGTTTTTTCATTTAACTATGTTTATTAGTAAGCCTTATCTAAGACTTTCTAAAATTATACTTTTTTGAAATTCTAAATCTTCTAATGAAAGTTTGTTTAGTTTTCTTTCTATATTTTCTACTGCACTAAATTCGAAGAAATCTTTAATTACTCCAAACTCTGTATGTAAATCTCTGGAAGATGAATTTACCTCAAAATAAGGAATGTCTCCCTTTAACATTTGTGCTGTTTCGTGTTTAATGATTAAACGCAAATTAGAGTCTGTTGGAACGTTTCTAAAAGCAGTTGAAAGATAGTTTTCTATTTTTTGTTTGTATTGATTTTTATCTTTTTGATTTTTAGGTAAATTCATTAATTCTAAAATCTTAGCATACACACTAGTAGCACGCCATATATGCCTTATAGGAATATTATGAAATCTTTGTATAGGAGAATCTTTAGATAATAAAAGCGTCTTTTGTTTTAATAAAAAGGTATAACATTGCTCAAACCCCATAAGAAATTCTTCCAAATGTTCTTGAATAAATATTTTCTCCCCATTTAAGGTAGGAACATTGTTTTTAATATAACTCGCTTTGATCTCCTTATTGACCATCTTCCAATCTTTAGTGTATCGATTAATTCCTGCTTTTTTATAATAAAAGCCATAGGTTTTTTTTGAATATCCCAAACCGCATTTTAAACAAGAAAGAGATTCTTCGTTTTTACTAGGCAACAAACCAGAATTAAGCACTGTATCAGCTTTTTCATCCAAATTAGATTTGTCCAAATTAGATCCTTCTAAATTAGATTTGTTTAAATTAGATTCCCCAAAATATTCATCTAATTTATTATTAATCTTTGGCTGTATTATGGTTTCATGATCGATAAATACAACCGAATCTCCATTAGCAATAAGATTTTCTGCATGAAAATCAGAGGAGTTTAATAAATACAAAATGCATAATGAATATCCTGTTCTTTGGTAATATTTTTTAATTTCTTCTTCTGTCTTACAGGGTTGTTCTGTTACAAATTCTTGCCAGTGGTATTGCGCTTTATTTAGGATGTTGTACTTATAACTACCCAAAGAAAAAGAATCATTAAACCAATCTAATAGTTGAAAAAAAGGAAGTGAAATGGCACCATTACCAGGTTTATAGACCAGGTTATTGTTTTCAAACTCAATTATAGCTGTCGACGAACCATTATGAAAGTCACCTTCGCCTATTTTAATGTCTTGAATTTTCCCTTCTTTTTGCTTAGTCAAACCATTATTAAACAAATCAGCAGAATCATTTTTATAGGAACGTATTATTTTTTCATACAATTTCTGAATATTGTTTTTTTGCAATGGCAAAACCTCTTCTAAAACTGGAAATAGTTGGTGAAGACTCTTCCATTCATTCTTTTTTAAATCTTCAAAAAAATCTTCAAAAACTAAATTTTCATTATTTGCTATACAAACAGACAATAACTCTGTTATACTTTTTTCATATAAAGAGCAAATAACAAAATTGGTTTTTTCTTCCACTAAGAATGGTCTGTCTTTTATATTCACATTTTTCATCTTATTAGTTTATCAAAAATATTTAATTACATATTTTATGTTAGGACAGTATTTTAAATTTAAAAAGCTTTAAAACAAAATAGGCTGTTTGGTTTTTTCAAACAGCCTATTTTATATGTTAAATCAAGTGGTTGTTAGAAGATACAAGAAATACTTTTACAACTTGAATACTCTGGCGCAATCTGTAGTCCTCCTGCAACTTGATCTAAGTCTTCCTGACTTAATTCAATTGCGTCTTGATCTCCATCAAATAAAATATATTCCAAATCTGATATATTGACATATAGAGTGTTTTTATCTGTTTGATCATAAACAACTACTTTTCTTGTCTCCTTTGCTGCATAACCTGGATAAAGTTCGTTTATAGCTTCTTTAGGATTATTTAGCAATCTTTCTCTATAGCTAGCATCATTAAGACCTTTAAGGATAACTTCTCTTGTTTTTACTTTTGACTCGTCTGTTAATTCAATTTTAGTACTCATAATTTTAAAAATTTTAATGTTTATATTTAATTTTAATGTTATTTTTTTTGTTTATTAACAACCTACTTTATTTCTTAAATATATCTGTCATTAGAAGATACAAGAAATACTTTTACAACTTGAATACTCTGGAGCAAGCTCCATTCCTCCTGCAACTTGATCTAATTCTTCCTGACTTAATTCAATTGCATCTTGATCTCCATCAAATAAAATGTATTCCAAATCTGATACATTAACAAAGAGAGTGTTTCTATCTGTTTGATCATAAACAACTACTTTTCTTGTCTCTTTTGCAGCATAACCTGGATACAGCTCATTTATGGCTTCTTTAGGATTATTTACCAATCTTTCTCTATAGGAAGCATCATTAAGTGCTTTAAGAATAACTTCTCTGGTTTTTACTTTTGATTCGTCTGTTAATTCAATTTTAGTACTCATAATTTTAAAAATTTTAAGGTTTATATTTAAGGTTAATGTTTATACTTAATCACATTCTTTCTTGTTTATTCATTTTAAAAGATTATCTATGGCACAATCTCTTAAAAATTGATTCTTTACAGACTAATACAATTTTTCAGTGTAGAAAATAAAGAGTCCGTTAAATTCTTCCACATCATTTGCTCACCTCCCGCAATTGCTTCTAGTTGGTCTTCTGTAAGTTCCAGATTATCTATTTCAGGCTCTGCAGGCAGATTTACATATACTTTAGATTTATCTGTTTGGTCAACAACCACCAATTCTTTTCCTTCTGGCAAAACTATCTTAACACCTGTTAATTTTTCTATTGCTTCTACAGGATTTGCCAATAGTTGTTTTCTAAATTTGATATCTTCCCAAGCTTTAGAAATAACCTTTTGTATAATTTGTTGTTTTTTGTCTTCCATAACATTCTGTTTTCTATGTTGTAAAAATAAAACACCTTTTCTCTATGAATTTGCCAAGTTGTACTTCAAAACTGACAAAATTGTTTTTTTTGAAATTTGCCCCTCTTATCTCTTCTCCTTACTTCTGAAGATGTCAGTGCTAATAAAACAAAGGTATTTTGTGTTTTATGTGTAAACCTGACAATCTTACTTCAAACATGAAAATGTTTTTTTATCTTGCAGCCATTTGATTTTTAGCAGAAAAATCAATACTTATAAAAAGCTAAAAGTCTATGTTTAGATAGAATTATTGAACAAATTAAGTACAGAACCGATTGCTGGAAGAATTAAAGTTCGTTATTCAAACGATCTAATTATATCCATTTCACATGAGGCTATCTATGAGCATATTTGCAAAGACAGAAAATCTTATTTAGGCAAAAAATTAATTAAGCTTCTCTCTTATCATCAACATAAAAAGGGAGAAAAGAAACTCTTAGAAAGACCAGGTCAGTATTGACAAAAGATCTAACCACATTAAATTATCACAGCAAAGTAGGTATCAGGAAAGTCATGTAATGATTGGTGTACGACAAAAAAGTGTCATTCCCATACTAATAAAAAAAAACAAACAGATTAATCAGGCGCTTTTTTTCCAAAGCTCTTGAACTCACCGTTTGTTTTTTTTATTTATTAAAGTTTTAGAAATACCTTTTCTAAAATAAGAACCTTGCTCGATTATACAAAGGCTGATTCGAAATCCAAAAATTACATAAATTCCTATTAGATAATATTTTATGATTAAAAAAATCATTTATTTTTTCCGTCATAAATTCCTTATTTTCAAAATCTAGTTTAATTATAAGTTTAGTTAAATCTATCAACAAAGATATTTTTAGAATATCATAATGTTTATTATAGGACTGCTGAAAAAAGTAAGTTAATGAATCAAAGTATTCCTCGTAATTGAGATTTTTTAAGTGCTCATTGACAGAAATCCAATTGCGTATTATTTGTCTGTTAGGATTGTCTATTTCAAAATTCAAATCTATATTCCATTCATTTGGAAAAAAATCCAAATGATTATTCAAATTAGATCTAACCATATCTTCTGCAATACTTATAAATGTGTCATAAGCAAAATACTCTCTTGCATCAGGGTTTTTAGTCCAATAGAAATTGTTTTTAAAAACACTTCCAAACAAACCTTCTTTGTGTTCTCCATTAAACAAATAACACATTAAACTTTTTGCTGTTTTATTTCCTAATTCTATCTGATTACTTTTAAAATATACCCTTGATATATTTTTATTTTGTTCAAAGCATCTAGTACTTAAAGTGTACATACCCTGTTGTAATAAATATTCGATTAGAGCTATACATTCTAATGTAAAAACAATTGCTTTGTTAAAATTTTTAATTTTATGATAATATAATGCTTTAACAGACAACGCTCGCTGTTTTTCATATATATATTGATTTCCTAAAGAAGAACTTTCAATTTCTTGCTCTATTGCTAAATATTTTTTAAACGTATCATCTAAATTCGTGTTTTTGGAAAGCAATTCCTTTACAATCTCTGTCAATTTTTTAAGAATATTATCATCACTTGTAGTATCTTCTTTGTTTATTCCACATATTTCTTTTAATTCCTTTCTGTGAAGATCCATAAACAGTTTCTCTTTATCTTCGTCAAAGAAAGGTATGTCTATAGATTTTGGGAAAGAAGGAATTAAACACAAAAATTCCTCTATTTTTTCATACTCTAAAGTTGTTTTCATATTTGAATGTGTTTTTTGTTAAATTGAAAAGAGTTGTTTTTTGAAACCTTTGTTCATATGTATTTTACATACAAAGTGTCAAATTTTAAAACAAACTAAGTCTTCTTAAACGTAAAGATAAAGCAGGGTTTTTCTATAAATTTGCCAAATAGACTGACAAAAACGAACTTAAAAATTAATATACTTTTCTACAAAATACATCTTGAGTTCTCCTTTTCCCTTGGCCTGAATACTTCCGCGATATTCAAAACGAAAGCATTCTTCGTTTTTTATGAGATTATAAAGCGATTCACTAATGTTGACTTTGCCTACAATACCATTACTTTCAATCCTGCTGGCGGTATTTACAGTATCACCCCATACATCATATTGAAATTTCTTTATTCCTACTATCCCCGCTACAATGGGTCCTGCATGAATCCCTAATCGCATCTCAAAAGCAGGATTATTATTGGCATCATTGTTAATTTTTCTCTTAGACATAAAATCCTGCATTTCTAACCCTGCCAATACAATATTTGTCAAAGATTCTTTATCTGGTTTTGGGATACCTCCGGCAGCCATATAAGAATCTCCAATTGTTTTAATTTTCTCTATATTGTATTTCTCCGTTATTAAATCAAAAGCTTTAAAACAGGCATTTATTTCTTCTACTAAATTTTTAGGAGACATTTTCTCAGCGGTTTGAGTAAAGGATTTAAAATCTGAAAAAAGTATAGAAACTAAATTAAAGTCACGGGCATTAACAAAACCCTTTTGTTTTAGTTCTTGCGCTATTTCTTCTGGCAATATATTTAGTAATAGCTCATCAGAGAGGTCCTTTTCTATTTTCAAAGCTATTTTAGACTTTCGCGTGTAGTTTAATCTGTTCCATAATCCTAAAGCTATAAGAACAATAAAACACAAAGAGATAATAATAATATTTCGTTGTCTTTCCTGTTTTTGAACTTCTTCTTTATGTTTGGTTTCAACAACATGGTCTTTTCGTACATGAGATATACTGTCCAGTAATTGCCGATGCTGAAACTCCATAATCATCATTTTATTAGAAGTTTCTCCGGATTTTAAGCTGTCTTTGAAATTAATTGATTTTTCAAAAAAATAAAGCGCCAATTTATCGTTTTTAGTCACCTTATAAGCATTATACAAACAATCACAAGCGTCTTTTTTAACTGACATAGCCCCTATTTTTTGAGCATTATCATAACCTTTTAAGCATTTTGTAATTGCTTGTTTGTTTTTATTTAGTTTATTTAATATTTTCCCAATGGCAACTTCTGCCATACTTATGTATTGCAAACTATTAATTTTAGTAGAATATTGAAGCGACAGATTATAATAATATAATGCTTTCTCAAAATTTGATTGTTTAAAAAACAATTCTCCTAAACTGGATAATACTTCAATTTTTAATTGTTTATCATTTATTTTATCTGCATTCACTAGTGCCTGGTCAAGATTCTTTTGAGCTTTTGGGTAATTACCTAATTTTGCATAGACAATTCCCGAAGCATTTAAGTTTTGCGAAATAGCTTTTACATCCTTACTATTTTTATAAATTAAATATGATTTATCATAGTATTTTAATGCATTTGGGTAATCTTCTACTTGTGAATATATTGCGCCAATATTTTGGGATGTTGCCGCAGTCATTTTCTTGTCATTTAATTCTTCCTGAATAATAATAGCTTGTTTGTAGTAGTTTAAAGCATTTAGATAGTTTCCTAAATAATAATAAACACCTCCTATATTATTTAATATCGAAGAGATTCCTTTTTTATAGTTTGTTTTTTTATATTCTTCGTTACTCTTCTTAAAAAAGAACAAAGCATTTGAATAATCTCCCTGATAATAATAAGTTACCGCTTTATAACTATAACAATCACCTACTTTTCGGCTTTTACCTAAGGATTTATAAAAGTTTAAACTTTTATCAAAATACAATAATGATCGTGAATAATCTCCTGCATCCTGACTTTTCATACCTAAATTAAGAATAGAATCTGCATTCTTACTATTTATATTTGTCACGATCTCTTTTTGCCCCGTTTTTGAGTGTCCAAAAAAAGGTATTCCGTTAAATAATAGAAATAGAGAGAAAACAATATGTATGTTTCTTTTCATGAATATATATGTTTTAATAAATATTAAAACGTACATATTCAAATATAGAATAGGTACGTTTTAAATTTTTAAAATTGCCAATAACTTAATTTTTATTAAAAGAGTTTGCCCGAAAGATTGGTAGGCTTAATAATTATAGGAGGGGTTATATCTCCATCTCCACCGGCAACGATATCAAGCTGTTCTTCGTTCAATTCTACATCCTCCATATTGACTTCAGCAGGAATATTGATAAAAATTGTCGAAGAATCTGTTTGATCAACAAATGCAATTTTTTTACCTTCGGGTAGATGAATTGGGTGCCCTAAAAAACTTTCTATTGTTGCGAGAGGTCTAGTGATCAAATTATTTTTAAAAGTTGGATCTTCCCATGCTTTTTTAACAATTGCATCTAGAATTTTTTGGTCATTAGTTAATTCCATTTTTTCGTATATTAGTTAATTCCATTTTACATTGGGAAAATTAACTTCTTTTTCAGGTATAGAATTGCCAAATATGCTGACAAAAAAATTTATTTTTTAACCAATTTGATTATTGTTATTAGTTTTCTTTTAATTTCTTTATCAAAAAGTATTTCGAAATAATTTTTATGGAATTAGAAAAAAACAGGTAGAATACACCAAGTAAAATTGAAATTTTGAAATCTAAGAGATACCAATAATAGAAATAATCCGCCATTGCAGATTATTTCTTAAAAAGTAGACCATAAATTCAAACTTCAACTTATCCGCACGAGTGAGAAATAACGTCCTGGTACTACAGCGGGTTTGGGACTAAATTAAGTCCATTCTTGGGATTTGCCAAATCATTCCAAATACAAAACCAACTTTCCATTAAACCAATTGCCCAAATGCGTTGTAGTAGATGTTATGCAACGTGCATATTTCCTCAATTAACTTCAACTTCAAATAATATGGTTGATGTAGCATTTTCTCCATTACTATCTAAATATAAGATTTCAAAATTTTTGTTGATCCTTTTTGGATCTATTAAATAGCTTGCAGGAAAAGATATGGGATTTCCTCTTCCAACACTTTTCCCAACCATTGTTACTCGATTGTCTTTTGATCTTACCATTATTCCCGTTAGACAATCATGACATTTAGTATCTGAAATATATTTGACTGTAATTGAGTCTCCAATTTTATAATCACTACCTTTTAGGACTATTGGAGTCATGTTATTAAATTGATTATATTCTTTAATCTTTATTTTATTGTAGTAAACATGCCAAACACTTATCGTATCAGAAGCTTTACAAACAATAGAAATCAATAAAAATGACAATATTAAGATTGTGTTTTTCATGAATATTTTTTTAGCGGTAATGTTTTGGTGCATGTTGCATAAAAAGTTATACTAGTAATTTTTTAGCTTCTTCTATATTAGGTTCTCTGGCTAATTTCAAAACGCTGGCCATTACCTCTAACCAATGTCCTTCACCATAAGTATCATGAAATGAAGCACCATAAAATGAAGCGGTTGATGGATAAGAAACAATATTTCTCTCTTTTGCAATTTTAGAAAATATTATTGCTAATTGTTCTTTGTTAATAATTGTTGTTTGGAATCTTTCTGGTAAAATACCACAGGTACAAAATAACGTCAAGCATAAATTTGACAACTCTCTATAAGTTACATTATTTGATATAGATTGATTTAAATAGTAAAAAAGTTCTTTGGCACTATGATCCATGGCTTTTGTATTTAGTTTCTCTTTTTTAACTTGATTAAATATTGCAAATCCTACATAAATCTGTCTAAATAGTAACTATTATCTGTTGTTTTATTCTACTTTAAAAATGTCATTGTCCTTATCCTCCATCCAGTTATATTCAATTTCAAATGCAATTTGTCTTGCTAATTCAATTCCGTGACGGTCACTTATGAAACCCAATGTCATGTCTATTCCAGCACTTACACCTGATGATGTATAATATTTATCATCAATTGACCAACGAGCTTTTTTGTCCCAAATTACATTTGTCCCATTTGTTATCACCCAAGTAAATGCTCGTTTATTTGAAGTTGCTGTTTTATTGTCTAAAAGTCCAGTTCTTGCAAGTAACGCACTTCCCGTACAAACTGTCAATACGAATTTGCTGAAGATTGATATTTCTTTTATTTTATCTATGAGTAATTTATTTTCAACTTCTTTTCTTGTTCCCATTCCACCAGGTACTATAAATATTTCCAGGTTGTCGTGAACCTCTTCCAGTTTCTGGGTCAAGATAGAAACTCCATGTCTATTTTTTATTTGCCCACCATTTAGTGAATAAAACTTAATAGTATACAAGTCTAAAAGTCGTCCAAAAACTTCTACAGGTCCGAAAACATCTAAGGTTTCAAAGTCGTCAAATAGTAAAACTGCTATGCTCATAGTCTGGCGTCTTTTATAAATTATCTTCAACTTCCTGATACTACAGCAGGTTTGGGACTAAATTAAGTTCATTATTCAGATTTGCCGCATCATCCTAAATGCAAAACCAAATTTCCATTAAGCCGATTATCCAAATTCGTACTTACTACCAAATTGTTATTCTATCTTTCTTTGGCACAAACATTTTATCTCCAGACTGTACATTAAATGCTTCGTAAAAAGGTGTAGTATTCATTAGAGGACCATTAACACGCCAATTTGGTGGAGAATGCGGATTATTGTTAATCCATAAACGCAGGAACTCGTCTTTCATTTTTACTCTCCATATTTTAGCTATAGATATAAAGAAGCGCTGGTCCGGGGTAAAACCGTCGATTTTTGTATTTCCTTTACCTTGTTGGGTCATTTTAAAAGCATCATAGGCAACTGCTATTCCGGCAATATCCGCCGTATTTTCCCCAACTGTCATTGCACCATTAATATGTAGATTATCTAAAACTGTATAGGTACTATACAAATTGATAACCTGTTGTATTCTTGCCTTGAACTTTGCATAATCATCTTTTGTCCACCAGTTTTTCAAGTTACCATCCTTGTCATATTGAGCACCCTGATCATCAAAAGTATGGGTTATTTCGTGCCCTATAACCATTCCAATACCTCCGTAGTTAAGCGCATCATCTGCATTATTATCAAAATATGGGGCTTGCAAAATACCTGCAGGAAAAACAATTTCATTTGCAGTAGGATTATTATATGCTGTAACTGTTGGAACTGTAGTATACCATTCTGATTTATCTACTGGTTTTCCCAATTTTGCCAATTGAAATTGATATGCCGCTGTAGCGGCCGAAACCATATTCTCAAAATAGGTATTTCTGGCTATTTTTACACTACTATAGTCTCTCCATTTATCCGGATATCCTATTTTCTTAGTCATGGCCGCCAATTTTTCTTTCGCTTTTTGCTTGGTATCAGGACTCATCCATTCCAATTTATCAATTCTTTTGGCATACGCTTTTTGCAGATTATTCACCAGAACTAACATGCGTTTTTTGGCATCTTCAGAGAAATATTTCTTTACATACAATTCACCCAACGCTTCGCCTAAGTAATTGTCAAGGACATTCGCCATTTTCTCGCCACGTGATTTTTGAACAGCCTGACCAGAAAGCACTTTGGTATACTCAAATGAGGCATCTGCAAAAGGTTTACTTAAATCATCTGCATATCTTTCCAGAGAATTTGCTTTCAGGTAAATTTTCCAATTATTTATGGGAATTGTTTTCAAGAGCTTATTAAGGGCATCATAATAAGCAGGCTGTCCTACGTTAATAGAATCGGTTTGAGCGCCTAAATCATTTAAAAAAGTAGTCCAGTTTATGTTGGGATGTTTTTTTGCAAGATCTGTTACAGCTATTTTATTATAATTGGCCTGCACATCGCGAAGTTCAACTTTTGTTTTATGCGCAACGGCGAGTTGTTTGTCAAGATCGTAAACCAAATTAGCATTCTTTTGAGCCTCCTGAACGTTGCTGCCTGTTTGCTGAAATAATGTAGCAAGGTATTTTTTGTACGCTTTTTGTATGGCAAGAGTTGATGAATCTGATTTGAAATAATAGTCCCTGTCAGGCAAACCGATACCTGTCTGATAGATTTGGGCAATGTTCATACTGCTGTGTTTATCATCAGGTGACACTCCAAAACCTATAATAGAAGAATTGTTCACTTTTTCTTCAGTCACCACAAAGTTCATTAACGATGGTAAATCGCTAATTGCTTCAATTTTGGCAAGTAAGGGTTTTATGGGTGTATAACCGCGTTTGTCAATAGTTAGAGTATCCATACCTGATGCATAAAAGTCTCCTACCTTTTGCGCTATACTTCCTGCTGAATTTTTGCTTTGCGAAATACTGTCTAATATCCCTTGCAGGCGCATTCGTTGTGGGTAATTCATAAACATATAGGCACCAACTCCGGATTGAGATGCAGGTATTGATACAGAATCGTACCATTTGCCATTTACATATTTAAAAAAATCATCACCAGGCCGCAATGTGGAATCTATTCCGGTGATAGCAACATTTTTTTTCCCTTCATGTTTTGAACATGCTGTAAAAGCTAAAAATGCGATGAAGAGCATTAATGAATTTTTCATAATCTAGACTATTTCTATTAAAATGAACTGAAAAACGTTTGAAAGCAGATTTTTAAAATCTCTATGCTAGGCATAGTTAATTTTAGCAGAACAATATACGAATTCAGTTTTTAATTCTAAAGTTTTTGTAAAATTACTGCGTATAAATAACAGAATTATAGCTAATTATTTATCATTACTGTAATAATCTGGTATAACACTCCCGCACCTGGCTTTAAAACCTAAATAATCCTGTTATTGAGATTTACCAGCCAAGCGATAGCGCACAAACCTAAAAAAATCATCCTAAATATAAAACTGACTCTCCGGGGTCAGCTAGCAAAGGTCACATAAATATCGCTGACTCTTTCTTCATAAACAAAAAAAAACTAAACACCTATTAATCAAAACACTATAATTCAACTCTATCAATTTCACTAATCATTTTGCACTATTTTTCTTTTTTTTGTAATGCAATTTTATCTTATTTTTATCACAAGATTGTAGTTAAAAAAATGAAATAAAAATGATTGTTAAACTCTAAAAATTAAACCTCTAACCCCTAACCTATAACTAATGTATTACATGAGTAATAAAAATCTAATATTAATTTTTATAGTATTGCTTTTCTTATCGTTTAAAATCAAGGCACAAGGATCTGATAAAAACGCGAAGGATAGTATAATGCTCTACAATAAAATGCTTTCAGTAAAACAAATGCAGCAAGATCTTAAAATACTCCTCGCTATAAACGAAAAAGCAAATTCTGGCTTGTACCAATACCGCTCTAAAAAACAAATAGACAGCATTTACAATGCAGCCATCAAAAGTATTAAAAAGCCTATGAGCATTACCGAGTTTTACAAAATAATGCTCCCACTGGCCGATTATGAAGGAAGTGTACATAACTACACCATCCCTGATCTTGATTTAATAAAATTTCTCAATCGCCAAAAATCATTTTTTCCTTATCCTCTTATTTATATTAACGGGCAAATTATTTTCGATGGTCAATCATCAGATATACCAGCCGGCTCGAGGATAAGAAGCATAAACAGGATAAGTGACGTAAAATTGATGCAATCTTTTTATAAATATTATACAGCAGATGGCTTTAACACTACAGAAAAGTTATCGGCCAGCGTAAATAAATCCTTTGGGATAAACTATCTTCTGGAATATGGTCTTTGTAATGAATTCACAATAGAATACAATTCACCAAAATCTGAGTCTCTTGAAAAAAAGACACTCCCTGCAGTAACGCTAAAGCAAAGAGAAACAAACATTAAAAATAGATTTAGTGCTCCTGTTACTGATTTGATAGATTACAAAAAGCAGGCTTCCTATAGTTTTCGCATGATTAATCCGGCTACAGGTTTGTTAAATCTAAGATGGTTTGGAATGGCATACGGATCAGACGATCCTAAATTTGAACCCTATGTTCATTTTTTGGATAGCGTTTTTGCAGGACTGGACAAAAACAAGGTTTCTAATCTGATAATTGATGTTCGAAATAATCCCGGTGGCAGTGACCCTAACTTTGAACAGCCTATAATGTATCTCACAGATAAACCATTCAAAGAAAATCTAAAAGCCACCATAATTTTCGATCCCAACTTGTTGCCTTTTGAAAACTATTTCTGGGGCGTTTCAACATCAGAACGAATGGATAGTATTTCTAAAAAAATGGGGAAAGCATACCTAAAAGATCTGTATCCGGTTTTCAAAAACAATATAAGTGTACAAAACCAAAAATACAATCCGGTTTATTATCCTAAATCACCAGGGTTTAAAGGCAATGTTTACCTTTTGATTAATGAAAATGTAGCATCAGCTGCCTCACACTTTGCTTCTCTGGTAAAAGCATACGTTGAAAATGTTACCATAGTTGGTGTAGAAACTGTTGGCGGTTACTATCGTCACAACGGACATTCACCACTGGTCTATGAGCTTCCCAATTCAAAGATAAAAACCCAATTTTCAATTGTAAATCTGCTGCAGGATGCTCCAAAAAAGGATAATCAGCCAGAAGGTCATGGGATTATGCCCGACCATGAAGTATGGCCATCTCTAGATGATTTTTTCCAACATAAGGATACACAAATGGAGTTTACACTTAACCTTATAAAAACAAAATAATTTGGATTTGTTTATACTTCCCAAAACCAACAGAAAGCTTCAGAGAAATCTGGAGCTTTTTTCGTTTATTTAGATTGTAAAACAATGTCTGATTCAGAACGAATCTTTTTAGTTAATCATTTCTTAATCCAATAAGAAAGTTATTAGTATTATTCTAAATTCGTTCTGTCAATTCGTATGAAATAAGTTATGTTTTAAAAAATGACTCATTACCATGATATCCCAAAACAAATCTTAAAAACAACTTTTACAGTAAAAAATTGATCTATACAGCACTTATAAATATTGCGATTTTTCAAGGAATTGTCTTAGGCTTGATCATTTTAAAGTCTTCACTATTCAATAGCAATTCAAATAAATATTTAGCATACTTACTATTTGCACTTTCCATTGTTTTACTGAATTATGTTTTTGAAATTGAAGGTGCATTTACTTCGTATCCTTTTCTACGTTTTATAGACGATATCGAGTGGATATTTTTATTACCCGTTTTCATATTTCTGTTCATTATAAACCGGATTGACGATACTGTAAGGAATAGGCAGAAGCACTATTTGTATTATATTCCGTTTGCCTATTCCTCTATTGTTCATATTACATACGATCTTAGTAATGTTGCAGGAATTTATAAAATCCCGGATTCAAGTATTTTCCTAATCAATATACTTATGCTAATTCAGCTTTTATTTGCCGTTATCATCATCCCGTTTCTACCTCTTTACTCTTATTTTATGATAAGGCATTTAAAAGACTCTAAAGAAAAAAAATGGATAATTACTTTATTAACTATTCTTTATTTATTGTTATTGACTTGGCTTACGACCTATTTGGTTGGGTTATTGCTTGGTTTAGATATTTCCTCTACTATGAGTGTTCTGGCTCTTTCTGCAACATTCATAATTCACTGGACAGCTTACATAGGCATTTACAAATACAAACTGGCCAAAGACCAAGATGCAGTTTTCAATTTTTTAAATACAGATGTAGCTCTTTCGTATAGCAATCTGCAAATGGCAGAAAATAGTACACCAGAAGAATATAGGGAAGCTATCACAGTAGATAATCTTTATTTTCAAAAACTGGAACATCTTTGTAAAGAGCAGCACATTTATACAGACAGTACATTAAACAGAGAAAAAGTGGCTGAAAAATTAGGTATAAGCCCAGAATATGTTTCACAAATTATAAACACGATAACAGGAGACAACTTTGCCAATTACATCAATAACTATCGAGTTGAAGCGGTCAAAGAAATGATTTCAAATTCTGAATATGAAAACTATAATTTGTTGACGATGGGATTGGAATCTGGGTTTACTTCAAAAACAACTTTTTATAAAGCCTTTAAAAAAGTTACTGGTCAGACACCAAATGAATATAAGAACACCAGCAAATAAGTACCAATTTATACATTTCTGAGTTTTTGAAACCTTTTCTATTTCTTCTTAAGTGAATTTTGCGTTTAAATAATTCAAATTCCTTTTTATGAAAAAAAACTATTTACTACTTATCATTTTGTTTGCCTTTTATTGTGTCAATGCTCAAAATGAAACTGATCCTTATCAGAAAAATAATGAAATTAAATGCACTGGCTCCTTTATTGCAATCTTTTCAGGTTGGTTACCAAAGACATTTAAATAATAATTCGTCATTAGGACTTTCTTTTTATTATGTTTTTGACAATACAAAAAATGAAAAGGATTTAAATTATTCAATATCTCCGTATTACAGAAGATATTTTGGTAAAAAATACGCATCAGGCTGGTTTGTTGAAGGATTTGGAATACTGGCTTCAATAGATGGTAAAAAAATATACACATCAGATGATCATTCAATATATACCGAGAATCCCGACGTTATTAATTTTGCTCTCGGTGCCGGCGGAGGCTGGAAATGGGTCAGTAAAAGCGGATTTCTTTTTGAATCAAATGTTGGTTATGGCGGTATAATAGTCAATGCAGATAAAACAGATCATACTATAGTTGCAAAATTTGGACTGAGTGTGGGATATCTATTTTAATGCTTGCCGTTGAGAAAGCTTCAAAGAAATTTGGAGCTTTTTTTATTGTCGATTATCCTGAAACAATTTTGTATTCACAAGCGCGAAACTCGTGCAAGCTGAGAGATTACAATTCAGGGGTATTTCAAAACGACCTTTTATAAAGCTTAAAAAAAAACAACATGTCAGAACATTAAATAATGTTAAAACACCGCCAAAATAGGTGCCATTTTATCCATTTTTAAGCTTTTGAAACCTTTTTTACTTTTTCTTATATGAATTTTGGACTCAATAATTCAAAACAAATTTTTATGAAAAATTTTTTATTACTAGCTGTTCTTACAGTTTTAGGATTTTTAAATGTTAATGCCCAAGAAATTAAATTTGGTGCTAAAGGAGGTCTAAACTTTGCCAATATCAGCGGAGATAATACCAAAGGTATTGATGTTGTAACATCGTTTAATGTTGGTGTTGTATCAGAAATTCCCATTTCCGAGAAATTTTCTTTTCAACCTGAAATAATGTATTCCGGTCAGGGATATAGTTTCGAGGATAATACAGTTGCCTTAAGTTATCTGAACATTCCTTTAATGGGAAAATATTATTTAACAAAAGGATTGAGCCTTGAAGCCGGACCGCAAATAGGTTTTTTACTTGCGGCCAAAAATGAAAAGACAAATGTAAAAGATTCGTTTAACACTTTTGATTTTGGTGTTAATTTTGGCTTAGGCTATAAACTTGACAACGGACTTAATTTTGGCGCAAGATACAATCTGGGACTAACGGATATTAATAATGTAGAGGGTTCTTCCAGCAAAAATAAAAACAGTGTATTTCAATTATCTGTTGGTTATTTCTTTTTCTAATACTTATTAAGTTTTAGAAAAACCGCTTTAATACAACAAAAGCTTCAGAGAAATCTGGAGCTTTTTTATTGCTTAGAAAACCTAAACCAATCTGGAAATTATAAAAATAGCAATACAAAAAACTACGGTAAATACTATTGAGTTTACGATTCTGTCTTTTGCCCGAATCGATTTATTAGAGAATGCTAGTTTCGTCGTGTCTTTTTTTCTTGATTTATTTACTTTCATATTTTTTCATTTTAATTCACCACTTTTTTCTGCGTAAAGTCAAATGTTGTGCCAAAATAATGGGATAAATCATAAGTAAATGAATTTCAAACAAGTATAAAAAACATACATTCTCATTCGATTTACAAACACCTTTCAAAATAATACGATGCCTTTCAAAATAGTACAAATTTGTTTTGATTTTGTATAATAAAAAACATTTTCTAAAAGAAATAACAATTGGAAAACATTACAGTAAATTAATTAAAATGTTTTCTCTACAACGCAGTTTGTATTCGTAAATGTTTTTATAAATTTGCAATCTTATATTGAAACCGTTTATTTTCAGCACAAAATTATGACTTTCACACAAATACCTCAAAATTACCTTAAAGTCTTCATCCAAAACAAATTTTTATAATCATACTTACACAACACAATGCTTAAAAAAAACAAACCCCAGATTTTATTTTTTATTCTTTTAAACTTATTTTTTTCCATTAATTCCTTTTCGCAAAAAAATGTATATGTAGGAATTGAAATCGGAAGAAGAGCAATCAAAACTTCTGTTCTTGAAATCAACAATATCAAGAAAGCAGATTATAAAATTCTTTACTTTTCCAATGACAGAATTAGCCTTGCTGATCATATTGCAAGTTTTGGAGAATTACCTCAGGAAGACATCAACAAAACCAGTATTATAGTTGCTGACCAATTAAGAAAAGTAAGAGCTGACTTTAAAATTTCTGAAGGAAATATATTTATAGTTGCTTCTCCAGTTTTCTCCTCTGCCCGCAACATCGACGTTTTAAAAAATAAAATTTCGACTCTTACCAACAAAACTTTTGACATCATCAACGTTGACGAGGAAGCTAAAATGTTAGTTAAAGGTGCTATACCTCCTGTTGATTATTCTAACGCAATATTATTAGACATTGGTGCTCAAACTACTAAAGGGGGATACATTGATGAAATTGATGATAACAAATTAGAGTTCATTGCTCTAGAACTTGATTTTGGTACAATGACACTTACCGATGCAGTAAAAAAGACGGTTGTAAATCCAAGTCAGGCCAATGATATGTCGACATATCAGGAAAAATCTTTTGACTTTAATACCGTTTTGCGTAAAAAAATCAAAGAAATGCTTGATGCAAATCCTCTTATATTAAAAAAGGAAAAAATCTATTTATCAGGAGGAGCTGTATGGGCTTTTGCAACTTTATATTATAATGAAAACTTAAAAGATCACTATATTCCTTTCAGCTTAGAAGATGTTATTAATTATGACGCGATCCTGAAAAATAACTTCAGCAAGTTCAGTAATCTCTCTAAAACCAATGCAGAAGTAGACAGAGTTTTAAAAACATACGACCAGAAATACCTTATTTCTGCAAACAACATTCTTTCAAACTGCCTTGAAAGTATTCCTAACGTAGCGACAAAGAAAATATATTTTGTAAAAGACGGACAAGTAACCTGGCTTATGTCATACATTGCAGACCGTTCTAAGAAAATTAATACTAATTTCTAAAATATCAGTTTTACTTCTTTTATAGATTAAAGCAAAAAAAAGGGTTGTCTCAAATAAACATTGAGACAACCCTTTTATAATTATAATAAGTTGCTAGGCATTCTCGATCACTAGTAAAACAACTTTGATCGTTTCTATGTTATGCATTTGGTGGTGTTCCTTCTGCGTTTGCTGCATTCACGTAGGACATCAAAACAAAATCGCAAGACTTTTCTCTCTTACACAATCTTGTGTTAGATTCAATTTTATAAAATTTAAATCTATGATCTCAACAAATAAAGAAGTTTCAGATTTTAATCTAGTGCGACAAATTCTGTAAACGACGATAATCAGTAGGAGAAATAGCGGAATGTTTCTTAAAAAAACGTCCAAAGGCTGAAACGGAATTAAAACGCAATCTATAAGCAATGTCGCTTATATTGATTGCAGGATTTCCTAACAACACTACGGCTTCTTTTAATAAATGTGCATCGATAATTTCGTGAGGCGTTTTATCTACGGCTTTCTTTACAATCTGAATCAGATATTTGTTTGAGATATGAAGTTTTTGAGCATAATAATTTACTCCTTTATGCTGACTTATATTTTCCATAACCAGCTTAAGAAACTGAAAATAAATTTCTTTGGGATTATTAAGAACTAAGTCATTTTCTGTTTTTTCTTGTGGCAAAAATTCAGCCGTTTCCAGAAGCAAATTAAAGATTATCGTCCTGAGAATTTCATCTTTAAATTTAAGATTGGCATTAATTTTATTTTCAAGGTATTTCATTAGCTTAATCAACTTTTTAGCTTCTTGTTCCTTGAGATGTATGAACTCGTAAGATCTGTCTTTAAAAAATGTAAGCCGCTCAATAATAAAAGGATCCGATATGTTTTTAAGAAGAAACTCTTTTTCAAAGAAAAGTAATTTCACTCTAAAGTCTTCACTATTATTCTGAAACGCAATAATTGTAGCGGGTCTTGCCAATAATAAACTAAATTGACTTACAGCATGCCGTTGACCATCGATTGAAACAACAATATTTCCTTCTGTACAAATACACAACGAATAATAATCCATCCTGAAAGGTTTCTGAGGATAATCTATTTGTTTCTTGCCCGAAGAAACATAATAGGGCAAATTATTATCAACCTCAAAGTAGGCTAATGTATCGCTGATTTTATCGTAAGGTTGATCCATACTGCGTAAATATTGCTAAAACTATTAATTCTGGAAAACCAATTTACGTATAAAAATAAGCAATAATTCGAGATAATCCCTTATAAAATCTGATGATTTAAGAAAAAAGTGACCGTTAATTAATATAAAAATGACGCTACAGCAAAATAGCCTTAGCGTCATTTTTTTTCTAAATTATTATCCTGTAAAGAATAAATAGATCTTATTAGAAATCTTTAATCTCTAATTCCTCCTATCCAACCTTTTAATCTATTAATTTGTTCTGTAAAAAAGGATTCGTGTTCTTGCGAATCTTCTGCGTTTTCTACAAGAAGATGTTCGTAGTAAGTTCCTTTTAGAAATTTTCTTAAAAGTCCCTCCCCTACTATTGGCTCATAATCATTTAACGATTGTGCCGCTTTAAGCAAATGACGAAGATCATACTGCAACGGATTAATGTCCGGCACTTGTTTGTTCAGATTCAATAATTCATAAACGGCTATTCTCGCAGTTCGTACAGAACTTTCCATTGTAAATACAATATCATTATTGGTTTCTACAAATTGTCCTACTAAACCTAAGTTTTTACAACCTTCGGGAACCACTTGCGGGCGATCGCCCTTTGCTCTTGGCATAAACATAGAGGTGATGTATGGCATAAATGAAATACGAACAATTGTATTTTCGACAATATTATCCAGTTGATCAATAATCCCTAAATGATAAGCTAATTCAGCCAGAATTTCATCACCAGTACATTGTGGCATTGTTTTTTTGATATAATCGCCTTCTTTATCCATAAAAAGGGCATATACCCAAATCACTAAAATATCATCTGGCTGATCAGGAAAGTGCGGCTGTCTGTTACAGGTAAAGCTCATTAACCAGTTTGAATCGCTTATAGTAACAATTCCTCCTGTTGCTGTTTTACCTGAATAAGGATCGTTTACACACAACTCTCTTACTTTCTCTGTAAAAGCAGAAGGTTTACAAGTAAGTGTAGCAGATTCCCAGGAAGATTTCTCTATGTTTCCACAGAATTTTTCAGGTTTTCCAAAAACAGGTGACTTCGCTGCCAGGTTTTTCCATAATGTCCATCCTGCACTTTGCCCGCTATTATTTTTGTTTAAATCAATAGCCGGAGCCGTTTTGTTATCGCCGTAAAAAGTATCTTCAGTCATTGAACCAGTTGTGGCAATTACATAATTTTCTTTACCTACAGGAATTCTTTCTTCTTTACCATCTTTTTCAATAATGATCGCTTCGACTACTTTGCCATTTATATCACTATGAATATCTAAATCTTTCACAAGTGTGTTAAGATCGATTTGCACACCTTTGCTCTGAAGAAATTTTCTAAGAGGCGTAACAAAAGTGTCATACTGATTGTATTTCGGAAACACCAAACAAGAAAGATCCTTCATTCCGTCTATTGCGTGTAGAAAACGGTGCATGTATAATTTACATTCTAGTAAACTATGCCAGTTTTCGAAAGCAAACATAGTTCGCCAGAAAAACCAAAAATTACTTTCCAGAAAAGATTTACTAAAATAACCCTCGATGGTAATATCGTCTAAATCTTCTTTTTTCTTAAGCAACAATTTTATAATAGCAAGTTGGTCTTTTTTGTCCAGTCCAAATTTACTAAAGTCTTTAATTTGTCCATTTTTATGAATTAATCTCGCTTTTGAGTAATTAGGATCATTATCATTTACCAAACGGTATTCGTCTAATACACTATAAGGTTCAGGCAACTCCAGAGCCGGAATATCCTGAAAAATATCCCAAAGGTTTTCGTAGGTCATATCCATCTCGCGTCCCCCACGAATAATATAACCATCAGTTGTATTTCCGGCGCCATCCAACGATCCGCCATCTACGTGCAACTGATCCAGAAAAATAATATTCTCGCCCGGAATATGACCATCGCGAATAAAATAATAAGCAGCTGCCATTCCGGCGATACCACTTCCTACAATATAAATTTTACTGTCTTTGTACGATTTTGACGGAATGGCTTTATTACGCTGATAATTTCCAATTTGGTCTGAAAAAGGCATTGTTTTTTCAGGTGTGTTAATTTGAATCTCTTTACTTGAGTCGGGTTGGTGGTTCACATTTCCATATTCTTTAGAACCATGTAATAATTTTTCGAATTTTGAAGTCGTAGAATTCATAACTAATCTATTTTTTTGATTTACTCAAAGTTAGCAGTACCTGTAAGATAATCTGCATCCCGAAATTCATTATTGCTATCCCTAAATTCCGTTTTGATTATTGAAAACTAAACGATTAAATCCTTTAAAATCTCTAAAAATCAATAAAAAGCAGAGTACTTTTTTAGTTATTAAGTGATTATTTAAACCTAATTAAATAATCGTTTTTGTTGGCGATCCAATATAGAAATCTTTTTGTTGCAAAAATAAATCTGCTTACTTTTGAATTTTATACACTCAAAAACAATCTAAGCACGATCAAATGAAAACCTTCTCTGTAATTAGCTCTATAATTTCTTTGTCAGACATTGCAGATTTTGTTTGCGAAAAATATGTATTATCCCCAAATACAACTTGCCGATTGTTAAAAGCAGGAATCAATCACACGTATCGTATTGATAGCGATAACAATACATTTATCTTTAGACTTTATAGCTACAACTGGCGAACCAGAGAAGAAATTGTAGAAGAATTAAAATTGTTACAGCTTTTAAAACAAAATGATATTGCGGTTTCATATCCAATTTCAGATCGTTCAGATAATCTAATTAACTCTATAAATGCTCCGGAAGGGTTGCGTTTTGCTGTTTTGTTCTCTTTTGCTAAAGGAAATAAAGTTTTAAACTTTAGCGAGGATATTCATTTTGAAATTGGAACGCTAATGGCTAAAATTCATAAGCAAACCAAAGGATTAGAGCTTAACAGAATTACCTATTCGCCAGAAATTTTATTAAATCAATCCCTGAATTATATCAAACCTTTTCTCCCTGATGATACCGAAGAGATGCAATTTCTTACTTCGACCCGATTCATTCTGGAAAAGGAATTACTAAATGCCAACAACAAATTATTACGAACAGGAATCGTGCATATGGATGTATGGTTTGATAATTTGAATATTTCTGATGATAATAAAGTCACACTATTTGATTTTGACTTTTGCGGAAATGGCTGGCTTTGCTTAGACATTGCCTATTACATTTTGCAATTGCACAGTACTGAAAAAGACGATATCGAAAGAAATACAAAAATAAATGCATTTTATAAAGGTTATGAGACGATAGAAAAAATCAGCGATGAAGAGAAACATCTAATTCCAATTTTGGGTGTTTGCATGTACTATTTTTATTTAGGAGTTCAATGCAACAGGTTTGAAAATTGGTCAAACACCTTTTTGAATGAAGTCTATTTAAAGCGTTTTATTTCTGTTTTGATCAAAGATTACTATGAAAAAGTAATTTAAAATAAAACGCCTTAAAGTGATAAGCAGCATTAAAAAGATTCAAATAGTATAATTAAACTTTTAGCTAATAATATCGCAAGTAATCTGTTATCTCAGGTATCAGGATTAATACTATTTTAAAGCCGAAATCATAATAAAAATTGGTCTTCTCAGTTCGTCTTTCATCTCAGCATATTTTTCAATAATTTCCTCTGATGGTTTAGGCTCTGATATTTGTTGAATACTAAAACCAGAATCAATGACGGTATTTATAATACTGGCAAGCGTTCGATGATATTTAATTACTTTATGGCCCAGAAAATTTGTTTGCCTGATTCCTTCGTCTTGGTAATTGTCAACCGGCCAATGTAACCTGCTTCCTTCCTCGTTCGTAGACCAATCTTGTTGGGCTCTTGAAGTAAAAACAGGATGTTCCATTGAGAAAACAAAACTTCCGCCTTTCTTTAAAAATCGGTTTATTTTGCTAAAAACAGTTTCCAGATTTTCTATATAATGAAAAGTAAGTGAACTAAAAACAACATCAAACTGTTCATCCTTAAAATCAATATCTTCAACAGGCATTTGATAATAATCGATTGAGAGATTTTTTGAATTTTCTTTCGCTTTATCAATCATTTTCTGCGATAAATCGATTCCAATAACACTCTCCGCTGCCTGTTCTTTTGCATATATACAATGCCAGCCATAACCACAGCCAAGATCCAAAACACTTTTTCCTTTAAAATCCGGTAACATATTTTTTAATACATGCCATTCGCCAGCTGAGTTTAAACCATCAAACGAACGCGGCATTTTGCCATAACTTTCGAAAAAATCTATATCATCATAAATATTCTGTTTCATTTCCTATCTCTTTTTTTCATTAAAAGTTTAAACTTATGCTAAATAAAAAAGATTGCTCAATGAACAATCTTTTAAATAGTATACTATATCTAAGCAGCTTATGCCATAAATAAAGCTCCTTTGTTATAGTTGTATAAAACCTGATCGTAAGGCACTAAAGGCGTTGCTACTTTCTCTGAAGAAGCATCGAATTTTATTCCGTTATGTTTTCTAAACAAGTAAATCTCTTTAAGACAATTCGATAAACTTTGATGAATTGCCGTTGTAAATGTTGGCAATTTTTTATCTCCTACCAATAAATCGATTTGATAATTAGAACTGCTTTTAGACAAATTGTTCCCTATAATTCTTATCGTAAATGTTGTTGCTTTTCCGTGTTGTTCACCTTGATATTGTACTACCATAATTTTGCTATTAAAAGGTTAGAATATTTTTATCATTTTATTTGATTATGCAAATTGATGAATTAAAGTTATGAAAAAAAAGCAAATTCTTAAAAAATACGATCTTAATTATATATTATTTTTTTCTGATGAGAATTAACAGATCTCCACTCTAAAAGAATGAAAGAATTTCAGAGGCTTTCGTCTTTTATTTTTGCTTAAATTTGAGCAACTAATCTAAAAACCTAATCTTATGGAAATGAATTTCTTACCCTTTTTTATTTCGGCATTAATTACTCTTGTTACCGGTTTTATCTGGTATAATCCTAAAGTATTCGGAACTGTCTGGATGCGAGAGGCCGGACTAACGCCTGAAGCCCTGAAAAACGGAAATATGATTAAAATTTTCGGACTCACCTACATCTTTTCTTTAATGATGACCATGATTATCTCAGCACTGGCAATTCACCAGTCCGGAGCTGTAGGTATGGTGGGCGGACCTCCTTTAATAGAAACTGCAAAACCTTCATTCGCGGCTTTTATGGCCGATTACGGAACTGCCTATCGCACTTTTAAGCACGGAGCGCTTCATGGTTTTATATCGGGGTTGTTTTTTGCTTTTCCAATGTTGGCTATTAATGGTTTATTCGAAAGAAAATCCTGGAAATACATTTTTATCAATTCAGGATACTGGATTTTAACCCTAACACTTATGGGCGGAATTATATGTGCATATGCATAATGACAAAAACAGAAACCCGTTCGGAAATTACAATTCAAACGGGTTTTTCTTAATAATAACTTAAACCAGATGAGTTATTATAAATATTACCTAATTTTGAAAAAATTAGCGCACTCTTTTGAATACAACATATTCTTTTAAAATCTACAATAGCACATCATCATTGCCTTTAGAATGGAATTCGCTGGCTGTAGATAATATTTTTTTGACCAGAGAATATCTCGAAGTACTGGAAAATTCTTCTCCGGTAAATATGATTTGTCATTTTATTGGAATTTTCAACGAAGATAAATTAGCCGGGATTGTCCTGACCCAATTTTTATTTGCAGAAAAACTGGATTCTTTTGGAGAACGTGATCAATGCCTGAAAACTTCGGTACGTAATTTTGCTTTCAAAAATTTTGCATCGCATGTATTATTCGTGGGCAATAATATGCTTACCGGACAAAACGCTTTTGCTTTCGACAAAAACGTAAAGCAACTTAAAGCCATTAAAACGCTTCATAAAGCAATCAATCAGCTTAAAAAAGACCTGAAAGCGAGTGGGAAAAAAGTGCACATTACCAGTATAAAAGATTTTACCGCAGCAGAGATCGAACCTTTGCAGGCTGAATTTAAGAACAACTATACGTTTTCGACCCAGCCCAATATGATTTTTGAAATCAATAAAAACTGGACAACTGAACAGGATTATATTGATGCTTTGTCAAAAAAATATCGCGACCAATACAAACGCGCCCGAAAAAAAGCTGACGCAATAAGAAAGCAAAGAATGTCTTTAGCTGATATTAAAAAGTACGAAGATGTTATTTATGATTTGTACTTTCATGTGGCCAAGAATGCGCCTTTTAATACTTTTTTCTTAGCGCGAAATCACTTTAGTTTTTTTAAAGAAATCATGAAAGATGACTTTTTGTTTTATGGCTATTTCCTAGACGAAAAACTAATAGGTTTCAATACCCTGATTAAAAACGGAAATGTGATGGACACCTACTTTTTAGGTTACGACGAAAGCATTCAACGCGAAAGAATGTTGTACCTAAACATGTTATATGACATGATTGCTTATTCTATCAATCAGGGATTCTCTGAAATTGTTTTTGCCCGTACAGCTCTAGAAATTAAAAGTTCTGTAGGCGCAAAACCCCTAAAAATGTACGGATTAATTACACATAGCAATGCTTTGATCAATCATAACATTGCCAAATTGTTTAATTATCTGGAACCTAAAACAGACTGGCAGGAACGAAATCCTTTTAAATAAATAGCTTTTTACAAATAGAGAAACTCAATATCGCTCCTACCGAGCTATTATATATTGCTGTCTAATTTTCTATGAACTATGGCACCGCAATTTTCATTTGTTTGTGCAAAATATGAATATCTAACGAAGTCTGCGCTCCACAATACTCTCCATCGATCTGAAAATTAACCGGATAATTTGTTTTTATAGTCGCTTTGTCTGTCGAAATAATCACAATATCATCAGAATCGATTGGCATATTTCCGGTAATGATTTTTCCGAGTAATAATAAATCAAGACTTTTCAAGATAACCAATTCAAATCTTCCGTCGTTCATTGCACCATTTGGATTAATTGTTACGCCGGTTCCGTACTTTTTAGAATTGGCTATTACAATCATTCTTGCCGTATGCTCAATTGTTTCTTTATTTGCCGTAATTGTGGCAACAAATGGTTCGCTGGAATCCACAAGAGTATTGTAGGCCTGTAAGGCGTATCCCCAAATTCCCCTGAGATTACTTTGTTCGTAGTTTTTTACCAAATCGGCATTAAGACCAATATCGCTTAAATGGATACTTTTTTTACCATTGATGCAAATCATGTCCATTTCGATATAACGGCTTAAAAAGGCAATTTTCAGGTTCTCCTCGATTGTAGTGGGCAAATTAAGATCTACAGATAAACCGTTTGCTGAACCAGCGGGTAAAATACCAATAATGACATCATATTGTTCTACTGCTTCGGCAACCATTTTTATAGTTCCGTCACCGCCAGCTACTATAATTCGCTCCGGTTGTAATTGATTATAAAGTGATTGTATTGCTTTTTGGTCTGTTTTACCTGTAGTTTCGTAAACTTCCAGGTCAAAATTATTCGTAGTTGCAAATTCCTGCACAGCCTGAATCAAATCTGATTTATCAAGGTCTCCGGAAATAGGGTTTACAACAAATATGATATTCTTTTTCAAAGTTTTATTTTTAAAGTCAATTAAAATAATTAATTTACAGCATCCATCTATAAATATACGCAATTAATGAAACCAATTTTACAATTATATCGAGGTTATGCCAATGAAGAAGAATTAATTGTAATGGGCCATGTTTTTAAAAGAACGTATGATTATGATTTTCAGAAGAAAAACTTAAAAAATGCACGTTCAATTATCAATCAGTTTAGGATAAAAACGCTTGAAAATTTTGATATTTATCTAAAGTGCGGTAATCAGGAGATTCATACCAAAACATTGGATGACGGTTATTTTAAGTTTTGCATTCCCCTTGAAACTCAAACCAATTTTGGTTGGATGGAATATGAAGTGAGCATTAAAGATGAAAATGAAACCATAACCGAAAAAGGCAGTTTCATAAGACCTCACAAAGGAAAACTGGGAATTATATCGGATATTGATGATACTTTTTTGATCTCGCATACCCAGAATTTCTTTAAAAAAATATATATTCTTTTATTCAAAAACGTAAATGACCGTAAGGTATTTACAGATGTTGTACCGCATTACCAGGCTTTGAGTTCGGCTGGAAGAAATAATAAAGAAGAAGAAAATGCTTTTTTCTATGTTTCAAGCAGCGAATGGAATTTGTATCGTTTTATTGTAAAATTCACTAAAATACACAATCTGCCAAGGGCAGTAATTCTACTAAAAGATATCAGACGAGGCATCACCGACTTTTTTATGAGCGGACGCGGAAATCACGATCATAAATTTGATAAAATAAAACACGTTCTGGAATTTTACCCTAATCTTAAATATGTTCTGTTAGGTGATGATTCACAACATGATCCTGTTTTATATGAAAGAATCTGCAAAATATTTCCTGTTACCGTAAAAGCGGTTTATATCAGGCAAACTGGTAAACACCAGAAAGAATCGACTAAAAAAATAATGAAAAATCTAGAGGCTTTAGAGGTTTCTGTTTGTTATTATAAAAATAGCAGCGAAGCAATTATGCATTCTAAAAGCATTGGGCTTATTTAAGGTTGGCACACGGATGATAAGGGTTTTAACTGGTTTTCGCAGATTTTATTCTTGTTTTTGTCATTACGAAAAATTCTTAAGCTGAAAACTAAATAAATCTAAAACTCAATACTGTGACTGAATACTGCTAGTCCTAGCCCAGATTGAAGTGGAAAGCCCCGAGCAAAAAAAATTGCATTTCTTGTTGAAAAAAAAGCGACCCAAAGAAACACTATTTATGGCTTAGAAAATTAGTGTTTTTTTTGTGAGGACTTGAAACGCAAAGCTGGATTAGCTCCTGAAAACAATAAAAAAACCTTTGTCAAAGCTTAAAAACTTCAACAAAGGCTATTAAAACTGTGACTGTGACTAAAAACTACACTAAGCATTAAAATTATCAATCTCTTCCTGAACGATTTCCCAGTCCAGAAGTAGCTGATCCAGATCTTTTTTCTTTTTGTTGTATGCGGTGAAAAAAGAAGCATCCTCGATATGTTTGTCATAATTAGAAAGCAGCAAT
This sequence comes from Flavobacterium sp. SLB02, assembly GCF_009664855.1. Taxonomy (GTDB): domain Bacteria; phylum Bacteroidota; class Bacteroidia; order Flavobacteriales; family Flavobacteriaceae; genus Flavobacterium. The sequence goes on from NZ_CP045928.1 coordinate 4,231,451, forward strand.
TTATCGTCGTGCTGAATGTCTTTCTCTAATTGTTTGATCTGACTCTCGACTTTGCTTAATTTATTTTGTAATGCTTTACCTTTCTTCTGATCTTCATAGGATGTTTTATTGCTTTCTTTAGGAGCAGCGGCTTTTGCCACATCTTTTTTCTCGACTTCACGCATGTTTTCGAGATTACGTTGTTCTAAGAAATAATTGATGTCTCCTAAATATTCTTTTATCTTTTGATCTTTGAATTCGTAAACGATATTTGACATTCCTTGCAGGAAATCTCTATCGTGAGAAACCAATAATAAAGTTCCTCCAAATTTTTGAAGTGCTGCTTTTAGAACGTTTTTAGATTTAATATCTAAGTGATTGGTAGGCTCATCCATCAGCAATACGTTGATAGGCTGCAACAGTAACTTACAAAGTGCCAAACGGTTACGCTCTCCTCCTGAAAGTACTTTTACTTTTTTCTCTACATCATCGCCACGGAATAGAAATGAACCTAACATATCACGCACTTTGGATCGGTTGGTGTCCATTGCGGCATCTTCCATAGTTTGAAGCAATGTAATTTCACCATCCAGGTATTCGGCCTGATTTTGAGCAAAATAACCTAATTGTACATTGTGTCCTAATTTGATGTTTCCCTGATATTCGAATTCGTTTACAATGGCTTTAATAAAAGTCGATTTCCCTTGTCCGTTTTGCCCAACAAAAGCAATTTTGCTTCCGCGTTCTACCAGCAAATCAATATCTTTTAAAATAACCTTATCTCCGTACGCTTTTGTAACATTTTCGGCTTCTACTACTACTCTTCCTGGTTCTTTTGAAACGGGAAAAGATATATTCATAACAGAATTGTCATCCTCATCAACTTCGATTCGCTCTACTTTATCTAATTTTTTAATCAACGATTGTGCCATTGAAGCTTTTGAGGCTTTTGCACGGAATTTCTCGATTAATTTTTCTGTTTCTTCAATTTTCTTTGCCTGATTTTTTTGAGTCGCTAATTGCTTCTCGCGAATTTCATGACGTAATTCTAAATATTGAGAATAAGGTTTATTGAAATCGTAGGCCTTTCCTAACGAAATTTCGATCGTACGATTGGTAACATTATCAAGGAACATTTTATCGTGCGAAACAATTACCACAACTCCGGGATAATTACGAAGAAAACCTTCTAACCAAATGATACTCTCTATATCAAGGTGATTGGTAGGCTCATCCAGAAGCAAAACATCATTAGATTGTAATAGTAGTTTAGCCAGCTCGATGCGCATTCTCCAACCTCCTGAGAATGTTTCGGTTTGATTATTAAAAACTTCTCTTTTAAAACCTAATCCTAAAAGGATTTTCTCTGTATCTCCCACATAATTATAACCTCCAAGAAGTTCAAAACGATGTGTATAATCCGATAAATCTTCGATGATCTGGCTGTATTCTTCGCTTTCATAATCGGTTCTGGTAACCAATTGATGATTGATTTGTTCTAGTTTTTTTTCAACAATTTTTATCTCTGTAAAAGCTTCATAAGCTTCTTCAAGAACAGTTCGTCCTTGCTCAAAATCGATATCCTGACGCAAGAAACCCATTCTGATATCTTTCTCCTGAGAAATAACTCCCGAGTCAGGAGCAAAATCTCCTGCTAGCATTTTAAGCATAGTAGATTTTCCTGCACCATTTTTCCCGACAAGTCCAACACGATCTCCTGCACCTAAACGAAAAGTTACCTCTTCGAATAAATAAGTACCACCAAAAGAAACCGATAAATTATGTATATTAAGCATGTAATGTTATTTTATAACTAATTGATTGTGTAAATTTACACACCCAAATCAATGGGTAATTTTAATTTTTTGCAAATGTTAAAAAAAGGATCGAAACTAAATAGTATTTTAACAGGAAGTTGTCCAAAATGCCAAAAAGAAAGCATGTATTCAGACAAAAATCCGCTTCACCTGACTAAAGTTCTCAAAATGAACGATCATTGCAGTCATTGTGGATTTAAATATCAAATTGAACCTTCGTTTTTTTATGGTGCAATGTATGTAAGTTACGGATTGAATGTTGCAGTAGGAATTGCTGCTTTTATTGTCTCGTTTATGTTTTTTAAAGCCACAATCGAAGAGTCATTTATAGCAATAGTAATTACCCTGATCGTATTGTTTCCTTTTGTTTTACGACTATCACGAAATCTATACATTAATATGTTTGTTTCTTATGATCCTAAGGCCGGTCAGAAATAAGACTTTTTAGATATCTTTTATGAAATCTTTTAATATCAATTTCACGAGTCAAAGGAATTTGGTTTTCGATGTAATCATATAAAACTTTTGCCATTGATGGTCCAAGCATCACTCCTCTTGTTCCTAATCCGTTAAGAACGTGGAGTGATTTAAACTCTTGATGAGTTCCTATCAGGGGTCTTCTGTCTTTTACTGTAGGACGAACTCCTCCGTAATGCTCTACAATCTCGAAATCGCAGTTGATAATTTCTTTGATTCGGTCGATTAATTCCTGTCTTCCTGCCTCTGTAGGTAAATCGGTTTTATCTTCCCAGTTGTATGTAGCTCCTACTTTGAACAAATCATTACCCAATGGCAATATAAAGACACTGGTATTCATAATAACATCCAGGTCCAAATCCGGAGCTTTTATTACAAACATTTCGCCTTTTGTACCATCAAGAGGTAAATAATTAAAAAAAGGATTTTTATGCAGTCCAAATCCTTCTGCAAAAACAATATTACGTGCCTGAATATTTTTATATTGAATTCCAAAATCGAAAAACTCAATATATCCGTAATCAAAAAACTGATTTAATAGCAAATCGTTCCCTTGCAGATATTCTCTGTAGGTATCTAATAGCAACATGGTATCTACATATCCGGTATGCAGAACTTCGCCATAATCATACGGAGAATCAATGCCTTTGTATTTTTTTGAAATTATTTTTGTAGATAAAAAGGGCGCCAGATTTATTTTATCAGAAGCGGCAAACCAATTGTTTTGTTCTTCGATAGAGAAAAATTTTCTCAGTATTGGAAGTTTAAAATTAAACTTGGTTTGGAGTTTTTTTTCGATATGATCATAAAAATCATTCATGATAACCAATTGCTGCTGAGCATTCCATACTTCGCTAAATCTCTTTAAAATCACCGGATTATAAAATCCACCGGCAACTCTTGAAGAAACCTGAGACATATTATCTACTATTAAAATAGATTTATTGTTTTTAAGGGCAACTTCGGCAAAAGAAATTCCGGCTAATCCGGATCCGACAATTAAATAATCTAACATGTGTAAAAAGATAAAATATAAAAAAAACTCTTAATACAAAGGTACTAAGAGTTTTTGTTTTAATGTTATTTAGATACTTAGTAGTTCCACATATCTTCTTCGAAATTACGAATCTTCTCTTTTACTCTTTCAGACTCCAATAACTGATTTTGTGCATTATCTTTCATGTAATCTTTAATCTCACGATCTCCGTACATATTTTCTTCTTTATAGATAATAGCATTAAAACGTCTTGAATTTAAGATTTGATCAAATGAAATTGGAGTTGCTGAATTCCTATCATTAAAAGCTTTTCCTTCGTGCAATACTTCCCGCGCATTAGGAAAGAAAACCCAGAACAGTTCAATATAATCTTTCTCATCACTATTCATTGTATAAACATCTGGCGTAACTGGGCAAATTCCCAGCAAGCGATATTTTAAATCACTTTGTCTTTTGTCAAAATACCAATATCCTTTTATTTTATATTGTGTCACATCAGCAGCAGTTAAATCTTGTTTTAAGATGTATTCTGCCGGAACCGATCTTGTCGGACCAACAGTTTCATCAATATAAGAAACAGACTTCTTTTTACCTGTACCGGTAACTATTTTTTTCTTTACCACACGAGTTCTATACTCATCCGGATATTGGTTAATTAATTCCCTGCCCGCATCTGTTGTATCTACTCGGGATAACGCACCCTGAATGTCTTTTAAAGATTTTTTAGTATTAAAATAACTGTCGCTGTACACTTCAGTTATTCTTCCACTTCTAATACCTCTTGTCAAAACATCATAAAGCGAGCGTCTGTCAGCACCAATATTGGCCGTGTCTACAGGAAAATATAACGGAAAGTTGATTTTTTCGTTTAAATCAATAATTTCCCATACTGTTTTCCCCATCAAAACATCTCTGTCATCGACATAACCATAAGATAATGGTTTATCATTGTCTGAAATAAGCTGCGCCGCATTCTTTATACCAATCTGGTCAGCTGTTTTTGCATTCAGCAGATTCGATTGTGCATTTGAAACAAGACCTCCTGTAACAAATACAATAAACAATAAAAAAAATTTCCCTTTCATCATAACAATTTTTTGTAACAAAGCTAACGCAAAATTTTGTATTTTATTGTTATTTTCCTACAATTAACTGAGTTTTTATAATTAAGGCCTAAAAAGCTCATATTTAACAGCGATACACCTAATAAAAGCGAACCAAGAAAATGCGATATAAACGACTTACTATCAAACATGTAACAAGATTCCATATTCAATTATCAAATCTTAATTGCAAAATCATTACAAAGGCCAATTAGGTCCAATAAAAAAGCTCCTACTGCCAAGGCAATAAGAGCTTTTTATATAATGTATTTTAGATACTTAGTAGTTCCACATATCTTGTTCGAAGTTACGAATCTTCTCTTTTACTCTTTCAGATTCTAACAATTGGTTTTGTGCGTTATCTTTCATATACTCTTTGATCTCACGATCTCCGTACAAGTTTTCTTCTTTGTAAAGAACTGCGTTAAAACGTCTTGAATTTAAGATCTGATCGAATGAAATTGGAAGTGCAGAGTTACTGTCGTTAAATGCTTTTGCTTCATGTAATGCTTCTCTTGCATTAGGGAAGAAAACCCAAAATAACTCGATATAATCTTTCTCGTCACTATTCATTGTATAAACATCCGGGGTTACAGGACAAATTCCTAGTAAACGATATTTCAGTTCACTCTGACGTTTGTCAAAATACCAGTATCCTTTAATTTTATATTGTGTAACATCAGCTGCTGTTAAGTCTTGTTTCAGGATATACTCAGCCGGAACAGATCTTGTTGGACCAACTGTTTCCTCAACATAAGAAACAACTTTCTTCTTACCAGTACCAGTAACTACTTTTTTCTTCACAACACGTGATTTGTAGTCATCCGGATATTGGTTGATTAACTCTCTACCAGCATCTGTTGTATCAATACGAGATAATGCACCTTGAATGTCTTTCAAAGATTTTTTAGTATTGAAATAACTGTCGCTATATACTTCAGTTATTCTGCCGTTTTTAACAGCTTTCGTCAAAACGTCGTAAAGAGAACGTCTATCAGAACCAATATTAGCCGTATCTACTGGAAAGTACATTGGAAAATTGATTTTTTCATTTAAATCAATGATTTCCCAAGTCGTTTTTCCCATCAAGATGTCTCTATCATCTACATAACCATAAGCCAAAGGTTTATCGTTATCTGAGATAAGTTGCGCAGGTGTTTTAAGTCCTATCTGAGCAGGTGTTTTCGCATTTAGCAAATTAGATTGCGCATAAGAAGAAAAACCTCCAGCGATAGAAACAATAGCTATTAAAAAATTTCTTACTTTCATCGTGGTATTATTATAAAATATTGAATGTAGGTTTACCTACTTTTATTATAGTATTTCGAAAATTACCGGAGCAGTTCTTGGCAATAAGTAACTACCAGCTCCAACAAGTTTAGTTTTAATTTCAGAAATAGTAACCTGATCTCCTTTTCCAGCTCTTGAAAGTACTTGTTTACATTGTGCATTTAATCTGTTACCAGAAACAACAACAGTAGGCTGTCCAGCAATTTTCATATTAAATCCAACAACATCTAAACCAACCTCAAAATCAAAGTCATTTAATTTAGCTCCAATAGTAGCAACTTCTAAGTTAGATTTAGGTCCTTTAACAACACCTTGTTCTCCTCTAATTGTACCAGTTGGTCCAGGAATACCTTTAATTCTAAATGTTTTCTTATCTGTAACTTTATCTCCGTTTGGTAATGTACCTGTAACGGCAATTGTAGCTTCATTACCAGAACCCGGATTCATGTTATATTTCCCTGGTTTCCCAGCAGAAGATAATCCCGGAGCACTTGCAACAACTTTGTTGTCAGCAACACCAGCGAATGATACAGAGATTGGGTTAACTACACCTCTATAAACAACATTCATTTTATCAGCAGAAATAGTAGCAGAGTTTGGTCTTGGTACTACAACGTAATTTCCGGCAAATTTAAGCGGAATATTTTTACCGTCTTCTAAGAATGTAAATTGTCCATTAATACTTTGTTCACCTACTCCACCTGCAGTTAATGAAATAACAGCTTGTCCGTTAACAATTTGTCCAGGACCTTGGAAAGAAGTTGGTTTTGTGTTTTCGTCATAACGACCTAAAACTACTTTACCTGTTACTTTTTCTCCTTGGAAGTAAGCATTTTTATCTAAAACAACAATTGCCTGATAATTGCTATAAGAAGCAGCAGCTACAGCCGCTTTTCCTAAAGCAGCACTGTATACATCAGATTCTGCTTTTTTAACATCATTTTGCCAAGCTGAAAGTTTTGCAACCGAAGCTACAGCAGGAAATCCTTTAAAGTGGTAAGATAAATATTTATCTTTTACTCCATCTTTATTTTTTACATCAGAAACATCAAATTTTTTCTCAATCTCTGCAACAATTGCAGAATATTTTTTGTCAGTTCCTAAAGCAGCTTTAATATCAGCTTTATACTTTTCAATTTTAGAGATAATTTCAGTTCCCTTAGCGCTATATCCTTCTCCTTTAAACCAACCATCGATATTATCTCCTTTATCCATAGCTTCGTAAGGTAATTTACCTGTCTCTTTATCTGCTTCAAATCCTTTAACAACGTCTGTTTTTAAAGTACCAATATAAGCGTAAAAATCTTTTGTAATTCCTTCAACTTTATGTGCTGTTTCAGAAGCTTTAACAAACTCTCCTTTTGCTTCAGCAGCTTTTTGATCTAAAGAAGTAAGCATTGAAGCGTTACTTTCTTCTGATGATTTATTTGCGCTTTCGAATTTTTCATTCATTAAGCCAAAAGCAGATAAAACTTCTTTTGACATATTCATTGCTAACATTGCGATGAAAACCAGATACATCAGGTTCACCATCTTCTGTCTAGGGGTTAATTTTCCTCCTGCCATTTTTTCTAATTAGTTCTTTATTAATAAATTTAATATAATAGTCAAAAACTAATTATCCTTTGTTACTCATTGCAGAAAGCATACCACCGTAAACACTGTTTAATGAAGCAATGTTTGCAGTCATAGATTGCATTTGTTCTTTTAATTTAGAAGCATTTTCAGCAATTTCGCTGTTTGCTTGTGCATTTCTTGAAGCACTTTCTAATTGTACTTTGTATAAACTGTTCAATGATTCCATTTGTGCAGCGGCCATAGACATTTCTTCAGCATATTTCTTTTGTCCTGCAATAGAATCTACTGTTGGAGAAATTGCTTTTGCAGCTCCTTCGAAATTTTTGATGCTGTTTCCTAAGCTTGCCATTAACTCACCGTCAATTTTAGCTTCTTTCAACATTACATCTAATTTTTGTGACAATAATCCTTGAGCATCAGCTGGAGCTTCAACTTTGTCAGCTTTTTTTCTAGCCTGACCGTTAGCTAATTCTGGGTAAACAAGAGTCCAGTCTAATTCATCATCAACAGGATCAAAAGCAGACAATGCAAAAATAAACGCCTCTACACCAAGACCAATAATCAACATGATACTAGCACCTTGCCAGTGTTGCAACTTGAAAAGTGCACCGATGATTACTACTGCCGCTCCCATACCATAAGCGAAATTCATTGTTTTTTTACTTAATAATGCCATAATACTTTTTTTTAGGTTTTAATTTAAAATAGATTTGATTTGGTTATTTGAATTTAATTATTATTTACTTTTTTTTCCGCTTCCTGTTGTTTGAGTTCCCATGTAATCTTGTACAGTTCTAAAACCAATATAACTTCTTGCTGAATCTGCATATTCGTGGTCACGAGTACTTACCTGTAGGAAATAAGCAACATCTTTCCAAGAACCTCCACGAACCACTTTTCTTTGGTTGTTTCCGTCAATTACGTTAGGATTCATTGTAGAAACATATTCGTATGCATTTGGATTATATGCTGAATCTGTCCACTCTGAAACGTTTCCTGCCATGTTGTATAATCCGTAACCGTTTACTTCGTATGATTTAGCCTCAACTGTATATAAAGCTTCATCTGCAGCATAATCTCCTCTACTAGGTTTAAAGTTTGCTAAGAAACAACCTCTGTCACTTTTAGTATAAGGACCACCCCAAGGATAAGTTGCAGATTCCAGACCTCCTCTTGCAGCATACTCCCATTCTGCCTCGGTTGGCAATCTGAATGCATTTACTAAATCACGTCCTTTTTTCTTAGATTTGATATAGCTGTTTTTGTTTAAAGTTCTCCAAGCACAAAATGCTTTTGCTTGTTTCCATGTTACACCAACTACAGGATAATCTCCGTAAGCTTTGTGCCAGAAATAATCATTGTGCATTGGCTCATTATAAGAATAAGCGAAATCTTTAATCCAAACTGTTGTATCAGGGTAAACGCTTACTTGTTCTGTTTTAACGAAGTCTTTTCTTTTTCCAACTTTGGCTTTTGCAGCAGCCTGAATATCCATCCAAGAATAACGGAATTTCAATTTATTTACATCAATTGTTCTTAAACCATTATATGATTCTTCAATTGGCAAATACATAGAGTCCATTACCTCAGCATAATACTCATCCGGATAAGCTTTAGTATCTTTAATTAACTTCACTTTTTTGTTTAATTTTCTACCAGCATACGGATCATCTTTTGTTCCTACACTATAGTAGTTATCATACATATATTTATCATATGCCGTCATTTTGTCCGGCTCTGAATCATTAAATGCATAATCTGCAATACTTCCACCTTTTTTACCTTTATCACCAGTAGATTTTTGTCCTGTTTCATCAGCTAAGATTGCTAAACGAACTCTCATTGTAGAATCTTTTACCCATTCTACAAACTGACGGTACTCGCTGTTAGTAATTTCTGTTTCATCCATATAGAATGAACGAACCGTTACTGTTTTAGTCGGAGCATCTTCAACATTAGCTAAATCAGCATCTGATTTACCCATAATAAAAGATCCACCTGGAACTAACGTCATTCCATAAGGTTTTTCAGGATGCCATTTCCCTCCTGTAACACCAACTAACTCACCTTTGTCTCCTGACTTACCACAGCCAATTACCAGTGTTAACATTGCTGCAAATGCAATAAACTTCTTCATATAAATTTGGGATTATCTATTCATTATTATAAGTCCGTAAACGTATTTATTATTTATCTAAAAAACAATACTAGTTGCGAAATTTATTTTACCGTTCAAAAATAATGTTAAATAAAATAAAAAAAAAATATTTCATCGATAAACTAACAGAAAAAATCGACGTAAAACGTTAAATTTTATACTTTATATTTATTTTCTTACTAATATATTTTAACATTTTTAAAAAACTCAAAAAAAACCACAATTTTCGCTTAAATTTTACTCTATAAAGCGTTTTTTCGTTGTGCTTTCCACCATCTTTCAGGCAATTCCTGATTACAAGCGCTCAAATACTCGTCGTACGAACACGGTAATAACGTATTTCTTTTCAATTTATTATGACCATTTGATTCGAACGGAATTTCGATCCACCAACGATCTGTTTTATCACTTTTATAGAAAACTAATTCTTCATCTTCAAGAGGAACAATATATTTTAAATACGTTGCCCGACTACCAAAAGGATATTCTTTTGATCGATAATGATACCCTTCGATAAAATACCACACTATTTGTGCAATAATAGCTGCTTCCGGCGCTGTACTATGATGATTAAAAACTCCAAAACAGGAAACTTTATCACTAATTCCGGCATATCTGGCCAATGAACATATTTCTTTTCCGTTGAATCCGTTTGGCTCAAAAGAAACCATGTTAGCTGACGCTGATGATTTTACTGAATTAAGATCAATGCTTACCAAATCAGCATCTCTAAAAACGGGCTCTGCCAATGCAATTTTACTGGAAATTTCCCCTAAACGATAGGCATCAAAAAACAATTTTTCGATCAAATCGATTTCTTCCTGAGAATTGTAATAGGTTTGATATCCTATATTACAGTAATTAAAAAGATTATTTGGCTCATCGATAATAATTTTAGTCAGATAAGAATTAGCCGAAACCGTTTCGTTTTCTTTACCAAAGTCAAACTTATTATCTACAGCAACCATGTTTACCATTTGCTCTAAATCATCATATGCACGGTATAATGCATAGGTCAAATCCTGTGAACCTCCTATAACTATAGGAATCACTTTATTCTTAATTAAGGTAGAAGTTACCTTTTTTAAAGCAAAATAAGTATCCTCTACAGAATCCCCTGCAAGAATATCTCCTAAGTCAGCAATCGATGCATCCCAATTACCGGGAAACATATTATACAGTTTCTTACGAACTGCATTCAAATTAACCTCATTAATCACATTGCTATTACGGCGATCTTCTAAAACACCTACAATTGCAATTGTAATTTTACTAATATCAGGAAACTGATCCTGTGTATGCAAAACAATTTTGCTTCCCAATTCTTGTGAAGACAATGAATTAATGAATTTTAAAATTCCGTCATTAACTGGTTCTAGAAAATCAAATTCCATTTATTATTTCTTTTTAGCAGCTGTTTTTTTAGCTGGAGCTTTCTTAGCGGTTGTTGCTTTTTTTGCTGGTGTCTTTTTTGCCGGTGTTTTAGCCGCAATCATTTCCTGAACTTGGGTCAGTGTCAATTTTGTTGCATCAACATCTTTACTTAGTTCAATTTTGATTTTACCTTTTGTAATTACCGAGCGCCCCCAACGTGCTTTTTCAACCAAAATTCCTTCGTCCTCCCAATTGTGGAGTACTTTATCTATATTTTTCTGTAATTTATCCTCAATTAATTCCTCGATTTCCTGTTGAGATAAATTATCGAAATTGTATTTTTTACTTACGTTAATGAAAATACCGTTCCATTTGATGAACGGACCAAAACGCCCTACACCTTTTTGAACACCTTCGCCTTTGTAAACGGCAATCGGAGCATCGGCAATTGCTTTTTCATCGATTAATTCCTGCGCTCTTTCCTTAGAAAGACTTAACGGATCTTCTCCTTTTGGTAAAGAAATAAATACACTTCCGTGACGTACATAAGGACCATAACGACCATTACTTACCTCTACTTCTTCTCCTTTATATTCACCTAAGTTTTTAGGCAATAAAAATAAATTCAATGCTTCTTCAAGGGTAATATTCCCAATGTTTTGATCTGCCATTAAACTGGCAAACTTTTTATCTTCGTCATCTGCTTCTCCAATTTGAGCCATTGGTCCAAATTTTCCTAAACGAACAGAAACTTGTCTTCCTTCAGCATCTTTCCCCAGGATTCTTTCTCCGCTTTCACGTTCTGCATTTGCTTCAACCTCTTTTACATTTGGGTGAAATTTATTGTAGAACTCCTGCATCATGATTGCCCAGTCGATATTTCCTTCGGCAATTTCATCAAAATCCTGTTCTACTTTTGCAGTGAAGTTATAATCTAAGATATTCCCGAAATTCTTCACTAAGAAATCTGTAACGATTGTCCCGATATCTGTTGGAACTAATTTCCCTTTATCAGAACCTGTATTTTCTTTCAACAGCTTTTCATCAACTTTATCTGCTTGCAAAGTAAGTTGAGTATAATTACGTTGCTGACCTTCAAGAGTTCCTTTTTCAACATAATTTCTATTGATGATAGTAGAAATAGTTGGCGCATACGTAGAGGGACGACCAATTCCTAATTCTTCTAATTTTTTTACCAAAGAAGCCTCTGTGTAACGAGCCGGAGGTCTTGAATACCTCTCTGTTGCCGTGATATAGTTGTTAACTAATTTTTCGTTTACTTTTAATGCCGGCAACATTCCTTCTTGTTCTTCCTCATCATCATCATGTCCTTCTAGGTAAACTTTCAAGAATCCTTCGAAAAGTAAAACTTCTCCTGAAGCTGTAAAAATTTCGCTGTGATTATTGGCTTCAATTTTTACGTTTGTTCTTTCAAGTTGCGCATCACTCATTTGAGATGCCAATGTTCTTTTCCAGATCAAATCATACAAACGAGCCTGGTCACGGTCAATATTTACCGTGTGACGCGACATATCAGTAGGACGAATTGCTTCGTGCGCTTCCTGAGCTCCTTTACTTTTGTTGGCAAAAACTCTCGGTTTTGAAAATTCTTTTCCGTATGATTTTATGATTTCAGCTTCAGCGGCATCCATTGCATCTTTAGAAAGATTCACACTATCTGTTCTCATATAAGTAATAAGTCCAGCCTCGTATAAACGTTGTGCAAGCTGCATGGTGATTCCAACTGGCAAATACAATTTTCTCGCTGCTTCTTGTTGCAAAGTCGAAGTTGTAAAAGGTGCTGTTGGTGATTTTTTGGTAGGTTTAGTTTCTAAATCAGCTACCTTATATTTTGATCCGATGTTTTGTCTTAAAAAATCTTCGGCTTCTTTTTTTGTATTGAAGTTTTTTGGCAATTTGGCTTTGAAAGATTTTCCAGCCTCATTTACAAATTCTGCTACGATAGAATAACTTGCAACTGCATTAAAGTTTTGAATCTCGCGTTCTCTCTCTACAATCAAACGCACTGAAACTGATTGTACACGACCAGCTGATAATCCTCCTTTAATTTTCCTCCATAAAACAGGAGATAACTCATAACCTACTAAACGGTCTAATACTCGACGTGCTTGTTGTGCGTTTACTAAATTATAATCTATTTCTCTTGGATTTTCGATTGCTTTAAGAATCGCAGATTTTGTAATCTCATGAAAAACAATTCGTTTGGTTTTTTTAACATCCAATTTTAATTCTTCCGCCAGATGCCATGAAATAGCCTCCCCCTCGCGGTCCTCATCGCTTGCTAACCAAACCATTTCGGCATTCTTAGATAGTGTCTTTAATTTACTTACCAGGGCTTTTTTATCCGGAGAAACTTCGTATTTAGGCTTAAAACCATTCTCTACATCTACACCAATTTCCTTTGATGGCAAGTCGGCTATGTGACCATAACTTGACTCTACCTGAAAATCACTTCCTAAAAATTTCTCTATCGTTTTCGCCTTTGCAGGTGACTCCACTATTACTAAATTCTTTGCCATTGCTCTATTTTTCTGCAACAAAAGTATCTATTTTTTTTAAATATCAGCCTCGCGAATTGATTTTTGAGTTATTTTAGTATTATGATTCTTAAAATTACAGATTTATCTGTATTGCTATCTATTATATATATAGGTATAACTTTTATAGGTTTATGACCACCAAATATTCTTTTTTACCCAATATTAATAGCACGGATTGTAGTGAAAAGCCCGCAATAAAAAATGCAAAAGTTTCTTGTTTTAAAAAAGCGACCAACGGAATCTCTTTTGAAAACATTAGAAAATTTGTGCTTTTTATGTCCCGATAGCTATCGGGATGTAATGGAAAGCTGGAAATAGCTTTAAAATATTTTAGATTTTAAATTCTCTTATTCTTTGTCGCTTCCAACAATCTAAAATCTGAATTCTAAAATCTAAAATCTTTTCTCTGCCATCTTGTCACATTGATCACATTTGCGTTATCTTTGCACTTTGAAATTATACAATGGAAAAGATTATTGAAGAAAGCAAACAGGGCGAAAGTCTTGTTTTAGAAAATAAACCTGAGAATACTAAAAAACTTTTTATAGAGAGTTACGGTTGTGCGATGAATTTTTCGGACAGTGAAGTTGTAGCTTCTATTTTATCAATAAACGGATATAATACTACACAAACTCTTGAAGACGCCGATTTAGTCCTGGTAAATACCTGCTCGATTCGGGATAAGGCCGAACAGACTATTCGTAAGCGTCTGGAGAAATACAATGCGGTAAAACGTATTAACCCAAAAATGAAAGTGGGCGTTTTGGGCTGTATGGCCGAACGTTTGAAAAGTCAGTTTTTGGAGGAAGAAAAAATAGTCGACCTTGTTGTTGGTCCTGATGCTTACAAAGATTTACCTAATTTATTGGCAGAAGTTGAAGAGGGCCGCGACGCCATTAATGTAATTTTATCCAAAGAGGAAACCTACGGAGATATTTCGCCGGTTCGTTTGATGAGCAACGGAATTACAGCTTTGGTTTCGATCACTCGTGGCTGCGATAATATGTGTACGTTTTGTGTTGTGCCTTTTACACGCGGACGTGAACGTAGTCGTGAGCCTCAGAGTATCATCAACGAAATTCAGGATTTGTGGGACAAAGGTTTTAAGGAAATTACGCTTTTAGGGCAAAACGTTGATAGTTATCTTTGGTATGGTGGCGGTTTGAAAAAAGATTTCGTAAATGCATCGGATATGCAAAAAGCAACTGCTGTTGATTTTGATCAATTACTTGAAATGGTTGCTATTGGATTCCCTAAAATGCGTATTCGTTTTTCGACTTCTAATCCGCAGGATATGCACGAAAGTGTTTTGCACGTGATTGCCAAATATCCAAATATCTGCAAACACATTCACTTACCGGTTCAATCGGGAAGCGATAGAATTCTAAAAGAAATGAATCGTTTGCATACCCGTGAAGAATATATGACTTTGATTGACAAAATCAGAACAATTATTCCGAATGCTTCGATTTCGCAAGATATGATTGCCGGTTTCCCAACAGAAACTGAACAAGATCACCAGGACACCATGAGCTTGATGGAATATGTGAAATATAACTTCGGTTATATGTATTCGTATTCTGAACGTCCTGGAACTCTGGCAGGAAGAAAAATGCAGGATGATGTTCCGGAAGAAACCAAAGCCAGAAGATTACAGGAAATTGTGGATTTACAACAAAAACATGCCTGGTTTCGTAGTGAGCAATATGTGGGACAAATTGTAGAGGTTTTAGTAGAAAAAGTGTCTAAGAAGTCAACCGAAGAATTCTCAGGAAGAAATTCTCAGAGTATTACGGTGGTTTTCCCAAAAGAGAATTATAAGATTGGGGATTTTGTAAACGTAAAAATCACAAGTTGTACTAGTGGAACTCTGAAAGGTGAAGCGGTTGGATTGAGCAGCATGAATTAAAGTTTTTTTTTGCCACAGATTAAAAGGATCAAAATGATTTTATACATTACTTTTCTTACTTTTAAGTTGTGATAAAAATTAATTAAGCAACATTATAGAGAAGCTCAGACTTACAAGCTTATAGGAATTTGTATGGAAGTCCATCCAAATCTTGGACCAGATCTTTTAGAAGTAATTTACAAAGATGCTTTAGAAATAGAATTTAGAAACAATATTTCTTTTGAAAGAGAAAAAGAATATTCAATTGAATATAAAGGTAGAATCTTACCTCATAAATTTTATGCTGATTGTATAATTAATGAAGACATAGTTTTAGAGGTTAAAGCAGTAAAAGAATTTTCAAATGAACATATTGCCCAGATTTTAAATTATATAAAATTATCAAATTCAGAAGTTGGACTTCTTGTCAATTTCCAAACAAAATCGCTTCAACATAAAAGATATGTTTTATAAAAATTAAAAGAATCTGTGTTAATCATTTTAATCTGTGGCATAAAAAATAAAAATATTATTTGTGGTTTTAAGACTCGTATACATTGCGTAACTTGAAACCTGAAACAAATAAAACTTGAAACAAAACATACATGGAAACAGTTCAAGCAATAAAACAGCGATTTGAAATTATTGGAAATGATCCGAAATTAAATCGCGCCATCGAAAAAGCCATTCAGGTTGCTCCTACTGATATTTCGGTAATGGTAACTGGGGAAAGTGGTGTTGGTAAAGAAAATATTCCAAGAATAATCCATTCGCTTTCGCACAGAAAGCATGGTAAATATATTGCCGTAAACTGTGGTGCAATTCCGGAAGGAACTATCGATAGTGAACTTTTTGGTCACGAAAAAGGCGCTTTTACAGGAGCTACAAGTACACGTGAAGGTTATTTTGAAGTAGCCGATGGCGGAACTATTTTCCTGGATGAAGTGGGTGAATTACCACTGACAACTCAGGTTCGTTTGCTTCGTGTACTTGAAAATGGTGAATTTATAAAAGTAGGTTCGTCTCAGGTTCAAAAAACAAATGTGAGAATTGTGGCCGCTACAAACGTAAACTTATTCAATGCAATTGAAAAGGGAAAATTCCGTGAGGATTTATATTATCGTTTGACAACTGTCGAAATTACCCTACCGCCTTTGCGAGAAAGAAACGAAGACATCCATTTATTGTTTAGAAAATTTGTTGCCGATTTTGCACATAAATATAAAATGCCACCGTTAAAACTAGACGATGATGCGGTTCAGCTTTTGCAAAAATTCAGATGGAACGGAAATATTCGTCAGCTGCGAAATGTAGCCGAACAAATATCTGTTTTAGAAACCAATCGCGATATTACACTTGCCACTTTACAATCGTATTTACCAACTGAAGGCACTAATTTACCGTCTGTAATTAGCGATAAGAAAAAAGAAAGTGATTTTAGTACCGAAAGAGACATTTTATACAAAGTCCTTTTTGATATGAAAAGCGATCTTAATGACCTAAAGAAACTTACTCTGGAATTGATGAAAAACGGTACAAAAGTCCAGGACATCAACCCTAATTTGATTCAGAAGATATACGGCTCGCAGGAAAACGAAAGCGAAATTGATTTTGAAGAAGAACCAAGAACCGCTGTTATGGCGCCTGCAACGCGCGAAGATAATTATCAGATGCAGGACGACAATTATTTGTTTGCTGAAACCATTGAAGAAGAAGAGGTTTTACGTTTAGAACAAAAAGAAATCGAAATGATCAAAAAATCATTAGAAAAAAACAAAGGAAAGCGAAAAGCTGCCGCTGATGAATTAGGCATCTCTGAACGTACTTTATACAGAAAAATTAAACAATTCGATTTATAAAAATATATAAATCCCAATTTTTTTAAATACCAAATTCCAACTTTTAAAAAGTTAAATATTAAAAAATAAATCCCAAATTACTTAGCAGTTCGCCAGCGCTCGGGTCCAAATTGTTATATTTGAAAAAAATTGGAATTTTACAACTACACTGATTTTATGAAAAAAATATATTCTCTATTAGCTTTAATGAGCCTTTTTATGCTAAGCGGCTGTGGGCCTTACAATTTTACAGGAACAGGAAAAATCGATGCTAAAACATTTCAGGTTAACTTTTTCCAGAATAATGCTGATTTGATTGAACCGGGAATTGACAGAACCTTTACACTGGCTTTACAGGATTTAATTCAAAATCAGACCAATTTAAACTTAGTAAGCAATAGTGGTGACTTAGTTTACGAAGGAGAAATTGTAGATTACAGAACCACTCCAATGACAGCAACTGCAGATCAGCAAGCGGCTCAAAACCGTTTAACGATTCGTATAAATGTTAGGTTTACCAATAAAAATAAAGAAACAGATGATTTCGAGAAACCATTCGAATTCTATTATGATTTCCCTGGAACCGGTTTACCAACAGGTGCCACTTTAAATACTGCCCTTCAGGCTATTTTTGAAAGAATCACGCAGGATATTTTTAATGATTCATTAGCTAAATGGTAAAATTGTTTAATCGATTCTTTTAAACGATTAAACAGTTAAACAAAAAAAACGATTAAACATAAAAACATGAATGTAACTGATTATACCTACTTAATGAACAAACCCGATGCTATCACAGAAAAGCAAGCGGATGCATTAGGAAGTGTTTTGAATGAATTTCCGTATTTTCAAAGTGCAAGAGCATTACGATTAAAAGGACTTTACAATCAAAACAGCTTTAAGTATAATTATGCATTAAAAGTTACAGCCGCTCACACCACTGATCGCGCTGTTTTATTTGATTTTATTACCTCAGAAAGTTTTACCTCTATTCAGAACGATTTTTATGATCAAAAATTAAGAGACCTGTTAGAAATTAAAGTATTCGACAGCGAGATTGTTTCTTTTGAAGAAATTAAAAAAGCAACCGAAGTTCGAATTGATCCCATTGAGCAATCGATTCTCAACTCTATAAAAGGAGCAACAAATACTACTTTTACTGAGCCTACAGCAATAGAAGAAAAGCCAATTGAAATAATTGACAAGCAAGCGATCTTAAATTCTTTTAAAGAAGTAACACCAGATACTGTTGAAGAAGAAGTAAAAAGTGAAGAAAATCCAATTGAAATAATTGATGAGCAAGCGATTCTAAATTCATTTAAAGAAGTAATACCAGCTACTGTTGAAGAACCGGTAAAAATCGAAGAGGTTAAAGTAGAGCCAATTACAGAACCAATTACAATTACTGAACAATCAATTCTAGATACTTTTAAAGAAGTACTGCCAACCACTTTTGAAGAACCGGTAAAAATTGAAGAAAAACCAATTGAACCTATTACCGAGCAGTCTATTTTAGACACTTTTAAAGAAGTAACACCAAACACTTTTCAAGGACCGGCAACAACTGAAGAAAAACAAATTGATCCGGTTATTGAACAGTCTATCTTAGAATCTATAAAAGAAGTAGCCAATATAACTTTTGAGAAAGCTCCAAAAATAGAAGAGTCAAAAGAGGAACCAATTGCTGAGCAGCCCATTTTAACTTCGACTAAAGAACATACCAAAACCTTTTTTGAAGAAACAGTAGAAGACGGAGAAGAAGAAGAAGAAGAAGAAGAAGAAGAAATAGTAGAAATAGTAGAACAGGAAATTCCATCAGTAAGAATTGATCCTATCGAACAATCGATATTAAATTCTATCAAAGAAGCAAATGCAGTAGTTTTTGAAGAACCAAAAATAGCTGAAGAACCAAAAGAAATAGAAATTCAGGAAAATGTAAAAATCGCAGAGGAAAACCTTGAAATAGGAAAACCACTTGATTTTTCTGTTAATGAAAAACACTCTTTTCAGGAGTGGCTTCAATTAGCACGAACAGAACCAATTGACAGAACAGAAGAAGGTCCTCAAGAGCAAAAAGAAATCAAAAAGACAGCTGAGCCAAAAGTTAAAGCAGAAATAATTGATCTGGAGAAAAGGAAAAAGGCAGAAATAATCGATAAATTCATCGAGACAAACCCAAAAATATCTCCAATAAAACAAACTGCAATAACCCCTGCAGTACAATTTGACCTTAATAAAGAAGATAATTCTTATTTAATGACAGAGACTTTGGCCAGAGTATATTTGGAACAAAAGAAATATACAAAAGCAATACAAGCATATGAAATATTAATTTTGAAATATCCAGAAAAAATTAGTTTCTTTGCAGACCGTATTTCGGATATAAAGATTTTACAACAAAATAACAATAATAATTAAGCAATGAGCACATTTTCAATTTTTTTAGTTTTAATCACAATAGTTTGTTTTCTATTGATCGTAGTAATCATGGTTCAAAACCCTAAAGGAGGCGGATTATCGTCTACAATTAGCGGAACTCAAATGTTAGGTGGAGTACAAAAAACAACTGACTTTTTAGATAAAAGTACCTGGACACTAGCTACTATTTTGATTGCTTTAATCTTGCTTTCAAGTTTAAGTTTTACAGGATCATTAAGTGATACTGACTCTAAAATTATTGACAAATCTGAAGTTCCTGCTACTGGCACACCTGCTGCTCCAGCTCAACAAACACCTGCTCCGGCAACTCCTGCAGCGAAATAATAATTTTGAAATAAATATAAAATGCCAGCCTGTCAAAGCTGGCATTTTTTTTAGGAAATAATGTCAGTTTTAAGAGCATGGCACAATTTCTGAAAGTTACTTTAGCATTAAAAAAATATAAACTATTAATAATATAAATCATGACTTTAAACATTAAACCGCTTTCAGACCGCGTACTTATTGAGCCTGTTGCAGCTGAGACTAAAACTGCGTCAGGGATTTTTATTCCGGATACTGCCAAAGAGAAACCACAAAAAGGAACTGTAGTTGCAGTAGGAAATGGATCTAAAGATCACACTATGACTGTAAAAGTTGGCGACACTGTTCTTTATGGTAAATATGCAGGAACAGAATTAAAACTTGAAGGAACTGATTATTTGATTATGCGTGAAGATGATATCTTAGCTATAATCTAAAAAAACATAGGTCTCAAGAATTAAGTATTAGGGAAACCTGAAACAAATAAAACATTAAACAAAAAAGAAAATGGCAAAAGATATAAAATTTGATATTGAAGCACGTGACGGATTAAAACGTGGTGTTGATGCATTAGCAAATGCTGTAAAAGTAACTCTTGGACCAAAAGGTCGTAATGTAATTATTGGTAAATCATTTGGTGGACCAACTGTTACTAAAGATGGTGTTTCTGTTGCAAAAGAAATCGAATTAAAAGACCCATTAGAAAATATGGGCGCGCAAATGGTTAAGGAAGTTGCTTCTAAAACCAATGATTTAGCGGGAGACGGAACTACAACTGCTACAGTTTTAGCTCAGGCTATCGTAAAAGAAGGTCTTAAAAACGTTGCTGCAGGTGCAAACCCAATGGACTTGAAACGTGGTATCGATAAAGCTGTTGAAGCTATTGTTGCTGACCTTGCAAAACAAGCTAAAGTAGTTGGAAGTGATTCTGATAAAATCAAACAAATTGCTTCTATCTCTGCAAATAATGACGAAGTAATTGGTGAATTAATCGCTACTGCTTTTGCAAAAGTAGGTAAAGAAGGTGTTATTACTGTTGAAGAAGCTAAAGGAACTGATACTTTTGTTGACGTTGTTGAAGGTATGCAGTTTGACAGAGGATATCTTTCTCCTTACTTCGTAACAAACCCTGAGAAAATGGAAGTTGAATTAGACTCTCCATACATCTTATTATACGACAAAAAAGTATCTTCTTTAAAAGAATTACTTCCAGTTTTAGAGCCGGTTGCTCAATCAGGAAAACCATTATTAATTATTGCTGAAGATGTTGACGGAGAAGCTCTTTCTACTCTTGTAGTAAATAAATTAAGAGGTGCTCTTAAAATTGCTGCTGTAAAAGCTCCAGGTTTTGGAGACAGAAGAAAAGCAATGCTTGAAGATATCGCTATCTTAACTGGTGGAACTGTAATTTCTGAAGAAAGAGGCTATACACTTGAAAATACAACTATCGAAATGTTAGGAACTGCAAAAAGAGTTTCTATCGATAAAGACAACACTACAATTGTAAGTGGTGCTGGTGAAGCTGATATCATCAAAAACAGAGTTAACCAAATTAAAGGTCAGATGGAGACTACTACATCTGATTATGATAAAGAAAAATTGCAAGAGCGTTTGGCTAAATTAGCTGGTGGTGTTGCTGTTCTTTATGTTGGTGCTGCTTCTGAAGTTGAAATGAAAGAGAAAAAAGACAGAGTTGACGATGCATTACACGCTACTCGCGCTGCTGTTGAAGAAGGAATTGTTGCTGGTGGTGGTGTTGCTTTATTAAGAGCAAAAGCTGCATTAGCTGATCTTAAAGCCGACAACGCTGACGAAGCTACAGGAATTCAGATTGTATCTCGCGCTGTTGAATCTCCATTAAGAACTATTGTTGAAAATGCAGGTCTTGAAGGTTCTGTAGTAGTAGCAAAAGTTTCTGAAGGTTCAGGTGATTTTGGATACAATGCAAAAACTGACGAATATGTAGATATGCTTACAGCTGGAATTATCGATCCTAAAAAAGTAACTCGTGTGGCATTAGAAAATGCTGCGTCTGTTGCCGGAATGATCCTTACTACAGAATGTGCATTAATTGATATTAAAGAAGAAAACGCAGGCGGAATGCCAATGGGCGGCGGTATGCCAGGAATGATGTAATCGTTCTTCACTTCTTAAAAATTGAAACGCCGGATATTTTATCTGGCGTTTTTTTTTGCTATAGTTTTTTCTGCCACGAATTGCACAAATTAGCACAAATTCTTTTTCTATAAATTATACCTAAAAAATTAGCGAAAATTCGTAAAATTCGTGGCAAACTCTTTTAGCTTATTTCGGGACAAACTTTTCCTTTAGTTTAACATTGTCTTTTTCTTTAAAAAATCGTTTATCAGTAAATTTACAGTTCTATTAAAATTGCAAAATGAGAAAATTCACCACTCACCTATTACTTTTTACATTCTTACTTCTTACCTCTTTTTCCTATTCTCAATCCAATAAAGATGCTTACGTCGTTTTGGTTTCTATGGATGGATTTCGTTGGGATTATCAAAAACAATTTAATCTTGAGAATTTAAAGCAAATTGCTAAAAAAGGTGTTCATGCCAAATCTATGAAACCGTCTTATCCAAGTAAAACTTTTCCGAATCATTACTCAATTGTAACCGGACTCTATCCGGATCATCACGGGATCATCAATAATGTTTTTTATGATGCTCAACTCAACGAATCTTTTTCCCTATCAAGCAAAGCAAAAAATGATTCGCGTTTTTATGGTGGAAATCCAATTTGGAATGTAGCTGAACAACAAGGTGTAAAAACGGCTTCTTTCTTCTGGCCGGGATCTGATATTGACAAAAGAAATTCTGGTATTTATAAAAATTATGACAATAAAATTCCTTACGGAGCCAGAATCGATACAGTTTTAAAATGGTTACAGCTTCCTGAGAAACAACGTCCGCATTTGGTTACTTTATATTTTGATGAACCAGACCATACCGGACATAATTTTGGTCCGCTCTCTGGGGAAAACAAAAAAATGGTCATCAAAATGGATTCTATTATGGGTGAATTATCACGAAGATTAGATCAGTTAGCCATTGGAAAAGAAATTAATTTAATTATTGTTTCAGATCACGGAATGGCCAATATCAGCAATGATAAAAAAGTAGTAGTCTTAGATTACCTAAAACCGGAATGGCTGGGTTACAAAGATGTAATTAACCCCATTATGAGTATTCAAGCAAAACCGGGTTATCAGGATTCTATTGCAAAAGCGTTAAAGAAAGTAGCCCATATTAAATTCTGGAAATCTACCGAAGTCCCAAAGAGACTGCATTACGGAACCAATCCGCGTGTACATGATTTTGTGATTGAAGCTAAAAAAGGATATAGTTTAGCAAAAGACAAAACTCAAAATATAAAAGGCGGAACGCATGGCTACGACAATAGCGAAAAAGATATGCACGCTATTTTTTATGCAAAAGGCCCGGCTTTTAAAGTAGATAAAGAAGTAAAAACGTTTCAAAACGTTTCAGTTTATCCTTTGATTGCTCATATTTTAGGACTGCATATAGACAAAGTTGATGGGGAATTCAGCCATGTAAAGTCGATGCTGGTGAATTAATTAGAGAATGTGTCAATTAGAAAATTAGATAATTTGAAAATTGAATTAATATATTTATTTCCTATTATCAGAAATATATGAATAGTCCCCAGCTTTAGCTGGCGATATTGAATGAAATAGAAAAGGCTTTAGCCGAACTTTAAAGTTTGGCCAAAGCCTTTTTTGCAATCTTATTTTTACTACAGCTAAAGCTGGAGGCTATTCAAAAAAATTTTATTTTTAAGACACCGTAATTAATTATCTAATTAACACATTTTCTAATTATCTAATTAGAAACCTGTCGAAACAGAAACCGCTTTCCAGTTTTCTAAATCTTTCTGAACACTTTCTATCTTTTGGTTCGCCATATCATACGCATCTTGTCCTAAGAATAAATGCAAAGGAGGATTTTCTTCGTGACTTATTTTAATTAAAGCTTCTGCTAATTTTACAGGATCTCCCGGTTGATTTTGGTTGATATCATCTTTGTGCGCGCTTTCAGATTGTCTTACCGCTTTATAATCTGCAATTGGGTTTTGAGGCAATAATAAAGAACTGTCTTTTAAGAAATCGGTTCTAAAATAACCTGGATATACAATAGTAGCATTGATTCCGAATGGTTTTACTTCTGCTGCCAGCGATTCTGTCAAACCTGCAACTGCAAATTTTGTCGAACAGTAAATTCCCCAACCCGGAAAATTACCCGAATAACCACCAACAGATGAAATATTAAAAATTTGTCCCGATTGATTGGCACGCATATACGGAACTGTATTTCTAATTACATTCAACAATCCGAAAACATTTACCTCGTAATTTTTTCTTGATTCGGCATCTGTTAATTCTTCTAATGCACCTAATAATCCGTAACCTGCATTGTTTACTAAAACATCAATTGTTTTAAAATGACTTACGGCAACTTCTATTGCATTTTTGACACTTTTTTCATCAACCAAATCCATTTCCAGCGGAAGAAAGTTTGCTGATGGATTTCCTAGTACTTTAATCAAGGCGTCTTCACTTCTTGACGTTGCAGCTACTTTGTAACCTTCATTCAATAGTTTTTTAGCCAATTCTAATCCAAGTCCTTTTGAAGCACCTGTGATAAACCAAACTTTGTTATTTTCCATGATTTTAAATTTTTACGTTTTAATTACAGGACAAAGGTATTGGCGAAGTACTTTTAAAAAATTAAAGGAATCAAACAAGAAGTTACAAAAATCAAACAATTTCGGTCACGCGATACGTTTTGGGTGAAACCTGAGTATTTTTCTTGAAGAAATTAATAAAATGAGACAATTCATCAAAGCCTAAACACCACGCAATTTCATTAATATTCCAATTGGTTTGTTTTAATAAAATCATGGCTTCCTGAACAATTCTTTCAGATATAATCTGCGAAGTGGTTTTTCCGGTAGTTTCTTTCAAGGCTTTATTGAGGTGATTGACATGAACATTTAATTGATTCGCAAATTCTGAAGGGGATCGAAAGTTAATTTGCTGCGAAATAGATTCAATAGGAAATTGACGTTCGAGCAATTCCAGAAACAAAGATGAAATTCGAATCGTAGCATTCGACTTACTGTATAATGAAGCAGTTAGCGTTTGTGTTTTTAGCGCAAGATGTATAATTTCAAAAACCAAATTTCGAATTACATCATATTTAAAAGCATAATCTGAATTGATTTCATCAAACATTTTCAGATACACCTTATTTAAAGACTCGGCCAATTCTTTTGAAACTGGAACAATTGGATTTCCGCCGGGCTGAAACAAAGGATATTCTTTTAAATTCCCAAACTGACTAAAAAATGCATCTGTAAAAATACAGAAAAATCCGGTTTGGTTTTCGTCAATATGTTCCCAACTATACGGAATTTGTGGATTGGCAAAAAATAAAGCCTGATTGTCAATCGAAACAACTTTATCAGCATAATGCACTTTGTTTTTACCAATGATTAAACTTATTTTATAAAAGTCTTTTCGGGTATAAGGCAAAGGATTACAAGTACTCCCAACATAATCGTCGAGTTTAAAAACATTAAAGTGTCCGATTTCCTTTTTAAGATTCTCGGGCATTCCTTTTATCTTTACAGTATAAAAATCTTCGAGTGTTTCTTGTAGTTTCATTTGACAAAGTTACAAAAATCAAACAAATTAGGCAATTAGATAATTTAATCATGAATGGTGTGTCACTCTGAGCACAGTCCAAGGGCGGTCCAATTGGCAGATTTTCTAATTAAGAAACTACCTTATAAGTAGGATCTTCAATTACATTTACTTTTATCACCGCTTCGGCATTTTTAAGCAATGTGATACAATCAGGGCTGAGATGCTGAAGTTCTATTACTTTATTGAGCTGATTGTATTTTTTAGTCAAATTATTCAGAGCTTCAATCGCTGACATATCAGCAACACGGCTTTCTTTAAAATCGATAATAACATGTTCAGGATCGTTTGCAACATCAAATTTTTCGACAAAAGCAGCTATCGAACCAAAAAATAAAGGCCCGTAAATCTGGTAATGCTTTACTCCTGCTTGATCAATAAAATTTCTTGCTCGGATTCTTTTAGCACTTTCCCATGCAAAAACAAGGGCTGAGATAATCACACCAATTAAAACCGCCAAAGCCAGATTGTGCAATACAATTGTAATTACGGCTACCAAAATTCCAACGAAAATATCATGTTTGGGCATTTTATTGATGACTCTGAAACTCGCCCATTCAAAAGTGGTAATTGCTACCATCATCATTACTCCTACCAAAGCCGCCATGGGCAATTTACCAATTACAGGCGCACCAAAAAGGATAATCAATAAAATCGTCAGTGCTGCAATAATTCCCGAAAGTCGTGCTCTTGAACCTGCCGAAAGGTTCACCAGAGTCTGTGCAATCATTGGGCAACCTCCCATTCCAAAAAAGAAACCATTTAAAATATTCGAACTTCCCTGCGCAATACACTCGCGATTGCTGTTGCCTCGTGTTCCGGTAATTTCGTCGACTAAATTCAGCGTAAGCAAACCTTCGGTTAAACCAACAGCAGCAACAATTACAGAATAGGGAAATATAACTTTGAAAGTCTCAAAAGAAAGTGCAATATCAGGGATATGAAACGGAGGAAATCCGCCTTGAACAGAGGCAATATCCTCGACCGTTTTGGTTTCGATATTAAAAATCAGGACAATGGCAAAAACCACCATTATCGCAACTAAGGAAGCCGGAACTGCTTTGGTCAATTTCGGAAAAAGTAAAACGATTCCAATTGTTAAGGCGACCAAACCCAGCATAATATACAAAGGAGTACCCTGCAGCCATGAAACTTGTCCGTTTACAACGGTTTTAAACTGCTCGAGCTGCGACATAAAAATCACGACCGCTAATCCGTTTACAAAACCAAACATAACGGGCTGAGGCACTAAGCGAATAAATTTTCCGAGTTTAAAAAGTCCGATGCAGATCTGCACGACACCGCCAAGGGCGACAGCTGCAAAAACATATTCTATACCGTGGGATTTCATCAAGGCAATCAAAACAATAACAGTTGCTCCTGCCCCGCCCGAAATCATTCCGGGTCTTCCACCAAAAACAGCAGTAACCAAACCGGCAATAAAAGCAGCATATAAACCCACCAAAGGCGGAAAGCCAGCCAAAATAGCAAAGGACAACGATTCAGGAATCATGGTCATGGCAACGGTTAAACCGGCTAAAATTTCGTTTTTGTAATTTACTTTTTGGGTAAAGTCAAAGAGATGGAGCGCTTTTTTCATAGGCCACAAATGTAGAAAATAATGACCAAAAGAGCATTAACCTTTTCAAATCTGAAAAAGCATCATAAAAATAATAAGGTATCAAAACAGTTAACTAAGCTGTTTTAAAAGTAAAACCAAAAGTGAAAGAATAAAACTTGTCATAACTTAATTTTCAAAAGAAATTATCGTACAAAATTATTTATAAAATGATATATAAAGCTGCGTATTTATACCTGTTTTTATTTTATTACAGCAATAAATAAAACTAATCTTAGTGCTTCATTAGTAATCTAAAAAAAATAAACTATTCTAATTTCACACACGTATATCCCAGACAATTTACATAGTCTATGATATTATTGGGCTCGAGATCTACACCTTCGACACGTAATATTTTATCACAATCTTCGAGATCAAAATTAATTTTATAATCAGGAAACTGCGTCAGGATTACGGCAATGATGTAATTGGTATCTGCTTCTTTTTGAACATTTGTTTTAAAAACTTCAACAACCATAATTATTTATTTTAATACAATAAAAAACAATAAATGAACTATAGAACTAATTCTGATTAAAAAGGATTGTATGAGATTCCAAATCTAAAATATCCCTGAGCATCTTCTTTGTGCTCATAAATATACTTAGACGTTCGTTCACCTCTTTCTGTTACACGAGTACTCAAAATATTATTAACACCTCCTTTTAAAAAACCAATTATTTGAGCTGTAATACGGTATTCATAGGTAATACCGGACTTTAGTTCCAACTGATTTAACTCGTAAATTCCTTTTAAATTTGAAGCATTTAAATTTAAATAAAAACTTTCAGAATTTAGTTCTGTTCCTAAGGAAATTCTTCCATTTTCTAAAAATTGCCTTCTGAACAATAAACGCTGGGGAAGAATGAAGTCCAAATCCCATTTTGAATCTTCGAATTTATGATTCAGCGTAAAAAGCGGCGTAATGGGGATAATTGATGAGGGATCCAACATGGCCAAAGCTCCAACGGTAATCGTAGTATTGGCTGTTCTTTTAAGAACGATATTGGCAGTTACAAATCCTTTTACGCGCTGTACATTATCCTGATTCCCGTCCACTGTGGCGGTGGCGTTGTAAATAACAGGTTTGCGAAAAAGTGTCGACATATAAGTGGCACTCACAGCCCCTGCAAAATAATGAAATTCCTCTTTTGGTTTTGTGTAGGCAGAAGCCGCAGCATAATTATAAACATCACCAAAATCATAGGTTTCGTATTTATAACGCAAAGAACCCGTTAGCACAAAACGTTTTGATGCTGTGGCAAAAAACGGCACATTGATCGCTACTTTTAGTCGGTCGTGATGGTCGATTCGGCCTCTTTCATAACGATCGCCAAAAAGCTTCGAATCATAATTTGTTGGTCCCAATTGTTCGTATTGCACATCCAGAATTCGGGTAGTAGGAAACTTATCCGTTATTGCTTTTACCACCGTTTTCATAGGCGCTTCTTTTTCCTGAGCCGTAGTTCGTATCGACACGCAAATGAATAAAACACAAATGATTTTTGTTTTCATAAATTGGTATAAGATTAAAATTTGTTTACTGGAAAAGGATTAAAACCCTCGGCAAAAGTAACTGCGAAGCATCTATTATAATAGCATATTTATACAAATGGCGTATCATTTATACGAATGGCGTTTGTATAAATTATGCTTTACAAAGTGTTACAAACTATAATATTAGCCTATTTTTGCCGTTATGAAGATTTTAAAAATTTATCAGAACTTTTTTCTGCGCAACATCATTGTCAACGCCTTTATAATTTTGGTTATTTTGGCTTGTGTTTATGACGAAATAAAATTAGACGGTCGCGATTGGTCTTATATGCTCAGTAAAATAGCCGTTGGGTATTTACCTTGTATTATCTGGGTAACGATCTTTAACGTTTTTATCATCAGGCCTTTTTTATTTAAAAGAAAACTGAAAACATTCTTTACACTCTTTGTCATTTACTGGACTTCATTTTACTTTTTTATGAATTGGTTTTTTCCGCTGGTTGGTCTGGGAAATTTCAAAACGCTTCAAATATTATCACTGATTATCAACGGAATGTTTTTCTATTTTATTCATGTTGTCATCACTAAAAAAATTAGGGATGCAGATAAGGATATCATGAATTTCAAATCTGAACTTTCGTTTTTGAAACAGCAACTGAATCCGCATTTTTTACTGAATGCCATGAATAATTTATACGGAGAATCGTTATCTGATCCTGATAAATTACCGGACAGAATCCTGAATCTTTCGGACATGCTCCGCTATCAGATTGAAGCCACTAAAAAGGATTATGTTTTTCTGGAAGAAGAAATTGCCTTTATCAAAAAATACATCGAATATTATACTTTTCAAAACGAACGCCTTGTGGTCACTCAGCTTTTTGAAGGCGATTATGACAATATCGATATTCCGCCTTTGTTCTTTTTGCCACTAGTTGAAAATGCTGTTAAATTCTCGGCAGAAACTCCAAAACCTTTTATAAATATAGATCTTAAGGTAAAGTGCAACCAATTGTCTTTTACTTTAAAAAACAATTATCTCGAATCGGGTTCACGACTTTCGAGCACGGGAATTGGAATCGAAAACCTAAAAAGACGTCTGGAAGTTTACGGCTTACGACATGAACTGAACTGCAAGAAAGAAAAGAATATCTTTATGGTAAAATTAAAAATATGGCACTTACCTACCGCTGTCTTATCATAGACGATGAATCGCCGGCACATAAGGCGCTTGCATCACACATGTCTAAATTTGACGATCTGGAACATTCCGGAAGTGCTTTTAGTGGTATGGAAGCGGTAAAAATGCTCAACGAAAACACCTATGATATTATTTTTCTGGATATTAATATGCCCGTAATTTCCGGTGTCGAATTGATGGAGTTACAGCCTAAAAGACCGCTTACCATTGTCACCACAGCTTATTCTGATTTTGCTCTTTCGGCTTACCAAAACGATGCTATAGACTATTTACTCAAACCCATTTCGTTCGAAAAATTCTCAAAAGCGATTGAAAAAGCCAAGATTTATTTCTCCGGCACTACCATAAAAAAAGAAACTACTACCAATACCAAAGTCCTCTCGCACCGCGTAAACGGACAAATGACTCAAACCCTCTTAAGCGATATTATTTATATCGAAAGCCTGGGCAACTACATGAAATTGTACAGCACCAAACTAAAATCTCCTATCATAATTTACGGTTCACTCTCGAGTATTGCTACAGAAATTGACAACGCCAATTTTGTACAAGTTCATCGCTCCTTTATTGTAAATATCACCAAAATTACAGCTGTAACTTTTAAATCTCTTACCATATTCAATGGCGAAATTATTCCTATTGGGAGGAAATACCAAATTTTGTTGGATAATCTGCAAATTAGATAAATAGTAGATTTGAAAATTAGACAATTTGAAAAGCTCAAGTTTTGTTGGGCTTTTTTGTTTTTGTTAATCAATGATAAAACACTTGATAGTTTTTATTTTGTGGTATAAATCTTGATATTTCTTAAAAAAGCCTGTATCGAAGCTATAAATCAAAAATTGCAATCTTAACATCAAAATTATCTTAGCTAAACCACTAATTATTAACCTAAATTAACCCATGAAAAAACTACTTCTTACCCTTACACTATTATTCAGTTTCTCTGGTTTTGCACAAACCATCAACGGAATTCCTATTCAGGATTTGGATGTAGAATACCTTCAAATTATTGGAACTTCAAAATACATGTCTTCTAAAGTTAGGATTTTGATAGACATTGGGCAAAGAACAAAACTCATGTCGAACAATAATGAGA
Source organism: Flavobacterium sp. SLB02 (assembly GCF_009664855.1). Classification (GTDB taxonomy): domain Bacteria; phylum Bacteroidota; class Bacteroidia; order Flavobacteriales; family Flavobacteriaceae; genus Flavobacterium. The sequence goes on from NZ_CP045928.1 coordinate 4,262,420, forward strand.
CAGCGCGTTTAATAGATAAAAATGGAGAAGTTTTAGTATTTAACTCTATTATTGATGCTTTAAACTTTATGGCAGCCTACGGATACGAATTTATACATTCGAATATTGTCGCCGATGGCGCAGAAAATGTTTATTATTATTTGATGAAAAAAAAGGCTTAAATCTGTAGAATACACAAAACAAAAAATTTAGATTATAAAAACCAACTGTTCTCTTTACCCTAAAAAAATGTTCAATTCTCAGGACTCATAAATCGTTTCCTTAAAAAAAATGCATTCCTAAACCAATTTTTCTTACATAAATAATTATATTCGCGACGCCACTAATCGCTAAATAATTGTAGAGAAAAATGACCATTTTTAATTTCCTATTTAGAAAATCAAATATAGAGTGCCCGAGATGCCTAGGAAAAGCTTTTGTGGATTGGGATGACATACGACGCCTGAACCAAGAATTAAAATGGACCCCCGCCCCTTGCGCGTATTGCTTAGGATCCGGAAAAGTAGACAAAGAAATGCTGGCAAAAGTTCCTGTAGACTACACGTACCTCACTATAGATTTAACGGAATCTGAAATGGAAAAAATAAAAGAAGGAGACCAAGCAACACTCGAAAAAGCAAAAATACGAGAACTTTTTTTAGACAATCTTATAAAATACGCCGAACACCACTACCTAAACAATCAAATGGATGCCGAAAGCATCGCCGATTTATACCTAAAAACAGAAGATGAAGATGCTATATTTTCGGTAGAAAGAAAATACCTTATACAATACGTCGAAAAAATAATCGAATTAAAAAGCCCTGAACTCAATTAATCCAAATAATCGTACAACATTAAACAAAAAACTTGTGACTTAGCCACTTCGGGGCAAAACAAACCTCAGCAAAAAAGCCTTAGTATCTTCATATCAAAAGCCTCAAAATAAAAAGCCTTATTGTCTTAGTGTCCTGGTGTCTAAATTTAAAAAACAGGTATAAATACCTATTGCCAAAACTATATTTAGTGGTAAAATTGCGGTAAATAATTTTTACTCAAGATTTATCATTTTACCGAAAGGAAAATATTAAATGCTGTCACTTTTTTTTGGAACAATAAAAGTGGGATTTCTAATCGACGCCAACGATTAAAAGTCTCACTTTTTTTTTATTTCTATTTATTTAATTTTTTTTACAAGCCCCCTACCTTAGTAGCTTAAATTCCAAAACTGAAAATTTACAGTAATTGAAGCCATTCCCAAAGACAATGCCTTAATACTGCTTAAAGGAAATTCTATAGTTTAATGATCTGGATTTTGCGCCACTAACTACACAAATTATTCCTGCTCAGATTGTTTTAAAAAAGGATAAAAAAGAATTCATTATCATCATTGTTGACATAAACAAGATATATTTCTCCCCAAATGATACTGTCTCCTTATGATTATATACCTTTTTATGGATAACAATATCAACACTTGTTCCCAAAGACGACATACTATTACCTGTAACTTATAAAGCACCATCGCACTTATAAATTTTAGGCATCCAGATCAAATCTAGAGGAGTCGATAAGAAAACACAGCAAGTTCTCGAATCGTAGTAAAACAGATTTTAAGTTAAGTATTTTTCATGATGTAAATCAGGATCTCCTCTTCTAGCTCTTTAGATAAGAGCTCATATTTGAGCTGATGCTGGAAATCCCTCTCGAGTTTTTCCCTGAATTTTTCAGCATTTATTTTACTGATACAATAATCATCACAAATCATTTAAATCGATCGTCTACCAAATACATGATTTTGATAGATTCGATATATTCGGCAAATTTTGCGTTGTGCAATTCGTTTGGGAGGGATATAAAATGATTTTTTAAATTAAGTAAAATAAAAATAGTAAGAGTCTAGCCTACTATGCGGCAACTAACACGTTAATTTTTAAAATTACATTGCGATCAATACTGTTGCAGATCATTCTATTTTTTACAGATCCATTTCTTTATTAAAGTTTAAACAGTATTTAAAAGTCTTATAAAATTATAAAGTTAAAAAGACATAAATCATTTTTTAGAAACAAACTATATTTCAAATTATAAAATGAAACAAGCTTTGATTATGCACCAAAAATATCCCGAAGCTTTGGTCCAAAATCTTTTAATAAATTCCAAATTCCAATCTTTGCCACTTTGAACTTCTTTTCACAAAGAAACTTAAGCTATGTTGCCAAGTCCGTCCGGAAGTGGTCTGTAGGCGTAATAATGCAAAACTTCTTGGATTGCTATTTTGAGCGCCTCATTTATGGGTACTAAAATAACGCCCATCCTCATGTCTATTTGCGCCAATCGCATATAATAATCCGTAAAAATCGGGACATATTTACCGTTGTTAATAGATTCTTCGGCAGCGATAAAATTTTCCTGTTGTTCTTCTTTGATAATTTTGCAGGTAGCCAAACGTAGTTTTCCATATTTATCGGTAGTAGCGGCATAGCCAAAAAGTCGGCATATCAGCCCACGGTAAAGATAATTACTACAATTTCCTTTATCTTCTAAGACAGAAAGCGGACGGTATATCAGGCAATTATGATTATTAGTCTGATTCAAAAGTCTTAAGGTTTCCTCGGCTTTACCATTCAAAAACAAATGAAATGCCCAAGGTAAAAATTCTAAAGGCGAAGCATCGATATTAGGCGTAGTACAGCATTTGCCACAACCCGCATTACAGTACAAATGAGTTTCTGACTGAAAAGCAGTAATTTCAACTTCAAGACGATCAAATAATGCTTCAACCTGCCTAACCTTCTCTTCTATCGCCATCCTTTTTTTGGTAAGGTAGGTTAATAGAAATGGCTTGAGCTATAATGATGATAGTATTGGGAAAATAAATTCCAATACTGAAATTCTAAACGGGAAAAAAATCCAAAGTAAAAAATTCTAAACTTTGCCCCTTTGAACCTTTGTTGCTCTGCCCCTTTCCTAAAAAAACCTTAGCAAATTAGTTCCTTAGCGTTTTAATCCCTTAAAGAAAGCTATTGCCCCCGAAGACCATAACGTCAGGAAAATCAAAACGGGCTGAAAAAACAATCTTATCAAACGGGTCTGATCAGTATCCAGACCAAAAGCGCTTGTACCATTTAGATACTGTGCAATGTTACCCGGAAAAACCAAAACGTAAAATAAAGCCAGCGCGATTCCTACCTGTACTTTATATTTGGTTAAAAATATCATACCAAGACCTAAGGCAATTTCTACAATTCCGGAGAGTATTACCACAAGATCTTTATCAAGGGGAACCCAATTAGGAACCTGTGCCTGAAAATCATCTCTTTGAAAAGTAAAATGACCAATGGCGGCTGTTATCATAAAAATACCCAAAAGTATTCTAACAAAATTTTGAGTTTTAGAAGTATGTATATTTTCCATATCAGGATGTATTGGTGTAAAGTTTTAATTTCCAGTTTAAAATTTGAGTTTTATTTCAAAGCAAACCTATCCAAATTTACGATAATCTGTAGTGCGTTATTTGCAAAATTCTGCTCGAATTGTTGTGTGATACCCATATCTCTACCGTCTTTAAACCTTTAAAAGAAAATAACTAAATTTTAATAGAAAATCCGTTCAGAAATCAAATTTCCGATGGTATTTTTGCGTTTTAGAAATACCACTAAATTTAAGCCAAAAATGTATGAAGCGAGAACATTATATTCCCTTTAACAAGGAATTCTTACTCGAACAACAAATAGCCACTTTCACTGATGATCAAAAAAAGGTCGAAGATTTCAAAAAATTATTTGATATCATCGAGCACTATTTTCATTACGAAGCCTTTAACCTGAACCGAAACCTAAAGCAAAACTACGCCTTATTCGATCCGGATTTAAGTCTCAAAGAGCGTCAGGCATTTTTGGGCAAAAGTGATTTTTCTATTTTCAAACAAACCCTTCTAAAAGTCTTAGATCAAGGCAATTATCGTCGTGTAGATCAGGAAACTCTCGACAAAGCCTTTGAAGATTCGGATTTAATAGGCCTGAATCTTTCAATAGATTTTAATGCCTTCAAAGATTACGAATTATATGTTCGAGGGCACCATCAGGCAAAAGAAAAAGTAAAGAAATATATTTTCTGGAAAAAAGAAATCGAAATCGAATACTACGATCGTGTCCTGATTTACCTCAACTATAACGAAAAAGAATACCTAAGCGAAAACAAAGTCAAATTAGGTAAAATGCCAATTGATCCGGGAACGATCGCCTTAAAAATCTTTAAGCGTGTTCCGAAAAACGATCTCGAAACCATTTTTCCCAACGCCATCCCCAGAATGTCTACCAGAGACAAACTATTCTTTTGGGTTCCCGGTATTGGCGGCGGCATCTCATTATTAAGTACCACCGTAGTTCCGGCCTTAATTGGTATGTATGCGGCCTATCAATCTGGCGAGACAATCGATTTATTAAACAGTAAAGCCTCGCTAAATCAGGGTTTAATTGCCCTTGGCGTTTTGTCGCTGTACCTGTTTCGCCAATACAGCAATTTTGTAAACAAGAAAATCAAATACTCTAAAATACTTTCAGACAGTCTCTATTTTAAGAATCTCGGGAACAACAGCGGCGCCTTTTATTCGCTGCTGAATTCCTCCGAAGAAGAAGTCCTTAAAGAAACCATTTTGGCGTATACTTTTCTATACCAAAGCGACAAACCTTTAACCGCCGAAGAACTCGATAACCAAATAGAATCCTGGTTCATAACAAAGCTCCATACAGATCTTGATTTTAATGTAAAAGACGCTTTACTGAAACTTAAAAATATTGGCCTTGGCATAGAAACCAACGGAAAATGGGAAGTTATTCCGCTAGACAAAGCCCTTGTTACCATCGATGAACTTTGGGATAATGTTTTTGAATATGCAAATACTCCTGTAAATATTTAGGGGCTAATCCTTCTATCCGTTCCAAACGAAGTTCACTGAACTCCGAAATAAAATAAAAATTAAGTAAAGTAATCTTTTGTGCCGAAGACCGGCACAAAAGGTTTTACACTTCTATCAGGGCTTAGTTTTTAGAAGAAAACTTATCTTCTTATTGTCATAAATAGCTCATTTTAAAAAACTCAAAGAGCCGGAGACTTGTCCCGCTGCATCCATATTAAAAATTGATTCCTTATATTTCTTCGGTTAATTTTTAAGTCAAATTCATAAATCGATCAACGAAAAAGAAATTTGATTAGATTTACGCAACTAACCTCAAAACCAAAATAATGAGAACATTACAACAATGGTTTGATGAATATGCCGTAAGTCATCAAAATCCAAAAAACAAAGCGATACATTATATATGTGTTCCTGCAATTTACTTTTCTATAGTAGGATTATTAATGAGCATTCCAAGTGGTTTTATTGCCAATATCTTAAAACTACATGCCCCTATTATCGAAAATTGGGCTGCCGTGGTGCTTATTTTTGTGCTCATTTTCTATATTCGCTTATCTGTTTCAATGGCATTTAAGATTGCGATTTTATCGGCGATCTGTTTGGTTGTAAATTATTATATAGGTCAATTTGTACCTTTATGGATTTTCTCTATAGGTGTTTTTGTGATCGCCTGGATCGGGCAATTTTACGGTCATAATATCGAAGGCAAAAAACCATCTTTCCTAAAAGATCTTCAGTTCCTGATGATTGGGCCGGCATGGGTGGTAGAGAATTTATTTTCTAAGAAAGTAAACCAATAATGACAAAATTAATACTTCTCGTTTTATTATTTTCGATAGTAAGCTGCTCGCAAAAAAGCAAAGAACAAAGCGTATCTCTGTCTAAAAAACTCAGTACAAAAAAAGAGAGCATTAAACCTGAAACTAAAATAGATACCGCCAAAACTGTTTTAGAAGAAGCTTTTACAGATAGCACTCAGGTTGGAACAAAAGGAAAATTTAAATTAACCGTTAACCAATTTAGATCTGATGACAGCACTTATGTTGAAATTAATTTGTTCGAAAAAAGAAACAATAAATGGTTGGTCAAACAAAAACTGGAATACCTGAAAGATGGCATAACAAATTGTGATGCCGAACTTACAGATTTCAATAACGACGGATTCAATGACCTTACCTTTCAATCTTCGGTTGCTGCAAGAGGCGCGAATGAAATTAGAAAACTACTTATTTTCGATCTGTCAAAAAAGGAATTCGTTCTGATGAAAAACTCCGATCATTACCCTAACTTACAATATAACGAACTCTTAAATTGTGTAGATGCCTGGCTGGTTTACGGAGGAAGTTCAACGGTATTTTTAAAAATAGAAAAAGATAGCTTAAGAGAGTTTGCGGGCGTTTCGCTAGACAATGATAATAGAGAAATTTATACCATCGACAAAAAAGGAAAACACAAAACGGTAAAAAAAGAATTCGTAAAGGATTTAGAAGTTTACACAAGATATAAAAACTACAATCCTTTGACTGAGTAGTAATTAAGAATAGAAAAAATCAACAACTAAATAATTCAAATTGTTATACGGCCAGCCTCATATTGATACCAAAATAAGTCTATTTATAGAAATTATACGTTTTTTTATTACAGCATTGGCTATTTCTATTTTAGTAATAACCATTGCCAGAAAATGGAGTGTCATTAGTTTTTCAAAAGTGCTAAAATCAAATTTATCATTATACGGAACGTTAATAGGCATTTATATCATCAGCTTTATACTAAATATTTACATCAATAATTTCAGTAGAAAAAATGACTTAGTCGAGAAAGTTTTTTATGTTTTATTCTTCTTAATTTTATTTCTGATTCAGGCATTTTACATTTTAAAATATTTTTATAAAAACACTAAAGAGTCCTTCATAAAAGGATATAAAATATTAATTATATTGCTGTATTTTGTTTCTTTAGTTTATATCGTAATCAATTACTTTCCTCAAAATGCATACGATAAGTATTTAATACATTCTAAAATCTATACCTATTTACCTATTGAGAATAATAAAACTTTGTTAGATAATTCAACCCTTAAAATAGATTCGGCAATTTCGAGCATTGATTATTATAGTAATAAAAAGACTTTTGAAAAAGACCTGAGCTTTACAATTTATTTCACTAGTCGACATAAAGAAAATGTTCCTTTTAGTTTTAAAGCACTTGATTCTACAAATGAATTTGGAGGATCAAGCAGTCAAATAAAATATAAAGAACTTTATCTGAGAAAACTTAATGACTCGATCAAAATTATAGTACAAGGATTTAATTTCAAAAATGATAAAGAATGGGATCATCCGAAAAATACTGATACAATTGTATTTGTAAAACGAAAAATAACAATCAAAAAATATCCTTGATAAAAATATACATCTGATTAACAAGGACTTCGACTTCGCCTCAGCCTGACAATAAAACCTTCTAAAAAAATCCCATTCTCTTAGGTTTTTTTATTCAAATAAGCTTTTTTCATTTTTTTTTCAATTTTCACTAACTTTATCATTATCAAACAAATACATCGATAATATGAAAATTGATATCAACAATGAAATTAAAATGGAGAGTTACGATGTTTTCACCTACAGAAGAATCAGACGTGCCATTGGCTATCTGGGTATAAGCCTTCCGATATTTTTAGTCGGTTTTTCTTTGATTTCTTACTTTCAAACTGATATTCAGCATTCTATCAGTCATTATTATTATACGCATCTACGAGAGTTTTTTACCGGAACTTTATGCGCTGTTGGTTTATTTTTAATTCGGTATAAAGGTCACGGAAATGTTTCGATCTGGAAAAACGATAATTTACTCACCAATATTGCCGGAATTATGGCTTTGGGCGTTGCTTTTTTCCCCACTACTCCTGAAAAAAATGAAATAGAAACCAAAATTTACACACTGATTCCTTCTAATCAGGAATGGCTGGGCTGGCTTCATTATGGTTTTGCTGCGCTCCTATTCCTGATCATGGCTTTACTGGCCATTAATGTTTTTACGATAGGACAAAAAAACGAAACCAGAACTCCAAAAAGCATCTTAAACGAAAATAATATTTACAGAACTTGTGGTTATTCAATTATTCTATTTGTTGTTTTGGTGCCAATATCAGAGAAACTAGAGCGGTTCGAATATTCTACTTTGGTTCTCGAAGCATTGTCTCTTTTTGCGTTCGGGATTGCCTGGTTAATAAAAGGGCGTGCATTAGGAGATAGTGGTATAACAGGTGAGACACTTTATCAGGAAAAGAACGCCATTGATACTGAAAAAATATTGGAAGAATAAAATCGGTTTAACCAATAAATTTAAAAAAAGCATTTTCTTATATTAAGCAAATTTCATTTTTACATTTTCTAAATTTATGTAAAGCCTAAACCTTCAATTACATACAATAATGTTAGTAGGCATCCCCTATTAAACGTGCGAAAGTCTCACGAAATCTTTTGATGAGATTTTTATTCTGTTGTTTACATCTTGATATAATTTAAGTTCCTACAGTATTGCGTCATAAAACATCTTAACTTTGGTCTGTCAATATAGCACAGTTTTAATACAAATAACCAGTCCAGATGTTACGACCTTGGCCATTAGAAATTCAGTTAGACAAAAAATCGAATACGGCACTTTATCTGCAAATTGCCAATGCGATTATCAATGCAATAAAATCAGGTAAATTATCCAGTGGTAATGCTTTACCCGGAAGCAGGCAATTGGCAGGTTTACTTCATGTAAACCGCAATACCGTAATTGAAGCCCTGGATGTATTGATTGCCGAAGGCTGGCTAATTACAATGGACCGAAAAGGAACATTCGTAGCCGATATATTACCCGAAATTGGCCTTGAAAAAAAACAGCAACAGAAAGCGATTAGTATTGAGGATGAGGCAAAACCACATCTTATTTTTGATGACGGTCTCCCGGATAGCCGACTTGCTCCTATGACAGATCTGGCGCGTGCGTACAGAGAAATATTCAACAGAAAATCGCGTTGGCAAATCATGGGCTACAGCAATGAATTTGGAAATACTGAATTTAGAAAAGCAATTGCCCAAATGCTGAATTTTAAAAGGGGAATGAATGTTTCACACGATCAAATTTGCATTACGCGCGGCAGCCAAATGGCAATGTATCTTGCTGCACATTCTTTATTCTCGAAGGGAGATTATGTTATGATCGAAAATCCGGGGTATAAACCGGCATGGAAAGCGTTTGAAAATGCCGGTGCAGCTTTGCTCCCGGTAAGTATTACTTCTGATGGTTTGAATTTAGATGAAGTCGAAGAGTACCTAAAAAATTACAACGCTATAAAAGCCATATACGTTACGCCTCACCATCAATTTCCGACGACAGTAACAATGAGCCTTAAAAAAAGATTAAAGCTTATCGAACTATCCAATCAATACGGATTTATCATTATCGAGGACGATTATGATCATGAATTTCATTTTGGTCAGCGTCCTATTTTACCTATTTCGAGTTACGAAAGTACCCAAAACTTTATTTATATTGGCACTTTAAGTAAGATTGTGGCTCCGGCATTGCGTATTGGTTATTTGGTAAGTACTCCTGAAAGTATTGAAAAAGTAGGTGAACATAGAAAAATAATCGATGTACAGGGCGATAATATCATGGAAGAAGCGGTATTGCATCTTATCAATGAAGGTATCATCAAAAGGCATCTTAAAAAAACGAACTTAATTTATAAAGCAAAAAGAGATTATTTTGAAAGCCTCTGTAAGCAACATCTCAAAGACAAAATTACTTTATCTAAACCCGAAGGAGGTTTGGCCTTTTGGATTGTTCCAAAATCAGAAATTGACATCGCATTCGTCTGCCAGCAATTATTGGTTAAAGGCATTAAAATCATGAATCCTGAGAATTTTAGTTTTAAAAATTCTGCCTCCGGATTTAGATTAGGTTATGCATCGCTGACAGAACAACAAATGGAACAGGGAATTATAGCACTTTCAGAATACCTATAAAAAACTGAAAGCTAAAGCACTTTTAGTCTATAAACTCTTCGATTCTATTTTTGGAGAATAATTAACTGCAATTTTCCATTTCAATAATAGAAAAACCATTTTCACGAATTTGGTTTTCTACTGCCTCAGGAGCTTTATCTATATGGCAAAATCTGCATTCTTTTGAACTTAAAGGCTGACCTTCTTGCGAAACTGTTTTTAAATAACTTTTACCAAATTCAAAAATCTCATTTTCATCATTTGTATTCTCGTCTACCAGAATATCAAAATGCATAATTTTTCCGTCTTTTCGGGTTACATAAGTATCCCATACTGCTACTTTCATAAATTGTTATCTCTTAATTATTTACTATTAAATATTGATCTTTTTAATAGTACAAATTTACTTTGCTTATTTAGAAGCGGCATAATCCAGTTTTTTCATTTATTACATATTACTGGTCTGGTTGTAATTTTAAAACAAAGCAAAAACTGGACTACTTTAAATAGCAAAAACTGGATCGCAGCTTTAGGTCGGGCAAGTCTTAATTTTGCAACATGAAAGAGATTATATTATCTAATTTAAAAGAGGTTCACAACCGAATTGAAGTTGCCTGTAAACTTTCAGGCAGGAATCCGTTAGATGTACAATTGTTATTGGCCACTAAAACTGTTCCTACCGATAAAATCAGGATTGCAATCGAAGCTGGAGAAACCTTAATTGGCGAAAACAAAATGCAGGAGTTACGGGATAAAGATCCTGGATTAAAAGAATTACATATAGAACGTCATTTTATTGGACATCTTCAAACCAATAAAGTAAAAGATGTGCTGAAATATGCTTCTTGCATTCAATCTCTTGATCGATTGAGTCTTGCGCAGGAACTTGACAGACAATTACAAAAAGAAGGAAGAAATCTGGATGTTTTTATTCAGGTCAATACTTCACTCGAGGAAAGTAAATTTGGACTTAAACCATATGAGGCTATATCTTTTATTGGTGACATAAAACAATACGAGACTTTAAAAATAAAAGGCCTGATGACCATTGGTTTATTAGATGTCGAAAAAGAAAAAATGCAGCCTTCTTTACGATTACTGCGAGAAATCAGGGATGAAATTTACAGGGCGAGAATAGAAGGAATAAACGAATTAAAACTTTCTATGGGAATGTCTCAGGATTTGGAACTGGCTATTGCCGAAGGATCTAATCTGGTTAGAATTGGGACTTCGATCTTTGGAAACCGCTTTTTGGGAAAAGAGATATGGAATGAAAATATTGCAGAATAAAATCTAATTTTGCACCAAATAAAAATTCAGATGAATCTATACGAACTTACCGTAAACGATACCGAAAAAATAGCTTTAGCCGATTTACTTTTTAGCGAAGAAAACAAAGCTGCTTTAAACCAAACCATTAAAGAGCATAAATATCTTGAAGAATTAAAAAAGTACAATCTTAAAATAGATAACAAAATATTACTTCACGGTCATTCCGGTTGTGGTAAAACGACAACTGCAAAAGCTATTGCGACTGCGTTGAATAAAAATATTGTAATCATTAATCTGAGTACATTAATCAATGCCCGAATTGGCGAAACTTCGAAAAATGTAAAAGCGATATTCGATAAAGCAATTAGGGAAAAGTCAGTATTATTTTTAGACGAATTCGACCAGATTGGTAAAAGCCGTGATAGCGATGATAAAGACGTTGGTGAAATGAGACGTCTGGTGAATACCATCATTCAATTGATTGATTACTTCCCAACAGATAGCTTGCTTATTTGTGCTACCAATCATTACCATACCATTGACACTGCTTTATTGCGAAGATTTCAATTGCGTTTACAATTCGAAATGCCAAACGAAAGCGAATTAGATCTTTATTATGATAAATTACTGGCAAACTTCCCTGTTCATTTACAAGATATTCCGCGTAAGTATGCTATCTCTTATGCCGAAGCCAAAGATTATATTCATACCATAATGAAAAAGCAAATTATTGCAGAGTTGGAAGTTAAAGAATTATTGTAAAAATTGAAAATATTTACAATAATATGTCTGCAAAATCAATTGGTTGTGCAGACTTTTTTTTTGGCATTAATTAATAGATTCAATTAATTAAATATAAAAAAACAGCTAATTATAATAGCATATCATCCAAAGAATCATTTTATTCTATTTTCGTTTAAACAAACAACATTCAGAAGAAAAACATATAATTCTCCCTGTATCATTAACTAATCTTAAATACTTTTTTAAGATAGCTACTCCCTTTTACCATTAAAATTAGTTTTACATTAGCAATTACATCAAATGTCATAAAAATGTCATAAGATAACCGTTATCAAATCATCCTTTTTTAAATAATTTTGGCTTAAAATAAATGATATAAACCATGAATTCTATAGGGAAAAAAATTAGCGATGCGCGAAAGTTAAAAGGCTTTACTCAGGAAGAACTCGCAGAACTATCAAAAGTGAATCTGAGAACCATTCAAAGAATTGAAAACAACAATAATGAACCTCGCGGAAAAACTTTGAGCCTGATTTGTGATGTGCTTCAAATCGATAAAGCCGATTTACAAGGATTAAATCAGCTCTCGGAGAATAAAACAATGACATCTTATATTATAAATGGCATCTTTTTAATTCTTTTAAACATAATTATAGTGGGAACTATTGGCTATCTGACTTTGCCTATTGAAGCAAATACAAATAGTAAAGTTGGAGCAATTCTTTTAAGTTTTTTTATTCCCTTTTTCATTGTCCATTTTACACAAAAAATAAGAGCAACCAAACGTCTTTTAAAATTTGGAATTGGTTTTGCGGCCTACCTCCTTTTACTTATGTGCGTACAAGGTTTTATTGGTGGATGCCGAATTGGATTTAGATCGTGGATCTTTTCGTGTATATTGATATTTATTGGCGTTTTATTCTATGGGGAAATTTTCTACAAACCAGAGAAATAAAATATACTACAAAATTAGCCTAAGCAAGATTTAAATATAACTCCACAAGAAAGCCTACTTCTAGCCTATATACTCTTAACAAAAATTAATCGTATCACAAAAACATATCTTAAATCGATAAATTTTTAACTACTTCACAAGTGGTACAACTAAAATTACAGCAATTTTACTAAATTTATAGCAACGAATTAATTCATGAAATAATTATAACATAAACAAAATTGACATACTTATAAAACATTAAACAAAATGGAAAATAAAAAATCATTATCGTTTCCTTTGATGGTTATAGTAATCATTTTAGGAGTAACATTATATAAACAGTTTGACTTCGAGAACCTAAAATTTGAGAAACCTGCACTGGCAATTCTTTACATCATTGTTTTTCTGGCATCACTTTACTTTCTGGTAAAAAAGCCAAAGAAAAGCTCTGAAAAATAAAAAACTACTCTTACCCTTATTTGAAGCTTCTTATAAATATTCAATTATTGGTACTAATTATGCAATTGATTTTTTAGAGCGTATAGTTTATTTCTAAGATTTTTTAACAATAAAGGATCCGAAGATTTACTACTTACCTCTGTTAAAAATATTGTTTTTCCAATAGTCATCTTTAGAGCATGTCCTTGTTTATTAAACAACTCTGAAATTAGTTTTGAAGTTTGCAGCATAGGGTGAATTGATTTTAGCATACTAAAGAAAAAACCATTATTTCCGTGAAAATAGATAGGCAATATAGGTACGTTTGCTTTACTGATAACCTTGCCTACTACAGGATGCCACTCCGGGTCTGTTATCTGACTTGTCTTAAAATCATAAGATGAAACTTCTCCTGCAGGAAATATTGCAACGGGAACACCATCGCTTAGTGCTTTGAGCGTCATTTTTAATCCCGTAATACTTGCCGAATTTTGTACGTTCTCAAATGGATTTACTGCAATAATACATTTTGCAAGATTAGGAATTTCCTTTAATAAAAAATTGCCCATATACATCGTATCAGGGCGTCTTTTAGCAATTGTACTTAACAAAGCTAACGATTCGATACCGCCATAAGGATGATTTGCAATAACAATAAAGGCGCCTTTACTAGGAATATTTAATAATTCCGTATCATCAAATTGGACTTCCACTCCAATTTTCGTTAAAACGTAATTTGCAAAATCTGCACCCTCAAGATCACCTCCCTCTTTTACAATGGTATTTAAATTATTAATTTTCATTACTTTCATTAAATAAGAGGATAATCCGGGGATAGGAATTTTAGAAAGGCCGGCAGCTTCAGAAAATTTTTCTTTGGATATTAATGTCATATGCTATTACTATTAAGGTTGAGTGTAAAAACTAATAAAACCCCTAAAAGGAATTGGCACTAGTAATGATTATTATTTATCAGGAAATTTTGTTAATTATAACTTGATGCCTGCAAAAAAGAATTCTACGATATTAAATGGAGAGCCAGGCAATCATCTACAAACTCTTTATTACAATCACGGGTAAAGATACACGATTTTATATGCGAACATTAAATATGCAAATAAAACAACTTTAAAAACCACAAATTTTAAAATAGTTTTACACTGAAGGATTTCAGATGTTAAACTTAACAACTGAATCAAACAAAATTGCTGATAATTTTGTCGACCAAAAAAGCCTGCAAAAAAACATATTTTGCAGGCTTTTATTCCTCTTTAGTGACCTTGGCGGTACAGAATTCGAACCATTTAATGGAAGATTTGAAAATTTTAAATGATGTTTAATTTTTTGATTCGACGTTAATATTACTATTGATTAATCGTGTTTGTGCTGATTCAATAAAGCAGTAAGTCCACTGAATTTTATACCCATGTCAGCACGAAAAGCATTCAACGAATTAAAAGTTCTTTTGATTATTTATAAGTTTATTATTATATATTTGATAGTAAATAAACCCTGACCCTTGTCAGACATATATACCCAATTTTGGGGTGATAAGTCTGATGCTGTCAGTAGTATATACAAGTTATGCACAAGTATAGACCAGACGATAAATAATTGAAAAATGAAAGCGAATAAACAAGACTCAAATATTTTCTTTTACCAGCAGGCTTCAAAACTCGCTAGAATTGGAAATTGGGAATTTGATGTTGCGAGTAACAAAGTATACTGGTCCAACATTGTCCACGAACTTCACGAAACAAACCCGAAAACTTTCACGCCTGCTTTAGAAACAGGTCTAAGATTTTATAGGGAAGATTTTCGATCAATGGTAAATGACACTTTACAAAATAGCATTGAAACTGGTGCTGTATTTGACTTTGAAGCTGTTATAATAACTAAGAAAAAGAACGAGCGTTGGGTTCGGGCTATTGGAAATGTAGAAATGATTCATGGGAAATGCCAACGGATATATGGCAGTTTTCAGGATATTCACGCTTACAAGTTGCTGGAGCTTCAAATTCGTGAGATTTTGGGAAGTATATCTGACGCTTTTTATGCTGTGGACAAAAACTGGAAGTTTACTTATTTCAACAAGGAAGCAGAGAACTTACTCTTAAAGAAAGCTGAAGATGTTTTGGGCAAGAATATTTGGGAATTATTTCCAGCAATTGCAGATACTCCTATTCGGAAAATTTATCAAAGGGTCGCCCGATCAAAGAGAAAAGAATCCTTTGAATATTATTACCCGGGAGATGGAAAATGGTATGAAATAAATACCTATCCATCGCAGGGCGGGGTATCTGCCTACTTCAAGAAGATAGATGAACGAAAGCATGCCGCAGAAGAACTTGAAAAAGCTTATCAGGAAAAAATCAACATTCTGGAAAGTATCGGAGATGCTTTTTTCTATGTTAACAAAGATTGGGTAGTAACCTATTTAAATAAAGAAACAGAAAAGGTATTGCATAGAAAAAGGGATACCCTGATTGGCAAAAACCTTTGGGATGAATATCCTGACGCCATTGAGACCGACTTTTACCGACAATATCATAAAGCCATGGAAACTCAAGAAAATTTGACTTTTGAAGAGTTTTACCCTGCGTTGAATGTATGGCTAGAGGTGACGGTATATCCTTCAACCACTGGGTTGTCTGTTTATTTTAGAGACATCACACTGAGAAAAGAGTCGAATATACGCCTGCTTCAATCCAATGAACGTTTTGAAAAAGTTGCTGAAGCGACCAATGATGCGATATGGGATTGGAATATCTTAGAAAATACACTGTATTGGGGGGCTGGTTTAAAAAATCTTTTTGGATACGAATTTGAAAAAACAACTCCAACTTTGGAAACCTGGACCAATCACATTCACCCTGAGGATCGGGAATGGGTATTGCAAAGTATTTATGGAGCACTCGAAAAACCCAACCAATCTGACTGGATTGCCGAGTATCGTTATCAAAAAAATGATGGTACTTTTTCCGATGTCGTAGACAAGGGCATTGTAATTAGAGATGAAAAAGGAAATCCTATCCGTATGGTAGGAGCCATGAATGATATCACGGAGCGAAAGAATTTTGAAATAAGCAGAAATAATTATGTCAGGCAAATTGAAATACAGAACGAAAAACTCAAAAATATTGCCTGGACACAGTCTCATATTGTGAGGGCTCCCCTTGCAAGAATGTTGGGGATTATGAATGTTATTGAGGATAATAATGAAAGTCTTGATGATACTTTAATGTGGTTAAAACATTTGAGAGATTCCGCAAATGAATTGGATGACATTGTAAAGAATATGGTTAATGAGGCACAACACTTAACTTAAACATGAAGAAATGAACAAAACAGTACTTATAGTAGATGATGATCCGATCGTCAGATTCGTTATCCAAAAAATGATTCACAAATTGGATGATTCAGTTTATTGTCATCATTGTGATAACGGAGAAATGGGTTTGGCAGTATTAGAAACTCTACAAAACTCAAACGATACTATTGTTGTACTTTTAGACATCAATATGCCAGTACTAAATGGATGGGGCTTTTTAGACGGTCTGCAAAAAATAAAACCTGAGTCTTTCAATAAATTTCAACTCTACATTGTAACTTCCTCCACAGATGAAAGCGACAAGTTAAAATCTCAATCATATCCTGTGATTAAAAAGTTATATCACAAACCACTTTCGAAACAGGACATCGAAGAAATTTTGAATTTAGATGATATAATTAAGTTTGACATGGTCAAACTATCGTTAAGTTAACTTTAACTGTTTCAATGAATAGACAAATACCTGTGCATAACAGCAGCTACCCAAAAGGCGGGGATTGGTGTTCCAAAGATAGTTTTGTGGTTAATGGAACATTAGTTTTTCAAATCCATTTTTGTGGCAAAAATCCCGCCCTTCGGGTAGCTGCAAAACGTTATAGCCAATTTTAACCCTCATAAAAGACAAGTCATGGAATATGTAGATGTTGTCACTAGATTGTCAGCAAAAACTGGAATCGACAGAAATATTTTCTATCTTAATTTTGAAAAATGCGAAGAACTAGGTTTGGCAATTGTTAATAGCCATAAATCAAATCATTATTACCTTTCTAAATATGAATACTGGCAAAATTCAGAGTATGGAGGCTGGAAAAGTGTTGCTTTGTTTGTTCCGAAAGAAGTAATAGCTGAGTTCCTAGCTGTTTTAAATGAAGTATTACATGAACTTGGCGAAGAAATTATAGATTTGAATAATATTCCTGAACAATTCAGTTACGTTACAGACGACGGAATGTTTAATATTTTGCTTGGTCAAAAAGATGGAGATTATTATAGAATTGATTTTGCTCAAAGAAATAGATAAAAACAATATTAACCTTTATAAAAATAAATTATGTGTACAACTCAACCTGTTTTTCAAGTAAGCGTAAATGAACAAGTTACATATTTATGCGGAAAATGCCTAGCGGAACATTATATCGATTCAGAAGTTAGAATACTAAATGACAATCATGTTGTTGGAGAAACTTGTCAGTGTATTGTATGTGAATAATAAAAACTGGCTATAACAGCTACAAGCAATTTGGGGATTTGGCTTAATTGAAAAATTGCTTTGTATTTGGAAGATTTGGCAAGTCCAAAAATAGGTCTTAATTTAGGACCAAACTACTTGTAGCGCGAGAAGCGCGATAACGTTGTGGTGCATAGTAAAGAACCGAAATACTAAATATGAAAATATTGATAACATTATTATGTGTAATTGCAGGACTAATAATTTTATATTTTGGATTAGCATTTATTTTAATTCAAATTCGAAGACCAAAATTCAACAATAAAGGCTATACGAAACTTGAAAAAAAACTTTTAGATATTTTTACTTCTATGTTTGACCCTGATTTAGCTGACAAGATTAAGATGCAAATTGAATACTTCGAAAATAAACGTAAATCGAGGCAATATTGGGAGAAGAGTATGTCAATAGAACTATATGGAGATAAAAAAATGCCGCCTAACTTAAAGTATCCAAGACGAGATGAAAGTAAAATTGCAACGATTAGATTTAAAGTAAACGAAGAAAAATACAGTATTGATTTTAATACTTATGACGGCAGGATTTGGGGATGGAAAATCAGACCCAATCCCAAGCGAATTCAAAGAAAAGACAATATTGAAGTAATTAGTAAAAAGATTAACAATGATCCAAATGAGAAAGTTGTAATCAGTATCGAAAAAACAGAATTCAAGACGATTCCAAATTTTGATGGCGTGATTGGAGAGATTGCAAAAGTGAAACCAATTAAAACTGCATATAATCCGTTAATTCCACAGCAAATTGAGATATTTAAACTGAAAATTGACTCAGTCCTTCCACATGGTTACATACAAATCATTGAGCAAACCGAGGGCTTGGAATTTCAGGAATTTCGAATTTCAGGAATCTCTGAAATACAGAGAACAGGATTAGATGATGGAGATTATTTTCATTTAGCGGAATTTGACGATGGTATAATTGCCATAAAAGAAAATGATAAAAACGGCGAACTTTATTTTTGCCATTTTTCGGGGCTGATTGATAAAGTGGGAACAGATTTCGACAAAACATTAAAAGAAAGAACTATATAACTACACACCAAAACAACTACTATAACGTTAATCATGATTTTGAATTTGAAATAAGCTGGAGGCGAATTTAAAAATTATATTATCCATATAATTAATGTAAAAAATAAATCCTTGATGGACTTCGAACCAAAATTTCCTTTAAATCTAGGCATTTTCAAAACTAAAAGAAAATGTTGAAAATTTTCGAACCATAAAAAAGCCTGCAAAATATACACTTTGCAGGCTTTCAATTTTTATAGTGACCACGGAGGGGTTCGAACCCCCAACCCTCAGAGCCGAAATCTGATATTCTATCCAGTTGAACTACGTGGTCAAAAACTTAAATTTCAATTTTTTGAATCCCAAATTCCAACTTTTACATTTGGAATTTGGAATTTATATATTGGAATTTTATTATACTAATAATTTTTTTACAATTGCAGAAATAGTTTTTCCTTCAGCAGTTCCACCTAATTGTGCAGAAGCTAATCCCATAACTTTTCCCATTGAGGCAATTCCTGAAGCTCCTGTTTCAGCGATAATTTTGGCAACTACAGCTTCTACTTCTTCTTCACTTAATTGTGCAGGTAAAAATTTCTCGATTACAGCAACCTGAGCCAATTCCGGCTCTGCTAAATCAGGACGATTTTGCTCTGTAAAAATACGAGCGCTTTCTTTACGGGTTTTAACTAGTCTTTGAAGTAATTTAATTTCATCGTCTTCTGTTAATTCTTCTTTCGAACCTGATGATGTTGCAGCTAATAACATTTCAGATTTAATGGCTCTTAATGCTTCTAATGCTACTGTATCTTTTGCTCTCATGGCGGTTTTAATCTCGTCCATGATTAATGTTTGTAAACTCATCTTATTTTTTTATTTAAATAGGTACTACCTATAATTGATATGCATATTTGAAATCGTAATCTCGACTTCGCCCGAACTGACAACAAGATTAACTTTAAAAGCTAAGTGTAGAAGTCAAATTTTAAATTCTGTGCGAAGATAAAAAAAATAACCCGAAAATTAAATCCAATTTTCGGGCTATCTTTATTATTAGGATTGTAAAATTAATCTACGTTGTCGTGCAAAAATGAATTGTTTGAACGCAACTGCAAATCGTTGTTACTATCTGTTCCAACTGATATTCTCGAATTGTTATTATTTGCTTGAGAATTTGATAAATCGATACCTAATCTTTTGTAAGCAGGCTCTTTTTCAAGTTCATCAATTCTTGAAACATTATTATGGAATTTATAATTAAATTCTTTTAGTTTCTTTCTTCTTTCTTCAGCTCTCAAACGTAAAGTTTCCTCGATTGTCAATTCCATCGGAGAAACCTCTGAAGTTGTTGTAAAGTGAGCTTCACTTGCAAAATCAGTTTTTTGCTTCATCGTGATATTTAATTCCGCAGGAATTACATCTTCTACCACTTTATCCACAGGTTTTGACGCTACTAACTCATTCTCTACCTCCATATATTCTTCCAAAGAATATTTGATGATTCCTTTATCTGAAAGCTCTGTTACCGGAACAAACTGAACCGGATCATTTACTTTTATATTACGGGTCTCATTCGATAATTCGAATAAAACTTTATTTTCCTGTTCTGCAACCGGTTCCTTTTTAACTTCTGGCTCTGATCTAAAAAGAGGCAAATCGAATGAGAAAGTCGTTTGTTCTTCTCTTTCAAAAGTTCTTTGCTGAACCTGCTGAATTGGTTTTACATCCTGAAAAATCGGAGTTTCCGCAGCCGAAATAGTAAAATCAATATCGCTAATAGGCGAAACAATTTCGAAAGTTACGTCAAGATTTTTGATAAACTCAGACATAACCACTAATTCTTCCTTATTCATTTGCGGATTTCCTGTAACATTCATTGATGGATTGCCTGCAACATTCATTGACGGAGTAACAGCAACTGGTGCAACTTCAATTGGAGCAACTTCAACTGGAGCAACATGCGTAGCTGTAAACGGCATTTCGGTATCTTCATCATCCATTAAATCAAAAACAATTTTCTCTTCAGATTTTGCAGTAGGTGTTTCTGCATTTACATCAAAAGAAGTAACTGATTTATTCGATAAATTATGAACACTTCTTTGCTCATCCTCTAGCGTATGAATGATTTTTTTAGGCTCTGTATTTACAATTTCATTTTGTTGTTCAACATCAAAACCTGTTGCAATAATAGTCACGGCAATAGCATCACCAAGAGTTTCGTCTTCACCAACCCCCATGATAATATTGGCATTATGACCTGCTTCTACCTGAATGTGATCATTGATTTCTCCAATCTCATCCAATGTAATTTCGTTTGATCCAGAAACGATAAGCAACAATACGTTTTTGGCTCCTGTAATTTTGTTATCGTTTAACAATGGAGAATCCAATGCAGAAACGATAGCATCCTTGGCTCTGTTTTCGCCTTCGGCAACAGAAGATCCCATGATCGCCGTTCCACTGTTTGACAAAACAGTTTTAGCATCACGTAAATCGATATTTTGAGTATAGTGGTGCGTAATTACTTCAGCAATACCTCTTGAGGCTGTTGCCAAAACTTCATCCGCTTTCGAGAATCCTGCTTTAAAACCAAGATTTCCGTATACTTCTCTTAACTTATTATTATTAATTACAATTAGCGAATCGACTTGCTTACGCAATTTTTCGATTCCTAAAAGCGCTTGCTCCTGACGTACTTTTCCTTCGAACTGAAAAGGAATAGTCACGATACCAACCGTAAGGATTTCTCTTTCTTTGGCCAATTGTGCAATTACCGGAGCTGCACCAGTACCTGTACCACCACCCATACCAGCGGTAATAAATACCATCTTAGTACCACGGTCTAACATTTTTTCGATATCGGCGATACTCTCAATAGCAGATTGCTGTCCTACATCAGGATTTGCTCCTGCTCCAAGACCTTCTGTTAGATTCATACCTAATTGAATTTTATTAGGTACCGAACTGTTCTGTAGTGCCTGTGAATCGGTATTACAAACGATGAAATCAACGCCTTTAATACCTTGTTTAAACATATGGTTGATAGCATTACTACCACCTCCACCTACACCTATTACTTTGATAACATTTGATTGGTTTTTTGGTAAATCAAATGAAATACTTCCAAATTCTGAGTTGCTCATCATCTTTTTGGTTTTTGAAATTCTTATTTAATACATTTTTTACTTCTTGACTTGGGGCCAAAAAAGTAATCCTTTTCTTTTATTATTTTATTCTGCGTTGTCTAAAAAATCTTTGATTTTATCGACATATCGGTCAAAAAATGATCTTCTAATTTTAGTTTCAGTAGATTCTTCCTTAGCGGCATTACTTCTGAGATCTCTGGATTCTTCAATAGTTTCTACTCTTTCAACGTAGTTTTCTTCTACTTCGTATCGCTGCTGTACAGGTTGTTGCACTTGCGGAGGAACATTTCTGTAAACCACTTTTGGCTGCTCATTTACAATCTCCATTCTAACAGCACTTTGCGTGCTATTTTCGATACTGTTCATCACTAAACCAACTGCGGTTGCAAATAACGGACTAGAAATTTCTTCGCTCGAATTTCCTGCTAAATGCTCATTTGGATATCCAATTCTGGTATCCATACCTGTAATGTACTCTACTAATTGTTTGATATGTTTTAGTTGAGCCCCTCCACCGGTCAGAACAATTCCCGCAATTAATTTTTTACGGGGATCTTCGTGTCCATACGCTTTAATTTCTGCAAAAACCTGCTCTACAATTTCAACCACACGGGCATGAATAATTTTAGATAAGTTTTTAAGCGAAATCTCTTTTGGCTCTCTGCCTCTTAACCCGGGAATAGAAACAATCTCGTTGTCTTTATTTTCTCCGGGCCAGGCTGATCCGAATTTTATTTTTAAAAGCTCTGCTTGTTTTTCGATAATCGAACAACCTTCTTTGATATCGTCTGTAATTACATTTCCTCCAAAAGGAATCACTGCTGTATGACGAATAATACCATCTTTAAAAATGGCTAAATCTGTTGTCCCCCCACCAATATCAATCAGGGCTACACCTGCTTCTTTTTCTTCCTGACTTAAAACTGCATCTGCCGAAGCTAACGGTTCTAATGTCAAACCTGACAATTCGATTCCTGAACTCTGAATACATCTTCCAACATTTCTGATAGATGATGCCTGCCCAACTACAACGTGAAAACTAGATTCCAATCTTCCGCCGTACATTCCGATTGGTTCTTTGATCTCCGATTGTCCGTCGATTTTAAATTCCTGTGGCAAAACGTGAATAATTTCTTCTCCCGGTAACATGGCCAGTTTATTTACCTGGTCAATCAAAAGCTGAATATCTTTTTCGCCAATTACTTCTTCCGGATTATTACGGCTGATGTAATCTGTATGCTGAATACTTCTGATGTGTTGTCCTGCGATACCTACAACAACATCTTTTATTTTATAACCCGAATTGTTTTCTGCTTCAAGTATTGCTTGCTGAATGGACTGAATAGTTTGCGTAATGTTGTTTACAACTCCTCTCGCAACTCCTAAACTTTTGGATTTTCCAATACCCAGAATTTCCAACTTTCCATACTCATTCTTCTTGCCGATCATGGCAACTATCTTTGTCGTTCCAATATCTAGACCTACTGCAATGTTATCTTTTTCCATTTTCTATTATTTTGTGCAAACTACTTGTTCCGTAAACCTAAGGTCAATCTTATTGTATTTATATAACGAACTATCTAAAACCGCTTTTTGAAAAAAGGCCTTATAGTTATTAAATTTCTTATCAACATTCATCGTTCTGCCAAAATCGATGAAGTAATTATAATTTCTATTAAACATTTTTAGGCTACCATTCGGCATAATTTGAATTGCAATGATGTTTTTTCTCAAAAACGCATCGTCATAAATTGTGCGAAATAAAGTAGCTAAATCTTCGTTATTTTTTTTATTTATTGCCCCAGAAACAAGTGGAACCCGAGCAGTATAATTGTCTGACAAAGGCATTTTATTACCCTCATAGTCAATATAAAAAGAAGCATCACCATCATAAACTCTTGCTATTGGTGTCTTCTGTTTTACTACTGCTTTTAGAACCCCATCAATACTTACAAAAACGTCTGACTTCTCAATCATCTCTTGCGTATCAAGGGTTTTCTCAATCTTATTCAAATCTAGTTCATCTTTTCGGATACTGGAAGCGTCTCTTTTATTTTCTATCAACAATTTATTAACCGTTTCCGGCTTCACAAAAAGCGTATTTTCTCCTACAAAAACAACCATCGATTTTTTCAATTTTCGATCCCCATTTCGATGTTGAGCAAAAGAATATAAAAATAAAACAAGCCCTAAAATGAGAATTAATCTAATATTTGTCCAATTAAATATTTTCATTTAGCATTTTTTTGATTGACGGAACCATCTCTCCAATATCACCAGCTCCTATTGTCACAATTATTGGCGCATCACTGGCTTTGATCTCCGCTAATAAATCATTTTTTGCAACAATTTTTTTGTTCGAATTTGTCATTTTCCCTAACAGCCATTGCGATGTAATCCCTTCCATCGGCAACTCACGTGCAGGGTAAATATCCATTAAAAACACTTCATCAAACTGCGATAAACTTTCAGCAAACCCCTCAGCAAAATCTCTTGTTCTGCTAAACAAATGTGGCTGAAAAATTGCCAACACTTTACGATCCGGATACAACTCCCTAACCGCTTGATGTACAGCATTTATTTCTGTTGGATGATGTGCATAATCATCTATATATACTAATTTTTCTGATTTAATCTGATACGAAAAACGTCTTCTGATTCCGTTAAATGAAGCAATAGCTTTTGCAATCAAGTCGGTCGGGGTGCCAAAA
The DNA here is from genome assembly GCF_009664855.1 of Flavobacterium sp. SLB02. Classification (GTDB taxonomy): domain Bacteria; phylum Bacteroidota; class Bacteroidia; order Flavobacteriales; family Flavobacteriaceae; genus Flavobacterium. The sequence goes on from NZ_CP045928.1 coordinate 4,287,161, forward strand.
GTCTTAGCCATTGCAATAGCCATCAATCCATTCATCAAATTGTGTTTTCCAGGCAATCCAAAATGCAAGTCTTTTATAATTTCTGATGGCGTCTGCACATCAAAAACATAACTTCCGTTTTCTATGCGAACATTAAAAGCCTTATATACAGCATCTTCATTTATAGCACATTGCACACCTTCAAGTGGCAACTCTTTTGTTATAAACAACTTATTTTTATCTTCTACTTTCGAAGCAAATTCAACAAACGAGGCTTCGATTGCCTCACTTGTTCCGTAAATATCCAAATGATCTGCATCCATCGAGGTAATACAGGCAATATTGGGGTGTAAATGCAAAAACGAACGATCGAATTCATCTGCTTCAACAACTGTTACAGTTTTTCCGTTCCCGATTAAATTAGAATTGTAATTCTCTACTATTCCACCCACAAAGGCAGTAACATCTGCTCCGCTTTCGTATAAAATATGACCCAGAATACTTGACGTCGTTGTTTTTCCGTGTGTTCCGGCAACAGCAAAACTAAAAGTGTCTTTGGTAATAATTCCTAAAACCTCGGCACGTTTTTTTATTTCGTAATTTCTCTCGATAAAATAATGCCACTCAGAATGCGTAACAGGAACTGCGGGGGTAAAAATCACCAAAGTATTTTCTACAAAATAATCAGAAGGAATCAGATTAATATTATCTTCAAAATGAATATCAATACCGCTTTCAATCAACTCAGTTGTTAACATTGACGGCGTTTTGTCGTAACCAGAAACCTGTTTTCCGATATTTTTAAAATAGCGGGCCAGAGCACTCATTCCGATGCCTCCAATGCCAATAAAATAAACGTTCTGTATCTGATTTAAATTCATTTCTATTTAATTTTGAGCTATTTACAAGTTGCTTTACGCTATAAAAAACTAGTACTTAGGCCTTTGTAATTTTATTATTTTAATAACTCAAAACGCTTAAAAATAGCGTTCTAAATTTTTATTCTGTTCTATAATTTTCGTGAAAAGTTATATTATAACAACTTTTTAATCTGATCTACAATCTCTTTGGTTGCATTTGGCATTGCCAGCTTTTTAATATTATCGCTTAATTGTTTTTGTTTGCCATGATCTTTCATCAAGGCCTCAAAGACAATACTAAACTGACTGTCTAATTCTGATTCTTTCAATAAAATAGCCCCTTTTGCATCTACTATTGCCTGAGCATTTTTAGTTTGATGATCTTCGGCTACATTTGGCGAGGGAATAAAAATTACCGGTTTACCCACAATACATAATTCAGATACTGATGATGCTCCTGCTCTTGAAATAATCACATCTGCCGCAGCATATACAAAATCCATTCTTTCAATAAAATCAACGACTCTTACGTGCTGTTGACTGTGTTTTTTATATTCTTCAAAATATAACTTCCCGCACTGCCAGATGATCTGAACATCTTGCGTAAGCATATTTTGTAATTCTTTCTCAATTAACTGGTTGACTCTTCTTGCACCTAAGCTTCCGCCCAAAACCAGCAATGTTTTTTTATTAGGATCTAAACCATAAAAAGCAATTGCTTCATCACGTTTGCTTTCGATATCGATCAAATCCTGACGAACCGGATTTCCTGTTAAGACAATTTTCTCTTTAGGAAAAAATCGTTCTAAATTTCCGTACGCCACACAAATTGCATTGGCTTTTTTGCTCAACAATTTATTGGTAATTCCCGGAAATGAATTTTGTTCCTGAATCACCGTTGGTATTCCTGCTCCTCCAGCTGCCTGCAATAAAGGCCCACTTGCAAAACCTCCTGTACCAATTACCACATTTGGCTTGAACTGTTTGATAATTCGTCTTGACTCTAGCAAACTTGTTGCCAATTTTAGCGGAAACATCAAATTTTGCAAGGTTAATTTTCTTTGCAAACCTGCGATCCAAAGCCCTTTGATTTCATAACCTGCCTGAGGCACTTTTTGCATTTCCATTTTATCCTGAGCTCCTACAAAAAGAAACTCAGCATCAGGGAATTGCGTTTTTAATTCATTAGCAATAGCGATTGCAGGATAGATATGCCCTCCTGTTCCGCCACCACTTAATATGAATTTATAATTTGTCATATTTTTAAAAGTTATTCGCTTTAAAAAACTATTTGTATTCTTTTTTTTACTTATTCAAAACTGCATTCATCGGATTTCTGGAATTATCTTCTATCGAATACATTCCTTCTTCTTCATAAACTGGTTCTTTTTCATTACTAATCAAATCTTCTTCGGCCAGTTCTTTATCGATTAATCTCTGAAGCGCTTCTTTTCTTCTTTCTTTTTCTTGCTGTTCTTCGGCGATTTCTTCCTCTTTTTTCGTTACACTAATGATAATCCCAAGAGAGAAACACGTCATCCAGATCGAACTACCTCCACTACTTATCAGCGGAAGAGTCTGTCCCGTTACCGGTAATAATTCTACTGCAACTGCCATATTGATCATCGCCTGAAATATCATCGGAAAACCGAGCCCGACGACCACTAACTTCCCAAATAGTGTATTGGCTTTATGCGATGCAATTACAAATCTGAATAACAGCAATAAGTACAAAACCAAAATGGCTACTCCGCCCACTAAACCATATTCTTCGACAATAATTGCATAAATAAAATCTGAAGATGATTGGGGCAAAAAGTTTTTCTGAACACTTTTCCCAGGCCCTAATCCTCCTAATTTTCCTGATGCAATGGCAATCTTTGCTTTCTCTATTTGATAATCATCTTCATCTGGTTTATCTGTGGTAAAGTTCGTAATACGACTTTCCCAGGTTGAAACCCTACTGAAGAATCTTGAATCCGGAAATGCTTTGGCTACCAAAAGGAAAAACAACAGCATCCCGATTCCTGAACCAATGATAAAGCCAATATATTTAAGCGGATATCTGCCAATAAATGTCAGCATAATTACCATCGAAAATATCAACGCTGTGGTCGAAAAGTTAGCTGGTAATATCAAAACCAATGTAATAAACACAGGTATCCAAAGCTGTATTAACGAGGTTTGAAACGGCTCATTTTCTTCTCTTGTTTTTGACAAATAACGTGCAACATAAATAAACAATATACTAGCCGCCAAAGTAGAGGTTTGAAACGTAATACCAATAAAAGGTACCTGAATCCAACGACTTGCATTTGCTCCGGCAATTACAGTTCCTTTTAGCAATGTATACAAAAGTAAAAACCAAACAACAGGTAACGCTACTTTTGAAATTGCTCTAAAATAATGATATGGAATTCTGTGAACCCAATATATAATTAGAAAACCAATACAAACGTGAGCCAGATGTTTTACTAAATAACCCAATGTATTCCCCGTCCCGTGACCTATATAAGCCAAATTACTACTCGCACTAAAAACAGGCATAAACGAAAACAGCGCTAATAAAGCCACGAATGACCATATTACCCTATCTCCTTTTAATTTGTTTACTAATTCCTTCATGTTTTTAGTTTCAGGTTTTTCTTGTTTCAGGTTTCAGATTCCCACACAACGTGAAACCTGAAACTTGAAACTATTTTTTACAAGTTATGAACGGCTTGCTTAAACTGCTTTCCTCTGTCTTCGTAATTTTCGAATAAATCGAAACTTGCGCAGGCTGGAGACAATAAAACTGCATCACCTTTTTCTGTTAGACGTTGCGCTGTTTTCACCGCATCGTTCATATTATTTACTTCGACCATGATATCTACTACATTTCCAAAAGCATTGATGATTTTATGATTATCAACTCCAAGGCAAATAATAGCCTTTACTTTTTCACGAACCAATGACATCAATTCGTTGTAATCGTTTCCTTTATCAACACCTCCAACAATCCAAACAGTTGGCACATTCATGCTGTCTAAGGCAAAGAAAGTAGCGTTTACATTGGTTGCTTTCGAATCGTTGATGTATTGCACATTCTGAATTTTTAGAACTTTTTCTAAACGGTGTTCAACACCTTGAAAATTAGATAAACTTTCGCGGATTGTTGCATTTCTAATTTGCATCAATTTCGCTACAGAGCTTGCTGCCATTGCGTTTTTCATGTTATGTTTTCCTTCTAACGCAATGTATTCTGTTTCCATTGTAAACTCTTCTTGGTTGATCTTTATTTCCATTTTGTTGTTATTTATAGAAGCCCCTTCATCAAATTTTTCAGTCAATGAAAAAGGAATTAATTTTGCTTTTGTTTTGTTGTTTTTTAACCATTCTGCAATTGCCTGATCATCTGCATCGTAAATAAGATAATCGCTCTCGGTCTGATTCATTGTTATTCGAAACTTAGAATCGATGTAATTTTGATATTTATATTCATACCGGTCTAAATGATCCGGACTAATATTTGTAATAATGGCAATATCCGGCCTGTAATCTATAATTCCGTCGAGCTGAAAACTACTAAGTTCAAGCACATAGGCATCGTACTTATTTTCGGCTACCTGCCAGGCAAAACTCTTTCCGATGTTTCCTCCTAAACCAACATTTAAACCTGCTGATTTCAACAAGTGATGTGTTAACATCGTTGTGGTAGTTTTACCGTTACTACCTGTAATCCCGATAGTCAATGCTTCTGTAAATGGTTTAGCGAACTCAATTTCTGAAATCACCTTAATTCCGGCAGCGATCAGTTTTTGTACTATGGGAGATTTCTCTGGAATTCCCGGACTTTTCATTACCACCTCGGCATTTAAAATCAGGTCTTCGGTATGTTTTTCTTCTTCCCAAGCAATTTTATTAATGATAAGAACTTCTTTATAGCTCTCTTTTATTTTTCCAAAATCTGATACAAAAACTTCGTATCCTTGTTTCTTTCCGAGAATAGCGGTTCCAACACCACTTTCTCCTCCACCAAGTACTACCAATCTCTTCATCTATCTTAATTTTAAAGTAACAATTGATAATATGGCTAACATGATGGCAACAATCCAAAAACGAGTTACAATTTTACTCTCATGGTATCCTTTCTTTTGATAATGGTGATGCAACGGTGACATCAGAAAAATTCTTCGGCCTTCGCCAAAACGTCTTTTTGTATATTTAAAATAAGCTACCTGAATAATTACCGAAGCACTTTCTGCAAGGAAAATTCCACAGAATAAAACAATCAATATTTCTTTACGAACTGCAATTGCCAAAACTGCTATAATTCCTCCAATAGTCAAACTACCTGTATCTCCCATAAAAACGGATGCGGGATAGGAATTGTACCAGAGAAAACCAATCAACGCCCCCACAAAAGCCGATATAAAGACGGTCATCTCACCGGAATTGGGGATATACATAATATTGAGATAATTAGAAAAAATAATATTTCCCGATACAAATGTGAATATCCCGAGCGCGAGTACCGATATTGCCGAAGTTCCTGCAGCAAGACCATCAATTCCATCAGTTAGATTTGCTCCGTTTGAAACGGCAGTTATAATAAAAATAACAACCGGAATAAAAATCAACCAGGCCCATTTTTCGTATCCTTCACCTGTCCAGGCAAGCAATTCAGCATAATCAAATTCGTTGTTTTTCACAAAAGGAATCGTCGTTGCTGTCGATTTTTCTTCAATTTGTGCAGGCATAACTATCGAAGAAGATGCTTTTACTCCTCCATTATAACCTGTATCTGTTCTAACGGTAACTGCAGGATTAAAATAAAGTACTGTTCCTACAATAAGTCCTAAACCTACCTGGCCAATAACTTTAAAAATTCCCTTAAGACCTTGCTTATCTTTTTTGAATATCTTGATATAATCATCCACAAAACCAATTGTTCCCATCCATAATGTGGTCACAATAAGCAATACGATATAGATGTTTTGCAAACGAGCAAACAACAACACTGGCACAAGAGTGGCAAAAATGATAATCAGACCTCCCATTGTTGGCGTTCCTGCTTTTTCATTCTGACCGGCAAGTCCAAGCTCACGAACTGTTTCACCAACTTGTTGACTACGTAAAAAATTGATAATTCTTTTTCCGTAAATTGTTGATAATAGTAACGAAAGCATAAATGCTAAAGCTGACCTAAAAGTGATGTACTGAAAAACCCCCGCCCCCGGCATGTCTAATGTTTTTCTCAAGTATTCAAATAAATAGTATAGCATATATCTTTTATTTTAAATTCCAATCTTGATATTCCAAACTCCAATTTTAATGTGTGGCATTTTAGAATTAAAATTGATTATTATTTATTTAGTTGATTTAAAATTTCTTTTACTGTTTCCATATCATCAAAATGATGACGAACACCATTTATTTCCTGATAGGTTTCATGACCTTTACCGGCAATTAAAATAATATCATTTGGCTGAGCCAATTGACAAGCCGTTTTTATAGCCTGTTTTCGGTCGGTAATTCTCAATAATTTTTTATAATTATGAGCTTCAACACCTCTTTCCATTTCATCCAGAATCACTTCAGGATCTTCGTTTCTTGGATTATCAGAAGTTAAAATTGCTTTATCACTAAGATCTGTAGCAATTTTGGCCATAATTGGTCTTTTCGTCTTGTCTCTGTTTCCGCCGCAACCCACAACTGTAATTAGCTGTTCGTTTTTAGTACGGATATCACCTATCGTTTTTAGAACATTATCCAGAGCATCCGGAGTATGTGCATAATCTACAATTGCTGTAATATTTCCTTCTGAAACAATGTATTGAAAACGTCCTGAAACACTCTCCAAATCAGACAGTAATCGTAATGCTTCGAGACTATCCATTCCTAATTCTACAGCGGTTCCGTAAATTGCCAAAACGTTGTAAGCATTAAAAGTTCCAATTAGTTTTACCCAAACTTCATTGTCATTTACTTTTAATAATAAACCCGACAATTGGCTTTCTAATATTGTAGCTTTAAAATCGGCATACGATTTTAAGGCGTATGTAAATTTTCTGGCCAAGGTGTTTTGCAACATCACAGGTCCGTTTTTATCATCGATGTTAGATAAAGCAAAAGCTGTTTTGGGCAACGAATCAAAAAATGACTTTTTTACATCTCTGTATTCTGCAAAAGTTGGATGATAATCCAAATGATCGTGCGACAAATTCGTGAAAACTCCTCCAACAAAATGCAAAGCCTCTGTGCGTTTTTGATGAATTCCGTGTGAACTCACTTCCATAAAACAATGCGTTACACCTGCTTGGATCATTTCGTTTAAAAAATGATTAATTGTAATTGAATCCGGCGTTGTATGTGTTGCTTTATATTCAGCCTCATCAACCATGATTTTTACCGTTGATAATAAACCAACTTTAAAACCTGCTTTTTGAAACAATTGAAACAATAATGAAGCAATTGTAGTTTTTCCGTTTGTACCAGTAACGCCAACTAATTTTAACTTTTCAGAAGGATTTCCAAAATAATTAGCCGCCATAAAAGCCAAAGCGGTATTGGTATCTTTTACTTTAATATAAGTGATTCCTTTTTCGACATGCTCGGGCAACGTATCGCAAATGATCGCAACTGCGCCTAATTGAATCGCTTTTTCTATATAATCATGACCATCAGAAAGTGATCCGCGAATCGCTACAAAAACATCTTTCTCTTCAATTTTTCTTGAATCAAAATCAATTTTATGTATATCGATTTCTGTCGAACCTGTTACAGACTCAATAGCTACTTTATATAATATGTCTTTCAGTATTTTCACGATAATTCTAATACTATTGTTGTGTTTTTACTAATATTTTGTCCAGCCTGCAAAGACTGTTTTTTTACTTTTCCTACTCCGTTTACTTTTACTTTCAAACCTAAATTTTCCAGTAAAGCAATAGCATCCATTCCCGGCATTCCTTTTAAATCCGGAATTTGATTTAATTTTTTATTCGCCTCTGCCGTATATTTATTATAACTGTCTTCTTGTTTTGGAATCCTTGAATCCAGTTTTTTTATTTTATTGGTAGAAGGTGCGTCTGTAAATATTTTTTGGGCGATTCTTTTAAAAACCGGCCCTGCAACGTCTGCTCCGTAATAATTATTCTTTGATGTATTAGGTTTATGAACCACTACAATACAAGAATATTTAGGATGATCTGCCGGAAAATACCCCACAAAAGAAGACGCGTAATACAACGCCGATTTTCCTTCTTTTCCTCCGTAATTTACCTGAGCCGTTCCTGTTTTACCCGCCATCGAAAAATCTTTCGAATACAGTTTTGATCCTGTTCCTTTTTTAACCACATTGGCTAAAACTGCTTTTAGTTTTTTAATGGTTTCCGGTGAACAAACACTTGGGTTTATCACTTCAACATCAAACTTTTTGATGGTTTTATTCCACTCTTTAATTTCTGATACAAATTGAGGTTTTACCATTACCCCATTATTGGCTACTGAATTATAAAAAGCCAAGGTCTGCATAGGCGTAACCGAAACTCCGTATCCAAATGCCATCCACGGAAGTGAAACACCTGACCAGTGTTTGTCGCCAGGTTGTGGTATATAAGGTCTTCCTTCTCCTTTAAAATGCAATCCTAATGGTTTATCTAATCCATAACTTTTAATGTGATTCACAAACTTGGATGGATTATTTTTATAAGCTTCATAAACCGCCTGAACCATTACCGTATTGGATGAAAGTTCAAAACCACGCGCCAATGTAACCTTTCCGTAACCACCTCTGTGCGAATCAGTAACAGAACGTCCGTAATATTTAACTTGTCCGTTGTGACTATCGTAAACCGTACTTGTATCTGCAACTTTATCATCTAAAATCGCCATTAAATCAACTAATTTAAAAGTAGATCCCGGCTCATGAGATTCTGCTACAGCATAATTGGTAGTTTCATAATACGTCCCGTCTTCTGCTCTTCCCAGATTCGAAATTGCTTTTACATGACCTGTTTCAGTTTCCATAACCACTACACAACCGTGATCCGCTTCATATTCTTCTAATTGTTTCAACAAAGCGTGGTGTGCAATATCCTGAATAAAAACATCGATTGTCGAGATCACATCATAACCATCTATAGGATCGACTTCATTGATATCACGAATCGGTTTCCATTGTCCTTTTGCAATTTTTTGCTTTAAAATCTTACCGTCTTTTCCGTTCAGATAATTTTTAAAAGCCCACTCGATTCCTTTGCCCACTTCTACTCCAGTTGCGGGATCAATTTTATCATAACCAATAGTTCTTTCAGCAATTTTACCTATCGGATGTTTTCTTACCGTTTCCTGCTCAATTATAATCCCTCCTTTGAACGCTCCTAAATTGAATAATGGAAATCCCTTTATTTTCACATATTCAGTATAACTCAACTTACGGGCAATCAAATAATAACGATTTTTATTGGCTCGGGCTTTTCGTAATTCTTTTTCGAAATAACTTCCGGGTTTGCCTAAAACTGTGGACAATGAATCTGATAACGATTTTACATATTTTTCGAAAGTTTCTGTTTTTGGCGCTTTAGCATCAAATCGAATCTCATAATTAGGGATCGATGTTGCCAGTAAACTTCCGTCAGCAGAATAAATATTTCCTTTGTTTGCCGGAATTACAAAATTTCTAACCGTTCGCTGTTTGGCGAGTTTTCTATAATAGTCTCCTTCAACCCATTGAATATTGGTTAACTTAACAACAATAGCAATTGCCATCACAAAGATGAAAACTGCTACGAGGTAAATTCTGTAGGATATATGTTTATCGTCTACTGCCATATTCTTTTAAAGAAACTTTTTTCTTCTTCTTTTTTTACTTCTATCTTAACCGGAGGAACCGTTGACGGGAAAATTTGTTTTTCAAGCATTTTATCCGATATCGTTGATTCCATCTTCAACTTCATTAATTCTGAACGACGATCTACAAATTCAGATCGTAATTCTTTTACTTCATTGTTTAGTTTTGCTATTTCAAAAACCTTTTGTTCGTATCGTTGTGTATTGGCAATCATCAGTATAGCAAGCAGAATGATAAAAACAATGAACCTCCAGTTCTTCACCGCGTCATCGTTTAACAGAAATCTTGCTTTTAATATGCCAAATACTCCACTTTTCATTTTCTACCTATATATATTATATCTTCTCGGCAATTCTTAATTTTGCACTTCTTGCTCTATTGTTGATTTTGATCTCAGCATCATCGGGAACAATTAATTTTCCTATTGTTTTATAAGGAACAGAAAAATTTCCAAAAAAATCGCGTTCCGGTTCTCCTTCAAACATTCCGTTTTTAATAAATCTTTTTACCAGTCTGTCTTCAAGAGAATGATATGAGATTACTGAGAATCTTCCGCCCGGATTAAGAATTTCAAGAGATTGCTCGATAAATTCTTTTAAAACATCCATTTCCTGGTTTACTTCAATTCGAATCGCCTGATAAATCTGAGCCAATACTTTATTTCGAATTCGTTCAGGTAAAAATTTCGCCAAAACATCTTTCAGTTCGTCTGTTGTTTTAATTGGGTAATGCTCTCTGGCCTCTACAATTGTTCTGGCCAAAAGTGGTGCATTCTTCAACTCCCCATAATCAAAAAAAACACGACGTAAATCCTGTTCTTCATATTCGTTAACCACACGATAAGCACTTAAATCATTTTTTTGACTCATCCGCATATCGAGTTCAGCATCAAATCTTGTCGAGAATCCTCTTTCTGGAACATCAAACTGATGCGATGAAACACCTAAATCAGCCAAAATCCCATCTACACTTTTAACTCCGTGAAAACGTAAAAATCTTTTTATAAATCTAAAGTTCTCATTAATCAAGGTAAACCGTTCGTCTGGCAGCGCATTTGCTAGAGCATCTTCATCCTGATCAAAAGCAAATAATTTTCCGTTTGGCCCTAATCGTCTCAAAATTTCTTTTGAATGACCACCGCCACCAAACGTTACATCTACATAAATGCCATCTGGTTTAATATTTAAACCATCAACTGTAGGATGAAGCAAAACCGGATTATGATATTCCATTGTCGTCGTCATTAATATTTCCCATTACTTCTTCGGCTAAATCTGCAAAATCCATATCTTCGCCGCTTATTGATTTTTCATATAAATCTTTATCCCAAATCTCCACAATATTAACCGCAGATGAAAAAACCACATCTTTAGAAATACTTGAAAAAGCTACCAAATCCTTTGGAACCAATAACCTTCCCAATGCATCAATCTCTACCATTTTAACACCGGCAGTAAATCTTCGAATGAAATCATTGTTCTTTTTTACAAAACGATTCAGCTTGTTGATTTTCTGCATCATCAAGTTCCATTCATCCATTGGATACAATTCTAAACACGGCTGAAAAACAGAGCGCTTCAAAACGAACCCGTCCTGAAGAGAAGAAGCCAATTGCTTTTTTAAGGGCGCAGGCATCATTAACCTCCCTTTAGCATCGACTTTACACTCATATGTTCCAACAATTGTGTTCAAGAAAAATACATTGATATGTTATACAGCAAAAATATAAAAAATATTACCACATTTTACCACAATATACCACTTTGTTAATAAGTTTAACCACTTTCTTACCACTATCCTTAATTTATGGACAATCAATACTTTAACTTATAATTAACGAAAACTCAATAACACTTCGACATCAAAAAAATAATGCATAATATTTCTTAAAAAATTAGTTATAATGCAGTTTTCTTAACATTTAGGAAACACACCAAAAACACCTATAAAAGCTGATTTTTAACCACTTACAAGTTCTACTAAAATTATCTAGTTAAAAAACGGTGGCAAAAATTCATTTTTATTTATTAAACCCTATATTTGTCCCAATTGAAATTGGCATTAAATTAAATGGACAAACACTACAAAAAAGAAGGCAAATACAGCTATTATGAAGCTGGAGAAGGAACTCCTATCGTTATTTTACATGGCTTAATGGGAGGCCTTAGTAACTTTGATGCTGTAGCAGAATATTTCCCAACGAAAGGATACAAAGTTGTTATCCCGGATTTGCCAATATATACTCAGAGTATTTTAAAAACGAACGTAAAAAGCTTTGCTAAATACGTTAAAGATTTTATCACTTTTAAAGGTTATGATAAGGTCATTTTACTAGGCAACTCATTAGGAGGTCACATCGCACTTTATCACACAAAACTATATCCTGAAAAAGTTGCAGGACTTGTAATTACCGGAAGTTCTGGTCTTTACGAAAGCGCAATGGGAGACAGCTACCCTAAAAGAGGCGATTACGAATACATCAAAAAGAAAGCTGAAGATGTATTTTACGATCCTAAAATTGCAACTCCGGAACTAATAGATGAAGTTTATGCAACGGTTAATGATCGTATCAAACTGATCAAAACCCTAACGATTGCCAAAAGCGCAATTCGTCATAATATGGCCAAAGATTTACCAAAAATGACAGTTGAAACCTGTATTATTTGGGGTAAAAATGACGCTGTAACTCCGCCGAATGTGGCCGAAGAATTTGACAAACTATTGCCTAATTCAACTTTGTATTGGATAGACAAATGTGGACACGCTGCTATGATGGAACATCCTCAGGAATTCAACACAATTCTTGAAGAATGGCTCGTTAAAACCAATTTATAGCACCTAACTTTCGACTTTAAGGAGGTCTTAAACACAAAAAACATGAAAATTAATACCGCCGAATTTATTATCAGTAATTCTGAAGTTGCAAAATGTCCGCAGGATTTTTTGCCGGAATATGCTTTTATCGGAAGATCAAACGTGGGGAAATCTTCGTTGATCAATATGCTTACCAATCATAAAAATTTAGCAAAAACTTCAGGAAGACCCGGAAAAACTCAATTGATTAATCACTTTAAGATTAACAATAATTGGTTTTTAGTCGATTTACCTGGTTACGGTTATGCTAAAGTATCTAAAAAAACAAAATCGGTTTTCCAGCAATTCATTACAGATTATTTTGAAACCAGAGAACAATTAGTTTGCGCTTTTGTTTTGATTGATATTCGCCATGAAGCTCAAAACATCGACATCGAATTTATGTCGTATATGGGCGAAAGCGAAATTCCGTTTTGTATTATTTTTACTAAAGCTGATAAAATCAGTAAAGTAAAAATCGATTCGCACATTGCTGCTTACAAAAAACAAATGTTTGCCAATAACTGGGAAGAAATGCCTCATTATTTTGTGACTTCTGCGACAGAACAAACAGGAAAAGATGATGTTTTAAGCTACATTGATGAAGTAAATCAGGAAGTTTTTAAAAACAACTCGCAATTTTAAAAAAATAAATTCCAAATTTTAAATCCCAAATTCCAATATTGGAAGGGAATTCTAAAGAATATAAAAAAATCCAAATTCCAGTTTAAAATTGGAATTTGGATTTTTTTTATTCGTAGTCAAACCCTTTAAAGATATTTTACAGCAAACTCAAAGACAACATATTTTCTATTACATTTGAAACGAATCAATTTGTAATTCATGAAAAATACTACGCTTCTCTTTTTTATTTTTATATCGTTTTGCTTTTCATCATGTACCACAGCATCCTACACATTTGCTACAGGACAACGAACAGGAGTTGATTTCACCTCTGGGAAATGGCTTTTAAACGAGCTCGATTGCCCGAGCAGCTCTAAAGACAGACTAACCGAAAAGTCCTTACAGTATTTTAAAAAACATTTAGGCGAAAGATTATTTTACATTCACGATGTTAAAGGATTACTTGTTACCCAAAAAATTAGTTTAAACCCAGGCAAAACAAAACTGAAGGAACTAAAAGACGGAACGGGTTTTGATTTCTTCATTAATATTTCGACCAGAAAAAACAAAAGCGATTTTTCTTCTCTAGAACTTTATCAAAATAACTACGACCGAGGAAGAAACGAAGGATCTGTAATTGTCGAAATTTACGATCTAAATTTACAACAGATTATTTATTCTCAAAATGTAATTGGAACTACTTCAAAAGTAACCGATCCACCGAACGGAAACACCCAAAAATCAGGTAAACTTGTAGACAACATTATGCTTTATAAAAACACCGATCAATTAGTAGAAGGTGCTTTAAAACGAATATTTAAAGATTTAGATAAAAGATCTGTTAAGTAAAGAAATTCCTTTTTTTTAATTCCAAATTCCAAACCTTCGACTTCACTCAAGATGACGCAACAATTTAAATAAAATTTCAAAAGCAAAATCCCAAATTCCAACCTTACAATTGGAATTTGGGATTTTTTATATTTTTTAAAATTTCTTTCCAATATTGGAATTTGGAATTTTAAAAATTGGGATTTAACTATTTTGCTAGTTCGAGTTTCTCTGCAAAATAATCACAGAAATCTTTCATTGTGTCTGACATTTTCTCGTCGTCTGTAGCACGTTTAAAAGTATCTGACATGGCTACTAATGTTTGGTGAAAGAAAATTTTCATTTCATCTACCGGCATATCTTTTGTCCAAAGATCAATACGCATCGTTTCTTTGGCTTTACTGTCCCAAATAGACAACATAATAGCTTTTGCTTCTTCTGCCTGCACCCCACCGTCCTGCGCACTCCAGGTTAATTTTTCCGGCACGCGGTTTTCGTCTAATTCTATATTGAATTTAATCTCTGAGTTTATTGTATCTGACATTATTTCTTAGGTTTATATTTTGACTGTTCAAAAATTTCTTTTGCATTTGTTTTTAATAATTCCGGCAAGGTAACATTCGTATTATTCTTCATATAAGATCGTACCATTTGCCATCCGAGCCATGCACCAATTCGTCCTGGAGAATCATTGTCGATTTCTAAATAAAATTTAGAAAACGGAGCAGGCGCAATAAATCGGGTATTTAATTTTGGATCCTCGCTATACAACATCTCACTTTCGATAAAAAAGCGCCACATATAGGCTTCATTTTCCTGACTCCATTTTATTTGTTCCGGAGTATAACCAATTTTTTCAGCATCTGTATATTCAGGTAAAAGCAAATCTTTTGCATACAATTGCTTTCCTTCAAAGATCATTTGCGAAACTAAATTTTTATCCGGAAAGGCAGGAATGTTTCTAAAAGCAAAACTAGACACCACATCCGGCATAATTTGTCTTTCCTCAAAATTCTGTTTTAGATAATTTGGGAACTCATAGAACTTATGTTCTTTACCTAAATAAAGTTCTAAAGCAACAATAACAAGACTATCAGCATAAATCGCTTTAGCATTATAATCCATTTCTCCAATTACGGTAATTACTTTAGGAGTTTTAGTTTTTGGAAAATAGTATTTTACGTGCTGAAACAACTTATTAAATTCCTGACGGACAGGTTCAAAATTGGCGTATTTTTTTTGCACTTCAGTATATACTTCTCTCCATAAAGGATCCTGCATTTTTTTAAGCCAGATAGTATCATCATTACCTGCCGGAAAAAAGAAAGGATATTGTTTTTTTACTTTCTCCAAATCTTCCGGTTTTGTTTCAAAAAACACTTTATCAAAACGTTCTACCTTTATATCAACCGGGATTTCTTCGACTGCTTTTTCTACTTTGGTTTTTTGCTCACAGGACAAAAAAAACAAGCACAGAACCACTACAAAGCGATAAATTTTCATTTTATTTTAATTAGATTTGTGTTGCTGGATTTTAAGTAAATGTATACTTAAAAATAATTCTGCAAATATACATCCCTGTATCTTAAAACTTGAACTATTATGGCTAAAAAAAGTACCATTCAGACAGAAAAAGTAAATATCCACATTGTAGAGTGGCTAAAAAATTATGCTAACAATGCAAAAGCAAACGGATTTGTAATTGGAATCTCAGGCGGAGTTGACTCTGCGGTAACTTCTACCCTGTGCGCTCAGACGGGTTTACAGGTTTTATGCGTAGAAATGCCAATTCATCAGGCGCCAAATCAAGTTTTAAGAGGAAGAGAACATATTGACCAATTAAAAAAGCGTTTTCCTAACGTTTTGGATGTAAAAACAGATTTAACTGACACTTTTGAAGCTTTTAAGAGCGCTGTGCCTACTACAAAAGATTCAACAAAAGTTAATTTATCCTTAGCAAACACTCGTGCACGTCTGAGAATGACCTCTTTATATTATTTAGCCGGAATTCATGGGCTTTTAGTAGCAGGCACTGGAAACAAAGTAGAAGATTTTGGTGTAGGATTTTATACTAAATATGGAGACGGTGGAGTTGATTTAAGTCCAATTGCCGACTTAATGAAGTCAGATGTTTATGCTCTTGGAGAATTTTTAACGATTCCCGAGTCAATTTTAACAGCCGCACCAACCGATGGATTATTTGGTGATAATCGTACTGATGAAGATCAATTGGGCGCAAGTTACGACGAACTTGAATGGGCGATGTTAGCCGCGGAGTCAGGAAAAACGCCAGCTGACTTCATTGGGAGAGAAAAATCTGTCTTTGAAATTTATAAACGTTTAAACACCAGCAACAAGCATAAAATGGATCCAATTCCAGTTTGTATAATACCAAAAACGTTAAAATAAAACATTTTAACATTTGTCTGCAATTAATTACAGAATTTATTTATTAATTTTACAGTTCCAAAAACATGAACAATTCTAAAAAAGGTAAAAATTATGATTAAAGTATGTCTTGCAGACAATCATCCTGTGACTCACTTTGGCGTTAAGTCTTATTTTAAAGACCACGATCAAATTTCAATTGTTGCCAACGTAGGCAATTTTTCAATGGTTAGAGATATCCTTCAAACGAAGGAAATTGACATCCTAATCCTCGACTTAGAGCTGGAAGGCCTCTCGAGCATCTTCGAAGTGAAGTCGATTTTGAAAAATTTCCCAAAAACAAAAATTGTAATTTTTAGTGACCTCGCTGAACAAATGTATGCTCCAAATGCAATTAAAGCAGGAGTTTCCGGGTATGTGCACAAAACAGAAAAACTTGAAACTTTAGGTCTTTCTATTATTAAAGTACACGAAGGAAAAATTATCATCAACGAAACTGTACGTAAAAACATGGCTCTTATTGCTAAACAAAGCAAAAGCGAGCGTTTGTACAGAAAACTTTCCAATCGTGAGATCGAAGTTTTACGTTACTTAAGTGATGGTAAGAAAAACAATGAAATCTCTAAAATCTTAAACCTGAACGAAAAAACGATCAGTACTTACAAATTAAGATTATTGACTAAATTAAATGTTACTAATTTAGTTGACTTAGTTAACAAAGCGAAGACTTTAGAAATTATTTAATGGTACCTCGACATTACTCTTCCTAGTTTTTTCGAGAATGCATTAACTAATTTTGAGTAATCGACAACCATAGACAAAAGCTCTGTATTATCTGAATTATCAGGTTGTATAGAGCTTTTTAATTCCTCGATGATTTTACCCACCAAAAACCAACGCATAGACATAATGGTTTCTGTAACGTATTGCGCTATCGTTTCGTGTTTCATTTTCGAGAAAATATTCTGCCCTTCCCAATCGTGAAGCGTCAGCCTTTCATCTTCCATTAAAATATCGGTAACTTCCTGAGCAAAATCAGGCTGCAAACGCATTAAATACTGTTCGAGACTAAATTTTTCATGTTGGTTATAAAAACCAATTAGGTCTGTAAAAATATCGCGGAACAAATTATTAGAAAGCTCTACCTCATCTTCCTGCAAACTCAGATAAATACGCTGGTATACTTTGTAAGCTCTCATTTCAGAGACCATTACAACTTCACCTTCATCGTTATTTTTTAAAAGTACATCTTCAAATTCTTCTGTCTTATCTCCGTAAAGCAATAAAATCTCAATTACTTTTCGTTCTAAACGATACAAAATATCTACTTTTTCTGCAGGTTCTGCTACCGGATATCCAGGCTCTCCCGGATAATAATCTTCAGGAGGACCATTTCTTGGATCTTCAGGATCTCCTCCTGAAAAACTGCCTTGTTTTGGAGTTTGGTTTCTAAAAACTTCAAACGGTTTTTGTTCCTTCTGTTGCTTTTTACTAACTTCTGCAAGATCTTTTTGAATTAGCTGAGCCAAAGTACTCACTAATACCTGCTCAGAAATATCCATGATTCTGGCACATTCCTGAGTATAAATTTCACGCTGAATACGATCCGGAATTTTCGAAATACTAACGACCATATCGCGAATCAAATCGGCTTTTTTTATAGGATCGTTTTTGGCCTCTTTCATTAAGAGAGACGCTTTAAACTGTATAAAATCTTTACTGTTTTCTTCCAAATAAGCAACAAGATCATCATGCGAATTTTTTCGGGCAAAACTATCGGGATCTTCTCCGTCAGGAAAAGCACAAACCCTTACGTTCATTCCTTCTTCCAGAATCAAATCGATTCCTCGAACAGAAGCTCGTAATCCTGCAGCATCCCCGTCAAACAGCACTGTAATGTTTCTTGTTAACCTATTGATCAAACGAATCTGATCTGGCGTTAAAGCAGTTCCTGATGAAGCCACAACGTTCTCGATTCCGGCCTGGTGAAACTGAATCACATCGGTATAACCTTCAACCAGATAACAATTGTTTTGTTTGGCTATAGATTGTTTGGCCTGAAAAATACCATAAAGTACTTTACTTTTATGGTAAATATCACTTTCTGGCGAGTTCAGGTACTTCGCTGCTTTTTTATCATTGGTTAAAATACGTCCTCCAAAACCTAAAACACGGCCCGACATACTTTCTATGGGGAACATCACACGACCTTTGAAACGGTCAAAAGGACGGTCTTCCCTTGCAATGGTTAGACCGGTACTTTCCAGAAATTCCAGTTTATACCCTTTACCCAAAGCTTCTTTGGTCAGGGCGTCCCAGGTTTCCGGTGAATATCCTAAACTAAACTTTTTGATGGTTTCATTGGTAAAACCTCTTTCTTTAAAATAAGAGAGTCCAATTGCTTTTCCTTCTTCTGAATTTAAAAGTGTTTTATTAAAATAGTCTTTGGCAAATTCAGAAACCAAGTACATACTTTCGCGAACATCCGTCATTGCTTTTTCAGCATCTGTTTGTTCTGTTTCTTCAATTTCAATATTGTATTTTCTGGCCAGATATCGAATGGCTTCCGGATAGGTAAATTGCGAATGCTCCATCAAAAATTTAACAGAATTCCCTCCTTTTCCTGTACTAAAATCTTTCCAGATTCCTTTTGCAGGCGAAACCATGAACGACGGAGAGCGCTCATCTGAGAACGGACTTAATCCTTTATAGTTACTCCCGGCACGCTTTAAATTAACATAATCACCAATAACCTCCTCTACACGAGCAGTTTCAAAAACAGAATCAATAGTAGCTTGTGAAATCAAAACGTAAAATATTTTTAAAAATTTGAAGTCTGTAAAAGTACACAAATGAATCTTGAAATTTGGCGATTTAACATAAAAAAAGCACCTCTTTTCAAGGTGCTTTCTACTAACTAATTAAACTGCATTCTTAATTTAAATCAACTCTTATACCCAGTGAAATATTATTTTCTTTCACTAAATTATCCTCAAACAGTGGGTTTAGATCATATTTTGCATACAAACTAAATTCTCTGTAACCGATATAAGAACTCAGTCCGTAAATAAAATTATTTACATTATACTCTCCTTTTATTGTTGTTTTATAATCTAAATCATCCTGATCAAATTTTAGGATTTGTTTCGATTTTACATTAATTCCTGCATAACCTCCAATCCCAAAACGGAAACTTCTATGGGTTTTAAAATATGTTTTGCCGTTACTTATCTGAGGTTTAGAAAAATCGAATTCTAAATGCAGCGGCAACACTATATAAACATTTCTAAAACGGGATTCATCAAGA
Source organism: Flavobacterium sp. SLB02 (assembly GCF_009664855.1). Lineage (GTDB taxonomy): Bacteria > Bacteroidota > Bacteroidia > Flavobacteriales > Flavobacteriaceae > Flavobacterium. The sequence goes on from NZ_CP045928.1 coordinate 4,306,833, forward strand.
TTTATAGCATTGGTCTGCAGAACCGTTTGATCTCCATTTACTACAAAACTCCTGTTATCTGTTGGGCGAATATTATTGTACATTAATGAAAGTCCATATTTTGCATGCAATAAATTGTCGTTTTTCATTAATCTGCTGTTGTAGGTAAAACCCCACTCATAGAAATGCGAACCCATAAAACTATAATTAGAGTCCTGAAGTTTGCCATCGACCATCATATTATTCAACCCCATGGCAAATACAAATTGAGAGGTTGTTCTTTTTTCTCCATGAATTGAATCTTTAGACTTATCCCGATCTCTGTCTCTAACATGAAACACAATACTATATTTTTTGCTTAATGAATCTTCTTTGATTTTTCCGTCTACTTTTTGCTGAACCAAATCATTAAGCTCGTTTTGTGCCACTGTTACTTTTTCTTCAATAATTCTCGCTCTGGCTTCTGCCAATTCTTTTTTGCGCTTATCTGCTTGTTCCTGGGTAATTTTTCCTTCAGACAATTGCACGTTCACAACTTCTACTTCTTCTTTCAAAGCTGCTTTTTCGTCTTTGGTAATTTTCTCGATTTTATTCGCAATTTTTTTTGCTTTAGATTCAAAGGTCTCCTGCCCCAGTACCTTAGTAACAAATAAAAAAATAAGGGCAACGAGATAAAGTGTCAAATTTTTCATGATTGATTGATTTTTTTTTAAAAATTGATTGATGATTGTGATTGATGATGATTATTTAATTATTAATTGTGAATTCTATATTCTATCCCCATCGGGTTAAAACCCGACGCTACAATAGGGATCGTTCCTCCGGAACTAAAAATCTATACTCTATATTCTATATTCTTTTACTCTTGTTGATTTCGATTCGCCAAGGCCACTTTTACCGTTTGGTAGTTTTTATTGACTTTTGTAATCATTTTTTCTCTAAACGAAAGCTCTAATTCGCCGTCGACCTGATGGAGTAAATCATTAGCATTGATTTTTACTTTTGATTTTGGTTTTACCGAGTTCTCTGCAACAATAGTTTTTTCGGCCGATTGTAATAATTGATCTACTGTTTCTTTTTTAGAAGTTTCAACAGCTAAAGACTGATTATTGACAGATTGTTTTTCTTGATTATTTTTGATGATGATTGAAGACTCCGCTATTTGATTTGATTTAGTTTTAAGGATTTTATTTGGTTGTACATTTAGACTTTTTTCTTCTTTTACTGAATTCTGATTTGCTGTTTTTTCTGAAACCGCAACTGCTGCCTTTACAGGATTGATTACCTTTAAAGCTGGTTTTACAACGGAATCTTTTTGTAGATTTTCTTTGATCACTACAGTATCTTTTGGCATTTCAACCACACTTTTCTTCTGATTAAAAAAGAGTGTTCCCACTAATAAAAAACCAACAATACCGGCAGCGATGTACATCCATCGTTTTTTGTTTTTAGGCTGCTTTTTTTCTTCAGCAATACTTAACATGGCATCCAATCGATCCCAGGCTTTATGGCTTGGTTCAATTTTACGTTGGTTTAGTTTTTCACGGAAATCCTTTTCAAAATTATTCGGTTCCATTATCTTGTTTTTTTAAAATATTAATCTGTGTTTGCAGCATCTTTCTGGCATGCGATAATTGCGATTTTGATGTTCCTTCATTAATTCCTAACATCTTTGCAATTTCATTGTGTTTGTATCCTTCTATGGCGTATAAATTAAAAACCATTTTATATCCGTCCGGTAAAGCGTCTATTAAAAACTGAATCTGATCTATTGAAAACTGACTCTGGGTTGCATTAAAACTTTCTTCGATATAAACTTCATCCTCAACAAACTTTACTTTTTTCTGAACTCTTAAATAGGATATACATTCGTTAACCATTATCCTACGAACCCAACCCTCAAAACTTCCTTTATGTTCAAATTTGTTTAAATTGGTAAACACTTTCATAAAAGCCGTTATCATTACATCTTCTGCCAGTTGAATGTCTTTTACATACTGTCGGCATACACTTAACATTTTTGAAGAAAACCGACTATAAATTTGCTGTTGTGCTTGTCGATTATTTTCGACAGCCAACTTTATAATTTCAGTTTCATCTTGATGTAAGGAGATAATTTTCATTAATAAGCTTTCGGTTTTAGTTTAGCAATAGTCTTCTATTAGCATAGACGAGTTAAGTTTTAAAATGGTTGCACGGAGAGGAAAAAAAATTAAAAAAATAAATTCCAAATTCCAAAAAACCACTAAAAAACACTGTTTTACAAGCAATTAAAAACAATTTTCCAATTGACAAATTTTCTGATTATCTCATTATTTTTTCTTCACTCAGGCAAGATAATCTAAATCAGACCCAATCGAAAATAAAAAAACCTTGTACTATCATAAATAATACAAGGTTTCCTTAATAAGATATTTTTTAAGACAACTGCTGGTTTGTAAATTCTACCAACCGCCGCCTCCACCGCCTCCACCGCCTCCACCGGAGCTTCCGCCGCCTGAACTTCCGCTGCTCCAGCTTCCACTGCCCCCGCTGGAACTAGACGAAGATCCTCCTGATGATGAAGGCGGATTAGGATTTACTGCTGCGCTGTTCACGGAATTTCCAAAACTGGATAAGAACATTGCCGGCTGCATGTAAAACGTATCCTGCCCCTGATACCACGCAGGATCATATTTGGCTAATTCTAAAATTTCTGCAAATTGTTTTCCCCACTCTATTTCGACTCCCAATGCAATGGCATACGGGAATAATTTTTCGAATAATTGCGGAGTAAGTTCCGGAGGATTCAACATATTCATTCGGTCTTTCTCAGCCGTTTGCATATAGAGTTTAAAACCTTCTAATCTGTGTAATGCGTCAGCGCCTTTTTGTGTATACTTTCCTAAAGTTCTTGCGTAAAAAATATACATCAGAAAAACAATACCAATAACCACCATTTGTATCGTGGTTAAAAAAGGAATCGTAACAAAAAATATAAATAGTGCCGTGGGTAAAATAAAGAAGGCCAGAATACCTCTTAAAACAAGCATACCAACTCCTATATCTTTTTTTGTAAACCAATAGGTTAATCCTGCAACTGCAACGATCAGACCTGCATAAAAAGCATAATTTATATATCCTCTATTATTAGAAAGCAACTCATAAGTGAGTCCTACAATTAGAAAAATGGCAAAACCAAGCCATTTTTTTTCTGTATTGTTTTGATAAAAATCTTCTAGTTTTATTTGTTTGGTTACGGTTTTAAGCCATTTAGAATAGGCTTTTTCAAAAATTTTATAGTTAGAATCAACTACTTTTATTTTGTCTTTTTTCGTAAAACCACTTACTATATCTGATTCTTCTGTACTTAATTTTTGCGATTGAGTATTTAATACCTCAATTTCATAGGTATGTTTGTTTTTAAAAACTCCATTTTCTAGCGTAGACAAAATTCTAATGGCACCTTTTACAGAAGCATTTATAACAGATGCCATGTAGGTTTTACTCGTAATTTTTCTGTCGTATACATATCCTATAATAGCAGGAGACCAATCGAAAGGCGGCATAAATTCCGGCATCAACGTTTTCTTAACAGGATCTTTGCCGTATTTTTTCCAGCTAAAAAAGAAGAAAAGCGACATTCCTATTCCGTAAATAACAGACCACAGGTTTACTTTTATTTGCTTATAAAATGAGCTTGCTTCCTGCAAAAAAGTAGGCGGATCAACAATTCCTTTAGGAAATGATGCAGCAACCGTTAAACCTTCATAGTTTTTAAGCTCTACAGTGGCAAAACTGGCAATGGCTTGATCCGTTTTTAAGGAACTTATGCAATCTGATGCTTTAGAGCCAGATAATCCGGTATAACAATGTAAATTTTCGAATTTATGACCTGACGGAAGAGTGATTTCGCAGGTTGCTTTATCGATAGGTAAATTCCATCCATTTCCCGTTACATTCCAATACAACTCATCGGATTGATCAAAATATCCTATCTGAAAAGGAACGGTATAACTAATTTGATAATCATATATACCTCTTTCAAGATCGATATCTTTATTTCCTATATAGATTTTCCAGTCACCGGATTCTTCTTTGGTAAAATAATTTTCTTTGGCACCATCTTTTTTGATGGAGTTTATCGTGTATTTCACATCGATTTGATGACCGTCTTTATCTTGTCTGCTTAACGGCAAAACTCTTAATAGACCGTGCCTGAAATCATTACCTTCGGCATTTATTGTAATATTTTCGGTTACATTGATAGTACCTGATTTTTCTATTTTAATTTTTACGTCAAAATTCAAGATTCTTTCCTGAGCCTGGGCCTGAAAGAAAACTATAGAAAACAGAACAAATAATATTTTTTTTAGAGACATATTATACTACAATTAAAACTGAACTTTAGGTGTTTCTCTTTGTTTTTCGTCTTCTATTTCAAGGAAGTTTCTCTTTGGAAAACCAAAAGAACTGGCCACAATATTACCCGGAAAAGATTCTACGGCAATATTGTAATCTCTGACAGTTGCATTATAATATCGTTTTGATCGTTCTACTTCGGTTTCGATTTCGCTTAATTCTTCCTGTAAACTCAAGAAGTTGGTATTGGCTTTTAAGTCCGGATAATTTTCTGCCAGGGCAAAAATAGTTCCCACGGCATTCCCCAGTTTCTTGTCGAATTGTATTTTTTCATCTGCAGTACCAGCATTTAGGGCTTGATTACGCAGACTTACAATATTGGCCAATGTTTCTTTTTCGTGGGTGAGATATCCTTTTACGGTTTCAACCAGATTCGGAATTAAATCAAATCGTTTTTTTAGAATAACATCTATCCCGCTCAGCGCTTCTTCGAGCATATTGCGTTTCGATACAAAACCGTTGTAAAGTACTATGAGGTAAATACCAAAAATGACAACAAGCGAAACTATTACGAGTAAAATAACCATATTTTATTATTAAATTAAAGACCAATTTAACAATAAAAATATTAAGAATAGAGCGTGAGATTATTTTTTTCTCTCGATTACGTAGTTTACCATTAAAGTAAGGGCATCTTTAAACTCCGAATCCGGGAAATTTTCTAATAATGAAAGTGCTTCTTGCTGAAATTGCACCATTTTATTTTCGGCGTAAGCCAAACCATTATTATTTTTTACAAAAGCAATTACTTCTTTAACGCGCTTTTTGTCTTTATTATGGTTTTTAATGGAGTTTATCAGCCACTTTTTTTCCTGCGAAGTACAGGTATTTAAAACATGAATTAAAGGCAAGGTCATTTTTTGCTCTTTAATATCGATTCCGGTTGGTTTACCAATGGCTTCCTCGCTATAATCGAATAAATCGTCTTTGATTTGAAAAGCCATCCCGATAAGTTCACCAAACTTTCTCATGTTTTCAACCTTAGCATCATCCTCAATTACAGATTTTGCTCCAAGAGCACAACAAGCCGCAATAAGGGTTGCGGTTTTTTTTCGGATGATTTCGTAGTAAACATCTTCTGTAATGTCGAGTCTTCTGGCTTTTTCTATTTGCAGTAATTCACCTTCGCTCATTTCGCGAACGGCAACCGATATAATTCTTAGTAAATCAAAATCGCCATTATCTATAGAAAGCAGCAAACCTTTAGACAATAAATAATCTCCCACCAAAACGGCAATTTTATTTTTCCAAAGGGCATTGATAGAGAAAAATCCGCGACGGCGATTACTGTCATCTACCACATCATCATGTACCAAAGTTGCGGTATGAATAAGTTCGATTACCGAAGCACCACGATAGGTTCTTTCATTTACGGTACCTTCTGAAACCATTTTTGCGGTTAAAAAAACAAACATCGGACGCATTTGTTTTCCTTTGCGGTTTACTATATAATAGGTAATACGGTTCAGTAAAGCCACCTTTGAAGTCATCGATTCATGGAACTTTTTTTCAAAAAGTTCCATCTCGTTAAAGATGGGCTGTTTTATTTGAGAAGTAATATTCATTTCGATCCCAAATATACTATTTTAAATAAAAAAACGTTGTGTATTTTAGGTTAGTATATCAATAATTTATAGAATAATTAAGAAAACGCGTCCAAAACATTCTCAATTTACCTGCCAATTTGAATCCATCAAATTAAAAAAAAATTGAACACCAATATATTTTCAAAAAAGAGTGCCCCAAAAAATCAGCATCCTTTTTGCCCAAAAAAAGCATTAAGAACAAGAATCAATCTCGTTTTTAATGCTTTACTTATGAAATGTCCCTACGGAACATGTTTTACGTTGAATGATTCCTGAAGGAATTACATTTCCGCTTCTTTATTGGCTAATTGACCACAAGCGGCATCGATATCTTTTCCTCGGCTACGACGAACTTTTACCACAACTCCAATATTTTCTAATGCTTTTATGTAAGCCAAAATAGATTCTTCGGATGCTTGCTGGAATTCTCCGTCATCAATTGGATTGTATTCTATCAGATTTACTTTACATGGCACATATTTACAAAACTTCACCAAAGCATCAATTGAGGCTTTGTCATCGTTGATTCCTTTCCAGACCACATATTCGTACGAAATCTTATTTTTTGTTTTTCTGTACCAATATTCTAATGCTTCTCTTAAATCTACCAGCGGGAAGTTTTTACTGAAAGGCATGATTCTCGCACGTATTTCATCAATGGCAGAATGCAAAGAAACCGCCAATTTGAATTTTACATCATCATCGGCCATTTTCTTGATCATTTTAGGAATTCCGGATGTCGACACCATAATACGTTTTGGAGACATTCCTAAACCTTCCGGCGAGGTAATCATATCAATGGCTTTAATGACATTATTATAATTCATCAAAGGCTCTCCCATTCCCATAAAAACGATATTGGAAAGTGGATGATTGTGATACAAACGGCTTTCTTTATCAATTGCAATAACCTGATCGTAGATTTCTCCAGCTTCCAGATTTCGCATTCTTTTTAAACGTGCGGTAGCACAAAAATTACAATCTAAACTGCAACCCACCTGGCTTGAAACACAAGCTGTTGTTCTTGTATCAGTTGGTATCAAAACAGATTCTACCACAAGACCGTCATGTAAACGAACTGCGTTTTTTACGGTTCCGTCGCTGCTGCGCTGCATGGTATCAACCTTTATATGATTGATAACAAAATTATCCTCGAGCATAGAACGGGTTGTTTTGGCAACATTTGTCATATCCTCAAAACTATGTGCTCCTTTGCTCCATAACCATTCATAGACCTGATTTCCGCGAAAAGCTTTGTCATTATTAGCGACAAAAAAATCGCGTAACTGATCTTTTGATAAGGCTCGTATGTCTTTTTTCTCAATTTGCATGGTGCAAATTTAAGTATTTGTTCATTTCTAATGGTATAAAGTACCCTACAATCTTAAAAAATGATTCAATTACAAAAAAAAAGAAACCTTAAACAAATAAAGATCATAAGTCCCTTGTAAGTTTTTAGCTCCTAAAGAAGAAAATGAAAACGTTATAGCTATAAATAAGATTTTAATAAAATTTTAACAATGATTTTTATCATGTCATTTTCTGCGTATGCACAATACTTTTGATCCAAGAAATAATACCACTTATTAGTCTGTAGCAAGACTAACAAATTTAAATTCCATACTTGAATGATAACCCAATGCATCATCAAAATGAAAACAATTACATCACTAAAATCAATTTTATTGGCAATGCTTTTTACCACATTGTCATTACACACCAACGCCCAAAAAAACTACACGGTAAATAAATCAACATTTGAAGTTGCCGGGACTTCTACCGTGCACGATTGGGTAATGAAATCTACAGAAGGAACCGGTACTGCTAATCTAACAGTTAAGGATTCTAAACTCGCAGGCTTAAATAGTTTGACTATTACCTTAATGGCCGAAAGCTTAAAAAGCAGCAAAACAAGTATGGATAAGGTGGCCTACGAAGCCTTAAATACAGAAACAAACCAAACTATCGAATACGTTTTAAAATCGGCCGAGAAAATAAACGAAACAACCTGGGATCTCACCGGAATTTACACTATCGCCGGTGTCAGCAAAGAATACAAAACTCAGGTAAAAGTAACGGCTGATAACGGAAAATTTATTTTGCAGGGTTCTAATCAAATTACTTTTGGTGATTTTGAAATGACTCCTCCTAAGGCAGCTCTTGGGGTTGTTAAAACAGGAAAAGACTTAACGGTTATTTTTAACATCATTCTAAGCTAACCTGAATCGGTTTTTCAGGAAATCGAAACTAAAATCTATTTCAAAACATTCTTAACTATCTCTCTGGCTGTAAAGGCCATGGGCTAAATATTGCCCCTTTTTTCCCCAGAAAATGCTCTTAACATATAGCCTACTCACCAAAAGTTAAGAGCATTAATACTCAATAAAACAACTAAAAAAACAATAACATTCTAAACAACAAATAATTATGAGAACAACAAAAATAAAATTACTAGCCTTCGTTATTTCCTTTTTAGGGATAACTTCATTCGCAACTGCTCAAAAAAGTTACACCCTTGACAGCAAATCTACCTTTTCAGTTTTAGGTACATCAACCTTACATGACTGGGAAATGAAATCAGCCTCAGGAACCGGAACTGCAAACCTGACGATTACAAATTCTAAACTAACAGATATAGAATCTTTATCGATAACTCTTTTAGCAGAAAGCGTAAAAAGCGAGAAAAAAAGCATGGACAAAGTAGCGTACGAAACTTTGAAAACAGATAAAAACAAAAACATCAAATATGTGCTGAAATCTGCCGAAAAAGTAAATGAAACTACTTGGGAGTTAACCGGAACTTATACTATTGCCGGAGTTAGCAAACTACTTAAAACAACAGTAAAAACAACTGTTACAGCAAACGGACTAAACTTGCAGGGATCTAACAAAATTACTTTTACAGAATTTGGAATGAAATCTCCTACTGCAATGTTAGGCACTATTAAAACTGGTCAGGATTTGACCGTAAAATTTAATCTAAACTTTAATTAATACTACCATGAAAAAAATCTATTTACTATTTATAGCACTAGCAGGCACATTTGCTGCTAATGCGCAGCAACTTAGCTTTGGACATATCCAGAATCAGGTTCCCCGTGACCAAAGAGCAATCAATGTGTTCGACGTTAGAAAAGATACTACTGCTTATAAAGGTATTAGTGTTGACTTAGGTGGTGCATTTGCATTACAATTTCAGGCCATAAATTCCTTCAACGATCAGAAAAATTTAACTGGAGCTAATGCTGCTTACCGATTAAACAATCTGACTAACGATTTTAATTTACCTAATGCTAATATGACCATTGGCGCACAATTAGCAGATGGTGTACGTGTAAACTTAGACATCTATCTTGCTTCTAGACACCACCACGAAACCTGGGTGCAAGGCGGATACTTGCAAATTGACAAATTAGATTTCATTAAAAAAGGTCTTCTTGAAGATGTGATGAAATATACGACCATCAAAATTGGTCAAATGGAGAACAACTATGGTGATGCGCATTTTAGACGAAGCAACAACGCTTATACTATAACAAACCCCTTTATTGGGAACAATATCATGGATGCTTTTACTACTGAAATGGGAGCTGAAATATACTATAACAGAAATGGTTTTGTAAGTATGATTGGAGCAACAAACTCTAAATTAAATCAAAATGTACAAGAAGTAATTCCAGGACCTACTACTGAAGCTACTCCGGATCAAAATACGACTATTAGCCCTACGATTTTAGCTAAACTAGGCTGGGACAAACAAATTAATAGTGATTTAAGAATCAGACTTACCGGATCTTTATATCACACAGCAAATTCTAGCGGAAACTTATATTCTTCAGACAGAGCAGGAAGCCGTTTTTATAGTGTTATGACACATGCCGGAACAATTGGTTACCCAGCTTCAAACATCTTAGATTCCGAAAGCAATAAGGATACGGGTAGATTTAATCCCGGATTTGGAAACTGGGCCACTTCTTACATGGTTAACCCTTTTGTAAAATATAAAGGTTTTGAATTCTTTGGTACTTTAGAATTTGCTTCTGGAGGTGATTATAAAGGAACTGATGATACTCGTAAAGTCAACCAATATGTTGGAGATTTAGTATACCGTTTTGGAAGTCATGAGAATCTATATGTAGGTGCCAAATACAACTTAGTAGATGGTAAACTAAGAAACTCTGATGCCGAAGCTGTTCAGGTAAATAGATTTGAAGCTGCTGCAGGTTGGTTTATGACTAAAAACATTCTGGCAAAACTTTCATACGTGCAACAGAATTATAAAAATTACCAACAATTCGCAAACGTAGGTGGTGTATCTATGCCAAATGATTTCTACGGCGGAAAATTTGAAGGACTAATGTTTGAAGCTACAATTTCATTCTAAAAAAAAATGAAAACAAGATTTTTAATCTTAATTACGGGTTTAGCAATTTTCTTTTTTTTCGGAAGTGCTAAACCCACTTTTCCAGCAGAAAATACAACTTTGGTAATAAATAAAATTAAAATAGAAATTACCGGAATATCTACTGTAGGGAAATACAATTGTTCGAATACGTTTTCAAAAAAGGATACTGTTTTCCTGAATTCGAACAAAAAAAACAATTTCAACACTGAGATTAAAATGTCGGATTTTGATTGTGGAAACAAAATCATGACTAAAGATCTCCAAGGAACCGTAAAAGTAAAAAAGTTCCCTAACAGTACTGTAAGGATCACAGATGTGCAACAATTTGGTAAAAATTACAAATGCAATCTCACTTTTTTGATTACAAACAAAACTCTTAACTACAAGGATTTTATATTGTACAGTTCTGATAATAAAGTTGAGGGATCACTTAATTTAAATTTTTCTGATATAGAATTAGAACCTCCCGTAAAAATGGCAGGATTAATAAAAGTTAGAGATGAAATCGTAGTTAATTTTAGTTTATACAAAAACTAAAAATCTAATTTAGAATTTGTCTTTAAATTTGTTTTCATGTATAATTTGTTTTTAAAGGTATCTTGTGGCGAGGTACCTTTTTTATTTTTAAAAATTTCATACTATTTTTTTTAGCTGTTAAAATTTGGCACGAGAATTGTCTTAACGTCAAAAGGAAAATAATCTTACAAAGAGCTCAATGATTTTAAAATGTGTATCTTTATTTTTCAGCTTTATAACCTTTAAATTTTATCAACCTAAAAAAAATCATTCATTATGAAAAAACAAATTTTAAGCTTAGCTGTTGTCGCTTTATTAGCATTCGCTGTTCAATCTTGCGAAAAGAAAGAAACAAAACCAGCAGAAGACGAATTAACTCTTGGAAACAAAGTGGACACTCTAACAACAGATATTCAAGAAGTAAAAGACAGTGCAGTTGTTAAGGCAGAAAATGCTGCTGCAAGTGCTAAAGAAGCTTCTCAGAATGCCGTTCAGGATGTAAAAGATGCTACTAAAAAAACAGCAGATGATGTAGAAAATGCCGCTAAGAAAACTGCTGCAGACGTAAAAGAGGCATCAAAAAAAGCAGCTGCAAAAGCCGAAGCAGCTGCAAAAGCCGCTAAAGACGGAACCGTAAAAACGGCTAAAGATGTAAATGAAGCTTTGAAAAAATAGTTTCTTTTGAATTTAAAACTAAGACCATCCGCCACGCGGATGGTTTTTTTATGCAAAAAAGCGAAGCGATATTTTTGTATTTTTGCTTTTCAAATTTAGAACTCTACAACATGCATTTTATATCACAAGAACTGGAAGATTATATCGAACAACATTCTGAAAACGAACCGGAATTATTAGCGAAACTTAATAAGGAAACGTACCAGAAAATACTTTTACCAAGAATGTTAAGCGGACATTTTCAGGGTCGCGTTTTAAGCATGTTGTCTAAACTGATTCGTCCGGTAAATATTCTTGAAATTGGTACTTATACAGGATATGCTGCTTTGTGCCTGTGCGAAGGAATGCAGGAAAAGGGACAATTGCATACTATTGATATTAAAGAAGAACTGGTTGATTTTCAGCGTAAATATTTTGATGCATCGCCTTGGGGAAAACAAATTTTTCAGCATTTAGGTGAAGCCGTTGATATTATCCCAAATCTGGATGTAAAATTTGATTTGGTTTTTATTGATGCCGATAAAGAAAACTATTTAAATTATTGGGAAATGATTGTTCCTAAAATGAATAAAGGCGGAATCATTTTATCTGATAATGTTTTGTGGAGCGGAAAAATCCTGGAACCTGTTCACCCTAATGATGTGAGTACAAAAGTACTTTTAGAATATAACTTACTTTTGAAAAACGATCCTAGAGTGGAGACGGTTTTATTGCCTATTCGTGATGGCTTGACGGTTAGCAGAGTACTTTAAAAAAGATTCTGAGTTCCAGGCACTAAGATACAAGTTGTGCAATGGAGTATAAAAACAGCTGAAGCAAAAGCAACTCAAAAATATAAGTAATGAATTACACGGGTGAGATAAATTCCGAAGGTTTTACAATTATTAATGATATTTATTCTGAAAATGAAATCGAAAAACTGATTTCTTTAATTGAAAATAGTACAGAAAATAAAACTGAGAATACCACTTTTAGAAAATCCCAGGATTTATTTGCTATAAGACAATTTCACAAAGAAGTTCCTGAAACGCTACCCTATATCTTTAATGAGAACTTAAAAGATATTATAGCCTCAAATTTTGGCAAGGGATACTTTATAACCAAATCGATTTATTTTGATAAACCTGAAAAGTCGAATTGGTTTGTGGCTTATCATCAGGATTTAACTATTTCGGTTAATAAAAAAACTGAAGCTGCAAACTTTGAAAACTGGACTGTAAAACAAAATCAGTTTGCTGTTCAGCCTCCTAAAGAAATTCTAGAAGATAACTTTACAATCAGAATTCATATTGATAAAACGACGAAAGATAATGGTGCTTTAAAGGTGATCAATAATTCGCATTCTAAAGGAATTTTGAGAATCGAACATTTAGATTTTGAGAAGGAAAAAGAAACCATCTGCGAAGTCGAAAAAGGCGGTATTATGATCATGAAACCTTTACTGTTTCACGCCTCAAACAAAACTACCAATAACGAAAGAAGAAGGGTTATTCATATTGAACTGAGCAAACAACAACTTCCTGAAGAATTAGAATGGAGCGAAAAAACTATTCTTGAGAATTCTTCTTTTAGTGAAATGATTTAGTTGTTATTTGTCATTTCGATTTCTATAATAAAAACCTAATTTTTTTTCAGGAGCAAATCCCGCACCCGAGCCTGAGCCAAGCAATCCGTTTCAATCTTTTGTGTCCGCCGCGGCGGACACAAGAGGATTTCCACTTCTATCGGGGCTAGGGCAATCATTTTCATAATAATATTTCTGTGTAGTTTGTCATTTCAACAGCAAGGAAATTAAAACAGAAATTCACCAATCTTTGTAGATTTACGCGTGTGATCTCTCCCTTCTGTCGAGATGACAATATTGAGGTTAAAATTTAATTAAATTAAAAAAGGCTTTAACCAAAACATAATGTTTTGGTTAAAGCCTTTTATCTTTTTATAGAATAAAATTTCTTTTGAAAATGAGCGGCATAGCCCAGATGGAAGCGGCATCCTTTTGTTTTTTTCTTTAAAAAACAAAAGATATAGCGGAGAGCTGGACACTAGCGACAGCGAACTGACCAAGTAAATAGCTCCTGAAAATTATCCCGGAAAATATTGTGGTTTTAGTTTTCGGTACACTAAATAAATTAAGAAACCGAAAAGTGCTCCAAAGAAATAACCTGTAAGGATATCTCCAGGATAGTGTAATCCTAAATAAATTCGGCTGTAGGCGAAAATTAAAGGCCATAAAAACAAGAATCCCAAATATTTAAAATGACGTTTTAATACCAAATAAAGAAAGGTTGCTACTGCCATTGTATTGGCGGCGTGTCCTGAGAAAAAACTATAGGATTTACGTACCTGAACAACACGTATAATTGTATTGATATCTGGGTTATTACAAGGACGTAAACGTTGAAATGTGTATTTAAACAAGTTCGTGGTTTGATCTGTAAAAGCAATTAAAACCGCTATAAACAACAATACATAAAGGGTTTGCTTTCCTCCTATTTTTTTGTAAATAAGATAAAACATTAATAAAAAAAGTGGTGTCCAGTTTAACTGATTGGTAATAATCAGCCACAACTTATCGTATGTTTGTGAACCTAAACTGTTAAGGTATACCAATAGACTGGTATCTAATTCTTTTATTCTTTCGAGCATTATAATTGGCGTTTTACGGGTCCTGAGATAGAATCTATATCTTCTTTTACTTTATCTATTTCTGTGGCCGTATCACCCAACATATTTGAAGTTAAATTTGTACTGTCTCCTAATAGATTTGTTTTAGCATCGTTAATCTGAGCATTGATATTACCTGTGATACTGTTTAAAGAGTTTTGGTCAAGACCGTTGGCCTCCGCCCCTTTTTGAATTTCACTTTTAATATCATTGGTTGCATTTTTTAGCTGCGCCATTGCTTTACCCATTGTACGGGCAATTTCAGGCACTTTGTCTGAACCAAAAAGCATTAGTACTATAAACAGTATAAAAACTAGTTCTCCTCCTCCTATACCAAACATATCTTTTATTTTTGTGTGCCACAAAGATATTAAATTTTGTAGCTGAGAGTTTTAAAATTTACTTAAAAAAAAAGACTCTTTTCAGAGTCTTTCAGGCTTATTATTACTCAAATTTAGACTTTACTTCTACTTTTGGCCAGGAATTATTGGTCACATCAATATCAGCTGTCATTAATTTTGGATCTATCTGAATGCTTTTTATCGATTTTGAAGTTGCATAAACTTTCTTTGCGGTATCATTACTTTTTCTCCAGATCTGAGCCGGATATTGGTAATTCTCTTTTGTTCCGTCTTCGTAAGTAATCTCTACCAGAATTGGCATAATCATGCCGCCTGGCTTATTAAATTCTACTTCATAGAAATATTTAGGCGATTTAAGTTCTGCTTTTTCCTGAGCTGTAAAAGTCTGGCTTACATAATCAGCCAATGATTTTACATCTTCTACTTTTAAGGCTTTTTTGCTCGAATCATTGACCTCTGCATTATCTCCTGCTACTAAATAAACAAATGGTCCTTTTTCGAAACCAAAGCGTCCTTTTTTCACTTTTACATCTTTAAGGTCGGCTGTTGGAGTTTCAGAAACATAATATTGTTTTACATCTTTGATGCCAATATCGACAAAATCTGTTGAGTAAAACCATCCTCTAAAAAACCAGTCAAGATCTACCGCAGAAGCATCTTCCATAGTCCTAAAGAAATCTTCAGGGGTTGGATGCTTGAACTTCCATCTGTTGGCGTAGGTTTTAAAAGCATAATCAAACAATTCTCTGCCCATTACAACTTCTCTTAAAATATTAAGTCCTGTAGCTGGTTTTCCGTATGCATTATTTCCAAATTGATGAATCGTTTCTGAGTTTGACATAATTGGCTCTAAAAACTTTTGATCACCACTCATATAAGGAACGATATTTTTTGCAGGACCACGTCTTGAAGGGAAATTAGCATCCCATTCCTGCTCTGCCAAATATTCTAAAAATGAATTCAAACCTTCATCCATCCAGCTCCATTGGCGCTCATCAGAGTTTACAATCATCGGGAAGAAAGTGTGCCCTACTTCATGAATTACAACACCAATCATTCCGTTTTTAACTTCTTTACTTGTCACTCCATTTTCATCCGGGCGACCAAAATTCCAACAAATCATTGGGTATTCCATACCTTGATCTTCTGCAGAAACTGATACTGCTTTTGGATAAGGATAATCAAATGTGTGTGATGAATAACTTTTTAAGGTATGTGCTACAACCATTGTTGATGTTTCTCCCCAAAGCGGATTTGCTTCTTTTGGATAAACAGATTCTGCCATAACCACTCTGTTGCCAATTTTTACGGCCATTGCATCATAAATGAATTTTCTTGAAGAAGCAATACCGAAATCACGTACATTTTTTGCACTAAATTTCCATGTTTTTTTCTTTTCAGAGAATCCTTTTTCTGCTGCTTCAGCTTCTGCCTGTGTAACAATTACAACAGGTTTATCAAATGATTTTTGAGCTTGTTCGTAACGTTTTACCTGTTCTGGTGTAAAAACTTCGCTTCTGTTTGTTAATTCCCCTGTAGCATCTATTACGTGATCTGCAGGAACTGTAATGTTTACATCAAAATTTCCAAAAGGCAAAGCAAATTCTCCGCTTCCCCAGAACTGCATATTCTGCCATCCTTCGACATCGTTATATACGGCCATTCTTGGATAAAACTGTGCAATTACATATAATTTATTTCCGTCTTTCTCGAAGAATTCATAACCTGAACGCCCGCCTTCTTTTCTATAATTATTTACATTATACCACCATTTTATAGCCATTGAAATTTTCTCACCCGGCTTTAAAGGCGTTACAAGATTAATACGCATCATCGTTTCATTGATGGTATACGACATTGGGTTTCCTTTTGAATCTTTTACATATTCGATATTAAAACCGCGTTCAAGATCTTTCTTTAAATATTTGCTCGAAAAACCTTCAAGTGGTAAAACCTGATTTATTTTTTCGCTTTCGGCCAAAGAGGTCTGAGTTTTTGGCTTTGCCTGATTCTGATCCAGCTGAATCCATAAATACTCTAAACTATCCGGTGAATTGTTTGAATAGGTAATCACCTCAGAACCGTTTATTTTTGAATTTTTATCGTCTAATTCGATGTCAATTTTATAATCTGCCTGTTGCTGATAATATGCTGGCCCTGGTGCTCCGGACGCTGTACGGAACATATTAGGTGTTGCCAACAAATCATACATCTGGCTGAATTTGTTTGTATCGTACTTTCCTTGTTGTTTTGGCGCAACTGTTTTTTCCTGAGCGATTAAGATTGCAGGAAAAATCAATAATAATGAAAGTTTTTTCATAAATTTTTAATGGTAATTTTATCAGGGTGTGAAAATAACAATTAAAATAATAATTTTAACTATCATTTAGTACTTTAACAATTCTTTCCTTGAAGATTCCGTAAAGAGAACACTCTTTTTAGTGCCAAATGCTGATATATGTGTAATATTTTGCTGTTCGGCATTCCAATCGACTAAAATAGTGTTCGAAATTTCGATTGTTTTAAATGTATTAATGTCTTTTATTCTGGAATAACAAACCAAAACATCGTTTGCTTCTACTTCTTTAGATAAAAAAGTAATGGGTTTTGACTGACCGTTTATTTTTATAGTAAAATTTTCAGCAAGATATTTTTTCAATAAATCAATATCAGCCTGGGTTTCCTTATCAGTACCAACATAAGTTTTTTGATGGTATTTCTTTTCCATCCCGTTATTCAGATCATCGATAAAAATTCGGGAAGTAATTTGAATCATTTTCTTTTCGGCCGCATAATTGACCTGAAAAACTCCCATATAAAATTTATGGAATGAAAACGCTGTAAGGGATAAAAACAGTATTACTAGTAAAGAATAGGTTAATCTTTTTTTCATTTCCCGGAAACATTCACTTTTTTGAATTCCTGATTTTTAGTAATCAGAAAATCCATTAGTTCAAACTTTTCTTCTTGTTTTAAATGTTTTTTAGATTCCGGATCAACAGCACAAAACAGTAAAAAGATATCTACTTCTTCTTTTTTCAATTTTAATGTATCTGTATAAAAATCAGGAGTAAAATTAGCTTTTGCATACATGGTAAAAGCAAAATCACTCGCTTCTTCTTCCGGCACTACATCAACATCTTTCTTTCTCATTAATTTTTTTGCGTCTTTAAATATTCGCACAAAATCAACTCCGTTTTCAATTGTACCATCATAGATAAATCTATTTTTAGGAGACGACTTTTCATCATCAACAAATTTAGTATCTACTATAGCCTGGCTATTTTTATCAAATGCTTTTACTTTTAAATCTTTGTGAACCACAACCTCTTTTAACTGATTGCTCACCAAATCCATCTGTACTAAGAAAAGTCTGTCGGCGCAATTTTTTTCTGTTAAAACAATTTTTTTAGACTGAAAAGCCATACTTGTAATCAATAAAGTATCTTTTGGCTTTGCCATAATATCAAACAAACCATTTGAACTAATAAAAGTTCTGATATTGGCATTTAAATTCATTACATAACCACTTTCAAGAGTTATAGAATCATTCACAACTTGTCCATGTAATGGCTTCCTTGAATTATTTTGTCCCAGTGCAATCTGGCAAAATAAGCACACAACGAGTATTCCTAGTTTATTTTTCATTTTCGAGAATTGTTAGATATTTCCTTGCTAAATCTGTTATTAAAAACATACTCATCGTTTTGTTCTTAGTATCCAAAGATACGGCAAATTCAGCATCATCTACACAATATAATTGAAATCCTTTGATATCTGCCACTGGAATTCTTAATCTTTCTGTATAATAATTCTCATCAAAAAGATATTCTATTTTCCTGAAAAGAATCTCTTTTTTCTCAATATTTACTTCTTTTTTGAGCATGGCAGTTCGGCCGGAAATTGCGTTAAGTAACATATCTCCAGGAGTTGAAGTCGCGGTATAGACTTTTCTTTCGGCCGGAGTATATTTTTTTTGACCGTACGGAATTATACCTAAATTTTCAGCAGTAACATTTGCGTTTTCATTTACAATCACTTCTTTCAATTCTATCTCTTTGGCTTTCATTTTAACCACAATAGAACCTGAATTTAAATCTTCAATTGTAATTCGGCGTTTGAACGGATCCAGATTTACAGCCGAAAAAACCAACACATCACCTTCTTTTACCACAATAGAAAACATACCGCCTGCATCTGAAACAGCAGTAACCTGGGTTGTATTATTGATAATATTGACTCCCTCGACATTCGAAGATTGTTCAAATATTTGCCCGGTAATTTCTTTTGAAGTGTTGTTTTGTCCAAAACTAATCTGAACGATCAATAACAAAAGGGTTATTTGTAAAATGCTATTTATTCTCACGTTCAATTATTTCTTTATATTTTACAGCTAATTCTCCTAACAAAAACTCTGTTGAGGTTCTGTTCTTAGAATTCAAAATTACTGTGAATTTATCATTTTCGACTGCATAATATTCAAAGCCTTTTACATATTCTGCCGGAATTTTCAATCGGTCAATAAAATGTTCCAGCGTAAACATACGTTCTAAAAGCTTCAGAAAAAATTCTTTTTTCTCAACTGCTACTTCTTTTTTAAGCATTGCGGTGCGGCCCGAGAAAAAGTTCAATAGCGGATCTGCAGAAAAAGAACCTCCAGCCATACCTCCTGCATTTGCAGTAGCATTTAATGCCGTCGCCGTATGCAATTTCCTTTCGGCCTCTGTATAGGATTTTTGACCACTTGGAATAATCCCCAAAGCAACAGCATTTATACCATTATAATTCTTAACAACAACTTCCTGTAATTGATGCATTACTATATTGAGCCTAACAGAGAAATTGACATCCGAAAAATTTTCCGTTTTCAACAAAACTCTGTTTTCTTTGAATTGTATAGACGAAAAAACGATTTCATCTCCTGGTTTTGCAGCAATCGAAAAAGACCCCAACTCATTGGTTGTGGTCATTACCTCTGTTTGCGCATTAATAACATAAACACCTTCTAAATCGGCACTGTTTGCAGTTATACGACCATTCAACATCGTTCTGTCGTCAGACTGACACCAGCCGGCCTGCCCTACAACAAATATCAAAACACATATAGCCTTATGAATCAAAATGACAAAAAATTAGAGATTTTCTTAAAGCTGTAAAAATATCTTAATCTATTGCAAATTTAGTATTAAGGACATGGTAAAAATATGTTAATTAAAGTTTGTTTATCACCAGTAAAAAGAGACTTTTTAATATCTTTAACCTAAACAATCTGAGTTTAAATTTTATGAAAAGCATTATTATTGCCAGCACTTCTACACTTCACGAAGGCAGCTATTTAGAGTATCTACTCCCTACTTTAGAATCGCATTTTAAAAATTGTAAAAGTATTTTATTTATACCTTTTGCTCGTCCCGGCGGCATTTCGCATGACCAGTACACCAGCAAAGTTTCACAAGCATTTGCATCAATAAACATTCCAGTTAAGGGAATTCATGAATTTGATGATGCAGGTGACGCAATAAAAAATGCCGAAGGAATATTTACCGGCGGCGGAAATACTTTTTTACTGGTTACCCAATTATACAAACACAATGTCATGCAGGTTTTGGCAGAAACCGTAAAAAACGGAACACCGTATCTAGGAACGAGTGCCGGATCGAACATTTGCGGTTTATCGATGCAAACGACTAATGATATGCCTATTATTTACCCGCCAAGTTTTCAAACATTGGGATTAATTCCTTTCAACTTAAATCCACATTATTTAGACCCTGACACGCAATCTAAACATATGGGAGAAACGCGCGAAACGAGAATTAAGGAGTTTCATGCTTTTAACACTATTCCGGTTTTAGGCTTAAGAGAAGGTAGCTGGCTCGAAGTAAAAGGCAACACAATTACTTTAAAAGGAAATTTATCGGCTCGTTTATTTTTACAAAACGAAACACCAAAGGAATTAGAAACTGAAAGTGATTTGAGCAATCTTAAATAAAATTCCAAATTTTTAAAATTCCAAATTCCAACAAAGCGATTAATATAAATTGGAATTTGGAATTTCCAATATATTGGAATTTCAAAAAAAAAAAAAAAAAAAAAAAAAATCCCCAAACAAATTGTTTGAGGATCTTGAAGAGCGAAAGACGAGGCTCGAACTCGCGACAACCAGCTTGGAAGGCTGGAGCTCTACCAACTGAGCTACTTTCGCATTAACAGGGTGCAAATATAAACAATTAAATGATTAAAAAAAATTAAAAACAAAAATTATTTAACTTTGATAAAAAAACCGAAACAATTAAATTCCGGTTTTTTTAGAGCGAAAGACGAGGCTCGAACTCGCGACAACCAGCTTGGAAGGCTGGAGCTCTACCAACTGAGCTACTTTCGCATTACTGTGGTGCAAATATAAAAATAAAGTTAAGTTCAAAACAAGCTTTTTCGCAAAAAAATTCAATAAAAAACAACAATAATTTATAATACATTTAAAACTAAAAAGTTATAGAATCATTTTTTTTTCGAAAAATAGGAATATTATTAAAGAAATAGCTCCCAAAGAACTTATATCGTCTGACAACTCGTTATTAAAATAGAGAAACCTATACACGGTTGCATGTTTGAAAGTATATGATTAAAAAACAAAGCGTCTTTTGGATTTATTTGGCAATGAAAATTTAATAGGAATTATTTCGCTATTGAACAAAATCAGTACTATATTTGCCGAGTAAAATCAAGCGCAAATTCTTTGAAGGATAGTTCCAGAAAGACATCTCAAGAAAAGAATTTGAAAAATACTCAAATTAAACATTGCCCAACCTACTGCAATGCTAATAAAGTTGACCTGGTTTTAAAACCATAATGGCTTTTACAAAAAAAATGGAACACCAACCCCAGGCTGAGCCATTTGATATTAAAATAGTAGCGAACATTACTTAATGTTTAAAAAAAACACCGAATGAACAAACTTTACTTCTTATTAGTAATATGCATTTTTATTGGCTGTAAAAAAGAAACACCAAAACCAATTCCTGCTGTGGTCAAAAAAACCGCACCGGCTATCATACTTACTGATGAAAGAAAAGTAGAAATTGATACTGCACTTATTGGCACTTTTAAAAGCGAAACGCTGAAACAATTTTACAATTCATCTGACAATAAAACTGTTTGGGGAAACTTAAAAAAGAGAACTTACGTTTTATCTCAATTATCAAAAGCCGGGGAACTGGGTCTAGAGCCTGAAGATTACAAAGCTTCTAAGCTAAAGAAATTTGAAGAAAAAATTGCTTCTTTAAACGATGCTGATCTTGCAACATACGACATACTTATTACTTATAACTTCGAAAAGTATTTAAATCATCTTTACAAAGGAAAATTAAACCCAAAAAAGTTATATAATGATTGGGATTTAGAAGAGAAAACTTTTGATGTAAACAATGTCCTTATCAAAGCTTTTAATAAGAACAAATTAGATAGCGTGGTTGATAATATTCAGTCAAAAGCCTATATCTATAAACAACTATTAAAGTCGCTTGAAATCATTAATACTTTTCCGGATGATGATATCAAAAAAATTGAATCTGTAGACAAAATCTCCTTAAACGACACTAATTCAGCCTTAATAAACATTAAAAAAAGGCTTATTTACTGGCAAGACATGCCTAAAAAAGATAGTCTGACTAAAATTTATGATCAAAAAACATTTGAATCTATAAAGAAATTTCAGGAAAGACACGGCCTGGCATCTGATGGTGTTATTGGTGTAGGAACTATTAGCGCTTTAAATTATTCTAAAGAAAGAAGGAAACAACAAATTATCGCCAACTTAGAACGTTGGAGATGGTATAATAATGATTTAGCCGAAAACTATTTCATCATAAACATTCCGGATTACAGCCTGAATGTAGTCGAGGCTCAAGATACTACTTTGGCGCGTAATGTTGTGGTAGGAACGAGCAAAAGAAAAACACCCATTATAACTTCGATATTAAAAACGGTTGTCTTCAACCCTACATGGACGGTTCCGCCAACGATATTAAAAGAAGATGTTGTTCCGGCAATGAAACGAAATCGTAATTACCTGGCCAATAAAAACATTACTATATATGATACTGCCGGAAATGCGGTTGCCCCTAACAACTGGAACGAAAACAAACCGGGAAATTATCGCTATGTACAAAGTCCCGGTTACAACAATGCTTTGGGGTTAATGAAAATTTTATTTCCAAATCACCATAGTGTGTATTTACATGATACTAATCACCGTAATAATTTTGGAAGAAGCAATCGTTCGTTGAGTTCAGGATGTGTGCGTGTGGAGAATCCTCTGGAATTGGCCGAACATATTTTAAACGATTCAGAGAAATGGTCAAAAGACAGAATCGATACCATTATTGCTTCAAAAAAAACAACAAGTATCAGAATTACAAAAAAGTACGCTTTGTATCAGTGGTACTGGACGGCATGGAGCAAAAAAAATCAGCTCATTTTCAGAGCTGATATTTATAATCTGGATTCGGATTTGTATGCTAAATTAAGAAATTAGTCTTTCTTCCATCGCAAAACTTCTTGACGGATGGTAGATATACAAACACGATTTGTCTTTTATTAGTTTAATTATTTCATCCGTCAATTCGACTGGAAGTGCCGGACAACCCTGGCTTCTGCCTAATCTTTTATGATCTCTGATAAAAGATTCAGAAACATAATCGGCGCCATGCATTACAACTCCTCTTTGACGAGCATTACTGTTAATTCCGTTTTCTAAACCATCTAAACGCAAAGAAGCTCCGTGTTTTCCCTGATAAATTTCTCCTGTTGCATAAAAACCTAAACTGCTTTTGAAAGAGGAATTTGAATTCGAAAAATTCGAAGCAAATTCTTCTCCGGTATTTCTTCCGTGAGCAACTAAAGAATTAAACAGGATTGTATTTGTTGTCAAATCAATTACCCAAAGGCGTTTTGTATTTGATGACAAACTAAAATCAATAACAGTTAAAATATCTTTCTGGATAACCCCTTTTTCTTTTAATAAATAAAACCCTTTTAAGGCCTCAGAAAAAGTTTTAAGTCCCGGCAAATTAAAATTGTTAGAATTTAAGGTATGATAAACACTTTCAATTTTTGCTTCGATAGTAAATTTCTCAACTTTAGCAATACTTTTTGTAGTTGCTTCTTTAATTTCGGGAGTGTTATTTGAATCTTTACCAAAAGACAATAACAAAAACACTAGCAATGGATAAATTTTGTAAATCATTGAATTTCTTTAGGTTAATAATAAAATCTGGGTAAGGCAAAAGTATAAATATTTTTAGGTTCTCAAAATATTAGCCTGAAAATCAGGCTTTTTTTGTTGAAACTTTAACATTATTAACATAAAACCATTATTTATGTAAGATTTTTTCTTCTGCATACAATCCTAAGATTTATAGAAATTTTCTTAATAAAAACAAAATTTAATGGTAATTTTGAAACTTCTTCTGTAATAAATAAAACAAGAAACTATCTATTTTATTGTACCTTATGGAAATTTCACAAAAAAAGGCCTTTTTATTCTTTTGAAAATGTCGTCTCTGCGAATCAAAAAGATTACCCCAAAATGCTTCCAATAGCCTTTCAGCTTTACATCAAAGAACGCTTCAATTTTCGAACTTAAAACAGGGAAGGATTCCAAACACAACACGACTGTTTATACAATAATACTACCTTAAAACATAGTTTATCGGATATAACGCAGCTAAAAATAAGATTAGAAAAAGAGCTTAGTCTGAATTTATTTTAAAAAATAAAGAATTCTTTAATTAATTTATTATTTTTTACTACACTTCATTTTATTAAACATAATTGTACAAATGCTTTCTTGCACATTTTAGAAATGACTTATCTTTGTAAAAAACTAAAAATGATGAACAAAAAAGTAATACTTATGATTTTAGACGGTTGGGGAAAATCTCCTGACCCTAAAGTATCTGCAATAGACAATGCAAACGTTCCTTTTATAAACAGCCTTTACCAAAACTACCCAAGTGCACAACTTAGAACCGACGGATTAAATGTTGGTTTACCTGAAGGGCAAATGGGAAATAGTGAAGTAGGTCATATGAACCTGGGTGCCGGAAGAATTGTATACCAGGATTTAGCCAAAATAAACTTAGCTGTAGCACACCAGACACTTGCTAAAGAACAAGTTCTTGTTGATGCTTTTACTTATGCTAAAGAAAACAATAAAAAAGTTCACTTTTTAGGATTAGTTTCTGATGGTGGTGTTCACTCTCATACTTCTCACCTACGCGGATTAATTGATGCTTCGCAGGAATATGGTTTAGATCAGGTTTACGTTCACGCTTTTACAGATGGACGTGATGTTGACCCTAAATCAGGAGCAAAATACATCCAGGATCTGGAAGAACACATTAAAGATACTCCTGTAAAAATCGCTTCAATCATTGGTCGTTATTATGCGATGGACCGTGATAAACGTTGGGAACGTGTAAAATTAGCTTATGATTTAGTTGTTAATGCAATAGGAACTCCGTCAAAAAATGCGGTTGCAAGTATTCTTGACAGCTATTCACATCATGTTACAGATGAGTTCATTGAACCAATTGTAATGGTAGATGAAAACGAAAAACCTTTAGCTACAATTGTTGAAGGTGATGTGGTGATCTTCTTTAATTTCAGAACCGATAGAGGCCGTGAACTTACAGAAGCGCTTTCGCAACAAGATTTTCACGAGCAAAACATGCACAAGCTCAACTTGTATTATGTAACGCTTACCAATTACGACGAAACATACCAAAACGTAAAAGTAGTTTACAATAAAGATAACATTACCGAAACTCTTGGTGAGGTTCTTGAAAAAGCAGGCAAAAAACAAATTCGTATTGCCGAAACAGAGAAATATCCTCACGTGACGTTTTTCTTCTCTGGCGGTAGAGAAACTCCTTTTGAAGGTGAATCCCGTATTTTGAGAAATTCGCCAAAAGTAGCTACTTACGATTTACAGCCAGAAATGAGCGCTTATGAACTTACAGCTGCTCTTGTTCCTGAATTGAATAAAAAAGAAGTTGATTTTGTTTGTCTAAACTTTGCTAATGGAGACATGGTAGGTCACACCGGAATCATGAGCGCGGCAATCCTTGCCTGCGAAGCTGTTGATGCTTGTGTAAAGCAAGTTATCGAAGCGGCTCTTGCCAACGATTATACCACAATCGTAATTGCCGATCACGGAAATTGCGAAACCATGATTAATCCTGACGGAAGCCCAAATACTGCGCACACAACCAATCCTGTGCCGATTATTTTGGTTGACAAAGAATTAAAAAACATTGAAAATGGTGTTCTTGGTGACATCGCTCCTACTATTTTAGAATTAATGGGAGTTCAGCAGCCAAACGCAATGACTTGTCATTCGTTATTGTAGAAGCACTTCATATTATTTGACAACAAAAAAAAAGAGACATGTTTTTATAATTTGTCTCTTTTTTGTTTTTCCAGCTGTCCCTGAGCAATCACACCACAAAATAGTGATACGTCCACTCTACGCAATAAATCAAAATCCCGATTAAACCTCCAACCAGAGTTCCGTTGATTCTAATGTATTGAAGATCTTTCCCTATTTCTAATTCTAATTTTTCTGAAACTTCTTTACCATCCCAACTTTTTACGGTGGAAGAAATTAAATCTCCAATTACTTTTTTATTGTTTAACAGAATAGAAAGTAAATCGTTTTTGATGAAATTATTGATCTTATCGATCATTACAGGATCTTCGTTGATTCCGTTTCCAAAACCCTGAATCAAGCCTGAAATGCTATTTTTAATCGAAGATTGATCACCTTTTTCTAAATCATTTGAAATAGACAGTTTTATTTCATCCCAAATTCCGTTGATATAATCCTGAACTTCTTTTTTGCCTGCAAAACTCAAAATCATGTTATTGATCTTGATCCGCATTTCTTCGGAGTTTTTTACTTTATCCAGAAAATCATAAACGTATTCGTCTATTTTTATTCTTACTGCGCTTTCCGGATTCTTAGCTTCATGTAAAAACTCCGCCAGTCCATTAAAAACACCCTCTGAAATCTTTTTATCTGCCAGGCCAAAACTTAAGAACGGCGTAGATTCCTTCACTTTTTTACGAATCAGATCTTTGTTATTACTCAACTCTGTACTCATCACATCCAGAAGGTTGGTCAGCAGTTCATCTTTTACATTGCCTTTTTGCAAAGGTTCTAAAGCCAATGCTACCCAATCTCCAAAATTGATTCCTTCCAGTTTCTCCTTAAATTGATATTGAATAAATCGCTTTATGTCTTCATCTTTTATTGTTTTTAAAATTCCGGGAATCATATTCACCGCGACAAGATTGGCAATTTTATTGGCATTTTCCTGTTGAGACAACCAATCCGATGCTTTTGTAGCAAAGTTGAATTCCTCTAATTTAATTTCTAATTTTTCACGATTCAGAAATTCTTCAGAAACAAAATTCCCGAGGTTTTCACCAATCTCATTTTTCTTGGTCGGAATAATAGCGGTATGCCAAATCGGAATTCCTAACGGATGACGAAATAATGCCACAACAGCAAACCAATCGGCAATTCCGCCCACCATTGCCGCTTCGCTAAAAGCCTGCAGCATGGGAATTTTAAAGTAAATAGCGATGATAAATAAAAGCACTGCGACGCCTAAAAGGGCTAAAGCGTTGCCTTTCATTTTATTTAAAGCTTTTTTCTTGGATATATTTTCCTGATCTATAGACGTTTCCATAATTTAATTAGTTTTAACTCTTACTAATTTACGTTTTTTCCGGCAAATCGAAACGTTATTTATTGTCGTTTGCCACGAATTGCACGAATTAGCACGAATTACAATTACTTTAAAATTGATTTTTAATAATCGAATTAATTTTAAGCCGATTATAAAAATTAATTCGTGTTAATTGGTGAAATTCGTTGCGAAAATTTTAAACACTTCAACATAAAAAAAATAATATTAAAATCGTACTTTTGCCAACTGAAAATCCGAAATTATGATTATAGTAAAATCACGTGAAGAAATTGAATTAATGCGCGAAAGTGCTTTGATCGTATCTAAAACATTAGGAATGATTGCTTCTGAAATTAAAGAAGGAGTTACCACATTATATTTAGACAAATTGGCTGAGGAATTTATCCGTGATCACGGTGCTGTACCAAGCTTTTTAGGATTATATGATTTTCCCAATTCACTTTGTATGAGTCCAAACTCGCAAGTTGTGCACGGAATACCTAATAATACACCTTTGAAAAGCGGTGATGTTATCTCGGTAGATTGTGGCGCTTTCAAAAACGGATATCACGGTGATCACGCGTATAGTTTCGAAATTGGAGAGGTTGCTCCTGAAGTTAAAAAACTTTTGCAGGTAACGAAAGAATCTCTTTACGTAGGAATCAGAGAATTTAAAGCCGGAAATCGTGTTGAAGATGTTGGAAATGCGATTCAGAAATATACTGAAGGACACGGTTACGGAGTTGTTCGCGAATTGGTAGGTCATGGTTTAGGGCAAAAAATGCACGAAGAACCAGAAATGCCAAACTACGGAAAACGAGGTCGCGGAAAGTTATTTATCGAAGGGATGGTTGTCGCAATCGAGCCAATGATTAATATGGGAACAAAAAATATCAAACAACATAAAGACGGCTGGACAATTACCACTGCTGACGGAAAACCGAGCGCACATTTCGAACACGACGTGGCTTTAATTGATGGAAAACCAGAATTGTTATCGACTTTTCAGTACATCTACAAAGCTCTTGGAATTGAAAGCAATGAAGAAGATGAATTCAGAAAAGTGCCGTTAGTTCTATAATTAAAATTCAACCCCGAATAAACCCTGTGAAAAAATTATTCAAATTAGTACTTAATACAATACCCCGTCCATTATTAATTCGTTTGAGCTATGTGGCTCGTCCGGTTTTGGCATTTTCATTAAAAGGAACAAAATATACTGATCCTATTGACGGGAGAAGCTTTAAATCGTTTTTACCTTATGGATACGGAAAACAACGTAATAATGTGCTTTCTCCAAGTACACTTTCGTTAGAGAGACACCGTTTACTTTGGTTGTATTTAAATGATCAAACAGATTTTTTTACTGCGCCAAAAAAAGTATTGCATTTTGCACCGGAACAAGCTTTTTATAAAAGATTCCGTAAGCAAAAAAACCTTGATTATACTACAACCGATTTGTTTTCGCCTTTGGCCGATGTAAAAGCAGATATTTGTAATTTGCCTTTTAAAGACAATGAATACGATGTGATTTTGTGTAATCACGTTCTGGAGCATATTCCGGACGATACAAAAGCCATGCAGGAATTATTTCGCGTGCTAAAACCAGGCGGAATGGCGATTCTTCAAATTCCACAAGATTTATCGAGAGCGGTAACTTTTGCTGATGATACTATTACAGATCAAAAAGAACGCGCTAAAATATTTGGTCAGTACGATCACGTTCGTATTTACGGCCGCGATTATTTTGATAAATTAAGAAGCATTGGTTTTATCGTAATCGAAGAAGATTACACCAATAAAATTACACCGGAATTAGTAGAGAAATATTGTTTGGCAAAGGGAGAAATTATTCCGCTTTGCTTCAAACCAGAAAACTAAATCGTTCGGATTTTTTCACCCTATAAGTGATATAAGTTCATTTAAAAAAGTTTTTAGAATAGCAGTATTTTGAAAACTTTTTTAGTTTAAACCACTTCCCAAATTACAATTCAACCTAACCGCCTTATCTTGGATCTTTCAAATTCATTTCAATTTTGTTTTGATATCAGTTTTGAAAAAAATCTGAATCATTATATTCCAACTGCCTACATCGTTGAGAATACCGATGACATTAAATATTTAAATAAAAAAGCTACTAAAGATGTACTTGAAAGTTTTTTTATTGTTTTTGATCAATTAGATCCTGAGACAAAAAAAATATTGACGGCTTGCGAATCATTAAAGCCTGAGTTTATTTTCAAAAAATTTAGTACAAAAATCAAATCGGCAAAAACAATTGCTGATTTGCAAAAAGATTCCAAAATTGAATTTGCCATTCGTCAGCATTTGCAGCTAAATTTGGGCACTTTTTATACTTTAATCCTACAAAAGCAATTTCCGTTGTCTCTTAATATGAGTCCCGAAAAGGACTTCTATAGATCCAGAGTCAACACCAATCCATTGCATTTTGAACCTCAGATTGAATTTAACAAACATGCCGAAGGGATTACGTATACCTTATCTTTAAAAGAAAACGAAACTTTATTTTTACCAATGAACAGCAGTGTCGAAATACTGCTGGATGAGCCAAGCTGGTTGATTATTGATAAAAAACTAGGGCAGTTAAAGGATCTTAATGCTAAAAAACTGATGCCGTTTTTAAAGAAAAAGTCAATCGAAATACCTTCAAAATTAGTTGACAATTATTTTAAAAGCTTCATTCCTGAAATAGCAAAAAAAATAGACATTGAAGCTACTGGTTTTGAAATTGAACATCGTGATCAAATTATATCAAGCACGATCCAACCTGTTTTTGATTTCTTTAAAAACTGCTATTACCTCAACCTCTATTTTGATTATAACGGTTATTCGTTTGACAGCAGTAAAACAAAAAAAACACATTCGTTTGTTGATTTTAGCGTTGCCAACGAACCTAAAATCATTCAGTTTAAACGCAGCGCCGATGAAGCTTTATACACTGACAAATTATCTGAGCTTGGTTTAGTAAAAATCAAAAACGAGTTATTCGGATTAAATTCTGACACAGAAAACCCTGATCCTTACGTCAATATTCAATTTGTTATTGATCATAAAGAAGAACTGGAAAGCTTAGGATTTACAATCCTGAATTTAAAACTGGAAAGCAAAGAAATCATTGCAGAAAATCATACCATTTCAGCCTCAAAAGAAGAAACAAAAGAAGACTGGTTCGACATTAGAATAATCATTACAATTGGCGCTTATACGATCAATTTCAGTGAAATTATTCCCAATATAAAAAGCAAGGAAAGACTCTTTTTATTGCCTGACGGAAACTATTTTCTGATTCCGCTGGAATGGTTGAGCAAATATGGTTCACTGGCAAAATTGGCCAAAAAAGAGAACGCAAATTTACTTTTGCGTAAAAGTAATTTTGCTGCTTTGGATGCGATTCCGGAAATCAAAGACGATATTATTCACAAAGCAGAATATACCTCTTCTGATTTATTAAAAGCTTCATTAAGACCTTATCAGATCGATGGCGTAAAATGGCTTTTAGGTCATTTTAATTCTAATCTGGGTGCTTGTCTGGCTGATGATATGGGTCTTGGTAAAACATTACAAACCCTGGCCGTTTTAGTCGCGGTACAGGAACAACTGGGATTTACTACTAAAACGACCAATTTTGACTTGTTTCAGAATGAAACTACTATTGAAAGAGCCCCTTTGAAAGCTTTGATTGTTTTACCTTCTTCATTGGTTTTTAACTGGTTTAATGAGGCTGGGAAATTCACACCGCATTTTTCGAAAATGCAATATGTGGGCAATGACAGAAAATTATTAGCCAGCAGATTAGCCTCAACTGATTTGATTTTTACGAGCTACAGCATTGTTCATCGTGATATTTCAATTTTAGAAAAATACGATTTTCGTTATTTAATTTTAGACGAAAGTCAATACATTAAAAATAAAAATTCTAAGATTTTTAAAGCCATTACCAAAATAAATACGGCTCATAAAATTGCCTTAAGCGGTACTCCTATCGAAAATTCGTTAGATGATTTATGGTCGCAAATGCAATTTATAAATCCGGATATTTTGGGCAGTTATGATTTTTTTGCTCAGAATTTTAAAATCCCTATTGAGAAAAAGCAGGACGAAAACACTTTGTCTGAACTAAAAAACCTCATCCAGCCTTATATTTTAAGGAGAACCAAAGAACAGGTTTTGAAAGATTTACCGGAGTTAACCGAGCAGATTTACTATTGCGATATGGATCCTGAACAGGAAAAATTATATGAAAAAGAAAAATCGAAAGCGCGGAACTTTTTGCTAAAAACAGACGGATCAAGTCCGGACAAAATTAGCATTATCAATACACTGATGAAGTTAAGGCAGCTGAGTAATCATCCGAAAATGGTCGATCAGGAATCAGAAATTGATTCCGGAAAATATAATGCTGTCACTAATTATCTCGAAACGTTAATAAAGGAGAAACAAAAGGCGATCATTTTTAGTTCGTTTGTGACTAATTTGCATTTCTATACAGATTGGTGTAAGGAAAACAAAATAGATTTTTGTGAGATTACAGGCGAAACTCCTGCCAATAAAAGAGAACAACAGGTAAAATTGTTTCAGGAAAAAGAGAAGCCTTTATTATTCTTTATTTCTCTCAAAGCGGGTGGCGTTGGTCTGAATATTACCAAAGCTTCGTATGTTTTGTTTTTAGATCCTTGGTGGAATCCTTTTGCTGAAAAGCAAGGAGTTGGAAGGGCACATAGAATTGGTCAAATGAATAAAGTAAATGTTATACGATTTATTTCGAAAAATACGGTAGAGGAAAAAATCATCAAATTGCAGGAAAACAAAAAGTTATTATCTGATTCGCTTTTAGAAGAGAGTTATATCAATGACGAAATCCAAGTGAATTTAGAATACATTTTGAGTTCTTAATAAATTTGTTTTTAGAACAACGAAAAGCGGCATCCTGTTACATTATATAAAATTCTTATATTTACAATCTTACAATTGTAATATGATGCCAAAATTTTTGCTTAGAAATCTTCTTCTTATTTTCATTTTTGCTTCGGCTACAGCCCAGGCTCAGGGAATACAAACCGAGATTATCCCTCCATATAATATAAAAACAGTTTCGTTTGTTCAAAATGGCAACAATGTAGTGCCTATATTTGAGTTAGGCGACACTTTTACCTTTCAGTTTGATGATTTATTTGCCAATGAAGCCAATTATTATTTTGAAGTAATACACTGCGACTATAATTGGAAACCAACCGATATCCCAAAAACAGATTATGTTACCGGTTTTGACAATCAAAGAATTACTGATTACTCTAATTCTTTTAATACACTTCAGGTTTATTCTCATTACCGACTTTCGTTCCCGAATCAGTTTACGACACAATTACGAATTTCAGGAAATTATATACTAAGAATTCTTAATGAAGACAGAGAGGTTGTTTTCTCGAGAAAATTTATTTTATACGAAAATCATTCGACCGTAGCAGCTCAGGTAAAACGAAGCCGTGATGTTACCAATATTGATTACAAACAAAACTTAGATTTTTCCATAGTTTCAAATGATATTGTTTTTCAGACTCCAACGCAAAATGTAAAAGTTGTATTGTTACAAAATGGCAATTTTGATACTGCTATTAAAAACGTTCCGCCACAATATACAATAGGCAATCAATTGGTTTACAAATACAATAAGGAAACCCAATTCTGGGGCGGAAATGAATTTTTGTATTTCGAGAAT
This sequence comes from Flavobacterium sp. SLB02, assembly GCF_009664855.1. Lineage (GTDB taxonomy): Bacteria > Bacteroidota > Bacteroidia > Flavobacteriales > Flavobacteriaceae > Flavobacterium. The sequence continues at coordinate 4,339,916 of NZ_CP045928.1, forward strand.
AAAGACATTCGTGCAGCAAGTAATAATGTGGGAAGAGTGGGTGCCAATAATGACATTTATAATTCGTACTTATATACCAATCAGGCAAGAGCCAACCAAATTTATACAGTCTATCAGGACGTAAACGGAAATTTTGTGGTTAAAAATATCAATGCTTCCAACAACGAAATTGAAGCAGATTATGCGTGGGTATATTTTACTCTTTCGGCTCCTACTTTCAGATCTACAAACAAAGACATTTATATTACAGGAATGTTCAACAATTACAGCTTGTCGCCAGAATACAAAATGGACTATAATACTGAAAAAGCTGTTTTTGAAAAAGCGGTCATGATTAAGCAGGGTTTTACTAATTTTCAGTACACAATTGCCGATAAAAAAGGCGTTATTGATTATGAAAATGCGATTGATGGAAACTTTTATCAAACTGAAAATGAGTATACCATATTGGTTTATTATAAAGAAAGTACAGATCGCTATCAAAGAGTTATAGGAAAAGGAAATGCCAACTCAATAAACATCATAAATTAAAACATTGTTAAGGATTTAGATCGAAAGATTTTTTTTTGTAGATTTGCAAGTATAACGCACACATATTTACTACTTTAGTATGGTTTCTCAGATAACAAGAGGCATAAAAATATCTGTTTTGACTAGTTTTGAAGGTACTTACTTCAAGAACTACAAGATCCACTTTGCTTTTAGTTATGTAGTTACAATCGAAAATCACAGCAAAGATTCAGTTCAGTTAACTTCTCGTCACTGGGAAATATTTGATTCTTTAAACGATCTTGAAGTTGTAGACGGAGAAGGCGTTATTGGTAAAAAACCGGTTTTAAAACCTGGAGAAAATCACACTTATAGTTCAGGTTGTCTATTGTCATCTCCTTATGGTGCAATGAAAGGCTACTTTAATATGATCAATTTTACCTCTACAAAAACATTCAAAGTAATTGTTCCTACTTTTAGAATGTGTGCTCCTTTTGCTTTAAATTAAAAACAAGTTTAAAAAAAAGCTGTTTTTTTTTATCGTTATCTTAATCATAATTTTGTCAAATTATTAATTTATCCTTTGTACTTTTGTGCAACGTTAGATTATTCGTAACAAATCAAATCATCTAACCGTTAAATTGTCTAATTATCTAATTTTAAATAACATGCTAAAAGGATTCTTTCATGTACCAAAAGCGGTAAACGAGCCTGTAAAAAGCTACGCACCTAACTCACCAGAAAAAGCAGCTGTTCAGGCAGCTTACACAACATTGTGGAATTCTAAAATTGACGTTCCGTTATACATCGGAAGCGAAGAAATCAGAACTGGAAATACAAGAACAATATCAGCTCCTCACGATCACAAACACATTGTAGGAACTTATCACTTAGCTGAAAAACAACATATTGAAAAAGCAATTGCTAATGCTCTTGAATCAAGAACAGTATGGGCAAACATGGCATGGGAACAACGTGCTGCTATTTTCTTAAAAGCTGCAGAACTTATTGCAGGACCATACAGAGCGCGTATTAACGCTGCTACAATGATTGGTCAGTCTAAAAATATTCATCAGGCAGAAATTGATGCTTCTTGCGAATTGATCGACTTTTTACGTTACAACGTAGAATTTATGACTCAAATTTACGGAGATCAGCCAAAGTCTGATTCTACTACATGGAATCGTTTAGAATACAGACCTCTTGAAGGTTTTATTTATGCTATTACTCCTTTTAACTTTACTGCTATTGCTGCCAATCTTCCTGCAAGTGCGGCAATGATGGGTAACGTTGTGGTTTGGAAACCAAGTGACAGCCAGGTTTTTTCTGCAAAAATTATCATCGATGTTTTCAAAGAAGCTGGTGTTCCTGATGGTGTTATCAACGTTGTTTTTGGAGACGCTTTAATGATTACCGATACTGTTTTAGCAAGCCGCGATTTTGCCGGAGTTCACTTTACAGGATCAACTCATGTATTTAAAGATATCTGGGCTAAAATTGGTGCTAATATTCACCACTACAAAACATACCCAAGAATCGTTGGAGAAACTGGTGGTAAAGATTTTATCATTGCACACCCAAGCGCTAACGTAAAACAAGTGGCTACAGGAATTACTCGTGGTGCATTTGAATTTCAAGGGCAAAAATGCTCTGCAGCTTCAAGAGCTTATGTTCCGCAAAGTTTATGGCCAGATGTAAAAGAACAATTAATTGCTGATGTAAAATCAATGAAAATGGGTTCTCCGGAAGATTTCGGAAACTTTATTACTGCAGTTATTCACGAAGGTTCTTTTGATAAATTAGCTGGTTTTATCGATCAGGCTAAAAAAGATGCTGATGCTGAAATCATTGCTGGTGGAAACTACGATAAATCTGTAGGGTACTTTATTGAGCCAACAATTATCGTAACAACAAACCCTAAATATACTACAATGGAAACCGAATTATTCGGACCAGTAATTACTATATATGTTTACGAAGATGCAAAATGGGAAGAGACTTTAGAATTAGTTGATACTACATCTGAGTATGCTCTTACAGGAGCTGTATTTAGCCAGGATCGTTATGCTATTGAAGTAGCGACTACAAAATTGCAAAATGCTGCGGGTAACTTCTACATCAACGATAAACCAACAGGAGCTGTTGTGGGTATGCAGCCTTTTGGTGGAGCAAGAGCTTCAGGAACTAACGATAAAGCAGGTTCTGCATTGAACTTATTACGTTGGGCTTCTCCTAGAACAATCAAAGAAACTTTTGTAACTCCTGAAGATTACAGATATCCTTTCTTGGGATAATTTCTGATTTTAGAGTTCAGATTTTAGATTTATAAAAAAGCCGCAAACTTCATTTTGAAATTTGCGGCTTTTGCTTTGTTATCTCTTTTATCTCCAAATTGGGATTTTTACAAAACTATCATTGTACCATTTTACTTTTAAGGGTTCTTTGGCATCTTTAATGGTTTCATTGGTAACGGTTTTTCCTGTTCCGTAATTAAGTTCTGAAAAAGGATTCTTATTTACGTTTACTACTACGACTAAGCGACTTCCTTTACTTAATTGTTTACTGACCAAATGCGTATTCGAAAAAGGAATCGATTCTATTTTATTTGGTTCCAATACATTTCTTGTCGTGATGTCTTTGGCATAACTGGCACGGCCTAAAAAATAAGACAAATGAAAGTATTCACCATTTGGAGTTAATTCATATAACGTAACACCAATATCCATATCTTTTTTATTGATGCTTGCCTTTATTTCTCCTACGAATGATCCGTTTACCAATATCGGCTCTTTAAACGGCTCACTTATAAAAACATATCCGTTTGTTGTATCGATTTCTTTTTTGATAATAGGATCAGGATAATACTCATTGTTTTGAGTTTGTCTGTCGGCAAAATCTACTACCTGTGATAAATAACCGTTTTTAGTGGGTTTTGTAACATTCAAAGAATAGAATCCTCCGGATTTATTATCCGTCAGATACATTTTCAGAAAACCATTGCTCATTTTATCAAGAGACGGAGCGCTTCTCCATTCATTGGCCCCCATTACCTGATAATTAATTCTGTCTTTTAAAATTTCTGGTTTTGGTCCGTTTTTTAAAATGTAATCGAACCATTCATATGTTATTTTTTTAGTATTAATTAAAGCATCTGCATCAACCTTATAACCATTGATCAGAGCAGAGCCTCCTTTTTGCGCCCCAAAATGACTATACGGACCAATCACTAAATAAGAATTGGCTTTGGGGTTGTATTTTTGAAGCTCTCTTAAATAATACAAACTCGAATTTTGAGAATCGTTATAATACCCGTCGATGACTAAAACCGGAATATTTATCTGGGCAAAATCCTTTTTGTATGGCGACATTTTCTGCCAATATTCATCAAACGACGGATGTTGTATCCAGCGCTGAAATAACCTGTTTGGAGTTCCGTCAATGCTGTCCATTTTTTTGTAGGCAACTCCGCTTTCCCACCATTTAAACTGCATATTTCTAAATCGCTGCCTGTCATTTCCTGCAACCGTATCAAGATATTTGTTACTGCCCACATAAAAAGACCATTCGTAATTAGGATTTATAAACACATTGTTTTCCATTGGCAAACCCATTCCGGCTCTATTGGCCACATAAGGCACTATGGTTTTAAGTGCGGGATGCTTTTTTTTGCACGCTGCCCATTGGGTCAATCCATTATAACTGCCGCCAAACATTCCTATACTTCCGTTACACCATTTTTGTTTACTTATCCAATCAATAACATCATAAGTATCATTGGCTTCATTTTCATAAGGAAATATTGCATTAGGACTAAATCGTTTACCCCGCGAATAGGTAATAACGCCCACATAATCTTTATCTGCTGCCTCTTTCAAGGATTTGATCCCTTTTCCTTCTTCTGCAACATAAATCGTATGTTGAAGTATTACGGGTTTTGGAACAGAATTTCCTTTTTTGCGCACTACAATTGCCGATATCAAAGCGCCATCACGCATTTTGATCATTACACTGTCCTGAATATCATAAGCACTTTTTAGATCTTCGGATTTGGTTTTACTGGTTTGCTGAGAAAATGTATTTGATATCATCAGAATAAGAAATACAAAATTTAAAATTGTTTTCATGGAAATGGTTTTATTAGCAAGCTTTATTTTAAGCTTGGCTGTTTGCTTATAACAAACTGCGTTATTAAATCTGAAAAAAGCATACAGAGATCCTCAACTAATAGAATTAGCTGTACGCATTAGAATAATTTTGAAAGATGAATTAAATCCCGTTCTGGTTTTTGAACCTCACGGATTGACGGTTTGATACTTCTAATAGTTCTCCGGTTTTTAGTTTTACTTCTAACCTGCCCCCTATTGTAGTTTTTACTTCCTGAATGAATTTTGTATTGATAATTTCGGTTCTGTTTATTCTAAAAAAAACAGTTTCATCCAGTATCTCTTCCCATTGACGAAGGGAACGCCTTTGAAGTGCTTTTTTGTCCTGAAAAAACAATCGGGTATAATTCTCTAAAGATTCAATTAAATAGATCTCTTCTAATTGAATAAAGAACCGTTTCTCACCGTCTTTTATAAAAATCTTTCGATCTTTTGTCTCAGCATTAGTTAAGGAGGATTTCAAGTGTACAGCATCCCTTATTTTTTGAATTGCTTTTGCAAAACGTTCCTCTCTTATAGGCTTCATTAAATAATCTAAGGCATTTACTTCAAAAGCTTGTATCGCATACTGATCATAAGCGGTAATAAATAAAACTGATGGTACATGATCTAACGATTCTAATAAATCGAAACCGGATTTTTCAGGCATCTGAATATCGAGAAAAATTAAATCCGGCATTTCTGTTTCGATCAAAACTTTAGCGTCATCGGCATTTTCAGCCTCACCAATAAGCACAAAGTCTTCATACATTTTTAAAGCTCTTTTTACCTCTTCTCTTGCTAAACGTTCATCGTCTACAATGATCACTTTTATCTGTTTCATTTTGATGGTATTAAAATAGTAGCCAAAACCGTTTCGTTTTCCATCTGCATAATCTCAAAAGAAGCATTTCCGTTATATTGCAAGAACAATCTTTCTTTCAGATTACTTAGCCCAATACCTGAATTTGTAATCTCATTACTTAGTTTTCCTGAGTTTCGAACCGTAATCTTTATAAAATCGTTTTCCTTTTCAACTTTCACAGCAATAAACCCTCCGTGTTTTCTTTTTTCAATTCCGTGTTTTATGGCATTCTCAACCAGTGACTGAATACTAAAGGGCAGGATTAAATGCCTGGACAAGTCTACACTGGTTTCGATCTTAATTTGTAAACGTTCCTCAAATCGGATTTTTTCTAATTCCAGATAATCCCTTACCAGATTAATTTCTTCATCCAGCGATATCAATCTCCCAATGTTACTATTTAGAGAATTTCTTAAAAGTTCAGACAACAGATCAATAGCCCTTCTGGCGGCATCAGGATTTTCTATCACCAAAAATTTTATATTATTTAATGAATTAAAAAAGAAATGAGGATTAAGCTGTGCACTCAGATTATTGAGTTGTGCTTCTTTTATTATAATGGACAATCGGGCATTTTCCTTTACTGTTTCTAATTCGAGTCTTGAATAATGATAAAGATGGTACGCCAATACCCAAATAGACATTAATCTTGTACCGGTGATAAAAACCTGTAATTGTACCGATTTAAAAAATGCTAAAAATGAATCGGTTTCATTTTTAAAAATGAATAAACGTACCAAATAAAGCTTACCAACAATCAAAACCGTATACAATAAGGAAAGCACCAAAATACTAAGTACCATTCTTGGCAATAGTATTTTCAGATTCAGTTTATTCCATCCATTTTTTAAGGCAAAATTTCGGTAAAGCTGAGTTAACAGTATACCAATGAAAACGTCCAGTATTAAATCTACTATACCCATTTTCCAGATAAAATTACCACTCAGGAAAGCAGATAATCCCCAATACAAAGAAGCAGTAATCCATCCTGTGAGCTGAATTTTCCAATATGTCGATATTACGCTGGTTGTTTTCAAAAGTAAAATTGTTAATGCTGTAGTAAAGATATTCCTCTAATAGAGATTGAGCAAATAAAAGTACACGAACGGAAAATAATAGAGGATGAATACATTTTCTTCTTGGATTTAATACAATATCCGAATCAGTCATTATTCTTCTCTTCTTTTTCAGTTAAGTCTTCACAAAAGACAAAAAATTAAAAAACAAATACTTATAATTAAAAAATAAAACTCAAAAGTAATTCAACGTTATTCTGACAATCCTAAATTTACAACATTTATAATGTTTTTCTTACGATTGATCATCAATAGTATACATGCTTAAAAATCCTATTCTGTTATTTTAAAAACTTTTTGTACTACTCTAAAAACATATCTCAACATACTTTTACATCAGATTTAAAGTGGAAAAATTTAGTAGAAATTAAACTAATTCGGAGATGGATTTACAATCCAATTTACAACAATCCAGAGAAAAAACATAAAAAAAGAAACAATGAGAAATTTACAAAACACACCGCCAATAATTATACAGGCAAAAAGTATTGGACATCCAATTGACTTTAAATGGAATAAAAAAAAGATACACCAGCCTTTAGATCCTTTAGAAGGAAACGACGAACTTGAACATGCCTTAATGCAAATTAACCATAAAGCCCATACAGGGCAGCCGCTTTGCTCGAATGGATCTACTGGCGATATACAGGTTACACAAAAATGAATAATGATACCAAAAAAAGAATCGAAGCTTTATGGTGTTCTATTGGTAATATCGAAAATACAAAACCATTAGTTTTTGATACTGAATTTGATATTTCGGCCACCAGACATGTAAACGGGCCATTATGGATAGCCCTTATGAATGTAACTATGATTGATGTGATGTATAGAAAAGGATTATACGCTATTCAAAGCGAACTTATTGGACTAGTATTATTAGCGCGCCATATTACAACACCAAGAAAAAGAGTTTTTGACAAATGGTTCAACAGAACATTAGCAGTTTTAAAACGTGATTATCCATGTCAATATAATAATGAAGATGTAAATCAATACTACGAAGCCATTTATGACTCATCTCATGAAGCTCTAATTTGTCGTGATTTTTTCTTTAATCCTGAGTTTGAAAATTCAACCGATGCAACAGAAAAAGAGATAAACGAACTCATTCATAATTTAGATACTAAATCCAATCCATTTTTGTGTTTCCCAAAAAGCGCTTCTTAATTGATTGATACACTTAAAAAAAAACGAACCACACAAACTTCAATTATTTTTGAAACTTGTGGGGTTATTATCTTAATTCAATTAAAACTTATTTTCAACTTCTGCAGCCTGCAACATGAGATAATGTAAATCGGTATTTTTTACGAAAGGTTTCAAAAGTTCACTTCCCGGACCAAACATAGCCAACTCTACATAATCAGCAGAGTGATCCATACTAATCCATCCAACAGAATTTATTTTTCCCTGCATTTCTGCAAAAGCTTTATAGGGCAATTTTTTATAATTATACAGTCCGTCTTCTTTATGCAATCCATCATAATAACTTAGTACTGTTTTTGCATCTTCATCAGAAACCGAATGACCATTTGCCTTTTCGATAATTTCCTTTACTTGCGAAACAGAAGATTGTGGTTTTATCTGATTCAGGATCCATTCATTTGTCTGGGTATATTTCTGGATACTATCAAAATTATCATTGGCATCTTTACCATAAATAATTCCTGGATTGGCATTTCCGTGATCTGTTGTGATAATGACCAATGTTTCTTTGTCTTTTTCGGCAAAATCTATGGCAGCTTTCACCGCCTCATCAAACTCGATCTGATCATGAATCAAACCTGCAATATCATTTCCGTGAGCAGCCCAGTCGACTTTACCGCTTTCTATTTGTAAAACGAAACCATTTTTATGATTTTTCATTCTCTCAATAGCTTTCTGTGCCATTTCAGCAAGACTTGGAATGTTTTTTTGTAAATCTTGGTCACTATTTCTATCTACGTAATAAGGAACACCATCTTCTGCAAACACACCCAAAATTGGCTGAGAATTTGAAGCCGCCTCCATATCAGAACGTGTTTTTACTACCTGATATCCTTTTGCTTTAAAAGCGGCAAACATATCTTTTTTATCTTTTCTGGATTCGGGACTAAAATAATTTGAACCTCCACCCATCATCACATCAAAACCAAGATCTAAATATTGTTCGGCAATATCATCTTGTGCGTTTCTGCTTTTACTGTTTACGCAAAAACCCGCCGGAGTAGCATGAGTAATAGGAACTGTTGTTACGCAACCCGCCATTTTTCCTGCCTTCTTGAACTTTTGCCAAATGGGTAAATGAGGTTCTCCCTGCGCACTCACATTAAGCACTCCGTTGTTGACTCTAAAACCGCCTCCCCACGAAGAACTCGCAGCCGAAGAATCCGTTACTATAGAACTGGCAGAAGCTGTATCCATCAAAGCTCTTGAAACTCTGTTGTCTTTGTACAATTGAATCCAATTAGAACCTTTTCCAGTTTTTCTGTTCAGGAACAAATCGGTCATATTCAATGTTCCGGTACTCATTCCGTCACTAACGAGTAAAATAATATTTTTAGCTTTTTTATTTTTATTTACAGCTTCTAAATCTAAAATATTTGCAGAACCCTGAAACGGATTCATAACTGCGGCTCCAATCGTTAATAAAGAACCACTTTTAAAGAACTTCCTTCTATCCATTATTACTTTATTTATAGTAATTTCAAAGATAAAGAAATACACCCAACCACAAAATTATCATTGTGTTATGATAATTACTCAAAGGCAGCTTATTATAATGACAAACAAAAACCCGACAGTATACTTATTGAGTATGCTGTCGGGTTTTTTATTATTTTAAGAATATTAAACCGTAAACTTCAAAGGCAAATGCACTACTTTTTTGGTTTCAAAAAATTCATCTTCAAAAATCGTAGACAAATCATATAAAGTTGCTTTTGGAAAATCCTTTAATTCTTCGGTCAAATCTCCTCCTTTTAGGTATAGAATTCCGTTTTTCAACGTATGCTTATGCTGTTTTTTAATTTTAGTTTTAATCCAGGAAACAAAATCCGGCATATTGGTAACGGCACGACTCACTATAAAGTCAAAATCGCCTTTTACCAATTCAGCGCGTTTTTGTTCTGCTTTTACGTTCTTTAATTCTAATGCATCAACAACACCCTGAACTACTTTTATTTTTTTGGCAATAACATCAATCAGATAAAAACGCGTTTCAGGAAAAAGAATCGCTAACGGGATTCCAGGAAAACCTCCACCGGTTCCAACATCAAGAACCGTTGCTCCGGGTTCAAATTTCATTATTTTTGCAATTCCAAGCGAATGCAAAATATGTTTTGTATATAATGCATCAATGTCTTTACGCGAAATAACATTGATTTTTTCATTCCAATCGTGGTATAAAAAGTCTAATTTTTGAAATTGTTCGATTTGAATGTCGGTCAAATCAGGAAAATATTTCAATATCTCATCCATTGCTCTAATTTTTTAACAAAAGTACTACTTTAGAGTTGAAATATTTAACTCAATTTTGCAAATTGAAAATTTATAATAATTACCTTTGAAAACTATTTAAATTAATTATGAATAACACTGCGCCTACATTTGCCAAACAAGACAATCTGAAGTTCTTCAGAACACTTAACTCACGAGTAAACAATTACTTCAAGGAGAATAACATTCAGAAAACTGGAAACTGGAAGTTGCACTTAAAAGCAATTATTCTTTTTGCAGTTTTTCTAACACCTTACTTTTTGATCTTAACTCTTAACATGCCGTTTTGGGCACAATTGTTATTAAACATTTTAATGGGAGTTGGAATGGCCGGAATTGGAATGAATGTGATGCACGACGGAAACCACGGATCATACTCTTCTAAATCATGGATCAACAAGATTATGGGCGGAAGTATTTATATTCTGGCAGGAAATGTTCACAACTGGCAAGTACAGCACAATGTATTGCACCACACGTATACTAACATTCACGGACATGATGAAGATCTTGATGCCGGAAGAATTATTCGTTTTACACAAAACGCCGAATGGCAACGTTTTCATAAATTTCAACACTATTATTCTTTTTTCTTATACGGACTATTGACTTTCAATTGGGCTTTAACGACCGATTTCAAGCAAATGAAAAACTATCTGAAAAGAAAATTATCTTATGGAACACCTCAAAGTCCTGCCAAATTATGGACTGTTTTGGTTATCACAAAAATAATCTACGTTTTAATCTGGATGGTTTTACCAATGGTTCTTGGTGTAACCTGGTGGAAAGTTGTTGTTGGATTTTTCGTAATGCATTATGTAGCCGGATTAATTTTAAGTATTGTTTTTCAATTGGCTCACGTAGTAGAAGAAACTTCAAATCCAATCCCGAATGAAGAAGGAGAAATGGAAAATACCTGGGCAATTCACCAATTGTATACAACTGCTAATTTTGCTCCAAAAAACAAAATAATCAACTGGTTTACAGGAGGATTAAACCATCAGATTGAGCACCATATTTTCCCGAATATCAGTCATATTCATTACGGAAAAATTGCCGAAATCGTAAAACAAACTGCAATCGAATGCAACTTGCCTTATCATGAATTCAGAACCATGAGAGGAGCAATTGTAGCGCATTACAAGCATCTTAAAGATCTTGGAATGAAACCGGAACTAGCATAAAACTAAAAAAAATCTATTAATAATTAACCTTCCTTAATTAAAGTTGAAATTAAGGACATTCAAAATTTTTATAATGAATCATATTCTTTCAGACAGAATCAACAACTTAGCGACATCACAAACCTTAGCAATGGCTGCTTTAGCACGTGAGTTAAAAGCACAAGGAAAAGACATTATCAGTTTAAGTTTAGGTGAACCAGATTTTAATACTCCTGACTTCATCAAAGAAGCTGTTAAAAAAGCAGTAGACGAAAATTACAGCACCTATTCTCCGGTAGAAGGTTATTTAGAATTGAGAGAAGCAATTTGCAAAAAATTCAAAAGAGACAATAATTTAGATTACAAACCAACTCAAATCGTAGTTTCTACAGGAGCAAAACAATCTTTGTACAACATTGCACAAGTAATGCTAAACGATGGTGACGAGGTTATTTTGCCAGCACCTTACTGGGTTTCTTACTTCGAAATTGTAAAACTCTCGGGCGGAGTTCCAGTTGAAGTTCCAACATCTGTAGATACTGATTTCAAAATTACACCAGAACAATTAGAAGCTGCCATCACACCAAAAACAAAAATGATGTGGTTCTCTTCTCCTTGTAACCCATCTGGATCTGTTTACAGTAGAGAAGAGCTTACAGCTCTTGCAAAAGTGTTAGAAAAATACCCAAATATATACGTAGTTGCCGATGAGATTTATGAGCACATCAATTTCTCAGGAACTTTCTGCAGCATCGGTTCAATCCCTGGAATGCTTGAAAGAACCATTACTGTAAACGGAGTAGCAAAAGCATTCGCTATGACAGGATACAGAATTGGTTACATCGGAGCACCGGAATTCATCGCAAAAGCATGTACAAAAATTCAGGGACAAGTAACTTCAGGAGCAAATTCTGTAGCGCAACGTGCAACAATTACTGCCGTAGAAGCTGATCCAAGCGTATTAAACCACATGGTTCAGGCGTTCCACACTCGTAGAGATTTAGTGGTTGGATTATTAAAAGAAATTCCTGGTGTAAAAATCAACGTTCCTGAAGGAGCATTTTACGTATTCCCGGACGTTTCTTCTTTCTTCGGAAAAACTTTAAAAGGAACCGAAATCAAAGATGCAAACGATGTATCGATGTACCTTTTAGCCGAAGCTAATGTTGCAACAGTAACAGGAGATGCTTTTGGAAATCCAAACTGTATCCGTTTTTCTTACGCGACAAGCGACGATATCTTAAAAGAAGCATTACGCAGAATCAAAGAAGCTTTGGCTGTGTAATATCATAAATAATAATTCAAAGGGTGTTTTTTTTTTTTTTTTCAAAAACACCCTTTTTTCATTTAGTCAATTAAAAGCGAAGCAATATCTCTTGCAATCGAAGTAGGAGAATTACAATCACAATTACTTAAACCTATTACATAAATATGTTCAGTAGGCTCATAAACTCCCATTGATTTAAAGCCGAAAATACTTCCTCCATGCTCGCGAACGATTTTGTCTTTTACTTTTTCAAGATGCCAGCCATATCCATAATCTATATTTACCCCATTAATTAACTGATAATTAGTAAAAGCTTTTTCTGTAAAAACAGGATTTAATAAAGCATTAGAATTTATCGTGTTTTGCCATTTTAACATATCATCTACATTCGACATTATCGAACCAGTAGCATAGGGTATCGAAAAACTAATATAATTTGCATTTACATAATGTTCTTTATCACGATAACCTGCAACCCTGTTTTTAATAATCTTTTCATGGCTTGCATAAAACGTATTTTCCATTCCTATTTTCTTAAAAATATTTTCAGTTACAAACTCCTCATAAGTCTGTCCTGATACAATTTCAATGATATAACCTAAAAGTACATATCCGGAATTACAATATTTATATTGTTCACCAGGTTCAAAATCGCTTGGCTCATTTTTAAAAAAATCCACTAATTCCTTTGGAGACAAATCTCGTCTGGCAATATCTTTTATAGACTTCATACTCGTAAAATCCTTAATTCCCGAAGTGTGAGTTAGCAAATGATGTATTGTAATTGCATTCCCATTAGGATAATCCGCAATAAATTTCTTAATTTCATCATTCACATTTAGTTTTCCTTTTTCAGCAAGCATTAAAACAGAAACTGCTGTAAATTGTTTTGTCATTGATCCAATTTCAAAAACAGATTCAGGTTTCATCTTAACATCCATTTCTAAATTAGCCATTCCAAAAGCCTTCCTGTAAATGATTTTTCCGTTTTTGGCAGCCAAAAAAACTCCTCCGGGACCTTCAGCTTTAAATTTCGAAGTAATCAAACTATCTATTTTACGTTCTCTATGCTGAGAAAATAATGCTGATGAGAAAATTAAAAATGCTATAACATAAAAAATTGAAATCGATTTCATTTATCCGTTTAATTAATAATTAATAAAAACTTTGACGACTTAAACAAACTTCAGGTTACAAAAACAAAAGCTCTGAACCTAAAATATTACGGGTTTACCTACGCCCTGGCTATTCATTGCAATCTTTTGCTTGATTTCATTACATAAAAGGATTTCCACTTCTATCCCTAACCCAAATCTTCATATAAGACCTTTTAGTTTAAGAAATCAAATTAAATCTGCTCCATCTGCCTAATCTGCGAGAAAAATTAAATTCACTTTCAAAATTCCCATTCCACAATTTTATAAACACCCGTCATAATTCTATAAGATATAACGCTTAATAAAATCCCAACTTTGTAATATAAAATTTAAAAAACTATTTATTATGATACATACAGATGAAACCACAGAAAAAGCAGTTAGTACCTTAGAAGGATTAATTTCAATCCTGGAAGACGGAAAACTAGGATACACCAATGCCGCAGAACATGTAGACAGCCCGGCAATTAAAACCGACTTTCTCGATTATGCCCGCGAACGTGCCTTATTCATTGTAGAAATACAAGACGAAATCAACAAACTGGGAAAATCAACAGATACCTCAGGGGGCGGACCATTAGGAGCAATACACCGTGCCTGGATCGATATTAAATCTTCGTTTACAAGCGGAGATACCGAAGCCATCATCAATGCTTGTATTACCGGAGAAGAAGCTGCTATCGAAAAATACAAAATGGCTCTTGAACACAACCATCTTGACGCAAGTCAAATTGGTATTGTTTCAAAACAATTAAACAGTATCGAAAACACTGTGACAAAAATCAAAGCGAAAAAATTGTCATAATATTTGGCACTATATTTTTGAGAAGAAAACTACTTGGTTAATAAACTAAGTAGTTTTTTGTTTTTATTAAATCTCAAATTCTATATTTTTATCTCCAATACATAAAACAAAATTTATCAAAAAATGAAAAAGGTAATTTTAGATCTGGCAGTAACATTAGACGGTTTTATTGAAGGTCCCAAAGGAGAAACTGATTGGTGTATCATGGACGACGATATGGATTTTGATGGTTTCCTATCCACTATAGATACTATTTTTTATGGCAGAGTAAGTTATGATATGTGGGGGAATTATCAACCGGATGAAAACGCCAGTCCTGATGAAAAATCACTTTGGAAAGAAGTACATGCTAAAGAGAAATACGTTTTTTCCAGCCAAAATAAAAAAGACGAGAATGCCACCTTCATAAATTCTGATATCACAAATACAGTAAATGAGATTAAGAAACAATCCGGAAAAGACATCTGGTTATATGGCGGAGCAAGCCTTATTAAAACTTTCATTCAATTGAACCTCATTGATACCTATAGAATATCTGTTCACCCTATTGCTTTAGGAAGCGGAAAACCATTATTTGAAGATCTAAAAAACCGAATACAACTAAAATTACTCAAAACCAATATTTTCAAATCAGGGGTTGTGCAACTTATTTACGAACCCGCTAAATAAAAAACTTCATTTATCATCATTCCATATTAGTTAACTATTTCAAAAAAAGTCACTTCAGCATTAGCAAACTCGAATTATTTATAAGAACTTTGCAAACTTTTTTCCATGAATACCACAAAAGCCTAAAGTTTTAGAAATGAAGAAGAAGATTGAAATATTAGCTCCAGCAAAAGATTTAATTGGAGGGATGGCCGCGATAAATAGTGGTGCCGATGCAGTTTATATTGGTGCTCCGCAATTTGGTGCCCGTTCTAATGCCAACAATTCAATCGAAGATGTTGCAGCATTGGTAAAATATGCGCATTTATTTAATGCTCAGGTTTTTGTAGTAATGAATACCATTTTGTACGACAACGAGCTAGAAACATGTCGCAAAATGATCTATGAATTATACGATATAGGTGTCGATGCCCTGATCATTCAGGATATGGCCATCATGGAAATGGACTTACCTCCTATCGTACTTCATGCCAGCACACAAGCCAATAACCGTGATGCCGATAAAATTAAATTCCTTAAAGATGCCGGAATCAAACGTGTGGTTTTAGCCCGCGAATTGAACCTGCACCAAATTAAAACGATTTACGATGAGGCAGATGTTGAATTAGAATTTTTCGTAACTGGAGCTTTATGCGTATCCTTTAGTGGAAACTGTTATATGAGTGTAGCCAACGGAGAACGCAGCGCCAACCGTGGTTCCTGCGCACAAAACTGCCGTCTACCTTATAATCTAATCGACGGAAACGGAGAAACCCTGATCAAAAACAGCCACTTACTTTCTATCAAAGATTTAGATATTTCAGATCAGATTCCTAATCTTATTGAAGCCGGAATTGTTTCTTTCAAAATCGAAGGAAGACTTAAAGATGTAGTTTACGTTAAAAATAACGTATCCTTTTTACGTCAAAAACTCGACAGCTATTTAGAAGGAGCAGGAAGCGAAAAATACATGAAAGCTTCATCTGGAACTTGTACTTATACTTTCGATTCTTCTTTAAGCAGAACTTTTAATCGTGGTTATACTGATTATTTTGTAAACGATAGAAATCACAGTATTGGTTCCTGGGAAAGCCCAAAATCAAAAGGACAATACATTGGTAAATTGATCCGAACTGTTGGAAACGCTTACGAAATCGAAAATGGCGAATTACTAAACAACGGCGACGGACTTTGTTTCATCAACGAAAATAACGAAGCCGACGGAATCTACGTAAACAAAGCCGAAAACGGTAAAATATATCCAAACGTTTTAAAAGAAGTAAAAGACGGCACTTTCATTTACAGAAATAACGACGCTGCTTTTATCAAAATTGTAGAAAGAGAAGACAGTGCTGTTCGTAAACTGAGCACTACTTTATTACTTGCAGAAACCGAAACTGGTTTTGAACTAATCGCAACCGATGAAGACGGAAATGTAAGCACCGTAAACTTAGAACATTCAAAAGAACAGACTAAAACCGGCGAATCAATCGAAGAGAACATCAAAACACAATTGGCAAAAACAGGTTTTACCCCTTATACTGCTGATGAAATTAATATCATGTTCTCTCAAAACTGGTTCCTTCCTATTTCAAAAATCAACGAAATGCGAAGAACCGTTTACGATCAGTTAACCGAGATTCGTTTGGCCAATTACAAACGCGAAGAACACCAATTGGTAAAAACGTCACATCCGTATCCTGAAACCAAATTGGATTTCATGTACAACGTTTCGAACAAAACCGCACGTAAATTCTACGAGCGTCATGGTGTAACCGAAATAGAAAAAGCATTCGAATTGCAATGGGATCCGGGAAAATCTCGTGTAATGACCACAAAATATTGTATCAAATACGAATTAAAAAAATGCCCAATACACCAAAAAGATATCATGGGTGTCAAAGTAAAAGAACCATTGGTTTTAAAACAAGGCGAGCTCGAATACAAACTAAAATTCAACTGCAAACCCTGCGAAATGGAAATCTGGGAAAAAGATGCCGAATTCGAAATCGAAGAAGATCAATTTCACTAAAAAGCAAAAAAGCGACACTTTACAGTATCGCTTTTTTTTATTTATTTTTTATTAGCAGTGGTTTTCGATCCTGCTTTTGACGTCGCCTTTGTTTTTGTCGCTTTTACCTCTGCTTTTTGTTCTTGTTTCTTTGGTTTCACATTATATAAAGCCACAACTTTCTCAATGTCATCATATTTATATTCTTTATCTTCAATCTTTTTAGCGATTTCCGGACTATCCTTAAAATAATAAACTCCATATTCCCTAAAAAAAGCATTATATCCTGCCGAAAGAGCATTTGAACTCATAGAAACCAATACAGGATAATCTTCATTACTTCTCTTTAAATAATGGTTAACATCTTTAGAAACTACCTTCATCTTCTCCTCCTTTACCTTTTCTTTTGTCTTTTCATCCTCCACTTTCACCTCTTTTATTCCGTATTCCTCTCCACCTATATATAAAGAAGTTTTTCCTTCGATCATTTTACAGATCCAATTTTCATCAATAATTTTAAATTCTGTACCCTTTTTTTTGTACACTTTCGTTTTTGTCCATACAAAAGTATATGACAGCTTTTTATTTGCATCAAAAATCTGAATTGAATCTAAATCTTTACTAGCATATTTTTCATTTTCCTCACCAACTTTAATCTTTACTTTTTTATCAGCAAAACCAGGGAACTTAACGATCCCGCTAATTTTTTGTTTGTCTTTTTTAAAAACGATCGCATCAGCTTTTTGTTCTCCCATTCCTAACTTAAATGTAATTCCTGCCGACTGCGCTTGTAAAAGAGATGTAACGCACAAAGCACTCATCACTAAAAAAATATTTAATTTCATTCTTTTGGGGTTTTATTTATAAGCTGGCAAATATAGAAATATCGCATCGTTTTAAGGAAAGTTTCAAAGCCGCCAAACATGAAGTTATGCTATAATTATTAACAAAAATTTACCCATAAAAATAATTTGGGCGTGTTCGCCACGGCGAATCAGGCTATCCGCTGCAAGTCCTCACACTTCCTTCGTCAGGCTGTGGGTTTTCCACTTCTATCCCTCACGCGAACGGTTCATTAGACCGTTTACGCTTTCCAAGATTCATACACTCACAATCTTGTCAACTTCGAAGAACGAGATCCGAGCGATAGCGAACAGAGAAGTAAATCACACTCGGAATTCGACAAAGATTGGCGATTTTGATTGCGAGTTTCTGGTATGCTTCCTCGTTCCTCACAATGACAAACTATGTGGTTACTTTGTCTAAAGATTAAATTTCCAATTAAATTAAATCTGTTGAATCTGCAAAATCTGCGTGAGAATAAATTCCATTTTATTTATCTTTACTCTCAAAATCACAATCAAATGGAACAAAAAACCAGCATCCGAAAAGATTCAATTATAGCTGGATTTTTTGTATGCTCTATTTTTCCACTTTTGATATTCTCAAAAAGCTATTTCTTTGATCTTTGTATCCAAATATGCGATTTTGGTATTTTTTGGAATCCAATTTTCTGGGGAATTTTATTCCCATTATTTATTGTTTTTCTCTTTTGGAGTACTGCTAAAAAAATCAGCTTTTCATTAAATCAAATAGCATACTTTAAAGCTTGTTCTCAATTTTCTTTTGGAGTAAGTTCAAAAATCATATTAGCTCTTTTTACACTTTATATAATCGGAAAATTCATAAATGGAATATCCACTCCATTAAGATCTCAATTTCTGGATCAGATTATTTTTTCTATACTCACGATATTATTTTTATCCTTTGTATTAATGATTCTAACTTTTATAAGCAGTTTAATAATTGTAAAAGCAAACCAAAATTCTCAATCTCTAAATCAAACAAAATGAAAATACTACTCCTCGGTTCGGGCGAATTAGGCAAAGAATTTGTCATTGCCGCGCAAAGAATCGGACAAACCATAATTGCTGTTGATAGTTACGAAAATGCTCCCGCAATGCAAGTTGCACACGGTTTTGAAGTCATCAACATGCTAGACGGCGAAGCTTTAGATAGAATCGTAGCCAAACACCAACCAGACTTTATAGTTCCAGAAATAGAAGCCATTCGTACCGAACGTTTTTACGATTACGAGAAACAAGGCATTACCGTTGTTCCTTCAGCGAAGGCGGCCAACTTTACCATGAACCGTAAAGCCATTCGCGATTTAGCATCAAAAGAATTGGGGTTAAAAACAGCCAAATATCAATATGCAACTTCTGCCCAAGAATTGCAAAAAGCGGTTCAGGAAGTTGGAATTCCGTGTGTGGTAAAACCTTTAATGTCATCATCGGGAAAAGGACAATCTACCATAAAAACCGAAAGTGATATCGAAAAAGCCTGGCAATATGCCGTTGCAGGTTCACGCGGAGATGTTATCGAAGTTATTGTAGAAGCTTTTGTAGATTTTCATTCAGAAATCACACTTCTAACCATTACTCAAAATAACAATCCAACCTTATTTTGCGCACCAATTGGTCACCGACAAGAACGTGGTGATTATCAGGAAAGCTGGCAACCCGCAAAAGTTTCTGAAGCCGATTTATACGAAGCCCAAGATATGGCCGAAAAAATTACTGAAGCTCTTGGTGGAGCAGGACTTTTTGGTGTTGAATTTTTCTTAACCAATGAAGGTGTTTATTTCTCCGAACTCTCTCCTCGCCCACATGATACCGGAATGGTAACTTTAGCCGGAACGCAAAATTTCAACGAATTCGAATTGCATTTACGTGCGATTTTAAGTCTTCCTATTTTCGAAATTACATTAGAAAAAGCCGGAGCAAGTGCCGTAATTTTAGCTTCTGAAGATTCTACAAATCCCACTTTTACCGGAATCGAAAAAGTAGCTGCTTTACCCAAAACCGATTTTAGAATTTTTGGAAAACCAACTTCAAGACCGTATCGCCGAATGGGAGTTGTTTTAAGTCATGATTCATTGGCAACCCCAATCGAAGAAGTTGTCGAACGCGCCAAAGCAACTTCTAAATTAATAACTGTAAACTCTTAAAAATGAAAAAAGCACTATTTCTATTATTCCTATTTGTTGGAATCGCAACGCAGGCTCAGGACAAAAAAACAACCGAAAAACCTCAAATCGTAGAAACCGCTTGCGGTGAATGTCAATTTGGGATGAAAGGAAAAAGCTGTGATTTAGCCGTTCGCATTGACGGAAAACCATATTTTGTAGACGGAACCACGATCGACGAACATGGCGATGCTCATGCTGAGGATGGTTTCTGCAATAAAATCCGCAAAGCTTCTGTGACCGGAAAGGTAGAAAACGGTCGTTTTAAAGCTACTTCATTCACTTTGATAAAAGAAAAATAATGGAGTTAATTCTTGAAAATATTGCCAAACACGTTTCGCTAACACCTGAAGAGCAAGCTCTTTTTTTATCGAAAACCGAAACGCAAACCTATAAAGCCAAAACTATTTTACTAAGTGCCGGAGAAGTTTGCAAACATTCTTATTTTGTAAATTCCGGAATTTTAAGAAGTTTCAATATCAACGATAATATTGTCGAACATGTATTGTCCTTTTCTTGCGCAGGCTGGTGGATTAGCGACATGTACAGTTTCTTTTCTCAAAAACCGGGGCAGCTCTTTATAGAAGTTCTGGAAGATGCAGAAGTAGTTTCACTATCAAAAGAAAATCAGGAACAATTGTATCTCGAAATTCCAAAATTAGAACGCTTTTTCAGAATATTAATCGAAAATTCATTGGTTGCCAATCAACAACGATTAATGGACAATTTAAGTTTACCTGCCGAAGAACGTTTTGATAAATTCTGCAAAAAATACGGAACGCTGGTTCACAAAGTTCCTCAAAAACAAATCGCCTCTTTCATTGGTGTCACACCCGAATTTTTCAGTAAAATGAAAGCCAGGCTTTTAAAAAAATAATTTTAGCCACAGATTAAAAGGATTATAATGATTAAAAAAAATGTTGCCAAGAATTTCACGAATTCACGCGAATTTTAATTCAATTTTGAGCCAATTAATTTGTGTGAATTGGTGAAATTCGTGGAAAAAAAATCATTTTAATCTGTAGCAAAAAACAAAAAAACCAGTTCAGTGAACTGGTTTTTCTTTTGAATTAAAATTGCTCAACCTCTGTAGAATGTTCCATTGCTGTTATGGTTGATTTCCCTATCATTACCGTGTTTTGAACGGCATCAAAATAAGAAGTTCCTACGAACGCCTGATGTTTTACAGCTCGGAAACCATTTTTCTGCAAAGCAAATTCTCTTTCCTGTAATTCAGAATATCCTGCCATACCGCGTTCTTTATACGCTTTAGACAATTCGAACATACTGGTATTCAAAGCGTGGAATCCTGCCAAAGTAATGAACTGGAATTTATATCCCATTGCCGCCAGATCTTCCCTGAACGTTTCCATTTCAGCTACTGATAATTTCGCAGCCCAATTGAAAGATGGAGAACAATTGTACGCCAGCATTTTATCCGGGAATTCCTTTTTCATGGCATCGGCAAACTTTTTAGCATAAACCAAATCCGGATTACTGGTTTCCATCCAGATCAAATCAGCATAAGGTGCGTAACTCAAACCTCTTGCAATTCCCTGATCGATTCCGCTGTTTACATAGAAGAAACCTTCGTTTGTTTTTTCACCCGTTATAAATTTAGCATCTCTTGGGTCAGCATCACTGGTTAATAAATTAGCCGCATCAGCATCTGTCCTTGCTACGATAAGTGTAGAAACTCCCATAACATCAGACGCCAAACGAGCCGCAATCAGTTTATTAATAGCCTCTTGTGTCGGAACCAAAACCTTTCCGCCCAAATGCCCGCACTTTTTAGCAGAACTCAACTGATCTTCAAAGTGAACTCCTGAAGCCCCCGCTTCAATCATTGATTTCATTAATTCGAAAGCATTTAAGTTTCCGCCAAAACCAGCTTCGGCATCCGCCACAATCGGAACCAGATAATCTTTTTTATCTTCCACTCCGTTTACGGTCTGAATCTGATCAGCGCGTAACAGCGCATTGTTTATTTTTTTTACCACCATTGGTACACTATTTACAGGATAAAGCGATTGGTCCGGGTACATTTCTCCCGCCAAATTTGCATCGGCCGCTACTTGCCAGCCACTCAAATAAATCGCTTCAAGACCAGCATCGACTTCCTGAATCGCCTGATTTCCTGTCAACGCGCCTAAACCAGCAACATAATCCTGATTTTTTAACTTTCTCCATAATTTTTGCGCTCCCATTTTGGCAATAGAATGCTCAATTTGATACGAACCCTGAAGCGTAATTACTTCTGTAGCGGTATAAGGACGTTCAACACCTTTCCATCTTGGGTTCGTAATCCAATCGTTAATCAATTCCTGAATTCTGTCTTCTGTTGTTTTCATAAATAGTTTGAGTTAAAGTGGTTAGTAAGTAATAGTTTTCAGTCGCAGTTTCAAGTTTTCAGTTTTAACTGGACTTATTTTTTTTAAACACATAGAAACATAGTTTTCCTTTGTGGTTAAAGGCATTTCATTTGTTTAAACAAACATAGCTATGTGTGAAAATCTAGTTTTTTTTTAAAACTGTCTTTATTCACATTTTAATCTATGTTTCTATGTCTTTAAGATCATTCGCAGATTTTTTTATTCTCATTTTATCTGCTAGATCTGCGTGAAAAATTATTCGCCCGCAGATTTAGCAGATCAAGCAGATTTTTCATTTTTAATTCTCAATTTTTAATTACTATAGATATTTATAACACGGAATAGTCAAGAAATCAACGAAATCGGGATTTACAACCAGTCGTTCCAAAACTTTTTCAGCCAAAGGAAATTGTCGTTTTTCATGAAGTTCCTCGCCTAATTCGTCTTTAATTTTTCTGAATTCATCTAAAGCCAGTTCATGATAATACGCCAAATCTAATTTTTTGCCATTATCCAAAACCACTTTATTCTGAAGCCATTGCCACAATTGCGATCTCGAAATTTCGGCCGTTGCGGCATCTTCCATCAAATTGTGCAAAGCCGCAGCGCCCTGTCCGTTCAGCCATGAAGCCAGATATAAAACTCCTACGTTGATATTTTTACGAACACCATTTTCAGTAATGATTCCAATTGGTGGCTCAATCAAATCAGCTTCTGTAATTTTGCGATGTTCTCTTTTTATATGAATCTGGTTTGGAGTTGGCATTCCTTTATCAAAAATTTCTTTTGCAATAGCAACCAAATCCGGATGTGCTACCCAGGTTCCGTCATGACCGTTTCGAACTTCGCGTTCTTTATCGGTTTTTACTTTTGCGAAAGCAGCAGCATTCGCTTCTTCATTATTCTTAATCGGAATTTGAGCTGCCATTCCGCCAATCGCATGAATCCCGCGTTTATGACATCTTTGAATTACCAGATTCGAATACGCATTCATAAAAGGTGAAGTCATGTTTACCTGATCGCGATCCGGAACGATAAATTTTGGATTCTTTCTAAACTTTTTGATATAAGAAAAAATATAATCCCAACGTCCACAATTCAAGCCTACGATATGTCCTTTCAATTCATAAATAATTTCATCTAACTGAAAACTCGCCGTTATGGTTTCTATTAAAACCGTCACCTTTATGGTTCCTCTTTCCAGTTTCAAATAATCCTCGGTAAAGTCAATTACATTGTTCCACCAGCGTGCTTCGAGATAATGCTCTAATTTCGGAATGTAGAAATACGGTCCTGAATTGTTTTCTAAAAGCCTTTTGTGGTTATGAAAAACATACAATCCAAAATCTACCAAAGAGCCTGAAACTTCTTTTCCTTCAATCAACAGATGTTTTTCCGGCAAATGCAAACCTCTCGGACGTACAATTAGCGTAGCAATTTTTTCATTCAAATGATAAGACTTTTGCTTTACCAAATCGGTGTATGTAATGGTTTTGTTTACCGCATCGATTAGATTCATTTGACCGTCCATTAAATTTTGCCAGGTTGGCGAAGTACTGTCTTCAAAATCAGCCATAAAAGTTTTTGCCCCGGAGTTCAATGCATTAATGATCATTTTACGATCAACCGGTCCGGTAATTTCCACTCTACGATCTAACAAATCTTTCGGAATCACTCCAGCTGTCCAATTACCTTCTCTGACACTTTTTGTTTCCGGAGTAAAAACAGGCATGACGCCCTGATCAAAAGCAGTTTGTTTTTGTTCGCGTTGTAACAATAACAGTTTTCGTTGCGATTCGAATTTTCGATGCAAATCGGTGATAAAAACAATTGCTTCTTCTGTCCAGATCTTTGGATAAGAAAGCTTCTTTTCGGCTAAAAATTCCATTGCCGTTTCGGTAATTTCTAATTGGTTTTTCATAGCTGTTGATTTTATTTTAATTAGTAATAATCAAATCAATCATATCTTTTTCAAGACTTAAATTCATAATCGATTGATATCTAATATTTTCTACACCACAATATTAGAAAAAAGTTTTTTACAAAACAAGCGAACGTTCGCTAAATATTAAAAATAATTTTTTGGCGATTATTTTTCAAATGACTATATTTGATACATGGATATCGAAAAAGACTATATAAAGCTGATCTTTGGACTAAAACTCAAGCAGGTCAGAACGCAAAAAAATCTTTCTCTTTTTGGCTTAGCCAAATTGACTAATCTTTCAAAATCGTACTTAAACGAGATTGAAAAAGGAAAAAAATATCCAAAAACAGATAAAATTTTGCTTCTATGCGAACATTTGGACGTTAGTTACGACCAAATGGTATCCTTAAAACTCGATAATAACCTCGCACCGATTGGAGAAATTCTGAAGTCAGGTATTTTAAAAGAGATTCCGTTAGAACTTTTTGGGATTCAGGAAGCGGATTTAATTGATATTATTGCCAATGCGCCAGCTAAGGTCAATGCGTTTATTAGTACGATTATCGAAATCGCGCAGCATTATAATTTAAGTCGTGAAAGTTTCTTTTTGGCTGCTTTACGATCGTACCAAGAAGCACACAATAATTATTTTGAAGATCTGGAAGACAAAGTCATTTCTTTTTCGAAATCATTTCAAATCAATTTAGATTCTAAAGTAAGTATCGAAGAATTAGAAGCCATATTAAAAGAAGAGTATGAATATAAAATAAAAGAAATCATATTTTCTGAACAGGAAGCCTTGGGAGATTTACGTTCTATTTATGTTCCTAAAAGCAAGACTTTATTACTTTCTACAGAATTAGACCATCCGCAGAAAGCCTTTATTTTAGCCAAGGAAATTGCTTATAATTATTTGAAAATTTCAGATCGCTTACTGACTTTTAGCTGGATTAAGTTCGAAAATTTCGATCAGGTTCTCCACAATTTTTATGCGTCGTATTTTGCGGGAGCTTTGCTATTACCAAGACAATTAGTTGCGGATAAAATCAATGATTTTTTAAATAACGAAAAACCAAATCCCGAAGAATTTGTGGCGCTAATCGAGAGTTTTGAAGTTTCGCCCGAATCTTTCTATCAGAGATTGACGAATTTATTGCCAAAGGATTTTCATCTTAAAAACTTGTTCTTTTTAAGAATGTCGCATAAAATTGGTTCTGATAAATATCAAATCAAAAAAGAATTACATATTACCAATCAGCAGGAACCTCACGCCAACGAAACCGATGAACATTATTGCAGAAGATGGGTTTCGGTAAAAACGATCGATGAAGCTATTAAACAAAATAAACCTCATTTTTTTGATGCTCAAATTTCAAGCTATGTGCATAGCGGGAATGAATATTTGGTTTTTTCATCAGCAACAAAAGATCCTTTTATTGATCATAATATACGCAGTATTTCTGTTGGAATCCTGATTACTCCGGCAATGAAAAAGAAATTCAAATTCATCGAAGGAAAACCTTTGGTGAAAAGAATCGTTGGTGTTACATGTGAAACCTGCGATGTAAAAGATTGTTTCGAAAGAGCTGCACCGCCAATCGCATTGGAGAAGAAAAAGCGTCATGAGAATACAGATGCGGTGGTTCAGCAGTTTATAAATCAATATAGCTAAAACATTATGAAATATTTGACTTTAATAATAACGCTGTTTTTTATTACTCCAAACCAGCAAACAGATAAACTTACTGGCAGTTATAATTATTTAATAGAGGAGAACAATTTCTACATTCAAAAGGATAAAATTACTTTTAACGATAGTGTTTTTGTGTTTGATAACAAGTATTTGCCAAAAGGAAAAATCTTATATGGAAATGCCATACTATTGGACAATTTCATCAATACAGATTTAATTATAAGTATTTCAAAAGATCAAATCAAAAAAGACACTATTCTATTTTACATGCATGATAAACAAAGTTCAGCTGCGAATTACCTTGATGAAGTAGTTGGAAAAGGGAAATTAATTAAAATTAAATAGTTCGATTTTAATGATCTCGCAATCCTGATAATTATCGGAAGCGAAGTCGCAAAGTTTTATTGTTATTTTGAACTCAACCACAATCTTGTCATCTCGACGGAGGAGAGATCGCACTAGAAACTCCGATCCAATAATAGTCAATCTTTGTCGATTATGATTGCGCAGAATGGATTGAAATCCATCCCTACAATATAATTCGTTCCTCCGGAACTTTTATGCAGATTAGAAATATACATTTCTTCTGAAAATGAAGCTTCTCGTTTAGCCTCGATAGAAGCAAAAATCCTTTTGTGCCGGCGTTCGGCACAAAAGATTACTTCGTCAGTTCGCTATCTCGAGTGTAACGGATAGCGGGACTTCAGGTCTTTTGAAACTAAAATTTCTGCTCCTGCAAAAAACTTAGAATCTTAGCATCTCAAAACCTCATAATCTTAGAAAAATCTTTTCTTAATCTAGGTTAAGTGCCTTTCATTGACCTTGGCTGTATCTTTGTACTATAAAAATAACAAAACACATATCATCATGGAAAATATAGTATTACACAAAGCAGAAACAAGAGGAAATGCAAATCACGGATGGCTAAATGCTTATCACAGTTTTAGTTTTGCAAGCTGGTACAACCCGGATAGAATTCAGTTTGGAGCTCTTCGTGTTTTGAACGATGACACAATTGCCGGCGGAATGGGTTTTGGAACTCACCCTCACGATAATATGGAAATCATTACGATTCCGCTTGAGGGAGATTTAGCTCACAAAGACAGTATGGGAAATACTGAAATCATCAAAAACGGTGATATTCAGGTAATGAGTGCCGGAACTGGTGTTCAGCATAGTGAGTTTAACCCCAATGCAGATCAGCAGACTAAATTATTACAAATCTGGTTGTTTCCGAACAAAAGAAATGTAGAACCACGTTACCAGCAAATCACTCTGGATGTTGCTGACAGACACAATAAATTAGCACAAATTTTATCTCCAAATACTGATGATGACGGAGTTTGGATTCATCAGGATGCCTGGTTTAATATGGGTAATTTTGACTCAGGTGTATCTACTGAATACAAAATCAAAAAGGAAGGAAACGGAGTTTACGCTTTTGTTTTGAAAGGAAACGTTACCATCAACGGTCAGGAATTAAACACTCGTGATGCTATTGGAATTTCAGGAACTGACACTTTAAACATACAAGCAAATACTGATGCTGAATTTTTATTGATGGATATTCCTATGAACTATTAATTCAAAGATTACAATTAATACTTTTTCTCGAGAAGTGGTAATAAATATGATCATCAGATTATTATCACTTCTTTTTTTAATAATTACTGAGCGAAATTTTGCCACAGATTAAAATGATTTTTTTATGCTGAATTAATAATCTGTGAAAATCCTTTAATCTATAAAAAAAATAAAATCAAAAATCAACTCCTTTTCATTTCTTAATCTAGGTTAAGTGTGATTCGAGTACTACGGACGTAACTTTGTCCTATCAAAATGAAATTAATTATTTAAAAATAAAAATTATGGCAACTACAAAATGGTCAATTGACCCAACACATTCAGAAATTGGTTTTAAAGTTAAACACATGATGTTTACAAATGTTTCAGGAAAATTTGGAACATACGACGCTACAATTACTACAGATGGAGATAACTTCGAAAATGCAGCTATTGAATTTTCTGCTGATATCGCTTCGATCGATACTGCAAATGCAGACAGAGACGGGCATTTAAGAAGCGGTGACTTTTTTGATGTAGAAAATCACCCAAAATTAACTTTCAAAGCTTCATCTTTCAAAAAAATCAATGCAGGAAGCTATGAAATTACTGGAGATTTAAACATTAAAGGGGTTTCTAAAAGCGTAACTTTTCCTGTAGAATATAGCGGAATCCTGACTGATCCTTGGGGAAATACAAAAGTAGGTTTAAGCATAGAAGGAAAAATAAATCGTAAAGACTGGGGTCTAAACTGGAACTCTGCTCTTGAAACTGGTGGTGTCTTAGTTGGAGAAGAAGTTCGTTTGAACATTGAATTACAATTTACAAAACAAGCTTAATCCAACAATAATAGAATTTAATTTGATTGGTTTAAAATCCTGTACTTTTTTTAGGAAGTGCAGGATTTTTGTTTTTTTTTAGCCACGAATTCACGAATTATTTTTTCCAAACTTTATGCATAAAAAATTCGTGAATTCGTGGCTAATAAAACTCAACGTATTGCATTTCGAAATTCTGTTGGTGACATTCCGGTTTGTTTTTTGAAGAATCGGGAGAAATAGGAGTAATCTTCGTAACCTACTTTAAACGCAACTTCGTTTACAGCTAATTGTTTATCGATTAGCATTCTTTTTATTTCTAAAACTACACGATCTGTAATAACTTCTGTGGCTGTTTTTTGTAGAATTTCATTGCAGATTCGATTTAAATGTTTTAACGTGATATTTAATTTTTCGGCATAAAAAGAGGGCAGTTTTTCTTCTCTGAAATATTGTTCTAAAAGTATTTCAAACTTATCGATTTTAACATTATACGAATGCGCTTGATGTGAATAGGTTTCGTTGTATTTGCGGGCAATTTCGATATGAATGCAGTCTAATAGATTCAGCATTTTATCGAGTTGATATTTGTTTTCATTATTGTTTTCCTGAATTAATAAATCAAAATATGGGAGGATTTTCGGAATTTCCTTTTCTTCAAAAACCATTTCCGGCCTATTGTGAATCGAATGATAAAAGTTATACTCGTTGATGTTTTTTTGTCCGAAATACAGATTATACAATTCTTGCGAAAAAATAATCACAAAACCCTCAATATCTTCAGACAAACTCCAGTGATGCATTTGTCCGGGCTGCAACACAAATAAGCTTCCTTTTTTGATTTCGAATTGATCAAAATCGACTTCATGCTGTCCTGAACCTTTGGTAAAAAAAACCATTAAATACGAATCGTGACGATGTGGTTCTTCGACAAAACTGTGACTTTTTAGATGTTCGGTAAAAGTATTCACATAAAAATCACGGCGAATATCATTACAGCTAAAATTCTGAACACTATAAACAGGATATCTTTTCATACGCAACTTAATTTTAGATTCTAGACTTTAGATTTTGGGATTTGGAATTTCAATCAAAATGTCTTTATTGTGCTATAAGTAGCGAAGATATAAAAAAGACTTTTAATAGATTACAAATTACCTTTGTATAAATAAAAAACAACAAGATCATGTCAAGTGCATTAACTCATATTTTAAGCAACGAATGTCCTATTTGTCATAAAGGAAAAGTATTTAAAGACAAAAGTATTTTTTTGACTTTCGGGCTTCCAAAAATGAACGAATACTGCAGTCATTGCAATTATAAGTTCCAGAAAGAACCTGGTTATTTCTTTGGCGCCATGTACGTAAACTACGGATTAACAGTCGCTCAGGGAATCGCTACGTATTGTATTGCACAGTTTTTCTTCGAGAAAAATTTTGATTTAAGAATCATTCCCATTATTGCAGTGGTTATAACCTTACTTACTTCTTTCAATCTTAGATTTTCAAGATTAGCATGGATTTACATGTTTAAGGATTATACGAAATAAAAAAGTACTATTTTTGCCTTTCAATTGAAACTAATTTTCAATTTAAAAAAAATCAATCTTAAATTAGACAAATGAAAGCATACGTATTTCCGGGTCAGGGCGCACAGTTTACAGGAATGGGCAAAGACTTATATGAAACATCGGCTTTAGCCAAAGAATTATTCGAAAAAGCCAATGAAATTCTTGGTTTTAGAATTACAGATATCATGTTCGAAGGTACTGCCGAAGAACTAAAAGAGACTAAAGTAACTCAACCGGCTGTTTTTTTACACTCGGTTATTTTAGCGAAGACTTTAGGTGAAGATTTTAAACCAGAAATGGTTGCAGGACATTCTTTAGGAGAATTCTCAGCATTGGTTGCCAACGGAACTTTATCTTTTGAAGATGGTCTTAAATTAGTTTCACAACGTGCTCTTGCGATGCAAAAAGCCTGCGAAATTACTCCATCTACAATGGCTGCTGTTTTAGGTTTAGCCGATAATATTGTAGAGGAAGTTTGCGCTTCTATCGACGGAATTGTGGTTGCAGCCAACTACAACTGCCCTGGACAATTAGTTATTTCAGGAGAAACTACTGCAGTAGAAAAAGCTTGCGAGGCGATGAAAGCTGCCGGAGCAAAACGTGCTTTGATTTTACCTGTTGGAGGAGCTTTTCACTCACCAATGATGGAACCAGCAAGAGAAGAATTAGCTGCGGCAATTGAAGCAACTACATTCTCTAATCCTATTTGCCCGGTATACCAAAACGTAACGGCAAGTGCAGTATCTGACGCAAACGAAATCAAAAAGAACTTAATTATACAATTAACTGCTCCTGTAAAATGGACTCAATCTGTTCAACAAATGATCGCTGATGGCGCTACTTTGTTTACTGAAGTTGGCCCAGGAAAAGTATTGGCAGGTTTGATTAATAAAATCGACAAAGAAGCGGTTACTGCGAATGCTTAAATTTTAGCATTCAGTCGCAGTGACAGTTTTCAGTTATTAACGATATAAATAAAAATCCTCATGAACAGATTGTTTTTGAGGATTTTGCTTTTTACTTTATTCTTGAAATTTATTCTTCCAAGGATAAGCTTTTATTCTTTTAGATATTTCGTCCTTAAATTCTTCAGGAGTTAAACCTTTTGCAAATTCAGCATCAAAATCATCTACCCAACATTCCCTAATTCCTCTTTTCGACTCAGCTTTCGCTTCTTCTAGTGTCAATCCCTTTGCAAACTCCGCATCAAAATTAAAAGTAATCATGTTATCTGCTTTTTTCATACCGACAACTAACTCGGTTTAACCTTACAAAATTGCAAAATAAATCAACCCAAAATAAAAAATCCCAAATAATCTAAATTTAGTATTTGGGATTTTTATTTACTAATGTTAGACACACTGCTGTGCGTCTCTATTGTAACTGCGACTGAAAACTAATTAAGAGCGAACTTTTTGTTCCCATTTCCATGCACTTGCCATGGCTTCGTCTAAGCTTAATTGTGCTTTCCAGCCTAAAACATTGTTTGCTTTATCTGTATTGGCATACGCTTCGGTGATATCACCTTCACGACGCGGTTTAATTGTGTATGGTAATTTTTTATCGCTTACTTTTTCAAAACTATGAATTACTTCCAGAACCGAGCTTCCTTTTCCGGTTCCTAAATTGAAGGTTTCTACTTTTTGCAAATTCTTTTTATTGAATAAACGCTGTAATGCAATAACGTGTGCTTTTGCTAAATCTACTACGTGAATATAATCACGAACAGCTGTTCCGTCCGGAGTTGGGTAATCATCTCCAAAAACGGACAATTCTTTACGTAATCCTACTCCGGTTTGCGTAATAAAAGGCACTAAATTTTGAGGAACTCCTAATGGTAATTCTCCAATTTCAGTACTTGAATGCGCTCCAACCGGGTTAAAATAACGTAATAAGATTGCGCTAATATTAGTTACTTTAGCAGTATCTGTAATAATTTCTTCTCCTATTTGCTTGGTATTTCCATAAGGAGACATTGCCGCTTGTACTGGAGCATCTTCTGTAATTGGCATTTTTTCGGCTTGACCGTAAACTGTACAAGAAGAACTGAAAATAAAACTTGCCTCGGGTTTTTGCTGTAACTCCTGCAGCAAATAAACTAACGAAGCAATATTGTTTTCATAATATAATAAAGGCTGTTCTACACTTTCTCCCACCGCTTTTGAAGCGGCAAAATGAATTACTCCGGTAACATCATTGTGTTTTTTAAAAAAATCCTGAACCGATGCTTTTTCTCTTAAATCTAACTTTTCGAATAAAGGCGTTTTTCCTGTAATGGCTGTAATCCCTTTTAAAACATCTTCTGAAGAGTTCGAAAGATTATCAATTATCACTACTTCAAAGCCTTCATTCTGCAATTCGACTACGGTGTGAGAACCAATAAATCCTAATCCTCCTGTTACTAATACTTTCATTTTGTGGTTGTTTTTTTATTATGTAGTTAATTTGTAAGCCTGTCTGGCAATCAAAATCCAGTTATTTTTTTGCTTTTGCCAAACAAGCATTATTCCTATTTTAATATCCCTGTCGATTCCGTCATCTTTGGTATGAGCAGACAAAACATGTCGCACTATCGCTACATCATTCTGAATCGATATGGTTTGGTTTTGAAACTCTATAGTAACGAAATCAGATTTTCCGCTCGCTATTCCTTCTATAAATTCTACCTGGTTTTGAAAATTACCGTTCGAATGAACATACGTTAATTTATCAGAGGTTAGTGCTTTTAATTTCGCTCCATCAGCATCGATCATTGCTTTTCGCAAAATTTCAACCTGATTAATAATACTGGTTTCATCCTTCGTATTCGACTTTTGAGCAAAAGCAGAAAAAGAAACCAAAACCATCAAAATTAAAACACGTAAACTTCTCATAATTACTTATTCAAAAATTCTAAAACAGAATCTGTAATAAATTTAATTTGCTCATCATCCAATTCTGTATGCATTGGCAAAGCAATAACTTCTTGCACCAATTGATTGGTAACCGGAAATTGCTCTTCTTTATAACGAGGATCAACATACGCTTTTTGAGAATGCAACGGAATTGGGTAATAAATAGCACATGGAATTTGCTTATCCTGCAAATGCTGTAATAAAGCATTTCTGTCTGCATCGATAATTCTCAATACATATTGATGAAAAACGTGATCATTTTCCTTTGCATCAAATTCCGGTGTAATGATATGTGCATTTCCGGCAAAAGCCGCATTGTACTTTGTAGCAGCCAAACGACGTGCTGCATTATATTCGTCTAATAAAGGCAATTTCGCATTTAAAACTCCAGCCTGAATGCTGTCTAATCGTGAATTCACCCCCACAACATCATGATGGTAACGCTCGTACATTCCGTGATTTACAATTCCGCGGATAATATGTGCCAATTTATCATCATTTGTGAAGATTGCTCCTCCATCTCCATAACAGCCTAAGTTTTTAGATGGGAAGAATGACGTTGCCGCAACGTGACCAATTACTCCTACTTTACTTTTTGTTCCTGATTTCGAAATATAATCAGCTCCAATTGCTTGTGCATTATCTTCAATTACATATAAGTTATGCTCAGCTGCAATTTCCATAATCGCATCCATATTGGCCGCGCGTCCAAATAAATGTACCGGAACAATTGCTTTAGTTTTTGGCGTGATTGCTTTTTTAATTGCTTCGATATCAATGTTCATATTAGTGATATCAACATCAACCAAAACCGGAGTTAATTGCAACAAAGCAATAACCTCAACTGTAGCTGCAAAAGTAAAATCGGCAGTAATTACCTCATCACCTGGTTTTAAATCTAATCCCATCATGGCAATCTGCAAAGCATCTGTACCGTTTGCACACGGAATTACGTGTTTTGCTCCCAAATAATCCTCAAGATTTTTTTGGAACTGATGCACTAAAGGTCCGTTTATATAAGTATTTGTATCTAAAACTTCCTGAATAGAAGCATCAACGGTAGTTTTTATTTTTTCGTATTGACTTTTTAAGTCAACCATTTGAATTTTTTTCATTTTCAATATATTTTTAAAATTAAAGACCTGTTTTGTAATCAGAATCTCTAAAAGGAGGAACAAAAATAGTTATTTAATACCTTCAAACCAATGAAAATAATCGAAAGAAGCGTAATTTAGCCACAAAAATAATCAGATGCTTTTTCTATATAATTTAGTTATTTCTATTGCGGGGTTTTTTCTGAAAATTGTAGCGCTTTTTAGTCCGAAAATTAAACTTTTTGTAGCCGGTAGGAAAAATGTTTTTTCTATTTTACAAGAAAAAATAAAACCCTCAGATAAAACGATTTGGTTTCATTCGGCATCATTGGGTGAATACGAACAAGGTTTACCGGTAATCGAAAAAATCAAAGAAAAATACCCTGATCATAAAATCATTGTTACTTTTTTCTCTCCTTCAGGTTATGAAGTGCGTAAAAATAACACAGTTGCCGATATAACTGTTTACCTTCCGTTAGATACCAGAAACAATGCGAAGAAATTTTTGAAATTAGTGCACCCGGAATTAGCATTTTTTATTAAATACGAATTTTGGCTTAACTACCTAAAAGAACTTGAAACAAGCAAAACGCCTACTTATTTAATTTCGGGAATTTTCAGAGACAATCAGATGTTCTTTAAATGGTATGGCGGTTTTTACCGCAAAGCACTAAAGGCATTCACCCATTTTTTTGTTCAGAATGAAAGTTCTAAAGAAAAAATTGAAGCGATAGGATTTCATAATGTTATTGTTTCCGGCGATACGCGTTTTGATCGTGTCAATGCTATTTTAGAAAGAGACAATACGCTTGATTTTATCGAAAATTTCAAAAACAATTCACCGACCATAGTAACAGGAAGCTCCTGGCCAAAAGATGAAGCTCTATTAGCAGAATATATTAATCAGGCGCCGGGCCATGTAAAATTTATTATTGCTCCTCATAACATTAAAGCAGATCAAATAGCGAGTTTAAAAAGTCAAATCACAAAATCGACTGTATTATTTTCAGAAAAGAAAGACCTTGACTTATCGGGCTACAATGTCTTTATTATAGATACAATAGGTTTATTGACCAAAATTTACAGCTACGGAACGATAGCTTACGTTGGCGGAGGTTTTGGAAATCCGGGAATTCATAATATTCTTGAACCCGCAACATTTGGAATCCCGATTGTAATTGGCCCAAATTACTCCAATTTTGCAGAAGCAATTCAATTAGTTGCACTTGAAGGATGTATGGTAATTTCTAACAGTAATGAGCTAAAAGAAAATCTGGATCGTTTGCTTAATGATAATCTTTTCTTTGAAGAAAAAAGCAACATTTGCAGATCGTATATTCAGAATAATACAGGAGCAACAAATACCATTATGAATATCGTTTCTTAAGCGATTTATTCAAACAATATGAGATTTACTGTCGTTATTATTTATAAAAGAGCTTAAATAAGCTCTTTTTCGCTTTTTTAGCTTATCAAATAATGAATCAAAAACAAAATAAACCGCAAGGAAGAGAATAGAAACAGCCAATTCTCTTATTGAATATTCAACGAAAAATAATTTATTCAAAAAATACAACAATATAACATAATTTTAGCATTGTGGCATATTATTTGATAACTAAGATAATCGTGAGCAATGAAAATATTTTAAAAAAAAAATAAAAAAATATTTTACATATTAAAAAATTTATATCTTTGCCACGAATTAATAATTAACCTTTTATAATAAAGTAAGATGAAAAAAGTATTTTTAAGTTTAGCTGTTGTTGCTGTTTTAACTGTTGTTTCTTGTAAAAAAGCTGACGCTGCAGCTACTGAGTCTGTAGATTCTACTGCTGTTGCTGTTGATTCTGCTGCTGCTGTAGTTGATTCTGCTGCTGCAACTGTTGATTCTGCTGCTGCTAAAGTTGATTCTGCTGCTGCTAAAGTAGAAGAAGTAAAAAAATAATTAGAACCTAGTTTCTAAAAATTTTAAAACCATCCTTGAGATGGTTTTTTTTATGCTCAAAAACTAATTTAAAATTCCAATAATTTTAAATTAGCTTTTCTAATAACACAAATCCCAAATTCCAATAACACTAAATGTCTTTTGGAATTTGGGATTTTTTTTTCAAAACTTTTTTAGACAAAACCAAATAAGCAGCCTAACTATTGGAATTTAGAATTTAAAACACCGGAATTTCATTTTAATCTTCAACCTCTTCCCCAACCTCTTCAACTTCCTCATCTTCAAAAATCGATTCGCTTGAAGAAAAGTCCAAAACTTCAGATCTTGCACCGTAAGTAACAATTTCTTTTATTCCTTTCTGCAAAAGCAATTCAGTAGTATATTTACGACTTGTCGCAAAGTGAACCTCACCCAACATCAACTTAAAGAAATACTTCCCTCCAGAGCCTTTAAATTTCAAAAACCTGGCCTGATCTATATTCGCCTTAAACTTTTCAATATCCTCCTCACCTTCAAATTTCAATTCATAACTCAAACTCGTAAATATCACTTTACCTTTTCTCGAAGTAAACACAAATTTATATTCATCGTTGAACCTTTTGCTAATTACGAAAGCACCCATTTATTTTTTTAGATTTTAGATTGTTGATTTTTAGTCCCGATAGCTATCAGGATAGACTCTTAGATTCTATAAAACAAATTTACTTCGTAAATTTGTTTTATACTGCATGAGTTTACACAATAAAAAAAGCCTCTTCAAAAGAAGAGGCTTTAGTACTCAGAGCGGGACTTGAACCCGCACGAACATTGCTGTTCACTGGATTTTAAGTCCAGCGTGTCTACCAATTTCACCATCCGAGCATTATATGGCATTGAGCGAAAAACGGGGCTCGAACCCGCGACCTCGACCTTGGCAAGGTCGCGCTCTACCAACTGAGCTATTTTCGCATTTCAAATTCTTGTAAGAACTACAATACTTGATTTGTTCTGTATTGCGAGTGCAAATTTAGGACATTTATTCAATTACACAAGCGTTTTTTGAAAAAATATTACGCTTATTTTATAACTTTCTGATAACCTAAACTTTAAATCTGAAATTATTTTTTAACCAACATTCTTTTAATCTCATTAAGCTTCATCAACGCTTCTACTGGTGTTATCGCATTTATATCAAGACTCATGATCTCTTCTTTTATTTCTTCCAACAATGGATCATCCAGATTAAAGAAACTCATTTGCATTTCGTCACCAGCTTCTTTAATTCCGTTTAACGCCTCGTTTGAATGATTCTTTTCTAATTTTTTCAACAGCTTCTGCGCTTTCAAAATTACGATTTGAGGCATTCCCGCCATTTTAGCAACGTGAATTCCAAAACTGTGGGCACTTCCTCCTTTTACAAGTTTTCTGATAAAAAGAACGGTATCTTTTAATTCTTTTACCGCAACATTATAATTCTGAATTCTCGGTAACGATTCCGTCATTTCATTCAGCTCGTGATAATGCGTTGCAAACAATGTTTTAGGCTTCCCCGGATGCTCGTGCAAAAACTCAGCAATAGCCCAGGCAATCGAGATTCCGTCATAGGTACTGGTTCCTCTACCAATTTCATCTAAAAGAACCAAACTACGATCTGAGATATTATTCAAAATAGAAGCCGTTTCATTCATCTCAACCATAAAAGTAGATTCTCCCATCGAAATATTATCCGACGCTCCTACTCTGGTAAAGATTTTATCTACAATTCCCATTCTCACGCTATCAGCCGGAACAAAACTTCCCATTTGAGCCAATAACACAATTAAAGCGGTTTGCCTTAAAATAGCCGACTTACCCGACATGTTGGGTCCGGTAATCATTATAATTTGTTGCGTTTCTCTATCTAAATAAACATCGTTGGCAATATAAGGCGTTCCTACCGGCAATTGTTTTTCGATAACCGGGTGTCTACCGTTTTTGATTTCGAGTTCGAATGTCTCATCAATTTCAGGACAAACGTATTTATTCTCTACAGCCAATTGCGTAAACGAGCACAAACAGTCTAATTGCGCCACCAAATTAGCATTCATTTGAACAGGCCTGATGTAAGTCGCAATCCATGCTACTAATTGCTCAAAAAGCTCCGATTCGATTTTATGAATTTTCTCTTCGGCGCCTAGAATCTTTGTTTCGTATTCTTTTAATTCCTCAGTAATATAACGTTCGGCATTTACAAGAGTTTGTTTACGAATCCACTCTGTCGGCACTTTATCCTTATGCGTATTTCTAACTTCAATATAATATCCAAAAACGTTATTGAAAGATATTTTTAAAGATGAAATCCCTGTTCTCTCTGACTCTCTTTTTTCGATTCCTTCCAGATATTCTTTTCCGGAAGTTGAAATATCACGTAAATCATCTAATTCCTCACTAATACCTCTTGCAATTGCGTTTCCTTTTGCAATAGCAACAGGCGCATCCTGATTCAAAGTCGTTTTGATTTTTTCCCTCAATAAATCACAGGCATGTAAACTATCCCCTATAACTTTCACGGCTTCCTGCGGACTTGCCAACGCCAAAGTTTTTATTGGAATAATAGCATCCAAAGATTCTTTTAAATAAACAATTTCTCTCGGTGAAACTTTCCCCGCAGCGATTTTAGAAATCAAACGCTCTAAATCTGAAATTTGCTTAATTTGATATTGAATATTATACAGAACTTCAGAATTTGATTTCAGATACGAAACCACATCGTGACGTCCTTTTATTTTATTACTATCTTTTAACGGTAAAGCCAGCCAGCGCTTCAGCAAACGTCCTCCCATTGGCGAAAGCGTTCTGTCGATAACATCTAAAAGCGTTACTGCATTTGGATTATAGCTATGATATAATTCTAAGTTTCTAATAGTAAAACGATCCATCCATACGTAAGCATCTTCTGCAATACGCTGAATAGCGGTGATATGCTGTACACGATTATGTTGCGTCTCGGACAAATAATATAAAATGGCTCCGGAAGCGATAATTCCTTCTTTTAATTCTTCGATTCCAAAACCTTTCAATGAAACGGTCTGAAAATGTTTGGTCAGGGTTTCTAAAGCATAATCTTCTTTATAAATCCAGTCTTCCAGGTAAAAAGTATGAAAATCTTCCCCGAAAGAAGCTTTAAAATCTCCTTTATTATTCTTTGGAACCAGAATTTCACTTGGGTTAAAATTCTGCAATAATTTATCTATATATTCTGCATTTCCCTGAGCTGTTAAAAACTCTCCGGTTGAAACATCCAGAAAAGAAACCCCTATATTTTTATTAGCAAAATAAACTGATGCTAAAAAGTTATTTGTTTTTGATTGTAAAACCTCATCATTTAAAGAAACCCCGGGAGTTACCAGTTCAGTAACGCCACGTTTCACGATAGTTTTGGTCATTTTTGGATCTTCAAGCTGATCACAAATCGCTACACGAAGTCCGGCCTTAACCAATTTTGGCAAATAGGTATTAATAGAATGATGCGGAAAACCAGCCAAAGCTGTTTCGGTTTCAGATCCCGCACCTCTTTTGGTCAGGGTAATTCCAAGGATTTTTGACGCTCTAATAGCGTCTTCCCCAAAGGTTTCGTAAAAATCACCCACTCTAAAAAGCAGACATGCATCAGGATATTTTCTCTTGATTTCGTTGTACTGTTTCATTAAGGGTGTTTCTTTCACCACTTTCTCTTTCGCTGCCAAATTATTGTGTTTTAAATGAAAAATTAAGACAGCGAATTTATAATATTTTAAAGGAATATCGAAGTGGATCAAAAATTAAAATATTTTAAGATATTTTTATATTAACATATTAGATTTTTCTATAGATTTGTTCATAATTAAAACAAAGATTCTAAAGATGAAAAAAATAATTTTATTCGCTATGTTAGCTGTAGTTGGAATTACTGCTTCTAACGCTCAAGCTAAAAAAACAACAGCTAAAGCTGCTAAGGTTGCTAAAGTTGAAGGAGCTGGAATGGCTTTCGAAACAGAAACTATTGACTACGGAACTATCGCTCACAATGCTGATGGAAAACGTGAATTTGTTTTTGTAAACAACGGAACAAAACCATTAATCATTACAAACACACAAGGATCTTGTGGTTGTACTGTACCAACAACTCCAAAAGAGCCAATCGCTCCAGGTGCTAAAGGTATTATTGGTGTAAAATACGCTACTGACAGAGTTGGTGCTTTTACAAAAACGGTTACTGTAACTTCTAATGCTGAAGGACAACCAACAAAAGTACTTACTATTAAAGGTACTGTTTTACCAGATCCGGTTAAAAGCTAATCTGAAAAACAAAATAAAATAAATCGAAAAAGCTTCCTTATCTTTGGAAGCTTTTTTTATGACCTGAATACAACACCAATGAGAAAACTCGAAAATAGCGAACTGGACAGAAAATCGATCGAAGATTTTAAAAAATCAGACAAAACTCCTCTTATAATAGTGTTAGACGACATCCGTAGTCTACATAATATTGGCTCTGTATTTAGAACTTCTGATGCTTTTTTGGTAGAAAAAATAATCTTGTGCGGCATTACAGCAACTCCTCCTAATAAAGAAATTCATAAAACAGCTCTTGGCGCTACTGAAACTGTAGCCTGGGAACATCACGAAAACGTATTGGAAGTTATTGAAAATCTTAAAAAGGAAAACGTAATAACAATGGCTATTGAACAAGTCGAAAGTTCGGTTTTTCTTCAGGATTTTAAAGTAGAGAAAAATCAAAAATATGCTCTTGTTTTTGGCAATGAGGTTTATGGCGTTGCTCAGGAAGCAGTTGCCATTTGCGATGGCTGTATCGAAATTCCTCAACTAGGAACTAAACACTCCTTAAATATTGCAGTAAGTGCCGGAATTGTGGTTTGGGATTTGTTTCAAAAATTAAACTGGCCAAATACGATTTAAAAGCAGAATTTACTTTCATAAAATGTTATTTTTCCAGAGGATTTAAGCTTTAAATGTTAGAAATTTAAATATATTTTTTTGTTATTATAAAATTGATACTTTTATAAAATGAAAAGTATCAATTTCTTAAAAATAATCATAATATTTTTTGTTTTAAGTTTTAAACAGTCTTATTCAATTGGAAAAATTAGATCTTTAAACAGCAATCTAATTACACTCTCAAATGATACCCTTAAATCAAACAAAAAAAAGAATTCAAATTTAAGTCTTGCGATCATTCCTCCGACAATCAAAGCTACCGGGGATCAATTGTATTGCCCACAAAGCACTATAAATGTTGTTACCAGTATTTTAATTACCCATGACCCATTAGAAACAGGAACTGAAGCCGGATATGTTCAAATCTCTTCTGGTTATTCCAGTGGTTTAGATCAATTAACACTTTCAAACCCTGCATCACATCCTTCAATCACCACGAGTTGGGATGTTACTGCCGGAAAATTAAAAATAGCAAGCGC
Source organism: Flavobacterium sp. SLB02 (assembly GCF_009664855.1). Classification (GTDB taxonomy): domain Bacteria; phylum Bacteroidota; class Bacteroidia; order Flavobacteriales; family Flavobacteriaceae; genus Flavobacterium. The sequence goes on from NZ_CP045928.1 coordinate 4,381,361, forward strand.
AACAGGCGGCAATGTTTTATATGCTGATTTAGAAGCTGCTATCAAAGATGTTGTATTCTCTAATTCTTCGGTTACCGTTTCCGGAACCAAAACTTTTTCTATCACAATTGGCAATGCCAATTACCTTCCATCTACTCAACATTATTATTTATTTATTCCCAGCATCGGCATTTCCTGGACAGCGGCAAAAGCTGCTGCCGAAGCCAGTGATTATTACGGATTAAAAGGTTATCTCGCGACTATTTTATCTGCTGAGGAAGCTAAATTAATTGGAGAACAAGCTTCAGGGACAGGGTGGATTGGTGGAAGCGATGCTGAAACTGAAGGCATCTGGAAATGGGTTACAGGACCTGAAGCCGGAACAATTTTCTGGAATGGAACAGCAAACGGCTCAACCCCAAATTTTGCTTTTTGGAATAATGGTGAACCAAATAATCAGGGAAATGAAGATTATGCCCATATTACTCAACCCGGAGTTGGGACAAAAGGATCATGGAATGACTTATCCAATACCGGAGATACAAGCGGTAATTATCAGCCAAAAGGCTATGTTGTAGAATATGGCGGCATGCCCGGTGAGTTGACTCTAGAAATTGCTGCGAGTACCAAAATTACAATTCCCTTCGCAACACCTGCCACAAATCCTGATCCTGTGTGTAATTCCGGAAGTTTTACATTCAACGCTACGGCAACAACTGGTTCAACTATTAACTGGTACGATGCTGCCGTTGGAGGAAATTTATTAGCGACTGGAAGCAGCTACACTACTCCAACTCTAACTACCACAACAACTTATTACGTTGATGCCGGTTGCGAATCGAACAGAAAATCGGTTGTGGCAACTGTAAATATTACGCCTTCAACACCGGTTGCAGCATCTTCAACAGTTTATAATTGCGGATCAGGCAATGTAACTATCGAAGCTAATTCAAATATTGGTACTATCAATTGGTTTACATCTTCTACCGGAGGAACTAGTATTTATACAGGAAATAATTTTACAACGCCAGTCATTTCGAACAATATTACTTATTATGCACAGGCTTCAAATGGCACTTGCATTAATACAGATCGTACACCTGTAAACATTGTAATTTATACTCCTCCCGCTGTTACTGATGAAACTGTAATTTTATGTCAATATCAAAAGGTTAATCTTGATGCAGGAATCGCCGGAATGACTTATAAATGGAGCACTGGCGAAACCGCACAAATAATCACCGTTTCGACAAGCGGCACATACACGGTTGATGTTACAAGTCCAGCTCCTGAAAATTGCACGAGTAGAAAAACAATCACCGTTGATGAACATCTAATTCCAGTAATTGCGCGAGTTACTGTCAATGGCACAAAAGCGGTTATTTACCTTACCAAAGAAGCTGATTATTATGAATATTCAGTTGATGGATTACAATTTCAGGATTCTAATATATTCTATGATGTCCCTGCAGGATTAAGAACCGCTTTTGTTCAGGAAAAAAATGGTTGTGGTGGCAATACTTTAAATTTTGTTGTTCTTGTTTTTCCGGAATTTTTCACTCCAAATAATGATTCCTTTAATGATGTATGGGAAGTTGCCGGAATGGAAAATTATCCTCAGGCAGAAATAACTATTTTTGATCGGTATGGAAAACTTATAGCACAATTAAAAGGCTCTCAAATGACTTGGGACGGAACCTTCAATAAAACGCCTCTACCCGCTTCTGATTATTGGTATGCCCTAAAAATTGACAATACCCATCCTGTTTTTAAAGGTCATTTTTCATTAAAGAGATAATTTTTTAATGAGATAATTTGTCAATTAGATAATGAGATAATTGAAAGTCCAAGAATTATCTAATTGGCACATTCTCTAATTTTCTAATTAACTTAATTTGTCAATTAAATAATCAGATACATTGAAAGTTCCAAGAATTATCTAATTGACACATTCTCTAATTATCTAATTAGCACATTCCCTCATTGTCACATTAACTCAATTTTTTCTGAATTTCATCTAAAATAAAAAGATAGTCTTCGTGTTTTTTTACAAAATCACGCTCAGAAACATCTATAATCAGAACATTGAGATCTTTTTGGGATTTAATATAATCCAGATAACCATTATTGATTTTATCCAGATATTCTGCCTCAATATTCTGTTCGTATGTTCTTCCTCGTTTCTTGATATTCTGAAGCAAACGCTCTGAATTCTGATATAGATAAACGTACAAATCAGGTTTTGGCATTTCTTTGTAAATAATATCAAATAAGTTTCGATACAAACGATATTCGTCTTCGGCCAGAGTAATTTTGGCAAAAATCAATGATTTAAAAATATGATAATCGGCTACGATAAAATCTTTAAACAAATCAAACTGCGCCAAATCATCTGATAATTGCTGATAACGGTCTGCGAGAAAAGACATTTCCAGCGGAAAAGCATATCTGTTCTGATCTTTATAAAATTTAGGTAAAAAAGGATTGTCCGCAAAACGCTCTAGAACTGTTTTGGCATTAAAATCTTCGGCAATTTTTTGAACCAAAGTAGTTTTTCCCGCTCCAATATTTCCTTCAAAAGCAATATAATTAAAGGTTTCTAACGCAATTTTGCGTAAAGGATTTTTTAAATCCTGAACTACTGTACAAACACTATCGTCTGGTGAAATGGCAATTAACTCTGAAACGGTTTTTTGAAAAACAGGATGTTTCCAGTCTAATTTTAAATCCTGAACCGGCAACAAAACAAAATTCCTGTTTTGCATTAATGGATGTGGAATTTTCAATTTTTCAGAATCAATAATTTCGTCATCAAAAGAAATTAAATCAATATCGATAATTCGGGATTGATATCCTTCCTGATTTGATCTGATTCGTCCTAAATGTTTTTCGACTTTTAAAACCTGATTTAGTATTTTTTGTGCAGATGAAGTAGTATGCAAAACCAAAGCACAATTATAAAAAGCATCGCTTTTAAAACCCCAGGCAGGAGTTTCGTATAGTTTTGAAACCCTGATTACAGTTCCTACTTCCTGATGTATCAAATCGATACAACCCTCGATGTTTGCTAACCTGTTCCCCTGATTACTCCCTATAGATAAAACGACTTGATGCTGTGACTTCATAATAAATGCAAATTAACTAAAACTATTTTAGAATTACCCATAATATTTAATTCCAGAATCAGAAGTTACCAACTGTTTCTGATTTTTTATTTCTTATAACTTTCTAAAAAAAATCAGATATCTTTCAAAATACCCTATCTTTAATTTAGATATTTAAAAATGTAAAAAGTACAACTATTTGATCAAATCGTATATCCTAAATAATTTGTTTTTAGAGTACATTTGTAACAAACCAGCCTTTTTCGCTACTTATTAAAAAAAATATACTTATGAAGTTTTTAGGAAATGTAATTGCCACAGTTATTGGTATTTTCGTATTTATTATGTTCTTCTTTTTTGGAATAATTCTTATCGGAGCTATTTTTGGAGGAGATGATACTGTTTCTGTCAAAAGTGATTCTGTTATAGAATTAAATTTAAAACAAATTCAAAACGATTATGCCGGAAAATATAAAGATCCGTGGGTAACTGTTTTCTCTGATAAAAAAGGAGTTGGTTTAACCGATGTTATCAATGCCATCGAAGCCGCAAAAACTGATGACAACATCAAGGGAATTTCAATTTTAAATGATGAATCATCCTTAGGATTAGCACAATATAAAGATTTGAGAAACGCTCTTGAAAGTTTCAAAAAATCAGGAAAATTTGTGTGGGCTTATGCCAATACCTATTCTCAAAAAGAATATTATTTAAACTCTGTTGCCAATAGGGTTTATATTAATCCTGCAGGTGATCTAGATTTTAAAGGACTTTCCTCTGAGGTAATGTTCTTTAAAGATTTTCAGGATAAATCAGGGATTCACATGGAAGTGATTCGTCACGGAAAATACAAAAGCGCTGTTGAACCATTTTTAGAAAATAAAATGAGTGATGCCAACAGAGAACAAGTTACGGCACTTTTAAATTCAATCTGGACAACAGTTTCTACTGATATTGCAAAAAGCAGAAACATTCCGCTTGATAAATTGAACGAAATCGCAAACGGTTTATTGGCCAGAACGCCCGAAATGGCAAAAGCGCAACATTTGGTAGATATTGTGGCGTATGAAGATGTGTACCACAATGCAATTAAAAAAGCCCTTAAAGTAACCGGTGATGATGATTATAACAAAATCTCGATTTTAGATTATACTCAAAATAACGTTACCACGGCTTTAACCAACACAGCAACTGATCAAATTGCAATTATTTACGCTCAGGGCGAAATACAAAGCGGTGAAGGAGATGTTACCGTGATTGGTGAAGGTTCTATGCGTCGTTCGCTACAAGAAGCCCGTAAAAATGAAGATGTAAAAGCAATCGTGCTTAGAATTGACAGCCCTGGAGGAAGCGCTTTGACTTCTGACCTAATCTGGAGAGAAATTGAAATTACCAAAAAAGTAAAACCTGTTGTAGTTTCTATGGGTAATTATGCGGCTTCAGGAGGATATTATATCGCTTGTAATGCCAATACTATTTTTGCCGAAAGCAATACAATTACGGGTTCTATTGGTGTTTTTGGCATCTTACCTAACTTTAGTCCATTAGCCAATAAATTAGGAATTAATACTGAGCAGGTAAAAACGCATGAAAACTCGGCTAATTATAGTCCGTTTGTGCCTGTTGACGAAAAATTTAAAGCTTTTACCTTAGAAGGTGTTGAACACATTTACAACACTTTTGTAACACATGTTGCCGAAGGCCGAAAAATGACTTTTGCACAAGTTGATGCTATTGCACAAGGAAGAGTGTGGTCAGGATCTGAGGCTTTAAAAATTGGTTTGGTGGATAAAATTGGCGGATTAAATGATGCTATTGCCGAAGCTGCAAGAATTGCCAAGGTAAAATCATACAGCACACAAAACTATCCTGAATACGAGAAAACTTTCAACGATATCCTTTCTGGTTTGCCTTTTGCACAATCGAAAGAAGCATTTATAAAAGAAGAAATTGGTGAAGAGAATTACATGCTTATCGAGCAGGTAAAAAGACTTCAGAAACAAAAAGGAGTTCAGGCAATGCTTCCTTTTGGATTAAATATTAAATAATTACATTTTGTAAAATGAAAAAATTATTTGCTCTTGCTGCCTTTTTATTTTTGAGTCTTTTAAATGCTCAGGATAAAAAAGAACTTACGTTTAAAGAATCTCCTTTAATCTTAAAAATTAATATCGATCAGATTTTTGGTACGCTGACCACTCCGGATCTTACAACAAAATATCCAGTGGCATTAATCATTTCGGGTTCAGGTCCAACAGATCGAAACGGAAATAATCCGATGATGAAAAACAATTCGCTAAAAATGCTGGCAGAAGCTCTGGCAAAAAACGGAATTGCATCAGTACGATACGATAAAAGAGGAATTGGCGAAAGCAAAGCTTCAGCAGTTACAGAACAAACTTTGGTATTCGAAAATTATACTGAGGATGCCAAAAGCTGGATTAACTTACTAAAACAAGACAGACGTTTTTCTCAAGTAATTGTTATAGGTCATAGCGAAGGTTCACTAATAGGAATGATTGCCGGAGCAAAAGCAAACAAATTTATTTCTATTGCCGGTCCTGGAGAATCTGCTGATAAATTGATTAAGTCGCAAATTGCTTCTAAAGCAAACAAACAATTAGAAGAAATGACTTTCCCGATTATTGATAGTTTAAAAAGCGGGCATTATGCACAAAAAGTTGACCCAATGCTGAATTCACTTTTTAGACCAAGTATTCAGCCCTATTTAATTTCCTGGTTTAAATATAATCCTCAAGCAGAGATTAAAGCTTTGAAAATTCCGATTTTAATTATACAAGGAAACAAAGATTTGCAGGTAACTGTAAAAGATGCCGAACTATTATCGCAGGCCAATACAAATGCTGAACTATTGATTGTTGACAAAATGAACCATATCATGAAAACTATCGAAGGTGATAATAAGGCCAATATGGAAAGCTACAATAATGAGAGCTTGCCTATTTCAGAAATCATGACCTCCAAGATTATTTCTTTTATTAAAAAATAATCAAAATCATAAAATGACAAAAAATCCGTTTGAATCTATATTCAGACGGATTTTTATTTTTTAATAAATAATTAAGTATATTCCTATATTTTACAAAAACTTTATTATGAACTCATCCAAAAAAAACTATTTTTGCAAGGAGTCAATTATCAATTATAACTCTCAAATCTATTTATATGTTAAAGAAAATTTTAAAAATTACAGCCATCGTTCTCGTGGTGATTGTAGCCGCATTATTTGCCATCCCGTATTTCTTTAAAGATCAAATAAAAGCTAAAATTGCTGATGCCATCAACGAAAGTGTTGATGCCAAAGTAAGTTTTGCCGATGCTGATTTAAGTTTATTCAGGAATTTCCCCAATGCAACTGTTGGGATCGAAAAACTGGTAATCATCAATAAAGCTCCTTTTGAAGGTGATACATTGGTTTCGTTAGGCCAATTAAATTTAAAAATGAGCATCAAAGAACTTTTTAAAGGAAAAGACGAACCTTTAAGCATTCAGGGAATAAGTTCTACCAATGGATTGATCAATATTATTTTTAATAAAGATGGTGTTGGTAACTTTGATATTGCCCTAAAAGATAAAAAGGAAACCAAAACAGATGAAGCAGGCAAACCGCTTTCTTTAAAAATTCAGAATTATAAAATCGAGAATTTCACTTTTAGATATATCGATCAGGGTTCTAAAATAAAAATGGTCATTGACAGCTTAAACCATGAAGGAACCGGAGATTTTACCAATTCAAAATTAGATTTAACTACAAAATCTACAGCAAAAGTATCTTTGGATATGGATAAAATCAATTACATGAAAAATGTAAAACTGACTCTTGACGCTGTTTTAGGGATTGACTTAGAAAAAAGTAAATATACTTTTAAAGAAAATAAAGCTTTAATCAACCAGTTGCCATTAGAATTTGACGGGTTTATACAAATGGTAGATACAGGTCAGATTTATGATTTAAAGTTTAAAACGCCAACCTCATCATTCACCAATTTCCTCGGATTGATTCCGTCTGCTTATGCTTCTAGTTTAGATGGCGTGAAAACTACGGGAGACTTTACTGTTGCTGGTTTTGCAAAAGGAGAATTAACAGACAAAACTGTTCCTAAATTTAATATTGCCATTGCATCAAACAATGCTTCTTTTCAATATCCTAACTTACCAAAATCAGTTCAGAACATTGTAATCGATACAAAAATTATCAATGAAACGGGGATCCTGAATGATACTTATGTAAATTTAGACAAACTATCTTTTAGAATCGATCAGGATGTTTTTAATGCTAAAGCAAATATCAAAAACATAACTGTGAATCCGTTTGTAGATGCAGCTTTAAAAGGAACCATCAATTTGGCTAATGTTTCGAAAGCCTATCCAATTAAAATGGACAAACCTCTTGCGGGTATTTTAAAAGCCGATGTAACAACACAATTTGATATGGCCTCTGTAGAAAAAAGCCAGTATCAAAACATAAAAAATGCCGGAACGATGAGTTTGTCAGGATTTAAATATACTGACGAAAACAACAAATCGATGAATATCAGTACGGCTTTGGTTGAGTTTAACCCAAGTACTATTAACCTGAAAAAATTTGATGCTACAACCGGAAAAAGTGATTTAAGCATTAATGGAGTTCTGGAGAATTTTTATGGTTTTATGTTTAAGAAACAAGAACTTAGAGGAAACTTCAATATGAGTTCAAACCAATTGGCAGTGGATGATTTTATGACTGCCGGAGAACCTGCTAAAACAGGAACTGCAAGTGGAAAAGAAGGAGAAACCAAATCAACCGCAGCAAAACCTGCTGAAGCAATGAAGATTCCTGCTTTTTTAAATTGTACCATAAATGCAAAAGCAAACACGGTTTTGTATGACAATTTAAAACTAACCGCTGTTTCAGGAAAATTGATTGTGAAGGATGAAAAAGCAACTTTAGAAAACTTTAAAACCTCTATTTTTGGAGGAACAATTGGTCTTACAGGAACTGTTTCTACAAAAGCAAAAGTGCCTACTTTTGATATGAATTTAGGATTTAATCAGGTAGATATTGCGCAAACTTTTACGCAATTAGACATGATGAAAAAGATCGCTCCAATTGCAGGAATCATTAACGGAAAACTGAATTCGACTATTAAACTAAACGGAAATCTTGATGCTAATGAATTAACTCCGGATCTAAAATCGATTTCAGGAGATTTAATCGGCCAATTGCTTTCGACAACTGTAAATGCTAAAAATTCAACGGTATTGAATGCCCTGACTTCAAATGTCAAATTTCTTGATATGAGCAAGGTGAATTTAAATGATATTAAAGCGGCTTTAACTTTCGAAAACGGAAAAGTAAACGTAAAACCTTTTGATATTAAATATCAAGATATTAAAGTAACTGTTGGCGGAACTCACGGTTTTGACCAAACGATGAACTATAACTTAAAGTTAGATGTACCGGCTAAATATTTAGGAACTGAGGCCAACGCTTTTATTGCTAAAATGTCTCCGGCGGATGCTGCAAAACTGCAAAACATTCCGATAAATGCCTTGATTACAGGTAATTTTTCTAACCCGAAGGTTTCTACAGATATGAAAACTGCTGTTACGAGTTTAACCACTCAACTGGTAAACCAGCAAAAAGAAAAACTGACTCAAAAAGGTACTTCGGCTCTTACTGATTTAATCAATAAGAATACAAAAGCAAAAGATACTACACAGGCTGCAAAAACAGAAAAAGAGCAGAAAACGCAAGAAGCTACGAAAAAAGCGAGCGACTTAATAAATGGTTTATTCAAGAAAAAATAAACAAAAAATTTACACAAAAAAAGAGGCATCCATTACAAGGGATGCCTCTTTTTTTATTTTATCTTTTTATTAAATTGCTTTTGAATAATTGTTTAGTTTTCCGTTGTTCAAAATTGAATTTATGATTTTTAGATAATCTTTTTTAGTATATAATTTGACATCTATTCCGATACTTGAATTGTCGTAAGGTTCGTATTTTTTGATCTTCGAAACAGAAAACAATCCTATTGTTGGAGTTTGTACGGCACTTGCCAAATGCATAATACCGCTATCGGCTCCAATAAATAAATCGGCATTGGCAATTACAGAACCTATCTCGCGAATATCCTTGCTATAAAATGTAGGTGCTTTGAAAGCAATTTGCGAAACATTTTCTACAGGCAGGATTTCTATAATATTATAATTTTTGTATTCTTCTTTAAGCTGTGTATAAAATCTTCCCCACCACTCTTCTGATAAACATTTATCGCCTGTTGCATAAGTAAATATGCAAATGGTTCTTTTATCATTATGAAACAAGTCATTTAAAATTCTCTTGCCTTCGGTAATTTCAGAAGCTGTCAATTTAAGATCTAAAGGCGCTATTATTTTATTGCTTTTTGGAAATCTGAGTTTGGTCAGGTAATTTCGAAAATTATAAACGGGATATTTGGCAATATGGTCGTAATCATTTTTTACCAATTGGGTTTCTTCATCTGCATCACCAAAAAATTTATACTTGGCATTTGAAAACTGAACTGCTAAACGACCTGAAGAAGAGTTTTGATCGACATTGATAGCAATATCATAATTTTGTTTTTTGATTGAAATCCAGACATTCAGGTATTTCAATAAACTTTTGAAAGGCTTTCTAGGCAAATCGATTATTTTATCAATATTATCGTAATTTTCGAAAATGATTGGAGCTAACGTTCCCTTAACAAACAAATCGACTTTACAATTTGGAAATATTTCGGTGACTTCCTGAACGAGAGGCGTAATCAATAATAAGTTTCCTAATCTTCCGTTTGGTCTGCAGATCAGGATTCTTTTTATATCATTTTTATCCACTAAAATGATATCTTCTTGTGATCTTGCTTTTCCAATATTCTTAGTAAGATTGCGCATTAAGCCGCGTCTAAAAACATTTATTTTATTGAGAATGGCCATCTTATAAATAATTTAAGCATTATTAAATCTTCATTTAAATTTTAAAAAAAACAGAGTGTTTGCACTAGTTTAAAACTAGTCTCTTTTATTTTTTAAAATTAAATTCTTTCAATAAGCAATTATTACAAAATTGTAAGTAAATGTATCAACATTCACATATTCAGCTACTTGAAAGTAATTTAAAATTACAAAAACTATTTTGTAAGCAAATAAATACTAGACGGTTAACCAATAAAATCCGATGAGTAACCTATAAACCTATACGGTTATGGTAACAACATAACCTTCTGAACTGCGAACATTAAAAACAGTTCCGTTTTCAAAAATTAAGTACTGGCCTTTAATTCCTATTAATTTCCCCTGAAAGGATGGGGTTTTATCCAAATTTAAACTGACCACTTTTGCAGGATAATTTAAAACCGGATAATGCAGTTCATATAAATCATTTTTTTGGGAATAAAAATACTCCTTGGCCTCATCAGGAATTAAGCTTTCCACCTTAACTTTTTCAGCGAGAAGGTCAAAAGTTCCGCTGGTATTTTGAAGCATCTTTCTCCAATTGGTTTTATCGGTATAATGATCTTTTAAAGCTACCTCGGTAATTCCGGCTAAATAGCGATTAGGAACCTCGACAATTGCAATTGCCTGCGTTGCACCCTGATCGATCCAACGGGTTGGAACCTGGGTTTTGCGTGTTACACCCACTTTTACTTCGCTCGCCAAAGCCAGGTAAACGACATGAGGCTGTAATTGTACTTTTTGCTCATAATCAAGATCACGATCTGCGATTCCTAAATGAGCAGTACTTAATTCCGGTCTCATAATCCAGTCGCCCACTGCAGGACTGGAGTAAAAGCAATCGTAGCAAAATCCCTGACGGAATATTTTTTTCTTTTTATGACAATTCAGACATTCGTAACCTGCAAAATTAATCTCAATCTCTTTATCTAAAAGTTGATTCATATTAAGAAAACTATCTTCGAAAACCAAATAATATTGAATTGGGCTGCCTAGTTCAGTTTGCATTTTTGTAAGTACTCCTTGATATGTCATAAGAATTTTAGATTGTAGATTTCAGATATTAGATTTACTCTGGATTGTGAACTTTTATTTGTTAAAATTCCAATTGTCACTTGGAATCTTTACTTTTATAGAACTGTTTTTTACAAAAAAACACTATTTTTGATACAACGGCAAAGTTAGTATTTGTCGATCGATATTCAAATTTTATATTTTTAGATTTTCGTGTCAAGAGAAATCTAAAATCTAAAATCAGCAATCTAAAAATTAACTCATGCCCTTATCAATAATCAATTCGTTTGCCTCTTGGGTCCTAAAACAAAGGATACATCAAATAGAACTTTTTCTAAAATATCCCAACGAAGTTCAGGAAGAACTCTTGCACAATTTATTGACGGCCTCTGAGAATACAGTTATAGGAAAAAAATATGATTTTGAATCGATTACATCCTATGCCACTTTTGCTGAAAGGGTTCCTATTGCTACATATGAAGAACTTCAGCCTTTAATAGAACGTACGCGTCAGGGCGAGCAGGGTGTTTTTTGGGAAACTCCTATAAAATGGTTTGCCAAATCTAGCGGAACTACAAATGCGAAAAGTAAATTTATTCCGGTTAGTAACGAAGCACTTGAGGATTGCCATTATAAAGGAAGTAAGGATTTACTTTGTTTGTATTTGAACAACAACGAAGACTCGGAATTGTTTTTAGGAAAAAGTCTTCGTCTGGGCGGAAGTTCTCAGATCTATGAAAACAACAATACTTTCTTTGGAGATTTATCAGCTATTTTGATTGAGAATATGCCTATCTGGGCTGAATTTAGCAGTACGCCAAGCAGTAAAACTTCGTTGATGAGTGAATGGGAAGCTAAGATTGCGGCCATCATAAACGAAACCAAAAACGAAAACGTGACCAGCTTTGCAGGAGTTCCTTCCTGGATGTTGGTTTTAATGAATAAGGTTTTAGAAAATACAGGTAAACAAAGCTTACTAGAACTTTGGCCTAATCTGGAAGTTTACTTTCACGGAGGTGTGAGTTTTTCTCCTTATAAAGAACAATACAAGAAAATATTACCTAGTAAAGATTTTAAATACTACGAAATATACAATGCTTCTGAAGGTTTCTTTGCCATTCAGGACTTAAACAATTCAAGCGATTTGTTGCTGATGCTGGATTATGGCATTTTCTACGAATTTATATCAATGGATACTTTTGGAACTCCGGATCAAAAAGTAATTCGTTTGGCCGATGTTGAACTGAACAAAAACTACGCGATTGTTATTACAACCAATTCCGGTTTATGGCGTTATTTAATTGGAGATACGGTTCGTTTTACATCCTTAAACCCATACAGAATTCGGGTTACGGGAAGAACCAAACATCATATTAATGTTTTTGGCGAAGAATTAATGGTCGAAAATACCGATCAGGCGATTGCCAAAGCCTGCCAAATTACCCAAACCGAAGTTATCGATTATACCGTTGCTCCTATTTTTATGCAGGACAAAGAAAAAGGCGCACATGAATGGATGATCGAGTTCAAGAAAAAACCATCTGATGTTGGTCTTTTCCAGAAAGTGCTGGATGAAACTTTACAGACTTTAAACTCTGATTACGAAGCCAAACGCCACAACAATATGACATTGAATCCTTTGGTGATTAATGTAGCTCGCGAAAACTTATTTTATGATTGGCTAAAGGAACGTGACAAACTAGGCGGTCAGCATAAAATTCCGAGACTTTCGAATCAAAGGGATTATTTGGAGCAGTTGAAGGAGATGTAGATGAATTCTATCAATAGACACATACTTACAGAACCTCAACTTGAAGCCGAAATTTACTACCTAACCGAACAAGAAGGCGGCCGTAAAACTGCCGTGAGCAGTGGTTATCGTGGTCAATTTTATTATAATGGAAAAAACTGGGATGCTCCACAGCAATTCATAGACAAAGAAATTTGTAATCCAGGCGAAAAAGTAAAAGTTTATTTGCAAACATTAAGTACAGACTTTCATGTAGGACATTTTTTTATTGGACAGGACTTTGAAATCAAAGAAGGAGCAAGAACTGTTGCTAAAGGAAAAATTACTTCGATAATTAGAACCGATTTCAATTACTGGGATGGCTCGACCTTTCTAAAATCTATTGATAAAAATATAAAACCCTATTCTGATATTAATGATCTTCTTGGATTTCGAATTGACTTTGAACATTGGCTGACCGAGACAGGATTAATTAAAAATGTTGAATTTGACATGACAGGTAATCCAGAATGCATGATGTTGGTGAAGTGTAAGCTTATAGACAAAAATCTGCAGCCAAGAGAAGTTGCATGTAGAATAATTGAATGTTGGAAAACTGAATCAGCAACTTCAAATCATCTTTATAAAGTTGAAATGAATACACAATCTTCTAGTAAGACAAATCAATTACAAGTTGAAAAGTTCGTTTTGACTTTTGCAACTTGGCATTCCATTTTTTTAACCGGACAAATTATTGTACGACAATAAACAGAATTACTTCGCTCCCAAGTACAATCAATTTTAAATCATTTACTTTGCGGGTACGAGCGAGACGCTCGCACTAGCATAATGGATAAACTTATAAAAACTCAAGTTCCATTAATACATGAATTGCTATGTTGCATAAGGGATAGAAGTGGAAATCCTTTTGTGTCCGCCGCGGCGGACACAAAAGATTGGAACGGATAGACCGACCCGGAGGGACAGGGACATGCCCATAAAAAAACCTAAGCTTTTTATTGAAAACTAAGGTTTGTTTTTATTGTAAAATGATCTGCTGCGAGTCATTGCGAGGAACTAAGCAACCACACTTAGCAGTACATTATTTGCTCGTGTTAGCAAGATTGCTTAGCTCCTCGAAAAGACAAAATTAACCTCACTCGTTTTTTATTACATCATATCGATATACCTGTCGTGATATCCTAATAAGTACAAAACTCCATCAAGACCTAAACTTGATATTGAGGTTGATGCACTTTCTTTTACTTTTGGTTTTGCGTGAAAAGCAATTCCTAAGCCGGCTAAGTTTAGCATTGGCAAATCGTTGGCTCCATCTCCTACTGCTATGGTTTGGTTGATGTGGATTCCTTCTTTTTCGGCAATGGCTTTTAGGTATTCGGCTTTCTTTTGACCGTCTACGATTTCGCCTAAATATTTACCAGTTAGTTTACCGTCTTTGATCTCTAATTGGTTGGCGTGAACGTAATCGATACCCAATTCTTTTTGCAGGTATTCTCCAAAATAGGTGAATCCTCCCGATAGAATTGCAGTTTTGTATCCGTAGTATTTCAGGGCTTTCATCAAACGATGTGCTCCTTTTGTAATGGGTAAATTGATGGCAACATTTTGCAAAACATCTTCGCTCAAACCTTCCAGCAGCGCCATACGCTGTTTGAAACTTTCGTTGAAATCTATTTCGCCATTCATCGCCGATTCTGTAATAGCGCGAACCTGATCTCCAACACCGTTTAGCTCTGCTAGTTCGTCGATAACTTCGGTTTGGATTAAAGTAGAATCCATATCAAAGCATACCAAACGACGGTTTCGTCTGTAAATATTATCTTCCTGAAACGAAATATCGACATTCAGGGTTCTGGAAATTTCCATGAAACTTGCCGTCATAATGATCTTATTTACAATTTCGCCGGTTACGGATAATTGTATGCAAGAACGCGGATATTCTTCTTTTTCGACAATAGAGGTTCTACCTGTTAATCGAATGATAGAATCGATATTCAGGTTTTGATCTGACATTATTTTGGTTACTGCGGCCAATTGTGAAGCGGCCAGTTTCTCGCCTAAAATATTGATGATATAACGTTGTTTTGATTGTGATTTTACCCAGGTTTCGTAATCTTCTACAGAAATTGGAATAAATTTTACCTTAACTCCCAGTTCATATGCTTTAAACAATAAGTCTTTTAAAACGGGACCGGAAGTTGAACCAGCTTCGATTTCGAACAAGATCCCTAAAGAAAGTGTATCATGAATATCAGCCTGACCAATATCTAAAATATTAGCATCGTAAGTAGCCAATACGGCTGTTAAACCTGCTGTTACTCCTATTTTATCATGTCCTGAGACTTTTAATAAAATAATCTCTTTACCTTCTATTGCCATTTTATCTATTGATTTTAAGAAGCGACAAAAATCGGTAATCTATTGTTGATAAAAAAGAATATTGTTTGTTTTTTTGAAAAGAAAAAGCACATAAGAATGTGCTTTTTGAATTAATTTAACAATTATGTTCCGCTATTAAAATAACGTAACTTTTTAGTTAGAGTAGATGGCTAAAAAGAGAAATTATGCCACTCTATATGTTATTTTTTCCGCCACGAATTTTAAATGCTTAATTTAGGAATTCGTGGCGAATTATTTCTGAATTATTTCATAGGTTCTGATTCATCAAAGTTTACCATCCAGCTTACGCCGAATTTATCTTTGAACATTCCGAAATAAGCTCCCCAGAAAGTTTTATTCATCGGCATATAAATCGTTCCGTTTGCAGAAAGTCCCTTGAAGATTCTATCGGCTTCTGCAGCGCTTTCAACATTTATAGATACTGAAAAGTTTCCTCCAAAAACCACATCGCCGGATTGGTCGTTACTATCGCTTCCCATCAAAATAGTACCTCCAATGGGCAATGAAACATGCATTACTCTATTGGCATCTTTCTCTGATATTTCGGCACAACCGCCGTCTTCACCTGCAGGCATGTCTTTGAATTTTCCGATATACGGAAATTCTCCTCCAAAAACTGATTTATAAAACAGAAATGCCTGCTCGCAATTCCCGTTAAATATTAAATAAGGGTTTACTGATGTTGCCATGATTATTTATTGTTTGTTGTTTTTTTGTTTATTGCAATCTATCCTCTTTATTCTATTCTCTTTCCTCTGATAATTCTTTTACAACCTCTAATCCTTTTGGGAAAACCTCTTTATAATAATCGATGTACTGTTCGACTGTATCAATCTGAGCGACTAAATCGATAAATTCGTCATCCCGAGTTAATCGATAGGTCTCCATTGCCCCGCTCCATTTTTTTGTTTCTTCGGTAATAGGCATCTCTTTAAAGTCTTTTATTTCACCTAAATGTTTAAAAGCCATATATTCATTTGGAATTTTAGTTTCGATAATACTATACATTCCTTCTCCGCTAGGAGACATGAAATGCACTTTATCACCTTGATTCCAATCTGTTATTGTATATGATCCTTCACAAAAAACTCCTGTCCATTTTTTATAGGTTTCCTCGTCCCATAAAACCGCCCAGACTTTTTCGGCCGGAGCTTTGATTCTGATTTTAAATTCTAAAGTTTCCATCATTATGATAATTTACTAAAATCCATAAATAAAACATTCCAACGATGACCGTCTAAATCTGCAAAACCAAAGCCATACATCCAGCCCTGAGTTTCTGCCGGGGGCGAAAAAACAGTTCCGCCGGCCTCTTCGACTTTCTTTGCCAATTCATCTACTTCATCAGTACTTTCTGCATCAATCGAAATCAGAACTTCTGAACTTGATTGCGTATCTGTGAGTTTGTTTTGAGAAAAACCGGTAAATAATGATTCTTCAAAAAGCATCACAACAAAATGCGACTCACCTACCACCATGCATGTTGAGCTGGGTGTATCGTGTTGCTCATTAAAAGAAAAACCTATTTTCCAGAAAAAATCTTTTGCTTTTGCCACATCCTTGACTGGCAAATTCAGCCATATTTGTTTTGTCATAGTTTTTTTATTTTTTTTATTTTAAACCATATAAGTTATATAAGATAATTTAAGTAGAGGTGCCTTTTGCCGCAAAGGCACTAAGGCACAAAGCTTTTTTTGCTGAATTTAAAGACTTTGTCCCTTTGCCACTTTTGAACCTTTTAACCTCAAAAAAAACTAATTTTGCTCTACATAACTTTTAAAATTATCCAGGATTGCATTCCAGCCTCCCTGTTGCATTTCGTCTGAATTTTGAGTTTCAGGGTCAAAGCTTTGGATAATTTCTACTCCGTCCGGAGTTTCAGTAAAAGTAATTTCAACTTTTCTGCCATCTTCCATTACATATTCAATCGCTTTATTTTTTTCGACCAAAGTATATTCACCTCCAAAATCAAAACTCATGCTGCCATCTTTTGCCGCCATGGTCGATTTGAATTTTCCGCCTTCTCTTAAATCATTTTCTGCATAAGGCGTATGCCATTCTGCCGAAGCAAAACTCCAGTTTTTAATATGTTCAGGCTGTGTCCAGAATTCCCAAACTTTATCTATCGATGCATTAATCGTATTTTGTACTGTTATCATTGTGTTTTTCTTAAATTTATACTCAGTTTATATATAAACTTACAAATTTATTAAGCAAATTTAAAATATTACAGAAAGCTTTAACATACATTAAAAGTCAACTTTAGGGTCATTTAAGACAATTTAGCTATTTTTGTATGTTGTCATTTTTCTAAAATACAAATCATTATGAGTAAGAAAGTAGGCTTAATTGTACCGCACGACTATAAATTATTAAGCATAGCTGCGATTTTAGAAGTTTTTGAAACCGCCAATAAACTAAGTACCCAAAAACCTTTTGATATTATGGTTTTTCAATTGGCAGAACAAATCAATCAGGAACGTTTATTTGGTTATGAAGTCAATCCTATCGAAGATTCTAATGAAATTTTAGATTTAATTCTCATTCCTGCTTTTACTACAGATAATATGAGTGAGATGATTGCAAAGAACAGGAATTTTATTCCCTGGCTGCAAAAACAACATCGATCCGGAGCCGAATTGGCGAGTTTTTGCACAGGCGCATTTTTGTTTGCCGCATCAGGATTATTAAACGAAAAACTGGCTACAACTCATGTCGATGCCTGCAGTGCTTTTACAAAAGCGTTTCCGTTAGTAAAACTTAAAGCCGAAGAAACCCTAACGGCAGACGGCAGTTTATACACAAGCGGCGGTTCGACCTCAACATTTCATTTACTGATTTTACTGGTTCAGAAATATTGCGGAAACGAAATTGCGGTTCAGATTGCCAAGATTTTCTCGATCGATTTAAACCGATATAAACAGAGTTATTTCAGCACATTCAGACCCAATCATTTGCACAACGATGCTTTGGTCGCGATGCTGCAGCAAAAAATAGAAAGCCAGTATCAAACTATCGAAAAACTGGAAGAAATCACTAAAGATATCCCAACGAGTACCCGAAACATGACACGACGATTCAAACAAGTTACGGGAATTCCGCCAATTGAATATCTCCAAAATATACGGGTCGAAAGTTCTAAGAAATATCTGGAGCAAACCCAGCTTTCGATTTCGGAGATTATCGAAAAAACTGGTTACAATGATCCAAAAGCATTTCGAAAAGTATTTTTTAAAATGGTGGGCATGAAACCAATAGAATACAGAGAAAAATTTAGAGTGCAATAATTTTTTTCAGGAGCAGAAATTCCGTTTTAAAAACACCTTCTGTCCTGCTCTCCACTATATCTTTTGCTGTGAACCCTACAGCAAAAGGATGCCGTTTCGATCAGGGCTATATTAGAAATTTTATTTTCCATTAGAAAATCAGTCCGAAAAATTCAAACCAAGCTTTACGACTTAATAATCCACATCAGGACTTTTTTATTTTCCTTCAGAAGTTTATCGATCTCTTTCATGTCTGTATTAGAAACCGCAGGACAACCCCAACCTTCGGGAGTTCCCTGAGGATAAACTTCCTCGCTTGAAATCGCTTCCCAGGAATGCAATACTATTGCCCTGCTTCTGGCATGTGAATTTGTTTTTTCTTTTCCCTGCAAAACATAATTCACTTTTATACCCCACTGACTCACTCCGCGATCCAGAATAATAAATTTTCCAATTGACGAACAATGCGAATCAAACTCATTGCTTATTGGGGCATTTTCTTTCGACATCGTTGCGCCCCATTTGTTCTCGCCACAACCATGACTAACCATGTAGGCTTTTGATACTTTATTCTCTTTAAAATCATATACAAAAAATCTCTTAAGACCGGAATGCATGCCTAAATCGATCAGGAAAAATGTATCCTGATTGAGATTGTTGCGTTTGCAATATTGTAGTGCTTCTTTGTAATAAGTGCTGTAATCAATGTCTTCGATTTCGCTGCGAGGTTTTTCTTTAGGAGTAATTTCTAATGCCTTTTCAGGCTTAAAATTGCTTGCTTCCTGATGCTTTTTGTTGTTTTTACAGGACAACATCAACGCAAAGATTATGATGAAGATTATTTTTTTCATAATGCCAATTTACATAAAAACAGAAACGAAAAGAGTACAGAAAAAGTATAAAAAAAACCTGCTCTTTTATTGGAGCAGGTTTTAGGTATACTTTGTCAAAGTTTCAAACTTTGACAAAGTATATCAAGATTTATGAAGCAATTTCCATTCGCTTCAATAGATTTTTATTCAAAGTATGTTTTGCGTAATCTTTATCAATTGTCAACACTTTATCGTCTGAACTTGGCAATTCGTACATCGCATCTGTTAAGATGGCTTCGCATAACGAACGTAATCCACGAGCTCCTAATTTGTATTCTAAAGCTTTATCAACAATAAAATCTAATGCTTCATCTGAAATATTAAATTCAACATCATCCATCATGAATAATTTTTGATATTGTTTGATTAAGGCGTTTTTAGGCTGCGTTAAAATCGCACGTAACGTTTCTCTGTCAAGAGGATCCATATGCGTTAAAACCGGTAAACGACCAATGATCTCAGGAATCAAACCAAAGTCTTTGATATCTTTTGGAATGATATATTGCAATAAATTGTCTTTATCGATATTATCCACATTTTTAGAAGTAGAATATCCAACTGCCTGACGGTTTAAACGTTTCGAAATGATACGTTCTACTCCATCAAAAGCTCCTCCTGCAATAAACAGGATGTTTTGAGTATTTACCTCAACAAATTTCTGGTCTGGGTGTTTACGTCCTCCTTTTGGTGGTACATTTACAACTGTTCCTTCTAATAATTTCAGTAAAGCTTGTTGTACTCCTTCACCAGAAACGTCACGTGTTATCGATGGATTATCGCTCTTACGGGCAATTTTGTCAATCTCATCAATAAATACAATTCCTCTTTCGGCTTTGGTTACATCATAATCAGCAGCTTGCAGCAAACGTGTCAAAATACTTTCGACATCTTCACCCACATAACCAGCTTCAGTAAGTACGGTTGCATCAACGATAGCCAAAGGAACGTCTAACATTTTTGCGATAGTTTTGGCTACCAATGTTTTTCCGGTTCCGGTTTGTCCTACCATAATGATGTTACTTTTTTCAATCTCTACTTCGTCGTCTAATTGCTGTTGCATTAAACGTTTGTAGTGATTGTAAACCGCAACCGACATTACTTTTTTAGTCTGATCCTGACCAATAACGTATTGATCCAGGAAAGCTCTGATTTCTTTTGGTTTCTTTAAAATTAAATCCCCAACAAGTTTCGCGCTTCCGCTTGATTTTAATTCCTCTATTACAATTCCGTGTGCTTGTTCAATACACTTATCACAGATATGTGCATTTATACCTGCAATTAATAAATTGGTTTCTGGCTTCTTTCTTCCACAAAACGAACATTCTAATACTACTTTAGCCATTCTTTTTTAGTTACATAAGTCGCAAAGTTACTAAGTTTCTGAGATTTACCAATAAAACCTCAAAAACTTAGCAAGCTATTAACTTTTATTTTTTTTGTTTCAAGTTTAATTTGTTTCAAGTTTCAAGTTAATCTTAGAACCTTAGTCCCTTTGTAACTTTGAACATTAAAAAAAATTAGCTTCTTCTTAATACTTCATCAATCATTCCGTATTCTTTTGCTTCGTCAGCTTTCATCCAGTAATCACGCTCACTGTCTTTGTGCACTTTGTCAAAAGTTTGTCCTGAATGCTGAGAGATAATATGGTACAATTCATCTTTTAGTTTCAACATTTCGCGTAAGTTGATTTCCATGTCAGTTGCAACACCTTGTGCTCCTCCTGATGGCTGGTGAATCATTACTCTTGAATGTGGTAAAGCCGAACGTTTTCCTGCTGCTCCTGCACATAATAAAACTGCTCCCATTGAGGCTGCCATACCTGTACAAATTGTAGCTACATCTGGTTTAATGTATTGCATAGTGTCGTAAATTCCCAGACCTGCGTAAACGCTTCCTCCTGGAGAATTTAGATAAATTTGAATGTCTTTTGATGCATCAGCACTCTCTAAAAATAATAACTGAGCCTGAACGATATTTGCGATTTGGTCGTCGATACCTGTTCCTAAAAAGATGATTCTGTCCATCATTAATCTTGAAAATACGTCTAATTGAGAAATATTCAACTGACGCTCTTCGATAATATATGGAGTCATGTTTGTTGGGTTCATTGCTGCTACGATTTTGTCGTAGTACATTGCATTTACTCCCTGGTGCTTTGTAGCAAATTTTTTGAATTCTTTACCGTAGTTCATATTTTAAGTGTTCTAAGTTTATGTTATATCTGTATCTACTCTTCATCAAAGGTTGTACCTCTTTCTAAAGGATGTCAATTTGTCT
The DNA here is from genome assembly GCF_009664855.1 of Flavobacterium sp. SLB02. Taxonomy (GTDB): domain Bacteria; phylum Bacteroidota; class Bacteroidia; order Flavobacteriales; family Flavobacteriaceae; genus Flavobacterium. The sequence continues at coordinate 4,403,001 of NZ_CP045928.1, forward strand.
TGGTTTTTTGTTTCAAGTTTAATTTCGTTTCAGGTTTCAAGTTTTTGAACTTGTTTTTAAATAGCCCAGATAGCAGTGAAAAGCTTTTTGAAATGGCAACTATTTTTTGTTGGTAAAAAAAAGCGACCAACGGAAGCTCTTTTTTTGCCTTACAAAAAAAGGCAGCCATAAAAAAACTTGTAACGAATAGCTGAATTAGCTTCTGAAAAGTAATCAAAAATAAATTAAAACAAAAGAGCGTCAGGAAAAAACTTCCCGACGCTCAAATATACTTATTGTTTTAGAAATTATTCTCCGTAAGACGCAGCAATAAATTCTTCGTAAGTTACTTCTTTAGTTGTTGGATTTGCTTTTTCTTTGAACACTTCTAACAATTTTTCTGCTACTACTTGCTCAGAAAGTCTTTTCACTTCTTCTTGGTTAGATAATACTCTAGCCACGATTCCTTGTACTTCTTCGTCAGTTGGGTTTGTTTGTCCAAATTGAGCCATTTGTTGTCTGATCGCGTTTGTTGTAAAAGCTTTCAAGTCTTCGAATGTAATTTGGATATTGCTTTGTGCCATTGCTTTTCCTTCGATCAATTGAAAACGTAATCCTTTTTCAGATCTTGCGTATTCAACTTCAGCTTCTTCTGCAGAAAGTTTTTTCTCTCCAACAGTTTGTAACCATTTTTTAAGAAATTCAGCTGGTAAATCAAATTTTGTATTTTCGATTAGGAAATCCTGAACGTCTAATAATAATTTTTGGTCTGCTTGTTGCGCGAATTGAGCTTCAGCATCTTCTTTGATTTTAGCTTTTAAATCTTCAAGAGAAGCTACTTTTCCTTCACCAAAAAGTTTATCAAACAATTCCTGGTTTAATTCTGCCAATTCTGCTCCGTTGATTGCTTCGATAGTAAAGTTTACCTCGATATCTAATCCGTGAACATCATCATGAGCTACTTTTAAATAGTCCATTAATTGGTGGTCATCTGCAAATAAACCTTTTGTGCTTACTGTAACAACATCTCCAACTTTTTTACCGATGAATTTGTCAGCAGCAGCTTTGTTAAAAGTAGATACAGCAATTGTAGTAGTATTGTTGATTCCTTTTTCTTCGTTTGCGAAAGTTCCGGTTAAATCTGAATCAGCTTCAACTTTATCTTGTGGAATTGCTTTTCCAAATTGTTTTTGAATACGTTCTACTTGTCCGTCGATTAATTTATCATCAGCAGTAACGATATATTTTACGATATCATTTTTCGCTTCTAAGTCAATTTCAAAGTTTGGCACTAAACCAATTTCGTATTCGAAAGTTAGTTCTTCAGCATCCCAATCAAAGTTTTCGTTTTCTTTAGCAAGAGGAGTTCCTAAAAGATTTAATCTTTCAGATTGAACAAAACGCTCTAAAGCCAAATCAACTACTTTTTTAACTTCTTCTTGCTTAATAGCTTTTCCGTATTGTTTTTCAACAAGGTCTTTAGGAACTTGTCCTTTTCTAAAACCTTTAACGGTTGCCAATGGCATTTTTTCGTTTATTCTTTTTGCTACCTGACCTTTATAATCCATGTGAACAACTGTCATTACAATTGTTTCATTCACAGCGTCTATTGCTACTCTTTTAATATCCATCTTCTTCTTTAATTTACATAATAAAATTGGGTTGCAAAATTATAAAATTTTTGCAACCCAACCAAGTTTTTAATTTATTGTATTTGAAGGGGTTTTTAGCCCGCTTTATATTTTGATTTAATTATCGTCTCCTAAAATTTTATAAGTAATCGACTGAAGAATAGACAGTATAACACTAAACAGCAATGCGGTCCAGAATGAGTCGACTGCAAAACCTCCGACAATATTGGTGCACAACAAAATAATGATGGCATTAATTACCAATAAAAATAAACCTAAAGTTATAAAGGTAACAGGCAAAGTCAGGATAACCAATATTGGTTTTATAAAAAGATTTAGCAATCCTAAAACAATCGCAACGATTACTGCCGTGCCAAAACTCGCGACATGAACCCCAGTTAAAAAATTAGCGATTAACAACACCAAGGCAGCAGTAACAAGGAGTCTAAGTAATATTTTCATATTTTTTGATTTTTAAAGTTAGATTAAAAGTAGTGAATTTTACACTGTTTTTTTTGCCACAGATTAAAATGATTTTTTTTGCCACAAATTTCACCAATTTTCACCAATTAAAATTGAGTCAATATTGAATTAAAATTTGTGGCGACTTTTTTTAATCTTTTAAAAACTCAGTCGTTAATTCAAAAAACAATTTAGGATTTTCGGCGTGAAGCCAATGTCCTGCGTTTGGAATTGTTTCGAACTTAACGTTTGGAAATTGCTGACGTATGGCATCAAAATCTGAATCCTGAATATATCCTGAATTTCCTCCGCGAATAAACAGGGTTGGTTTATCGAAAACCAAATCATCTGCCAAAGCTTTTCCAATGGCGTCTAAGTTATTATTGAAAGCAGCAAGATTAAATCTAAAAGCCAATTGTCCTGGCTCCTGCCAATATAAATTCTTTAATAAAAATTGTCGGGTTCCAAAATCAGGAACATATTCTGACAAAGTTGCCTCGACATCATTTCGGCTTGGTTTTACCGAAAAATCAATGGCATTTAAACCTGCCAATATATCCTGATGATGTTGTTTGTAAAATTTAGGCCCAATATCGGCCACAATTAGTTTATCTACAATTTCAGGATGTGTGGTGGCAAAAAGCATGGCTACTTTTCCGCCCATCGAATGGCCAAGAATGTCAATTTTAGTTAATTGATTGGCCTGACAATATTCGAAAACATCCTGCACCATGGCCTCATAGCTCCATTCGTCTGAATGAAAGCTACGGCCGTGATTTCGTAAATCTAAGATATGAACCTGAAATCCGGCTTCTACATATTGTCCTGCCAAAGTTTTCCAGTTATCAGACATTCCTAAGAATCCGTGCATGATGATAAATGGTTTTCCTTCGCCTTCTATTTTTGAGTATAACATTAAATTTTACTTTAAATATTTATTTTATCCTTAAAGATCATACGAAGCTACGCAAGCAACTCCTGAATTTTCTTCATTTTTTTTGAAAATCTATTTCAATTTATTCAAATACATATTCACCACATTATCCAAACCAAGATATAATGCCTCAGCAATCAAAGCGTGACCAATAGAAACTTCTAATAAACCTGGAATATTTTGATTAAAGAACTGAATATTATCTAAACTCAAATCATGACCGGCGTTAATTCCCAAGCCTAATTCGTTGGCTAATTCTGCTGCTTTCACATAAGGATCAATTCCGTTTTTGTTTCCCAAATCATATTGGTATGCAAAAGCCTCGGTATATAATTCGATTCTGTCTGTTCCTGTTTTTTTTGCTCCTTCGATAATATCCAAAACCGGATCAACAAAAATCGAAGTTCTGATTCCGTTACGCTGAAATTCCTGAATTACTTCCCTCAAATAATCCTGATTTTTTATCGTGTCCCAACCTGCAGAAGAGGTAATTGCTCCAATGGCATCCGGAACTAATGTTACCTGGGTTGGTTTGCATTCTAAAACCAAATCGATAAAATTATGCTGAGGGTTTCCTTCGATATTATATTCTGTATGAACGATTGCTTTTAAATCGCGTGCATCCTGATAACGAATATGACGCTCATCCGGACGTGGATGAATGGTAATTCCTTGTGCTCCGAATTTCTGGATATCGGTGGCTACTTTTAATAAATCAGGAACATTTCCTCCTCGCGCATTTCGAAGGGTTGCAATTTTATTGATATTTACACTTAACTTTGTCATATAAATAGATAATTAATTCTAGTAACACTATATTTGTTACGACAAAAATACAAAGTAAAACGTAGCAGTTTTTGCTATTTTTTGATTATTTTGCATGAAATATCCTTAACAGATTTATGACAGAAATTACAAACTATATCACCAATGATTTCAGAGCGATAGATAGTCAGGAAACGATAGCCACGGTTCAGGACTTTTTTGCTGATTTGAATTTTTCGCATTTTCCGGTTCTGGAAAACGGAATTTTCATTGGAAGTATCGCTGCTGATGATGTCGAAACTTTTGACACAGATAAAAAAGTTATAGATTACAAATACACTCTGGAACGTTTTTTTGCCCGAAAATCGATGATCTGGCTTGATGTTTTAGAAGTTTTTGCAAAGAATCATACCAATGTAGTATCGGTTCTTGACGAAAACAATGCCTACATTGGCTACTATGAAATGGAAGATATCATGAAATTTTTTCAGGAAACTCCATTTTTAAAAGAGCAAGGCGGTATCATTATCGTTCAAAAAGGGCTTTTAGATTATTCTATGGGTCAGGTAACCCAAATTGTAGAAAGCAATAATGGTAAAATCCTGGGCTGTTTTGTATCTGAAGCTGATCTGGAGAATGTTCAGATTACCATAAAAATTGGCGTTGGTCCAATGAATGAAATTATTCAGACCTATAGAAGATATGGCTATGAAATTATTTCAGAACATCAGGAAGACGCTTACATCAATAGCCTGAAAGAGCGCTCAGATTACCTGGACAAATACCTTAATATATAAATTAGAAAATTGGTCAATGAGAAAATTAGAAAATGATCTCAACTAATAAAGTATCAAATTAACACATTTCCCTTATTATCTAATTAGAAAGAATGAAAGTAGCCATATACGGACAGTATTATCAAAACAGTACGGAACCCATTATCAAAGATATTTTTTTGTTTTTCAAAAACAACAATGTCGAAATGGTTATTGAAGAAAACTTTCTGGAAATGCTTCACGAAAAACAACTTGTTAAAAAAGAATATGAAACTTTTTCGTCCAGTACATCATTAGATGATAGTTTTGATATGCTAATTAGTATTGGCGGCGACGGAACCATTTTAAGAGCCGCAACATTAGTTCGTAACTCAGGCGTTCCCATATTAGGAATCAATGCAGGAAGATTAGGATTTCTGGCCACAGTTCCTAAAGAAAGTATTGATAATTTTTTACAGTTTGTAATTGACAAAAACTATACGATTTCTGAAAGAACTTTACTCAGTATAACTTGTGATCCAAAAAATGATGCAATCGAAGAGAATCTGAATTTCGCCATGAATGAAGTAACTGTGAGCCGAAAAGACACCACATCGATGATTACGGTTGATACTTACTTAAATGATGAATATTTAAACTCGTACTGGGCAGATGGCCTGATCATTTCCACACCTACCGGTTCTACAGGATATTCATTAAGCTGTGGAGGCCCTATTTTGACCCCAAATGTCGAAAGTTTAGTCATTACACCAATTGCTCCACATAATTTAAACGCCAGACCCCTTGTAATCCCGGACAACACCGAGATTAAACTTCGTGTTTCAGGAAGAGAAGACCAATATTTAGTTTCGTTAGATTCCAGAATTGCCTCGGTAAAAAACGAATCGGTTTTAACGATCAGAAAAACTGATTTTAAAATAAATATGATCGAAATCCCAGGAGAAACTTTCTTAAAAACCTTACGAAATAAATTACTTTGGGGAGAGGATAAGAGAAATTAAGCTCTTTTATGATTCACAACTATACGATAATACCACATTTTGCCGTTCTGCATGTATCGAATCATCATTAAATGTCTCAAAACCATATTGTAAATTTAAAAAAAAGCACATTTAACCAAAGGAACGTTGATTCGTATCGATAATTATTATATTTGCACGCAATTTTGAATTAAATGAAGAAAATTTTTAATTTATTGTTATGTTTTTTCCCCTTTATCACACTAAATGCTCAAATCAATGAGATTGGTGTTTTTCTTGGTGGAAGTAACTTTGTTGGTGACGTAGGAAGTACTACTTATATTACTCCTGAAAAGCTGGCTGTTGGTATTTTATATAAATGGAATAAAAGTCCGCGTCATGCGTATCGTTTTTCCTATACGCAATCAAGCGTAGCCGGAAATGACCTTGATTCGAAAGAAACAGGACGAAACCTGAGAGGTTATAGTTTTAAAAATGACATAAAAGAACTGTCTGCCGGTTTAGAATTTAATTTTTTCGATTTTAATCTGCATGATTACCATACAAAAGTTACTCCTTATATATATTCGGGATTAAGTTTTTTTCTTTATGACCAATTGTATCGTAACATAACCAATCCAGACGTAATGCAAAAGCAAAACGGAAGTTCGTTTGCTATACCTATTATATTAGGTATAAAATCGAATATAGCACCGCACTGGGTTTTAGGAGCCGAAGTTGGAGCCCGCTACACCTTTACAGATAATATCGACGGAAGTAACCCCAATACAAACAGTGCAAACGTACTGAAATTTGGAAATTTAAATAATAATGACTGGTATGTGTTTTCAGGTATCACTTTAACTTATACCTTTGGACAAAAACCTTGCTATTGCGCATATTAATAAAATGAATTTACAAGACTCTATAGATCACACAAACTTACCCAAACATTTGGCCATAATTATGGACGGAAATGGCCGTTGGGCAAAACAACAAGGTTTTTTAAGAGCATTTGGTCATGAAAACGGAACAAAATCTGTAAAAAAAACAATTACCACTTGTGCCAAACTTGGCATTGAGTACTTAACGCTTTATGCTTTTTCTACAGAAAACTGGAATCGTCCTAAATTAGAAGTCGAAGCATTAATGAAAATATTAATCAATTCATTAAAAAAAGAGCTTGTTACTTTGCAGGAAAACAATATCAAACTTAATGCAATTGGAAATCTTGACAAATTACCAAAATCAGCTCAAAAAGAGTTATTGGATGTAATAGACAAAACAAAAAATAATACCCGTCTTACTCTAACCCTGGCTTTAAGTTACGGATCAAGAGAAGAATTGGTAAATGCCGTGAGAATCATCAGTGATAAAGTTAAAAATAATATAATTTCAATAGACGCTATTGACGATTCAATTATAAATGAGCATCTTTACACGCAAAATTTACCTGACGTAGATTTATTAATACGAACAAGTGGAGAACATAGAATAAGTAATTTTTTGCTGTGGCAAATCGCCTATGCAGAATTATATTTTACTAACGTCTTGTGGCCAGACTTTAAAGATCAAGATTTATATGAGGCTATTATTAGTTATCAAAAAAGAGAACGTAGATTTGGAAAAACCAGTGAACAAATTAAATAATATTTTAGTGTTACAAAAAAGAATACAAATAGTCCTTACCCTAGTTCTTTTGGGTAGTTTTTCACAAATAAAAGCACAAGAAAGAGTTCCTTTTGATCAGGGAAAAAAATATATTCTTGCTAAAGTTTCTGTTGTTGGTAAAATAAGCTTCAATGAACAAACTGTTGTTACCTTTTCCGGCCTCCAAAAAGGACAGGAAATAGCCGTACCTGGTGAAGAAATCAGTGGCGCTATCAAAAAGTTAGGTAAACTTGGTCTATTTGATGAAATTGCCTTCTACGTCAATAAAATCGAAAATGATAGTATTTATTTAGATCTTAACATTGTTGAGCTTCCTAAACTAAATGAAGTAAAATTCGTTGGTATCAAGAAAAGCAAAGTCGAAGGACTAATTAAGGACAACAATTTGACCAAAAACAAAATTGTCAACGAAAACTTAATTACGACAACCAAAAATTATATCGAAAACAAGTATAAAAAAGACGGCTTCTACAACACCAAAGTTACTATTACAAATACTCTTGATACGGTAAACGGTCATCACGTAAATATGCTCGTTCGGGTAGACAAAGGTGATAAAGTAAAAATCAGCAGTATCGATTTCATTGGAAACAAACAACTTACCAGCTCTCAATTAAGAGCTGCGATGAAAGATACAAAGCAAAAAAATATACTTCGTATTTTAAAATCTTCAAAGTTTATTCCTGAAAAATACAAAACCGACTTAGAAAAAGTTGTTGCTACCTATAAAGAAAAAGGATATCGTGATGCACGTATTATTTATGATTCTGTTACTTATAACAAGAAGAAAAATATGCTTGCCATTAAAATAAAGATGGAAGAAGGAAACAAATATTACTTTGGTAATATTAAATTCCTAGGAAATACAGTGTATCCGGATCAATTATTAAGCCGTTATTTAGGAATTAAAAAAGGTGAAACTTACAACGGAGTTTTACTTGAAAAACGTATCGCTGATAAAACAAAACCTGATGCAGAAGACATTACAAACTTATACCAAAACAATGGTTATTTGTTCTCTAATATCAATGCTGTAGAGGTAAAAACAGTAAACGATACTATCGATTTTGAAATCAGGGTTACAGAAGGACCTATTGCTTATTTTAATAAAATATCTGTAGTAGGAAATGACAAAACCAATGACCACGTTATCTACCGTGAGCTTAGAACTAAGCCGGGAGAAAAATACAGTAAAGAACAATTGGTTAGAACTATTCGTGAAATTGGACAATTAGGATTCTTTGATCCTGAGGCAATTGATCCAAAATTCAAGAATGTTGATGCCAGTGCAGGAACTGTTGATATCGAATACCACGTAGTAGAAAAAGGATCCAGCCAGGTTGAACTTCAGGGAGGTTATGGTGGTGGAGGTTTCATTGGAACCTTAGGATTGTCATTTAACAACTTCTCTGCCAGAAACATTTTCAACAAAGAGTCTTACAAGCCATTACCAATGGGAGACGGACAAAAAGTATCACTTCGTTTACAAGGAAGTACCTATTTCCAGACGTATAGTATCTCTTTCTCAGAGCCATGGTTCGGAGGTAAAAAACCAGTACAATTTAGTTCATCTATCTCTTATAGTAAACAATTCTTAAATAACTATGCTACAAGAAGTGTAGATAAAAGCAAAAGTTTTAACATCTTAACATTACAAGTAGGTTTAGCAAAACGTCTTACTGTGCCGGATGATTATTTTGTATTATCACAATCTGTGAGTTACCAACATTATGATTTAAATAATTACAACACAGGATTATTTACTTTTGGTAACGGAGCATCAAGAAACTTAGCTTATACAATCGGACTTTCAAGAAGTAATAAAGGGGTTAACCCAATATTCCCAACTTACGGTTCAGACTTTAGTATTTCTGCAAAAGTAACGCCTCCTTATTCATTATTTAATGGTATTGATTACGGAAATTTACAAAATGAAAAAGAATACAAATCACAATATACAGGATCACCAACTTCAGGTGTAGACGGACAGCCTCTTAATACAGGTGATTATGTAAAAACAGAAACAGTAAACGGACAGTCAGGAATTGTAAGTGTTGGATCTGATTATGCAAGTGCTGATACTGACCAGGGAAAAGTCGATCAAAAGAAATACAATTGGTTAGAGTACTATAAAATTAAATTTAAAGCAGACTGGTATACTAAACTGTATGGTAAATTAGTTCTTAGAACATTAACCGAGTTTGGTTTCTTAGGTGCTTATGATCAAACAAGAGGTGTTGTACCGTTTGAACGTTTCTATTTAGGAGGAGACGGAATGCAGAGTTACTCAATGGATGGTAGAGAAACTATCGGATTAAGAGGTTATGAAAATAACTCTTTAACTCCTGTAAACGCCAACAATGAGCAAATTGGAGCAACGATTTATAACAAATTCTCTATGGAATTACGTTATCCAATTACATTAAAATCATCTGCATCGATCTATGCGTTGGCCTTTTTAGAAGCTGGTTCATCATACCCAACTTTTAAAGCTTACAACCCATTTGACCTTTATCGCTCTGCTGGTGTTGGTTTACGTGTATTCATGCCTGCGTTTGGATTATTAGGTATTGACTGGGGTTATGGATTTGATCCTCAACCGGGAGAGACTAAAGCACACGGTAAAGAAATTCACTTTATTATTGGACAACAGTTTTAGTAGAAATTTTAGTACATTTGTTTGAAATTTTCAAATAGACTAATATTATGAGAAAACAATTTTTATTTATATTTTCAGCTTTGATTGTAGCATATACTAGTCAGGCTCAGACGAGGACGACAAGGATTGGTTACATCGACATGGAATATATTCTAGAAAATGTTTCAGATTATAAAGAAGCTAAGGCTCAATTAGAGTTAAAAGCTCAAAAGTGGAAACAAGATATAGAAGCCAAAAAACTCGAGATCAATAAACTTAAAGAGGGACTTAAAGCCGAAAGAGCTTTACTTACCAAGGAACTTATTGATGAAAGGGAAACAGAAATTAAATTTCTGGAAGGTGAAATGCTGACTTATCAGGACAAACAATTTGGAGCTAACGGAAACTTGATCCACCAAAAGGCAGCATTGGCAAAGCCGATACAAGATCAGGTTTTTACCGCAGTTCAGGATATAGCAGAAGCTAAAAATTATGATTTTATCTTTGATAAATCATCCGATTTAACAATGCTTTTTAGTAATAAAAGATTTGATATTAGCGATCAGGTTATTCGTGTTTTAAACCGTACTGATAAACGTGAGCAACTGACTAAAAAACAATTGAAAGATCAGGAAGCCAAAGAAAAAATAGAAAATGCTATTGATGAAAATCCGGCAATGCAGGACAGACAAAAAGTATTAGACGAGAAAAGGGCTGCCAGAGAAAAATTAATTGAAGACAGACGTTTAGAACAGGAAGCTAAGAAAAAAGAATACGACGATCGAAGAAAAGCGATTGCAGCTGAAAGAGAAGCGAAAAAAAATGGCACGGTTTCTGAACCAGTTAAAACAGAGACAACCAAAACAGACGCTACAAAAACTGATGCAACAGCACAACCTGCAGCGACAACAACAACTCAGCCTGCAGTAGACAAAGCAGCAGAAAGACAAAAGCTTTACGAGGAACGTAAAAAAGAATTAGAAGAGAGAAGAAAGAAAATTTTAGAAGAAAGAGAAGCGGCTAAAAAAGCAAAAGAAGCCGAAGCACAAAAATCAAATACGACCAATAATTAATTAATATTTTTAAAAATGATGAAACAAATCAAAACTTTACTAATTGCTGCCATTTTAGTTTTAGGAGCAAGTAACACAATGAACGCACAAGCTAAGGTAGCTCATGTTGATGTTAGCGAGATTATGTCGAAAATGCCTGCAATGCTGGATGCACAAAACCAATTACAAAAATTAAGTGGTACATACGATGCAGAATACAAAAAAATGGTTGACGAATACCAAGTAAAAATCAAAAAGTATGAAGCTGAAGCTGCAACAGTAACAGAAGCTGTAAACACAGAACGTTCTAAAGAAGTTCAGGACATGCAAAAAAGAATCGTTGACTACAGAGACAACGCTCAAAAAGAATTACAACAAAAAGAAACTGACATCGTAAAACCATTAATGGAAAAAGTGAGAGCTTCTATCCAAAAAGTTGGAAAAGCTAAAGGTTTCCAATATGTATTAGATGGTTCTACTCTTTTATTAGCTGACGGTCCAAACTTGACTGCTGATGTAAAAAAAGATTTAGGATTCTAAAAAACAGATTTCTTAAAATAAAAAAACTGCTTAAACTTGTAAAAGATTTAAGCAGTTTTTTTTTACATTTAATTAAAACTAAAAAACCGAAATATTCGCACATTTCACCTAAATTGGAATACTAATTTATTTCAAAAAACACTAAATTTGTAGCATGACGAATAACAATCCTATAGGCATTTTTGATTCTGGTATTGGAGGAACTTCCATCTGGAGCGCCATTCACGACTTACTTCCAAACGAAAAAACTATTTATTTAGCCGATAGTAAAAATGCTCCTTATGGTCAGAGAACAAAAGAAGAGATTGTTGCCCTGAGCAAAAAAAATGTTGATTTTTTACTTGATCAGAATTGCAAACTGATTGTCGTAGCCTGCAATACCGCGACAACAAATGCTATTTTAGAACTTCGTGCTAATTATGATATCCCCTTTATAGGAATTGAACCCGCCATAAAGCCGGCCGCCAATAACTCAAAAACACAAGTAATTGGCATTTTAGCAACTAAAGGAACGTTGAATAGCGAGTTATTTAATAAAACGGCAGAGATGTTCCAGAACACTAAAATAATTGAACAGGTGGGCTACGGACTTGTTCAGCTTATTGAAGATGGAAATCTAAATTCTCCTGAAATGACTCAGTTACTAGAATCGTACCTGCAGCCTATGATCGATGCTAATATAGATTATCTTGTTTTGGGCTGTAGCCACTACCCTTACTTAATTCCTCAGATTAAAAAAATCCTGCCCGAACATATTCAGATTATTGATTCGGGAGAAGCGGTCGCAAGACAAACTCAAAATATTTTGCGCGATAAAGTGGGTTTTAATGACAATCAAAAAAGTGATCCTGTATTTTATGTCAATTCAAATCCAGAGGTTTTAAAATCAATTTTAGAATACAAATATCCTGTAATTCAAAAAGACTTTTAATCCCTTAATCTATTTTTCGTTTAATAAACCATATTCCGTCTAATGATAAATTAAGAGATAGTTTATGGTAGTTTTCTTTTATTAAATTGTTCGAAATACTTCCTTTTTGTCCGTACGAATACGAAATATTCAAAGCCGAATATGTATTTTCAAGCGGCAAAGAAAGCCCAAAAGAAACCGCTGCATTATTGATGCGTTTTCCGTCGACTTCCAGGTAACCGGTATCAAAGTTTACCCCTGTCGCATATTGAATTCGATCCCAATATTTTCGAACATTCTTTTTAGTTCTGTACGTAAAGCCAAGTGCAAATCGATCCTGATTGACAAAATTGCCATACAACTCAGACTGGTTACTATTACTCCACAAACTTTTTTCGTAATCTAACGTCATGTTCAGATTATTTTTAAAACGCTTACTGATTCCAAAACCCATTTCTAAAGGCACGTAGTAATCGTCTGTATCCGATTTAACATTAGACTCTACAGTAGTGACAACATCATCTGCAATAGTCTGAACCGTTTGTACCTTTGAGGCTTTAATTTGAGCCGGTAGTTTGAATGTGGTAGCAATGGTAAAAGTAGAATCAATTTTATATTGCGCTCCTAATGTACCACGCCAGCCGTTATACGTTGTTTTTTTCTGAATACTGGTAATCGAATTCGAAATCAAAAAGCTTCGATCGTCACTTGTATTTCCAAACAATACAGCTGCCGACGCTCCAAGAGATAATTTTTTTCCAAATCGATAGCCGTATGAAAAATCAAAATTATTTAATCCGCCAGACCCCATAGCAGTTAAATAGTAATAATCCTGACTATTTTCTATAGGCATTTTTAAGTTTGAAATTTTAAATGCAGCACTCGAATACGGTTTTAAAGCCAAACTAAATCCCGAATTTTTAGTAACCGGAAAGGCAAAAGCAATATGCGAAAATTGAAAATTATTGCGGCTTTCGCTTTTCGAATTGTTTTGATAAGTTGTTGCAATAGCCTTTCCTCCTATGTCAAACATAAAATGATTTTGAGGTAAATATCCTAATGCTGCCGGATTTAGATTATTTATAAAAGTATCTGATGGCAAAGCAATTCCCGATGAACCAATGGAAGGAATTACACCAAAATCAGCATCATATAAACTACCCACCCCGTATAACGAATAAGGCGAACTTGAAATACTTTGCGAAAACGAAGTTAGCGACAAAACCATGAAGCAACTTAAATACACGAATTTACTTTTCATTTAATAAGAGATGTAATAAATTTTAAGCTGGATTTTATTGTTTAAGTTTTTTTGATCACCTAAAACAATTCGACCCACGGCTTTAGAAATTGAAGGTAATGTCAGGATAAGAGAGGATCGGGAATCTGTATTTTTTAGCATTTCTTTTTGCAAAAAAGTACCAATAGGGATCGTATATCCAATGTTTTCATTAAACTCATCAGTTTTTTTATTGAGAATACCAAAAACCGCAGTTCCTGCAGAATTCTGTAATGAACCGCTCAACCTGTTCAAATTATCAGCCACATAAATCTTTAAGGAATCAGCCAGAGGATAATTTTGAGAATACGTATTACTAACAGGTTTCAGAAGAATTTTAGCATCTACAATTGCTCCATTGGCAGCTATCTTTTTAAGCTGCTTGATATTCGGAAAATCGATCCTGCACGCCACACCTGAACCCGATTGAATAAATCCCTGCTTATTGGTTAATGCGCTTGAAAGTTTACTGCTCGATACAGGTAAATTTTCAAGTAAAGTTCCCGTTTTGTCGGATGAAATGGCATTGAATTGTTTTGCAGCATCCGTAATAGTAAAATCTAGTATAAAAGAAACTTGTTCAGTGTCTGCCTGATACTTTGAGTAATACAGCCGGACTTTGCTTGTTGCAACATGAAAACCAATAACGCTGGTAGAATTTGAAGTTACCGGCACAAGAACGAGACCTTTTAGATATTCATTAAAACTATCAAAGTCTGTAATTTCTCTTTTCTTTAATTTCTGAAAGAGAGCCGCTCCAAAAGCATCATTCATTTTAATATTGACAGAGTCTTTCTCAATTGGCCTGGGTTTATAAGATATTGTTCCTAAACTTTCGTCACTATAGGTCAATGACGAATTATTATAGAAGCTTTTATCCTCGGTATTAGGCTTTACTTTTTGAGTTAGTCGATGAATATTAAAAGTTTGCACCTTTGTGGTATCCCCATAATAATAGTTATCATATTTTAGAATCATCGAAATAGAATCAAAAACATAATTGGTCGTTTCTGTATCAGAACCGCTACTATTTAATACATACGAATTTGAAGCCAATTGAAAATAACTGTTCGATTTTACTTCCCCAAAAATGGGATCTTCATAACTCCCTATCAAAATACGGTTTTGACTGGAGGTGACAAGAGAGTCAAAATTTATCGTAGACATTTCCACTGTAACGGTATCAATTAAAATAACTTTATTACCTACGGCGAGATAATCTGACCCTACAACAAATTCGCCGGCATCAGAATCAGTTCCGCATGAAATTACGGTTATTGCCAAAAACAACATCAATATAAACTTGTGCATATTCAAATTTTTTGAACAAATATAAATTGCACTCTCCTGCACTACACTATAACATATACAACCAAGCGTTTTTAGACTATAAAAGGCAAAAAAACATCTATAACATATCAATACCATCAAATACTTCACTCAGCCTTAAAAAGTGCCATTTAGTCTATCAAAAAGTACCGTACATATATCTTCTTTTTTTTAAAACCACTAGCCACCTACTTTTGAACCAATAAATAAGTAATGAAAACAAGGTTTTTAATTTGTTCGTTTTTTTTGATTTCAATTTTCAGCATGAAAGCTCAGGAGAACTTTTCAGTATATGCGAATGCAAAAACAGAACCTACCGATAAGATTAAATTTAATGAAACCAATATTGGTATAACGTTTATTAAAGAAATAGGTTCGAGAAACAAAATAACAAACATATTAGAATATTCTAATTTGAAAGTGAATTATGAATTAGACAGCAATATTACGTATACGAATTTGGATCAGTTTAATCAGATTCAGAACAAGTTTGAATTTTCTCGCAAGATTTCAAAAACAACAAATATGAATTTTTCGATTACGCCAACGGTAAATTTTCAAAGTAATTTAGACAGTAATGATTTCACCCTTTTAGGAAGTTTTCAGGTTCAGCAGCAACTCAGTTCAAAGACGTTTTTCAGCATTGGAATGGCAAGAACAAGCATTTTTGGTTCTCCTAAATTCCTGCCTGTTGCATCCTTAAACTACAAAGTAAACAACGAAGCTTCTTTGCTCATTGGGTTTCCGGATTCAAAAATTTCATACTCAAACAATATTCGAAACAAATTTAGTGTAAACAATAGTTTCAATGGTAATTTTTATCATTTAGACCCAGAAAATAATCTAAGTAACAATGCCTCAAAAGTGAGCTTATCGCAAATGACTACGGCACTTGAATACGAAAGAAATGTAGACAAAAACTGGTTTCTAAATTTTAAAGCCGGATATGATTTTAATAAAAAATACAACCTCATCGATAAGGACAATCATAAAGTATATGACTTTAATACCGGTAATGGTTATGTTTTAGGAATTGGCATTAAATACAAACAATAAATAAATTTAATACACTATGAATAATTTGAAAAAAGGAATATTATTCGCGGCATTGTTTTCAAGCCTCTTTTTTATTGGCTGCAGCAACGACGATGACGACGATGATTTAGTAGGAAACTGGATTAAAAAATCGGCATTTGATGGACCTGCAAGATCTAGTGCTACCAGTTTTGTTATTGGAGATTATGCTTATGTAGCAACAGGTTATACGGGTGACGTTTATTTAAAAGATTTATGGGCGTACAATTCTACCGGAGATTATTGGGAACAAAAAGCTGATTTTACAGGAATTGGAAGAAGCTCTGCCTCTAGTTTTACACTTAATGATAAAGGCTATGTTGGTCTTGGCTACGATGGAACCAATAAACTAAAAGACTTTTATCAATACGACCCTACAAGTAATAGCTGGACTCAAAAAGCTGATTTTGCAGGAACAGGACGTTATGCTGCGGTAGGTTTTCAGGCTGGCGGAAAGGCTTATTTTGGAACTGGCTATGACGGAAATTACCTTAAAGATTTTTATCAGTACAATGACCTGACCAATACATGGACACTTGTAAACGGATTTAGTGGAAATAAACGCCGTAATGCTACTGCTTTTGTAATTGCAAACAAAGTATATTTTGGAACCGGAATTAATAACGGAGTTTATCAGGAAGATTTCTGGGAGTTTGATCCTGCTACAGATGTATGGACCAGAAAACGTGATATAGATAAGGACACAGATGATGATTATTCTTACAATGATGAATACGCAATTGTTCGTTCGAATGCTTCTAGTTTCACCATGAACGGATTAGGATATATTGTGGGAGGAGAAAATGTAAAAACAACCTGGGAATACAATCCATCAACAGATTTATGGGTAGAAAGAACCCCAATGGAAGGAGCCAGCAGAACAGATGCAGTTGGTTTTGCCATAAACAATCGTGGTTTTTATATGCTTGGAAGAGTAGGTTCTACCTATTTTGATGATGCCTGGGAGTTTAAACCTTTAGACGAACAAAGTGACGACGATAATTAATCATAAAAAACAATTCTTCTGGAGTAAAATCCGGAAGAATTTAATGTTGCTTTTACCGGTTTTACTATTTACAGCTTGTGTGAAAAATGAAAATTTTAAAACGGAATCCTTTAGAACTACGTCAGGTTGGGGTTATTCCATTGCTTTTAAAAATAAAATTATAATCAGGCAGTCTGTGATTCCGGTAATAAGCGACACTAAAAGTTTTACTAGTGAAAGTGACGCCTTAAAGGTCGCTCATTTAGTAGTAAACAAACTCAATCAGAACATATCACCAACCGTAACCAAAAATGATTTAATTTTATTAAAAATTAAATTATAAATGACAATAGATACTATCAGAAACACGAGTTCAAATAAAATTTTATTTCATTGCATTATATGGATTTTCTTCATTCTGACTTCATTAATTCAGTTTTACGAAAGTCCGTTCAGGATCAACAATGATTTTTATGTACAATGGGCTACAGGAATTATCCTGTTCTATCTCAATTACTTTTATTTGGTTCCCGTATTACTTTTAGAAAAAAAATACTGGTTGTATTTTGTATTTGTATTTGCTCTTATTTTATTATTTATGATTATAAGGATTAATTATTTTATTCCTGACTTTTCGCAGGTAAGACAATTAAAGCCTAGCAACATTATGCACACCATACCGCCAGAAGATTTTAAATTAATGTATAAAGGCCGAAGAGTAAGAGCTGCAGTGTTAGCAACAAGACAGCCTTTATTTTTTAAAATTGGGCCTTCATTTTTTTATATCTTAATTATTACCATAAGCGCTATTATTAGAACGCTTACAGAATTTTATAACAATCAGCAAAACAAATTAATTGCAGAAACACACAGAACAAATACCGAATTGATTTATTTGCGCAAACAGACCAATCCGCATTTCTTATTCAATTCCTTAAATAGTATTTATTCACTGGCACACAAGAAATCTGATTTGGTCCCTGATGCCATCGTAACATTATCAGAGCTCATGCGCTATATGCTCTATGAAACAGATAATAAAACGGTGGCTTTAGAAAAAGAAGTCAATTACATCCAGAATTATATCGAGTTACAAAAACTCAGGCTCAACAATATCGAAGACATTGTTATCAATGTACACGGTGATACCCGAAACAAGTTTATTGAACCTTTATTGCTTATTTCGTTTGTTGAAAATGCGTTTAAATACGGAACCGATTACAAAGGTGCCGCACATGTAAAAATTAAGATTTTTATTCTTGAAAACAGTCTTGATTTCTGGATCGAAAATACTATTGAAAACTATATTAAAGATCCTGAAAACTCAGGAATTGGATTGGTAAACATTCAAAACCGACTGGACTTGCTTTATCCTAATGCACACGAACTCAACATTACACAAGACAATCACTATTATCGTGTGCATTTGAATTTAAAATTAGACAAAATTCAGACCGCAATAAATTAAAGATAACGGATTATGGACAGAAAAAAATTCATCCGAAATGGTATCTTAGGAATTGCTTCACTGGCCACAGCTTCTAAATTATTAGAATCATGTTCTAAAAGTGACAATGATGATTCCGGTTCAGACACTTTTGGAGATGGAAGCTGTTCTGTTTCTCCATCAGAAACCAAAGGCCCATTCCCTATTAAAACACCTAGTCAGTTAGTTTTAGAAAACATAAAATCTGATAGAATTGGAGTTGCGTTGCTTATTAATTTAGTTATCGAAAATAAAAACAATAATTGCTCGCCATTGGCCGGTGTTTTGGTCGATGTATGGCATTGCGCCAAAGACGGAAATTATTCAGAATACGGCGGAACCTCAATGCAACAAACGGATTATACCTCAGTTCATTTTTTAAGAGGCAGACAAACTACAGATTCAAAAGGAGAAGTTTCGTTTCTTTCGATTTTTCCTGGCTGGTATCAGGGCAGGGCACCGCATATACATGTTGACGTTTTGAGCGCCAGCGGCTCATCATTACTGGTAACACAAATTGCTTTTCCCAAAACTATTTCGAGTACCGTATATTCGAGTACCAACTATGCCGCTCACGGCCAGGCCGATACTTCGAACACAAAAGACAATGTCTTCTCTGACAGTTTAGCTGATGAATTAGCTACCCTAACAGGTAATCTAACAGATGGTTATACTTTAAGCAAAACAATTATTGTAAAAGGATAATCGAGCATAATCCGTATTTTATGATAATTTTAAAACTTAATTTACTGGTTTAAAACTACTTTTGAGCACCAAATAAAATCTTTAAATCTAAATCTTCAACAAATGAAATGTGTAATTATAGACGATGAACCTTTAGCGGTTGAATTATTAGAAGATTTTGTTCGAAAAGTAGATTCGCTCGAACTCATCAGTACCTTTAATAATGCTATCGATGCCGTTTCATTTATAAACCAAAACAATGTTGATTTGATTTTTCTGGACATTCAGATGCCACATTTTTCCGGAATTGATTTTTTAAATACAATCGAAAAAAAGCCTTTGGTTATTTTTACAACTGCTTTTTCTGATTATGCCGTAGAAGGTTTTAACCTGGGTGCTGTAGACTATTTAGTAAAACCTATTCCGTTTCATCGTTTTTTAAAATCGGTTGTACGTGCGCAACAGGTTTTAAACCCCTCAACAGCCATTCAGGCCATTTCTGAAAACACCACTGCTCCTGAATTAGAACAGGATTTTATGTTTGTAAGGGCAGAATATGAAAACGTCAAAATGAATTTTTCAGATATTTTATTTATCGAAGGTTTAAAAGATTACGTCAAAATTTACACGACAGATAATAAATTCACGCTGACTTTAATCAGTTTAATAAAGCTGGAAAACTTACTCTCCAGCAAAGGATTCTCCCGAATTCACAGGTCGTATATCATTAATATAAAACATGTAAAATCGATTCAGAAAAATAAAGTTTTGATTAGCGACAAACGAATCCCGATAAGCGAAAGTTATAAAAATGCTTTTTTCGAAAGAATCAACTTGTAAGTTTTTTAAATTCCCAAAAAAAACCGATACCTATCGGGATTATTTTTTGGAATTTAAAAATTTTATTCTTCGTTTTTAAACCAACCCGAATACATGACATAATTGTTCGAAATACGTTCAATTTCGCCTGCAAAGTCTGACTGGTCAATATCTTTTACTTTTTTTGCCGGAACACCTGCGTAGATGGCTCCAGAAGGTACAATTGTATTTTGAGTAACAACAGCTCCCGCAGCTATAATTGAGTTGCTTTCTACAACACAATTATCCATTACTATGGCCCCCATTCCAATCAAAACATTGTCATGAATCGTACATCCATGCACGATAGCATTATGTCCTATCGAAACATTGTTTCCTATAATAGTGGGGTGTTTTTGATAGGTACAATGTATAATTGCCCCATCCTGAATATTCACTTTATTCCCAATCGAAATAAAATTTACATCGCCGCGAATTACAGCATTAAACCAAACGCTGCAGGAATCTCCAAAAACAACGTCGCCAACAATTGTAGCGTTTTCAGCAACATAACAATCCTCAGGGATCGAAGGGGTTTTTCCGTTTACAGATTTTATAAGCATGATAAAAATTTAATTAATGGCCGGACAATTACAATCGTAACGTTCCTTTTTACAAAATAAATTAATTCCCAAAGTAATTTGATGGTATCCGCCAGTGTCAAATTTCACATCGCCGGTAACCTGAGAATATGTATAAGCAAACATAAAGTTTTTATAGTTTACACCTATTATAGGTGTGATATATTGCAATTTTTGAGAAGCTACTCCATTATTTGAGTTACTATATTGTACGCCATCAAAACTTCTTCTGTACGATAATGCAGCCCACAAGCTACCAAAATCCATGTTTTTATAAGCCTTCATATTTAAATCAATAGATTTTTGCTGTGTTTTATCAAATAATTGAAATAAAATCGATGGCTCCCAGGTAATACTATTGCTTTTACCAAAAACATATCCGGCACTCAATAAAAACTTTCTAACATTATCACTTTCGTAGTCCGTGTACAATTCTCTTCTGGTTTCTAATAATCCCTGTACTGTTGCATGGGCATAAAAATCAAGATAATTATAAGAGGCTCCAACATCAATATTAAAATAAGAATCCTTTTGAATCTGACCAAAAACAATTGGGTCAAAAGTTCCTCCAAATTTAGTTTCATCAAGCTGGCTCTGAATTATTCCTCCGCTAATACCAAATGAAAGCTGATTTAGATCGATTTCATCTCTGGAGAACATAATATGGTGCGCATAAGTAAGCTTTACTCCTTTTTGCGAATGATAACCATTTTCATCATTAAAAATAATAATTCCGGCCCCTGATCGTTCGCCTACTCTACCATTAAAAGTTAAGGTTTGAAGTTGTGGTGCATCTTCCTGACCAAACCACTGTTTTCTAGCTGTTAATCTTATTTTAGCACAATTGGCAGCACCTGCCATTGAGGGGTGAATCAAGTAATAATTATCTGATAAATAATCTGAATAAACGGGTATTCCTTCTTGCGAATAGGAATAAGATGTTACGATTAAAAAAATAAATAAAACCCTGATTCTAAATTTCATAAAGGCAAATTTGTTGGTATAAATTTTAGACTCTCACAATTTAATACGATTTATTTGAAAAGAGTCTTAATTATTTTATTAAAAAATCAAATATAGGTATTAGTAGAAAATAACTTTACTAAATTTGTGGAAAATTACAAATCATGACAAAAATCACCATAAAAGAAACTCAAAATCCAACTATACTAAAGTTCGAATTTGAAGATTTCATTACAAAAAATCAAAATTTTGAATTTAAAAATATCGATGAAGCACAAGCATCGCCATTAGCACAACAATTATTTTATCTTCCGTTTGTAAAAACGGTATATATTTCAGGAAACTTTATTGCCATCGAAAGATACAGTATTGTGGAATGGGATGATGTAAAAGATGCTGTTGCTGAACAAATTGCCTCATTTGTAGACAAAGGCGGTATCATCATAAAAATGGATGAGAATGCGCCTAAAAAGCAACCTATCACGGTTTACGGAGAAACCACTCCTAATCCTGCTGCTTTAAAATTTGTAGTAAGCAGAATGCTGACCAAAAATGCCGTTGAGTATAAAAATATCGATCAGACGGCTTCTTCTCCACTGGCAAAAGAATTGTTTAAATTTCCGTATGTAAAAGAAGTTTTTATTGATGAGAATTATATTTCGGTAACTAAATATGATATCAACGATTGGGATGAAATTACTTTAGAAGTAAGAACTTTTATCAAACAATATATCGAGAACGGAGGAACTGTTTTAGATGAAAGTTTAATTGAAGTTGCCACTAAAAATGATGTTACAAAAGATGAAGCATTTGATAAATTAGATGTTACCTCTCAACAAATCATCAATATATTAGAAGAATACGTGAAACCTGCAGTTGCGGCTGATGGTGGAAACATTGCTTTTGACTCTTATAATGAAGACGACAAAACGGTAAAAGTAATTTTGCAAGGTGCCTGCAGCGGTTGTCCTTCTTCTACTTTTACTTTGAAAAGCGGAATCGAAAATATGCTAAAAAGTATGTTGAATGATGAAGCGATCAAAGTAGAAGCTGTAAATGCATAATTATTTATTCGTAAAAATATAGAAAGCGCCTCAAATGAGGCGCTTTTTTATTGAATTCATATCTCCTTAATTTTCAATAAATTATTCCGTTTTAGTGTGATAAAAATAGTTTAATATTGTATTCTAAACCAATCAATATAAAACTATGGGATTATCTTCATTTTTCAAGAATTTATTTGGCTCAGCCAAAGATTCAACTACAGATTTGGCCAATCAGGCCGAGGTTAAGTTTGAGCAGGCAAAAGAAGCTGCCGCTCCTTATATTGACAAAGCAGAAACTTTTGCCGAGGAAACGATTGCAAAAGCAAAAGAAGCATCAGAACCTATCCTTGAAAGTGCAGCTGAATATGCGAACAAGGCAAAAGATATAGTAAGCGAATATGTCGAAAAAGCTTCGGATTCGTTAAGTGACGTAATCGATTCTGTAAAAGAAAAAACAACCGAGACATCCAGCACAACCAAAACCATAGTGGTCGAAACTGCAGCAGATACTGCTGAAAAAACTGAAACCGCAACAGACGAAGTTATTGATACGATTCCTCCTAAGGAATAAGGACTCATTTTTTCTAATAAAATAAATATATCTATATTTGCAGCATTAATACGCCTTCTCTTTGAGAAGGTTTTTTTATTCGAAAAACATGAACATGAACCCAGACCAGGTTAGCAATTACATTACTAAATTTATTGACATATTAGTTGACTATGCTCCTAAATTAATCTCGGCATTTATTATTTTGTTTGTTGGTATCTATGCCATCAGGTTAATAAACAGAATTATTACAAAGGTAATGATCAAAAGAAATTTAGATCCTACCTTAACAAGGTTTCTTTCGGACATCTTAATATGGGCACTCCGAATTTTATTATTTGTAACAGTTATTGACAAACTTGGAATTGGAACTTCGTCATTTGTTGCCATTTTAGGTGCCATGGGACTTGCAGTAGGTTTATCATTGCAAGGTTCGCTTTCTAATTTTGCAGGAGGAATGTTAATTATCGTTTTTAAACCTTTTAAAGTTGGCGATACGATCGAAGCACAAGGAGTTGTAGCAACTGTAGTCGAAATTCAAATTTTTGTTACCAAGATGCTTATGGGTAATAATCAAACTGTTTTTGTACCTAATGGTGCTTTATCAAACGGGACCATTATCAATTACTCTATGCAGGGAGAACGAAGAGCCGATTTTACATTTTCAGTTTCGTACGACTCTGATATTAAAAAAGTAAAAGAGATTCTTTTAGATGTTTTAAACAATAACCCTAAAGTACTTAAAAAGCCGGCACCAGAAGTTTCTGTAAAAAATCTAACAACAAACTCTGTTGATTTTGCAGTAAGGCCTTGGGCAAAAAAAGCAGATTATGGATCTGTTTTTTCAGATACTTTAGAAAATTGCAAAATAGCTTTAGACGAAGCCGGAATTTCATTTCAGCCGTTTACAATTGAAAAATAAAATAGTTTATTGTTTTTTTGATGGAGGCGCCATCATAAAATCTTTTAAATAATACGGTTCAAAATAAGCGACATCTACAGTGTCGCTTTTTTGATATTTATCATAACTGATTTTACTCATTGCAGCAGCAGATGGAAATTTGATTTCTTCTAAAAATATGAAGTTTTCTTTAGTTAAAACCGGTTTGCATTTATCGGCACAATCACCTACAAAATAAACCGTTTCTGTATATGATGCAAAAGAATCTTCGGTGATTACTTCTGCTTCTATTCCTCTTTCTACTTCTAAACTGGCATTAAAAACTTCGCTGTAAACCTCCATTCTTCTCGCGTCCAGCATCGGAATAATTTTTCCGTCACTAACTTTTGCCTGTGAAGCTAAAGTCTGCAAGGTATCAATCGCAATTAAAGGAATATTTAAAGCAAAACACAATCCTTTTGCTGCCGAAACTCCAATTCGTAAACCCGTGTATGAACCAGGGCCCTGACTTACGGCAACAGCTGCTAAATCCTGAGCCGAAATTCCTGCCTCAGCAATTACTTCTTCTATAAAAACATGCAGTTTTTCGGCGTGAGAATAGCCTTCTTCTGCAATTTCTTTACATACAATTGTTGCCCCATTTTTAGCAATGGACACTGAGCAATTTTTAGTAGCCGTTTCTATATTTAGGATAAAAGACAATGTGTTTATTTTTTTAATGTTATTATTTATGTCACACTAAGCGAAGTAGAAGTCCTTTATACTTTCGAAGACTTCCACTTCGCTCATTCTGGCATTATTATTTCTTTAGAATATCTTACTATTTTTTAGGTAAATCGGCACTTTTAAGCTTGACTTTATCACCCGAATTTAGTTCTTTAGAAACCGTTGTATACGGTCCAGTAATTACTACATCACCCGGTTTTAATCCTGTCATTACTTCAATATTTGTATCGTCCTGAATACCTGTTTTAATAACTCTGATTTTAGCTTTGTCTCCTACTTTTACAAAAACGCATTCGAACTTTTTATCGCTTTTTGGAGTTGCTTTTTTATCATCATTCGGATCTTCCACTTTAAAATCTTTTACAGCAGTAGTATCTGATTTTACCACTACAGAACTAATTGGCACTGCCAGAACATTATTTTTAGTTCTTGTAATAATATCGACAGTTGCCGTCATTCCTGGTCTAAAAGGCGAATAAGTATTTGGCTGTCCTTCCAGCAAATCCTGATATGATTCTTTGAGGATACGAACTTTTACTTTAAAATTAGTTACCTGATCTGATGTTAGTGTTGTACTTGCAGAGTTAGAAATACTGGTTACTGTGCCTCTGAATTTCTTTTTTAGATAAGCATCAACTTCAACATTTGCTTCATCGCCAATTTTTACTTTTACAATATCATTTTCGTTAACGTCAACTTCAACTTCCATATTGTTTAGGTTTGCTACTCTCAAAAGTTCTGTTCCTGCCATTTGTTGCGTTCCCAAAACACGCTCTCCCAATTCAACATTTAAAACAGAAATTGTTCCGTCAGCAGGAGCATAAATCAAAGTACGTCCTAAATTATCTTTTGCTTCTGTAACAGATGCCGAAGCACTCTGAACATTATAGTAAGCATTCTGTCTTGTTGCTTTGGCTACTTCATAAGTCGAAATAGCTTTGTCCCAATCAGATTTTGAAATTACTCCTTTATCATACAGAGTCTTATTACGCTCGTAACTTGCTTTTGCTTCTTTGTAACTGGCTTCAGACTGTGTTAAACCTGCTTTAGTTCCTGATAAATTTGCAACAGAACGATCTAATCCTGAGGTATATAAATCAGGATTTATTTTAACCAGCAAATCTCCTTTTTTTACAACCTGTCCTTCTTTTACATTTAGTGCAATAATTTCACCTGAAACCATCGATGAAAGTTTCACCTCTATTTCGGGTTGAATTTTACCAGTTGCAGATACCGTTTCAATAATGGTTGAAGCGATTACTTTTGAAACCTCTACTTCTTTTCCTTCATCTTTATTTCCTATTACTCCTGCTTTCGAAAGACCAATTAAAACTGCGATAATGACTACCGCACCACCCAGTAAGAAATAAATTGTTTTTTTTGACATAATAAATTATTTTGTGATAATTGGAACTATTGGAATTCCAAAGTAGAATTCAAGTATTTTTATTTTAAACATGTAATCGTATTTTGTTCTGATAACGTCTGACTGAGCATTGGTTAACAAGGTTTGAGCCTGAGTAAAATCGAATGAATTCATCAAACCTACATCATACTTTTCTTTTGCATAGTTGTAAGCCTGTTGTCTTGCCTCTAAGGTTACCGTTGATGATTCATATGCATTTAAAGCTCCTTTTGCATCCGTAAAAGCAGTGTAAACGTTACGTTGCAAATCTAAACTTTTTTGCTCTAAATCTATTTTAGATTTCTCTAAACTTACTTTATTTCGTTCAACATTATTTTTAACTGAGAAACCATTAAAAATAGGCACACTCAATTGAAAACCAAAGTTATGTCCTTTGTTATCACTAAACTGATCAAAAATTGGCAGCGGACCTGCTAAAACCGGCTGGTCATTAGCATCAACTCCTATAATTCTGTCGCTATAACTGGCTCTTGTGCTGAATTGATAAAAACCTCTAAGTGTTGGCTGATAAGCACCTCTTGCAATAGCAACATTTTTCTCCGCTACTTCAAGATTTGTTTGGGCTAATTTTAACTCTGTTCTTATTTCTTTGGCTTTGTTATAAATATCAACCGGAGTCTGCGCCAGAATATTATTTTCATCTTTTGCGTTTGTATCATCTACAACATCAAAATCTGCAAATTCTTTTAATTGTAAAAGCTGTGCTAAACTTAATTTAGAAATTAATAAACTGTTTTCAGCAACAATTATAGCTTGCTGATCTGTTGCCTCAGTAGCTTTTAAATCATACAAATCACCTCGAGGAATTGTTCCTGCATTCACCATTTCCTGAGAACGGGCTAAACGTTTTTGATCAATCGATAATTGCTCTTTTTTTACTTTTAAATTTTCTTTATTAAAAAGAATTTCCAAAAATGCATTAGCCACATTCAACGAAATATCTTCCTGCATTTTCAATAATTGATATTTGGATGCTATAATAGAAAGCTTAGCTCTTCGATACGTATTTTGATTTTGCAACCCTTTATAGATATCAATCCCTGCATTAACTGCCACTGAAGAATATTGTGTAGTCTGAGTGGTAGCGATATTGGTTACAGGGTTTACGTTAAGACCTATATTCCAGGAGTGCGAAGCATCTCCGTTTACCGTTGGAAGATAATTACCAAATGCACCTTTTTTATCAATTGCTGCATTCTTTACATCTAATTCTGATAATTTTATTGTGATATTATTATCTAATGCATAACGTACGCATTCTTCTAATGTCCATTGTTTTGATTGTGCCTGAGATGATAAACCAAACCCGAAAAGCATGGCAAAAACAAGACTATTATATTTATTTATTTTCATATATTTTGAATGAAAGCGCAGTAAAAACAATGCTACGCAAATTTAACATTTTTTAAAACCAAAAACTCTTTTTATACTTTCAAATTATTTTTTCTCTCCTTCATTAATTAAACCCTGATTCCAGATTTTAATTTTATCCGTGTTTTTAAGTCCACTTTTCACCTGAACATAAATTCCGTCGCTAACTCCTAAAACGAGATCTTGCCTTTTAAATTTTTGAGGAGCCGTTTCTACCTCAACATATGGTTTTTGTGTTTTTTTATCAAATTGCACCAATGATTCTTTAACAGCCAGTACTTTATCAGCCTTCTCTAAAATGATAGACGCATTTGCACTTAAACCAGCTCTGATAAAGGTCGCATCTCTATTTTCTAATTTGGCTTTTATTTCAAACTGAATCGCTCCGTTTTCTACTACTCCTTTTGGAGCAATATCCGTTAAAGACGCTTCGAATTTTTTGTTTTCGATAGCTCCAACTGTAATTTCAATTGGCATTTGTTCTTTGATTTTACCTACTTCAGATTCGTCAATTTTTCCAATAAAAATCATTCTTCCAACATCGGCAACACTTGCAATTGTAGTTCCTTCATTAAAATTATTACTTTCAATAACCTGATTTCCTACTTTTACCGGAACCGCTAAAACCATTCCTGTTACTGTTGAACGAATTAGGGTATTGGCATAATTACCTAATGATGTGGTTGTTCCTGTTTTTACAATATCCAGGCTTTGTTTTGCAGCCAGATAATTTTGTTTAGCCTGCGTATAGGCCAATTGTGCTGCATCAAAATCATTTGCAGAAATTACATCTTTATCAAACAATGTTTTTTGTCTTTTATAGATTTTTTCCTGATTGTCTAAAGCAATTTTAGCTGTTTGTACCTGATTTTGAGTATTACTAACATTCGATACGTTAGCTACCACTCTAATTTTGGCAATCATATCTCCCGCTTTGATTTTCTCTCCCGCTTTGATATACACTTCTTCTATAATACCTGAGATGTTTGGTTTGATTAGAACTTCTTCATCTGGCTGAATGTTACCGGTTGCAATTGCCGTTTTTACGATCGTTTTAACCTCTGCTTTTTCAGTTTGAAAAACAATTGGAGATTGTTGGTTTTTGGCATACAAATAGTAAAGTGCGCCAAAGAAAACTATAGCAATAAAGATTAAAATGGTTACGGTTACTCCTTTTTTCATTTTGTTTTTGGTTTAATCGATTATATTTTGATTGATAATTTATTCTGTTCGTAAAGCGTCTACAGGCTTTACATTAATTGCGGTTTGCGCCGGAATAAATCCTGCCAGCAAACCTGATCCTACTAATATTAATAAAGCAACAAATACAACTCTTAAATCTACACTTGGATTAGCAAACATAGTATTACTTCCCGGCGGCATCGACTCTAATGCCATATTTAGCAGTGCAATCACCCCGGTTGCTACAGCAACGCCAAACATACCTGAGATAATGGTTAAAAATATAGATTCTGATAAAATCTGGCCCCGAATTGCTCCGGGCGTTGCTCCTAATGCTCTTCGAATTCCTATTTCTTTAGTACGTTCTTTAACTACAATCAGCATAATATTGGAGATTCCGATTACTCCGGAAATAAGCACTAAAGATCCTACAAAATAAGCAATGATTTTTAAGATATCAAACAAACTTTGCACTTTACCAAATTGTTCGTATAAATCAAAATTTCCAACTGCGCGATCATCCTTTGGATGTACAGAATGAAGCGCTTTTATTTGTTCTAAAATTTTTGGTTTTAAATCTGTAATAGAAACTTCATCTCGTGCGGTAAGAGCCATCCATCCTACTTTGTCACCATAATTAAAAGCTTGCTGAAAAGTAGTAAAGGGAACAAATATATTCTTTTGTTCTTCCTCTGCATTTCCACCGGTTTGCTTAGAATTATAAACTCCCACTACCATAAAATTGATTCCGTTTATTTTCAGGTAAGTCCCAACAGCATCTTCTTCTTTTCCATAAAGTTCACTAATAACTCCTTTTCCAATCACCGCTACCTTTCTTCTCTGTTCGATATCTTGTTGATTTACAAAACGCCCTTTTATGATATCCATTGGCTGTTGTTTGATCAATTCCGGATAATCTCCGTAAACAGAAAAAGCAGAAGTTTTTGTACCACGTACCACATTATTGGTTCCGTTACCAGAATCTCCCAACTGATTTCTGGGCGAAACGTACAACAAATCAGGGAAAGCCGCTTTTAGCTTTGCAACATCACTATTTCTAAAATCATAACGACGTGTTTTAGGCAAACCTTTATAGGCTTTTGATGTGGTTTGACTCCACATAAACATAGTATTAGTCGCTATTCCGTCAAAACCTTTTTTTACTCCATTTTCGAGACCTTTTCCCGCTGCAAGTAATATTACCAAAATAAATATTCCCCAAAATACTCCAAATGCAGTTAGGACCGTTCTGAAAACGTTGGCTGTTAAGGCCTGTAAAATTTCGTCCCAATTATCTTTCTTAAACATAATTATTCGTCTCTAAGTGCTACAATAGGTTTTATTTTGGCTGCTCTGTATGCCGGGAAAAATCCGGCCATTGCACCTGCAAAGACAAGCAATGCCAATGTAGTTAAGGCTAGACTGAAATCGACTTCAGGATTTCTAAAATATTCACTTTGAACCATCGGCCCTACAATTTCTAACAATAATAAACTTGCCAACAATCCAACAAAACCGGCAATAGTGGTAATAAAAATAGATTCGTGGAGTATCATAGAGATAATAGAAAATGGAGATGCCCCTAAAGCCTTTCTAATCCCAATTTCTTTAGTTCTTTCTTTGACTATAATAAGCATGATATTACTTACTCCTACAACTCCGGCAATAATAGTACAAATACCTACCCACCAGAAAAATAATCTGATGTAAAGGTTTAAATCATAAAACTTCTTTCCCTCTTCTACAGAATTAAAAATACCAACACCACTATCATCATTAGGAGCTACCGTATTTCTACTCTTAAGCAGATCCTTTAAATCCTGAGTGAATTTTTGAGATTGCGCCAGTGCCTGATCATAATTATCTGTCTTTTTTAAGGTGAAAAATAAATTACTTATTTTATCTCCGCCTCCAAATGCTCTTTGTACAGTGGTCTTTGGCAAATAAGCTCTCGCTTCTTCTCTTTCACCTCCCGGATCTGTAAAAACCCCTACGACTTTAAAATTGACATTATTTATTAAAATTTCTTTACCTAAAGGATCACTGTCTTTAAATAAATCTGTTTTTACTTTCATTCCAATAGCAGCTACTTTCTCGTTATTGGCAAGATCACTGCTATTTATAAATCGCCCCTGAACAACAGTAAGATTCTCTACACCTGAAAAATCCGGATCAACTCCTTTATACTGATAACTACCTGATTCTTTACCGTACGAAAAAGCACCTCCCCAGAAATTATAGCTGGCAGATCTTAAGTCTAATTTATCTTCAAATTTCTGTACAGATGCGTTATAATCCCCATTTCTAAATTGAATTTGTCTTCCCGGATTTAATCCCTTATACGGTTTTGTTGTCGTACCGGACCAAACTACAATAATTCCGACAGCATCTTGTTCGAATTGTTTTTGAATTCCGTTCTGAAGTCCTTTACCTGCACCAAGCAAAATCACCAAAATAAAAATTCCCGAAGCTACAGAAACTCCGGTAAGAAATGTTCTCAAACGGTTCTTAGAGATTGCTTCAAAGATTTCTTGCCAACGTTCAATATTAAACATAAGATGACGCTCTAACTTGTTCTACTTTTTTATCATCGATAATTAATCCATCTTTCAGGACCACATTTCTTTTGCACATTGCAGCAATATCAGGTTCGTGTGTAACGATTAGAATTGTTTTTCCTTCATCATTAATTCCCTGAATAAGTTCCATAACCTCATAAGAAGTTTTTGTATCCAAAGCTCCTGTTGGCTCATCGGCCAATAAAACTTTCGGGTTTGAAGCTAATGCCCTGGCTATTGCAACACGCTGTTTTTGACCTCCTGAAAGTTCATTTGGTAAATGATGTGAATGCGAGCCTAAGCCTACTTTCTCTAAATATTTCATTGCAATCTCGTAACGTTCTTTTCGCTTTATACCCTGATAATACAAAGGCATCGCCACGTTGTCAAGTGCTGTTTTATAATTTATTAAATTGAATGACTGAAATACAAACCCTAAAAATTTATTTCGATATCTGGACGCTA
Organism: Flavobacterium sp. SLB02; assembly: GCF_009664855.1. Taxonomy (GTDB): domain Bacteria; phylum Bacteroidota; class Bacteroidia; order Flavobacteriales; family Flavobacteriaceae; genus Flavobacterium. The sequence continues at coordinate 4,434,782 of NZ_CP045928.1, forward strand.
TTGTTTCGTTTAGATTTTTAATTGGAGTCTTGTCTAAAATATAACTACCCGAATCTGCTTCATCAAGAATTCCTAAAATATTTAAGAGCGTAGATTTTCCAGATCCTGACGATCCCATAATCGCCACTAATTCTCCTTCTTCGATATTAAAATTAATGCCTTTTAACACATGTAACTCTGAATTTCCCATTTTATAGGACTTATGCAAATCTTTGATTTCGATCATGGTATTGTTAAATTTTAAAACAATAATAACATTTTTATTAAGTAATTTATGATAATGAAACGTTAATAATTCCGTTTAGTTATTACAATAAGACTCAATTCTCTATCTATTGTTACACTTTTTTAAGATAATATAATTGTTTTCTTAATTTTGCATCACTTAAAAAAATCTTAACGATGAAGTTTTTTTCAATTATCTCTCTATTTACGGTACTTACCGTTGCTACCAGTTGTTCTACAACTCAAAAACTAGAAACCCTAAAACCAGAACCGGATGATGCAAGTCCGTTAGTTTACGATGCGAATCCTTCGTTTATCAATTTGCCTATCACAGTAAAACTGAGCGACATTCAAAATCAAACCAATTCTTTATTGAATGGTTTAATTTATGAAGACAATAATATCGAAGATGATGATATCGAAATGAAGATCTGGAAACAGGCTCCAATAAAAATTCAGAACGATCCTGCAAACCCGAACAAAAAAATAAAAACAATTCTACCTCTAAAAGCCACTATCAAATATAGAATAGGCACAAAAAAACTTGGAGTAGAACTTTACGACATTAGAGAATTTAACTTAAACGGAGTAATCACTTTATCCAGCGAAGTAGCTTTAACGAACTGGAAATTAAATACAAAAACCGAATTCAAATCTTTAGACTGGAATGAAAGCCCTACAATGATGGTATTTGGAAAAAGTATGCCAATCACTTATTTAGTAAATCCCGCAATTTCTATTTTTAAGTCTAAAATTGAAAAGAAAATTGATGAAGCGATCGAACAGTCGATGGATTTTAAACCAAATGTTTTAACGGCATTAGAAAAAATCTGTACGCCATTCCAGATGAGTGATACTTATGAGAGCTGGCTAAGAATTGTTCCTATTGAAGTCTATTCTACCAATGCCAAACTTAAGAACGATTTGTTTCTACTAGACATGGGAATGAAATGCAATATGGAAACTATCGTAGGGAAACAACCTGAATCCAGATACAGTGCCAGTAAAATTGTATTGAAGCCAGTCACAAAAATTCCAAATCAAATTTCGGCGAATATCGCCGCTATTTCAACTTATATGGATGCTTCAAAGATCATGACCAAAAATTTTGCAGGTCAGGAATTTGGTTCCGGCGGAAAAAAAATTACTGTAAAAAATGTTTCGATCTGGCACAAAAATGGTAAAATGGTTATTGCGCTTGATGTTTTAGGATCAATAAACGGAACACTTTACTTAAACGGAGTTCCACAATACAACCCTCAAACAAAAGAAATTTATTTTGAAAACCTCGATTATGTTTTAGACACAAAAAGCAAATTAATGAGAACCGCAAGCTGGTTGGGCCAGGGTTATATATTAAGAAAAATGGAAGAAAGCTGCCGTTACTCGATTCAGCCCAATTTAGAAGAAGGTAAAAAGACCATGGCCAATTATCTTAAAAACTATTCGCCAATGCCTGGTGTTTTTGTGAATGGAAAAATGGAAGATATTCAGTTTGATAAAATCCAGCTGACCAATCAGGCAATTATCGCTTTTATAAAAATTAACGGAACGGTAAATGTTTCTGTTGATGGATTGAAATAATATTAGCAACAAAACAAACCTTGATCTGAATGAAACCACTATTTCAGCTATTATTTCTATTTTTTATCAATACCGCATTTAGCCAGGATTATAGAGAAGCTACCATTATTTTTAACGATAGTACTTCTGTTAAAGGTTTTGGAGAAATTAAAGGCAACACCATTTATTTCAAAGTAAAAGAAGAAGATAAACCCAGCAAATGGAGTCATGACATTGCTAAAGGATTACTTTTTTCGGGATACGGTTATTCTGAAAAGTACGTATACGTTAAATTTGAAAAAAATAAAGATCCAAAATTAATGGAAGTTATCGAGGAAGGAAACATAACCTTATACAAAGATTCTAAGTTAATATACAAAAGCAACGGGGATTCTAGATTAGCATTCGGAAGCAACGGACTCTCCTTACCAATAGCGACAATGCCGATGACCAGAACTACATCTGAGGAGTTAAAAGAGAAGTATTATGTACAACGAAAAAATGCAGAATTTGCCACTGACATTACTTTTAGTTTTAAATTTCGTGCAAAAATATATTTTTCAGATTGCGAAAAAGTAATCGAAAAAATCAACAATGGTCAATTCAATAAAAAAAACATTCCTAAGATGATTTATTATTATAATGACTATTGCGATTCAACTGAAAATGAAGATACAAACTAAACTTTTTTTGTTTTCGATTTGTACATTCTATAAACAAGAACTCCAATTACAACGACCAATAAATAAGGAATCACCATCAAATAAACAATTCCGTTATTTACAGCTTCAGCTTTCTTAGTATTCGAATCTCCTGCAAGTGCAGCGCGACACATTGCACATTGAGCGTTAGCTGCAAGAGAAAAGAAAAAAGAGAATAGAATATAGAATATTTTCGTTGAGAAAAAATTCATAAATCTATTTCTATCAGCCTTTCTGTTTTCTTTATTCTTTATTCTATTTTCCATTTTAAACATAATAAGGAGAAATCATTAAGTAAACCACTACACCTGTAACTGCAACGTACAACCAAAGCGGAAATGTTATTTTAGCTATTTTTCTGTGTCTGTCAAAACGTTTTGCAAGAGCTCTCACATAGGTTATTAATACAAGAGGTATAATTGCAATAGACAACAATATATGTGTTACTAAAATAAAGAAATAAATATATCGTATTGCACCTTCGCCACCAAATTTGGTAGAATCAGCAGTCATATGATACGCTACGTACATGACTAAAAACACCACTGATAATGCAATAGCAAAAGTCATTAAACGTTCGTGAAGCTTTTGTTTCCCGTTTTTAATAGCGATTACGGCCCAAACTAAAACAATCGCCGTAATACCATTTGTTGTTGCATAAATTGGAGGTAAAAATGAAAGCGGCTCTACATTAACACCGAAATCTTTTAATTTAACTCCGAACAAAATAGCCACTACAACCGGAATAATAATTGAAACTGCAACAATAAGTTTGCTATATTTTTTTTCTAATGAATGATCTTCCATCTTTATTCTGCTAATAATATTTTAATATCTTCCTGAATATCTCTAACTCCTTTTTTATCCAGTCCGTCGTAATAGATGTTTGGGTTTCCAAATTCATCTTTTCTGCAACGAATATTTCCATCTTTATCAATCAATGCAAATAAACCTGAATGCTCGAAACCACCGCTTACTTTTTCATTCTCGCCGGCATAAAGATTAAAACCTTTATTTGATAAATCCATAATAGTAGCTTTATCACCTGTTAGAAAATTCCAGTTAGAAGATTTTACTCCCAATAGTTTTGTATGATCTTTTAGAACCTTTGGTGTATCATGATTAGGATCTATAGTTATCGACACGATCCCGAAGTTTGGATTCCCAAAGAAAGTTTTCTCGATCTCCAACATGCTTAAATTCATCTTTGGACAAATTGACGGGCATGTAGTAAAGAAAAACTCCAGAACGTAAACTTTACCTTTGTAGGTGTCGTTTGAAACTTTAATGTTATCCTGATTCGTTAATTCAAATTTAGGTGCCGGTCCAATTGTAATCAGCTTCGCATCAGCCTTAGAATTTTTTAATCCCACGTTATCTAAACGATTGCCTTTTACAACTTCGCCATTTGATATTCTTTCAACAATTTTAGGTACGGCATAAATTCCGAAAATTAAAATAATAAACGAAATTCCGATATATGATTTATTTTTAAACATGATATAAAGATTAAAGTTCTTTTGTTGCGTTGTGGTTCTTTTTTAGAGCTGCACGATATTCGTATAGAATAATTTTGAAATCGTCAAGCATTTCATTGCTCAACTCTGAAGGATGAAAAGTATTATAACCTTCCTTATATTCTTCTTTATCTTTTCGTCCTCTTAAATTTCGTTCTTTATCTACAATATAAACATTTGAAGTACCAAGGTTTTGATCTAACTTTCCTTTTAGGTGCAATTGATCATAATACACTTTAATCTCTTCAGGAGAAGCAAAAACAAAATGCCAGCCCGAAACGTCAGTAAAAGCTCCTAATGATTCTACAATTTTCTCTGCATCTTTCTCTGTCCCCAAAGGGCAAACCACTACAAATTGTAAATCTTTGAAACCATTGTAACGTTGATAAATTTTTTCGTTTAAATTGAAAAAGTTACCTCTGTTTTTTAAAATCTCATTTCCTGAAAAACCAAGAATTGTAATTTTATTATCTAAGGTTACTTTTTCTCCTTTAAGGGATTTCCAATTACCAAAGTCGGCAATTTTAGGAGTTATTATTGGAAGTTTAGTAAAGCTATTTACACCTGAAGCAAAAAACAAATAGGCTACAATTGGCAAAACAAAAAGGACAAAGAGAACTATATTTTTTTTCATTTTATTACCGGAAGTTATTGAGGTACAAAAATAAAAAAATCCCGATGTTATCGGGACTCTTTTCGAATTAATATCATGTTAAAAATTCCATTTAATAGTAGAATCTTTAAAAACCCCATAAATATAATGTCCTTCTGTCAACAGAATAAACAATAAATATAAAACTAGGAAAATAACTGGTGAAACAACTGACCATCTAAGGCTGCTTTTTTCACCTTCCATGTGCATAAATGCCCATACTATATAATATGCTTTGAATATTGTCAGGATATAAAATATCCAGTTTAACAAATTCAAGCCTAAAAAATGAGTAAATTCTAATGATGCTGGTTTAATAATACCAAGGATAACTTCTACTGTAGTTACTGCTGATAGTAATCCAAAAACAAACCAGATTCTTTTTGTATTTGATACGTGTTCGTGTGACATAATAATTAAAATCTAAAATTAAACTAAGTAGAAAACTGTAAATACAAATACCCAAACTAAATCGACAAAGTGCCAGTATAAACCAACTTTCTCTACCATTTCGTAGCTTCTTCTTTTTTCGTAAGTACCTAATAATACATTAAAGAAAATAATGATATTAATGATGATACCTGAAATTACGTGGAAACCGTGGAATCCTGTAATAAAGAAAAAGAAATCAGCAAATAATTTACTTCCGTATTCATTCCTTGTCAAGTTCGCTCCTTCTACAACATATTTTGCAGCAGCTAAACGCTCTTCAGATTCTGCTCTTGACAAAACTGTTTTTTTCTTTTTTTCAGTAAGATGCTCTGTTCTGATTAATAATTCAGGATGTGCTTTAAAACCAGCCTGAATATCAGCTACTGAATAGGTTGGTACTGTCTCAGCACTTTCCATAAACCATGTTGATTTCGCTCTGGTAAGTGCTTCTGGTTGATTTGGCAATGTTACAGCAAAATCTGCAAGAGCAACTCTTTTACCATCTTTATCAACGAACTGCAATAAGCTTCCTCCTACTGTTTCAACAGCACCATATTCTCCTTTAATGAAGTTTTTCCATTCCCAAGCTTGAGAACCTACGAAAATCATACCTCCAATAATAGTTAAGAACATATAGATTGCGACTTTTGTTTTTTTCAATTGGTGACCTGCATCAACAGCCAAAACCATTGTTACAGATGAGAAAATCAAAATAAAAGTCATTAAGGCCACATAATACATTGGAGCCGAAACACCGTGCATAAATGGGAAGTGAGTAAACACTTCATCCGCCAAAGGCCAGGTTTCGATAAATTTAAATCGAGAAAAACCATATGCTGCTAAAAATCCAGAGAACGTCAAGGCATCTGATACGATAAAAAACCACATCATCATTTTACCATAACTTGCTCCTAATGGCTGGATCTCATGCCCGCCTCCCCAATTTTTTTCGTTGTTTGCAGTAGTAACTGTCGCTTCCATAAAAGATATTCGTTAAAAAGTTCCCAAATTTACGTTTTTTTCTTATTTAAAGAAATATAAAAATAAAAATAAATATACCCATAATAAATCCAAAAAGTGCCAATACATCGCACCTAGTTCTATACCAAGAGTTTGAGTCGAATTGTATTTTTGTTTAAAATGATTATAAATTATAATTAAAAGTGAAATCAAACCTCCAGCCAAGTGTAATAGGTGTGTTACAGTAACTACATAAAGAAAAGTTGTAGTAATCGAACTACCTTCTCCAGTAAAATAATAACCGCTTTTTACGATTTGTCCAAAACCTACAAACTGTAAAACTACAAATAAAACCCCTAAAGCCAATGTCCCCAAAAGTAATACTGTAGTTGCACCTCTATTATCTTTTTGAATGGCTTTTTTTGCCAGATAAAAAGAAACACTGCAGCCAATAATTACTGCAGTACTATAATAAAATGCCGTTGGTAATTCGAAATTCTTCAACCAGTCGGCTCTGGATTTACTTACCACAAATGCGCTTGTAAGTCCGGCAAACATCATTGTCATGCTCACCATTGCAAATAACAAAATCAGTTTTGCTGATTTCGCTTTTCTTAATTGCTCTTCACCTGTTGTCATTGTCATTGTCATTTCCATAACTATCTTAAAAATTTATCTACTATAAATACAATTTGCAGTAACGAAATATACGAAACGCTTACCAGCATTAATGTTCTTGCCGCTTTTGCAGTTCGCAACTTGTACAAACGCACTGCATAAAACAACACCCATAAACCCAATAAAAACACTAATATTGCTGCAATTGGCGATATAAATAATTGTCCTGTAAATCCTAAAGAAGGCAGCAATGATGCTATAATAAGCCAAACTGTATATAAAATAATCTGCAAAGCTGTCTTTCTGTCCTTTCTACCCGTTGGCAGCATAAATATCCCGGCCTTTTCATAATCTTCATATAAAAACCAGCCAATAGCCCAAAAATGGGGGAACTGCCAGAAGAACTGAATTAAAAAAAGTGTTCCCGCCTCGATACCAAATTCTCCTGTTGCCGCAACCCAGCCTAACATAAACGGAATTGCACCCGGAAAAGCACCCACAAAAACCGATAACGAAGTTACTGTTTTTAAAGGTGTATAAACACTGGTATATAAAAATATTGAAATCGCAGCAAACATTGCCGACTTTGCATTGATGGTATACAATAATGCAATACCAATAATGGTTAGCAAACTCGCTACAAACAAAGCCATTTTTGGTGACATACGTCCTGAAGGAACCGGACGATTTTTAGTACGATCCATTAATGAATCGATATCTTTTTCGATTACCTGATTAAAAGCATTCGAAGCCCCAACCATGCAATATCCACCAATCATCAAAACCAGTAAAACACTCCATTTAAAAGGATGCTCATCATTAACACCTAACAAATATCCGGCAATCGAAGAGAATAATACACTGATCGCTAAACCAGCCTTGGTAATCTCTTTGAAATCGTTAAATATTGATTTGATTGAAAATGTATTTTTAGTAGCGTTCAATACGGTATTTGTTTGTATGTTTTTTTTGAGTGGTGCAAATGTACAAATTAGATTGTAGAATACTGACCTATAAAATTAGATTTTTTTCAATAAAACCTTTACAGAATAAGGACTTGCAAATCTTTAACACAATTATTTCGAAAAATCTTATTAAAAACTAGTAATCAAAATACCAATTAAAGATATCAGAACGCAATCCGACGGTAAACCAGGTAGTACTTTGCTTAAAAGTAGTTGCTGTTTCCTGAGTTGGATCAAAATTTCTATACAGAAAGCTTCCAAAAAACTTTAAATTTGTCATTGGGTTTACCACATAACCTCCCTGAATATCGGCAATAAAAACATTTGTTTTGTTTCCCTGCCCTACTTTTACACCTTTATCATAAGGTCGGTCTACATCGTAACTTTTATAAATATTCCCTCCGTAATTATAGCTGTCTTCGGCGCTATCAAAATCTAAACCTCTTTTACCAACCGTAAATTTAGCATCAGCATAATAACGTCCTTTATGATAACGTCCAATTGCAACAAACTCTTCAAAATTACCGCCCCATTGATGCCCGATACTTTGATTGTTATGTCCGTAATTGGTAATTACAGCACTATGCGAATACACATAAGGACGTACATGATTGTACTCTAATTGCAGCAACAAATCTTTTATCTTAAAAGCATTGAAGTATTTTGCCCCTAACTGATATCCAAATTTATTTTTCCAGCTGTTTTCTCCGCCTGCCATATCTCCTACTGAAAATTCATCCAATAAAAACTGGGCATATAAGTTTACATTGTTGTTCCATTTGTATTTTCCTGACATTCCCAAAAGTGCATTTCCGCTTCTTGAAGATGATGAAAATTCTACTGAACGATAAAAAATAATCGGGTTCACGAAATTAATATCAAAACCTCTGTTATTAGTATCTGTCCAGACTACAGATTCAAAAAATCCTAAATTCAGTTTGTTCGACACATTCCAGCTTAAATAATGATTCGCCATGAATTTTGTCGCATACGTTTTTTCTAATGTAACATCAGGACGAACATCCTTAAGCCACATATAGGTGTTGGTATATTTTATTTTCCAGAAATTGGTATTGATTTTAAAATAAGGATATGGACTTGCACCGTCACTTTCAAACAAAGAACGATATCCGTCTCCTATAAAATTTCTTCCGTATCCTAACTGAAAATCAAAAAACTTACTTGGAGCAAAAGTAATATTAGCTTCTGCTAAAGGAAAATCGTAAGCATCAGTTTTAAATCTTTTTGCAATTCCCATACCCGGAATAATGGCCGGATTTCCTCCTGAAGGTTTTAGCGTTTCGGCATAATCATTATAATAACCCGCAAATCTTCCCTGACTTTCAAAAACGGTTGTTGTAAAATTAAGGTTCTTTCCTAAACCTCCCCTAAAATTTAAGGCTCGTGTATTTACATAGGTGTACGAAGCATCCAGATCTGAAGCTTTACCCAATTGCAAATCAAGAATAGGATTTAAGGACAGCCAATAATCTTCGCCCTGAATCTGAACCAGATTTTCATTCCAGAATTTTCTTCCTAACCAAGTTGAAACATTTTTTTGAAGTGATTCGTTTACTGCTTTTAAGTTGTAATACTTAGAAACCTCAGCATAGGTATACGGTTTTGATGCGGTGTGATTATTACTCCCAACCTGATTCATGGCGCCATCAAATTGCGCATAATAACTATGTGAAAACGGGATATTCAAATGGCTTTCGAACTCTGGATTATTGTATTTTTTATATACAATACTATCGAGTTCTGTCATTGGTTTTTCGACTGGTTTTAAAATTTGGGCTGCTGCCAAAGCTTCTGCAGCAATCTGATCAGCACTTTTTAATGGCACATCAATCGAAATTGTATATTTTGAATAGGTTGGCTTGCCGTTATAGGTTGACGGTTTTATTTTAGGAAATTTTTCAAAAACACGTTTCGCTTCTTCTGATAATGCATCATTTGCAGCATTCACATAAATGACTTTAAACTCTCCATTGGCATCTACTTCAAAAAGCACTTTTACTTCGCCTTTATAATTTGTTTGTTTTAAATTTTCAGGAACTTCAAAGTTTTGAAATACAAAATCCTGAACTTCTTTATAAAAACAATTCTCCAGTTTTTTTGACTGCAGATTTTCGCAATTTGCAAAAACAGGAAATTGTTCTGATGTAAAACCTTGTTTAACCGAAGAGGAATTATTCTCTTGTGAAAAAGCAGATAAAGCAGAGAACATCAAAATAAAAGATAAGAAAATCTTATTTACGTAAATGTAGGTTTTCATTTAATATTGATTTGTGGTATTTTCTCCGTTTGCAATTGCTTTTGCAGCCGAAGTTCCGATACGTTTAACTCCTAAACGAATCATTTCTATCGCATCGTCATAAGACCGAACTCCTCCGGCAGCTTTTATTGACAAAGGCGATGCATTTTCTAACATCATTATAATAGTAGGAACTGTCGCTCCGTTGGGCAAATTATCCCGGGTTTTATAAAAACCGGTTGACGATTTCACAAAAACCGAAGCATAATCATCTTCTTTGAAATGAGATATGACAACATTTTTTATCAAAGCCGAAAGCTGAATAATTTCTTTATCGTTTAAAGCCGCAACTTCAATAATCCATTTTACTGTCTTATTGTTTGCTAAGCCAATTTGGGTTCCTATTAAGATTTCCTGTTTTACTAAATCAGTTTCTCCGTTTTTAAAAGCTTCATAGTTGCACACAAAATCAAGATCGTCTGCACCATCTTCGATGGCTTTATTGGCTTCTTTAATTTTAGTTTCCAGATTTTCTTTCCCTTCCGGAAAATCGATTACCGTGCCAACTAATAACGTTGAATTGGCTTTTACAATCATTTCCTTAGCCAAAACTACATGCTCAGGACGGATCATTATCAATTTAAAACCTTCAACAATCGCTTCCTGAATTGCATTCTTAACCACAATAGTATTTTCTGCATCCGAAAGTCTGGCTTGCGAGGCAGTTTTTAAGTAGGTCGAGTCTAAATAATGCTTAACATTCATGATGATATAGAATTGCGACAAAAATACATTTAAAATTCAGAAAAAAAACACACTTTTTAAAGCTTGATTTTTTGAAAACAAAAAACCCACCGAAGTGGGTAATTATATTCTTATATTTTATCGATTTGCTTTTTAAAAGCTATTGCAGTAAAAACCCCAACCACAGCTCCAAGTGCATTGGCTAAAACATCAGTTACGTCAGACGCTCTTGTGAATGTAAAAACACCTTGCAGGATTTCGATTGTAATTCCAAAAAAAACAGAAAATATAAACGAAATCAAATAGGCCTTATAATCATCAGGAGCTTTCCCTTTAAGTTCTTTTTTGAAGAACAAAATCCATGAGATTGTAAATCCAAAATGAAAACAAAAATGTACAATTTTATCTATACTCGGGAAATTTACAGCAGGAATATTACTTGAATCCGTTAAACAAAAATAAGTAATAACACCAGAACATATTATTGCCCAGAGTAACAGGAATTGTTTAGGCACCTATAAGTTGTTTATAAGCTTCGTCAGATAATAATGAATCTATTTCTGATGCATCAGCAATTTTTATCTTGATCATCCATCCAGCTCCGTAAGGATCAGAGTTTACCGTTTCAGGTGCGCTCTCCAGGCTGTCATTAAAAGCAATAATTTCTCCTGTTAAAGGTAAAAATAAATCAGATACTGTTTTTACAGCTTCAACTGTTCCAAAAACCTCATCTTTATCAAGTGTCTGATCTAAAGTTTCTACTTCAACATACACGATATCTCCTAACTCTTTTTGTGCAAAATGAGTAATTCCTACAGTTGCAACATCTCCTTCGATGCTAACCCATTCGTGATCTTTTGTGTACTTTAAATTTGCTGGTATGCTCATAATACTATGTTTGAAAATTGATAATTTAATAATTAAGCCACAAATGTAATAATCTTCTAATGAAATCCTGTTTAGAAACTAAAAAAATTAATTTCCGAAATTATATCGAAGTGTAAACCCTGATCTAATGTTCGTTAAAGGAAATGATGTCGAAATTACTGCTTTTGAGAACGAGTGATCGTAATAGAATATGGCGGTTAGGTTTTTACTAAACGAATAATCTGCAGTAAGTTTTAATGCCCATATATTCTGTCCTGCCGCTAATTGATTGTTATCATAATCTAAATAACGTACCAAGGTTTCATTTTTTCTAAGAGAAAAATCAGCTTTGATATTGATGTCACTTTTGATAATTCCGGTTGGACTATCAGCCAGTCTTGATGAGAAAATAACATCTTTAAAACGATATCCCATACCTACTATATACTCCATACCTTTTACTTCAGTCAATAAATTATTATCAAAACTCATTGATAAAGCTCTGTCTTTTTTGATTTCGGTAAGTATCCTTAAAGAACTTTTCAGCTCAAAATCTACCCGGATAAGCGGACTAAACTGCTCGACCAAATTGACATTTGACATGATGGTTTTATTAAAGAAATTGGTATTCACATCTTGCCCGCCCGGTTTTTCGGTATAATCAAAATTAGACCTGAACTGGTTGATCGTATACGATGCACGGTAATTGTGCTGCAATGAAAAACGCTTAAACTTATCTTTAAAATATTTATAACGCATCAAACCATTATACTTGATACTCCAGTTTGGGATAGGGAAATTTTTAAAAATACTGGTTGAACTACTTGAAGCGTCTCCTCCTGAATAAGCGGCTAAAAATGCCGGCAACAAAACCGCCTGATTACTTTTTGTATATCCTATTGGATAGCCCAGGTTGGCCATATATATTTTATAATTCGCATCTGTTTCTGCCGGAACAGGATTATTTACATCTCCGTATCTCGGGATGGCTGTCCCGGAACCATAGCGTTCTTCTGCCAAACGGTTCGCAATAATTAAACGATTGTCTCTAAAATCATCAAATGCTGAAGATTCAGTTGCATTACTTGTAGAGAATGCTGTTTTAATTAATACAGTCGAAATCGAGAACATACCATATGTATACGGTGATAATGGTGTGTAATTTCCATTTACAACACTATACTGCTCAGATGTATTTTCAGAATAAGCACGATCCATAGCCAAATCTATTTTAAGATCCGGCAGTAAATCAATATTCGCCGTAACTTTTAAAAGCTTATTGGTTACTTGTGTAAAACTTTGATTGAAATCCTGATAATCGGTCAGCCAGCCTCTTTTAGCAGCTTCATAACGCACATCATCCTGACTTCCGAAAATAAATCCTAAAGTTGGTCTTGATGTACCAAAGAAACCTACACCTGGTGTATAACCTGGTAAAACTGTTCCGCTATTTTTAGTATAGTTAACCTGTATATTTTTTATACTTGTCAAAATACCAATCATACCATCATAAAACGGACTGCTGCTTGTTACAGGTTTTGCTGTATTTACAATTTTCTCTCCTGGTTTTGGCGGCGCTATTGGTTTAGGTTTTGCAGCTGATTTCGATCCCGGTGTTAAACCCAAATATTTGTACAACGTATTCATGCTTAAAGTTGTCGTAAGCGTATTTGAATTCGCATTTTGAATTGTATTTCCTAAATTATAAGTAGAGAATGATCCATCCGGATTTTGCTCTTCATATTCAGAAAAAGCAGTCGAAGAACGCTGCCAGTTATAGTCAGCTGTATAAGAATAAGATGCTTTTACAAAACTAAAAACCGGAATTTTATTAATAGGAATTTCATAATTCAGCACTAATTGTTGTAAGTGTTGGTTTGGAGTTCCAATATCCAGATAATCGTCCCAAATATTAAAATCTTCTTTTGGGGTATTATCATCATTCAAAAAGTTTCTTACTATATTATTTGATGCAGCGGTATAATTTATTTTTAATGATTTTGTCAAATTATAACCAAAACCATATTGATAATTAAATGCAAAATTTCTTCTGTACAACGGATCAAGACCAATTCCCTGCACCTCGACTTCTCTAAACTGCTGACGGTTACTTTGTCTTAAAATATTGGTATTAAAAGTAATATTAGAAGGCAGGTAATTAAAATTAAAATCACTTAGCAGTTTCCAATACTCGCTTTTTTTCATGAATTTAGTTTGCTTGAACGGTACTACTTCTTTAGGCTGAAAAGTATAAGCATAGTTTACAGCTGTGTTCGATTGCTCATCAAGATAACTTTCTACTTCGTAGTCATGACGCTCTACCTGATTGTATGATTGCGAGAAAGTAAAATTCTCAACATCATAAACATGCGGTTTTTGTTCCGGTGCCCTGTCTTTTCTAACTCCAATAAAATTGATGCTTCTTCGTTTTGTATAATCAACCGCACGGGTTCTGATATTTTCTCTTTCTGCGGCATCAGTAGTTTCTCTCAATAACTGATCCAGTTTTATATCCTGATTAAACGGATCATATTCAGGTGTAATTACTTCTTCTCCGATAGCATAATTAAAAGGAAGGTTTATTCCCCATTTTGGTGGCAATAATTTACCTAAATTGATATTGGTAACAATATTATATTGCTGGATATCTTCACGATCTCTTTCGTTTGCACCTTGTTCTAAAGATCCAAAACCTATAGTACTCTTTTTACCCGTAGCAGAAACTGTCGCAAAGTCGGCCATATTGGTATCAATATTCAATATTGCAGCCATACCGCCTTTATTCTCCAGGTCAGCTAAACGAAGCTCATTAAACCAAACTTCTCCTTTTAGTCCTTTATGATCTGTTTTGCTCTTTACACCCACCATTAAATTTCGAACCAGACCAAAGTTAGGATTTCCTTTTATACCTAATGTAAGTTTACCATCTCCATCTCCTCCTGCAACATCCGGGTCATTATCCGGATAATAAATTCCATTAATATCCCTTTTACCTGAATTAATATCAATAGTCATGGCCTTAATTTTCATTTTGGTCAACAACTCAAGCGCTAAATCAATATTATTATCTTCAAGCCATACCTGATCAGGGCTAATCGCACAAGAGCCTCCGGTTCTGGTTACTTTTAACGGAATTTCGACCTGATAAAAGTTTTGTGTAAAGTCATTTCCAAAACGAATGAAACCAATCATTTCATCATCTGCCAAAGTATTTTCGTTTGGCAAAGATTCAGCGTGTAAAAACATTTTTAATTTTTTGTACTGACGCATGTCAACACTTACATTTTTAAAAACTGCTCTGGAATCCTGATATTGTAAACCTGCACCGCCAATACGCAATGCCAGTGATTGTTCGTTTTGATTGATAATGGTGTTGTTATTATACAACTGCTCTCTCTGAACTCCCGGAGGAACAACATAATTTACAGGACATTTTGTACTGTTTTCCTGAATATTAACTGCCGAAACATCAAACTCAGTACCGTCATTAGTTGGATCTGTGTCATTGGCATCCAATGATCCTGTATACCTTCTCCACTCTCCTCTTACCAAATCTAAGGCTCCAAAACGAACGGTCATCTGGCTGCTAAAACCAGTCATGAACATACGCATGAATCGAACAGACCTGAAATCTGTAATATTACCAATTGTATTTTGAGGCTGAGCAACGGGAATTTTAAACTGAATCCATCTTGCTGTTGTAGTGGAACCGTTTGGTAATTCGATATTACTTACATCACGGATATCTGTAATATAATTTTGTCCCACTTGCATTCCAGGCTTCAAATCGATGCTATATTCGTAATAAGCATTAATCGTGCTCATGGTATTGTCACGGTTAATATCCTCAACATCCGGTAAGGTAGTCGATCCTCTGTTTGGATCATCGATACTTACTGCCGAGTTACCCTCAGTTCCATTATAATTTTTATAACGATCAAGAACGCCTCCTTCAGTATTTAGGTAATACGTATAATCATCAGCAGCCGGATCCGATTCTCCTGCATAATTATTATAAACCTCCCCCTCTCTTGAGCTTGGCAATCCATCTAAACCAACATCCTGATTTCTACGATTTTCAGCATTGGTATCAAACGCATAAATTAAGGATTGTGACGCCGGAACATCTCCCCAAAGTGGTCTCGGATTTACCATTATCTGACCTGGTCCTAATCCGTTCTCATACTGTTTTCTTCCGTCTTTTAATACGTCCTCAGAAATTTCACCTAAGTTAAAATAAATTTTACCTGAATTACTAGCTGGTGCTTCTGCATTTCCAACATACGGATCTAAAACCCAAAACTGAATATACTCGACATTTCCCTGCTCAAAATTGGTCGAATTTAAAGCTCGCATAATACCTCCAAAATTTGAACTTGCAGGGCTTGTAGCAAAATTTGGATTATTATTATAAGGCCCTCTATCAGATGGATAATAGGTTAAGTCAAGTGTATTGATTACCTGAATTTGCCCCTGAGCAATATCTGTATTTGGATACAATTCTTTACTATAAACCCTTCTTGTTGTATTTAATGATAAATCATCATTTGAAATACCCGATGGTTTTGAGGAATAAAAAATAGGATCAATGGTGTACCAGGATAATTTTGCACGTTTAAAACCGTAATCTAAAGCGTTTGAACTTGCATTAAAGGTATTGTCGTTTATAGAATTCACAAATGGTGTCGAAGCTAAACTCCAGGCATATGCAGAACGCATATCAATGGTAGATTGCGAACCTTCAAAATCATCAACATATATTGTTGCTTCACCTTCAAAATCACTTGCTTTTGGTGCATCAGGTCTTAAAAAAGCTACTTCTCCTCGTATAGAAAGATTCGAAGGCACGTCAGTATCAATGTTTGGTAGTTTGTTTACTAATCGGGTTAAAAAAGGAACTTCGGTTGAATAATTTCCATTAAATCCAAAAATAGTATTGTTTACAGATTCCTGACCATAACTCGATTTTTGAGTAAATGGTTTTTCTGTCATTTTTAAAAAGGTCCCTCCAATAACAAAATTCTCAGAAATTTTATGTTCAATATTGAATCCCATAAATCTTCGGGTTTGTTGTCCGAAAATCGAATTGTTCTCTAACGAAACTTCAATAGGTGTATTGGAAGCCTGAAGCGACGGATCTAATATCTGAACGCGGCCTAATTGATAATCGACACTGTAATCGATACCTTCTACCAATCTTCGTCCGGCAGCCATTACCACAACAGAACCCTGAGGAACGTTAAATGCCCCAATTGGAATACCATTACTTCCTGATGATTTGTATTTTCCCCTTAAAAGGAATTTATTTTTATCACTGTCTTGTAAAGCTCCGGACTGTGTGTTTTTATACATGTTTCTAAACACGTATTTCTGTTGATTGACATTGTATGTGGTAGGATCATTATAAGATTCTCCTGAACCTGTATTTTGTAATTTTTTAAAGATAAGTTCTCCAAACGGCTCTTTGGTGGTAAAAATAATTCGTCCGTTTTGTACATCTACTGTTACACCTGGTATATAATCGAAGAAACCATCTCCTCCGGTTTGCGGATCGTTATTATAATTTAATCGATCTAAGTTAAACACATTCAATAATGGTGTCTGATCGACTTTGTTATCTGCTGTTGGGTTTGATGGAAAAGAACTTCCCTGAACAGGTGTTATATAGTTTATTGGGGAAGGATCTGTATAAAGTATGTTTAATCTAAAATCATCTTGTTTGATTTGGTAAGCCTGAGGAATTTGATACACGTTTTTCATCATCAGGTTCCAAACCGGATTTTGAACATTTGTCAAATTACTTTTCAGCATTTTCAAAACCAAACTTTGTGTAATAATAGCCTGATTGGCATTGTTGTTTCCTGTTACTACAGTTCCGTCAACTCCATCACTACCAAATTCTCCAACCTGATACACTTTACCTCCTATCGTATACTCAAACGCTACGGCCAGAATCTCATCATTTGCAAGACGCTGTTGTAAGGAGATATATCCTAATTGCGCATTAAAAGTAAATTCGTTTGTTGTTAATTTTCTGGCATTTTCAAGTACAGAATAATCTGTGGCTTCACTCGTATTAGGGTTGTTAAATCCGGATTTCGCCGTTACAATTTCTCTAATATTCGAATTTAAAAAAGCTCCTGGCTGACCAATTGTAGCCGGATCGTATTTATTATTCTTGTTATCTGTGGGTGAATCTATAGGATTATTAAAAAAACCTGTCGTAGGATTTATTACCACAATTTCGTTATCAGGAATACCCGTCATTTGCCCTTCACCTAAATCCTGAAGTGCTATAATATTTCTAAGGTTATTATTGTTGGTGCTTACTCTGTTTTGTTTATTGGTCACCCAAACCTCTATTCTTGTAATCTGAACACGGCTGTCTATGAATGGATATTTAACTAAAGAAGCGTCGTATTTGTTTCTAAAATATTGCGATAAGAAAAAGTGTCTGTCATTATCGTAATCTAAAGCATATAAATCAAAGTTTTGCACTGTTCCGCCACCTTCTGCAACTATATTCTTTGTTTGTGACTTCTGTTCTGAGAAAACACCTGTTACGGTTGTCTTACCAAATTGCAGCTGAGCCTTAACCCCAAATAAACTTTGAGCACCACGAATCAGTGTACTATTTAGTGGCATACTAACGTTACCAACTTCTACTTTTTGAATAATATCATCTTCATCAGGCGTGTAGGCCAGTTTGAAAAGGTTTTGAAAAGCAAATGTAGACTGCGTATCGTAGTTGGCATTTACCTCTAGTCTGGTTCCTACCTTCCCCATTAAGCTCATGCTTATTCTCTGATCAAAATCGAAAGTAAGGCTTGATCTGTTTCTTGGAGAAAAAGAAGGATTATCTTGCTTGGTATACCGAACCCCAAGGTCCATTTCTACTGATCCTGTTGGCTTTACATCGATTGTATTGCTACCAAAGACACTTTCGAAAAGACTGGAATTGATATAATATCGGGGTAATAAATCTTTTTTGGCAGCGTCACTTCCGGCTTTTTTACCATCAATTGCATCTGCTTTTTTTCTGAAATAATCTCTCCTGGATTCTTTAAGAACTAAGTCTTCGTATTCTTTAGGAGTTAATATTATAGGATAATTAATTGAGAAACCATCAACTGAGTTGGTATAAATATAACGATCTGTAATGGGATCGTACTTATAGGCAGAAATTACGCTTGGTGGATCTTGCAGTTCTACTTTTCCAACAGAGTATTGAGTTTTAGTTGTATCTTTAACCGCTGGATTTACTTGCGCACGCAAAACATTACCGCAAGACAAAAACAGTAAAAAAATACAAATTTTACGCATACAATTCGTTTATATAAATTGAATTTAAAGGCTTTTTAACGCTTTCTTAATGATTGTTTCTACAGTAGCTTCCGGATCTTCTTTTACAATTTTCTCCACTACTTTTTCGGAAGTTTTTCTAACAAAACCTAAAACTTCCAAAGCAGATAACGCTTCATCTCGATTTGTATTGTTTTGAACTACCGAAACTTCATCTAAATCGTACAACTTTAACACTTTCTCCTTTAAATCAAGGATAACTCTTTGGGCTGTTTTGTTTCCAATACCTTTTATTGACTGTATTGTACCCACATCTCCAGAGGCAATTGCGTTAATAATTTGCCTTGGCTCAATTGAAGATAACATTGTTCTTGCAATATTGGCTCCAATTCCCGAAACAGACAATAACATTCTGAATATTTCTCTTTCTGATTTCTCTACAAAACCAAATAAAGTATGCGCATCTTCTTTGATTTGAAGATGCGTATACAGTTTTATATTTTCTACATTAGGAATTAATGAAAAGGTATGTAAGGATATATTTACCTGATAACCAACACCTCCACAATCGATTACGACTTCGGTAGGATTTTTCTCTACTAACTTTCCCTGTAAATGTGCTATCATAGTATAATTTCTTAGGGTCAAATATAATAAAAATACGACAATATTATTCGATCCTTATTATTTATACTATTTCGCTAATTTATTTTTTTTATTTTCTTTTTCCTGAGCGTCAATAACCGCAATTGCTGCCATATTCACCATTTCTTCTACACTTGCTCCTAATTGGAAAATGTGAACCGGTTTGCCCATTCCCATCATAATTGGTCCAATTGAGTTTACTTTGTACAACTCTTTTAGCAATTTATAGGTAATATTAGCCGATTCTAAGTTAGGGAAAATCAGGGTATTTACTTTTTTACCTGCTAATTTAGAAAAAGGGAATTTCTCTGCAAGCATTTCCTGGTTTAAAGCAAAATCTGCCTGAATTTCTCCATCAACGATCAAATCAGGATGGTTTTTATGTAAATATGCTACTGCTTCTCTAACTTTTGAAGCACTCTGACTCGTAGAAGAACCAAAGTTTGAGAATGAAACCATTGCAATAACAGGCTCAACTCCAAACATTTTAGCTGTTTTTGCGGTCATAATAGCGATATTAATTAAATCCTCTGCTGATGGATTGATATTAATGGCTGTATCTGATAAAAACATTGGTCCACGAGAAGTCAGCATCATATTGGCAGTTGCAACCAGAGAAGCTCCGTGTGCTTTATCAATTAATTGTAACATTGGTTTTACAACACTTGGATAACTTCTTGTATGACCTGTTACCAAAGCATCTGCTTCTCCTTCATTTACCATCATTGCTGCAAAATAGTTTCTTTCGCGCATGAATTTTTGAGAATCAAGTAATGAAACTCCTCTTCTTTCTCTTGTTTCCCAGTATGAAGTTGCAAATCTGTTTCTTCTTGCTTCTTCTTCGTTTGTTTTAGGATCAATGATCTCTAATTCGGCATCAAAACCTAACTCCGCTTTAAGCTCTAAGATCACTTCTTTATTTCCTAATAAAATTGGAAAACCAATTCCGTCCTCGTGAACAATCTGAGCTGCTTTTAATACGTTTAATTGATCTGCTTCAGCAAAAACGATTCGCTTAGGATCCATTTTAGCACGGTTAGTAATCAAACGCACCATTTTATTATCATTCCCCATACGTTCGCGAAGCACATCTTCATAAGCTGCCCAGTCTGTAATAGGGTTTTTCGCCACTCCAGATTCCATAGCTGCTTTTGCAACAGCAGGTGCTACGATAGTAATCAATCTTGGATCAAATGGTTTAGGAATAATGTAATCTCTACCAAAACCTAGTTTTGTTGCGCCATATGCCACATTTACCTGCTCAGGAACTGGTTCTTTTGCTAATATTGCTAATGCTTTTACAGCGGCCATTTTCATGGCTTCGTTAATTTTCGTAGCTCTTACGTCCAGCGCTCCTCTAAAGATATATGGAAAACCTAAAACGTTATTTACCTGATTAGGAAAGTCTGAACGTCCTGTAGCCATAATAACATCTTTACGAGTTTCTGTAGCTAAATTATAATCGATTTCAGGATTTGGATTTGCCATTGCAAAAACAATCGGATTGTCTTTCATCGACAATAACATTTCAGGCGTCAGAATATCTCCAGAAGATAATCCGATGAAAACGTCTGCTCCTTTTATAGCTTCTGCCAACTCAATCTTAGGACCGTTTACAGCATATTTTAATTGTAATTCTGATAGTGAAGGGTTGTCTTTTGTTAAAAGTCCTTTACTATTAAACATTTTAATGTTTTCAACTTTCACGCCTAATAAAACATATAAATCAGTACAAGCTATTGCAGCCGAACCTGCGCCAGAAACTACTACTTTTACATCTTCGGCTTTTTTGCCTGCTAATTCAAGTGCATTGATCAAAGCTGCCGAAGAGATAATTGCCGTACCATGCTGATCATCATGCATTACAGGAATATCCAATTCTTCGACCAGTCTTCTTTCAATTTCGAAAGATTCCGGCGCTTTGATATCTTCAAGATTAATTCCTCCAAAAGTTGGAGCAATATTTTTTACTGTCTGAATAAATTCTTCAATATCCTTTGTTCCGATTTCAATATCAAAAACGTCAATATCAGAAAATATTTTAAACAATAATCCTTTTCCTTCCATTACTGGTTTAGAAGCTTCCGGACCAATATCCCCAAGTCCTAAAACAGCTGTACCGTTTGAGATAACGGCAACTAAATTTCCTTTTGCTGTATATTTGTAAACGTCGTCTACGTTTGCTGCAATTTCTAAACATGGTTCTGCAACTCCTGGCGAATAAGCCAAAGACAAGTCTCTTTGGGTTGCGTATTTTTTTGTTGGAACTACCTGAATTTTTCCTGGAGTTGGTTCTGAGTGATACAGTAACGCTTCTCTTCTTTTACTCTCTTTGTTCATTTATTTTAGCTTTTATTCTAGCTTACAAAGATATAAGTCTTGGTTTAAAATGGCGTATTTTTAAAGTTTTCTTTTCTTAAAATAACATTTAGAGACACCAAAAAAATAGTCCACTATTGTTTGGACTATTTGATAAAGCTTGTTTTTTGAATTTCTTCTACTGAGAAATATAAGAGTTTAAGTGATTTATGGTATCTTTTTGAATTTCAATAATTGCTTTCACAACGTCGCTAATAGAAATTATTCCTACTACAATCCCATCTTCCAAAACTGGTAAATGTCTGATTCTTTTAGTGCTCATTAATTCCATACAATTTTCTAAATTATCTGAAAGTTTTACCGAAAAAACGTTGCTCTCCATAATTTCATGAACAAAAGTCTCTTTTGATGACTTGTCTTTCAAAACAATTTTTCGAGCATAATCCCTTTCAGACAATATTCCTTTTAAATCGGTGTCATCGATAACAAGGATGGCACCTATGTTTTTCTCTCCCATCACTTTTAAGGCTTCATAAACCGTTGTTGATGAAAGAACCGAATAAACATTTTTTCCTTTTGCGTTTAGTATTTGATTTACAGTCATATCTGAAAAATTTTAGATCTATAAAGTTAGAAAAAAATGAACACACACAACAACGAAATCGATTTTTTAAAACCTAACCAATTCATTTTAAACATAATAAGTTAAATTTCAAATTAAAGAAATTTTACCTTAAAAAAATGAATGAATTTTAATACTTTTTTGCGAAAAATGCAGGTTTATTGGAGATTATAGATTTATTCTAAATAAAAAAGGGATTTTATTTGCCTCCAATTGTCCCAACAAGACAAATCACATTTCGCCCCCATTCATTGGCTACCGACGATTTATCCTAATGGGGTATTTCGCGAAACTCCACTAGGAGTTATGGATTGGTTGAAAAAAAATATAACGCTCGGATATCTGAATGAATAATTTTAATCAGGAGCTTATCCCGCACACGAGCCTGAAAGTGCGAACTGGCGAAGCAATACGTTTCAATCTTTTGTGGCTCCCGATAGCTATCGGGACGCCACAAAAGGATTTCCACTATCTATCGGGGCTCGGTAATCGTTTTCATAAGAATCTATTTTGCTTAATTTTCGTCAGAACGATTTGTCTTTATTATAATTATTTTGTAAACATTAAATAAAATCTAAATGCTGTTTTTTAAACTGGACTAAAGTCCAGTTGGTTTCAAATAAAAAGTCCCTTTTCTAAAGAGAAAAGGGACTTTTTAAAGTTTTATTTTTTTTACAAATTAGTAATAATAAATTCGCTTCGTCTGTTTTGTTGATGCTGCTGTTCTGTACATTTTACTCCATCGGCACATTTATTAACTAATTGTGTTTCTCCAAATCCTTTTGCTGATAATCTAGCACCATCAATTCCTTTACTAATTAACCAGTTTTTAGTCGATTGGGCTCTTTTTTCTGATAAAATCATATTACTAGAATCTGATTGTCGACTATCTGTATGCGAACGAATATCAAGCGTTAATGTTGGGTATTGCTTTAGTACATCAACAATTTTCTGCAATTGAGGTTCTGACGTTTTTCTGATTGTAGCTTTACCTAAATCAAAAAAGTTCATAGGGATATTAAGTATTTTCGCCAAATCTGTGCCAACTGCAATAGGTTTCATTTTTACAGATTTAACAGATACTGTTTTAATCATTATCGTTTTTGCTACTAACGGAATCGCTTTCTTTTCTAACGAAATAGGCAAAATTGTTTTTCCATTTTCTTTTTTAATTGACAATGGAATTTCTTTTATTTCATAATCAGTTTTTGATGTCTTTATAAAATATTTTTTTCCACATTTTACCTTCGAAAAAGTGTAGTTTCCTTTTTCATCTGTAGCAACTTGCTGGGCATTTTGTCTGGTTTCATCAAAGAAAATTAAAGTTACATTGGAAAGAATTTCATTTGTTTCTGAGTCTGTAACAGTACCTGATAACTCCTGTTCGCAAATTAGTCTTTTGGTTTCAGTAAATCGATAAACATCATCTAAACCATTACCAGTAACTCTGTTTGAAGAGAAAAATCCATTTCTTTTTTTACTATTAATCACAAAAGCAAAATCGTCTTGTTTACTATTTACGGGTTCCCCAACGTTTTGAACTTCATCAAAAGTTTCATCTTCCTGAATTTTTGAAACAAAAATATCAAGCCCGCCCAAACCAGGACGTCCGTCTGACGCAAAATAAAGTTCATTTTCTTCTGAAATAAAAGGGAATGTTTCTCTTCCCTCTGTATTGATGGAAGGACCTAAATTTATGGGGGTTCCATAAGTTCCATCTCCATTAATACTTACTTTATACAAATCAGATTGCCCTAATGTTCCCGGCATATCTGAGGCAAAATATAACGTTTTTTCATCAACACTTAATGTAGGATGTGCAGTGCTGTATTGATCACTATTAAAAGGAAGTTCTTTTATATTTTTCCACTTACCATCTATTAATTCTGAGCTGTATAATTTTAGCAGTGTTACCTGTTTGTCGTTCGCTCCTCTTTTTCCGTCTGTAAAATTATTTCGGGTAAAATACATGGTTCTACCATCTTTTGTAAAAATGGGGGTCGACTCATTATACTTTCCATTTTCTTTGCTTCTAAATTTTTTTGGTTCACTTACATTTCCGTCCGGCATTAATTCTACCATATATAATTTAGAAAATGATTTATTTGTCCATTTGAAATTATTTTTAGCAACCCCTCCCGTATCCCGAGCCGAAGTAAAAACGAGTTTATTATCATAAACAGCACTTCCATAATCAGAATAAGAAGAATTCATTCCGGCATCAGCAATATCAAATCGCCCGGAATTAAATTTTATATCTTCTAAATAATTTTTATCGTTTCTAATTAAATCTGCTCTTTTTTCTGAAGTTGCTTTTTCATTAAATTTTGCTAAAACTTCATCTGCTCTATGATAGTTTCCAACGGACTTAAAACATTGGGCATATCTGTATAAATATTCCGGTTCCTGAACTTTGTTTACTTTAAACAATTGGTCATACCACTTTAAAGCGTCCCTTAGTTCACCAATAAAATAATATGAATTTCCTAATCGTCTTAATATTTTTTCATCTGTCGTACCTTTATAAATAAGTTCTTCATAACCTTTTATGGCATCGACATAAGCATAGTCTTCGTAGTTTTTATCTGCGGAGTACTTTATTTCTTCGGAAGTTGGTACGGGTGCTTGCGCATTTATTTTGAAGAAAAAACATAAAAATAAAACGCTCAGGTTTAGACTTTTAATTCTCATAGTTAGGTATTTAATTAGAAGAATCTTGGAGATATCATCTTATTATAATTATTAAAAAACTCAAAACGAAGGAAAATTTCATGTGATCCTGAATTATATCTTCTTAAATTGGTTGTTTCATGATCGTATCCGTATCCTATGTATAAACCGTCTGTTACCTGAAAACCTGCCATTGCACTTAATGATGCGCTCCAACGGTATGCAAGACCTATTACAAATTTATCATTGAACATAAAGTTACCCGAAACATCAACCTGCAAAGGAGCTCCCTGAACCATTTTTGTTAATAACGCCGGCTTAAATTTTATGTACTCTAAATGATCTAAATTAAAGACATAACCTGCCATGAAGTAGTAGTTTATTTTATCTTTGAAAATTGCGGTGTCATCATCATCGTATCTTTTGGTTTCGATAAAATTAGGCACGGACAATCCTACATATGCTTTATCTGAATGCCAATAAATACCTGCTCCTATATTGGGGGTAATTTTATTATCTAAATTTTGAAATTGCAGATCACCCTTAGTTTCAGGATCTAATTTATTCATATCTAAATTAAAAAGATTCGCTGTGGCTTTTATACCAAAGGAAAGTTTATAGGTTTCAGATGTTGGAACTGTATAAGACAAATCTGCTGATAACGTGTTTTCGTTCGTTGGACCAATTTTATCATTTACTAAAGAAACTCCTAATCCTAAATTGCTGTTACTTAAAGGCGTATTTATCGAGAAAGTACTGGTTTCAGGCGCGCCATCAAGCCCAACCCATTGTGTACGATACAATCCAAAAACACTTAAAGCCCCTCGAGAACCTGCATATGCAGGATTTATCGCAATGGTATTGTACATATATTGTGTATACTGAGAATCTTGCTGCGCCGAACACACAACCGTGAAAAACATGAAAATTAAAACTATCTTTTTCATTTAATAAGGCTTTAAAAAAACGACCTGACTAACCATCAGCCCGCTTATATTTTTTTACTTGTTGATATATAAATAACCTGAAAGTTCATGCGGATTTGAGCCGCTGTCTTTGTATTTTAGAATATAGAAATAGGTTCCTACTGGCAATCCTTCAGATTGTTTTACGGTTGTACGTCCTTCAGAGAAACCTTTAAAAGCACGGTCGTCGTTGTTGTAATTATCAATATCGTAAACTAAAACTCCCCAACGATTATAAATTTCTACTGTATTGTCAGGATAACATTCTAAACCGCGGATATAAAATCTGCTATTGATATCATCTCCGTTTGGAGAGAATGCATTGAAGACTTTTATTGCGCAACCATTTAGCCCTAACACTGTAGGTTTGTCTCCCGTTTCGTTTTCATCATCTGATAAGTCATCCACAACAACTCCTTTTGCACTTCGCGCCTGAACACTCGCCTGATTACTTACACTTCCTTTGTTGATATCGCTTTGTGTAATTTTGTAAATAGCAGTAAAATTATGTTGGTCGGATTCGTTTACATTTAAATTAATGGCTTGTCCTGAAACTACTACACCCGGTAATGGATCTGCGATCATAACGCCCGTTAATGGAACATTACCGGTATTGGTTACTTTAAATTTATAAGTAATCGTTTCTCCTGCATTAGCAAATCCGCTACCGTTTTCATCATTAAATACTGCTGTTTTTATGATTGCAATAGAAGGAACTTCCACAAAAACGCTTAGTGTTGCCGAAGCGCAATTGTTTGGATTCGATTTTTCACAAACCTGATATGTTAATGAATAACTTCCTCCAGGTGTATTTGGTTTCACATTTACAGTTCCGTCTGAATTGAATTCAAAATACGGACTTGGTGTATTTGAAAGCACAATCTCAAGAGGATTAACCGGCAATCCTTTTACTAAATCATTATCTAAAACATTGATAAACTCAAGAGCACCATTTATTCCGTCAACATTTACTATGCCATCATTATTAGCAATGATCTGTATTAATGGAGTTATTGGCGGATTATTCACTACTGAAATTTTCGCAATTGCCTGGCTGCAATTAGTCGTTGGGTTTAAAGCTTCACAAATTTGATATGTTAATTCATAAGTTCCTGTTGGTGTTCCCGGTTTTATTTCGATAATACCATTTGCTTTTAAAATCAAATTAGGATTTGGAACAAGAGTCGTTAAAACAACATCTGAAGGATTAACCTTCGATCCGTTTAACGTATCATTATCAAATATACTTGTTGTTGAACTTTGCCCTTTACTAGTATCTACAGTTCCTGCATTATCGTTATTTGCTTGTAAAGCTCCTGGTTTTACCGTAACTTCAATTTTATTTGTAGCACAGTTTGTTGGGTTTAAAAGCTCGCAGATTTCATACGTTAACTCGTAATTTCCTGCTGGCGCGTTGGCTCCTAGAACTGCGTTTCCGTTAGTATCAATTGTCAAATATCCTTTTGGATCTGTGCCCGGAGTTAATTTTACATCCGATGGATTTAATTTTGTTCCGTTTTTTGTATCGTTATCCAAAACATTGATAAGCGTCTGAGAAGTATTTCCTCCCACTACTGATCCTGCTGAGTCTAAATTAGCCACTAAATCTGCTGCTGTTACAACAACTGTTGATGTTGCTGTTGAACAGTTTGTGGCAGGATTATTATTATCACAGATGGTGTATTCTACATCGTAACTTCCTGCTTTTACTCCTGCACTTACCCTTACAGTTCCGTCTGTAGGATTCACTGTAAATCCTGTTGGAGCAGTTGCTCTTAGGGTAACTTCTCCCGGATTTGATCCAATTACAGCCTGAACTCCGTTTAATGTATCCGATGCAATAAGCGAAGTTGTGCTTCCCCCTGTGCTTCCGTTAATTGGACCTAAGTTTTCTTTTACTGCAAGGATTGCAGGGGCTGTTACCGTAACTTCAATTTTATTTGTAGCACAGTTTGTTGGGTTTAAAAGCTCGCAGATTTCATACGTTAACTCGTAATTTCCTGCTGGCGCGTTGGCTCCTAAAACTGCGTTTCCGTTAGTATCAATTGTCAAATATCCTTTTGGATCTGTTCCAGGAGTTAATTTTACATCCGATGGATTTAATTTTGTTCCGTTTTTTGTATCGTTATCCAAAACATTGATAAGCGTCTGAGAAGTATTTCCTCCCACTACTGATCCTGCTGAGTCTAAATTAGCCACTA
>NZ_CP045928.1:4465185-4826442 GCF_009664855.1 Flavobacterium sp. SLB02
CCTGAAACATAATTATCAATTACGGAACTGGCATCAGCAGAACATGTAGCTGCTGTTGTAGTAATTGTTGGTGTAGAAGGCTTAGCAAGCATTACAGCATTGCTGAATGAAGCGCTTACAGATGAATTACAATTATTAGCATTTCTTGATATTACAGTATAACTCGTTCCAACTGTCATTCCACTGATAGCCCCTGTTGAAGATACAGTTGGACCAGAAGGGCTAAAAGTATAAGTTAATCCTGAAACATAATTATTAATTACGGAACTGGCATCAGCTGAACATGTAGCTGCTGTTGTAGTAATTGTTGGTGTAGAAGGAAGTGCATTTACTGTTATAGTTCCATCTATTGTAACAGCACTACAAGGCGATGTATGCCCAACCGTTGTTATCGTATATTTATAAGGACCACTTACTGTTGGGGTCCCTGAAATAGTTATTGTTTTTGCATCACTATCTACAGTACTTGTTACTCCAGTTGGTAAATTTGATGCAGTAGCATTAATCGCACTTCCTCCAAAAGTATAAACCGCAGTAGGAATTATTATTCCTGTACATACAGTTGGGTTTTGTGTACCACTAGTAAATGTAATAGTAGAAGCAGTATTTATAACCGCAGCAACTGCAATTCTTGATGCTGTAGTACAACCTTCAGCTGTAGTAGCACCTACATAATATGTCGTAGTTGTCGATAAAGATGGTGTGGTAAAAGCACCTCCTGATCCTAATGAAGCACCTCCTGTTGGATTAGCATACCAATTGATCGTAGCTCCTGTAGACGCTGTAGCGTTTAATGTTACTGTTCCTACATCACAACGAGCTCCTTCTGTTGTTGAGTTTATTGTTGGTGAAGCATTTACTGTTGCTTTAACAAGTGTTCTACTTACCGTTGTACATCCATTATCTGTTGCATCAACATAATAGTCAGTTGTTGTTGATAAACTTGGTGTAGTAAAACTTGAGCCTGTTCCTAATGATGGACCGCCCGTTGATGCTGCATACCAGTTAATTGTACCTGATGAAGCTGTAGCTCCCAAAGTAACGGTTCCTGCATCACATCTTGAATTTGGTGTTGTTGCTGTTATTGTTGGTTTCGGCTTAATAACAAAACTTGTAGCTGTTCTACAAGAACCGGAACATGAAGCATAATAAATTACAGTCTTTGCTGTATTTGTATCTGTTAAACCTGATCCAGCAACTACTACTGGATTAAAAGAAGATCCTGTAGCAATTGC
This sequence comes from Flavobacterium sp. SLB02, assembly GCF_009664855.1. Lineage (GTDB taxonomy): Bacteria > Bacteroidota > Bacteroidia > Flavobacteriales > Flavobacteriaceae > Flavobacterium. The sequence continues at coordinate 4,466,421 of NZ_CP045928.1, forward strand.
TGTACCTTCAGAGGCAACTGTAAACCACTCTATAGTACCAGAAGAACAGGCAGAAGTAACTACTAATGCTGCGCCAGTAGTATCACCTTGACAAATTGAAACTCCTGTTGTAGTTGGTGCACCTGCAAGTGCATTAATAGTAATATCTGCAGTAGGTAGTGAAGTACACCCCTCTGAATTAGTTGTAGTAACTTTATATTTACCTGCTACTAATCCTGAAAAAATACCTGTTGTGCTATCTACTGGCGCCGTTACCGGATTTGTACCTGTTAGTGTATATTTTATTCCTGTGCCATTGGCAGGAGTATTTACTGTTATTGTTCCTGTTGGCGTAGCACAAGTTGGTTGTACTGGTGTAAAAGTCGGAACTGCTGGCAAAGCCAAAATCGTTATATCATCGACCGCTGTACCAGTACCTGTAAAGTTTACTCCAGGAACATCTGCTTGATTATTTCCCTCATATTTTTTATTTACGGTGCCATAAGCATTTACAGCTGCTGTTATTGTTCTAGTATTCGAAGCCGTACGTGTCGGATCAAGATATAATGCCTGTGCATTAGAACTATATACTCCGGCAGCCATAGATGATCCAACTTTTCCTACTAGTGTTATTGTAACTACACCATTCTGCGCAATATTAAATCCTCCAAATAAAGGATTATTAACTGAACTTGTATTCGTCAGAGCCCCAGAAGGTCCTGTTGTTCCAATTGAATAAGTAGCTGTTGCTGAGTCAAACTGAATGCCTGCTGGAAAGCTAAAATCTAAAAAGACACCTGCTGCATTTCCAGCTCCTGTATTTTTTATCTGAATTTCATAAGAAACTTTTTCTCCAATCGAATTACAAGCTTTTGCAGTAGACAACGATTTTACAGTAGTCTCAAGAACAGGAAAACAACTTGCATTTACCTGAAGATTAGGAGGTACGTCTGTACTTGAAAATTTTGTAATATAACCTGGTTCTCCATCTTTAGCTTCATTAGTAATACCAGCACCAGCATTAGATCTACCTGATGATCCAGCATTTACATTGGTTGTTAAGGTTACGTTGCTAGGAAGGTTATGACTTATAATTCCGCCACCTCCACCTCCACCTGGACCGTGAGAATTATTGTTATCATTCTCTGTATTTCCACCTCTTCCACCTTTTGCATTTATAGTTATATTAGCTGTAGCTGTACTACTACTTGAAATATTTAAAAGTACCGTTCCTCCTGCACCACCGCCACCAGCTCCATCCGGAGATCCAGAATACGATCCTGGCGCACCATCCCCACCGTTTGCATTTATTATTCCAATTCCTTGAACACTACCTGCATTTATAAGTATAATAGCTCCTCCAACTCCGCCTTTTACCCCAGAAGAGGCATTATTTGCATCACCGGCACCACCACCACCACCCATAACGAGTCTTGGAAAAAGTGATGTTGTAACATATGATTTATAACCTGGTCTTCCTCCACCTGTCAAATTAGCTGAGAGAAGATCACCGCCACCGCCTTGCCATCCTGCGCCACCTAAGCCTCCATTTCCTCCATTTCCACCGCCCCCCCCGCCGGTATTGTGGTCATTACCACCCCCTCCAGCATTAGCAGGCGCTCCTCTTCCAGAAGACCCCCCAGGCAATCCTTCATTACCAACTCCATTATCAACCTGATTAAAACCATCCCACATGAATCGAGGTGTCCCCGCCATACCTTCTCCTTTTCCGGAAATCCTACTGTCTGTTGACGGGCCTACGTAATAAGTAGAATTATTGACATCAGAATTAGCGATCGGACTATATCCACCTCTAAAACCTCTTGCTGTTCCATTGATCGTAAACGAATTAAAATTAAAAGTGCCCGAAACGTTAAAAGCAATAACACCCCCGGCAACACCATTAAAAGGAGGAGTGGTTATATCTGAATTTAGAGTCAAATTAGAATACTGAGGTACTCTAACTATTTGAAATGTTCTCTTTCCTCTAGATGTAATTGCTTTTGCATTATAAAAACTATTAACAACACCTCCATTTGAATTTGCACCTTTAAAAGTCAAATTACCTCCTGTCAGCGGAACATTATTTGTTGCAATAACATATTCAAAAATACCTGTATTACCAATATCGGTAAATCCCGTTCCTCCTTTACCATCAGTACCACTATTTGTAGTTCCTGAACCGTAACTGGTACTATTAGTGTAATTGATTGTAGCATCTTGCATCTGGATAATCAAAATTAAATCACCAGCTGAAATCGGAATAGTACCAAAATTATTTCCTTTGCCATCAGATCCTGGTGATGCAGCCAACGAAATTGCCTGAGCTCCAGAATTTAAAGTAATATCTCCATTGATAGGATAATAAGTATTTATAGAACTTTTTACCGTAACAGGACCATCAACACCCGGTGTTCCACAAACCTGTGCAAACGAAGATATAGATGATAATAATAAAACAAGAGAAATTAGTCTAAGAAGTTTAGACTGACTAAGAGTAAAGTTACGCATAGACAACTGTGAATTTAAGAATAGAAATATTGAAAGCAGAAGAACCAAATTCGGTTTTCAGCATTTGAAGCAGATACGATAAAATAAAGGAAATGGATTTTGAAAATCCTAGAAAAGTATTTTCAGGATATTCACAAAAATAAAGTAGTTTTTGCACCATAAATGTATGTCGTTCAAGACACAAAAAATGTCTTTAGGTTAAATTAGTAGTTTTGGAGGCGCGAAAGTATGCAAACACCTAATTACTAACTACTTTAGTCGACAAACTACACAGATAAACGTTGAATTACACTTTTTGTCGACAAAAATTAACCTTGAAGCGCGGAAAACTTAACTATTCGATAATAAAACAGGTGAAATTTCTTAATTTTTTGACGTATTGTCGGTTTTTAAAGAAATTCAAGATAAAAACGTAAAAATCTTACAAATTTTAGAAAAAACAAAAAATAATATTGCGCTTAAAAGAAAGAAAAATGCATATTCCTTTTCTAAAATCACTCTAAAAATCTTACATTTCGTTTCAAGCCATCAAACTTGGTTCTTTTGATTGGGGAGTTTTTGAAAACGGCACGAAAGGTCTCTTCCGTGATCTCAATCCAGTCTTTTTTGGAAAAAGAAAGTAGTTCCGGATTTGGATTAAATAAAGGTTCTGAATGAGGTTTTGAGAACCGATTCCAGGGGCAAACATCCTGGCAAGTATCACAACCAAACATCCATTCGTCAAATTTTCCTTTCATTTCATAAGGAATATTTTCTTTGAGTTCGATCGTGTAATAAGAGATGCATTTGCTTCCGTCAACTACATGAGGAGCAACGATGGCTTGTGTAGGACAAGCATCAATACAGGCAGTACAAGAACCGCAATGATCTGTAGTAGCATGATCATATTCTAAATCTAAATCGAGAATAAGTTCTGCAATAAAATAAAAAGAACCTACTTTTTGAGTCAGCAGATTACCACTTTTACCAATCCATCCCAAGCCACTTTTAGCCGCCCAGGCACGATCTAAAACAGGCGCCGAATCCACAAAAGCACGACCGGAAACATCACCTATATTTTCCTGAATAGAATGTAAAAATTCTTTTAGTTTTTCTTTGATTACAAAATGATAATCCTGACCATAAGCATACTTCGAGATTTTAAAACTATCCTGACTTTGGGTTTCTTCGGGATAATAATTTAGCAAAAGCGATACCACGCTTTTTGCATCATCTACTAACAAAGTTGGATCTAAACGCTTGTCAAAATAATTCTCCATATAGGACATTTGGCCATGATGATTATTATTGAGCCATTTTTCGAGACGTGGTGCTTCTTCTTCCAGAAATCCGGCTTTGGAAATTCCGCAAGAAAGAAAACCGAGGCGTTTTGCTTCTGATTTTATAAAATTCGAATATGTCTCTTTTGCATTAATGCTCATCTTTTCGAGAATGAAACTTCTACTCCAACTGGTTTTAATGTAATTAAAGGATTAAACTGAAGGGTATCTGTATTGGATTTAATCTCATATTTTTTTACAATTTGAGCAATAGTCAAACACATTTCATAAATAGCAAATCCCGCTCCGATACACATTCTGGGTCCGGCACCAAACGGGTAAAAATATTGCATGGAAAGTTTTTTCTGCTCTCCAAGAAATCGTTCCGGATCAAACTCTTCCGGATTTGTCCAGTATTTTGGATTTCGATGCAGTTCGTAGAAAGAAACTCCAATTAAAGTTTCTTTTTTTATATGATAACCGGCAAGTGTATCATCGGTAACATTTTGTCGATCGGTAATCCATGCAGGCGGATACAAACGCATTGATTCGTTTAAAACGGCATTAGTATACGTCATTTTCTGTAACTGCTCAACAAGATCATTTGTTTGAGATTCTATTTCGCTAATCTCATCAAAAACTTTTTGCTGTATGTCAGGATTTCTCGCTAAAAGATGCAGCGTAAAAGTCAAGGCATTTGCTGTGGTTTCATGTCCGGCAATAAACAAAACTTTAATTTCATCGACTAACTGACTCACGCTCATTCCTTCGCCTGTATCTTCATATCGGGTTTCAAGCAGCATATTGAGCAAGTCATTAATTTCTTCTTTCGAAGTCATTCTTTGCTCAATAATTTCCTTAATTATGCTATTATTTTCTTCAGCAAGTTCCAGATGTTTTTTTACTTGGCCGCTTAACGAAAACCACCATGCTTTATGCGGAAGTCTAATTTCTTTTATTAAAAAATTCTGGACTTCTTCGATAATAAATTTTATTCTATTTAATTTTTCTTCTGAAATTGAAAGCTGGAACAATGACTTCGCTACCACATTAAAAGCTAACTGACTCATTACAGGAAAAAGATCAATTGATTTGTCTTCCACTAAATCTTTTAATTCTGAAGCAATAGTCTGATTCATGTTTTCAACCAACTGATTCATCTTCTGCTTATGAAAAGCAGGTTGAATTAGCCTTCTTTGCTTCAGCCAAAAATCTCCATCAACAGTCAAAAGTCCCTTTCCTAAATACTTTGAAAGGTATACCGATTGAAATTTAGATTTATGATAATTCTTTTGATTCTTCTGTAAAATATATTCAGCAATCACATTATCTCTTGACAAGATGATATGTTTAGAAATACCAATTTTAAGAGAAAAGGAATCTCCAAACTGATCAAAATATCTTTTATGAAAAGGAATTGGATTTTTACGCACTCCTTCTACATCCAGAAAGAATCTCAATATCGAAAGCCTGTTCGGGTAATTATATTTTCTATTTTCAGACATTTTGATTATAATTAAAACAATCCGCCCTGAATGTTAGTGTTTAATTTCCCTAAATGCTTATAGGCTTTATCTGTTACTTCACGACCACGTGGTGTACGCATGATAAATCCTTCCTGAATCAGGAACGGTTCATAAACCTCTTCAATAGTTTCACTACTTTCAGATACGGCTGTTGCCAGAGTTGAAAGTCCAACAGGTCCACCTTTAAATTTATTAATGATGGTCAATAAGATCTTATTATCCATTTCATCCAATCCGTGAGCATCAACATTAAGCGCTTTCAAAGCATAACGTGCAATTTCAAGATCGATAGTTCCGTTTCCTTTTATTTGTGCAAAATCACGTACTCTACGCAACAATGCATTGGCTATACGAGGAGTTCCACGACTTCTACCGGCTATTTCTATAGCAGCATCTAAGGAGATTGGCATTCTAAGTATAGAAGAACTTCTTTCGACAATACTGGTCAAAAGTTCTGTAGTATAATATTGTAATCGTGATGAAATCCCGAAACGGGCACGCATTGGCGCAGTTAATAATCCTGAACGAGTTGTAGCACCAATTAAAGTAAAAGGATTCAAATTGATTTGTACCGTTCTGGCATTTGGGCCAGACTCGATCATAATATCAATTTTAAAATCTTCCATTGCCGAATATAAATATTCTTCGACAATTGGACTTAAACGATGAATTTCATCAATGAACAGAACATCTCTTTCATCAAGATTAGTCAAAAGACCTGCTAAATCACCAGGCTTATCTAAAACAGGACCTGAGGTAATTTTGATTCCTACTTCAAGTTCATTGGCCAAAATATTAGCCAAAGTAGTTTTACCTAATCCGGGAGGTCCATGAAAAAGTGTATGATCAAGTGCTTCACCACGTTGATTGGCTGCAGCAACAAAAACTTTTAAATTCTCTAAAACTTGATCTTGTCCGGCGAAATCATCAAATGACAGCGGACGTAATCTTTTTTCAAGATCTAATTCTTCTGGATTGTACCCATTTGTAGTGGGATCTAGGTTCTCATTCATTTTACAAAGATAGACAAAGTAATCAGTTTGTAAAATAGATTAACTCCCAAATAAAACCCTACCGTTATGGGATCAAATTCCAATATTTTAAATTCCAAATTCCAACATGATGACAAACACTTTTCCGTTAATATAGAGAAGAAAAACTTCAACATCATTCAATTAAAATCCCAAACTCTAATACAATGCTAAACACGTTTGGAATTTGGAATTTAAAATATTGGAATTTGGAATTTAAAATATTGGAATTTATAAAAATAAAAAAGACCATCTTTTCAGATGGTCTTTTTTTAAATATTTTTAGTGGTGTAAAACTTCTTCACCTTCTTTCATTGGTACATTTTGAGGAACAAAATCTACATCGTGATTTGGGTTACTGTAGTCATATGGCCAACGGTATACGTGAGGAATTTCACCTGGCCAGTTACCGTGAATATGTTCTACCGGAGTAGTCCACTCTAATGTTGTCGATTTCCATGGATTCTGAACTGCTTTCTTACCATAGAAAATACTACTAAAGAAGTTGTACAAGAATACTAATTGGAACGCACCTCCTACAAGAGCAAATGTCGTAATTAAAACATTCACATTTTGTAAATCATCAAATAATGGGAAGTTTGTGTTTGTATAATAACGTCTTGGTAAACCAGCTAATCCGATAAAGTGCATTGGAAAGAAAACTCCGTAAGCACAAACTGCTGTTACCCAAAAGTGAATATAACCTAAGTTTTTGTTTAACATTCTTCCGTACATTTTAGGGAACCAGTGGTAAATACCAGCAAACATTCCGTAAAGTGCAGAGATACCCATTACTAAGTGAAAGTGAGCAATTACAAAGTAAGTATCGTGAACGTTAATATCTAAGGTACTATCTCCTAAGATGATTCCGGTTAAACCTCCAGTGATGAAAGTAGAAACCATTCCGATAGAGAATAACATTGCAGGGTTGAATTGTAGGTTACCTTTCCATAAAGTTGTAATCCAGTTGAACGCTTTTACAGCAGATGGAATTGCAATCAATAAAGTAGTAAAGGTAAATACAGATCCTAAGAAAGGATTCATACCTGAAATAAACATGTGGTGACCCCAAACAATTGTAGATAAAAATGCAATTGCAAGAACTGACATAATCATCGCTCTGTATCCGAAGATTGGTTTACGAGAGTTCGTAGCCATAATTTCAGAAACAAGACCCATTGCTGGTAAGATTACGATATAAACCTCAGGGTGTCCTAAGAACCAGAATAAGTGTTCAAATAGTACTGGAGAACCTCCTTGGTAATGTAAAACTTCTCCTGCGATATAGATATCAGATAAGAAGAATGATGTACCAAAACTTCTGTCAAAAATCAATAATAAAGCTGCAGATAACAATACAGGGAAAGAAATAACACCAATAATAGCTGTTACGAAAAATGTCCAGATTGTAAGTGGAAGTCTAGTCATAGACATTCCTTTTGTTCTTAAGTTGATAACAGTTACAATGTAATTTAAAGATCCCATTAATGAAGATGCAATAAAGATAGCCATAGAAACTAACCATAAAGTCATACCTGTTCCAGAACCCGGAATCGCTTGTGGTAAAGCACTTAATGGAGGATAAATTGTCCAACCCGCAGAAGCTGGTCCAGCCTCAACAAATAAAGAAGATAACATAATTACAGCAGACAAGAAAAACAACCAGTATGAAATCATGTTCATGAATCCAGAGGCCATATCTCTTGCTCCAATTTGAAGTGGAATAAGTAAGTTACTAAAAGTACCACTTAAACCAGCCGTTAGTACAAAGAATACCATGATGGTACCGTGAATTGTAACTAAAGCCAAATAAATATCATTTGCCATCACACCATCAGGTGCAAATTTATCTCCTAATAAAACATTAAAGATTTTAAAAGACTCCTCTGGCCATGCTAATTGCATTCTAAAAAGCAAGGACATTGCAATACCAATAATACCCATGATAATACCGGTTATTAAGTATTGCTTAGCAATCATTTTATGATCAATACTAAAAATATATTTAGTAATGAACGTTTCTTTATGATGATGTTCGTGCTCGTGATCGTGTCCGTGATCGTGACCGTGCGCTTCTGCTGACATATATGTGTACTTTAAATTTTCTTAATAAATATTATTTCATAGCAACTTTAGCTATAGCTGCTTTAACAGTATCAATTACCGTTTTAACAGTATCTTTAGCGGTACTATCTGTAGTCGCTTTTGCTCCTTCAGCCGGTGCTTTAGCAGCTGCTGCCGCTTTAATATCCTGAGCTAAAGTAGTTTTTTCGCTTAACCATTTTTTATAATCTTCCGGAGTATCAACAACCACTTTCATTTGCATGTTGTAGTGAGAAGCTCCACAAATTTTATTACATAATAATAAATAATCAAATGTATAAGGATCTAAAGCTGTACCACCTTTAGCAACTAACTCAACGCTTTTTTCAGCTCTAAGTTTGTTGATGTTTGCAACTTTCTCCACCATAAAAGGCAACTCTCTGTATTCAGCAGTTGTATAAGTTGGAATAAAAGCAAACTCAGTAACCATTCCAGGAACACAGTTCATTTGCGCTCTAAAGTGAGGCATGTAAGCTGAGTGTAATACGTCTTGAGAACGCATTTTGAAATGTACTTTTTTACCTTTTGGAATATGCAATTCAGAAACTACAATATCATCAGCCGAGTTTTTATCAGACATATCAACACCTAAAGTATTGATACCTTCGATCAAACGAACGTTAGCTTTTCCTAAAACATTATCATTACCGGCATATCTTGCAGTCCATTTGAACTGTTGTGCATATAATTCGATTTCGATTACGTCCTCATCTTTGTCAACGAACATGATATTGTTCCAAGCATATAATCCGTAAAGAATTAAACAAGCCAAAACTACAGATGGAATAATACTCCAAATTGCCTCTAATTTATTACTATCAGCAAAGAATAATGCTTTTTTATCTTTGTGTCCTCTATTTTTAAAAGAAAACCAGTACAATAAACCTTGTGTAATAAATTGCACTACAAAAATTAAAACCCAGGTAATATTCATTAAGTTATCTACCAAAAGCCCATGCTCAGAAGCAGGAGTATGAAGTGCTAAATTACCCCATTTAAGTAAACCGTAAATTGTAAATATATATATGAAAGCCAAAAAGCCAAACATAACATATCCCTGAATATTATTATCATTATCTGATGCAACTTGAGAATCGTCCGAAGAAGATCCCACTTGAGTAAGATCAAATATCTTGGTCAATTGCCATAATGCAACTGCTAATAAAACTAAAACTATAATTACCAACAAACTTGTCATCTGTTTACTTCTTTAAATATTAATAATGAAAATGTTTACTTTCTTCAATGAAAGGATTTCTTTTTGCTAACAAAGGAGCTTTAGTTAATGCAGTAAACACTACAAAAATAAACAAACCTAAGAAGAAAAGTATAGATGCAATTTCAGAAACTCCAATAAACCATTTATCGCCAACTGTACCAGGCATAATCATATTAAAGAAATCTACATAGTGACCTAGTAAGATAACAACACCAGCCATTACAATTACCCAGCTAAGACGTTTAAAGTCTGTATTGATTAATATTAATAATGGGAACACAAAGTTCATAACTACAGCACCAAAGAATGGCAGATTGTATAATTGAATTCTTGTTACGAAATATGTTACCTCTTCAGGAATATTAGCATACCATATTAACATGAATTGAGAGAACCATAAATAAGTCCAGAAAACACTGATACCAAACATAAATTTTGCTAAATCGTGAATATGGCTTGTATTTACATATTCTAAATATCCTTTAGATTTTAAATATACAGTAACTAATGCGATTGCAGTAATACCACTTACAAAGAAAGATGCGAATACATACCATCCAAATAAAGTACTGAACCAGTGTGGATCGATTGACATAATCCAGTCCCAAGACATGATAGACTCAGAAACGATAAAGAATACTAAAAAACCAGCGGTTAACTTAAAGTTCTTTTTGTAGTATAGATCATCATTTGCTTCATCCTGAGCTAAACAATTTTTTCTAGATTGGTAACGGTACAAATTCCATCCTACTAAAAAGATAGCAGCTCTAATAATCCAGAAAGTAAAGTTTAAATAACCTGCTTTTCCTGCAATAATTTTATCATAGTTTGCACTTGTTGGATCCGTAACACCTTCACCTAACCATACAAATATGTGATTAAAGTGTAATCCACAAAGAATTAAAATAATAAAGAAAATAAGAGAACCTATTGGTAAATAAGCTGTTATTCCCTGCATAACTCTAAACAAAACCGGAGACCAACCTGCCTGAGCAACTTGTTGAATAGCATAAAATGCTAAAGTTCCCATAGAAAGAAGCAAGAAGAAAATACATGCAACATATAAAGCTGACCAAGGCTTATTTTGCAATTGGTGCAATACATGTGTTAAATGTTTTTCGTGCTCATCAGTAGCGTTAACCTTTGCATGCTCGCCACCTTTGTGCGAATCATGTGAAGCTTCAGCAGCTTCGTGATGTCCGGCTTCTTGATGTGAAGTTTCTGCTGTTGCTTCATGTGCAGCACCATGAGATCCATGTGCGTCTGCAGCTAGAATTTTCTCAACTTCTTGAATATCTTTAGGAGCAGTTAAAAAACCATATCCAATTCCTAATATACCAAGGGCCATTAGGATGATAGAAAAAGTTTTTAATTTACTTGAAAATGTATACATATCTATTACGATCAGTTTGTTCAACAATTATAATTGGCTTTTTAGTTTTAGAACATAGTCAGCAACTAACCAACGTTCGTGGGCACTTAATTGATTTGCATGTGAACCCATTGCATTTAAACCATAAGTTTCAACGTGAAAGATACTTCCTTCAGTGATTTCTCTGTCTTTATAGCTAGGTACTCCAAGAAATTTTTCTCTTTCAACCAATTTACCTTTACCGTTTCCAGTTGCACCATGACAACTGATACAGTAAATTTCGAAAAGTTCTTTTCCTTTTCCGGAATTTCTTTCGATAGAATCCAAAGGTGATTTTAAATTAGCTTTAGCCAATTCATAACCAGCAGTTGAATTTTCATATTCATAAGGCTCAAAACCTCTATTGATACTTCCTTCTGCAGGAAGTTGTCCTTCTTTTCCACCCTTAAATATTTTTGCCTCCGAATATGGCTCATATGCCAAAGATTCATACATATTAGGGAAATACTGATAGTTTGGTGCCGAAGTATTGTGGCATGATGAAACTAAAATAGTTATACCAACTAAAAGTGTTATTTTATATATCCTTTTCATAGCTACAATTAATTCTTTTCAATTACTTTAACTTCAACAGCTCCTGTACCTTCAAAGAAAGAAACTAGTTCTGCTTCGTTATCATTTACGGCAACTTCCATTAAAAAATGGTCATCTGTTGTTCTTACATCAGGATTCTCAGCTTGTTTGAATGGCCATAATCTACTTCTCATATAAAAAGTAATAACCATTAAGTGAGCAGCAAAAAATACTGTCATTTCAAACATAATCGGAACAAATGCTGGCATGTTCTGAATGAAGCTAAAACTTGGTTTACCTCCAATATCTTGTGGCCAGTCATGAATCATGATATAACTCATCATGGTTGTTGCAACAGAAATACCAACACATCCGTATAAGAAAGCACAAATTGCTAATCTTGTTGGTGCTAAACCCATAGCTTTATCCAATCCGTGAACTGGGAATGGAGTAAAAACCTCTTCAATATGATGATGAGCAGCTCTGGTTTTCTTTACTGCATCCATCAAAATATCATCGTCATTATAAATGGCGTATATTACTTTATTACTCATGATGTGTATCTTTATTTGCTCTTTCTCTAATGTAATTATCTCCTGTTCCTTTCAAAATTGTTTTAACCTCTGCCTGAGCAATTACAGGGAATGTTCTAGAGTATAATAAAAACAATACGAAGAAGAAACCAATCGTTCCGATGAAAATTCCAATATCAACAAATGTTGGTGAGAACATTGTCCAAGAAGATGGAAGGTAATCTCTATGTAAAGAAGTAACAATAATTACGAATCTTTCAAACCACATTCCGATGTTTACTACAATCGAAATAATAAATGAAAACATGATACTTGTTCTTAATTTCTTGAACCACATAAATTGTGGAGAGAAAACGTTACAAGTCATCATCGACCAATATGCCCACCAGTAAGGTCCGGTAGCTCTGTTCAAGAACGCATATTGCTCATATTCTACACCTGAATACCAAGCTACGAATAACTCAGTGATATATGCTACCCCTACGATAGAACCTGTAATCATAATTACAATGTTCATTAACTCGATATGTTGTAGTGTAATATACGCCTCAAGGTTAGAAACTTTTCTCATAACGATCAACAAGGTATTTACCATTGCAAATCCTGAGAATACCGCTCCCGCAACGAAGTACGGAGGGAAGATTGTTGTATGCCATCCCGGGATTACAGAAGTAGCAAAGTCCATCGATACAATCGTGTGTACAGAAAGTACAAGAGGAGTAGCCAAACCAGCTAATACTAAAGATACTTCTTCAAAACGCTGCCAGTCTTTAGCTCTACCACTCCATCCAAAACTTAGGATAGAATATACTCGTTTATTAAAAGGTGTTATTGCTCTATCACGTAGCATTGCAAAGTCAGGTAATAAACCAGTCCACCAGAAAACCAATGATACTGAAAGGTAGGTTGAAATCGCGAAAACGTCCCAAAGCAATGGTGAGTTAAAGTTTACCCATAATGATCCAAATTGATTTGGAATAGGTAAAACCCAGTATGCTAACCATGGACGTCCCATGTGAATAATTGGAAATAAACCTGCCTGAACTACCGAGAAGATAGTCATAGCTTCTGCAGAACGGTTAATTGCCATTCTCCAACGTTGACGGAAAAGTAATAATACCGCAGAAATTAATGTTCCGGCGTGACCAATACCAACCCACCAAACGAAGTTCGTGATATCCCAGGCCCAACCAACTGTTTTATTTAATCCCCATGTTCCAATACCGGTAGATACGGTGTAAATAATACAACCTAACCCCCAAAGGAAGGCTATTAATGCGATTGAAAATACAATCCACCAATGTTTGTTTGCTGGCCCTTCAACAGGGGCAGCTACATCTACAGTTACATCGTGATAAGATTTATCACCTATAACTAAAGGTTTTCTAATGGGTGCTTCGTAGTGAGACGACATAATCCTTTATATGTTTCTTAATTAATAATTTATTCTAAGTATTTCTAACTTTAACATGGTAAACCACATTAGGTTTTGTTCCAACATGCTCTAATAAGTGGTATGATCTATCATCAGCCGCCAATTTAGCAACTTTACTTTCAGCATCATTAACATCACCAAATATCATTGCTCCAGAAGAACAAGCATTTGAACAAGCTGTTTGGAATTCTCCATCAGCAACCGGACGACCTTCATTTTTTGCTTTCAATTTAGTCGCCTGTGTCATTTGAATACACATAGAACATTTTTCCATAACTCCACGAGAACGAACGTTTACGTCTGGGTTTAATACCATACGACCTAAATCATCATTCATGTGGTAATCGAATTCACTGTTTTTGTTGTACAAGAACCAGTTGAAACGACGTACTTTATACGGACAGTTGTTTGCACAATAACGAGTACCAACACATCTGTTGTATGCCATGTGGTTTTGACCTTCACGACCGTGAGATGTTGCAGCAACCGGACAAACTGTCTCACATGGTGCGTGATTACAGTGTTGACACATTACTGGTTGGAAAGAAACTTGTGGATTATCTCCAGGTTTTTCCATTTCGTTAAATGTAGACAATGAACTAGATAAACCAGCTATATTATCTTTTCTTTCGTTATCTCCTTCAAAAGTACTTTCAGAAGAGTAATATCTGTCAATACGCAACCAGTGCATATCACGACTTCTTCTTACCTCTGCTTTACCTACAACTGGCACGTTGTTTTCCGCGTGACAAGCAATAACACATGCTCCACAACCTGTACAAGCGTTTAAGTCAATAGAAAGGTTAAAGTGATGTCCTGTAGTACGATCAAATGATTCCCACAAATCAACAGTTGTAGCTTTTACTTCTTCGTGATCTAAAGATACCATTGGTTGTTCGTTCCAGTGTTCAGCATCTTTAGTATTAAAAATCTCAAGAGAAGTTTCTTTAATAATATCTCCTCTACCCATTAATGTTTTCTGTCCCTGAACACAAGCAAACTCATGAACACCATTTGCTTTCGCAATAGTAACAGATTGAACACTATTGAAGTTTTTATATAATGAGTAAGCATTTAAACCTACTACCATTTCTTCTTTTAAAGCAGCCTTACGACCGTAACCTAATGCTAAACCAACTGTACCAACAGCTTGTCCTGGCTGCACAATTACAGGAACGTTCTCTAATTTTAAACCATCAGCAGTAGTAATTGTAGCATAACTTCCGTTTAAACCTCCGTTTGCAACAATTTCATTTGATAAGTTATATTTTTTAGCATCAGCATTCGAAACTGTAACATAGTTATCCCAAGAAACTCTTGTGATTGGATCAGGAAACTCTTGCAACCAAGGATTGTTTGCTTGTTGACCGTCACCCATACCTGTTTTAGTATACAATACTAATTCGAAATCTCCAGCAGATTTTGATTTTGCAACAGCACTTGCAGCAGCAGCATAATCAACAGATCCAGCAGATAAAGCAGATGAACCAATAACAAAAACACCATCATGTAAAACTTTGTTCCAAGATGAACCTACGATAATTGAAGCTGAATTAGCTTTGATATAATCATAGAAATTTCCAGGAGTTCCGTTTAATGATAATAAAACGTCTTGAAATTGTTTTGTGTTAAAGATAGGACGAATAGTTGGCTGAGTCAAACTATAAGTTCCTTTTGTAATTACAACATCTCCCCAAGCCTCTAAATAATGAGGTGCCGGAGCAGCAATTGTAGTTATAGATGCAGTTTCATCTTCTTTTAAAGAAAACGCAACTGACGTTTTTACTTTTTTCAATCCAGATACAAAAGAAGCTGAATCAGCTAAAGTATAAACCGGATTAATTCCGCTCATGATTAAAGTATGAACACTTCCAGCATTCATATCTTTTACCAATTGAGTCACAACCGCATTAGATCCTTTTCTAATTTGTCTTGTACCTGCAGTATTAAAAGCTTCACTCGCCAATACCTGATTGATCGCTAAAACTAATAATTGAGCATTTTTATCTTCAAGACCTGAAACTAATACTCCTTTAGCACCAGCAAGTTTTAACTGTTGAGCAGCTTTAACTACTTCTGGTTTAAACTTAGCATCTAAAGAATTAGCTACAGAAGATCCTGTAATTATATTATAAATTTGAACTAAAGCTTGTTTTTGATCAGCACTACTCATAGGAATACGCTTATCAGCAGCAGCTCCAGACAATGTCATGTTTGATTCTAACTGAAAGTGACGAGACATTTTCTTAGATCCAGTAGGCCCGGCAGGAATTCTTCCCTGAGCATATCCTGAATCATATCCACCACCTTGCCAGTCTCCTAAGAAATCAGCACCAACAGAAACGATTAAAGAAGCTTTTGAAAAATCATAATCAACAAGCGCTCTTTCTCCGTAAACTGTTTCGAATGCATCCAACGCTTCTGATGAAGAAACTGCATCATAAACAACATGTTTTGCATTAGGATTTTTAGCAATGAATTCACCAATTAATTTTTCAGTAGATGGACTCGCCAAAGTATTTGTCAACAATACCACTTGTCCGCCTTTTGCTTTTGCTTCAGCAAGACTTGATTTTATTCTCAAATCAACAGCAGACCAGCTACCATTTTTTCCGTCCAATTTAGGCTCTTTCAAACGCATACTGTCATACAATGACAGGATAGACGCATGAATTCTAGCATTGGCTGAAAACTTAGATCCAGAAATAGTATTGTTATCAATTTTAATTGGACGACCCTCACGAGTTTTTACTAATAAGTTAGCAAAATCAAAACCATCAAAAACAGTAGTTGCATAATAATCTGCAACACCAGGAATGATTTGTTCTGGTTGTAAAACATATGGTATAGACTTGTGAACAGGACCTTCGCAGGCAGCAAGCGTAACCGCTGCAGTACTAAATCCTACGTACTTTAAAAAGTCACGACGTGAAGTTCCAGATGAAGCTAAAGCATCTGCATTTCCTAAGAATTCTTCAGTAGGAATTTCTTCAACAAATTCGTTATTTCTAAGCGCCTCAACAATAGAACTATTCTCTAGTTCTTCAACACTTTTCCAGTATTTTTTGTTTGATGACATTGTATATAAATATTAAAATCTTAATAATTCGATTAATAGTGGCATTTACCGCATTCTAAACCTCCCATTTGCGCTGCAGTCAATTTTTCTACACCGTATTTTTTAGAAAGTTCAGCATGAATTTTATCATAGTAAGCATTACCTTCCATCTTAACATCAGTTTTTCTATGGCAATCAATACACCATCCCATTGTTAATTTAGAATATTGCTTCATGATCTCAAATTCCTGCACTGGACCGTGACAAGTTTGACATTCAACTCCTGCAACATTAACGTGTTGTGAGTGGTTGAAGTAAACAAAATCAGGAAGATTATGAATACGAACCCATTTTACAGGCTGCGTTTTTCCAGTATACTCCTGTTTAGCTTTATCCCAGCCAACAGCATCGTATAATTTTTGGATTTGAGCATCGTAAAATGCTTTGCTGTACTCAGGAGTAGCAGTAGTTTCAGCAACTTCAGAAATATTTTTATGACAGTTCATACAAACATTCAAAGATGGAATACCAGCACTTTTACTCACACGAGCAGCAGAGTGACAATATTTACAATTGATTTCGTTATCACCAGCGTGAATTTTATGAGAATAGTGAATTGGCTGAATTGGCTCATAATTTTGATCAACACCTACTTGCATTAAGTACGCATACACAAAATAACCACTTGCCAAAAGCAAGAATATAGAAGTAACTAAAACCAGGAATTGGTTTTTAGCAAAAGCTTTCCAGATTGGAGTCCTAGCTTCTTTTGGAGCAACTACAATACCATTATTACTTGCTACTTTCGTTAACACTTTGTTCACCATGAACAACATAACTACCAAGATAGCCATTACAAGAGCAAGAGCTCCTAAAATAATGTTATTTGAAATTCCGCCACCTTCAACATTAGTTCCAGGAGGAGTAGCCGCACCAGGAGCACCTGCAGCAGGCTCAGCTTTCACTTCAGAAGTATAAGCAATAATGTTGTCAATATCACCTGTTGATAATTGAGGAAAAGAAGTCATTACTGACTTGTTGTGCTCTTCAAATAATTTAACAGCAACAGGATCCCCTGATTTAATCATTTCAGAGCTGTTATGCACCCACTTGTAAATCCATGCCATATCATGTTTGGCAGCAACCCCTCTTAGGGCCGGACCTGTTGACTTAGCATCTAATTTGTGACATGCAGCGCAATTTGCATTAAAAAGTTCTTTCCCTTTTACTGGATCACCACCTGCAGCAGCAGCCGGAGCAGCAGCTTCAGGCGCCGCCGGAGCAGCAGCTTCTTGAGCAAATGAAGTTAGGGAGAAAATTAACGTTAGCGATAAGCTAAGTAATAATTTTCTTGAGATCGAATTATGGTTACCCACCTTTTTCATATAGTATAATAATTATCTACTAATTTTTGGTATGATTTTTTCTATAACAAATCAACGAAAAACTAATACCTTCTTTTAAAACTTGCACAAAAATACGACTTATGAACTATTCTCAAAACCTTAAAATACTCTTAAATATCAATTTATATCAATTCTAAATAATATTAAAATTTTATATACAAACTTTAAATAGTAATTTCGCATAAAAACCATCACATTATGAGAATTTTAACCCCTTCAAAAAGAGTTTTCTTAACATTAACAATGATCACTTTAGCATATAATATTCATGCTCAAGACCAAAATTTAATAGTAAATCAAGATCCTAAATTTGAGCAATTATTGAGTGATAAAAGAAAAATTAACACGTCAATAAATACAAATGACACTTACAAAATTCAAATCTTTAGCGGCAAAAGCGAAGAAGCAAAGAAAACGTTATCGGATTTTAAAAGAGAATTTAACACTATAGACGGAACAATAATTTTCAATACACCAAATTATAAGGTAATGGTAGGGAATTTTAAAACGCGAATAGAAGCAGAACGCAATTTGGCAGAGATCAAAAAAAGATATAAAAGCGTTTTTTTAATCAAACCTGGCAAGTAAAAAGCAATTATCAAACACACAAAAAGCGAGATTTTATCTCGCTTTTTTATTTGCCTAATGGCAAACAAACACACCTTTTTATCAGAAAAAAACTGAAGCAAATATTCTACATACACTGTATAGATAAAATTAACTCAAATATTCCCCACACGAGTTAAAACACCCCAGGTAACCTTGCTGTGATATCTAGTAAATTCACGTTCAAAAATTAAAAAAAAAGCTCTCTAAACCCAAGTTTTACCAATAAAAAAAGCTCCAATTTTCATTGAAGCTTTAAATATAACTGACTAGTTCACCACTTTTATTCCATTTGCCAAGAATCTTATTTCTTCTTTCGGAACCGTAATGGCATCTATCTCTGATTTCGCTTTTTTAGCATCTTTAGCATAATGCTTAAGCTCCTCTACAGACGTTATTTCTTTCTCGGCATTACCTTCTAAGACAACATTTTTTCCTTTTAATGCAGTAGGCACAAAAAAGGCGTAATCTTTCATTTTTACAAAAAAGGAAGTCCCATCCTCTGTTTTAAGAGTCACCCAACATCCTTTTTTCGGGCAAACATCGGTCACCATTCCTTTTACAGTAACATTTTCCGCCTTTTTCTCTTGCTGTAATTTACCTTCTAATTCCTTAACTGAAATCGCCTTTACTTCAGCTATTTTAGACACATCAGCGCCATAATAATCCCCAACTACAGCATTACCTGATGGCGGTCCTTTTTTCTCTACAGCTTCCTGAGAAAAAGACTGACTCGAAATACTTATAAAAATAACAACAGTGTACAATAATCGTTTCATATAAAAATAGTTTTATCAAAAATAACATTAAAATTTGAAACAATTCAAACACTTCTTTTTAATTATAAATTAACCCGGAATATCATTTCACAAAAAAAACAACCACAAAAAAAGTCCCAATTTTCATTGGGACTTTAAAATATAATTATTGAATATTATTTCAATTTCTTTTTGATTGCAACTTCATGGTATGCTTCAATAACATCTCTTTCTTCGATATCATTATAACCTTTGATCTGAATACCACAATCGTATCCTTTAGAAACTTCTTTAACATCATCTTTGAAACGTTTCAATGCAACAAGCTCTCCTGTATGCACCACTACTCCTTCTCTGATAACTCTAATTTTAGAACTTCTCATGATTTTACCATCCATCACCATACAACCAGCGATTGAACCTACTTTAGAAATTTTGAAGATCTCACGGATCTCAGCAGTTCCTAAAATCTCTTCTTTCATCTCTGGAGCTAACATTCCTTCCATCGCATCCTTCAAGTCATCGATAGCAGCGTAGATAATAGAGTAGTAACGGATATCGATTTCTTCTTTATCTGCAAGTTGTCTGGCATTTCCAGCAGGACGAACGTTAAATCCGATAATGATCGCATCAGAAGCAGAAGCCAACATAACGTCAGTTTCAGTAATTGCTCCAACACCTTTATGGATAATATTAATTTGAACTTCTTCTGTAGAAAGTTTAGAGAACGAATCTGATAATGCTTCAACAGATCCATCAACGTCTCCTTTAAGGATCACGTTTAATTCTTTAAACTGACCAAGTGCAATACGACGACCAATTTCATCAAGTGTAATATGACGTTGTGTACGTACAGATTGTTCACGCATTAATTGAGAACGTTTCGATGCAATTTGTTTTGCTTCTTTTTCATCTTCAAATACATTGAACTTATCACCTGCAGTTGCAGCACCATCTAAACCTAACACTGATACCGGAGTCGAAGGACCTGCTTCAAGAACAGTATGCCCTCTTTCATCATGCATAGCTTTAATCTTACCATGATGTTTACCCGCCAACATATAATCTCCAATTTTCAATGTTCCTTGTTGAACTAAAATTGTAGAAACATATCCTTTTCCTTTATCAAGGAAAGCCTCAACTACAGTTCCCTGAGCCGCTTTATTTGGATTTGCTTTTAAGTCTAAGATTTCAGCTTCTAATAAAACTTTTTCTAATAACTCTTTTACTCCTGTTCCTACTTTTGCAGAAATATCATGTGACTGAATTTTTCCACCCCAATCTTCAACAAGTAAATTCATACTAGCCAAACGCTCTTTAATTTTTTCAACATTAGCATTTGGTTTATCAATTTTATTGATAGCAAATATAATTGGTACTCCCGCAGCTTGTGCGTGAGAAATTGCTTCTTTTGTTTGTGGCATGATATCATCATCCGCAGCAACAACGATAATAGCAATATCGGTAACCTGAGCTCCACGTGCACGCATCGCGGTAAACGCCTCGTGACCCGGTGTATCTAAGAATGCGATTTTTTGACCATTGTCTAAAGTTACTCCATAAGCTCCAATGTGCTGTGTAATACCTCCAGACTCACCTGCGATAACATTTTCTTTACGGATATAATCCAGTAAAGATGTTTTACCGTGATCGACGTGACCCATTACAGTAACAATCGGTGCTCTAACTACTAAATCTTCTTCTTTATCTTCGATTACTTCAATAGCATCTTCGATATCAACTGTAATAAACTCAACTTCGTAACCAAATTCATCTGCTACAATAGTTAATGTTTCAGCATCTAAACGTTGGTTCATGGTAACCATGATTCCAAGAGACATACAAGTTCCAATTACTTTAGTAATCGGCACATCCATCATGATCGCAATTTCACCTACAGTAACAAACTCAGTAACTTTAATAGTTTTACTTCCTTCGTCAATTGCTCTTTGCTCTTCATCAGATTTCTGACGGTGCGTATCTCTTTTATCTCTTCTGTATTTAGCAGCTTTTGATTTTCCACCTTTACCCTGAAGCTTTTCAAGAGTCTCTCTAATTTGGTTTTTTACTTCCTCTTCAGTAGGCTCAACTTTAGCAACAATTGCAGGACGGTTTCCTTTTACAAAACCTGGTCTTGCACTTCTGTTTGCATTAAAACCTCCACCACCAGTATTTGGTGTAATTTTATTAGGATTTGGAGTTCCCGGCGCATGACCTGTAGCAGGTTTTGGCGCACCCGGAGTTCCCGGTTTAGGAGCAATTCTTTTACGCTTATTTTTATTAGCGTTATTTCCGGCTCCCGGAGCTCCTGGTTTATTAGGAGTTATCTTTGGATCTTCTTTCTTTTTCTTAGGCTTATTAAATTGAGATAAATCAATTGTCTGACCTGTAAGAGTAGTTCCAGATAATTTTTGATATTGTGTAGTGATAGTTTCCTCCGCAGTTGCAGGGTCAGTTGAAACAACTGGTTCCTGAGCTACTTTTGAAGTTTCTGCTTTCACTTCTTTAACTTCTTTTTTCTCTGTAATAATAGGCTTTTCTACCTTTTTCTCTTCAGAAACAACAGGAACCACTGGCTCAGGCTGTACAATTTCTTTCTGAACAGGTTTTTCTGGTTGAGTTGGAGCAACAACAACTTTTGGTTCTTCTACCTTAACTGGTTCTTCAGCAGGAGGAGAAACAACAGTAGGTTTCTTCGGATTTAAATCAATTTTACCAACCTGCACAGGTCCGGTTACAACAGCTCTCGCTTTTATAATCTCTTGTTGCTTTTGGCGTTCCTCGTCTTGTCTGCGTTTGTCTTCAATTTCCTTTTCACGTTCTACACGCAAAGCTTCTTTTTCTTTTCTTTTCTCTTCACCAACTTCTTTAGAAGCTTCTTTATTCCCCTTATCGCCCGCAAATTGGCTTTGTAGGATATTAAATTCGCTATCAGAAATTTTCGCATTTGGATTTGCATCAATAGCAATCCCCTTATCTTTTAGATAATCAACAGCTCTTTCTAACGAAATATTTAATTCCCTTAAAACCTTGTTTATTCTTATTACTCTCTCTTCAGACATATAACCTTTTTATTATTACCTTTTTCGTTGTGTTGTTAGAGCAGATAACTAGCTATCAAACTCTTCTTTTAGTATTTTCATAACATCAAGAATCGTTTCCTCTTCTAAATCTGTTCTTCTTACTAAATCTTCTACTTCTTGCTTCAAGATACTTCTAGCTGTATCTAAACCAATTTTTGCAAATTCTTCGATAACCCAGCCTTCAATTTCATCTGAAAACTCAGTTAATTCAACGTCATCATCTTCGCCACTAGCAACATCACCTTCTCTGATAACATCTAGCTCGTAGCCAGTTAGCTGACCCGCTAATTTTATATTATGACCACCTCTACCAATTGCTTTAGAAACTTCTTCTAATTTCAAGAAAACTTCAGCTCTTTTATTTTCTTCATCAATTTTGATTGAAGAAACTTTTGCAGGGCTTAATGCTCTTGTAATAAACAATTGAATATTACTTGTATAGTTGATTACGTCGATATTTTCGTTTCCTAACTCACGAACAATTCCGTGAATACGAGATCCTTTCATACCCACACAAGCTCCAACAGGATCAATTCTATCATCATAAGAATCTACCGCTACTTTTGCCTTTTCACCTGGAATACGCACTACATTTTTAACGGTAATCAAACCGTCAAATACTTCAGGAATTTCTTGTTCAAATAATTTCTCCAAAAACTTCTCAGAAGTTCTCGACATGATAATTTGAGGTTTATTTCCTTTTAATTCAACGCTTTCAATGATTCCACGAACGTTATCTCCTTTACGAAAAAAGTCAGATGGAATTTGTTTTTCTTTTGGAAGCACAATTTCATTTCCTTCATCATCGACCAAAATTACAACTCTTGGGCGAACATGGTGCACTTCGGCAGTATAAATATCACCAATAATATCTTTAAATTGTTTATAAAGATTAGTATTATCGTGTTCGTGAATTTTAGATATAAGATTTTGGCGTAAAGCTAAAATAGCTCTTCTTCCTAAATCAATCAATTTAACCTCTTCAGAAACTTCTTCTCCAATTTCAAAATCCGCTTCGATCATTCTTGCTTCAGTCAAAGTAATTTCTTCGTTCTCAAAATCAAGATCTTCGTCAGCAACAATTACTCTTCGTCTCCATATCTCCATATCTCCTTTATCAGGATTTATGATAATATCGAAGTTATCATCAGAACCGTATTTTTTCTTTAATGCATTTCTAAACACGTCCTCTAAAATTGCCATAAGCGTTACACGATCAATAAGTTTATTATCTTTAAACTCTGAGAATGAATCGATTAATGCTAAATTTTCCATGCGAATTCTTTAATTAAAATGTTACTGTAACAATTGCCTCTTTAATTTCTGTATAAGGTATTTGTTGCTCTTTTTGAACTGTTTCTTTTCCTTTTCCTACTTTTTTCGGTTCTCTTGCCTTCCAAGACAAAATTATAAAAACATCGTTAGCTTCTACTAATTCTGCTTCAATTTTTTCATTATTTGTAGTAACAATCAATGTTCTACCAATATTTTTCATGTATTGTCTTGTCATTTTCAATGGCGATCCTACTCCAACCGATGCTACTTCAAGCGAAAAATCCTGTTCTTCACGATCCAGATTATTCTCGATTGCACGACTAATGTCAATACAATCCTGCAACGCCACTCCATTATCCCCGTCTAAACCTACACTAATCTTGAAAGAGTCTGAGATAGCCAGATCAATCAAAAAGATTGAGGGCTTTTCTAAAAGAGCCTCTGCTATTAATCCGTTTACTTTTTCTTTAAATGTCATAATTTTATAAAAAGAGGGGACACTTAGTCCCCTCATTATTTAGATTTTAATAAATAACGGTGCAAATATAGTGTTTTTTTTATAAATCAAAATAAATAGATTGCTCTAAAAATATTTCTTATCTTTATTATAGCATTAAAACAACAGAATTTCACATTACTTAACCCAAAAAACTATGAAACGAATTCTAGTACCTACCGACTTCTCTGAACATGCAGAAAATGCCTTAAAAGTCGCTGCACAAATTGCCAAAAAAAACAATTCTGAAATTATCGTTTTACACATGCTTGAACTGCCAAGCCAAATGAACGATGCTGTATTAGGAGGAGCAAGTATTCCTGAAACGATGCTTTTTATGAAAAAAGCCAACGAAATGCTTGACGAAGTCTCATCAAGACCGTATTTAGACGGCATTTCGATCACCGAAATTGTAAAAATGGACAAACCCATCCATGGTATCTCACAAGTCAGCAAAGATTATGACATAGATTTAATTGTTATGGGATCGCACGGCTCATCTGGAATTGAAGAATTACTAATTGGTTCTAACACCGAAAAAGTAGTTCGTAACTCAGAAATCCCGGTTTTAGTGATCAAAAAAGACATCACAAATTTTAATGCATCAAATATTGTTTTCGCGTCAGATTTTTCTCATGAAATCAAAAAACCCTTTGAAAAATTCGTAAACCTGAGCAAACTTTTTGAAGCAAAAATACATCTGGTTACAATTTGCACACCCAACAGTTTTAAACCAACTCATGCAGCAGAAAAAGCCATGACTGATTTTACATCCGAATATAACCTAACCAATTATCAAACACATATTTACAACGACACCAATATCGAAAAAGGAATCATTAATTTCTCCAACAGCATAAACGCAGATATTATTGGAATGTGCACCCACGGAAGAACCGGTTTCGCTCACTTTTTTAACGGAAGCATCAGCGAAGGCTTAGTAAATCACGCCGTAAGACCCGTAATAACATTTAAAATTTAAAAATTAACATATCTCACCCAGGAGCCTCTCAAATCGAGAGGCTTTTTTTTTGCGCACCTACTTCTATTCTTTATAAAAACGACTTTTTTTATGAGCTTTTAAACAAAGTTACTTTGAGCTTTCCAACAAAGTCAACAGCATTCTTAATCCAGATCTTTGTCAAATAAAAATCATAAATAATACAACATGAAAACAATAGACAAGATTTACATTAACGGAGAATTTATTACTCCGGAAGGGACTGAATATTTTAACTTAATAAGCCCTACAACAAACGAACAACTGGGAAAAGTACTTTTGGGAAATCAAAAAGACACACAAAAAGCTATAGCAGCAGCAAAAGAAGCTTTTAAGACTTTTTCTAAAACCACAACAGCAGAAAGAATTCAATACTTACAAAACATTCAGACTTCTATCGAAAAAAGAAAAGAAGAATTTATTAGCGTAATGATTGAAGAGTACGGAGGAACAAAACAATTTGCAACAATTAGCTATGATTATATACTAAAAGGTTTTGAGTCCGTAATCAACTTATTAAACACCTATGATTTCACCAAAACAATGGGGAAATCTGAAGTTCAAATGACACCTCTTGGCGTTGTTGGTATCATTATTCCGTGGAATTCGAGCAATGGTTTTATCTGCAGCAAATTATCCACCGCAATTGCAGCAGGATGTACGACTGTAATAAAACCAAGCGAAATGAGCGCCCAGCAAACACAATTAATTACAGAATGTCTTCACGAAGCAGGATTACCAAAAGGGGTTTTTAATATCGTTAACGGATTAGGCGAAATAGTTGGAGCAGAAATAAGCCGCAATCCCGATATTTCCAAGATCTCATTTACCGGATCCACCAATGTTGGAAAAATTATCGCAAAAGAAGCTGTAAACACTATGAAAAGAGTCACACTGGAGCTTGGCGGAAAATCTCCTAATATCATTCTCGACGATGCTAATTTTTCAGAAGCAATTCCGCTTGCTATCATCTCCGCTTATATGAATAGCGGACAAGCGTGTATTGCCGGAACTAGATTATTAGTTCCTGAAAACCGCCTTGAAGATGTCAAAAAAATAATAAAAGAAGTACTCTCTAACACCATTGTTGGTGATCCAAAAAACAAAACAACAGCAGTTGGACCAATGGTCAGCACAAAACAATACGAACGCGTTCAAAACTACATTCAGACAGGTATTGACGAAGGTGCCGAAGTTTTAATTGGAGGATTAGGAAAGCCTGAAGGATTAGAAAAAGGAAACTTTGTAAAACCAACTGTTTTTGTAAACGTAAACAATCAAATGCGAATTGCAAGAGAAGAAATTTTCGGACCTGTTTTGTCTATTATAACATACAAAACCGAAGAAGAAGCAATAGAAATCGCGAATGACACGACATACGGACTACAAGCTTATGTAAGCTCCTCAGATGAAAAAAGAGCGCACAAAGTTGCCTCACAAATAAATGCCGGACGTGTGCAAATAAACGGAATCGGACATGATCCTATGGCTCCGTTTGGAGGATTTAAACAATCCGGAATAGGTAGGGAATTTGGAACAATAGGCCTTGAGGCTTATCTTGAACCAAAAGCATTAATTCGATAAATAATCCCGGATCCGGAAAATCTTCTTTGATAAAGATTTCCGGATCTTTTATTAACTTTACGTTATGACAGCAAAATCAACTACAAAACCTCAAATACTCTATTCCTGCTATTATTCGCGTAGCCGAGAAGGAGAGAATTTTATACCGGAACATGTATTTAGCTACCAAATTTCAGGAGAAATGATCGCTTCCGATAGCAAGAATAATTACATTTCAAAAGAAGGTGATTTTCGTTTTAGCAGAAGAAATCATTTAGCAAAATTCGTCAAAATTCCGCCCGAAGGAGGAGAATTCAAAACAATATCCCTTTTCTTAGATCAGGAAATCTTACGTGAAATAAGTGCCGAATACAATTTCAAAATAAACAAAAGATCCGATTCTGAAGCCATGCTTTCATTAGCTCCAAATCCGCTTTACAAATCTTTTATGAAGTCCCTGATCTCTTATCTTGAAGTTGAACAGGAAAAAAATGAAGCTTTATTTAATTTAAAAATAAAAGAAGCCGTACATCTTTTGCTTAAAGTAAATCCAGAACTGAAAGATATTTTATTCGATTTTAATGAGCCCGGCAAAATTGATCTTGAAGCATTCATGAACAAGAACTTCCATTTTAATGTACACCTTACTCGTTTTGCTTATCTCACAGGTAGAAGTTTAGCTACTTTTAAAAGAGATTTTCAAAAAGTATTTCAGGAAACACCCGGAAAATGGTTACTCAACAAAAGATTACAAGAAGCTTATTATTTAATTAACCAGGGGAAATCGCCATCCGAAGTTTATATTGGAGTAGGCTTTGAAGACTTGTCTCATTTTTCATTTTCATTTAAAAAGAAATTTGGTATTGTTCCGTCTTCTTTATTTTCTAAATAACAATTGAAATAAAATTCCAAATTTAAAAAATGCTTCGCCTGTTCGCTATCGCTATCGGGTCAAATTCCACACTGTATGAATTTAGAAACCATCACAATCCTTGTCTCCAAGTTTAAAACCTCAGACTACAGATAAAACACAATTTTACAATATTTACCTATTCCCTATCTATTCCAGAATTTGAAATTTGAAATTTAGGATTTGGAATTTTCAAAATTGGGATTTTAAAAATTGGGATTTTAAAAAAATTTATCCCATAAAAAAAGCCTCTCAATTGAGAGGCTTTTATGTTGGTCTACAAGGACTCGAACCTTGAAAGACTGCACCAAAAACAGTTGTGTTACCATTACACCATAGACCAGTAAGAATGCTTACGCGAATGCAAATTTAAAGCTTTTTTTAGTTTGCACAACTTTTTTTTGAATAAAAAAGCCTCTCGGTTGAGAGGCTTTTTATGTTGGTCTACAAGGACTCGAACCTTGAAAGACTGCACCAAAAACAGTTGTGTTACCATTACACCATAGACCAGCGTTGCTGTTAAGCGAGTGCAAATTTAGAGCTTTTTTTAGTTTGCACAAACTTTTTCAGTAAAAAAAATCATTTTTTTTCATTTTTCTTTCTCTTCAACTCATAATGATTTCACAAGTATTTCACAAACAACGCATTACTTCAAACAAATACTTTTGTAGAATTTTATGTTAATGCTCTTCTCTTTCAACAAAAAAACATTTTCTTTGTAAGATAGAAAATACACATAATTATAACACCTAAATATGGCACAATTCAATTTCAATAAATGGAATACAATTATTGGTTGGTTTGCATTTGCAATCGCTTTAACTACCTATACATTAACTGTTGAACCAACGATGAGCTTCTGGGATTGTGGCGAATATATTGCCACAGCAGCTAAACTAGAAGTTGGTCACCCACCAGGGGCTCCTTTATTCCAGATGATGGGCGCATTTTTTGCCATGTTTGCTATAGATGCACAACATGTCGCTGTAATGGTAAATATGATGTCTGTTTTCTCAAGTGCTTTCACTATCCTTTTTATGTTTTGGTCTTCATCTATGATTTTAAAAAAGATTATAGAACGCTTTTCAGAAATTAATCAAAACAATTCTATTGTAATATTAGGAAGTTCTTTTGTCGGAGCCCTAGCCTATACTTTCTCTGATAGTTTCTGGTTTAATGCCGTTGAAGCCGAAGTTTATGCCATGGCTTCTTTATTGATTGCATTACTTTTCTGGCTTGGTCTTCGTTGGGAGCAAGACATGGATAAACCAAAAGGAAACAAATGGTTGTTAGTGATATCACTAGTTGTAGGACTTTCATTTGGAGTTCACTTTATGGCTTTACTAACCATTCCTTCAATAGGTTTTCTTTACTACTTTAAACATTACGAAAAAGTTACCATCAAAAACTTTCTTATCGCCAATGTAGTGGTAATTGGTATTTTATTATTCATCTTCAAATTGCTTTTACCATTAACTATGGAAGCATTTGCAGATACTGAGGTTTTCATGGTAAACAGCATTGGATTACCATTTAACTCAGGAACTTTATTTGTAGCATTAGTTTTAATTGCATTCTTTTATTTTGGATTAAAATACACCAAACAAAAAGGATTAGTTTTCTACAACACTATAATTCTTTGCATCTTATTTATCTTTATAGGTTTCTCAACCTGGATGATGTTACCGGTTCGTGCTAATGCAAATCCTGTAATTAACGAGAACAAACCATCAGATGCTGCCGAAGTTTTAGCATACTACAATCGTGAACAATATGGTGTAAATCCTTTATTTTACGGACCTCAATACACAGAAGTTTTTGCAGGACTTGATGCGAAAAACCCGTACTCAGACAAAAAACCTAACTACGAAAGAGATTATAAAACCGGTAAATATATTATTACCAATAATTATAAAAACGCTAGTCAAAATTCAGACGACAATCAAAAAGCGATTTTGCCAAGAATGTGGAGTACTGAAACAGGACACATTCAAAACTATATCAGTTTTACAAATCCTCCTAAATTCAAAATAAATCCTAACTACGATTACGAACAGGATTTAGGAAAATACGGAATTGACGCAAGCCAATTAAGCGAAGAGGAATACAATAAAGCTACGGCACAATTGCGTAATGAAGTTGAA
The DNA here is from genome assembly GCF_009664855.1 of Flavobacterium sp. SLB02. Classification (GTDB taxonomy): domain Bacteria; phylum Bacteroidota; class Bacteroidia; order Flavobacteriales; family Flavobacteriaceae; genus Flavobacterium. The sequence goes on from NZ_CP045928.1 coordinate 4,496,261, forward strand.
AAAACAATTTCTGAATTCAGAAATGCATATGCTCAAAAACAAATTGACAACGAAGGTTACGTTAAATTCTTAAAAAGCTATGGCGATTATTTAATTATCGAAAAACCAACTACTGTGGATAACTTCAGTTTCATGTTCGAATACCAATTTGGATATATGTACTGGAGATATTTAATGTGGAATTTCGTCGGGCGCCAAAGTGATGTTCAGGGGAAATACGACAATCTTGACGGAAACTGGATTAGCGGAATCAAAGCCCTTGATTCTTTACACCTTGGTTCTCAAGACAATTTACCATCAGACGTTTTAAACAACAAAGGAAGAAACGTTTATTTCTTCTTACCATTTATTTTAGGCCTTATTGGATTAATGTATCATGCCAACAAAGACCTTAAGAGTTTTTATGTGCTTCTGGCGTTATTCTTATTTACAGGAATTGCATTAAAAATATACCTGAACGAAAGACCTTTTGAACCTCGAGAAAGAGATTATGCTCTTGTAGGATCTTTTTATGTATTTGCGATCTGGATAGGCTTTGGAGTTTATTCACTCTATGAAACCATTCAAAAATACATTGCTCCTAAAATTGCAGGCCCGGTTATCATCGCCGCAAGTTTATTAGCAGCTCCTGTTTTAATGGCAGCTCAAAACTGGGATGATCACGACAGATCAGGAAAATATACTGCTGTTGCAATGGCAAAAGCTTATTTGAATTCTTGTGATAAAAACGCTATTTTATTTACTATTGGAGACAACGACACGTTCCCGTTATGGTATGCACAGGAAATTGAAGGCATTAGAACCGATGTGAAAATCGTAAATACGAGTTTATTTATGACAGATTGGTATATTGATCAAATGAAAGCTAAAGCATACGAGTCTGATCCTTTACCGATATCTTTCACACACGATCAATATGTAGGAGATAATTTAGATTATGTTGCTCATATTCCTAAAATTGAAACACGTTGGAACATCACTGATTTTATTGATTTTATCAAGAATCCAAAATCTACTGTAGGTTTACAAAACGGACAAACAATTCATTTTTATCCAACAAATAAAATCAGAATTAACGTTGATAAAGATGCCATCATCAAAAATAAAGTTGTCAATCCTAAATACAACGATTCAATCGTTCCTTACATGGACATTGACATTAAAGGAAGTGCTTTATACAAAAACCGCTTAATGATGCTGGATATCTTAGCGAATAACAACTGGAAAAGACCAATTTATTTTAGTGGAGGTGCTTTTGACGATGAAGATTATTTATGGCTCAAAGATTATCTGCAACTAGACGGAATGGTGTACAAATTAGTTCCTATTAGAAACAAACCTTCGAAAGATGGCGGACCAATGGATATGGGACAAATCGACGCTGATAAAATGTACGACATTGTAATGAAATGGGATTGGGGAAATAGCAATGGTAACATTTACCATGATCCTGAAACCAGAAGAAACAGTATTACATACCGTACAAACTTGTCACGTTTGATGAACCAACTTATTGCAGAAGGCAAAATTGATAAAGCAAAAAACATTATCAACCTGGCAATAACAAAAATGCCGTTGGATAAATTTGGATATTACTCATTAGTCGAACCATTTGCAGGAGGATATTATAAAGTGGGCGAAACGGCAAAAGCACATGATTTGCTTAATAAACTAGTTCAGAAATACAAAGAAGAACTAAACTATTATGCCACCTTAACACCTAACGACCAAACTGACCTAGCTATTGATATCATTACAGATATTGAGCGTTACAGAAGCTTATTACAAGTGATGAAAGAAAATAAAGATCTTGCTTTCTATGAGAAACACAAAGTAACATTTAATACTTATGTAAATGTTTTTGAACGTTTTGGAAGAGAAAAAGAATAATAATATACGAAAAACATAGCAATTAAAAAAATGCAGCGCGATTTGATAAATAGCGCTGCATTTTTTATTTTTACATATCTGTAAAACAAATTAAAATGAGCTTTTATTGGGTAAAAACAAATTCATTCATAAAAAGGGTATTTTCTAAGTACTGTTGGGACATTCCAAACAACGAAAAGAAAATATACCTCACCTTTGATGATGGCCCAACTCCGGAGATTACGGACTGGGTTTTATCTGAATTGAAAAAGTTTGATGCAAAGGCTACTTTCTTTTGCATAGGAAAAAACATAAAAGCCAATTTAGCTTTATTTGAAAAACTACTCACAGACGGACATGCTATAGGAAACCACACCATGAACCATGTAAATGGATGGAAAAGCAACAATGACGATTATATTGAAAACGTTAAGAATTGTGCTGCTGTTTTAGAAGAAGAAAAAACATGCAACATGATATTTCGCCCGCCTTACGGGAAGATTAAAAAAGCACAATCTAAAATTCTAAGAAAACTGGGCTACAAGATTATTATGTGGGACGTTTTGAGCGCTGATTTTGACCAGAGCATTACTCCTGAAAAATGCCTTGAAAACGTTACTAAAAATGTAAAATCAGGAAGTGTAATTGTATTTCACGACAGCATAAAAGCTTCGCCTAATTTAAAATTTGCCCTACCTAAAACGTTACACTTTTTAAAGGAAAACGGCTATACATTTGATATTATTCACTAAATAACATCAAACAAAAAGTAGTATTTTATTGATTGAATTGTTCCTGGACAATTCCGATAATGGTATTTGCATCAAGTTCGCCTGATTGTCTCCAGATCATTTGCCCTTCTTTATAAATCATTAAAGTAGGTAATCCTTTTATACGTAAGGCTTCTGCTAATTCCTGATTTTTATCTACATCAATTTTAATCACTTTGGCTTTATCGCCTAGTGCAGCCGCAACATCCTTAATAACAGGATGCATCGATACAGATGATTCGTTCCAATCGGTGTAAAAATCAATTAACACCGGAACCTGAGCATTTATAAGTTCTCCAAATTTTGACATAAAACCAAAAATTTAATTCTTTTTTATTCTGTTAAAAAGAGATAATTATATACAAATGTAGCATTTTTAACGAATTAAGCCACATTGTTCCCTTTTTTTAGTTCAATCACTGTTATTTCAGGCATGATACCTACTCGTCCCGGATAAGCATGAAAACCAAATCCGCGATTTACATAAACGTATCGGCCAAGGTTTTCGTATAATCCTGCCCATTGTTTATAGATGTACTGCGCCAGACTCCATTTAAAATATCCCGGAATCTCAATTCCAAACTGCATACCATGTGTATGGCCTGCCAAAGTCAAATGAAAGTTTTTAGGATGATTTTTAATCTCATATTCCCAATGACTCGGATCATGACTCATTAATACTTTAAAATCGTCCTGATGTACGTTTTGAGACGCTTTGTTTAAATCTCCTGCCTTTTTAAAATTATGCCCCCAATTCTCTACTCCAATAAGTGCAATTTTATCATCGCCTTTTTGAATATAAGTATGCTCGTTAAGCAAAAGTTCAAATCCTATTTGTCCGTAAAGATTCTTAATTTCTTTAAAGTTTTCATCTTTTTCTTTTTCAGAAGGCCAGGTTACATATTCTCCGTAATCATGATTCCCTAAAACTGAAAACTTCCCATATTTATACTCTTTTATTCTGTTGAAAGTCCCTAACCACGGATGCATTTCTTTAGCATGAGTATTTACAATATCTCCGGTAAATAAAATCATATCCGCTTCCTGCTCATTAATCAAATCAATAGCATAATTTATTTTATCCGGATTATCAAAACTTCCGCTGTGAACATCTGAAATCTGAGTAATTTTAAATCCATCAAAAGCATCCGGCAAATCAGGAAAATAAATCGTCTGCCTGAAAACCTTAAAATTATATTTACCTTCAAAAATTCCGTAAATCAGCGATAAAAAAGGAACGGCAGCCAAACCTAATGCTATCTGACTAACAAACTTTCGCCTGTTTGGCATCATCTCCGAACGAGGTGTGTTATACATGAAATAATTCAGGATGCTTGCCCCTATTCTCAAAATATCTTCTCCAAACATCACAAGTGTCAAAACTATTTTTGGCACATAAACCAATAACATCAACCCCATTGTAAACATGGTTTGCTTGGTTTGCCCAACAGAACGATCAAATTGCGAAAAAGAGTAAATGATAAAAATTAAAAGCAGTAAACTTATAATTTGATAACTAATCAAAACCCATCTTAGTTTAACTAAAGTACGAAAGGCCTGATAAGAATAGAACTCAATAAATAAAAAAAGAGCACATAGAATTATAAAACGAATGATCATTATTAATAGTTTTAAGCAAAGTAACAAAGAATGAAATTTCTATTGCTTTTTATTATCAAAAATTTAACTCAAATAACAAAAAGCTGATAGATTTCTCTACCAGCTTTTTCTCTACCAAATTTTTTAAAACCTTTATAATCCACAACACGGTTTACATCAAACCAGTATTGTTTTATTTTTTAGCTTCTGGCTTTGCTGCCTCTGCTTTTACTTCCGCTTTTTTTGCTTTTTTGTCTGCTTTTTTCTCTTTTTTAGGAGCTTTTGCTTCTTTTGCCGGAGTTGTTTGCGCTGGAGTTGTTTGAGCACTTACCATTGCAGTTGTTCCTAAAACAGCTACTGCTAACATTACTAATTTTTTCATGATTGAAGTTTTTATGATTATTATTATTTTCATTTATTATGCCTCAAAGATATATACGCTAAATGAAGACAAAATGAAGATTGAACGACTTTGAAAAAATTAACGTTTAATTATGTTTTAAAACTTCCGGAAACAACAACATAAAGGTTGTACCTTCATTTAGAGCAGAAGAAACTTTTATCTCGATATGATGAAAAGAAGCAATACTATCAGCAATTGCAAGCCCTAACCCCTGACCTTCCTGATCTGAACTAATTCTGGCAAACCTGTTGAATATATTTTCGATTTGAACCATATTCATCCCGATACCGGAATCTGCAATCGAAATAAAATAACGATTTTCTAAAAAACCATCTGTAACTATAATGCTTCCGTTGGGTTTATTGTATTTTATTGCATTGGTTACCAGATTATAAATCAAAATATGAATCAGTGTTTTATTTCCTGTAAAGAAAAAATCATGTTCCATCTTGTTTAGAAACTGAATTTCCCTATCATCAATTCGATCTTGTAAATCCTCCTGAAGATCTGCAATGATCTCATGAAAATTTACATCTTCATTTGCCTCGTACTGATTGTTTTCGATTCGCGAAATCAACAATAAGTTATTGATGATTTTTTTTAGCATATCTAAAGTTCTTAAAGAACCCGCGATTTTATCGAAAGCATTATCATCAAGAGAATCATTTTGAAGCAAATTCTCGAACTTATTTTTAAGCAAAGCAATAGGCGTAAGCAACTCATGAGAGACATTCGAAATGAATTGTTTTTCTTTTTTAAAAAGCTCCGCAATACGATCCATCATCTGGTTTAAAACAAAATCGAGTTCCCTAAAATCCCTCGATCTCGCTTTTATTGGCGTATGATCAAAAGCTTCAGGTTCGTTGACACGCCTTATCTTGGTATCAATAATTTTATAGAAGGGCTTCAGTAAATATTCGATATAAAAAGTATCTGCCAAAAAAGTAATCAGCAGGATAACTACAAAGACAATTATAATAAAAAACCGAATAATAAATGTAAGGTCATTTATTTCTGCAAGACTGCTCCCTATTTCTAAATTATACCCCTGATTGCCAAAAGTAAAATGATATTGTAAAATTCTATATTCATTCTCCTCACCTTCTATAACGCGATATTCATTAGTAAAAACAGCTTTCTTTTTGGCAATTTTTACCGGCGATTTCGAAAGCACCAAAAACTCACTATGTAAGGTAGAAAATTGCGAATAGGTTTCGGTAGAATCATCTGAGTTTTCGATAAAATCATTTATCTCATTTTGATCTAAATGCTGTATGAATTTTTGTTTTTTCTCCAGCAACCCGTTATTAATATGCCTGTAAACAACATTTTCGACCAGGATGGGCAACATTAGCCACAAAACTAAAATCACCAACAATCTTGTTAGCGCATTAAAAATAGCCAATTGATGCTTTATCTTCACAATATTTTATTTACTCATTAATACGATAGCCAACATTTCTAACAGTTTCGAACCAATCGATAGCAGTATGTTTGTCGAGTTTTTTTCGAAGATTTCGAACATGAACATCAATAAAATTAGAATCTGAATTGACCTCCAGGATGTCTCCCCAAATATGTTCTGTAAGTTGTAATCTGGTAATTACGCGATTTTTATTCAATACTAAATACTGAAAAATATCAAATTCTTTTTTAGTAAGACTGATAGGAACATTATCGTAACTCACTTTATAATCCTGAAGCTGCAGCAAAAAACCGTGAATACTTAAACTGTTTACAGTAAAACCATGAATTCTGCGAATTACAGCAAATAATCTCGCGCTAAGTTCTGTCAAGGCAAAAGGTTTAGTCAAATAATCATCGGCTCCTAAATGCAGGCCATTTATTCTGTCATCTAACTCGCCCCTGGCCGTAAGTACAATAACAGCTATTTTCGATTTTGTTTTTCGAACCGTTTGCAAAACCTCAAATCCATCTCCATCAGGCAAACCAAGATCAAGAAGCATCGCATCATAATCGTTACTATTTACTTCTTCGAGAGCATCGCTGCAATTATGAGCAATCTTGCATACGTAACCTACGTTGCACAAAAAATCATAAACTTCGACCGCAAGTTCCTTATTATCTTCAACAATTAGAATATTCATAATACAGCGTTTAAGCGCAAATAAATTTAAGCAATTCTAAAAAACATTATTGCGCATTATTAAAAAATTAACGAATCAAAAAAAGCTGATAAATTTCTTTACCAGCTTTCTCCATCTGCATTCTCATAATCATTACTTCTGTTTTGCCTCCTTTACAATTCTTTGAAAGCAAAACAAAAACAACTTTTATTATTTCACCTTAGCTGTCTCTGCTTTAGGAGCTTCTGCTTTTGCTTTTTTATCAGCTTTGTTTTTGTGGTGTTTTGTAGCTTTAACTTCTTTTGCAGGGGCTGCCTGAGTTGGAGCTGTTTGAGCACTTACCATTGCAGTTGTTCCTAAAACTGCTACTAATAACATCAATAAATTTCTCATGATTTCTACTATTTAAAAATTAATACCTTTTATTTTACAGATCAAATGTACCCCTGTAATATGAAGACAAAATGAAGAAATCCCTGATCATAATTATTTTAACTTGACATTAACTATTTGGGGTTTTTCTACCATATAAGTGATATAAGCTCATTTAATTTTATCACCGAAATGTTAGACACGCTGCTGTGCGTCTCTGCAATGCTTTGCATCTTTACGCAGCGTACGCTGGTAAAATGAACTTATATCACTTATATGGTAAAAAATTTCTTTTTTGATTAATTTTTGAGACCCAATTGTTTATTTTTACACACTAATATTTTTTTTATGTCAACTCAAAAACGTCTTTTTCTTCTCGATGCTTACGCTTTAATATTTCGTGGTTATTATGCCTTTATAAAGAATCCGCGAATCAACTCAAAAGGAATGGATACATCAGCGATTATGGGTTTCATGAATTCGCTTTTGGATGTTATTAAACGTGAAAAACCAGATCATTTGGCCGTTGCTTTTGATAAAGGCGGAAGTCATGTAAGAACTGAAATGTTTACCGAATATAAAGCCAATCGCGATGCTACTCCGGAAGCGATAAAAATTGCGATACCTTATATTCAGGATTTATTAAGAGCAATGCATATTCCTATTATAGAAATAGAAGGCTGTGAGGCCGATGATTTGATTGGAACAATTGCCAAACAAGCCGAAAAAGAAAACTACAAAGTTTTTATGGTGACTCCTGATAAGGATTTCGCACAATTAGTTTCTGAAAATATATTCATGTACAAACCAGCCCGTATGGGGAATGGTATCGAAATTTGGGGAGTTCCTGAAGTTTTGGCAAAATTTGAAATCGAAAAACCGGAACAGGTAATCGATTTTCTGGGAATGATGGGAGATGCTGTCGATAACATTCCGGGATTGCCAGGAGTTGGTGAAGTAACTGCCAAAAAGTTCCTGAAAGAATTTGGGTCGATGGAAAACCTTCTTGAAAATACACATTTACTGAAAGGTAAAATGAAAGAGAATATCGAGGCCAATAAAGAAAAAGGAATTTTATCTAAAAAACTAGCTACTATTATATGTGACTGCGATGTTGTTTTTAATGAAAACGACTACGAACTTTCACGTCCTGATATTGAAAGAACTGACGCTATTTTTCAGGAATTGGAATTTAGAAGAATGGCCGAACAATTTGATAATTTATTTAAAGTAGGCGGCGGAAACGAACTGGCAAATGCAGGTCAGCCATCGGATGCTAAATTGTATAAAAAACCACAACCTAAAAATGAGGATCAGTTTGATCTTTTTGGAGGTGGTGCCACTACAGATGAAATTACAGAAGAAAGAACTTCATTTTACAATACTTTAGAAAACACACCTCACTCCTATCAAGCTGTAGAAGGCGATTTAGGAATTAAATTATTGATCCAAAATTTACAAAAACAGACTGCTGTTTGTTTTGATACCGAAACTACTGGTTTAGATGCTTTGCATGCTGAATTGGTCGGAATGTCTTTTGCTTATGAAAAAGGAAAAGCATTTTACGTTCCGTTTCCGGAAAGTCAGGAAGAAGCTCAGACTTTAGTAGATAAATTCAAGCCATTTTTCGAGAACGAAAACATCGAAAAAATTGGTCAAAACTTAAAATACGACTTAAAGATTCTTTCTAATTATGGCGTTGTTGTAAAAGGAAAACTTTTCGACACCATGATTGCGCATTATCTGATCAATCCGGATATGCGTCATAATATGGATATTCTAGCAGAAACGTATTTGAAATACTCTCCAAAATCAATTGAAACTTTAATTGGTAAAAAAGGAAAAAATCAAATTACGATGCGAGACGTAGCTCTTGAAGAAATCAAAGAATACGCTGCCGAAGATGCTGATATTACATTACAACTAAAAGAACTTTTTACTGCCGAATTAGACAAAACCGAAACTAAAAAGTTATTCGACGAAATCGAGATTCCGTTAGTAAGTGTTCTGGCCGATATGGAAACAGAAGGAATTCGTTTAGATGTGGAGTTTTTAAGCATAATGTCTAAAGAAATGGACATTGAGATTAAATCTCTGGAAGAAAAAATATACGAAACCGCAGGAGAAAAATTCAACCTTGCCTCTCCAAAACAATTAGGAGATATCTTATTTGATAAATTAAAAATTGGCGGAGCAAAACAAAAGAAAACCAAAACCGGTCAATATGCGACCGGCGAAGAAGTCTTAACGTATTTAGCCAACGACAATCCAATTGTAAAACAAATTCTGGATTGGCGCCAGATGGTAAAACTACAAAGCACTTATATTTTGGCTTTGCCGGAACAAGTAGACAAAAAGACCTTACGCGTTCATACCGATTATATGCAAACTGTTGCAGCAACAGGACGTTTAAGTTCTAATAATCCGAACTTACAGAACATCCCAATTCGTACCGAAAGAGGCCGTCAGATTCGTAAAGCTTTTGTTGCCCGCGATGAAAACCATACTTTAATCTCTGCCGATTACTCGCAAATAGAATTAAGAATTATTGCTGCCTTAAGTGGCGAAGAAAATATGATTGCCGCTTTCCAGAACGGAGAAGACATTCATAAAGCTACGGCTGCAAAAGTATTTGATGTGCCGTTAGACGAAGTTTCACGCGAACAAAGAAGTAATGCCAAAACCGTAAACTTTGGTATTATATATGGTGTTTCTGCTTTCGGATTAAGCAACCAGACTTCATTATCGCGTAGCGAAAGTGCTGCATTGATCGAAGCGTATTATAAAACATACCCGAGATTAAGATCTTATATTAATGAACAAATTGAATTTGCCCGCGAAAATGGTTACGTACAAACGATCTTAGGCCGTCGCCGATATTTAAAAGATATCAACTCAGCAAATGCAGTAGTGAGAAGTGCTGCCGAAAGAAATGCCGTAAACGCACCAATTCAGGGAAGTGCTGCCGATGTCATTAAAATAGCTATGATCAACATTCATAAAAAACTAAAAGAAGAAAACTGGAAATCAAGAATGCTACTTCAGGTTCATGATGAGCTTGTGTTCGATGTTCACAACGATGAACTCGAGAAAATTCAGCCTATGATCAAACACGAAATGGAAAATGCTTTTATGATGAGTGTTCCTTTAGATGTTGAACTTGGTTTGGGTAAAGACTGGTTGGAAGCGCATTAATAATTTTAGATTTTTTGATTGTAGATTTTAGATTTTCTGAATCAGTAAACAATTATTCATCAAGAAACAGCCGATCTTGTCATTTCGACAAAGAAGACCCGAGCGATAGCGAACAGGCGAAGCAAATCTTCCCAAGTAACTCCGCAACGAGAATCCAATCTTTATCGAGCTTCTCGCGAAGATTTCTCCTTCGTCGAAATGATAAAAATGGCGAAATTCACAAATAATATATAAAAAAAGGACTATTCAAAAGAACAGTCCTTTTTTTTATAACCTATATATTAGTATACTTATTTTTTTCTAGTCGATTCTCTTTCTTTCAACTTCGTCTTAATAACGATAGTTTCGTAATCAGAAGTTTCTTCTTCAGACTCTTCTAAACGTTTGATCAATTGCTTAGCAGCAACTTCTCCAATTTCAATTCCGTGTTGACTTACAGTTGTCAAACTTGGCGATAAACGTCTTGAAGCTAAAATTCCATCGGCAAAACCTATAATCGAAATATCTTCAGGAACTCTATATCCTTTTTTCAAACTCACACGCAATGCGGCAACTGAATCATTTTCATCCAAAGCAAAAATGGCATCAACTTTATTATCAAAAATGGCATCAATTCTGGCTTTCATATCATCTTCAGAATCTGTACGAAGAATAATTTTCTCGTTTACCGGAATATTATTATCAGCCAAAGCTTTCAAATATCCATCAGCTCTTAATTTTCCAACACTTAAATTATCGACAGAAGAAATCAAGGCAATATTTTTACATCCTAAATTAATTAAATGCTGAGTTGAGTTTAAAGCTGAATCGAAATCATCAACCACAACTTTATCACATTCTACTTCATCTGCAATACGGTCAAACATTACGATTGGAGTTCCGTCGTTTATAATAGCAGAGAAATGACTATAATCCTGAAGTTTTTGAGCTTCTTGAGAAACTGACAAAATGAATCCGTCAATTGTTCCGTTGCTCAACATTTCAAGTGTATGAATTTCTTTCTCTAAAGATTCATTCGAAATACACGTAATTACATTATATCCTTTTTTATCGGCCACTTTTTCGATACCGCTAAACACCTTAGCAAAAAAGGAGTTTAATATATTAGGTATAATTACACCAATCGTTTTCGTCTTACGATTCTTTAAATTCAGACCAATAACATTCGGTTTATAATTTTTGAGTTTGGCATACTCCTTAATCTTCACCTTCGTTTGCTCACTAATTTCCGGACTGTCATTTAACGCCTTAGAAACCGTAGACACAGAAACACCTAGTTCTTTCGCAATTTGTTTTAGAGTTGCTTTAGCTTTCATTTAAAAATAATTTTATGTAATTAATACAAATATAGTAGAATTACCTAAAATAAAACAAAAAACACCTACCAGTATTTGAATTTGTAAGGTCTTTTTAAAATAATTTTAAAATACTGCGATTTTTCAAAACCGCCTGTCTTAAAATTACGTTAATAACTTAATACATGTTATTAACCTTTTTAAAAAACCTAGATTATGAAAAACGAAGTTAAAATTCATGAAGTTGACCCTTCATTGAATAACAGAAGGAGCTTCCTTAAGCTCAGCGGACTAACATTAGTTACTGCAGGTTTGGTTTTAGCTGGGTGCAGCGACAATGATAATGATAACGATATGGAAGATACATCGTTACCAGGAGTAAAAAATGGTGTCTTTGATTTAGGCTCTGGAGATTTTGGAGTATTAACGTATGCTTATGCTCTTGAACAACTAGAAGCCGACTTTTATACTAAAGTTGTAAATTCTACAAGCTTTAACAGTGCATTTAATGATACCGAACGTCAGGTTCTAACCGACTTGTATCATCATGAAGTAATTCACAGAGATTTTTTTAAAGCTGCTTTATCCGGAGCGCTTCCTGATCCGAGTTCACAATTGCTTCCTACTCTTGCTTTTAATTATGGTTCTCTGAATTTTAATAGCCGTACCGAAGTTCTTGCAACAGCCAAAGCGCTGGAAGATACAGGAGTTGCTGCTTATAACGGAGCCGGAAAACTAATTAAAAGCGCTGATTATTTACTATTAGCAGGGAAAATTGTTTCGGTAGAAGCCCGACATGCAGCCGCTATTAGAAGTTTAATTAATCCTAACTCTAAGGATTTTGCTGGTGATGATATTATAAGTACATCTACTGGTTTAGATGTTGCTAAAGATCCTTCTAAAATTTTACCAATTGCAGGAGGCTTCATTACTACAAAATTTACTGCCAAATATTTACCTTAATCTTAACTAGCTAAAACTTAGAAATTATGAATATTTTAAAATTTATAGAAACGTTTACTGATGACAGCTTAATGAGAAGCACTGGCTCTAGAAGAGATAGTTTTAATCAGTTTGGAAACATAGGAAAAACACTGGCATATGCATCGATCCCTTTTGGACTATCAGCTATGGCCAATAAAGCATTAGCAAAAGATATTACTGCAACACCGGCAACACCTATTGGAGCTTTGCAATTTGCCTTAACCTTAGAATACCTGGAAAACGAATTTTATGCTATGGCTTTAGATTCTGGAGTAATTCCGGCATCAGAAAACGGCGGACGTGATTTAAAAGTTTTTCAACAAATAGCCGCACACGAGTCTAATCATGTTAAATTTTTAATTGCAGGACTGGGAGGACCAGGAAGTGCAAACTTCGTTGCTAAACCTACTTTTGATTTTACTGTGGGCGGAACATTTGACCCGTTTGGCAACTATCAAACCTTTTTAGCATTGGCGCAAGCTTTTGAAGATACAGGAGTAAGAGCATACAAAGGACAGGCAGGAAATTTAATTTCTACACCTGATTTATTGACTGCTGCACTACAAATTCACTCTGTAGAGGCACGTCATGCCTCTGAAGTAAGACGACTACGCGGATTAAAAGGATGGATTTCTAATGATGAAAGAGGCGCAGGAATGCCAGCAGCCACGCAAGGCGTTTACGCCGGCGAAGGAGTTACGGTGCAAGCAGGATTTAACACTGCCGCGGCATTTGGAGCTGCCGCTGGATCAGAAGCTTATGATGAGCCACTTACGACACAACAAGTTGTTGACATTGCCAATTTATTTATTGTTTAGCAAAAACAATTCTAAATATTGAACCACCTTCGCGTTATTGTGAAGGTGGTTTTTTTTTATTGTTTTAAATATAAAACTGATGCCCTGATTTTCAGCAGATAAAATATTCTTTTCAGGTATTTGGTTTTAAAATAATTAATTGTACTTTTGCATCCCCTTTATTGGGGATGGAATGTTTAATTAAAATAATATTATGGACGCATTAAGCTACAAGACAATTTCAGCAAGCAAAGCCACTGTTACTAAAGAGTGGATTGTTGTAGATGCTGAAGGTCATAACTTAGGTCGTCTTGCTTCAAAGGTTGCTATGATCTTAAGAGGTAAGTACAAACCAAGTTACACACCGCACGTTGACTGTGGAGATAACGTAATTGTTATCAACTCAGAAAAAATTAACCTTACAGGTACAAAAATGAATGACAAAATTTACATGCGTCATACAGGTTACCCAGGAGGACAAAGAACTTTAACTGCTAAAGTATTGCAATCTAAAAACCCTGCATTATTAGTAGAAAAAGCTGTAAAAGGAATGTTACCTAAAAACAAATTAGGTGCTGAACTTTTTAGAAATCTAAATGTTGTTGTAGGATCTGAGCACAAACAAGGAGCTCAAAAACCTAGAACTGTTAACCTAAACGATCTTAAGTAATGGGAGTTATTCACAAAATCGGTAGAAGAAAAACCGCTGTTGCACGTGTATATGTTTCTGAAGGAACAGGTAAAATCACTGTAAACAAAAAAGAATTCGCAACTTACTTTCCAACTGCAACTTTACAATACAAAGTTTTACAACCATTGTCTATGACAGAAAATGTAAACAACTTTGATGTAAAAGTAAACGTTTACGGAGGTGGTTCAACTGGTCAGGCAGAAGCTGTAAGAATGGCATTAGCACGCGTTATGTGTGAAGTAAATGCTGAAAACAGAGGTATCCTTAAACCAGAAGGTTTATTAACAAGAGATCCAAGAATGGTTGAACGTAAGAAATTCGGTCAGAAGAAAGCTCGTAAGAGATTCCAATTCTCTAAACGTTAATATTACCTGTCTTGTTCAATTAGGACAAGACATGATCAATTATTTATTGAAATTAAAAAACACAGTTGTTGTTGCTCTCCTATCGAGGTAGGAAATAGTTTAGCATCTAAATGTATAAAGCCTGGGAAACCGCCATTTATACATTGCTAATCAACAGAACGTAAACTAGTACAAAAATGGCAAACAAAATAGAAGTAAAAGACTTACTAGAAGCAGGTGTTCACTTTGGACACATGACTAGAAAATGGGACCCAAATATGGCCCCTTACATTTATATGGAGCGTAATGGTATTCACATTATCAATCTATATAAAACTGCAGCTAAAATTGAAGAAGCTAATGAAGCTTTGAAAAAAATCGCTGCATCAGGTAGAAAAATCTTATTCGTAGCTACCAAAAAACAAGCAAAAGACATCGTTGCTGAAAAAGCAAAAGCTGCAAACATGCCTTACATCACTGAAAGATGGCCTGGTGGAATGCTAACTAACTTTGTAACTATCAGAAAGGCAGTTAAAAAAATGTCTTCTATTGATAAAATGAAGAAAGATGGTACTTTCATGACGTTATCTAAAAAAGAGCGTTTGCAAGTTGATCGTCTACGTGCGAAACTAGAGAAAAACTTAGGTTCAATTGCTGACATGTCTAGACTACCAGCTGCATTGTTCGTAGTAGATATCAAAGCTGAACATATCGCAATAAAAGAAGCACAAAAATTAAACATTCCAGTTTTCGCAATGGTTGATACGAATTCTGACCCAAGAGAGGTTGATTACGTTATTCCTGCAAATGATGATGCTTCTAAATCAATTGACAAAATTTTATCTTTAGTTACTGCTGCTGTAATCGACGGTCTTTCTGACAGAGGTTCTGACAAAGAAACTGAAGCTGCAACAGAAGAAGCTACTGCTGCTCCTGCTGTTGAAGCTGCGCCAGCTGTTGAAGCTGCTGCTCCTGCAACTGAAGAATAAATCAAATTTAAATTCCAAATTTTAAATTCTAAAATCCAAAGACAAATTAAAAACGTTATGTTGATAATTTAATAAAATTGGAGTTTAGAATTTAAAAGATGGAATTTTTACTTTTAACATTAAAATTCAAAATATTATGGCAACAATTACTGCTGCAGACGTAAATAAATTAAGACAATCTACAGGTGCCGGAATGATGGACTGTAAAAAAGCTTTAGTTGAGGCTGATGGAGATTTCGATAAAGCTATACAAGTCCTTAGAGAAAAAGGACAAAAAGTTGCTGCTAACCGTTCTGACCGTGAGTCTTCTGAAGGAGCTGCTGTTTCTTTTATCAATGCTGACAATACTAAAGGAGCTATCATCACTTTAAACTGCGAAACTGATTTCGTAGGTAAAAATGAGGCTTTCGTAACTTTAGCTAAAGAATTAGTTGAAAAAGCTATTAACTTCTCTTCTAAAGAAGAATTTTTAGCTTCAGATTTCAACGGAATTACTGTTGCTGAAAAATTAATCGAGCAAACTGGAGTTATCGGAGAAAAAATCGAAATCGGTGGTTTTGAAATTTTAGAAGGTGCTTTCGTTGGATCTTATGTTCACGTTAACAAAATTGCTGCATTAACTGCAATTTCTGCTGCAATTCCTAACGCTGAAGTTTTAACTAAAGATGTTTCTATGCAAGTTGCTTCTATGGGAGCTGATACATTATCTTACAAAGATTTTGATCCTGCTTTCGTTGAATCTGAACTTGCTGCACGTATTGCTGTAATCGAAAAAGATAATGAAGAAGCAAAACGTTTAGGAAAAACTTTAAAAAATGTTCCTAAATACATCTCTTTCTCTCAATTGACTGAAGAAGTTTTAAAACAAGCTGAAGAAGATGCTAAAGCTGAATTAAAAGCTGAAGGTAAACCAGAACAAATTTGGGACAAAATTATCCCAGGAAAAGTTCAGCGTTTTATCTCTGACAATACTACTTTAGATCAAGAGAAAGCTTTGTTAGATCAAAACTTTATCAAAGATGATAGTAAAAAAGTTGGTGATTACGTTAAAGGATTCAACGTTGAAATCACAGGTTTCAAAAGAGTTACTTTAGGTTAATATATTATTTCAATATAAAAAGCCCTGAATATTTATTTATTCAGGGCTTTTTTTTGTTTTAATAATTCTTGTCTTCACTTTGATTTATAAGATTAATCAAGAGGTTGTAATTTAAAGTTTACATCAGAAAAGGACAACTTTGTCAAAGTTTTTTTTACTTGTAAACTTGTCAGACATTGCCCGCGGTTTCATCCACGGGTTGCAATATTATCAAGCCCCGTATTGTGCTCCCGTGGTTGAAACCACGGGCTATATTTGAAGATAGAAATTAAATTGGGCTTTCACAAAAGTTCCTCACACTCTTGGTTTTAAAGTTTAACAAACCCGATAAACTTGCTGCTAAAATCTTTTCAATCCTTAAAATCTGTCTCCCAAAAACCCACCTTCAAACTTCATAAAAAAATCCCCGAATAATTATATTATCCGGGGATTTCAACAAAGAATTTAATCTTATTATTTTTTATCTATAATCGGGAAATTTCTCGCACGCATTAAAGCATCAGACTTAGGAGCTCTTCCTCTGAAGTTCTCATAAGCTTTCTCCTGATCAATAGTATTTCCTACACTGAAAACACTATCATAAAGACGTTTAGCCACTTCTTTATCATAGGGTCCTTTACCTTCTGTAAAAGCTTCATAAGCATCTGCATTGATTACATCAGCCCATAAATAACTATAATACCCAGCCGAATATCCATCTCCTGAGAAAATATGTCCAAATTGAGGAATTCTGTGACGCATTACAATTTCTGAAGGCATATGAAGCGCTTCTAACGTTTCTTTTTCAAATTTGTGAGGATCAATAGGCGTAGTCGTCAAATGCAGCTTCATATCGATCAACGAGCTTGAAATCGTTTCTACAGTAGAGAATCCTTCACCAAAATTAGATGCTTTTTCAATTCTGTCTACCAATGATTGTGGTAATGGTTGATTTGTTTTATAATGTAAAGCAAATTTATTCAATACTTCAGGAGTAGCCAACCAGTGCTCTAATAATTGAGATGGGAACTCTACGTAATCTCTCGCAACAGATGTTCCTGCTAAACTTGGATACGTTACATTAGAACATAATCCGTGAAGTGCATGTCCAAATTCATGAAACAAAGTTGTAGCATCTTCCCAAGAAATTAAAACCGGATCGTTTCCAGTTCCTTTTATAAAATTACAATTATTAGAAACAATTGTAAGAACTTCTCCATCCATTTTTTGTTGATCACGGTAAGCATTCATCCACGCACCAGAACGTTTTCCTGCACGTGCATAAGGATCAAAATACCATAATCCTACAACTTTACCAGTTAACTTATTACTTACTTCCCAAACACGAACATCAGGGTGGTAAACAGGAACATTGGTAATTTGTTTGAAACTTAAGTTAAATAATTCTCCAGCAACCCAAAACATACCTTCACGTAAGTTTTCTAATTGCAAGTAAGGCTTAACCTCATTTTGATCTAAATCGTATTTTGCTTTTCTAACTTTCTCAGCATAATAACGGTAATCCCAAGGCTGAATTTTAAATTTACCACCTTCGGCATCAACAATTTTCTGCATCTCAGCAACATCCTGATGTACCTTTTCTACAGCTGGCTCCCAAACCGACATCATCAAATCTATTGTTTTCTTAGGATCTTTTGCCATTTTGTTAGACAAACTCCAGTCAGCAAAAGTAGGGAAACCTAACAAATTAGCTTTTTGAGTACGAAATTGCAAAATAGAAACAAGCGTTGCGTTGTTGTCATTTGCATTGCCATTATCGCCACGTTTTACAAAAATTTCAAATGCTTTTTCTCTTAAATCTCTACGAGTAGAGAACGTTAAAAACGGCTCTATAGACGAACGTGTATTGGCAACACACCCCATAACATCCAGCTTTCTGCTTTTTGCTTCCGCGATTGCAGCATTTTTTACTTCAGCCGGCAAACCGTCAAAATCACTTTCTGTTTTTAATGCTACATATTGATTGTGCTCTTCTGCCAATAAATTTTGACTAAATTTAGTATAAAGACTTGCCAGTTCCTGATTAATTTTAGCAACTTTCTCTTTGTCTTTTTCATTCAGTTTTGCCCCTTCACGAACAAAATCAGTATAATACAACCAAATTAAACGTTGTTGTTCACTGGTTAGCTTTTTACTTTCCTTTGAGTTGTACAACGTTTCTATTCTGGTGAATAATTTTTTATTCTGTAAGACCTTGTCATTAAAAGCAGACAGTTTAGGAGACATTTCTGTTTCAACAGCGTCAAATTCCGGAGTACTTAAAGTAGAACCGTAAATTCCGTAAACAGTATAAATTCGGGATATTGTTTTACCTGAACGCTCTAAAGCTGCAATGGTATTATCAAAAGTTGGTGCTTTTGGATTATTTGCAATAGCATCAACCTCGTTTAGTTTTTCCTGAATCGCAAATTGAAGTGCAGGTTTAAAATCTGAAACCTTGTACTCATTAAAAGCAGGAACTCCTCCGTAAGGCCCTGTCCATTTTTTCAACAATGGATTATCTGAATTGTTTTGCGCAGTGGCTGTAAATAAAGTTGTTCCCATGAGAAAAATTGTCATTAATTTTTTCATTATCATTAATTTGATTTAAAATAAAATAAAACATGTTATTGTTTCAAATGTAACCAAAAATCAGCATTCGAAGTAAAATTTTAACTTTCAGATTTACATCACATTACATTTTATTTCATAATTATCCATTCTCAATTATAAAGAAATAGTTTAAATTTGGCACATCATTTTACCATATCACATGTTTAAAACCCGAAAAGAAATTGTTTTTGTAGTCCTTGCAGGCATTTTTATAACCAATGCCGTTGTAGCAGAACTTATTGGAGGAAAATTAATTCAAATTGGACCATTTGTAATGAGTATTGGTATCCTGCCATGGCCAATCGTTTTTTTAACAACAGATTTAATCAATGAATATTTTGGCGAAAAGGGCGTAAAAAAACTATCGTTTATAACAGCATGTTTAATTGCTTATGCCTTTCTAATATTGTTTATGGCTATCGTGATACCTGCCGCAAAAGGAATTAGTCCTGTAAACGACGAACAATTCCAGGCTGTTTTCGGACAAAGTATGTGGATAATCGTAGGTAGTTTAATCGCCTTTATGGCATCTCAGTTAATCGATGTATGGATATTTTGGTTCTTTAAAAAACGAACCGGAGAAAAAAAGATATGGCTAAGAGCAACCGGATCAACTGTAATTTCACAACTATTTGACTCCTTTATTGTACTGGGAATTGCTTTTTGGCTGCCAGGAAAAATCAATTTCGAAACTTTTATATCCTCTGGACTAACAGGTTATATTTTTAAACTTTCGGTTGCTGTTTTGCTAACCCCATTGATTTATCTGGGGCACCATTTGATAAAAAAATATTTAGAAGAAGACCCTACTAACAAAGAATAAGATTACCTTGTAGTATGAAAAAGACAATTGCCATCTTACTTTTTTCAATAGCCTATTTTTTTATAGGCTGTGGTAACGACGCAAAAAAACTATCTAAACAAGAAAAAGCTTATCCTGTAAATAAACTACAACCTGCTTCGACAAAAATCTTTAAGAAAGCAGCTCCAAAAGCGGCAGTTCTTCCTAATTCCAAAAAAAAATATAGTACCGACACAAAGAATATATTTGCTGTAAAAGAAGAAAATGACTTAAAGCCGCAAATTCAAAACGAAAAAACAGAAACTACTAACACTTTAGACTTTAGCGAAGAGGCAAATAAAACCTTAATGACCTTTGTTAATTTACGCAAAATACTTTCCGGCAGTAAGATTGGACAAACCTTAACTCAGGAACAACTCACTCAAAAATTCGAAATTCCTGAAGAAGCCGTTAAACTTGTAAAAAGCATTACAAAAACAGATGAAGATGAAATTGCCGTAAAATGGCGTTCTACATGGTTTGTAGAAAAGGTATCTGATGCCAAATTCAAAGACGGTTTAATGAAAATTACTTTCAAAGCCAATAAACTATACACTTCAGGAACTGCAATAGGCATCAAATACGACAAAAAAATCTATAACGAATTGGTCATAATTGGCCGTTCTGCTTATATTCCGGGTGTAAAAGGATATAGCTGGCAAATAGGAAAATAATGGATAACGAAAATAAAATAAGATGTGGTTGGTGTTCTGCCAGCGATTTATACAAAAAATACCATGACGAAGAATGGGGCGTTCCCGTTTACGACGACCCATCTTTATTCGAATTCCTAATCCTCGAAACTTTTCAGGCCGGTTTAAGCTGGATCACTATTTTAAACAAAAGAGAAAATTTCAGAGTCGCTTTTGATCATTTCGATTATAAAAAAATAGCCCAATATCCCGAAGAGAAAATAGAATCCCTGTTACAAGATACCGGAATCATTCGCAACAAACTTAAAATCCTCTCAACAGTTACAAACGCACAAGCCTTTATAAAAGTGCAGGAAGAATTTGGAAGTTTCTCTGATTATATCTGGAAATTCATCAACGGAAAACCCATCAATAACAATCCAAAAACCTTAAAAGACGTCCCTGCCACTACTCCACTTTCAGACGAAATTAGTAAAGATCTAAAAAAAAGAGGCTTTAAATTTGTAGGTTCAACCGTGATTTACGCCCACATGCAAGCCACCGGAATGGTCAATGATCATATCGAAGACTGCTTTACCCGCAAGGGGAAGTAGTCGCAGTTTTTAGTCTCAGTCACAGTCTCGGTTTTCAGTTTTTTTCACAACCTCAAACCTGAAACTTGAAATTTTTTTAAACTTCCAAACAAAAAATACATATATTTGCTTCACACTTTAGGGGTGTCTACTAATAAGTAGGCTGAGATTTTACCCTCTGAACCTGATCTAGTTCATACTAGCGTAGGGAAAAGTAAGATGACTTCTGCGCGCATTTTTATGCACAATTGTAGCCATTCCTAAAGTATAACTATATACTAAATTCAAAAGGAATGGAACTAAAAATCAATCAACAAATCAAACAATTCAATACTGAATGGCTAAGCATTCAATCATTGCTCGATCTCGAAATTCCCCACAAACAAAACGGAATCGCCGTTGCCATTAACAATACCGTTGTTCCAAAAATAAACTGGAACCAACATCTCGTGCGCGAAACCGACGAAATTCTAATTATTTCAGCAACACAAGGAGGGTAATACAGCTGCCTAAACGGGCTATCCTTTGCAAGTCCGCAGTCGTCAACCAAAAAAAATATAGTCTTAGTAAAGCTTCCGCTGGTCGCTTTCCTAATCCTTATTTTTTACAGTTTTCTCCTTTAGAGGCTTTCCTCTTCTATCCCTGGCAGAAAGAACAAATTCCAAAAATTAAATTCCAAATTCCAATTGACATACAAGTCGTAGACGCACTGCTGTGCGTTTCTACATAACCCATAACCCATAACTTATAACTTCTTTTCCTATGACTACAGAAGAACAAATCTCCAGAACCCCTTTTCCAAACTCCAAGAAAGTATATGTAAAAGGCGAAATTCACCCCATAGAAGTGGCAATGCGCGAAGTAATCCTAAGCGACACCAAACTTTCTAATGGCGGAATCGAAAAAAATCCACCTGTAACAATTTACGACACATCAGGCCCATACACAGATCCTAATATCGAAATTGACATTCGTAAAGGATTACCAAGATTACGAGAAGAATGGATCTTAAACCGAAATGATGTCGAAATACTAAGCGAAATCACATCAGATTACGGACAAACCCGATTGAAAGACGAAAGTTTAAATCACCTTCGTTTCGAATATTTGCATCAGCCAAAACGAGCCAAAAAAGGAGTAAACGTAACACAATTGTATTACGCCAAACAAGGTATCATAACACCGGAAATGGAATATATAGCGATTCGCGAAAACCAACGCATCGAACTTTTGAACGAACAAACCAAAGCCATGAAATGTCAGCACAGCGGACATAGTTTTGGAGCCAACACACCAAAAAGTAAAATCACCCCGGAATTTGTTCGCAGCGAAGTCGCTTGCGGAAGAGCCATTATCCCAAACAACATCAACCATCCCGAAAGCGAACCCATGATTGTAGGGCGTAACTTTTTAGTAAAAATAAATGCCAATATTGGAAACAGCGCAGTAACGTCAAGCATCGAGGAAGAAGTAGAAAAAGCCGTTTGGGCTTGCCGTTGGGGAGCTGACACCATTATGGATTTATCTACCGGAAAAAACATTCACGAAACCAGAGAATGGATTATTCGTAATTCGCCAGTACCAATAGGGACAGTTCCTATTTATCAGGCATTGGAAAAAGTAAAAGGAATCGCCGAAGATTTAACCTGGGAAGTTTTCCGTGATACCTTAATCGAACAGGCTGAACAAGGGGTTTCGTATTTCACCATTCACGCCGGAGTTTTGTTACGTTACATTCATTTAACCGCTGATCGCGTTACCGGAATCGTTTCCCGTGGCGGATCGATTATGGCAAAATGGTGTTTATTTCATCATAAAGAAAACTTTTTATACACCCACTTCGAGGAAATTTGCGAAATCATGAAACAATATGATGTAGCTTTTTCTTTAGGAGATGGTTTACGTCCGGGATCTATTGCAGATGCTAACGACGCTGCACAATTCGCCGAATTGGAAACACTTGGTGAACTAACCAAAATCGCCTGGAAACATGATGTTCAGGTTTTCATAGAAGGTCCAGGTCACGTACCAATGCACATGATTAAGGAAAATATGGACAAACAATTAGAACATTGCCATGAAGCGCCATTTTATACATTAGGACCTTTAACGACAGATATTGCACCGGGTTACGATCACATCACATCGGCAATTGGAGCCGCAATGATTGGCTGGTACGGTTGCGCGATGCTGTGCTATGTTACACCAAAAGAACATCTTGGTTTACCTAACAAAAAAGACGTGAAAGACGGTGTAATCACCTATAAAATATCCGCTCATGCTGCCGATTTAGCCAAAGGTCATCCGGGAGCACAATACCGTGACAATGCCTTGAGTAAAGCCCGTTTCGAATTTCGTTGGGAAGATCAGTTTAATTTATCATTAGATCCGGATACAGCACGAGAATTTCACGATGAAACACTTCCTGCAGATGGTGCGAAAGTCGCTCATTTCTGTTCGATGTGCGGACCAAAATTCTGCTCGATGAAAATATCTCAGGAAATTCGTGATGTAGCTGCTGCTGAAAAAGGAATGCAGGAGAAATCAGAGGAATTTATTGAGCAAGGGAAAGAGATTTATATCTAAGGAAAAGGATAGAACAAAGAGAATAGAATAAAGAGGAAAGACTATGATTGTAATTACAAATCCTTCTGCTATTGCAAATGAAATCAGCATTATTGATTCTTTACTGGAAGAAGGATTGTCTTTGCTTCATATCCGGAAACCTGATTTTTCTGCGATCGAAATGGCTCGTTTGATTCATCAGATAAAACTGGAGTTTCGTTCTAATCTGGTTTTGCACAATCATCATCAATTAGCCGAAGATTTTGGAATAAAGCGAATTCATTTTTCACAAAAAGACAGGAAAAATAGTTTTTCAATTCGTCAGGATGAAAAGATATTATCAACATCAACGCATTCTATTGAAGATTTCAATTCTTTAGAAAATGATTTTGATTATGCCTTTTTAAGCCCTGTTTTCAAAAGTATTTCTAAAGCAGATTATCATCCAAAAGAAAACCTTTTTGAAGCTTTAAAACGAAGAACAAATCACAAAACAAAAGTGATCGCTTTAGGCGGAATTGATGCTGAAAACATTGCAAAAACTCTTGAAAACGGTTTTGCTAATGTCGCTCTTTTAGGAACCATCTGGAATAATGAAAACCCGATAAAACAATTCAAATTATGTCAACAAATCGCCCAATCGTACTTAGTATAGCTGGTTTTGACCCCACTGCTGGCGCTGGTGTTTTGGCTGACATCAAAACATTTGAGCAACATCAGGTTACCGGATTTGCCATTACAACGGGGAATACCATTCAGACTGAAAATGAGTTTTTTGAAATTGAATGGACTGATTTAAGTTTTGTTATTCGATCTATTGAAACTTTATTTCAAAACTATAAAATCAAAGCGGTAAAAATTGGAATTGTACCTTCATTAGATTATTTAAACCAAATTCTTTCAGCAATAAAATTAGTGTCCCCAACTACACAAATTGTTTGGGATCCGGTTTTAAAATCAACTACAGCGTTCGAATTCATAAATATGGATGATCAACTGGATTTATATAAAATTCTATCAAAAATTGATTTGATTACACCCAATTATAACGAAGCCCAAATTTTATTTCCAGGTTTTATTTCGAATCAGCTTTCGCTTAAAAATGAAATCCCAACTTCTGTTTTACTAAAAGGCGGGCACAATCCTTCTGAAATTGGAACAGATCGTTTATTGCTGAAAGATGAAGTTATTGATTTACTTCCATCTAATAAAAAATGCTTTGAAAAACACGGTTCCGGCTGTGTATTATCATCTGCAATTACAGCACATTTAGCTTTGAATTACCCCCTAATCAAATCGTGCAAAAATGCTAAAACCTACATTGAAAAATACCTGAGTTCAACTTCAAATCTAATCGGATATCACTATGTACCATAAATTGCAATACATCTCACAAGGAAACACAATCGAAAAACAATTGTACAATATTCATCAGGCGCTGGACGCCGGATGCGATTGGGTGCAAATGCGATTTAAAAACCAAACTACCAAAGATACTTTTGCTTTAGCGGAAGCAGTAAAGTTTTTATGCGAAGAATATCTCGCCAATTTCATTGTAAATGACAATCTCTATCTCGCTCAGCAAATTGCCGCTGACGGAGTTCATCTAGGTTTATCAGACATGAAAATTGATGAAGCGCGAGCTATTTTAGGCAATACCAAAATTATTGGAGGAACAGCAAATACTTTTGAAGATATTGAAAATCACGTAAAAAACGGCTGTGATTATATTGGATTAGGTCCATTTCGATTTACCAGTACAAAAGAGAAATTAAGTCCAATTTTAGGCTTATCAGGCTATGTTTCCATTATTGAAAAGATGAAAAACAGGAATCTTAAAACTCCGGTTTATGCCATTGGCGGCATCACTTTAGAAGATATAAATCCTTTAATGGAAACCGGAATTCATGGTATTGCAGTTTCAGGAATGATTACCAATAGTGATCAAAAGAAGAAATTAATTCAACAACTAAACGAAAAGTTATATGCAAACGTCATTGTTTAAAATTGGAGACAAAACCTTAACCTCCCGCCTATTTTTAGGAACGGGGAAATTTGGTTCGAACCTTGAAATGGAAGAAGCTATTTTAGCTTCTGAAAGTGAATTGGTTACCGTTGCCCTAAAACGCATCGATTTAGAAACAGAAACCGATGCTATTTTATCGCATTTACAACATCCTAATATTCATTTATTACCCAATACTTCCGGCGCGAGAAATGCCAAAGAAGCTGTTTTCGCTGCACAATTGGCCAGAGAAGCTTTAGAAACAAACTGGTTAAAGCTAGAAATTCACCCCGATCCTAAATACTTAATGCCGGATCCCATAGAAACTTTAAGAGCAACAGAAGAACTGGCTAAACTTGGTTTCTTCGTTTTGCCGTACATCCATGCTGATCCTGTTTTGTGCAAACATTTAGAAAACGCAGGAACAACCGCTGTGATGCCTTTAGGTTCAACAATTGGCAGTAACAAAGGCCTTAAAACAATAGATTTTCTCGAAATTATAATCGAACAAAGCAACGTTCCCGTAATCGTAGACGCCGGAATTGGATCACCATCTGACGCTGCAAAAGCAATGGAAATTGGCGCTGATGCTGTTTTAGTAAACACCGCAATCGCCGTAGCCGGAAATCCAAAACTAATGGCGGAAGCTTTTAAGGAAGCGGTTATTGCAGGCAGAAAGGCTTTTGAGGCTAAAATTGCTCATCAGCAGAATTATGCTGTAGCTTCTAGTCCTTTAACATCTTTTTTATATGACTAATGTATTTAACCGCAAAGTTCGCTAAGCTTTGCGAACTCTTCGTCAAAAATAAGGAAACCCAAAGCTTATCAAACTTTGCGTAAACCTTAGCGCTCTTTGCGGTAAAAAACCACAATCCAAATGAAAACATTCAAATCTGTTTTTGAACAATACGACTGGAATACTATTCAATCAAAAATATACCAAACCACATCAAAAGATGTAGAACGCTCCTTGGCCAAAACCAAACGAAATCTCGATGATTTCCTAGTTCTGATTTCTCCCGTTGCACAAAATTATCTGGAGCAAATGGCACAGGAATGTCATGAAATCACCAAAAAACGTTTTGGTAAGACGATTCAAATGTATGCACCGCTTTATTTAAGCAATGAATGCCAAAACATTTGTACCTATTGCGGTTTTAGTTTAGACAATAAAATCAAACGTAAAACCCTTTCTGATGCTGAGATTAAAATCGAAGTCGAAGCTTTGAAAAATGTTGGTTTCGATCATGTTTTACTAGTAACCGGAGAAGCCAATTATACCGTAAATATCAATTACTTCCTGAATGCCATTGCTTTGATACGAAAAGAATTTTCGATTATTTCAGTTGAAGTTCAGCCACTTTCTACCGAAGATTACGAGCGTTTGCACAAAGCAGGCGTCTATTCTGTTTTGGTATATCAGGAAACGTATCATCAGGAGGTCTATAAAAAATACCATACCAAAGGCAAAAAATCAAATTTCGATTATAGATTAGAAACCCCTGACAGAATTGGAACGGCGGGAATTCACAAAATAGGTTTAGGCGTTTTATTAGGTTTGGAAGAATGGCGAACAGATAGCTTCTTTAACGCTCTGCATCTGGATTATCTTCAGAAGAAATACTGGCAGACTAAATACTCTGTTTCTTTCCCCAGATTACGTCCTGCCGAAGGCATTATCGAACCCAATTTTATTATGGACGATAAGGATCTAACACAACTTATTTGTGCGTATCGCTTATGGAATGAAGATCTTGAAATCTCGATTTCGACCAGAGAAAATGAAAAATTCAGAAACAACATTATCCCTATTGGAGTGACAAGTATGAGCGCCGGATCTAAAACCAATCCGGGTGGTTATGTGGTTGATCCGCAATCTTTAGAACAATTTGAAATCAGCGATGAACGCTCAGCAAAAGAAATCGCACAAATCATAACAAATTCAGGTTACGAACCAGTTTGGAAAGATTGGGATAAATGTTACGGGTAAGGAAATTTCAAACTACAAATTCCCAATTCCAACAATCTAAAATCTAAAATCAACACTCTAAAATCTAAAGATGAGTATTATACAAGAATTCCTCCGTTATAACAGACAAACCATTCTTCCTGAAATTGGTGACCAAGGTCAGGAAAAACTAAAAAAAGTAAAAGTTTTGGTCATTGGTGCCGGAGGTCTAGGCTGTCCGATTCTGCAATATATTGCGACTGCTGGCGTAGGTCTTATAGGCATTATGGATTTTGATACGATCGAAATTCACAACTTACACCGCCAGATTTTATATACCGAAAGTGAAATTGGTCAACAAAAAGCTCTTGTTGCGAAAAAAGTGGTTTCGGAACTCAATCCTTTAATCGAAGTAATTGCGATCAGAGAAAAACTGACTATTGAAAATGCCGAAAAAATCATTCAACAATATGATATTGTGGTAGATGGTTCAGATAATTTTACAACGCGTTATCTGGTAAATGACACTTGTGTTGCTTTACAAAAACCATTGGTTTACGGAAGTATTCTAAAATTCGAAGGACAAGTCGCTGTTTTCAATCACAACGGAAGTAAAAATTTACGTGATTTATTCCCTGAAATGCCGGATCCAAAAGATGTTCCAAATTGTGATTTGAATGGTGTTTTAGGAACTTTACCCGGAATAATAGGAACTATGATGGCGCACGAAACCCTTAAATTAATTTTAGAATTGCCTACTTTAAAAAATGAATTGGTACTCTTTAATACAATCAATTGGAACTTTACAAAACTGAATTTCTAGAATACAATGTCATCTCCAACACTAATAGTTCCTGAATTCAGACTTACAATATTAGTCCCAAATAAAACAGAATTATCCACCACTCGATATTTACTTAAGGTTTTGAGAGGTTCTTTTTTTAATTTACCATTTTCTGGATCATTATTCACCATAATACACCTTCCGCAGGGTTTTATGTTTTTAAATTGTACTGTTCCAATTTTGAAAGTCGTAAAATCATCTTCTTCATGAGACGTTTGGGTACTGATTACAATATTGGGGCGAAATCTTAAAATGGTGATTTTATCTGTTAATTTTTCATTTAGAAAATCCAAACTCTGACTTCCTATCATTAAATAAGGATAACCATCGGCAAGACTTACATTGAAAGTTTCTTTTAGTCGGGAACTTTCATGTTTACGATCTCCGGGTTTAATGATTTTAACCAGTTTACATTGAAAACCCAAATGTTCAGTGAACCATTTAGAAGTTGATTCGTTCACTTCTATAACTTCACTTTTATCATCCCAAACATTCACCGCTATCGAATTCTCTAAATGTTCATCAATAGAAAATTCATGCTTTTGATCCTGAAATGTAATGCTGATTTTTCCGCCTGAAATCTGTGGATAAAACTGACTCATAATACGATGTTCCCTCTGCGTTATCATTTGATTATCTGCATCAATCAACATCCATCTGCGGTCATTTTCGAATCCCATTTCTTCGGCTAAAGCTGTTTGGCAACTAATTCCCGCTAAGCTTTTTATCGGATAAATATAAATTTCTTTTACACTGTAAACTGCACTCATTATTCCTTATTTTCTATAATAGACATAAATTCTTCACGATCGATTTCGCGGCAACCTAAACTCTCTAAATGAGGATTATAAACCTGACAATCTAAAAGCTTATAATTCTCTTTTTTTAAATAATTTACCAAAGCAATAAAAGCGACTTTTGACGCATTTGATACTTTTGAAAACATACTTTCACCACAAAAAACATGGCCTAAATCGATACCATATAATCCTCCAACCAAAACCTCATCCTGCCAAACCTCAACAGATTTTGCAATTCCCTGTTCATTCAATTTGCAATACGCATCGATCATTTCGTTTGAAATCCAGGTTCCGTTTTGTCCGTCGCGTTTTATGTTCTGGCAATTCGAAATAACGTCTTTGAAGTTTTTATTCAAAGTAACTTTAAACTGATTCCTGTTCAGGATATTACGCATGCTTTTAGACACAATCAATTCATCCAGAAACAAAACCATTCTTGGATCTGGCGACCACCAAAGAATTGGATCTCCTTCATTAAACCAAGGGAAAATTCCGCTTTTGTAAGCCAATTTCAAGCGCTCCGGATCTAAATCACCGCCTATGGCAAGAATTCCTTCTTCATCAGACTCTGAAACGGGAGGAAAAAATAAATCGTTGAATACGTAGTACATTTTTTAAATTCCAAAATTTTTAAATTCCAAATTCCAATTCTCAACACAATATTGTCCTTGCGGGGAACAAAGCAATGACACACGCTATTATTGTGTAAAAAAAACAAAATTCCAAACCCCAATTGCATATTTCATGAATTGGAATTTGGAATTTATTTTTTGAGATTTAAACTTTTAGAAAGGTAAATCGTCCGGTTCGTCTTCGTTTAAATTAGTTGCCGGAGCAAAAGCTTCTGCAGCAGGCATTGCCGGAGTTTGACCAGGACCTTCTGGCGCTAATCTTTCGATTCTCCAACCTTGAATACTATTGAAATATCTGGTTTCTCCTTGTGGATTAACCCATTCTCTTCCTCTTAAATTGATAGAAACTTTTACGGCCTCACCTTGTTTGTAGCTACTTAATAAATCGCATTTATCTTGTGTAAACTCGATCAGAATATGCTGTGGATACTGCTCATCTGTGGTAACAACCAACTCTCTTTTTTTGAATGCAGCACTCACTTGTTGCTCTGGGTTCACCACTTTTACTTTTCCTGTAACTTCCATCTTCTTTCTATATTAATTATTGTTTCTTTTCTTATTTTTTTGCTAAAAGCACTTTCCATGCCGATGAAATATCATCGTTATTCAAATATTTTTTGGCTTCTAGATGTACCTTTTCCTGATCATCGGAACTTAATACTCCTTTCACCGAAAAGTTTTCTTTCACAAATATACTAACTTCTTCCGTTGTAGGCAAGGCTTCAATGTTACCTAATTTTCCAAGATCATTTCCGTTAAAAACGGGGCTTTCCCTGATATAATTAGGGATCACATCTACGCCAACGCCTAATGTTGTCAGAGGTTTTGGCACTTCAAAAAGCCCTTGGTTCGATCTTGAATACCAGTTACTTCCCAATCTCGAAACCAGATCAATTTTATGCTGATCGATGGCTCCGTTTTCATCTAAAACAGCTTCATGAATATGAATTTTTACGACTTCGCAAAGAATCAAATTGCCTGCTCCGCCCTGGTCTCCTAGCGGAATAATCTGCGTAACTTTGCACTCAAACTGCACCGGCGACTCTTTTACACGATACGGTTTAACAAAATCTGACGGAATTTGGGTTAGTCCGGCCTTGATAAATTCGTTGACACCTTCTCCATATTCAGTACTGGCCAATGAGGCTTGCTGCACAATATCATAATTAACTACATTAATCACCACTTCACGAGTTGCCTCTGCATTGATCAACGTATGTTTTACAGTATTATCACGTACACGACGTGCCGGCGAAAAAACTAAAATTGGCGGATTGGCACTGAACACGTTAAAGAAACTAAATGGCGACAAATTCGGGATTCCTTTGGCACTAATAGTACTTGCAAATGCAATAGGCCTTGGCCCCACAGCGCTTTGCAAATAACCCTGCAGTTTTGCCGTTGGTATTTCTTTTGGATCGATGCTAATCATAGATTTTTCTTTTTGACCAAATCTCATTTCGGTTACTGCAAAAGTAGATAAATCGTTTATCCCAAAGAAATAGTTTTAGACTTAAAAACAAAAAATCTTTAGCCGTTTATAAAATATTAAATGTGTTTATTTCGTTATATTTATACCTCAAAAAATAATTTATGTCTTTTTCTGAAAGAAGAAATACAACTCGTTGGATTATTATTTTCATTTCCTTTTTAATCATTTCTTTGATTCTCTGGAACACTTATACTTTTTTCCAAATTTTCAAAAATGAAGAGAGACTAAAAATGAATCTTTGGGCCAATGCACAAAAAACACTGGTAAACGCCGATGAAAATACCGACCTCGATTTACCTCTTAACATTTTAAATAACAATACATCGGTTCCTGTTATGCTTACGATGTACAATAAAGTAATCAGCTCTGTAAATGTTCCTGAAGAAGTTCTTGCCGACAAAAAGAAATCAATGTCGTATTTAAAGAACTTAAAAAGTGAAAATGAACCCATAATTATCGAATATGCACCAGGAAAACACCAGGAGGTATATTACGGAAACTCGGCATTACTTAATAAACTCAAATATTATCCCGTTGCATTATTGCTGATCATCTTTTTATTTGGCGCTCTTATTTATAACTTTTACAGAAGTAACAAGATGGCCACTCAAAATAAACTTTGGGCCGGAATGGCAAAGGAAACCGCGCATCAAATCGGGACACCTTTATCTTCATTAATTGGCTGGGTTGAAATATTAAAAACAGAAGAAATAGATCAGTCGATAACTACAGAAATAGAAAAAGACATTGAGAGACTGCAAACTATTACGGATCGTTTTTCTAAAATTGGATCGGTTCCTGTTTTAGAAAAGCATGATATTATTGCAGAGACATTACATACTTACGAATACTTGCAATCACGTTTTTCTAAACAAGTTACTTTCTCTTACAATACTCCAAAAGATCCTGTTTTGGTTATGATAAACCCAACGCTGCACAGCTGGACGATTGAAAATTTAGTCAAAAATGCCATTGATGCTATGAAAGGAAAAGGAAGCCTGGATCTTCGAATTGAACAAGATGCGCATCATGTCAAAATAAACGTAAAAGATTCCGGAACCGGGATTGCTAAGAATCAATTTAAAACCATTTTCGAACCAGGATTCACCACAAAAAAACGTGGTTGGGGACTAGGGCTTTCCCTTACCAAAAGAATCGTTGAAGAATATCATGGCGGAAAAATAAAAGTCCTCCATTCTGAAATTGGAAAAGGAACTACATTTCAGATTTCTCTAAATAAAATGGTTTAATTTAACGGAATACCAAACCAACTTACTTTTGTAAACATTGTTTTTCGAGCCAATTTTGACTTGCCTAAATATTTCTCAACAAATAAAAAATGTTCTTCGGATTGGCTAATAGCCTGATTTATTCCAGTTAATAAAGAAGTTATACTAGCTTGATTGCTTTTAGAAACAGTACCTAAGTTATCTAATAATTCTTTACTTTTTAAAAGCTTGTCTTTAGGTGAAGTAATCATTTTTTTTAGTTCATCATCAGAAACATTCGGCTTAAATTGATTATTTCTAAAGGTGACAAATGTATTGAACTCACCGATACCTTCATTATAAAGACTTACAATTTTATTCACTTTTAAAAATTCAACTTCATTTCTTTTATAAGCCAGTCTATCAAAAATCATTGCATTTTTAACTCCGTTTTTCTCTATTCGATCTGCTGAGCTTACTAATTTTTCAATCTCAGATAAAGAATTGTATTTTTCAATTTCACTATCATAATCAAATTTTACTTTCGATTTATTTACTGCAAAATTACCTTTATAAAACTCTTCATTTGTTATTGGATAATCTAAAAATTGCCACAAATAATCAAAAGACATGTGCGATGTAATGATTTTTGACGGATCTGTTTTAAAATAATAATTATTTATCTTCTTAACAAATTTACCTGCCGCAATAGAGCCTGATCCCCAGGTTGGATCAAAAACAAACCATTTACCGTCTATTTTTGCCCCACACCAGGCGTGTGATATATAATCGGTAAAACCGTTTTGTTTTGTGTATCCTTCTATAACTACAGATTCTATTCCTGCCTTGTTGGCGATATCATTAAAAACCTCAGCATAATTAATACAAACTCCTTTTTTGTTTTTAAGTGCTTTATTTATTTTATCTTCTTTACTTTCGTTAAAGTTTACTGCAAACATATTTTCTACATCATAACTAATATTCGAGGCTGTCCAATAAAACACAGCTCGTATTTTGTCTTCATCTGTTTTAAAATTATCTTTTATATAATTAGCAATATTCTGGGTTGATTTACCTGAACCAGCGTCAATTTTAGAAATTTGCTTATCTACAACTTCATAATTATTTTTAACTTGCCCTGAGGCTATGATAGAATAAAATGTGATTACTAATACTATATATCTTTTCATGATTAAAATTTTTGCTTAAAAAAAAATCACAATAAAAATTGTGATTTCTTTTTAAAAAAACTTAATATTTTATTTACAAATTTACCTGAATACTTTTAGCCAAAGCTTCAAATTCTTCTTTAGAAAGTGATACTTTATCATGAAAACGCATTTCATCCATATGGTTTAATGGAATTAAATGAACGTGTGCATGAGGCACTTCTAATCCTACAACGGCTATCCCAACTCTTTTGCAGGGAACGGTTTTCTCTAAAGCGGTTGCAATTTTCTTAGAAAACTCCATTAGACCTAAATACAACTCATCATCCATATCAAAAATCTTATCGATTTCTTGTTTCGGAATGCAAAGCGTATGTCCTTTTGCATTTGGATTTACATCTAAAAAAGCCAAATAATTATCATCTTCAGCAATTTTATATGCAGGAATTTCTCCGTTTACTATTTTGGTAAATATTGTACTCATCATTTAATTTTTTAAAAAGCATTATAGTGAGATTGCTTTCGCCCCGGCGAACAGGTCATTCCTGGCAATGACTTTAGTCTCTTGTAATTTCAAGAATTTCAAATTTCAAAACTCCGTTTGGCACTGTAATTTCTGCTACTTCTCCAACAGATTTCCCCAGTAAGCCTTTCCCTATAGGAGATGTTACAGAGATTTTTCCTGTTTTCAAATCGGCTTCACTTTCAGCAACAAGGGTATATTTCATTTCCATTCCGTTGCCCTGGTTCTTAATTTTTACATTAGAAAGTACCAATGCTTTCGAAACATCCAATTGAGATTCATCTATTAATCTTGCGTTAGAATACACTTCTTCCAATTTAGAAATTCTCATTTCTAACAATCCTTGTGCTTCTTTTGCGGCATCATATTCGGCGTTTTCAGATAAATCACCTTTGTCTCTTGCTTCTGCTATATCTTGAGATGCCTTTGGACGCATTACACTTTTTAAATGCTCCAACTCATCTTTTAATTTTTTTAATCCTTCTGCTGTATAATAAGATACTTTACTCATAACTTCGTCGTTTATATAAATACAAAAAATCCCATCGGGACGGGATTTTGTATTACAAATATACTATTATTTTTTATAGTACATAATTATATGTTAATCATATAAAAATCAAATCTAAATAAATTATTTTTGTTTCACTAATTCTTATTAAAATAATGAAAAAATTCTGGCTATTAATCGTGTTTGTTTCTGTACTTATCTCTTGCAGTGATAATGGCGTAAGTAACAAAAACCCAAACATACCAAATTATCCTGTTAACCTGACAGTTGACATGAATTTACCGGCGTATTCTAATCTTAAATTTGCAAGTAACGCTGTTATCGTTCCGAATTACGGAGCAAAAGGAATTATTATTTTTAATACCGGAAGCGGCTATAACGCATTTGATGCGGCTTGTCCTAATCAAGCTGTGAATTCATGCATTGCGATGACAATTAACGGTATCAATGCTGTTTGTTCCTGCGATAAAACGGAGTACAGTTTATTTACCGGACTTGGAGGAAAAGAATATCCATTAAAACAATATCGTGTTGAAGTAGGCGGAAGCGTAATTCACGTTTACAATTAATATAAAAAAAAGCCTGAAAATTTAAACTTTCAGGCTTTTTTGTTTTTTAGGCTTTTTAGAATTTCAATGTCAGTCCGGCCAGGAAATTAATCCCCGCCTGAGGATAATAGTATGGGTAGATATCCCACATGGCTCCGTTTGAAACATATTTTTTATCCAGAATATTATTTACTAAACCGGTAATCATAATCGATTTAAAAACTGATTTTGGTTTTATCTCATAAGACACATTCAAATCGTTTACAAAATAGTCTGCCAGCTTCGCTTCAGGCAATTCGATATTGTTCATGTATTGCTCTCCAACAAATTTTTGCAATAATGAAATGTGTAAACTCTCCATCGGGCTGTACACAATAATATTTCCCGCAATTACATTTGGCGAATAAGCAATATCTGTTGTTCCGTAATATTGTCCTTCAACTGCTAAGTCAACGTTTTTATTGCTGCTTAAAGTAAAGTTTGGTCTAAGAAGGAATTTCTCTGAAAGCTTTATTGTTGCATCTACTTCAAATCCTAAACGGTAACTTTTTTCAGTATTGGCACGAATTGGCGCTCCAACATCATCTAATCTTCCCGTTAAGATCAACTGATCTTTATAACCCATATAGTAGAAATTAGAATTCAGCTGGAATTTCTCTGAATTGAATCTCCATCCTAATTCAAAATCATTTAATTTTTCAGGTTTTACATTTCCACCTTCATAATCGGTTCTGTTAGGTTCACGATTAGCACGCGCGTACGAAAAGTAAAGTGTATTCTTTTCATTGATTTCGTAGTTTAATCCTGCTTTTGGATTGAAGAAATCAAAAGTATCATCGACTATTCCTGTTTCTTTTGAATTTGCTTTGTACTGAACTCTTCTATATTGTAAATCTCCGTAGAAACTCAATTTTTCTGTAAACTGATAATTGGCTTTCGCGAAAACATTTCCATCCGTTTTTGTTGAATAATCATCATAATAATGATCTGCCAATTCTGACTGTCCAGAGTTTCGCGCCCAAATTACTTTTCCGTAATGATCTCCTTCGTATTTGTTCCAGCCTCCGCCAAGAATAACATCCAGTTTTTCTTCTTTGTATTTTACAGAAAAAGTTGTTCCGTAAAAATCATTGTCTAACCATTTCTGACGAATTAAATCTGTTCCCGGAACTAATTCTCCCAAGTCATTTTCAACCATTTTGGTAGGCTGAATTGGTCCGTATCCAGCAATTGGTTCGTTGTATTTATAATTTTCATAAAACCCTAGCCCTTTAGTATAATGAACAGCTAAGTTGCTGCTCCATTTATCAGTCCATGATTCACTCCAATGTAACTGATAATGGTTTTGTTTGTAATTATCAGTTTCATTATCGTAGAAATGAACATTTCCTGCCTCATCTTTATATTTTCCTGCAGAGTTGTAAGTACGATCTGAATTTAAAGTTTCAGCATCAATTCCGTTCCAGGATTGGTATGTTTTTTCGGTTCCACCAAAAACTAACGCTTTAATTAAAGTCGTTTTTCCAACATAAGTTCCTTGCAGAAAATAAGATTTCAGATCAGAAGTAGCACGATCTACATAACCATCAGATTTAATGGTAGACAAACGCCCGGCCAACTCAAAATGATCGTTTAATAAACCTGTACTGAATTTTACCGTATTTTTATTTGAATTGAAACTTCCGTAAGAACTCGAAATTTCTCCCGTTGGCTTTGAAGCATAATTATCTGTAAGCATGTTTAAGCTCGCGCCAAAAGCTCCTGAACCATTGGTAGAAGTTCCTACCCCGCGCTGTAACTGAAGACTTTCTACAGAAGAGGCAAAATCGGGCATATTTACCCAGAAAGTTCCCTGGCTTTCAGAATCGTTATACGGAATTCCGTTGATGGTTACGTTTACCCTTGTAGCATCGCTTCCGCGGACTCTGATTCCGGTATAGCCTATTCCGCCTCCTGCATCAGAAGTGGTAACAACAGATGGAAGATAGTTCATTAAAACTGGAATATCCTGTCCTAAGTTTCTAAATTTAATTTCTTTTTTATCCATATTACTAAACGTAACCGGAGTTTTTGTCGTAACACGAACTGCCGAAACTAACACATCGTCAAGCTTATTGACTTTGGTTGAATCTTGTACTTGTGCGAAAGAGTAAAGAGAATAGAATAAAGAAAATAGAGTAAAGAAAATAAATTTGGTTCTGCTCACTTTTTGAGCCTTAGAACCTTTACCACTTAGTACCTTAGCACCTAAAAAAAATGTTTTCATTCGTAAAGAATTACGAATAAAAGGGGGAATTATTCTTTGTTAAATTAATAAATGTTTCACGACAAAATATAGTGTGCACGCCAAAATTGTCGTTTATTTCCCTTAGCGACATTACTCGCTCAGGTTCGTTGGGTATGATCTCAGCTCGTTATTTAGAGCACCCCTTTGAGACAGTGCAAATGTAGTGTTAAAAATTTCAAAAGTCAAAAGACAATGGCAAAAATCAATTACAATAAATTAAATTCCAAAAAACAATAAATCCCAAAAAACTGAAATTCCAAATTCCAATTGAAAACTACATAAGTGAGCTTTTTGGAATTTGGAATTTTAAAATTTGGAATTTTATTCTAAATCTGGTTTTCTTCGAGATTGTTTTCTTTCAGAAATATTCTTTTTGTCTTTGATTCGTTTTTTAATTACCGATTTTGGGATTTTGGTGGCTTTACGAACTTTAGGTACAAACAATCCTTTTTTGATGATTTCCAAAAAACGTTTAATGACAATATCTTTGTTTTTAAGCTGACTTCTGTCTTCATCACAATTTAAAATTAAGATATTTTCTGCGGTTAAACGTGGTGCAATATTCGTTAGCAAA
Organism: Flavobacterium sp. SLB02; assembly: GCF_009664855.1. Lineage (GTDB taxonomy): Bacteria > Bacteroidota > Bacteroidia > Flavobacteriales > Flavobacteriaceae > Flavobacterium. The sequence continues at coordinate 4,534,519 of NZ_CP045928.1, forward strand.
AGCAGCTTCTCTTCTTCAGATAAAGCCTGAGAAGTATTCAAGTAAAAAGTCAAAACTACTTTCGATGATACTTTGTTTACGTTTTGTCCCCCAGCGCCACTACTTCTGACCGCTTTAAAAGTTAACTCTGATATGATTTTTTCGATATCCATTATTGTGGCTGATGTGCTGCTTTTAATAAATCGTTTACTGTTTTTACCGGATTAAAAGTAATCAAGGGTACTGCCACAAAAATAGTCAACCAGTTTGCCATTGCGCCATTCCATAAGCCCGGTAATTCGTAGCTCTTAACTATTTTTCCCTCGACACTTTTCTCGACTATAAAACCTGCTTTGTGATCTACAAATTGCAGTAAATCAAACTTTTCATTTTTATAGTTTTTAATTCCGCAAACCAGATCAACCGGATTAAAATGAGTTGCTTCGGCAAGAATTTCCGTTTGTTTTTTGTTCGCCAAATCTACTTGCGACGTTTCTACAATTTGCAACGAAACAGCTCCTTTATCATTTCTCACCCAAAATGGTCCTCCACCCGGTTCTCCTTCATTTTTTACCATTCCGCAAACGCGAATAGGCCTGTCCAGCAATTCTTTTATTTTATTGACTTTATTCTCGAAAGTGAATTTATTAAAATCATTACTTAACTCAATATTGAGTTTCTGCATTAAAAAAGCAACAATTTCTTCGATGTTTTCTTCTTTTATTTCCTGCTTTTCAATTGCATTTAAATAACCGAAAACTTTTTGCTGCACTTTTATTAAAACACCGGCCAAAGCCTTTTTATACAATGCAATTTTATCAATATGATTTTGAATTACATTGTCAATGTTTTTTATAAAAATAATATCCGAATCGAGTTCTTTTAAATTTTCTATTAATGCGCCATGTCCTCCTGGTCTAAAAACCAAATGATTGTCTTTGTCCCTGATAGGATTATTTTTTGCATCGACACAAATAGAATCGGTGCTTTTGTTTTGGTACGAATAACCAATATCAATTTTAATTTTCGAATCCTGTTCTACTTTTTCTTTTAGTACCTCAACTTCGTTTTCAAATAAAGCCTGATGAATTTCAGAAACCGTAAAATGCAAATTAGAAACCTGATTTGAAGTTGCATAATGTACACATTCGTTCAAATGTTCTTCTATTGGGTTTGCTATATGTGTTTTATAATGATGAAATGGCAAAACTGCTTTTGGTTTGTTTGCAAAATCAAAGTAATCAGAATCTAGTAATATCTTTACGAAATAATAATTTTTATAATCGCGGTCTAAAGTTTCAAAATCAGGATAAACCTCTTTAAGCTTTTGGTCTACTGATTTAAAGAACGGAAACTTATCCATTGCCACAATAAAAATAGACAAATCACTTTCTTTTTTTCTGTTGATATAAGCGTTTATCGTTTCTTTTTTAATATCAAAATCATTCAAAAAAGCGCTTAAAAATTTAAACATTCTGCTTGCCGCGCCTGATGCCGGAACAAACTTTTTTAGTTTTAATGTCTCTTTTTGAAGATCAAAAAAATGAGCCCTTTCTTCAAATTCAGCTTCTGAGAGACTTAAAATCCCGTTATTGATCGTTGCCGGGCTTATTAAGTTGCTTTTTAAAATGCCGTTCTTAAAAATTTCAAGCTGTTTTAGAATTTTATCAAAAGGGATTCCGTGATTGTATATCTGCACAAAATCTGCTGATGAAAAACCATGTTGTTTTGCCACAGACAAATTATCAATAATTGCAGTTGCTTTTGCCAAACGGCTTTCTTTATCACCGGATAGTGTTATAAAGGGCTTTTTGGTATCAATTAGGGTTTGTTTAAAAACAGAGAATACAGATTCCCTCCCATCAGGAGTATCTCTAATGTCGTCTTTCTCCCAGGGAACATCTATATCTGTAAGGAAAAATAAATCGTAATCATGTTCTAATGCCGCTTCGTTTAAAAGCGGATCACAAAAACCATAATACATTTCAGAGAAAACTTTGGTCACCATCAAATTAGTATCAGAAAACAAATACTTTTTTGCCGAGGCCAATTTTTTATTTTCTAATGCAACCTGTCCATACGCAATAGGCAGCATATCATCGGCAACACAAATGTGTTGGTTCTCTTCCCATTTTTCCTGCAAATAATCACGTGCAAACTCAGGAACCCATTCGGTTTCGTAATATTCTGCAAGTTGTTTTGCCAATGTAGTTTTGCCCGTACTTTCAGGACCAAATAAGGCAATTTTTATGATAGCTGTTTTTTGCTGTCTAAGATTTTTCTCCATTCTAAATAAGCTGAAATAGCCAAAATTGTAAAAATTAAATATTGTAGCGACAACATCCCTAAACCGCGATAGGCATAAAGAGGTACTACAATAATGTCGCCAATGATCCAAAGTGTCCAGTTTTCGATCTTTTTCCTGGCCATGTACCACATTCCTGCAAAAAATATTCCAGACGAAATCATGTCGACATAATTGTCATTTTTGATCTCGTAATCAAAATATTTATAAATTCCGAAAACTACAAAAACAGTTACAAAAAACAGTATAACTCCAATTATTTTTTCATTAACATTTGTTCTCGTAATTGGCAAATTATCTTCTACGGTTCCGCCTTTTGCCCAAACATACCAACCGTAAATACTCATTATAGAGAAATAACCATTAATAATCATATCGCCAATATAACCTGCAACGTATAACAAATACACCGAAATAACGGTCGCAATTAGTCCTGTTGGGTATACCCAGATATTTTCTTTCTTCGCAAACCAAACACTTAAAATCCCACAAACAAAAACTAAAAATTCCAGGGCAATATGCCAAAGTGGAGCGTTTTTGTAACTTTCAAGAAAAAAATCTATCATTGGGCTGGTTGTTTTTGGTGGTTCTTAATTATGATTCAAAAAAATGACTGTCGTTTTCGAAAGCAGTCCCTATAACGACCAGATCTGCACCGGCAGTATAGGCATTTTGAATTCCTTGCAAATCTACAATTCCTCCTCCAACAATAATAGGAATATTGACATTTTGAGCAATTAACTGTATCATTTCCAGCGGAACCGGTTTCTTTGCTCCACTTCCCGCCTCCAGATAAATCAATTGATTGCCTAACATTTCTCCGGCCTGTGCAGTGGCCAGAACCAAATCAAAATTTTCTCTGTTTAATGGCTTTGTTTTGCTTACTCGTGCTACGGCAGTTTCATTACCGCTTTCGATCAAAATATAACCTGTAGAAATAACTTCAAGGTTCGTTTTTTTAAGAATTGGTGCTGCCTGAACCTGATATTCTATCAAATAATCCGGATTTCTTCCGGATAATAAAGACAAGAACAAAATAGCATCGGCCTGAGGTGAAATTTGCGACGGATTACCCGGAAATATTACAACGGGCAAATTTGTTTTTTGTTTTAATGCTGCAATTAAATCCTCTAAGATTGTAGATTCTACAATACTTCCTCCCACAAAAATATGTGTTGCAGGCGATTGATTGATTTTAAGCAGCAAATGATCTAAATTTTCCCAAACAATTTTATCAGGATCTAAAAGTATGGCGAGTAATTTTTGTCTGTTACTTTTAGCTTCCAGAATTTGCTGGCGTATATTGGGTATTTTTTGTCTCATAACGGGCGTAAAAGTAAAAGTTTTTTAATGTAGAAGAACTATTTTGAATGAATTATATTTGTGTTATAGCTAAAACAAAATTATGATTGCAATTGATCTGTTGGAGAAATATGGCGCATTGAAGAAATCTTTCGATAAAAACCAAATTATTTTTGAAGAAGGCAATCTTCCAACGCATTACTATCAGATCATTTCCGGCGAGGTAAAAATGAGCAATTACAATGATGACGGCCGAGAATTTATTCAGGGTATTTTCTATAAAGAGCAATCTTTTGGAGAACCGCCTTTATTTTTAAACCAAAATTATCCTGCCAATGCAATCGCTGCCCAAGATGCAGAAGTTCTTGTGCTGCCTAAAAGCAGTTTTATGAAATTGCTCGAAGAAAATGCCAACGTGAGTATTAAAATCATCGAGAATTTAGCGCAGCGATTGTATTATAAATCGGTTATGGCGGCAGAGATGTCTACGCAGGAACCTGAACACCGTGTCCTTAAATTAATCGATCACGGAATCGCTTATTTTAATTTTCAAAAAGATGAAAACGGTTACCTCATCAATTTTACCAGACAACAGATTGGAGATTTAACCGGTTTGCGCGTCGAAACCGTAATTAGAACCATAAAAGCTCTTGAGAAAAAAGGTGTTCTGAAGATCATAAACAGAAAAGTATACCGATAAAAAAGTTCTTGTTTTATGATTTTAATCATAAATACGAGGTGTAAAGTGCTTGTACCTTTGTTACTCTAAAAACAAATATTATGACACTTTATCAAACAACATTCGAAAATTTCAATAAAAATTATATGGGTTCTGCAGCAATGGCTGTAATTGGTCAAAGCTGTTTAGGCGCCGCTGCAGCGATGTATATTCTTTCTCACGGAACCTCTATTGGTCAAATGATACAATTAGGAATTATTGTATTAGCTTGTATTCTTGCCAACACTTCTATACTTGCACAAATGAAACACAAAGTGGTTTTTAACTTTATCATTACAAGTGCTATTTTAAGTGTTTTACTTATCATCCTGAACAATTTTATCCTATGAGAAAACCAATAGAAAACAGGGTTGATATCTCTTGTTTAGTACATCAGTTTTATGCTAAAATAAGAGCCGATGAAGAAATCGGCTTTTATTTTAATACGATGATTAAAGATTGGGATTCGCATCTGGAAAAGCTGATTGATTTTTGGGAAACGAATTTGTTTGCTGTAAAAAAATACAAAGGAAATCCGCATGCTGTACACAACGAAGTTGATGCTCATTTTGAAAGCAAAATCACTTCGAACGAATTTGGTATTTGGCTTAACTATTGGTTTCAAACCATAGACGAGCATTTTGAAGGCGAAAATGCCGATACGCTAAAAAGACGCGCCAGAAAAATGGGAACTTTTTTGTTTATGAGTATCTTTGAGCATCGTAAGAAGATGAGTGAAGCTTCTTTAGAGCATTTAAATTAAACGCATTTTTTGTCCTTGCGAGGAACCAAGCAATCACACTAACAATTGATTTAGAAAATGAGATTGCTTCGTTCCTCGCAAGGACACGATTGTGGTTACATTTCGAAGATGGATTAAAATCCATCCCTACAATATGCTTCGTTCCTCCGGAACTCTTTTTAATTTTTGATTTTATTATCGAAATCGAAATGACAAGATTATCGCCAGTATTGGAATTTCATCCCAAATTTATTTTTCAAAAGCATAAACCAAAGTAAAGTCCTGCCCTGAAGTACTTGACTTGATCTCTTTATAATGCACATCAAAATCTACTACAAGATCATTAAAATGCAGGCTGGCCTCTGTTAGGTTTTCGTTTAATGAAAAAGCATTTACCCTGATATGATCTTTGAAACTGATTCCCTTTTCGTTTCTGATTTTAAAAATCGCTTCTTTTGCGCCCCAAATTACGGTAAGTTCCTTGATATAATCGGGTGTATTTTGAGTGTTTAAGTAACTGGTTTCACTATCTACAAATTTATCAGCGATTCTTAGGATTTTTTCGCGTTGTAATTCCATGTCGATGCCTACGGTTTCGTCGCTAATGATAATAGCGGCAAAATCGTGCGAATGTGTAATTGAGATATGATTGTGACAATTAAAATAAGGTTTCCCAAATTCGTCATAATGCATTTCGTGATCTGTAAAACCCATTTCCTGTATTAGCATACGAACGCTCAAAAAAGCACGCTGATGCATTTGCGACTTCATTCCGTTTAGTCTTTGCTGCGTTTTATCTTTTAAGACTACCTTGCTCAATAACTCCTCAAAAGATTCGGTTATGTGCCAAATTAAGATTTTGGTAGTTTCGTTGAATTGTATGGTTTCGAATAAAGGCATTCTTTTTTAATTATGAATTATGAGTTTTAAGTTATGAATTATTTTCCGGATTTGAAAACTGAACTTCTTATTTAATGTCTCGTCTTTTTAGACCTGATGGAAACGGCATCCTTTTGTGGTGGGGTTCACCACAAAAGATATAGTGGACAGCAGGAAATAGCTCCTTATTTTCAAAATCATCTTACAACAAGTAAATTATTTAGCTAAAGTTCAAAAGATTAAGAAATTAAACATTTCACAAATCTTATAGAAAGTAGGTAAAATTAAAAACCTATTCCGTAAATTTGCAAAAATTTTACAATATACAAATATACTATATAATGAGTACTACAACTACGCCTTTTGTGGCTTTCAAAGTAAAAGACATCTCTCTAGCGGCTTGGGGAAGAAAAGAAATTGAATTGGCTGAAGCTGAAATGCCAGGTTTAATGGCTCTTCGCGCTGAATATAAAGACGAACAACCTCTTGCAGGTGCTCGTATCGCTGGATGTTTACACATGACGATCCAGACTGCAGTTTTAATCGAAACTTTAATTGCTCTTGGTGCAGAGGTTACATGGTCTTCTTGTAACATTTTCTCTACTCAGGATCAGGCTGCTGCTGCTATTGCTGCTGCAGGAATTCAGGTTTATGCATGGAAAGGTTTAGATGAGCAATCATTTGACTGGTGTATTGAGCAAACTTTATTCTTTGGCGAAGACAGAAAACCTTTGAACATGATCCTTGATGACGGTGGAGATTTAACTAACATGGTTATTGATCGTTTCCCGGAATTGGTTCCTGGAATCAAAGGATTATCTGAAGAAACTACAACTGGAGTCCACAGACTCTACGAAAGAGTAAAAGCCGGAACTTTACCAATGCCTGCAATCAACATTAATGACTCTGTTACTAAATCTAAATTTGATAACAAATACGGTTGTAAAGAATCTGCTGTAGATGCTGTACGTCGTGCTACTGACTTAATGTTGGCTGGAAAAAGAGTTATTGTTTGCGGATACGGTGATGTTGGAAAAGGAACTGCTGCTTCTTTTAGAGGTGCCGGATCTATTGTAACGGTTACTGAAATCGATCCAATTTGTGCTTTACAAGCTGCAATGGACGGTTACGAAGTTAAAAAATTAAATACTGTAATTGCTACTGCTGATATCATCATTACAACTACAGGAAATAAAGATATCGTTCTTGGAGAGCACTTCGAACAAATGAAAGACAAAACTGTTGTTTGTAACATTGGTCACTTTGACAACGAAATTGATATGGCTTGGTTGAACAAAAACCACGGTGCATCGAAAATCGAAATCAAACCACAAGTTGACAAATACACTATCGCTGGAAAAGATATCATCATTCTTGCTGAAGGTCGTTTGGTAAACCTTGGTTGTGCTACAGGTCACCCAAGTTTTGTGATGAGTAACTCATTTACCAACCAAACTCTTGCTCAAATCGAATTATGGAAAAACAGCGCTGCTTACAACAATGACGTTTATATGTTACCAAAACATTTAGATGAAAAAGTTGCTGCTTTGCACCTTGCTAAATTAGGAGTTGAATTGGAAACTTTACGTGACGATCAGGCTGCTTATATTGGTGTTCCGGTTGAAGGTCCTTTCAAACCAGAGTACTACAGATACTAAATAGATTTTAGATTTTAGTTCCGAAACTTCGGGATTAGATTCTTGAAATTACTAAATATTAGAACCCTTGCAGAAATGTGAGGGTTTTTTATTTCAAAATCCTTTCCTTTATAAGTAAATTGTTTTTTATCCTTAAACACATTTCTTACAAAAAATTATATTTTTAAAAAATAAGTCCTTAATTTTAAAAATAAAATAAGTATCTATTTATCAAATACATAAATGTTATAATCTTGAAAAAAACATCTTATTTGTTCGTCTTCTTATTTTTACTTAGCCTCCCGCACACTATTTTTTCTCAGGAAAAGAAACCCAAAGTCGTTTTGGTCTTAAGTGGTGGTGGCGCAAAAGGTATTGCACATATTCCGCTTTTACAAAAACTAGATTCTTTGCACATTGTACCTGATCTTATTGTTGGGAACAGTATGGGCAGCATTATAGGAGGTTTGTATGCGATGGGCTATTCTGGTGATAGTATCGAGAAATTAACCAAAGATATTAATTGGGATAAACTATTTGGCGGAGGCCAGTCCTTACGATCTGTAAGCGTAGAGGAAAAAAGAGAATTCCAGAGATATTTAGTGGGAATAGGAATTAAAGATAAAAAACTAAACAGCGTTGGCTCCCTTTTAAATGATCAAAACTTAAGAGAATATCTCGCAGAATTAACCTATCCGGTATATAATATTAAAGATTTTGACAGCCTGCCAATACCGTTTAGAGCCATGGCTACTGATTTGGCCGAAGGAAAAGAGGTTATTTTAAGCAAAGGCAATCTTGCTTATGCCATGAGAGCGAGTATGTCATTGCCAGGTATTTTTAAGCCTATGACATACGAAAAAACGGTATTAGTCGACGGAGGGGTACTGAATAATTTTCCCACAGATGTCGCCAAAGAAATGGGTGCCGACTTTATTATTGGCAGTGATGTGGGTGGCGGATTGGAACCAATAGCCAAACTGAACAATCTTATAACTATATTGACTCAAACCAGTATGTTCCCAAGTAATATTAAGAATCCGGCAAACCGAAAACTTTGCAATATCTTAGTAGATCACCTGCCTAACTTACGTTTTTCTACTGCTGATTTTGCAGATAGCGAAGAAATCTATAAAGACGGGAAAATTGCCACAAACGAAAATCTTCCCGCCTTGATTGTATTATCAGAAAAACTAAAAGCATACACACAACGAACTCACGAATTACCAAACATACCCGCAGAATTTATTCTTGACACTATTGTGTACAAAAAAATCAGTCCTGAAAACCTTGCGCTGGTATTAGGAAGAATAAATCTTAAAACACATGTAAAATATACCACCAAAGATTTAATAGCAGGTATCAACCGCGCAATGGGCACGAATCTTTTTGATGAAATTACATACAGCTATTTTATCAAAGATGACAATAAACTAGGAGTAACGATATTTGGACATGAACGTGCCAAAAACCAACTGAACACATCAGTACATTATGACACTTACCGGGGCGTTGGAATCATTTTTAATTACACTGCCAGAAATGTTCTTGCCAGAGCATCCCGGCTTCTTTTAACAGTCGATATTGCAGAACAGCCAAAAGCACGAATCAATTATCAGAAAAATTTTGGAAAAAACCGAGACTGGTGGTGGTCATCTGAACTTTATGGAGCTTTTTTAAGGCAAGAGATTTATTTTAACGGCAAAGCTTCAGATAATGTACTTTATAATGCTGTAGAATTCAGTAATGAGATCAACAGAAATTTAAATTCACTAAAAAGTTATTTTGGCTATGGTTTAAATTATCAATACGCCAATTTAAAACCAAAATACGACAGAGAATACAATCCAAATTCCATCGATATCACGAATTATTCCTTAAACAGCATCGAACTCAACATGCATTATTCCTACAATGATATGGATAAAGTTTTCTTTGCTGAAAACGGAAAAATTATAAAAGCAAATGTAACCCGATCATTGTTATCAGATGTCTACACCTCTTTTAACGCCCCGGATCGAACAAGTATATCCGGTGCAACCAATGGTTATACAAAATTTGGTTTCAGCTTTGAAAAGAGAACCCTCTTAAAAAAGAAAATTACCGGAATCATTGGGTTTGATTCTTATTTTATTTTTGAGGATAAACTCAAAGACAGCCAAATCCCATTTTCGGATTTTGGTTATGCTTCAAAATATTTCTTAGGAGGAAATATACCCAGTTCCGGTAGTAATCGTTTTTCATTTCCCGGCCTACACGAAGACGAACTGAATGTTTCACAATATATGGGCTTAAAACTAGCTTCTCAAATAAACCTTATGGGAAAAATCTATTTAACTCCCCATTTTAATATCTCTACTGTTGGGTTTGAATCTTTTGATAAATACATTAACAAAGCCTTTAGTCCAAAAGGAAATTGGGATGATGGCTTCGACCCTAGCCTTGTAATATCCGGAGGAGCCGCTATTTCTTATCAATCCATTTTAGGCCCTATTCATTTTGATACTTCCTGGATCAATAATATCGACAAAGTGAGATTGTTTTTTAGTGTCGGATTATCATTCAATCCATAGCAACAGTAAATTAGACATTTACGATTCTTCAATCTAAAATCAGAAAATCAAAAATAATTATCAGGGCGTGCCACCATCCTGATAAGAGCGCCAAAATACTGTACGTGTATACGCCCTCTTATCAGGATGGTGTCAGGCTATCCGTGCTACTTCGGTAGCTCACTGCGATCCCCTCCCGCTCACGTAAACCAAGAACATTAATTTAATCAGATATTTTAGACGGTTTTTAAATTTAAACTTTACATTTGAACTTCAAATCCCCAATATCTAAAACCTAATTATGAGAACACGCCTTTTTTTAATCCTAATAATATTGTTGCCTTTTTTTACCAATGCCCAATCTAGTATGCAAAGACAAATGCAGGCTTCGAACGCAATGGTGAGACAGCAAAACCAAATGTTTCTGCAGCAACAACAGCAACAACGTGCTATGGCAAGCATGATGAACAACATCGAAACAAAAGAAACCAAACTAGCCAAAGAAGAAAAAAAACTTAAAAAACTTCAGGAAAAATCAAAACAAAGAGAAGCCGATTTAAAGACAAAAAACGACGCACTAAAAACTCTTGAAATCAACTCCGAGAAAAGCAATAATTCTGACATTCTAAAAGATATCGAAAAGTCTAAAAAAGAAATCGCCAAGTCTGAAGAAAAAATAAGCAAATCGAAAACAGATATCGAAAAGAGTTCGACTAAAATTCAAGATTTACAAAACCAGATACAAGCTGATAAAATCAAAAAAGAAGAATTAGAGAAAAAGCACGAAGAAGAAAAAAAGGCCAAAGAAGAAGAAAAAAGAGTAAAGGAAGAGGAAAAGGCGAAAAAACAAAAAGAAAAGCAAGACAAGAAAAAATAGCACTATGATCGAAAAAGTTGTATGCGAAACGCACGGCACAAAAGACATGTCTTTCTCCTGTATTCATATTTCAATGGCAATAGACCAAAAAGAAAAAGTAGGTTTCTTCTATTCTGAAGCCGAAGAAGATCTCCCACAAATTGCCTGGTGCGGAGCATGTGAACAATGGCTGCTGGATAACGGTGAAGAATGGACAGACGTTTTTCAAACTAATGCCGATTTTAAAATATTATGTGCTGATTGTTTTGATGAGGCAAAAAACAAGGAAACAGAGATTCATCTAAGATAAATAAACATGATTTCTACAAAAAACTTTACATTATTACCCCATAAAAATGCATTACAAAATATCTGTAAAGTAATCTCGGTTTTGGATGCTATTATTTGCCAGGAATGGGAATATCGATATTATTCGTATAATTCTAAATGGGGAGAAGGCGAAGAATTTTGCGAAATGAGAGATGGATCCGGCGATTTAATGAACATTCTTTTTCTTGAAAATCATTGTGTAATAAATGGTTTTGCACACGAATTTCAGCATAACAAAAAAAGTGATCTGACTAAAAATTTACCTGAAATTTATAATGAATTTATATTTGGGGAACCCGTCGCCTCTCTCGGAACTACATTTTGTTTATGGACAAATGAAACCGGAAATTGGCAAGTAGGAATGATTGAAGATTATAATGACAATTCAGCTGAATTACTCGCTATTTTTGACGGAAATCCTCAGACTTACATTGACTGGGCAAGCGAATATTTTGAAGATTCTTATAAAGAAACCGGAATACCATTAAAAACAGTAACCGAAATTTATCAAGGCAAGATATTAACCAAAGAAATGGTTTTATCTATTGTTGACGAAATCGAAGATTGGGGATTATTAGAAGAAGATTTAAAGGAAATAAATTACCCTTATGATTTCAATAAATAAACGTCCTAATACAGTTTATCAAACAGATCATACATTAGCAAAAAAATATAAAAACAAACAATCAAAACCTTACTAATTTAGACCTTAAAAATGAATGTAAAATTACTCATCACAAGTTTATTCCTTCTTCTTACTTCTGTCACTTTCTCTCAAAAAATATCCGTTAGTGAAATAAATGAAAAAAGATCCACATCAGAGAATTCGTTTTACAACGAATGCGAAATTGAACTCAAAATATGGGGAGATGAAATTCGAAAATACAAATTTGTTAAAATCAGTAAAATCACTAAGGCAATCGATGACCAGGGACTTGACCTGATCAATGAAGACAGGACTAATTCCGATTATATTAAAATAGATCAGACCGCTAAAATCAAACTGGAAACCAAAGTTCCATCCCGAAAAGCAAAAACCATTAAAGAACTGAGCGGAGAAGTAAGTCTATACAATCCTAATGTAGCAAATGGGAGTGAAATTAAAATTGCTAATTATCAGAGTAAAACCAATGTAAATCTTGTACCTGGCAAATCCGACATTCAAATCCTTTATCTGACAAAAGAATCTTACGCAAAATATGTCAAAGAGAATAAAGACAAAAAAGCAGAAGAGCTTAAAAAACTACCCGAAGCTGCAAGACAGCTTGCCGAAGGCTTGGTAGGTGCTTTCGACGGCCTTTTTAGCTCTGACGAGACTGATGACTCTAATAAAGTTTACTTTTATGTAAATGGCGATAAAGCTAAATTTGTCGATTTATTTTTTGAAGACGCAACCGGCAAGAAAATAGAACGAAATGGCAGTATGAGCAACAATAACTTGTTTACTTACTATTTTGACGAAAAACCAAATACAAACTGGAAATTGGTAATTAATATCGAGACAGATAAATCAACCAAAAAAGTTCTTTTTAAACTAATGGACATTGAATTGCCATAATTTAAACTCGAATTAATCCGTAAAAAGTATATTATCTTACCTATTCCTCTTTTCACATCAACACAAAGGTTAACTTTGTGAAAAACGTGCTATGAAAAACTTCTTCTTTTTAGGAATCGCTATTATATTTGAGATCATTGCCACTTCTGCTTTAAAAAAATCAGAGCAGTTTACACAGATTATTCCAAGTATCATAACAATTGTAGGGTATTTTGCTGCATTCTACTTTTTAAGTTTTGCTATTAGAACCATCCCGGTTGGTATTGCGTATGCTATTTGGTCCGGAGTTGGGATTGTCCTGATTACTATTATTGGAGCAGTTTTCTTTAAGCAAATCCCGGATTTACCTGCCATTATAGGATTGGCATTGATTATGGTTGGTGTTGTGGTTATAAATGTTTTTTCTAAAACTACGGCGCATTAAATCTATAATAATAAATTGTTTCAAGTTTCAGGTTTCAGGTTGCTTCAGTTCTTAAAAAAATGATACCTTTTTTATCAATTTTCAACTTAGTCATTTTAAAAATAAAACAATGGATTTCAAAAAAGCTACAATTTCAGATTTGACAGAAATGCAGGAAATGTATATCGAAACCATAAAATGGGTTTGCAAAAACGATTACAGCCCTTTAGAGATTGATGCTTGGGTTTCCGGATTAAACAATGTAGAACGCTGGCTAAAAGTTATTCATGCGCAATTTGTTTTATTGGCTCTTATTGATGATAAAATTGTAGGTTACGGGACGCTAAAAGATGGCAATTACATCGACTTTTTCTGTGTTCATAAAGATTTCCAACGACAAGGAATTGCCGATAAAGTATTCAATCAATTAGAAAATGAAGCTAAAAAGGAAAACTCAGAAATCATCACAGCCGACGTAAGCATTACTGCAAAACCATTTTTTGAGAAAAAGGGATTTATCGTAAAAACCAAACAAAAAAATATCCGATTAGGTGTTGAGCTTATCAATTACAAAATGGAGAAAAGTTTGAAGTAACAAAATAATTGTTTCAGGTTTCAGGTTGCTACAGAACCTGAAACTTTAAACAATAAAAACAAAAACACCGCAAGTTTCGGATTTTATACCCGCAAAAACCAATCGATATTTGCATTATAAAATTGAACGAAAATGAACACACAGGAAAACATCAATTATAATCGAATTGCCGATGCGATCGATTATATCAAAGTCAACTTTAAGGATCAGCCTAACTTAGATGAGGTTGCCGAAAAAGTGCATTTAAGTCCGTTTCACTTTCAACGCTTGTTTACCGAATGGGCAGGAACAAGTCCAAAAAAGTTTTTGCAATATATTAGTGTTGAGCACGCCAAGAAAATCCTGAAAGAAAATAATAAAGTCACTTTATCTGATGCTGCTTTTGATACCGGATTATCAGGAACCAGCCGTTTGCATGATTTGTTTGTCAACATCGAAGGAATGACTCCTGCCGAATACAAAAATGGCGGTAAAAACTTAGAAATCAACTTCAGTTTTGCCGAAAGTCCGTTTGGGAATATCATTGTTGCTTCGACCAATAAAGGTGTTTGTTTTATGGCTTTCGCAGAAGATGAACAAACCGGATTCGAAAATTTAAAACACAAATTCCCAAATGCAGCATTCTCCCGAAAACTGGATTTGTCGCAACAAAATGCTTTGTTTATTTTTCAAAACGACTGGAGTAAATTATCTGAAATCAAGCTGCATTTAAAAGGAACCGATTTTCAATTGAAAGTCTGGGAAACGCTGCTAAAAATCCCGATGGGACAACTTTCTACTTATGGAACGATTGCACAACAAATTGAGAAACCAAATGCTTCAAGAGCTGTAGGAACTGCGATTGGCAGTAATCCTGTTGCCTTTTTAATTCCGTGTCATCGTGTGATTCAATCCTCAGGAAGCTTTGGTGGTTATATGTGGGGGAATACCCGTAAAACCGCTATTGTTGGTTGGGAAGGCGCCAAGGTAAATCCATAATAATTGTAAAATCGCAATTTTCAAAATTCCAAATTCCAATGACTAATCATCACTGGAAACTTTACTTCATCTCAAATTATTATGCAAAATATACAATCAAAAATTGCTTCCCTTAATTGGGAAAGCATCACCGAATCTATGCACGAAAATGGGTTCGCCATTATTCCAAATGTACTCGATAACGAACAATGCGAAGATTTAAAATTCGATTATGACAATCCAGCTTTATACCGAAAAACGGTCGTTATGGAACGTTATCGATTTGGTTTGGGCGAATACAAATATTTTAATTATCCATTGCCGGACTTGATTCAAACGATTCGGACATCTATTTATCCTAAACTCGCACCAATTGCAAATGCCTGGATGAAAGCATTGAATATAAACACCATTTTTCCTGAAACGCATGAAAAATTACTGGAACAATGTCACGCCAATAATCAACTTAAAGCAACTGTTTTGATTTTAAAATATGGTAAAAGTGGTTTTAATACCTTACATCAGGATTTGTATGGTGATGTTTATTTCCCTATTCAGATTGTGCTTTTCCTCAATAAACCCAATGAAGATTTTACCGGCGGTGAATTTGTTTTAACCCAACAAACTCCCAGAGCGCAATCGAAAGTAATTGTTTTAAAACCTAAGAAAGGTGATGTATTGATTTTTACGACTAATTTCAGACCCGTAAAAGGTACAAAAGGATATTATCGTGTAAATATGAAACATGGTGTTAGCGAAATTCATTTCGGTGAACGACATACATTGGGAATTATTTTTCATGATGCCCTTTCGTGAATATTTTTTTTCGCCACGAATTCACGAATTAGTTTTAAAATCTATGCGAATAGAATTAGTGTTATTTGTGAATTCGTGGCGAAAAAACTGCAAAATGTTAGACACACTGCAGTGCGTCTGTACAATAAAAAATGGTTATATATAATTCAACACGATAAATTTTCACGCAGATCTAGCAGATCTTAAAATCATTTTAATCCTCTAATCTGTGGCAAAAATTCACACAACCTGTTAGACGCAATGCAGTGCGTCTCTACGATAAAAAATATCTCCAGAAAAATGGTACAACACGACAAAATTTCTGATTCAGATCTCCGGAATAAAATTAAAAATACGGAAATTTGCTTTGGAGGAAACCGAAAACTAAAAATCTACGGCACTTTAAAATGTTCGTCAGGAAAAAGAATGAAACGAGAAAACCGGGTTTTCTTTTTATCTGAAAATGACGCCAGTCAAAATGGATTCAGACCTTGCGGACATTGCATGAAAACCGAATATCAAAACTGGAAAAATGGACTTATTTAATCCCGAAACTGACGAAACGACTAACTTACTTCCTAAAAACGGAACCGTAAATTATTATGGCAAATTATTTTCGAGAGAAGCATCTAATCACTATTTGGATGTCCTTTTGAATACCATCGAATGGAAAAATGATGAAGCCATTATCTTCGGGAAATTAATTCTTACGAAGCGAAAAGTTGCCTGGTACGGAGATTCCGGGTTTGAATATACCTATTCGAATACCACTAAAAAAGCACTTCCGTGGACACAGGAACTATTGGAATTAAAAGCTATTATTGAACAGGAAACAGGAGAAACTTTCAACTCTTGTTTATTGAATTTATATCATTCCGGCGATGAAGGAATGGCGTGGCACAGCGATGCCGAAAAGGATTTGAAAAAGAATGGCGCTATTGGTTCGGTAAGTTTTGGTGCTGAAAGAAAGTTTGCTTTCAAACATAAAGAAACAAAAGAAACGGTTTCGTTAATCTTAGAGCACGGCAGTTTATTAGTTATGAAAGACGAGACACAAACCCATTGGCTGCATCGATTGCCGCCAACCAAAACAACATCAAAACCTCGTATAAATTTGACGTTTAGAACTATTGTTTCACAATAAAAATTAATTGAACCCTTAAGAGATTAAGGAAAATTAAGCTTTTAGACTTAATGAATCTTAATGTCTTAATGGTAAAAAAAAATTCGTGTTTTTTTTACCAACCCTGATTCAATCCGTTTTTAAGGACTTCTTCGTATTTATCTTTATCAAAAGTATAAAGGTTTGGCGCTTTGTGTGCTACGTTACTTTTCTTTTCGTCGAGTTTATTAAGGATTCCCATGTTGTTTATTTTACGTAGAAAGTTCCTTCTGTCCAGTTTTTTATCCAAAATGGTTTCATATAATTTTTGCAGCTCTGGAATTGTGAATTTTTCGGGCAATAAATTGTACCCTACCGGCATTAGGTTCAATTCGATTCTAAGCGTATTTAATGCTTTATCGAGAATTGCTGCATGATCTAAAATAAGTTCAGGCACTTCTTTATGGTCAATCCATTCTATAATTTCTTCTTTATTGACAGATTTTGGAATCGTTTTTAAAAAATCGACAAGAGCGTAATAGCCAATTGTAACAAAACGCTGCGTGAGCCATTTTCCTTTTGCTTCTTCGATCTTTAAATATTCTAAAACTTCTTTGCTAAAATGCTGATCGTTGCGTTTTATTTTTCCAAAAGTGGCAAATTGTCTCAAAAATATACCTTCTACTCCGGTTCTTTCATTTAAAACAGTCACCGCTGCGGTATCTATATCCTGATCGATTGGGATAAAACCGCCAGGTAATGACCACTTATTGCTATGCGGAATCTTAATCAATAAAACTTTAAGCTGATTGTCATGAAAACCAAAAATCACACAATCTATCGAAAGTCCGGGTTGATAATTTTGATTATTTTCTATAATGTCTTTTAACATTTAACTTTTATTAATTACAACTTTCGTTTTAGATTGGCTCTGCAATTTAAATCATTTTTATAAAACCGAAACATTTTTATCCAATTCAGCCTTAATAAATCTGAAAAAAACTGTCGCCGGAAAGAAGTGTTAAAATCACAATTTTTTAATTAAAAACAAACAACAAATTAAAAAAATAAGTACATTGCGTCATAATAACACATTACACATTTATTTTGTTGTTTTTTCAACTAATAAATGCCTAAAAAAAGTTATAACTTATTAATTATCAGTTTTAATATTGTAATTTTCACAGCAAGTCACAATACAAAATCTATTTAAGTATAGAACCATTAATGATTAGAATATGAGCATTCCTGATTTAGAAAAACTCAACAAAAAATTTATGAAGAAGATCTATTCTTCTTTTGGATTAGTATCAAAAAATGATCTTTTAGAAGCTTCTATAAAGTATAGCGAAGAGCAGGAAAAAATCTTCAACCAAATGATTGTTGAAACTGATGCAAAAAATAAAAAAGCAAAACGCGAAGCTTTTGACAAAGCATTATTTGCATCTTATAAAGGAATTGGTGCTATGGATTTTATAAATACTGTTTTAAAATAAATCCTGATTCCTGAAACATTGAGAAGATTCTTTTTTGACATATGATGCTTTTAAGATGAATAATCTAATAAACATGAACCTTGCTACAAGCGAGGTTTTTTCATTTCTACAAAGTCCTCTACAATATAATATTACATTGCCCTGAGGCTTTTTTTTATTTTAATTTTAAGTTTAGTAGTAATAAAAAAAGATATTTTTTTTCGATTTCAATTGTCAATGTCAATAAAATGACGCAATTTTATTAAGAAAAATTAAATTAATTAATTTTAACAATCGTCAAGTATTCTCAAATTCCCACTTTTTGTGACTTCACGAAAAGGAGTTATACTTATATTAATTATTAGAAATATTAAAAACACATCGATGGAAAATCTTATTCAATCAGAGAATTACAAAATTCAAAAGCCAGCAGAATGGGCTACTAATATTAATGACAATCAACTTATTGAATACATTAAAGAATCAGATTTTGCAAGTAAACAAATAGATGAAGGACGTGATTATTGCTATTTTTTAGATAAAATTTATTATACCAGTGATGAGGAAAATAGTGAATATGCTTGTGTAGCTTATACGCTGAACGAACCTGCTAATCTTGAAAATGCCTCGGTAATGGATGTTGTAGTCGAAGAAAACGAAACTTACATTATACACAGAATTAGCGTTTTAAGAGAAGGAGTTTTGGTAGATAAAATACCTGACACAAAAATTAAAGTACTGGACAGCGAAAACCAAAGTGACGGGGGTGTTTTAAGCAGCAATAAAAAAATTAATATTACCATAAAAGATTTACGCCTTTATGATGTTCTGATCATGGAAGATTCAAGGATAAAAGTCTTTACAGAACGTGACTTTTTACGCAAAGAATTTTCTAAGTTTGTTTGGGTTAGTCCAAGTACTTATTGGGCTTACGGAAGCTATAATTTTTCTTTCATCAATGATCGCAAGAAAAGAATTGCCTACAAAAAAACATTCTTTAGAGATGAAGACGGAAATGTATTGGCTCCGGAAATTAACTACTTAGAAAAAGGTCAAAGATTTACTATCGAAAAAGAAAACTACATCAATTTTGTAGATACCAATCGTGAAATTGCTCCTTTTATCGATTTTGCTACTGATAGTAACTGGATCGACTTATCGAATTATATTTCTCCTTTATATGAAGAGGTTTATGCTAAATCTTCTCTACAGGAATTTGCTCCTAATCTGGTCGAAAAACTGGATGCCATTACCAACAAAGATGAACAATTGCAGTTTGCGATAGACTATGTGCAAAATCATGTTTACTATGTTTTTAATGCAGATGAAATGAACGGTCACAAACCTCAGGAACCTTCTATCACGTATCAAAACAAACAAGGAGATTGTAAGGCAAAATGTGTTTTACTAAAAGTAATTTTAGATTATATCAAGGTTGATTCGTCTGTGGTTTTGGTTAATTTTAATACAGATCATTACCTGAAATATTACTTGCCATCTTTATTGACTTTTAATCATGTCATTGTAAAAATCGATTATAAAGGTGAAACGTATTTTATTGATGCTACAAGTCGTGATGAATTTGGATTGATTGAAAATCGCGGTTTTATTTACTTCATGCATTATTTGGAGGTAAAGCCAAATCAGGATTTACAAATAAAAAAATCGCATAAATTCCCTTATTATGGTATTAATGAAAAAGCTGATTTTAATGTTCAAAATAATATTGGGCAGCTTTCGTTAACCACAACTTACAAAGGAAACCGCGCCAATTATATGCGCAAGTATTTTAAAAATACTAATAAAAGAGAAATCATTGACAGCTGGAATAATTTCTTCTTTTATACTTTGAACTATAACAATGACCGAAACGGAACTGATGTTCGAAATATATTCAAAGACGCTACAATTGAAACGTTGAGCGATGATAAAAAACTGAACGAATATACTATCCAGTACAAGGCCAATGTTGAAGATCCGTATTATACAGATGCACAAAAGAATCGTTTCTTAATGTATTTTGATCGAAATGTGATTAAAAATAATGCCCGTGACTTCTTGCATACTGATATTGCTTTCTGGCATAATTTTGACAACGAAAAATACGAAATCAATCTTTATACGGATCAAAGAATAGATGTAGAAGAGAAATTTACGGTGCAGGAAAGCACGATTAAAAATCCGTATTTTGATTATACTAGCCGTAAAAAAATCACAAAAAATGGCGCTACCATAAATATTGATTTTACGCCATTGGTGAATTTAGAAATTCCGCCGGCAGATTTTGAAGAATTCAGAAATGCGCATCACGAGGTTGCAGACAGCAATTTTGGACTGGGAATTGACATCATAGAACAAGGTTTTATGAATTTGATGAAGTTTAATTTCAAAAAACTGGTAAAATAATTATAACAAAAAGGGCTTCAAATGAAGCCCTTTTTATTTGTGAATGAATTTCTTAAAGCAATTCAAAATTAGATTTTAATTTGATATCTGCTGATGAAGCTCCAATCATTACTTCGAAATCTCCCGGTTCTGCAACAAATTCTAATTTATCATTGTAGAAAGAAAGTTTCTCTTTGTCGATTGTAAATTCTATTGTTTTAGATTCCCCTGCATTTAATTTTACTTTTTGAAAATCTCTTAGTTCTAAAACAGGTCTTACAACTGATCCAAATTTATCTTTTAAGTACAATTGTACTACTTCTTCTCCGGCTACTTTCCCTACATTCGATAATTGAAATGAAACTTTAATGGTTTCATTATTTTTCATTTTAGTCGAAGATAATTTCAAATCAGAATAATTGAATTTGGTATAACTCAAACCATATCCAAAAGGAAATTTAGGTGAGTTTTTAAGATCGATATAAGCCGAAACATAATTTTTCGAATCTTCGTCTTTCGCTGGTCTTCCTGTACTGTAGTGATTGTAGTAAATTGGAATCTGCCCTACTTCTCTCGGGAAAGTCATTGGCAATTTCCCAGACGGATTATAATCTCCAAACAAAACATTAGCGATTGCATTTCCAGCCTCAGTTCCTAACCACCAGGTGTATACAATTGCAGGAACGTTATCTGCAGTCCAGTTAAAAATAAGAGGTCTTCCTGCATTTACCAAAACTACAACCGGTTTTCCGGTAGCCTGAATTGCTTTTACTAAATCTTCCTGAACGCCTGGCAAATGAATATCGCTTCGGCTTTTTGCTTCACCGCTCATGTCGCGTCTTTCTCCTATACTCAAAATAACAACATCGGCTTGTTTGGCAGTGGCAACAGCTTCTGCAAAACCATCTTTGTTGTCTCCGTCGACTTCACAGCCTTTGGCATAAAGCAACTTGGTATTTTTACCTACTTTATTTTGTAAACCATCCCATTGCGAAACGATCCATTTATTATAATCAACCTCAGGTAATTCTACAGACCAGAATCCCATGTTTTCTTTGTACTCTTTTACCATTGGCCCGATAAAAGCTATCGTTTTCAGGTTTTTAGAAAGTGGCAAAGTTTCATTTTCATTTTTTAATAAAACGATACTTTTTTGAGCTACATCAAGAGCTGCTTTTCTGTGTTCAGGATTGTTCAAAGCTTTATCAGCTCTTTTTTGATCTGAATATTTGTACGGATCATCAAATAATCCTAATTCGAATTTCTTGCGAAGAATTCTTTTTACTGCATCATCAATTAATTCAACAGGTACTTTTCCTTCTTTAACCAAATCGGCTAAATGATATCTGTAAGCATTACTTTCCATATCCATATCGCTTCCGGCAGTAATTGCAGAACGTGCTGCGGCTTTAAGATCTTTCGAATATCCGTGTGCTACCATTTCGCCAATTGAACCCCAGTCAGAAACTACGAATCCCTGAAAGTTCCATTTTCCTTTTAAGATATCGCGTTGTAAATGTGCATTTCCTGTAGCAGGAATTCCGTTAAGGTCATTGAATGAATTCATAAAAGTAGCTGCTCCTGCATCAAGAGCTGCTTTGAATGGCGGTAAATAGGTTTCCCACAACATTCTTTCACTCATGTCTACTGAGTTGTAATCTCTTCCGCCCACTGCTGCACCATAAGCTGCAAAGTGTTTTACACAAGCCATAACAGAGTTTAAATCTCCCAGTTTATTTCCCTGAAAACCTTTTACTCTCGCGTAAGCAATTTTAGATCCCAGATAAGTATCCTCTCCTGCACCTTCCATAACACGTCCCCAACGAGGATCACGGCTAATGTCTACCATGGGTGCAAATGTCCAGTGAATTCCGCTTGCAGCAGCTTCTGTCGCTGCAACTCTTGCTGCTAATTCAATTGCTTGTAAATCCCAACTTGCAGCCTCGGCCAACGGAAGCGGGAAAGTAGTTTTGTACCCGTGAATAACGTCCTGACCAAACAACAACGGAATTTTAAGACGTGATTGCATTGCCAGTTCCTGATATTGTCTGGTGTATTTTGTACCCACAATATTTAACATAGATCCTACAATTCCGGATTTAATTTCGGCTTGTTTGTTCGGATTAATTGTGATTGGTCCTGTTGCAGAATTATCTCCCGTATATTGATTAAGCTGACCTATTTTTTCTTCGATGGTCATTTTTTTCAATAGAGCATTTACTTTCTGATCTATTGTTTCTTGTTGTGCCATCGCAAAAACCGATACCATCAACAAGGCAAATGTGGTTAATTTCTTCATGAATTTAATTTTGATTACCAAACATAAGTAGCCACAGCACCTGCGTTTAAGGTAGTTGAAAATTGTTTTTGATTGTATTTTATATTAAATGTTTCTGTTGTAGTCCCGTCGTTTTCTACAATTAAAACCGTTTGTCCTGATGGCGTTTTAAAAGCGACATTGTTTAAATTTCCGCTAATATTACTTCCAATTCTTACTGATCCTTCAGGAACAAATTTTGATGCGTGACCTATAATATAATACCCTACTTCTCTTTTTATATTCTGAGCCTGATCGATCATTAATGCTCCTTTACAAGTCGAACATCCGCCTGGTGTAAATGGTTTGTAATACTCATCATTTGCTAATCCCCACGAAAGTGCATTTACACTCCAGTTACGCATAGAACCAATTACAACATTTTTTACACTCCATTTTAGATCAGATTCGAAACTGCTTTTTGATCCTGTATATTGTTCGGTAAAATACAAATCTTTGTTTGGATATGCATCATGAACCGCAGATAATGCGCTGATATCTCCTTCGTATAAATGAAAAGCAGAACCTGCTACAAAAGGATTCGCTTTTGCATCTTTTAAAATCGTCAAAGGATATTCGGGTTTGTTGCAATTATGATCATAAATCACGATTTTGGTTTTGATTTTAGCTTTCGCGAAAGCGGGACCTAAATGATTGCCAATAAAATCTGCTTGTTGTTCAGCAAGCATTAACAAACTTGGATTGTTTCCCGGATGCAATGGCTCATTTTGAGGTGTAATCGCATCAATAACGATTCCGTGCGATTTCATTGCCTGAATGTATTTTACAAAATACTCAGCATAAACCTGATAGTATTTTGGTTGTAAACTTCCGCCTTTTGAGCTTCCGTTGTCTTTCATCCAAACTGGAGGTGACCACGGTGAACCCATAATTTTTATGTTTGGATTGATGGCTAAAATTTCTTTTAATAAAGGAACAACATCATTTAAATCAGGACCTAAATCAAATTTTTCCAGTTTTAAATCGGTTTCACCTTCTGGTAAATCATCATACGAAAAAACTTTTTCATTCAAATCAGAAGCTCCAATACTAATACGAAGGTAACTTAAA
This sequence comes from Flavobacterium sp. SLB02, assembly GCF_009664855.1. Lineage (GTDB taxonomy): Bacteria > Bacteroidota > Bacteroidia > Flavobacteriales > Flavobacteriaceae > Flavobacterium. Next base: position 4,558,477 of record NZ_CP045928.1, read on the forward strand.
CCAATGGCATCATTTTTTCTGGAAAACAATTCCTGAAGCAGGGCTTCTTTTTTTGCTTTATCCAATTTCAGGATTGCCTGAGCGCTTCCTCCTGTCAAAGAAAATCCAAAACCTTCGATGGTTTGAAATTTTTGAGAAGGATTTACCTCAATAGTCTGGTTTGAATTCGTTTCTGTATTAAAAACCAAATCATTTTGCTTTTGAAGTTTTAAAGACTCATCGGTTGTAGTGATCCACGATTCTGCTTTATTAGAAGTGGCTGCTGCATTTTTTGAAGTTCCGCATTTTATCTGAACTGCAATAAGTGGCAGTAAAAGTAAAATTTGAAGTTTTTTGTTGATGTTTTTCATTTTAATCTATTTCTATTAAAACAGGTAAATGATCCGATGGATATTTTAAATCTTTAGAATCACTTAAAACTGCATGTTTTTGAATTTTTAATCCACTGTTTTTTGAAACAAAAATATAATCCAGTAATAATGTTACAGGTTCGTTGTGCTTGAAATCGTTAAACGTTCCCGATGGCCCAAAAGGTTTTTCTTTTGAAACATCTTTGGTATCATCCATTACTTTTTTAATTTCTGCAATTTGTTTTGTATCAGGTTCTGAATTGAAATCTCCCATTAAAAAGGCTGGATATTTCTTTGTATTCAATTCGCTTATTTTTTTCAAAGCAAGCTGTACACCTTTTACCCTTGCTTCTTCGCCCATGTGATCAAGATGAAGATTAAAAACCCAAAATGTTTTTTTAGTTTTTAAATCTTTAAAAAGTCCGTACGTGCAAACTCTGTTACAGGCTGCATCCCAGCCTCTTGAAACTACATTTGGAGTTTCTGATAACCAAAATGTATTTGATTGCTCTACTTTAAAGCGATCTTTTTTATAATAAATCGTACACGCCTCGCCTGTTCCTCCTTCTTCTCTTCCTACTCCAAATTTGTTATAATTGGGCAAAGCCAATGCGATATCAGTTACCTGATTTGGCGTTGCTTCCTGCACTCCAAAAACATCCGGATTGTAAAACTGTATTTGAGAAGTAAAATAATCTTTTCGATTTGGCCATGCATTTTCTCCGTCAGAAGCAACATCTAAACGAATATTATAGGTCATGATTTTTAAATTTTGACCATAAAATGATCCACTTACAAAAAGTAGGAATAATACTAAAATAACTTTGTTTATCTTTTTCATGTTTAAAAAATTTTAATCGGTAAAGCTAATGTTTATATAGCCTTAAAGAAAAAAACCTATTTAAAAGTTATGTTAATTATGTACGTGAGAATAGTTAATATTAAATATATCATCTTAGTTTGCTTAAAATATTTTTTTAGTTTAAAATTCTTACACAATTAATTCCGGTTTTCTGTTTCCAGATAAACTTTAAAGATTTTAAATTATTTCCAGGTATAAGTAGCTACAGATCCTGCTTGCAAAGAAGTGGTTACCCATTTATCATTGAATTTAATATTAAATATTTCAGCCGCTTGTCCGTCATTTTCAACAATTAAAACTTTCGATCCTGATGGCGTAATAAAAGCTACATTTTGCAAATTCCCGCTTATATTACTTGCAATTCGTACTGATCCGGCCGGAATAAATTTAGAAGCGTGCGCTATAATATAATAGGCTACATTACGCTGAAAAGCTTCGTTTGACGTTACTGTTAATGCTCCTTTGCAAGTGTTACATCCGCCTGCTGTGTGAGGTTCGAAAGATCCGTTATTGGCCAAATTCCACTCTAGTGCATTCCTGCTCCAATTGCGCATTGAACCTATTATTACATTTTTAAGATGCCATTTTAAATCTCCTCCAAATTCTCCTGTAGAAGAAGTCCATTGTTCTGTGAAATAAATATTTTTATCCGGATATGCATTATAAACATTTGAAAGTGCACTGATATCTCCGGCATATAAGTGAAATGCTGAACCATCAACAAAAGGATTTGCTGCAGGATCTGCTAAAATTGCTTTTGGGTACTCTGGCTTATCACAATTGTGATCGTATGAAATAATTTTTGTCGTAATATTGGCGGCTTTAAATGCAGGGCCTAAGTTGTTTTTAATGAAATTGGTTTGCTCTAATGCCGACATTTCCATACTTGGATTATTTCCGCCATGAAGAGGCTCGTTTTGAGGTGTTACAGCATCAATAACAATTCCTTCCGCTTTCATTTGCTGAATGTATTTTACAAAATATTTGGCGTACACATCATAGTACTGAGTTTGTAATCTTCCTCCAATAAAACTGTCTTTGTCTTTCATCCAAAGTGGAGCTGACCAGGGCGTTGCTAAAATTAAAATCTTAGGATTAATGGCTAGAATTTCTTTTAAAAGAGCAATTACTCCTGTTTTATCTTTATCTAAACTAAATTTCGCTAAATCTAAATCAGTACTTCCGGTTGGAAGATCATCATAAGTAAAAGGTGATGCATTCAAATCAGAAGCTCCAATACTGATTCTGATATAACTTACGCTAATAGAATTCTCTCCCGAACCAAACAATTCCTGCAAAAGTGCAGTTCTTTTGGCTGCTGTTAATTTATAAATTACATCAGCACTTCCGCCGGTTAAAGTGTATCCAAAACCGTCTACGGTTTGGTATTTCTGAGCAGCATTTACTTCAATATTTGCATATGAATTACTCACAGTACCAAATCCTAAAATTCCGGTTTGTTTTGCTAATAATGCACTTTGGTCTCCTTTTGTCAGCCAAAAGTCGACATCGTTGGTTACCACAACAGGAGGGTTTACTACTGGGGGGGGCACCACGGGATCGACGGCATCATTAGACGAAGAGCATTTTGCCTGAGCAAATACTGCGAGTGCTAAGAACAATACTTTTATCGTGTTTTTAAAGTTTAATTTCATTTTATAGTTTTTAGGTCAGCCATTAGTATACAATAGTTTGCATAGCATGGGCCGGGATAGTTATAGTATTTTGCAAATCGTGGTTGATTACGGTATAAACAATCTCCTTGTCTGATTGGTTCATGACAACTGTAATTATTTTGTCATCAGAGTTTTTAAAGGAAGTGCTTATTAAATTCTTATCGCTTATGGTTTGAATAATTCTTTTTGCTCCCGGGCGAATAAATTTCGAAAGATGTCCAATATAATAATACATTGGTGTGTAGATTAGCTCATCTTTTGTAGTATCGGCATGAATGGGTGCAAAACAAAAATTCCCCACATGATTAGGTCCCCCGTTCTGGTCTAAAAGAATGTTCCAGTCTGTCCAGGCAACGGTTCCGTTATTGAAATCGTTGATCATATTAAGTCCGTATCGTTCTGCATTTCCCCAGAACTGAAATTTAGTCGCATCGAATTTTTCTATACAGCCTTCTGTAAAAATTAAATTTTTATCCGGAAATGCTTTGTGAACCTCGCCTACCGATTCAAATTTTGGAGTACCACCGTTCCAGGTTTCGTACCAGTGAAATCCAATTCCCCAGGCATATTTTGATACTTCAGGATCAGAGAAAACCAAATTGGCTCTTGTAGTTAGCATATCACCGCGGTTATGATCCCAAATGATCACTTTTTTATCGCCAAGTCCTTCTTTTTCTAAAGTTGGTCCCAGAAAGTTTTTTAGGAAATCTCTTTCCGCTTCGGGAGTATAGATGCACGATTCCCAACGTTGTTTGGCCATTGGCTCGTTCTGGATCGTTAATCCCCAAACCGGAATTCCTTCTTTTTCGTAAGCTTTTATAAATTTAGCATAATAATTTGCCCACGATTGGGCAAACTCAGGCAATAAAACGCCGCCGTGCAAAATATCATTATTGTCTTTCATGAAAGCTGGGGGACTCCATGGGCTAACAAATAAAGTTAATTTCCCGCCGGCTGTTTCAATTGCTTTTTTAATGAGTGGAATTCTGTATTTTCTATCGTGATCGATATTGAAGGTTTTTAAATCTTTGTCACCTTCCTGGACATAAGTATAACTGTCGCTGCTAAAATCGCAACTGTGAATATTTGTTCTTGCAAGGGAATAACCTATTCCTTTATTCTTATTGTAATAAGCAGTAAGAAATTCTTGTTGTTTTTTTGGTGATAGTCTGGCAAAAACTTCAGCACTTGCATCTGTTATAGCCCCACCAATTCCCAGAAAAGTCTGGTCTGTCTTATTAATATCTAATTGTATAGAAACTGTTGAATTTGTTTGTTTTAAAGTTGGTTTTGAAATTAAATTATTAGATAATGATAATCTCAAATTTGTGTTTTCTGCAGTAGTATAAACCTCTATTTTTTTATTTTTTGAGGATGTATGAGCATTTTGCCCAACAACCTTTGATGAAGAACAAATTAATTGTAGAACTGCTATTGGAGCTATTAAAATTCTATTGATGATTTTCATAGTATTTTCAAAAAACGATTTAATTTAAATTAAAAATTGAGGGCTAATTTGGATGATTCAAATTAACCCTCTTTCTACTAACAAAACATTAATACACAAGCGTTTGTATTGCATGTGCAGGAATTTTAACTACTGCCTGTTCAGCTCCTATAATCAACTTATAGTCTATTGCTTTATCTGTTTGGTTCATGACAATTGTAGCCATTGTACCATCAGCATTCAAAAATGATGTACTTAATAAAGCACTTCTGCTTACTGCTGAACTTACTCTTTTTGCATTTAGGCGAATGAATTTTGAAAAATGCCCAATATAATAGTATGACGGAGTATAAATTAATTCTCCTGTTCTTGTATCAGCATGAATTGGCGCGAAACAAAAATTACCAACATGATTAGGTCCTCCGTTTTGATCCAGAAGAATGTTCCAGTCTGTCCATCCGGCAGTTCCGTTATTAAAATCATTAATCATAGAGATTCCGTATCTTTCTCCGTTACCCCAAAATTGATATTTTGCAGCATCAAATTTTTCAACGCATCCTTCTGTAAACATTAAACCTTTGTCTGGATATGCTTCGTTAACTTTTGCAACATTTTCAAACATTGATGATCCTCCTGACCAGTTTTCATACCAGTGAAATCCCATTCCCCAAACATACTTTGAAGCTTCCGGATCAGAGTAAATTACATTGGCTCTGTAATTCATTAAATCACGATTATGATCCCAGGCGATAATTTTTACATCGCCTAATTTTTCTTTTTTCAATGTTGGACCAAGGAAATTTTTAATAAAATCTCTTTCGGCTTCTGCTGTGTAAATACAAGATTCCCAAGTTTGAACGGCCATTGGTTCATTTTGAGTAGAAGTACCCCAAATAGGAATTCCTTCTTTCTCATAAGCTTTTATAAATTTGGCATAAAAGTTTGCCCAGGTTTGATAATATTCCGGTAGTAGTGTTCCGCCTTTCAGAACATTTCCGTTGCTTTTCATAAAAGCATTTGGAGACCATGGTGCAGCATAGGTCATTAATTTACCACCTGCTGTCTGGATGGCTTGCTTAATCAACGGAATGCGAAATTGTCTATCGTGATCAATAGTAAACGTTTTTAACTCTTTATCTCCTTCTTCGATATAAGAATAGCTTCCACTGCTAAAATCAGAACTTTGTATCGTGGTTCTTAGCAATGAATAGCCTATACCTTTTTGTTTATCATAGTAGGCGTTTAAAAATTCTGTTTGTTTTTCTTTTGAAAGTTTAGCAAATATTTCGGCACTTGCATCTGTAATAGCCCCTCCAATTCCTAGAAAAGTCTGAAACTTTTTTGCGGGTTGCACAAAAACAGCTGTTTCTACTTCGAGAGGTTGCTTAGCAGCTGTAAAAGTAAGATGATCTGTAGAGGTTAATCTTAAATTTGAATTTTCAGCTGTGGTATAAACCGTTATCTTTTTTCCATTGGTTGTAAACTCTTTTTTTGTTTTAGGTTGTTGGGCAAAGGCCGCTAACGAAAACAAAAAACATAGCGCTTTTAAACTATTTTTTTTCATTCTTTTCTAATTTTTTTTAAATTCTAAATTGAAACTTTTTGTGAACTCGTCTTCACTAAAAAAGTTTCCGCCAGCTTACGGACTTAAAAAATAGCCCATACTCATACTGATTATGGGCTATTTACAACCAAACTTAAACTTAACTTAAACTTATTTTCCTCTGAATTCTACTTCAGTAATTTTAATTCCTGTTGGCGTAAATCCGTTACCACCACTTCTGATTACTAAATAGACTTTACCCGTTTCTGAAAATTTCACAACATTACTTACTTTTCCTGCAGCAGTATTTTTCACACATCCTACAAGCGATAGTTTTCCTTCAAATGCTGCTTTTCCACAGCCATCTCCAGAACTTAATCCCATAACTTTGTTGTCTCCATATTCAACTCCTGAAGTTGGAACTGTTTTTCCAGCATATACTTCAAACCAAAAGTCTGGAGATCCGCTTGTTGCAGCTACAAACATATCTATTGTGTATTCTTTATCTTTTACAACATCAATTGCCTGATAGATTCCTTCTTGATTCCATGTAGTTCCACTTGCATTTATCGTTGCAAATCCAGGTGTAAATGTCCATGAAGCCAATCCATTAGTATTAAGGTGTAAATTTGTCCATTGTGCCTGGTCAGCAGCGTCTAAGAAACTACTTCCTTTTACTAAATTTCCTTTTTCAGGATCATTTGCTGCAACAACAAGATCCTGAGTAGTAGCATTAGTTTTTCCACCACGACCTACAGCCGTATGCACTATTTTATATGTTCCTTTATCCGGTAAAGAAATTTCCAATTCCATTTTCCCGTAATATTCAACTTTACCTACTTTCCAGTAAGAAGTCAGAACATTCTTTTTAACTGGTTCCAGTAAGTATGTATTTACTTTTCCTACTACAGGAATAATTGTAAATGAAGCATCAACATTTGGATCTTCAAGTCCGTTGCCAGCACCTGCTGTATCAGGCTCACAACTTACTATTATGGTACCTAATGTTGCCAAAGCCAACATTAGGTATATACTCTTTTTAAAAATTATATTTAAACTCATATGATTTTTATTTAATTGTTATAGTTAGGGTTTTGAACAATTTTAGTGTTTTCTAATTCTTTGAAAGGAATTGGCCAAATTTCGTTTTTGCCAGCCTGGAATCCTTTAGATGCCAATGCAGCAGCCGCTTTTCCTGTTCTCACTAAATCGAACCAACGGTGTCCTTCTCCTGCTAATTCTTTTCTTCTTTCTAATGCAATTGCATCTAAAGAAACCGGAGTTGACCCTAACCCTACACGTGCTCTTACAGCATCAAGTAACGCTTGTGCTCTTGCTCCTGTACCTCCTAATGCTTCAGCTTCCATCAAATAAGTATCTGCCAAACGAATTGCATAAACATCTTGCTTATAATTTAAAGCTGTTGCTCCACTACCTGTAGAAGTATCTGAGTTTAAAGGCATGAATTTTCTAAGGAAATATCCTGTATCATCGTAGTTTGGAGCCCAATCTGCTTGTCCAGCATCTTTCAATGCTTTCATGTCAAGAATCGTAGCATCAAAACGAGGATCTCCTTTTAGAACATCATACAAACTTTGTCTTACGGTATTGAAACTCCATCCTGAAACAAAATCCGGTGCAGTTGAATTAGTAGATCTGTTATATCCTCTAGGTCCTACCATAATACAAACAGAGTTTCCTTCATCTTTTCCTCCACCCCAAAAGCCCCAATCGGCATTACTTTTATCTGTATGAACAATTTCGATAATAGCTTCTGAGTTAAATTTGTTACTTACCTTCCATAAATCAGCGAATTTCTCTACCAATTTATATCCATACATACTTGTTCCTCCAGGAGTACCATTTACATCAGCAAATTCTGCTGCTGATAATGCGTTTTTTCCTTCGTATAAATAGACTTTTCCTAACAATGCTTTTGCTGCTCCCTGAGATAAACGACCCGCTTCCTCTGTCATATTTGTAATTTTAACAGGTAAACCCGGAATCGCTTCTTTTAAATCTTTTTCTATTTGTGCGTATATTGCTTCCGGAGTCGCCTGAACTACATTAAATATATCCGCTGTTTTAATTGGCTCTAATATCAATGGGATATTTCTGAAAGTACGCACTAATTCAAAATAATAATAAGCGCGTAATGCTTTGGTTTCAGCAGCAAATCTTCCTTTTTTAGCTTCATCCATTGGTACTGCCGGTAATTTTTGAAGCAATACGTTTGCTCTAAAAATTCCCTGATAAAAATCTCCCCAAAAACTACCCGGAATTGTAGACTGGCTAAGTGAATAATCTGCAAATGCATGTATTCCGGCACCGTCTGTTGCACCACCACCAGCTGCATTAAAATCATCTGAACCTGCATTTAACATACAGATCATATTTTCAAATCCTTTAGACTGCTTACCAATTATATCATAGACAGCCACTAATCCTGCATAAGCCTGGCTTTCATTTTTGTAATAATTAGCCTCTAGTGAAGTTCCTTTCGGCTCTACAGTTAAAAAATCCTCACTGCATGAAAGGGCAGTAAATAATGCTCCGCAAACAACAAGTGAATATTTTATATTTTTTAGTTTCATGATTCTTGTTTTTTATTAAAATTGTAAATTAACTCCCAACATTACAGTTCTAGCCTGAGGATAAATACCTCTGTCTATACCCATAACGTTTCCTGATGCACTATTTGCTCCAATTTCAGGATCATACCCAGTATACTTAGTAAAAGTGAATAGGTTCTCTCCAGTTAAATACACTCTTGTTTTGTCTAAACCAATTTGACTGATCGTTTTAATTGGCAATGAATAACCAAGCTGAATTGTTTTGATTCTTACGTAATCTCCTTTTTCAAGATAAAAATCAGATGGATTATTAAAGTTTTTGTTTGTATCATCAGATGTTAATCTTGGATAAGTATTTGATGTACCTTCTCCTGTCCAACGACCTAAAGCTTTAGTTTGGTAATTAGAGTTTTCAATATCTAACCTACGTAACCCCTGGAAGATTTTGTTTCCTGCAGCTCCCTGAGTAAAGATCATTAAGTCGAAATTTTTGTAATCTACATTAACTGTAAATCCAAAAGTATATTTTGGTATTGGGCTGCCCAGAAATTTTCTGTCATCTGCAGTAATCTGACCATCACCGTTAACATCTGTCCAACGGAAATCTCCCGGTTTAGCATCTGGTTGAATTAATCCTCCTGAAGCATTTCTATACGCATTAATTTCAGCTTGGTTTTGGAAAATACCTGCTGTTTGAAATCCGTAAAAAGATCCGTAAGGTTGTCCTACTTGTGTTCTTGTAATATCATAAGTCATCGCTTTAAATTGTTCTCCTGTTGCAAGGAAACCAACTCCACGTCCTAAAAACGTTACTTCATTTTTCAGGTAAGATACATTTCCACTTAAACCAAGATTTACCTGCCCTAATTTTTTACGCCATCCTAATTCTAAATCGATACCTTTATTTTGCATGTCAGCAACGTTTCCTGTTGGGTTTCCTGAACCAACATAACCTGGCAATGCAATTTCCTGTAGAATTCCTTTAGTTTTCTTAACGTACCAGTCAAAAGATACATTAAAATCAGAGAAAATTGTAGCATCAAATCCAATGTTAGTTTGGCTTGTTTCTTCCCATTTCAAATCTGGATTTGAAGGTGCATTCGGGCTGTTACCAATAGTTACAGATCCAGATGTACCAATTGTATAGTTACGACCGTCTCCAATAGTTGCCAAATATTTGAAATCTCCAATATTATCATTACCCGTTACACCGTAACCTCCTCTGAATTTTAATTGGTTTACTACTTTATTTTCAATCCAAAATGCTTCTTTTGAAGGAACCCAACCTAACGAGAACGAAGGGAATGTTCCGTATTTATTGTTTGAACCAAATCTTGAAGATCCGTCTCTACGAATAATACCCGTTAATAAGTATTTTTCTTTGAAATCGTAAGTTAATCTTGAGAATAATGAAGTTACTCTATGCTCATTTCCTGTACTAGCGGTAGCATTAATTTGATCTTTTGGAAGGTCAAAGTTAAAAGATGCATCTGTATAACTATCTACTGGTAAGTTAGTATACGTAATTGTAGTACCACTATTTCTATTGTCTACATACGCACCCTGACCTACTAAAACACTAAAGTTATGATCACCTATACTTCTTGTATAAGAAGCAACATTCTCAATATTCCATCCGAAACCTTGATTGGTATTTCTTGAAAGGTTATTAACCTGTGTAATATTTGTCGAGTTCAAATAAGAAACTGGTGTGAAGTTTTCATAACCCCAATACGCTAATTTACCTCCTACAGTAGTTCTAAATTTTAATCCTTTTATTGGCTCAATTTCCAAATAAGCATTTCCAACAAAGTTGTCTGCCCAGTTGTAATTTCCTAATCTTGTTTGTGTATAAGCTAAAGGATTAGACATTTCCTGAGTCACCATAGTAGAAACACCATAAGGATTTCCGTTAGCATCTCTTAAAATTCCTTTACCTTTACCATCAATACCTACAGAATAAGGCGCATTTCCAGCCATATTAGGATCTGTTACAATAGCAGGAGTAATTGGATCTAAGTTAATTGCAGAACTTAATGGTCCTCCAAATTCACTGTTTGTATTTCCTAATCCTACTGTTTTCTCTCTGGAAAAACCTAAAGTCTGACCAAAAGTCATCCATTTAGTTATTTTATGAGTAGAGTTTAAACGAATGTTTTTTCTGTTGTAGTGAGAAATATCTGTTGTTACAATACCTTCCTGATCTAAAAGACCGAAAGAAACATAAAAAGTAGAAACATCATTTCCTCCTGATAAGCTTAACTCTTGTCCAATACGTGCTGCACTGTTATTAAAAATCTCTGATTGCCAATTTGTTCCCGTTCCATATGAACTAGGGTTTGCAAAAGGTAATTGAAAAGTATCTGTTGGAGATTTTTTAACATATCCGTTTGCATACTTTTCATTTCTTAAAGTTGCGTATTGAGTAGCATTTAAAAGATCCAATTTTCTTGCCGGACCAGAAAAACCAGTATAACCATTATAGCTTACACTCATTTTACCTGATTTTCCTTTTTTAGTCGTAACGATAATTACCCCAGCTGCTGCTCTTGCACCATAAATAGCTTGAGAAGCCGCATCTTTTAATACCTCCATAGAGGCAATATCAGACTGGTTCAAGTAACCTATTCCTCCCGCATCAACTACTACACCATCTATAACCCATAACGGATCGTTGTTTCCTAATGTAGTTATACCACGCACACGAATGGTAGATGAAGCTCCAGGTTGCCCTGAACTTGCTGCAACTGTAACCCCTGAAACCCTTCCTTGCAAAGTTTGCTCCACTCTTGTTATAGGTAAATTTTCGATATCCTGAGCTCTTACTTTAGAAATAGCTCCTGTTACAACCGTCTTCTTTTGAGTACCATATCCTACAACAACCACTTCATTTAAAGATTGTGATTCCGGCTTTAATTGAATCGACAGTTTTGTTCTTCCGTTTAAAGCTTCAGTAACTGTAGCATAACCTATAAAAGTAACCGTCAAAACTCCGTTTGAAGGAACTTGTAATTGGAATTTTCCATCAAAATCAGATGCAGTAGACTTTGTAGTACCTTTTAATAGAATTGTTGCGCCTGGAACTGGCATTCCACTTTCATCATTTATTATTCCACTTACTGTGACATCCTGGGCCGCAGCTATAACCGAGAATAACAAAGACGAAACACAAAAAATAAGTAATTTTGTTAATTTCATTTTTCTAAAAATTTTGGTTAATTAATTAGTAATTTGATGCAATAATAATGTTAATTTTTCACTACTCGCAACTAATTTTCACTACAAAAACACATCAAATCAAATTTTATTACATTACAAAAACACATCAAATTTCATATAAAATATTAATTATCAATTAATTAAAATTAAAATTTAAGATGTTATGAAAATGTTAATTATAAAAATAAACACTACACTAGTATGATAATGCTTATTTTTATAAAAAAAACAGCTTCCTATATCGTGATAGTAGAGAAAAAATAAACTTAAACCACTACAAAAGAAATAGTTAACTATTAAAAAATTAAAAAAAATCAAAACCCCATGCAATTGATAAAATCATATTTTATTATAATTTTTTTTACATTATTCTCAATTACACTTTTTGGGCAAGTTAAAAGCATCGGACTTCCTGAGGTAAGAAATTACAAGCGAAATGAATATAAAGGAGGAACACAAAACTGGAATATTGATCAGGATAAAAACGGAAATTTATATTTTGCCAATAATAATGGTCTTTTACAATTCGACGGATCTTCATGGCGAAAATATCCATTACCCAATCTAACTTCTGTGCGATGTTTAAAAATAGATGACTCGGGAAAAATCTTTGTTGGCGGTTATAATGAATTTGGATTTTTTAAACCTGACAATAAGGGAAAACTGGAATATACTTCTCTGTCCAAAAAGGTGGATAAAAACAAAATCAAAATCATCGATTTTATCTGGAAAATTCACTCTTTAAATAATGAGACCATTTTTCAATCCTTCGCACGGGCCTATATTTTAAAAAACGGAAAATTATCGATCTTAAAAGCTCCTAAAAGATTTCAATTTTCATTTGTAGTAAATAACAAACTTTACTTTCAGGATGTCGAAAAAGGAATCTTAGAATATCGAAATGACGGATTATATCCATTACTCAATACCACAGCCCTGAATAATACCGAAATATGGGGCATGTATTCTTTATCAAAAGGCAAGACACTTATAATAACGCTTGAAAAAGGATTATTCATTTACGAAAACAATACCATCACACCGTGGGAAACTGAAGCAAATAATTTTGTTAGAAAAAACAACTCATTAGGAGGCGCTATAATAAATAAAAACTTCATTGTTTTAAACTCTGTTTTGGACGGTGTTATCATTTGTGATTTTAATGGTAAAATAATTCAACATCTTAACAGAAAAAAAGGCTTACAAAACAATACTGTCCTAACCTCATTTATTGACAACAAGAACAACTTGTGGCTTGGATTAGACAACGGTATCGCTTTTTTAAACGAAAGTTCTCCATTTACCTACTTCGGATTCAGCTACGACATTAGTACCGTCTATGCCTCGGTAATTCATCAGGGCAACCTATACGTTGCAACCAATCAGGGTGTTTTTTATCATGCCTGGAATAATAGTTTTAAGGAAGATGTTTTTAAACTTGTAGAAGGAACGACTGCGCAGTCATGGAATGTTCAGGTAATAGAAAATCAGCTTATTTGTTCTAATAATAGAGGAGCACTGGCCATACAAGGAGGAAAAGTAACGCATATTATAGATTCTAAAGGATATTTCGGTTTTAAAAGTATGCCCAATCATCCCGGCTTTTTTATTGGTTCCAATTACGACGGATTTGCTATTTTTCAAAAAACAGGAAATGGCCTGATATTCAAAAATCAAATTTCAGGTTTTGACAAATCTTCCAATAGTTTTGAGCTTGACGAATCTTACTTATGGCTTAAAAAAGATGAGTCTATCTACAAAATGCAGCTTAGCAGCGATCTGACAAGATTTATCTCTATCAAAAAAATAAATCATTTATCTCCGCAATACAAAAACATTGGCAGCCTCCAGAAAATTGATGGAAAAATCTACTTTCAGACCAACAATCACTTTTACAAATTCTCAAAAGAGCAGGATTTGTTTTATGAAGACAAAAAACTGTCGGCATTATTCAAAAATATTCCCATTATAAACGCTTTAAGCGAAGACTCACAATCGAATTTGTGGTATGCCTTTGATGAATCTTTAGGGGTATTAATGAAACAGAATGATCAATACAAAAATGTCGTTGCACCTTTCTCGAACTTAACAGGTAATCTGGTAAATAGTTATTTGTCTGTAAATACAATCGATTCAAAAAATATTTTTATCGGATTAACAGACGGATTAGCTCATTACGATTCTGAGCTGCTCAATAATTTTGTAACCAAGCCCAAGGCATTTATACGAAGTTTTTCATTTCCCGGAGACACGATCGTTTTGGGAAACAATCAGCATAAAATAGAAAATATTCGTATTCCCTACTCTTCAAATCATGTACGCTTTACATTTTCATCTCCTATATATGAAAACCTTGAAAATGTCGAATTCTCTTATCAATTAGAACCTTTTGATGATAAATGGAGTAACTGGTCTACGATTTCTATTAAAGAATATACCAATTTAAGAGAAGGCGAATATACCATGAAGGTAAAAGTCAGAAACAGTTACGGGATTCAATCTGAACCTTCGACACTTTCTTTTATGGTGTCTCCTCCGTGGTACAGACACTTTCTAGCCTTCATGTTTTATTTTGTATTAATTATGGTAGCAGTATATTTAATTTCGGCCAGGGTAAAAATGAAAATTCGAAAAAATAAATATTACGAAACGATTGAACAGAGAAGACTTTATCTTGAAAAAGAATCTAAAATAAGACAGGAACAATTTGATCTTGAAAAAGAAATCGAGAAACTTAAAAACGATAAGCTTCAGATAAAAATATTAGCAAAAGACAAAGAGTTAGTAAACAATTCTTTGCAGGTCGTGAAGAAAAATAAAATCCTGAACGGAATTATTCATAAACTTAAAGAAATCGACGTTGATGCCCTTGACGATTCGACAAAATTCCAGGTGAGTAAATTGAACAAAAGCATTGTAAAAGAAGTAAACACCGACAAAAGCTGGAAAGATTTAGAAAAACACATCAAAAACGTTCATTTTGAATTTTTGAAAAGGTTAAAAGAAAAATACCCGACAATTTCGCCACGAGAACTCGATCTTTCTACTTATTTATTAATGAATATGTCGACAAAAGAGATCGCCGAAATTATGAATATTTCTACCGGCGGTGTCGAACTGGCACGTTATCGATTACGAAAAAAACTCGGTTTAAATAAAAAGGAAAATTTAATTGGTTTCTTAATGAGTATCTAAAACAAAAAATCCATCAGCCGCCACTGATGGATTTTTGTTATTTAATATATTCCAGTGTGCGCTCTAACGCCATTCCTCTGGATCCTTTTACGAGAATTGTATTTTCGCTAAAATGTCTTGTTTTAAGATAATCAACAAAAGCATCAAAAGTCTCAAAAAACTGAATGTTATCTTTAGCAACCTTATGCTCATAAAATGACTTACCAATCAAATAACACTCTGATTCATTTTGATTTAATAAGGAATCTACAATTAGCTTATGCTCCTGCGAACTCTCATCTCCCAACTCAAACATATCACCCAAAATCATCACTTTGTTTTGATTTTCCAGTTGCAGAAAATTAGTTATTGCGACAGCCATACTACTAGGATTTGCATTGTAAGCATCCAGTATAATCTGATTCGAATCGATTCTTAATAATTGTGATCTGTTATTTTCAGGTATGTAGGTTTCAATTGCCTGTTTCATATCCTTTTCGTCGACCTTAAAATAATATCCCATGGCAATAGCCGCATTAATATTATTAGCATTATAAAGCCCAATTAAATGCGATTCGACACTAAAATTATCGTACTCTATAGCAACAAAAGGATTGGCTTTAATACTTTTGATTTTTAAATCAGCAGTATCGTTATTTATTCCAAAAGTAAATGATTTTATTCCGGCAGATCTTTCAATCTGGATAGGATCTTCAAGATTTACAAAAACCAGTTTATCACTTTTTGCAAGATACTCATACATCTCGCTCTTACCTTCAATTACACCCTGAACTCCGCCAAAACCTTCAAGATGAGCTTTTCCGAAATTGGTAATATAACCGTAATCAGGCTGCACAATTTCACATAAAAACTCAATTTCTTTTTTATGATTGGCTCCCATTTCAACTATACCTATTTCTGTTTCTTTATTAAAAGACAACAAAGTCAAAGGAACACCAATATGATTGTTTAGATTACCTATTGTAGCTTTGGTTTTGTATTTTTTAGAAATAACAACATTAATAAGTTCTTTGGTCGTCGTTTTACCATTACTCCCCGTTAAGGCTATTATAGGCAATTTAAGATAAGTACGATGAAATTTTGCCAGTTCCTGCAAGGTTTCTAAGCTGTTTTCGACAAGAATTGTTCGCTCATCGATAACATAAGATGCATTATCGACAACAACAAATAAAGCACCTAATTCCAGTGCTTTGGCAGCAAAGATATTCGCATCAAAATTTTCACCTTTGATAGCAAAAAACATAGAATCTTTTTCAATTTTTCTTGTATCAATTGAAACCGATTTACATTGCAAAAACAAGTTATGAATGTCCTGAATATTCATTTATAGGATTATTTACATTTATAAAAATAAGCAATAAAAAAAATCCAAATTCCAAAAGCTGAGTAATTCAGTTGGAATTTGGAATTTTTTTTATTGAATTTTCTAGAATTTAGTTTCTAGGCGATTTTCTTTTTTCAGCTTTTGCACCTACCCTAGACATAGCACATCTAAATCCGATGTAATCTGTTGCCATATCCTGAGGAAAATATCTTCTTTGAGCCGGATCTAACCAGTATGCTCTGTCTCTCCAAGAACCACCTTTGTAAACTCTAACATTATCATCGATTAATGTAGTACGTTTACTAGAGTTGTCATATTTTCTAACCATTTGACCTAAACTGTCTGTTGTTACATTGTGCTTAGGAGAATTATACATTGACTGATCCGCTTTTGTTCCTCCTTCAGGATCTCCAAAGTCAAAATATTTAGATGATTGTTTATCACCATCTCTATAGTTGATGTTATCGCTTGTACTGAAGTTCTGTCTTAGGTAAGTTTCATTTTCGTCAACCGGAACCTGAGCAATTTCTCCTGGTAAGTTTGTTGCAACTTTTTTACCGTTACTTAAAGTTTTGTATTGAATGTTATCTTTAGTGATAATTTCAATTTTACCGTCTTTACCAATTTTGTTTTTAGCGTATTGATTTCCTCTAAAGTAGTTAAAATCATTCGCTTCGTTATCAATAATAGGTCTGTAAACATCGGCAACCCATTCGGCTACGTTTCCAGCCATATCGTATAACCCAAAATCGTTAGGCGCATAGCTTTTTACAGCATTTGTAATATCAGCACCATCATCAGACCAACCTGCAATTCCACCGTAATCACCGTTTCCTTGTTTAAAGTTAGCCAATTGATCTCCTTTGTTTTTACGTTTAGATGAACGTGTATAATCTCCGGACCAAGGATATTTCTTTTGTCCTTTATATATATTGTATTCTCTTTGTCCAACATCAGCTGCTGCAGCATATTCCCATTCTGCCTCTGTAGGTAGTCTGTATTCTGGTAAGATGATTCCTGAAGAACGTTGTGCGTAAACATTTTTTTCTTCCGGAACTACACCGTCTTTTCCTGCTTTAGGTCTTTTTCCGTTTGGATTTTTCTTTAAAACAAGTTCTTCATTACCACCGTAAGTAGTACTTGGAGACGCAACATAAGCTTCTGTGTTGAATATACTTTCAGCACTAACATCTTGTGTTTTAGCTCCTTTTTTAAGGTAACCATTTTTCTCTAAAACTGCTTCGTTTACACGGTCAGTTCTCCATTTAGCAAATTCAACAGCCTGGATCCAGTTAACACCAACTACAGGGTAGTTTGCATAAGATGGATGTCTCAAATAGTTATTAGTCATCGTTTCGTTGTATCCTAAACGATTTCTCCATACTAAAGTATCAGGAGATGCTCCTTCGTAAATATTTTTGTAATTTTCTTCTGTTGGAGGGAAAACTTTCTTTAACCACTCCAGGTATTCTAAGTACATACCATTCGTAACTTCGGTTTCATCCATATAGAATGACTGAACGTGCTGTTGGGTAGGTGTGTTATTCCAATCGTGCATAACATCATCTTGTACTTTACCCATAGTAAATGTACCTCCCTCAACAAAAACTAAACCAGGACCAGCCTGTTGTTTTTTCCCTGCATTTCTAGCAGCAGTTCCATTCTGACTATCTACATCCCAACCAGTTGCTCTGGAAGCGTGACTGGAACTCGATTTTTTGCTACAACTAGCCGTGCCCAACATCAATACCATTGACATCATTAATTGCAAGACTACAATTTTGTTTACTTTCATACTCATTCTTAGGTGATAAATTTAGGTGCTGCAATATAATAATTAACATTTAATTAGCAACATCTGTTCTAATAATTTTATTTAGCTGTTTTTTACCAGAAAATAACCTATAGTTACGAACGCAAAAATATACTTTTTATTATTTACTATAACATGAAATACTATATTTTTACTTACTAAAATATTTTTAACACAAATCAGTTTTATCTACCAATGAAACAAGCCTTATTCTTATATCTTTTTTTGATTCCGTTCCTTTCATTTTCTCAGGTAAATGGGAGCTTTACGCTAGATTGGCAAAACAAAAAAGAGATGAGTTTTGGCGAATCAAAAATAAAAATCCCCTACTTTTTAGGAGGCAGTTTTAGGTACGATACTACTAAAAAAAACATAAGCTTATTGCTTCACCTAGGCGAAACTGGTTCCTCAAACAATAATTCCGTTCAAATTACCAACGTTATTTATGAATCTGTTTCAATTGCTGAGCTGGGCGACTTATCACTCGAAAACATCCCGGAAAAACCAAATGAAACGTTAAAAACAACTATTTCCAGAGATCAAAGACAAACTTTCCTGTCGTTATCACCTATAATAAAGGAAGGAAATAGCTTTAAACGAATGAGATCCTTTTCTTATTCAACAAGCAACTCAACATCAGGAAGCAACAGCAATTCATCTTCTTTTAAAAAATCAAATTCTGTTTATAATTCAGTTTTAGCCTCTGGAGACTGGTACCGATTTTATATCGAAAAATCCGGCGTATATAAAATTTCGAAATCTTTCCTACAAAGCCTTGGATTTGATCCGTCAAAAGTAGATCCACGAAGAATTAAGATCTATGGAAATGGAGGAAAAATGCTCCCATTAGCCAATAGCACTTACTATCCCGAGGATTTAACAGAAAATGCGATACAGATTATTGGAGAAAGCGACGGCATTTTTAACAATGAAGATTATATTCTTTTTTATGGTGAAGGAGTAGAAAACTGGAATACTGAAAGCCAAACAAATCTTAATTTATATACTACAAAATCCTATTATTATGTTACGGTGGCAGGCGGCGAAGGAAAACGCATTCCTAACTTCAACCAGCCAACAGGAAACAGCACTTTAGAACTAAACACTTTTGACGACTATCAATTTCATGAAATCGACAAAACCAACATTGCTCATTTGGGTCGCCAATGGTTTGGAGAATCATTTGATATTAATCAGGAACAGGAATTCGAATTTAGTTTCCCGAATATCGAAACTTCAGTACCTGTAAAAATAGAAGTAAATACCGCTTCGGCAGCTTTTACCCCAACCTCGTTTGCAGTTGCTGCCAATGGTCAAAATATTGGCACTATTAATTTCCAGGCTTTAGTTTCGAACTCTGAATTAAAGTTTTACACTCAAAAATTAGCTTCGAACACTTCGTTTACCGGTGCCGAAAACATAAAAATAAAACTTACCTATAATAATAATGGTGTTCCAGGATCAAAAGGCTATCTGGATTACATCAATTTAATCGTAAAAAGAAAATTATCAGGCACAGGCAAACAATTTAAATTTCAATACGACTTAGCCGGCGCAACCGGTGGAATAGTAAATTATACCATCAGCAATGCTTCCGGAATTTCTCAAATTTGGGACATTACAGACCTATATAATGTATCAAAAATAGAAAACAGCAATCAGGCAACTTTTAGCTTCAAGGCATCCTTAGGAGAAATTAGAAAATACATTGCAATTGATGCGGCGGATTATTTTACTCCTTTAAAAGAAAACCAATCAAAAATTGCCAATCAAAACCTAAAAGGAACATTATTTAAAAATACTCAAAACAGTTTTCAGGATATCGACTACGTAATTGTTACTCCCAGATTTTTAGTTTCCCAAGCCGAAAAACTAGCGAATTTTCATAGAACATATTCTAATTTGAATGTAAAGGTAATTGCATTAGAAAACATCTATCAGGAATTCTCTTCAGGAAAACAAGATATCGCAGCCATTAGAAATTGCATCAGATACATTTATGACAATGCATCATCTCCAGACAAAAAAATAAAATATCTGAATTTATTTGGGGATGCCTCTTTTGACTATAAAGACAGAATTACCAACAATAACAATATTGTACCTATATATCAATCTGTAATTAGCAATTCGACCGGAGAAACATCATTTGCATCTGATGACTTTTATGGCTTAATGGACAACAACGAAGGAGTGGTGGTTTCGCCTTTTGGCGGAATTGATATTGCGGTTGGCAGAATACTGGTATCTGACAATGCTCAGGCAGGTGAAATGGTGAATAAAGTTTTAGAATACCACGATACCAAATCCTATGGAAATTGGCGCAATAATATTGTTATGGTGAGTGATGATTCTGATCAAACTTCAGACGCAACATTACAGTTTTACCAAAACAATCTGGCAGACAACATTTCTACGCAGAAACCTTTTTTGAATGTCGACAAAATCATTTTGGATGCCTACACGCAAGAAGCTTCTGCCGGCGGATCAAGATATCCTAAAGCCAGAACCGATTTATTTAATGCTTTCGAAAAAGGCGCTTTAATTTTTAATTATTTAGGCCACGGTGGCGAAGATGGCCTGGCGAGCGAACGTATCTGGGAAAAATCAGATGGGCAAAATCTAAACAATCAATATAAGTATCCTTTATTTATAACCATTACTTGTGAGTTTTCACGATTTGATGACCCAACAAGACCAACAGCAGGCGAATACACTTTCTGGAATCCTAAAGGAGGAGCAATTTCTATGCTGACAACCATTCGCGCCATAGGACAATTTAATGCCGAAGATTTTAATGACAGCCTAAGCAAAAACCTGCTTTCGTACGGATCGAATCAGTACACCAGTATTGCCGAGGCGCTCCGAATTTCTAAAAACGAGAATCCAAGTTCAGCCAGTAATGTTATTTTTTATATTGGCGATCCTGCTTTAATATTAGCCATTCCAAAACCGAGAATTAATTTAACAAAAGTCAATGATGTTGTGATTTCGCAATCAATTCCGGACTTTAAATCTTTGGCAAAAATTAAAATTTCAGGAGAGATTACCGATGAAAATAACAATCTTCTAAGCAACTATAATGGTGAATTAGCCACTGCAATTTTTGACAAATTAATCACAACAAGTACCCTAAATAATGATGGTTATAGCCCTGCAATGTCATTTAAAATACTGGGAGAAACTATTTTTAGAGGAAATGCATCCGTAACCAATGGCCAGTTCGAATTTAGCTTTGTGGTACCAAGAGATATAAGGGTTCCCGTTGATTATGGGCGAATTAGTTTTTATTCGAAAAAAAATCAGGCTTTAGAAAACCAAACCGGCTACAATACTACCATTAAAATAGGAGGAATAAATGAAAATGCACCTCAGGACAATATAAATCCAAAAGTTAAGTTATATATGAACGATGAAACTTTTGTATCTGGCGGGACTACAAACGAATCGCCATTTTTACTGGCGTTTCTGGAGGATGAAAATGGAATAAATACAGCAAGCGGAATCGGGCATGACATTGTAGCAATTCTGGACGGAGACGTTAGTAATCCCTATATTCTAAATGATTATTATCAAACAAAATTAGACGATTATACTAACGGAAATTTACGTTTCCCTTTAAGAAATTTAGCTCCGGGCATGCATACTATAAGCTTTACAGCATGGGATGTTTACAACAATCCGGTGACAAGCGAAATACAATTTGTAGTTGTTGGAGATGAATCATTAACACTAACTCACGTTCTTAATTACCCTAATCCTTTTTCTACCTATACTCAATTTTGGTTTTCCCACAACAGACCTTATGAACCATTAGATGTTCAGGTTCAGGTAATGACTATCACAGGAAAAGTAGTCTGGACAAAAAACCAGGTCATTACTACAGAAGGCTTTTTATCGAGAGAGATAACCTGGGACGGAAGAGATGATTTTGGAGACCGGATAGGAAAGGGTGTTTATATTTATAAACTTACGGTCAGATCTAATTTGACAAATAAAAAGGCAGAAAAATACGAAAAGCTTGTCATCTTATAATTATATATATATTTGTATCATAAATACATTAAGTCCCTAAATGAAAAAAATATCACTACTCTTAATTTGTTCTTTTATTCTTTTTAAAGCACAGGCCCAGGACAACCGACCTATTACAACGGGAGTCCCATTTTTATTAGTTGCAGCAGATGCCAGAGCAGCCGGTTTAGCTGATCAGGGTGTAGCCACATCAGCAGATGCATTCTCCCAGCAATGGAATCCTGCAAAATATGCTTTCTCAGTAGATAAGCAAGGTTTCTCTATTAGTTACACTCCTTATTTAACAGACTTAGCCAATGACATTTCATTAGGTCAGGTTACGTACTACAACAAAATCAACGAACGAAGTGCCTTTGCGGGAAGTCTTCGCTATTTTGGTTTTGGAGATATTGAGTTAAGAACAACAGGAGATCCAAGTGAAGCTGCCAGAATAGTATCACCAAACGAATTCGCCTTAGACGGATCTTATTCTTTGAAATTAAGCGAAACATTCTCGATGGCAGTTGCCGCAAGATTCATCAATTCAAACCTAAAAATTGCCTCAGAAGATGTAGATGCTTCTGCTGCCAGTACTTTTGCAGTTGATATTGCAGGATTCTATCAATCTGAGGAAATTGCTTATTCTGACTTTAACGGACGATGGAGAGCAGGTTTCAACATGCAAAACCTTGGTCAGAAAATAAGTTACGACAATGACGACTTAAGCTCAAACTTTCTACCGGCAAACCTAAGAGTTGGTGGTGGTTTTGATTTTATTCTGGACGACTATAATAAAGTTGGACTGAGTGTCGAATTTACCAAACTTTTAGTACCTACTCCTCCGGGACCAGGAACACCCGTAGATTTAAACGGAGATGGCGATTATAATGATCTGGGAGAAATTTCTCAGGAACAGGCAAATGCTACAAATTACAAAAACTACAATGATATCGGTTGGGTTTCCGGAATTTTTAAATCATTTGGAGATGCTCCGGGTGGTTTTAGCGAAGAACTAAAAGAGATCACTTATAGTGTGGCCGGAGAATATACGTACCAGGATGCTTTTTCTATGAGAGCAGGATACTACCACCAAAGCCCACAAAAAGGAGGCATTCAGTTTTTCTCTTTAGGAGCAGGTTTCAAATATAATGTAGTAAAACTTGACGTTTCTTACTTATTTTCGGCATCAAAAATTAAAAATCCTTTAGAAAATACACTTCGCTTTTCTTTAACCTTTAACTTTGGCGACAAATACGAAGTTTACTAAACGAATAAAATAATAAAAATAATAACAATCCAAATTTCTACTTTTTAGAGATTTGGATTTTTTTTCCCATAAAAAGAATGAAAGAAATAAGCATTACATCATCATTTACCATTTACAACTCATTAGAAGAACTTTCAAAAGACACAAAGGACTTAATGAGCCAGGCAATTGAAATTCGCAAAAAAGCCTACGCACCTTATTCTCAATTTAGAGTTGGCGCCGCATTATTATTAGACAACGGTAAAATAGTTTTGGGATCAAATCAGGAAAATGCAGCTTACCCATCTGGATTATGCGCAGAAAGAGTTGCCATTTTTTATGCCGGAAGTATGTATCCTGATGCCAAAATCTTAAAAATAGCAATTACAGCAGCTTCAGATACGAATCAGACTACAGCACCAATTCCGCCTTGTGGTTCTTGCCGCCAATCTATTGCCGAATACGAAATAAAGCAAGATACCCCTATAGAAATCTATTTTATGGGCGAAATTGGCGAAGTTTACAAATCTGCATCCCTTAAAAATTTGCTTCCTTTTATGTTCGATAAAAAGTTCTTATAAAAAAAAGCCAAAAAGTCACGTTTAAATTTTACTTCTTAATAGGAATGTCTTATTTTTGCATCCCGACCTTTCGGGCGCAAATTTGTGGGAGGAAACTATTTTGCGTTATAGGCAACAATTGATAACACAAACAAACTTTAGCAAAAGAAAGAATTCAGATGAAAGAAGTTACAAAAGAAGTATATTTAAAGTGGTACGAAGACATGCTACTTTGGAGAAAGTTTGAAGACAAACTTGCAGCATTATACATTCAACAAAAAGTTAGAGGTTTTTTACACCTATATAATGGTCAGGAAGCTGTACTAGCAGGTGCCTTGCACGCTATGGACCTGACTAAAGATAAAATGATTACTGCTTACAGAAACCACGTACAGCCAATTGGTATGGGAGTTGATCCTAGACGAGTAATGGCTGAGCTTTTAGGAAAAGCAACAGGAACTTCTAAAGGTATGGGAGGTTCTATGCACATTTTCTCTAAAGAACACCGTTTTTACGGAGGACACGGAATCGTAGGTGGACAAATTCCGGTAGGAGCTGGTTTAGCTTTTGCTGATAAATATTTTGAAACTGGCGGAGTAACTATGACCTACTTTGGTGATGGTGCTGCAAGACAAGGTTCATTACACGAAGCTTTCAACATGGCTATGCTATGGAAATTGCCAGTTGTATTTATCGTTGAAAACAACGGTTATGCAATGGGAACTTCTGTTGAAAGAACTGCAAACCATACTGATATCTGGAAACTTGGTTTAGGATACGAAATGCCGTGCGGACCAGTTGACGGAATGAATCCTGTAAAAGTTGCTGAAGCAATGACAGAAGCTATTGACAGAGCTCGTCGTGGTGACGGACCAACTTTCCTTGAAATGAAAACATACCGTTACAGAGGACACTCTATGTCTGATGCACAATTATACCGTTCTAAAGAAGAGGTTGAAGAGTACAAAAAAATTGACCCTATTACTCAGGTTTTAGATGTAATTATGGATCAAAAGTACGCTACAGAAGAAGAAATTGAAGTAATTGACCAAAGAGTAAAAGATTTGGTTGAAGAATGTGTGAAATTCGCTGAAGAATCTCCATATCCTGAATTAGAACAATTATACGATGTAGTATACGCACAAGAAGACTATCCATTCACACCTCATAAACTATAATATATTATGGCCATAAAAGTAACAATGCCTCGTTTGAGCGATACTATGACGGAAGGAACGGTAGCGACTTGGTTAAAAAAAGTAGGCGACAAAATTAGCGAAGGAGATATCCTTGCTGAAATTGAAACAGATAAAGCAACAATGGAATTTGAGTCTTTCAACGAAGGAACTCTTTTACATATCGGAATTCAGGCTGGAGAAACTGCTCCAGTTGATTCATTATTAGCCATCATTGGTAACGAAGGAGAAGACATTTCTGCTCTTTTAGCTGGTGGTGATGCTCCTGCTGCTGCAGAAGCTCCAAAAGCTGAAGCCGCTCCTGCTGTTGAAGCAAAAACAGAAACTGCTGCTCCTGCAAAAGCTGCAACTGAATTACCTAAAGGTGTTATAGTAGTAACTATGCCACGTTTGAGTGATACAATGACAGAAGGAACTGTAGCAACCTGGTTGAAAAAAGTAGGTGATGCTGTTGCCGAAGGCGATATCCTTGCTGAAATTGAAACTGACAAAGCTACTATGGAGTTTGAGTCTTTCAATGAAGGAACATTATTATACATTGGTATTCAGGAAGGAAATACCGCACCTGTTGATAGTTTATTAGCTATTATAGGACCTGCAGGAACTGATATTTCTGGAATTGCTGACAATTATACTGCCGGAGGCGCTGCAACTGCAAGTGCTCCTGCAACTGAAGAAAAAGCTGCTCCTGCTGCTGAAAAAGCAACTGAAGCTGTAGCTGAAACTTCAAACGGAGGAAGAATTTTAGCTTCGCCATTAGCGAAAAAAATTGCTTCTGACAAAGGAATCCAATTAACTCAGGTTAAAGGTTCAGGAGAAAACGGACGTATCGTAAAAAGCGATATCGAAAACTTTACTCCAGCTGCACAAGCACAACCAACTGCAACAGCAACTGCTGCTGCTCCAAAAGCTGACGCTGCTCCTGCTGCACCAAAAGTATTTGTTCCTGCCGGAGAAGTTTTCACCGAAGAGATCAAAAACTCTCAAATGCGTAAAATTATCGCAAAACGTTTGGCTGAATCATTATTTACTGCACCTCACTACAACTTAGTGATCGAAGTAAGCATGGACGAAGCTATGGGCGCAAGAGCGACAATCAATACTGTTCCGGATACAAAAGTATCTTTCAACGATATGGTAATTAAAGCTTGTGCTTTAGCATTGAAAAAACACCCAAAAATTAACTCTCAGTGGAAAGAAGATGCTATCATCATCAACCACCACGTTAACATTGGTGTTGCTGTAGCTGTTGAAGACGGATTAGTAGTTCCTGTATTGAAATTTACAGATGCTATGAGTTTATCTCAAATTGGAGCTTCAGTAAGAGATCTTGCAGGAAGAGCTAAAAACAAAAAATTAGGACCACAAGAAATGGAAGGAAGTACTTTTACAGTATCTAACCTTGGAATGTTTGGTATTACTGAATTCAATTCGATTATCAACCAACCAAACTCTGCTATCCTTTCTGTAGGTGCAATTGTTGAGAAACCAGTAGTTAAAAACGGTCAGATTGTAGTAGGAAACACAATGATGTTATCATTAGCGTGTGACCACAGAACAATTGATGGTGCAACTGGCGCTCAGTTCTTACAAACATTAAAACAATACATCGAAAGCCCTGTTACAATGTTGGCATAATTTCAATGTTTATCCTGAGCCAAGCTTAAGGTTATTTATAATAAAATCCTGTTTTGTTTATTCAAAACGGGATTTTTTGTTTAATTTTCCTCCACTAATTCAATTCTTCATAAAATGAAAAAATTAATCCTTGCCACTTTATTCCTGACCGTAATTGCGTGTCAGAAAAAGGAACAAACAGAAAAAGCAACTGCTGTTACAGACGAACACAGTTATTCTAAACCAGAACTTGCTGTTGTAAAACACTTAGATCTGGATATAAAAGTCGACTTTGACACTCAGACTATCTCAGGAAAAGCTTCCTGGTTAATTGACAATGTGAGTAAAGGAAACGAAATTATCTTTGACGAAAACACACTTAATATTACCAAAGTAACTTTAGGCGACGACGAAAAAGAAACTAAATTCGAATTAGGAAAAGACGTGGAATTTCACGGAAAACCTCTTCATATTACAATCGAGCCTACTACAACTAAGGTAAACATTTACTACAGCACGACTAAAGAAGCTGTTGCCTTACAATGGCTTAAACCAGAACAAACGGCAGACAAAAAGAAACCATTCCTTTTCTCTCAGGGAGAAAGTGTTTGGTCACGCACCTGGATTCCTTGCCAGGATTCACCTGGAATTCGTTTTACTTACAATGCAAAAGTTACCGTTCCTAAAGATTTATTAGCCGTAATGAGCGCTGTAAATCCACAAAAGAAAAATGATACGGGCGTTTATACTTTCAAACAAGACAAAGCGATTCCTTCTTATTTAATGGCGATTGCTGTTGGAGATATCAAATTTCAATCTATCGACAACAGAACCGGAGTTTACGCAGAACCATCGATGCTAAAAAAATCGGCATGGGAATTTGCTGAACTTGGAAAAATGGTTGTAGCTGCAGAAAAACTTTACGGGCCTTACCGTTGGGGACGTTATGATGTTTTGGTTTTACCGCCAAGTTTTCCTTACGGAGGAATGGAAAATCCAAACCTAACCTTTTTAACTCCGGGAGTTATTGCCGGAGATCGTTCTTTAACGAGCTTATTAGCGCATGAATTAGGCCATAGCTGGAGCGGAAATCTAGTTACAAACGCTACCTGGGATGATATTTGGTTAAACGAAGGTTTTACTACTTATGTAGAACACCGTATTGGCGAAGCAATTTTTGGAAAGAAAGAATTTGAAATGCAAAATGTTATCACCCGCAAAGAATTAGTTGATAATGTAGCAGAATATGGAGAGACAAGCCCGGATACAAGATTAAAAGTAAGTCTTACAGGAAGAAATCCTGACGACGGGATCAGCATGATTCCTTATGTAAAAGGTTATGCTTTTTTAAGAGTAATCGAAAACGCTGTTGGACGTGAGAAATTTGACGTATTCATTAAAAATTATTTCGACGCACACGCTTTTAAATCTATTACAACAGAAGATTTTATTAAATACTATAACGAGAATCTTATAAAAGGAGACAAAGCACTGGCAGATAAAATAAAAGCCGAAGACTGGATTTACAAACCTGGAATTCCATCAAATATTACTTCGGTAAGTTCTGCCGATTTTGATGCTATTGACAAAATCCAAAAAAGCTGGAGAGAAACCGGCGTAAAAGGATTAAGCCAGAAAATTACAACCACCAGCGAAAAACAGTATTTTATAGATCATCTTCCAACGGATATTACGCCAAAAGAAATGGAAGCTATCGATGCAGAATTCAACTTTACAAAAGGCGGTAATTTCATCATCAAACGTCAATGGTTTGTTCAGGCAATAATCCACCAATACAAAGCAGCGAATCCTGCGATTGAGCAGTTTCTAGTTTCAATAAGCAGAACCGGATCTGTAATGATGCTTTATAAAGAAATGGTAAAAACTCCAGAAGGAAAAGTTTGGGCAAACAAAATTTTCGATAAAGCAAAATCAGGTTACCATGCTACGACTATTCAGGCGGTTGAAGGCATTTTGAAATAGTTTTCAGTCGCGGTTTTACAGTCGCAGTCGCAGTTTTCAGTTTATAATCTTACCGAAGACCGAGACTGAAAACTGCAAACTAAAAAATCCCCAGTTACATCTTGTAATCGGGGATTTTTTTTATCCAGTAGGGATTACATATTGGTAGAAAAAAAATATTCATTTTGTTCATTTGTCCCGTTAGGAACTACACCAATACGCAATAATAAGTAGTCCCTAACGGGACAAATGGCTATAATACTTGATAATTTCTACCAATATGTAATCGCTACGGGATAAATTACAATCGGGATACTCTTCTATTCAAAAAATAACCTCAGGGAAAATTGTCCATCACATAGCGTAAATCCTCCATGTTCTACAATCTGTAATCGTCGCACCTTTGTAATGTCAAAAGACAACAATTAATAATTAACATAAAAAATTAAATAAAATGACACGATTAACAGCATTAAACCCAGAAGAAGTAACAGGAAAAACTAAAGATTTATTCGACGCTGTACAAGCTAAATTAGGAGTTGTTCCTAACATGATGAGAACAATGGGAAATTCTCCGGCGGTTCTTGAAGGATATTTAAATTTAAGCGGTGCATTGAGCCACGGAAAACTAAGTTCAAAAACCGGAGAACTAATCGCTCTAACAGTTTCAGAAAGCAATTCATGTGAGTATTGTGTAGCTGCCCACACTTTTATTGGCGGAAAATTATTAAAAACTGATGCACAAGTTTTACACGACGCAAGAACAGGAAATTCTACTGATGCAAAAACTGAAGCGATCCTTCAATTTGCTAAAACATTAATTAGTAAAAATGGTCTGGTAAACGATCAGGATGTAAATGCAATTAAAAATGCAGGAGTTTCAGACGCTGAACTTGCAGAAACTGTAGCACATGTTGCATTAAATGTTTTAACCAACTATTTTAACAATACTGCCAATACAGAAATTGATTTTCCGGCAGTTCCTGATTTAGCATTACAAAACTAATTTTTCAAACAAAAACAGTTTATAAAGATAGTTGTGAATTTATTTCATGACTATCTTTATATTTTAAAAAACATAGAATTATGAGCAATCAAAGTGTTTTTACTTTAATCAATCCGCAAACCGGGAACCTTGCTTTTAAGCTGCTTCCGTTTGATGACAATAGCCATTTTGATCATTTGCAACGCAATAATTATTTTTCCCTGATTTGGGTTACCAAAGGAAAAGGCAAAGTAAAAGCTGATTTTGCCGAGCATCAGTTTGAAGAAAACTCGCTCCTCGCCTTTTCACCGTATCAACCTTTTATGCTTTGCGTAAGCGAACCCATTGAAGGAATTGCAATACATTTTCATCCTGATTTTTACT
Source organism: Flavobacterium sp. SLB02 (assembly GCF_009664855.1). Classification (GTDB taxonomy): domain Bacteria; phylum Bacteroidota; class Bacteroidia; order Flavobacteriales; family Flavobacteriaceae; genus Flavobacterium. Next base: position 4,588,443 of record NZ_CP045928.1, read on the forward strand.
GCATTCATTACCACCAAAAAGAAGTTTCGTGCAATGGTGTTTTGTTTAACAATGTTTATCAGCCGCCTTTTACCATAATTACAGAAGAAGCGGCCTCGACTTTTAAAATGGTTCTGGAGCAGATGAAAATTGAAATGCAAAATTCAGAACTGGCACAATATGAATTATTGATTTCGTACTTAAAAATATTTTTAATCACGGCTTCGAGGCTCAAAAACCAACAATTAGAAGAGATGAAATCGGTTCCGGATTCTAAAGAACCTTTCATTCTTCAAAATCTGAAAGATGCTATCGAACTGAATTTCAAGATCAAACATTCAGCGGGACATTATGCAGAAATGCTGAATATTTCGGCGAAAGCCTTAGCCAAATTATCGAAAAATTACTTCAACAAAACCCTGACAGACTTAATTGCCGAAAGAATTATAATCGAAGCGAAAAGAGAATTGTACATGACCAACAAAACGGTAAAAGAAATCGCTTATGAATTGGGTTATGACGACGAACATTATTTTAGCCGCTTCTTTAAAACCAATGCCGATGTTTCGCCACAATTGTATCGTGAAACTGTAGGATTTGGAAAAATGACAGACTAATTTTTATTTTTAGCCTCGATCCATTTTGACATATACATTGTACTTCTATAAGCATGATGCTGCAACAGACTTCCCATAAAATTATGTAAACGATGACTTTCAGAATCATTTAATAATGAATTGATTGCTGCTATTAATGCCGTAGAATATTTACTCAATTGATAGCATTCGTTGACGATAGCAACTCCATTTTTTTGAGCTTGTATCCAAAGATTTTCGTCGTGATACAATTCGACCGCCTTTTTTGCAAACAATTCAGCATCATCTGTAATAAAACCATTCCATGATAAATTGGCGTGCATGGCTTCAGAACCAATTGTTGTGGTTACACTTGGCGTTCCGCATTGCATGGCTTCTAATAATTTCCCTTTTAATCCTGCTCCAAACCGAATTGGCGCCAGAACAACCCGCGTTTTTTTAACAATTTCATTAGCGTCTGCGGCTCTTCCCATAATAAAAAAACCATTTTTAGACTGATGCAACTGCAGCACTTTTTGGGAAGGATAAGCACCGTAAACTTCTAAAACAGCTTCTGGAAATTGCTTTTTTATTAAAGGCCAAATGGTTTCTTTTAAATACTGAACTGTATTCCAATTGGGTTCATGAAGAAAATTCCCGATGAAAACAAAATTTTTACGCTCTTCAAACAAAGGCAATTTCAATAAATCCAATTCAGACATTTCGTATACCAAAAACGGCAAATAATACAATAAACCTGAATCGATTTTAAAAACATCTTTTAAGATTTTCATTTCAAATTCAGAAATAATAAAAGACAAATCACATCTTAAAATACTGGCAATTTCGCGCTTCGCTACTTCTTCAGACAATAAATCATGAAGCTCACAAACTCTATTTTCTTTAAACGCTTTTTGCCTTGCCGTTCTCAAACAATGCAAATCTTCGGTATCTAATAAACGAATCGCTTTTGGGCAATTTTCAGATACGCGCCATCCAAATTGCTCTTCGATCATAAAACGATCAAACAAAACAACATCAGGATTCAATTCGATAATGAAATCATCAAAACTGGAATTATTGAGTTTAATTGACACTTTCTTCACATCAAATTCAGACAAATCGACCATAAAATCGCTGTCTAAAGCCGGGCTTGCAAATGTAATTTCAAATCCATTTTGCTTAAAAATAGAAATCAACTGCATCATCCTTCCACCTGCTGCAGACGAATTTGGTTCAGGCCAAACAAAGCCAATAATTAAAAGTTTTTTTATGTGATTCATTACAAATTATTTCAAGCTACAAAATAATGCTTTTTTGAGCGCAATCATACAATATTTCCTGATTTTTAGTAATAAAAAACACTAATTTTGCAAGAACTAAAATGCCGGGAAATTATGTTAGGATTAAAATTAGCAACAGACCCTCGTTGGGTAAATATTGTTGAGTCGAATATCGAAGAAATATTAACAGATCACGCTTGGTGCGAACAAAAAGCAGCTTCAAACGCCATTAGTTTAGTTACTTACAATTCTGAACTAGAAGAATTAGTTACGGAAATGCTTGTAATTGCGAGAGAAGAATTAGAGCATTTGCAAATGGTACACGATATCATCAAAAAAAGAGGTTTGACCTTGGGCCGCGAAAGAAAAGATCATTATGTAAATGAACTTTTTAAATTCATGAAAAAAGACGGAAGCCGTAAAGATGCTCTTTGTGATCGTTTATTGTTTTCAGCCATGATCGAAGCGAGAAGCTGCGAACGTTTTAAGGTACTTTCTGAAAATATAAAAGACGAAGAATTAGCTAAATTTTACCGTGATTTAATGATTTCTGAAGCGGGTCATTACACTACTTTTTTAGGATTTGCACGAAAATATACTGACAATATAGATATAGATAAACGCTGGAAAGAATGGATTGAATACGAAGGTTCTATCATCACCAATTATGGTAAAAAAGAAACTGTTCACGGATAAAATTCAATTTAAACCTTACCTATAAATACCACAATTTGTTATGTCTGCAAATAAAACGAAATCTATTTTATTAAAAATAGCCAAATATCTTGGAATAACGTTTGTCGTTATTATAGGATTACTGTTTCTGACCCCTATTATTTTTGCTGACAAAATTAAGGAGCAAATTAAAAAAACTGCTAACGAAAAACTGAGCGCAGAATTGAATTATTCTGATGTCTCGGTTTCGTTTTTTCATCATTTTCCTTCGTTAACTTTAACCTTAAATGATTTAAGCCTTAACGGATCAGCTCCGTATAAAAGCGAAAAATTCATTACCGCAAAAGAGGTTTCTTTTGGAATAAATGTAGCCAGTTTAGTATTTAGTAAAGAGGTAAAAATTGACCAGATTTATTTATCTGATTCGTTTATTAATGTAAAAGTGAATCCAAAAGGAGAAGCCAATTACAATGTTTACAAATCATCAAGTCCGTCAGATCCAAAAGACAGTACTGATGCTGATGCATCGCTAAAACTGGAGAAAATTGAGATCCTGAACAGTAAAATTATTTACGACGATCAGTCGACTAAAGTTCATTTTGATGCTTTTGGTTTTAATTATTTAGGAAAAGGCGATTTAAACAAGGCTGTTTTTGACTTGTATTCGAAAGCCAAAATTGAAAAACTGAATATTGTTTATGAAGGTGAACCGTATTTAATGAATAAAAAAATCGATGCCGACCTGATCACAAAAGTAAATGTGAATTCGTTATCTTTTTTCTTTCAACAAAACAACCTTAAAATCAATCAGCTCTTGGTCGATTTTAAAGGAAAATTTGACTTCCTGAAAGATGGTTACAACATCGATTTTGTGATTAAATCTGACAATAGCGACCTGTACGATGTATTTACTGCTTTCCCTCCAAAATATATTACCTGGCTTTCTAAAACCGAATTAAAAGGAAAAACAAACTTACTTTTTACCTTAAAAGGAAATTATATTGTCTCGCAAAATATTGCTCCGGACCTTAATTTAGATGTAAAAATAGACAACGGTTTTGTAAATTATAACAAAAGTGCTTTTCCGGTTTCTAACTTAAACTTAGAAGTAAAAACAAAAGTTCCGTCGCTGAATCCGGATCTTGCTATTGTTGATGCTAAAAACTTATCCCTGAACATCAACAAGGATTACTTAAAATCTAAATTTTATGTTGAAGGCATTAATACTCCAAATATCGATGCTGACTTTAAAGCTAAAATTGATCTTGAAAAATTAATTACAGCTCTTGGAATTCCTGATATTGTTTTAAAAGGAAATTTGGCGGGTGATGTAAAAGCAAACGGAAAATTTGATCTTAAAAACAAACTTTTTCCGGTTACTAATGGTGTTATCGATTTAGAAAACGGGTATTTAAAAACACCTTATTACCCAAATCCTATCACCAATATTACCATCAAATCTAAAATCAACAATCAAAAAGGAACTTTTGATGATTTGAAAGTGAGTTTAAAACCTACTCAGTTTACTTTTGAAGGGAAACCTGTTTTTGTAGAAGCAGATTTGAGCAATTTCAACGATTTGACTTACGACATAAAAGCGAAGGGAGAACTTGACGTGAATAAAATCTATAAAGTTTTCTCTCAAAAAGGACTTGATTTAGATGGTTTTGTAAAAGCTGATTTGGTTTTGAAAGGCAAACAAAGCGATGCCGAAAAAGGAAAATACAGCAAGCTTCATAACAAAGGAACGCTTGAGCTTAGAAATATTGGCATTACATCAGAATATTTGCCAAAGAAATTTATTATCAAAGAAGGTGTTTTTAAAATCAATCAGGATAAAATGTATTTTAACAACTTTCTGGCTGCTTACGGTCAGTCTGATTTTAAGATGAACGGATATCTGCAAAACGTTTTTAATTACGCAACCACAAATACAGGTGTTTTAAAAGGTTCTTTTAATGCCACATCACGATACATTAATGTGGATGAATTTATGTCGAGTACTTCGGCAAATACATCGGTAACGCAAACAAAAACCGAAACTCCAGCTCCTACTCAGACTGAAGCAAAACAAACTGGAGTGATTATGATTCCGACTAATTTGAATTTGAATTTCACCGCTAATGCCCAAAAAGTGAATTTTGATAAATTAAATCTTCAAAATGCGGTTGGAAATTTAAGCATGAAAAAAGGGAAATTAAGCATGCAGAATACCGGTTTTAATTTAATTGGCTGTAATGTTGCCATGAATGCCAATTATCAGGCTGTTACGACTAAAAAAGCAAATTTTGATTTTACTATTAAAGCGTCTGATTTTGATATTAAAAAAGCATACAACGAAATTGAAGTTTTCAGAAAAATGGCCAGCGCTGCTGAAAAAGCACAAGGAATCGTTTCGGTTGATTATCAATTAAAAGGCCGTTTAAACGGCAATATGGATCCAGTATATCCATCACTTGCGGGTGGCGGAACACTTTCTGTAAAAGATGTAAAAGTGCGAGGATTGAAAATGTTTAACGCCGTAAGCAAAGCAACAAGTTCTGAATCCATGCAAAATCCTGATCTTTCTAAGGTCGACATTAAAACCACGATCAAGAACAACATCATGACCGTAGAGCGCTTTAAATTTAAGTTTGCAGGCTTTAGACCAAGAATCGAAGGCACAACAAGTCTCGACGGAAAACTGAACTTAAAAATGCGTTTAGGCTTACCTCCTCTTGGCATATTCGGAATTCCGCTAACGGTTACCGGAACACAAAATAGTCCTAAAGTAAAATTAGGAAGAAAAACTGAGGATTTGGAAGAGACTAAGGATACTGAATAATAAAATTCCAATTTATTGATATCTGCCTTTGTCAAAGTTTAAAACCAAGAGCACAAGGAACTTTTATGAAAGCCTAATTTTAAGGTTGGTATGTGGATTTTTGTCATTTCATAAATAACAACGTTGCAACCTAATTTAATTCCTATCTTAAAACCTAGCCCGTGGTTTCAACCACGGGCTAGGTCTGGTAAGTTTACAACTAAAAAAAAACTTTATCATAAATAGAAAATATCTTAAACTACACATACAACATTCCAGAAACATACAAAATTCCTTTCGCTAATACCCACAACAAAACTGCCATTCCTAAAAATCCCCAGGCAGAAGTTCTGTTTCTTTTCCAGTTAATACAGAAAGTTGGAATCTCCCAATATTTGATCACAATATAAATACTGGTTCCTATTAAGGATGCCCAAATAAGTTCTCCGGAACGAATCTGAAAGCTATAAACTAAAGTCGATACCAGAAAAAGAATTGTAATAAATTGCAAGTAATAGTAATTCTTGTAATTGCGTTTGAAATTTTCTTTGAGAGATATAATCAAAAATGATATAATAAGTAAACCTGTCAAGGCAATAATAATATACGAGAAAAGCGGGTTATGCTGTACGATAAAAAAGCCATCAATAATCAAGGCCAAAACAACACAAGCCGCAAGGGTAAAAATAGTTCTTTCGATAGAAGTATCTTTATACGGAATAAGAATTGGATAAATATACTTATCAAAAGTACGCCAAACAGGCAAAGCACAAATTACCGCCATAGCAGCTACAACAATTTCATAATTGTATAATACATCACCTGGAATTTTATACAACAAATACAAAAGAGCCATAGTCACAATAATTGCGGGAAGACAAATTGTTTTTACTATTTCCCACTTATTACTTCCCCAGAACGTATTTCTTATTTCAAAAACATATTTCTTAACTAAGTATTTCCGTGTAAAAATAGCTGTTGACTGACTCCATAATAAAAACAAACCTATATGAATTACTACAGTGCGCAAGGTCATTTCTTCTATATAACATCCGCCAACGATACAAACGATTCCAAGCAGCAATAATTCGTAGGTTAACAAAATTGCAGAGAATAAAAGCCTGAACAATGGTGCGAATTGTTTTATCAGGATATCTATAAGCCTGTCCCAATAATTGCGTAATAAACCCACTATCGCGCATATTGCAATAAATGCCGCCAAATACAACATCCAATTGGTTAGCGATTGCGTTTGCATCCATAACTGAACTGCAGAATCTTTTACAGGAATATAAATTACTTGCGAATTAGCATAAATTTCATTTGCGAGTCGATTTCTTACGCTATCATTAATAACCGAAAACTGATTCTTATGTTGCTGCCAATATAAATCAGCATTAGAATCGCTTTTTTGCAGCACCGCAAATTCGTATAAAATCTTTTTTTGAGAATCATTTAAGAAAACAATTTCGTAAGCAGGATGAATTTCTTTTGCAAACAGACTTATACAGAAAAGAAATATAAGGAAAACTATTTTTTTCAAGGCTTATAACGTATTAGTTCAATCAAAAATACAAATAATACCGCGGAAAAAATTAAAATTTAAAATTCCAAATTCCAATAACACTTATGTATATTTCAAAAAAGGAAACTGATTTCTACTTTCGGTTAAAATGACAAAAACAAGATACCAATCCTAAAATGTTGTGACGAACATAAAAACTAAACTCAGCACTTATTTTTTACAGCAAAGAGCACAAAGATTTTTTACTTAAGAATACTTCTAAAAAGTACAAAGTTCGCAAAGCTAAGTCAATACAAAGCTTTGCGAACTTTGACTCTTTTATAAAAGAGAAAAGTAAAAAAACTTAGCGTTATTTGCGGTAAATTTTTTTTCGCTCTCCATAGGTTTTTGAATTAGACCAAAACAAGCACAATTACTCCTACTTTAAACAAATAACAAAACACAGCAAACTTAAATTATCTTATATAACTTATATGGTAAAGTCATAAAAACAAAAAAACCCGCTCTTTTCAGAACGGGTTTTGTAATAAGTAATCTAATGATTATGCTTCGAATGGAAGGATAGATACATAAGATTTGTTATCTTTTTTCTTTTGGAACTTAACAACTCCAGCTACTCTTGCGTGTAGTGTGTGATCTTTACTGATGTAAACGTTTTCACCTGGATTATGTTTTGAACCTCTTTGTCTAACGATGATGTTCCCAGCAATAGCAGCTTGTCCACCAAAAATCTTTACGCCTAAACGTTTTGATTCTGATTCTCTACCATTCTTCGAACTACCGACACCTTTCTTGTGAGCCATGACGTATGAGTTTAAATATTGTTATTATTCTTTAGTAGCTTCTTTTTTTGCTTTTGGAGCTGCTGCTTTTTTTGCTTTTGGAGCTGCTTCAACTTCAGTTGCCGGAGCATCTTCTGCTACAACCGCTTTTTTAGCTGCTGCTTTTTTAGTTCCACCTGCTGCAGTAATACCTTCAATTACAATTTGAGTAAGATATTGTCTGTGACCATTTCTCTTTTTGTAACCTTTTCTTCTTTTCTTTTTGAAAACGATTACTTTATCTCCTTTTAAGTGTTGTAACACTTTAGCTTCTACTGAAGCACCTTCTATAGCTGGGGCGCCTAAAGTTACGTTTCCGTTATCATCTAATAAAAGAACTTTGTCAAATGAAACACTTGAACCTTCTTCATTAGACAAACGGTTAACATAAACCTTTAAGTCTTTGCTTACTTTAAATTGTTGCCCTGCTATCTCTACGATTGCATACATACCAAATTGATTTATTGATTTTTAAGGTTGCAAATATACAATTAATAATTTACTGTGCAATCTCTTATTCTAAAAATATTTATTTCATTTTAAAGTCTGTTTTTCAAGGCGTTTCATGCCATAAAAAGAAACATTTAGCCGTATAATACTGTTAAAGTATCACCAAAACAAACACTAACCCTTAATTGATAATTAAAAAAAGTTAATTTTGATGTAACGATAATCAACTCTTGGCTACCTACATATATAGGTAAATAAAAATTATTAATCTTTATGAAAAAATCAATAATGATGTTAAGTGCAGCACTAATGCTCGGCGGAGTGGCTCATGCTCAAAAGGTAGCTTTTGAAGAATACAATTTAGATAACGGCATGCACGTTATTTTGCACAACGATCCGTCGGCTCCCGTTGTAATCACCTCGGTAATGTACCATGTAGGATCAAAAGACGAGCGTCCGGACCGAACTGGTTTTGCGCATTTCTTTGAGCATTTATTATTTGAAGGAACACAAAATATAAAACGCGGCGAATGGATGAAAATCGTGACTGCGAATGGCGGAGTAAACAACGCCAATACTTCTGACGACAGAACGTATTACTACGAAGTTTTCCCATCAAACAGTTTAGAACTTGGTTTATGGATGGAATCTGAAAGATTGATGCACCCAATCATCAACAAGATTGGTGTTGAAACACAAAATGAAGTCGTAAAAGAAGAAAAAAGAATGCGTTACGACAATCAGCCGTACGGAAACATACTTCCGGAGGTTAAGAAAAACATGTTCAAAAACCATCCGTATCGCTGGACAACTATTGGCTCAATGAAAGATCTGGATGCTGCAACGCTCGAAGAATTTCAGGCTTTTAATAAAAAATTCTATACGCCAAACAATGCCGTTTTAGTTGTGGCAGGAGATTTTGACAAAGCAAAAACCAAAGAATGGATCCAGAAATACTTTGCTCCAATCCCTAGAGGCGAAGAAGTAAAAAAACAAACTTTTGTCGAAGAACCAATCAATCAGACTATAAAAGCTACATATGAAGATCCGAATATTCAGATCCCGATGATTGTTGCTTCTTACAGAACACCTTCGATGAAAACCAGAGACGCAAGAGTTTTAGATTTAATCTCTTCTTATTTAAGTGACGGAAAAAGCTCAAAATTGTACAAAAAAATAGTTGACGACAAAAAGATGGCACTTCAAATTGGCGCTGTTGGTTTTAGTCAGGAAGATTACGGAATGTACATTTTATATGGTTTACCAATGGCTCCCAATACAACAGCTGATATCTTAAAAGAAATGGATGAGGAAATTGTAAAAATTCAAACCGACCTGATTTCTGAAAAAGATTATGAAAAATTACAGAATAAATTCGATAATAATTTTGTGAACGCCAATGCAAGCGTAGAAGGAATTGCTGAAAATCTGGCTTCTTACTACCTGCTTTACGGAGATGTAAATTTAATCAATACTGAGATTGATATTTACCACTCTATTACCAGAGAAGAAATTAGAGAAGTGGCTAAAAAGTACTTAAACCCTAACCAGCGTTTAATTTTAGACTACGTTCCTTCAACTAAAGTTCAAAACTAAGCTTATCGAATCATGAAAAAAATACATACATTTTTAATTCTTTTATTCCTGACTGGAATTATGCAAGCACAAAATCGTCCACAACCAAAACCAGGCCCTTCTCCAGTAGTCAATATCAAAAAACCACAAACTTTTGTTTTGGCAAACGGTATGAAAGTTTTAGTAGTTGAAAATCATAAACTACCACGAGTAAGTTTTAATTTAACCCTGAATAATGCTCCTTTTACAGAAGGGAACAAAAAAGGTGTTGATGAATTAACCAGCAGCCTGATTGGTAACGGAACTCAAAAAACAACCAAAGAGGCTTTTAACGAAGAAATTGATTTTTACGGAGCAAGTATTAACTTTTCTTCAACAGGCGCTTATGCAAGTTCTCTTTCTAAATATTCAGGACGCGTTCTGGAACTTTTGGCAGAAGGTGCTTTACAACCGAATTTTACTCAAACTGAATTTGATAAAGAAAAAGCAAAATTAATCGAAGGGCTTAAAGCCGATGAAAAAAGCGTTCCGGCAATCGCAACAAGAGTTGTTGATGTTTTAGCTTTTGGAAAAAATCATCCTTCGGGAGAATTCCTTTCAGAAGAAACGGTAAAAAACGTAACACTTGCAGATGTTCAGGCAAATTATTCGACTTATTTTGTTCCTGAAAATGCTTATTTGGTAATCATTGGTGATGTTAAATTTAAAGAAACAAAAGCAGCAGTAGAAAAACTTTTTGGCGGATGGAAAAAACAAGCAGCTCCAAAAAACACTTACCCTAATCCTGAGAATGTTTCTCAACTTCAAATTGATTTTGTAGACGTTCCTAATGCGGTACAATCTGAAATTTCATTGGTAAATACCGTGAATTTAAAAATGAGTGATCCTGATTTTTTCCCGGCCGTAATTGCCAATCAAATTTTAGGTGGAGATTTTAATAGTTACCTGAACATGAATTTACGTGAGGAGCACGCTTGGACTTATGGCGCAAGTTCAAGTATTGGAGCAGGAAAATATGTTACTAAATTCAAGGCATCATCTGCTGTACGAAATACGGTTACGGATAGTGCTGTAGTTCAGTTTATAAAAGAAATTAAAAGAATCAGAACCGAAAGAGTTCCTCAGGAAGTTTTGAGAAATGTAAAAGCAGGATACATTGGCCGCTTTGTAATGCAGGTCGAAAAACCACAAACTGTTGCCAGATATGCTTTAAACATTGAAACAGAAAATCTTCCAGCTGATTTTTATGAAAAATACATCCAGACTGTCAATAATGTTACAGCTGACGATATTTACCGTGTAGCCAACAAATATTTCCTATTAGATAATATGCGAATTGTAATTGCAGGAAAAGGTTCTGATGTAATTACTGGTTTAGAAAAACTTCAAATTCCGATTTTCTACTTTGATAAATACGGAAATCCTGTTGAAAAACCTGCGACCAAAAAAGAAGCTCCGGCAGGAATTACTGCCAAAACAGTTTTCGAAAATTACCTGAAAGCAATTGGTGGCGAAAAAGCAGTTGCTGCTGTAAAAACTTTAGCTATGACAGGAACAACAACGGTTCCTCAGGCGCCGGGACCTTTAACTTTTACTTCTAAATTAGATTCGAAAGGAAAAATGATGGTTTCGCTTGCCATGGGAACTATGAATTTAATGAAACAGGTTGTAAACGAAAAAGGTGCTTATATCGAGCAACAAGGTCAACGCAAAAATCTTGAAGGCGCAGATCTTGCCGACATGAAAGCCAGCGCTGCTCCTTTTGAGGAATTACAATTACAAAAAAGAACAGACTTAAAAGTAGAAGGAATCGAACCGATAAACGGCAGCGATGCTTATGTAATAAAAGATGGTAAAACAACGTATTACTACGATGTAAAATCAGGTTTAAAAACAGCAAAAGGCAAAGTTCGCGAACAAGACGGAAAATCATCTTCTCAAATCACAAACTTCAACGATTACAGAGAAGTAAAAGGTATTAAAGTTCCTTTTAATCTGGTTCAGAATGTAGGTTTTGAATTGGATATTAAAATGTCTGAGATCAAAATCAACGAAGGGGTTTCTGAGAAAGATTTTCTTTAGGAAGGTTCAAAGGTACAGAGGCTCAGAGGCGCAATCCCGAAGCTTCGGGACTGAGTTACTAAGATTCTTAGAGGCTTTGTCAAAGTTTTAAACTTTGACAAAGCTTTTTTTTACGCTCTATTTTGTCACTCTGAATCAATTACATTTCAAAAAAAAAAAAAAAAAAAAAAACATCTCACAATTAAAAGCTACTTCTTAGCCGATAAATACACTCCGATTAAAATAATAAATGCTCCAAAAAACTGAATTGGCGTTAGCATTTCGTTATCTAATAATCCCCAAAAGAAAGCGACTATTGGGATTAAATAGGTTACTGATGTTGCAAATACGGGCGAAGACATTTGTATCAATTTAAAAAATACAACATTTGCGATTCCGGTTCCCAGAACTCCCAGAATCATTACAAAAAGAATAGAATGCTGGGTGACATCGATATTTATTCTTTGTGTAATATCTGTAAAACTCAAAATGATCAAAGCCGGCAGAAGCAAAACAGCAAAGTTTCCTGTTGTAATACTTACCGAATTCAGATCTGATAAATATTTCTTGATGAGATTGACATTGATGGCATAACAAAGCGTTGCAATAACAACCAAAACTACATAATAATAATTTTGCCCGGGATGAGCTGAGGCTCCGCTTAAAACCAATAACAAACAACCTATTAAACCCACAAAAACACCAAGAACCTGTCGTTTTTGAAACTGGATTCCAAAAGCAATTATTCCCAGAACTAAAGTATTTAAAGGTGTAAGCGAATTTAAAATAGCCACTATCGAACTATCGACCTGGGTTTCGGCAATTGCAAAAAGAAAAGCGGGAGTAAAAGTTCCGAAAACAGAAGTTATGGCTACAAATTTCCATTGGCGGCGCGAAATTTTCTTTAGACTATTAAACCCAAAAATCAGTAAAAACAGGGCCGCAAAAATAATTCGGAATGAACCTACCTGAATCGCCGTTAAACCAACGAGGCCTCTTTTTATTAAAGTAAAAGAACTTCCCCAAATAAGCGAAAGAACAAATAAATAAGCCCACTTTAATTGCTTTGCATCCATAAATACCATTTTGATGCAAATTTGTAATAAATTTATGAACTGACCTCTTCCTTTTTACTAATTTTGAAAGGAATACAACTTATCAATTTAAAAATCATATATAATGAAATTTACAAAGATCATAGCCGCTTTCGCCATCGCGAGTTTAGTATTAGTAAGCTGCAAAAAAGAAGAAGATAAAAACCTTGCCAATATAAAACCCTTAAACACAGCTGTAAAAGAACACAAAGCAATTGCTGCTGAAAATGTACAAACGGCAAGTTTCGAAATAGAAGGAATGACTTGCGCTATGGGATGTGCCAAAACAATCGAAAAAGAATTATCTAATTTAGACGGTGTTGAAAAAGCTACAGTAGATTTCGATAAAAAAACAGCTACTGTTGTATTTGACAAAACAGTTCAAAATCAAGACAGCTTCACAAAAGTAGTTGAGGCAACCGGAGACGGAAAAACCTATAAAGTTCTGAATACCAAATCTTAAAAAATTAAATTCCAATATTTAAAAAAAATCCAATATTTTAAAATTCCAAATTCCAATAGCAATCGGTATTTCGATTTGGCATTTTTCTTAAAGTGATATTAATTTCAAGACATAAAAAAAGGGCGTTTATAAAACTAAACGCCCTTTTTTTATGTCTTCTTTATTTACTTCCACTTCAAAGTTTCCATTAATCTTTGCATGTCATTTTTGATATAACTCGCCGCCGGCATAATTGAATCAAAGTTTGGCTTAGCATAAAAATAAACGGATCCTGTTATAAAATGCTTTGTACTATCGGTAAGGTAAAACTGAGAGTTTGTAGCCGCATTTCCGTCAACTTGGTAAAACATACCATAAACCTTTTTTTGAGGGTTTAAATAGGGTTGTTCTAATATATCATCGGCTTTAATTACGTGTTCGTAGGTAAGTTTCTGAGCATCTTTCAGCAATTTCTCAATATTGCCGTTTACAGGTTTGTAGGTAAGGTAAATTGTTGCTTTCATTTTAGGATAGGTAATCGCAAATCCGCAATCTTTCTCACCTTTTATTACAGCCCCTTCGTTCATATCAAAGGCAAACGGACAATTGTTTTCAAAACTAACATATTTTGCTTCCGGATAATCTAAACGAAGAAAACCTGATGGCTTAGGCACCACATCATCTTTACAACTTAAAACAGTCAATGCCAGTAAAATTGTTGCTATCGAAATTGTTTTTTTAAACATTTAATCTATTGTTACTTTTATTTGTTTAACACGCTTTTTATCGACTGTTTCTATCGTAAAGACACAATTTTCAAAAGCTACTTTTTGATCTTTTTTAGGGAAATTACCCAAAATTTCTAAAATAAATCCGGCTAACGTTTCTGCCTCACCTTTGTGAGATTCAAAAACATCTTCATTAACATCTACGATTCTGTAAAAATCTTTCATGTTAATTTTTCCTTCAAAAAGAAAATTCTTTTCATCGATTTGAGAGAAATTCAAATTCTCATCATCAAACTCATCGCTTATATCCCCTACTATTTCTTCAATAACATCCTCCAGAGAGACTAATCCTGATGTTCCGCCATATTCATCAACTACAATTGCCAAATGGCTTTTAAGACTCTGAAAATCCTTTAATAGATTGTCGAGTTTTTTATTCTCAGGAACAAAAAATGCTTCTCTTACCAAAGAAGTCCAATCGAACTCATCATTATCAATATGAGGCAGTAAATCCTTAACGAATAAAACTCCTTCAATCTGATCGATATTATCCCTGTAAACCGGAATTCTTGAAAATCCTTTTTCGATTATTTTTGGACAAATTACTGAAAATGGCTCCGATATTTCTAACGCAAAAATATCAATCCTCGGGCTCATTACTTGTTTTGTATCGGTATTTCCAAAAGAAACAATTCCTTCCAGGATTTTCTGTTCTTCGCTTGATGTACCTTCAGAATCTGTAAGCTCTAAGGCTTGCGAAAGCTGATTTATCGAAAAACTATTTTTTTGTTTCCCTAGTTTGTTGTGCAAATATAGCGTAACACTGCGCATAGGCAAACTTATTGGCGATAGTAATGTATCTAAAATAGCGATTGGATATGCAACGCGTTTTGCGAATTTTATATTGTTGCGGCTGGCGTAAACTTTAGGCAAAACTTCTCCAAACAATAAGATAAGAAAAGTAACCAGAATGATTTCGAGTATAAACTTAAAGACCGGAGAACTTACATTCGCAAAAATATTTTGTCCTATAAAAGAGAACAAAATAACAACTCCAATATTAAAAAAATTATTGGCTACTAATAAGGTGGCTAAAAGTTTTTTGGGTTTATCTAAAAGATTCGAAATAATTTTCCCTCTTGGATTATTTTCCTGCAATGTTTCGTCAATGTCTTTTTGAGATAAAGAAAAAAGCGCTACTTCGGCACCTGAAACAATTGCCGAAAGAAACAGCAAAATAAATATTCCGACAAAACCAATGATTAAATTGATGTCTAAAGTGGTATTAAAAAATAAACTGGGCTCCGGGTCCAAATTAAAAAAGATTAGTTAAACAATCAAAAAGGTAAGTCATTTATAGGCAAACCTTCATTTGTCGCATCAAAGTTAGTGTTTTTTGCTGGTTCTGATTCCTGCTGCGGTTTATGATTTCCAGTTTCTTTTTTGGTCGTCAGGAAAGTAAACTCGGTCACCTGAATCTCAGTGGTATATTTTGTAGTACCATCCTCAGCTTGCCACTGGCGTGATTTTATACGCCCTTCTATATAGATTTTATCTCCTTTAGAAAGGTATTTTTCGCAAATTTCGGCGGCTTTATTGCGTACAACTAAATTATGCCACTCTGTTGAAGTTATTTTTTCATTGGTCGTTTTATTGATATAAACCTCATTTGTAGCCAATTGAAAACGACCTATACAGTTTCCGCCATCAAAATAATGCATTTTCACATCATCGCCTAAATGGCCAATTAGCATCACTTTATTTAATGTTCCATTCATAATTTTACAGTGGTATTTATCCCAAAGATACATTTTTTTAGCAATTTATTTCTTGCTTTTCTATAAAATTATAAATCACTACAGGAAAAGGAAAAGTTTTTAATTCACTGGAATTCAATCCGTTTTCGATTATTTCTGCAATTTTAACCTTCCAAAACTGAATATGAAGATGTTGATGCGAAAGTTTATGCACAACAGTAGTTTCATTACATCCTTCCATACCTAATATAGTATAAGAAGGAAAAACATCATTTACGACAGCTTTTGAAACCACATCAAAATCAACAATTTCTGCAGTTTCAAAAAGAGGAAACTCATATAAATTATGCCAGATACCTTTGGCGGTTCTTTTCTGAATTAAGGTATTGCCTAAAACATCTTCTAGTATTAAATAATTAAAGAAGCGATTGGTCACTTTAAGTTTTTTTGATTTTACCGGTAAAACCGATACTTTCTTTTTTTGGAGTGCAACACAACTATCATTAAAAACACATATAGAACAATCCGGACTTTTAGGCACGCATTGCAAAGCACCAAACTCCATTATTGCCTGATTAAAACTTGCAGGATCATCTTTTGGCATTAATTCGTAAGCGAGCTCCGTAAATTCTTTTTTTGTTGCAGGAAGAGAAATATCAGATTCGATATCAAAATAACGCGAAAGTACACGAAACACATTTCCGTCGACTACGGGAACAGCTTCATTATAAGAAAAAGAAGCAATTGCCGCTGCGGTATATTCACCAACACCTTTTAATTTTAAAAGATCTTTATAGTTCCCGGGAAAAACTCCATTAAGGTCATTTGAAACAAATTGAGCCGTTTTATGCAAATTTCTGGCGCGGGAATAATACCCTAATCCCTGCCAAAGTTTCAAAACCTGCTCTTCTGAGGCATTTGCCAAATCAAATACAGTAGGAAATTCCTCCGTAAAAGCAAAAAAATACGGCGTTCCCTGCGCAACTCTAGTCTGTTGCAACATAATTTCTGAGAGCCAAATATGGTATGGATTGGCCGTTTTTCGCCATGGCAAATCACGTTTGTTTTGTAAATACCATTTTATCAATATGTTAGAAAAATTCATTGCAAAATACTTAGAATACAAAAGTAAATGTTTATGTAATTAAAATTTAACGAATTAGCTTGATTAATTATTTTTTTAATTCCTATATTTGCAAACTCAAAAAAATAGTACACCATTTATAAAATAAAATAGGAAAGAAAATGACGAAAGCAGATATCGTAGCGAAAATTTCAGAGAAACTAGGTCTTGAAAAAGGAGATGTTCAAGCAACAGTAGAAACTTTTATGGAAGAAGTTAAAACTTCACTAGAAACTGGAGACAATGTTTACCTAAGAGGATTTGGTAGTTTTATCGTAAAAACCAGAGCTGAAAAAACAGGTAGAAACATTTCTAAAAACACCACTATCAAGATTCCAGCACACAACATTCCTGCGTTTAAACCTGCAAAAGTTTTTGTAGAAGGAGTAAAAACAAATAACGAAGCAAAATAATACTATTAATTAATCATAAAATCGACACGATATGCCAAGTGGTAAAAAAAGAAAGAGACATAAGGTAGCTACGCACAAAAGAAAAAAAAGAGCGAGAGCTAACCGTCACAAAAAGAAAAAGTAGTTTTAAACTACTTTTTTCTTTTTAAAAGTTCATTGAAATTGAAAAAAAGATGAAAGAAAAAAGAAAATAGAATATAGACGTAAAAATCTATCTTCGTTGCTCTATTTTCTATTAATCTTCTTTTTCCCCGGGTTCAATACCTGTTAAAAAATATTGTTTAATCCATCTGTAGATAAGATTTTAGATCTTAGACATTAGATTTTAGATTTTTTTTTGAATCTATGCTCTTCTCTCTATACTCTATTTTCTGAAAAAACAGATAAAAATTTACAGTGTGAATAAAGAATTAATCATTAGATCTAGTTCTGAAGCCGTAGATTTTGCCTTATTAAAAGATGGAAAACTAATTGAATTACACAAGGAAGAAGAGAAAAGCAACTTTCAGGTTGGTGATATTTTTATTGCCAAAATACGAAAACCCGTTGCCGGACTTAATGCTGCTTTTGTAAATGTAGGCTTCGAAAAAGATGCCTTTTTACATTATCACGATTTAGGACCTAACTTAGCTTCTCAACTGAAATTCATAAAACTTGTAAGCGCAGGTAAAATAAAAGATTTCTCCCTAAAAACCTTTCAGTTTGAAAAAGAGATTGACAAAGATGGCATCATTACTGATATTTTAAGTGCCAATCAATCTGTTTTAGTTCAAGTTGTAAAAGAACCTATATCGACCAAAGGTCCAAGAATAAGCGCTGAGCTTTCATTGGCAGGAAGATTTATTGTTCTCGTTCCGTTTTCTGACCGCGTTTCTATTTCTCAAAAAATAGAAGACAAAAAAGAAAAGGACCGACTAAAAAAACTTGTTCTATCGATCAAACCTAAAGGATTTGGTGTTATTGTTCGCACAGTAGCCGAAGGCAAAAACGTAGCCGAATTAGAAAAAGATTTGCAGAACCTGCTTGGCAGATGGACTGCAATGTGTAAAAAATTACCAACTGCTCATCATCCTTCAAAAGTATTAGGAGAACTCAACAGAGCTTCTTCGATATTAAGAGATGTATTCAACGATACCTTTAGCGGTATTCAGATAGATGACGAAGAGTTGTACCATCAAACGAAGGAATATCTGCAAGAAATTGCACCTTCAAAACAATCGATTGTTAAGTTTTATCAATCAAATGACACTCCAATTTTCGAGAAATACAATATAGAGAGACAAATCAAAACTTCATTTGGACGAACCGTCTCCATGAGTAAAGGCGCATATCTTATCATCGAACATACTGAAGCTCTTCACGTTATAGACGTAAATAGCGGAAACCGTTCGAATAAGGCGACTAATCAGGAAGACACCGCCATGGAAGTAAATATGATTGCAGCCGCTGAAATTGCCAGACAACTTCGTTTGCGTGATATGGGTGGGATAATCGTAGTTGATTTTATCGATATGTCTAATCCTGAAAACAGGAAGGTTTTGTTCGACTTCTTGCGAGAAGAAATGAGCGACGATAAAGCAAAGCATAAAATCTTACCGCCTAGTAAATTTGGTTTAGTTCAAATTACCAGACAACGCGTAAGACCAGAAGTAAATATTAAGACTAGAGAAGAAGATCCAAACAATGAACATGGCGAAATTGAAGCGCCAATTTTGATCATTGACAGAATCGCATCTGATCTGGACAGAATTTTAAAAACCCACAAGGGTGTTGTACTTAATGTACATCCGTTTGTGGCTGCATACCTCAGTAAAGGTTTTCCATCATTACGTTCAAAATGGTTTTTTGAGCATAAGAAATGGGTGAAAATCATACCTCGTGACGCTTACACGTACTTAGAATATCATTTCTACGATAAAAAAGGAAATGTTATTTCAGAATAAAAAACAAAAACCGCCTTTCGAAAGACTGGCGGTTTTTTTGTGGCTCATTGCGAGGAACGAAGCAATCTCATTTCGATTTTCAATTTTGGAGTTTTAAAAATTAAAATTTCTTTTTAAGGAGTTATTTGCAGCTATCCATTTTCATAAAAAACTTTCGTTTAAAACTTCTACTTTTCCATTGAAAAATCACTAATGAACTAAAAGCAGAAATGAAACAAGTAAAATAGATTACTCCTATTATATATTTTGTAGCCCCATCTCCTAATATTACAAAGTTTTTGAAGTCAAAAAAACCTATTCCTGAAATAAGAGTACTAAAAAAATACGAAAAAAATACGAACAAATTATACTTATGAAAATTTGAGAACGCTTTGTATTTATTAAAAACTAATGTCATCGACTTTACTGGTAAAATAATTGCATAAAACAAAAGCCAAAAACCTTGTATTCTGTTTGAATTTATGTCAACTAAAAATCCAAAAACCGTATAACAATTAAATATTGATGATATAAAAAGAACTATTAAGTAGGTATATATTGTTTTCATAATTTAAATATTTCACCGTTACTCCCTCACAATTTCTATTTTTCTTCTAATTTCATTCCCGCAAGCATCTACAACCGTAATATAATGTATTCCTGTCGTTGGAGAAATAGGCAATTCATGAAACGTTTTTGTGGTTGCTTTATACACATTATCAACATACCAAAACAATTCTTTATCCCTTTCGGAATAAGCAACTTTTAGAATTACAGGCTGGACTTCGCTATTAAAATTCTTTGTTAGATATATTTTACTATTTGCCTTTGGATAAATAAAATCCATAGTGGTCGTTTGCGTTCCCTGACAATCTTCTTTAAAAGGCGGCAAAGGCAAATACTCTATATGCTGGCTTTTATAGTACCACGCCATAACGGGAGGCAAAACAAACCAATTTTTAGTGACTATATTATCAATGCTTTCGCAACTGCTATTGACCTGAAATTTTTCGGTTTTATCTAAATGAACCTTTTTATGATAAGGGCAAACTGCAGTGGATTTTCCTTTTTTAGAAACCCATTGCTTGATTTTAGGACATTCTTCTTTTGCCAAATAACCACTTAAACGGCAAACCTCAACTTCATCCAGATCTTTATAAGGTGTTTGAAACCATCTTTGTCTAGGCAATAAATTAAAAACATCAAATAAAATGGGCGCTGCACTTGTTACTCCGGTTAAAGTTGGTCTACCCTCGCCTGTTGCATTTCCGACCCAAATTCCCACAGCATATTTTGAATTTGTTCCAATAGCCCAGGCATCTCTGTTTCCGAAACTCGTTCCTGTTTTCCAGGCAATTTTCAAGGAGCTGTCATAAAACTTCCAGGCTTCATCGCCTTCAGGTCGGTTTACTTCTTCCATCGCATTATACGTTAACCAAATCGATCCGGCGCCTAATATATTCTTCTGATCTGTTTCGGAACCAAAATCAGGCTCAAAATCGTTTCTGAAATTGAGTTCGGTAAATTCTTTGGTTCGGTATTTTGCGTTATTTTTAGTGTAATAATTCACCGTAGAAGATAGATTCGCGTAAGTTCGGCACAAATCCCATAGATTACTTTCGGCACCACCCAAAATAAGCGATAACCCGTAATGGTCCGGCGTTTTATTAATATCTCTTAATTTGAACTTTTGCAGTTCTTCATAAAATTTGTTTACCCCAAAATCCTGCAACATCAAAACAGAAGGAATATTCAAAGACCTTGACAAAGCACGATGTGCAGGTACGGCCCCGTCAAAAGTCAGATTAAAATTTTGTGGCGTATAACCTGAAATTTGAGTCGGAATATCAGCCACTAAAGTATTCGGCAATAGTTCGCCATCATCAAGCATTGCAGCATATAAAAGGGGTTTTAGGATACTTCCCGTACTTCTAGGTGCATCAATAATATCAACGTCTTTCTGGTGATCTTTATCTGTTGGTGCGTTTCCTAAATAACTCATTACATTTCGATTCGAAACATCAATGACCAAAATCGCCAGATTATTCACCTCATTTTGTTTGTACTGATTGTAGTAATAACGCGCAATTTGATTGACTCTATTCTGCAAAGCATAATCAATTGTTGTTTTTACCCGTGTTCCTTCATCTTCTTTCGCTACTCGTTGCAATAAATGAGGCGCTATTTGAGGCAAATCATACGGTTTTTGAGGTAATGGTTCTTCGATAGCAAGTTCGTACGTCTGTTGATCAATTATTCCTTCATTATGAAGTTTCAGCAAAAGCCTATTACGCTTATTCAGTAACTTAATCTGATTTTTACCCGGATAAATCAAACTCGGCGCATTAGGTAAAACGGCCAAAGTAGCATTCTCTGCCCAGGATAATTGATTCGATTGTACGCCAAAATAGCGCCAGGCAGCCATTTCAAGCCCCACAACATTTCCTCCAAAAGGTGCGTGAGCGGCATATAATTCCAAAATTTCATTTTTAGAATACCCTAATTCTAATCGCGTTGCCTTGATAATCTCGATAAACTTTTCGAAATACGTTCTTCCTTTTCCTTTTCGGGATAATCGGATCACTTGTTGTGTCAAGGTGCTTCCTCCTCGTACAACTTTACCCGCTTTTCTATTTTGTTTGATCGCATTTACCATCGCAACCGGATTAAAACCCGGATGTTTATAAAAATATTCGTCTTCAAAATAAACGATACATTTTTTGAATTTATCCGGCACGCTGTCTTGCGCAGGAAAACGCCATTGTCCGTCACGAGCAATTTTAGCGCCTAATAATTCTCCTTCTTTACTTTCTATAACGGTAGAATAAGGCTCCTGAAACAACGTTCGGGGTATAGAGAAATAATAAATCAGCAAGAGCAGAAATGCAATTGCTGATTTTATTTTATTCTTTTTAATCCAATTTATAATGCGTTTTGAGAACGCTATAAGTTTATTTTTCAAAGCTTTTAGTTTTGGCCCACGGATTAAACGGATTGAACGGGTTTTCGCAGATCAATTTTAATCTGATTCAATCCAATAAAAAAATCCATGTCAACCTGTATAATCCGTAAAACCCGTGGGCCATTTCATCTTCTATTTCACCACTTCAACCCAGAATCCTTTTGTTCTGGCCAGGAATGTATTATCGTACATCGCTTCGCATTGCAATCCTGGTAAATAATAATTACCTAGATAGGATGCATTAAGCAGAATCCTGAAGACTTTTGTTTCTCTGGATTTCATTCCAAAATAGAAATTAGTTCTGTCGTCACGGATATCGATATAATCGGCAATATTGTTTGTAGCGTCTCCATAATCTGTGAAACGTGTATTTACAATTTCGAAACCTGAAGGCAGAATTTGTGATAAGGCTACATTTTGAACACTTTCGTTTCTTTGGTTTTTAACTGTCACCTCTGCAACAAATTCGGTTCCCTGATTTATTTTAGAAACGTTGATAACGCCGCCTTTTCTGTTTTTGAAAACAATTGCTGCCGAAACATCACTTTGAACTACATTTTCCTGTCCGATTGGCAATATTCCTGTATTCAGAACACGAACATAAATCGTATTGCTTTTATTATTTTTTAAAGTAATACTATTAGAACCCGTTTGCACCACCAGACTTCTGTCGGCAATTGTTTTTTGAGTGCTTATTGTTTCTCCTTTTCCGTTTTTACTAAACTGAATATCAATTCCTTTTGGACCATTATTTGCCGCAAATCTCGACATCGCATACAAGCAATAAGCAGTAGTTTGGGTACTCATCCATTGATTATTAGACATTTCTTTGGCTAATTTTGAAGCCATCGAGAATGCTTTTTGTTTCTGGTCTAAAAGTAACATTGTCTCTAAAGCCATTGCTCTGTTTCTTTCGCTTGAACCATAATAGTAGTAATTATAATCACTTGATTCATTATCAATACTGGTACGCAGCAGTAGATTTTGTCCCGCTGATTTTTGCCCGGCTAAAACATATGCAGCAGCCAAACGAAGTTTACTTTCGTTCGAAATACCTTTTGTTTCGCGCAATCTGTTCATTGACGATAAATCAGCATTTCCAGCTAAAGTCAAGGTGTACAATCTATACGCCTGAGCCAGATCATTACCGTATTTAGCTTCAAAACGCCATTGTTTCGCTTCTTTTTGCTGATACGAAGTCCATTTTGATTTGAAGTTTATTGGCAACACATATCCTTTTTTCTCTGCTTCAATCAGGAAATGTCCTGCATATGAAGTTCCCCAATCATCAGCAGTTGTATTTCCCTGCCAATAGGGTAATCCTCCGTTCGATAACTGAAAACTGCCTAATCTGGTAATCCCTGCTGTAATATTTTTTTGGATTAATGCTTTACGATTTGCATCCAGATCAACAACATCATTCAGGAATAACTGAGGAAAAACTGATGAAGTCGTTTGCTCCACACATCCATGTGGATATTGAATAAGAAACTGCAATCTTCCATTCAGATTAATGGTTGGCATAGACGAAACTTCCAGTCTCGCTTTATTACTTCCCGACACTCCAAAGGTTTTCCATGAAATTGTTTTGGTGCTGTTTGGCGCTAAAATAACATCGGTAAATGTACTCGTAACCGGATTAGGGTTCGTCATATCAATCTCGACATCATAAACCGATTTTTCGCTTCCTGAAGTGGCAATAACCTGAACTTTTGCAATTCCGGTTGCAGAACCTACAACTAAATTAAAATACGCCATTTTTTCGTCAGGTTGTGCAAAAGTAAGTCTTTGAGTGGCACTTCCCATTACTTTAAGTCCGGCGCTTGTTTTAATCTGAATCGAAACGTTTTTAACCTTGCTTTCCGTCGCAAAAACCGTAACCGGAATAGTCACTTTTTCTGAAGGTGAAATTTTTCTTGGCAATGAAGCCAATACCATCAACGGACTACGAACCGGAGTTGCTTTTTCTACACTTCCGTACGCACTTGTATTGGCATCACCCGCCACCACCATAGTTCGAACTGAACCTATGTATTTTGGTAATTTTAATTCATGCGATTTGGTTTGTCCTTTTTCTAATTTAAAAGGGCCATAATACAATACAACAGGTTTAAAACGGTTTGCTTTTTTAGCTTTTCCACCGCCCAAATCCTGATCTCCACCAATACTGAAAATCTGATTTATTTTTCCGCCATAAGCGCCAATTACATCATCATAAATGTCCCAGGTTTTTACGCCCAAAGCTTCACGAACATAGAAACTATCCCACGCATTTGGCGTTTTAAAACGAGTTAAATCCAATAAACCTTCATCGACAACCGCAATGGTATATGTCATTTCTTTACCGGTTTTCTCCCCTACTTTTACTGTGAATTTTTGCTCTGGTTTTAAAACATCAAGCATCGAGAGTGTAGGTGCCAAAATGGTATTTTTATCGACAACTTCGATAGGTACAATACCGTACATACGAATAGGTGAATCATTCTTGGTCGAAGCATGTGGCTGTAAAAGTGTAATATTAAAATATACATTTGGAGCCATCGCTGACGTTATCGGAATCTCTACTTTGGTCTCGCCTTGTTTTGTTTTGGCCCAAAGCGTCTGCACTACTCTTGATCCGTTTTCGATCGAAATTAAAGCACGTCCGCCTTCACTTGAAGGGAAAGATATCTGCGCTTTTTCACCTACTGCATAGTTTTTCTTATCCGTTGAGAAAACTAACATATTGGCTGTCGATGCATCTCTGTTACGTGTTTTTCCGGACCAAATTGGCCAGTCAATATTAACAGTCAAAGCAGTTGCATGACCATTTGTTTCATCTGAAACGCGAATTAAATAACGTCCCCATTCTTCATCAGATAATGTAAATTGAAAGCTTCCTCTTCCGCTGGAATCGGTATCAATTGTAAGAGACTTATAAGCTGTTGTTGAGTTCGATGAATTATAATTAGATAAATTATCACTTGAAGAATCCCACCACCATCTCCAGTCTACTTTATAAATTCTAACTTCAAGATTTTTAACTGCTTTTGGTCTTCCGTTTTCATCAACAGTAACCACCTCAAAACGATTGTTGGCTCTGGTTTCCAGCATTCCGTATTTATTAGGTTCCGGAGATTTTATACCAACATAGGCTTTATAAGGCGAATAAGTCGTCGAAATTACATCTGTACTAAAATCTCCTCCTTCTTCATATACTTTTGTGATGAATGATGCGCGAAGCATTCCCGGAGCCTGACCTTGTAATTTTGGCTCAATATTTACCGACGCTTTTCCACCTTCATTTAATTTTCCGGAAAAAACATTGATTTCTTCTGTACTAAATTTACGTACCAAATCATCAAAAGTAAATTTTTCATAACCTTTAAAAGTAGTTGTTTGTTGCGAAAACTTAGCCTGCATTTCTACATTCAGATTTTTCGCAATAGCGCCATGAAGCCATGTAACCTCAAGATTACTTGTGTTTGGATAAGAAGATGAAAGTGTCTTTCTTGAGAAATTATTTTTTATTTTTAAACGATTCGGTTTGATCGTTTCAATTTTAATGCTTTTGTAAAACTTAGCTCCGCCCACACTTATCATGGCTTCCCAATTTCCTGTTGGCGCTTCTGAACTTGTTGGAACTACAAATGAATAATGGTTTAATTCATTTGTTTTCTGAATCGTCTGATAAGTCGTTTTCCCGTTCGGGTCATTCAGTCTAAATTTTATTGGATGTGATTTCGGCAATTTATTCGCAGCATCGTTTAAAATGAAAGATAAATACAAATTATCTCCCGGACGCCAAACGCCGCGCTCTCCATAAATAAATCCTTTTAATCCCTTTTGCAAAGTCTCACCGGCAACATCAAAATTACTTAACGATAATGAAAGTCCGTCATCGAGTTTTACGTAAGTTGACTGATCGCCCAAAGTAACGATTGCAAAATAAGCGAATTTATCCAGCTGAAAAGATGCAATTCCTTCGCTGCTGGTAGCTCCAGTAGTTATTTTTTGCTGTTGATACGTATATAAATCTACTCTAGCATTAGATACCGGTTCTGTAGTAACAATGTTGTTTACGGCAAATAAATATGATTTATTCTCACCTCTTTTCGCAATTACACCCAAATCTGTGGCTAAAATATTGGTGGCAATTTTAGCATTATAATAATACGAGTTTGTACACGGATTTTCACTTTCTCTCCAGTCATAACCTTCATAATCATAGTCATAATCATCGTAAGAGTTTCCGCTGTAGTTGACATCATTCTCGTCAACCTCTTCTTCGTCATCATTATTTTCTTCAGTTTCAGAAGTGTCGCATTTATAAAGAGAATATTTCTTTTTATAAACAAATTCTACCCTGTAAATTGCTCCCGGTTCCGGCGTAATTATCTTAGATAAATCCAGGGCAAACGTATTCCATTTACTTGGAGTTATTAAGCCGCTTTCATTTAGTTTGAGCGTTGTTTTCGCAATGGGCTGTGCTACTTTTTTAAGATTCTGACTTCCGTTTAATTGATTGTATTGAAGAAACTGCAGAATATTGTTTTTGTAAATCTTATATACCTTTACATCAACAGCACTTAAATTTACAGCTTCGAAATTCAGTTTTAAATTATTCGAACTTGGCAGAATTGTTCCGTTTTTAATAAAGCGAACACTTGGTTTTATCTGATCAAAAGTAATTTTCTCGGTGTAATTCGAGTCCATCTTTTTACCGTACTGGCTTTCGATTCCCTCAAAAACTTCCAGAAGTAATTCTCCTGTAATAACCGGTTCCGGGGTTTCGTCTGGAACAACCTCAACTACTTCTTCAGCAACCGAATCCACTGCAACAACAGCAGAATCAACAGTAACCGAAGTAGAATCAGCAGAAGCATAATCTGTTTGCTGTACTACGACCGGAGCAGGAACTTCTTTTTTAGCTGCAGCTTCATTCGTAAAATAAACTTTTAATACATTTCCCTGAGTTGAAAATTTTAAGTTATTGGTATTCTGAATCGAAACCAAACCTTTAAAATCCTGTCCTTTTTCTAATGGTTCCGAAAAATTAATCAAAACCGACTGATTACTTCCTTCCGGAACATCAACTTTTACAATTTTAAATTCGTTTATACTGGTAATCGCATAATCTAATTGCCCTTTCTGATCGATATCAAAATCGTTTCCATCGTACGCAATCTCCAGATTTGTGGACTCATCATAACGTTGGATACTATCAATTATAAAATTAAATTCTTTGGCTGTACCTGTTTTTTTTTCGAATTTAATCTTAAGATTATTTCCTTTCTGACTTGCCGAAACTAATTTTATAGCCGTTTCAATATCAATATTATCTGCCGTTTTAAGTACACAATTCAAATATTGGTATTGTTTACTGTACGACTGAATATCTGCTGTATTAATTGTAAAATCCTGCTTGATTGTTTTTACCGTGAAGTTGAATTTCGAGAGTTCCTTTTCTTTCTCTTTCGGAATTGCGGTAAGTTTATCTAAGTTTAAAGTCACCTGATATTCTGTTCCGGGTTTTAATTTCTTCTCCGGAATAAAAGCCAGAGTATTGCTCGAAAGTGCGACTACTTTTCCGTCGACACTTGGCGAAATATCCAGCAAATCGCTGTCCAAAACCTGATTGACTTTCCAGTCTTTTTTATCGAAAGCCAAAACCACCCGAATATCAGATTCCGAGGAAACAATTCCCCCCGTAAAGCTGACGATATAATCTTTAAATAGTGAAAAATCGGAATTGAAATCGGCAGCAGATTTTCTACCACAAGATTGAAAAATAATAAACACACAAAACGCGAGAACTAATCCTTTTACTTTCACTTTTATATAGAATTATAAGGTTACAAATTCAAAATTGGCAGCAAATTTTAACTTTTTACAATTAAATGCATAACTATTAGTTTGCCAATTATGTTGTAGTAAATATAGATTATTTTTCTAAATAATTTAAGAGGAAAATTCCACCGAAGCTAATTATTTAAATTCTTAAACAGAAAAAGGTAATTTAGTTTTATAAGGAGCTATTTCCAGCTGTCCACTATATCTCAACTATATCTTTTCCTTGCTAAAGAAGCAAGAAAAAGGATGCCGCTCCATCTGGGCCAGCGCATTTGTTTTCATAAGAGTATTTAAAGCTCTGTTCCCAGCTTCGATAAAACTTTATCCATTTCAAGAAAATGAGTTTCTGAATTTGAAGCATAAAACAATTGGTTGCCAGCCATAATTACAATCACATCATCATCGTAATTACCATAGAAATTTATTCCATCTAGCCATTGTCTAAAAGAAACATCTTTGTTATCGAAATTTTCAGTTATAAAATCGAGCTCATGAGGTTCTAATTCATAAAATGTATTACATGGAAAATCTAATGCAAAACCCGCCTGAAGAAAAGCCATTGCAGTAAAAAAATCGGTTAAGTTTTCTGTTTCCAGGTTCCATATTTTTTGATCCTCACTCATGTACACCGGCGGATCAGATTTCGACAAATCATCTTTGTGAATTCCCCAAACGCAAGCTCTTTGATTTTCAGAATAAAATATCAAATAATCGTCATGTTTGTAATATTGAAAGCGCTCTGGTATAATTAATAAATCCTGCGTATGATTCAGGTTTTGAATTTTACCCAATTCAGTATAATAATCTTTAAATACTTTTGGAAGATCTCCAAATACATCCTTTACAACCTGAATTTCGTTTCCGGTAAAACCATTAGATTCAGTTATACCAAAAAGCTTTTTTATTATAGAGAAATCCGTCATGATGATTAGCTATTATTTACGTCTTTCAATAAAAAACCTTTTCATAAGATCTGCCGCTTCATTGGCCATAACTCCGGAAACCACGGTAGTTTTAGGATGTAGTTTTGTTCCCATAGTTATAAAACCGCGTTGTTCATCACGGGCACCAAAAACAATTTTCGAAATCTGACTCCAATACAAAGCTCCTGCACACATTTGGCAAGGTTCGAGGGTAACATACAAAGTACAATCTTTCAAATATTTTCCGCCTAAAAAGTTTGCGGCAGCAGTTATCGACTGCATTTCGGCATGAGCCGTAACATCATTAAGCAATTCGGTTAAATTATGACTGCTTGCAATTACTCTATCAGCCACAACAATAATAGCACCAACAGGAATTTCGCCTTTCTCAAAAGCTATTTCAGCTTCCTGCAAAGCTTTTTTCATAAAATATTCGTCGGTGAAGGGATTTATCATAATTGCAAAAATAGAACTTTAGACTTTATTTTTATTATATTTAGATTTTGAAATTTAAATATGGAGCAAAATTTTAAATTAACAATTCCTGAACCTTGCAATGAAAGTTGGGACGCAATGACTCCGAAAGATAATGGTCGTTTTTGCATGAACTGCTCTAAAACAGTTATTGATTTTACTACCATGCTTCCTGAAGAAGTTCAGCTTTTTTTTATTCAAAATCAAAATACCAATATTTGCGGAAGATTTAAAAATTCGCAATTAGAAACCATTACCATTCAAATTCCAAGTCGCGTTTTATATACACAAACGAATTATACTAAAATGTTTTTGCTAGCTTTATTCATTGCTATGGGAACTACCCTGTTTAGTTGTCAGGATAAAGAGGGAAACAAAAATAGAATTGGTAAAATAGAAATTGTAGATAATAAAGGGCAAAATCAAGAGGAAAGCGAAACAACTTCCTGGTGTTATGGCCATCAGATCGAATCTAAAAAAGAAAAAACAAAAAAAACAAGTAGTGGATTTACAGTCGGAATGTTGCTTCCTGTTAATCCTATTGAAACAGGAAGTTTCAACTATGACATTATTTATAATTCAACTGATCTAGATATTTTACCCGTTCCGGAAAAAGGAATGGAAAATTTTCTTGATTTTTTTACCAAAAATTATATTATTCCAAAAACAGAGAAAGGATTTAAAGGTAAATACTCTATTATATTTGTGATTGAAAAAGATGGTAGCCTGAGTAATTTCAACATTACTAAAAATACACCGAAAGAAATAGGAGAAGAAGCCATTAGAGTTTTAAAAACGACGCCAAACTGGGTTCCTGGAAAACTAAAAGACAAAATCGTTCGATCAACTTACGTTTTACCAATTACAATTAAATGATGAACAATAGCTACAAAATAACAATTCCTGAACCTTGCCATGAAGACTGGAACAAAATGACTCCAAACGAAAATGGTCGTTTTTGCCTGAGTTGTTCTAAAACGGTTGTGGACTTTACAACTATGTTACCAGATGAAGTTCAGCATTTTTTCATTCAAAATCAAAATACCAATGTTTGCGGAAGATTTAAAAAATCTCAATTAGATACGATAACAATTCAAATCCCAAGTCGTGTTCTTTATAGTCAAACGCATTATCACAAAATGTTTTTATTAGCATTGTTTATTGCTATGGGAACGACTTTATTTAGCTGTGCTGATAAAGATGGAAATAAGAAAAAGATAGACAAAGTAGAGATTATTCAAAATGATCCTACAACAGAACATATTTCTGTTGGTGATACAAAAATTAGTAATTCAAACGCCCCTCTTTTACCTCCTCCACCTCCTCCAAAAATAGATCAGGTTAAATTTGTGAAGGGAAAAGCCAGAATTAAAAATGCAAAACTTGTAAAACCAGTACGTACAAATTGCACAGAGATTACTTATGAAGAATCTTTATCAAAAAGAAAAGATAAAAATAAAGTAGCTAAAGATTCTATAGTAGAGAATGAAACTTACTTTATGGGAGCGGCAATTGAAACAACGCCAATCTTCCCTAATGGAGTTGATAATTTTTATCAATTATTTATAAACGAATTTAAACAACCGGAGGAAACTGAAAATTTAAGAAATCGAATTATAGTTTCGTTTGTGATAGAAAAAGATGGCTCACTTTCAACTTTTGATTTTTCAGAAAATACAGACCCAAAAATAAAAACCGAAATAACACGTGCTTTAAAAACATTACCTAATTGGGTAGCAGGCACACAAAATGGCAAAAAAACAAGAACAAAATATAGTATGCCAATAGCATTTGAAAAAGACACTTCTGAAACTTCTCACTAATAAATTTAAAACCGTAAATTTGCTTTTTACCTTACAATGAAAAGCAACTTACTTTCCAGCATATACAATCCAACTGATTTACGCTTATTAACCGAAGCGCAACTTCCTCAAATTGCACAGGAATTGCGTCAATTTATCATTGATGTTGTTTCTGTAAAAGAAGGACATCTAGGCGCTAGTCTTGGTGTTATTGAACTCACAATTGCTTTACATTATGTTTTTAACACACCCGAAGATCAATTAGTTTGGGATGTTGGACATCAGGCTTACGGACATAAAATTTTGACCGAAAGAAGGGAAATCTTTCATACCAACAGGCAAATCGACGGGATTTCAGGTTTTCCTAAAAGAAGCGAAAGTATTTACGATACTTTTGGCGTTGGGCATTCCTCTACTTCTATTTCTGCTGCACTCGGAATGGCAATTGCGTCTCAATTGAAAGGAGATTTCGAAAAACAGCATATTGCAGTAATTGGTGATGCCTCTATTGCATCCGGAATGGCTTTTGAAGGTTTAAATCACGCAGGAGTTACAGATGCCAATTTACTGGTTATTCTAAATGATAATGCTATCGGAATCGACCCAAGCGTTGGTGCTCTCAAAAAATATCTTACTGCTGTAAAAGAAGGAAAGAACCCGAAGAAGAACAACATGATCAAGTCTCTTAACTTCGATTATTCCGGACCAATTGACGGGCATGATATTCCGACTTTAATAAAAGAATTAAAACGATTAAAAAATATAACGGGTCCAAAATTTCTGCATATTGTAACCACAAAAGGAAAAGGCCTGCAACAAGCTGAAGAAAATCAGGTAAAATATCATGCACCCGGAAAGTTTGATGCTTCAACTGGAGAAATCATCTTAAAATCTGAAGAAAATTTACCTCCTAAATATCAGGATGTTTTTGGATTGACCATTTTGGATTTAGCCAAAAAGAACGAAAAAATCATCGGAATTACACCTGCAATGCCATCTGGTAGTTCTTTAAAGTTCATGATGGATGAAATTCCCGAACGTGCTTTTGATGTAGGAATTGCTGAACAACATGCTGTAACACTCGCTGCCGGAATGACCACACAGGGTATGATTGTCTATTGTACCATATATTCTACTTTTTTACAACGCGCTTACGATCAGGTTATTCACGATGTGGCGTTACAAAACTTACCGGTTATTTTTTGTATCGATCGTGCAGGTTTGGTTGGCGAAGATGGAGCTACGCACCACGGTGTTTTTGATATTGCTTATTTACGCGCTATCCCTAATATGATTATCTATGCTCCAAGCAACGAAGTTGCGCTGCAAAACATTTTATATACTGCCCAATTAGGATTAAATCATCCTATTGCAATTCGATATCCGAGAGGTCGTGGCGTCTTACCAAATTGGGAAGTAGAAAATTTCGGACATTATCAAAAAATAATTATAGGACAGGCTAGTCAATTAAAACCCGGAACAAAAACGGCCGTTTTATCTACAGGAACAATTGGAAATAATGTCACTTTAGCAATTAATGAATGTGACAATTCCGAGACAATTGCACACTATGACTTTCCTTTCATCAAACCACTAGACATCAATTTATTGAATAGTATTTTCAATACTTTCGACAGGATTATAACCATTGAAGAAGGGACTGTAAATGGAGGTTTTGGAAGCGCCGTTTTAGAGTTTGCCGCAGCACATAATTTCAAAAATAAAATAGAAATTTTAGGTGTTCCTGACCAGTTTATTGAGCACGGAACTGCAAACCAATTACAACAATTATGCAAAATAGACGTTAAAAGTTTGGTAAATCTTTTTTCAAACGGCACAAAATAATTATTTTGCACTATTAAAAACTAAAATTCTAATGAAATTATTGCGTTCTACCCTTTTGCTTTTATTGCTTTTGTGTACCTCACATAACTTTGCTCAAATCATACAAACGACTTTAGCTCCTAATCAGCTGCCTCCGCCACCTTCTAACTGGACTAAAAAAAATCAATTAGGATTTGACATCTCCGAAATTGCTTTTGTAAACTGGAGTGCAGGGGGAACAAGTTCGATCTCTGGTTTATTTAAAGGAGAATTTGGAAGAACTTACATCAAAGGAAATCATAAATGGGCGAACGAACTTATCATAAAGTATGGTTTAAACAAACAAGACGGTACTGAATTAAGAAAGACTGATGATGCCGTGATGCTGAATTCTACTTATGGATTCAGAAAAGACACGATTTCGAATTGGTATTACTCGGCTAAATTTAATTTCAATACGCAATTTACAAACGGATATAATTACCCAAACAGAGATATTGCTATTTCGAAACCTTTTGCACCAGCCTATGTATTTTTGGGAGCTGGAGCTGAAAACTCAAATAAAAAGAAAAACAGAACGTTTTACTTCTCTCCTATTACGTTAAAAACTACTTTGGTTTTAGATCAGGATTTGGCCAACCAGGGATCTTTTGGTGTTAAAAAAGCCGTTTATGCTCCTGATCCTATGGATCCTAATTCTCAAATTATAATTGAAAACGGACAAAAAGTAAAAGCCGAATTTGGTATTTTACTAACTGCTTACATGAAAAACGAAATTTTCAAAAACATTTTCTACGAGAACAGATTAAGCTTATACACTGATTATTTGAACAAATTTGGAAATGTAGACGTAGATTATGATACTCGTTTAGATCTTGTTGTAAATGCTTATGTAAAAGCAAATATTGGTATTCATTTGGTTTATGATGATGATATCAAAACCAAGAAAGATGTTGTTGACCCTACTACAGGATCTACTTCTCAGGTCAATGACGGGCCGAGAGCGCAATTAAGACAGGTTTTAGGCGTAGGTTTAGTATACGCTTTTCAATAAAATAGTATCGCTATTAAGCAAAAAAACACCCGATAGAAACAAATTTCTATCGGGTGTTTTTTTTACAATCAAAAAGGAGAAGATTGTTTAATTCTTTTTTCTTCCGTTAATGGTTTCGAATAATTCCAGAGCGTTTCCATCTGTTAAAAGTGAGACATAATGACAAATATGCAATAAACGCTCGTATAAATTCTCTTTCTCTAATTGATGCTTTTCAGGCAACATTTTCAAAATTAATTTATCGTAGTTGGATGCCGTTCCTTCGTATTTATTATTAAAGGCCGTTATAAATTTATCCAATAAAGTCTGGATGATTTGATAGCCTACAATTTCTTTTTCTATAACCTCTCGGCTCTGATAAATTTTATCAACGCTTAAATTGATGATATCATTCATCTGCGCTTTGTATTTACTTTTATCTGTTAAGGCAAAAGGGAATTTTCCGGCCAGAATGGCTTCTTCATTTTCGATAAAAACATTTACTGCATCGTTGATTAATGTTCCTATTGCAAGAGCTCGCAAATAACTAATTCTATCTTCTTTGGTGGTTAAAGTCTTGTACTTCGCAACTCCAATATTGTCTTTTACGAGTTTGATTAAATATTCTAAAGCATAATCTTCAGATACCAATCCTAAATTTATTCCGTCTTCAAAATCGATAATGGTGTAACAAATATCATCTGCCGCCTCAACCAAATACGCTAAAGGATGTCTTTCGAAACCAATATCATCTCCTGATTTATTGGCAATCATTCCCATATCTTTTGCTACTTCTTCAAAGAATACTTTATCAGTCTGGAAAAAACCGTATTTTTTATCTGCGATATCATTTGTTGGCTTTTTAGGCAAACTCTCTTTTGGATATTTCATAAAAGCACCTAAAGTGGCATATGAAATTCTAAGTCCGCCTTCGATTCCCGGACGACTAGCTGTAAGAACCGAAAATCCGTTTGCATTTCCTTCAAAATCAATTAAATCCTGCCATTGTTTGGCTGTTAACTGATCTTTGTATTTTAGACCATTTCCTATCGAAAAATACTCTCCAATGGCTTTTTCACCAGAATGTCCAAAAGGAGGATTCCCAATATCGTGTGCCAAAGAAGCCGCAGCTACAATAGCACCAAAATCATTCATATGATAACCGTGAATTTCTTTTAAGTGAGGATATTTTTCGATGATTTTCTTTCCCACCAAACGTCCTAACGAACGTCCTACAACCGAAACTTCTAAACTATGCGTAAGTCTCGTATGTACAAAATCTGTTTTAGAAAGCGGAATAACCTGTGTTTTATCCTGCAGTGATCGAAACGCAGCCGAAAAGATAATCCTGTCATAATCAACCTCAAAGCCCAGTCGGGTATCGTCTTGTTCTACACGTAATCTCTTGCTAGTATCGCCTTGGCGTTTGAGTGATAAAAGTTCTTCCCAGTTCATTTTTGTATTTTAGATTTCAGATTGTAGATTGTAGATTTCTCATCTAAGCGTCAAAAATACGTTTTATTTAGGATTTCAT
The DNA here is from genome assembly GCF_009664855.1 of Flavobacterium sp. SLB02. Taxonomy (GTDB): domain Bacteria; phylum Bacteroidota; class Bacteroidia; order Flavobacteriales; family Flavobacteriaceae; genus Flavobacterium. The sequence goes on from NZ_CP045928.1 coordinate 4,624,053, forward strand.
TCAACAAAATATACTATTTAAAAGATAAACCTCCTGTGTATTCAGGCTATACGCAACTTTCTATTTGAGTATGACGTTTTTGAAATATTTACTAAAAATCGCGAATGCTTCTGCTTTACTTTCTGCTGTTGGCGCTGGAGTATCTTTAAGCGCATAGGGCATATTAAGCAATTCCCATTTTTGAGATCCGAGCTGATGAAACGGAATAATCTCTACACGTTCAACAGTTTTATAATTGGTAAAATGCTGTCCCCATTCTTCCAGATATTGTGGCTGGTCTGTCCAGCCGGGAACTAAAACATATCTTAACCACATTGGTTTTCCGGTAGATTCTCTATAGGCAGCAACCTGCAATGTATTTTTATTGGTCAAACCAGTTAATTTGTGGTGTATCTCGTCATTAATATGTTTTACATCCAATAACAAAAGATCCGTATTATCAAAAAGTTCCTGTGCCTGATGATTATTTAGTCTTCCGTTGGTATCAAGGCAAGTATTGATTCCCTGTTCGTGCAGTAATTTAAAAAAGTGCAGTAATTTGTTTCTTTGAAGTAAAGGTTCTCCTCCGGAAACTGTAACTCCTCCGGTTTTTCCAAAATAGCTTTTCTGGCGAACAGCTCTTTTTACTAATTCTTCTATTTCGACCAAAGAACCTCCTTTTACATCGAGTGTGTCAGGATTCTGGCAATACAAACACCTGAACTGACATCCCTGCGCAAATACCACCATTCGAATACCGGGACCATCATGAGTACCAAAGGTTTCAAGGGAATGTATTCTTAAATGATCAGGATCATCAATGTTTAATTTAGCGGCTTCAATATCTTGTAATTGAAAATACATAGTTGTTTGAATGAAATTAAAACGATAATAACGAATTGGGAGTAATTATTTTAACACATAGAAACATAGCTTTTCTATACTTAAAAAGGCGTTTCACTTATTTGAAATACATCCCGAAGCTTCGGGACTATCTATGTGAAAGAAATGAGTTTCTTTTTGTCTCCTTCTTTTGCCTATAAAATCTATGTTTCTATGTGTTTAATTTTTTTATTAATTACACCCAACAAGTTAATAATAAAATAAAAAATAGGCTGGCTAATTTTAGCCAACCTATCTCTGATTCACGCCTGGCCTGTTTTTACATTGCTTCGTGAAAAGTACGTGCTATAACTTCAAGCTGATGCGCTCTTGATAATCTCACGAAATTAACAGCATAACCCGAAACTCTTATGGTCAATTGTGGATGATTTTCAGGATGATTATAAGCATCTTGAAGGGTTTCGCGGTTTAATACGTTCACATTTAAATGATGTGCCATTTGTGCAAAATAACCATCTATTACATTCACTAAATTGGTTACTTGTTCTTCTCTGGTATCTCCTAGTGATTTCGGAATCATTGAAAACGTGTTAGAAATACCATCTTGTGCATCATTATAATCCAGTTTTGCTACAGAATTTAATGAAGCAATTGCTCCACTAGAATCACGTCCGTGCATTGGGTTTGCTCCCGGTGCAAAAGACTCACCATCTTTACGTCCGTCAGGAGTTGCTCCTGTATTGGTTCCGTACATTACATTCGATGTAATCGTCAATAATGAAAGAGTTGGTGTTGCATTTTTATATGCGGTATGTTTTCTAAGTTCTTTGATAAAGAAAGCTGTAATTTCCTGAGCAATAGAGTCTACTCTGTCATCATCATTTCCAAACTTAGGATAATCACCTTCGATATTAAAATCTACTGTAATTCCGTTTTCATTTCTTACTGGTCTTACTTTCGCATATTTTATTGCCGATAATGAATCGGCAATAATAGAAATTCCTGCTGCACCATAAGCGATATCAACATGCGGATCAGAATCAATCACCGCCATTTGTGCTCTTTCATAATAATACTTATCATGCATATAGTGAATAATATACATAGACTTAGCATATACCCTGGCTACTTCTTTCAGCGTACGTTTAAACACGTTACTTACTACATTATAATCTAATACTTCGTCATGAATAAACGGAATATCTTTCATTACTAATGCTCCGCCACGTTCTTCTCTACCTCCGTTTAAAGCAATTAATAATGCTTTAGGCAAGTTGGCACGTGCTCCAAAGTGCTGAATAGATTTACCAATTTCCTGATGCGATACACAACAAGCAATTCCGTAATCATCAGAACCTCTGTTAGGTCTCATTAAATCATCATTTTCATATTGAATTGATGATGTATCAATTGACACTTGTGCACAGAAATCTTTAAATCCTTGCGGAAGATCATCTGACCATAAAACTGTTAAGTTTGGTTCCGGTGATGCTCCCAAATTATATAATGTCTGAAGGAATCTGAATGATGTTTTGGTTACTTTCGTTCTTCCGTCATTAAACATACCTCCAATACATTCTGTTACCCATGTTGGGTCTCCACCAAATATTTCATCATAAGCACCAGGTCTTAAATGGCGTACCATTCTCAATTTCATTACAAACTGATCTACTAATTCCTGTGCTTCAAATTCGGTAATTGATCCTTCTTCCAGATCTCTTTGTATATAAATATCAAGGAATGATGATACGTTTCCTAATGACATTGCAGCTCCATCTTGTTCTTTAACCGCAGCTAAATAAGCAAAATAAACCCATTGTACTGCTTCTTTTGCATTTTGTGCAGGAAGAGAAATATCAAAACCATAATCTGCTGCCATTACAAGCATGTCTTGCAGGGCACTAATCTGAGCAGAAATCTCTTCACGTAAACGAACTTTATGTTCTGTCATTTCGCCGCCAACTTTACTATGATCCTCTTTTTTAAAAGCGATAAGCTGATTCACTCCATACAAAGCCATACGACGGAAGTCCCCAATAATTCGTCCGCGGGCATAATTATCAGGCAATCCTGTTAAGATATGTTTAGAACGATAATCTCTGATTTCTTTATCATATGCATCAAAAACTTTTTCGTTATGATTTTTAGCATAGTTAAAAATATCGATGACACGATCAGACACTTTTAGTCCTCTCTCTTTTACAGCAGATTCTACCAGCTTAATTCCTCCAAAAGGCTTCATTGCTCTCTTTAACAGCTGATCTGTTTGCAGACCAACAACAACTTCGTCTTCTTTTTTAATATAGCCGGGCTTAAATCCATTTATAGTTGATATCGTTTCTACATCTATTGCCAGACATCCGTTACTTGCTCGTTCTTTTAATAAAGCTTCCTTACAGATATTCCATAAATTGGTAGTTTTTACTGATGGTCCGGATAAAAAAGATGAATCTCCTTCATAAGGCGTAATGTTTTTTAATACAAAATCCTGAACGTTCACTGATGCTCCCCACTTTCCGGGTGTAAATACCTTTTTTTCGACATTTGCTTTCATAACTCAAATAATTTAATTGCATTAATTATATGATCAAATTTCGACACTTTTTAGCCAAAAAACCATGACAATAATCATAAACAGAGCTTATTTTTATAAAAATCGCAATTATTTTCGACAAACAAGCTTTGGCTTCACCAAGAAACACATTATTGCAGTAAGACTTAAAATCCCTGCAAACAAATAAAAGATAACCGTATAATTTTTAGTTAACGAAATCAGTCCCGGACCAACAAAAGCCGCAGCAGACCAGGCGATTAATATAAAACCAAACGGTGAACTCATTTTATAAGGCCCGTAAACATCTTTAACAAAAGCAGGCATGGCAGCAAAAGCCCCTCCGTAACAACTTATAATAACAAATACCATAAGCTGGAATACAATTGGCGTATTCGTCTGACTTAGCACAAGAAAACAACAGGCACCAATCGTAAAAAACGCAAAAAAAGTAGACCATCGGCCAATTTTATCAGATATACTAGACCAAAACAACCTGCCAAATCCGTTGAAAAAACCAATGAAACCAACAAAATTGATAGCTTGTCGATCATCAATATGAATGATATCTTTTGCCATTGGTGCTGCAATAGAGATTAAGGCAATGCCACAGGTAGTATTTAAAAATAACATGAACCAAAGACTGTAAAAACGAACATCGGTTAATAATTCTTTTAAAGGAATAGGAGAATTACTTTTTAAATCGTCCTCTATAGAAGTAGCAGAAAAAGGAAGCGAAAGACACAATGAGGCTAAAACCATTATTGAGAAATAAACCAATCCCAGCAGATAAAAACTTTGTGAAACCCCAATTGATTCTGTTAGTGGTAAAATAATGCGCGAAGCTAATATCGAGCCCGCAGCAAACGACATAATAACAAGTCCTCCTGCAAATCCGGGTTTTTCAGGAAACCATTTTACAACAACCGAAATGGGTGTGATATAACCGAAACCTAAACCAATGCCGCTTATTACGCCATAAAACAAATAAAACAAAGACAATGATTGTTTTGCAATAGCAAATCCGCTGCCTATTAATCCTACACCAAAAAATAATGCAGCAAGCAATCCGACTTTTTTAGGACCAATTTTTTGAACAAACTTTTGCATAAAAGCAGCTGTAAGTCCTAAAAAACAAATGGCTAAACTAAAAGATAGTTTTAATTGATGTGCATCCCAGCCATTCAATTCATGAATAGGATTAATCCAGACGCTATAAGCGTAAATAGAACCTATTGACAATTGCAATAACATTCCTGCTGATGCAATTATCCATTTATTTATTTTTATCATAAGACGATACATTTAATATGCGTCTTACAAATTTAGAAGTCGAAACTTGTAGAAAAGGTGATTTTTATCGTGTTTCGGCCAAAAACAGCCAATAAATTTACGAAAACGTTATATAAAAACATCCCTAAAACTCTAATGCTGTGCTGTTTTTGATCTCTCCCATTACAAAAATACTGTTCGTTTTTCCTGATTGTGCTCTAAAAACCCGTCACTGGGATGAAACCAAAAAAGCTTTGATCGAAATGGTTGCCGCTGCTCAGGAAATGAGAGCCGCTGTTGAAGCTCTGTGAATTAATCATTTTTATTAGAAATATTTTTGTTTTTTAGTGCCAACTGGTGGATTCGGAATTCTTGTAGTTATGAATTCTTCCGACTTCACTTTTGTTGGCATTTTTGCGTTTAGCTTTTTTTGAAGCAGAAAGTTTCAGTTTTCAAAAACACCTTTTGTCCCGCTCTCCACTATATCTGTTATGGCGAACCCCGCCACAACAGGATACCGTTTCTATCGGGGCTAAATGAGAAAATTTAATTTTCAAAAGATGTTATACTTTCAAACAAAAAAAAAGCATCAGCTATAGCTGATGCTTTTTCGAAATTGAAATATATTTCTAAAAATTAGAAATTTTTTGAAATCCCGATACTTGCTGTTTTACCAAAGTTTAAGTAGAATTTACTATAATCAGCACCGTTATTATCAAAACTTAATGTTTCGTAACCTAAACCACCAATACTAAAGTTTAAACCAAAACCTTTTTTCATATTAATAAAAAGAGCTGGAGTAACACCAACGTACATTCCATCAGCTTTATCTTTATTAACAAGATTTCCATTTTCATAATCTTTACTTTTTTGATTTTGAAAACCAGCTCCTAAATCAGCAAATACAGAAAATGTTTGATTCAATGGCACAGAATAACGTAAAAAAGCACCTAACTTAAAAACATTAATTTTAGTTTCATCTCCTGCTATTTCACGTTTTGCAGATCCAGCTGTTAATTCACCCCCAACTGTCCAGTTGTCATTAAATTGGTAACCTACTCTAGGAGAAAAAGTAAAGCTGTTAACTTTGTCTTCGCTAAATCGATATTCTGATTTTTCAGAAGAGTAATCGATGTTTCCACCAACTAAGATTGTTCCTTTTTGTGCATTTGCAAAGCTAAACATAGCTAAAGCCAGAATAAGTAAAATTTTTTTCATTATAAATTATTTTTTTTTAATTACTACTGCTTTAGCAATAACGATGCCGTTGCTGTTGGCCTTTAAGTTTTTTTTATGATTTCTTTAAAAGACAAAATCGTAGCAATCGATCGTATTTCTGTTTACTTTTGTAGCAAATAAAAAGTCATGTCGATAGAAGTAAACAACATATCAAAAAGTTACGGAACTCAAAAAGCATTAAACTCAATTTCGTTTTCTATTCAAAAAGGAGAAATCGTCGGATTTCTTGGTCCAAACGGAGCAGGAAAATCTACTTTAATGAAAATTTTGACTACTTATTTACTTGCCGATGGCGGTTCAGCCCTTGTAAATGGTCATGATGTCATGACGAGCGCAAAGTCAGTTCAACGTTCGATTGGCTACTTACCGGAACATAATCCGTTGTATCTGGATTTGTATGTTCGTGAGTATTTGGCTTTTAATGCCGATGTTTATCAAGTTCCAAAATCAAGAATAGAAGAAGTAATTCAACTGACAGGACTGACACCGGAAAGTCATAAAAAAATAGGGCAGCTGTCTAAAGGATACCGCCAGCGTGTGGGACTTGCGAATGCTTTATTGCACAATCCTGATGTTTTGATTCTGGATGAACCTACTACTGGTCTGGACCCGAATCAGTTAATGGAAATTCGTAACGTAATTAAAAATGTTGGGAAAGATAAAACGGTTTTTTTATCGACTCACATTATGCAGGAAGTCGAAGCCATTTGCGACCGTGTCATAATTATTGACAAGGGACAAATTGTTGCCGATAAAAAATTAGATCATTTAGTATCTGAGAATAAAGAACAGGTTATCGAAGTAGAATTTGACTATCAGATCGAAGAACAGCTTTTGGCCAGACTCGAAAATATTACTTCATACAAAAACATTCATGATATGACCTGGGAACTTACTTTTGTTGCCGAAAAAGATATGCGCCCTGCTATTTTTGATTTCGCCAACGAAAATGGTTTAAAAACATTACAACTCAACCAGAAAAATAAAAACCTGGAGGCTGTTTTTAGAGAAATTACTAAGTAGCGTTTCCGTTTACAGTCTCATTTTACAGTTTACAGATGAAGCCAATTGTTTCTATTATAGAAATAATTGGCTTTTTTTTGCCATTCTTTCTGATCTTACTTTTCTACAACCTGCCTTATTTTTATTGGCTTTATTATCAAAATTTGGTTTTTAGAGTACATTTTATCAATTTTTAATAAATCGCGAAGAACTAATTATCAATTCGTTATGATCTCATGTGCAAATTTTAATTATTTTTATTTAGACTTGTTATAAATAGTGTTATATTTGGGCATAGAAACTTCAAAATACCACTCAAATGTTCTCCGTACTCAGTTTTATTTCATCTTATTTTTCGAAACTTTCTAAGTATTTTTTACAACTTCTAAAAGTACTTTCTGATAAATTAGAACAAATCGTTTTTAGAATAAGCATTTCTTCTTAAACGATAAGTCTTCCTCCCGACAAATCAAAAATCGCATTAAAAGCCTTACTCCCAAAAAAATCAAATCCAAATATCATGAAGAATATTATAACATCTATTATGCTTGCATTTTCGGTCTACGGTTACTCGCAGACCGAAAAAGAAACCGACAGTATTGTCGAAACTTCTATCAATGCATTAGATGAAATTGTAATTACAAAAAAGAAAGTTCTATATACCCAAAAATCCGATCGACTGGTTTTTAATGTCGAAAACAGTATTGTTTCTGAAGGCGGAACTGCATTAGATGTTTTATCGCGTGCTCCGGGTGTTGTCGTGTCTCAGGATGGCGAATTATCGATTCGCGGACAACAAGGGGTTGGCGTAATGATCAATGGCAAATTAACACAGCTTTCGCAAAAGGAACTGGCCAATTATTTAAAATCGACCACCTCATCCAACATCAAACAAATTGAAGTTATTACGAATCCTTCCTCTAAATATGACGCCACCGGAAAAGCCGGAATCATTAATATCATTTTAAAAAAACCGAATGCAGGCGGACTTAAAGGAACTGTTTTTACCAATTACGGAAGAGGTAGAAAAAACAGAACCAATTCTGGTGCAAACTTAAGCTACAATAAAGAAAAATTTGGTGTTTACGGAAACTACAGCTATACTTTTAGAGGTGAAGAAGAACGTAAAGAGTTTGACCAAAATCAATATACTGATGCTACCCGCCAGACCATTTCGACAAAAAATCATCAGACCTCAACGACTGATGAACCGCTGACATCAAACAATTTTAAAATAGGAACAACTTATGAAGTTTCTCCTAAAACGAATTTAGAAGTATATGTTGATGCTAAATTGGGCCGCTACGAAAACATCGCCAATGGAAGAAACACCTTGCTTAATGCTATGGATCAGGTGCAATTTGATGCTTCTACCTCTAATGACAGCAAAGAGAAATGGAATGATTATACATATGCATTCTCCGGAGTCCATAAATTTAATACCGAAGGAAAAAATATGTCTTTTGATTTTGAATATGAAACTTCAAAATTCAGATCGAATCAGTTTCAGAGCGCTACAAATATAGATCCTTTGAACACCAATAACATTAATGACCGAAGAGGTTTTATTCCGTCACAATTGAAGGTTTTTACCGGAAAAGTGGATTTTACAAATCCGCTGAAGGAAAAACAATCTATCGAATGGGGATTTAAAGCCAGTATAAAAAACAACAATAATCCGTCGGTTTACGAATACAATGACAACAATCAATGGATTGTAGATCTTAATTCGACCAATCATTTTGAATATAAAGAACAAATTTATGCGGCTTATGCCAACTTTAAGTATCAAATGGAAAAATTGAATATTCAAGGTGGTTTACGTACTGAATATACTGCGATAAACATTTTACAAAAAACGTTGAATGAAGAGCATAAAGACGATTATTTAAAATGGTTCCCGAGTGTTTCTATGAAATATGAACTGAGCAGCAATCATTCTATACATGCCTCTTACAGTAAAAGAATCAACAGACCAAGTCAGTTCGATTTGAATCCGTTTCGTTTTTACGATGATTCGTTTAATTACTCTCAGGGAAATCCGAATCTTGTTCCTGAAATCACGCATTCTGCAGAAATTGGTTATTCCTGGAAAAGTGCCTTTATGGCTTCATTATACTTTAGTAAAACCAAAGATGTTTTTACCGAAGTTTATGTCTACAATCCGGCCAATAACACAACGGTAACCTCTCAAATTAATGTTGACAAGTCTTATAATTATGGAGCCAATATTACCAATACAGCCGAAATTTATAAATGGTGGTCTGTAAATACGCTTTTTAATATTTTCGAAAATAAATTTATGGGCAATGTGGTAAATACTGATAAAATAGACCCAATTGTTACATTGAATTTAAGCGTTCAAAACTCATTTACCATTACAGAAAGCTGGAAAGCCGAAGCCAACGCACAATATCAGTCAAAATCGAATCTTGGTATTTATGAAAGAGATTCTTTCTTTGATTTTAGCATAGGAATTTCGAAACAAGTTCTTGCCAAAAAAGGCAATATCAAACTTAATGTTACTGACATTTTTAATACCAATAATTTCCACATCAATTCGGTTATAGCGCAAACGAGCATCAATAAAAGATATGACCTGGATAATCGCATTGCAACAATAGCCTTTACCTATAGAATATAATATTTTGAATCTTTAGTTTCCCCCTTGTTTTTATTTTTTTGATGGAATAGAGCCTGTTGTAGTTAGCGGGCTCTTTCTGTTTTAATACACTTACCACAAATGGTAGTGATGAACGGCCGCGGATGATACAGATTTAAACGAATTTACGCTGGTTTTATTTTACTGGTTTAAACTGAGCGAAGTCGAAGTCCTCATATACTGAATTACTTTGCGGGACTTCGACTTCTCCTTTCAGTCTGACAAAATAGAAATCATTTACCGGAATAACTAATATTGGATTGATACTTTTCTCTAGTTCTTAAACAAAAAAGTCTTTTGACGAATTTTACTTCTACCAAAAGACTTTAATTACTAACCAACAAAAAATTAAATAAAATTAAAGCGAATTACGCTTTGGGCTTTTGTTTTTTCTTTCTTCCCCACCAGATATAAAATCCGGTAACAGGTAAACTGGCGCATATCAAACTACCCAAAAAATAGACAATCTTGGTTGGGATACCTCCTATGGCGCCAATGTGAAGACTATAATTGGATCGCATTAACCATTTTGAAAAACGGGCATCGCCAATGTAGTCCTGCGAACTTGGAAGTAACTCTAATGTTTTCGAATCAAAATATAAATCTCTCCAGACTCCTTTATTCATATCGGTGCAGGCATAAAAATCATCTTTAGGTTCATCCGGAAAATGAATGATAACGGCTTCTTTATTTTCCTTCGCAATTTCTGTTCTTACTTTCTTCCAGATAAAATCCGCTCCAGCCAATTTATCTAATTGCTGTTGCGATAAAGTATCTTTTTTTACTGCAACAACTTGTTCTTTCTTATCCTTATCATCAGCCCATCCTCCGGCTATCCAATAGGTACTTTCCCGTAACCAATGAAAACTCATCAACAGTCCTGTAAAAGCAATAAGCACGGCCAAAATCAGGGTATAAAATCCCATAACATTATGCAAATCATAATTAAGGCGTTTGAATTTAGCGTCCCATTTTATTTTAAAACTAGCGTTTCGGGTTGTTTTATTCCATTTTTTCGGAAACCAAAGTATCAGTCCGCTTATAAGCAAAAAGAAGAAAATAACCGTTGCCCAAGCTGTTATTTGAGAACCAATTTCGCGCTCTAACCAAAGATTACGATGTCCTTCATCCATAAAATGAAAGAAATCTTCATGATGTACCATTCCGGTAATTTTACCGTTATACGGATTTACATAAATCAATGAATCCGATTCGATATCGACCTTAATTGATTTATCTAAACCATTATACCAAACGCCATGAATTTCTTTATTAGGCAATGCTTTATGAACTGCAGCGTATATTTTTGAAGGCGGTAATAATTTCTCAGGGCCTTGCGCTTCTACATTTAAATATGGGGATGTTAGTGCTTTGATTTCCTGTTCGAAAACCAAAATACAACCCGTAATTCCCATAATAAATACGATTATTCCTGACGCTAGCCCAAGCCATAAATGCAGCCACGCATTGATTTTACTAAAACGTGATTTTCCTTTATTGGGCGGTTTAAGATTCTGTTTTTTGATAACAGTCATGGTTTTAATTTTTATTTATTTTACGTCAGACAATACGTGAAAAAAGTTTATATATATAAAAACCATATAATCAGCACTCTCAAAGCAATGATTATATGGTTATTTACTAAAAAAAGTGTAATTATTGTTTTGGCGATAGCTTCGTTATAGCAGAAATATCTGTTCCTCCACCAGTTACTTTTGCACCAGCTGTAGCAGCACCTGTTTCAAGATTGATTTTATAAACACGAACCTCATCATTAGTTACAAAAGCTTTGTAAGCAAAACCATCTTCGTAGAATAAACTTCCAACTCCAAAATAGTTATCACCAGCATGTCCAGGTAATCCTGTAACCGGAGTAATTTTTTTAGATGGTAAGTCTATGATTGCTGATTTAAATTTAAATGAATAATGTCTTAAGAATCCCCATGAAATTGTATCATCTGCTGTAGGTATATAAATGATATAAGCTTTTTCTCCTCCAATAGGATAAGCGGCAACTACTTTACCGTTAAGTGAACTTGCCTGAATATCGAAGAAATAAGAAGCATCAAAATCTGTCTGACCTTTGTTGATACGTAAAATCCCAGAATGTGCCTCAGTGTTTACATCATAACCAGCTGATAATGCATTTGATGAAAAAGTATATACGTTACCAGAATCAGTACGAATAATACCTGTATTTGTATAATACATTCCAACTGCTGTCGTACGTGGGTCTGCAATTCTTTTTACAAAGTTTAATGATGGATAATCGTAAACTCTTACATAAGCATTCGTTTGATCGATATCCCAGTCATCACTTGCATCTCTGTTGAAAACAGACACAAATACTTTATCTCCCACTACTGTTACTCCCGTTGGGAAGTCAAAACGTCCAGTAGATGTAGCAAAATTATTAAATTTACGACTTGTAATAAATTGTTTTACCGGATCGTAAACAATTAGTTCATTATCTGTAGATGTACCTTCCCATGAAGCACCAACTATTAATAGTTTATTGTCATCTGTAACACCGTAAGCATATGGAGACTCAATAAAAACACGACTTCCGGCTACTAATTGACCTGTTGCATTTAAAGAAAAGGGAGCTGCACCTTCTGCTTCACTATCTAATGCAAACATTGTATTTGCAATAGGAATATATGAACCACCTTGCTCAATTCCTTTTCCATTCATATCAATTGTCCCTGTCATTAACTCGTCTAGCGAATTAAAACTCCACATATAATTTTCATTCCAGGTATCTGTTTGATATCCTATTACATATTTACTTCCCGGAATTGTATCATCTGAAGGAGAATCATCACTACTACAAGAAAATATAGTACCCGACATCAGCACAAGAGCTAATAGATTTTTAATTTTAATTGTTTTCATATTACTTTAATTTAGTTAATTATCATCTGCCTTAGAAGCATAGATTTTTGAATGAGATATTATTTTTATTTTTTATTACATAAAGAAATAACGAAGTTTCAATGTAAACGACCTTCCAGGTTTTTGTACATTAAAATAGTCATATAGTTTTACGTCTGTTATATCAAAGCATTCTACTGCAATATTATAGCGACCGTTTTTAAGTGAATAAGCAATAGACGCAGAGTAAAAAAGTTGCTCTGGAATTTCTTTTTTACCTGTCTCACCAAGATTTGGGTTTCTCAGATAATAACTGCTTGAATAATTAGTCAATAAGTTAATCGTAAGAAAGTCATCATCGAATTTGATTTTCTTGAAGTTAAATCCAACATTTGCATTTCCGTAAAAAATAGGAACATTTGCTAATTGCTTATTGTATAAATAATTAATTTGATTAGTTCCAGGTGAAACAGTTGCATCTTTATTTAGAGTCTTTTGGTAAGTTGCATTAATATCAAAAACCAACCAATCTTTATAACCATAATGAACAACTCCGTCAAATCCGCTTACCTGTATATTTTTAAAGTTAACTGCTTTACTTTTTGATGGGTTACTTTGATCTTGCCTGTCCTGGATAAAATCATTCGCTCTTCTGTAAATGAAATTTCCTTCTACTCCGAAAGAATGAACTGTAAAAGCTTTTTTATAAGAAAGTCCAAAATTAAAGTTATCACTAGATTCAGGCTGAAGATTCGGACTTGGACTTACTCTAAGTCCATCTCCCAATAATTGAAGAGCTGATGGCATTCTATAAGCATGCTCGAAAGATGCTTTAACCTGAAACTCCTCAGGAATTAAGAAATAAGCAGCAGCAGTACCATAACCAAAATTGTTAAAAGAAGGATTTACTTTTTGCTCTGAAGTTGTACCTGGATTTGTTATAACTTCCCCTTTTAAATCGAGCATTTTTCCAAAAGCGGTGAAAGACAGCCTTTTTTCAAGTGCTGATAAGCTATATGAAAAACCTAAGATATTTTTATTTAAAAATGGTTTTGTTGGCTTGTCTGTAGTTATATATTCATTGTCTTCAGTTCGTTTATAACCAACATAAGTGTAATTTAAAGCAAATGAATTATTTTCATTTAGTTCATATTTAAGATTAGCATTACTTTGAAGAGATTTTACATCATATACCATTAAAGTTTTAACTGTATTAATCTCACCTGCAGAACTGTAAGCAGGAACGTCAGTTCGTACTCCTCGCCAGGTAAATCTTCTCGACGAAGTATCTACTTTACGTTCTTCTGCAATATTATAAGACGCAGCCCAAGTTGCTGTTAAGCCTTTAGTAAATAAATTTGATTTCTTATATTTTAACGAAGACACAAAATTCTGACTATCTTCAAAAGCATCACCTACGACTCTAAACATAGTTGGCCCTTGTTGTATTTGTTTTTTATTGGCACTTCCTGTAACGCCTACTAATAAATAATCTGCATATTTTTTATCTTTTACTCCAACTTCTGCTATAACAGTTGCTTGTTTATAACCATCATGAAAATGTTTAAGTTTCTCTAACGGACCAAAAAGCCCAGAAACAGGATCAGGAACCTGAGCCTCAACCTTATAACTATTGTCAGAATAATTAAGGAATGCATTAATATTGGTTACAAAGCCGTTTTTACTTGTAAAACGTGTATTTACTGCAGCCTTATGGGTATTGAAAGATCCATAACTATAAGAAGCATCAATATATCTCCTAACACTTTTATTAGTAACAATATTAACAGCACCACCTAAAGCATCTCCTCCTAATTCAATTGGTACAACTCCCTTATAGACGTCAATTCTTTCTGCCATATTAGTTGGAATATTGTTCAATGTAAATGATGGTCCATAATTATCCAACGGAATCCCATCCATAAAAAACTTAACCTGATCTCCTGAAAATCCATTTAATGAAAAATTGAAAGCAGATCCCATTCCTCCTGTTTCTCTAACCCTAACACCAGTTGTTCTATTTAAAACCTGATTCAAATCAGCAGAAGTATTATACAACTGTTTTAAATCAACAGCTGTAATATTAAATGCCTCTTCTTTAACGCGCTGCACTTTTGATTTTCCTTTTACCTGAACTTCATCTAAAGCTGCCATATCTTCCTGAATCGTAATATTTGGCACCGTTTGGTCTGATTGCAGATTAATCTTTGTTTGTTTAGGTTTAAATCCTACTGAACTAACAGATAACACATAATTTCCTGGTTCTGCAGCTATTTCATATTCTCCTTTTTCATTTGTTAAAGTGGAATAATCTGTTCCTTTTAATGCTACGGAAACACCTTCAGCAGGTTTACCAGTATTTTCTAAAATGATTCCGTTTAAAATTACTTTTTTGCTTTGTGAGAAACCCTGAATTGAAGTTAAGAGAATCAAGGCTAAGGAAAATATTTTACTTATTTGCATTACTTAAAGTTGAAATTAATTTGGCACAAAATTAACATCAAAAAACAGTATTTGCAAGCTATTTTTAATTATTCTAAATAAACTCAATGATTAGCTTTCAAATAGAGAAATCAATAAAAAAACTACTGATTCCTTAATAAATAATTAAGACTGACTTAAGATTTGCTTAAAGTTTTATATTTAAAAAGTTAAAATTCAAATTATGATTTAGTAAAATCTTAAAAAAAACCATAAAAAAAGCCCGCTTATAATATAAGCGGGCTTTTAAAAATCATGATAGACTTTAAATTTCCAAGTCCAAAATAGTTTCCTTTAATTCTTCTATAATTATTTTTATATCGGTTTCGGATGTTCTCCAATTTACAAAAGAAGCTCTGATTCCTTTTCGGTTTTGATATACCGTTGGGGTCATAAATACTTTTCCTTTATCATTTAAAAGAGTCAAAAACTGACTTACCTTTTCCTGATTATGATCTCCTTTTAAAGTAAAGCTAACATTATTAAGACGAATAGGAGCCAAAAGTTCAAAATTATCATCCTCAATAAGTTCATTAGCAAAATGAAGTGCCAATGCCGTGCTATTTTCTATAATGTCCTTAAAACCTTCTTTTCCGTATGCTACTAATGAAAACCAAACCGGTAAAGCACGTAAACGACGTGAATTTTCCGGTAATACATTCAGATAATTAAAATTTTCTAACGGATTACCTAAATAAGGTGCATTCGAATTCTGAAAAGTTTCTGTTTGAAGATTTACATGCTTTTCTTTAATCAAATAAAAAGCGCTTTCATAAGGAACATTCAGCCATTTATGGCAGTCGATGGTGATACTATCTGCACCTTTCCATCCTTCAACCAAATGTTTAAATTTATCTGAAACTGCAGCAAAACCACCAAAAGCGGCATCAATATGCCACCAGAAATTGTATTTTTCTTTCAGTTTTGCAATTTCCGTAAAATCATCAAAATCGGCTGTATTTACGGTTCCTGCACTCGAAATTAAGATAAAAGGTTTTCCATTTAAATTTTGGATATTCTTTTCTAAATCAGCAATATCAATAGCTTCTCGATTACCTTCGATGGTTTTAACTGTCGTGTAATTATTGCTTCCAATACCCAACATAGCCAATGTTTTTATGGATGAAGAATGCGGCGTAGCAGTCAGAATATGAATGGTTTCAGTTATTCCGGTCTTTGCAAAATCTTTTCCTGATTGCGCTCCAAACCATTGTCTTGCCACTCCCAAACAAGTAAAATTTGACATTGTTGCGCCTGTTACAAAACCTCCTAAAAATGATTTTGGCAAGTCTAATAATTGCAACAACAAATTAATCGTTTCAAATTCTATCAAGGCCGAAACTCCTCCCTGCGCTTTTATTGCTTGCGTATTTTGATCATAAACAGATGCCAGCCAATCCCCTGCAATCGAAGCCGGAGTTGAACCTCCTGTTACGAAACCCAGATATCTTGGCCCTGGGGAAGCAACCATCAAGGGCGCTAATCTTTTTTTAAATTCTTTTAAAGCTGCTAACGATCCTAAACCCTCTTCATTTAAATTTCGGGTTGGATCGATTGTGTTTTTATTTGAAGTTGGAATATTGTCGAGATCATACAGAAAATCTAATCCTTGTTGTTTGGCTTGATTAAGTATGTTTTCGATATCATTTAGATCGTGTTGAAGTACTGAATTCATTCTATATTATTTTTATCTGCTCAGCTGTATAATTCCTTGTTGCTAAAAATAGCTCACGGATCGCACAGATTATACGGATTGATACTGATTTTAATTTACGGTCGATTGCTTTATTTTGAAAAATTACTTTTTACCATTTGGTCTTTTCCGAGAATCGCGAGACCATCATAGAGGAAATCACATCGCCGTTGGCATTTAGTAAAGTAGCGATAGGGTCAACGAGGGTCCCCAAAATCATGGCAACCGGCAAAGCTTGCTCCATAGGGAAGCCGTAAACAGTAATGGCTAAAATTTCGCCAATATAACCTCCGTTCGGAATTCCGCCTTCGACAATCGACACGATTATTGTAATTCCTAATGCTAAAAGTATTGTTGATGGTGAAGTAAAATCTTTACCAAACATGGCAAAAAGAAAGGTGATTTTTAAGATCGATGACATACTCGAACCGTCTTTGTGCAAAGGTGCTCCCAACGGAATAACCAAATTCCTAACATGTTTTGGGATACCCATTTTTTCGGCGGCATCAAGGTTTGCCGGAATAGTGGCAATACTGCTGCAAGTCCCTATTGCTGTTAATGAAGGTGTTATATTGTTGCTCCAGAAAACAACAAAAGCTCTTTTACCACCTGACAATAAAGCATATAAACTAAAAAAGACAAAAAAGTAAAACACGCAAGCCACGTAATAAACGCCTAATGGTTTGGCGTAAACTCCAAATAATTGCGGACCATAATAACTAACCTGATAAGCAAAATAAGCTCCTAAACCTATTGGAGCCAATTTCATAATCATAGTCAAAAGCTGTTTCATAACTTCGTTTCCTGAATCCAGAAAACTTTTGAAAGCATTACCTTTTTCTCCTGATTGTAAGGTCGCAAATCCTATCAAAAAGGAAAAGATAATGAGCGCCAACATACTTTTCCTTGATAACAATTCGTAGAAATCATTGGTCGTCAGTAATTGCGCTATCTGATCTCCAACGTTTCCGGATTGTATATTCTCCACCGGAATTTTGGTAATGATAATATTTTCGTGAATAGGAAAAAAATAAACCGCTATTATCATAACAATAGCCGAAAGAAGAAGCGTGCCTAAAAAGACCGCTATCATAATAATAAAGAGTCTTCCTAACTTTTCTGTTTTTTCCAGATTAGCAATAGAGGAAGTTATGGTAAAGAAAACAAGTGGAATAATCGCTGTAAAAAGCAAGTTTAAGAATATATCCCCGACTGGTTTTATAACCGCAACTTTTTCTTTGAAAATTAATCCAAAAATACTTCCAATTATGATTCCGCCCAGAAGTAACAAGACACTACTGTAACTTTTTAGAAAATTGACTTTTTTAACTTCCATGGCTTAATCGTATTATAAATTGGAATATAGAAACGTGAAATAAATCAATTAAATTACTCAAAAAAAGAGTGCTGAAATTATTTTTTTTATGCAACTGATTAAAAGGATTTCAAATGATTTTTCAATTTATGCCATTAAATGTGTCGTTAGGCACATTTAACCCCTTGATTCGAATTAATCATTATTTTTCTAAAACCAAAGTAGTAAAAGCCCTATCCACCAATTCACCGCTTTTGCTTTTTACTTTTTCTGTCAGCGTTTCTTTGTTTATGATTTTAAAAGGCGATTTTTTAATTAGTTTTTCCGCCTTTTCTGTGCTATACAGCTCAAACTCAAATTGAGTAAAAGGAAGTTGTTTCATAAAACTCTCTTCGGCGAAAGTGATACATAAAATTCCTTTTGGCTGTAAAACTCTATAGATCTCCAACAGCAACTTTTCAGGTTCCTGCCAGAAATAAATGGTGTTTACCGTAAATACTTTATTGAATGCATTATCTTCAAGCGGAATTGTATTTCCATCATAAACCGAAAAGAAAGCTTGTTTTTGGGAGACAAAATTTCTGTTGATCTGACGCGCTTCCTGAAACATTAATTCAGACATTTCTAGTCCGTAATATTTAATATTTTCAGCTTGTTCGAAGATAAATTCTACATGTCCAGCATTTCCGTGTCCTAATTCCAGAATTGTATTTCTTGGCTCTATATGTAGATTCTGAACCGAATGGCGCGTCATGTTGATGTTGGTTTCATTCATCATATTGCCCATTACGATTCCTTTTTCTCCCGTGGGATGTTTAAGCTGAGAAGCTATTGCTTGTAATTCTTCTTGTTTCATAAAATTTTAAATTCCAATTAAAAAAATCCAAATTCCAAACTGTTTGGTCATTGCGAGGAACGAAGCTACTGCACTAACAAAAGCACTATAGATATGCTTTATGAGATTGCTTCGTTCCTCGCAATGACATTAAAAAAGATGGCTCGCAATCTGACGAATATTCTCAGATTTCCCCATAGAATAATAATGTAAAACAGGAACTCCGGCCGCTTTTAATTCTAACGATTGCTGAATCGCCCATTCGATACCTACCTGTCTGATCTCAGCATTGTTCTTGCATTGATCTACGGCATGAATTAAATCTTCCGGTAAATCGATACGGAAAATTTGTGGCAAAACCTGTAAATGCCTTTGAACCGCGATTGGTTTAATCCCTGGAATAATAGGAATTGTGATACCCATTTCTCTGGCTTTTTCTACAAACTTGAAATATTTTGAATTGTCGAAAAACATTTGTGTTACCACATAATCAGCTCCGGCATCTACTTTTTCCTTTAGTCTTTTTAAGTCAGATTGCAACGATGGAGATTCTAGATGTTTCTCCGGATAACCTGCAACTCCAATACAGAAATTGGCTCTGTTATCAGCATCCATTACTTCATGAAGGTACTTACCCTGATTTAGTAAACTAATTTGTTTGACCAAATCAATTGCATAATCGTTTCCTCCGGCTTTTGGCATAAAATATTGCTCGTCTTTCATGGCGTCACCACGTAAAGCCATCACATTGTCGATTCCCAAGTAGTTACAATCTACCAAAAGATATTCGGTTTCTTCTTTTGTAAATCCTCCGCAAAGTACGTGCGGAACAGTATCTACATTGTATTTATGTTTTATAGAAGCGCAAATTCCAAGCGTTCCCGGACGCATACGAGTTAGTTTTTTATCTAAAAGTCCGTTGCCTTTATCAATATAAATATATTCCTCGCGAGAAGTCGTTACATCAATAAACGGTGGTTTAAACTCCATCAACGGATCGATATTATCATATAATTCCTGAATGCTTTTCCCCTTTTGAGGCGGAATAATTTCAAATGAGAATAATGTATTTCCTTTGGCGTTTTCTATATGTTCTGTTACTTTCATTCTTTGAGTTATGAGTTATGAATTATGAGTTTTGAGTTTTAGTTTGGTGTAAAAAATCTGAAATCAAAAAACGTAAATCAATTATCTGCTTTATTTTAAAATTATGATAATGAGTTGAAATCTGAAATCTGAACTCTGAAATCATAAATCATTTAGTCTGCTATATTAGGGTTTAACCATTTCATTGCGTAATCTGTTGGTACATTGCGTCGTTTGGCGTAATCTACTACCTGATCTTCTTTTATTTTTCCGAGTCCGAAGTATTTACTTTTCGGATTCCCGAAGTAATATCCCGAAACCGAAGATGCCGGCCACATTGCCATACTTTCTGTCAGGGTTACTCCAATTTCATCGGCTACATTCAAGAGTTTCCAGATTGTTGGTTTCTCTAAATGATCCGGACAAGCCGGATATCCTGGCGCAGGACGAATTCCTTTATAATTTTCTTCGATCAAATCTTCTGTCGAAAGTGATTCTTCAGCATCATAACCCCAGAAATCCTGACGTACTTTTTCGTGAAGATATTCGGCGAAAGCTTCAGCAAAACGATCGGCCAATGCTTTTACCATAATCGAATTATAATCGTCAAGGTCTTTTTCAAATTCGGCTGCCCATTCGTCTACACCAAAACCTGTTGTTACACAAAATGCTCCTATATAATCTGTAATTCCTGAATCTTTTGGTAAGATAAAATCAGATAAAGCAATATTTGGTGCTCCTTTTGTTTTTTGTGATTGCTGACGAAGCGTTAAGAATTTCTCCAACACTTTTCCGTTTTCATCACGTAATTCGATATCGTCATCATCGATCTGGTTCGCTGGGAAAATGCCGTAAATACCTTTTGCTGATAATTTTTTCTCGGCCAAAATCACTTTCAGCATTTCCTGAGCATCTGCAAAAACCGAAGTTGCCTGTTCTCCCACAACCTCATCGGTCAAAATCGCCGGATATTTCCCGAACAATTCCCAAGTTCTAAAAAATGGTGTCCAGTCGATATACGGAACCAAAACATCCAGTTCTACTTCGATAATTTGTTTTCCAATTACTTTTGGTTTGGTTGGCGTATATTCATCCCAATCCAATAGTAATTTATTTTTACGTGCTTGTTCTATTGTCAAGAAGTTCTTATCTCTTGAACGATTTAAAAACGTTTCTCTAAAAGCATCATATTCAGCGCGAATATCGCTTGCATATATTTTACGGTTATGATCTAAAAGATTTCCTGCAACAGTAACAGCTCTCGAAGCATCGTTTACGTGAATTACAGTTTCTCTATATTGAGGAGCAATTTTCACGGCCGTATGCGCGCGCGAAGTCGTTGCGCCACCAATCATAATAGGTATTTTAATTCCTTGTTTGTCTAATTCTTTGGCCAGATACACCATTTCGTCAAGCGAAGGTGTGATCAATCCGCTTAAACCAATAATGTCAACATTATGCTCAATCGCCGCAGCAATAATTTTTTCCGGAGGCACCATAACACCAAGATCAACAATCTCATAGTTATTACAAGCCAATACCACCGAAACAATGTTTTTACCAATATCGTGAACATCCCCTTTTACGGTTGCCATCAATATTTTTCCGTTTCCTTGTTTGTCTCCGGCTTGTTTACTTGCTTCAATATATGGCAATAAATACGCAACGGCTTTTTTCATTACACGTGCCGATTTTACAACCTGAGGCAGGAACATTTTTCCGCTTCCAAATAAATCTCCAACAACGTTCATTCCTGTCATCAAATTGATTTCGATAACTTCAATAGGTTTTGTTGCTGCCAAACGTGCTTCTTCAACATCTTCTTCAATAAAAGCGTCAACTCCTTTTACCAATGAATGCGTAATACGCTCCTGAACCGTTCCTAAACGCCATTCCTGAATCGCTTTTTCATCTGATTTTACTTCACCCTTTACGTTTTCGGCGAAATCCAATAGTCGTTCAGTTGCATCGTCACGTCTGTTCAAGATTACATCTTCAACATGTTCTAATAAATCTTTTGGGATATCATCATAAATCGAAAGCATTTCCGGATTTACGATTCCCATTGTCATTCCGTTCTTGATCGCGTGGTATAAAAACACCGAGTGCATCGCTTCACGAACGGTATCGTTTCCTCTAAATGAAAACGAAACGTTACTCACACCACCGCTAATATGTGCGTGTGGTAAATTTTCGCGAACCCATTTTGTACCTCTAAAAAAGTCCAAAGCATTCAAGCGATGTTCTTCCATTCCGGTTGCAACGGGAAAAATATTTAAATCGAAAATAATATCCTGTGGTGGAAAACCAACTTTGTTAACCAAAATATCATACGAACGCTGACAAATCTCAACTCTTCGGTCAAAATTATCGGCCTGACCTACTTCGTCAAAAGCCATGATAATAGCCGCAGCTCCGTAGCGTTTGATTAATTTAGCGTGATGAATAAAGGCTTCTTCACCTTCTTTCAATGAAATCGAGTTTACAACGCTTTTTCCTTGTACTACTTTTAGACCTGCTTCAATGATTTCCCATTTCGAACTGTCGATCATAATCGGCACTCTCGAAATATCGGGTTCTGATGCAATTAAATTCAAAAATTTAGTCATTGCCTGAACACCATCAAGCATCCCTTCATCCATATTAATATCGATGATTTGAGCTCCTCCTTCTACTTGTTGTCTTGCAATATCAAGTGCCTCGTCATACTTCTCTTCCTTGATCAGGCGAAGGAATTTTCTTGAACCTGTTACGTTTGTACGTTCCCCAATGTTTACAAAAACACTCGTAGGCGTAATAATCAACGGTTCTAATCCTGCTAATACAAGGTCTCTTCTATTTTCTGCCATTTTTTCTAAGTTACTGAGTTCCTAAGTTGCTTAGGTTCTGAGTTTTTATTCTATATTTTTATTCAACGTCTTGCTTGTCTTTGCGAGGAACGAAGCAATCTCATTCTACTTTTCAATGTCTTATTTTGGGCGTGTTTCGCCGCGGCGAACCGGGCTATCCGCTATTAGTGCTCGCACTTCCTTCGTCAGGCTGTGGGGTAGCCGCTTCTATACCTCACGCGACACTCGGTTTTATATTTTAATTATTCATATCGATAATCAGATTCTGACAATTCTATAATTTCTTTTTTCTTATATAAAATTTCACGAATCATATCGCACAAGTCTAAAAAAGGTTTTGCTCTTTTGTCATTTGCATCATTTGTTGCACCATTATCGTAACTGACATATTTCTTTTTCCCATTCGCAAAAACTACTACACTCATATTAAAACTTGGTATTGTCCCCTTTATATTTTCCTTTCCTTTTGGCTCGAATGCAATAGGCATTTGGAAAAATTTGATTTTGACAATAAATGAGTATATTTTTTCTATTTCTGCTTTCGTTAAATCTACTTTTATTGTCTTTTCCTCATTTAAATATTTCCTATAAAAACTTTTATATTGAGAATTATAACCATCATTTCCTCCATCATGAATTGTAAAATAAAAATCCGTAGGTATTTCTTGTTTCACTACTACTGAATCTTTTTTATCTCCAAATCCAAACAAACCAAAAATTATAAATACAGCAAATATTATCCTCAATAGCTTCATTCTTAAAGATTGTTTTTTTTAAGAAAATATAGGTGCCACTCTAGGTTTATAATCTTTCGCAACCTCAGCAATTAATCGAATATGATCCGGAGTTGTTCCGCAACAACCACCAATTATGTTGATTAAATTATCGTCTAAATATTCTTTAATGAATGCCTGAGTTTGTTCCGGAGTTTCATCGTATTGTCCAAACGCATTTGGTAAACCTGCATTTGGATGTGCCGAAACATTAAAACTAGTATGTTGTGCCAATGTTTTAAGATATGGTTTCAACAAATCGGCTCCAAGAGCACAATTGAAACCAACACTCAATAACGGAATATGCGATACTGAAATAAGGAAAGCTTCAACCGTTTGTCCCGAAAGTGTTCTTCCTGAAGCATCGGTAATCGTTCCTGAAACCATGATTGGAATATCAATATTACGCTCGTCTTTTACTTCTTCGATCGCGAAAAGTGCTGCTTTGGCATTTAAAGTATCAAAGATGGTTTCTACCAAAAGTAAATCGCATCCGCCATCCATTAAGGCCTCTACTTGTTGTTTGTAGGCAATTCGTAAATCATCAAACGTTACGGCTCTGTAACCCGGATCGTTTACGTCTGGTGACATACTTGCGGTTCTGTTTGTTGGCCCAATCGAACCGGCTACAAAACGTGGTTTGTCCGGATTTTTGGCTGTAAATTCATCGGCTACTTCTCGGGCCAGTTTAGCCGATTTGTAGTTTAATTCATAAACCAAATCTTCCAGGAAATAGTCGGCCATACCAATCGTAGTTCCTGAAAAAGTATTGGTTTCTACGATGTCTGCACCCGCTTCATAGTAAGCGGCGTGGACATCGCGGATCGCTTGTGGTTGTGTTATGGATAGTAAATCGTTGTTTCCTTTTAACGGATGCGGAAAATCCTTGAAACGCTCTCCACGAAAATCTTCTTCGGAGAAATTATAGCGTTGCAGCATAGTTCCCATTGCTCCATCAAGGATTAGGATATTTTTTTTTATTGCTTCCTGAATTGTTATTGCCATGACTTATTTGTCTTTTAGCTACTAAGACGCTAAGGCGCTAAGATGCTAAGTTTTTTAATTATAATTTCTAACGTTTATTAAACCTGACGGGTTTTAAAAACCCGCCAGGTTTATCACGAAATTTTGATTCACATTAATTCCAAAAATTCACTATTCATGGCCAATTAGCCCCGATTACTTCACTTAATTTCTATTTTTCATAGCAGTTCAGTGAACTTCGTTTGAGCCAGTATCCTCGTAGTGAAACAGAGAGAGATATAGGCGAAAGCAGGAACGATTGACAGCAAAAATGCGCCAATGATTCGCTCATGATACCAAAGTGAATTCGGTAAAATTATATTGTAAGTTGTCAGGAAGAGTTTTGAGAAATACTTTTATGTATTTGTGTTATCTATCTTTGATACTAAGAGTAGTATAAAGTAGAATGTAGCACCTTCTTTATGATAAAGGGTTGCTAAGGTTTCATTGGGTCTTTCCCTCCGCCTTTCGTGATAACTTTCAGTAATTTTAAGAACAGTGCAAAGTAAAGACATAACCTGAACAATTGCAAGTTTTTTTTAAGTTTCTGAGATTCTAGAGTACTAAGACACTAAGTTTAATGTTTTGCTTGTATTAAAAGCTCTAGAGGAGATTATGTTTATAGCAAAAAACATCATTCTGTAGAAAGCTCCAGCGGAGCGTAATATTTATAGAAAAAATTATTCACCACAAAATAAAGCTCTAGCGGAGCGATACATTATTGTCGCAATATCAATATGTCACCCCAACGGGGTTTCTCCTCATAAACATCTTAATTTCTATAAATATAACATTCCTCTGGGATTACTTATAATAGTTCATTTCAAATTTTTGCACTTCATTTAAATAGAAATAGTTAGTAATCAATTTTTGTAAAACATCTATTTCTCCTTGAAGTCTTTTTGCTCTTTCACTATTTTTTCCTTTACCATCTATAGAATCATCTTGGTTATAGGAATTTTGACTCTCTTCGTCTGCAACATATTGAGTTAAAGATTGTATGTATAATTTTTTCTGTTTTTGAAAGTCATACTTCTTATCGTAATATTCTTTCCCAACCGCTAATTGATAGATAGAATATTCTGCATCTGCATATAGTCTTTTAAATTGATGTGCAAAATAGGTTCCACCATAATTTAAACCTTGGTAAAGCCCATTTACAGCATGATACAATTGAATTAGTTTCTCTCTTTCTAATTTATATTTCTGTTCTCCATTTTTTTGTTTGAGATAATAAGCATACACTAAACAAAAATCATCTCGACCAACTTCGCTGCCAAATGTAATAGTCTCCTCTTTTCCGTCCTGATTTATATAATTCTCCCATGCTTTACCTGCATATGATTCATTTGGATTTGAAGGAAATTTTGCTTTGAATACCGGAAATAGTATTTCAATTTTGTTTAATTCGTTTTTAGAAAATACTATCGAATCAATCTCTTCGTCTGCAAAGACAAGAACCATTTCATCCTGAAGTTTCGGATTATCCTTAATATGAGGCAAGCATTTATTTGCACTGACTTCTTTTGGCTTTACTGTAATAATTTCTTTTTTTGGTTCTTTACAACTAACTAAGAAACTACAGGAAATCAACCATAAAATTATCTTGTTTTTCATTTATATCGTTTGATTTTTTAAATTTTTTTTGCTCAATAAAGATATGAATAACTCTTCCTCATTTTAATTTATAAAAGTCGAATAAATAACAAAAAAAGCCCAAACCGTAAATGGTTTGGGCTTACTATATAAAAATCTTAGAAACTTAGCAACTCAGTGTCTTAGCAACTTAAACAATCGCCTTAACAACCGCTTTTGGAGCTTCTTTACGAGTTCCGTCGAAACCGTCTACACCAGAAACTGTTGTATATTTAAGGACATATTTTTTACCCGGATTGATAATTCCGTATGCTGCCTGACACATTAAAGTCGCTTCGTGGAATCCGCAAAGGATCAACTTTAATTTTCCAGGATATGTATTGATGTCTCCAATGGCGAAGATTCCAGGAATATTGGTTTGGTAATCTAATGCATTGTTTACTTTAATAGCATTTTTTTCGATTTCTAATCCCCAGTCTCCAATTGGTCCTAATTTTGGCGTTAATCCGAAAAGTGGAATAAAGAAATCTGTTTCGATTTTACGGTGTGCTCCGTTTTCTTCGATATCTAATGACTCCACATGCTCAGCACCGTTGATTCCGATTACTTCTGCAGGAGTAATTAATTTAATTTTTCCGGCTGTTTTTAATTCCTGTACTTTTTCCACCGAATCAAGCGCTCCTCTAAATTCATTTCTACGGTGAATTAAAGTTACCTCAGAAGCTACATTCGCCAGGAATATACTCCAGTCTAAAGCTGAATCTCCTCCTCCGGCAATTACAACTCTTTTGTCTCTGAATTTTTCCGGATTTTTGATGAAGTATTTTACTCCTTTATCTTCATAAAACTCGATATCTTCTATAAGTGGTTTACGAGGCTCAAAACTTCCTAAACCTCCAGCAATAGCAATAACCGGTGCGTGAAATTTAGTTCCTTTGTTTGAGGTTACAATAAAACTTCCGTCTTCTTGTTTGTCGATTGTTTCAGCTCTTTCTCCTAATGTGTAACCTGGCTCAAATTGTTTAATTTGCTCTTGTAGGTTATCAATTAAATCTCCTGCTAAAACTTCCGGAAAACCAGGAATATCATAAATAGGTTTTTTAGGGTACAATTCTGAAAGCTGTCCTCCTGCTTGTGGTAAAGCATCTAAAATATGACATTTTAATTTTAATAATCCTGCCTCGAAAACGGCAAATAAACCTGTTGGTCCTGCTCCAATTATAAGTATATCTGTTTTAATCATTATGTTGTTGTTTATAATCATTCTTAATAATACAAAGAAACGAATAATATATTCTAATGACAATGATTTTTATCATTGATTTCCCTGCGAAATTTTTTACTCTTTATTTTTTAATGAGCGGTAATTCGGTCATCTTTTTCATCGGGTTAAAACCCGACGCTACAATATGAAACGTTCCTCCGGAACTCTTTAGCTATTCTTTATTTTTTAATGAATCAGTTATCTCATTCATTCTTTTAACTTTTTCTTCAAAATTCCCTTTTAAAGTTTTCCTATATTCATTGAGGTTTTCCACCATTTTATTGATATCCTCAGGAATTACTTCTTCAAAAAACTCCCGTAGCCTTTTAGCTGTTGTTGGCGATTTTCCGTTGGTCGAAATGGCAATTTTTACATTTCCTTTCGTTACAATTCCGCCCAAATAATAATCACATAAATCCGGCGTATCGGCAATATTGCATATCAAATAACGCTTTCGGGATAAATCGTATACCTTTTTATTGACTTTTAAATCATCGGTACAAGCGATTACCATGTGACGCTTTTTGAGCATTTTTTTCTTAAACTTTGATTTTGTTAATGTAATCGAAGGATGTTTATCAGCTAAAACCTTTATTTCTAAATGGAAATTTGGCGCTACAACCTCAACATTTGCATTGGGACTCGACTTTAGTAAAAAAGAAAGCTTTTCTAACCCAACATTTCCTCCTCCAACAATTAAAACATTCAGATTGTGAAGTTTTAAGAATATTGGATATAATTCATTCTGTTCCATTTTATTTTATTTTCATCCAATCAAAATTAGATGATTTTTATTTTATCAAATTAAATTCAGCCTTTTTTAACCTAATAAATTTAATTCCATACCTCCATCAGTTTAAAACCCGACGCTATAATATGGATCGTTCCTTCGGAACTTTTATTATCGGACGATTTCTTTTGACAAAAATTCTTCGTAAAATCCTTTTAACTTGTTGCTTTCGCGAACCACATTTCCCAGAACGATAATTGCTGGCGAACTTAATTTTTGCTGTTTTACAACTTCTAAAATTGAATCTACTGTTCCAACTCCTACTTTTTCTTCGGCTGTTGTTCCGTTTTGAATGATCGCAACGGGTAAATCTCCTTTATCTTCTTTTTGAAACAAATCGATAATTTGAGGCAATTTGTGCATTCCCATCAAAATAACAACCGTTGCAGATGATTGTGCGGCCAAAGCTACATCTGAAGATAATTTCCTATCTGAAGTTGTTCCTGTAATCGCCCAAAAGCTTTCTGAAACGCCTCTTTTGGTAATCGAAATTCCCTGACTTGCCGGAACTGCAACCACTGAAGATATTCCAGGAACTACAACTGTCGGGATTCCGAAACTTTCGATAAATTCTATTTCTTCGCTTCCGCGTCCAAAAATAAACGGATCTCCACCTTTTAATCTTACTACGTTTCCGTAGGTTAACGCATTATCTACAATCAACTGATTGATTTGATCTTGCGTGTAAGCGTGATTTCCTATTTTTTTTCCAACAAAAATTTTGATGGCATTTTTAGGAGCGTGCGCAAATATTTCGTCATTCGCCAAGGCATCGTACAAAACCACATTCGCTTCAGCAAGGGCTTTTACAGCTTTCAGCGTAAGCAAATCCGGATCTCCGGGACCAGCGCCAACTAAAGTTACTTTGGGTTTTATTGTATTATGCATTTGCTAATTCTTGAGCTCTGTATTTTTCTATGGTATCAAAAAATGAAATTCCTTGTTGAATGTATGCTTTCGCAAATGCTTCTGTAGGTTCATTTTGATTGATTTGATATACCAATTCTCTAAATGTTGTTGGTAACTGAATTTTGTCAGTTGCAATAAAAACAGTATCAAATAAATCTACAATTCCGGCGTGATTATTTGTTTTCTCATTTTCTGAAAGCAACAATGCTTTTGCTCCATTTACAAATCCTGCATAAGCATGGTAAATGGCATCTGACCATTTTCCTTCGTCGAAAGATTCTTGTGCGAAAGTCAATTTATCTTTGGCTTCTAATAATAAAGTTGCAACCAAGTCAATTACAACTCCGGCACATTCTCCTACTCCAACTGCTTTTACGTAGTTATCTGCGTTACCCCAGTCTATAAAATCAGCTTCGGTTAAATTGGTTACGTCTGCGAAAGGTTTCAAAATTTCATAGAAATATTTCTCTCCTTTAAGATCATAATAATTAAGGAATTTTTCTCCGTTTGCATTCGCATCAAAATCATTTAAGATCGTACGTAATGCATCTGGTCCTCTACGGCTTGGAATTTTGATTACTTTGTCAGCAAAGCGTCCTGCACCATTGCCTAATCTTCCACCACCTAATAAAACCTGCAAAGCCGGAGCGACTAATTTTCCTGAATTGATTGACATTCCCTGAAAACCAATTGCCGACATATTGTGTTGCCCACAAGCATTCATACAACCGGAAATCTTAATCTCGATTTCCTGATTGTTTAAATACTGAGGATATTCTGCATTGAGCACTTTTTCTAATTCTTCAGCAATTCCGGTACTACTTGCAATCCCCAAATTACAAGTATCTGTACCCGGGCATGCTGTAATATCTGCTGTAGAATTATATCCTAAATCTACAAATCCTAATTTGGCTAATTCCTGATAAAAGAAAGGTAAATTTGCCTCTTTTACGTGACGTATTACAATATTTTGACGCAATGAAAAACGTAATTCATTGGCTGCGTAATTTTTAATTAAATCAGCTAATAATCTAGCTTTATCGGTATAAAAATCTCCTAATAAAACTTTGATCCCAATAGCGTAATAACCTTCTTGTTTCTGAGCAATTACATTCGATTTTTTCCACGCTTCATAAGCTGCAGTATCTTCGATAGTAACGGCTGGCGTTTCTAATAACGGCTCCGCAATTGGCCCGTCAAAAGCTGTGGTATCAATTTCGTAAGTTTCAAAAGCAATTGCTTTTTTCTCTTTTTCAACCAAATCAAGGAAAACATCTCTTCCCATTTCTTTGATTAAAAATTTCATACGCGCTTTCATTCTTTTGGCACGTTCCCCGTATCTGTCAAAAATACGGATGATACCTTCTGCTGTTGGAATGATTTCGTTTGCCGGTACAAATTCTGATAGTAATTCAGCATGTGCTGGTTGAGATCCTAAACCTCCTCCAAACATGATTTTGAAACCGCGAACATCATCAACAATTTTCGGGATAAATCCTAAATCATGCAAATAACTCAACGCGGTATCTTCATCAGATGATGAGAACGAAATTTTGAATTTACGCCCCATTTCCTGACAAATAGGATTTCTTAATAAGTATTGAAATAAAGCATGTGCATAAGGCGAAACATCAAATGGCTCATTTACATCTACACCTGCCAATTCGCTTCCTGTAATATTTCTTACGGTGTTACCACAAGCTTCACGCAAGGTAACATCGTCTTTTGCCAAATTTGCCCAAAGTTCCGGAGTTCTGTCCAGACTTACATAGTGAATCTGAATGTCCTGACGTGTTGTAATATGCAAACGTCCTGTAGAATATTCATCAGAAACTTTAGTAATACGTACCAATTGTTCGCTGGTTACTTTACCATAAGGCAATTTAATACGAATCATTTGAACGCCTTCCTGACGTTGTCCGTAAATTCCTCGCGCTAAACGAAGACTACGAAAACGCTCATCATCAATTTTTCCTCCACGGAATAAATGAATCTTTTTTTCTAAATCGATGATCTCTTTCTGAACGATCGGATTTTCTATTTCTGTTCTAAAACTTTCCATTTGTTTTTGGCTTTAGGCTTTTTATTTGCTTTAAGCTTTAGGCTATATGCCATAAGCTTTTAAAATATCTCGTTATACATTTTCGCTTAAAGCTTACAGCCTAAAGCTTATAGCAGGTTTATCTAATAAATCCAACTCCAGCGGTGGTATTGGTTGCTGTATCAATTAAGATAAAAGCGCCGTTTGATTTATTATCGTTATAGGCATCAAAATATAATGGTTTACTTAATTTGATGCTTACTTCTCCTATTTCGTTTATGGCTAATTGTGAAGCTTCTTTCGTACCTGAATAATCAGTTGAAATGGTATTTTTAATGCTTTCTACTTTTGCCAAAACCGAATTGGTGTTGTGTTGTACAATATATTTTGTACCCGCAACCAGTTTTTTACTGTCCATCCAACACACGGTTGTATTGATTTCTTTTTCAATTTTTGGAAGCTCAGCTGATTTTACAATCATATCGCCTCTTGTTACATTGATGTCATTTTCTAATTCGATTGTGATTGAAGAACCTGCAACAGCTTCATCGTATTGTTTATCGAAAAAGTGAATATTTTTTACTTTAGATTCGGTTAAAGAAGGTAAAACCGTTACGGCATCTCCTACTTTAATAGAGTTTCCATATAATTTTCCTGCGTAACCTCTAAAATCATGATATTCTTCTGTTTTAGGGCGAATCACAGTTTGAACCGGGAAACGTGCTTTTCCTGTTTCAAAAACATCTGCAGAATCTAATCCTTCTAAATGTTGTAAAACAGTCTGACCTGTATACCACGGCATATCTTTAGATTGATCCACCACGTTTCCGCCATTGATTGCACTTAACGGAATGTAGCTTACGTTTTGTTCTTTGAAAGTACTTTTAGCGTTTAATGCCTGAAAATCGGCTTTGATTTTATTGTAAACTTCTTCAGAATAATCAACTAAATCCATTTTATTGATTGCCACGATTACCTCTTTTACTCTCAATAAATTATTGATAAAAAAGTGACGGTAGGTTTGCTCAATTACACCTTTTCTGGCATCGATTAAAATAATAGAAACCTGAGAAGTCGAAGCTCCTGTAACCATGTTTCTGGTATATTCTACGTGACCCGGAGTATCGGCAATAATATAACTTTTCTTTGCAGTCGAAAAATAAATATGAGCAACATCAATCGTGATTCCTTGTTCTCTCTCTGCTACTAAACCATCAGTTGCCAATGAAAAATCAAGATAATCATATCCTTTTTGTTTACTGCTTTTTTCGATTGCTTCTATTTTGTCAGTCGTCAATGATTTTGTATCGTACAATAATCTTCCAATCAAAGTACTTTTCCCATCATCTACACTACCTGCTGTTGCTATTTTTAAAACTTCCATTCTAATATTTTTGTTTCAGGTTTAATTTTTTTGTTTCAAGTTTCAGGTCTCAAGTTGCTGAAAAACTTTATCTAAAAATTAAAGCTGTATGTTTTTTTGATTTTAATTTTTAATACTAAAATTTTAATTGAATTAAAAGTATCCTTGTTGTTTTCTCTTTTCCATTGCGGCTTCAGAACGTTTGTCATCGATTCTGGCTCCTCTTTCAGAAATAGTCGATTCTCTGATTTCTCCAACAACTTCCTGAATTGTTGCAGCATAAGATTCAACAGCAGCGGTACAACTCATATCTCCAACGGTTCTGAAACGAACAATTCTTTCTTCGATTTGTTCATCTTCTTCCTGGTATACATAAGGAGAATGCGACCAAATTAAACCATCTCTCAAAAAAACTTTTCTTTTATGTGAAAAATAGATCGATGGAATCTCGATATGTTCTTTTTCGATATAACTCCAAACATCTAATTCTGTCCAGTTTGAAATTGGGAAAACACGAACGTTTTGACCATTTTCTATTTTTCCGTTCAAAATATCAAATAACTCCGGACGTTGATTTTTTTCATCCCATTGACCAAAATCATCACGAACTGAAAAAATACGTTCCTTTGCTCTCGCTTTTTCTTCATCACGACGTGCACCACCAATACAAGCATCAAATTTAAATTCTTCGATCGCATCTAAAAGTGTGATTGTCTGCAAGCTGTTTCTACTGGAATACTTTCCGGTTTCTTCTACCACTTTTCCTTCATCGATAGCATCCTGAACATTACGAACAATTAGTTCTAAACCTAATTCTTCTACCAATTTATCTCTAAAAGCTATTGTTTCAGGGAAATTGTGTCCCGTATCAACGTGCAAAAGAGGAAACGGAATTTTTGCCGGAAAAAATGCTTTTTGTGCCAAACGCACTAATGTTATAGAATCTTTTCCCCCAGAAAAAAGTAAAACAGGCTTGTCAAATTGCGAAATTACTTCTCTGAAAATGTATATCGCTTCACTCTCTAAAGCGTTTGTTTTTAATACTGAACTTGAACTCATTTGATATTTTGTTTAATGCTTGATAGTTTTTTTAGTTTTAAATCGTTGTGAGTTTAATCTAAAACTTCTAAACCATCGTTATTCTGTGTTTTTTGTTTTTGTTTTTTCAACGGATTTTAATGCGTTGCTTTATTCTAAATACATCACAATCTGACAATTCCATCGGGTTGAAACCCGACGCTACAATATAAATCGTTCCTCTGGAACTCGATCTATATTCTTTATTCTATTCTCTTCTCTTGCTTCTTAAGCCTCTCTTAATCTTTCTTCGCACTATGCAAACCACATTCTTTATGGCTTGATTCCCACCACCATCTTCCAGCTCTTATATCTTCACCGGGGAAAATTGCTCTTGTGCATGGCGCACATCCTATGCTTACGAAACCTTGTTTGTGTAAGGCATTTTGAGGAACATTATTTTCTGATAAATACGTTTCTACTTCTTCTAGAGTCCATTTTAATAACGGATTGAATTTAATAATTTCGAAACCTCCATCGTATTCAAACAATTGTAAGTCGTTTCTATTCTCAGATTGTTCGGCTCTTAAACCTGTAATCCAAACTGAGTTTCCTGCCAAGGCTTTTCGTAACGGAACCACTTTACGAATAAAACAGCATTCTTTTCTGTTTTCAACCGAATCATAAAAGCTGTTTGGTCCTTTTTGCTTCAATAGATTTTCTACTGATGCCGCTTCGGGAAAGTAAACTTCTATTTGTTTTTTGTATTTTTTTAATGTCTTGTGGAAAACATCATAAGTCTCCTGAAATAATCTTCCGGTATCTAAGGTAAAAATGGTAATATCAGTATTACTTTTTGCAATAAAATCTGTAATTACCTGATCTTCCTGACCAAAAGAAGTCGAAAAAATTACTTTTTCCGGATATTCATTTGCTAAAAAAACCAACGTTTCTTCCAGCGAAAAATCTTTTGTTTTATCTAATAATGATTGTATAATTGTCGCACTCATAATCTCTTTCTTTCCCTTTCTAAAAAACTTATTACAATAATTTAGATAATGTTTTCAAACTCAATAATATAATTAATATTCCAACTGCAACCATCATTGGTTTTCTTTTGATTTTATTTACCAAATAAGCTCCTAATGGTGCTGCAATTACTCCTCCTAAAATCAATCCTATAATAACCTGCCAGCCGTGAATTCCTCCAAAAAGCATGAAAGTAATTCCGCTTGCAAACGAAATTGCAAATTCAGCTGCATTTACAGAACCAATTGTATATCTTGGATTCCTACCACGTCCTAATAATGTAGACGTTACGATTGGCCCCCATCCGCCACCGCCAACAGCATCCATAAAACCTCCAAAAGTGGCTAAATATCCAAGCTTTTTTGTTTTCTTTTTAACGATAGTTTTAGCTAATGCTTTTCTAATGATAATAACTGCTAATACCATCATGTAAACCGCAATAAATGGTTTTATAACATCTCCGCTAATAACATCAGACAGTAAATAAGCCCCTATAATCGAACCTAAAACTCCCGGAATTAATAAATGTTTTACCAGCTTTTTATTAATATTTCCGAATTTATGATGCGAAATCGCTGACGCTCCTGTTGTAAACATTTCTGCAACGTGAACTCCTGTACTGCTAATTAACGGCGGAACTCCGTAAGCCAATAAAAATGAAGTTGAAGTAGCTCCGTAACCCATTCCTAATGTCCCGTCTACTAACTGAGCAAAAACTCCAATAGCAAAAAAAATTAAAAAATCTGCATCAAATCCAGAAACTAATCCCTCTATTGAAAATTCAGCATGATGTTTGTATATCAACGTAGACAACAAACCTATTAACAAAACCACAGGAATAACAACCCACAACTTTTCTTTTATTGATGCATCAGATCTAACATCATAACTATTAATTTTTAATTCTTTTTCCATATTAATGGCTTGGTTTTGTGCTGATAAATCTATTACCCTATCGGCTTAATAGATTACTATGCAAAATTAGTACTTATTTCTAAATATCAAAACATTATTTAAGTTTTTTACAACTCTAATCCTCTTTTGGTTAAGCAAGCCGCAAGTTTAAAAAATATAACAAATTGGCTTCTTAAGTTAAAAATCGTATCGACTTGTATTTCAACCACATAAAACATTAAAGATATTCATTTGCAAATATACTACTTTAAAGTCTACCAAATCCATCGGATTATTATAAAATTGTTCTTATTTTTACAGCAAATTTTTATTCATGGATTTTCAGATAGGTCTTGTAATTGCAGGTTTGGTAGTAGGTTTTGTTGTGGGATTGACAGGTGTTGGGGGCGGTTCATTAATGACTCCAATTTTATTGTATTTTGGTATTCCCCCGACAACAGCCGTTGGAACCGATTTATTATATGCTGCTTTTACCAAGATGGGAGGCGTATTTGTACACCACAAAAAAGGAAACATCAACTGGAAGATCACGGGTTGGCTAACTTTAGGAAGTGTTCCTGCAGCTTTACTAACGCTATGGATACTAAACAGCATTAAAACAGATATTTCGACTATAAATTCCGTTATAAAATACAGTTTAGGCTGGGCATTGCTTTTTACTTCAATTGCAATTCTATTCAAAAAGAAGCTTTTAGTGTATTCTCAAAAACATGCGGGAGATAAATTTCACAGCGAAAGTCATACTCAAAACATGCTGACTATCGGGATTGGGGTATTATTGGGCGCAACTGTAACTTTAACATCTATTGGTGCCGGAGCTTTAGGAACGGTTACTTTATTTTTCCTGTATCCGCTTTTACCAACGCCTCGTTTGGTAGGAACCGAAATTGCCCATGCTGTTCCGCTAACTCTTGTTGCCGGAATTGGGCACGCCTCAATGGGAAATTTAGATTTAGTTTTATTGGGCCAGCTATTATTGGGATCCCTTCCCGGAATTTTTATTGGAAGTATGCTAAGTGGAAAAGTTCCTGATTTATTTCTACGAAATGCTATTGCCGTAATGCTTTTCTTAGCCGGATATAAATTGATTTTTTAATTTCTCTACCATATAAGTGATATAAGTTCATTTAATAAAAACTTACGAAGTTTATTCAAAGCGACACTTATATTGCCTTACATAAATTATATGGTTAAAACTAAAATGCAATATCTGCCAAAGAATTACTTTCTAATATTTTAAGTGTATTATCACGAACTTCCATCATTAAACGTCTTGCTGCACAAGTAGTTTCATCATCGCAATCATCGCATCTTTCATAAAAGTTATGACTTGCGCAAGGCAGCAAAGCTATTGGACCTTCAAGAATACGGTACACTTTGGCCATACTGATATCTTTTGGATCTTTTATCAGGTAATAACCTCCGCCTTTTCCTTTTTTAGCTCCAAGGAAACCGGAATTTCTCAGCAATAACAATATACTTTCTAAGAATTTTATCGAAATATGTTCGCTTTTAGCAATTTCGGCAATCTGTACAGGTTCATTATTTTCACGTCTAGCCAAATAAGTTAAAGCCTTAATTCCGTATTTTGTTTTCTTTGAAAGCACTTAAATAAATTTAGATTGTAGAATGTTCAGTTTAGATTTATGTCTAAAATAACAAACTGCATATTTTTCTGCAACAAAAATAAGCTTTTTGAATGAGAAAAATAACACAATGAAAAAGTAAGTTCTACTAAATTAGTATGGTTTAAGAAAATATAAATAAAAAGCGATTTTCAACCGTAACTAATTTACAATTAAAAATCGCCATTTATGGTATAATAAGATCTAAACTCTTCAATATAAAATTATCTAAGAAAGCGCCTGATCTAAATCGGCAATAATATCTTTTACGGTTTCCAAACCTACAGAAACTCGCACCAAGCCTTCTGTAATTCCAACAGCTAACTTTTCTTCTACAGATAATTTGCTATGTGTTGTCGATGCCGGGTGTGTTACAATAGTTTTTACGTCTCCAATATTTGCCGAAAGAGAACATAATTTAATCTTATCCAGAAATTTTCTTCCTGCTTCGATTCCACCTTTAATTTCAATGGCAATTATATTACCTCCCAAAAGCATTTGCTTTTTGGCAATTTCATACTTTGGATGCGATTTTAGGAACGGATATTTAATACTCTCAACATTAGGATGATTTTCTAAAAACTCTGCTACTTTTAAGGCATTTTCGCAATGTTTATCAACACGAACTGCCAAAGTCTCTAAACTTTTGGACAAAACCCACGCATTAAAAGGCGACATTGCCGGTCCTGTATTTCTTGAAAATAAATATATCTTACGAATTAATTCTGCATTTCCAACTGCAACTCCTCCTAAAACACGACCTTGTCCGTCGATTAATTTTGTCGCAGAATGAATCACTATATCAGCACCGTATTTAATTGGCTGCTGAATATATGGCGTAGCAAAACAATTATCGATAATTAAAATCAAGTTGTGCTTTTTAGCTATTTGACCCAATAATTCTAAATCAATTACATCTACACCTGGATTTGTAGGCGTTTCTGCGTATAAAATTTTGGTATTTGGTTTAATAAAACTCTCTATTGTTTCAGGCTTATTAATATCAAAATAAGTGGTTTCAATATTCCATTTTGGAAAATAAGTCATAAACAACGCGTGAGTCGACCCAAAAACGCTTCCTGCAGAAACAATATGATCGCCTGATTCCAGCAATGCAGCAAAAGTTGAATATATTGCAGCCATTCCAGTTGCAAAAGCATAACCTGCTTCAGCACTTTCCATAGCACAAACTTTATCTACAAACTCGGTTGTGTTTGGGTTGCTAAAACGTGAGTAGATATTACGTACTTTTTCTTCAGTGAAAGACGCTCTCATATCCTCTGCATCCTCAAATACAAAACTTGATGATAAATATAAAGGAGTTGAATGTTCCTGAAATTGTGTTTTTTCTAAATGTGTTCTTATGGCTAAAGTTTCAAAGCCAAATTCTTCTTCGTTCATTTTTTTTTATTTTAACACGAATTGCACCAATTGGCACTAATTCTTTTTTTAATTTCACAAAGACCCGCAAAAGAAACTCAGAGATTCACTAAGAAATTGATGCAAATATTTGTGATGTAATCAGTAAGGGTAAAAATTATCTAATTATCAAATTGACTCATTTTCTAATTCTATAATTCTTTGTCGTTTAAAACAACTTTGTATTTTATTGTAGCCGTTGGTTCAACCGTTTTGGCTACTGAACAATATTTCTCAAAAGAAAGTTGTGCCGCTTTTTGCGCCTTTTCGGGATTGATGTCACCTTCTAAATAAAAAACCACATTGATTTCTTTAAATGGCGTCGCTTCTCCAATTTTTACGCGTTCTCCTTCTACCTCAGCGTTAAAAGAAGTTATTTCCTGACGTTGTTTCTTTAATATCGAAATCATATCAATAGCACTGCATCCTGCAACACCCATCAATACTAATTCCATTGGACTTGCACCTAAATCGCTTCCGCCAAACTCGGCTCTGCTATCAACATCAACTACATGACCACGCTCATTTTTGAGTTTAAAATGAAATGCGTCGTTTACTCTGTTTAAGGTTACTTTCATGTTTTTTGTTTTCCTAAGTTATTTGTCTTTTTTGTCTAATTTCCCCCAGTATTCTAAAATCTGTTTTTTAGATTCTGCATCTAAAGATTTAAAATTAGGTGAGAATTGATCTGTTTTAAAATCATCATAAACACTGGATTCTATCGTATAGAATTGATCTTTTTGCGAAAAAACCAAATGAACAGATTGTTGTTTAAAATCTGAATCATATAGTCCGTAAATAAAAAGAGCATCAACACTCTTATCTTTATTGTAATCTGCAAAAGCTTTTCTGCTTCCCCAGGCCGAAATAATTCCGTTATGATTTACTTCAAGAATAGATTTTACAATCCATTTATCATTGACTTTTGTAAATCTTTGGAAATACATTTTATCAGGATTGGCATTTTTTTCAATTTTCGAAAAAATAAATACGTTGTCCTCATTTCCAACAGCACTCACTTCGTCTATTTGAATTGTCCTAACTCCTTTATAAGAAAAAACATCTTGCCTATAACTGTCTTTATTTCTAATAACATTAGAAATCTGAGCAGTCAAAATGTTCGAAAAAAATAGTAAAATCAGTACGTTTTTCATTCCTAAATGTTCATTAATCGGCTTTTAAAAATCAACACTGTATCCCGAAGTTTCGGGACTAAATTCTTTTACCCTTTATCTGATAATCTCAAAATATCTCCAAAAACTCCTCTCGCCGTTACTGCAGAACCTGCACCGGCTCCCTGAATTACAATTGGGCGATCTCCGTAAGATTCTGTATAAATTTCGAAGAAAGAATCAGATCCTTTTAATCCTCCTAAAGCAGTATCAGATGGTACTGAAACTAATTTTACTTCCAGAATTCCTTTGTCATTTTGTAAATCTCCAGACAATTCACCAATGTATCTTAATACATGATTTGGCTTTTGATCGGCTTTTATTTTCTCGTAAATTGGGTCAAATTCTTTTAGTTTAGTTAAGAAATCTGATACGTTTCCGTCACGTAAATGTTCCGGAATCAAATTCTGAATCGAGATTTCTTCAAACTCATTTTGTAAATCTAACTCTCTTGCCAGGATCAATAATTTTCTTCCCACATCATTTCCACATAAATCCTCACGCGGGTCCGGTTCTGTATATCCGTTATCAATTGCTTCTTGCAGAATCTCACTAAAAGGAGCATCTTTTGCAGAGAAATTATTGAATAAATAACTCAATGTTCCTGAGAAAACCCCTTTTATTTTAGTGATATTTTCACCTGATAGATGTAATAATTTAATCGTATCAATCAACGGTAAACCTGCACCAACATTGGTTTCATATAAATAATTTTTCTGATTATCTGCTAATGATTTTCTCAATTCTTTATAAAAGCCATAACTTAATGTATTGGCTACTTTGTTTGATGAGATCAGGTCGAAACTACTCTCTATCAACGAAATATAATTTTCTACGAAAGCGGCACTTGCTGTATTATCAATCGCAATTAAGTTTTCTAAATGGTGTTGGTTCGCGTAAGCAATTACATCATTTATGGTATATTCAAGACCTTCTTTTTGAATGTCATTTTTCCAGTTTGAAGTTACGCCATTTTTATTTAAAAGTAATTTTTTAGAATTCGCAATAGCAAAAACATTCAGTTTAATGTCTTTACGTTTTTCGATTGCTGCAGCAGATTCTAAAATTTGATTGATCAAAGTTCCACCTACCAATCCGTGACCGAAAATGGCAATGTTGATTTTTTTAGAAACTCCAAAAATCTCTCCATGAATTACGTTCAACGCTTTATTAAGTTCTGATTTTTTAACGACCAAACTCACGTTTTTACCCGTAACGGTATTGTTAAACAAAATTGGAACAATTTTATTTTTGATTAATGCGGTGTAAGGTTTATGAAAAGTACTTAAATCCTGCCCGATAATCGAAATTACCGAAACATTATCTGTTACCGTAATCTGGTTTACATCTTTAGAATAAAAATCATTTTCGAACTCTTTTTCTAATTCGATCATAGCCGTTGTTGCTTTATCTGTAGCCACAACCAAGCCGATTCCTCTTTCTGAAGAACCTTGCGAAATGATACTTACACTAATATTGTGATCGCCCATTACTTTAAAAATTCGGGCATCAACGCCGGATTTCCCAAGCAATCCGCGTCCTTCAAGATTTACCAATGATAAATTCTCTAAAACCGAAAGTGTTTTGATTCCTTCTTTAGCTGAATCTGATGTAATTAATGTTCCGCGGTTTTCGTGATTGAATGTATTTAAAATACGAAGCGGAATATTTTTTTCTAATAAAGGAATTATCGTTTTGGCATGAAGGATTGTTGCGCCAAAATTGGCCAATTCGTTCGCTTCATTAAAAGACAAAAATTCGATCTTTTTAGCATCAGCAACCAAATCAGGATTTGCTGTGTAAATTCCGTCAACGTGGGTGAAGTTTTGTAATTCTTCGGCATTCAAATAATTTGCAATTAATGATGCGGTATAATTACTGCCGTTTCTTCCTAAAGTTGTTGTATCGTTATTGTTGTTCGAACCAATAAAACCAGTAACAATATTCACCGTCGAACCGTTGTGCTCTTTGAAATAATTGACAACATTTTTCTTAGAAAGCTGCTCTAATGGCTGTGCATCACCAAATTTAGAGTCGGTTTTTAGCAATTCTCTTGAATCGACAAAATTAGCAGGAATTCCTTTTTCTTTTAAAATAGCCGTCAGCAATTTAGCCGAAAGCAATTCGCCTTTGGATAAAATCTGATCTTTTATTTTATTGCTGTAATCGCCAATTAAACTAACGCCTTCAAAAAGTTTCTCTAAAATATTAAACTCTTCAGATAAATCTACCTGCGGATAATCTGATATCTGATAGGCTTTAAAATTCTCAAATAATGGTTTGTAACTACCATTTTTAGCAGCAAGTTTTAAAATATATTCTAATTCGTCTGTTGCATTTCCACGGGCAGAAACCACAACTGCAATTTGTTCTCCTTGATTTACTTTATCAGAAATGATTGAAACTACTTTGTTAAGTCCTTCTCCGTTTGATAACGATTTGCCTCCAAATTTTAATATTTTCATTTTATTTTTCTATTGTTTCTGCCTTAAAAATATCGGCAAGTAAATGATCTAATTGTTTGTACTCGATTAAAAAAGCGTCATGTCCGTGAACCGAATCTATTTCGCTGTAAAAAACATTGTCTTTGAACTTCTTTAATTCCTGAAAAGTTTCGCGATTTTCTTTTGGTGTAAAAAACAAATCAGAGTTGATCCCGATAATATGAATCGCTGCATTTGTTCTGGACATTAAAGTTTCGAAATCGTCACTATTTCTGGTTATGTCTATGGTTTTGAGCAATTGGTTCATCAGTTTATAAGATGACAATTGATATCTCTTTTGTAATTTTTCGCCGTGATGCGCCAGCCAGCTTTCGATATTAAAGATCGAGAGATTGGTATTGATCGTACGCTGAAATTTTTCTTTGAATGATTCAGGAGAGCGGTAACACAACATGGCATGAATTCTGGCATCTTCGATAGGTCTTGAAGAATTGTTCAGGATTTGCTCTTGTAAATAACAATTAGCAATCATCCAGTCGGTCGATTTCCAGTCGGTCGCAATCGGGATTAAGTTTCGGGTAATATTAGGTTCTAATGCAAGGATTTCCCAGGCAATTCCTCCACCAACAGAACCTCCAATAATGGTGTGCAATTGGCTGATATTTAATGCCTCCAGACCTTTTATAAAAATACGGGCCATATCTCTTGTGGTGAAGTCCTGATAATTTTCGATTACAAACGAATCATTTCCGTTTCCGGGAACGTCGAATGCTAATACGGTATATTTATGGGTATCGATTGTTTTTTCGTCGCCAATTAAGTCATTCCACCAGCCATTTTCGCCAGTAACCTGAGCGTTTCCAGTCAAAGCATGATTGACCAAAACAATAGGCGCGCTATTCAGTGGTACACCGGAAAGTGTAAAACTTAATGGCAATAATGGATATGATGCACCACTTTCTGTGATGAAATCTTGAATTATAATGGGACTTGGTATATTTTCCAATTTCAAATCTTTTTAATTTTGATTTGTATGTGGAAATATTAGAAAGAAAGTACTAGAGTGAAACTAGAAAATTCTTGTTGTTATCTTTCCACGTTTGGGCGTGGTAGAATGCAGCACCTTCTTCGATTTAACGAAGGGTTGCTAAGGATTCATCGGGTCTAATCCCTCGTCCTTTCTTTATAACATTTTCAATACGTGCTTGAACTTAAAGGTGCAAATTAACTACTAATTTCTTAAACAAACAAATTTTATCGAAACTGATTGCTTAATTTCTTAAACATAATTCAACCAAAAACTATTGTACGCAAAAAATTACCGAACAATTTGCCCAGTAAAATTAAGCAGGTATTCCCCTATTTTATGATACTTTTTGATTTAGATAAAAAGTGTTTCATTCTCTTTTGAATACATCAAAAATAATAATGAATTTGGCTCTTTTTTCTCTGCTATCTTATCTGCCTCAGTTATCCCGAATCTAGGATGTACCAATTCATTTGTTGGCGGCGGCGGATTGTTTCTTTTAGCTCTCAAGTTTTTCAATGTAGAAAACGTTTTTGTTATGTAGTTTAATTTGCTCATGATATTTAAATTTATGTTAGTTTACGTTTTATAATATTTATTATTTGTTTAATTTTTTGTTATGGCAACCAAATGGAATAAAAAAACCCTTTTGGATCACAATACCAAAAGGGTTTAAGTTTTATACAACTTATATATACTTTTAGTATCAACAGACGCGTACACAAATACGTGCGACATTAAACATCTTGTTCATCTGTAGGGATTTATTCATCTTGGATTTACTTGCTATTTTAAAAAATTCTTGCATTTGTTTTATTTTAATAAGCTTCCCGGAAACTGCCGAAATCTTTTTACTTTTATCTTCTTTTTTAATCAATTAAGAAATAAAGTTGTTTCAACTTTTGTCCCGATCGACATAACTATTTTCAGAATATTAAGTTTATTTTTCTGGTAATTTTGAGGTATTACAAATGTGCGAATATTTTTTCAATTATGCAAGTGAGGATCAGCAAATTAATCCTAAAAAACGTTAAAAAACATCTTTTTATCGTTAAAAAACATCTTACAAATTTAAGATTTAAATAATTGAGCGTTAAAACCTACAAAAAAATACGTAATGAACTTTCCTGTTTCATTATATCAAAGAACAACTAACTACTATTCGAAACCACTTACAGCCAAACTACTTCTTTATTTTTAATTTTTTCGGCTACTTTTAAAATGTCAGTTATTAT
Source organism: Flavobacterium sp. SLB02 (assembly GCF_009664855.1). Taxonomy (GTDB): domain Bacteria; phylum Bacteroidota; class Bacteroidia; order Flavobacteriales; family Flavobacteriaceae; genus Flavobacterium. The sequence goes on from NZ_CP045928.1 coordinate 4,668,376, forward strand.
CCCTCTTGAAATGGCCTGCTTACATGCCGAGGCGCTTTGAATTGCTATTGGAACATCGGCATAAGATTGGGTATAAATTTCAAAAATGGTATCTGACCCTTTTAACTGACCAATGGCTGACCAAACTGGTTCTGAAACTAATTTGACTTCTAAAGTATTTTTCTGCAAATCAAATTCACCTACGTATCTCAGGACATGATTATCTGCCTGGGCTATTTTGGCAATTTTAAATGATTTGTCGATGGCATCTTTATTAAGGATTCCGTTTTTCTCCAGATGTTCTTCTGTGATAAGCGAATTAATTTTTATATCAGAGAAATCAAAATCCTTCCCAATTTCCCTTGTCAGAATCAGTAGTTTTCTTGCCGTATCATTTCCTGATAAATCTTCTTTAAAAGTAGAGCGCATTAAACCTAATAAGCTTGCATCTTTTAAAAGGGATGAAAAAGTAGCTTCTTCGTTAGCAAATCTATTAAAGACATAACTCAGATTGTCTGAGAAAACTCCTCGGATCTTTGTGATTTTTTCTCCTGAATAATACAAATCTCTCAAGGTTTGCAATACCGGAAAACCTGTGTCTACTGATGTTTCATACAAAAATTCTTTGTCGTATTTTTTAAGATTCGCCCTGATTTCTTTATATAAATCAATAGGCAATGTATTGGCTTTTTTATTTACCGCTACTATATTAAATCCGTTCTCGATCAAAGTATTATAATGATCAATGAGCTCGTCGCTTGCTGTAGCATCAACGGCTATTAAGTTCTCAAATTCGTTTTCTTTGGCAAATTCAATAATATCCTGCACTTTAAACGGAACTGCCAATTCAAGAAAATTGGTTTCCCAGGCATATCCCACGCCTTCTTTCTCGAAAAAAGCTACTGTTGAATTTGTTATAATTGGAAAATGAAAATCAATGTTCTTACTTTCAAGAAAAAAATCCTGGCTTTCGATGATTTGATTGATCAAAGTGCTTCCGATATTTCCAATTCCAAAAAGGATGATATTTATTTTAAGCTTTGACATAATTTCTAATTTATTGGGGTTGATTAAACCATATAAGTGATTATAAGTTCATGTAATATTATCAACGCATATTATTTAGACGGTACTGCTGTGCGTCTCTACTAAAATGAACTTATAATCACTTATATGGTGAAATTTTTTATATTGAATTTCTTTTATAAAAAATCACCTCTAGCAGAACTCACGCTACTAAAGGCAATTTTTCAAACAAAAAACAAAAAAACCTAATTTTTATTAATACTGTATTGCGATTGGGTAACGCTTGCGAAAGCAGCCTGCAAATCAGCTATTAAATCCTCGATATCTTCAATTCCGACAGAAAGTCGAACTAAATCTTTTGAAACTCCCGTTTCTAATTGGTCAGCATCAGACAATTGCTGATGTGTTGTACTTGCCGGGTGAATAATCAGTGATTTTGTATCACCAATATTGGCCAAAAGCGAGAACAACTTAGTCTGATCGACTACTTTTTTAGCGGCATCAAAACCACCTTTTAGTCCAAAAGTGATTACTCCACTTTGTCCTTTTGGTAAATATTGCTGTGCTAAGTCATAATATTTGTTGTTTTTAAGACCTGGATAATTTACCCAAACCACCTCATCTTGTTTTTCTAACCAAGAGGCCAAAGCCAAAGCATTTTCGCTATGTTTCTTGATTCGGATTGGTAATGTTTCTAATCCCTGAATAATCTGAAAAGCATTAAACGGACTCAAAGCTGCACCAAAATCACGTAAACCTTCGATTCTTGCTTTTGCAATAAAAGCGGCATTTCCTAAAGCTTGATGATACACTAAACCGTGATATCCTGCAGAAGGTTCTGTAAATTCAGGGAATTTTCCGTTCGACCAGTCAAATTTTCCTGCATCGATAATAACTCCTCCTAAAGAAGTTCCGTTTCCTGAAATATATTTGGTTAAAGAGTGAATTACAATATCTGCTCCATATTCAATTGGGTTTAATAAATAAGGAGTAGCAACTGTATTGTCTACAATAAAAGGCACTTTAAAGTTTTTGGCTTCCGCCGAAATTCCTTTCAGGTCTAATACATCCAATTTTGGATTACCTAAAGATTCTACAAAAAAGGCTCTTGTATTTTCTTTGGCTGCTTTTGTAAAATTTTCCGGTTGAGAAGGATCTACAAAAGTGGTTGTAATTCCTAAACGGGGTAAGGTTACACTTAGCAAATTATAAGTTCCTCCGTATAAACTATTCGAAGCCACAATATGATCGCCCGCTTTTAGCAAAGTCAATAATGCTGTAGAAATTGCCGATGCTCCGGATGCTGTAACGACAGCTCCAATTCCGCCTTCAAGTGCCGCAAGACGTTGTTCTAAAATATCATTTGTTGGGTTATTTAATCTCGTGTAAATAAATCCGGCTTCGGCAAGACCAAATAAATTGGCTGCGTGATCCGAATCGTTAAATACATATGATGATGTCTGGTAAATAGGCACTGCTCTGGTTCCTGCATTTTTAGTAACATCGTGTCCTGCGTGTAGTGCGTTTGTTGCGAATTTTTGTGTGCTCATGATCTTAGTTTTTTAGATATTGTTAATACTATATATATTGTTATTGAAATTGATTTCCAATATTGTTATTTGAAATTGCAATTAAAATTGATTTTTGAAATTGTTATTGTTACTTATTGTAGAAAAAAATCTTCTCCTTCTTCTTCAAGGTTATACATTAAGAGCAGTAATGATTTTTGACTTTTTATAACAGCCTGCTCTGCATTTAGTCTTGTAACTTCTCTTGTTATGTCTTCGGATTTATTATTGCTTTTTTGAGAATCGTTTCTCAATAAATATTCTACTGCAATGGAGTTTAATGTTTTCATAATATAAAATTTAAAAGTGTTGAAATGAAAAAAGCCCTTTCGGATGGCTACCAAAAGGGCTTATAGTTCTAACTATAACAAAGATTTTATCTTTCACTTTTGGCAACAGCGATTTGGGATGCACATTTGCATCATCTCACAACATATCATCATATTATTCGCTATTGTTTTCATTTTATTTTATTTAAAAATTAATTGCTTTTTTAAACTCGACTAATTCGATAGAGTAAATATATAAACTATTTTTAGATCTACCAAATTAAATTTTGACAATTAACATTAATTTTTTATGAAGCCCTTTAAACACTGGTATTCATCTGTAAAAAAAATTAGCCCGCGGATTGTACGGATTGGAACTGGTTAACGCGGAATGTTTTTATTTTCTCAATACTTAAAAATTTAGCCACTCCCATAGCTATCAGTATAAAGGATTAAAATGATTAAAAAATCTGCGTTAATCCGTTTAATCCGCAAAACCCGTGGGTCAATCTTATATTTTTAGAATTTAAAACTTAGTCTGGCAAAACCAAATCTTCCGTTCAATCCAAATTGTGATACTGCTCTTGAATAAGCAAACTGATTTGCGTTTGTTAAATCTGTGCTTGGCGCAGGAGACAATGTTGGCGTTGTATTGGTAAAGGCCGGCGTTGAAGGATTGTTTCTGTCCGGATAAACATCTCCTATATTATTAAGACCAATTGTAAATCTGAATTTCTCATTGATTTGATATCCTAAAGATAAATCGGTAACAATTTTTGCACTGTATTCAGGATGCTCGTAAACTGATGATGATCCGTCTAAATTTACATCTGTAGCTCCCGGGTCAGTCACTTTTCCGAAATAACTGTTTCTCAGATAAATATCCAGTTTTTTGATACTAAAAGTCGTCATCAAATTCGCTTTTAATTTAGGAATCGCTTCTTCTAAATAAATACGACTTGATTCCGGGAAAAATGAATAAACATAAGGATCTCCACCTGCATCAATAATAGATTGAGGAACATTTAATTTTCCTACTCTTTTTGTTGTATTATAACTTAAAGCAAAATCGTTTCTAATGGTAAAATCCTGGATTACATCATATTTTTGAGAAATTACCACATCTATACCTTTTGTTTCAGAGTCAATTCCGTTTGTCCAGAATGAAGCTCTTTCAACACCTTTTAAGTCAAATGCCTGTTGAAACAATGTCAATGCATCTTTTTGTGCAGGAGATGTTGCTGCAGTAATTTGCGCATCTGTTGGTCTTGCATATTGTCCTGTTAGCACCACTCTGTCGTCGATTCTCGTAAAATAGGCATCTGTTGCAATCGTAATATTTGCTTCAGGAATTTTGAATGTAAATCCTGTACTGATGCTTTTAGATTTTTCAGGTTTTAGGCTTTCAACCCCAATACTTTTTGCTGCCTGAGAATCATTTGTAAAATAACCTACCTGATAAGGCGCCCCGTTTATAAACTGAGTAGAACTTGATTCAAAATATTTTTGCTGCAATGATGGCGCTCTAAAACCAGTTTGACCTGAAATTCTCCAGTTGATATTGTCGTTTATTTTTAAAAGAGAAGCTAGTTTAAAAATCACCGTGCTTCCAAAATCTGAATAGTTTTCATAACGAACAGCTCCGTTCAAAAGCCAGTTTTTAGTAGCATTCAATTCTAAATCAAGATAAGCGGCACCACTTTTTCTGTCTTTTTCTTTAGCATCAGAAGGTTGAAATCCTGAGAATCCCTGTGCTCCTGCTCCACGTTTATTACCGTAAAAATCTGTTACAATTAATGGTGAATTACTTGGTAAAATTCCCGGAACTATGTTTCCGTTTGTATCATATAATCCATAAGAAGCTTCTTCTCCTGCCTTGATCTGATAGTTTTCATATCTGAATTCTGCACCAAAAGCAACGTTCAATCCTTCCAGAACATCTAATTTTTTACTGAAATCTAAATTGGTTGTACTTTGTAAAAATGAAACTTTACCTGCATCAAAACTAGATGGGGAATTTACTCCTAAAGTAGCATTAATCGTATTATTTACATCATATTGAAAAGAGTTTGTTCCTAAATTTGTACTTAAATCGGTATCAAAACCTAATATATTGGTAGTAACTCCAAGCGCCGCCGAAGCATCTACTATAGACGATTCTATTTCTGGTAAAAATCCGTTTTGATACACTTGCGTGAAAGTACTGAAACCATTTGGCAATCTATTGAAAGCATACGATTTACCATTTCTATACGAAAGCCCACCAAAAGAATATAAAGATGTAATATCAGACAGCGGATATTTGGTATTATAATATAATTGTCCTGAAGCCAGTTCTGACTGACCAACACTCATATTATAATCACTTCTTTCCTGACCTCTGTAAGCAAGTTCATTATTAGTAACATCAAAATTCAAAGCATTTTGCATTTGCGTAAGTGTTGTTGCAGAAGAAATTGCGGTTTGTTGTGCCGGCGTAAAATAACTTACTTGTGGAGCATATTGCTGCAATGTGCTAAGAATTTGCGACGTATTTGGCGTGTTATTAATATTGCTAAACAAAGAATTGACAGCAACACCATTTTGAGCAGCTCTGTTTTCTATTGCATTGTAAGCATTAAAAATAGTACCGTTTCTAATTCCCGCTCTGCTTGTTGCTTGTCTGGTTACAGCGCTTCCGGTAATATTCAGGAAACTTCCTTCTTTACCTAAAGAGGTTCCGTAATTCAAATCTGCCTGTACGGTTTGTCCATCAGCTCCGCCTTTGAAATTATTAGATCCGGAAGATAAATTGGTACCATATTGAATACCTCCTGAGATAAAATTAGCATTCTTTTTCAGTACAATATTAATAACTCCGGCGATAGCATCTGAACCGTATTGGGCTGCTGCACCATCACGTAAAACTTCGATTCTTTCGATAGCAAATGACGGGATTGCATTCAAATCTGTTCCAACAGATCCTCTTCCCGGAGATCCGTTTATGTTTACCAATGCGCTTGAATGTCTGCGTTTACCGTTTACTAATATTAAAACCTGGTCAGGACCTAAACCTCTTAATTGTGCCGGATCGACGTGATCTGTAGCATCTGCGGTAGAAGTCGCATTACTGGTAAAAGAAGGTGCAACGTAATTTAAAATCTGAGTAACGCTTGTTTGCGGTGAACCTTTTGTAATGTCTGAAATATTAAAAACATCTACAGGAACAGGAACATCAGTTTTTACTCTGTTTTTACTCCTAGATCCTACTATTGTTACTTCAGATAACTCATTATTTTTCAGGCTATCCTGTTCTTTTTTATTTTCCTGAGCATAAACACCTGAAAACGTGAGCAGACCTAAAACGATTAGTACATTTTTTTTCATTGCTTTTAAGATTAATTTAGTGGTTTTGGCTTAAAAAGTATTTGCAGTTATTTTTTATCGAGACAAAAAAAAACCTCTGCGGTCTGCAGAGGTTTCTATTTATATTTTTGAAAAAAATTACAATAGCGTCTCTGCGGAGAACTCCGGCATCTTACAAGACATCATATTGCAAACTGTAAATTTCATTTTCTTTAATTTTCGTGAGGCAAATTTGCAAACTATTTTTTAATCAGCCAAACAAAAACTAAAATATTTTCTATTACCCTATCAAATTAGTATATTACTGTTAAATTTATGGTATAAAAAATAAAAAAAGTTGAACTTTAATTTGCAAATCAAAATGGTTTTGTACTTTTGCACCCGAATACGGAGGAAAAATTTGAACTGATTGCAACCTCTTCATAATGAAACGGTTCGTTATGAATGCTGAAAGATAAATTTCGGCATTAAAAAATGCTAAAGCAGACTATCTCCTTTAGCCCTTTTTAAGCAATTTTTTTCCTCACTTAATTTTAATTTAATAAATTATTATGGCTTATTTATTTACGTCAGAATCTGTTAGTGAAGGGCATCCAGACAAAGTTGCAGATCAAATTTCGGATGCATTAATTGATAACTTTTTGGCATTTGATGCTGACTCAAAAGTAGCTTGCGAAACTCTTGTTACTACAGGTCAGGTAATTTTAGCTGGTGAAGTAAAATCGAATACTTATCTTGATGTGCAGCAAATTGCCCGTGATGTAATCCGTAAAATTGGATATACAAAAAGCGAGTATATGTTTGAGGCTAATTCTTGTGGAATTCTTTCAGCAATTCATGAGCAATCAGCAGATATTAATCAAGGGGTTGACAGAGCTAAGCCAGAAGAGCAAGGTGCAGGAGACCAGGGAATGATGTTTGGTTACGCAACTAACGAAACTGAAAACTACATGCCATTAGCACTTGATTTATCTCATAAATTATTACAGGAATTAGCAATTTTAAGACGTGAGAATAACGAAATCACTTATTTACGTCCTGATGCAAAATCGCAGGTAACTTTAGAATATAGCGATGATAACAAACCAACTCGTATTGATGCGATTGTAATCTCGACTCAACACGATGATTTTGATGAAGAGGCTACAATGTTGGCTAAAATCAAGAAAGATATCATCGAAATTTTGATTCCAAGAATCATTGCAAAAAATCCAACACACGCGCATTTATTCAATGATAAAATCAACTACCATATTAACCCAACAGGAAAATTCGTTATTGGAGGACCTCACGGAGATACTGGTTTAACAGGAAGAAAAATCATTGTAGATACTTACGGTGGTAAAGGTGCTCACGGTGGTGGTGCATTCTCTGGAAAAGATCCAAGTAAAGTAGACAGAAGTGCTGCTTATGCTACACGTCATATCGCTAAAAACTTAGTGGCTGCAGGTGTTGCTGACGAAATCTTAGTACAGGTTTCTTATGCAATTGGAGTTGCTGAACCAATGGGAATCTTTATTGATACTTACGGAACTTCTAAAGTAAACTTAACTAACGGTGAAATTGCTAAAAAAGTAGAAGCTATCTTTGATATGCGTCCTTACTTTATCGAGCAACGTTTGAAATTAAGAAACCCTATTTATAGCGAAACTGCTGCTTACGGACACATGGGACGTAAACCAGAAGTAGTAACTAAAACTTTTTCTGCTCCGGGAGGAAATGTAAAAACAGTTACTGTTGAGTTATTTACATGGGAAAAACTTGATTTCGTTGACAAAGTAAAAGCTGAATTTGGATTGTAATTCAATCTTAAATTTTACATATAAAAAGAGGCTGTCTATTCATTTTTTAGACAGCCTCTTTTATTTTTTGTTAGTTTTTATCTGTAGCTAAATTCGACGCGGATAAAACGGATTTACTTCGTAAAGTCGCGGATAAAAACGGATTTTTTTCCTAGTTTATTTTCTTTGATAGAAATAAAAAAACTACCGGTTATTATAATCCAATTTAAAAAGTATGCATAAAAAAGGCTTTCTGAAAGTTTTAAGAAAGCCTTTTTATTTTTAGAGACTACAAATCTGCGTTTTCGCGGTAGCGAATCCATTTTATCTGCGTCTTAATTTCAATACAAATAAAACAGAATTTATCGCTCTAATTGTACATTAGGTAATGTTTTAGGACGAGAAGCATCGTTAGATAAAATCCATCCTGTGCGGTACATCCATTCGGTCATTTTATGCAACTTCACGAAATCAATGTTTTCAGATTCATCCATTGGTGTGTGGTACTGGCTGTGCAAAACACTGGTATAGAAAACAGATGGAATTCCTCTTTTTGCATAAGGCAAATGGTCTGAACGGAAATAAAAATATTCAGGATGTTCCGGTCTGTCCCAAAGTTTATCCAAATCGAATTTAGGCCCTTCATCATTTGCTTTTTTGGCAATTGCAACCAAATCTGATGAGTTTTCATGAGGAGAACTCGAACCTAAAAGAGCGGCCTGATTTACGTTATTTCTACCAATCATATCTCCGTTTAATACTGCAATAATATCTTTTTCCGGAACTGTTGGGTGCGCTGCATACCATCTTGACCCTAACAATCCGCGTTCTTCTGCACCGTGAAACACAAACAGAGATGTTCTTTTTCCCGGTTGTTTTTTGTAAGCTCTTGCAATAGCCAGCATTGCTACGCAAGTACTTGCATTATCATCAGCACCGTTATAAATAGAATCCTTACCGTATTTTTGTCTTACACCATCATGATCCTGATGTCCGCTAAAAAGAACATATTCCTTTTTTAATTTAGGATCTGTTCCCTCTACTATTCCAACGACATTTACTGATGGATATTTATAGGTTTCAGAAATTACTTCTGTAGACAAAAGATCTTTTGTTGTTTTTAAATAGGCTAACTGATCATTATGCACCCAGAAAACCGGCATTGTTGATCCAATTTTATCGCGAACTCCTTCAATTCCGTAAAGACCTCTTGTCATTTGTGGTTCTACCTGAGACCAGCTTTCTTCGGCAAATGCATCTGCTACCAAAATAAGTGCCGATGCTCCCTTTTTTACTACAAGCTCATAATATTTATTTCGAACAAGACCCGGATAACGTCTGTCAAAAAGCGAAATATCATCTGCAATTCCTTCTTTCGAAGCTAATAAAACAACTGCTTTTCCTTTTACGTCGGCTTTCTCAATCTCTTCTTTTGTTGCGGCTCCTAAATATACCAATGGTGCATCTACTTTTATATTGGTAGTTTCTGCAACAAGAACATCTTTCCACAATTTATATTCTTTTGATCCAATTTTAAATTTTGTATTAGGAGTTACCTGATGCCTGTACATATCAAAAAACTGGAAATAAGTTCCGTCATCACCTGCCGGGGCCATTCCTGCTTCTTTTGCTTTATTGGCCAGCCACATCGACACCTTTAATTCATCAAGAGTTCCTGCTTCACGACCATTAAAGTGATCACCAGCCATCTGGTACATATCAGTTTTAAGGTCTTTGTCTGTAATTGCTGAAACTAGCGGTTTTTTAATTGCCTGCGAAAAAACTACTCCTCCGTAAGCAATCAAAACGAGTATCATTTTATTTTTCATACGTTTTAATTTAGTATTTCAAACTTAGTAATTTATAGATAAAAAAAATGCTATTTGGATTTGAAATAGTACTGAAATGCTAAATCAATAAAATCACAGGAACATTTTTTTTGCATTATTATTTTTATTTGGTTATCCCTTACAATTTAGCTTACTTTATACAAAATAACTGATTAAAAAATGAGCCGACTTCCATCGTTACAAAACGTTCTAAACGCAACACTAAATACCATTCTTAGATTTCCACTCGAAATCATAACTGCGATTTCAGGAACTATTTTTGCCATTATCCTTAATGAACTAGACTATCAGGATTCAAACAAAGAAATTTACCAAAAAGCTTTAATGAGCTGTTCATTATGTCTGGTTTTATTTCTTTCTGTGAGTTTATTTTTTATCGCTGCAAAAAAGAGTACCATTCTGCGTTTGGTTACCAGTATCGTTCTGGGTGCATTAATTGTACTCTTTGTTTTTGGTTTTCATCAACGAATTACAGAAATAGAAATGCAGCAATTTTTAGTGCTTAACGTTGCGTTGCATTTGTTGGTTTCATTTGCCGGTTTTCTACCAAGAACCTATAATCAGGATGAATTTTGGGAATTCAACAAGCAGCTTTTTCTTCGAATTTTAACTTCCGGATTGTATAGTATTGTACTTTACTGCGGTCTGGTGCTGGCTATATTAGCTATTGATAAATTGTTTAAGGTTGAATTTTACGATCATATTTATCTTCATATCTTTTTTGTTATTGCGGGAATCTTTAATACTATTTTCTTTTTAAACGGTGTTCCAGAAACCAATAACAGCCAAAATCCGTTGGTTTTAAAATATCCTAAAGGACTTAAAAACTTTACTCAATATGTTTTGCTACCACTAGTAAGTCTTTATCTGGTTATTTTAATATGTTACGAAGCTAAAATTCTTGTCACACTTTCATTGCCTGTAGGCTGGGTTTCCTATCTTGTTTTGGTATTTGCCATTTTCGGAATTCTTTCTTTTTTATTAATTCATCCCATTGCGACTGAAACTGCTAATCTCTGGATGAGAACCTTTAGTCGTTGGTTCTATTTCTTATTGATTCCGTTATTGGGATTGCTATTTTGGGCGATTTTGTATAGAATTAATCTTTACGGCTTTACGCACGAACGTTATTATGTTATATTACTATCAATATGGCTGTCTATTGTTGTGGGGTATTTTCTAATTTCAAAACATCCAAAAATAAAGTTCATTCCTATAAGTATGTGTCTGGCCGGACTGTTTTCTATTGTTGGTCCGCAAAGTGCTAATTCTATTTCAAAATACAGTCAGTTATCCCGATTTGAATTTTATATGGAAAAACCAAATCAAAAATTAACTTTCGAACAAGAACAGGATTTAAGTAGTATCGTTTCTTTTTTAGAAGATAATTATGGTGTAGAAAGTTTGGTTCCTTATGCTAAAGACAAACTTGAAGCGCTTCTTAAAAAACAAAAATCTCCTAGTGATTATGAAATCATGAAAAGCTTAGGATTTGAATACCGATCTCCATATGATCGAAAAAATGACAACGATGGCTCTTTCTATTATTATTTTTATGGACATAACGATAATACAGTAGAAAACATTCATGGACAGGATTTTTTATTTACACTATTTAATAATAATGATTTTAATTGCGATAAGTGTACTTCAATAGATGGAAAAATATATAGTATAAAATCAAAAAAGACAGATTATGGTCTGGATTTACAAATTAATCAAGACATTATTCCTTTAAAAATAAATGATTTTGTTACTAAGAATTCTGTCTTTAGAAGAAACAATAATACAAATGAAAATGTCATACAAAAGATCGAAAATTCAAAATATACAATTACATTAAACTATATTAGTGTGAATGGTAAAATCGGAAAAGAAAAGAAAATCATAAGCAATTATCAGATTAAAGTGATGGTTGGCATTAAAAAATAAAAAAGAACCCGACAAGATTTTCAACTTTGTCGGGTTTTTTATTTTGAAATTGAAAACAAAACTTAGTACGTTCCGTTTTGCATTTTAGATAATGTTTCGCGAATGTCTGTAGCGGTTTCTTCTTCTACATAATCGGTTAAATATTTAACAGCGAGAGTTTGTGTTGTAATCGCTTTTTCTTTTTGTCCGTCTTTATAATACAACTGTGCCAGTGTATCTAAATAGTAAGGATTGTTTTTACTGACCACCAAACTATATTCTGACCATGTAATTGCCGACTTTATAAAACCAGTATTGCCAAGTTTTGAAACTACTGTCCATGAAGCTTCATTACACAAGTTCGAATGGTATTCCTTAAAAGCATTCCATCCATTATATGAATATTCAGAGTTAGGATCGATCGAAGTAAACATTGTATCTAGTTTTTCGATAACGCTTCCTTTATCTGCAGCGAGATTAGCATTAAAATAAGTACTAAATTCTTTTAAATAATTGGTATTTGAGCCGTCTCTATCTTGTATCTCAGCCAAATAAGTAAAGTAATTTTGATAACATTCAAAGTTCCCTTTTCCTGCGGCAATTAGTTTTTTATAAACTGAAATCGTTTTGCTGTCCCCTTTTGCTGCCGGAGTATTGTTTTCAACAACATAAGTATTTTGCTGTAAAGCTGTCGCAATCTCAGTATTTAAACTTCCTATTACATGCGTTTCTCCTTCTTTGGCAGTAAAAGCAGCACGTTCTGCATCAATAGCATCGTAATGTTTTATCAAATAATCTATTGCAAGAAAATCGGTATCATTTAAAACCTTGTCATCTTTAAAAAACTGTTTCGAGAATCCCTGATTTTTTATTTCTTTCAAAATGGTTTCTACCAAATACATATTCGGTTTTGTATCTTTTTGATGAGCTTCAATCAACTTTTTCCAAACCTGAGCAATTTCCTTTTTATCTAAGGTTACATTTGCAAACTTAAATTCTGCAGCGTTATCATCAGTTGTTACAGTATAATCCGTTTCATAATCATACGGTATTTCGAGAACTGCTACCTTATTAAAAGCCTGAATCAAATCAGCATCACTCGCTTTTTTATTTTTCAGTGTTTTATTAAAATCTAATAATCCATCTGTTCTTTGCAATTTTTTATAAAGCCCGTCATAATAATTAAACTGATATTGTTTATCCTTAAAATTAGATTTTGCAGTGGCTAGAATCTCTCCATTATTATTCAAAATAACAATGCTTGGAGAATCTGTAATTTTATTGCTTTTTAGCCATTTTTTATCATTTTCTGTTGTCAGGTAATAATTATATAAGTCATATTCCGGATGGTATGCATCATACATTGTATAACTCATCTGGCTTTCCTGATCTTTTATAGCAGCATCAAAATCAGCTTTCGCCGAAGGATTTTTATTGTCAACTACAACTGCCAAAAACTTATTCCTGGCATTTTTATTAGATGAAATAGCACTTTTAAGGTCGTTTTCGATTTTTAATTTAAAATCAAATGCCGGAGCATAAGAATCTACTGCTACAGCTGTTGAATCAGTTGCTAAACCAAAATCTTCACTTACTAAGGGTTCTTTTCCGGGATAATTCCAATCTGAAATTATTTTATTCTCTAACGGAATCACTTTCGAAACTTTTTCAGGCTGTTTGTCTTTTGCATTGCGAAATACTAACGGATCTTTTCCCGACTGTTCAGAGATCATCAACTCACTTGTTTTCTGATCAAAAAAACCTTTAATATTTAAATCCCCCAGAACTTCAGGCTGGTATTTTATTGCAATTTCTGAAACTTCTTTTGGCAAAGCAAATTTAGACACTCTGCTTTTTCCGCCATATTCTTCATAAACTAAATACAAATAATCTGCACGTTCGATTTCAAAATCTACATCAAGTTTATCTCCTTCAGGATTTACTTTTTCTCTAATATCGGATAATCTTTGATACTGAATATCTTCTGGTCCCTTTTGTGTACCTATATAAAACGAATAATAGTAAACAGCATCTGAGAACTTTACTTTAACTTTTTTTGCTTTTTTATCATTTTTAAAGGCAAGATCAAAAGCACTTTCTGATTTTGTACCAGGGACAAACAATAATGAATCGCCTTTAACTTCATAATCGCCTGAATAAAAAACCAATTCGTATTTATTATCCTCTAATAAATTCAACTTAATCTTCTGTCCTTTATTAGTGGACAAATAAGATCCTTTTTCGATATTTTTTGTTTGAGAAAAAGAAGCAGAAATTAAACAAAAGAAAGCCAAGAAACTCCATATAAAATTACGCATGCTTAAAATTTTAGTTGTTACTATTTAAACAAAGATATTTCTTTCTTATTTAAAAAAAGCATCAAAATATAATGAAGTGTAATTAAAATACTATAAATTATATTTCATCGAAAAGATAATATAACGGGGTTGTACTGTATATTGTGACACTCTTGTAGAAAACTGCGAGAAGCTGTCATCATTAAGATATTTAGTATTTAGTAAGTTGGTAGCCGACAATTTATACTCCCATTTGCTATCCTTTTTTTGATAAATTAAACTGGCACTTAAAAAATCATATTCGTTATCGACTGATTTATTGCCATTGTAATAATGGTAAAACTCATATTCTGAGACAAACGAAAAACTATCCAGGAAATAATAATCTAATCTTGCAAAAGGTTTATCTGTATAATACGTTGAGCCGCTATATTTGTTAATCAAGGCATTATAACCAAACTCAATATTGGGTAAGTTTTTATAATTTGTTGAAGCTTTTACGGTATAACTTTGACTAAAACTTTCTGTAGTAGCCAACTCATTATTCTGAATATTATTGAACTTAGACCAATTGAAACTCGCATTTACAGAGGCTTTATAATTCTTTAAAAACGAACGTCCGTAATTTCCCATTCCGCTAAAAGTTTCATCTGCCAAATTAGAATTATAAGGTGATGATGACTGGTTAATACCCGTAAAATCTGCACTCGTTTTAATGGCATCTACTTTTTTGGTATAAGTTGCATTAGCAAAAATGTTCTCGAAATTGAACATATTGTATTTGAAATAACGTACGGAATGTACCTGCGAAGTTGCGTTCTCTAACAAACGATTTCCGCGGAACAAACTACTGTAATCAGATAAAACATAACCCCCAGCCAACTGATTAATATCTGTAAAATCATTGGTCAGAGAGAAATTATAGGTTAGCGTTTCTGCTTTTTTGATTTGATACAGCGCAAAAAAATCAGGCAGTACTTTTATAAAATTTTGAGAGTAATCCGTTCCTGATTGCGTGTTTTTCATATTATAGGAATGCACGCTAACTCCGGGAGTCAAAGTAAATTTTCCTGCCAGAATTTTATAATGAAATCCAAGAAATACATCATTAAAATTATAGTTTACCTTATTGTTGTTATCGGGATCATTTAAATCATTTCGGTCTCCGTTATCCAACATTTGAAAAATATGCGAGTTAAAATCCTGATACGAGAATGTATTTCCAAGTGTAATATTGATGTTGCTTTTTGGTGTTACCATATAATAGTAATCCAGTTTAGCATCTAGCTTATTGGTTTTTACAAATCGATCCTGATTCAGGTCATTTCTTTGCTGTCCAGAAGTATAACCCGCTAAATCAAAAGGCTGTGTACGTAAATTAGCGTTGTAAAACGGATTTTCGTCCTGATACAAATGCTGCATTTCAAAAGCAAAAATATTTTTATCGCTTTGTGTATAGTATAAACTCAGATCTTGTTTTATAGATGTTGGATCCTGTTTTTTACCGGTAAGGATTGTTTCTAAAGTCGAAACTTTATTCACTACGGATTCACGCAACAAATCTGTATCTTCATTTTGCTTGGATAATTTCGTTAAAATATCATAATCAAACTGAAATTTATCATTTGGCTTATACGTCGAACTTAATTTAAAAAGTCCCAGATTATTTTTCTGATGCGTTTCTTCATCTCTTTTTTGTTCATCTCCCGATTCTAAAATCGTCGTTTGCGATTTGGTTTCCAGATCTGTTTTTGAAGTCGATAAGATTCCGAAACCGCTAATATTCCATTTTTTTGTAATGGAATAAGCAAAGTTTGTCGCCCCAAATTTCGTTTCAATTTCTTTCGCACGGTTGTTTCTCAAAATAGAAATTCCTAAGTCATTTGACGAAACATTAAAATTACTTCCGCCCTTTTGCATCATGTTTTTAAATCCTCCTGTGAATTTAAAATAATCCTGAGCTGTTAATGGCAATTCACCAATATTATTAAAATTGGTAATTACATTAATACTGTATTTAGGACTGTAATAAAATAATTTAGGATTAATGATATAACGACTATCCAATTCTCCCACTCCTGTTCCGGCCGTTACATCTCCAAACCAAAAGTTCTTTTTACCTTCTTTCAGCTTAATATTCATCGCTACATTATCCTGATCGTTTCCTAAACCTTTTAAAGCTCCAACTTCATTATAATTCCTTAAAACCTGAATTTTATCAATTGCATCGGCAGGAATATTTTTAACGCCAAGTTTGGTGTCTCCGTCAAAAAAATCTTTGCCTTCGACCATAAGTTTACTCACTTTTTTACCTTCTACTTCAATTTCTCCATCGGCATTTACCTCTACTCCCGGAAGTTTTTTCAATACATCCTCCAGCTTTTTTTCGGTTCCGGATTTAAAAGAATCTGCATTGTACACAATGGTATCTCCTTTTATAGAAACCGGCATTTCGCGTACAATTTCAACACCTTTAAGCTCGATTCCGGCATCATCCATAATAATATTCTGAACTATGTTTGCACTTTGCGTTGCAATAGAAATCTCTTTCGATTTCATTCCCAGATAACTTACTTTAATAGCATAAGAAGTATTAGGCTTCAATGTAAGTTGAAACTTTCCTTTGTCGTTGGTAATTCCGTAAGAATCCATTGCTTTGGTAGCCATATTAATCGCCATAATATTGGCCATTTCTAACGGATTTTTTTGCTCATCCTGAATAAAACCATCAAAACGAACACTTTGAGAAAAACATAAAGAAGTAAATAAAAAGGCGAGTATAAAAAGAGTTTTGTTCATTAAGGAGATGATTAGAATAAAATATTTATAGAATAAAGACTTATCTTGCAATCGTTTGTGCCGATCCGCTTGAACGACCACGATTCATTTCTCTAAATTCTTCCATTTTTTTAACTACTGTTTCATCATAATCTTTCTGCGAGACTACTTTTCCTTTTTTAGAAGGTTTGATATCCACTTTGTCTTTAGCATTCAAAACAATTTTCGAACATAAAATTGTAGTGGTTCCGTCATTTATTTCTAAAATTAAACCAGGAAGTCCCCAATAATTTTCAGGACCTTGGTTTACAGGAATTTCAGGCGTATACCAAGCCGTTACAACAATTTCTTTTGGCAACTCAAAATTGTCTTCGAAATTGGTTTTAGTTTGTCCTGAAGTTTTTTTAGCTTCCTCTTTTTTATCATCGGTTTTTTTAGGTCTAAAGTTTCTAAAATCGGTTTTACTTGGTTCTTTTACCGCAGTGGCTTTGTAGCAATTGTACCCGCCAATTTGTTTGGTTTCCTGCTCCAATTTCCAATTTAGTTTTGGCAGTGAATCTATAACCAGAAATTCCTTGCCCATAAATTCTTTATCTACCGTATACGATTTTGTTTTAACATCTTTATAGAAAGTGCCTCCGCCTCCCATCATCGAACTCACCATAACACGAAAACCACCTTGTTGGCCTGGAGCTTCGAGTTTTTCTTCTTCTTTATAAATAGAAGCCGATTTATCAAAATTCAGAATAAAAGTTTTTTCCAGCATTTTTTTCATGCGCTCTTCCATACTCTTTTGCATTTCCGGCGTAATATCACGATTCCCGCCTCGCATGCCTTCAAATTTTGGCGGCTGCGTTTTCGATTCATAAACAGCCATTCCCTGAAAATCTTTTTGAGCCTGCATTTGTGTAAATGCGAATATGAAAGACATATAATAGAATACTTTTTTCATTGTGTTTTATTTAAAATTGAGTTAGCCTAATATAACATATACTCAAATGTATTATTTATTTTAAAATACGGAAAGTTAAATATATCAATACCATTAAAATATAGACAAAACCGACTATTACTTAGACTATTAGATCCTAATAGGATTTAAGGACTAAATGTCCATTAATTGCGTAATTTCTATGATGGTTTTTCGTAATTTGGCTGTTTAGAAAACCAACATCATGAGTAAAACGGTACATTTTTTTTTAAACCTGCTTTTTATAGCCTGCTCTTTTACTGTTGTTTTTTCACAAAATCAAAAAATAAAAGCAACCTCTGTTTCTCGTCTCTCAACTGATGCTGATGATTTTTCAGGTTACGATTCTTTTGGATATTCTTATCAGATTAAAAATAATGTTTTCAGCAAAATCAAAGGCAAAGAGTTATTTGAGTATAAAAATATTTCATTAGGAAAAATTACCAAAGTCGATTTACAAAATCCACTTAAGATTGTTTTATTCTATGAAGATTTTAATACCGTTGTATTATTAGACAATCAGCTCAATAAGGTCACAGAAATTAATTTTTCTCTCAACAATACACCCATTGTTGTGTCGGCGATCGGAATGTCTACACAAAATCAGGTATGGATTTACAATGCATTAAACCAGCAAATAAGCCTTTTCGACTATTTAAAAAATGAATACAAAACAGTTTCGACTCCATTGATAGAAACCCTAAAATATTACCAAACCGACTTTAATACCTTTTATTGGATTGATAAAAAAAACAATTGGTTTTCCTGCGATATTTTCGGAAAAACAACTGCTTTAGGAAAAGTATCTGATTTTGATTCCATCGAAATAATCAATAATCATCAATATCTTTTTAGCAAAGCTAATTTGTTGTATTTTAAAGACATTACAAGTACAAATTCAAGTGCATTTTCTGAAATTGAAATTTTAGAAAAATCGTTTGACAAATTCTGCTACAAAGACCAAATTTTATCTATTTTTACAGCTAAAGAAATAACAAATTATAAAATCGTAACACCGTAATGCACATAGCAATAGCAGGAAATATAGGAGCAGGAAAAACAACTTTAACTAAATTATTGGCCAAACATTTCAAATGGGAACCTCATTATGAAGATGTAGTTGATAATCCGTATTTAGATGATTTTTACCATCAAATGGAGCGCTGGTCGTTTAATTTGCAGATTTATTTCCTTAACAGCCGTTTCCGTCAGGTATTGCAAATTCGCGAAAGCGGAAAGAAAATCATTCAGGACAGAACGATTTATGAAGATGCCTACATCTTTGCTCCCAACTTATATTCGATGGGATTAATGACAAGTCGCGATTTCGAAAACTATACTTCACTTTTTGAATTAATGGAATCATTGGTAAAAGCTCCTGATTTATTAATTTATCTAAGAAGTTCTATTCCTAATCTTGTTGGACAAATTCACAAACGCGGACGTGATTACGAAAACTCTATTTCTATTGATTATTTAAGCCGTTTGAACGAAAGATACGAAGCCTGGGTACAAACGTATACTAAAGGAAAATTATTGATTATTGATGTTGATAATATAAACTTTGTAGATAATCCGGAAGATTTAGGAAACATCATTAATAGAATTGATGCTGAATTGAATGGGTTGTTTTAAACACTAATTGCACGAATTTACACGAAATAAAAAAATGCCTCTAAAATATTTAGAGGCACTTTTGTTTTTAAGAAACTTTGTCAAAGTTTAAAACTTTGACAAAGTTGTTTTATTTAGCAGTAGCTGTACTAATTTTTGCTTCAACTTCTTCTTCTGTTCCTTCGTAAACTTCGGTTGTTGTTTTACCATTAGCAGTTTTCGTTACAGTTCCGACGGTTTTGCCATTGTCATTTCTTAAATCAACACGAACTGACGTTTTATCATATTTACTAGTATCAAAACAATCTGTTTTTTGGTATTTTCCAGTGGTATCAAAATGGGCTAAACATTTTGCTGTTTCTTCAGCCGTGCAGCCTTTTTCTTTACACATTTTAATACATTCTTCTTTTGTCATTCCAGACATGTCACCACATTTAGAAATACCTGCATGCATCTCTGTTTTAGCACAACACGAACCTTTTTCAGCCAAACCTGCTGTAGCATGTCCTTCACCTAAAATAGGCGCAATTACCAAACCAATAAGGCAAGTTAACTTGATCAAAATATTCATTGATGGCCCAGAAGTATCTTTAAACGGATCTCCAACTGTATCTCCGGTTACGGCTGCTTTATGTGCATCAGAACCTTTGTAGGTCATCTCTCCGTTGATTAAAACTCCTGCTTCAAAAGATTTTTTAGCATTGTCCCAGGCACCTCCGGCATTGTTTTGAAAAACCGCCCAAAGTACACCAGAAACGGTAACTCCAGCCATATATCCTCCTAACATTTCAGCAATTAACTGATTGTTATCTGCATAAACTAATTTTCCTAAAAGTACAATTGCAATAGGGAAACCAATTGTAAGTATTCCTGGCAACATCATTTCGCGTAAAGCGGCTTTTGTAGAAATCTCAACACATTTTCCGTATTCCGGTTTTCCGGTTCCTTCCATAATTCCAGGAATCTCCTTAAACTGACGACGAACTTCATACACCATATCCATAGCAGCTTTCCCTACAGAGTTCATGGCCAAAGCCGAGAATACTACCGGAATCATTCCACCCACAAATAACATGGCCAAAACTGGCGCTTTAAAAATATTGATTCCGTCAATTCCTGTAAATGTTACGTAAGCTGCAAATAAAGCTAGTGATGTTAAAGCGGCAGAAGCAATTGCAAATCCTTTTCCGGTTGCTGCAGTTGTATTTCCTACTGAATCTAAAATATCGGTTCTGGTACGAACTTCTTTTGGCAATTCGCTCATTTCGGCAATTCCTCCAGCATTGTCAGAAATTGGCCCGAAAGCATCAATTGCCAATTGCATTGCTGTAGTTGCCATCATTGCTGAAGCTGCTAAAGCTACTCCGTAAAATCCTGCCAAGGCATACGAAATCCAGATTGCGGCTGCGAACAAAATTACAGTTGGAAAAGTAGAAATCATTCCCGTTGCCAATCCTGCAATAACGTTTGTTCCTGCTCCTGTAGATGATTTTTGCACAATTGCCATAACAGGTTTTGTACCTAATCCTGTATAATATTCTGTAACTGATGAAATAGCTCCACCCACTACTAAGCCAACTAAAGTGGCATAAAAAACACGCATTGATGAGATATCTTTAGAACCTTCTCCAAAAAAGCTCATTTGCATGGTTTCCGGCAACATATATTTTACTAAGAAGAAACAGGCAATTGCGGTTAAAACAATCGAAACCCAGTTTCCTATATTTAATGCTTTTTGTACCTGTGCTTCCTTGGCATTATCATCAGAAATCTTTACTAATGTAGTTCCGATAATTGAAAATAATATTCCGAAACCAGCAATCGCCATTGGTAATAAAATTGGTCCAATTCCGCCAAAGATATCCTGAATATTTCCGCCCATATCTTTGATCACGTAGTTTCCTAAAACCATAGCTGCCAAAACAGTTGCTACATACGAACCAAATAAATCGGCTCCCATACCTGCAACGTCTCCAACATTATCTCCCACGTTATCTGCAATTGTAGCCGGATTACGAGGATCATCTTCCGGAATTCCTGCCTCTACTTTACCCACTAAATCGGCCCCAACATCCGCTGCTTTTGTGTAGATTCCTCCACCAACTCTGGCAAACAAAGCAATTGATTCTGCACCTAAAGAGAATCCGGCTAAAGTTTCTAAAACCTTAGTCATATCTTCAGATGAAGTCCAAACCCCATTCATAAATATTTGAAAGAAAACAATAAAAAATCCTGTCAGACCTAAAACAGCCAGACCTGCAACTCCAAGTCCCATTACGGTACCACCGCCAAAAGAAACTTTTAAGGCTTGTGGCAAACTTGTACGGGCAGCCTGCGTGGTTCTAACATTTGTTTTAGTGGCTATTTTCATTCCCATATTTCCAGCTAACGCCGAGAAAAATGCTCCAAAAATAAACGCCACTACTATTAATATATGTGTAGTAGGAACAATAAAAGAAATTCCGGCTAAAACTATACTGGCACCAATTACGAAAAAGGTCAGTAATCGGTATTCTGCTTTTAAAAATGCTAATGCGCCTTCGTAGATGTAATCTGAGATCTCTTTCATCTTGCCATCGCCAGCATCTTGTTTTAGGACCCAAGTCCTTTTTATTGCCATGAAGAGTAATCCTATAATTGCCATAACAATTGGCAAGTAAATCATAAATTCGTTCATAATATTATAATGGTTATTGGTTAATATTCAATACACTACGTAAAACGAATTTAAACAAAAAAGCAATACTCCTGACGGCAGTATTGCTTTTTTTATAATAGAATAGGGTAAAAATTATTTAATACTAAATAATCCCTCTGGTTTATTTTCAATATCATCAAAACGCTTTGTACACTCCGCAATAATTGTAAATGCTTCGTTTACATCTCCCCAACCTTCTACATCTACTTGTTTGTTTTCAAGGTCTTTGTAAACCTGGAAGAAATGCTCGATTTCTTTTAATAAGTGACCGTTAATATCTGAAAGGTCATTTAGTGAATTCCAGATTGGATCTGAAACCGGTACACAAATGATTTTTTCGTCTGGTCCTTTATCATCTGCCATATGGAAAACTCCAATTGGCTTTACTTCTATCACACAACCAGGAAAAGTTGGCTCGTTTATTAAAACTAATACATCAAGAGGATCTCCGTCAAGTGCTAAAGTTTCAGGAATAAATCCGTAATCAGCCGGGTACATCATCGAAGAGAATAACATTCTGTCGAAACGCATTCTTTTGATTTCAAAATCGTACTCGTATTTATTTCTACTTCCACGTGGTATTTCGATTAATACATCGAAAGTTGTTAATTTGTCTGCGGTCATTTTCGTTTTTTATTATTTCTATAATTTCGATTGCAAAAGTAACTAAACAATCCTTTTTTACAATAAAAAACTTCATTAATATGCCTACTTTTCTTTTAAATAACAGACAGTTAATATGTAATTTTCCTGTTTCTCTTATTTAAGTAATAATGCCACAGCAAATATGTTGCATAAGATCGGTACGGACTCCACTGTTGCGCATGAATTTCCATTTCGTTTTTATCATGAATATCCAATAATTCTTTGATTGTATTGACAACTGCAATATCGCCTAACGGAATTAAATCGGGTTCCTGAAGACAAAACATCAAGTAAATATCGATGGTCCAGTTTCCTATTCCTTTTAGCTTAATGAGTTCTTCCCGAACTTCTTTTGCGGTTTTTGCTGCTAAACTTTCGATATCTAATTCCTGGTTTAAAACTGCGTCTGCCAATACTTTAATATATTTTGTTTTTTGACGGCTTACTCCTAAAGTTCGAAACTCTTCATCTGACAAAACAGCCATTGTTTCGGGGTTGCAAGTGGTGTAGGCTTTTATTTTTAAGAAGGTGGCTTTCGCCGAATCTATAGAGACTTGTTGCTCGAGAATCAATAACACCAAGGTTTCGAAACCTTGCGGGCGTTTCGGGATTGGAGGTAATCCGTATTTGTTGATGATCTCCTGAAATATTGAATTTTTTGTGGATAGAAAATCGATGGCTTCTTGCATGGCTTGATTTAAGTCTATTCAAAATTAAATAAAAAAGAATCTCGCAAAGACGCCAAGTCGCTAAGTTTTTAAATTCTTTGCGTCTCTGCGTCTTTGCGAGATTATTAAATAGCTTTCGCTTTATTTAGAAATAGAATCCAAACGAACCTTTTACTGCAAATTTATTAGCATCCGGCGTATTCAGGTAACTACCTCTCCAGGAGAAATCGATACGAAATACTTTGAAGATATTTCCGATTCCGGCGTTGTACTCCCAATACACGTTTTCTGGTGCATTATAGGGTTGCGCCGATGCATTGATTGCTCTGTTAGCATCTGAAATTGTTCCGTAAACTCCTTTTACTCCAACGAATTCTCTCCAGTTTAGTTTTCTCATAAATGGAATTCTGGCGAATAATCTTCCTCCAAAATCATGATTCCATTGCAGAGTAGTATACTGGTCGGTAATAAATTCGTAGAAATTTAAGTTACTGAATGTGTTTTCGATCGTAAAATAAGTCTGGTTACCCGGAATTACACTCATTAATCCTAACGGAATTGTACCAAAGGTTTTTCCGGTTTCAAGAATAATGTTTGATCTTCCTAATGGCCCAATTATAATAGGCTGTTTGTAAAATAATTGTATTTTTTCGTAAGCAAAATCACTTTGCATAACTCCTTTTAGTCCGTAACTAAAGTTAACAAAGAAATGACTAAACGGACTGTCTACAAGGCTACGTTCTACCCCAAAACCAATAGTTTTACGATTGGGCATAAATTCAAACTGAACATTGGCTTCAAACTGCTTTACTGCACTTTGTATAACTCCTGCAGGAATTGCGGCCGTTGGCAACGTTGTATAATAATCAAGACTAAACGTTGGTGAGGCAGATTCTAATGTCCTGTATGAAACACCTGCCTGAACAACAAAGTTTTTTAAGGGCTCCATTTCGACTGAAACGTTGCTTAGGTTAATATTGGTTAATTTTCCGTTACTTCCTGTTGTAAATAAGGCTGAGGAAGCAAAACTTCGTCCTAAAATATCATTTGTTGTGGTTAAGCTGGCACCAATTTGCTCGATGTCGCGCCTGTTTCCTCCGGAAATAATGATTCGTTTTTTCTTGTCGAGCATCCATTTTCCTGAAACTCCGTATTTGAATTTATTATCATCAAACCCGTACGCGGTATACGCTTGTATACGCCAAGGATCATTTGGTCCAAAATAGGTTCTTCCTCCTGCTCTAATCCTTAAACCTTCGACTTCATTATAACCAAAAGTGGAGAATATTGGTCCGAAATCGAAGTTTTTAAATTCGACGTAACCGCTGCCTAAAATCGAGACAAGGCTGTATAACTGTTTAAATCGCTTGACGGTTTGCAGTGTATCTAGCATTTTGTAAATACCGGCTTCATCTTTATTTAATTTCTCGAAACGATTTTCTTCCCAGAATTCAGGCGGTCGTTCATAAACAGCATTGTCTATATAGTTGACTTCTTCTTTATAAAACTTCTCCGGTTTCTGGATATTAAATTTATGATTACGATAGAGCGTTGTTCGTTTTCCGTAAACACCTTTTGATTTTTCTTTTTTGTTTAAAGCAAAATCCGACATCATGTAATCGCGGGTCAATAGAAAAACAGAATCGTTTTCTACCTCGAATTCCTGCTCGATATAAATATCTTTTACCCAGTTAATATTGGCACTTTTGGTAACACCCATATTAATTTTCTTGATCGCAAAAGTTGAATCGTTTACCCAAAAGTCTCCTTTGAAGGTTAATTCGTTTTTACGTCTTGGATAAAAAACAATATTATAACACCATTTTTTATCAATAAAAGCACTGTCTTTTAAGACATAATTGTAAACGTCAATTCCGGTTCTTGAAAGCGGACTAGTAAAACTTTTATCGAAAAACTTAAGGTGATTATCGTAAATATTATAATCTGAATAAAGGTCTTTTACAAAGGAAAGAATCTGCTGATTTCCGTTGAAACCTGACATTTTATTTCCGGTAATGTTCTCTTTTACTTTCTTTAATTTATTATCACCGTAAACATCATAAACAGATTCGTTGATGAAAATTGGAAGATAAGTTTTACCCGTAACATCAGATGTGTCAACATGCTTAAACACAAACTCCATTCCCTTAAAGAGTTTGTTTTTCATAAAAGCACTATCGATTGTGTTCATATCAAACTCAACCTTCTCGTACTTTTGCATTTGATATTGATTGAATTGGTACAAACCGTTTTTACGTTTTCGTTCCCAAATTTTTCTCAATATGTCTAATGCAGGATTATTTTTTTTAGATGTTTTTCCGGTAAAAATTACTACTTCATTTAATGCCTCAGCTTCGCTTAAAACTATTTTAAAATCATAGTTTACTGCTTTCTCTAATGGAACTTCCCTATCTGAAAATCCTGCAGAACTTACTAATAAAGCGGTATAAGTTGTTGGCGATTCAAGATAAAAACGACCGTCTTCATTAGATACTATTCCTGTATTTGATCCTTTAAAAACAATATTGGCAAACGGAACAGGCTGATTCGATTTGTCCAAAACAATTCCACTCACTTTAGTTTGTGCAGTAGCAATAGCCGCAAATGCGAATACAAAAAATAGGCTGAGTAAAATTATTTTTTTCATTTATCTGAGCAAAAAAAAAACTTCATCAATTAACTATGAATGATGAAGTTTTGTGAGTATTTTATATGTGTATTATTTGTATAACACTTTTTTAACTGCTTTTACTACATCACCTGCATTTGGTAACCAGTCTTTTAACAACACTGGAGAGTAAGGTGCAGGAGTATCTGCAGTTGTAATACGTTGAATTGGCGCATCAAGGAAATCGAAAGCTTGTTCCTGAACGATATAGGTGATTTCAGATGAAATACTTGCAAATGGCCAGGCTTCTTCTAAAATTACTAAACGATTTGTTTTTTTAACCGATTTTAAGATCGCGTCTTTGTCCATAGGACGAACTGTTCTTAAATCGATAATCTCACAAGAAATACCTTCTTTAGCTAACTCATCTGCAGCAATAAAAGCTTCTTTGATGATTTTTCCAAAAGAAACGATAGTAACATCTGTTCCTTCACGTTTGATATCTGCAACTCCTAATGGAATTGTGTATTCTCCGTCCGGCACTTCACCTTTGTCACCATACATTTGCTCAGACTCCATAAAAATTACAGGATCGTTATCGCGAATTGCAGATTTTAAAAGTCCTTTTGCATCATAAGGTGTAGAAGGCACAACAACTTTAAGACCTGGAGTATTTGCAAACCAGTTTTCTAAAGCTTGTGAGTGAGTAGCTCCTAATTGACCTGCAGAAGCAGTTGGTCCACGAAAAACGATAGGCACATTAAATTGTCCTCCTGTCATTTGACGCATTTTAGCAGCGTTATTTATAATTTGATCAATACCTACTAAACAGAAGTTGAAAGTCATGTACTCCACAATAGGACGACAACCATTCATAGCTGATCCTACTGCAATTCCTGTAAAACCAAGCTCAGCAATTGGAGTATCGATTACTCTTTTTTCGCCAAACTCAGCAAGCATTCCTTTTGAAGCTTTGTATGCTCCGTTGTATTCTGCAACTTCTTCGCCCATTAAATATATGGATTCATCGTGACGCATTTCTTCGCTCATCGCTTCGCAAATGGCCTCTCTAAATTGTATTGTTCTCATATTTATATTGTATGTTGAATTTTCTGAAGAGCAAAAATAAATATTTTAAATAACTTAAAAGCATAAATTAGATTTAAAATCACATGATCTTCCTTATACCTTACGCTTTTAACTTTTTAAAAATTATTGTGACATTTACGAAATCGATATAATTGCTATTATTTCCTTCATAAAGTGCTTATCATACAAACTCCACTCTTTTTGTTTAATTTTTATTTCATAAAATTCTCTCACTAGAACGTAAGAACCAAAAAAGTAGTATCAATTAGTGTAAAATTTAACACTTGCCCGGATTACCGCATTTGTAAAATTCCTAAGAATCAGTAGAAATGACTGCATTATTTATTTTTCTACATAGCAAAACGGCCTCTAAATTTCAGAATCTGCGAAATCGTAATAGTTTTTAAATAATATTATGCGTGCATAGTATTTTATTCCGATTTTAATTTCTAAATTTGTAGAAGCATATTATAAATATAAAATATATACTTATGAAAATATTAGTTTGCATCAGCCACGTGCCTGATACTACTTCAAAAATCAACTTCTCCAATGGTGACTCAGAATTCGATACCAATGGTGTTCAATATGTAATTAATCCTAATGACGAGTTTGGTTTGACACGTGCCATTTGGTTTCAGGAACAACAAGGTGCTACTGTAACGGTAGTAAATGTTGGAGGACCAGATACTGAGCCAACTTTACGTAAAGCTTTAGCAATTGGTGCAAATGAAGCTATTCGTGTAAATGCTAACCCTACTGATGGCTTTTTTGTTGCAAAACAATTGGCTGAAGTAATCAAAAACGGAGGTTACGATCTTGTAATTGCAGGAAAAGAATCTCTTGATTATAATGGAGGAATGGTTCCTGGAATGATTGCAGGAATTCTTGGCTCTAACTTTTTAAACTCTTGTACAGCTATCACTGTTGATGGCAACAATGTAAAAGCAGTTCGTGAAATCGACGGTGGAAAAGAAACCGTAAGCACTTCTTTACCTCTAATCATTGGTGGACAAAAAGGTCTTGTTGAAGAAAAAGATCTTCGTATCCCGAACATGAGAGGAATTATGACTGCAAGAACAAAAGCTCTTACTATTCTTGAGCCGGTTGACGCTCCTGTAAATACAAAAGCGGTAAAATTTGAAAAACCAGCTCCTAAATCAGCAGTAAAATTAGTTTCTCCTGATAATTTAGATGAGTTAATCAATTTATTACACAACGAGGCTAAGGTGATTTAAGATTGTAGAATTTAGATTTTAGATTGCTGATAGCAACGCAAAATCTAAAACTCAACATTTGATTCACTTCAAATCTAAAATCAATAATCATTTTAGATTTCAATTTTTAAAATCTGAAATCTAAAATCTAAAATCTAAAATTATTATGTCAATATTAATATATGCAGAATCTGCAGAAGGAAAATTTAAAAAAGTAGCTTTTGAATTAGCTTCTTACGCTAAAAAAGTAGCAGAATCACTGGGAACAACTGTTACAGCTTTAACTGTAAACACGAGTGACGTTAGCGAATTAGCTAAATACGGAGTTGATAAAGTATTAAAAGTAAACAACGATAAATTAGCAGGTTTTACAGCTAAAGCTTACGCCGATGTTATCAAACAGGCTGCTGAAAAAGAAGGAACAAAAGTAGTTTTACTTTCTTCGACTACAGACAGTATTTATCTTTCATCATTAGTTGCTGTGGCTTTAAATGCCGGTTTCGCTTCAAATGTTGTTGGATTACCGGTTAGCACTTCTCCTTTTCAAGTAAAAAGAAATGCTTTCTCAAACAAAGCTTTCAATATTACAGAAATCAACACAGATGTAAAAGTTCTTGGCTTAGCTAAAAACTCTTACGGAATTTTCGAAAGCGCAGGATCTGCGACTGAAGAAGATTTTAACCCATCGATTGGAGACAACGACTTTGGAGTAAAAGTAGAATCTGTAGAAAAAGTAAGCGGAAAAGTATCTATTGCTGATGCTGACATCGTAGTTTCTGGCGGACGTGGACTAAAAGGTCCGGAAAACTGGGGATTAGTTGAAGATTTAGCAGCTGTTTTAGGCGCTGCAACAGCATGTTCTAAACCTGTTTCTGATTTAGGATGGAGACCTCACAGCGAACACGTTGGACAAACAGGAAAACCAGTTGCAACTAACTTATATATTGCAATAGGAATCTCTGGTGCAATCCAGCATATTGCGGGTATCAACTCATCAAAAGTAAAATTGGTTATCAATAACGATCCTGAGGCTCCTTTCTTTAAAGTTGCCGATTACGGTATAGTTGGAGATGCCTTTACAATTGTTCCGGAATTAATTGAGAAATTAAAAGCTTTTAAAGCACAACATTCTTAATTTAAAAATTCTCTATAAAAATATAGCTGCCTAAAAACAAGATAATCGTATCTTTGTTTTAGGTGGCTTTTTTGTTCCATATTTTTTGATTAAAATTGCACCTTTATTTTTCAATCAAAAAAAGTCTTAAAATGAGGCAATAATTGCCCTTTTTTACCCACATATATGAGTCTAGTAAAATTATCCATAAAAGGAATTTCATACAGTCAAACTCAAAATGGCGCTTATGCCTTAATTTTGAATGAAGTTGATGGCGAACGAAAATTACCAATAGTTATTGGCGCTTTCGAAGCCCAATCGATCGCTATTGCCTTAGAAAAAGAAATAAAACCTCCTCGTCCGTTAACTCACGATTTATTCAAAAACTTCGCTGAAAGATTTGACATCGTTGTAAAACAAGTCATCATTCATAAACTTGTCGATGGCGTTTTTTATTCAAGTTTAATTTGTGAAAGAGATAAAATCGAAGAAATTATCGACGCCAGAACTTCTGATGCAATTGCATTGGCCCTGCGTTTCAATGCTCCGATTTTTACTTATAAAAACATTTTGGACAAGGCTGGTATCTATTTAAAATCAAATACTGCAGAAACTGATCAGGGTTCTCAGGAAATTGATGATGTACTTTCTAATCCGGAAACTTTTGGTCATGAAGAAGAAAGCAATCAATCCGGAGATGTTTACGCAAAACATAGTTTGCAGGAACTAAATGAGCTTTTAGATCAGGCTGTTTCTCAGGAAGATTATGAAAAAGCAGCAAAAATTAGAGACGAAATCTCAAAAAGATAATTTTAGGGCTGTAAGCCGTAAGCTTTAGGCTATAAGCTTAAAGCCAAAACATAAAAAACAAGCTTAGAGCATTAGGGGAAAGCCTAAAGCTTAAAGCCTAAAGCTTAAAGCAATCATGAAACAATATTTAGACCTGGTAAAACACGTTTTAGAAAACGGCAACCAAAAAGGAGACAGAACAGGAACTGGAACAAAAAGTGTTTTTGGTTACCAGATGCGTTTTGATTTAAGTGAAGGTTTCCCAATGGTTACAACCAAAAAATTACACTTAAAATCTATTATTTATGAACTGCTTTGGTTTTTAAAAGGTGACACCAATATAAAATATCTTCAGGAAAACGGAGTAAAAATCT
Source organism: Flavobacterium sp. SLB02 (assembly GCF_009664855.1). GTDB lineage: Bacteria > Bacteroidota > Bacteroidia > Flavobacteriales > Flavobacteriaceae > Flavobacterium. The sequence goes on from NZ_CP045928.1 coordinate 4,698,966, forward strand.
GGGATGCCTGGGCAGATTCTAATGGCGATTTAGGTCCTGTTTACGGACACCAATGGCGCAATTGGAATAGCGAAGAAATTGATCAGATCTCTGAATTGATTACAGAATTAAAAACAAACCCAAACAGCCGAAGAATGTTGGTTTCAGCATGGAACCCATCGGTTTTACCGGATACAAAAAAATCATTTGAAGAAAATGTGGCCAATAACAAAGCTGCTTTGCCTCCTTGTCATGCCTTTTTTCAGTTTTATGTAACAAGTCCAGATATTGAAAAAGGAGAAACAAAAGGAAAATTATCCTGCCAATTGTACCAGCGAAGTGCTGATATATTTTTAGGAGTACCTTTTAATATTGCTTCTTACGCATTATTAACGATGATGATTGCTCAGGTTTGCGATTTAGAATACGGAGAATTTATCCATACTTTTGGAGATGCACACATTTACAATAATCACTTCGAGCAATTAGAATTGCAATTGACGCGTGAGCCAAAACCATTACCAAAAATGATTTTAAATCCTGAAATCAAAAACATTTTCGACTTTGATTACAATGATTTTACACTTGTAGATTATGAGCCCCATGCGGGCATAAAAGGAAGTGTTGCTGTATAAACTATCCGTTTTAAAACCTAATAGTTTTTTTTACCGCTAAGAACGCAAAGATTTTTATTCTAAGAAATATTTCCAAAAAGAAAAGTTCGCTAAGCTAAATCAATACAAAGCTTTGCGAACTTTTCCTTTTTCATAAAAGCTAAGACTAAACTTAGCGTTCTCTGTGATACTTTTTCTGTCTCTCTAAAGGTCTTATGCTTTATACTACTAAAACACTATTTTCACTTCCTGCAAAATCATTCCATTTATAAGAATCTGCTTCAGGATCATTCACATAACTTCCATCAATTACGTACTTAAACTCGTAAATTGCATCTTTGACTAAGTCATAGGTAGCTTTAAAAGTCCCATTTTTTAACTTACTCAAAGTTCCTTCCTCAACATTCCAGTTGTTAAAATCGCCAACAACTGCTGCCGAACTTGCATCTTTAGCATCAATAGAAAATGTAACTTTAACTACCGGCTTCGTTTTAATAAATTGTTTCTTTAAAGACATAACTGTTTAGTTTTTAGATTCATAGACTAAATTACATAAATTCAGATGATTTTTCGATACCTTCACAACCGATTTATCATAATATCAAAAACCGAATATTTTTTTATCTATTTAATAATTAAATCTGTATAAAATTTTGGAATTCAAACTCTCAGCCCATTTTAAAAGAAATATTCCAGCATCTAAATAGGGTGGTTACAAAATAAATTTTAACTTTATAACCTCATTTATATCTTATGGAAAAGGAAGTGCACGAACAATACGAATATGCCCGAAGAAGACTTAGACAAAAGAAGATTCTATACTTTCATTTTGTACTTTTTCTGCTAGGAAGTTTATTTTTATTTATTGCCAGTAGATTTTTCGGTTTTGGCGCTAATACAGATCAAAACTGGTGTGTCTGGGGAATTACGATATGGTTCTTTATCTTTATTTTGCACTTTATCAAGGTGTATATCACAGACAGGTTCATGAATAAAAAATGGGAAAGAGAACAAATTGACAGACTTGTTGGCTTGCAGCAAAAAAGAATTAGTCAATTAGAATCCAGAATAATTGAGGATACCGAAAATAAAATTTAGTTACTAGATTGCTATGATTATAATGATAGCGGCTGTTGCCGAAAATAACGAACTTGGAAAAAACAATGAATTAGTTTGGCATTTGCCAAATGATTTTAAAAGATTCAAATCACTTACAACGAATCATCATATTATTATGGGAAGAAAAACTTTTGAAAGTTTTCCGAAACCACTTCCAAACAGAGTTCATATTGTAATAACACGTCAAAAAGATTATCATCCTGAAGGCTGCATCGTAGTCGATAGTATCGAAAAAGCAATTGCTGCTTGTCCTGAAAACGAAGATTCGTATATCATTGGCGGAGGCGAAATTTATAATCTTGCCTTGCCTTATACCGATATTATTGAGATCACCAAAGTTCATCATACTTTTGAAGCAGATGCTTTTTTTCCGAAAATCAGCAAAAGCGAATGGCAACTGGTAGAATCTGAAGAAAATTTTAAAGATGACAAACATCTTTTTGATTATACGTACGAAACATACATTAGAAAGTAATAAAAACAAAAAAACATCCTCTTGTGAAGGATGTTTTTTTAAAAAACGATTGATTTTTAAATCTGACTCATTCGAGTAATAGTTTTGGTAAAAAAATCACAAATCTTAGAAACATTTGAATAACTGAATAACATTTAATGTTAAATGAGAACGAATCTCAAAGAGCCTTTAATAACAAATACCACTAAGATATTAAAGGCAAGAAAATTAAAATTTCCAAAAACAAATTTAACCCTAAGAACGTATTTCGCACTTTAAAGAGTATTGGCCCCAAGAACAATACTTTCAAAACTACTTACAAGAACAAATGAAGCTACCAGTGCAAAAAAATATTCATTTGATTCAAGTCATTAATTCAATCAATCATTAAAATTTTATCTTTTTAACTGTAGCAAAGTTGGCCATAAAATCTATGTCCCACAATACCCACTTTTGGTGATTTTTTCAAAATACCCACTTTTGGTGATAGCCAAAACCCCGACATCAAACAGCAATTAAAAGCCTACGGCTAAAACAATTAATTTACAAATTCAAAAACTCAATTACAGTTAAGTCAGATTGTATTATATTTGCGTAAATAAAAAAAATGTCTGAAAAAATAACCCCATATAAAGACTCTTCTTTAGGTAAAAAAGAGCAAGTTGCCCAAATGTTTGATAACATCTCAGGGAACTACGACAATTTGAATCGCGTAATTTCATTTGGAATCGATATTAAATGGCGAAAAAAAGTATTAAAAATAGTTTCGGATAAAAAACCGAAAGTTATTCTTGATATCGCAACGGGAACTGGCGACCTGGCCATTCTAATGACACAAACAAATGCCGAAAAAATAATTGGTCTGGATATTTCTGCAGGTATGCTGGAAGTTGGAAAAAAGAAAATCGCAGAAAAAGGATTATCAAATTTAATTGATATGGTTTTGGGAGATTCTGAAAAAATTCCTTTTGAAGACAATTATTTCGATGCCATAACTGTTGGTTTTGGGGTTCGAAATTTCGAAAATTTAGAAAAAGGATTTGCAGAAATTTTAAGAGTTCTAAAACCTAATGGTGTTTTTGTAATTCTGGAAACTTCTGTTCCTGATAAAACACCTTATAAACAAGGTTATAAATTTTACAGCAAAAACATACTACCTATCATTGGTAAATTGTTTTCTAAAGACAATTCGGCTTATGGTTATTTGTCTGAATCTGCTGCTGTTTTTCCTTATGGAGAAGCTTTAAACAATATTTTGAGAAAAATTGGGTTTATAGATGTTGTAGCTATGCCTCAAACTTTTGGGGTTGCCACCATTTATTCTGCATCTAAAAAATAGTATGAAAAAAACTGTAGTCTTACTTTTATTAGTCTTAACGACAAACGGATATTCTCAATTTGCTAAAAGCATGTTTAGCAAGGATCCTATTATAAATCTTGAAAACTGGCAAAAACAACGCCTCTATTTTGGGTATTATTTAGGTTTTAATAGTTTCGATTTTAAATTTGACTACAAAACTCCCGGTCCGGATATTCAGGTAAAAAAGACTACCGGATTTAATGTGGGTGTTGTAGCCGACTTAAGACTACAGGAATACATCAATTTACGTTTTGAGCCAGGTTTGTATTATAGTAAACGTGATTTGTATTATCCAAATTTACCTTTAGAAAAAGATTATTTACGAGAAGTAAACAGTACTTATATTCACTTTCCTTTATTATTAAAATTCTCTTCTTTGCGTACCGGAAATATTCGCCCCTATTTAGTTGGAGGAATGTCTACAACATTAAACTTATCCAGCAACGCAAAATCAAAAGATGATAATTTTGAAGGCAAATTCAGAACCAAACAATGGACTGCGGCTTACGAGGTAGGTTTTGGAATTGACTTTTTCTCTGAATACTTTATCTTCTCTCCTTCTATCAGAGGTATGTTTGGTATTACTGATGAATTAATTCGCGACAATCCTGCAAAAGGACCGAGTCCATGGACAGATAATATTGATTCTATGAAATCAAGGGCTATTTTAATTAATTTTACTTTTCATTAAAACAAATCCCTAACTATTTCGTTTAAACTCACTAAGAATAATTGCTGTTGCGGTAGCTACGTTTAAACTTTCGGTTTTTTGCAGCTCTCCAAATCTTGGAATTGTGAGTCGGCTTGTAACTATTTTTTCAATCTCTGATGATATTCCATTGGCCTCATTACCCATGATAATGATTCCGCTTTGAGGTAAATTAGATTGATAAATGTTTTCGCCGTCCATAAAAGTTCCAAAAACAGGAACATTAGCCTCAGCAATAAAAGTTTTCAAATCAACATAATTCACATTTACTCTGGCAATAGACCCCATAGTTGCCTGAACTACTTTTGGATTATAAATATCGACAGTTTCTTTAGAACAAATAATTTGTTTGATGCCAAACCAGTCACAAAGACGTAAAATCGTCCCCAGATTTCCAGGATCGCGAATATCGTCAAGAGCTAAAATCAAACCTGAGTTGGTTATTTTATTTTCGGATGGAATTTTAAAAACCGCCAAACATGAATTTGGAGTTGATAAGGCGCTAATTTTTTTAAGATCCTGCTCATAAATAAGCGTACGTTTTGAAGAATGAACTTCTTCAAAATCATTTAGAGTCGTGTATAAATGCTCTAATTCAAAATTGGATAACAACAATTCTTGAATTACTTTTACTCCCTCGGCAAAGAATAATTGATTTGCAAAACGTTGCTTTTTTTGATGTAAACCTGATATAAGTTTTATTTGGTTTTTACTAACCATAAAATAATGTACTTTTGAATTAAATATTTAAGAACACTTGAAAAAGAATTCCACAAAAATAACAGCATTTATTCTAATAGCAATATTTATTTGCGGTTGTAATGCTGTAAAAAGAGTTCCCGATGGAAAAAACCTTCTTGTAAAAAATACTATTCTTGTAAATGGAAAGGCAACGAACGACGAAATAGCGTCTAACCAAATGTACCAAAAACCAAATGGTACTTTGTTAGGATATCGTTTACGTTTAAATTTATACAACTTAGCCAACTTAAATCCGGATTCTACTTATCAGGCAAAATTTAAAAATCATCCTGGTTTATACGAACGTCAGGCTAAAATATTATCTGCAAAACAAGTAGACCGACTTGGGCAATCTTTTCTGTACAAAGGTATCCATGAATTTCTGAAAAGCACAGGTGAACCCCCTGTTGTTATTGATACTGCAAAGACAAAAAAATCTCTTTTACGTTTAAAGTTCTACTACTTCAACAATGGTTATTTTAATGTAGCAACAGATTATAGTATTGATAGCGTAGCCAGAAAAAAAGCTAAAATAAATTACCTTATTACAACCGGTCCGGCTTATACCCTGGACACTATTAGCACCAATATCAAAACTCCGGCCCTGGATTCATTATACAGAACCAACAATGAGCCTTCCTTTTTAAAATCAGGAAAACAATATAAAACTGCTGATTTTGAAGATGAGAAAAATCGTCTTACAACTTACTTTAGAAACCACGGCGCTTATTTCTTTCAACCTACTTATGTCACTTTTGACATTGATACTATTGGTAAAAAGAACAAAGCCGATGTAACATTAATCATCAACAACAACAATATTCAGGAAAGAGACTCCAGCAGAACAGAGCCTTTTAAACTATATAAAATAAGCGATGTTAACATTTACACGGACTATTCTCCTGCAAATGCAAAAACAAAAATAACCGATAGTGTAACGTACAACAACTTTAATTTATACAGTCATAAAAAATTAAAATACAAACCGCGCGCCATTACTGATGCCGTTTTTATCAACAAAGGGGGTATTTTCTCTGATACGAGAACGACGCTTTCTTCAAGATATTTAAACAACCTGAAAATCTTTAATTACCCTTCGATTCAATACGAAGTTGATAAACGAGATTCAACGGCACAATCTTTAATTGCAAATGTTTATCTAACGCCCAGAAAGAAATATAGTTTTGGAGCTTCTCTTGACGTAACGCATTCTAATATTCAGGATTTTGGTATTGGAGCCAGTGTTTCTGAAACGATTCGAAACGTATTTAACAGAGCCGAAACGCTGGAAATTTCGGCACGTTTAAATGTAGGTTCGTCAAAAGACATGGCCAATCCTAATGATAATTTCTTTAACGTATCAGAATATGGTTTGGATTTAAAACTGAATTTCCCAAGGATTTTATTGCCTTTTGGTACCGAAAAAATTATCCCAAAAAGAATGATTCCTTCTACAAGTATTGCTGCAGGTTTCTCCAAACAGCGCAATATTGGTTTGGATAAAGAAAATTTCACAGGTGGTATTGCTTACAATTGGTCTCCAAAACGATACAACACAGCCAAGCTTGAATTGCTTAATGCGCAATTTGTACGTAATTTAAATCCAAGTAATTATTTCAGGGTTTACACTTCTTCTTATAACGAACTAAACAACATTGCGAGTACATATAACACGGTACCTGGCAACATTGACAATGACGGAAACCTAATTATCCCAGAGGGAGCAAATAACTTTACAAAGGAAGTATTAACTGACCAAACGGTATTAAGACCAGGAGATACAGGATATAAAGACGTACAAAGCATCGAAGAAAGAAGAATTCGCCTGACTGAAAATGACTTTATTTTAGCAACTAGCTACACGTTTACCAAAACCACTAAAAAAGATCTTGCTGATAATACTTTTTATCAGTTTAAAACAAAAATAGAATCTGCCGGTACTTTATTATCTGCTATTTCAAGCATTGCAAAGCTTCCTGAAAACTCAAGAGGCAACTATGAAATATTCAACTTAGAATATTCAGAATATATAAAAACCGAATTTGATTATATCAAACACTGGGATTTTGGAAAAGAAAAAGTATTGGCCGTGAGAAGCTTTTTTGGGATAGCCATTCCGTTTGGTAATTCAGATTATATTCCGTTTTCACGAAGTTATTATTCAGGAGGTTCAAACGATAACCGCGCATGGCAGCCTTACTCTTTGGGTCCGGGAAGCACGAATGCTGCGAACGATTTTAATGAGGCCAATATGAAGATTGCACTGAGTGCAGAATTCCGTTTTAAAGTTTTTGGTGATGTCAAGGGAGCGATCTTCGCAGACGCCGGAAATATCTGGAATGTGCTCGATAATGTCATAGACGATAAAGCAAAATTTAACAACGTAAACGATTTAGCTGAAATTGCTTTAGGATCAGGATTTGGTTTACGTTACGATTTAAGCTTTTTTGTTATTCGTTTAGATTTAGGCTTTAAGACTTATAATCCGGCGCATGAGAAGGGAGACCGTTGGTTCAAAGAATACAATTTTGGCCATTCGGTTTTAAATTTTGGGATAAATTATCCTTTCTAATGCTAATTAATTCTTATTTTTGCAACCTAAAAACTAAAAACAACTAAAAAAAATTACAATGGCACACAATATTAAACCCGGAGTAGCTACAGGAGATCAAGTACAGGAAATTTTTAATTATGCAAAAGAAAAAGGTTTTGCTTTACCAGCAGTAAATGTTACTGGGTCTAGCACAATCAATGGAGTTCTTGAGACTGCAGCGAAACTAAATGCGCCAGTTATCATTCAATTTTCAAACGGAGGAGCACAATTTAACGCTGGAAAAGGATTATCTAACGCTAACGAGAAATCAGCAATCGCTGGAGGTATCGCCGGAGCAAAACACATTCATACTTTGGCAGAGGCTTACGGTGCTACCGTAATTTTACATACTGACCACTGTGCAAAAAAATTATTACCTTGGATTGATGGTTTATTAGATGCTTCTGAAAAACATTTCGCAGAAACAGGAAAACCATTATTCAGTTCTCATATGATCGACTTGTCTGAAGAGCCAATCGAAGAAAACATTGAGATCTGTAAAGAGTATTTGGCCAGAATGAGCAAAATGGGAATGACATTAGAAATCGAACTTGGTATTACAGGTGGTGAAGAAGATGGTGTTGACAATTCTGATGTTGATAGCTCAAAATTATATACTCAACCAGAAGAAGTAGCTTACGCTTACGAAGAATTATCTAAAGTGAGCCCTAAATTTACAATTGCAGCTGCTTTTGGAAACGTTCACGGTGTTTACAAACCAGGTAACGTAAAATTAACTCCAAAAATCTTAAAAAATTCTCAGGATTTCGTTCAAAACAAATTCAACACTGGTGCTAACCCGGTAGATTTCGTTTTCCACGGAGGTTCAGGTTCTACACTTGAAGAAATCAGAGAAGCTATTGGATACGGAGTTATCAAAATGAATATTGATACAGATTTACAATTTGCATATACTGAAGGAATTCGTGATTATATGGTTAAAAACATTGACTATTTAAAAACTCAAATTGGTAACCCAGAAGGTGCTGATGTTCCTAACAAAAAATACTATGACCCAAGAAAATGGGTACGTGAAAGCGAAGTGACATTCAATACAAGACTTGAGCAAGCTTTTGCTGACTTGAATAACGTAAATACACTTTAAATTTTAGACTTCTGATTTTAGATTTCAGACTTCTAAAAAAGCCTGAAATCTAAATTTTGAATCAGATTGAAAAATCTAAACTTTAAAATCTACATTCTAAAATTAAAAAAATGGCTTGGTTTAAAAGACAAGAAAAAGGGATTACGACTGCGACCGAAGACAAAATGGACGTTCCTAAAGGATTGTGGTACAAATCTCCTACTGGAAAAATTATTGATGCTGACGAATTAGCCAGAAACTTATTTGTTAGTCCTGAAGATGATTTTCATGTTAGAATTGGAAGCGCAACCTATTTTGAAATTTTATTCGACAATAATGAATTTGTTGAATTGGATAAAAACATGACATCAAAAGATCCTTTGCATTTTGTGGATACAAAAAAATATGCAGAAAGATTGAAAGATGTAATGGAGAAAACTCACTTAAAAGACGCTGTGCGTACCGGAGTGGGAAAATCTAAAGGAAAAGAACTTGTTATCTGCTGTATGGATTTTGCCTTTATTGGTGGATCTATGGGAGCGGTTGTTGGAGAAAAAATTGCCAGAGGTATTGATCACGCGATCAAAAACAAATTACCTTTTGTAATGATTTCTAAATCAGGTGGAGCCCGTATGATGGAAGCTGCTTATTCGTTAATGCAATTAGCTAAAACATCAGTAAAATTAGCTCAGTTAGCCGAAGCTAAATTACCATACATTTCGCTTTGTACAGACCCAACTACAGGAGGAACAACTGCATCATATGCAATGTTAGGAGACATTAATATCTCTGAGCCTGGGGCTTTAATTGGTTTTGCCGGTCCTCGTGTTGTTCGTGACACAACTGGTAAAGATTTACCAGAAGGTTTCCAGACTGCTGAGTTCTTATTAGAGCACGGTTTCTTAGACTTTATCACGCCAAGAAAAGAATTGAAAGATAAGATCAACTTATATATCGATTTGATTCAGAATAATACAATTAGATAGTTTTCGAACTTCTTAACATATAAAATCCCATTCGCTTCGGCTGATGGGATTTTTTTATATCTTTATTTTAAATCTTAGTTTATGAAGAACGTATTTATTGGTTTTATGATTTGCTTTTTTCTTTTGAATTGTGGTAAGAAAGAAGAAAAGATTATTGAGAAAAACAAAACTTACATCATCTCATATGAAGATGTGAAACTTGAAAAATATTACGATTCCATAAAAAAACATACTGATAGATTTGCTCCCCCTCCAAGGAAAGGCTTCTATGCCGAGAACCAATTAATAATTGACAAAAAAGGAAATTTATATTTTTATCAAAAAAGATACTTCCTCGAATTTTGTAGTTATGGCAGTGAAAAAGACACTCTTCCTCATTTCCTTGATCTTCAACCCAAAGACATTGTTAAAATTCCTCAAACTAGTTTAGATGATTTTTTATCAGAAAATATTCTAAGTAAAGAGAAAAACAGGCGAATATTAATTATTGCGTCTCAAAATGACACTATAAAAAACACATCCTTTTTCAAGTTTACAAACAAAAACCAACTACAAGCTTATGCGATAAGAAGAACAACCCAGGAAGAAGATACTGTTCTAAAATACAAAACCAATAACGACTACTATTATTCTGATTCTATTAAATGGGATCGAACTAAAATTAAATTTCCAAATAAGAACTAAAAAAAATCCAAAGAATGTTTCTTTGTTTTTTTTTAATCTTCACAACTTTACGAAGCATAAATTCTTTACTAAAGCTGGAGGCTATCCAATCATAAGCAATTTCACATTCAACGGAATAATTCCATCTCTACAACATAAATTGTTCATCTGTAAATTATACAAATCCAAAAACCTTTGTCCCTTTGTAACTCTGAGCCTTTGAACCTTTTCTCAAAACCTACATTCCAGTTCTAATCGCCTCAACCGGATCTAATTTTGCTGCTGAAATTGCCGGTAAAATCCCGGATATCACACCAACTAAAATTGACAATCCTGCACCGATAATTATATTCCAGAAACTTAGAACAAATTCAAAATCTAACAAATTAGTCAAAAGCATCGACATCAGCCAAACAATCAATAAACCAATCATTCCGCCTATCAAACAAAGTATAACTGCTTCAAACAAAAACTGAAACAATATAAATCGGTTTTTTGCTCCTAAAGATTTTTGAATCCCTATTAGGTTTGTTCGTTCTTTTACAGAAACAAACATAATATTGGCCACGCCAAAACCTCCAACCAGGAAAGAAAAGAAACTAATAAATATTCCTCCAAACCGTAAGCTTCCTAAAATTCCATCCACAAAATCAGTAAAACCGGAAAGTACATTAATAAAGAAATTGTCAGACTCCCCTGCTTTCATTCCACGAATTGCTCTTAGTTTTTGGGCAACTTCGGCTTTATAAGCATCCATGTCTACACCCTTTACAGGTTTTAAAACAATAACCGGCGTCATTGCATCATTGTCGCCGTACATTCTGCGTAAAAAGTTTGTTGGCAAATAAACCGATGTATCATTACTATCACCAAAAAAACCTGCACCTTGTTTCTTAATCACACCAATTACGGTAAAACGCTGTCCGTACAAACGAATATTTTTCCCAACAGGATCACTTGTTCCAAAAAGCCCTTCGGCAATATCATATCCAAGAACAATAACAGCACTTCCAGAATTCGATTCGGATTCGTTGTAAAATCTTCCTTTATCAAAACTCAATCCTTCGATATCTACCATTTCGCTAGACGAAGGAACTATATTAACATCACTAACCGTTTTTGAATCGTATTTTAAAGTTTCGTGATTTACAAAAAGCTGGTAAGCGACCTGATCTGTATTATTAAGCGAATTTTTTAAACTTATATATTCGTCATATTTTACATTGGGAAACTGTTCTCTTTTCCATTGCGGAATTTCAGAAGGTCCAAAACAGTATTTCATTAAATAAATCGTATTTTTATCTAAGCTGCTCAAATCTTTTGAAATCTTTCGATCTAAAGAATCTACCGCTGCCAATACAGCAATAATCGAAAAAATACCAATCGTAACACCCAACAGCGACAATAAGGTACGCAGTTTATTATTTCGCAAAGCGTTTATGGCAAAGCGGAAACTTTCTTTTAATAACCTTAGATAAACCAGCATATACGTGTATTTTTCATAAAAGTAAAATTCAATAAATTAAAAACAAAATCCTAATAAAAGTTAACTTACTCATCAGTAGATTTTTTTAGCATAATGTTACACTAATTTTCTTTAAAATAATATTTAAAAAAACTACTTTTGCAGTCTGAAAATCATAACTACACAATGAGCACAACTAAAACAATACAATCAGCATTAATTTCTGTTTTTTCGAAAGATGGACTAGAGCCAATCGTTAGAAAATTACACGAACAAAACGTAACACTTTATTCGACTGGAGGAACTGAAGATTTTATAAAAAACCTTGGAATTCCTGTAGTTCCGGTTGAAGACATTACTTCATTCCCTGAAATTCTTGGTGGAAGAGTAAAAACTTTGCACCCGAAAATCTTTGGTGGAATCTTAAACCGTCAGGATAACGAAAGTGACGTTCAACAAATGAAGGAATTTGATATTCCTCAGATTGATTTAGTTATTGTTGATTTGTACCCGTTTGAAAAAACAGTTGCTTCTGGCGCAAGCGAGCAGGACATTATTGAAAAAATTGATATTGGCGGAATTTCATTGATTCGTGCCGGTGCAAAAAACTTCAAGGATACTGTAATTGTAGCTTCGGTTAACGAATATAGTTTGCTTCTTGATTTAATTACAGAGCAAAACGGAGCAACAACTCTTGAGAACAGAAGATTGTTTGCTACAAAAGCGTTTCACGTTTCATCTCATTATGATGGTGCAATTTTTAATTATTTTAATACTGACGAAACTATCTATAAAGAAAGCATTGCAGATGGTCAGGTTTTAAGATATGGAGAAAACCCACATCAAAAAGGCTTCTTTTTTGGAGATTTTGATGCGATGTTCAAAAAAGTTCACGGAAAAGAATTATCTTACAATAACTTATTAGATGTTGATGCGGCAGTAAACTTAATTAATGAGTTTAAAACTGACGGACCAACGTTTGCTATTTTAAAACATAATAATGCTTGTGGTTTAGCTTCAAGAAAAACAATTAGCGAGGCTTATTTAGCAGCTTTGGCTTGCGACCCAACTTCTGCTTTTGGCGGAGTCTTGATTGCAAACACTAAAATTGATTTAACTACAGCACAGGAAATCAACAAATTATTCTGTGAAGTAGTAATTGCCCCTAGTTATGATGACGATGCAATTGCCGTTTTACAAGAAAAGAAAAACAGAATTATATTAGTTCAGAATGAAGTTGAATTGCCTTCAAGACAAGTGAGAACATGTCTTAACGGTTTGTTAATTCAGGACAGAAATAATATTACAGATACTAAAGAGCATTTAAAGACCGTTACTATTACAGAGCCAACCGCTCAGGAAATAGAAGACTTGATATTTGCTTCAAAAATTTGCAAAAACACAAAATCAAATACGATTGTTTTTGCAAAAAACGGAACATTAATTTCTTCAGGTACTGGCCAAACATCAAGAGTTGATGCTTTGGTACAAGCTGTAGATAAAGCTAAAGCTTTTGGATTTGATTTAACCGGCGCTTCTATGGCAAGTGATGCATTTTTCCCTTTTCCGGATTGTGTAGAATTAGCTAAAAAAGCAGGAATAACGGCCGTTATTCAGCCTGGAGGTTCAATAAAAGACGAATTAAGCATAAATTATTGCAACGAAAATAATCTTGCAATGGTATTTACAGGAACACGTCATTTTAAACATTAATTTGTTTAACTTTGTTCAAAATAATTTATAACATTTTAAACCCCTAAAAAACTTATGGGATTTTTTGATTTCATGACCGAGGATATTGCGATAGACCTTGGTACCGCAAACACTTTAATCATACATAATGATAAAGTTGTTATTGATAGTCCGTCAATCGTTGCACGTGACAGAATATCAGGCAAAATCATTGCTGTTGGTAAAGAAGCCAATATGATGCAAGGTAAAACGCATGAAAATATCAAAACCATAAGGCCTTTGAAGGACGGTGTAATTGCCGACTTTGATGCTTCGGAAAAGATGATCAACATGTTCATCAAAAGCATTCCTGCATTGAAAAAAAGAATGTTTACTCCAGCTTTAAGAATGGTAGTATGTATTCCTTCAGGAATTACCGAAGTGGAGATGAGAGCTGTGAAGGAATCTTGTGAGAGAGTAAACGGAAAAGAAGTTTATTTGATTCATGAGCCAATGGCAGCAGCAATTGGTATTGGTATCGACATTATGCAGCCAAAAGGAAACATGATTGTTGATATTGGAGGTGGTACTACAGAAATTGCAGTTATTGCATTAGGTGGTATTGTATGCGACAAATCTGTAAAAATTGCAGGTGACGTTTTCACCAATGATATCGTTTATTATATGCGTACTCAACACAACCTTTTTGTGGGAGAAAGTACTGCTGAAAAAATAAAAATTCAGATTGGAGCCGCTATCGAAGATTTAGATGGTCCTCCTGAGGACATGTCAGTTCAGGGTAGAGATTTACTTACCGGTAAACCAAAACAAGTTGATGTTTCTTACCGTGAAATTGCTAAAGCATTAGATAAATCGATTCAGCGTATTGAAGATGCGGTAATGGAAACATTATCTCAAACTCCACCTGAATTAGCTGCAGATATCTACAATACTGGTATTTATTTAGCTGGTGGTGGATCTATGCTTAGAGGTCTTGACAAACGTATTTCGCAAAAAACAGATTTACCTGTTTATATTGCTGAGGATCCGTTAAGAGCTGTAGTTCGTGGAACCGGAATGGCACTTAAAAATATTGCAAAATTTAAAAGTATCTTAATTAAATAAGATTCAAAATAATCAATATAATTTTATAAGAGTCAAATTTAATTTATTTGACTCTTATAAAATTGGAAACTTAATAGCATATCCTGAAACAAAATAACCAAACAAGAAATGCAGCAAATTTTTAATTTCATTATAAGAAACAGTAATCGATTGCTGTTTTTGCTGCTTTTAGGTATTTCGTTGGCACTCACAATTCAATCGCATTCTTTTCATAGAAGTAAAGTAATCAGCTCAGCTAATTTTTTAAGCGGAGGTGTTTATGAAAAAATCAATCATGTAAATGAATATTTGAATTTAAGAACCGAAAACGACGAACTTGTACTTGAAAACGCAAGATTAAAAAGTCTTTTATTCAATAAGGAAGACACTACAAAAATTCCTTTAGCTGATAGCGTAAAAGGAGTAAAACCTGCGGATATTATAGTTTCAAAAGTAATTCACAACTCATACAATACGCACGAAAACTACATTACTTTAAATTCCGGATCAAATGACGGAATCAAACAGGATATGGGGGTAATTAACAGTTTAGGAATTATTGGTGTAATTGATAATACCTCGCCAAGATACTCTACAGTAGTGAGTATTTTGAATATGAAATCTCATATTAATGCAAAACTAAAAAAGTCAAATCATTTTGGTTCGTTAACGTGGAATGGAAAGAGCACAGGATTTGTTCAGCTTGAAGATGTTCCTAGACTAGCTTCTATTAGAAAAGGCGATACCATTGTTACCGGTGGCCAATCTGTAATTTTTCCAGAAGGAATTAATATTGGTACGGTTGACAAAATTTCAATAAAAGAAAACACAAGTTACTATGTCATAAATGTTAAATTATTTAACGATATGACAAATTTAGGTCATGTATATATTATCAAGAGTAAGGACAGAGAAGAACTTATTAATTTAGAAAACAAGAGAAAGAATGAATAGCGCTGTGTTAGGCAATATTTTTCGATTTATTATTTTACTAGCAATTCAGATTGTTATTTTTAATAATATGAACTTATTAGGGTACATAAGTCCCTTCCCATACATCCTATACATTATTTTGTATCCGGTAAACAGTAATAGAGCGGGATTAATATTTTCTAGTTTTTTACTGGGTCTTACTATGGATATGTTTTGTAATTCAGGAGGAATTCATGCAACAGCCTGCGTTATCCTCGCCTATTACAGACCTTATATATTTAAATTTTCGTTTGGATTAAGTTATGAATATCAGACTATCAAGTTAAACGATTCATTAACTCCTGAACGATTTTCATTTATTTTTGTATCTGTTTTATTACACCATATCGTATTATTCATACTGGAAGCGTTTCAGTTTAAATTTATCTGGGATATTTTACTACGAACATTATTTAGCTCAATCTTTACAATAATCACCTCAATTATCATAATTTACCTTATTAAGCCTAATAAACGATGAGAAAAATTCTGCTGCCCTCTTTAATTATTATCGCAGCATCTCTGCTTGTGATGAGGGTATTTTATTTGCAAATTATAGACGATTCTTTTAAGTTAAAATCTGATAATAATGCAATCAAGAAGCAGTATGACTATCCTGAAAGAGGCTATATTTATGACCGAAACGGAAAGCTACTAGTTGCGAATCAAGCTTCTTATGACATCATGGTAATCCCGAGAGAGATTAAGGAAAACCTTAATATTGACGAATTTTGCACATTGCTTAATATTACCAGAGAAGATTATGAAAAGAGAATTGCAAAAGCCAAAGTATACAGCCCAAGATTACCGTCTGTATTTCTACCGCAATTAAACAAATCTGAATTTGCCGCTTTTCAGGAAAAAATCAGAAAATATGAAGGCTTTTATTTCCAGAAACGTTCTCTTCGTGATTATGAAGTAGATTATGGCGCCAATATTTTTGGTTCTATTCTACAGGTAAATGAAAAATTAA
The DNA here is from genome assembly GCF_009664855.1 of Flavobacterium sp. SLB02. Classification (GTDB taxonomy): domain Bacteria; phylum Bacteroidota; class Bacteroidia; order Flavobacteriales; family Flavobacteriaceae; genus Flavobacterium. Next base: position 4,715,453 of record NZ_CP045928.1, read on the forward strand.
TTGCTAAAAACCCTTATTACAATAGTGGTGACTTAATTGGAAGACAAGGTGTTGAAGAAAGCTACGAAGAAGTTTTACGTGGAATAAAAGGTGTAAAATACATCCAGAAAGACAAATACAACAGAGAAATTGGTTCTTATAAAGAAGGCAAATACGACACTATCGCTGTTGCCGGAGAAGACATTAATTTAACTATTGATGCTGAACTTCAAAAATATGGTGAAGAATTAATGATCAATAAAAGAGGTGGAATTGTTGCCCTTGAACCTAAAACAGGTGAAATTCTGGCATTAGTTACCGCTCCTTCTTATGATCCTGGTATTTTGGTGGGAAGGCAAAGATCTAAAAACTACACGCTTTTATATCATGATTCTATTGCAAAACCTTTATACGATAGAGGACTTTTGGCAGAATATCCTCCGGGCTCACCTTTTAAAATTCTGACGGGTTTGGTTGCATTACAAGAAGGTGTTGTTAATGAGCAAACTACTTTTATGTGTCACCACGGTTTTAGTTATGGTGGTGGTCGTTTTATGAAATGCCACGGCTTTGGACCTCATCAATTGCATAATGGGATTTACCTTTCCTGCAACACATACTTTGGCCAGGCGTATATGTTAACTATTAATAAATACAAAGACCCGGGCAAGGCAGTAGATGTTTGGAGTGATCACGTAAAAAGTTTTGGATTAGGTCAATTTATGGGCTATGATTTACCAACAGGTAAAAGAGGAAATATTCCAACTTCTAAGACATACAAAAAAATCTATCCTAATGGAGGCTGGAGAAGCTCAACGATTGTATCCAACGCTATTGGCCAGGGTGAGGTTTTAATGACTCCTATTCAGCTTGCTAATATGATGGCAACTGTTGCAAATCAAGGGTATTATTATACGCCTCATATCATTAAGAAAATTGAAGGCAAAAAAATCGATGCTAAGTTTACAACAAAACACGTAACTACAATTGATCAAAAATATTTCCCACCGGTCATAAGTGGTTTATTTGATGTTTACAACAAAGGTACAGCTGCATCACTTAGAGTAAATGGAATTGATATTTGCGGAAAAACAGGTACAGCAGAAAACTTTGCTAAAATTAACGGAAAAAGAACTCAGCTTAAAGACCACTCTATATTTGTTGCTTTTGCTCCAAAAGACAACCCTAAAATTGCTATTGCAATTATGATTGAAAATGGAGGTTTTGGTGCTACAGTTGCAGGACCAATTGCTAGTTTAATGATCGAAAAATATTTAAGAAAAAAAATCACAAGGACTGATTTAGAAATTCGGGTATTAAACAAAAGTCTTGTAAGTGAATATGCAAAATTAGGAGGACCGACTGCAGCGAGCGCTATTGAATCTACTCCGAAAGACTCCGTTATGAGTGCAAAAATAGCAAAGCTGCCAAAAGTAGAAGTTAAAAAAGTCCTTTTAGATACCACCCAAGAAAATTAATACAATTATTTCAAATGAAAAACCAAAGTATAAAAAATAACATTGACTGGATAAGTGTTTTTATTTACACTGCGTTGGTAATATTGGGATGGCTAAACATTTATTCCTCTTCATTATTATCTACCGACGGAACCTATCAAAAACAGTTAATTTTTATTGGCTGTACCATTCCTTTGATTTTCATCGTACTTTTTGTTGACGGAAAGTTTTATGAAAAATACGCGAGTATCATTTTTGGGGTTTCATTATTATCCTTAGCCGGTTTGTTTCTTTTTGGAAAAACCATTGCGGGCCAAAGATGTTGGTATGCAATAGGAAGCTTTACAATACAGCCTTCTGAGTTTGCAAAAGCTGCTACAGCATTGGCATTAGCAAAATATTTAAGTGATACACAGATTAACCTGAAAGAAGTAAACAGACAGGTTCAGGCTTTGGCTATTGTTTTTCTACCAGTATTATTGATCTTACCTCAACCCGATCCAGGAAGTGCTTTAATCTACAGTATTTTTATTGTGGTTTTGTACAGAGAAGGATTACCTTCCTGGTATGTTTGGACTGGTTTTATCACTATCTTACTATTCGTTTTAACCCTTGTTTTAGAACCTTACGCAGTTATTTTAATTGCATTGGGAGTATTAATTATCATACATTTTAAAGGCAGGGCTGTCGATAGAAACATTCTTTTAAGCGGTATTTTACTAGCTGTTATTTCGGCTTTTGTTTTATCTGTAGACTATGTTTTCGACCATATTTTTAAGCAGCATCACCGTGACCGTTTTAATATTTTATTAGGTAAAACTGTCGATATGAAAGGTATTGGATACAATACTAACCAATCAGAAATTGCTATTGGATCCGGAGGCTGGATTGGAAAAGGCTTCTTAGAAGGAACTCAAACCAAAGGAGGATTCGTGCCTGAGCAACATACCGATTACATCTTTACAACTGTTGGTGAAGAATGGGGTTTTGCAGGATCTGTGGTGGTTATTGCACTTTTTGTGGGCTTACTATTAAGAGTAATTTATTTGGCCGAAAGACAAAAAACAAAATTCAGCAGAGTTTATGGCTATTGTGTGGCCGGAATTTTGTTTACTCACTTTTTTGTAAACATCGCAATGGTTATCGGGATTTTTCCAACCATTGGAGTTCCGCTTCCTTTCTTTTCTTATGGAGGTTCAGGACTTTGGGGATTCACTATTTTACTGTTTATCTTCTTAAAAATGGATGCAAATAAGGTAAATGAATGGTAGTCTTTTGAGACAAATTCCAAATATAAAAAATTCCAAATTCCAAATCCAAACCTTTTAATCGCTGGAGTAGTAACAGAAACCTTAAGTTTTTTTAGTTAAGCCGTGTTTGGTATCAGCTTCTATAAATTCGTTACTGAAAAGGCATGATAACTTCAATTAAAGAATAATCTCAAATACAACCTATAGCCCAAGGTTTCAACCTTGAGGTTACGTTGAGTTACGTATCGTAACCAGACAATGTTACACCTGCAACGTTTCCATATTATCAGTATCTAAAAATAATATTCAGGCATAAAAAAGTCCGAAGTTTAAACTTCGGACTTTTTTATATTTTTAATTTTCAATTATATCTTTTCGCTTGGTCTTTTCTTTAAAAGCTTTACTAAAACCGGGAAAGTAGAAATTATAACGATGATGATAATGATATATTCAATATGATGTTTTAGATCAATTCCTTGTTTTAAGAACACTCCGTATAAATAATGTCCTGCAAAAATCAGGATAAACGACCATAAGAAAGAGCTCAGGATATTATAAAACATGAATTTCTTTTTATCCATAGAAACAATACCCGCAATGATTGGTGCAAATGTTCTGAAAATTGGAAGAAAACGCGCGTATATAATAGCTTTCCCTCCATACTTTTCGAAGAAATCTTTAGATTGTAAAAGGTATTTTTTCTTAAACCAGAATGAATCTTCTTTTTTAAACAAATAGTATCCACTTTTGGCTCCAAACCAATATCCTGTCATATTTCCTAAAACCCCCATTATAGCAACAAGAGTTGAAAGCACAAATACATTTATAAAGTCAGCCGGAATATCAACTACATTTAGCATTAAGTCGCGGCTATAGATGCCCGCCAAGAAAAGTAAACTATCCCCCGGAAGGAAGAAACCTGCAAAAAGTCCTGTTTCAGCAAAAACTATAAACAAAACAATAAATAAACCAATTTGAACACCTCCGATGCTTAATGTAATATAAAATTCAGGGTTAATTAATTGACTCCAATCAAAATTATTCATAAATGCGTTTGGTTATATTTATAAGTTCGTGAAATTAACAATAATTTGCTTCAACACCAATAAATTGCTATATTTTAAAGATAAATTAACTATTTAAAAGCCCAAGTTTACACTTGGGCTCGTTAGATAATTATTCTCTTACATACTTGCAGCAAGAATGTAAATTTTCATAATCAGTATCTGTTGCTTTAACATCCTTAGTATCATGCCCTACTTTAGCAATAGCTTTATTCAAATCTTCAGGAGATGACTTTTCTTCATTTAAAATTACGGCAAGCTGATGTGAACTAATATCCCAGGTTGCTGACTTAACACCGGGAACAGCAAAAGCTGCTTTTTCGATTCTTTTTTTGCATTGCTCACAATTACCGTTTACCTCTGTAGTATATTTTAAATTCTTGTTCTTTTTAGTTTGAGCCTGAGCTGAAAATCCTAAAAAAGTGATCATTGCAATTAAAATTATATTTTTCATATTGTTTATTATTTATTGTTATTAAAATTGATTTTGAAACTGAACTTTTATTTTATTTTAAATCGTAATCCTGCGTAATACATTTGTCCAAAAATTGGAGCATACGCTATAGAAGCATCAAAGTTAGGACCAAATGGATTTTCGGCTCCTAAAATTGCTTTTTGTTGTTTATAGTTCCCTATGTTTTCTCCTCCAACATATACTTCTAAAACTGGAGAAATAATTCTTGTTACCTGAACATTCATCACAGCATACGAAGGTGAAAAATCAGGAAACTGATCTTCTACAGGATTCGATGCTGTGTAAGGCAATTGCTGTTTTCCTGACCAGTTAAAAGTATAATCAAACTTCCACTGTTTACCATCATTTAAGTTTGTTTCATATTCCAGATTTCCTAAAAAACGGTGTTTTGCCTGCAACGGACGCTGAAAAGTACCTGTTAAATAATCGGTTTGAATATCATAATATTTATATGCCGTTCTAAGATTCAAATTATGAATTAACTCATAATTAAACTCAAATTGAAAGCTATTTGCAAAAGAACTTCCTTTTAAATTATAAAAAGAAACTTCCTGCGGACTTTGCATTAAGTCTACAACTGCCTGGTTTTGAAAATCGGTACGATAGAAATCAAATCCGGCTTCGGCATTTTTATTAAAAAGTTTGAATTTCTGAGAAAAACTCACTCCGTAATTCCAGGCAATTTCAGGATTTAAACCATAAATTTTTCCGTTTGTATCTAAAATCGAAAACGTTCTTGAACTAGCAAAAAGCTGTTGATTCTCAGCAAAAATATTCGCTGAACGTTTTCCTCTTCCTGCAGAAAAACGAATTACACCATCTTTCCACGGATTATATCTCATATGCAAACGAGGCGTTACAAAAAATCCTAAACGATTATGATTGTCTACCCTTCCTCCTAAAATAAGGCTAAAATTATCTGCATTATCATAAGTATACTCAAAGAACGCCCCTACCGAATTATCAATTCTGCTGTAGTCATTTACATTCACAAATTCCTGATACTGATCATAAGTAAAATTTAAACCGGTCGAGAACTTATGCATCGTATTGTTTATAATCGAATTGAAAATTAAATTCGAATAAAAACTATTCTGCTTAATATCATACAAATTCAAACCAAAATAAGAGTTTTGATTGTGACTGTTAAAAGCATTCTGAAAACCAATACTCTGATAAGGCATATCTTTAAAAACATATCCAATCTTGGTAGAAACATCAAAACGTTCAGTATTGATTTCTGATCCCCAATAGTTTGTAGTTCCACGATCTCTGTCTTTATCGAAATCAACTTCTCCGGTTTGTTTTTTATCATTCATGTACCTGAAATTAATAAAACTAACCAAACCACTATCAGGATTATAATATTGATAACGGTTTAAAACATTGATCTGTTTCCCCAGAGGATTATCCAGAAAACCATCATCGTTCATGTCATTTTTTGCCACACGCGCATTTCCGTGTACAAATAAACTTGTCGCCCATTTATCAGATAACTTTTTATTAAAATGAGTATTCACCTCAAAACGCGCATCTGTAGAACCATAAACATTCAAAAAGAACGGAATGTCATTTAACGGTTTTAGAAGTTCTGTATTTATTTGGCCCGAAATACTTTCATAACCATTGATAACACTTCCTGCACCTTTGGTAATTTGTACACTCTCGATCCATGTTCCGGGTGTAAACGACAATCCGTAAGCCTGAGAAGCGCCACGTACCGAAGGAATATTTTCCTCGGTAATCATTAAATACGGACTCGTTAAGCCCAGCATTTTTATTTGCTTCGTTCCTGTTAAGGCATCAGAGAAATTAACATCGATAGATGGATTTGTCTCAAAACTTTCGGCCAGATTACAGCAGGCAGCTTTTAGCAATTCTTTGCTTGTAATAACACTTGTATTAGCAGTAAGGGTATAAGATTTTTTAATTCCTTTTTGCTTTTTGGTGATTTTTACTTCGTCCAGATCTTCTTGCGAAAAAGCAGTAGCAGAAAGTAAAATCATACCCAAAAGCATGATATTTTTTTTCATAAAAAAGATTTTAATGTAATTAGAAAAAGGCTGTTTTGTAGAAACTTTTCTAAATAAAAAACAGCATAGTACAAACCATAAAAGGCTTGATTCTAAACATTAAAATCAGGAATAAAAAATATATTGGCTATACAGCTTAAATAAAGGGGGTGCATTCGCATCAGAATAATACGAAATGATTTGATTGCTTTTGAAATTTGGAATTGACAGAAAAGCAACGGGTTTAAATTCCTGAACTACGGCTGGAAAAGCAAATTGAAAAAAGAAAAACTTAATAGTAGCATTATCAGATTTTTTCTCAAAATGAACCACTTTGTCTTTACAACAAGAAGATTTTTTTTCAGATGCACCACAACATTTCTTTTCAGGAGATGCAGTAACAGAAGTGTTTAATGAAACAGAAGCAATTTCGCCACCACAATAATGCACATCAAAAGCAAACCCAATGTTGGAAACCAACAATAGGAACGCTAAAAATAATCCTGTGCACTTTTTTAAATTCATTATGCAAAACTACCAAAAAAGAGTTAAAAAAAGATCTAATGAAATGTTATTTTTTAAGATTTTGCTGCTGATAATAAAATGCGGGTATAAATAACAATACAAAAATGGGCTGAATAATAAATCTTCTCACATAAAAAAGAAGCCAGTTCCAATCTCGAAAATAGTTAATTATTACAAAAAACATCCCTAAAAGCAATATCAAAAAAAATGCATACAAAATGGCGCTAAACTTCAGTATTTCAATCTCCTTAAATAAGGTATAAATAAGAAGTAAGGACAAAAGAGTATTAAGCAGATAACGAAATAATAATCCGCCAAAAAGTCTAAGAGAATCTATTGAGGGAAAAGGCGCATCTTTAAAATCAGATTCGAAATAAGTCAAAAAAGGATCATAAAACAATTTACTCTCAAAAGCTCTTATAACACCAAAACATACTATAATAAAGATTGCCGTTATAATCTTCCCTTTATGTTGAAGCAGTTTACTTAGCATATTTAGAGAATTTATTTACCCATATGATCCATAAGATAAAAACAGAACCATAAATAATGAGCGGAAAAAAAGTACCGTGTAAAAAATGATTGTACTGAGGAAAGTAAAACAACAACACAATCAAAAGAGCGATTCGAACAACATTTAGAATATAAATGAACAATATACCGAACAAAATATAAGACAGCGTTGTTTTTAGTTTTCCTGAAAAAGCAAGCACAAAAGAAATAAACAGGATTATAACACTCACAGCATTACATCCCTCAACAATTCGCACACTATAATGTTTATTGTACCAAACCTCTAACCAGGAATCGGTAATACTTTTATAAATTTTAATATCGCAATGAAACACATTCATTAATTGCGCGACATTTTTACCCACTATATTGGTTATTCCGTCAACATCATTTACATCAAAAGTATCGAGATACAATTTATAGACTAATGTAAGTACAATATAAGCAGCAAAAAAAGTGCTTATAAATATAAGGAAAGGCTTAAATTGAATGAGGTATTTTTTCAACAGAATTTTTTTTTCAAATTTATGTATTTTTGAGATTAGCTTTAAATACTTTTGTATAAAATTTTAAGATTATGACATTTCAGGAATTAGAACCAAAAATAAGCGCTATTGTAGCTGATACAAAATTAGTTAGAGACGAAAAATTATTGGCTATATGCCAACTATTAAATGCAAATATAGAATACTATAATTGGGTTGGTTTTTATTTCGCCAATCACGAAGCCAAAACTTTACATTTAGGTCCGTATGTAGGGGCAGAAACTGATCATACCGTGATCCCGTTTGGAAAAGGAATATGCGGACAAGTAGCGGAAAGCAACGCCAATTTTGTAGTGCCGGATGTTGCCGCACAAGACAATTATATAGCTTGTAGTTTTACAGTAAAATCTGAAATCGTAGTTCCTTTGTTTGTAAACGGTCAGAATATTGGTCAAATCGACATCGACAGTCACGTTATAGATCCTTTTACCGAAGCTGACGAACGTTTTCTAGAATTCGTAAATCAAGAAGTTGCCAAATTGTACTAAAAATAATACATTCGCGTAACTTTACTTTTAACCATTTTATGAAACTAATTTTACGCGTTTTCTTTTTCTGTATCATTTCAGCAAAATTACATTCTCAAACTGACGCTACTTTAGACAAAGTTATTTATCTGGATTCTAACTCTATAGAAACAACAGATGAAAACTATAAATATATAAGAGTAATAAAAGAATATTATTCCGGTAATAAAAAAACTTATACCGTTAAGGATTACTACAAATCAAAGAAATTACAGATGATTGGCACATCATCTGACAAGGACATTCTTAAAGAAGAAGGTCCTTTTGTGTATTATTACGAAAATGGTAATAAAGAATTAGCAGTCAGTTATTCAAAAACAAAAAAAACAGGAAAAGAGTTTAACTGGTATGAAGATGGAAATCCAAAATCTGAACTTGAATATTTTGAAAAAAAAGGTGAAGTACTTTTTAAAGTAAATAGCTTTTGGAATCCAGAAAAAGAGCAAACGGTAATAAATGGTAATGGCGAACTTAAAGAGCTAAACGAAGAATTTGAACAAAGCGGGAAAATAAAAAATGGCCTTCCTTATGGAATCTGGAAAGGAAAAGGCATAGAGACTCAATGTACATTTACAGAGAATTATGAAAACGGAAAACTAATATCCGGCGTAAGTATTGACTCTTTAAACATTGGTCATCATTATAAAATTATATTTCAGGAAGCCGAACCAAAATCCGGCATGCAATCTTTTTATAGAAGCATCTCCCAAAATATGGATCTTCCTGAAAACAAAATATGCGGCAGTATGTATATTTATTTTATTATCAATAAAGAAGGAAACCTTATTGAACTAAGAGTTTTAAAAGGACTTAGTACCGTTTTAAACGAAAGAGCAATAGCTACAATAATAAATGCTGGAAAATGGAATCCGAGACTAATAAGAGGCATACCTGCACAGGGGAGCTATTCAATACCTATTAGAATTGTAAAAAACAATCAATAAAATTCGTTTTTCCAAAAAAAAGTTCTAATTTTGCACCGTCTTACAAAAGATGTACGACATACATAAAAATCATTAAATAATATTGGAATGTATTTAACTAAAGAGAAAAAAGAAGAGATTTTTGCACAACACGGTGAAGCAACAAACACTGGAAAAGCAGAAGCTCAAATCGCATTGTTTACTTACAGAATTAGTCACTTAACTGAGCACTTGAAAAAAAATCGTCATGATTACAACACTGAGCGTTCATTAGTATTACTAGTAGGTAAAAGAAGATCGTTGCTTGATTACTTGAAAAAGAAAGAGATCAACAGATATCGTGAGATTATCAAAGTATTGAATATCAGAAAATAATCAATATAGAAAAGAGGTGCGAGAGTGCCTCTTTTTGTTTTTACAGATTGTATTTAATTACAAGCATTTTATAAGAAAAAAAGTTTGGTTTTTCATTGGGTTTTAGAATAAACAACAACTACACACAACAACTACAACACAACTAAAACCCATTGTATAACCAATAAGGAAAAATTATGATTCCACAATTATTTGTAGAAAAGATCGATTTAGGTGATGGCAGAAGCATCACAATCGAGACGGGTCGTTTAGCAAAACAAGCTGACGGTTCGGTAGTAGTAAGAATGGGCGACACGATGATACTTGCAACAGCAGTATCTGCACGTAGCGCTAACCCAGCGGTAGACTTTTTACCATTAACGGTAGATTACCGCGAAAAATTTGCAGCAGCTGGTCGTTTTCCAGGTGGTTTCTTCAAGAGAGAAGCTCGCCCAAGCGATAGCGAAGTATTAACAATGAGATTAGTAGACCGTGTTTTACGTCCGCTTTTCCCAGACGATTACCATGCTGAAACACAAGTTATGATTCAATTAATGTCTCATGACGAAGAAGTTATGCCTGATGCTTTAGCTGGTTTAGCTGCATCTGCTGCATTAGCTGTTTCAGATATTCCTTTTTACAACTTAATTTCTGAAGTACGTGTTGCACGTATCGACGGTAAATTTGTAATTAACCCAAGCAGAGAAGACTTAGCAAAATCTGACATCGACATGATGATTGGAGCTTCTATGGACTCAGTGGCTATGGTTGAAGGAGAAATGAAAGAAATCTCAGAAGCAGAAATGGTAGAAGCTATCAAATTTGCTCACGAAGCTATAAAAGTTCAAATTCAGGCTCAATTACGTTTACAAGCTGCTTTTGGTAAAAAAGAAACTCGTACTTACGAAGGTGAGAAAGAAAACGAAGAAATTTACAAAAAAGTAAAAGCTGCAGCTTACGATAAAATTTATGCTATTGCAAAAGTTGGTTCGGCTAAACACGAAAGAACTGCTGCATTTGCTGAAGTAAAAGAAGAAGTAAAAGCTTTATTTACTGAAGAAGAATTAGCTGCTGACGGAGATTTAGTTTCTAAATATTTCTACAAAACAAACAAAGAAGCTGTTCGTAATGTAGTATTAGAATTAGGTATTCGTTTAGATGGTAGAAAAACTACAGACATCAGACCAATCTGGTGTGAAACTGATTATTTACCAAGAGTTCACGGTTCATCTTTATTTACCCGTGGAGAAACTCAGGCATTAGCTACAGTAACCCTGGGAACTTCAAGAGAAGCGAATCAAATTGATTCTCCATCTGAACAAGGTGAAGAGAAATTCTACTTACACTATAACTTCCCTCCTTTCTCTACTGGTGAAGCAAAACCTCTAAGAGGAACTTCAAGAAGAGAAGTTGGTCACGGTAACTTAGCTCAAAGAGCTTTGAAAAACATGATCCCTGCTGATTGTCCTTACACTATCCGTATTGTATCTGAAGTATTGGAATCTAATGGTTCTTCTTCTATGGCAACGGTTTGCGCAGGAACAATGGCCTTGATGGATGCTGGAGTTCAAATGGTAAAACCAGTTTCTGGTATTGCTATGGGATTAATTACTGACGGTGAGAAATTTGCCGTATTGTCTGACATTTTAGGAGATGAAGATCACTTAGGAGATATGGACTTTAAAGTAACAGGAACTGCTGACGGTATTACAGCTTGTCAAATGGATATTAAGATCGATGGTTTACGTTACGACATTATGGAGCAGGCTTTAGGCCAAGCACGTGAAGGACGTTTACACATTTTAGGAAAATTAACTGAAACTATCGCTGCTCCTAGAGCTGATGTTAAAGCACATTCTCCAAAAATCATCACCAGAACTATTCCTGGAAACTTTATTGGAGCATTAATTGGACCTGGTGGAAAAGTAATTCAGGAATTACAAAAAGCCACAGGAACAACTATTGTGATCAACGAAGTTGATGAGCAAGGTGTTATTGAGATCTTAGGTACAGATCCTGCAGGAATTGAAGCGGTATTGGCAAAAATCCAATCAATTACTTTCAAACCTCAAATGGGAGAAGCTTACGAAGTAAAAGTAATTAAAATGCTTGATTTTGGAGCTGTAGTAGAATATACTGCTGCACCAGGAAACGAAGTATTGCTTCACGTATCTGAACTAGCTTGGGAACGTACTGAAAATGTTACTGATGTAGTAAACATGGGAGATGTATTCCAGGTGAAATATTTAGGACTTGATCCTAAAACAAGAAAAGAAAAAGTGTCAAGAAAAGCACTTTTACCAAGACCTCCACGTGAGGAGAAAAAAGAGTAATCAGATCTTAGTTTACTAAAGGTTTATTCATAGAAAACCCCAATTCATTTAGTTGAATTGGGGTTTTTCGTTTAAAATACCTAAACATTAAATCAATTAAAAAGCTTATTCTTCTTGAATGGAATTTTATTTCGAATTAAATAAGCATGATAACAACTTGGCACATCAAAAGTCCATTTTGGGAGAATCAGAATAATAAGCAACACATCAATATGACCGATAATTCCAAAAATAATAGCCAGCGAAAAAGTAATTCCGGAATAACCAAAACCAATCATTCCAACAAAAGCAAGCAATAGCGTTATTCCCCATAATTTAGACAACAACGCGTGCGTACAAGTTTCTTTCCCAAATTTCCAGAAACTAAAAACATACGTTAAAGCTTCCATTACAAAAATCAAAGTAATTGACCAGGCATTATTTATTATTATTTCAGGATTCAACAACCAGGAACACCACGCAACACAAAGCCAAAAAACCAAATCGGTCTGACTGTCCATCCTTCTAAGTTTTTCTGATGAAGTTACTAATCTTCGCGCCATAATTCCGTCAAAAATATCAGACAATAATCCAAGAAAGATCAAAACAATCAATTCTTTTCTAATTTCACTACCATAATTATAAGTTAGAGTTATTAAAACAGGCCCTAATAAAAGCCTGAAAGCAATAAGCAAAATTGGTATATTTTTCATTTGTTTATTTTTTATTTTTTGAATTGCCAGTTAAAAAAAGGAAGTTTGCGTTTTCCATTTGTATTCCAAAGACCAAATTGCATTCCTCTTAATTCTTTAGAATTGTTAAACAATCCAATTTGAATTCCGTTATGTCGCCTGGAAACATTCGATGTTCCAATTTGAATTCCATTACCAGAATCAGATATATTCGCCAGACCTGAAATACTTACACCAGAAAAACTCTTAGTACTTAATATTCCTCCAACAGAGAATCCATTCATTTTATTCATTCCTGAAATTATCGAAATATTCATCCCTCCTAATTCTGCACCACCCATAAATCCGCCTGAACTGATATTCAAGCCATTTATCCTAATATAAGTAGCTGTGCAATCATCAAAAAAAGCTACATTACTAATAACATTGTCATTAATCCCAACAACCAAAGATTCAAAAGGAACATTAATTGAAATTGTGAATAAAGCCACTGAAAGAGGACTGGCTTCAACATTTAATCCATTAATGGTTTGAAGCTTAATATTTTTGTTTTCATAATACCCCACTCCCAGTGCAAAGCCATTTACCTTATTGACTCTTTTAGATATTGGAGATAAACTAAAAATCTTTATACTATCGTTCCTTAAATTATTCGATTTCCATCTAAAATAATGCAAATCAACATCATTATCTCCAAATATTATTGAAGAACTTGCAGGAAGATTTTTTACCAAAGTATCTGTCTCTTTTGGCACATTATGCTGCCCAAAGCAAAAGCCATTAAACAATAAAATACCTATAAGTTGCGCTCTGTAAAAACTGCCAAAACATTTGACACTCATAATCTGATTTATTATTTTCATATTATTGTCTTTAAAATTACAAGGCAAACGTATTGCAATTATCACATACGGTTTTGCATAAATCAATAAAACTATTTGCTATATTTGTGATTATCGCAAAATCATGAAGTATCAGGAATCCTTATTAAAAGCAATTAGACTTAAAGTTTCTCCGTCGGTTTCTTTAATAGATGAGATAGGGGCTATATTAGAAATTAGTTATGATGCTTCACACCGCAGAATATCTCAAAAGAGTAAATTTTCTATAGATGAAGCAATTAAGCTTGCCCATCATTTTAATATCTCTTTAGACAATTTATTTTCTAATAAAGAGAAGGTCATTGTCGAGAAAACCATCGAAATAGAGACTTTAAAAGATATGCTTCAGTATTTTAAGTCTTCGGCAGAACAAGTTGAAATACTAACAAAGAATCCAGAAACCATATTGTATTATTCTGCAAAAGATATTCCGCTATTTTATTTTATGGACGGAACTATTCTATCTAAATTCAAAGCTTTTGTCTGGCTGAATCTTTTAAATACAAATCAGAAAAAAGTCTCTTTTGAGAATTTTGTTATCGAAGAATCGTTTACCGAGTTCATGCAAAAGCTAAAAAAAGCATACGAAAACACTTTTGTAAACGAAATCTGGAACGATACCACTATAAACAGTAGCCTACAGCAGATTCTGTATTTTCATGAAGCTGGTTTACTCGATTTAAAAAGCGCTAATGCACTTTGCAAAGACCTAAAAAGGATCATCAATTTAATACAGGAAAAATGCAACAAGCCCAATACCAATTTTGCTATTTATTATAACGAGTTGATTTTACTCAACAACAATATGCTCATTGAAACTAACGAGAAACTGACTATGTTTGTTCCTTATACGTTACTTGGTTATTTTATTACTGATAATGGCGACAGTTGTAAAAACGTACATCAGTTTTTTAAGCAGCAAATTAGCAATTCAAAGCCATTAGGACAATCAGGTATTAAAGAACAAAATTTATTCTTTAACAGAGCCATTAGAAAGATTGATTATTATATCGAAAAAATAAACTCTCAAGTTGATCTGTTTTTTTAAAAATAGATTTAATTAGAGATTCACATAGAAACCCAAATTGTTTAATCGAATTTGGTGTTTTTTACTTTCCTTAAATTCAACACAAATCTTTATTTATTTTTTTAACGGGAATTAAACTAAAAAAACACATTAATTTTATCCTTTATTCGAAGAAAAAAAATAACTTTAACCCACCAAAAATAAACATATTAACCCTAAAAACCCTATTATGACATTAAAAGTTGTTCAAAACAAAAAAATCAACTGTGAAGATTTTAAATTTAAAGATCCCCAAAATCTAACTTTCCCCATTCCTCCTCTGGCTTCGGCAAACTTTTATGATAATAAAGGAGTAAAAACCTTAAAGATCTGTGCTACTCTATACATCAATGCTGTAGAATCAGAAAAACCAACAGTGGATACAGCAATAGAAAAAGATGGTACTTTCACAATCTACTTTGACTATATATGGGACAAAGTTTCTCCGGACACTTATGATGTTTATTATGTAGAAACAGATTACACCTCTGACACTGTTGGGGATATCACAGAAGTTATCTCTTACTTACAATATACCGTTCCTACTGTAGGCGGCGGCTTAGGAGATGATCCAAAACTATCTAGAGGTACAAAGACAAGTTCGGCAGATTAATTCATCCATAGATAAATTTAAACTTATTATATATTTGCCACGTTTTTTAGAACTCTATTTTTTTGTGGCAAATATTTAATGACGATTAATCCATATAACATTCATACAATCCATTTTTTTTTGTGATTTTATAAAATGTCAATTAATGATTCAAAAAAAACACAACTTTCTTTTACCCTTTCTTTTCTTAACTTCAATTGCTTTATCACAGGAAAATTTGAATTATTTTGATATTGCTATTCAAAAAAAAGCAAGTTCATTAAAAAAAGAAATTAATTTTAAAAAAGCACAATCTTTTTTTTTTAAAGAAGAATGGGACTCTACATTGGTATATTCAATGAAACAATTGAATTTCGATTCTGATTTAGAGACAAAAGAATATTGCCATTATTTTAGAGGTTATTCATTAAAGAAGAAAGGACTTTACAAACAAGCACTCATTGAATTTGGCTTAATAGACAAATCTTTCCAATACTATTATCTAGTAGATTACAATGTTGGACATTTATTTCATTTTGAAAAAAAATTTGAAAAAGCAATTGTTTATTTTTTGAAATCCGAAAATGGAATACTGAATCACAATGATGAAAATGAAATAGCCAGTTTATATACAAATATTGGGATTTGCTATATGCATCTGAATAAATTTGACAATGCGGAATCTTATTTAAAAAAAGAGACTCTTTTAAACACTAAAAAAGCCACAAAAAGTTTAGTTCGATCCTATATAAATATTGCAAACTTTTATTACGAACAATATAAAGATCAACAAGGTATATATTACTTCCAGAAAGCCTATAAATTATCTAAAAATATAAAAGATTTCAAATTAAAAGAGAACTCAGCATTCAACATGGCTGTCGTAGAAGAAAATAGAAATAATTACAAAAAAGCTCTAGATTACAGAAAAGAAGCAGAAGATTGGAAAGATTCCTTAAACAACCAGAATAAAATATGGGCAGTCGCTGACTTTGAGAAAAAGTTTGCCGTTGCACAAAAACAAAAACAGATTAAAGTATTAGAGGTTGAAAACAAGTTAAAAGATACACAACGTAACAGTCTGTTTTTTGCTTCAATAGGATTATTATTAATTTTAACCGGAGGAGTTTATTTGTACGGTCAAAAAGTAAAAAATGCAAAAACTATTTTACTGCAAAAAAACAAACTCGACGAACTCAATGCTACAAAAGATCAGTTATTTTCTATTGTAAGTCATGATTTAAGATCGTCTGTAAATGCTTTAAAAACAAGCAATGCTAAATTATCTGCCACACTCGAAACTAAAAATTACGACGAGCTTCATAATCTTATTATCCAAAATAGTACTATTGCCAATGGCGCTTATAGCTTATTAGATAATTTGCTGCATTGGGCGATGCTGCAAACCAAACAGTTGTATTTTCACAAAGAATCTATTCACTTATATTCTATTGTACAGCAAATCGAATACAACTACAAACCTTTGCTTCTCGACAAAGCCATTACTTTTGAAAATTCGGTTTCGAAAAATATTTTTATTTTTGTAGATCTTGATTCTTTAAAAATCGTACTTCGAAACTTATTAGACAATGCGATTAAATTTTCTAATGAAAATGGCAAAATAAGTTTTTACACCCAGGAAACCAATCCTGATTTTTGCGATCTGATAATCGAAGATAACGGAATGGGAATGAGCGAAAACACTATTAAAGAATTACTACAAGAAGGAGAACTTTTAGCTAAAAAAAGCAACTCTGAAATTATAGGAACCGGTTTAGGGTTACAACTGTGTAAACAAATGACCAGGAAAAATAGCGGTACTTTAGCTACAGAAAGTGAGATTAATAAGGGAACTAAAATGATATTAAGTTTTCCAAAAACAAGAACAAATGGATAATATTAATGTTTTAATCATAGAAGACACTCCTGAACAAAGTGACGCTCTTGTTAAGGTTCTGGTAGAGAACAATTATACCATTACAGGCGTTGCCACCAACTTTACAGACGCATTAAAACTTTTTTACGAGAATACGACCGATATTGTTATCATTGACGTTTTTCTAGACGGAAAACCAGACGGAATTACCTTTGCGGAATCTATTAATATAATTCCAAACGCTTCAAAACCATTTGTATTTTTGACCAGTTCGCAGGATCGTCAGATTTTTGAAAGAGCAAAACTTACCAAGCCTTTTAGCTTTTTAATGAAACCTTTTAATGAACTTGAAATTCTATATGCCATAGAAATGGCCGTAGAGAAATTCTACGCTCAAACCAATGTTTTTATGAGCGAAGAACAAGATACTGTAGTGAGCAATGATTACTTGTTTATCAAGAAAAAAAACTCACTGAAAAAAGTAGCCATAAACGAAATTCTTTATATCGAAGTCGAAGAACGCTATTGCAATATTATTACCGAAAAAGAAAAATTTGTCATCCAGATCTCTTTGACTAAAATCAGTAATTTGCTTGACAAAAATAAATTTGTAAAAACGCATCGCAACACAATCGTGAATACCGATAAAATTGAAGAAATTATTCTGGCAGATAATCTCATTATCCTAAAAGGTGATCATAAAATAAACCTAAGCGATACGTATAAAGACTTTATCAAAAAGATGAATATTTTGTCTTAACAAAATCAACCTAAAAATAATAGTACCAAAAATCCTCTTCGAATGAAGGGGATTTTTTTTGGTTTGAAAGAAATATCCCAATTCATCCGGTTTTTTTAAAATTTCATGACACAAAAAATAGCTTTCATGACATTTTTAACCCCAAACAAAAAATTCAAAATTACTTTTACCCGCAGAAACCCCAAACAATATAACCGTAAATGAGAATCGCACTAACCAAACAACCAGACATGAAAATTTTATCTGTTCTAAAAAAAATAAAAAATAATCCTTGGGTTGGTATTGCTGTTTCTTTAACATTAATAATTCCGAGCTTATACGAAATCCTTGATGATGTTACTGTACTTCGAAAAGAATACATATTGCTTTTCTTTGGGTTTCCCTTATATATAAAATCATTAAAAAAAATATTCGACGATATGTTAGATGTCTATGATGACTTATCTGAGTAAAAAAAGTTTGCCCCCCTTTTTCAACAAAAAACACTTCACGCTTAAGCTTTTAAGCCTGAGTGTTTTTTTCTTTTAAATAAAAAATTATTTTTTTGTAACCTTTTTGTATCTCTTTACGTATAACTACTTGTACACTTAAAAATTGAGGAGACAAAAAACATGAGACAACTTAAAATCACCAAGCAGGTAACCAATCGTGAAACTGCATCGTTAGACAAATACCTACAAGAAATTGGAAAAGTTGACCTAATTACCGCTGATGAAGAGGTAGAATTAGCACAAAGAATAAAGGCTGGTGATCAAAGAGCTTTAGAAAAATTAACAAAAGCCAACCTACGTTTCGTTGTATCGGTTGCTAAACAATATCAAAATCAAGGATTAACTCTTCCGGATTTAATTAATGAAGGAAACTTAGGTTTAATTAAAGCGGCTCAACGTTTTGATGAAACTCGTGGTTTCAAATTCATCTCTTATGCTGTATGGTGGATTCGTCAATCGATCCTTCAGGCTTTGGCAGAACAATCGCGTATTGTTCGTTTACCATTAAACAAAATTGGTTCTATCAATAAAATCAACAAAATGTATGCGTTATTAGAGCAATCTAACGAGCGTCCGCCTTCTGCTGAAGAAATTGCAAAAGAACTTGACATGACTGTAAATGACGTAAAAGAGTCTATGAAAAACTCTGGTCGTCACTTATCTATGGATGCACCTCTTGTTGAAGGTGAAGATTCTAACCTTTATGACGTTTTACGTTCTGGCGAGTCTCCAAACCCTGACAGAGAGTTAATTCACGAATCATTGCGTACTGAAATCGAGCGTTCATTAGAAACATTAACTCCAAGAGAGGCAGATGTTGTTCGTTTGTATTTTGGTCTTGGCGATCAACACCCAATGACTTTAGAAGAAATTGGAGAAACTTTCGACTTAACTCGTGAGCGTGTTCGCCAGATTAAAGAAAAAGCAATTCGTAGATTAAAACATACTTCAAGAAGTAAAATTCTTAAAACTTATCTTGGGTAATCACCCAAAAACCAATATAGAAATTCCAAATTCCAACTATTGGGATTTGGAATTTATTGTGAAAGTACGTATATTGGTAATATAGCAAACAACAGTTTGATTGACTGTTCGTTTTTTGATTGATGATTGAAACTCCGGCTGATTACCGGAGTTTTTTATTTTATGTTGGATAGTTTTTTTTTAACCGCAAAGTCCGCAAAGGTTTTTACCTTTTGGATCTTGTAAAAACACAAAGTTCGCAAAGCATTGTGTTGATTAAACTTTGCAAACTTTGTAAATTTATCAAACCTTCAGCATAAAACTTTGCGGACTTTGTGGTTAAATTTCGATGTAAATCATAAAAAATCTATCTTTGCAAAAAATAACACTACACACAACTACACAAAATGAAGAATACACTTATTGCTCCTTCTGTTCTTGCAGCTGATTTTGCCAATTTACAACGTGATATCGAAATGATCAATAACAGTGAGGCTGATTGGTTTCATATTGATATTATGGATGGCGTTTTTGTTCCGAATATTTCTTTTGGGATGCCGGTTTTAGAAGCAATTTCAAGACATGCTAAAAAAACGATCGATGTACATTTGATGATTGTTGATCCGGATCGCTACATCAAGACTTTCGCAGATTTAGGCGCCAATATCCTGAGCGTACATTATGAAGCCTGTACACATTTACACAGAACACTTCAGGCCATTAAAGCCGAAGGCATGAAAGCGGGAGTTGCTATCAATCCTCATACTAATATCGACTTATTAGAAGATGTTATAAATGATATTGACTTGGTTTGTATCATGAGTGTGAATCCTGGTTTTGGAGGACAATCATTTATTGAAAATACTTATGCTAAAGTAAAAAAACTAAAAGATTTAATTACTCGTAAAAATGCTTCGACAATTATTGAAATTGACGGTGGTGTAACCAGTAAAAATGCAAAACAATTAGTAGAAGCCGGAGCTGATGTTTTGGTTGCCGGAAGCTTTGTTTTTAAAGCCGAAAACCCAACTCAGACTATTGCAGAATTAAAAGCTTTGACCACTTTCTAAGTTTAAAACAAATAAAATACCAAGCCGAAGAGAAATCTTCGGCTTTTTTATGTGATTCAATTTCCCCATAATCGGGTTATCTATATTGTGTCTCAACAGTTAAAACCGTTGGCAATTCTTCTGTGTGAAAAAAAATCTGCTTAATCTGCAAGATCTGCGTGAAAAAAAAATCTTTATAATCCTTTAATCTGTGGCTAAAAGCTTTAATCAATTCTGAAAAACATTGACTTTTCTATATCCCGTTAGACTAACGTTTCGATGTTTCTTAAAGAATTTATTGAGATGACTTTCGTCCGAAAATCCAAATTCTTCTACAATTTCATTTATTCTCATATCACTAAAACGCAATCGATGTTCTATTAGTCTTATTTTATAATTTGAAATAAAAGACTGAACTGTTTCTCCAGAATGATTTTTAAAATAACTGCTCAGATAAGTATCAGATATATCAAATTCCTTTGCTACTGCAGAAGCTTTTAATTTTTGAGGACAAAAAATATGAGCCTGAATGTAATTGATAATTTCCAGAATTCTTTTATCGGCACTTTCTTTTACCCCTGTTGGTTTTATTTTTGCAATGTTTCTGGCAGCAATTACAATAAGGGCATTTACATAATGTGTGATTAAATCTTCATCATAAATATCCTTATTATCTATAGCATGAATCAAGGAATCTGAAATTGACTTTACCAGGAATTCATCTGCTTTTCGTTTTAAAATACAACCCGATAAATGTGTTGCATAATGCAGCAAACATCCTATATGATCGATACTTTTTGATTTATATTCTTTTACATACTCACTATTAATCTTAACCAACAAAAATTCTGTCGTATTTACAATATCAAAATTATGGTAGTCATTTGGCGTCAGTAACATTAAATTTCCTGTTTGATAAGAAATACAATTGCCATTGATCTTAAGAAATCCATTTCCTGAAATAACATAAACCATCTGAAAAAAACTGAATTGCGAATTTACAATTGGGCACTCATCTACTTTTTTATAAAGTACCTCTACCGACTGATGCATATTTTCTTTTCTCATAACACAAAAGTACTTTTTTATCATTTAATTATACCGAAAAAAGAACAATACTCAGTTTAATTTTGCTAAAAATAAAATATAAAAATGAAGCAAAAAATTTCCTCCAGCAAAAACAACATCGCATTAGTCGCTATTTGTCTGGCAACCTTAATGTTCTCTCTTGAAATTTCAAGCGTTCCGGTCATCCTTCCAACACTAGAAAAGGTATTGAACGCTAATCTTAAAGACATGCAATGGATCATGAATATTTACACCATAGGATGTACCACTGTTTTAATGGCTGCCGGAACCCTGGCCGACCGATATGGCCGAAAACGTATTCTGATTATTACTTTAATTTTATTTGGTATTTCATCATTAGTCTGCGGTTTAGCAGATAATGTAACGCTATTGGTAATAAGCCGTTTCTTTCAGGGAGTAAGCGGTGGTGCGATGCTAATTTGCCAGGTGGCTACTTTATCACATCAGTTTCAGGAAGGAAAAGAGCGCAGCAGGGCTTTTAGTATCTGGGGAATTATTCTTGGTGTAGGATTGGGTTTTGGCCCTATAATAGGCGGTTCGATCATTGCAATATTATCCTGGCAATGGGTATTTTTAGTACATGTACCAATTGCTGTTCTTGCCGTAATTCTGGTTTATGGTTATGTAGACGAGTCTAAAGACCCTGATGCTAAAAAAATAGATATCTGGGGAATGATCACATTATCAGCCGCTGTGTTTGGATTAACGTACTATATTACACAAGGCCCTGATCTTGGTTTTACGAGCACTTTAGCTTTGGGTATCTTAGCGATTACCATAATAAGTTTTGTGTTGTTTTTATGGGTCGAAAAAACAAATCCTTATCCCATGTTTGATTTTACGGTATTCAAAATCCGTAATTTTTCAGGTGCCATTTTGGGATCTATTGGTATGAATTTCAGTTTTTGGCCTTTCATAATTTATCTTCCTATTTATTTTCAAAGTTGTTTAGGATATGATGTTCTAACAGTTGGTCTTTCTTTACTTGCTTATACCCTTCCTACTTTAATCATTCCGCCTTTTGCCGAATATCTTTCGGTTCGATATCGCGCAGGGATTGTCATTCCGCTAGGTTTGTTTGTAATAGGATTAGGTTTTATCGTAATGAGATATGGCAGTATTGCA
This sequence comes from Flavobacterium sp. SLB02, assembly GCF_009664855.1. Taxonomy (GTDB): domain Bacteria; phylum Bacteroidota; class Bacteroidia; order Flavobacteriales; family Flavobacteriaceae; genus Flavobacterium. The sequence goes on from NZ_CP045928.1 coordinate 4,737,973, forward strand.
GAACATGCCAGCTGGCTTACCATGCTTCCGGGTTCTTTACTGGCAGGAATTGGCCTGGGTTTAACCAATACACCAGTTACAAATACAACTACCGGTTCTGTTCCTTCTAATCGTTCGGGGATGGCTTCCGGAATAGACATGAGTGCCCGATTAATTACTTTGTCTATCAATATTGCTTTAATGGGATTTATTCTGGTGAAAGGAATTTTCTTCTATTTAAATAATGCCTTTGCAGAATCTATCCATACAAAAACATTACAATCTCTTTCAGAAAAAATTGCAGCAGGAAACTTTTCATCCCTTAATCAGGATTTCCCTCAATTAGCAGCATTAGATTCATCTCAATCCATTTTACATGCCGCACTGGCTCATGGTTTCGAAATGATACTACTTTACGGAGGAATTGGTGTCTGGATTTTAGCGATTATGAGTTTTATATTGTTTAATCCGGGAAAAAAGCAAAATAAATTATAAATACCAATTAAGTGTTGAGATGTGCCATTAGGTACTAAATATTAGTAGAAAACAGAATAAGAATAATTTAGCGTGCCGTAAAGTACGCAATAGTTATCCTTTTGGTGCGTACCTGCGGCACGTCAGCATATTACGAACTTAATTTCTATCGAGATTTAGTGCCTAACGGCACAAATTGTAGACTTTCACCACTTGATTGGCATTTACAAATCTATTTTTTTTAGCAACTAAAAATCCTTACTGCTCTTTAAGTTTTTTAAATTAGGAAAGAAATCAATTCCGGTCATTTTTTCTAAAGTTTCAATAGGAACCACAAAATCATACAATGACTTATCACTATCCTGATTCGGAACCAGAAAAGCAATTGCTTTATGTTCTTTACCTTTTTTTGCCAAAATAATTTTATAAAAATATTTAGGAACAGCTACTTTTTCTGTTCCTATTTTTTTATCTGAATCTTTCAAAATTCCGCCTGTTACAACATATATATAATTGTATTTATCAGCCCAATAACGCGTTTTTTGCTCTAACCGGTTCCAGATTCCGCTATTAAAATCATGATCCTGAGGGGAAATATTCGAGGTATAAAAGGTATCATTATACGCCTTTTGATCAAATCCCATATCTCCGGCAGGACAAAGATGTCCTTTATCATAACCTGATTTTTTATAATTTCTCCAATCTGCAGAACCCGTCGTTACACTTGGATCTTCAATAAAATAGGGCCGTTTATAATTTTCGTTTTTCAAATATTCTTTCTTCAATTCATAAGCCACCCATTCTGCCTGCTCAAATTTTTCATTATAAGAGAGTGTATAATATTGATGTTTTACAATTTGTCTGGTTGTCGAAGTGGGCAAATAGGTATAAGTATATAACGAATCTGTACTGCTTTGATTAGAGACAAAAGATGTTTGTGCTTCCTGCGATAATTCATTATCGTTGCTGATTTCTTTTTTACAAGACAATAACACAAAGCCAATTAAACCTAAAACAATATAATTTTTCATTCTTAACTATTTATTTTTCTCCTAAAATTCAACTTCACCAAAAAGCCACTTCTTACAAAAATACAACCTAAAAGCGTACAAAAAAAAACGCTCCAAAAAATTACATTTTCTGAAGCGTTTTCTAACAAATTAATTCTTTAAAGAATTAAGATTTTACTAATTTATCCTTTTTCATTTTAGGAGAAACAGATCCTTTTACAACACTACCTTTAGATTGTAAATCATCCAAAACATTCAATGCTTCTTCAACATAAACATCTTTAGATAATGCCTGATGCCACGCATCTCTTTTCTCTTTTAAGGTTGCGTCACTTTTCATTTCAAGTTCTTCGTAAGGCAAAGATTTAAAAACCAGATTATTTTTGTAATCAGAAATTGGTTTGTATTTTTTACCTTCATTTTCAACTTGTTCCTGAGTCGCTTTAAAACTATTAATATTTAAGCTATAGGTGTTTTCTTTATTTTTAACATCAATCCATTTTGCATTATCTTCAATCAATTTGAATTGTGCATTTTGGGCGATTCTATCTTTACTATTTGCAATTGCTTTAGTAAAGTTCTCGTTTGATTTCCAGGTGCTATAATCTGCAGGATCTATTTTATCCCATGGCATAGCATTGTCGATATCACGTTCTCCCATTTTAAGGTAAGCATAACGATCCGGCATAACCACATCACTATGAACACCTTCTAACTGAGTCGAACCTCCGTTGATTCTGTAGAACTTTTGTCCTGTAATTTTCAAAGCTCCTAAATCACCATAATTCGCATTACGAACAAACTGATTTAAATCTAAAACGTTTTGAACTGTTCCTTTACCATAAGTTTGTTTACTACCAATGATAACACCACGTTTGTAATCCTGAATTGCAGCAGCCAAAATCTCTGATGCCGAGGCCGAGAAGCTGTTTACCATAATTACTAATGGTCCGTCCCACTCGATTTTTTTATCTTTATCGTATAGAACTTCTTTCTTTTTTCCTGCAGATTTCACCTGAACAATTGGTCCTTCTTCAATAAATAAACCAGCAATGTCCACTACTGTAGATAAAGATCCACCACCATCATCACGAACGTCAAGTACAATACCGTTGATATCTTCTTTTTTTAGTCTTTCTACTTCAAGAGCGATATCTTTTCCGGCATCACGACCATCTTTGTTTTCAAAATCGATATAAAATTTCGGCAAATAAATTACTCCGTATTTCAAACCGTTTCTTTCTACAATACTGGATTTAGCATACGTTTCTTCAATTTCAACGATATCTCTAACAATCGAAATCACTTTAATCGTTCCGTCTACTTTTTTAACCGTAAGTTTTACTTCAGTTCCTTTGTGTCCTTTAATTTTTTTCACAACATCATCTAAACGCATCCCTACAACATCTACAGGCTCTTCGTTTCCTTGTGCTACTTTCAAAATTAAATCTCCTGCTTCCAGTTGTTTTCCTTTCCAGGCTGGTCCACCAGAAATTAACTCATCAATTTGAGTAAAATCATTTTTCTTAGTTAATCTTGCTCCAATACCTTCAAGTTTTCCACTGATATTTACATCAAAACGATCTTTTTCTTCAGGTGCAAAATAACTTGTGTGCGGATCAAAACGTGTCATGATTGAGTTTACATATACAGAAAACCAATCTTCTTTATTTAAATCTTTAATTAAACTAAAATTATCGTCTAATGATTTTAAAGAACTATCACGTGTTTCTTTTTCTAAAGTTTCAAAAGATTTTACTTTATAGTTAGCATCTGCTTTCTTTTTATCCTCTTCTAACTTCTGCTTTGTTACCAGCGAAGAAAGCGTCGATAATTTGATTTGTTTTCTCCATCTTTCATTGATTTCAGTTGCATTTTTTGCATAAGGCAACTTATCATAATCGGCATTGAAAGTCTCATCAACCTCGTAGTTGAAAGGCTGAGCTAAAATAGTCTTATAACGTTTTTTGCTTTCCTCCATACGTTTCATCAATCTTGTGTAAGTAAGATTGAAAAACGTTAAATCCTTATTCAAAAACTGATCATCTAATTGCAGCTCATATTGTTTGAATTCATCAATATCAGATTGCAAAAAGAATCTTTTTGAAGGATCTAATGCATCAACATAATCTTTAAAAATTCCTTTAGAAAATTCATCGTTTATTTCCGCCGGACTATAATGTCCTTTTTCGATAACAAATGCCAGTAATTCTAAAAGTGTTTTATCTCTGTTCGGGTCCGGATCTACTGACTTATCTGCATTAATTTTAAAAGCAAATAAGGTTAAAGACAAGCATAATACGGCTATAAGTATTTTATAATTTCTTTTCATAAACTTAATAATAGCATTCATCAAATTTTTTAATCTAAGTTAACGGTAAAAATTGTGCCAACATGCCAAGTTCGCTATAATTTTTTGTTAAAGATATAAAAATGTTTGAACCTTAAAAGTCTTCTTGAATTAAGTTTATAATTTTTGCTCATTTGTTAGTATTCTACCAAAATCAGTTACTACATTTGCTTTTACAAGCTTTAATTTTGATAAATCGAGATAAAAACCACAGCATGGAAAATGAAAAACCTTTAATATTAGTCACCAATGATGACGGAATTCTTGCGCCGGGAATCAGGGCTTTAATCAGCGTTATGGAAACCATTGGAGAAGTTATTGTAGTAGCACCAGATAAACCTCAAAGCGCAATGGGCCATGCCATTACAATAAACAACACTTTATTTCTCGACAAAATTTCGAAAGAAGAAGATCCTATAACAGAATATAGCTGCTCGGGAACTCCAGTTGACTGCGTAAAACTGGCAGTAAACGAAATTTTAAAAAGAAAACCTGATTTATGCGTTTCGGGAATTAATCACGGTTCAAACTCTTCTATAAATGTAATTTATTCCGGTACCATGAGCGCCGCTGTAGAGGCTGGTATAGAAGGAATTCAGTCCATTGGATTCTCCTTATTAGATTTTGACTGGAATGCTGATTTTGAACAAATAAAATCATTCGTTAAAAAAATAACTTTAGAGACGCTCAAAAATAAATTGCCTCCGGGTGTTGTTTTAAACGTTAATTTTCCAAAATTAAAAGAGAACGAGATTAAGGGAATAAAAATTTGTCGTCAGGCAAAAGCGTATTATGCACAGAAATTTGACAAACGACAAACTCCTTTTGGAAAAGATTATTACTGGCTTACCGGAAAATTTACCAATGAAGATCAGGGAGAAGATACAGATGAATGGGCTTTAGAAAACGGTTACATATCTGTAGTTCCTGTTCAGTTTGATTTAACGGCTCACCATTCTATGCAACAACTTAATACCTGGAATTTAAATGAATAAAAAAGACTTATTTATTGGTTTTATAGTCGGAATCTTTACGGCATTGTTGGGAAGTTATTTATTTATTACTTTCTTTACCAAATTTGATTTTGCAACAGGACTTCAAACCATAAAAAAAGAAGGTTATCTGGGAAAAGTAATTACTATAGGTACGGTTTTAGATCTTGCCGTTTTTTGGATTCTATTAAAAAGAAATGAAGAACTTAAAGCAAGAGGCGTTGTTCTGGCCGTTATTGTTTTGGCTATTTCTACTTTATTTATTTAAATCTTATCTTTGCTTTGCAAAAAAATGTTGTGTTTAAAAATCGAAACACACTTTCAATACCATTCCTATGAAATACTATATAATCGCAGGTGAAGCCTCCGGAGATCTACACGGTTCAAATTTAATGAAAGCTTTGTACGAGGAAGATCCTCAGGCCGACATTAGATTTTGGGGAGGCGACTTAATGCAAAAAGCAGGCGGAACTTTAGTAAAACACTATCGTGAATTGGCTTTTATGGGTTTTGTTGAAGTGATTTTTAATCTAAAAACGATTTTAAACAATATTAAAATTTGCAAAAAAGACATCTTAGAATTCCAGCCTGATGTTTTAATTTTCATTGATTATCCAGGGTTTAATATGCGAATTGCAAAATGGGCAAAAGCATTAAATTATAAAACTCATTATTATATTTCTCCTCAAATTTGGGCCTGGAAAGAAAACCGTATCAAAGCGATCAAAGAAGATGTCGATAAGATGTTTGTGATTTTACCTTTCGAAAAAAGCTTTTACGAAGACAAACATCATTTTCCTGTAGATTTTGTAGGGCATCCTTTAATTGATGCTATCCAGAATCAACCTGCGTTTGATGAGGCAACTTTTAGAGAACAACATCAATTAGGCGAAAAACCTATTATTGCCGTTTTGCCCGGAAGCCGTAAACAGGAAATCACCAAAATGCTGAGTGTTATGCTAAGCGTGGTGGATGATTTTCAGGATTATGAATTTGTAATTGCCGGTGCTCCAAGTCAGGATTATGAATTTTATCAGCAGTTTATAAAAAACAAAAACATTGCATTTGTTTCGAACAGAACCTATGATTTACTTCGCTCATCAACTGCGGCATTAGTAACTTCAGGAACAGCAACTCTGGAAACAGCTCTTTTTAAAGTTCCGGAAGTAGTTTGCTATAAAGGAAGCGCAATATCTTATCAAATTGCGAAACGCATTATTACTTTAAAATACATTTCGCTGGTTAATTTAATTATGGACCAGGAAGTTGTAACCGAATTGATTCAGAGTAAATGCAATACAAAACGTATTAAAGAAGAATTACAAAAATTATTAGAACCGACTTATCGCAAAAAATTACTTCAGAATTATGATATTCTGGAGCAAAAATTGGGCGGAATTGGTGCAAGTAAAAAAACAGCAAAACTTATTGTAGCTGATTTAAAATAATCAAAGATTTTTGTTTTGAAAAAAATACTTCTCATACTTCTTCTAGCAGTCTTGTTTACTTCTTGTAAATCGACATCAACTGCTGTGAGTAAAAAGGAATCGAAGACAGAAAACAGGTATGTAGTTAATAATTTAATCAAAAAAGCGACAGATAATATTGGTGTAAAATACAAAGCCGGAGGCACTACCAAAAGCGGCTTCGACTGTTCAGGATTGGTATACACTACTTTTGAGTCTGAGAATATTAAATTGCCAAGACCTTCTTATGAACAGGCAAAAATTGGAAAAATAATTAAAGTCAGCGACGCTCAAAAAGGCGATTTAATCTTTTTTAAAACCAATAGAAGCAAACAAATTAATCATGTTGGCCTTATTACTGAAGTGAATTCAAATGAAATTAAATTTGTTCACTCTTCAACATCAAAAGGCGTTATAATTTCTTCTACCAAAGAGGCTTATTATCAAAATTCATTTGTACAAATCAACAGAGTTCTTGAGTAACTTCAATTAAACAAAATATATCTTTTTCTTACAAAATATTTAATACTTTTAAACCGTGAAAGTATTAGATTTACCGTTAACCAAAATTACAATTTGGTTTCTTTTTGGTATTTTGTTTTGTTATTATTGCCAACCATCATTAGATATCATTATTTCGGCATTTATTGTTGGCATAATTGTGTTTAAGATCTCGTTTTTTCTTATCAAAAGAAATAAACGATTCACTACTTTTTTTTGGAATCAATACTTCCGGAATTTATCCAACCAAAAACCAGCCCGATATTTTGATCCTTACGCAGTCTCCTAAAATAAACATGAATCGCATATTACGAGAATTACATCCGTGAATCATAATTGCCGATGCATCAAATTCTTATGCCATTCAGAAAATTTGGAAAACTACTTGCCTCAAAAACAATATCCCTTTTCATGCCACAAACGAAAATGGATTTTATAAATTAAACTTAGAATAAAATTAATCTCATTTAATCTCCATTTAATATCGTCTTAGCATCTGAGATCCATCTTTTTGCTCCGCCAACCTTATAATCAAGTAAACCAAGCTTGTTAATCATAGGCTTATTTCGTCTAATAGAGGCAGTAGCCAGGCAAACTTTAGGTAATTCCTCTATACCTAATGCTTCTTTTAGCTTAACATTTTGTTCTCTTTCTTCGGCAGATAAAGAAGCATCAGACAAATCAAGCTTTAATAAAATAATATTTTTAGCTGACCAATCTAAAAAGTCACGTGTTGCAAAAACTTCATTCTGAATACTCTGCGAAATTCCTGATGATGTAAAGAAAATCAAAAGCGGCTTTCTTTGTTCATCACACATTTTAAGAGCATCAACCATGTTTGTTTTCCAAACTAAATTTTGTGAATGCAAAAAAGAGCAACCCATAATACATAAAAAAATAAGTAGTTTTTGTCTCATATCAAACTCAAGTTTAAATTACATTTATTTTACTAATTTAACATAAATGATATAGAAAACACACCAACACGGAATTTAATTACTTTAAAAGTATCAAAAATAAGCAATCACCAATAAATCATTATTTTTTTGATGGTTTAACAAAAAATGGAGGCTTAATTAAATAAACTATTGATTAGCAGTACAAATAGTTTATAAAAAAAATATCCCTTTTCGTTTAAAAAACGAAAAGGGAATCTACAAATTAAACTAAGAAACTTAATTTAAATTTAATTTATTCACTAGGATGTAAAATAGCATTTGATTCTGCTATCCATGCTTTTGCACCACCCGGTTTATAGGCAATTTTTCCTAAAGCACTAAAGGTTGTTTTATTTTTTCGGATTGAGGCGCTTGCGAAACATACTTCCGGCAATTCCTGTACACCAAATGCATTTTTTAATTTGATATTCTGCTCTTTATCGCTTTGCTCAATAGTAGAGTCTGAAAGATCAAGTTTTACAAGAACGACATTGTCACGTGACCAGACTGCAAAATCCGGGGTTTTAAAAATTTCGTTCTGAAGATTTTCCGGTACACCTGAGGCAGTGAATAAAATCAGCATTGGTCTTCTTAGTTCATTACTTATGGCAATCGCATCAGTCATGTTTGTTCTCCAAACTAAATTTTGTGCTTGCAGAAAAAATGAACCTAAAAAAAATAGTAGGATAAGTAATTTTTTAGTCATAATCTAATTGGTTTTGGTTAGTATAGCATGACGAAATTAACATATTATTTTAATTTTCCAATTTTTATTAATACAAAAAATACATTATATGTTTTTTTAAACACAATAAAATATCAAAGTATCAAAAACACAAAAACAAATGAATAACTTTTCTTACTAAACAAAAAAAACTCCTTACGCAAACGTAAGGAGTTTCTATATCTATTAGAGTATATCTTCTTTTTTAAGATTTTTTCGGATGCACAATTCCTTCAGCAACTGTTAGCCAGGCAGATGGGCCTCCGGCAACATATCCGGTTTGTCCCAGCCCTTTAAAATTTACTTTACCATCTTTTGCTTCAGCACTAGTAAAATAAATGGTAGGAAATCCCTGGATCCCGAAAGCTTGCTGCAACTCATTATTCTGATTTTTGATTTCAGGAGTCTGAGGCGTTCTTCTAGGATAATCCAACTCCACTAAAATGACATTATCTTTAGCCCATTTCGTAAATTCAGGTGTTTTTAAAACTTCATTTTGTAAACGAATACACCAACCACACCAATCACTTCCGGTAAAAAACATCAACATTGGTTTTTGTTCTTTATTACTTACCGTAATCGCCTCTCTTACATCAGTATACCATTTTAGTTCTTGCGCCTGCATTGCAAATCCCCCAACTAAAAACAAGGTTATTAAAAATATTTTTTTCATGGTCTTTTTAATTTTTCACAAATTTAAACAAAAAAAGAATCCGTATACACGTCTACTTTACTTCTTGCATTAATTTCCTGATAATTGGCGAAATTGCCAATAAAATCAATCCTGCAACAAGCGAATAAATGGCCAGTTGATAGTATCCCTCTGTATAAGATTGCAGCTTAGAAACTAAAGTATCACCGGTATTTGATCTGGAAATTTCTGCTCCCAGCTTACCTGCAGCCAATTGCCCAAAAGCACTTGCCAGGAACCATAATCCCATCATCATCCCAAACAGTCTTTTTGGAGACAATTTTGTAATAATAGACATTCCGATTGGCCCTAAACAAAGCTCACCAATAGTAGTTATTAAATAAGCAAAAGTAAATACGTTCAATGAAGTGATTCCTTTAGAGTCTGCAAAGAATTTAGTTAGATAGAAGATATAGAAAGAAGCTGCAAGGAACAAAAATCCAATTCCGAATTTAATCAAGGTATTTGGTTCAATTTTTCGCTTTCCTAACCATATCCATAACAAACCAATAAGCGGACTTAAAACCACTACAAAAAAAGTATTCGAGCTATTATTAACAACGTTGGGATCTATTGTAAAAAACAATAATTTGTCATTTAGATTATCCTTTGCAAAAAGCGATAATGATCCTCCACTTTGTTCGTAAATAGAATTAAACAAGAAATAGAAAAACACAAACAGAAAAGCTGCAAAAAGCTTCTTTTGCAATTTAGCGTCTCCTAACTTAAACAATTCATAAACGAAATACAAAACGGCAACTGTACCAATCGTATACATGAAATAATCTGTATATTTAGTATTCTTAACCATTATAAAAATAAAAGGCAAACTCAAAATAGACAAAGCATATACCGCTATTTCACGAATTCTTCTTTTATTGGCATCTAAGTGCAATAATGGAGAATCCCCAATTGGTCCTAAATGTTTTTTAGTGAACAAAAAGGTAATTAAACCTAAAAACATCACAATTGCGGCTGACAAAAAACACAATTGCCACGAATAAAATTTCCCTAAATAAACACACAAAGCGCCTCCAAAAAGTCCTCCGACATTTATTCCGGCATAGAACATTCCGTAACCGGCATCCCTACGTCCATCGCTTTCATGATACAATTCCCCTACCATTGAAGAAACATTGGGCTTAAAAAAACCGGTTCCAATAATCGAAAAAGCAATTCCGTAATAAAAGAAATCATGAGGCGCGACGGCAATCAAAAGATTACCCAGAATCATAACGATTCCTCCAAAAAACAATGATTTCTTGAATCCTAAAACCTTATCTGCAAAAATACCTCCAATAAAAGTAAAGGCGTATACAAAAGCCTGAATAGCTCCATATTGCTCGCTGGCATGATCTTCTTTCAAAAAAAGCTGATCTACCATAAAAATAACCAAAACACCACGCATTCCGTAAAAACAAAAACGCTCCCACATTTCAACAAAAAACAAATACCATAATTGCTTTGGGTAATTGCCTTTAAAATTTTGAATTTCCTCTAAAGTGATCTTCTGCTCCATTTATTTATAAATAATTTAATTGATTCCTCGTTCTTTCATCACCTTGTTGAGCTGCTTTACCAAAACAAACATCAGTACAGTTGCAAACATTAACAATGCAAAATTAACCCAAAAAAAGTTAGCTTTATTGTCGTACGTATCCCACATACTTGCCAAAACTCCGCTCAGCTTATTTCCTATAGACGTGGATAAAAACCAGCCTCCCATCATTAAGGAAGTAATATTAACGGGACTTAATTTAGATACTACCGATAATCCCATCGGGCTTAAAAACAATTCCCCAATTGTTATGATTCCGTAATTTGCCACCAGCCACCACGCACTGACTTTCTCTGCTCCATCATTACCAATTTGTACCGCAGCTACCATAACCAAAACAGACAGCGCCGAAATTAATAAACCAAAAGCAATTTTTGTAGGTGTCGAAGGTTCTTTCTTTCTGGATCGTAAAAAAGAGAAAAATGCAACAATTAAAGGTGTCAGTATAATTACCCAGGCAGGATTAATAGACTGACTTAAATTGGTAGCCCAAAGATGTACTTTGGCTCCTTCTGAAGGTAATTTTTCAGGAGCAACATTCCTAAAATATAAAGGGTAGTTTACTTCTGTCTCCACAACTCCGTTTGTTTTTTGCAAACGAAACTGATGATCGTAAACCTCAGTAGTTGATTTTTTATACTCTACTTCTTTGGCTAATTTTATTTTACCAACAAACTGACCAGCAGTTCCGGTTACTTCTCTATCTGTATAGCGATCTGCCCAGGTATTAAGCGCCGAACCATTAAGCTTAAATACGCCCCAAAATAAAATTACGACCCCAAAAATAGCTAAAAGAGCTCCAATTGATCTTTTATCTTCTTTTTTAGCTTTAAAATAAAGTGATCCGTAAAAGAAAACTATAGGAATACAGGCAAAAATAAAAGCATCTGTACTATCTGAGCCAAAGATATAACTGTCTAAATTAGTATCTGATGCAACGCCTTTTATCAACCAGCCAATAGCTCCAAAAACAAAAGAAGGTAACAGAATAAACAGGATAATTTTATAAAATGGCATATCGCCTTCCTGAACTCCTTTTTTCTGGTCATATCCTACATAATGTTTTGTGCCTAATAAAAACACAATAACACCTACAAACATTCCAACACCGGCAGCCATAAAAGCCCAATGCCATCCTAAAAGAATCTGCAATGCAGCACCAAAGAAATTACAAATAAAAGCCCCTACATTGATTCCCATATAGAAAATATTGTAGCCTTCATCTTTTTTATCTTTATATTTTTCTTCAGAATAAAAACTTCCTAATAATGTAGAAATATTAGGCTTAAAGAAACCATTACCTATAATCACCAATGTCATGGCAATGTAAAGCACTGTTATATTGTGCACTCCCATTAAGAAGTAACCAATACCCATTAAAATTCCACCAAAAACAATAGATTTTTTGTAGCCTAAATACCTGTCAGCAACAAGACCTCCAATAAAAGGGGTTAAAAAAACTAAGGCGATAAAAGTTCCGTATAAATCAGAAGCTTCTTTCTCTGTCATTGCAAAACCATCCTTTACATCTTTTAGATATAAAGTAAAAATCCCGATCATTAAATAATAACCAAAACGCTCCCACATTTCAGATAAAAATAAATAAGGAAGTGCTTTTGGGTGTTTTTTCCACATAACTGTAATCTCTTTAAAATTAAAATTACCTACAAGCCTAAACCTGTAGGTAATTTTGATATATTATTAGTATTATTTATCGAACACCGTGCATCATCTTTTTCAAGAATGGAGTCAAAGCAAATAATATAATTGCCGCGATACCGGTTAAAACAACAAATACCATAAAAAATTCATATAAATTGTGGATTTCGAATCCTGCAAAAAAGTGATTGTGAGCACTAATCTGATGCTGATCTAATAAAGCTATCTGCTCTGGAGTTGGCGTGATTTTATTGTCTAAAACTGCCTGAAGATCGATTCCTAATTCTTTTGCTTTTGCAAATTTATCTCCTGTTGCAGGCAAGATAGAACCTAAAGTTCCTCCTAAAGCATAACCTGAAGCATTTGACAAGAAGAATACACCGTATAATAAAGAAGAAAAACGTTTTGGAGATAATTTACCTACCAATGATAAACCAATTGGAGATAAACATAACTCAGCACATGTATTTAAGAAATACAATAAGATAAGCCATTTTACTAATAACAACCCTGAAGTTCCGATATAAGAAACCTGAGTAGCAATCATGAAGAAACTAATAGAAATTACCACTAAACCTACGGCTAATTTTACCGGAGAGATTGGCTCTCTGTCTTTAGCTCTTAAAGTATCCCAAAGTATACTGAAAGGTACTGCTAAAATCACCACGAATAGTCCGTTGAAAATCTGAACCATCGAAGGAGGCATTTGCCATCCAAAGAAATTTCTATCAGTTTGGTTATCTGCAATAAAAGTTAATGATGAACCTGCTTGTTCAAAAGCCGCCCAAAAGAAAATAATAAAGAACGAAACGATATAAATTACAATAATTCTGTCTCTTTCGATTTTAGTTAAAGAAGTATCAGAGATAATTAATCCGGCCAATGATAAACCACTTGAGTAGATTAATGTATAGATTAAGTTCTGACCTACTCCATAATGAAAAAAGAATCCTAAAGCTACAAATGCAATTCCGGCAATAGCCAAAGCTTTGTTAGAAAAATTAGCTTTTTGCGCTTCTCCTTCTTCAAAATCAGAAGCATCATTTTTAGAAGGCAAACCTCCTAATGGTTTTCCTTCAGGAGAAACCACATATTTATTTTTCAAAAAGTAAAAAAGTAATGTACCTAATAACATTGCTACAGAAGCCGCCATGAATCCCCATCTAAAAGCATGGATATCTCTAATTCCGCCAGCATCTTTTACATCTCCTAATAAAGGACAAATAGACTGACCTAAAAAAGCTCCGATGTTGATCCCCATATAGAAAATAGTAAAAGCACTATCTAATTTTGTTTTTTCCTGTTTAGGATACAAACTTCCCACCATACTTGAAATGTTTGGTTTGAAAAATCCGTTACCAAAAACAATAACTCCTAATGCAGAATACATGATAATTTTTGCCAAATCTAAATTAGATTCGAAAACACTACCACTGGTAAACAATAACATTTGTCCAATTGCCATTAACAATCCGCCTAATAAAATACAGTTTCTGTTACCTAAAAAACGATCGGCTACAAAACCTCCCAACATTGGCGTTAAATAACAAAGTCCAAGGAAACCTCCATAAATCAAAGATGCTTCTTCTTCCTTCATCAATAATGAATTCACAAGAAATAAAGTTAATAAAGCCCGCATTCCATAAAAGTTGAATCGCTCCCACATCTCCGTTCCAAACAATACCCAAAGTCCTTTTGGATGCGCAGTTTTTACTTGAGTTTCTCCCATATTATTTATTATTTGATTAAGGTTTAAAGTTTTAGATTATAAATTTTCTTTGATAAAGTTAGTCATTTTATTATAAAGCTGAATTCTCGTTGCACCGCCATAAATACCGTGGTTTTTATCCGGATATATCTGAGAATCAAATTGTTTATTAGCTTGAATCAATGCTTCCATCATCTGCATAGAGTTCTGCACATGAACGTTGTCATCACCTGATCCGTGAATCAATAAAAACTTACCTTTTAATTTACTAACGTGGTTTATTGGAGAGTTCTGATCGTATCCGCTAGCATTTTCCTGTGGAGTCTGCATGTATCTTTCTGTGTAAACAGAATCATAAAAACGCCAGTTGGTTACCGGAGCAACTGCAATCGCCATTTTAAACACGTCATTGCCCTGAAAAATACAGTTCGAAGCCATAAATCCACCATAACTCCATCCGAAAATTCCAATTCTTGAAGCATCAACATAAGGATAAGCTCCAATTACTTTTGCAGCATCAATCTGATCCTGAACTTCGTATTTCCCTAATTCTTTTTGAGTAACTTTTTTGAAATCAGCACCTTTAAAACCAGTTCCTCTTCCGTCAATACAAGCTACGATATAACCTTGCTGTGTCAGAGAGGCAAACCAATAATCATCAGAATTATTCCAATCGTTATTTACCTGCTGAGATCCCGGACCAGAATACTGGTACATGAAAACAGGATATTTTTTTGAAGGATCAAAATCTTTTGGTTTCAAAATCCAGGCATTCAATTCGTTTCCTTTAGCCGTTTTTAAAACAAAAAATTCTTTTGTTGGTAAATTATAGCTTTTCAATTTAGCCGCAAGCGCCTCATTGTTTTCGATAACCTGAATCTCTTTTCCTGTTTTAGACTCATTTAAAGTATAAGTCGTAGGTTGAGATGCACTTGAGAAAGTATTGATAAAAAATTGGAAGTTAGGACTAAAAGTGGCTACACTTGTTCCGACTTTAGAAGTTAAACGTACTTTACTTTTTCCGTCTAAACCAATTCTGTAGATATCTCTGTTAATAGAACCATTTTCTGTAGATTGGTAGAAAATAGTTTTGTTTTTTTCGTCGAAACCATAGTAAGATACTACTTCCCAGTTTCCTTTTGTAACCTGATTTTTAAGTTTTCCCGTTTTATCATACAAATAGATATGATTAAAACCGTCTTTTTCGCTTGTCCAGATGAAGCTATTATCTTTTAAGAAAGTCAAATTATCTGTAACATCTACATACGCTTTGTCTTTTTCATTCAGCACCACTTTTGCAGTAGCTGTAGTTCCGTCAACAAACAACAAATCAAGATTATCCTGGTGGCGGTTTAAAACCTGAGCCGATAATACGTTGTTATCATTTGTCCATTGCAACCTTGCAATATAAAAGTCATTATAATTATCTAATGCTACTTTTTTAGTGCTATTTCCGGCAGCATCATATATATGTAATGAAACTACTGAGTTTTTCTCTCCTGCTTTAGGATATTTGAACGTTTCGATAGTTGGGTATAAATCTTTATGAAACATCGACATCGAAAATTCCGGAACCTGGCTTTCATCAAAACGAATGTAAGCTAGTTTTTTACTGTCTTTACTCCAGTCAAAAGCCCGGACAAAAGCAAATTCTTCTTCGTAAACCCAATCCGTAATACCATTAATGATGGCATTTTTCCTTCCGTCAGTTGTAACAGCTGTAGATTTTTTTGAAGCTACATCGTATACATATAGGTTATTTTCTTTTGCATAAGCAATTTTAGTTCCGTCAGGCGAAAAAGTTGGTTCCTGAACCTGAAAATCAAAAAGCTTTGTAAGTGAATTTGTTGTTATATCATATAAAAAATAATCTGCTGTAAAAGAATGACGAAAGATTTTATTGGAATTACAGGCAATTAGAATCTTTTTTTCAGAAGCATCAAAAGTATAGCTGTCAATTCCATCGGCAAGATCCTTATGATTTTTTGTATCAATTAAGTTTGACACTTTTTTTAGGGTAGCAAAGTCATACAAATCAATCTGCATACTTCTACTCGCCTGATCTACATTTAAAACCGTGTATTGGTCTGTATTCTTTAGCGATTGCAACTCATCCATTCCTTTTGCACGAAATGCTCCGCTATAAATATCTTCGACAGTAATTTTTTGTTGACCAAAAACAGTAGCCACTAAAAATAAAAGTATTACAGTAATTTTACTCGTATTCATTGAGAATTATTTTAAATATAAAAAAGAGCCCAATTTTAGTAAAAAAAATGAACATAATACACATTTCAACTGTTAAATGTTAAAAAAAATAACGTTTGCGTACTTTTCAAATTTCAAATACATTGCAAACAAAACTCTTAAAATGGTATCTTTGCCGCAACATTATTATTTAAAATACTGAGAATGAACAACGCTGTTGCCGGATTTTCTAAATTATCCAAAAAAGAAAAAATAAACTGGATCGCCAATACCTATTTTTCAAGCCCTGAAGAAGCACTAAATATTATAAGAAATTACTGGAATTCAGACGAGAAGCTGCAGCAGTTACATGACGAATTCATCGAAAACACCCTTACAAACCTCTATATTCCACTTGGAGTTGCTCCTAATTTTTTAATCAACGGACAATACAAAACCATTCCGATGGCAATTGAGGAGAGTTCAGTGGTTGCAGCGGCCTCAAAAGCAGCAAAATACTGGTCGACCCGCGGAGGTTTTAAAGCCACTGTAATTGATACCGAAAAAATTGGTCAGGTTCATTTTACTTTCAATGGAGATGCAGAAAAACTACATTCTTTCTTTGATCAGATCAAACCAAAATTTTTCTCTGACACTCAAAGCATTACCAAAAATATGCAGCAACGTGGTGGAGGAATTTTAGATATAAAATTAAAAGACAAAAGAAGTTTATTAGAGAATTACTTTCAGCTTCACGCTACTTTTGAAACAAAAGACAGTATGGGAGCTAATTTCATTAACTCTTGTCTGGAACAATTTGCCACGACTTTAAAAGAGGAATTTCAGCATTCTGATTTATTTTCAGAAGAGGAAACACTAAAAGTGGTCATGAGTATTTTATCCAATTATGTTCCTAATTGTATCGTTAGAGCCGAAGTCTCCTGCCCTATTGAGGATTTAACAGAGAAACACATACCCAATCCACAAGAATTTGCGGAGCGATTTTTACAAGCGGTGCAAATTGCCGAAGTCGAACCTTTTAGAGCTGTAACCCATAATAAAGGGATCATGAACGGAGTCGATGCGGTAATTCTTGCGACCGGAAATGACTTTAGAGCTGTTGAAGCCGGAGTTCATGCATACGCGTCAAAAAATGGTCAGTACGCCAGTTTATCTCATGCTAAAATCGAGAACGGAATTTTTACTTTCTGGCTTGAAATCCCTTTAGCACTAGGAACTGTTGGGGGATTAACTTCTTTACATCCCCTGGTTAAACTATGTTTTGATATACTCGAAAAACCATCAGCAAAAGAATTAATGCAAATTGTTGCCGTAGCAGGTTTGGCACAAAACTTTGCCGCATTGCGCTCACTAACTACAACCGGAATTCAGGAAGGCCACATGAAAATGCACTTAAACAACATCATCAACCAATTTGAAGCTACCGAAGAAGAACGTCGTTTAATTAAATCTCACTTTAAAAAAAATGCTGTTTCACATAGCGCGGTTGTTGAATTTATTAAAAACATAAGAAAACAAAATAAATAAAATTCCAAAAATTACAGCCTACAAATAAATTCCAAATCCCAACAATAATTGGAATTTGGAATTTCAAATATTGGAATTTATTTTAAAATTGAAGCATGAAAAAAACCTATTACAGTAACGGAAAACTCTTAATAACAGGCGAATATTTAGTTTTAGATGGCGCCAGAGCTTTTGCATTACCCACAAAATTTGGACAAAATTTAATTGTAGAAAACGGTTCCAACCATGAAATTCAATGGGAAAGCTATGATTTTGACGAAAACATCTGGTATCAGGACACGATTTCTTTTTCTGAAATTACACATCCTGTCGATGCAAAAACTGAAACTGTAAAAACGACTTTGATTCAGATTTTACATGAAGCTTATCTTTTAAATCCTGATTTCATACATAATTCGGAAGGATACAAAATTAGCACACAACTTACATTTCCTAAAAAATGGGGACTGGGTACTTCTTCTACTTTATTAAACAATATTGCCCAATGGACCAATATTGATGCTTTTACACTCTTAAAAAACAGTTTTGGCGGAAGCGGTTATGATATTGCCTGCGCGCAAAACGACACTCCTATTGTGTATCGCCTGGAACAGAATTTGCCTATAGTAGAAACGGTACACTTTGATCCTGATTTTACCCAAAACATTTATTTTGTTTACCTTAATAAAAAACAAAATAGCAAAGCGGCAATTAATGCGTATTACAATAATAAGAACCAACATTTAACGCATAATATCATCGACAATAATAAAATCACCGATACTATCTTAAATGCAAAAACCGTAAAAGAATTTGCCCTTGCAGTAGAAAAGCACGAAATTCATATGAGTGATATTCTCGAAATACGCACTATCAAAGAAGTTGCTTTTCCGGATTTTAGCGGCGTTGTTAAAAGTCTTGGAGCCTGGGGAGGTGATTTTGTAATGGCAATTGCAAAAGAGGATCCAAAAGATTATTTTGTTTCAAAAGGATACGAAACGATTCTTACTTATGATGAAATGATATTACAGCAATAAAAAATATTTATCTGCAACCGATATAAAAGCAAAAAAGTAAACTATTCGTTTACTTTTTTTTTATTTTTACGATGTCTTCTCCAGATGTCTAACTTTTTGAGTTTCCAGTTCGTTTGATTCTATCAATGTATTGTGCAAACGTTCTGCCATTTTCTCGATACTGTTATTAATAGAATCATAAACAACTTCCATCCTGCGATGTTTCTCCTCCTTCACGGCTTTCAAAACATCTTCAACAAAAGCTTTTTCATATTTTTCAGCAACAGAATCACGAGTATTGGTAAGCCTGATCACATAATCGTTACTCATAATGGTAACTTTAAAATGCTGCTCTTCATTACTCAAATAATACTTACCTCCCAACTCATCACTATTGATATCAGTACTGCTAAGTTTTAAAAGCTCTGTAATTATTCCAAAAATATGATTTTCAATTTTAGAATAGACTCTGGGCCTTCTTTTCAACAAATTAAACATAAACATTAAATGCTTGATTATTAAAGTACTTGATCATTATTCTTTTGTAATTTTATTTAACAACCTTTAGATTAACAAAAATTTGTTAACATAAAAATCGGAACAAATTAACTGTAATATTTTGAATATCACAAACTTTTCACTTACATTTCTATTATTCCTATATAACTTAAGAAAAACGGAGTCATAATTATTACAAAAATTTTATTCAATATAAAAGAAAAACCCGAAACATTCATAAGAACGTTTCGGGTTTTATATTCAAAACCTTTATTTACTAAAGACTAGTAATTAAATTGTAATCTGTTATCTTCAATTTTAGCGTTAGCTTTCAATGCAGGTAAAATTCTGCTTGCATCTGATGCACTTTGCGCTTTTACTTTTGCTACATATTCTGCGTGATTTGCAGCAGCAGGTGCTTTTATAGTACTAATGTTTTTTACCACATATACTCCTGTATTTCCTTCGATTGGAGCAGAAATTTTGTTTGCTGTTAATGCAAATGCATTACCAACAACTTTAGGCTCTTGTCCAACTCCACCAGGCAAAACCGGATTATCCATAGTAACATTAGTTGCTTGTTGAACCGCTACACCAGCGCTTTTAGCTACAGCTTCGATAGTAGAACCTGTCATTTTAGCTTTTAACATTTCAGCTTTTTTCTTGTTTTTCAAGATCGACTCAACGTATGGTCTTGCTACTGTTACAGATACTAAACCTGATTTGTTTTCGCTTTTGTATTGAGCAATTACGTGTCCGATATTAGCGATCTCAAAACGTTTTACATCTCCAACACTAGTTTCTTTGTCATAAGCCCATCTGATGATGTTACGTTGGTTTCCTAAAGGACCAAACGCTTCATCCATAGCTTTTGCTGTTACAGGAGGAGCTACTTTCAAACCTAACTCTTTTGCTGTAGCATTAAAATCTTTCTTAGCAGCATCCATTTCGAATTTAGTTGCTAATGTAAATACTTTATCAGAAGTAGCTTCAGAAGGCTCGATTTTTTGAGCAATTGTAGCTAAACGAATTCCGTCTTGTTTATCAGTAATTTTGATAATGTGAAATCCAAAAGGAGTTTCTACTAAACCAACTTTTCCAATTCCGTTATTGAATACAAAATCATTGAATGGTTTTACCATTTGGTTTGGACCAAAATAACCTAAATCACCACCTTGTTGTGCAGATGAATCATCAGAACTTGTAAAAGCCAACATCATGAAACTATCTGGATTTGCCTGAACCTGAGCTAAAATTTCTTCTGCTTTAGCTTTAGCTTCTTCTTTAGTTCTTTTTTCTTTTTGGTTTGGAGTCTGAGATCCTTCATAACCAATTAAGATATGACTTGCTTTTGCATTTACACCAGCTTTAAATCCTAAAGATTTAGAAATAGCATAGTATCTTCCGTAAATGTATGGTCCGTAAATTGCTCCTGCAGGCAAACTGAATAATTTATCAGCATCAACAGCTGGTAAAGCATTTTTAGGAACATAAGTAGAGTCATAAGGAACATCAGAATTTGAATTTACAAATTCAGCAATGTTTGTTGCATTTCTAAAACCTGGTAAAGTATCGTTTTTACCAGTTTTTGCGTTATATTCTACTCTTCCGTTTAATAAAGCAGTGATTTTAGATTTGATTTCAGCTTCGTCTTCTTTTGAAGCTTTGTCTTCTACTAAAACATATTGAATTTCACGAGTTGCATCCGCTTTGAATTTTTTCTCGTTTTTCTTCATATAATCTACAATTTCTGAATCAGAAATTTTCACCTCGCTATCTTTAATTGAAGAATATAATGCAGCAGCATAAGCAAAGTTTACTTTGTTAGCTTCCATTTCATATTTCAATTTTCCTTCGCTAACTGTAGTATAAAGACCTGCTTTTACTAATGTGCTGTAGATTTGGAATTTTGCGTTTAATTCAGCATCTTTTTCTTTTTCAGAAATAAATTGTGCCGCTTCAGGATTAGCTTTAAAGTATTCTTTAAATTTCGCTACATCAAAAGCACCAGCAGCATTTAGGAACATTGGATTTTTACCAATGTTTGGATCTGATTTTAAAACTTCAAGTAAGTGTTTCTCACCTACTCTTAATCCTAATTTATCAAACTGAGAAGATAATAATGCGATTGAAACTTCTTGATCCCAAACTCTGTTTGCAGCTTCAGTGGAAGTAATCCCTTGTCCACTTTTTTCAACATTACTAACTTTAACTCTAAAGTCTTCAAATGAAATATCTTTTCCATCGATGCTTCCTACATCTTTTGAACTTTGACCGAAACTTCCTCTAGTGAATAGATCTTGTATTATAAATGCAAATAATGCAAGTGCAATAACTCCTATCAATAAAGCGGAACGCTGTCTAATTTTTGCTAAAACTGCCATTTTTATTATCGTTAATTTTATATTCAGTTTGCGAAAATACAATTATCTAGTTAATAACAATACAACTAGCGTTTTATTTTACACAATTTTTTTCATTAATTAAAAAAATCACTCTTTTATTGTCAATTTAACCAATTCAATTTTCTTATTTGTAGCTTCTTCAATCACAAAATGATAGCTGTCAATCACTATTTCTTCGCCTTTTTGGGGGATTTCTTTTGTCGAATTAACAATAAAGCCACCTAATGTTCCGTAAGAATCTTCTTCAGGAATATTCAACTTATAGGTTTCATTAAGATATTCGACATCTAACCTTGTCGAGAACAAATACTTACCGTCGCCCAGCTCCTTTTCGATCAGTTCTTCTTCCTCTGAATCATGTTCGTCTTCAATCTCTCCAAAAAGTTCTTCGACTATATCTTCTATCGTTATTATCCCGGAAGTTCCGCCATATTCATCCAAAACAACCGCTACGTTTTTTCGTTTTTTAATCAACGCATTCAAAGCGTCTTTGATCAAAATCGTTTCCGGCACAAATTCAACAGTCATTAAAACTGATTTTATTGTTTTTGGTTTTTTAAACAAATCAAATGAATGCACATAACCCACAATGTCATCAAGAGAGTTTTGACTGACGACAATTTTAGAATATCCTGTCTCTATAAATAAGGCTTTAAGATCCTCGATACTGTCAAATAAATCTATATCGACTATTTCTGTACGGGGCGTCATAATATCACGCGCTTTTACGCCTGAAAACTCTAATGCGTTCTGAAAAATCTGAATTTCAGAATCGACTTCTTCATCATCTTCGACAGAATTCATTTGCTCTGTGATGTAATTTCCAAGCTCAATTTTACTAAAATACAACTGAACCTGATCGCCTTCTGTTTTGAAAAATTTTCGCAATACAAAATCCGAAATCCAGATAAAAAAAGTAGAGATATAATAAAACAATCTGTAAAACAGATAGGCAGGAATTGCAAAAATCTTAATTAATGAATTGGCATAGATTTGAAAAAACACCTTTGGGAAAAATTCTGCCGTTATCAAAACAACAAAAGTCGAAATTATCGTCTGAACCAATAAACTGGTGAAATTAGAAAAATGAAATCCTAAATTGCCGATACATTTTAGAATTAAATCTCCCATAAAAAAACCATACACAACCAACGCTACATTGTTACCAATAAGCATTGCAGCGATAAATTTTGAGGGATTCTCTGTAAGTTTGGTTAGGATTTGGGACAAAAAATTATCTTGTTTTTTTTCGATTTCAAGATAAATTTTATTCGAAGAAATAAAAGCGATTTCCATTCCTGAAAAAAAGGCTGATAGTATTAAACATAGTATTATAATACTAATTTCCATTTTTTACTGTTTTTTATAATGATCATCAAATTTCTTTGCATATTTTCTCCTGAAGAAAAACATAAAAACACTTACACCTGCGATTATAAAGCTCAACCATGGATTTTCACCAGGCGAATATAGCTTCGTAACTCCATCATAAATGAAAGCAGCTGCAATTAATAAATAAAGATATTGCGTGTATTTTAAAATGCCCATAATTATAATTTTTCGTCTGATTCAAATTCACCGCTAACACGCTGCGAATTAATCACTTTAAAGTCTTTACTAAAATCGATTCCCTGACCGTAAGAAATACCTTTAGCATCTGTAAGCTTAAATTTTCTTTCGGTATAAAACCATTCGTTTTTCTGGTCAAAATACAACTGCTCAGTTTCAAGCATCTGACCGGTTTCTGAAGTAATCTTAACCTTTCCCTGCAAATCTATTATACCGGTTAGTTTATATGAAACTGCATAATTTGATACTATAAAAGTACGCTTTTGTTTTTTATCATATAAAGTAACATCAATTCCTTTTGGGAATTCTGTAAATGGAAAATCCAGATTAGAGTAATCTAACATCTTAGGGCTTTTCAAAACACCTGTTATAAGTCCGGAATCTGTATATTTTATATTTACAGTATCTGCATCACTCCCGGGAACAAACTCTGAGAAGTTAATTTTTTGAACTTCTTTAAAATTACTTTCGCATCCAAAAAACAGTGTCACAGTAAAAACTGTGACAACTGCTATAATATATCTTTTTGGTAAATTCATTTGCCAAATGTAGTAAATTGTATGAGCTTATAAAAACACAATTTTTATGCTTAATTGAATTTACTTTTAACGAACCATCTGTCATTGAAAGAAAAACTCAAACTAAAGTTGAAATAATTCTCCTGAACTAAAGCTGCAGAGGTTGTTCCTCTTTTACCATATTCAATTCCAACGTTTACGTTTGAAAAAGTTCCGCCACCAATTGGGATTCCTGCTCCTAAAGACATCCCGAGATCATTAATTGACTCGTTATTAACAATTAGACCTAATTTCTCATATTTCAAACCGGCTCTATAAGTAATTCTGCTTAAATAACTGGTAAAAGAAGCATAGTTAGGAATAAAATATCCACCCACTGCATATTTTTGATACTTTTCGTAACGTACGTTAGGAGCAGCATTATAATAATTAGCCAATTCTCCGTTACCCTGAAAAGCAAGTGTAGTACCTACTAACCATTTTCTTGCCTGCCCAATACCGGCACCAATTGTAATTTTATTTGGTAGTTTTAATTCATTTTCTTGCGAAGGAACCTCATAAGGATCAGGATCGCCGTCTACCGCAATAACCCTGGTACTATTAGAATTTAGAGTACTTGCAAAAGTATAAGCTAAGCTGGTAAATACACTTAATTTTTTATTGATTTTTGTTTGATACATGGTACCAATATTAAAACTAACACCTGACAATTCAGAAGCATTAGTTTCTCTTGTGCCATTTTGAACTCCTGTAGCAAGCTCTATAGTTGTAGTCGTGATTTTACCAAAATTATATTGCACATCACCTCCAATATTCCACTTAGGTGTAATTTTATACCCTAAACCAAGGAAAACTTTATTCACACCACCTTTTCCCTGAAGCTGTGAACTTGTTCCGTCTGGTATTGCTGTCTGGTCATTTAAGATTCTATAGTCAACAGAAGTTACAGGAACCAAACCAAAAGCCGCCCCAAATTTTCCCATTGGGATACCTAATGCCAAATAATCAAAAGTAGATCTTTGAGATTTTGCAGATTCTTCTGTCGTTTTTAATTTTGCGCTTCCAAAAGTTCCCCCTACTGTAAAAGTAGTTTGTCTCAAACTGGCATAACTTGCCGGATTTTCAATATTCAAATGGATACTATCCTGCTCTACCGAAACCCCTGCCATAGACCTATTTTCAAGAGTTCCTTTAAATCTAACATCACCAATTCCGAAGAAAGAATAAGGAGACGCACCCTGTTGAGCAAATGAAACGAACGAGATAAGCAAACAAGCGCTTACTATAATTTTTTTAATCATTGTCGATTTTTATATTGAAATGTTTGATTCAAACTTTCTAAAAGGAAATTTGAATTGGCAAATATGGTATTTTTTAATCGTTTAGCCAAAAAAACTGCATCACCTCCCGTTAAAATTATTATAAAATTTGAAAAGTTTGCCCGATATTCATCGATAAAACCATCAATCTCATAGACGAACCCATTTGCAACTCCGGAGTGAATGGCCTGTTTTGTTGAGTTTCCTATGTAGTTTTCAGGCGTTTCAAAAGTCAGTAAAGGCAACTTGGCCGTGTAGTTATGTAATGCCTCATAACGCAATCTTAAGCCTGGAGAAATTGCTCCGCCTAAATAATTATCATTTTCGTCGATAAAATCGTAGGTAATGCAAGTTCCCGCATCGATCACCAACCTGTTTTGTTTAGGAAACTGCAAAGTAGCTCCCGAAGCCAAAATCATCCTGTCGATTCCTAAAGTTTTTGGAGTAGCATATTTATTTATAAAAGGAAAAGCATCTTCATGGGTGAAAAAATGAACATTCAAATCCTTTTCGAAAGCCAAAAAAGATTCTTTTTCTATTTTTCCGACCGATGCAACGACCAAATCGGAGCAGTTTGAAAATTTTTTTAAAATTTTTTTAATTTTTTCTTCAAGCTCATTTTTCTCAAAAACAAAATTTTCAAGAACAGTACTCTCCTCAAAAACAGCAGCTTTAATTCGAGTATTACCAACATCAATTGTTAAAATCATATTTATTTCTTTACCATTGCGAAGATACGAATTGATTTTTTTAAAAAAATGTTTTGGATAAACGAAAAATGATTCTATCTTTGCACCCGCATTGAGCACAAGACGGTACCTTAGCTCAGATGGTAGAGCAATGGACTGAAAATCCATGTGTCCCTGGTTCGATCCCTGGAGGTACCACCAAAACCCGAATAGCAATATTCGGGTTTTTTGTTTTATAGCTTTCTGGCAAATTCCAAAATTTTTAAAATTCCAAAGTTTTTACCCAAAGTGCGCTAAGATTTTCACCTGACGTTATGCTGAGAAAACGCAAAGTTCGCAAAGCTTTACGATAAAAAGCTTTGCGAACTTTGTGTTTTTTACTTTGCGATCTTTGCGGTTAATTTTTTTTTCGCTTAAATCTGGTTCCGAAAAAAAACTATTGATGAAACACCGAAACCGCAGGGAAATAATATCCTGAATAATTTACCGATGCTATTTTAACTCCTGAATCGGCGTTGAATAAATAAAGATTATTAATAGAGAAATTAACCCCAAAACCTTCATTTAATGTATTCAGTACCAAAGTGTTTTTCTTTCGATCATAACCAATTCCTGCACCATATAAGATATTTGAATTTGTTAAACTAATAAAAGGTTCCGCCAAGGACTCCGGAGTTCCTGTGTATTTATAAACTTCTTTACCACCGCTAAAACTTCCGTTTTTAGCAATAAAAATATCATTTTTAGCCGCTGTAATAGATCCCGGATGCCATGCTCCCCAGCTTCCGTAAGCCTGAAAACCTAATGCGATTTCTTTTACTTCAAGCGTATTCGAATCTATACTTATAAGTTTTTTACCTCCTGCTGCCCATACTTTTTTATCATCGGTAACTGCAAATCCTAAAACCATACCCGGAATAGTTTTTTCGATAGCCAATGTCGAAGCATTAATAACAATCACTCCTTTTGAAGCAGACAATGCAAAAATATAACCGTTAGACTTAACGATATCTCCTACCTGACCGGCAATACCATCGATTTGCCCATTTACCTCCATAGTATTAAGATTAAGCTTAAATATCCCTTTACTCGAAGTCAAAAGAGCTTGATTTTCATCAATACCTACTACTGCACGCCAGTCGTTTCCGCCTTTAGCCACGATTCTTTTTTCTTCTTTAAGGGAATAAGCATCAGCAACTACAACTGGTCCGCCAACTTTAGAAACTAAAAATAGTTTTTTATTGATGATCCTTCCAAATTCTAATGTAGACGTTGCCGGTTTTAGATCCTTATCCGGATTTACTTTTACAAAAACACTGTCTTCCACGGCTTTTGTATCATATCTGTAAAACCCTACCGTTCCTGTTCCGTGACCAAACCATCCTTCGTTGATCATAAAGAAACCGTTTTCATATGCTCCCCATGCATGAATATCATAAGTTAGAGAAACGTTTCCGCCATCATTTTTGGCTGTCATTGTAATTTTAAAATCGCCTCTTGCTTCCGGTTTAAAGATATAAGTAGAATCAGATCCTACTACTTTTCCGTCTACGGCCCATTCAAAAGAAACATTCTTTCTATCGGCTAATTTTGAGCTTAATTGCAGCGTTTTTCCAATGGTCAAAGTATCTTTTAACTGCTGTTCGCCTTTTATTACAGGTGGAGCTGTAAAATCATCATCATTATTACACGAAATTGTCAGCAGCATCAAAGAGACGATTGCAATTAATGGTTTGGAAAAAAATTGGTTTTTCATTATTAAATATTTAAAAAATTATATTACTTAAATCTTTAAATCGAAATACAATTTACCTGGACAAAAGCGGTATAAGCACTTTTGCAAAAGCAAACATCTTGTACAACGATACGTTTTAATGATTTTTTTAATGAAGAAAAACAATGAATCGCATAGAAAAACATCTCGAAGAAAATTGTTTTGACGATATCATATTTGCAGAAAAAAAAACTCATAAACTCTATTTTTGGCTTACGAGAATAGAATAACGAAACAATACATGATCACACAAAGTGAAAAGTATTGTTCTTAATTCAAGCTTCAATCCCCGAAAGCTATTTATTACTATAAAAATGGCAGGTCTTCTGACTTGCTCCCTACACCCAGCCTTCCCTTTCAAAATGAAAAGTGACGTATTAAAGGGTTTCAGTTAATGAGCTTACAGCTGCGGGACAGTTTTGGATTTTCACCAAATTCCCTTTTAATGTCAATATTGCATCAATATGACAACCATTTTCTGTTCTAAAATTTGAGCTGCAAAACTAGTGTTTTCTTTCGTAACAAAGCAACAGTCCTTTATTTTAAAGGCTTTGACCATTGCTGCAAACTATAATTTATTTCGATTTACAAAGCTTTGACTTACCGAATAAATGTTAAATCAACAAATAAACATCATTTGTTAAAAAAGTATCAAATAAATAAAAAATTATCTTTTATATTCGTGAAAAAATATTTAATACTCTTAATTGTCATCAAGTATATAAATTAGTTTATGAGCAAAACTTCTACAAAAGGCATCTGGAAAGTAATTTCGGCCTCATCAATGGGTACTATGATTGAATGGTATGATTTCTATATTTTTGGGAGTTTGGCCGTTGTAATTTCAACTAAATTCTTTCCGAGTGATAATCCAACCGCTGCCTTCTTATCGACTTTGGCCACTTTTGCTGCCGGATTTGTCGTAAGACCTTTTGGCGCTTTATTTTTTGGAAGACTCGGAGATATTATTGGCCGAAAATATACTTTTATGGCTACCTTATTATTAATGGGGGGTTCTACTTTTTTAATAGGCTGTATCCCGAGTTATGAAACGATTGGTTTTATGGCTCCATTATTAGTATTGATTCTGCGTTTATTACAAGGATTAGCGCTTGGTGGAGAATATGGAGGCGCAGCGACTTATGTTGCCGAACATGCTCCTGTGGGACAAAAAGGATATTGGACTTCCTGGATTCAAACTACAGCTACAGTTGGTTTATTTATTTCGTTAATGGTTATTCTGGCGACCAAAAATGTACTTTCGTCTGAAGATTTTGATTCCTGGGGATGGCGGGTTCCGTTCTGGGTTTCGATTGTTATGGTGGGTGTTTCTTATTTAATTCGTAAAAACATGGATGAATCTCCTGTTTTTGCCAAAGCTAAAAAAGAAGGTACAACCAGTACAAATCCTCTAAAAGAAAGTTTCGGAAACCGATACAACCTGAAATTCGTGTTACTCGCATTATTTGGGGCCACAATGGGACAAGGTGTTGTTTGGTACACCGGTCAGTTTTACGCTATGAGTTTTATGAAAACCGTAATGAATATCGATTCGTCGCAAGTTGATGGACTATTAGGAATTGCATTATTATTAGGTACTCCATTTTTTATTTTCTTTGGATGGCTGAGCGACAAAATAGGACGAAAATATATTATGATGGGCGGAATGCTTCTTGCGATTTTGTTCTACAGGCCTATTTACAAAATGATGTACAATACTACAGATGTAAACTACAAAACAGAACTTACTCAGGCCACAAAAGAAACAATCGAGGTTAATAAAGACAACGATTCTATTTATACTACACACAAAGAATATAGTGATGGAACTTCTTTCTTAGAGAAAAAGACGCATTTTTCAGGCAAAAAAGAAGCTCATATTACTACTTCGATTACGATCAATTCAAGCGATGAGTGGACTTTAATTTTCTTAGTTTTCATTCAGGTCTTATTTGTTACGATGGTATACGGACCTATTGCGGCATTTTTAGTCGAAATGTTTCCAACAAAAATCAGATACACGTCAATGTCTTTGCCTTATCATGTTGGTAATGGTATTTTTGGAGGTCTGCTTCCTGCTATTTCGACATATTTTGTAACTCATGCTAAAGGAGCCGGAAAACCGGACTTTTATCTCGACGGACTTTGGTATCCTATTATTATAGCTTCAGTCTGTTTTGTAATTGGAATGATTTACATCGATAATAAAAATAAAACCAATCACCTTTAATATTATAACTATGAATACTATCAAACAAATTTTAGGTGTTTTGTGGATTATCCTTGCAGTTGCAGCGGCATATTTTTGCATATTCGAATTTGGCTTACCCAAACTCTTGTCTGACCAACAAGATGATTTAGTATTTGGAATCATCATCCTTTTTATTCTTACTCCTCTCATTGTTTTAGGATTGGGAACTTTTGGCTATTTTGCCGTAATTGGAGAATACAACGAAGAGAAGTAATACAAAATTACATGAGAAAAGGGCTGTCTATTAATATAGAGCAGCCCTTTTTCATTACTAACCAAACCAAAAATTTTAATCTGTTAGAGATATATTTTAAACCTTTATTTTTTAACAAACTTCATTACTTGCGTTTTACCGCTTTCATCCAAGGCTTTTACAATATATAAACCCGTTTGTAATTCGCTTACGCCAAATTGAAAATCAACGTTTCTATTTGAAGCGAAACTTTTAACCAATTGTCCGGAAATTGAATAAACCTGAACTTTTGTAACAGCAGTATTTAAAGTAAAATAGTCTGAAACCGGATTTGGGAATAAATTCACCGCATTTCCTTTTTCAAAATCTTCAATGGCTAAATTCGCTGTTTTGTTGCCATAAATTCTATATTCTCCAGCAGGTAAATTTATTGGTGCATTTATATCCGCAACATTTATAGTCGTATTATCCATTAAATTATACCACGTTCCTGCATACGGAAAACCTGTTGAAACATTTTGTGCTGTAACATCAAAATTGGCCAGAATTAAAACATCTTTTAATTGTGCCGAAGCCAAACTGGCATTGGTTATTTTAATATTTAATGTTAACGAATTAGAATTTGGAATTGTAGAAGTTCCTAAAAATACAGGTTCTGTTTTTTTAAGCGTGATCATTTTAGCCCAATCGTTATAAATTTTATTACGATTTGAATTTCCTAACCAATTGTTTACCCATTGAGGCTGTGGTTTAGTATCTAATTTACAATCTCCTGAAATGGCATCTGAATCTGTATTTACAGAATTATTATTGCAGGTAAAAATTGAATTTTCCCAACCTAATTCCCCAAAATGCCAAATCATTTTTGGCCCCGGAACCAACAATGAAACAGCTCCAATTGCCGACATTCTGGATAAAGCGGTATCTAAAGTTTTCACATTATAAGTCCCGCCTGAAGCACCATATTGTAGATTTTTATACATCAAACGTTCTTCGTCATGACTTTCTGCATAACCTATTAAACGATTTGCGACAAACCCACGATTTGCACTTGACATTTTCGAGATATTACTTTCAGTCGCATATCCCATAGACAATTGATTATACTCTTTTGTCATTTTTCCCCACATCATAATTCCTTTACTTGGCGTTTCAGAAATTTTATAATCTGCCCATTGTTTTTCTTCGGTTTCGGTTCCCAAATGTTCAAAAATGGTGTAATGTGTCGGGTCTAAACTCCATGAATAATCAGCATATTTCTTTAATATATCTACCCTATCCTGCTGATAAGCATTGGTACAGGCTTCATCTGCGGCAGTACAAGCTTGTGTAAAACCTTTCGTTAAATCCCAACGGAAACCATCAATTTTATATTCCTGAATCCATTGTTTAATTACACGTTCTACATAATATTGTGTTTTTACCGATTGATGATTAAAATCTTCTCCAACACTAAAAGTATGTTTGGCTACTGTATTAAAATAAGGATTTTCAGCTGTTGGCGCTCCAAATCCATCACCATCAGGATCGTTCATCCACATTCTCACCATCGGATTTCTGCCAAAAGCATGATTCAATGCAACATCCAGAATAACCGCAATTCCGTTTTGATGACAAACATCAATCAGTTCTTTTAATTTATCTGATGTTCCATAAAATTTATCCAATGCCATGTGGAATGACGTATTGTAACCCCAGCTCTCATTGCCTTCAAATTCCATTACCGGCATTAATTCGATAGCATTTATTTTTAATAATTTAAAATATTCTATCTTATCTATTAAACTTTGATAACTTTTACCCGAATCAAAATCACGAACTAAAACCTCGTAAATTACCAATTTTTCCTTTTCAGGTTTTGTGAAATTAGTTATTTGCCAGTTATATGGCGTTTGTCCCGTTTTAAGAACTGTAACTTCAAAATTTTGTCCTGTTGGATAAACTGGCATATTTGGATAAGAAGCTTCAGGAATAGAAGGGTCATCGTAAGGAGATAATACCAAAGTTGAATACGGATCAGCCGTTTTTACCAAGGAAGGCGAGTTTGCAATTGGATTAGTTTTTACCACCCAATATTGATACGTATTATTTACACCGGAAACTAATCCGTTTAATTCTAACCAAAATTTTCCGGAAACAGGATCTTTTTTCATGGCATACGCCGATGAAGGCTGCCAATTATTAAAACTTCCGGCAACGTAAACAAAATCTTTTAAAGGTGCATCCAGAACCAAAGTCGCTCTTGTAGCATCGGCCGCATTATAATTAATTCCATCTACTAAACCTGTTGGCATTGCCTGCGAAACCGTATTTGGGTTTGCTATTACCGAAAATTTCTTTACAATTGTAGTTCCTGCCTGAGTAACAGTCAGCTCGTAACTCTGATTATTTGTAACACCAATATGAGAATAAGAATAGCTCACGGTACTTGTATTTGTATTAATAACGGTTCCGTTAGCTTTTAAGGAATAACTTGCCACACCATTTGTATTTGTCGCAGCAATATTAAAATTATATCCCGATGCTATAATTGAAGCACTATTTTCTACCGGAGAAGTCAATGAAACCTGAAAAGAACCAACTTCGATTAAAATATCCTGTGATTGTTTAGTACCTGTTCCGTCTTTAGCTTTAACAAGAAAACCTATTTTCCCAATTCCGTTTCTATTAAAATATACCGATGGTGTAAATGTTTTTGTATAAGTATCGGTTGCGGAATTATAAGTAAACTTACTTGCTTCATTTGATGCAGTCCAGGGTCCGTTAGAAGGAGAATCCATTTGAGTGGTATCATTTACATCATAAGACCACGACCAAAGATATAATGCATTCCCAATAACTCCCCAGGTACTTTCATCAATACTTGTACCATTAATAGTAATGGTAATTGGTGTCGTATCTTCAAAAGTTGAAGGGCTAATGGAGTAAGTTGCCATTTGTTTTTGTGCAAAAGCAACTACTGCCATCAATAAAAATATTGATAGTAAAGTTTTTTTCATAATGTGGTTGGTTGGTTAGTTTATAAAAAAAGGCTATCATAGAGACAGCCTTTCTTTTAATTATAACAAAACGTTAGTTTTTTGTAATGGTGTATTTTTTTGCAACAAAATCAACAATGATTGTATAGTTTCCTGCAACAGTAACTGGAATGTTAGCACCTCCGGCTTCTAATGTTAAATCATTACCATTATCACCATAGTTAGTGTCCCATTTATCGTCAAGTCTAAATTTGTAATCTCCAACTTTCAACGGTCCAGTGTACGAATATGTTTTAGTTGCTAAATCATACTCTAAATTAGTATCCGGATCATCCCATCCATTAGGAGTTGCAGAACCAATAAGTCCCCAGTTGTCCCATGCAGAATATGACGTAATAGCTAATTTAATAACATTTGAGTACTGAGCAATGCCTCGCGCACCAACATACGATTTAACACGAATGTCTGCATCTTGAGATTGAAAAGCCGTTAATCCGGCATTTACCGCTGCTGCATTAAGTTCTCCGCTTGTTACGACTACTTTATTTGTTGTAGTTACAGAAACGACAACCACATCTTTGAAGTCTGTTCCTGATTTTGCCATTTCAACCTGATAAGTTACCGGTGTCGACTCACCTGCATATTGTGCAGCATCCCATGTAAAAGTTGCAGCTACTTTGTTAGGTTCTGCTTTATCAAGAACATAAACTGATCCTTCAGCAGGAACTGCTAATACAGCCGCTTTTGTTGGCGTAACTACAGTTAGATCATCATCTGAATCACAAGCTGTAGCGGATATAAATAACAGTGCAAATGCACTTAGTTTTAATATATTTTTCATATTTCTCGTATTAAGATGAATAACCTGGATTTTGTGTTAACTGTGGATTTGCCTGTAACGCAGTTGTAGGGATTGGGTACAAGTTGTAAGTTTCAGGAATTGCAACTCCATCTTTTACTCCACCTTTCCAAGGCCATAGATAAGATCCTCCAGTAAATTTTCCAAATCGAATTAAATCCTGTCTTCTGTGTCCTTCAAGGTTTAATTCTCTACCTCTTTCTTTCAAAATAAAATCAAGGTTTAATTCTCCTGCATTTATTTCTCCTGCATGCGATCTTGTTCTTACTTTATTTACATATTCTAAAGCTAAGCCTGCAGAACCTCCACTTGCTCCTCTTACTACACATTCAGCATACATTAAGTAAGCATCAGACAATCTGAACAAAGGAAAATCTGTATTAGCAAAACTTGTTGCATTTGTTGGTCCTACAAAGTTTTTGTTTGTAAATTTCACACTAGGATAACCGTCAGTCCATTTTTTATAATCATTCATTTCATAAGAATGTCCTGTAGTAAAGAATAATTTTGCTCTGTCATCTGGAGAATCAACCAAGTTTCCATTATTAAATAATCCGTACCACGCTTTAGTAGCTCTGTGACCAGTCCAAGCATCAATAGCACCATAATTATTAGGATTCATTGTTTCTGTACTAAGGTTTCCGTTAATGATATAAGTTGTATTACCATAACCCTGACTCACTACAGCATCTGCAATTAAAAAATAGATAATTTCCGGCGAAGTATTATTATCTCCTGAAAACACACTTCCAAAATTTGGCGCAAGAGTATAACCACCTTCATCGATTACTTTTTTAGAATATAATAAAGCATCATCATATCTTTGAGTTCCTGTATACACTTCTGCATTTAGGTATAATTTTGCCAAAAGCATTCTTACTACATTTTTATCTGCTTTACCGTAAGATTTTGTTGCTGTAATAGTACCTTCAACCTCTTTTAATTCAGATTCTAAAAAGGCAAAAAGCTCTTTTCTTGTTGATTCTTTTTTTGGAGTCGTTGTATTAATATCAGCTTCGGTTGTAATAGCTCCTTTACCAAAACAATCTATAAGATAGTAATAAGCTAATCCTCTTAAAAAACGCAATTCTGCAATATGATTTTCTCTGTTTGGAACATCTACTTTCGTCGTTTTTAAAATCTGAATTAAATTACTTGACTGAGATATCGTGTAATAAGCTCTGTCGTATAAATATCTAAAGAATTTATTATTTGCATTCCACCCACTTGTTGTAGTTAACTGATCTAAACCATCATCTCCCCAACGGTTTTTCATACCATCTGCAGAGAAATCCTGTAAGTTGATGATACTTCTTAAAAAAGCAGCTTCTCCAGCATCTTTTGTAGTAACATCTGTAGAACTTGGACCATCAGGACCTGAAAGAGCAAAAGTTCCGTAAATTTTAGAAACTAAACCGTCTACAGCATTTGGATCCTGCTCTAAAAGCTTATCCAAAGTCAATTCTACTTTTGGTTCTGTATTTAAGTCATCTACACAAGCAGTGAATAAGAATAGAACCAAAGCAGCTCCTATAATCTTAAATTTAAATTGATTCATCTTTATATTTTTTTATTAAAAGTCTAAATTCAGACCAAAACTGAAAGTTCTTGATCTTGGATAGAAATTATTATCAATTGCATTGAAATTCTCCGGATCAACCCCTGTATAATTGGTTACAATAAATACATTATTAGCTGAAGCATACAATCTTAAAACAGCACCTTTAATTGCTTTGTCAAAATTATATCCAAGAGTTATGTTCTGACAACGTAAAAAGCTTGCATCTTCTAAGTAATAATCAGAAAATGGAACGTTTCCGTTTATAGTTTGAAAATCAAATTCAGTATTCAAAACATTCGTTAAACTAGTTGAATTTGCAGGCAATGCTTTATCAATAAATCCAGACTGAAGTTTTCTTGCATTGTATACTTTCCCTCCTATTTGACCATTGAAAGTTGTTGATAAATCAAACTGTTTGTACGAAGCTGTTAATCCTAAACCATACGTCCAGTTTGGTCTTAAAGCCACATAATATCTGTCACCATCATCGATAACACCATCTCCGTTTTTGTCAACAAAAGCATTTTCTACCGGTTTGTTGTTTGAATCATAAACTTGTTGAAATACCCAAGCTGAATAAGGTTGTTGACCAACAGTATTGTAAGCAATCTTTTGTCCTGTTCCTACCGGAATGTTCGATGCGTTATCTACGTTTGTCGTTCTGTTATTCAAATCTGTAATTTTACCAATGTTATAAGCAATGTTTCCATTTACAGCTAAATTGAAATCATCACTATTGATCACTTTTACATTTAAGTTTCCTTCAACACCTTTATTTTTCATGTCTCCAACATTAGCAACAAACTCATTTGTTAAAGCTTGTCCAGGAGCCGCTGAAACTACAGAAAGCAAATCTTTTGTATATTTTTGATACGCATCGATACTACCTGTAACAATACTTTTTTCAAAAAGATCAAAATCAATACCTACGTTATATGTAGTTGTTTTTTCCCATGTTAAATCCTCATTATAAGGTTTAGCATAATAACCATTTACTCCAGGAATATAAGTACTTGAGGTACCAGTTGGCGCAAATAATGCACTGTAAGGATAAGAACCTGCAACACCCGTTATATCTTGTTGTCCTGTAATACCGTAACCTAATCTTAATTTTAAGTCTTTAAAGGTTTTAGAATCTTTTAAGAATGATTCGTCTTTCATTCTCCATGCAACACCTGCTGCAGGGAAATAACCCCATCTTTTATCTTCTTTAAATAAAGAAGATCCATCTGCTCTTAAAGTAAACGTAAATAAGTATTTGTCTACTAAATCAAAATTTGCTCTTCCAAAAAACGATTGTAAGTTTCTCTCGTTATAGTATCTGTTATTAGCATTATTCGCCGGGTTTGGAGTTAATTCTCTTAAACCGTTTACAGTACTATACCTGTAATTTTCCTTAGTTCCGTCAGTTTTAAAGTTTTGATAAGAATAACCTGCCTGAGCATCTACTCTGGTTACAAATCCTGTTAAACTTTTGTTGTATACAAAATAAGCATCTAATGTTTTATTTGTAACGGTTTGATCTTCGGCATAATTTAAACCTGGATTAAACACATACGTTGGAGGAGTTGTTCCGGCAGAGTTGTCTAATTGATAAGTCTGAAGAGCATTCTCTGAATATGATTCTCTAATTTTTGATTTAGATGCTTCGATACCACCATTAACAACAGCTCTTAAAGCTTCGAAAAATGGCATTTTATAATCTAATTCAATGTTTCCTAATAATTTCTGAACTTCCTCCGGACGAGATCTTTGATTCAAGATTGCCAATGGATTTTGCGCTCCATTAATAGATTTATTAGTATTAAGCAACTGATAGTATCCTCCAAAAATATTATTTGGTGAATTAGGATCAGCATAAGCTGGTTTAGTAGGATCCATTCCTAAAGCACTACCAATAACAGCATCAGCATCTATAGCATTCTTTTTAACAGAGATACCTTTAGCATTAACATCAATTTTTAAATGATTATCTAATAAAACTGGTGAAAGTTTAATAGATCCTGTATATCTTTCAAGATCATTTGTTCTTACAACACCTTCATTTTTAGCATAACCAACAGAAGCTCTAAATGGAATTTTACCAAATAAATTCGCTCTTGCACTAAAGTTATTGTCACTAGAGAAAGATGTTCTGTAAATTAAATCCTGCCAGTCTGTATTGTATAATTTTCTTCCTTCTATTTGAGGAGTTGCCGGATTATCAACCGCACCACTACCATCAGGAACACCTAATAAATTAGTGTAATCAGGGTGATACTTTTGCATGAAAGAAGTAAATTGAGTTCCAGTCATCATATCAACAGGATTATTTACTTTACCAACAGTTATATTAGATGAAAAAGTAAATTTTGGAGCACCACTAACACCTTTTTTAGTAGTAACAATGATCACACCATTAGAAGCTCTTGAACCATAAATAGCGGTAGCAGATGCATCTTTTAATATTGTAAACGAATCAATATCATTAGGATTTATCAAGGTTAATGGATTAGAGATTCCTGCCGGATTTGTATTATCAATTGGCACACCATCTATAATAATCAAAGGATTGTTATTACCAGATAATGAACTTCCTCCTCTAATTCTAATATTTGGGTTTGCATCTGGCATACCACCATCTGTAGTAATTCTAACACCAGAAGCTCTACCTACAAGTAATTGATCTGCAGAACCAACCGGTCCTTTATTAAGCTGATTGGCTGATAAAACAGTTACCGCACCTGTCGCGTCTTTTTTCTTAACAGTACCGTAACCTACTTGTACCACAACTTCTTTAAGCTGATTGGTATCTTCCTCTAAAGAAATCGATATAGTTTGCTGACCATTAAAAGTTACAGTTGACGTTTTATATCCAATAAATGAAACCAAAATTTTGTCTCCATTTTTTAAATTAGATAACTGAAATTTACCGTCAAAATCTGTCGATGCACCGCCTGGAGCACCTTGTACATTTACGTTTACTCCCGGGATTGGTTGCCCCGTTGCCAGATCGGCAACTGTTCCTGTCAAGGTACTTTGAGCTAGTACACTAAACGGTAACAGTAGGAATAAAAATAACAACTTTTTGTAAATTGTTTTCATACTTTTTGTTTAAATTAGTTTGAGTTTTTGATTGTTAGTTAAGTTTTTAATTTTACTTCGAATTTCAAAATTATGAATTTATTAACGTGCTCGACCAGAGACCTTTTTTATTGAGTTACGAAAACGTGATAGTGTTGAAAACTTTCTATTTTTTGTAATCTTTTCAGTCAAAAAATGTCAAATCAAAAAATAAAAGATACCTTTATTAATAATTAGATTTTTTTCAACAAATCCTATGAAACGTAAAATAACCCTAAAACAGATTGCAAAGGAGCTCGACGTTTCTATTTCAACTGTCTCAAAATCACTCAGAAACAGTCTTGAAATAGGAGAAGAAACACGTCTAAAAGTTCAGGCTTTTGCAAAGTTTTACAACTATAAACCCAACAACATTGCCCTTAGTCTAAAAAACCGAAAAACCAAAAGTATTGGTATTATCATTCCGGAAATTGTACATTACTTTTTCTCTACAGTAATCAACGGAATTGAACAAGTGGCAAACGAAAATGGCTACAGTGTTGTCATATGCTTATCTGATGATTCTTTCGATAAAGAAGTCTTAAATATGGAGATGCTGGCCAACGGAAGTATCGATGGTTTTATCATGTCTCTTTCTAAAGAAACCCAATACAAAGGTGACTTTCACCACATTACAGAAGTTATCAATCAGGGAATGCCTGTTGTAATGTTCGACCGTGTGACCAATGATATTTTATGCGATAAAGTAATTATTGACGATAAAGCAGCCGCTTACGAAGCTGTTCAGAGTCTGATTGATAATGGCCGAAAAAAGATTGCCCTTGTAACTACTGTTGATTATGTAAGTGTTGGAAAATTAAGAACTGATGGTTACGAAAAAGCACTTCTGGACAACGGATTACCATTTAATGAAGATTTAATAATAAAAATCGAGGATGTCGATACTTGCGAAATCACCATCAGCCAGCTTTTACACGACAGGGCTTTTGATGCTGTTTTTGCTGTAAACGAGCTTTTTGCCGTAACAATCATTAAAACAGCGAACAAAATGGGACTTAAAGTTCCGGAAGATCTTGCCGTAATCGCTTTTACCGACGGAATTATTTCTAAATACTCTACTCCCACTATTACAACTGTAAGCCAAAGTGGTGAAAAAATGGGTAATAAAGCAGCTAAAATGCTGATCGAAAGACTAGAAGCCAATCATGATGACGACGATGAAGAAAACGAAAATTACACCACAGAAGTAATAGAAACGCACCTAATACAAAGAGAATCTACTGACTAATTTTCTTAAAATCAACACATTCTAAAGCCATAAATGTTATTTATGGTTTTTTTATGATTTGAATTAAAAAAATAATTAATACTTTTACGCCTGCTCAAAGCTTTTACTTTTACTTCGAAACCATAAGTAAGTTTTGATAAGCAAAGCGCTTATCGTCTAATTAATTTTTTAATTACGATAATGGAAAAGCGTAAATTAAGTTTCTGGGAAATTTGGAACATGAGTTTCGGATTCCTGGGAATACAAATGGGGTTTGCTCTTCAGAATGCAAATGCCAGCAGAATTCTTCAAATTTTTGGTGCCGACGTACATGAATTATCATGGTTTTGGATTATTGCTCCCCTTATGGGATTAATAGTGCAGCCTGTTATTGGTCATTACAGTGACAAAACCTGGGGACGATTCGGAAGACGAAAGCCATTTTTTCTTGTAGGTGCCATTCTAGCTTCGGTAGGATTAATTTTAATGCCACAAGCTAATATTTTCATTTCAGTTTTACCTGCCTTATGGGTTGGAGCCGGAATGTTAATGATCATGGATGCTTCTTTCAACATTGCCATGGAGCCTTTTCGTGCTTTGGTTGGTGATAATTTAAGAACAGATCAACGCACTGCCGGTTTCAGTATTCAAACTTCATTAATTGGTTTTGGAGCCGTAATTGGTTCAGCATTACCTTATGTTTTAACCAAGTATTTTCATGTTTCAAACAGCACAGTTCCAGGAAGTGTACCATTAAATTTAACTCTTTCTTTTATTATTGGAGCTGCCGTTTTAATTGGTTCAATTCTGGTAACACTTTTTACAACAAAAGAATATTCACCAGAAGAATTAGCCAATTTTGAAGATCCTCAAAGTGAAGTAGATATTCCTTCTGAAGAAAAATCAAAACTTTCAGATATTTTTACCGACTTTGCAAAAATGCCAACAACAATGCGCCAGTTGAGTTGGGTGCAGTTTTTCTCCTGGTTCGGATTATTTGGTATGTGGGTTTTTACCACTCCCGCCATTGCACATCACATTTACGGATTACCATTAAGCGACACTTCAAGCCAGCAATATCAGAATGCCGGAGATTGGGTGGGGATTTTGTTTGGAGTTTACAACTTAGTTTCTGCTATTATCGCACTGTTTTTCCTGCCTTATATCGCTAAAAAAATCGGACGTAAATCAACTCATGCCGTTTCATTAATCATTGGAGGAATCGGATTAATTTCGATCTATTTTATGCCAAATGAAAACTGGGTGGTATTACCAATGATTTTAGTTGGAGTTGCCTGGGCTAGTATTCTGGCAATGCCATATGCAATTCTTGCAGGATCTATTGCTCCTAAAAAAATGGGCGTTTACATGGGGATTTTCAATTTTTTCGTTGTTATTCCTCAAATTGTAAATGCACTTATTGGAGGTCCAATTGTAAAATACCTTTACAACGGTGATGCTATTTACGCCTTAATTACAAGCGGAGTAAGCTTTTTAATCGCTGCCCTTTTAGTCTACAAAGTAAAAGATGTAGACGACACTATTCAAAAATCATAAAGAACAATTTCTAATATAATGAGCAAAAAAGCATTCATATTCGACCTTGACGGCGTAATTGTCGATACCGCTAAATATCACTTTTTAGCATGGCAGAAAATAGCCCAATCATTAAACATAAATTTTACACATGAAGACAATGAGCTTCTAAAAGGTGTAAGTAGAGTTCGTTCGTTGGATATTATACTTGGATTAGGAAATGTTCAGGCTTCGCAGGAAGACAAAGACAAATGGCTGATTCAAAAAAATGAAGATTATTTATCTTATTTAGTTGACATGGACGAAAGCGAGATTCTTCCGGGAGTTTTTAAAATTCTGCAACTATTAAAAGAAAAAAATCAGGGAATTGCTTTGGGATCTGCGAGTAAAAATGCCAGACCAATCCTTGAAAAAACCGGAATTCTTTCCTACTTCGATGTTATTGTTGACGGAAACGACGTTACCAATGCCAAACCAGATCCGGAAGTTTTCCTGAAAGCGGCTCAATTATTACATATTGATCCAAAAGATGCCATTGTATTCGAAGATTCTGTTGCAGGAATCCAGGCGGCAAACATTGGCGGAATGGTAAGTGTGGGAATTGGCGAGGAAACAATTCTACATGAGGCTCAATACATTTTTAAAGATTTTACCGAAATAAACACAACGTTTATTGAGAAACTAATCGGTTAGTGAAGAATGTGGCAATGTGTCAATTTGATAATTAGAAAATGACTAATTACCGCGTTTCAGTAAACCATTAGATATTTTAAAGATATAAATCATCTAATTAAAAAAGTAAAATAGTAAAACAACGAGCAATTAATCAGATAAATCAAAAAAGCCTAAAAAGGGAATTATCTAATTATCAAATTGCCACATTATCTAATTTGAACAAATGAATCAAGATTATATAAAACCAGACAACTGGTCCATCATAGAAGAAGGATTTGATGCCGAAAGAGTAAAGTCGTCTGAAAGTCTTTTCAGTATCGGTAACGGTGCTATGGGACAACGCGCCAATTTTGAAGAAACCTATTCAGGTGAAACTTTCCAGGGAAGTTATATTGCCGGAATTTATTATCCGGATAAAACCAAAGTGGGATGGTGGAAAAATGGCTATCCAAAATATTTTGCAAAAGTATTAAACGCTCCAAACTGGATTGGAATTGACGTTCAAATCAATGAAGAAAATCTTGATTTAAATACTTGTACAGAGGTTAGAAACTTTCGTAGAGAATTGAATATGAAAGAAGGATGGTACAATCGTTCTTTTGAAGCAACTTTAAAAAACGGAACCGAAATCGCCGTAAACATTCGTCGTTTTCTTTCTTTAGATTTAGACGAAGCGGGAATTATCAAGTTTGATATTACTCCATTAAATAAAGATGCAAAAATTGTTTACAAACCATACGTAGATGCTGGTGTAACCAATGAAGATGCCAACTGGGAAGAAAAATTCTGGGAGCCTCTTGAAGTAAAAAAAGGAACTAATGAAGCTTTTGTAACGGCTCAGACTTTTAAAACGCATTTTAAAGTTACTACTTTTATGCACAATACGATTTTAGCAAATGGTGAAAACATTCATGTTTCGCCTTCTACAATCGATTCAACATCAGATAAAGTTCAGTTTACTTACGGAACTATTATCGCAAAAGGGCAAACCTCATCTATCCAGAAAATTGGTGGATATACGGTTTCTTTAAACCACGATAATACTTTGGCTGCAGCCGAAAAAGTAATTAAAAATGCTCTTAATTTAGGATACGATACTTTACTTCAAAACCAAATTGATGCCTGGGCAAAAATTTGGGAAATGTCGGACATTACCATTGATGGCGATGTAAAAGCACAACAAGGAATCCGTTTCAATATCTTTCAACTGAACCAAACTTATTTAGGAAAAGATTCTCGTTTGAATATTGGACCAAAAGGTTTCACAGGAGAAAAATACGGCGGATCTACTTATTGGGATACAGAGGCGTATTGTATTCCGTTTTATATGGCGACCAAAGATCAGCAAGTTGCGAGAAACTTATTGACGTACCGTTTTAATCAATTAGACAAAGCGATCGAAAATGCTAAAGACAATTTAGGTTTCAAAAACGGAGCAGCATTGTACCCAATGGTTACCATGAATGGTGAAGAATGCCATAACGAATGGGAAATCACACACGAAGAAATTCATAGAAACGGAGCGATTGCTTTTGCAATTTTCAATTACAATCGTTTCACCGGAGATTACTCTTATATTCCTGAAAAAGGTTTAGAAGTTTTAATTGGAATTGCTCGTTTCTGGCACCAAAGAGCTTCTTTCTCTAAAGATAAAGATCAATACGTTATTCTGGGTGTTACAGGTCCAAACGAATATGAGAACAACATCAACAATAATTTCTATACCAATTATATTGCAAAATGGTGTATCGATTATACTGAGGAACAAATTAAAAAAGTGGCAGTAGAATATCCTGCAGACCACAAACGTATCTTAGAAAAAGTAAATCTTGC
Source organism: Flavobacterium sp. SLB02 (assembly GCF_009664855.1). GTDB lineage: Bacteria > Bacteroidota > Bacteroidia > Flavobacteriales > Flavobacteriaceae > Flavobacterium. The sequence continues at coordinate 4,781,741 of NZ_CP045928.1, forward strand.
CGAGGCTGAAATTCTGGAATGGAAAAAAGTAGCCAATAATATGTACTTCCCAAAATCAGAGGAATTAGGGGTTTACTTACAACAAGATGGTTTCTTAGATAAAGATTTAGTTCCTGTAAAAGATTTGGATAGATCACAACGTCCAATCAACCAGAAATGGTCTTGGGATCGTGTTTTACGTTCGCCTTATATCAAACAAGCCGACGTTTTACAGTGTTTTTATTTCTTTGAAGATCATTTTTCTAAAGAAGAACTAAAACGCAATTTCGAATTTTACGAATCATTTACCGTTCATGAAAGTTCGCTTTCGCCTTGCGTACACTCTATTCAGGCTGCTCATTTAGACAAAATGGATATGGCTTATACTTTCTATTTAAGAACTTCTCGTCTTGATCTTGATGATTATAACAAAGAAGTTGAAGAAGGTTGTCACATTACCTCAATGGCCGGAACATGGATGAGTATCGTGGAAGGTTTTGGCGGAATGAGAGTAAAAAATGATCAGTTGCATTTTGCTCCAAAAATTCCAAAAGAATGGAAAGGTTACTCTTTTAAAATAAACTTTAGAAATCAAATTCTTAAAGTGTCTGTAAATCATAACGAAACTACTTTTACTGTAGATGGAGATCAAGATTTAACAATTGTAGTGAACGGAAATCCTGAAATTGCAAGTAAATTTGTACAAATTAATTAAATTACAATACTCTAAAACTAAAAAACATGAAAAACTTATTTTTCGCAAGTTTAATCTTGTTTGCTTTTAGCTCAATTGCAAAAGCACAACAATTAAAGTCACCCGAAGGCAAGTTCGTAATGGAATTTTCGCTTCAAAACGACGGAACTCCAACTTATAATCTGAAATACAAAAATAAAGAGGTTATCAAAACCAGTAAATTAGGTCTTGAACTAAAAGATGATAAAAAATCTTTATTGAATGATTTTACAGTTGTTGATTCTAAAACTTCCACTTTTGATGAAACCTGGAAACCTGTTTGGGGCGAAGTAGACAAAATCAGAAATCATTATAATGAATTGGCTGTAACTTTAAATCAAAAAGGAACAGACAGACAAATCGTAATTCGTTTCCGTTTATTCGATGACGGACTTGGATTTAGATATGAATTTCCAACTCAAAAAAACCTTACCTATTTCATCATCAAAGAAGAGAGATCTCAATTTGCTATGGCGGGCGACCACACTGCATTTTGGATTCCGGGAGATTATGATACTCAGGAATACGATTATACAAAATCTAAATTATCAGAAATCAGAGGTTTATCTGAAAAAGCATATACAGCAAATGTTTCGCAAAAATCTTTTTCACCAACAGGAGTTCAAACGGCTCTTATGATGAAAACAAATGATGGTTTATATATCAACTTACACGAAGCAGCTTTGATTAATTATTCTTGTATGCACCTGAATCTTGATGATAAAAACATGACTTTTACTTCTTGGTTAACTCCAGATGCAAAAGGAGATAAAGGATACATGCAAGCACCAAGCCACTCACCTTGGAGAACGATTATGGTAAGCGATGACGCAAGAGAAATCTTAGCTTCAAAAATGACTTATAACTTAAATGATCCATCAAAAATTGAAAATACTTCATGGATTAAACCAGTAAAATACATTGGTGTTTGGTGGGAAATGATTACAGGAAAAAGCTCCTGGTCATACACAAACGATTTCCCAACGGTACAATTGGGCGTTTCTGATTTCTCAAAAGCAAAACCAAACGGAACTCACGGAGCAAACAATGCAAACGTAAAAAAATACATTGATTTTGCTGCAGCAAATGGCTTCGACGCTGTTTTAGTAGAAGGTTGGAACGAAGGTTGGGAAGACTGGTTTGGTCACTCAAAAGACTATGTTTTTGATTTCGTAACACCTTATCCTGATTTTGATGTAAAAGGTTTGCACGAATATGCAAAATCTAAAGGTGTAAAAATCATCATGCACCATGAAACTTCAGGTTCTGTTCGTAACTACGAGCGTCATATGGATGCAGCTTATAAATTCATGAACGATAACGGATACGATGCTGTAAAAAGCGGTTATGTTGGAGATATTTTACCACGCGGTGAAAACCATTATAACCAATGGATTGTAAACCACTACCAATATGCTATCGAAAAAGCAGCAGATTATAAAATTATGGTAAACGCTCACGAAGCAGTTCGTCCTACAGGAATTGCAAGAACGTATCCTAACTTAATTGGAAACGAATCTGCAAGAGGAACAGAATATCAAGCTTTTGGAGGATCTAAACCAAACCACGTAACGGTTTTACCATTTACACGTTTAATTGGTGGACCAATGGATTACACGCCTGGAATCTTCGAAATGGATATCAGCAAAATGAATCCTGACAACAAATCTCATGTAAACAGTACTATTGCAAACCAATTAGCATTATATGTTACGATGTACAGCCCATTGCAAATGGCAGCTGATACTCCGGAGAACTACAACCGTTTCCCGGATGCATTCCAATTCATCAAAGATGTAGCTGTAGACTGGTCAGAAAGTAAATATATCGAGGCTGAACCAGGGGATTTTATCACAGTTGCCCGTAAAGCAAAAGGAACAAACAACTGGTTCGTAGGAAACGTAAACGGAGAAACTGCCCGTACATCAAACATTGATTTTAGTTTCCTTGAAAAAGGTAAAAAATATACCGCTACAATTTATGCTGATGCAAAAGATGCGCATTACAAAACAAATCCGCAAGCTTACACGATCAAGAAAATTGCTGTAACAAACAAATCAAAATTATCACAGTTATCTGTCCCTGGCGGAGGTTATGCCATTAGCATTATCGAAACCAAATAATTTTTTTAAAGACAAGTGATTTTCCCCAGGATTACTTGTCTTTTTTTTAAAATTTAAATAATACCTAACAGGTCTTGGAGACCTGTTAGGAAACCTTACAATATCCTAACAGGTTTTTTAAACCTGTTAGGTATTTAATATCCATTAGATTATGAACATCCAAAAAACAAGAATCCAAACAACCCATTTTCTCTACAAAATAATACTATTTGTTTTATTATTTTCTGCTTCCGCGAAAGCGCAAATCCAGAAAGTAGAGCCACCATTTTGGTACGCAGAAATGAAAAATCCGGAACTACAGATTATGTTCTACGGAAAAAACATTGCACAATATGAAGCTTCGGTTTCAAACAATGTGGTGATTAAAAATGTAGAGAAAACAGAAAATCCAAATTATCTTTTTGTTACCATCGATACACAAAACCTAAAGGCTTCGGAATTGGTTTTCTCTTTCAAAACCAAAAATAAAGTCGCTTTTACCCAGAAATATTCACTTAAAGAAAGAAGAGCAAATTCAGCAAACAGAAAAAGTTACGATGCGTCGGATATGATGTACCTGATTATGCCGGATCGTTTTGCTAACGAAAATCCTAAAAATGACAGCAATACAGCTTTAACAGAAAAAGGAAATCGTCAGGATCCAAGTGGTCGTCACGGTGGTGATATCGAAGGAATTATCAAAAACTTAGATTACATCTCCTCTTTAGGTGCAACTACAATCTGGAATACACCTTTATGCGAAGACAACGACAAACAACATTCGTATCATACTTATGGGCAATCTGATGTTTACAAAATAGATCCTCGTTACGGAACCAATGAAGATTACGTACGTCTTGCGGCAGAAATGCACAAAAAAGACATGAAACTGGTTATGGATTATGTGACCAATCACTGGGGAATTACGCATTGGATGATCAAAGATATGCCAACTAAAACCTGGTTCAATCAATTCGAAACTTTTACACAAACACATCACCGTCGTGAAGTTATTACTGATATTCACGCCTCAAAAATAGATAAGGAAGTTTGTGTCGATGGATGGTTTGTACCTTCTATGCCAGATCTGAATTTAAGAAATCCTTTGGTAGCAAAATACTTAACTCAAAACGCGATTTGGTGGATTGAATATGCAGATCTTGACGGATTTAGAGTTGATACGTATAATTATTCTGATCAAACGGCTATGGCAAATTGGGCAAAATCAATTACAGATGAATACCCGAACTTTAATATTGTGGGGGAAATCTGGATGCACAATCAGGCAAATTTAGCCTATTGGCAAAAAGACAGTAAAATTGGTGCAATCGAAAACTACAATTCGAATTTGCCAAGTGTAATGGACTTTACGCTACAAAGTCAGGTTACATCTGCTTTCAACGAAAATGAACCAAGCTGGGACAATGGATTGATTAAATTCTATAATAATTTTGCAATGGATTTTTTATATCCAAACCCAAATAATATTTTGGTTTTTGCCGAAAATCATGACACAGATCGTATGAATGATAAGTTTAAATACGATTTTCCAAAATACAAACTGGCCATGACTTTATTGGCTACAGTTCGTGGAATCCCACAATTGTACTATGGTTCAGAAATTGGAATGGGCGGAGACAAAAGCAAAGGCGATGCAGATATTCGTCAGGATTTCCCTGGTGGATGGGCTGGCGATAAAAACAACGCTCTTACCGCGGCAGGAAGAACAGCTGAACAAGCCAAATATTTCGATTTTACTTCGAAATTATTCAACTGGAGAAAAACAAATGAAGCGGTTCATTTCGGGAAAATGACACACTATATTCCGGAAAACAATACGTATGTTTATTTCAGGTATACTGATGCTAAAACGGTAATGGTAGTTTTCAATAACAACGCTACAGTGCAAACGATCAAAACCAATCGTTTTAAAGAAAACATCAAAAATTTTAAATCAGGAAAAGATGTTATTTCAGGAAAAACATTCGATTTAGCTACTGAAATTAGTTTAGAACCAAAATCGGCTATTGTTTTAGAATTGGAATAAGATACTAAGAGCAAAGGATTTTTAGCCACAGATTAAAAGATTAACACAGATTTAAAAAAATCATTTTAATTTTTTAATCTGTGGCTATTATTTTTTCCGCCACGAATTCACGAATTTTATATAAAAGAATAATTCGTGAATTCGTGGCGGATTTTTTTATGCTATAGCTATGTTTAAATGATCTGTCATTTATTTTCCACTTTAATTAAAACAATAAAATATATGCTTCTATGTGTTTAAATTCACACACAGAATTCATGGCGTAATTTATTTTCCTACAAATTATAAATACATGTTAAATTTAAAATAAACAAGAAAATCCATTTTCCTTTCTTTATCTTTAATATTCATTAATAATGGGCTACTCTGACTCAAAATAAGTTGCAATGAATAACGACAATACTTCGAAAACACCTTTCGTTTGGGAAGGAGCAAATGTTTACTTTTTGCTTACCGATCGCTTTTATAACGGAGACACTTCTAACGATTTAAATTTCAACCGAACCAAAACTCCCGGAAAATTACGTGGTTTTGAAGGCGGAGATCTTATCGGAATTATAAAAAAAATCGACGAAGGCTACTTTGACCAATTAGGAATAAATGTTATTTGGCTTACGCCGATTGTAGAGCAAATTCATGATGGCGTTGATGAAGGGACCGGACTTAGTTATGGCTATCACGGTTATTGGGCAAGAGACTGGACATCTTTAGATCCTAACTTTGGGACCAAAGAAGATCTCGCCAATCTGGTCAAAAAAGCACACGCAAAAGGCATCCGAATAATGCTTGACGGCGTTATTAATCACACCGGACCCGTAACTCCTGAAGATCCTATGTGGCCGGAAGACTGGGTAAGAACCGGCGTTGTCTGCGATTACAAATCATTCGAAAATACTACAATGTGTACATTAGTAGATAATCTTCCGGATGTGAGAACCGAAAGTGATCAGGAAGTACCAATACCCTTTTTTTTAATCGAAAAATGGAACAAAGAAGGTCGATATGAAAAAGAAATTGCTTCAATTAATGAATTCTTCACAAGAACCAATTATCCCCGAACTCCTAAATATTACATCATAAAATGGCTGACTGATTATATAGTAGAATTCGGAATTGACGGTTATAGAGCCGATACCGTAAAACATACTGAAGAAATTGTTTGGGTCGATTTTAAAAAAGAATGTGATTATGCATTCGAAACCTGGAAGAAAAACCATCCATCAGAAATATTAGATGAAAATCCGTTTTATACCATTGCCGAAGTTTACGGTTATGAAATCAGCGCTGGACAAGATTATGATTTCGGCGATAGAAAAGTAAATTACTTTCAACATGGTTTTAATTCCATGATCAATTTTGAATTTAAACTGGATGCTCAAAATGATTATGAAGCGATATTCTCGAAATATTCGGCCAAACTTCAAAATGAGTTAAAAGGATATAGCGTTCTTAATTATGTTTCCTCGCACGATGATCCCGATCCTTTTGATGCGCATCGCAATCGAACTTTCGAATCCGGAACCAAACTATTGCTTTCTCCTGGAATTTCTCAGGTGTATTACGGTGATGAATTGGGTCGTTCCCTAGTTATTGAAGGCACAGAAGGCGATGCCACCTTACGATCTTTCATGAATTGGGATGATATTCAAAACAATCCCGAAACACAAAAAACACTCTGGCATTGGCAGAAACTAGGACAATTCCGTAGAAACCATCCCGCAGTTGGCGCAGGAATACACAACATGATTTCAGCAAAACCATATATATTTTCCAGAAGTTATACCAATGAAAATTATACCGATCAGGTTATAATTGGTCTAGATCTTGGCGTTGGTCTAAAAGAACTTCCCGTAGCATCTATTTTTCAGGATGGTACAAAACTAAGAGATACTTTTTCTGGCGAAGAAACAGAAGTTCAGGACGGAAAAGCATTTGTACATTCTGAATTCGGACTTGTTTTATTGGAAAAAATATAGAATTTAACCGCAAAGTATTTTAGCCACAGATTAAAAAGATTAAAAGGATTTTCAAATCTGTGCTAATCTTTTTAATCTGTGGCTAACTTTTTTTTCTCTCGAAGATTCTGCAGATAAGGCAGACTAAAAAATCTATACCGATTATTTATAAATACATTCTAAAAATTCTGCTCACCCGAGCGATAGCGAACAGGCGAAGCAATCTGCAAGATCTGCGTGAAACAAAAATCATTTTAATCCTATAATCTGTAGCTAACTTTTTATCTAATCCTTAGCGCACTTTGCGTAAAACTTTGCGACCTTTGCGGTTAAACGGTTAAACTCTCAATATATGCTAAAAATAGCTCATCGCGGTGCCAAAGGATACGAGCCTGAGAATACACTAAAGTCTTTCCAAAAAGCATTAGACTTAAATGCTGATGGTATTGAACTTGATGTTCACCTTAGTTCTGACGGACATCTAATAGTCATTCACGACGAAACGATTGAAAGAACAACCAACGGCAAAGGTTTAGTAAATACTTTTTCTTTATCTGAATTAAAAACATTTTTGATTGATGGAAAATATCAAATCCCAACTTTAAAGGAAGTTTTTGATTTAGTAGACAAAAAATGCGTAATCAATATCGAGCTAAAAGGTATAGGAACTGCGGGTAAAGTTGTTAGTTTAATTGAAGAATACATTGCTGATAAAAACTGGAACTACGAAGATTTCATTGTTTCAAGTTTTGATTGGGGCTTATTACAGGAAACATCAAATCTAAATTCAAATATTCCTATTGGAGTTTTAACAGAAGAAGATCTCGATAAAGCTCTGGCTTTCGCCGAATTAATAAAAGCACACTCCATTCATCCCGATTATCAGTTATTGAATGCTGAAAATGTAAAACAAATACAAGAAAAAGGTTTCCTTGTTTTACCCTGGACAGTAGACGACGAAGAGGACATTCAAAAAATAAAGAGTTACCACGTAGACGGAATTATCAGTGATTTTCCGGACAAACTATAAACCAATTTCCAAGAACCTTTGTCAAAGTTTAGAACTTTGACAAAGGTCTTTCGAGATGAAAAGATGCCACAGATTAAAAAGATTTTTAAAAATCTGTGCTAATCCTTATAATCTGTGGCAAAAAATAATATAAACCATCAGATTTAAAATTTGCGCTAATTCGTGCAATTAGTGGCAAAAAAGAAATCAGTGGCAAAAAAAAGAAATATGATCAAAAATTTCGATATAATCATTGTTGGCGGGGGCGCTGCAGGTTTTTTTACGGCGATTAATATTGCAGAGAAAAATCCGAAACTTAAAATTGCCATTTTAGAAAGAGGAAAAGAAGTACTTTCTAAAGTTCGTGTTTCCGGCGGTGGAAGATGCAACGTAACGCACGCTTGTTTTGAACCAAACGAATTAGTAAAATTTTATCCGCGTGGCGAGAAAGAACTTCGCGGTCCTTTTCATCAGTTTTGTTCCGGAGACACCATCGAATGGTTCGAAAAACACGGTGTAGAACTTAAAATCGAAGACGACGGTAGAATGTTCCCAGTCTCGAATTCCTCTCAAACCATCATCGATTGTTTCCTCGAAGCAACCGGAAAATTAGGCATTAAAGTCTTAACCGGACAAAGTGTACAATCGATTTTTAAAGCTGAAAATCACTGGAAAATTGATACTCAGGATGAAAACTACGCTACAGAAAAATTAGTTCTGGCAACAGGAAGTAATCCTAAAATTTGGGAAATGTTACAAACACAAGGACACGCCATTGTAAGTCCTGTCCCTTCCCTATTTACTTTCAACATCAAAGATTCCCGCATAAAAGAATTACCTGGCGTTGCGGCACAAGTTACCGTAAACGTAAAAGATACCAAACTCGAATCGACAGGACCTTTATTGATCACGCATTGGGGAATGAGTGGTCCTGCGATTTTAAAACTTTCTGCTTGGGGAGCGCGTACTTTATTCGATAAAAACTATCAGTTTACGATTTATGTCAATTGGTTAAATGACGTTGATACAGAAGATGCCGAGAAAATCCTGAAAGACTTAAAACAGGAACACGCTAAAAAAGCAGTTTCTAAAAAATCACCTTTCGATTTTCCGAATCGTTTATGGGAAAGTCTGGTTTTAGCATCCGGAATTGAAGCCGAAACGAAATGGGCTGATTTGTCTAAAACACAATTGCAAAACTTAGCTTCTCAACTTACAAAAGCCGAATTTAAAGTAAACGGAAAAAGTACTTTTAAAGAAGAATTCGTTACCGCAGGAGGAATCGATTTAAAAGAAATCAACTTTAAAACCATGGAAAGCAAATTACATCAAAATCTTTATTTTGCCGGAGAAATTGTCAATATTGATGCCATTACCGGAGGTTTTAATTTTCAGAATGCCTGGACAAGCGGGTTTATTTTAGCCAATAATATATAATACAATGAAATTTAAAGGAATTATTTTTGATTTAGACGGAACGTTAGTAAACTCATTAGAAGACATCTCAGATGCGATGAATACCGTACTTACCAATCTAAACTACCCTACTCATACTTACGATACTTATCAATATTTTATTGGAAGCGGTTTGCGAAATTTGGTTAGCAAAGCACTGCCCGCAACAAATAACTCAGACGAACAAATCGAAATTTGTTTTGAATGTATGATTAACGAATATCGAGAAATCTGTACACTTAAAACAAAACCTTACGATGGAATCGTCGAGTTGCTAAAAAACCTGACTTCACAAAACATCAAAATGGCTGTTTTCTCTAACAAAGCTGATGAACTGACCAAAAAGATCGCTTCGGAAATATTTCCAAATCATTTTGATATGGCAGTTGGTTTAAGTACCGAAGAGCTAAAGAAACCTAATCCGTTTGAAGCTTTAGAAATCAGTAAAAAATGGAACTTAACAACAGAAGAAATACTCTTTGTAGGAGATTCTGATATTGATATGCAAACTGCAAATAATGCCAATATGTTTGCTGTTGGTGTTTCTTGGGGTTATCGAACCGAACAAGAATTGAAAAATAGTGGTGCAAAATTGGTAATTAATAATGCTTTGGAATTAATTGAGATATTATAAATCATGAATTCTTCATTACAAAAACAAATACTATCGATCGCTTCGTTTTCTGAAAATGAAATAGAAAAGATCGATTCTTGTTTTGAATATCAAAATTTTACTGCCAAAGAATTTCTTTCTTCAATAGGAAAAATTAGCAGTAAAATCTTTTTTATTGTTGAAGGTCTAGCTCGAGTTTATTATTTAAAAGACGGAAAAGAAATCACCACTTATTTAAGCTGTGATGACGGTTTTATTGCTTCGTATTCTAGTTTTATAAATCAATCTCCTTCTTTTGAAAATATACAATGCATTGAAGATTGTGAAGTTCTTTCTATCACTTTCGAAAAAATGCAGCTTTTGTATAAAGAAATTCCAAACTGGGAACGTGTAGGCAGAATTCTTGCTGAGCAAAATTATCTTTGCATAGCAGATCGCGTTTTAAAATTACAGATGATTCCGGCGAAAGAAAAATATGTAACTTTTTTAGAATCGGCTCCAGCCAAAATAATCCAGCGAACGCCTTTAATTTATATCGCTTCCTTTTTAGGAATTACACCTGAATCTTTGAGCAGAATTCGTCAAAACATTTCTTAACATTTATCAAGTAGATTGAAGAACTGAATTCAAATCTTTGCAAATATAAAATTTGAAAAGATGAAGAATATAGCCAGGGATGTTTACCAAATTCCTTTATTTCCCCGCAACGGTATTAATTGTTATGTAATTGAAGATGTTCTTATTGATGCCGGAATTGAAAGTTCCGGAAATATCATTTTGAATGCTCTAAAAAATAACACGATAACCAAACACATATTAACTCACGCTCACGCGGACCATCAGGGAAGCAGCAAAATTATTTGTGAGACGTTGCATATTCCGCTTTGGTGCAGTGAACCAGAAAAACAAGCCGCAGAAGACGGAAATGTCATTTCTGAATACCCAAATCCGAATCATATTATTTCAAAATTCCAAAAGAAATTCTGGGCAGGAAAAGGACATCCCGTTTCTCATACATTAAAAGAAGGAGACAGTATTGCCGGATTTACTGTTATTGAAACTCCGGGGCATTCCAGCGGTCATTTATCTTTTTTCAGGGAATTTGATGGCGTTCTTATTGTTGGGGATGTTATGACCAATATGAATTTATTAACTACAATTGTTGGTTTGCATGAACCGCCAAGTCTGTTTACAAATAATCAGCAAATAAATAGAGAATCGATTAAAAAACTGGCTTCTTTAAAACCTAAAATACTTTGTTTTGGACATGGTCCTGTTTTAGTAAATAATAATGAATTGGAAAAATTTGTAAGTAAACTATAATTAACAAGAATTTACAGATTCGATAAGTTTTCGTTAAGACAATTCTAATAATTTTACTCTCAGCTAAATACCATTAGATGAAAGTAAAATTACTCACTACAATTTCTTTTTTTACCTGCCAACTTTCCATTTCACAAACAGAAAAACTGCTTTATGGAAAAGTTATTTCCAATAATTATCCGCTTAATAAAGTTGAGGTTATCAATAAAACAGCGAAAAAAAGTACGAGAACAAATGAATTGGGAGAGTTTTCTATTTTAGCAAAAGAGCAGGACAGTTTATTGTTTTTTTCAAAGGATTATTTATTTATAAGATTGAAGCTAACTTTGAAAGATCTGGAAAAAAGCTATCTCATTGTTGAGATGACTCAAAAAGCCGAAGAATTGGAGAATGTTGTAGTTTCTAGATCTGTTTTTAATAAAACTGAACTTAAAAAAATCGCCAATGATAGAGAAGAAATAGATAAAATCAAAATTCGCAAGCAATTTGATGATGTTACTACCAAGGTTACTGTGTATGATGGTAAAATTAAAAATGCTATAAATTTTAGTCACCCGATTTTTGACAAACCGAAAAAAAAGATTGAGCCAAGTGACGATCATTTTAAGAAACTTGTCATCGCTTCTTGTCCTCCAGATTTTTTCATCAAAAATTTAAAAATAAACTCCGAAGAAAAAGAAATTTTCTTAAACTTTTGTAATGCCGATCCAAAATCTAAAACACTTTTAGAAAAATCAAATGATTTGGAATTGATAGACTTTCTATATGCTAAAAATGAAGAGTTTAAAAAGTTAAATACAGGAATTAAAAACTAAAGTTCATTCATGAAAGTAAAATTGCTCACTATAATTTCTTTTTTAACCTATCAGCTTTCTATTTCTCAAACAGAAAAGTTAATTCACGGAAAGGTCTTATCTAACAACTTTCCTCTAAAAAAAGTAGAGGTTATCAATAAAACAGCCCAAACCAGTACAACAACCGATTATTTGGGAGAATTTTCAATTTTGGTAAAACCTAAAGATAGCTTGCTTTTCTTTCATAAAGAACACTTTTTTTCAAGATTAAAAATATCCCAGGAAAACATTGATAAAAACAATATTATTGTCAATATGATTCCAAGACCTCAAGAATTAGATGAAGTTATAGTAACCAACATGAAACTTGAGCCATTTAAAATTTCTCAACAAGATCTGGATAAAATAAAATTCGAAAAAGACGCCGCTTCTTTGCAAAAATATACCGGCGTTTACGACGGAACTATTCCAAATGGGATCGACTTTGCCCGGATGGGAAAAGGGGTTTTCAATCTATTTAAAAATGACAAGAAAGAAGAACTCAAGAAAAAAACTGAAGAAAGTAGCTTTAAGAAACTCGTAGCGGCCTCTATTCCTGCAACTTTTTTTACCAAAGATTTAAAGCTAAGTTCCGAAGAAAAAGATCTTTTTATTGAATTTTGCGATGCAGACCCAAGATCTAAAACTCTTATAGAAAATAATAACATATTGACTACAATGGATTTTTTGTATGCTAAAAATGAAATGTTTAAGAAAGTAAAAGCAGAATCTAAAAATTAAACCTGAAACTAAAATTTTATCTGTTCAACCACCAAATACTAGCATTCAAAATTCCGGCAAAAGCAACCCAAGCCATATAAGGAATCAGTAAATAACCGGCAGTTTTGTTGATTTTGGTAAACTTTAAATACGTTTCGTAAATCATTAACCATAATAGAGCAATTTCAATTAAAGCCAACATCGGATTTTTTAATCCGAAGAAGATATACGACCAAATCGCATTCAATGTCAATTGAATTAAGAAGAAACCTAATGCAACTTTTACTTCCTGGTTTTGTTCCTTTATTTTATCCCAAACCAATCCGGCTGCAACTGCCATTAAAATATAAAGCAATGTCCAAACCGGCATAAAAATCCAATTGGGCGGATTAAAACCTGGTTTTATAATCGTTGGATACCAACTTTCAACGCTTGGTCTGGTTACTATACTTGCAGAATACCCAACCATTAAACAAATTATTAGCGCTATGACGATTTTGGTGATCTTGTTTATTTTCATTCTATTCAATTTTTAGTCAAAAATAGTTAAAAAGAAAGTGTAAACCATATAAGTGATATAAGTTCATTTTAGTTTCGCTTACATTTTCTTATATAACTTATATGGTAAAAATATTTAAAAACTATCTTTGCCAAAATTTTATAATTCATGTTTACAGCAACTGATTTTATTCCTAAAAAATATACTTCGACTATCGAAAACGGAAATTTTGAGTGGAGCGCTCCCAGCAATATTGCATTAGTAAAATATTGGGGAAAAAAAGACAATCAAATCCCGGCAAATCCTTCAATAAGTTTTACACTTAATAATTGTAAAACGATTACCAAATTAGGTTTTAAAAAAAGAGACACTTCGACTTCGCTCAGCGTGACAAATGGCTTTTCTTTCGATTTACTTTTTGAAGGAAAACCAAAAGAAGATTTCAAACCTAAAATTCAGAAGTTTTTAGAACGAATTGAGTTTTACTTGCCTTTTTTGAAAGACTATCATTTTACGATTGATACTCAAAATACATTTCCGCACAGTTCAGGAATTGCTTCTTCGGCATCTGGAATGGCAGCGTTGGCAATGAATTTTATGAGTTTAGAAAAAGCTTTGAATCCTGAAATGACAGACGATCATTTTTACAAAAAAGCATCTTTTTTAGCTCGTTTAGGCTCTGGAAGCGCTTGCAGAAGTGTAAAAGGAAATGTTGTTGCATGGGGAAATCAGGCAAATATTGAAGGAAGCTCAGACTTATACGGAGTGGAATTTCCGTACGCTATCCATGAGAATTTCAAGAACTATCAAGATACTATTTTATTGGTCGATAAAGGCGAAAAACAAGTTTCCAGTACTGTTGGGCACGATTTGATGCACAATCATCCATATGCCGAAAGACGTTTTGCGCAGGCACATGAAAATCTGGATCAGCTAATTGCCATTTTCGAAAGCGGAAATTTAGATGAATTTATTAAAGTGGTCGAAAGTGAAGCTTTGACTTTACATGCCATGATGATGACTTCGATGCCGTATTTTATTTTGATGAAACCAAATACTTTGCAGATCATTAATGCTATCTGGAAATTCAGAAATGAAACACAAATTCCGGTTTGTTTTACGCTTGACGCCGGAGCAAATGTTCATGTACTTTATCCCGAAAACGTTAGCGAGAAAGTATTACAATTTATTAAGGACGAATTAGTTGTATTTTGTCAGAATCGTCAGTACATTTGCGACCAAATTGGAGACGGTGCAATTGCATCATAATTTTCCGTATCTTTAATTAAAATTTTGATTGATGGGCATCAAAGCAGAAAAAATCAAAGTAATGAAATTGATTATGGAATGTAACGATCCTATAATCCTAAGAAAAGTTAGAGAGATTCTTGAGAAGGGATTAAATAAAAAATCTTCTACACCAAATAAAATAAAGAAAGACATAAAATAAACATGAAAGGACCATTATTTTACTCAAAAATATTACTCTTTGGAGAATACGGAATCATCCGCGACTCTAAAGGACTTTCTATTCCTTATAATTTTTATAATGGCGCATTGAAGAAATCCGAAGATCCTTCGGCGGAAGCAATTGCATCAAACGCAAGTTTACAACGTTTTGCAACTTATCTTGAAACTTTACAAACAGAACAACCTGAATTGGTATCTTTTGATTTGGCAAGTTTAAAAAATGATGTCGAAACCGGAATGTATTTTGACTCAAGTATTCCGCAAGGATACGGAGTTGGTAGTAGCGGCGCTCTTGTTGCTGCTATTTACGACAAATATGCTACACACAAAATAACCGTTCTAGAGAATTTAACTCGCGAAAAACTGTTACAACTAAAAAATATTTTTGCTCAAATGGAGAGTTTTTTCCACGGAAAAAGTTCTGGTTTGGATCCTTTAAACAGTTATTTAAGCATTCCGATTTTAATTAATTCGAAAGATAATATCGAAGCAACCGGAATCCCGACTCAAAGTTTTGACGGAAAAGGCGCTGTCTTTTTATTAGATTCAGGAATCGTAGGTGAAACTGCTCCTATGGTGAACATTTTTATGGAAAACCTGAAAGATAAAGGTTTCCGTGCGATGCTTAAAAATCAATTCGTAAAATATACTGATGCCTGCGTAGAAAACTTTTTGCATGGTGACATGAAATCGTTGTTTACCAATACTAAAAAGCTGTCAAAAGTCGTTTTAAACAACTTTAAGCCAATGATTCCGGAACAATTTCACGGAATCTGGCAAAACGGAATCGACACAAATGATTATTACTTAAAACTTTGTGGTTCTGGCGGAGGTGGTTATATTCTTGGATTTACTGAGGATTTAGAGCGCGCTAAAGTATCTTTAAAAGACTATAAATTAGAGGTTGTTTATCAATTCTAATAAACTTCTTTAAAAAAAGTACTGGCCTATTGAATTGCTTTCCTGAAATCATCACCCTAAAAGTTATTTAATATGAAGAGTATTTTACAGATTATCAAAGCAACTTTTTTAGGCGGAATTCTGTTTTTAGCACCACTTGTTTTGTTATTGATTATTCTGGAAAAAGGATATCATATCATTCAAAAAATTACGCTTCCGATCGTAAATCATTTCCCGAAAGTAAAAATTCTAGGATTGGCAATTGAAGAAATTGTAGCCATAATAATCATATTTCTTATTTGCATTACAGCCGGTTTAATTGTCCGAACAGCTTATGCGAAGAAATTGATTCAAAGACTTGAAAACGGAATTCTGAGTTCCATTCCGGGTTATTCGTTCATCAAGAAAACGAATGAAAACATTATGGGCTTGGAATCTAATGAAAATTTAAAAGTCGTTCTGGTTCCAACTGATGCAGGAACGCAATTTACCTTTTTGATAGAACAAATAAACGATAACAATTTTGCAGTCTTTGTTTCTGCTGCACCAAACCCTTGAAGTGGCTCTGTTTGTTTTGTAGAAAAAAAAAGACATCAAAGAAGTCGACATTTCTCAAAAAGAAGCCTTAGCTTGCATACGGAAATTAGGTTTTGGTTCGAAAGCATTGTTAAAAGACAAACTTTAATGTTTTTTAAACTAAACCTCTAAAATTAAAACAAGCCTTAAATTAAAATCCCAAACTAACTTTAAAAAATGTTAAGCAGACAGCATAAACTTTTAGTAATGAAAATTGTTAGTTTGTTCTCAGTAGTGAGAGGTTACAACATTCCTATTATTGTTTTAGCACAATATTTATCTGCGATTTTTATATTGGCTCCTGAGAAAAGGGCGCTCGACATTTTACTTGATTTTAATTTATTTTTAATTGTTTTTGCTTCTGCGATTACGATTGCTTCAGGATATATTATTAATAATTTTTACGACAGTCAAAAGGATTTAATCAACAGACCCAACAAATCGATGCTGGATCGATTAGTAAGTCAGAAAACGAAATTGTCAGTGTATTTTACGCTTAATTTTATTGCAGCTTTCATGGCTTTGATTGTTTCCTGGCGTGCATTTTTGTTCTTTTCGGCGTATATTTTCCTTATTTGGTTTTACTCTCATAAAATAAAAAAATACCCCATTGTTGGTAATTTGACCGCTGCGTTTTTGGCTGTTTTGCCTTTTTTCGCAATTCTGCTCTATTTCTACAATAAGGTTTCGTTTGAGGAAATTGAGGATCATATGAGTCATTTTATGGTGATTTCGGCACATGCGGTTTTCTTGTTTTTATTATTGCTTGTTCGCGAAATGATAAAAGATCTGGAGAATCTTAAAGGAGATTTGGTAAACAATTACAGAACAATTCCGATCATCTATAACGAAACGGTTTCTAAACAAATTATTACAGTTCTAACATTTTTAACCGTGATTCCGGTGTATATCCTAATCAACATTTATGATGTGGGTTATATGGATATTTACTTTTATGTATGTTTTGCCGTTTTGTTGTTTTTCCTGATTTACTTATGGAAATCGAATTCTAAAGGGCAGTTTCTGCTTTTGCATAATGTATTGAAATTCCTAATTGTTTCAGGCGTTTGCTGTATTGTTTTGATAAACCCAAGTGTTTTATGGCACGGGAAGAACTTGCTTTTACATCCCTAGCTTGGATAATGGCTTATGCTAAAAATGGCACGCAGATGACGCGGATCTAGGCAGATGTGCACAGATTTTTTATTCCCAACTTTGTGTTTTCTCTGTGTAAAATCTTTGTGCATCTCTGTGGTAACCTTTCTCAAAATGTCTGAAAAAAAGCCAATTATCTGAAAATAGCCCCGATTGCAGTGGAAATCTTTTTATATTTTTCCTTTAAAAAAATAAAAGATTGAAACGAAAAGCGGGAGAAGATGCCTGAAAAAAAGCCAATTGTACTGCTCCTGCAGCCCTAAAAAATAATAGCTATTAATCTAAGAACAATGAACTTAGGATTATTTAGCAAGAATAAACTATCTTTGCACAAATTACAGAATTTATGAACAATAAGGAAGGCAATAATAAAAGAGGCGGTTCTAGACCAAATAGCTCTAGGCCAAACTCTAACAAGCCAAAACCTCCTATGGCGAAGCGCGCCCAAGGGCCGAAAAAAGTGAAACCTGCTGTTAAGGCTGCGGAAGAAGAAGCGGCACAAAAACTTAAAAAACAGAATCAGGCTCCAAAAAGACAAAAAGCTGCAGACGAAATTCGTTTGAATAAATACATCTCTAATTCTGGTGTTTGTTCGCGTCGTGATGCTGATATATACATTCAGTCTGGAAACGTTAAAGTAAATGGCGTACCGGTTACTGAAATGGGTTATTTAGTAAAATTGAATGATGTTATTAATTTTGATGGTGTAGTTTTGACTCCTGAAAAGAAAGAATACATCTTGTTGAACAAACCTAAAAACTTTACAACTGCGCTTGACGAAGGTCAGGAATACCGTAACGTTCTGGAACTTGTTCGTGGTTCTACAACGGCAAAAATTGCCCCAATTGGTAGAATGGACAAGAATACAACTGGTTTATTGTTGTTTACTAATGATACTGATATGATTCGTAAATTTACTTTGCCGAGTCAGAAATCATCTAAAATCTATCAGGTTTCTCTAGATAAAAACTTGAAATTTGAGGATTTAGAAAAAATAAGCAAAGGTTTGGTTCTTGACGGACACCGTGTGTTTGTTGAAGAAATAAGTTATATCGAGAAAGAAGCAAAAAGCGAAGTGGGTCTTAAACTGCGTTCATCGAATGTAAAAGTGGTTCGTGCTATTTTCGAAAACTTTGACTATGATGTTTTACGTATAGATCGTGTATCGTTTGCTGGTTTGACCAAAAAGAATTTACCAAGAGGTAACTGGCGCTTTTTGACAGAGCAAGAAATTATCAATTTGAAAAACGTTTAAGAAACGATTCAAAAATTGATTTGAATATAAATCCTGTTTTACTTTTGTAAGATGGGATTTTTTTTATTTTAGAAACTGAAAAAGTTGTGACCGAAAAGGGTGAAAATAGATCTTCCGATGGATTGGTTTTTTTCTTCGACTGATTCGTAACATGAAAAACCTAAGATAATTTTGATTCCGGGAGGAATGCTGTTTAAGATATCTCTTTTTTGATCGTCCAGAAGTAATTTTAGACTGTCTAACAATTGAAGATTGTTTTTAAGATAAGAAGCAACTAATAAGGCTGAAAAGTTTAGGATCTCTCTGGCTGTTTCGCTTTTGATGCCGACTTCGTTGGAGATCATTTCAGAAATTCTTCCTTTTTTATTTGTAAAAATTTCTTTCAGTAAATCGTTTCCTTCCAAGCGATAACAATCATCTACTGATAAAATTCGGCCGGATGTAAAATCGACTTCCTGATAAAATGTCGAATCTTCTTGTATTTGCGAGACCAGTCCTTTGCAAAAATCCGATTCCTCGGCCCTATTGTATAAACCCATTAAGACTGTACCTATCGAAACATCAATTCCCTTTATTAAAAGTGCATCATTTTCAAAATAAAACTTGTTTAACTTTGAAACAACATTAGAAGAAATAAAACGTCTAAGTTCAATTTGTAGGTTTGGAGTCATACTTAAATGGTTTAAAATGTTATTTAAATCTATTCAAAATAACCGATAAAGTGAGGCTTTTTATCGTTTATCAGGATAAAAATATAAAATATTTTAACATTTCCAAAAAATAAGTGAAATACCTGAGCGATCGATTAACAGTTGTTTAACAAAAAAAACTGCTCGCGTCAGTAAACATAACCCTTTCGTTATCAAATCAAAGTAGAATTATTTTTTTGTAAATTTTAACAAAAAAATCAAAAAATAAGAAAAAAGCTAAATAACTGTTACACAATTAAAACAAAAAGTTTCGATATTCCCATGTGACACTCAAAAATATGCCTAGAAAAATAATACAAAACATAAAATTGATAAAACTAGAGGCCAAAAAACCAAGTAAAGATCCCGTTGCAGCCTTTAGCGCTCGTTTGTGATTTTTTGAATCATAAATTATTTCGCCCACAAAAGCCCCCACAAAAGGACCAATAATAACTCCAAAAGGTATAGGTGCCAGAATACCAACAATTAACCCAATATTGGTTCCCCAGATTCCGTACGAACTTCCTCCAAATTTTTTGGTTCCTTTTGCCGGAATCACATAATCGAGAACCGTTATTATTATCGTGATCACAAGGGTAATACCCAGAACCCAATAATTATTCTCTACCGCTTTTGTCATGTACAGCAATAAAAGCCCCACCCAACAACTGGTCAAGCCAGGCAAGACAGGCAGAAAACTACCAAAAATGCCCACGATCATGCATATAAAACCAAGTAACAACAATAGTAAATCCATATATTTTTTTGTAATTTAGCACCTACAAACTCTTTAGTAAATCCAGTCAATGCGCAGACTTTTACAAATCGCATTATTTATTTCCTTGATTATTTCAATCAACGATACTGCTTATGCGCAAGTTAAAAAACTGTCTGTCGACGATCAATTAATTCAGGATAGCATCTATAAAAGTAATAAGAAAAAAGTTCTCAATTTTTCTATGAAAGAATTTGATACACTTTTCTTTGAATACTTTAATCGTAAAAATGATGCAAATGTTGTTTTAACCAGAAAAGAATTTTACAATTACACGGTTCAAATCGCTACATTTTCTGATCGCTTGTCTTCTCTATATCCTGACCAAAAAGAAGTTGCAGCGCAAAATAAAGAACAATGGCTTTCAGAAAGCTATGAAGATTATCTGCAATACAAAGCTTCTCAAAAAAAATAATCGTATTTTTATACCATAATCAGTTTATTCAATTCAACATCAAAATCTTGAAGCAGTTTTTCCTTTTTTTAGTTATCTTATCTTTCAATTCTTGTCAATATATTGACAAGCAGGTTCCGTCTGAAAAAGAGTTACTTCAAAAAGAATTAAAATCGATCAATTGGAAAGAAGTCGACGAATATCCATCAGTAGCAAATTGCGAAAAAATCGCTGATAAAAAACAACGCCAACAATGCTTTTTTCAGGTAATGGCACAGCTTATTCAGCAAAAACTAGACATCGATACACTTTCTATACTGTATCCTGAACTCGATACGATTCAGGTAAAAGTAACGGTTTTCCCTAATTCAACAATGAAATTCGAACCGCAATTTCCTAAAGACTCCGTTGCTTACGATACCATCAAAATCGATAGTATTCTACATGCGCGTTTGGTCGATTTCCCAAAAATAAATCCTGCCCTAAAACGCGGACTTCCGGTAAAAACCCAATTTATTTTGCCTGTTATTCTTAAAGAAAAAGGTAAAGAGTAATTTTTTGATCTTTGAGATTTATAGCACGCAGGTTTTACGGATTTAAACAGATCTGCGCAGATTTCTTTTTCTTATTTTATGTCATCGTACTAACAAAATACGGCACGTGTAATTCAACAAAGATTGAACTTAGACGATTTTCAAAATAAAACATTACAAAAAATCCGCCCAAATCCGTGCTTTCGCAAAGCGAATCCCTATCATCCGCGTGCCACTTAGCGTTCATAATAGTATACGTTTTCCATTGGAATTTGGAATTTATCGCAAGCCTTCGGGATTGGAATTTAATTTCTAAATCTTCTCCCCTTCCATTCATAAGTCCCAAATAAACTATACAAAGCGACAGTCGAACTAAAGAAAGGATATAGCAAACTACTTAAAACCAGGCTTTTTATTCTGGTTTTAGTCAAAAACTGATTCGTTTTATAAAGCAGGATAAAATCGATTATAAACTTAGAAAAGGCTAATAAAACAAAAAAAGGACAAGGCCAAATCGCTAAAACACAAAATAAAAATCCAATAACAAAACCCAGATTTCCAAACAAAACAATCAACCCTAAAACCTTTCCGAAATTACTTTGATACGAACTTGTTTTTGCTGCCCAACGCACTCGTTGATAAAATAAAGACTTCCAGTTTTCTGTTGGTTTTGTAATTACAATAGCCTCTTTTGCTTTTAGATAATCAACTTTATCCGGAAATAAATTGGCCGCTTTTTGCAATAAAAAAACATCATCGCCACTGGCAATTTTATTATTTCCGTCAAACCCATTTAGCTTTTCGAACAAAGATTTCGTGTAGGCAAAATTAGCTCCGTTACACATAAAAGCGTTGCCAAGCCCAAAACTTCCTATTGTTGCTCCTTGTAAACTCGTTAAATCTAATTGTTGAAAATGATCCAGAAATGAATTCTCGCATTGATAAGTAACTGCGCCCGCAAGTATCGAGACATCATGTTGCTGAATATAATTATCAAATGTTAGAAGCCAGTTTTTAGGCACCAGGCAATCAGCATCAGTAGTAATCACCCACTTGGTTTTTACGTGTTGCATCGCTGTAGCAATGGCATCTTTTTTAGGAGAATTCGAAACTCTAATATTATCGATTATAAAAACCTGGAATTTGGAATTTAAAATTTGGAATTTTTCGCTAGAATTGTCATCCACTAAAATTACTTCGAATAAATTCTTCGGATAATTTAAGTTTGAAAAGCTTTGCAAAAGGTTTGGCAAATTCTCTTCTTCATCCCTGAACGGAACTATAATTGTAAAACTGGTTCGCGGTTTTAAGTCTTCTTTTTGATAGTTCTTTACTTTGGTAAAACCATAAATAAGTAAGCCTATCGTAATTACATAGATAGATAATATGAAAAATAAAAACCAGATCATTCTACAGCTTTCGTTTTGAAATTCAGCACATAATAAGCACCAATAACTACTGGCAATACGACGTTAAGAAACCACATCAAAGTACTGATAAAAACTACAATCCATTCGTTTACACCTAATATTCCGAAGAAATATATGCCGACACTTCCTTTTACTGCAAAATCCAGAAACTGAAAAGTGGGTAATGATGAAGCCAAAAAATAAACCACAGCAATTGTAACAATCAAAGTAAAATAAGGCAAATCGACATCAAAAGCGAGAAACAAAACGTAATATTGATGTGAGAAAACCAGGTAACGCAAAACTCCTAAAAGAATATTTTTACGATGAACCGCTTTAGGGATTTCATTGATTTTATGCAATAACTTTTCGATCGAATATCCTTTGATTTTTATTTTCTTTAGTGAAAACAAAACAATAAAAAGCAATACAAAACCTCCAAATAAAATGGCAACCGTTTGAGTCGTAATCACCTCGTATTTAGCATTAAAATACAATAAGCCAAAAAGCCCAAAAATCACCGTCAAGATCATTTGGATTCCATTGCAAATCAAATTCAGAAAAACTACTTGTTTAGCTTCAGATTTCGGATAAAACAATGCTTTTCCTGCGTACTCTCCCACACCATTTGGCGTAAAAATTCCTGCCGTAAGTGCCGCCAGAACTTGCTTTATAGCTTCTCCTAATGAGATTTCGTGAATTACTTTGGCCAGATTCTGCCATTTCAAAATCTCGAAATAACGATTCAAAACACTTAGAAGTAATATAAATCCAATTCCTAAAACCGATTGATTTTTGCGAAACAGCTTAATGAACTTTTGCCAATCGAGTTTGTCATTATTTGCTAACTGATTATAAATAAAATAAAATGCACCACCTACAATCAAAAGTTTGATCAGAAGAACTAGGAATTGTTTAGCTTTGTGAGGAATTGAAATCATGCCGCAAAAGTAATCAATTTGAGTACGAATAATATTCGTTTTTCTAAAGATTAAAATCATCGATTATCCATATCAAAATATGTTAAAACTATTCATTAAAATATTCCTAGTATCCTTCCTATTCTATTCATGTAATAAAGTTGACTCTAAAAACCAACCTAGAACATATATTAGAATCATGGGAGAAAATTCTTGGGGATTTAATGATGAAAAAGGAAATTCTATTATCCCTTTAGGAAAATATAATTTTTTAAATCCTATTGATGAGAAAGGAATGATATTAGCTGAATTAGGCAATAAACATGGTTATATTGATATTAATCAAAAAATTATAGTTCCTTTCGAATATGATGACATTGATCTATTTAATCATGAATTGGCTTCAGTCAAAAAAAATGGTAAGTATGGTTTCGTAAATAGAAAAGGAAAAATAGTAATCCCTATTCAATTTGATAATAATAGCGATTTTACAAACTCTGGATTAGCACTTGTAGAAAAAAATAATAAGTTTGGATTTATAAATCAAACAGGAAAAGAGATAATTTCAATCAATTATCAAAATGCCAATGAAGCTACATTTGACAGTTTAATTACATTGAACAAAAAAGGGAAATGGGCATTTTTCGATTATAAGGGAAAACAAAAAACAGATTTTATATATGATGAAATTTTTGTAACGGACATTAGTTTAAAAGGAGAAAATGGAAGTACTTTTTGGAGAAACGGATTGATTTTGGTTAGAAAAAATCGTCAAACCGCATATTTAGATAAAAATTTAAAAGAAGTAATTCCTTTTGGAAAATATGATTCCGGAGAAAGATTCAATCAAAATAGAATTGCAATTGTTTCTAAAAATCACAAATATGGAATTATAAATGAATTTGGAAAAGAAATAGTCAAACCGGAATATGATACATTAGAACATCCCGAAGAAGGTTACCATGAATCTGAAATCTTCGAAGGAAAAAATAAAAATTATATTACTTTACTGGATAAAAGCGGAAATAAAATCTATGACAAAATAAAAGATTACCGCTTTGATTTTAGTCGTCTGCGCAAAAAAAATTATAGAATTTATATCATTCAGAATTTTAAAAAACAATATGGCGTAGTTGATGCTCAAGGACAAATAATTATTCCTTTCATGTATGATGTAATTCAAGATTTTAACGGAACAGCAAATACAGTAGTCGAACTCAAAGGAAAATCTGGTATTATTAGTTCATTTAACCAAATTTTATATCCAATAGACAATGATGCAATAATGACTGGGAAAGATCTCGATTATTATATCATAAGCAAAAACAACAAAGCCGGAATTATTAGTAAAAATTTAAAAACAATTTTAAATTTCGATTATCAGGATTTGTCTCCTTGTTTTTATGACAATAAAAACTTTTTCATAGCTAAACAAAATAATAAATATGGCGTTATAAATAGATTAGGAAGAATAGTTATTCCTTTTGAATATAGTAAAATGTCAAATTGGGTCGAATATGGTCCAGGTTCTAATTATCATTTTGTTAGCAAAAACAATAAGAATGGTTTGATTACCAAAGAAGGAAAAACTGTGATTCCGGTTATTTATGATAGTTTGTTTTACATCGATAATAACAAAATTATTCTTTCTAAAAATGGCGAATATGGCGTCGTAAACATTAATAATAAAAGTATAATACCTCTTGAGTATGAAAAAATATATACAGATTTAGCCTTTGCTGCAAAAAAGGAAGTAGATGAATTTTATGTTTTAAAAAATGGAAAGTATTTCATTATAAATAATAAAAAGAAAATAATTAAAGAGAATATCTCTAAGGAAGAAGTTGAAAAGAAATTCTCTTATTTAAATTAAAAAACTTGACAAAAGAACGCATCATATTAGGTATTGACCCCGGAACCACCATTATGGGTTTTGGATTGATAAAAGTCATCAATAAAAAAATGGAATTTTTGCAATTGAACGAATTGCAATTGTCTAAATATGACAATCATTACCAAAAACTAAAAATCATTTTTGAGCGTACCATTGAACTAATCGAAACGCACAATCCTGACGAGATTGCGATTGAAGCACCTTTCTTTGGTAAAAACGTGCAATCGATGTTAAAGTTGGGTCGTGCCCAAGGTGTTGCAATGGCAGCAGGACTTTCGAGAGATATTCCGATTACTGAGTACGAACCTAAAAAGATAAAAATGGCGATTACCGGAAACGGAAATGCCAGCAAGGAACAAGTCGCCAAAATGCTGCAACAACTTTTAGGCCTAAAAGAATTACCTAAAAACCTAGATTCAACCGATGGGTTGGCGGCTGCAGTTTGTCATTTCTTTAACTCGGGAAAAATCGTTGCCGGAAAAAGTTATACGGGTTGGGATGCTTTTGTAAAACAAAACGAAGATAAAATTAGAAAATGAATCAATGTGCCAATTTGATAATTAGAAAATTTTACAGACACGAAAAGAATTATCTAATTTTCTAATTACCCCTATTATCTAATTAAAAAATGTCAGGAATATATATTCATATACCATTCTGCAAGCAAGCTTGCCATTATTGCGACTTTCATTTTTCGACTTCTATGAAAAAGAAAGACGATATGGTTTTGGCTTTAGCCAAAGAAATTGCCATGCGTAAAAATGAGTTTTCAACTGAAATGGTAGAAACCATTTATTTTGGTGGTGGAACACCTTCTGTTTTGACAAATGACGAAATAAAATTTTTAATTTCAGAAGTTTATAAAAATTATAGTGTTGTCGAAAATCCCGAAATTACACTCGAAGCCAATCCGGATGATTTATCGACCGAACGAATTCTGGAATTATCTAAGAGCCCCATAAACCGCTTAAGCATAGGGATTCAGTCTTTTTATGAAGAAGATTTAAAAATGATGAATCGTGCGCATAATTCGGAGGAAGCCATAAATTGTTTAACAGAAGCAACAAAATATTTTGATAATATCTCACTCGATTTAATTTACGGGATTCCGGGACTAACAGATGAAATGTGGAGGAAAAATATCGAAACGGCATTATCTTTTGGTATTCCGCATATATCGAGTTATGCTTTGACGGTTGAACCTAAAACGGCTTTAAGAAAACTAATCGATACCGGGAAAATCGCTGAACCAGAAGACGAAGTAGCTTCAAACCATTTTATGATTTTGGTTGAAACGCTTCAAAAAAATGGCTTTATTCATTACGAATTATCCAATTTTGGCAAGGAGAATTATTTTTCTAAAAACAATTCAGCCTATTGGTTGGGAAAAAAATATATCGGAATTGGGCCTTCGGCACATAGCTATAATGGCGAAAAAAGAGGCTGGAATGTAGCGAATAATTCGCTTTACTTAAAGTCGATTCAAAATGATGAACTTCCAATCGAAACTGAAACCCTAACCATTTCTGATCGTTATAACGAATATATTATGACAGGATTACGAACTATTTGGGGCGTTTCGTTAGAAAGAATTGAAACTGAATTTGGCGTAGAATATCTTGATTATCTAACAAATCAAAGTCAGAAATTCTTGGATGATGATTTGCTTTTCATCGAAAATAACATTATAAAACCAACCGCAAAAGGAAAATTTTTAACGGATGGAATTGCTTCAGATTTATTTTATCTAAATTTAGAATGAGAGCTTAACCGCAAGGTTCGCTAAGATTTACGCAAAGAACGCTATTTATTTTTTTATAAGAATAAATTTGCGTAAATATTTTAAATACCACATTTGAGTTTTTAATTTTTAAAATTAATACTCATGTGAGAAAATGAATTATCAAGAATTGTATTTAACTGTGCTTTAAAAGTTCATCAAACTTTGGGACCTGGACTTTTGGAAAGCGCTTATGAGGAATGTCTTTTTTACGAATTAAAAAAGTTAGGCTTAGAAATTGAAAAACAAAAACCTTTACCTTTAATTTACGAAGAAGTAAAACTAGATATTGGTTATCGACTAGACATTATAGTTGAAAATAAATTAATTTTGGAAATAAAATCTGTTGATGTTTTAAATGAAGTTCATTTTGCTCAATTATTAACCTATTTAAAATTAACAAATTGTAAATTAGGCTTATTAATAATTTTCAATGTAGCTTTAATAAAAAACGGCATTAGAAGAATTGTAAACAATCTTTAAAAAACTTTGCGCCCTTTGCGTAAACCTTAGCGAACCTTGCGGTTAAATAATATGTTAGCAAAAATCAACAACTTCGAAATAGACCTATCAAAACCCATTGATATTTCGATTCCGTTAACGAATACAGATGAAAATCCGATTGCATGGTACATAGAAAAACCGGTAATTGAACCGGTCGTTTTTGGAGATTGGATTGGGAAAGTTTCTGAGGGAAAATCATCGACGAATTTCAATAATATCTTTTTCAATCCGCATGGGCACGGAACGCATACGGAATGCTTAGGACATATAACGAATGATTTTTACAGTATCAATCAATCTTTGAAGCAGTTTTTCTTTTTTGCAAAACTGATTACGGTTGAGCCAGAAAAAGTTGGTGATGATTGGATGATTACAAAAGAACTAGTTGAAAAAGCAATGCGCACTTCGACTTCGCTCAGTGTGACAACTGAAGCTCTTATTATCAGAACACTTCCAAATCAGAAAGACAAAAAGTCCCGAAAATACTCCAATACAAATCCGCCTTATTTGTC
Organism: Flavobacterium sp. SLB02; assembly: GCF_009664855.1. Classification (GTDB taxonomy): domain Bacteria; phylum Bacteroidota; class Bacteroidia; order Flavobacteriales; family Flavobacteriaceae; genus Flavobacterium. The sequence goes on from NZ_CP045928.1 coordinate 4,809,775, forward strand.
TGAAGAAGCCGCGATTTTCATCCGCGAAAGCGAAATTCAACATTTGCTAATCGATTTGCCAAGTGTTGACAAAGAGCATGACGAAGGAAAATTATTAGCCCATAAAGCATTTTGGAATGTAAAAGACACTTTAAACCTAAATCCAGATGCACGTTTGAATGCAACAATTACCGAAATGATTTATGTTCCGGACGAAATTGAAGATGGAGACTATATACTAAATTTACAAATCGCTTCGTTTGAAAATGATGCAAGTCCGAGTAAACCTATACTATATAAAATTGCAGATTTTAGACGGTAGATTTTAGATTCTACTTCTGCAAAAAATCTAAATTCTGAAATCTAAAATCTAAAATTAAAATGATCACCATATCTACAGACAAAACCAAACTTGACGTTCCGTTTATACAAAATTTCCTCAAGGATATTTATTGGGCTGCGGGAAGAACTATCGAAGAAGTTCAGATTACAATTGATGCTTCTGTTTGTTTTGGAATTTACCTGAACGACAAACAAATTGGGTTTGCGAGAGTAATTACCGATTATGTGGTTTTTGGTTACGTGATGGATGTTTTTATCACCGAGGAACATCGCGGAAAAGGATATTCGTCTATTTTAATCGAAAATATGATGAACGAACCCATTCTTAAAAACATTCAAATATGGAGATTGGCCACAACTGATGCGCACTTTTTATATCGCAAATTTGGTTTTACTCAATTGGAACATCCCGAAAAATTAATGGAGAAAAAAGTATAATGAAAACAATAATCAAACTCGAAGAAACGGCTTTATTTATTCTGGGAATCTTTTTATTCAACCGCTTAAATTTTGATTGGTGGTGGTTTTTGGTTTTAATTTTAGCGCCGGATTTGTCTATGCTGGGCTATCTTTTTGGGAATAAAAGCGGTGCATTTTTTTATAATGTATTTCATCATAAAGGAATTGCACTTTTAACTTATGCTTTAGGATGTTATTTGAGTATTGAAACGATTCAATTAGCCGGAATTATTTTATTTTCACATTCTGCAATGGATCGAATTTTTGGTTACGGTTTAAAATACGAGAAAGGTTTTAAATACACACATTTAGGTGAAATTGGTAAATAAAATAAGATGAATCTAGAAACATTTTACGAATATTGTCTTTCGAAAAAAGGAGTTAGCGAACATTTTCCTTTTGATGAAGATACTTTGGTTTTTAAGGTGGGCGGAAAAATGTTTGCCTTATCTTCCTTATCACAATGGGAAAAAAATGAACCTTCAGTCAATTTAAAATGCGATCCGGAACGTGCCCAGGAACTGAGAGCCGAATATGATGAGATAAAACCGGGATTCCATATGAGCAAAGTGCATTGGAATACGATTGCCTTAAACGGAAATTTATCGAATACCTTGGTCAAAGAATTAATCGATCATTCGTATGAATTGGTTTTCAAAAGTTTGACAAAGAAAATTCAGAATGAAATTATTGAATTAGAAAATTAGGCATTACATTTGCAATGTCAGTCAAAAAACTTAGCAACTCAGTTACCTGGTAACTCAGCAACTTTATTAAACCATGAAAGAACAATTTAAAAAATTTCTGAACGAAGAACAAGATCCAAAAGCGATTGAAAAAGTCACTTCAAAACTCAATGATTTATTGATGAAAGGTGAAGAAATTGGATATATTGCCGTTCAAAAAAAACCGGCAATTACTGTTTTTCCTGATAGTATTGTATTAACAAACAAACGAATCATTATTTGTCAACCTAAAAATTTAGGCCTTTCAATGGATTTTACAGATTATACCTGGGATAATGTTGCGGGTGCTTTTGTAAAAGAAAATATTTTAGGTTCTGAATTCTCATTTAATACCAATACTGATTTTTCTATTTCGATTGATTACATTCCGAAAATTCAGGCCAGAAAAATATATACTTACGCAAAAGAGCAATTGGATTTAATAAAAAATCCTATTATTGCCGAAACTCCAATTGTAGAAACAGCACAAGTTGTTGAAGAAGAAGACGATATTGAAGATGAAGTGGAAGAAGTTGAAACGGAAGAAGTAACCAATTATGCTGAAATTATGCCGGCTGCTACTCCATCTTATACAGAAACTTATGAGCCAATTCAGCCAGCACAACCTGCAACAGGAGATCGTAAATTAAGTGATTTATCTAAAGAAGAACTTTTTGATAAATTACAGAATTATAAAAAATTGCTTGATAATGGTTTAATCATGCAAGGTGAATATGATGCTTACAAAAAAGAAATATTGAGCTATATGTAATAATCTAACCGCAAAGAGGGCGCAAGGATTTTACGCAAGGTTCGCAAAGAAAAAAACCATCAGTTTTATAGCTGATGGTTTTTCTTTATATAAACTTGCGAACTTTGCGCATTCCTTTGCGATTAAGCCTTTTTACAAAGTTGCTTTCTGCTTTTCAACAAAACTATTCGATTGCAGTTCTAATAACTCCGTTGCATTTTTACGCTGCAGATCGTATAGATTTTTATCTTCGGCGATATCAGCATATACTTTATCATGCATTTCTGCACTGGTTTTTACTAATAAATCACGTTGGTATTTGTTTTGTGCCAAAGTTGCTTTCATCGCAGTTTCGGCTTCTTCTTGTTTAAAATCGAATTCGCCTTTTGGAGCTAAAAGTTTCGCAATAATTGGAGACGTTTCGATTGCTAAAAACAACAACATAATAAAGAATGACGGTAACCAGGGCAATTTATCCAATGCATTAATACGCGCCATTAAACCATCAAAACCTTCAATGATGGGTTGTGTTTGCGATACTTTTTTATCTAAATCGGCTTGTAATTGTTTGCCTGCTTTTTCTTTCTCGGCAATTTTAGCTTCATTAGTCGCTTTTAGAGTTTCAAATTCTTTTAATGCGGCATCGTGTTTTTCTCGCTTTTCTTTATAAACGGGACCTTTTCCGAGTTTTTTAGTTCCGGTAGTTCCTTCAGCTTCTGTGATATAAGTAGAGTAAAGTGCATTTACTTCTTTCTCTTTGTTCACAATATCTGTTTTTAAAGCCGCAATTTCAGCTTTATTTTTATCTAAATCTGATTTGAAATAATTACCCACTTGTTTTTTATTTGCCAATTCCATTTCATTTTTTTCCTTCAATAAAACGGTATTGATTTCTTTTTCGAAAATTTTAATCTCCAAAGGTTTCGAAATTACGATAGCAATAATAACGGCCAACATAATTCGGGGAGTCGCTTGCAGAAATTCATCAAAAAACCGATCTCTTTTTTTAATCGTCGAAACAATAAATCGGTCCAGATTAAAAATCAGTAAACTCCATACAAACCCAAAAGCTATAGCCGGATAAATAGAGTCAAAAACAGTAAAAAGCGCATAAGCACTGGCCAAAAAAGCCATAACGGCAGTGAAGAAAACCGTGGCACCAATACCAACATATTTGGTTTGTTCGCCTTCTGAGCAACCTTCGAGCAGGTCACGATCAGCTCCTGAACACAGGATAAAAAATTGTTTAAGCATGATTGATGATTTTTGATTATGATTGATAGGGCAAATTTAGCGCCAAAAATTTAATTCTGTGTTAAATAGTTGATTTGTTTTCTGTTGCGCTCATAAAAATTTCATTTTTATTAAATGTTATTTTAACATTAATCTATTTCTAATGTTAGGAGGGAATCATAACACTACCTTAATTTTTTCCAACGTCTTTAATAACATTAAGGTTCTAGTTTCGCAACAAAACAAACTAAAACACAATGAAAAAAATTTATTTAGTAGTAACATTCATGCTATTGGCCTTTTCGGGTTATGCCCAAAAAGCCATAATCTCAGGAAAAGTATTAGATGTTGATGACAAACTTCCTTTACCAGGAGCAATGATTCAAATTGTAGGCGAAAACAAATACACAGTTTCAGATTATAATGGTCGTTTTGAATTATTGAACATTAATGTAGGAACATACAAAGTAGAAGTAAAATATATAGGATATACCGCCATTACACAGGAAATTACTGTAGAACAAGGCAAAAATAACGTAATTGATTTTGCACTTAAAACTTCGGGAACTGAATTGAACGAAGTGGTTGTTGGAGACATTTTAAAAGGTCAGGCCAAAGCGTTGAACCAACAAAAAAACAGTAAAAATATCGGAAACATTATTTCATCTGACCAAATGGGGCGTTTCCCTGATGCCAATGTTGGAGACGCTTTAAAACGTGTTCCGGGTATCACCATGCAAAACGATCAGGGTGAAGCACGTAACATTATTATTAGAGGTTTAGCTCCGTCATTGAACTCGGTAACTTTAAATGGTGACAGAATCCCGTCTGCAGAAGGAGATAACAGAAACGTTCAAATGGATTTAATTCCGTCTGATATGATTTCGACTATCGAAGTTAACAAAACCCTGACTTCAGATATGGATGCTGATGCTATTGGAGGTTCTGTAAATTTAGTAACAAGAGCAACTCCAAATGGTGAAAGAATCTCGGCAACTCTTGCGGGTGGCTATATGCCAATTCGCGAACACGCTACTTATACAGCAGGATTGGTTTATGGAAATCGTTTTTTAGATAATAAGTTGGGAGCTGTTTTTAGCGGATCTTACAATAACGTAAACTACGGATCTGATAATATCGAAAACGAATGGGTAAAAGATAAATTCGGGAATGAGTACCTGCAAGCTTCAGAAATTAGAAAATATGATGTACAACGTATTCGTCGCAGCGGATCTGTAGCTTTAGATTATAAGTTTGATGAAAACAATACCATTTTTGCCAATGCCATTTATAACTGGAGAGACGACAGAGAAAACCGTTTTAGAACGACTTATGACGATATTGAACCTATTTATAACGGCGAACAAATTACAGGTTTTGAAGGTCGTGTAAAACGCCAGACAAAAGGTGGAGTTGACAATGATCGTAATAAAAACAGAAGATTAGAAGATCAGCGTGTGCAGAATTATTCGATTCGCGGAGAACATTTAATCAACTCTAAATTAGATTTAGACTGGTCAGCAAACTATGCAAAAGCAAGAGAATATCGTCCGCAGGAGCGTTATATCGAATACCGTCAAAAAGGTCTTGAAATGACAGAAGATTTATCTGATATCAGATTTCCTTTGATGACAACAGTTGGAGAATCTACAGATAAATTCAAATTTGACTCCGTTACAGAAAACACAGATGAAACGAGCGAAAGCGAATTTGGAGCAAAGGTTAATATTCGTTTTCCTTTTACCATTATTCCATCTGAAAAAGGACGATTAAGAACCGGATTAAGACTTCGATTAAAAGAAAAGGAAAGAAATAATATGTTCTATTCTTACGAGCCAATCAACGACGGAATGGAATTATTATCTGAAGTACCTACTAATTATTATGATGGAAAAAACTTTAATCCGGGTAGTAAATATGTTCCGGGAATTTTGGCCTCTGCAAGCTTTTTAGGAAGTTTAGATTTAAACAATTCAACATTATTTGATAAAACATCAGATCCTGCAGAATATTTAGCAGTAAATTATAATGCCAAAGAAAGTATTTATGCTGCTTACGTAAGATGGGATCAGGATTTTAATGATAAACTATCAATGGTTTTAGGTTTCAGGGTTGAAAACACTCATATAGATTACACCGGAAACCGTGTTTTGGATGAAGAAGAATTAGAAAGCCAAATCAACACAAAAAACTCTTATACCAATTTATTGCCAAGTATCTCTTTACAATATAATGCTACCAAAGATTTAATTTTAAGAGCTGCTGTTACAACGGCTTTGGCAAGACCGAACTATTATGCATTGGCACCTTATGTAAACAATATTGCTGCCGATAAAGAAATTACAGCAGGAAATCCTGGTCTTGAGGCAACTTACTCTTACAACTATGATTTCATGGCCGAGAATTATTTTAAATCTGTTGGTTTAATTTCAGGAGGTGTTTTCTATAAAAAATTAGATAATTTCATCTACAATTATAGTGACAATCAATATGATGCTGCAAAATTTGCTGCTGATTTCCCTAATCAGACTAATCCAATTCCAGCGGGAGAAAACTGGTCGTTCCTGCAATCAAGAAACGGAGATACAGTTGACGTTTATGGTTTCGAAGTTGCTTTTCAACGTCAGTTAGATTTTCTTCCTGGTAAATTCCTGAAAGGATTTGGTATTTATTTGAACTATACCTACACAAAATCAAAAGCAAAAGGAATTGCCGATGAAGACGGAAACGAAAGAAACAACATCAGTCTTCCGGGTACAACGCCACATATGTTCAACGGATCATTGTCTTGGGAAAATAAACGTTTTTCTGCCAGAGTTTCGACCAACTTTACTTCAGATTATTTAGATGAATTAGGTTCAGAATCTTATAAAGACAGTTACTACGACAAACAATTTTTCTTAGATGCCAATGCTTCTTACAAGATTACTCCTAAACTTCGTCTTTTTGCCGAAGCCAACAATTTAACTAACCAGCCTTTACGTTACTACCAAGGAGTTGAGGCGCATACCAAACAAGCAGAGTACTATCAGGCCAGATATAATTTTGGTTTGAAACTTGACTTGTAATAATCAATTTATAAAATGCTTAAATTAGACAGAACTTAGCAGTTCTGTCTAGTTTTATTAAATGAAATCCATAATGAAAAATAAATCTATAATAGCTTTTTTACTTTTAAGTACTTTATTCATCGCTTGTAAAGATGACAAACTTGCTCCCGTTGCTGCAAATGCAGTAAAACCTACAGTGGTTACCGAAGCTTTACCTCACGATACAGATGATCCTTCGATCTGGATTCATCCAACAGATGCTTCTAAAAGTATTATCGTAGGGACAGATAAAGATACCGACGGCGGTTTGTATGCCTTTGATTTAAAAGGGAAAATTGTTGCAAAATCAGAAGTTTTAAAACGTCCTAATAATGTTGACATCGCTTACGGCTTACTAATCGACGGAAAAAAAGTAGATGTTGCCGTAACCACAGAACGTGAATCGAACAAAATAAGAGTTTTTAGTTTACCGGATCTAAAAGCAATCGATAATGGCGGAATTGCTGTTTTTGAAGGCGAAGAATTACGCGATCCAATGGGAATTGCTTTGTACACCCGAAAAAGTGATGGTAAAATCTTTGCGATTGTAGGCAGAAAATCAGGACCATCAGGAAGCTATTTATGGCAATATGAACTTTCCGGAAACGGGAAATTTGCTACAGCAAAAGTGGTTAGAAAGTTTGGCGCTTATAGCGGAAAGAAAGAAATCGAAGCCATTGCCGTTGATAACGAATTAGGAACTGTTTTGTATTGCGACGAACAATTCGGAATTAGAAAATACAAAGCTGATCCTGCTTTGAATGACAATAAAGAGATAGCCCTTTTTGGGAAAACAGGTTTCAAAGCCGATAACGAAGGAATCGCTATTTATAAAAAAACAGATTCTACCGGATATATCTTAATATCCAACCAGCAAGCGAATACTTTTATGGTGTATCCAAGAGAAGGTGCAAAAGGAAACCCGAACGATTATCGTTTATTGGCTGAAATTCCAACATCGACTATTGAATGTGATGGTGCCGATGTTACCAGTGTAAATTTAGGAGGAAATTTCAAAAACGGTCTTTTCGTAGCCATGAGCAACGGAATGACGTTTCATTATTACGCCTGGGATTTGATCCAGAAACGTATCGACGAAGCTAAGAAATAAGTTTTCAGTCGCAGTCTTCAATTTCTTAACTGTGACTGAAGACTGAGACTGAAAACTGAGACTGAGACTGAGACATAACAAAAAAGCTGTTCATAACGAACAGCTTTTTTTAGTTTGAATTAGTAATCTTCCTTATTCCGTAATCGGTGCGCCGGCTAAAATTTCAGCGTTGGCAAACTCTTCAAATTTGGCGAAATTAGCTTTGAATTTCTGAGCCAATTCCAATGCTTTTTTATCGTATAACTCAGGATCTTCCCAAGTATTTCTAGGATTTAAAATTTCACTTGGAACGTTAGGGCAAGACTGTGGTTTTGCGATTCCAAATACTGCATGATTTTTATATTCTACATGATCCAATTCTCCGTTTAATGCAGCGGTAATCATGGCACGGGTATATTTTAGTTTCATACGCGTTCCTGTCCCGTATGCTCCACCGGTCCAACCTGTGTTGATCAACCAAACTTTTACATCTGCGTCTTTCATTTTCTTGGTTAGCATTTCGGCATAACGTGTTGGGTGTAATGGCATAAATGGTGCTCCAAAACAAGCCGAGAAATTAGGCTGTGGTTCTGTAACCCCTGCCTCTGTTCCTGCAACTTTTGCCGTATATCCTGAGATAAAATGGTACGCTGCCTGACCTGGAGTTAATTTTGAGATTGGAGGCAAGATTCCGAAAGAATCCGCCGTTAAGAAAAATATATTTTTAGGATTGTGCCCGATAGAGCCTGGCTGAATATTATCAATATGTGTTATTGGATAACTTACACGTGTATTTTGAGTGATAGAAACATCATCATAATCTACTTCGTTTGTTCCCGGTTTGAAAACCACATTTTCTAACAACGCTCCTTTTTTGATCGCTCTAAAAATGTCCGGTTCGTTTTCTTCGGTTAAATTGATCACTTTTGCGTAACAACCGCCTTCGAAGTTAAAGACTGTATTCTCTGCCGTCCATCCGTGTTCATCGTCTCCAATTAATTTACGTGCAGGATCTGCTGATAAAGTTGTTTTTCCTGTTCCTGATAATCCAAAGAAAATAGCAGTATCTCCGGCTTCACCCACATTGGCACTGCAATGCATTGGTAAAGTATTTTCGAAAACCGGTAAGATGAAGTTTAAAGCAGAGAAAATCCCTTTTTTCATTTCTCCTGTATAACCTGTTCCTCCAATAAGTGCTATTTTTTTAGTAAAATCTAAAATAGCAAAATTAGACTGGCGTGTTCCGTCTACAGCAGGATCTGCCATAAAACTTGGAGCACAAACTACTGTCCATTCCGGAGTAAAATTTGCAAGTTCAGATTCTTCTGGCCTTAAGAACATATTGTAGCAAAACAAATTCGACCAGGCTGTTTCTGTAACAACACGAACATTTAATCTATAATTAGGATCAGAACAAACATAAGAATCGCGAACGAAAACTTCTTTGTTTGATAAAAACTGAGTTACCTTATTATACAATTTTTCAAAAGCAGTTGGGTCAAAAGGAATATTTACATTTCCCCACCAAACTTTATCCTCTGTAATACTATCTTTTACAATAAAACGATCCTGAGGAGAACGCCCTGTAAATTCACCTGTATTAATTGCCAATGCGCCTGTAGAATTCTCGACACCTTGGCCTGATTGCAAAGTGATCGCATGCAATTCATCAGCAGATAATTGGTAACGAACTTTTGCATTTTCAATTCCTAAGTCATTTAACGAAATCGATTGCGAGAAAACTGTGTGACTGTCCATAAATTTTAAGTTGTGTGTGATATTTAGTAAGAAGCAAAATTACAGATTTATTATTAATCCTTTAAAAAAAATTAAATTTTACTTTTATTTATATTAATAAAGTAAAATTTGATCTTTAAATTCAATAAAATAAAAAAATAACGGCTTCAAATTTGCTTTCTTATAATCAATTAAATGAATTTGTTATATTATTTACATATTGAAGTAAAAAACAAGATAAATTCACATAAATAAGATTATATGTTATTTATGAGACAAAATTAAAGATTAATTTTTAGATAGAATTTTTTATTCGGGATTTTATGATTTTCTCTTCAAAATCGTAACAAATAACACCGCCCAGGCAATGATTAATAGAAAACCACCCAAAGGAGTTGCGAATACGATAATTTTGAAATCGAAAACTGTAAGACTTTTAGTAGCTAATAAATAGATAGATCCACTAAATAGAAGAACACCTGCAACAACCAAATTGTAGATTGCTTTTACAGTTTTTTCAGCGATATCTTTTCTGGTCGAAAGAAAAAGTAAAAAGAGAGCATGATACATTTGGTAACGAACACCAACTTCAAAAGTGTTTAACTCTTCTATAGATAAATATCTTTTCAGTAAATGCGCGCCAAAAGCACCCAAAATGATCGATAACATTCCCATAAAAGCTGCTGCTAAAACAATTCTTCTTTTCATATTTTCTATACTTTTTATTCTCCAACAAAAATACTTCAATACATTTTAAAAAGCATTTTAGTTTTCAAAAATCTTTTCCGGAAAAAGAAATTCATTATAATTTGGCTCGAAAATAAAAAATAATACACTTTTTGAAAATTAAAATTGTTATATATTTAACATTTTAATATATTTGTGTTACAAATTTAAACAATGAGAAGTATTTTAATCTTTGGAGCCGGAAGATCTGCATCGTCGCTGATACGTTATTTATTAGCAAAATCAGAAAGCGAAAACCTACACCTTGTCGTAGCTGACTTGTCTTTGGCTTTGGCCGAAAAAAAAACTCAGAATCATCCCAATGCAACTCCAATTGCTTTAAATATTTTTGAGACCGAAGAAAGAAAAGCAGCAATCGAAAAAGCGTCTATCGTAATCTCGATGTTGCCTGCTCATTTGCATATCGAAATCGCCAAAGATTGCATCGAATACAAAAAACACCTTGTTACAGCTTCTTATATTAGTGATGCCATGCAGGCGCTTGACGAAGAAGCCAGGAAAAACAATTTGATTTTTATGAACGAGATTGGCCTTGATCCCGGAATCGACCACATGAGCGCCATGAAAGTTATTGACGAAATCAGGGCAAAAGGTGGTAATATGTTACTTTTTGAATCATTCTGCGGCGGATTAGTCGCTCCCGAATGTGATAATAATTTATGGAATTACAAATTTACCTGGGCGCCACGAAATGTAGTTCTGGCTGGGCAAGGCGGCGCAGCAAAATTTATTCAGGAAGGTACTTATAAATATATCCCATACGGAACGGTTTTTCGCAGAACAGAATTTCTGGAGGTAGAAGGTTACGGAAAATTCGAAGCCTATTCGAACCGGGATTCGCTTAAATACAGATCGATTTACGGTTTAGATGATATCCTGACTTTATATCGCGGAACGATTAGAAGAGTGGGTTACTCGAAAGCATGGAATATGTTTGTACAATTGGGTATGACAGATGACAGTTATATCATGGAAGATTCTGAAAACATGAGTTATCGCCAGTTCGTGAATTCGTTTTTGCCTTATCATCCAACAGATTCTGTAGAGATTAAAACGCGATTGATTTTAAAAATCGATCAGGACGATATTATGTGGGACAAACTTCTGGAACTGGATTTATTTAATCCCGACAAAAAGGTCGATTTACCTAATGCTACTCCTGCTCAGATATTAGAAAAAATCTTATCAGACAGTTGGACTCTTGAGCCTAACGATAAAGATATGATTGTCATGTACCATAAATTTGGTTACGAACTGAATGGTAAAAAACAGCAAATCGATTCTAAAATGGTTTGTATTGGCGACGACCAAACTTATACTGCAATGGCAAAAACCGTTGGCTTACCGGTTGCAATGGCAACTTTATTGATTTTGAACGGAAAAATTACAACTCCGGGCGTACAGCTTCCGATAAAAAAAGAAGTTTACCAGCCTATTTTAAAAGAGTTAGAGGAATATGGGGTTGTTTTTAATGAACAAAATATGCCTTATTTTGGATATAATCCAGACTTATTTTAGGGTCTGGTTTTGTTGGTTTTTTTTTAGAATTTTTTTAGTTTTTAATTTTATCCGCTTCTACTGACTAGAAGCGGATTTTTTTATTTAAAAGACAATTTAGATGGTTTTTAATTTCCAAAAATGGTTGGTGGAAAATCCATTCTCTGATATCTTCCCTTTACTAGCTTATACTTTTTTGGTGTTTCGTTATCTTGAATTGTTATAGGCAAAGTGTACAGAACGCGAACTGGCTTACCCATTTCAGAGCCGGGATTCCATGCCGGAGAAAGTTTTAGAATTTTTATCGCTTCTTCTCCTATCCCGTAGCCTAAATCTTTTAGAATTTTAAATTCAGAGAGGGTACCGTCTTTTTCTACCATAAATTCTATAACTATTTTTCCCTGAATTTTATTCTTTGAAGCTTCTTCTGGTATTTTAAAATTTTTACCAATGAATTTGTAAAATGCCGGCATACCTCCTGGAAATTCCGGTTGTTTTTCGATTGAATTATTAGATTGAATTTCTGATTCTGATTTTACTAAAGATTCTTTGTCTTGATCCCGCTCCATTTTTACCAATTGATCAGATTTTCTCTTTTTACTATTTCCAGTAATTTCTATCATTTTTGGCCCTTCATTTTTATTTTTTTCAAAGGCATTCTCAAAACCTTTATTTGTATATAAGCTTACTTGATTTTCTTGTGGAAATTTTTTGCTTCTTGCATTTTTATAAACGAAACTATTGTAGTAGTAAACAAAATCATTTTCCTTGTATTGATTCAAATTAGAATTGACTATGTTTATTCCATCAACCCAAACTGCGTATTTAGATTCATCTTTAAATTTTTCCAGCATATTTTTGGTAATTACCACTTTTGCAGGAATTGCCAGTACTGGAGGAATTCTCTTTTTCTCGCTTTCTGTTAATTCAGCATACTTTTTTTGTGTAGCCGTACTTGCTTTATCCTCTTTAAAAACAAAAACGGTATTAGCATAGTATTTTTCAATATTAGAAACGTTTGTTATGCCCTCTGTTTTTGCATCAGTTTTACTTTTCTGAGCAACAGTTTCAATACATAAAAAGAAAACTAAAATTGCCATTATAGGCAGAAGTGCTGTTTTCTTTAAAAAGGTTATTTTTTTGGATGTTGTAGTCGTCATCATAATTAATCTTTTTTTAGTTACAGAATAATTTAAATTACTGGCCAGGTAATATATTGAACCTTGATTTGCTTTTGACAATAATAAATTCTGATAAAACGAAACATTTTTATGTGATGTAATTACTTTATCATCGGCAAGAAATTCGTGATTAAGTTGTATTGCTTTCTTGTAAAAAATAAAAATTGGATTGAACCAAAAAACAATCTTGATTATTTCAATAAATAAAATATCTAAAGAATGTTTTTGATTCACATGAATTAACTCGTGCGTAAACAACTCTTTTTCTATTTTTTTGTTTTGATAATCCATTTCATTTATAAAAATGGTGCTTAAAAAAGTATAAGGAAGTGTTTTCTCTTGCAACAAAACCAATTTTGCATTTTGATATTCTAATACATTATTGATTTTTCCTTTATTAATCAAATTATACAGATTAGTTATAAATCGAAAAAATAAAATTGTCGTTACCAAACCGTAGATAGTCCATCCTAACACAACATAAAAAGGTGTTTTTTCGTCCACGTCCACGATTTTTGCAGTAATTTGACCTGGAATAATTAGATTTTCTGTATTGCTATTTGACACTTCCTGAATTATTTCGATCGTTACAAATGGAAGGACAAATGAAATCAAAAGGCTGGCCAATAAGAAAAACCTATTAAACTGATGCATTTTTTCCCGCTCCAATATCAAATGATAAAAAATCAGGAAAACGCTTAAAGCAATCGTCGATTTTATAAAGAAGTCTATCATTTTTTCTTTTTTTGAATTTCTGAATCGATTATTTTTCTAAGTTCTTCTAATTCTGATGTTGACAAATTGGTTTCTTTGGTAAAAAAAGAAGCAAATTGTGATGCCGAATTATTAAAGAAACTACTGATTAATCCGTTGACGTGTTTCGAGAAATAAACGGTCTTTTCGACCAAAGGATAATATTCTCGAGAATTTCCGAATTCGTTATAGGCTACGAATTTCTTATCGATCATTCGTTTCAAAAGCGTTGCAACGGTTGTGGTTGCGGGTTTTGGTTCGGGATAGGCTTCGAGTAAATCTTTCATAAAAGCTTTTTCAAGCTTCCAAAGATGTTCCATTAATTGTTCTTCTGAGTTTGATAGTTGCATTTTTTTTAAGTTTCTAAGTTACTAAGGTTCTGAGTTGCTGATTTTTTTTTGCCACTGATTAGAATGATTAAAATGATTTTTTTGATGATTACGATTAATCTATATTCTATATTCTATATTCTATATTCTATATTCTAAAAAAAACCGCGTAGATCCGTTTAATCCGCTAAACCCGTGGCCTATTCTATTGCTTTTTCTGAAATTAAATCGCCGTTATTGTATTTTTTAATTTCGGTTAATTTTCCTTTATCTGAATAGAATTTCCAATCTCCAAAATAGAACCAATGTGTTTCTACGGCATTGACTTCGATTTTTGTTTTTCCTTTTGATTGTAGTTTTCCGTTTTCATAATAATATTTGACGGTACAGATTCCGTTTTTGTATTTTTCGGTTTTGTAGATTTTTCCGTTGATGTAGGATTTCCACTTTTTTACCGGCTGATCATTCTTATAGTATTCGAACGATTTATATGTCGTACTATCTTGTTCATAATTATCAACCCAAAGACCTTCTTTCTTTTTATCAATCTTTTGATTGATAGGTTTGCTTTTACAACTTAAAAGCATCATTCCGCAAAAAAATAGTAAAAGAAGGTTTTTCATATTTTTATTTTGACTCTACATTCATAGATGTTGCTCTACAAATGTAGAGTTATTTTTTTAATGTGCAAGAAAAAAGCTTTTTTTTTTGTTTCAGGTTTCAGGTTTCAAGTTTGCCGAACGTTGAATAGGCTCCAGCTTTAGCTGGGGTTTAAAATAAATGCGCAGAAAATGGCTTTAGCCGAATAATTTCTCAGGCGTTTAAAAATTTTGGCTAAAGCCAATTCTTTTCATCTAAAAAAATCCCCTAGCTAAAGCTGGAGGCTATTCAATTCTGATGAGAAAAACCTTTGTCACTTTGAGCCTTTGCAACTTTGAACCTTTTTAAACCTTTGAATCTTCTTTAAGTGTTAGGGATAGGAGCGATATCCTTTTTGTTTTTTCTTTAAAAACAAAAAGATATAGCGGATAGCCCGACCGTAAGAAACGCCCATAAAAAAATCCGCTTACTCTTAAAGAATAAACGGATTGTATCTTAATACCTAACAGGTTTTAGAAACCTGTCAGGAAAATAAACTTTGCGTGCTTTGCGAAACCTTAGCGACCTTGCGGTTAAACTACTTAGAAAGCTCTACGAAATATTTGTAAAACAACGGAATAGTTTCGATTCCTTTTAAGAAATTGAAGATTCCGAAGTGCTCGTTTGGTGAGTGAATCGCATCGCTGTCTAAACCAAAGCCCATAAGGATGGTTTTGCTTTTTAATTCTTTCTCAAACAAGGCTACAATTGGGATACTTCCTCCAGAACGAACCGGAATTGCAGGAACTCCAAAAGTCTCTGTATAAGCTTTGTTTGCCGCTTGATATCCAACGCTGTCAATTGGCGTAACATAACCTTGCCCACCGTGGTGCGGCGATACTTTTACGGTAACTCCGGACGGAGCAATGCTGGTGAAATGTTTGGTGAACAATTCTGTGATTTCTTCCCAATCCTGATTAGGAACCAAACGCATCGAGATTTTAGCGAAAGCTTTGCTCGCAATAACGGTTTTTGCTCCTTCGCCTTGGTATCCGCCCCAGATTCCGTTTACGTCTAATGTTGGACGGATTGAGTTGCGTTCGTTGGTTACATATCCTTTTTCGCCGTAAACATCGTTTAGGTCTAAGGCTTTTTTATATTTTTCTAAGCTGAAAGGCGCTTTTGCCATTTCGGCTCTTTCTTCAGCAGATAATTCCTGAACTTTATCGTAGAAACCAGGAATGGTAATATGATTGTCTTCGTCATGCAAAGAAGCAATCATTTTTGCCAGAATATTGATTGGGTTCGCTACTGCCCCACCGTATAAACCTGAATGTAAATCGCGGTTTGGACCTGTAACCTCAACTTCTACATAACTTAAACCACGTAAACCTGTCGTGATCGACGGTTGTTGGTTGGAGATCATTCCGGTATCAGAAATTAGGATTACGTCGTTTTTTAGTTTTTCCTGATTGCGTTCTACGAACCAGGCCAAACTTGCTGAACCTACTTCTTCTTCGCCTTCGATCATGAATTTTACGTTACAAGGTAAAGTATTGGTTTGCACCATAAGCTCCAAAGCTTTTACGTGCATGTACATTTGTCCTTTGTCATCGCAAGCGCCACGAGCAAAAATTGCGCCTTCCGGATGAATTTCAGTCTTTTTGATTACGGGTTCGAATGGTGGCGATGTCCATAATTCGATTGGATCTGGTGGTTGAACATCATAATGTCCGTAAACAAGAACTGTAGGTAAATTTGGGTCGATTATTTTCTCTCCATAAATGATTGGATAGCCCGGAGTATCGCAAATTTCGACTAAATCGCAGCCTGCTTTTGATAAACTTTCCTTTACCGCCTCGGCAGTATCGATAACATCTTGCGAATATGCAGTGTCGGCACTTACCGACGGAATTTTTAATAATTCGATCAACTCATTGATAAAGCGATCTTTATGTTGTTGAACGTAGGACTTAATATTTTCCATTGAAATAATTTTTATAGAATTTCAAAAATACGAAAAAGAGAATTAATATTTTTTTTCAAAAAATGTTTTGAAATCTAGAAGTTATGTTTATCTTTGCACCCACAATTGAGCGGATATGGTGAAATTGGTAGACATGCCAGACTTAGGATCTGGTGCCGCAAGGCGTGTAGGTTCGAGTCCTATTATCCGC
>NZ_CP045928.1:4853141-4861813 GCF_009664855.1 Flavobacterium sp. SLB02
ATCGATTCTCAGTATCCATCGCTTCCCAACGATATTTTATTCTAATCTCCTGTAATGCTTCTAGAGCTAATTTTTGAACATGAAATCTGTCGGTAACCTGTACCGCTCTTGGAAAACATCTTTTGGATATCAACTTCATGGAATTAGCCATATCAAGTGTTATTTCTTGGACATAACTTGTTTTTTTGTAATCAATTTTACAGATATGTTCAATGACCTGATCTGCCTTTGTCCCTGCAATAATAGCCACTAAGCAACCTTTTTTACCTCTGGCTTCCTTATTGGTTACAATAGTAAAAAGCTCACCCTGAGACAAGGCTACTTCATCAATTGACAAGTGGGTACCTATATTTTCAGGATAAATAATCCACTCATGCGCATGTTCTCTTGGAACCCACGTACTAAAGGAGCTTAGATGTTTTTTGTATTGTCTTTGTAGTTTTTTCCCATTGACTCCGAAGAAACCTCCAATGGTTCGACAATCGATAGCGGTCTTATCTATTAATTTCTTTTAAAAAAGCCGCAAACTCTTGAGTCATGCGGGTTCCTTTAGCAACTAAATTCCAATCTCTTTTAACGATCTCGCCTGTATCTTTATTAGTCCAGCGACGTCTTTTGATATGTAAATACACGAACTTGCCTCTCAGAGGAAAGTCCTGAATGGTAATCTCATCTTGAAAACCCTTTGAGACTAATTGAAGATCATTAAACTCTTTTGGAGGTTTAGAATTCTCTTCAAAATAGAGGTGTAATATTTCTTGGGTATTAGTAGATGAAACTACTTCAAAATGTTCAACTAAAAAATCAGGAAGCATAAACTTCAAAAGCTCTATAGGGGTCATATAAAATTCTTAGATTACAAAGTTCTTATTTTATTTTGACATTTCATCCCCAAGCTTTGCGCTTCATCCAATGTAACCCCAATATTGTCATTTCGACCGAAGGGAGAAATCACACTAGAAACTCCATACAGAATGTCGTCAATCTTTGTCGAATTACTACTGTGATTCTTCGTTTCTCAGAATGACAAACTGTGGGTAAAAAAACCTTTGTCAAAGTTTAAAACTTTGACAAAGGCTGTATTTAAATGAACTTATCACTTATATGGTTTAAAAATTCTAGCTATTTAATAACTCCAAGACCTTATCAACATTTACTGCGCTATAATCATTGATGTAAAAACTACATGGCGGAAGTTGTTCTTTTGTATGTGTACTCAAAACGCCAACAACTTTCATTCCGGCATTTAATCCCGCTGTAACGCCTGAGAATGAATCTTCGAAAACAATACAATTAGACGGAGAAACGCCAACACGTTTTGCAGATTCCAGATAAACTTCGGGATTAGGTTTATGAAATTTTACGTCTTCGCTGGCCATTACAGAGTTCATTTTGTCTTCGAATTTTAGCGCTCCCATAATCAAATCAAGATTAGCGCGCGGTGCCGATGTTGCCACGGCTGTTTTAAAACCTCGCGATTTCAATTCGCTTAGAAAATCCAAATAATGCGGAATGGTTTCGACTTTGTCTTTATAAATCTCCCGAAACATTCCTTCTTTTTCGTCTTCTAGTTTTATGAGTTCTTCTCCTGTAATGGGACGCTTGAAGAAATGCGTCATAATATAACCATTATGTTTTCCGTACATATGCTCTTCAAACTCTTGTTCTGAATGAGGAATTTGATATTTATCGAAAAATGCCTCGAAAGCTTTTGCATGATGCGGATTGGTATGACAAATCACGCCATCCATATCAAAAATTACACATTGCTGCTTCATTGTATGTTTTGTTTTTTTTAACGGTTGCAAGATAATTATTTCCACAGAGTTGTGCGGAGGTTTCTCGCAGAGTTTTTTGAATCTCGCAAAGTCGCGAAGTCGCAAAGATTCATTTATAACCACAGATTAGAAAGATTAAAAGGATTTTTCACGCAGATTCTGCAGAATTTAAGCAGATTTATTTTTTGATGAATTATAATAATTATCTGCGCATATCTGCTTAAATCTTTTTAAATCTGCGTGAAACAAAAAAACTTTGCGTCTTCGCAACTTTGCGAGATTAATTCATTAGCCTATCCAAACCTTACTTTTTACCAAAGTCATTGTTTGTCTTAAATGCTGATTGCATGCGATAAGAATAATCAAAACTACCAATCCATAACCTACAATGGTATAAATTTCCATATCGGCCAGTAAAGTCGATTGTTTGGTGATGGTTCCGAATACTTTTTTTAAGGCGAGAGCATTCGACTCGTCTAGTGAATATCCTTTTGCAGCGAAACTCTGCACTGTTTTGGTTATTGTTTCCTGAGTTTGCGGATTGTCGCCGGTTACAAATTGGCTTAGTTTAAGAAAGTGTTTTTTGTTTAAAAATACCATTGCGTTCTGCATCACACAAAACCCAATTGTACTTCCCCAAAAACGTCCTGAAACCCCAACAATTCCCGAAGAAACCGCCATTTTTGCCGGAACTGATGATGTGGTGAATAATATTAAGGGTACGAATAAAAATCCGACACCGATGCCTTGCAGAATATAAGGAATGATAATATCTGATAACGCGACATCGGGCACAAAAAGAAACGTAAACCAAAAATGAAACAACGCAATAAGCGAAAATCCTATTATAAAAATAAGCTTGGTCGAAACGGATTTCATCAGGAAATAAGCGGCTAAAATAAGCCCTATTACATTTCCTAGTCCGTTTATGTATTGTACTCCGGCAACTCGGGATGGATCCCAATTCCAGATCGAAAACATCGCCGAATGACAAAGACTCAATGTTGCTCTGCTGATATAAAACAAGAAGAACAATAAAAACCCAATTCGGAGATTGGCGTATTTAAATACTTCGAAATCAAAAGTGGGTCTTTTTACCAAAAGCTCTTTAAAGATGAATAACCCCCCTGTTATCAAAGCAATCACAAGCATTAGAACCATGTGCGAAGACTCAAACCAGTATTTTTTTTCGGCATACACAAAAAAGTAAGCACCGCAGAGAATCGCCGTTAGAACCAAAATATAACTGATCCAGTCGATTTGATACAAAGGGATTTTCTTTGTAATTCTATGTCCGCGAAAAGTCACCAGAATCAAAAAGACATTCAGAACCTGAAGTCCGCCTGAAACATACAGCATGTATTTCCAATCGTAATGATCCAGAAACCAAACGGCAATATTCATAATAAATGGCGTTGACAATAACAACGAGCCGTAATAAAAGGAGAAACCTATTATAATGGCATTTTTAGAATGAAACTGTTCGATCAATAATTGTCTGATCGTAATTACCGGAAGCGCCATTAAGATTCCCTCAGCCACTCTTAGCAATAAAAAAAGATAAAAATTAGTAATATACGCCGATGAAATAATCGTAATCCCGATTAGGGAATACACCGCTATCAGATAATTTTTTGCCGGGAAAAAACTCGAAAATCTACTTTCGATCAAAATCGTGGCCAGCAAAGTTCCGTAGGTAACACACATCGCAAACTGCAAATCTTCGGGCTCAATGTCCAGAAAACTTGCCGCGTAGGTTACGTTTGAAGTATAAACTCCCAATAAAATCATGGAATGCAGCAAACAGACAAACAAAATAATAATGATTGCCCACTTGGGAACCCAGGATTTAAATATACTTTTATCTTCCATTTTATTGGTGTTCGGCGATAACGGTGATGTTCATTCCGGCTCTTAAAAATTCGGCGTGCTTATCGGTTTCTTTCAACTGAATACGAACCGGAATTCTTTGCTCGATTTTCACGAAGTTTCCTGTTGCATTATCCGGAGGCAATAGCGAGAATCTTGCGCCACTTGCAGGAGATAATGAAGTTATGATTCCTGTAAATTCTTTGTCGCTTAAAGCATCGGCCTGAATTCGAACTTCCTGACCCACGGTTAAATATTGCAATTGTGTTTCTTTAAAATTGGCTGTAATCCATTTTTCTTTGCTTACTATAGAAAGCAACGATTGACCTTCTTTTACCAATTGTCCCGGCTGCAAAGTTCTTTTACCTACCCAACCGTCATAAGGCGCTGTAATTATAGTATACGAAAGAAACAATGCTGCATTATCTGCCACAGCTTGTTTTGATGCTATATTGGTTTGCATCGTAGGAACATTGGCCTGCGCCTGAGAAGTGCTTAAATTAGAAGACTGAATTCTTTCTCGCATTTCCTGAAAATGAGCCTGCGCCGATTCGTAATCTGCTTTTACCTTCTCTAATTGTTGCGAGGTTGCGGCTTCGTCTTTTACTAAAGCCTGGTATCTTTCATATTCTAATTTTGTTTTCCAAAGATTCGTTTTGGCGGCAGCCAATTGCGATTCTCCAATTGCGGTTGAACTTGCTGTTGTAGCCACATTTTTCTCGGCCACAACACTGCTTTGTTTCGCACTTTGTACATCGGCCAGCGCCACATTCAATTTCGATTTGTACTCTCTGTTATCAATAATTACCAAAGTATCTCCTTTATGCACAAACTGATTTTCATCAAAACGAACTTCCTGCACATAACCTGTAATTCGCGACATAATTGGCGTTACATATTGCTCCACCTGAGCGTCATTGGTTTCTTCGTGGTTTCTGTTAAACACATAAAACCAAATTCCTAAAATGATTCCGCTTGCCACCAATACGCAGGCAATAATTGTTATTAATATATGAAACGTTCTGTTTCTCTTAGTTTCATTTTTTATCTTAACCATAATAACTGTATATCTTTTTCTATTATCTTTTCTCTATTTTCTATGCTCTATTCTCTTTTCTTCTAAAATCTTGCCTCCATTCTCTTTATTCTAATCTAAATCTCCTCCGGCATTATCCCCGCCGTGTGAAGCAATTCGTAATGTTTTAGAATAGCGTCTAATCGGGTAGAAATCTTGTTGTATTTGGCCTGTAGTAAAGCGTTATCAGCATCGACCATTTCGGTTATTAAAACCAATTGATTGAGGTATTTCAGCTTTACGATTCGGTAATTTTCATTGGCCAAATCCAAAGCTTTATCAACCACCACAAACTTCTCAAGGATTTCCTGATATTGTGTATGTTCTTTAAACAGCTTATCCTGAATTTCATCTTTGATAATTTCGGTTTGCATTTTTTGCCATTCGATTTGCGTCGTAGCCTGTTCTACTTTGGTTTTATTTTTATATAAAGCCGAAAGATCAAAATGCGCCTCGATACCAATTTGCCCTAAAGTGTACAAATACGGATTTGGTGGAAAAAATTTGTAATTAGGATAATAAAAACCATAATTCCCGAAGAAGTTTACCGTTGGCAAATAATTTCCTTTCACCAACTTCAGTTCTGTTTTTTTGATGTTCAATTCCTGACTGGCGATTCGCATTTCTTCGTTCTGAAAAGCTTTTTGTAAATAAAAATCATACGGATCCAGACCGCTCATTTTATCCATATTGGCCGTAGTATCAATCGCTACTTCTTCATTTTCCGGAAGCTGAATCAACGTTTTTAAATCATGCAATGCGATCTTTATATTCTTAGAATTCGTCAAGGAGTTCAGTTCACGATCCGAAAGTTGTAATTCTGCCCTAAGAACTTCGTTTTTTGTAACGGTTCCATGTTTTTGAAGGGACTGAACTTCTTTTAATCGGCTTTTTTCTTCTTTGATGTTTTCTTCAAAAATCTTCTGAAGTTCCATCATTTTATAGATTGCCAGATAATTAGCCACCACTTCAAGCTCGATATCATTTTCAGTCTTTTCGCTTTTTATTTTGGCAATTTCATTTTCCTGATTGGCAATTTTGATGGCGTTATTGATCTTGTTTCCGGCATAAATTGGCATTTTAAAAGTGGAATTCACCTCATAAATTTCAGGAATCGCTTTGGTTACTTCTTTATCCTTTAAGAAACCGCTTCCTTTAAATTCCGTAATATTGGTAATTCTCGAATACACACCGTTTAATTCGATGTCCGGCAAACGGAGTTCTTTTCTTTCTTTGATGTTTTGCCCTGAGAGCGTCGTCTCTAATTGAGATCTAAGGATTTTTTTGTTGTTTTCTTTGGCCAGTTTCAACGCTTCGCTTAACGAAACCGAGTGAATTTCCTGAGCTTGTACGTTACTGAATGTTAATACGATTATAAATATCAACACGATTTTGAGAAAACAATCTTCTGTAGAATTTGTTGTTTTAAGGAACATGAATATATAAATATTTTAATACTGCAAAGTTCCTGCATTTTTTCGTTGACTGATAATTCTAAAAAGTCAATAACATATTCATTTCGGACAAATGTTAAAATTTTATTTTTCGAAAACGATATATTAAAATATTGAAAAACAACAAGTTGTGAAAAATCAAACAAATTGGGGTTTCACGCAGATTTAAAAAAGATTAAAGTTGATTTTGCAGATATTATAAAAATAAACCCGTGGAAATCTGTTAAATCAGTAAAATCCGTGGGCAAAAAACTTTCTATTTAGTTCTCAAGATATCTTCTCCATTTAAGTAATCAGAAGGTCTTTGTCCGAGGAATTTAAAGAAAGTATTACTGAATGTCGGTACACTACTATAACCTACTTCCTGAGCGACTTCTTTGACTGAAAGTTTTCTGTCAAGCAGCAATTCAATAGCTTTTAATATTCTTCGAATGGTATAATATTGAATGAATGACATATTAAGGTCTTTCTGAAACAAGCGATACAAAGAGCGTTCGCTATACCCAAATTGATGCGCCACCTCAGCAAACAGAATTGTTTCTCCCAGATTATTCTCTATATGTCGCAAAATTTTACTCAAACGCGGATCTTTGGGCTGTGGTAACTCTAAAGGTAAATTGGTCAGGCAAATTTGAGGTAATATTGCTTTGATCGCTTTGGCAATGGCAAAATTCGGACTTCCTTTTTTAAGATCACCATTCCACCTATTCGTAAAAAGCATCATTTGCAATAAAAGATTATTGACCGGATAGATACCTTCTCTTTTATAAAATACATCTTCGTCTTTTTCAACGGGAAAATATAAATTCCGCATTGTAACACTTTCAGATTTTGGTTCAATACTGTGCGCAACATCACTCGGAATCCAAATAAAATGTCTTGCTGGCAAAAAGTAGGTTTTGGTTTCCGTCGTTACAAAAACCACATCGCCTTCGGCATATAACAATTGCGCTTTGTCGTGTTTATGAGTAGGCACAAATAATTCTCCCATCAAATCATGGTGACAGTAAATGCTTTTTTTATCAGCATCTACTTTTTTGATATAGTATTTATCTAGTTTCTGACCGGAATGTTCCATTGAAGTAAATCGAATATCTTTCTTGTGATATAAATGTAGGGAAATTTAAATTCCAAAATTTTAAAAAATTCCAAATTTCAAAATGGATTGTGTAGATTTAACTGCAAAGTTCGCAAGGTGAAAACGCAAGGTTCGCAAAGTATAAAAAAAACTTTGCGAACCTTGCGTAAATCATAGCGCTCTTTGCGGTTAAACCTTAAAAATAAAAAAGCCTTTCCGTTAAGAAAGGCTTCTCCCAATATTTGCGGTCTGGACGGGACTCGAACCCGCGACCCCATGCGTGACAGGCATGTATTCTAACCAACTGAACTACCAAACCAACTGCGTTATTGTGAGTGCAAAAATACAACAGAAGTTTGATTCTGCAAGGGTTTTTGCGAATAAAAATTGAAATATTTTTAATGAACTGATTTTAAAGAAATTCCAAACCTTTAAAATTCCAAATTCCAAGCAAATCTTGACCGCTTTGTGAAAGCGCAGAATATTTACTACTATTTTTCGTATAAATTTCAATGTGTTGTTTTTAAAACATCGTCAATATTTTCAATTATTGAGACATAATTATTTATCACGATCATAACAATTAGTTTCCCGTGGTTAAAACCACAGACTATAATTGAAATCCGATAAAATGAATTTTAATATTCTCTTTATAATCAAACAAATTAGAACCTATTCGTACCAACACATCTTAAAACTCCAAAACGGAGCTTTTATATAATGTACTTCAATGTATTTATTTCGGAATTGTAAAATCTTTCGAAAGTAAAAATTTGACTCATGAAATACCCCTTTTTATTCAACATACAACAACAAGAGCTTTAAAATACACATCATGCCTAATAATTCAAAACATTTTATACTCATTAATAATTTATAAATTATCTGCGTAACAATGTATTAAATCAATAGAAAAAGCGCTTATACCAGAATAAAAATTTAATATTTGTAAGGATAAGTATATAGTTTTTCAAAAATAAACGAATACTTATTTAATGTTTCAGACATAAATTCCAAGTGTCTTAAAATGATTGGGATATTAATCAAACAAAAAAAACAATAGATCATGTTGAAAAAATTAAACTTAAATGGCGCTGTAGAATTAACCGTTAATGAATTAAAATCTATTAATGGCGGAAGTAACTATCCTGGATGTCCTGTACCAGACACGTCTAAAAATTGTTTTAGCGGACCGTCTTATTGCCCAAATCCAGACAAGTTACCAGTATGTGTTAAGCAAAGCGACCTTCAATAGATAATAATACTTTAAATTCATCAATTTGAATTACAACAGAGAGGGAATTAATTCCCTCTCTCTTATTTTTAACAATCTTCATGTTTATCAACAACTTTAGGAACAAAAACTCAAAAGCATATAAAAAGAAAAAAGCTTCTGATTTCTCAGAAGCTTTTTCAGT
>NZ_CP045928.1:4868330-5294107 GCF_009664855.1 Flavobacterium sp. SLB02
AAAGCCTACAGTTTAACCCAACAACTACGAGGTATTTACAACAATCATAACAATAAACATATTGCGATGACCAAACTGGCACATTGGTACAGGAATGTAGAGGACTCAGGGTTTAAAAATTTTAATATTCTTTTAAATACTATAACGGTTAATTACCAATCAATCTTAAACTATTTTGATAATAGAAGTACTAATGCTTCTGCTGAATCATTCAATGCTAAAGTAAAAGCGTTCAGAAGTCAATTTAGAGGTGTGCGTAAAGTAGATTTCTTCTTATTCAGATTATCTAATCTTTTTGCCTAATCCCCAAACTTTGCGTTTGATCCTCTTTTTGCCTAATCCCCAAACTTTGCGTTTGATCCGGTTTACGTATTGATCCGTTAAATCAAAAGTGTCCTAAATCAAAAAAGCCATCCACAAAAGTGGAAAGCTTTTCATTGGTCTAACTACTAAACCAGCTACGAGTTACAAAGTCGTAGCAAAACAACACAACTAATCTTAGATACCGTATTTGGGCAAAAAAGCCTTTCCGTTAAGAAAGGCTTTTCCCAATATTGCGGTCTGGACGGGACTCGAACCCGCGACCCCATGCGTGACAGGCATGTATTCTAACCAACTGAACTACCAAACCTCTGCGTTATTGCGGTTGCAAAGATAGTACAGAATTTCATTTCTGCAAGCGTTTTGCTAAAAAAAATTAAATATATTTTTAAATTATCAGCCAAAGTTTTGTTTTTCAACTAAATATGTAGTCAATATTTTTTCAAAATTATCGCCAACATTCACCGGAACGTACTTAATTTGGTTCTTTGCACAAGTCAATGATAGTTTTTTAAAGTACTCCTCTGCCCTTTTTTCATACTCTGCTTTTACGTTATCAGCAAAAATCGATACTTCTTCGCCCGATTCTAAGTCAATAAACTTTCGTGGTGTATTGTCAAAGTCAAATTTTAGCTCTGTTTCATTGTCTACCACATGAAACAAAACTACTTTGTGTTTGTTGTGTTTAAGATGTTGCAAAGCGTTAAACAGCTTCTCATCATCTTCAGACTGGAACATATCCGTAAATATAATAATCATAGAACGGCGATGCATTTTCTCGGCAATTTGATGCAGATACGTAATAGTGTCGGTTGTTTTTTTGACTTTTGGCTGTTCTAATAATTGCTCTAGTTTATTGAGCAGCATTCTATGATGGCGATCACTTCCTTTTTCAGGAGCGTAATATTCGTAACTGTCTGAGAAAACGCTTAAACCCACAGCATCGCGTTGTTTCTTCAAGATATTCATTAAAACTGCCGATGCTAAAACCGCAAAACCAATCTTCTTTTCATAAAAAGGCTGACCTGATTTAAGTTCCGGATAATGCATCGATGACGAATTGTCGACAATAAGGTGGCATCGTAAATTGGTTTCTTCCTCAAAACGTTTCGTATACAAGCGATCTGTTTTAGCGAATAATTTCCAGTCGATGTGTTTGGTACTTTCTCCGGCATTATACACTTTATGTTCCGCAAATTCCGCCGAAAACCCATGAAACGGACTCTTGTGCATTCCGGATATAAAACCTTCTACAACCTGATTTGCCAGCATTTCGAGATGCTGAAAACTGGATACTTTCTCTATTTCCGATTCGATTTTCATTCGGTTTCTTTTTTAATATTTTGTGCGCGGTATAAACCGTCTGTCGCCTGCAACAGCTTTCGTTTTAATATCGGACTAAAATTAGGGTTTTCTTTTAAGAATCGCTGCACTTCATCAAAAGCATATTTCGATGAATATTTCCCAATCGTATTATTCAGCCAGTCTTTCGGGAAGAAAATATCTCCCGTACGCTGAATTTCCTCCACCAAATCTAATGAAAACCTGATATATTTTTGAGCACTTTCCTTACGCAACGGATGATTGATATTTGCCAAACCTACAGCAACCCAGGATTCTTTCTCCCTATTTTCATCGTCTTTTAATGATTTTACAAAAGCATCACGAACCGACTCGTCTTTTGATAAAGATGGCAGCAAAAACTCAAATCGCTTTTGTTTGTCCGGATTTGTGATCGTTGTTCTGGCTTTATTCAGAATTTCATCGGCTTTAGCATGTTTAAATATAGCCAGATTCATGGCCATATTGGTATAATCGTCTTCGTTTAATTTCAAGCTTTGAATCACTTTTTCTTTATTCCATAACGAATATAATTTGGCTTTCGCCGAATTGGAATACGCAATCGAACTGAATAAATTAAATAAAGTCTTTTTGATGTTGCTTGATAAATTGGCTTGTAAACGTTTGTACAAAACATCTTCCAATTGTTTCTGCGCTTTGTTTTGTTGTTTTTGAGTTAGAAATTTCCAAAACACATTACTTGTCTGATTGGTAATTACCTTCAGAACCAATTCGTTTTCTTCCTGCTGGATTCCTTTTATAAAACAATCAAAAGCTTTGCTTGGAGCAACATTTCCCGTTAAGGTATTTTCATAAATATTGATATACGTTGACGCTCTTGCTACCTCATCTTTCAAAGTCAAAACAGATTCTAAATTATTACCATTAAGCGGAAAAACGCCGTAACCAAAACCATTATAATTGTAAATGATACTAAGCGGTTTTTCAAGTCCAATCGCTTCTTTCAGTGATAAATTCCTGTCTTTTATAGTAACACTAAGTACTTTTACCTTATCAGAATATACCAAACCAATATCAAAAATCTGAGGCCACACATTATCCGATTTGCCTTCTGCCTCTTGCCAAATTTCAAACGATGAAATTCGGTTTTGAGCATCGTATTTTATCTGATTATTAAAAATCGCTCTTCCATATTTATTCACCCAAACTTCACTCCACTTTTTCATGTCAAGTGGTGTTTCGGCATCCAGAATTTCGACCAGATTATTCCAGTCAGCATTATCATTAGCGTATTTTTTAATGTATTTTTCGATTCCTTTCTGAAAAGCTGCCGCCCCCATCGAAGCTTCTAACTGGCGCATCATAATAGGTGCTTTGTTGTAAATAATGGCTCCATAAAGCGAACCTGCGTCTTTTAAATTCGCTAAATGTTGTTTTATAGGATGCGTGCCCAACGAACGATCTTCCGCGTAAGCATTAGGATAATGCGCTGTTAGAAACTGTAAATTATGATTGACTTTCGGGAAAATCGGGTTCATGATTTTGTCTGCCATAAAATTGGCAAACACCTCTTTCATCCAGACATCATCAAACCATTTCATAGTAACTAAATCCCCAAACCACATATGCGAGGTTTCATGTGCAATCAGTTTAGCGCGATCTAATTTCTCGCTGTCGGTTGAACTATTATCCAAAAACAAGGTCGATTCCCGGTACTGAATCACCCCAACATGTTCCATCCCGCCATATTGAAAAACGGGAATCGAAGCAAAATCCAGCTTTTGAAAAGGAAACTTATAATTGGTATATTTTTCTAAAAAGTCTACGGATTGTTGGTGTAATCTAAAAATAGTATCTACACTTACCCTGAATTTCTCTGCATTATTTTCGCGATACAACATCGTCATTTCTCTATTTCCCGGTTGCTGCGTTACCGTTTTGAATTTCCCTGCAACAAACGAAAATAAATAGGTGCTCATTTTATCTGATTCACCAAAAGTATAACTTGTAAAATTTCCTTTTTCTACTTCCTCTTTTACATCGGCTCCAGCCAAAACGGTCCAGTCTTTAGGAACCGTTAAACTCAATTTATAAGTTGCTTTTATATCGGGCTGATCTAAACATGGGAATAAAGTGCTCGCGCGATCCGGAACTAATAAGGTATAAAGAAAATCATCATTTCTGTTTAAAGACAAATTTCCTGCTATAAACGAAATCGCAACTGTGTTTTTTCCTAAAATCAAGTCTTTAGCAGCAATAACAATGTGCCCTTTCTCATGAACAATGGCAATAGTTTTGTCATTAACCTGAATTGATTTTATGTTGGATGTTTTCTCTTTAAAATCTAAATACAAAGGCTGACTTAAATCAGATAAAGTCACATACAGCTTCAAATCTGATTTGATATCTTCCGCTTTTTGATTCGGAATTTCGAATTCCAAATCATATCGAATATCTGAAACCTGTTTTTTTCGAAAAATAGCCAATTGCTCTGAAACACCATTTTCTAAAAGAAGATTTTCATTTTGTTTCGATTGAGAAAAACCAATTGTAGTAAATGCAAGAACACAAAGAAAGCTGTAGAAAATTTTCATTTTTAAAAGAATGTTAGATCTGTAAAAATAAAAAAAGTTTGCCAAGAATTTCACGAATTAACACGAATTAAAATTCTTTTTGCCACAGATTAAAATGATTTTTTTTAATCTGTGTAAATCATTTATCCCGATAGCTATCGGGAGTGGCAAGCTTTTTAAATGTGTTATTTCAAAATTATCTTGGCTGAGCATTTACCTGAGTTACCTGCATAGTAGTAATTTTCCATATAGCATTCTGTTTTTCGAAAACTGCCGTAATAAATTTACTGTTTACAGTTCCTTTTTTAACCACTCCTCCTGGAACAACATAATCTTCTTTTGCCGTTAAAGTTTCTTTTATATGTGCATAAGCCGCATTTTCAGATAAAAATTTAACATCTATCCATTCCAATTTTATCGATGTTGGTTTTATACAACATTCGTTAATATGAGAAAACTGAGTCATTATTTCCTCTTTTCCTTTCCAGTACATTCCTAGAAAATTAATTAAAACAGCATCTTCACTAAAAGCCTGAGAAAAGGATTTCATATCATTTTTATTCCAGTCTAATTCCTGTTGCTGAATAATTTTTTTAAGTACTTCATCTTTGTTCTGAGCTAAAACAATTGTAGTGCTCAACATTACAATTAATAAATATATTGCTTTCATATTCAATTATTTAAAGTGACTAATTATCTAAAAAAAGGTTATCAAATTTACGTTAATTTCTAAAAAAAAGTCTGACTATTGCCAGACCTTTTCCAAACATACTAATTCTAACTATCCAAAAATAAAATTATTGAGTTTGCTGAAATTTAAAAGTTATATCTCCTGCATAATACGTATTGCGCGCATTGGTTGGAAAAATAGTTTCTGCAGCCGTACTTGAAATATATGCATATCCTGTAATTATGATATTTCCTGCCGTAATAGGATACGTCGCAGCAGATCCGTCAGTTTTTGTTCTGTTGATCCAATCGTCGCTGTTTACGGTAAAAAAGTATTCTTTATCTTTTGTAAGCGCAATTGGAGTGATTGTTTTTTCTACGGTAACATTTGCGGTTGGTACATTTATCGTTTCAGATTTTATAACCGTTTTGGTCGCCGCATCCCATAAAGTGATTCTTAAAGCAGCATTTACATCTGGAATTTTTACCACCAAAGCATTTATTTTACCCGTTACTGTAGGTTTAAAACTGAAACCGTATTCGTAAATTCCTGAGTTTTTTACATCGACTGCTTTCTGGCTAAATCCTGAACCGGCCATATAAGCATCAAGAGGATTTTCTTCGTTATACTTAACGGTATCTTCTTTATCATCATCGCTGCTGCAGGAAATGGTTAATAATGCAACGGATAAAATCGTAAAAATGGTTTTTAAAGTTTTCATAATAATATAGTTATTTGGTTCTTCTTTCGTTCAATAAATTATTTTGTATTCTTTTTAAATTATAGTTGAATATTAAAATGAGCGCACACTTCTTGGTAACTCATTTTAGCATAATCCGGTTTTGCAGTTTTTGATGTTGCAGCCGCAACGCCACCCGGAATCAAAATATAACGCCAGCTAAGCGATGTTGGAAGATTTACCGTTCCTCCTGCGTCATGTCTGAATCTGAATAGTTTGATTTTCTTTGCTGTAGAAATAGCAGTAATTGTATTCACAAATCCGCCCGCTGTCGACGTGTAAGGCAATGTGTAAGTACCTGAACCAAAAGATACATAAACCAATACGGTTCCTTTTGCCAGAATATCTTCTGATAGTTGTGGTGCATTAATCGATGTAGACATTCCTGAAGTTCCATCTATTGTCTCTGCAACTGCCGTTGGCGCTGTTAGCCACGCACTATAGATAACATTTGCTGTTCCGGTTGCACCTTTTTCCCCGGCTTGTCCGTCGGTTCCGTTTACTCCGTCGGTTCCGTCATCGCTGCTGCATGAAATGGTAGAAATGGCAACTAATAAAATAGTAAAAATGGTTTTTGAAAATTTCATAATAATTTTGGTTTTAAATTTGGCTAAATGATTCGTATTTAATTCAATAACATTATTTTTGCAATAATCAAATGACTGTAAAAGAGTGTTTCTTTTTATCTGATGATTGAATTACAAGACAAATTTGCAGGATTAAAATGGGCCGAAAAACCACTAATAGACGAACAACATTTTAAATAGACAGACGACATAAATTCAAGATAAATGACCAAAAAATACACTTGTATTATTATCGATGATGACGAAATAGACAGACTTACGGTATTATCATTTGCCAAAAAATTTCCTGTTCTGGATATTCTGGGTGTTTTTGAATCGGCTGAAGACGCGCTTCCGTTTATCGAAAAAGAAAAAGTCGACATCTTATTTCTGGATATCGATATGCCAGGCTTGAACGGAATTGAGTTTAGAAAAAAAGCATTAGAAATTCCAGTTTGTATTTTTATAACCGCACATCCTGAACATGCCGTAGAAAGTTTTGAGATTGAAACATTAGATTTTATCGTAAAACCATTGAAACTGGATCGATTTGCACAAACCGTAAGCCGTATCGAAGAATTTATGGAAATCAAACTCAAAGCATCTCTTTTTGAAGCCAGTATTGGCGGCGATACCATTTATATTAAAGAAGGTCACGAACAAACGAAAGTCAAACTGCATGAGATTTTATATCTCGAAGCACTAAAAGATTATACACTTGTTATAACCGATAAAAAAAGACATTGCGTTTTATCGAGTATTGGTAATTTGTTGAAAGAAGATCATTTTCAGTCTTTCATCAGGATTCATCGAAGTTTTGCGGTTCAGAAACAATTTATTCAAAAGATAAATTCAACCGAAATTATTCTGAACAACAACATAGCTATTCCTGTGGGAAGAAGTTATAAGGAAAACCTAAACCTCTTCTAATGAAAAAAATGTGGTTCTTGTTTTTGCTATTCATCAACTTGACTGTTTTTGCACAGCAGGAACCTATTTTGGCAAAGTATAAAACCCAACCAGAAAAACTAAAAGCCTGGCTAAAATATACCAATGAAGTTTTGGATGCCGAAGATTATCCTAAACTCATCATCGCCGCCCAAAAAGGAATTGAACTTTCGAAAGATCAGCTTGCTTATAAATCAAGGTTTTATTTCTTAAAAGGAAACGCTTATGAATTCAATAATAATCAGACCAGAGAAGCGTCTGTTAATTATGAGCTTGCCTTAAAATTTGCGCAAAAAGCCAGACATCTTAAAAACGAAACTTCGACTTTGATGCGTCTTAGCTATGCCTATTATGCACTAAATGAAACTGCGAAAAGAAAAGCATTAATAGCCTACATCAAACAAGTTCTTGACACCACAAAAAGCACGTATACAAAATCTGTACTATACGGAAGTCTTGGCGAATATTATCTTGATAATGCTCAATATGAAACTTTTATTAGTTATCAACTACAAGCCATTAACTATAAAAAACTACTAAAAAAAACAGTAGCAAATGATGAAACCATTGGCGTTTCGTATAGCCAGATTGCGGCGGCTTATACCAAAATGAAACAATTTAATAAGGCCATTGAATACCTTAATTATGCCCAGCCTTACATCAAAACTTCGCCTTATATCAGCGCTTTTTCCTGCAACTATTATCTGCAATGTTTTGTTCCTTTAAAAAACCTTGACAGCATTCAAAAATATTACAACTTAGCTTATACTTTTCCGTCTAAAAAAGATTCTTTATTTCTTAATTTAAGTTTTGCCAATAGAAGCGTATCTGAATATTACGCCAATGCAGGCCAAATAAATACTGCATTTGGTTATGCTAAAAAAGCAGTTTTATTAGGAAAAAAATCCAACGATCAGGATATTATTATGGAAGCCAACGCCGTAATGGGAAGAATTTTATATGAAAAAGGAGACTATAAAAAGGCCATCGAAACCTTAAAAAAAGCGTCGAAAAATGCTTTGACCTACGATAAGGAATCCTTTGTAAATATCAATAAAAAACTATCTCAAAGTTATGCCGCATTAGGACTCTGGAAAGAAGCTTTTTATTATAACGAAATCTACAGCAAGTCGAATGACGAAATGATGCAGGAATCAGCGAAGCAAAATATTGCCAATGCCGAAGCCCGTTACCAAAACAAAACCAAGGGACAGGAAATCAAGAATCTTTCGACTCAAAACACGCTTAAAAATATTCAGATTGACGAAGCCAAAAAGCAACGCATATTTTTAATTTCGGGATTAATTCTCGTTGGTATTATTGGATTATTATTGTTCAAACAAAACCAAAACCGAAAGAAAACCAATCAGAAATTACAGCTTTTGAATCAGGAACTCGACGAAGCCAACAAAATAAAAGCGCGGTTCTTTAGTATTTTGAACCATGATTTACGAAGTCCGGTTTCGAATTTAATTCACTTTTTACATCTTCAAAAAGAAAACCCCGAATTGATTGATGAAGAAATGGCTGCACGAATGCAAACCAAAGTTATCACCGGAGCCGAGAATTTATTATCCTCTATGGAAGATATTCTATTATGGAGCAAAGGCCAAATGGAAAACTTCAAACCTCATTTTAAAGAAATCCCGATAGCGGTTTTATTCGAAGAAACACAAAAGCATTTTTCAGGCATAGAGAATATCCAGATTTCATTTGAAGATCCTGAAAATATCATGCTAAACACCGATGAAAACTACCTTAAAACCATCATCCGAAATCTTACCGGAAACGCCATAAAAGCCCTCGACAAAACCCCAAACGGAAAAATAATCTGGAAAGCCTACCAGGAAAACGAAGTTCAACATCTCTCCATTTCAGACAATGGTCCAGGCGGAACTCAGGAACAATTCAAAGCCTTATACCACGATTCAGAAGTAATAGGCATCAAATCAGGTTTAGGATTGCACTTGATTCGTGATTTGGCTACAGCCATCAATTGCAAAATCGAAGTCAATTCTCAGCAAGATTCAGGAACTACCTTTACGATAAAAGTTTGCCACTAATTTCACGAATTAGCACGAATTAAAATTCAGTGCGTTTTTTTTGCCACAGATTAAAAGGATTAAAATGATTTTATAATCTGTGAAAATCTTTTAATCTGTGGCTAACTTTTTTGAGCAATATCAAAATAAATAATTCGCGGAAATTTGCGGTAAAAACAAACCACATTTTTAATTTGTGAAATTGAATCTTAAGCTCAAAGTAATTAGTGCTAATTCGTGAAATTAGTGGCAAAAAAAATCCTTTTTAATCTGTGTTAATCTGTGGCAAAAAAACCTTTAAAATCAAGCAAATAAAAAAGGCTTGACTTTCGCCAAACCTCTTTTATATAAATCATAATCTTACGATTACAACAAAGCGTCTAAACTATCTGCGTAGGTTTGTTTCGGAGCAACTCCTACTTGTTTTCCTACTACTTCACCGTTATGAAAAACCAAAACGGTAGGTATGTTACGCACACCATATTTTGCAGCGAATTCCTGGTTAGCATCTACATCCACTTTACCAACAACTACCTTACCTGCGTATTCTTCGCTGATTTGGTCAATGATTGGACCAACCATTCTACAAGGACCGCACCATGCTGCCCAAAAATCTACCATTACTGGTTTATCTGATTTCAAAACTACTTCATCAAAAGTAGCATCTGTTATTGCTAATGCCATAATTTCTTTTCTTTTAAAATTATTGTCTGAATTGTTTCGTTTCAAACTAGAGTACAAATTTAAAAATTAAATACAAATGAACCACCATTCTTAAATTAGTTTTAATTATAAATGCATTGTCATTTATTATACGATTCCCATGTTTTTATAAAATAAGTTATAACTTACATGTATTGCAGCACATCTTTTTAAAATAAGCTCGATTTTTTACCTTATCTTTAGTAATCCGGAAAATTCTTCGAGATGACAGCAAATTTACACCACATAAAAAACTTCTTTCAATCGGTTCGATTTAAAAAATATGCAAAACGCTTTGGCTTTTTCGTATTAGGACTTATTGCGTTGTTATTACTTGCTTGTGGTGGATTGTCAATTTATTTTAATCAAAATAAAACCGAAATCATTGCCAAGATCAATACCAAAATCAATGAAAACATCAACGGAAAATTCCATATTGGCGATTTTCATTATAAGTTTCTAACCGGTTTTCCCAATTTTACTTTAGCCCTAAAAGATGTCGAACTCAAAGACAATCAATGGGCAACGCACAAACATACTTTACTAAAGGCGACCGAAATCGAAGCGCGTTTGAACGTTTGGAGTTTACTGCAAAACGAAATCAACATTCATAAAATCCTCATCAACGACGCCAATATTTATGTCTATAAAGCCGAAGACGGTTATTCGAACGCTGATATCTTTAAACCCAAAAAGAAAAAATCGCCCGAAAACAAATCAGATCGGGAAACTACCATTGACCAGATTGACCTCAACGATGTTCATTTTATTCTGGACAATCGCCTTGGCCATAAATTATTTGATTTTGATGTTTCGAGTTTAAAGACAAAAGTAGATTACGACGGCGACAATTGGCAAACCGATGTTTTTCTGGACACACAAATAAAGAGTTTAGCATTTAATACCGTACACGGCAGTTTTGCCAAAGAAAAAGAACTCAAAGGAACTTTTAATGTTGCGTATTCTTCACAAAAGGAACGAATTGACGTCGTAACCAAAAATCTAAAGATTGGCACAGACGGTTTTGATATTATTGCCTTTTTTAATTTGGCCAAAGGAAATGCCCTTTTCGGAATCAATATTGGCACTACTATTTTATGGCAAAATGCTTCAAATGTATTATCAGCCAATATAAGTTCGAAGCTTAACCGCTTTAATTTAAGTAAACCTATCGATGTCAATTGCGACATCAAAGGGGATTTTAATGCCGAAGGAGATCCAAAAATTGTCGTTCAGGCCATTATAAAAGACAACGAATTGAGTATTCCCGACGGATTAATCAAAAAATGTAATTTTAAAGGAATATTTACCAATAATTTCAAACCAAAAGACGGTTACAACGACGCCAATTCGGCAATTATCCTGACGAGATTTGCGGGCGAATACGAGAATATTCCGCTTACGATTCCGCAATTGGCCATTAATAATCTCGAAAAACCAGTTGCAACCGGAAACGTAAGTTCAGATTTTGATGTCGAAAGACTCAACCAAATCAGCAACGACAAATGGATTCAGTTTTCGGCCGGCCATGCAAAAGCCAATCTGAAATTTCAGTTTGATATTGTCGATTTGTACATCACCAAACCACGTTTTATTGGTAAAGTCGATGTCGATGACGCCTCGTTTCATTATATCCCAAAGAATGTTCACGCCGTAAAAACCAACATACATCTTGATTTTACTGAGAAAGCCTTACTAATTAAACAAATTACCTATAAACACAATAAGAATACGATTTTCATCGAAGGAAAAATTGACAATTTCCTGAACCTTTATTATGACGCTCCCGAAAAAATGATTGTAAACTGGAAAATCTATTGCCCTAATATTGATATCAAACAATTCCTGGGTGTTTTGGCTACTTCCCAGAAAACAAAAGCCGTTGCCAAAACCACCAAAAGACCTTCGATTTCGAATCATTTAAAAACCGTAATCGACAAATGTTCCGTAGTAATCGACATCAAAGCCGATAAAATTAATTACAATAAATTGACCGCAACCAAAACCACCGCAACCGTACAGATGATCGATTCGAAATTGGTTATTAAAAACGGATCGCTGCAAACTTCCGGCGGAAGCATCACGTTTAACAGCGAAGTAAAACCAAGCGGAAAAAACTTTGCTTTTAGCTCCAACGCGCAGGTAAACAGGGTTGATATTGCAAGTTTTTTAAAGTCATTCAACAACTTTGGCGTTACCTCTTTTAGTCCTAATAATATCAAAGGAAAACTCAGCAGTCAGGCCAATGTTACCGGATTCATCAACAGCAATGGCGAGCTGATCACCAATTCTATGCACGGCAATCTGGCGTTCAATGTCAATCAGGGCGCTTTGTTAAACTTCGCGCCTATCGTAAAAATTGGCAAGTTTGCCTTTCCGTTCCGCGATGTTGAGAATATCACGTTTAGCGATTTATCCGGCAAACTTAAATTGCGCGGAGAGCAAATCGATGTCAATAATTTCACCATTAGTTCCAGCGTCTTAAACCTCGATGCCGAAGGTATTTATTCCTTTGGCCGAGGCACCAATCTCGCCCTCACCATCCCACTCCGAAACTCCAAAAACGACATCAAACTCGCCACCAAATCAGAACGCGACGCCGTCCGCGACCGCGGAATTGTCCTGCACTTAATTGCGCTGGACGACGAAGGAAAAATGAAAATTAAATGGGGGAAGAAGGAGAAGTAAATTACTTATTGTCACACAATCTTATATAAAACGCCCGCTAGTTAACACAATCTTGTCATTGCGAGGAACGAAGCAATCACACAAGAAACTCGACAAGGATTTGTCACTCTGAGCGAAGTCGAAGAGTTTTTGAAACTTGAAGTTTAAATATATATTGACACTATTCCTAAAATAAGCATTAATCGTCAAATCTGACAAAAAAAGGCCTTGAAATTTTCCAACATTTTTTCATAATGTTTTATTAACTCACTTGGCTTTTCATTCTAAAAAAGATAGCTTTGAGAATAATCATTAAAAATAAACCGATATGAAAATTCAAATCAATACCGACAAGAACATCGAAGGACACGAAAGATTAGCAACTTATTTTTCTGAAGAATTAGAAAAAGGTTTAGCCCGTTTTGAAGAAAAAATAACCCGCATTGAAGTACATTTTGGAGATGAAAACGGAGAAAAATTCAGCTTAAACGATAAAAAATGCGTGATTGAAGTTCGTGTAGCCAATTTACAACCCTTAACCGTAACAGATCACTCGGATACACTTGAAAAAGCGTTTAGCGGTGCTCTTGCCAAAGCAAAAAAATCACTTACTACGACTTTCGAAAAACAGAAATCGTTTTAATTTATATATATCAAATGCAAATGGCATTATCTCTAATCAGGATAATGCCATTTTTTATTTCAGCAAACTGGTCATTTCTTCCCAATGCAATATTTTGACTTTCTCGTTGAGTTCTCCTGCACTATTGACCATTGCTTTGGCGATATCGGCTGCTTCTATTCCTTTATATTTACTCATTTCTCCCATAAACAAAGGATTTATGAATTTGAATATCCCAATGAATACTTTTTCCAACGGCCGGCTTTCTTTTCTATCTCCTAAAATCATCGAAGGACGAAAGATATAGGTGTGATCTAAATTCAGATTGATAATATCCTGTTCGGTTTCACCTTTCATTTTGGTATAAAATATTGACGACTTTGCATTTGCTCCAATAGCCGAAACCAGGAATACGGCTTTCGCTCCGTTCTCTTTGGCTAGTTTAGCTGCTAATACCGGATAATCATGATCGATTTGATAGTATAGTTTTTTATCATGTGTTTTCTTTTGCGTGGTTCCGAGTGCTATAAAAACTTCATCCACTGCAATGTCTTTTACCACTTCGGGCAAGGAATTGAAATCTCCTATTATTGTTTTTAGTTTTGGATGCTGAATGTTTAGATCTTTTCTGACTACGATTATTACTTGCTTGTAATTGGCATTATTCAACAACGTTTCGAGAATATAAGATCCTACTAACCCGCTTGCTCCGTATACAATTGCTTTTTTCATCATAAGGCGATTTGTTTCCTCGAAGTTAGAAAATTAATAGTTAACTTTTTAGATTGAGTTTTTTAAACACATAGATACATAGATTTTGCAAGCTTTAAAAAAAGACATTTCATTTGTTTAAATGCACATAGCTATGTGTCAAATCTTGATTTGTATTTAAGTCTATTTTGTTCATTTTTGATCCTATGTTTCTATGTGTTTAAATATTTTTCACGCAGATTTCGCAGATTCTGCAGATTTTATTTTTTTAATATTTTTATACGCGGACGCATCATTTAAGCATAGTTAATGATAAAAAAAATCGCCACGAATTCACGAATTTTTATAAGAACAATAATTCGTGATTTCGTGGCGGAAAACAAACGTATAATTTTTAATTTAAAGCTCCAGCGGAGCGGCATATACTTTTTAGCGTGATTCAATATATTACCCCGATGGGGTTCTGTTGGGTGTTGTTTTTAATTTTCTATAAATATGTCGCTCCGCTGGAGCTATAAACATACAACGTTTCTCTCTTCTTTTTAAACACACATAGCTCTGCGCCAATTTAAATCTCTTTTGTTCATTTTTGATTCTATCTTCTATGTGTTTAAATATTTTTCACCCAGATTTGCTTCGCCTTTTCACTATCGTTCGGGTTGCAGCTTTTATTTTCTAATTTCTAATTGTTCGAAACCTTTTGCTCTGAAAGAGCCTTAGCAATAGCATGGTGCGAAGCACTATGAATGAAAACCTATTGTTGTTTTAAACCCTGTAAGGGCAAAAGCCTAATTTAAAGGGAATAGTTTCTCTTATTTTAGAAGATGTTTTCTGAAAAATACCTATTTTATTTGAATCTATATTGTCTATTTGCTTTGGCCCTTTCAGGGCAATTTTTTGCTTTGATTTAATTCGTAGTGCGTTGCACTACGCTCCTGCTCTTAGGGCCTTCAGCCCATTTTAAAAGTTTCAAACACTCGTAATCTTCTAGCAGATCGACAATAAACAATGCAAAGAAAAACACGATTAACATAATAATAACGCTTTTTGGTATTGTAAGAAGTAATTTTGCAATCCCAAAAAAGGAACTTGATTTTTAAAATAAAACAGGCTTCTTAATTGAGATTATCCATTACAAATTATTTAAAATTACCCTCATGAAAAAGCAATTACTTGTATTATTAATAGCCATATTTATAGGTTTTGGTGCCCATGCACAAACAAAATCATCTGAAACCAATGTGTTGGTTTTGATTTATTCTCAAAACGGCGGAACGTACAAAATGGCAAAAGCAATTGCCGAAGGAATTCAGGAATATCCAAATACAAAAGCGACTTTAAAACGTGTTCCTTCGATAAATACAAAAGAGAAACTAAATGCTGAAGTAGAGAAATTACCTGTTGCTACAATTGAAGAATTGGCCAATTATGACGGAATCGCTTTTGGAAGTCCGGTTCATTTTGCGAATATTAGTGCTGATATGAATTACTTTTTCAGCCAGAGTATCCCGCTTTGGACATCTAGAACTTTAGAAGGAAAACCGGCAACTGTATTCATGTCGGCAGGATCTGGGGCAGGAAAAGAAGCTGCGATTTTATCTTTCTGGAATATCCTTGCCTCACACGGAATGGTGATTGTACCAACGGGAATTAGGGGAACGGCTACTTTAGATAAAACTGTTCCGCAGGGAAATACGCCTTTTGGCGCTACTTCATTAGCAGGATCAACGGGAACTCGTCCGTCGCAAAGCGAATTGAATTTGGCTAAAGAACAAGGAAAGGATTTGGCAAGAGTGGCTTCGGGATTGAAAAATACGGAAAATATAAAATCTGTAAAAACCACTTCGGCTGAAACTAAAAGCGACATCAACAAAACTTTAAAAGACAATAATATTGTACTTCCTGAAGCGCCTAAACCGGTTGGAAATTATGTTCCGTTTACGATCTCAGATCATAAAGTATACATTAATCAGGTGGCGTTGAAAGAGGGAAAGATTTTAAATCCGGGTAAAGTTGGCGCAACGGTTACAGAAGATCAGGCGAAGGAAGCAACGTACCAAACGATGCTGAATGTCATTGCGGTTTTGAAAGAAGCTTGCGGAGGCGATTTGAACAAAGTAAAACAATGTGTGCAGCTAACAGGATATTTTAATACGACTCCGGAATATACGCAACATGCAGGACTTATGAATTCGGCTTCGAATTTGACGGCTTTGGTTTTTGGCGAAAAAGGAAAACATGCCAGAGCAACTATTGGTGCGGCTTCGTTACCGATTAATTCGGCGGTAGAAATTCAGGCGATTTTTGAAATTGAATAAAGGAAAATTTTACCGCAAAGGATTACGCAAAGGTCACAAAGTTTTGTGAATTATGCTTTTGCTTTGAGATCGCAAAGGGATTGTGTTTAA
This sequence comes from Flavobacterium sp. SLB02, assembly GCF_009664855.1. Taxonomy (GTDB): domain Bacteria; phylum Bacteroidota; class Bacteroidia; order Flavobacteriales; family Flavobacteriaceae; genus Flavobacterium. Next base: position 4,884,602 of record NZ_CP045928.1, read on the forward strand.
AAATGTTAGACACACTGCTGTGCGTCTCTACGGAAAATTGGAACGTATATTATATTAAAATGACATTTCGACTTCGCTCTGATGACAAGAATACACTGAAAACTGAGACTGAAAACTGTTTCGCGTGAGGGATAGAGTAAGCTACCGCAGTAGCAGTGAAAGCCCGACAGCAATAAGAAAAGGGGCCGACTAAGCGATTTGCAAAGTTGGCCCCTTTTTTTATTGGTGACACGCCCAGATTATTATTGACGTAAATATCATGATTTTGGCAACGGAGCTCCAACGGCGATATCGCAGCGATGTCCGGGTTTTCCGTGTGCAGGATTCATTCCGTCTGCTACTGCTGTTTCTTCGGTGCTTAATAAGGCCGGAACTGCATTGTTTGCAGGTGGTGGCGTAACGGTAAAGTTTTGCGATGTGGTTCCGCTTTGGGCAGTATTCGCAGCAGGTTGTTTTGCTACAGGAGAATTTAGAGGCGATCCAACCGGAATATCACATCTGTGGCCGGGTTGTCCGTGTGGCGGGTTCATTCCTTTCGCTACTTTTACCGGAGTTGCAGTTGTAGTTACTACTTGTTGTTGGCCTGCGTTTACTTGTACCGGCTGTGCAGTTTGCGTATTTGTTGTTTGTACTTGCTGTGTTGGAGCTGAATTTAAAGGTGCGCCAACGGCAATATCGCAACGATGTCCGGGTTGTCCGTGTGCGGGATTTATTCCTTGCGTTGCCCCCATTACGGTATTAGGATTCGCCGCCGGATTTTGAACTACCGATTGCTGTGTTTTTGTGGTGTCTTTTGCCAGTCCTAGTTTGACCAATTCAGATGTTGGTGTATTTTCCTGTGGTTCCAGTTCTTTCTTGCAAGAGGTAAAAATCAGAGAAGTAACAAATATTGAAGTGATAAGTATTTTTGGATTCATGATGTAGATTTTTAAGCTCTCAAATATAGTAAGATTTCACCATATAAGTAATATAAGATTTGTATTGCTTTTTCATTTAATCTCGCAAAGGCGCAGAGTCGCAAAGTTTTTGGTTTTTCTTTGACTTGGTGGGATTTGTTTTAAGTTTTTTAATTTCAGCGTTGAGAATTTCGCGAAGGCGCAACATTTTTGTTTCACGCAGATTTAAAAGATTTAAGCAGATGGTAGCTGAAGATTTGTAAATTTAATCTGTTATCATCTGAGCGAAACTAAATCAATTTGAATCTTTTTAATCTGTGGCTTTAAAATAAAAACTTTGCGACTCTGATCCCGATAGCTATCGGGATTGCGAGATTAAATTCGCCCAACAAAAAACTCTGTTCCTTTGAACCTATGTAACTTTGTACCTCTGAAAAAATTTTTACTAACTTTAAATCCAAATACAACATACACCATGAAAAAATCAATTCTACTTTTATTATTCGTTGCGACTTTTGCAAATGCACAAACTTCTGAGAAAGACAAAGTCAATCAAACTATCGATGCATGGCATAAGGCTGCTGGTGATGTGAAATTTGACGCGTACTTTGATTTAATTGCTGAAGACGGAATTTTTATTGGAACCGATGCTACCGAAAACTGGACTAAAAAGGACTTTAAAGTTTGGGCAAAACCATTTTTTGATAAAGGAACAACCTGGAATTTTACCGTCCTGGAACGTCATATCTTTTTTGATAAATCAGGAAAAATTGCCTGGTTTGATGAATTGCTGAATACGCAGATGAAAATTTGTCGCGGTTCGGGCGTTTTGGTTAAAGTGGGGAAAGAATGGAAGATTCAGCATTATGTGTTATCGATGACAATCCCTAACGACGAAGTGGATGCGGTGACTAAGATAAAAGCGCCAATCGAAGACGTGTTGATCACGAAGCTTCAGAAAAAATAAACAATTTCGAACTTTCTTATTATAATCCTAACTTTTCTAGTGCTTTATAGCGCCGTATATCAAATTAATTATAATACAATTGGCAATTTTATCCGTAAATTAGAAGTGCAAAATAAGATACTCTCAAAAAAATGGATCGAATTTTACAAAATTGACTAAAATAAAAGATCGCCCTCTATTTTATTAGCCCTGAAAATCAAAATCTTTATTTTTTTTTAACTTTGACCCCAAAAAAAATAGGGCTCAATAAAGTATTTGAAAAATGAAAATAGAAAAACGCTGGATCATTTCCTTTATTATTATAAGTATAGTTTGTATTACTGGCGCATTTTGGCCAACTGTTACTGAAAATAGTTACGTATTATCTGAATTTGGCACCACGGACAATATTGTTCCTGCCGATGTTGCCTGGATGTTGACCTCTTGTTGTCTGGTTTTGATCATGACGCCGGGATTATCTTTTTTCTACGGAGGAATGGTAGGCAGAAAAAATGTGATTTCGACCATGTTGCAAAGTTTTATTTGTTTGGGCGTTGTAACGCTTTTATGGGTTGTAGTGGGCTTTAGTCTTGCTTTTGGCGATCCTATAGGTTTTGGTTCGGGAGAACATTTTTATAGTTTCTTTGGTAATCCAACGACTTTTGCTTTTATGGATTATGTGGGCGTTTTGCCTCATAAACAATTGGCCAATACGATTCCGTTTATGTTGTTTGCTTTGTTTCAAATGAAATTTGCGATTATTGCTCCGGCCATTATTACGGGTTCGTTTGCAGAACGCGTTCGTTTTATATCGTATTTACTATTCATCAGTTTGTTTACCATTTTTATTTATGCGCCTTTGTGCCATTCGGTTTGGTATCCTACGGGTGTTTTAGGAAGTTATTTTGGTGTGAAAGATTTCGCCGGAGGAACAGTAGTGCATATGAGTTCAGGATTTGCTGCTTTGGCAGGGGTTCTGGTTTTAGGTAAAAGAAAAAATAGTGATCATATACCAACCAATATTCCGTTTGTATTATTAGGAACGGGAATGTTATGGTTTGGATGGTTTGGGTTCAACGCGGGTTCTGCTCTTGCTGCTAATGGAACTGCTGCAATGGCTTTTGCCACAACCACAACTTCATCTGCCGCTGCGATGTTAACCTGGGTTTTCTTTGACCGCATGAACGGAAGAAAAGTTTCGGCTCTTGGCGCTTGTATTGGGGCTGTTGTCGGTTTAGTTGCCATAACTCCTGCTGCAGGATTTGTTTCGGTTCCTGAAAGTATGTTTTTTGGCTTCATCACGGCTTTGGTTTCTAACTCGGTTGTAAATTGTCGTTTCTCAAAAAGGTTTGATGATACGCTTGACGTTTTTGCCTGTCATGGTGTTGGCGGAATTATGGGAATGATTCTAACCGCCATTTTTGCTCACGGCGAAGATGCAAGTTTACTTCACGGAGGCTGGAATGTTTTTGGTCACCATATGATGGCGTTGGTTTTGGTTTCGATCTTTACTTTCTTCGGTGCTTATTTCTTGTTTAAAGTAACCAACTTTATAATTCCATTACGTGTTTCTGAAGAAAACGAACATATTGGATTGGATTTATCGCAACACGACGAAACACTTGATCCTAAATTAAAACCTATTACTGAGGCGCATTACGGGTAATTTTTTTGCCTCTCCCGATAGCTATCGGGAGAGGCAAAAAAATTAGTGCCAATTCGTCCAATTCGTGGCTAAAAAACTTTAATACATATTTGCGCTATTTTCATTCGTTTATATTCCTTAATTTTGCTGAAAATTTTTGTAAAAGTGGGAAGTAAAAATAAACTAAAAAGATTCAGAGAAAACGAAACGTTTCAAAACGTTTTTCAACCAACCAGAGAAGAAGTTGTAGGCGATTTAATGCCTCTGAAAGGGAAATGGAACTCTGATTTCTTTAAAAATGATAATCCATTAGTTTTAGAATTAGGATGTGGAAAAGGAGAATATTCTGTTGGATTAGCAGAAAGATATCCTGACAAAAATTTTATCGGAATCGATATCAAAGGAGCGCGTTTCTGGAGAGGTGCAAAAACTGCTGTAGAAACCGGACTTCATAATGTTGCTTTTATTCGTACTCAAATCGAATTGATCGACCATATTTTTAACGAAAATGAAGTGGATGAAATCTGGATTACTTTTCCGGATCCGCAAATCAAGTACAAAAGAACAAAACACAGAATGACCAACTCTGAGTTTTTGAAATTGTATAAAAAAATCCTTAAAAAAGACGGTGTTGTCAACCTTAAAACCGATAGTGAATTCATGCACGGTTATACTCTTGGATTGCTTCACGGTGAGGGACATGAGGTTTTATACGCGAACCATAATGTTTATACAAACGAAGGAAGTCCTGAGGAAGTTACTGCTTTTCAGACTTTTTACGAGAAACAATATTTAGAAATTAACAAGGCAATTACGTATATTCGCTTTAAAATTAAAGACTAATTTAATTTTAAGAACGTTTTTACCAACCCATTAAATAACTGAATGGCATTACTTACCCCATTACTTTCAGGTTTTATTGCCGCTTTCATTGGGATTATTCCGCCAGGATTAATCAATATGACGGCCGCGAAAGTGAACATGAAAGAGGGAAAAAAGAACGCTTTATGGTTTGTTGCCGGCGCAGTTTTAGTGATCTTTTTTCAGGTTTCTTTAGCCGTTTTATTTGCGCAGGTAATCGACAATCGTCCTGATGTAGTAACATTATTGCGTGAGGTTGGATTTGCTATTTTTTCTATTCTTACGATTTACTTTTTGTTTATTGCAAAAGAGCCAAAAGCCAAGAAATCGAAGATTAAAAAGAGCAGCAAAAAAAGCCGTTTCTTTCTGGGAATGCTATTGTCTGGTTTGAACTTCTTCCCTATTCCATATTATGTTGTGGTGAGTGTTACGCTGGCTTCTTATCAACTTTTTGCATTCGAAAACAACATTATTTTTACTTTTGTATTCGGATCTGTTTTGGGTTCGTTTGCGGCTTTGTACAGCTACATTGGTTTCTTTGGAAGAATCGAAAAGAAAACCGATTACCTGATGCGAAACATGAATACGATTATAGGAAGCATCACAGGTCTAATTGCCCTTGCAACACTTTTTAATATTCTGAATTACTATTTCGGGTAAAAGTATTCTCAAAGATTAAAATTTAGGTTTTATAAAATTGAACCATTAAGAGATTAAGAAAATTAAGCACTACTTGTAAAACTTCACTTTCTTAATTATTTTTCAATAAAAGTTAAGCTTTGACTTTATGAACCTTAATATCTTAATGGTAAAAATAATTTAAACGTATGGCTGAAGATAATTTTTTTGAAAGGGTCTATGCGATCGCCAGACAAATTCCGTACGGGAAAGTAACTTCTTATGGCGCTATTGCGAAAGCATTGGGAACCGCTCGTTCTGCACGAATGGTAGGCTGGGCAATGAATGCCTGCCATAACATGGAAGACATTCCGGCTCACCGAGTTGTAAACCGAAAAGGTCTCTTAACCGGAAAACATCATTTTGATGGAACTAATTTAATGCAGCAACTACTGGAAAGCGAAGGAATTGAAGTCGTAAATAATCAAATTATAGATTTCGAGAAACACTTTTGGACGCCTGAGATTTCCAACATATAAGTGATATAAGTTCATTTAAAAGTATTGTCTTGATTTACTTTGTCATTTAATCGCGCTAAGTCGTAAAGCCGCTAAGTTCTATTTTTTAAGTTTTTCTTTGCAACTCTGCGACTTTGCGAGATTAATACAAACAGCTTCGCGAACTTTCCGAGATCTTTATGCATAATTGCTTAATATGAACTTATATCACTTATATGGTTCAAAAAAATCTAAATCAAACAAATCACAAAACTTGTTTTATCCTCATCGGTTTGGTAACTTAAGTAACCGCCGTGCGCTTCGATGATGTTTTTAGAAAGTGTTAAACCAATTCCGGCGCCATCTTTTCTGGTGGTGAAAAACGGTAGAAATACTTTTTCCCGAATCTCTTGGTCGATTCCTTTTCCGTTGTCTGAAATGGTGATAAAAAAGCGATTATTCTCCGTATAACTGGACAAGAACATTTTCTTTTCTGTCTTTTCTTTTAGGGCATAAACACTATTCGTAATGAGATTAATAATCACTTGTTCAATCTGACTTTTATCGATCAAAATAGATCTTGGGCTGCTAATTTCGTTGACCAATTCGATATTCTCCGCTTTCAAAATTGGCCCCATGATGCGCATGCAATCCTCTAAAAGTAAATTTATTGGGGTCATTTGTTTTGTTGGAGTCGGAAGCATGGCGAGTTTTCGGTAATTTTCGACAAATACCTGCAAATGGTCACTTCGATTGATAATCGTCGAAATACTGCTTTTGATATCGTCAAAATCATCTTCTTCGAGTTTTTCCTGATCGACAATCTGAAGTAAATTCTGCGAAAGCGCCCGAATTGGAGTTAAGGAATTCATCAATTCATGCGAGATGATTTTCATCAGATTAATCCAGGCTTCTTTTTCCTTTTTCTCAATAACGCGTTGAATACTATCCAATAAAATAATGAAATATTCTTTTTCGTACGTTTTTGTATAGGACGTTTGCAGCATAAAAGTCTGCAAATCCTGTTCTTCTATCTTAATCGAAATTGCCGATTTTAATTCTGAAAATTCTGTTTGCTCAATTTCATTGCAAAGTGATGGCAAATAATTTTTAAGGTATTTCCAATGACTTACTTTTGGCACTTTAAATAAACCGGAAAAACAATCGTTCATTAAAAAAACATTCCAGTCATCGTTTTCTTTTTCAAGAATTAAAGTCGCTGTATCTATATTATTCAAAATCGACTGATAAACCAATTCTTTTGAAGTCTGCTCTTGCTGCTGGTATTTTAAAGTATTATATAAAAGATATAAGTTATTAAATTTCTGCTCCTTATACTCTTCCGGAAAATTGGTCGAAAAATCTTTCTGCAAAATCGAAAGCAATATTTTATCATAAAACAAAGAATGTTTTTTGATATAAAAATACATCTCAAACAACAGTAAGATTATAAAAAACCCAATCAAAATTGCATTGTAATAAAGCGTTTTATTAATCAGGAAAACGCAAAAGAAAAAGGGAATCATAATAAAGAGAACCCTTATAAACAAAGCATTATAGAACTTCCAGTTTTTCATTATTTTAATTTTTTATTGGTATATGTAGCTGAAGATTTAACCGCAAGGTTCGCAAAGGTTTACGCAAAGTTCGCTAGAAACAGCTTTGTGAACTTAATAAAACCAATTACAAATAAACCCAAAAAATACCTTGCGTGCTTTGCGGTAAAATTAATTTTTCAAGTCATATTTCTCGATTCTTCTATACAACGCGGCTCTTGACAAACCCAGTTCTTCAGCTGTTTTACTGATGTTTCCGTTGTATTTGAAAAGCGCTTTTTCGATGGCACTTTTTTCCATTTCGGATAACGGATTCTCATCGTTTTCCTGAATTTCTTCGAAATCTAAAATATCGAGATTCATTACAGAAATGGTATTGTTATCGGCCAAAATCAAAGCGCGTTCTATTTTGTTTTCCAGTTCACGAATGTTTCCTTTCCACGGATATTTTTCTAAATAGGGTGCTACATTCTCTTCAAAATGCCAGTTTTCCTGATTGTATTTTTCGGCAATCTTATCCAGGATAAAATGCGCCATTGGTACAATATCATCTTTTCGTTCGCGTAACGAAGGCAAATGAATTTCCATTGTATTGATGCGATACAGCAAATCTTCGCGGAACGTTTTGTTTTTAACCTCAGCTTTTATATCACTGTTTGTGGCCGCAATTACTCGAACATTCAAAGGCCTTGCCTTACTTTCTCCTAAACGGGTAACGGTTTTGGTTTGCAAAACGTGTAATAGTTTCGATTGTAAATGCAACGGAATATTACCTATTTCATCCAGAAAAATAGTTCCGCCGGAAGCTATTTCAAATCTTCCTGCCGTATCGGTTTTAGCATCTGTAAAAGCGCCTTTTGCATAACCAAAAAGTTCACTTTCGAATAAATTATCACTCAAAGATCCTAAATCAACATGTACAAATGGCTGTGGTTTTCGTTCTGAATTCAGGTGAATAAACTCTGCAAAAACATATTTCCCGGTTCCGTTTTCGCCCAGAATCAAAACATTAGCATCTGTTCTGGCAACTCTTTCGGCAATAGAATAGGCCTGTTTTATTTTAAGCGAACTTCCAACAAAATAGTTTTTCGCGGGCTTTTCTTCTACCACTTTTTTGCTGTTCTGTCGGCTTTCGGCAACAGCCTTATCAATTATTTCCAGCAGTTTTTCGTTATTCCACGGTTTTAGAACATAATCAAAAGCACCAATTTTTATTCCTTCAACTGCAGTATCAATTTTACCAAAAGCGGTCATCAAAATCACGACAGTTTGTGGCGAAAGTGTTTTAATTTCTTTGAGCCAATGAATCCCTTCCCGCCCATCTTCGAAACCAATTCTATAATTCATGTCTAATAAAACCACATTTATTTCATTTTCACTTAAAATAGAGATGATTTTTTTTGGACTATTTTCTGTAAAAATGGTTTCAAAATGTTTTTTGAGAATCATTTTTGCCGAAAAAAGAATTTCTTCCTGATCGTCGACGATTAATATTTGGGCTTGTTTTTTTCGCATGATGTCTTTTTTTGTTCGATAACGAACGGTCAACTGTTCATTATCGAACACTTCTTTTTTAAATGGTTTTTAAAGCTTCTTTAAAATCAATACTTTACAAATAATAATTTTTATGGCACAGTATTTACCTATTGGTAATCAGCAAATTATTAAAGAAATGGACAAAGTAATTCCTCGTAAAAATAGAAAATTTAGATATCTGACAATAGCAATTGGAGTTTTTTTAGTTTTGGCAGCAATCGTCTTTTTTTCGTTTAACACTAAAAGAAGTTTAAATGTAAAAGCAGAAGAATTAAGTATCCAGAAAGTTGAAAAAGCTTTTTTTGAAGATTTTGTTGTTTTTCAGGCCAAGGTAGAACCTTTGAATGTGATGCTTGTAAATGTTACAGAAGGAGGATCTGTAAAAGAGATTTTTGTCGAAAATGGTGCTATGGTTACCAAAGGGCAATCGTTGGCACGTTTGTACAACCCAAATACCGAATTGAATTACCTGACTCAGGAAACAGCAATTATTGAACAAATCAACAATTTGAATACCGGAAAGCTAAACATTAGAAATCAGGAATTAAACCTAAATAAAGATTTGGTTTTAATCGAACACGATTATAATGATGCCAAACGATTATATGACATGAATGCCCGATTATATGAAAAAGAGGTAATCTCTAAAAATGACTGGAATACTTTTAAGGAAAGTTTACGTTTTCAGGAAGAACGAAAAAGAACGATTCAGCAAAGTATTCAAAAAGAAAAACAAACGAATCAAATTCAGATTTCGCAAATCAATCATTCAATTCAAACCATGGAAAAAAGTTTGGATATTTTAAGAAACAATAAAAAGAATTTCCTGATTATCGCTCCTGAGTCCGGTCGATTGACTTCGTTTCAACCCGTTTTAGGAAAAACATTTCAGGCTGGCGAAAGCATCGGAAAAATAGATTCTAAACAAGGTTATAAATTGACTGCCGATGTAGATGAATTTTATCTTGAAAAAATACGCGAAGGTTTGAAAGGTCAGGTAGAATTTAAAGGAAAAAACCTTGAAGTTTTAGTAACTAAAGTAATACCGGAAGTAAAAGGCGGACATTTTATAGTAGAACTGGCTTTCACCTCTAAAGATGTTATTGCATTACAAGACGGACTTAGTTTTGGCGTGAAGCTAATTTTATCAGAGAAAAATAAAACTCTTGTCATCCAGAAAGGAAGCTTTAATCAGGAAACCGCAGGAAAATGGATCTTTGTAGTAAAAGGAAATAAAGCGGTTAGAAGAAATATAAAACTAGGAAGAGAAAACCCTCCATATTATGAAGTACTGGAAGGTTTAAAAGAAGGAGAATCTGTGATTACCTCATCTTATACGGATTATAAAGATATCGAGGAATTATCGATTAGTTCTCAGTAACGGTTTTCAGGTTTCAGTCGCAGTCTCGGTCTCAGTTTACAATTCATAATTAATAATTAGTAAAGTTTCAATCATCAATCAAAATTCATCAATCAAAAAACAATCAATAACATCTAAAATTTCAAAACTATGATAACAATTCAAAATTTAACCAAAGTTTTTAGAACCGAAGAAGTAGAAACTTCAGCTTTAAGCGGCATTACTTTAGAAATTAAAAAAGGAGATTTCCTTACTATCATGGGGCCTTCTGGTTGCGGAAAATCGACTTTACTCAATATAATTGGACTTTTGGACAGTGCAGATGGCGGAAATTATAAGTTATTAGATCAGGAAATGGTGGGTTTAAAAGAGAAAGGAAGAGCTATTGTTCGTAAAGAAAATATTGGTTTTATTTTTCAAAACTTCAACCTTATAGATGAACTTTCAGTTTATGATAATATCGAATTGCCTTTGCTTTATAATAACGTAAAAGCCTCAGAAAGAAAACAAAAAATCGAAGCGATTGCTGAGAAACTGAATATTTCGCACCGATTAAAACATTATCCGCAACAACTTTCCGGAGGTCAACAACAAAGGGTTGCTGTTGCAAGAGCTTTGGTAAACGATCCTAAAATTATTCTGGCCGATGAGCCAACCGGTAATCTGGATAGTAAAAATGGTAATGAAGTAATGGAACTTTTAACGGATCTGCATGCTAAAGGTGCCACTATTTTGATGGTTACACACTCTGATTATGATGCTTCATTCTCGCAAAGAACGATTCATATGAAAGATGGTGTTATATTTTCTGAAAAATTAAATCAGAGAAATGTTGATGTTTTTATGGACGCTAAATAAATATAAAATGATCAAATTTATTGTAACCGCAATCTTAATCCTGGTGGGATTTGTTTGCAAAATATTGGCAATGATATAAAAATCTAACAGGTTTAAAAGCCTGTTAGGTTACATTAAAAAGCAACTGTAATAACTATAAAAAAACTATCATGATTTTTAACTGGTTTAAAATATTTATATATCATTTAAAGCAAAACAAACTGTTTTCGTTTTTAAATGTCATGGGATTAAGCATTGGAATTGCCGGTGTAATTTTTGCCATTTTATATTGGAACAACGAAAACGCCTACGATCAATGGAATCCCGAGAAAGAAAATGTGTATCAGGTTTTAAATAAAATTGGCTCAACTGGAGATACATGGTCTTCAAGCACGATACCATTTGGAAAAACCTGTAAGGAAACCATCCCCGAAATTGAACAAATCAGCTTCTTTTACTCCTGGTATAGTGATGGTTTGGTAAAATATAAAGGCCAAAAAATATTTGATAAAAAAATAACCGTAGCAGACAATGGTTTTTTTGATATTTTCCTTTTTCCAATTGTAAAAGGTGCCAAAACAAATATTCTAAAAGAAAACAACAGTGTTGCTATTTCTGAAGAAACAGCCAAACAAATTTTCAAAAGTGAAGATCCAATAGGTCAAACACTTAATTATAATAACAAAGATTATATTGTAAAATCAGTTTACAAAGTTATACGACCTTCTTCTGTTGAACCTAATTTTGTGTTTGGAGGAGTAGTGCGTGAAAGTGATGTGGATCAGTGGGGAAATTTTAGTTATGGTTTATTAATTAAAGCTAAAAAAGGGACTGATGTAAATACTCTTTTAAAGAAAATGCAAAACGTAAACTATGTCAATAGAACTCTAAAAGATGCAAAAGCAAATGGTCAGACTCCTGAACAATATGTAAAAGAAAATGGTGAAATAAGCGTTATTTTGGATCGATTAGACGAAGCTCGCCTGCATAGCACAAAATCTTCACAAGGAAAAAATTTCCCTGAAGGAAAAGGGAATTTGCAATTGCTGTATATTATGGTTGGTTTGTCTATTTTGATTCTAACCTTATCTTTAGTAAACTACATCAATCTGGCAACAGCCTCTGCCATAAAACGTGCTAAGGAAGTTGGGGTTCGTAAAATTGTAGGCGCTACCAAAAAGCAAATTACACTTCAGTTTATATTTGAAACAGCCATAATTGTGACTTTGGCTATTCTTTTTGCCTTAGCAATAGTAGAACTTTCACTACCTTATTACAACAACTTTTTACAGAAATCCCTAACTATGAATGGCAGTGAATTTTATCTGCAGCTTATTTTTATATTTGGATTAGTGATCCTTCTTGCAGGTATATTTCCCGCCATTTATATCTCAAATTTTGAAACCTTAAAAGTTTTAAAAGGCAATTTCTCCAGAAGTAAAAGCGGAATCTGGATTCGAAATTCGATGTTGATTTTTCAGTTTGGTATTGCGGCATTTTTTATCATAGGCGCTTTAATTGTAAACTCACAGGTAAATTATATGATGAATAAAGACCTTGGTTTTAGCGGAAATCAGATTATCAGGATTCCGTTTAATTATCAGGATTATGCTAAAAAAAATGAAAAGTATCATGTTACCAAACAAGAAATCCTAAAAATGTCGGGGGTTATAGACGCTTCTACTTTTGCAGGATCTTTTGGAAACAGTAGCAAATCAAGTTCAGGACTTACGTACAATGGTATTTTTGTACAACCCCGAAATATAGAGATGGATTTTGGTTTTCTTGATATGATGAAAATCAAGATTGTTAAAGGCCGTGATTTATCTCCACAATATGCCTCAGACACTGTAAGCAACTGGTTAATAAACGAAACGATGGTAAAAAAATTAGGGCTCAAAAATCCTATAAATACCATAATAAGTTCCGGTTGGGGAAATGAAAAAGGAAACTTAAAATTTAAAATAGTGGGTGTTGTTAAAGATTTTAATATAACTGGATTACAAGATGAAGTTCCACCAATGGTTTTTATTAATCTTAAAACATTAAAATGGAACAACTTTGACAATATTTATGTAAAAGTTTCTCCTGATAATTTGACCGAGACTTTAGCCAAACTAAAATCTTATTGGGAAAAAAATATCAATCAGGATTTTCCGTTTTCCTATGAGTTTGTAAATAAAGATTTTGCCAAAACCTATCAGGAACAAGTAAAACAAAAGAATTTATTTTTCATTTTAAACCTTGTTGTAATCATCATTGCCGTTTTTGGATTATTTGCTCTGGCTTCTTTTTCTATGGAGAGAAGATTAAAAGAAATTGCGATTAGAAAAACATTGGGTGCAGAAACTGATGCTTTGCTAAAAGAACTTTCAAAACAATATGTTGTTTTTTGCTTAATGGGATTTGTAATTGGTATTATACCCGCTTACATTTTGCTTCAAAAATGGCTCGAGGATTTTGCCTTTAGAGTCAATATTTCGGTTGCTCCTTTTAGTGTTGCGTTGATTTCTCTATTGGTATTAACTTTGATTATTGTTTTAACAAAAGCCTATCAGGTTACTAGAATAGATATCCTGAAATATTTAAAATACGAATAAGCTTGTAGACCATTTTTTTTAAAGAAACCCGCCAGATTTTAGCAATTTGGCGGGTTTCTTTGATTAAATATTAAAATATAAAACCTGAATAGATATCTTTATTTTGCAGCTACAGAGTCCGAATACAATAATTTATCCAATTGAGGATCTCTGTCGTATACGTCAGGATAAAAGCCAATTTCTCCGTCATCGCTTACCCAGGCAGTAAAATAACCTATATATATAGGGATTTTAGTTTTAAGCTTGCAAGTCGTTTCCTTTTCGCCACTCATCGCCTGATCTATTTTATCAACAGGCCAGTCCGGATCATCTTTTAAGATTGCAAGAGCCAAACCTTTTGCTTCTTTTACATTGATGCATCCATGGCTAAAAATACGTTTTTCGAACTCAAATAAACTTTTGGCCGGCGTGTCATGCAAATAAATATCATTTGGGTTTGGAAACATAAATTTCACCAGTCCCAGAGAGTTTTTAGGCCCTGGTTTTTGTCTCACATTCCCTCCATTCCATTCCATATCATGATCGGCCAGATAGTTTTTATCTTCTGCCATTTTTAGCTTTAATTCATTTTTAATAATACTCTGTGGCACATACCAATACGGACTAAAAACAATCCTGTCCATATTACCGCTAAAAATTACGGTTTCGGTCATTCTTGTTCCAACAAAAACATCAGACACTAATTCGTACTTACCATTTTTAACATAAACCAGTTTAAACGACGGAATATTAACCATTACATATTCACTTGCCTGTGCCAATTGCGTTGGTATCCATCGACAACGTTCCATGTTTAGCATTATCGTTTTAATGCGGTTACCAATAGGTTCATTCATTTGGTCGATATGTTCTTTGGTAAGAGCATAGTTGAGTTTAAGTCCGTATCTTTTTTTATATTTTAAAACACCTGCCATCATCTCTTCGTCATAAACCTGACTTTTAGAATCTTGTGCCAAATCTCCTATCACAAACAAACGCTGTCTTATTTGTTTTACTGCAACACCACTATCAAACGGTTTCAGGTCTTTGTAATTAGCTGCATCGATATCAATATTTGTCCATAGATTATTTTTTTCAATGGTTCGATATTTTTTCAGCATTGACTTTAACTTATAATATTGGCCGTATAAAAGGTTTTCGTCTTTATTTAGTCTGTCCGGATCAACCATTAGCGAATCTAAAATCTTTACATACGAAATCGTTTTGGCAGGCAAAAACCATCCGATTTTCTTTAAAGTTGCAGGATCAACACCCGAATAAACATTACTGGCATAAAACACATACATATTCGATAATAAAAGTTCTGTATCGATTTGAGGTAAATCAGCAGTAACATTTTCATTAAAAACGTCATCTACCAAGTCCATATACGGCATAGTCGCCTTTATTCCCTGATCGTTTAACAGTTGAACTTTATGATACAATAGTGCTCCAAATTCGCTAACACTTTTATCATCGTACCAGATCAGATGATATTCTTTCTTTTTATAAAGATCCAGAACATCATTTTGGTATTTTTTTAATTTGGGATATTTTTTATAAAACTGATTAATTGATTCAGCATCAACAGTAACTTTTGAAACATATTTGCTGAATGCAAAAACATTTTCAAATTCCGTCTTTTTATTTTTCACGCTGGTCTCTTTGGCAGAAGATTCGAAAGGAGACATAAAAAAACTAGCGGCAGTAAGTACAATTAAAGAAGTAAAGTTTCGCATATTTCTTAGATTTAAATTAGAAAGGAAATCCTATTTAAAAAATACCGAAACCCCATAGTTTATCCAAAAACAAGTTTTCACATACTTTTCAAACGTTGAGAATCATAAATTTGGGTACTCAAATATAGCTAAGATTATTGATATTTTAGTCATTTTCATTTTAAAAATCTTACGTTTTTCACCTAAAAAAGAATTCTTAACACGCCATCTTAGATGAAATTTTCTTTTTAATTGTATTGTAAGAAATCAAATACAAAGCGTCAGAATCATTTTGACTAATCTCTATATCAATAAATACAATTTAAAAGGGTTTGAATCCGAACATAATCTGTTATCTTTGTAGTCTGAAATCAGTTTAAATAAACACAATTCATAAATTGGTTTCTTTCAATAGAAAACAGTAGATTAAAATGAAATTAGATAGAAAAGAAATTCTTAAAGCTCTAGAGACAATCACTATAGCGGGAGAAGGAAAAAATATGGTTGAAAGTGGTGCTGTTACCAATGTCATTACTTTTGGTGATGAAGTTGTGGTAGATTTACTTTTACACACACCTGCAATGCACATTAAAAAAAGAGCCGAAGATGATATCAAAAAAACAATTCTTGAATTGGTATCTCCTGAAGCAAAAATCAAAGTAAACATTAAGGTTGAAGCAAAGGAAAATCCTAACGAAATAAAAGGAAAGGCTATTCCGGGAATCAAAAATATTATTGCCGTTGCTTCTGGTAAAGGTGGTGTTGGAAAATCAACTGTTACTGCAAACCTTGCTGTAACGCTTGCTAAAATGGGTTTTAATGTTGGAATTCTTGACGCAGATATTTACGGGCCATCGATGCCAATTATGTTTGATGTTGAAAACGAAAAACCAATTTCGATTAACGTTGACGGAAAATCAAAAATGAAACCTGTTGAAAGTTATGATATCAAAATACTTTCTATCGGTTTCTTTACAGCTCCAAGTCAGGCCGTAATCTGGAGAGGTCCAATGGCTGCAAAAGCGCTGAACCAAATGATTTTTGATGCAGATTGGGGCGATTTAGATTTTATGTTAATCGACTTACCTCCGGGAACGGGAGATATTCATCTTTCGATCATGCAATCATTACCAATTACTGGTGCCGTTGTAGTAAGTACTCCTCAGGCTGTGGCTCTTGCCGATGCTAAAAAAGGAGTTGCTATGTTTATGCAGGACAACATCAATGTTCCTGTTTTGGGAATTATCGAAAATATGGCATACTTTACACCTGAAGAATTGCCTGATAATAAATATTATATTTTTGGACAAGAAGGGGCAAAAAACCTTGCCGAAGATTTAGATGTTCCGTTTTTAGGCGAAGTGCCAATTGTACAATCTATTCGTGAAGCCGGAGATTTTGGTCGTCCTGCAGCAATGCAAACAGCATCAGTTATAGAAACTGTTTTTGAAGAAATCACCAGAAACGTGGTACAGGAAGTAGTAAACAGAAATGATACTTTACCTGCAACAGAAGCCATTAAAATTACAACTATGGCAGGTTGTTCAGCAGTTAAAAAATAAATTAGATAATGAGATAATGAGGCAATTAGATAATGCTCTTGAGATAATTTAAAATTTTCTTTAAGCATTATCTAATTCTCGAATTCTCTAATTGACACATTAATATTATGACAACAGAAGAATTAACAAACAACGTATTATTAGCTCTAGACGAAATCAGGCCTTTTTTAAATTCTGACGGAGGAGACATTACGCTAATTTCGATAGATGATGACAAACATGTCAAAGTTCGTCTTGAAGGAGCATGTATTAGCTGTAGTGTAAACCAAATGACGCTAAAAGCAGGAGTTGAAACAACAATAAAAAAATATGCTCCACAAATAGAAACTGTGGTAAATATAATGTAATAAAAAACCGTATTTTCTTCCACTTTTTTGATTTAAAAAATTAACAAGAATAATACCCCTTTGAGCGTTTTGCTTTGTGAATTGATAAAAAAACATAGCCCAGAGAGTCGTTTATTGCGGATTCAGCAAAAAATAACGTAAAGATTTAAGAGTTTTTGTTAAGGAATTGTTACATATTTAACTTAAATTTGTCACATAACCCCAAAATCTTAAATTTATGAAGAATTATTACGCTCTATTTTTATTATTATTTTTTGTTTCTGTGAATTATGCACAGCAAACTACTCAAACACTAATTGTTGACAAAGCCTGGCTGAACGAATCAGAAGAATGGTCAGACTTTAAATACTCAGGTCAGATTATATTTTCGACTAACGCAAGTGACGAGGAAGGCAGCCTAAGAATTGGCAATTATGATTTCTTATATGATTTCTGTAATGGCAAGGCTAAATTTGCAAACAAAGCAACTTACAGTGCAGCACAGTTTGCACATCCTAGAAAAGTATCTGTAACAACAGACAAACAAGGAGTAATGAATTCTACTTACGAAGGCACTCTGATCTTTCAATCAGATAAAGATTATTATTCTGTAATTGCTTTTGTTACTATACTAGAAAAAAATGGAAACATCCTTGGCGTGAAAATGCGCCCTAAAGAAGGAAGCAAAAAAGAATACGCATTTAGTTTAAAAAATAGTTAACGTAATTAAGGATTTTTTCACGTTATAAAATCCTAACCAGTAAAATTCCAAATAATTAAAATGGATGTATTAATAAAGATTAAAGATCGAGAAGGAGTTATACACGAGTTACAAGCTCCAACTGATATGGCAATGAATATAATGGAGTTGTGCAAAGCATACGAACTACCTGTTGAAGGAACCTGCGGCGGAATGGCCATGTGTGCTTCTTGCCAGTGTTATGTTCTTAATGATGTTGCATTACCTGAAATGGGAGATGAAGAAGAAGCCATGCTGTCGGAAGCATTTTACGTTAAATCAAATAGCCGTTTGGGTTGTCAGATTCCAATTACTACCGAGTTAGAAGGATTAGAATTAGAATTAGCTCCTGAATACTAAAAAAATAAATTACAATTTTTTGAAAATTCCAAATTCCAACTAGCAATTGCTCTTGGGGATTTGGAATTTTTTATTTGAAACCTATGCAAGTTCACCTGGTTCAAAAGGCTCAAATTCTCTTTCAGGAAATGCTTCGGTCAATATTCCTGACGAACACAACCAGGCTATCGTTTCTTCGAGTGTATTGCCTGTTTTATAAATCATTTCGCTATGTCTTGGCAAAACGAAATATTCTCCTTTATAAAGAATAACTTCATCTCCGTCATACGTATCTCCAATTCTAATTGAATGTAAAACTTCGTCTTTCGTCAAAACATCCTTTCCTTCATCCCAAAACCAATATTCAGTGATGCGGTTTTTCCATTCATCCATCGTTAGTACAATGGTTTCAGGAAGATAGATACGCACGTAGGTTCCGCCAAGAATTCCGCTTCCGTAATTCAAAACATACTCTTTGTAATCTTCATCAAAAGCAATATTTAAAGTCTTTTCGCAAGCCAGAATATCTTCGTTTTCAGCAAGAAATAAGTCGGTTTTATGGGTTTTGTAATTCGGGATTACTTTATAATTGTCGAAGTTCATTTTATTTGTATTTATAATAGCTAAGATACGTTTTTCATCAATCTTTATCTTTTATTTTAACACATAGAAACATATATTTTGAAAATGTATAAAAGTCGTTTCACTGTAAATAAAACACATAACATAATTATAAAACGATGTCGATGTGACTCAAATATTGTATTCAATTTCTCCTATATATAATAAATCAAATTTAGAATTCATTATAGAAACTGGGTTTTTGATTTGATTTTTCGAAATAAATACAAGGGTATTTATCTCTTCTAAATTTTGATTTAAGTTCATCAATCTTTCTTTTGCCTCAACAATCCATTGCTTAGCATAAGAATATTTTAAAAATTTTTCTTCAAAAGAAATCGCTTCATTTTCAAATCCGCTTTCGATAAAATCATGATCTAAAAAATGCTCGTCCTGAGATTTTGCAAACTCAGATATGTATTTCTCTTCGTAATCATCATCTTCATAATATGCCTCATCTTCACCCACAAAATCAAAATATTCTTCTTCTAATTTGAATTTACCCAACCAAAAATGACTAATCTCTGTTCTCATAGTTTTTCTAATTTACGATTGAAACAAAAGTATTGCTTCTTAATTACAATCTTTAAAACTTACTGAATAAAAAAAACCGCAATTACATTGCTGCAATCGCGGTCTTTCCTTTATAACAATTTTCTTTAATCTCTAGCTTATACCAAACCTGCCTGAATTAAATACTCAGCAATTTGAATCGTGTTTGTTGCAGCACCTTTTCTCAAGTTATCAGCAACAATCCACATGTTTAATGTATTTGGCTGGCTTTCGTCACGACGAATTCTACCTACAAAAACATCATTTTTACCTTCGGCGTATAATGGCATTGGGTATGTAAATGTGTCTAAATTATCCTGTACCACTACTCCATCTGTATGGTGTAAAATTTCGCGAACTTCGTTTACATCAAAATCATTTGTAAACTCAACGTTTACCGCTTCACTATGTCCACCCACAACTGGTACACGAACTGCAGTTGCAGTAACTCTGATCGTATTATCACCAAGAATTTTTTGAGTCTCACGAACTAATTTCATTTCTTCTTTAGTGTATCCGTTTTCTTCGAAACTATCGCAATGTGGAATTGCATTTCTGTGAATTGGATATTTATAAGCCATTTCTCCCTGAATTCCTGCGTACTCGTTTTCTAACTGTCTTACCGCTTTTACACCCGTTCCGGTGATCGATTGATAAGTAGATACAATGATTCTTTTGATGTTGTATTTTCTGTGTAACGGAGCCAAAGTCAATACCATTTGAATAGTAGAGCAGTTTGGATTTGCAATAATTTTATCTTCTTTGGTTAAAGTATCAGCATTGATTTCCGGAACGATTAATTTTTTTGTCGGATCCATTCTCCATGCAGATGAGTTATCAATAACCGTTGTTCCAGCAGCAGCAAATTTTGGCGCCCACTCTAATGAAGTATCTCCTCCAGCAGAGAAAACAGCAATATCAGCTTTTAAATCAACAGCGGTTTGTAATCCTACAACTTTATATTTTTGACCTTTATATTCAATTTCTTTTCCTATTGACTTCTCAGAGGCAACAGGAATTAATTCTGTAACAGGAAAATTTCTTTCTGCTAAAACTTTAAGCATTATTTCGCCAACCATACCAGTGGCACCTACAACGGCTATTCTCATTTTTATATTTTTAGTATGAATTAATCTAATTTACTATGCAAAAGTATACATAATAAAAATCAAAACAAGGTGGTTCACAAAAAATAACAAAATGTTACAAAACAAACAAAAGCAAAAAAACCGCCTCAATCAAGAAGCGGTTAAGTTAGACTTAGTGTAGCGGTATATTATATTATTGTTTGTTTCTTAACAAATCTCTAATCTGAATAAGCAATTCTTCCTGTGTTGGTCCTGCTGGTGCAGCCGGTGGCGGAACTTCTTTCTTTTTTGCATGGTTTATTCCTTTAATAATTAAGAATAAAACAAAAGCAACAATTAGAAAGTTAATTACTGCCGAAAGAAACAAACCGTATTTCACACCTCCAAAAGCCGTTAGCTCTTCTATAGTAGACAAATGCGCTGCATCTAATGCCGGTTTTAGTATTAATGGCGTAATTACATTTTCAATTAATGAGCTCACAATTTTGCCAAAAGCAGCTCCAATTATAACACCGACAGCCAAATCGACTACGTTGCCTTTCATTGCAAATTCCTTAAATTCTGAAAACATCCCCATAATTGTTCTTTTAGTTTATAAATTAATTCATATCGAAAATACGGAATTTTCTGCAAAGTTTCAAAATCTATCTAAAAAATACTCTTTTTACGCGTTGCGAAATGCTTGTCATGATCTCATACGGAATGGTTTTTAGCGCCGCCCCCATTTCCATAACTGTTGGACTTTCGCCAAAAATAATAACCGAATCTCCTTCTTTACAATCGATATGACTTACATCGACCATTAGCATATCCATACAAACATTCCCTACAATAGATGCTTTTTGATTTTTAATAACAACATAACCAACCTGGTTTCCCCATAAACGAGAAATCCCGTCAGCATAACCTATTGGTATTGTGGCAATTTTAGTTTCTTTTTCGGCCATAAAACGACGACCGTAACCTACGCTATCGCCAGCAGGAATGGTACGAACCTGAGAGATAATCGATTTTAATGTTCCAACATTTTCCAGATATTTTTGCTCAGCGGGATCGTTTGAAACACCGTACAAACCAATTCCTAAACGTACCATATTGTATTGTGCGCTCGGGAAATTGCTGATTCCGGATGTGTTTAGAATATGGCGAATTGGATTTATATCTAATTCTGAAATTAATCTCGACGATAGTTTTTCAAATAAATTAATCTGAGAAATCACAAAATCATAATGTTGCAATTCATCACTTGTGGCCAAATGAGACAACACACTTTTTACTTTTACGGTCGAATTTCCTTTTAAGGTCTGAATTAATTCGTCGAGTGTATTTTCTTCAAAACCCAAACGATGCATTCCTGTATCTAATTTGATATGAATAGGAAAATCTTTTAAATTCTTTTCGCGGGCAATTTTCAAAAAGGCTTTCAAACCTTTTACACTATAAATTTCAGGCTCAAGATTGTACTGAATAATCGAAGGAAAACTGGTCGATTCAGGATTCAAAACCATAATAGGCAGTTTTATTCCGCCATTTTTAAGTGAGATTCCTTCATCGGCGAAAGCCACACCTAAATAATCAACTTTATGATGTTCAAGCAATTTGGCGATTTCCAATCCTCCGTTGCCATAACCAAAAGCTTTTACCATTACCATTAACTTTACGTTATTGGCTAATTTTGATTTAAAATAATTCAGGTTATAACTTATAGAATTCAGATTTATTTCGAGAACTGTTTCATGCGTTTTCTCTTCCAGCAGCGACACAATTTCTTCGAACTTAAATGATCTAGCACCTTTTACTAAAATAGTTTCATTTTCGAAATTCAGGTTTTCGATCTGAGCAATAAATTCGGCTGTGTTCTGAAAAGTAATCACATTAGAAAATTCAGACTTAAAAGCCGAAATTGTAGTTCCAATTCCTATTACTCTATTAATTTTATTATCTGCCACTAACTGCCCTACTTTAGTATACAATTCTTCGTTAGAAAATCCGCTCTGAACAATATCAGATAATATAATCGTTTTTGAAGCATTCTTTTTCTTTTGGCTTTCTAAAAAATCAAGGGCAATAGTAAGCGACTCAAAATCTGAGCTGTAACTATCATCAATTATACTGCAATTATTGATTCCGTTTTTAACTTCCAGACGCATATGCACAGGATACAAACGCTCAAATCTATTTTGAATCGTCTCTGAATCGTATTTTAAATACAATAAAACTACCAAACAGGAAATGGCATTTTCTACAGAAGCTGTATCACTAAACGGAATTTCTAAGCTGAAAACTTCTTCTTTATATTGGTACTTAATATGTGTTGAATCGCTTTTATTTTCTTTTTTCAGAATAAACACATCTGCAGAAATATCTGTAAAACTCCACGAAAAAAGAGTTCTTGGGTGCATCATATATTCGGCCACAAACTGGGACAAACAAGAATCTACAATTTCGCTCTTTTGATAGATTATTACCGGACAGTCTTTAAATAAAATTAATTTTTCGTCAATCTTTTGTACTAAATTCAAAAAACCCTCGTCGTGTGCACTTCCTATATTTGTAAGCACGCCAATTGTGGGTTTGATAATTTTCTCCAGATTAACCATTTCGTTAACCGTAGAAATTCCGGCTTCGAAAATCCCTAAATTATGTTTTTCATTGATCGCTATTACAGACAACGGAACTCCTACTTGAGAATTGTAGCTTTTTGGGCTTCTGATAATATTAAAATCAGGGCTTAGCAGAAAATTAAGCCATTCTTTTACTATCGTTTTACCGTTACTTCCGGTTAATCCGATAATAGGAAAATCGAAAAGATTACGATAATATGCGGCAAATTCCTGTAGCGCTTTCAGGGTATTTTTAACGACTAGAAAATTAGCTTTTCCAGCACAATTTTCTGGAATATACTGCACTACAAAGTTTTGAACACCTTGTGTAATTAGCTCCTTAATATACAAATGAGCATCATTATTAACACCTGATAAGGCAATAAACAAAGTTTCAGATCCGTTTTGTAAGGAACGGCTATCGATTGAAATATGATTAATAAATATATCAGTTTCTGAGCCAATCCATTCGGCATTAAGAATCGGGATAAGGCTTTTTAAGTTTATGCTCATTGAAAATTCTTTTTGTCAAATTTAAAAAAAGGTTTGCCATGAATTGCACCAATTTCACTAATTCTTTGTGGTATTTTTTTTGCCACTGATTTAAAAAAGGTTTGCCACGAATTACACCAATTTTCACTAATTCTTTGTGGTTGTTTTTTTGCCACTGATTAAAAGATTCTCACAGATTAATGAAGCTTTGCTAAGAATTATAATAAAAAAAATCGTGCTATTTCGTGAAATTGCTTTACCTGTTCGCTGTCGCTCGGGTCTTGACAAAAAATTACAGCAAATTAAAAACCTTAAAAGTTTGTGAAATTCATCGCAAAAAACATTATTTCTTTATATTTGTTTAACGTCACTAAATACAACGTTTTGAAAAAAATCCTTCCTTTATTTTCGTATATATTACATCCGATTTTTATCTCGATGTATGCCACCTTATTTTACCTTTTTTGCAAAAATGACGCTTTTACCAATCAGGAAAAATATTATGTTCTATTTCAGATTCTGATCATTACGATTTTAGTACCGGTATTGTTTTTCTTATTATTGCGCTCAACGGGGCATGTAAAATCAGTCATGGTTCATGAAACTTCACAGCGCAAAATTCCGCTTGTCCTGCAGTGTTTTTTATATATTTTATTGGTAAAAAGAAGCATTGTGATCACGCGTTACCCGGAGTTGCATTTCTTTTTTCTGGGTGCTTTGTTTAGTACAATTTTGGCTTTAGTTTTTTCTATGTTTAAAATAAAAGCGAGTTTGCATATGATGGCTATTAGCGGATTTACAATTTTTGCTATCGGATTAAATATGCATCTGCAGATGCAAAATCCGTATTGGGCTGCTTTTTTAATTTTAATGACGGGGGTTGTAGCCTCTTCTCGTTTAGAAATGGAAGCACATTCGCCCAACGAATTATTGATTGGAACATGTATAGGAATCGTTCCGCAGTTGCTGTTTTTATATTTGTGGTTATAAAATGTAGAAAATCAGGCCAATATTCATGGCTTTCATTTCGATACTTTCTCCGGAAACAGTTTTTACAGATTTATCAAACAAACTATTCAATCCATAATAGCAATACACGTTCCAGGTATTATAACCCGCTGAAATGTAAACGCCGTATTGAAATTGATTGACATCTTTATTATTAGAGATTTTATAAGTTGTTTCTCCGTCTTTCAAAATCGATTTATCAGAGAAAACATAACTCATTTTTAATCCGCTGTAAATCCTCCAGAATTTGTAACTTTCATAGGTTGAACTTCTCCATCTAAACTCAATTGGCACATCAACTGAATACTGCTTATATCTGTTCGAAACAAATTCGCCATAGCCATTTACTCCATAAATTTGCGCTCCTTCCTGACTTTTTGAAATCGTCAGGTTCTGAAAAAAATTCTGGTAACTTAAACCTAAACCTGCTGCAATTGCTATAGTTCTTGTTTTATTAATAGGCATATCACGCAAAAAACCCGCAGAAAGTCCTGCCGAAAACTTATCCTGTTTTAAACCGGACGGTGCCTGAACCAAAAGATTATAAGTAACCGAAAAATAAAACTGATCTTCACGATATAAGGAATCGATTTTTACGATGGGTTTTATCTCTGGCTTGACGTCGTCTTGCGCAAAAGAATTGAAAAACGATATTAAAAACAAACAACTAAAAAGTAATCGCATATCGTATTTTGGTTTTAAAGAGTTTTTCAAGTAAACGTTTTTTAGAGTAGATTTATTTTACTTACAAATATAATATAATGCTAGTTCAGGATGCAATTAGATCGCAATTATTCTCTTTTTGATGAAGAATAAAATCATTCGTTGCACTTTTTTCATCAAATCACGAACAGAATTCAAAAAATAAATCGATTTTACTTTGATCTTTTATACCTTTGTCACGAATGAAAAGAAAGCAGCTCATATTAAGTGTTTCTTTGGCTCTGACAGTATTGTTCTCAATATTGTTTCAGTCGATACACAGTTATGAGCATATTGTAAAGCAACTTTCAGAGAAACAGTGTCATCATAACTATAATGACCCAAATGGCGAAATAACGCATCAGCATCATGATTACGATGTTTGTTTTGTGTGCCATTTTGTTTTTGGAAGTTATATTGTACCTGAACAATTTGCTTTTGAATTTCATACTTTCAATTACGAAATCCCTTATTTTTTCTCTCTTTCAGAAAAAATATTTTCACTTTCAGAAAATCCGTATTTATTACGCGGTCCGCCCTCTGCTCTAGTCTCTTAGTTTCGAAATAGTCGAAATAAAATCAAATTCTTTTTTAAATCTAATTCAAAAAAAATTAGTCGATTTCCCCATTCTGAAATGTTCAGGATCGGCAAATTTTACTATTCTTTTTAGTTTTTTGTTTTTAAAAGATACATTCCAATTAACTATAGCATCATTTTCAATGAAAAAAATAATATTAACCCTTATTTTAGGGTTTTCGGGCATTCTTTCTGCTCAAAATTCGGTTTCAGGAACGGTAACTAATCTTGAAAACCAACCATTATCAAACGTGTCTGTTTATGCGCCGGAATTGCACAAAGGAACGACGACGGATCAAAACGGGAAATATGAATTTAAGAATCTTCCAAACGGAAGTTTCCGACTTACTTTTACTATTGTTGGATTCACTGCTCAAAGTAAATCAATCTCTAAATTATTAAAAGAAAACACTATCGATATAACGCTTACAGAATCTATTTTTGAAATGGATGAAGTGGTGGTTTCAACACCTTTCAACAAATTGCAATCGCAAAACGTAATGAAAGTAGAACATGAAAGCATTAAAACTTTGCAGCAAAAGGGAACTTCGACTTTAATAGAAGGTTTAGCAACAATTCCCGGAGTTTCTCAGATTTCTACGGGAACATCTATTGGGAAACCGGTAATTCGCGGATTGAGCGGAAATCGCGTTTTAGTTTATTCCCAAGGTGTTCGTATCGAAAACCAACAATTTGGAGACGAACATGGTTTAGGTTTAAACGATGCCGGAATCGAAAGTGTCGAAGTGATCAAAGGACCAGCATCTTTATTATATGGTTCTGATGCTTTGGGAGGTGTTTTGTATTTTAATCCTGAAAAATTTGCTGATGCAAATACATTCAAGGCCAATTTTAGTCAAAAGTACTTCACAAATACACAAGGAAGCAATTCTTCTATTGGATTAAAAACATCTACTGATAACTGGAAGTTTTTGGTTCGCGGAAGTTTCAACACACATTCTGATTACAAAATTGCCGATGGTGAACGCGTAACCAACACTCGTTATAACGAAACCGATTTTAAAACCGGAATTGGCTACAGTAACTCTAGTTTTTCAAGCGTTCTAAGATACAATTACAACAAACTGGATCTTGGAATGCCGGATAATGGAATTGGAGAACAATCTACCAGCAAAAATACAGAGTTTCCGAGACAAGGAATCTTCAATCATTTGTTGAGTTTAAACAACGTGATCTTTTTTGAGAATTCTAAATTAGATGTTGATTTAGGCTATATTGCCAATGACCGTAGTGAGTTTGAAGACAGTAACGAAGCATCGCTTCATATGAAACTGAACACTTTTAACTACAATGCCAAATACCATTTTCCTAAACTAGGTAAAATTGAAACGATTTTGGGCGTTCAGGGAATGCACCAAACAAACAAGAATTCAGGAGAAGAATACCTGATTCCCGACGCTACTACGAATGATTTTGGTGTTTTTGGAACGGCAAACTACGAATGGGACAATAGTGTTATACAAGCAGGATTACGTTTTGATAACCGAAACATTACTTCTATAGCACACGGAAACGAAGGCGAAGAAGGTTACTTTTTACCTCTGGACCGATCGTTTGACAGTTTTAATGCTTCTTTAGGATATAAAACAAAATTGGCAGAACCTTTGACACTTCGACTGAATGTGGCAACAGGATTTAGAGCTCCAAATTTAGCAGAATTAACTTCAAACGGGGTTCATGAAGGAACTAACCGATACGAAATTGGAAATGCTGATTTGAAAACAGAACAAAACGTTCAGACTGATTTGAATTTAGAATACAAAAACACGCATTTTGAGTTTTTTATTAACGGATTTTACAATCACGTAAACAATTACATCTTCACTTCGCCAACCGGAGAAGTTCGTGATGACAATGATGTTTTTGCTTATGTTCAGGACAATGCAAAATTATATGGTGGTGAAGTTGGTTTACATTTTCACCCTCATCCATTAGATTGGTTGCATTTTGAAACGAGTTTTGAAACCGTAACGGGTAAAAAAGCAAACAACGATTATTTGCCTTTGATTCCTGCAAACAACTGGAACAATACTTTAAGAACTGAATTTAAAATTAATAACTGGTTCGAAGAAGGATATGCATCTTTGAACGTTTCATCAACTTTTGCTCAAAAAAATGTGAGTGGTTTTGAAACAGCTTCAGACGGATATACGCTGGTAAATTTAGGTTTTGGCGGAACAGTAAAACTAGGCAAACACGCATTTGATGTGAACCTGAACGGAAACAATTTATTCGATAAAAAATATATTGCTCACTTGTCAAGATTAAAAACAGACGGAATTCCAAATATTGGAAGAAACATCGTTTTGGGAGTTAACTTCAACATTTAATTTTTTTAAATTAAACCATGTAAGTATGATGCCTGTTTATTTTGTTTTTGGTTGAACATGTATTTCTTACGTGGTTTATTTAATTAAGCTTTGCGTTATTTACAATTTTACCACAAGGCACGCAAAGTTTTTATATATGCTTGATCTTTTAAAAACACAAAGCCCGCAAAGCTTTGTATTGATTTCTCATTTTAACCTAAAAACAAATTAATTTTTATCGCAAAGAACGCAAGGTTTCTTATACATGCTTGATCTTGTAAAAACACAAAGTTCACAAAGCTTTGTATTGATTCTGCCTTTGCGAACTTTGTGTTTTATAAACATACCGCGAGATAAAATCTTAGCGCACTTTGCGGTTAATTATCCTCTTGATCTAACAAAAAACGCTATTTTTGTGACAACTGTTAAACATAAACTATGAAAAAAACATTTCTTATAATGGCAATCACAACTGCAGGAATTTCATTTGCACAAAATAAAATTCAATATCCTGAAACCAAAAAAGGCGAAACAGTTGACGTCTATTTTGATACAAAAGTAAACGATCCTTATCGTTGGCTTGAAGATGACAAATCAGCTGAAACTGGTGCCTGGGTAAAAGCTCAAAATGAGGTTACTTATGGCTATTTAGATAAAATTCCGTTTCGTGAAGAACTTAAAAAACGAATGGAAAAACTTTGGAATTATGAGAAAATCAGCGCTCCATTTGTAGAAGGAAAATTTACTTATTATTCAAAAAATAACGGACTTCAGAATCAATCGGTTATTTACAGAAAAGGGAAAGACGGTAAAGAAGAAGTTTTCTTAGATCCGAATACTTTTTCTAAAGACGGAACAACTTCTCTTGGCGGTTTAAATTTTTCTAAAGACGGAAATAAAGCTGCTTACGCTATTTCTGAAGGCGGAAGTGACTGGAGAAAAGTAATCATTATCGATGCTTTGTCTAAAAAAGCTATCGAAGATACTTTGGTAGACGTAAAATTTAGTGGTGTTGCATGGCACGGAAACGAAGGGTTTTATTACTCTAGTTATGACAAACCAAAAGGAAGTGAATTATCTGCAAAAACAGATCAGCATAAATTGTATTACCACAAGCTTGGAACTTCTCAAAAAGAAGACAAAGTTATTTTTGGTGCAGATCAAAAAAGAAGATATGTAGGTGGTTATGTTACTGAAGATAACAAATATTTGGTAATCTCTGCTGCTAATTCTACTTACGGAAACGAATTATACATCAAAGACTTAACAAAAGCCAATAGTCCGATTGTAACGATTGTAGACAATTTTAACAGCAGCAATCAGATTATCGAGAATGAAGGAACTAAATTGTTTATCGAAACCGACTTAAATGCGCCAAATACACGTGTTGTTACTGTTGATGTAAGCAATCCAGAACCTGAAAACTGGAAAGATTTTATCAAAGAAACTCAAAATATTCTATCACCTTCAACTGGCGGTGGATTTTTCTTCGCTAATTACACGAAAGATGCTGTTTCATTTGTACAACAATATGATTATAACGGAAAATTAGTTCGCGAAATCAAACTTCCTGCTATAGGAACTGCAGGTGGTTTTGGAGGTAAAAAAGACGAAAAAACGTTGTATTACAGCTTTACTAATTACACAACTCCAGGAACAATTTATTCATTAGAGCCAAAATCTGGTAAATCTGAAGTATATCAAAAACCTGTAGTGGATTTTAAAAGTGAAGATTACGAATCTAAGCAAGTATTCTATACTTCAAAAGACGGAACAAAAATCCCGATGATTATCACTTATAAAAAAGGGACAAAGTTAGACGGTAAAAATCCAACAATTCTTTACGGTTACGGTGGATTCAACATTAGTTTAACACCAAGTTTCAGCATTGCAAATGCCGTTTGGTTAGAAAACGGAGGAGTTTATGCTGTTGCCAATTTAAGAGGTGGTGGTGAATACGGTAAAAAATGGCATGATGCCGGAACTAAATTGCAAAAGCAAAATGTATTTGACGATTTTATTGCTGCAGGTGAGTATTTAATCGCCCAGAAATATACTTCATCAGATTTCTTAGCGATTCGCGGAGGTTCTAATGGAGGTTTATTAGTTGGAGCAACAATGACACAACGTCCTGATTTAATGAAAGTGGCGTTGCCGGCAGTTGGTGTAATGGATATGTTACGTTACCATACTTTTACCGCTGGTGCAGGTTGGGCTTACGATTACGGAACATCTCAGGATAACAAAGAAATGTTCGAATACCTTAAAGGATATTCTCCTGTACAAAATGTAAAAAAAGGTGTTCAATATCCTGCAACTATGGTTACAACTGGAGATCACGATGACCGTGTAGTTCCTGCACATAGTTTTAAATTTGCTGCTGAATTGCAGGAAAAACAAACAGGTCCTAATCCGGTTTTAATTCGTATTGATGTAAAAGCGGGTCACGGAGCAGGAAAATCTGTTGCAGCTACGATTCAGGAAAATGTAGACATTCAGGCGTTCACGCTTTACAATATGGGTTTTAAAGCTTTACCTAAAAAATAAAACTTTAATCTTTTAATTTTATTAGCCACGAATTCACGAATTATTTTTGTGAGTTCGTGGCTTTTTTTTATTTAAAAATTTTGCTTAATCTTTACTCTCGCAGATCTTGCAGATTTAGCAGATTCTGTGTGTGAAAAATCTCCTAAATCTGCCAAATCTGCGAGATAATAATTCGTGAATTCGTGGCTTTTTTTTAAGCTTGCTTTAATATTTGTTTCACGCAGATTTAAAAGATCTGTGTGCATATGCTTAGATCTTTTAAATCTGCGTGAAAAAATAATTCGTGAAAATTGGGGTAATACGTAGCAAACCTTTTTTAAATTTGAATTAACTAAAAAAAACAGAAAAATGAAAATTGTAAAATGGGGAATTATAGGTTGTGGTAATGTAACCGAAGTAAAAAGTGGTCCGGCATTTCAGAAAGCGCCTAACTCGGCATTGGTTGCTGTAATGCGAAGAGATGCAGCTCTTGCAGAAGATTATGCCAAACGTCATAATGTTCCCAAATGGTATTCGAACGCTGCTGATTTAATAAATGATCCTGAAGTTGATGCTGTTTATATCGCTACTCCTCCATCCTCTCATAAAGAATATACTATTTTGTGCGCCAAAGCCGGAAAACCGGTTTATGTAGAAAAACCAATGGCTTTGACATTTGAAGAATGCAACGAAATGATCAGCGTTTGTAAAGAACATAACGTTCCTTTATTTGTTGCATATTACAGAAGAAGTTTACCTCGATTTTTAAAAATAAAAGAACTAATTGATCAAAATAAAATAGGAACGGTACGACATGTAAATTGCGTTTTATATCATCCGTTTGAAGAAAGATACGATGACGAAATCAATTTACCATGGACGGTTTTGCCACACATTTCCGGTGGCGGCATCTTTGTTGATTTGGCTTGTCATACTTTAGATTTTCTGGATTTTGTTTTGGGACCAATTCAATCCGTTCGCGGGCATGCCAGTTCTCAGCTTAAAGCATATCCGGCCGAAGATTCGGTTTCGATGTCTTTTTTATTCGAAAATGGAATTCACGGAACAGGTTTATGGAATTTTGCCAGCTTTGAGCGTTATGACAATACTGATATTGTAGGTGATAAAGGTAAAATCTCTTTCTCTACATTTGGAAATGATCCAATACATATTCAATATGCAAATGGTAAAAAAGAAAGTGTTACCATCGAAAACCCATTACATATTCAGCAGCCTCTTGTTGAAACTGTAGTGGCTGAAATTCTGGGTAATGAAGGCATCAATCCATCAAAAGGAACTTCGGCCGCAAGAACAACCTGGGTTATTGATGAAGTTTTGAAAGAGTTTAGGAGTTCGAATTCTTAATTCAACATAATCTTGTCATTTCAACCGAAGGGAGAAATCACACCAGAAACTCCGCGAAGAATGCCTCCAATCTTTGTCGATTAACTTGTGTGATTTCTCCCTTCGGTCGAAATTGACAAACTATACGAAAATATTGTTATAAAAACGAGTACCCCGATAGAAGTGGAAATCCTTTTATGCCGGTCCCGATAGCTATCGGGAGCCACAAAAGATTACTTCACTTAATTTTTATTTTATTTCGGAGTTCAGTGAACTTCGTTTGAAACGAATAGCGGGATTAAAATTGAATTCATTTACAAATTGAAATGACAAAAATAAAAAAAGAGGATATTCGTTTAGAATATCCTCTTTTTTATACCATATAATTTCTTGAAACTATAGGCTATATTTAAGTCCTAAAGTCAAACCCAAACCTGAAATTCCAACGTAAGAACTTAACTCATCCATTGGTTTTGTTTTATCAACACCATTCGGATTTGTTAAAGCATTATTAGAATTAACGTCTAATCTATCTCTGTAATTTGTATGTATTTGAGAAGTGCTTCTAGAAGCTAGAGCATCATTTCCATTAACATTAAACTCTGTAGTTTCTTTAGTTTTTCCGTGTACAGTAAAGTTGCGATATTCCAATTCACCAAAAACCGAAATATTTTTTCCTAATTTATAAGATGTTCCTAAAGCAGCAACAAACCCAACTGTCGGATTAGGCTTTACTTTATCAACACTATGAACATTTCCAAAAGCAACCGGAGCTCCTGTAGTTGGATTAAAAGCAATTGGAGCATATGCATCAGAAGTGATTTCTAAATCCCCATGAATAGGAACTAAAACACCTACTTTAGTATATGGCTCAAAACCTTTGTGCTCTCCTAAAAATAAAACCAATGCAGGCGCTAAATCAAAAGCAGTAATCTGACCTACTGATTTAAAAGCATATACACCAGCTGGCGTAATAGGCACATCTGATCTGGTTTGTGCCATTGTTTTATCTTTACTAGTATAGTAATTAACTCCCAACTCAACTCCTAAACGAGCATTAAATCTATATCCAGCTATTATTCCTGTTCTAAAACCTTCACCAAAAGAACCTGTAACACTTTCTTCAGAAACTAATTTTCCTCCTACAAAAGTTCTATCCAATGGAAGATTCCCTCCTACAGTTGGAAATTCAGTAGCAGCAGTCTGAATAAAATAAGATCCTCCTAATTTAAAATACCAACTTTCTGGTTTATCTGCTTTTTCTGTTTGCGCCATTGTGGCCATAGAGCAAACTAATAATCCTAGTAAAAATAGGTTCTTTTTCATAATTCTGATTTTAATTAATTTATACAAACATAGATTATTTTAACATATTCTTATAGTTTGCGTTGTTAGACTTGGCACGAAAACGTTGTAATTTTAAGCAATAATACTAAAAAAGTATTATGCATGCATATTTTTAACTTAAAAAAAATGCATTCCCTCAAATTTTAACTGTTAAAATTTAGTTTAGCTTAAAATTTACCTGCATTTTCTCTAATTCTATCAATAACTCAGTAGAAATCTTAACTTTTACTCTTCGACTAGGCATGGCAAGCTTGGTTACGACTTTTATTTCTTCTACCTCATTTACTTCCTGAATCTTCGTTTCCTCTAATTGTACCTCTGCATCTTCGGCGTTTTCGTCTACAAAAACAGCATCTTCAGTTTCCTCAAAATCTGTTGGAGTTTCTACTTCGACCAAACGCTTTATCTTTTCTAACTCCATAATTTCAAAAGTCACAGAATTATCGCCTTTATTTGCACTAAATAATTGACTTAAATTATGAATAAATTCAGCGTGCAAATCTTTTATATTCAATAACAAAATCAGCTTTTTAGCAAAAGCTTCCAGGATATCCTGCAATTGTCTAATTTCAACAAATTGCATTCTTGGATCTGATTTTTTACCCGTATCATGATTGACCCAACCGTCTTTTATTAATATTTTAATGAAAGCAAAATTGTTCTGAATCAGGAAATGGCGGAATTTTAAGTATTCTTCACCAAAAATCTTAAACTCATAACTCTCATCATATCCTTCTAAATTAAATACCGCCCAGCCTTTTCCGTTTTTTGCCACACGGTGCTGCACATTATTAATGATTCCGGCAAAATTTAGATTTTTACCTACATATTCATTCATGCTTTTCAGGGACTCTAATCGGGAATTACAGAAGTATTTCATCTCGAATCTGAAATCATCCAAAGGATGTCCTGAAATATAAATCCCGACTACTTCCTTCTCTTTTGCCAATTTTTCCATCGTACTCCAGTCTTCACATGGCGGCACAACAGGCTCATCAATCTGAACTTCACTGGTTTCGCCAAACAAACTTACCTGCGATGAATTTTCGTTTTCCTGAAATTTAGATCCGTAACGAATTGCTTTTTCATAAAAAGTAATTCCGTCTCCATCATCATGAAAATATTGCGCTCTTGTTGTTCCTTCAAACGAATCAAAACCACCTGCCAAAGCCAGGTTTTCGATTGCTTTTTTATTGGCTGCACGTAAATCGATACGTTTAGCTAAATCAAAAATCGATTTGTATTTACCGTCTTTTCTACTTTCTACAATGGTTGCCACAGCTCCGGAACCTACTCCTTTAATAGCACCCATCCCAAAACGTACTGCATATTCATCGTTTACAGTAAACTTATAGAAGGACTCATTTACATCTGGTCCTAAAACCTGTAATCCCATTCGCTTGCATTCTTCCATAAAAAATGATACTTGTTTGATATCATTCATATTATTCGAAAGTACCGCCGCCATGTATTCTGCCGGATAGTGCGCTTTTAAATATGCTGTTTGATACGCAATCCAGGCATAACAAGTCGAGTGCGATTTGTTGAAGGCATAACTCGCAAAGGCTTCCCAGTCTTTCCAGATTTTCTCTAAAACTTTTGCATCGTGACCTTTTTTTGCCGCTTGCTCAACGAACTTAGGCTTCATTTTATCCAGTACATCTTTTTGTTTCTTACCCATCGCTTTACGCAAAACGTCGGCCTCACCTTTTGTAAAGTCAGCCAGCGATTGTGACAAAAGCATTACCTGCTCCTGATAAACGGTAATTCCGTAAGTCTCTCCTAAATATTCCTCACAGGCATCTAAATCGTATTTGATTTCCTCTTCGCCATTTTTTCTTCGAACGAAAGATGGAATATACTCCAAAGGTCCCGGACGATACAAGGCATTCATGGCAATTAAATCTCCAAAA
This sequence comes from Flavobacterium sp. SLB02, assembly GCF_009664855.1. Taxonomy (GTDB): domain Bacteria; phylum Bacteroidota; class Bacteroidia; order Flavobacteriales; family Flavobacteriaceae; genus Flavobacterium. The sequence goes on from NZ_CP045928.1 coordinate 4,919,720, forward strand.
ACCGTTGGTTTCAGATCTTTCATGTATTTCTGCATTCCGGGTGACTCGTATTGGAAAATTCCAACTGTTTCTCCCCTCTGGAAAAGTGCATAAGTCTCAACATCATCAATTGGGAATGTATCCGGATCCAGATCAATTCCATTTCTGTATTTTACCAGTTTAACGGTATCTTTTATTAAGGTAAGAGTCTTCAGACCCAGGAAGTCCATCTTAAGCAGTCCTGCACTTTCTGCAACCGAGTTATCAAACTGGGTTACATATAAATCAGAATCTTTTGCTGTAGTAACAGGAACGAAATTCGTAATATCCGATGGCGTAATGATTACTCCACAGGCGTGAATTCCGGTATTTCGCATCGATCCTTCCAGGATTTTTGCCTGCTGAATGGTTTCACCAGCCAAATCATCTTCGTTGGCAATGGCGATTAATTCTTTTACATTGTCAAATTCATCAGAACGAAGGGCTTTTTTAACCTCATCCTCGTTTTCAGAAATAAAACGCGCCAAATTCCATTTAGACGGCATCATTGCCGGAATCAGTTTTGCAATTCTATCGGCTTCAAACAAAGGCAAATCCAGTACACGAGCTGTATCACGAATCGCTGATTTGGTTGCCATTTTACCATAAGTAATAATTTGCGCAACCTGATTTTTACCGTATTTATTGATTACATATTCCATTACACGACCACGACCCTCGTCATCAAAGTCAATATCAATATCGGGCATGGATACACGATCCGGATTCAGGAAACGCTCAAAAAGCAAATCGTACTTAATAGGGTCAATATTGGTAATTCCTAAACAATAAGCAACGGCAGAACCAGCTGCAGATCCACGACCTGGTCCTACCGAAACGTCCATATTTCTGGCTTCGGCAATGAAATCCTGTACAATCAAAAAGTAACCCGGATATCCTGAGTTGGAAATGGTCAATAACTCAAAATCCAAACGTTCCTGAATCGATTCCGTAATTTCACCATATCGTTTTTTCGCACCTACCATTGTCAGGTGACGCAGGTATTTATTTTCACCTCGCACTCCGCCATCAGCTTCGTCTTCAGGAACTACAAACTCCTGAGGAATGTCAAATTTAGGAAGCAAAACGTCGCGATAAAGTGAATAAATCTCGACCTTATCGACAATTTCCTGAATGTTGATAATCGCGTCCGGCAAATCAGCGAAGAGTTTTTTCATCTCTTCCTGCGACTTATAATAATATTCCTGATTAGGCAATCCGTAACGATATCCTCGACCACGACCAATTGGCGTAGCTTGTTTTTCACCATCTTTTACACACAACAAAATGTCGTGCGCATTGGCATCTTCTTTATTTAAATAATAAGTATTATTAGTCGCAATTAATTTAACATTGTGCTTTTGCGAAAACTCAATCAGGGTTTTATTCACACGATTTTCATCTTCCTGATTGTGGCGCATTACCTCCAGATAAAAGTCATCGCCAAATTGTTCTTTCCACCAAATCAAAGCTTCTTCGGCCTGATTTTCACCAACGTTCAGGATTTTACTCTGGATCTCTCCGTATAAATTCCCGGATAAAACCATGATATCTTCTTTGTATTGTTCGACAATTTTTCGATCAATTCTAGGAACATAATAAAATCCGTCAGTAAAAGCAATCGACGACATTTTGGCCAGATTGTGATACCCTCTTTTATTTTTGGCTAATAATACAATCTGATTTCCATTGTCTTTTTTGCTTTTATCAAGGTGATTGTCGCAGACATTAAATTCACAACCTACGATTGGTTTGATCTCTGTTTCTGTTGGTTCTTCACCAGCTTCTACCAAAGCTTTATTTTTTCCGGATGCTGCTTTGTTGTGGTTCATAACAGCGCTTACAAAATGGAAAGCTCCCATCATGTTTCCGGTATCGGTCATCGCAACGGCCGGCATTCCGTTTTTAGCTGTAGCCGCTACAATATTCCCAATTCCTATAGTCGATTGTAAAACCGAAAATTGGGTATGATTGTGTAAATGCGCATATTTTGCTTCTTTAAAATCTTCTCTGTCAGAATGTGAAACAGTAGGTTCTTTTCCAACCGATTCTAAAGCTTTTAGCTGCTCTCTAATTTTATCAGAAGCTGCTTTTAAGTTGATATGTTTTAAACCAATTAAAGGAAATTCCTGTGGATTTCTACTTTGAAATTCCTTGAAGTAATCCTTCGGAACATCCAGTTCTTCTTTGGTAAAAACTTCTCTTCTAATTAACTCTAAGAAACAACGCGTAGTTGCCTCAACGTCGGCAGTTGCGTTGTGAGCTTCCGCGAAAGGTTTATTAAAAAGATATTCGTGTAATTCTGTTAAGGTTGGTAATTTAAACCTTCCTCCACGACCTCCGGGAAGTTTTAGTAATGAAGCCGTAACCTCGGTACAAGTATCCAAAACCGGCATTGAACTCATAGGAGAATCTACGCCCATTCTATGAAACTCAGCTCCCATAATATTAACGTCGAAACCTAAATTCTGACCAACGATAAATTTAGTTTTGCTTAAAGCGATATTGAATTTCTCCAAAACTTCAGCCAAAGTAATTCCATCGGCTTCAGCCAATTCAGTCGAAATTCCGTGAATACGTTCTGCATCATACGGAATATTAAATCCGTCAGGTTTTACCAGGTAATCCTGATGTTCGATCAATTGTCCCATTTCGTCATGTAGCTGCCACGCGATCTGAATACAGCGAGGCCAGTTATCGGAATCGGTTATAGGAGCATCCCAGCGTTTTGGTAATCCGGTTGTTTCGGTATCGAATATTAAATACATAGGTTTTTTAAAAAAGCAAATTAAAAAATTCCAAATTCTAAAATTATCACATCATAAATCACTGATTCAATGACCAATAGAAATCCACGAAATAAATATGGAGGAAGTTCAAATTTACGCTTTTTTTCTGCTTTGAGAAATAAAGAATCACAAAACATAGTTGTAAAAAAAATGACAGTTTTTCTTATTAAAAAAGATATCTTTGGCACTCAAAATCAAAAACAAATTTAATTTTATGAAAAAAATCTACTTTTTTACATTTATTTTACTAAATCTCCTTAATTCTTGCAGTAGTGATAGCTCAGATGACAATCAACTTGTAGCATCATTTACTTTATCAGCAACAAAAGTTAGCATAGGTGATGACATCAAAATAACAAACACATCCACATCTAAAGCTGGAATTGCCTCCTACTCTTTCAATTTTGGAAACAATATAATTTCTACCGAAAAAGAACCTAAACTTTATTATCCTCGACATGGAGAATATAATGTTACTTTAACTATTAAAGATGTAAATGGCAACGTTGCCAGTACTTCTGTTAAAGTAACGGTAGAAGAAGAAAATTCTTTTTTAGTTGAAAACCAAAATCCTGGAGGTTCTGACACCTATCCTATTGAAATAGGTATTCATGACAATAAAATATTCTATACAGAAGCTATTAGATCAGTATTAACTTCAAGTCCTCATTATTACAGACACTTAGAATACGATGAAGCGACTAAAACTTTCACTTTAAAAGTTATCGCTGAAAAGGTTGTTAATTCAGGAAACGCAAAAACCACTTTTCTAAACAATGGTAATAAAATTGTAACAATGGTTGAGTCTCTTAATTACATTGCATCCAGAGAAGTAGAATTAAACGCTGATTGGAGTTTAATAAAACAAGACAGTTACAACAAAGTAACCTATGGCTCATTACAAAATAATGATCAACACTATTTTTATGGATCTTATAACAGTAATCCATCAATAGAAATCAGAAATAGTAATGGTCAGTTTGTTAGTAGAAAAACATATGAAAACGCCATTAAAAATGCTTTTATTGGAAGCTTAATTAAAACAGGAAATACATATGTTGCTTTTGGAGGCAAATATGAATCCTCACCAACAGATGCATTTACAAATTACAAACCAATATTATTATTTCTTAATGAAAATCTTGAAGTAACAAGCCAAAAAACATTTGAAACTGGCTATTTAAAGGATCTTGGACAAAGCTGGAGCAACTTAGCAGGCTCTTTTATAGCAAGAAAATTATCTAATGGAAACTTAGCATTATACAGTCATAATGAATTAAGAATCACAACAGCGCAAGGTGAAGACATAAATATTCTTACTTTTAGCGACAGCAGAAGTTCTATACAAGGCCTAATAGAAGTTGAGAATGGCTTTATTGCATCAAGCTCCTATAAGCTAGAAAAATATGACAACAGTGGTAAATTAATCAAATCTATTACATATAGCGGATCCGGTAATGCCGGTTTTGTAAAAAAAGGAGATTTAATTTATTTTGCCGCTGCATACGGATCATCTTATCAAAACTATTCAGTAAACAAAGCAGTACTTGGAGCAATAGATTCTAATCTAAACTTTAAGAAAATATAAATTATACTTTATTTTATAATTCAAGAGGATAAGATAATCTAAACAATTATTTTATCCTCTTTTTTATGTTCTTAAATAAAAAGAACTTCATAAGAAATTCCCATATTAAGTCATTTCCTATTTCAAAAATATAAAATATTATAAAAATACACCTCTTGGATGTCGTAGTATTTTGGTAGATTTTAGAAGATTAAAAAACTTCAAAAAATGGCACTTAAAGCCATTAGAACACGCAAAAATAAAGATTCAAAAAATAAACCAAACCTAACAATTATTACTATTTTAATTCATTTTGTTACATTTTTTTCAATTAAAACATACATTCTGTAATGATTTTGAGATAAATTTGCCAACTATTAAAATTAAAGCAATCAAATCAAAATTAACCAAAAAAGGAAAAGCAAAACCAATTTATATTCATTCTACAATCAAATCCAATAACAAAAAAGCGAATACTAATTTGTATTTCAGTTTGGGTATCGTATATAATGAAATATTGAAATTGACGACCTTATATCTTTTTCTAATTTTGTTTTCCTATTATAATGAGCAGGAAATTGCTGTGATTAGAAATTACAATTAAAAAAAATAAAAATGAGTAAGACATTATTTGACAAAGTATGGGATTCACATGTAGTGCGCAAAATTGAAGATGGACCAGATGTGTTTTTTATTGACCGTCATTTCATTCATGAGGTTACGAGTCCTGTTGCTTTTTTAGGATTAAAAGCCAGAGGCGTAAAGGTTTTATACCCGGAACGTACTTTTGCAACTGCAGATCACAATACACCAACCATAAACCAACATTTACCAGTTGAAGATGCTTTATCTGCCAATCAGCTTAAAGCTCTTGAAGATAATGCTGCCGAATACGGAATTTCGCACTGGGGATTAGGTCACATTAAAAACGGAATTGTACACGTAGTTGGTCCTGAAAACGGAATTACTTTGCCAGGTGCTACTATTGTTTGTGGAGATTCTCACACCTCTACTCACGGTGCTTTTGGAGCTATCGCTTTTGGTATCGGAACTTCTGAGGTGGAAATGGTTTTGTCTACTCAATGTATCATGCAGCCTAAACCAAAGAAAATGCGTATTAACGTAAATGGTCAGTTAAGCAAAGGTGTTGGTCCAAAAGACGTTGCACTTTATATTATTGCTCAATTGACTACTTCCGGAGGAACAGGTTATTTTGTTGAATACGCCGGAGATGTTTTCGAAAACATGACTATGGAAGGCCGTATGACGGTTTGTAACCTAAGTATCGAAATGGGTGCTCGTGGTGGTATGATCGCTCCTGACCAAACTACTTTTGATTTCCTTGAAGGTAGATTATACGCTCCAAAAGGCGAAGCATGGACTAAAGCTGTAGAATACTGGAAAACTTTAAAAACGGATGCTGATGCTGTTTTTGATGCCGAATTAAACATCAAAGCTTCAGATATTGAACCAATGATTACTTATGGTACTAACCCCGGAATGGGAATTGGTATCTCAAAACATATTCCGAACGCCAACCAGGTTGAAGGTGGTGAGGAAACTTATAAAAAATCTTTAGCCTACATGGGCTTTCAGGAAGATGACGTTATGATTGGAAAACCAATTGATTATGTTTTCTTAGGAAGCTGTACAAACGGTCGTATTGAAGATTTTAGGGCTTTCGCCGAAATTGTAAAAGGAAGAAAAAAAGCAGATAATGTTACCGCTTGGTTAGTTCCGGGTTCTCATGTTGTTGAAGCTCAGATTAAAGAAGAAGGTATTTTAGATATTTTGACCGAAGCTGGTTTTGTATTACGTCAGCCGGGATGTTCAGCATGTTTGGCCATGAACGATGACAAAGTTCCTGCTGGAAAATATGCAGTGAGTACTTCAAACAGAAACTTTGAAGGACGCCAGGGTCCTGGTTCAAGAACATTATTAGCGAGTCCAATTATGGCTGCCGCTGCTGCTGTTACCGGAAAACTAACAGACCCAAGGGAGTTATTTTAATTCCACTGTAAGCTTTAAGCAATAGGCTTTAAGCAAAAAACACAATACATAATACACACTGTAGGAAAAAGCCCAAAACTTAAAGCCTACAGCCTAAAGCAAAAGAAAAAATGGCATACGATAAATTTAACATACTTACCAGCAGTGCAGTGCCGCTGCCAATTGAGAACGTAGATACAGATCAAATCATCCCGGCTCGTTTCCTGAAAGCTACAAAGCGTGAAGGTTTTGGAGACAATCTTTTTAGAGACTGGAGATATAACGGAGATGATTCTCCAAAAGCTGATTTCGTTTTAAACGATTCAACTTATAGCGGAAAAATCCTTGTTGGAGGAAAAAACTTCGGTTCAGGATCTTCAAGAGAACACGCTGCGTGGGCAGTTTACGATTACGGTTTTAGAGCTGTAGTTTCAAGTTTCTTTGCAGATATCTTCAAAGGAAACTGTTTGAATATTGGTGTTTTACCGGTTCAGGTAAGCCCTGAATTTGCTGATACAATCTTCAAAGCAATCGAAACTGATCCTAATACACAATTAGAAATCAACTTACCAAACCAAACGATTACTTTATTGGCAACAGGTCAATCAGAATCTTTTGCGATTAACGGATACAAAAAGAACAATATGATTAATGGCTTTGATGACATTGATTATTTGCAAAATATTAAAGAAGATATTGTGGCTTTCGCCGATAAACTTCCTTACTAAAAAGAAATCTCATTCAGTCTATTAGACCCGACAGGTTTCAAAGCTTGTCGGGTCTTTCTAAATGAAATCGACTGAAAGAATATTTCAGAAATAATCCGACAAAGAAATAAGTTTAAAAAAATAATCCTATTGTAAATGAAAGGAAATAAACATATTGAAAGAGACGGACAAAATGCAACAAAAATATTCGACAACAGAAGTTTAGCTAAAGATTATCGAAATCTGATTGAGATTTTAAAACCCGGAATAACCATTTTGGATATTGGCTGCGGAACAGGCTCCATTTCTAAGGACATCGCAAATGATATTGGCTCTAACGGAAAAGTTATTGGAATTGATAATACGGAAAATTTTATAAAAAGCGGTAAGGAATCTTATCAGTCAGTTTCTAATTTAGAATTAATTGCTGTTGATTTATTTGATTACAACCCAGATATAAAATTTGACCTTATTGTTTCAGCCAGAACATTGCAATGGTTAAGCAATCCGAAAGAAGCTTTAATAAAAATGAAATCATTATTGAAGCCAAATGGTCAAATATCAATTCTGGATTATGATCACACCAATTTAATCTGGAATCCGTCGCCACCGGAAAGCATGCAGGAGTTTTATAAAACTTTTTTGAAATGGCGGGCAGATGCCGGAATGAATAATAAGATAGGCGAAGATTTACCTCAATTATTACAAGAAGCAGGTTTTCATTCTATCGAGAAAATAAATTCAGATGAAGCTTATCATCAGGAAGATTCTGATTTTAAATCGAAAGTTGGAATTTGGTCCAAAGTTGCCGGTTCCAGTCAGATGGTCGAAGAAGGTTATTTAGAGGATGAATTAAGATTGAAGGCAATCGAAGAATACAATAACTGGATCGAAAATTCAGCAATTTCGATGACGATGAAGCTAAACGAAGTAAGAGGAAAAATATAAAAATAACTATAATTCACTTTTAAAGAAATATAGAAAATCAATATGGAAAAAAGAAAAATTGAAATAATGGATACGACACTTCGTGATGGTGAACAAACCTCTGGAGTATCTTTTTCTGCTGCAGAAAAACTAACCATTGCACAATTGTTGTTGGAGGAATTAAATATTGATAGAATCGAAATTGCTTCGGCTCGTGTCAGCGAAGGAGAATTTCAAGCTGTAAAAGGCATTACATCCTGGGCTGCCGAGAAAGGATATAGTAATCGTATCGAAGTTCTTTCTTTTGTAGATGGAGGTGTTTCGATCGAATGGATGAAAAAAGCAGGTGCCAAAGTGCAAAATTTACTGACCAAAGGTTCAATGAATCACCTGACACATCAATTAAAAAAAACACCTGAACAGCACTTTTCTGAAATTGCCGAGATCATTGCTCTAGCAAAAGAAAACAATATTGAGACAAACGTTTATCTGGAGGACTGGAGCAACGGAATGAGAAATTCACCGGAATACGTTTTTCAGTTTCTGGATTTTTTATCTACTCAACCCGTTAAAAGAATTTTACTTCCCGATACTTTAGGTGTATTAATTCCGTCTTTGACTTTTGAATTCATCTCAAAAATCAGAGCAAGATATCCGCAGATTCATTTTGATTTTCACGCCCATAACGATTACGATTTAAGTATTGCTAATGTTATGGAAGCAGTAAAAGCTGGCATAAACGGACTTCACGTTACCGTAAACGGAATGGGAGAACGTGCCGGAAATGCTCCGCTGGAAAGCACTGTTGCTGTAATAAATGATTATTTACCAGAAGTTAGCATCAACATCAAGGAAACTTCTTTGTACACGGTAAGTAAGCTTGTAGAAACTTTTACAGGATATAGAATTCCTGCTAACAAACCAATTGTTGGTGATAACGTTTTTACACAAACTGCTGGAATCCACGCTGACGGAGATAATAAAAACAATTTATATTTTAATGATTTACTTCCGGAACGTTTCGGGAGAAAACGAAAATACGCTTTAGGAAAAACTTCCGGAAAAGCCAATATCGAAAAAAATCTTCAGGAATTAGGTTTAAAATTAAATCAGGAAGATTTGAAATTGGTAACTCAACGTATCATAGAACTAGGCGATAAAAAAGAAACCGTTACCAAGGAAGATTTGCCATACATCATCTCAGATGTTTTGGACAGTCATACTTACGAAGATAAAATTACCATTGAATCTTATGTACTAATGCATTCAAAAGGAATGCGCCCATCGACAACTTTGCTTTTAAAAATTGACGATGAAATCATCGAAGAAAGCGCTCAGGGTGACGGTCAGTTTGATGCTTTTATGAATGCGTTATCCAAAATTTACAAAAGCAAAAAACTAACACTTCCTAAATTGATTGATTACGCTGTGAGAATCCCACCAGGAAGTAGTTCTGACGCTTTATGCGAAACAATCATCACCTGGGTAAATAACGGAAAAGAATTTAAAACCCGAGGATTAGATTCAGATCAAACAGTTGCAGCGATTATTGCAACTCAAAAAATGCTGAATGTAATTACGAATTAAAGGTGCAAAGGTTCAGAGCTACAGAGGAACAAAGGTTTTCTCTTTGTAATTCTAAACCTTTGTCACTTTGAACCTTTGTCACTTTGAACCTTAAAAATTAACATAACTTATAAAATATGAAATTTAACATAGCCCTTTTAGCAGGAGACGGAATTGGTCCTGAGGTTATAAATGAAGCTGTAAAAGTATCTGATGCTATTGCAAAAAAATTCAATCACGAAATAACATGGACACCAGCTCTTACCGGTGCTGCAGCAATTGATGCAGTTGGAGTTCCTTATCCTGATGAAACGCATGAAGTTTGCATGAAAGCTGATGCTGTTTTATTTGGAGCAATTGGTCACCCAAAATACGATAACGATCCTAGCGCACCAGTTCGCCCGGAGCAAGGATTATTGTTGATGCGTAAAAAATTAGGCTTGTTTGCTAATGTGCGTCCTACTTTTACCTTTCCTTCTTTGATTGACAATTCTCCTCTAAAAAGAGAAAGAATCGAAGGAACTGATTTGGTTTTCTTAAGAGAATTAACCGGAGGAATTTACTTTGGAGAAAAAGGAAGAAGAGACGACGGAGAAACTGCTTTTGATAATTGTGTTTATACACGTGCAGAAGTACAACGTTTGGCTAAAAAAGGTTTTGAATTAGCCATGACACGTAGCAAAAAATTATGTTGCGTTGATAAAGCAAACGTATTAGAAACATCTCGTTTATGGAGAGAAACCGTTCAGGCAATGGAAAAAGACTATCCAGAAGTTACCGTTTCTTACGAATTTGTTGATGCAGTTGCGATGCGTTTAGTGCAATGGCCAAATTCTTATGATGTATTGATTACTGAAAACTTGTTTGGAGATATCTTAACTGATGAAGCTTCTGTCATTTCAGGTTCAATGGGATTAATGCCATCTGCTTCTGTTGGAGAACATACTTCACTATACGAACCAATTCACGGATCTTATCCTCAGGCAACAGGATTGAATATCGCAAATCCGTTAGCGACTATTTTATCTGCAGCAATGATGTTCGAAGATGCTTTTGGACTAAAAGACGAAGCCGAAGCCATCAGAGCGGTTGTAAACAAATCATTAGAAAAAGCAATTGTTACTGAAGATCTGGCTGTAAAAGGTTCTAAAGCATACAAAACCAGCGAAGTTGGAGACTGGCTTGTGGCGAATTTATAGTTGTTTTGTTTCAGGTTTCAAGTTTCACGTTGTTATTGAAACTTGAAACAATTTTTAAACAAAAAAAAGGGATCAACTTTCGTTGATCCCTTTTATATATTTAGAAAAAAATATTAATATCCTCCTCTGTTACCACCACGGTCATTTCCACCACGGCTGTTTCCTCCACCATAACCACCGCGTGAATCTCCACCACGACTGTTATTGTTGAAGCTTCTTCTTTCGCCTTCTGGTTTCGGTTCAGATTTATTAACCACAATTGCACGACCTTGAACAGTAGCTCCGTTCAATTCATCAATTGCTTTTTGAGCTTCTGCATCGTTTGGCATCTCTACGAAACCAAAACCTTTGCTTCTTCCTGTAAATTTATCAGTAATGATTTTAACTGAATCTACTGCTCCGTAAGCCTCGAAAGACTCTCTTAAATCTGCTTCCTCAATACTGAATGGAAGGCTTCCAACAAAAATGTTCATATGTACTTATTTATAATAATGTAGCAAATGTAGTCTTATTTTTCTGTAATCTACTATATATTAGTTTATTTATGTTTTTATTTTGATTTAAAAAAATAGAAATCAATAAAACCAAACAATTGCAAATGAAAAACTTAATTTTTAGTAGTTTATCTTCGACATGTAAGGAATTTTATAAAAAACACCTTCGGTAAAATGGATCTCAGGTTTTTCTCCATCTCCCGCATTCTCATTTACTGCCGTAAACCGAAATGTACCTGAAATAGTGCTGTTTTTAACATCAAATTCTGTAATCACAATCTGGCCATTACCCAGATTTGTACCTGTAGTCAATTTAGGCACTGTACTGGCAAAAACATCAGAATAGGAAGCCGTAACTTGATCATTAACACCCAAAATATATGTTTGAGGAATTGGAGATGGCATTCTAAGAATTACTTTTTCAGCTCCTAAACCTCCTTCGATAACTAAAGTTGTGTTTAATTCGGTATAAGCTGTATAATTTTGAGCTCTCCAGAAAACGTTATCTTTTAATCCCTGAAAAGCAGGAGTATTAAATTTCACATCTTCAGTACAAGCTGCAAACACAAAAACACTAAATAACAAGTAGATATATTTTTTCATAAAGTCATGAATTTGAGGCAAAAGTACCTTATTTGAGTCGAAAAATGAAAATTTAAACCCTGAAACAGCTTAAAAAAACAGCAAAAATCTGCATCAAATATATTTAATAAAGTTTGAAACCAATAATTCATAAAAAAATTATATCTTTGCGCCCTTAATTAACAGAGGTCGAGTACCTCAAAATTTAATCATAAGATTATGTCAGTAAAAATTAGATTACAAAGACACGGTAAAAAAGGAAAACCTTTTTACTGGGTTGTAGCTGCAGATGCACGCTCAAAGAGAGATGGTAAATACTTAGAGAAAATCGGTACTTACAATCCAAACACTAACCCAGCAACTATCGACTTAAACCTTGATAGTGCAGTTAAATGGTTACACAATGGTGCACAACCAACTGATACTGCAAGAGCAATTCTTTCTTACAAAGGTGCTTTATTGAAACACCACCTTGATGGAGGTATTCGTAAAGGTGCTTTAACTCAAGAGCAAGCTGATGCTAAATTATCTGCTTGGTTAGATGCTAAAGCTGGAAAAGTTGATGCTAAAAAAGAAGGTTTAACAAAAGCGCAAGCTGATGCTAAAGCTAAAGCTTTTAAAGCAGAACAAGAAGTTAACGCTAAACGTTTAGCTGCTGCAGCTCAAGCTGAAGCTGATGCTATCGCTGCTGCAACTCCTGCAGTTGAAGAAGAAGTTGCTGAAGTTGAAGCATCTACTGAAGAAGCTCCTGCTGCTGAAGAAAATAACGAAACAACTGAAGCATAATTATATTTAGCGAGAATGCGTAAAGAAGATTGTTTTTATTTAGGTAAAATCGCTAAAAAATTTAGTTTCAAAGGTGAAGTTCTGGCTTATTTAGACACGGACGAACCTGAGTTATACGAAAATCTGGAATCAGTGTTTATTGAATGCAATAAACACCTGGTTCCTTTTTTTATTGAAAAAAGTTCATTGCACAAAAACGATTTTCTAAGAATTCGTTTTGAAGATATGAATACCGAAGAAGATGCAGATGCCATTATGGGCAATGCTATTTATCTTCCTTTAAATATGTTACCAAAACTTAGTGGTAACAAATTTTATTTCCACGAAGTTATCGGTTTTGAAATCGAAGACCAACGCCTGGGTGTTTTTGGCAAAATCGTTGCCGTAAATGATTCTACCGCACAACCTCTTTTTGAAGTTTTAAATGGCGAAGTAGAAATGCTGATTCCAATGATCGATCATTTCCTTGTAAAAATTGATCGTGAAAACAAAAAAGTTATCATGAACCTTCCGGAAGGATTGGTGGAGATGTACTTGTAAAAAGTCCTCAGTTTTCAGTTGCTTACTTTTCTTAGATATCTTTATTTTAAATTTTTCAGCAATGTCTAAATTCACTTTCAAGCAATTTTCTGTAGAACAAGATAAAACTGCCATGAAAATCGGCACAGACGGTGTTTTATTAGGATCTTGGGCTCCAATTCATCATAATCCTTTTAGTGTACTAGATATTGGTGCAGGAACTGGTATTATTGCTTTGATGCTTGCTCAGCGATCTCATGCAGAACAAATTGATGCTCTTGAAATTGACGAAGATGCATACGAACAGGCAGTTGATAATTTTGAAAATTCTCCCTGGGGTGATCGCTTATTTTGTTTTCATGCAGGTTTAGATGAATTTATCGAAGAACCGGAAGACGAATATGATCTGATTGTTTCAAATCCGCCTTTTTATGCCGAAGATTATAAAACCGAAAATGAACAACGGGATTTAGCACGCTTTCAGGATGCAATGCCTTTTGAAGAACTGGTTGAAGCTGCCGATTTGCTTTTATCCGAAAACGGAATATTTGCAATAATTCTTCCTTATAGAGAAGAAGCAAAATTTATCGCTTTAGCAAAAGCATCAGAATTATATCCCACCAAAATTACGCGAGTAAAAGGAACACCAACCTCAAGCGTAAAGCGTAGTTTATTGGCTTTTAGCCGAAATGAAACTGACGAAATCGAAATCGACGAATTAACAATCGAAATCGAGAGGCATGTTTATACTTCGGAATATATCGAATTGACGAAAGAGTTTTACCTGAAGTTTTAAACCTGTTCGAAAATACTTTTGAACTGATACAAAATTCTCTCGATTAGTCGCAGATCCTCAGTTACAATTTCGGCACTTCCTTTCATTTCCTGCTGAAAAACGATTTGTTTTTTATAAGAAGTCTGCAGTCCGTTTGGAAGAGCGACATCCAGTAATAAATTTCCATCTTTGTCCGGAACCAGAGAAATATTCTGGATCTTTCCTTTTAGCACACCAAATTCCCTGTCCGGAAAATTCGCTAAGCGAATATTTACCGTTTGCCCCACTTTTATCTTTCCGGAATTTAAAGCCGGCGCTTTAACCTTCCCAACAAAACCATTTTTTGTATCCGGAATAATAGAAAACACATTATCACCAACATTTATGGTTTGATTTTCTGTCCAAACCTGCAAAAATGTAACCACTCCGCTAACAGACGATTTTAAAGCATAAGCCAATTCCCAATCTTTTATTACTTTTTTAAGCTGATAAAATGATTGCGCCATATTCCTACCCAATGTAACTTCTTCCTTAGTGCCGCTTATTTGCGAATTCTGACTTAATTTTGAATTATCAATCAAAGAGGACTTCAACTGAGAAATAGACGTTAAAAGCCCTTTATAATTCTTCTGTGCCTGAAGATAACCTAACTTTTTAGCCTCCATTTCCTGAGCCGAAATAATTCCTTTATTGAAGAGGGTTTCAAAACGGGCAACTTCGTTTTTCTGAAGCTGTAATTCACTTTCGTTAATTACCTTTTGCTGTTGCAGAATTTCTAATCTTTCTTTGATCTGAACTTTCTCTGAAACCTGTGCTCTGTTTTCGACCTGAAAAGGCTGCAAATCTTTATTTAATTCTTCTGCCTGATAATCTTTTTGAAAAACAGCAAAAGCACTTTCGATTTCCCCTAATTGTGCATTTTTTAGCAAAGCAAAAGGAAAAGCTTTTTGGGGGTTGTTGATATTATACTCATCAACTATTTTTTTCAATAAAAAAACATCTTTGTAATTGGCTGTGTTTTCGATAATCGCGAGTGTACTGTTTTTTGAAACTAGCGATTTATTTTTTACCAAAATAGCCTCGATACGTCCTGAAGATTTCGAAACTATTTTCTCTGGCGGAATATTGGTCGTAATAACAATTTCGGTATTTACAACATCCGGGTATTTGATAAACCAGGACACAAAAAATAGCATAAAAATAATTACAAATATCAATACGGTCCCCCAACGTATCATCCAGTGGGGTACTCTGGTAAGGATGTCCTGAACTTCCTCACTTCTTAATTCGAATGTAGTATCTTCTGCCATTATTAATTTCCTAATTGTAATTGATTTTTAACCAGTTCAAAATAATTTCCTTTTTGTTCTACCAAAGCAGAATGATTGCCAATCTCTATAATTTTTCCTTTATCCAAAACCACGATTTGATCTGCATTCATCACTGTACTCAGTCGGTGTGCAATAACAACAACCGTTTTATCTTTAAAGAAAACATCCAGTTTTCGCATAATTTCTTTCTCATTATTAGCATCTAAGGCCGATGTTGCTTCATCAAAAAACAATATTTCAGGATTTTTATAAACTGCCCTTGCTATTTGCATACGCTGTTTCTGTCCTGTACTCATTCCGGTTCCTTCGGCTCCAATTTTAGTATTATAACCAAGAGGTAAACCGCTGATATATTCTTTTATATTGGCCACATCTGCTGCATAAACCAAGCGCTCTTTATCGACTTTATCGACACCAAAAGCAATATTATTGGCGATAGTGTCACTAAAAATAAAACCTTCCTGCATTACTGCGCCAATATTGGATCGCCATGCTTTTTGCGAAATATTTTTAAACTGTGTATTGCCTATAGTAATTTCTCCTTTTTCAGGTTCATAAAATTTAAGAAGCAGTTTCATTAATGTTGTTTTTCCGCTTCCGCTAACGCCTACTATTGCGGTTACTTTATTAGCAGGAATTTTTAGCGTTAAATCATCTAAAACCGGGATATCTGATCCCAGATAACGGTACGAAAGATTCTTTATCTCGATATCAGAGTCAAATGGCACATCACTTGTCTGATGAACTTCTTGTTGCGTTTCATCTTCTTTCTCGTGAATTTCAGACAATCTGGCCAATGAAATTTTAGCATCCTGAAGTTCTCTCACAAATTCTATAAGCTGTGTAATAGGACCATTTAAACTTCCTACAATCGAACTTATCGCCAGCATCATCCCCAACGTTATAGAACCATCAATTACCAGTTTTGCAGAAAGAAATATGATGAAAATATTTTTTAGCTCATTGATGACAGACGAACCAATGGTTTGTGTTTGTTCTAAAACCAATCCTTTTATCGAAACCCTGAAAAGTCTGGCCTGAATATACTCCCAACCCCAGCGTTTTTGTTTTTCGGCATTATGCAGTTTAATTTCCTGCATTCCGTTAATAAGTTCCATTACTTTGTTTTGCTCGTTCGAAACCTCGGCAAAACGTTTGTAATCGAGAACTTCTCTTCGTTTTAAAAACAAAGTGATCCATCCAAAGTAGAGAATACTTCCAACAAAAAACACAAAGAATATCTGAAGGTTAAAATAAGCCAACACTCCTCCGAGCACGAACATATTAATTACAGAAAACAAAACATTTAATGATGACGTGGTAAGAATTTTTTCGATTCTTCGATGATCATTAATACGCTGCATAATATCTCCGGTCATTCGCACATCAAAAAACGAAATAGGGAGATTCATTAATTTAATAAAGAAATCTGATATAAGCGAAATATTGATACGGGTAGAAAGATGCAATAATATCCAACTCCTGATAAGCTCTAATCCTGTCTTTCCTGCAAAAAGAAATAATTGCGCAAAAAGAATCAAATAAATAAAATGTATGTTTTGATTTTGTATCCCTACATCGACAATACTTTGGGTTAAAAACGGGAAAATTAGCTGCAGCATACTGCTGGCCAATAATCCTATACTCAATTGGGTCAAAAAAGATTTGTATCGCAACACATATTGCGACAACAGTCTAAAACCTAAACCTTTATTTTCTTCTTTATCAAATTCAGACTGAAAAAACTTTGGAGCGGCTTCCATCAATAAAGCAACGCCTTCCTGAGTAAATTCATCTGCATTGTTGCCTATCCAGAATTTAATAAAATCCTGCTTGTTATATTCGATTAAACCAAAAGCCGGATCTGAGATATAATAGACTCCTCTTTTGATTTTATAAAGCACAACATAATGGTTTTTATTCCAATGCAAAATACAAGGCAATGGAGCCTCTTGCAATCTTTCCAGATTTAATTTTACACCTAAAGTCCTAAAACCAATTTTCTCTGCGGCATCGCTTAAAAAAAGCAAATTACTACCTTCACGAGTTGTTTCGCTAATGTCCCTCAACTCCTGAATGTTGATTGTTTTTCCGTAATGTTTAGCTACTATCTTTAAACATGTTGGTCCGCAATCCTTATAATCGGCCTGCTTATAATTGGTGAATTTTTTCAACTTATATTCATTTATTTCAGAGCAATTTAAGATTAAATTTCTTTATTTAACAAAAATATGATATTTACTATTAAATTAATTATTTCTCTTTTTTTCAAACATTTTAAACAACTTATTTTAAAGTGATTACATTTAAAACAAGTTGTTTCTATTTAATCTCTAAATCAATTTATTCGATCATTCTCTATCATTCAAAGTACCGTTACGATCTGTATAAAAGAAACCGCCAAAATAAAATCATGAGGCGGTTCCTTTTTATTTAAAACTAAAAAAAAATTAGTGGTCCAATAAACAACTTTCTTCAATAACTGACGAGCAAACCTCACCTTCTCCCGGATGTATAATACCGGCAAAAGTGCCATCAGGACAATAACAAGCCTCAATTCCCGGGCCTGCTCCATTAATACTTTTCTTTTCAGTAGCACTTAAAACTTCAACCCCAATTAAATCTTTCAATTTTTTCATAATTTGTTTTTTGATTTTGTTAGTACTCCAATCATTTTAAGACAGTTGAAGCCTCTGTCTGCTAAAAAACTATCATAATATTTTATTACCATTATATTCTATGAAAAAAAAACAGAGAAGATAGATATCTTCTCTGTTAGGGTATTTAAAAACCATATTTATTAGAAATACAATTTCTGTAGGAGATGGCACTGGTTAACCCTAACCAAATAAAAATCAACTCAGTGACCAATTTTCCTAAAGAATCCCAACACCAATCATCAATGTGGGGAAATTGCTCAATGTTCCACGATCGAGCGCCTACAAATTAAAAAAAACATGACTAAATTCTAAAAAAGGCTATACTGTATTTCTCTTAAAATGGTTAAAAATTAACAACAAAGGCGACTTGTTTCGCATATACCTGCTGATGTATTCACAGGACAACTTCCGCCTACTGGTATTAAAACGCACCCAGCTTCGATCGCGTGAACCCAACATTCAGGAATTCCTCCTTTTATTGTTTTCTGCTCACTCTTGCTTATATGCTGTGCGCTTTCTAAATTCAAAATATTCTTTAACATTATAAAATATTGATGTTGAAACTCCAATTATATTTTATTGTAACGACTCAGTCAACTATTAACACGGAGCCATTAATATAGAACATTGATTATTTCCTATATATGCTGGTCTTAAGTTACGCGGATAAGCTAAACATTGTTCCTGCGTAGCATAAAACACAACAAACTCTCCGCACTCACCATCTGGCGGAATACTTCCTCCATTGATACTTTTTTGCTCATTTTCGCTTAGAGAATAAGCTCCTTCAAGGTTTAAAATGTTTTTTATCATGACTATGTTTTTTTGTTTTGTTTTTTTGAATGATATCTTCTTCTAAAATCAAAGTAGACTTATTTTACTCACCTACTCTAATCCCGGTTTTGGCGGAGGCATTGGAGAAGTACACGTTGATGGACTTCCTACATTGATTCCCGGAAGTGATCCGTCTGGACAATAGGCATTACAATAGGCTTCTACTTTGGTAGGTCCTGAAAAACAAAAGCAAGAACAATTGGCTGGTTGAACTGGTGTTCCCCCTTGTATGCTTTTTTGCTCATTTGTAGTTAGAAAATGAGCTCCTTCAAGGTTTAAAATATTTTTTATCATAACTATGTTTTTTGTTTCTGTTTAGTACTTAAATGATACTGTAATTAGCAAGCCTTTGTTCCGTCAGGCACACAATCCCAGTAATAAGGTACTGTTCCAAATTCATTACATCTTTTTGCGAACGAACCTGGATTGCAAACCGGAGCATTACCCCCAGCTATCATTTTTTGTTCATTTTCGCTTAATTCTACTGCGCCTTCAAGATTCAAAATGTTTTTTAACATGATACTTAGGTTTTAATGTTTTCCGTTTACTACTTCAATCATTTATCGACATTTGAAGCTTCTGTCTATTACTTAAGATTGTTTTAGGAACATTAAGCTATTTTCTTTTCAAGAACCTCACTATTAGACTCCTCAACAAAATCATTTAAGAAATATTTTAATTCGCTTAATTCATATTCACCTGGAAATACTCTGTCATTTACAATTTTAACTGGTGTATAATTAAAATTATTTTTAGAACACCATTCATATTGCTTTTGTATTTCCTGGTTGATCATGATGCTCACAGAGTCAACATGCCATTTTTTAAGCCATTTTTTAAGTCCAATTTTTTTAATATGCCAATCTGATATTGCTTCAACCGTTTTTCCAGGAGTTGCTCTATTGATAGCCAAAAGTCTTTCTACAACTGGCTTATATGGATTTTCGGCATTTTCAGGGTTAATATTGAATAGCACATTTAAAAATATCTTATCCGGAAATCTTAACACTAAATCAAATGCTTCCTGAAATGTTTTATGACAATGATCGCAGCTTGGGCTTATAATAATCGAAAGTTTTACTGCTGCATTTCGGTTTCCAAAATTTAATCCTCTTAAGTCTTCAAAACCATTTGTTTGAGGCACTTTTTTAGACAAGAAATTTAATAACGAATAATTTCTTTTGAATTTTTTCATCTCTTTTAGAGAATTTTCATTACCCAGAATGTTTTTTATAGTTGTTTTTAAAACTGACCAAATTGGGACAAGAAGAACAACAGAAAATACAAAAGGAAAAATTTCCTCGAAACTAAAACTTAATGTAAACAAATCTGACGCAAACCATATCGCACTTTGTACAAAAATTATAGCCGAAACAGCCAGGCACATTACACACCATTTTTGAATTTCAAACTTTTGAATCCAAATAGAGGAAACAATTACCGGAATTGCCAATAAGCTTAAAAAACCAATAAAAACTGCTGATTCAAGTGGCTTAACTAAAACAGCGATTAAACTTGAAGCAAAGAAAATAAGTGGCAGATCTGAAAAACCAATCCATTTATTATTTCCTTCCTTATTATTAATGACAGAATTACAAGAAGAGTTTGAACTAAGGTTACAAAATCTTGAAATAATACCGTTTTTAAAACCTAATTTTTCCTGAACTATAAAAACACTTACTGCAAACCCCAGAATTGATGTTACTAAAAAAACAATACTAAACAAATTATAGGTATTGTAGAAAAAAGATAACCCAACTAAAAGCAAAAGCGGCAAAGTAAATTTTAACCAGCTGAATTCAACTTTTAGATTTTCTCTGGCAATAACATTATTCGGTTCTATTGCAACGATCACTCCATTCCAATCTAAAAGGAATTTCTCGTAAGGCATTTTTAAACTTCCTTTTTTTATCGTATTGATACGAACAAAGTTTTTAGCTTTTTCTACCAGTATAAGTTCCTCCTTAAAATAGGCCAAAAAATTAGATGGCAAATCAACTATTTGTTCTTTCGAAACTCTTACCGCAGCATTCTCTACAGATAGCAAATCCAGAGAATCTGTTATAGCAAATAAACTAGGATAATTTGGATGAGAAAGAAACAAATCTTTAAACTCATTTTTAATTTCCGAGTATCTATTTATTTGTAGAAATTTTTGGACAAGTTTTAACATCTTTTCGAATCTTTAAAATCATAATTACAGTACAAATATTGCTGTTTTTATTCATAAAAAACTCTTCAAGGCATACATTTTATCAATTATACTACATACAATTTATAAATTATAGCAGTCTGAATAAATCATTCAAATTACTGAATAACAATAACTTACAATGATTATATTTCAACCAAAAGCCTCAAAACTCGAATCTCGACTAAGCGTTTTCCTTTTTGTCTAGTTTTGATAAATCATAAACCCTAATACTCAACGACATGACAAATCAAGCACTAAAATTGATAGATTTTCAAACAGAAAAATTATCTAAAAATCAACAAAAAACTATTCATGGAGGAGATGATTATATCGATCCATCCAAAGGAGACGGAAAGGGAAATACAAGATTGTAAAAATATTTCAGTCGCAAAATTCAAGTCTTAAAGCAAAGGTTTTTTTCCTACAAAAAATACGCGGAATTTTAGCGAAGAATTAAAAAAGTATCACCTAAAATAACAATAAGTTCTTCTCTTTTTAAGAGAGATTTTCTCCCCATAATAATTTAATCATTAAATATAAAAAAATGGCAAATCTAAAATTAAATATTAGCGATTTCGAGACCGAAAAATTATCTAAAAAACAACAAAAAACTGTTTCAGGCGGTGACGATCCGATTGATCCATCTAAAGGAGACGGAAAAGGAAATACCGTAGAATCTATTAAATAATAAACTCTAATACATCAATAAAATTTTGGATACAAAACCATCCAAAAAACTTTATATCAACTATAACTATCCATAAAAAAATTAACTCAAAAAACTTAAAAATGAAAAATATGAAATTAAATATCAGCGATTTCCAAACAGAAAAATTATCTAAAAATCAACAAAAAACTGTTTCAGGAGGTGATATTGATCCATCTAAAGGAGACGGAAAAGGAAATACAGTAGAATGTATAAATAATAAACTCTAATTCATCAATAAGATTTTGGATATAAAACAATCCAAAAAACTTTATATCAACTATAACTATCCATAAAAAAATTAACTCAAAAAACTTAAAAATGAAAAATACAAAATTAAATATCAGCGATTTCCAAACAGAAAAATTATCTAAAAATCAACAAAAAACTGTTTCAGGAGGCGACGGTTACATTGATCCATCAAAAGGAGATGGAAAGGGCGCAATGTAGTAGTAACTAAATAAATATCAAAATCCAAGATCTCAATCTAAGATCATTATAACAAAATAGTTCAAAAAAATTGTACCAACTGCAATTTTTCAGATCAATAATTTAATTAATAAAGAAACTAATTATGAAAACTCAAAAATTAAACATCAGTGATTTTCAAACAGAAAAATTATCTAAAAAACAACAAAAAACTGTTCACGGAGGCGACGAGTCTATTGATCCTTCAAAAGGAGATGGAAAGGGAAACACAACCCAAACTCAATATATCGACCCTTCAAAAGGAGACGGAAAAGGAAATACACTTTAGTAAAACTTTAGAAAATTAAATTGAAACTCTTAATTTAAAGATTTTAAAAAATAATAATTCTCAAAAATCAATAAATAGCTTTACTAAGCATACAATTCTGCCAATACATCAAATAAGGATGTAAAAGCAACTATCATAGAATTAGTCAAAATATTATCTATGACTTATTAAATATTATTCGCAAATTGAGCTGGAGATACTCCAGTTCTTTTGCGAAATGATTTGGCAAATGAAACTGCATTTTTAAATCCAACACTTTCTGCAATGGCCTGGGTCGAATATTTACGATACATATGATTGGTAATCATTTCGTTGATTACATAATTAATCTTAAGTTCGTTCGAATATTCTCCAAAAGATTTACCAAAACGTTTATTTACTACATAAGATAAATAGGTTGTATTTGTTTTTATTTTCTTTGCTACATATGGCAAAGTAAAATCGGCATTGAGGTATTCATGTTTGCTTTCGAGAGCGAGTAATTTTTCGACAATTTTATTTTCTTTCGCTTCATCGATACTCAAATTGGCATTTTCTTTCTTGAGTAAAATCTCTTCCTGCTCGAAAACTTCTTCTACTTCTTGTTGTTCAGGAGTATTTGCTTTCTTTTCCAAATTAGCTTTAAACTCCTCGATTAAGTCATTCATCTTTTTATGGGCCTTATTTTTATCTCTTATGTTTTTAATTAATAAAAAAACGATAGTGACAAATAAAATAACATAAAAAACTTTCAATGCTTTATTGAGAAAAACATCATATTTATATTTTTCCTGAATGGTAACCATTTCATTGGTCAAATCTCCAACACCAAGTTTATAATTTACTTCCAGGATTTCGTCATTTAATTTTGACTCTGACTTTTCGTAATTATCCAAATAAATTTTCGAATGTTTGTAAGCAAGCTCAGGTTCTTTAAGAATGTTATAAATTTTGGCCTGATAATAATTTGACTTCAGATAATCTACCTGATTCGTTTTAGTATGATTCGCTATAGAATCTGATTTTTTAAAAAAGACTAAAGCCTTATCGTATTTTTTTGTTGTGTAATAAAGATCTCCTAAATTATAATTTGCTGTACATAATATTTCTGGCATATTATTTTGATGCGCTAAAAAAACAATATCGTAGTAGGTTTTTTCAGCATTGGCATAATCTTTTTGCCAACTATATATATTACCTAAACTTAATTTGGCCACAATTTTATTATCAGGAAAATTCTGAGAATAACTAACTGTTTTTTTGTAAAAATATTCGGCAGAATCCAGCAAGATCTTTTTCTTGGCATCTTTCATATAATAAACTTCATATGAACCGGCCAAAATAAGATTGATATTGCTTTTATTATTTAAAAATTGCTCTTTGGTGTAAACTCTTTCATTTTTATCGACAAAATCATTAAGTTCTCTTAAGTCTTTGATAGCCAAACGATAATTACCCACAGCTACATTTATGGAGGCAATATTATTTTTAAATTTTACAATTTGAATAATATCTCCAATTTCTATAGAAAGCTTAATACCTTGCTGATAACTCTCTATTGCTCCACTAAAATTTCCTCTTTTCCATTCTGATAAACCATTATAATTGTATAAAATGGATCGCAGTTGTTTTTTATCCCGGTCATCAGGCATTTTGTTTAAGAACTTTAATGCAAGCTGATATTTTTCTTTAGATTTTGCTGAATTTCCTTTTAACTGAATTAAATAAGACAACGCTCCATTTGCAAAAGCCAAATGTTTATTGTTGTTGGATTTCACCATTTGATTAGCAAATACAATAGCACTATCTACATTGGCATTTGCAGTTAGCCTAATTTTATTTTGCAATACTAAGTACTCTTGTTCTGTCAAAGCCTTTTTCTGTTGAGAAACTGCCGTATTCAGAACAAAAAAAAGTAAAAAAGAGATGATCAGCCTCATTAAATTTGTTTTTTGGAATCTCAAAAATAGCTTATAAATTTTCAATAAACTAAAATTAATTAAGGTTTATACTAATTTTCTTCTTTAAGTCTTGTAAAAATATAACAATTTAACATGCTTTTGTTATATTTTTATTACGTAAATTTGTTTTTGTAAAAACTATCACAAATGAAACCAGATTTATTTCAAGCTCCCGATTACTATAACCTAGACGATTTACTAACAGACGAACATAAATTAGTTCGCGAATCAGCTCGTTCATGGGTCAAAAGAGAAGTTTCTCCTATTATAGAAGAATATGCTCAAAAAGCAGAATTTCCTAAACAGATTATTAAAGGACTTGGAGAAATTGGTGGTTTTGGGCCTTATATTCCAGTTGAATACGGCGGCGCAGGATTAGACCAAATTTCATACGGTCTAATTATGCAGGAAATCGAACGTGGCGATTCTGGCGTAAGATCAACCTCATCTGTTCAGTCTTCCTTAGTAATGTATCCTATCTGGAAATACGGAAACGAAGAACAACGTATGAAATATTTACCAAAACTGGCTACAGGAGAATTCATGGGTTGTTTTGGACTAACAGAGCCAGATCACGGTTCTGATCCCGGAAGTATGATTACCAATTTTAAAGACAAGGGAGACCATTACCTTTTAAATGGTGCCAAAATGTGGATTTCGAATGCGCCTTTTGCAGATATTGCTGTTGTTTGGGCAAAAGACGAATCTGGAAGAATTCATGGATTGATTGTAGAACGCGGCATGGAAGGTTTTACAACTCCTGAAACACATAATAAATGGTCGCTTCGTGCATCATCAACCGGAGAATTGATTTTTGATAATGTAAAAGTTCCTAAAGAAAATCTTTTACCTAATAAATCCGGTCTGGGCGCTCCGCTTGGCTGTTTAGATTCAGCACGATACGGAATTGCCTGGGGTGCAATTGGTGCCGCAATGGATTGTTACGATACAGCTTTAAGATATGCCAAAGAAAGAATTCAGTTTGGAAAACCAATTGGAGGAACACAATTACAACAGAAAAAACTGGCAGAAATGATTACCGAAATCACAAAAGCACAATTACTAACCTGGCGTTTAGGTGTTTTAAGAAACGAAGGAAAAGCAACAACGGCTCAAATCTCGATGGCAAAACGTAACAATGTCGACATGGCAATTCACATTGCCCGCGAAGCCAGACAAATGCTGGGCGGGATGGGAATTACGGGCGAATATTCGATTATGCGCCACATGATGAACCTCGAAAGTGTGATTACTTATGAAGGAACTCATGACATACATTTGTTGATTACCGGAATGGATGTAACTGGAATTCCAGCTTTTAAATAGTAAACAACTATTAAAATATATACAAAAACAATATAAAAAGCTTCTTCTAACCGGGAAGCTTTTTATCTTTGCAAAAAATTTACGAAAATGAATATTGAAACTATCCACAATAGCATTCAACCTCAAAAAGATCAACTTTTACAACATTCTTTATACAATAAAATTCAAAGCATCGATGACTTGCATAGTTTTTTAGAAAGCCACGTTTTTGCTGTTTGGGATTTTATGTCATTATTAAAAGCATTACAAGCCAAACTTACCTGCACTACAACACCTTGGTTTGCTACAAAAAATCCTGAAACAAGATACTTAATCAACGAAATTGTTCTTGCCGAAGAAACTGATTTAAGCATCGACGGAAGAAGACAAAGTCATTATGAAATGTATATTGAAGCAATGGAAGATTGTGGAGCAGATACAACCGGAATCAACACCTTTTTATCCGAAGTAAATTCATTGCATAACATTTTTGTTGCCATCAAACAAAGCGCTTTACATCCGGACACAAAAGCCTTTTTGGACTTTACTTTTAGAGTGATCGAAGAAGGAAAACCGCATGAAATTGCCGCAGCATTTACTTTTGGAAGAGAAGATTTAATCCCAAGTATGTTTACCGCAATCCTGAAAAACTTTCAACAAAACCTTCCGGATATTGATTTAAGTAAATTACTTTATTATTTCGAAAGACATATAGAACTGGATGCCGATGAACATGGCCCAATGGCGATGCAAATGATCTCTGATTTATGCGAAGATGATGCCCAAAAATGGAAAGAAGTGGAAGAAATTTCGATCCTGGCATTAGAAAAACGAATTGGACTTTGGAATGCCATCGAAGAAGAAATCGTGATGAAAACCGAAATGGTTTAAAAACCAAAACAAGTTATATAACGTAACTATTTGTTTAAAATGATCCTGAATCTAATTAAACAAATTATGAAATCACATTTCAAACAAATAGTTATTGTTATCCTTTCTATATTCCTTTTAAGCTGTAGTTCTGACGATTCCGCTTCAAAAACGGCAGTTATTCCCCCCGTGCCTGTTACTCCACCCAAAACAGAAATCCCAACTACACCTATTTCAGGTACTGTAAAATACCTGGCTTTAGGCGATAGTTATACCATTGGCCAAAGTGTTTGCCAAACTTGTCGTTTTCCTGAACAGTTAAAATCAAGTTTGAAAACAATTTATCCTCAAACCGATTTTTCATTAAAAGTAATTGCCAGAACAGGCTGGACCACTGCAAACCTAATCTCGGCAGTAAATAACGAAAATCTCGATGCAGATTATGATTTGGTTACACTCTTAATTGGTGTCAACAATCAATATCAGCAAATGGACTTTTCTGTCTATCAAAAAGAATTTCCACATTTACTAAGCAAAGCCATACAACTGGCAAAAGGTGCTAAGAAAAACGTAATTGTAGTTTCGATTCCTGATTATGCTTATACGCCATTTGCCTCGGGTTACAGTAGCTCAAAACGAGCACAAATTTCGAATGAAATTGACCAATACAATACTTTTGCAGAAAATACCTGTATAAGCAAAGGAGTGAGTTTTATTTCTATAACCAACATTACACGCCAAAGCAACAGCAACTTAATAGCTTCAGATGGCTTACATCCTTCAGAAACGACCTATAAATTGTTTGTAGATCGTATGATTCCTCAAGCAAAAATGATTTTGCAGGATTAGTTTTTAGAAGCATAAAATCAATTTCCAAAACACCAATTGTCCGGCTATTAGCTATATCTTTTATGGCGAACCCCGCCATAAAAGGATATCGCTGCTATCGGGGCTAAACGAGATATTTTAGTTTTTTAAGAAATTTTAGCTGGATTTCAGTAGCGTATGAAAAAGTAAACACGAATTTCACAAACTACGTTAACTATTAAAATTAGTGTCAATTTGTGAAATTCGTGTTCATTTTTTTATTCTTTCTCAAGAAATTTTAGTTTGACTTTTATTAGATTTCCAGATAAATCCATCGAGCAAATAATGTGTAAATTGTGGTACACTCAATAACGGAACAATCAAAAATTGCCAGCCAGAAAAATCAAAAGTTGTTAGGGAGAAGTTTCCATTCCAGACTAAAATTTCCCATAAAAATTCTTCGGTAAAAGCAATTCCCATTAAAATCAGAATATAAATAAAGATTGCATTATAGCTTTTTAAATAACTAAAAACGCCCAAACTCTTAGTTGATTTATTTTCGATTTCCCTAAAATAAACCAATGCCATGTACGGGATTCCGTGAGAGACTACATTTAGTAACGTAAAAATAAGATCATCATTAAAATACACAATCCCAAAAAACCATGATAACGCCGTTCCCAGGATAATGGCATTTTTAGGAATATTAAAAAACTTATTATTTATGCTTTTGTAAATGCTATAACTTACATAAATCAGTAAAATTGAAATATAAATCCAAAACAAGATCTCTAGCAAAAAGGTATTCTCAAAACGAAAAAACTCATTTTCAACAAACCAGTTGAATTTTCTTTCAGACGAAAAAAACCAATACAACATGGGATATCCAGTTGAAGCATAAATTGCCAAATTATCGATGCAAACCGACAGTCTGGTTTTTTCTTCGTTTCTCGCATACAATCGCATAAAGCCATATTGCTGCCTGATGAAATGAAAAACAGCCACATACGCCAGAAATGACCAAAAGACCAAACTTCCAAAAGAAAAAAGAATAATCCCAATAGCGAAACAAATGGTGGGCAAAAGCAACAATCTCTTTTTGTTCTTTTTGAATTCATCGGCTACAAAATAGGTTTTGAACAAAGTGGCATAAACGTGCGCCACATCAATAAAAACAATAAGGAAAAGCCAGGTATAAAACGAGTATTTATTCTCTATTTCAGTAATATAATCCTGCAACAAAAATATAATGGCCAATACAAAAAATGATGGACCAATGATGAATGTCAAATCGGTTTTGGCTTTATGAATCCAGGGCTGTTTCATCTAAAATTTGGTTTACTACATTAATTCCGTGATGAAAAGCTTCTTCAAAAATGGATATTCCCGATAAATCCGTGTGGGCAAAATAGATTTTATTCTCAATATTTCCTGAAGCTTCTTTTTTGGCTTTGCCAAAAATAAATCCAGGCGCAGGACTTACCATTCCGTGACCTAATAAAAAAACTTCCATTTGTTCTGTACATTCTTCAATATCGGGATGCGCAATTTTCAGGTCATCAAAAACGAATTGTTTCCAATATTCCTTATTCTTTTTGTAGAGTTCTTTTCGTGATTTTTTTAAATCAGCAGAAGAGAAACTATAATAATACGTAATCACCTTTTTGGGCTGAACCTGATTTAAAGACTGATGCTGATCATAGACATATCCTAAACCTTTTGCATCATAAATAACATTATCCCACGAAAGCGGAAAACTAAAATTATCGGCTAAATCAGTCACGGTTAAGCTTGCCAAAAGCCAGGGTGTATAATGAAATTCTTTTGTGAATTCTTTTCGGTCCTTTATCAAATACTGATTTACAAATTGAGGTGTTGCCATGATTACTTTATCAGCAATAATTTCTACCGAAACCTTTTTGACATCATCAAAGGCTTTGGCAACCACTTTATTATTTTTGACTTTTACCTCATAAACCAAATGGTTTTTCAGCGTTTTTTGATCGGTATATTTTTTGAGATGAGAAGCTAATCTGGCGTTTCCTTCCGGCCAGGTTAAAACGCTGTCTTTTTTATCTGAAGTGGCATCTTGCTTTCTTCCCGCAAAATATTGAATACCAGCCCAGGCCGAAACATAATGTATACCCAATCCGAAATCGTCTTTGCAGCAATAATCGATATAATTGAATAAAGGTTCGGCTGTGAAATTGTTGGTTTCAAACCATTCTTTCATCGTGATTTTATCCAGACTTCTGGTTGCAGCATCTTCTGAAGAAAGACCAAGCGGAATATCAAATAAATACTTTCCGTCGTTTCCCTTTCCTTCCCGAAAAGCATCCATTAATTTAAAAAAGCGCTGAAACTCCAGATCCTGATTTTTAGAATTTCCTTCTTTCGGGACAACTCCTTCCTGCCAGTTATTTTTATAAAATAATCGTTCATCGGGAGCAAAAGACAATTGTAGTTCATCAAAAACAGGAAGTCCTTTTGAATCGTAACCCTGTATGATTTTTTCTTCTTCAAGAAATTGTAATAATTCTTTGTCCTTAAAATTAGGCAACGGCAGATAATGCGCGCCCAGTGGAAACTTAGAATATCGGTTTTCCCCATTTGATGAATTTCCACCCAAATGTCCCTCTAATTCAACCAATAGAAAATCAGAAATTCCCTTTTTATGAAATTGTCTGGCAGCACTTAATCCTGAAATTCCTCCTCCAACAATTAAATACGGAATATGAATTTGAGATGTTGGTTCCGGGAAATCTTTTATCCAAAGCCTGTGCCCCAAAAGATGATTGGTTCCGGACAAACGAAGCAACAGTTGAATAATTTTATCGGAACAAAATTGCAGAAACGGAATTAACAATAAAGAAGCTCCAATTCCTTTTACAAAACTGCGCCTTGATTTACTGTAATTTTCCCCATTCTTCATCAAAATAGCGTACTAAAATTTGGTTGTCTAATCGATTGATTTCAATTTCATTTGAGATCATATCATTGGTAAAATAATTGAATCTGTCAAATTGATAATTGTAGAATTTTAATCCGTCAGCCTTTCTGTTTACATTGTTAAAAGTAGTTCCAAAACCATTAATGGCAATGGTATATCCCCATTCTCCAAACGAAGGAACATAGGCGTGATACGCTTCGACCTGAGGAAAAACCTGCATGACGGTTTTGTTGATACACCAAAATGATTTTGGCGCAAAATAAGGTGAAGTAGTTTGTATAACCACTGCTGCATCAGGTTGCAGAATCGTTTTTATCGTTTGGTAAAAATTCAAAGAATATAACTTTCCTAAACTATAATTGGACGGATCCGGAAAATCGATAATCGCAACATCGAATTTTTCTTTACAGTTTTTTGCCCAAATATAAGCATCGGTATTGATAACGGTAACTTTCGGGTTGTTAAGCGAACCTTTATTGAAATCCGTTAGCACTTTATTGGTTTGAAACAATTTTGTCATTCCATGATCAAGATCAACCAAGGTGACTTTTTCAACGTCTTTGTATTTTAAAATTTCACGCACTGCGAGACCATCACCTCCGCCCAAAACTAAAACATGCTTCACGTTTTTGGCAATTGACATTGCAGGATGAACCAGAGCTTCGTGGTATCGATATTCATCTGCAGAGCTGAATTGTAGGTTGTTGTTTAAATAAAGCCTGTAATCGCTCTTATTATGCGTTAAAACGATTCTCTGATAAGGAGTTGAGTTCGTATAAATGATATTTTCTCCGTAAAGCTTTCCTTCTGAATAAGATAAGATAACATCAGAGAAAAGAAAAACGCCTAATAAAATTATAAATGAGAAAATGGCTTTTGCTTTTAAGAAGTAACTGTTCTTTAATTCTTTCTTCAAAAGAAAACACAAAGCAATAGCAATACTTACATTGATCATCCCAAAGAATAATGAGGTTCCCATGATCCCTAATTTAGGAACCAGAATCAACGGGAACAATATCGATGCCAATAAAGCGCCAATATAATCGAAGGTAAAAACATTAGAAACCAAATCTCTGAACTCGACTTTGTCTTTCAGGATATTCATTAAAAGCGGAATTTCTAACCCAACCAGAAATCCTGTTATAAAGACCAGTAAATACAAAATGAACTGAAAGTACTCGACACTTTCGAACAATAAAAATAAAACTACCGAACTCAGGCCGCCAATTAAGCCTACCAATATCTCGATTTCGACAAAAGTATTGAGTAGATTTTTATGGAAAAACTTAGAAAAAAATGAGCCAATACCCATTGAAAACAGGTATACGCCAATAATAAACGAAAATTGTTTGACCGAATCGCCTAATAAATAACTGGCCAAAGTACCCGCAACAAGCTCGTAAATAAGCCCGCAGGTCGCAATAACAAATACAGCAAACAGCAATAAAAACTCAAACCTAAGAAACTTTTTACCCATGAATTGCGGCACTAATAATCATTGAAATACCAATGATAAATGCTGCCAAAACAATAGCAACAGCAATATTATTTTTCTCGACAACCTCTTTCCAAGTGTTTTCGGGAGTCATTTTTTCGATGATGAAATAAGCTGCTATTAAAATAACAAACCCTAAAACTGAATAAATGATCGAATTAACGATGGGCTGATAATGTATTAAATCCATACTTTAGAAATTTATTTATGATAAAAATGGTTAACTGAACTTCGACTTCCTGATGTGCTATATTTTTCTGTTGTTTCGCAATCGCAAATTCGGTTTCCCGAATAAGCAAAATACAAATAAGCCGCAAAACAAAAAAAGCCTATTGCGAGTGCGGCTAAATTATTCTTTATAAAATCAAAAATACTTTTCATAATGGTTATTCGCTGTAGGGAGAGTAAGAGCTATCTTCCCACCTGGTTTTTTCAAAATTAATTTTAAAATATCGTATCACGATATATACCACAATCATAAATATGGCAATGATCCATACATTTCGACTCGAAGGCTGATTCCATACCACTTTCACTTTCATCGCCGTGTTTTTACTATCTTCAGGTGCTTTTAGCGGTTTGATCAAAAGGTGGTATTTACCTGCTTTTACTCCGCAAATATTAAATTTTTCAGACCAGTTTCCTTCTGTCCAGCTTTCGCCATCTTCGTAGCCGTGATAATACTCAATATCTTTATTGGCATGAATTTCATCATTTGTGGTTTCATTTACCAAGGCAACATCTACATTGGCCCATGAATTATCAACATCTGTAGACACCTGAACAGTCACCGGAGCCGAACCTCCTTTTAAAACAAATGATCCACTTGTCAGTTCCCGATCGTTAAAATCAGTAAACGCAATCGCTTTGTCAAAAACAACCTGTTCTGCCTGATCTTTATAAATGTACCAGTTTGTTGTAATGATCATTAAAAGAAAAATGCAAAAAATGATAGCCGTATTATTTACATCAAAATAATAAGGCTGGACAATATTTACACCAGATTGGTATGGTAAATCAACATTTGGGAATCCTTTTTTAATTTCTTTTTTACTAATATATTCTCCAAGAAAAGCGGTTTCGACACCATTCCTTTTTTCGATAGAAATCATCAGAGGCGGCTGAATATATTCTGTCAAATGAACTCTTTTAGTGGGTAATTCAAAATCAAAATATCCTTGTGCGTTGTCTATTTCAGTATCAGAATATTCATAAAGATGAAATGAACTGCTATTATACGTTATCGATTTTGGGTGTGTTCGTACATCAAATTTTTCTTCCATTTCGGTCAAAAATATCCAATGCCCGTCTGATTCAGAAAGGTAAACGAAATCGCCGGCATCATTTTTTAAGATATATTCTCTCCAATGATAACCACCGTTGATCTTTTTGGTTATCGCACCGGTAACCCTATATTCAGACCCTTTTAGAAAACCTTTATCACCAATTTTAAAATTAAAATAGTTTACCTCAGGCTTAAATTTAGATCTTAAACGAAGCTGGCCCTCACTATCTGCCCAATACAAGCTATGACAATTGGGGCAGACAAAATTTACTACTTCAAAACCAACTTCTAATTCGGTAACAGTATCACAATTGTAACAAGGAACTCTCATAAATTAACGGTTAATTTCAAAATCTTTTATAATTGTTCCTTCAAAATAAGCAATATAGTGGGTCATAACGTCCCTTACTTTTTGCGAATTATCCTGTTGGTAATTGCACAAATAAACATCTAAAGTAAGCTGATTGTATTCTGGCCAGGTGTGTATACAAATATGGGATTCTTTCAGGCAAAACGAAATTGTGAAGCTATCATTATCAAAATCATGAACAATAACGCCTACTTTCTCAAGATTATATTGCTCTAAAATTGAATTGGTAATCGCAACAAACCCCTGACTATCTGTTAGTTTATGAGTTTCAGCGACATGTAAAGTAACCAGTTTATGTAAGCCCGGTGAATAAGGGGGTAAATCCATTAAAATATTTATATACAGCATCAAATATATAATATTTTTAGATAATTTTAACAAGAAGCCTTTTTCTAATTCAATCCATTTTCTAATCCAAAAAAAGTGTAGAAAAATCATAGTCCGGAAATTATCCTTAATTTTGTAAAAGTCGGCTTTTTAAGATTTAAACAATGCAAGTTTCACCGCCAAAAGAATTAGCGCCATATATAAAGCATTATCTTTTTTTAGATAACGAAGTAACCGCTATACAGAAACTTCGTTTGTTTTCTGATGGCAATACTGGTCTTGTATTCTCTTTAAAAAGCAAACTTATTTCGGGTCTTGATAATTATGAAGTAAAGAATTATTTGCCCGCATCTTTTATATACGGACAACTCGATGGCTTTAAAGATATTTATTCTGATAATGAAATCTCTTTAATAATTGTAGTTTTTCAACCCAACGGAATACATCAATTATTAGGCATTCCGGCCAATGAATTTCAGGATGCTATTATTCCTGTTGAAGATGTGTTTGGTCAAAAAATTGCTCTACTTCAGGAAAAATTATCAGAACAAAATAATCAGGAAAGAGTTGGACTTTTAAATGAATTTTTTAGCAGTTTAATTGCGACAAAACCAGTTTCAAATCAGTTTATCATCAATAATTCGTTGAATTTTATTGTGGCCCATAAAGGCGATTTCACTCTAAAACAATTGGTGGATTATACGGGTTATACTGAAAGACATTTGGAAAGAAAGTTCAAAGAATGCATTGGGTTAAACCCGAAAAAATTTGGAAGCGTTATACGGCTACATTATTTCTTAAAGCTACTAAAATACAAATCTGATGAAACCAATCTAACCACAATTTGTTACGATGCCGGATTTGCAGATCAATCTCATTTGATAAAAGAATTCAGAAAACATACCGGAATAACTCCTAAGGAATATTTAGTTAGTACAGGAAAATTAACCAATAACCTCATCAAAACTTCGCCTGCATTCCTACTTTAAAATGTCGGTTTTATACAATTTATAGAGTTCTCTTAACGCTACTTTTGACCCTCATTAATAGCGTACAATATGAAAAATCTAAAAATAGCCACGGCTCAGTTCGAAAATAAAAGCGGCGACAAAAACTATAATTTATCGGTAATCGAAAAACTTTCTGCAAAAGCGGCAAATGAAGGTTGCGATGTCATTTCGTTTCACGAATGTTCGATCACCGGATATACCTTTGCGAGACATTTATCAAGAGAACAAATGCTGAATTTAGCCGAAATTATCCCAACTGGAGAAAGCATCTTAAAACTTACTGAAATTGCTAAAAAGAATAACATTGTAATTCTGGCAGGACTTTTTGAAAAAAATGAGAATGACAATCTTTTCAAAGCTTATGTTTGTGTCGACAAAAATGGTCTGGTTGCCAAATACAGAAAACTGCATCCGTTTATAAATCCGTATTTAACGCCTGGAGATCGTTATTGTATTTTTGAAATTAAGGGCTGGAAATGCGGAATCCTTATTTGTTACGACAATAATATTATCGAAAACGTGCGTGCCACAAAACTTTTGGGTGCCGACATTATCTTCATGCCGCACGTA
This sequence comes from Flavobacterium sp. SLB02, assembly GCF_009664855.1. Classification (GTDB taxonomy): domain Bacteria; phylum Bacteroidota; class Bacteroidia; order Flavobacteriales; family Flavobacteriaceae; genus Flavobacterium. Next base: position 4,955,049 of record NZ_CP045928.1, read on the forward strand.
ACAATGTGTACGCCTTCTACCCGACCTGGTGCCGGTTTCGTCGCACCTCAGCTTTGGGAAAACCGCGAATCTGACCCAACCTCTTTACGATTAGAATTCGACGGAATCAAAGGAAGAGACTGGCTCATGAAATGGTTGCCGGCAAGAGCTTACGACAATGCCATTTATGCCGTTTTTTCGAACCCAATTGGTATGGATGATGATCAGCTTAAAAATGGATGCTCGATGATTATTGATCCGTTTGGAGATATAATTGCTGAATGTCGTTCTTTTGATGACTCTTTTGCAACGGCTATAATAACTCCAGAAAAAAACATTAAGGCGGGAGGAAACCGTTATATAAAAGCGAGAAGACCAGAATTATACCGCAATATTATTGGGCAAAATCATGAATCTGAACAAAATGTGGTTTGGTTAAAAGCTGATGAAAAAAGTTAAAACTAAGAATTTTACTGGCATTATGCCCATGAAAATCTACCTTTGCAGGATTCATTAATCTACAGAATACAGTCCTAATAATGGAATTTTTTAAAACTACAAATGCAGATATCGATGCTGTTTTCGATATTTACAATGCCGCTACATCTTATCAAAAAAAAGTTAATAACAAAAGCTGGAGAGGTTTTGAAAGGGCATTAATCGAAAAAGAAATTGCGGAAAATCGTCATTTTATAATCAAAGAAGGAAATGAAGTTGCCTGTACGTTTGTGCTTACTTTTAATGATTTAATTATCTGGAAAGAAGCTGCACAAGATCCGGCAGTTTATCTACATCGTATTGCCACAAACCCAAAATTCAGAGGGCAATCGTATGTGAAAAAAATCATCGAATGGGTGAAAACATATGCCAAAGAAAACGGTAAAGATTATATTAGACTTGACACGCATAGCGGCAATGACAGAATAAACAAATATTACACAAGCTGCGGTTTCGAATACAAAGGAATCAGCACAATCGAATGGACAAGCGAATTACCGGAACATTATAAAGAAGGTTCTTTTAGTTTGTTCGAGATTAAACTTTAAATTTAGATTTAGACCTAACAGGTTTTAAAAACCGGTTAGGTCTGTCTCTTACTAATATTTTTTTTTAAAATTATTTTGCTTCCCAAAAGCAACGTTTAGGAGAGACTATCAAGCCTTCGTCCTTCAATATTTTCATTGCTTTATCTACTTCTTTACGATCCAGTTTAGTTAACTCAACTACTTTGCCTGCATTTAAAGGCTGTTGCGCTTTTTTCATAGCGTCTAACACCTGATTTTTGATTTCCCTAACTCCTTATCTTTTTCATTTAAAATACAAAAATAACAGGCATTTTCCTTCAAAAAAAAATCTTTCTCAAAAGCAAAATCCCTTTGCAAAAAATAATTTTACAAACTTGCCAGTTTCTTTGCTTGCTCCTGGGCATTTGTATTTTTTGGATTTAATTCGAATGCTTTTTTATAATTTTTTATCGCTTCTTTTTTATTTCCTAAACCCGCCAGTGTTTCTGCATAACTATCGTAAGTGTTTTCGCTTTTCGGGTAAAGATCTGTATTGAGTTTGAAAATTTTCAAAGCCTCATTTGGCTTGTTTTCTCCTAATAATCTGTACCCAAAATCATTTAATTCATTTTCGCTTAGTGCAAAACCAGCATTATTCATTTTTAAATTTTCTACGATTTTTAATAAATTTCTTTGGTTCTGGGTTATTAATTCCTTTCTTATTTTTTTTACTGAAGGTGATAATCCAAAACCATTTGATTCCTTCATTTCAGGAATATAATAACCTGCTATTTCATCTATAAACCATTCAGGATTTGCACCCTGAAGATTCGTCAGGACAACTATAGAAAGATCGTCTTTTGGATAAACAAAAAATGCTGATCTCATTCCTCCAATAGGTCCAAGGGCTGGATGTTCTTCTCTCGTAACTGTTGGCCAGCCTACTGCATATCCGTTTACCAGTTTGTTAAATCCGCCTACACGACCATTGTTTCGAAGCGCTGGCTGCCAAAGCACATCTAAACTTGATTTTTGTCTTAATAATTCCTGATTTTGCAACGCTATAATCCATTGTGCTATTTCGCCAGATGTAGCAATTATTCCAGTGCAAGTTCTAAAAAACTCCGGAAACTTAGCATAACTGCTTCTTATTTCATTAGAAGTAACCCAACGTCCGTTTACAACATCCTGAGTGGTATAAGCGCCAGCTGAATGTGGAATAATATCATTTGAATCTCCAAAACGTGTTTGTTTCATTCCAGCTACTTTAAACTGGCGATCTTCAATAAATTTAGTAAAATGCATACCGCTTAGTTTATTGATAATCTTGCCAATGATCACATATCCGGTCTGATTATAACTAAAATGGTCTCCAGTTTTAAATTCCATTGGTAATGTTTTAACCTTTTCCCAAGATCCATTTTCAGTATCTGCTAATAAATTCTCTCTCTCATCGATAATGTTCGGAAGTCCTGACAGGTTAGCAAACAGTTGTTTAATTGTCAAATCTTTCCATGCAACAGGCAAATCCTTTAAATATTTAGAAATAGGATCATTGATGTTTAGTTTTCCCTCTTCCTGAAGCTGCATAACAGCAACTCCTACAAATGCTTTTGTGCAGGAATTTATAGAGAACATACTTTGATCTGTTACGTTAACCGAATTTTCAATATTGGCAACTCCATAACTTTTACGCTTTACTATTTTTCCGTGTTGAACAACAGCAATTTGAAGACCTGGTATATGAAGTTTTTCCATTTTGTCTTTTAGAAAAAGATCGATACTATCCGTATGTTGCTGGTTTTGAGAATTAGCACTAAGCGCAATTAAACTCGTTAAAAAAAATATTCCCAGAGATTTAGAAAATTTGATTTTCATGATTGTGATTGATTTAATATTTGATTGATGATTGACTGCTTCTTAAATCTTCTTTACTTTTTAGGCCAATTGTGTAAAGCAGATAATGGAAGCATTTTAAATCAAGACGAACGTAGAATGAAAATGCTACATCATTTTTGAATTATTTTTAAACCTGAGCGAATACAAAGGCATTTTTCTTTATTAATAAAATCTCTTTTTTCAGTTCAGGATTAAAAAAATAAGAAAAAACCTAAAATAAAAAGTATATGTTTTGATTGATAACGTTAATTATCTCTTATATATTCAGTTATCACATTTAAAAACAAGAACATTAAATTCAGTTCGATTACATTTGGATAAATGCACGAGAAAATATGAGTGAAAAAAAAAATATTCCGTCTGACATGATTGCTTTTCCAGAACGGAATAAAACCAATCATCACGAAGAATTAGTGCTTGTTAATAAAAGACTCGCCCAACAAATAGAGGAACGAAAAGAACGTGCTGCAGAGTTGATTATTGCCAATAAAGAGCTTGCTTTTCAAAACAAAGAAAAAGAAAAACGTGCGGCCGAACTGGTTATCGCAAACTCAGAACTTGCCTATCAAAACCAGGAAAAAGAGGATCGTGCTGCTGAACTTGTTATTGCCAACAAAGAATTAACCTTCCAGAATAAAGAAAAAGAAAAACGTGCCGCAGAATTGGTTATTGCCAATACTGAACTGGCATATCAGAACAGGGAAAAAGAAAAACGCGCTGCAGAACTTCTTATTGCGAATGCAGAACTGGCATATCAAAATCAGGAAAAGGAAGATCGCGCTGCCGAACTTGTTATTGCCAATACTGAACTGGCTTTTCAAAACAAAGAGAAACAAAAACGGGCAGATGAATTAAGTATTGCCAATTCTGAGCTTTTATTTCAAAATAAAGAAAAAGAAAAGCGTGCTTCCGAATTGGTTATTGCAAATACAGAACTTGCCTATCAAAACCAGGAAAAAGAAGATCGTGCTGCTGAACTTGTTATTGCTAATAAAGAATTAACCTTTCAGAATAAAGAAAAAGAAAAGCGTGCTGCAGAACTGGTTATTGCCAATCAAGAACTGGCATATCGGAATAAAGAGAAAGAAAAGCGCGCTGCAGAACTTCTTATTGCCAATACAGAACTTACTTTCCAGAACAATGCAAAAGAAAAAAGTGCTGCCGAATTAATCCTGGCAAACAACGAACTTGAAGCTTTCACTTATATTTCAAGCCATCATTTGCAGGAACCTTTGCGTAAAATACAGGTTTTTTCGAACCGAATTATGACAGATGAACATCAAAATTTGACAGAGAAAGGAAAATTTTATTTCGATCGTATCGAAGTTTCTGCGCTTCATATGCGAGCGCTTATAAACGATCTGCTAACATATTCGCGAACAAGTGTAACCGAAAAGAAATTTGAAAATGTCAATTTGAATGAGATTATCAATAGCGTTCTTGAAGATTTACAAAAAGAAATTATAACAAAAAAAGCCGTTATCGAAATCTCCGGAAACTGTAAGGCTCATATAATTCCTTCTCAGTTTCACCAGTTAATATGCAATTTAGTTAGCAATTCGCTGAAATTTTCGACCAAGGAAAAAGCACCTCACATTACGATAGAAAGTGTTTACACGAAACCAAAAACGAAGAAAAATAAATCATCAGCTGATTATTGCCACATTATTGTAAGCGACAATGGTATTGGATTTGAACCTCAGTTCGAAAGCAGGGTTTTCGAGATGTTTCAGCAGCTAAACAACAAAACCGATTATAAAGGAACAGGAATTGGTCTCGCCATAGTAAAAAAGATTGTGGAAAACCATAACGGAATCATTACGGCAACCGGTAAATTGCATCACGGAGCTAAATTTGATATTTATATTCCGGTGGTGTAAATAAAAAAAGCCTTTTGTGAGATTCACAAAAGGCTTTTTGCAGAGAGGAAGGGATTCGAACCCTCGATACAGTTACCCATATACTAGCTTTCCAGGCTAGCTCCTTCAACCACTCGGACACCTCTCTAAATTGGTCTGCAAAGAACACAAAAAAATCTGACTTAGAAAAACAAAATCAACATTAGTTTATAAGAACTATCAATTTTATTTTTCGCCACGAATTTCACGAATTAGCACTAATTTTTATGTTGTTTGACCTAAAGGACCGTTTAAAATTGGAATGAATTTATGGCAAACTTTTCTCTTATTGTAGATCTCATCCTTCTACATACTTTTTCTAAATTCTTCCATAAACAATTTTACAGCCTTTTTTTGGTATGCTCCTTCGATCGTTAACATAAACGATTCTCTTTGTGTGGGAACTCCTGTAATCGCTATTGCTTTTAGATTATCCCAGCCTTTTAGGGCTTTCTCAGTCACAATTGTAACCCAGTCGCTCTCTTCTACCAATTGCAAAAGGGCATGAACTGCATTTAATTCGATCGAAACTTTGGGTTTCATATTATTTTTAAAAAACAATTCATCGAGAAATTCTCTTGAACTAAATCCTCTTACGGGTAAAACAAGCGGATATTCCCCTATTTTTTTGAAGGAAATTTTATCTAAAGATGCTAAAGGATGTGTTTTTGCTACCGCCATTACCAGATTCGAAGTAAATAATGGGATTTTCTGAATGGTCTCTTTTATTTCTTTGGACGAAATGACCAAAACCAAATCTAACTCGTTATTTAGTAATTTAGTTTCTAAAGGTTCAGTTGAACCATATTCTACCACGATTTTTAAATTAGGATATGTTTTTGCAAATAAGTTAACGATTGGCAAAACCAAAAGTCCAAAGATATAGGTAACGCCAATTCGTAATTCTCCGCCAATCATTTGGTTCAAATCATCGATCGCCTGTTTGCCACTTTGTACATTTTCGATGACTTGCTTGGCATGAATCAGGAAAACAGAACCAGCCTCTGTAAGCTGTACTTTTTTTCCAATCCTTACAAATAAAGGCATCCCGAGTTCTTCTTCTAACTTTTTTATTTGTTGAGATAATCCTGATTGTGTCACAAAACACAACTCAGCCGCTTTTGTAAAATGCAATACTTCAGCAGTTTTAATAAAATATTCTAATTGATAAATTTCCATATCGATAAGTTTTAATACTCATTATCAGTAAAATTATTAATTTTTCTAATGAAATACTAATTCCGAACTTTGTAAAAAAATATCAGGCATCATGTTTAAAGCGTTAAAATCAAAAAACTTCAAGTTATTCTTTTATGGACAATCAGTTTCGGTAATTGGCACCTGGCTTCAAAAAACAGCCGTAAGTTGGATGGTTTACAGCGTTACAGGTTCTGTTTTCTTATTAGGATTAGCGACTTTTTTGAGCATGATTCCGTCTTTATTTCTGGCACCTTTGGCCGGAAGTATTATCGGGCGTTACGATAAACATCGTGCCATGATCTTATTACAATCTTTGGCAATGCTTCAGGCAGGAGTTTTGGCATTAATGATTTACTTAAAAATATACAACATCAACTTTATTCTGGCCCTAAGTCTAATTCAGGGAATCATCAATTCCTTCGACATGACTTGCAGACAAACCATGATGATTGATATTGTAGATAATAAAGAAGATTTGCCAAACGCCGTTGCCCTAAACTCTACATTAAATAATTTTGCCCGAATTGCCGGACCTGCATTAGCCGGAATTATTCTGCACAATTACGGAGAAGATATTTGTTTTATTGGAAACTTCCTGAGCTATATACCTGTTTTGATTTCGTTACTGATGATGAAAATCACACCGCATATTAAAGCAACCGATAAAATGAAAATGTATGACGATTTTATTGAAGGATTGGATTACGTTAGAAAAGAAACTGAAATGGCCAGAATGCTTTTGATGTTAATGTGCAGTAGTTTGTTTGTGATTTCTTTTAATACTTTAATGCCGGTTTTTGCCAAAGATATTTTTAGCGGAAATGCTCAAACCTTCAGTTGGTTCGAAAGTGCGGCCGGAATTGGATCTATTCTATCCGCCATTTATCTGGCCAATCTTAAAAAAGCAGATAATATGGGCAAAATAATGATCGCTGCGAGCTTGCTATTAGGCTTTAGCATCATTATACTTGCTTATTCGAATAGTTTAACTGTTGCACTTATTTGCATGGCACTGAGCGGTGTAGGCATGATGGCACAAACCTCATCTATAAACATTTACATTCAGACACAAAGCGCTGTAAACATGCGTTCCAGAAGTATTAGTTATTATTTGATGGCCTATCAGGGAATGATTCCTGTGGGAAGTTTGATTATTGGATACGTCTCACACATTATAGGAACCCGAAATACGGTTGCGATTCAGGGAATTATTTGTGTCCTTTCGGTAATTGTTTATGTGTATTATAAAAGACATACTTCTGATGAAGATGATTTAGAGACTTGTCAAGTTCCTTATAAAAATTAATAAATTCCAAATTTTTTAAATTCCAAATTCCAAGGGAAAGTATTGACTGAATCATCTAAGAAATTATAAGTCTGGGTTAAATTCCAATTGTATACAAACTTGGAAAGGGAAATTCTAGAGGAAAAAATTCCAAATTCCAATTCTTAGAAACTTTGACAAAGGTGGTTACGAATAGTAGACCCGGCAGGTTTTTTAAACCTGTCGGGTTTCGTTGTGTAAGCTTTGTCGAGTTTCTAGTGTGATTTCTCGTGCCTCGAAATGACAAAATTGACTAAAATATTGTTATAAAAACGATTGCCCTAGCCACGATAGAAGTGGAAATCCTTTTGTGTCCGCCGCGGTGGACACAAAAGATTGAAACGGATAGCGGGATTAGCTCCTGAAAAAAAGTTCGGTTTTATTCTGAAATTTGCAATGACAAACCTCATCAGTTTCAATTAATTTAAATAAACTTATATCACTTATATGGTGAAAATTTTATAACGAAAAAAGGAAACTCCAATTACTAAAAAAAAATCCAAATTCCAATCTTGAGATTTAATTCTCGCGTTTTGGAATTTGGAATTTTAAAATATTGGAATTTTTCTATTTATAACGAAATTTCCCCTCTCAAAGCTGTTTCGAAAATGGTTTTAAATTCAGCCTGAGGGATATTGTGACCTAACAAATACATTAGTTTTGTAATTGCGGCTTCTGTAGTAATGTCTTTTCCGGAGATAACGCCAAGAGATTTTAATGCTGTACTGGTTTCGTATTGTCCCATATTGACGCTTCCGCCGGAACATTGTGTTACGTTGACGATGTGCAAACCGGATTGAATGGCTTTCTGAATTAAATTTAAAAACCAATCTTCGGTTGGAGCATTTCCTGATCCGTAAGTTTCAAGAACGATTCCTTTTAAATCTTTAATGGCCAGAATCGAAGACAAAACGACTTCGCTCATTCCGGGAAACATTTTTATAATGGCAACATGATTGTCTAAATTCTTATGGACAATTAAATTTGCGTCTTCTTTTATAGGAAGAAATAAATGTCTGTTGAGTTTAAGATGTACGCCAGATTCTACCAATTCAGGATAATTTGGCGCTGTAAACGCTTTAAAATGTTCGGCATTTACTTTTGAAGTTCGGTTACCTCGGTACAATTTATATTCAAAATACAAACAAACTTCGGTGATTACCGGTTTTCCGTTTTCCTGTAACGAAGCAATCTGAATCGCTGTAATCAGGTTTTCTTTAGCATCGGTACGCAAATCTCCTATTGGCAATTGAGATCCTGTAAACACCACTGGTTTTGCTAAGTTTTCAAGCATAAAACTCAATGCTGAAGCCGAATATGACATTGTATCTGAACCATGAAGCACTACAAAACCATCATAAACAATGTAGTTTTCTTCTATAATTTCAGCAATTTTTGTCCATTCCCCCGGATTCATGTTCGATGAATCTATAGGATCTTCGAATGAAACGGTTTCAATCTCACAATCTAATTGTTTGATTTCAGGGATTTTTTGCAATAATTTTCCAAAATTGAACGCTTTGAGCGCGCCTGTCTCAAAATCTTTGCTCATACCGATCGTCCCACCGGTATAAATTAGCAATATTTTAGCTTTAAATGACATCCTGGTATTTTAATTTATTGACTACTGGATTGGCATACATAGATAAAAATCCTTGTCTTGTAACTGGATTATCGCTTCCGATACGCATTTCTAAACGACGCTCAAAAAGTGATTTTTCGCTGTCTTTGTATAAATGTGAGAATTTATTCGTTCCGTTTAAAATGTCGTAAGCAATAAAATTTGTTGGCCATAATTGGTAATTCTTTAAAACCGAATCATCAATAACTTGTGCCAAAGCCTGAATTTGTTTGTTAGCGTTGTCGTTTTCAGCCACAATTTGGTCAATTTCAGTATCAAGAACATCTCCAACAGAAATGTGTATTCTTTTTTTGGTTCCCATGATTCCACTTAAAATGGTCATGAAGTCCTCATTTTTTTCTTTAATATAAACTTCGTTGTTTGCTTCTGCCATTAATTGTGGCATTTTCAGAACATCTGTAGGATCGTATTCATATGAAATTGAAACCGGAACAATCTTTAATTTCTTAAAATAATCCATCAAATTGGCTTCATCAGAACCCATTCCGATCATTTTAAGAACTCCCGGATTGGTTTCGTCATTTCCGTCTTTCGTACGGCCTTCTCTTTGAGCAATCCATACTGAACGATTTTCGCGAAGCAATAACTGACCAATATATTCAGACAGCAATTTTGAGCTTTGTAGCATTTCTCTAGGCGTTAAACCTCTTAAAACCAGAAAGTTTCTGTTAAGTTTTGCCAAAGTGCTCAGGAATGCTTTTTTAACTAGATTATCTCCAATTGCCGATGCTGTCATGACCAAGCCATGTTCGAAAAGGCAAACGTTTAATAAAGTTGTATCTAAAAGAATGTCTCTATGATTAGAAACAAATAAATAAGAAGTATTTTTTTCCAGTTTCTCAAAACCTGAAGTTGTAAGTCCTTCAGAGCTTTTCTCCAGAACTTTTTGTACAGTATTATAAATAAAGTTGCATTGGAAATCACGTATCGAATGTGTTTTCTTCAATTGCTCTTTCCAAACCTGATCTTCTACTTCCGGAAAAGTAAAGTTCATCATGGCTTTCATCATCGGATGATTGGCAACACCATGAAGGGCTTCATTTATTTCAGAATCATAAAACGGTCGAATGGCATCAAATCTCTGCATTATTTATATTGGTTTTAAGTGGGCAAAAGAACAAAAAAAAAATTAAACTATTGTAAGGTATAAATTAAATCCCAAAAACGTTTACAGAATTTTGTGTTGTTCGTTGTGCAATTTCCTCTTCAGAAACATCATACAGATCTGCCAATTTAGAAATAACATTTACTAAATAACTGCTTTCATTGCGTTTTCCGCGATAGGGAATTGGTGCTAAATAAGGGGAATCTGTTTCTAAAACGATATGTTTCAAATCGATTTGGTTTAAAAACTGATCGATTTTTCCGTTTTTAAATGTCACTACTCCTCCAATTCCCAACTTCATATTGTAAGATATCGCCTGAAGTGCCTGTTCGTGTGTTCCTGAAAAACAATGAAAAATCCCAAATAAATCATCTGATTTCTCTTGTTCCAATACTTCAAAAATTTCATCAAAAGCTTCACGGCAATGAATTACTATCGGTAATTTATATTGTTTGGCTAACTGAATTTGTCTCTTAAAAGCAATTTGTTGTTCTTTCAAATGTGTTTTATCCCAATACAAATCGATTCCGATCTCTCCAACGGCATAAAATTTTCGTTTTGCCAGTTCGGTTTCTACGTGCTTTAACTCATCTTCGTAATTATCTTTCACGTAAGTGGGATGCAAACCCATCATCAGGAATACATGATCGGGATAATTTTGTTCCAGATCATACATAGATTGTGTTGCAGCGGCATCGATAGCAGGAATAAAAAAGCGTGTTACTCCGGCATTTATCGCTCTTTGCATCATTTCGTCGCGATCCTGATCAAATTCTTCAGAATATAAGTGGGTGTGCGTATCGGTAATTATGGGTATTGAATTCAAGTGTTTAGTTTTTAAAGGTTCAAAATTACGACAATATTAAAAACTTTCCCAATTGGAATGTGATGGCACACGGATGACACGGATTCACTTTGTGAAAGCGCGGATGGGTGCGGATTTTTTTCTTGTTGTGTCACAAAAAAATCCGCAAAGTATTTTATCTCTTTGCGAATATTCGTGTATTCTTTGTGTATTTTGTGAATTCCTTTTCCTAATTCAACTCGTCGAGAAGTTTCTCTACATCGTCATAATTTTCGTAATCCTGCGAAATGGTTTCAAGGATTTCTTTACACTCTGTATATTTTTTTTGTTTCAATTTAGACAAGGCAAAACTCCATGTTGCTTTATCTTTATAGGCAGATGTTCCTGATCTCAATTCATTAAAAACACTTTCGGCTTTTGGGTATTTACTTTCTTCCAGTAAAGCAACACCATAAAAATATTGAATTTCGGGTGTTTTATTTTCCTTTAAAATTTCTTCAAAAAGGGGAATTGCTGTTGCATATTTCCCATCGTTAAAAGCGGTTTGCGCTCCTATTAATGCTGCGTTTGTATCTCCTCTTTCTACAAACGAAGCCGTTTCGGGATTATCATAATCGGCAAAAGACGGATTGTTATAATCAAAAAAGAAGAGTCCGAACAAAATAATAACAGATGCCGCGGCGGCTAAATACCAAGGTCGCATTACCACCACTTTTGGTTTACTGGTATTAAAATGTTTATCCGAAATTGTGGTCAGATTTGCTTTAAACGCTTCTCTTTCTTCTTCAAACTCAAATTTGTTTTTAAGGCGTAATTGTACTTCCTTGAATGTTTCAAATTCCGAAGACAATTCATGATCCTCAGATAATTGTTTTTCAAAATTATCTTTTTCCTCAACCGTCATTTCTCCCTGAAGATATTGATCAAATAATATATAGCGTTCTTCGTTCATGACTAATTATTTTTTAACGATTTAAAATTTTTGGCTTCCTGAATCCACTGCGTTAACAGGCCCACACATAACGATTTCTTTTTACGAACGTAACCGTAAGTAACGTTAAGCTTCTCGGCAACTTCTTCCATTGTTTTAGTGGTAAAGCTCAGTTTTAATAACTCCTGGCATTTATCTCCCAGTTTTAGAAACATGGCATCAAAAAGCTGCTGTTTTTCATCAAATTCTTCTGTGTGAGTAATTAATTCTATTGCAGATTCATTCATAGATACCGCATCTTCATTAATTGTTACCCCTTTGTTCGATGTTTTTTTGAGTTCGTTAAGCCATTTTCTTTTACACAGTAAGAAAAAGTAAGCATCAAACGGGCAAGTGAGCTGTAGTGTATTGGCTTTGGCCTGATTAAAAAGCAAAATCATAATTTCCTGAACTACATCCTGAGCATGTTCCTTATCTCCGGAATTGTTCATAATGAACATCACCACTTTTGGAACAAACTTTTTGTAAATCGTCTGAATGATTGCCGAGTCATTTGCGGCAAGTCCCTCAATATACATTTGATCAGGATGAATTTTACTTTTTCCCATAAAAAAAACTTTTTGTAGCTAATTTAAAAAACAATTGTAAATAAATTTCACAATATAGGGTAACAATTAACATATCTAACTGATATATCGTAGCAAAAGAGTCTAGCACTTACTCATTTGCGCAATTAGTAGCCAAAATCTTTTCTAAAATCAATTTAAAACTAAGAGAAATGGAAACCTATCAATTTGTAACCGAAAAAAACATAGACCAGTTTAACCAAATGATTTCGGCCAAAACCCGAAATGGTTTTGTAATCACAGAACATAACGAGAAACTGCCTTACGTGGTTTTATCCAAAGAAAAAAAAGCAGTCAGACATTCTCTTCATTTGTTTCTTACCTGTATCACCTTTGGGCTTTGGTCAATTGTCTGGATTTATTTAAGTATTACGCTTTCGCGGAAAAAAAACATACTGGTTGCCGTAGATGAAGACGGAAATTTATTTGAAGATAAATGCCTTTCAAAAGAAAATTAAAACAAAATAAAAACAGGGGTAACAATTTTATTAGCCAGTTGATATAATATCAGAATATAAATTGAAGATATTTTTTAAAACCAAGGGTAATAATATCAAACCCAAATTGATATAAGAATATAATTAACAACCAAAATCTGGGAACCACCTGAAACAATCAGGACAGATTTATAAAAACTAGAAATCATGAACACAAACTTTAAAAAATTAGGAGTTTTATTTTTATTGTTAATCACTTTCGTGAGTTGCGACAATGGCGATGACAATAACACAGACTTTCTTATTTTGCCTCCAACAGCAGCAGCTTTTAAAAGCATTAGCGAAAAAGGAGTTTCAGCAAATAAACAAAAATTTACCATTACAGCAGGAACTGGTGTAGTAACCATAACATCTGCAAAAGGGGTAAAATTAAACATCAACGGAGATTGCCTCACTAAAAACGGAGTTGCCGTAACCGGAGCTGTAGACATCGAATACATCGAACTTTTTGACAAAGGAACTATGCTCGTGACCAATAAACCTACAATGGGAGTTATGCCTGACGGAAAGAAAAACTTACTGATTTCAGGCGGAGAATTCTTTATCAAAGCTACTCAGGGCGGAGTTGAGCTTAAAACTTCCTGCTACATGAATTTAATCGTACCAGCAGCTTTAACAGATGGAATTGACAATGCAATGACATTATGGGCCGGTAAAATCGATGAAAAAGGAGAATTAGCCTGGGAACAACCAAAACCAAATGCTGACGGAACTGGAGGAAAAGGCGGTGTACAAGGCGAAGGAGCTAATTATTATGTAACTTTTGGCAACTTTGGATGGACAAACGTTGACCGTTTTTACAGCGACCCAAGACCTAAAACTACCCTTCTTGTGGCTGCTCCTACTGGTTATGACAACAACAATAGCGCCGTTTACCTGTCATACGATGGCGAAGGAAACAATGCATTGGCCAAATTGGATACTTACACCACCGCAGGATTGTTTAGCGAACATTACGGACAAATTCCGATTGGTTTAAAATGTCATGTGATTTTTGTAACCGAAGATAATGGCCAATGGCGTTATGCGATCAAAGCGGTAACCGTTGCTGCAAACGATGTTTACACCTTTACTTTGGCCGAAACAAATGTTGGTACCGAAGCGCAACTTGTAGCTGCAATCAATGCTATTCAGTAACTTACAAAATACTTTTAAGAAAAAGTGGTGATTTGCTCATCACTTTTTTTTACATTTAATCCAGTTTTCAAATTCAATTCTGATCATTTTTAGAAGCTAATCCTGCTATCCGTTGCAATCTTTTGTTTTTCTAAAGAAAAAAACAAAAGGATTTCCACTCCTATCAGGGCTAAAAAACCTCAAGTTATGAAACCACTATCGTCTATTTTCTTTATTCTATTTTCTATTCTCTCAATAGGACAAACCAAAGTAAAAGACACCATAACCCGTAGAGCGAATATTGTTTTTATCCAAAATGGAAATGCCGTTACCTACAAACCCGAAACGCCGCCACTAATACCTATTGCCGGCGCACCAAAACCAAGTTACTCCTATTTATGGGAATTGGGCGACGGACACTACAGCAAAGAAGCCGAACCCAAACATGTCTATAAAAACAAAGGAACCTATACTACAAGGCTTGCCGTAACCAACAATTACGACAACGGAAAACCTCCGGCAACACGACCTAAAAAAGTCGCCATAAACGATATTACCGACACTAATTATAAAGACATTGTTTCAATCGCAGACCAAAACGGATTTACAATCTTAAAAAATTGCGACCCCATTCCGAAGCAGGAAATGGTAGTCGTAGTAGGTTATCAAAATCTGGAGAATTATGTATCGAGCGGAAAGCTTTATTTGTTCTATAACGAGAAACAATTTAAAAGCAATAATTTCGAATTAACAGACTTTCGAACCTATGCCAACGAGCGTGAAATAAAAGAAAAAACGATTGCTGCTGTCAATGATCTTGATGATTCTAATAATTATCTGGCTTCCGCCGAAAATAGTTTCAAAACCAAAAAATATAGAAACACCACTACCGAAGAAGATCTTGACGCATCGTTATTAGACGCCAATAAAACCTATCATAACGTTTCGGTTTTAGAATTTGATGATGCCAATCCGGGAGAAACCCGAAATGTGTTTTATACGTTTAAAACCACTCCCGAAATGATCAAAGACACCAGCGCAACGGTTACTATGCGTGGTATTTTTGTACCCAACAGAAGTTATAAAAACCACAAGATAAAAAACCTAGAAATGGAAATTGTAACTTCTCACGATCCTAACAAAATGGGATCTAACGGAAGTTTTATGAATTACAGGCTGGTGCGTTTTAAACGAGTAAATTTTAAAACCCGTTTCCAGAATAATGGCGAAGGTCCCGCAAGAATGATCCGTCTTGAAACCGATGTTCCGGATATGTTCGACAAGAAAACATTTAAGGTCGAAGATATGTATCCTAAATGCCCGATTTGCCCAAAAGATGAAGTTCCTACCGTAAGTTGTCTGGATACTATTATCAAGAAAAATCAAATCTTTTTTACTTTCAAAAACATTTATTTACCCGGCAGCGAACAAAAAAATGTACACGAAAAAGACAGTACAAAAGGTTTTGTAAAATACTCGATGAAATTTGCCGAGGATTTTCATAAAGTAAAAACCCGAAGCCGTACCGCAATTATCTTCGATAAAAATGAGCCTATAATTACCAATTATGCCACTACCCGATTCCTACCCGGAATTTCGATTGGTGCAAAAGCGGGTTATAATGTATATCCTGATCTCGAAAAATCGACCAGTTATTTTGTGGGTGCCACCATTTCGCCTTTTAAATCGTATCGCTTTTACTGGCAGGCCGAATGGCTCAATGCCATCAATAAATACGAAAGTGGTGCAACAGTTGTCGATCAAAATGTGGTAAACCCAAATGGCGTAAAGCAATTTCAACGCACCACCACAACTACAGAAAATAAAAGTGTAAACTGGGAAATACCGGTTTTGATCAGATATAATATTAATAATTATATTGGCGTTGGCGCCGGAGTTCAGGCTAATTTTGATGTTTCGTCTGAACAAACTATAAACAAAAAAATTGAAAGTTTTGAAGGTGGAACCGATCAGTTTTTAATGGACACAAGAACCGAATCAAGTTCGGTCAAAAACTCCTTTGTCAATTTAAAAACCGGGCTTTTATTTGATTTAACATTAGGTTTCGCGAGAATCGGACCGAGTTTAGGCGCGCGATACGTGATGAATTTTGAACAGAATTTCAACTACTTTCAATTTTACGGAATCTGGAAGTTTTAGAGTCATTACGCAGAGATGCACAGAGATTTTGCGCAGAGGTACGCGAAGTTATTAAAAAAAGTTCACCACAAATTCCGCAAATTAGGATTGTGTTTACTTGATGCTTTTAATTTCTAATCTTTATAATTTGTGAAAATTTGCGGAATTTGTGGTAAAAAAATCTTAGTGAATCTCTGCACAAAATCTTTGCGAGTCTTTGCGAAATAAAAACATCTATGAAAAAACTATATTGCTATATCTTATTTTTTGCAACGCTGATTCTATTTGGACAGAATCAGGAAGATAAAATATACAATGCAATTGATGTTTTTGTGGCGAATCCTTCCGCGAAAGCGTTACAAAATTTATCTACTCTTGAAACTAATTTTTGGAAAAACACTAAACCAAAAACCAAAGATGAACTTCTTGCCATTGTAGTTTTAAATTGCAATAAAGCCTACTATGAAAACCAATTCGGGGAAACCGAAAAAGCGATTGCGAGTTATGAGAAAGCGTGGCAGATTTATCAAAAAAACAAACTTACCGATTACGACATCATCGAATTTTGTCTGAAACCTCTGGGCAATTTATATACTGTTTTGGGCGATTACGATAGCGCCGAAAATATAATCAAACAATACTTTTTTATTGTAAATACTTCTAAAAACTATCCTGACGCTCAAAAGCAAAAGTTTGCAGCAATTCTGAATTTATCGAATGTGTATCAGAGTTCCGGTAAAATTTCTTTGGCAATCGAATTATTAGAAAATATTTTAAAAACAGAAAAATTATCGAATTCTCAGAAAGGGATTTTATTGAATAATTTAGGGAATAGTTATTGGCTAGGTTCAAAGCAAATCATATGGATTAAAAACGCACCTCACAATGCCGAAAAAGCATTTGAATCTTCCATACAATGTCTCAAAAACGAAAAAGATCAATTGGAAACTTTATCCAATTCTTATCGAAATTTAGCTTCAATGAATCGCCAATGGCAACGATTTGAAATTGCTAATTCTTACATCGAAAAGGCTGAGAAACTATTTTTACAAACTACAAATCCACAACCCAGAAAATTGGCAAAATTGTATTATGAAAAAGCCTTACTGCTTTTTGATGAACAAAAATATACTGAAAGCACAAAGGAAATTACGACCGTTTTTAAAGTTTTAATTCCTAGTTATAATTCAAAGAATACTCTCCCAAATCAAGATCAATTGTATTCGGAAACGGTTTTAGTTGATGCACTCGATTTGCAGGCAGAAATTTTAAAAATAAATGAGCCTAAAAAAGCATTAAGAGCTTTTGAACTTTCTTTTTATATCGAAGATTTATTAATGAATAGTTTGGTTTACGAAAACTCAAAGATTCTGATGCAATTACGATCCCGAAATCGCGCTGAAAAATGTATTTCGATTTATGATCAATTATTTAAAAAAGAAAATAAAATTCAATATCTGGAAGAAGCTTTTCAATTGGCCGAAAAAACGAAATCTGGAATATTAAAAAGCTACAGATCGAATATTAAAAATGCTTCGACAGAAGAAAAACAGCTTTTACAAGAATTCCAAAATCTTAATAATGCCATTTTAAAAGAACAACAAAAAGGAAATTCAGCAAATATTTCGAAGATCAATCAATTCATTAAAAAGCAAAGCGAATTGATGATCTGGCTGAAAAAATTACAATCTCAAAATCCTGAATATCTTGCCAAAAAATCCGATTTAAAAACATTGTTTTCAAAATTAGAAAATGACAAAGCCATAATGGTTTATTACTTAATGGGATATGACAGATTGTATTTTTTTATTTTACAAAACAACCGAATTAATCTCAATCATATTAATATTACCGATACTGCAATTCCGAAAATTGTACAATTTATCGATTATTTTAGCAATGCAAGTGCTATCACAAATGATATTTCCGGATATAATCATTACGGAAAAATAGCTTATGATATGTTGAAAATACCTCAGAATACAATCTATAAAAACCTAATTATTGTTCCTGACGGAGTTTTAAATTTCCTTCCTTTCGAAGCTTTAATTACGCAAGAATCATCAACAACGAATTTTGCTAAAATGCATTATTTACTGAATGATTTTAGGATTGCTTATAATAATTCGGCTAGTAATTATCTGAATTCAAAACCGGTTTCAAAATCTAAAACAGTTTTAGGAATCTTTCCCATTTTCGAAAAAACGGCTTTTGAATTGAGCTATTCGAAAAAAGAACTGGAATCTATACAAAGTAATTTTAAAGGAAAATATCTGGAAAATACAGAAGCGAGTTTTTCTAATTTTAAAAATAATGCCAATCAATATTCGATTTTGCATTTAAGCACACATGCTTCTTCGGGCGATGTTGAAACTCCGGCAAGCATCAAATTCTATGATCAGGAAATCTTATATTCTGAATTGTATAGCCTCAACATCGATCCGGATCTGGTTGTTTTAAGTGCCTGCGAAACCGGAATTGGTAAACTCTACAAAGCCGAAGGCGCAATGAGCGTGGCAAGAGGTTTTCAGTTTGCAGGGGCAAAAAATCTACTGTTCTCTTTATGGAAGGTGAACGATTATACCACATCGGTTTTTATGGCTGATTTTTATAAAAACATTAAAAAAGATGTTCTGTATTTTGAGGCCAATACGAATGCAAAACTTGCTTTTTTACAGGATAAGTCAATGCCAAATGCAAAGAAATCGCCTTATTACTGGAGTTCTTTTGTGTATTATGGTTCTATTTCAGAAGAAGAAAAATCGACAAATTATATCTTTTACATCATTAGTTTATTGACAGTAATTGGTTTATTTTTGGTTTTCAATCATTATCGAAAATGGAAAATCTTCACGAGGTTCTCAAAAAAGAGAAATACAAAAAAATAAAATTCAAAGTTACCAAAACGCAACATCTTTTAATAAAAGCCAAAATCAATGGGGTTTCAGGAAATTTCATTTTAGATACCGGAGCTTCGAATTCCTGCGTAGGATTTGAAAGTATCGAACGTTTTGAACTGAATGCAAAAAAATCGAAAACCAAAGCTTCAGGAGCTGGAGGAACTGGTATGAAAACACAGATTTCATCAAACAATAATTTACAATTGGGAAGCTGGAAAAATCAGGATTTCAACCTTGTCATTTTTGACCTATCGCATGTAAACGAAGCTTTAGAAGCCTACAAAGCAAAACCGGTTCACGGCATTATTGGCGCTGATGTCTTATTGGAAGGAAAGGCAATTATAGATTATTATAATCATTATTTGTATTTGAAATAAGAAATTCCAATAGAGAAAATCCAAATTCCCAATTTCAATCTGACGTTATAATATAATCCATAAAAAAAATCCCAAACTCCTTTCGGAATTTGGGATTTTTCAGTCTAAAATTAAATCAATTAATGGGTATGTTTAGGATTAAAACCGTCTTCACTTAATTCTGTGTGCTCATAATCAGCAACCATTTCAGCTTCATAATCGATTTTTTCTCCTTTAGAGAATTTATGAATAATTTTCTCCATGATGTTATAAATAACAGGAACTACAATCAGGGTTAAGAATAAAGAAGAAATTAATCCTCCGATAATTACCCAGGCCAATCCGTTTTTCCATTCAGCTCCTGCTCCAGATGCTAATGCAATTGGGAACATACCAAATACCATCGCAATTGTTGTCATCAGGATCGGACGTAAACGAGCGTGATTCGCCTGAATTAATGCCGTTCTGATTGATTCTCCTGCTGCTCTTCTTTGGTTGGTGTAATCGACAAGCATGATCGCATTCTTACACACCAGACCAATCAACATGATGATACCTAAAATCGTAAAGATATTTAATGAGTTGTTTGTTAATGCCAGGGCTAACATCGCTCCGATAAAGGAAAGCGGGATAGCAAACAATACCACAAACGGGTGAACGAAACTGTCGTACAAACTCACCATTACTAAGTAAACCAAAATAATTGCGGCTAATAAAGCGATTCCTAAAGTACCAAATCCTTCAGATTGGTTCTCCTGGTCACCTCCCCAGATATAGTTTACTCCGGCTGGTTTTTTAAGCTTATCTAATTTTGCCTGCCATTGTGTAACAATTGTTCCCGATGGTACCCCAACGTTTTGTCCTTTTACGGTTACAGAAGCTGATTTATCTCTACGCTCTAACTGGCTAGGTCCTGAACCTTCTGTAATATCTGCAAATTGAGACAATTTAATTTGTTGTCCTGCTGCATTAATAAATATCAAATTACTTACATCAGTAATACTTTTTCTGTCGAATGCATTGTATCGAATGTTGATATCGTATTCGTATTCTCCAGCTCTGTATTTACCATCTGTATTACCGCTAAATGCAGTTTGCATGGTTAAACCAACTGTTTGAAGTGTTAATCCTAAAGCAGCCATTTTATCACGGTCTACTTTTACGTTGATCTCAGGGTTTCCGTCCTCAACAGTTAATTTAATCTCTGTTGTTCCAGGAATAGTACGTAATTCAGCTTCGGCTAATTTTGCAAATGCCATAGCACTTTCTGTAGACGGACCTGTTACAATTAATCCTAATGTTGCATCTTCGGCAGTACCTAAGATACCTACAGGAACTGTTTTTACTTTTGCTCCAACCAATACTTTTTCAAGCTTACGTTTGATTTTTGCAGCGTAAACATTCGCATCATCCGTACGATCTTTTTGTTCGATCATTTTTACGTCGATCTCTGCTTTGTATGCCGTAGCTTGCGATGCTCCAAAACCTTCTGAAGTTTGTCCTACAGTTGTAATTTGGCTATGAACGTATTCTTGTGCTTTTAAGTAAGCCTCAGCTTTTTGAGTCATGAAGTTCGTTTGTTCTAACGAAGCATCTTTTGGCATTTCGATCTGAACTAAGAACTCCCCACTATCAGATGATGCGAAAAACTCTCCTCCAATGAATCCACCTCCCATTAATCCTATTGTAGATCCAAAGAACAAGATCAATACAACAGCAAGAGTTTTATAATAATGATCTAAACACCAGGTCAATAATTCAGAAACCCAGTTAGTGAAACGTGTTAAATAACTTTCGAAACCAAGAATAATTCTTCCAAATAAATTCTTTCCTTCAATATGCTCTAATTTACCATAACGAGATGATAACCAAGGGATAATTGTAAACGAAGCTAAAAGTGATAGTAAAGTTGATATAATTACGGTAACACAAAATTGTGTAATGATATTAGATACCAATCCTGAACTCATCGCGATTGGTAAAAATACTACCACAATTACTAATGTAATTGAAGTTACAGTTCCACCAATTTCGGCAGTACCATCGTACGAAGCACGAATTCGGCTTTTACCCATTTCCATGTGCCTGTAGATATTTTCTAATACCACAATCGCATCATCGACCAGAATACCAACCACAAGAGATAATCCTAATAAACTCATTAAGTTTAGGGTGTATCCCATTAAATAAATACCAATAAAGGTTGCAATCAACGATGCCGGAATAGAAACCATTACGATCAGCGAGTTTCTAATACTGTGCAGGAAGAACAACATTACGAAAGCTACCAGAACTACCGCAATTAATAAATCGTGTACTACAGAGTCTGCAGCTTCTAGAGTAAAAACAGTACTGTCTTTTGCAACTTCTAATTTTAGCTGGTTTACTTTATAATCTTTTTCAAGAATGGCAATCGTTTTTAATAATTGCTCACTTACCGCCACCGCATTCGCATCAGATTGTTTTACGATTTGTAAAACGATCGCACTTTTTTGATCTACACGTGATATTTTTTCAGCAATTTTTTGAGTATCCTGAACATCGGCAATATCACTTAAACGAACCTGAATTCCGTTTTGAGAAGAAACCACTAAGTTTCTTAATTCTCCAACACTTTTATATTTACCCGCTAAACGAATTAATATTTTTTGATCACGAGTCTGGATGTTTCCTGTTGGGAAATCTAAGTTCGAAGTCAAAATAGTTTGTTGTACCTGCGGAACAGACAATCCGTAACCCTGCATTTTTACAGCATCAAGATTTACCTGAATTTCACGCTCTGAACCACCAATGATATTTACCTGGGCAACACCTTGTACACGAGATAAAATAGGAGCAATTTTTTTGTCAATTAAGTCATAAAATGCTGCTTCATCCATTTTTCCGTTGGCACCCAATGTCATAATTGGTAAATCACTCAGCGAGAACTTGGTTAGTGCCGGCGTTTTTACATCATCCGGTAAATCACTAATAATGGCGTTAATTTTACGCTGCGCATCATTCAAAGAAAAATCGACTTTTGCGTTTGATGTCAGTGTAATCGAAACAATAGACAAACTCTCGTATGACTTTGAGTCAATTTTCTTAACATTCTCTAAGGAGGCAATCGCATCCTCAATTTTCTTGGTCACGGTATTTTCTACCTCACTTGGAGAAGCTCCAGGATAAATAGTAGAAATTGTAATAACGTTTTGTTCAAATTTCGGGATCAGCTCGTAGCCTAATTGGCTGTAGCTGAACAATCCACCAAGAGTCAGAATTGTAAACAGTACAATTACCAACGACGGACGTTTTATGGATATTTCGGCTAATTTCATATATTTTTTCTTTACGCTTTAGGCTGTAGGCCGTAGGCTTTAAGCTTTGAAACAGCTTATAGCCTATAGCTTAAGGCTTATAGCCAAATAATTATTTAATAATTTCTACAGTATTACCGTCTTGTAAGTTAATTTGACCTGTAACAATTACAGTTTCTCCGTCAGATAATCCTTTGATAATTTCCACCTGATCTCCTAAAATTCTTCCTGCAGTTACTTTTCTTAATCTTGCAATACCTTTTTCAACTACAAAAATCTCGTTGCTGCTCACACTTCCTACGAAAGCATTTCTTGGTACAACCATAAGGTGTTGTTTTTGCTGGTTTGATGCAAAGTTTGCAGTTCCGTACATACCTGCTTTAAGGTCGTTGTTTATGTTATTTGTAATTTCGATTTCAACCGGAAAATTTAAAGACTCATCTGCTTTTGCAGCAATAAAAGTGATTTTTCCAGAGAAAGTTTTGTCAGGATAAACACTTGCTGTTACATTAATTTGGTTTCCAACTTTTAAGCTTGCAACCTGATTTTCGTTTACTGTAACTACTAATTTTAATTTAGAAACATTTACAATATCAAACAAAGCAGTTGCAGGCATTCCTGTTAAGATAGATCCCGGCTCAATGTATTTTTTGTTGATGAATCCGTTTATTGGAGCTTTTACTTTAGTATCTCCAACATTAATGTTAGCTTGTTTTAAGTTAGACTCAGCATTTGTTAAAGCTAATTTTGCCTGATCTAATTGTTGTTTTGTAACACCACCTGTTTTAAAAGCATTTTCGTAACGGCTGTAATCGGATTTTGCATTTTGGTAAACAGCCTGAGCTTGTTGCGCACTTACATTAATTACATCACCTCTCATTGTCAATAAAGTTTGACCTACTCTTACATAATCTCCTTCTTTAGCCAAAACGCTAATTACTTTTCCTGATTTTTCCGCAGAGAAAGTCAATTGCTGAATGGGTTGAAAATTTCCGTTAGCCACAAAGTCTAATGAAACTTCTTCTGTTTTTACAGGAGCTACTTTTACTGAAACTGCAGCATTTTTTTCTGCTACGATATCTGTTTTTTCTTTATTCTCTTTCTTATTATTATTTAAGACATATCCAATCACACCCAGCGCTGCGATTATGATTACGATTGTTAAAATAGTTTTCTTCATTTTGTTTAGTTATTTAATAAGAGTTTTAAGTTCGCCTTTTGATTTGATTAGTGCTACTTCGGCAATTTTGTAATTCAATACTGCTCTGGTATAATTATTTTGAGCTTCAAGTGATGCATTTTCAGCATCTAGCAAATCTGTTAATGATGCCAATCCCTGAAGGTAATTGTTTTTTGTGTTGCTTAAGATCTCAAGTGCCAAACGCATATTTTCTTTTTGATTATTGATAGTCACAAGATTATTATCAATTTGAGCCATTGCGTTTCTGTAATCTAAATCAAGCGAAAGTTTGGTATCTTTCATATCTTCCTGAAGCGATCTGATTTCCACATCAGCTTGTCTTACTTTTGCACGAGTTCCGAATCCTGTAAAAATTGGTACATGTAAATTCAATCCAATTGCAGAGAAATCTGACCAGTAAACGCCGTCCTTAGGTTTTGCAAACCAAGGCATTTCAGGTCCCTGTCCAATATAATTGTAACCGGCAGTTAAAGAAAGTGTTGGGTAATATCCTGCTTCAACAGCTTTTTTATTGTACACCAAAAGCTCTTCTTGTTTTTTCAAAAGCAAATATTCTGTTCTGTTTTCAACATTTGGCACTTCTGTTAATGCAGCAGGAACAACTTCAAATTCTTCTTTTGGAATCTCGATTTGAGCTTCAATAGGCATTCCCATATAAAACTTCAAAGCATTTTCCTGTAATGTAATTTGATTTTTTACTTGCTGACGTTCTGTATCAATGTTCGACATTTTTACTACGATACGATCTAAGTCAATTTTTTTAGCCAAACCGTTATCAAATTGTCCTTTTACAATGTCACGAACCTTAGTAGTATTAACATAACTGCTATCTAATAAAACCAATCTTTCGCGTTGTACGTAAACAGAATAATAGTTATTAGCTACTCTTTCTATTACCTGCTCTTCTGTTAACTGATCGTTTATTTGATAAAACTCACGGGTAGATCTTGCAGCTCTTAATCCTGTAAAAACAGATTGATCAAATATTGTCTGAGTTAAAGAAAGTCCTGCAGTTGAAGTCCATTTTTGACCAAATGCTGCCTGAATTGTGGTTCCCGGTGCACCAAATCCCGCACCATCAATTACTGTAGTCTGAATTACCGGATTGTATGTTAAATTTCCGTTGGCAGAAATTTGCGGTAACGCTCTTGATCGTACTTCCTGAATTTTGTACTCACTATTTTCAACCTGTAATTTTGCTTTTTTTGCATCGGCTTTGTTTTCAAGCGCGTATACAACAGCCTCTTTCAGGGTTAGTGTTTTGACTTGTGCGTTGGCAGACAAGCCAATTGAACACAAAAATATAAGAATTATTCGTTTCATAGATTGATGATTAAATAGTAATTTTTTTAAGTTGTTTTTCTAATTCCAGTATTCCTTTTTCAGTTGCCATAGCTCTTGTATGGTATTCTAATGCTTCTAATTCTATTTTTTGTGCTTCTCTTTCTGAAACTGTAGTGGCATTTATATGAAAAATTAAGGTGTAATAAAATTTTACATACAAATCGATATTCAAATCCGGTCTGTATAAACCTTCGCTTATTCCTTTTAAGATATTATCCCTGAAATAATGATTACACTGATCGATTTCATGTGTCATTATATTTTGATAGATTTCAGGATAATGCTTTTTTAACTGATAAAGAGGAGAAGTATCGGTCGCATTTTTAAACATGTCACGAAACATCTCTCTAATTTCAAAATTCTCATGAATGGCGTTATAATTTTTCGCAACGATAGTATCAATAACTTCATGTACTTGTTGATGAACTGTCGAGGTGCTTTCTTCGATCAGAACTTCTTTGTTACAAAAATATTTGTAAATCGTTTTTTTCGAAATACACATTTCGCCTGCAATATCGTCCATCGTAACACTCTTAAAACCAAGTTTTAAAAATAATTCACTTGCTTTTGATATAATTTTCTCTTTCATCTTAATTTTCAAATTGTATCACAAATATAATTAGGAAACTAAAATCAGAAAAATAGTTTCCGTAATATTTGTAATAATTTTACATTAATTTATTCATTCTGTAAGATTTATATACTGAATTCTAAATTTGCAATCAGTTTAATGTCTTTACCTAAAGCTAAACCTCCATTATGATTGAACGAATTATAATCTAAACCAAAATCCTGACGTTTGATATCTCCTTTAATTTCAAAAGCAACTTTTTTCTCGCCATTGTAAGTGTTAACGCCAATAAACTCAGCATCAAGCTCCACTACTCTGGTTACATCTTTTATGGTTAAATCTCCTTTAAAGAAATTGATGTTATTATTTACTTTTTGAAAAGAAGTCGATTTAAAACTAATGATAGGATGCTCATTTACATCAAAAAAATCCTGAAGTTGTAAATAGGTATCGATTTGTTGAAAGCTATCCTTTTTGTTATTGATATCTAAAGAAAACTCAACCGATGCATCTTCAATTTCATTGTCTTCGATGTTCACATAACCATCAAATTTATTAGTCGTTCCTCCCATGTAAGCAATTATCGAATGTCTCATTTTGATTAAAACATCTGATTGGCTAGAATCTAAGGTCCATGTTGTTTTCATAAATATTTGATTTTAGTGAATTTATAAATCATTAAAATTCCCAACGGAAACTTTTACAGTGTTTAGAGTTTCCAATTGAAAGTGCAAATATAGACAGGAAACTCTAAACACCAAAAAAGTTTCCAAGTTTTTTCAAAAATAATTTTAACTCCTTAAGAATTAACGGCTTTGGGGTCATTTCGCAATGGAAACTGTCATTTAAAACTTTAAGAAAGAAATAATTCATTATGAATCGTATCTTTGGAGCTCGCAATTCAGATTATATTTTATGCACGATATTAGCCAATACCAGGATTTTTTTATCAATTATCTCCAAAAACAAAGTATTAATAAAGAGCCCAAAAACCTTTATGAACCCATCGAATATATTTTAGGTCTTGGCGGAAAACGCATGCGCCCTGTACTTACCTTAATGGCTTCGGAAGTTTTTGATACTGATTATAAAGTAGCACTTCCGGCAGCAATGGCGGTTGAAGTTTTTCATAATTTCTCACTGGTTCATGATGATATTATGGATGATGCGCCTTTGCGAAGAGGACAGGAAACGGTACATGAAAAATGGGATCTGAATACCGGAATTCTTTCCGGAGATGCGATGCTGATTCTTGCTTATCAGTATTTCGAACAATACGAACCAACTGTTTTTAGAGACTTAGCAAAATTATTTAGCAAAACAGCACTTGAAGTTTGCGAAGGACAACAATGGGATGTTGATTTCGAAAAAAGAAACGATGTTACGATTCCGCAATACCTGAAAATGATCGAATATAAAACAGCTGTTTTAGTTGCCGCAGCCATGAAAATGGGTGCTATTGTAGCCAAAACTACTGAAAAAGAAGCTGATTTTATTTATGATTTCGGATTGAATTTAGGCTTGGCTTTCCAGCTTCAGGATGATTATCTGGATGCTTTTGGAGATCCGGAAACTTTCGGGAAACAAGTAGGTGGTGATATTATGGTGAATAAAAAAACTTATTTATATCTAAAAGCACGAGAATTTTCATCAGCTGAAAAAGCATTAGAATTAGAAAAATTATTCAGTTTACAATTAGATGATAATACGGAGAAAATAGCCACTGCAAAAATCATTTTTAATGAATCGGGTGCTTCAAAAGCTACTCAGGACGCCATAGAAATGTATACTTTTAAAGCTTTTGAAACTTTAGAAAAAATGGATATTAACGCCGAGAAGAAAAATATTCTTAGAACTTTTGGCGAGAATTTAATGGGAAGAAAGGTTTAATTTTAGTCTCAGTCTCAGTTTTCAGTAAAGTCTGTAAGCTAAAATTTAAGCCACCGATTAAAAGGATTTCAAGGATTAATCTGTGAAAATCTTTTAATCTGTGGCTTTTTTTGCGCAAAGTAAACCCGAGAGGTTTTAAAAATCTGTAGGGTTTCTCATTTTTAGACATTAAAAAAGTTCATCCGGATCTACCAAATTGGATAATTTTTGTTTTAGATTACCTTCTAAAATAGTCAATCCGTATTGGTATGAGGCGTTCATCCAACCGAAACCTTCTTCGGTTATAAAATCAAATTCGGTTCCTACGTTTCCATATTCTGCAAAGATTTTGTGCGAGCTTATCGATAAATCAAATTTCTCAGGAATAGTTCCGTTATAATCCACCGCGTTTCTGGTAATCAGCCAAAGCCAGCGATAGACCATTTCCTGTGCTTCTTCGTTGAAATTATAATTAAGTAAACCTTCCCATAAAAGCATTTGATGCGGCGCCCAGCCAAACGGATAATCCCATTGGCGAATTGGTGCATTTTCGTCTACGCCGGCAATAGATTCTTTGGTGCTTCCGGCAATTCCGCCTTTCATTTTAAACCTTGGCAATGTCTTTTTTACCAAAATCTCAGCTTGTTCCGGAGTACTAATTTTTGCCCAAAGCGGGTAAAATGTTGGAGCGGCCTCAAAAAAATGCTGTTCTTCGTTTACAAAATTGTAATCCAGATAAACTCCGTTTTCGGGATTCCAGCACAATTGATTGATTTTTTGTTTTCTCGAAGCAGCTTTTGAGAGCCAATATTCACTTGAAAAAGATTTGTCTTCAAAATACTGAAACTCATTTTTAAAGTACTTTTTAATCAAAAAAGCAATATCAGTTTCATACTTATACAACAAACTATTGATCGCTACTGTATTCAAATTGGCGCAAACTCCCACCAATCTGTTTGTTGTATCATGTCCGCTTTCGCGCATACTGCGATCGTGAATAAAATACTTATCGAGTTCAGGATCTACTACTTCTCTTTCGAGATATTTCTTTTCAAATTCGCGTGTTGAGAGATTATACTTTGGTGCATATTGCTCTAAAATATCATCAAAATGTCCTTCTTCTACCTCAAATGGAAGTCCGATTCCTTCTGCTTTATAACGATTTAATCCGTTTGCGGTAAGTCGTTTCCCCTCTTCCATCCAAACCGTTTGATATTCTTTTATGGCAGTTTTCAGATGTCTTTCGATCCAGAAAATATCCGGATTCGACTTTTCTAAAACATCCATAATCAGGGATGTATAAAGCGGCGGCTGTGTGCGGGTTAAATAATAACTTCTATTCGCGTTTAGAATTTTTCCGTAATGATCAATCTGATATTTAAAATTTTCTGCAATCCCCAAGGCAAGTTCAATTTTATCATCGATCAAAAGTCCTTTGGCAATAAAATAGCTGTCCCAACCGTACATTTCATTGAATCTTCCGCCAGGAACCACAAAGGGAACTCCGGAGATTTCATTGTTCTTAATTTGAAGTGCCAAAGCTAAAATCCCTGGTTTTTTATTTAGCGATAAAACATAGTCAGGCGAAATGTTTTTATGCATTTGTACCACTTTTAATTTTGGTGTTGCAGCTTCTAATTTCTTGAAATAATCAAAAACTATTTCGTCACCAAATGGCACATACAAATACGCCAGTTCGTTTTCGATTTTATTGTCTTCCAGAATTTTCTTTACACCATCAGCATCAATCGTTCTGGTAAGACCTTTCCAATACAGATTTTTTATTTTTCCTGAAATTCTTTTTACCGGATCTTCCGTAATTTCATCCAGATTAATTTCGGCAAATTCGGTATTGTTTTTTTTGGCCAAAGCCAGTTCCTGCAACAAATTCGAAAGCTGATAAGTTCCTTCAATCAAGGCAGAATTTCCGTTTTCATCATGCAACAAAAACTTTTTTGGGCCATTATCATCGATCGTTATTTTTTTATCACCATCAGTATCTTCCTGAGCCAATAATTTTTCGATGGTTTGGAGTATATGTAATTTAAATTTCATCTTTTGCAGTTATTTTTTTGAGAATAAAAAAGGATATTAATAATAAAGACATTGGAATTAAAGTAAAATAAAATGCGTTTTCCGGTCCTTCATTTTTAAACAGCCAACCTGTTATTCTGGAACCTAATGTGCCACCAAGAGCAGAGAAAATCACAATTAATCCAGTCATCGAACTTTGCAGATTCTTTGGTAAAGCACTTAATACAATCGAATTTAATAAAGGATAAATAGGCGCAATAAACAATCCGATTAATGGAAATGCAAAACCTATTAAAGGTATATCTGAAAGTGTATCGATGTTTTTTACCTCGAGACCTACGGTTTTAGGAAGTAGAAAAACAACAATTAACATGGCCGAAAAAATACAGAAACTTAACACCCAGATCCAGTTGACTTTTTTGGTTACAATACCTGCAATTAATCTCCCAACAGCTAATGAAATAGCCAAAATACTGGCCATCATTATGCTAATATTTTCTGGTAAATGAAGCACTTTTGTATTGAATGTTGGCAACCACGAAAGGATTCCCTGCTCGATCATGACAAACAAAAAGACACAAATCACAAAAATAACGGTAAGTAATTTTGCCATTAATTTGAACATTTGCAGGAAATCATCTTTAAGGTTTGCTCCTGCTGAAACTTCGGGCTCTTTGAATTTTACAAAAAATAAAAATAGAAATGACAAGAACGATAATCCCGCCAAAAACCAATACACATTCAACCATGAATCAGGATCTTCTTCGTGATTAAAAGCCGGAAATAAAAAATAGGCCAACGCAATTCCAACCATAAAAAAACCTTCGATACTGCTCATTAAAGCATTGTGCTCTTTTTTGGTTTCGGTCACGGTGCCTATCAGTGAATAAACCGAAACTTTAATCAAGGCAAAGGAAACCCCAACGGTTGCAAAAAGAATCTTAGCATTATCGAATGAGTTTCCAAAATACATAGAAATACAAGCCAAAGTCACCAAGGCCAAACCTATCAACATCGATTTTCTATAACCTATTCTTGGTAAAAAAGAGGCTATAAAAAATGATACAATAGCAATGGGCATGTCTTTGAAAGCTTCCAAAATACTGGCCTGAACTTCATCTACTCCGTAATTTTTCTGTGATTTTAGGATCACAATACCTACACTATTCAATAAAATAGCGAAGACAAAATAATTAAGGTAAAGAGAGATTTTAATTCCTATGTTTTTCATTTTTTTTTATTTGTTTGTCTATGCTGTGTGGTTACTGTACGGAGACGCACTGCTGTGCGCCTCTACAGTACTGTAACTATATTACGTTGAATTTATTAAAAATTAATCGCTACCGAAAATCTAAAGGCGCGTCCTAAAATAGGTCTTGCCATAAACACATCGCTTGCCGCAGATGTTGTTTGTCTCGGATCTCCTTCTGTTAAACCTATTTCGTTGAATAAGTTCGAAGCATCTACTGCAAAACGAAGATTATTATAGGTATAATTTAATCCTGCCCCAACTTCTTTATAGGCTGGCAAAACTTGTTTATTATCCTGATTTGTGTATTTTTTATCATAATAACAGAACTGAACATAAGCCGTAAGATCTTTTGTAATATCAACTTCCGGTCTTAGATTACAGAAAAATTTAGGAATTCTTCTGGCCGTATTTCCGTTAAAATCAAATGTAGAACCATCAGCATTTGTTCCTGTAAAATTATCGTATTCCGGTTTTTGAACGGTAAATGTAAAGTTCAGTTTTACAATACTATATCTTGCATTCGTTTCTACTTCAAGACCAATATTGTTTACATCAGCAAATTTATTTTCAGAAGATCCGTCAGATAAAATATCCGTGAAAGCAACATTTTTTAAATTCATGTGAAATAAATTCGCATTTACTGAGAAGAATGAACTGGCGTATTTGTAACCTAATTCAAACTGATTTACTTCTGTATTTTCAAGCTTGCTTAAATCTGCCGCATTATCATAAAAAGATTCTTCGATTGGAGATCTAAATCCGTGGCTATAACGAACATATGAAGCCATTTTATCATTGAATTTATAGTTTCCTGCGGCTGTATAAGACCATTCGCTCACATCATATCTCCAATACGTATACGGATTTCCTTTTACCGTTGTTACTGCATCATCGGCTGTATTGTTGTCTAAAATTCCTAAATTCTCAGCAAAAAATCTTGCATTGTCTCTGTAACCAGAATATTTGTCTTTGTTGTACCTTAAACCTGCGTTGAAGGTCAAATTATCTGTTGCTTTAATTTCGGCATCAGCATAAATATCATTCAAAACTCCTTTGGTTTGTGCATCTCTTTCTAGCCAGGTGATTCTTTCTACACCATTCCAGGTATGATCTACTCCACTTGTATTGTCTTTTACATTTAATAATCTTGGGTTGTCTGAAACACCTACTAAATAAGAATTCCAGTTCCAGTATTGATTTGATTTCCAGTTCGAATAGTAGTAACCCGCTGTTAATTTCACCGGATCTAAATCAAAATTAAAAGAGAAATTATTCGCAAAATTGTTCATCTTTTTCTCGATATGCCAAAGATCTGCTCTCATGATTAAAGCATTTGGATCCAGCCTTTGTCCGTTATCTACATAAGAATACGTTAGATTACTAGCTGTTGTATTTTGAACATCTGCTGCATAGGCATCTTGTGTCCACGGTCCTCCATTTGGGAAAATCGCATTGTAATTTAAATCGATGTTGGTGTTTTTGAAAGCATTTTTGAACGTTACTTTCTCCGATATTTTCTTTTTAAATTCAGCTCCAATAGAGTTGATAATTGGGTGAGAACCATCTTCTAAATCTGCACTAAAAGTTCCGCCGCCATATTGAGGTACATTTAAGTGACTTAAATTTACTGAAGTCAACGTTCCGTAATTCGGGTTAAATCCAGGGATTCCTTCTACTTTTCCGTTAGTGCTTTTTAGCGGAATTGGTAAATAGAATGTGTTTCTGTCGTCAAGATGTTTGAAGTTTACTCTCAAATAATCGTCATCATCAAATTTGTAGGTGATGTTTCCTTTTATTTGTCCGCCTTTATTGGCTGTAAAACCAGTATTTCTAACTCCGTTATCGGCTCTGTAAAAACCTCCAACATTAAAAAATAATTTGTCCTTAATTAAAGCACCTGATAAATTAAGATCAGTTCTGAACATTCCGTAATCTGAAGTCGTGAATTTTGCTCTTCCCATAAATTCATTCTGACCTGTTTTAGAAATAAAATTGATAATTCCTCCAGGAGCGTTATTGGCAAAAATTGAGGCAGAACCTCCACGAACAGCTTCCATTTTACTTACCGTTTCGTCTAGTCTGTAAAAAGTATCGGCATTGGCAAATTGCAAAGCTCCATCTTCAAAAACCGGTAATCCGTCTTCCTGAATCTGCACATATTCGTAAGCTCCCGCAGACGGAATTCCTCTTGCAAAAAGGTTGTTTCCTATTTCTCCTCCAGATGCTTCTACTACAAATCCGGGAATGGTTTGAAGCAATGCCGCTGTACTCGATGGCGCTCTGTCTTCGATCGCTTTGGCGCCCATTGTCGTAATGGCAACACTAGACTCCAATTTTGATCTTGGCGTTGACGATCCTGTAACGACAACTTCTTTTAAGCTTTGTGATTCTGCTTCAAGCAATAAATTTACCTCTAGGGATTCTCCTTGTTTTATGGCATTTTTTTTCTCGAAGGTTTTATACCCCACATTGGTTGCAATAATGGTATACGTTCCTGCTTCAACATTCGAGAACGAATATCCTCCGTTTTCATCTGTAACGGTACTTTTGCCCGTTTCCTTAATCGATACGTTTGCTCCGGGAACGGTTACTCCGCTATCGTCAAGCACTTTTCCGGAAACTGTATTGGTATTTTGGGCAAACCCTTTATTTGGTAAAAAAAATAGGCAAAACATTAAAAATAATGTACCTAAATACTGGTGTAGCTTTTTCATTTTTTTGTTCGGTTAGTTAGTAATTATGGTTATCACTGTCAAACTTAACTACAAATCATAAAGGAATTTACGAATTAAAAATCGAAAACGTTTTCGAAAAGACCTAAAACGTTTTCGGAACTTAAAAACTTACCAATACAGTTTATTTTTAGTACTTTTATTTCATGAATGACACAAAATTAATAGATATAGCCTCGGCATTAGGAATTTCGGTTACTACGGTTTCAAAAGCGTTAAAAGGATATACGGATATTAGTAAATCTACACGCGCCAGAGTTATCGAAATGGCCGAAACGATGAACTACATCCCCAATTCTGTTGCAGTAAATCTTAGAACCAATGAAACCAAAACCATTGGCGTTATTATTCCGGCTACCGTTCATCACTTTTTTTCGAGTGTATTAAATGGTATTCTCGAAGAAGCCGAAAAAAGAGGATATCTGGTCATTATATTACAATCAAACGAAAAATATGAACTCGAGAAAAAACAGCTCGCTTTATTGATTCAAAAACGAGTTGACGGGGTTTTAATGTCACTCTCTAACGAGACAGACGATTTTACCCATATTAATGAAGCTATCCGAAAAAATACTCCCGTAGTTTTATTTGATAAAATTGCCAAAAGAGTAGATTGCTCCAAAGTAGTTATTAATGATGCGAAAGCAGCTTTTGATGCCGTTTCTTACCTTATTAATAAAGGATATAAAAAAATTGCTCATTTTAGAGGTTCGTATGTTCCGCAAAACTCGATCGATCGCTTTTTAGGTTATAAAAGAGCGCTTGAAGCACACGGAATTGAGTACGATTCGAAATTGGTTTATGTTTGCGACAACAATACCGATTTTGAAGACGGCTACGAAAATGCCCAAAAAATAATGACCGAAAATCCAGATATCGATGCCATTTTTGCCATTACTGATTTAGTAGCCATAGGAATTATTAAATACTTTAATGAAGCCGGAATAAAAACGCCTGAACAAGTAGCCGTTTTTGGCTTTAGCAATTGGTTTATGAGTACGGTTATTTCGCCAAAATTAACCACAATCGATCAACCCGGATTCGAAATGGGACATCAGGCGGTTTCCCTTTTAATTGATGAAATTGTAGACATAAAAGAACATCGTCCGGTAACGCATCAAATTATTGAACTTCCTACAAGAATCATTGAGCGAGAATCGACAGTTAAATGATTTTTTAATTCTAACTTTGCCTCAATCTTAAAAAGCATCAATGTTTCCGATTCCTGAAAATACCGATTTTTTATTGGCTGATGCCGAAAAAGAAAATCTATATCTAAGCCTTGTTGAGCAAATCAATAAAGACTTTAATTTGGCCAATGAAGGAATTGATTTCCCGATGAGCATTTCTCCCGAAGAATTAAAAATTCAGCTTCACGAAAAAATCTACCGAATGATTCAGTACAAATTTGCTGAATATCTGAACCTGCTTTATATTATTGATGTATCTGAAAGTGAAATCAAAAAACTAGACGGATCAGATTTGGTTGTTCTGGCTGAACAAGTTTCCTTTTTGATCTTAAAAAGAGAATGGCAGAAGGTTTGGTTTAGAAAACATTATTCTAAGTAAGTTGCCAAGGTTCTGAGATGCTGAGATACTAAGTTTGTAAGTTTTATTTTTACTCCTTTGTTGGTATTTCATATAGTTTAATAAAGAGTTCCAGCGCGTTGTTTAAATTTAAAACTTTATCTAAAATTGGTTGCAAAGATTCCGGAGCATCTTCAATAAAATAGTCGATATGAAATTTTAATGTTTCCCCTATCTGGAAACGATCACCTATTTTAGGTGGAAGTGAGAACGATCTTAATTGAAGTAGTTCACCACTTCTTGCCTGATCACGAAAAAACCAGGACAGAAATTCTAACGAGATTAAACTCTCAGAAGATTTATCTAATGTGAATTCGAATTGCAACATTACTTCATCTTTCAGTCCACCATCTGTTCTTAATAAAGTAGCAAGAGGTAGATGAGAAAGTGATACATCACCCAAATCAGAACCTTTTATCCCTTCTAAATTATCAATTCCACTGCTAACATTTTCTATTCCTTTTAAACTTCCTAATGTTTTTTGGAATAAATCTATCTCTTCTGGATATTCTCCCATTCTAAGTTTTACTATTTGGTCTTACAATATTTTTTAATTTGTCGAATTCAGACCAAAGTCCAAATCCGCTAGTATCTAGTTTACTTCCGATAATCTGGTAACGACCACATTTAAAACAAATCTTTGCTATTCCAACTGTTTTTTCCTTCTTTTTAAAAATAAAAATATCACGATATTCAGCTACACAAGCATATCCTTCGGTCATTAACGAATCTTTGGCGCTAAAAACATTTTGAATATCTTTTTCTTTATTTATGGATAAGTTTGATTTTTTATAATTGTGACTTAATAGTATTTTCTCGAAATTTTCTTTTGGAATACTATCCGGATAATACCGCATATATAAATTAGAGAATTCTTTTTCTTTTTTAGTAACGGGATCTTTACTAGTAAGTTTCACAAAATCCTCCTCAGAAAAATTCAAATAATAATGATCGATTTTATCTGAATCGAAAAAAGGTGTCAATTCTTTCTCTACAACTTTTTTATCCGCAACATCTACTTTAGTAAAATTGTTACAACTCGAAATAACAACAATAATAAATACAAAAATATATCTCTTCACTATTAGATTTTTTTTTTTAAAACCTTTGAACCTTTAAAAGTAAACTCTCACAAAAGGCATAAATCCAGATCCATACAAACTTCTATCAGGATCATACAAAACATCATAACGTGCACCAATAGTGACACTTCCGGTTCTGTAACCTGCACCAAGATACAAGGCAGTATTCCAATAATTATCCGAATAACTTGGTCTGTAAGGAGTCGAATTATAATCTGTATTTACTCGCACCTGCTCTAACTCTGCAGACAACTGAATTTCCGGAATTGGATTTACAAGCCCCACCACACTTCCTCCATAAACAAAAGAATTGTAGTAACTTTTAGAAGATAAATAACCAAATTGCAAACCAACACCCACAGCCACAATTTCGTTTACATTATAAATGGCACTTGGCATTACAGAAATATCAGTATAACCTGATCCAATTCCTAAACCAAGTCCTCCACCAAACTGAACTTTGTCCCAGAAATCACTGCTATTGTCAATAACGTATTTTTGCTGCGAAATTACTGAAGTTGAAAACAACAGTACCAAAATCACAAAAAAAGGTTTGAAAACGATTGAAATTTGATTATAATTCATAGTTGAGTCTATTTTTAACAAATTTTTACGTAAAAGTACGTAAAAAAAAGATTTAAATAAATGCGATTGTTGTACTTTTGCCTTTCTATTTAACAAAAAGTATATTCACTAATATTATGGATAGGTTTTCATTTTTAAATGCAGCGCATACAGAGTTTTTCGCACAATTATATGATCAGTATTTAGTAAATCCAGATAGCGTTGAGCCAAGCTGGAGAAGTTTTTTTCAAGGTTTCGACTTTGGACAAACGACTTATAATGACGAAAATCCGGTTCAACGAATCGTTGAGTATGTAACTAGCGACAACACAGATTGTAGTCTTGTTTCTGACAAACTACAAAAAGAATTCAATGTACTAAAGTTAATCGATGCCTACCGTACTCGTGGCCACTTGTTTACAAAAACAAATCCGGTTCGTGATCGCAGAACATCTTCTCCAACATTAGATATTGAAAATTTCGGATTAACAACTGCTGATCTTTCTACAGTTTTTGATGCTGCTCAAACTATTGGAGTGGGACCTTCTACTTTGCAAGACATTATAACACGTCTTAAATCTATTTACTGCCAGCATATTGGTATTGAATATATGTATATCAGAAATCCAGGCGTTGTAAAATGGATTCAGGATAAACTGGCTGTAAATGTTAATCAGCCTAATTTCTCTTCTGAAGAAAAGAAAACTATCTTAAATAAATTAAACCAGGCAGTTTCTTTCGAGAACTTCCTTCACACTAAATACGTAGGTCAAAAACGATTTTCATTAGAAGGTGGAGAATCTATTATTCCCGCTTTAGATGCTTTGATCGAACAGGCTGCTGAAAAAGGTGTTGAACAATTCGTAATGGGAATGGCTCACCGTGGTCGTTTGAACGTTTTGGCTAACATCTTCGGAAAATCTACTCAGGATATCTTTGGTGAGTTTGACGGTAAAGATTACGATCAGGAATATTTTGATGGTGACGTAAAATACCACTTAGGTCTTACTGCCGACAAAAAAACAAGAACAGGAAAAAGTATCAATATCAATTTAGCACCAAACCCATCTCACTTAGAAACGGTTGGAGCTGTAATTGAAGGAATAACAAGAGCAAAACAAGATAAATACTATCCAAATGATTTCTCTAAAGTATTACCAATCGCCGTTCACGGAGATGCTGCAATCGCAGGTCAGGGTATCTTGTACGAAATCATTCAAATGGCTCAGCTTGACGGTTACAAAACCGGAGGAACAATCCATATTGTAATCAACAATCAGGTTGGTTTTACTACTAACTACTTAGACGCTCGTTCTTCTACTTACTGTACAGATGTTGCCAAAGTAACGCTTTCGCCAGTATTACACGTAAATGCTGACGATGCTGAAGCTGTTGTACATGCAGTATCTTTTGCATTAGATTACAGAATGCAATTTGGACGTGACGTATTTATTGACTTATTAGGGTACAGAAAATACGGTCATAACGAAGGTGACGAACCTCGTTTTACTCAACCTGTTTTATATAAAATCATCGCAAAACATAAAAATCCAAGAGATATTTATGCAGAGAAATTATTGTCTGATGGCGTAATTGATGCCTCTTATGTAAATGCTTTAGAAAAAGAATACAAATCTACCATGGAGGAGAACTTAGAAGCTTCCCGTAAAAAAGATTTGACTATTATAACTCCATTCATGAAAAACGAATGGGACGGATTTGTTCAGGTAACAGATACTCAAATGCTTGAAAAAGTAGATACTACTTTTGACAAAAAAGGATTGGATTCTATTATCAATACAATATCTACTTTACCTGAAGACAAAAAGTTTATTAATAAAATAACTAAAATTGTTACGGACAGAAAAGCCGGATACGACAATAATACAATTGACTGGGGAACTGCAGAAGCACTGGCTTACGGTTCACTTTTGACTGAAGGATTTGATATTCGTATTTCTGGTCAGGACGTAGAGCGTGGTACATTCTCTCACCGTCATGCTGTAGTTAAAGTTGAAGATTCTGAAGAAGAAGTAATTCTATTGGATAGTATCGAAAACAAAAAAGGAAAATTTGGCGTATTCAATTCTCTTTTATCTGAATATGGTGTTCTTGGTTTTGATTATGGATATGCATTAGCGAATCCAAAAGCCTTGACTATTTGGGAAGCACAATTTGGTGATTTCTCTAATGGAGCACAAATCATGATTGACCAGTACATTTCATGTGGTGAAGACAAATGGAACAACCAAAATGGTATTGTTTTATTATTGCCACACGGATACGAAGGACAAGGTGCAGAACACTCTTCTGCAAGAATGGAGCGTTATTTACAACTTTGCGCAAGACAAAATATGTATGTTGCAGATTGTACAACTCCTGCCAACTTCTTCCACTTGTTGAGAAGACAAATGAAAACAAATTTCCGTAAACCGTTGATCGTTTTCTCTCCAAAAAGCTTATTGCGTGATCCAAGATGCGTTTCTACAGCAGATGAATTAGCTACAGGAAGTTTCCAGGAAACAATTGATGACAATACAGTAGATAAAAAAGCAGTAAAAACATTGGTTTTTGTTACTGGTAAATTCTACTATGACATCGTTGCTGAAAGAGAAAACAACGGAAGAAATGACGTTGCAGTTGTTCGTATCGAGCAATTATTCCCTTTCCCGGCTGCACAACTTAAAGAAATCATCGCACAATATCCAAATGCAGATGATTATGTTTGGGCTCAGGAAGAACCTAAAAACATGGGAGCTTACAGCTTTATGTTAATGAACTTTGATCTTGTAAAATGGAGATTAGCTTCGTTAAAAGCTTATGCTGCACCAGCATCAGGAAGTTATACACGTGCAAAACGTCGTCATGCAGATGCAATTAGAATGGTATTCGATAAAGATTTATTCAGATAAAAAATTAGTTTAACGTTTAAGGCTTAGAGTTCGACCAAACACTTTAAGCTTTAAACAATACAAACCTTAAACAAAAACAAAGATGATTTTAGAAATGAAAGTCCCATCACCAGGGGAATCAATAAAAGAAGTTGAAATTGCAACTTGGTTAGTAAAAGACGGAGATTATGTAGAAAAAGATCAAGCTATTGCTGAAGTTGATTCAGACAAAGCAACTCTTGAATTACCTGCTGAAATGAGCGGAATTATTACGCTAAAAGCTGAAGAAGGTGATGCAGTTGCTGTAGGAGCTGTAGTTTGTTTAATTGATACAGATGGTGTAAAACCTGCAGGTGATGCTCCGGCTGCACCAGCGGCTGAGGCTCCTAAAGCTGAAGCTCCAAAGGCAGAAGTAAAAGCTGAGGCTCCAAAAGCAGCACCAGCACAAGCTCCGGCAGCTACAAGTTATGCAGCAGGAACTCCTTCTCCGGCAGCAAGAAAAATATTAGACGAAAAAAACATAGCACCGGCAACTATTTCAGGAACTGGTAAGGACGGAAGAATCACTAAAGAAGATGCTGTAAACGCAGTACCTTCTATGGGAACTCCAACTGGAGGAAACCGTGGATCTGAGCGTACAAAATTATCAATGTTGCGTCGTAAAGTAGCTGAAAGATTAGTAGCTGCTAAAAACGAAACAGCAATGTTAACTACTTTTAATGAAGTTAACATGACGCCAATCAACTTGATTCGTAACGAATACAAAGATGCTTTCAAAGCAAAACATGGCGGTCTTGGATTAGGATACATGTCTTTCTTTACAAAAGCAGTTACAAGAGCATTAGAATTATATCCTGATGTTAACTCAATGATGGATGGTGACTATAAAATCGCTTACGATTTTGCTGATATCTCTATCGCAGTTTCAGGACCAAAAGGTTTAATGGTCCCTGTAGTTCGTAATGCTGAAAACTTAACTTTCCGTGGTGTTGAAGCTGAAATCAAAAGATTAGCATTGAGAGCCCGTGATGGTCAAATTACTGTTGACGATATGACTGGTGGAACTTTTACCATTACTAATGGAGGAGTTTTTGGAAGTATGTTAAGTACTCCTATCATCAACCCTCCTCAATCAGGAATTTTAGGAATGCACAATATTATTGAGCGTCCGATTGCTGTAAACGGTAAAGTTGAAATTCACCCAATGATGTACGTTGCACTTTCTTATGACCACAGAATTATCGACGGACGTGAGTCAGTTGGTTTCTTGGTTGCTGTAAAAGAAGCTTTAGAAAATCCAGTAGAATTATTGATGAATGGCGATGCTAAACGTGCTTTAGAATTGTAATTGTAAGTAATTTTCACAATAACCAAAAACCTGTTCACTGGCGTGAACAGGTTTTTTTATGCAAAACTTGCTTAAGATTTGCTTAAGATGTTAATTTTTTAAATAAACGTAAATTTTAACCTTTAAAAAATATTTTATTTAGAATAAATAAGAATAGCTTGTACAGTTGCTAATCAACAACTAAATTTGCGCTATTAAAATCAATTCTAAATAAAATGAAATATAAATTTACAATTTCTTTTTTGAGCTTTTGTTTTTTTCTATTAGCAGCTACAAGTATCTCTGCACAGGAAAAAGCATCTATTAAGGGCCAAATTAGTTTAAATAGTGACGAATCTCCTGAGAACATCTCTGTTGTATTAAAAGGTACAAAATCAGGAACAACTACAGATGATGCCGGTAATTATATTTTAAAAAACATTAAGCCTGGAACTTATACTTTAAAAGTCTCTTCAATAGGCTACATTACGCAGGAAAAAACAATTGTAGTAAAAGAAGGTGATAACCTGACTCAAAATTTTTCTATTTCTACAAACTCAGAAGACTTAACAGAAGTAGTGGTTAATAGTGGCAAGAAAAATCATTTCGCCCGTAAAGACAATCGACAAATTTCCAGATTACCTCTTAAAAACCTTGAAAATCCACAAGTATATACTACCATTACAGGAGAATTATTAAAAGAGCAAGTGGTTACCAATTTTGATGATGCGTTAAAAAATGCATCTGGTATAACTCCACTTTGGGCAGCAACAGGACGTGCCGGAGACGGAGCGGCTTATTACTCTTTAAGAGGATTCCCAGTACAGCCAACAATGGTGAATGGTTTGCCAGGTTTAACAAACGGAAGTTTAGATCCGGCAAATATTGATAGAATTGAAATTATCAGAGGTCCATCAGGAACTTTGTTTGGAAGTAGTTTAATCTCTTACGGAGGTTTGATTAATACCACTACAAAAAGACCTTATAAAACATTTGGAGGAGAAGTAAATTACACTACAGGAAGCTATGGTTTACACCGCGCAGTTGTAGATTTAAATACACCTCTTAATGATACAAAAACTTTAAATTTCAGAGTAAATTCAGCATACAATAAACAAGAAAGTTTTCAGGACGCCGGTTTCAAAGAATCTTTTTTTATAGCACCTTCATTATCTTATGATGTAAATGATAAATTATCATTTTTAATGAATACTGAATTTATGAGCAGCGAGGCTACAAACCCAACGATGCTATTTTTAGACAGAGGAACACCATTACGAGTGCATAATATTAAGGAGTTAAATTACGATAACAAACGTTCTTACACAAGTAACGAACTAACAATGAAAACTCCTTCATACAACATTCAGGCTCAGATGAACTATAAATTTTCTGACCAATGGAGTTCTCAAACTGTGTTCTCTACCAGTTCAGCAAAATCGCAAGGAAACTATACTTACTTATACGAAGGCACAAGCAATCCTCTTTTCAAATCACTAAAAGACGGAATTGTATTAGGCAGACAATTTACAGATCAGGACAATCAAAATATAACAACAGATATTCAGCAAAACTTTAATGGTGATTTCAAAATTGGAAATTTCAGAAACAGAATTGTTATAGGTTTTGATTATTTCAAAAGAACCGCCTCTGATCGTAGTTCCGGATACGTTTCAAATGGTCTTATATATATTGGCAATGACTTACAAACTTTTAACAACATCATTGGGAAACAAACAAATGGAGATTCCGGAGATTTAACAAAAGCAGGTTCAGATGCTCTTATTGCAAATAGTCCAAGAAACAACAATAATACAAAACAAGAAGTTTACAGCGCTTACGTTTCTGACGTAATCAACTTTACACCTGCATTCTCTGCGATGTTAAGCTTACGTGCTGACCGTTTTATGAACGCCAAAAACGACGGATACAATCAAACTGCTTTTTCTCCAAAATTCGGACTAGTGTATCAGCCAATTTTAGACAAAGTTTCCATTTTTGCTAATTACATGAATGGATTCGTAAACGTTGCTCCGGGACAAAATCGTGTTTCGAATGTAACTACACCAGTTATATTTAATCCAGAACGCGCAAATCAGTTTGAAGTTGGAACTAAATTAAACCTGTTCAAAGACAAACTATATGCTACTTTTAGCTATTACGATATTCAGGTTTCTGATCAGGTCTATGTAGTAGAAACTCCTTATATCGATCCTGCAGATCCAACAGCTGAACTACCAAACGATCAGGCTTCTTATCAAGATGGTGCTCAAAGAAATAAAGGTTTTGAAGCAGAATTTATTGCAAATCCAATTAATGGTTTAAATATTATTTTAGGATATAGCTATAATGATGCCGTTTTAACAAAAGGAGATCCTGATTTTGTGGGTCACAGATCTGAAAATGCAGGACCAAGAAACCTGGCAAACCTTTGGGCTAGTTATAAATTTACAAACGGTTTACTTAGAGGTTTTGGTTTAGGTTTTGGCGGAAATTATGTTGGCGACAATATGATCATGAACAGAAATGTCGCAGGAACATTTACAATACCCGCCTACACAGCTTTAAATTCATCTCTATTTTACAATGTTGAAAAATTCACAATCACACTTAAATTAAACAACATTACAAACGAAGAAATCTATGATGGATGGTCAACGATACATCCAAAAGATGCC
Organism: Flavobacterium sp. SLB02; assembly: GCF_009664855.1. Classification (GTDB taxonomy): domain Bacteria; phylum Bacteroidota; class Bacteroidia; order Flavobacteriales; family Flavobacteriaceae; genus Flavobacterium. The sequence continues at coordinate 4,998,898 of NZ_CP045928.1, forward strand.
AGAGCTTTGATTGCAAGTTTCTCTTACCGATTCTAAAAAATAAATAACAAAAACACCTTTCTATAAGATAGAAAGGTGTTTTTTAAATTCTATGAAATTATGATAACAATAGCAAGTCTCATCGTTTTTTTAGCTTTTTACACTCTTTACTATACTTCGAAAAGAGCTACTTTATCTTATGATTTAGGTTTTGAGAAATGGATGAAAAGTAATCCTAAGCCAACCAAATATATGGGTTTAGGACTTCTTTTATTAGCGTACTGTCTTTGGTTGTTTACACAATCACTTTGCTGTGGAACTTTAATGTTTTTTATTCAGCTAATGACAATTGGAAGTTTGATTATCATTTTGGCTCCCTTAAAAAAAATTAGCCGATTCGCTATTATTGCTCTCTTTGTAATTGTTGCTTTACTAGAATTTTATTACAACTAACTTATTTCTAACCAAAATATGCCAGCAAACCCAAAATATCTAACCCAATCTAAATGGCAACGATTTGCCAAAATTACAGCGGCTATAATTGGCGGCTATTTTGTTTCAGTCAGTTTTCATTTGGCTTTAGCATCCTGGTTCAACCGTGCTAATATTCTTATGACAATGGCTTTTAGCGGATTCATTCTTTGGGTAGCGCTTATGATAATTGCTTTCCTAGCAAAAAGCGGATTGAAAATTTGGGGTATTTACATACTCCTTACTCTGGTTTTTTCTCTCCTTATTTATCTTGGTCAAACTTACAATCCGATAGCAAAATAACTTATGAATAACCGTAATTATAATATCTATTTTCATACCCATACTGTTAGCGGAATTGTTATCAGTGTAGTACTCTTTGTGATTTTTTTCGCAGGGTCTTTTTCTTTTTTCAGAGATGACATCAACAATTGGGAAAGAAACGAATCTACTGCTATTACCAAAGAAATTCAATTAGGCTACAACACAGCCTTAAAAAAATTAGACAAGGAATACGTTCTGCACGGAAGAAACGTAACAATTTCTAAAAACAGTAACGAAAGAAGGGTTGCCGTTTATATGGAAGGCACCAAAGATACTTTGGCTCCAGCCAAACAAAAAGAAGGTTCGTTTTTCTATCTTGACACTAAAACCTTTAAGACTTATACTTACGAACAATCGTATTCATTAGGCGAATTTTTGTATCGATTACATTTCTTAGCCCAAATTCCGTATCCGGTGGGTTATTATCTTTCCGGCTTTATTGCTTTATTTTTCTTGTTTGCAATCTTAACAGGTGTTTTATTGCATTGGAAAAAAATCGTTTCTAACTTCTATATTTTCCGTCCAAAAGAAAAATTAAAAACATTATGGACAGATGCCCATACTGCTTTAGGAATGATTGGCCTGCCTTTTCAGTTTGTTTATGCCGTAACAGGAGCCTTTTTTATGATCAAACTTTTGATTGTTGCGCCTGCTGTAATGACATTATATAAAGGAGATCAGGATAAATTATATAAAGAACTAGAATACAGCGACCCGGAATATAAATTTGATAATAAAAAATTAGCCACACCATTTAATATCGATCAGTTAGTTGCAAAAGCAAAAAGCAACTGGAAGGATTTCGAAATTACCCGTGTTTTTATTCAGAATTATGGTGATGCGAATATGCATGTCGTTGTAGAAGGCGAAATGCCAAGTCACAAAAAATTTACAGGAATAGGAAAAGTGATTTACAGAATTGCTGACGGGAAAGAAATCGCAAAGAAAAACCCTGTTACGCAAAACAACTATCTCGATGTTGTAAAAAATGTTTTGTATAAAATACATTTTGGCGATTACGGAGGTTATCCTTTAAGAATCGTAAGTTTCGTTTTAGGAATTATTACGTGTTTTGTCATCATTTCAGGCGTAATGATTTGGTTAGTTGCCAGACAAAAAAATAATTTACCTGAAAAGAAAAGACGATTCAACGCTGCAGTTGTTCGTATTTATCTGGCCATATGTTTAAGCATGTACCCTATTACTGCACTTGCGTTTATTGCTACAAAAATATTTTATCCCTTAAGTCAGAATAATCTTTTTGCGGTTTATTTTGGTGGATGGCTGGCTCTTACCATCTTTTTTATCCTAAAAAAGAATGATGCTTTTACCAATAAATTCTGTTTAATTTCAGGAAGTTTTTTAGGATTTCTAATTCCAATTACAAACGGAATCGTATCTGGAAACTGGTTTTGGCATTCGTTTATGCACAATCACATTCAGGTTTTCTTTATTGATGTTTTCTGGATTGTTCTGGCTTCGCTAACACTTTATGTAGCCTATCATTTAAAACCGAAAAAAGCAGTTTCTTAAAAATTAGCTTAAATTATTTGCCCTCTATTGATTTAGCGTATACTTTTACGCTTTATTCAAAAAATGGGATTTAAAAAACAAATACGTTTTCTACATAAATGGCTCGGATTAATTTCCGGGCTTATTGTTTTTATTATCAGTATTACCGGTTGTATTTTTTGTTTTCATGACGAAATAAAAGACATTACCCGAAAAGAATGGCGATTGGTAGAATCTCAGGACAAACCTTTTCTAATGCCTTCTATTTTACAGGAAAAGTCAAAAGAAATTCTTCCGGACTATAAACAATCAATGGTTTCTTTTTACGGGAAAAATAGATCTGCGATTGTTTACACATATTCTGATAACCAAAATCGATATCTCTACTTTAATCCCTACACAGGAAAATATTTAAAAACCGAAGATCCTGCAACTGATTTTTTCATCATTATCGAATATATTCATTTGTATTTACTCTTGCCGGATTATATAGGTAAACACATTATTGGTAGCGCAACTATCATTTTTATTTTATTACTGATTTCGGGAATTATCCAGTGGTGGCCAAAACGAAGAAGCGATATCAAACGAAGTTTTACCGTAAAATGGTCGGCAAAATGGCGTCGTGTAAATTATGACTGGCACAACACTTCCGGATTTTATATTGCCATAATCGCTGCTATTATTGCCATTACAGGTTTAACTTTTACTTATGAATGGGTTGGAGATGGCATTTATAAAACCTTCAATTTTGGTGGAGATAAAGCTTTAGAAACAAAAGCGCCTGTAATTGACACTACAAAATTTGCGACTAACAAACTTACTGCTGTCGATAGTGCTTTTGTTGCAACTATGAAACTACAACCTGAAGCCGAAATGATTTTTATAACTTACCCTCTGCAAAAAGGAGACTTAATTAATACCGGAGCGTATCCTCATACTTTACGATACGATCATCAAAGCAATTATTATTTTCATCCGGGTGATGGAAAATTAATCCAAAGTCAGCCTTTCGACAAAAAGAGTTTAGGCCTGCAAGTTGTCGAAATGAATTACGGAATACATACGGGACAAATTTTAGATTTACCGGGAAAAATTATTGCTTTTATTATCAGCTTAATTACCGCAGCTTTGCCTGTAACAGGTTTTGTAATTTGGTACGGACGAAGAAATAAATCCTGTAAAAAAATAAAGGCCTAAAAATTTAACCGCAAAGGACGCAAGTTTTTATCTTATCATTACAAACGCAAAGTTCGCCAAAGCTATAATTTATAAAGCTTTCCGAACTTTGCGCTTATATAAAATCTTATAAATAAAAAAACCGCTAACTAAAGCGGTTTTCTAAATTATTCGAAATAGTATTAATTTCTATTTGCTAATGCATTTTTCTGTAAGTTTTTAACTGAAGTGACTTTGCTGTTTTCGTAAGCAACCTCGCAAAGGTTTTTTTCAGTAAAGAAAATCCATTTTCCAGTTTTCAATCCGTCTGTGTATTCTCCTACGGCAACTTTATTTCCTTTTTCATCATAAGACACCCAAACACCATCTAATTTACCATCTTTAAAAAAGCCTTCTTGTTGTACCTGACCATTTTCATGATAATAAGTAGCTTTTACTTTGTTTCCAACAGCTTCTAATTCTGGTTTTATCTCTTGTGCAACTAAAATTCCAGAGAACAATATTGCAACTAAAATTACACACTTTTTCATATCTTGAGGTTTTAATGTTATCAAATCGTTATCAAATATAATTAATTATTTACATTAAAAAAACTTTTACTTAACAATTTGGTAACATTGGATTAAAGCTTAACATTGGAAATTTACCAAAAACAAAAAAACCAGTGCTGAAGCACTGGCTTTACTGGGTTTTTATAAAAAACACAAATTTACTATAACGTTATAAATTTGGTAAATAAATTACTTCAATAATGAGTCTAATTGCGTTTGAAGCTCTGGAGACGAAGGTCTTGCAGCATCTGCGCTTAAAACATTTCCTTTAGGATCAACGATAATAAATCTCGGAATTCCCGTTACACCATAACTTGTCACAAATTCAGATTCCCAATCTTTATCAGCAAATAATTGAATACCGCCTAAGTTTTTATCCCTTACAAATTTTTTCCATTTTTCATTGTCCTTTACCTTATCAATTGAAATACTCACGAACTCAATGTTTTTTCCGTGATATTTTTCTTCAATTTTTTGCAAGTAAGGTATCTCAGCTCTACAAGGCGCACACCATGTAGCCCAAAGATCAATGTAAACATATTTACCTTTTAGATCAGAAAGTTTTGTTTTTCCACCTTTGTAATTATCATAATCAAATTCAGGAGATGGTTTTCCGTTCAACTTATTTGCCTTAGAAGCTCTTTCATATTCCTGCGCTGCATATTGGTTAAAACTTTCAAAACTACCTTTTAAAGCGGTTTTAAATTCAGGATCAAAATTACCTTTTTCAACATTTTCAATATCTGTTTTTTTCTTTGCTTCTAAAAGCGAGGTAAATTCTGCAGGTTCTTTAGCGAAAGCTTCTTTTTGAAATTGCTCGTCTTTTAAAGCTTGCTGAGCCATAAAATTACTCTCGTCTACACCTTTACCTTTATAGACAATTGTTTCATCAAACTCTTTAGCATTCATCGTTAAATTGATCTCTGAGTTTGGCTTTAAATACAAATTAGAAGACTCTGTACCATCAGAAAACATATAAAACCCTTTTGGAGCATCAAAATTGGCTGCAAAAACCTCTTTTTTATTAATTGGGATTACTTGTTTAAAATTATCCCTGCCTCTAATCACTAAAGTATCGCTATTTCTATTGGTAATTTTAGCCGTAAATTTAATTTGATTTTTGGTTTGACCTATAACATTCAAAGCGCTAAAAATCAACAGACCAGTAACAAAAAGTTTGTTCATATAAATTAAAGTTTGTTTTTAGTGATTCAAATCTAAAGAAATTACAGCTCCCAAATTTAAGAATTAACAAAATATTTCAAATTATTGAGCATCTAGTGATCACTTTACTACATTAATTTGAATTTTGTGTTTACTTTTGCAGTCTAAAATTTTGATCATGTATAGAAGTCATAATTGTGGCGAATTAAACGCCTCAAATATTAATACGGAAGTTACACTAGCGGGTTGGGTTCAAAAATCACGCGATAAAGGATTTATGAATTGGGTTGACTTACGCGACCGTTACGGAATTACACAACTTATTTTCGACGAAAGCCGTACTGATAAAACGGTTTTTGAACTGGCAAAAACGCTGGGTAGAGAATTTGTAATTCAGGTAAAAGGAACTGTAATTGAGCGTGAAGCTAAGAACAAAAATATTCCAACTGGTGAGATCGAAATTTTAGTTACTGAATTAACGATCTTAAATGCAGCATTAACACCTCCATTTACCATTGAAGATGAAACTGATGGTGGAGAAGATATCAGAATGAAATATCGTTATTTAGATATTCGTAGAAATCCTGTAAAAAACAGTTTGTTGTTCCGCCACAAAGTAGCGATGGAAGTTCGTAAATATTTATCTGATTTAGATTTTTGCGAAGTTGAGACCCCTTACTTAATCAAATCGACTCCTGAAGGAGCAAGAGATTTCGTTGTACCTAGCCGTATGAACGAAGGACAGTTTTATGCATTACCACAATCTCCTCAAACTTTCAAACAATTATTGATGGTGGGCGGAATGGATAAATATTTCCAGATTGTGAAATGTTTCCGTGACGAAGATTTGCGCGCTGACCGTCAGCCTGAGTTTACACAAATCGATTGCGAAATGGCATTTGTGGAGCAAGAAGACATTTTGAATGTTTTTGAAGGTCTGACAAGACATTTACTAAAAGAAATTAAAGGCATTGAAGTAGATAAATTCCCTAGAATTACTTACGACTATGCCATGAAAACATATGGAAATGACAAACCGGACATTCGTTTCGGGATGGAATTTGGTGAGTTAAACGAATTTGCGCAACATAAAGATTTCCCGGTATTCAATGCTGCTGAATTAGTTGTGGGAATTGCAGTTCCTGGAGCAGGAAATTATACCCGTAAAGAAATTGACGGATTGATTGACTGGGTAAAACGTCCGCAAGTTGGAGCATCAGGAATGGTGTACGCAAAATGCAATGACGACGGAACTTTTAAATCATCTGTAGATAAATTTTACGATCAGGACGATTTAGGACAATGGGCAAAAATTACAGGAGCAAAACCTGGCGATATGATTTTTGTGCTTTCAGGACCGGCTAACAAAACACGTGCTCAGCTTTCAGCACTTCGTATGGAACTGGCCACTCGTTTAGGATTGCGTAAACCGGAAGAATTTGCTCCGTTATGGGTTGTAGATTTCCCATTATTAGAACTTGATGAAGAAACGGGTCGTTACCACGCTATGCACCACCCTTTTACATCTCCAAAACCGGAAGACATGCAATTATTAGAAACTGAACCTGGAAAAGTTCGCGCTAATGCATATGATATGGTATTAAACGGAAATGAAATTGGAGGAGGATCTATTCGTATTCATGATAAAGCGACTCAACAATTAATGTTTAAATATTTAGGCTTTACCGAAGAAGAAGCAAAAGCACAATTTGGTTTCTTAATGGATGCTTTTCAGTTTGGTGCACCACCACACGGAGGTTTAGCATTTGGTCTTGACAGATTAGTAGCTATTTTAGGAGGACAGGAAACAATTAGAGATTTTATTGCTTTCCCTAAAAACAATTCAGGTCGCGATGTAATGATCGATGCACCTGCAAAAATCGATGATGCTCAATTAAAAGAATTACACATCAAAATTGATGCAATATAAATTCTCAGAATTTTAAAATTACAGATGGCAGCTATTAATTTTAGCTGCCATTTTTTTGGATTTTTTTCGTCTTTTAACCTAAAATTTGTAGCGCTATAAAGAGAGAATATGAGTAATTACAAGTATTCTGCCACATTTACACAGTTTTAAGGATCGGCTTGTGCATAATATAAGAAAAATTTGTAAACTATAAGCTACTTTTTTAACTTTTATTCTTACAATTAATGATTCTTAAATAAAATACTTCCATATCAAAATTGATGCAATATAAATAGCGAAAACACTGTGAATCAATAATTTTTACAAAAAATTAACACCTTATTGTCTTTTGTATGAATTTATATATTACATTTGCTTCATTATAAATTATTATTACAATTACAATGCGTACAGGTACAGTAAAATTTTTCAATGAATCTAAAGGTTATGGATTCATTACAGACGAAGAAACAGGAAAAGATATCTTCGTTCACGCTTCAGGAATTAACGCGGAAGAATTACGCGAAGGTGACCGTGTAAGCTACGAAGAAGAAGAAGGAAGAAAAGGGAAAGTTGCTGCTAAAGTAGCAGTAATCTAAGAAAAATATAGCAATTTATTTTTTTTGCCTCTGAATGGTTTAAAAACGTTTCGATTTATTTCGAAGCGTTTTTTTTTGCTCAAATCTTAAAAAAACCTTAAAATAGGTTACTATTATTTATAATGAATAAAAATTACAAATATTCACCCTTTTCTAACACACTTAAATCCTTTTTTAGCTTGTGATTTACAGAGTTGAAAGTTATCTTTGTGGCTTATTCTTTAAGTAAAAAACCTAAGATTATGCAATCTGATCAATACAATTACATTCCTATTTTAATGCAGTTCATTTTGGCTGTTGGTTTTGTGGTAGGAACAATTATTATTTCCGGAAAATTAGGACCAAAAAGAAGCTCTGAAACCAAAGATAAAAACTTTGAGTGCGGTATCGAATCTGTTGGAAATGCCCGTATCCCTTTTTCAGTAAAATACTTCCTTGTGGCCATTTTGTTTGTATTGTTTGACGTAGAGGTAATTTTCCTTTATCCTTGGGCAGTAAACTTTAAAGAACTAGGAGTAGAAGGAATGCTAAAGATGATCGTATTCATGTCACTTCTTTTAGTGGGCTTTTTCTACATCATCAAGAAAAAAGCATTAGACTGGGAATAAAATGATTTTAGATTTTAGATTAGTGATTTTAGATTAGAACCGGTCCTTATCCGAAATAGATTTAGAATTACAATTTGAAATTTGATTTCCTCGAATTAATACACTGATTTAAAAAATTGATTTTAACTTTTACGATTTCCTAAATCTAAAATCTAAAATCAGAAATCTAAAATAAAATGAGCAATTCAAATGTAAATATGGTTGCACCACCAGAAGGGGTTGTAGGAGAAGGTTTCTTCGCTACAAAACTTAATGATGTTGTAGGTTTAGCAAGAGCCAATTCATTATGGCCATTGCCTTTCGCAACTTCATGCTGTGGTATCGAATTCATGGCTACAATGGCTTCACACTACGATTTAGCACGATTTGGTTCTGAGCGTGTGAGTTTTTCTCCTCGTCAGGCTGATATGTTGCTTGTTATGGGAACTATTTCTAAAAAAATGGCTCCTATTTTAAGACAGGTTTACGAACAAATGTCTGAACCACGCTGGGTAATTGCTGTTGGAGCTTGTGCTTCATCAGGAGGAATCTTTGATACGTATTCTGTCTTACAAGGAATTGACAAAGTAATTCCGGTTGACGTTTATGTACCGGGATGCCCGCCAAGACCAGAACAAATTGTTGATGGAGTAATGAGACTTCAGGAACTGGTAAAAAGCGAATCTGTTAGACGCAGAAGCTCTCCGGAATACCAAGAATTATTAGCTTCATATAATATTTCATAAGATGGCTTTAGAAAATACACTGATCCAGGATAAACTTACAGAAACATTTGATGCAAGTGTTTTTAACTTTCACGACGAAAGAGATGTTTTTACTTTAGAAACCAGCGCTGATAAAATCACAGCTTTGATTCTTTTCTTAAAAAACGATTCCGACCTTCGTTTTCACTTTTTAACTGATTTATGCGGAGTTCACTATCCGGACAATGAAACAGATCGTCAGTTTGCCATAGTATATCATTTACACAACTGGTACGAAAACAAAAGAATTAGAATAAAAGTATTCTTAAACGGTGAAAAACCAGAAATTAAAACCATTTCAAATATTTTCTTAAGTTCAAACTGGATGGAAAGAGAAACATACGACTTTTTCGGAATCAATTTTATTGGACATCCGCAATTGAAACGTATTTTGAATATGGATGAAATGGTGTCTTTCCCAATGCGAAAAGAATTCCCAATGGAAGACAGCGGAAGAACTGATAAAGATGACAGATTCTTTGGAAGAACAACAACAAATTGCTAAAAATAAATAATTCAACATTATAAAATGTCAGAACTATTATTACCACCAGAGCATCGTTATGCTAAAATAGTAAAGGATAAACTAAACGAAGACGGAAGCGAGCTTTCGGTACTGAATTTAGGCCCAACACACCCAGCCACTCACGGTATTTTTCAAAATATCCTGTTGATGGACGGTGAGAGAATTCTTGAAGCTGAACCAACTATTGGTTACATTCACAGAGCTTTTGAGAAAATCGCCGAAAATCGTCCTTTTTATCAAATCACACCTCTTACGGACCGTATGAACTATTGTTCCTCTCCTATCAATAATATGGGATGGTGGATGACTCTGGAGAAATTGCTCAATATTGAAGTTCCTAAACGCGCTCAGTATTTAAGAGTTATCGTAATGGAATTGGCTCGTATTACAGATCACTTAATTTGTAACTCAATCTTAGGTGTTGATACTGGCGCTTATACTGGTTTCTTATACGTTTTTCAATTTAGAGAAAAAGTTTACGAGATTTACGAAGAAATTTGTGGTGCTCGTTTAACAACAAATATGGGAAGAATTGGTGGTTTCGAAAGAGATTGGTCACCAGAAGCTTTCCGCAAATTAGATGTGTTTTTAAAAGAATTCCCTGTCGCATGGCAAGAATTTGAAAACTTATTCGAAAGAAACAGAATTTTCCTTGACAGAACCGTAGACGTAGGTGCAATCTCAGCAGAGCAAGCAATGGCTTACGGATTTACAGGTCCTAACTTACGTGCTGCCGGAGTTGATTACGATGTACGTGTAGCACACCCATATTCTTCTTACGAAGATTTCGATTTTATTGTTCCTGTTGGAAAATCAGGAGATACTTACGATCGTTTCTGTGTTCGTAATGCTGAAGTTCGTGAAAGTTTAAGCATTATTCGTCAGGCTTTGGATAAAATGCCAGCCGGAAACGAATACCATGCAGAAGTTCCTGATTACTACCTTCCTCCAAAAGAAGATGTTTACACTTCGATGGAATCTTTAATTTATCACTTTAAAATTGTCATGGGAGAAGTTCCTGTACCAGTTGCTGAAGTGTATCATGCAGTTGAAGGTGGAAACGGAGAATTAGGATTTTATTTAGTTACTGACGGAAGCAGAACTCCATATAGATTACATTTTAGAAGACCTTGTTTTATCTATTATCAGGCCTATCCTGAAATGATCAAAGGATCTTTACTTTCTGATGCGATTGTTATCTTATCAAGTTTAAATGTAATTGCAGGAGAATTAGACGCGTAAAAAAATTGTAGATTTCTGATTTTAGATTGCACTATTCCACATTTTAAAATTTAGATTGAAAATCTACACTTATATAGAATTGAAGAATTCAGATTGAAAAATCTAAAACTAAAACAAGATTGCAGAATATGGATTTATAAAGAAAAGATTGAAAAATCTAAAATCATAAATCTAAAATTAGAAGATTGCAGAATGAAGGTTATAGATCACAGATTGAAAAAATCTCAGATCTAAAATCTAAAATCCAAAATAAAAAATGGAACGTAAACATTACAAACAAGAAATAAATATGACCGAAGCATTGATTACCCGTATCAATGAATTGATCAGTCATTATCCTGAAGGCAAACAAAAATCAGCGTTGTTGCCTGTTTTGCATGAAGTGCAAGATGCGCATAACAACTGGCTTAGCATTGAATTGCAAGATAAAGTTGCCGAAATTCTTCAGATAAAACCAATTGAGGTATACGAAGTAGTTACATTTTATACCATGTTCAACCAAAAACCAATTGGAAAATACATGTTCGAGTTTTGCCAGACTTCTTGTTGTTGTTTAAATGGTGCCGAAAATTTAATGGATTATACTTCTGAGAAATTAGGCATTAAAATGGGAGAAACAACTCCGGACGGAATGTTTACCATTGCCGGTGTAGAATGTTTAGGTGCCTGCGGATATGCTCCAATGTTACAATTAGGCGATTTCTACAAAGAAAAATTGACAGAAGACAAGATAGATCAGTTAATCGCTGATTGTAAAGATGATAAAATAATATTACACGATAAATAAGATGTCACAAAAAATATTATTAGATAAAATCAATATTCCAGGAATTAAAACCTACGAAGTATATCGCCAAAATGGTGGTTATGCATCTGTAGAAAAAGCCCTAAAAACACTTACACCGGATGAAGTTACTGAAGAAGTAAAAAAATCAGGTCTTCGTGGTCGTGGAGGTGCAGGTTTCCCTGCCGGAATGAAATGGAGTTTTATTGATAAAAAATCTGGAAAACCAAGACACTTAGTTTGCAACGCCGACGAGTCTGAACCGGGAACTTTCAAAGATCGTTATTTGATGGAATTTATTCCTCACTTATTGATCGAAGGAATGATTACCTCAAGTTTTGCCTTAGGCGCTAACCTCTCATACATCTACATTCGTGGAGAATATATGTGGGTTTTCAAAATATTAGAAAGAGCCATCGCCGAAGCTAAAGCTGCCGGTTGGTTAGGAAAAAATATATTAGGTACTGGTTACGATTTAGAACTATATGTTCACTGTGGAGCTGGAGCTTATATTTGCGGAGAAGAAACTGCACTTATCGAGTCTCTTGAAGGTAAAAGAGGAAATCCTCGTATCAAACCACCTTTCCCTGCCGTTTCAGGTCTTTGGGCAAACCCAACGGTAGTAAACAATGTTGAAACTATCGCTACTGTGCCGTGGATCATCAATAATTCTGGTGATGATTATGCTAAAATTGGTATCGGTCGTTCAACAGGAACTAAATTAATCTCTGCTTCAGGACATATCAAAAACCCAGGAGTTTATGAAATTGAATTAGGATTATCCGTTGATGAATTCATGAATTCTGACGAGTATTTAGGAGGAATGTCTTCAAGCCGTCCTTTGAAAGCATTTGTACCAGGAGGATCTTCAGTGCCAATTTTACCGGCTGAACTAATTTTTAAAACAGCAAACGGAGAAGACAGATTAATGTCTTACGAATCTTTGAGTGATGGTGGTTTTGCTACCGGATCTATGTTAGGTTCAGGAGGATTTATTGTTTACAATGACACTTCTTGTATCGTAAGAAACACCTGGAATTTTTCTCGTTTCTATCACCACGAATCCTGCGGACAATGTACTCCTTGTCGTGAAGGAACTGGATGGTTAGAAAAAATATTATGGAGAATCGAAAACGGCCAAGGCCGTGAAGAGGATATCGAATTATTGTGGAGTATTCAAAGTAAAATCGAGGGTAATACGATTTGTCCGCTTGGAGATGCAGCAGCATGGCCAGTAGCAGCGGCGATTCGTCACTTTAGAGATGAATTTGAATATCACGTTCGTTTCCCTGAAAAAATAAAAAACAGAGATCACTTTGTAGCCGAACCTTTTTCGCAAGTAAAACATTTAGTAGGCAAACAAACAGTTTAAAAATAGTTTCAAGTTTCAATCTTTTTTAGTTTCAAGTACAACAACCTGAAACTTTAAACCTGAAACTAAAAAAACAAAACAAAGATGAAAGTAACCATAGACGGTCAAAGTATAGACGTAGAGCCAGGAACAACGATCCTGCAGGCTGCACGTATGATTGGTGGAGATTTGGTTCCGCCAGCCATGTGCTATTACTCAAAATTAAAAGGCAGCGGCGGAAAATGTCGTTGTTGTTTAGTTGAAGTTTCTAAAGGAAGTGAGGCTGACCCAAGACCAATGCCAAAATTAATGGCATCTTGTGTAACAGGATGTATGGACGGAATGGAAGTAAACAGTAAATCGTCGGCTCGTGTAACTGAGGCACGTAAATCTGTAACTGAATTTCTATTGATCAATCACCCGTTAGATTGCCCAATTTGTGATCAGGCTGGTGAATGTGATCTTCAAAACTTAAGTTTTGAGCACGGAAATCCGAAATCACGTTTTATTGAAGAAAAAAGAACATTTGAGCCAGAAGATATTGGCCCACATATTCAACTACATATGAACCGTTGTATCTTATGTCAAAGATGTGTACAAGTGGCAGATCAATTGACAGATAACAGAGTTCACGGAGTATTAGATCGTGGTGATCACGCTAATATTTCTACCGGAATTTCCAAAGCAATCGACAACGAGTTTTCTGGAAACATGATCGACGTTTGCCCGGTTGGAGCTTTAACAGATAAAACTTTCCGTTTTAAATCAAGGGTTTGGTTCAACAAACCTTTCAACGCTCATAGAGAATGCACAACTCCGGGATGTTGTGGTAAAACAACTGTATGGATGTTTGGAGGAGAAATTCAACGTGTAACTGGTCGTAAAGACGAGTATCATGAAGTAGAAGAATTCATCTGCAACAGCTGTCGTTTTGATCATAAAAACGTGAATGACTGGGTTATTGAAGGTCCAAGAGAATTTGAAAAAGATTCTGTTATCAACCAAAATAATTACACTCAAAAATTAGAGAAAGTTGAAATTGATACTGAAAAGAATATTCTTTTAGGTAGAGATGCCGATCGTAAAAAAATTAGTATGGCCGCAATTCCATTAACAACTAATGATAAAAAATCTTAAGAAATGGAAAGTGCATTTATTATAGAAAAAAGTGTTGTTATTATTGTCGTTTTCGCGATAACTATGATTATGGCAATGTATTCTACCTGGGCTGAACGTAAAGTTGCAGCTTTTCTACAAGATCGTGTGGGGCCTAACCGTGCAGGATGGGGTGGTTTATTACAACCTCTTGCAGATGGTATGAAATTATTCTCGAAAGAAGAGTTTTTCCCAAATACACCAAACAAATTTTTATTTGTTGTAGGACCTGCAATTGCCATGAGTACTGCCTTAATGACAAGTGCTGTTATTCCCTGGGGAGACAAATTGCATGTTTTTGGCCGCGATGTAGTTTTACAGGCAACTGATATTAATATTGGTATATTATACATTTTTGGGGTACTTTCAGTAGGAGTTTACGGTATCATGATTGGGGGATGGGCTTCGAACAATAAATTCTCATTAATGGGAGCTATTCGTGCAGCATCTCAAATGGTTTCGTATGAAGTTGCTATGGGATTATCAATAATTGCATTGTTGATGATGACCGGAACTTTAAGCTTAAAAACGATTTCTGAGCAACAAGCCGGAATGAACTGGAATGTATTTTATCAGCCTTTATCATTCTTAATTTTCCTAATCTGTTCGTTTGCAGAAACTAACAGAACTCCTTTTGACTTAGCAGAATGTGAAAACGAATTAATTGGAGGTTACCATACAGAATATTCATCGATGAAAATGGGATTCTATTTATTTGCTGAATATGCCAGTATGTTTATCTCTGCTACAATTATTTCTGTTTTGTTCTTTGGCGGATACAATTACCCTGGAATGCAATGGATGGTAGAAAATGTAGGTGTCAATACAGCTAATTTACTTGGAATTGCAGCATTGTTTGCAAAATTATGTTTCTTCATATTTTTCTATATGTGGGTACGCTGGACAATTCCGAGATTTAGATATGACCAATTAATGAATCTGGGCTGGAGAATTTTAATTCCACTTTCGATCATTAATATCATGATTACAGGTGTTGTAATATTAAGACACGATATTGCAGCCGCTTTAGGATTCTAAGAACCATAGTACCTAGACCCGATAGAAGCGGCATCCTTTAATTTTTTTCTTTAAAAAATTAAAGATATAGCGGATAGCGGGATTAGCTTCAAATAATAATAAAATAGATTTGATTTGTTTCATACAAATAGTAAATCGTAAATCATACATTAAAAAATGTCAATAGAAACTATATCATTATCCGGTAGAAAAAAGATGGTCTCTAATAAAGAGATGACTTTTTTAGAGCGAATGTATCTTGTGGCGATTGTCAAAGGATTGTTTATCACACTTAAACACTTATTCAGAAAAAAAGTGACGATTCACTATCCTGAACAAGTGCGTGAAATGAGTCCGGTTTATCGCGGTCAGCACCAGTTGAAACGTGATGAGCAAGGTCGTGAAAACTGTACCGCTTGCGGATTATGTGCCTTATCATGCCCCGCAGAAGCGATCACAATGAAAGCGGCTGAACGTAAAGCTGATGAAAAACATTTGTACAGAGAAGAAAAATATGCTTCGATCTACGAGATCAATATGTTACGTTGTATTTTTTGTGGTTTATGTGAAGAAGCCTGTCCAAAAGATGCTATTTATTTGACTACTTCGAAAGTATTGGTTCCTTCTAGCTATGAAAGAGAAGATTTCATTTTTGGAAAAGACAGATTAGTAATGCCTCTTGATGTGGCGATCAAAAATGCTCAACTTAATAATGCTAACTAAATGATACATATTCCTGATTTTGCACACGCAACAACTGTACAAATTATATTTTGTTTCTTAGCGTTTATTACGGTGATTACCGCATTTTTGACCATTTTTAGCAGAAACCCAATTCACAGTGCTATCTACTTAGTAATTTGTTTCTTCTCGATTGCAGGTCACTATTTATTATTAAATGCTCAGTTTTTGGCTATTGTACATATTATAGTCTACTCTGGAGCAATCATGATTTTATTCCTGTTTACGATCATGTTGATGAACCTGAACGAACAACGGGAAGTACACAGACCTAGAATTACACGTTTAGGCGCGATTGTTTCTTTTTGCTTGATTTGCATTGTATTAATTGCAATTTTCATCAACTCTAAGCCAATTGTTGAGTACGACCCATCTAATGGAGAAGATTTCCAATCGATTAAAGTATTGGGTAAAATATTATTGAACGAATATATGGTTCCGTTTGAATTTGCTTCGATCTTGCTTTTAGTAGCAATGATTGGAACTGTACTATTGTCTAAAAAAGAAAAATTAAATAAATAATGGGTAATATATTAAATCAAATAGGTATTGAAAACTACATTTTTTTAAGTGTTGTACTTTTCTGTATTGGTATTTTTGGTGTATTGTACAGACGAAATGCTATTATCGTTTTCATGTCTATCGAAATCATGTTGAATGCTGTTAACCTTTTATTTGTTGCTTTTTCAACTTATCATCAAGATGCACAAGGACAAGTCTTTGTATTCTTCTCGATGGCAGTTGCTGCGGCAGAAGTTGCAGTTGGATTGGCTATTTTAGTTTCGATCTTTAGAAATTTAGGTTCGATTAGTATCGATAATTTAAAAAATTTAAAAGGATAAATAGAAATGGATACCAATTTAGCTTTACTTTTAGTTTTATCTCCTTTTTTAGGATTTTTAATCAATGTTTTCTTTGGCAAGAGCTTAGGGAAAACAGTTTCAGGAATCATTGGGACTGCTACTGTAGTAGTTTCTTTTGCTGTGACACTTTTCTTTTTCAATCAAATCAGCCAAACCAAACAAGCCCTTCAGGTTACTTTATTTGACTGGATTGAAATTAGCAACATAAAAATTAATCTTGGATTTTTATTAGATCAATTATCATTACTTTGGTTGCTTTTTGTAACCGGTATTGGATCATTGATTCACTTATACTCTATCAGCTATATGCACGACGATGAGAATATGCACAAGTTTTTTGCATATTTGAATCTGTTTGTATTCTTCATGATTACACTTGTAATTGGAAGTAACTTATTAGTTCTATTTATTGGTTGGGAAGGTGTTGGACTTTGCTCGTACTTATTAATTGGATTTTGGCATAAAAACCAGGATTACAATGATGCTGCGAAAAAAGCTTTCATCATGAACAGAATTGGAGATTTAGGTCTTTTAATCGGAATGTTCATTCTTGGTTCGATGTTCTCGACTTTAGATTATGCAACTTTAAAAACTGCAATTGCCGGAGCAACAAACTTAGATACTACTTTGCTTTCATTAGCTGCTTTGTGTTTATTTATTGGAGCTTGTGGTAAATCGGCACAAATTCCATTATATACCTGGTTACCTGATGCGATGGCTGGACCAACTCCGGTTTCTGCATTGATTCACGCTGCAACAATGGTTACAGCTGGTATCTTTATGATCACCAGATTAAACTTTATTTTTGATTTAGCACCGGATGTTCAAACCGTTATTGCTGTTATTGGAGCTATTACTTCATTAGTCGCTGCAACAATTGGTTTAGTTCAGACCGATATCAAAAAAGTATTGGCTTACTCTACCGTTTCTCAGTTAGGTTTAATGTTTTTAGCCTTAGGATTTGGTGCTTATGAAGTAGCTGTTTTTCACGTCATAACGCACGCTTTCTTTAAAGCTTGTTTGTTCTTAGGATCAGGATCTGTTATTCACGGTTTACACGGAGAACAGGATATGCGTAAAATGGGTGGTTTGCGTAAAGCAATGCCTATCACTTTCTGGACAATGTTGATTTCATCATTAGCTATTTCAGGGGTTCCATTTTTCTCAGGTTTCTTCTCTAAAGATGAAATTTTATTGACTGCTTTCGAACATAGTAAAGCGCTTTATGCTATTGGATCTATTGCTTCTATCATGACAGCATTTTATATGTTCAGATTGATGTTCCTTACTTTCTTTAAAGATTTTAGAGGAACCGAAGAGCAAAAACATCATTTACACGAAAGTGACGGATTGATTACTTTCCCTTTAATCATTTTAGCAATTCTGGCTACTTTTGGCGGTCTTATCAGCTTGCCTGGAAATAGCTGGCTGAATGAATATTTGGCTCCGCTTTTCACGAAAGTGGCAGGAGAAGAACATCATTTAGGCACAACAGAATATACCTTAATGGGGGTGGCTGTTTTAGGCGGATTATTAGGTATTTTGATTGCTTACATGAAATACTTCAAACAAGATAATGTTCCAGAAGCAGATGAAAACATTACAGGTTTCACCAAAGTTTTATACAACAAATATTATGTAGACGAAGCTTACGACGCTATATTTGTGCGCTCTATTAACGGATTATCAAGATTTTTCAGAGACTATATAGAGACTGGTTTATCTGCTCTTGTTTTTGGATTAGGAAAAGTAACGAATGAACTTGCTTTTCAGGGTAAAAAATTACAAAACGGAAGTATCGGATTATATCTTTTTGCCTTTGTTTTGGGTCTTTGCGCCATTGTTTCCTATATATTTTTAGCTAAATAATTTTACAACTATGAACGTTTCTCTTATATTAATTATTCTTCTAATTGGTGCATTTGTCACTTATTTTGCTGGCGACAAACTAGCATCTAAAGTAGCTTTGTTCTTTAGTTTGGCGGCTTTAGGTTGTTCAATTGTATTGCTAAATCATTTTTATGCAGGCGAAAATATCAGTTTAATAAACTCCTGGATTACAAAACCTAATATTTCATTTGCTCTAAATGCGGATGGATTAGGAATTGCAATGTTATTATTGACTGTTGCTTTGACACCAATCATTATATTCTCTTCTTTTGGGAATGAATATAAAAATGCAAAAGGTTTTTACGCTTTAATCTTATTTATGGCTTTTGCTATGACAGGAACTTTCCTTGCAGCAGATGGTCTTTTATATTATATCTTTTGGGAATTAGCACTTATTCCTATTTACTTTATTGCGCTTATTTGGGGTAACGGTGATGCCGAAGAACGCAGAAAAGCAGTGGTTAAATTCTTTATTTACACACTTGCAGGTTCATTGTTCATGTTAATTGCTTTTATCTATTTATATCAAAAAGCAGGAAGCTTCTTAATCGAAGATTTATACAAATTAAATCTATCGGCTAGTGAACAACTTTGGATATTCTTAGCTTTCTTCCTGGCTTATGCTATTAAAATCCCGATTATTCCTTTCCATACATGGCAGGCAAATGTGTACCAAAAAGCGCCAACTGTTGGAACAATGCTTTTATCTGGTATCATGCTAAAAATGGGATTATACAGTGTTATTCGTTGGCAATTGCCAATTGCACCATTGGCTGCAAAAGAATACATGAATATTTTCATCGCTTTAGGAATTGCTGGTGTTATTTACGGATCAATCGTAGCTTTAAGACAAAGAGATTTAAAGAAATTATTGGCTTATTCTTCATTAGCACACGTTGGATTAATTGCTGCAGGAACGTACACTTTAACTATTGATGGTTTACGCGGAGCTGTTCTACAAATGATTGCTCACGGTTTTGTTGTAGTAGGATTGTTCTTTGCCGCCGAAGTTATCTTTAGAAGATTCGAAACCAGAGAAATTAATGAATTGGGTGGTATTCGTACTCAATCTCCAAAATTTACTTCTATGTTTTTAATTTTGGTATTGGCTTCAGTAGCTTTACCAGGTACTTTTAATTTCGTTGGAGAGTTTACTGTTTTGTATAGTCTTTCTCAAATTAATATTTGGTTTGCTGTTTTAGGCGGAACCACTATTATTTTAGGAGCTTATTATATGCTTAAAATGTTTCAAAATGTAATGTTAGGTGAAACCAATACTAAAACTTTTGCAGATGTTTCTGTTAATGAAGGAATTTCATTTGTAGTAATTATTGCGGTTTTAATATTATTCGGATTTTATCCAAAACCAATTACAGACTTGATTACACCTAGTTTAGAAACGATTCTAAACGTTATCAATAAAAATTAATATTTTAAATAAAAATAAATTAGGGCATCATTAGTTTGAGATTTCCTAAATCAAAAAAACAAAAATGAATACATTAATAGCTATAACAGGATTGGGTATTTTCTGCCTATTGTTTGAAATTCTTAATTTAAGAAAGGCCATCGTTCCTATTACCATTATTGGTTTGTTGGGCGTTTTGGCCCTTAACTATTACGAATTTGGATCAACAGCAAGTTACTATAATAATATGATTACGGTGAGTAAGTTCTCTACCACGTTTTCATCATTGTTTATTATTCTAACTATTTTCTTAGTAGCATTAAGTCATAATTTTTACGAAAATCATCCAACAAAAATCTCTGATTTTGTGGCTATCAAAATCTTTTTATTGGCTGGAGGAGTTGCTATGGTTTCTTTTGGAAACTTAGCGATGTTTTTCTTAGGAATCGAAATTTTATCCATAGCGCTTTATGTATTGGCAGCAAGCGAAAGATTAAATCTAAAAAGTAACGAAGCAGGTATGAAATACTTTTTGATGGGATCTTTTGCATCAGGAATTATCTTATTCGGAATCTGTTTGATTTACGGAGCAATGGGAAGTTTTGATGTTGCAGAAATTCATGAAAGCTCTTTATCTGCCGAATTGCCAATCTGGTTTCCAATTGGTATGATCTTAATGATTATTGGTATGTTGTTTAAAGTTGCTGCAGTTCCTTTTCATTTCTGGGCTCCGGATGTTTACGAAGGATCTCCTGCTTTAACTACTGCTTTAATGAGTACTTTGGCTAAAGTTGTGGCGATTGCAACTCTTTATAAATTGGTTTCGGCATTGAATTTTGTTCCGTCTTTAGACAATCAGGATCTTTTAGGAACATTTGAAACTATCGTAGTGATCATTTCAATTGCTTCTATGACTGTTGGTAATATAATGGCATTACGTCAGGTAAATGTAAAACGTATGCTGGCATTCTCAGGAATTTCTCATGCAGGTTTTATGTTGATGACTTTATTAACGGTTGCAACATCAGCAGGTGTTTTATTATATTATACTGCTGCTTATGCATTGGCCGGAATTGCTGCTTTTAGCGTAATCTTATATGTTTGCAAAAATCAGGACAATGAAGATATTACGAATTTTCATGGTTTAGGAAAAACAAATCCATTGTTAGCGGCAATACTTACAGGTTCATTGTTATCTATGGCCGGTATTCCTATTTTCTCTGGATTTTTTGCTAAATTATTTTTATTCAATCAAACTATCGAGGCTGGATATATTGCTTTAGTAATCGTTGCTGTTATCAACTCTATTATTAGTGTTGGGTATTATTTCAAATTAATATTAGCTATGTATTCTAAAGAGCCAAACCAGGAACGTACCGGAAAACCTTTCCTTATTTATGCAGTTGCTGTAATTTCGATTACTTTAAATATTGTTTTAGGTTTGTTTCCATCATTAGTTTTAGATTTATTGAACTAAAAATTCAATCAAAATATAAAGAAATCCATTCGTTTTCACGAATGGATTTTTTATTTCAGGGACATTCTATTTCAGAAGAGAAATTCATGTTAAAAATTTAACTTAAACAATACGAGCTTCAAAAAAACTCCATATATTTGGGTTCATTTAAATGTATTAGAAATATGAACTTCAACTCAAAAAACCCATTTTTAAGCAACAAGCGTTTTTCATCAAATGCTGTTTCAAAAGCTGAAGAAGTACACCAAGCTCAAATTATTGATTACAATCAGGAAATGACTTTGTCAGGTACTATCAATAAAACAGCTATTTTATTTTTAATATTATGCGGATCTGCAATGGTAACATGGTGGATGGCATTTAACGGAATGAATGCATTATTACCTGCAATTGGCGGAGCAATAATAGGTTTTATTTTGGTTTTAGTTTCAGTATTCAAACCTCACCTTTCTCCATATTTGGCTCCGGGTTATGCCCTATTTGAAGGTCTATTTATTGGAGGAATTTCTGCGATTTTTGAAGCTAAATATCCGGGAATTGTAATTAATGCGGTTAGCGCTACATTAGTCACCTTTTTAGTTTGCTTAGGTTTATATAAATTTAAAATTGTAAAAGTTACGGAGCAATTTAAGTCAGTAGTTATTGCTGCTACTTTAGCAATTGCGACTTATTATTTGATTTCATGGATAGCTTCATTGATTTTCAACTTCACTCCTGTTCATTACGGAAACGGAATGATGAGTATTGGAATTAGCGTTTTTGTTATTATTATCGCTGCTCTGAACTTATTCTTAGACTTTGATCAAATTGACAAAGGTGTTCAGGAAAGAATGCCAAAATTCATGGAATGGTATGGCGCTATGGGATTAATGATCACTTTAGTTTGGTTATACATCGAATTCTTAAGATTATTATCGAAATTATCAAGTAAAGATTAATTCTTTCTATACCATAAATACAAAGCCTTTTTGATTTCTCAAAAAGGCTTTTTTTTATGATCTAATATTTCCATCCTCCTAAATTTTATAGATCGTTTTCTATTCCTTTTGGCAAGTAACTGTTGGTTTCAATTATGTAATAATTTTACTTTTTACTTCAATTTTTCAATTGGATCAATAGCCTGTAATTCATCTATTACAAAAATTAAAAAATCTGCTTTTTAGACTTTTCAAAATAAATAATTGCATCATTTTTTTGTATCAAATATCTTCATCATTTTTTGATTTAAAAGCCAATTTTAAGTCAAAAACATGAAAGCTTTATTTTAAATTGTAGCTTTTTACTTGTTTAATATGTATCCTATCCAAATAAAATTAGATACAATATTTTTATGCGATTTTGTTGTATTCTGTCTTTGTATAGATTTACAAAATTCAATAAAAACACTCCCTGACAAGCTATTTTACAATTATGTAATAAATTGCATTTAGTGTAATTTATTACATAATAATTATTAAAAGCAAATATTTTTATGTTTTATGTTTTTTTATAGCTAATTAATTACACATTTAAAAAAATAAATATACTTTTGTGTAATCGATTACAATTATTAAAATAGTTTCGATACCCAAAAAACCACAAAAACTTTATTAACAAAAAAACCACGATTATGAAAAAAAACCTACTTATCCTGACGCTCTTTCTTGTCAGTATTCAAACATGGGCGCAACAAGTTCAGATTAACGAAGCTTCTGGCTGGTTAGAATCTGTTTTTATAAAATGGCAACCTGTAAGTAATGCCCAAACGTATAATGTTTACTACACCGGAAATGGTTTAGTCGACAAAAAAATAGACGACCAGCTTATTAGAAGTTATGGTTCGTATTTTCGCGCTGATATTCCAGGTCTAAAAGCCGGAACGTATACTGTAAAAGTAAAACCGGTAATAGCAGGAACTGAAGGAACAGGTTCAACAACAAGTAATCTAACTGTTTTAGCACATGACCGTAATGGTTTTGCATTTGACGGAGGACGCGTTCCGGGCGGTTACAATGCTGATGGAACTCCAAAAGCCGGTGCGGTAATTCTTTACATTACTCAAAATACTAAAAATACGATATCTATGGACATCACCGGTGCAAGTTCTAATCCGTGTGTGGGCTTACAAAATATTTTATACGCGATTAAAAAAGGAAAGGATACACGTCCGTTTATTATTCGATTGATCGGAAATATCACTGATATGACCGTGATGGAAGGCGGAGATGTTGTAATTGAAAACTCAAACAACGCTTCCAGCTATCTTACTCTCGAAGGGGTCGGAACAGATGCTGTTGCAAATGGTTGGGGAGTTCGTCTTAAATCTGCCTCTAATATTGAAATTAGCAATATAGGTGTTATGAATTGCAATAGTACTGCCGGCGATAATATTGGAATGCAGCAAGATAATGATCACGTTTGGGTTCATAATTGCGATTTATTTTACGGAAATGCGGGCAGCGATGCTGATCAGATAAAAGGAGACGGGGCATTAGACAATAAAACTTCGACTTATATTACACTGGCTTACAATCACTTTTGGGATAGCGGTAAAGCAAGTCTTTTAGGATTAAGTGAAGGTACTACAAGCGGTTTGTATATTACCTATCATCATAACTGGTTTGACCACTCTGATTCACGTCATCCACGCGTTCGTTATTATTCGGCGCACATTTATAATAATTATTTTGATGGAGTTTCAAAATACGGATCAGGCTCTACTTTAGGTTCTTCTTTATTTGTTGAAGGAAATTATTATAGAAATAGCAAATACCCAATGTTGACCTCTTTACAGGGAAGTGATATCTGGGACGAAGCCAATCAGGTAAATAATGCCGGAACTATGGGAACATTTTCAGGCGAAGCGGGAGGTTCAATCAAAGCATTCAACAATACTTTCGACGCAGATATTGCTACAAATAATATGCGGTTTGTAGCTTATGGCGATACAAATCCTTTATACAACATTTCAGGAAAAACAAGCTCTACCACAGACTTCGATGCTTATGTAGCAACAACAAGAGGTGAAATTGTAAGCAGCAACGTAAAGTCTAAATCTGGAGCAAATACTTATAATAACTTTGATACCAACGCAGCTTTTTATGTAAAAAACTTAGTAATAGATCAACCTGCAGTTGCAAAATCAAAAACAACACAATATGCCGGAAGAGTTTCCGGAGGAGATCTAAAATGGACATTTGATAATAGTGTAGACGACAAATCGTCTCTGGTAATTACAGCATTAAAATCTGCACTTACCAATTATACGGGACCATTAGTAGCTGTGCAAGGCGAAGGAACTCCGCCCGCGAACCCTCAAACCCTTACTTCGACAACAAACAATAATCAAACCGTAACAAGCGGAACAGCTATAAGTTCTATTGTTTTTACCTGGGGAGGAAGCGCGACAGATGCAACATTAACGGGATTACCGGCATCGGGAATTAGTTTTGTAAAAAACATAACCGCTAAAACTATTACTATTACAGGAACTCCTACAGCCACGTTATCTTATTCTATTGCTACAATAGGAACAGGAACAGCTGCTACTGGATCAGGCACAATTACTGTTTCGGCAGCAAATGGTCAAACTCTTACTTCTACAGCTAATAACAACCAAACTGTAGCAAGCGGAACAGCCATTGCTTCGATTGTCTTTACCTGGGGAGGCAATGCAACAGACGCAACAGTAACAGGATTACCAGCATCGGGAATTACTTTTGTAAAAAATACTTCGGCAAAAACGATCACTATTTCCGGAACTCCAACAGCTACAGTTTCATATTCCATTGCTACAATCGGAACAGGAACACCCGCTACAGGATCAGGAACAATCACGGTAACAACAAACAATCCGGGTAATAATCAAATTCACAATTTTACCACTTCTGGAAAAACAAGTTCGTTCTACACTATTACCGGAAACATGAATTCTACACCCGGGTCTGTAACCTATAACGGATTGACTTTGACTGAACGTTTAAAAATCGAATCAAGTACGACGATTACTTACTCCACAACAAGCGCTTCGACATTAACTTTGGTTTTTGATTCGAACTTTACAGGAACAGTTAAAATAGATAATGTTTCTTATACTGCTTCTGCAGGAATAGTTACGGCTTCAATTGCTTCGGGTTCACACACCATCTCAAAAGGATCTGTGGCTAACTTATTCTATATAAGCACTGAATATTCGGGAAGTACTTTACGAACAGCAAATTTTGAAGCAACACAAACAGTAGAAATTGCAAAACCGGTATTATATCCTAATCCTGTTACTAATACATTATCGATCTCGATTGCTACACAAAATATAGAAAAAGTTTTGATCTATAATATTTCAGGCATGTTAGTAAAAACCGCCGATAAAAATCTGGAAAATATAGATGTTAATCATCTGGTTCCGGGAACTTACTTAGTGAAAATAAATACTACAGATGGTTCATTTAATTACACAGTTTTAAAGAAATAACCTCTAACCTAAAATCGGATAGGAACCTAGGGATTAATTCCCTAGGTGACCTTCCACACCACCCGGCATACAGATCCGTACCAAGGCGGTTCTTAATTTACGATACATTTTAGGTAGGTGTCAGTCATCAATGTATATCCGGCTTTTCTTAGAGTTTGTGTGTCTAAGGCTATTTGCAGGATTGGACTAAGCGCAGTTCGACAATACCCCTTTCGGGTATTAGACCACTGGTAGGCTTGGTTGTCTTTAACTCCAATCTTTTTCAGATTGTTGTATTTAGTACTTATCTTCTTCCAGCTTTTCCATATTAATATTCGTATTCTAAATCGAAGCCATTCGTCTATACGTTTAATCCTGCCTGACATATCGGCTAGTTTAAAATAGGATACCCAACCCTGCAAGTAATATCGTAAGAGTTCTTTGATCTTTTGATACCCCATACCATTACTGCGGTTAGTAATTTCCTTTAACCTGTCTTTGAGTTTACTGTAACTCTTTGGATGTACACATAGCCCCCATTTCCCTTTACTTTTGTTATAGAAGCTATATCCACGGAATTTCTTTCCTTTTATATACCCAACCGTAGTTTTCTCCTTGTTTACCCTTAAGTATAATACGTTTTCAATAAACGCAGTTATACTTTCCTTGACACGAAGACAAGCTCTATTACTTTTACAGAAGATTAAACAATCATCCGCATAACGTGCAAAGCGGTGTCCGCGTCTGGCGAGTTCCTTGTCCAGTTCGTGGAGCATTATATTACTCAACAATGGATTTAGAGGACCGCCTTGAGGAACTCCTAGTACACTTTCTTCGAATTTGTTCCCCACAACAATACCAGACCTTACATACTTATGGATAAGGGATATCACTCGTGGGTCTTTGACTTTCTTTGATAGTAGTTCTATGAGCCTACTGTGACTCACAGTATCAAAGAACTTCTCTAAGTCTAAATCCACTACACAGCAATAACCAGCATTAAGATGACTTTCTACTTCTTTCAAAGCAGTATGGCGCCCTCTTTTAGGCCTAAAGCCATGACTACTTGAGTAGAACTCTTGCTCGTAAATAGGGGTTAGGATTTGGGCAATACTTTGTTGCACTAGGCGGTCTACAACACTAGGGATACTAAGTGACCTTGTTCTACCTCCCTCTTTGGGTATCTCAACTCTTCGAACGGCCTTAGGTTTGTATTTCCCGTTTTCTAGCGATTTGATCAATGACTCTTTATGTTCTAAGAGCCATTCTAATAAAATCTCAGTGGACAACTTGTCTATTCCAAAGCTTCCTTTATTGGATCTGACTCTTTTATAAGCCAGATTCATATTGGAAGGGCTTACGATTAGCTCTAGTAGCTTCCCTGAACTAAATGTACTTCCATGAGGTTGTTTTCAGTTATCCAAATAAAGGTCTGCACTCCTTGGTAGCTCTCGGATTCCGTCCTATCCTTCCCAAGGTAGTTATCAAAATGATTTGATATTTTCTGCATTCGTTCCTTCATAGGTAACATTCATTTACTACTCACTTAATTAAGTTCAGTCCTTCAGTACTCATTTCCAGCACCTACTATGACCTCTGCTGACTTCTTATAGCAATTGTTAATCCATAGTGCTGTAAAAAAAACTTCCCTATGTCTATAAGATCTCCCCAGGTAAGAACGATAACTTTCCTCTCATCTGCCTGCTATATTTACCATCATGCTTCCGTACAGTTTGGGACTTCAGTTTGGCTTGCAACTTTATCCAACATTTCTGGCCTTGTATATAGTTTCTCTCCGTCAGGCCAAGAGTTTGCCTACTGCTTCCTTCAGATTCCACCTCGAGATGAACACCCTTGCATTCAGCTAACACTTCCCACTGTAAAGGCGTGTTCGGGGCTTACACCCTAGAGTTATCACCCATGCTGGGCGCACAAGCAAAAGGCTTCCAAAAATATTGGAAGCCTTTTTTATATAATATTCTTACAATCAAATTCTACAAATCAAATTTGATTCCTTGTGCCAAAGGTAAACTTGTTGTATAATTGATTGTATTGGTCTGACGGCGCATATAAATTTTCCAGGCATCAGATCCTGATTCACGTCCGCCTCCGGTTTCTTTTTCACCACCAAAAGCACCACCAATTTCAGCTCCTGAAGTTCCGATGTTTACGTTTGCAATTCCGCAATCTGAACCTACTACTGATAAAAATCTTTCGGCTTCACGTAAATTATTCGTCATAATTGCCGATGATAACCCTTGCCCCACTCCATTTTGAATTTCGATAGCATTATCAACGTCACCTGAATATTTAATTAAATATAAAACCGGAGCAAATGTTTCATGCTGTACAATAGCGTAAGAATTTTGAGCTTCGGCAATTGCAGGTTTTACATAACAGCCGCTTTCATAACCTTCACCGGAAAGTACTCCGCCTTCCACCAAAATTTTTCCGCCTTCGGCTACAACTTTGTTCAAAGCGACAGCATACATTTCAACAGCATGAGTATCAATTAGTGGTCCAACGTGATTGTTTTCGTCAAGCGGATTTCCTATTCGCAATTGTTTATACGCTGCTACCAAAGCGTCTTTTACTTTATCATAAATACTTTCGTGAATGATCAGTCGGCGTGTAGATGTACAACGTTGTCCGGCAGTTCCTACCGCACCAAAAACAGCACCAATAACGGTCATTTTGATATCGGCATCAGGAGTAACAATGATCGCATTATTTCCTCCAAGTTCTAATAATGATTTCCCTAAACGTCCCGCAACAGCTTGTGCAACGATTTTTCCCATTCTGGTAGAACCAGTAGCAGAAACTAACGGAATACGGGTATCAGCCGTCATTAATTCTCCTATTTTATAATCGCCATTAATCAAACAAGAAATTCCTTCCGGCAAATTGTTTTCTTTAATAACTTGTGCGATGATGTTTTGACAGGCAATTCCGCAAAGTGGTGTTTTTTCAGAAGGCTTCCAAACACAAACATCGCCAGAAATCCATGCAAGCGCCGTATTCCAGGACCAAACTGCAACCGGAAAGTTGAATGCCGAAATAATCCCGACAACTCCTAATGAATGATATTGCTCGTACATACGATGTCCAGGTCTTTCAGAATGCATCGTTAATCCGTGAAGCTGACGAGATAATCCCACTGCAAAATCGCAGATATCAATCATTTCCTGCACTTCCCCATATCCTTCCTGTAATGATTTTCCCATTTCGTAAGAAACCAATTTACCTAGAGCCTCTTTATTTTCACGTAACTTTTGCCCAAACTGACGAACAATTTCTCCACGTTGTGGCGCAGGAATCAAACGGAAAGTTTTAAAAGCTTCTGTTGCTGCCTGCATTACTTTTTCGTAATCCTCAGGTGTCGACATTTTTACTGAAGCAATTAGTTTACCATCTACCGGTGAAAAACTATCCAGAATTTCTCCCGAAGAAAAGTTTTGTACTCCTGTTGATGTTCCTTCATTGATCAGTTTGATGCCCAATTTTTCCAGAGCCTCATTCATTCCAAATTGCGATACTATTGTTGTCATTGTAACTTTTTTAGTTAAAATTGTTATATTTTTATGTAAAGATATTATTTCGAGTTGAATTTCAACCGAAGCAAGTTGTTAAAATCAAGTAAATTTAGGATTAATAAAACTCAATTAGAGAAATATTCTACAATTTATTCGCCTTAATTCAGGAACTTTGCAGGAACAAAATTATTTAAATATGTCTGTTTTCAATCGCCTTTTGATTTGTTTCGTTTTAATTTCTGTAAATGCATTTTCTCAAAAAGAACAAAAATCTGCTTTTCAGGTTGTTCCGTTAGGAATAAAAGGTGGTATCGACGAAAAAAATCTTTCGGCTTATTTAGTGGCTCCAACAAATACGAATGATTTTATTGCTTTGGATGCGGGAACTATAAATGCGGGAATCGAAAAAGCAATTGAAAACAACGTTTTTAAAGTTTCGACAAGCGAGGTTTTACGTAAGTATATTAAAGGATATTTTATTTCGCACGCACATTTAGATCACCTTTCGGGATTGATTATTAACTCTCCTGCCGATTCTTCGAAAACAGTTTATGCCACTGAAAAATGTATGGAGATGATGGAGAATCATTATTTTAATGATGAAACCTGGGCCAATTTTGGTGATAAAGGTCCCGGAACTCCATTGAAAAAATATCATTTTCAGACTCTGAATATAGGAGAAGAAACTCCAATTACCAATACAACTATGACGGTAAAAGCATTTCCGTTAAGTCATGTGAATCCGTTTGAAAGTACTGCTTTCCTTGTTAGAAATGGAGCATCTTATGTGCTTTATCTAGGAGATACGGGACCAGATGCTGTAGAAAAAAGCGATAAACTTAAATCACTTTGGACAGCGATTGCTCCTCTTGTAAAAAGCAAACAATTGAAAGGAATTTTTATTGAAGTTTCGTTCCCCAATGAGCAACCGGATCAATTCTTGTTCGGGCATTTAACGCCAAATTATTTGATGAAAGAGCTTCATACTTTAGAAAATTTGTCAGGAAAAGGAACTTTAAAAGGTTTCAATATTATTGTTACACATTTGAAACCGCCAACCAAAAACATCATCAAACTTAAAGAACAATTGCAAAAGCAAAATGACTTAGGGTTTAAGATTATTTATCCTGAACAAGGGAAAAAGTTTGAGTTGTAAAAAATTCCCGTTACAACATGAAATTCGATCGTAGTCAATACTTTCGTATATGTTTTATACTATCCAATATTTCTAAAAACATATCAAGCATCACATAATTGTAAACAGAGACTTTGATGATTTGACAAGTCAAAGCTAGCTTATTAAGTTTTATTTAGAAGTATTATTTTGTAATATATCCAATGTCTGAGAAGAATTTCTTCCACTTAATGGATCAATAGACTCAAAATTAAAATAAGATTTTACAACTGTCATTATTCTTTTATTTTTAACTATTTCGTTGAAATTTAGAAATTTCATTCGCTGATATTCTTCTCTCGGAACCATTAAAAATTCAACATAGAAGTATTCAATATTAAAATTATCCTTTGCATTTGTACTGATTTCAATTTCTCTTCCATTTTCTATATGAACTTGAATAAATCTATCATATAAACCCCATTCATAAATTTACATCTTGCCCTGTATAGTAATCGGAACCTAATTCTTCTACACCATCAACTGTAGTTTTGTACTTGTCATAAAATGACTTCATAAGTCTTTGAAGTTCTTTCTCTTGTCTAAATTTTGCATAACCTACGACTGCTTTAATCTTTTTCTTTTCGTCTATTTCAATATAAATCCTATGGAAAAACAACTCATCAAAATGTGCTACGCTATCTTGTTTCTCTATAGTCTTATAACCACATCTTTTTACGCCAGTTGGCAAAACACTTCCAGTTTTTCTATCATACATTTTTTCATCTGTACATGAATAAGACTCTGTTGCTGTTGTATCAAATATTTTTGATGTCAGTTGTTTTGCATCTTCATTAAAATCCATTATAGTTAAATCAAATTTGCATTTTGCTTTTAATATTTTAGGCTGTTCAAATTCTATTACTTTTCTTTTACACCCAATAATGAGTAAAATTAGAACAGGTATGATTTTAAAATGGCTTTTCATTTTCTTAAATTAATTGACAAAATTTTAATGCTATTATAGTGAAGCACTTTAAACTTCTTTGGGGAA
This sequence comes from Flavobacterium sp. SLB02, assembly GCF_009664855.1. GTDB lineage: Bacteria > Bacteroidota > Bacteroidia > Flavobacteriales > Flavobacteriaceae > Flavobacterium. Next base: position 5,030,521 of record NZ_CP045928.1, read on the forward strand.
TTAAAAAAAGTGGACAAAATTTGTAATTCCCGCCCATATACCTTTTATATTCGAAAACCACACAAGAGAATTTGTGCGAAAGTTTGGAAAATCATTTCTAATTAACTACTTCTTCGCGACAAATCTCGGATCAGATTCCATTACAGTTCCGCAATTGTCGCAGGTTCTCAATTCTTCTGAATTATAGAAATGCTCGAAATGTGGCAGGAAATCTTTCTCGATATTATGGAGTTCAAAAAGCACTTCGTAGAGTTTGTGATTGCAATTGTCGCAATGCCAAAGCAATCCGTCAGTATATCCTTTTCCAGCACGCTTGCGCTCGATTACTAAGCCTATAGAACCTTCTGAACGAACTGGAGAATGAGGGATTTTTGCTGGATGAAGGTACATATCTCCGGCATTCAATTCCATTTCCTTACGCTCGCCATCTTCCTGAATAACCACTTTTATACTACCTTCGAGTTGATAAAAAAGCTCTTCGGTTTCGTTATAATGGTAATCTTTACGGGCATTTGGACCCGCTACAATCATGACAATATAATCGCCTGAATCTACATAAAGATTTTTATTGGCTACAGGCGGTTTAAGTAAATGACGGTTTTCGTCAATCCATTTGGTTAGGTTGAAGGGTTTTGCTATTGACATTTTTAGTGGTACTGAGTTTCTATGAAGCTAAGTTAATGAAAAGTTTCCAGTCGCAGTCGCAGTTTTCAGTAACCGTGACTGAAAACTATTTCATCTCCTTGATCAGATAAATATAAACCGGGAAATGATCACTAAAGCCAACTTCAGTTAAACTATGCCGAAGCGGATATCCTTTGTATTGCCCCGAGGTTGTAATGAGATAGGGTTTACTAAAAATACCGGCTTTCCAATATTTGAAGGTTGAAAAATCCGGTTTTATAATGGATTCGGTTATGATGATCTGGTCGAAAATATCCCAGGAATCTCTAAAAGCTATCGTTCCCATGCCTTTATTTACCATTTCTTCAAACGGATTAAAAGTACCAAATTCGGGAACTTCGCTCTTTTTTGCTTTTGCTCCTAAAGCTACTTTCACACTTCGGTTAAACGGACCATCATTTAGATCGCCCATCGTCATGACTTTTGCATTGGGATTTATTTGTTGGAGCGAATCGATAATTTTTCGATTTAAACTTCCTGCCAATTCCCGGAACGGACTGCTCTTTTTTTCGCCACCTGATCTCGATGGGCAGTGATTGACAATAATATGTATTTCCTCGCCTTCGAGAAAACCGGTTACTAAAAGCTGATCTCTTGTAAAAATTCGATTGTTATTGACTGTTTTTATTTCGATTTCATCATCTGGTTCTTCTTTCTTTTCTTCTTTTGCAATTGTATTATTTTTATAGATATATAAAGGAATATTAGAATAAGAAGTGGGTCTGAAATATTTTTTTTTGATTAGAGTAAGGCCACATCAATTCCTGGTTTGTCAGGAGAATCAAAATGAATGATTCTGTAGTCAAGATGCTGTAATTTGGGTTGTTTGATTAAGTCTTCGATAATGCCGCGATTTTCGATTTCAGAACCTCCAATTATTGTTGGCGCATTGGGATTTTCAGGAGTTCCTATTTCTGATAAAACACGGGAAAGATTTTTTAATTTTTGCTCGTATTTTTCCTTGGTCCAATGTTGTGCTCCATCAGGAGTCCATTCATCATCATGTGTTGTTGGATCATTTATAGTATCGAAAAGATTTTCGAAATTATAAAACGCAACGGTATGAATGGTATACTTTTTTGACTGTGCATGTGAAATCGAAAGAAAAAACAGCGCAATAAAATATACCTGAAATCTAATAATCTTCATGAACTTACTATTTTAAAAAGTTCAATTTAAGCAAATTAATTTATTTGTAAGATTTTTCTAATATTTTTATTTTTTAAAATCTCTATATTTGTTTATCATTAATACTGAATTAGCAAAAGAAACAATGAACATGAGCCAAAACCAACACTTCAAGAAACTCTTTCCTTTTTGTAAATTCATATTTCTTATTTTTGCTTTGCATTCATTCACTTGTCAATCACAACAAAACATGATAACACCACCTTATTTACAAAAAGGAGATACTGTAGCGATTTTAGCAACTGCAAGAAAAAATATCGACGATAACTTAAAACCTACCATAGATTTATTAAAAAGCTGGGGATTAGAAGCCGCTGTGGGAACCACAATTGGACTTGATTTTAATCAACTTGCCGGAACTGACGAGCAGCGTGCTGCAGATTTCCAACATCAATTAGACAATCCTAATATTAAAGCAATCTGGTGTGTTCGCGGCGGATATGGAACCGTGAGAATGATTGATCTATTGGACTTTACTAAATTCAAACAACACCCAAAATGGGTTATCGGGTTTAGCGATGTGACGGTTTTGCACAATCATTTGAATACCATGGGCTATAAATCTATTCATGGTGTAATGCCCGTAACTATTCCGCGTGCTACTCCGGCTGCAATCAGCTCGATGAAGTCGAGTTTGTTTGGCGAGCCGTTATCGTATTCTGTAGCTCCGGATAAAATGAACCGTTTTGGCAAAGCAACCGGCGAATTGGTAGGCGGCAATTTATCTATTTTATATAGTTTATTAGGATCTCCATCGGCTATTGACTGCAAGGATAAAATTTTATTTATTGAAGATCTTGACGAATATTTATATCATATCGATCGAATGATGATAAATTTGAGACGTAATGGCTGTATTGAAAACCTAAAAGGAATCATCGTTGGCGGAATGACCAAAATGAAAGACAACGAAGTCCCATGGGGCAAAAATGCGGTTGAAATCGTAGACGATGTGACTAAAAAATACAATATTCCGGTAATCTTTAATTTCCCGGCAGGACACATTCAGGATAACAGAGCGCTTATTATGGGAAGCACCATTTCAATAGATGTTAATGAAACCGGAAGTACTGTTTCTTTTCAAAAATAATAATTTCTTGTTTTCTTCCATTTAAGAAGAATCCAAAATACCACATAAAATCTCGTAAAGACGCACAGTCGCAAAGTTTTATTTAATTCTTTGCGACTTTGCATCTTTGCGTGCAAAACAAACTCAAAACTAATAACTCAAAACTCATAACTTAAAAGTGGCTAAACATAATGAACTTGGGAAAAAAGGTGAAGAACTTGCTGTAGAATTTCTCCGCAAAGAAGGATATAAAATTTTAGATTGAAATTAGACTTTTCAGAAGGCCGAAATTGATATTATTGCGCAAAAAGAATCTCTTTTGGCCATAATTGAAGTGAAAACAAGATCAAGTTTAGATTTTGGTGCTCCGCAAGATTTTGTGAAACCAAAAAAGATTCAACTTCTTATAAAAGCAGTAAATGCCTACATAAACGATAGGGAAAAGGATTTTTGTGATGATTTAAACATTAGATTTGACATTGTATCCATTCATAAAAAAGGCGAAACATTTGTAATTGAACATTTTACAGATGCTTTTTATCATTTTTAACATAATTTTTTATTGTTATATTTGTAACAAATTGTTTTTTTATTTATATTTGCAGGAATTTATAACATCCCCTATTAACTAAACCACACAATTAAGTTACAAAAAAAAAGAAAAAAAATTATGAAAACCGTTTCTTCAATCGTCGAAAATTACATCAAAACAAAACCTTTTTTATTAAATGCGCTATCGCTTGGAATCATCAACCTGACGTCGCTTTCACGGAACATTATGACCGAATTGGAAAGTGAATTTGGCAAAGAAGTGAAACAAGGTGCTGTTGTAATGTCGCTGAAACGACTCACGGAAGAATTAGATTTTAAACTGAACCATAAAATCAATAAAGTAATCAAGAATATTGGTGAAATCACAGTTCGATCTGAATTGACGGATTACACTTTTGCAGCTTCTGAAACTGTTTTAAACAAACAAGCCGATTTAATTTCTGACATTAATGCTTTATCTGATATATTTTATACCTCATCTCGTGGTGTAAATGAGACTAATATTGTGGTTAGCAGCAGTGTAAATCATTTGGTTGAAAAGCACTTTATGCGCGAAAAACTAATTCAGAAATTAGATAACCTGGCTTCAATTACTGTAAAATTACCAAAAGAAAACATCGTGGTTCCGGGTATTTATTATTTCATTTTTCAACGTTTGGCCTGGGAAGGAATTATCATTAATGAGGTAATTTCGACTTCGAATGAATTCACCATTTTAGTTGGAGAAGATCAGGTTGATGTTGCTTTTAAGGTAATAAAAGACCTGAAAAACTAATAAATTTATCACAGAATCATTAAGATTCGTTATTATACTAATCCTTTTATCTTTTCTTCTCCAGAAAGGTAAAAGGATTTTTTTTTACCCTTTAATTGTAAAATCGTCATTCTGTATGGCAGCAAATAAGAATATTCGCAATAAATATTCATCTGAATAATTAATTTTACAAATTTAAGTTAAAAACATAGTCACCTGATAAAAAGGCTCTTACCACTGCATTTACTGGGATTCAGTATAAATTTTATTAAAAAAGATAGAATTAAGTTTTTTTTAATAAAATTTATTGCGAATAATATTTTTATATATTTGCTAACCAGTCAGCAAATTAGAGTATCAAATTTGATAGTATCATAATATAATTAGATTTAAATAAGGACTAATTAAATTAATGTTAGAAGCAAAGAACATAACGGCAATTATTGGCGAGTGAATTCAAAAATGGTAAATGATGCATTACTTAAAGAAGAGTTTTTTTTACGAAAGTCAGAAATCTCATAATTATAGTGATTATCTAATTTGTGAAGCTGATTGCAGGAAATTACGAAAAGAAGCGATGGGGGGGTAATTGCCTCCAAAACGAAAGCAAATTTTTAAGATGTCCCCAGAACAAAGGCATGAGTTACGAAGAAATCAGTCAGGAACTCGGCATCACAATCAATATAGTCAAGAACCAAATGAGTAAAGCATTAGAATCGATGCGGGTCTTTTTTCAGGTTCATGACCAAATTATCTAAACCAAAAAACCACATTTAACCATTAAAATCACTCTTTCCGGGTGATTTTTTTTGCTTAACTGCAAAGAACGCAACAATGAGGACGATAAATCGTAAGATATACCAGCAATCATGATGCCAACTTTACAGGAGGAACTCCAATTGAACTTTTTGGCGGTAAAAGGATCTATAGCTACATTCCTCGTTGCCGCTTACATGAAATCTGTTCCGATGATTTACAACTATTTCGCCAAAACTCCAATCGACTGGTCAACTGCAGATTCAGAAATGCTGGCTCAATACAAGAAAATAATTGCTTTCAGAAACTCAAGTACTGCTATAAAAAAAGGAACTTATACCGGATACAGCAGCGATGCTGTAAGTGCTTTTACAATGGTAAAAGATGCTGAAAAAGTTTTAGTGTTTTCGAACTTAACTAATAATGATGCAAAATATCTTGTTGCAAATTCATTAAAAGGAACATGGAAAGATGCTTTTACAGGAAATGCAGTAACTCTTGGCACTGAAATTACATTATTTCCTTTTCAATACTTAGTATTGAAGAATTAATACTGCGCAACTTTAAAATTAAATTAGATTTGCAAAAAACTAAATAAACATGAATTTTCAATCCCAAAAAACTTTTTTCCAAATTCGTTTGGGCAAAAAAATCGCGCTGTTACTTTTTGTCTGTGCCAACTCATTATGGCTTCAGGCGCAGGAAATAACTTCGCCAAACAAAAATCTTTCTTTAAAATTTGAATTAAAAGAAGGCGGAATTCCGTCATACCAATTATCATACAAACAAAAAGCAGTTATAAAACCAAGTTCATTAGGCTTAGAATTAAAAGATTTGCCTTCATTCATGGATGGTTTTACCGTTACAAATACGGGACAATCTTCTGTAGATGAAAATTGGAATCCGGTTTTAGGCGAAGAAAAAACAATTCGTAACAATTACAACGAATTGGTTGTGACTTTGGCTCAAGCCAAAAATAACAACAGATACATTCGCATACGTTTCCGTTTATTCAACGACGGATTGGGTTTTAGATATGAATTCCCAAAGCAAAATGATCTGAATTATTTTGTAATAAAAGAAGAACGTTCTGAATTTAATCTGGCCGGAAATCATAAAATTTTCTGGATTCCGGGAGATTATGATACCAATGAATATGCCTATACGACTTCGAAGATTTCTGAAGTTCCTTCGCTGATGAAAAAAGCAACTATCGAAATCAATTCGCAATGGCCAATTAAGGAATTATCGGTTCAAACACCATCTATGATGAAATCCGATGACGGTTTGTATATCAACATTCACGAAGCAGGTTTGATCAATTATCCGGCCATGTATCTTGAAGTTGATGCTGTAAATTACAAAATGCGCAGTCATTTAGCGCCTGATGCTGTTGGTGCAAAAGGTTATATGCAAACCGATGCACAATCTCCTTGGAGAACTATTGTTGTAAGCGATAAAGCAACAGAAATTTTAGCTTCAAAATTAATTCTGAACCTCAACGAACCAACAAGTTATAAAGATCTTTCGTGGATAAAACCCGTAAAATACATCGGGATTTGGTGGGAATATTTTGTAGCCGGAAAAAGTACGTGGGCTTTTGGGAAAGAGACCAACGTAAAATTGACAGATGATTTTACAAAACTTACACCCAATGGAAAACACGGAGCCACAACAGAACGCGCAAAAGAATATATTGATTTTGCTTCTAAAAATGGTTTCGATGCGATCCTGATCGAAGGCTGGAATATTGGTTGGGAAGACTGGATCAACAACTGGAAAGAAGAAGTTTTTGATTACATAACAGCTTATCCGGATTTTGATGTAAAAGCGGTTCACGCTTATGCAGCTTCAAAAGGTGTGAAAATTATCATGCACCACGAAACTTCAGGATCAGCAACCAATTATGAGCGTCGTTTAGATCGTGCTTTTCAGTTTATGAATGACAACGGTTATGATGCTGTAAAAACAGGTTATGTAGGTAAAATTATTCCGCGTGGCGAACATCATGACGGACAATGGATGGTAAATCATTACATAAACGTAGCCAAACGCGCCGCCGATTATAAAATCATGATTAACAGTCATGAAGCTGTTCGACCAACGGGTTTAAACAGAACTTTCCCAAACTGGATTGCACAAGAATCTGCCCGCGGAACCGAGTTTGAATCTATGGGAGGATTAGCTCCGGATCATACCACGATTTTACCATTTACCCGTTTAATGGGAGGACCAATGGATTATACACCAGGAATTTTCCAGACAGATCTTTCGTATTACGGAACCGGAAGTTCGCAGCGTGTTAATACTACTTTAGTAAAACAATTGGCGTATTACGTTACAATGTACAGTCCGTTGCAAATGGCGGCAGATATTCCGGGGAATTACGAGCGTTTTCCAGATGCATTTCAGTTCATCAAAGATGTTGCTGTAGATTGGGATAACAGTTATATTCTTGAAGCTGAACCGGGAGATTACATCACAATTGCCCGTAAAGCAAAAGGAAAAAATGAATGGTATATTGGAGGAATTACCGATGAAAATTCAAGAACTGCCAACATTACTTTTGATTATTTACCAGCCGGAAAAAAATTCATCGCTACGATTTATGCTGATGCAAAAGAAGCTAATTGGAACGTAAATCCACAAAAATATACGGTGACTAAAGTTGTAGTAAATTCTAAAACAATTTTAAAACAATATTTAGCCCCAGGCGGTGGCGTTGCCATTAGCATTAAAGAAGGAAATGCTGCAGAATTAAAGGGATTAAAGAAATTGTAAATTCTATTGAATTAAAACTAAAAGGCGTATGAAATTCTCATACGCCTTTTTTTATTTTAAAAAAGTTAGCCACAGATTAAAAAGATTCTCACAGATTATATAATCTTTTTAATCCTTTTATAATTTATAAGTTTGAAGCTCTTAAAAAGAGTAGGAACAAGCAAAACCGAAATTATTATTGAATGCAATATCATTTTTTATAATCGCAGGTTTAAAGGCTAAATTTTCGCTCATATTAAATTGAGATAAAGCAGCATCAATATTAGCATCGATAATATTCAAAACATAAAACCCGACGATAAATAAAGCGGATAAATCTCTGTTTCGTTGAAATTGCTTTTGGGCAGATACTAACTGACTTTCACTTAAGTTGGCCAAAAATTGAGAACCACTGGTATTTCCGGCAAGTCTCTTTTTATATTCGTCTCTGTAAATATTATAGTTTTTCTGACTATCAATATAAAAGTAAGTACTAGTCCCTATTGCTCCATAAACCAAAGGAAGTTTCCAATATTTTTTATTATAAATCTGTCCTAAACCAGGAAAAATAGCCGAGTAAAATGCTGCTTTTGCAGGACGAAGCGGATCAATTTCTTCTGATTTTAGAGAATCATTTAAAACGATTTGTTTCTTTTCCTGAGCGAAAATTGAGGTTAATCCAAAAAATAAAAACAAGAGAATAAATTGATATTGCATAGAGAAGTTTACTTTAAAATTTCTCTCAAAGAAAACTTATTAGTTCTAAGGATTTTCCTAAGTAAAAGATAAATAAAACTTAATCTTTAGATTTTTAGAATAGTTTTTTTGCTACGAATTAAACTCATAATATAAACTTTATGGCAAAACAGATTAAGGAACTCCTTAGCTTAAATGTTTTATTTTTGGGCATTCAAATTAAAAATAGTTCCTAATGATAACAGACAAACCTTATTTAAAAGAGATTTCACTTAAAAGAGATTTGATTGAGAGTTATCAACAGTATCCATTTACCATACCTTCTATAAAAGGATTGGACAAAGTAGAATTTCACCCCGATGTTACATTTATTGTAGGAGAAAATGGCTCTGGAAAATCTACTTTAATTGAAGCTATTGCTTTAAACATGGGACTTGGACAAGAAGGAGGAAGTAAACATGCTCGTTTTAGTACGCATCAAAATATTTCAGGTCTTTTTAATTATTTAAAGATTGTAAAAAGTTACAGCCTTCCAAAAGATTATTATTTTCTTCGTGCCGAAAGTTTTTACAACCTTGCCACTTACATGGAAGAAACTGATAATCTACAAGGAACGGGACACTCTTTACATGAATGTTCTCATGGTGAATCTTTCATGAAAATCCTTACTGAAAGATTAGGTGGTAACGGACTTTATATACTTGATGAGCCCGAAGCTGCTTTATCTCCCATGAGACAACTTACGATGTTTACAGCAATAGATGAGCATGTAAAAAATAATTCACAATTTATAATCGCTACTCATTCTCCAATTCTTTTGGCGTATCCAAATGCCATAATATATCAACTGGATGAAAAAGGAATAAGACAAATCGATTATGAAGAAACCGAACATTATCTGGTTACCAAAGGTTTTCTTAATAATTATAAAAATATGACTGAGATTTTATTAGATCATAACAATTAGAACTACTAAACTTCTCGCCTAGCCCCGATAGGACTCAAAATCCTTTTGTGCCGGGGTTCGGCACAAAAGATTGCAAGGGATAGCGGGACTAAAGCTCTTATGAAACGAAATAGATCTGCTCCTAAAAAATAAAAAAATTACTCCCCCAACAATTCCATCAATTCCAAAGCCCGTTTGGTCGATTTAACATTTTCGAAAGTCAATAAAAGTCGTAAACCGTTTGGCGTTTGTTTTTCTTTCATTTGGCAAAGGTTACTATGTTTTTGTACAAATTGTAAAACCTTTCTAAACTTAGACGATTGGTAATAATCAGATTGTTGGTCTGAAACGAAATAACCAATCATTTTACCTTTTTTCATTACTAGTTTCTCAATACCTACGTTGGTAGCAATCCATTTGATGCGAATACTGTTCATCAACGCATTGGCACGCGGAGGCATTGGCCCGAAACGGTCTATTAATTTATTTTGAAAGATAACCAGTTCTTCTTCATTTTTTACAGAACCTAACTCGTTATATAAACTTAGACGCTCTGTGACATTATTGATGTATTCGTCAGAGAATAAGAGTTCAAAATCGGTATCGATTTGTAAATCTTTTACATATTCCTTCGTTTCAATATCGTTCTCTTCCGGATATAAATCTTTGAATTCGTTTTCTTTTAATTCCTCGATAGCTTCGTTCATGATTTTCTGGTAGGTATCAAAACCAATTTCGTTGATGAAACCGCTTTGTTCGCCACCTAATAAATCTCCTGCACCACGAATTTCAAGATCTTTCATCGCTATGTTGAAACCGCTTCCTAATTCGCTGAATTGTTCTAAAGCCTGAATACGTTTTCTTGCATCTTCGGTCATAGATGAATAGGGCGGGCAGATGAAATAACAGAATGCTTTTTTATTGCTTCGCCCTACTCGCCCACGCATTTGATGTAAATCAGATAATCCGAAATTATTGGCATTGTTGATGAAAATCGTGTTGGCATTGGGTACATCCAAACCACTTTCGATGATTGTGGTTGCTACCAAAACATCAAAATCTCCATTCATGAAACCTAACATCAACTCCTCTAGTTTGGCGCCTTCCATTTGTCCGTGACCAATTCCGACTCTTGCATTTGGAACCAAACGCTGAATCATTCCCGCAACTTCTTTTATATTTTCGATTCGGTTATTAATGAAGAAAACTTGTCCGTTACGCTGAATTTCATATGAAATTGCATCGCGAATTACTTCTTCATTAAACCCAACGACATTGGTTTCTATAGGATATCTGTTTGGCGGAGGCGTTGTAATTACCGATAAATCACGCGCTGCCATTAACGAAAACTGAAGCGTTCTCGGAATTGGCGTTGCCGTTAATGTCAACGTATCAACATTCGCCGCAATGGTTTTGAGTTTATCTTTTACGTTTACTCCAAACTTTTGTTCCTCATCGACAATCAATAAACCAAGATCTTTAAAAACTACATTTTTGTTGACTAATTGATGCGTACCGATAACAATATCTAATTTTCCTTCGGCTAAATCTTTTAAGGTTTGTGCTTTCTGTTTGGCAGTTCTGAATCGGTTTAAATAACCAATTGAAACCGGCATATCTTTTAATCGTTCCGAAAATGTTCTGTAATGCTGATAGGCCAAAATAGTTGTCGGAACCAAAACGGCAACCTGTTTACTATTGTCAACGGCTTTGAAAGCGGCACGAATGGCAACCTCAGTTTTTCCGAAACCTACATCTCCACAAACCAAACGATCCATTGGACGATCGCTTTCCATATCGGATTTTACTTCTTGTGTCGATTTGGTTTGATCAGGCGTATCTTCGTAGATAAACGAACTTTCTAATTCGTTTTGCAAATAACTGTCCGGCGCAAACTGAAAACCTTTTTCTAAACGACGTTTTGCATACAATTGAATCAGGTTGAAAGCAATATGTTTGACGCGCGCTTTGGTTTTTTGTTTTAAAATTTTCCAGGCGTTCGATCCTAATTTATAGATTTTAGGCGGCGTTCCGTCTTTTCCGTTGTATTTGGAGATTTTATGAAGCGAATGTATACTTACATACACAATATCATTATCGGCATAAACCAATTTTATGGCTTCCTGCGTTTTTCCTTCGACCTGAATTTTCTGTAATCCGCCAAACTTCCCAATTCCGTGATCGATGTGTGTTACATAATCACCAACCGAAAGTGCTGTTAATTCCTTAAGCGTAATATTCTGCTTTTTAGAATATCCGTTTTTAATGTTGAATTTATGATAACGCTCAAAAATCTGGTGATCGGTATACGCCGTAATCTGATTTTCTTCGTCAATAAATCCTTGATATAATGGCAATACAATGGTATGGTATTGTTTTCTAATATTCTCGGAATTCGCTTCATCTAAGCTTTCGAAAATATCATGAAAACGTTTCGCCTGCGTTTCATTCGAACAGAATAAATAATTCTTGTATCCGTTGAAATGATTGTCGCTCAGATTATTCAATAACAAATCAAACTGCTTGTTGAAAGAGGGTTGCGGCTGAATATGAAAATCGAATGTTTTAGTCGTTTTAAAAATGGGCTTTGAAGCCAATTCTACTACCGAAAAATCTAAAGCCCGTTTGATAAACGAAGCCTGATTTAAAAATAATTGTTCCGGAGTGGCATGTTTTATTTCACCCGAAAGTTTCTCAAAAGCTTCTTCGGCTCTCGCAAATTGCTTGTCTAGCTGGCTAAAAAGTCCATCGGTATTTTGAATAAAAATAACGGTTTTCTCTGCAATATAATCTAAGAAACTTTCGCGGTTTTCCTGAAATATCTTATTCTCGACATTTGGGATTATCGTGATTTTTTTATGAGTTTCTACAGATAATTGAGTTTCTACATCAAAACTTCTGATACTGTCAACTTCATTACCAAAAAACTCAATTCTATAAGGATGATCGTTTGAAAAAGAGAATACATCCACAATACCTCCACGAACCGAAAATTCGCCCGGTTCTGTAATAAAATCGACTCTCTTGAATTCGTATTCGAATAAAACTTCGTTGATAAAATCGATCGAAATTTTATCGTTTAAAGCTACTTTTAAAGTGTTTTTGTCTAATTGTTGTCTTGTTACCACTTTCTCGAAAAGAGCTTCAGGATAGGTAACAATTATGGCGGGTTTCTTGCGGGAATTAATTCTGTTTAAAACCTCAGCGCGGAGTAAAACATTGGCATTATCTGTTTCATCAACCTGATACGGGCGTCGAAATGATGCAGGGTAAAACAATACGTCTTGTTCCCCGATCATTTGTTCAAGATCGTTAAGGTAATAAGCAGCTTCTTCTTTATTGTCTAAAACAACCAGAAAAGGCAGCTCAGCTTTTTTGAAAACAGCGCGTAAAACAAATGAAACTGCAGATCCTAACAATCCGTTAAGATGCATTTTTATCTGATTTTGTTCTAATAATTGTGTGGCAATCTGCTGATTTTTTGGCAGATTATCATACATTGTATATAAGGCATTTTTACTCAACTCTTTGTATTTTTTTATCTAAATTTTGTGCCTGAACCGGAACTGGATTCGAGTTCGGAATTGCACGTGTTGTATCTAACATTTTCAGGAAGTCCTCTTCTCCCTGTTCTTTCGGAATTTTACTTTTCACAAAAATATTATCCATCTGTCTTTGTAAGGACACTAATTCTTTATTGATATCTCCCACCAAAAAAGTCACTTTATCAGCCGGAATCTGATTCAAATGGATAAATAAATCCATCATTTTGACTTTAGTAATCAAAATAGAAATTCGGCTTTTTATGGCAGGGACATTAAATTCTGCAGGAATATTGCTGTTTAGCGCCATCGCTTTTTTTGAAATAGCAGTTGACTTTTTCTGGAATGCTCCAATGGTTTTTCTTGGTTTATCTCCAATTTCTTTTAAAAATTCACGCCATTCATTCCATGAACTTACTTTTTGTTCTGAAATTTCATTGATTGGCTCATCGATAAAGACCCAGCCTTTATTGATATTATTAAAAATAACTTCCTTTTTTTTAGCTTCTTTTTCATTCTCAGCGCGACGTTTTTCGTCTTCATTTTGGCATGAATTCAATACAAAAACAAAAAGCAGAAAAAGAGATATTTTATATTTCATTTGGTAAAACATTAAGCTACAAAGTTACAAAGTAAATTTACAATTACGAATTCTGTTTTTTGCTAAAGATTCTATAAATCATGGTTGTTTTTTTGGCCCACAGATTTAACGGATTACACAGATTAACACAGGTCATTTCTAACTGGCTGGAATCTGTGCTTGGAATATTTAACCGCAAAGCACGCAAGTTTTTTTTAGCAGTATGAAATAATCTCGCAAAGCCGCAGAGGCGCAAAGTTTATATTCCTTGTAACTTCTGCATCTTAGTAAAATTAAACACAAAACAAGAACATAAAGCTTAAAAAACTTTGCGCCTCTGCGCCTTTGCGAGATTAAAAAAACTTGCCTGCTTTGCGGTAAAAAAAATTACATACTCCAACGAAGAATAATCCAAAAAAGCATCTTCATCATTGTTAAATTTATAATTTGTTGTTATGAAAAGTAAAAATATTTGCGAAAACGTTATATTTGTACATCTAAAAAAACATCACAAATGAATCCAAAAATATTGATCATTGGCGCTTGCGGTCAAATTGGGACAGAACTGACTCAAAAACTTCGCAAATTATACGGAACAGACAATGTAATTGCGTCTGATATTCGAAAATTAAATACTGACGTTGTTAATTCGGGTCCGTTTGAAGTGGTCAATGCTTTAGATTTTAACCAAATTGAGCATCTTGTCGAAGTACATCAAATTACTGATATCTATTTGATGGCGGCACTTTTATCGGCTACAGCCGAGAAAAACCCTGCATTTGCCTGGGATTTGAATATGAATTCATTATTTCACGTTTTGAATTTGGCGAAAGCAAAAAAAATAAAAAAGATTTTCTGGCCATCAAGTATTGCCGTTTTTGGACCTACAACTCCAAAAGAAAATACTCCTCAATATACAGTTATGGAACCATCGACTGTTTACGGAATTAGTAAACAAGCGGGAGAAAGATGGTGCGAATACTACCATAATATTTATGGTGTTGATGTACGCAGTATTCGTTATCCTGGTCTAATTAGCTGGTCTACGCCTCCTGGCGGCGGAACTACTGATTATGCGGTTGATATTTTTTATAAGGCTATAGCCGATAAAAAATACGAATGCTTTTTATCATCAGAAACAAAAATGCCAATGATGTATATGGATGATGCAATCGATGCGACGATTAATATCATGAAAGCTCCGGCTGAAAAAATCAAAATACATTCTTCATACAATTTAGCGGCGATGAGTTTTACGCCTACTGAAATTGCGAATGAAATTAAAAAACATATTCCTGAATTTACGATTACTTATGAACCGGATTTCCGTCAGAAAATTGCGGATAGCTGGCCGGCAAGTATTGATGACGCTCAGGCAAGAGAAGATTGGGACTGGAAGCATACTTTTGATCTTGAATCGATGACAAAAGATATGCTGGAACATTTAGGATAAACCAATCTTAGCTTTTCATAAAGAACTTTTTGTCGAGCAGAAACTTTTAAGCAAAAAAAATACCGAAGCGTTTATCTTCGGTATTTTTTGTTTTTTTCTAAAATTCAAATTCTCCAATCAGAATCTTGCTGTCGTTTTCGCGTTTGTTTTCTTTCTGACTCTGGAAAACAGCTATTTTACGTTCTTGTCTTCCATCAGAATAGTACAAATACACTTCTGCCATTACTGTTGTTGGTCCGGAAAGTATATTTTGTCTCTCTCCAAAGAAATTGGTTTTAATTTTATACTTACCCTTTATGGCTTTTTTTAGTAAAAACTGTTCAGGACCAAAACCCTGAGTAAAATCATTACTTAATCTTCCTCCTATTTCTGTAGATTTATGAGAATAGGAGCAATCTTCTCCTCTGGGATCTGTAACCCAAAGGTCTATATCTGTATTGTCCTTATTCCAGTTAATTACAACTCGAATGTCTACCGGTAAATTTGCTTTTAGACGATCATCTATTTTGCTCGCATCTACATTTTTGTTTTGGCTCAGAATATTATTAATTTCCATAATCAAAATCTCCTCTATACCGTTGTCTCTTACTGAAATCTCATCGGTATATTCCTGATAAAGCATCGATTTATAGATATCAAGAGCTTCCTGAGGTTTTTTATTATCAATCAGGGCCAATGCATAATCTCTGTGGCTTTGAGAATCGAACGGTCTCCATTCCAGAATTTTCTGGGAAATCCATAATTCTTTTTCATAATTACCTCTCTGTTTTAGCAGATAATATATGGTTTTGTATAGCTCTTCATTTTCCAGATCGAGCTCTGCCAATGTGCTTAAAACTTTTAAAGAAAGTGCTTTATCTCCTTTTTTGAATAGCAATTTAGAGATATCAAAATAATACGTTACCTGCTTTTCATATTTAGAACGATTTTCAAGATACTTCTGATAGATTAATTCAGAGGACTGTAAATTCTGAAAATCTTTCATATACTCTTCGTTGCTTTCTACTTCTACCAGAGTTATTTTACCTTTGGATTTTGTAGACCCGGACATTTCTGCAGCATTACTGTAAACAGCATTATCTTCTAATTGATTTTTATTTGCTGATTCTCCTAATGACTGATTAGAAATCTTAGGGTACTGCTTTTTTTCTGCAGGCTTGAATTCGGTATTCCACCAGGCTACCAGTTCACGGGTTATATCAAAAGATTTGGATAGCAGGTTTTTTCTTTTCTCTAAAATTTCTTTTTTGTTTCTTGAAACGATTTTGTTGTATTCAGATAATAATTCCTGAGGTGGTTTAATTCCGTAACGTACATAATCATCGACGTCATCCAATACAATAAGACTGGTGTTTTTACTTACCACTCCAAACTGTTCGCTCAAATTTCTGATTTCATCGCGATTTTGAGTTGAATTGAGTTCAAGATCATTGATTTTGCTTTGTGCCCAAAATTGCGCAATTGGCCAGTTATCAACTTGTACAGCAGTATTAAAATCTACAGGGACTTCGTAGTTCTTATTTCCTACAGAAAAAACAGCAGTTAGTTTACCCAAATTTGGAGCTGAAATTCCAAATATATTGACTGGTTCATTTACTGCAGTTCCAACATTTGGAAATAATTCCTGAATATTAGCATTTTCTTTAAATCCTAAAAATATAACAGGCTGTTTACTGTATGTTTTTAGAGCAGACGGAGTGTCTAATTCATTAAGATTGATAAAATGCCCTCCAGATTGTGATGCTAAAAGTTTTAGAAGATTAAAATCTGAAGTAGGCGTACTTACTATACTATTTACAGTTTTTTTGAATTTTAAAGTCAAATCACCAAAATTTGAAATTCCGTCAGAAAATAAAAGGTATTCTTCTATTCCTGAAATCTCTTTTAATGCACCAAAGTCGGTTCCACCGTCATATTTTAAGCTAGCAATTCTATTTTTTAATGCACTCCAGTTTCCGCCAGAAACAGCAAATTCTTCTGTCTTCTCCAGCACGTTATTTAAAAGCACAAAAGATACTGAAACGTCTTTATTGTTTAAAAAATAGGCATTAAGAAAGTCAACTTCTTTTTGATGGTTTCTCTTAGATCCGCTAAATGAATTATCCCAAATAATTGCAATTTTATGAGATTTTGATTTTTCCTTCGCAGGGAAATCTGTCGCAACACTCGCTGCAAAATAAAATTTGTCACCAGAAGTTTTCTGCAACAAAATATTTGAAGACTGATTTGCTTTTGGTATCGTTATTTTAAGATTTTCGTTCGGTGTAAAATTTTGTTTGCTAATCTCAGCAACCCATTGACTTCCCTGTTTCTGAAAAGCAAAACTTCCATCCGGATTCTCAGTAATTTTGGGAATTAGCAGACTCTCATTAATTAATACTTTTAGATTAAATTTTGGAATACTAACAGTTTCATTGGCAAAAGTCAAAAGATATTGATAGTCAGAACCAAAATTTTTAAGTTCCTGATGATACGTAATTTTAATCGTTCTGCTTCCTTTCGCCGGAATTGGATAAATTCTTGTTCGGAAATTATTTCCCTCAACTTTTTCAATAATTCCAGGATCGATATTTCTTTTTTCAATACTTTCAAATATTTCCTTAGCTCTTTCTTTAGGAACAGGAACGGCATCTCTTAATTTTCCGTTGATATCTAAAGCGTAGCCGCTTATGCTTACTCCTTCTGGTAAGGGAATCGTAAGTTTTCCTTCTAAAATTCTGTCACCTGGATTGTAAAAAGTGTAAATGGCTATAGTTGTGGCAAGATTCCCCAAAATTTGGGTCTCAATTTTTGCTTCCTGCAGGACCACTGAATGTTTTTTTTGATTTTCTACGGCCAGAGTTGGTATTTGAGAAAAAACGGCATTAAATACCATTAATGCACATATAGTAAAAACTTTATTCATATTAAAAAAGTGATTTTTATTTAATTACAAAGGCGAAAAAACAACAAACTCTCAAGAGGTTCTCGTTAGAAAGTGCTGATATGCTTGGCAACAATTCCAAAATTAAAACCCTGTACCTCATCTACTCCGCTAAAATTGACTGCGATCAACTGACCACACTCATTAAATACCGGTGCACCACTGGCCCCATGCGTAGAAGTGATACTGTATTGAATTTTATTCCCGTCTGATTCTTTACTTATTTTACCATCATAAAGCTGCACTTTTATACCTGAATCTGTTTTTGCCAAATCCATTCCCAAAGGATACCCCACCATTATTGCTTTTTGTCCGGGATTTAAAGAGGCATCATCCTTAACTGCATTGTCAAGATTGATGATGTTTGCAACACTTTGCGGAGTTGTATGATCCGTAAGTCTTACAATGCCTAAATCAATATTGGTATCTTCTGAAATTTTTTCGATCTCGCAACTTAGCCATTGATCATCTGAATCATGAAGTGCAACCGCAATCTCTACCGTTTTTACATACACCTCAATATCTTCCCTCGATACATATTCTTTAACCGGAATGGCAGCTGCAATATCTGTTGTTACTTTGGCTGTATCGGTTTCTGTCTCATTTGAACTTACAAATTCTTCACCCGCTGGCTCTTCACTTGTTTCTTCACCTTCACCTTCGTAATCACCTTCACTTTCCTCGTAGGCAGATGCAATTTTCCAGTTTCTTTCAATAAAACTTTGATACTCATCTTCCGATACATCAGTGGTAAGAATTGAAGCAATTTTTAATCTTAGATTTCTTATGGCAGTATTTGTTTTTTCCTGCTCTTCACCTGATGAATTCCATGGTTGTAAAACATGGCTATTAGTCAATATTTTACCTTCTCTGTCTATGAAAAAACCTGTTCCAAAGACTGTTTCTTCTTTTGCGTCTGGAGTATTAAGCTGAATTTCCGTTCCCTTAATTTTTGCAAAATAACCATAGCTGTGTCTTATCAGTACAACTGCGTCTTTGTATTCGTTATATACTTTTGTATCTGAATCTAAACAAATAGCGGCAGGTGCCTTTTTAAAATATTTAAAGCCAAAAAAAGCTGCTGTTGAGAGAATGACTACAGCAAAGAAGATAATTTTATAAGGTTTTCTTTTTTTATTGGTAATCTCATGCAAATCATTGTTGGTTCCGATTTTTGTAATTTTCATTTGTAAATAGGTAAGTTTTATTAGTTTGGTCTAGATTGTCAATTCACAAAATCATTTAACATTTGCTGTTTTAACGGCCCGAAGGTAGTAATTTAATTATTAAATTTTAGTAGTAAAATATCATCATATTTAGAATTGATAATTTATTAAATACTCCATTACTTTTTCTTCTTTAAAGTTTTCAGATTCTGACTAAATGTAATATCTCCATTTTAAAGTAAATATTCTGCAGTTGGAATTATTCCTATAAAAACATATTAATGATAACTTATTGTTTTCCAATACAAAGCGGTAGTAATTAGAATAAATCATTATTTTTTGATTCTTTTTTAAACAAAAAAAATCCAAAGCCATAACAGCTTTGGATTTTATCTTAATTGAAATTTAAAATCTTTACTTCACTTCAAAAACATTATTTGCTGGTTTTACATCAGCCATTAATCCGCTTGGATCTATGGTGATTTTTTTGATCGCTGTTTTGTTTTTGTCGATTGTAAAACTATAGTTTTGCTGCGCCCATGCCCAATCTTCTAAAACTGTTCTTTTCACTTTTGGGTTTGGATTTGGTTTAATGAAGTTCATCATTCTTAAAGGAATGTAGAAACTTTCAGAAGTTCCATCAGTATATTCAACTGTTAGGTCGATTGGCATTGGCATTCTTCCAATTCTCTCTAAAGTTACAGTCGTTTTTCCTGCATTATCCGCAACGTCTTTGATACTGTAATCGATAGTATTTAATGTTTCTGTCCAATCGATTAAATACCAGTCTAACTCTGCCCCTGAAACTCTTTCTGCAGTTCTCTTAATATCGTTTGGAGTTGGATGTTTGAATTTGAAATCGTTAAAATATCTTTTCAAAGTTGCATCCACATTCTCTTTGCCAATTACATATTCTAACTGCGATAAAAATATACTTCCTTTTATATAAGCCGAAATACTGTACGGTCTGTTTTCGTCGTAACGATCTCCGTGTGTACCTTGTGGCTGCTCTTTACCTGAATTTACTAATTGGTAATAAGCGGCATAATTTCCTTTATAAGGATTTACTTCTTTTTTATCTCCTTTTAATTCATTCAAAGCCCCATCTTCGATATAAGTTGTGAAACCTTCATCCATCCATGGGTGTTTAGACTCGTTTGAAGCTAAAATATGCTGAAACCATGAATGTCCTAATTCATGCGTTGCAGTTCCCAAAATTCCCTGAAGTGTTCCGTTTCCTAACATCAAAGTACACATTGCATACTCCATTCCGCCATCTCCACCCTGAATAAAGGAGTATTGTTTGTACGGATATGCACCTACTCTTTGATTGTAATACTCCATTACTTTGACCATTAAAGGCTCTAATTGTTTCCAATTTTCAGTAGTTTTTGGATTGTTTTTGTAGAAGAAATGCAAATCGACATCGTTTGGTCCTTTTACAATATCATGCGTATATTCTTTGTCTGCTGCCCATGTAAAATCGTGAACATTTGGCGCAATAAAATGCCAGGTCAACGTTTTTGTTTTCTTTGGATATACAACCGTTACGCCAGTATCTTCATACCCGTGACCAATCGTGTTTTTGTCCTGCAAATATCCTGAACCTCCAATAGTATAGTCTTTATCGATTGTAATTTTTACATCGAAATTACCCCAAACACCGTGAAATTCTCTCGCAATGTATGGATCTGCGTGCCAGCCTTCAAAATCAAATTCTGCTAATTTTGGATACCATTGTGACATTGAAAGCTCTACTCCCTCAGAATTATTACGTCCTGAACGACGAACCTGTACCGGAACTTGTCCGTCGAAATCTAAGGTAAAAGTAGTCTTGGTATTCGGTAAAATTGCTTTAGCCAGAGTTACTTCAAGGATTGTTCCTGAAACTCTGGTTTGCGCCGTTACGCCATCTTGTTTTAAGTTGGTGATTTTTAGAAACCCAATTTCGTTTGGTTTTAAGGTTTCAATTCGGCTTTGTTTGGTTTCCTTTCCGTCTGTACCTTTTATTTTGGTTACCATTCTTCCGTCAGGATCTTTTATAAAATGCAAACGTGCATCCATTTCACTTCCCGGCTGAAATGCATTTGGAAATAAATGGTAAAATACCTTTTTTAAAGTATCAGGAGAATTATTGGTATACACCAATTCTTGTTTTCCTTTGTACTGGTAGTTTTTTACATCCATAGAAACCTCCATTTTATAATCGGCGTGTTGTTGCCAATATGGAGCACTTTGTGCAAATGCTGAGTTTAAACCTAAACTCAAAAAGGAAAGTAGTATAATTTTTCGCATCGTTTTTTCAATAAAAATGGAAGAGTTGCCACTCTTCCATTAGGTTACTATTTTGTGTTATTTTTATTTTTTTGACATTTTTTCTGCCATCAATAAAGCATTATAAGCATTCACCATTTTCGCAGTTTTTGATGATTCTACAGAAGAAACTGCTACCGGTTTTTCGTCCGGATTTGGATTTTCTCCTAAAATTATCATTGATGGAAGTGCTACTCCTGAATCCATTAAAATTTGTTTTACCTGAACTGCTTTTAGTTTTGGATAATAAGAACGAATTAGTGCTGCAACTCCTGCCGCATTTGGAGACGCCATTGAAGTTCCTTGCAAATACTTGTATTTATTATTTGGAACAGTTGCGTAAATCTCTTCACCCGGAGCAAAAACGTCAACATTTATTTTTCCGAAGTTCGAAAACGGAGCTACAACAGTTTCTCCATATGCTTTGTTGATTGCGCCAATTGTAATCACGTTATTAGCAAATTCTTTTACGTTATCTTCAGAATCATTTGGGTAATTAATGTTTTCTGTTTTATCGATATTGTATCCGTCATTTCCTGCCGCGTGTACAATTAAAACATCTTTTTTAGCAGCATATTTTATGGCATCGTAAACCCATTTTTTGTGCGGAGAAAAACTTTTCCCGAAACTTCCGTTGATTACTTTTGCTCCGTTATCAACTGCATAACGAATCGCCAAAGCGATATCTTTATCATACTCATCTCCGTCAGGAACTGCCCTTACGGTTAATATTTCGACATTGTTTGCAACCCCGTCTCCTCCTAAATCATTACCACGAACTTGTGCAATGATTCCGGCAACGTGAGTTCCGTGCAATGCTTTTTCTTTATCTGGTCCAAAAACTACATTATTTCCGTAATGGTTGTCTTTGATATCTTCCGGATTATCACCTACGATTTTTCTTCCGTCGTATTCTTTGTTCAAATTATAATTAAACTGATCGTAAACTGATTCTCTATAATCTTCTAATTCTGCTTCAGGGTCAAAAGTTGGTCCTGCATTAGTCAAAATTTGAGTCATTACCATTTTACTTCTAGCTACTTTTGGATCAGTCGAAGTAACTTTGCTTAGATCTTCTAGTTTATAAGTCGTTTTATTTAACTCTTTTTTTATAGTATTATGCACATCTATCAAGAAGTCTACTTGTTGTTTGTCTTCTAAAACTTTTTTAGACTTTTCTTCGTATTGTGCTAAAGCTGCTTTGTATTGCGCTGATCCATCATCTACTTTTTTGACAATACGGGTCATCTCAAGATTTTCGTGAACAGCATCTCCAAGAAAATTCCATCCATGAACATCATCAATAAATCCGTTTTTGTCATCATCAATTCCATTCCCCGGAATCTCTTTAGGGTTGGTCCAGATCATTCCTTGTAAATCAGGATGCTCGATATCTACACCAGAATCTACAATCCCTACAATTACTTTTACTCCTTTTTTTCCTTGTAATAATTCGGCGTAAGCTCTGTCAACACTCATTCCCGGAATCGAATCTTTGATTAAATCAAGATGACTCCATCTTTTTAGTTCGTTTTCGCTAAGCGGTGCTTTTTTAACCACTGCCAAAGGAGCAGTAATGATTTCTTTAGTAGAAGAAGTCTGTGCTTGCAAAGTAGCACTGCAACCTGCAAGTACAAGTAATGCAAAAGTTGATAAAGTATTTATTTTTATAGGACTCATGTATCTATTTTTAGTAAAAGTTAAAATATGGGCCTAAATTATGATTTTTTGTTACATAAAACTAACGATTAACACTGTGTTATGATTTTCAATTATAAAAATCTATGTTCCAAAAAAGAATCCGCCTTTTTAAAGCGGATTTAAAAATTAAAAGAAATCATTAACATGAATAACAACCTTCTTCATAAAGAAGATACATGTGATATGCTTTTACTTTCCATCCAAAATTATTACCTGCCGGCCCTCCAATTCCTTCATTAATTTCTTTTAACTGATCAGAGATTCAAGAGTTACTAATCCTAATTCATTTGCATTTTCAATAAAATCATCCAAATTCATAAACTATAAAATTTATATTTATCTACTCTTTAGCTTTTCGGTATCGGCTTATTTGCCAATATATAAAATAATATTTACAAATAATAATATTAAAATAAATAAAATCTTATAATTTTAATGATTGAAAATAAATTACTCATTACGTTATCCCGTAAGGAAAAACAATATAAATAAGTTATACTTGTGTGGGCAAATTCTAAACCAATTCTATGAAAACAAAACTACTTTTACTGTTGTTATTTTCTTACTTATCAACAAATGCGCAATGCTGGAAAGAAGTAACTTCTGGATACAATTTCAATGTAGCTATGCAAAACGATAATAGTCTATGGAGCTGGGGCAGCAACAAAGAAGGTCAATCAGGAGATGGCACTTTACTAAACAATTCTTCGCCAAAAAAAATAGGAACAGATACTGATTGGAAAACAGTAGTTACCGGAACTGATCATGCGGTCGCCCTAAAAAAAGACGGCTCTTTGTGGGCTTGGGGTAGCAATAAAAATGGGCAATTAGGAGACGGTACCACCATAAATAAAAATATTCCTAAACAAATAGGGCCTGCTACTGATTGGCAAACAATTGCAGCAGGAAATCAATATACAGTTGCAATCAAAAAAGATGGAACTTTATGGGCCTGGGGAGATAATTATTTTGGACAATTAGGCAATGGTACAAGTTCAGGACCCGGCATCCCTAAACAGGTTGGAACAGATAAAGATTGGAAAACGATAACGGTAGGTTATCGTCACACAATTGCCTTAAAAACAGATGGAACTTTATGGACCTGGGGAAGTAATGATGATGGAAAATTAGGTGATGGTACTACTAAAAATGGCTATTCACCAAAAAAAATCGGAACAGATACTGACTGGAAGACGATCTGTGGAGGAGGGAGTCATACTCTAGCTATAAAAACAGATGGATCTTTATGGGCTTGGGGACAAAATACATATGGTGAGTTAGGAAACGGCACAACTATGGATAGCTATATTCCGATAAAAATAGGAACATCCACAGACTGGAAAACTTTAGGTGCGGCGGGAGATCATTCAATTGCAATAAAAACTGATGGCTCTTTATGGACCTGGGGATATAATTCACACAACGAATTAGGAAATGGCAAATATTCAAACAGCCTTACACCAGTACAAATAGGGACTGGAAAAAGCTGGCAGGCGGTAACTGCAGGCTGGTACTACACAACTGCAGTAAGTACTGATGGTATTATGTGGACTTTTGGAGATAACGCAGATGGACAATTAGGTGATGGTACAACTGTTAATAAAAATGTACCTGTAGTTGTTCCTTGCTCTGATATGTTGAGTCTTAATATAAATACGGTAAATGTAACTTGTTTAGGCATGCATAATGGTTCTGCAACTGCTAGTGCAGGAGGAGGAACCGCTCCTTACACTTATTTATGGTCTACCGGAGGAACAAGTTCTTCCGTGAAAGATCTAGCACCTGGCACATATACATGTAAAGCAACAGATGCGTCTTCATTAACAACTATTAGTGCTTTTACAATTACTGAGCCCAATCTTATCTCTTTTGTTACAACAAGTATTGATACCTGTAATGATAATAACGGAAGTATCTCCATTATCGCAAATGGAGGAACAAAACCTTATCAATATTCTATTTCAGAGCTTGAAAGTTTTCAAGATTCAAATATCTTTAATAATTTATCTGCAGGAAATTATTCTGTAATGGTAAAAGACGCCAATGGATGTATCACAAAGTCAGATTATGTAATAATTAATTCAAACACTACTCAACCGCCAACTGCAAATTCACAAACATTTGATAAAGCCGCAACCGTTGCCGATTTAACAGCCAGCGGTACAAACATTAAGTGGTATGCCGATCCTGTATCGTCTAATGTGTTAAGTTTATCAACTGTTTTACAAACAGGTACATATTATGCATCGCAAACAATCAACGGATGTGAAAGCTCTTCAAGATTAGCAATAACTATAACCATTAAGCCAATTCAGATTGATGATAAAATACCTACAAATGGTTTGATCGCTTATTATCCTTTTAGTGGTAACGCAAATGATGTTAGTGGAAATAAATCAAATGGATCTGTTACTGGTGCTGTTTTAACAACTGATAGATTTGGTAACAGCAATAGCGCCTATAGTTTTGAGGGAGCCGGCAGTTATATTGATGCTACTATTGCCAATATACCTCAAGGCAATGCTACAAGAACAATTTCTGGCTGGTTTAAAACAAATACTCCAAATCCAGGTGAAAATGGAGATGTATGTATTTTTAATTATGGCGCGTTATCAAGATTACAAAGATTTGGACTTACTATTTATTCGAAAGGTTATCTTGAAACTTCAACCGGGCCAAATGCCATAGGCGATGATTTTTATGTAAACAACTTTAATTACTTAAGTAATGACTGGTATTTTTTTACACTTACCTATAACGGAACCAAAGTATCATTATATGTAAATGGTGTATTTGTTTCAGAAAAAAATGCTGCCTTAAATACTACGAACAATCTTTTTAGAATAGGAAAACGAATTTCAGGAGATACAACTAATGAGTATTTTAAAGGAGAAATCGATGATATTGGCATCTGGAATCGTGTTTTGACTCCGGAAGAAATTTCAGCTATGTATACTCCAGGTGAGCAGCCTGCTTATACTTTAATTCCAGATCCGAGTTTTGAACAAAAATTGATCAATTTGAAATTAGATAGTTTTCCAGTTGATGGAAAAATCCTGACATCTAATATTAACACCTTAACTTCCTTAAATGTTAGTAAAAGTAATATTTCAGATTTAACAGGAATACAAGACTTCGTATCATTAACTAATTTGAATTGCAGTCAAAATAGTCTGAAAGCATTAAACGTAAGTAAGAATACCGCTTTGACTGTTTTAGATTGTAATAACAACCAGATTGCAAATTTAGATGTAAGTAATAATCTTGTCTTAACTGAGTTAGTTTGCTACTCAAATAAATTAAACTCTTTGGATGTTAAAAAAAATACTGCTTTAACAAAATTAGATTCTGGTTCAAACCAATATACTTCATTGGATGTAAGTAATAATACTGCTTTAACATTTTTGGGATGTAATACCAGCCAATTAACCACTTTAGATCTAAGTAAAAATACCGCTTTAAATCTTCTGGATTGCCGTGAAAATAAAATAACCACCTTGGATGTTTCTAAAATCACTACATTAACAGAGCTATATTGTCAGTCTAATCAATTAAAAGATTTGGATATAAGCAAAAATAAAGTTTTAGAATTTTTAAATTGCTCAAAAAATCAACTAACCACTTTGGATGTTAACCTAAATACTGCCTTAGTCGGTTTATATGCTAATTCTAATCAATTAACAAGTCTAAATTTGAAGAATGGAAGCAATGATAAATTTGCATATCTAAATCTTATAAACAATCCAAATTTAACTTGCATTCAGGTTGATGATGTTACATTTGCCAACACAAATTGGGCAGCTAAAAAAGATGCGAATGCAGATTTCAGTATTAATTGTTCAGAAGAGTATACATTAATACCTGACCCTAATTTTGAACAAAGATTAATTAATATAGGAGTCGACATTGATGGCAAAAACGGAAAGGTGCTAAATAAAAGTATATCAAGTTTAAAATATGTGAATCTTAATTCTAGTTCAATTAAAAACCTAACAGGGATAAGCGGCTTTGTTTCTTTAAAAGGCTTAAGAGTTTCAAACAATCAATTGACTTCTTTAGATTTATCTAAAAACATTCACCTCGATACTTTATATTGCAATAAAAACAAACTTAGAACTCTTAATTTAAAAAATGGAAATAATAAAAATTTCTACAGCAAAATATCCGATTTTTCAGACAATCCTGATTTAACCTGTATTCAGGTTGATAACGCAGAATATTCTAATGCAAATTGGGTAACTATAAAAGATGAAAACGCTCAGTATAACAATGACTGTCCACCATTCTATGCTATTATTCCAGACGATAATTTTGAACAAAAACTAATCGATTTAGGAATTGATACTGATGGCCTAAATGGAAAAATCACAATTACAGACGCAAGTTCTATTACTTCTTTAAATCTTTCAAACAGTAATATAAAAGATCTAACCGGAATAGAATATTTTACCTCATTAACTATTTTGGATGTCAGCAGCAATCAGCTGACAACTTTAGATGTAAGTAAGAATATTGAATTAGAGACACTAAACGCTTCTTCAAATCAGCTTACCACATTAGACTTATCCAGAAACACTAAGCTGACAATAGTATATGTAATCAATAATCCATTAGTTACATTAAATATAAGAAATGGAAACAATCACAATTTTATTCTGCCGTCAAATACTGGTAAAAAATCAGCTTCCGGTATATATACAAGCTTTTTAGGGCTTACAACTCTTAGATGTATTCAAGTTGACGATGCAGATTATTCAAACACCAACTGGTCTAAAATTAAGGAAACAACCACAACTTATTCAAACACTTGTAAATCATTAGGTCTTGAAGACAATACTTTCGACAAAGTTGTAATCTATCCAAACCCAACTAAAGGAGAATTAAACATAAATAATATTGCTTTAGAAAAAGCAACCGTTTACAATTCGCTAGGTCAATTGATAAAATCTTTTACATTAAATTCAAGCAATACCGCGAATACAATTAATTTATCCGGTTTACCAAAAGGAGTTTATTATGTCTATTTAATCAATCAGGATTCGGCTTCGGTTAAGAAAATTATCATTGAATAAATAAGTTGTAGAAACTAAAAAATCCCATTATTCATTTGTTTGAAAATGGGATTTTTTTAGTTGAACTCAGCCATATTTAAACATATAAAATTCAGCAAGAAAAAACAATATCTTAAGTAAGAAAATGATTCATAATGTATACTTGTATAACTAATCATAAATTTAATCTATGAAAACAAAACTACTTTTATTGCTATTACTGGCAAATTTCACTTTTTATGCCCAAACGAATTTAGTCCCAAATGGCGGATTCGAAAAATGGGCAAGCGCAACCGTATTGTCCGATTGGACAACTCAAAACAATATCGCCCAAAATACTGCAGATTATTGGGAAGGATTCAACAGCGCAAGACTATCTTTTACAAATAGTGCCTTGATTCCGAAAATTACAACACAAGTTTCTTTAACTGCTGGGGTTACCTATGTAGTTAAATTTAAATACAAATATTTGAGCAGCAATTATAACGGCTCTCATCCAATTGTATTAAACATTAGTAAAAACGGAAGTTCGACAACCCTTTCCACTAGTTATTTTGCCACAAATAACAACTGGACAGCAGTTGAAACTACTTTCACACCAGATCAAAATCTATCTTATAATTTAAGTATTTCTTTAAATACTCTTGATAATATCGGGTTTAATGCCATTGTAGATCATGTACAGATCTATGTTAAAGGAACCGAGCAATATACCCTTATTCCAGATTTGAGTTTTGAAAAAAACTTGATTGCTCTTGGTCACGACTCTGGCCCAACAGATGGAAAAGTGCTAACAGCTAATATTTCTACATTAACTTCTTTAAACATTACTTCTAATAGTAATGCGGTTGGTTTAGTTAAAGATTTGACGGGAATCCAAGATTTCACAGCATTAACATTACTAAATTGTCAAGGCCAACAATTGACAACTTTAGATCTGACTAAAAATACTGCTTTAGCTACTTTAAATTGCCAAAACAACTTGCTAACAAACTTAAATATTTCTAAAAACTCCTCTTTAACTACTATTATTTGCAATAATAATAAACTAACAAATCTTGACGTTTCTGAAAAATTAGCCTTGACCAACTTACAATGTACATCTAATAAATTAATAAGTCTGGATGTTTTAAAAAATACTGCCTTAATCACGCTACTTTGCGACAAGAACTCACTAACAAGTCTGGATATTTCAAAACTCATTGCTTTAGTCACTTTAGATTGTTCAGCGAATTTACTAACAAGTCTGGATGCTTCAAAAAACATAGCTTTGACATCTTTATATTGTACAGACAACTCCCTAACAAGTGTAAATGTAAAAAATGGAAATAATAAAGCTTTTTACTGGAATTCTATTTATCATTTGAGTTTTTCTGGAAATAAAGATTTGAAATGTATCACTGTAGATGACATAGTCTATTCAAATAAAAATTGGACGGGAAACAAAGAATCTGGGGCTACTTATGCCTTAGCTTGTGATGGGCGGTACACCGCTATTCCTGATCCAAGATTTCATCTAGAACTAATAAATCTCGGACTAGATTCAGGTAATTTTTCTGGAAAAGTACTAACAGCAAACATTTCTTCCCTGAAAACTCTTGATGTATCTTCTAAAAACATCACAGATCTTACAGGAATTGAGGATTTTACTGAATTAACTTCCCTAGATTGCAGTAAAAATAAGTTGTCTTCAATAGATATTTCAAAAAATATTGCTTTAACGACATTAAATTGTTCATATAATTATACAATAGATTTTCTTGATGTTTCTAACAATATTAATTTAAAAATCCTAAGTTGCCATAGTCTAAAAATAAGAGATTTAAACCTAAAAAATAATTTAAAGCTGACTCAACTAACCTGTAGTTATAATGCTTTGACTAGTTTAGAAATTCCTCATAATCCTGATTTTAATTATCTTGATTGTTCTAATAATCGATTGGCACAGATAGATGTTTCGAAGAATACTAAATTGACTTACTTTGATTGCTCCACTAATAAGTTAACGAATCTTGATGTTTCAAATAATGGTTCTCTAACTACTTTTTATTGCAACTCTAACAATCTGTTTAACCTGAATGTAAAAAATGGCAATAACCTTAGATTGAGTAAACGTAATTTTATCGACAATCCAAACTTGACATGCATCAATGTTGACGCTTTTAGCACTTCGAGTTGGGGTCCTAGTAAAGATCCAAAAGCTTTTTACAACTCAAACTGCAGTGGTGAAAATACTCCTTATACTCTTATCCCTGATCCCGCTTTTGAGCAAAAATTGATAGACATAGGAGTTGATACTGATGGTAAAAATGGAAAAGTAATTACAACTAATATATCTTCACTAAAATCATTAGATGTGTCTTCTAGCAATATTACAAATTTAACAGGAATTGAAGATTTTACATCTTTAACGTACTTAGATTGCGGTTCAAATAAAATCTCCAATCTCAATTTAACGCAAAATACTGTTTTAACTACTTTGTTTTGTCCCAAAAATGATCTGGAAGGTTTGAGTCTTTACAAAAATACATTCTTGACTTATTTAGATTGCAACACAAATCGATTAAAAGGACTCAATGTATCTTACAATACAGCCCTAACTTATTTAAATGTAAGTAATAATTCTATTTTCAACGATTTTCAAGATCTATATGTGGCTCTTAATACTGCCTTAACAAATTTAAATTGTTCTTATAATAAATTGACGACTTTAGACATAACTAGAAATATAGCTTTAACCACTTTTGACTGTAGTAACAATCTACTGAGAACTTTAAATGCGAATAAAAACTCGGCCTTGGTGACTTTTATTTGCAATAATAATAAACTAGAACGTTTAGAAGTGACTAATAACGTGGCCTTAGCGACTTTTATTTGTAATGATAATAAACTAGATTATTTAGATGTAACTAAAAATGTTATGTTAAACAAATTTGATTGTCAATATAATAATTTGCGGTATTTGAATTTGAAAAATGGGAATAACAAAAATTTTGATATGACTTATTCTAATTTCGCAAACAATACTCTAACTTGTATTAACGTAGATGATGAAAATTATTCAAATGCAAATTGGTCGGATAGAAAAGACGCTAAAACCGTTTATTCTTCAAATTGTGCCACTTTAGGTGTTGAAGATTCAGTTTTTGAAAAAGCCGTAGTTTATCCAAATCCGACTAAAGACCAGGTTCATATTAACAACATTGTTTTAGAAAAAGCAAACGTTTATAATTCATTAGGCCAGTTAGTAAAATCATTTACTTTTAGCAATGGCGAAAGCAATAACGCAATTAGCCTATCTGGTCTACCAAAAGGCTTTTATTATGTTTATTTAATAAATGGCGATGCCGCTTCAGCGAAGAAAATCATCGTTGAATAATATAATTTAGTACAACTAAAAAATCCTGTTTTCACAAATATTTGAAAACGGGATTTTTTTATGTTTTAAATCATCTTCTAAAGAATATCTTCACAAGTAAAAACGTCTTTCAATCGAACACCTTTTTCTGTTTGTTCTACCGTTATAATCTGATTGTGTGCATCGTGCTCTAAAAACAAATAATAGTTATTATCTGCCGCTGCGTTCAAAAAATTAGATTTTTCCGGCATTGTCAATAAAGGTCTTGTATCGTAACCCATAACATACGGTAGCGGAATATGTCCGGCTGTCGCCAATAGATCGGCACAAAAAACAATGGTTTTATCTTGATATTGAATATGCGGAATCATTTGTTTTTCGGTATGACCGTCAACATAATAAATTCCAAAATTCATTTCTTCAGAAAATCCAAAATTAGCTTCAGGACGCTTTATAAAATTCAATTGTCCGCTTTCCTGCATGGGTAAAATGTTCTCTGATAAAAAAGAAGCTTTTTCACGAGCATTAGGTTTTGTTGCCCATTCCCAATGATTTTCATTTGTCCAAAACTTGGCATTTTTAAAAGCCGGCTCATAAAAAGTTTTATCTGAATTCCATTGTACACTTCCTCCACAATGATCAAAATGCAAATGCGTCATAAAAACATCAGTTATATCGTCCCGGCTAAAGCCATATTTTGCTAATGATTTATCAATAGAATGCGTTCCCCAAAGCGAATAATAGCCAAAAAACTTTTCAGATTGTTTATCGCCCATTCCGGTATCGATTAAAATCAGACGATTTCCGTCTTCAATTAACATGCAACGCGCGGCAATATCAATCAAATTATTATCGTCTGCGGGATTGGTTTTGTTCCAGATTGTTTTAGGCACAACACCAAACATAGCGCCACCATCTAATTTAAAATTTCCTGATTCTATTGGGTAAAGTTTCATAATAGTACATTTCTAATATTGAAAACAAAGCTAGGAAATACAATCTCTTTTTGCTAAGTATTCTCAAAGAATGTTTTTCATGTAAATGTAAAATTGCCCACAGATTAAACGGATTGAACCGATTTTCGCTGTATTTTAATTTTAAAAACAGCGAACATAAAACGCTCAAAATTAATAGTAATCTGTGTAAATCAGTTAAACCAGTAAAATCAGTGGACTGAAAATTATTCAAGAGTAATCGAAGTGCTTCCCATTATTTCTTGTTTGTCGAAGAAGTTGACAAAATAAGTTCCTTTTTTAAATGCATTTTCGTCGGCATTTAAAATCCCGTAGACATTTGCCGCCTTTCCCTGAAAATCAACGGCCACAATAAAACTATAAACTAACGCTTTATCATTTCCAAATTCGATTAATTTGTTTTCACCCAGAACCTTATTTTTCTGATCTAAAACCTGAATATAAAAAACTTTCTTTCCCGTTTTTGCAACCGCATTTCCGTTGACAGAAAAACTCACTTTCAGCTTTTTAGTATTTTTTGCTTTCTCTGTTTCCAGCTCTTGTCCGGATTTTTTTTCCTTAAGCGCGATTACACCAAAATTACTCGTCACCAGTTTCGAAGCATCTTTTAAGGTCGATTCTAATTTTTTTTGTTTAGAAACCAAAGTATCATTTTCAGTCTTTTGTTTGTACATGACAACATTCTGACTTTCTATTTCACTAAGTAAATTTTTATTCTGAGATTTTAATTTTTTAATTTCAACAACTTTAGATGCTAATGCAATCTTCATGTCCGAGAGTTGTTTTCTATAAACCTGAATTTGTTCAGCAGAGGGATTTTCTGAAGCTTTGATAATTTCCATCAGGTTTTCGATGTTTCTTTTTTCAAGTTCTAATTGTTGAGACAAAGAGGTCTTCTCCAAAATAGCTATATCATAAGCTAACTTTAAAGTTGTCAAAGAATCTAAAATATTTTTTTGCGAAAGTGATTCAGGACTTAAATCACTAAATTTCTGATCTTTTGTTATCTCTTTGATTTTCTTATCAGTCTCATTTGATTCTTTACTAAAAATAAAGACTGTAGCGCCTATTCCAAAAACAAAAAACACTGCTAAAAGTGCTTTAACCCACTTATTTTTGTATTGTTTCTTCATAATTACTCCCAATTTTCTGCAAAAGTAATAATAAAAAATCGCCCTCAATACGTATAAATACGCTTTTTTAACACTTAATAGTAAATATTGATAAGTAAATCCTACAAAAGAAACAGCTTTTTAAATTTTCGATAAAAAATGCTAATAAAACAAATAAACCACATAAACAATGATATTTGATTTAGTAATATAACTAATATCTATTTTAACATTTGTTATAATAATGTGAACCGTTATGGAAAAAGGTTTTTAAGTCGTATCTTTGCAGATAATTTCATTTCAACATTGAAAGACAGCACTTTAAAATGTAATCATTTAATTACTGTTTTGAATGCAAATTCGAATGAAAGCAAAAACAAATACCATAAACAATGATAAAAGTTTCTGATACAGCCAAAAAGAAAATCATCGACTTAATGAAAGATGATGGTTTTGATGCTGCACATGACTACGTAAGAGTAGGCGTGAAAAGTGGCGGATGCTCTGGTTTGTCTTATGATTTAAAATTTGACAAAGCCAAAGGCGACGACGATAAAATATTTGTAGACAACGACATAACGATTGCAGTTGAAAAAAAATCATTTCTGTATTTAGCCGGAACAATTCTTGAATTTTCAGGCGGATTAAACGGAAAAGGTTTTGTGTTTAACAATCCAAATGCAAGTAGAACTTGTGGTTGCGGAGAATCATTTTCGCTATAAATTAAAGTCAAAAAGCAAAAATTTAAACGCTTAAGATCTTAAATTTTAAGCGTTTTAAAAAACTAAAAAATGTCAAAATACACTGAAGACGATTTAAAAATCGAACTCGAAACTAAAGAATACGAATACGGATTTTATACTGATATAGAATCAGAGACATTTCCTATTGGCTTAAACGAAGATATCGTAAGAGCTATTTCTCTTAAAAAAGAAGAGCCTGAATGGATGACCGAATGGCGCATCGAGGCTTTTCGCGCATGGAAAGAAATGATCGAACCGGAATGGGCAAATGTTCATTATCAAAAACCGGATTTTCAGGCAATCTCATACTATTCAGCTCCAAAACAAGTAGATCCAAACAAAACTTTGGATGATGTAGATCCGGAACTTCTTGAAATGTACAAAAAGTTAGGTATCTCTGTCGATGAACAAAAAATGATGAACAATGTCGCTATGGATATTGTTGTCGATTCTGTTTCTGTGGCTACTACTTTCAAAAAAACATTGGGAGAAAAAGGAATCATTTTCTGTCCAATTTCTGAAGCTATAAAAGAGCATCCGGAATTAGTTCGTAAATATTTAGGAACTGTTGTACCTCAAAAAGACAACTTCTATGCAGCATTAAACTCAGCAGTTTTCTCTGACGGAAGTTTCTGTTATATTCCAAAAGGAGTTCGTTGCCCAATGGAACTTTCAACTTATTTTAGAATCAACCAGGCAGGAACGGGACAATTCGAAAGAACTCTTGTTATTGCTGACGAAGGAAGTTACGTATCATACCTTGAAGGTTGTACCGCTCCAAGTCGTGACGAAAACCAATTACACGCTGCTGTAGTTGAATTAATCGCTTTGGATGATGCTGAAATTAAATATTCTACCGTTCAAAACTGGTTCCCTGGAAACAAAGAAGGAAAAGGTGGAGTTTATAACTTCGTAACCAAAAGAGGTTTATGCGAAACAAACGCTAAAATTTCCTGGACACAAGTAGAAACAGGTTCTGCTGTAACCTGGAAATATCCTTCTTGTGTATTAAAAGGAGACAATTCGGTAGGAGAATTTTACTCAATTGCCGTTACTAATAATTACCAACAAGCAGATACTGGAACTAAAATGATCCATTTAGGTAAAAACACTAAATCGACTATTATTTCTAAAGGTATCTCGGCTGGTAAATCACAAAACAGTTACCGTGGATTAGTGCAAATTAGCCCAAGAGCTGAAAATGCAAGAAACTTTTCGCAATGTGATTCTCTTTTAATGGGGAATAATTGTGGGGCACATACCTTCCCTTACATCGAAAGTAAAAATCCATCGGCTAAAATAGAGCACGAAGCTACTACAAGTAAAATTGGAGAAGATCAGGTTTTTTATTGCAACCAAAGAGGTATCCCAACTGAAAAAGCGATTGCCTTAATTGTAAACGGTTTCAGTAAAGATGTATTGAACAAATTGCCAATGGAATTTGCTGTTGAAGCTCAAAAATTATTAGAGATTTCCTTAGAAGGATCTGTAGGTTAATTGCGAAATGGAAGGTAAGAAAGTAATCATTTTAGGTTCATCCAGAAAAAACGGAAACACAACCAAAATTGTAGATGAAATTGCTAAAGAAACCGGAATAGACGTAATTAATTTAAGTGATTATAATATTTCTCATTATGATTACGAAAGTAAAAATATAGAAGACGATTTTTTGCCTTTGATAAAAGGAATACTGGAGAAATACGAAACTTTAATTTTTGCAACGCCCATATACTGGTACAATATGAGTGGAATAATGAAGGTTTTCTTTGATCGCTTTTCAGATTTAATCCGAATTGAAAAAGAAACCGGACGAAAACTAAGAGGAAAGAAAATTGGTGTAATATCAAATTCACACGATAATGAAATCGAAGATAGTTTTTACATTCCGTTCAAAAAAACAGCCAATTATTTAGGCATGGAATATTTAGGACACGCGCATTTTAATGCCAACATCCTAAACCAGACAACAAAAATAGAATTGACATTTATATAAAATAAAAAAAACAATGTTATCAATAAAAAACCTTCACGCCTCAATTGGTGATAAAGAAATCCTTAAAGGAATTAATATAGAAGTTAAAGCTGGCGAAGTACACGCTATCATGGGACCAAACGGTTCCGGAAAAAGTACACTTTCGGCTGTAATTGCCGGAAACGAAAACTACGAAGTTACTGATGGAGAAGTTTTCCTTGACGGAGAAGATCTTGCTGATTTAGCTCCGGAAGAAAGAGCACACAAAGGAGTTTTCCTTTCTTTTCAATATCCTGTAGAAATTCCCGGAGTAAGTGTTACGAACTTCATGAAAACTGCAATCAACGAAACTCGTAAAGCAAACGGTCAGGAAGAAATGCCTGCTAACGAAATGCTAAAAGTAATTCGTGAGAAATCTGAATTATTAGAAATCGACCGTAAATTTTTATCCCGTTCATTAAACGAAGGTTTTTCTGGTGGTGAGAAAAAAAGAAATGAAATTTTTCAAATGGCAATGTTAGAACCAAAATTAGCCATTCTTGACGAAACCGATTCTGGTCTTGACATCGATGCTTTAAGAATTGTTGCTAATGGAGTGAACAAATTGAAAAGCGAGAAAAACGCGATTATCGTGATCACGCACTACCAACGTTTGTTAGATTATATCGTTCCGGATTTCGTTCACGTTTTATACAACGGAAGAATCGTAAAGTCAGGCGGAAAAGAATTGGCTTACGAATTGGAAGAAAAAGGATACGACTGGATTAAAGCAGAAAACTAGTTTACAGTTACAGTTTACAGTTTACCAAACTCATAACTTATAACTCATAACTTATAACTAAAGAAATGGATTTAAAAGAAAAATTAGTATCGTCTTTTATGGCTTTTGAAGAGCGTGTCGATGTACATTCAGATTTACATGACATTCGCACAAACGCCTTAAAGAACTTTGAAAATAAAGGTTTCCCAACCAAAAAAGAAGAAGCTTGGAAATATACATCGCTAAACGCCATCTTAAAAAATGACTTTACGGTTTTTCCTAAGCAGGAAAATGCAATAGAATTTAATCATGTAAAAAAATACTTTTTACACGAAATCGACACTTATAAATTAGTGTTTATTGATGGTGTTTTCAGCTCGCATTTGTCTTCTACCACACACGACGGAATCGATGTTTGTTTGATGTCTTCGGCATTGACCAAACCAAAATATAAAATGGTTATTGACAAATACTTCAACCAAATTGCCAGCAAAGACGAAAGTCTGACTTCGTTAAACACTGCTTTTGCAAGTGAAGGAGCTTTTATCAATATTCCGCAAAAGAAAGTCGCTGACAAACCTATCGAAATCATGTATTTCTCTACAGGAAACGAAGCTGCTTTATTGGTTCAGCCTAGAAATTTGATTATTGTTGGAGAAAATTCTCA
Source organism: Flavobacterium sp. SLB02 (assembly GCF_009664855.1). Taxonomy (GTDB): domain Bacteria; phylum Bacteroidota; class Bacteroidia; order Flavobacteriales; family Flavobacteriaceae; genus Flavobacterium. The sequence continues at coordinate 5,068,241 of NZ_CP045928.1, forward strand.
TGTTCAGATTATCGAGCGTCACCAAAGTTTAAATGAAAATCCTGTTTTAACCAATTCAGTTACAGAGATTTTTGCTCAAAAACGTGCTATTGTAGATCACTACAAAATTCAAAACGATAATATCGAGGCGAATTTAATCGACAATACTTACGTTTCTCAACAACAGGAAAGCCATGTTTATGTACATACTTTTTCGTTTGGAGGAAATCTAACGCGTAACAATTTGAATTTTTATCACTTTGGTGAAAGATTGACAAGTACGCTAAACGGAATCACTATTATTGGCGAGAAACAACACGTTGATCATTATACTTTGGTAAACCACGCAACGCCAAATTGCGAAAGTTTCCAGGATTATAAAGGAATTTTCGCTGATCGTTCAACAGGAGTTTTCAACGGAAAAGTATTGGTAGAAAAAGAAGCTCAAAAAACAAATGCTTTCCAAAAAAGCAACAACATTTTATTGAGTGACAAAGCTACCATCAACGCAAAACCACAATTAGAGATTTTTGCTGATGACGTAAAATGTTCTCACGGTTGTACCGTAGGACAACTTGACGAAACGGCAATGTTCTACATGCAATCTCGTGGAATCCCGAAAAAAGAAGCTAAAGCTTTATTGATGTACGCATTCTCGAATGCTGTTATCGAAAGCATTAAAATACCGGAATTAAAACAAAGAATTACTAAAATCATTGCTACAAAATTAGGCGTTAATTTAGGATTTGATTTGTAGAAAGCTCAACCGCAAGGTTCGCTAAGATTTACGCAAAGTTCGCAAGGTTTAGATTTAAACTTTGCGAACTTTACGCTTTTATACCATGCTCCCGATAACTATCGGGATTGCGGTTAAATTTGTTTTTGATGAAAAGTTTTTAGTAAATTAAAATTATTATCAAAAAGGGGAGAATAAAAAAAGTTTATTGGTTCCTCTTCCAAATTTATTTTGAATATAATTTTCCCTATACCAATCTTCTCTATGTCTTTTAAATCGATCTTTATATCATCGAAATAAATATTTTTTTCATCAAATTCTATCGTTTTAAACTTCTTGAATCTTTGAATCAAAAAGAATGTAAATAAAGAAAATATTACACAGAAAAAAAATGCAGAAATTTCCTGAATCAGGATACTATATATCAAAAAACCAAGTGAACCTATAAAAATTATTTTAAAGACTAAATTGTATAAAAAACCAATTTCGTTATTTAACTTATATTTCATAAAATTATTTCTTCACACTATCAATTATCCCTTTCAAAAAACCATTAAAATCAAATCCCTGATCGTCTTCTTTCAGTCCCATTCTCACAATTACCATATCCAAAGACGGAATAATCGCCACCATTTGGCCTTGATATCCGCTGCAATAAAACATATCACGAGGAGCATCCGGAAATTTTCCTCCGGCATTTAGCCAAAATTGCGCTCCATAAGCTCCGTTAGATGTATTGGTTGGCGTAGCAGAATATTTTACCCAGCTTTCATCCAGAATTTGCTCTCCGTTCCAGTTTCCTTTATGCAGGTATAATAACCCAAATTTTGACCAATCTCTAGCTGTTGCCCAGGCATATGATGAACCTACGAAAGTTCCGGACATATCTTGCTCAACAATCATCGAGTTCATTCCGATTTTATCGATTACAGCGCTGTACCAAAAATCAAGATATTCTTGCTGCGTTTTAAACTGACTTTTTAAAATTCCGGACAATAAATTGGTTGTTCCTGACGAATAATTCCAATGTGTGTTGGGTTTAAACTGAGCTGGTTTCTCGCGCTGTACTTTTGCCATATCTCCAGACTGAAAAAGCATTATTGTAGCATCACAAATTTTACTGTAATTCTCTTCCCATTCTAAACCTGAATTCATATGAAGCAAATCGTTTATAGTAATGATTTTACGTTCGTCATTTTGCCATTCAACAATTGGTGCCGGTTTATAAATATCAATTTTTCCTTGTTTTGCCAAAACTGCAAAAGCAGAATTGGTGATGCTTTTTGTCATCGACCAGCCTAAAATCTTGCTTTCTTTATTAAAGCCTTTATCGTATTGTTCGGCTATCAATTTATCTTTATACAAAACCACAACTGCTCGGGTGCGTTTTACTTTTCCTCCATTTTTATCAAAAGAATCATCAACGGCTTTTTTTAGTTTGGTATAATCTATGTTCGAGAACGCGGTGTCTTTTGGTTCATTATTGCCATAAGGAAAAGCAAGATTATTGACTAATTTAGTTCGTTTAGGAAGTAAATATGGCTTCGAAACATCATAATCATCATCTATTAAAGTGGCACCTAAACCTTCACGATAAATCGCTTTTCTTTCTTTTAAACCATAGACCGAAGATGTTGCAAATTTCCCGGCTTCATCAATTGTATTTGTTGCCAAATCCATTAACGGAATATCATTATCTCCTTTTTCAATCAATTCTTTCGATCTGTGATCTAAGAAATGTCCCGAGGCAATACTTTTGGCCGAAAAGCCAGAGATCAATTCAAGCTTTGGATAAGTGGTAAATCCAAAATAAAAAACTGCAATCAGTAAAACAAGCGCCAGTAACCTGATGATTTTTTTCATATTCACAAAAGATATTTTTACTGCAATATAAATAATTTATCTTCACGATTTTAGCATCTAATTCACATTTTGGATTCACATATTTTACAAAACGTAACTTAATTTTATAGAATCAATATTCAATCCTTCGATTGATAGTACCATAAAAGGAAATTATAGTTTTGATCGATAAACCAATTTAGTTTTAGTACTTTTGTAGATAGAATTTTTCTAAATAAGACATGTTAGACATCCAAAAAATAAGAGCTGATTTTCCGATACTTTCGGAAAAAGTAAACGGAAAACCATTGGTATATTTCGATAACGGAGCAACCTCACAAAAACCACAAATTGTGATCGATGCGATCGCGACATATTATCAGGAAATAAATGCCAATATTCACCGTGGTGTTCACACACTAAGTCAATTGGCAACTGATGCTTACGAAATTTCAAGAGTAAAAATCCAACATCATATCAATGCTAAGTTTTCGCACGAAGTACTTTTTACTTCCGGAACAACGCACGGAATCAATTTAGTAACCAACGGTTTTGCTTCTATATTACAACCTGGTGACGAAGTAGTAGTTTCCTCTTTAGAACATCATAGTAATATTGTACCTTGGCAAATGTTATGCGAGAAAACCGGAGCAACTCTTAGAGTGATCCCAATGAACGAAGACGGTGAACTGATTATGGAGGCTTTTGACGCTTTACTTTCAGAAAAAACTAAAGTGGTTACGGTCAATCATATTTCGAATGCATTAGGAATCATCAATCCTATCAAATACATGATCGAAAAAGCACACGCTGTTGGCGCTGCAGTTTTGATCGATGGCGCACAAGCTGTTCCGCATTTAAAACCGGATGTTCAGGATTTAGATTGTGATTTTTATGCTTTTTCCGGCCATAAAATGTGCGGTCCAACCGGAACCGGGATTTTATACGGAAAAGAAGAATGGTTAAACAAATTACCTCCTTATCAGGGTGGTGGCGAAATGATCAAGGAAGTTACTTTCGAAAAAACAACTTATGCTGATCTTCCTCATAAATTTGAAGCCGGAACTCCAAACATTGCCGGCGGAATTGTTTTAGGAACTGCTGTTGATTATTTAAATCATATTGGTTTTCACAACATTCAAAAACAAGAAGAAAAATTACTGGAGCATGCTACAAAGCGTCTTTTAGAAATTGAAGGTTTGAAAATTTACGGAACCGGAAAAAATAAAGCTTCTGTAGTTTCGTTTAATATAAATGGAATTCATCCTTACGATATTGGTTCTATTATCGATAAATTAGGAATTGCCGTTAGAACCGGACATCATTGTGCACAACCCATCATGAACTTTTTCTGCATTCCCGGAACGATCCGTGCTTCATTTTCTTTTTACAATACAATAGAAGAAATTGATGTAATGGTTGAAGCGGTGAAGAAAGCAAAAACCATGTTAAGCTAAAAAAATTATGCGAATACTATCTTTATTGCTCTTAACGATTTTCATTGGAACAAGTTGCTCAAGCCAAAAAACCAGCGATATGACATCAACACAAATCGAATATTCTGCTGTTTCAAGAGGCCTTTACAAATTGATAGTAGTTCAAAATAAAACGGTTACAGTTACCAATGGTAAAAACACGCAACCTGTAGAAACTAAAATAAGCGATGCTAAATGGAAAGAGATTGTAGCAGAGTTTTCGAAAATTAATTTAGAAAGTATTCCAACATTAAAAGGACCTACTGAAAAACGTTTTTACGATGGTGCTGCAATTGGAAATTTAAAGATAGTTCAGAATCAGAAAATCTACGAAACTGCAGGTTTCGACAATGGTTACCCTCCAAAGGAAATAGAAAAATTGGTAAATTTGCTGGTAGATTTCACGAAAGAATAATTATGACAATAAAAGAAATACAAAACGAAATAATAGACGAATTTTCGATGTTCGACGATTGGATGCAACGTTATGAGTACATCATCGAATTAGGAAAAAGTCTTCCGTTGATCAAAGAAGAATACAAAACAGAAGAGAATTTAATCAAAGGCTGCCAATCGAAAGTTTGGTTACAAGGCGAACAAAAAGACGATAAAATTGTCTTTACCGCTGATAGTGATGCTATTTTGACCAAAGGAATTATCGCTATTTTAATTCGTGCATTCTCTAATCAAAAAGCAGAAGACATTATAAAAGCTGATACTGAATTTATTGATGAAATTGGTTTAAAAGAACATCTGTCTGCCACCCGCGCCAACGGATTGGTTTCGATGATTAAAAACATCAAAATGTACGCTTTGGCTTTTGATGCTAAAAACAGAAATTAAAATTTTCAAACATAATGTTTTTAATTTGAACCATTAAGATATTAAGTTTCATAAGAAATAGAACTTAATTTTCTTAATATCTTAATGGTAAGAAAAAAAACACTTGCTGTTTAAATGAACTTACATCACTTATATGGTGAAAAAAAACAAAACAAAAAAATGGAACAAGAAATAGACACAAACGAATTAGGAGAATCAATTGTAAAAGTTTTAAAAAGCATTTACGATCCGGAGATTCCTGTAGATATTTACGAATTAGGATTGATTTATGATGTAATGGTAAATACAGATTACGAAGTAAAAATCCTGATGACATTAACATCTCCTAACTGTCCGGTTGCGGAAAGTTTACCAAGAGAAGTAGAAGAAAAAGTAAAAACCATCGAAAACATAAAAGATGTTGATGTTGAAATTACTTTCGATCCGCCATGGAGCAAGGATTTAATGAGCGAAGAAGCAAAATTAGAATTAGGAATGCTTTAAAAAAAGTACAGTTCTTAGTCTCAGTTTTCAGTATTTAACTGTGACTGAGACTGTAAACTGCAAACTAGAGAAAATGGAAGAAATCATCAATAAAGTTGCCAATAGTGCCTTAGAAGTTTTTGATCTTGAGGATTATTATCCAAAAGGAGCGCGTATGCAAATTGACATTTCACAATGGCTTTTAGAAGGTTTTTTATTAAAAGAAAAAGACTTTAGAGAGCACCTAAAAAATCACGATTGGTCGCAATATCAAGATCAATATGTGGCTATAAACTGTAGTACAGATGCTATTGTTCCTGCCTGGTCGTCTATTTTGGTAGCGATTCAATTGGCACCTTATGCCAAAAAAGTAGTCAACGGAACTATTGAAGATTTAGACGCAAGTTTGTATGAAGAGATTCTAAGTAAACTTGATTATTCTGAATACAAAAACAAACCTGTTATTGTAAAGGGATGTTCGAAAAAGCCCGTACCAACGCGTGCTTATATTTTAGCCGCAACTTATCTACAACCTTTTGCAAGAAGTATTATGTACGGCGAAGCTTGCTCAGCAGTACCTTTATACAAAGATTCTAAGAAATAACTTTCTTTTACAATCAACAATACCCTACCTTTTAACGGTTTTTTAGTATATTTGTTCTTACACATTTAAACTATATACCATGAGAAAGCTAACGTTATTACTTTTTATTTTAGCGAACTTAACTTTTGTTCAAGCCCAAAATTCTGAAAAAGAATTGATCCAAAACACTGAAAAAGCAGTAAAGAAAATAAATGATACTATCGAGGGAGAAGGCTGGAAAGCCAAAGGAACAGTTTCTCTTTTACTAAATCAATCAAGCTTTAATAACTGGATTGCAGGAGGTGAAGATAGCTTTTCGGGAACTTTAGGAATCAACTACGATTTCAACTATAAGAAAGACGATCTTACCTGGGATAATAAAGTTTTGGCTTCTTACGGACTTTTACAAACTAAAAATGCCGACTACGAAAAAAAGACTGATGACCGTCTTGAATTCAATTCAATCCTGGGAAAGAGAGCTTTTGGCGAATGGTATTATTCTTATTTCTTAAATTTCAGAACTCAATTTTCAACCGGTTACTTGTATGGCAAGGATGAAAACGGAAAGGAAATTAGAACTGAAAACACCAAATTTATGTCTCCGGGTTATCTTACTACTGGTCCTGGTATTTATTGGACAAAAGATGATAATCTAAAAATCAACTTTGCGCCTTTAACCTCTAAATTTACCTTTGTAGATGGGGCTTACACATCAGAAATTGATCAGTCTACCGGATTACCTTATGTTGATGGTTCTTATTTTGGTGTCGATGCTAACAAAACGATGCGTTACGAATTAGGTTTCTATGCATCTGTTTATTACAAATTGGCGATCATGACCAATGTAACTGCTGAAAATACTTTGAATTTATATTCTAATTACTTAGAAGATCCACAAAACGTAGATATCAATTACTCTTTGAATATTATCATGAAAGTGAACAAGTTTTTATCTGCCAATTTATCGTTCCAGGCTATTTATGATGATAATGCTTTTAAAGGTTTTCAAACCAGAGAAGTATTTGGTTTAGGGATTAATTTCGGATTCTAATTTAAAACATATTTTACCGCAAAGAACGCAAGGATTTTTTTACCGGGCTGAAATAATCTCGCAAAGCCGCAAGGACACAAAGTTTATATTATGGACTTCTGTATCTTAGCTAAATTAATCCTTAAGAACATAAAACTAAAAAAAAAAGTTCGCAAAGCTATATAGATTTAGCTTTGCGAACTTTGTGTTTTCCTTAGGTATTTACTATAAAATCTTGCGCTCTTTGCGGTAAAATAATTTATTCCTGATCTTCGGAATCTTCTTCTTTTTCAATTGCATCTTTATAATCCGGATACAAAAATTTATTATAAGGAAATCTCGTGATATGTATTTGACGAACTGCTTCGTAAACTATTTCTCTAAATTCTTCAAAATTTTCTTTTTGTGTAGCCGAAATAAACAATGCTTTATTCTGACCAACATTACTCATCCAGGTTTGTTTCCATTCCTCAAGTGTGTAATGTCTTCTTGTTTTTTCAGTAATCAAATCATCTTCATCAATTGTCAAATGCTTGTAAGCATCAATTTTATTAAAAACCATAATCGTTGGTTTATCATTACTCTTGATTTCTAACAACGTTTGATTTACAGATTCGATATGATCCTCAAAATCAGGATGCGAAATATCTACAACATGCAAAAGTAAATCGGCCTCGCGAACCTCATCTAAGGTACTTTTAAAAGAATCTACCAATTGAGTTGGTAATTTTCTAATAAAACCTACAGTATCCGACAATAAGAAAGGTAAGTTTTTAATCACTACTTTTCTAACTGTGGTATCCAGGGTTGCGAATAATTTATTCTCAACAAAAACATCACTTTTACCTACCGCATTCATCAATGTCGATTTCCCAACATTGGTATACCCCACAAGAGCCACACGAACCATTGCACCACGATTACTGCGCTGCACGCCCATTTGTTTGTCAATTGTTTTTATTTTTTCTTTTAAGAGCGAAATACGATCACGAACAATACGTCTGTCTGTTTCAATCTCGGTTTCTCCGGGTCCACGCATTCCAATTCCTCCTTTTTGACGCTCAAGGTGAGTCCACATACCAGAAAGTCTAGGCAATAAATACTGACATTGCGCCAGCTCTACCTGCGTTCTTGCATACGATGTTTCGGCTCTTTGCGCAAAAATATCCAGAATAAGGTGTGTTCTGTCTAAGATTTTACAATCTATAATTTTAGAGATATTCTTTTGTTGCGATGGTGATAATTCATCATCAAAGATTAAAGTCGATATGTCGTTTTCTTTTACAAAAAGATTGATTTCTTCAATTTTCCCTGTTCCAACAAAAGTCTTAGGATTTGGGCGTTCCATTTTTTGAGAAAAGCGTTTAATAACTTCACCTCCTGCGGTAAATGTCAAAAACTCTAATTCATCAAGATATTCGTTAAGTTTTTCTTCACTTTGATTTTGAGTCACAATACCAACAATGGCCGTTTTCTCAAAATTTATAATTTCTTTTTCTAACATAGCTTTGAATAAGGTGCAAATTTAATGATTTGTAAGGTACTAATGCTTATAGAATTCCGTTTTTAAGTTCTATTTGGGAAATTAGTGTTTCTATAAAAAGGCAAACCATCTAAAAATTAAGAACAGACTTAATTTCCAGATGGTTTTAACTAAATTGAAAAGTTTATATTTATTCGTAAATAAAAGTTTTTTCTGTTTTTACAATTCCGTTTTCTTCAATCTGAGAACAGGAGATTGGATAGTTTAATTTATTGTATTTGAATTTTCTGCTCACACCAACTAAAACTGTTGAAGATGGACTAAAATTCATTTCGTTGTTATAGGATATTGCTTCAAAACTAAACTCTTCTTCGTGATACGAAATCATGGGTACAATTACTTTATAATTATCACCAAACAAGCTCTGAACAATTAATTGATCTACTGATTTTTTATCATCAAAAGTATACGTTTTAGATATTTTATCCCCTACGAGACCTTTATGTTTAGCAACATTATCATTAATATAAACATATTCAATTTTACCAATTATTGCTTTGTTTCTGTCTCTCGTAGTACGTCTTACAATTATACCGTTCTCTACAATATATTCTACATCATCAACAATATTTTGGTGATTCGTACTTTTTTTGGTAATTACTTTTACTCTTGCTCCCTCGTAGCCAAAAGTTACTGTTTTGGTAATATAGTCATTACCTTCCTGATATTTTTTAACGAATTTTGTAATGTTATTATCTGCATCATAAGAGTAATTCACGACTTCTTTCCATTCGCTTCCCACTTTGTCTTTTACAGTTTTATCCAACAATCCTTTAGTGTTATAAAAAAAATGCTGAACAACATCTGATGTGGTGATGGTTTGTATTTTACCGTCTTTAAAAACAACTGTTTTGTTTACAATTTCACCATCCTTCGAGTTTTGGTAATTTGTTTTTACAATGTTAATTTGCTTTAATCTAACAGGAGCATTTTGATCCTGACTGTGCAACAAGCATGGAAAAACCATCATCATGATGGCGATAAAGTAGGTTTTCATGTGGTATTTGTATTGATTTGGAATGGCCAAAATACAAAATTCAATTAAATTTTAACAGTTTAAAACTTAAAAACAACACACAATTAAATTATCGCTTAAAAATCAGGACTTTAATTTTATTTTTAAAATTGAACACCTTACTTTTCTCCAAAAATTTTAACATCATCAACCATAAAAGCTTCATTCAACGTTTTATCCTTCCCTGAACCTATGTATTTGAATGCAATATGAATATTTCCTGAATATGCAGATAAATCTATTCCGCCGGAGCTTATAAATTGCCTTGTTGACGTTGACAATGAAGGTAAATTTGCTTCTAATTTTGTCCATTTTGCCTTTGTGACATTTGATCCGTCAAAATTAGTTGAGATATACACCTCTAAAGCATTTAAGAGTGAGTCGACTTTAAGACCATTCCATTGAGCATCATTGTTCCGTTTTCGCTGTCCAGACCCCGAACCCTAAATCGGGCCTGACCCCAATTGAAGGCTGAAGTCTGCATAAAAACATCTTTTGAAGATTGTAAAAGTCCTGAAGTCATTTCTGACGAGCTATTATCATCTGATAAATCGCTGTCTAATAATGTGATTAACGTTGCAGGAACATCATCTGAAAAATTATCTTCTAATTGTAGTATTCCAAGATTGACGGTTTGCTCCCGATTTGAATTTATCTTTAAAAGTAAATCTTTATATCTCTGACTACGCAGTATTAATAATTGTTCTCCTTTTATAGCAGAATGCAATTCGAATTTTCCGTTTGTATTGGTAAGTTGTGTGATCGAAGAATTCGGGATGCTTACCTCAACATTTTCAAGAGGGCTTTGTGTTTTTGCATCGATTACTATTCCCGAGAAAGTAGTTTCTTGCTGTGCAAATGCAAAACTAAAAGACAATAAAATAAAAAGCACCATGTATTTCTTTCCCATGAAAAACCCAATTTACTTTGATAAATAGTTTTCAGATTGAGTCGTTTTGATTTTCAAAACTTTCAATCCTTACATCAAAAGATAAAATTGGTCTTTGGAAAAGACTTTCGATAAATACGAAACTTAATTTCGAACTTCAAATATAAATAAAAAACAATAACAAAGTAATTTTCTTATAAATAACTGCTTTTTACTCATTAATTAATCTCTGTAAAGTCGCATGAAATTTCGATATTTTATTTGAGCCACAGATTATACAGATTAAAATGATTTTTGCTTATTGTATGTCATTTCTGTATGCCAAATTAAACGCAAATATTGTTATGAAAATGATTGTCCTAGCCCGATAGAAGTGGAAATCCTTTTGTGGCGGTCCCCATATCTATCGGGAGCCACAAAGATTCTAACAGATTCCTTCGCCAGTTCGCACTTTCAGGCTCGGGTGCGGGATTAGCTCCTGAAAAAATTATGCTTCAGTAGTTCTAATTTTAGAAACCATAAAGGCGATCAGAACACCAAAGATTCCGATAAAGGCAAAGGAAAACTGAAGTCCGAAATTCTGAGCGATATGTCCAATTACGGGAGGTCCCATCAAAAAACCTAAGAAACTTACACTCGAAACAATCGTTAAGGCCTCTCCGGGAGGAACGGTTGGATTTTTTCCTGCCATACTATAAACGGTAGGCACAATGGTAGCAACTCCTAATCCTACAAGCATAAAAGCAATGGTACAAGGAATAATATAAGGAAGAAAAACTGCGGTAAAAAGCCCAACAGAAATCATGACGCCGCTAATTTGCATCACGCGTTCACGTCCAAACTTATTGATGAGACCATCACCTAAAAATCGTCCGCTAGCCATCATGATCATGAAGGAAGTATATCCTAAAATCACCAAAGGTCCCGGAGCTTGTACAATATCTTTAAAGTAAACTCCGCTCCAGTCGAACATTACACCTTCGCTCGCCATACTGCAAAAGCCAATTACGCCGAGCCAAAGTAAAGAGCTGTCGGGTTTTACAAATAGCTTTTTCTTTTCGGCTGTTTTATTTTTTATTTTTTCTTTGGCTCTGACCAAAAATTTAAAATTGAAGGCTACCATTAAAAGTACAATTGCGCCCACAACCAAAAAATGATGAAATGGTGTGAGTTTTAAAGTCAACATTCCTAAACCTACCAAAGCTCCGGTGAATCCGGCAAAACTCCACATACCATGAAAAGAGGACATGATTGTTTTTTTGAAAAGCACTTCGGTATACACGCCTTGTGTATTAACGGCTATGTTGGCTAAATTTCCAAAAATTCCAAATAGAAATAATCCTAATGATAATTGCAATGCTGATGTTGCCAAACCTAAATTAGCCAGGCACAAAACATACATTATTAATGAGAAAACCAATATTCGATGACTACCAAACTTAGTCACCATTTTTCCCGAAAAAGGCATGATGACCAACTGACCCATTGGCAGAGCAAAAAGAATCGAACCCAAATCACCTTCGGTTAAATGTAAAGCGGTTTTTATGTCAGGAATTCTACTTGCCCAGGTTGCAAAACTTAATCCCATCCCAAAATAAAACATTCCCACAGCAAAACGAATGCGGTTTAAATAAGAGGCTTTTGCTTCTCTGTAAACTTTCTTGATTTTTCCTTTGGTTTGGAATAATGATAATGGATTGAAACTGATCAAAGTGATATATTTTTGGATTCTAGCATAAAAGTACTAAAAAGCTACTTTATAGACTATAAAACCTTACTAGTTCGTGAATTTATAACGTTGTATGTTTATAAATTTTTATAAAGGGGCATAGGTGCAAAGGGACAAAGGTTTTTTATAGGGACGTAGAGTAGTCCGGATTTTTGCCCACGGATTTTAAAGATCACATGGGTTTTCACAGATTTTTTTTAGGTTTTCTGTAGTGGTGCAATGCAGTGTGTCTTAAGTTTCAAACAACAAGGTCATTTTATTTTTTTGCCACAGATTTCACAGATTAAAAGGATTAATAAAAAATCTGCGTCAATCCGTAAAATACGTAAAACCTGTGGGCTAACTTTATCTACAAATTAATTACCTTTTGCTGTGCATGACTTGCGATTGCTGCTTCTATAATTTGCATCACTTTTACACCATCTTGTGCTGTAACGGGTTCTGTTTTGTTATTTGCAATTGATTCATAAACACCATCAAAAAAGGAGAAATAATTCCCCTGAAGTGTTGGGATCTTTTCACGTATTTCTTTTCCGTCAACTTCATTATGCAATAATCCTTGTAGTGTTTCAGATTCTACTCCCCAGGATTCTAAGTTTGGTTTTTTACCCAATTTTAATTCATCTTCCTGAACATCTCCTCTTGGTTTAAGAAAAGATCCTTCTTTACCGTGAATGGTATACGCAGGATTGGCTTCTCTAACAAAGAAACTTGCTTTTAGTCGTACTCTGAAATCTTCATAAATCAATAATAAATCGATCCAGTCATCGACCAACGAATTTTCTCTGGTATAGCGAATATCTCCAAAAACCGATTTTGGTGAACCAAATAAACAAACGGCCTGATCGATTAAATGTGGGCCTAAATCTTTCAGGATTCCTGCTCCATCGTTTACGGTTTCTTTATGTGCTTTGGCACTTAGCAAAGGATTGTATCTGTCAAAATGAAATTCGGCTTCGACCAAATCTCCCAAAACTCCTTCTTTGATTACTTTTTGAACGGTTTTAAAATCACTATCCCATCTTCTGTTTTGGAAAACGGCCAATTTCAGTCCCTTTTCTTTGGCGATTGCAGCCAATTCTTCGGCTTCGGCAACTGTTGTTGTAAATGCTTTTTCGACAACAGCGTGTTTTCCTGCCAATAAAACTTTTTTAGCATATTCGAAATGGGTTCCAACCGGTGTATTTACAATTACCAAATCGACATCGTCTGCTAATAAATCGTCTATCGAAGGATAGCTTTTTACTGTTGGATAATCTTCCTGAATGAGTTTTTTGCTTCTTTCCCAAGATCCTAAAAGTTCAAATCCGGGGTGAATATTTAAAAACGGAGCATGAAAGACTTTTCCTGACATTCCGTATGATAATAGTGCTGTTTTTATTTTTTGCATTTTGTATGGTATTTAGTTTTTTTCTACCACAGATTAATTTGATTAAAATTATTTTTTTTGCCACGAATTGCACTAATTTTCACAAATCCTTGCGTTTAAAAACTTAATAAATTAGTGGGAATTAGTGCAATTTGTGGCAACATTCTTTTTAAAATCAATCTAATCTGTGCAATCTGTGGCAATAAATTTTATTTAATCTTAGCGCGTTCGTATTGTTTTGGCCATTGAATATCGTCGTTTAATTCTCTGGCGAAATCTAAAGGTAAGTTAGAATTTCTAAGGGATTCTCTGGCGAATAAAACTACATCGGCCTGATTGCTTTCCAGAATTGCTTCGGCTTGATGTGCTTCGGTAATTAAACCTACGGCTCCAGTTAAAACAGCTGCTTCTTTCTTTACTTTTTCTGCAAACTGAACCTGATAACCCTGTTTTAATTCAATTTTTTGGTGTGATACCAATCCGCCTGATGAAACATCAATTAAATCTACTCCTTTTTCTTTTAAGATTTTAGAAAGTTTTACTGATTCTTCGGGATTCCATCCTCCTTCTGCCCAGTCTGTCGCTGAAATTCTAACGAATAAAGGCAAATCTGATGGCCATTCTGATTGTACAGCTGCTACAATCTCTAAGGTAAAACGGATTCTGTTTTCGAAACTTCCTCCATATTGATCAGTTCTCACATTCGTTAAAGGGGATAAAAACTGGTGCAATAAATAACCGTGCGCTCCGTGAACTTCCATTACCTGATAACCAGCCTGAACCGCTCTTTTTGTCGCAGCTTTAAAATCTGAAATTACTTTCTGGATTCCGTTTTGGTCTAAAGCTTCAGGAAGAAATGGTTCTCCATCATGATACGGAATCGCGCTCGCAGAAACTGTTTGCCATCCGCCCTGATCGAAATCTAATTTTTTATTGCCTTCCCAAGGAGCCGAAACACTTGCTTTTCGTCCAGCATGTGCCAATTGAATTCCGGGAATCGAATTTTGAGAAACTATAAATGCGTTGATTGTTTTTAGTTTCTCGATATGTTCGTCTTTCCAAATTCCTAAGTCAGATGGAGAAATTCTGGCTTCGGGAGAAACTGCTGTTGCTTCCTGAATAATCAGTCCTACTCCGCCACTGGCACGACTACCTAAGTGAACTAAATGCCAATCTTTTGCAAATCCGTCAATTGCTGAATATTGACACATTGGCGAAATAACGATTCTATTTTTTAAAGTGATTTTTTTTATAGTAAGTGGAGAAAATAATAATGAAGCCATGTTGTAACTTTTAATGGTTTTACAATATCAATTGAGTATGATAAAGTTTAAAAAGTAAAGTTACGGCATCTTGGTAAAAAGAGAAATCTAAATGTTTATTAATTAACAAACATTTAAAGCAAATATTTACTCAAAGTAAGTTTTAGCAACTTACTTTAAATATAAAGAGCAGTTTAATTTTAGTTTAGTATTTAATTTTAGGACCTTCTAATGCACCAAAGCCTTCCCCAAAAGAATTCCTTTTTAAAATGTATAAATAGTAAAAAACATTAAAATTGCCGCACTAATAATTATATAGTAGTTGTTTTTAGTTTGCATAATTTTCTAGTAATGGCTAAAATAAAAAAGTGCTTTACCCACGATCTTTCCTAGGAAATATAAAGAAAAAACATAAATTATTATTAAATAAATTACCATCGACATTCTGTTTTCCTGTGTGCCTTCAAAAATGTATTTTTTCATATTTAATTATTTATTAGTAGATTAGTAGAAATGAGCTCCGGCATTATTTTAACCAGAAATTTTTATTGAAAGAAAAATAATACGCAATATAATAATTTTAATATTTCATATTAAGACAATTGTAACATTAATTAAAAATGAGTTACTAATAAAGAAAAACAAAATGAGCATTTCTTAATTTATAAAGTATGCAACAATTATTAACAAGAATTTAAAACCTTAAGTGTTATCTTGCGGTCTAAATTAAATCAGAAAACGTTACTTTTGTGCGTTAAATTACGAACTAAAAATACAAAATGGATATAGTTATCAAACTCTCTCAATTTCTATTGAGTTTATCTTTACTTATTATTCTTCACGAATTAGGGCATTTTATCCCTGCAAAATTATTTAAAACAAGAGTCGAAAAATTTTACTTATTTTTTGATGTTAAATATTCTCTATTAAAAAAGAAAATTGGCGAAACCGAATACGGAATTGGTTGGTTACCACTTGGAGGTTATGTAAAAATCTCCGGAATGATCGACGAAAGTATGGACAAAGACCAAATGGCTTTGCCACCTCAACCTTGGGAATTTCGTTCTAAACCGGCATGGCAACGTTTGATTATTATGTTGGGAGGAGTTACAGTAAACTTTATTCTGGCATTTATTATATATATAGGTATGGCGTTTGCTTATGGCGATATGTATGTTGCAAATGCTGATTTAAAAGATGGTGTTTTGATCGAAAATCCAGCGATGATTAAAGCTGGTTTTAGAACCGGAGACAAAATCATTTCGATTGACGGCAAAAAAGTCGAAAATTTTGACAAAGAGTTAAACATGAATATTATCCTGGCGAAGCAAGTTTTGATCGAAAGAGCCGGAAAGCAAGAAACGATCAATATTCCGAATGATTTTGCCGATCAATTATCAAAACATGAAAAAGGATTGCTTGTTGGAATGAGAATTCCTTTTGCAATAGCAAGCGTTACTCCGGAATCAGGAAATACATCCTTACAGCCAAAAGATTTAATTGTGACTCTAAATGGTCAGGATGCAAGATATTACGATCAGGTTAAAACGATTTTAGAGAGCAATAAAGGAAAAACAATTCCTGCCGTTGTTTTACGTGACTTGAAACAAGTACCCGTTACGGTTAAAGTTTCTAAAGAGGGAAAATTAGGTGTTGGTGTTGGCGGATTAAATATCGAATCTTTAGAAAAATTAGGCTACTATAAAGTAAGCACTAAAAACTATAGTTTCTTTGAATCAATTCCGGTTGGGTTAACAAAAGGGAAAGATCAATTAGTAAGTTACGGAAAACAGCTTAAAATGATTTTTAATCCTGAAACAAAAGCATACAAACAAGTAGGTGGTTTTGCGGCAATTTTTAACATTTTCCCTAGCACTTGGAGCTGGGAAACTTTCTGGTCGATCACCGCTTTATTGTCGATTATGCTTGGAGTTATGAATTTATTGCCAATTCCGGCTCTTGATGGTGGTCATGTTATGTTTTTATTATACGAAATAATTAGTGGCCGAAAACCGAGCGATAAATTCCTTGAAAATGCCCAAATCGTTGGTTTCGTTCTACTTATAACACTACTTTTGTTCGCTAACGGAAACGATATTTATAAGGCGATTGTCAAGTAGAAAAAAAAATATATAAAAAGTGCAAAAATGTTTTTGAGAATCTAAAAAATGATCTATATTTGCACTCGCTAAAAAGAGCAACAACTTCCTCCTTAGCTCAGTTGGTTAGAGCATCTGACTGTTAATCAGAGGGTCCTTGGTTCGAGCCCAAGAGGGGGAGCAACTTTTTTTAGCAAACATATTTACCTTTAAGGTGATTCCTCCTTAGCTCAGTTGGTTAGAGCATCTGACTGTTAATCAGAGGGTCCTTGGTTCGAGCCCAAGAGGGGGAGCTATTAAATACCACTTACGAAATGTAAGTGGTATTTTTTTTGTATTAAAGTTAAGTAAACTATGGTATAAGGGACGATCAATACGCAATCAATACGCGATCAATACGTAAACCTGAGGAGCAGTAAAAATTACGCATAAATATTAGCAAACCACAAGCATTAAAAATTGAAAGCCATATTAAAAAAATAAAAAGCAAAACCTATATCGAAAATCTTATTAAGTACCCGGATATCATTTTAAAACTTAAAGACATATACAACCAAAACTGTTAATCAGAACCCCGATAGCTATCGGGGTTGGTTCTCCCGATAGCTATCGGGACAAGAGGGGGAGCTTAAAAAAAAAGACTATCATACAATAGTCTTTTTTTTGTTTTATAATGTTTGTATTGAATCCAAATTTTACCACATTTCAATTACACCCTTAGTTTCAACAGTAAGATTGTATCAAGAGATGTATTGCGTTCCAACGATTGAAACCGTGAGCTATGCTCAAACACCTATGATCATAATTCTTTTCAAGAATTAACCTCTAGTTCCTCACCAATTTATTATGTTTTACTACATTGTTGCTAGTATTTTTACTTTCAAACAATAGCATCGCTTCATTTGCTTTGCCCATTTGATTGATACCTTTTAGAGATTCTGCGTAACGATAATAATACATGGCATCTAAATCTGTTTTCATAATAAACAGTTCTTCGTAGTATTTGGCTGCTGTAGCCAAATCACCATCAAAATAAGCCCTGTCTGCCACTTTTGTCAGCATCTCTATGGATTTGTAGCCTTTGCCTAAAACTTTCGCATAGGTGTCGACTACATCAATCGTTACATATTTTGGATCTTCGGTTGGAGCGATTACTTCGACTTTGATTGGCGGGATATCTGTAGCGCTGCTATCAATAAAGGTTTTCGACTGTAAGGCTACATCAACTTTTTTTACTTTGGATTTTCTATATATTGGAGTGACCACTCTGGTATTATTGGGCCCGAGGTCATAAGTATTGACCATGCCTAATTTTGAAACTTCATATTTGGTAATTCTTTTCCCAAAAGTCATATTAATGGTCTCCTCTACATAATAGCCTACAATTACCAAATTTTCTTTAGAGGAATTATCAGAACGCACGGTTGCATTCTCAATTGCTGTAATGGCGGCAGCATTATCTTTGCTTTGCCCGAAACAGCTAAAAGAAAAATTAAACACAATTACCATAAAAAGTATTCCATAAGTTTTCATGATGGTTTGAGATTATTCATTCAATATAAATAACTGATATAAAGATAGTTAATATTTTATTTCGTTATATTATAAAACCTATAAAATCCCATAAAAAAACGTTTAAACGTAATATATAAGTTTAGTTTCCAATATTTCAACAAAAAAAGCGCCACAATCTAATTGTAGCGCTTTTTTAATATTATAAAATCTGGAATAAACTTAAACCCCTAACTTCTTAGCAATTTCAGTTGGAATTCCGCCTTTGTTTAGTAACAAAGCGGTTGTTTTATATTTCACAAAGTTTTTAGTCACAAACAAGTATCCTTTGTAGTCGTTTGTTGCTCCCCATGAATTTTTTACGATGTAATATTCTTTTCCGGTCTGGTCTTTTGCAATACCTATAATGTGCATTCCGTGATCGTCTGTTGTAGTGTAGTTATCAAACGCAGCCTGACGCATTTCTGGAGTAATTTCCGGTTCAGCTTTTGGTCCGTTGAACATGTCTGCTTTTTCTTCGGCAGTCATATCATCAAATTTCTTTGTTGACACATAAGCTACACCGTTTTTCCAGCTAAAGCTTTTCTCGCTTACATCAGTTGCCCAGGCTACCGTGTATCCTTTTTTCAAAGCATTGTCGATAACATCGGTCATGTCGTTTACTTTTACGTTGTAGACCTGATCAAATGACCAGTTGTCTGGTACCATCATAGTTGTTTTTTGGTAATACGGAGACGTTGTAAACGATGAAATCTCTACATACTCATCAGGATTAATTCCCACTACTTCTTTAGCAAAAGTTTGTGGCGTGTAGTTTTTTCCTTTGTAGGCAAAGTTTTCTGGTACAGTTCCTAAATAAGAATCGATAACTGCAGTGTAGGCTTTTTTCCAGTTTGGCGTTAATTCTCCGTTAGGGTTTTTAACTACAGCAGTCAAAACACCTTCGATAAGCGCTGCCATTTCGCCAAATTTATTTTTATCTGTTCCGTAGTTTAATCCTGTGTAAACTTCTCTTGGTACAGTTCCGTATTTTTTATACATATTAATCACATCGTGTAATGCTCCACCGTCGCCTAAAGTAACAGCTCCGTGCATACGTACATAATTAACCCCTTTTTCTACATAAACGTTTCTTGCAGAGTAAATCTGAGATAATTCTACCGGTTGTTTTCCTAAACGAATCATTTCTGACTCTAAGAAAGAGTTGGTAGAATAACTCCAACATGTTCCTGAAGAACCCTGAAGTTTTACAGAAGTAGTTCCTAAATTGATTACGTCAGTGAATTTAAAGTTTTCTTTACTTTTTTCGCTTGCATTCAGTTTTAGTGAATTCACTAAAATGTCTTGTGCAAAACAGCCGGTTGCTCCAACAAAAAAAACCGAAGCAGCAAGTACTGATTTGAATGAAAATGTATTCATAATATTTATTTAATGATTTAATAAATTAGTTGTGGTAATTTATTTTTTGTTACAAAACAATTAAATTTTATACAAAAAAGCTAAGGTTTAACCGTTAATATTTACAAAATATTTTTATTAAGCTATAATCTCTTACAAAATATGCAAAACCGTAACTCAAACAGAATCAAAAACAAATGATTTTTACTTTTAACAAATATGTAGTAATTTGGCTGGTGTAAATGCCACTCACAATCCTGAAAAATGTTCGAACTCGAAAAAGAAAAATATTTGGGTAATACCAAAAATAGCTTCAACAACAAGCAAGGCATTGCGGTTGTCGAAACGGAGTATCAGCAAAAGGTTTACGAAGGATGGCATTCGCATAATAATGCACACATTACGCTATTCCTGAAAGGCGGAACGGCCGAAAAACGAAAAAACTCCACTAAGGTTGTGGGTCCGGGTTCGTTATTATTTTACCACAGCGACGAATTACATCTTAATCAGGATACTCTTTTCCCTTCTAAAAACATCAATATCGAAATAGAAGAAAACCTGCTGAAAGAACTTCAAATCTCTGAAGCCATTATCGAAAAATCGATCCGGAATACTGCGCTTACCAAATTTTTGATTCTGAAGATTTTTAAAGAATCGATGGTGGCTGATCCTTTTTCCGGCGATACGATCAACATGTTATTTGCACAATTATCGAATGCTAACACACATATGGAAAAATACGAAAAAAGTCCGTTTTGGGTAAAGAGTTTAAACGAATTACTGAATGATTGCTGGAACGAAAATCCAAACTTGCAGGATCTGGCTCAGGTTTTAAACTTAAATCCTATCACGATATCCAAGCATTTCCCTAAATATTTTGGCTGTACTTTAGGTGAATATATGCGCCGCATAAAAATAGACCGTTCGCTTTCGCTAATAGAATCTAACCAAACTAATTTGACCGAAATTAGTTTTCAATGCGGATTTGCAGATCAAAGTCATTTTATAAGAACCTTCAAAAATCAAACGGGATTTTTACCCAAACAATTTCAAAAATTATAAGGGAGGCAAATTTCATTCTATTTTTTGGTTTTGGCGCGATTTACATTTGCTTCATCATAAATCATAAAAACACAATCAAATGGAAACGCTTACTTTAAAACAAAGAACTTTTAATTCTCCTATAACCAAAATTATCCTTGCCTTACTTACTTTTATGGCGGTTGTTATTATTGGTCAGCAAATTGCGGTAAAATTACTTGGTTTAACTTCTCTCGATAAAGACTACCGAAATCTTCTCAAAGGTCTTTTTGTTTCGGCATCGTGCGTTTTTAATTATATCCTTTTCTTTAAAAAATATGACAAAAGAACCGTAACCGAGTTTGCTTCAAAAGGTCTTGCAAAAAATCTAATCATTGGTACTTCAATTGGTTTTATGCTGCAATCGCTTACTATTTTAGTAATTTACCTTAACGGAAGTTACAGCGTTATCAACATCAACCCCGTTTCGTTTATCCTGATTCCGTTTGCCCTTATGTTTACCGTGGCCATTATTGAAGAAATATTGATACGAGGCATTATATTTAGAATTATGGAAGAAAAACTGGGGAGCTATATTGCTTTGACCATTTCGTCACTACTATTTGGTGCTTTGCATCTGGCAAATCCTCACAGTAGTTTAATTTCGGGAATATGCATTACTACCGCAGGTTTTTTGATGGGTGCTGCTTTTATTTACAGCCGTAGTTTATGGATGCCAATTGCTTTACATTTTGCGTGGAATTTTACCCAATCAGGGATTTTTGGCGCGATCACTTCCGGAAACGAAAAAACAAAGAGTTTGTTAGAAGCCAAAATACAAGGTCCGGAATTTATTACCGGTGGAGCATTTGGTCCCGAAGGATCGATACAGGCAATTGCTTTTTGTGCTTTAGGAACCCTAATATTATTAATTTTGAGCCGCAAGGAAAACAAAATCATTAAACCGTATTGGAAGAAATAAATGAACCAATCGGGAGATTTACTTCGCCCTTTTTATAAAGCATTAGATTTTCAGCAGTAAAAAAATATCTTTTATTGAAAATTGTGCACCACAAACAAATTCATCAGAAGCCCCGTAATAAATCGTTATGGTATCGCCATCAGGTTCAATGATATAACCATTTGTAAATACTACATTTCCAAAAAAACCGCTTAATTCATAATCTGTAGTCGGTACCATAATGGGTTCGTGGGTTCTGGCAATTATTTTTGAAGGATCTTCGGGATCCATTAAAAAAGCTCCTAAACAGTATTGATGATTTTCATTGGCGCCATGATAAATCTCTAGCCAGCCTTTGTCTGTTTTTATAGGAGCAGCTCCTGCCCCAACCCTTTTGCTATCCCAGAATCCTTTTCTTGTTTTAATAATGCACTTATGATTTCCCCAATGAGTTCCATCCGGAGATGTTGCTAACCATATATAGTTACCGCCAATATCTACGCTGCTCGGGCGGTGTAGGGCATAAAACAAACCGTTTATTTTTTCCTCGAAAATGGCACAATCTTTATTGTGTGCCGGCAATATCATACCGTGTTTTTTAAAAATTTTCCAGTCGGTTGTGGTTCTTAAACCAACTCCAACACCGTTGTCTGATACAGCCGTAAAGGTTAAATAGTAGGTTCCTTCGATCAAAGCAACGCGACAATCTTCTATCCCAAAAATTTCAAGAACTCCTTCGCCAACGAGATGGGGATAATTTTCAGGTTCGTAAAAATGAAGCCCGTCTTCGCTGCTTAATAATCTCAAATGCGACAATGTGGTCAAATAATCCACTCCTTTGTAATTGATCACTCTGGCATCAGTGGCTATTAAATCGGGATCATCTTTTGCTATTTCAATGATTTTAATAGCGCCTTTTTCTGTTAATATCGGGAAAGAAATCATATTTTCTTTTTGCTGCGGTCTTTCGGCAACTCTTACGACCAGCCAGGTTTTATTGTCAAACTGAAATACTCCGGGATTTAGGAGGCAGGTAATTTCTAATCCTTCTCGACTTGCCGGTATATCAGATGGCGATAATAAAGGATTTTCTTTAAAACGTTTTGCTATATCTTTCATATCTATGCTCTCTAGATTATTGTAGTTAAAAGGTAACTCTATTTTTTTAGTTAAGGATATAATTTATTTAAAACCTAAATCATAAAGCTTTTATTGTATGAACCTGATACAAACAAAAAGTCTCAACAGTTAATACCTATTGAGACTTTGGCTATATAAACTAACTAATTGAAATTCTAATTATCATAACCAATTGCTACCAAAGACGACATAATAAGCCCACTCCTCATTACCTTTTGCAACATCAACTCCCATTCGAAGTTTGAATTTTCGGGCCAGTAAATATCTAAAACCTGTTCCTTAACTGTAAACTATCTGTTTGGCAAAAGCTTTATCCCAATCGTTAAAAGCACTTGCAACTCCTCCATATCCCATAAGACTCCATCTTCTGTACAAATCCCATCTCAATTCCCTTCGGTAACAATACTGGCTTTACCCTGATATCGGGCGGCAGGAATTCCTCTTAGGTTAATTCCCGGACGAAGATAAAAAGTCGGACTTCCCAATACCTGTTCTCCTTCGATCCTGAGTCCTCCAATTAATTTTTTAGCTAGAGGATAATAAACTATTGCAGATAAATTTATTCGCCAGGCCTGGTAATCACTGCCTATTGCTTTATCCGACCAAAAAAAGTCGGACTGCAGCCCTATTCCTTTATCGGGAGTAAAAATATTATCTCGTCCGTCAAACTGAAGCGCGGCCCCTAACTGACTTACGATACTGTTGACATCTTTTAAATTAGCAAATGCCGGAAGATTATTTAAATCTGGAAAATTAATTTTAGAATCCAGCAAAAAATATTGCGGGTCAGCAATCTCTTTTCCATTTCGAAACTGCTTCATAACGCGGGAATAAAAAACAAACGATTTAAAATTAAGGTCTACTTCTTTATCTTTTCCGCTGGGTAAATTTTCATAAAAGAGATGTTTTCATCACCGTAACCCGCTGCCACACGATACATATTTTTAATTTTATGAAACTTCCTGCGCGAAATGCTCCCGCAACCCAGCTCCGGTGTACATTCCCATCGCTCGTGTAATATCAGGATCTCAAAATTAACCAATAAAAAAGATAGAAATTGCATTTATACGGCCTGACATTGTTTCATTTTATAAAATTTACTATCTAAAATCGTTTAATTAGTAAATTATGTTTTTGAGATTTTATGGGGGTAAACAAAAAGCGCTAGAACAACACTTTTTATTTGAATATATTTTTTCAAAACTTAAAAGAAGGATATCAAATTTTGAATGGTTGTAAATTTTCAACCTTGGAGAATAATAATTTCAAGACGAAATTTTATTCTTTTATCTTAATTATTGAATGGTAAAGCAGCTCAAAAAAAAAATTGGAATTTTATTTTTAGCATTAGTCCTTCAAAAAAATTTTATTAGAACCTAAATACATATAAAAAAAGACTCTTGAATTTTATCACAAGTCTTTGTAGAGCTAAAAAAACAAAAAAGTTTAAAGCAAAAAAAAGCCATTCGATCGAATGGCTTTTTAATATTATAAAATAAAGATTACTCTATTTCAGAAACTCTCATGGTATTCACCATTCCTTTATCTTTAATTGGCATAGCGGCAAGATTAATTAAATAATCACCTTTTGTAGCGTATCCTTTTTCAACAGCAATTTTATTTACATCAGTTACAGTATCATCTGTACTTACGTCTTTATCATAGAAGTATGATTTTACTCCCCATAATAAATTCAATTGAGTTAAGATTCTTCTGTTTGAAGTAAATACCAAAATGTGTGCAGATGGTCTCCAAGCCGAAACTTGGAAAGCAGTATATCCGCTATTTGTTAATGTACAAATTGCTTTTGCTTTGATTTCGTTAGCCAATAAAGCTGCCTGATGACAAACTGTTTTAGTAACAAAACGTTTTGTTTTAATTTGTGGGGTATTTTGTGGAACCTGAATTAGCGGAGAATCCTCTACAGCTTCACAAATTTGTGTCATTCTTTGAATAACTTGTACTGGATAATTTCCTGTAGCAGTTTCTCCAGACAACATTACAGCATCAGCTCCATCCATTACAGAGTTTGCAACGTCGTTTACTTCTGCTCTTGTTGGTGTAAGACTTGTAATCATTGTCTCCATCATTTGTGTAGCAACGATAACGGGAATTCTAGCAATTTTTGCTCTGCGGATCAAATCTTTTTGAACCAATGGTACTTCGTGTGCAGGAAGTTCAACTCCTAAATCTCCACGAGCCACCATTAAAGCGTCGCAATATGCTACAATTTTATCCATGTTCTCAAGAGCCTCCGGCATTTCAATTTTAGCTACAATCGGAATTTTATATTCTGAATGTTTCGCGATCAATTCTTGTAAGTCTTGTAAATCGCGAGGTGTTTTTACAAACGAAAGTGCGATCCAGTCTACTTTTTGCTCGATAGCAAAAATAGCATCAGCAATATCTTTTTCAGTTAAAGCCGGTAAAGAAATTTTAGTGTTTGGAAGATTAACTCCTTTTTTAGATTTTAATTCTCCACCCTGAATTACTTTAGCAACGACTTCTGTCTTTTTATCAGTAGAAATAATTTCGAAAATCAATTTACCGTCATCAAGCAAAATACGCTCTCCCGGATTCACATCATTTGGAAAATTTTGGTATTTCATGAACACTTTTGAAGCTGTTCCTAAAATATCTTCTGCTGTTGTAAAAGTGATTAAATCACCATCGTGAACAACAGTTCCTTCCTCCATTACCCCAACTCTCAGTTTTGGTCCCTGCAAATCTCCAAGGATCGCAGTTGTATAACCAAACTCTTCGTTTAGACCTCTAATAATATCAATTTTCTCTTTTACACCTTCGTAATCAGCATGCGAAAAATTAACTCTAAACACATTAACCCCTGCATCGATCATATCTTTGATGATCTCTCTCGTACCACATGCAGGACCAAGTGTAGCGACAATTTTGGTTTTTTTGTTTGTTAACATTTTTTTTAAAAAATTAGATTGTTTTTTGATTTTATTTTATCAGTATCTACAGCATAAATAGCTGCAATACTCTCGATGGTATTTAATTGTTGTTGAATTTCTGAAAAATCGAGAGCCTCTTCGCTATTCTCTATTTTCAGGAAAAAATCTACTTTTTTGAATTCAGGAAGTAAATGAATTGTTGTTGAAACCTCACTTGTTTCATTGGAAAACAAATCCTGGGAATCATTTCTACTCGTTGAAATGATTTCATTTTTATTCTGAATTAAATTCCATGAAACTGTTTTCTCAGCATCATAATAATAGAATCTCGAAAAATTCGCCTCGCCTTCTTTAGTCTGAGCATGGATCTCGTTTTTGCTCTTACTTAAGTTTATCGGAAGGTTTTTATTGATAAAATAGGCCAATCTATAATCTTCTAATGAAGTATGAATTGCCATTAAATAATAATCAATTTCGTCAAATTCGTCTAAATCCAATCTATGAATAGCCATGTCATGAAAAATCAAGGTGTAAATATACTATTTCTAGCGGAGCTTAAATAGTTAAGATGTGCTTGTTTTTATTAATTTATAAACGAAAACGTTATAGCTTTAAGATAGTTACACTAAAATTGTAGCTATTTCTTGTCTATTTTTTCCTGAAATGCAAAATAAGCTCTTTGTGATGCTTTCTCTTCTGCTTTCTTTTTTGAAGTTGCCCGCGCTCGTGCGATTACTTTATCGTCTATACTTAATTTAACGCCAAATAAGCGCTGACCGTCAATACCGTTATCCTCAAAAATGTCGTAATGAAAGACTCTCTTTTCTTTCTGACACCATTCGATAACCAAACTTTTATAACTAATTACTTTGCCTTCAAGTCGTGCAATATCAACGTACGGAGCAACAACTCGTTTTTGAATAAATTTTTCGCAAAACGAATATCCTTTATCCAGATAAATGGCACCTACAAGTGATTCGAAAATATTACCATGAATATTTTCTCCAAAATGCTGAATGGGCACTTTGCTTTCTACAAAACGAACTAAATTTAAATCTTTACCAAGCTCATTCAAATGCTCACGACTCACAATCTTTGATCGCATTTTAGTCAGATAACCTTCGTCGCCATTTGGTGCTTTATTAAATAAATGTGCTGCAATTACAGCACTTAACATAGCATCTCCTAAAAACTCTAATCGCTCATAATTTATTGGATGTCCTGATTCGTCTAGTTTATTCGAAGACCTGTGTGTGAAAGCTTTCTTATAAAAATCGATTGTAGCAGGCTCAAAACCAAGTATTTTCTGAATAGTGTCAAAAAAAATCCCGTCTTCTAGAGAACGGGATTTAGAAAATATTTTTTTGATAAAATTCATATACAGAAATTAGTCAACTAATTTTTTAAACAATACGCAAGCATTGTGTCCACCAAAACCAAAAGTGTTACTCATAGCAACATTTACTTCTCTTTTTTGAGGTTTGTTCAAGGTAAGATTCAATGACGGATCAATATTTTCATCTACTACCGTATGATTGATAGTTGGAGGCACAATACCATATTTCATAGCCAGGATAGATGCAATAGCTTCAATAGCTCCTGCAGCACCCAATAGGTGTCCTGTCATAGATTTGGTAGAGTTGATGTTGATGTTTTTTGCATGATCGCCAAAAACAGCGCTGATCGCTTTCAATTCGGCAACATCTCCTAATGGAGTAGAAGTTCCGTGAGTGTTGATATGATCAACATCTTCAGGGTTCATTCCAGCATCTCTTAATGTATTTTTCATTACTGCAATAACTCCAATTCCTTCCGGATGTGGTGCAGTTAAGTGGTAAGCATCTGATGACATTCCGCCTCCGCCAATTTCGCAATAAATTTTTGCACCTCTGGCTTTAGCATGCTCGTATTCTTCAAGAACCAAAGCTCCTGCTCCTTCTCCTAAAACAAAACCATCTCTGGTCGCATCAAAAGGTCTTGAAGCCGTTTCCGGACTTTCGTTTCTAGTAGACAAAGCGTGCATAGAGTTAAAACCTCCCATACCTGCAATAGTAATGGCAGCTTCTGAACCACCTGATACAATTACATCACACATTCCTAAACGAATGTAGTTGAAAGCATCGATTAATGCATTTGCAGAAGATGCACATGCAGAAACAGTAGTATAATTTGGTCCCATATAGCCATTACGCATCGAAATGTGTGCTGGAGCAATATCGGCAATCATTTTAGGAATAAAAAACGGATTGAATTTTGGTGTTCCGTCTCCTTTTGCATAATAAATAACTTCATCCTGAAAAGTCTCTAAACCACCAATTCCAGCTCCCCAAATAACACCCACTCTTGTTTTGTCGATATTATCATTAGTAAGTCCGGCATCTTTAATAGCTTCATCACTTGCAGCAACAGCATATTGAGCGAATTTATCTAATCTTCGAGATTCCTTGCGATCCATGTAATCTTCAATATTGAAGTTTTTTACTTCACAGGCAAATTTCGTTTTATGCTTCTCTGTATCATAATACGTGATAGGAGCGGCTCCGCTAACTCCATTCACAAGTGCCTCCCAATAATCCTGAATATTATTCCCGATCGGAGTAAGAGCACCTAATCCTGTTACAACAACTCGCTTTAACGTCATAAATATGTATTTTGTACTTTAAACAAATAAAACCCACGCTTTCTTAACTGTATTGTTTACTTAAGAGCCATGGGCATTACAATATAAATATATCTTTTTGATTGAAAACCAATCGAAATTTAAATTTTAAAAAAATAATAACACCCGATTTTCTTAAAATTCCAATTTTTTAAAAAACAAATCCCAATTTTGGAATCTGGGTATTCAAATTTGGAATTTTAAAAAAATTCGGGTGCAGTATTATTATTTTTTAGCTTCTTCGATATAAGAAATAGCTTGACCAACAGTAGCAATGTTTTCTGCTTGATCGTCTGGAATTTGAATATCAAATTCTTTTTCGAATTCCATAATAAGCTCAACAGTGTCTAATGAGTCAGCTCCCAAATCATTAGTGAAGCTTGCTTCTGTTACAACTTCGTTTTCGTCAACACCTAATTTGTCTACGATAATCGCTTTTACTCTTGATGCAATGTCTGACATAATCTTTAATTTTAGAATTTAATTTGTTGGCAAAAATAAAAAACTTTATTTTAAAACCACGATTTAGTTTATAAATGTAACACTAATTTATAAAATTAATTTCAAGAAAGCCCTTTTAATACTATTTATTTTCGATTTTTATTCCGTTTTTTGCATTCTAAAATTACATTCGATTATGAAAAAAATTATTGTTTTTGCCTCAGGATCAGGAACTAATGCTGAAAACATCATAAAATATTTTGCAAAAACCAAAATTGCGAAAGTCGTTTCGGTTTTTACGAATAATGCTGCGGCAAAAGTCATCGAAAGAGCAAAAAATCATCAAATTCCGACCGAAATTTTCTCAAAAAGTGAATTATTAGAAAGTAAAATCTTACAAAAAATACAAGAAATCGACCCGGATATGATAGTTCTGGCAGGTTTTTTATTGAAATTCCCAGATCATATAATCGAGAAATATCCTAATAAAATAATCAACATACATCCGGCGCTTTTACCTAATTATGGAGGTAAAGGAATGTACGGCATGCATATACACAGAGCTATAGTAAATAATAAGGAAAAAGAAACCGGAATTTCGATTCATTATGTAAACGAACATTATGACGAAGGTGGTATCATTTTCCAGAAAAATGTAGCACTAACAGAAGAAGATACCCCTGAAACTGTGGCCGAAAAGATTCACAAATTGGAACAAAAGTATTTCCCGGAAATTATTTCGAGACTATTAGAGGATTAAACTTTCAAAAAAAAATCAAAACATATAAGTCATATAAGAAGATATAAATTGGACTCTAATTAACTCTTTTAATACTTGACAAAGAAATATAAGCTGCATTATTTAAATGAACTTATATAACTTATATGGTGAAAAAAAAATAACAATGAATCACGAAGTGCATATATATACTGATGGCGCTGCGAAAGGAAATCCCGGAAACGGAGGATATGGCGTAGTGATGGAACTGGTGGGAACGCCATATAAAAAAGAATTCTACGAAGGTTTCCGTTTGACAACTAATAACCGAATGGAACTTTTGGCGGTAATTGTAGGGCTGGAAAAACTAAAAAACCCTAATATGAAGGTTTTGGTAGTTTCAGATTCTAAATACGTGATTGATTCTGTTGTAAAAAAATGGGTTTTTGGCTGGGAGAAAAAAAACTATACCGGCAAAAAAAACCCTGATTTATGGAAACGTTTTTTAATCATTTACCGCAAACATCAGGTCGATTTTAAATGGATCAAAGGCCATAACAATCACCCACAAAACGAACGCTGCGACGAATTGGCCGTAATGGCATCGATGCAAAAAAACCTTTCGGTAGATGCTTATTACGAAACCATTGGTTCTAAATCATAAAAAAACGCGTCAGAAACATTTCTTCTGGCGCGTTCTTCTTTTTATTACAACTTTTTTATTCTTTATCTAAGTCTTTAGCTCTGTGAAATCCTACCAGCAAACCTACTCCTGACATCGTGATGATTGTTGCCGGATACACTACATCTGAATTCATTTGTGTGTAAGTTGAAAGAAATAAAGCAATAAAAAATCCAAGTCCAATACCTATTAAAAGAAAAGCTGTATTTAAAATAAGGATTTTCCAGGCCGGAACTCCATTCGTTCTTCCTTTTAAAAAGATACTTGCATCGACTCCTTTTTCTATAAGCGCTAAACGTTCTCTGTTTCTTGTTGAATAAATAAGATAGACGATTCCGAAGATCATTAAGAAAAGACTGATTGGTACTAAAATTTGTGCTCCCATAATTTTTTATGTTTTTATAATTGATTGATACCCCATATGACGACATGTTTTGAATTGAGGTTACAAGAAATTTAAAATAAATTCCAAATTTTAAATTCCAAATTCCAAAACTTGCTGATTATGAGTTAATTTTGAGTTTATAATTATTTTCATAACAATATTTTCTTCTTGTTTGTTATCTCGACGAAAGAGAGATCACACGCGAAACTCGACAACGATTGGTAACTTTCTTTGTGGAATTACTTGTGTGATCTCTCCTTCGTCGAGATGAATATTGGGATTAAACTTTGTCAAAGTTTAAAACTTTGACAAAGTTCTATACACATATAGATTAAAATTTAAACTATACATTTCTTCTTCTTCCGAAGTTGGAATTTGGATTTTTAAAAATATTGTAATTTATTTTTTTTCAAAATTCTTGTAACCTAAACACAGAACGTGTCGTCTTACCTAATATGAGCACAATAAGCGATCAACATTATATCGATAAAATTATACAGGGCGACGCGAATGCGTTTGCCGTGCTGGTGGATCGTTATAAAGATATGATCTTTACATTGGCTCTTAAAATGATTAAAAACAGAGAAGAAGCCGAAGAGGTTGCACAAGACACTTTTATTAAAGCTTACAGTTCTTTGGTAAAGTTTAAAGGAGATTCTAAATTTTCGACCTGGATTTATAAGATTGCTTATAATACGTGTTTAGATCGTTTGAAAAAAAATAAAAAAGAAGACAACAATATATCGATAGATGAATTTTCGGCTCATTTAATAAAAACGATGGATAATGCTTTGAGCGCTTTAGAAGATAAAGAACGAAAGCAAACCATTCAGAATTGTTTGAATTTATTACCGAGTGAAGAGAATTTCCTGCTAACTTTATTTTATTTTGAAGATCAGAGCTTAGAAGAAATAGGAAAAGTCATGAACATTAACACTAATAATGTCAAGGTAAAATTATTTAGAAGCCGACAAAAATTAGCTGTAATTTTGAAAAAGCAATTAGAACCAGAAATAATAGAATGTTATGAAAGAAAATGATAAAGAAATAGAAAATCTGATTGAGAGAATGATGAGCGAAAACACTTTGGAATCGCCATCTTTTGACTTTACTTCAAAAATAATGTCTCAGGTTTTAGTGACTGAAAAAAGCAAAATCAAAGCCTACAAACCTTTAATTTCTAAAACAACCTGGATATTTATTGGTGTCAGTTTAGTTGCTTTGACGGCTTATGCTATTTACTACAATAACGACATTTCTAATTTCGAAATAGCCAAAACCTATTCTGATAAAGCTTCTGCCCTATTTTCCGGAATTCATTTTTCTACGAATGTACTTTACGCTTTATTGGTAGTTCCGTTTATGGTATTAATTCAGATTGGGGTTTTGAAGAATTATTTTGATAAGAAGTATGAGTTGTAGAATTATTTGAAAGAATCTTCTCTTTTTCTGAGATAATCTATTCCAATTAAACAATCGGAACTTACATCATATTTATTAAGATAAAACAAATACTTTATTGTAAAATATTCATCAGTTTTTAAATTTGATTTATTGAGTTCAATTTCATTTTTTCTTTTTGATGATTTTGAATATTTTTTCAGAAATTTATTAAATCCTAAATCACAATATTCTTTTTCTATTTTTGAATCTAATTTAAATTTCTGTTCAAGAATTAGCGGAGACTTTTCGTCAAATACAAAATCGTCATTAAGAAAAGTTTCTAAAAACATTTTGAAAGAGTTATATTTTTTTGAATAGTACAACTTGTAAGACGCATAGAGATAATTCTCAGTTGTCATAAAATTTCATTATGATTTGTCCTAAAATATAAATCTGAAAATCCGTAAGGAATAAATATAGGAAATCCGTTTTTTTCATTATCTCTAAGAGCCAACTTCTCTATCATTTCTTCAGAAAAATTCGGTTCTTTTCTTTCACAGGAAATCAAAAAACAAAACAGCATTAATAAGATTATAATTTTCTTCATGAATGAAATTTGATATTTAAACAAATCTAACTAAAATCTTCAACTCTTTTTTTCAAAAATAAATATTGTATTTTAAATCCAAAAAACATATTTTAAGCACTCAGAGGAATCAAATTTAATTCATTCATTTACAATAGTTTTAGCCCCGAAAACGATATTGTTTTTTTATGAAAATTTTGAGAACTTAAACCGTTGCAATATTGCAACTTATGAAGTATCTTTGCACCCTAATTCGAAATTCATAAAATGAATAAATTATTGATTGTTGGAACGGTTGCTTTCGACGCGATTGAAACTCCTTTCGGAAAAACAGATAAAATATTAGGTGGTGCTGCAACGTACATTGGTTTATCAGCATCCTTTTTTAACTTACAATCGGCCATTGTTTCAGTAGTTGGCGACGATTTTCCTCAAGAACATTTAGATCTTTTAACTTCAAGAAATATTGATATCTCTGGTATCGAAATTGTAAAAGGTGGAAAAACCTTTTTCTGGAGCGGTTTATACCACAACGATCTAAACTCAAGAGACACTCTTGTAACGGAACTAAACGTTTTGGCTGATTTTCAACCAAAAGTTCCTCAAAACTATAAAGATGCTGATGTTGTGATGTTAGGAAACCTACATCCTTTAGTACAAAGCAGTGTTTTGGATCAAATGGAGAAAAAACCAAAATTAGTAGTTTTAGATACTATGAACTTTTGGATGGATTGTGCTCTTCCGGAATTACTTGACGTAATAAAACGTGTAGACGTAATTACAATCAATGACGAAGAAGCAAGACAACTTTCAGGAGAATATTCATTAGTAAAAGCAGCTAACAAAATCCAGGAATTGGGACCAAAATATGTGGTGATCAAAAAAGGAGAACACGGAGCACTTTTATTCCATAACAGAGAAGTATTCTTTGCACCGGCATTACCGTTAGAAGATGTTTTTGATCCAACAGGAGCCGGAGACACTTTTGCAGGTGGTTTTTCAGGATTTATTGCGCAAAGCGAAAACATCTCGTTTGGCAACATGAAAAACGCAATTATTTACGGATCTAATTTAGCTTCATTTTGTGTAGAGAAATTTGGAACCGAAAGGATGGAAACATTAAGTAAAGCAGAAGTAGCGATTCGATTACAACAGTTTAAGTCGTTAACTCAGTTTGACATAGAAATATAATGCCCTGAAGCCTCGATAAAACGGGGCTTTTTTATTACGTTATTACGCACAACTTTACAACAACAACACAAATACAAAAAACAATGAGCGACGCTTTAAAACACGAATGTGGTATAGCCTTAGTTAGACTTCTTAAACCGCTTGAATATTACAAAGAAAAATACGGTACTGCTTTTTACGGGATACAAAAAATGTATCTAATGATGGAGAAGCAACACAACCGTGGGCAGGACGGAGCAGGTTTTGCCAGCATCAAATTAGATGTTGAACCAGGTGAGCGTTACATAAGCCGAGTTCGTTCGAACCACGCACAGCCTATTCAGGACGTTTTTAAACAAATCAACGAGCGTATCAATGAGGAGATGACTTCTCATCCTGAATATGCAAATGATGTTGCCAAACAAAAAGCAAACATACCTTATATAGGAGAATTATTTTTAGGTCACGTTCGTTACGGAACTTTCGGAAAAAACAGCATCGAAAGTGTTCACCCATTTTTACGTCAGAGTAACTGGATGCACCGTAACTTAATTTTGGCAGGTAACTTTAACATGACAAATGTTAAAGAACTTTTCGAAAATTTAGTTGAGCTTGGACAACATCCTAAAGAAATGGCCGACACTGTTACCGTAATGGAAAAAATAGGTCACTTTCTTGACAAAGAAGTAATGCAATTATACCAGGACTGTAAAGCCGAAGGCTATTCTAAAAGAGAAGCTTCTCCGGTAATTGCAGACCGATTGGACATCGCAAAAATATTAGGACGTTCTGCTAAAAACTTAGACGGAGGTTACGCAATGGCCGGATTATTAGGTCATGGTGACGCTTTCGTATTTAGAGATCCGGCAGGAATTCGTCCGGCTTACTTTTATCAGGATGATGAAGTAGTGGTTGTCGCTTCTGAAAGACCGGTTATTCAGACTGTATTTAATGTACCTTTTGATAGTGTTCAGGAAATTGAACCTGGAAATGCTTTGATTATCAAAAAAAGCGGAAAAGTTTCTATGGAACAAATTTTAGAACCAACTGTAAAAAAAGCCTGTTCTTTTGAAAGAATTTATTTCTCAAGAGGAAGTGATGCCGAAATATATCAGGAACGTAAAAACTTAGGTAAATTAATTTTACCTGCAGTTTTAGATTCAATTGACAGCGATACAGATAATACTGTTTTCTCTTATATCCCGAATACAGCAGAAACTTCATTTTACGGTTTAGTCGAAGCTGCTCAGGATTTCTTAAACCAGAGAAAAAACAATTATATTTTAGCAAACAGAAACACGCTTACAGCCGAAACTTTACAGGAATTATTAGCTGTAAAAATACGTACTGAGAAAGTTGCAATTAAAGATGCTAAGCTTAGAACCTTTATTACTGAGGATAGCAGCCGTGACGATCTTGTTGCACACGTTTACGATGTGACTTACGGGGTGATCAAACCAACAGACAACCTTGTTATTATCGATGACAGTATCGTTCGTGGTACTACCCTTAAAATGAGTATCATTAAAATGATGGATCGTTTAAATCCTAAACGTATTGTAATCGTTTCATCGGCGCCACAAATTCGTTACCCTGATTGTTACGGAATTGACATGGCTAAACTAGAAGGTCTTGTAGCTTTTAGAGCAGCTTTGGCTTTATTAAAAGAAAGAAATCTATATCACATAGTTGATGAAGTTTATGCAAAATGTAAAGCACAGGAAAACTATTTAGATAGTGATGTTGTGAATTATGTCACGGCAATTTACGATCAGTTTACTCCTGAAGAAATTTCAGATAAAATTGCTGAAATGTTGAGTTCTCCCGAAATTAATGCCGAAGTAAAAATCATTTTCCAGAAAGTAGAAGATTTGCATATTGCTTGCCCTAAAAATTTAGGTGACTGGTATTTTACGGGAGATTATCCTACACCAGGTGGTAATCGCGTTGTAAACAGGGCTTTCATGAATTTCTACGAAGGAAAAGATGCAAGAGCATATTAAAAAAATACTAACAAAAGGTTAATTAGTGCATTTCATCGGTTTTTTTTGCCGTTCATCCTATATGTTTGGTAAAATTGAAAAGCTACAATACTTTTGAGATACCATAACATTAGTAGGTTAAGTTTATGGTAGATTTGGGGCAAAAAGGGTGGAAGCAATTCCACCTTTTTTATTGGAATAAACTC
Organism: Flavobacterium sp. SLB02; assembly: GCF_009664855.1. Taxonomy (GTDB): domain Bacteria; phylum Bacteroidota; class Bacteroidia; order Flavobacteriales; family Flavobacteriaceae; genus Flavobacterium. The sequence goes on from NZ_CP045928.1 coordinate 5,104,255, forward strand.
AAGCATTTCAATTTAAAGCCATTATCTTCTTTTGGTCGGATATATTGACCATTCATCTGAAAAGTTTTTTTAACGATAATAGCTATCATACATTTACTAAACCATAACATTAGTAGGTTAAGTTTATGGTAGATTTGGGGCAAAAAAGGTGGAAGAAATTCCGCCTTTTTTATTTTCTTTTTTTTTAGAGAATAGACTAAAAGCTCTGAGAATAGACAAACAATCGAAAAACGCTTTCTTTAATTCTCCTCCTCTATTCTTTCCCCTTGCTTCTATTCTCTATATTCTATCTTCTATATTCTATCTTCTATATTCTATTCTCTATATTCTTCCTTCATTAATCTTTCCTCTTTATTCTATCTTTTTTACTCTATTCTTTTTGTTCCATCTTCTTTACTCCATCCTCTTTACTCCATCCTCTATAATCTATTCTCTTTAGTCTATTCACTTTAGCCTATCTTTTCCTTACTTAATCGGATATATTGACCATTCGTCTGAAAAGTTTTTTATATAAGAATAGCTAACATACATTTACTGAACCATAACATTAGTAGGTAAAGTATATGGTAGATTTGGGGCAAAAAAGGCGGAAGAGATTCCGCCTTTTTTATTTTTATTAAGCAGAAAAAAGAGTAAAGATTAGAGAAGAAAGATTGTTGAAGAACTAATCTAGAAGAAAGAAAATAGAGCAAAGAATAAAGATTGTTGAAAATAATTAATATGGTAACAAAAAAAAAGACGAATAGCGATCAAGCCATCCGTCTTTTGTCTTTACTCTTTATTCTATCTCCTCTTAAACAGACTATTTGTCTAAAGCATATCTTCTTGCTACTTCTGTCCAGTTAATTACACTGAAGAAAGCTTCGATATAATCCGGTCTTCTGTTTTGGTAGTTTAAGTAGTAAGCGTGCTCCCAAACATCCATTCCTAAGATTGGAGTTCCACCGTTACCAGCAACTTCCGGCATTAATGGATTATCTTGATTTGGAGTACCTACAACTTCTAGTTTACCACCTTTTTTTACTGTTAACCAAGCCCATCCTGAACCAAATTGAGTTGCTCCGGCTTTAGCAAATTTTGCTTTAAACTCTTCGAAAGTTCCAAAAGAATCTTCGATTGCAGCTAATAAATCACCTGTTGGTAATCCACCACCGTTTGGAGACATTACAGTCCAGAATAAATTGTGGTTGTAGAAACCTCCACCATTGTTACGAACTGCTGCGTTTGTTTTATCTAAGTTGATTAAGATATTTTCGATTGTCTTACCTTCTAAATCTGTTCCTGCAATTGCAGCGTTAAGATTTGTAGTATAAGCATTATGGTGCTTTGTATGATGGATTTCCATTGTACGAGCATCAATATGTGGTTCTAATGCATCATATGCATAAGGTAATTGTGGTAATTCAAAAGCCATGATATTATGATTTTATGATTTATAATAATTTATTTCAAATTTAGACATTTAACTTTGGAATAGAAAATACTATTTCGTTATAATTGAATATAATTAACTGATAATTTGATTATTTAACAGTTAAATAACTGAAATTCTTTACTTTCCGTTAAATGTAGTCATCGTATTTTCTAAACCGGCGGTTCCAAATGATTTGATAATTTCCGAAGAAACTTCTAAACGTTCCGGCAATTTTGCTTTTTCTTCTTCGTCCCATTCTCCTAAAACGTAATCGATTTGCTGTCCTTTTTTGAACTGATCGCTGATACCAAATCTAAAACGGGTGTAGTTTTGAGTATTTAAAACCAAGTTGATATTCTTTAAGCCATTATGACCTCCGTCGCTTCCTTTTGGTTTGATACGGATGGTTCCGAATGACAGGTTTAAATCGTCTGTAATGACCAAAATATTCTCTAACGGTATATTTTCTTTGTCCATCCAGTATTTTACCGCCTTGCCGCTTAAATTCATGTAGGTGTTAGGCTTAAGCAGGAAAAAGGTTCTGCCTTTGAATTTATATTCGGCCAAAGCGCCCAGTTTTACGGTTTCGAATGAAAGTCCTTCTTTTTTGGCTAAAAAATCTAATACTTTAAATCCAATATTGTGTCTTGTATTTACGTATTCGGCACCAATATTTCCTAAACCTACGATTAAATATTTCTTCATATTATCTATGTTCTCTTCTTTTTGTGTTGATGAAAACAGTTTTGTTATCCATTTTATCATGATACAAAAATAAGGTTAATTAGAGAATGTGCCAATTTGTTAATTAGATAATTTGCTTTTAACTGCAAAGAATGGCACGCGGATGACACGGATTTGAATGGATTTACGCGGATTTTTTTTATTTACTCTTTATTTTGTCATCTCCACTTTTCAGACTGAGCGATGCCCAAACTTCGGGACAAGTCCGCAAGAAGCCCGACAATATGGAGTAAATTACTTTGGGAAGAGCTTCGACTTCGCCTCAGCCTGACATACTGTAAACTATACCTTCTGTGTCTCTCTGAACCTTTGAACCTTTGTCGGGTCTTGAAAAAACCCTAAAATATCTGCTTCTAAAAAAAGAATAACCAAAAACCAGCAAAGGGCTTCGACTTCGCTCAACATGACATATGAAAACTTAGAACCTTAGCATCTTAGCAACTCAGAACCTCTAAAAACAAAAAAAACACCAATCTTTCGATTGATGCTTTTGTATTGAATTTGAAAAAAATTATTTTTTCTTTCCTTTTGCAGGAGCTTTTGCAGCTTTTGCAGCTTCTTGAGCAGCTTTCATAGCAGCACGAGAAATTCTTACCTGAGCTACAACTGTGTTCTCTGGGTGCATCACTTTGTATTCTGGAGAACCAACTTTAGTAACGTATAATTTGTTACCCATTTCAAGTGGAGTAATGTCAGCTTCAACAAAATCAGGAAGATTTTTAGGTAAAGCTTTAACTTTTAATTTACGTGTGTTCAAACGTAAAACACCACCTGCAAGAACACCTTTTGATGTACCTACAACTTTTACAGGAACTTCCATAGTGATTTCTTTGTCATCAAATAATTGAAAGAAGTCAATGTGTAAAATTCTGTCAGATACAGGGTGAACCTGGATATCTTGTAAAATTGCATTAAATGATTTTCCTTTTCCAAGCTCAATCACAACTGTGTGTGCGTTTGGAGTGTAAACCAAGTTTTTGAACGCTGCAGCGTCTGCTGAGAAGTGTACTGCTTGATTTCCTCCGTATAACACGCAAGGAACCGCTCCAGCATTACGTAAGGCTTTAGTTGACACTTTGCCCACGCTTTCTCTTTCTGATCCTTTAATTGTAATCGATTTCATTGTAAAAAAAATATAGTTATTAATAAATATTCTCGTTTGCTATAAGCTTTAGGCACTAGGCTTTAGGCTTTTTGTAAAGTGGATAGCTTACGGCTTAAAGCCTAAACATATTGCTTTTTACATTATAAATTTTCCACTGATGGAATTGTTGTGGTGCACCATGTGCATTACTTCAGCAAAAAGAGGTGCACAACTCACTACTCTGATTTTCTTTGATTCTTTCTTTAATGGGATTGAATCGGTAACTATTAACTCGCTTAATTTTGAGTTTTCGATTTTTTCGTATGCGTCACCTGATAAAATGGCGTGTGTACAAATTGCTCTAACGCTTAATGCTCCTTTTTCGATCATTAAATCTGCCGCTTTCGCTAATGTACCACCAGTATCGATCATGTCGTCTACTAATATTACGTTACGTCCTTTTACTTCACCAATTAGCTCCATAGTGTCGATAACGTTGGCTGCTTTTCTTTGTTTGTAACAGATTACTACATCTGATTCCAGGAACTTAGAGTAAGCATATGCTCTTTTTGAACCTCCCATATCCGGAGACGCAATGGTTAAATTGTCTAAATTTAAACTTTTTACGTATGGTAAAAAGATTGTAGATGCAAATAAATGATCTACTGGTTTTTCGAAAAACCCCTGAATTTGATCTGCGTGCAAATCCATTGTCATTACTCTTGTCGCTCCGGCAGCATCTAATAAATTAGCTACTAATTTTGCTCCAATCGGAACTCTTGGTTTATCTTTTCTATCTTGTCTTGCCCAACCAAAATAAGGCATAACAGCTGTAATGTGTCTGGCTGATGCACGTTTTGCTGCATCAATCATTAGTAACAATTCCATCAAATTATCAGCAGTTGGAAATGTTGAGCACACGATAAAAACGCGTAATCCTCTTATTGATTCTTCGTATGATGGCTGAAATTCTCCATCGCTATACGTTGACATCGTTACTTTTCCTAACGGAATTCCGTATTGTTCTGCAATTTTTTCTGCAAGATAAACACTTTGTGAACAAGCAAAAATTTTAGCTTCTGGTTCTAGGTGCGACATTATAATTTGTTGTTTTGTAGTTAGTTGTGTGTGCTTCGTTTTAACGAGGTGCAAATTTAGAAAATTTATTGGACACTGAAAGGAAAAATTTAAGTATTTTTATTAGAATTTTTAATTTTATTTTTTACATTTGCACCGTGTTAAAGGAATAAGCACAGTTATGACATCATAATTCACTTATTCTATTGCGTTAAAATAATTGATTTACTTAGTTATTTTTTCGTCTGCTAAGCCCGGATGGCGGAATTGGTAGACGCGCTGGTCTCAAACACCTGTGGGAAACCGTGCCGGTTCGACTCCGGCTCCGGGTACAAAGACCTCTTCTTAACGGAAGAGGTTTTTTTGGTTTTATACGGTTAATTTTTCACCAATAACATATGTAAGTTCATTTAACAAGTCTGGTTTTCAACTTAATAACTTTCTTTAAACGTCACAACTCGCCTCATGTAAAACAGGGAAATTGCATGAATTAGCAATAAAACACAATTGATTGGCTTTAAAATGTAAATTTAAAGCAAGTTCAATTTGGTCTGGATTTGTGATTTTTACTTTTGGTTTTAATCGAACTTTTGTAAAACGCCCACTTCCATCTTCGGAGACTTCAAGAGTTGCTTCGGCGTTGTCTGAATATTCGAGTACTTCTATTTTATTTTGAGAGCAGACATATAAATAGGACATCATGTGGCAGGAAACCAAACTGCTCAACAATAAATCTTCGGGATTGTATAATTCCGGATCGCCTTTGAATGCTTTGGCTGCTGAGACATCTAAAACTTGTTTTCCTTCGATTTTAATTTGATGGCTTTTGTTATAGACTTTTGAGATTGTTTCTTTTGAATCTTGATTGGATGTCCAACATAATTCTGCTTTAAATAAATGTTTAAATGCCATTTCTTGTTATATTTTGTGTCAAAATTAAATTTATTCACCAGGAAATAAAGGTTCTATTATTCCCAATCGGGTTAATTTTATTCTATCGTTTTAATGCAAAATGTCCGGAAAAAACAACCTTATTATTGAAGTTGGCTCTAAACCAATAATCATCAGATAACATTTCTTTTCCATTATAAAAACCATCCCATCCAGAATCATTTGAGGATAGTTCTTTCAATAATTTACCATATCTGTCAAATATTGATATTTTGGAGTTTGGAAATTTTTTGATAACGCTTATTTGCCAAAGGTCATTATGTCCATCATTATTTGGCGTAAAGAATTTTGGGTAATCAATTACAGTAACTTCTTTCGAATCTTCTCCACAACCTTCTTTGTCTCTTACATAAGCAATATAGTTTCCTCCTTGAACATCAGAAAAATAATTGCTGTCCTGATAATTAATACCGTCTATAGAATATTCAAAATCACCATAACCTTCTGCTATAATTTCGATGAAATTGTTATCTGACAATTCCTTAAATTTTACTTCTTTGATCGTTGGAAGTACAGATCGTATTAATTCAAAATCAAAACTATTTTCACAATAAATATTGTTTTCAATTTTTCCAACTACAAGTGTGTACTTTCCTGCATGTACTAAACTAGCATTATTAGTATTTGAGATAATATCGCCTTCGGGAGATTTCCAAACATAGCTGTCTAAAGTATTATCAACACTTATAGGCAATGAAGGTTCCAGATTACATAAAAAATAAGTTTTATCGATCTGTAGATTGGGCAAATCATTTATAATTAAATCAAAACTTGTTTCAGAATTACAGAGACTATTTGCTTCGTTCTCGACCCTTATATATATTGTTTGAGATTTTGATTGTGTGTTTTTAAATAATATTGGCAATGGATCAGGCAATGGATTTCTATTATTGTCAAAATACATTATTTTTAAACCTGACTGATTCCCTATAATTTCAGTTTCTAAATTTGACATATCAAAACTAGCAAAACCATTACCTTCATCGCAAGCATATTTATTGGCTGGCTTATTAATTTGTGGTTGTGAAGCTGTTTTTAAAACTAATGATGTTTCTGTATAACAACTAGTCAAAGTATTCGTTACCCTAACAGTTATTATTTCCTGATTATTAGCCGTATTTGTATAAGGATTTGGTAATGGGCTTATTAATGGATTCCCATTAGTGTCAAAATAAGAAACTTTCATACTCTGTTGACTTCCTAAAACAGAAGATTCAACATTCGAAGTATCAAAATATTCTGAAATACCATCGTTGTTATCATCACATCCAATAAGCTCTTGTAAAGAGTTTGCTATCGGCAACGGATTTACTATTAACTTAAAAGTTGTTTCGTTAAAACAATTTGTATCTGTATTAATTGCTTTTACTTTTATTATTTCTTCTTTAAGCACCAAATTAGAAATTGCATTTAATGGATCTACTATTTTCTGTCCGTTTTGATGGTAAAATTCAACTTTTATATTGGTTGCAGATCCTACAATTAAGGTTTCTATTGGCTTTAAATTAAATTGAGCAAAACCATCTGTATCATTGTCACAGGTATTTAAATCAGTAATAACAGATAAATTGGGTAATGGATTTACAATTAAATCAAAAGTAGTTTCAGAATAGCAACAAAGATTATCTTTATGGCTTACTCTTACCGTTATTGTTTCTCTGTCTTTAATGATATTCGTAAACGGATTTGGCAATGAAGTATATTTATTTCCCTTACCATCTATAAAAGTTACATCCTTATCTGTTTGCCCTCCTAATAACTGCTGTGTAACCGTCGAAACATCAAAAGATTTTGAGATACCTGTGCCGGATATACTTTCGCATGCATACAGATTACTGATTCCGTAAGCTTTTGGCGGTTCTTTTGCATCAATTATCTCTGACAAAGTTTCTACAGTTCCATCTTTACCAGTAACTATGGCCGTAACAATATATCTTCCATCTGCTGAGAAATCGTGAAAGGGAGATAAATCTGTAGAGGTATTAGTTGTTCCCGAAGCCGGATCACCAAAATTCCAAGCTATTGAAGCTACTTTTGACTGATCATCGACACTAAATTCTTTTAAAAATTCAGAGCAGATATTTGAAAAATTCATTTCGAAATGGCTAGAGACATTCTTTACATTCCCTGTTACATTAATATAAAAATTAGCATTTGGAAATCCAAAATCAGCAGTAGAAACATATTTATCTCCGGCTCCTGACAAATTTGTGCAACCTCTTTGCCATGACACATCATTATCTTGTGCTGAACCAGCTATAAATGCGACTCCTTCACCTCCTTCAATTCCTTTGTGCACTTCTACGAGAATTCTTTCTACGCCTGCAGGAATTACTATTGGTGTATCAAAATCGACCTGTACAATCTGAGATTCATGACCTAAACCATATTGAAGTACTCTAGACTGACTACTTCCTATCAAATTTGTTTCGGAAAAAGAAGCTGGAAAATTATTGTCTATTTTGTAAATATTAAATTTAATATTGGGTTGCCAACCCGTTTTATTAATTGCAACTTGCCCTGAATTAATTACGAATTCTTCGTTATTTGATATTCCAAAATCTTTTAAAGTAAATGCTCTTGCCCAATAAATATTAGTAGAACTGCAGGAATGTATAGCTGTTTCTATTACATCATCACAAACATTATGAGACAGTCTTGTTATTGGCCCAGTACTTTTTGACTTAAATGCCTCACCAGTTACATTTATATAAAAATTTGCAGCTGGAACAGGAATAGCTAGATCCGTAGTACGTGTAAAACGGCGATTAGGTTCGCAACCTCCGTACCATGAATCTCCCTTATCTTGAGCAGTTCCAGCAATAAAGACTTCTGCTGATGTATAATTAGTGTAGTCTTTTTGCTTACTTACAGTTACCAAAATTCTTTCTATTCCAGCTGGAACAATAATTGGTTTATCGAAATCTATTTGCACAATTTCCGGATTACCATCAATAACTTTCGTTGGCTTAAAGCCTCCAGTTCCAAGTAATGGTTTTTCAAAATAGGAATTAAAGAGATCAGGAAATCTATTGTCAACAATATAAACCGAAAAAAACAGATTTGAACCTGCTTCTGATTTAGCAATTCCAATCTGACCTGATTTAATAATAAATTGTTCATTTGGTGCTATACCAAAATCTGATAATTTAAACACTCTTGACCAACTTTCATCATCCTTACAAGAGTACATATCAGTCTTAACAAGTGTTGTTCCTATATTATTGGTTAATGTTATTTGTGCATTTGCATATTGAAAAACTAAAAAAACTAAAAATGAAATTACTATATTAAATTTACTACTTCTGGTTAATGTCATTTTCATTTAAATAATTTTAGTTTCTATATTTAGATTTAGGTAATTAACTTCAAATATAAGAAGGATAAGCTACAAATTCATCTCGAAAATATTTCTAGAAAAATAAAAAACCTCAAAAGCATTCCTTTCGATTTTTCAGGACTAGACAAATTACAAATAAAAAAACCTCGCAAGCATCACTTACGAGGTTTTTTAAAATTACTAAACTAATAAACAGGATTCTAAAACTATTTCTTCACTGAGAATTTAAAAGTAGTTTTAGTTTTATAATTTTCTCCTGGGTTTAAAACCGTAGTTGGGAAATTTTTCTGGTTTGGAGAATCCGGATAATGTTCTGTTTCCAGACAAAGTCCGGTTCTGTGAGCATACGTTCCGCCTTGTGGCATTGGTAACGTTCCGTCAAGGAAATTTCCTGAGTAAAACTGAATTCCAGGTTCGTCTGTTGTCATTTCCATCACTCTTCCGCTTGCTGCGTGGTATACTTTTGCAATGATTGTTTTTCCTTTTTCAGGATTGTTCAATACCCAGCAATGATCGTATCCTTTTCCTCTTTCTAATTGTTCGTTTTTAACCTCGATGTCTTTCCCAATTAATTTTGGAGTTCTAAAATCGAAAGGTGTACTGGCAACATCTTCTAATTTTCCTGTTGGAATTAAAGTCGCGTCAACCGGAACTAATTTATCAGCATTTAAAGTCAATTCGTGATCTAAGATTGTTTTTGTAAAGTCTCCTGATAAATTGAAATACGAATGCTGTGTTAAATTCACTACTGTTTTCTTATCAGTAGTTGCTTCGTAAAGCACTTCTAGTTCGTTATCATTATTTAATGTATACGTTACAAAAACCTGTAAGTTTCCAGGATAACCTTCTTCCTTATCTTTACTTAAATAAGATAATTTTAAAGAAGCTGTATTTCCTGATTTTACCTCATCGGCTTTCCATACAACATTAAAAAAGCCTTGTGGTCCTCCATGCAAAGCATTTGGTGCATTATTTATAGCTAATTGATATTCTTTTCCGTCTAAAGTGAATTTTCCCTTTGCAATTCGGTTTCCGTATCTTCCGATCAAAGCTCCAAAAAATGGATTTTCTTTCTCGTATTGTGCTAAAGAATTAAACCCAATCACTACATTTTCAGAAACACCGTCTTTATTTGGTACTTTCAATTCTGTAATTCTTCCGCCAAAAGTGATGATATTTACTTCCATCCCATTTTGGTTTTTCAGCTTATAACTATCTACTTTTTCTCCTTTTGCGGTGGTTCCATAAGAAGATTTTTTGATTGTAACCGTAGCTTTTTCATCAGAAGAAACTGTTGTAGCATCTGTTTTTTTATCGCTTTTGCACTGAACTGAAACTGCAGCCAGACTCAAAAGGCTGATTCCAAAAACGCAACGTTTTAATACATTCATAAATGATATTTTAATTGGTTAAATGTTAGATGTTAAAAACTTAAAAGTAACAAAAAAACTTTACTCCCGATAGCTATCGGGATAGCAACTTAGTACCTTAGATTAAAGTCCATGTTGAAACAAATGATAATACGCTTCGTTCGCATTGATCTTATCTTTAAAGTCTCTTACGGTTGTTTTTTCGTCAATAACCAATAATTCGATTCCGGCGATATCTGCAAAATCTTCCATATATTCTGTTGTGATGGCCTGACTGTAAACGGTATGATGCGCTCCTCCGGCAAGAATCCAAGCAGTTGCCGCGATATCAAGGTTTGGCTTGCAATCCCATAAAACCCTGGCTACCGGTAATTTTGGTAAATCTGCTAATGGTTTAATAGCTTCCACTTCGTTTACAATCAAACGGAAACGATTTCCCATATCTACCAAAGAAACATTGATTGCATCTCCTGCAGGTGAATTAAACACCAAACGAGCTGGATCTTCTTTTCCGCCAATTCCTAAAGGATGTACTTCGCATGATGGTTTTGTCTCTGCAATAGACGGACAAATTTCTAACATGTGAGATCCTAAAACATATGATTTTTGTGGAGTGAAATGATACGTATAATCTTCCATGAAAGATGTTCCTCCCTCAAGACCTATGTTCATCACTTTTAAGGCACGAACCATTGCAGCGGTTTTCCAGTCGCCTTCGCCACCAAAACCATAACCATCGGCCATTAATCTTTGTGTTGCAATTCCCGGTAGTTGTTTCCAAACTCCAAGGTTTTCAAATGTATCTGTAAAGGCTCCAAAACCTCCTTCTTCAAGGAAAGCTCTTAAACCTAATTCTATTTTTGCTGCTTCTACTAATGAACTTCTTTGCGCTCCGCCTTCTTTTAAAGCATCAGTCAAAGAATAAGAAGATTCATAAACGGCTAATAAATCATTCAATTGTTGCTCTGTAACTTTCTCGATATGTTTGGTAACATCTGAAGAATCATATCCGTTAACCGACATTCCGAAACGAATCTGAGCTTCTACTTTATCGCCTTCTGTAACGGCAACTTCACGCATATTGTCTCCAATACGGGCTACTTTTAAGTTTTGAAGTTCATCCCATCCAAGAGCAACTCTTGTCCAAACGCCTAATTTATTTAAAACGCGAGGATCTTCCCAATGTCCAACCACTACTTTACGTTTTTTACGCATTCTGGACATGATAAAACCAAACTCACGATCTCCGTGTGCCGATTGATTCAGGTTCATGAAATCCATATCGATAGTTCCCCAAGGAATTTCAGCGTTATATTGTGTATGCAAATGGCATAATGGTTTCTTTAAAATACTCAATCCGCCAATCCACATTTTTGCCGGAGAAAAAGTGTGCATCCAGGCAATAATCCCGATACAGTTTTTAGCCGTGTTTGCCGCTAAACAAACATCTAATATTTGAGCAGGAGATTTTACCACATCTTTATAAACCACTTTTATAGGAATACTAGATGATGCGTCTAATCCTTTTGCAATTAATTGCGAATGTTCTGCAACTTTTCTTAATGTTTCTTCACCATATAATTCCTGGCTTCCTACTACAAACCAAACTTCTTTTTGAGATATATCTATCATTATGTTTAATCGTTTATTGTTGAACTGTTTAATCGTTTGCAGGTTCTAAAAATCTAAAATCTGCATTCTAAAATCTAAAATTATTATTGTCCGTAATACGAATCTTTTCCGTGTTTACGATTGTAATGTTTTTTTATTAGGGAATCTTTTAATCTTGGTGCATTTGGGTTTATTTGTAAAGTCAGATAGGCCATTTCGGCTACGACTTCCAGAACCTTGCTGTTGTACACGGCTTTGGCTGCGTTTTTCCCCCAGGCAAAAGGACCGTGATTTCCAATTAGAACCATTTCTACTTCTTCGTATGAAAGATTTTTTTCTTTGAAACAATCCAAAATCTGAATTCCGGTATTGTGTTCGTAGTTTCCTTCAATAAGTGAATCTGCCATCGGCGGAGCACACGGAATATCAGCTGTTAAATGATCCGCATGCGTGGTTCCGAAGATTGGAATATCGCGCTGTGATTGTGCCCAGGCTACAGAATAGGTGGCGTGTGTATGCGCAACACCTCCAATATTTGGCCAGTTTTTATATAAATAAGCATGCGTTTTAGTGTCGGATGACGGACGCATTGTTCCTTCGATAATATTATTATCAAAATCGACAATAACAATATCTTCCGGTCTTAAATCTTCGTACGGAACGCCACTTGGTTTAATGGCAAAAACACCATTTTCTCTGTCTACCGCACTTACATTCCCAAAAGTATATACGACCAAGTTCAATGCATTCAATTGCATATTGGCTTCGTAACATTCCTGTTTTAAATCTTTATAAAGAGAACTCATGTTGCGAAATTTTAATAGTTGGATCTTCGTAAGCACTTAATTGATCGTATGCCAAAAGCAGTTTATGATATGCTGCTACCTTGTCTAATTGAGGGAAATATTCTCCGTCGAAATCGCTTCCTATTTTTTGGCTTGCTTCAATTACATTCGGATAAATTCCTGCTGCAACTGCTGCATAAATCGCCGCTCCTAAAGCTGGAGTTTGGTCTGAAGCTGCAATTTTAATTGGCTTGTTCAAGACGTTTGCCAAAGTCTGCATGATAAAAGGAGATTTACGGGCAACGCCCCCAATCCCGATAACACTGTCGATTTTTATTCCTTCTTCTTCAAAACGATCCACGATTTTCTTCGCTCCAAAACAAATTGCGTTTACTAAAGCTTTAAAAATATGTGGCGCTTTTGTTCCTAAAGAAAGATTTGAAATCGCGCTTTTTAATTCCTGATTGGCATCTGGAGTTCTACGTCCGTTAATCCAATCCAAAGCAATTGGAAGACTGTCTGAAACTGGAATTTTCTCTGCTTCTTTGGTTAATTCTACAATTAATTTATCGCTGAATTCTTCTCTTAATTGTTCTTTTTGAGCATCATTTAAAACAGTCGAAGCGGTTAATAAATGATCTGTTGGCCAAAGCAATAATTCTTTGTACCAGGCCAGTAAATCTCCAAAAGCAGATTGTCCGGCTTCTAAACCAATATAACCCGGAATTACAGATCCGTCAACCTGTCCGCAGATTCCGCGAACGGTTTTGGTTCCTACTTCTTCTTTTGAACCTACCAAAATATCACAAGTCGAAGTTCCCATTACGCGAACTAAAGTATTTTCTCCAATTTTAGCTCCAACAGCTCCAGAGTGTGCATCGAAAGTTCCTACCGCTACAACTGTATCTGTAGAAAGTCCTAAACGATCTGCCCATTCTTTGCTTAGATTTCCGGCAACTACATCTGATGTATACGTTTCATCATATAAATTACCACGAAGTGTTGCTAAATATGGATGTAATTTTTCTAAGAATTCCACTGGCGGAAGCCCATTCCAGTCTTCGTGCCACATCGCTTTATGACCTGCTGCGCAACGGCTTCTTTTAAAGGTTTTTAAATCTTTGTCTTCTATTAATAAATAGGTCATTAAATCGCAGTGCTCCATCCAGGTGTGCGCTGCATTTCGAACGGCTTCATCTTCTCTGGCAATGTGCAGGATTTTTGCCCAAAACCATTCTGATGAATAAATTCCGCCTACATATTTGGTTACGTTTTCCCCGCCCCAGCTTACCGCCAGTTCGTTGATTTCGTTTGCTTCATTTATCGAAGTATGATCTTTCCAAAGTACCATCATCGCATTCGGATTTTCCTCAAAACCTTTTGTCAAGGCCAACGGAATTCCTTCTTTCGTAACAGGCACAGGAGAAGATCCTGTAGTATCAATACAGATTCCGCGCACTTGCGAAGGATCGACTTTACTTTCTTTTATAACCGTTTGAATGGTGATTTCTAAACCTTCAATATGGTCTAATGGATGTTGACGAAACTGATTTGCAGCCGCGTCACAATATTGCTTGTTTTTCCATCTTTTATAATGAGAAACATTGGATGCCAGCTCTTGCCCATTTTCAGTATCTATTAGCATCGCCCGAACTGAATCTGTTCCGTAGTCCAATCCTATAACGTAATTTTTCATTCGAAATTCATTTTATAATAATGACAAATATAAATATAAATATTTTATAAGTGTACAAAAAACACTTAATAAAAATAAGCCTCTTAATTTTTGCAAATAATGCATCAAAACAGTCGTTTAGAATAAAAACAGAAAACAAACGTTGATTTTACATTTATTATCTTGCGATTATTTCATCTTTATCTTCAAAACGGTAACTGAGTAAGCCGGAAAATCATATTGAACCTTGTTTCCGTTTACTTTAAATTCGCTTTCTTTTGGGCTAATTTTAGTTGGAGATTCAAAAGAATTTTCATCATTTATTCCGTCACCTTTTAAGATTATTGCCGTTCCTTTTGTCTCTAATTTTGCTCCTTTTACATTAATTGAAGCATTTTGTGCCGATGCAGAAGCGTTCACAATTTTCAGGATTAATTCTTTAGAATTCACATCTTTTACTGCAGATGCAAACAAATCGTTTTGTCCTGTAATGGCTTTTCCGTCTTTTGTAATGTTGATTAAATCTGTTCCTTTATTATTAGAGAATAATTTCTGAACATAATAATTTGGCGTTCCGTAGGATTGTAAATTGTTGAACCAAATCATGTCCGGAGTCCATTGCCAGCCTTCTACGTGAGCCAATAACGGCGCATACGATGTCAGGTGAACTACCTCAGCATTACGCTCCATTCCGGTCATGAAAGCTGCTTCAGAAAAAGCACATTCCCAGTTGTTTTTATTATCCGGACTTGCAATCGCTACACTTTGTGCTGCATATTCTCCTGCAAAAATCTTTGGTCCTTTTCGGTCATAATTATCGTAACGTGTCACGTTTTTACGAAACCAGGCCGGATCTTTATAATAATGTTCGTCTACAATTTCAGCATTTAGTTTTTTAAGTTCTTTCATGCCGTAATCAAAATAATCTCCGTCAGGAAATGGTCCTGTTCCCGAAACAATAATGATGTTTGGATATTTGTCTTTTATCGCTTTTTGAAATACTTTGAAACGCTCGATATAATCTGGTCCCCATTGCTCATTTCCAACTCCGATATGTTTTAAATTAAATGGTTTTGGATGTCCCATATCCGCTCTCACTTTTCCCCAAGCGGTAGTTTGATCTCCGTTTGCGAATTCAATTAAGTCTAAAGCATCTTGTACATAAGGATCTAATTGGTCCATTGGTACCAATTCTCCTGTGTTGAATTGGCACGCCATTCCGCAACTTAAAATAGGTAATGGTGAAGCGCCAATATCTTCAGAAAGTTGGAAATATTCATAGAATCCTAATCCAAAACTCTGGAAATAATCCGGTGCAGGTTTATGCGCAAATTCGGTATTCCAACGGTTGATCATGGTTTCTCTGTCTTCAACATTTCCAATCGATTTTTTCCATTGGTAACGCAATGCCAGCGTTTTTCCTTCTACAATACATCCGCCCGGAAAACGTAAAAATCCTGGTTTCAAATCGTATAATAATTGTACTAAATCAGCACGCATTCCGTTCTTTCTGCCTTTCCATGTATCTTGCGGAAATAGCGAAATCTGATCTAAATCGATTACTCCACTTCCTTCAAAAGTGATTTTAATTTGCGCTTTTGCTTCTGTTGCCGTTGCGGTTAATTGTGCCGTATAACTGGTCCAGTCTTTTGCTGTTGGAACAATCGAGGTTTCGCCTAAAACCTTTTTGCTTTTATCAATAAATTGAATCTTGATTTTAGAAACATTTCCAGATAATTTTGATGCTTTCAATGACAAATTATATTTCAGGTCTTTCTTGATTCCCATTCCTCTGAAACCTTCATTGATCAATTCATAACCATTGGCATCATTTACAGTAACTCTGCAATAGTTATGATTGGTCCCTTTTTGCGAATACTGAATGATATTGGCAATTCCGGATTGAAGGTTTAATTTGTGTCTGTCGCTGTTGGGTTCGTTCCAACCCATCATTGGTGCTTCAAATTCGAAGGATCTATTCTTGATCATTTCGGCATATAATCCTCCATCAGCAGCAAAATTGATGTCTTCAAAAAACACTCCGTACATTGTTGGCTGAATTTTGGTAACGGTTTTTGCAGCGTCTACCTGAAGATTGTTTTTTTGTGCCGAAGCATAAAAGCCGTTAAGCATCAAACCGCAAAGGGTAATTTTTGTAATTAAATTGGACTTCATTTTTATTTTATTTGTGTTTTTATGGGACGCGGATGATACTGATTCACTAAAGTGAAAACGCAGATAAAAACGGATTTTTATTTTCTAAACTTTGAATTTTTAACACATAGAAACATAGCTTTTGATTTCTTAAAAAAGGCATTTCATTTATCTAAACAAACATAGCTATGTGTGCAAATCCAGATTTGTTTTATTCTCTTTTTTATTTATTTAGAAATCTATGTTTCTATGTGTTTAAATATTTCTCTCGCAGATTTTGCAGATCGAGCAGATTTTTTTCTAATCTTTTTAATCCTTTATCCCGATAGCTATCGGGAGTGGATATTTTTTATGTTATGCGTCTGACGGATTGAAATCCATCTCTACAATATGATTCGTTCCTTCGGAACTTTTTTTTAATCTTTTTTAATCCTTTAATCTGTGGCATTATCTTTATTCTATGTGCTTTATTCTATGTGCTTTATTCTATGTTCTTTACTCTTTGTTCTATATTCTTAATTCCCTTTATAATCCAACCAAACTTTCATTTTCCCAACACCTCGGTTTGACCAGCTGTAATAAGGAATCGCTTTGAATTTTGAATTTTCGATGACGTTTACGCCTTGCAATAAATTAGGTTCTTTTTTTACTTTGAAAGTATCTCCTGATGCTACATTTATTTTATCGAAATTGGTTTTATTATCAGCTTCTTCAACAGCATAAACTATCGGTCCGTATTCTAAAGAAACTTTATTTTTGTTGGTTTCAACTTTGGCATTTGTTTCCACTTCCTGAACTTCCATTGGGAAATTAAGATTGATTTTGTCTCCTTTTTTCCAATTTCTGGTAATGGTGAAATAACCGTCTTGTGGCTGAATGGCTAAAACTTCTCCGTTTAAATTGACTGTTGCTTTTTGAGTCGAAGCTTTTTTATAAGAATATAAATCGCCCGGTAAAACTTCATTTCTTGCCCAACCCGGAACTCTCAATTTGATTGTAAATTGGCTTTGTTTTTTCGGGTTAACCGAGATATCTACTTTTCCGTTCCAAGGATATCCGGTTTGCTGAGAAATCTGTAAATCAGTTTTTCCTAAATTGAAAGAGGCGTTGTTTGAAGCGTACAAATTGACATAAAGCGCGTCTTTTGATTTCGAATAAATAAGACCCGGAATCGAAGGCACAAATCGGATTAAGTTCGTTGGGCAGCAAGAACAGTCAAACCAAGCCTGACGTGTGCAAGATCCTCTGTTCGATTTAAAAACGCCATCAGATTCTAAGGCGTTTGGGTAGAAAAATTCTTTTCCGTCTAACGAAATTCCGGAGATTAATCCGTTGTACATCGTTCTTTCGATCACATCAAAATATTGCGATTTACCGGTAAGATTATGCAATCTGTGATTCCAATATACATCGCCAATTGCAGCGCAGGTTTCGTTGTATGCGGTTAAGTTTGGTAATTCGTAATTATTTCCAAAAGCTTCTCCGTCGTGTCTTGAACCAATTCCGCCAGTGATGTACATTTTTTTGTTTACCATATTGTTCCATAAATTATTCACAGCATCGGTATAACCTTTGTCTTTTGTCATGGCGGCAATATCTGTCATTCCCGCATACATATAAACAGCTCTTACGGCGTGACCAACTGCTTCATTTTGCTGTATTACCGGAATATGATCTTGCGCATATTCGCCATATAATTTATGATTATTAGGATTTCCGCGATTGTCTAAATAATATTTTGCCAGTTTTAGATAATCTTCTTTTCCGGTAATTTGATACAACTTGATCAAACCTGTTTCTACAATCTGATGTCCCGGAACTCCTTTTACCTGACCTGGTTTGTCGCCAAAAGTTTTTACCAATAAATCGGCATTTTTGATGGCAATATCAAGGAAATTTCTTTTTCCGGTTGCTTCATAGTGTACCACAGCAGCTTCGATCAAATGTCCTGCATTATAGCATTCGTGGCTAATTTGTAATGATTCCCAACGTTTTCCTTCAATAACCGGAACCCAAGGCGCTGGTGGTTTTGCAGGGTTTATGGTTCTCCAGGTTGTTAGGTATCCATCTTTTTCCTGACCAATTTTTACAATGGCAATCAAGGAATCTAATACTTTTTCAAGTTTTGGATTTGGTGCACTAATTAAAGTATTCGACGCGCCTTCGATAATTTTATAAACATCGGTATCATCAAAAGGCATTTCTCCTCTTACTGTTCCTGTTTTTTGTTTTCCTGCAATTAAGAAATTTTCGAATCGACCTTCTTCGTTACATTTTTGAATGGCGTATGCAATCGTAATTTCCTGCACTCTTTTTATAATAGGCAACCAAAAAGAATCGGTCAGTTTTACATTTTGAATGTTGACCGGTTCTATTTCGTAACCCGCTTTTAAGGCCGATGTTTTATTCGATTGCACGACATCATTTCTGGTTTCTTTACAGGACACAAAAATCAAAAATGATAGAAAAATCGTGAGGATATGGAAGGTATATTTTTTCATTATTTTGAATATTCTATTTTAAAACGGGCCATAAATCATTGTCCCAAAGCATTTCTTTAACGACTAATCTTGGTGTTCCGTTGGTTTTCTTTTCGTAAGCGTGATAGAAAATATAATCTTTTCCGTCAAACGTATAAGCGCTGTTATGGCCTACGCCAAAGTAACTCTCATCGCCCTGAACTACGATACTTCCACCACCTTCGTTTAAAGATTTTCCGTCTTTATCGACATAAGGTCCTATCACATTTTTAGATCTTCCAACAACAACTTTATAAGTACTTTTTTCTCCGCGGCAGCATAAATCCCAAGAAAGAAACTGATAGTAATAACCGTTTTTCTTAAAGATAAAAGGAGCTTCAAGCGCACCATCGCCCGGGTCTGCATCCGGTAATTCGAAAGTTCTTTTTCGTTTTGCAATCGTGTGCCATTCTTGTGGCTGGGCGATCGATTTTAAATCGGGATTTAGTTTTACCAGTTTCAATCCTTCCCAAAAAGAACCAAATGATAACCACGGCGTATTGTTTTCATCGAAAATTAAATTCGGGTCAATGGCGTTCCACATATCGCGATTGGGTTGCGATTGAATCACGATTCCCTGATCGACCCATTTGTATTTTTTGTCTTTTGGATCTAATGTTGTATTGGTCGCCACACCAATCGCCGACGTATTTTTGGCGAAAGCCGAAACCGAATAATACAGATAATAAACATTGTTATGTAATGAAATATCCGGCGCCCAAATATGATTTTTAAAATCGGCCGCAACACCATCTGCCCAAACAGGCTTGTCTTTGAAAACCTGCGGCTCGGGATTCCAGTTTTTTAAATCTTTCGAACTAAAAACACTGATTCCGTTACCGGTGCAATACAAATAATAGGTACCTTTTTGTTTGATAACGACGGGATCGTGAACGACTATTTCCTGTGCAAATGATACTGAACCCATCAGTATCATTAGAGCAGAAAAAATGCATTTTATGTTTTTATAAAACTTCATATTATTTATTTTCAGATATAAACCGCTATTTTAAAGTTAATTAATTTCTATTTTATAATTACCTGATGACTTTCTGTTTGACCATCAATGTCTATTTTCAATACATATATCCCTTTTTTATAATTGCTAACATTCAACGAAGCTATATTGTTTATAACCGAAATACTTTCAGTTTTATTTCCATTCAAATCATATAATGTAGCTGTGATTTTTGAAGTTTTTACAGGGACTGTCTTTCCATCTATTAATGAAATATTCAATATATCACTTGAAGGATTTGGATATACTACATATTGAACGGTTTCTTCATTTGTTGTCGTTTTTTGCGCGCTTATTGTACTGCTTGGGCAACTGCCTAACATAGCGTAATTACTATACGAACTTGTAGCACATCCTAACGTAGCTTTGGCTGTATAGATGAAATAATTTTGAGTATAGGTGTTTAATGATATTTTGAAAAGAAACACATTATTTGAAGTTTTGGTATATGTAATTCCTGTTGGTAAATTAATAAAAGAATAATCGTAAACATGTGAGGCATCAATATCCATATTCGTAATTGTTAAAGTAACAAAACGATATTGACCACAGGTTTCATTTGTTTTTTGTACATTGAATGTTGGTTGTCCTACCCAAATATTTTTGGTTAAAGTTTGTCCACTTTGAAAAGTAGCGGTTATTGTCCCATTCCCTGAACCGTTTGCTGTTACAGTAACAGAGTTATTTGTTGGATTTGACAAAATTAAATTTGATGAACAACTCCAAGAAGTGACAAGACCATTTGCATAATTTTGTATTGTATAAATATTAGTTGTAGAAGTACAAATCGTTGGATTTCCAGTTATACTTAAATTTAAAGCTTTTAGAACCGCATTCATAGCATTAATTCTACCATAACCAACTTCATTATTCCAAGTCCCATTTGCCTGACCGGTTACATTTGAAGAATATGAATATCCCGTTACCTTATCTGTTGAAGTTTCTAAATATTGTCTCGCCTCTACTCCTGTTAAGTTAGGATTTACAGATAGTATTAAAGCAACAACACCTGCTGCATTCGGACAAGCAGAAGAGGTTCCGTTGAAATCAGATCTATAATCTCCATAATCATAACCTGCTGATCCCGAAATATCCGTAGTATATATTTTTACGCCCGGTGCAACTACGTCAATTCCAGCACCATAGTTACTCCCCCACCAAGATTCTCCGTCACAAGAAGTGGGTGTTTTTCTTTGGTCACACATTGAACTAGCCCCAACTGCTATAACATTTGGCAACGTAGCAGGATAACTAACTGCAACGTTTTCATTACCAGTAGCAAATAAAACAACAGCCCCTTTTCCGTTTCTGCCATTTGTAACGGCATTATTTATTGCATTGGTAATTGTAGAAGATGGACTTCCTCCTCCCCAAGAGTTACTTAAAACATCCGCCTGATTTTGAACCGCGAAATTAATGCCTGCTGATATCCAATTATCATTAGTTTGCCAAAAACCATTGTTATCTTTCAATGCAATCCTAATCGGGATAACTTTTGAATTGTATGCTACGCCAACAGTACCAATATTATTATTAGCTACCGCAGCCACAATACCTGCGCAACCTGTTCCGTGAGCATCATTATTTGAGGGACCTCCGCTAGAATTTCCTCCTGTTGCATCATACCCCGGTAAAAGATTTGCATTTAAATCAGGATGATTCAAATCTACTCCTTCATCTATAATGGCTACTTTTATTCCGTTACCTGTAGAAAAATTCCATGCATTATCTACATCCATATCTGCATCTATAGTACCTCCAAAATATCCCTGATTGTTTATTGTCCATTGCGAAGCATAAAAAGGATCTGTGGTTTGGGGTTTTATAAATCTAATAAAATTTGGTTCGGCATAATCAATATTTTTATTCTTTTGTAAAAACTCAGCCAATGCAAATAATTCTGGAGTTGAGATGTTGTCTATCGTTATCAAAAATTGATTTGTTAGAAAGTCATCTTTTTTAATCGTAAAATTGTATTCTTTCAGAAGTAAATCGAAATCAACCTCCATTTTTGTTTTAACATTGAGTTCTCCATTACAAACTTGTTCAACTCCGTCTTTATATATCAAGACTGGTTCAATACTTGTTACTTTATCACTAAATTTATTTTCTAACGCTGATTTTGTGTTGGTAAAATCTGTGTAATTAAGTTGAGCGGTCTTTATTATAGCAGTGTTTTTAGATATTTCTGTAAATTGATTATTACTCTGTTTTTGAATGGTTTCCCTATCTTCATCTTTGAATTTTACTAAAAATTTTTCTGTTGAAATTTGAAACTCTATTACTTCTTTATCATTTTGAAGTTTTAACTTTTGCTGTGCTTTCAAGATAAGTGAAAGTGTTAAGAATACGAAGAGTATTATTTTTTTCATTGTTTGCAATTTTAGTTAATATTAAAAATTTATAAGTGTAATCTGTAGAACCAACTTTTTTATATAACTTTTTTTGGTTTGCAAGAAATATAACTACAACAACAAGATCAGTTGAGATTCTCCAAAATCATTCAAAAAAATTGAATAACATCTGAGATTTTTTTCGTGCAAAGCCATTAGATATGATTACCAATTGAATAATCTTTCTTTTTATATCATGTTTGTTTTTCATGAGCAGCTATGTGTCTTTTTATTCTTATTAATTACTTCACTATTCCTTCAGAGGTCATCACCACTCGTTTCATCGTTCCGTCTTTATTATAATACAATTTGTCTACACAAACTGATCTTCTGAAACTTCCTCCATGCGGAATTGACGCTCCGTTGTGATAAATAAAATACGATTGTCCTTTAAAATCTATAATTGACTGGTGATTGGTATTACTGTTCCCGGCTAATTCGTTCAGGATTCCTTTGAACTCCCAAGGACCAGTAATGGACTTACTCATGGCGTAGGCGATTTTTTCAGGAAACTCATACGCGTATGATAAATAATACCAGTCTTTATGTTTATGAATCCATGGCGCTTCGGTAAAGTGCGGCAAATCGATGTGCTGAATTGGCCCGTCTAATTCCAACATATTTTCTTTTAATTTTGCATAATGACAAGCGGTATTTCCCCAAAACAAATAGGCTTGTCCATCAGTATCGATATAAACCGTTGGATCGATATCGTCCCAGCTTATATCGGTAAATTTGGTCATGTCGTTTGTAATCAGCGCTTTTCCTAAAGCATCTTTAAAAGGCCCTGTTGGACTGTCGGAAACTGCAATTCCAATTGATTTTCCGTGTACTGATCCATGCTCAACGGTTACATACCAATAAAATTTTCCGTTTCTTTCAATAACTTGTGAAGCCCATGCATCTCCTTTTGCCCAAGCAAAATCAGTTGTTTTTAACGGCACCGGATGCGATTCCCATTTTTTCATATCTGATGAAGAATATACTACCCATTCATTCATTTTATAAAAATTAAAATCGTTTGGCGCTTCGTCATGACCCGCGTATAGATAAACTTTATCTTTATAAACTAATGCCGCAGGATCGCCTGTATATTGATCTTTGATTATTGGATTATTGAATTTTGCGGGATCAGTTTGGCTTTGAACTGTTTGACAGAAATTAAGTAAAAGTGATATGGTCGTAATTATATTTTTCATTATGATTTATTTTAAAACATAGTTTCTATGTGTTAAATATTTTTTCTCGCAGATTTGGCAGATTGAGCAGATTTTTATCTTTTACTCTGTGGCTATTATTTAATGTTTAGAATTTTAAAAATTGAAATTTTCTAATTAATCTTTTTCCCCAAAACCGGTAATCCGCCTGCCGTTAAACCTGAATAACTCAAAGTCACTTTTCTGGTGGCAGATTCCCAATCCCAGGCATCGGTTACATTACATTTTACTCCGTTTATCGTTAAGATTTTTTTGGCGCTGTCGTATGACCAGGTTCCATTTGCATCTCCGCTTACTTTTTTATCGGCGGTTAAATAAACGGTAATTGATTTTTGAATGGTTTTGTATTGATAATTCATGGTTATTTGTTCCCATGTTCCAATAAAACTAGCTTCAGAAATCGTGGTTGCCGGTACTCCTGCATAACGTTCTGCTTCTACAACCGGCCAGCCATCTTCTGTCCATTGAATCCCACGAACGTGTCCCATCATTACGGCATTCGAAACTGCGATTCCCGGAACTCCTTCCGGCAAACGTGCCTGCGATGCATAATACCATTGTTTGGTTTCTGGGTTTTGAAAAATTCCGCAATGTGAAATTCCCACCCAGCCTGTATGATTTTTAAAAGAGTATGGATGTGTTAACATTGGTAAACAATCGGCTCCGTTTGTAATACTGGTTCCGGTAATGGTTTGATAAGGTCCCAAGATACTTTTTGAACGTGCTACACGTGTATTGTAAGCAACTGATAATTCATCATAAGCCAGAAATAAATAATAATATTGAGTCTCCGGATTATAAATAATTTCAGGTCCTTCGAGTGCTTGCCAGCGGTTTGAATTTACGTTACCGCGTCCTGCAATTCGTACTCCGTAATCGTCAATGGTTTTTAATTTATCAGGTTTTCCTGTTGCCGGGTTCAGTTTTAAAGCTGCGATTCCGGAATGCCATGAACCGTAAATTAAATACTGATTGCCTTCAGGAGTCTGAATGAAACTCGGATCGATGGCGTTGAATTTAAAATAAGCATCCCAATCGTTTCCTCCGTTTCGAACATAGCTTTTTACGCCATCAGGTTCAGAGCAAACGACCATTCCTTTATCTACCCAATTGTTAGATGCTAAATCAGTTGTTTCGGCTAAGCCAATGAAAGCGCGTTCTGTCCAGGAAGTATTGGTATCTGTGCCTACAATAGGATTTGTTACTACAATACTGTAATACATTCTGTAAATATTACCTACTTTTCGAACGCAAGGCGCCCAATATCCATAATTAGGATTTGTAATGGGTGGCAAAGCAGGAGACATTCTGGCTCTTTTATTGTTTAAAGAATCTTTTACCCAGGCCGGAGCTTCGGTCATTGAAGGTCCCATAAATTCCCAGTTGATTAAATCTTTGGATCTTCTGTAAAAAAAATGTCCGTGACCATCTGTTGCATTCCCGTAAGAAGCATCGGTTTGGTACATATAATAATAGTCTCCTGATTTTTCTACAGATGGATCATGAACGTTGGCTAAATTCCATTGTGCTCGGCTTCCCCAACCTGATAATGAGGTGTAATTATCTGCGTAAGTTGGTCCCGGAAAAGCGGGCGTCACTACCGGAGGATCCACCACTACCGGCGGATCAGGATTTTCATTTGTTGCAGGATCATCTTTTGAACAGCTCACTGCAGCAAAAACAAATAAAAGCAGCCCTAAGTACGAGGCTATTTTTATTATGTGTTTTGATTTTTTCATTTTTTTAGCTTGTTATTTTCCTTCTAATACTACTACTGAGAAAGGAGGAATTGTGATTTCTAATTTTCCTTTTTTATTTTCGAAAGCTTTAAAAACTGTTGGCACAATTTTGTTTGGAGTATCGAATGAATTATAATCCTGTAACTTAGCTGATGTTATAATAGTTCCTGTGAAGTTTTTAACGCCCAGATTATTGACATCTATTTCTATTTTATTTTTATTCTTGGCATCTACATTTACTAAAGAAATATGAACCAATCCGCTTTTGTCTTTTGATGCCGAAGCAGAAACTGCCGGAAGTGATTCTCCGTTGAAAGTGTATAATGGTGACTGAAAATTGACTGGCAATAATTTAGCATCCTGGTGAACGCTATACAATTTCATGACATGATAGGTTGGCGTTGTAATCATTTTTGCTTTATCCGTAAGGATTACCGCTTGTAAAACGTTTACACATTGTGCCAGGTTTGCCATACGAACTCTGTCAGCATGATTGTTAAAGATGTTAAGCGTTGCTCCGGCCAAAACCGCATCTCTCATCGTATTTTGTTGGTATAAAAATCCAGGATTTGTTCCTTTCTCTACTTCGTACCAGGCTCCCCATTCGTCTACAATCATAGCTACTTTTTTCTCCGGATCGTATTTGTCCATTATAGCAGAATGTTTGGTTACCAATTCTTCCATTTTTAAGGCAGATTGCATGGTATGAAAATAGCCGTCTTCGGTAAAGTTTACACCGTCGCCTTTTTTACCCCAATCGATAACGGCATAATGGTGTACTCCAACTCCGCCTAACATATTGATCGGAATGTTTTTCATTAAAACTTCTGTCCAGTTATAATCGGCACTGTTTGATCCTGATGCAATGCGGGTAATTCCGCCTGTATTTTCCCAATCTGACATGAAGGTGGCGTATTTGCGGTATTCATTAGCATAATATTCTGCTGTCATATTTCCTCCACAACCCCAGGCTTCATTTCCAATTCCCCAGAATTTTACTTTCCAAGGTTCAGTTCTTCCATTCTTTTTACGCAAATCACTCATTGGGCTTTTGCCGCTAAAGTTGGTGTACTGCACCCAATCCGCTAATTCCTGAACGGTTCCGCTGCCTACGTTTCCTGACAAATAAGGTTCGGCACCCAATAATTCGCACATGTTAAGAAAATCATGCGTCCCAAAACTGTTATCTTCTGTTGTACCGCCCCACCATTTGTTTACAATTGTTGGTCTTTCCTGTTGTGGTCCAATTCCATCTTTCCAGTGGTAGGTATCTGCAAAACATCCGCCCGGCCATCTTAAATTCGGAATTTTTAATTCTTTTAAAGCTTTAACAATGTCATTTCTAACTCCTTTTGTATTTGGAATCTTGGATGTATCTCCCACAAAAAAACCTCCATAAATAGAACGTCCTAAATGTTCTGCAAAATGCCCGTAAATATTTTTATCAATAGTTGGGGCATCAGCATTATTTTTAATAGTAACTACTGTAGTTTGATTTTGAGCAAAATTAACCTGAGTGAAAAGGGTAAAAAGAAATGTGCTTAAAAGTATTTTTTTCATAATGTGTTTTTATAAGTTATAAAGAGGAAAGCTTCATGAAACTTTCCTCTAAATAGTATTTTTAATAAGAAAGTGATGGCCAACCTGATGACCATGTAAAATATACAATTTCGAGTTTTGGATTTCCGCTGTCGGCTCCGTCATAATAATGAACTGATCCTTTTTGAGTTCCGACAATTCTGGATAAATGACCTGGTCCGATATAATTTCCTTGTGTTGCTAAAACTGTTGTTCCGCCACCGTTCTTTAAATTCACTCCGTTTTTATCAACATAGGGGCCAAACGGACTTGTTGAGCGGCCTACTACAATATAGTATGTACTGTTTACGCCGTTACAACAACTACCTCGGTTTACGAACATATAGTAATAACTTCCTTCTTTTATCAAACAAGGCGCTTCCCAACTTGCACTGCTTCCGCCGGCAACAATCGTTTTGCTTCCTGTCGTTTTTCCTGTTGAAGGATTAATCTGGATGACTCCAATTCCGGCATGCCAGGAACCATATGCCATATAAACATTGCTTCCGTCTACTAAAATTGAAGGATCAATTGCATTCACATCTGAAGCTGACGAGGATGAAACCACTACACCTCTATCTGTCCAGGTTGTTCCCGCCGAAGCACTTATTGCCGGAGTAGTTACCAACCCAATTGCTGATGTTGCGGAACCAAAAGTGGAGCATGAATAATACATATTCCATCGATTATTGAACCAGGCTACATCTGGCGCCCAAAATGTTTTTACAAAACCGGGTACATATCCTGTGATCCAACCTGGAGTCGAAGTAAATACTGATGCTCCCCAAGTCCAACTTGTTAGATTTGTTGAATATGTCATGGGTATATTATCTCCTGTTGTAAATACATAATAGTTTACGCCACTTTTTACAATTGTACTAGGATCGTGTGAGGGAACTTTTCCTGTAACAGTTTTGGCTGTTAAGTTTTTTACTTGAGAATTCTGAGTATCTACAACCGCGGCTGCGTCCTCATTTGAAGGATTTATAAGATCTTCATTTTGGCAACTTACTAATAATACTGCTAATAAAACTAAACTTGTAATTGTTTTCATTGGTTATAATTTTAGTTAAGGTGTAATTATTATATCTCTGCAATCTCAATTTCTGTTTTTAAGATAATATCATGTAAAGGTTTTTAGGCCCTTACATGATATTAAGTATTCTAACTAATTCAAATAAAATCTTAGTCTCAGTTTTCAGTCACAGTAAACACTGAGACTGTGACTGGAACTGAAAACTTAATAACTGTCATTCTGTTTTGTTCCCGGATTATTATCCATTTCTAATTGCGGAATTGGATAAAATTCTCTTCCTGGTGTATACGAATTAAACTCAGCATCTCTCGATTTTAGCCAGGCTAATTTTGTAGCATCCTGTAACCATCCCCAACGACGAATGTCATCAAAACGGTGTCCTTCAAGAGGGAACTCCAGGAATCTTTCGTGACCTAGCTGTTCTCTCATTTGGGCTTGTGACATACCTGGTTTTACTGTTGCCAGATCTGGCAAACCAACTCTGTTTCTTACCATCTGAATGTATCCGTATGCTCCGGGAGTATCACCTGTTTCGTTTAAAGTTTCGGCATACATCAAAAGAATATCTGCATAACGCAACAAACGCTCGTTGATTCCAGAACGCCAATCCATTTCGCTTTCAAATTCTCCATCTGAATTTTGATATTTTCTACAAAATATATCATTCAAATCAGCTGGACTTTTTTCATAGTAAGTTGCAAAATCTTGTCCATACAATTTCATTCCGCCTGGTTTATTGTAAAATATCGTGGCATCTAAACGAGGATCCAGATCTCCTGATTGAGTTTTCTCCTCATGAAATTCATTGAATAATGCAAATGAAGGCTGAACATCTGTCCATCCAAAACCTCTTGCTGCATAAGTGATAGCACGTGCTGAAGTTTTTCCCCAATTTGAAGCTGGAATACCTCCCCAGCCTAATGCAACGCCTCCAGCCTCTCTACTCATTTGTACTTCAAAAAGTGACTCTGAATTATTTTCATTAGCAGTAGTAAAATTATCGCGATAATTTGATACTAATGAATAAACGCCTAAGTCAATAACTTGTTTGAAAGTAGCTTTGGCTTTTTCAAAATCCTTAGTAAACAAATAAGCTTTTCCCAGGTACCCCAGAGCTGCTCCCTTTGTTGCGCGTCCTGCCTCCCCGCTATCTAAACCTGAAACACTAGCGTATGAAGTAGGTAATAACTCAGCCGCAGCTGTAAAATCTGCAATGACTTGTGCCCAACCTTCTGCTTCTGTTTTCTGTGGATATTTAACTGCAATGTCTATTGGAACCGGCACGTTTTTAAACATGTTTACTGCATGAAATAAGTAAAGTCCTCTCAAAAAATAAGCCTGACCTAAAATTCTGCTTTTTAGCGCCCCATTTGCCATTTCGATATTTGGAACATTTGCCAAAACTTGATTAGCACGGTAAATTCCCTGATAATAGGTTTCGTAAGCCCAGCCGTAAATTGCCGCATCCGCAACATTTGAGTTGAAATGCCCAACATTGTACATAGATGGCCATGGACTATTAGTACGAGCATCATCAGATCTTGCATCTAGTAATAAAGGTGTACTTCGCATATAAGTACCATCTGTTAATAAACTACTATAAACAGCGTTTATACCTGCAATCGCGTCCTCATCTGTTTTCCAAAATGATGCTGCCGTTTCAACATTTGGATCAACCTGAAGTAAATCTTCATTATCAACACAACTTGTTGTTAACACGGCTACTGAAAAGAAAGCCGTTATATAGTTAAATATTTTATATTTCATTTTAATACGTTTTAATTGATTAGGCTAGTTTTAAAAATTTACTTCAACACCCATAGAAATTGTTCTTGGATTAGGGAAAGATCCCGCATCGTATCCTCTGGAAAATAATCCATCATTGTAATTAAAATCGGGATCATAACCTTTGTATTTACTAATAATCAATAAGTTTTGCCCATTAACAAATATCTTCGCTTTCTGAATAAAAGTATCTTTAGGAACTGGAATTAAAAACCCGATTTCTAATGTCTGCAATTTGATATAATCGCCACTTTCAATAAATCTGTTAGAATCTCTTGCGTTTGCATTTGGATCTCCAATAATCGGACGTGGCACATTTGTGTTTGTATTTGTTGGGGTCCAGTAATTCAATGCATCAACACTACTGTTTCCGTATTGTTCTGCCATTAAATTACGGTACAATCCATTGAATACCTTGTTCCCACCGCTTCCTTGCCAAAACATAGAGAAATCAAAGTTTTTGTAATTAGCACTAAAATTAAGTCCGTAACTGTATTTTGGAATGGCAACTCCCTGAAAAGTTCTATCTGCATCTGTAATTTTTCCATCACCATTTACATCCCTAAATTTAAGATCTCCAACACCTGCATTCGTTTGTGTTGGCGAAGCTGCTAAATCAGCCGCATTCTGAAAAATCCCTGCCGTTTCATAAGCATAAAGTTCACCAATAGATCTTCCCACTTCTGTTTTTGACGCTGCTCCATAAATAGGATTTCCGTCTAAACCAATTTGTAGCACCTTATTTTTTAAAGTTCCTAGATTAGCTGAAATGTTATATTTAAACTTATTGCGATTGTTGTTATAACTTGCTGTAAATTCTAAACCGCTATTTCTAACTGCTCCGGCATTTGTTACAACATTTGCAGGGAACGCTCCCGTTGAAAAAGGCAACGGAACTCCAATTAGTAAATCTGTTGATTTTTTTTGATAATATTCTGCTGTAACTTGTAAGTCATTATTAAAAAATCCTAACTCAAGAGCTACATTCGAAGTCGAAGTTTCTTCCCAGTGAACATTTGGATCAATAGCACTAATTACTGTAGTTCCAGGTGCTAATTTATTATTAAAGTCGTATCCTGCAAAAGCATTAATAGTTGGAGAATAGCCATAAGCACCAATCGTATTATTACCTAAAATACCATAACCTCCTCTAACTTTAATAGTATTCCACCACTCAGGTAAGTGAATAAACTTTTCATTACTAATTTTCCACGCCCCTGAAAAAGAGTAGAAATTACCCGTATTATTCTCTTCACTAAAAAGTGATGTTTTATCTTGTCTGAAATTTCCAGTAATAAAATAACGATCATCGTAAGAATAATTTAATCGGCTTAAATACGAAATATTCGTAATCGTATTTTTATATTCTCCTCCATCTCTTGAGTCAGCATATTGAAGTTGACTGATCTCTCCCGGCGTATAGCCAACACCTTTATTCCATAGTCTATAAAAATCCTTTTTCTCCTGAATCCATCCGCCCAAAACATCAATTTTATGCTTTCCAAGCGAAACTTCATATGTCAATAAATTATTCAGGAATGTTCTTGTCTGATTTCCTGTTTCAAGATCTAATGCCGCCTTCTCATTCGTTGTAATATAGTACCACCCTAAATTGCTTGGTGGATTAAATTTTCTATTTTGCCAATCTAATCTATCATAACTTACATCTAGTTTATATTTAAGACCTTTGACAATTTCAAGTTCTCCCCAGATATCTCCAATGAAACGATTTCTTTTTCCGTTATTCGTTATTAAATTATTAAACCCAATTACATTCATCGAAATAGCCCTTTGCGTTAAAACATCAGTACCTCCGTAGCCGCCAAGTCTGTTTGGATCATAAACAGGCATTGTTGGAATAGCGCCCAGCAAATCAACAATCGCTGATTGACCTGCATTATATTCGTTGAAATTCTCTTTGTCAGATTGTGTATAACCTATCTTAGAACCATATTTAAATTTCCCTTTTTTACCATATAAATTTAAATTGGTCGATATTCTTTCATAATCTTGTGGAGAATTTAAATAACTGGTATTTTTAAAATAATCTACATTCATATTGTATCCTAAATTTTCAGCTCCTCCATTAAGGGTAAGTGAATGATTTTGGACAATCCCAGTTTGAAAAGCTTCCTTTTGCCAATCTGTATTTACATTTTTTATATAAGAAGGACTCGTTGGGTTATTTCCAGGAGCAACAGTTAATCCGGCATTTAATTCGGCAGCTGTTGTAATTTTCTGGTATCCAACTCTATCAGTCAAGTCCCATTCTTTAGCCACATTCTGGAGCCCAACTAATGACTTATATTTTATATCTAATTTTCCGTTCTTCCCTTTTTTAGTGGTAATGATTACAACCCCGTTTGCCCCCTGAACACCATAAATAGCGGCCGATGATGCATCTTTTAAAACCTGCATTGATTCGATATCACCAGGCGCAAAATCATTTGGACTATCAACAATCATTCCGTCAATAACAAAAAGAGGATTGTTGTTTGTAAATGAATTTATACCTCTAATTTTTACATTTACAAAGCCTCCGGGTTCTCCTGATGATTGTACTGTAACACCAGCAACCTGGCCCTGAAGCATTTTTGCAGGATCATAGGTGATCGTCTTTTTAGCTGATTCCATATCCACAACACTTATTGAACCTGTAAGATTAGATTTCTTTTGTGTACCGTATCCTACAACTACTACTTCATTTAGTTTATTGGTGTCTTCGCTTAAAGTAATATTTACTTTAGATTGGTTTCCTACTGTTAATTCCTGATTCTGAAATCCTATAAATGAAAAAACTAAAACATCGTTTGGAGATGCTTTAATCGAATATTCTCCATCAAAACCTGTTGTAGAAACGGTTTTGGTTCCTTTTATCAAAATGTTTACTCCCGGCAAAGGCAGTTTGTCTTGCGCCGAGGTAACAATTCCGGTAATCACTTTGCCCTGAGCCGACATTTGATTTACGGAAAATAATAGCATCATAAATGCTACAAGCCATTCTTTTTTTGGCAATAAAAAATTGCAGTAAAAAAATAATTTTTGGTTTGTTATCATACTGGTTAGTTTAAGTTGGTTAGCGTATAATTATAAGTGTTAATTTTACATTTGTAAATTTAAATAAAAAAAAAGCTTAAAAACAAATTAATATGGCAAAAAAAGGAGGTAAAAAAAATGCATATCACAAATTAAGTGTAAAAACAACATTTAAAAATTAATGTTATTTTCAAAAAAAAGAGCTTTTTGATCTATAATTTGTGTAAAACCAACACTTTTTATTAAAAAGCAACTTTTTACTCAAAAAAATGAGTTATAAAAAAAATTAACAAATGAGTTATTTATTGGATATTTGAAGCATAAAAATTTGTTATTTTTGTAAATAAAATCCTCTTTAGGTTCTTTTAAATTTCGACAGATGAATTGTTTTTTGATAAAATCAAAGCTTTTTTGTCGCGAAAACGATTGAAAAAGATAAATTGTGGTCTAAATTTGACTGTAAAAAACTCATTATTGAACTTCTTGAAAAAGACAAACTTATTAAGTGTAAAATCTACATTAATAAATTATGAAACGTATTAGGAAGTTTATATATTTACCAATAAAAAATTGAATATGCTAAACAGTTATAGTTCTGCAGATAAAGTCTTATTAGCAGTAGATTGTATCATTTTTGGATTCGACAGTGAAGGGTTGAAAATCCTTTTGATCAAGAGAGATTTTGAGCCTGAAAAGGGAAAATGGTCTTTGATTGGAGGTTTTTTAAAACGAGATGAAGTGTTGGATGATGCTGCAATCAGAATCTTAAATACGTATACAGGTTTAAACGATATTTATATGGAGCAACTATATGCTTACAGCGAAATCGATCGTGATCCTGTCGAAAGAACCATTTCAGTTTCCTATTATGCTTTGATTAATATCGAAAATCATAATGCTGAACTGATTAAAAATTATCATGCACAATGGTTTAGTATTGCAGATGCTCCTCATTTAATTTTTGACCATAACGAAATGGTGCAAAACGCCATTAAAAGACTTCGTTACAGAACTTCGATCAAACCAATTGGTTTCGAATTACTGCCTGAAAAGTTTACAATGCGTCAGCTGTTAGAATTATACGAAGCTATATTGAGTAAAGAATTAGACAAACGAAATTTTATCAGCAAGATTAATTCTTTAGAAATCCTGAATAAACTGGATGAAAAAGATATGCAGTCTTCCCGAAAAGGATCTTATCTGTATACTTTTAATAAAGAAAAATACGAAGAGAAATTACTCAACGATTTTGTATTGAATTTGTAAAAGTTGGCACGCTGACTTTACGGATTGAACTGATTTTCGCTGATTTTATTTTTTTTATAAAAATGTCAAATAGCTATATCATAATTTCTCTCGCAGATTTAGCAGATCAGGCAGATGAAAATTTTAAAAAAATTCGCTAAATCTGCGAGAGAAAAAAAGAAGAAAAAATTATTCCTTAAGTTTAGTTCACAAATCGAACAAATTAAAATAAAAAATCCGCGTCAATCTGCATCACCCGCACAAACCGTGGGCTTAAAAAAATAAAACCCTGAAAGCCACAAACTTTCAGGGTTTTTTCTTCAAAAAAACTACTATTAAAAACTAACAAAATTATTATTTTAAGTTTTGGTCACGGATTTGAAACAAACAGATCTTTACAGTTTATATTATTTATCAATTGAACTGATATGATAAATTTTAATTGAGCTATCCATTAAATTTAAAATCTGCTTTGATCTATTTCATCCCTTAAATCCGTGGGCCAAAAAAGTCTTCTAATTAACTATTACCTTTTTGATAATCTGCCAGGAAAGTGGCAAGACCAATATCCGTTAAAGGATGTTTTAATAAGCCTTCGATGGCGCTTAATGGCCCGGTAATAACATCTGATCCTATTTTTGCACAATTGATAATGTGCATTACGTTACGAACAGAAGCCGCTAAAATTTGGGTTTCGTAACCGTAATTATCGTAAATCAGTCTGATATCTTCAATCAAAACCATTCCGTCAGTCGAAACATCATCTAAGCGGCCAATAAATGGCGACACATAAGTTGCTCCGGCTTTTGCTGCCAATAAAGCCTGACCTGCAGAAAATACCAAAGTACAATTGGTCCTGATTCCTTTATTCGAAAAATACCTGATTGCTTTTACACCATCTTTTATCATCGGGATTTTTACCACAATCTGCGGATGTAAAGCTGCCAGTTTTTCACCTTCAGCTACCATACCATCAAGATCTGTCGAGATAACTTCGGCACTAACATCACCATCAACCAATTCGCAAATTTTTATGTAATGATCTAAAATATTCTGAGCTCCGGTAATTCCTTCTTTTGCCATCAACGAAGGGTTTGTGGTTACACCATCTAAAACGCCTAAATCATTGGCTTCTTTAATATCTTTTAAATTTGCTGTGTCTATAAAAAATTTCATGTCTTTCTATTATTTTAATAAGTTGTAATTGTTATTTTCTAAATATTTCAGGATTTCTTTACGGGCATTTTCGCTGGTAAATCCAAATTTCTGATCTAAAACTGATGCCGGAGCCGAATATCCAAAATGCTCTAAACCAAATACTTTTCCTTTGGTACCAACAAGGTTTTCTAAATTAACCGGAAGTCCGGCGGTAAGTCCGAAAACCAAAGCATCTTTTGGAATAACACTTTCCTGATATTCCGCAGACTGAAATCTAAAAAGCCCTTCTGAAATAATAGAAGCCACATTTATACTTAATTTAAAATCCTGTGCCAGTTCTTTTGCAGCCTCGATAAGTGTTGCTACTTCAGATCCGTTTGCGATTAAAGTGACGTCAGGATTTGGATTTGATTGCACCAGATAACCTCCTTTTTTGGCTTGAGAAGCTTCTTCAAATCTTGAACTTCCGTTTGTTGGAATATCTTTTATATCTTGTCTCGAAAGAATTAAACCAGTTGGCGTTTTTTTATTTTCGAGCGCCATTTGCCAGGCTACAGAAGTTTCTACAGAATCTGCCGGACGTAAAGCCAATAAACTCTGATCTCCCGAATGATTTTTAATTTTTTCTAGTAATCGAATCTGAGCTTCCTGCTCAATAGGCTGGTGCGTTGGACCATCTTCGCCTACGCGGAAAGAATCATGTGTCCACACATATTTTACCGGTAATTCCTGAATGGCGGCCAAACGAATCGCCGGTTTCATATAATCTGAAAACACAAAAAATGTTGCCACAACCGGAATTACACCACCGTGAAGCGCGATTCCGTTAGCAATTGCTGCCATCGTTAATTCCGCAACACCGGCTTGCAGAAATCCTCCGCTAAAATTATTCTTTTGTAAAACCGATGATTTTTTCAGGAAACCATCTGTTTTATCACTATTCGATAAATCAGCAGAAGACACAATCATGTTCTCTACATTTTCAGCCAGATATCCTAAAACTGCCGCCGATGCATCGCGTGTTGCTGCATTGGCTTTTTGAGCAATTGTGCTAAAATCCAATGTCGGTAAATCTCCATTAAAAAACTGTTTGATCTTTTCAGCTAATTTTGGGTTTTGTTTTTCCCAGGCCGAAATTTGTATTTTTCGATTTGCCGCTTCTTCTGTTTTATTTTCTAAAATTGATTTATAATGCGATTCAACCTCTTTATAAATCGCAAATGAATCTTCTGGATTAGCACCTAAATTCAGTAATGTTTTTTCGAAATTGGCTTTTGTAGCGCCAATAGGTTTTCCGTGCAATTCGCATTGTCCTTCGTACATCGTTCCATCTGCCGTTACACAACCTTTTCCCATTATGGTGCGGCCAATAATTAGAGTTGGTCTTTCTAATTCGGCATGAGCTGCGTTTAATGCTGAACGAATATGAGTGTGATTATGACCGTCAATGGTAATCACTTTCCACCCCCATGATTCGTATTTCATGGCTGTATTTTCGGTCGTAACCTCATCTGTCATCGAAGAAAGCTGCACATCATTCGAATCATAAAACATAATAAAATTGTTCAATCCTAAATGTCCTGCAATTCTTCCGGCTCCCTGCGAAATTTCTTCCTGAACGCCGCCATCGGTTATAAAACCATAAATTTTATGATCGAATAAATTCTCAAATCTTGCTGATAAAAACTTAGCCGCAATAGCTGCTCCAACGCCCATGGCATGTCCCTGACCCAATGGTCCTGATGTATTTTCGATACCTCTTTTTACATCAATTTCAGGATGTCCGGGAGTTACAGAACCCCATTGTCTGAAATTTTCAAGATCTGATTTTTCGTAATTGCCCAGCAAATGATATTGTGCATACATCAAAGCCGAAAGATGTCCCGCATCCATAAAAAAACGATCCCTGAAAATCCAGTTCATATCAGTTGGATCGTATTTTAAGTATTCAGAATATAAAATATGCATGAAATCTGCACCTCCCATTGATCCTCCCGGATGTCCGGAATTTGCTTTTTCGACCATCGAAATAGCCAAAGCTCTTATATTATCTGCCGATAATTGGTCTATTTTGTTATTCATTTCTAAGTTAATTTCAAGTTGGTTTGGTTTATTTAATAGCAGATTTGTAATAGTTTTTACTAAATTTCAAAATAGAACATATCCTATTTTTATAAAGCAAAATCAAAACAAATAATAAGTGTAAAATTTACATTTACAAATGTATGCAAAATAATTTCACAAAAACAAAAAAATTGTTTCGTTATTTTTTTAATTAAAAAATTAGGGATTTAATAGATTATTGGTTTTTATTGTGAGATATTGGTTTGTCAAATAAAAAAAATAAAACATAACGGGAGATTGGAAATTGGATAGAGATGTCCCTACGGGACATTTGCGTGGGGTGATAATTTAATCTGCTACCAACCTTTAACTCCTAGCGGAGTTATCCAATCTAAATGATTGGCGGAAAAAATTCTCAAATTATGCGAAATGAAATATCTCGTAGAGATTAAATGTTGGTAGAAATACAATATCGTCCATATTCCAAAATGTCCCGTAGGGACTAAACCAATCGCTTAAAATAATATTTTCCTCTTTACAAAGAATTGCGCATCATAAGAGATGATTTGTTTTCTATTTGTTCTTTCTTTCCTTTTAGGACCATATCTGCCAAAATTTTTCCCATTGTTTCAAAATGGGTCGAAATTGTGGTGATTCCGTTGGCAACAATCTTTTTTAATGGTGTTTCATTATAGGATATAATTCCGAGATCGATTCCTAATTTCAGGTTTTGGTCTCTTGCTTTTTCGATTACGCGTACTAAATCACGATCATTCGGGATAATGTATAAATCGCCCAAAGTAATTTCGCGGTCGGTAAATTCAGTGATGATTTCGTATTCAAAATCATATTCCGTACAAAAAGCTTCAAACCCAATTTTCATTCCGAGTGGTTCTCTGAAACCCGGGAAAATCAAAATCAACTTTTCGTATTTACCCAGTCTCGACTTTCCTTTGAGCAATCCTTCAAAAATATCTTTTTCATGATTTTGATAAATTGCGGGATACAATTTCAGATCCGGATTGGTCTGATCCAGTATGATAACTTCGCCTACTGGTAGGGTTTTTATCAATTTGGCTACATCGTTTAAGTTGGTGGGCATGATGATGTATTTTGTATAATTTCCGTTACTGTCATTTATGAGTTTCTGAAAAACGGGAACATTAAAATGATGAAAGAAAATATCGACCTGAGCATTTTTTCCAATATACTGCAAAAACGAATTATAGATGTCTTCCTTAAAACTATTTAATTCATCAAATAATAAGAAAACCTTCTGTTTTATAGTCGTTTCAACGCTTTTCACGTAATATCCTTTACCGGGAATAGCGTAAATAATACCTCTTTTTTTGAGTTCATCGTATCCTAATAAAACGGTATCACGCGATAATGAAAAAGCCAGACAAACTTTATTCACAGACGGAAGCCGGTCGCCTTTTACCAGTTTTTCTTCTTCAATTGCTTTTTCTATTGACAGAATTATCTGCTTATATTTTGGCAAACCAATGTTATTCTGAATCGAAATAATATTCATAAAAAAGGAAATTTTGGTGCAATATACAAAAAACTGGTAGGTACTGGTATGCAAACGTAAATAATGTTTCTATTTTTGGATTTCACTTTTGGCAAAAATAATATGGAAATAAAACATATATCGCATTTTCAAAACGGATCTGTATCTAAATCATTTGGTTTAATGCCCGATAAGGAAGAAATTCTTTCTTTTGAATTATCTAATAAAAACGGAATGAAAGTTCAGGTCATTAATTATGGCGCTACTGTAACTTTATTACAAATTCCGGTTTCGAATGGTAAACTTGTTGATGTTGTTTTGGGTTTTGATACTTTAGAATCATATCTGGCTTCTTATAATTTACCAGGCGCTCCTTATTTTGGGACCACTGTTGGCCGTTATGCGGGAAGAATTAGTAAAGGTTCTTTTAAATTAAACGACAAAACATACCAGTTGAACATCAACAATAACGGAAATGCATTGCATGGCGGAAATGTTGGTTTTGGACAAAAGGTATGGAATGTTACCAATATTACTTCAGGCGATAATCCGTCGATTACACTGAGTCTTTTGAGTGAAGATTTAGACGAAAATTTTCCGGGAGAATTACACGTTGATTTAACCTATACTTTAACCGAAGACAACGAACTGAAGCTGGAATACAAAGCGACAACAACACAAGATACGGTTATCAACTTGACGCATCATAGTTATTTTAATCTTGATGGTCATGACGGAAATGTTCTGGATCAGACCATGTTTATTGATGCTGAAAAAATGCTGGAAACAGATTCAGTTAATATCCCAAGCGGAAACTTTACTGCTCTTGCCAATCATGATTTCGATTTTAGAACGACTAAAAAATGTCCGGCAATTATTGACAATTCGTTTGTAATTGAAGCTACAAATAATGCTGTTGCAAAATTATACAGTGCTAAAAATAATTTGCAAATGAGCGTTTACACTGATCAGCCAAGTGTACATATATATGTAGGCGGTAAATGTTCTGACACATTAAAAGGAAAAGAAAATATAAACTACCATACCACAAGCGGAATTTGTTTTGAAACTCAAAATTTTCCGGATGCACCAAATCAGGAACATTTTCCAAATTCGGTTTTAAGAAAAGGTGACGAATACCATCAAACAACGGTTTATAAATTCGAAAATATAAACTAATATTTTTTTAAAGAAAAGTTCAAAAATTACAAGATAATACCATTTCAATTACATCATAATGAATGACATTTTAGTACAGAACACCACTGCTTTTTTTGAGAAATCTTTTGGATCAGCTCCTCAAAAAGTAGTACTTTCTCCAGGAAGAATCAACATCATTGGGGAACATATTGATTATAATGACGGTTATGTTTTACCAGCTGCAATCGACAAAGTTATTTGTTTTGCTTTTGCGAAAAACGATACCAAAAAATCGCTAATAGTTGCCATCGATTTAAACGAAGATTTTGAAATTGATCTGACTCAGCCAGTCACATTAAGCGATGTAGTCTGGACCAATTATATCCGCGGCGTTATCAAACAATTGCAGGATAACGGATTTGTGTTTGAAGGTTTCAACTGTGTTTTTAGCAGTAACATTCCGGTGGGTTCCGGATTATCTTCTTCTGCTGCTTTAGAATGCGGAATGATTTTCGGTATCAGGGAACTTTTCGATCTGAAAATTGAAAAAGTAGATATTTCTTTATTAGGACAAAAAGCAGAACACTGGGTAGGTATCAATTGTGGCATTATGGATCAGTTTTCGAGCGTTCATGGTGTAGAAAACAAAGTGATTAAATTAGATTGTAATACGCTTGATTTTGAATATCACAATGCCGATTTTAAAGATTACTCTTTAGTGTTATTTGATAGTAATGTAAAACATTCGCTTTTTACATCTGAATACAATACCCGTAGAATTGAGTGCGAACAAGGATTGGCCATTATTAAAGAAAATTTTCCTGCTATAAAAAGTTTCAGGGATTGTACCGAAGAACAACTTTTGAGCATTCAGGACAAAATAAGCCCAACTGTTTTTAAAAGAGTGCATTATGTTGTTAAGGAAATTAACCGCGTGATAAAGGCTTGTGAGGCTCTGGATAACGGAAATATAGAACTTTTAGGACAATTGCTTTTTGAAACTCATTACGGTTTATCGCAAGAATACGAAGTAAGTTGTGCAGAGTTGGATATGCTTGTAGATAACGCAAAAGCTGATGATGCAATTATTGGATCGCGACTTATGGGAGGTGGTTTTGGTGGCTGTACCATCAATTTGATTAAAAAAGGACATGAAAATGAGGTAAAAAGTAAGTTTTCAAATCTTTATTTAGATACATTTGGGATTGAATTAAAATTCTATGATGTAAAAATCTCAAACGGAACAACACTACTTTAATACCACAAGAATTACAATGAAAAATTTTGACATTAACGAAGATCCACACAGACGTTTTAATCCCTTAATTAATGAATGGGTTTTAGTATCACCTCATCGAGCAAAACGCCCCTGGCAAGGACAAAACGAAACAATTGCAACCGAAGCATTACCAAAATACGACCCAACTTGTTATTTGTGTCCGGGAAATGTTCGCGCTAACGGATTAAACAACCCAAATTACGAAAGCAGTTTTGTATTCGAAAATGATTTTGCTGCCATGAAGCAGGATGAAATTATTTTTGAAGAAGATATTAAACACACTTTCTTTAAAGCTAAACCGGAACAAGGAATTTCGAGAGTGGTTTGTTTTTCGCCACGACACGATCTTACGTTACCGGAAATGGAAATTGACGGAATCGAAAATATCATCAGAACCTGGCAAAAAGAATATACCGATTTAGGGAACATAAAATACATCAACCACGTTCAGATTTTTGAAAATAAAGGAAGCGTGATGGGCTGCAGTAACCCACACCCGCACGGGCAAATCTGGGCGCAATCATCATTGCCAACTCAGGTCGAAAAAACACAAAACAGCCTGAAATCTTATTTTGATAAAAATAACAGAACCCTTCTTGAAGATTACCTGCAAGCCGAATTAAAAACCGGAGAACGTATCGTAATCGAAAATGATCACTTTGTAGCATTGGTTCCGTTTTGGGCAATCTGGCCTTACGAAACGATGATCATCAGCAAAAGAGCGCTTAATAAAATTACTGATTTTACGGCTGAAGAAACTAATGCGTTTGCTACAATTTTAAAGCAATTAACGATCAAGTACGACAATTTATTTAGCACTTCATTCCCATATTCATCAGGAATTCACCAGGCACCAACAGATGGTTTAGAGCATCCTGAATGGCATTTTCACATGCATTTTTATCCGCCGTTATTGCGTTCGGCAACAGTTAAAAAATTCATGGTGGGATATGAAATGTTAGGCGAATCACAACGTGATATTACACCTGAAAAAAGTGCCGAAATTTTAAGACAACAATCTGATGTGCATTATAAATCGACTGGAAAATAACCTGTAAAAGTCCATTTATAAGAAGGTCATTTTAAAATTTAACACAATAATTTATTTATAAATGTAAAAAATACATTTGTAGTAGTATATTTGTAATTATTTATTTTACTTTTGGCTTTCGTTCTTATTTCGTAAAAAAATAACAGAATAAAAACACATATCACATTTTAAACCAAATTAAACAAACAATCACCTATACTAATTTTTAAAATACTACTAACAATGAACCAGAACCTCGCTTTCGCAGATTATGCGGTTTTTATTATTTATTTTATCGTAGTTTCTGCCTACGGTTACACGGTTTACCGCAAGCGTAAACAAGACGAACAAGATGCCAAAGCTTACTTTTTGGCTGAAGGAAACTTAACCTGGTGGGCTATTGGAGCATCTTTGATTGCCTCAAATATTTCAGCAGAACAATTCATCGGGATGAGCGGTGAAGGTTTCTTTTTAGGAATCGCTGTTGCGGCTTACGAATGGCTTGCTGCTATCGCTTTGATTATTGTAGCAGTTTGGTTTATTCCTGTATATCTTAAAAACAAGATTTACACGATGCCTCAATTCTTAAAAACACGTTACAACGAATCTACTGCATTAATTATGGCGGTTTTCTGGTTGTTTTTATATGTATTTGTAAACTTAACTTCTATTCTTTATTTAGGAGCAGTTGCTATTAATGGTTTAGCCGGTGGAGAATACCTTCACGTGATCATGATAGGTTTAGCAGTATTCGCTTTATTCATCTCTTTAGGAGGTATGAAAGTAGTAGCTTATACAGATGTTATTCAGGTTGCTGTATTAATTATTGGTGGTTTGGTAACTTCGTATATCGCCCTTACAACTGTTGGACAATATTTTGGAGTAGGTGAAAATGCTATTGCCGGTTTCAAAGTTTTAATGAGAGAAGCTCCTGAGCATTTCAAAATGATTATTCCAAAACCAACTGCAAATTCTTCTCAACTTGAAATTGATAAATATTTGACTTTCCCAGGTTTAATGTCGTACTTGGCTGGTATCTGGATCATCAACTTAAACTACTGGGGATGTAACC
Source organism: Flavobacterium sp. SLB02 (assembly GCF_009664855.1). Taxonomy (GTDB): domain Bacteria; phylum Bacteroidota; class Bacteroidia; order Flavobacteriales; family Flavobacteriaceae; genus Flavobacterium. The sequence goes on from NZ_CP045928.1 coordinate 5,147,282, forward strand.
AATACATTACTCAAAGAGCTCTTGGTGCTGATTTGCAAACTGCCCGTACAGGTATTTTATTTGCAGGTATGCTAAAATTATTAATGCCATTAATCGTAATGTTACCTGGTATTGCTGCTTACGTTTTATACACAAACGGACATTTACCTCAACTTGTTGGAGGAAAAGACGGAGCTTATTCTGCTGTATTGACATTCTTGCCAACTGGATTAAAAGGACTTTCAGTAGCGGCTTTAACTGCTGCAATTGTAGCTTCATTAGCCGGAAAAGTAAACAGTATCTCCACTATTTATACTTTAGATATTCATAAAAAATACATCCAAAAGGATGCTGGCGAAAAACAACAAGTAAACATTGGTAGAATTGCCGTTTTTGCTGCAATGCTTTTAGCTGTTTTATTTACATGGAATGACATCTTAGGAATTGGCGGAGTTGGTGGATTCACCTACATCCAAAAATATACAGGATTTATTAGCCCTGGAGTTTTTGCTATGTTCTTCCTTGGTATGTTCTGGAAAAGAACAACAGGAACTGCAGCAATTGTGGGTGTAATTTTAGGATTTGTTTTATCTGTATTATTCAACGAATATGCTCCGGCTTTATTCGGAAACGAAACTTTATTATACACAGCGTATAATAACGGAAAAGGTGCTTTTGAAATTCCTTTCCATATTTGTATGGGATTATCATTCTTCTTTACAATGTTAGCAATGATTGCAATCAGTTTTGCAGGACCAAAAGTAAATCCTAAAGCATTTGAAATCGATGCTGAAATGTTTAAAGTAAAACCACAAACTACAGTTTTAATCGTAATTACATTATTAGTAATTGTAGCTTTATACGTTAAGTTCTGGTAATATAGAACGTTTTAATTCTCTCTATTTTTATAGCTGTTGTCGTAAAGGCAACAGCTATAAAATTATAAACCAGTTTGTATTTTTCATCTTTAATAAAAAATATCATGCAACTATCCCTTACCAATAAAATTATCATAGTAACAGGCGGTGCAAAAGGAATTGGACTTGGCATTTGTAATGTATTAGCAAGCGAAGGTGCCATACCCTTTATTGTAGGCCGAAATGAAGAGGACAACAATAAAGCAGTAAATGAAATTAAAGCTTCCGGAAAAGAAGCCTTTCAGGTTGTTGCCGACTTAACAAAACCGGAAGAATGCAAAAAAGCAGTCGAAGCTGTTATAAAACAATGCGGACGAATTGACGGATTAGTCAACAATGCCGGCGTAAATGACGGAGTTGGTCTGGAAAAAGGCAATTATGAAGATTTTGTTGCCTCTTTGCATAAAAATTTAATTCATTATTATCTAATGGCGCAGCATGCGTTACCTTACTTAATTGAATCAAAAGGAGCGATAGTCAATATTGGCTCAAAAACTGCCGAAACCGGACAGGGAGGAACATCTGCCTATGCTGCTTCAAACGGAGGCCGAAATGCTTTAACCAGAGAATGGGCTGTTGAATTATTAAAGTACAGCATTCGTGTCAATGCGGTTGTAGTGGCAGAATGCTTCACGCCTCTTTATGAAACATGGATCAATACTTTCGAAAATAAAGAAGAAAAACTGGCATCCATTACACAAAATATTCCTTTCGAAAACAGAATGACAACAGTGGATGAAATTGCCAATATGGTTGTTTTTCTTTTATCCGAAAGATCAAGCCACACTACAGGGCAAATTATTTATGTTGATGGAGGTTACACTCATTTAGACCGTTCGATTTCTTAAAGAAAATGGGCGCTACCATTAAAATAAAACTGAAAAAATAAAACACGAATTTCACTAATTGACACTAATTAATTTATTTGTGAATTAATTTAACGAACTAAGCTAGTCTCTTAGTATCTGTGCAAATTCGTGAAATTCGTGTTTAAAATTGAACTACGATTCATTAAACTGCAGCACTCTTTTTAAATTCGCTGGGAGTCATTCCCATAAATTTTTTAAAAAGTTTATTAAAGTTAGAGGCCGTTTTATAGCCGCATTCATAGGCAATCTCAGACATGCTCAAATCGGTTTCTAATAAAAACTTGCAAGCCTTAGAAACCCGAATTTCGTTTAAATATTCTACAAAACTTTTCTTTGTTTTTAGCCTGAACATTCTACAGAAAGAAGTTGGCGTCATATTGGCAATTGCGGCAATTTCAACCAGGACGATATCTTTTTTATAATTTTCATTTACATATTGAAAAACTTCCGAAAGCCTGTCTTTTTTAGCATCTTTATGTGCCGTAGAATAAGCTTCATTATTGATATAAATCCTATCCTCACTTTCTGATAGCAATGATAAAATTTCAAAAAGACCAATAATTACTTCAAAATCTTTTTTCAGCAGCAGTTTTTCTAATTTTTTAGCAATCTGTTTATTTGTTTTTCCAATGATCGAAATTCCCTTTCCTGCCTGAAAAAACAATTCATTTATTTTCTGTGTTTCTTTTAATTCGTAAAAAGCAGGGCCAAAAATATCTTTGCTAAAATAGACCACAATAGCATTTGCTTTTAAAGTCGAAATTCCCTGATAATACATTTCATCATTCAGCCAAACGTGCGGAAGATCTGAACCCAAAAAAACCATATCGCCGGGCTCAAAAGGCATAACCGAATTGCCAATGATTCGCTTTCCAAAACTCTCCTTTACATACACCAATTCCAGTTCCGGATGAGAATGAAATGGCGATTGAAAAAACGATTCCTCACGATTAAGAACCGAAACTGTAGAGTTGGTGTAGGATGTTATTTTGGTTTGCTCTAATTTCATGGAGACAAAGATAATTAAAGATTAAACAAGGATAATATCGGATTACTAACTAAGCTGTAAAAATTATAATTTTAAATTTTATTAAACGTAAAAATAATCCCAAAAAAATATGAAAGAAGCCGTTTTTCCAGAATATGACACCAGTACAAAAGTCAAGACTTCAAAAAAATGGTTGTTGCCCTACATTTTAGTGACAAGTTTGTTTTTCTTTTGGGGATTTGTGCATAATCTCGATCCTATTTTAATTCCGCATTTGCGCAAAGCATTCAGCCTGACAGACTTTGAATCTTCACTTGTAGACTCGTCGGTTTTTATCGCTTATTTTGCCATGGCACTGCCTGCGGGGTTTATCATGAGAAAATACGGCTACAAATCAGGAATTCTTGTTGGCTTACTTTTTTTTGGTATTGGATCTGTTTTATTTGTTCCCGCAGCAAATTCGCTCGAATACAGTTATTTTCTGGGAGCATTATTTATCATTGCCTGCGGATTGACTTTTTTAGAAACTGCAGCAAATCCGTATGTTACTATTTTGGGACCTCCAGAAACGGCTACACAACGACTTAATTTTGCACAATCCTTTAATGGTCTTGCCGCATATATTGCCCCAGCCTATATTGGTCCGCTTATTTTATCCAACAAAACCTTATCTCCTGAAGAAGCAAATGCAATGTCAGATGCTCAAATGCATGCTTATGTGGTAGCAGAAGCAGCCAGTGTAAAAATGCCCTACTTAACTTTAGGACTAATCATTTTAGTAATAACCGTAATTTTCTATTTTACTCCAATGCCCGATGTAAAAGAAAAATCAACAACCGAAGTGAGCAGTTTTAAAGAAGCCTTTAAATCTATCAAATTGAAATGGGGAATTTTAGCGCAATTTTTCTATGTAGGGGCACAAGTTTGCATAGGTAGTTTTTTCATTAAAATGGCCACAACATCGGCTAATTTATCCGAATCATCGGCAGCAAAATATTTAGGTCTTTTTGGATTGTTTTTCATGATTGGCCGTTTTGCGGGAACCTATTTTATGAAATTTGTTGAACCCAAAAAACTATTATTAGTATACTCTTTTATCAATATAATACTTTGTACGATAGCCATTTTAGGCAACGGAATGTTAGTCATTTATACCTTAATCGCCATTGCATTCTTTATGAGCATCATGTTCCCTACTATTTTCTCGATGGGAATAGACGGACTTGCTCACAACACAAAAATAGGATCTTCCTTAATCGTCATGTCTATTGTGGGCGGAGCAATACTGCCACCAATTTTAGGTGCCATCTCAGATCATACCGAAAGTATCCAGAACGGATACATTGTTCCTTTAATTTCATTTTTAATAATCGCCCTTTTTGCTTACAAAGGACAACAACAAACCAGACAATAAAACAATATCATGCCCGAGAATAAAACAAAAAAGCAAGTCGTAAAATTGCATCCAGACGATAACGTATTGGTAGCATTATCTGACTTGCAAAAAGGAGAAAGCATATCTTTTGAATCTGAAACATTCATTCTACAAGACCTCATCAAAGCAAAACATAAATTCTATACCCAGGATATGATCAAGGGGCAAGAAGTAATTATGTACGGCGTTCTGGTAGGAAAAGTGCAAAGTGATATCAGCAAAGGAAGTTTAATGACGACCGAAAACTTAAAACATGCCGCCGATCCTTATGCCTACAGAAATGCTTCTTACGAATGGCAGGCTCCTGATGTTTCTAAGTACAAGAACAAAACTTTTAAAGGTTATAAACGAAATGACGGCCGCGTTGGTACGGCCAATTACTGGCTTTTTGTTCCAACGGTTTTTTGTGAAAACAGAAATTTAGATGTTATTAAAGAAGCACTTCACAATCAGTTAGGCTATGCCGTGAGTGACAAATACAATCAGTATACACACGAATTATTACAGGGTTACCTTAACGGAGATGATATCGAAAGCATTAATATTGAACTGAATCCAACGCCAAAAAACAATCGCGTTTTTGAGAATGTCGACGGAATAAAATTTTTAAACCATCAGGGAGGCTGTGGAGGCACGCGTCAGGACTCTGCCACTTTAAGTGCTTTACTGGCTTCTTACGCCAATCATCCAAACGTAGGCGGAATAACGTTATTGAGTCTAGGATGCCAGCATTTGCAAGTACAGGATTTTGTAAATGATGTAAAAAAACAAAACCCTCAATTCGACAAACCTTTACTGATTTTCGAACAACAACAAACCAAAAGCGAAGAAGCTTTAATTACAAACGCCATCAAAAAAACATTCGAAGGTTTAATCGAAATCAATCAATACGAAAGAACCGATGCGCCTTTAAGCGAATTATGCATTGGTGTAAAATGTGGAGGAAGCGATGGTTTCAGCGGAGTATCAGCAAATCCGGCCGTTGGTTATACTTCTGATTTGGTTGTCGCTCTGGGCGGAAAAATTCTTTTAGCCGAATTTCCCGAATTATGCGGTGCCGAACAAAATTTAATTGATCGTTGCATCACCAAAGAAACTGCCGAAAAATTTATTGATTTAATGGAATCTTACGATGCCTTAGCGCATAAAGTGGGTTCCGGTTTTCATATGAATCCCTCTCCGGGAAATATAAAAGACGGTTTAATTACAGACGCTATAAAAAGTGCCGGAGCAGCCAAAAAAGGAGGCACTTCTCCCGTTGTTGATGTTTTAGATTATACTGAGCTGGTTACCAAATCAGGATTAAGTTTAGTCTGCACGCCCGGAAATGATGTAGAAGCCACAACCGGAAAAGCAGCTTCCGGAGCTACCTTGATTTTATTTACAACCGGATTAGGAACCCCAACCGGAAACCCTGTTTGTCCGGTAATAAAAGTAGCGACGAACTCTGTTCTGGCAACAAAAATGAGCGATATTATCGATATTGATTGTGGCCCTATAATTAGTGGCGAAAAATCGATCGAAGAAATGGGCGAAGAAATTCTGGACTATTGCATCAAGGCAGCCAGTGGAGAAATTATTCCGAAAGCGGTACAATTGAATCAGGATGATTTTATTCCGTGGAAACGAGGCGTATCTTTATAAAATCCAATCAAAAAAAATAACTTTTAATTTAAGTAAAATGTTTTCATTAAAAAATAAAAAAGCAATCATAACCGGAGGCGGAAGTGGAATTGGAAGAGCGATCTCTGTTTTGTTTGCCAAACAAGGAGCCGAAGTTCATGTTTTAGAACTGACTCTTGAAAGTGCCCAAAATACGGTTGAAGAAATAGAATCAAACGCAGGAATTGTTTTCGCTCATGCCTGCGATGTTGCCAATCATCAGGAAGTAAAAACTACTTTTGAAAAAATAGGAGCTATTCATATTTTAGTAAACAATGCAGGAATTGCACATGTGGGAAAAGTAGACACTACTTCAGAATCTGATTTTGACCGCATCATGAGTGTCAATGTAAAAGGCGTTTATAATTGTTTACACGCTTCAATTCCCCCACTAAAAAGCGCTGGCGGAGGTGTTATTTTAAATCTTGCTTCGATTGCCTGCTGGGTCGGAATTCCGGATAGATTCGCATATTCTACAGCAAAAGGCGCGGTTATGGCCATGACTTTATCTGTTGCAAAAGATTACTTAAAAGAAAATATCAGATGCAATTCGATATCTCCGGCAAGAGTACATACTCCATTTGTTGATGGATTTATTTCGAAAAATTATCCGGGACAAGAAGCCGAAATATTCGAAAAACTATCCCAGTCTCAACCTATTGGCCGCATGGGAAAACCAGAGGAAATAGCAACGCTTGCTTTGTTTCTTTGCAGCGATGAATCTTCATTTATTACCGGTTCTGATTACCCAATTGACGGAGGTTTTATCAAATTAAACAATTAAAAAAAATAACTTTTACAGTTAGAAAAATATAATACTATTAAAAAAAGAGAATATGAAACTAATACGATTTGGAGCAGCCGGTCAGGAAAAAGCCGGAGTTTTAATAAATGATAAAAGAATAGATGTTTCGTCTGTAGTAACAGATTATAACGAAGCTTTTTTTGAAAATGACGGACTTGCAAAATTAGAAGAAGCTTTAAAAAACAACACTTCTTTTCCGGAAGTAAGCAACGATATTCGATTGGGTTCGCCAGTGGCGCGACCTTCAAAAATTATTTGTATTGGCTTAAATTATGTAGATCATTGTGAAGAAACTGGCGCTGCAATTCCAGAAGAGCCAATTATTTTCTTTAAATCAACAACTTCGCTATGCGGACCAAACGATAATTTAATCATTCCTAAAAATAGCGACAAAACCGACTGGGAAGTGGAGCTTGCTTTTGTAGTAGGTAAAAAAGCGAGTTATGTTGCCGAAGAAGATGCGCTGGATTATCTTGCCGGTTATTGTTTATTGAATGATTATAGCGAAAGAGCTTTTCAGATCGAGCGTGGCGGACAATGGGCCAAAGGAAAAGGATGTGATACATTTGCTCCCCTTGGACCAATTTTGGCAACTGCTGACGAGATCGAAGATGTCAACAATTTATCCATGTGGCTTACTGTAAACGGTAAAAAATTCCAGAACAGTAATACTTCTAATTTAATTTTTAAGATTCCATTTTTGATTCATTATTTAAGTCAGTTCATGACACTTTTACCGGGCGATGTTGTAAGTACAGGAACACCTCCGGGAGTTGGACTTGGAATAAAACCAGATCCTGTTTACATCAAACCGGGAGATGTAATTGAGTTAGGAATTGAAGGATTAGGCACCAGTAAACAAGTTGCCGTAGCGTATTAAAATTACCTGTTGGGTATAATTTTAAAAAAATAACACATAGAAACATAGATTTTTTTTTGCTAAAAGAATGCAAAAAAGAAATACATTTCTTTCACATAGCTAGTCCCGAAGCTTCGGGATGAATTTTAAATAAGTGAAACGCCTTTTTTGAGGGTTTAAAATCTATGTTTCTATGTATTAAAACTAATTACACCCAACGGGTTAAGAATTGTATTTTGCAATTAATCTATATAAATGAAAATCGACAGCCACCAACATTTTTGGAAATACGATCCCATTAAAGAGGCTTGGATTACTCCTGAAATGGCAGTAATTCAAAAGGATTTTCTGCCTCAGGATCTGAAGCCACTTTTAAGTCAAAACAAATTCGACGGTTGTATTGTGGTTCAGGCAGATCAAAGCGAAAATGAAACTCATTTTTTGCTTGAACTGGCTCGTGAAAATGATTTTATAAAAGGTGTTGTAGGTTGGGTCGATTTTAAAGCTCCAAATATAGAGCAACGATTAGAATATTTTTCAGGTTTTAAAAAACTAAAAGGATTCAGGCATATTTTTCAGGCCGAAACAGATCCGGAATTTATGCTTCGAAATGACTTTTGTAACGGAATTGGCAAATTAGCAAAGTATAATTTCACTTATGATATTTTAATTGGTGCTCAACATTGGCCTTTTGTTACCCAATTCATACAAAAGTTTCCGGAGCAATATTTTGTACTTGATCATTTGGCAAAGCCTGATTTTAAGAAAAGTGATTTCACTGAGTTTGAAAAAACAATTCAAAACATTGCAAAGAACCCAAACGTATTTTGCAAAGTTTCAGGTTTGGTTACAGAGACGCATTGGCACAACTGGAAACCGGAAGATTTTAAAACCGCTCTTGACATCGTTACCCAAAACTTCGGAAGTGATCGTTTAATGTTCGGAAGCGATTGGCCCGTTTGTTTATTGTCTGCCAATTACTCCGAAGTAATTGCCTTAATAGAAAACTATTTCGCATCGTTTTCTACTGCAGATCAAAAGGCTCTCTGGGGAAATAACGCCGTGAGTTTTTATAATTTAGAAGTATAGTTTTTTACTTAATATTTATTTTTTGAAGAATTAAAGACCTTCTAAGGATGGTCTTTTTTTGTTTCTAGAATTATATTCCGTAGGGATATTTCATTGGTAGTAGAAAAGTATTCCGATAAAAATATTCTGTTAGGAATATCTCATCGGTAGAAAAAAAATAATATCGTTGCGCGTTGTGTCCTGTAGGAACACCTGCTTTTATGAAAACAAAACATCTGCCACGTTAATCAAACATTCCTATGGAAGGTATAACTACAATTCTAATTTTTTCTACCGATGAAACATTCCTACGGAATGACTTAAAAAAAAGCCCTATAAATTAGGGCTCTGTTTTTCTTCTTTCTGCATATTCAATAAATACGCCATATTTGCTATCACATGATCGTGTTTCTTCACAAATGGATTTTCTTCGTTCCAGACATATCCTGCCAAAACTGAACATATTTTTTCTTTTACATCAGGGTTTTCGGGTTGGTGGAAGAATAAAGTCTGAAGGTTTCCGGTGTACCATTCTTTCACGTAAGTTGTAAAAACAGCAATACCGCGTTTCATATATTCTGTAAATTCAACTTCCCAGTCTACTTCGATTCCTTGCGATTCTTTTAGGTATAGTTTTGCGGCCAGCATTCCGGATTCAGTCGCAAAAGCAACTCCTGATGAAAAAACAGGATCTAAGAATTCAGAACTATTTCCCGTAAGGGCAAAACCATCTCCGTACATTCTTTTTACAGCTCTTGAATAATTCTCGAGTTTTACCGGTTCGAATAAAAACTCTGTTCCTTTAAATCTTTTGATATAATAATCCGATTTTTGAATCGCATTGCGCAAAGCTTCGGCATTGTCTTTATTTTCAGATAATGAATTGATGAAATCTGTTGGTCCCACAACTCCTAAACTTGTATTTCCGTTTGAGAAAGGAATCACCCACAACCAAACTTCGGTTTCCAGAATATCAAATGAAATCTGCGTTCCCTCTTCACCTTCGGTTCTGTTAATATCTTTTACGTGTGTAAATATCGAAGAATGCGGATCTAATTTTGAGGGTGTATCAAGATCTAATAGTCTTGGCAGAACGCGACCGTATCCGCTGGAATCGATAATGAAATTAGCATGAATTTCTTTTAGATTTCCGTCCTTATTTTTTACGATGGTTTTAGATTTTTTTCCTTCAAAAGAAACTTCCAGAACTTCTGACTCAAATTCCAGATCAATACCTTTTCTAATCACTTCCTGCGCCATTGTATTGTCGAAATCAGCTCTTGGCACTTGCCAGGTCCAATCCCAGCCTTCTCCAAATTTTTTACTGAAATCAAAAACACAAATTTCTTCTCCTCTAATAAATCGGGCACCTAATTTTTTCTCGAATTTCATTGCATCGAGACTTTCAAAAAGTTCGGCTTCCGCAAAATGATCCATTACCCGCGGTATAAGGCTTTCGCCAACCACCAGTCTTGGAAACTTTGTTTTTTCAACAACTTTTACCTTAACATTGTTTTTATGAAGATAAGATGCTGACACACATCCAGAAGGTCCCGCACCAATCACCAAAACATCTACAAACTCCTTTATCATATTAAAAATATTATCAATTATTAGCCTACATTTGCCATCATCAAAATAACTACATTTATTTTGATAAATAAAATTAAATTAGCACAATCAAAACCAGTTTAATGAATACAATTAATGAATATTTAAGTTTAGCAGAATTCGAATCTATCATTTTTGGAAATAACAAGGTTTCCATTAGCGATGCTGTTTTAAACCGGGTAAACGAAAGCTTCAATTTTCTGAAAGAATTTTCAGGAAACAAAGTAATATATGGCGTAAATACAGGTTTTGGCCCAATGGCTCAATACCGCATTAAAGAGTCTGACCAAATTCAGTTACAATACAATTTAATCAGAAGCCACTCTTCGGGGACAGGAAAACCTTTGAGCCCGGTTTGTGTAAAAGCAGCAATTTTGGCCCGATTAAATACTTTATCATTAGGTAATTCCGGAGTTCATCCGTCAGTAATTCACCTAATGGCAGAATTAATCAACAGAGATATTACTCCTCTTATTTTTGAACACGGTGGTGTTGGTGCCAGCGGAGATTTAGTACAATTATCACATTTAGCTTTGGTTTTAATCGGCGAAGGCGAAGTTTTTTATAAAGGAGACAGAAGACCAACTGCTGAAGTTTTCGAAATTGAAGGTTTAAAACCTATTCAGGTAGAAATTAGAGAAGGTCTGGCTTTAATCAACGGTACATCTGTAATGACCGGAATTGGAGTTGTAAATGTTCATCATGCTAATAAATTATTAGACTGGTCATTAAAAGCTTCTTGCGCCATAAACGAATTGGTTCAGGCTTACGACGACCATTTTTCTGAAGAATTAAATCAAACCAAACGTCATAAAGGACAACAGGAAGTGGCGGCAAGAATGAGACAAAATCTTTCTGACAGTACTTTGATCCGTAAAAGAGAAGATCATTTATATTCAGGAGAAAATACCGAAGAAATCTTCAAAGAAAAAGTTCAGGAATATTATTCTTTAAGATGTGTACCTCAAATTTTGGGTCCGGTCTTAGAAACCATCAATAATGTTGCTTCTATTCTTGAAGACGAATTCAACTCAGCGAACGACAACCCTATTATAGATGTAAAAAACAAACACGTTTATCACGGAGGAAACTTCCATGGCGATTATATTTCGCTTGAAATGGATAAACTGAAAATTGTTATTACCAAACTAACGATGTTGGCAGAACGTCAGTTGAATTATTTATTGAATTCAAAAATCAATGAAATTCTTCCTCCATTCGTAAACTTAGGAACATTAGGATTCAATTTCGGAATGCAGGGCGTTCAGTTTACTGCAACCTCAACAACTGCCGAAAGCCAAATGCTCTCTAACCCAATGTATGTACACAGTATCCCGAACAACAACGACAATCAGGATATTGTAAGTATGGGAACCAATGCAGCGGTTATTACCTCAAAAGTGATCGAAAACTCTTTTGAAGTTTTAGCAATCGAACTAATTACAATCGTTCAGGCAATTGATTATTTAGTACAAAAAGATCAAATTTCATCGGTTACTAAAAAATGGTACGACGATATTCGAAATATAATTCCTACATTTAAAGAAGATCAGGTCATGTACCCTTTTGTTCAAAAAGTAAAAGATTACCTGATCAACAGTTAAACTTTATTTTACAGTATTAATATTGAACCTTAAAAATCATGAAAAAACCACTTATTTTTTTATTCGTATTATTTATTCAATTTGTTAATAGTCAGGAATTGGCTTTAGTTAAGAAGAACGGTAAAATTGGATATATTTCTAAAGATGGAAACTTTAAAATCGAGCCTCAATACAAATCGGCAAAAAGCTTTTCTGAAGGTTTAGCTGCGGTTGAAGATAATGGAAAATGGGGATTCATCGATGCTAAAGGAACATGGGTAATTCCGGCCACTTTTAAAGATACTAAAGAATTTAACAGCGGAATTGCAGTAGTACAAAAAGATAAGGATTGGGTTTATATTAATACAAAAGGAGAAGTTCAGACACCTCCGGCTACAGAAAAATTATTTGATTTTAATGACGGGGTTGCTTTTATAAGACAAGGCAAAAAAGTGGGATTAATCAATTCAAAAATGGCTGTTGTCCTAGAACCAAAATACGATCAGATCAAATCTTTCGAAAATGGTTATGCAAGAGTAGAAAACAATAAAAAATGGGGAATTATTAATACTTCCGGGAAAGAATTAGTAGAACCTGTTTATGATGAAATAGGTAATTATTTCAAAAACACAACCTGGGCAAGAAAAGATAAAACTTTTGGACTGGTAAGTGCCGGAAACTTTATTGCGGTAGATGGTGCTGACAAAATCTGGGATTTTGAAATTCAGGATTTAACGTATGCCCGAAAAGGCGGTAAAATTGGTTTTATTGACATAAAAGGAAACTGGACAATTCTGCCTATCTACGACAAAGCAAAAGCATTCTCTAAAAATTTAGCTCCGGTTTGTATAGGATCTAAATGGGGATACATTAACCCAAAAGCTGAGTTCGTAATCCCGCCAACGTATAGCGATGCAGAAGTTTTTAGTTCAAACGGATTAGCTCCTGTGAAAGAAAAAAACTGGGGATTTATTAATGAATCAGGAAAATTGGTCATCCCAACTCAATATGGTATTACAGCAAATGGCTTCGTTATTGCTTTGTTTGTACAACAAGACAAAGGTTTTATTGATGGCATTGCAAGAGTAAAAAATGAAGGTAAATGGGGATTTCTGAGACCTGACGGAACTGTATTAAGCAACCAATGGTTTGAAAACGCTGAACTTTTCTCGAAATCAAAAGAAAGAAACAACGTAAGCGATGTTGCTGCCGAAAAGCCTAAGACCGAAACAAAACCAACAGCAAAGTCAGAAACAAAACCGGCTACAAAACCGGCTGCGAAACCTGCAGCCAAAAAGAAGAAATAATATCTATTAATCTATAAAATACAAATAGGGTATTGCCTGTAAAAAAGCGATACCCTATTTTGACCATAAAAAATAAATTCTACATATGAAATGTGTATTAGTAACCGGCGGTTCAAGAGGAATTGGAAGTGCTATTTGTAAAAAATTAGCCGTTGAATCTAGTTATCATATTCTGATAAATTATCATTCGAACAAAACTGCTGCCGAAGAAACACTTCAGGAAATACAAAAATTAGGCGCAAGCGGAGAAATCTTAGGTTTTGATGTTTCTAATTATGAAGAAGTGCAAAAAACATTAACACAATGGCAGGAATCAAATCCTGAAGCGATTGTAGAAGCAATTGTAAACAATGCCGGAATTACAAAAGACGGTCTTTTTATGTGGATGACTCCCGAAGACTGGAACGGTGTGGTAAACACCAGTTTGAACGGATTTTTTAATGTAACGCAATTTTTTATTCAAAAAATGTTGCGCAATAAATACGGCCGAATCGTAAATATGGTTTCTGTTTCCGGCGTAAAAGGAACGGCAGGACAAACCAATTATTCGGCTGCAAAAGGTGCAATTGTTGCTGCTACAAAGGCGTTAGCGCAGGAAGTTGCCAAACGAAATATTACTGTAAATGCTGTAGCTCCTGGTTTTATCAGAACCGATATGACAAGCCAGTTAGACGAAAAAGAATTATTAAAGCTAATTCCCGTAAATCGTTTTGGCGAAGCTGAAGAAGTAGCAGATTTGGTAAGCTTTTTGATTTCAAAAAAAGCAAGTTACATTACAGGCGAGATTATCAATATAAACGGAGGAATATATTCTTAACAATACTATGTTTGTTAAGTTTTTTATTTAACGTAGAAAATTGCTCGCAAAGGCGCAGAGTCGCAAAGTTTTATTAAAGAAAGAATTAAAAAGAAGAACTTTGCGACTCTGCGCCCGATAGCTATCGGGATTGCGAGATTAAAAAAATTACACTTTAAAAAATTACTTTGAAAGACGATGAATAAGAGAGTTGTAATTACTGGAATGGGGATTTATTCTTGTATCGGAACTTCTTTAGATGAAGTAAAAGATTCTTTGTACAACGGAAAATCCGGTATTCAGTTTGATGCTGAAAGAAAAGAATTTGGTTTTCAATCTGCCCTTACGGGAATGGTTCCAAAAGCTGATCTAAAAAATTTATTGACCCGAAGACAACGTATGAGCATTGGTGAAGAAACCGAGTATGCTTATATGGCTACAATCGAAGCATTAAAAAATGCCAATATTGATGATGATTTTTTCGACAATCGCGAAGTAGGTATTATGTACGGAAATGATAGCGTTTCAAAAGCTATTATCGAAGCTACAGATATTGTACGTGAGAAAAAAGACACTGCACTAATAGGTTCCGGAGCTATTTTTAAATCGATGAATTCTACGGTAACGATGAATTTATCTACGATTTTTAAACTCCGCGGCATCAATCTTACCATAAGTGCAGCCTGCGCAAGTGGCTCGCATTCTATTGGTCTGGCTTATTTTTTAATAAAAAGCGGATTTCAGGATATTATTATTACCGGAGGCGCTCAGGAAATCAACAAATTTGCCATGAGCAGTTTTGATGGTTTAGGTGTTTTTTCCAACAGAGAAAATGAACCTGAAAAAGCTTCACGTCCATTTGATGCCGATCGCGACGGATTAATTCCTAGTGGCGGTGGTGCGACTTTAATTCTTGAAAGTTACGAATCTGCAATAGCTCGTGGCGCTAACATTATTGCCGAAGTTGTGGGTTACGGATTCTCATCAAACGGCGGACATATTTCGACTCCTAATGTCGAAGGTCCATCTATAGCCATGCAACGAGCGCTTGATGACGCCCAACTAAAAGCAACCGACATTGATTATATAAATGCTCATGCGACCTCAACTCCTGTTGGAGACGGTAATGAAGCCAAAGCTATCTTTGAAGTTTTTGGCGAGAAAAATCCGTATGTAAGCTCTACAAAATCAATGACAGGACACGAATGCTGGATGGCCGGAGCGAGCGAAGTAATTTATTCTATCTTAATGATGCAGCACGATTTCATTGCTCCAAACATCAATTTAGACAATCCAGACGAAGATGCAGCCAAATTAAATTTGGTCAAAACTACTTTAAACAAAAAATTTGACATATTTTTGTCCAATTCCTTCGGGTTCGGAGGAACCAACTCTGCGTTGGTGGTTAAAAAGTTTAAATTAAACGATGAATAAAGAAGAGATTATAGCAAAAATAAATGGTTTTTTAGTTGAGGAGTTTGAAGTAGATAATGATGATATTGAACCAGATGCTAATTTAAAAGATACACTTGGGTTAGATAGTTTGGACTATGTTGATTTAGTCGTTTCAATCGAAGCCAATTTTGGTGTAAAACTGGTTGAAGTTGATTTTGTTGGGATTGATTCTTTCCAAAGTTTTTATGATCTTATTGAAAACAAACTAAAAGCCAAAACTGCTTAATGAGCAAATGGGATGGCAAATCAAAAGGAACTGTTTTAGGGTATCGGATATTCGTTTTTCTTATAAAAAAAGCGGGTGTTAAAGCTGCTTATGTTTTACTTTATTTTGTTGCTTCTTATTATTTTTTATTTCTAAAGAAAAGTAACAAAGCCATTTCTTATTATTTTAAAGAAAGGCTTGGGTATTCCTGGTTCAAATCTAAAAAAATGGTTTTCAAAAGTTATTACACTTTTGGGCAAACCATCATTGATAAAATTTCCATTTCGGCAGGAATGCGAAATAGATTTACCTATGAATTTGACGGAATCGAAATCCTGAAAAATCTTTTGGCAGAAAAAAAAGGAGGCGTTTTAATCAGTGCTCATATTGGGAATTTTGAAATTGCCGAACATTTTCTAGGTGATATCGACATCGATTTTCAAATTAATTTGGTCACCACAGATCTCGAACATTCTGCAATAAAGAATTATTTAGAAAGCGTTACCCAAAAACCCACTGTTAAGTTTATTATTATCAGAGAAAATTTGTCTCATATTTTTGAGATCAATGCAGCACTTTCTAAAAACGAATTGGTTTGTTTTACCGGCGACCGTTATTTTGAAGGTACCAAATCACTTTCTGAAAAAATACTTGGTGAAGATGCTAATTTTCCTGCAGGTCCGTTTTTAATTGCTTCAAGATTAAAAGTGCCTGTAGTTTTTGTGTATGTAATGAAAGAACCCAACCTGCATTATCACTTGTATGCACGTGAAGCCGTAGTTAAACATCGTGACGAAAAAGGATTGTTGAAAGCGTATATTGAAAGCGTAGAATCTATGCTGAAAAAATATCCTTTGCAATGGTTCAACTACTTTGATTTTTGGAATCAATTGAAATAAAAATAAACTATTAAAGGTAAATTTAACAGCAAAGTCCGCAAGGTTTTTTATCTAATGCTATGTTTAGAAAACATAAAGTTCACAAAGCTTTGTATTGATTTAGCTTTGCGAACTTTGTGTTTTTATAAAATCTGATGTGTATAAAAAACCTTGCGAACTTTGCGGTTAAAATCGAAGCCACAGATTAAAAGATTAAAATGATTTTGTTTCACGCAGATTTGCTTCGCCTGTTTGCTATCGCTCGGGTGGCAGATTACAGCAAATTTAATTTTAGATTTTTATTAAATTAATCTGTGCTTATCAGCTGAAATCTTTTTAAATCTGCCTGAAAAAATAATTCGTGAATTCGTGGCAAAAGTAAAAATCATTTAATTAAATGTCGTTCTTTTATACTTTACAATTCTTAAAGTAAAGTATGCAGGAATTTGACACAATAATTATTGGTTCCGGAGTTGGCGGATTGTCGACTGCGATATGTCTTGCAAGAGCCGGACAAAAAGTTTTGGTTCTCGAACAACATTATGTTCCCGGTGGCTGGAGTCACAGTTTTACTTTAAAAGGGCAGCGTTTTAGCCCGGGCGTACATTATGTAGGTCAACTTGAAGAAGGACAATCAACCAACGAATTGTACAGAGGTTTAGGAATTGCCAATGATATGGTTTTCTTTCGAATGAACAAAAACGCTTACGAACATTGTTTGATTGGAGACGAAACTTTCGATTTGCCTGCAGGAGTTCAAAATCTCAAAAAAAAGCTTTCCGATCATTTTCCACACGAAGAAAAAAACATCCATGAATATCTTTCACTGATTGAAAAAGTGAGTTCCGAATTGCAGCTGATTCCTAAATTAAAAGGCTTCTGGCAAAATATCACCGTTCCGTTTCGAACCAAGCATTTTGGCAAATTTGCGCTCTTTCCGTTAAAAAAAGTAATTGGCTGGCATGTAAAAGATCCGAAACTAAAAGCAGTCCTGAATATTCAATGTGGCGACCATGGACTTCCTCCGGCTCGTGCTTGTTTCCCGGTTCATTGTTCTGTAATGAGTCATTATTTTGATGGCGGATTTTACCCTATGGGCGGTGGCGGCGGAATTGTAAAAGCGATGACAAACGGCGTAAAAAGACATAACGGAGAAATCCGTGTACAACAAAACGTTCGCAAAATCATTATCGAAAATAAAAAAGCAGTAGGCATTCAGCTTGAAAATGGTAAAGAAATACGAGCCAAAAATATTGTTTCCAATGCTGATCCTTCGATTACTTATCTCAATTTAATTGATAAAGAACATCTTAGCAAATCACTTCTTAAGAAACTCGACAAAACAAAATATTCGGTTACTTCTTTAATTTTATTCCTTACGCTTGACATTGATGTTACATTATACAATATCGATTCCGGAAATTTCTGGATGATGAAAGATGAAAACGACGATGCTAATTTTGAAGATTTAATGAGTAGTAACATAGATTCAGGAGATTCATTTCCATCAGTATTTATTAGTTGTACCACACTCAAAGATCCGGCAAGTTTTAACGGGCGTTATCATAATTTTGAAATTGTAACGTATGTAAATTATGATCATCTGAAAGATTTTAATGGCTTAGATGATTATCACAATGAAGAGTATAAAATATTCAAAGAAAAAATCATCAATAAACTAATGAGCAATCTCGAAAAAATAATCCCAAATGCAAAAGAACATATTATTCAGGCAGAATTAGGAACTCCAAAAACCAATGAATTTTACATCAATTCGACAAAAGGAAATGTTTACGGAACCGAAAAAACACTAAATCAGGTTGGCCCTTTCTCTTATAAAAACAAAACCGAAATCGAAAATCTGTTTCTTTGTGGTGCCTGTACCTTATCTCATGGTGTTGCAGGTGCGACATATTCCGGTCTTGCCGCTGCCGCTGCAATTTTGGGCTGTACCTCTGATGATTTATTAATTGAAGACAAAAATCAAAAAATCAGAATCTATGATGCCGAAGATTCTGCCACATGGCCAGATTGGGTTCATACCAAACGATCCGATAAAATAAGGAAATTCGTTTAAAAAAAATACTTATTTTTGCGCAACCACCAAAGCCATCAAACCAAATGAAAAATGTTCTTGTTATTTATTATTCACAATCTGGACAATTAGAAGAAATTGCACGAAATATTGCAAAGCCTTTCTTAAATTCAGAAGAAATAAATGTAACGTTTCACGAAATACAATTAGAAAAACCTTTTCCATTTCCGTGGGATAAAGATTCTTTTTTTGATGCTTTCCCGGAATCTTTTCTTCAAATTCCAACAAAATTAAAACCCATTTCTGAGGAAATTTTAAATACAAAATTCGACTTGGTTTTATTTCATTACCAGGTTTGGTATTTGTCTCCATCGATCCCTATCAATTCCTTTTTGAAAAGTGATGATGCAAAAAAAATACTTAACAATACACCTGTTGTTACCATAAGTGGTTCCCGTAATATGTGGATTATGGCGCAGGAAAAAATCAAAACATTACTAAAAGAAGCCAACGCAAAATTGGTAGGAAATGTAGCCCTGGTAGATCGCGTTGGAAATTTAATCAGTGTAATTACCATTGTAGAATGGATGTTTTCCGGAGTTAAGAAAAAACATTGGGGAATTTTACCTCTACCCGGAGTTTCTGATAAAGATATTCAGGAGTCTGATAAATTTGGAGAAGTCATTGTTTCTGCATTAAACCAGAATAATTTTGAAGATTTACAACCAAAATTACTTGCAAACGGCGCTGTAAAAATCAGTCCGTATCTCGTTACTGTAGACAAAACCGCGAATAAAATTTTCAATAAATGGTCGAATCTAATTTATAAACATCAAAAAAACAGAAAACAGCTTCTTAAAGTATTTAATGTTTATTTATTCCTCGCAATATGGTTAATCTCACCAATAGTATATATATTGCACCTTATTACCTACCCTTTTAAGTTAAAAACCATAAAAAAAGAAACTCAATATTATCAAGGAGTTTAGAATACGAATTAGATTATGTTTGAAGTATATATTACCAAAGCCGCAAAGTATTTGCCAAATGAAGCTGTCTCGAATGATGAGATGGAAGACTATTTAGGACTCATTAATGATGCCGCTTCTAAAGCAAGACGCATTATTTTGCGCAATAATAAAATCACAAGTCGTTATTACGCCATAGATAAAACCGGAAAAAGTACCCATAATAATGCTGAGTTAACAAAAAATGCTGTTGTGCAATTGTTTGATGAACACTTTACAGCCCAAGATCTTGAAGTGCTTTCATGCGGAACCTCAACACCTGATGTTTTCCTGCCTTCACACGCTGCAATGGTTCATGGTTTATTAAAAAATAAATCGGTAGAATTAAATTCATCCACTGGTGTTTGCTGCGCCGGAATGAATTCATTAAAATTTGGTTTCTTATCGATAAGATCAGGAAATTCTAAAAATGCGATTTGCACAGGATCAGAAAAAGTTTCATCATGGTTGAATGCTCAAATGTACAACCACGAAGCA
The DNA here is from genome assembly GCF_009664855.1 of Flavobacterium sp. SLB02. Lineage (GTDB taxonomy): Bacteria > Bacteroidota > Bacteroidia > Flavobacteriales > Flavobacteriaceae > Flavobacterium. Next base: position 5,167,239 of record NZ_CP045928.1, read on the forward strand.
GCAAACTTAAAAAGCCTTGAAGAGCAACCTATTATTGCCTTCAAAAAAGATTTTTTACGCTGGATGTTGTCTGACGGAGCCGGAGCTTTTTTATTAGAAAATAAACCAAGAGGTCCTATTTCTCTAAAAATAGAATGGATGGAAGCTTTTTCGTATGCTTACGAATTAGAAACCTGCATGTACGCCGGTGGAGATAAATTAGAAAATGGCGAAATTAAATCATGGAGCGATTATCCTCCGGAACAATGGTTAAACGAATCTGTTTTTGCCATTAAACAAGATGTAAAATTACTGGATGAATTTATACTTTCTAAAGGAGCTGAAAGTATGAGCGATGCCATGTCTAAAAATAATATTAGTTCAGATCAGGTCGATTATTTTATTCCTCACGTTTCTTCGAACTTTTTTGTCGAAGGTTTAAAGAAAGGGTTAACGGAAAAAGGAATCGGAATGGCGGATGAAAAATGGTTCATGAATCTTTCGAGAGTAGGAAATGTAGGTTCTGCCTCTATTTATCTGGCTTTGGAAGAATTGATGAATTCAGGAAATTTAAAAAAAGGAGATCGTATTCTTTTATCTGTTCCTGAAAGTGGAAGATTCTCGTTTGCATATGCTTATTTAACCGTTTGCTAATGGAGACGACATTACTTTTAGAAAAAGAAGCTGTCGAAAATTTACTGCCGCAAAAGTTTCCTTTTGTGATGGTCGATAAAATGTATTCGTATACCGAAACCTCCTTAATTGCCGGTTTAGAGATTAAAAAAGATAATATTTTTTTTGACAACGATACTTTTCTTGAAGCAGGTTTAATCGAACATATGGCGCAATCTGTGGCTTTGCATACAGGTTATCAATTTTTCCTGAAAAACGAAACAGCTCCAACAGGATATATTGGTTCTATCAAGGAAATTGAGATTAAAAAGCTGCCAAAAATCAATGATACGATTCAATCTACCATCACTATTTTGCAGGAATTTGCAGGAATTACTTTGGTAGATGTTGTAACGTATTTGAATAATGAAGAAATTGCTAACGGACAAATGAAAACTGTTTTAGCGAAATGATAGCAGCAATGAAAACCGGAGTTGATATACAAAATTATTTACCGCACCGTGCGCCAATGCTCATGGTGGATTTAATTTTGGATATAGATGCCAACTTCGTAGAAACTACTTTCCTGATAAAAGAGGATAATGTTTTTATCGATAATAACGTTTTTATCGAAGCGGGTTTAATTGAAAACACAGCACAAACCTGTTCGTCTATTGTAGGTAAAAAGTATTTTTTTGACGAAGACGGAACAGAAAATGAGAACGTAAATGTATTGGGTTTTATCAGTGCGATAAAAAACCTTAAAATACATTTATTGCCAAAAGTGGGTGATACGATTATTACAAAAGCAACTTTGGTTTCAAAATTCGAAGGCGATGATTATACTTTGTGCACCATGCGCTGCGAAAGTATATGGGGACATAAATTACTTTTAGAATGCGAAATTAATTTATTCATTCAGAAGATCATTTCGGTGTAAATGAATGCGAAAAAAATCATTTTGCATTTATTAATCCGGATTGGGATTTTAGTTCTTCTAGTGGGATCGGTTTTTTTACTTTGGTACCTTACCTTTGATCCTCATAAAAATTGTGATGCAAACGACCATAGACATGTTGATGGTGGTTTAGGAATGTTTATTATGGCATATATTGTAGTCCAGGCTTTTTATTTAGGATTACTAATAGAAATGATATATTTATTTGTGAAGAAAAAACAAAATTTAGCCTTCGCAAATCTGGGATTTTTAATGATTAGTTTATGTATTGTTTTAGGCTCTATATATCTAATAAATTAATAATGAAATGGAAAAAGAAAAAGTACCACAAGATAAAAGTAACTTAACAAAAAACAACGTTAAAGAACTTTTGTATGCTACCGATGCGGATGGCAATTATACAACAACTCTAAGTACCGGCTGGGAACCCAAAACCATCGCACTTTCAAATTCAATAGACGAAATAAACGAACGAATTGCCGAAGCAAAAATGCAAGTCGAAATTGGCGAAGTAAGCCCGATTTGTTATTATATGGAAGTCAACAAAATGGATCTTACTATTCTATCCAGTTATGTTGGAATGTGGAAATGGCGCGTAACAAGACATTTTAAACCAACCGTTTTTGCTAAATTAAGCGAATCGATCCTAAAAAAATATGCCGATGCTTTTGAGATTTCGGTAGCCGAATTAAAAAATATTAAAACAGACTAATGCAAATCAATTTTACACATCATCAATCTGCTCATTGTGAGAACGGAGTAGCTTCGAATTTGTTAAAAAACAACGGACTGAACATCAGCGAACCGATGGTTTTTGGTATTGGCTCTGGACTTTTTTTCGTGTATTTGCCTTTTATAAAAGTCAATTACGCACCCGCAATCAGCTATAGAACTTTGCCCGGACAAATTTTTAATAAACTGGCTAATCGTTTAAACTTAAAAATAAAAAGACAAAAATTTTCTTCTCCGGCAAATGCAAATAAAGCTTTAGATGAAAATTTAAAAAATAACATTCCAACCGGATTACAAGTTGGCGTGTATCATTTGAGTTATTTTCCTGATGAATACCGTTTTCATTTCAATGCGCATAATTTAGTCGTTTACGGAAAAACCGAAACTGATTATTTGGTGAGCGATCCCGTTATGGAAACCGTTACGACTTTAACGCATGATGAATTAGACAAAGTCCGTTTTGCCAAAGGTGCTTTTGCTCCAAGAGGACAAATGTATTACCCAATTCATATCCCGAAAGAAGTTGATTTAAAAAGTGCGATCATCAAAGGAATCAAAAATACCTGTCGCGATATGTTGGCGCCAATGCCAATTGTTGGTGTACGCGGAATAAAATTCGTGTCGAAACAAATCCGTAAATGGCCGGTAAAACACGGTACCAAAAAAGCCAATCATTACCTGGCACAAATGGTTCGTATGCAGGAAGAAATAGGAACAGGCGGCGGAGGATTTCGTTTTATATATGCTGCTTTTTTACAAGAAGCTTCGGTTATTTTAAATAATGAAGAATTGAAAACTCTTTCTAAAGAAATGACACAAATTGGAGATTCATGGCGTGATTTTGCAGTTGAAGCTTCGAGAATTTACAAAAACCGAAGTGCCAAAGAAGATGCCTACAATACCATTGCCGATGAACTTTTGAGCATCGCCAATAGAGAAGAAATCTTTTTCAAAAAACTAAAAAAAGCCATTAGCTAATATATTTTGCAACCGATTATAAAAATAGAATCCCTTTCGAAAAAGTACAAAGATGCAGACCAGTATTCTTTGAACAACGTTTCGCTGGATATAAACGAAGGACAGATTTTTGGTTTACTTGGGCCAAACGGTGCCGGAAAAACCACTTTAATCTCCATGCTTTGCGGATTGATCAAACCCACTTCAGGACATTTCACAATTGATAGTCTGAACTATACGAATCATTCCTCCAAAATTAAAAAAATCATAGGGGTTGTTCCCCAGGAATATGCTTTATATCCAACGCTTACAGCGAGAGAAAATCTACATTATTTTGGAAGTATGTACGGCTTAAAAGGTGCATACTTAAAAGATAAAGTCGTTGAAACTTTAGACCTTTTGGGTTTACTAAAATTCGCTGACAAACGCATCGAAACTTTTTCGGGCGGAATGAAACGAAGAGTCAATTTGATAGCGGGAATTTTGCACAATCCTAAAGTTTTGTTTTTAGATGAGCCAACCGTTGGTGTTGATGTTCAGTCTAAAAATGCCATTATTGATTATTTGAAAGTTCTCAATCAAAACGGAACTACGATTATATATACGTCACATCATTTGGCTGAAGCCGAAGATTTCTGTACCAATATTGCCATTCTGGACCGAGGTAGAATTTATGCGCAGGGAACGCCGTCAAGTTTAATTGACTCGACAGATGAAGCTAGAAATCTGGAGGAAGTTTTTATTTCATTAACCGGTAAAGATTTTAGAGATGGTCAATAAAATTTGGATGTCGGTCGTAAAAGAATTTCTACTGCTTAAACGAGATTTAGGCGGATTGATTATTTTGTTTATCATGCCGCTGGTTTTGGTTATTACGGTAACTTTAATTCAGGACAGTACTTTTAAAACCATTAGCGATAATAAAATTCCGATTTTATTGGTCGATAAGGATAAAGGCTCTGTATCGAAAACTGTTTTTGATAATCTTGAAAAAAGCAATTTGTTTAGTGTTGTTACCCAAATAGATAATCAGCCTATTACCGAAGAATTAGCGAAAGAAGCCGTTTATAAAGGAAAATTTCAGTTGGCAATTGTAATTCCGGAAAATCTAAGCGTTGATTTGCAAACCAAAATCGATCAGAATGTTGAGAACATCATCAGTAAAATGGGCTTAACAGAAACCGATACAACCGATACAACCGCTCAAGCTGAAAAGCATAAAGTAATAAAAGAAAAAGAAGTGAAATTGTATTTTGATCCGGCGGTTCAAATGAGTTTCAAAAATGCCGTGATGAGTTCGATTGATAAGATGATTTCACAAATCGAAACCAAATCAATTTACACTACTTTTCAAAATCAATTGGGAGAAGGAACTGTCGAATTCGATCAAAAGAGTTTTATTACTTTCAAAGAAATAATTCCAAAAATCAACAATAAAGAAGTGCGTCCCAACTCGGTACAACACAACGTTCCGGCCTGGACCCTTTTTGCGATATTTTTTATCGTGATTCCGTTGTCTATTAATATTGTAAAAGAAAAATCACAAGGAACATTCGTTCGATTATTGACCAATCCGGTTTCTAATTTGGTGGTGATTATGGGTAAAACCATTACTTATTCTGCCATTTGTATGATTCAGTTTTATATGATGGTGGCTGTGGCGGTATTTTTATTTCCACATATTGGTTTGCCATCTTTAAATATCGAAGGGCATTTATTTTTAATGAGTGTTGTCGCTTTATTTTCTGGTTTTGCTGCCATTGGGTTCGGAATTTTATTAGGAACTGTTGCGAACACACAAGAACAATCTGCTCCTTTTGGCGCAACAAGCGTACTTATTCTGGCTGCCGTTGGTGGTGTTTGGGTGCCTGTTTTTGCCATGCCAACCATCATGCAGTATATCGCAAAATCATCACCCATGAATTGGGGATTAGAAGCTTTTTACGATGTTCTATTACGCAACGTTTCTTTCCTTGAAATCATCCCAAAAATAAGTTTGTTATTTTTGTTCTTTATTATCACAACATCCATTGCCTTATTTTATGACAAAAAGAAAAGAACAGTATAACGAAGCCACTGAACTAACCGTTTCTCACGAAATCAGAATTCGTTTTAACGAAACTGATCCGCTTGGAATCGTTTGGCATGGCAACTATATCACCTATTTTGAAGATGGACGAGAAGCGTTTGGCCGCCAACACGGACTTACTTATTTAGATATTGGCAATACGGGTTATACTACTCCAATTGTAAAATCGAAATGCGAACATAAATTGTCTTTACGCTACGGCGATGTCGTAACCATAGAAACAACGGTTGTTGATACTCCCGCTGCCAAAATGATTTACCGTTTTAGAATAATCGATGCAAAAGGCGAAGTGGCCTGCACCGGTGAAACTGTTCAGGTTTTTCTGGATGGCGACGGAAATTTAATGTTGACGAATCCTCCTTTCTACGAAGAATGGAAAAGAAAAGTGGGATTACTAAAGTAAAACACGAATTACACTAATTTTCACGAATTAAAAATTAATAAAAATCCGTGCAAATCTGTTCAATCCGTAAAATCTGTGTGCAAAAAAATTTAAACACATAGAATCATAGAATTTAAAAAGTGAATAAAAGAATTAAATAAAATCTAGATTTTACACATAGGTGTGTTTGTTTAAACAAATGAAATGCCTTTTTCAAACAAACCAAACTATGTATCTATGTGTTAAAAGAAATATACCTACGAGGTTTTGAAAACCTTTCAGGAAAAATTTAAGAAGTATAAAATGTTAAAAGAAGTATATATCACCGAAACCAATTGTATCACGCCTTTAGGATTTGATGTTCAATCGAACGTCGAAGCGATTGTTCGTGGTGATTCCGGTATTCAATTGCACAATGATATTGCTTTGATGACAGCGTCATTTTATGCTTCGATTATTAGCAATGAAAAAATAAACAGTGCTTTTGAAAAAATTAGCACTGCTACCAAATATTCTCGTTTAGAGAAAATGATGATTCTGGCTTTAGAGCCAATTGTCAAAAATTCTCAAATCGAATTAAACTCGAAAACTGCTTTTATACTTTCGACTACAAAAGGAAATGTTACAGCATTAAAAAATGATTCAGAGGAAAGTTTCAATAGTGCACATTTAGATGTTTTAGCAAAAAATGTTGCTGACTTCTTCAGATTCAAAACACAACCTATCGTAGTTTCGAATGCTTGCGTTTCCGGAATTTTAGCTGTTTCGGTGGCTAAAAGAATGATTCAGTCTGAGTTGTATGACAATGTATTTGTTGTAGCCGGAGATGAAGTTTCAGAATTTGTTTTATCAGGTTTTAATTCATTTCAGGCCATGAGCGATTTACCTTGTAAACCCTATTCTAAAAACAGAACCGGAGTAAGTTTAGGCGAAGCAACCGCTGCTGTTTTAATTTCGGCGAATCCAGCAACTGCAAAAATAAAAGTGATTGGAGACAGTTCGATAAACGATGCCAACCATATTTCGGGTCCGTCAAGAACGGGTGAAGGTTTGTTTAGAAGTATTCAGAATGCTTTGAAAGAAGCCCAAATTGACGCAGACAAAATCGATTATATTTCAGCACACGGAACCGCAACTCCGTTCAACGACGAAATGGAAGCCATTGCATTAAATCGTTTAGGTTTGCAAAATGTTCCTATAAATAGTTTAAAAGGTTTTTACGGTCATACATTAGGCGCTTCGGGATTGTTGGAAACAGTAATTGGGATAGAATCAGTAAACCAAAATACACTTTTTGAATCGAAAGGTTTTGATGAAATGGGTGTAAGTGAATCGATTAATGTTATTGAGAAAAATGAACAAGCGGATATTGAGTATTTTTTAAAAACGGCTTCTGGTTTTGGCGGTTGTAATACAGCTGTGGTTTTTGAAAAGATAAAGTAGACGATAATAAAATTATTTAGTAAAGAATGCTGAACAGTTTAATTCTCTTTCTTCCAAAATAGTATTAACAATTTTAATGATTTTTATTTTTGAAACATCTTGATTTTCTAAAGCCATTGTAGAATAGACAGTACTAACAAGAACTTTTGACAAAAAGCTTTTTTGTTTTAATTGCAGATATTTTTCGTAGAATTTCATAGAATGTCAAATCTATAAAATTTAATTCCAACTTGTAAATAAATCTTACAAGTTCAATATAGTCGAAAGTAATAAATGAAATTATCAAAAGTCATATTTATAGTTTTTATTCTGCTTTCTCTTTTTGGATGTATAAAGGAGAAAATAGATGAACTACAATTTGAAAAAGATGTCTTAAATAATGTCTTTGTCGAAATTGTAGATTCTATTTATATGGATCGAAGAGTTATACTTCCTCCACGAACGCTAAGAATTGAGTTTAAAACTAATAAAGAGGATACTATTGGATTTCATAAAGAATTAAAGGAATATTGGCGTGATCGGGACAGCATCAAAAATGATAAAACAAGAATACTAATTGGTGTCTATGATCATGTAACAAAAATTAGTCCTCAAGAAAATGAGATAATTATTAAAGAAATTAATCTTTCAGATTATACCTATGAAATTTCAAAAGAAAGAGACGAATTTACTGTTGATTTGGCCCAATTTAAAAATAATAAAAAATTCGATTTTCAATATCTATCAAAATTTCCTCCTGTAAATGTTTGGGACTTAAACGACAAAAAAAGTTATATGCCTGTTGGAGCTTTGGGAATTTCAAGAATTCAGTTTAATAAAACAAAAACTCGTGGAGTTTTGTCAGCAAGTGCTTCTTGTGGTGGCGGAAGATGTGGAAGAGGTTTTTTAATTATAATTGAAAACAAATCCGGAAAATGGAAAATTGCCGAAGTTATTCATACTTGGGAGTCTTAAATTGAATTTTAAAACAAAACAGATTTAAGAATGAGAAGTTTAAAAAACCTAAATGTTAGCAAAAGCATAGAACGGAATAAATTAGTTTATTCCGAAAGTTGGTTAGATAAATTTGGTTCATTCGTTTTTTATCTATTTTGTTGTGCCGGTTTTATATGCCCTTTTTTAATTTTTTATGATCCTTATCGTGATCATTCAAAAACAGGATATGAATATTATTTGGTTTTTATTTTAAGCATTTTTTTTGTGTATTCTTTTTATAGAAAAGCAACCGAAAAAAAACTTATAAAAATTGTAAGTAAATACGATGTCGAAGAAAACAAATTATTAATTAATGAATATTGTAAAAAAAAAGGCTTTGAAAAGTATAGAAATTCAAACAATGTTATAATTTACAACACAGAAATGACATACAATTTTAGTCCAAATTATAAAATAAGTAGAATTTTTCTTTTAAAAGAAAATATAATTTATTTCACGATTATAAGAGAAAACAAATTAAATACACCTGTTCTTTTTTCACAAATAAGTTTAAAAAGAGATATTAAAAATTTATGCCAATGAGATTAGACGAATCCCTTTTTGAAGAAGCATTAAAAATTCAGAATTTTGATTATGTAGCTGATGTAGTTAAAGTAACCGATAAAACTATTGAATTTTTTGAAAGTTTTAATCTGTCTCAGGATTTAATAGATTTTTTTAAAACATTTTCCTTTAGGGAAGGGATAGAATTTGGAAATATCTATTTTAATTGTGTTAATGAAATACGGGTTGAAAATCTTGAAGAAGAAAATAAAAAAATCTATAAAAAAGATTTGCTAATAATTGGTGCAGGTGCAAATGGCGATCCAATTGTTTTAAATACAAAAACATTGAATGTCGGATATATTTTTCATGATATTCTTTGGGAAGAAGAGAATATTGAAGATTTAAATAAAGTTTATATTGATTTAAAAATGAGTATTGGAACTTTCTTTTATAAATCATTAACAGAAGAAGATTTTCCTATTGATGCTTATGAAGCAGAAGATTACATAAAATAACAATGACTCAAAATAAAACATACATACAATCCTACATCACCATCCAAAACAACGAAATCGTTTTGAACGGAACTTCTGTATTCAAAATTGAACCAACCGATTTTGCTGATTTCTCGAAACAAGCCTATCGCAACTTTGACATTCAATATCCAAAGTTTTTTAAAATGGATGCTTTGAGTAAACTGGCTTTTTTAGGATCTGAATTGCTTTTGAGCCCGATAACTTCAACTGAACAAGAAAATAATATTGCTTTGGTTTTGGCCAATAAATCGTCAAGTTTAGATACTGATATTAAGTATCAGGAATCGATTTCAGACAAAGAAAACTATTTTCCGAGTCCGGCGGTTTTTGTTTATACATTGCCAAATATTTGTTTGGGCGAAATAAGTATTCGTCATCAGCTTAAAAGTGAGAATTCTTTCTTTATATTTGATGCTTTCAATACTGAATTTCTGTTTAACTATTCAGGCATTCTGTTAAACACAAATAAAGCTGATACAGTTCTTTGTGGCTGGGTGGAATTTTTTAATGAGAGTTATAAAGCGTTTCTTTGCACGATTAGCGAAGAAGAAAACGAAAAATATAAAAACGAAAATATCAATACATTATATAATAAATAATCATGGAAGCATTAAAAGAAGAATTAAAAAATAAAATCATTACCACTCTTAACCTTGAAGATATTGCAATCGAAGATATTGCTGATAACGATCCTTTGTTTGGAGATGGTTTAGGTTTAGACTCCATTGATGCTCTTGAATTAATTGTGATTTTAGATAAAGATTACGGAATTAAATTGGTAGATCCGAAAGAAGGAAAAACAATTTTCCAATCTATCGAAACTATGGCGGCTTATATTAGCGCTAACAGAACTAAATAGATTACTTAGACTGGCTTAGATTTTTAGACTTCTTAGACTAAAAACTGTCTAAATCCAGAAATCAAAAAATCTAAGCCACTCAAAAATCTAAGAAGTCTAAGCAAGTCTAAAAATTTAAGAAGTCTAAAAATGAAAGGTGTTGCAATAACGGGAATGGGAATCATCTCTTCGATTGGAAATTCAGTCGAAGAAAATTATACTTCGTTGATCGAAAATAAAATTGGCATTTCTCGTATCACAAATATTTCGACAGTTCACGCAGATGTTATTAAAGTAGGAGAAATTAAAAAAACCAATGAAGAATTGGTTAAAGAATTGAACCTTACTCCAGATAATAATTTTTCGAGAACGGCGATGATCGCGACTTTGGCAGCAAAACAAGCTGTTGAAAATGCAGGAATTACATCGATAAACGAATTCAGAACCGGGCTTATTTCAGCTACAAGTGTAGGTGGAATGGACATGACCGAAAGACATTATTACGATTATTTCACACATCCTGAACTGGTTAAATACATTACTTGTCATGATGGCGGCGATGTTGCGGATAAGATTGCGCAAGAACTAGGTTTAAAAGGAATGGTTACCACAATTAGTACGGCCTGTTCATCTGCGGCAAACTCGATTATGTTGGGTGCCAGATTAATTAAAACCGGAAAATTAGATCGCGTGATTGTGGGCGGAGCCGACGGTTTGGCAAAATTCACGATTAACGGATTTAAAACTTTGATGATTTTATCTGACGATTTCAACAAACCTTTTGACAACGAACGCAAAGGATTAAACCTGGGCGAAGCTGCAGCATATTTGGTTTTAGAATCGGATGAAATTGTAGCGAAACAAAATAAAAAAGTTCTGGCAAGAGTTTCTGGTTACGGAAATGCAAATGATGCTTTTCACCAAACTGCTTCTTCGGAAAATGGTGATGGCGCTTATTTGGCCATGAAAAAAGCTTTTGAAGTTTCGGGTTTAAAACCTTCTCAAATCGACTATATCAACGTACATGGAACGGCAACTCCAAATAACGATTTATCTGAAGGAAGAGCGTTGTTGAGAATCTATCAGGATGAAAAAGTTCCCGATTTTAGTTCGACAAAGCCTTTTACCGGACATACTTTGGCAGCAGCTGCAGCAATTGAAGCTGTTTACAGTGTTTTGGCGATTCAGAATAATGTGGTGTATCCAAACTTGAATTTCGAAAATCCAATGGAAGAATTTGATTTGCAACCGCAGACTTCGTTAAAAAATAAAAACATCGAACACGTTTTATCCAACTCTTTTGGTTTTGGAGGAAATTGTTCCACTCTTATATTTTCAAAAAGCTAAAATGAAATCGTCATGATTCCAATAAAAAATAAATTAACAATGACGATTCCATGTTCCTTTAAAAAAACAAATTTAATCTTCGCATGAAAAAAACATATATAAATGGAGTAGGCTGTATTTCGACTCAAAAAACATTTGATACTGTTTTTTTAGAAGAAGCTATTGTCAATCATGATCAAAATGTACTGGGGATTCTTCCGCCGGTTTACAAAGAATACATTTCTCCTGCCGCAAGCCGTAGAATGGCAAAAGGAGTGAAAAACGGAATCGTTGCTTCGGCCCTGGCCATGAAAGATGCCAATGTCGAAAAAGTAGATGCTATCATTACCGGAACCGGTTTAGGATGCATCGAAGATTCTGAAAAATTCCTGAAAAGTATTCTGGATAATAACGAAGAATTTTTAACACCAACTTCGTTTATTCAATCTACCCATAATACCGTTGGTGCGCAAATCGCTTTATTACAGCAATGTAAAGGGTATAATTTTACGTATGTAAATGGCGCTGTTTCTTTTGAATCGGCACTTTTAGATGCTAAAATGCAAATCGAAGAAGACGAAGCTCAGTCGGTTTTAATAGGCGGAGTTGATGAAAATGGTGATTATACTGCTGCTCTTTTCAAATTAAACGGACGCATCAAAGCTGATAATTCAGCGCCTTATGATCTTTTAAATTCTTCGACTAGCGGAGCAGTTTATGGTGAAGGTGCCAGTTTTTTTGTTTTAGAAAATGAAAGAAAAGAAACTACCTATGCTGAAGTTCTGGATATTGCCATTGTAAATACGCTCGAAGAAAACGAAATCGAAGCTGAAATTAAATCGTTTTTGAAATCTAATAATTTAGAAATTTTTGATATTGACGCTTTAGTTTTAGGATTTGACGGAAATATAGATTTCGAAAACTATTACAAGAATCTTGCTGAAAATGCTTTCGCAAAAACACCTGTTTTGTATTACAAACATTTAAGCGGAGAGTACGATACAGCATCTGCTTTTGCTTTTTGGATGGCAGCTAAAATTATTAAAACTCAGGAAATTCCTGAAATCATAAAAGTAAATTCGGTTGAAAAACCAGTTTATAAAACCATTTTATTGTACAATCAATTGAATGGAAAAAATCATAGTTTTACTTTGATCTCAAAATGATAACGCATAAAAACATTTCGTTATTCTTTCTCTTTTTATTGCTTTTACTCGTTCTCCTGAACTTTTATACAGCAATTAGTTGGGTATGGTTTATCGCAATTGTTTTGATTTGGTTAGGAATTAACGCTATTGGTTCTTCCCGAATTTCGTCTAATCATCATGTAAAAGCTTTCTGCAATAATCCATTAGAAAAAGAAAAAAAAATTGCCATTACGTTCGATGATGGACCGAGCATTTTTACTTTGGAAGTTTTAGAACTATTGAAAAAATACAATGTAAAAGCCACTTTCTTTTGCATTGGGAAAAATATTGAAACTCATCCTGAAATCCTAAAACAAATTGTTGCCGGAGGTCATTTGGTTGGCAATCATTCGTACAGTCATTCTGCTTTTTTTGATTTTTATAATGCTAAAAAAATTCGGGAAGAAATTGAGAAAACTGATCTTCTTTTAGAAAAATACACATCCAAAAAAATAAACTTCTTTCGTCCTCCCTACGGAGTTACAACACCTTCGATAAGAAGAGCTTTAGAAAAAACCGGACATAAAGTAATTGGCTGGAATATTCGATCGCTCGATGGTGGAACAAAAAATCAGGAATTAATTTTCAATCGCATTATAAAACGGGTTTCTCCCGGCGGAATCGTACTTTTGCACGACACGGCATCACACTCAGTTTTAGTATTGGAACAGTTTTTGCAATTTTTACAGCAAAACAATTATAAAGTGATTTCGATCGAAGAACTTTTGAATCTTAAAGCTTATGAAATGGAACGCTGATTAAACGGATTCGCTTACGCGAAGACGCGGATAAAAACGGATTTTTAACCAATAAGTTAATGCTAAAAAATTTAATTAAACACATAGAAACATAGATCGTATATGTTTAAAAAAGTAAACAAAAAGAAACTCGTTTCTAAAACATAGCTATGTTTGTTAATGCAAGTGAAACGCCTTTTTTGAGTTCAATAATTCTATGTTTCTATGTGTTAATAATAATCTGTGGCAATCATTTTAATCTGTGGCAAAAAATTTAAAGCACAATTTTAAAAAAATATGAAAACTAAAATAGCATTACTAATTCTATTTATATCAGGCAGTTTGTTCGCACAGGAACAAAAAATGACAGATGCTGAAATTTCAGCTTTCAAGCAAGATGTAAATGTGGTTTCGAAAAAAATTAAAACCTTAAGCACTGATTTTATGCAATACAAACACTTGGATTTTTTATCGAAAGACATTGAAACTTCGGGTAAAATGATTTTTAAAGAACCGAGTCTCTTACAGTGGCAATATAAAAAACCATACAATTATAGTATCGTTTTTAAAAACGGAAAAATCCTGATCAACGACGAAGGAAAGAAAAGCGCGGTTGATATTGGCAACAGCAAAATCTTTGGCCGAATCAATAAATTAATCGTGGGCAGCGTGAGCGGAAATATGTTTGACGATAAAGAATTTACGATTTCGTATTTTAAATCGAAAGGACAAAATATCGCGAAATTTATCCCAAAAGATGCTACGCTCAAAAAATACATCAAACAAATCGAACTGACTTTTGATAAAGAAGAAGCAACCGTAGTTCAGGTAAAATTGCTGGAATCATCTGAAGATTATACCCGAATTGTACTTAAAAATAAAGTGATCAATGCAAAAATCGACGATTCAGTTTTTAATAATTAATTGCTTTCTGGCGCTAGTTTTAGTTTCTTGTGGCTCGGTCACAAAAAATTATACTCCAAAAAAATTAGACAAAACGTCTTATGAGGTTGCCTATTTTTCAGATTCAAAAACAGATTATGTTTATAAAACAAACATCACAGTTTACGGAAATGAAATCAGCGGAATTTTCATTGCTAAAAAAATAAACGATACCACACACCGAATTGTTTTCACGACTGAATTTGGCAACAAATTATTAGATTTTGAAATTTCTGATAACAGTTTCAAAGTCAATTCGATCGTATCAGAATTAGATCGAAAGATCCTGATCAATACATTGAAAGAAGATTTTCGTTTACTACTCAAAAAAAAATATCTGATTCAGGAACAATTTGAAAATGATACAGATGATATTTATAAATCGAAAGATGGAAAACGCGACAATTATCTTTTCATCTCGAAAAAGAATCACAAATTAGAAAAAGTCGTTCATTCGTCTCAAACAAAAGAAAAATTTACGCTGACATTTACTTCAGAAAACAATATTTTTGCCGAAAAGATTCAGATTATTCATCAGAATATTAAATTGAAAATTGAGCTGAATTATTTTAAATCAGAATGAAAATTTAAACTAGTCATAAACTTTAAATCAAATCAAAATGAAAAAATTAGCCGTAATTGCTTTTGTTTTATTTATCGGAATTCAATCTCCTCAAGCACAAGTAAAAATTAGTCCCGGGCTTAGAGGCGGTTTAAATTTATCAACATTAACTAATATTGATGATAATAGATCTAAAACAGATTTTTATGTTGGTGGATTAGTAAACATTAAGTTTAATAAATATTTTTCCTTACAGCCTGAGATAACCTATTCAAGACAAGGCGATGAAGGAAGAGAGTATTTTGGAAACGGCTATAATTATCGTTACGTAAATTATGAATTAAACTACTTAACACTTGGCGCGGTTGCAAAATTTAACATTGGCGGTAAAGGTTTCCACATTTTAGGAGGTCCGTCTGTAGATTTAAAAATTTCTGATAATTATATCAACAGCAATCCTGAAGGTTTTGACTTTGCCATTGTTGGAGGCGTTGGATATACATTGCCAAACGGATTAACATTCGAAGCAAGATTAAAACAAGGTTTAGTTGATATTTATGGCTACGATGGAGTTGAGTATGACGATAATGGTTATCGCTATAATGATCTTATCCTGAATCAGGTTTTCCAGATTGGTATTAGTTACACTTTTAAAGTAAAATAATGTATAAAAGTAAATTAGCAATTGCTCTATTCGTTTTTTTTGCCTTAGCAAAAGTACAGGCTCAGGTAACTTTTCAACCAGGTGTAAGAGGTGGTTTGTCTCTTTCTACCATTTCAGAAATGCATGCCAACTACAGACCTGATTTTTATGTTGGTGGTTTTGGAGAAATAAATTTCACGAAACGTTATGCTTTACAGCCCGAAATAAATTACATCAGACAAGGATCTAATAATGTCGCCCGTAATTTTATTGATCAAGATACGCAAACAGAAAGAACAGTTTATCAGGATTTACAAATGAGTTATTTGTCGGTTGGCCTGCTTAACAAATTAAAATTTGCTCAGTTTCAGGTACAATTTGGGCCGGCTTTAGATGTTCTTTTAAGCGACAATTTAGCTTTTAGAAAAACATATAATGATCTTTCGTTTGTTACCGGTGTTGCTTATAAGATGCCATCTGGTCTTGCTTTTGAATTTCGATTTAAAAAAGGTCTCTTAGATGTTTTAGACAGCGATTACTATCATAATAATTCTAATAGCCATTATTTATTTGGTGATTATAATACTAATGTCAATTTTCAAATAGGTATTTCTTACTCTTTTGAAACGAAATAAAAAAATACAAATATGGTTTTAAAAGACTTTTATAAAGTGCTTTCAGAAGAAAAAACAGGAGATGCTAAATTTAATATTCGTATATTAGTTAATGCCAATCATGAGGTTTTTAAAGGTCATTTTCCAGGAAACCCAATTATGCCGGGCGTTTGCATGATTCAGATAATTAAAGAACTTACAGAATCGATTACCAAAAGTACTTTGATGATTCAGACGCTTACAAATGTAAAATTTATGGCATTGATCAATCCGGAAACGAATCCGGAATTGCGTTTAGAACTTGATATAACTACCACAGAGGATGATTTGGTAAAGGTGAAAAACACCACATATTTTAATGATACCGTTGCTTTAAAATTAAGCAATGCGTATAAAAAACTATAATTATGAAATTACTATTGTCAATACTCTTATGGATAAATTTTGCCGGAAATCCAGATTTAGCATCCATTCGAAAGGTATATCCTGACGTTGCAAAATCAGAAGCAAATGCTAAAGAATTTACAGAAAAACTTTCCGGAATCTCAAACAGCGATGAGAAAATTTTAGTGGCGTACAAAGCAGCTTCAATACTTGTCGATTCTAAATTTGAAAACTTAATAGGAAGCAAAATTTCCCGTTTTAAAGAAGGGGCAAAACTTCTTGAAGCTACTTTAAAAACTGACCCCAACAATATCGAAATCAGAATGATTCGATTGA
This sequence comes from Flavobacterium sp. SLB02, assembly GCF_009664855.1. Lineage (GTDB taxonomy): Bacteria > Bacteroidota > Bacteroidia > Flavobacteriales > Flavobacteriaceae > Flavobacterium. The sequence goes on from NZ_CP045928.1 coordinate 5,183,978, forward strand.
GTATTCAGGAAGATGTTCCTGGAATTACGGGTTATAAAAAGAATATTAAAGAAGATAAAAAGTTCATTACAGAACATTATGCAGAGCAAACAGGCGCTTTGAAAGAATACCTAAAAAACTTTGTTTTGCAATCGAAAAGTTTCTCTGAAAAAGAGAAGCAATTTGTGAAGTAGGTAAAGAAAAAAATCCCAATGCAACCAACTTTATCACAGCAGGAATTACTTAATTCGACCAATTTTTGTGTTATTGTACCCACGTACAATAATCACAAAACGTTGAAAAAAGTGCTGGATTCTATTTTAGATTTTACTTCGAATATTATTATCGTCAATGACGGTTCTACAGATACAACAAAAGAAATTTTAAAGCAATATTCGAAGCTTACCCAAATTCACCATCCCCGAAATATAGGAAAAGGAAGGGCGCTTCGAAATGGTTTTAGAAAAGCGATCGAAATGCATTTTGAATATGCCATCACGATCGATTCTGATGGTCAGCACTTTGCATCTGATATCCCAAATTTTATTGCCGAAATTCAAAAGGAACCAAATTCTCTTTTGATAGGAAGCCGCAATATGGCACAGGAAAACGTGCCAAAGAAAAGTAGTTTTGGAAACAAATTTTCGAATTTCTGGTTTAAATTCGAAACCGGAATTGTATTGGAAGATACTCAATCCGGATTTCGATTATATCCCTTAAACTTAATTCCAAAACAATTTTATACCAATAAATTTGAGTTCGAAATTGAAGTAATTGTGCGTTCTGCCTGGAAAGGTATTGTGGTAAAAAACATCCCGATTCAGATTTTGTATGATCCTGCAGAACGTGTTTCGCATTTTCGTCCGTTCAAGGATTTTACCCGAATCAGTATTCTAAATACCGTTTTGGTTCTAAACGCATTGTTGTACATCAAACCAAGAGATTTTTTTAGAAGAGCAAAAAAAAAAGGTTTTAAAAAATTCTTTCTCGAAGATATCTTAGAAAGTTCTGATTCTAATTTCAAAAAATCAGCCGCAATTGCTTTGGGTATTTTCATAGGTATTTCGCCTTTTTGGGGATTTCAAACCGTTTTGCTTTTTACTTTCGCGGCTTTGTTCAGGCTCAATAAAGTGATTGCTTATCTGGCTTCGAATGTGAGTTTTCCTCCTTTTATTCCTTTTGTTATTTACGGTTCGCTAAAAATGGGAAGTTACTTTGTATCGAATGATGCGCCGCTAATTTTAGACAGTTCGGTTACACTCGATGATATTCAAAAAAATGCAACCCAATATATCGTCGGAAGTCTTATTTTAGCATCCGTTTTGGCGCTGACTTTTGGCCTTATAAGTTATTTACTTTTAACGGCTTTTAGTTCTAAGAATAAAACAAATATTACGTAAAAATGGCAAAGATTAAAAGGATTTACGCTGATTTTTTTCGCCACAAATTTCACAAATTAGCACAAATTAATTCGCGAAAATTCGTGAAATTCGTGGCGAACTGACACAGAACTTAAAATCAATTTAATCCCTTTATTCCGATAGCTATCGGGAGTGGCAAAAAAAAAATAATAAATAATTATGCATCAATACTTCTACGCCATTCACTTATTTATAAACCGACAAAAAACTTTATCGGTTGCTTTGGCTATTTTGATGCTTTTTGGTTTTGGATTCTTTGCCTCTCAAATAAAGTTTGAAGAAGATATTACAAAGCTTATCCCAACAAATGATAAGGCTGATGTTACGGCAAAAGTGTTGAAACAACTCAACTTTGCTGATAAAATCACGGTTATTTTCAAACTTGATAAAAACGGAACTGAAGACGATTTAAAAGAAATGGCAACTGCTTTTTCTGATAGTATTGCCAAATCGTGCAAACCATATGTAACCGGAATTCAGGGAAAAATTGACGAAGAAAACATTCAGGAAACGATAGATTTTGTTTACAATAATTTACCGCTTTTCCTGGAGAATAAAGATTATGCTGCGATTCAAAACAAACTTCAAAAAGATAGTATTGCCGCAACGGTTCAGGGAAATTACAAATCGATCATTTCTCCATCCGGATTTGTAACTAAGGATTTTATCCTGCAAGATCCCCTTGGGATTTCGTTTATTGCTCTGAAAAAATTACAGCAACTGAATATTGGTGACGATTTCACCCTCAACAATGGTTTTGTAATGACCAAAGACAAAAAGAAATTGTTGCTTTTTATAACGTCAAATCTTCCTTCGAGCGAAACGGAAAAGAATACCATTTTTGCCGAAAAACTAAAATCGATTCAGGAGAATCTAAACCAGAAATTCAAAAGCAAAACTTCGATAACTTATTTTGGTTCGGCTTTGATTGCGGTTGCCAATGCCAATCAAATCAAAAGCGATATTATCTTAACCACAACAATCGCAATGATCACGCTGATGCTGATCTTGATTTTGTTTTATCGAAAAGTATTGATTCCGTTAATTATTTTTCTTCCAACGGTTTTTGGCGCTTTGTTCGCCGTGGCTTTTTTATATTTTGTAAAAGAACAAATTTCAGCCATTTCTCTTGGGATTGGCTCAATCTTACTAGGAATCACAATCGATTATTCGATACATATTCTCACACATTACAAACATAACAGCGACGTAAAAACGCTGTACAAAGACATTACAATGCCCGTAATTATGAGCAGCTCAACTACGGCTGTCGCTTTTTTATGTTTGCTTTTTGTAAAATCTGATGCTTTAAATGACTTAGGCATTTTTGCTGCCGTGATTGTTATGGTAACGGGTCTTTTCTCTCTTTTGATTGTGCCGCATTTGTATAAACCGAAAGAAAATAATTTTGAACATAAGAAAAATGTCATCGATAAACTGGCACATTTCTCTTTTCATAACAATAAATATTTGATTGGTTTTTGCGTTTTAATCACCATTATTTGCTGCTTTACTTATAATAACGTTGGCTTCAATAATGATTTATCGCAATTGAATTTTGTTCCAAAAGAAATCAAAGCCGCCGAAAAAGATCTGGAAGAAAGCACGAGCTTAACCTCCAAAACCATTTATGTGGCTTCGTACGGAAAAAGCATGGAAGAAGTTTTGCAAAACAACTCTCAACTTTTTGCCGATTTATCGAAGGAAAAACAAACCAACAAAATATTGAATTTCAGTTCGGTTGGCGGAATTATGCTTTCGCAAAAAGAGCAACAACAAAAAATCGATAAATGGAATTCGTTTTGGGATGCTAATAAAAAACAACTTTTAGCATCTGAATTGATTGCTGAAGGTGCAAAACTAGGTTTCAAACCCACAACATATTCTGCCTTTTTTGATCATTTAAATTTTACTTTCAAACCCATTTCAGCTTCAGAATATCTGAAAATTCAGGTTTTGCAACTGAAAGAATTTGTAACCGAAAAAAATGGATTCTTCACGATTTCTACTTTAGTAAAAGTAACGCCTGAGCAGCGAGATGCTTTTGTAAAATCGGCTTCCACCAAAAATAATCTGATTGCGATTGATCGTCAGCAAATGAATGAAACATTCTTCAGTACTTTAAAAACCGATTTTAATTCGCTGGTTAATTATTCGTTTGTTGCTGTAATCCTGATTTTGTTTTTCTTTTTCCGCAGAGTCGAATTGGTCATCGTAAGCTGTATTCCAATTGCTTTAACCGGAATTGTAACGGCAGGAATTATGGGAATCTTTGGCATCCAGATGAACATTTTCAGCATGATTGTTTGTACGCTGATTTTTGGTCATGGTGTCGATTTTAGTATTTTCATGACAAGCGCACTTCAAAAAGAATATACCAACGGAAAAAACGAAATCGCGATTTACAGAACTTCCATAATTCTGGCGGTTATCACAACTATTTTAGGAATTGGTGCCATGATTTTTGCACGTCACCCAGCGTTGAGATCCATTTCTTCTGTTTCTTTAATTGGGGTTTTTGCGGCACTAATCATAACGTTTATCTTCTACCCGATTCTCTTTAAATTATTCATATCCAATCGTGCAAAAAAAGGAAATCCACCTTTTGTATTGCGCACTTTTATACACGGTATTATTTCGTTTACCTATTACGGATTAGGCGGTATTTTGATGTCAATTTTCAGTATCACCATCATGCCGATTCTTCCAATAAAGGAAAAAACAAAAATGAAAGGTTTCCGATATGTGATTTCAAAATTCATGAATTCCGTATTGTATTCCAATCCGTTTTTGCATAAAAAAGTCATTAATAAGTTTAATGAAAATTTCGAAAAACCAGCCATCATTATTGCTAATCATTCTTCGTTTATTGATATTCTGGCAATGGGAATGCTGAGTCCTAAAATTATATTTCTGGTAAACGACTGGGTTTACAACTCTCCTATTTTTGGCGGAACGGTTAGAAAAGCAGGTTTTTATCGGGTTTCAGAAGGTATCGAAGGCGGCGTTGAACATTTGCGCCAAAAAGTAAACGAAGGATATTCGTTAATGATTTTCCCTGAAGGAACGCGTTCAGAAAGCAATCAGATCAACCGTTTTCATAAAGGTGCTTTTTATCTTGCCGAAGAATTTAATCTGGACATTGTTCCTGTTTTAATTCACGGGGCTTCAGAAGCAATCCCAAAAGGCGATTTTGTCATTCATCATAGTTATCTGACCCTTTCAATTTTAGAAAGAATTGCGCCTGATAATCTTTCTTTCGGGAAAAATTACGCCGAAAGAACGAAACTATTAAGCGCTTATTTTAAAACTGAATTCCAGAAAATTCGTCAGGAATTAGAAGGTCCGGATTATTTCAAAAAAATGGTAATTCATAGTTATGATTACAAAGAAATTGAAGTAACAAACAGTGTCAAAAACGATTTAAAACATAATTTAGAAACCTATTATCGTCTTAACAAGCATGTTTCGGCAAAAGCCAAAATACTGCACTTAGCCAATGATTACGGACAATTAGACGTTTTACTGACTTTGCAGGAACCACAACGAAAAGTAATTTCTTTTATTTCTGACGAAGAAAAACTAGCAGTTGCTAAAACGAATTATTTCCTTAAAAAAAGAAAAATCTCTTATGTGGATGATCTCGAATTGACTTTAGAAAATCAATACGATGCTCTTTTAATTTCTGATGAAAATTATAAAGAGGATCTCGGGAAAATCATTTCTACAACTTCTTGTGTTATTTTAATCAATAGTTCAGGTTTAAAAAACACTTTAATTAACTTTGGTTTTCAATCTGTCTCAGAAGAAAATTCTATAATCGTATTAAAGAAAAATTAGCATGAAAGAGCAATACGATGTAGTAATTGTAGGCAGCGGTTTAGGCGGATTGGTCTCGGCCATTATTCTGGCAAAAGAAGGCTACAGCGTTTGTGTGCTAGAAAAAAACAATCAATACGGCGGAAACCTGCAAACTTTTGTGCGCGATAAAACCATTTTTGATACCGGAATTCACTACATAGGAGGTCTTGAAGAAGGGCAAAATTTATATAAATATTTTAAATATCTGGGTATCATGGATCATCTCAATTTGAAAAAATTAGATGAAAATGGTTTTGACATTATCTCTTTTGAAGATGATGAAAACGAATATCCGCATGCGCAGGGTTACGACAATTTTGCCAATCAATTAGTCACTTTTTTTCCTGATGAAAAAGCAAACATTGAGGAATATTGCAAAAAAATAAAAGCAATTTGTGAATGTTTTCCTCTTTATAATTTAGAATGGGAAGGCAAATACGACAACGAAATTTTAGGGCTTAACGCCAAAGAAACAATCGAGGGATGTACACAAAATGAAAAGCTAAAAGCCGTTTTATCCGGTTCTAATTTTTTGTATGCGGGTATTGCTGACAAATCGCCTTTTTATGTCCATGCGCTTTCTGTAAACTCTTATATTCAAAGTTCGTGGCGCTGTATCAATGGCGGAAGTCAGATTACAAAACAGCTTTTGAAACAGCTTAAAAAACACGGTGGTGAGTTTTATAAATACAAAGAAGCTATTCGATTTAATGTCGAAAACAAAAAAGTAACTTCGGTAGACATGAAAGACGGAACTCAGGTTTCAGGTTCTTATTTCATCTCGAACATAGAACCCAAAACAACATTAAAACTGGCGGGCGAAGAAAACTTTAGAAAATCATTTTACAGCAGGGTTCAAAGTCTCGAAGGCGTTATTTCGGCATTCAGTTTATATATCGTTTTTAAACCGGAAACTTTTAAATACATCAATCACAATCATTATCATTTCAAGAAAAGTTCCGAAGTGTGGACCGCTCATGATTATGACGAAAATTCATGGCCAAAAGCTTTTATGGCTTCTATGAATGCCTCAAAAAAACAGGAAGAATGGGCCGAAGGAATGACCTTTATCACTTACATGAAATATGACGATGTTGCACCCTGGAGGAATACTTTCAATACTACAGTTGATGAAAATGATCGCGGAGAAAGCTATGAAGAATTTAAATTCAGAAAAGCAGCTAAATTTTTAGATGAAATCGAGATAAAATTCCCCGGTATTAGAGATTGCATTCAATCTGTTCATACTTCTACCCCGCTTTCTTATCGGGATTATATAGGTGGAGACAACGGAAATATGTACGGATATGTTAAAGATTCGAATAATCCGATGAAAACCCTGATTCCTTCAAAAACCAAGCTGGATAATTTATATCTTACTGGCCAAAGTATTAATATGCATGGCGTTCTTGGTGTAACAATTGGCGCCGTTGTAACCTGTTCAGAAATTCTTGGCAAAGAATATTTAGTAACTAAAATCAATAAAGCATCTGAATAAAATGTAGGGATATGAAAAGCCGGATTAATTTATTTTTTTTCGTTGGTTTTTTATTGGTGTTAGCCTCCTGCGGAACATCAAAATCCATGCATCATCTTCCTGAGACTTCTCAATATAATGCTGCAAAACCAATTGTAACAAAACAATCTGACAGCGTTTTTGTTTCAGGAAAAAATTCACTTTTAAAAAATAAACAAGGCCTTTGGGAACTTTATGTTGAAGGCGATCCTCTTGAAATTGGCCTTAACACCGGAGCTTTATCAGATTCTCTTTTAAAAAATCAGGAACATATATTCTTCTCCAAAATAAAGGATATTGTTCCGTCAAAATTTCAACAACGACTTCTTCGAAATTTTCTAAAATGGTACAACAGGAAATTATACCTGAATGTTCCTGAAGAATATCAAACCGAAATTTTTGGTGTTTCGCAATACACCTCGCATGATTTTGACAACATTGCACCACAATTTCAGCGGAGTTTGTATTTGCATGCCGCGCACGATATTGGGCATGCTTTGCAGGATTTGGCTTTGGTGGGTTGTTCCTCTTTTGCTGCCTGGGGCGAAAAATCTGAGGATGGAAATTTAATCCTTGGACGTAATTTTGATTTTTATGTGAATGACGCTTTCGCGGAAAATAAAATCGTCGCGTTTATAAACCCGAAAGAAGGTCAACAGTTTATGATGGTTACCTGGCCCGGAATGGTTGGTGCGGTTTCCGGAATGAATGCGCAAGGTTTGACGGTTACTATCAATGCCTCGAAATCTAAAATACCATTGATTGCTAAAACACCAATTTCTATTCTAACGCGTGAAATTTTACAACATGCCAAGAATATTGAAGAAGCCATTGCGATTGCCAAAAAAAGAGAAGTTTTTGTTTCAGAATCTATTATGGTTGGAAGTGCGCAAGATAACAAAGCGATTTTGATCGAAGTTTCGCCTAAAAAGATGGACGTTTACGAAGTCCCAAATAGTGATCAGTTGTTTTGTTCGAACCATTTTCAGGGAGAAGATTTAAAAAACGAAAAACGAAATCAGTTGCAAATTGCCAACAGCCATTCTGAATATCGTTTTGAAAGAATGCAGGAACTTTTTGCAGAAAATCCTAAAATTAATCCCAAAATTGCCTCTGAAATTCTTAGAAATAAAGACGGTTTAAAAAATATCCCTTTGGGTTATGGCAACGAAAAAGCATTGAATCAGTTGATGGCACATCACGGAATAATCTTTAAACCAAAAGAAAAACTGGTTTGGGTTTCGGCAAATCCGTATCAGTTAGGTGAATTTGTTTGTTATAATTTAGATTCTATTTTTAAAGAAAGAAAAAGAAGCCCGATTGTTTCATTTCAACAGAAAAATTTAGACATTCCAAAAGATCCTTTTCTGGAAACTATTCAATATAAAAAGTATCAAAAATTTAGAACTGAAGATGATAAAATAGATCTGTATCTTAAAAATAAAGAAACGATCAATCCTGAATTTATTCAGCAATATCAATCCTTAAACCCTGATTATTGGGTTGTGTATTACAAAGCAGGGTTGTACTTTTATCAAAAAAAAGAATACAAGCTTTCTCAGGCCAATTTTGAAAAAGCGTTAACCAAAGAAATTACAACAGTTCCTGACAAAACAGCAATTGAAAAGTATTTAAAAAAAATCAAAAGAAAATTACAATGATTCCATTAATAGAAAAAGATTCTTTAGAAGAAATTAAAAATTTTCAAGAGCAAAAATTAGTCGAACTTTTAGAATATATCAGTCAAAATTCTCCTTTTTACAAACGCCTTTTTGCGGGTCAAAACATTGATATTTCGAAAATTAAAACACTCGAAGATTTACAATATTTGCCTGTTACCACAAAAGAAAATTTACAGGAATACAACGATGATTTTTTATGTGTTCCTCAAAATAAAATCATCGATTATGCTTCGACTTCAGGAACTTTAGGCGATCCTGTAACTTTTGGTTTAACCGATTCTGACTTAGACAGATTGGCTTATAACGAAGCAATTTCATTCGCCTGCGCCGGAATTGCAGAAGGTGATGTGGTACAATTGATGACGACAATCGACAGAAAATTTATGGCCGGTCTGGCTTATTTTCTGGGATTACGAAAACTAAAAGTGGGTGTTATTCGCGTTGGAGCCGGAATCCCGGAATTGCAATGGGATTCTATTTTAAAATACAAACCTTCTTATCTAATTACGGTTCCTTCGTTTTTATTAAAGTTAATTGAATACGCAGAAGCTCACGGAATTGATTATAATAATTCGAGCATAAAAGGTGCTATTTGCATTGGAGAATCACTAAGAAATCAGGATTTTTCGATGAATATTTTATCCAATAAAATCACTGAAAAATGGAATATTAAGTTGTTCTCTACTTATGCGTCTACAGAAATGAGCACTGCTTTTACAGAATGTGAGCATGGTGTTGGAGGTCATCACCATCCGGAATTGATTATTGTTGAAGTGCTGGATGAAAATAATATTCCTGTAAAAGACGGAGAAATTGGCGAACTTACTTTTACCACCTTAGGGATTGAAGCCATGCCTTTATTGCGTTTTAAAACCGGAGATATTGTTCAGTTACACAACAGTCCTTGTGCCTGCGGAAGAAACACATTGCGTGTTGGTCCGGTTGTGGGCCGTAAAAAACAAATGATAAAATACAAAGGAACAACGCTTTATCCGCCAGCGATGAATGATGTTTTGAGTGGTTTCGACAATATCGAAAATCATATTATTGAGATCTCTACCAACGATTTAGGAACAGATGAAATCCTGATAAAAATTGCTGTAAAAAATCAATCTGCTGAATTTTTACAGGAAATAAAAGATCACTTTAGAGCAAAATTAAGGGTTACACCAAAGATTGAATTCGCCTCAAAAGAAACTTTGAACCCTTTAGTTTTTAACCCAATGAGTCGAAAACCAATTCGATTTTTTGATTACAGAGTTTAGAAAAAAAGGTGCAAAGTTGTAAAGGTTCAGAGGTACAAAGGCTCTTAATCAACGTTATAAAAAAACCTTTGTCCCTTTGTTACTTTGAGCCTTTGTACCTCGAATTGTGCCAATTCGACTAAAAAGTTGTAATTTTGCACAAAATATTGAAGATGGTCAAGATTGGCAACATAGAATTACCCGAATTTCCTTTATTACTCGCACCAATGGAAGATGTTAGTGATCCGCCGTTTCGCAGATTATGCAAAACGCACGGCGCTGACATGATGTATTCTGAATTTATTTCGTCTGAAGGATTGATTCGTGATGCTATCAAAAGCAGAATGAAGCTGGATATTTTTGATTACGAACGTCCGGTTGGAATTCAAATTTTTGGTGGTGATGAGGAAGCAATGGCGCTTTCGTCTAAAATTGTTTCTACGGTAAAACCTGATTTAGTTGACATTAATTTTGGATGTCCGGTAAAAAAAGTAGTTTGTAAAGGTGCCGGAGCAGGAGTTTTGAAAGATGTCGATTTGATGGTTCGTTTGACCAAAGCGGTTATCAGAAGTACCGATTTGCCTGTAACGGTAAAAACTCGTTTGGGCTGGGATGATAACTCGATCAATATTGATGAAGTTGCTGAAAGACTCCAGGATATTGGTGTTCAGGCTTTAACGATTCACGCCAGAACACGTGCACAAATGTACAAAGGTCATTCTGACTGGTCGCACATTGCCCGCGTAAAAAACAACCCCAGAATTACAATGCCTATTTTTGGAAACGGCGATATTGACAATCCGGAAAAAGCATTAAAATATAAAAACGAATACGGCATTGACGGAATCATGATTGGTCGTGCTGCGATTGGTTATCCGTGGATTTTTAACGAAATCAAGCACTATTTTAAAACCGGAGAACACTTAGCTGCCCCAACGGTTATTGATCGTGTAGAAGCGGCAAGAAACCACTTAATGTGGTCAATGGAATGGAAAGGCGAACGCCTTGGAATTGTTGAAATGCGTCGTCATTATACCAACTATTTTAAAGGAATTCATTCTTTTAAAGAATACAAACAAAAACTGGTTACTACTGATGAACCTGAAGCTTTGTTCGCTATTATGAAAGAAATCGAGCAGGTTTATGCTGGATATGAGTTTGTTTAGACAATAATATAATCTTTGTCAAAGTTTAAAACTTTGACAAAGACCTGATATAAAAAAAGACCTTCACAATTTGAAGGTCTTTTTTTGTATAAACTATACTTGAATACGTTTCCATTTCCCTCTCTTATAAAAGAAAATACTCGCCAATGTTATTGCAGTTTCTGCAACCGGAATTGCGATAAAAACTCCTGTTGGTCCCATATTAAAATGTTTGGCCAATACATAGGCTAACGGAATTTGGAACAACCAAAAACCAAAGAAATTAATTCCGGTTGGTGTCCAGGTATCTCCTGCCCCATTGAATGTGTTGATCAAAACCATTCCGATTCCGTAAAAGATAAATCCGATACTCATAATCTGTAAGGCTTCGACGGCTATTGTTTTTACCAATTCATCATTGGTAAAAAACGAAATAATGTATTTACCAAAACACAATACAATTACCATAATGGTCGCCATAAAAATGACATTGTATCTCGCGGTTGTATAAACTGATTTTTCGGCACGATCGATTTGTTTTGCTCCTAAGTTTTGTCCCACCAAAGTAGCTGCGGCATTACTTAATCCCCAAGCCGGAAGAATAAAAAACATCATAATTCTAAGCGCAGTCTGATATCCAGCCGATCCGTGATCTCCACCTGTTGTTGCAACCAATTGCGCCAGAAAAATCCAGCTGCAAGAAGCAATAACGAATTGTAAAACTCCCGGAGCAGCAATTTTTACTAATGCTTTTATCTGATGAAAATCCGGAATGAAATAAGAAAGTTTAATTTTTAAAGCTCCATTGCCAAAAAACAAATGAAATACCTGATACAATACTCCAATACTTCTTCCTAAAGTGGTGGCGATTGCTGCACCGGTTAAGCCAAAAGCAGGAATTGGACCGAAACCGTTAATTAGTATCGGACATAAAACAATATTTAAAATATTGGCTAACCAAAGACTTTTCATGGCAATTGCTGCGTTACCTGCTCCGCGAAATATTCCGTTAATTAAGAATAAAAGCATTATACATAAACTTCCGCCAATCATAATTTGCGTAAAAATGTAACCATGTTCTGCTGCTTCCTGAGAGGCACCCATTAACATCAGAATTTCTTTGGCATAAATAACTCCAAAAAGACTAATGATGCAATTGATCACAAAAGCAATAATAATAGCCTGCATCCCTGCTTTTGCCGCGGCAACAGGATCTTTTTCACCAATACGTCTTGCTACAACTGCTGTGGCAGCCATACTCATACCTATTGCAACTGAATATATAATAGCAAGTACAGATTCTGTTAAACCAACCGTTTGAATGGCAAAACTACTGTGCTCTAAATGTCCAACGAAATATAAATCGACCAAGGCAAAAACAGATTCCATCATCATTTCTAAAACCATCGGGATGGCTAATAGAATAACGGCTTTTTTGATGCTTCCTACGGTATAATCAAAAGATTCGTCTCCTTTGATTGCTTGTTTTAAAGTGGTGAAAATCTTAGAAAATAAACTTTTCTGTATTGTTGTTTCTGTCATGATAAGTTAGGATAAATGATAATATTAGTCCAGAATCAATGATCTGAACTGAAGAAAAATAAACGTAAGTATCCTAATTATTCAAGAAAATAAAATAGGATTAGGCAGAAACAATCATAAATTGTAGTTTTTTAAGAGGATAAATATAAGTAATATTTTTTAGTGAGAAATACTAATCCAATAACTTTTTGCTTACACGGCTGCTGGCAATTAAAGAAGCCACAAAACCAAGTGATACAATTGTTCCCATCACTATAAGTACGTTTTCAAGATTGAAAACTACCGGATATGCCAGGGTTGGCGTGATCATAATAAGTTCGTATCGTTGTTGTAACAATACTAGAATGATACCGAGAACAAGGCCAATTATACCTCCAAAAACGCTTAACAAAGTTCCCTGAAGCAGGAATATTTTCCGTAAACTATTGATTTCTGTTCCAAGATTAAAAAGGGTTTTAAGATTTCCTTTCTTTTCTAAAATCATCATGATCAATGCTCCCACTAAATTGAAAAGTGCCACAATAATCACCAAAGTAAAAATCAGGTAAACCACTATGTTTTCTGTATTCAGCATTTTATACAAGGACTCATTAAGTTGTGCCCTGTTTTTTATTGTAATTTTATTATTGAAAATAGCATTCAGTTTAGTACTAATAGCGCTTTCATTTGCTCCATCTTTCAGATTAAATTCGATTCCTGAAATTTGATTCGGCTTGTACATTAATAATTCCTGCGCTAAGCCCAAATCTGCAAAAATATATTTTGAATCTAAATCTTCACTGATCGAATAAATCCCAACTGGTAAAACATCTGTTTTATTAAATGCTTCTTCGGGATTTTCGATTGCTCCTTTTCCCGGTTTTGGCGCAAATATTTGCAAAGGGTTTTCGAAATCAAGAATTCCCATCGAGAAATCCTGAGCTATTCCGTAGCCAATAACAACCTGATAAGTGTCCGGTTTGAGCCAATCTCCGTTAAAGAGTTTTTTTTTGATATCGTTAACTACGGGATAGTTTCGATCGACACCTTTTAGATAAGTAACCTGCTGTTTGTCTTTAAACAAAAACAAAACACGTTCTTCGATAATTTTAGTATACAAAACAACCCCGTCAATCTTTTTAATTTGATTTTCCTGATCGGGTGTAATCAAAAACGATTTTCCGTAAGTACTGGTAATTTTTAGATCGGGATCTATTTCGTTTGTAAACGAAAGACTAAAAACCTTTAATCCGCTAAAAACAGATAAAACCACAAACAAAGCCATTGTGCCAACAATAATTCCCATGCTGGCAATGCGATTAATAATATTGATAGCATTGTTTTTGCTTCTGCTAAAAATATAACGTTTGGCTATGTAAAGGGGGAAATTCAATTTATGATTTTCTTCTTTTTTCTAAAAGATCACGATTTTCGATTGGGTTTTCTCTGTTTGATAATGCGTTATCAATTTTTTCGATATAATCAAGAGAGTCATCGATAAAGAATACCAGATTTGGTACACGACGCAATTGTAAACGAACACGTTGTGATAAATCGTGCTTAATTAGAGTTGAGTTTGATTTTATACCTTCTAAAGTTTCTTTGGCTTTGTCCTGAGGAAAAATGCTTAAATACACTGTTGCTACAGATAAATCTGAAGTAACACTAACTTTGGATACCGAAATTACCAAATTAGTAATTCCGTTTTTTCTCACTTCACCTTGCAAAATATCAACCAGATCTTTCTGGATGACACCGCCGATTTTTTTCTGTCTATTTGTTTCCATAGTGCAAAAATACTATTTTAAATTTCAATCGATACAATTTCAAATGAACAATAGAATGATTTTTATCTTCTAATGTGGTTTATCCTTTATAAAGTTACAATTTCGATCGTCAATTTCAAGAAAAACATAAAAACTGAGGTCTTTAAAATTAAACTAAACGATATCTCATAGCTGATAAAAATCATGTTATTTATAAGAAAAATGATACATATTCGATATAACCTTAAAACATATCAATTATGAAAAAAAGAGAACCAATTAGTCATATCATGACTAAATGCGTCGTAACGGTAAACGAAAATGACGGACTTAGAAAAGTAGTTGAAAAGCTAAAAAAACATAACATTCGCCACATCCCAATTGTGAGGGGCAAAGATGTCGTTGGAATTATTAGCCGAACTGATATTAACAGATTAACTTTGGGCGCTTTGTTCGAAGCGCAGGAAGGTGCTGATGAGGCCATTCTGGATATGTTGACCATTGCTCAGGTCATGACATCAAAACCAAAAACAATATCATCTGATACTATTATAAAAGATTCGGCACAAATTTTTGTGAACGAAGAATTTCACGCTCTTCCGGTAGTGAATAACGGAGAACTAAAAGGTATCGTTACTACAACCGATATTTTAAAGTACTTTTTAGAACAATATGATTAACCAAAAAAACAACCCACAAAAAAGGGAGCTAATTTAGCTCCCTTTTTTATTATCTATTTTGCAACCATCCCTCAGGATTGTTATTTGATGTATTTTGAATAATCAAAAACTTAATAATTGTTTTTCCAGTGTCTCCACTTGTTCTTACTTTTCCAAGAACTTGTTTCACTTTTACTTTGTCACCTTGCTCAACAGATACCGAACTTAGGTTTTGATATACTGTAAAGTAATCTCCATGCTGAATAAAAACAGCTCTGTTTACAGGAGACAAGGCTATAACTTTTGATACTACTCCTTCAAATACAGCACGTGCACTTGCTCCTTGTTCTGTAGTAATCTCTACTCCGGAATTATGAACCGTAAGTGTTGGATATAGCGGATGCGGCTGATCTCCGTAACCAAGAGATATAAATCCTTTCTCTACCGGCCAAGGCAGTTTCCCTCTGTTGGCTTTAAAATCGGCAGCTAAAATTTTCCCTTCCGGTGTTAATGTAATTCTATCTGATGAATAACTTTTAGGGGATGACGCTTCTGCTTTCTCTGCTTCGCTGGCTTTACCTTCTGCGATTCTTTTACGTCTTTCTTCTTCGGCTCTTTTATTTGCTAATCTAATTTGTTCACGGATAAGCTCCTTAATTTTAGCGTCGATTTTTCTCGATTCCTGTTGTTTTGCTTTTGTATCGGCAATAATTTTACTCTTATCTTTTTTAATTGAGTTAACTAATTTTTGCTGTTCCTGCTTTTCAACTTCTAAGCTCTGTTTCTCTTTTTTATTTTCTGCAATAATTTTTTTCTTAACCTGTCTTTGTCCATCCAATTTAGCATTGTAATCAACTAATTGAGCGGTTTTTGATTGAATTTCTAAACCTTGATTCTTTCTGAAATTCGTATATTGTTTTAAATATTGTGCTCTTTTATAAGCTTGTAAAAAGCTTTCTGATGATAAAATAAACATGGCCCGGCTTTGCTCAGATCTGCTTTTATATGATTTCAGAATCATTTTTGCATAATCTGCTTTTAATACCTCAAGTTCTTTTTTTAATTTATTAACCTTAACCTGGTTAATATACATATCGTTACTTAAAAGTTTTTCTTGTTTTGCTGTAGTATTTATCAGTTTCTCTTTCAGCTTAATTTTATTCGCCTGAATCAAAAAAACATTTACTGCTGATTTTTCTTTTTTCTTTACAGACTGCAACATTTTTTCATTGTCTCTAATTTCCTGTTGAATCTGAGCTTTACGCTGTTCAAGTTTTTCTTGTTGCGAATCATCTTGCGCCCACATAAATGTAGTGGCACATATAAAAATTAGGCTTAGGAGAAATTTTGGCATGTTTATATTTTCTTTTTGCAAATTTACTTAATTATAACTTTTTTATAACCACTTGGTACGCTATATGGAAAAGAAAGTTCTTCATTAAATGAAATATTATTGTAATTCAAATTAATATTAGTTTTCCCTTTTGGCTGAATTGCATTAATTTCAATACTCGTTGGAAGTGTTCCCTGATTAAAAACTTTGCTGTCACCATAAGAAATTTGTAACATTCTGTTTTCCGTAGGCTGCGAAATCTCTTCTTTTTGCAATAAATATTTATCTGCATCCAGGTAGAAAGATTTTTTTATGTTAGCCTCTTTTAGATCTTCTAACTTAAAAAGGTTGTCTACAATGGTCTGGGTATATTTTCCTTTTCTTAAATCGTCAAGTGCTTCTCCAACTAATAAATTCTGCACTTTGCTGTAATCTAATTCAGTTCCTAACCATTTACTTAAACTGGTAAAATCACCTTCGTAATAGGTACTGTTTATTTTTTCGTAATAACTTACTGTAGTTGGCGTTATTAAAGCTTTTGCCATTGTAATTCCCAGAAAACGAACACTTACTAAGATCTGTTTGTCTTTTTCGATTCTAATATCGGCTGTAACATTTTGACTTTGTTTTTCGTCAGCATATCTCGCGCTGGCTTTTATGTATAAAGTAGAAAAATCTAACTTATTGTCATAATGTTTCTCAACTGCTTTCTTATCTTCTTTTTTAATAACTTCAGTGTTGCCGTTATTATTTTGTACCGCAACTGCCTTTGATTTACAAGAAACCATAAAAGCGGTCACTAATACTAGTGCTATATATTTTTTCATCTGAATTTAGTCTTTTACTTTTTTTTCTTTAATAATTCATTTGCCTTCAAAAAGTATTCCTCTTTTTTCTTAGCATCTCCTAAACCATTGTATGCCTCTCCTAACTGAATATTAAAATTTGCTTCGAGCGTTTTATCATCAACTACATAATCGAGTCCCATTTCTAAAACGGTTTTTGCGTTTTTAAATTGTTGTAACTGATTGTTTCCTAAGCCGGCATAATAATAAAATTGTGGCTGACTAGGATATACGTCGATCATATTCATCGCTCTTTTTGTCATTGGTTCAAATTGTTTTGCTTGTGTGTAAGCTTCAAGCAACAGCAAATTAGTTTCACGATCTGTATCTGATTTTGATTTTAAATCTTTCTCATAATACTTAATCGCATTCTCAAACTGACCTTTGCTATGATAAAATTTCCCTACTTCTTTTGCAACATCAATTTCTTTATCATTATCGAAATAAGCAATGGCTTTCTCTAAATCAGGAGCATATTGTGGATTTTTATTCACATAGATCAAAAATTCATTTAAAGTACGATGCTTAATTTTTGAATCAATTTTTGGACTTGATAAAATTACATTCATCGCCTTAATGGCTTTATCTGCCTGGTTTCCGTCTATATAAACTTTAAACAAGCTCACTTGCGCCCACTCTGATGTTGGAACTTCTTTTGCTAATTGTTTCGCAACTTCTAAAGCTTTGTCTGTTTCTTCTGCTTTTGAATACAAAAAAATCAGGTTGATATAATTCGCTTCTTCTTTTGGATTCTTTTTTATCTGATCAATCAGATTTGTGATTTCGGCATTTTGATATTTTCCCTGAGATAAAATCTGCATTTTATAACGGTCGCGATCTTCTGATTTTCCGAATTTATCGTTCATTTCATTGATCGTTACAAGTGCTTTGTCAAACTGATTTGTAATCATATAAAGTGAAATCAAATCATCTTTATATTCTTCATCAAAAGCAATTATTTTCTGAATCGTTTCAATTGCCAAAGGATAGTTTTTAGTTTCATAACTTACATCGTAAATTCCTAACCAGTACCATTTGTTTTTTGGATCTAATTGTGTTGCTTTTTCAAACGAATCCTGCGCGTTTCTATAATCTTTTAAAGACAGGTAATTTTTTCCTAATTCAAAATATGCTACTGCATCATTAGGTTTTAGCTTAACGCATTTATCCAGCGATGCTATTGCTTTATCATAATTTTCAATTCCTTTTTGTTTTAATGATTCATAAAAAGCATCCTGATATTCATCTGTTGCCATAGCAATATCTTCCGGTTCTGTTTGTGCCATAACCGAAATTGGATTGCCAAGCAAAACGAAAAATAAAATAACTATAACTCCTTTTTGTATCATCTTTACAATTTAATTTTTAAACAAAAATGAATCTTTTTGAGCCTACCGAATACAAATACTATAAATTAATCTTCAGCACGAATTTCACTAATTTGCACAAACTTTAATAGCTTAATTTAGTTTGTGAAATTCTTGTTGGTTTTGTACTTGTGTTCTTTAAACTTATATTTATTCTAAAACCGAATAATCACCAATGCTAATACTTGTAAACTTACCATCATAAACAACGTGATTTCCTATCATAGCATTGTCTAAGTTAGCGTTTTTTATTTGAGAATAAGTTTGAACCAAACTATTTTTGATCGAACTATCGATAACGTGACATCCTTTTCCTATTGAAACATTTGGTCCTACTGTTGCATTTTTCAACACTACATTTTCACCAATATAACAAGGAGGGATAATGGTTGCGTTTTCTAACTTAACATCATAATCTACAAGATGTTCTCCGTCATTGTGCAAGAATCCTAACATTCTGGAATTAGTTTCAACCGTAACATCTTTATTTCCACAATCCATCCATTCGTCAACGCTTCCGGTTTTAAAAACTTTACCGTTAGCCATCATGGCTTTAATCCCGTCGTTGATTTGGTATTCTCCACCATTCTGGATATTGTTATCCAAAACTCCCTGAAGTTCTTTTTTCAAATCGCCAACTTCTTTAAAATAATAGATTCCGATAACGGCTAAGTCGCTTACGAATTCCTTTGGTTTTTCAACTAATTCTATAATTTCGTTATTCTGATTCAGTTTTACAACACCAAAAGCTTCCGGCTGATCTACTTGTTTTACCCAAATTACAGCATCAGCAGCAGGATCTAATTCAAAATCTGCTCTAATCAAAGTATCCGCGTAAGCGATAACTGCAGGACCGGACAAAGATTCTTTTGCACACATAATGGCATGACCTGTTCCTAATGGTAAATCCTGACGATAGATCGAAGCTTTTGCTCCTAAACTTCCAGCCAATTCTTCTAAACTTGCTACAAGATCATCTCCAAAAAAAGCAGGATCTCCTAAAATAAAAGCAACTTCTTCGATAGGTTCTTTTAATATTTTAGCAATGTCTTCGACTAAACGATGAACGATAGATTTTCCTGCAACAGGAATTAATGGTTTTGGAACTGTTAAAGTATGTGGCCTAAGTCTAGATCCTCGACCTGCCATTGGAACGATTATTTTCATTTTGTCTTTTTTATTTTATTCGAAGATTTAAAAAATCCTCTTAGTTTGGTTATTTATTTTGTTTTGTTGCAAAGTATAGAAACTGATAACCTTGACTGCAACAGAAAACTATTTAACCGCAAAGTTCGCAATCCCGATAGCTATCGAGATACGCAAAGTTCGCTAGGTTTATTCATTTCATTTTTAAGGTCGCAAAGAACTGAAACTGATAACTGCGACTGAAAACTATTTTAACCGCAAAGTACAGAAACTGATTACTGTGACTGCGACTGAAAACTATTTAACTCCAGTACTTCCAAAACCGCCTTCGCCTCTTGATGTTTCAGAAAGTTCTGCAACTTCAATCCATTCTGCTCTTTCGTGTTTGGCAATAATTAATTGTGCAATTCGTTCTCCGTTTTCGATTATGAATTCTTCATTTGATAAATTTACTAAAATTACACCTATTTCTCCTCTATAATCGGCATCGACTGTTCCCGGAGAATTTAAAACTGTAACTCCTTTTTTGGCTGCTAATCCGCTTCTTGGTCGAACCTGTGCTTCGTAACCTATTGGTAATTCAATAAAAAGTCCTGTTTTTACAATGGTTCTTTCTAAAGGTTTTAATGTTATAGAGTCTGTTAAATTCGCACGTAAATCCATTCCTGCCGAAGCAATTGTTTCGTAGTTTGGTAAAGCGTGTTGTGATTTATTGATAATTTGTATTTTCATTTTTTATTTTAAAACATTAAAATCAAATTGAGTTTATTAAAACTCAATTCTATTTTTTACTCATAATTCCTTTGATGGTTTCTTTTTCATTGTGATACACAAAATACATGAATCCTAATAATAACGGAATTCCAACGAAATAATTTTCTCTAAATCCGTAAAAAGAAATAGCCGAAAATACAATTGAAATTCCCAGGTAAGCTCCAATTTTGTTCATATCATAAGGTATAGGATAATATTTGTTTCCTAATACATAAGAAATCAACATCATACTTCCGTAAGCCGAAATCGTTGCAATTGCTGAACCGTAGTAACTGTATTTTGGAATTAAAAAATAATTTAAAACCAATGTTACAATCGCCCCAACAATCGAGATATATGCTCCTATTTTTGTTTTATCGGTCAGTTTATACCAGACTGATAAGTTGTTGTAAATTCCTAAAAAGAAGTTTGCCAGAATAATTAGCGGTACCACTTTCATTGCTTCCCAATATGATTTATTGTCCAGTAAAAGATACTTTAAAACATCGGCAAAAACAATCACTCCTAATAAAATTAACGAACCCAGAATAACAAAATATTTTGTAATTACGGCGTAAGTTTGAGGTGCATTGGCATTTTTTGAATGACTAAAAAAGAAAGGTTCAATACCTAATCTAAAAGCCGTTGCAAACAAAACCATAAACAAACCTAATTTGTAACAAGCTGAATAGGCTCCAACTTCTGATTTTGCTAAATTTTCAGGTAGTAGATATCCTAATAGAATTTTATCGAAATGTTCGTTAACAGCAAATGCCAGTCCGGCAACCAAAATTGGTAAACCGTATTTCATCATTTTTTTCCAAAGGATTGGATCGAATTTTCTTCCCAATGAAAGATAATTTGGCGAAAGCACAATAAATGTAGCTAAACTTGCCAGTAGATTTGCAATGAAAATATAGGCAATCTGGAAATTCTCTACATATAAATTATCCCAAACTGAGTTAGGATTTGCTGCAGCAAGCTTAGGCAAGTACATTAAAAAGAATATATTCAGTAATAAATTGATTACTACGTTTCCTATTTTAATTGCTGCATAAACCATTGGTCTCTGATTGGCTCTAAGTTTAGAAAATGGTATTAAAACCAAAGCATCTAAAACTAAAATCCAAACGGTATATGTAATATATTGTACATCAACTTCGGCAAGACTTGCCAAGGTATTTCTAAAAATTAAAGCGGCAAATAAGAAAATAATCGAGGACCAAAATATTGATATTGTCGATGTTGCGATTACATTTTTCTTATCATCCTCGGCACTATAGAATCTAAAAAATGCGGTTTCCATTCCGTACGAAAGAACCACATTAAAGAACACCATCCATGACAAAACGATCGAAACCTCGCCATATTCTGCAGTTGGTAAAATACCAGTGTACAATCTTACCAATAAAAAACTTAGCATTCTTGGTAAGACCGTTGCTAGTCCGTAAATAGCAGTTTGTTTGAACAGATTTTTATATAATCCCAAAATAATTTATAATAAAGTTTGTAAAACAAAAATAACCAATTCTTTTGTTTATTACTGATTTTGTAGGTTCAATAAAAAAATTGGTGTGTAATTTTATTGTGTTAGTTTTTTTTCGTCTAATATTTTAACGAAATGAAAACCTTTTGGTCCATAACCTTGGTTGTAGTAAAAGCGGTGAGCGGCGAAATTTCCGGTAAAAGCGTCTAAAACTATAGAACTACAATCCAGCTCTAAAGCCTTTTTTTCGATATAATCTGTTAATAATTTTCCTATTCCTTTAGAACGATGATCAGGATTTACAACAAAATTATCTATCTCGAGATATTTACCCGTCCACAATTTAGTAGCCGACCAACAACCTGTAATTCCAAGACAGTTATCTCCCTCAAAAACCGCGATCTGAATATAACTATGAGGCACCATTTCAGAAAGGTAAGCCTGATATTTTTCAATCGATAAATTAGGATAAAGAAATCGAATAGTTGCTATTTGGTCAACCATTGCTTCTATGGTAGTAAGCTCTTTTACTTGTAATTTCATTGTAATAAAAATAGATATCAAAAATACTCAATTTTTTCAATTACAATTCTATTTTAACCTCGTGTGTGAAATTTATAATAAAGCCCAAAAATTATATAAATTTTTACAAGTACTTCTATACTAACTTTGTATCAAAGGGAATGAGCAAAGCTAAAATACAACCCTTTAAAAAAAAGCAAAGCATTGGGAGTAATAAAGCTAGTTTGTTCCCACAAAAGACAAAGCAAAAGGGAGTGATTCTGCTGAAATGTAACCCTCAAAAAAACAGAGCATTGGGACTAATAAAGCTAGTTTGTTCCCATAAAAGACAAAGCACAAAGGGATTGATTCTGCTGATATGTAACCCTCAAAAAAAACAGAGCATTGGGACTAATAAAGCTAGTTTGTTCCCATAAAAGACAAAGCAAAGGGAGTGATTCTGCTGATATGTAACCCTCAAAAAAACAGAGCATTGGGACTGATAAAGCTAGTTTGTTCCCATGAAAGACAAAGCACTACAGAGGTGATAAATCTGTCAATAATTTTATAAAATGGTAATTGATTCTCGGTTTTTGATTGAATTGAGAATCACCATTTTATAAGTTTAAAAATTAGAAAAACTAAAACTACTATATAAAGAAAAAGACCCGACAATTACTTGTCGGGTCTTTTTTTGTATGTCCTGAACAAATTATCCGTTCAAAGCTTCTGCTCCACCAACGATCTCAAGGATCTCATTGGTAATAGATGCCTGACGTGCTTTATTGTAAGTCAATTTCAATTGGTTTCTTAATTCAGTTGCGTTGTCAGTTGCTTTGTGCATTGCTGTCATACGCGCTCCGTGTTCTGAAGCAAATGAATCACGAATACCTTTGTATAATTGTGTTTTTAATGATTTAGGAATCAATGTCAACACAATTTCTTCTTTTGAAGGTTCAAAAATATAATCTCCTGTAGAAACCGGTACATCAGATTTAATTGGCGCTAACGGTAAAAATTGTTCTGTTTGAACGATTTGTGTAGCAGCATTTTTAAACTGATTGTAAATCAATTCGATTCTGTCGTATTCTCCAGATAAAAATTTCTGAGTTAAGTTATCAGCAATTCCGGCAACATTTTCAAAAGTTAAATGATCGAAAATTGCATTATGGTGACCGTGAACTTTATGAGATTTACTTAATACATCATTTCCTTTTTTACCAATAGGAAAAACATCAACTTGTTTTCCGGCATAAAAAGCAGAACGATTTTTAACCTCTTTTATAATATTTGAATTGAATGCACCACATAAACCTCTGTTTGAAGTTATAGCTACAAGCAATACTTTTTTTACTTCACGTTGTGTTGTATAATCTCCTCCAACTTCACCGTCCAGTGTAGCAGAAAGGTTTTGCAACAACTCCGTTAATTTCTCGGCATAAGGGCGCATTGCAGTGATTGCATCTTGTGCTTTCTTAAGCTTTGCAGCAGAAACCATTTTCATTGCCGATGTAATTTGCATCGTCGATGAAACGGAAGTAATTCTATTACGGATTTCCTTTAAATTTGCCATCTATTAATTAGAAAATGTGACAATTTGAAAATTAGATAATTAGAAGAGCGTTAAACCCTTTCTAATTATCTAATCAACCAATTATCTTATTAGTTATATTTTGCTGAAATTTCTTTTGCTGCTTTTTCGATAACATCAGTAATGTTGTCATCTAATTTACCAGCTTTCAAAGCGTTAAGCGTATCTTTATGTTTACTGTTTAAGTAAGCTAAGAAATCAGCTTCAAACTCTTTTACTTTATTTACAGGAACGTTTCTTAATAAGTTTTTAGAACCAGCGTAAATAATAGCTACTTGATTTTCTACAGTATAAGGATCATTTAAACCTTGTTTCAAGATCTCAACGTTTCTTTTACCTTTTTCAATTACGTTTAAAGTAACTGAATCCAAGTCAGAACCAAATTTAGCGAAAGCTTCTAATTCACGGAATTGAGCCTGGTCTAATTTTAAAGTTCCTGAAACTTTTTTCATTGATTTAATCTGAGCATTACCTCCAACACGAGATACAGAGATACCTACGTTAATCGCAGGACGAACTCCAGAGTTGAACAAATCTCCATCAAGGAAAATCTGACCATCTGTAATCGAAATTACGTTTGTTGGGATATATGCAGAAACGTCACCAGCCTGAGTTTCGATAATTGGCAATGCAGTTAATGAACCACCACCTTTTACGATAGACTTGATAGAATCTGGTAAATCGTTCATGTTTTTAGCAATTCCGTCATCAGCAATTACTTTACAAGCACGCTCTAATAAACGAGAGTGTAAGTAGAAAACGTCTCCAGGATATGCCTCACGTCCCGGTGGTCTTCTTAATAAAAGAGAAACCTCACGATAAGCAACAGCTTGTTTAGATAAATCATCATACACAATAAGTGCAGGACGACCTGAATCTCTAAAGTACTCTCCAATTGCAGCACCTGCGAAAGGAGCATAAACTTGCATTGGAGCCGGATCAGAAGCATTAGCTGCAACAATAACTGTATAAGCCATTGCACCTTTTTCTTCTAACATTTTAGCGATTCCTGCTACAGTTGAAGCTTTTTGCCCAATTGCAACATATATACAGAATACAGGTTTTCCTGCATCGTAAAATTCTTTTTGATTTAAGATCGTATCGATACAAACAGTTGATTTACCTGTTTGACGGTCACCAATTACAAGCTCACGTTGTCCACGACCAACCGGGATCATAGCATCTACTGCTTTTACTCCTGTTTGTAATGGCTCAGTTACTGGCTGACGGAAGATAACACCAGGTGCTTTTCTTTCTAAAGGCATTTCGTATAAGTCTCCACCAATTGGTCCTTTTCCATCAATTGGAAAACCAAGAGTGTTTACTACACGTCCTACCATTTGCTCACCTACTTTAAGAGATGCAATACGTTGTGTTCTTTTTGCTGTTGATCCTTCTTTGATTCCAGTTGATGGTCCTAAAAGTACCACACCAACATTGTCTTCTTCAAGGTTCAATACAATAGCTTCAAGTCCGTTGTCAAATTCAACTAACTCACCATATTGTACATTCGATAGCCCGTAAATACGAGCAATACCGTCTCCAACTTGAAGTACTGTTCCTACTTCTTCTAGCGTAGCACCAGATTCAAAACCTTCTACTTGCTTTCTTAATATTGCTGAAATTTCAGCAGGTTTGATTTCCGCCATCTTAATTTATAATTTAGACACTTTTATGTGTAATAAAACTAATTACTTAACTCTCTTTTTAATACCTGCAGTCTGTTTGCAACAGATGCATTGTATTGTTGATCACCTATTCTTAAAATAAATCCTCCAATGATGGATGGATCTACGATATTTTCTATTGTTACCTTTTTATCTGATAATGTAGCTACTTTTGCCAAAACTTTAGCTTCTAAAGCTGCATCCATAGGAACTGCTGTGGTAACTTTTGCTACTTCAACTCCATTTCCTTCATCAAATAATTTTTTATATTCTAAAGCAATTGCTTCAAGAATTTCAAATCTTTTGTTTTCAAATAATAAATGAAACAAACCTTTGGTTACTCCATTTACATCTGCAAAAACTTCGATAAGAGCACTTTCCTTAACTTCAACTTTTGTAGTTGGGTTTTGAATAAATGTACTCAATTCTACATTTGTATCAATTGCTGTTGCAATCGACTTCATATCGTTATTGACAGCTTCGGCAACACCTTTAGAGTTTGCTAAGTCTAGAATTGCTTTTGCATAACGAATTGCTGCTCTTGTACTTGCCATAATCTTAGTTTAACTTTACGTCACCTAACATTTTCTCTACTAATTTAGTTTGAGATTCTTTGTTAGATAGTTCTTCTTTCAACAATTTTTCAGCAATGCTTAATGATAAAGTCGAAACTTGTAATTTCAATTCAGCCATAGCAGCATTTTTTTCACTTTCGATAGCCGCTTTCGCCTGAGCGATCATTTTTTGACCAGCTTCTTGTGCTTCGTTTTTAGAATCAGCAATCATTTTCTCTTTCATCTCACGAGCTTCTTTTAGCATCGCGTCACGTTCTGCACGAGCTTCATTCAAAATTCTTTGATTGTCAGCTTGCAAGTTTTCCATTTCTCTTTTTGCATTTTCAGCAGAAAGTAATGCATTTTTAATACCTTCTTCTCTTGCGGTAATAGATTCCATAATTGGTTTCCAGGCAAATTTTACTAAAAGCAAAATTAAAACCAACAAGATTAAAGCTTGCCAAAAGAATAAACCGAATGAAAAATCGTTAATTAACTTATCCATTTTATAACTATATTAAATATTTAATTTCTTTTTTTAAAAGTAACAACACCTTTAACCAACCGTTAAAGATGTTGTTATTTCTTTCTTTATTATTTTCCTAAGATTAAAGCAGCAAATGCTAAACCTTCTAATAAAGCCGCGATAATAATCATCGCAGTTTGAATTTTACCAGCAGCTTCTGGCTGACGAGCAATAGCGTCCATAGCAGATCCACCGATTTTACCTAAACCTAAACCTGCTCCGATTACTACTAATCCAGCACCTACTAAAGTTGGAATTGTTCCCATAACTATTTATATATATAAAATTAAACTTCTAAATTAAATGATTACATTTTCTTCTTCGTGACCATGATCGTGATCGTGATCCTGAACAGCCATACCAATAAACAATGAAGATAACATTGTGAAAATGAACGCCTGTAAAAATGCAACTAAAACTTCGATAACCGAAATAAATAATGTTAATCCTAAAGAGATTGGCAAATCTGCAGCTAAATTTTTACCTACAAAGATCATTGCGATCAAACTCATAATTACTACGTGACCTGCAGTAATGTTTGCATACAAACGAATTAATAATGCAAATGGTTTTGTTAATGTTCCTAAGATTTCGATTGGAGCTAAAATAATTTTCATTGGAACTGGAACTCCAGGCATCCAGAAAATGTGTCCCCAATAATCTTTGTTTGCACTAAACTGAGTAATCAAGAAAGTAAACGCAGCCAAACAAACTGTGATGGCAATATTTCCTGTAACGTTTATTCCTAGTGGAGTCATACCTAATAAGTTTAACAACCACACAAAGAAAAATACGGTTAATAGGTAACCCATATATTTTCTGTATTTTTTCTCACCAATATTTGGAACAGCGATTTCATCTCTGATGAAAATGATAAGCGGTTCTAATACTCTACCAAATCCAGTTGGGATTGGTCCTTTTTTATATGATTTTGCTAAACCAGTAAACATTATGAATAATAGTACTGCAACAAAAAGCATTGACACTACATTTTTTGTAATAGAAAAATCTAATGGCTTTTCGTTTTCAGGATGTCCGTGCTCATTAAAAGTAATGGTACCGGCAGCATCTGTTTTGTAAATTTTACCGTGAACTAATTTATAGAAGTTACCATCAACTTCTGCAACTTCTGCACCATGGTGTAATTTTGAAGATGAGAAAATTTTCAAACCTCCATCAATAAGGATAACGGGTAATGGGAAACCATAATGTTTATTTTCTTTTTCATCTGAAAAGAAAACAAAATCATGAGAATCCTGTAAGTGATGATCAATAAAAGCGTCTACTTTTGCTTTTGGATCCAGAGCTTCATGCTCGCCTTCTACAGGAGCGTTATGTGAAATTACTTTCTCTTCATGAGCAGTTTCAGTCTGTACATGCGTTGAGTCATTCTCTGAATTTGCAAAACTCATTACAGGAGAACAAGCTACTAAAGCTGCAAGAATAAATTTGAGCGGTTTGTTTGAAATCACCATATCTGTTAAAAATCTTATTTTTTACGTTTCTAAAATTTGGTGCAAAGGTACATTTTTTATTAATATTCAAAAGGATATGAAAAATTATTTTTGAACCCTTTTTTACAGAATCCCTATTTTAACGCTTTTCATTTAATAATCGGGCAGTTAAAAGCGTCTCAAATAACAAAAACAAAATAAATGTTATAAAAAAATTGATCTTTTCAACCATAACCTCTGCACTATGGTTTTCCAAAATCGGTCTTAAAATTAAATATCCTATTAACATTTGAGTAAAAGTTCCGAACAGAAAAGCCATTCCGACAATCTCAAAATTTTTCTTTTTTACTATTAATAATATAAGGTATAATAATGCTGATAATCCGAAAAAAATCAAATACAAAAATTCTATACTATAATAAAAGGTTTGACTGTTTAAATCTAAAACTAAAAAAGCTGCTTTATGCAAAACATAAGCTGCCAAAGCAAAAAAGAATAAATGTAAAATGGATTTGTAATTTTTTGAAAGCATTGGAAAAATAATTTTATGCAAAGATGCACTTTTTATCAAATGCTTTCAATGACAAAAATCACTTTGTTTTGTTAATGTCATTTACCTGACGAATAACATTATACAAGGCAAGTCCAACACCCAGCATTACAAAGATTGTATTATAATACACCTTTGGGCTTGGATGATTTTCATCTAACCATGTACCGAAATAAGAGAACACGAAAATAATAATTCCCATTTGAACAGGAATATTAATAAGCGGCATCCATTTATTCCTTCTGTTTTTGTTCGGTTCCTTTTCCATCTTTTAGCGTTACTTCTTTTGGATTATTTGTTAACATCGTACAAGTCGCTGTAAAATCGGCTCCTGGTTCGATAGACAGTTTTCCTACAGCAACTTCGCCATGAATTTGTGCAGATGCCTTTATATTAAGTACTTCTAAAACTTTGATTTTTCCCTGAAATTCTCCTTCGATATCAGCATTATTACAAACAATTTCTCCTCTTACAACGCCTGAGGCGCCTATCACTAATTTTCCTTGCGAAGTAAAGTTTCCTATCAATTCGCCGTCTAATCTAAAATCGGCTTTAGAAACAATATCACCTATTATAGAGGTGCCTTCTACAATTCTGTTTGTTTTACCTAAGAGTTCTGTTCCGTTTTTTTTAACTTTATCAAACATGATTATGGGGATTATGGGGTTTTGGGGGCTAAGTAGGCTTCGAGATTTTTCTTAATCTGGATCAATTTATAATTATCACTTGAGATGATAATTGGCTGATTTGATATTTGATACTTTTTATCATCTCTAAAAACTCCGGAAATATCCTTGGCATAAGCCTCTGATTTTAAACCATGAACAACTATAAAACTTTCTGTTCTGTTGTATCTGTCGAAAGATGTGGTTAATCTTTCATAATTTTCAACTAACAAAAATACTTTAATCGCTTCTTCGATTTTTTTACGGGTTTTAGAATCGTTATTAGGAACTAAATATAAAATTTTCCAGTTTTTGCTATCAACTGATGTAAAATCTAGTTTTTCTAAACCTGGAATTTGCTTTTCCAGAATTTCTCTTGCATTTTTACCTTCGTCGCTATTTGGATAATTATCCGCAACATTCTCTAAACCATTTTTATACGCTGCAAGACCATTTACCTTTCCTAAAGTGTTTGCTTTAAGTAATTCATATTTAGAAACAATTTCGTCACCAGAATATTGATTGATCAGATTATCAATATTATCTAAAACGGTGTCAAACTGTTCTTCCTGAAATAGTTTGTACCATTTTTGATACTCTTTATCTGCAGATGCCAAATCTTCTGAGTTGGTATTATTTAAAATTTGTGCGTATCTCGAATTTGGATATTTAGAACTGATATCCATTTTTATAGCTTCAGCTTTTGCCGGATTTGTAATCTGGTATATTTTGTACAAATTATACATCGATGGCAAAATCAATTTTTCCTCCGGATTATTTTTTAATAGCTGTTCTAATTTAGCACTTGCCAAATTATATTCCTTGAATTTCTCTTTATAAATAAGTCCTAATTGATAATATGCGAAATTACGTTCTACTCCAATACTATCTATGGCAGATTGTGTTTTTGGAAGCTGTTTTTCATAAAAAGCAGTTGTATATTTTTCGACAACAATAGAATCTTTTAGTTTATCTGCCGCTTCCTGAGCAATACTTAATGAATCGTTCATCGCAGCATTATTTGCAGATTTTACTGCAGCCAATCTCCAATTTCCGCCCAAAGTTCTATTACCCCACAATTTCTTGAATTGCAGTTTTCCGTAAGCAACTGTTGTTGGGTTATAAAAATAAAAAGTACTGGCAGAATTGTTTCCAGACGGTGGCAGAATACCTTCAGGATCAGAAGGTGGTTTTCCTAAAGAATTTGGATTTACAGCAGTTGGCTCATTACCCAAATTTGTATTACGATCTATATTGGCTAATCGTTCCTTTTCTCTTTCTTCTAAAATACGTTTTGCTTCGTCTTTCTTTTTAAGCTCTGCAATGTAATTTTCAAAGTATAATTTTCTGTCGGGTGCCGGTAAACCATATACCTTAATTATACTGTCGTTTCGTTTTGCAATTCCTTCATACTTAATTACGTTATCCAGATTTTTTCTGTTTTTTTGGATAAACGCATATTCCCTTGTTTTAGGGTCCAGTTTTACCAATGTACTGTCATAGTATTTGGCAGCCATTGTATAATCTGTATTTTTAAAATACATGTTCCCAATATTGCGATAAGTCGAAGCTACTAAATACGGATCTTTAGATTTCCTGAACAAAGATTTATTATAGAATATAAGCGCACTATCCTGTACCTTATAGTTATCATAAAAAACACCCATTTGATAAAAAAGGATATCATAATAAGGTCGGTTTTCACGGTCTGTAACCAGATCATTAAATGCTTTTAGAAACAATTGCTTATTATCCTTATCGTAATCAAACATTTCGGCTTTTTTTGCATAAGCATGCATCATATATTTACGATCGGCTTTTCGATTCATATCGATTACCCCATCATAAAAATAATTTGCGCTGTCTTTTTTTCCGGCTTCCTGATACATCTGGCCCAAAATAAAACGGTAACGCGCTCTCTCTTCGTTTACTTTTGTAAATTCTTCGGCAATTCTCAATTTCGCAACAGCACTGTCTTTTTGTTCTAAATTTAAAAAAGCTTCCGCTAATAAAGCATTTGCGTCTGAAAAAGTCTGTTTATCTAAATCTGTATTTTTTAATAAGAGTTTAATGTTCTTTAAAACAATAGCGTCATTTCCTAAACGCATATTTGTTTTTTCGCGCCAGATTTTTGCTGTATAAATATTACTGCTATTAGGATATTTATATAAAATATAATTGAATGCTTCAAGAGCCGGAATAAAGCGCTGATCATAATATCGCGCTTTTCCAAGCATTAAATAAGCTTCATCGATTTGTGAATTTCGCTCTCTTCCTCCAATATTCATGGAGTGTTTCTGGATGGCTTTTGTTGCTTTGGTTTCTGCCTTTTCAAAATCAGGATTTTTAGCTTTTTCTTCTTCAGAAAAATTTTCATCAACCTGCATTTTTTCGATAGGCAAAGTCTTCCAGAAATTATCCTGATTATTGGCCTGTATGGACTTTAATCCTTTATCCAGGCCAATACCGCCGTTGTACAAAATATTATATTTTGTACTTAAGGCATGTGAATTTCTAGACAAAAAAGTGTTTTTCTTGGTAGAACAGGCTATCAAAAGAAACAAAAAGACCAGAAAAAAACTATATTTAAGAGTATTCTTTTTCAATAGAAAAGAGTTTAAATCAATTAACTTCTAAAATGTACTTTTAGTATATTGACTTGTAAAAATACGCTTCTTTTTGAAATATAGAATATTTAAACCGCAAAAAACGATTCCAGTTCTTGTAAGGTTTCTTTTGAAGTTTGAATATCTTTCACCACTTCACCTTTGTTAAGTGCCACAATTCTGTCGCAAACCTCTACTGTATGCAGCAAATCATGACTGGAAACCAGTACTGTAACATTTGGATTATCGGCTAAATCTTTTATTATTTTTTTTAATCGGCTTACAGTTGTTGGATCTAAATTTGCAAAAGGTTCGTCCAGGATTACCACTTCAGGATTTCCTATAAGTGTGGCAATTATCCCCACTTTTTTCTGATTTCCTTTTGATAAATCTCTTAAATATTTTTTGTTATTCAGGATTTCTCCATTAAAAAATTCTTCATGCTGCTTCAATAAAGCATCTATATCGGCTTTATTTTGATGGCGTAAATCTCCAATAAAATAGAAGTATTCTTCTGGTGTTAAATATCCAATCAGGAAACTTTCATCAAGAAAAGATCCGGTAAAAGATTTCCAGTTTTCGCTGGCATTTACCTGAATAGAATTACTTGTAATATTACCTGTCGAAGGCTGAATAAGGTCTAATAATAAACTAAAGAAAGTCGTTTTTCCCGCTCCGTTATTACCCACTAAACCAAAGCTCTGTCCTTTTGGAATCTCAAGGTTGTTAATGTTTAAAACTGTTGTTCCGTTATATTTTTTTGAAAGTTGATTTACTTGTATCATGATGATGTTAGATTTTATATTGCTGATTTAGATTTAAAAATCTCCAGCATGTTTTTTAATATTCCGATTTTATTTGATAAATTATTTCATTATCAAATTGACCTATTTTCTAATTAGTTCTTTTGTTTATAAGCACTTATCGTACTGTATTTTTCGATTTTATATCTTTTTTCGATTAATGAAAATACCTTGTCTTTTAAGATAAAACCTAAAACTCCGGCACCAGCAACTAATGCTAATCCGATGGTTTTGTTTCCTAAATAAAGACCAATTGCATAGAGTCCTAATGGCAATAATAATTTTGGCAAAGTCAATAACATGGCACTAACATTAAAGGCTTTTTTGTCTCCAAAAGCACCGCCGGCCGAACTTAAATCGATAGGCGTTTTTGTAAATGCTCCGCCCAGAAGTACTAAGTGAGAGTTTACCCCAATGTTATAAATGGCTCCAATAACGATAGTTAGATAAATTTCCCATCCGAAGAAAAGATAAAAGGAGGCAATTATGGTTGAAATAATGGTACCAATAACAATCAGCCACCATTTTGAAGTAATATAACCACGATACGGAATGTTTTGTGTCATCATTAATTGATAATACGAACTATCCCAACTTGGCACAAACTGACCAAAGACGAATAAAAATCCTCCCGAAACAAAGATTCCGGCAAAAATATGCATGACCTCTGGCTGATGCGTGTTTCCGAAAAATATAAAACCGTAGAACAAAAAGAAGATACTCATAAATATGGTAGTTTTTGACCTTTTGTTTCTCTTAATCAGTTTGATATCATTTTTTAGAAAGGTTCCTAAAGTTCCAAACTGATTCAGCCATGAAAGGTTTTCGGTTCTAGCGATATCTTCTTTTTTAGAAAGTCCGGCATCCAAAAACAGATTGTTTTTGAAATACTTAAAGGTAAATGCATACAATCCGGCTAATAGCAAAAGTGGAATTATAAAGAGTCCTTTTGTGGCATAAAATCCCTGAAAAACAGGTGTTGTAAATGTCGTAATATCAAATATTTTATAATATTGCGCAGCTGCCAAAGCCATAATTATTGCTATAAAAACAACAAATAATTTATCGATATTACTTAAAATAATATTCAGAAAATTGTTGATATATACTAAGGAAAATGCCGCTAAAAGCCAAAAAATAATTCCTGTAATATCATAACCTTCCATGGCTAGCACAATCGAAAAGGGAATGAAGAAAAGGGCATGAACCCAGTTAAAAAAAGACAAAGCTGTTTTGCCTAATGAGAAATGAACAATGGTTGGTTTTTTGAAAGGTAAAACCAATAATGGTTTGATATTCATTACCGGAATTGCCTGCATTAACAAGCGTACTACAAGATCAAACAAAAAATAATAAATTAGAAATTGATTGATAGTCGATAAGGGTTCGAGATTCATTTTTCGTAATACATAAAATGCTCCAACGCCCATCCCGATAAAAAGTACCGAGAAATAGACCATCAAAAAACCCATTAAAATTTTCATTGCCACATTAGTACCAAAGGATGCAGATCTGGTAAAGGCCTTCCATTCGAGATAAATAAACTTTTTAATCATGGTTATTTGGTTTTCAGTTTTGTAGTAAGAGATCAAATGTAGCTAAACGTTACAAAAAAAGTTAAAAATAATTATTTCGTGCCTGACATTTAATCTCCGTTTGCTACTTTTGCATAAAATATACAATCATGCCTTCATTCTTAAAACTTATAATTAAAGAGGTAAAACGCGAAACAAGCGACGCGGTTTCTGTACTTTTTAATGTTCCCGAAGAACTAAAACCAGACTATAAATTTATAGCCGGGCAATACATAAATTTAAAATTAACTCTTGATAATCAAGAAATTCGTCGTGCATATTCTATTTGTTCTGCACCAGAAAGCGGCGAATTGCGAATTGCAGTAAAAGCAGTAAAAAACGGTTTGTTTTCTCAATTTGCAAATACAAGACTTAAAGCCGGTGATGTTCTTGAAGTAGGTCATCCTGAAGGGGTATTTACTTTTGAACCAGATGCTGAAAGACAAAAAAATTACGCAGCTTTTGTTGCCGGAAGCGGAATAACTCCTGTTCTTTCGATCATAAAATCGGTTTTGAAAAGTGAGCCAAAAAGTTCATTTGTATTAGTTTATGGAAATAAAACGCCTGAAGAAACTATTTTTTACCAGGAATTACATGATTTGCAATTACAATATGTAGGTCGTTTTTTCGTGCATTATGTTTTTAGTCAGGCTAAAGCCGAAAATGCTTTGTTTGGAAGAATCGAAAAATCGGCAGTGAATTTTGTTCTGAACAACAAACACAAAGAATTACAATTTGATAAATTTTTCTTGTGCGGACCTGAAGAAATGATCAATACGGTTTCTGCAATTTTGAAAGAGAAAAACGTAAAAGAATCAGCGATTAAGTTTGAGCTTTTTACTTCTTCATCTCAGGAAAATGAAATAAAAGCTTCATTAGAAGGACATACAAAAATCACTGTTTTAGTAGATGATGACGAAGTTTCGTTCGAAATGTCTCAAAAACAAACGATACTAGATGCAGCTTTAAAACAAGGAATCGACGCTCCATATTCTTGTCAGGGTGGAATTTGCAGCAGCTGTCTTGCTCGTGTAACTTCAGGAAGTGCCGAAATGACTAAAAACTCCATTTTGACAGATAAAGAAATTGCTGCAGGTTTGATTTTAACGTGTCAAGCGCATCCAACATCAGAGTCTATTTATGTAGATTATGATGATGTGTAGAGGTTAAGATTCCAAAAATATTTAAATTCCAAATTCCAAACTTACAATTGGGATTTGGATTTTTTTTTGTTTGATAATTAGTAGCAATCTTTGCAAGATTGGAATTTATTTTTATGAGATCTGTACGAGAAATTTTTAAAAGCAAGCAATCTCTTTTAGATGAACCTGAAGTTGAGAAACTTGTAGAATATTGCGAAGAACTTCAGGATGAAATTGTCGAGTTTAAATATCAAAAAACGAACAATAAAGAACTGGCGATGCTAGACATGCTCAAAGAAGTTATAAAAGGCTGTAATGCCATCGAAAAAGAGCAAATGGAGCACAAACGATTTGGTTTTGAAGCTCCTAATTATGAAGCTACGATTTCGAATCTTAAAAGTTATATTTACAGCAGATGTAGAGACGAGAAAATTTGGCTCTAGTTTAGATTGTAATAAAACCAAAATATTGCTAAAATATTGCCAAATTTTTATTATATTAGAGGTGAAATTACGGTAATCGCAACCTCTTCTTTTGTGAGATTGTAGAGCTATCTCTGATTGTCAACCTAAAATTTAAATATTATGGCAATGCATCATTATCTCCGCCTCTCTTTTATTCTACTTTTTGTAATAACATCCTGCTTTTGTATTTACTTCATTATTAAAAAAAGAAGAAATCGAAAAGCACCTAAATTACTTTCGGCAGAAAAATATCGTTCATCAATGATTGATAGAATGACAGAAATATCATCTAATGACAGTTTTTTTAATATTTGGCCTTATGTGAGTGAATTAAAAGCCGCTAAAATTTTATCGAAAAAAATTAAAGAATCTGAATTGGTTCATAAAGTTTACAGAAACTCAACCGAAGATTTTGAGCACATTTTGCTCGCTACAGAAAAAGAAAATCATTTTGTAGAAGTTGTAGTCGATAGAAACAAAAAGAAAGCAATGGGATATCTTTTTCTTGATTTATAAAAAATTTAAAATCCAATAAAAAAAATTCCAAATTCCAATTGTAAAAGTTGGAATTTGGAATTTTTTTATTGAGATTTAGTCTGCTATAATTTACAAAAGACTCTGAATTTTATTTACAATCTCATCCAGAAGTATGGTTCTCATTGCATCCTGATAGCCTTCGACAATTTTGTTTCCGTAGACCGATGTTGGCAATTGCGGATATTGATTTCGATCTGAAGTTAAAGCATTTTCCATCGTTTGATTGAAAGGCAAAAATCCTGCGTACGGATGTGTTGCGCCCCAAAGCGTGATTACTTTTAAACCCAACATTGCTGCAATATGAGCATTTCCGGAATCCATAGAAAGCATTACATCGAGATTGCTAATCAATTGTAATTCTTGCTGAAATTTAATTTTTCCAGCCATATTAATTACATTTTCAAATGGTTTTGCAAATGAATCCAGAATTTCGATTTCTTTCTTTCCTCCTCCAAAAAGTAATATTTTATACTCTTTATTATCAGCCAGTTTTGCGATAACTTCCTGCATTAAATCCTGCGGATAAACCTTAGAATCATATTGTGCAAAAGGCGCAATACCAATTAATTTTGAGTTTTTATCGCCGATAATCTCGAGAATATCTGAGCTTAAAATTGCCTTTTCAGGAAATTCAGGATTAGATAAATCTAAAGGAAAACCAAGTTCTTCGAAGACTTTTGCATGTCTTTCGAACATTGTTGGCAATTGCCTGAATACTTTATTTTCGGCGCGTGTTAGCTCTTTTTTACCTTCACGACCTTTATCAACTGTGGCTCTTTTTTTTCCGCTTAAAGCGAAAAGTAAACTCACGATTTTGGATCTTAAAACATTATGAAGATCTGCAAAAGCATCAATTTTGAGCTTTTTCACATCTCGGAACAATCTCAAAAGTCCTGAAAAACCTTTGTGTCTTTCTTTTTCATCAAAAGCAAAAAAGTTTAGATTTTGGATTCCGTCAAAAAATGGCTTGAAAAACGGACGTGAAATTACGGTAATTTTTACCTCTGGATACTGTTTTACAAAGGTGCGTAAAACAGGAACCGTCATGGCGACATCTCCCATTGCGGAAAGTCTCATGACGGCTATATGCTTAATTTTACTAGACAATTTCTTTATGTTTTTTAAATTCAAGTCTTTTTCCGGTTCTGTGCTTTTAGCCCAGATTGAAATGAAAATCCCGGAGCAAAAAAAATAAAGTTTCTTGTTTAAAAAAAGCGACCAACGGAAGCTCTTTTTTGAACAATAGAAACTCTATTTTTTTGTGTCCCGATAGCTATCGGGATGAAATGGAAAGCCGGAAATAGCTCCAGTAATTATTTCTTATTTTGGTATAAAACAGGATTCAATTCGTCGTCATTGTACATTTTCATTTGTTTGTACACTTTCATGAATTTATCTCCGTTTTCAATATCAGCAAGCAAATCATCAATCGCTGTTGATAAGTCGCTTCTTTGTTCTAAAAGGATGTTTAGTTTTTCCTGACATTTATCTCTGTGTTCTTGGGAAGCCTCTGCACGAGTAGCTTCTTCATGCATATGATAAATTTTTAAAGCGAGAATAGACAATCTGTCAAAAGCCCAGGCTGGACTTTCAGAGTTGATTTTTGCACCGTCTTTTACTTTTACATCGCTGTATTTTTGTAAAAAATAACTATCGATATATTCTACCATATCTGTACGTTCCTGATTTGAGGCATCGATTCTTCTTTTTAAAGTAAGCGCTGCTACGGGATCGATTTGCGGATCACGAATAATATCTTCAAAATGCCATTGAACTGTATCAATCCAGTTTTTTAGATATAATAAATGTTCGAATTTATCCTTAGGATAAGGGTTGTTTATAGGTTGATCTACATTATCAAATTGATGATAATCTTTGATGCTTTGTTCGAAAACAGAATATGCTAATTTTGAAAACATGTGTTTATTTGTTAGAGTTACAAAGATACTTTTTATACTTTTATCGTGCGAATAAAACGATGAAATTTTCGTTATCGTACTGTAACCCATTGATAATTCTAAATTTTTATTATGAAAATCCATTATATTTCTGAAAATAATAGCGTATTAAATCATTTTTTAGGTCAAATCAGAAACATAAACGTTCAGAACGACAGTATGCGTTTTCGAAGAAATATAGAGCGAATTGGCGAAATTATGGCCTATGAGCTGAGCAAAGATTTATCGTATAAAGAGGTTGAAATTCAGACTCCGCTTGGTATTAAAAAAACAACCGAAATCGAAAGTGATTTGGTTTTATGTTCTATTCTTAGAGCCGGATTGCCGCTTCATAATGGTTTTTTGAATTACTTTGATCATGCCGAAAATAGTTTTGTTTCTGCTTGCAGATATCATCCTAATAATGATCATGAATTCGAAATTCGGGTAGAATATCAGGCCGTTTCTAACATCAATGATAAAACAGTTTTGTTGCTTGACCCAATGTTGGCCACTGGGCAGTCTATTGTGGCTGTTCATGAAAAGTTGATTCAAAACGCAACTCCAAAAGAGATTCATATTGTGGTGGTTATTGCTGCACCGGAAGGAATTGCTTTTCTTGAAAAAAGTCTTCCTGAAAACTGCCATTTATGGGTGGCTTCTCTTGATGAAAAACTAAATGAGAAAAACTACATTATTCCTGGTCTTGGTGATGCAGGTGATCTTGCTTACGGAAGTAAATTATAATTGAGAGAAATAGGTAAATAAACTACACAAAATCAGTACATAAAATACAATTTCGTTGTTTAGTTTTTGCTGCATATACTCTACGTGGCTTGCTGCCATAATGGTCAAAGGAGCAATGCTAAACAACAATAAATCGTTGCTTTTATCTGGCGAAACAATATAAACAATAGCGGCTATAAAAAAACAGGCTACAATTTTTTTGTACGAAGAATGTACAATTTGAGGTCTGTTTGACAACGTTGTTAACATTGATGTTACAAAAAACAAAGCAACTGCAACATATATAGAAAGTGCTCCGTTTTCGTAATTATTTTTGAAATAGATAATATCAAAATCGATTACGGCTCGTTTCTGAAAAAATTCTATTATATCGATATGGAATATCAGGGAGATCAATAAAAAGATTATTGAAACCGCCATAAGCGCAATAAATGGTAAAATCCAGTTTCTATAATCTCTCGAAGCATGAAAAACAATAGATATAAATACCACTACCAGGAAAAGAATACACCAAAATTGAAATAAAGCGGCTATTAAAATCCAAAAAGAGGCATCAAATATTTTTTCTTTTGATGCTTTTAAGGATTGTAGCGAAATTAATCTTCGAAGCGCTAACAGGATAAAAAAGTTAGCATAGATGACATTCGCATTATTAAAAATCGTGGGGAAAAATAATATAAACAATAAATAGAAAAGTATCGCGTAACCGTTGTCTTTACTGAGTCCGTTCTTTTTTACGATAAAATTAACCAGGAAAAAAGAGGCTAAAATAAACAGTAGTAAACTTACTTTTTGGAACGCCAAAAAATAAGAACTCACCCATGATGGATCTTTGATTTGAAAAATAAAAAAGAAAACCAGTATTAAAATTACGACCAATGAATAATTTAATGGCGTAGATTTTTTAAAAACACTTGTTATCATAAGGATATTTTATACTTTTGTGATTGTAAATATAATACTTGTTTAAAAAGGAAAACCCAACAAGTTGAAAAAAGATTCTATTATCTGAATTTTAACTTCAATGCGTTACACAACAATAAATAACATATAATTTTATAAATTATGAAAGCTTTTTTCGAAGGAATACAATACTTATTCGTTAACATTTTATTTGCTCCACTTGATGGTTTACGTCATTTAGAACTTATTACATGGTTTGGTGCTAATACTATTAACTGGATTTTTATGATTATCTGTTCTGCAGCAATCGTATATTGGATTAAACAATTACGTATTTTTGATGCTGCAGGAACTGAAAACCAAGATACAACGGCTCACTCTTTCTTAAAGTAAGTCGAAACCAATATCTTTTCTAAAATACATCTTATCAAAATTTAGTTTATCTATATTTTGGTAAGATTTTTTTATGGCCTGTTGAAAATCATCTCCGTACGATGTTACAGTCAATACACGTCCTCCATTACTAACGACATTATCGCCATCTAATTTTGTTCCTGCGTGAAAAACTATAGAATCGGTAATATTTTCTAAACCTGTAATTACTTTTCCTTTTTCGAAATCTTCAGGATATCCTCCGGAAACTACCATAATTGTAGTCGCACTTCTTGGATCTACTTCTAACTCGAAAGTATCTAATTTTTGATCTGCCACTGACTGGAACAGCTCAACCAAATCAGATTTTAATCTTGGCACAACAACTTCAGTTTCTGGATCTCCCATTCTCACGTTGTATTCAATAACGATTGGCTCGTTTTTTACATTGATTAAACCAATAAATACAAATCCTTTATATTCGATTCCGTCTTTCTGGAAACCTTCTATTGTTGGTTTTACAATACGGGTTTCGATTTTTTCCATCAAAACAGCGTCAACGTAAGGTACCGGAGAAACTGCTCCCATTCCGCCTGTATTTAATCCTGTATCTCCTTCTCCAATTCGTTTGTAGTCTTTTGCTGTTGGAAGAATTTTATAGCTTTTTCCGTCAGTTAAAACAAAACAGCTTAATTCAATTCCGTCCAGGAATTCTTCGATTACTACTTTTGAACTTGCTGCTCCAAATTTTTCGTGAACCAACATGTTTCGCAATTCAGTTTTAGCTTCTTCAAGATCCTGAATAATCAAAACTCCTTTTCCTGCTGCTAATCCGTCTGCTTTTAAAACGTACGGAGGTTGTAATGTTTCTAAGAATTCACATCCTTTTTCAACCGTTTCGGCAGTAAAACTGTCGTAAGCAGCAGTCGGGATGTTATGTTTTATCAGGAATTCTTTAGCAAACTCTTTACTTCCTTCAAGTTGAGCTCCTAATTTTGATGGTCCGATAACCGGAATATGCTGTAAACTTTCGTCGTTTTTAAAATAATCGTAAATCCCTTTTACCAAAGGATCTTCTGGCCCTACGACCACCATTTTTACATTTTCCTGAATTACAAATGCTTTTATGGCATCAAAATCTGTTGGAGGCATTGCAACGTTTGTAGCAATTGCTGCTGTTCCCGCATTTCCTGGTGCAACAAAAAGTTTTTCGCAAAGCGGACTCTGAATCATTTTCCATGCAAAAGCATGTTCTCTTCCGCCTGATCCCAATAGTAAAATTGTCATGTGTTGTTGTATTTAGTTGTGGTGCAAAAATAATTGCTTTTGTACGTAAAAAATAATTAAATCTTAAAAAGTTGTTGATTCTTCTCTGTTAGTAATTTGATAATATTATTTTTGGTGAAAAATATATCTTCAAATGATTTCTATTTTTGATATTTCGCTTCAATTAAACGGTTTTCCTATAAAGGAAGCCAAAGCTCAAATGGATAAAATCGTGAATTTATCTGAAGAAGAATATGATTTTTTTCTTGCGAATAAAAAAGAAGAAATTGTCGATTTTCATTTAAAAAACAATTCATTTTATCAAGAATTAGTAGGGAATAAAACGGATTTGAAATGGGAAAACTTACCCATTTTGAACAAACAGAATTTACAGAAACCTCTTGAAGAAAGACTTTCAAAAGGATACTCAAAAAAAAATGTATACCTCAACAAAACATCAGGATCCAGCGGAACTCCTTTTGTTTTTGCAAAGGATAAATATTCTCATGCCTTGACCTGGGCATCAAATATTATGCGTTTTGGCTGGTTTGGTATTGATTTTAATCATTCGTATCAGGCTCGTTTTTATGGTATTCCGATGGATTTTATTGGTTATCAAAAAGAACGCTTTAAAGATTTTCTGACGCATCGTTTCAGGTTTCCGGTTTTCGATTTATCTGATGCAATTCTGGAGAAATTTTTACAGAAATTCAAAACCAAAAAATTCGATTATATCAATGGTTATACCAGTTCTATCGTTTTATTTGCCAAACATTTAGAACAGAAAAACATCATTTTAAATGAAATTTGTCCCACCTTAAAAGCGTGTTTCGTTACTTCGGAAATGCTTTTTGAATCGGATAAAAAACTCTTAGAAAAACAATTCGAAATTCCGATTATTAACGAATATGGAGCATCCGAGTTAGATTTGATTGCTTTTGAAAACCCTCAACGAGAATGGCAAGTGAATGCTGAAACCCTTTTTGTTGAAATTTTAGACGAAAATAATAAAGTTCTCCCTTACGGGGAAGAAGGCCGAATTGTGATTACTTCTCTGTTTAATAAAGCGCATCCGTTTATACGATATGAAATTGGCGATATTGGAATTCTTGACGAAAAAAGTACACTACAGAAACCAATTCTTAAAAAACTAATTGGACGAACCAAT
Organism: Flavobacterium sp. SLB02; assembly: GCF_009664855.1. Taxonomy (GTDB): domain Bacteria; phylum Bacteroidota; class Bacteroidia; order Flavobacteriales; family Flavobacteriaceae; genus Flavobacterium. The sequence continues at coordinate 5,226,729 of NZ_CP045928.1, forward strand.
GACATTGCAATTCTCCCAAGCGGAAAAAAATCTCCAGGATTAACCTTTTACTACGTAACCAAAAGCATCATTGAAGATGACGGAAATGTCAAAGAATTTATTATCAAACAAACGCAATTGGATACTTTTGAAATTGAATATGTCAGTGAAAAAGAATTAGATATCATACAAATTCAAAAAATAGAAAAAGCAATTGCTTTGTATCTTGAACCCAATTTAAATTTTATTTTTACCCAAAAAACAGTTTTAGAAAGAAGCAAAAGCGGAAAACTAAAACAATTCAAATCGTATTTATAAATACAAATAAAATCTTACATTTTTTTTTAATTAAAACTTATGGAGGATCAATCTTTACTTTCTGAAGAAACAATTTCTAACAAAATATATTTTATTCGCGGTCAAAAAGTAATGCTTGATAGTGATTTGGCTTTACTTTATGAAGTTGAAACTAAAACATTAAATGAACAGGTAAAAAGAAATTTATCTCGATTTCCAGAAGATTTTATGTTTCAACTTACTGAAATTGAGCATAATTCTCTAAGGTCGCAAATTGCGACCTTAGAGAAAGTAAGGGGTAAATATCAAAAATACCTTCCTTTTACCTTTACAGAACACGGTGTCTTAATGCTATCAAGCGTTTTAAAAAGCGATAAAGCAATTCAAACTAATATTCAGATTATACGGATTTTCACAAAAGTGAGACAAATGCTTCTCGATACAACAGAAATTAAAGTTGATATACTTCAGATTCAAAAGAAGTTAGAGAATCACGATAAGAATATTGAGTTGGTTTTTTCTTATTTAGATGAATTTACTGAAAAGAAAGAAGATGAAAATGAAAGAGTGAAAATTGGCTATAAAAAATAATCCCATACTTTTTCAAGGTCGCAAATTGCGACCTTGAAACTTGAAGTCGCAATTTGCGACTTCAAGTTTTACTGAATTCTCTAAGGTCACAAAATGTGACCTTAGAGAATGATAAATGATCAAACTAAAAATATCAACTTGACTTTCCTTACTTTTTTAAGATCAAAAATTGCTAATCCAAATTCCCTATTTGAAAATTAGCAGAGAATTGGAGGTCGCAAATTGCTACCTCCAATTCTGACAAGATCAGTTTTGATATACTCAAAAATCATTTAAACATCAAGAAAGTATCTCAATTTATCCAAATTCCGATTTAAACTTTACTTTTGCCAAAAGAAAGTTTTTAGAAAGAATCCAATCCAACTATGAAAATCACTATAATCGCTGGTGCAAGACCTAATTTTATAAAAATTGCACCAATCATTAATGCCATAAAAAGCAAGCAAAATGAAGGTGTTGCTATTTCATTTCGATTGGTTCATACTGGTCAGCACTACGATAAAAACTTAAGCGATACTTTTTTTGAAGAATTAAATATTCCGAAACCAAATGTAAATCTGGAAGTAAAAAGTGGCTCTCAGGCAGAACAAACCGCTGCGATTATGATTGCTTTTGAAAAAGAATTACTTCAAAATCCTTGCGATTTGGTTTTAGTTGTTGGAGATGTCAATTCGACTATGGCGTGTTCGATTGTGGCCAAAAAATGCAACAAAAAAGTAGCGCATATCGAAGCCGGAATACGTTCAGGCGATTTAACAATGCCAGAAGAAATCAACAGAATGTTGACCGATAGTATTACCGATTACTTTTTTACTACCTCAGCTTCTGCCTCAGAAAATTTGCTAAAATTGGGTTCAGATCCTGAAAATGTACATTTTGTGGGTAACGTCATGATTGATACTTTATACCAAAATATCGATAGAATATTTGCGCCGGATTTTTGGGAAGAAAATCAATTAAACGAAAAAAATTATATCATTCTAACCTTACATCGCCCCGGAAATGTTGATGAAGTTTCATCACTTCTTGAGCTTCTTCACGGAATTGATGATTTAGTTACTGACAAAAAAATACTGTTCCCGATTCATCCACGAACGCAGGCGATTTTGAGTGAAAGCGAGACCAAATTCAAAAACATCATTTTTGTTTCACCGCAAAGTTATTTGAATTTTATGTATTTGATTAAAAATAGTTTTGCTGTTATTACCGATAGCGGAGGAATTTCGGAAGAAACAACCGTTATGGGAATTCCATGTTTTACGATGCGAAATAATACGGAAAGACCTGAAACAGAATCTATTGGTTCTAATACTATTGTGGGAACTTCATTAGAAAATTTACAAAAAATTTTTGGTCTGTTCTTGAAAAATGGGCCACGAAAAAGTGGCATTCCTGAATTATGGGACGGAAAAGCATCAGAAAGAATTATTTCAATTTTATTGGATAAAAAATAATGAAGGACATTTTAATCATATCCAATTATTATCCGCCGGAAAAAGGTGCTGCAGCTAATAGAATTGAACAACTGGCTTTAAAACTGAATCAAAACGGATATGAAGTTTCGGTGATTTCTCCGTTGCCAAATTATCCAAAAGGGGAATTGTTCCCAGAATATAAAGGCCGATTTTCGGTTACTGAGAAAATTCAGAATATCACGCTAAAACGTCTTTGGATTTATCCTAGTAATAGTTCAAATATCTTTAAACGAATTGTTTCGACATTATCATTCTCAACGACTTTATTTTTTTATTTGCTGTTTGCCACAACGCCTAAAAAAGTTATTGTACAATCACCTCCATTGTTGCTTTCTTTTATTTCTGTTTTTACACTTTGGCTTAAACGCAAAACCATAATTCTTAATGTTTCTGATCTTTGGCCAACTGCTGCTATTGAACTTCAGGTACTAAAGAAAAATAGTATTTCACATAAAATCCTGCTTTTTATTGAACGTTTTATTTATAAAAAAGCAACACATATCTTTGGGCAATCGAATGAAATAATTGAACATATCAATTCTATTTTTCCAGAAAAAAAATGCTTTTTATACCGGAATTATCCGGATCATTTTACTGAGGATTTCCTTGAAGAAAAAGACAATTCACGCGAACCAATTAAGTTGTTTTATGCTGGTTTGCTTGGTGTTGCACAAGGTGTTTTTGACCTTATTCAGCAATTAAATTTAGAGAATTTAAATATCGAATTGCATATTTTTGGTGATGGCGCAGAGAAAAATCAAATTGTCAATTATCTCAGCCAAAATCCAACTAAAAAAATAATTTTCCATGGAATGTTGGAACGAAATGTTCTGCATGAAACTTTAAAGGATCAAGACATTGCCCTTGTTCCGCTTAAAACGAGAATTTACGGTTCTGTTCCTTCAAAAATATTTGAATACAGTGCTTTGGGATTTCCTGTTTTTTATTTTGGTGGTGGTGAAGGAGAAAATATTGTGGAAGAAAATAATCTGGGTTGGGTTGTTCCTGTTGAAGATTTTAAGCAATTAAATTCTACTTTACTACAAATTTCTGAATTAGGAAAAGGTGAAATTCAAAAGATGAAAAAGGATATTTTTCTTCATGCAAAAAGTCATTTTAATCTGGATCAGCAAATGAAAGAACTGATTGAAAATAATGCTTTTTAGCCAACTTCAATAAAATGAAAACGGGCAAATATCGAATTAATATTTGCCCGTTTTTTTATTTGATATAACTAGAAAAATCTTTGTGTTCTTCTTTTGAAAGTTCTTCTTTAGAAAGTGACCTGAAATAATCATATGTAATCTTCATTCCTTCAGAGCGGCTTACTTTTGCTTCCCAACCTAATAGCTCTTTTGCTTTTGTGGTGTCTGGCTGGCGTTGTAAGGGGTCATTTATTGGTAAAGGATGAAAGACTACCTTTTGATTCGTTCCGGTTAATTTAATGATCTCTTCTGCAAAATCTTTAATGGTGATTTCATCCGGATTTCCAATATTTACCGGATACACATAATCTGAATGCAATAACCTGAAAATACCTTCCACCTGATCATCTACATAACAGAAAGAACGTGTTTGCATTCCGTCTCCAAAAATGGTTAAATCTTCTCCACGTAACGCCTGACCAATGAAAGCCGGAATTACACGTCCGTCGTTTAAGCGCATTCTTGGCCCGTAAGTATTAAAAATACGTACGATTCTTGTTTCTACTCCGTGAAAAGTATGGTACGCCATTGTTATCGATTCCTGAAAACGTTTTGCTTCGTCATAAACACCTCGTGGTCCTATTGTATTTACGTTTCCGTAATATTCTTCGGTTTGTGGGTGAACTAATGGATCTCCGTAAACCTCGGATGTTGAAGCAATCAAAATTCTGGCATTTTTAACTCTTGCTAATCCTAATAAATTATGTGTTCCTAAAGATCCTACTTTTAAAGTCTGAATTGGAATTTTTAAATAATCTATCGGACTTGCCGGTGAAGCAAAATGTAAAATATAATCTAAATCACCAGGAATGTGAACAAACTTGGTGATATCATGATGGTAAAATTCGAAATGTTCTAACTTAAATAAATGTTCTATGTTTTTAAGATCTCCCGTAATCAGATTATCCATCCCGATAACATAATATCCTTCTTTAATGAATCTGTCGCACAAATGCGATCCTAAAAATCCTGCTGCTCCGGTAATAAGTATTCTTTTCATATTTGGTTTTATTGAACATTTTAAGGGGTTTGTTTTTCTACTAAAAGCCCCATGAAACAGCTACAAATGTAATAAAATATCTGGCCTTTTAAATTAGACCTAAGCTCATATCTTGAAAGAAGTTTTTAATTTTCAGATTATAATTAAGCTTATTTATCTATTTTTACTCTCAATTAAATTCTCTGTTTTGAAAGTTGTACACATTATAGAAGCTCTTGGTGGAGGAGTTTATACGTATTTTAGAGATTTATCAACTTTCTTTGGTGATGATGAAATAAACAAAAAGATAGAAACTACTATCATATACAGTAGCAATCGAAAAGAAATTGATCCTCAGAAAATAAAGTCCGAATTTTCAAATGGAGTCAATCTCATCCACATTAATATGGTTCGTGAGTTTTCTCCGCTTCAGGATTTAAAATCGGTTTATGAATTAAGAAAAGAGCTTAAAAGAATAAATCCAGATGTAATTCATCTTCATTCCTCAAAAGCCGGGGTTTTAGGGCGTGTTGCTTATTTCTTATTACTCAAAAAAAAGAAACTTTATTATAGTCCTCACGGCTTTTCTTTTCTTAGAACAGATATTTCAGAATCAGTTCAAAAATTGTATAAAATAATAGAACAAAGTTTTCAAACTCTATTTGGCGGTACAACAATTGCGTGTGGAGATACTGAATTTGAAATTGCACAAAAATTTGGAAACTCAAAGTTAATTCGAAATGGAATTGATATTAACGATATTAGAAAATATTGTTTTGAAAATGAAAATAAAAAACTTACAATTGGAATTTTAGGTAGAATTACATTTCAAAAAAATCCTGAGCATTTTAATAAAATTGCCTTGAATTTTCCTGAATTCAATTTTGTATGGATTGGTGATGGGGAATTAAAATCTTCAATTACCGCTCCAAATATTCGAGTTACTGGCTGGCTTTTTGATCATGAACTGGTTTTAAAAGAACTCAATAATATTGATATTTATCTACAAACTTCTTTGTGGGAAGGTTTACCAATAGCCATATTGGAAGCAATGGCTTTAGAAAAACCTGTTATTGCTACCAATATAATTGGCAATAAAGATATTGTGATTCATAATGAAACAGGATTTCTATTTGATGAAATTTCAGAACTGGAACCGTATTTTCAAATCCTGAGCAATTCTGTAAATCGAAATTTTTTTGCTAAAAAAGCTTTTGAGAGATGTGTAGACTTATTCGATAAAAATAAAAATTTTGAAGAACTAATCACTATTTACAAGAGCTGATTTTTGTTGCATCCAATAACTTGAAAAAATGGACAACCAAAACCCGCTGAAAGCAATTCCATCAAAACGAAGCAAAAAATCATCCATTAGATTTGATGTAAAAAAGATAATGAAAAATGAAATTATAACAGCATTCTTTAGATCAAATCCCAAATATCCAATTATAGAAATATAAAAGAGTACCACCAAAGGTCCGAGAATTCCAAACTTCAATAAAAAATCAAAAAATTGATTATGAGTAGGAAATTCATATTTAGCCAAAAACTGCTGATTGGTTTCTTTATAGTATTTATTTAATTCATTTTTTCCATCGGAAGCGCCTACTCCAAAAGGGAGATTTTTTAATGACAATTCCCAGGCAGATTTCCATATAGAAACTCTGGTAACTAAAGAATTAAATACTTTAACCTCTGGATGATCGATCTCATCAAGCTTACCCACTTTATCCATATAAGCAAAGCTAACGCTTGAATACTTTTCTTTCATGTATGGATCTTTTTGAACAAATAAAAACAAAACGGTAATTAATAAAATAAATACTGGCAAACTTTTTAAAGCTACTTTTTTAAAATTATCCAGCTTCACTGCATAAAAAAGAATGATCAAAAGTCCTATAAAAACATTTATTAAGGCCAATCTGGTATTAACAAACAATACAAAGAAAAAAGAAAATATAAAAATTATTATTCTTATTACTTTGAGTGTAAATTTTTCATGATCTTTAAAACTCTTAATTAGAAAATAAAAAGCAGAAACGCTTACAAAAGCCAGATGCATATTTAACGCCGGAGCATGAATTCCTAAACTATTCCCAAATTGATATCCCATTTCCCATAAATGGATACCATTCAAATATTTATGCATTAATTCTGGAAACAAAACATTGAATCGAATGAAGAAAAAAAGCAAAACCAAAGTTGTGCCGAAAACATAAACTTGTAATAACTTCAAAAAATTTACCTGCTGAAAATTTCCAATTATAAACAATGGAAAAATTACTAACGAAGTGCTTTTTTCTATTGCTTTTAATCCTTTTGCAAAAGAATCATTATTCCAGAAAAGCACTAATTCAAGTATTACCGGAGTTGCAATACAGGTCATCAAAATCAATATATTTTTTGTGTAATGCAGCTTTTTAAAAAAAATTAAATTGAAAACTGAAAATACTACAATCACTATTGAGCATGGTTTTCTAAAGATCATCAAAATGGCAATCAAACACAAAAAAAGATGGAAGATTCTATTGAAGTTCTTTTCGGAAATGTTCATGATATAATGCAAAATAAATTAGTGGAAAAATACCTATTTTATGTCTCATTGCCGAGCCTAAATCGGGTTCAAAGACTCCCTGGGTAATAAAAAATGAAAATAATATAAAAAAAATGAAAAGTTCGTATTTATAATATTCTCTCTGTTTTACGCATTTAGCAAAACGAACCAATAAGATGTAAAAAAGTAAAAGCTGCCAAATTACAAATAAGACGATTTGAGGAGATAAAATATGTTTTAAACCATTTATTGGAATATTTACTGTAAAAAAACCATAAAAAATGGCAATTATTTCTCCGTACCAAGTATCAGGTTTTAAAGGTGGCGTGATCATAGAATTTGCATCTGGTGAACCTATGCGCTCTTTATTAACCACCTCACGGCTCATTTCAGAAAAATATTCTCCTTTTAAAATGCCATAACTCAATGATAAAAAAAAGACAATCAATAATCCGTAAAAAATTGTTGATACAGTTTTATTTTTAAAATTAATAAAACTTATAAAATACATACCTCCGGCAATTATAGGGATTAAAGCAAAATAAGGTCGGTATAAAGCTCCGAAAAGTATAAAAAGGAATACGGACAAAAGAACCGTTTTTTGAAAGGAATACGGCTTGTTTTTACACAAAAATATAATTGAAGAAATGAATAAAAAAGTAATAAATTCTTTTGAAGGCATTGCTATAAAAATAGCAATCATAAAAATCCCCAAATAGACAATAGCATTTTTTACATTTATTTTTCCGAAAGAATTCGGAATTCCTATTTTATACAAAACATACATTAAAATAGGAAACTGTATAAGTGAAATTAAAGGAAAAGGAAGATAGCGGAGACCCGTAACTTTATAAAACAAAATAGTTAATGGATAACTACCTAAGTACCCTATTTCATTGTATTTATCATAAATTATTATCGCTGAATCATAAAAGAATTTTGGTGGCAAAACAAAAAAAGTACTAAATGCAACCACCAAATTGGCCATCGCTATTAATAAAAATGCTGCTGTACTTTTTTTAATCTTGATTTGCATATTAAAATTGATTTTGTCTAATGTAAAAAAATCTTGATTTTGTCTTTTTTATATATAACAACTGCAGAAACAAAATTCCAGAAAAAAGAACTGCAGAAAAAAGCAGCAGCTGCGCCAGTCATTCCGTAAATTGGAATCAAAAATCGATTTAGAATAAAGTTAATGATAACCGCTCCTATCAAAATTACCTGAAAAATATGTTGTCTTCCTGTCATATTCAGATAAACTGGAGCTGAACCAAATAAAGAGCAAATTCCCTGACCAATTATTAAAATTAGAAAGGATTTCTGCGCTATGATGTATTGGTTTCCAAACAAGGACAAAACATAATCAGAAAATACAGAAATTAAGATTATCACCGGAAAACTAATGCAAAAAATTAAACGAGCACTGCTTTGCAATGTTTTTTTTAATTCTATCCAATTCTGATTTGAAAAATACTCCGCAATTTTTGCCGAAACAGTTATGTTTATTGTCAAGATTATTACAGAAACAATTGTCATTATTTTAACTCCGACAGAATAAAAAGCTACTGTTTCATCATTTTGATATTTTTTTAAAAACATAATATCAAAAGACATTAATAAAAACATTGCCATTCCGCTTATTGCAATGGGATACGATTTTGTAAAAATCTCTTTTGAAGTAAAAATCTCATCTGATACTGTCTCCTTTTTATTAAAATAAATAAATACTAAAACAGAACTTATAAGGGCTAGAAAAATAAAACCAATTAAAAAAACATCTACCAAATAAGCTTCTAAATGCATGTAAAATAAAACTACAGAGCCAATTATCAACGGAATATATTTGATAATATTTCTAAATAATTCTGCAACATACAATTTGTCTAATGCTCTGAAAACCTCTGTATTTAAAAGCGATAATCCGTGAAAAAATAATATGACTGAACTCTTTAAAAGGATTGGGTATACCTCATCATCCAGAAAATAAGTATTAATTCTTTTTTTATCAATAATAAGAAAAAGAGCTAAAATTAATAGTGAAGTTAAAAATAACATCCTTACCATTTTTAAATACACCATTTTCAATTGTCGTACCTCTTTCTGACTTGCCAACCTTCCTTTAAAATATAAAATGGACTGATCAAAACCCAATAGACAAATACTTCCAACTGCTAAAAGATATGAACGCACAAAATCATACTGTCCCACTAATTTTGGACTGTATGATTTTGTTAAAAATATGGTGAAACCAAATAACAAAAGAACTCCAAAAATTCGCAAAGCCAAAGTTCCTAAACTCTGTTTTATGAATGAGTTTTTTGAAATTCTTTCAATCATTTTAAACGTCTTCAATATTATATTATTTAACCTGAGCTTTGAAAAGCTGGTTACGATAAAACTTTAGAAACAAATGAATTAAAACGAAAATAAAAATGAATAAAAATGGCAATAAAAGTTTAAGATTTCCATTTGTAATTTTAGCGCTATGTATATTTAAAGTTGAATTTATGTCCTTAATTGCTTTATCATAATTAATAAGCTTTAGCCTGTATTTACCCTGATCGATTATTAAATATTGTTTTGTTTTAATAATATCGTTAAGCTGAGTGTTTTCATTATAGTAAATCAGCTTATCGTTTTTTGATCCATTTTTTACAGTATTAGAAAAGCCATTTAAAACCTGGTCAATTTGAGCAATAATAGTATCATTTTGAATTATCTGCTGTTCCAGATTTTTATATCCAATTTTTTGAAGCGTCTTAAAATATTCAGAGCTGTTTAAGTATTTTAATAATGGCTCAACGATATCTTTTTCGTTCGTAATTTTGTCGGTTATAAAAGATATTGAATGAAAAGTATAGTTTTTACTTGTGATATTATCTTCTAACACTTTTTTGACCTCGCCAACCTCAGCCATTAATTTAATCAGCTCAAAATTCTGTTCTTTGTCTTCAATAAACTTATAAACATCGGCAATGGGCTTGGTCTCGATTTTTTTTATTGATTTTGGATTTTGAATACCAACTTCATTTTTCAAGAAAGCCGTGTCTCCCGCAATAATTTTAGATTCAATCAAATTTATTTTAGAATAAAGATAATCAACGCTTCCAAAATTTGGAGTTACAATAATCTGATTTTCAAATGTTTTTTTATTTGAATCTAAATACCAGCCAATACCAAACCCTACGATTACTAAAATTAAAACAATAATCCATTTGCGGACAAAGAAATGAATAGACTGAAAAATAATGGAATTAATTCTTTCGAAAAAACCACCAATACTTTTTGAAAGCTGAAAAATATCAATCTCCTGTCCTGAATTATCCTGCGGTACTTTTGTACTCATTTATTATTTTTATTTTACGTTGAAAATTTGTTCCAAAATTTTAATAGTGATCAAATACGTTGGTTTTACACCCGTTGTTCCTAATCCGCCAGAAGCTAATGTGCTTCCGGTTTCTAGAGGATTATCTGAGGCATAATACGCATAACGAACTTTGATATCGTGCGGAACACTTTTTCTGATTTTTGATGCCGATTGAATGGCTTTCTGGTAATAAGATCCTTCCATTTCAAGACCAATTACTCCCCAGGTCGATTCGTGAAAGAATTTCAGTAAATCTCTGTTTTGTAACGATGTTCCTAATACGGTAACCATAGCTCCTTCAAAAACTGCAATATCGTTTCCTTCAAACATGGCACCTGTTAATTCATTTTCGAAGAAATAATTATCTGCAGTTCCTTCGTTTATATGTGCTGTAGGGATCATGATATCACCTTTTCCGCCTTCAAGGATTCCCGCTTTCCCCATTATCGAAACCGATTTTACATTTAGTAAAGTTTCTTTTTTATATGGTTTTAAAAGTTCATCGATTGTTTCGTAAGCCTGCTCGCCAAAGGCATAATCCATTACAATAATAACGGGAGCCGCATCGTCAACAACTGTTTTTGGAAATGCTGTTTTTGCCCAGTCAATTTTTGCAGTATCAAAAATCTGAACGTCGATATTCGTTCCTGAACTATCAGGTAACGAAATCATACCATTTTTTAAGGCCAATTCTTCGACAATACTTCTGGTTTCTTTTGCGCCTGATTTGCTTAATTCTTCATAAATATAAAAGTCAGACTTGTCCTTGAATTTTGTTTTCAACAACGGTGTTGCAAAAATAGAATTCATAACACTATGCATATTGGCACTTATTACGTGTATAGGACGCTTTAAAAGATTGTTTGCCTTAAGAACCTCCTTGATATTGGTAGCCCAGATTTCACCGTGAATATGGTGTCCTAAACGCTCTCTTAATACAGGACTAAAAGTTATCGTTCTTTTATTATTTTCGATTACTTCTTCGATTGCTAATTTTCCTAACCAATAAATTACATGCAGGAAACGATCCGGGGCATTTTCTGAACCAAAAGCATCATAAATATCCAAAACCTCTTCGAAAGTTCTTGCTAAAATGTTGGCAACATGCGAAATTGCTTTTTCTTTTTCTATTTGAGAAAGCTTTTTGGTTTGTAAAACTGCTTGCTCTAATTTTAACCAATCGCGAGACACTTCTCCTCCATCATCTAATAAAACCCTGTTTTTGATTTTATGAGATTCTATGAAAATAAATGTCAAATGCGTCAGGATATCATAAATATCTGATCGCCCGCGAGTGATTTCAACATTCATTTGTTCCTCATCGATTCTGTAACAATTTCTTCTTCTTTTTGGAGGAACAATTGCCTGAAAATGCGATTTAGAATATCCTTCATCGGATGTTAAATTGATGAATCTACACTGCTCAATTCCTATTGGTAAACGTTCTATAACGTACAAAAGCCCGTTTAGTTCTACTTTTTCTTCGCCTATGTTTCCGTAAATTTCCGGACGTAATGCTAGTAATGATTCGCGTAAACTATCACCCGAAACTCCCATTGGTTTATAAAAACCGCGGTTGAATAAGTGACGCATTGTAATGTACATTTTTTCGATTGCTGCAGATGATTCCTGCGCTCTTGATCTTAATATATGTTTGGTTTCTTTCATGCTATTTTATTTTAAAAATCTTCTGTAAGAGAAGAGTAATATGGGTATTTTATCAAACGAAATTAGTAATTAAAAATCAAAACTGTATTAAAGCTTTATTATCTTAAAACTAATTTCAAATTGTTTTTAATTTATAATCATCAAAATTAACTTCTACTTTTTGAAAATTTTGATCTTTTAATAATATTAAATTTATTTTGTTCAGGCATTCCTGGTTGTCTTCTGACATTATAAATGCGAGGTCCCAAATGTCTTTTGAAATAGAGAACGAACCAATGTCTGAATTGACATCTAATAGATATTCATCATTCATCCAAAGCTCATTAATTTTAACAACTTTTGGGTTTATTTCTATTATTGAATCAAAAAAGTCTGGAAAAAAATCTTCATTTTCAGCACCACTAAATATCTCAATTAACAATTTTTGAGATTGATATCCTGGTCTTAAATGATATTTATACTTCATAAACTTTTTCTACTTCAAATTATCCGCAATATCTCTATTATTAGACAATCTCGGAATTTTATTCTGTCCGCCTAATTTTCCTTGCGATTTCATATAATCCTGAAATCCGTTTTTCGAAACTTTTGTTACTACCACTTTTCTTAAAACATTTCCCGTGATCAGATCATCATAATAAATGTTTTGTTTTCGCATCGAATCGTCAATCGCTTCACCAAAGGCTTCTATGTTTTCCGGTTCGTTTTCAAATTCTATAAGCCATTCGTGATACGGCAATCCGCTTGACGGGTTTATTTGAGGCGCAACAGTAAATTCATTAATTACAATTTTGGTTCCTTCTGTGGCTTCTTTCATTGCTTTTTCGACTTCGTTGGCAATAACGTGTTCACCAAAAGCAGAAATGTAATGTTTAATTCTGCCCGAAACGATTACTCTGTGTGGAAATAACGAGGTAAACTGTACCGTGTCACCAATATTATATCGCCAAAGTCCGGCATTCGTAGAAACGATCAAAGCATAATTTACGCCAATTTCCACCTCACCAACTGTATAGCTTTTTGGATTTTCTGAAAAGAATTCATCAGCTTTTATAAACTCATAGAAAATTCCTGAATTCAGTAACAAAAGCATACCTTTTTGTTTTTGAGAATCCTGATAAGCAAAAAATCCTTCAGAAGCAGGAAACAACTCAATGCTGTCTACTTTTCGGCCAATCATTTTTTCGAATTTGGCGCGGTAAGGTTCGTAATTCACTCCTCCGTAAATAAATAAGTTGAAGTTCTTGAATAATTCTCCTATTTTCTTCCCGCCGCTTTTTTCCTGTAATCGCTCAAAATACATTTGTACCCAGGACGGAATCCCAGAAATTATGGTCATATCCTGATCAATGGTTTCCTCTACAATAGCGCTTACTTTGGTATCCCAATCCTCGATACAATTGGTCTCCCAGGATGGCATTCTGTTTTTTTGAAGATATTTAGGTACAAAATGAGCTCCAATTCCGGATAATCTTCCAAATTTGATTCCGTATTTTTCAATTAAAATTGGACTTCCCTGGAGGAAAATCATTTTTCCATCAACAAAATCGGCATTTCCGGTTTCGTATATATAATGCAGGATTGCATTTCGCGAAGCTTCAATATGATACGGCATTGATTCTTTGGTCAACGGAATATATTTTGCTCCTGAGGTTGTTCCAGAAGTTTTGGCAAAATAGAGTGGTTTCCCTTTCCAGAGAATATTTTTTTCTCCCATTCGAACTTTGTCGATGTAGGGTTTTAAATCTTCGTAATCACGAATAGGGACACGTTTTCTGAAATCATGAACCGACTTTATTTTATCAAAATGATGATCTTTACCAAACTGGGTTTCTTTGGCACTATTTATTAAATTCTTAAATACTGCTTGTTGCGTTTCGACCGGCTTATTGGCCCAAGCCTGTGTTTTATAGTATATTTTCGTGGCAAATAATTTTGCAGCTACTGATTTAATCGACATTTGTTATGGTATTATTTCTTGTCACTTTTGTTTTTACTTCGGTTTTTTTCACCCGGCTCCTTCTCCATCTTTGCCACTTCTTCTCTTAACTTAATTTCTTCTTCAGAGGCTTTCATATTTACTTCTGAATGTTCATCAGTTTCTGCTATAATAGAATCTTTATTGAATTTTGCATACTCTAATTCACCTCTCAAAACTTTCTGAATTCCTCTTATATAGGCTTCATTTTTCTTTAAAGCGGTTTCTAGCGAATCTGATTTAATCGCCAGTTCAGTTGCATTTTTTTTTAATTCACTCGAAGAATATCCGGGAATAAATTCACGCAAAGGCGTAAAAGCAATGATGAAAGTAGTAATTAAAATTAAAAATATTCCTCCTAATGTGAACGTTACAAACACATTCATTAAGTTGAGTTTGAATGAAAAAATTTCTTCGAAAGTATCTTCATTCAAAATTACCAATCGGTTTTTGATGAATAAATTTTTTCGGAAATTGAATTTTTTTCTGGTCATTATGGTTGTTTATACGAGCAAATATAATAATTAATCGCCTTGTTGATACCTCACAAAAATGAAGGAATACACTCATTTTAAGATTTTATAAAATATTTAACGCTAGCGGAAACTAATATTTTAATCCAAATCCTGTTGTTCTTCGTATATTCTATATACATTTGCGGAACAATTAGAAAAACAATTTGCTTAGGCATTAAATATACAAACCATGGGAAGATTAGGTCTTACAGAAATCCTCGTAATAGTAGGTATCGTGATATTACTTTTTGGAGGTAAAAAAATACCGGAATTAATGAAAGGTTTAGGAAGCGGAATTAAGGAATTTAAAAACGCTGCTAAAGACGATCAAACTCCTCCTGCTCCTTCTGTTAAAAAAGAAGAAGAAGAAATTAAATAAGAATTTAAACCCTTATTATAAACCCCAAATTACAATTGTAGCTTGGGGTTTTTATTTTATCTAAAAAAACTTACTTTTAGAGTCCCTAAATCAAATAACAATAATTATGAAAAACCTACTTGTAATTACTGTTGCTTTTTTGTGTCTCAAAAGCTACGCACAAAAGCAGCCGTTTCCTGCCAATGCTGTATTTGCAAATGGTTTAATGCCAACAAATAAAAACAGTCAGGATGCTAAAAACAACTACGATATCTGGAGGGCCAATTTTGTTGAAGCCTGTTCGAATGGAAGATACCGTGTAAAATTCGACAATTCCTGGGAAACTGTTTCTGAAGGAATTGGTTATGGAATGCTCCTGAGTGTTTATATGGCCGATAAAACATTATTTGATGGCCTCTGGCTGTATTACAAAGACAATGTAAACGGCAATAAAGTAATGAACTGGAAAATAAACGGCTGTTCCGGAACTATTGGTCAAAACGGAGCAACCGATGCTGAACTTGATGCTGCCTTAGCACTTATCGTTGCCGATTATCAATGGGGAAGCACTGGAAATATCAATTATAAAAGTGATGCCACTGCTTTAATTTCTGCCATTAAAAATTATGAAATCGAAGCCAATACTTTTGTTTTAAAACCAGGAGATCAATTCGGCGGAAGCCAAATTACAAATCCCTCTTACTTCTCTCCTGCCTATTACCGTGTTTTTGGCGTTTTTACAAATGATCCTGTTTTTTGGAATCAGGTTGCAGCAAAATCATATACCATTATCAACAACAATTTAATACAAAATAATGCCGTTGGCGGGCTAGTTTCTGACTGGTGTGAAGCTTCTGGGGCTTATTCTTCTCAAGCTGGTGGTTATAATAACGGAGGAAAAACATATTCCTACGACGCTGCAAGAACGCCATGGAGAATCGCAGTTGAGGAAATGTCGATGCGAAGGCTTATACAAAAAAATCATCTGATTTTGTTCGCGTAAATCTAGGCGGATCTTCTAACATTAAAGATGGTTATAACCAAAACGGAACAGTAATCGGACAATGGCACAACGGGACTTTTGTTGGTGCATTTGCCTGTGCAGCCATGGGAGGCGATAACCAAATGCATCTTGATGCTTCATACGCCGAGTTAAAAAATCTGAATGAACCTGGCAGTTATTTTAATCATACCTTAAAAACATTATACTC
Organism: Flavobacterium sp. SLB02; assembly: GCF_009664855.1. Lineage (GTDB taxonomy): Bacteria > Bacteroidota > Bacteroidia > Flavobacteriales > Flavobacteriaceae > Flavobacterium. The sequence goes on from NZ_CP045928.1 coordinate 5,242,909, forward strand.
TTTTTTATTAACAGGTAATTTTTATTTGCCGCCAACTGCCACTTTATCTACTGGCGATTTTGATATTGAAAAGTCAACGATTACGCTTTTCCCAAATCCGAGTGCTGATCGATTTACAGTTAATGCACCTCAGCAATCTACTATTTCTGTAATTTCTCCTTCCGGGATTGTTATTCATCAACAAAAAACAACTGCTGAAAATACAGAGATCAATTTGGCTAATCAATCATCCGGAGTTTATTTAATAAAGATTTCGAATAACGATTTTAAAAGCATAACTAAAAAAGTGATTTTAAAGTAATTTATAACAACTAAAAATCCCAAACTACAATTGTAATTTGGGATTTTTTTATTTTTTGTCCTCCTGAGCGAAGTCGAAGGATTGGAATTTGGAATTTTTTTTTTGTTTTTTTTAAAGTACCATCGTCAACTGGATTCTCTTTCTATCCTCATCAACCTCAGTTACTTTAACATCAACATGCTGATGCAATTTTACCACTTCATTTACATCGCTTACAAATCCGGCTTTTAGTTGGGAAATGTGAACCAATCCGCTTTCTTTGATTCCGATATCAACAAAACAACCGAAATTAGTGATGTTGTTAACAATTCCCGGCAAGATCATTCCTGTTTTCAAATCTTTAATTGATTTTACGTTTGCATCAAATTCAAAAACCTTAGCCGACTTTCTCGGGTCTAATCCGGGCTTTTCAAGCTCTTTTATGATATCTTTTAGTGTTAGCAAACCAATTTCAGGTGTGATATAGTTTTCGGCCTTAATTAAGGCAGTTTTCTCTTTGTTTGCTATTAAGTCGTTTACCGAAAGTTTCAAATCTTTTGCCATTTTTTCAACAACTGGATATGCTTCCGGATGTACTGCCGAATTATCCAGCGGATTTTTAGCATTCGAAATTCTAATAAAAGCCGCACCTTGCTGATACGCTTTCTCGCCTAAGCGAGGCACTTTTTTTAGCTGTTTTCTATCCTCAAAAGGCCCGTTTTCAGAACGATATTGTACAATATTTTCTGCAAGCTTCTCTCCTATTCCACTCACATAACTTAGTAAATGTTTACTTGCGGTATTGATATTGATTCCAACCGAGTTCACACAACGAATTACCGTATTGTCCAACTCTTCTTTTAGTTTAGTTTGATCAACATCGTGCTGATATTGGCCTACGCCAATGGCTTTTGGGTCGATTTTCACCAATTCGGCCAAAGGATCTGAAAGTCGTCGCCCAATAGAAACCGATCCACGAACCGTAACATCATAATTCGGGAATTCTTCACGCGCAATTTTTGATGCTGAATATACCGAAGCTCCAGCCTCAGAAACGATAAAAACCTGCAACGGTTTATCGAACGCGATTTTTTTGATGAAAAATTCCGTCTCTCTCGAAGCCGTTCCGTTACCTATAGAAATGGCATCAATTTGATACGCATTGACCATCGAACGGATTTTCTTGATCGCCATTGCTTCCTCATTTTGTGGCGCATGGGGATAAATTGTTTCGTTGTATAATAAATCGCCTTTTTCGTCCAGACAAACTATTTTACAACCACTTCTAAATCCCGGATCGATTGCCAGAATACGTTTTTCGCCCAAAGGAGGCGCCAATAAAAGTTGCCCTAAATTGTTCGCAAAAACCTGGATCGAATTGGCATCAGCCTTAGCTTTTGCTTCTTGCAATGTTTCATTTCCAATCGCCGGATTCAGTAATCGTTTATAACTGTCTTCTATCGCTAATTGCAAATGTGCCGTTGTACTATTTTGTTTTTTAATGACGATTTCATCAATAATATCATAAGCTTCGTCGATATCAACATCGACTTTCATCTTAACAAAACCTTCGTTTTCTGCACGAAGCATCGCTAATAAACGGTGCGAAGGCGCTTTTGTCAAAGGTTCTTCCCAATCAAAATATTGACTGAATTTTTGCGCTCCTTCTTCTTCGGCTTTCTTTTTTACGACTTTGGTTCCAATTGTCGCTTTGCGCTGAAATAATCTTCTCAGTTGTTTACGAACATAAATGTTTTCGTTAATCCATTCGGCCACAATATCCCTTGCACCTTGCATAGCAGCTTCTTCATTAATCACATTTTCATTAAGATATTGTGTCGAAATAAAATCGATATCAACATCATTTTCAGACATGATTATTTTTGCCAATGGTTCTAAACCAAACTCGCGTGCGACATCTGCTTTTGTTTTTTTCTTCTTTTTGTACGGCAGGTAAAAATCTTCTATTTCTTGTAAATCAAAACTTTGCTCGATTTTCTGTTTCAATTCCGGCGTAAGTGCCTTTTGCTCTTCTATTGATTTTAGAACGGCTTCTTTACGTTTTACAATCGCTTCGTATTCTTTATGAAGTTTGGCAATTTGCTCGATCTGTACTTCATCCAAATTCCCGGTTGTATCTTTTCTATAACGTGAAATAAACGGAATTGTACAATCTTCCTCTAATAATTTTACCGTGTTTTGAATGTTGATCGCTGCTGTTTGAACAGTCTTGGCAATGAATTGAATATTAGTCATTTTATTTCTTCTTAATTGGCTTTAACACAATGCTTGCTTTACTAAAATCTGCAGATGCATTATAAACTTTTCTATATTCCTGATAAATCTCTTTTGGATAATTTATTGCTTTGTATTTTTCATCAATTGTAATGATAACCTGATTTCCTTCTACTTTTACAGTCGATTTAAAAAAACAATTTTTAGCTTCATCATATTTCATTACTTTATCTATAACTAGGTCATTGTAATGATCTACCTGATATCCTTTTGGAATATTAAAGATAATGTTATGATGGTATTCTTTTGTATATTTTAAATCAATGTCTGTTTTTCTGGTATTCTCCTGATAAAGATTAGCCTGATTTCCTATCACTTTTCCTAAATTAACCATTAACAAATTTCCTGCTTTTTCAGTAAATGATTCTACAGATTCTAGCTTTGAATTAATAACAAACGGCGTATTCGTATAATTATTTTTAAATTCTAAATTTTCGGCTTTATGCTCTAAAAGTTTCACATCTACATCATCAATCGAAATGTCTTTTGCAAAGTCTGTAAGATCCTTTTTTTCATCATTATTAGCCAAATCGTTGTACGAATAACGCAGCATTTGACCTGTATAACCTGTCATTGATAATTTTTTATCAATAATCACTTTTGTCAAATCAGGGTTCAAAGTTAATACTGATTCTGTTGCTATTTTAGTAAAATCTGATGAAACTACCGGAGCATAAACATAACTTTCCTGTTTCTTTTGTACATTATATCCTTTTGCCTTTGTATCCTGATACTCGTAACTTGGATTTCCGTAAGCCAGATATACCTCATTTGGTGAGATAAATTTATTTAAATCTCTAAAATAAAAATTAATATCTGTAAATTCATAAAACGTTACAATCTCATCATCCAGATCCCCTATAAAACGATCTTCGGTAGCAATAATTTCGTATGGAATTTTAAGAATATCAAAAGCATATTTGTAAAGAAAAACAAAATCTCTACGGGCTAATTTTGAATTTCCTTCTGTTATCTTAATTTTAGTATTAATCGTTTCTCCTTCTGCATAAGGTTCAAAATGAGTTCTGATGTATTCGTCCAGAATGGTTAATTTTTCATCATTAGTTTTATCTTTTATATCTAATTTCTGAACAAGTTTTTTTACATCTCCGTTAGAAAAAGCATAGGGTTTGTTTCTAATATAGTTTTTAAAATAAGTTTCCCATTTTTTATTACTCATTTCGGCCGGAGATCCGGTAATTAAATACAGAACCTTGACAAGATTTCTAAATTTTTTAGAACTTCTTTCATTTACAAGCGGTTGTATATTATCTGCAGTATAAAAAATCTTCCCTTTTACTTTATTATAATGAAATTCTCCAGAAGCATAAACTCTTGACATAGCAGATCCGGAATCTGTAAGCGTAAACTCAGCATGAAGTACAGGCGCATCTTTTTGATAAATTTCAATTCCGTTTGAAGTTGGATTTTCTTTTACAATAAAATAATACTCTAAAATATCTCCTTTCTCTACTCCTTCAAAAACAATCGATTTTACATTTTTTAAATCTGAATTTACAATCTGACTTTCAGATAAAACCCTAATATCTCCGTTAGGTTTAATAACTCTTGCATGAAAATCTTTTGTATCGCGAATCGTCGTATTATCGTCGGCAGTAACTTTATTGTATTTACTAATTTCTGAAGACTCATTTATTTTAACTGCAAAATGCTCCATTTTAAATTTTGCAAAACCATATAAATTGGCATTAATTCTGGTATGAACCCATCTTTTATCAAATAAAATTACGGCGGGTTGTTTTTTATATTCTTCGGGAATGCTGGCAAAAATAGGAACGGCATCCCAGGTGTAACTTTTAATTTCTTGTGCCTGTGTTTTTATAAAAAAAGCAAATAGCAGAATGAGTAATATTTTTTTCATTATTTTTTTATTAAGATGATAGATTGGTTGTATTGGCTATTTAATTCGTTTACTAAGGAGTTCCAGTTATCAAAATCAGTTGTTTCGATAACTAATTTTTTAAGTGCTATTTTTTGAGATACAATCAGGCTTTTTTTATCTTTTTTGTATGAAATATCAAAACTTAAAATCTCATTTTCTTTCTTACTGTTTTCCGGAATAAAATCAAGCTGATAGTTTTCAGGTATTTCATAGACATAAGTAAATTCATTGGTAAATACATTGTCGTTTTCTATAGAAAGTTTCCTTTCTTTAACATCAATTATGTATTCTTTAAAAGGAGCTAATAAAATAGGTTTTACAATGATTTTATCGCCTATTTTTTTTACCCACGAATCAAGTTTAAAGTTATAGCTAAGCTCTGCCTCTTTATTTTCGTATTCGTGTTTTTTGACTTCTGTTGTTTCTATTTCCAGTTTTTGGTTGTATCTCGCTAAACCGCTTTTTAAAATCTCTTCTTCCTTTTGTTTATTAGATTCTAAAACATTTAGAAAATCACTTTTCTCATAACCAGAAAGCAGTATTTTTGCAGTACCTGAAACCGCATCTTCATTGATTTTTAATTTAAGATCGACTTTTAGCCTGTTTTCTTTTTTATCAACTACAGGTACTTTTTCAATAACAAATTCAGTTTCAGATATTCCTATAAGTCCTTCTTTACCCTGAGTCATCGCAGACGGAAATGTAAACGGACAAAAAGAATCAGTCCCGTCAACAAAATAACGCTGCTTGTCAATTTTAACAGCTGCGATCATATGATTGCTTACCAATGGCGTTGGAACATCGGCAAAACTATAAGATTTGTCTCTGGTACCTATCCAAACCAAATTTGACTCTAATCCGGCAGTTTTAAACATTTCATTTAACAAGTTCGAAATGTCTTTACAATCTCCGTATTTTTTATCAAAAACAGATGCAGCATCCCGAGGTATAAAACCTCCCATTTCGTACTCAAAAGCCACATAATGAATATTTTCCTGAACCCAATTGTAAATAGCTTTTGCCTTGTCTTTAGGATTTGTTTTCTCTTTTATTAATTCTGAAGCTTTACTTTTAAGTGCCGTTTGGTCTAATTTGTTAATATCTTTTACCAACGAATAATACCATTTATAAAGATGCTCAACATCCGGAAAAAGCTCTTCTTTTTTATTATCCTTAGTATAGCTTTTTATGTAGTATACAATATGCGGCAGAAAATAAGTATAATTGGGAGCACGGTTTTCTTCTTCAAAAGCAGGCATGTCGGTAACCTTCCAGCTATAAACATCTAAATTGCCTTCTTTTGTTTTTTCGAAAACAATTTTATCCTGATGGTCTCCAAAGAGTTTATAACCAATTTCGATTGACGGATCTGATTTTATTTCGAATTTTGAAGCAACAGTCTGCAATTCATGCTGAAAAGCAAAATAAGACAATAACCTCGGTTCGTTTTGTTTTACTTTATAAGAGTATTCGATCTTCGATTTGTCTTCGACATAACTAAAATCAAAGTGTTTGTATTTATTATCACTATAAAAAACATCGCGCTGTTTTAACTCATTGGTGCTAATATCATACTGTGATAATTTATTCCTTTTGTTTGTTTTCGCATTGATTGTAGCTCCTTTTATGCTCGAAATTTCACTAAAATTATCGTACGGAATATTTATAGAGTACTCATTTACGTTTTTACTTTTGGCAATTTCTCTTTGTTCTTCGATAAAAGATTCAATTTCTAATTTACTTTTATTCGATAAATAAACAATTTCATTACGATAAAGTACTTTCGATTTTTCTTGCGCACACAAAAAATGACACGAGAAAAATGCCAGATAAAATATTCTTTTCATTAGGTTTTTGATATAATATTTGGGAAGTTAAGTTTTAACAAAAATAAACTTATTTGCGAAAATAAACAGATTTACTGCATTAGCTTGTTAAAATAATATCTTTGTTCTTTATTTTTAAGCCAATGAATATTCTATTACTTTATTTTATACTTATAAATAGTATTGCCTTTATCTTTGCCGGATACGATAAGTATTTAGCAATCAACCATAAAAGAAGAATTTCTGAAAATACACTTTTTGGTCTTGCCACTACTGGAGGTTGGGTAGGTTTGTTATTAGCAATGATTATTTTTAGGCATAAAACCAGTAAACCTTCTTTTATTCTAAAATTTTCAGCTATTGTTTTTATTCAAATTGCTGTTGTTGTATTGTTTATCTACAATGTTAATATTTTTAATGTTGCCTTATTTTTAGGTAATTAGCCTAATAAATTATAGATATTAACAATATTGATAACCTCATAATTAATTCATTTTAAATTATTTAAACAAAAAACCGGATGAATTTTAAAAATCCGCCCGGCTTACTTATATTATACTGGTGCGAAGCACCGCGTTTTTTTGACTTTTTACTGGCAAGCAATTTTATTCACTCTGTTTTGGTGTCTTCCACCTTCAAAAGCAGTTGTCAGGAATGTTTCAACAATTTCTACCGCTTGTGGGATCGATGTAAAACGCGCTGGGATACTCACAATATTTGCATCGTTGTGTAAACGGGTTAAATAAGCAATTTCTTTAGTCCAGCATAAACCAGCTCTAACTTTTGGGTGTTTATTAACAGTCATTGCAATTCCGTTTCCGCTTCCGCAGATCACGATTCCAAAATCAGCTTTACCTTCAGATACATCATTCGCAACCGGATGACCAAAATCAGGATAATCAACAGAATCTTCAGAATCTGTACCATAATTAGTTACCTCATATCCTTTTGCTTTAAGCATAGCAACAATTGCTTTTTTGTAATCTGGTCCTGCGTGGTCGTTTCCTATCGAAATTTTCATTTTTAAATACATTAAGTTGTGTGTTGCAAATTTACTTAAAGAATATGATATATACTTTACTATAGATTTGTTTATTTTACTGAATTTCAAAATCTAAAAATATTGAAATGATTAATTACAAATTTTAAATTAAATATTTTTAATACTTAGTATATCAGTTTTTTTTACTTTTAAAAAATATAATACTTTGATTTTCAAAAAGTTTAATTCATAAATATAAAAAATGAAATATATCCTATTTATTCTACTTAGCCTGAATTGTTTTTCTCAAACGAATTCTAAAGCTCAATATCTATTTGATGAAAATGATCAACTAATTGGTCAGGATCAATTCAAAAATAAATTAAACGATAAAAAAATAGAACTCATTACATATGAAATAGATACGGCTTTTATAGGACGCTTTTTAAAAAAGAAAGATATTGGTATTTTATCTTCATCCTAAAAAAATTAAAATTTATAATGCATTACAAAACATTAGTACTAAAAAAATTGACGATTCTAAAACTATAATTATTAATTTCTTTTAAAAAGATAATCCCGAACCAAACGGAAGGTGTATTGACTACTAGGTTACTGATAAATCATATAGAAAATTCTTGGAAAACAATACTTCTATAAGTCAGTTTTTTATAACCGAGAAAAATTATGAATATAAAAATAAGAAGGTTTATCAAGATAAAAATGATATAATAAGAGCAACGCTTCTTAAATATAAATTTGCCTGTGGAAACTATATTATTATACATCCTAATGGAAATTTTTATCAAAAATTAGGGGAATATAAACAAGATGAGATTGCGCAAAATCTAATTAATTTTGAATATAAATCAAGCTTATTATAACTCGCTTTATATCATTAAGTTAACGTTATTAACAATTTTAATATATCTATAAGAAGCTGAAAATCAATAAGAAATAAACACAGAATTTGTTAATTTTTTATAATGTTAATAGCAAAACCTAATTCGTTGATATTCAGTTAACTTTAAATTAACATTATTTGTTAATAAGTTCGGATAGAAAATTAGAAGTTTTTTTTGGTTGTGTCGAAAAAAAACCTAATCCAAAACCGGAATGAAATAACCTAATAAAGTTTCATGAATTTTTAGAAAAGTTATCAATATCAAAAATGCCATTTTCAACAAATATCAACATGTGAACTTATCTACAAAATGAATCTATTTTGGGTTGTCAACCGTTGTTAATTAAAATACAAAAAGTCTTATAAATGAATCCTTTAACAAAATATAAGTATGTTGATAACTCAAGATAACTAAGAGAAACTTCATTTCAATGCTTTTAAAAATAAATTTATAGCACATATTAACAAGCTATAATAACAAACAAAAATTAATTTAATTTAAATTTTTCTTTTTGTTGTATTTAATATATGTTGACAACTTTGAAAATTTTAAAAAGAAAAAAAATATTGAAATTGAAAAATTATAGGAGTTTAAACAATTTTAAGTGGGTTATTAAGATTGTCAAGAATTTGCTGAACTTCGTTGAAATCGTTTGGATGAACTTTGAGTTTGATTCCACCCAGAGCCGTCGTGTACATTGGCACGACAGATAAGGTCATTTCGTTCTCAAAGTAATACGGAATCTGTTCTTGCTCTAATAAGTGCTTTAGAACGATTGTTTCGTGCTGATAATTGAATACGGCAATGGTTTTAAAGCTTTCCATAAAGGGTCTTTTTGTAAATATACGAAAGTTATATTTTTAATAATTTATTTGTTAAAATCTATAATCTGATATCTTATTTGTAATTTTAACTTTTTAAGAAAAGATATATGAGTAAGAAAATTAGAAAGCCGATAAAAAATGAGAAAGATTTCTCTAGTAAAATAATAAAAATTTTATCGCAAAGTCCTAATAAAGCATTTAATTACAAACAGATAGGAGCAAAGCTCGAACTTGATGATACAAAAAGCAGAAACCAGATTATAAAAGATTTAAAAATTCTGGCCGCTTCAAAAAAAATTATAGAATCTGAACCTGGCAAATATTTAGTAAAAGCAGAGAGTCAGGATTATTATGAAGGCACAATTGATATGACCAGTAGAAAAACGGCGTATTTTATTTGTCCTGATTTTAGTGAAGATGTATTTATCCCAACCAATAACCTGAATCGTGCTTTAGACAAAGACAAAGTAAAAGTGTATGTTTATAACCGCAGAAAAGGTAAAAGACCTGAAGGTGAGGTTATTGAAGTTGTAGAAAGAAATAAAACAGAGTTTGTAGGAGTTATAGATATTCAGGCCAATTTTGCTTTTGTATCTACTGCAAATCCTAAAATGTATACGGATATTTTTATTCCAAAGGATAAAATTGGAGAAGCAGAAAATGGTGATGTTGTTTTAGTTACTATCGAAGATTGGCCAAAAAGAGCGGATAGTCCCTTTGGATCTGTGATTAGAGTTTTAGGAAAACCAGGAGAACACAATACTGAGATTCACGCTATTTTGGCTGAATACGGTTTACCTTCAGATTTTCCGGTAGAAGTAGAGGTATTTGCACAAAAGATAGACACCTCAATTCAGGAATCAGAAATAGCCAAACGTCGTGATATGCGTGATACCCTTACGTTTACGATAGATCCAAAAGATGCAAAAGATTTTGATGATGCCTTGTCTTTCAAAAAGTTAGAAAACGGAAATTACGAAATAGGTATTCACATTGCCGATGTTTCGTATTATCTTGAAGAAGGAACAATCCTGGATGACGAAGCGTATCAACGTGCCACTTCGGTTTATTTAGTAGATAGAGTAGTGCCAATGCTTCCGGAAGTTTTATCTAATTTTGCATGTTCGTTACGTCCAAATGAAGAGAAATATACCTTCTCAGCCATTTTTGAAATTTCAGAAAATGCACAAGTTATTAACCAATGGTTTGGTAGAACTGTAATTTATTCAGATCAGCGATTTGCTTACGAAGAAGCACAATATATCATTGAAACAAAAGACAATACAATTCCTGTTGATATTTCAATCACTGGAGAATCTTATACAGTTTCAGATGAAATTACTCAGGCAACTTTAAAATTAGATGAATTAGCAAAGATTTTGAGAAAGAAAAGAATGGCCAATGGAGCAATTTCTTTTGATAAAGTCGAAGTAAAATTCAACTTAGATGCCGAAGGAGAACCAGAAGGAGTTTATTTTAAAGTTTCTAAAGATGCCAATCATCTAATCGAAGAATTCATGCTTTTGGCTAACAGAAAAGTGGCCGAATACATTGGTAAACAAAAGAAGACCTTTATTTATAGGATTCACGATGAACCAAACGAAGACAAATTAATTGCGATGCAAACCGTAATTGCTAAATTTGGTTATAAAATAGATTTCCGTAACAAAGGCGATATTTCTAAGTCTTTGAATGCTTTGATGGAAGAAGTAAATGGTAAAAAAGAGCAAAACTTAATTGATACTCTTGCGATTAGAAGTATGAGTAAAGCGAAATATTCGACAGAAAATATTGGTCATTACGGTTTAGCATTTGATTATTACAGTCATTTTACGTCGCCAATTCGTCGTTATCCTGACGTTATGGTACATCGTTTGCTGCAATATTATTTAGATAACGGAGCTTCTGTAGACGAAGAAGTTTACGAAACAAAGTGTTTGCATTGTTCGAATATGGAAAGTTTAGCAACAAATGCAGAACGTGATAGTATCAAATACATGCAGGTTAAATACATGCAGGATCATCAGGACGAAGAATTCCTGGGTGTTATTTCCGGTGTTACCGAGTGGGGAATTTATGTTGAAATTGTTTCTAACAAATGCGAAGGAATGGTAAGAATCAGAGAAATAAAAGATGATTATTATACTTTCGATGAAAAGCAATATGCATTGGTAGGAGCTACTTCAAACAGTATTTTACAACTTGGGGATGAAATATATGTAAAGGTTAAAAATGCCGATCTGGTTAAAAAACAACTGGATTTTCATTTTTTGAGAAGAGCAGAATAGAAGTTTAATTTAAAAAATAAAAGTATGAAAAAGTTAATTATAGGGGCGGCAATTTTATTTGTTCAAATGTCTTTTGGTCAGGTTACCAAAGAGTTGGGAGATTTTGATACTGTAAAAGTATTTGATAAACTAAGTGTAAAATTAGTTCAGTCATCAGAAAATAAAATTGTTATAAAAGGAACCAGAGAAGCAGAGCTGGAAGCTGTAAACAAAAATGGAATATTAAAATTAAGAATGCCTTTTCCTAAGCTTTTATCAGGAAATGATCTTCAGGTAACTTTGTATTATAAACATATAGAATTGATTGATGTTAATGAAGGAGCCGATATAAAAAGTGAGGGAACGATAAAAGCTACTTCGTTTAAAGTTAGTGCACAAGAAGGCGGTAAAATCAATGTAGATTTAGATGTTGATAAACTTAAAGTAAGTTCAGTTTCTGGAGGAGAAATCACTGCAACAGGTAAAGCAGCTAACCTTGATGCAAGTTTAGGAGCTGGCGGATATTTCCTTGGAAGTAAATTAGCCACATCTCAGACTAAAGTAAGCGTTTCTGCGGGCGGAAAAGCAGATGTGAATGCTTCTACCCTTGTCGATGCAAAAGTAAGCGCAGGAGGCTCTATTTACATTTATGGAAAACCGAAACAAATTAATCAGAAAACGGTTTTTGGAGGTAAAATAGAAGAAGTAAAATAAGAAATCGTATTTGAATGATAAATGATATTTTGGCTGGACTGCCATGGGGACTTTTTTTAAGTTTTATGGTAGGTCCAGTATTTTTTATACTACTGGAAACCAGTATTACAAAAGGATTCAGAGCTGCTATAGTTTTTGATCTTGGTGTAGTATTAGGTGATATTTTTTTTATAGGAATTGCGTATTTAGGAAGTTACAGACTTATTCAGAGCTTAAAAGATAAACCAGCACTCTTTATTTTTGGCGGAATTATTATGCTGGCTTACGGTATAATCTCTTTTGTACGATTAAGAAATGAAGAAAAAATTGACGATGAAGAAATTGATCGGGATATCATCAAAAGAAACTACGGCAGTTTGTTTATAAAAGGTTTTTTACTCAACGTTATCAACATTGGTGTATTAGGTTTCTGGTTAGCAGTAATCATTTCTGTCGGACCAAAATTAGAAATGCAAAACTCAAGAATGTTTACTTTTTTTGCTTCGGTAATTATAACTTATTTGGCAGTTGATTGTCTTAAAATATTATTAGCCAAACAATTAAAAACAAAAATGACCCCAACCAATATCCTAAAAATAAAAAAAGGAATTAGTATTGTTTTAATGGTTTTCGGACTGGTGTTAATAACTCAGGGTTGGTTTCCAAAAGAAAAAGAAATGGTTAGAAATGCTTTTGAGAAGATTGAAAAGTAGTTGTTAATAACTCAAAAATATAAAATTAAACCTCTGAAATTCAGAGGTTTTTTTATGTTTATAATATTCGTAGTGATAGAACTTTGTCAAAGTTTTAAGCTTTGACAAAGTTGACTCCAGTTTGTCATTCTGAGGAACGAAGAATTACACTAGTAATTCCGCAAAGTAAATTGCCAATCTTTATAGAGTTACTTGTGTGATTCTTCCTTCCTCGAGATGACAAGATTGTGGAAAAGTTAGATAAAAAGAGATTTCAGTGAAGTTTTTTGAGGTATGATTCGGATTCGAACCTAAATCTTTAATTTTCACTAAAAATTAAACATAAAAAAAAGAGACACATTTCTGTATCTCTTTTTGAGGCATCGTCCGGATTCGAACCGGAGTAGGAGCTTTTGCAGAGCCCAGCCTAGCCGCTCGGCCACGACGCCGTAATTGAACGGATGGCAAAAGTAACTAAAATCTTTAAATTTCAAAAGTTTAAAAGTAACTATTTTAAAAAAAAAGCTTTTTAATTTAAAGAATTAAGCTCTGATTTTACTCATTTTTATAGTAACTGATTCAACATCACCACCAATAGGAGGATTTATTTTAGAAACCCAAACTGTAGTTTTTTCTGCAGTTTCTATTTCAGCAAGTACTCGAATATTGATTCTTTTGGCTACATGCTCTAATAAATGCGAACGAATGGCCATTTCTTCGGTAACAATTTTGTTCAAATGTACATAATCAACCGTATCTGCAAGATGATCTGTGTCGGCTGATTTCTGTAAATTAGTTTTAATTTTTAGATCAACAGTGTAGTCAGATCCAATTTTTCCTTCTTCAATCATACATCCGTGGTAGGAAAAAGTACGAATGTTTTTTAATTTTATAACTCCCATTTTCTTGTTGTTTCAAGTTTAAAGTTTCAGGTTTAACGCCAGTTAAGTAACTTTAAACCTGAAACCTGAAACCTTTTTTTTATCTTTGCTAAAATTACTATAAAATAATGGCATCAGAAGATAAATCACTCAATTTTATTGAACAAATCATAGAAGAAGATCTTAAATCAGGTCTTTCGCAAAGCAAACTTCATTTTCGTTTTCCACCAGAACCAAATGGTTATTTACATATTGGTCATGCAAGTTCTATTGCATTAAATTTTGGTTTAGGAATTGATTATCAATCTCCTGTGAATTTACGTTTTGATGATACAAACCCAGAAAAAGAAGAACAGGAATTTGTTGATGCAATTAAAAAAGATGTTGAATGGCTAGGGTATACCTGGGCAGAAGAACGTTATGCATCTGATTATTTTCAACAATTATATGATTGGGCAGTTTTATTAATTAAAAAAGATAAAGCTTATGTTGATAGCCAGTCTTCTGAAGATATGGCCATCCAAAAAGGAACTCCGTCTACGATTGGAACAGATTCTCCTTACAGAAATCGTTCTGTTGAAGAGAATTTGGGTTTATTCGAAAGAATGAAAAATGGTGAATTTGAGGCTGGAACCCATATCCTTCGTGCAAAAATAGACATGAAATCGACCAATATGTTGATGCGTGATCCTATCATGTACAGGATTTTACATAAAGAACATCACCGAACTGGAGATGCCTGGAAAATTTATCCAATGTACGATTGGGCGCATGGGCAAAGTGATTATTTAGAAGGAATTTCACATTCATTTTGTACACTTGAATTCTTGCCTCACCGTGAATTATACGATTGGTTTTTAGACCAGATTTTAGAGGATAATAAACTACGTCCAAAGCAAAGAGAATTTGCAAGACGTAACTTATCACATACTGTTGTTAGTAAAAGAAAATTGCAGCAACTAGTTAAGGAAAAGCATGTTAAGGGTTGGAATGATCCAAGAATGTCAACAATTTCAGGACTAAGAAGACGTGGTTATACTGCTGCTTCCTTACGTAATTTTGCCAATACAACCGGAATTGCAAAACGTGATAATTTGATCAATGTATCGGTTTTAGAGTTTTGTATTCGTGAAGATTTAAACAAAATTGCACCTCGTGTAATGGCTGTTTTAGACCCTGTAAAATTGGTGATTACAAATTATCCTGAAGGAAAAGAGGAGTGGTTAGAAGCCGAAAATAATCAGGAAGATGAGAATGCAGGTTTCAGAAAAGTACCTTTTTCCCGTGAATTGTACATCGAAAGAGAGGACTTTCTTGAAGAAGCTCCTGCTAAATTTTTCCGTTTAACTTTAGGAAAAGAAGTACGTCTTAAAAATGCCTATATTATTAAAGGAGAAAGTGTTAAAAAAGATGAAGACGGAAATATTACAGAGATTCAGGTAACATATGATACGGATTCTTTGAGCGGAAGCGGGACAGAAGCAAGTCAAAGAAAAGTGTCTGGAACATTACACTGGGTTTCTATCTCTCATGCAGTTGAAGCAGAAGTTCGTATGTATGATCGTTTGTTTACAGATGAAGCTCCGGACAGTTATAAAGACAAAAATTTCTTAGATTTTGTGAATCCAAAGTCATTAGAAATTATCACCGGATTTGTTGAACCAAGTTTATCAACAGCTCAAAACGAGGATAAATTTCAGTTTCAACGTTTGGGTTATTTTACTGTTGATAAAGATTCAACTCCTTCAAAATTAGTTTTTAACAAGACTGTTGGACTTAAAGATGCCTGGGAAGAAAAAGGTAAAAAAGAAGAAAACAGCATCAATAATTCTTTGAAAGATATCAACAAATATTTTAAAGTTGAGACTAAACCGGAACGTATTGCAATCGAAAGTGCAATAGGGGAGAGCATCAAAAATGTTTCAAGTTTTTCTTTATTGCAAAATTCATTAAAGAAGAATATCAACAATAATAAAGGATCATTGTTATTTGCTCAGTTTATTTTGAAATATTCAATTTTGAAATCTAAGGATTTTGAAGAAGATGATATCAAAAAATTATATACAATGTCTTTAAGAAGTGAGTCAACTTATGTTCGTTCGAAAGCACTTTTGAATTTAAGAGATATTGAAGATTCAAATTTGAGAAATCAATTTGACGATGATATTTTGAAATTATTTTCAAATCCTCCAAAAAATGCATCAGAGAGAGAAATTGAAATTCTTAAGGAAATGGTAAAGATATAATATCATTATAATCTATCGAAAAGCGCTTTTTATAAGCGCTTTTTTTATTATTTAAGTTTTCTATTGAAAAATAAAAAATCATAGTTTTAGGAGATTAAAAATGACCTTCATAAATTGATTTTAAGTGAATTTTTTAATTCTTCCATCTCATTAATCATCTTTTAAAAGATAATTAAATATAAGCTCTTATTTTAATTTTAGAGCTAGTTTTGCTTTGTTTTTTGGGTTGTTAACATCTAATTGTTTATAAAGTTGAAGGTTGATTATGATTTAGTCATCTCTCATCTTTTTTAGATTTTTCATTTGTCAATTTTCAACTACTAGATTTTAAATCAATTTTTATTATACTAATTTTTATTTTTTAAGTTTTTGACTATTATATATTAAAACTATTATTCTTTAATTTTATATCATTTTTACCGATTAAAAATGACATTCATAAATTAATTTTAAGCTATTTTTTTAACTCTTTTAGGTTATTAATCATATTTTAAAAAATCATTTAATAGATGTCTTTATTTTAATTTTCGATTTTGTTTGTCTAATTTTATGACTTTTTAAGGTAAAATTGCTTCTAAAAGTAAAATCATCATTTATTTAGGTTTATTTCAAGTTTTAATTTTAACCACATATTTTAAATTGTGCTGATTTTATATAATCAATTAAAATTATATTAATTTATAATTTAAATGTTTTTAATTATTATTTAGTAAAACTATGTAAAATGTAATTTCAATAGATGGATACGATTAAAAATGGCTTTCATAAGTTGATTTTAAGCTATTTTTTCATTTCTTTCATGTCATTAATCATCTTTTGAATTATTGTTGATTTTTAAGCTTTATTTAAGTTTTTGAGCTCTATTTTCTTAGTTTAACGCGTTGTTAACATACAATTGTTTATAAAGTTGGTATTTTTATCCAAAGGTCAAATCTAAAGTGTCAAATTTCTAATTTCACTTAAGAATCGAATCTGAATTTTTCTAAAATTTAAAAATGAATAATTTTTGGTTTTAAGGCTAATTCTAAATCTGAATTCTAAAGATTGGTTTTATGGTCAATTGTAATTGTGATTGTATTTTGATAATACTTCTAGCGTAAAAGTATTTTTCAGAGGGTAGTTCATAATTTAAAAATTTCATGAAATTAATTTTATGGCTTATTTGAAATTTTGTCTTTGGTTTTGGCAAAAACAATTTTAATCCTTAAATTTTAATATTATGAAAATTCTATTTTTTACGCTATCGATTTTATTTGCAAATATTGCAATTTCTCAAACGCACCAAATTACAAAACACAATGGTGAAGAACTGGATGTTAATTTTATAAAAGTCGAAAATGATTTGGTTTATTATTCCTTGAACGGAAGTGCCGAAGAACATAAAATCAGCAAATACGCAGTTTCAAAAATTACCAATAAACAATCTAATCAAACTCAGAAAGTTTCTGATAAAGTTATAGTAGATTCAAAATCAGATTATAAATTCGTAACTGTTTTATCTCAGGACAAGACAATAGGTTTAAAACAAGTGGCCAATTTTTCAGGAGTCTCGACAAAGACAAAAGGAGAACCGCCAATTGCAAATAAAAACCAGACTGCTATGAGAATCAAAACACAATCGGCTTCAAGTGGATATCCATTTGTGAGTATTG
The DNA here is from genome assembly GCF_009664855.1 of Flavobacterium sp. SLB02. Taxonomy (GTDB): domain Bacteria; phylum Bacteroidota; class Bacteroidia; order Flavobacteriales; family Flavobacteriaceae; genus Flavobacterium. The sequence continues at coordinate 5,260,355 of NZ_CP045928.1, forward strand.
TTGAAAAAGCAGATGGTAAGTATGAAGCTGTTGCTTATGTGTATTAAATTTAGTGTTAATTTTTATTAAATTACATTTAAGCAATAATTTATAATTCAAAAAAACAGTACCTTTAGTATTCATTTAAATTTTAATATTATGTCAAAAAACGTAAATACAGTTGCAGCAATTTTAGCTGGTGCTGCAGTAGGAGCAGCAATCGGAATTTTATTTGCTCCGGACAAAGGATCAAAAACCCGTGCTAAACTTAAGGAAGGTTTAGATGATGCGAAACATAATTTGCAAGATTCACTTTCAGCAAGTTCTGAAGTTCTACGTGAAAAATTTACAAAAGCAAAAGAAAATTTAGACGGAACTTATGGAGAGTTACTTTCAAACATGAGTTATAAAACTGAAGAAGTAATTGGTTTTTTGGAATCTAAATTAGCTGACTTAAAAGCGCAAAACGCTAAGCTTCAAAAATAATAATCCAGGAAGCACAAAGCTCAATGTGATTTTGATGATTGTTTGGTTATTTTAATTTTAGAATAATCGACTCCAGTTATTGAGTCATGAGTTTTGTGCTTCTTTTTTTTTAATTAAAATTACAATTATGGCATTTGAAGAATTAAAAGAAAACACCGAGAATATTCAGGATCAGGCTAAAGTTTATATGGAAAGTCATTTAGCTTATTATAAACTTTGGGGTTTTAAAGTAGCCATGAAATCAACAACTTTAATTTTAAAGTTTACTTTGATTTTATTGTGTTTTAGTATGGTAATGATTTTTGGATCTTTTGCCGCAGCATATGCTTTTGGAGCTTTGTTCGAAAGTAATGCACTTGGTTTTCTGGCAGTAGGAGGGATCTATTTGCTCTTTACAATTTTACTTTTCTTCCTGAAGGACAAGTTTGTTGAAGGTCCGATATTAGAGAAATTTTCAGAAATCTTTTTTAATGACTAATTATGGAAACTAAAAAATACTCATCATACGCAGCAATCGAAAGAGATTTAGAAATTTTGAAACTCGAGAAGGAGATCAATTATCAAAAACTGGTCTTAAGTTTTCAAAAAACAAAAGAATCTATAACACCACAAAGTATTGTTGGTGGCGTTTTTTCTTCTTATAAAGAATATTTTACCAGATCATATCCGCAAATTTTACAATCAATTTTACCATATATAATCAACTGGTTTATCAATAAAAAAAGAGGCAATTAAGCCTCTTTTTTACTTTGTAATATTATTTTGTTTCTGGTAGAATGTCATCTTCGTAACCTGATTGTGGTTCAATAGGTTTAGGTTTCTTCTCTATTTTTTTGTTGTTTTTCTTCATCATTTCACCAACCTGGTTTGATGCTGTAAACGATGCCACCATATTATTCAACATATCACTTCCGGCCTGAGGAGAGTTGGGTAACAAGATCAAGTTAGAATTGGCATCAGCACCAATGGCTTGTAATGTATCATAATGTTGAGTAACTACAATAAGGGCAGAAGCTTCTTGAGAATTTATCCCAACATTGTTCAAAACTTCAACACTTTCTACTAAACCTCTTGCAATTTCACGACGCTGATCTGCAATACCTTGTCCTTGTAAACGTTTACTTTCTGCTTCGGCTTTTGCTTTTGCAACGATTCTGATTCTTGAACTTTCAGCTTCAAATTCAGCAGCCGTTTTTTCTCTGTCAGCAGCGTTAATTCTGTTCATGGCATTCTTAACCTGAATGTCCGGATCAATATCTGTTACCAAAGTATTGATAATATCATATCCATAAGTAGTCATCGCTTCATTCAATTCTCTTTTTACTGCAATCGCGATATCATCTTTTCTTTCAAAAACATCATCCAGTTTTAGTTTAGGAACTTCGGCACGAACAACGTCAAAAACATAAGCAGTAATCTGATCGTGTGGATATTCTAGTTTATAAAAAGCATCATATACTTTTTCCTGAATTACTTTAAACTGAACCGAAACTTTCATTTTGATAAAAACGTTGTCTTTAGTTTTGGTTTCGATGATAACATCAAGTTGTTGAATTTTCAGATTTACACGTCCGGCCAATCTGTCAACTATTGGAATTTTAAGTTGCAATCCTGAATTTCTCACGCTGTGAAATTTTCCAAATCTTTCTATAATTACCGATGATTGTTGCTTAACGGTGAAAAAGGAAGACATTAAAATAAAAAATCCTAAGACTAAAATGATAATAAATGCTGTACCCATAATGATATTGATTTAGTTTTTATGATCTGGTAAATTACGAATAATCTGCCAAATTCAATTTTTTTAAGCGTAAAAAAAAAGCTAACAACATTTTATCAATGTGTATTAGCGTTTAATATAAAGTTATTTTTTACCATTAAGAGATTAAGAAAAATTAAGCCAAGCTTTATGAACTTAATATCTTAATGGTAAAAAAAATTATAGTGTTGAAATTGCTTTCTGAATTCTTGCAATAGTTTCTTGTTTTCCAATGATTTCAACAATGTCAAATAGGTGAGGACCTTTAAGAGCTCCAACCAAACTTAGACGGAAAGGCTGCATTACTTTCCCCATACCGATTTCGTTTTTAATTAACCAGTCTTTTACGATTGCTTCAATATTTGCAGAATCAAATCCATCGATATATTCAAGGGTAGAAATCAATTCCTGCATTAAAGCCGGAGTTTCTTCCTTCCAGTTTTTGCTTGCTTTTTCATCATAAGATGTTGGGGCCTGAAAAAAGAAATCAGTCAAATCCCAAAATTCAGAAACAAAATGAGCTCTTTCTTTAATCAAAGAAACAATTCTTGTTATGTCAAATTTAGAAATATCAACACCTTTTTCTACCAAAGTAGGAGTGAAGCTTGTCGCTAAATCTTCATTATTTTGTTTGATCAAATATTGGTGATTGAACCATTTGTTTTTTTCCGGATCAAATTTAGCTCCGGATTTATGAACTCTGTTCAAGTCAAAAGACTCAACTAATTCTTCTAACGAAAATAATTCTTTATCAGTTCCGTCATTCCAACCTAAAAAAGCAAGGAAATTTACAACTGCTTCCGGGAAAAATCCTTTCTCTCTGTAACCAGATGAAATACCTTCTTCGGTTTTCCATTCTAATGGGAACACAGGAAATCCTAATTTATCTCCATCTCTTTTAGATAATTTTCCGTTTCCAACTGGTTTTAAAATCAAAGGTAAATGTGCAAATTCAGGAGCATCCCAACCAAAAGCTCTGTATAATAAAACGTGAAGTGGCATTGATGGCAACCATTCTTCACCACGAATTACATGTGATGTTTCCATCAAATGATCATCAACAATATTCGCTAAATGGTATGTTGGCATTCCGTCACTTTTGAATAGTACTTTATCATCAAGTAAACTCGTTTCGAATTTTACATCACCACGAATGATATCTTTCAAATGCAAAGTTTCATCAACCGGAGTTTTAAAACGAATCACATAATGTTCTCCATTTGCAATTCTTTTAGTTACTTCTTCAGCAGAAATTACCAGAGAAGTATCTAACTTTTCACGAATGGTATGATTGTAAATAAATGTTTTTCCTTCAGCTTCTTGTTCTTTTCTCAAAGCATCAAGAGCTTCTGCAGTATCAAAAGCATAATATGCCCAACCTGAATTGATCAACTGATCTGCATAAGTTTGGTATAATTCTTTACGATCACTTTGTCTGTACGGACCAAATTTTTCATTTTTCCCAACGGTTTCTTCAGGAGAAATTCCTAACCATTCTAGTGCTTCCATAATATAAGCTTCGGCACCAGGAACAAAACGAGTTTGGTCTGTGTCTTCAATTCTTAAATAAAAAACACCATTGTTTTTTTTGGCAAATAAATAATTAAATAGGGCAGTACGAACTCCGCCAATATGTAAAGGTCCTGTTGGACTTGGTGCAAAACGCACACGAACTTGCTTTGACATTTGTTTAAATTTTGATGCAAAGATACGTTTTATGATTTTAGATTTTAGAATGTTGATTTCAGATTTTTCGATCTTAGAACCTTAGCGTCTTAGTAACTTAGAATCTTAAAAGGTATTATTATAATTAGTACTTTTATGGGTTATAAATAAAACAGATATACTTTGAAAACAACATCTGCTATATACCAAAAGCTAGAAGCATTTATAAAGAAATATTATACGAATGAATTGATAAAAGGAGGACTTCTTTTTATTGGTTTTGGATTATTGTATTTCTTGTTCACGCTCTTTATTGAGTATTTTCTTTGGTTGAAACCATTAGGAAGAACATTATTATTCTGGATATTTATTGTGGTAGAAGTGTTTCTATTGTTTCGTTTTATTTTGTTCCCGATTTTTAAGTTGTTCAAACTTCAAAAAGGTATTGATTATAATCAGGCTTCAACTATTATTGGAAATCATTTTACAGAAGTAAGTGATAAGCTGACGAACTTTTTGCAATTGTCAGCTTCTGAGAATTCAACAGAAAGTTCAGAGTTGATGTTGGCTTCGATAGAGCAAAAAGCAAATTCATTGCAGCCAATTCCGTTTGGGAATGCCATTAATTTTAAAACCAACAAAAAGTATTTGCCATTAGCTATTATTCCAATTTTACTTTTTGCTGTGTTTTATATTTCAGGAAATAGTAATATTATTTCTCAAAGTTTAGATAGAGTAGTACATTTTAATGCGACATTTTTACCACCGGCACCTTTCAAATTTGTAGTTCTAAATTCTAATTTACAAACAGAACAAAACAAAGATTTCGTGATTAAAATGGAATCCGTTGGAAACATAGTTCCGGAAAATGTAATGATCCATATTGGTAACGAAAGTTATTTTATGGAATCATCTCAACCTGGAAAGTTCGAATTCAAGATTGAAAAACCGGTATCCAATGTTCAGTTTTCTTTTGAAGGAAATTCGGTTTCATCTGAAGAATATGAGTTGAAAGTAATCACAGTTCCATCTATTGCCAACTTCGAAATGGTGTTAAATTTTCCATCTTATCTAAAGAAAAAATCAGAAACTATTCAGGGGACAGGAAATGCAATTGTACCGGAAGGAACTTTGGTAACCTGGAAAATGAATACACAATCGACTCAGGAAATTGTTTGGAAAGATGATAATTCAATTTTTAAGTTCAATAAGGCCGAAAATGAGTTTAAATTGGCTAAAAATATCAGTCAAAATACAGAATATCAAATTCTTACATCGAATAATAAGGTTAAAAACTACGAAAAACTAGATTATCAGCTCTCCGTTATCAAAGATCAGCATCCAACGATCACAGTTAGCCCTGCCCCGGACAGTTTAAAGCTGGATAAAAATTATGTTTTAGGTAGGCTAGGTGATGACTACGGATTGTATAAACTTCAGGTTGTGTATTACGAACGTAACAAACCAAACACTGCCAAGCGTGGAACAATACCTGTGAAGTCCGGTGTGTTTGATCAGTTTGTTTTTAACTTCCCAAGTAATCTTGCCGTGCAGGAAGGAGTATCTTATGAATACTATTTTGAGGTTTTTGATAATGATGCACCACATGGATTTAAGAGTACAAAGTCTTCTGTTTTTTCTGATCGTGTTTCTACTACAGATGAAATTCATGATATGGAATTACAACAGCAAAATGAAAATATCAATAGTTTAGAGAAGTCTTTGAAGAATCAAACCAAGCAATTTTCTGAAATGGATAAGATTCAGAAAGCAGGAAAAGAGAAAGATAATTTAGAGTTTAAAGACCAACAAAAAGTAAATGATTTTATCAAACGTCAGAAACAGCAAGACGAAATGATGAAACAATTTGCAGAGAAAATGAATAAGAATCTAGATAAATTTCAATCTGAAAAGAAAGATAAAACAGCTGATGATTTGCAAAAGCGTTTAGACAATGCAGAGAAAGATTTAGAAAAAAATCAGAAGTTGATGGATGAGTTGAAGAACTTAAACGACAAACTGAATAGCGAAGATTTGTTTGACAAGATGGAAAAGTTCAAACAAATCAGTAAGAACCAATCTCGTAATCTGGAGCAATTGGTTGAATTAACTAAACGTTTTTATGTTTCTAAAAAAGCAGAACAGGTTGCAGATAAATTAAAGAAGTTAGCAGATCAGCAAGAGCAGCTCTCGAATAAAGAAAAAGAAAATACACAGGAGAGACAAGAAGATATTAATAAAGCTTTTGATAAAATTCAGGAAGATTTAAAAGATCTGAAAGAGGAAAACAAGACATTGAAAGCTCCTTTGGATATTCCTTCTGATGCTTCAAAAGAGAAAGATGTCAAGGATGATTTGAAGAAAGCTTCTGAAGAATTAAGTAAAAAGAATTCTTCTTCGGCTAAGCCAAAACAAAAAAGTGCAGCCAAGAAAATGAAGAGTATGGCAGAGCAAATGGATTCAAGTATGGAAGGCGGAGAACAAGAACAGTTAGAAGAAGATGTTGCAATGCTTCGTCAGGTTTTGGATAATCTTCTTGCTTATTCGTTATCTCAGGAAGATGTGATGAAACAATTTAAATCTATGAAGTTGGGTTCTTCAGCTTTCACGAAGAACATTAAAGTGCAGCAGAATTTAAAACAACAGTTTAAACATGTCGATGATAGTTTGTTTGCACTGTCTTTACGTAACCCAAAAGTAGCCGAAGATGTAACAAAAGAAATAGGAAATGTTCAGTACAATATAGATAAAGCTATTGAAACTTTAAGTGATGTTCAGGTTCCAAAAGGAGTTTCGCACCAGCAATATGCGGTTTCATCTGCAAATAAATTGGCAGATTTTTTAAGTGATTTATTAAATAACATGCAGATGTCTATGTCGAAACCAGGAGCAGGAAAACCAAAACCTGGTGACGGGCAAGGGATGCAATTACCGGATATTATACAAAAGCAAAAAGGTCTTGCTGATAAAATGAAAGAAGGAATGAAACATGGAGATAAGCCCGGTGACAAACCTGGAGATAAACAGGGTGAAGGACAACAAGGTAAATCTGGAGATGGAAAGCAAGGACAAGGAAAAGAGGGACAAGGGAAAAGTGGTCAGGGAAAAGATGGTAAAGGAGATAAAAATGGAGGCAAAGGAAATGACGGAAAAGATGGTGAGGACGGAGAAGGAGATGCTGAAGCTATTATGGAAATCTATAAAGAACAAGTAAAACTTCGTGAAGCATTACAAAAAGAATTAGCCAAACAAGGTTTAGATTCTCAAGGAAGATCTGTAATTGATCAAATGAAAGCCTCGGAAAAACAACTTTTGAATAAAGGTTTTAAGAATGAGAACCTGCAACGTATCCTTAATATTCAACAAGAATTATTAAAATTAAATAATGCAGTTCAACAACAGGGGCAAGATACAAAGCGTCAATCTGAAACAAATAAGACTGAATTTTCTAATAAAACAAATGCACTACCAAGTTCGTTATTGGATTATTTAAACAGTGTAGAGATATTAAACAGACAATCACTACCTTTGCGCTCGAATTTTAATCAAAAGGTTCAAGAATATTTTAATACAAAATGATCAATTTTAATTACGAAACCGAATTTACTTTAGAGAACGAACAAGCCTTTGCAGATTGGTTGAGCGCTGTAATCGTTTCTGAAAAAAAAAATGAAGGAGAGATAAATTACATTTTTTGTGATGATGAATATCTTCATAAGATAAATGTAGAATATCTAAATCATGATACACTAACAGATATTATCAGTTTTGATTACACAGTAGGTAACGAACTAAACGGAGATATCTTTGTTTCTGTAGAAAGAGTAGAGGATAATGCTAAGGATTTTAATGTTTCTTTTACAGAAGAATTAAAAAGAGTTTTGGCTCACGGTATACTTCATTATTGTGGATACAAAGACAAGAGTGATTCTGAAGCTGAACTTATGCGTTCAAAAGAAGATGAGAAGATTGCGATGTTTCACGTGGAACAGGAATAAAAATAAATAAATTCAAAAGTGTAAGTTCCAAATTCGGATGTTTCACGTGAAACATTGATAGAAGATTTAGATTATACAGAAGAGTGTTTCACGTGGAACTATTTGAAAAGAGATCAAATATTCTGAAAACAATTTGAGATGTTTCACGTGGAACATGTATATTCAAGATTGTAGATTGTGAAAAAAAATATAATGTTTCACGTGGAACATGAAAAGAATTAGGAAGGTTTTATTTTGAAAGAGAAGAATGGTTTTGATTGTAGTCTGTTCCACGTGGAAGAGATTTGTTTGAATGAAATTATGGTTTGAGATTTTAGACTGAGATTTTAATTTTGGTATTTGAATTGCGTAAGCGCAATTTTTTCCAGAACATATTTCTACGCCAGAATTGGAATTTAGAATTTCTAAATTTGAATTTCAGAATTTAAAAGTTGCGCATTAGCGCCGTTCCACGTGGAACAAAAGAATGAGAAAATAATTCTGAGGATCGCCTTAAACGGTTTGCAGAGAATAATAAAACAAAATGTTTTTAGAAGAATACGATGTTATTGTAGTTGGTGCAGGTCATGCGGGATCTGAAGCCGCGGCAGCGGCCGCAAATTTAGGATCCAAAACTTTATTGGTTACCATGAGTCTGCAGAACATTGCACAGATGTCTTGCAACCCAGCGATGGGAGGAATTGCAAAAGGACAAATTGTGCGTGAGATTGATGCGCTTGGAGGATACTCAGGAATTGTTTCCGACCGCACGGCAATTCAATTTAAGATGTTGAATAAATCGAAAGGACCTGCAATGTGGTCCCCGAGAGTTCAAAGTGATCGAATGCGTTTTGCTGAAGAATGGAGAATGATGTTGGAGGGAACTCCAAATTTGGATTTCTACCAGGAGATGGTAAAGGGTTTGATTATCGAGGACGGAAAGATAAAAGGAATCAGAACTTCGTTAGGAGTAGAGATTCGATCTAAGTCGGTTGTATTGACAAACGGAACTTTTCTGAATGGTTTGATTCATATTGGAGAAAAACAATTTGGAGGAGGAAGAGCAGGTGAGAGTGCTGCAACAGGAATTACTGAAGATTTGGTGAAAGCCGGATTTGAATCAGGAAGAATGAAAACAGGAACGCCACCACGAGTTGATGGACGTTCTTTGGATTATTCTAAAATGAACGAAGAAAAAGGAGATGCGAAACCGGATAAGTTTTCTTATTCGGATTTAACGGTTCCTTTAATAAATCAAAGATCTTGCTACATGACATATACGTCATTGGATGTTCATGATATTTTGAGAGAAGGTTTTGATCGTTCTCCAATGTTTAACGGAAGAATCAAAAGTCTTGGCCCGAGATATTGTCCTTCGATAGAAGATAAGATTAATCGTTTTGCTGATAAAGATCGTCATCAATTATTTGTTGAGCCGGAAGGTTGGAATACTTGTGAAGTTTATGTAAACGGATTTTCAACTTCTCTTCCGGAGGATATTCAGTTCAAAGCATTGCGTTCTGTTGTTGGATTTGAGAATGTGAAATTCTTCCGTCCTGGATATGCGATCGAATATGATTATTTCCCGCCAACACAATTGAAACATACTTTGGAAACAAAGTTAGTTGAAGGTTTATATTTTGCCGGACAAATAAACGGAACAACAGGATATGAAGAAGCGGCATCACAAGGTTTGATGGCTGGAATAAATGCGCATTTAAAAGTGCATGAAAAAGCGCCGCTAATTTTAAAACGTGATGAAGCTTATATTGGAGTTTTGATTGACGACTTGATTACGAAAGGAACGGAAGAACCATATCGTATGTTTACATCGAGAGCAGAGTATCGAACATTGTTGCGTCAAGATAATGCCGATTTTAGATTAACGCCAATGTCGCATGAAATTGGTCTTGCTTCTGAAGCGCGTTTACGCCGTATGGAAAAGAAATTGAACGAATCTGAAAAGATGGTCGCTTTCTTTAGAGAAACGAGTGTAACGGTTGCAGAAACTAATCCGATTTTGGAAGCGAAAGAAACAGCTCCGATTACGCAAGGTGATAAAATGTTTAAAGTCTTCTCACGTCCTCAAATAGATTTAGAGGATATGTTGAAATTTGAGAAAGTAAAAGAATATATAGAATCGAATGATGTTGATCAGGAAATTTTGGAACAAGCCGAAATTCAGGTCAAATATTCTGGTTATATCGAAAAGGAAAGAAACAACGCTGACAAACTAACTCGTTTAGAAGAAGTGAAGATTCCGGAAAATTTCGATTACAATAAAATTAAATCAATGTCGATTGAAGCAAAACAAAAATTGAGCAAGATTCGTCCTGTTACAATTTCTCAGGCTTCAAGAATAAGCGGGGTGTCACCAAGTGATATTTCGGTTTTGTTGATTTATATGGGAAGGTAAGAAAGTATTCAGTCTCAGTTTTTAATTTTCAGTAAATGCTCAAAATTGAATACTGAGATTGTTTATTAAATTGTTCCACGTGAAACCATTTCTGACTTATATGTTTTTCGGTTTTGAAATAATCTGAAATTGAAGATTGGATTTGTTCCACGTGAAACGAATTTTAAATAGAAAGCTATATTGGTTTGTTTATAAAGAAATGATATAGTTTGTCATTCCGAGGAACGAGGAATCTCCGTTGCAAGATCGACAAAGTTTATTCTTTTGATTACGGAATTACTTGCGGAGATTCCTCGTTCCTCGAATGACAAAATAACCAAAATTTAAAATTCATTGTATGAGAATTATTCAAAAAGAAATTTTATCATTAGAAGAAAAAGAAACTTTACGTGAATTATGGAATAACGAATATCCGGCAAAATTGAATTTGAAAACTATTGAAGATTTTAAATTGTATTTAAACGGACTTTCAAAAACAAAACATTATTTGTTGCTTGACGATTCAGATGAAATTCAGGGTTGGACTTTTACTTTTTTGAGAGAAGACGAAAATTGGTTTGCTATAATTTTAAATAGTGAAATACACGGCAAAGGAAATGGTTCACTTTTGATGAATGAAATAAAAAAGAATAATACTAGTTTGAATGGTTGGGTGATCGATAATAAAAACGAAGTAAAACAAAATGCAACATTGTACAAATCGCCAATTCAGTTTTATGAGAAAAACGGATTTACGATTTGTAAAGACATTAGAATTGAAAATGAAAAACTTTCGGCTGTGAAAATTAATTGGAACGCTGAAAAATTGTAATATAAAAAATAGACCCTAAAAACAGAATTTCTGGTTTTAGGGTTTGCTATGAAATTAAACCAAATACCTATAATTTAAAAAATGGACGTTTTAAACAAAAAACATTTTCTTACTGTAAAAGACCATTCTGTATCTAAAGAAATTTTCGAATTGTATCATGATGAAAATTTAGATATGTTAATTACATCTCCGCAACCCGATTTAGAAAATCTTGGAAAATATTACGAAAGCGAAGATTATATTTCGCACACGGATAACAAACGTTCGTTATTTGAAAAAGCATATCACTTTGTAAAAAATATTGCTTTAAAAAATAAACTGAATTTGATCAATGACGAACAATCTCAAAAAGGAAGAATTTTGGATATTGGTGCCGGAACGGGAGATTTTTTATTAACGGCAAAAAATGATGGTTGGGAAACTGTTGGAGTAGAACCAAGCGACAGGGCAAAAAATATTGCGATCCAAAAAGGAATTTCTTTTGTGAACGAAATTAGCGATCTTGAAAATAATTCTTTTGACGTGATTACAATGTGGCACGTTTTGGAACATGTTCCTAATTTAGAATTACAAATCGAGGAATTGAAGCGTTTATTAAAACCAACTGGAACATTAATTGTTGCGGTTCCAAATTTTAAATCTTACGACGCGCAACATTACAAAACTTTTTGGGCAGCTTATGATGTGCCAATTCACTTTTGGCATTTCTCGAAAAAAGCCATTCACTCGCTTTTTGAAAAAGTAGACATGAAGTTAGAAAAAGTGCTTCCAATGAAATTTGATTCTTTTTATGTGAGTTTATTATCTGAAAAATACAAAACCGGAAAAATGAATTACATCAGTGCTTTTTTCGTTGGTTTAAAATCAAATTTAAAAGCGGGCAGTACAAAAGAGTATTCATCGCACATTTATGTCTTAAAAAACAAGTAAAACGCAATTTAAGCGTATTTCTGGCGTTTTTTTATTGTAAGTGAGGAGTAATTATGTCTTTTTTGAGATCGTCTTTCTAATAAAAGCTATGAAAGCCACTTTTGATAGTGGTTTTTTATGCTTTAGGAAGCTTCCATAAATAAAAACAATACCATGAAAAATGCTATTTTTTTGAAATTTTAAGGCTGAATTTTTCTGATTTTAAGTTTTGAAATCGTGAAGATAAAAATTGTTATGAATTTTGATTTTTTCGAAAATTGAATTCTATATTTTTGAAAATACAGTGTTTTTAAAAATGTTGTTACTCTAATTTTTGTTTTTTAAAATTTCAAAAGACAAAATGATTTTTTTGACATTTTTCTGCCGTTTTGAGTTTTAAAAACATCAATTAGGAAAATAGGCATACAAGTTTCTTTTAAGATTAAAAAAACGACTAAAACCTAAAATAGCATGTTTTTGGCATCTTTTTAGGTCAAGTGAAGGTAATTGTTTCTTTTTTGAGAAAGTGTTTGTAATAAAAGCTATGAAAGCCGTTTTTAATAGCGTTGAATTATTGACATTTTTCTTTCCATAAAGAAAAACAATATCATAAAATTCTAGCATTTTTTAAACTTTATGTTGATGCTATTTATTTTTTTATATTTTTGTCTTCAATACATTAAAAAATTAGAAATTCAAAAAATGAAAAAAGCATTAGTAATTATCGCACTTTCAATTTTCGCCGTTTCATGTACTAAAACTGCAGAAGTAAAGGAAGTAAAAACAGCTTACGTAGATACTTCAATTTTAATGAAAGAGTACACTGAAGCAAAAGACCTTGAAGCAAAATACAAAGGGCAAGCTGAAGAAAAAGGAAGACAACTACAAGCCGAGATTACACGTTTTAAACAAGACGCTGCTAATTTTCAAAGTCAGGCACAAGCAAACGGTCAGGCTTGGGCTCAACAAAGAGGTGCTGAATTGCAAAAAAGAGAACAACAATTGGGTTATGCTCAACAAGCTTTGTCTCAACAATTGCAACAGGAAAGTGGTGTTGAAATGGATTCTCTAGTAAGTGGAGTTAAAAAATTCATCAAAGATTACGGTAAGAAAAACGGTTATTCTTATATCTACGGTACTGGTGATGCTGCTTCGATTTTATACGCTGAAGAGAAATATGATATTACAAAAGATATCATTAAAGCTCTGAATGATAAGTATAAATCAAGCCCAAAATCAGAAGAAAAACCGGCAGTAAAAGAAGGAGAAGCTGCTAAAAAATAATACCAAACTAACTAACTAAATTTAAAAACCTAAATCTGTCAAGATTTAGGTTTTTTCTTTTATAAAAATGCGATACTTTTAGTTTTTCAATATACGCCCAATGCAAAACGTTACAGAAGCAGCTGCTTACACCTTACAATTCATCAATCAAACGCAAAAATCGATCTTCCTGACTGGTAAAGCAGGGACAGGAAAAACCACGCTTTTACGCGAGATCATTGCCACAACGCACAAAAATACGGTAGTGGTAGCGCCAACCGGAATTGCGGCACTAAATGCAGGCGGAGTTACGATTCACTCCATGTTTCAATTGCCATTTTCTGCCTTTATTCCGTCTTACGAAGAGGCTTCTCAGTTTACTGAAACGGTGAAATTCGAGAATAAAGAGACCTTGCGCCGACATTTTAAAATGAGCAATGTCAAGCGTAATGTGATCAAAAACATGGAACTTTTGATTATTGATGAAGTCAGTATGCTTCGTGCTGATTTGCTGGATGCTATCGATTTTATGATGCAGACTGTGCGTAAAATTTCACGACCTTTTGGTGGAGTACAGGTGCTTTTTATTGGTGATTTATTGCAATTACCACCCGTAATCAGGGACGAAGAGTGGCGAACTTTACGCAATTATTACAAGGGAAAATTCTTTTTTCATTCGCATGTAATTCAGCAGTTTCCACCATTATATATCGAATTATCAAAGATTTATCGTCAGTCTGATGATGCTTTTATATCCGTTTTGAATAACCTTCGAAACAATCAGATCACGCCTCAGGATATTCAGGTTTTAAACGAATATGTCAAACCTGATTTTGATTTAAAAAACAATCCGGGTTATATCACACTTACTACGCATAATGCTAAAGCAGATTCGATTAACGAACAGGCAATAGGTGATCTAGCCGGAAACGAATTCGCTTATCAGCCCTTTATTGTCGGCGATTTTCCGGAGAAAATTTTTCCGGTCGAAGAAAATCTGAAACTCAAAGTGGGCGCTCAGGTTATGTTTGTTAAAAATGATTTGTCTTTTGAAAAGCGTTATTTCAACGGGAAAATGGGCGTTGTAAAATCACTTTCGGCAGAAGAAATATTCATTCATTTTCCTGAAGAAGATAAAACCATCGAAGTGGAGAAGTACGAATGGAAAAACATTCGATACAAAGTAAACGATCTCACCAAAGAAGTTGAAGAAGAAGTTTTGGGCACGTTTGCGCATTATCCGCTTAAGCTGGCGTGGGCCATAACGGTTCATAAAAGCCAGGGTTTAACTTTCGAGAAAGCTGCGCTCGACGTATCGCAAGTTTTTTTGCCCGGACAGGCATATGTAGCATTATCGCGTTTAACGTCCTTAAATGGACTTATTTTGCTGTCTCCGCTACAAATGAATGGCATTTCTAACGATCAGGATGTTATGGATTATGCTTTAAACAAGGCGACAGAAGAAGTTTTAAAACATTCATTGCACTTTGAAACAAAAAATTTTATTCATAACTATTTGATTAACAGTTTTAATTGGGCTGATTTGGCTCAGGAATGGCGTAATCATCGTTTTAGTTATAATGAAAATGCAGTTGCATCAGAAAAACCAAAACATTCTGTTTGGGCGCATAAACGCTTAGAAACGATTGATTCGCTTATTGATCCTTCGCAGAAATTTGTGCATCAGCTTAATAAAATTTTCAATAAAGAAACGGTCGATTTGTTTTTTGTACAGGAAAGGGTAGTGGCAGCTTATGATTATTTCTTTAAACCAATGGACAAGCTTGTGACGGATCTTTTGAATAAAATGGCCGAAATCCAGAAATTTAAAAAAGTAAAAGAGTTCTACGAAGAGCTTGCTTTTTTGGATGATTTGCAAACCAAAGCCGTTTTGCGCTTAATGAAGGCCAAATTGCTAATAGAAATTGTCGTTGCAGGCCAAACCATCTGTAAAGAGAAATTGTCTTCTACAGCGATTAAAAACTACAAATTAGACAAGGTTGCAAAGATTCGCGAGGATTTTAATATGTCGAATACTGATATTTTTAAATCTGAAGAACCTGTGGTGCGTTATACGGCACGTAAATTAGATAAAAGCACACCAAAGGGCGAAAAGAGAACAACCATCGAAGAAACCCATGATCTGTGGCTGGAGAAAAATTCAATTGAAGATATTGCGCGAATGAGAAAACTGACCGTTCAAACAGTAGAAACGCATTTGGTTAAACTAATTCAGGCCAAAAAAGTCGAGATCTCAGATGTTTTACCGTATGATAAAATCCTGGCTTTGCGTGAAGCTTTTGAGTTTTACCAGGAAGAATCCCTAAGTCCTCTAAAGGAAAAATATGGAGATGAATTTACCTGGGATGAACTTAAAATGTTCAAAGCCAGTATCAATTGATTTCAGATTTTGTAACTTAGAATTTCAGATTTTGATTTTGAAGATTCTAATGAAATTTCAGAATCAACTATAAAAACATTATGTAAAATAGAAATTATGAAAAAGTTACTATACATCCTCTTAATAGGCATTACGGTTCAGAATATGTCAGGGCAGGACTTGAAACCCGAATATCAAAAGTTTGTCAAAAAATTTATTGATAATGTAAAAAATGATAGGAAAGAGGCTGTTGCCGAGGCTATTAAATATCCTTTAAAAAGAGACAATCCAATTCCGTCTATCAAGAATAAAATAGAGTTTGTAAAAAGATATGATGAAATTTTTGATGCTAAACTAAAAGCTGAAATTTCAAAATCGAATGCAGCAAAAGACTGGTCAGAAGTGGGCTGGCGTGGCATAATGCTAAATCAGGGAACTTTATGGATGGATACTAACGGAAAAGTTTTCTCTATAAGTTATCAGTCAAAAGCTGAAAATGATCTTAAAAACAAGTTGATAGCTTCTGAAAAAAACAAACTTCACCCATCGATTGCAAAGTTTACAGCGCCGGAAGTAATTTTAGAAACCTCTAAATTTAGAGTCCGAATTGATGATTTGGGAAATGATAATTATAGATATGCTTCATGGTCAATAAAGCAATCCATGAGCGAAAAACCAGATTTAACTATCACCAACGGGAAATGGTTTCGGGATGGTACTGGAGGAAATAATCATTACGATTTCAAAAAAGGAAATTTTCTTTACCAGTGTTACATTACAGTTTTGGGTACAAAAGATTCAGCACCAGCTAATTTAACCATCTATCAAAACGGAAAAGAAATTCTCAATCAGGACGCTAAAATTGTTCCACGTTAAACAAAAATCCTATTCGTTGCGGCGGGTAGGATTTTTTGTTTCAGATGCATTTGACTTTGCTCAAAGCGAATATAAATTATTTATATTTGATTGTAATTACCAGATTAATAACAAATTAAAAATGTTTTAATATGAAAATAAGAAAGGTGTTTTTAATAGCATTGATTTTTTGCAGCAGTTTTGCTGTTGCCCAGGAATCAAAAATGGAGTATCAGAAATTTGTCAAAAAGTTCATTGATAATGTAAAAAGCGACAACAAAGAAGCTCTTGGCGATTGGGTTGTTTATCCGCTCAAGCGGGATTATCCAATACCAGATGTTGCCAATAAAACCGATTTTATAAAGCGATATGCTGAAATTTTTGATGCAACATTGAAAAATGAAATTATAAAATCGACTCCAGCTAAAGGCTGGAATGATATGGGTTTACGTGGAGTTATGTTAAATCACGGCAGTATCTGGCTGGATATCGACGGACGTTTAACGGCAGTAAATTATCAATCAAAGGCAGAAACCGAACTTAGAAATAAACTTATTGCTTCGCAGAAAAAGATGCTTGATCCCAGTATTGCTTTCTTTCAGACACCAATTTGTATTTTGGAGACGGCTGAATTTAAAATCAGGATTGATAATTTAGGCAATAATAATTACCGTTATGCTTCGTGGTCAATCAAAAAAGAAATGACTCAGAAACCTGATTTAGTGATTAATGGCGGAGAATTTGTTGTAGAAGGAATTGGTGGAAATCATCAGTATGAATTTAAAAAAGACGGTTTTATTTATGAGTGTGCTATCATCGTTTTAGGCGAAAAAAATTCGCCTCCGGCGAGATTACGAATTTATAAGGGCAATAAAGTTACTCTTTCTCAGGATGCTAGAATTGTTTCACGTTAAACAAAAAAATCCTACTTGCGACAAGTAGGATTTTTGTTTTAATATTCAGCTTTTACTTTTTCAAGTTTTTTCTGTTGTTCTATTTTTTTTAATTTAAGTTTTTGAATATCAAGATCATGATCTTTCAACTTTATTTGTTGTTTTTGAAGATCTTCTTCAGAAACAGAACTTGAGTTTATTTTCGATTCGAGTTTCTGTTTGTTAGACTCTAATTTGTTGATTTTTTTTGTTTGTTGATTCAAGATCTTTCTCAGCGTTTTTAAGGTCTTTTTGATGCCTTTCCAGCTTCTTTTGTTCTTTTTTTAATTGCGATTGATCGTTGTCCAGCTTTTTTCGATAATCTTCTGTAGATTTTTGCGCTTCTTTATCTAATTTTTTCTGTGCAATTTTCTGAGATTTTTCAGTTGTGGTTATTTTCTGAGCATAAAATGAATTAGAATTCAGAATAAACAAAAATGCAAAAAGTAATTTTAGCGTGTTTTTCATTGTATTTTGTTCTTTAAAAGTTAAGAACAAAAATAGGATTGTGCCTTTTGAAGTCAGGCCTGATAAGGTTTTTTAAAGATAAAATAAGACAAAAAAAATCCTATCCGCCGCGGCCGATAGGATTTTTTATTATAGTGTTTCGACAAGAATCCAGGCATCTGGATTTTCACCTTTTTGTATTTCTTTTTGTGCTTTTTCGGCTTCGGCCATTGTAGCATAACTTCCGTATAAAACCGGAAATAAACCGTGTTTGTTTTCTCCCAGCATTCGGGCTTTAAAACCGTCTTTGATCAATTGGTTATAAGCTTTTCTTGCATTTTGTTCACTTCTGTAAGCACCAGCCATAATGTGGTATGACATTGCTTTTTCTGCAGCAACTTCTACTTTTGCAGAATCAACAGAAAGTGTTACAGCAGGCAATGGACTTTGGATAAAAAATGTAGCTTCCTGTATTTTGTTTTGTACTTTTTTCTGAACAGCACTTTCTACAATAAGTGTTTTGGTAGCGATTTGATTTTGGTACAAAGGATATCCAATACTTCCCGTAATTCCTAGTCCTAAGACAAGAATTGCAGCATATTTCAGGAATGAATTTGATGATCTTTCCTCGTCATTTTCATATAAGGCAACTGGTTCTCTTTCTTCGATTTCTTTGATCTTTTTCTCGAAGTTTTCCTTTTTTACAATTGGAGAAACAAATGGACTTAGTCCAAAAGAACTTGCCAAATAATTGGTTTGATCGTTTGGTGTAAAAATTATATTTTTCTCAGAATTTAGACGAATTTCACCTATATTTTTTAGGCTGATAACACCATTCTCTTCTAAAGTTTTTTTCCAGCTTACCACTTCAAAAGCAATAGCACTCACTGCAAAACCATAAGATGTTTTTTCAGCATGAGCGATATGATTTGCCAATAGCCCGTCATTGTTTTTCAAGTGGCTATTAAATGAGATCGATTTTTTAGGAGGAAAAAACGAATTTGTGCTTTCATTCAGCTGCGCCGAGTGAATTTCGGTTAAAAATGCTCCAAACCCTGGAACCGTTACACACTGATAACGATACAATAACTGTGCTATATAGTTTTCGATTTTCATAGTAACAAAGTTATGCAACGAATATAGTTATCAAAATTTTATTCACAATTTTTATTAACAATTCGAATAATTTTATAGACAATTAATCTTCAATTAGTTGTGTTTAATTCTTCTTTTTTGGAAAGTGTTGGAATAAATATAATTTTATATTTTTTGAAAGAATTTACTTCTAATTTATATCTTTGGCATTCTTAAAATTAATTTAAGAATTGTTTCATCAAGATATTTTTCGCCGCCATTTAACCGTATTCAATTCATGTCAGATCAAGATTTATTTTATTTATTAGCCTTATTAAAAGTTGAAGGAGTAGGAGATATAATGGCTAAAAAATTACTCGCTCATTGCGGAAATGCCGAAGCAATTTTTTAAACAAAAACAAATCAAATTGCTGCTATTGATGGAGTTGGCCCTGTTTTACTAAATAATTTGAAAGACAAATCGATTTTCGAAAAAGCCAATCGCGAACTTAAATTTATTAATGCAAACCACATAAATGTCTCTTTTTTTTCAGGACGAAAATTATCCGGAACGCCTGAAACATTGTTTCGATTCTCCGGTTTTAATTTTTTCTGCTGAAAATATAAATTTAAAAAGCAAGAAAATAATAAGTATTGTGAGAACACGCCAGATAACCTCCTACGGAATTGAGTTTTGTAAAAAGTTAATCAAAGATTTAGCACCGCTGGATCCTGTTATTGTAAGTGGTTTTGCATATGGAGCTGATATCGTGGCGCACCAATTGGCAATGGATTATAATTTGCAGACTATTGGAGTTTTGGCACATGGTTTAAACCAAATTTATCCAAAAACGCACAAGAAATATGTGGCTGCAATAGAACAAAATGGGGGATTCATTACTGAGTTTTGTAGTACTGCAAATCCGGATAAAGAGAATTTTGGACGCGGAAACAGGATTGTTGCCGGTATGACCGAAGCTACAATTGTGATAGAATCAGCAGATAGAGGAGGTTGGCTTATTACCGCAAACCTTGCCAATGATTATAATCGTGATGTTTTGCCGTTCCTGGCCGGGTTACAGACTAATATAGTCAGGGTTGTATGATCTTATTAAAACTCAAAAAGCAAACGTACCAACAAGCGCTGCTGATTTGATTTATATTTTAAATTGGGATATAGAAAATAAAGGAAAAACGATCCAGAAACAATTGTTTGTAGAACTTGAAGCTGATGAACAAAAAATATATGATTTTTTGCTTAAAAACGGAAAAGAGTTACTGGATATGATCGCGTTACAATGCAATTTTCCAATCTATAAAATCTCGGGATTACTTTTGAATATGGAGCTTAAAGGGGTAATTCGGTCTTTGCCAGGGAAATTATTTGAGGCGATTTAAAAAGTAAAATTTGCCACGAATTATAGCAATCAACACGAATTAATTTCGTGAAAATTAGGGTAATTCGTGGCAGAATAATTTATTTACCAAAACCAAGTACTTCACGAACTTTGGCTAAAACACCATCAGCAATAACAGAAGCTTTTCCGGCTCCTTTTTTCAATAAAGCATCAACTTCGTCAAGATTGTTGATATAGTAATTGTATTTTTCTCTTTCGGTTTTGAATTTTTCTGTAATCAGTTCAAACAAAGCTTGTTTAGCGTGACCGTATCCGTAATTTCCACCCAAATAATTCGCTCTCATTTCGGCGATTTGAGCTTCGGTTGCTAGCAATGAATAAATTGCAAATGCATTACAAGTATCCGGATTTTTAGGATCTTCAAGTGGTGTGCTATCTGTTTCGATGCTCATAACCTGCTTGCGCAATGTTTTGTCATCCAGGAAAATATTGATAATATTATTGGCAGACTTACTCATTTTTCCACCATTTGTTCCGGGAATCAATTTGCTGTCTTCCTGAATTTTAGCTTCAGGAATTACAAATGTTTCGCCCATTTGGTGATTAAAACGAGAAGCGACATCACGAGTAATTTCTAAGTGCTGCAACTGGTCTTTTCCAACGGGCACAAATTCAGCATCATAAAGTAATATATCAGCTGCCATTAACATCGGATAAGAGAACAAACCAGCGTTTACATCATCTAAACGATCTGCTTTGTCTTTGAAAGAATGCGCTAAAGTCAGTCTTTGAAATGGAAAAAAGCAACTTAAATACCAGGTCAATTCAGTAGTTTGGGTTACATCAGATTGTCTGTAAAATGTAACACGATCAATATCTAATCCAAAAGCAAGCCATGCAGCAGCGACACTAAAAGTGTTTTCGCGCAATGTTTTGCCGTCTTTAATCTGTGTAATCGAATGTAAATCAGCGATAAACAAAAAAGATTCGTTTCCGGGATTGTTTGATAATTCGATCGCTGGAATAATTGCTCCCAATAAATTGCCTAAGTGTGGCGTTCCAGTACTCTGAACACCAGTAAGTATTTTTGCCATTCTAGTTTTTTCTTATTACTAAACGCAAAGTTCGTTTTTTTACTGCAAAATACATAAATTTTACCACGCTGTTTTATTTTAATCTCGTAAAGTCGCTAAGCCGCAAAGTTTATTTTCTTTGCGGCTTAGCTACTTTGCGAGAAATATGTTAGCGTTCTTTGCGAAAAAACTTTGTGAACTTTGCGGTAAAAAAACGTACCGCATAATAGCTACACTAGAAATTCTTTTTGTATAATTCATTTCTGTTTTATTACATTTGAAACTATGAAAGGAATTAAAGTTGTTTTTTGGGTTTTGTGGCGCATTTGGTTTTACATTTTGATGGCCATTCCGATATTGATTATGCTGCCGTTTTTGCTTATTTCTATTATATCAGAAAGGGGATACCCCTATTTCTTTAAAATGGCCCGCATTTGGGCTAAATTCATCCTTTTTGGCATGGGTTTTTATTATACGGTGAAGCGCGAGCAGAAACTAGTTAAAGATACCAGCTATATGATCGTAGCCAATCATACTTCGATGACGGATATTATGCTGATGCTGGCTGTGGTGCGTAATCCTTTTGTATTTGTTGGGAAAAAAGAACTTTCGAAAATTCCTTTGTTTGGGTTTTTCTATAAACGAACTTGTATTCTGGTAGACAGAAACTCTTCGAAAAGTAAAAATGAAGTTTTTAAAAGAGCTCAAGACAGGCTTAGTCAGGGACTTAGTATTTGTATTTTTCCGGAAGGCGGAGTTCCTGACGACGAAAGTATTTTGCTGGATGAGTTTAAAGACGGTGCTTTTCGTTTAGCCATTGAACATCAAATTCCCATTGTTCCTATTGTTTTTGCTGATAACAAAGAACGATTCTCCTATACTTTTTTAAGCGGAAGTCCGGGTAAAATGAGAGTGAAAATTCTGCCTTTCGTAGAAACAAAAGAATTGACAAGTGAAAATAGGAAAGCACTTCGTGACGAAGTAAGACAATTGATTTATAAAGGTTTACTTCAGTTTAAGAAAGAAAAGAATAAAGAGGAAAGAGAATAGAAAAAAGAGTAGAGAGAATAGATTATAGATTTAAATAAAAACCCGACAGCTCGTTAAAGTTGCCGGGTTTTCTTTTGAATTAAAATCCCCATTTTATATCAAAAAATACTATCGATGAATTATTTTCTCTGAAATAAAACGCAATACTTTTTTAAATTTCAATTTGGTTTTTTTGCGGTTTTTACTGTACAACACTTCTATTTTCTCTTTCATGGTTAAAAATATTAAGAATTGATAATAAAGAGTTTGCTTTAAACTCAAGTTAACGTCATAATAGTATAGAAAGCAAAAAATAAAAAAGGTTGCGTGAAAACCTGAAACTTCTTAAAAAATCTAATAAAAAACCCGCTAGTATTGAAAACTAACGGATTTTATCGAACAAACAACCAAATTTATTCTGAAAAAAGTTTGAATTGGGTATTATGGCCTAATACCAATCAAATCTTATGTCTGTTTACTAGATGAACTTATCTTAAAATGGTTGCGCAGTTTTTATACTTTTTTTGAAAATAAAAAAACCGACAGATTTTAAAAACCTGTCGGGTTGGTATAAAGTATTATTTATTAAAGCTTTATAGAAATTAAGCGCTTGCTAAATCTTTAATATGGGCTTTAATTTTTACTTCTAATTCATCTGCTAATTCCGGATTATCTTTGATTAAAGATTTTACAGCATCACGACCTTGTCCTAATTTTGTATCTCCGTAGCTAAACCATGATCCTGCTTTTTTAACGATCTCAAATTCAACCGCTAAGTCAAGAATTTCACCAGTTTTAGAAACTCCTTCTCCGTACATAATGTCAAATTCGGCAGTTTTAAAAGGTGGTGCAACTTTGTTTTTTACAATTTTTACTTTAGTTCTGTTTCCTATAACATTCTCACCATCTTTAATTTGAGATGAACGACGAATATCCAAACGAACTGAAGCGTAGAATTTTAAGGCGTTACCACCCGTTGTAGTTTCAGGGTTACCAAACATAACACCAATTTTCTCTCTCAACTGGTTGATGAAGAAAACAGTACAATTTGTTTTGCTGATTGTTCCTGTCAATTTTCTTAAAGCCTGAGACATCAAACGTGCGTGAAGACCCATTTTAGAATCTCCCATTTCACCTTCGATTTCACTTTTTGGAGTCAATGCAGCAACAGAGTCAATTACCACAATATCAATTGCGCCTGAGCGAATTAAGTTCTCAGCAATTTCTAAAGCTTGCTCCCCGTTGTCTGGTTGAGATATGATCAGGTTTTCGATATCTACGCCTAATTTCTCAGCATAATTTCTATCAAAAGCATGTTCAGCATCTATAAAAGCAGCAATTCCGCCGGCTTTTTGAGCTTCAGCAATTGCATGTAACGTTAAAGTGGTCTTTCCAGAAGATTCCGGACCGTAAATTTCTATAATTCTTCCTCTAGGGTAACCATTAACTCCAAGAGCTAAATCAACACCAAGAGAACCTGAAGAAATAGTTTCAACCTCTACAATGGCTTTATCGCCCATTTTCATTACGGTTCCTTTTCCGTATGTTTTATCTAATTTGTCAAGCGTAAGTTGTAGCGCTTTTAATTTGGCTTCTTTCTCTGAACTCATCTCTTTTTTTTCTTTTTCTTTCATGTAAATTTTTATAATTCATTCTCAAAAACAAACCAGAAATGATAACTTACTGATTTAGATTTGTATCAGGCTTGTATTTTGTAAAATTAGTTCTTTTTTTTGAAGTTTGATTCTCTCAAATTGTTCCAAATTGTCACAAATTTCACTATAAAAATAAAGCCTTTAATTCTGTAGCTTCAGAAGGTTTTATTTTCCCGGCCAATAGTAAACTCAATTGTTTACGACGCAAAGCAGCATCAAAACGTTGTATTTCAAGCTCAGTTTGGGGTGCAATTGGCGGAACTTCAACAGGTCTTCCGCTATCATCCACTGCAACAAAAGTATAAATGGCTTCGTTGGCTTTGGTTCTGCTTCCGGATTCACGGTCTTCTACCCAAACATCTATAAAAACTTCCATAGAACTTTTAAAAGATCTGGAAACTTTTGCTTCTATTGTCACTACGGCTCCAAGGGGAATAGCCCTGTTGAAAGCAACGTGATTTACTGATGCCGTTACTACAATGCGGCGTGAATGTCTGCGGGCTGCAATACTTGCTGCACGATCCATACGGGCCAATAGTTCACCTCCAAAAAGGTTATTTAAAGGATTTGTTTCGCTCGGTAAAACTAAATCGGTTAATATAGTTAAGGATTCTGAAGGGTGTTTGGGATTCATTTTTTTAATATAAAATTTTTATTTACTGTCCGGATAAAGCGAACAAATTTATTTTTTTGACACTCCCGATAGTTATCGGGATTCTGTTGCACATTTTAATTCAACCAATATACAGCCATTACGGCCGGAATAAAATAAATTACAATGGTTCTCGCACCGTCATAATCTTTGGCTAATCTTTGCCCAAAAAGCATCATTAACAAACAAATACAGGAAAATATTGCGCCATAAAAACCAAATTCGCGACCACTATTTGTTAACAATTGTATGGCACCAACTACACATAAAATTCCGGAAATTAATTCAAGAATTAAAAGATGAAGCAAAGCCAGAGGCACTTGGTTTTTTAATGGTGTTTTGGCAAAGTGTCCTTTGAGCCATTCGACATTATCTTTCCAATAAAATATTTTTTCATATCCTGATTGTAAGAAGGTTAAGGCTAAAAAAGCTAATAGTAAAATGGAGGCAACATTATTCATTTGAAAACTATTTTTTATGAATTAAACGAGTCAGTTTTATAGATAAATCAGTTAAAATTATTTTTGCATTTCCATTTCTTTCAATGTGGTACATAGCATCTGAAAGTTCTTTGAAAATTTCATGAATGTTATTTCCGTTTACAAATGGGGCAAAATTTTCTAATTTGAATTTATCGACTTTTGGTTCAATATAAACCAAAGTTGGAGCCTGATAATTAAGCAAAAGTGCCTGACGAAACATTTCGATACAAAACTGAATGAATTTTTTCTGGCTTTCACGTCCAAGAGCTGCAATTTCTTCGCTCCAGGATATTAAATCCTGAATGGTGGCTGCATTTCCTTTTGCCCTAAAAGCGGCACGGACCCAGTTGACAAACCATTGCTCAAAAGGATATTCTGAATCATCTTGTTTTAAAAGATGTAAAGCTTTGCTGAAATTTCCTTGTGCCTGGTGCGCAATTTTAAAAGCTGTTTTTTCGTCGATATTTTCTTTTGAAATTAAAGCTTCGGCAATCACTTTTTCGGGTAATCCGTTAAAGTGAATTACCTGACAGCGAGAGCGTATAGTTTGAATAATATCTTCTTCGTTTTCAGAAATCAGAATAAAAATAGTTTTATCCGAAGGTTCTTCCAATAGTTTTAAAAGCTTATTAGATGCAGCGATATTCATTTTATCAGCCATCCAAATAATCATGATCTTATAACCGCCTTCGTAGGATTTTAACGAAAGTGATTTTAAAACCTCTGTTGCATCTTCAACACGTATTTCTCCTTGTTTATTCTGAACGCCCAAAATTTTATACCAGTCAAATAAACCTCCATAAGGCATTTCCTGAATAAAAGTGCGCCAATCCTGAATAAAGTCTAAGCTTTTTGGTTTGGTTTTAACATCTTCGGTAGTGACCGTTGGATAAATAAAATGCAAATCGGGATGCGAAATGTTTTGAAACTTCAAATTGCAGGAATCATTTCCGTTTGAATTTTCGTTTCCTGTATTACTGCACAAAATATATTGCGCATAAGCGATGGCCGTTGATAGTGTGCCGCTTCCTTCTGGCCCAATGAATAATTGTGCGTGCGGAATTCTTCCGGAAGCTGCACTTTTTATCAAGTGACTTTTGATGTAATCTTGACCTAAAATTTGAGAAAATTGCATGAAGCAAAGATAGAAGAAAATGATGTAGTCAAAAATTTTCGTTCAAAACTTTCTGTCCTGCTTTTTATTTATGTTGTATAAAAACTTTTTCGCATAATTTTTTGAAGTTTGTTAACGAACTTTTGTTAATAACGAGGATAAATCGAGTAGATATCAGTGCTTTTTTGTTAATAGTTTTTTAGGAAAAATGCTAAACGTAAGGTTTTTTTGGTTATAATTTTAAGTGATTTTGTTTTTTTTATGTGTAATATCTTACGGTTTTAATTTTAACAAATTTAACAAAAAGCCCGTTAAAACGCACATTTTCCCGACATAAGGCTGATTTTTAAGGTTTTTTTAAGGTTTTTTTTTGAAAAAAGAAATCAATAAAGTTGCAATTTAAGTTAATTTACATATTTTTGTTTGCATCAACAACCCATTATAATAAGAATCTATGAAAGGGAAAATTATTTTATTTAGTACACTTTTTTTAATGACAACTGGTGCTATTTCAGCCCAGGCTAAAAATGCTCCAAGAAGTATAATTAGTACAACAGCTCTTATTCGCAAATACCATGATCAAAAAGAATTGAGCGGTATGCAAAAAGGAGAACTTTTGGAACTATACATTGAGCGTATTAAAGTTTTAGTAAAAACTCTCCCTTACATTGCTTTGGTTACAAAACCGGGTGTTACAATGGCAGACTTAGGTATTCCGGACGATAACGAACACAAAAAGGTTTTAGATGCTCAGGCTGTTGGTACAACTACTTTTTTAGATACAACAGTAGAATTTCAAAGAAAAATGATGCCGTATTCTGATAAAGGAAACCTTATTGCAGCAATTTTATTTTACGAAAGCACATTGAAATCTTTACACGAGTTCAACGAATTGAACGAAATGTAATATTATATACTATTTTTTAAAACCTTTTTTGAAGTGTTTGCGTAGATGAGTTAAATTTTTTGCGCCATTTTGAAAAAAGAAATAAAAAACAACTCGTTCTCGATGTGTTCTGACTACTATCAGAAAACTCGGGATGAGTTTTTATCATTTACGCATACGCATACCGCATACCCAAATTTATTATTAACCGTAATACCCCCTTATCATGAAAAAAATTACTCAAATGATCTGCGTTCTTTTGACAGTTACTAGTATGAGTGCTCAACAAGAAAAAGGAATTATGGGCTACAACAATTGGTTGAACAACTGGACCGAATTTAAGCCTCACAAAGTAGAATATGGAGAAGCAAATCAAATTTTAGCAGGAAACATTTCTGTTAATACAAAATTGCTGAAGAGGAATATTTATGTTTTGCAAGGCAATGTTTATGTAACAAATAATGCTGTTTTAACGATTGAACCAGGAACTTTGATTATTGGTGATTTCGAAACAAAAGGAACATTGGTAGTTACAAAAGGTGCACAACTTGTTGCAGATGGTTTAGAGACAGATCCAATTGTATTTACTTCAAACCGCAGCCAGAAAAAAGCTGGTGACTGGGGTGGAGTTGTAATTCTTGGAGATGCTCCAATTAATAAATTTGGTAACGTAGGTTCTTACAACATGGATCTTGATCCAACTCTTACTACTTACGGAGGAGATAATGCAGCTTCAAACTCTGGAATCTTAAGATTTGTGAGAATCGAATTTGCAGGTAAAAAAGTAAAAGGAGTAGATACTTTCAACGGTTTAACTTTAGCTGGTGTTGGTAGCAAAACTGTTCTTGAAAACATTATGGTAAGCTACGCAGGAGGAGATTCTTTTGGAATCCTGGGCGGAGATATAAATGCTACAAAATTTGTTTCTTATAAATCAATCAACGACGATTTTAAATTTTCTCAAGGTGTACAATGTCGTTTCTATAACTCATTGGCAGTTAGATCTTCTTACTTCTCAAGTACTAAAGACGGATCTCGTTGCATGGAAGTAAAATCTTACGAAAAGAAAAGTGAAACAGATTTTACTAAAAAACAAACTTTAGTTGTTGCAACTAATATTACAATGCTTAATGACAGTGAAAACATTAAAGCTGATATTCAGGCAGGTTTAGTAAAAGAAGCTGTGTATGTGGCTGAAAACGCTTCTCTTGAAATGAAAAGAAGTGTGATCTCTGGATTTAATCCTGCAGTATTATTAGACAGCAAAACAGAAATCAATGACGCCAACCTTAAAAAAATCAAATTTGAGGAAATGTATTTCAACCTATGTAACGGAAACATCTTTACAGAATACAATTCTAACAACGAAGATTTAGAGAGCTGGTATGGAAACAGTGTGTTCTTTAACGTTTACTCTCAAAGTGATAACAAAGAAACATTCATTGATATTTCTAATCCTAAAAAGCCAGATTTCAGATTACAATTAGGAAAAATTACAGCTTCAAGCGGCAATAGATAATAGACTTAGATTTTTATTTCAAAGCGTAAATTTTATTAATAAAGTCCCCAGACACAATTTATGTATTCGTCTTAAACCGGACCAAATAAAGATCAAAACATAATGGCTCAATCTAGAAAAAAATATTTTTTAAATATAATATTTTTGGTTTCACCTATTACGTTAAGTCTATATGCACAAAGTTCAATGGAAAAGCCTACAACTTCTATTGCTACTGTTTGCAGTATGACTGCGTCACATAACCAAAATAACGATAAGTCTGATATCAAAAATATCGGCAAATTAGAGATTTCTAATCAGTTTATAGCAGGGCTATCCATCCCCAAGGATAGCCTTCCTATTGCAGTTGATTCGAATGATCAGACTACTTTAAAATGTGAAGATAATTCATCACTGGCAGCTTCTTATTCACTTCTTGCAAAAGATATTATTGAGAACTACCGATATGATTTTTCTGAAACATTTATTGATATCTTGTTTTTTGAGAATATAGATTTGGCAAGAAAACGCACTATATGATTCGAAAAATTACTTTATCTTTTTTTAACGTTTTTCTATTATTTGGTATGATTATTTTTACCGGATCAAGTTCTTATGCACAGGTTAAATCGATAAATCCACAGGTTTTAGATTTTGACAGGATATGTGCCGGACCTGGTGGTAATCAATATACTGCAAAATTTACTTATAGCGGATTTCCCGCAGGGACAGTTTTTGTTGTTGAACTTTCAACCAATAATTTTACTACTATAATTACTGCCAACACAGTATCGGCTTCAGATCCTGCGGTAAATCAAAAGGAAATACTTTTTTCTGTTCCTAATGATCTTCCAGGATCTGATACTTATAGCCTTAGAGTTTCTGCGGCTGGTTTTTCAAGTACCAAGTTTGTTTCTTTTGGTTTAAAAACTTCTTTTCCAATTTATTACAGGGCACATGACAGGCAGTTTACCATAAATAATTTTAGTGGTAATGCAGCATTTTGTTCAGGTGGTAGTTATGTCCTGACAATTGATCCAGATTCAACTGATCCTGTAAACGATTCACCCTTAAAATATAAATTTTTAAACTATAACTGGTATAGAGATAATGGTGCAACTGCACTGCCAACTCTTGTTGCTGGTGCTTCAGGAGCAAGTTATACTGTAACTACTCCGGGAGTTTATTATGTAGAAACAAATTACGGAACCTGTACTTCTGAATCCTACTCCAATCGTGTAACTGTTACATCAGCAGGTGGTGGTTCAGACGTTACAATCAGTTCAAGTTTAGGAAATCCTTTTTGTCCAAGTACTGATGGGACAATTTTAACAGCCACAAGTGGTAATAAGTATACATGGAAAAAAGACGGTGCTGCATTTGGTGGTAATACCCGTACTGTTAAAGCAACAGATTCCGGTATTTATACTGTGGAAGTTGACTTTGGCGGTTGTGTTGCAAGCGGATCAATTGACCTTAAAAGTAATAGTTTTAATGCCAGTATCGATGTTGCTGATGAGTTTCAACTTGAAGAAGGAGAAACTTTAAACGTTAGCGTTACAACAGATGCTACAAGTCCAACTTACGAATGGTATTTAAATAATAATCTTATTTCGGGAGCTACATCAGGTAGTTATCTGGTAGCCGCTATTGGTATTTATAAAGTGAGAATTTCGCAATCTTCGGGATGTATATCTTCTAAAGAATTTATTTTCAAAGCCAAAGGAAAAGCAGGTCCTTCTTCAGTTATTCCAAACATAATTAGTTTGAGCGGTGCTAGCCCTTATTGGAATATCCCGGATGAATATAAAAATGCAAATACCAAGGTTATGATTATAAGTTCGAATGGCGATATGGTTCTTGATGTTAGCAATTATCAGGGAGATTGGCCTCAGACTTCAATAGATTTTAAAAATGTAAATCCAGTTTATTACTATGTCATTAAAGGCGACTCAGGTGAGAAAAAAGGATCAATAACTGTGATAAGATAATATGAAGAAAATTTTACTATTCATCACTTTATTTTACGGTTTTTCAAATACACTCTATTCCCAGGACAAACCTGAGAATGGAGTTGTTTCGTTTTCATTACCTATCAGAAATTCTTTAAAATTTAATAGATATTTAATCAACCCAACATTTAGTTTTGTTCGCGAAACAAATGCATACGCAAGCTTTTATAATAAAAGACAATGGGTGCAGTTTGAAGATGCACCAAATACTTATCTGGCCAATTATTCAGGTCGCTTTAGAGAAAATGAAGCATTTGCTTTTGGCTTATTCCAGCAAAATTATGGTTTAATGACCGTTTTTGGCGGAATAGGAAACTTCGCACACAACATTGTTTTAGAGCAGGACAGTAACTTGACTTTTGGTATGAACGTTGGCGTATATCAAAGTGGTTTAAACAAAGGAAAAATCATATCTGATGATCCAAATCTTTTAAATTTAGATTACCCTTCAAATACATTACTTACAGTTAATCCTGGTATCAACTATGGTACTGCATTTCTTGATTTTGGAGTTTCTGTAAACAATCTGATTCTTTACAATTTTGGTTCAGGAATCGTAAAAGATGATCCGGAAAGAGCGATCGAACTACATGCTATGTACACTGGTTATCTTGATAGTTATGGATTTTTTGACAGAAGTAAATTCTCAGGAATTGTAAAAACAGAAATCAAACAAGAAAAAACAATAATTTCAGGACTTGCCATGATTGCCATTCCGCAAGGAGTTTGGGCACAGGCAGGTTACAATACTTTGTATGGAATTTCAGCAGGTTTAGGAATTAATATTTCGCCAAGTATTGCTATCGAATACAACTACGAGAGAGGAATGGGGAATTTTACAAATCTTGGAGGTTCTCATGAATTTGCTATTGCTTATAAATTCAAAAATAAAAACTATTACTATGGTGATGATGAAGAAGGTTCTTTAATAGATCCTTCGAAACCAAAAGCAGTAATGGCTAAAAAAACGACTACTCCGGTAACGAGAGTAAGTGGTGCTGAAACAGCAAAACTAGCTGCCGAAGCTAAGGCTAAAGCCGATGCTGAAGCACTTAAAGTAAGATTGGCTGCGGCCGAGAAAGTGAAGGCTGATGCCGAAGCTGCTGCAAAAGCAAAACTAGAAGCCGATAATAAAGCTAAGGCTGATGCTGAAGCATTAAAAATAAAACTAGCTGCAGATGCTAAAGCAAAAGCTGATGCAACAAGAGCACAAACTGCAACAACAAACAAAGCAGTTGCGACAGAACAAAAAACACAAGCACAATTAACTGCAGACAAAGCGAGAGCTGATGCTGAAGCACGCAGAATAAAATTAGCTGCAGATAATAAAGCGCGAGTAGATGCTGCTGCTGCTGCGAGAGCTCAAGCAATTGCAAAAAAACCTAGCGCAACAACAACTCAAAAGACTCAGGCACAATTAGCAGCTGATAAAGCAAAAGCTGATGCCGAAGCATTGAGAACTAAATTGGCTGCAGATAAAGCGAAAGCCGATGCCGCAGCAGCTGCAAAATCAAAAGCTGCAACAACTGCTGCACCACAAAAAACACAAGCAGAATTAGCCGCTGATAAAGCGAGAGCTGATGCAGAAGCATTGAAAATTAAGCTGGCTGGAGATGCAAAAGCTAAAGCCGATGCCGAAGCGGCTGCAAAAGCAAAATTAGAAGCTGATAATAAAGCAAAGGCTGATGCCGAAGCTTTAAAAATAAAATTAGCTGCCGATGCTAAAGCAAAAGCAGATGCTGCCGAAGCTAAACGTAAAGCAGATGCCAAAGCAAAAGCTGAAGCTGCAGATTTACAATCGATTTTAGCTGCAGATGCTAAAGCAAAAGCCGATTCAGATGCTTATCAGGCAAGATTAGCTGCTGAAGCAAAAGCTGCTGCTGCTGCTGCTGTAAAAACCAAAGCAAGTATTGATGCTGCTAACAAAGCTAAACTAGCTGCTGATGCCAAAGCAAAAGCTGCTGAAGATGCTGCATTAAAAGAAAAATTAGCTGCCGATGCCAAAGCGAAAGCAGATGCAGAAGCAAGAGCTGCAAGAATAGCTGCAGAAGCAAAAGCGAAGGCTGATGCTGAAGCTGCTGCCAGAGCAAAATTAGAAGCCGATGCTAAAGCGAAAGCCGATGCGGAAGCATTGAAAATAAAATTAGAAGCTGATGCCAAAGCCAAAGCGGATGCAGAAGCATTAAAGGCAAAACTAGCTTCAGATGCTAAAGCCAAAGCGGATGCAGACGCATTACAGGCTAAACTAATCGCTGATGCGAAAGCCAAAGTTGATGCAGAAGCATTACAGGCAAAATTAGCTGCTGATGCAAAAGCAAAAGCAGATGCGGAAGCACTTCAGGCAAAACTAGCTGCGGATGCAAAAGCAAAAGCAGATGCGGAAGCGCTTCAGGCAAAATTAGCTGCTGATGCAAAAGCAAAAGCTGATATGGAGGCATTACAGGCAAAATTAATTGCCGATGCCCGAGTTAAAGCTGATGCAGAAGCAACTGCTAAAGCGAAAGCGGATGCCGAAGCGAAAAAATTACAAGAAGCAGAAGAGGCACGTCTGGCAAAATTAGCCGCAGACGAGAAAGCGAAGGCTGATGCAGAAGCTGCTGCCAAAGCTAAATTAGAAGCCGATGCTAAAGCGAAAGCCGATGTATTACAAGCAAAACTTGCTGCCGATGCTAAAGCCAACGCCGATGCCGAAGCATTACAAGCAAAACTTGCTGCTGATGCTAAAGCGAAAGCCGATGCAGAAGCTCTTCAGGCAAAATTAGCTGCCGATGCTAAAGCCAAAGCTGATGCCGAAGCATTACAAGCAAAACTTGCTGCCGATGCTAAAGCGAAAGCCGATGCAGAAGCTCTTCAGGCAAAATTAGCTGCCGATGCTAAAGCCAAAGCTGATGCAGCAGCACTACAAGCTAAATTAGCTGCCGATGCTAAAGCGAAAGCCGATGCAGAAGCTCTTCAGGCAAAATTAGCTGCCGATGCTAAAGCCAAAGCTGATGCAGCAGCACTACAAGCTAAATTAGCTGCCGATGCTAAAGCGAAAGCCG
>NZ_CP045928.1:5294118-5484707 GCF_009664855.1 Flavobacterium sp. SLB02
TCTTCAGGCAAAATTAGCTGCCGATGCTAAAGCCAAAGCTGATGCAGCAGCACTACAAGCTAAATTAGCTGCCGATGCTAAAGCGAAAGCCGATGCAGAAGCTCTTCAGGCAAAATTAGCTGCCGATTCTAAAGCCAAAGCTGATGCAGAAGCTCTTCAGGCAAAACTAGATGCGGATGCTAAAGCGAAAGCCGATATGCAAGCTGCACAAGCTAAGTTATTGGCAGATCAAAGAGCAAAAGCGGATGCCGAAGCTACAGAAAGATTACAAGCTGAAGAAGAAACAAGACAATTGAGATTAGCAGAAGAAGCGCGTGAAGCAAAATTATTGGCCGATGCCAAAGCGAAAGCGGATGCCGAAGCACTTCAGGCAAAATTAGCCGCAGATGCAATTGCAAAAGCAGCTTCAGCTCCAAAAGACGATACAGCAAAAGCGATAGATGATTTAACACAATCTATCGAGAATTCGGTTAAAAATCAAAAAGATTTATTGTCTCAGTTCAATACCACTGTGGCTAATAAACAAAGAGATTTGAATGACTTAAAAGAAGAGAATGATTTAAGTGAAAAAGGAATCTATAAAGAGCCAAAACCTTTCAAAAGTGTTGCGGCCGAAAACAGCCAGTTAGAGGCTTTAAAAACACAACTTGCGGATGCTAACAGAATCCAAAAAGATGAAATCGCTAAGCTGACTAATTTATATAACGAAAGACTTAAAAAATTCCCGAATAAAAATGATGCTTTAAATAAGGCATATCTGGATAAGATCAACCAGTTGAAAGCAGCACAATTAAAAATGGAAGAAGACAGTGCCACTTTACTTTCGAATTTAGAACGTATTAAAGCTGAAACTGAAATTGAGAAAAAACGTAGAATCAAACGTGCAGCGTACGAAAATGATCAGGGAAGATATGCGCAGGACGTTGCCGCTCTTAAACGCATTAAAGAAACGACTAAGATAAGCAGTACACCATTAACCGCAAGTGATTTTGATTTTGGTGAAGACCAGTCGAATATGCAGATTATCAAGAATATTAAAAATTCTGATAGCGGTTATTATTTAATTATTGCAGTTCACAATAGTGTAGAAAAACGTGATCAGTTCCTTGCAAAAGCAGTTGCAGCAGGACGTTCAGATGTTAATTTCTTTTACAATGTAACAACAAGTAAATATTATATCTATTACGAGAAATTCGAAGGTTTATCTGAAGCAACTAAGGCATTAGAAGCAAAAGGAACCAAGCCATATAACGGGAAAATGGCCATCGTAAAAGTGGAGAATTAATTGAAAATATATAATTAAAAATTTCAGTCCTTCTGAATTTTCAGAAGGACAGTAAAATAAATGTTTAGAACGCTTTAATTTATTTTTTAATGCCCCTTAAAAAATTTCAGGACAAGCAAAACAAAATGAAGACTATGAAAAAACCTACTATTTTTAAAGTATTTATTGCAGCGGTACTTGTATTGCTAAGTATCTCTTCTCACGCCCAGTTAAGAAAGGGTTTTACTCCAAGAAAAACAACCAGTTTAAATGGAGATATTTTAGTTATTGGAAACAATATTCTCAATAGAGATAATGGAAATGGTGAGCGTCCTAAAGATCCTTACGATGTAATTGGTGAAGACAGTAAGTTAAATGACGATTTCACTATGAAATATATTGATATTGATAATAATACTGATACATATAATTCAAGTTCTGCAAAATTAACAATTCCGCAAGCTAGTAAAACTTGTTATGAAATTGTGTATGCTGCTTTATATTGGGGCGGAACTTATCGTGGTACGGATAGGAGTAAGATTAATCAAGTCAAATTTAAGAGTCCCACAGCAGCTTATAAAACTATCACAGGAGAATTGCTTTTTGATGAAGGTGGTGCTGGTGTATCAAATCCATACGTAGCCAAACCATATGCTTGTTTTAAAGAAATTACAAATGAAGTTATTGCTGCTAAAGAGGGAGATTATACTGTAGGAGATATAGTTTGTACTGAAGGGAAATTTGCTCCAGGAGCCAGTGCAGCAGGTTGGTCTATTTTTATAATCTATAAAGATCCTTTACTGCCTAATAAATATATTACTAGTTTTGATGGTTTTAGTATTATTAGAAGTAGTGATGGTCCATTAGATATTCCTATTTCAGGTTTTAGAACGAATCCTTTTGGAGATGTAAATGTAAAATTAGCTTTTAGCGCTTTAGAGGGCGATAACCCATTAGAGGGCGACGGTCTGGAAATTAAAGGAGCAAAATCTGCTGCATTTGGAGCTATATCATCACTGGTAAGACCAATTAGAGTTACAACCGGAAGAAATCCTAAGTCTATACCGAACTTTTTTAATAGTAGTATTTCAGATGGAGATACTTATATGATGGATCGTAATCCTAAAAGTATAAATACACTTGGTTATGATGCTGGTGTTGTAAAAATAGATAACAAAAATAATTCAATAATACAGAACGACGAAACTAATGCAACTCTTAGAATTAGTACTTCTTCAGATTCTTATTATATGTTTTTTAATGCGTTAGCAGTAGAGATTATTGCTCCAAAAATAGTACTTAGGAAGAATGTGCTAGATAAAGACAATAAGAATATTAATGGGAAGCCTGTAACACTAAGTCAGGATCTACAATACGAGATTAATTTTAGGAATGAAGGAAATGATGATGCTAAAAATTTTACAATTACAGACAACCTTCCTAAAAATGTAATTTTCGGAGGTCTTAATAGTATTACGATGGACTCCAGAATTACCGCAGCTTATGACCCTGTGGCAAGAAGACTCGTTTTTACTATACCTGATGCGTTGGTTGTTGCAAATGGTCCACTAATACCTTACTCAATTAAATTTAAAGTAAAAGTGGTAGATGATTGTAATGAGCTGATTGATGCTTGTGCCAACAAAATTGAAAATATAGCATTTTCTAAATATTATGGTGTAAAAAATACCACTCCTGAAGGATTTGGAGAAGGAAGTTACTCTACGATTTCGGAATGTAATGTTGGAGAACCAACAGCAACAAACTTTTTAGTAGGTATAGATAAATGTTTGTTTAGTAGAGATGTTTCGCTTTGTGGTACCACAACTTTAACGGCTGCTTTGGGCTATAATACTTATGTATGGAAAGATCCAAACGGAGTTGTTTTTGGTGGTAACAACAGAACAGTTACAATTAACAAACCTGGAAAGTATACGGTTGACAATAGTGGCGCAGCCAATTGTGAGCCAATACAACAAACATTTAATGTAACAGATTATCTTGCTTCAACTATTAAAAATCCGATCAAAGGAGACAATATTGATCCGGCTACAGGAGAAGCTTTCACATGTGTTAGGGATAAAAAACCGTTTCCTAAAATTTTCTTATGTGGACTTAATGACAAGAGAGACATTGATACACAGATTACCGGAGCTACAAAAGTAACGTGGCAGGAAACAACAGATGTGCCTTCAAAAGATGAGCCTAATCCGGAGAGCTGTCCTTATGAAGGAGCAACAAATTGGACAACAATTGTTGAAAATAGTACTAAATTTACTGCTGACAGACCGGGAGTTTTTAGAGTTGTTGTAAATTATGGGAACACTTGTGTGGTGACACATTATTTTAATGTTTACCAAAACAAACTGGATTCTAAAGCTGAAAAGCAAGATATCATTTGTAATACCAAAGGATGGATTAAAGTTACAAATCCACCTGAAAATACAGGTTATAATTATAGCCTTGATGGGGTTAATTATCAACCTGAAAGTACTTTCTATAATGTTCCGAAAGGAAGTTATAAAGTTCAGATTAGACAGACTGTATTAATAGATGGTCAAATCTCAGCATGTCCTTTCTTTGTGGATGTTAATGTTGAAGAACTTGAATTTAAAACAGATCTTAAAGCAACTAACCCAATTTGTACAGGAGATTTAGGAACTATAACTGCAACTATAAGTAATGTTCCAGGAAATTATAAATTTATTCTTAGAAAAAAAGGAACTACAGCTGAAATTCAAAATACAGGATTAATAACAGATAATTACAAGGTATTTACTGGTGTTGAACCAGGTTTTGTATATGAGGTAATTATGTCTACTGCCAATAATGGCTGTAGTGTAATTAAAGAAGTAGAAGTTTTTGATTATCGTTTAACAGCTGAAGCTAAAGTTACTAAAACACTATCAGAATGTGGTGCGGGAGAAATTCTGGTAACGGTAAAAGGAGGAACTCCAAGACCGGGACCACCACCATATTATATGTATTACATAAACGGGAATGTTAATTATGTTACAAATCCTAAAATAGTTGTTACAGCGGAAACTTTACCTGCAGATGGTATCTTCAATATAGAGGTTGTCGATGACAAAGGATGTAAAGTTATGGCGCTTCCGGTAAAAATGGTTATGGTTCCAAAACCTACTATTACAGTTACACCTAGTAATGTTGATTGTTACGGAACTAACGGAGGTCAGATTAAAATTGATGTTTCACCTGCAGACTCTGGTTATGCCGTTTCATACAGCCTTAATAACGGAGCATTTAATTCTATTTCACCAATAACTAATCTTGCACCGGGAAGTTATTCACTTGTTGTAAAATATGTATATGAGGGTGCAGAATGTTTAGATGAGCCAAGAATAATAAAAATTACAGGTCCAGAAAATGCATTAAGTGCTTCTGCAGGAGTCTCTGAACTGGCTGGTTGTGGTCTGCCAGGATTTGAACATCAGGGAAAAATCAGAATTACAAATGTACAAGGAGGAACACCTCTTTATACTTATAGTTTTGATGATCAAAAAACCTGGATAAATGAGAACGAAGCTTTTGTGGATCCGGGAAAATATACTGTATACGTTAAAGACAGTAAAGATTGTGTTTACGCAATGAAAGATATTGTTTTAGATCCTAAACCAGCAGATCCTTCTATTGAGCCAAACCCTAAAGTAGTTTACAATTGCAACGGAACCGGAAATGCAACTATTGTAGTAAACAATACAGGTGGAGCAAATTATACTTATGAGTACTATATTGATACCAAACCAAATACCCCTATTACCAGCAATGTATTTAATAATGTTCCTGTAGGGAAACATGTAATATCAGTAAAATACAAAGCTGTTTCGGCAGCAACATATAGTAACTTATTACAAGAAGATTTTGGACAAGGAGGATATACTACAACTCCTGGAATCAGCCCGAAATATTGTTTTGAAGATGAAACGACTCCACATCCGGCAACTTTTCCATCGATATGTGGTAACATCAATGATTATCAGATAAACGATGGTAAATATGCTGTTGCAAGTAGTATAAAAACAACTTTTGGAGGTACTTGGGTAGTTGCAAAAGATCACACTTTACCTGCTGATAAATTTGGAAGATTTTTATGTGTTAATATCGGAAGTTCAGCTGGAGTTGGAGGTATTATTTACAGTAAACCTATTAAAGATGTTATTGTAGATCAACCTGTAATTATTTCATTATGGGCAGAAAATTTAATGAAGAGTACTACTGGATCCAATTATTACGATCCTGAATTAACTATACAATTAGTTAATGACCTAGGCGGACCAGGAGAAACTATCGTTGCAACAACCGATACGGCAAATCCTTGGAAAGTACCAAGAAATGAAATTTGGAATTATAAAGAATTGTCTTTAAATCCTGGTGCATACAATAATCTTAGTTTTGTAATTCGTTCTTATAATAATAAATTCAGCGGAAATGATTTACTTGTAGATGATATTTGGGTTCGTCAATTACCTAAATCTTGTATAACAGAGAAGAAATTTGATGTTATTATCGAAACCAACAAAGCATTTAAAGTTTCAGAACCTGTAATTGACAATGCCACTTGTAGTGATAAAAACGATGGTAAGATCACACTTACTGTTGAAAATTTTGATGCAAAAGATGGATTTAAATATTCTCTTGATAATGGTGGAACCTGGAATACAGCAACAACCTCACCATTTACCATTTCTGGATTAGCCAAAGGAAATTATAAAATTATCGTTAAGAATGATGATGCTGGATTATGTCAAAGTTCTTTCGAAAAAGAAATAACAGCACCAACAACGATTACCACAACAGCAAGTGTTACAAAACCTTCTACATGTATTTTGGGAGCGTCAATTACGGCTATTCCGGTAGGAGGTTCGCCTAAATATACTTACGAACTTTATCATGCAAATGGTACGATTTACAGAACCAGTGACAAAGCTACATTTGATGATGTACCAGAGGGATCCTATTTTGTAGTAGTTAAAGATAAAAACTCTTGTGCTTCTTCAGCTTCAGATCCTGTAGAAGTAAAAGATCCGACTAAACCAAAAATAACCTTGGACGAGTCTTCTGACTTATGTTATGATGCTGCCAATAAAGCCACTATTGTTGTTAAAGTAGAGGGAGGAATAGCGCCTTTCTATTACAGCTTGAACGGAGCAACAGCTCAAAAAGATAATAATAAATTTGAAGTTGGGCCAGGAACATACTCAGTTGTAGTAACAGACGGTAACGGATGTATTGCTGATGCAATTACAGGAATTCAAATTGGAAAACAAATTATTGCAAGTCCTCGTATAACTAAATTAATAGACTGTACATTAACACCGGAAGCTGAAATCACAATTGTTGCTTCAGAAGGAATTGCGCCTTATACTTATAAAGTATCAGAAGACGGTGGAACTACTTTTGCTGATATGACTAGTAATATCTATAAAACATCTAAAGTAGGTAGTTATGTATTTAAAGTTACAGATTCAAAAGGATGTTCTGTAGTTACTGCTGCTGCAAAAGTAGATACAAAACTAACTCCAACAGCTTCAATAGCAAGCCAGACAAATCCAAAATGTAATAATGACTCAAATGGTTCATTTACAGTTTTACCAGCAGGAGGATCAGGGCCAACTTACCAATTTAAATTTAATGGTGGTAGTTATGGTACATCTGCTACGTATTCAAACTTAAATGCGTTTGTAGGTGCAGTAAATACCAGAAAATATACGTATCAGGTAAAAGACAGTAAAGGTTGTGAATCAATAGTTTATGAAGTTACTTTAACTAACCCAACAAAAGTTGCAGTTAAAGGTAGTTTCCCGGCTAATACAACTTGCAGCACCAGCACGGTAATCACTATTATCGGTGAAGGTGGAGCAGGCGGTTACAAATATAATTTTGATGGTGGCACAAGTTATAATGATGTAACTACCAAAACAGTTACAAATACAACTTCTGAGCAAACGATTAAATTTTATGTAAAAGATGCTAACGGATGTACAGCCGAAAATGAAATTAAAGTTCCGGCATTTAATCCGCCAACTTTAATTAATTTTTCTGTACCGGCAGCAATTACTTGTAATAAAAACAACACAAGTCTAACGCTTACAACAACTGGCGGAATTGCTCCAATTACTTATGAAGTAACAGGAGGACCAACTTCACCACCTTCAAACACTACAGGTATTTTTACAGGATTAGTGGCAGGTGAGTATTCATTTAAAGCAACAGATGCGAGAGGATGTAGTGTAAATGATAAGAAAACTATTGACCAAGCAGTTAAAATCAAAGCTGAAGGTTCAAAAGTAGATGAAGTATGTTATGATGCTAAAAATGGTAAAGCTTCATTTACAGTGTCTGACATAAGCAGTACAGGTAACTTTAGCTATACTTTTTCTCCAAATACTGGTACTCCAAACGTCAACGGAAATGTAGTAACCTATACTAATTTAGCTCCGGGAACCTATACTTTTGTTGCAACTGATCTTGCAACAGGATGTAGTTCAGATAGCAAACAGGTAACTGTGGGTACTGCAACTGCAATTAATTTTACTGTTAATGCATCAAAAATTAGTTGTAATAATAAAATTGCAACGCTTACAATAACAGGTATATCAGGAGGTAGCGGTAACTATACTTATGCTTATGCAAAAAGTCCGTCTACTGTTCCAAGTACCCCTTACGGAACAATTTTAACAGTTGATACAGCTGTTTTAACAACTAGTATAGATGTTTATGTAAAAGATGTAAATAATTGTGCGGTTAAGAAAACAATTGCAATACTAACAGAAGATCTTCCAACTATCAAT
The DNA here is from genome assembly GCF_009664855.1 of Flavobacterium sp. SLB02. Lineage (GTDB taxonomy): Bacteria > Bacteroidota > Bacteroidia > Flavobacteriales > Flavobacteriaceae > Flavobacterium. Next base: position 5,302,195 of record NZ_CP045928.1, read on the forward strand.
CCTATTGCAGCGCAATGTTATCCAGGAAGTCCTGTTTCTGTAACAATTACAGGAACTTTTGCAACACCGGCAACATTTAGTAAAAATGGTACTGATTTTGGAGATTCAGCTACATTTAGCTTAACTCCTGGAAATTATAAATTAACAGTAAAAGATAAATTTGGTTGTGAAGCTTTTATCAATTACATAGTTGCTCAGCAGTTAACAATTACACCAGAGGTAGTCGTAGATACTGATTGTACATCAGAAACAACTATCAAGTTAACTTCTGGCGGTGGTAAAGGTATTCATACTTTTGCAGTTTCATTTAATGGAGGAAGCTACTCAACAGTTGCAAGCCCTTATACTGCAACTGCAGCGGGAACTTACAAGTTTAGAGTTAATGATAGTGCTAATCCAGTTTGTTATGCTTATACAGCAGATATTCCGGTAACACTTAAAGCAACTGTTTTAACATTTGATACAAGTCATAAGGATGTTAAATGTTTTGGTGGTGCCACGGGAAGTATTTTAGTTACACCAACTTCCGGAAAAGCGCCACATACATACTCTATTAAGAGAGTTGGAACTCCGGCTACAAATTATACAATAAATAATCCTTCTGGATTAATAGAAGGAACTTATAATATCGTTGTTAAAGATGCCATAGGTTGTGAGGGTACTACACAAGTGGTAATTAAGCAGCCAACAGAACTTAAAGCAGATGCAAAAATTGATGCATTTACTTGTAATACTTCAAATACTAAAGAATCTAAAGATGTTGTTATAACAGCAATAGGAGGAATATTACCATACACTTATAGTTTTAATAACGGATCATATGGTAATTCAAATACTTTACAAGTAGCTGATAACACTAAAGTACAAACCGTTAAATATTCTGTAATGGATGGTAATGGTTGTGAGACAGGTATACAAACACTTACAATACAACCGCTTAATCCGCCTAAAATTGAAAAAGTTGTTGCAACTCCTATCTATTGTAATCCTACTGCAAGTCAAAAAAGTACAGCTACAATTACTTTAGTTAACGGTAGTGGTGCAGTAACTTCATATACAATTGTTTCAGGACAAACTAATACAACTGGTGCTACAAATGGAATTTTCACTGATCTTGTTTCAGGTAACTATACTTTTAGAGCAACAGCTGCTAATGGTTGTTATGATGAATTCAATATAAATATTCCTCCATTGGTTTCAATGACTGCAATAGCAACTAAACTTAATGATGTTTACTGTTTTGCAATTCCAAAAGAAAAAACAGGAAATATTAGATATAATGTTGGAAAATTTACAGGTTCATACAGCTACTCAATAAACGGTGCAACTCCTATAGCAAATCAAACATTAAATACTTTTACCTTATCTAATCTTGAGGAAGGTCAGTATGATGTATTATTTACAGATGAAACTACAAATTGTACTGTTTCAACAAAAATTACAATTGTTCAGCCTGCAAATCCTTTAGAGTTATTTTTAGATTCTAATGTAAATGCAAATTGCGGAAAAGCGACTTCTAAAGTAACAGTTCATGCTACAGGAGGAACGCTTGACTATAAATATGCTTTCGTGCAAAATAATGTTACTCCAGCAGATTCTGATTATAAAGATGCTGCAAGCGCTGATCTAAATCCAACAACAAATGCAAATTGGGATGTTTGGGTAAAAGACGGTAATAAGTGTACCGTTAAAATAGATGTACCTATTGCTAAAGATTTAGCACCAACGGTTACTGCTGAAGTAAAAAATCAATGTACTGCTTCTGGAAATGCATTTATAATTGAAGCTGAAGGTCATGGTGGTGTTGCGCCATATACTTTTACAATTAATACAGGTGTTGTACCAAATCCGTCAAATACATTTACGGTAGGAGCAGGAACTTATACCATTACTGTAAAGGATGCTAACGGTTGTACGGGAACTACAAGTGTTACTGTTTATGATGCAATGACTGTAAGTGCAGAGTTGACTACGGGGCTTACATGTACATTAGTTACTCCAATTGATGGTAATATAAGAGTTAAAGTTGTAAGTGGAGGTAAACCAGGTTTCACTTATAAAGTAAAAGTTGATGCAGGTACTTATCCAGTTACAGGAAATACTTTTACAGGAACATTTTTCGATTATCCAGTTTCAACAGCTGGTATCTATCAATTCGAAATTACTGATGCAAACGGATGTAAAAAAGAAACAGTTGCAGTTGAAGTTAAAGATCCTGAAGCAGTGACAGCTAAAGTAACCCTTGTAAGTCCTACTTGTAATGGGGATAAAGACGGATCAGTAAAACTGGAAGCATTAACAGGAGTTGGGCCATTTAAATATAGTTTTAATGGCGGAGCTTTCATTGATCAATTTGTTTACGGTGGTTTAGCAGCAGGAAGCTATGCTTATGTTGTTAGAGATAGTAAAAATTGTGAAGTTAGTGGTACAGCGAATGTCTTAGCTCCTGCAGCGATTGATACTGATATTAATTTAAATGGAATTACATGTAACAGCACACAACCAGGAAGCATAGATATTAAACTTAAAACTACTTCTGGAGGTACGGCGCCATTTACGTATTATTTATATGATAATACTATGACACAAATAGATACCTACACTGCAAATACAATTGCAGATGCAAAGACATACCATAATTTCCCTAATTTAGTTTTCGGTGATTATTTCATTAATATAGTAGATGCAAAAGGATGTAAGTTTGAAAGTACTGCATTAAGAATTGCACCGCCTCCTTATTTAAAATTTAAAGCGCAAGCAATAGGTCTAAATTGCGATGAAGGTATCTCTGTTAAATTAGAGCTACTAGCTGGTTCAGGTGTTCCGGATTTCACATATTCTATTTATGGACTTGGTACTTCATCTGGTGCTATACCAGACAGAGAATACACTTTTGTTGGTTTAGAACAAAATACGAACTACACTTTTATGGTGGTAGATGCCAATGGTTGTCCATCTTATTTCGATTATAAAACACCTAAGATTTCAAACATGACCGTTACGGCTACACCAAAAAATGTAACTTGTTACGGCTCTGGTAATGGTGAGGTAAGTTTTGAAGTAACTGATTTAGGAGGGACTGCAATTTATTATGAAGTAAGAGATAATTTGACCAATTTGCCAATTGCAACTCCAAAATTTGGTAATATTACAACAGCTCCATACAGTGCAACAATAACAGGTTTATTGCCTGGTAATTACACGCTTTATGTGAAAGAAAACATAACTAATTGCTCATCTACCGCTGTTTTCCAAATAAAACAGCCAGCATCAGCACTGAAAGCGTCAGTTACGAATGTGATAAATGCAAATTGCAACAAAGGTGCGATTGTAACGGTTACTGCTGGTGGTGGAACAGGGCCATATCAATATGGTATTTACGATCCGCTTACAGCTACAGCGCCAACTTCGTTTGGTGATGAAAATGTTTTAGAATTGCCTTATAGTGCTACTACTACAAATTGGAATATTGTAGTAAAAGATAGCCAGGGTTGTCCTGTTACTTTAGGTCAGGTGATTACTAAAGATCCAAGTCCGGAAATTACTTTAGCTGTAGCTAATAAATGTGTGGCTCAGGATAAATACGGAATTGAGGTTACTTTAAGCAACGCAGGAATAGCGCCATATTATATAAAATTGGATAATGGTTTATTTGAAAAATATACAGGTACTTTCCCTTATACGATAACTGATCAACATTCAGGAAGTCATAAAGTTACAATCAAAGACAAAAATGATTGTGAATATGAACAAACTATTACTATTGATGAGCCTCTTAAATTAGTGCCATCTCCATCTTTACTACCTGATTGTGGTATTAGTAATGGTGCAATATCATTTGTTCCAACTGGTGGCTCAGGTGACTACAGTTATAATATTAGTCCAAATAACCCTGGTATGTTAATAGATCCTATTGCTAAAACTGTTACAGGTCTTACAGAAGATATTACGTATACCTTAACGATGACAGATAATGTTAATACGGGTTGTTCTACTAGTGCAGAATTTAAATTAGAAAAAGGAACTGATGTTACTTTTGATGCTGTGGTAACTAATGTACTTTGTAAAGGTGGAGCTACTGGAACAATTACAGTAAATTTATTGGCAGGAAATAATGATCCGGCTTATACTTATGCTATTTCATTAGTCTCAGGTGCAGCTTTACCGGCAGGTATTGTACAAACAGATAATGTATTTACAAATCTTCCTAAAGAAAACTATAGAATTACCGTGACTTCTAAGAGAAAATGTTCGCTATACTTAGATTATCAAGTTGGGGAACCAACAGATGATTTAGAAGTTAAGCATACTCTTAAAGATTTTGGATGTCTTACAGGAAATAATCCGGAAGAAGCTGAAGTAACATTTGAAGCAACTGGAGGAACAGGTTCATATAAATATCAATATAGTTTTGATGGAGGCTTAAATTCTGACGGTAGTAAAGTGATTATTCCAAATGATAAAAACTCGCATACAGTAGATTATTTTGTAACTGATGCCAATGGTTGTACAGCAAATGGAAGTGTAACAGTTAGTCCTTTCATACAATTAACAGATATTGATTTTGATGTAACAGTAGAACCTACTTGTCCAGATGAATTAACAGAAGTTACTTTAACGGCAGTTGGTGGTTATGCAATTGATAAATACGAAATGATTGCTCCAACGTATCATGATAACTTAACTTCACCAGTATTTGCTGGCTTAAGTGCAGGTACTTATATGTTTAGAGTGACAGATGCTAGAGGATGTTCTGTAGAAAGACCATATACAATTAAAAATTTAACTAAAATTAATATTGTTAAGACATCATCAGTTAATGTAAGCTGTAATACAGCAAACGGAACTGATAATAATGGAGAAGCAACTTTTACAGTTTCTGATTTTAGTTCAACTGGAAACTATTCGATTGCAGTAACAAGTAATCCAACCGGATTGGCTTATAACCCACCAACTCAAGCTAATGATGTTATTACATTAACAGGACTTGAACAAGGAGAGTATACAGTAACAATAACAGATACTAAAACACAGTGTTCTAAATCGGCTAATGTTATAATTACAATGCCGGCTCCAATTGACTTTACGCCAAATGCGACTAAAGTATATTGTTCACAAGCAGACTCAGAAATTACGGTGTCTGGTATAACAGGAGGAACTGCAAATTATACGTATGCTGTTGTTAAAGCTGGTGAAGAAGTTCCTGCTACAACAGAATTCAAAGATGTTACTATACCTTTTACAGCTCATACAAATTTAACAGATCTATCATGGGATGTTTATGTACGTGATGTTAAGGGATGTACATCTGTACTTAAACCAATTACAGTTGTTTACAATGCAGCTCCAGAACTTAAGGTGCCGGCACAGAAATGTTTTGTAGATGCAGATATTACAATTGATTTTGCTGATGCTGCAATATCTACAACTTACAATGGTATTAAAATATTTACTGTAAATGGTTTACCAACAACTAATAACATAACATTTACAAAAGCAGGTAAATACAAAATTGTCTTAACTGATGATAACGGATGTACTGATGATATAGAATACATAATTGAAGAGCGTTTAATTGCTACTGCAACAGTAGATAAAGATCTTTTCTGTACAGGTGATGTACCAGCAAGAATTGTTGTTGAAATTCAAGGTGGTAAAAAGGATTACGCCTACCAAATGTACTTAGACGGAAACGCAGTTGGTGGTCCAAAAACAACTACGGGTAATTTTACAGAATCTGTAACTGCTTTCGGGGTTTATACTTTTGAAATTTCAGATAGTAATCTCCCATGTACGGTTACAACCACTCCTATAACAGTTAACGAGCCTGTAATTCCAACACTTGCAGATTCACAAACTAATGTAAGATGTTTTACTGAAAGTAACGGTAGTTTAACTGTTGTACCATCAGGTGGAGTTGGACCTTATAAATTTGTACTTACAAGTGTAAAAGGTATAGTTAATACTACTGGTGATACAAGCGGAGCTTATACAGGTTTACCTGCGGATATTTACACAGTAGTGGTAACAGATGGAAAAGGTTGTTCTTCATTAGCAAGTACAATTACAATTACAGAGCCACCTTTATTAGAGGCAGATCATTCAGTTACACCAAATACATCTTGTAGCACACTTACAGAAATAGTGGTAGAAGGTAAAGGTGGTACTGGAGCAGGAACATATCAGTATAACTTTGATGGTAAAGGATATGATTCACTAGATCGTATTTCAGTAAGTAATGATGGTTCAATTGCATCAGTTACCTATACAGTTAGAGATGCTAATGGATGTGAAACAAGTCCGGTAACAGTTCCGATTGTTCCGTTAAACAAGCCAAGTGCTTTAACATTCTCACCAACAGCTATTACTTGTGCTGCTGTAAATAGTAATGTTACAGTGAAAGCTACAAATGGTGTAGGTGCATTAGAATTTAAAATTATAGAATTCAATGGAGTACCAACAACACTTTATGCACCAATCACAACATCAGGAAGTGCGGTTCCGGCTGTATTCAGCGGATTACCATTTGGTGATTATAAATTTGAGGTAACTGATAGTAATAAGTGTTCATTGAGTGATGTATTAACTATAAAAGATGTAGTTAGAATCATTGTAGATGGTGAGTCTTTCGCTAAGACTTGTATTGGTAATAATGATGGTAAAGCAATATTTACGGTTTCTAATTTCAAAGGAACTTATACTTATACAATAACTAAAGACACTGATGCTCCTTCGGCACCAGTTACAACTTCTAATGCTGTAGTTACTTTATCTAACTTAGCTACGGGATCTTACAAAATTGATATCCTTGATGATATCACAAGTTGTCCAACAACTTTCACAGTTGTTATAAACGATCCTGTTGTTGTTACAGTTACAGAAGAAGATAATGATAATGCTAATTGTACAACTGGAGCTCTTGTTACAGTTGCAGGTCACGGTGGAACACCTGATTATACCTATTCATTTGTTCCTGTAAGTCCAACAGCAACACCTGGAGTATTCTTGCCAGATGCTACAAGAGAGTTAGATCCTGCAACACCAGCATGGTATGTTTATGCAAAAGATCAAAACGGATGTATTTCTGTTCCGATAATTGTAAACATTCAAAAAGATCCGTTACCAGCAGGATTTACTGCTAGTGTAACATCACAATGTGCTGATGCTTTAGGAAATTATGAAATTGTAATAGATGATTCTGCTGCAGTTGGAGTAGGACCATTTACTTACAGTGTTGGAGACGGATTCCAATCTGGTTTGAAGTTCAGTGTAAAAGCGGCTAAAACTTATGACATAGTTGTAAGAGATAAATTTGGTTGCGAAACTACATTCCCGGCATTGATCACTATTTTACAACCTGTAATTTTAGAGGTGAAAAAAGATATCTACCCAACATGTGTAGACGGTGACGGACAAGTTACTGCAAGTGCAACTGGAGGATCAGGTAACTTTAGTTTTACTATTGATGGGGTTAGAACAATAACAGGAACACCTGCAGTATTTGATAAGTTATTTGCTGGTTCACATACTATTATTGTTACTGATTTAGGAACACCAAGTAATTGCACAGATGAAGTTGTATTTGTTTTAGATGCAGCAACAAAAGTTACCGGATTTGATGCAATTCCTACTATGGTTTCTTGTAATGGTGGAAATGATGGAACAATTACAGCAAGTCTTGCTCCAACAAGTCCTGGAGTAAACGATAACCCTAAATACATGTACAGTCTAAATGGTGGAACACCACAAGAGAGTCCTGTATTTAAAGGATTAATAGCAGGAACATATACAGTTTCTGTACTTTCAGGAAGAGGTTGTCCTGCTGATAAAACTGTTGAAGTGAAGCAACCATTGGAAATTAAGGTACCAAACCCAGTTGTAACTCCTTATGGTTGTACTACTGATAACATTAGTAACTATGCAACTATAACGGTTAATGGTGTTACAGGTGGTACAGGAGAGTATACTTATGAGTTTATAAATGGTGTAACACAGGTTTATAAAGGACCAAGAAATGTCTTTATAGAAAAAGACTACAAAGGTGGTTCTTATACAATAAACGTTTATGATGAAAACGAATGTATTGGTACTGCGGTTGGAACATATGAAATCGTTCCATTTACTGCAATGGATAATGTGGTTATCAAAGTTGATAATGCGATTACTTGCGTAGACAATGAAGATATCACAGTAACAGTAAAATCAGTAACAGGAGCTGTTATTACCGGATTAAACTATAGTTTAAGCGGAACAAACGGAACTGTTTATGGTCCGACTCCTAGTACAGACGGAATCTTTACAGATTTAGGAATTGGTAATTATATCGTGACAGTAACGAATCCTGCTACAAATTGTACGATTCAGGCAGTTCACTTTATCAATAATCCAAACACATTCGATATCATCGCTAAACCTGAAAATGAGAATGTTTGTTTTGGAACAACTACAAGAGTACAATTAACTTTCGTAGACAATCAGTTAATTCCAGATAATGATGCAGGTCCGTTCGAGTATACAATTACGGGTGGAGTTTTACCAATCACAGGTACAACAACAAGTGCAGGTCCAATTTGGGTTGATAACCTGGCAGCAGGTCAGTACAAAATTGTAGCTAAACTGGTAAACAAACCAGAATGTACAGTTGAGACAACATTTACAATCAACCAGCCAACAGCTGCATTAACGGTTACTAAAACGCAGTCAGAAATTACTTGTATTAAAGATAATAATGATGGTGTAATCGTTGCTACAGCAACTGGAGGATGGCCAGGTGAGTACTTATACGAATTAAGATCAGGTACAACTATTATTAAAGCATATAGCGACTCGCCAATTTTTGACAAGTTAACAGCTGGAGATTACAGAATATATGCTAAAGATGCCCTGGGTTGTGAAAGTTTTGTTGATGCTAAATTAGAAAACCCAACACCAATTAGTATTACAATTAGCGCTACACCAATGCTTACTTGTTTCGACAATGAAGATGGCGTAGTAACGATTAATACAATTAACGGAGGTTCAGGAAACTATAGCTATACATTACATGGTGTATTAACTGACGGAACTGTTACAGTTGAGCAATCACAAGGAGGAAACCAGTTTAGAGGTCTAAAAGCAGGAACATATTATGTTACTGTAAATGATACCTGGACTTGTACAAATGACTCTAATAAAGTGACAATTGATCAGCCAGAAATTGTAAAAGCAAATTTAGAAATTCAAAAAACTGAAAGTTGTAAACAAGTTCCGGTTGTGAGGTTAACAGCTACTGGAGGAAATGCTCCGTACTATTATAGTGCAGATGGAATTAATTACACAGGACCATTTAACTCTTTTGTAGATATTACATTACCTGTAACAACAGCAAAAACGGAATACAAATATTTTGTAAAAGATGCTAACGATTGTAAGAGCTACGTGTCTAATACTAGTGAATTCTCACCAGTTCCTGCATTAGGATTTGAGCGCTCTAGCGAAATTGATATTAAGTGTAAAGGTGGCGCTACGGGTTCTATCAGTGTGTTAGCAAATGGAGGTTTAGGAAACTATGTTTATACCTTACAAAATGCTGCAGGTGTTGATATTACTCCAGCTCCGGCACAGGTTATTCCAGGTACATTTACAGAATTGCCAATTGGAACTTATATCGTAAAAATTACAAGCTTAGATTGTGATACAGTATCTACTTTGTTCGAGTTAACAGAACCGGATACTTCATTGACAGCTGATGCTATTGCAACACCTTTAACTTGTAATGGTTATAACAATGGTAAAATTACTGTAAACGCAACTGGTGGTGTAGGAGCATATAAATATGCAATCGAACCAGAATTTAAACAGTTCTTTGACAAAAATGTATTCGAAAACCTTAAACCAGGTTTCTACGATGTATTAGTTCAGGATGAAAACGAATGTTATGTATTCCTTAAAGACGTAGAAGTAAAAGAACCAGCACCGCTTTCGGCCGTGGAGATTCCAAATTCTATGATTCCAGAGGTTTGTGTTGGAGACAAAAATGGTGTATTTGCGATTCAGATTATTGGAGGAACAGCGCCTTATACAGCAAGTCTTGATAATGACAAAGGTCCATTCCTTCCGGTTGATGGAGATACAGAAGATTATAATGGATTATCAGGAGGTAAGCATATAGTTTACATTATCGATAACAGCGGATGTATGACTGAAGTTACAATCGATATGCCGGAACCAGTAAAGCTTGATCCAACTGTAGAGGTAAATTACGATTGTGTAAACAATTCACAATCTAATATGGTTACAGTAACAGTTGATGAGAGTAATACAGATCTTACACAAGTAGATTATGCACTTGATAGTGATGTAGGTCCTTTCCAGCCAGGGAACATCTTTACAAATGTTGCTCCTGGAAAACACTTTATCGTGGCAAGACATACTAACGGATGTAAAGTGCCAACGGCTAGTTTTGATATCAAAGCATACGATCCGTTAACACTTATAAAAACTCCAGGTCAGGAAGAAATGAATATCCTTTCAGTTACTGCAGCTGGTGGAGCTCCTGGTTACGAGTATAGCTTCAACGGAGAGCCGTTTACATCTTCAAACAAATACAAATACTACAAAACTGCAGATTATGTTGTAATTGTGAGAGATAGAAACGGATGTACAGCGACCATAACTCTTCCTGGAATTTACACAGACGTTTGTCTTGATAATTACTTTACTCCTGGTGGTGCTACAAACACAACATGGGGTCCTGGTTGTACGAATATTTACAACAACCTTGAGTTCTCTATCTTCGACAGATACGGTCGTGTAATTGCCAAGTATCACTACGGTCAAAAATGGGATGGTAGATACAACGGTGCGGAATTACCTTCAGGAGATTACTGGTATGTTCTTAAACTGAACGATGCTAAAGATGACAGAGAGTTTGTAGGACATTTCACTTTATACAGATAACAAAATAAGAGCCCCTAATGATGTTGTCTAAAAAATTAATTACAATGAAAAAGTTTATTTTATCTTTAGTACTCATGGCTGTAACAACAAGTTACAGCCAAGAGTTAAACCTACCAGTATTTACACAATATTTAGCAGACAATCCTTTTGTTATTTCACCTGCCTTTGCCGGTATCGGGGATAATCTTAGAATTAGAGCCAACGGTCTTACACAATGGGTGGGTATTAAAGATGCACCGCAAAACCAGTCACTTTATGCTGATTTTAGAATTCTCGATCGTTCCGGAGTGGGTATTTCGCTTTATAATGACAGAAACGGTTATACGCGTCAAACGGGAGCTAAAGTTTCCTTTGCGCACCATATCATTTTAGATTATTATTCAAAGCAATATCTTTCTTTTGGACTTTCATACAACTTCAATACATTTCGTATCGATACAGACGAGTTCAATACTACAATCGAGCATCCGGTTATAGATCCATCTGTAACAGACAATCGTTATAATGCCAATAACAACTTTGATATTAGTGCTTTGTATCGTAATAAAAGCTTCTATATAAGTTTTAATGCCAATAACGTTTTAAAGAAAAACACCGATAAATACAGAGGAGTAGAACCTAATTTACTTTCAAACTATCAGGTATATACCGGATATGTTTTTAGAGATGGAGAAAACAGCCGAATCGAATATGAACCATCTGTTTACTACCAGTATTTTGCAAGTGATAAACGTTCTACAACCGATTTTAACTTCAAGTACAGACGTTACAACCGTTACGAAGATTACTATTGGGTAGGAGTTTCATATCGCTTCTTAAACGACCAGTTCCCAAAACCATTATCAGTTGGGCCAATGGTAGGTTTCATGAAATCTAAATTTTACTTTGGGTATTCGTATCAGGTAATGTTCAACGATTTAGGAAACTATAACACAGGAACGCACTCGGTAACTATTGGTTTCGATTTCTTACAATCCATCAGTAACTGTCCTTGTACGCAAAGTCCGGTTCACGATTAAGGAGTATTTTTATCATTTTAGAGGCAAATTTGTTTTTTTTCTTAACTTATAACGTTTTCGCTGTTATAGATAGGTTATTTTTATATTTATGATACTTTAAAAGTTCTATATTTGTTTTTCTTTCAAAAAAAACTAAAAAACTATATAATGAAAACTTTAAACGATTTCGATTTTAAGAATAAAAAAGCAATTATCCGTGTTGACTTTAATGTACCATTGGATGAAAATTTTAATGTAACTGATGCTACACGTATCGAAGCTGCAAAGCCAACAATTGATGCTATTTTAGCACAAGGCGGAAGTGTAATTTTGATGTCGCATTTAGGAAGACCAAAAGGAGTAGAAGAAAAATATTCTTTAAAACATATTTTAAAAACAGCTTCAGAAATTTTAGGAGTTAAGGTTAAGTTTGCCGAAAACTGTGTTGGAGAAGTTGCTCAGGCTGCAGCCCAAGATTTAAAACCAGGAGAAGTTTTATTGCTTGAAAATTTACGTTTTCATGCTGAAGAAGAAGCAGGAGAAGTTGCTTTTGCAAAAGAATTAGCATCACTTGGAGACATCTATGTAAACGATGCTTTTGGTACTGCTCACAGAGCGCATGCTTCAACAACTATTATTGCACAATTCTTTCCAACAGAAAAATGTTTCGGAACATTGTTGGCAAAAGAAATAGAAAGCTTAAACAAAGTACTTAAAAATAGCGAAAAACCGGTAACAGCAGTTCTTGGAGGATCTAAGGTATCATCTAAAATTACCGTTATCGAAAATATCTTAGACAAAGTAGATCACATGATCATTGGAGGCGGAATGACTTTTACATTCATTAAAGCACAAGGTGGTAAAATTGGAGATTCTATTTGCGAGGATGACAAACAAGAATTAGCACTTGAAATTTTAAGATTGGCGAAAGAAAAAGGAGTTCAGATTCATATTCCGGTTGATGTAATTGCTGCAGATGATTTCTCAAACACAGCAAATACTAAAGTGGTAGATGTAAGAGAAATTCCTGACGGATGGCAAGGTCTTGATGCAGGTCCTAAATCTTTAGAGAACTTCAAAAAAGTAATTTTAGAGTCAAAAACTATTTTATGGAATGGTCCATTAGGAGTTTTCGAAATGGAATCATTCGCAAAAGGAACAATTGCTTTAGGTGATTATATCGCCGAAGCTACAGAAAATGGAGCGTTTTCATTAGTAGGTGGTGGAGATTCAGTTGCTGCTGTAAAACAATTCGGATTCGAAGATAAAATGAGTTATGTATCCACTGGTGGTGGGGCTATGCTTGAAATGTTAGAAGGAAAAGTTTTGCCTGGAATCGCTGCGATTTTAGACTAAAAAATCACAATTAACATTTTTTTAGATAGTTTACATGCATAAACTGGTTAAGTTTGCAAAAGTAAGGTTTCTGTAATTGTTTGAATTATAGAATTTTAAAAAAATGTTATATGATTGTAAAAAAAATATCAATAGTAGTTTCGGTGTTTTTTTCTATGTCGATCTTTGCGCAGGATATTACAAAGACAGATGTTGAAATTAAGCCAATTGTAAAGATATCGTATTTAGATTCTGTTAAAAATACTTTCAAAAGAGATGTAATGGCAACCCGCGTTGACAGTCTCTGGATGAACGAATTAGTAAGTTTAGATATTTACGATGATCTTACAAAAGACATTCAAACCATCAATACAGATGTTACTGTAGATGAAGAACTGCCAACAGAATTGCTTAAACAGCGTCTTCAGGCAATGAATGAGAAATCACCTTTTGACATTGAATACAATCAGGGTTTAGAAAACATAATAAAGTCATTTCTTAAAAATCGTAAAAAATCGTTTTCAAGATTAATGTCTTTATCAGAATATTATTTCCCCATTTTCGAAGACGCTTTTGCCAGACAAAACGTGCCTTTAGAAATTAAATATTTAGCCGTTGTAGAATCTGCTTTAAATCCTAAAGCAGTTTCTAAAATGGGCGCCACCGGACTTTGGCAATTCATGTACGGAACCGGTAAACAATATGCCCTGAAAATCGATTCCTATATCGATGAGCGCAGTGATCCTCTTAAAGCTACAGCCGCTGCATCAGAATACATGAGCAAGATGTTCAATATTTTTGGCGATTGGGAGTTAGTTTTGGCATCATACAATTCAGGACCTGGAAATGTTACCAAAGCAATTCGTCGCTCTGGCGGAAAAACAAAATACTGGGACATTCGTAACCATCTTCCAAAAGAAACTCAAGGTTATGTTCCCGCTTTTTTAGCTACAATGTATCTTTTTGAATACCATAAAGAACACGGAATAAATCCGCAAAGAGCTGTAGTTAAAAACTTTGAAACAGATACAGTACAGATCAAAAATCAAATGTCATTCAAGCAAATTGCAGATTTGTTAGACATGCCGCAATCTCAGATTCAGCTTTTAAATCCTTCGTATAAATTAAACGTAGTTCCTTTTTATCAAGGCGAACCGCATTACCTGCGTTTGCCAAAAGATAAAATCGCCACATTTGTTTCAAACGAAGACAAGATTTATGACTACGTAGCGTATCAATCACGAAATAAAACAATGCCTACACAGTTGGCTTTGAAAGTTACGCCTAAAGCAAAAGCAAAACTGGAGAGAACAATTGAGCCAGTGGATACCGATCTTAAATGGTATAAAGTTCGAAAAGGAGATAATTTAGGTGCTATTGCTGCCAGGTACAATGTAAATGTGATTGACTTAAAAAAATGGAATAATCTTAAAACAAACTCGGTTGCACTGGGCAGAAATTTAAAGATTAAATCAGATATCGATGCCGCTGTTAAAAATCCAAAAGAAGTAAAAGCAACTCTTGCAATAGAGAAAAAAGCTGAAGAAGCCGTTGCAGTTGTCGATGATAAAGATAAAGCTTCCAAAGTATACGATGTATATGTAGTAGCAAATGGTGATAACTTAGGAAGCATTGCAAAAAAATTCGGTATGAATATTGCTGAATTAAAAGAGCTTAATAGTTTAACTTCAAATAATATTGGTTTAGGAAAATCTTTAACGGTTTCTAAAAATGTACCGGATATTATTGATGAACATGCTGTAAATACTGCAGTAGCTTCAAATTCTTCGATTGATTCATTCAAGAAAAAAGCAACTTCAACTAAAGATCTTGGAGAAGACTATTACGTTAAAAAAGGAGATTCGTTATATAGTATTTCTAAAAAATATCCAGGTGTTACCATTTCGGATATTAAAAAATGGAATAATATTAAAGACGGAGACATTAAACCAGGAATGAAACTTAAAATAAACGGATAGTTAAAAAATCTTACATAAATTTGGGTTTTATTTCATAAATTAAGAAAATGAATAAAACCCATTTTTTATTGCTGTTAATTCCGTTTCTCTTGATTTCTTGTTTAAAAAACGAGAAACCCCAGCCCGTATCAGGTAAAACCAACTCGATTTCTATTATTATAGACGATCAGTTGTGGTATGGAGAAGTAGGAGATAGTATTCGAAATAAATTTGCATCACCCGTTTTAGGCCTGACCCAGGAGGAACCTCTATTTACCATAAATCAATATCCCGCACGTTTGCTTGAAGGTTTTGTTACCGATAGCCGAAGCATTATTGTAGTTAAAAAAGCAACTACAGAAAAATTCGAAATTACCCACAGTAAATCCTTACCCCATAACACCTTTCGTATTTACGGAAAATCAGTCGATGATATTATTTGCAGTATCGAACTCAATTCGGCACAAATTATTAAAATCATTCGCGATGCCGAAATTCAGAAAATCCAGGAAGATAATAGCAAATCGTTATTGAACCCGACTGTTATAAAAAACAAATTCCATATCGATTTGCAAATCCCGACCGGTTATGAATACATGCTGCACAAAAAGAATTTTATCTGGCTTAAAAAAGACATTATAAGCGGTAATACAAGTTTACTTATTTACCAGATTCCCATACGTAGTTTTAAGAAAAGCTCAGATCTTGTAGATAATATTATCAAAATGCGCGATTCGGTTGGTTTTTATATCAAAGGCCGCGAACCCAATACCCGAATGATAACAGGTGAAGCTTACGCGCCTTATTTTTCGACTATAATGTTAGACGGCAAACAAGCCTATGAAACCAAAGGAAACTGGGAGCTAAAAAATGACTTCATGGCCGGACCATTTATTAATTACGCCATTGTAGACAAAATGTACAATCGAATTTTGGTCATCGAAGGATTTTGTTATTCGCCATCTAATCAGGAAAGAGATTTAATGTTCGATTTAGAAGCCATTATAAAATCAGTAAAAATTGATAAACGATAAAAGTCTAAATGGTTAGATCACTTTTTGAAATAAAATAATCAATAGGAACAAGGAATAAATACAGAATGGAATTAAAATGGAAAATAAAGCCGTTTGAAGCATTAACGGTTCATGAGTTATATGATTTACTCAAACTAAGAAGTGAGATCTTTGTATTGGAGCAAAATTGCGTCTATTTAGACCTTGACGGAAAAGATAAGAAAGCATTACACCTAATTGGCGAATACGATGGTAAAACGGTCGCTTATGTACGTTTATTCGATGCCGGAATTAGTTTCGACAATGCCTCGATTGGCAGAGTCGTAGTCGATGCCAATTATCGCGACAGAAAATGGGGACATGACCTGATGCGTGAAGCTATTGCTGCCATAAAATCGAATTTCGATAAAGATAAAATTACCATAGGTGCACAACTGTATTTAAAGAAATTCTATGAAAGCCACGGATTTGTGCAAAGCAGCGAAATGTATCTTGAAGATGATATTCCGCACATCGAGATGGTTCGCGGTTAATTTCTAAAAAAGATAAAATCAGGTTTTTAAGTTTCTAAAACCTTTTAAATTTCAATTAAGCCTTCATTTGTTTTGTAAACAAATGAAGGCTTTCTTATTTTTTGCACATTTATGATTACAATAACATTTTCTAAAAGACAGTTTCTTTATTTTAGTTTTTTTGAAATTTTAAGAAAAAGTCTAATAAATGGGTAGATTAAAATGGGTTTTAGTGTTTTGTATTTGTGGTTTTGTGACTTTTGGTCAGAATCATTCGGTTACTAAAGTAGATGATAAAAAAAGTGAAAATCTGGCAAGTCTGGCGAAAGTTTGGGGATTTTTAAAATATTATCACCCCAATGTTGCAAAAGGAAATTTTAATTGGGATGAACAATTAATTCAAATGATTCCAAAAGTCGAACAAGCTCAAAACAAAGACGATTTATCCAGAATATATTTAGAATGGATTGCTGCTTTAGGCGTTGTAAAAGAATGTAAATCCTGCAAAGAAACTTCAAAAGAGAAATCTTTCGATAAAAACTTTGATCTCTCCTGGATAAATAATTCAATTATTTTTACAAATGAACTTTCTCATAAATTGAAATACATTGAAGAAAACAGGTTCCGGGGAGAAAATTACTATGTTACCAAAAGTTCGGTAGGAAATATTAAAGTGAGAAATGAAATCAATTATACTGATTTTGATTATCCTGATCAAAATCATAGGTTATTGAGCTTGTTTCGATATTGGAATACCGTTGAATATTTCTTTCCATACAAATATTTAACAGATCAAAATTGGGATTCTGTTTTAATCGAAATGATTCCGAAATTTAAAAACGCAAATGATGCATTAGAATATCAATTACTAATGCAGGAAACGGTTGTTAAACTCGATGATACTCATGCAAGCTTTTATTCAGATAAGAATTTTGATTTTTTTGGGCGAAAGTATATTCCTGCATTCATTAATGTAATTGAAGATAAAGTTGTTATTGCGGGATTTTATAATGATTCTTTGGCAAAATTAAATGATATCAAAAAGGGTGATATTATTGAAGAAGTTGACGGTAAAAGTGCTTTAGAAATAATGTCAGAAAGAAAAAAATATGTAAATGGTTCAAATAACAATACCAAAGCTAAAAATTACGATTATTTTATATTTAATGGTTCAACAGATTCTGTAAAAGTTAAAATTAGAAGAGATAATCTTATTTTCGTAAAAACTATAAAACGTTATTCTGGAATTGATTTTCAACCAAAAGGATTGTATAACAAGGAAAAATTTAATGTTGATCAAAATAATATTGCATATATTAATTTGGATAATTTAGAAATGAAGGATCAGAATATAGTAATGCAAAAGATAAATAAAACCAAAGGCTTAATTATTGATTTTAGAAATTATCCTGATTTTATGCCGTATTTAATCGCCAGAAGATTAATTAAAGAGGATAAGGAGTATGCGCGGCTTATAGAACCAGATTTGACTTTTCCCGGCAAATTTAATTGGAAAAAAACAAAAGTTCTTGATCCTATTAAAAATGAGTATTATGCCGGAAAAGTAGTTGTTTTGGTAAACGAAGAAACTCAAAGTATGGCTGAATATTGTACAATGTTTTTGCAAACAGGAGATAATGTGGTAACTATTGGAAGTCAGACTGCTGGAGCTGATGGTGATATATCTAGAATTGAATTTTTAACTTTTAAATCAGCAATTAGTGGTCTGGGAGTTTTCTATCCGGATGGAACGCCAACACAAAGAGTAGGAGTTAAAGTTGATATTCTTGTTCGTCCTACAATTAAAGGAATTCAGGAAGGTCGAGATGAGTTGCTTGAAAAAGCAAAAGAATATCTGGCAAAATAAATAACGACATAAAACTTCAAAAGACAACAGAATTCAATATTAATTTCGAAATAAAAAAGCCTTTACTGACATTGAAATCAATAAAGGCTTTTCTGTATATTAGAAATATTTTCTAATTACATTTTCAAAATCGTTTTATACTCAGTTTGATTGTTTAAAACACTTATGGCTTTCTTAATCTCAGAGTTGTTTTTGATGTAATATTGATACAAACCTTCCTGATACTGATATCTTTTTATTAATTCCTCCTGAATCAGGTTTCTAATCTCTTTTTGATTTTTATCGAGCAAAGTCGTTTCGCTTTTTTCAAGAGCAGCCAATAATTGCTGATATTCCGGAGCTATGGTTTCATCTATTTTTTCATTTTTGGCTGCAGCCAAAGTATTCTTCAAAGCGACTTCCGTTTCAGTATCGAAACTGATTTTGTTGGCTTTCAGGTATTGCTTGAAACTAGCATAGTCGGCATCAGAAACTGTTGGAATTTTATCTCCTAAATTTGGATTCTTGTAGTAATACGTTGTGGCGTAATCAAAAATTCCGTCATTCTTTAATAATGCAGTCGTAATAGGGCTCATTTTAGATTCGTCTAATTCGATATCCGGCAAAACACCACCACCATCATACACTGTTCTTCCTTTTCTGGTCTTAAAAGCATTAAAGTTTTTGGCATCTGTTTTTTGAGCAACACCATTTTTATCCTTATGTGCATAATCCAAAGCCTGAATACAACGGCCCGATGGAGTGTAGTAGCGAGAAATAGTTACTTTTAGCTGAGTTCCGTAAGTCAAATCAACAGAACGTTGTACCAGACCTTTCCCGAAACTGCGGGTTCCTAAAATCACCGCGCGATCTAAATCCTGCAAAGCACCCGAAACAATTTCAGAGGCAGAAGCACTTCTTCCGTTTACTAAAATAGCCAGCGGAATTTGAGTATCTACAGGTTCTTTGGTCGTTTTATAAGTATTGTTGTGTTTCTCGATTCTTGATTTTGTAGTTACAATAACTTCATTTTTTGGTACAAACAAATTACAAATATCAATAGCTTCGTTAAGCAAACCACCAGGGTTTCCTCTTAAATCAAGAACAATTTGTGTAGCGCCATCCGCTTTTAGTTTTTCAAGAGCTTCTTTTACTTCATTTGATGCCTTTCGGCTAAAGTGAGCCAAAACAATATAACCCGTTTTGTCGTCGATTTTCCCATAAAAAGGAACCGATTTAATATCCACTTCATCCAAAATCAGCTCCGTTGTAAAGGTTTTTCCCTGACGAAGGTATTTAATCTGGATTTTGGTATTTTTTGTTCCTTTCAATAATTGCGAAGCATCATCTTTAAAGTCAGCAATCAAAACATCGCCAATCTGAATAATTTCGTCACCTGCTTTTAGTCCGGCTTTATCAGCAGGATAATTTTTATAAGGTTCACGCACAATTAAGCGGTCTTTTTTTCTGGAGATCAAAGCGCCAATTCCGGTATATTCTCCCGTATTATTGATCTTGAAATTTACAACATCCTGTTCGTTAAAGTAAACCGTGTAAGGATCTAAACTTCCCAACATGCTTTTAATGGCTTTGTCCATCAAATCACCCGGATTGGTTTCATCGACATAATTGGTGTTAACAGCTTTAAACAATGTCGTAAAGATTTCGATTTGTTTGGCAATTTCAAAAAAGTCGTCTTTGAAACTGGTTCCAATAAATAAAAATCCTGCCGCAACAGTGGGTATGATGAATTTCTTTTTGAAATAAGGATACATGATTATAATTTTTTTCTTTTAAATCTTCTTCTAATAAAATAGGCAATTACACAAAATAGTATAATAAATGGCCAAAGGCTAATAATGGAAATTAAAAATTCTGAAAGGCTAAAAAATCCGGATTGAATCGCCGCCCAGATTTTAGATCCGTACGAAGCTTTGACTCCTTCTTTTTGAGCAATGGTTTTGTAAAATTCAATGCTTACAGTACTTTCCGAAACACGATTTTCCAGATATTTCAATTGCCCTTCCTTAGCTTCAATTTCTTCACGAATGGCTGAAATCTGTTTTTCGATTTCTAAAATCTCACTTATTTTGGTTGCTTTTTGTAATATCTCTAAGTAACGTGCTTCAAGTTTTCGTTTCGTTTTTAGTCTTGTCGTTAAATCAATATATTCTTCGGTTACATTTTGCGAAGTAATATCTTTTCTTTCAAAATAAGAAACCCCTTTTGAAATAGCATTTATAAAAGCATCAAAATTTTGACTAGGAACACGAACAGTTAAATTTCTATAAACATTGTTGTAATCTTTTCCTTCAGAATCATTTTGTATGCTAGCCTTATTCGCTGCAATTGCAGTTTGAATTTGATTGAAAGTATCTTGTAGATCATTAGTTTCAAATCTAAGGGAAGCTTCTTTAATGATTTTTTGAGGAATTTGAGGAGAAGCAGGGTCGGCCATGTCATCTTTTAGATCTGAACTGGCAGCAGATTCATTTTTTGGAGGTAGTTTAACGGCACTAACCATCATATTAGCTGGTTCCTCGTGTTTACTGCAACCTGAAAAGGTCAAAAGGACAAAGAATAAAAAGAAAAAATATTTCATATCTATTTCAAATTAAATCTAAAACTACAATTTTTTTATAATTCTTGGTCTAATTTGATCAATAAAGTTGTCATCGAAGGATTACAAATCAGTTTTATCTTCAGAATCATTGGTTTTGTTTACTTGCAGAAGGAATTTCTCGAACAACTGAATCGTTTTGGTATTGATTTCTTGGTAAGATAATTTGTCTTTAGTCTGATAAAAAAACATCACAGAATAAGGTTCCTGAATATTATCTAAAAGCAAATGTTTATTCAATCGGTACGTTTCCCTTAAAACACGTTTGAAGTAATTGCGATCAACCGCTTTTTTAAAATATTTCTTAGAAACCGAAACCCCCATTTTAATTTTTTCGTCTGAACCTTCTTCCGTTTGACGGTAAACCAAACGCAACGGATATTTAGAAACTGATTTTCCTTCAGAAAACAGTAAACCTATTGTCGTTTTGCTCTTTAAGCGTTCCTTTTTTGGGTAAGTGAAGTTCATTTAATTCAGAAAAAAATTGCAATTATGTGGCAAAGGTACAATTGTATTGCAAAAGCAAACGAATATTAGGCAATTACTTTGTATTCAAATTTGTGCCAGGCTATAAATAATAAAAGATTTACTGGTACAAATGTGGTTTTTATAACTTAAAGATGATTTTCTATAAACAATAAGGCCCATGTCATGCGTATATTTGTAAGATTCAATATAAAAAGCCATTATAAAGCGTGTAAATTTGTACGATTTGTAATCGATTTATTTTGGTAACTAGCATATTTATTGGTAGTTATATAATTTTTATATAGCTAAAAATTTATTTATTACTTTTGGGCATTAATTTTTTAAGCATGCAAAAAATAATTTCCTATCCAATATCTGTCATATACTACATAATTTTTAGTTTGTGCCTGCTTGTATTTCATCCAATACAATGGATTTGCCTAAATGTTTTTGGCTATCAGGCTCATAAAAAAAGTGTCGATTATTTAAATTTTTTCCTTTTAAGATGTACCAATCTTGTGGGAACAACTTATAAAATCGAAAACAGAGAAACAATCCCAACAGGAGTGCCAATTATTTTTGTTTGTAATCACCAAAGTATGTATGATATCATTGCAATGATTTGGTATTTTAGACGTTTTCATTGTAAATTTGTAAGCAAGAAAGAGTTAGGTAGCGGAATCCCAAGTGTGTCTTATAATTTGAAACATGGAGGATCAGTGCTAATTGACCGTAAAGACCCTAAACAAGCTATTCCGGCAATTAAAGGTTTGTCTGAATATATTGAAAAATACAAAAGAGCAGCTGTTATTTTTCCTGAAGGAACGCGTAGTAAAACAGGAAAACCTAAAGAATTTGCTCAAAATGGTGTGAAAATTCTATGTAAATACGCACCTTCTGCCTACGTAGTACCGGTGAGTATCAATAATTCATGGAAAATGGTAAGATTTGGTTTTTTTCCTGTAGGTTTAGGAAATCGCCTTACCTTTACCGTTCATAAAGCTTTGGCTGTAAAAGACTATAATTTTGCCGATTTAATGGAGATGACAGAGAAGGCAGTTGTAGAAGGAGTAAACGAGTATAAATAGATTTTTGATTTCAGCAATATAACTGAAACAGAAATCCCAATCTTAAATAAGTAATGTCTATAAAAAACATTAGATTAGAAGTAATGCAGTTTTTGGAAAAAAACGTGGATAGCTTCGTTGAACAGTATTTAATTCCGGTAGAAAAAATTTGGCAGCCGTCAGACTTTTTACCTAATTCTGAAGGAGAAAATTTCTTTGAGGAGGTAAAAGAGTTACGTGAAATTGCCAAAGAATTACCATATGATTTCTGGGTTACGCTTGTAGGTGATACCATCACTGAGGAGGCTTTGCCAACATACGAATCATGGTTAATGGATGTAGAAGGTATAAATCAGATAGAAAATGGTGGAAATGGCTGGTCGAAATGGATCAGACAATGGACCGGAGAGGAAAACCGCCACGGTGATTTGCTTAATAAATACTTGTATTTGTCTGGTCGTGTAAACATGCGTGAAATCGAAATGACAACACAGCATTTAATCAACGACGGTTTTGATATTGGAACTGGATCTGACCCATACAAAAACTTTGTATACACAAGTTTCCAGGAATTAGCAACTTATGTTTCGCACAATAGAGTAGCTCAAATGGCTAAAAAATTTGGTGATAACAAGTTGTCTAAAATGTGTAAAATGATTGCTGGTGACGAAATGCGTCATCACCATGCGTATAGCGAGTTTGTTACCCGTATTTTTGCAGTAGATCCTAGCGAAATGATGTTGGCTTTTCAGTACATGATGAAACAAAAAATCGTTATGCCGGCACATTTCTTAAGAGAATCTGGCCAAAAAATCAGTTCTGCTTTCGAACAATTTTCTGATTCAGCACAACGTATTGGGGTGTATACCGCAAGCGATTATGTAGATATCATGCAGAAATTAATGGACAAGTGGGAAATTGATAAAATGACCGGTTTAACAGATGAAGCTGAAAAAGCACGTGATTATTTAATGAAATTACCAGCTCGTATGGCAAGAATCTCAGAAAGATTAGTAATTCCGCAGGAATCACACATCTTTAAATGGGTAGAACCAGCGAGATTGTAAAAATTTTAGATTGCAGATTTCTGATTTTAGATTAAAATTGATTTTTGTAATTAATATTTGATATTGATATTTAAAACATATTGTTGATTGTTGAGGTTGAAAAACTTTGACAATCAACATTTTTTATTCAATAAGGATTTTCGAAAGACGCAATTAAAAAATAATCTGCGTAAATCCGTTTAATCCGCAAAATCTGTCTGCCATTAACTATGCAGATAAACACATAACAAACTATGAAGAATTCTGAACTGATAAACAAAACAATTGCTTTTGTAAAAGAAAAACTAAATGATGCCGAAGGCGGACACGATTGGTTTCATATCGAACGCGTCTATAAAAATGCGCTATTAATCGCAAAAGATACTGATTGTGATCTTACGGTTGTTCAATTAGGAGCTTTACTTCACGATATTGCCGATAGTAAATTTCATAACGGAGATGAAACGATTGGCCCAAAAACCGCACGTTTGTTTTTAGAATCAGAAAATGCTTCAGAAGAAATTATTCAGCATGTAGTGAATATCATCGAAAACATCTCATATAAAGGCGGAAATTTTGAAAAGAAGTTCTCCTCTATAGAATTGGATATCGTTCAGGATGCGGATCGTTTAGACGCAATAGGCGCGATTGGAGTGGCAAGAGCGTTCAATTATGGCGGATTTAAAAACAGAACCCTTCATGATCCTGAAATTGCCCCAATAACCAATATGACCAAAGAAGAGTATAAAAAGAATAATGCACCCACGATAAATCATTTTTACGAAAAGCTTTTACTCTTAAAAGATAAAATGAATACCGAAACCGGAAAACAAATCGCTGCCGAAAGACATCGTTTTATGGAGTTATTCCTGGCTCAGTTCTACGCAGAATGGGAGGGGATTAAGTAAGTTTTCAGTCTCAGTCTCAGTTTTCAGTAATAAAAAAAGGCTTCATAATTGAAGCCATTTTTTTATGTTTTAATTCTAATTCTACCTTTAGGGATAGCTTTGGGAGCTTCTCGCGCAGCGGGGATTATGGAGAATCAATAGAAATCTTTGTAGAACTTTGTGAGTCTCTGTGAAACCTCCGTGAATCTCTGTGGTACAAAAAACTAATCCACTTAGAATCTCAGCAACTGAGAACCTTCCTCTAAGAACACCCACAATTCCCTTCACCGCAATCTTTCTTCTTCTTAGATTTCCAAAAGAACTTTTTGATCAAAAAACCAACGGCGATAAATAATATGACAAAGGCAATAATTTCTTGTACCATGATCGTTTATTTTAAAAGTTGATACGCAAAAAGCGCTACAAAGTAAGCAAGCCCACTCATCAGGAAAAGCTGCATTGCAGGCCATTTCCATGAATTCGTTTCTTTTTTGGTAATTGCCAATGTACTGGCACATTGCATCGCAAAAGCGTAGAATAATAGTAATGAAATTCCCGAAGCAAAATTGAAGATCTTCTGACCCGTTTCAGGATTTATTTCTTCCTGCATTTTACTTTTTATAGTGGCTTCGTTATCACTGCTTCCTACACTGTAAATTGTCGCAAGAGTTCCTACGAAAACTTCACGCGCCGCAAACGAACTGATAATCGCAATACCTATTTTCCAGTCGTAACCCAAAGGAGAAATAGCAGGTTCAATAGCTTTACCCATAATCCCGATATACGAATTCTCTAATTTCTGAGAAGCCACTTCATTTTCGAATTCAGTTTCGTCAAGTGGAGTATCCACAAATCTTTCTTTTACGATAGATTCAGCTTCGTTAAAATCTTTTCCGGGACCGTACGACGCTAAAAACCATAAAATAACAGATATCGCTAAGATGATTTTACCGGCTCCAACAACGAAAGCTTTTGTTTTTTCGACAACATTAATGGCAACATTCTTGAAAAGAGGTAATTTATAACTCGGCATTTCGACAACGAAATACGTTTTGGCACTTATTTTTAATATTTTGTTTAAGATATAAGCTGATAAAATGGCTGTTCCAAAACCTAATAAATATAACAACATCAAGGCCAAACCTTGTACATTTAAAAATCCAAACAAACGTTCTTCTGGAATTACCAATGAAATGATAATAGTATAAACCGGTAATCTCGCAGAACAAGTCGTGAATGGTGTTACTAATATCGTAATAAGGCGTTCTTTCCAGTTTTCGATATTTCTGGTCGCCATAATTGCGGGAATCGCACAGGCAGTTCCAGAAATCAAAGGCACAACACTTTTCCCGGAAAGACCAAACTTACGCATGATTTTATCCATCAAAAAGACCACACGACTCATATAACCGCTTTCTTCCAGAATCGAAATAAACAAGAACAGAAAGGCAATTTGCGGAATAAAAATAATAACACCGCCAATTCCCGGTACAATTCCCTGCGAAAGTAAATCAGTTAGAATACCGCTCGGTAATTCCTGAGCTACCCAGCTGCTTAAAGAAGCAAAAGTGGTGTCGATAAAATCCATTGGGATGGTTGACCAACTGAAAATAGATTGGAAAATCAAAAATAAAATGGCCAGGAAAATAACATAACCCCAAACTTTGTGGGTTAAAACACGATCAAGTTTAGCTCTAAAATCTTTTGCCATCGAGGCATCAACTTTTAAACCTTCTTTCAAAACATCATTGATGAATTGGTAACGTTTAATAGTTTCTTTTTGCTGTAAACGCTTTAATTCAGAATGCGATTTAGTAAAAGTACTTCTGATTTCGTTTCGCTCTAAGTTCAAAAAGTTCACGTCCTGCGTAATGACCAACCATAATTTATATAATAACTGGTTAGGAAAAGCTTGCTGTAATTTTTCAAAATATTCTTCGTCAATAACCGAAGCATTCATACAAGGTTCATGCGGAATCGTTTTATAAGAAACAATTAGTTCCTTTAATTCCTCAATTCCCAAGCCTTTGCGTGAGCTTACCAAAGCAATTTTGGTTTTTAATTTTTCTTCAAGATACGGAATATCTAAAGTTATCCCTTTGCTTTCCATACGATCCGACATATTAATGACTAAAATCGTCGGAATTTCAAGGTCTTTTATTTGCGTGTAAATCAGTAAATTTCGTTTTAGATTTTCAACATCTGTAACCACTACTGCTACATCCGGATATAATTTATCGTTTTTGTTTAATAAAAGTTCAATAACCACACTTTCATCCATAGAACTTGCGTTTAGGCTATAAGTTCCAGGTAAATCCAGAATATTGGCTTTGATGTTGTGTGGTAATTTACAGAACCCTATTTTTTTCTCAACAGTAATTCCGGGATAATTCCCCACTTGTTGATTTAGTCCTGTAAGCTGATTAAAAACGGAAGTTTTTCCTGTGTTAGGATTCCCAATAAGGGCAACATTGATATTTTGAATGCTCATTACAAATTGGTTTTGATAAGTTCAACTTCAATTTCACGAGCAGTTTCAACACGGATGGCTACGTGTGAACCATTAATATCTAAATATAATGGATCTCCAAAAGGAGCAATTTGAAGCAATTCGACTAAGTTGCCTGGCAAGCAGCCCATTTCTAATAATTTTAGAGGAATAAGATCGATATCAAAATCTTTGATAATGGCTTTCTCGCCTTTTTTTAGAGTGTGGATAGTATTTTGCAAAGCTTATTTAGATTGAATTTAGATTGCAAAAGTAGGCAATTATTCTTTATTTCAAGGCATTTAACACTTTTGTAAATGCTAAATGTTTCTAAAAATAAGGGATTTTACTCCTGACACAAGAAATTGATGTCCTCTAAAAGGCGCTGAATTTCCTCTTTGTTCGTTCCGTCATAAAAACCACGAACACGTCGTTTTTGATCGACCAAAACAAAATTCTCTGTATGTACCATATCGTACAATTGATCAGGGCGACCCAACTTTACCGCCAGATAGGATTTTCGGGCCATAGAGTAGATTTCTTTTTTGTCTCCGGTAACCAAATTCCATTTACTGTCAACAACATGATGTTTGACAGCATATTCTTTGAGAACCGGAATACTGTCAACTTCAGGAAAAACGGTATGCGAAAGCAACATTACTTTAGGGTTGTTTAAAATGGCTTTTTGAACATCTTCAAGATTTGTCGTCATTTTTGGACAAATAGATCCGCAAGTCGTAAAGAAAAAGTCGGCGACATAAATTTTGCCTTCGTAATTCTTTTGGGTAATCGTATCTCCGTTTTGATTTACAAATTTAAAATCTGCTATGGTATGGTATTTACTTTTGTACTGCACCGTACTATCTACCAATTCAGGATTTACATCAGCCGGATTATAAATTGGCAATGTTTTTTGTGGCTTTAAAGCCGAATAAAATAAAGATATGGTTACAGCTGAAAATACAATGAGAACAATAAAAAATTTACGGTATTTATAAAGAAACGATTTCATAAAAATAATTTGGCGCAAAAATACAAAAAGCACATTTTAAAAAGCGAATAATGTGTTGTTTTTAACAGGATAGTGGAAGTAAATCGCCACGAATTCACAAAATACTTTTTATTTTAATTCGTGAATTTGTGGCAGAAATCGTATTTGATCTACTTCTTAACCTTTCTAATAGATTTATTGACCAAATAAACTCCGGTTAATGTGACAACTGCACCAATTGCAACTGCCTTTGTAAGTATTTCTCCAAAAATAAAAGACCCTAAAACCATAGCCACAATCGGGTTGATATAAACATAAATACTGCTAATTTCTGTTGGAAGGTTTTTCAATGAATAGATAAAAGCGATAAAAGTTAAAACCGAACCAATAATAACTAAATAGGCAATTGCCCACCATGAAGGCATTGGGATTTCAGCAAATGGAATATTAATTCCTGCAGCTTCAGTAATTCCAAATAAAAATATACTGGAGATCAGCATCTGTAATCCTAAACTAAAATAAGGGTTAAAACTTGCTGCTTTTTTCTTTGTTTGTAAAATTCCAAAAGCCCATGTAATAGTAGATATAGTCATTAAAACAATCCCGAATTGAAATTCTGGTTTTAATATATCAGCAATATAATCGATGAAAACAATACAAATACCTCCAAAACTAATTAAAATTCCAAGCAAAGCCATTCTTGCAATTTTGTAGCCGTTAAAAAAATTAATAATAATGATAAAGATGGGGAAAAGCGCAGTAATTATGGCACCTAATCCGCTACTCATATATTTAACACCCCAGGTACTTAGGCCATTACTAAGCATAAAGTTTAAAATTGCTAATACGAATATTGTTCGCCATTCTTTTCCTTTTGGCCAGGGTTCTTTCTTTATTAAAAAATAACCTACATATAAGATTCCACCTAAAAACTGACGAATGGTTACCAATTGCAAAGCTGGCATATATCTAACACCCTCTTTTGAGGCAAGCCAGGTTGTACCCCAAAAAAAACTTACCCAACATAACGCCAATATCGGTAATCCGATGGCATCGATTCTTCCGGAAACAGCATTTTGTATTTTGGCTCTCACTTTTATTTGAATTATTTGTAACAAATATTCCAAAAACTATTCTAATATTCAGTTAGAAACCGGTAATAAATACATGAAAATATTTGATGATATCTATAAAATGTTAGAATAACCTGATTTTTTGCGATTATTTCAATAATTTTAACATAGCATTTCAGATATTAGGAATACGTTTGTATAAAGACCAAAAACTTAAATATAAATGAAAAAACAACTTAGCAGACCATTGTTCTGCGCCTTTTTTGTAGCGGTTTCATTTACAGCTGTTAAAGCTCAAAATGCAAATCCAAAGGAACCCGGTATTAATGTGTCATACATGAATACTAAAATTAGTCCAAGTGAGGACTTTTTTCAATATGTAAACGGGACATGGCTTAATCAAACTGAAATTCCAAGTGATCGTACCACATGGGGAAGTTTTAATGAATTGATTAAGAAAACAGACAAAGATGCAATGTCTATTCTGAAAGAAGCATCTAAAAATCCAAAGTACAAATCAAATACAGATCAGGGAAAAGCGGTTAATTTATTTTCAACGATTTTAGATACAGTTGGAAGAAATAAAGCCGGAATTGCTCCTTTGCACCCTTACTTTAAAAAGATTGACGCTATTAAAAACGTGGCTGATCTGCAAAAGTATTTAGTTGAGGTTGAACCGGAAGGTACAGCTGCTTTTTTCGGAATCTATATTGGTGCCGATGAAAAAAACAGTTCTAAAAACTCCGTAACCCTTGGCGTAAGTCAATTAGGTTTACCGGACAAAGATTACTATACATCTGAAGATAAAGATTCTAAAGAAAAAAGAGCAAAATATGAGCTTCATGTAGCGAAGATGATGCAGTTTATTGGCGAATCTCCGGAAAAAGCAAAACAAAGCGCAGCCACAATTTTAGCTTTGGAAACAGAATTGTCTAAGCCAAGATTAGATCGCGTAGAAAGCAGAGATAGCCGTTTGCAATACAACCCGATGACAATTGCTGAACTTCAAAAAATAACACCGGCAATAAAGTGGGATGCTTATTTTACAGGTCTTGGACTGGCGAAGTTAGATACAGTGGTAGTTATGGAGCCAAAGTATATGAAAGCTTTGCAAACTATTTTTACTCAAAATAAAGTTGCACAGTGGAAAGAATACTTAAAATGGGATTTATTAAATACCGTTGCTACAAAATTATCAACAGATATCGAAACGGCTAATTTTAATTTTTACAGTAAAACTTTAAGAGGAGCTATAAAACAATTACCACGCGAAGAAAAAGCATTACAGGTAGTAAACACAACTGTTGGTGAAGCACTTGGTAAATTATATGTAGAAAAAGTTTTTCCTGCAGAAGCAAAAGCCAAAGCTGTAGATATGATTCATAATATTATTTTGGCGTACCAAAATCGTATCAACAATTTAACCTGGATGTCTGCGGCAACTAAAGTAAAAGCGATCGAAAAGTTAAACAAGATTACTATAAAAGTTGGTTATCCGGACAAATGGAAAGATTATTCAGCGCTTGAAATTAAAAGCGTAGCCGAAGGCGGAAGTTATTTTGATAATGCCCGTAACCTGAGCAAATGGAATTTCAAAAAAGGAATCGAAAAACTAAACAAACCGGTTGATAAAACAGAGTGGGGAATGTCGCCACAAACTGTAAATGCGTATTACAATCCATCTTATAACGAGATTGTTTTCCCTGCAGCAATTTTGCAACCGCCTTTCTACAATTACCAGGCTGATGAAGCGGTTAATTATGGCGGAATTGGAGCTGTTATTGGTCATGAAATCTCTCATGGTTTTGATGATTCAGGAGCACGTTATAATGCCGAAGGAAATTTGGTAGACTGGTGGACACCAGAAGATTTAACACAATTTACGGCACTTGGTAAAGCTTTGGCAGATCAGTACAGTGCTTTAGAGCCATTACCTGGAATTCACGTAGACGGTAATTTTACTTTAGGTGAAAATATTGGTGATTTAGGTGGTATCAATGCTGCTTACGATGGTTTGCAATTGTATTTAAAAGCACATCCAAATCCGGGATTAATTGACGGATTCACTCCACAACAACGTTTCTTTATTTCATGGGCAACCGTATGGAGAACAAAAACAAGAGACGAAGCGATTAAAAATCAGGTAAAAACAGATCCGCATTCTCCTGGAATGTACAGAGCTTATGTTCCACTTCAAAATGTTGATGCTTTTTATGATGCTTTCGGTATCAAAAAAGGAGACAAAATGTATGTTGATCCAGCTAAACGAGTTAAAATCTGGTAATTATAAAATAAGAAACGACGCTGATAAAGCGTCGTTTTTTGTTTAAATACTTTTCTAAAGAATAGATTTTTATAATTTTAGAAGACATTTGGGTTAAAATATCTCTTTTAATTGCATTAGAATTCTTCAAATTAATTATTGATAAAATTTAACATAGAATTCAAAATAATAACAATATGTTTGTATATATACTAATACTATAAATAAAAATGATAAAACAGCTTAACAAATCTGTGTTTTGTGCATTTTCAGCAATGCTTTGTTGTGTGACAATCGAGGCACAAAATGCGAAACCAAAAGAACCGGGTATCAACCTTTCTAATATGAATACGAAAGTAAGTCCTGGTCAGGATTTTTTCCGTTACGTAAATGGAGCCTGGTTAGATAAAACTGAAATTCCAAGTGACAGAAATTCATGGGGAAGTTTTAATGAACTGCGTCAAAAGACAGATAATGACGCTCTTGCTATTTTAAAAGAAGCTTCAAAAGATCCTAAGTACAAATCGAATACAGATCAGGGTAAAGCAATTGCTTTATTTAATACTATTATGGATACTGTAGGACGTAATAAAAACGGTATCAAACCACTTCAGCCTTACTTAAAGAAAATCGATGCCATTAAAAACGTAACTGATTTGCAAAATTTCTTTATAGAAATGCAGCCTCAGGGCGGAATTGGATTCTTTGCAGTGTATGTTGGAGCTGATGCAAAAAACAGTAACAAAAACTCAGTGAACTTAAGCCCGGGAGGTTTAGGATTATCTGATAAAGATTACTATAACGCAGATGATAAGGATTCGAAAGAAAAACGTGAGAAATACGAAGTACACGTTGCCAGAATGTTGCAGTATTTGGGAGAATCTCCTGCAAAAGCAAAAGAAAGTGCAAAACAAATCCTGGCTTTAGAAGTTGAATTGTCTGCTCCGAGATTAGACCGTGTTGAGCGTAGAGATCGCAGAAAACAATACAATCCAACTGCTGTTGCTGATTTAAAAAAGAATACACCGTCAATTCAATGGGATAAATATTTCACAGGAATTGGTATGACAAAACTGGATACAGTAAATGTAGCTCAGCCACGTTATATGATTGCTTTAGAAAAAACATTAACAGAGAAAAAAGTAGATGCCTGGAAAGAATACCTTAAATGGACTTTATTAAACAGAACAGCTTCAACTTTAACGACTGATATTGAAAATGCTAATTTCGATTTCTACGGAAAAACATTAACAGGAGCGTTAAAACAACGTCCGCGTGAAGAAGTAGCTTTACAAGTAATCAACGGTGCAACCGGAGAAGCTTTAGGAAAACTGTATGTAGAGAAATTATTCCCTGCTGAAGCAAAAGACAAAGCAAAGAACATGATTGCTAATGTAATGTTGGCATACGAAAACAGAATCAATGCATTGCCTTGGATGTCTGCAGAGACTAAGACAAAAGCAATCGAAAAGTTGAAAAAACTGACCATTAAAATTGGATATCCTGATAAATGGAAAGATTACTCTAAATTAGAACTTAAAAATGTTAACGAAGGCGGAACTTATTTTGATAATTCAAGAAATATATCAAAATGGGCTTACGCAGAAAACTTAGCAAAATTGGGTAAACCAGTTGATAAAACAGAATGGGGAATGTCTCCGCAAACTGTAAATGCTTATTTCAACCCATCTTACAACGAGATTGTTTTCCCTGCTGCGATTTTACAACCTCCTTTCTACAATTACCAGGCTGATGAAGCAGTTAATTATGGCGGAATTGGTGCTGTAATCGGACACGAGATTTCTCACGGATTTGATGATTCTGGTGCACGTTACAACGCAGACGGAAACCTTGTTGACTGGTGGACAGCTGATGATTTGAAACAATTTACTGCATTAGGTACAAAATTGGCAGATCAGTATAGCGCTTTAGAGCCTTTGCCGGGAATTCACGTAGATGGTAAATTTACTTTAGGTGAAAACATTGGTGATTTAGGTGGAATTAACGCTGCTTACGACGGTTTGCAATTGTATTTAAAAGCAAATGGAAATCCAGGATTAATCGATGGATTTACGCCGGAACAACGTTTCTTTATTTCATGGGCGACAGTTTGGAGAACTAAATCAAGAGATGAGGCTATTAAAAGCCAGGTTAAAACTGATCCGCATTCACCAGGAATGTACAGAGCGGTTGTGCCAATACAAAACGTAGATGCTTTTTACCAAGCTTTTGGAATCAAAAAAGGAGATGCAATGTATGTTGAACCTGAGAAGAGAGTTAAAATCTGGTAATATCAAACCATAAAAAAACGGCGCTAAATTTAGCGCCGTTTTTGTTTCTATATTTTATTGCAGTGCGATATAGATATCAACTTCTGCATTTTCCGGGTTTTGGGTTTTCTCACCATAAACCTCAAAATCTGCAGTAAAACTTCTATCTAAATCTGAATTCCAGATTTCCAGCCATTTATTATAAACAAGACCTTCGGCTAAATTCCCTTTGGCAATCAATTCTTCATAATTTGCTGATTCAATTGTTTTACCAATCATGTTTTCAGGTACAACATCCAGACTTTCAACTTTACAACCTAAAATAGTGGTGTAAGGTTTGGTATGATCTTTTTCGTAATCTGTATAAATACAAAAAATATCCTCCGAAACTTTATTTGGAATTTTACGCTGAATTTCTTCGCTCATAAATTTGTTCCAAAGAGCCGGAATGTCTTCTCCGGACTTGCCATTTTCGTTTGTAGTTCTTACCGAAATACCAATTACACTGAATTTTTGAATGATCATTTTACTTCATTTATGTTAAGCTGTAAATGTAAAACCATGCAATGACAACAGCATGTCAGCAGAAATGATAATATTACTTTAAATGGCTGTAAATATAAGTCTCAATAGCTTTTAACTCATCATCAGACATTGCCTGAGTGATTGGTAAATTGGTTTTCATAACCGCAAACTGACTTGGGTCTACAATTGGTTCGGCATTTCCTTTTAAGAAAGTAACCATATCGCCTTTTTTGTCTTTGTAAATTTTGGCAATTTCCTTAATACTTGGACCAATTACTTTTTGATCAGCCTGATGGCACGAGGTACAATTTCCTGGTCCTTCAAAAATTTGTTTTCCTAAAGCTTCCGGAGTTTTGGCTTCCGCCGAATGTCCTTCAGAGTACGTTTCTGTTGTTGGATCCTGAACCGGATCTTCTGTTGCTTCTTTTTTACATGAAGTCAACGCTAAAAGGGCTGATAAGAATAATACGTTTTTCATCATTATTTATTTAATAGTAAAGCTGCTTCTTTTGCAAAATAAGTAGAGATAATACTGGCACCTGCACGCTTAATGCAATACAGTTGCTCTATCATAATTTTATCATGATCTAACCATCCTCTTTCTGCTGCGGCCTTTACCATAGCGTACTCACCAGATACTTGGTAAACGGCAACTGGAACGTGAACGGCATTTTTTACCTCACGAACAATGTCTAAATAGGCAATTCCCGGCTTTACCATAACGATATCTGCGCCTTCTTCTACATCTAATAATGCTTCGCGAATTCCCTCAATTCGGTTCGCATAATCCATCTGGTATGTCTTTTTATCTTTAGGAATATTTTGAGAATCTACCGGAGCAGAATCTAAAGCATCGCGAAAAGGGCCGTAAAATGCCGAAGCATATTTAGCACTATAACTCATGATTCCCACATTGTGATGTCCGTTTTCTTCTAATGCTTTTCTGATCGCTAAAACACGTCCGTCCATCATGTCGCTTGGTGCCACAAAATCGGCTCCGGCTTCAGCATGGCTTAAACTCATTCTGGTTAAAGCATCAACAGTTGCATCATTGATCAATTGACCATTTTCGATAATTCCGTCATGGCCGTAAATAGAATACGGATCTAAAGCTACATCCGGCATTACAATCATTTCAGGAACTGCATCTTTGATGGCGCGAATCGTTTGTTGCATCAAACCATCCTTGTTCCAGGCTTCAACACCTTTATTATCTTTTAGACTGTCACTAACTTTTACATAAATATTCACCGCTTTGATTCCTAAATCCCAGGCCTCTTTTACTTCTTTGATGGTGTTGTCTAATGAATGACGGTAGATTCCGGGCATTGACGGAATAGCTACTTTTACATCTTTTCCTTCGGCAACAAACATAGGAAGCATAAAATCCTGTGGACTCAAACTTGTTTCACGAACTAAAGAACGAATAGATTCATTGGTTCTTAAACGGCGGTTTCTTTGTAGTGGGAACATATAATTTTAGATTTTTAGATTTTAGATTTCAGATTGTAACCTAATTTTTTTGAAAGCAGATTGGTTAAGTCCTGTTCTAAAAGCTACAGTTGTTTTTTTGTTTTTTTTGAAGATTGTTTTACTTTTATGAAGCAGTGCAAAGTTAAAGAAAAATGAACAGAATAAGGCTGTTAGCTCAGTATAGAATGCGTTAATATTATCTAAAAATTTACTGATTCTTTAGTTTTAGACTTTAATTTTTAAAACTTCTCAAAACGTCCTTGTGTTTTTCATTTTATAAATAAGTTTCAGGAATTTTGTAATGTCATGGTTTTTAAAAATTTTCCAGTTAAATTTGTCTAATGAAGAAATTTCTCGCTTTATGCTGTTGTTTGCTTTTAACAAGTTGCTTTGAAATAACAGAAAGAATCAAACATCACGACGATCAAAGTGGTGAATATACT
Source organism: Flavobacterium sp. SLB02 (assembly GCF_009664855.1). Taxonomy (GTDB): domain Bacteria; phylum Bacteroidota; class Bacteroidia; order Flavobacteriales; family Flavobacteriaceae; genus Flavobacterium. The sequence continues at coordinate 5,338,409 of NZ_CP045928.1, forward strand.
CTGATGGTCGACTTTTCGAAATCCTGGTTTAAGACCAAATCGGCAATTTGGCTGGAAGAAATAGATGGCGTAAAAATCCCTAACGAACAGGAAATCACCAAGAAACTCGAAGATTTTAAAATAAAAGCTTCAAAAATCGACGGAATTACAAATGTAACGACCAAGACTGATTTTGAAAATTATGTTTTCATCATCAAACTTAATTATGCCAATTTAAAAGCACTCAATGCGGTTGTTAATACCATAAACAATCAGCACGATCAGATTCACTTTAGCGGAAGCGGAAAAAATTTCGAAAGAATTGCCTCTTATCCGGTTCCTGAAAAATTGGTTAAGGACCCCAAGAAAAAGAAAGATCTTGAAGAGGCGAATATTATTGCCATTTATACATTCGATAAAGATGTTCAGGCGGTGCAAAACCCAAACAGTAAAATTTCACAAAATAAAAAGACCGTATTTTTAAAACAAAGTATGTACAGCGTACTTAAAAAATCGGCCCTAATGAACAATACAATCCAATTAACTCTCTGATTTATGAAGCACTTTTATACTTTATTTTTATTATTCGCCACTTATTTAACTTTTGGACAAATCAATAAAAGCGAATACGATTATTTTGTTCAGTTTAACGGAAACCAGCTTTCTAAAAAAGTAAGCGTTGCCGAAATCCTGAATCATCCCATCATAACCAAATACAGCGCTAAAAAGCCTGACTTAGATTTTACAAAATATACCGAGCTTATTCAGTTAGATCAAAAAATAACCATTCACGGAAAATTCTCAGACAGTATTCCGTATTATCAGGTTACAATTCCCGTAAAGAGCAGAGAAGCGGTTAAACAATTTATAATAAAGGAATTTGGGAATGGTTCAGCCGAAAATGTACAGATTCAGGATGCAGGTAAATATGCTGTTTTTAATACAAAAGGTAAAAACAAAACTTTGGCATGGAATGATAACTACCTGGTTATTCTGGAACTGACACAAAGACTTCCTTCGAGGTTTTATACAACCGAAAGTCAAACTGTTTGGCAAGATTCTGTTGCTGTTGATGAGGTTTACGAAGAAACAAAAACGGAAGAGCCTTCTATCATAATCGATACCCCAATAAATGATGCTCCGGTTGCGGTTGAAGAAGCTCCGGTTCCGTACAATGGAGAACAAGAGTATACCGCAAACGCACCGTACACGATTCAGGAAGCTACTTTTAATCTGGAACAAACAGAAAAGCTGAATAAGATTATAAAATCGCTATTCGAAAATGAATTTACTGCACCAAGTTCAGAAAAAATAAACGCTAATGCCGATATTTCGTCCTGGATAAATTATAGCGCTGCAATGACAAGTTTATATTCTATGTCCAATTATCCAATGGCCATTTTTGGAGGTTATGATAAGTTTTTGCCTATGCAGAAAAGCTTTGGAAATTTTATAAAAGGCATCAATCTTGATTTTTATTTTGATAATAATAATGCACGTGTAGAAGAGGTTGTCGAATATTCGTCAGAGCTTGCTGAAGTTGTGAGTAAAATCACGAATAGAAAAATAAACAAGAATGTTTTTAATTATTTCCCTGCACAAAAGCCTTTGGGGTATATGTCTTATCATGTTAATACAAAAGCGGCGCTGGAAAATTTCCCGTCTCTAATACCAGATATATTTCAGAGTCCAAAACTGGTAAAAGAGGATATTGCTGTTGTTACCGATTTAATTTCGACAATTGTTGATGAAGAAGCCACCGCAACACTTTTTGATGGTGATTTAAGCGCATTTCTATACGGTTTCAAGGAAATTGAAGTTATGACCAAATCATACGAATACGATGAAAACTATGAAGAGAAAATAATTGATAAAAAGACTAAGAAATCAGTTCCGTTATTTTCTGTAATTTTTACTTCGACACATCCTACTTTTGCTGATAAATTGATGCAGTTAGGGGTTCGCAAAAAAGTACTGTTGCAAAAAGACAATTATTATGTTATTACCGGAACCAAAGAATACGGAGATATCTTCATCAAAAAAGACAAAGATGTTATTGTAATAGCCAATACATTTGACTATTTTAATGCTGGTAACGGTACATTTTCTGGCGAAGCCAAAAAGGATTTGAAGAAAAACTATATGTTCGGAAAACTGAATATGGCTGAGCTAATCAATGCATTTGGAAAATCAGGTGAAGCTAACCCTGCGGATTTAGGAAAATTCAGCAAGTTTTCGGAGCAATTTTCAGACATCACATTTGAATCTCCTAAAAAGTTAATCAACAATAAATTGGTTTTTGGATTTAAGTTAAACTCGTTGAAATCTGATAAAAATATTATTCTGCAAACTTTAGATTTAACTCAGGAATTAACCTCTAAATAGTTTTAAAATTATAAAAAAGCAAATCCCCGAAAATTGAAACTTTCGGGGATTTTTTTTATGTAGTAAAGAGTATTCGATTATGTGATCGAAGCGGCATAAATTTCTTTGATGGTTTTGCCCAGTTTAGTATTAAAATCATCATCAGACTGACCAGCTGCAAGGCCTTCGGATAATGCTCTTGAGAAACTGGCGATCAATCCGTGGTTTTGCGAAAGCTTATCATTGGCTTCATCCTGACCGTATCCGCCGGATAATGCCACAACACGTACCACATGTGGATCTGACATCAATTCTTTGTAAAAATCATTTACAGTTGGAAGAGACAATTTCAGCATTACTTTTACGTCTTTTCCCAATAAATCAAGTTGTTTTTTGATTTCTTCTTTCAAAATTTCTTCTGATTTTTCTTTGTCAGGGCTGTAAATATCAACCTCAGGTTCTATAATTGGTATAAGCCCTTTTTCGAAGATTTGTAAACCTACCGCAAATTGCTGCTCGACTACTTCGCGAATTCCTGTTGCATTGGCTTCTTTTATTACAGAACGCATCTTAGTTCCAAATACATTTCGTTCTACGGCACGAGTCAGCAATTCGTCTAAATTAGCAATAGGTTTCATCAATTGTACGCCATTGGCAATGTCAGCAAGTCCTTTGTCGACTTTTAGAAAAGGAACTATGTTTTTTTTCTCCCACAAATAATCGGCTGTCCATTGATCGTCGATTTTACGGTCCATGGTGTTTTCAAACAAAATAGCACCCAGTATATATTCGCGATCAAATGCAGGACTTTTTATAATGCGGGTTCTCATTTCATGCACAAGTGTATACATTTCTTCGTCATTCGTAAAACTGCTTTCTTCTACACCGTATTGCGCTAAGGCTTTTGGGGTACTTCCACCACTTTGATCCAGGGCAGCAATAAATCCTTTTCCGGAATGCATACGGTTTAATTGTGCTATGTATCTTTCTCTATTTTTCATATGTGTTGTTTTAAATTTAATGACTATTACAAACCTATTTTCTGATTTACTTTATTATAAACCTCTTTTACTTTTTTTGGTGGATCAAATCGGTAACCTGCAGAAAGTTTTAAAGTGGCAATATTATCATTCAAGCGGGGATTGACTTTTTCGTCCTGAGCAAAACTTACAGCGTTAATACTTGCAAAGGCAAAGAAACGATCGTTATTATACGCCAATTTTAAATTGAAATCGGCTTGATATAAGGCAGATGTGTCTCCGTTGATATCATTAATTCCAACGCCTAAAGCAACTCCGGCACCAATTAAAACCCTGTCACTAATTACAAAATTATAGTAGTAGGATGGAGCCAAAGTAAATACATAAATATCTCCGGGTGGTGTATCGGGAGTGTTTAAGTCGATATTGGTGTAGTAAAATGAAAAAGTTGGGATAAAGCTTCCGGAGCTTTTGGTCTGCCATTCGTTTTGACTAACCAAGGTTTTAAAAGAGAATTTATTATTGAAAACATAAGATGTTGATCCGCCAATTTTCATAGTACGCATATCCGGCAATTGTACCGTTATATTATCATCACTGATATAAAATCCCTTTTGATTGATGAAAGTAAACGATTGCATCCATTTTTTATAGTAGAAACGGGTATTGAAATTAAAATGTTTGGAATGATAATCGCCTTTGTTCTGACTTAGAAATTTTGGTGCAAAACCAACAGAAATATCAATAATTTTATAATTCAGATTAAAACCAATCTGTTCTCTTCTATTTGGTATAAGATTAACAAATGTTTCCGAATCCTGAGTGCCTGAAGCAATCTGAAAACTGTTTGAAGTATCTAAATAATAAATACTTCCAGTAATTTTATCATTATACGATTTAAAATAGGGATTTTGCAGCGAATCATTCTGGGCAAAACACCCAAAAATGCTGGCAAAAAATGCTATGTAAATCAGTTTGAAATTCATTCGTTTATTTTTAATACCCAAAAACAAGCCTAAATTACAATTTTAAATCTATGTTTTTAGGTATTAAAATAAAATATTGGGATCAATATATTAAATCCAATCAACAGGATTTTCTAACACATTCACCAATTTTTCTTCGTCACTTCCGGCTTCTGCATGATGATCGTAAACCCATTGTACGTGCGGAGGTAAACTCATCAAAATACTTTCAATTCTCCCGTTGGTTTTTAAACCGAATAAAGTGCCTTTGTCATGAACCAAATTAAATTCGACATAACGACCACGACGGATTTCCTGCCATGTTCTGTTTTCAGGAGTGTATTCCAAATTTTTTCTTTTTTCCACAATTGGAACATAGGCTTCTAAGAAACTATCGCCAACTTCGGTAACAAAATTGTACCAATCCTCCATAGACATTTGCTCATTTGCTTTGCAATAATCAAAGAATAAACCGCCAATTCCGCGCGCTTCGTTTCTATGTGCATTCCAGAAATAAGCATCACATTGTTTTTTATATTTTGGATAAAACTCCGGATTGTGTTTATCGCAAGCCGTTTTACAGGTTTGATGAAAGTGTTTTGCATCTTCTTCAAACAAATAATAAGGCGTTAAATCCTGTCCTCCACCAAACCATTGTTCGATTACTTTTCCGGATTCGTCGTACATTTCAAAATAACGCCAATTGGCATGAACCGTTGGCGTCATTGGATTTTTAGGATGTAAAACCAAACTTAATCCGCAGGCAAAAAAATCAGCTTCACCAACGCCAAACATCTTTTGCATCGCTTCCGGTAATTTCCCATGAACGGCCGAAATGTTGACACCGCCTTTTTCGAAAACATTTCCGTTTTCAATAACGCGCGTTCTTCCGCCGCCGCCCTCTGGGCGTTTCCAAAGATCTTCACGAAATTTCGTTGTTCCGTCAACGGCTTCTAATCCGGTGCAAATCTGATCTTGCAATTTTTGTATGTATGCGTAAAATTTATCTTTCATTGTTATTGTAATTCTTTTTTATTCTCCAAATAATCAATAGCATTTAATTTATTGACTACTTTTTTACCTATTTTCTTTTAAGATTTCAGTTAGTTACAATTTGTAACCCACTAATTTTCCATGTTTTTAATAAGCTTACTTTTTATTATATTCTGATTTAAGCAGTCCAAAGTAAACAGTATTTTGCAATTCGCCGTCACCATTTCTAAATTCGTCTCGTAAAATTCCTTCTTGTTTAAAATTATGTTTTAATGCAATTCGCTGGCTTGCTAAATTGATTTCTGAAGTACATATAAAAACCTTGTTCAATATTAATTTATTGAAACAAAAATCAAGCGCATCCGAAACCATTTTTGATGTAATTCCTTTTCCTTGATAATCTTCATCAACAAAATAACCTAATTCACATTTTGAAATGCGGTAATCAATGGTTTTTACACACAAATAACCAATTAAATTGTTGGTTTGGATATCTCTTGCGTAAAAATAAAAACCTTCCTTGGTTTTTTCTTTATTACTACTGACTTCCAAAAAATCTTCTGCTTTTTTTAATGAATCGGAATTGACCAGAGTTACTGGGAAAGTTTTTCCAATATGATTGCTGTTTTTATCTACTAAATTGTAAAATTCTTTAGGCAAAACATGTTCAATTCGGTCTATTTTCCAATCTGTAAAACTCATGTCTATTTGTTTTTAGCCGAAGCAATTTTAGTATTTATTCCAAAAGAAAAAACTTTGCTTTCTTTTTGGATATATTGGTAAATAGCAAGTGCTTTTCCGAAAAAATCAAATTGTTTTTCCTGAGACAAACCTATTAAAATATCTGCAAATTGTTCCTGCTGATTCCAGTCGAGATGACATTGTTGTAAAAGAAGAATCAGTTCTTCCTCCGGTATTTCGATTGTTCTTTCTAAGCTTAATCCAAAACCCTTAAGTTGTTCATCTATCAGACTTGTATCTTCGGCGTTCCAAAACTTTGGAACAAAAATTAACGCATGCAAGGTTCTTAGAGTATTCTCTATTCTGATACTTTCCTCATCTCTTAAGCCTTTGTTGAGCATGATTTCTTATCTTTTATCCGATTTTAACTTCTGATTGTATGTTGTTTTGCTAAAGATTAATCTCTCTTCCTGAAAAGTATCGTTATTATTTTTGCCAAAGCTTTTAATGGTTCGGTAGATAAAATACAAAACTGGTAAAGAGTAGTATATAAAACCCATACATATTGGTACATAAGGTTTTTCAATAAACAATCCGCTTGATTTTACAGTGTCAAAATACTTGGATTTTTCTAAAAATTCATCTGTTAATCCAAATTTAGGAATTATACTATTTCCAAAACAAACTGCAAAAATTAAAAAGAAATACAACATTGCCTTCGCAACAGATTTGCCAATTTGCACTGCCCGAACTTCCGGACTTACATCAGAAAAAGCAAATCGCATTCGGTTTAAAACCGTTAGCAAGTAAATATATAAAATATTGGTATTAATAACAGAATGATGAAAAGCCATTGCAAACAATCCATACATGGGAAAAAACACAAAAAGAGATAATTTTTTGGGCATAACCGCCATAAAAACTCCAGAGTGCACCATGATAAATTCGAAAGCCATTAAAATAGCCAGGTCATTTATCATACTCACATTTTGTTCTTCCGGATGCAGCCAAACCATCAAAAATACAGTCGCATAATACGCCTGAAATCCATATTCTACAAAAGAAAATGGTGAGTTTTTGGTGAAGTTTAGGTTTGCAAACATCTAAGGTTTTTTTTAGTTTTCAGTCTCAGTCGCAATTTTCAGCTTAAAATGAGACTGAAAACTGCGACTGAAAACCGAATACGATATTTAGTTTCCGTATTCCTTCACTGCGTCAATAAACGCTTTTGCGTGGTCTACAGGTATATTTGGTAAAATTCCGTGACCTAAATTTACAACATATTTATCTTTTCCGAACTCGTCTATCATTTCGTGAACCATTTTTTTGATGGTTGGAATTGGTGAAAGTAATCTTGACGGATCAAAATTTCCTTGTAAAGTGATGTTTCCACCAGATAAATAACGCGCATTTCTAGCTGAACAAGTCCAGTCTACTCCAAGAGCCGAAGCTCTACTTTTACCCATCTCGCCAAGAGCAAACCAACATCCTTTTCCGAAAACAATAACCGGAGCGTGATCAGCCAAAGCTTCAACGATTTGGTTGATGTATTTCCATGAGAATTCCTGATAATCAACCGGAGAAAGCATTCCTCCCCATGAATCAAAAATCTGAACGGCATCAACTCCAGCTTTTACTTTTTCTTTTAAGTATAAAATAGTAGTGTCTGTAATTTTTTGTAATAAAGTATGTGCTGCAGCAGGATTTGAAAAGCAAAAACCTTTAGCCGTATCAAAACTTTTAGATCCTTTTCCTTCAACAGCATAACAAAAGATTGTCCAAGGTGAACCAGCGAAACCAATTAAAGGCACTTCATCGTTCAGCATTTCTTTAGTCAATTTAATGGCGTCCATTACATAACCTAAACTTTCCTGAATGTCCGGAACATAAACTCTGTGAACATCTGCTAAAGAACGAATTGGATTTGGTAAAAACGGACCAAAATTTTCTTTCATTAAAACTTCAATTCCCATTGCTTGCGGAACAACCAAAATATCCGAGAATAAAATTGCAGCATCCGGCGCAATTCTGCGAATAGGCTGAACTGTGATTTCCGCAGCCAACTCAGGAGTCTGACAACGGGTGAAAAAATCGTATTTATCACGCAAAGCGATAAATTCCGGTAAATATCTTCCGGCTTGACGCATCATCCATACTGGCGGACGCTGAACTGTTTCTCCTTTTAATGCTTTTAAAAATAAGTCGTTTTTTAACATTTTTTTATGGCTTTAGGCTTTAAGCTTTAGGCTTTAAGCGTTTGTTTGTGTTATTTTTTTGCTTATTGCCTAAGGCTTAAAGCGTATTGCTATATTCAACAATTACATCTTCAATTACGTCTTCAACCGTTGGCTGATCTGCAATAATGATGTTTTTTGTAATTTTATGTAAAGCTTCTGCGGTTGTTTCTCCAATGCAAAAGCACTTTTCTTTCTTGATTGTGTTGTCTTTCAAATAACTTTCAACGCCCGAAGGACTAAAAAATAAGATTCCGTCAACAGTAGCTTTTATTTTTTGTGGCGTTAATGACGTATCATAAACCTGAATTTCATTGAATTTCACATCAGCATCTTTTAGAGCTTGTGGTAAAGTTTCTCTACGAAGATTTCCGCTAAAGAAAGTATAACTTTCATTACGGTAAATCAAAGTAATGATTTCGGCTAAATCTGTTGCATAACCGGTATAAGCTACAACGTTGAAACCGTTTTCAGATAAAAGAATTTTGGTTTTTAAACCAACACAAAAAACATTTTTGGTTTTCAGTGCTTCAGATTTTGGATCAGATAAAACGCTATGAACCGCATTCTGACTAGTGAAAATCAGATTCTCGTTGAGGTCTTTAAGTTCGAAAGGTTTGTTTTGGGTTTGAATAAAATCAGATTCGGTTACTTCAATATTGGCTTTTACCAATGCTTGTTTTTGTTCGCCCGATAGCTTTTTTGTAGATAGTATTTGAATTGATTTCGCCATTATTTTTTTAGAGATTCTTTAATAGATGCCATCAATTCTGCTCCGCCATTGTTTAAAATTTCCTGAGCGGCGAAGAAACCTAGTTTCTTCCATTCTGAAATATCAACGGTTTTGTCGATTTCCAGTTTTTGTTTTCCATCAACCGAAAGTAAAACGCCTTGAAAATGCAATGTGTCTTCCTCTTCATTATATTTCACCAAAGCTCCAATTGGCGCCGTACAGCCACCTTCAAGAGTTCTCAAAAACTGACGTTCGATATAGGTACAGATTTCAGTTTCGATATGATTCAATTGCGAAAGTGCATCAAGCGTATAATTGTCGTTTTCCATTGCTACAACCAGCATTGCACCTTGTGCCGGAGCCGGAATCATCCAATCAAGATCGATATAATTTCCTGGTTTCAGGTTAATGCGCTCTAAACCTGCAGCAGCAAAAACAGCTCCGTCCCAGTTATTGTCTTGTAGTTTTTGCATACGGGTGTTTACGTTTCCGCGTAAATCAACCACAGTATGATTAGGGTATTTATTGAACCATTGCGCCTGACGACGTAAACTTCCGGTTGCAATAGTACTTGGATTTGCAAAATCAGGATTACCTTTATGCACTAAAATGTCCAGAACATTAGCTCTCTCCAAAACTGCTGCCTGAACAATCCCTTTTGGTAAAGCCGTTGGAACATCTTTCATAGAATGCACTGCAATATCAATACTGCCATTGATCATGGCAATGTCTAAGGTTTTAGTAAATATTCCGGTGATTCCCAGTTCGTATAGCGGTTTGTCAAGAATAATATCGCCTGTAGATTTTACCGCAACAATTTCGGTTTTATAACCTAAATCATTTAGTTTTTTTTCGACAGTATGTGCTTGCCAAAGTGCTAGTTCGCTATCGCGAGTTCCAATTCTGATTGTTTTTTCAGCCATTTTGTTGAATTTCACCATATAAGTTATATAAGATAATTTAAGCAGTTAGGTTAAGGTTGAAAAAGAATTAACCGTTTGCTATTAAATGAACTTATATAACTTATATGGTTTAAATTTTATTTAAGATGCTTTTATTTTAAAGACTTTCTCGATCCATTCGATGCTTTCATCGACCATGGTGTCGTCGTCTTTTAAGTGGTTTGCGAAATGCGTAGTGATTTTCTGGATGATTCTGTTGCTGATGATTTCAGCCTGAGCTTCATTAAAATCTGCAATTTTTTTACTTTGAAAATCTAATTCTGAAACTTTAATAGCATTCAGTTTTTCTTTTAAAGCATTTATGGTTGGAGCAAATTTTCTTCCTTTTGTCCAGGTGATGAATTCCTCTTTTACTTCTTCGATAATCGCTTCGGCAGCAGGAATGTGTAATTTTCTATTTTCAAGAGTTTCATCTGTCAGTTGAGACAAATAATCCATGTGAATCAAAGTTACACCTTCTAATTCCTCTACGTTTTCATTCACGTTTTTTGGAATCGATAAATCTAAAATCAATAAAGGTTTCTTTAGATTTAAAATCGCTTTATCAACTGTTGGGTTTTGAGCACCTGTAGCGACAACAACAACATCGGCTTTTTGAAGTTCTAAGTGTAACTCAGAATAATCTTTAACAATCAAATTGAGTTTTCCGGCCAATTTCTCAGCTTTGTCTTTCGTTCTGTTGATTAAAGTAATGTGTTCGTTTTTGGTATGTTTTACAAGATTCTCGCAAGTATTTCTTCCGATTTTTCCTGTTCCGAAAAGTAAAATATTTTTATTGCCAATATCCTCTACATTTTTAAGAATGTATTGTACCGATGCAAAAGACACCGAAGTCGCTCCAGAACTAATTTCTGTTTCGTTCTTAATTTTTTTGCTGGCCTGGATTACAGCATTTACCAATCTTTCTAAAAACGCATTGGCCAAACCTAAAGATTTTGAATGTGCAAAACTGGTCTTGATTTGAGAAATAATCTCAAAATCGCCTAAGATCTGACTGTCTAAACCAGTTCCTACACGAAACATATGACCAATAGCTTCCTGATTTTTGTAAACAAAACCAACTTTCTGAAAAGCATCAACTGAACCGTTGCTGTTATCACAAATTAGTTTTATCAATTGAAACGGATGTTCTGCAAAACCATAAATCTCGGTTCTGTTGCAGGTCGAAGTGACAATCAAACTTTCAATTCCTTCTTCTTTAGCTTGTTCCAGCAAACGCGTTTTTGCAATTGCATCCAAACTAAATTTACCTCTTACCTCAGCATCAGCTTTTTTATAACTCAAACCAACTGAGTAAAAATAAAGATGTTTAGGTACGTTATTGTTTTCCATAAATTCACTTTCATAAAAGTGCAACAAAATTATCACTATAGTCTTTATAAAAGTAACGCTCAAAGTACTTTTTGTATCGCTATGTGATTTTTTGTTTCTAAACGACTGTTTTTATGCAAAAAGAAGTATTTTTGTAGCAAAATCAATTGGTTAGAAATGTTTTGTTTAGAGTGATTCTAAATAACAAAATGGAATTATCTTGATTTTTGTACTAAAAAAATATCGCTATGAGTTCTCAGGAAATTATTAAAATTGAAGACGACTTTACGCTTATTCGTTTTCAAAATGACAGTTCAGAGCCCTTTTTCGGACAGCACGAAGTAGGTAGTGGCCTGATACAGTTTCATTTCGGGATAAAAGGCAATGCCAAATTCTTATTCAATCAGGGCAGCTATGCTTTAGATTTGAAAGAAGAAAAATCACTGCTTTTATACAATCCGCAGAAAGAATTACCATTGAATTTAGAGTTGGCTCCAAATTCCTGGGTGATCTCCGTGATTGTTTCGATTAAGAAATTTCACGCGTTGTTTTCTGCCGAAGCCGACTATATTACTTTCCTGAGTCCGGATAATAAGGACAAAAAGTATTATAACGAAGGAAATATTAGTCCGTCGATGGCGATTGTTTTAAGTCAACTGTTTCATTATAACTTACATCCGTCGATAAAGAATCTTTATTATAAGGGAAAAGGATACGAATTGTTAAGCTTGTATTTTAATAGAACTGAAGATCCAAACGCAGAACAATGTCCGTTTTTGATTGATGAAGATAACGTTTTGAAGATTAGAAAAGCCAAGGAAATCATCATCGCCAATATGGCCGAACCACCGGGATTACAAGAACTGGCAGATGAAATTGGTTTGAATTTGAAGAAACTCAAAATGGGTTTCAAACAAATTTACGGCGATACCGTTTATGGATTTCTATTTGATTATAAAATGGATTTCGCCAGAAAACTATTAGACAGTGGATCATATAATGTAAACGAAGTAGGGTTGAAGATTGGTTACAGTACTGGAAGTCACTTTATAGCGGCTTTCAAGAAAAAGTTTGCGACAACTCCAAAGAAGTATTTGATGTCGATAAATACGAATGTTTAGAGTTTTATCAAACACTAATTTCATGAATTAGCACGAATCAATTATCTGCGAAAACCAGCTTAACCCGTTTAATCCGTGTGCCAATAGCTAGCAAATTGATTTTCTATATTCAACAATAAATAAAAAATAATAATTATCATATTTCTAAGAAGTGGCTAGTGCTACTTTTGACGAAAATTTAAACAAATGCTTAAAGCCTAAAGCTTAAAGCCTAAAGCAAGAAAATTATAATGAAAGGCGTATTATTAGTAAACTTAGGATCTCCAGAAAGTCCGGAACCAAAAGATGTAAAACCGTATTTAGATGAATTTTTAATGGATAAATACGTGATCGATGTTCCGTATTTATTAAGAGCTTTGTTGGTTCGAGGAATTATTTTAAGAAAAAGACCGGAAGAATCAGCACATGCGTATAAAAAAATCTGGTGGGATGAAGGTTCTCCTTTAGTAGTACTTTCAGAAAGAATGCAGAAAAAAGTACAACCTTTAGTAAATGTTCCTGTGGCGCTTTCTATGCGTTACGGAAGCATGACCATCGAGAAAGGACTTCAGGAATTGCACGATAAAGGAGTTACAGAGGTATTGCTTTTCCCATTATATCCGCAATATGCAATGGCTTCGACTTTAACAATTTTAGTAAAAGCCGAAGAAATCCGTAAAAAGAAATTTCCACAAATGACTTTTACTGATGTTCCTGCGTTTTATAACAAACCGGATTACATCAAGAATTTGGCCGATTCAATTCAGAAACATTTAGTTGGTTTTGATTACGATCATTTATTATTCTCGTATCACGGAATCCCGGAACGTCATATTCGCAAAACCGATGTAACCAAATCACATTGTAAAATTGATGGTTCTTGTTGTAGTACCCCTTCACCGGCGCATGATTTCTGTTACCGTCACCAATGTTATGAAACTACCAGACAAGTCGTAAAATTATTAGGACTTCCGGCAGATAAATACAGTTTGACATTTCAGTCACGTTTAGCGGGAGACAAATGGTTAGAGCCTTATACAGATGTTGAAATCGATAAAATGCCGGCAAAAGGAATCAAGAATCTTGCAGTTGTAACACCAGCTTTCGTTTCAGACTGTTTAGAAACGCTGGAGGAAATTGCTATGCGCGCCAAAGAAGATTTTGAAGCCAATGGAGGTAAAGAGTTTTTAGCAATCCCATGTTTGAATGACGATGACGAATGGTGTGAAACAGTTGGGAACTGGATTAATGATTGGGCGGCTAAATAGAAAATAGAATAAAGAGTAAAGAAAAAAGACTTTATAATGGAATACTATAACTACTTAAAATCATTACATCTTATTTTTGTAATCACCTGGTTTGCCGGATTGTTTTATATTGTGCGTTTATTTGTGTACCAAATCGAAGCCAATGAAAAACCTTCGCCTGAAAAGGAAATTTTACAAGCGCAATACAAAATAATGACCTACCGGTTGTGGTACATTATTACGTGGCCATCAGCAATTTTGGCTAGTATTTTTGCTTTTTGGATGTTGTTTTTTACAGAATTAGGACAAGCCTGGCTTAAAATGCCGTGGATGCATGTAAAGCTGGCTTTCGTGTTCTTATTGTATTTATATCATTTAAAATGCCATCAAATTTTCAAGCAATTGCAAAACGATGAGGTAAAATATTCCAACAATTTTATGCGTTTATGGAATGAAGGCGCCACGATTATACTTTTTGCGGTGGTTTTTTTAGTAATTTTAAAAAGTGCCATCAACTGGATTTTCGGCGTTATAGGAATCATTGTATTCTCGGTTTTAATAATGCTTGGTTTCCGATTTTATAAAAGAATTAGAGAAAAAAAATAGTTTTCAGTCTCAGTTTTCAGTTATGCTGAGACTGAGACTGAATACTGAGACTGAATACTAAAAATATATGCTAAACAACTTCAAAATGTCGATGCTTTCATTGCGTGTCAGGATTTTCCTTTCGATGATTGTATTGATTGTTGTGGCATCATTTTTATTAGCTTCCATTTCGATTATTCAGTTTAAAAACGAAGCCAAAGAATACCATCAGGAACGCCTCGAACGTAAAGAAAATGCGGTAAAAGAACATATCAATTATGTTTTATCGACGACAACTTATCCTTTAAAAACCGGAAATCTGGATCTTATTTTTAAAGATAAAATCCACGAACTGGCCCAGATTCACAAAATCGAAATCAATATTTACAGCCTTGACGGGAAATTACTAAAATCATCAAAAGAATCTTTTGCGGTTGATAAAGTAGCACCGCCAATTCCGGAATACATCCTGAAATTAGTGCGCTCCTCAATCGAAAAGAGATTTGTAGATATTAAAACTATAGATGGAGTTAAAAACCGATCCTCCTACAGTTTAATCAAAGACGAAAAATTCAAACCACTTGGAATTTTAAATCTTCCTTATTTAGAAGACGACGGTTATTATGATAACGAATTGAATACCTTTCTGATTCGTTTAAGTCAGGTCTATTCGTTTATGTTGGTGGTAGCTTTTGCTTTGGCGTATTTCCTTTCAACTTATATTACAAAATCACTAAAAACCATTTCAGATCGTTTAGAAGAAACCAATTTAGATCAGAAAAACGAAAAGATCGTATTAGAAGCCAATAGCAAAGAAGTAAACTTCCTGATAAAGGCTTATAATGGAATGGTCGATAAACTTGAAACCAGTGCCATAAAACTAGCCCAAAGCGAACGTGAAGAAGCCTGGCGCGAAATGGCAAAACAGGTGGCGCACGAAATTAAAAATCCGCTTACACCAATGCGCTTGACGGTGCAGAGTTTTCAACGGAAGTTTGATCCAACAGCGCCTGACGTAAAGCAAAAACTAAACGATTATTCCGAAACTTTAATTCAGCAAATCGATACGATGACAGCGGTAGCTTCGGCATTTTCGAATTTTGCCTCAATGCCCGCACAGCAAAACGAAACCTTAAATGTGGTTGAAGTGGTCGAATTAGCATTAGATATCTTCAACGAGGATTATATTGTGTTTGAAAGCGAAGAAGAGGAAATCATCTCAAAAATGGATCGTACACAGTTGATCCGTGTGATTACCAATCTCGTTAAAAACGCAACTCAGGCCATTCCGGAAAGTCAGTTTCATAAATCTATTGTGGTTACGGTAAAACGTAGAGATAATAATGTAGAAATTGCCGTAAAAGACAACGGAATAGGAATCCAGAAACAAGATACAGGCCGAATTTTCGAACCAAAGTTTACCACTAAAACCAGCGGAATGGGACTTGGTCTCGGAATTATAAAAAACATCATAGAAAATTACAAAGGAACAATTACCTTTGAATCAACATACGGAAAAGGAACCACTTTTAGGGTTTCTTTGCCCATTACAAACTCATAAACTAACCGTCATGAACTACGAAAATCTTTTAATCTCGATTGAAGACAAAATTGCGACCGTAACCATTAATCGACCTACAAAGTTAAATGCTTTAAACAAAGCGACTATCAGTGACTTGAGTAAAGCCATTAAATTATTAGGTAAAAACGATGATGTCCGAGTAATTATACTAACAGGATTTGGCGAAAAAGCATTCGTTGCCGGAGCCGATATCTCAGAATTTGCCAATTATACCATTATTGAAGGCGCGCAATTAGCCGCCGAAGGACAAGAATCATTATTTGACTATATCGAAAACCTAAAGAAACCCGTAATTGCTGCCGTAAACGGTTTTGCTCTTGGTGGAGGATTAGAATTAGCAATGGCATGTCATTTTAGAGTAGCTTCAGATAATGCCAAAATGGGATTGCCGGAAGTAACTTTAGGATTAATTCCAGGTTACGGCGGAACACAGCGTTTGCCACAATTAGTAGGTAAAGGACGCGCAATGGAAATGATCATGACCGCAGCCATGATTTCTGCCGAAGAAGCTAAACAATACGGTTTGGTAAATCACGTAGTGCCGCAAGTCGAGTTGTTGGATTTTACCAAAGTAATTGCCCAAAAAATCATTAAAAACGCTCCTTTTGCCATTAGCAAAGCGATAAAAGCAATCAATGCCAATTATAAAGACGGTAAAGACGGTTTCGAAACCGAAATAAAATCATTCGGAAAATGCTTCGGAACTCAGGATTTTAAAGAAGGAACAACGGCATTCTTAGAAAAACGTAAAGCTGAATTTACAGGGAAGTAAAGTTTTATAGCACAGAGTTGCACAAAGTATTTACGCAAAGCTACACAGAGCTTTGCCTTAAATTTTCTTTGTGAATCTCTGTGAAATCTTTGTGCAACTCTGTGGTAAAATTACACAACGGTAAAAGACTACTTTTGCGGTTAAATAACTCAATACAAATATCCATGTCCTACATACCAATATTTGCCCTTTTTTGCGAACGCGTCAAAGAAAGCATCAAAGCCGGAACTTTTGCCAAACTAACTCTGGCAAAAACCATCGGTGATACCGAGATCAAAAACATCTATTTCCGTTTGGCGATAAACGAAGATAATACCTATTCAATAGCATTAACAACCCGTTATAAAACTGAAGAAATCGAAAGTACACATACTTTAGATGAAGCTTTATTGGTTTTGGGAACCTACATCAAAAATCCGTTTTTGACAGCGCTTTTATTTACAACAGATAATGATGTGACGTTTAAAGTAAACAAAAAGAACGCAGGAAGCATTATCGAGCAAGAGCCAACATTCAAGAATGCGTCTCCGGTAATGTTAGAAATGATCGAGAAGGGAATTGTTTAAAATTTAAAACTTTGTGGTCAACGGATTAAAATCCGTTGCTACAAAATGGTTCGTTGCTCCGGAACTTTATAAAAAACTTCGTGAACCTTCGTGCAATTCTCCGCAAAATAACCCTTTTAAACTAGCTTCACAAATAAATTAGAAGCAATTTTATTCGATATAGACAATTCGCGACCATCAATCTTAATCTTAACAGATAAATCAAAAGATTCTTTAGATAAAAGTTCAATTTGAGAACCCAAAGCAATTCCTTGCTTGTCCAGATATTGTAAAAATTCAGAAGAAGTATCTTTTACGCCCACGCAAACTCCGGTTTGGTTTTCTGTTAATTCAGAAAGTAAATGTTTCTCGATCTTAACAATTCTTCCATTCGCATCCGGAATCGGGTCACCATGCGGATCTTCAGTAGGATTTCCCAGAAAATCATCCAGACGATTAATCAATTGTTCGGATTTAATGTGTTCCAGTTGTTCTGCAATATCATGAACCTCATCCCAGGAAAAATTCAGTTTTTCAACCAAAAACACTTCCCAAAGGCGATGTTTTCTCACGATCATTTTAGCCGCTAATTTTCCGTTTTCCGTCAAAGAAACACCCTGGTATTTTTTATAATTTACCAAATCCTTTTCAGAAAGCTTTTTAAGCATATCCGTAACCGATGAAGCTTTAGTCTCCATCATTTCCGCAATAGCGTTCGTGCTTACTTCTGAATCATTAGAAGTAGTAAGATGATATATCGATTTTAGATAATTTTCTTCTGAGAAAGTCATTTTTTTTATTTTTTGAGGGGGCAAAGGTTCAGAGGCTCAAAGGTTCAAAGGTTTTAAATCTTTGTGTCTTTGTCGTTCTGTCACTTTGAGCCTATCTTTTAACAATCAACAAAGGTATTGAAATTTTATGTCTCAATTTGTCTACTGTTGTACCAAATAAAATATCTTTTAATCCAGTGTGGCCGTGGGTTCCCATTACTAAAATATCAAAACTTCCTGCATTAATAATCTTCGGAATCACGGTGTTAGGTTTTCCGAAACCAAGTTCTGTTTCGATCCTGAAGCCCTTCTGCGAAAGCATCTCTTTATATTCTAATAATAATTTTTCGTCTATAGTTGTTTCGTGATCGTCAACATGACCGCCGTACATTAAAGCACCAACGGTTTCTACAATATGAATTAAGGTGTATTGCGCATCGATTCCGCCCAGTTCAAAGGCATTGTTAAGTGCAGCTTCATCGGCTTTGGAAAAGTCTACAGAAATCGCTATATTTTTCTTGCCGTAACTTTCTTTTGGCGTATAAACTAATTTTAAATGATGAGGTGAATGATTCTCGATATTCGATTTTGCTTTTGCAATAAACGGTTTTGCAATAATATACAATAGCAAAGCAAGGAATGCAAAGGCAAGCGGAACAACCGTTAACCATAGAATTACGGGATAATCTGAGTTTTCAAGCCATGAAGTAATTTCGTCGTAAACTAATTTTGCATTTAGCGAAACAATAATCAAAGCAATAATCCAGGCGGCAATTTGAGTGGTTCTTGAAATATGAAAACCTTTCATTTTAGATTTATCACTCACAAAATGAATCAGCGGGATAATTGCAAACCCTAATTGCAAACTTAAAATCACCTGACTCAAAATCAGTAATTTTCCGGTTACACTGTCTCCGTAAATTAAGATCACAACAACGGCAGGGACAATGGCAATCAAACGTGTTATAATGCGTCTTACCCAAGGCTGAATCCTTAAATTCAAATATCCTTCCATTACGATTTGTCCGGCCAAAGTTCCCGTTACGGTTGAGCTTTGTCCCGCGGCGATCAAAGCAACGGCAAATAAAATAGGAGCCCATTTAGTTCCTAACAAAGGTTCGAGAAACTGATGTGCATCCTGAATCTCGGCAACTTCAAACATTCCGTTTTTGTAAAATGTGGCTGCAGCCAAAATTAAAATCGCAGCATTGACAAAGAAGGCAAGGTTTAAAGCGATTGTAGAATCGATAAGATTATATTTCAAAGCCTGTTTGATTCCTGCAGGAGTTCGGTCGAATTTACGGGTTTGAACTAAAGAAGAATGTAAATATAAGTTGTGAGGCATTACCGTTGCTCCAATAATTCCGATAGCGATATACAAAGCAGCTGAATTAGGCATTGACGGAATAAGTCCGTAAAAAACTTTGTCCAGTTCCGGTTCGGCAAAAATCATTTCGAAAATGAAAGAGAAACCAATGATGGCAACTAGTACAATAATAAAGGCCTCCATTTTTCGGATTCCTTTATTGATTAAGAATAGTAATAAAAAAGTATCTAAAACCGTGATCAAAACACCTTCTATGAGCGGAATATCAAAAAGAAGGTTGATACCAATCGCCATTCCTAATACTTCGGCAAGATCACAAGCCGCAATGGCAATTTCGGCCAGAAAGTATAAAATATAGTTGATGAATTTCGAATATGTTTCTCTTGAAGCCTGTGCTAAATCGCGTTGCGTAACGATTCCGAGTCGGGCACTTAAGCTTTGAAGCAACAAAGCCATTAAGTTACTCATTAACAAAACCCAAAGTAGGGAATACCCAAATTGACTACCGCCGGCAATATCTGTTGCCCAGTTTCCCGGATCCATGTATCCTACACTTACTAAATATGCCGGGCCTAAAAAGGCTAATATTTTTCTGAAACCTGTTTTTTTATGCTGTGTTGCGACCGATTGGTGAACTTCTTCTAAAGATTTACCCATTGTAAAAATGTTGTTTGAACAAATATATACAAAAATTATATTCGTGCAACAAAATTTTTAGACTAGTCTAAATTTTAAATGTTAGAATTTAAGCAATTCGGACATAATCCTGACAATGTAAAGTTTATATCATTGACTTTGTAATTGTGCGGAATAATATAACTCGGCTTTACATTTTCAAGACAAGTTATTTCCAGACATTTTTCACAGCTAAAATGAGCATGGTTATGAATGTGTACGCGTTGGGCATGATGATGACATTTTGCATATTTAACCGTTCCGTCAAGATTTACAATTTTGTGTATGATATCGTCATTTACCAATCGCTCTAAAATTCTATAAATCGTAACGCGATCGCATAAATCTCCGGTTTGTTTTTGAATTTCGGCATGAGACAGCGCAGTTTTAGATTTACCAAAAATCTCTAAAACGGCCGTCTTTGCTGCTGTATTTCTTGTTGTTTTCATTTTTATGAAATTAAAAATATTATTGCAACAATGTTGCAATTAAAATAAATTGATATATTTGCAACAAAATTGCATTAAGCAAATGTACTGAAAATGAAGAAATCCACCACACCTTTTTACGATATTTTAGGAATTTCAAGTGCAACCATTTGTTTGGTTCATTGCCTGGTTTTTCCGCTCTTAACGATTCTGCCTTTAGGCATCAGTCATAATCCAGTTATAGATTTGATTTTTGCGACACTGGGATTATTTGCAATTATCAAAATTATAAATAAATCCAGTCTTTTAATCTCTACAGTACTTATTATTTCTATGGCGCTAATCTGGATCAGTGTTCTGGCGGAGCTTTTTCTGGATATTCATCTCGATCTGATTTTTATTGGAGGTGTCGGAATGATCATCGGCCATCTATTAAATTATAAAATGCATAAAAATAACAATCATTAAATCACAACTATGATAGAAAATAATACATATGATGTTATCATTATCGGTGGTAGTTATAGCGGACTTTCGGCTGCAATGAGTTTGGGCCGTTCTTTGCGAGACGTTTTAGTTATCGACAGTGGCTTTCCTTGCAACAGACAAACGCCACATTCGCACAATTTCATCACACATGATGGTGAAAAACCCGCTGTAATTTCGGTGAAAGCCAAAACCCAGGTAGACTTTTACGATACGGTAAAATTCTATAACGGACTTGCAATCAACGCAATTAAAACAGAATCTGGATTTGAAATCGAAACTCAGTCCGGAAAAATCTTTACTTCTAAAAAAGTATTGTTCGCAACAGGTGTAAAAGATTTACTGCCACAGATTCCTGGTTTTTATGAGTGCTGGGGGATTTCGGTTTTGCATTGTCCGTATTGTCACGGTTATGAAGTGAAAAAAGAGAAAACTGCAATCGTCGCTAATGGTGATATGGGTTTTGAATTTTCTAAAATGATTTCGAACTGGACCAAAGACTTATGGTTATTAACGAACGGAAAATCAACTCTAACAAAACAGCAAACTCAATTATTGGAGCAACATAACGTCAAAATTATCGAGGATGAAATCGAGTCTTTGGAACATCAAAACGGAAATGTTCAGCAGATTATCTTTAAAAATCAATCTAAAATAGAGATCAAAGCCATTTATTACAAAGCTCCTTTTGAACAGCATTGTCCTTTGCCGGAAGCTTTAGGCTGCGAATTGACTGAAAATGGTTTATTGAAAGTAGATGCTTTTCAGAAAACGACCATTCAGGGCGTTTTTGCGAGTGGGGATTGTCATATTCAGGCAAGATCTGTTGCATTGGCGGTTTCTTCTGGATCTTTTGCAGGAGCAATGATCAATAAAGAAATTATCGATGAAGAATTTGTTTAGCTCTTTGAAGGATAAATAGTTACGTGAGTCAAAGATTGAAATGTGCCTTTAGGTACTAAATATTGGTAGTTATTAGTTCGAGATTTGTTTGGCGTGCCGTAGGTACACAACAGCTATCGTTTTGTTGCGTACCTACGGCACGCTTTAATTTATTCCAATTCATATTTCTACCAATATTTAGTGCCTAAAGGTACAAAAAAGATGTTCCATTTTTTATTGGTTTACACCGTTTAGTTATGTTTTATAATGGGATCTATAAAATTCTGTTTGTATAGCGCCTAGCTTCAGCTAGGGGAATAAAGATTTGAATTGAAAAAAGGCTTTAGCCAAATTGTATAGGTTTGGTTAAAGTCTTTTTTCGGTTCTGTTTATATTTCATGATGTTTTCCTTAAACACATAGAAACATAGTTGTAGCGCTTAAAAAAAGCGTTTCACTTTTGTATCAATTCGCATATTCGGGCTATGTTTTAGAAAAAGAGCTTTCTTTTTATTTCCTTAAAAAAGAAACTTTAAAACCTTTGTTTCTATGTGTTGAAAACAATGCCAAAGTATTGAATTAAAACACATTTAAAAGTTTTTTGCTTTAGAAACATTATTTATCAAATTTAATTTTTAGCTTTGTCTAAATTTAATTTTACAACAATGAAAAAACTATTTTTGGTATTGCTTTTGTTTGGTTTGCAGATTTCGTTCGCACAGCAAACTTCTACTATTTCTGGATTTATCTCCGGCGAAGGCCATAAATTACAGTTGGTGAATGTTCAGTTAACAGGAACAAAACACAAAACAGTTACAGATAGTTTAGGGTATTATAAATTAGAAAATGTTGCCATTGGAAATTATACTATTCAGATTTCTCAAGTAGGTTTTCAGACTGTGAAGAAGAAAATAGAAGTTATCAAAGATTCCATTCAATCTTATGATTTTGAATTAACCGATAACGAAAATCAACTGAACGAAGTGGTGGTTTCGGGAACCTTAAAAGCCGTGAAACGATTAGAAAGTGCTGTTCCGGTTGAGGTTTATTCACCGGTTTTTTTCAAGAAGAATCCAACTCCAAGTATTTACGAAGCACTTCAAAACATCAATGGCGTTCGGCCACAGCTTAATTGCGGTGTTTGTAACACGGGCGATATTCATATTAACGGACTAGAAGGTCCATATACTTTGGTTCTAATTGACGGAATGCCAATTGTGAGCAGTCTTTCGACAGTTTATGGTTTATCCGGAATTCCGAATTCTTTGGTCGAAAGAATTGAAATTGTAAAAGGTCCTGCTTCTTCCTTATACGGAAGTGAAGCTGTGGGTGGTTTAATCAACATTATTACTAAAAATCCAACGAACGCGCCTTTGTTTTCTGCAGATGTTTTCACGACTTCGTATTTAGAAACCAATGTCGATTTGGGAATGAAATTCAATCCAACCAAAAAATCAACGACACTTTTAGGAATCAATTACTTCGATTACAATCAGATTGTCGATAAAGACAAAGACGGTTTTACGGATGTGACACTTTCGCAAAGAATTTCGGTTTTTAATAAGTGGAACTTTCAAAGAGAAAATAACCGTTTGTTTTCGATCGCAGCCCGCGGAATGTACGAAGATCGCTGGGGTGGAGACGTGCGTTGGGAAAAGAAATACCGCGGTGGTGATGAAATTTACGGAGAAAGTATTTATACCAAAAGGGGAGAGTTGATAGGAAGTTACCAATTGCCATTCGAAGAAAAATTAATGCTTTCATTCTCCGGAAATGTGCATTACCAAGACAGCCGCTACGGCACAACATCTTATATCGCCAATCAGAAAATAGGTTTTCTGCAACTAACCTGGGATAAAAAGATAGGCCGAAATGATTTCCTCGCCGGAATTGCTACCCGATATTCGTATTACGATGATAATACAACCGCCACAAAAGAAGCTGAAAGTACGTGGTTGCCGGGAATTTTTGTTCAGGATGAAATTACACTTTCTCCAAAAAGCCAGGTTTTGTTAGGAATGCGTTACGATTACAACTCGATTCACGGTTCGATTTATACACCCAGAGTGGCATATCGATGGAAAGCGAATGAAAATACCATTTTCCGTTTGAATGCCGGAACCGGATTTCGCGTTGTAAATTTATTTACCGAAGATCATGCAGCACTTACCGGATCCAGAGATGTGGTGATAAAAAGTGATTTGAAACCGGAAAGATCTGTAAATGCAAACCTGAATTATATTCAGAAAATAAACTTTGCAAACGGGACTTTTATTGGGATTGAAACAACGGCCTTTTATACTCGTTTCAGCAATAAAATCATATCTGATTACGAAACT
The DNA here is from genome assembly GCF_009664855.1 of Flavobacterium sp. SLB02. GTDB lineage: Bacteria > Bacteroidota > Bacteroidia > Flavobacteriales > Flavobacteriaceae > Flavobacterium. The sequence continues at coordinate 5,362,348 of NZ_CP045928.1, forward strand.
GATCCTAATAAAATTATTTATGATAACATTAATGGATATGCAATAAGCCAGGGAATCAGCACCAATGTTGATTTGAATTTTACAAACGGATTAAAGTTTATTCTTGGTGCAACGGTTTTAGATAATAAAAATGTTCAGGACGGAATTTCGGAAAGACCTTTTTTAACCGAGAATTTCACCGCAACCTGGAGTGTTTCATACAAAATAGAACCTTGGAATTTGTTACTGGATTATACCGGAAATGTGTACAGCCCGATGAAGTTGCCTTTGTTGAGCGATTTAGATCCTAGAGATCCAAACTCGCCTTGGTATAGTATTCAGAATATTCAGTTTACTTTTACTTGCTGGAAGAATTTTGAGCTATATGGCGGAGTAAAAAACCTTTTGAACTTTACACCAAAACGAAATAATCCATTTTTGATTTCGAGAACCAATGATCCTTTCGATAAAAATGTGCAATACGATGCGGCCGGAAAAGTTCTGGTTACGCCGGATAATCCTTACGGTTTGACTTTTGATACCACTTATGTTTACGGACAAAACCAAACAATTCGAGGTTTTTTTGGATTGAGATATACTTTGAAATAAGTTATTAATGCCACAGATTGAAAGGATTAAAATGATTTATTTGACTTACTTAAATGGCACACGGATGAGACAGATTAAACAGGTTTTAGCTGATTTTTTGTTTGGTAGAAAGAAAACAACTAAAATAGTTTTGCCAGGAATTGAATTAGTGGAAATTAGTGCAATTCGTGGCAAACTTTCTCCTAAGTATTAAAGAAAAAATCCTTTTTAATCCTTTCAATCTGTGGCAAAAAACAAAACAAATGAAAAAGCTATTTCTAATCATCTTTTTAGCATTTACTTCAACAGGATTCTGTCAACTTAAAAGCAGATCTTTTGAGGAAGTAGACAGTTTGCAGCACATTGAAAACAAGAAAATAATCGTTTTTATTCATACTGATTGGTGTCAGTTTTGTCAAAGAATGAAAAATACGACATTTAAAAATCAGGAAATCATTCAAAAACTGAATTCCGATTTCTATTTTATTGATTTGAATGCAGAGGAAAAACGAGATATTAGCTTTAATAATAAAACTTTTAAATACAAACCATCGGGAAATAATGTCGGTGTTCATGAGCTGGCTTTGCAGTTGGGAACCATGAATAACCAAATTGTATATCCGGTTTTGTGTGTTCTGAATGAAAAACGAGAGATTATCTTACAATACAATAACTATCTTAACCCAAAGGATTTTAAACTGCTTTTAGAAAAATTGAAAGAATAAAATTTCTTATTTTTGAAAATGGCTTCTTCACAAATTCCACACTTCAATTACATCTTTACCGGAACAGGTTTATCTGCTTTGATGACCGTTTATAAAATGGCATTAACGGGGAAATTTTCTGGTCAATCTATTTTGTTGTTAGATGAAGATGCGAAAAAAACAAATGACAGAACCTGGTGCTTTTGGGCAAGAGAGGAAACGCTTTGGAATTCTGTCATCTCAAAAAAATGGGATTCAGCCTTGTTTGCCAATGAAGATTTCAGGCGTGATTTAGACCTTAATCCTTATCAATACAATCAAATTTGGGGATTAGATTTTTATGATTTTGTTTTTGAGGAACTTTCGAAACATCAAAATATTACTTTTCTAAATGAAAAAGTAACCGATATCAACGAACTCGAAACCCATGTTTTTGTCGGGACAGAAGCCAATCGATATACTTGTGATTATTTGTTCAACAGTATTTATACCAAAGCTTTTGCTTTAAGTCAGACCAAATATCCGGTTCTGCAACAGCACTTTGTAGGTTGGTTTGTAAAAAATGAAACTGAAATCTTCAATCCTGACCAGACTACTTTTATGGATTTTTCGGTAGAACAAAGAGGGAATACACGTTTTATGTATGTCTTGCCGATTTCTAAAACCGAAGCTTTAGTGGAGTATACTTTGTTTTCTGAAAATCTTCTTCCCAAAGAAGAATACGAAAAAGAGATTCAAATCTACCTGAGAAATCTGGGAGGAGATCAATATAAAATTATCGAAAAGGAGCAGGGAAGTATTCCAATGACGTGTTTTCCTTTTTGGAAAAAGAACACCAAAAGAGTGTTGAATATCGGAACTGCTGGCGGATGGACAAAAGCCAGCACAGGTTATACCTTTAGAAATTCGGATAAAAAATCATCTGAATTGGTAGCGTTTCTAAATCCTTCTTCCAAAGCTTTCGGATCGCTAAAGATGTCGACGTTTTACAAGAAAAATAGATTCTGGTTTTATGATTTGTTATTATTAGACATACTTTATCGCCATAACGAATTGGGAAGTACTATTTTTTCATCCATGTTCAAAAAAGGAAATTCCGCTTTGATATTTAAGTTTCTGGATGAAGAAACCAGTTTAGGAGAGGATTTTAAAGTTATTTTAAAATGCCCTAAAATGCCATTTATCAAGGCTTTGTTTCGGGTAATATTCAAATAAAAAAGTTTACTTCACGCAGATTCTGCCAATTATAACAAATCTACTCTTGACTTTTATCAGTATAAAATTCAAATAAAAACCTGCGTTTATCAGCCTAAATCCGCCAAATCTGTGGGCCATTTTTAAAACAGTAAAATATCAATCGAACTATAACAAAACTTTATACCTGAAATTAACTAGTTGCGAGTAAACTTTGTAACTTTGCAGATCAAAAGTAAAATTTAAAAATAAAGAGATATGTATCCAGAAGAAATGGTAAAACCAATGCAAGCTGAATTGACTGCTGCAGGTTTTCAAGATTTACATAGTGCTGATGCTGTAGATAACGCTATCAAAGCTGAAGGTACCACTTTAGTTGTTGTAAACTCTGTTTGTGGTTGTGCTGCAAGAAATGCACGTCCAGGAGCAAAAATGAGTTTAGAAGGAGCTAAAAAACCAGATCACTTAATTACTGTTTTTGCAGGTGTTGACAAAGAAGCTGTAGATGCTGCAAGACAACATATGTTCCCTTTTCCTCCATCATCGCCATCTATGGCTTTGTTCAAAAACGGAGAATTGGTTCACATGTTAGAGCGTCACCACATCGAAGGTCGCCCAGCAGAATTAATTGCTGAGAACTTGCAAGATGCGTTTAACGAATTTTGCTAATTAGGTTCAAAGAGTCAAAGGTACAGTTGTACAAAGATTTTAAAGCACTATAGAAATATAGTGCTTTTTTGTTTTTAAAAAATATATTCTTAACCCTTCACACTTTAGAAACTCAGCAACGCAGAACCTTTATCGCTTTGTACCTTTGTTACTTTGAACCTTTTTCGTACTTTTGCACCTTCAAAAAATAATTTCTCAACTTAAATTAGTTTATAGCATGCAACTGTACAACACTTTAAGCGCAGAAGAAAGAGCCATCATGATTGATGATGCCGGTAAACAACGACTAACGTTGTCTTTCTATGCGTATGCCAAAATTCAAGATCCCAAAAAATTTCGAGATGATTTATTCTTAGCCTGGAACGCACTTGATGCTTTAGGCCGAATCTATGTTGCCAACGAAGGAATAAATGCTCAGATGAGTATTCCTGAAGAAAATTTGGAGGCTTTTAGAGCTACTCTGGAAGTGTATGATTTCATGAAAGGTATACGTTTGAATGAAGCGGTAGAACACGATGACCATTCGTTTTTAAAATTGACGATTAAAGTGCGTGATAAAATCGTTGCCGACGGTTTGAACGATGAAACTTTTGATGTTACTGATATAGGAGTTCATTTGAAAGCCAAAGAATTCAACGAAATCCTTGATGATCCCAATACTATTGTTGTTGATTTTAGAAATCACTACGAAAGTGAAGTAGGGCATTTTAAAGGTGCTATTACTCCAGACGTTGAAACGTTTAGAGAAAGTTTGCCAATCATCAACGATCAGCTTCAGAACCATAAAGAAGATAAAAATCTGGTGATGTATTGTACCGGAGGAATTCGTTGCGAAAAAGCAAGTGCTTATTTTAAGCATCAGGGCTTTAAAAATGTTTTTCAATTAGAAGGCGGAATCATTAATTACGCCAAACAAATTGAAGCTGAAGGATTGGAAAGCAAGTTCATCGGAAAAAACTTTGTATTTGATAATCGTCTTGGCGAAAGAATCACCGATGATATTATTTCGCAATGTCACCAATGCGGAAAACCTTGTGACAATCACACTAATTGCGAAAATGACGGATGTCATTTGTTGTTTATTCAGTGTGATGAATGTAAGGCTGCAATGGAAAACTGTTGTTCTACAGAATGTCTTGAGGTTATACACATGCCTCTTGTTGACCAGGTTCGTTTAAGAACCGGAAAACAAGTTGGAAACAAGGTTTTCAGAAAAGGAAAATCAGATAGTTTGAAATTCAAACATTCAGGCGAATTGCCAAATACTGCTTTAGGTACTACAGAAAAAACAGTAGATATTCGTCAGAAAATAAAAGTAAAGAAAGTACTTCTTGGAAAAGCAGAGCATTATTATGTAAAAGCACAAGTTGGTCTTTTTACTATCGAAAACCACGAATTAAATTGGGGTGATACAATCTTAATTTCCGGACCTACTACAGGTAATAAGGAATTGATTTTAGAAAAAATGATCGTCAACGAAGCAGAAGCCACTACTGCTAAAATTGGAGATCGGGTTACTTTTGAAGTTCCATTCCGTATTCGTTTGTCAGATAAATTGTATAAAATTGTAAATTAGCAGAAATTTTATGCTAATTTATTTATGTCACAATCCTTTACGAAACTATGGATTCATGCGATTTGGGCAACCAAAAATCGTCAGGAATTAATTGGTTATTCAATAGAAAAAAACTTTTCGATTTGATTTGGCTAGAGTTAACTGAACTTGAATGTCCTGTTAGAATAATTAATGGAATGCCAGATCATGTACATGTTCTGTTTTTACAAAATCCAGAAAAAACTATTACAGATATTGTAAAGCAAATAAAAGGAAGTTCTTCTCATTTTATAAATCGAGAAGAACTTATCTTTGAAAAATTTGCTTGGCAAACCGGATTTGCTGCTTTCTCTGTAAGCGAATCTCAGTTAGATATTGTCTACAATTACATTAAAAATCAAAAGCATCATCACCTTAAGAAAAATGGACAAGATGATGATTTTGTAAAATTACATCGATTGGGGGATAAATAATCCCTCTTTGATACGTTTCCCGTGGTTGAAACCACGGGCTATGTTGATAAAACATCCGCAAAGGTAAAAATATAGCCTGCGGTTTCAACCGCAAGAACGCAAAGAAAATCCACAACAACAACTATAATAACATTACTAGTGATTTCAATCATTAGAAAACAATATAAGTAAAATGACAACAAATAATAAAATTGAACTTATGGCTCCGGCTGGGAGTTTTGATTCACTTCAGGCTGCGCTTGATAATGGTGCGGATTCGATCTATTTTGGTGTAGAACAGCTTAACATGCGTGCGCGTTCAACGGTAAATTTTACTATGGATGATTTGCAGGAAATTGCCAATCGTTGCGAAGCTAAAAACGTACGAAGCTATCTCACTTTGAACACTATAATTTACGATCATGATTTGTCTGTTGTAAAAACATTATTGAACAAAGCCAAAGAAGCCAATATTACGGCTGTAATTGCCTCTGATCAGGCTGTAATAGCAATGGCACGAACTATTGGTATGGAAGTTCATATTTCAACACAATTGAATGTAACCAACATCGAAACCATAAAATTCTATAGTTTGTTTGCTGATACGATGGTTTTAAGCCGTGAATTGAGTTTACGCCAAGTAAAAAGTATTGCAGATCAAATTGATAAAGAGCAGATAAAAGGGCCGAACGGAAATTTAGTCGAAATAGAGATTTTTGGTCACGGCGCTTTGTGTATGGCAGTTTCGGGAAAATGTTATTTGAGTTTGCATTCGCATAATTCGTCTGCGAATCGTGGAGCGTGCAAGCAAAACTGCCGTAAAAAATATACGGTGATCGATCAGGAAACCGGTTTTGAAATTGAACTGGATAATGAATACATGATGTCACCTAAAGATTTATGTACGCTTGATTTTCTTGATCAGGTAATCGATTCGGGAATTCAGGTTTTGAAAATCGAAGGCCGTGGTCGCGCGCCTGAATATGTGGCAACGGTTATCAAAACCTATCGTGAAGCAATTGATGCCTATTATGATAAAACATTCTCTAAAGAAAAGGTTTCTGTTTGGATGGAAGCTTTAAACACCGTTTACAATCGCGGTTTCTGGTCAGGCTATTATTTAGGACAAGAATTGGGAGAATGGAGCGATATTCCGGGATCTGCAGCAACTCAAAAAAAGGTTTATGTAGGCAAGGGAACTCATTACTTCCCGAAAGCAGAAGTAGGACAATTTAAAATCGAAGCTTACGATATTAAAATTGGGGATAGAATCTTAGTAACCGGACCAAGTACAGGGGCTCAGGAAATGATTATCGATGAAATGTTTGTAAATGATCTGGTTTCTGAAAAAGCAACAAAAGGGGACGATTGTACTTTCAAACTTCCGTTTCGAATAAGAATGTCGGACAAATTATATAAAATAGTTGAGGCGTAATGGTTATCATCACTTTACAAAGAGACAAATGCATTGGCTGTAATTACTGCGTCGAAATGGATCCGGTACATTTTCAAATGTCTAAAAAAGATGGGAAATCGGTATTGATTCATTCGAAAGATGCAAAAGGATTTTTTACTTTAAAATCGAATAATCATACCATTGTAGAAAGTTGTCAATTGGCAGCGAAGGCTTGTCCGGTGAAGATTATAACGGTTAAGGAGACTTAGGATTAAAAACAATCCCTATTTTGTAATAATGCAAAATAGGGATTGTTTTGTTTTTGAACTTTCTTTATTAAATACCTATTTTGGCATTGATGTTATGCTTTTCGACATATGCTTTTGCGACATTCATTAATTTTGTAAACTTGACCTCTATATCATTTTGAGTTGAGGCATCAAAATCTGCAATGGCTTTTTCTATTTGTTCAGGTGAAGCTTTTTCATCCTTCATTTTGGCAATTGGCAGATAGCCTTCCTTTTCTTTAGTAATTGCATAAGAGAATAAATCTTTTGATGCCTCAAGAAGTTCCCGATTGTCATCATCTTCCTTTATTTCTTTAATTTTTTTAAATTGAGTTTCTAAATTGGCTATATCAAATTTAAAATAATCGTAATATGAAGATGGAATCATTTTTTTTTGAGCTTCATCATAAATCTGAGGTTCGGATTCTAACTTAAAATTAATATCCTTACTTCCAAAACGAGATAATAAATTTGAATTTAGCGCGGCTATTTCAAAAGTTTTTTCTGGGGAAAGGTTTGTGCAAGAAGTTGAAAATATACTTGCAGCGATTAATACTAATAATATGATGGAATTATTTAATGTCTTTTTCATTTTTTAAGTTTGTTTGTTATTTATCCTTTTAAAATTTTACTTTTCTCAGCGTCAAATTCTTCAGAAGTTAAAATTCCCGCATCCAAAAGTTCTTTCAAATCTAACAATGCCTTTTTCTTTACTTCCATAGAATTTACTGAATCTGCTTTTTGTGATTCTTCTTTTTGAATTGGTGTTATCACAGTACCTGAGGGCGCATATTTCAAAATCAATTCTGTAATTTCATTAAAACCTTTTACATTCGAATAATCAATTGCCTTTTGCTCTTTTACATTTACGATGAAAGCGTCTGCTTTATTTTCAAGTAAATATTTGACAACATCTTTTTTTCCGTTTGCAGCGGAGTAATGCAAAGGCGTGTTCCCGGATTCATCTTGAATGTTGATATTTGCACCGGCTTCGATTAACAATTTTACCATGCTTAAATTGCCTTTTTTTGTAGCAACATGCAGAAGACTTTCGCCACCATAAGTATAACTGCTGTTGAGTGTAAAACTAGATTCGTTAGCAATATTTGTAGCGCTAACAATCCAATCAAGATAATCATTCATAGAAGAAGTGTCGCTGGCCAAAGGTTTGCTGTAATTCATGTCAACTCCATTTTCTAAAAATAAAGAGACAATTTCTTTCTGATTATTCGCGCAAGCATACCAAATAGGAGAGTAGCCATTATTGTTTGATGTGAATACATCAGCACCTCTTTCTACTAAAAGTTTAGCAAGCATTCTGTTGGTTTCATAGCATGCAATTAAAAGAGCATTTTCTCCTGAATGATTTACATGATTTATAGCTGCGCCATTGTCCAAAAGTAAAGTAACAACCGGGATCGATTTGGTGTAACAAGCATGAAGAAGTGGTGTGTTTCCTTGTTTATCTGTGGCATTAATATCGGCTCCTTTGTCTAAAAGTAACTGAATAATTTCCCTATTTAATTTAGTTGAAGCAAGTGAAAGTGGCGTTTCTCCATTGTTATTCAGTGAATTAACATCAATTCCTGCTTCAAGCAACTTTGTTGCGATTTCAGTTTGAGCGGTTTGAACCACTAAATGTAAAAGACTGTTTCCTGATTTATCATTTTTGGTAATTTCAGCGCCATTTTCTAAAAGATATAAAGCGGTTTGCTTTTGCTTTTGCAAACAGGCAAAGAATAAAGGCGTTTCTCCCTGATGATCTTCATAATTAATATCAGCACCATCTTCGCATAAAATTTTTACAATATCAAGATAACCTCTGTGAGCTGCATAGTGAAGTGCAGTTCTTCCTTTTTCATCGGTATATTTTGCCTCTACTTCTTTGTTTTGAAGTAATAATTCGGCTATTTTTCTGTTGCCGTTTTCACAGGCTATTATAAATGACATCGACATATTAGTAGTATTTTGTATAATTCAGTTTATGATTTCATTAAAAGTTCGACCGTTTTAATTTTCAGATTATCTCCGGATGCAATCATTAAGGCGGTTTCATCTTTATCATTAGTAATCGAAATATCTGCTCCCTGATCTAAGAGCAGCTTCACTTTTCGATAGGTTTCTTTGGCCATTTCTGCATCGTAATTGACATTATACGCGCAAACTTTATGCAAAATTGTGTTTCCCTGATTGTCTTGTTCATTTACATCTAAAGAAACATTTTCTAAAACCGATTTTAAAATATCTGATTTCTTTTCAACAATAAAATCAATTCCCGATTTTGGCTGGCCATAATATTGAGCGCAGAAGTTTACATCGGCACCATCTGATAATAATCTTTCTAAAAAAGTGATATCGCTTGGCGAGCCCGAAACAGAACTGATGAAATGAGTCAATAAAGTGCGTCCGTCTTTGTTTACAATATTAAAATCAGGTGAAGAAACTGTCGCTAATGCCTCGTACATATCAAAAGAAAACTGTTCGGCAACAGCGTAATAAAAAGCGGTATTGTTGAGGTTATCTGTTTCGTTGGCATCCGCTCCATTTTCGAGTAGAAAGGGAATAAAATCTTTTTTGCTTCTTTTAATAGCACAGATTAACGGAGTTGTACCAACAATGTTTTTTTCGTTAATATCGACGCCATTATTCAGAAGAATGGCTATGTATTCTTTTACTGTATCTGTTTCAAGACCATAAGTGTTCAAAATGTTATAGATGAAATTTTCTCCTGCATTATTTTTATAATGAGCATTTGCCCCAAAATCATCAATCAGAGTTAAAATGATTTTTGGAGATGCATTTTTTTCAATAAAATAACCAAGTAACGTTTTGTCACTTATTTCATCATTAATATTTTCCATTTTTGACATCAGTTCTTTGAAAAAGGCAATCGATTCATCGTCATCTTTTAATGGGGTTAAAGAATTAAAAATCGATTTGTCGAAACTATCCAATTCATAGATATCGGTTTCAATAAAACGGGCTTTAATTAATTTTTCAATAAAATCAATTTCTTTAGCTTCAATAATTTTGGTTGTGATTTGAGAAAAATTGTTTTTAAGATATTGATCGTTAAAAATTTCGCCGTTATTTAGGCATTCTCTGGCCTCGTCAAATTTTCCCTGGAAAAGGAAATTTTCAATCTGGTTTTGTGTTTGCATTTGCATTGGTATTTTAAATGAAAAAATTATGTTTTGATGAAGCCAGGATTTATAATAGTTGACTTCACGAACTATGTTGTAAGATAAAACATAAAATTGACAAATATATTTCAAGATGAAAATTAAAAAAGTCTTTTTAAATCATAAAACATAAAAGCAGGCAGTTTTTAAGGTGAGATTAAATTGCAATTGATAGTTTATTCTTCAAAAAGCCTAAGCTCATCAAAATCTTCAATTTCGGATAATTTAAGCAGCTCGCTTTTTCTAATCTTAGTCACGGTCTTCTTGAATGCTTCTTCTCCGCTATCTGCATCCTCGTTAGTATTCTCGTTTCTTATCATGGTTGAGGTTAAGTAATTTATACTTACATCGTTGTTCACTATAGGTCCGTTATTATTACTTCTGTCATAACCAATAAGCTCAAGATCTGAATTTTGAAACCTAAAAGTATAGTTCCAATATCCATATCTTCCGTGTGCATAGGAAACAAATAGTTTTCCTTTTGTTATTTCGACAGATAATTCAGGGGGATAATAAACACCGCCATCTTCATTTTCTGATGAAAAACATTCATAATTTTTAACCGCTAATTCGTAACCGTCATTGTTTTTTAAAAGTACAATAATTCCTCTTCGATTACGATCTAATTCCCCACGGCTTTCATCTTTGACAAACTTACTTTTATCCGTTCCTTTAATCATAAGAGCGCAATCTTCCTGGCCGTCTTTATTTAAATCGCCAAAAACTTTTTCAAAAACAACATAACCTTTTGGTAAAAAATCTTCCGGATTTTTTCCTTTTTCGGTTGGTGAATCCGGATTTTCAGCAACTTCTTCAACACTATTTAAGGATTCCTGAATTTGCGCCGGCTCTTTTTTGTCTTTAGGATCTTTACAACCTGCGTTAAGTAATAATATTAAAGTTGTTAAATAAAGTAGAGATTTATTCATATAAATTATTGATAATTAAGTTTTAGTTTATTGTTTTTCTTTGATTGAGACCTTATTTTCCATTTGCCATTTTTCCTAGCATAATCATAATCAGGAATGTGTTTTGTGTTCGATTCTGGAAGTGCTTTTTTAGCGGCGTAACAGTAAGATTGATATGTAAATATAGTATTCTGTAGGTGAATTATTAATTTTAATAAAGAGAATAACATAAATAAGTTTTAGAATAAGCTTTGTAAAAATAGAATTAAAGAATTTTTTTGTTTGAAAATTTCAGCCTGATACTGTTATAAAAAAGCTTATTTTGCCTTAAAGATTGCTTGCTTTTGTATTTAACGAAGCATTAGTATTAATGCATAAAAAGCAAACTAAAAAAAATACTATCTTTACCGATCAAACGTTTATGAACTTAAGTTGCTTTTTTGCAACACTACATATATAATTATGGCATGTACAAGTTGTTCAACCTCAGATGGTGGCGCACCAAAGGGTTGTAAAAATAATGGGACTTGCGGCACCGATAGCTGCAATAAATTGACGGTTTTTGACTGGCTCGCGAACATGAGTCCGTCTAATGGAGAGGCTATTTTTGATTGTGTTGAGGTTCGTTTTAAAAACGGACGCAAGGAATTTTTTAGAAATTCAGAAAAATTAACTTTAAGTATTGGTGATATTGTAGCAACTGTTGCATCGCCAGGACACGATATCGGGATTGTAACTTTGACAGGAGAATTGGTAAAAATTCAAATGAAGAAAAAAGGTGTGAATCACGAAAGTAACGAAGTGCCTAAAATTTACCGAAAAGCTTCTCAAAAAGATATTGATATCTGGTCTGTAGCGCGTGATCGTGAAGAACCAATGAAAGTTCGTGCACGTGAATTAGCGATTCAGCATAAACTCGAAATGAAAATATCTGATATTGAATTTCAGGGAGACGGGTCTAAAGCTACGTTTTACTATACGGCGAATGACAGGGTCGATTTTAGACTTTTAATTAAAGATTTTGCCAAAGAATTCAGTACCAGAGTCGAAATGAAACAAGTTGGTTTCCGTCAGGAAGCAGCTCGTTTAGGCGGAATTGGTTCTTGCGGACGAGAACTTTGCTGTTCGACCTGGCTTACAGATTTTAGAAGTGTAAATACTTCTGCAGCGCGTTACCAACAGCTTTCGCTAAATCCTCAAAAATTAGCCGGACAATGCGGAAAATTAAAGTGTTGCTTGAATTATGAGCTTGACACTTATATGGATGCATTGAAAGATTTTCCTGATTACGACACTAAATTAGTGACCGAAAAAGGAGATGCTATCTGTCAGAAACAAGATATTTTTAAAGGATTAATGTGGTTTGCTTATACCAACAACTTCGCAAACTGGCATGTTTTGAAAATTGATCAGGTAAAAGAAATTATTGCCGAGAACAAACAGAAAAACAAAGTGTCATCTCTTGAAGACTTTGCCATTGAAGTAGTTTCAGAACCTGAAAAAGACTTTAATAATGCAATGGGGCAGGAAAGTTTAACTCGTTTTGATCAGCCAAAAAGAAAGAAAAAACCAAGTCGCAAACGCAAACCAAATGCCGAAGCAGCGATTGTGGCTACTCCAAACAAACCTCAGTCAAATCAAAATCAGAATAAACCCGCAGGAGGAAATCCAAATAAAGGGAATAACCAAAACAAGGGAAACAAACCGAATAATAACAAGCCGAATAAACCTAACAATTCAAACGAGAATAAACCGGCTGAGCCTAGAAAACCTATAATTATTACTAAAAATGAGAATAAAAAATAGTGCGATTCTTCTTTTGGTAGGGATAATGCTTTTTTCTTGTGATAAAAAAAGAGTATTCGATGAGTACAAATCTGTTGGAAGTGCCTGGAACAAAGACAGTATTGTAACTTTTGATCTACCAGTTTTAGATTCAACCAAAAAGTACAATTTATTTATAAATTTAAGGGACAATAACAATTATCCATTCAAGAATTTATTTTTAATTGTAGCTATCGAAACTCCAAGTGGTTTCACCAAAGTAGATACTTTAGAATACGAGATGGCAAAACCGGACGGAACCTTGCTAGGAAACGGTTTTACGGATATAAAAGAGAGTAAACTTTATTATAAACAAGATGTAAAGTTTAAAGGAAAATATAAAGTACACATCAAACAAGCTGTTAGAGAATCAGGGAAAATTCCTGGTGTTCAGGCTTTAGAAGGTATTACAGACGTAGGTTTTAGAATAGAACAAAAAGATTAGAAAAATAGTTATATGGCCACTAAGAAAAACAATCAACCTAATAGTAATAAAGATATTAACTACTATAAAAAGAAATTCTGGCGAGTTTTTGCTTATACCTTGCTGGGTATTTTAGCTTTCTTTTTATTTGCCTCGTGGGGATTATTCGGATCGATGCCTTCTTTTGAAGACTTAGAAAATCCGGATTCTAATTTGGCAACAGAAATTATTTCATCTGATGGAGTAGTAATTGGTAAATATTTTAAAACCAACAGATCACAACTTAAATATTCAGATTTGCCGAAAAACCTGGTAGATGCCTTGGTTGCAACTGAAGATGCCCGTTTTTATGAACATTCAGGAATCGACGGACGCGGAACGCTAAGAGCTGCTTTTTCCCTGGGAACCAATGGAGGAGCCAGTACTCTGACACAGCAGTTGGCAAAACAGTTATTTCATCGCGGAGGATCTAGCTTTTTACCTTTTAGAATAGTACAAAAGATAAAAGAATGGATTATTGCTATTCGTTTGGAACGTCAATATACCAAAAATGAGATTTTAGCGATGTACTGCAACGTTTATGATTTTGGAAATTATGCTGTTGGGGTAAGTTCGGCAGCTCAGACTTATTTTTCCAAAGAACCTAAAGATTTAACCATAGACGAATCGGCAATATTGGTGGGAATGTTTAATAATTCATCTCTTTATAATCCGTTGCGAAACCCGGTTGGTGTTAAAAATCGTCGTGATGTGGTGCTGGGTCAAATGGTAAAAGCCAAGATGATTACGGAGGCTCAGAAAGACAAGTACAAGGCAATGCCAATTGCTTTAAAATTCAAATTAGAAAGTCATCGCGAAGGAACAGCGACTTATTTCAGGGAATATCTTCGAGATTACATGAAAAAATGGGTTGCTGAAAACAAAAAACCAGACGGTTCTGATTACGATATTTACAAAGATGGTCTGAAAATCTATACTACTATCGATTCAAGAATGCAGTTACATGCCGAAGAAGCGGTTTCTGAGCACATGAAAAATTTACAGCAACAATTTTTTATTGAGCAAAAAAACAATAAAAATGCGCCATTTGTAAATATTACTCAGGCAGAAACAGATAAACTTATGATGCAGGCGATGAAAAATTCTACGCGTTGGGCTATCATGAAAGATCTGGATAAGAGTGAAGATGATATCATTGCTTCTTTTAAAGTAAAAACAAAAATGCGCGTATTTACCTGGAAAGGGGAACGTGATACGGTAATGACACCGCTTGATTCTATTCGTTATTTCAAACACTTTTTACAATCTGGTTTAATGGCGATGGAGCCTCAAACCGGGAATATTAAAGCGTGGGTTGGTGGAATCAATTATAAATATTTTCAATACGATCACGTAGGACAGGGAGCAAGACAAGTAGGTTCTACTTTTAAACCCTTTGTTTATGCCACTGCTATAGAGCAACTAAACATGTCTCCTTGTGATTCTATCCTTGACGGACCGTTTATGATTCACAAAGGACGTCATAACGTTACAGCAGACTGGGAGCCTAGAAACTCAGACAACAGATACCGCGGAATGGTTACCTTAAAACAAGGTTTGGCGAATTCCATAAATACGATTTCGGCTAAATTAATAGATCGTGTAGGACCTGAAGCTGTTGTAGAACTAACACACAAATTAGGTGTTAAAACCGAAATTCCTGCACAGCCTTCGATTGCTTTGGGAGCTGTAGATATTACGGTTGAAGATATGGTTGCTGCTTATGGTACATTTGCCAATCAGGGAGTATATGTAAAACCACAATTTTTAAGCCGTATCGAGAACAAAAGCGGAGAGGTTATTTATGAGCCAATTCCTGAATCTCATGACGTTTTGAATAAAGATATTGCCTTTGCAGTAATCAAATTACTTCAGGGGGTTACAGAAACCGGATCTGGTGCACGTTTACGTACGCAAGGAGGAGGAAGTGGAGATAATCGCTGGACAGGATATCCATACATGTTTAAAAACGCAATTGCGGGTAAAACAGGAACAACTCAAAACCAGTCTGATGGTTGGTTTATGGGAATGGTGCCTAACTTAGTAACAGGAGTTTGGGTAGGTTGCGAAGATCGTTCGGCACGTTTTAAAAGTTTAACTTACGGACAAGGTGCAACAGCTGCATTGCCAATTTGGGGTTACTTTATGAAACTTTGTTATGCAGATCCCGGACTTCAGGTTTCGAAATCAGATTTTGAGCGACCAGCAAATCTTTCGATAAAAGTAGATTGTTATAGTGCTCCAAAAGTAAAAGATACAACAGCTACGGAACAAAACACAGACGAATTCGAACTGTAGTTTAAATTCCTTTTTTATATAAAAATATCCTTTTGTGATCTTCTGAAATCAGTTGAAAACAAAAGGATTTTTTTTTGAATAAGTTTTAATGAAATTTTACAGCAAAGAGCGCTAAGATTTACGCAAAGTTCGCAAAGAAAATTAAAACTTTGCGTCTTCGCGCCTTTGCCAGATTTGAAATAGGATTCTTAGTGAATATTGTGGTTAAAAAGTAAATTTTATTTTTTGCGAAATCGTTATAATTTAATCTAAAAATCTTATTTTTATCAAAAATATACGGTAATAAAGACCATTTGTTATGATTACAAAAAAAGTAAATAACGTTCAAGAGGCTACAGCAGGAATAGAAAGCGGAATGACCATTATGTTTGGTGGTTTTGGTTTATGCGGAATTCCTGAAAATACTATAGCAGCATTAGTAAAAACAACCGTTTCTGATTTAACTTGTATTTCGAACAATGCAGGAGTTGATGATTTTGGTTTGGGGTTGCTTTTGCAGAAGAAACAAATCAAAAAAATGATTTCGTCTTATGTTGGCGAAAATGCTGAGTTTGAACGCCAGATGCTTTCCGGAGAACTTGAAGTTGAACTCACACCGCAAGGCACTTTAGCCGAACGTTGTCGTGCAGCACAAGCTGGAATTCCAGCTTTTTTCACTCCGGCCGGTTACGGAACCGAAGTTGCCGAAGGAAAAGAAGTTCGTGAATTCAACGGAAAAATGCATATTATGGAACAAGCTTTCAAAGCTGATTTCGCGATTGTAAAAGCATGGAAAGGCGATGAAGCCGGAAACCTTATTTTTAAAGGAACAGCCAGAAACTTCAATGCATGTATGGCCGGAGCGGCAAAAATTACCGTTGCCGAGGTTGAGGAATTAGTTCCTGTTGGTACTTTAGACCCAAATCAAATTCATATCCCGGGAATTATGGTCCAGCGTATTTTTCAGGGTGAAAAATTCGAGAAAAGGATTGAACAACGAACTGTGATACAGAAAGCTTAATTAGATAATGTGCCAATTTGATAATTAGATATTGTTTAGATTGCGCATATTAGCTAATTAAATGAGTGAGGTATTTGTCAATTAGATATCCAAGGCGGCATCGCAACTATGTTGCGTTATGTGTATGTGTATAATTGAAATGGTTTGACAATTAAATGTTTAGTATTAATTACATAAAGTAAGACATTATTTCATTATCAAATTCTCTAATTAACTCATTAAAATACGCACATTAAACTTATGACAAAGCTTTTTAATATCTTCCTGTTTTCCTTACTCTCTTTTTCGACTTTCGCACAACCGACAAATGAATTGAGACAACAATTAAATCAGATCATTTCGTCTAAAAACGCAACAGTTGGAATTTCGATAAAAGGCATTGAAGATAAAGATACTTTAAGTATCAACGGAAACTTAAAAGCGCCTATGATGAGTGTTTTTAAATTTCATATTGCTTTGGCAGTTTTAAATAAAGTGGATGAAGGTAAGCTTTCATTAACACAGGAGATTTTTATTAAAAAGAAAGATTTACATGAAAATACCTGGAGTCCGATGCGAGAAGATTATCCGGATGGGAATGTAAATTTAACTTTAGATAAAGTATTAAGATACACCGTTTCGCATAGCGATAACAATGGTTGTGATATATTGATTGATTTGGTTGGAGGAACAAAAGTGATACAGAAGTTTATCAATCAACAAGGAATTAAAGACTTTGTGATTAAAGTAAACGAAGATCAAATGAAAACCTGGAAAAATCTTTATGTTAATACAACTACTCCACTGGCAACAACAACGTTATTGGAAAAGTTTTTTAAAGGAGAAATTCTAAAAGAAAGCACCACAAAGTATTTGTACCAGATAATGACAGAAACATCAAGAGGTTTAACCTGGATGAAAGCCGGACTTCCTGAAAATACAGAACTGGCGCACAGAACAGGGATTTCAGGAACTAATGATGCTAATTTGAGAGTAGCAATGAATGATATTGGAATTGTAAAACTCCCCAACGGAAAGCATTTTATTTTATCCGTTTATTTAAAAAACATAATAGAGAAACAAGAAGATACAGAGAAAATAATTGCAGACATAACAAAAGCAACCTGGCATTATTTTACAAGAAAATAATTAGATAATTAGAAAATATGATAATTAGATAATTAATTAGATTGCGCAAAGTGCAGCATTATCTAATTATCTAATTTCCAAATTGACACATTAAAGACTATGTTAACAAAAGAAGATATTGCAAGACGAATTGCAAAAGAAGTAAAAGACAGGTATTTTGTGAACTTAGGAATCGGAATTCCGACTTTGGTTGCGAATTACGTGAGAGAAGATATTGCAGTTGAGTTTCAGAGCGAGAATGGCGTTTTGGGCATGGGACCTTTTCCTTTTGCGGGAGAAGAAGACGCTGATATTATCAACGCGGGAAAGCAAACGATTACCACACTTCCGGGAGCAAGTTTCTTTGATTCTGCTTTTAGTTTCGGAATGATTCGCAGCCAGAAAGTAGATTTAACGATTTTGGGTGCGATGGAAGTTTCTGAAAACGGAGATATTGCCAACTGGAAAATTCCGGGTAAAATGGTAAAAGGAATGGGAGGCGCAATGGATTTGGTGGCTTCCGCCGAAAATATTATCGTGGCCATGATGCATGTTAATAAAGCAGGAGAATCTAAAATATTAAAAAAATGTACTTTGCCATTAACGGGTGTAGGATGCGTTAAAAAGGTCGTAACCGAATTAGCAGTTCTCGAAGTAACTGAAAAGGGTTTTAAGCTCTTAGAACGTGCGCCAGGTGTTTCTGTCGAGCACATCATCGCTTCTACAGAAGCTGATTTAATTATTGAAGGAGAAATTCCTGAAATGGCTATTTAGATTAAAAAAAAAGATTTATGCCACAAAGACACGAAGACACAAGTTTTCTAAATAACAAAACCGCCTAATTTGGCGGTTTTTGTTTTATACTTTTAAAAATTACTTTGCGACTTTGTGTCTTTGTGGCATTTTATTACAATGTAAAACTCATACGACCAAAGTAGTAAGCTCCGGTAGTTCCCATTTGCACAGGAGCATATTTGAAAACTCCATAATAACTGTTTTCGTAAATTTGTCTGTCCGGGAAAATATCAAATAAGTTATTCGCTCCCAAAGCAATCTGAATTTTTGGAGTTATTTTATAAGCTACCGTCATATCTGTAACCACTTTTCCGTTGTGTTTCTGGATGCCTCCAAAAGGGAAACCATCACGAATTACTTCTCCAAAATAAGTATTTCTTACTAAGAAATTCCATTTGGTCAGGCTATAATTAATAGCAAAAGTACCTTTGTGTTTAGGCGTATTGGTCTCGATCAGACTTCTTTCCTGAGGTCCGTAATACACATCTTCCTGACCCACAAATAAAGATGGAATATTGTTTAACTGATCATCTACTTTATTGTCGTTGTAGTTGTACAATAACGAAAGATTCATTTTTCCCGGACCAACATTCATATCATAATCAATTACAACGTCAACTCCGTTTGTAGTAGTGTTAATGGCATTGGTAAAAAAACGGCCCGTTTGTGCGCCGTATTGCGCAAACAAAGTACGAAGGGCAGGGACAGGTTCACCAGAAGCGTCATTTCCTAAGTTTCCTGTAAGGATGATTCTATTATCAATTCTAATGTGGTAATAATCAGCTGTAATATGTAATTTTTTTGTTGGAGAATAAACAATTCCAAAACTGTAATTTCTCGAAGTTTCTTCTTTTAATTTCGGAATTCCCAATTCTTTCGCTACCTGACTGTCATTTCTAAAAATACCCGAATTCAGGATTTGCCCGTCAACAGCATCAGTTGCAATATTGTTGAAATATTGTTGGTGCAATGATGGTGCTCTGAAACCAGAACTAATGGCTCCACGAACAAATAGATTATCTAAGATTTTATATCTCGCAGATAATTTTCCGTTGATCGTATTTCCAAAATCAGTATAATCTTCGTAACGACCTGCAACTCCAATCAATAATTTCTCAGTAATATCCGCCTCAACATCAGCATAAACCCCAACGCTGTTTCTGTTTTCGTTCACTTCATTCAAAGGAGAAAATCCCGGGAATGATTGTGCTCCGCCGTTGATATAA
Organism: Flavobacterium sp. SLB02; assembly: GCF_009664855.1. Lineage (GTDB taxonomy): Bacteria > Bacteroidota > Bacteroidia > Flavobacteriales > Flavobacteriaceae > Flavobacterium. The sequence continues at coordinate 5,381,975 of NZ_CP045928.1, forward strand.
GAGTTCTCTTCACCCGGAACAATTTTGTATTTTTCAAAACGATATTCACCTCCAAATGCAACATTCAAACCATGAAAAATATCTTTATATAATCTCGAAATGTCAGTATTCACAGTGTTTTGCAGGAAAGAGTGATTTCCCGCTTTAAAATCTGTCTGACCATTATCTCCTAACGAAACGTTGTTGGTATTCGATACATCATAAACAAATTTGTTTTCACCAATAGTATTGCTCACATCCAGTTTCCATTCTCCAAATTTAAATTTAAAACCAACCGAAGAAGAAAGATCTGTTACTACAGAATTCAGTTCTGGTTGAAACCCGAAAGGGAAAATTGAAGCGACAACATTTTCAGTCTCACTTGGTAAACGTCTAAAACCGTAACCTGTGCCTTCTCTGTGGCTCACGCCTCCGTTTGCATAAAACTCGATTTGATCGTTTAACGGAATTGATGCATTAAAGAATCCCTGAATATTCTGGATTTTTGCATCTCCGATCTGAAAATTAAAATCATCACGAGTCAATCCGTTTTGTGCCAATAAATTATCATCAAACTGTCGAGATTCGGCTGCATCATTTGCAAAATCATAAGAACTAGTACCAACATGATTACCTATTGAGGTTTGATCGAAAATGATCAGGTTATTGTTTTGAGAACGATTTGTTTTCTGACGATCATTAAATTCAGCCGAAAGGTTAATAAATCCACCTTTGTTGCCAATTTTTTTTCCGTAATTTAAGTTCACATTTGTAGTTTGTCCGTCATCTCTTGATGTTGAACCATAAGTAGCGTTTACTTCTAAACCTGCATTGTCTTTTAAAACCAAATTGATTACACCTGCAATCGCATCAGAACCGTATTGTGCCGCGGCACCATCACGTAAAACTTCAATTCTCTTGATTGCCGAAGCCGGAATTGCACTTAAATCTGTTCCCACAGAACCATTTCCTACCGTGTTTTGGTAATTAACTAATGAAGTGGTGTGTCTTCTTTTTCCGTTAATCAAAACCAAAACCTGATCAGGACCTAAACCTCTTAACGAAGCCGGATCTATATGTTCTGTACCATCGGCAGAAGATTGGCGGTTTGAATTGAATGACGGAATCAAATACGTCAAAATATCGTTTGTAGTAGTTTGCGGCGTTGTATTTCTGATTTTAGCCAGATTAACAACATCAACAGGAACTGCTGTTTCGAGTTTACTCTTATTGGGATTTCTACTTCCTACGACTACAATTTCGTCAAGACTATTATTTTCCAGGGCCAATTGTACTTCGATAACGTGATCTTTTGCAACGATTTCCTTGGTTTGATAGCCAAATAACGAAACAATAAGCGTTGGATTATTTACAGAAGCATTAATTGTAAACTTGCCTAAAGCATCGCTTGAAGCATTAATTTGAGTTCCTTTGATTAAGATTGTAGCAAATTCCAGAGGATTTCCGTTTTCATTCGTAATTGTTCCTTTTATCTCGTGACCTTGCGCAAAAAATAAAGTGCTGGATAAAGTAAGAATTGCTGTTATGACAATTTTTAATTTTTTTCTCATTGATAATTTAGTTTTGTAATTGGTGTGATAATTATTCAAAAAGATCCTACATAGCTTCTATTTGTCTACTATTTACATGGGATAATGAATAAAATGCAAATGTAGTCGTAAATAATCAAAATCGATTTATAAAATGATATTATTTCTAAGATAATGGTGTCAGATTTTGAGTTTAATGAAATATCTTTGCTGAAAATTTAAAAAGAGAAAAAATGAAATTACGTTTATTACTTTTTTTGTGTGCCATGACTTTTAATGGTTTTGCACAAAATAATGTATTAGTTTTTCAATCAGATTTTGGTTTGAAAGATGGGGCAGTATCTGCTATGAAAGGGGTTGCAATGGGAGTTTCTACCGATATTAAAATATTTGATGTAACTCATGAAATCCCGGCATTTAATATTTGGGAAGCAGCATATCGTTTGTCGCAAACGGCTCAATATTATCCAGCAGGAACAGTATTTGTATCGGTTTGTGATCCTGGAGTGGGTACAGCGAGACATTCTGTTGTGTTGTTGACTAAATCTGGTCATTATTTTGTAACTCCGGATAACGGAACTTTGACTTTAATAGCAGAACAATTAGGGATTCAGGAAATTCGTGAGATCGATGAAGTAAAAAACCGTCGCCAAAACTCAAACGAATCTTATACTTTTCACGGTCGTGATGTGTATGCTTTTACCGGAGCTCGTTTAGCGTCTAAAACCATCACTTTTGAAGAAGTTGGACCAAAACTGCCAAACGAAGTGGTGAAAATCGATTACCAAAAACCGGTTTTCGAAAAAGGAATCATCAAAGGAGGAATTCCGATTTTGGATATTCAGTATGGAAATGTGTGGACTAATATCGACAAGAAAACTTTCGCTAATTTAGATTTAAAAGCAGGTGATTTTGTTAAGATCCAGATCTTCAACGGAACTAAGAAAGCTTATGAAGGAAAATTGAAACTGGTACATACTTTTGGAGAAGTTCAGGTAGGTACTGATGTTTGTTATTTCAACAGTCTTTTAAACTTTTCATTGGCCGTAAACCAAGGAAGTTTCTCAGCAAAACATAAAATTTACAGCGGAGCTGACTGGAGTATTTTGCTTAGTAAATAAGCAGTAAACCAATTCATGAGATAAAAAAAACCGCCCAATTAGGCGGTTTTATTATTTATAATCTTTGCGACTTAGCGTCTTTGCGAGATTCTTTTCTTTGTTCAATTTTGCAAAAAAAACTTAGTGTCTTTGTGGCAAGGAAAGCTTTTTACAAATTAAAAGAAGCTCCTAAACTAAAAGTAAACTGATTGTTTAAGTGATCAAATACTCCATTGTCGCTGCCGTATTTTGCAATTGGGAAACCAAGTTCTGTAAAAACACCAAATCCTTCAGTAAAAAAGTAACGACCACCAACATGACCGCCAAAATTGTGTAATCCTAAACTTAAACCTGGGTAAACATCTAATTGATCAACACCAATAACACTGCTTAAATTAGCATTAATTCTTGCTTTAGCATCAAAACGTTCGCCAAAATCAGGTTTGTAATCATTGTAAGCACTACTATTATAAAAACCATTAAAATTATCTACGCCTAATAAGTAATTAGCAACAAAACCAAAAGAGAAATTTTCTCCTAAACCAAAATCTACAGACCCCTGAATTCCTGACCCACCATCTTGTATGTTAGCACCAACGTTAACTTTAACATCTCCTTTTCCTTTAAAAGCCTGTTGAGCTTGTGTAAATCCAAATGATAATAAAAACAAAAGTGTAATAACCTTTTTCATAAACTTAAATATTAATTATTTTAAAATGCAAAAATAGTTTTTTATGGATTAATTCCTACCTTTTTCATCAGAATACAATTCGTTTAACGGATCGCTCTGCCAGAATTCCTTGGTATTCACATCCATAATAGTCAAAGGTCCCTTAAAAGCGGCACCCGTATCAACATTCCATACACAAGCTTTATTTACCGGAACTGTTTTTCCAATTCGGGTAACCGGCGTATGTCCAATGTAAATTTCTTTATATATCGTAAAACGTTTGGGATAGTACAGATCATCTGGTTTTAATTTTGGATCTAAAGCAAGTGCAGATTCCCAAAGTGTTCTGTCCCAGTAAAATAATTTTGGAAAATATTCCCAGACCACACCATTCAGATTCGTGAAACCCGCATGAACAAAAAGACGGTTTTCATCATCAAGATAATAATCCTGAAGTGCTTCAAAAAAAGCAATATGTTCTTTTTTTCGTTCTGCCGAAATTTTAGAATATCCTTCAACAGTAGCTTTTCCTCCATGTTTGTACCACATTTCTTCATCAAGATCTTCATGTCTGTTTTCAAGCCAGTCTAAGGCCAGCTGATCATGATTTCCTCGAATGCAAATGCAGTTTTGTTTGAGTTTCAGGTCAATTAAATAGTCAATTACCTCTGCCGACTGGCTCCAGCCATCAACATAATCGCCTAAAAATATAAGAGTATCTTGTGTAGTAACTTCAGCCTTTTTCAACACTTGCTCAAGAGCGAGTAATCCTCCGTGTATGTCGCCAATAACAAATGTTCGCATTTTAATTTTTTTGGTGTAGAGGATACAAAAATAAAGAAAATGATTTGTTTGAGATCAATAAGTTGTTAATCTTTAAAAATTGATACTATTTATAACTATTAACTGCGTTCTTTTTATTGGTTTAGTGTTTAAATTTGCATAATGTCAGAGGTGCCAACATATCGAAAAATTATCCATATTGATATGGATGCTTTTTATGCTTCGGTAGAGCAAATGGATAATCCTGCTTTACGCGGGAAACCTGTTGCTGTTGGCGGTTCAGAGAATAGAGGAGTAGTTTCGGCAGCAAGTTACGAAGCGCGTAAATTTGGTGTACGTAGTGCTATAAGTGGGGTTTTGGCCAAGAAATATTGTCCTGAAATTATTTTTGTTCGTCCGAGGTTTGATCGTTATAAGGAGATTTCAAATAAAATTCACGCCATTTTTCATGATTATACAGATTTGGTCGAGCCGCTTTCGCTCGACGAAGCTTATCTGGATGTAACACAGAATAAAAAAGGAAACCCAAGTGCCAGTTTATTGGCAGAAGAAATTAGATTACGAATTTTGAACGAAGTTGGAATCTCCGCTTCGGCAGGAATTTCCATCAATAAATTCGTGGCTAAAATTGCCAGTGATGTCAATAAACCAAACGGACAAAAAACGGTAAATCCTGATGAAGTCCAAGCTTTTCTGGAAGAATTGCCTATTAGAAAGTTTTATGGTGTTGGAAAAGTAACTACGGAGAAAATGTACCAATTGGGAATTTTTACCGGAACAGATCTGAAAAGTAAATCGGTAGAATTTCTGGAAAAGCATTTCGGAAAGTCAGGAGCTTTTTATTACAATGTGGTTCGTGGTATTCACAATAGCGAAGTAAAGTCGCATCGCATCACCAAATCGGTTGCAGCAGAAAATACTTTCGATGTCAATTTAACTTCTGAAATTTTTATGCTGGAGCAGCTTGATAAAATTGCCACTTCATTAGAAAGACGATTAAAAAAATACAATATTTCAGGTAAAACAGTTACCCTTAAAATAAAATACAGCGATTTTACCCAGCAAACCCGGAGTAAAACTTTGCCCTATTTTATTTCAGATAAAAGCCTGATTCTCGAAACAGTAGAAGAATTATTATATCAGGAAAAAATGAAAGATTCAGTCCGATTACTCGGAATTTCTCTTAATAATTTAAACACAGAAGAGAAAAAAGCAGTTGTAGTACAATTAAAATTTACCTTCTAACTCATATTAAACAATCGTTAAATAGAAAATAAATTCATTTTGTGATGAATTTTCGTTCTATCTTTGAGTAGAAAGATTTTTATCCTTTAAATTATTTAAAATGAAAAATGCCGATTTTGATGAAGGCTCCCATCGTAATTCAGTTCCTATCCTTGCATGGGATTTTCATTATGAATATTTGAATGAGTTGAAAGCTATTTTCTCTGATTTGAAAAAAGTCAATAAAATTTCGAATCAATTTACCTGGAATGAGAAGAATCTCGAAATAGAAGAACGCATTAAAGAAGAAGTTGTAGTTGTGACAGATCTTGATCTAAAGATTGTTTTTGTTTCAAACGGAATCAAAAGAATGACGGGGTATTCTGAATGCGAAGTTTTAGGCAGGACGCCAAAAATGTTTCAGGGCCCGGAAACTTCTAAAACTGTTCTAAAAGAGATTAGGGAAGCAATCAAATTGCATGTTCCTTTCGAAAAAACAATTCAAAACTACAGAAAAGACGGCCGAACATACAATTGTCAAATCAATGGAGTTCCGGTTTTTAACCTAAAAGGAAAACTGACGCACTTTATTGCTTTCGAGAAAGAAGTTGCGTGAAAATTTAACCGCAAAGTTCGCAAAGAATTTACGCAAGGTTCGCAAAGTATATAAATAAATAAAACCGCCCATAAAGGCGGTTTTTATTGTTTGTACAGTTTATTTTTAAAATTTAGTTAAAAAAAACTTTGCGTTCTTCACGTAAATTCTTTGCGAACTTTGCGGTTAAATACTAAAGATTTTCGAAGAAATCATTTCCTTTATCATCGGTAATAATAAAAGCAGGGAAATCTTTTACGGTAATTTTACGAACCGCTTCCATTCCTAATTCCTCGAAGTCAACCACTTCAACTTTCAGGATGTTGTCTTGTGCTAAAATTGCTGCAGGACCTCCAATAGAACCCAAGTAGAATCCGCCGTATTTGTTACACGCATCCGTTACTTGTTTGGTACGGTTTCCTTTTGCCAGCATGATCATACTTCCGCCATGTTTCTGGAATTCATCTACATAAACATCCATACGGCCAGCCGTTGTTGGTCCAAAACTTCCTGAAGCCATTCCTTCCGGAGTTTTTGCCGGACCAGCATAATAAACGGGATGATTTTTAAAGTATTCTGGCATTGGTTTACCTGCTTCCAGTAATTCTTTGATTTTTGCGTGAGCAATATCTCGGGCAACAATTACAGTTCCGTTTAGTTTTAAACGGGTTTTGATAGGATATTGAGATAATTTAGCCAAAATATCTGCCATTGGCTGATCTAAATCAATTTCAACAGGAGCTTCTAAATGTGGAGCTGTTTCCGGTAAAAATTGTTTTGGATTAACTTCCAATTGTTCAACGAAAATTCCGTCTTTATTAATTTTTCCTTTAATGTTTCTATCAGCAGAACAAGAAACTCCTAATCCAACTGGACAAGAAGCCGCGTGACGAGGCAAACGAATGACACGAACATCGTGTGTGAAATATTTACCGCCAAACTGAGCGCCAATTTCGCTTTCCTGACAAATTTGCTGCACTTTAGCTTCCCATTCAATATCGCGGAAAGCCTGACCAGCCATGTTTCCTGAAGTAGGAAGATTGTCGTAATATCCAGCTGATGCTTTTTTAACAGCGCTTAAATTCGCTTCCGCAGAAGTTCCTCCAATTACTAACGCCAAGTGATACGGCGGACAAGCCGAAGTTCCTAAATCTTTTATTTTTGCACGAACAAAAGCATCCATCGATTTTTCATTCAATAATGATTTTGTTTGTTGGTATAAGTAAGTTTTATTAGCAGATCCACCACCTTTTGCCATAAATAAAAACTCGTACGAAGTTCCTTTTTTAGCATAAATATCAATTTGCGCCGGAAGATTCGATCCTGAATTTTTTTCTTCAAACATCGAAATCGGAACAATTTGCGAATAACGTAAATTACGTTTTTGGTACGTGTTGAAAATTCCTCTGCTCAACCATTCAGCATCGTCAACACCAGTAAAGATGCTTTCTCCTTTTTTAGCCATTACAATCGCTGTTCCGGTATCCTGACAGCTTGGTAACTGACCTTCAGCAGCAACCGAAGCATTTTGCAATAAATTATAAGCTACAAAACGATCATTATCTGTCGCTTCGGGATCATCAAGAATCTTACGCAGTTTTTGCAAATGCGCTGTTCTTAGCATAAAAGAAACATCTGTTAAGGCTTCTTCGGCCAATAATTCTAATCCTTTTGGATCAACGGTCAAAACTTCACGTTCTCCAAATTGTTCCACTTTTACAAAATCAGAAGTAATTTTGCGGTACTGTGTATCATCCTTTAAAATAGGATAAGGGTCTTGGTATATAAAATCAATCATTTCTTTGTTTTTTACAAAGTTAGAAATTATTTACCTAAGAAAGAATTTGAATAAGGGATGTTTTTAAAGTGTTTATTATTGTTTGTGAAAGTCATCAAAACTCATTTTTTTCTCAAAATAAGTCTTGTCTTTTGCAGAGAGTAATTGCTTTTTCCATTGATTTCCGCTTAAGCGAAAAACAATCGAATCGGAATGTTTAGCGATTCCCATGTTTTCATCATTATCATCAGGTTCAAAAGAAATGGTCTTGCAATAGAATGATTCAGGATTGGCTTTCGCCGAAGGATTTTCGAATTCGACCCAACTTCCCCAGCCACTATCAGACATTGTATACCAGTCGTAAACCAATTGTATATCATTGTTTTTTAAATAATATAAATAATGACTTTGATTGTAACCGCAGGCAGGATACCCAAAACTAATTTGAATAAAAGGCGAACTCTTGGCACTTTCCGTTCCTAATCCGTACATGGCAGACCACTCAGATCCTTTATCAACTCCCTTAATGGTAATTTTTGAAGTAGTCGTTTTGGTTTTATTCTGGTAAAAATCAAGTTGGTATTGTGCCGTAACAATACTGTCTTTGTCTGCTTTTTGCTCTGCAAGATGTGCCAAAACATAATTGTCTCTTGATGTTTCTCCGTAATCAGCAATAGAAATGGTATCTGTTTTTAAGAAATTTTCTTTAGCTGCAATTGTTTCGGTTTTAGGTTGCGATATTGTGTCAACTACTTGATTTAATGGTTTTGGGTTTTGACATCCTATTAAAACGCATAGGATAAAAAGGTATTTTGGTTTCATAATTAGCAATCGGTATTATTTATTCTACAGATAGAACGAATAGTTTCTTTTTTTGATAGAGCTCTGCTAACGAGATTTTTTCTCCATTTAAATAAAAAAGCTGATTTTGGTATTGAACTTCATTAGGATTAAACAGAAAAGCATAATTGTCGCGATCGTTCAGAATTCCCAGGTTGTCGTAGTTTAATTCTACGATTTTGACATAATTTATGATGTTTAGCTTATTGGCTTCTTCTATTGTTATCGGTGTTTCATCATATCTAAGGCAGTATTTGTCTCCTTCTCCGGGCATTCCAAACCAAGGAATTGCTTTTGCAGATACTAACGAAATATAATCCGGAACTTCATTAAAAACAAATAACTTCTTTTCGTAGTTTTCAAAAAACGCAGGCAAAGATTTTCTCTCAAATGGTTCATTATTATTCCAGAAAAAGACACCTTGATTTTGCCACGAAGGATCCTGCAGGTTTTTTTCAGTAGCACTATCCCAATAGTGCATATACAATTCACGAGGGATAAAAGTCAGAATCGAATCGTTTATTAACCAATCAATTTTATTAGGTTCGAATTTCGTTTCTTCAGTCTCTAATTCTTTATTTTCAACTGCTTCATTTTCTGTTGCTTCATTTTCAACTTTTTCAATTATAACTTCTTCAACAGGTTGGCTTTTTTCCTGAGATTTGATTTCTTCCGGAATTTCAACTTCTCTTTTTTTGCTAAAAAATCTCTTAAACATAGTAGGTTTTTTGATTCATCATATTATAAATCTGATTGTAATCTCTGGTTTAAAAAAACCAAGTCGCCACAAAAATTGCCGTAATAACACAAATAAGATCCACTAAAAGCATTGTACCCAACGCATAGCGAGTATTTTTGATGTTAACCGAGCCAAAATAAACCGCAATTACATAAAACGTACTTTCGGCACTGCACTGAAAAATACTACTTAATCTTGCTGTCAAAGAATCTGCACCAAACGTATTCATCGAATCAATTAAAAATCCACGTGATCCTGCAGAACTAAACGGGCGAAGCATGGCAACAGGTAATGCATTGGTAATCTCTTTACTCACTCCCATATTGGAAAAAACAAATGCAATTGCATCACTGATAATTTCGAATAAACCACTGTTTCTGAAAAGAGAAATAGCCACTAACATTCCCAATACATAAGGAAAAATAGTAACACCGGTTTTTACCCCATTATTGGCACCCACTACAAATGTCTCAAAAACGGTAGTATTGGCATCACTGAATTTCTTTTCATGTTTGAAAGAAAAAATCAATGTAAAAGCAATAATGCCAATTAATATTAAACCCGAAAGGTTTGAGGTAAAGTAGTTTTTTCCAATTAAATCCAGATGATTTACATACATCAGCAAACCAACAATGGCAGCGATTAATCCCATTAAGACAATGACAAGAGAAGCGCTTTTAAAATTAATTTTTTGCTTAATTCCCACAATCAAAAATGCTGCGATCGTACCAATGAAAGAAGTAATAATACACGGAAGCATAACATCAGCAGGATTAGTGGCGTTGGCCGCAGCACGATAACCAATAATTGAAGTTGCGATCAGGGTTAAGCCCGAAGCGTGAAGGCACATAAACATAATCTGAGCATCACTAGCCCTGTCCTTGTCGGGATTTATTTCCTGTAAACTCTCCATGGCTTTAAGTCCAAAGGGAGTTGCAGCCGAATCTAATCCAAGGAAGTTTGCGGCAAAGTTTAACGTCATGTAAGATATAGAAGGGTGATTTTTAGGAATACTCGGAAAAACCTTTACAAATACCGGACTCAATACTTTGGCTAATTTTCCAGATGCTCCTGAAATAATTAAAAGCTCCATTAATCCGCAGAAAAAAGCCAGATAAGCAATAAGCGGTAAGATCAAATCGACCAAAGTGCTTTTGCAAGTAGGTAATAAGCCATCAGATTTTTGAAGACCGCTGAAAATTTTTACCGTTTTATTCTTGAAAACATAAGTAGAATCAGCATTAAGCGTATCGCGATTGATGATCATGGTCTGATCCGGAGCTTTTTGAATGCTGTCTTTGATGAAAGCAGGAAGTTCATGGATGTATTTTTCAGAGACCAGAATAGGATCGTCTTTTTTTCCGTTTATAACAGAATCAATAGTATAAGTGTTGGCAGTAAATAAACTGACCACAATAAAGACAATTGAGGAAATAAAAATGACTAACCAAAATCTACTTAATACCATAATGCTAATTTTTTTGTAAATATAATTATTTAGCGATTGTATGCACAAAGATTTTATGAATGAGAGAAGAAGTATTTAATTATAGTCTAAAAATAATCATAATATATCGCCCCGATAGGGCTTTAAATTAATTGACGATTCTTTCCGCTAGCTCCATAGGAGCGATATATAAAAATTAGCGAATCAAGTTATTCAATAACCACTTTAGTTTCCAGATAGTTCTCAAAAGCTTTAATACTTTCAAACAGAATTTCTTTTTTTGAACTTTCGGGTGTATTAAAAAATTGCGTTTCTATTTTTGCGTAATCTTTTTTGAAAGTTTTTTTCCAGGTTCCAATTACCTTTCCGTTTTCGAGAATAATAGGTTTAAAAATTCCATTGTTGGTAAAAGCTTTAGATTGATGTTCTAATAAAATAGAAGCTTCTCTAGATTTATACGAAATTAAAATCTCATCAAAAGCGGGAAGAAAATGTACGCTTTGGCGGAAGTTGGTTTCATCAGCAATATCTTTTTTAAACCAGTAGATTTGGTTGTCAATTTGCGCAGAATTCAATTGCAACTCAATTGCGCTAAGTGCTAATTTGCAGGTAGTTGGCGGAAAACCAGACCACCACGAAAAGTCAAGAAGCGTTGCTGGGCCATGACTTTCAAAATAATGCAGGGCTAATTTTGCCAAAGCTTCTTCTTTGGTGAGTTTGTTTTTTGGCTTCGAAACACGCTCTTCAAGTAAAGCGTACGTTATTTGTTTGCCTTTCATTTTCCCGTTGCAAACTAAACCATCGAGTTCTGCATGCATCATAATAGCTGCTGCTAAAAAATCCTGACTTGAACCTTTTTTTATGTTGAGTTCCCGCATGATTTCGTCACGCGTTAAATGATTGTTTCCAACCAATAACTTTTCTATTTGAGAATTAATTTGGTTGAGCATCTTCAAATCATAACCATATTTTTTGGCGGCAGAGATAGTCATTTTCTGAACTTGTGGCCCGGATAGATCCAACATCCAATAAATATCCTCAGCCGAAACAAAATGCCAGGTGGGTCTAAGAATATGCGTTCGGATAATTTGTGCCGAATTTATAGCCTCTTCAATTGTTGCTTCAGTAGCCTCAGATCTGGAACCAATTGCCCATTTTGCCATTGCATAATCCTGTGCCTGCATGGCGCCAAGATGCTGTACAATTTCTTGCGGAGAATTTGGGCTAGTTTCAAGTAGCTTTTGGGCTACAAGGCGATGATGTGAAATTTCGTGGTAAGTCATTTAGTAAAACATTTTGAGCCTGTTAGTAAACTTTGTACCTTTGAACCTTTGTAACTTTGTACCTTCCTCTTAAACATGAATAATTTCTTCATCAATCAATAAATCTTCACGGCGTAAACGCAGGAAAATCTGAGCCACAGCAATGGTATCTTTTTCGCAATAAGTAACAATTCGGTCAATATCTTTCTCTACATAAAACACATGAGCTACCTGACTTCCGTCGATATCGCCTTTTGGAGATGGAACTCCCAGAATTTTTGTTAATAATTTTAAGGATGTAAAGTGTTTGTAATCACCAAATTTCCATAATTCTAAAGTATCCAAATGCGGAATTTCCCAAGGTTTCTTGCCGAATAAATTCAGTTTGTCCGGAATCGCAATTTGGTTGATAATCATGCGTCGGGCAATAAACGGAATGTCAAATTCTTTGGCGTTATGTCCGCATAAAAGATGTTGAGGCTGGTGAAAGTGATTGTTTATTAGATTATTAAAGTCTTTTAGAATTTTCTTCTCGTCACCAAAAAACGAAGTAACTCTAAAATTCCTGATATCTCCTTTGATAGTAAAATAACCAACAGAAATACAAACAATCTTCCCGAATTCTGCCCAAATTCCGGCACGATCGTAAAATTCTTCTGGTGTAAATTCTTCTTTACGTTGGTATTGTGTTTTATGATCCCAAAGCGATTGCATTTCCGCATCAAGTGAATTGAAATTCTCTTCTTCCGGAACAGTTTCTATATCCAGAAATAAAATGTTATTGAGGTTTATTTTTTCAATCATATTTTTTGCAATGTTTTTTGCCACGAATTTCACAAATTACACTAATTCTTTTCCGTTATAAATATACACAAATTTGATTTTTATCTAATACAAGTTATTTTGTTGAATGAATTTTCTTAAATAAAGTATGATGATTAAGAAGGTTAATAGAGAAAAAATTAGTGTAATTAGTGTAATTCGTGGCAAACGAAAAAACTAGAACAAGCTCTGTTGTATAGTTGGGTTTTCGTGTTCGATTAGCCATTTTTTACGGGATAAACCGCCAGCGTAACCTGTTAAGGAACCATTTGTGCCAATAACTCGATGGCAGGGAACCACAATCCATAACGGATTTTTACCATTGGCCGATGCAACGGCACGAATCGCTTTTACATCGCCCAGTTTTTTGGTTTGATCCATATAACTTACTGTTTTTCCGTATGGAATCTCTAATAAGGATTTCCAAACTTTTTGCTGAAATTCAGTTCCTTTTGGGTTTAGTTTGAAATCGAAATCGGTTCTCTTTTTGTCGAAGTATTCCTCAAGTTGCGAAACGGCTTCTTTTAAAACTTCCGGAATTTCTTTAGAAACTTCATTTGTACCAACATCTGAAACGGAAATTACAGAAACGCCGTTTTCATCTCCAACAATTTTGGTGATTCCTAAAGGTGAATTGATATAGACTGTTTCCATAGTTTTTTATTTAACCGCAAAGGGTTTACGCAAAGTTCGCAAAGTTTTTTAAACCATGTAAGTTATATAAGTAAATTTAAGTTTTATGCGCTTTGTTTAGAGATCAAAAAAAGCTTTGCAGTTTGGTTTAAATGAACTTATATAACTTATATGGTTAAAAAAAGGTTTAATAGTTTTCTATGTTAAACTGATACTTTAAATTGTTTTCTAATTTTTCGCTTGAAATTGTCTTTTTGATATTCGATTTTTCATCAATAAACTTCGGTAAAATCAAGGTTTGTTCTTTAGCTTTTTGAGTATAATATTCTTGTCTTGTGGGATGAAAAGGCGCAACGGCGTTGAAAACTTCATTCCATTTTGACTGATTGATGATTGCTTCAATGATTTTGATACAATCCTTTTGGTGAATTAAGTTTACTGGGGCGTCCGGGTTTTCGAGGTTTTCTTTTCCGGCAAGAAATTTAACCGGATGACGATCTTCGCCAATTAATCCGCCAAAGCGTAAAATTGTCGTTTGGAAGTTTTGATTGTCTTGTAAAAGAGTTTCCGCCAAAAGCAATTGTTTGCCACTTTCGGTTTCAGGATTCGGAATCGTTTCTTCTGTAATAACTCCGTTTTCGTCTCCGTAAACAGAGGTTGAGCTCACAAAAAGTACTTTTTTTACCGTTGATTTTTCTATAAACGGAATTAAATTTTCTATTTTTTCTACAAAAATCTTTCGTGAAGAATGCGATGAATCAGCATTAGCTCCTCGTAATTTAGGTGGAATATCAATGATTAAGATTTCGCTATTGTCAAGAAAATCATGTATGCTTTCTGAAACACTTTCACTTTCAAGTGCTACCAAAAACGGATTTATTCCTGCATTTTCTAAAACAACAAGTTTATTCTCAGAAGTTGTAGATCCGTTTACGGAATGTCCTTTTTTGATTAGCTTTTTTGCCAAAGGAAAACCTAGCCAGCCGCAGCCTAATATGCTTATTTTTTTCATTTTTTTAAGTTTGCTTTGAATGATAATCTCGAAGGCGCGAAGTCGCAAAGTTTTTTTGAATAGTCTCCAGCTTTAGCTGGAGAAATAAAATTTGAATAGGAAAAGGGCTTTAGCCAAATCAATATTCGTTTGGCTAAAGCCTTTTTTCGTATTTATATTTTACATTAATGTCTTTTTCTTTGCGACTTCGCGCCTTTGCGAGATTAAATTTTGCGCACGTTGTATTACAAATCTAAAAAGAAACAGATTTTCTCTTTTCCTTTTGCACCAATTCTGTTGTAAAACTTTATTGCCCTTTCATTAAATTGAGGAGTTCGCCATTGCATATTGACGCAGTTTTTCTCTTTTCCAATTTCTTTTAGTTTGTTGATTAAGACTTCACCAATTCCACAGTTTCTGACATTTTCTTCCAAATAGAGACAATCCATATATAAGAAATCACCGGCGCTCCAGGTTGAAAAATCAAAAGTATAAGAGACATATCCTACAATATCATTATCAGTAGCAACTACTAAACAATTTAATTTTGGATGCTCACTAAATAGCTCTTTTTTCAAACCTTCTTCTTTTCCTTCAGGAAAATAATCGGCTTTTTCATATTCGGCATGTTTTTGACATAAAATGACAAGTTTTGGCAAATCTGATACTTCGCACTTTCTTATTGAATATTCCATTGCAGATTGATTTCGTTTTGTAAAAAGGTGATAAAATGATAAAAGTAATCCGGATATTGCTCGTTTTCGCGAATGGCAATAAAGTGTTTTCTTTTCAAACCATTTTTTCCAATTTTAATGGCTTTAATTGGATTATTTTTTAAATGTGGTAACAAGGCCCATTTTGCCATCGACATTACGCCCATATCGGCTTTAACCATTTCCAGAGAAGCTTCAGTCAATGGGAGAGGAGTAATTTTCTTTGGAGTTACTTTGGCTGGAGCCAAAATAAACTGATGAATCGTAACGGTTTCCATGGGCAGGGAATGAATCAATAAATGTTCGTTGATAAAATCTTCGGCAACAACGTACTTTTTATTCGCCCAGGCATGGTTTTCAGAAACCGCCATAACGACTTCGTCCTGAAAAAGTTCAATATATTTGATATTACTGTCTTTGATCTGATCGCTGATAATGGCAATATCAATGGTGTTTTCTAATAACTTTTGCAGCGGAATATGAGTGGCTTCGGTGACAATTTTCAGTTCAACATTCGGATATAAAAGATGAAATTGTTTTAAAACCGGTGGCAGCCAGTGATAACTCGAAAAACATTCGGTACTAATTCTTATTTCACCATGTTCGCCATATACCATTTGCTTGATTTGAGATTCGGTTTGCGAGAGTTTCTCCAGAATTTCATTGGCCAGTTCGTAGATTTTCTCGCCGGCTTTGGTTAAAACCAGTTTTTTATTGGTTCTCAAAAAAACAGGAGTACCTAATTGATATTCGGCTTCTTTGAGTTGGTGGCTTAAGGCCGATTGCGTCAAATGCAATTTGTCTATCGCTTTGGTGATACTTCCTTCTTCAACAATTGCTTTTATTAAACGTAAATGACGGATTTCCATTTTTTTGGGAATTAGAATACAAAGGAACAAAATTTTAGACTGGGTTTTCTATGAAAAAAAGTAATCAAGTTGATGAATTCTTTTCGCTTTTATAGAATGTGTTGTTGCGTTACTTTTGAAAAAATAAAACCTTAAAAACGGTAAAAATGGAAGCACAAATTAAACACTACGAAAACAAACTGGCTTTCGAAATGGATCCTTCTGATTTGTTTGATGCCTTGAACAATGGCGAAAAAGTAATTGTAATCGATGCAAGAAAAGCATTTGGTTTTGAAGCTGAACATATTCCAACAGCTATTAATATTCCACATCGTGAAATGACGGTAGAAAGTACCAAACATCTGGACAAAGAAGTTTTGTATGTGACGTATTGCGACGGAATTGGTTGTAATGCCTCAACAAGAGGCGCTTTGAATATGGCTAAATTAGGTTTTAAAGTAAAAGAATTAATGGGAGGAATAGAATGGTGGAAGTTTGACGGATATGCGACAGAAGGCACAAACGGCCAAAAAGCAGGTTTAAAGATTGAATGCGCCTGTTAAAGAAAAAAGGGCAAACTTTAGATGTAAAGTTTGCCCTTTTTTATAATTTTTATCAGCACTATTCGATGACAATATTATTTTCTGCCGCAATTTTTTTGAAAATGCTTTCTTTGTTTTCTTTTACCATTTTTTGATAAATAGCCCCCATAATCATTTCGGTGTCTTTTGTATATTCTGATTTATCTGCGCTGTAGATTCTGTGCGCTATAAATATATCATTCAATGCTTTTTCGTCATTGTTTATTTGCAAATAGTTTTTTCCTGCTCCAAAATATCCTTCGGCATTGTTGGGTTGGTATTTTATGAGCCTTTCGTAATAATCGATTGCCGTTTTGTAATCTGATTTTAGCGAATAAACTACTCCAATATTCATTAAGGCATATTCGCCTTCGGGATAGATATCCAATGATTTTTTATAATATTTTATGGCATTATCGTAATCCTCCAATTGTCTGTAGCAAACTGCAATATCATCAAGTGCCAAAACAAAATTAGGATCTTGTTTTAATGCAATTTGCAAACCTTCGATTGCTAATTTGTAATTTTTAGCAAGCATAAAATCTTTTGCAACGGTATAGGAATTCTGTGCCTCTTTGTTTTTAGAATCGTTATAATAAATATCTGCTTTGTTTTCAGGTGCTTTTGGTAAAAATTTCGAACAGGTTTTGGAAATAGTCTCATCTGATTTTTGAAGCAAACTCTTGATTCCTTCTACCGTACTAATCCCTTCTCTTGATTTTGCATCTTTATCTTTTAAAACCACTTCTGCCATTGAATTGGTCAAACAATTCCGGTAGATCTCTTCATTTACTTCTTTGCCTTTTTCCAGACAAGTGCAGGCTTTTGCGGCTATTTTTTCTTCTAAGGTCTGACTCTTAGCATTGAAAAAACTTAAAGTAATAAAAAGCAGAAATCTTTTCTTCATAATGGTTAGGTTAGAAAAATTGTATTTATTCTGGTTTTACAACAGGTTTTAAACTGTCTTTTGCAATAACAGTACTGTCTTTTACTGCGGTTGCAGGCGCAAGAGTAGCTACCGGTGCTGTATATTTTTTTATTTTTTGCTGAATTAAAACTGCATCATTTAAAACAAAAGGAGTAGGCATCATCCAGTCGCTTCGAGGTTTTATTTGTAGCAGCGGATTGGTCATTAGATCGAAAGAACTTTCAATTAAATCCATATCAAAAACAGATGATTTATTGATGTAGAAATCCATGACAAGTGGTTCGTTGCCTACAACATAATAACACAATATTTTTCCGCCATCTCTTTCCAGACGGTTTCCTTTTTCTCCTGAAGTTGCGACACCATTAGCTTTAAAATTAAAAAATGTCATTTTAGGATTCGCATAAATATCGTAACGATTTACTTTTCTGTTTGGAGTAATTTTAATTTTTAAATATCTGTTATTGCCTACAGCACTGTCTTTTAAGAAAGCAATCGTTGGTTTTGGAATATCAATAACAGGAGCAATTGCGCTGTAAGTAAAGCCAGAATTGTATTTGCTTGCTAGCGGTAATGAATTTAAACCAACGGCTTTTTGGTTTTTTTCTCCCAAATAGGTTTTTGTCCATTCGTCTAAATTGACATCATAAGTGGTCCATACTGCTGAGTTGGTATTGGCATTATAAACATATAATAAACTGTTTGATTTTGCTTCTCCATGTTGATAACCTGAGTGGTAACCGGCATAGATAAAGAATCCGATTGAAACGGCAAAGAAGAACATCGTCCAGGCTCCTTTTTTAAAGAAGTCACCAAATACGGGAAGTAATAATCCGAAAAGTAAAACGGTTAGAATCGAGCTTCCAAAAAGAATTTTTAAACCTAAACCAACGGGAAACATAACGATGAAAGGCGCAATAATGGCTAATGCAGGAATACTGAATAATAAATTCAATCCTAAACTATAGTGCTGCGTAATGACAAAGATTCCGAATAACAGAATTCCAAAATAAACTGGAATAATCAGGAAACCAGCGCCGGTTAAACTATTGGCTAAAAATGCATTGATGATAATCCAAAGCAGCAAAGGTGCTACAAAATGGTTCATTGTAATTTTTGCTTCTGAAAAATGATGATAGAAAGCAAAAGAAATGGCAATACTTAGTGTTACAAAAGCCCCAATGTAAGCATGACCATTATAAGTAAATCCGTTAAGAAGATCTGAGTATTGCGGATAAATTTGAAGTAGAATTTTCCATCCTAAAAAGGTAACTAATCCTGAGATCGTGATGGCGCCTAAAAGAGGCACAAATCCTCTGAAAATTTCCCTGAAGGTAATGACACGCTTGGCTTTTCCAATAAAAATAAAAAGAATCAATAAGCCTAAAGCAATGATCGTCATTGGGAAAACCCATGTAAAAGGATAACTTATGAAAGAGAACGGAACGCTAAAGTAAACATCATCTTCTGTAGAATTGGTTTCATTTAAATCAACATTCGAAAAATATTTTAATAAAGGCATTAAATATGTTCCCTGATGTTTTAGTGTTGTTTTGCTTAAATGCTGAACATCATCTTGTTGCGTATGATAATTATAATGTCCGTCGATAAAGGCAAAATTGAAACCCTGAATATTTCCCTGTTCTCTAAAAACGGTTAAATCAGTATCGTTAGGAAGCATTTTATAAATACTGTACATCAGCGAATTCGAAACCGGATATTGTGCTTTTGCATTTGCAAATTCTTTTACAAGAGCTTTGTTTCCTTTGTTGGTTTCCATTAACATATAACTTGGTCCGGAAGAACCTCTTGCCTCAAAATTGATGACAAGTCCAACGTCTTTTGCCCATGGATGCTTATTCACAAAAAGAGCGGCTCCGTTTAAGCCCAATTCTTCGGCATCAGAAAAAAGAATGATAATATCGTTTTTATGGGGCTGCTTGGCGTATAAAAAAGCACGAATTCCTTCTAATATAGTCGCAACTCCTGAGGCATCGTCGCTTGCTCCCTTAGAAAATGAATGTGGAGCACTGTCGTAATGGGATAAAAGCAATAGCGCTTTTGAGCTATCAGTTCCTTTTATGCGGGCCAGAATATTTTTAGATTTTACTAAAAGCCCTTTGTCGTTGAGTGTAAAACCTTCCTGAATAGAGGTTTCCAGTCCAATTCGATTGAGTTCAAGTTTAAGGTAATTGGCAACCAGTTCATGATTGGTAGAACCAACATAATGTGGTTTTTGCGCAATAATTTCGACTTGGTTGAGTGCTCTTTCGGTAGAAAAATCAGCAAGTGCTTCTTCATCTTTTGAGATCCATTGCGGCATCATCGAGGCGTATATAATGCCAAGAATTGCTAAAATGCAGACTATGGCCAGAATTGAGGTGGGGTTTTTCTTCATTACGTATTATATTTCTTTTTTAACAAGCATAAAATAATCATTGTCCAAAGATCGATATCCCTGATCATATAGGAAATAGTAGGTATTTCCTGTTTTGGTCTGCAAGATATTGGTAAAGAATTCGAAATCAAAACCTTTATTGATCATTTTATCCCTTGTTGCTTTAGATTTTCCATCAGTATTTAACTCACACAAAATACGGTAATTTTTTCGTAATTTGTTGTTTACATTACGCATGAAATTAGTGCTGTCTTTATTTATTTTATTGTTGTAGGCATTTCTACAGCTGTCTGAACAGAATTTTTTGTCTTCGCGGCCTACAAGTTTTTCGGAACATTCAAGACATGTTTTCATGGGACTAGCTTTTTAATCTCGTACAAATCCCTTCGTCTGTCTTTCAAAATTCGTACACTTCCATGTTCATGAAGCTGCTTTAATAAATTTAAGTCAACGTCAACGATCAATGTCATTTCAGTGTTTGGTGTTGCCTCGGCTTTTATACCATTACTCGGAAAAGCAAAATCCGATGGTGTAAATACAGAAGCTTGTGCGTATTGAATGTCCATATTATTCACTTTAGGTAAATTTCCAACGCAACCTGCTATGGCTACATAACACTCATTTTCGATCGCGCGTGCCTGAGAACAATGTTTTACACGTGTATAAGCATTTTGAGTATCGGTTAAAAAAGGTACAAATAAAATGTTCATTCCTTCATCTGACATTATTCTGGAAAGTTCCGGAAACTCAACATCATAACAAATCAGGATTCCAATTTTGCCGCAATCAGTATCAAAGGTTTTAAAGTGAGATCCGCCTTTCATTCCCCAATGTTGCACTTCATTTGGCGTAACGTGAATTTTGGTATACATTTCTGATGTTCCGTCTCTTTTGCATAAAAAACCTACGTTGTACAAGTTCCCATTATCTAAAAAGGGCATGCTTCCGGTAATGATATTGATGTTATAAGAAATGGCAAATTCCTGAAAACGTTTTCTGATGGGATCAGAATATCGAGCAAGTTCCCGAATGGCTTCGGCCTCAGATAAGTGATTGTAATCGGCCATTAAAGGCGCAATAAAAAGTTCCGGAAACAAAGCAAAATCGGCCCCATAACCTGAAACGACATCGATAAAAAATTCTGATTGTTCAAAAAATTCTTCCAGATTATTCAGCTGGCGCATTTGCCATTGTACCAATCCTAAACGAATAACGCTTTTTTCAAGATTAATTAATTTCGGACTTTCGTCATAGTAAACGTTATTCCATTCTAAAAGCACAGCAAATTCTTTAGATTCTTCGTCGCCTTCAAGGTAATTTTTGATAATTCGTAAAACGTGAAAATCATTACTCAACTGAAAGGAAAGTACCGGATCGTGTAATTCTTTATGTTTTACTTTATCGATATACAATTTTGGCGTCATCTTTTTTGCATGTTGAGAATAATTTGGAATTCTTCCTGCAAAAACAATGGCTTTCAGGTTTAATTGCTCGCAAAGTTCTTTACGTGCATCATATAAACGGCGGCCTAAACGCAAACCGCGATAATTAGGATGGATAAAAACGTCTATACCGTACAATATTTCCCCATCAGGATTATGGGTTGAAAAAGTATAATCTCCAATAATTTGTCTGTAATTGTGTCTTTTGTCTACTAATTTTTCATCGACAATTAGCGATAATGCTGATCCTACAACTATACCGTCAACTAGTATAACCAGTTGGCCTTCAGGGAATATTGAGAGTAATTTTTTTATATCATTAGATCTCCAGTATGAATTCGCCATTTCTGGATACGATTCTACCATTGAATTTTTTAACTGCTGATAGTCGTCGAATTCTAAATTTCTTAATTCGACTTTATTGATTTTTGTTTGCATTGTAGTATGATTTTTGTTAAATATACGGAAAAACATTTCCATTTACAAACGTTTACAAATAGTTACAACCGATTATTTTTTGAACCTGTCGCATCTTTGCCATGTTGAATTTGATATACGAACATTTAAATATTATACGCCATGAATGCAATGAAAAACAGAGTACAATTAATTGGTAACGCAGGAAATGATCCGGACGTCAGAACTTTAGACAGTGGAAGAAAATTAGCCTATTTGACTATTGCTACAAATGAGAAATACACCAATGATAAAGGTGAAAAAGTAGAACAAACCGAATGGCATCGTGTGACCGCCTGGGGAAAAACTGCTGATATTATCGAAAAATATGTGGTGAAAGGGAAGGAAGTCGCTGTGGAAGGAAAACTAACCCACAGAAGTTATGACAATAAAAACGGTGAAAAAAGATATGTGATCGAAGTTATTGTCAATGAGATTTTATTGCTTAGCAGATAACGTTTAACCAGATTTGAAAGTATTTAGCAAACCCGACAGATTTTTAAAATCTGCCGGGTTTAATTTTGGATCAAAATGCAATTATAAAAGAGAAGCACCATTACTATCCGTTGAAAGTATTTCGCTCATATAGTCGAAAAACGGTCTCATATTTTTACAAGTGTCTAAAGCCTGTTCTAAAAATAGCGGACTCAAAACTTCGTCATCTGTAAAACGTTTGATAATCAAAAACTGTTTGTAGCGAAGCAAATCGATGGCTTCGTGAGTGATCTCATAACCTTTTGGTGCTGTTTTGAGTTGTTCGCCTTGTAAGGTTCCAAAGGTTTTTACAAACGATTTTGATTGTAATATTTTCTTCATGGGTTCGGCATCGTGGGCAAATTCGCTTCGTATTCGTTTTAAGTCTGCAGCATTTGGCCCCCAAAAGCCACCTGCAAAAAAACTGTTTCCTTTTTCGATATGAAAATAATAGCCGCCACGTCTTGCACTTGTTGCTCTGGTATAGCTGCCGCCCCAAAAGGTTTTAAAAGGAGTTTTGTCTTTAGAAAATCGAATATCACGATAAATTCTGTATACACTTTTTTTGCCCGAAGAGGTTTCTAAAACATCAGTTTTAGAAAGTTCATGTAGTAGGGCACCTGCAAAGGTTTCTATATGATTGAGTTCTTTTAGATATTGAGGCTTATTTTCTTCAAACCATGGCTTGTTATTGTTTTCTTTGAGCTGGGTCAAAAAATCAAGGCTGGATTTGGGTATGATAATGTTGTTTTTCATAATTGAATTGGTTGGTATTATTAAAATAAAAAGAAAATTATACTTTAAACTAAAAACCCACCAAATTTCTTGGTGGGTTTTATATATTTTAGTTAAGCAGTTTTTTTGAATAAATCAAACATAGGACAACGCGAGCAGCGTTTCTTTTCGCTTTTTTTATATTTCTCACAACAAGAAGATTTGCAGTTTTCCAAGTTTTTAATCTTGTCAAGGAGCTCTTTCTTCTTCTTTTTCTTTTTGTCCTTTTTCTTGTCCTTATCTTTTTCTTTCTTGCCCAATTTTCCTCCGTATTTAAAAACAGAAGCAAATATAAAAGAAAATAGTTATTTTTAAGTATTCTAAATAAACTTTAACTTTTTTTATTTTGGGTTAATAGCAATAGAGCTGGTCACCGTTAATTGCTGAATATCACGGTCAAACAAGTAAAGACCACCTTTATCATCACCAATCAAGTTGATTTTATCTAAGATAGATTTAGCTGTTGCTTCTTCCTCGATTTGTTCTGCTACATACCATTGTAAGAAATTATGTGTTGCATAATCTTTTTCTGAAAAAGTAATATGTACCAATTCATTGATAGATTCTGAAACAAAAATCTCATGGTTGTAAAGGGTTTCAAACATTTCTTTGAATGTAGAATAAGATGTTTTTGGCGCTTTAAGATCGGTAATCTGAGCGTGACCTCCGCGTTCGTTGATATACTTAACTAGTTTAAGCATATGTGCGCGCTCTTCGTCTGATTGGGTATACATAAATTGTGCAATCCCCTCTAATCCGTGTACTTCAGCCCAACAAGCCATAGAAAGGTAGGTTTGCGAAGATTCTGCCTCTATGCGAATTTGCTTGTTTAAAGCTGCTTCAATATTTTTCGATAACATAATGATGACTTTTTTGTAAAGTTAGAAAAAATAATCGGTTCAGGTTTTTTGAAATCGACAAACAGAAGGCATTTGTATTAATTCTCAATAATTTAAGGTTTG
Organism: Flavobacterium sp. SLB02; assembly: GCF_009664855.1. Classification (GTDB taxonomy): domain Bacteria; phylum Bacteroidota; class Bacteroidia; order Flavobacteriales; family Flavobacteriaceae; genus Flavobacterium. The sequence continues at coordinate 5,405,963 of NZ_CP045928.1, forward strand.
TCAGCCGGAAAAGATTTCGAAAAAACAGCTTTGTCAATGATAGGATTTGAAGGTTCTTCAGGAATAAATCCGTCTGTGAATTTTCGCATGACATATTGTTTTAAAGCAGTATCATAATATCCCAGAATGTAATAATTTTTAAATTTTAATATACTTGGCAATGTTGCTTTTCTGTTTTGATCTAAAAAATAATTAATATTATCAGCTGCCAAAGGCTGTTGCTGCGGATTAACGAATTCAAAATTACGATCTAAGGTACTTTCGAAGAAAACACTTTCGGAGTTGAAAGTCTGAGCATAATTCCAACTGTATAATTCATCATTTACGGTATAATACATTCTTTCAATTCTTGGCACTCCGCCTAAAGTTACCAACGTATTCTGGCTATTTTTGAAAACAGATAAACCTATGTCTAAATAAGAAAGGCGTTGCAAAAACTTGCTCGTTTTTTTTAATTCTTTTGGTTTCTGTATATCACGTTGTATTAGCAAAGGCGAACTTTTAAAACGAATAGTATCATTTTTTGAGACCTTAAAACTTTTTACTGTTGTTCCGGAATTATAATCTTTTACATCAAATAGAAGTTCATCCTGATTGGCATTGATCTGATAAATTTTATCATTATAGAAAAATGAATTACTTAACTTTTTAGCGTTTGCAGTTGCAGATTGCATAAAGTTTTTTTCAGACAAATTATTGTTTTCAAGATTAAGATCAAACACCTGGGTTTTATTAGGATTATAATCTAATGTCAAAATCAAATGATCATTGGTCATATAAATTTTGCTTTTTTTGGTGCCTTTGTCCAAAGGATTGTACTCGTCTGATTCGATTTTCTCGATAGGATTTTCATTAATCACCTGATTGAATGTCATGAATTGTGTTTTCCTGTTCTGGAAAGTAAAACGCGAAAAATCAAATTCTTTTTCATCTACGATCCCGTTTTTAAAAGTATATACATTTAAATCAGGTTGATTGAGATCTTTTGAAAGGATATAAAATAAATTGTTTTTCTGGAAAGTGTTGATGATTTGCTGTGTAGTAAAAGGAAATTTAAACATTAAAACTTTATAAGTCTTTGTTTCTAAATAATATTTGATGACCAGAATACTTGTGTCATCATCTGTAGACCAATATAAAGTGGGATTACCATCTTCGCTAAAACTATACCCAATTATCGATTTGTTTTTGAAATTGCTATGCGAAACCGTAAAATCGTCCTTTAGAAATAAAGCACTATTGTATTTTAAGATGGTAGTCTTTTCAGTGTTGGCTGCAAAAGCAAAGACATCATGAGTTATTGTATTCTCAACATTTAAGATCTGATTGGATTCGTCGTATTTTTTTAAATCTAAAGGATAAGAATTCAATACCGTTTGGGCAAACAGTGCTGATTTAAAGAGGAGAAGAAAGAATAGAAATAATGATTTTTTCATGTGGTTTTTATCGACAATAATCATTCCAAATTTATCGCTTTATTTTGTAACCGGTACAAATGAATTCATGAAACTAATTAAGTTTTGTGTTTCTTAAAAAGGATTATTTTTTATTACTAAAAAGAGTAAGGTTACCTTAGCTTAAAGGTATAAAAAAAGTCCTAAAGAAAATTTTCTTTAGGACTTGATTTTTTTATTGTCAGGGAGATTATTTTACTCTAAAAGTAACTCTTCTTGCCAATCTTCTGGCTTCTTCAGAATCTTTTTGAATTGATGTATCAGCTCCATTAGCCACAACATTTAATTTAGAAGATGCAATACCTGCTTTTTCTAAAATAGTTTTAACATTATTAGCTCTTGCATTTGATAATTTCTCGTTGTATTCTGACTTACCAACCTGATCTGCATAACCAAGGATATCCAAATTAGCTGAAGGATTTTTTCTTAAATAACTTAAGACAACATCAATCGCAGCAGTTGAATTTTCGATTGGAGTCGATTTGTTAAAGTCAAAATAAACGCTGTAATATTTATCATTAATCATTTCTTTAACAACATCTTTGTTTTCAACAACAGTGTTTGTAACAGGTTTTTCTACGATAACTTGTTTAGATGGGATGTTTTTTATCTGAGCTTCAAGTTCAGCAAGTTTGTTGTCATATGCTGTAAGATCAACATTCTCAGAAATTACTGTCCAGTCAGCATGTTTTGCATTTTTACCTAAGTAAACTTGCAAACCAACTGTTCCGTTGAACACAAGCCCTGAAAGTCCTCTTGAATTTGTAAGACCTGCTCCGTCAAAAGTATTATCCTGAAAAGCATTAACAATCGTAGTAACATCACCTGTTAAAGCAATACGGTTTGATAATCTAATTTGACCTGTAAAACCAGCAATGAAGTTATCCATTCTGTCTTTTACATGTAAGTCTTCATTTTCTAATTGAGCAACCCCAATACCGGCATGACCTAATAAACCAATAGTTTTAGTCCATGTTTCAAAATTCATGATTCTTCCTAAGTTGGCTACCCCTTGTAAATCAACTCTGTAATATTTAGAGTCAAAATTAAGTGAGTTACCATGATCCGTGAAACTGTTGTATCCGAAATCAGCTTTTAGACCAAATTTGTTGTTCATCATGTATCTTACACCTAAATCAGCAGTAAATGGACTAACTCTTGCAGTGTAATAATTATCAGACATTGGATGCTGAGGTTTGTTAAAACCACCGGCTAATTCGATCGACCATTTGTTATAGTCATTTCCGCTATTTTCTGTTTGCGCGTGTAGGTTGTTGAAAACCAGCGAAAACACTAGAATAATTACAATTTTTTTCATTATTATTTGAGATTTTTAAATTCACCCCAAACAAACAATTTATTGTAAGAATTACTTTCCAATAAAAGCCATAATAATAACAGAATAAGGTTAAAAAATGATTTTAATTATTCATGAGCCCTTGAAAACAATCGACAAACTGGCCCATGTGCAAACCATCCATCAAACCATGATGAACATGTACCGACATGGAAATAGTTCTTTTTCCGGTTGCTGAAGTAATCATTTTTCCAAAAGAAATTTTAGGACAACTATCAGGAAATGTGTAATTACGTGCATGCGAAAGCGAAGTAAAATTCAACCACGGAATTGAAGAGAAATGAATCAGATTGTCATCATCGAATGATCTTGTAAAAAGCCCGCTTGTGTTTTGAATGCGCTCAATCTCGGCTAAAGCATTTTGTTTGAATATCTTAAAATCAGCATTGTATTCGATTAAAGAGAATCCGAAAGTGCCATCTTCGCGTCCAATTGTTGCCGATGCGTCAACACGATCATTAATATAGATCTTGTCATCGGCAATTCGATATTTAAAATTCTCGATTGTATTTACTGCAACTAATGTTTTGTGTAAATAATAGATAAAGAAAGAAGCTTTAAGGCTTTTTGCCGTTTGATAGGCTTGGGTACAATCAATTTCTACGGTTGCACCAAAAAAAGGCTCTTCCATTTGTCTGAAATGCTGGAAATGTTCTTTTCTGTTCCAGTTTTCTAAATCCAAAAGTGTTTTCATTATGATAAGTTCTGAAGTACTTCAGTAATTTTTTCGAATGAACTAAAATGTTCGTGTTCGACTTTATGACTAATTTTTTCGTGTTCCCAAGTGGTGTGAAACGGAATGTGAACGGCGTAACCTCCAAGTCCTAAAACGGGCAAAACATCAGATTTTAATGAATTTCCGATCATTAGAAACTCATGTGCCTGAATGTCTAAACGCCCTAATAATTTTTCATAATCGATTTCCTGTTTGTCTGACATTACTTCGATATGGTGAAAATAATGCCCCAAACCAGAGCGGTGCAATTTGCTGTGCTGGTCTTTTAAGTCGCCTTTTGTGGCAACAACCAATTTGTATTTTCCGTGTAAAGCCTGCAAAGTTTCTTCGACTCCATCCAGAAGTTCGATTGGTTTTTCGAGTAATTCTTTTCCGTATTGAATGATTTTTTCGATCACCTCAATCGGGATGGTATTGTTCGAAATATTCATTGCCGCTTCAATCATCGACAAAATATAGCCTTTGATTCCGTAACCGTATAGAGGTAAATTGTCAATTTCGATCTTAAACAATTCCTGCGAAATGCCCTGATGCGAAAGATAATCTTCCATCAAAGCACAGAATTTATGCTCCGTTTCCTCGAAGTAAGGTTCATTTACAAATAAAGTATCATCAGCATCAAATGCGATTACTTTTAAGTTTGGTATTTTGTTTCTATGTAACATGTGTTTTTTGTTTCAAGTTTGTTTTGTTTCAGGTTTTTTTTGCCACAGATTAAAGGATTACAATGATTAAAAAAAATCTGCCTAATCTGCTTGGAGCTTTTTCGCCACGAATTTCACGAATTAGCACTAATTTTTTTGCCACAGATTAAAGGAGTAGAATGATTAAAAAAATAATCTGCTCAATCTGCGTGAAGCTTTTTCGCTACTAATTTCACTAATTGACATTAATTCTTTTGCCAGAGATTAAAGAATCACAATGATTTAAAAAAAAATCTGCCCAATCTGCCCAATCTGCGAGAGAACCTTTCCGCAACAAATTAAAAATAAATCCGTTTAAACCCGCGTCATCCGCGTGCCATTTCTCAATCTTATCCCTTATTAAACAGTTTCTTCAAAGAGATCGTCTTATCATAAAACGTAATCCTGATTCCGAATAGCAAAATGATCCCGCCTAAAACCATTTGTAAAGTTATTTGTTCTTCTAAAAACAACCAAGCTAATATAGATGTAATTACCGCCTGACTCAATAAACTTAACGAAACTCTCGTCGCGCGCATGTGTTGCGTGGCATAACTAATCGAAAGCCATGCACACAATTGGCACATTACTGCCTGCAGAACCAATACAAACCATCCCGTATCTGAGAATCCGGTAAAAGACTCGTTTAATGCATAACAAAGTATTCCTAAATAAATACTTGAAGCCACTAAATTGATTGTCATAAACGATAGAACATCAACATGCGAAAGCACATTTTTACTCACCAAAAGATAAATAGAATAAAGAATTCCGGATAATACAGCGAATAAAAAGGCCTGATTAAAATTCAATTCCAGAAAAAAGCTAAACCCCACCAAAGTGATCATTCCGAATAATGAAACTATGGTCCCAATCCAGAAATTGGTTGCCGGTTTTGATTTTAAAAAGAAAAAAGAACCAATCCCCACCCAAACCGGAGATAGATTTGTTAATAAAGAAGCCTGAGTAGCACTTGAATCCTGAATGGCAATATTCCAAACGGCAACATCTGAAGCAAATAAAATCCCACAGAGCGCTGCTAAAAGAACGTATTTTGTCTTTGGGAGCTTGAAATTTTTAGTAATAAGGACATAAGGCAAAAGTAAAGTCAAGGCAATAGACATGCGATAAAAAGCCGAAATTAATCCAGATGCTAATTTTAGTTTAACCAATATGGGGAATATCGAAATACAAAGTATTCCGCAGATTAGGGCTAATCTTGGTTTGGTAATTTTCATTGTAATGCATTTCGAACTTACTAAAATGAACTTTGTAAGTGTTTTTAAATCTTTTTTAAAGTAAAATTGCGTGAAGCAAAGTTCACGCAATTTATAGAATATACAATAATAAGTTGATTCTTATTCTTCTTTTTCTACCACTTCAATTGTTGGAGGTACTTCAGGAGCGTCTTCCCCTTTTAGGTAAGATGGTAGATTAAGTCCGGCCATATTAAATAAATCATTCAAAGGAGGAACGGTTTTCATCATTCCTGAAACAAAGTTTGCCGTTGATGAATTTCCGTTTTCGCCCTGACCATTTCCGGAATCCCAAACCGTGATTTTATCAATTTTGATGTTTTTAACAGCTTCAACCTGAGTTTTAACCAATTCAGGAAGTTTTTCTAATAACAATAATTGGAACGCTTTGCTCGGATCTCCTCCTGCAGCAGCCACAACTTCTTTATAACCTTCAGCTTGTTTTGTCAATATTTCAAAGAGACCTTTTGCTTCTGCTTCCATTTTTGCAAAAATTGCGTCCGCTTCTCCTTTTGCATTCTCTCTTATGGTTTCGGCAGCAGCCTGAGCTTCGATAATGGCTCTTTGTTTGGCAATTTCGGCAGGAATTACAATATTGGCAATTTGGGTAGAACGTTCTCTTTCAGAACGAGCCAACTCGGCTTTTTGCTCTGCAACATACGATTCTTCTAATGCTTTTGCTTGTTGTACTTTCTCAGCGGTTATAGCAATACGCAATGATTCTGCTTCTTTTTCTCTACGTAAAGCTTCAGAATTTGCGATTGCAATCTTAGCTTCGTTTTCTCCCTGAATCGCAATTGCATTTGCTTCAGATGTTTTTACCCTTGTATCTCTTGCTGCTTCTGCTTTTCCAATCGTTTCATCTTTAGAGGCAGTTGCAATACTAATTTCTCTGTCTTTTTGCGTAATAGCGATTTTTACGTCTCGGTCTCTGTGCGTTTCAGCAATTTGAGTGTCTTTTTCTCTATCGGCAAGAGCTTTACCGGTTTCTCCAATTTTTTCCTGTTCAGCAACACTAATTTTTGCTTCGTTGATTGCTTTCGCAGCAGCTTCTTTTCCTAAAGCTTCGATATATCCAGACTCGTCTTTAATATCGGTAACGTTTACGTTGATTAGTTTTAAACCAATTTTCTTTAATTCGCTGTCAACATTTTTCGAGATATTATCCAAAAATTTATCACGGTCAGAATTGATTTCTTCAATAGTCATCGTAGCAATTACCAAACGCAATTGTCCAAATAGAATATCTTTTGCCAGTTCCTGAATTTGTTCTGATGATAAACCTAAAAGTCTTTCAGCCGCCGTATTCATGCTGTCTGATTCAGTAGAAATAGCGATTGTAAATCGACATGGAACATCGACTCTAATGTTTTGTCTACTCAGGGCATTGGTTAAATTGGCCTCGATCGAAAGCGGTTTTAAATCTAAAAAAGAATAGTCCTGAATTACAGGCCAGATAAAGGCACCACCTCCGTGAACACATTTTGCCGATGTGCCGCCTGTACGACCATAAATGACTAAGATTTTATCAGAAGGACAACGTTTGTACCTTGATATTAATGCCGAAATTGTTACGAATAAAACGATTGCCGCAACTGCAATTAAAATAATTGGGTTCATGCTTGGTTATGTTAAATGGATTCTACTATTAAAATATTGTTATTCTCTATTTTTACTACTCTAACTACTGCGCCTGAAGGGATTCTTTCATTTTCGGTCATGGCTTCTAATTCATGAAAGGTACCATTGACACTGATCATGATTTTGCCTTTTCCTTTTTTGTTTTCCGGAATCGTCAAATAAACTTCGGCGGTTTTGTTTAATGTATTTGTAATTTTAAAAGAATTGTCTTCGGCTAATTTTTGTACTTGTTTGATAACCAGAAAGAATAAAACAACAAATAGAACCCCAACAATAAATGAAGCAACGATAAGCACTACTGGTTGATCGCCAATTGTGGAATAAAAAGAAATTCCTGTCCAACTAAAACCTAATAGGAAATTGATCAGATTTCGTAACGAAAAAAGCTGAAAATCTGAACCTCCATCATGTACATCGCCATGAAAATCAGTATCAAAACCATCGGCTACGTCAAGACCTGTAAAGGTGATAATGGTTTGAATAATAAAAATGATACTCGTTGGAATAGCGATATACCAAAAGGATTTGAGTAAGGTGGGTAAACTATCTAAAAGTTCGATCATTTTAGGTTTTTTTAGAATGATTTAGGCGCTAATATCTTACTTTTTATGAAAGAAAACTAATTTGAATTAAAATAGGTGTTCTTGTAGTGTCTAAATAAATAAAGAGTGGTACCAGTTTATAACTATGATAAAACGAGGAATTATGTTGTTGAGTAGAGAATTATAATATTTACTTTAGATTCGATAAAACGGTCCCGAGTTATCATTGGGATAACTCGGGAATTTAAGATTTTAATCAGCAAATTTTCTAATGATATATTCTTTGGTTTTATTATCATAATAACCCAAATAATAAAAATTACTAATCTTAAATAAGGTTTGTGATGAAACGTCGGTGTTCTTGTCAAAAAACGTTCTGATTTTATCAAATGCCAAAGGTTGTAATTCGCCTTTTATATTATTTCCTTCTTTGTCAAATAAACCTTCAATTTTTACGACTTTCCTATTAGTATATGAGTTGAAGTTTTCCATTGTTGGATTGTACACCGCTACTGAAATCAAAGCTCCAATTAAACCAAATTGTCCTAAAGCCGCTTGTCCGCCTGATTGCTGAGTTGAAGAAACACCTCCAAAAGTAATTAGGGTATTTTCGCCAATATGATAGCAAGAAAGACCAGCATTTAAATTGTTTACTTTTCTAATAAACTGCGCTGAGGTTTCTAAGGTTCTTTTTCCTCCAAAGAAATCTCCACCTTCCTGATATATTTCGGAATTCTTGAATTCGATTGGTTTGGTAATATTAGCAAAATGTTCTTTTAAGATATTGTCATCCAAATCTTTTATGGTAAAATATAAAAGATCTGATGAAGTTTTTACCTGATAAAGTTTATTCTCAAAATAGAAAGAGTTAGAATTTAAAGATGTACGATCTCCTGGTATAAAACGTTGTTTTATCATTTTTTCTGTAGCAGTAAACGTGTTTAGATCAATAGTAAAAACCTGGGTAAAGTCAACATTAGTATCCAGAGTTATTATAATTTGGTTTTTATTAAAGTAACATTTTCTCTTTTTGGCTCCATCGGTTAATGAAGTTGGGTTTTCAGGGGTGATATACTTTAGTGTATATGGAAGTTCAAAAGGAAGTAAATTTTCACTTAATGTTCCATCTAAATCTGTTTTTGCATAAGTTCGTTTTACAAAGTGAAATCCTTCCAGCGAAATTGTTTTTGCATTATAGTTTCCGTCTTTGTCAAAAATATGAAGTTTCAAATTACTGCTTTTCTTGATAAAAGTTAAAATATAGAAATTCTCATTTTCGCTGAATTTTTGTAGAATTTTCTCTTCTTTTAATACAAGAGAATATTGTTTTGTTTCGACTTTGCGCGTATTAAAATCAAACAATTGCGTATAAATGTCCTGATAATTATCAGACGACCAGAATAATCTAGTATTGTTATTGCTGATATTATAACCAATCATATTGTCATAAGTCTTAGCACTTGGTCTTTCGGTAGAAATACTATCAACAATTTGCATGTTTTCGCTAAGATGAATGGCTTTTACTTTTATTTTGTCACTAACAAATAAAGTAACATCCTTTTTTTTAGTATTTACAACCTGAAAAATGTCACGATTCTTTTTTAATTCAACAGGAGTGGAACTTACAATATCTTGAGAAAAAGAAAGTAAACTATTTAAAAATAAAGAGGTAAGGAGGAATTTTTTGAACATATAAAGATTTTTTTTTGACGAATATCTTGTTTTTTTTTGAAAGTAAAAGGATAGTAAATAAAATGTTTCACAATTTCCTTTTAAAAGGAAAAGCGAGAATCTATTAAGTGATTAACAAATTCACGTTTTTTTGGTAAATATAAAATTTTAGTTTAAACTTGTTTCGTTTACAAATGCAAACCAAGAATCATAATTGTGCCTAACGGCACAAAAAAAAGATGTGCATTGCACATCTTTAATATTTTGATTTTTACAAAATCTTAATTTATAGTTTCACCATTCGGAGCATCAGTATCAGGATTTACGAAAACCAGTTTACCTTCAGTATTTGTTGTCATTAAAATCATACCCTGACTTTCAACTCCGCGTAAGGCTCTTGGCGCCAAGTTCGCTAAAACCGTAACGCGTTTACCAATGATTTCTTCTGGCGAAAAGCTTTCGGCAATTCCAGAAACTATCGTGCGAACATCAATTCCGGTATCGATTTTTAGCACCAAAAGTTTGTTTGCTTTTGGCATTTTTTCGGCTTCGATGATCGTTCCTACACGTAAATCCATTTTGGCGAAATCCTCATATTGAATTAAATCTTTTTGAGGTTCAGCTTTTTTGTTTTCGGCGATATTAGCTGTTTTTGTAGCTTCCAATTTATCTATTTGTTTTTGTATTTCTTCGTCTTCGATTTTTGCGAATAATAATTCGGCTTCACCAATTTGGTGACCTTCCGGAATCAATTCTGAATTTTTAGTAACATCATTCCAGTTCAATTTGCCTTCGTTTTTCAGGATTCTTGACAATTTAGCCGCAGTAAAAGGTAAAAAAGGTTCAGCCAAAATGCTCAACGCAGCAGCAATTTGCAGCGCCACATACATTTGAGTTTTTACACGCTCCGGATTGTCTTTCATTACTTTCCAAGGCTCTTCATCGGCAAGATATTTATTTCCTAAACGAGCCACATTCATCAATTCACCCAAAGCTTCACGGAATCTGTAACGCTCTACCGAACTTGAAATCACGGCTGGATACGCTTTTAATTCTGCTAAAGTGTTTTCGTCAACTTCAGATAATTCATTTGGAGTTGGGATAAATCCGTCGTAATATTTGTTCGTTAGAACCACCACACGATTAATGAAATTTCCAAAAATGGCAACCAATTCATTGTTATTTCTTGCCTGAAAATCTTTCCAGGTAAAATCATTATCCTTAGTTTCTGGAGCGTTTGAGGTTAATGCATAACGTAAAACGTCTTGTTTCTCCGGAAATTCTTCCAGATATTCGTGCAACCAAACTGCCCAGTTTTTAGAAGTCGAAAGTTTATTTCCTTCCAGATTCAAAAACTCATTTGCAGGAACATTGTCCGGCAAAATATAGCTTCCTTCGGCTTTAAGCATCGCAGGGAAAATGATACAGTGAAAAACAATATTGTCTTTCCCAATAAAATGAACCAGTTTTGTGTCTTCATCTTTCCAGTATGGTTCCCAGTCTTTTCCTTCGCGCAGCGCCCATTCTTTAGTCGATGAAATGTAACCGATAGGTGCATCAAACCAAACGTATAATTTCTTTCCTTCAGCACCTTCAACCGGAACATCAATTCCCCAATCAAGGTCACGCGTAACGGCACGAGGTTCCAATCCGCCATCTACCCAAGATTTTACTTGTCCGTAAACATTAGGTTTCCAGTCGTTTTTATGTCCAACAAGAATCCATTCAGTAAGGAATTCAGTATATCTGTCAAGAGGTAAAAACCAGTGTTTAGTCGATTTCAATATCGGAGTTTCTCCCGTAATTGTCGATTTTGGGTTTATTAAATCTGTAGCATTCAAAGTTGATCCACAATTTTCGCACTGATCTCCGTAAGCTCCGTCATTGCCACATTTAGGGCAAGTTCCCACTACAAAACGGTCTGCGAGAAACTGATCTGCTTTTGCATCATACAATTGCTCTGTTGTTTCTTCAATAAAATCGCCTTTATCATACAATGTTCTAAAGAATTCCTGAGCCGTATCGTGATGAATCTTAGCCGAAGTACGGGAATAATTATCAAACGAAATTCCGAAATCATTAAATGATTTTCTAATAATTCCGTCATATTTATCAATAACTTCTTGTGGTGTAATTCCTTCTTTTTTGGCTTTCATCGAAATTGCAACGCCATGTTCATCACTTCCGCAAATAAACGCAACGTCTTTTCCTTGCAAACGTAAATATCTCGAATAAATATCTGCAGGCACGTAAACCCCTGCCAAATGCCCAATATGTATAGGTCCGTTGGTGTAAGGCAATGCCGCCGTAATAGTATATCTCTTTGGATTCTGTATCATAACTCAATTTTATTGAGTGCAAAAATAAGCAATAGAATTGAGATTTTGTTATTCCGCGGAGATTCGCACGCAATTTCGCAGAGTTGAACTAAGAAAAAACACAGAGATTCGCAAAGTTTTTTTAATCTCGCAAAGTCGCAGAGGCGCAAAGTTTTATTCGCTATTGCTATGCTTATTGTAGACTGGACTGAAGTCCAGCCCTACAAAATAAATCGTTCCCCTGGAACTTTTTCGGGAGAGCCTTCGGCTCAGAACAGATTTTAATCCATTCAAAATGAATGTACATATAAAACCTTTGCGCCTTTGCGAGATTATTTCAGCCAAATCCATAAAAATCTTTGCGGCGCTTCGACTTCGCTCAGCCTGACAGGTGCATTAAAACCTTTGCGACTTAGTGCCTTTGCGTGATTATTTCAAACCAATAAATAAAACCTCTGCGAATCTCTGTGGTAAAACGCATAAAATAGAACCAATTTAAACTAGCTCCCTAATTAAAATCTTAAAAATTTATTTCGCAATCTTTGCCCTGAAAAAAAACAAAAACAAGTTATGAGCAAGACAAAATTAATCATCAATAAAAACGGATCTATCAAAATCGAAGGTGATTTCGAAATCATGGATTCTGAAGGAACAGTTTACGGACTACAAGGAAGAGCTGCATTAGGACTTTGCCGTTGCGGATTATCTGCAAACAAACCTTTTTGCGATGGAGGGCACCGTAATAATTTCGAACACGATTCTATCGCATTCGATTTACCACCAATGAAAACAAACTAAGAAAATATTCTGGTTAAGATATAAAGCTGCATTTTTTGATGCAGCTTTTTTTATGATTCATGTTCTTCAATTATAAACTGAAGAACATTTTCAAAATAGTCTTTTAGATTTTTATAAGGATGTTCACCTGGATGCCAATTTGCAAACTTCCAATATTTCCATTCTTCGTCTTTTGTTTTCGGAGGAAGTAGTAAGAAATATTGTTCTTGGGATATTCCTGCAATTAGAATAGAATTATCTAATTCGGGTAGATACGCATAAGCTTCAATTACAAAATCATCAATATTTTTTAAGAAGTCAATGTTTTCTATATTTTCAAAACTTGGTTCAATATCATTTGGTGCTGAAAAACCATTAGTTATTCGAATGAATTCGATATAATTTTCTGGTAGTTTTATGCCAAGTTTGTTTTCTGCATCATTTATCTGTTTTTCGGTAGCGGGAATAGTTCCGAGCCAATTGTTTTCAATTTGTTCAGATGTAAAATTGAAATCTTCGTATTTAATTGCCTTTTCCGAAATACTAATTAGTAAATTTTTTTTCATCGTTCTATATGTGAATTTCCCCTCGCATGGTTATAACCGCAGAACCACCCACCAAAATATCATTTTCTCTGGCCATGACTTCAATCAGTGAAGGCTGATTTAGTTTTACACCTTGCAGGATTTTATATTCGGTATTGGGTTTTGTGTATTTGGTTTTGGTCAAAAAGCCAATTAAAGGCCCCGCTGCTGTTCCTGTAGCGGCATCTTCGTCAATCCCAATTAAAGGATTAAAGAATCTGGCTTCGACTATATTTTCATGTTTAGCATCGAAAATGGTATAACAATAAAAACCTTCAAATCCGTATTCTTTAGAGATTTCGATTAAGCGTTTATTATCCGGAATGCAATCGTGCAAAAAACGTCTGTTTTTTATAGGAACCATTATATGCGCTACTTCGGTTTGAACAATTGTTGGAAGAAGATCACCAACCGTTAAATCATCAATGGCCAAACCAAGTGCTTTTGCTATTAACGAAGCCGGAACTTCCTGTAATGCTACAGCCGGTTTTTGATGCATTTGAACCACAGGATATTCGGTAACGGGATCAAAACTTGTTGTAAGAGGTATAGGATTGTCTTTCATGATGACAAAACGATTGGTTTCATTTTGTTCATGAAATATGGATATTTTTTTGAATAATGCCGCGCAAACTGCACCTAATAAATTATGTCCGGCGCCATCTACTTCAAAACCTGTTGGCGTAAAAGAACGAACATTAAGCGCTTTTTGTGCCGAAGAATAATAAACAAACGAAGTTTCAGAATAGCCAAATTCCTTTGCGATATTATGATAGGTTTCTAACTCCAGATTACCATCGGTAAAAACAACAGACAACGGATTTCCCTTGTAACTTTTATTAGAGAATACATCCAGGACGTAGTATTCTAATGCGCTTCTATCTTTCATTATTATAGTTTGTTAGTTGAGTTTTTGATAGAATAAAGTTACTGATTGTCATTTGATCTAAGTTACAATCATTCCATTTTCTTTTACAACATTCGTTTTTGTTCAAAGCTAAAGCGTATTGCCTTTTCAAGTCTTGCAAGTTTTGTTTTTTCTTGTTTGGCGCTCATAATTATGTGAATTATTACCTTTTTGTACGATGGTGCCTGATTGTTGAAATATTCCCAGGCTATTGCATTGGCTTTAAAATGTTTTTCGAACTCAGGATCGAGCACATATGCTTCATTTTCATGCGAGTAAATTTTAGATCTTTCTTCAGATCTGTATTCGAATGCTTTTATTCCAGCTTCTTTCATTAATCCGGCTTTGGTGAGTGCTTCGATTTTCTTGATGTTGATCGCGCTCCAAATGCTGGATTTCTTTCTTGGTGTAAACCTGATCGAATAACTCTCTTCGTCTATAGATCTTCGAACGCCATCGATCCAGCCAAAACAAAGTGCCTGATCTACAGATTCTGGCCACGACATCGAAGGTTTTTTGCTATTTACTTTATAGAAGCCCACTAAAAGTTCGGTTTCTTTCTGGTAATGCTTTTCCAGCCATGCTCTGAATTGTTCTTGGGTTGGGAAGAAAGTTGGGTTCATTTAGTTAATTTTTATAAATTATTTGCTAATAGTCCAAATAAGAAAGCAAAGATTATTAATACAATTAGATGGGATAGAGCGTCTCTTTTTCTCTTAGTTTCTACATAATATTTAAATGAAAATGGAATATTATATTTATTGGATATCATTTTTAATATTTCATTTGCGAATTCATATGATTTTGTTTGGCTACTTAGTTTTGTTTCTTCAATCACACAAAATCTGAACAATTCTGTTGCTTCAAACTCTCCCTTTTTTAAATAATAAATTACTGCTACCTGACTTAAGTTTGATGATCTATGAGGGATATCTTCTATTTCGAATTGAAATTCTTTGATTTCTTGTGGGATAAGAACTATTTCTTTGGATTTTATTTTATAAATTATTTTTTCGGCTAATGCTATTTCCCAATTTATTTCTTTGTTGAATAAGTATAAATATTCACATTCAATTTTTTCTTCTGTAATTTCAATTTTACAATTATTGTATGATAACGTCATTTATTCTCAGGGTTTTATTTTTTTTAAAATTGCAAAGTAATATTAATCGATTAATAAATCAATATTTCTAATAATGAGCGAAACTACACCAATAATTATTAAATACTTGCCCCATTTTTTTGCGTCCTGATAATTTTTATTTTCGGTTGTTCTTACCAATAAACCTGCGCCAATAACTATTAATGGTATCATAATATCTCGAAGTTTTTCAGAATCCATTTTTGCTTTTTAGTTATAATTAGAATTGTTCTCGCTATTAGTTCTTTATCTTTGTAAACCTAATTAAAGAAAATTAAATTATGGCAAAAGGACCTGAAAAAAACACCAAAAACAAGGCTTTGCACACCAAATTGCTCAATAAGAAAAAGGCGAAACTTCAGGAAGAAAAAAGAGAACGTGCATTACGTTTGAAGGCTTTAGTGGCCAAAATGAACGAAAAGAAGAATAATGATGAATCGGGTAATTCATAAATTATATTATTATTCGTCAAGTTCTTTCCAGCAAAGATCTATTTCTCGCTGAATTTCCTTTTCTAGTTTCGGAAGTTCATTCTCAACCCAAAGCTGACTTTCTTTGGTTAAATAAAACTCATTTTCTTTGAGTTTAAATCCCATTGCTCCTTTGATTATCGCAATCATTTCATCAACTTCAGAGGTTCCGTTGGCGAAGTTTGGGCCTATTAAATATTTTAAAAGATCTTTTTCGTATTCAGATTTATGATAGAGAATGTGACTGACTATTGGAAAATAGAAGTAGAAAAAGCTATTTGTATTAGATTGATATTGAATTTTAGGGACTTCAGAAACCAGAATATCAGATTGCGAAGTTGTAGTTTCCGGATTTAATTCTTTTAATAATTCGAAAGTTGTTTTTGCGCCAGGGAATCTTTCCCCCATTCTTTTTAGAGATGAAAAAGTTTGCTCAAATGCTGAGTCGTCACTGCTTTTTTTCATTAATATGATTAAAATTCAATTGAGTCTTTTTGTAAACTTACTTTTTGACTTGATTTTTTGCTATAAAAATACATACCCAAGTATGCAATAACAAGATATGGAAAATAAAAAGGATAAAAAATAATAGCTTTAAGGGGCCACCCAATTCCCATTTTACTTATTCGCAGCGTGTTTACCTTATCTAAATTTTCGACGGCAACATTTTTCATTCTTTCTGTTTCATTCAAATCACCGGAATAATAACCATAATGAGAAAGTAGAAGCTCAGTTGAAAAATGCGACCACCACGCAAGAACCATAACTAAAAAGAAGGTAATAAGCACAGCCGAAATTAAATATAAAATAAAGGGATATTTAAAACTTTGCTTACGAAGCTTATTAAATAGTAGTGTAGGAGAAATAATTAAAGCGATTAATAATGCGAATTTTATCGCTGTATTTAAAATTTCCATAAGTATTATATTTGGATTGGCTTTACAAATTTAAAAGCATTTTTATAATCCATAAAAATAGAATAAATCCCAGAAAAGAGAACTCAACTATATTTACTTTTTGATTTCCGAATTTTGTAACCAGAAATCGATCGATTATTATGAGAATAATAACCGGAAGCAAGCAAAACAAAATATAAATTCCCATTAATCCTTCTGGTGCCGAATTTCCGTCGATGATCATTATGGCGTAAATTATTCCTACTATAAGAGAGAATATGCCTAAGATGTAAAATATAGTCAGGTTTTTTGGCAGGTCATCCATAAACTAAATGGTTGTAGGTTGTTAATTGAAAACTACTTTCTTCGCATTTGGGTATTTCGCGATAGGATAAAGCATTCTCTTTGTTAACAGATGACCTTTCTGGAAAATGGTTGCGTTGAAATTTCTATTTTTTTATAAAATTTTGCTTTTTAGTTCTTGTAAAAGTTAAACTCTTCTATATCATGATACCCAAAAACTTCAATCTCGGGATGTTCGTTGATTAAATTTCTGATTTTATCTAATGTACTTAATCGTAAATCATTGTCTTCGGCCCTCATTTTTGCCAATTGATTTACGGGATGATCGCTATCTGTAAGTTCTATTCGCATATAATAGGCATCGGCTATATAAAATAACCATCCTTTTTCTGTTTTTAAAGCCACACCGCAATGTCCTAATGTATGTCCGAAAAGCAGAATTAAGTAAATTTCGGTTTCGATATCTATATTAACCTTTCTGGCTTCGAATCCAAACCAGTTCAAATCTAATTTTTCGTAGGTTTTTATTGTTGGCTGGTGTGATAAAGGCGTTTTTAGATACCTTGGATTTCCTGAAATATAGGCGTCACATTCTTCCAGTCCAACATGAACGGTTGCGTTTGGAAAATCTGCCAAACCGCCACTATGATCGTTGTCCAGATGCGAAATAATACAATCGGTTACTTTTTTGGGATCAAGTCCCAGTTTTTCGATTTGTCTGATCGCGGTTTGATTTTCATCAAAACGATATCCAACCATGTCTATAAGTTGCTGGCCAATTCTTTCTTCTGGGTTTTGAATGTCTAAAAGCCCGATTCCGGTATCGACTAAAATGAGTTTGTCGTTTTCCTGAATCAATAAGCAATGTCCGCAAACATTGTCGTTTACGGGTGAAACAATTTTTACGCAGTTTAGGTGATGGATTTTTATCATGAAGATTTGTTTTGATTGATTGTTATTGTGGATAGGGATTGCAAATTTTGCGCTATCGGATTATAAATGTTCGAAACTTATTGCTCTGAAAGATCTTTAGCAATAGCATGGTGCGAAGCACTATGAAAAAAGAATATCACTTTTAAGCCCTGCAAGGGCGAAAGCCTAGTTTTAAAGGGCATATTTTACATGATTCCCCTAAATCTTTAATCGTAGTTTTTTTTTGCCCTTTCATGGCAATTTTTACTTTGTAATTTAATTCGTAGTGCGCTGCACTACGCTATTGCTTTTTACGACTTTCAGCCCACTTTAAAAATTTCGTGCACTATAGATTGCAAATCCGCGCTATTGGTTCTCGAAAATATCTTACTTATCAATAATATCTTTTTTAGTTTTGAAATATCCAAAATTTGTTCAGATAGCTGTACAAAATTATCTAATCCTCTTTTTTTTGTTTGAAAAGTGGGAGACCAAAACTTATAGCTTTTATTTTTTCCTTTTGCCCCGTATTCAATTTTCCACGTACTTCCGTCATTGCCTATTTTATGAGCCTTATCCATGTTTATATGGTCAAGTAATTTAATTTTTTCGATAATTTTTTCGAAAGTTAAATTGTCAATTTTTACTATTTCATCAATTTTACTGTATCCCCATTTTTGGGTGTCAAATAAAGGTCTGATTTGAATAAACACATTACTGCTGTCTTTATTATTTCTTGTAATGTTAATTGTTACTGTGTTGTAGGGAATTCGAAGTCCGCTGATATACGAAAACTCAATATCTTCTATTCTTTCGGTATGATCATCTCTTTTTTGACAGCTTAATAAACAAAGTATTAATAAAGGGATTAGAAAATTTATTTTATTCATAAGTAGTTGTTAGAGAAAATGTCAAGCTAAAATAATCTTTTTTGTCCTGAAATATACTACAATTGTAATAATCAAATTAACTATAAAAAAGGCATCAATAAAGGATTCTGGAGCAATTATTTCGAAATAAGTTGTTGTGATAAGCAATAGTGAAAAAAAGATATTGAACCAACCAGTAAATACGAGCAAAAAAACTTTTGATTGGTTTGATTTCCATATTTTTAAAAACGAAAGTAATATTGCTAATAAACCTAAACCTGAACTAATCCAGCAACTCCATCCAAAAAGCAGAAGGGTTTTAAAGCCACTAAATAATCCTGTCTCAAAGTAATAGATGAAGAATGTAATAGTTGCCCAAAGATTAGTTATTAAAATAGAAAGCAGAAGACTTTTTAAGATAGTTTCTTTCATGTTGTTTTGGTTTAGTTTGTTAGTTGAAATTTTGAATACGTAAAACAAAATCTTTGCCAAATGTTGTTTTCTTTTTGAATGCCAGATCGCGTTAGGGATAGCAGTGAAAAGCCGACAGCCTGACGAAGGAATTGCAGCGAATAGCCCGACCGAAGGGAAGGGCCAAAAAAATATTCGCGTTGTTATTATTATTTCGCCGAAATTTGCAAATCAATCTTAAAAAATATCAAAATGGAGGAGTTCGGTAGAATACTAGTTTCTGAAACGGCAATGAATAGTGAAAATCTTCAGGATGTGATTCACTCTAATATTTCGGTAATTAATTTAATGCGCGAGGAAGGTGTCGATGACGAATTTATTCATGAAGATGCGTTGATGAGTTATTATCTTGATTATTACTATTCGCAATATGCTGAGGGAAATTTTGCTCAGTTTGTTTATAAATCGGGTTGGAATAAGGAACTGAACGAACTTATCGAAGAAGGTTTGGCTTTAATTGGTGCCGAAAAACATCTTGAATTGTTTCAGCAACAAAGCAAAAAGGTAAAACTAATGAGCAGCGTAAAGCTGAATAAATTTGTAAGCGGAAAACTGGAAGGGGTAAACCCAACTCGTGATTTACTAAACAACGATACTTTCTTTGAACTTGAAGAAAACCTGATTACGCTAAATGCTAATTTCCTGAAAAATCATCCTGATTTTGAGGTGCTTTCTGTAGATGATATGTTTGCTGCTTTGGAGGAATATGTGGGGCATGAGATAAAGAGAGCTTAGTTTTTTTAACCGCAAAGAGCGCAAAGATTTACGCGAGGTTCGCAAAGTTTTTTGTTTGAATATCTATAAAATCTCGCGCAAAGGCGCAAAGTTTTATTTTCTTGGCGACTTTGCGCGATTAATTAAAATTTCTTTTTAAAAAACTTTGCGGGGCTTTGACTCCGCTCAGCCTGACAATGTTAAAAAAAACTTTGCGCAACTCTGTGGTAAAATGCTTAATTTTAGTTCTTTATAAAATCGAAATTGTTTTATGGAAGAACTTACACACATCAAATCGATTATAGGGATTATTTTGGGTTTGAGTTTAACGCATCTTATAAGAGGATCTGTAATTTTTATTCAGCATCCGGGGCGTAAGAAAATCTATTTTGTGCACTCTCTTTGGGTGTTTTATGTTTTTTTGCTGCTTATTCATTTTTGGTGGTGGGAGTTTAACTTGAAGTTAATTCACGAATGGTATTTTGCGGATTATTTCTTTATCATTTGTTATATCCTGATTTATTATTTGTTGTGTGCGATTCTGTATCCCGATGATTTGGTGGATTATACGGGTTATGAAGATTATTTTTATTCGCGTAAAAATTGGTTTTTTGCCATTTTGGCGATCAGTTTTGGAGCCGATATTATCGATACGGCGATAAAGGGCGGCGATTACTTTTTGTACAATCAAACCGAATATTTTGTTCGCATTATTAGTCATATTATTTTGTGTCTGGTGGCGATTAAGGTTCATAATAAAGTTTTTCATACTGTTTTGGCAATAGTCTTTATCGTTTATGAACTTTCGTATATTTTGAGATTGTTTAATGTTGAATGAAAAACGCTTTTGGGTGATAATTATCAAAAAGATAATATTTAAGATTGATTATATTTGAGAAAAATAACATTTTAAAGTAACCACTAAAATTAATGTCATGAAAAGTAAATCTCCAATTTTGATGATTGCCGCATTATTTGTTTTAAGTATTTCGTGCAGCAAAAATGATATAGAAAAAGGACTGGATTGCGTTTCTGAGTCTTTATACGAGAAGGTAAAACATTCGACAGATGCAACAAACCCTAAAAAAATAGATTTTACAGTTGAATATTCAGGAACGAATACTTTGAAATCTGTAAAATGGACTTTTGGAGATGGTACACCTGCAGAGACAGTTACAGCGACGGGAACTACGGTTTCTATTTCGCATATCTATAGCGCAGCGGGTACTTATACTGCAAAGACGGATATTACGGTTCAGAATGGAGGAGCAACCTGTACATCCTCGCCAACAAGAAGTATTACAGTAAATTAAAGAATTGTATTTTTTGAATGTTAAAGATTTCATTAGTTAATATTTAACTTGGTTAAGTTTCTCGTAATTTTGCTTTTACTGATTTAGCAATAAAAAAAAAGCCACAAAATGAGATACAAACACTTCCAGATATTGCTGTTGCTTTTTCTTCAAATAGGATTTTCTCAAAACAAAATCAACCTTTTTTCAGAAATCAATTATAGTTCAATTCCGTCGGTTTCATTAGACGATTATAAGTCGGTTCAGGAACGCGATAAAAAGTTTCAGAATCCCAATATTGCTTTAGGAATCGGGATTTCGGGCGGAGGTTCGAGAGCGCAGTTTTTTAGTATGGGCGTGCTTTTGGGATTAGAGGAAATTCAGGAAAACGATTCTCAACGTAATTTCCTGAACGAAATTGATTATTTCTCTACCGTTTCCGGAGGTTGTTTTTCGGCTGGATATTACTTAACGATTCTTAAAAATAAATTGTTTCAGGATAATTGTTCCTTCAACGAATTTTACTTTTCTAAAGCCGATGCTTATAAGGATTATGTCGATAAATCGGCCAATATTTTGTCTTTATTGAACAATAGCCGAAACGAAAAAGGCGATAAAATATCGATGACGCAGCGCATAGATGCCGATATTTTGCAATACGACGCCCTGCATCCGGATAATACGAATAAGTTTGGTACCCAAATGTTGTTGTCTGATTTTTTTGTTCCCAAAAACAGCAAGTCGGTTCCAGCTTTGCCGATGTTTGTAGCTAACGGAACCGCTTTTAATAATGGCGAACGTATTCCGTTTATGCCGCATATTATTCGGGGTTTAAACCTGAATTCTTCTTTGGCGCCCAATAAAGCTCCTATTGCATTAAATGAAAATCAAATTAATAACGGTTATGATTTTCCGCTTACTTATGCGATTACGGCGAGTTCTGCTTTTCCAGGAGTTTTGCCAAAAGTAAAATTTGGCGTAAAAAATCAGGATAAGATATTGTGTATTGTCGATGGCGGCGCGTCAGACAATATGGGCTATAAAACCTTGGTCGAGTTGCTTCATAACGATACAAAAGTGAGTGATAAAAACAAGAAAGCGCTTTTTATAGATTGTCTAGGTCAGGGGAAGAAAACGCCTTATATCACTGATGCCAAAATAAGATTGATTTCATTGTTTGAAACGGCCTCTTTATATACCGTTCAAACGCGCTATATGACTTTTGATAAAGATGTCGAAAGTACTTTTGAACGTTATAAAATACCGGTTTCGAATTATCAGATTATTGGATTTACTACCATTAGGGATTATTTGGTAAAGATGCAAAAAGATTATCCTTATGAAGATTTGGTGTTTGAATTGAAAAATACAAATGACGAAGCAAGCAGTTGGGTAAAATTATTTGGCAGTTTTAAACAGGAACTGACCATGAAGTTTGGTGAGGATTCCTTTAAAAAAGATAAGGATGGCGAAATAATTGTAGCGACTTTAAATAAAGAAAAATTCAAGGATTTAGCTGCCAGACAGGTTTTATTATTATACGAATATGCCTCGCACGTAGAAACCAAATTAAGAATTACTCCCGACGAACGAGAGGTTTTATTGCTTTCAGGCCGTTTTGCCGCTTACTTAAAAACGAATGAATTAAAAGAATTATTGGTCGAACGTAAGTAATTTTGTCGAAATTTGATTTTCTATTTAATGCCTCAAAATTTTTGACAGAATGTTATTATGAATAAAAAAATCGTTTTTGCCTTATTGTTTTTGCCCCTCTTTTTATCTGCTCAGGAAAAAGGAAGCGATGCATCTGATAATGTTTCAAGGTATTTTTATGACGATTATGTTGTTTCGGTAGAGATTTGGTACGGAAAAGATAAGAAACCAGACAGTACCAAAACGTATTATTCGAATGGAAAGTTGAATGAGATTTTCTTTTATGATGATAAAGGTCTTAAAGATTCTAATGCTTATCAGTACAACAAACAAGGCGAAAAACTGGTCACTTGGAATTTCTCGCATGGAAAACTTGTGAGCAGAACCGATCATAAATTACCGTTTAACAAAGACAAAGAAGAAACGGTAAAAAAAGCCCTGAAATTGATGACCGAAATCAATACAAGAACGAATTATAACCCGACTAAGGTTAACGATTTGTTCAATCGTGGCGTTTTAAGTATTAGTCTTGGTAATACTACATTGGCACTTGAAGATCTAAAAAAGGTGGAATATTCTATTGATAAAGATCCTAAAAATAAAGATATTGTCCTGTCTGATTCTTTAGAGAAATCGAAAGCGGTTTTTAGAAGTAAACTTTACGATCGATTGGCTAATATTTATGCTTCACTCGAAATGGACAATTTTGCTTTTAATTATTGTTATAAAGCTATTAATAATGCTCCTGACGATTTACGTATTTTGTACAACTTTGCAATATTATTACAGCGAAGAAAGTCTTATGATTTGGCTCGTTTTTATTTAGAAAAAATTGTAGCCAAAAAACCGGATCACGCACATGCACAATGGGCACTCGCCATATTGTACAGTGATATAGGAGAATATCAAAAAGCTATGGAAAGTATTACTATTGCTTTTAAAAATGAGAAAACGATTATTGACAAGAGCATAGGATATGGCGGGAGGGATTTAAGAGCCACGAGGGGTTTAATCTACCATAAACTAGGAGAATCAGATAAAGGAATTGCCGATTTGAAATATGTTTTAGATATGGATAAAAACAATTCGTATGCGATGAAAAATCTGGGGATTATTTATCTCGATCAACTCAAATACAAAGAAGCCTGCGAATTGTTCCGAAAAGCTGATGAGCTTAATTATACGCTCGTTTATGATGAGGTCGATTTACCATCATTATTAGAAAGTGCCTGCAATAATGTTCAGCCCGAAGTTACAACTCTTAAAAAGCCTTATGTTTTCCCTAATCCGGCTCAAACAACAATTTCGGTTGAGAATGTAAAATCTAAAAACTTTGATTTCGAGTTTTTTGATTTCGAATCCAAAAGTGCCTTAAAAGGCAAAACCAGCGACGGAACAATAAATGTTATAGCATTAACTCCAGGATTTTATATTTTGAAAGTTACTGTTGAAGATGTTGTTAAAACATTTAAGGTGATTAAAGAGTAAAGAATTAAGAATTAAGAATTAAGAATTAGTATATTTAAATTACTAAAATTTTTTTGAATCTCTGTGCTACTTTATTGTATATCTGTGGAATAACTACTATTCCAAAACCACTTGCTCAATTAATTCCAGTCTTTTTACAATCGAATTTTTGACTAAAATAGTTCCCGGCGATAATACTGCATTTGCTCCAATTCGTGAATTGTCACCAACCAAAGAACCAAATTTATCCGAGTTCGTTTCGATAATTTTAGCATCATAAAGTACCGATATTTTTTTATTCGCTCTTTCGTTGTAATGATTGGCGGCAATCGAACCTGCTTCAAAATTGATGTTTCGTCCAATAATACTGTTTCCGATGTAATTAAAATGCGCAATTGCGGTATTAGAACAAATAATACTGCTTTTTATTTCGCAACCCGGACCAATTTTTACCGATTGATCTAAATAAACACCTTCTCTAAAATAAGCGTTTGCGCTAATATAGCAGTTTTTACCAATAATAGCCGGTTTCTTAATCGTTACATTGTTTTCAATAGTGGCTGATTTATGAATGGCAATATTATCTTGAATAATATAATCATCCCCCAGATTTAAAATCATTTTTTCGATTATAGCTTTGAGGTCATTGGTGATATTCCAGGGTTCTGATGGAGAAAGATTAGTAAAAGTCTTTGAGAAATTTTCGATAAAATGGTCGATAAGCATGATGGTAATTTTTAATTGCAATTTACTGATTTTTTATTTTCGAAAAAGGGATTTCGCACGTTATTCCGCAGAGATACACGGAGATTTTCACGAAGCTTCACGAAGTAATATTTAAAATTTTTGTGTATCTCTGTGAAAATCTCTGTGTATCTGTGCGGAACCTCTTCTTGAACAACCTCGAAATAACTTTAGAATCAACTTTGTCGTGATCTTATAAAACATTTCCTTAAATTTGCTTCCGTTATAAAAAAATACAATAGTTATAAAAATCAAGCTATGTTACAAATCGCATTTATTAGAGAGAATCAGGAGAAAGTAATCAAGGCTTTAGCAAAACGAAATATCGATGCTAAAAGCGTTGTTGAAGAAGTCGTGCAATTAGACGAAAATCGTCGTGCAACACAAGTTGAATTAGACAACACTTTATCTGAATCTAATAAATTATCCAAAGATATTGGAGAATTAATGAAAGCGGGAGAGAAAGCTAAAGCGGCAATCTTAAAAGAAAAAACGGTTTCATTAAAAGAAAAAAGTAAAGAATTAGGCGAAAAAGCTGAAGCTTTGGCTACCGAATTAACCAATTTATTATATACTTTACCAAATCTTCCGGCTGATATTGTTCCTGAAGGAAAAACTCCGGACGATAACTTAAATGTTTTTCAGGAAGGTGATATTCCGGTTCTTCACGAAGGTGCACAACCTCACTGGGAATTGGTAAAAAAATACGATATCATCGATTTCGAATTGGGTGTAAAAATTGCTGGAGCAGGATTTCCGGTTTATAAAGGAAAAGGAGCTCGTTTGCAACGTGCTTTGATTAATTATTTCCTGGATAAAAATACTGCTGCAGGATACAATGAAGTTCAGGTACCGCATTTGGTAAACGAAGCTTCTGGATACGGAACAGGACAATTACCGGACAAAGAAGGACAAATGTATCACTCAACAATTGATGATTTATATTTGATTCCAACTGCTGAGGTTCCGGTTACGAATTTATTTCGCGATGTTTTATTAAGCGAAACGGAATTACCAGTTTTATACACAGCTTATACTCCATGTTTCCGTCGTGAGGCAGGTTCTTACGGAGCACACGTTCGTGGATTAAACCGTTTGCACCAATTTGATAAAGTAGAAATTGTACGTGTAGAACATCCCGAGAAGTCTTATGAAGCACTTGACGGAATGGTTGAGCACGTAAAAGATATTTTGAAAGAATTGAAATTGCCATACCGTGTTTTACGTTTATGTGGTGGCGATATGGGATTCACATCGGCTTTGACATATGATTTTGAAGTGTTTTCTACCGCGCAGGATCGTTGGTTAGAGATCAGTTCTGTTTCTAACTTCGAAACTTTTCAGGCCAATCGTTTGAAATTACGTTTCAAAGACAAAGACGGAAAAAATCAATTGGCACACACGCTTAACGGAAGTTCATTGGCTTTGCCAAGAGTTTTAGCCGGTATATTAGAAAATTACCAAACTCCGGAAGGAATCGTAATTCCAGAAGTTTTACGCCCTTACTGCGGATTTGATATTATAAATTAATTAAATAGTACTTAGGATTAAACCTAACAGGTTTCTAAAACCTGTTAGGTTTTCTTAATTTAAGCGAAGTACTAAAACAAAAATAAAACAAGAGATGAATGGAATTTTAAACTGGAATGTTGATCCGGTTATTGTCATGATAACAGATAGTTTTCCTTTAAAATATTATGGAGCTCTTTTTGCTATCGGACTTTTACTGGGATATTATATCGTAAGAAATATTTATAAAAAAGAACATCTATCAGTAGATAATCTGGATAGTTTATTGGTTTATGTAATCGTTGGTACCATCTTAGGCGCACGATTAGGGCATTGCTTTTTTTATGAGCCTTCTTATTTTTTACAGCATCCTATAGAAATTCTTTTGCCAATTCAGAAAGTAGCGGGAGTTTATAAGTTTGTTGGTTATCAGGGTTTAGCAAGTCACGGAGGATCAATAGGTGTTTTGATCGCAATGATCTTATATTGTCGAAAATACAAAGTTAAGTTCTTATGGTTGCTCGATAAAATGGCCATTGGAGTTCCGGTAACAGGTGCTTTTATCAGATTTGGGAATTTTATGAATTCTGAAATCTACGGAAAACCAACAAACGGAAACTGGGGAGTTGTTTTTCAGAGAGATGATATGATCCCGAGACATCCAACACAATTATACGAAGCATTTGCTTATTTATTGATTTTCGCAATTGTTCTTTATCTTTATAAAACAGAAAAGTTTAAAAAAGCAGACGGGTTTATCTTCGGATGTTTCTTAACTTTAATGTTCGTAGCCCGATTTGTAATCGAAGTTTTCAAAGAAAATCAGGAAGCCTTTGAAAATGATATGATTATTAATATGGGACAAGTATTAAGTATTCCTTTTATTTTAATTGGTATCGCCCTGATGATTTGGAAATCTAAGAAGGAGGTTTAGTTGATGAGTTTACAGTCACAGTCGGAGTTTACAGTTTGGATTGCGCTGAACACTGAGACGGAAACATAGTTTACAGTCGCAGTTTACAGTGAATTGTGCTGAACACTGATACTGAATACTGATACTGAATACTGAAAACTGAGACTGAAAACTGAGACTGAAAACTGAAAAAAAGACTGAATTATGAAAAACATCTTTATTTATATCGTTTTACTATGGTCTGCTTTTGCTTTTTCGCAAAACGAGCAATTGGCTCAATATTACTACGATAAAGGTGATTTCGAAAAAGCTAAAATCAGTTATGAAGAACTGCTGAAAATTTCGCCATCCAATACCCAATATTTTTTAAGAACGATCGATTGTTATCAGCAACTGCAGCAATTTGATTTGTCTCAAAAAGTTATTCAGGAACGTTATAACAGATACAAACAAGGTGTTTTTTTAGTAGAGTTGGGGTATAACTATCAATTACAGAAAAACGAAGCTAAAGCCAAAAACTACTACGAGCAGGCTATAGAAAAAATCAAAACAAGTCCGAATGATGTTTACGGAATTGGTAATTCTTTCGAGAAAAAAGTATTGCTCGAATATGCCTTAAAAGCATATCAAACAGCAATGCAGATTCAGCCCAATTATAATTTTAATTTCCAGATCGGGATGTTGTACGGGCAGTTAGGGAAGACCGATCAGATGATTGAACTTTTATTGACAGAATCGTATAATAATCCGCAAAACGCCAATTTAATACAAACTCAATTATCCCGTTTCATGAATGGTGAAACAGATAATACCGCTTTTAAAGATGCCATGCGTAAAGCTTTGATCTTAAGAACTCAAAAAGATCAGGATGTATTCTGGAATCATTATCTGAGCTGGTTTTATGTACAGCAAAAAGAATTTGGAAAAGCCTTTATTCAGGAAAAAGCGATTTACAAACGCGAACCTGAATCTCTTTCGAGCATTGTCAATTTAAGTCAGTTTGCTTTGAACGAAGACGATACTGATACGGCTGCAGAAATCTTAAATTTCATACTTCAAAACACCAAAGATTTAGACTTATTGATTCAGACGAATTCGTATTTAATGCAAATTAAAATCGATAAAGCACAGGAAAAAGACTATCCAATTATCAATACAGAGTTACAACAATTGCTTGCAACCTATGAAATAACTCCTTTTACCTTATCTTTGCAAATAATTCAGGCACATTTCCTGGCTTTTAATCTTAAAAAGACTGAAGAAGGAAGGGCAATTGTTAAGAAAGCATTAGAATTAAATCTGAATGATTATCAAAAAGCAGATGCCAAAATGGAGTTGGCCGACATCTTGCTTTTAGAAGAAAAGTTCAATCAGGCGCTGATTTATTATTCTCAAATTCAATTGGATTTAAAGAATGATGTCATGGCGCATGAAGCAAGTTTAAAAGCGGCAAAAACAAGTTATTACAAAAGCGATTTTGAGTGGGCTTTGAAACAGTTTAAAGAGCTGAAAGCGGCAAATACGCAGTTAATTGCCAATGATGCCCTAGAATATTTTTTACTGATAAATGACAACACTGTTGCCGATTCGACGCAAACGGCATTAAAACAATTTGCAAAAGGTGATTTTTTGATCTATCAGAATAAGAAACCGGAAGCAATTGCTCAGTTTCAGAGTATTTTAAAAGCCTTTAAAGGACAAGAAATAGAAGCTGTAACACTGTTGCGTTTAGGTAAAATTTATGAAAGTCAAAAAGATTTTAGTTCGGCTTTAAGCCAATATCAACAGATCATTGACAATCATAGTGACGGAATTTATGTAGATGAAGCGCTGTTTTTTTCGGCAGAAATTTACAACGACGAATTGAAAGATGCAGAAAAGGCAAAACCTTTATATGAAAAGGTAATTTTTAATCATCAGGATAGTATTTACTTTGTTGATGCCAGAAAAAAATACCGAGAGCTGAGAGGGGATAAGAATTTGTAAAATTTCAAAAAGCAAATTCCAAATTGCAAAAAATGAATTTATAATATGACGATATCTTGAGTCTAACAAAATGCTTAGAATCTTAGAGACTCAGAATCTTAGAAACTTTAAAAAAATGATTATTTACAACGTTACAACCAATATACATGAGAGCGTGCATGACCAATGGTTAAAATGGATGCAGGAAAAACACATACCGGAAATTCTGGCTACTAATAAATTTTCTTCGGCAAGAATCGTAAGGGTTATGATCGAAGAAGAAATGGGCGGAATCACCTATTCTGTTCAATATGTTACAGATAGCAAAGAGACTTTGGATCAATATTATATCGAAGATGAACCAAAGTTTCATCAGGAAGCTTTAAGTTTATTTGCAGACAAAATGCTTTCTTTCAGAACAGAATTGGAAGTGATTTCGGAGCATTAATATTAAGTTTTTCAGTCTCTCCCGATAGCTATCGGTATCAGTCTCGGTAAAAATAGGAAATTATGGAAGTTCGATTTCAAACCAAAGAAGAAAGTAATAAACAGCAACAAGAAGATTTTTTGAAGTTTTCTAAAGTTGAAAGATTTTATAGTTTTTTACGCTTAAGCGAAAGAATAAGCAGGTTTCCTGTGAGAATAAAGTAGATAAAAACAAAGATAATTTCCAGATTGTAATTGATTTGGAAAAGAAAAAATAAAACTTTGTGCCTTCGTGCCTTTGTGGCAAATTGAGCAAAACAGAAATAAAATAAAACTTTGTGTCTTAGCGTCTTCGTGGCAAAAATACCTTAGTGCCTTTGTGGTTAATAAAAAAGAAAATGGAAAAAGTAAAAGCCAAAAAACATTTAGGACAACACTTCCTGAAAGACGAAAGTATCGCCAAAGCAATTGCAGATACGTTGAGTTTAAAAGGATATGATGAGGTTTTAGAAATAGGACCGGGGATGGGTGTGTTGACTAAGTATTTGCTTGACAAACCAATTAACACGCACGTGATCGAGATCGATGGTGAATCTGTGGTGTATTTGGGTGAAAATTATCCAAAACTAAAAGATAAAATTATCTCTCAGGATTTCCTGAAATACAATATAAACGAGGTTTACGAAAATAAACAATTCGCTATTATTGGAAATTTCCCTTATAATATTTCGACGCAAATTGTTTTTAGAACTTTAGAATTCAAACATCAGATTCCGGAATTTTCGGGGATGTTCCAGAAAGAAGTTGCTGAAAGAATTTGCGAGAAAAAAGGCTCAAAGGCTTACGGAATCTTATCCGTACTGGCTCAGGCTTTCTATGATACAGAGTATCTGTTTACAGTAGATGAAAACGTCTTTATTCCTCCGCCCAAGGTCAAGTCGGGTGTGATGAAAATGACCCGAAAGGAAGATTATAGCCTTCCGTGCGGAGAAAGGTTGTTTTTTACAGTAGTAAAAACGGCTTTTCAGCAAAGACGAAAAACATTACGTAACAGTTTGAAAACATTAAATTTATCTGATGAATTGCGATTAGACACTATCTTTGATAAACGTCCGGAGCAGCTTAGCGTAGACGAATTTATTGTTCTGACTCAAAAAATAGAAGCCGATGGAGTTCAAAGTTAGCAAAGAATTAATCCACCAGTTAGAAGAGCATATCGTTAGTAAAAACGACAAAGAGCTTGAAGTTTTATTGAATGATCTGCACCATGCTGATATTGCCGAAATCCTGGATGAACTGGATTTCGACGAAGCAACTTATATCTTTAAGGTTTTAGATAGTGATAAAACGGCAGAAATTCTTCTGGAACTGGAAGATGATTTGCGTGAAAACATCTTAAGCCGACTTTCGCCTAAAGAAATTGCAGAAGAGCTTGATGAGCTTGAAACAAATGATGCGGCCGATATTATTGGTGAACTTTCGCAGGAAATAAAAGCGGAAGTAATCTCTGAGCTTAACGACGTTGAACACGCAAAAGACATTGTTGATTTGTTGCGTTACGACGAAAATTCTGCCGGTGGTTTGATGGGAAAAGAGTTGGTGAAAGTCAACGAAAACTGGAACGTATTAACTTGCGTAAAAGAAATGCGTATTCAGGCAGAAAACGTTTCCAGAGTGCATTCTATTTATGTGGTCGATGACGAAAATCGTCTAAAAGGAAGATTGTCATTAAAAGATTTACTCACAACTTCGACCAAAACACAAATCTCTGATATTTATATTCGAAAACTCAACTTTGTAAACGTAGATACCGAAGATGTTGAGGTAGCACGTATCATGCAAAAATACGATTTAGAGGCGATTCCGGTGGTAGATGAACTAGGGCGCCTGGTAGGTAGAATTACCATCGATGATATCGTAGACGTAATTAAGGACGAAGCTGATAAAGATTACCAATTAGCGGCGGGTATTACGCAGGACGTAGAATCGAACGATAGTGTTCTTGAACTAACCAAAGCACGTTTGCCATGGCTTTTAATAGGAATGGTGATAGAAATTGTAGCATCTTTTGTCTTGAAAGGAAACGAAGCTACGTTTCAAAAATATTCAACCTTAATTATTTTCGTTCCGTTACTTTCTGCAACTGCTGGAAATATTGGTGTTCAGGCATCGGCGATTGTGGTGCAAGGTTTGGCCAACGGAACATTAAAAGAATTTAGCAGAGGATATTTTAGTAAAGAGATTAGCGTTTCTATGATTTCAGGAACTATTATTTCGTTGCTTTTATTGGCGTATCATTCTATAATGTACCAACAATATTTAGTGGGAATTGCGATTTCGATTTCGATGATTGTAGTAATTTTATTTGCTGCGACTTTAGGAACCCTGGTACCGTTATTTTTACATAAAAACAAAATTGACCCCGCAATCGCGACGGGTCCGTTTATTACCACAACCAATGATGTATTTGGAATTATGCTCTATTTTGGAGTAGCCAAACTGATTCTTGGGTTCTAAGTTTTTGCAACAAATTAATAGAATGCAGTGATTTAACATCTCTAAAATCTGTGTAATTTGTGGCTGAAAAATTCGCTATTAACCAGCCAATAAATAAGCAATGAAAGTACATATCATAGGAGGAGGGAATCTTGGGGTTTCTATAGCCTTGGGAATTGCTAAATTCTCCAAAAATAATCAAGTCACAGTTACAAGAAGAAACATCGCCAGTATTCAATATTTAACGGAGTACGGAATCACGGTTTCATCAGATAATAAACATAATATTCAAGAGGCCGATGTGGTAATTTTAACCATTAAACCTTATCAGGTGGATACTGTTTTTGCTGAAATTTTATCAGCAATTCCGGGAAAAACCATTGCTTCGGCAGTGAGTGGTTTGTCTTTGGATATGCTTCAGGAAAAAACAAACAATGCTTTTCCGGTAATTCGTATTATGCCCAATATCGCGGCACAGTTTGGCGAATCGGCAACTTGTATCTCTTTCCCTGAAAAGGACAGAGAAAAAGCATTGCCAATTGTTGACCTGTTTCAGGATTTAGGAACTGCTCCGGTTATCGACGAAAAGTTAATGGATGCAGCAACAGTTTTGGGTGCCTGCGGAACAGCTTATGCGTTACGATACATTCGTGCGTCGATGCAAGCCGGAATCGAAATAGGTTTTGATTCTCAAACCGCTTTGGCAATTGCGGCACAAACCGTAAAAGGAGCGGCTAAAATGTTGCTAGAGGAAAAAGTACATCCGGAACAATTAATCGACCGTGTAACAACGCCTCAGGGCTGCACAATCGTAGGATTGAACGAAATGGAACACAATGGCTTTAGTTCGTCTTTGATAAAAGGTATTAAGACTTCTTTGAAACAGATCAAGGGATAAGATTTAATAAATTACAATATTTAAAATTCCAAATTCCAACTTTGTTGGGGTTTGGGATTTTTTTTTGTTTTTAAGATACTGCTTATCGTTATAGTTTGTCACTTCGAGCGAAGGGAGAAGTCGTACTAGAAACTCGTCAAATATTGATAGAAATCAAGTTGTCGAATAATTGGAATTTATTAATTATGACAATATTCAATTAAATCGCTTATATCTTTTTTATTTAAAACTTTGGAAAATTTAATCCTATGATAATCAATTCCAAATTGTTCAATTTTAGTACTGTCAATTTTGTTTCTTTTATTCATTAACCATTTTTTCATTACTAATGAGTCAATTTGATACAATGCAGGTCCGGTAGATCTTGCATTTTTTTTATGACAGGCTGCGCAATTTGAATTGAAAATCTCTTTTCCTTCTGTTTCATTTTCTGTTAAATCAGAATTTCCGCAAAACGCAGGCACGGGCATTCTGCAATCAAAAGCGGGTGGAACATAAGTTTTTATGTGATAGAATATAAATCGATAAGTGCAGTGATAAGTAAAACTGAAAAGAGAAGTATTTGACGGATTTTATTCATTTGCAGCTTTAGTTACTTGGAATTTAAAAAATTTATTTCTTAATAAGCTGTATATACTTCCTCCCACATTCTGAAAGTTTAGTATAAGAATTCATGGCGTTACCATAATTCTGAATCGTGAGAGTGTCTTTAGTATAACTGGCGCTAATTCCTACCGGAATATCCAATTGTTGAGAAGTTGTTTCTGAATCAGCTATAGAATCATTGTCTTCTTCACGGCTAATATCTCCTTCGTATTCATCCCATTCTATGCCTTCTAAAACGATAATTTTTTCTCCGGATTCGTTGGTGGTTAAATTAGCGATACCTTTTAATTGTCGAAGTTTCGTTTTTAAAGCATAACTATAACCAGTTTTAGTTTTGGTTATGGTTATCGAAATTTTACATTCATCGTTATTGTCCGATTCAGGCTGTGTTTCATATAAACCTTCGATCACTTCTTCATTTGTGTTCGTTTGAAGCGAAACTTTTGATGTAGAGGGATCTTTTTCAACTGCAGGTTTTGGCTTATTATTGCAGGCCAAAACCAGGAATGCAAGTACGAATACAGCTGTGATTTTAGATATCGAATTCATAAAATCAAGAAGTTTTATTTCTTGTCAGGGTATATTTCAAATAAACAAATCCAAATATTCCGGAAAGTACGGATGCGATAAGGATGGCAATTTTAGAAAAAACGATAACCTCGGGATCTTTAAAAGCCAGAAGCGTGATAAAAATTGACATTGTAAAACCAATTCCGCCTAACATTCCCGCGCCCAGAATATGTGCCCATTTTAGACTTTTGGGCAAAGCGCACAAACCAGCACTTACTCCAATCGAAGAAAAAAGTAAAATCCCTAACGGTTTTCCTATTACTAAACCTAAAATAATTCCATATGTATTAGGATGATTTAGTCCCTGATGCCAGTCAGATTCTATAGCAATGCATGTATTGGCGATAGCAAATAGCGGTAAAATAACAAAAGCAACAGGTTTATGTAAAAAATGCTGCAGTTTATATGAAGAAGATTGTTCTCCGCCATCTCCAAACGGAATTACAAATGCCAGAATAACACCCGTAATGGTAGCGTGAACTCCCGAATTAAGCATAAAATACCACATTACAATTCCTCCAATTAAATAAGGAATCAGGTTATGAATTTTCATTCGATTCAAAATAAACAAGAAAATCCATATTCCTAAAGCAATGGCAAGATTTACAAATGCAATTGAGGTGGTGTAAAATATAGCAATAACGATAATCGCTCCAAGATCATCGATAACCGCCAAAGCAGTTAAAAACACTTTTAATGACGCTGGAACTCTTTTTCCTAAAAGAGATAAAATCCCAATGGCAAACGCGATATCAGTCGCCATAGGAATTCCTGCTCCGTTTTGCGTTGCAGTTCCAAAATTTAAAGCCAGGAAAATAGCGGCAGGAACTAACATTCCGCCAAATGCTGCCATAATTGGTAACGAAGCGTTTTTTATACTTGATAGTTCACCATGGTAGATTTCGCGTTCTAATTCCAGGCCAATTAATAAGAAGAAAATGGTCATTAATCCATCGTTAATCCAGTGTGTGATCGAATGCCCGCCTAAGTCTTTTTCCCAAAAGGCAATATATTCTGTTTGAAAAGAAGAATTGGCCAGGTAAAGAGATATAATCGTAACAAATAGTAAGAGTAATCCTCCTGATTTTTCGTTGTCAAAAAAGGCTTTAAAGGTCTTGGTTAGTTTCATTGTGGAGGGAGTTGTGTGAATTTAGAAAGATATATATTCAGCTAAAATCGCTGAGTCTTTGCATTTTCAAAGTTAAAAAAAATCCTGCCAATAAAAAATTTTAAGCTTATTGTCTTCAATACATGCCTGGTTTGATTTTGTAAAATGTCTTTTTTGTCAATCATTTTCTTTGCGATTTTGTGACTTTGCGAGATTAATATAAACGGTAAACTTTAATAAAGAATAAGCTGTATTTTTGCTTTATAAAATATAATACAATGAGCATAAAAATTCTGCATATCGACAGCAATAACCCAATTCTTTGGCAACAATTAGAAGATGCCGGTTTTGAAAACCACGCCGATTTTAAATCTTCTAAAGAAGAAATCGAAGCCAAAATTCAGGATTATAACGGAATCGTAATTCGTAGCCGTTTTAAAATTGATAAAACTTTTTTAGACAAGGCAACCAATTTACAGTTTATTGCCAGAGTTGGCGCGGGTTTAGAAAGTATCGATTGTGATTATGCTGAGGCAAAAGGGATTCATTTAATTGCTGCGCCCGAAGGTAATCGCAACGCTGTTGCAGAGCATTCATTGGGTGTAATTTTATCGTTATTTAATAATTTGAATCAGGCCGACGCCGAGATAAAGGCCGGACACTGGAATCGTGAAAGCAATCGCGGTCATGAATTAAATGGCAAAACGGTGGGGATTATCGGTTACGGAAATATGGGAAAAGCTTTCGCTAAAAAACTTCGTGGTTTTGAAGTCGATGTTATTTTTCATGATATTTTAGAAAATATTGGTGACGAAAATGCCCAACAAGTTTCGCTACAGGAATTACAGCAAAAAGCAGATGTTTTGAGTTTGCACCTTCCGTGGACTCCTGAAACGGATAAAATGGTAAATACTGATTTTATAAATGCATTTGCAAAGCCATTTTGGATCATAAATACTTCACGTGGTAAAAATATCGTTACGGCAGATTTGGTCGAAGCAATGAAGGCGAAAAAGATTTTGGGCGCAGGTCTGGATGTTTTAGAATATGAGAAATTATCTTTTGAAACCTTGTTTCAGGATAAAAATACTCCCGAAGCATTTCAGTATTTATTAGAAGCTAAAAATGCTTTGCTGACGCCTCATATTGCGGGATGGACTTTTGAAAGTCATGAACGTTTGGCGCAGGTTATTGTCGATAAAATTAAGGCAGTGTATTCAAAGTAAGCTGAGCAAAAAAGAGCTCACAAGCCTTGTATAATTTTTAGAGTTTTATAACGAGTTTTTTCTGTACAATTTTCAGGTGATTATTAGTTTTTAAAGTTAATTTTTAATAATATTGTTTCTAAATAAGGAGTAGCCGAAAATCCAAAGAGTAGGAACTAACCAATTAATTTTAATAAATAAAAATGGAAAACAATTTTCAAGAGACGTCTAATGATTTTAATGAGCAAATTCCGGTATTCAAAGTAGATCCCATAATGGTATTGGTTTTTGGATTTTTAACTTGCGGTTTATATTTAATTTATTGGAATATTAAAGTTGCAGAAGTTTTTAATGCTGTAGCTAAAAGAGAAGTTATTTCGCAGCCTATTGCAATTTTTGCAGGATGTTGTATGCCGGTAAATATTTATTTTTATTACTTAGCTGGTAAAGATGCATTGCCAAAAGTTTATGAAAAAACAGGTGAACTTCAAAAAGATCAGTCTACTTTATTAATTGTTTTAGGTCTTTTCTTTCCTATGGCAGCAGCAATGATTGTACAAGGTGATATCAACAGATTATACAAATAATAGCAGAGTAAAGCGTAAAGTTTACGGAATTATCGGTGCAGCAATTACACTGATAATTCCGTTTTTCTTAATGCTCAACAATCACAATGACCATTTAGAGACAGATCAGTCGTTTTGTCCTTTCAAGATGGTGACCGGATTTCCTTGTCCGGGTTGTGGTATAACAAAATCGTTAGTGTATTTTTATCAGGGAGATATTTATAAAAGCGTTAGTTATCATATTTTAGGACCTTTTGTGATTGTATTTTGCTGGTTGACTATCATTATACTAACCACAGAAATTATTGCCAAAAAAGAATATTTTACAGGCCTTTTATACAATCGAAAATTAGCCTATAATATGGCTTATTTTCTAGCCTTTTATCATTTGATACGATTAGTGTTATTTGTTAGGAATAATTCTTTTGATGATATATTACATCAGTCGATTTGGTTTTAAAACATAAAAAAAAACTCATAAGCCGAGGCTTATGAGTTTTTTTATTTTATATCAAATTTGAAACTAATCTTCTTTTTCAGATAATTTACGCTCCAGTTCTATCTGAAACTCTTCGATAACCGGTTTCATAGTGCTTTCTGGAATATCTGCGATTCTTATGTACATTAAACCATCTACGGCATTGTTAAACAAAGGATCGACGTTGAAAGCTACAACACGCGCATTTTGCTTGATGTATTTTTTAATTAAAACCGGTAAACGTAAATTCCCTGGTTCTAATTCATCAATGATTTTATCGAATTTGTTTAAGTCAGATTCTGCTTCATCAAAGATAAAATCTTTGTCAGCGTCTTTTAGTTTTACCTTATACGCTTTCTTAGGGTGAATGTACTGCGCAATATAAGGATCATAATAATTCGACTTCATGAACTCAATCATCAGTGATTTCGAAAAGTCAGAGAATTGATTACTGATACTCACGCCGCCCAATAAATATTTATGTTCAGGATAACGCAAAGTAGTATGAATAATACCTTTCCATAACAAGAACAATGGCATTGGTTTTTGCTGATATTCCTTAATGATAAACGCACGACCCATTTCGATCGATTTGTGCATCATGTCGTGCAATTCAGGTTCGAATCTAAATAAATCATTCAAATAAAAACCTTCAATTCCGTACTTAGGGTAAATTTCAGAACCCAGTCCCATACGATAAGCGCCTGCAATTTTTTTAGTGTCTTCATCCCATAAAAACATATGGTGATAATATTGGTCAAACTGATCTAAGTCGATAGATTCATTTGTTCCTTCGCCCACCTCACGAAAAGTGATTTCACGCAAACGGCCAATTTCGTGGAGAATGTTCGGGATAGATTTCGCCCTTGCAAAAAATACTTCGTAGTTTTTACTTTGCAATAAACGGCAATCACTATTTCTTAACATATTCACCTCGTCAATCATTTTTGACTCACTCGCAGGCGTTACGATTTTTTTAGGTGCTTTTGGTATTTTTAAACTCGCCGTGTCCAGTAATTTATGGTCCTTTTCGAAAGGATTGGCAAGCATATAAGTCTTCTTTCTTAAAAACTCCGAGTAATCTTCAAACGATTCAAACTCGTTTTGTTCGTTTACAGAAATTGGTTTTCCAATACGAACTTTAATTACACGGTCTTTCTGCGTAAGCAATTCCGATGGTAATTTTGCAGTTCGTAAAGTATCATCAATTTTAGAAAGCCAATAGAATAATCGGCTGTTTTTAGCATGAAAATAAATAGGTACAACCGGAACTTTGGCTTTTCTAATCAATTTTAGAGCGCCTTCTTCCCAGGGTTTATCTACAACTAATTTCCCATCTCTGTAGGTTGAAACTTCCCCGGCAGGGAAAATCCCCAAAGGTTTTCCATCACTTAAATGACGCAACGTTTCTTTAATTCCCACTACGCTCGATTTAGCATCCTTATGATTCTCAAAAGGATTCACCGGCATGATGTATTTTTTAAGCGGAACAATTCGGTGTAATAAAAAGTTGGCAATGATCTTGAAATTTGGTTCTCTTTCGAGCATTAATTTCAATAGCAATATACCATCAATTCCTCCAAGCGGGTGATTTGAAATGGTAATATAAGCACCATCTTTAGGTAAACGTTTTAAATCTTCTTCCGGAATTTCGAATTTAATTTGCAATTCATCCAATACTCCGTTCAAAAACGCAACGTCTTCTAAATGTTTATTATGATCGTAAATTTTATTAAGGGTAGAAATTTTAAGGACCTTCATAAGAATCCAGCCTGAAAAAGTACCAAGAACTCCGTACTTTTCAACATTTATTGCCTTTGCAACTTCTTTCGCGGTAACTAAACCCATGTACTATTTTTAATTTATTAGAGCAGCGAACAAAGATAACAAAAAAGTCTACTTTTCGTTGTTTCAAACACAAACTTTCCACTTTTTTATTACATTTGAAATCCAAAAAAAACACTAATGAAAATTATTTCTTATAATGTAAACGGAATACGTGCCGCAATAACTAAAGGCTTCATCGAATGGTTGCAACAGGCTAATCCTGATGTTATTTGTCTTCAGGAAATAAAAGCAACCGAAGAACAAATTCCCGTAAACGATATTACTGCTGCAGGTTACCCATATCAATATTATTATCCGGCTACCAAAAAAGGGTATAGCGGAGTGGCTATTTTATCTAAAATAAAACCCAATAATGTGGTTTACGGAACCGGCATTCAGCACATGGATTTTGAAGGACGTAACCTTCGTGCCGATTTCGACGATTGTTCAGTAATGAGTTTATACCTTCCGTCTGGAACCAATATTGAGAGATTAGACCATAAATTTATGTTTATGGATGACTTTCAAACTTATATTAACGAGCTAAAGCTAACAATACCTAATTTAATTATTTGTGGCGATTATAATATTTGCCACGAAGCCATCGATATTCATGATCCCGTTCGTAACAAAACTGTTTCAGGATTTTTACCTGCAGAACGCGCCTGGCTTGATGGCTTTATGAAATCAGGTTTTGTTGATAGTTTCCGTCATTTCAATAAAGATCCGCATCATTATTCATGGTGGAGTTACCGCGCCGGAGCCAGAGGAAATAACAAAGGCTGGCGTATCGATTACAATTTGGTAAGCGATTCTTTGCAACACAGATTAAAACGTGCCGTAATTCTTCCAGATGCAGTACATTCAGATCACTGCCCGGTTTTAGTAGAAATCGAGTAAAGTTTGGTACTGTTCTTGTTGAGAGAATAGCGAGTTTAGGGACGAGCATTATTTAGCTATTTTGCAATTTGAAATTTATCCCGAGGCTTCTGGATTGGAATTTTAATTTTAAGGAGCTATTTCCTGCTGTCCACTATATTTTTGTGGTGAACCCCACCACAAAAGGATGGCGTTCCCATCAGGGCTAGGGCTCTCCGTAAAACAAGAAATTTTGAATTATTAATGCGCCCCAAAAATAAAAACCAAAAAGTAATATGATTAAAAAGGCCTCCATCGGACTAATAGTTGTAGCTATGTCTATGACTTCATGCGTATCCAAGAAAATTTACAACGATCTTGAAACAAAATATTCAGATCTTAAAAAAGAAAACCGTTCAATCGCTGATCAAAATGCCGATTTACAAAAAGCAAAAAACGAATTAGAATTAGAACGTGATAAACTAACAAAAGATCTGGCCAGCAAAAAAGATGATCTTGCCAAACAAAAAGCAGATCTTGCCGCAGCACAAAACAAATTCAAAGTTTTGCAGGATTCATACAACGCACTAGAGAAAAACAGCAACGATGCATTAGAGAAAAACATGGCTAAAAACCGTGAATTGCTGGCACAATTAGAAGCAAAATCAAAAAAACTAGCCGAAGAACAAGCAAGTCTGGATAAAACAGCAAGTCGCTTAAACGAACTTGAAGCTATGATTGCAGCTAAAGAAGCAGCAATGAAAAAACTAAAAGAAACTTTGTCTAAAGCCTTAAATGGTTTTGAAGGTAAAGGTCTTACAGTAGAACAAAAAAACGGAAAAGTATATGTTTCTATGGAAAACAAATTGCTTTTCAATTCAGGAAGCTGGGCCGTTGGAACCGAAGGTAGAAAAGCCGTTGTAGAATTAGGAAAAGTATTAGGAGACAATCCTGATCTTTCGGTTCTTATCGAAGGTCATACTGATGATGATCCGTATGCAGGTTCTGGACCAATTGCAAACAACTGGGATTTATCTACAAAAAGAGCTACAGCAATTGTAAATATTTTAAGTGAAAACGCTAAAATCAATAAACAAAAACTAACAGCAGCAGGTCGTAGCGAGTTTTCTCCGCTAGCGAGTAATGCTACCCCGGAAGGAAAAGCTAAAAACCGCAGAATCGAAATCATCCTAACACCAAGATTAGATGAAATCGCTGAGATGTTGAATAGTATTAATTAAGTTGTTAAGTCTCTGAGAGGCTAAGTTGCTAAGTTTTTTTTAAGATTAAAAAGGTTCAAAGTTTTACTTTGGGCCTTTTTTGGTTTCTAGTATTTCTTGCAAGGTTTTGAAAACCTTGTAAGAAATGAAAAATAGATTATTCATTTTATATAATGTAGTCCCTAACGGGACAAATATTCGTTTGTATTATTTTTTCTACCAATATTTAATCTCTTCGAGATATTTTTAAGGCTTAAAATGTTTTGGTTTTGTCGCAATTTGTCTTAAAGAAAAATAATTTTAAGAATACTCCGTTAGGAGTTAGATGTTGGTAGTAGAAGAGAAGAATCGTCTAAATGATTGTCCCGTTAGGGACTATATCTATAGAAGAAATAAAAGTAAAAGTTATGAGATGTTTAAAAAAGAAAGATATGATATTTGTTGATCCAAATCTTGTTGAAAAGAATAATTTATTATGGGTAGAATATCATCAAAAAGTAGAATTGGGTTTGGAAGATATAAAACACAATAGGATAATTTCGAAAGAAGATTTAGAGAAAGAAATGCTAGATTGGGATAATGATTAGATGGAATTCATATTCTTATCCTTTTTTTAACTTTTGTACAATTTTCATTTGAAAAATCCCGTCGTATCTTTGAGTTTTATAATTCAAAAGCTGTAAACTTAGAATCTTAGTCACTCAGCAACTTAGAAACTCAAAAGAAATGAAGTATACCACACTACCCAACACCGACATAAAAGTTAGTAAAATAAACCTCGGAACAATGACTTTCGGGCAGCAAAACACCGAAGCAGAAGGACATCAACAAATGGATTATGCACTCGAAAGAGGTATTAATTTTTTTGATACTGCCGAGATGTATTCGGTTCCTGCAAACGAAGCCACTTACGGAAGTACCGAGAAGATCATAGGAACCTGGTTCAAGAAAACCGGAAATCGCGAAAAAGTGGTTTTGGCCTCTAAAATTGCGGGACCAAACCCTAATTTTACCTACATGCGTGAGAAAGTAGATTTCTCTCCGGAAAGCATTAAATATGCTTTAGAAAATAGTTTAACACGTCTTCAGACAGATTATATCGATTTGTACCAAATGCATTGGCCGGAAAGACCAACAAATTATTTTGGACAACGCGGTTTTAAAGATCACGATGCCGAATGGGAAGATAATTTTAGAGAAATTCTGGAAACTTTTAACGGATTAATCAAAGAAGGTAAAATCAAACACATTGGGGTTTCTAACGAAAATGCGTGGGGAATGATGCGTTTTCTGGAAGAAAGCAAATATCAAGACCTGCCAAGAATCAAAACCGTTCAAAATCCGTATAACTTATTGAATCGTCTTTTTGAAGTAGGTTCTGCCGAAATTTCTAAATACGAAAATGTAGGTTTACTGGCATATTCTCCTTTAGCTTTTGGAGTTTTAACGGGTAAATTTTTAACCGGAGAAGCACATCCAAATGCGAGAATCAATCTTTTCCCGCAATACACGCGTTATAATAGTGATCAATGTACCCAAGCAACAAGATTGTATCAGGAAATTGCAAAAAAACACGGCCTGACATTGACAGAACTGGCAATGGGATTTGTTTTGCAACAACCGTTTTTAACCAGTGCGATTATTGGTGCGACGACAATGGAACAACTAAAAGAAAATATCGACACTATAGATGTGTTCTTGTCAAAAGAAATTTTAACCGAGATTGCTGCAGTTCAGGCGATAATTCCTGATCCGGCTCCTTAATTAGAGTTTTTAGATTAAACACAAATTCCACTAATAAACACAGAGCAATCCGTGAGAATTAGTGGAATTCGTGTTTAAATTCTATTTTCTTATAAATTCAAATTCTGATCTTTAGGATATCTGACTTTATAACTAATTCTGAATTTCTTGTTTTCATTTGGTTTCAGCTGCAATTGCCAGGTTATTATTCCGGTTTCGGCATTTACTTTTGCACCGTCGGTTTGCAATAATTCTACCTCAATTTCTTTGTTGGTACTTAATGGGTATTGATCTTTCAATAACAATTCGACCGCTTCTTTTTTATTGTTTCTCACGGTAATATCAAAAGTAAAAGTTTGTTCTTTTTTAGTAGATAAAAACTTAGTTCCTGATTTATCAGCGACTTTTTCGCGTTTTATCGAAACCTTTTTATCACGCCCCATGCTCAGATTCAAAGTATCACTGGTTTGATTAGGTTCTATGAAAGTTTTACCAACATACATCCCTTCAAAAATAATATTAGCTTCACCTCTTAGTAAATTATACTTACTGTAATCTGCAATTTCGGCCAACAAAAATGCTTCATTCTCTACTCGTGGAACTGCATAATATTTATAAGTTGCAGGTAATTTAATTTCTTTTAATGAAACACTGTGTATTTTTCCATTCGATAAAATATCATAGGGGATATCAATATCAAACGAAACATTCAGTTGGTTTTCTGCAACAGTAGTATAATTAGAAACTGATGATTCCATCATTACAGGAGCAGCCATATCCATAGATTTTTCTGCTTCTCTTGAAACTTTTGCAATACTTCCCTGAATCTGATTTCTTTTGCTCAATCCATAAGCAGTAGTAGTCACTTGCCCATAGGTTTGATTGGCTAAAAACCAAGAACTTAATATTGGTGCCTGATTATTTTGATTAGGCTGTCCGCTTGATAAAGTCAGTTTTACTTTTTTCCAGTCAATACCCGTGTTCTGAACCACTTGTGCTTTGTACATCATAT
Organism: Flavobacterium sp. SLB02; assembly: GCF_009664855.1. Taxonomy (GTDB): domain Bacteria; phylum Bacteroidota; class Bacteroidia; order Flavobacteriales; family Flavobacteriaceae; genus Flavobacterium. Next base: position 5,450,221 of record NZ_CP045928.1, read on the forward strand.
TAATTGGCGATGTAACGCTTTCGGCACGCAAATCATAAAAAGGTGTCCAGGTTGCATTATCCGTTAGATAAGAAATGTCGAACGGAATTACTCCGGCAGTTTGATTCATCACCTGTAAGATTAGTTTTCCTGATGATGTTTTCTCTTCTTTATTTGCGTTTATTTCCAGCTTATTATTCAATTTTCGAAGCGTTTCATTCAGCTTTGTCTGTTTCTCTGTAAGAGTATTGATATTGTTGGCAATCTCAATTTGCTTGTTTTTATAATAATCAACCATTTTCATTAATTCGGTTACGTTCAAGCCTGAATTTACTCCCGAAATCTGTTGGTTTTTATCTAAAAGCTGGATCGTTTTGTTTTCTGAATTAATCGTATTATGCACTTTCTGAATTTCCTTCTGAACCAAAACGATACTGTCCCTTACTATTTTTAGTGCAGGCGATTTAGAATCGGCTTCATATTCTGAAATATAATTGTTGGTAAACTGAACCGAAAGAACTGTTACGTTTGATGGCGCACCAATTTGCACAGAATTTTCATTTAAATTCACCGCTACGTTTTTGATTACAATTTCGCTCGCACCAGCCGGAAGTGTTGCAGTTGCAGTTTGAGATAATTCGGCGGCATTAAAATATACTGTTGCTGATTTTACTTTGGCAGTAGTAAAAATTGGCTTTTGTGCCAATACAAACGTGCTTATTAGCAATAAGAGCAATGTGGCTTGTTTTTTAATCATGAGTTTATAATTTAAAGTGTTATTATAAAATTATAGATAACAAAAATGGCCCTAAGGTTGGTTTAACTTAATAATAAATTACTAAAATGATTGTCTTTTTAGAATTATCAATCTTTTTTTCGATGATCCTAAAAAACTTTTCATTTACCATTGGGCATCCCAAACTGTTACAAATAGGATTAATTTGCTCGTCAAACGGAACGTCAATATATTTGTGAAGTACTATATTGCGGTCGAAAGCATTGCTATTGGTTTGGTCTAAACCATATAATTTATAGGCTTTGCCAAATCTTCCCGAATAGGAACCGCCAATGGCATATTTGCCTAAAGAGCTGCAATTCGAATTCTTTACATTGCTAAATTTCAATTTTCCCGGAGTTCCTGTTTCTGATCCGGAACCATGTCCGACCAGACCTTTATCGAGTAGTTTGTTGTGTTTTAAATCGTAAATAAAAAACCGGTTTTTTCCAGATTCAATCTTCATGTCTAAAAAGAAAACAACATCTGAATTGTATTTAGGCGTTTTCCCCAAAAAACTCCTGATTTCAGTGATCTCACTTTTTAGCTTCTCTTCGTAGGAGTAAACCGGTTTTGAACTTTTAATACTTATCGATTCTTCTTTCTTGTTCATACATGCAAAACTCAGACCAAAAATGCTGGACAGCAGCAAAAGGAAAATTTTCTTTTTCATGATTACCGCTTGATTTTATTTCTCCACTGTATAACCTTTTAGTTTTGCAAAGCCCACGATCGATGTGTTGATGGCATTTCCCAAATCATCTTGTTTCTTGGTTTTTTTAGTTTCGGCATCAATAAACTGCTGACGTTTTTTGCCCAATTCGCCAATTTCTTTCTGGATTGTAGCTCTCTCTTTCGTTTTTTGCTCGACAATTGTTTTGATCTCGGCTTCAGATTTATTCTGAAGTTCTTTTGGTAATTCTTCTTTTTTAATTTTAGAAATAGCCGTTTTGTCCTCTTTGACTTTGTCGACCAAATCCCAGCTTTCATTTTTATAAACCGCTTTTGATTTGCTCACCGCACGTTCAGCATAATTTGAGGCCGAAACTTTTTGTGCATTTTTATCCTGCGCTTCCTGATTCATTTTTTTAGCAGAACCTTTGGCCCCATAACTAATGTAGGTGTTGTTGATTTTTTCATTGCACTTTGTAATTTCATCATCATAAGGTGTGGCAATGTATCGTACAGATTCATTAGAATCAATATTAAAATATTTCCCTTTTCCGTAATCTGCACCATTTTTCCATAGTTCGCGTATGCCTTGAGTTTTATCTCCGCAATAAATAGTATTCACATAAATGCCATTTTTTAAAGCATCGCTAATAGCTTCTTTATAATTAATCCCGCCCTGATTGAATTCTTCATTTCCGGAAATATAAATCAGCTTCATATTGTTGTTGTCTTTCGCCCATTTCAATTTTTTGGTAGCGTCCTGAATAACAGCTCCGCAATATTCACTGCCTCCATTTGTACTTAGGGCAAACAGTTTTTCAGAAATCAAATCCAGATCTGTCGAAAGAGGCGCTATTTGTCTTATGTAATTCGATTTTTGAGATAATCCGTCATTTCCATATTCATATAATGCGATTTCGATATCAGGTGTTTTTCCGTCATATTTTAAAGTGGTCAGCGTATTTACAATGTTCCAAAGCCTGGATTTTGCCTGGTCTATCAAACCATCCATACTGCCCGAGGTGTCCAGTAAAAGCGCTACCTGTATCTTGGTGTTTTCTGTTACTACTGGTTTTTCGATTACAGTATTCTTTTTAGAATTTGCATTCGAAGAAGTAAAACTTACCAAAGAGATTGTAGTGACCAAAAGTGCTGAGATAAATAGATTTGATTTCATGATTTCGAGTTTTTAATTGTTGATTACAGATCAAATTTAAAAACTTAAAGACCTCATTTTTTACAGAAAGGGTGAAACGGTATTTTGACTTGGTGAAATGATGCTGTGCAATTAGTTTTTGTTTCGTTGTATTGATATTCAGGTTTTTTAAATCACCGTTTGGAGTCACCAGAATAAATTCTTTGTCTGTTTTTAAAACCGGTTTCTTTTCTCTGTTAATCGCAATTTTAATTTCATATTGTATTTGAATAACAGGTTCTAAAACAGTTGAATTAATTACAAAATCAAAATCTTTATTAAGTATCGGCTGGCAATAAAGTGTAACCGATTTGTTGATTTGATTAATGTTTGCCTTTTTTAAGTTTAAAGAAGAACTATTGTAGGCTTCATACGATTTATACATTTCTACGGGTACGTTTATAATGAAATCATCAGTGATTTTTTTCTCAGCATTTGTAAATGTTTCTCCCAGCAATTCCTGATAGTTTTTTAATTTTTCCTGAATAAGAAGTTTTGCTTTGTTTGTCATTTCTTTTTTGAGGGTTTCTAATGCATTCGAGAAATAATCAACCCGTACCAAATCGTATATTTCATAATTGGATAAAATCGAAATAAATTCATTAAGCTGAGCAGGATCAGCGAATTTTATATGAATGTTTTTCTTGAGTTCAAATCCTGCGGGAACTTCATTATAAGTCTTTCGATTAAACACTTTTTTCTCTGTTTCGTATTGGTAAACCGGAACAAAAGAAATCATGTCGACAAAAGTTTCAACTCCTTTTTTAACTTTAATTTCGTTTAATGACTGCGTAATTCTTTGGTCCATTAATTCATTCACTTCCTTAGTTGTTTTGCCGGTTTGAGTAATGCTGAAAATTGCCGTATAGGCGTCTGCCTTAACATTTGCAAGCCCTTTTACACTTACAATAATATCGGTATTTGAAGGGAAATTTATATCAATCGTATTGTTGTTATAAGATTGCTGATGTTGATAATTGATATTTCCGGAAGCCTGTGCCATTATAAAGGAAGAAAATAGTGTTGTTAAGAATGTAAAGAATAGTTTTTTCATGATTATAGTTTTTAAATTGATAATCAAATGTATTGATCGAAAAAACGTATTTTTGGAAGAATGGGTCAACGGGTCTTTTGACTTGGTGAAAAATATAGGATAGGAATTTGAAATTAAGTTACTTTACATTTTCAAAACAACTTATTTGTGAAACGTCATTGGTTAATTATTTTTAGTATGCTTTATGCAGTGCTATTGTTTCCGCAACAAACAATAGCGCAGGAAATTCCTGTGCCTAAAGCCGAAAAAAGCAAGCAGGTCAAAATCAGTAAGGCGGCAGAAGATTTATCTGTTTCATTGGATGAAAATAATGAATCGAAAATTGCCGTGAATTATGAAAAATTGGCCAACGAATTTTTGAATAATGGTGATAATGCCAAAGCCGAGGAATATTTTAAGAGGGCATTAAACAGTTACACCAAATTAAAAAGGACTGAAGATAAAATCCGTGTAACGCGTAGTTTGGCCAAAGTACAGGAAAGTCAAAAAAACTTTAACTCGGCCATTAAAAATTACGAAGTTGCAGGTGCATTAGCAAAAGATGTTTCTGAAGAAAAGATCAACTTAAACGATGCCAACCGACTTAAAAATCAGTCAAATCCTGCCAGTCAGACCAATTATGTAGATTCTAATATTGAATTGCTGAAAAAGGAAAAGAAAAGTCAGGAAGTTACAGAAGCATATGTTCAGAAAGCTCAAAATTCATTAGACCTAAAAGATAAAAGTGTTGCAATAGAAAGCTATAAAAATGCACTCGTTTACGCAAAAGACAAACCGGAATCTGTAATTAAAATTAAGAATGAAATTGCCAATGTTTACGCCTCAGACAATCAGTTTGAAAAAGCAATTGGAATCAATCAAAAACTATTGGCAGAAGCCGTAACCAAACAAGACTTTAATACTCAGATCAAGCAATTGCAATCGCTGGCAACACTTTATTTTAAAAAAGAAGAACCAAAGAAAGCTTTAGTTTCATTGAAAGAAGCGTATGATTTAGCGTCTAAAAAAGGAAATTCGGCGGAAGCCAAAAATACTTTATCAGCCCTTGCAAAATATTATAAATCTAACGGGAATGAAAAAGAGAGTATGGCTCTTTATGAGCAATTCTTTCAAAATTTTGATGAGTTAATTCATTCTGATACGACTTTGATTAATGCAAAAACTTTTCAGGTTACAGAAGGTAAAATACGTCAGCTTGAAAAAGAAAAATCATTAAAAGATGAATTAATTACCAAGAAAAATACCTTCAATTATTTTCTTTTAGGATCAATTTTATTGCTTTTGCTCTTGTTCGCCTTTATTGTAAAAGCTTTGTATGCTATAAAAATCAAGAACAAAGAAATCGCTTTGCAATCGTTACGACGCGAGATGAATCCGCATTTTATTTTTAATAGTCTGAATAGTGTCAACCAGTTTATTTCTGAAAACAAAGAACTGGAAGCCAATAAATACCTGACTTCGTATTCGAACCTGATGCGGGATATGATGGAAAATTCGAACAAAGATTTTATTTCGCTGGATAAAGAAGTCGAGCAATTAAAAAAATACCTGGATCTGGAACATTTGCGTTTTCAGGATAAGTTTGATTTTGAAATTACTGTTGATGAAAAGCTGGATGCCGAGAGTGTTTTTGTACCCAATATGATTATTCAGCCTCATTTAGAAAATGCAATTTGGCACGGTTTACGTTATCTCGACAAAAAAGGTTTTCTACAGCTTCAATTTCAGTTTGTTGATGGTAAAGTTGTCGTAATTATTGATGATAACGGAATTGGTTTAGCCAAAAGCAAGGAACTGAAAACAAGCAACCAGAAAGTACATGAATCGCGTGGCCTTAATAATACCAATGAACGAATTGGGTTGCTGAATGAATTGTATAAAAAGAATATTACTTTTGAAATTAAAGAGAAAGCTTTGCCGGAATCCGGAACAATTGTTCAGATTGTTTTTCCATTAATTGATAAAATATGATGACATTTCAGAAGATAAAAAGTGTAATTGTCGAGGATGAATTGGCGGCGCGCGAAGTACTCAAAAATTATTTGAGTAAATATTGTCCGCAGGTTGAAGTTGTAGGTGAGGCGCAGAATATAAAAGAAGCTGTCCCTTTGCTGCATGAAATTCAGCCTCAATTGGTTTTTCTTGATGTCGAAATGCCTTTTGGGAACGCTTTTGATGTTCTTGAAGCGTGTAAAGATCTGCAATTCGAAACTATATTTGCCACAGCATTTTCTGAATATTCGCTAAAAGCATTAAACCAAAGTGCGGCCTATTATTTGCTAAAACCCATTAGTATCGAAGAATTGATTGTTGCGGTAAATAAAGTGCAGCATCAAATTATGAATCATGAGATTTTTAACAGAAATAAAATTATCGTTGAGAACTTTCATGAATCAAAACCAGAGAAACAACAGGTAATCTTACCAACGCTGGAAGGTTTTGAAGTGGTAAAAATGGAAGAAATAGTTCGCTTGCGCGGAAATGGAAATTTCACTGATTTGTATTTGAATAATGGAAACAAGAAAATGGTTTGCCGGTTTTTGAAACACTTTTCAGAAATTTTGCCTTTGCCTTTTATCCGGGTTCATAAATCTCATATCATTAATATGAATTGTGTGAAATCATACAATAAAGGCGGAATTGTAACGCTAAACGACGGAGCCGAAATCGAAGTGTCGCCTACTTATAAAGAAGATTTTCTAAAGAACTTTAAGTAGTTTTCTAACCGCAAAGTTCGCAAGGTTTTACGCAGAGTTCGCAAAGGTTTTTATTTCACAACTTAAAGAAATCTTAGCGCGCCTTGCGTAAAACCTTGCGGTTAAACAAATATTATAAGTCAAATTCTTCTTCTATCGACAGCGAATCGTTTTTAACCGCAGTTGAGTCAGGAGCTTTTATCCGTATTAAAGAACGTGCATTACCGGAAATATAAACCGGCAGCTGGCCTATTGTATCTTCAGGAACTAAAAGACCGCGACGAAACATTAAATTTTTTAAAAACTTCTGATTTTGCACAGCAAAGTCTTTCAGATTTCCCTGATCATTAAACTGATACATGAATTTTCTTGGCTTCGGAATAATAGTCGCCAGGTACAAACATTCATCTACATTTAAAGCCGATGGACTTTTTTGGAAATAGAAATGACTTGCTTCGCCAATTCCGTATACATTTGGTCCCCATTCGATGATGTTGAAATAGACTTCCAGCATTCTTTCTTTACTAACAACACGATTGTTCTCCAAAATATAAACCAATAGAATTTCTTCCAGTTTACGCGAAAGTGTTTTTTCTCTGGTTAAGAAAACATTTTTAATCAATTGCATACTAATAGTACTAGCACCGCGAGAGAATTTTTTGGTTCTGATATTCTTTAAAATAGATTGCTTGAAAGCTTCATTAATGAATCCGCGATGGGAGAAGAAAGAAGGATCTTCGGTCGTCAGGACACATTTTCTTAAATAAGGCGAAATCTGATCTAAAGGTGTATAATTAGGATTTGCATTTCCAACTAAAACCGGTCTTTGCAAAACATTCTGAATAATGGCGCGATAGACAAATTCACCGTTTAATTTGTTGAGATCGGCTTCACCATATTTGGTGATTTTTAGATCTTCTTTATTGAGTTTACTATCAAAAACTAAAGTATTCGGTTTGTTTTTATTGAATTTGAAATCCAGTTTGTAGTCGAAATTTCCCGTAGCTTCCATTCCCTGAAAGTGTGTAAACAATCCATCAGGCAATGAAACGATAAAATCCTGCGCTTTCATTTTTGGGATATCCACTTTCAACGTATAAATGGTATCTTTTTCGGTGCTGTAAGAAATATAAGGTTTCACTTTTATCTTGTTCAGTTGCATGGTCGAAGTGCTGTCGATCGAAATAAAATCATCTCCTAATAAAAAGCGATAATCAAAACGCGCATTTTTTATCACAACGTCTTTACTGGCAATTTTTGGGTGGTTGATTTTTAAATTGGCGATAGAAGTGTAACCTTCGATATGCAATTCGCTGCCGTCTTTTTCTATATTCTGAACATTTAATCGGATAGAATCGAAACTTGCTTTTAAATTATAACGTTCGTCTAAATACGGAACACGAATTGCTCCGGTATCAAGATTGAAAAAACGAATATCGGCTTTTTTATTTCTTGGATCAGTAAATCCTTTTATGTTCCAGCGCTGATCAAAATCTTTGCTTTGAACATGAAGATTGGTTTCGAGTTGTTTGTTGTCTAAAACGAGTTTATTTACTGCGACAGAGGTTTTTTTGCCATTATCATCAATTCTGAAATTCAGGTTTTCCAACTTCATATCTGTCGGAACCAGATTCAGTAATTTTGAAATAATGCGATAGGCAAAAGTGGCGTATTTTCTTTTTTCGTTTTTATCAGTGTCGGCTTTGTCTTTCTTTAAGAAAGCATCAAAATTGCGGACATTTCCTTTTTTTACTAATTGAATATAACCGTTGTTTACTTTTAAAGTTCCAATTTGTACATCACCAATTAGTAAATTAGATAAACTGATACTGGTTTCAATTTTTTCAATGTTACAAAGTGTATCGGCATTTTTAGGAACCAGAACAACATTGGTTAATTTAATACCATTTAAACCATCAAACGTAGCCGATTTTACAGAAAATGTACTGTTGTATTCGGTATTCATCTTAGTTTTTACTTTGGCGATAGCTTGTTTTAAAAGCGAATCACGAAAAAAGTAAAAGCCTAAAAAAAGCACTACCAATACTAATGCAAGTATTATAAGTGCCTTGTATATTTTTTGTTTTGGGAATTTCATAAATGGAGATTGGTATTCGAAATTTTTCGCTTTTCAAAGCTAGTGTAAATTTAAATTTAAATTTATCTGCTTATAAAGTTTTCCTTATAAATTTTCTATAATGTTCTAAAGGTTTGATTTTGTTGTTATTATGTTTTGTGTTTTTCTAGATAATAGAAGGAATTTATGGTTTAGCGTCAAAATTGAGAGAAGCCGTAAAGTTTTACAATTTACACAATATATATTTGCTTCATTAATAATATTAAAATCAAACCAATGAAAATCTTAAAAAAAATTATGTTTTTGTCTTTTGCTATTTGTGCAATGGTGTTGTCGTCATGCAGTAGTAATGATTCTGATGATGAAGGAACTCCGGAAAATCAAGAGGAATTTATCAAATTCACATACAATGGGAAAGTATACAATTTTGAGCCTGGCCTTATGTCGTCGTTAAACATGAATATTATGGGAAGTACGGGAATTGATGACACATACAAAAAAATTTCATTATGGACGCCTTTGAATGTTACCAAGGGAAGCCATGAGATCGTATATGATTTATCAAATATGGAGACTACTTATCAAGCGTCTTTTAGTTTTATGCCTGCAATAAAGAATGCTAATGCTAAATCTGGAAAAATAAATATTACCGCTGTTGATGATAAAAAAATTGAAGGCACATTTACTTTTTCGGGAACTTCAGGAGAACAGACATTTACTGTTACAGAAGGTAGCTTTAGAGTTTTAAGATAGTAGAAGTTGTTTTATAAAAAAATCTCGCTCATGTACATTCGTTAAATTGATGTTCGTGAGCGAGATTTTTTTTTAAAAATAGAATGTTGCGGTTTTATCCAAAAAGAATGCCCGCCACATCTTCAATTTTTGCTACAAGTTCAATCTTGATTCCGGTATTCTTTAAGGCAATTTTGTTGTACTTAGAGACAAAAATAGTGGTGAAACCTAATTTTTCGGCTTCCTGAATTCTTTGATCCACACGATTTACAGGACGAATTTCGCCCGAAAGTCCCACTTCGCCGGCAAAACAAAAGCCTTTTGTTACCGGAATATCTTCGTTTGATGATAAAATAGCAGCAACAACCGCAAGGTCAATTGCTGGATCATCAACAGAAATTCCGCCCGTTACATTCAGGAAAACGTCTTTTGCGCCTAAGCGAAATCCGGCTCTTTTTTCTAGAACCGCTAAAATCATGTTTAGTCTTTTGGCATTATAACCTGTTGTGCTTCGTTGTGGAGTTCCGTAAACTGCGGTACTTACCAGCGATTGTATTTCGATCATCAACGGTCGCATGCCTTCCATGGTAGTAGCAATCGCCGTTCCGGACATTTCTTCGTCTTTGTGCGAGATTAATATTTCTGATGGATTGCTGACTTCGCGTAAACCACTTCCTAACATTTCGTAAATTCCCAATTCGGCAGTAGAACCAAAACGGTTTTTTAGCGAACGTAAAATTCGATACACGTGATTTCGATCGCCTTCAAATTGTAAAACGGTATCGACCATATGCTCGAGGATTTTTGGTCCGGCAATGTTTCCGTCTTTTGTAATATGCCCGATTAAAATAACCGGAATATTGGTTTCTTTGGCAAACTTGATCAATTCGGCAGTAGTTTCTCTAATCTGAGAAATACTTCCGGCAGTCGATTCAATATAATCTGTATGCAAAGTCTGAATCGAGTCGATAATGACAATTTCAGGCTGAATAGCTTCAATTTGTTTGAAGATATTCTGCGTTTTGGTTTCTGTCAGGATATAGCAATTGTCACTATTTGGCGTGATTCTTTCAGCACGCATTTTTATTTGCTTCTGACTTTCCTCGCCCGAAACATATAAAGTTTTATAAGGTAATTTTAATGATATCTGAAGTAAAAGTGTACTTTTCCCAATTCCGGGTTCACCGCCCAAAAGTGTCAAAGATCCCGGAACAATTCCGCCACCCAAAACGCGGTTCAATTCGCCATCAGTAGTATCCATACGGATTTCCTGAGTCGAGTCGATCTCATTAATTTTTAAAGGGCGGGGAGCTTTTCCACTTGGTGTTGGTTCGCTTTTCCAGGCTACTTTTTCCTGCTTTTGAATGATTTCTTCAGCAATAGTATTCCATTCTTTGCAGGCATTGCATTGTCCTTGCCATTTGGCATATTGGGTACCGCAATTCTGGCAAAAAAAGGAAGTTTTAACTTTAGACATTATTTACTGGTTTTTTCAAGTGTTTTCATCTGGTCGATTTTCTCGTACATCAAATCTTTGTTTAAATCTCCAATTGGCTCCATTTGTGAAGCATTTTGATATTTTTTTGAAGCTCTTTTAGGATCTCCCATTTTTTCATACATCAAACCTAACTCGTATTCTCCTAACATGGCTTTTGGGTAATTTACATTTCCAATTTCGGCCATTTTACCTAATTCATCATAAGCATTCTTTTTCAGGATCAGGGTTTCTATAACTTTAAAGTCGCTCATTCTTACCGGAATCTGAACTCCTAAAACTTTAGACATTACGTTGTATTTGTTTTCCAGATAATCAGCATAACCTGTTTCAAGAACAGCAATTTTATTATTGTATTCCGCAGAATTGATTGGTCGGTATACTTCAAATATTTGGTATAATGCACTTGGAATAGCGTGCAAGACCTCAGTATAATGTGTTGTACCTTTAAACAAGTCGTACTTATAATTTACTAATGGATTATTAGCTATTTTAATATTGCTGTCTAATTTTTCTATCGGTTCTTTGATTTTTTTATTATCTCCGTCTGCGGCAGATACATAATAAAATAAAGGCTCTGTTATTTTAGAAAATTTCTCCGGTATTCTAACTTCCATTTTATTAGCCAGTTCAGGGCTAAAAGAAATGTACGCATTAAAAAGAGGTTTTTCTTTATACAAGTAGAAGTTGATAAAACTTGCCGTTACATCATGACCGGCAATAATTCTAAAAGGTGATGTGCGGTATTTTTTTTCGACATAAGGCACTAATTCGGCACCAATGAATTCAAAAAATTCGGCTCCTTTTTCAAAAGGAAGTCCAGTATTTTGATCCACTGTTGTGTCGTCTTCACGTTCGTCATTTTTATTTTGATGAACGCCAATAATAATTACTTCGGGTAAATCTCCCCAATAGGCACCATAACTTAAAGCTCCGGAGAAAGGATCAAATAAATAATCGCCATCTAACAGGTATAAAACAGGATATTTTTTTTCGGGATTGGCCTCGTAGGATTCTGGAAGTCCAATGGTTATTCTTCTTTCTACACCAAGTTTTTCAGATTTGATGTTGTCGAATGTTTTCTGCGAAAAAACAGAAAAAGAAATTAAGGTAAGCAGTAAGTAAACTTTTTTCATGATTTGGGCATTTCAGTGAATTAAAAAGTATTGAAATAGTGTAGCAATATAATACTTTATTTGCTTTTTTGTTACTGTAGGAATTTAAAATAAAGCAATGAACTTGTGGGCTTAAATCTTTTTGATTTAAGCAAAAGAAATCTTGTTTGTTCAAAAATAATTTTGACAAACAGTGGTATTATTAAGGCGTAAAAGGAAAACTTAAGTTAGCGAATTATCGTTTTCATTAGGGAAAATGATCCATGGTTTGAAGGCTTTAGCCTCTTCAAATTCCAGGGTTGCATAGGATATAATGATAATGATGTCGTCTTTTTGAACTTTTCTTGCGGCAGGTCCGTTAAGGGTGATTTCGCCCGAATTTTTCTCTCCTTTTATAGCGTAAGTTTCAAAGCGTTCGCCATTATTAATATTTACAATAGATACTTTTTCACCTTCAATAATGTTTGAGGCTTCCAGTAAAGTTTCATCAATAGTAATACTGCCAATATAATTTAAATCAGCTCCAGTTACTTTTACTCGATGAATTTTAGATTTTATAACTTGAATTTGCATGATGCAAAGGTAAATTAATTTAATGAAATGGTGTCAATCAACCTTATAGAATTAACAAATACCGCTATAAATGCACGGTAATTTTTGTCTTTACTTTTATGATCGATAGGTAATAATGTAGATTCGTCAGCAATTACAAAATATTCAAGGTCAAAACGCTCATTGTCTTTGAAGGAATTTTCGACAAATTGAATCGTTTCTTCGGGAGTTCCGTTTTGAAATATTTCTTTTGCTTCGGTTAAGACTTTATATATAATAGAAGCTTCTTTTCTTTCTTCGGGAGTTAAACGTTCATTGCGTGAACTCATGGCCAATTGATTATCTTCTCTAAAAATTGGACAACCCACAACATTTACAGGTAAGTGGTTTTTTTCGACCATTTTTTTGACAATCTGCAACTGCTGAAAATCTTTTTCTCCAAAATAAGCATTGGTTGGCATTACAATTTCGAACAAACGTTTTACGATGGTTCCAACACCGTTAAAATGTCCGGGCCTGAACTTGCCTTCCATTTGATTTTCCAGTCCGTCAAAGTCAAAAGACTGTGATATTGTATGTCCTTCGTAAATGTCATCTACAGTTGGAGCGTAAAGAATTATTTTGTCACTTAAATTGCGCATTTTTTTTACGTCTTCTTCAAGTGTTCTTGGATATTTTTCGAGATCTTCGGGATTGTTAAATTGCGTTGGATTGACGAAAATACTTACAACCGTATCGTCGTTTTCTTTGATTGATCTTTGCATTAACGCCAGATGACCTTGGTGTAAAGCGCCCATTGTTGGTACAAATCCGATGGTTGAATTTGTGGTTTTGATAGTTTTTAAATAAGCTATCAAAGCTACTTTACCGTAGAAAATATGCATGGCAGTATTATTAAAATTTAGTGCAAACATAATATATTAGTTATAAACTGCATAAATTTTTGTAATTTTGCAACGTTTTTATTACCAAAAATTAAGTAAAATACTATTATGAAAGATAAGAGGATATTATATGTATCATCTGAAGTCGTGCCTTATTTGGCTGAAAATGAGGTTTCTTTAATGTCTTATGACGTTCCAAAAATGATCAATGATCAAGGAGGTCAGATAAGAATTTTCATGCCAAGATATGGAAATATCAACGAAAGAAGACACCAGTTACATGAAGTTATTAGACTTTCAGGAATGAATTTGGTAGTGAATGACTTAGATATGCCATTGATTATCAAGGTGGCTTCGATTCCAAAAGAGAGAATTCAGGTTTATTTTATTGATAACGATGAATATTTTAAACGTAAAGCAACCTTTGCTGACGAAGAAGGAGTTTTGTATCCGGATAACGACGAAAGAGCAATATTTTTTGCTAAAGGAGTTGTCGAAACGGTGAAAAAACTAAATTGGGTTCCGGATATCATTCACGTGCACGGTTGGCTGGCTGCAATGCTGCCAATTTATATGAAGCACTATTATAAAAATGAGGCTTTGTTTTCTGAAACTAAAATTGTCACTTCTGTTTACGGGCAGTCTTTTGATGAAAACCTGGATTTAGAAATGATAAATAAGGTGAAATTTGATGGTGTGCCTCATGAGGCGATCTCTGATTTAGAAACGCCAAACTACGAAAATGTCTTAAAGGCTAGTATATTACACTCTGATGCTGTAATTATAGCATCTCAAAACGTATCCCCAAGTTTAACAAAATTTATAGAATCTTCAGGAAAACCTTTTTTACCTTTCGCCACGAAAGATGCATTCGCTGAAGCGTATACAAATTTCTATAAAACAATGGGTCTTTAAATTTTAACATTATTATTAAACATGTATAATACTTCTTTTATTAAGAAAATTCTATTAGTAGCAACTGTTGTCCTTTTATATTCTTGTGATAAAGATTTTAATGAAATCGGTGAGGGTTTAATCGGAGACGATCATTTTGGTCTGGAACATACAGAATATGATGTTTTAGCTTATAATCAGGAAGTAACTCCAGTTCAGTCAAACGGATTGACACTTAATGGTTTGGGTATTTATGACAACGCGGTTTTTGGAACAACTACAGCCAATTTTGTAAGCCAAGTCGCTTTAGAAACCAATGCGCCAACTATTGGTGAATCACCTGTAATAGAAAGTGTAGTGCTTAGTGTTCCTTATTTTAGCCATGTAACCGGAGCAGATTCTAATGGGGGTAATCTATACGCGTTAGATTCTATTTATGGAGATAAAGCAAATGGTAAACTTAAACTGAGTGTTTACGAGTCTGATGTCCAAATGCGTTCTTCTTATATAGATGGCGGTTCTCAATTTGCTCAATTGTATTATACGAATCAGGATCCTGATTTTTTTGCAAATCTAGTTCCAAAATCAGCACCTAAGCTTTTAAATGATGATCCTGATAAGAAGCAAAATGTGGCATTCTTTTTTAGTAATCTTCAACAGAAAAAAGATTCAACAGTAGTAGATGCTAATGCTGCTGTGAAAAAGTATACTTATACTTATACTGCTCCGGAGATGCGCTTAAAACTAAATAAACAGTTTTTTCAGGATAAAATTCTTAACGCCCCGGCATCAAAGCTTTCTTCTACAACTGTTTTTCAGGAGTATTTTAGAGGGGTGTATTTTAAAGTAGAAAAATCTGCGGACAGTCCAACGACGAATCTGGCATTATTAAATTTTTTCAAACAGGGTGATAATGCTAAAATCACGATCAGGTATAAGGCAAAAACGGCTATAACTACAGATCCTGTGGATACAATGGAAGACAAAACATTGGTTATTAATTTGTCAGGAGCTGCTGCCAACTTGTATAATGATGTTAAAGATCCTGCTTATGCTGCTGCTATAGCAAATAGAAATGACCAAACTGGAGACGAACGTCTTTATTTAAGAGGAGGGCAGGGTTCGCTTGCTGTAATTGAATTATTTGGTAAAACTGATATAATGGGTTATGATGATCAGGGGAATGTTGTAAATACTCCTAATGGTGTGTCAGATCAATTAGATGAAATCCGATATAATGTTAAGTATAAAAAATGGCTGGCCAATGAGGCTAATTTAGTTTTCTCTATTGATGCAGCTAAAATGACAGGAGTTTGGGAGCCAAAAAGAATTTACTTGTATGATTTGGTAAATAATATACCCCTTGTAGATTTTAGTACAGACGGATCTACAGATGGGACTAATAATAAAATCGTATATAGTGGTATAATTAATTTAGATGCTACTACAAAGAGAGGTACAACGTACAAAATTAGATTAACGAGCCATGTTCGTAATTTAATAAAAGATGCGGCTGTAAAAAATGTGAAATTAGGTTTGGTAGTAACAAGTGATATAAACACAATAACTTCAGGTAAATTAAAAAATAGAATTTTAATTGATCCGGCTAATCCAAATGACTATTTTTCAGAAGTACCAAGAGCTTCAATTATGAGTCCGTTAGGAACAGTATTGTTTGGAGGAAATATTCCTTCAACAGATGCTAACTATGCGAAAAGACTTCAATTGCAAGTGTACTACACGAAACCAAATTAATAAATAATATATGTGTGGAATTGTTGGATATATCGGTCATAGAGATGCCTATCCTATTGTTATAAAAGGGTTAAAGCGTCTTGAGTACAGAGGATATGATAGTGCGGGTGTCATGTTATATGATGCTGAAACAGGTATAAAAGTTTGTAAAACAAAAGGTAAAGTTTTAGATCTTGAAGCTAAAGCAAAAGAAGGTTTTACTACAAACGGAACTATAGGGATAGGGCATACGCGTTGGGCAACACATGGAGTGCCAAATGATGTAAACTCGCATCCTCATCTTTCTAATTCAGGTGAGTTGGTCATTATTCATAATGGAATCATTGAGAATTATGCACCGCTTAAAGAAGAATTAATCAAAAGAGGATATACTTTTAAATCTGATACAGATACTGAAGTTTTAGTCAATTTGATTGAAGAAGTTCAGAAGAAAGAAGGAATAAAGTTGGGTAAAGCAGTTCAGATTGCTTTAAATCAGGTGGTAGGGGCTTATGCAATTGCTGTTTTTGATAAAAAAAATCCAAACGAAATAGTGGCTGCAAGATTAGGTAGTCCGTTAGCGATTGGTGTTGGAGAAGGAGAATATTTTATTGCTTCTGATGCTTCGCCTTTTATCGAATATACTTCGAATGCAATTTATCTTGAAGATGGTGAAATGGCAAACATTAGATTGCATAAGCCTCTTAAAGTTAGGAAAATTAAAGACGACTCTTTAGTAGATCCTTATATTCAGGAGCTTCAAATGAATTTGGAGCAAATAGAAAAAGGAGGTTATGATCATTTCATGCTTAAAGAAATCTACGAGCAGCCAAGTGTTATAAAAGATACCTACAGAGGAAGACTTCATGCAAATAAAGGAATTGTTCAAATGGCTGGTGTTGAAGATAATTTGGAGAAATTTCTTAATGCCGACAGAATAATTATCGTGGCTTGTGGTACTTCATGGCACGCAGGTTTAGTCGCGGAATATATCTTTGAGGAATTTACACGTATTCCTGTTGAAGTAGAATATGCTTCTGAATTTAGATACAGAAACCCTATTATAAACAAAAACGACGTTGTTATTGCAATCTCTCAATCGGGAGAAACGGCTGATACAATGGCGGCTATTAAATTAGCTAAAGAAAATGGTGCTTTTGTATTTGGAGTTTGTAATGTGGTGGGTTCTTCTATTTCGAGAGAAAGTCATGCCGGTGCTTATACGCATGCAGGACCTGAAATTGGAGTAGCGTCAACTAAAGCGTTTACAACTCAAATTACGGTTTTAACTATGATCGCATTGCGATTAGGTAAAGCTAAAGGAACTTTATCAAACACTGATTTCCATACATACTTACAAGAATTAGAAATAATCCCTGAAAAAGTAGCGGAGGCATTAGAAACAAACGACAGAGCAAAAGAGATTGCTGCAGCTTTTAAAGATGCTCCAAACTGTTTGTACTTAGGTCGTGGATATAACTTCCCTGTTGCATTAGAAGGTGCTTTAAAGCTTAAAGAGATCTCGTACATTCATGCAGAAGGTTATCCTGCTGCAGAGATGAAACACGGTCCGATTGCTTTGATCGATGAGCATATGCCGGTTATTGTGATTGCACCTAAACAAGGTCACTACGATAAAATTGTAAGTAATATTCAGGAAATTAAATCAAGAAGCGGTAAAATCATCGCTGTAGTAACTAAAGGTGATACTCAGGTTCGTGAGTTAGCAGATTATGTTATTGAGATTCCTGAAACTTCAGATGCTCTATCTCCATTGATTACAACAATACCTTTACAGTTGCTGTCTTACTATATAGCAGTAATGAGAGGTTGTAATGTAGATCAGCCACGTAACTTAGCAAAATCAGTTACTGTAGAGTAATTCGATTAAAATATTTATATGTTAAAAAAAGCGAGATTTAGGTCTCGCTTTTTTTTATTGCCATATATTTTTTCTTTATGCTTAATTTTTATTAAATCCTTATTTTTTTAATTAAAAATAATATGTATGCATAGTATTTTGTGTTTATTAAGTTTGATTTTTGATTTTAATTGAAGAAATGCAATTGTTAAATAGTTAAAATTGTAACGAAATTTATATAGAATATTTATTTTTTTTAACATTTTTTTATTAATATCAAAAATATTTGTATTTTGGCTATATAAACTAACCAAAAACAAATCCAAATGAGAGTGTATTTGCTAATTATGTTGTTTTTCAGCGGAATATCCTTTGCGCAGAATACAATTACTGGTTCTGTTACTGATAGTAACAAACAATCTATTCCTGGTGCTAATATTAATTTAGTAGGAAGTTCTACCGGAACGTCTACTGATTTTGATGGCTCTTTTAAATTGAATACTTCTGCTAAACTTCCTTTTGTGATCAAAGTTTCGGCAGTGGGATTTGAAAGTAAAACAATTAATGTTACTTCGGTAAACCAAAAAATCAATGTGATTTTAAAAGACGAAGAAACAAAATTAGATGAAATTGTTGTTTCGGCTTCAAGAACTCCGGAACGTGTCATTGAATCGCCGGTTACTATTGAAAGAATGGGGCTTCAGGAAATTAAAAATACAACAGCACCTACTTTTTATGATGGTTTAGAAAATTTAAAAGAAGTGAACTTTAATACCAGTAGTATTTCTTTTAAATCGATAAATACGCGTGGTTTTGCTACAGTGGCAAATACACGTTTTATGCAGTTAGTCGACGGGATGGATAATTCCTCTCCAGCCTTGAACTTTGTATTAGGGAACCTAATTGGTATTTCTGATATTGATGTAGCCAGTGTCGAACTTTTGCCTGGAGCGTCTTCTGCATTATATGGAGCGAATGCTTTTAACGGTATTATGTTTATGAGCAGTAAAAGCCCTTTTACTAATGAAGGGATAAGCGTTTATTATAAATACGGACAAACAAGTCAGGATGCTGCCGGAACAAATGATTACAATGATTTTGGAATCAGGGCAGCAAAAGCATTTACCAAACATTTTGCATTAAAAGCGAACTTCACTTATATGGAAGCTTCTGAATGGATTGCGGCAGATACGAGAAGTATGACTGGCGGTTCTGTAGGGCATGCTAATAATTCAAATTATGATGGGTTAAATATATATGGTGATGAGATTACAACCTTTATCCCAAATGTTGGGCAGGTGAGTAGAACAGGATATCGTGAGCAGGATTTGACTGATAATAAAGTTAAAAGTATGAAGGCTGACTTTAGTGCTCATATTAAGCCTTGGGCAGATGATACTGAAATTATTTTGCAATATAAAATTGGTACAGGTAGCACAATTTATCAGGGAGCAAACAGATATGCTTTGAAAGATTTCTTAATGCAGCAGGGTAAATTTGAAATAAAAGGTAAAAACTTTTTTGGAAGGGTTTATTTTACAAGTGAAGATGCGGGAAATTCTTATGATATGAGATTTGCCGGCTGGAATGTTAACAGACTTGCAAAATCAGATAAAAACTGGTTTACAGATTACGGAACAGCATATCAATTGTCATCTGCCGTACTTGGTCTTAACGCAACTGATGCATCTAATTATGCAAGGAATTTTGCTGACTATAATGTCTCGCCAAATTTACCATTGGTGCCAAATATTGATCCGCTTAATCCAAGTGCCCCAAGATCGGCCAGATTTGAGCCAGGTTCTGCACAATTCAATAATGCTTTAGCGACAGTTATTTCTAATCCTGATTTAACTCAGGGGGCTAAATTTATTGATCATTCTAAATTATATCATTCAGATGTAAATTATAATTTGAGAGATGTTATCAAATTTGCCGAAATTCAGGTGGGAGGTTCATGGAGAAAATATATCATGGATTCAGAAGGAACAATCTTTACAGATTACGATGGTCCTATCGAATATAAAGAATATGGGGCTTATGCTCAATTGCAAAAAAAATGGCTGGACGACAGATTGAAATTTACAGGATCTATTCGTTATGACAAAAGTCAGAATTTTGATGGTAATGTTTCGCCAAGAGTCTCTTTTGTGTATTCTGCAGGAGAATCAAAAAGACATAATTTCAGAGCGTCTTATCAAACAGGTTTCCGTAATCCAACCACTCAGGATCAATATATTGGTTTAGATTTAGGGCCATTTGCATTAGTGGGTTCTGCGCCAGACAATTTAGATCGTTTTCAGGAAACGCAGCCTGTAAGTCTTGCTGGTCAGGCTATACCGGGAGCAGGTATAGGGCCAACGGTTAATTTATCCGGGCGTAGCGCTTATGAAAATTCATATACATTGACTTCTGTTCAGGCATTTGCAGCTTCTGCAAATCCTGCTGATCTTAAGGTTGCAAACCCAAGCTTGGTAAAACCGGAACAAGTACATGCTTTTGAAGTAGGATACCGCACAGTGGTGCAAAATGATTTATCGATTGATATCAATGCGTACTACAATATTTATAATGACTTTATGAATACTTCAAGAGTAATTACTCCTTATTATGGAACAGTAGGAACTAATTCTGCAGATCCTGGTGTTCAGTTGGGTTATGCTGCTTTGGCTTTTGGAGACAGAAGAGTGTATCAAATTTATACTAATACTACTGCTCAAATCACATCATTTGGTGTTGGAGTCGGTTTGTCTAAAAAAGTATATAAAGATTTTGAATTGGGCGTTAATTATAATTATTCTCAATTTGATTTTGATCAAACAGAAGATCCAAGTTTTGTGGCAGGATTTAATACGCCAAAACATAGAATCAAAGGTTCTTTTGGAAATGCTAAAGTGACTAAAAACTTAGGCTTTAATGTTAATGCAAGATGGAATACAGAATATTTATGGCAATCTTCTTTTGGAGATGGTATGATTCCGGAAAATACAGTTCTTGATGCTCAGATTAATTATGGTATTCCAAAATTGAAATCTGTTATTAAACTTGGAGCAACAAATCTTTTTGGAAAAGATTATCTTCAGGTGGTTGGTGCAGGTATGATTGGTCAGATGTGGTTTGCTTCATGGGTGATTAATCCTTAAATGAAAATGATTTGATCGAAATATTTTTCTTTCTTTTTATGATTTACTAAACAAGGAAGAGCTAATAATTTAAAAGTTAACAACATGAAAAAAAATATAAAATGGCTATTACTGGTTTCTTTAATCGTTGTAGCATGTAATAATGATGATAGTAATGATGAGCCTGCAGAAGTACCTGTTGTGCCGGGAACGGCAGTTTTTACTAAATATGTAGCACTTGGAGATTCTTTTGCTGCAGGTTACAGTGATGGAGCGTTGTTTGCAAAAGGGCAGAGTAACGCCTATACTAATATATTATCGCAACAATTTGCGGCCGCTGGCGGAGGTGCTTTTACAACTCCTTACATGCTGGATAATATTGGTGGATTTTCTTCTGGAGGTGTGCAAATTCCTAAATTTCCAACAAGGTTTATTTTTGAGCCCGTTACAAGAACTCCTGTAAATGTTCCCGGAGTTTCCGGAACAGCGATAACGGCACGTTTAACTGGCTCTTTCAATAACATGGGTGTTCCTGGGGCGAAAAGTTTTCATTTGTTAGCGCCTGGATATGGAAATCTTGCTGGTGTTTTTACGACTCCGGCTACCGCAAATCCATATTTTGCACGTTTTTCTTCTTCGTCTACTACAAGTATTCTGGCTGATGCCATGGCTCAGGCTCCTACCTTCTTCTCTTTGTTTATAGGTGGTAATGATGTTTTAGGTTATGCGACAAATGGGGGTGTGCCTACTTCTCAGGATCCGGTTTTAGGAGATGATATTACACCAACTGCAACTTTTAATTTTGCCTACAATACACTTGTTAGTACTTTAACTTCAAATGGTGCAAAAGGAGTAGTGGCTAATTTACCATACATTACAACATTGCCACACTTTACAACAGTGCCTTACAATCCGCTTACGGCAAAATCAATTGGGAAGGATAATGAAGCTGTTGGATTGGCTACTATTAAATTGCTGAATGCACAATTATATGGTCCGCTAAAAGCAGCCTTAACAGCTTTTGGCGCGGGTGATAGAATTAATTTGCTATCTGAAACTTCTGCGAGCCCGGTATTAATAAAAGATGAAACATTGCCGAATCTGGCTGCTAAGTTGGCGGCAGCATTTACGCCAACATTAGGAGCGCAGACAGCGGCTTTCTACGGAGCGATCTTTGGACAAGCCAGACAAGCCAAGTCTACAGATTTGTTACTGCTAACGACGAGAGCTGCTATTGGTGCGGCGCCAACGGCTGTTGATTCCGGTGTAGGAATTGCTCCTCCTTATCCATTAAATGCATTTGGAATTTCATTTCCATTACAAGATAAACATGTGTTGATTCCGACTGAAATTGAAGAGATTAGAGTAGCTACAGACGCTTATAATGTAATAATTGCAGCCGCTGCAGAAGCGAAAGGACTGGCTTTTGTGGATACAAAAGGTGTAATGACAAAGTTGTCCAGCGGAGGAATTCGTTTTGGAAATTTCACAATGACTTCTTCGTATGCAGTTGGAGGAGCCTTTTCGCTTGATGGTGTGCATCCTAGTCCAAGAGGTTATGGTTTGATTGCTAATATTTTTATTGATGCCATCAATGCAAAATATGGTTCGACTTTGCGTCATGTAGATTTGGGGACATATCCAATTCAATATCCATTAACGATTCAATAGTTTTAATTTTTTTTAGTATAAAAGCCACTCATTTTGAACATGTAGTGGCTTTTTTTTATTATGTTAAAAAATGCCATTTTAGATATTTGAAGTCTTAGATTTATGAATCAAACAAAATCGTAGTATTTTTTATAAAAAAAATATTGATTTTATATTTTAAAAAATTATCTTTGCGCTTTGAAAAAAGAGGTATTTTCGATAAACCTAAATAGCTATTTAATAAATACATAAGTAATGTCAAAAGTAATAGGAAAAGTTGCTCAAATCATTGGACCAGTAGTTGACGTAGTTTTCAACGGTAAGGATGTTGAACTTCCAAAAATTTATGATTCACTAGAAATCACTAAAAAAGACGGAACATTGTTAGTTCTAGAAGTACAATCTCACATCGGTGAAAACACTGTGCGTACCATTTCTATGGACTCTACAGACGGTTTGTCAAGAGGATATGAAGTAGTTGGAACTGGAAATCCAATCCAAATGCCAATCGGTCCAGATGTATATGGAAGATTATTCAATGTAATTGGAGATGCAATTGATGGTTTAGGAAACTTGCCAAAAACAGGAGAAAACGGTTTGTCTATTCACAGACAAGCTCCTAAATTTGAAGATTTATCAACTTCATCAGAAGTTTTATTCACAGGTATTAAAGTAATCGATTTGATCGAGCCTTATGCAAAAGGAGGTAAAATTGGATTGTTTGGTGGTGCAGGTGTTGGTAAAACTGTATTGATTCAGGAGTTGATCAACAATATTGCAAAAGGTCACGGTGGACTTTCTGTATTCGCAGGAGTAGGAGAAAGAACACGTGAAGGAAATGACTTACTTCGTGAGATGTTGGAGTCAGGAATTATTAAATACGGTGATGATTTCATGCACTCTATGGAAAATGGAGGATGGGATTTATCTAAAGTAGATATGCCAGGAATGAGAGAGTCTAAAGCTACTTTCGTTTTCGGACAAATGAATGAGCCTCCTGGAGCTCGTGCACGTGTGGCACTTTCAGGATTATCTATCGCTGAGTATTTCCGTGATGGAGCTGGAACTGATCAAGGTAAAGACGTATTGTTTTTCGTTGATAACATCTTCCGTTTTACACAAGCAGGTTCTGAGGTATCAGCACTTTTAGGACGTATGCCTTCTGCAGTAGGATACCAACCAACTTTGGCAACAGAGATGGGGGCGATGCAAGAGCGTATTACATCTACAAACAAAGGATCTATTACATCTGTACAAGCGGTTTATGTTCCTGCGGATGACTTAACTGACCCGGCACCGGCAACAACGTTTGCTCACTTAGATGCTACAACTGTATTGTCTCGTAAAATTGCTGAGCTAGGTATTTATCCAGCGGTTGACCCGTTAGATTCTACTTCAAGAATTTTGACTCCTCAAATCTTAGGAAATGAGCATTATGACTGTGCACAAAGAGTAAAAGAGATTCTTCAAAAATACAAACAATTGCAAGATATTATTGCGATCCTTGGTATGGAAGAGTTATCTGAAGAAGATAAATTATCAGTATCAAGAGCACGTCGTGTTCAGCGTTTCTTGTCTCAACCTTTCCACGTAGCGGAGCAATTTACAGGTATTCCTGGAGTTTTGGTTGATATTAAAGATACTATCAAAGGATTTAACATGATTATCGACGGTGAGTTAGATCATCTTCCAGAAGCAGCTTTCAACTTGAAAGGTTCTATCCAGGATGCTATCGAAGCTGGAGAAAAAATGTTGGCTGAAGCATAATCTAGTTTTCAGTATTCTGTCACAGTATTCAGTACTGAGACTGTTAACTGAGACTGTAAACTAAAAAAAGATGATTTTAGAAATAGTATCACCAGAGGCAAAATTATTTTCGGGAGAAGTAACATCTGTTACATTACCTGGAGTTGATGGAAGCTTTCAAATATTGAATAATCACGCTCCTATTGTTTCTATTCTGGAAAAAGGAACTGTAAAAATTGCAGCGCCAAGTTTTAATTTTTCTAAAGAAGTAGCAGGTAAATTTACGAGAGTAAACGACCAGACTTATACATTAGAGATTGAA
Organism: Flavobacterium sp. SLB02; assembly: GCF_009664855.1. Taxonomy (GTDB): domain Bacteria; phylum Bacteroidota; class Bacteroidia; order Flavobacteriales; family Flavobacteriaceae; genus Flavobacterium. The sequence continues at coordinate 5,474,776 of NZ_CP045928.1, forward strand.
TCAGGGACAATCGAGATGAAAGACAATAAAGTAATTGTTTTAGTTGACTAAGACAATCTCAAAATAATTGAAAAAAAGCCAGACAGTGATGTCTGGCTTTTTTTATGCGCTTTTGTAATGGGAATGTGAGTTTGGAAAAATGTTCCCTCTTTAGTTAATTTTTTATCATTCTTTAATATTTTAAAAAAATGATTAATTGTAAATGTCAGAAAATTAACAAAATAGACTAAAACAGCATAAAAAATGTGTAAGTATTTTTTCATATACCTAATATATTTGTAAGTATATTAACACTTAAACATTTTATTATGAAAAAAGCTTTTTTAGGAATGCTAGTAATAGCATTAGGTTTTGGAACAATGTCATTAAGTACAAGTTCTAACGATGTTGCTAATTCTTCAATAAAAGATCAGCAGGGAGTTCAAGTTGTAAATGTTGTATTTAGTACAACTTATACGGCGCCTTGGTTAGGGATTTGTTGTGAGTCGCCACTTAGTGCGGCTGAGCGAGATCTTATTAAACGTGGACTTCCGCCTACTAATTACATTATTTTAAGTACTACAAGTAATACTGTAACTTATAAAGTCAATTAATTTACCTCAGTAGAGATAAAGCATTATTAACAGTAACACTTAAACAATTTATTATGAAAAAAGTTTTTTTAGGAATACTGGTAATAGTATTAGGTTTTGGAACAATATCGTTCACTACAAGTTCTAATGATATTGCTAAACCTTCAGTTGACAATCAAAACCAAGTTCAGGTAAATGCTGCATTTGGTGCTACGTATACAATTCCGTGGAATAGCTGTTGCGAGTCGCCGCTTATTCCTATCGAACGTGATATTGTTCAGCGTGGATTACCAATTGGTACATACTACACCATCAAAAGTACCACAGTTAATTCTGTGACCTATACAATTTTTTAGTGCAAATAGAAATTTATAATAAATAGTGTTTTTTTGGGTAATAATCCATTATCTAAGAACAAACAATTGCGGAATAAAAGAAAAAGTCATTCATTAGTTGAATGACTTTTTTGTTTTATATTTGGACTATTAGAATCTCTTTATAAAATATTGATCGTGTTAAAAGCTCAGTAAGCTTTTATTTTTTCGTTTTATCGGCTTGATAAAACGCAATTTATCTATGTCAAATTTTATAAAGAATCTATATGAAAAATATAAAAAAAGTTGCCGTATTAGGCGGTGGCGGAAGAACTGGAAATTATCTTGTCAACCAGTTATTAAAAGAAGGATTTAGTGTAAAACTACTACTGCGACACCCAGAGGATTTCTCTATTCAAAATAATCAAATCGAAATGATCAAAGGCGACGCTGTTGATCTCGAATCTATAAAATCATTGCTTAAAGATTGTCAGGCTGTTCTGAGTACAATTGGACAACGCAAAGATGAACCTTTAGTGGCAAGTGCAGCTACTAAAAACATTTTGCAGGTAATGAACGATTACCGAATTCAGCGCTATGTATTATTGGCGGGGCTTAATATTGAAACTCCATTTGATAAAAAAAGTACTAAAACTCAAATGGCTACAGATTGGATGAAAACCAATTTCCCGATAATTCAGGAAGATCGACAAAAAGCTTATGATTTTTTAGTCGAAAGCAAAATAGAATGGACTCAGGTTCGGGTTCCGTTTATCGAATTTACAGATGTAAATTCTGAGATTTCAATAAGCTTAGAAGATTGTTTGGGAGATAAAATCAGTGCATTTGATATTGCTACATTTATGATTCAGGAAATGGAAGCATCTAAGTTTAGTGGAAAATCTCCTTTTATAAGTGCGATTTAAAAATTAGAATAAAAACAGCGGGAGATATCAAACGCCCGCTGTTATTTAATATCAACTTCAATTTCATAACTTTGCTTTTATGAAATTAGCCGAAAACCTTATTCAAAAGCTTGAAAATCGTAAGCAGAATAATTCGCTTAGGAAATTGCCTGTGTTTAATAATTTAGTCGATTTTTCTTCTAACGACTATATTGGCTTCTCAAAATCAGAATCTATTTTTAAGTTAACCCATGCCTATTTGCTGGAAAATGAAATTTTTCAGAATGGCGCTTCGGGATCCCGATTAATTTCTGGAAATCATTCATTGTATCAAATAACAGAAACGTTTATTGCGGAGTTTCATGACGCTGAATCGGCTTTAATCTTTAATTCGGGTTACGATGCCAATGTTGGGTTTTTTAGCGCTGTACCGCAACGAATTGATGTTATTTTGTATGATGAATTAAGTCATGCTTCTATTCGCGACGGAATCGTAATGTCGAATGCCAAATCGTATAAATTCAACCATAATGATTTTGAAGAATTAGAACGATTAATTCAAAAATTTCCTAATACCAATATTTATATTGTAACTGAGACTGTTTTTTCTATGGATGGTGATAGTCCGAACTTAGAAGAATTGGCAGATCTTTCTGAAAAATACAATTGTTTTTTAGTAGTGGATGAAGCACATACTTTAGGAGTTTTTGGAGATAAAGGCGAAGGTTTGATTCAGTACCTTAATTTACATAACAGGATTTTTGCCCGAATCATGACTTTTGGGAAAGGTTTAGGATGTCACGGTTCAGTGATTTTAGGAAGTAGTGAACTTAAAGAATATCTGATAAATTTCGCCAGAAGTTTTATTTATACAACCGGATTATCTCCACATTCAGTTGCGACAATTTTGGTGGCATACCAGCAATTGGATGTTCAGAAAGAAACAATCGAAAAATTACGTCAAAATATTGTGTTATTCAATCAGCGGAAAAACTTGTTAGGTTTAAAGCCAATGTTTGTGCGAAGCAAATCGGCAATCCAATCTGCCATTGTTCCGGGTAATGAAAATGCCAAACAATTGGCCCAACAACTACAAGATAAAGGTTTTGATATAAAAGCAATACTTTCACCAACCGTTCCGGAAGGGCAGGAGCGTCTGCGTTTTTGTATTCATAGTTATAACTCTGAAGAACAAATAAATCAGGTTTTAGAATTGCTTAGAGACTTTGTTTTTTAGTCGAGATAATTCCACAAAGATTCACGAAGTTTTCGCAAAGCTGCACAAAGAATAGTTTTGTGCAGTTTTGCGATTTTTTCTTTGTGGCTCTTTGTGAAATTAAAGGTCTATTCTAAAAAAAAATACCATTCTCAAGATCCATGTTTCCTCACTTTTATAAAAAAGTTTAAATTATTTTGTAACGTTTTGATTGTTCGATTACTTACGAGTCGTAATCAAATAAACCAAAATAATTATGAAAACTATAATCACTTCAATAAAAAGAATCATTTGTAATGTATTGCTTTTTTTAACAACGGTACAAGTAACTTATTCTTTGGTAAGTCATCATTTGTATGGCAAGCCGTATCCTCATCTTTTTATTATAATTGTTTGTTTGCTTGTGGCAACTTTTGCCTCAATACAAAGAGAAAAATACAACAAACAATAAAGGAGTTTTAATCATCAAATCTATCAATAACAACAATCTTTAAAATCAAATTATTATGAAAACAACTTCAAATTCAGTTATCGAAAAAATATTCAATTATGTGTTTGTCTTTTTAGCTTCGGCGGGACTTGGATATGCATTAGTGAATCAATTTATGCTAAATCATCCAAACAAAGACTTACTGCTTATTATGATCTGTCTGTTTTTTGCTTCGTTAGCTTTATGGGAAAGAAAAAAATATAGTAAATCATAATTAATAGTCAATCATCAATCAAACAAAATCAAAAGAGTCAATCAAATAATCATCAATCAAATAATCAATCAATAAAATGAAAAAAATATTTACATCAGTAGCAGCAGTAGCTTTAATTTTTTGCAGTACAATTCAGGCACAAACAAAATCTCCAAAACTTGAAAATTCTCTTTTATGGGAAGTTTCAGGAAACGGATTATCAAAACCATCTTATGTTTACGGAACAATTCACGGTATGTGTCCAACCGATTATTTTATGGCAGAAAAAACAAAAAATGCATTTCAGAAATCAGATAAACTCATTTTAGAGATCAACTTATCTGATCCAATTGAAATGGCTGATATGCAAAAAGCAGGTATTGCTTCAGAACAATTAAGCAAGACATTATCGCCGGAACAATTGTCGAAGTTAGATGTAGTTTTACAAAAAAATACTGGTCTAAAAATTCAGCAATTAGATGGTTTTACTTTAGCTGCTATTATGGGGTTTATCTCTATGAAAACATTTGATTGCGAAACTATAAAATCATATGAATCAGATTTTATAGATTTGGCTAAAAAAGAGAATAAAAGTATTGGAGGTTTCGAAACCGTAAAAAAGCAAACCAATATGTTAGCAAATGCCTACACCGATTCAGAATTAATTGAAACTGTTGAAGATTTTAGTAAAGCCAAAACTAAAAAAATGGTAGAAGATTATAAAGCAGAAAATGTAATGAATGTTTATAATGATTTTGCAGACGAAAAGGTGATGAGTAAAACAGCGAAAAAATGGATACTCGATGACCGAAATAAAGATTGGGCTCAGAGAATGCCAGGGATGATGAAAAAGGAAAGTTTATTTGTTGCAGTTGGCGTAGGGCATTTAGCAGGTGAAGAAGGAGTAATTAATTTATTGAGAAAAGCAGGATATAAAGTAAAACCAGTAACGAAATAACATCGTTTTGAAAGAGAAAGAACAAGAATTTTTAAAAAGGATCGAAAGTCATAAAGGAATACTTTACAAAGTTTCTAAAATGTACATGGACAATCATGACGATCAGCAGGATTTGTTTCAGGAGATTGTTTGTCAGCTCTGGAAATCGTATGATTCTTTTAGAAACGAAAGTCAGTTTTCGACCTGGATGTATCGCGTTGCAGTAAATACGGCAATTGTTTTCTTAAAGAAAGAAAAACGAAAGGTTGATAAATACGAAATCGCCTCAGAAAACATCAAAGACGATGAAGGTGATTCTCATATCAAAGAAAGTCAGATCGATCATTTTTATAAAGCTGTTCAGAAACTGGAGAAAATCGATAAAGCTATTATTTTCTATCAGCTTGAAGGTTTTTCTCATAAAGAAATAGGAGAGAATCTGGGGATATCTGAAGGAAATGCAAGAGTAAAATTAAACAGAGCAAAAGAAAAATTAAAAGAAATAATTAAAAATCAAGGATATGGATTTTAACGATATACAAAACGCATGGAATAACGAAAAGACTGATAATGTTGTTGTTCCGGATAATTTAGAAAAAATACAATCGGCAAATATGCCATTGGATAAAATTAGAAGAAATTTACGTAAAGAACTTTTTGGACAGATTCTCGCTTTGATAATTATAGGTTTTTTGCCACTATATCATGAATTTCCGTCAAAATTCACAGGTCCTTACTATTTTATATACGGAATCGTGGCAGCAATAAGTATTTACTATTTGTCTAAGCTTTTTCTATTTTATAAGAGATTGGATAAAGCAACATTAACAACCAAAGACAGTTTATATGAAACCTATTATGATATTAGGCTTAATATGCAGCTTTATAAAACTTTTACGTTTGCACTAGCTCCTTTTTTCATGATCTATTTGGCTGGTTATTTGATTTTTGGAACTCCTGGCTCAGCCGAAATTTTAAATGGGAATTTTGAAAATGAAAAATTAATATTAAAAGTCGTAATTTTCATGATAACAATGTTGCTTATTGGTGTTTTGACAGAGTGGTGGGTGAGTTTTTATTATGGAAAATATGCGAAAGAAATCAAGAAGGTCATTGACGAATTAAAAGAAGAATAAAAAACAATCAAACCCATCGTAATGATGGGTTTGTTTTTATTGATATTTTTGTATCATTGCCCACGGATAAAACGGATGTAAAAGATTTACACAGATTATTTACTTTTTGGTTGTTGGCAATTAATTTTAAAAAAAATCCGCTTTAACCTGTTCAATGAGTGTTATCTGTGGTCTAATTATTATGAAAATATTTGTAACAGGAATTTCGACCGATGTTGGAAAAACGATTGCTTCTTCTATTATTGTTGAATCTTTAGAAGCAGATTATTGGAAACCTATTCAGGCCGGAGATTTAGATAATTCGGATAGTCATAAAGTTAAAGCAAGAATTTCTAATGAGAAAACTCAAATCTTCGATAATAGTTACAAATTAAATACGCCGGCAAGTCCGCATTTAGCAGCAGAAATTGACGGAATCAAAATTGATTTAAGTAAAATTGAAGAACCAAAAGCCGATAATCATTTGGTGATTGAAGGCGCTGGTGGAATTTTTGTTCCGTTAAATGAAAGCGAAACCATCATCGATTTAATTCAACCTGATTATAAAATTATTGTGGTTTCAAGACATTATTTAGGAAGTATCAATCATACTTTATTAACAATTGAAGCAATTATAAATCGAGGTTTTAAGGTTTCAGGAATTATCTTTAGCGGAAGCGAAAACAAATCGACAGAAAGTTTAATTCTAAATAAAACCGGAATAAAATATGTCGGCAGAATTGACGAAGAACCTTATTTCGATCAAAATGTGATTAAAGAATACGCCGATTTTTTCAGGGATAATTTGCTTAATTTATAGCGAAAAGAAGATAGGATAAAGAAAATTGACTTTCCTATCTTTGTGTGAATTATGGGGTTTAGTCTTTTTTCTATGCTCTAATATCTATTCTAAATAAAATGACATTAACCGAAAAAGACAGTCAATACCTTTGGCATCCTTACACACAGCATAAAACTTCGCAGGCTCCAATTGCAATTTCAAAAGGAGAAGGTGCTTTGTTATGGGACGAAAATGGAAAAGAATATATTGATGCCATCGCATCCTGGTGGGTAAATCCGTTTGGGCACAGTAATAAATTTATTGCCGATGCAATTTATAAACAGTTAACCACTCTGGAGCATGTTTTGTTTGGAGGTTTTACTCATGAACCTGCGATAAAAGTGGCAGAGAGACTGATGGAGATTTTGCCAAAAAATCAACAAAAAATCTTCTTTTCTGATAATGGTTCAACTGCCGTCGAAGTAGCAATAAAAGTAGCTTTGCAGTATTTTTTTAATAAAAATGAAAAACGAACGACTATAATTGCTTTCGAAAATGCCTTTCACGGTGATACTTTTGCGGCAATGGCAGCAAGCGGAATCTCGTTTTATACACAGGCTTTTCAGGGAATGTTTATAGATGTGGTTCGTATTCCGGTGCCCGTAAAAGGAAATGAACAGGAAAGTTTTGATGCTTTGAATAATGTAATTCAAAATCATAATTGCGCCGGTTTTATTTTTGAACCTTTGGTGCAAGGTGCTGCCGGAATGGTCATGTATGAACCAGAAGCATTAGCAACGCTGATCAAGATTTGTAGAGAAAACAAAGTCCTGACCATTGCAGATGAAGTAATGACGGGTTTTGGCAAAACAGGAAAAACTTTTGCGATGGATTATGTTTCAGAAAATCCGGATATGATTTGCCTTTCTAAAGCTTTAACCGGAGGAACAATTCCAATGGCGATTACGACTTTTACACAAGAAGTTTTTGATGCTTTTTATGATGATGATATCAATAAAGCATTATTTCACGGACATACTTTTACAGCGAATCCTACAGGTTGTGCAGCTGCTTTGGCAAGTATGGATTTGTTGCAGACCGAAGAAATGCAAGCTAATATCGAAAGAATTAATGCGAGCCATTTAATCTTTCAAAAGAAAATAGAAAATCATTCAAAAGTATTTACAGCCAGTACATTGGGTGTTATTTTTGTAGTCGAAATCAAATCAGATTCAGAGGAAAGTTATTACGGATCGATGCGTAACAAGCTTTATGATTTCTTTATCGAAAAAGGTGTCATTTTACGTCCGGTTGGAAATATTGTTTACATTCTTCCTCCATATATCATGACCAGTGAACAGCTTGAAAAAGTATATAAAACAATAGAAGAAGCGATTGAAATGGTCTGAATATAGCCCACAGATTTAACGGATGTTGCGGATTTTCGCAGACTAAATAACAATCGGTGTATATCAGTTTAATCCGCGTCATCAGCGTGCCATCTTTCATAAAACTTCGCGAACTTTGCGATAAAAAACCAAAAACCTTGAATACTAAAATCTCGATTACAGCTTTTTCTTCGATTTCTCCTTTAGGACATACTTCTAAAGGTGTTTGGGAAAAATATCTCGACAATCAACATTGTTTTTCGAAACAGTTTTTAGATCAGCAAGAAACTTCGGTGGCTTCTCTTGATGCTAAATCGAAACAAATTGTTGCTGAAATACGGGAATCAGATATTAAATATAAATTTTTAGACGATTCGGTTTTATTTGCAATAGCAGCTTCGCGAAAAGCAGTTGAACAAGCAGGATGGAATTCAGATGATGTTTTCGGGATTAATATTGGTTCATCACGCGGAGCTACAGATTTATTCGAAAAACATTATAGAGAATATCTTGATACCGGAAAAGCGCAAACTTTAGCTTCTCCCACAACAACTCTGGGGAATATCTCATCATGGATTGCGCATGATTTGCAAAGTAATGGTCCTGAAATTTCTCATTCTATAACTTGTTCTACAGCTCTTCATTCATTATTAAATGGAGTTGCATGGCTGAAAGCGGGAATGGCTGATAAATTTTTGGTAGGAGGAAGCGAAGCGCCATTAACTGATTTTACAATCGCTCAAATGCGTGCTTTAAAGATATATTCCAAAATAAATCAGGATGAATATTCCTGGCCAAATCTGGCTTTTGATTTTGAGAAAACACAAAACACGATGATTTTGGGCGAAGGAGCCGCGGTTTGTTGTCTGGAAGTTGGGGAAAAGGAAAATGCGATTGCATATGTTGCAGGAGTTGGATATTCAACGGAGATTTTAGAACATAATATTTCTATTTCTGCCGAAGCAACCTGTTTTCAGAAATCAATGAAAATGGCATTAAAAGATGTCGATTTAGAAAGTGTTGATGCAATCGTAATGCATGCTCCGGGAACAATAAAAGGAGATGTAACAGAATTACGTGCCATCGAAAAAGTTTTTGGATCTAAATTACCTTTACTAACGACTAATAAGTGGAAAATAGGTCACACTTTTGGCGCATCGGGAATATTGAGTTTAGAATTGGCGTTATTAATGTTTCAGCATGATGTTTTTATAGGAGTACCCTTTGGAACAAAACAAAATCAGACAAAATCTATAAAAAGAGTTTTAATAAATGCTGTTGGTTTTGGCGGAAATGCAGTTAGTATCTTGATCGGGAAGCCTTAATTGGTTTTTTGAATATTATTGTTTTACAAAACAAAAAAATCCATTCCGCTAGACGGAATGGATTTTTTTATTGAATGCTTGTTGGTATGTTATTGAAATATGATTTTTCTTGTCGTTGTAAAATCATTATCTAAAGTTACTTTTACCAGTAAAACCTGATTGCCTGATTGCAGGTTTTGAATTTGAAGTTCAGTATTGGAAACTTTTGTTTTGTTGTAAAGTGTTTTTCCTGTAATGTCAAAAATAGTAACTTCTTTTATGTTTTCTTTTGAAGATGAAACGTTTATAATTTTATTCTTTACCGAAATTAAAATGCCGCCTTCGATGTTTTCAAAATCACCTGTTCCTAGTGTTTTGTTGGCATATTTTAAAACGAATCGGTCAGTAAATGTTCCACTCGCACTTTTAAAAGTATAATCACTTGAGCGTAAATCATGAATGATACCAGTTGTTTTATCTTCTAAATAAATAGCCTGATTGGTCATTTTACCGTCGACCTCGTCTATTGCTATGGTAAAAGTGTCCTCAACTGATGTTTTGTATCCTAACGGAACAACATCAGTATTTGTAAATGGCAAAGCACGACCCTGAATTACAAGTTTAGTGGTATTAACCATACTATAAAAATCAAGGTATGGATTACCATCAAAACTTACACCATCGAATTTATTTTCATAGGCATTGCTTGCTCCTTCG
>NZ_CP045928.1:5496564-5691485 GCF_009664855.1 Flavobacterium sp. SLB02
CGAAGGAGCAAGCAATGCCTATGAAAATAAATTCGATGGTGTAAGTTTTGATGGTAATCCATACCTTGATTTTTATAGTATGGTTAATACCACTAAACTTGTAATTCAGGGTCGTGCTTTGCCATTTGTAAATACTGATGTTGTTCCGTTAGGATACAAAACATCAGTTGAGGATACTTTTACCATAGCAATAGACGAGGTCGATGGTAAAATGACCAATCAGACTATTTATTTAGAAGATAAAAAAACTGGTGTCATTCATGATTTACGCTCAAGTGATTACACTTTTAAAAGTGCTAGTGGTACATTTACTGACCGATTCGTTTTAAAATATGCCAACAAAACACTAGGAACAGGTGATTTTGAAAATACCCAGGACGGAATTTTAATTTCGGTAAAAAACAAAGTAATTAACATAATTTCATCAAAAGAAAATATAAAAGAGATTACCATTTTTGATATCACAGGAAAGACACTTTACAACAAAACAAAAGTTTCCAATACTGAACTTCAAATTCAAAACCTGCCATCAAGCAATCAGGTTTTATTGGTAAAAGTGACTTTAGATAATGATTTTACAACGACCAGAAAAATCATATTTCAATAACAGACAGATAATATATTAATCCTAAAAAAAGAATCCATCAGCCTCGGTTGATGGATTTTTTTGTTATTAAAATATCACTAAAAGTGGGTATTGCAGGTTTTAATATAGAGATATAAACTCAGGTTAATTCTTACATGTTTTAATTTTGATAAAAAAAATAATTCTTTCATTCGTTTTTTTGATACTCAATAAGTCATTATATCTTTATTTTAAAGGCTAACCCATTGTTTTTTAGTCGATATAAAATCATTAGAAGTGTTAAATTCCTACATTTTTGATTGTTTTTTTTGATTTCAATGTAAATAAAATCGTACCTTGTTACTATATTTGTATAAAAGCCAACTAAGACAATTCTTATACTTTCCACTTGAACTAAAACGAACATCTGTTTTTTAGTTTTTTATTTGCCCTAATGCTGATTGCTGAATTTAATTACCCCACTTAAATGAAACAAAAAGTACTTATTACATTATTCTTTCAATTGTAATTTTAGGATCAGCTCTTCCTGTATTCTTGTTTTATTTATTGAGGTATTTATAAATCATGCTGTTAGATTTTTCTGATCAATAGTTTATGTTTTTTAATATAAAAAAATACCACAATGAAAAGAATTTTACTTACGCTTCAGTTAGTTGCATTTCCCTTATATTTTTACGCACAAACCAAAACAGTTAATTTTTCAAATACAGTAACGAGTAGTTTTTACGTTCCAGCTGGTGTTCCTTCCGTAACTATGAACGCTTGGGGAGGTGGAGGTGGAGGTGGAGGTACAACCGTTCCTTTGGTAAGTTTGCAAAGAGGCGGCGGCGGCGGCGGCGGCGGCGCTTTTGCTAGTGGTACATATACGATGCTTCCCGGTATAACAAATTTATCTGTGATAGTAGGCGCGGGGGGGGCAGGAGGTATTGGAAATAATATCGGACAAACGGGAAATTCTTCAATTATTGCGGGTTATATTTCTGCAGTTGGTGGTAAAGGCGGTCAGCAAAATACATTGAATTCAGCAGGCAGTACTGCAGCTGGAGGTTTAGCTGGAGCTGCATCAGATTGCATTGGTCAATCAAATATGAACGGAGTTCCTGGTGGAACGGGGCAAACTGCCTTGGTTAATGTTTTTTCAGGAGCTGGTGGTAAAGGTGGAAATAATGGTGGAGATGGAGGGGCAGCGGTTGGAGGTGGTTTATTAGGAAATTCTAATGGGATTGCAGGTACTCAACCTGGAGGTGGAGGAAGTGGATCAAAATCTTCTCTTTTATTAGGTGCAATAGGAACAGGAGGAGCAGGAGGAGCAGGAATGGTGACGATTTCTTATGATTGTCCTATCTATACTTTAACAAGTATTACAGCATCAATTGTTGATTTATGTTCAGGAACATCATCAAGTATAGTACTTAACGGTAATTTACCAGTTGGTCTTTATAGTGTTGCTTATCAGGTAAACGGAGTGGCACAAACTCCTGTTAATATGAATGTAACCGGAGCCGGAAATACGGGGTCATTTATAGCTCCCGGTTTTACAACTTTAGGAACTAAAAGTTTAGCCGTTACATCGTTAACATCAGGGACTAGTACAAATGCTGCTGATAATTGTACTACCGGACCTTTAACTTCAGGTAATACTGTTACAGTTACTACAATCTCTTCTGGAACTGCACCAATTGCTTTGGCTGGAACAGTAGCTACCTGTACACAAATAACAGCAAATTGGCAAGCCGTTTCAGGATCAAGTTATTATGTGCTTGATGTCTCGACAGATATTAATTTTGGTAGTTTTGTAGGTATATATAACGCTTTAAACGTTGGAAACGTGCTAACATATAATGTTACAGGTTTAAGTAACGCAACTACTTATTATTATAGAGTCAGAGCATATAGCGGAACCTGCATTAGTGCAAATTCTAATACCATAACATATAAACCTGCAGTTGTTCCGGGTAATGTTGTTTTAGCACCAGTTACAAATGTAGTGTGTAGTGTGTTTACAGCCAACTGGACGGCCGAAATAAATGCAGTAAATTACTTATTAGACGTTTCAACAGATGTCAATTTTGTTAGTCTCGTTTCAGGTTATGGTTCCCTTAATATTGGTAATGTAACAAGTTATACAGTAACTGGTTTGTCTCCAAGTACTACTTATTATTATCGCATCCGGGCGCAAAATGGTTGTGCTGCCAGTTCTTCATCAACAGCTACAGTGCAAAATATAACAACTACAAGTGCTATTCCGGCAACTGTTGTTTCTACTGCAGCTACAAATATTTTTTGTACTGTATTTACTGCAAACTGGAATACACAAACAAATGGAACAAGTTATTTATTAGATGTTTCAACTGATCCAGGTTTTGGTACTTTTGTTACAGGCTATAATTCCTTTGATGTTGGTAATGTAACTAGCTATATAGTTACAGGTTTATCAACCTCAACTACATATTATTACAGAATAAAAGGTAGAAATGGTTGTGGTAATAGTGTAGCTTACTCTACTGTGCAAGGAGCAACAACATTAAATAGCGCTCCTTTGGCTCCAACAGCCGTAGCTTCTTCGGGGGTTTTGTGTACTCAGTTTACAATGTCCTGGAGTGCTGCAACAAATGCTTTAACTTACGAGGTACAGATTTCTACAAATAATACATTTCCTGCCACTACAGCGACTCAAACTTATACAGGAATCACCGCGACAAATTATAATTTTACAGGATTGACACCGGCAACTGTTTATTACTATAGAGTTCTCGCAAGAAATGGTTGTGGGATTAGTCCTTATGGAGTGCCATCTCCAATTTCTATAACTACTCTTGCTCTTCCTGTCGCCCCTACAATATCAGCTTCCGGATCCTTAAATATTTGTCAAACTAGTAATGTTACCCTTACTTCCAGTTCAGCTACAAATAATGTATGGTCAACAGGTGCTACATCGCAAAGTATTGTAGTTACAGCTGCAGGAAGTTATACTGTAAAAATAGTCAATCCCGGAGGCTGTGAAAGCGCTTCTTCTTTACAATCTACAGTAACAATTTCTAATTTACCAACAGCTACGGCTGGAGGTAGTACAACAATTTGTTCTAATGCTTCAGCTACTGTAACTGGAGCTTCAGCAACAAACGGTAGTATTCAATGGACTTTTAGTGGAGGTTCTGGAATATTGTCTAATCCTACAACACTCAGCCCTACTTACACTCCTTCTTTAGGCGGAACAGCGAGAACAGTTGTTTTAACAATGACTGTTACCAGTAATAATGCCTGTTCGCCACAAATAGCAACAGCTACTTATACAGTCAATATTCAGGGCGCACCAACAGCTGTTTCATCAGGTTCACAAACAATTTGTGCAAACGGATCAGCTACTGTAAGTGGAACTTCAGCAACGAACGGGACTATTTTATGGACACATAATGGGGCAGGATCAATTACAAACGCAACAACATTAACACCAACATATAATTCTGTAATAGCGGATGGAGGGAATCAGGTAATGTTAACAATGACAGTGACAGCTTCACCAACTTGTTCAACTCCTTATGTTGCAACATCAACTTATCCTTTATTAGTGCAACCTGTGCCATCTACCCCACAAAATAATTCTCCATTGCAGCCCACATGTCTTGTTCCAACTGGTAGTGTAGTTTTAAAAAATTTACCAAATCGAAATGATTATACAATTATTCAAAGCGGAACGGCTTCTAATATGTATATAGGAGGAATCGGCTCCGATTTAACTAGGTATACTATTACGGGATTAATTCCTGGCGCCTATAATTTTTCTGTTCAATACCCGGGAAGCTGTGTTTCGCTGCCTTTACAAAATATTGTAATAAATCCTTTAATAACAAATACCTATACCATCGCAGGAGGCTGGTCGAATGGAGCAACAACAACATTGGATCAAAATATTATTTTTGCCGATGATTTTTCTTCAAGTGGTGATATAAATGGTTGTACATGTAAGGTTAACGCAGGTAAAAAAGTGAGCATAAATCAATTGCATACCTTAACGATTGAAAATGAATTGGTCGTTGATCTGTCAGTAGGGACGGAATTGACATTTCAAAATAATGCAAGTTTAGTTCAGATTAATAATGCAACTAATTCAGGGAATATCAAATACATGCGTACAATTGGTATTCGTCAGGCTGATTTTGTGTATTGGTCAACACCTGTAAAACCACAGCAATTGCTTAAAGTCTCACCTGATACCAAGCCGGATATGTTTTATTATCATCATGGTTCGGGCTGGATTGATGCTGATAGAAACGCCGATATGGTTGTTGGAAAAGGATATATTATTCGTGGTCCTGAAAATTATCCAAATGATTCAAAAACGGATTACACTGCTAATTTTATTGGAGTTCCGAATAACGGAAATCTAACAGGCGAACCATTAGAGGTGGGTAAATATCGTTTAATTGGAAATCCTTATCCATCGGCTTTAAGTGCAGACGCTCTTATATTGGGTAATACGGTTTTAAACGGAACTCTTTATTTTTGGACGCACAACACGGCTGTAACCCCTGTTGGAAATTATGATTATAATCCAAACGATTATGCCAGTTATAACCTTAGTGGTGGTGTAGCAACTGCAAAATCTGCAAAATCAGATCCTGGACATTCAGACGATCCTGCAAATGATAATGGTAAAAAACCAACAGGTAAAATAGGGGCTGGTCAGGCATTTTTTGCCAGTGGACGTTTAGCAGGACCTGTGATTTACAATAATTCAATGCGATCAGGAGGAGCTAATAATAGTCAATTTTTCAAATCATCCGAAACTTCAAAAGAAGCTACTGTTGAAAAAAATCGCATCTGGCTAAATATGTCTAATGCAGAAGGAGTTTTTAAACAAATTTTGATAGGTTATATACAAGGTGCTACTAATGCTTATGAAAGCAAATTTGATGGAGTAAGTTTTAATGGTAATCCATATCTTGATTTTTATAGTATGGTTAATACCACTAAACTTGTAATTCAAGGTCGTGCCTTGCCATTTGTAGATACTGATATTGTTCCGTTAGGATACAGAACGACAATTGAAGGTGATTTTACGATTTCGATAGACGAAGTAGATGGATATATGACAACTCAAGCAATTTATCTCGAAGATAAAATAACCGGAGTAATCCATGATCTAAGAGCAAGTAATTATACTTTTACTACCGCAATAGGAACTTTTACAGATCGTTTGATTTTAAGATACACAGATAAATCACTAGGAACTGAAGACTTTAAAAATCATGAAAACGGAATTTCCGTTTCTGTAAAAAATAAAGCCATAAATATATCGTCTTCCATCGAAAATATAAAAGAAGTTATGATTTACGATATTTCCGGAAAGTTACTTTATAATAAAAATAAAGTTGGAAATAAAGCTTTACAAATTCAGAACCTGCAATCTGCTAATCAGGTTTTGTTGGTGAAAGTAACTTTGGAAAATGATTTTACAACAACCAAAAAAACTTTATTTTAAGAATTAAGATAAAAGCAGCTGTAGTTTTATAAAACTATAGGAGCTTTTTTATTTAATTTTTTCAGGCACTCTTTCGCAAGTTCTCATGAGTATTAGTAATCGCCTTTTCATTCTTATAATCAATCCATTTCTGGCCTTTGAATTTACGCATCAAAATATCAAAATGACGCATGATAAAAACGTTGTAAACGGCTTTGGATAAATTGGTAATGTTTTTAGGGAAAGCACGCAAACTCATAGAGAATCCGGGCGTTAAATATTTCATGTAGTGCCAATAACCTTCGGGCATATACAAAACTTCGCCATGTTTTAGATTCGTGATATAACCTTCGGCATTTTGAAGCGCGGGAAACTTTTCATAATCAGGATTGTCAAAATCAATGTCTTCCCTTGAAATTAATGCATGCGGAACTTTGTACATATATTTCGACTGATCCGGCGCAAAAATCATACATTGTTTTTCGCCATGAAAATGAAAATGCAGAATATTCGAATAATCAATATCATAGTGCATGAACACTTTCGAGTTTTCTCCGCCAAAAAATAACATCGGCATTTGTTTGACTAATCTTAAACCAATATCTGGCCATAAAAAGTCATCTTTTAATGTTGGCACTTCCTTCATTAAATTATAAAGAAAGATGCGGTAATTAGTTGGTTTTGATTCTAATAGATTGATATAATCGCTCATTTTCATTGTAGTATGCGCTTCATTAAAGCCATCTTCATGATTTACGGGTCTATTGTCGTATAAAGGAACGATAGTATCGCCGGCGATTTCTTTGATATAGTGTAGTTTCCATTTATGATAAGCCGGCCAATCTTCGGTTAGCTCTTCAATAACAACTGGAATTTGTTTTTTTACATATTGGGAAATAAAATCAGATTTTGAGATCTTTTTTACCCTTTCGATTTGTGTTAACTTCATCTCTTTAAATAAAAAAATTGCTTATAGCTCTCTGCTATAAGCAATTTAGAAATATTTCTTGAAAGTTGTTAACTCTTTTAATTAATTTTTTGATTTGATCGAAGCCTCAAGGTTTCTTTCAATCGTATGTCCGGGTCTCGACCATTTAGGTTTTTCGCCTAACGGAGCGAACTGAGAGTCAGCTGCTTCAACGGTTTGAGGCTGTGAAACTTTAACAAATGGTTTTTGCGGAATCAACCCCAATAAGTCAAACATTTTCATGTCTTCCTGAACATCAGGATTTGGCGTTGTAAGCAATTTATCTCCGGCAAAAATAGAATTTGCACCGGCAAAAAAGCACATTGCCTGTCCTTCGCGGCTCATATT
The DNA here is from genome assembly GCF_009664855.1 of Flavobacterium sp. SLB02. Taxonomy (GTDB): domain Bacteria; phylum Bacteroidota; class Bacteroidia; order Flavobacteriales; family Flavobacteriaceae; genus Flavobacterium. The sequence goes on from NZ_CP045928.1 coordinate 5,503,927, forward strand.
GGTTCTTCCCGCAGAAAGACGTACTTGTGTATCCGGCATTACGATTCTTGTTGTAGCAACCATACGAATCATTTCCCAGATTTCAACCGGTTTTTCTTCTTCCATCGGAGTTCCTTCAACTGCAACCAAAGCATTGATGGGCACAGATTCCGGTTGCGGATTTAAAGTAGAAAGAGCAACAAGCATTCCTGCTCTGTCTTCGATGCTTTCTCCCATACCAATAATTCCTCCGCTACAAACCGTAACATTCGTTTTACGAACATTTTCTATAGTTTGCAAACGATCTTCGAAACCACGGGTAGAAATTACATCTTTATAATATTCTTCAGAAGTATCTAAATTGTGATTGTAAGCATACAAACCAGCTTCTGCCAAACGTTGTGCCTGGTTTTCGGTAATCATACCCAGAGTACAGCAAACCTCCATATCAAGTTTGTTTATGGTACGAACCATTTCTAAAACCTGATCAAATTCTTCACCGTCTTTTACGTTTCTCCACGCAGCACCCATACAAACGCGGGATGATCCGCTGGATTTGGCACGTAAAGCCTGAGCTTTTACCTGACTTACACTCATTAAATCATTTCCTTCGACACCAGTGTTGTAACGTGCAGCTTGCGGACAATAACCACAGTCTTCAGGACAGCCGCCGGTTTTGATAGAAAGTAAAGTCGATACCTGAACGACGTTAGGATCATGTTTTTGCCTGTGTATCGTTGCTGCTTCATACAGCAGGTCCATCATAGGTTTATTATATATGGCGATTATCTCGTCTTTAGTCCAGTTATGTTTTGTGGCGTTCATTGGTTTATTGTTTTTGTAGCTTCAAATGTAATTAAATTGTTCTAATCAATAATATAGATTCCTTTAAATGAATATTCTTCATTAAATTTCAAAAAAGAAGCATTCTAAAATCATATTTTTTTGTTATTATATGATTTTAGAATGCTTAAATGATTATTTATTTTGAAAATATTAATCGGCTACATACTTGTTGTTCCAATACAGCATCATCATTAAAGTGACAATTACCGAAGAAGCAACCCCTTCAAATAATAAACAAATACAGTAAGTAGGTACCGAAGGATTTCCTCCAAACATAAAAGCTTCTGATAGTGTTTTTACATAAGCGTCACCGCCTCGTGCATAACTATAAACCAGTAACCCGAAAACGCTCATCGCCACACCAACCACAGAAGTTGCCATAGCAGAAACGGCATTCGATACAAAATTAGTTTCTCCTTCCTGCAGGTTCATCCTCATTGTTTTGTTTACGCCGTAAAATATAAAAAATACATTCAGCGTACGTAAATAGAATAAATGAGCTAAACCTAATACGTTCATCAATAAAAAATAAATTCCTATACCAAGGAATATCAGGAAACCGTTGGTTATTTCTTTAGGTAATTTCATAGTGGTTATTTTTAAAGAAGTTAATAGTAAATATTTGACAAACAGAGTTCTATGTCAAATTTACTAAAAAAATAACTACAATGATTTAAAAATGGTGAAAAGTATATTCAGGTATTTCTTAAAGCTGACTAACAAAAGCCAAAGCATCTTGTTTATCCTGTTTTAATTGGGCTTTCAGTAAATCGAGCGAACCAAATTTTTGTTCTTCGCGAAGATATTGCAGCAACGAAACTTCGATTTTTTGACCATAAATATCAGCATCAAAGTCAAATAAGTTGACTTCGATAGTTTGGTTTTGTCCATTTACAGTTGGGTTATAACCAATATTCATCATCCCAAAAAAATCTTTTTCTTCTATTAAAGCTTTCACTACATAAACACCAACTTTTGGAATTAACTTGTATTCTTCTTCAATTTTGATGTTGGCAGTAGGGAAACCAATTGTTCTTCCTAATTGTTTTCCTTTAACCACTTCACCTGTTAAAAAATAAGAATATCCCAAATAGTCATTGGCCAAATCCATATTTCCTTCGTTTAAAGCCTTTCTGATCTTGGTAGAACTTACAGATACATCCTGAATTTCCTGAGCCGAAATTTGTTCGACTTCGAAACCGTATTCAGCTCCAAAAGCAATTAAATCATCAATATTGGCTGTTCTGTTTCTTCCAAAACGGTGATCGTGACCAATAATTATTTTTTGAATATGAAATTGATCTACCAAAATAGAATGTACAAACTCCTCAGCGGTTAATCTGGAAAAACTTTCATTAAACGGATGAATAACAAGATTTTCGATGCTGGTTGCTTTCAGAAGTTTTGTTTTTTCAGCAATAGTATTCAAAAGTTTTATTTCTGATTTTTCCTGTAAAACCATTCTTGGGTGCGGAAAAAAAGTGAGCACTAAACTTTCGTATTTTCCGTTTTCAGTATTTTGAGTAATTCGCTCAAGAATTTTTTTATGACCAATATGTACGCCGTCAAAGGTACCAAGAGTTAAAATTGTTTTCTTGGTTGACTGAAAATCGTTTATAGAATGAAAGAGCTTCAAAACAAATAATTTAAGATGGTGCAAATTTATACTATCTATTTTAAATTTTATACTAAGCCGAATTGATTTTTAATGAGAATCGGGCTATTTTATATAAAATGTAACAACTTGTCGACTAAAAAGCATTAATTGTCGCAGATATGTAAGAGTTTAATTTAATTCACTTAATTTTGATTCGTCAATTATCATTTGGGTATGAAAAAAAATCTACTTCTTTTATTTTTTATTTTTTGTTGTGCAAATATTTATGCTCAAAGTGATAATTTGTGGCAAAAAGTAAGTTCAGCTTCTGTTAGCAAGAGGATAAATTCGTCTGATTCAGAAAGACTTTACTATAAACTTAATACCGATTTTTTAAAATCGAAACTTTCCGGTACAACTGATAAATCATCAAAAAAGAATACAACACAAATTACAATACCAAATCCTAATGGTGTTCTGGAAAGATTTACAGTGTGGGAATCTTCTAATTTTGAACCGGAACTGCAATCAAAATATCCTGAGATAAGAGCTTATGAAGGAATAGGGGTAGATGATAAATCGGCTAAAATTCATTTTAGCGTTGCACCAATTGGTGTTCAGACCATGGTATTTCGTTCTGAGAAACCTTCCGAATATATTGAGCAAGATCCTGAAGATAAGTCAGGGTATGTTTTGTTTACAAAAAATGATCTGCCATCTACAGCACGATTAGAGTGTAAAACAACAAATGCAATTCCAGATGTAAATACTTCGTCAAAAACAGCAAAGTCAGCTGCAAATAATAAAGTTTTCAAAACCTTACGACTAGCAATTTCCTGTACAGGTGAATATACTGCTTATTTTGGAGGAACAAAAGAGGGTGCATTAGCAGGAATGAATGCTACCATGACAAGAGTAAATGGAGTTTTTAATAGAGATCTTGCTGTAAAATTGGTTTTAATTGCCAATACCAATGCAGTTATTTATACCGATGCCGCAACAGACCCCTATTCTGATGCTGCCAAAGGAACATCAGAAGATAAATCAGATGGTAATGATTACTGGAGCAAGGAACTTCAGAGTACATTAACAACCGTTATTGGCGATGCAAATTATGATATAGGACATTTGTTTGGAGCTTCTGGAGGCGGTGGTAATGCAGCTTGTATAGGTTGCGTTTGCGAAAGCCCAACAGCATCAAATGTTATAGGTAAGGGTAGTGGTTATACTTCACCATCTAATAATAAACCTCAGGGAGATACTTTTGATATTGATTTTGTTGCACATGAAATGGGACATCAATTGGGAGCAAATCACACTTTTTCTTTCGATGGTACAGAAAGAACAGGCATGAATGTGGAGCCAGGAAGCGGATCTACTATTATGGGTTATGCCGGAATAACAAACTATGATGTTCAAGATAATTCAGATGATTATTTTGCCTATACGAGTATTTGGCAAATTCAGAGCAATCTTGCCACAAAAAGTTGCCCGGCAAGCACTGCAATAGAAAATAATCCGCCTGCGATTTATGCCGGTACAGATTATACAATTCCAATAAGTACACCGTTTATTTTAACAGGTACAGGTTCTAATGGTGCTGCCGCAACTTATACCTGGGAACAATTTGATAGTGCAATATCGTCATCAACGGCAAATAGTAATAGTGTTGCTTACCCCACAAAACCTGACGGACCATTGTTTAGGTCTATAATTCCGTCTAATTCTCTGGTTCGCTATATGCCGGCTTTAAGCACTGTTCTTGGAAATAAATTAACCACAACCTGGGAGTCTGTTTCATCTATTGCAAGAACGTTGCATTTTACTCTAACAGCTAGAGATAATGGAGCAGAGGGACTGGCGCAAACGAATAGTGACGAAATGGTGGTGAATGTGGCTGGTAATGCCGGCCCTTTTGCAGTAACCTCACAAAACACCAATGATGTAAGCTGGCAAACAGGATCATTTCAAACCATAACATGGAGTGTGAATAATACCAATACTTTGCAAGGCTCTTCAAATGTAAATATCAAATTATCTATAGATGGCGGATTGACATTTCCGATTGTTCTGGCTTCAAATACTCCAAACGATGGTTCTCAATCTGTACAGATTCCAACAAGTGTAGAAGCTTCAACAAATTGCAGGGTTTTGGTTGAACCAACAGCTAATATCTATTATGCCATAAATAGCCAGTCATTCGCAGTTGGTTATACCTCTACGACAACTTGTGATTCTTATAGTTTCGGAAACGCTTTTGATATTCCGTTTTCAAGTTCATTTACGACCAAAACCGTGAATGTACCCGCTTCGACAGGAACTGTTTCTGACGTAAATGTGATGGTGAATTTTACACATGAAAGAATTTCTGATGTCGAAATTCAGATCGTAAGCCCACAAGGAACAACAGTTAATTTATATAACAATAAAAGCTGTGGTGGAATCCAGTCTACTTTGGCCTTGCAGTTTGACGATGCCGGAGTTCCTTTAGATTGTTCTAAAATAACCAGCCAAATTGTTATTCCGGTAGATTTATTAAGTGTATTTAATGGGCAGGATCCTAAAGGTACGTGGACTTTAAAAGTTCGCGATGCAGTTACAGGCAGGTTTGGAACAATAAATTCAGCTGCGGTAAATATTTGTAATCAAACTTTTAGTCTGGGAGAACCTAGTCTGGAAAAAATAGAATTTGCAATACATCCAAATCCAACCAGAGGTAATCTTACCATTCAGTTCGAAAGTGATTCTTTGAACAGAATTGAGGTTTTTGTGCATGACATTGCTGGTCAAAAAGTATATTATAATTCTTTTGATAAAGCGCATCATTTTAATCAGAACATCGATGTAACAAATCTGTCTGCAGGAATGTATTTTGTGACCGTTATTGATGGAGACGACAGAACTGTGAAGAAATTGATTGTTTATTAAAACTATAAAAGTTGGAATTTTTAAATTTCGTGTAAAAGTTTGGAATTTAATTCTAGGAGTTCGCCATCGCCATACAGACAATACTAATTTTAGCCGCGGGAATTTTTAATAAAGCTTTTGAGCATGCTTCGAGAGTGGCACCGGTTGTTAAAACATCATCTACAATTAAAAAATGTTTGTTTTGATTTTCTTCTGTAAAAATCACATCAAATATATTTTCGATATTATCGGATCTCCCCACGAGATTCTTTTTTGATTGTGTTTTGGAATATTTTTTTCGATATAAAACAGCATCATTGTAAGGAATGCTGAAACCTTTGGCTAAAGCCTTCCCAAAAGTTGTAACCTGATTGTAGCCGCGTTCCCTGAATTTTTTAGGATGTAACGGAACAGGAATAACAACATCAAAAGGAGTTTCTAAAACGAGTTCTTTTAAATCTTCAACATACCAATTTCCTAAAACAGTTCCAATCTCTTCGTGGCCTTTATATTTTAGGTTGTGAATAAGTTCCTGAGCGATTCCTTTTTTGTTAAAATACAAAAGCGCCTATTCATGTTCGATAGCAATCTTGCCATAAAATTTCTTGACCGCTTCGTTTTTTTAATCTAAATGGTATTGGATAAGAGGCAATTCATGATGGCAATTGGTACAAAATACATTTTCGTTGCTAACCAAAATAGTGTGACATCCGGCACAAACTTTGGGAAAAAACAGGTCAATAATATAATTAAACACAAATAGACAGAATTTAGTTACAAAAATAACGAAATCAATCTCTCAATCTTTATAATTTTTCTTTTTTTTAAACGTACTTTTTATATTTTTGCATCACTATGGCAAAACAAGAAGATTTATTTAAGAATGTGGTTTCGCACGCAAAAGAGTACGGATTTATTTTTCCGTCAAGCGAAGTATACGATGGATTGAGTGCAGTGTATGATTATGCACAAAATGGTGTCGAGTTAAAAAAGAATATCCGTGAATATTGGTGGAAATCAATGGTTCAGATGAATGAGAATATTGTAGGCCTTGATGCTGCAATATTGATGCATCCAACAACCTGGAAAGCTTCAGGCCACGTTGATGCTTTTAATGATCCGTTAATTGATAATAAAGATTCAAAAAAGAGATATAGAGCTGACGTTTTGGTTGAAGATCATGCTGAAAAGATCAATCAAAAAGCTCAAAAAGAAATCGAAAAAGCGAGAGCTCGTTTTGGAGATGCATTTAATGAAGAAGAATTTGTTACCACAAATGCACGCGTTGTAGAATATCTTTCGAAATACAAAGAAATTTTATCAAGACTTGCAAAAGGAATGACTGATGATCTTCAGGATGTAAAAGCTTTAATTGAAGAATTAGAAATTGCTGATCCTGAAACCGGTTCTAAAAACTGGACAGACGTAAAGCAGTTCAACTTAATGTTCGGGACTAAATTAGGAGCTTCTGCAGACTCTGCAATGGATTTATATTTACGTCCGGAAACAGCTCAGGGTATTTTTGTGAATTTCCTGAATGTGCAGAAATCAGGTCGTATGAAAATTCCTTTTGGAATCGCTCAAACGGGTAAAGCATTTAGAAATGAGATTGTTGCAAGACAATTCATTTTCCGTATGCGTGAATTCGAACAAATGGAAATGCAATTTTTCGTTCGCCCGGGTGACGAAATGAAATGGTACCACCATTGGAAAGAAACACGTTTAAACTGGCACCTATCTTTAGGATTAGGAAAAGAGAATTACCGTTTTCACGATCATGAAAAATTAGCACATTACGCAAATGCTGCGGCAGATATAGAGTTTAATTTCCCATTTGGTTTCAAAGAATTAGAAGGAATTCACTCTCGTACTGATTTTGATTTAAAAGCGCACGAACAATATTCTGGTAGAAAATTACAATATTTTGATCCGGAACTGAACGAAAATTACGTGCCATACGTAGTAGAAACTTCAGTTGGTTTAGACCGTATGTTCCTGGCTGTTTTTGCAACTTCATTACAAGAAGAAACTCTTGAAGATGGTTCTACAAGAACAGTTCTAAAATTACCATCAGTTTTAGCACCAACAAAAGCGGCTATTTTACCATTGGTTAAAAAAGACGGATTACCGGATATTGCTAAAAAAATCATCGAAGATTTAAAATGGGATTTCACTGTAGCATACGATGAAAAAGATGCTGTAGGTCGTCGTTACAGAAGACAAGATGCTCTTGGAACTCCGTTTTGTATTACAGTAGATCACCAAACAATCGAAGACGAAACAGTAACAATTCGTCATAGAGATACAATGAAACAGGATCGTGTAAAAATTTCTGAATTGAAAGATATTATCGAGAACGAAGTTTCTATGAAAAACTGGTTGATGAAAATGTAATTTTCTTAAAACAACACTATAAAAAATCCCAAATTTCATATCGGAATTTGGGATTTTTTTAATTTTACAAACGCATTTCAACGGATTTTTTTGCATTTCATCCTTATGTGTTAACATTTGTTTGCAATGTATTAACAATGAAATGCCAAAATAATTGAAATTCGTATTTTTAATTGCGGATAAAACACTAAAATAAATTTTTTCAAAAGTATTCATGAAACTAAAGGGATAGTTGTCGGGGATTCATGAAAAATCAACAAAGACCAATATTGAAAAAGTATTCGTATATTATTATTGACGATGATGCTGAAAGTATTTTGAAAACCAGAACAATTGCAGATGGTTTTTCGGAGTTAACTTTTCTGGCTTCGGCTACGAATTATCAGGATGGTTTGCATTTAGTGTTAGAACACCGGCCTTCGATTATTTTTTTAGAAATTGATCCGGCAGAACTATCCAGTAATCTGTCGCTCGGTTTTATAAACGAGCTTTACAGGTTTTTATCCATATTACCTAAGATCATTGTTACTACAACAAAAAGAGAACTGGCTTTTGAGGCCATTCAATACGGTGTATTTGATTATGTTTTAAAACCGGCTCAGTCAATCGACTTATTAAAAGCAATTTTAAAACTTGAAAAAACAATTCCGGAAATGAATGCTGTCGAAATAAGAAACGAAATTATTTCTCCCGCACTTCCATTGATGCAAAAAACACAAAATATAGAGAAACCACTTATTTTGTGTATTAAATCGTATGGTGATTATCGATATATAGATGCCGCAGATATTTGTTATTTTCAGGCTGATAATAATTCGACAGACATTTACTTGAAATCCGGAGAAATGATCACTGCTTTTAAAACTTTAAAGCATTTTGAGGCTATTTTATCGCATCCTTTTATTCGAATTCATAATAGTTATATCATCAACAAAAATTACATAGCGAGAATTCATAACGGAAGCTCAGTTTGTTACATCAAAAATTCGATTAAAAAGATCCCTTTTTCTAAAACCTACAAATCGAATGTAGACTTAATTATCGCAGATTTTTCTATAGGAAATTACTTAGAAGTCTAAAAATTAGGCATTTACATAAATTTGGTGCCCATTGACTATCAATTGGGTATGTTCTACCATAAACCTGTTTTTTTGTGTAAATTTTTTCTGAATCCGGAGTTAGTTTTACACCATGATTCGCACAGAGCGATGATTCTCCAAAACAAAAAAAATCAACATTTAATACCTCAGATCATGAAAAAAGCAGCTTTAACATTCGGATTATTTTCTTTAGTAATGGTAGCAACATCATTCGCTACACCTGAAACTACAAATTTTTTAACAGCTTCAGATTCTATTAAAATCGTGCCTATAGATGGAGGTGCTACAGGTAAACAAAAAAAAGGTGATCAACAATCAACATCTTATACTACAAGACAATTAAATTTTGCAAGTGTTAATCAATCTATCGGAACAGATAAAAAAGTAGATTAAGCTACAATTTTAATAAATTTATATTAGGCTGTTAATTTTTAACAGCCTTTTTTTGTGTCTATACTTTTAGTATTTTTGGTAAAATTCAAAGACACAAATTGAAAAAGAAATGTAAAATAATATTAATTTTATTCTTCGTTTTACTGGCATGTACCAAGAAAACATCATTAGATAAAAATATAAATTCCTCCGCAGACAGTCTTCCTACCTATCTTTCGTTAGCAAACGAAAATAATTTGCCTTTACAAATCAAACAAAACTATTGTCAGAAAGCTTTAACTATCATCTTAAGCCAGAAAGATGATTCGATTAATAAAGCAAATCTTTTTAAAGTTGCCAATCGTTACTACAACATGAGCGATTGGAAAGCGTACCTTAAAACAACTAAATTAATTCTCGAAAGGGCACAAAAATCTAACGATTCAGTGCACATAGCCAAGGCTTATATGTATTTAGGGGATTATTATGAATCACAGTCAATTTCTGATAGTGCGTTTATGAATTATTTTAAGGCCGAAAAACTTTATTTAAAAACAAATGATCAATACAATTTAGCAAAAACGTTTTTAAATAAAGCTAGCCTGCAATATAACGAAGGTGATTTTTTTGAAAGTGAAATAGGGGTTTTTAAGGCGTTACGGAGTTTAAAAAAACAGGAAAAAGTAAATGATCTTTATTACGAAAGTTATAACCTGTTAGGGATATTATATAATGAAAGAGAAGAATATACAAAGGCATTAGAATTTCAAAACAAGGCTTTAGCAATTTTACAGGATAAATCAATATTATCATTTTATCAGTATAAAGCAGCTTCACTCAATAATATAGGCTTTATCTATATGAATATGGGTGATTATAAACAGGCAAAGTTTTTTTTCGAAAAAGGATTGGAACAAGAAAATCTTTTCGAAGACAGAGCCAGTTTGTATGCAATTCTTTTAGATAACCTGGCTTATTCGAAATTCAAATTAAAAGAAAAAGATCAATTACCTGATTTGTTTTACAGATCTTTAAGAATTAGAGATAGTCTTGATATTGCTTCGGGAGTAGTTTCCAGTAAAATTCACCTTTCAGAATATTTTGCTTTCCAAAAAGATACTTTCAAAGCATTTCAGTTTTCGAGACAGGCACTGACTTTGTCTCGTAAATCAAATAAATTCATCAATACACTAGAAGCGCTAAAGCAAATTGCTTTGGTTGATCCTACACATGCATCTGTATATTCTGAAGAATATATTAAGTTAAATGATAAGATGGTAAAATCAGAACGAAAAATGGGAGAAAAGTTCTCTCGTATTGAGTATGAAACCAACGAAATAAAAGATCAAAATTCAAACCTGCAAGACAAAAATAAAACCTTAATTTACGTTTTTAGCATCTGTACCCTAATAGGTTTGTTTTTTTATGTTTATAAAACGCAACAAGCCAAAAACAGAGAATTGCTCTTTAAGCAACAGCAGCAAGTAGCAAACGAAGATATTTATAATTTGATGATTTCGCAGCAAAACGATATCGAACTCACCCGTATCAAAGAAAAGAAAAAAGTAGCCCAGGATTTGCATGATGGTGTTTTAGGTCGAATGTTTGGGGTCAGGATAAGTCTGGATAGTTTAGATAAAGTCGACGAAGCAGAGGCAGCTCCTAAAAGAAAAAAATATCTATCAGAACTTAAAAATATCGAACAAGATATTCGTGAAATTTCACACGATCTAAATAGAGAGAAATCCGATTTAATTAATAATTTTATCGCGATTTTAAACAAATTGTTCGAAGACCAACAAAACACTTATGAGGCAAAATTAATAGTATCTTTTGATTCTAATATTAAATGGGAATTGGTTAGTAATGCCGTTAAAATTAATTTGTACAGAATTGTTCAGGAGGCACTTCAGAATTGTAATAAATATGCAAATGCAAACACGATCAAAGTGGAGTTTAAAAGCGAAATAGATCATCTGGTTTTGTCTATTTCTGATGATGGAGTTGGTTTTAATGCCAAAAGATCAAAAGATGGTATAGGTTTGCATAATATTCAATACAGAGCCGCAGAATGTAAAGGCACAGTAACTTTAAAGTCTGCCAAAGGAGAAGGAACGCTTCTTTTAATTAAAATCCCTATCGATCAGAAAATTAACCTACAAAAATAGATGACAATTGATTCAAACGCCCCAGATCCTCAATTAATTAAAAAGAACATATTAATTGTCGATGACCACCCTTTTATTATCGAGGGGTATAAAAATGCGATAACACGTTACCATCCTCACCAATATGAATTTTTAATTTCGCAGGCCCATGACTGTAAATCAGGATATGATTTAATCGAAGATGAAAAAACACCGCATTTTGATGTCGCTTTTTTAGATATTAGCATGCCGGCTTATGAGGAAAAAGATATTTTTTCCGGTGAAGATCTGGCAAAGCTAATCTTGAAGAAAATGCCAAATTGCAAGGTTATTTTATTAACGATGTATACGGAGCTGCTAAAAATAAAAACAATTATCAGGACCATTCAGCCCAATGGTTTAGTTATTAAAAACGATCTCACTTTTGACGAATTGCTTTTTGCATTTGATAAAGTGATGAAAAATGATAAATATTACAGTCAGTCTGTTCAGAAAATAATCAATCAGTCGCCTCATAATTTGATTGAAATAGATGAGTTCGACAAGCAAATTTTATTTCACTTATCAAAAGGAACTGATGTAGAAGATATGCCACAGTATATTCCGATTTCTATTAATGCAATCGAAAAGCGTAAAGTAAGCCTTAAAGAATTACTCAAAGTAAAATCAGGCTCTGATGAAGATTTATTGAAAGAAGCCAGAAGCAAAGGACTTTTGTAGATAAATTCCAAAATAGAAAATTCCACATTAAAGAAATTCCAATTAAAAAAATCCAAATTCCAATACTAATTATGTCATTGGAATTTGGATTTTTTTTATTTAAATTTTTAAAAATTTATTCAGACAAAGCATCCCAGCCACGGGCTTTTAAAGGAATTTGAGTGTTGGCACGTGTTACCAGATTAATTCCTTCGCTTTCGTCAGCCATATGACCAATAATAGAGAAATTTGGATTTCCTTTTATTTTATCAAAGTCATTAATGTCAATCGTAAACAACAATTCATAATCTTCACCACCATTAATAGCAACCGTTGTACTATCAATATTAAACTCTTCGCAAGTCGAAATAAATTGAGGATCCAGTGGCAGTTTATCTTCGTACAAATTACAGCCCACTTTTGATTGTTTGCACAAATGAATAATCTCAGAAGATAATCCGTCTGAAATGTCAATCATCGATGTTGGTTTAATTTCAAGAGCGTGTAGTAAAGTACGAACATCTTTTCGTGCTTCAGGTTTTAACTGGCGCTCGATTAAATAACTGTACATATCAAGATCAGGCTGACTGTTTGGGTTTACCTGAAAAACCTGTTTTTCACGTTCTAAAACCTGTAATCCCATATAAGCAGCACCAACATCTCCTGTTACGACCAGTAAATCGGTTTTTTGAGCACCATTTCTATATACAATTTCATCTTCGTTGGCTTCACCAATAGCAGTAATGCTTATGATTAATCCTTTTTGTGATGAGGTAGTGTCTCCGCCAATAACATCGACTTTATATTCTTTTGCAGCATGTGTAATCCCTTCAAATAATTCTTCTAAGGCTTCTAGTGGGAAACGATTAGAAACGGCTACAGAAACCGTTATTTGCGTTGGTCTGGCATTCATGGCACAGATGTCAGATATGTTTACAACAACTGCCTTATATCCTAAATGTTTTAAAGGCATATAAGCCAAATCAAAATGCACACCTTCGATCAGTAAATCAGTAGAAACAACTACTTTTTTGTCTTTAAAATCAAGAACAGCGGCATCATCGCCTATACTTTTTAAGGTAGATTCCTGAGTAACATCAAAATTTTTGGTTAAGTGTTCAATTAAGCCAAATTCGCCTAATTGCGCTATACTGGTACGTTGCGGATTTTTATCTTCGATCATTTCTTTTTAAGTTCCAAAGTTTCTAAGCGGCAAAGGTACAAATTTTAATTCCGTAATATGGTAGAGACGAAAATGTAGATATGATATGAATGGTAGAGACGCAACCGGTGCGTCTCAATCTTTTATGAATTTCCTTCTTTTAGAAATGATATTTTCGGATCTTTAAAAGATCTAAAGAAAACACAAAAATGAAAACATTCGATATAGTTACCTTAACCGTAAACCCTTCGGTAGATAAAAGCACCCATTTTTCAGGCCTGATTGCCGAGCAGAAAATAAGATGTGGAACACCACAATTCGATGCAGGCGGAGGCGGAATAAATGTTTCTAAAGCTATTGCCCGCTTACGCGGAAGTTCCTTAGCCATTTTTACTTCAGGCGGACCCGTTGGCGAAATGCTGAAAGATTTAGTACAACAGGAAAAGGTAGATTTTGAAACTATTGAAACTAAAACAGCAACCAGAGAAAATTTTATTGCTGTCGATGATAACACCAATTCGCAATATCGTTTTGGGTTTACTGGAGATGTTTTATCTGATTCAGAAGTTCAGAAAGTTTTAAAAACAATTTCGAATTTAAAAATAAAGTTTCTCGTAGCAAGCGGAAGTTTAAACGAAGGTTTATCTACTGATTTTTATCAAAAAGTAGCTGAAATTGCCAAAGCATCAAATTCAAAATTAATCATAGATACTTCAGGAGAAGCCTTAAAGAAAGTTTTGGAAACCGGAGCATACCTTATAAAACCAAATGTTGGTGAACTCGCAAAGTTAGTTGGAGTAGAGCGTCTGGAAATGGAAGAAGTAAATGAAGCCGCCAAAAAAATCATTGCAAAAGGCGGAGCCGAAATTGTCGTAGTTTCTTTAGGACCACAAGGAGCTGTTTTGGTTACTAAAGATGAATACGAATATGTTCCTGCGCCTAATGTCGCCAAAAAAAGTACTGTTGGCGCCGGAGATAGTATGGTAGGCGGAATGGTTTGGGCACTGTCTCAAAATAAAAGCCTGAAAGAAGTAATTCGCTGGGGAGTTGCCTGCGGATCTGCTGCAACAATGAACGAAGGAACGCAATTGTTTAAGTATGAAGATGCACATCGTTTGTTTGAATGGCTAAGAAATAAATAAAGATTCAATCGAAGATTTAAGAAAAACGAAATGTAACCACAATCTATATCGTAGAGACACACTGCTGTGCGTCTCTACGTTTGTCAGCAGGAAAAAAAATCAATCTTTTTTTTCCTGCTGACAAACTGTTGTCACCGGCCCTCAATAATTTTGGAGTATTAAAAATAATTAAAACTTTAAAACTATGAAAACATTAGCTGCCCAAGTAATTACTCCTGAAGATTTGTTGAAACACTGGCAAGGTCACCGCGCCCTTACACGTCGCGTAATTGAATTGTTTCCTGAAAAAGATTTCTTTGAATTTTCGATAGGAGGAATGAGAACTTTTTCTAAACTGGCTGATGAACTTTTGGCCATTGCAGTTCCGGGACTTAAAGGAATTGTAAATAAAGAAGTGAAACCATTTAGCGAAGAAGGATCAGAAAAATTGATTTTTAAAGCGCAATATCTTGAAAAATGGGACGAAGCAACTGCAGAAATTAATCAGTATTGGGAAAAATTATCAATTGAAGATTTTAATGAAAACTTTAATCTTTTTGGTCAATACGAATTTCCGGTAATCCAGAATATTCTTTATTTTATTGATAATGAAGTACACCACCGCGGACAAGGCTATGTGTATCTAAGAGCTTTAAATATTGAACCTCCTTTTTTCTGGGAAAGATAGCATTATAATCAAGACGTTTTTGATGAACCAAATCATCTGTTCAAGGTATAATATAAATCAAGCATCATGAGTTTAAAAAGAATAATGGCAAATTATGCTGCCTACAATTTATGGGTAAATCAACAGTTTGTGAATTGGCTAACAACAAAATCTGATGAGTTGTTATGCAAAGATGTTCCTTCGAGCTATACGAGCATTATTAAAACACTTAACCATATTTGGGAAACAGAGCAATATTGGTTTTCTATAATAGCCGAAACTGCTTTGCCGGAAAGGAATGAAAACGCTGATTTAGGTAAAAATGAGATACTTGAAGGTTTATTAAATACGTCTGCAAAATTATCGGAGTTTATTTCATCATTATCAGACGAACAATTGTATAAAACGATTAAAATTGAGAATCCCTGGTTTCATTGCGAGTTGCCAATTTCTGATTATTTATTGCAAGTAGTAAATCATGGCACTTATCATAGAGGTCAAATTGTAACCATCGGAAGAAGTATTGGTATAACCGACGCTTCAAATACGGACTATAATTTTTATAATGTCGTAAAAAATCAACAATAAAATAAAAACTCCCACTGACTAACTTATCATTTGTCTTTGGGAGTTTTTTTATAAAAGTCTTTTTCTATTAATGTCAAGTAAGTCCAGAACCCGGGTTTTAAGGCTTTCTGGTTCCAGAATTGTGGCATAATCGCCAAACATCAAAAACCAACGCGGAAAACCGCTTTCTATATCGCGACACATAAAAGTCATTTCTATTTGCCCGTCTGTTTCTTTTTCTGAAATATAACCGTGGTATTTTCTTTCGAACTCTAAATACCGGGCAATTTTTTTATCAATCAAAATTCTGACTTTAGTTGTCGGGATTGTTTCGTTTTTATTCAGGTAAGTTTCTAAGGAATCATGTTCTATTGTAAAACAACAGTCAGTTTTTTTAATACCCTGAATTCTGTCTGTTCTAAATTGTCTGTAATCTTTTCGTAAATGGCAATAACCCAAAAAATACCAATTGTTGTGATCGTGAAAAACACCAACCGGTTCGATGTTTCTTGTGGTAGGTTCTTCGGCTTCAAGGGTTTTGTATGATAATAGAATTTGTTTTTTCTCAGAGATGCTTTCGAACAAAACAGGCAAAGTATTAGGTGAACTAGTATGAAATAGTGGCTCCTTATTTTGCATTAAAATGCTTGATTCAATGTTCGAAAGCCAGTCTTTATCAGTACTTCTTAAAACCGATTTCAGTTTATACATCGCTGATGCGTAATGAGACCCCATAGAAGGATCTGTAAATTTCTGCATTAATTTTTCGGCAGCGATAAAACTACCTACTTCCTCACGGGTAAACATAACCGGCGGTAATCTATAGCCTTCCATTAAAGCATAACCTACTCCGGCCTCGCTATAAATAGGAACTCCCGATGCTTCGAGAGTACGTATATCACGATATATCGTTCTTAAACTCACTTCAAAACGATCTGCTAATTCCTGAGCCCTTACAATTTTTTTAGATTGTAACTGAATAAGAATAGCAATGATGCGGTCAAATCGTTTTGGGGCTTCGTCCATTTTTTTCTTTTATAGATGCAAGGTTCAAAGATACAAAGGTTCAAAGTTTAGAGAAACAAAAAAGCTGTCCCAAATTGGGACAGCTTTTTTAAAGATTGAGATTTGTACAAATCTAGAATCTATACAAAAGACCAAATTGTGGTTGATCGAAAATGTTTTCAAATAAATTAATATTTAAATTAAAAGTATCTGATGATGCACCATTTTCAGGAGAAACACTATTATACGCTAATACATTAGCCAATGTAAAAGTTACCGCAATGTTTTTGGTCACAAAATAGTTTAAACCAACAGTAATATCTGCTGTAATGCTGTTATCAGTGTCGTCTTCGAATCCTTGAATTTTAGTCTTATTTTGACCAAACCCTAAACCAGCCTCAGCAAAAGCTTTAAAACGTTTTTTGTCTAATTCTAAAAAGTAGTATCTGGCAAAAGCACCAACCCCGAATACGTTGGTTTTTGTTTCTGGAACAGTCTCTTCTTTTTCACTTGAATAATTTAGTTTTGCTCCAACGGCAAATTTGTCATTTAGTAAATACCCGAATTTTGGACTAAATCCATAATAGTCGCTTTCTCCACCTGTGCTAATTTTGATAGAACCCTCAAGGAACATATCGCCTTTTTCAAAAGTTATTCCTTTTGCAGAGTTCATTTCAGCATCAACCTCTTGTTGTTGCGCGTTCGCAAATGAGAAAGTTAACATTGATAAAATAACAAAAAATCTAGTTTTCATAATAATTGCTTTTAAAAGTTGTAAGATTAAAATTATGTTTTTCATTTTAAAACTTTTAGAATTGCAATCAATAGCATTAAAAATGCAGTTATTGAGTTAATAATCCTACTTTTTTATAAGTATTTACGTGTTTAATTTTGAGGTTTTATTATGATTTATTTTTGTTAATGAGGCATAAATCCTGAAGTGAGCAGGATATTTATCGTAACAAATTATAAAAAGCAAACACGGATTTCACTAATTTTCACAAATCATATTTGGCTTTTTTTGTTATAAATTATTGCACAAATGAATTAATAGCAGCTCATAAAATTGGTGTAAATTCGTGGAATTCGTGTTTAAATTATTTTTTAAAACAAAAAACCCGACAACTTTCGTCATCGGGTTCAATCTGTATTCTATTCTCTATATTCTTTCTTCTAAAAAAAAAATTAATCGTTAAGTTTCAAAACAGCCATAAAAGCTTCCTGAGGAATCTCAACGTTTCCTACTTGTCTCATACGTTTTTTACCTTTTTTCTGTTTCTCTAGTAATTTACGCTTACGCGAAATATCACCGCCATAACATTTTGCGGTAACGTCTTTACGAAGTGCTTTTATCGTTTCACGAGCAATGATTTTAGCCCCAATTGCAGCCTGAATCGGAATATCAAATTGTTGTCTTGGGATTAACTCGCGTAATTTTTCGGTCATTTTTTTACCAATGTTATACGCATTGTCTTCGTGAATCAAAGCAGAAAGTGCATCAACCGTTTGAGCATTCAAAAGAACATCCAGTTTTACCAGTTTCGAAGTTCTCATTCCAATAGGAGAGTAATCAAAAGAAGCATAACCTTTAGAAACCGTTTTTAAACGATCGTAAAAATCGAATACAATTTCCGCCAATGGCATATCAAAATTCAATTCAACACGTTCTGTTGTCAAATACGTTTGATTGGTAATTTGACCACGTTTTTCGATACATAAACTCATTACGTTTCCAACAAAATCAGATTTGGTAATGATGGTTGCTTTAATAAAAGGTTCTTCAACTCTGTCTAAACGAGATGGTTCAGGCAAGTCAGAAGGATTATTTACAACAAATGCAGTTTCAGGATCTTTTTTGGTATAAGCCAAATACGAAACGTTAGGTACAGTAGTAATTACCGTCATGTCGAACTCACGCTCTAGACGTTCCTGGATAATTTCCATGTGCAACATTCCTAAGAATCCGCAACGGAAACCAAATCCTAACGCCGCAGAACTTTCAGGAGTAAAAACAAGCGAAGCATCATTTAGCTGCAGTTTCTCCATAGAAGAACGCAAATCTTCATAATCTTCAGTATCTACTGGGTAAATTCCGGCGAAAACCATTGGTTTTACATCCTCGAAACCAGTAATCATATTAGTAGTTGGTGTTTTAGCATCTGTTAGTGTATCACCAACTTTTACTTCTTTGGCTTCTTTAATTCCTGAAATTAAATAACCAACATCACCAGCAGAAATTACATTTTTAGGAACCTGATTTAATTTTAAAGTTCCAATTTCATCGGCGAAATATTCATTTCCAGTGGCCATGAATTTAATTTTTTGCCCTTTTCTGATTTCACCGTTTACAACTCTAAAGATTACCTCAATTCCACGAAACGGATTATAATGCGAATCGAAAATCAAAGCTTGTAATGGCTCGTCAATATTTCCTGACGGAGGTGGGATTTTTTCGATAATGGCAGCTAAAATATTTTCGACACCAAAACCTGTTTTTCCTGAAGCATGAATAATATCTTCTAATTTACATCCTAATAAATCAATAATATCATCACTAACTTCTTCAGGATTTGCACTTGGTAAATCTACTTTATTTAAAACCGGAATAATTTCAAGATCATTCTCTAAAGCCAAATACAAGTTAGAAATCGTTTGTGCCTGAATACTTTGTGCAGCATCGACAATCAAAAGTGCCCCTTCACAAGCAGCAATAGATCTTGAAACTTCGTATGAAAAGTCAACGTGACCAGGAGTGTCAATAAGATTTAAAATATATTCTTCTCCTTTATAGGTATATTCCATTTGAATGGCGTGACTCTTAATGGTGATTCCACGCTCACGTTCCAGGTCCATGTTGTCAAGCAATTGAGCTTTCTCTTCACGAGCTGTAACGGTTTGTGTAGCGCCCAATAAGCGGTCTGCCAATGTACTTTTACCGTGGTCAATGTGTGCAATAATGCAAAAGTTACGTATCTTCTTCATTTTAATATTTCAATTCTCTTAGCGAGTTTTAAGTAATTTTCAGGGTATAAATTTGCGCTGTAGCAATTGCTGTTGAGCGTGTTATTAAGCCGCAAAGATAGCGCAAAGTTTTGGATTCTGGAATGTAGTTGTCCGATTTTGAGTTTTGAAGCCGGAAAGCTGTTTTTTAGGAGATGAAATTATGCTAATTCATTCATTATCAATTGCAACTTTATACCCGAAAATGTAAGGATTATCTTTTTTATTGTGTTCGGGACAAAACATCTTTGCTGAAAAAATACCATAAATAACTTTTGTTTGAATAATCTGTATTTTTTGTACGAATAATTGTCGATTCGTGAAAATATGACTACACTTGTAGTCCTTGTGACTATAATTATGATCGTATTATAATTTAATTTTTTGATATGGGTTTTTATTAAAGATCTGTGCGCAGGATTTTATTATAAAAAGTAGATCAAAAGAGAGTGTTTATTTTTTACTAATAATTAAATCAAACAAATTATGAAAAAACAAACCATGCAGCTTACTGAAAAATTTAGCAGGCTTAGTAAAGATGAAATGAAAAGTATCAATGGCGGTGCATTAGGAACAATTTGTGGTCCCAGACCTGTGCCCACTTCTATTTGTGCCAGCGGAATGGGAGTCGCAGCAAACTCTGGTACAGAAGATCCCACGAAATATCCGGGTATTGTGGGCGGTTACTGCAATGTAATATTTTTATGTATCTAGAATATAGAGAAATGCCTGAAGATTTCCTTCAGGCATTTTTTATTAAAACTCAAAACTGAATCCTTTTTCAGTAAGTTTTTTATAAGTATCAGAATCGAATTTGTACAATTTAGCTGCTCTGTGCGATACGGCTTTTTGTTTTTCATCGAGTTCAACAAGCAATTTCATATGAAGAATTTTTCTTCGGAAATTAGATTTGTCTAATTCGATTCCTAAAATCTCTTCATACAAATGCATTAATTGCAATAAAGTAAATTTTTCAGGCAAAAGATTAAAACCAATTGGGGCCTGACGAACGCGATTGCGCAGCTGCATCAAACTAAAGTTGAGGATCTCGCTATGGTCGAAAATTAATTCGGGAATCGTATCAATCTTGTGCCACTTGGCTTCGATTACAGATAAACTGGCTTTGATATTATAATCTTCACGATTGACCAAAGTATAATAACCAATAGTCACCACTCGTCTTTGAGGCACACGAGCAGGATTGGTAAAGGCTTTTAACTGCTCTAAATATATATTGTCCAGACTCGTAAGTTCATACACGATTCGATGTGCGGCATCATCAGCACTTTCTTCTCTCTTCATGTATCCACCAAGAAGTCCCCATTTTCCTATGCTTTCTCCTTCAGCGTGTTGTACTAAAAGTACTTCAAGGCTTGCTTTATTAAAACCAAAAATAACGCAGTCAATCGTCATTCCATCTATTTCCGGAGTAGTCGTTTTATTGGTAGTATCCGAAATGTTTTTAGAAGATAGAAAAGTCATTTGCTAAGATTGTCGATAGTTTTAAAATTCAAAATTGAATCCTTTCTCGGTGAGTTTGTTGTAAATCTCCGGATCAAATTTATACAATTTAGCAGCCCGATGCGAAACATCTTGCTGTTTTTCGTCTAATGCGACTAATAATTTCATGTGAAGAATTTTTCTTCTAAAATTAGATTTATCCATTTCGATCCCTAATATCTCTTCATACAAATGCATCAATTGCAATAAAGTAAATTTTTCAGGCAATAGATTGAATCCAAGCGGTGCCTGGCGTACTCTGTTTTGAAGGTGTTTTAAGCTATAAGCCAAAATTTCGTTATGATCATAAATCAAATCCGGAATACTATTGATCTTATACCACTTGGCATCAGAAGCCGTAAAACCTGCTTTAATATTATAATCTTCTCGTTTTACCAAAGCATAATATCCTATAGTGATAACGCGTCGAAGCGGAAAACGATCCGGATCTCCAAACGCTTTTAACTGCTCTAAGTAAATGTTATCCAGACCTGTAAGTTCGTTCAGTAAACGATGCGCGGCATTGTCTGTACTTTCCTTTTTATAAATCCATCCTCCCGGAAGTCCCCATTTTCCTTTACTAATACCTTCTCCGTGTTGTACCAATAGTACTTCTAGACTCCCTTTATCAAATCCAAATATGACACAGTCAATCGTGATTGCATTCATTGCGGTTTGTTCACCTTTTAAAGCTGAATCGTCGGCTACATTTTTGACCATATGCTACTTAAATTTTAAACAAATTAAATAAATAAAATGAATAGTTGCTTTTATAAATCCTTTATATTTTTTTTAACGAAATAATTTTCTGACAATCAGTTGTTTGTGAATTGTTAGAAAATGCTATTCTAAAATTATAATTCCTAAATGACTGATTGTCAAATTGCTAATTCGTTATTTTTTTGATATTTTTTTATTCTATTTAAGCCAATATTTTATTGTATTCATAAAAATGAGGATCCAATTATCAGAATTGAAAAAATATAACCCTAATATTTTGTTAATATAGAAAAAATGTTTTACACTTGTAGTCAAATTAACCATAAGATAAGTTCAGTTTGACTATAAGTTTAAAAAGGACAAATCTATAACTAACTTAAAATACCACCAAATGTTTTTTTTAGGAATTGATTTAGGAAGCTCTTCGATAAAATTATCAGTTTTCGATCCTGAAAAAGGAGCGACCATTGGAGCCGTTAGCGTTCCTGATTTTGAAATGCCAATTATTGCCCAGGAATTTGGCTGGGCAGAACAGGATCCTGAATCGTGGTGGCAATTTGTAAAAGACGGAATCCAGCAATTAGGTGCAAAATCGAATATTGATTTAAAAAAGATCAACGCAATTGGGATTGCCTATCAAATGCACGGTTTGGTTTTAACCGATGAAAATTTGAATCCCGTTCGTTCTTCGATTATTTGGTGCGACAGTCGTGCAGCCCTTATTGGAGATGAAATTTACAATCAGATGGGTGCTGAAAATTGTCAGCATCAAATTTTAGGAAGCCCTGGAAACTTTACCGCATCAAAAATAAAATGGGTAAAAGACAATCAGCCAGAAGTTTTTGCAAAAGCAAAATACATGATGCTTCCGGGCGATTTTATTGCTGCGAAATTGTCAAAAGTGGCTCAAATTAGTACTTCGGGTTTATCAGAAGCGGCTTTGTGGAATTTCTCTGAAGGAAAACTGGCGACCGAAATACTTTCTCAAATGGGATTATCATCAGATATTGTTCCTGAAATTGTTTCAAATTTTGGAATACAGGCCACCATTCACTCAGAAATAGCACAAGAATTAGGATTAAATCCTAATGCAAAAATCACCTATAGAGCAGGAGATCAGCCCAACAATGCATTGTCATTGAATGTTTTGAAACCCGGCGAAATTGCTACAACAGCCGGAACTTCGGCAGTTGTATATGCCGTAAGCGATCAGGATGCTTACGACAAACAAAACAGAATCAATACTTTTTTACACGTCAATAATACCGAAGCCGAAAAGCGTAATGGCGTAATGTTATGCATTAACGGTTCTGGAATTTTATACCAATGGCTACGCAAAATCATGTCGGTTGACAGAGCTGAATTAATTGCCTACGATAAACTAAATGCCGAAGCTGTAAAAGTAGCAGTAGGAAGCAACGGACTTCGTTTTTATCCTTTCGGAAATGGTGTTGAGCGTATTTTCAATAATAAAAATGCAACATCCGGAATTCAGAATTTAAACTTCAATATTCACCAACCGTCACATTTAGTGCGCGCAGCCTGTGAAGGAATTGTCTTTGCCATGAATTACGGTTTTGATGTGATGAAAGAAACGGGAGTTTCAGGAACTATAGTAAGAGCAGGAAATGCGAACCTTTTTTTAAGTCCGGTTTTTAGAGAAATCTTCACCAATACAACACAAACTACTTTAGAATTATACAATACATCCGGAGCTGAAGGTGCTGCAAGAGGCGCTGCTTACGGTTACGGATACTACAATTCGCTAGACGAAGCTTTTCAGGGATTGCAATGTTTAGACCGAATTGAACCCAACAAAATCCTGACTTCTCAATATCAGGATTTATATCAGGAATGGAAAAATCAAATTAAAATAGAACAATAATAATGAGCACAACTAATCAATATTTTAAAAACATTGACGCGATTAAATTCGAAGGCAGAGAAAGTGATAACCCATTAGCTTTTAAATGGTATGATGAGAATCGTGTCGTTGCGGGAAAAACTTTAAAAGAACATTTACGTTTTTCGATGGCATACTGGCACACGCTATGTAACACAGGAGGAGATCCGTTTGGAGCTTCGACTGAAACGTTCTGCTGGGATAAAAATGAGAATGTGATTTTAAGAGCCAAAGACAAAATGGATGCGGCTTTTGAATTCATGACCAAATTAGGTTTGCCTTATTATTGTTTTCATGATGTTGATGTGGTAGATGATGCGCCAACATTGGCTGAATTTGAAACTCGTATTCAGACTATGGTTGAATATGCCAAACAAAAACAACAAGAATCAGGAATTAAATTGTTGTGGGGAACTTCAAACTTATTCAGTAATCCTCGCTATATGAACGGTGCTGCAACCAACCCAAACTTTGACGTTTTGGCCTATGCAGGTGCTCAGGCAAAAATTGCAATAGATGCAACTATTGCATTAGGCGGTGAAAATTATGTTTTCTGGGGAGGACGTGAAGGATATATGAGTTTGTTAAACACAGACATGAAAAGAGAACTAGACCATTTAGGACGATTCTTAAATACTTGTAAAGATTATGCCCGTAAAGAAGGTTTTAAAGGAAACTTCCTGATCGAACCAAAACCAATGGAACCAACAAAACATCAATACGATTATGATGCAGCGACTTCATTAGGTTTCATTAACAAATACGGACTTCAAAATGATTTCAAATTAAATCTTGAAGTAAACCACGCGACTCTTGCAGGACATTCTTTCGAACACGAATTACAAGTTGCTGTTGATGCAGGAATGTTAGGAAGCATTGATGCCAACAGAGGAGATTACCAAAACGGTTGGGATACAGATCAGTTCCCTATTAATCTTCAGGAAGTGACTCAGGCTATGTTGGTTATCCTTGAAGGTGGCGGAATTCAGGGTGGAGGTGTAAACTTCGATGCTAAAGTGAGAAGAAATTCAATCGATTTAGAAGATAAATTCATTGCACACATTGCAGGAATGGATGTTTTTGCAAGAGGATTAATCTGCGCAGATCAGATACTACAAAATACAGATTACAGAAAATTACGCACGCAGCGTTACAGTTCATTTGACGGCGGAAACGGAGCGAAGTTCGAAAACGGAGAATTATCTCTTGAAGATCTTAGCAAAATTGCCCGTGCAAGTGGAGAACCTCAATCACTAAGTGGAAGACAGGAATTATTCGAACAGATTATTTCGAATGCGTACTAACGATTAAAAATTACTAACTATAATTTAAACCAATTCTTAACTATTATGAAAAGCAAACATTGTATTAAAACATCACCGCTCTCGTTTTGTATGGCGCTGTTGCTTAGTGTATTTATGATGCAGTCCGGTTTTGCCCAGGAGCAATCCCAATCGATAACCGGAAATGTAAAATCAGGAGATGATGGTATGAGCGTTCCCGGTGCTACGGTAGCTATCGAAGGCACGAAGACAGCAACATCAACAGATTTTGATGGAAATTTTAAATTAGATGCCAAAACAGGTAACGTAATCGTAATCAGTTTTATGGGATTTAAAACGCAACGTATTACCATTGGAACTCAAAAAACGATTGCTGTTACCTTACAAACAGAAGCGGCAGATCTTAAAGAAGTTGTCGTTATAGGTTACGGTTCACAAAAGAAAACACTTGTAACTAATGCTGTTACTCAGGTTAGTGGAGAAAATCTTGCCAAAACCAATACAACAAATGCTTTGCAGGCACTTCAGGGTCAGGCAGCCGGTATCCAGATTACATCTACTTCAGGGCAACCGGGAGAAGGATTAAATGTGGTGATTAGAGGTGTTGGTTCAACAGCAGGAAGCAGTCCGTTATATGTTGTAGACGGAATCCTTACTAATGATATCTCTTATTTAAGCAATTCAGATATTGAATCTATTTCTGTATTAAAGGATGCTGCATCTGCAGCCATTTATGGTTCGCAAGCTTCTAATGGAGTTGTTTTGGTAACAACCAAAAAAGGAAAAAGAGGTTCTTCAGGACAAGTTACTTTTGATCAGTATTATGGAGTACAGTCAGTATCCAGAAAAGTAGATTTATTAGATGCGACTGAATATGCTACTATCTTAAATGAAGCAGCTGTAAATTCAGGAAAAAATCCATATTTCACCAACAGTCAAATTGCTGCAATGGGAAAAGGAACAAACTGGATGGACAAAATGTTGGTGGATAACGCCGCGACTAAAAACTTCTCATTTGGTGTTTCTGGAGGTTCAGATACTTCTGTTTATTCGTCATCTTTGTCTTATTTAGGACAAGAAGGAGTTGTAGGAGGTAAAGATTTATCGAACTATGAGCGTTATAATTTCAGATTCAATTCAGAACATAAATTATACAAAGATATATTGACTTTTGGTCAGAACTTGAGTTTTGCCTACATCAATAAAAACGGAATTGGGGTTGGAAATCAGTACAGCAATTCTTTAAGAAGTGCTTTTCAGGTATCGCCATTATTACCAATGTACGATGCAAATGGTAACTATTACGATAGTACTAAAAACAGCGAGCCTTGGTTAGCAGGTCAGGCAAATCCTTATGCATTAATGGAATACAACAATCAAAATGAAAATAACAATCAAAAATTGCTTGGTAATGTTTATTTGCAAATTGAGCCAATAAAAAACTTAACATTCAAAACTACTTTAGGTCTTGATTATTATGCAGGTGAAGGACATTCATATTCTCCTAAATATCAATTGTCGATTTATGCAAACAGTGCTTTTGATAGAGTAAATCAAAACATGAACAAGGGTAAAACACTTACCTGGGATAACTTATTGACGTATAAATTTAATGTTGCCGAAACGCATCATTTTGAAGCAATGGTGGGAACATCGTCTATTAATTTTGACGGAACGTCTATATCGGCTACAAATGCAGATTCGTTTTTTGATGATTTAGAGCATGCGTGGTTAGACAATACGACTAATAAAGACGGAGCTAAAATAGCATTAAATGGTATCAAGCAACAGACTAAAAGAATGTCTTATTTTGGTAGGTTAAATTACAATTTTAAAGAAACTTATTTGTTAAATGCAACTTTTAGAGTTGATGGATCTTCCATTTTTTCTAAAGAGAATGAGTGGGGATATTTCCCATCAGTTTCAGCAGGTTGGATTGCATCAAACGAAGAATTTTTAAGAGATTCAAAAGTGATCAATTTTCTTAAGTTAAGAGCTTCTTGGGGACAAGTTGGAAATCAGAATGCAAGAGCTTTTCAATACTTATCACCAATAAAAGTAAATAATACCAATTACAATTTTGGAGATGAAGAAGGGGTTCTTACTCCAGGAGCATATCCGGACAGATTATCTAATCTGGATTTAAAATGGGAAACTTCAGAGCAAATTGACCTTGGTCTTGATGCAAGATTTTTAGACAATGCATTAAACTTTACGGTTGATTTTTATAAGAAAACCAACAAAGACTGGTTAATATTAGCGCCAATTTCAGGAATTAAAGGAGCGAACCCACCATTTATTAACGGAGGAGATGTGGTAAATAAAGGGGTTGAGGTAAGTTTAAATTACCAAAACAGTATTGGAGATTTTAAATACAGTGTGAGCGCCAATGGGGCTTATAATAAAAACACTGTAGGTGAGATACCTGCAGACGGTGGAATTATTCACGGTTTACCTAATGAACTGTATGATAATTCACCTGAATTTTACAGAGCGCAAAACGGATATCCGTTAGGCTATTTCTGGGGATATAAAACTGGAGGTGTTTTCCAGAATCAGGCGCAAATTGACAATTATAAATCGGCAAACGGTGCAGTATTACAGCCAACTGCAGCTCCTGGTGATGTTATTTATATAAATACAAACGGAGACGATAAAATCGACGCTTCGGATAAAACCAGTATCGGAAATCCTAATCCTGACTTTACTTACGGATTCTCTTTATCGGCAAGTTATAAAGCTTTTGACTTCTCGCTTTTAGCTAATGGTGTAGCAGGAAATCAAATCGTACAATCGTATAGAAATCAATCTGGTGCTTACGGAAATTATACGTCTGCCATATTAGATCGTTGGCACGGAGAAGGATCTTCTAACACAGTACCAAGAGTAACAGAAGACAATAGAAACTTCACACAATTTTCGGATTTATATGTTCAGAATGGTGATTTCTTAAGAATTAGTACTGTAACATTAGGATTTGATTTGGCAAAAATGAAACAAGCAAAACCATTTTTTGCCAGCCAGTTCAGAGTTTACTTTTCAGTATTAAACCTTTACACTTTCACGAAATACAATGGTATGGACCCTGAAATTGGATTTGGTTCTTCAAACGATGACCAAAAGTTCTCATCAGGTGTAGACGTAGGATACTATCCAAGACCAAGAACCTTCATGTTAGGATTAAATGTTAAACTTTAATAAATAAAAAGATGAAAAATACATATTTATATATTTTCTGTTTGAGTTTATTGTCTCTGGGTTCTTGTAGTTTAGAAACAGAGCCTTTGACTCCAATAGATACAAGTTTTTACAAAACCAAAGACGATGCTTATACAGCATTAGTAGGTTGTTATGACGGAATGCAGGTGGCAACAGGTGGTGCAGGAGTGGGAATTCCTGTATTAAGCGAAGTTATGTCTGATGATTGTTTTGGAGGTACAGGAAATTCAGATGGTTACAATTATGCAGTAATGGATGAGTTTGATATTTCAAGATCTCCTGGAGATACTGATTTACTTAATACCAATTGGATCGCTTACTACAAAGGAATTTATCGTTGTAATATGTTATTATCCAAAATGGATCAGATCGAATGGCAGGGAGATACTGCTTTAAGAAATACATACGAATCTGAGACTAGATTTATAAGAGCCTATCTTTATTTTGAAATGACTCGTGTATGGGGAAATGTGCCTTTGGTAACAACACCTTCTTCTGAAGATGTTCCGCAAGCTACTCCTGAAGCAATTTATAAAGTAATAGCAGATGATTTAGTATTTGCTTCAAACAATTTGCCTACAGAAGCTTATAATGCGAAACCAAACGGACGCGTTACAAAATGGGCAGCAAAATCTTTACTAGGACGTGTTTATTTATATTACACAGGATATTACGGAAAATCTGATTTAGTTGGTGTAGTAAATAAAACTCAGGCTTTAGGACATTTAGAAGATGTTATTTCTTCTAGTGGTCATGGGTTACTAGCTGATTTTTCTACTCTTTGGCCAGCAGCTTCAGTAGATAAATATGCAGGAGAAGGCAATAGAGAATTTGTGTTTTCAATAAAATACACTTACACAAGTGACTACAACGGAAATACAGATAGTAACCAATGGATGGTAATGTTTGGGATGAGAGAATTTTCATCTTATCCGTATGGCCGTGGTTGGGGAGTTACTGTAAACTCAAAATTATGGAATGCGTACAGCGCAACAGATACAAGACGTACTGCAAGTATCATTGGAGTTGATGAAGAAAAGATACCATTTGATAAAAAGAACAGCCAAAGAGAATACACAGGATATTACAATAAAAAGTATTCTCCAATGGTGAATAAAGATGGAGTAGATCTTCCTATTGCTATGGGAAGCCAATTTTGGGACATAAGCCAATTTCAGGATTATGTGGTGTTAAGATACTCAGATGTTTTATTAATGGCTGCAGAATTAGGAAGCGGAAATGCTCAGCGTTACTTTGATGAAGTTAGAGAAAGAGCTTACAAAGAAAATTTTGTTTCATTACCGGTAAATGCTGATAATATTTTGAACGAGAGACGCCTTGAATTTGCTCTTGAAGGAGTAAGATATTATGATTTATTACGTCAGGGAATTGGAAAAGCATCTACAAGTATTGCAGAAACTACAACATTATTAAATGGTGGAGTTCCTACAACAAAAACAATTTCGGCAGGTAAAATTCAGGAAACAAAAGGATTGATGCAAATCCCGAATACTCAGATTACATTATCAGGAGGACTTTTGAAACAAAATGCTGGTTGGTAATTTTAACTAAAAAATCAAAGAAATGAAAAATATTAAATTATTAATTACATCATTTTTGGTGTTAGCACTAATGCTGGTTTCATCTTGTTCTCCAGATACCTATTCTCTGGATGAACCAATGAATAAATCAGATATACATTTTGAAATCACACAGGATTTAGTTACAGATCCGGGAGGAAATACAGTACTATTAAAAAACACAACTCCAGGAGTGGTGTTAAATTGGGACTATGTTACAGGAAAATCGAATAAAGCGGAACAAAAAGTACAATATGCTTTTAAAGGTTCTTATACTATTAAAATCTCAGCAGTAACAGATGGTGGTATTGTCGAATTAGATCCGGTAACCATTACAGTAAGTCAGGACAACTTGAATTATGTTAATGATCCACTTTGGACTGCATTATCTGGTGGAGTTGGTCATAAAAAATCATGGGTACTTGACAACGGTAAATATGGTTTAGCGCAGGGGGCAATGTCTTATGCAGATCCTAGCACAGTAGTAGAATGGAATAAATTCTCTCCAAACTGGGAACCTGCAGGAAATGCCAATTCAAGTACAGATGCAGATATGCACTGGGGAAGATACATGACATTCAGCCTTGATGGAGGACCTTTTATGACGGTTCATGAAGCTGACGGAACTAGTATTGAAAGCGGAGCCTATTTCTTAGATGTTAATGCACATACTTTGACTACAACCGGAGCTACAATTTTAAGACCGGACAATTATATTGCAAATGCAAGCAACTGGACGAGTGAAATAAAAGTATTAACACTTACAGACAATCAGTTACGAATTGCTATTAAGAGAACCAACAGCGAAGGACCATGGTGGTATATCTGGAATTTTGTTTCTAAAGAACATGCAGATACCTACGTTCCTCCGGTTACAGTGCCTGTTCTTGACGAAGGTTTCAATCCTACTTTTGCTCCTGGCGAATTGTTGACAATGCTAACAGGAGGCGCTGGTGCAGGAAGAGTTTGGAACTTAGACGCAGCAGGTAATCCTGTTGACTGGGTTGCAGCAGGTAAAGGCTGGACAACTGGACCAGGTAGTTCTTCAGATTGGGGATGGAATCCTGGCTGGGCAGCTGTTGCAGGTAATTCATGGATACGTTTTGATCAATGGGGTGGTAAATTAAACTATACCCGCAGTCAGGAAGGTGTTGTAACTACAGGAATTTTTACGATAAATGCAGCAACCAACGAAATTAATTTAGGAAAAGAAACACTGATTCAAAATTCAGCGAGCTGGATGAGTCCAACTGCAAATGTGATTAAAGTAGTAAAAGCATACAATAAAGATTATCTTCAAAAAGGTATTTGGTTAGGGACATCTTATGATGCCGGTAAAGATGAGTGGTTTGTTTTCCATTACATCATCCCTTAAATAATTGTGGCTTTTTATAACTAAAAGCCAGATTGTTTAAAAGTATAAAACAACCGGTAGGGGATTTATAAAGTCGCCTATCGGTATGTTTATATTTGTTTTTCAATATTAAAAATCCTTTCAAAATGAAGCATAAAAGAAAATATTTCAATAATGGACTACCATTATTAATGCTAATCGGAATTATCTTATTGGGCTCTTGCAGTAAAAAGGAGGATGCTTTTGCAAACAGAAAAGTTTCTTTTAATTCAGATTGGAGTTTTCATTTAAATGATAGCATACAAGACAAAGATACTATTGGAGCTTCAACCAAATGGAGAACATTAAACGTTCCTCACGATTGGAGTATCGAAGGTAATTTTGATGAAAAAAGTCCTGCCGGATACGGAGGCGGAGCACTAAACGGAGGTTTAGGCTGGTATAAAAAAACATTTAAAGTTGCCGCTGCAGATAGCAGTAAAGTAACATCCATTATTTTTGATGGCGTTTACAAAGACAGCGAAGTTTGGGTAAACGGACATTATTTAGGAAAACGTCCAAACGGATATATTGGTTTTCAATATGAAATCTCCAAATACTTAAATTACGGAGACAAAGACAATGAAATTATTGTAAAGGTTGACAATTCAAAACAACCCAATTCACGTTGGTATTCAGGATCAGGAATTTTTAGAAATGTCTGGATCGAAACCACTGATAAACTACACGTTGCACAATGGGGAACTTATGTGACAACACCAAAAGTTACTGCCGAAAAAGCTTCGGTACATTTTGAAACTACTATTCAAAACCAAAACACAGCTTCAAAAAAAGCAACAGTAACCACTACTATTTTTAAAGAAGATACAAAAGTAACATCGGTTACTCAAAATATAACAATTGGTGCCAATGCCAATCAAACCATTAAACAAGAAACCCAGGTCGAAACACCAACTTTATGGTCTGTTGAAAAACCTGAATTGTATACAGCCGTTACAGAAATTTCGGTTGACGATAAAATTGTAGATCAATACAAAACCAATTTCGGAATCCGGGATTTTAAATTTGATCTCGATAAAGGTTTTATTTTAAATGGAAAACAGGTAAAAATAAAAGGAGTTTGTTTACATCATGATTTAGGTCCTTTGGGCGCTGCGATTAATACACGCGCCATCGAACGTCAGTTAGAAATCATGAAAGAAATGGGCGTAAACGGAATCAGGACTTCTCATAATCCACCCGCTCCGGAACTTTTAGATTTATGCGATAAAATGGGTTTCATTGTCATGGATGAAGCTTTCGACATGTGGAAACAAACCAAAACCAAATACGATTATGGAAACGATTGGGACAAATGGCACAAAAAAGATTTAATAGATCAATTGCTGCGCGACCGTAACCATCCAAGTATTTTTGTTTGGAGTATTGGTAACGAAATTCCGGAACAATGGAATGAAAAAGGAGTTGAAATTGCCAAAGAATTAGCCGCAATTACTCGCCAGTACGATAAAACACGTCCGTTGACTGCAGCGATGAATCCGCCGGTAAATATGAATATTGATGCCGTAACCTTACAATTTGAGAAAAAAAATGTGTCGATTAATCCACTCGCTGCATCTGGAGTTTTAGATTTAATTGGTTACAATTATGCACATCAGACCTACGAGTATCATCAAAAAAATTTCCCAAATACACCATTCATTGCAACCGAAACTACTTCAGGCTTGCAAACCCGTGGTTATTATGATGCCGTTTCAGATACCATAAAAAAGTGGCCGGTAAGATGGGATCAAAAATTTACTGGAGGAAATCCGGACAACACCGTTTCAGCTTATGATCAGGTACAAACACCTTGGGGTTCTACGCATGAAGCCACCTGGAAAGTGATCAAAAAACACGATTTCCTTTCCGGAATGTACATTTGGACCGGTTTCGATTATATCGGAGAACCAACTCCTTATGAATGGCCATCGATCAGTTCTTATTTCGGAATTGTAGATTTAGCCGGTTTTCCAAAAGATGTGTATTATATGTACCAAAGCGAATGGACAGACAAAACCGTTTTGCATATTTTCCCGCATTGGAACTGGAAAGCGGGGCAAACTGTAGACGTTTGGGCATATTACAATAAAGCAGATGAGGTTGAGCTTTTTCTTAACGGAAAATCAGTTGGAGTTCGAAGTAAAAAAGGAGATGATTTGCATGTAATGTGGAGAATTCCTTTTCAACCCGGAACTCTAAAAGCAGTTTCCCGTAAAAACGGAAAAACAATTCTGGAAACCGAAATTAAAACAGCCGGAAATCCATTCAATTTAAAACTGACAGCAGACAGAAGTACAATTAAAGCCGATGGTAATGATCTGTCATTTGTAACGGTAGACATTCTCGACGCTAAAGGAATTTTGGCTCCAAATGCCAATAACGAAATTAATTTCTCCTTAAAAGGAAACGGAAAAATTGTAGGTGTTTGCAGTGGAGATCCGGTAAGTCACGAATCATACAAAGGTTCAAAACACACCGCGCTTAACGGAAAATGTTTAGTCATTGTTCAGTCTGACACAAAAACAGGAAGACTGGAATTAACCGCTAAAGCAAATGGATTAAAACAAGCTACAATTGTAATTACAGCAGAATAAAAGACTATTAATAAAACTAAATAACCACACAATGAAAAAAATACAGATAGCTTCTTTATCTCTATTCATGGGTTTTGGATTATTGCTTTCGCCAAAAGCGTCCGCACAAATTCAGAACGCAGATGTGCTAAACGCTCCGATAGATATCAGCAAGGATTTTCAGAATTACCTGAATACCTTTTATTTCGCTGATGAACTTACAGCTTTTGATCCTGCAACAGGAAAAGGAACTATAAAATATCTGAGATACAATTACAAAACACGTCAGGCTTTCAACAACATGATGATGAAGCCCGATGTGGTCGAAGCCAACGAATTTCCAACCACAGAATATGAAGCTTCGCCGTTATTGCCATTCGAAATTCAGTTTGTTTCAGATCGAACCATTAGAATCAAAACGACTTCAGGACCACAATTTCATCCTGAAAAGGAATCGTTAATGTTGATTAACGGTGTTGCGCCCAATCATCCTGAATTATGGAAATATTCTAAAATAGAAGGCGGACACAAATACACCAGCAAACACGGAGTAGTAGAGATTTTATCGAAACCGTGGCACGTAAAAATTTACGATGAAAAAGGAAAACTGTTGACCAGTACACTTCACGATTCTGATTTCAAAAATACCTATACACCAACACTTCCGTTTTCGTATGTGCGCAGAAACAGCGATTATTCCAGAAGTATGGGAGCTGCTTTTAGCTTAGAACCGGACGAAAAAATATTTGGTTGTGGAGAATCTTTCACACAATTCAATAAACGCGGACAAAAAGTAGTGTTATGGGCAGATGATGCTAACGGAATTCAGAACGAAACCATGTACAAACCCGTTCCGTTTTATATGAGCAGCCGTGGTTACGGAGTTTTCATGCACCATTCGACACCCATTACAGTTGACTTTGGGAGATATTATTCAAGTGCTAACGAAATGTACATTGGCGATGACGAAGCCGATTTGTTTTTCTTTATAGGAGAACCAAAAGATGTTTTGGATCAATACACAGATTTGACGGGAAAAGCAGCGATGCCGCCACTTTGGTCATTTGGTTTCTGGATGAGTAGAATCACATATTTTTCAGAAAAAGAAGGTCGTGATGTAGCAAGAGATTTGCGTAAATATAAAATTCCAACAGATGTAATTCACTTTGACACCGGTTGGTTCGATGTAGACTGGAGAAACAATTACGAGTTTGCAAAATCACGTTTCCCGGATGCAGAAAAAATGATGACCGATTTAAAGAAAGATGGTTTTCAGGTTTGTTTATGGCAATTGCCTTATTTCTCACCAAAAAACTCATTGTTTAATGAAATCATGGATAAGAATTTAGCCGTAAGAGACCGTAAAGGAAATCTTCCGTATGAAGATGCAGTTCTGGATTTCTCAAATCCTGAAACCGTAACCTGGTATCAGGCAAAGCTAAAACATTTGTTCGATCAGGGGGTGGCTGTTTTCAAAGTAGATTTTGGAGAGGCAGCACCACCGGACGGAATTTACCATTCCGGAAGAACAGGTTTCTACGAACACAATTTATATCCATTAAGATACAATAAGGCTGTAGCCGAAATTACTCAAAAAGAAAAAGGATATACGCTTATCTGGGCAAGAAGTACCTGGGCAGGATCGCAACGTTACCCATTGCATTGGGGTGGAGATGCCGAAACTACAAACGGCGCAATGTCGGCAGAATTACGCGGTGGACTTTCTTTAGGTCTAAGCGGATTCAGTTTCTGGAGTCATGACGTAGGAGGATTTGCCACAAAATCACCGGAGAATTTATACAGAAGATGGGCACCTTTCGGGATGTTTACATCACACGTAAGAAGCCACGGAGAACCTCCTCGCGAACCTTGGTTGTACAGCAAAGATTTCCTTGAAGGATTTAGAAAAGCAGATAATATGCGTTATGAACTGATGCCGTATATCTACGCTCAGGCGAAAGAAAGCTCTCAAAAAGGATTACCAATGATGCGTGCTTTATTCGTAGAATATCCAAATGATCCGGGAGCCTGGTTAGTTGATAACGAATATTTATTTGGTTCAAGTATGTTGGTTGCACCACTTTTTGAAGAAGTGACCGAAAGAGACGTTTATCTTCCTGAAGGAACATGGATTGATTATCAAACCAAAAAAGTATACCAATCTGGCTGGCATAAAATTAAAGCCGGAGAAGTACCAATCGTAGTTTTAGTAAAAGACGGAACAGCTTTGCCCCACATCGCTTTAGCACAATCTACAAAAGATATGGATTGGAGTAAATTAACCTTAAAAGTATATGCCAGCGACAAAACAACTTCGGCAACAGCCAAAGTATTTTTACCGGACGGCGATGTAGTACAAGAAATAAAAGTAACCAAAAACGGAAACAATTTTAATGTTGCACCAAATGCACTAGAAGGAAAAACCACTTTTAAAACAGAGTGGATAAAGTAAAGAAATGTATGCCACAGATTACACAGATTAAAAGGATTAAAAATTGAGAATTAAAAATTAAAAATCTGCTTAAATCTGTGAGATCTGCGTGAAAAAAATTAAACACATAGAAACATAGGTTTTCTTATTCTTTAAAAAAGAAGACGAAAAAGAAACCAGTTTCTTCACACATAGCTATGTTTGTTGATGCAAGTGAAACGCCTTTTTTGAGTCTACAAAATCCTATGTTTCTATGTGTTTAAAATAAAATAATCCCAACTTAGGATAAAAATAAGTTTTTGTTGAGTTTCTAAATCGGGTGAAAGCACAAGCAACACCCGATTTATTAAAAATGAATTAAGAAAAATATCATGAAAAATTACCTCATTCTTCCCGCTTTAATCCTTTCAGTTTCGATGGGATACAGTCAGAAAAACAAAAATGCTTACGAATTGGCATCGCCAAACGGGCAAAACAAAATTAAATTTGAGTTAGTAAAAAATGCTCCAAAGTATGTAGTGTCACACGGCAGAACTGAAGTGATTACACCATCAGATTTAGGATTTTTACTAAAAGGAAATGAAGACTTTAGTTCTAATTTTGAAATCAAAAATGTAAAAAACTCAACCTTCGATGAAACCTGGGAACAAGTTTGGGGAGAAAAGAAAAACATCAGAAATCACTACAATCAATTAGTAGTCGAGTTACAGCAAAAAAGCGGCAACAAACGTAAATTAGAAATCCAGTTTCGTGCTTTCGATGACGGAGTGGCTTTCAGATATGTATATCCAAAACAAAATGTAAAAGACAGTATTTTCATTATGGATGAAAAAACGACTTTTAACCTGAAAGAAGATGGAAAAGCATGGTGGATTCCGGCCAACAGAGAAAACAGAGATGAGTACTTGTTTGAAGAAGCACCGGTTAGTAAACTCGATACCGTTTTAACTCCATTAACAATTGAAAGTAAAAGCGGATTAGCATTAAGTTTTCACGAGGCAAACCTTATTGATTATGCTAGTACAACCTTGGTAAACAATGTAGGAACACAACTAAAAACAGATCTTGTGCCTTGGTCAGACGGCGTAAAAGTTCGTGTAAAAGATACCTTCACATCTTCTTGGAGAACCATTCAGATTGGAGAAAAACCAACAGATTTAATTACATCCTATCTGATTTTAAACCTGAACGAACCAAATAAATTAAAAAATACCGACAGCTATTTTAAACCTTATAAATATCTTGGAATTTGGTGGGGAATGCATATTGGAAAATACACTTTCTGGGAAAGCGACAAACAAGGTGCGACCACAAAACACGCCGAAGAATATATTGATTTTACAGCAAAAGAAGGATTTCATCATTTATTGATCGAAGGCTGGAACAAAGGCTGGACACCGGGTTGGTACGAAAACCGTATGCACATGTTCAGTTTTACGAAAAATGCAGACAATTTCGACTTAGAAAAAGTGGTAGAATATGCTAAGAAAAAAGATATTGAATTAATTGGATATCACGAAACAGGTTCAAACCTGATCAATTATTTGCAACAAGTTGATGAAGGTTTTGCTTTATACAAGAAACTTGGAATTCATACCGTAAAAATTGGCCACGTAGGTTCTAAATTAAACATGAAAGAAATGCACTTCGGGCAATTTGGAGTAAACTATTTCAGATATATTTTAGAAAAAGCAGCACAATATGATTTAGCTGTTTTATACCACGAATCGATAAAAGATACCGGAGAACGCAGAACTTTCCCCAATATGGTTTCTAGAGAAGCAGCACGCGGACAAGAGTACAATGCCTGGAGCGAAGGAAATCCGCCAAATCATTTAAGTATTATTCCGTTTACAAGATTACTTTCAGGACCAATGGATTTTACGCCTGGAATTTTTGATGTTGAGGTAAAACAAGGATATCCCGGAAAAAGAATTCAGGGAACTGTGGGGCAGCAATTGGCCATTTATGTAACAACCTATTCTCCAATTCAAATGTTAGCCGACCTTCCTGAAAACTACGAAGGGAAACCAGCATTACAATTCTTGAAAGATGTACCAACAGATTGGGAAGACACAAAAGTACTGAACGGAGAAATTGGTCAATATATCACCACAGCTCGTAAAGACAGAAACAGCGCCGATTGGTTTTTAGGAAGTATTACAAATGAAAACCCAAGAGATCTTGAAATTTCATTATCCTTCTTAGATAAAAATGCCACATACGAAGCACAAATTTATGCTGATGCCGAAGGAACAGATCAAAAACACAATCCGGAAGCAGTAGCAATTTCGAAGAAAACCGTTAAAGCTTCAGACTCACTAAAATTGCATTTAGGTGGAGCAGGAGGAACAGCTATTAGATTTAAAAAACTATAATTATAATATTGATATCCTAACAGGTTTCCAAAACCTGTTAGGTATTCTAACGTAACGATTAGATTTTAAAAAAAAATAATTTATAAAAATTCAGACCCGATAATTTTTAAAAAATGTTTTGGGTCTAATAACCACAATTTTTTAAATGAAAAACCTAACTCTGCATATTGTTTTTCTTTTGTCGGTCAATTTGGTGTTATCACAGCAAAAGCAATATCCTTTTCAGGATTCTAAATTAGATACTGAAAAGCGTATTGATAATTTGTTATTGTTGATGACCCTGGATGAAAAAGTTAAGGCGTTAAGCACAAATCCGTCGATAAAAAGATTAGGCGTTACAGGAACAGGACATGTAGAAGGATTGCACGGTTTAGCACTTGGCGGACCGGGAGAATGGGGTGGAAAAAACAAACAACCCATTACGACAACCACTTTTCCTCAGGCTTACGGTTTAGGAGAAACATGGGATGTTGACTTGCTTCAGAAGGTGGCTCAGGTTGAAGGTTACGAAACACGTTATGCATTTCAGAAATACCATCGCGGCGGATTAGTTGTTCGGGCTCCAAATGCTGATATCGCCAGAGATCCGCGTTGGGGACGTACCGAAGAAAGTTATGGAGAAGATGCTTTCTTTAATGGAAAAATGACCGTTGCTTTTGTAAAAGGACTGCAGGGAAATCATCCGAAATATTGGCAAACAGCTTCCTTAATGAAACATTTTTTAGCCAACAGCAACGAAGATGGCAGAACCTATACATCATCTGATTTTGATGAAAGACTTTGGCGAGAGTATTATGCTTTGCCTTTTTATATGGGCGTGGTCGAAGGAGGATCCCGCGCCTATATGTCGGCTTATAATAAAGTAAACGGAATTCCGGCCATGGTACATC
This sequence comes from Flavobacterium sp. SLB02, assembly GCF_009664855.1. Taxonomy (GTDB): domain Bacteria; phylum Bacteroidota; class Bacteroidia; order Flavobacteriales; family Flavobacteriaceae; genus Flavobacterium. The sequence continues at coordinate 5,543,363 of NZ_CP045928.1, forward strand.
CAATGCTTAAAAATATTACCCAAAAAGAATGGGGACAAAACGGAATTATTTGTACAGATGGAGGCGCATTCAAACTATTGCTTTCAGATCATAAATATTATCCGGATCCATATTTGGGAGCTGCAGCGGCTGTAAAAGCAGGAATTAATCAGTTTTTAGATGAATATATCGAAGGCGTTTACGGAGCACTTTCGCATGGATATTTAAAAGAAAAAGACATCGATGCCGTAATTCGCGGTAATTACAGAGTCATGATCAAACTTGGTATGTTGGATGTTTCAGAAGATAATCCATATTCGAAAATCGGAACAGGAAAGGACACCATTGATCCGTGGAAAACCGAAGCGCATAAAAAAATCGCTTTAGAAGCCACACAAAAATCGATTGTTTTACTCAAAAATGATGCAGGAGTACTGCCTTTGCAAAAAGACAAATTAAAAACTATTGCCATCATCGGACCTCGCGCTGATGAAGTATTGCTGGATTGGTACAGCGGAACACCACCTTATGTTATTACCCCTTTGCAGGGCATTAAAAATAAACTGGGCAATAATGTTGAGGTTCTTTATGCTAAAAATAACATTGATGGTCAGGCAGCGAAGATTGCCAAAAAGGCAGATGCTGTAATTGTTATTGTAGGGAATCATCCGGTTTGCAATGCAGGCTGGGCAAATTGTCCCGTTCCAAGTGAAGGAAAAGAAGCAGTCGATCGCCAATCCCTGACATTAGAACAAGAAGATTTAGTTAAAGTCGTTTATCATGCCAATCTCAAAACAGTTGTCGCTTTGATCAGCAGTTTTCCATACGCTATAAACTGGACACAAGAACATGTTCCGGCAATTGTACACATGACCCAAAACAGTCAGGAAACCGGAACCGCTTTGGCCGATGTTTTATTTGGAGATTATAATCCGGCCGGACGATTGACTCAGACTTGGGTAAAAGACATTACCGATTTGCCTGAATTATTAGATTACAATATCCGAAATGGGAGAACCTATATGTATTTTAAAGGAAAACCTTTATATGCTTTTGGCCACGGATTAAGTTATACGACTTTCAAATACAATTCAGTGGAAACCAATTCTGAAACCATTGCTAAAAATGAAGAAGTAAAAGTTACTGTTTCAGTTACCAATACAGGAAGTAAAGATGGAGAAGAAGTAATTCAGTTGTATGTAAAACAATTAAATTCAAAAGTAGAACGTGCCCAAAAAGAACTAAAAGCATTTCAGAGAGTTTTCTTTAAAGCCGGAGAAACCAAGAATGTTTCATTAATTTTAAAAGCAAAAGATTTAGAATATTGGAATACAGCAAAACAACAATTCGAACTAGAAAATAATGCAATTGAAATTCAGATAGGAAGTGCTTCGGATACTATTCTTCTCACTAAAAATATAACTGTCAAATAATTATGCTGAAAACAAATTTAATACTACTGTATATCTTAGTTTGTCTGACAAATATTCAATTGTTTGGACAAAATGCTAGTGCTCAAAACAGAACTATAAAAGTAGATTACAACAAAACTTCGGGCGCATTAAATACCATGTTCAAAGAATGTATTGGAGCCGGAAGAGCAAACGAAGGCCTGCGCGCCGACTGGCAACAGCAATTGGCAATGACCAAAAAAGAATGTGATTTTAAATACATCAGAATGCACGGTTTATTGTCTGATGATATGGCGGTTTACAGAGAAGATTCAAAAGGAAATCCGAAATACAATTACCAATATATTGATGCTTTGTATGATTTTCTTTTAAGTATAAAAGTGAAACCTTTTGTAGAATTAGGTTTTATGCCCAACGCATTAGCAAGCGGAAGTCAGACTATTTTTTGGTGGAAAGGAAATGTTACGCCTCCAAAAGATTATAAAAAGTGGGAAGATTTAATTAGGAACCTAACACAGCATTTCACAGAACGTTACGGAGTCGAAGAAGTAAAAACATGGTATTTTGAAGTTTGGAACGAACCTAATTTAACGCCGGGTTTCTGGACAGGAACTCAGGCAGAATATTTTAAACTATATGAATATGCGGTCCGAGGAATTAAAAGCGTAAATCCAGCTTACAAAGTAGGTGGCCCGGCATCAGCAGGAGCAGCCTGGGTTTCGGAAACAATAGACTTTTGTGCGAAAAATAATGTTCCGTTAGATTTTATTTCGACACATACTTACGGAGTAAAACAAGGATTTCTGGATGAATTCGGAACTACGGGAACTGTTCTAAATAAAGATGAATCGAGTGTGAGTGGCGATGTAATCAACTCACGAAAACAAATTTCAAATTCGGCTAAGCCAAATCTTGAATTGCATTATACAGAATGGAGTTCTTCCTATACTCCGGCAGATCCTGTTCACGACAGTTACCATTCGGCAGCGTATATTTTGCAAAAGCTCAAACAAGTTGGTAATGCGGCAAACTCGATGTCGTATTGGGTTTTTACTGATATTTTTGAAGAACCAGGTCCAAGGTTCACCCCTTTTCACGGAGGTTTCGGATTATTGAATACGCAGGGAATCAAAAAACCAGCCTATTTCTCTTATGCCTTTCTAAATAAATTAGGCGAAACAGAACTTCAAAACAAAGACAGTTCTTCGTGGATAACTAAAAATGCAAAAGGAGATGTTCAGTTGCTGTTTTGGGATTTTACCAATACGCATCCGGGAGATTCAGTTAATAATCAATCGTATTATATTAAAGATTTACCATCTCAACCCAAAGGAAGTGTAAAAATTGAAATTGATGGTTTGCAAAAAGGAAACTACACTTTAGAAATCTATAAAGTAGGATATAAAGTCAATGATGCTTACGCCGATTATCTGGCTTTAGGAAAACCAAGTCAGTTAAACCGTGAACAAGTACAAAAGATAAAAGAAAAAAATAATGGCGCTTTGATCGCAACAGAAAAAGTAACCATCAATACAAAAGGAACATACAGTACAACATATAAAATGAATGAGAATGATGTGGTGCTGTTCAATTTGGTAAAACAATAATTCCTTTTAAAAAACTATCAAAAAACTAAAAATAAATTTATTAAGCATGAAAAACAAAATCATATACCTATCAGCAGCATTAGCTTTTGCAGTATTTACCTCTTGTAAAAATGATGCAAAAAGTTCAGTAAGCTCAGATTCAGGTGAAGCAAAAGAGTATCAGGGAAAAGAAATAGGATCAGAATTTGATGCCGAAATCGACAAGTTAGTCGCTCAAATGACATTGGAAGAAAAAATCGGAATGTTGCATGGTAACAGCATGTTTACTTCTGGCGGTGTAAAGCGTTTAGGAATTCCTGAACTTAAAATGGCCGACGGACCGCTAGGAGTTCGTGAAGAAATTTCGCGCGACAATTGGGCTCCGGCAGGATTAACAGATGATTTTGCAACCTATTACCCTGCAGGCGGAGGTTTAGCCGCAACATGGAATGCCGAAATGGCGTATACATTTGGGAATAGTGTGGGGCAGGAACTACGTGCCAGAGATAAAGACATGTTGCTTTCACCAGCCATAAATATTGTAAGAACGCCACTTGGAGGAAGAACATATGAATACATGTCTGAGGATCCGTTTTTGAACAAAAAAATTGCAGTGCCATTGATTGTTGGTTTACAGGATAATGATGTAATGGCTTGTGTTAAACACTTTGCAGCCAACAATCAGGAAACCAATCGTGATTTTGTCGATGTACAAATCGATGAGCGTACACTTCGTGAAATTTACCTTCCGGCATTCGAAGCTTCTATAAAAGAGGCTCATGCGTATAGCGTAATGGGCGCTTACAATAAATTTAGAGGAGAATATTTATGCGAGAATGATTATATGCTAAATAAAATCCTTCGTGACGAATGGGGATTTAAAGGCGTTGTAGTGTCAGATTGGGCTGCGGTGCATTCTACAGTAAAATCTTTAAAAAATGGATTAGATATTGAAATGGGAACACCAAAACCATTCAATGAATTTTTTCTTGCCGATAAATTAATTGCTGCTGCTAAAAACAAAGAAATCTCAGAAGCAGAAATTGATGTTCACGTAAAAAGAATTCTTCGCACCTTGTTTCAGGTAAAAGCAATGGGTGGAAAAGAACGTGTAAAAGGAAGCATTGCAACCGAAGCACATTATCAGGATGCTTATAAAATTGCCGCTGAAGCCATTGTTTTATTGAAAAATGACAACAATGCATTACCATTAAAATTAGACGGAGTAAAATCTATAGCTGTAATTGGAAACAACGCAACAAAAAAAAATGCTCTGGGCGGATTTGGAGCAGGAGTAAAAACAAAAAGAGAAGTTACACCACTTGAAGGTTTAAAAAATAGATTACCATCATCAGTAAAAATCAATTATGCCGAAGGATATTTAGAGCGTTACGACGAAAAAAACAAGGGGAATTTAGGAAACATAACCTCAAATGGTCCGGTAACAATCGATCAGTTAGATCCGGCTAAATTGCAGGAAGCAATAGAAACTGCTAAAAAATCTGATGTTGCTATTATTTTCGCAGGTTCAAACCGTGATTACGAAACAGAAGCTTCTGACCGTAGAAACTTAAAATTACCATTTGGACAAGAAGAATTAATTCAGAAAGTATTGGCTGTAAATCCAAAAACGATTGTAGTAATGGTTGCCGGTGCACCTTTTGATATTGATGCTGTAAGCAAAAAAACGTCAGCTTTAGTTTGGACATGGTTTAACGGATCTGAAGGAGGGAATGCTTTGGCCGATGTCATTTTAGGAAAAGTAAATCCGTCAGGAAAATTGCCTTGGACAATGCCTAAACAAATCATGGATTCTCCGGCACACGCCACAAACAGTTTCCCTGGAGGAAAAACAGTAAATTATGCCGAAGGAATTTTAGTAGGATACCGTTGGTTTGATACTAAAAATATCGCGCCATTATATCCTTTCGGATACGGATTGTCGTACACCACTTTTGCTTTCGATAATGCAAAATCAGACAAAGAATCGTACGCACAAAACGAAACCATTACAGTTTCTGTAGACGTAAAAAACACAGGAAAAGTAGACGGTAAAGAAGTAGTTCAGTTGTACACTTCAAAAGCAGATTCTAAAATAACACGTGCCGCACAGGAATTAAAAGGTTTCCAGAAAACATTGGTAAAATCAGGAAGTTCTAACACTGTAACAATCAAAGTTCCCGTAAAAGAATTGGCTTACTATGATGTAGCCAATAAAAAATGGACGGTTGAGCCAGGAAAATACACTTTAAAATTAGGAAACTCTTCAAGAGATATCAAAAAAGAGGTTGTTGTAACAATCAAATAATACCTGAAACATTAATGCTCTTTGATTTTTATTAAAGAGCATTATTTTAATCTGTAGGGTGTAATTATTTTTAACACATAGAAACATAGAATTTATTGAACTCAAAAAGGCGTTTCACTTGCATTAACAAACATAGCTATGTGTGAGAAACGAGTTTCTTTTTGATTTGCTTTTTTTCAAAATCATAAGATCTATGTTTCTATGTGTTTAGTTAATTTTTTACGCATTACGCCCAACGGTTATTTTAATGAATAAAAATGAATTTGCGTGAATAAAACTTAAAACTAACTATTAAACCAACCAAACCAAATGAAAAATACTATTAAGAGTTACCTGTTTAGTGCCATTTTATGTTTGTCGTTTTTGACTATCTGGGCGTGTAGTTCAGAAAAAGATTTAGCAGATCCGGTACCGGTAGAAAATACACTAACTGCAGATGCCAATAAAATTGATTTTTTAGGCAAAGGCAGCGAATCTATTGTGAAAGTTACTGCCAATGTGCAGGCTTGGACAATTACGAGTACAAATGCAAACTGGATAGAATTAAGCCAGACATCAGGAGTAAAAGGAACTGTTATCGTAAAAATAACAGCTTTAGAAAACACTACTAAAGAGGCTAGAACAGCAACCCTAACATTAAGCTCAGCGGAAGCTCCATCGATTCAAATTGCAGTTTCGCAGGCAGCAGGAAATCCTGTTACAGGTTTATATCCAAGTTACAACACAAACCCTATTGCGGCTGATGCTTCAGGAATGGGAAGCACTGCTGTACAACTTGCAGCAAAAATAAAATTGGGCTGGAACATTGGGAACACTTTAGAAGCTACTAACGGAGAAACCGCTTGGGGAAATCCAAAAGTAACCAAAGCGCTCATCGATGCTGTAAAAGCAAGTGGATTTAATGCGATAAGAATTCCATGTTCATGGAATCAGTATTTAGAAAATTCGGCTACAGCAAAAATCAAAGCAGATTGGCTCAACCGCGTAAAAGAAGTCGTGCAATATTGTGTAGACAATAATATGTATGTTGTAGTAAACATTCACTGGGATGGTGGATGGCTGGAAAACAATATAACCGAAGCCAAAAAAGAAGAAAACAACGCTAAACAAAAAGCATTCTGGGAACAAATCGCAACACAATTACGCGGATTCGACGAGCATTTACTTTTTGCAAGTGCCAATGAACCAGCAGTTGAAGACGCGGCACAAATGGCAGTTTTAACCTCTTATCACCAAACTTTTATCGATGCTGTTCGTTCAACCGGAGGTAAAAATGCTTACAGAACATTAGTCGTTCAGGGACCAACAACAGATATCGAAAAAACAAATAAGTTAATGACTAGTTTGCCAACAGATGCAGCAGTAAATCGCATGATGGTCGAAGTACATTATTATACACCATGGAATTTCGCCGGATTAACCAAAGACGAATCATGGGGCAAAATGTTCTACTATTGGGGAACAGGTTATCACTCAGCGACAGGTACAGATCGAAATGCAACTTGGGGTGAAGAAGCTGATTTAGAGAAATACTTCAAATTAATGAAAAATCAGTTTGTAGATAAAGGAATTCCTGTTTTGTTAGGAGAGTTTGGCGCCATACGCCGTACGAGTTTAACCGGAGATGCATTAACTTTACATCTCAGCTCAAGAGCCTATTATTTAAAAACGGTGGTAAAAACAGCCAAAGCAAATGGTCTATTGCCGTTCTATTGGGATGAAGGAAGTCTTGGCGACAACAGTTTCGGAATCATTAATAGATCTAATAATACAGTTTCTGATACTCAGGGCTTAAATGCAATGATCGAAGGATTACAATAAAATAATAGATTCACCTATAAGTGATATAAGATAATTTAATTTTTACGTATAGTTTGTACTTATGTTTTCTTATATCACTTATATGGTTTTAAAAAAATAATTACAATGAAGAAAAACATAATCTTTCTTTTTATAATGTGCAGCATCATGGCAAATGCCAATGTTAGAATGCCTTTACTATTTTCTGACGGAATGGTTTTGCAGCGCAATAAAGAAATTCCGGTTTGGGGTTGGGCAGAACCAAACGAAAAAGTCGAAGTTCATTTTAACACACAAACCAAAACCATCCAAGCCGATAAAAATGGTAAATGGATGATAAAACTTTCTGCCGAAAAAGCCGGTGGACCTTTTGAGTTATCTATTACAGGAAAAAATAAAATCGTCATCAAAAATGTTTTGGTGGGTGAAGTATGGATTTGCAGCGGACAATCGAACATGGAATTCCAGATGTACAAAACCATGAACGCTGATAAAGAAATGGCCGATTCAGATTATCCTATGATTCGTCATTTTGGTGTTGCTCAGGATTTAAGCGGAACACCAAAAGAAGATCTCAAAGAAGGAAAATGGTTGCTAGCCAATAAAGAAAACATTCGTGATTTTACAGCAGCAGGATTCTTTTTCGCTAAGAAACTATATGCCGAATTAAAAATCCCAATCGGAATCATCAATACTTCCTGGGGCGGAACCAATGTAGAAACCTGGACAAGCCGTGAAGCTTTCGAAAAAAGCAATGATTTTAAGTCCATGATTGCTGATGTTCCGCAAGTCGATATGGATGCTGTTTTCGAAGTGTATAAAAAATCAGTTCTGGATAATGTAAAAAAAGTTCAGGGTTTTGATGTTTCCATGGAAAATGAAGATCAGTTTAAAAACTTCAATTTTGATGATAAAAACTGGCCCGAAATAAAAGTACCTTCCCTTTGGGAAAACCAGCAAATAGGCAATATCGATGGCGTAGTCTGGATGCGTAAAACAATTACACTTTCTGCAGAACAAGCCAAAACAGAAGCCGTTTTGCATTTGTCTAAAGTAGATGACGAAGATATCACTTACGTGAATGGTGTTCAGGTAGGAACCAACAAAATCTGGGAAGCACTACGAGTTTATAAAATTCCACAAGGAGTTCTTAAAGAAGGCAAAAACGTAATCGCAGTAAGAATTGCAGATTATTCAGGCGGCGGCGGAATCTACGGTGATCCAGCGGATCTTAAAATCCAATTCAAAAACACTAGTTTACCACTCGAAGGACTTTGGAAATTCAATGTCGTTCAGGTGAAAATAGCCGTTTCACCAAATAGTTATCCATCGTTATTATACAATGCAATGGTAAATCCGTTGGTTCCTTATGCGTTTCAGGGCGTTTTATGGTATCAGGGCGAAGCAAACGTTTGGCAAGCCAAGCAATACAAAAAGTCATTTCCATTAATGATTACAGACTGGCGAACAAAATGGAATCAGGGCGATTTTCCTTTCTACTTCGTTCAATTATCCACTTTCGACGAATTCAAAGGCAATAGTAAAGTCGGCAGCCGTTGGGCAGAACTTCGTGAAGCACAATCAGAAACTTTAAAATTAAAAAATACCGGAATGGTTGTAACCACCGATATTGGTAATGCAAAAGACATTCACCCAACCAACAAGCAAGACGTAGGGTTGCGTTTGGCGGCAATTGCATTAAACAACGTTTACGGCAAAAAACAAGTTTACAGCGGACCAACTTTTAAATCTCAGGAAATAAAAGGAAACGAAATAATCCTTACTTTCGACAATCTCGGAAGCGGATTATCGACTCCCGAAAATGCAGCACTAAAAGGATTCGAAATCGCGGGAGCCGACAAAGTTTTTCATTCCGCGAAAGCCATAATAAAAAATAACAAAGTCATCGTTTCAAGCGAAAACGTAAAAAATCCCGTAGCCGTTCATTACGGTTGGGCAGACGACGATAGCGAAATCAATCTTTTCAATAAAGAAAAATTTCCCGCATCGCCTTTCAGAACCGATAATTGGGAAATGATTACAGCAAACGAGGTATATAAGGTGAGTAAATAATATTAGGGCGTGACCATACCGAGATAAGAAGGCAAATATACTTTGCGTAAATGAGCCTTCTTATCTCGGTACGGTCGGGCTATCCACGCTAGTTCGGTAGCCAGCTTCTATCCCTCACGCGCGCAAATTGGGTTTTGATCTCTTAACAGGTTAAAAAAATCTTTTAGGATTCATAAAGAAATAAAACTTGGATTATGGATGGATTAATCCCGAAGCTTCGGGACATCCCTAGAAAATAACCCGAGCCAAGTTCCGGAGGAACGATTTATATTGTAGCAACGGATTTTAATCCGTTGATAAAAAACGACATCGAAATAAAGTTCCGTAGGAACGACACATATCAAATAACGCAAAATGAAATCAAACATAATAAAAACATTTTTCATTTTTCTTTTTACTGTAAACATTGCTGCCCAATCCAGTCATGTTTTATGGTACAATCAACCTGCAGAATTTTTTGAGGAAAGCTTGGTTTTAGGAAACGGAAAAATGGGAGCAACCGTTTTTGGTGGCGCAAATTCAGATAAAATTTACCTGAATGATATTACGCTTTGGTCAGGCGAACCTGTAAATGCCAATATGAATCCCGAAGCCTACAAAAACATTCCGGCCATTCGCGAAGCACTCAAAAACGAAAACTACAAACTAGCCGAAGAATTAAATAAAAAAGTTCAAGGTAAAAATTCCGAATCTTATGCTCCGCTTGGAACATTAGAAATCAATAATTCAGAGAAAGGAAAAGCGGTAAATTATTATCGTGAGCTGGATATTTCGAATGCAGTATCAAAGGTGAGTTATGAAATGAACGGAATAAAATTTACACGTGAGTATTTTGTTTCGGCACCAGACCAAATCATGGTAATCAAATTGACTAGCAGTATAAAAGGAGGTTTGAATTTTGACATTAATTTAAAAAGCCTGTTAAAATCAAATGTCGAAGTAAGAAATAATATTCTGGTAATGACAGGGTCTGCACCAATTCATGAAAATGCAGGATATCCGGTTGTACCAAAATATCAAAAAATACAAGATAGAGGAACAAGATTCACTACTCTAATTCAAATTAAAAAAACAGACGGAAAAATTACAAGTTCCAGAGACTTTTTAAGGTTAAAAGAGGCAACAGAAGCATATGTTTACGTATCTGTTGCGACAAGTTTTAATGGTTTTGACAAAAATCCGGCAACTGAAGGTCTGGATGATGTATCAATTGCCTTGCAAAACCTGGACAAATCATTTGCAAAATCATTCGATCAATTAAAAGAAAACCATACAAAAGATTATCAAAAATTCTACAATCGTGTCACTTTAGATTTAGGCAAAACAACCGCCCCCGATTTACCAACAAATGAACGTTTACTAAGATACGCAGATGGAAAAGAAGATAAAAACCTCGAAATCCTCTATTTTAATTACGGACGTTATTTGTTGATAAGCAGTTCGAGAACTTTGGGCGTTCCGGCAAATTTACAAGGCATTTGGAATCCGCATTTAAACCCTCCCTGGAGTAGTAATTATACGATGAATATCAATCTCGAAGAGAATTACTGGCTGGCAGAAAACACCAATCTTTCAGAAATGCACTTGCCGCTTTTAAGCTTTATAAAAAATCTTTCAGTAACAGGAAAAGTTACGGCAAAGACTTTTTATGGCGTAACTCAAGGCTGGGCTGCTGCGCATAATTCAGATATTTGGGCAATGACCAATCCGGTGGGGCAATTTGGAAAAGAAGATCCAATGTGGGCGTGTTGGCCACTTGCCGGCGCGTGGTTAAGTACACACATTTGGGAACATTATATTTTTACACGAGACAAGTCATATTTAAAAAATGAAGGCTATCCGCTAATGAAAGGCTCTGCCGAATTTCTTTTAGGATGGATGGTAGCCGATAAAAACGGAAATCTAATAACATCGCCATCCACTTCACCTGAAAATCAATACCTGACACCTGATGGTTTTGTTGGTGCAACAATGTATGGCGGCACGGCAGATTTGGCCATGATCAGAGAATGTTTTGACAAAACGATAAAAGCGTCAAAAGTTCTAAATATTGACACTGATTTTAGAGCAAAATTAGAAACGGCATTATCAAAATTATATCCATACCAAATTGGTAAAAAAGGAAACTTGCAGGAATGGTATTTTGATTGGGAAGATAAAGATCCTAAACACCGTCATCAATCGCAATTGTTCGGACTTTTTCCTGGCGATCATATTACGCCCGAGCAAACGCCTGATCTGGCAGCAGCATCAAAAAAGACTTTAGAAATAAAAGGAGATGAAACAACGGGTTGGTCAAAAGGCTGGAGAATCAATCTTTGGGCAAGACTTTGGGACGGAAACCGCGCTTATAAAATGTTTCGCGAATTATTGCGTTACGTAGATCCTGACGGAAAGAAAACCGACAAACCAAGAAGAGGAGGAGGAACATACCCAAATTTATTCGATGCGCATCCGCCATTTCAAATCGACGGAAACTTTGGAGGAGCCGCAGCTGTTGCCGAAATGCTGGTTCAGTCAAACGAAAACGAAATCAGATTATTACCAGCTTTACCAGACGCTTGGGAAACCGGATCAGTAAAAGGAATTTGTGCCCGAGGAGGATTTGAAATCGAAATGAATTGGGAAAATAAAATTCTAAAAAAAGCTACAATTTCTTCAAAAACTGGAGGAAAAACAACTTTGATATCTGGTGATAAAAAACAAAATATCACATTGAAAAAAGGAGAAAAACTAGAAGTGAACTGGTAAAATAGTTCTAAACGCAATCTTTGTCAAACCCGACAGGTTTTTAAAACCTGTCGGGTTTATTGTTTTTAAGCTCCATCGGAGCGAAGTATTTTATAATTATATTTCACCTCGATGGGTTCTATGGTGATGTGGTTATAAATTTCTATAAATATTTCGTCCCTCTGGGCAATGTCATTAAGTTAAGATATTTTTGAATTCAGATTAACTATTTCTGTATCAATAACTCTATCAGAATTCGCAATCTTGTCATCTCGACGAAGGAGAGAGCACACAAGAAACTCGACAAAGATTGGCGAATATCTGAACGGAAATACTAGTGTGATCTCTCCTTCGTCGAGATGACAAACTTTGTGGTTAGTTCTCTCTCTCTCTCTATTACTCATTCCTTAACTTAATAGCATTGCCCTCTGGGACTTAAATTTCTTTTGAAACTAATGTCATCCTGAGCGAAGTCGAAGGCTTGTTTTGTATAAAGGGCTTTGACTTCACTCAGCCTGACAATTCGATTATTCTTTTTCAGTAGCTTCAGTAGACTTCTCTTCAGAATTTTTAGCATGTTCTTCTTTAAAAGTATCATACCATTTTTCGATAGAAGGATAAACGAAAGCCGCTACTTTTTTTACCGGATTATAAAAATAATATTTATCAAGAGTTTCTTTTTTGGCAAACGTTTCATTGAAGTTTATTTTTTCAAAAAGGGCAATAAAAATACTCATAATCAGGATCGTTTTCAAAATTCTGAAAAAACCTCCACCCAATTTATTCGCCCATCCAAGGAAAGCAAAATCAGCAATTCCGGTAAGGATTTTTGCCAGGAAGTAAACACCAATAACCACAAGAATAAACGTCAGGATAAAAGCCGTAACCTGTATCGTGTTCGGATTCCATGAAACGTGTTTCATGATCAGTTCCTTCATAAACGAAGAGAATTTAATCGCAATATAAATTCCCAACAACAAAGAAATAAAAGAAGCCACTTCTACAAAAAGCCCGTTCTTGATTCCTTTATATAAACTAAAAGCCAAAAGAGCGCCAACAATAATATCAAAAAAACTCATGTTTTCTGTTTTCATTTAATTAAGGCGCAAATATAAAAGAATTATCTGCTTCTTTAAGGTTCAGAGGCTCAAAGATGCAAAGGTTCAAAGGCTTTAGCTTTGATGATTGTTATTGTTTAAAAGTGGCTATGTAAGAAAAACTATTTTTTTTAGTACAGACTTTTTTTATAAAATTTAAATCTATGTTTCTTTGTGTTTAATAAGCAGCGCACGACAAAAAAAAATCCGCGTTAATCCGCTTAACCCTTTAAATCCGTGGCCCATTTATTAATAATGTATGAGGAATCTTTAATTTTAGGTCTTTGGATTTGAACTTCCTATCTTTGCGATAATAATTTTAGAGTTCAGATTGTAGATTTTAGATTTAAAAAATCTTTAATCATAATTCAATCTAAAATCTAATATCTAAAATCCACAAATAAAAATGTCCAGAGATACACAACTAAAAGAGCGATGGGAAAAGCTCGTCGATATACTATCTAATCAGTTTTCGCAAGGCGAAGACTTAGATTTAGATGCCATAATTTACCTCATTGGAGTTCAGGAACTCGGAAAAGTACACCGCGAATTCAAAAAAGACGAAAAATTAAACCTAATGCACATCGCCATTTGCCGATTATTAGAACCTTACGGGTTTTATGAATTCGATTTTTTTGATGCAGAAGGATGGCCACATTACAAAGTAAAAGAAGAATTACCGGCACTAAAAGCAGGAGAGCAATCGGTTTTGATGAAAGAAGCCATTGTGAATTATTTTTTAGAAAGAGAACTTATTGAATAGTTTTTTAGTTTTCAGTTTACAGTCGCAGTTTTCAGTGCCAAACTGCGACTTCGACTGAAAACTGCGACTGAAAACCAGAAAGAAATGTGTAGATATGCAATGGTTTCTTATAAACCACATTATGCTTGTTTTAATTGCCGAAAGACATTTAAAAGAAGATTGATGAATGACATACAAAGAGGCGAAAAATCAGTTCAGGAAGCAAAGTGTCCGGAATGTGGCGAATTAATGGCGAGTATGGGACTTGATTTTGAATCGCCAAAAAAAGACGATCTCAAAAAATGGGAACATATCAAAAGCCTCTATTCAGTTGGTATTGCATTTCATTCCTGTGGTTGCAGCGGGCCGGGTTATATTCCTAATTCTAAAGAAAAGCTAATCGAATATTTTGAAGATTTAAAACAAAAATACTTTAAAAATATGGAGTTTTGGCGTTCCAGAACAGAACCAACGAACAATACCGAGCGGGATAAAGAATGGAATAAAAACTGGGCTCAATTGAGTAATATAGCATCAAAACACCGAAAAGAAATTATTACCAACCAGGAAGGAATGAGTTTTTGGCTTGAAAAAGTGAAACAAATAGAACATAAAATTAGTCTCATAAAATAGATTCTCGAATTTGAAAAGGAAACTTTGAATTTTAGACATCATACTTAGAACAAAATCCTTAAATTTGCACCTTCAAAGTAAGATCGATGATAGACAAGATAAAACAACATATAGAGGAAGCGAAAGCCTTTAATGATAAAAATAAAGAATCGTTAGAGCAGTTCCGTATTAAATATTTAGGTAGTAAAGGGTTGTTGAAAGAACTTTTTTCAGAGTTCAAAAATATTCCAAACGATCAGAAAAAAGATTTCGGACAAGTTATCAATACTTTAAAAGCTGTAGCTGAAGAAAAAGTTCGCGTTATTCAGGAAGAACTAGAAAGCAAACAGGAAGTAAAAGGAATGTTTGGCGATTTAACTCGTGCTGCAGAACCGGTAATTATTGGTTCTCGTCACCCTATTTCGATCGTTAAAAATCAAATTATAGATATTTTTGCCAACATTGGTTTCAACGTTTCCGAAGGTCCGGAAATCGAAGACGACTGGCATAATTTTACCGCTTTGAACTTGCCAGAATACCATCCGGCACGTGATATGCAGGATACATTTTTCATTCAGACAAATCCTGATGTGTTGTTGCGTACGCATACATCATCTGTTCAGGTGCGTTATATGGAAAATCACAAACCGCCAATTCGTACTATTTCTCCGGGACGTGTTTTCCGTAACGAAGCAATTTCGTCACGTTCGCACTGTATCTTCCATCAGGTAGAAGGATTGTACATTGACAAAGACGTTTCTTTTGCCGATTTGAAACAGACTTTACTTTATTTCACTAAAGAAATGTTCGGAAAATCGAAGATTCGTTTACGTCCGTCATACTTTCCGTTTACAGAACCAAGTGCCGAAATTGATATCTATTGGGGTTTAAAAACCGAAACGGATTACCGTATCACAAAAGGAACAGGTTGGTTAGAAATTGGAGGTTGCGGAATGGTAGATCCAAACGTTCTTAAAAATTGCGACATCAATCCGGACGAATTCAACGGTTTTGCTTTCGGAATGGGAGTAGAGCGTATTGCAATGTTGTTGTACCAAATTGGTGATATTCGTATGTTCTACGAAAACGATGTTCGTTTCTTAGAGCAATTCAAAGCCAATATTTAACTTTAGAAATTAGATTGTAGATTTTAGATTAATTTTTGAAAGATATAGTTCTCATTAATACAATAAACCTTTGTTGAAGTTTAGACTTTGACAAAGGTTTTAAAATTTAATAAAAATGAAAGCAGATATAACAATCCCAGAAGTAGAAAACGTATTCATTGCCGCTGTTCAGGAATGGAGCGATGATTTTATGGAAAAAGTGTGGTACGCTTATCTAGTAAACGACAGTGACTTTAATCTTGATAGTGTAATGGTAGTTTCAAAAGCATTTGGAACTATCGATGGCGAAATGAAAAAAACATCTGTTCTTCGTCACGCTTTTGTAGAAGTTCCTGCAGTTTCGGTAGTAAAAATCGAAATGGTCGAAAAGAGCTTGTTGGTTTTAAACAACGAATTCATGGTGACTTTCTTCATTGACAATAAACTGTACGACAAGAAATTCATTTTCAAATCAAACATAATCAATGAGAACGATACAGAAGAAGTGCCGATTTTGTTTGTTGAAGGGGTGATGGTGAAGTAGAGAGAATAGAGTAGAGAATATAGAGAATAGACTTTAGAAAAATAGATAAATGAAAAGAGTCAAGACAAAATTTAATTAGTCTTGACTCTTTTTTATTCTCAAAGTATAGAAATCTATTCTCTATATTCTTTACTCTATCTTCTCAAAAAAACTATTGCGGTAACTCAGGTGGTCTCATTTTATAAGCACCCGTAGACAAACTACCTATAAAAGCTTCCAAGGCATTTAATTCTGATTGATTCAGTTTTAATTTTTGAATCAGTCTGGAAGTTGTAGGGAATAATGTATCGTTTGCTTGGCTTTCCTTTCTTTTAGGTTGAGGCATTCCCGCATTATACATGTTTAGAACGCCGCGTAAATTAGGGAATAAACCATTGTGCATATAAGGGGCATTTTGAGCAACTCCTCTTAAAGATTGCGTTTTAAATTCGCCAACATTTTCTTTTTTCCCAGTCACATTATATCTTCCTAAATCCTCATATTCTCTTCCGTAATACGTTAGACCAATATTATGGAATTTATTATCAGAGAAATTGGCCGTATTATGACAATTTATGCAACGTGCTTTGGTACGGAATAAATGCAAACCTTCGACTTCTTTATTGCTCAGTTGAGTTGAATCACCCGCCACAAATTTGTCGAATCTGCTTTTTGGACTTATTAAGGTTCTTTCGAAAGTAGCAATGGCTTTTAGAATTTCGGTCTGAGTGAGTTTTTCTTTTCCAAAAGCCTTTTGAAAATAAGGTTTGTAGCCTTTTATCTTATTCAGTCTCTTTGTCGCTAAATCGATATGAAAATTCATCTCTTTGGTATCTTTTATAGGAAAGCTTGCCTGGTCTTCGAGCGTTGCTGCTCTGCCATCCCAGAAGAAAACTTTCGCATAAGCGATATTCATCAAACTCGGAGAATTTCTAATGCCTTGCAATCTTCCTTCTCCGTAAGAAACCCTTCTGGCATCGCCCCAATTCAGTTCAGGATCATGGCAATTGGCACAGGAAATTTGTCCCGATTTTGATAATCTCGGATCAAAAAAAAGGACTTTACCTAATGCTGCTTTTTCTTCGGTATATTTATTGTCTTCAGGGAATTCAGGTTGGCCCAGAGTTCCTATATCTTCAAAACCCTGCGCGTAAACAAGCGAATCAACTTCAGGTTTTGGCCATTTTTGATAATCACCGCTGCTGTATAATCTCTTTAATTGAGCAATAGAAAGCGTTGTGTTAATCTTAGCATAAGAAACGATAATAAGTGATAGTACCATTACCCCAATGGCAATAAACTTTGTTTTCATTTTTAATAATTTAATTGTACACCACATTGAATCCAATAAGTAGTATTGGTATTAATAATAGTGGCATAATCATTTTGTTTTTTTAGTGCTATTTTTTCTTTAAGATTGGTAAAGAAAACTACAGTTTTGTTATTTTTTACAGGATAGCTGTATTCTAATCGTATTGCCGGCGCAAAATAATTGGTTGTACTCACGACATAGTCATGAATGATAACCTCGTTGAAAAAAGTGCTATTAGTACCACCTGAAGTATCGTAATAATCAAGTTTAGATGATGGTAATGGAAAATACATATTAAAACTTACTGTTGTATTTAGTTTGCTTTTATCAAATGAAAAATCATGGCTTGCGAATATGCCTGTATTTAGCGAGTTAATTTCGAGATTAGTGGTTGCCATGACATCATGATATTCGTTTTGTTGGTAAAGCACATCAAATCCAAGTAAATAATCTATATGTGAACCTGTTTTTTTTGAAAGTGTAGTTAACCAGCTAATTGCATTTAATTTATTCTTATAGTTGTAGCCATTATTTTTTACATCAAAATTTTTACCATCGCTCATGTCATATTTTAAAGTTGATTTTAACTCTTTTTTACCCCACTGATGCAATGCAAATAATTCGGCGTGATTAGTTGTAGTTTCAATTTTTAGTCTTTGGTTATCTTCATTGTCAAAAACATCGGAATAAAAATTATTATTTAATTTTTGGTTGTAATATAAAGCCGTGAAACGAGTGTTCTTATTGCTAAAGTTATAACCGAAACCAATTTTGTTTTGATTCTCCTTGTAAAGAAATCGTGTACTATTGTAATAATTGGATTTGAAATAATTGATAATCCTGCCATAACCTGTATTGAATCTTAAATAAGTTTCAGGTTTTACTTCAACATTAGAATGATCATCTTTATATAGATATGAAAAATCTTTGTCTGAGCGCGTATAATTGGCCAAAGCAAAAATTTTATGATTTTCTTTTAGGTCGTACCCCACTTGTATTTCACCACCAATTTTTTTCGAAATAATTTGCGGTCTCGGATCTAAATTTCGACTGTATTTTGCTACTTCATAACCTAACTTTGAAGCAAAAGATATTTTACGCGTGAGCTGTTTAGAAAGACCTCCGTTGACTACATATTGCTGGTTGGTCCAGTTTGCTTTTCTCGGAACAAAAAAATAATGAGGCATAATAACTTCCTGTTCTTCTGAACGATCATCAGATAGTACCCATCCTAAATCCTTTTCATCTATTTTTTTTAGAGATAAATTTCCAAATAATTTCCATTTCGAAGTTGTTGTATAATAACCTTGAGCTAAAAACTGATAGGTGTTTATTTCATTTGCAATTTGTTTTCGGGCAAATTCATTTTTTTGATATTCGTATGAGACTTCAGTAAACGTAAAATCTTTAATATACTGTTTGGTGTAATTAACAGGACATTTAAAAATTTGATTTTTAATCTGCGAATCAATAATATGATTGGTTACAATTATACTGTCTTGTGCTTGTAAAGAAGAGATGGGAAAAATAGAAAAAAGAAGTAACGCCCAGTATTTCTGGGCATTACTCATGGTATTGTAAATTTTGATATTTTCGATTTTCATTAATGAAAATTTTAATTGAATCCTCTAGGGTTTGCGGTTATTTCAACAAAGTCATTAGTTGAATTATTAGTATCCTGTAATATGATTCTTCCTGCAATCGTAGTTTTTGTCCTTCTTATTACTGATTTTGAAGAATAGTTTCCAGAAGGCAAATAAGTATTTCCTCCATCAATTTGTGCTGGTAACTTTTTAGGTATTAATCCTGATCCTAAATCTTTTGTAGTATCAACACCATCGATAAGAACCGAGTTAGGAATTTGAAGAAATAAATTTTTGTCTCCTTTAGGATTTTTATATTTTTTCAGCGCTGCAAATTCTGCATCGGTCATTTTAAAAATAGCGTAAGCCTGTCTTCCATTAGTATCTAATATCATATCATTATTACTGTTTCCCCAGTAGGCAATCTCTACATCCGGAACAGCTGGATTTTGAATGTCATATTGATATAAGTCGCCTGAAAAAGTACCTAAGAATGATTCAAAATCTGCGTTGCTTAAATCTACAGTCAATTCAGGATTTAAAATACTTACGGCTTTTCCGTTATTGTCAATGTAGTTAGATTTATGGTTAATTGCATTTTGAGCAATAACAATACTTTTACCCGGTTGTACAGGATATTTAGTACCATTTCCAGGAATTTTTATAATATTAATTCCATAAACATAATCAGTATTTGCACTATTACCTTCCGTCATTCCTTCTGCTTTGCTCCAGTCAAACTGCCCATTAGCCAAAGAATAAGCTGCTACTGTTGTTGTTGTAGATCCTGTAAGTTGAGCCATGTACAAACCATCTGCATATTGAACGGTATTAGAGTTATTATAAATTTCTATAAATTGATCTCTAAAAGTAGCTCCCTTTTTTGTGTCAGATCCACCGTAGTAAATTTGTTTAAGTACAAAGTCACCTACTTTTGAGGTTTTCATTATTAAAGTTACAGGAGTAGTTTCTGTGTTTACTGTTATATTACTTTGAGAAGCATTAAAATTAATTTCAGTCTCCGATGGCGTATAACCAAAGGTTTCTGTGAATTCTGCCGACTGCATTACTTTTGTCGCTGAAACAGAATAGTTACCTGGTAAAATTTGGTTGAATTGTGCTGTTCCGTTGTCGTCTGATTGTACAGTATATTTGTTTCCTGTTTCGCTATTTACAATAGTTACATCAGATTTTTTTGTTATAATGTTATTGAATGTTTCATCGTATTTAATAGAAACACTAAAATTTACTGGTTTTAAAGCTTCATTTTCATCGTTATTGCTGCAGGATTGTATTAGTAATCCTAAAAGAAATGTTATAGTAATAAGAAGAGTTTTTTTCATGGTATATATATTTAGTTTAAAATTCATAGTTTAGGCTTGTTCCAAATGAAATAGTGGCAATTTTTGATAAAATTTTATTGTCATAAGCATCATAATAATAGGGTTTAAGATTTAAAAAGTTAGTTGCATATAATGAAGCACTGAAACCATTTAAAAAATCTTTGGAAACTCTTAAATGAAGGTTATGAAGTATGTTTGGTATCTTAGATTGAGTTTCATTTCTTACTTTAATTAAATGCCCATATTTTTGAATATTAGTCCTGTCTTCAACAGGAATTTCGTGATAAACAAGTTCTGAGTCTAAATATCCATTAGGAAAATTACTAGTTTGGGTTTTAGTATTCTGTAATAAAACATGTTCCGTTCTCATCGAAATCAATAATCCAACAGCAGGTATATGATAATTAAAATTAAAGCTAGTTGTGAAGCTATCCATTATGCCATCTTGTGGATTGTAAACTCCGTATCTTTCAGCAGAAGTAAGACTTGAAGAAGATTCGTATTCTTTAACATCTGAAAAATCTTTTGTATGCGTGTATGAAGCATTCATGCTTACATCCAAATTAAGAGATTTAATTTTTTTGAAATTTATGGTAGTTTCTACACCAGTATCTTCTGAACTACGGTCATTTGTTAGACTGTTATTCATGTAGTAAAATTTTTCAGTGCCAACAATGTTGTAGTTTGGAATTTCTGTACCGGTTACAATGATTTCGGCTTTTGGAATTACTCTATATACAGGGACTTTTTGACCAGAAAAACCATTATAAAGCTTATTATAATATCCGGTTAAATTAATAGAGGCAAAAGGTAATTTTATATCTAATCCAGCTTCTGTTCGATATGCCTTACTTGGCTTTAGGTTTAAATTGTCGCCGGGAGTTATGATAGTTTGAATCCAGGCTTTTTGATAAACACCCGGATAAGTATAAATACCACTTCCAATTAATTTATCTATATAACGATCTCCAGTGTATAGTTGGTTTAAAGACGGAGCTTTTGATGAAAGGCCTAATCCTGCACGTAATCTAAATGTTTCATTAAGTGTATACGATGAATTTATACGGGGCTGTAATGAAATGTTTCCCATTTGATTATCAAATCGTACTCCTAAATCAAGATTTAATATTCGTTCGTCTTTAAATTTTTTAAATATTCTGTCTTCGAAATAAGTAGAAATTTGATATTCTGTTTTTGAGTTAGTAAAGCTATAGTCTCTAAAACCAATTGTGCTGTTTCCTTCTCTCGAAAGAGTATAAAAATTTAACATTTCCTGGGTAGCATTTTTTCGTCCTTCACCTCTGTTTACGCTTGTTCTGTGCGAAACTCCAAGAACCAGACTGTGAATCCAATTCGATTTATTTGTTAGTGTTTTTGTAGTTTCAAGAGTGAAAAATGTTGAAATAGGAATACCTTCTACTGTACTTATACTAGTATATTGTGATGGAACAATATTTGCCTCATGTATTCCTTCTTCTTGAGAATCAGTTGCTGCCGAAGGTGAAGTATTCATCCATTTATCTCTTCTGGAAAATTGTCGGTCATAGCTAAGACTTGCATTTACATTAATTCCGTCAACCCATAAGTTTTTGGGTTTCCACATTAAATTATTTGAAATAGAAAAACCTTTTTTCTCGTTTTTTATGACTTGAGCGCTGATATCATCCGGATCACTTTTAGAGTTATCAAGATTCATTCGAAATGAAGTATTTACCGTGTTTTTTATAGTAGCATCATTATTCTTATATTGCCAGGATATGTTTCCGTTTATTCTTTCATAATTCAAAATATTGTCTCTCGGATCAGCTTTAGAATCGAGATAATTAATTCCAAAATTCATCGAATTATTTAAATTGAATTTTACTCCTTTTGTCAAATTAAGTTCGGATGTAGCATCTCTGATGGACGCATAAACCCGGTAAGGACTATTTCCTACCTTTGTTGTTATTAAAACAAGACCCGAAGTTAAATCACCATACTTTGCAGAAGGAATTCCCTGGATAACTTTTATTTCTTCAATATTATTAGTAGATATTTCTCTTAAATCAACTCCTCTATTTGTATTCGTAAAAGTGTTTCCTTTTATACCAAAATCATCTGCAAGACCTGAATTTGGATTTAAGGCCTGCATATTCTCGTTGTTAGAAATAGGAATGTCATTCATTACAAATGAAGTTCCAAAAGCCTTATTTGCGTTAGAAGCTGACAATTTTGAGGCAGTACGAAAAACTATATTCTTGAATTCATTTAAATTAAAATCTGTTGTAGTCTGCCCCGGAAGCTGCTTCAAAACATCATCTAACGAAAAAGCCTGCACATTGTTAATAGCATTAGTCCCCAATGTTAATTCAGAATATTGGCGTTGCTTATTAGCAGTAACCACAACTTCTTTAAGACGAAGTGTATTGTCTTCTAAAGAAACTGTAATAAAATTTTCGGTGTTTTTTAAACTAATATTAGACTCCATTTTTCCAAGTAGAGAAAAGTTCAGTGCTATATCTTCAAAATAAGGAATCGTAATCGTAAACTTTCCCTCTTTGTCAGAAATACTCCAGTTATCAGACTTTGTATCCCGAATAAATACTCCCGATAAAGAAGTTGAGGATTCTTTATCTATGACTTTACCCGTAATAACTCTTTGAGAGAAAACAGAACCCGAGAGAAAAAGGAAAAATAAAATAAAACGCATTGTCTTTAATTAGAATCAATAAAAATAATGCGCAAATCTATCAATAATTCTTTGTGAAGCAATGAAAAATAAGGGGATTGTGAAATAGTGAAGACTTCAATTTGTCAGAATAAGATATTCAGTATAATTCTGAAATTTTAGGTTAAAGTGTTGATAGACAGTTGGATGATGTTTTGGTGGTTTTGTAAGTACAACGGGTTAACTTTTTTTTGGTAAGATGTAGGTTTGATGTATTCTGAAGCAGAATATTTCTTGTTAATTCATTTGATTTTTTCGCTTCAGCTCAAGATTTTCTAAAGATTGGACATAAAAAAAGAGTCAGGAAATTTATATTTCCTGACTCTTTTTTATTTTTATCCTAATAAGATATAAGCTTTAAAACCGCAATTGATACTGCGACTAAACTTAATCCAAAGATTCTGTTAGTTTTTTAAACACAGTTTTAGCATCTTTTCCTTCATATAAAATAGCGTAAACAGCATCTATAATTGGCGTTTTTGCTCCGTAACCCTGATTAAGTTTATAAGCACTTTTTGTAGCATAATAACCTTCGGCAACCATACTCATCTCCATCATGGCACTTTTTACGGTATAACCTTTTCCAATCATGTTTCCGAACATTCTGTTTCTCGAAAATACAGAATATCCCGTAACCAATAAATCGCCTAAATAAGCCGAATCATTGATGTTACGTTTCATTTTATGTACTTTTTTGATGAATTTTTTCATCTCACGAATTCCGTTACTCATCATAACCGATTGAAAGTTATCTCCGTAACCCAAACCATGCGCAATTCCGGCTGCGATTGCATAAATATTTTTAAGCATTGCAGCATATTCGGTACCAATAATATCATCAGAAATTTTGGCTTTGATGTAATTTCCGGACAATGTTTTAGCAACAACTTTTGCCTTATCAGGATCGCCACAAGCAATAGTTAAGTACGAAAGCCTTTCTAATGCTACTTCTTCAGCATGGCAAGGACCTGTAATAACCCCAATGTTGTAATATGGAATGTCGTATTGAATATGAAAGTGTTCTCCAACAATTAAACTCGTCTCAGGAACAATTCCTTTAATGGCCGAAAAGATAATTTTATCAGATAAAGAAACTGTTAAATGCTTTAATTCAGCATCTAAGAAAGCAGACGGAATAGCAAAAATTACATAATCTGCATATTCGACCGCTTCGTTTATATTGTTGGTTAATTTAAGTTTTGCGATATCAAATTCAACCGAACTTAAATAATTTGGATTGTGTTTGTATTTCTGAATGTGCTCGATCGCAGCATCATTGCGCATATACCAGGCAATTTCTGAAAGATTCACGCATAACATTTTTGCAATTGCCGTAGCCCAGCTTCCTCCTCCAATTACTGCAAATTTTAGATTTTCGCTCATTTTTTTAATAATTTAAAACAAAAGTACTTAATAATGCAGTAATATCACAAAATCTGATTTAAGAAATTTAAAAACAGGTTTTAAGATCGAAATAGAATGAGTTGATTTTTTTTATCTTTAAAAAAATTAAATGAATTCAAAAAACCTTACATTCGGTGAAATTTCTCTCAAATATGACGACTAAAATTTTCAATATTATTTTGATTTTGACAACCAGTTTCTCCTTCTCACAAAATTCAGATCGGATTTATTATGATAAAGATTGGAAAGAAACAACCAAAGAAAATGCTTCTTTTTACAGAATTAAACCATCAAAAAAAGTTGGTAATCTGTTTTTAATGCAGGATTTCTATAGTAATAATACACCGCAGTTTCAAGGTTATGCTTTGCAAAGCGACGAGAATAGTTATGTGGGAGATATCGTTTGGTATGATGAAAATGGTTTTGATACGGCGGTTTATCAATATTATAATAATACAGCAGTTCCTGTTTTGACTTATTATTATCCTAATGGAAAAAAACGAAAAACCATTGAATATAAAAACGGAAGGAAAAACGGATTTTCGATTGTTTATCATCAGGACGGAACTATTTTAATGAAAGGAAAATATCTTAATGGTAAACCGGTCGAAGGAGATTTTGAAGAAGTTAGAAATTGGGATGATTACCGAAACAACAAGTCAGAGGAAGAAGCTTATAAGGAGCGGACCGAAGTTATGGTCGAGACGGCACCGGTAATGGTTGAAGATTATCAGTCTGGAACTACAAAAAAGGTGATAAAGAAAATAGTCAGGAAAAAAATATTCTGGATCAATTCAAAACAATTGGCCCAGGAAATATGGTATGATATTGAATATGACCGAATGCATCCTTTTAAACAGATAAATTATGATGCGACGGGAAAAATACTCCAAACCCTCAATCAAAATGATTTTGAAGAATATGGCAGTGATATTTCAAACGGTACTGTTTATGAATACTACATTCAGAACAAATTTGCTGTTAGCACTAAATCGAAAATTGGTTATAAGCAGGGAAAAAAATTTGGCGAACAAATTAATTATTATCCAAATGGTAAAATTCACGAACTGACTAAATATTTAGATGGTGAAAGAGTAGGCGATGAGATCGTTTATAATAAAGATGAAACCATAATGAAAAAGCGATTATATAAAAATGGTGAACCCTTTGAGGGGAATTTTGAAGAAAATTTTGCCGGAAGATTACTAATTAATCAAAATTATGTGAAAGGTTTAAAAGAAGGAGAAGCGATTGTAAGAACTGAGACTGACAGTATTGTTGCTAAAGGGATTTACAAAAATGGTAAACCTTATAACGGAACATTTATCGTAAAAACCGGAGAAGATCTTCATGAATTAATTCATGTTACTGACTTTAAGAAAAACGGATTGCAAAAAGTTTTTAATTACGATATTAATAATGCTGTCAAAACCTACAATTGCTTAAATGATATTGTCGATGGTGAGACTATTTTTTATGAAGATGGAAAAGTTACCGGAAAACTCGAATATAAAAACGGTTTGCCGTATGAGGGAAAATTAGTAGAAGGCGAAAAAGCCATCATCTATAAAAAAGGAGCAATTGCCGAGGAAATCTTTTATAGAAATAAATATGGAAGGACCGATGAAAATAATATTCTAAGAGCGAAGTATTATACAAACGGAAAACTCTCAAAAATAGACAATCATTCTTTTACGATTGCAGGAAATGTCGAGGATTCTTACGAAGGAATTTATAAAGATGAAAAGCCTTATTCAGGATATTTTGCAACAGATTTCAACGAATTTAATCACGTAGATTATTATGAAAATGGAAAAATAAAATATCAATATTCGAATAATTATTTAGAAAACCTTGAAAAATATCAATACCCAAATTATGATGTAAAATCGACTTATAAAGACGGGAAAATAATAGACGGAGTAGAATATGTAAAGCTGGACCGCCAGTTTATTTCGAAATATTGGAAAAAGGGAGTTTTACAAAGTTTTGATTTTGATGTTTTTGCCATGCATTATTTTAATCGTTATCATTTTGAGTTAAAAAATAATGCTATCGAGCTTGAAGAATTTAATAAAAAAGTAAAAGCAAAAATCGTTTTAGAAAAATCAGGCAATAAAAATATCGGAAAATTTAGTATTGATGGCAAGTTGCTTGCTGTAAGTTCTTTATTAGATGTTAATGATGCCGCGCCAGTTGAAACAGGAAGTATTTTGTATTTTGAAAACAACAATAATATTGAGGCAAGGCTTTTTACTATAACAGAAGGAAATGATGATAAAAGACGGGATTCAGAAATGTTTAATACCGTATTTACTTTATACATAGACCATAATAAAACGATCGAAGAAAATTTTAATTTAATAGCTCAAAGAATTTCTTCAGAAAAAGATGTTGAATTATTATTTGGAAATGAACTGAAAGGAAATATGATTGGAGGACTAAGGCTCAATCAGGCAAAAAAACCGGAAATAGGAACTCTGATATTAAAAAACAAAAATAATTCCTATGATTTAAAACTGTTTTTGGATAAAAAGGTTTTAGCAGAAAAAAAGAATATTGATTTTAAAAATCTAAGTAATGAGATTAAAACCCTGAATGATGTTTTAGATAAGAAATTAAATGAAGACTCTAAATAAGCTGTTTTCTGTGACTTTAAATGAGATTAGAAAAAAATAAAAAATTAATTTTAATTATACACAATAAAAATAAAACTGCTACGTTGTAACTACTTATAAATTAGAATTTAATGAGTTTAGCAAAAATTGAGTTAGTTAGTTTTGTTTTAGTATTGTAAAAAGGCGTTCCTGAAAAATTCAAGAACGCCTTTTTTTTAGTTTTCAGTTTACGGTCACAGTTTTCAGTTTAAACTGAGACTCAATACTGCGACTGCGATTAATAGCTCATCTCAACAATCGACTTCACTTTATCTAAAGTAATCAATTGTTTTTCTCCTAAACCTTTCCAGCCTCTTTTGTCAAAACGATTTACAATAAAATCGGCTGTTTTGCCGTAATCTTCAATGTATTGAGACAGTTTAGTATCCATTCCCATCGTATGGAAAAATTCAACAGTTTTATTGATCGCTTCTTTAGCAACTACATCATCAGAACCTGTTAAGTTGAAAATTCTTCTTCCGTATTGCGCTAATTTTTCTTTTTTGGTATCAAACATCACCTCGTATAAACTTGGGCCTATAATCGCTAAAGTTCTCGCGTGATCAATTCCATACAAAGCTGTTAATTCATGACCAATCATATGCGTTGCCCAGTCTGATGGAACACCTTTTTGAATCAATCCGTTTAGTGCCATTGTACAGCTCCACATAAAGTTCGAAGCCAAAGCATAATTAGTTGGATTTTCGACCACTTTTGGACCAACTTCTATTAATGTTTGAAGAATACCCTCAGCAATTCGGTCTTGCAAATAGCCTTCGTGCGGATACGTCAGATATTGTTCCATTACGTGCGTATAAGCATCGACAACACCATTTTGTAATTGTCTTTTTGGTAAAGAAGCAATAACTGTTGGGTCGCAAATAGAAAATTGAGGAAACATCGCGCTTCCGCCAAAAGCCAGTTTTTCCTGAGTTTCTGTAATCGTAACTACAGCTCCTGAATTCATCTCACTTCCTGTTGCAGGTAAAGTCAAAACAGTTCCAAAAGGCATTGCATTTTCTTTTATCAGCAAACGTTTTTGCAAAATATCAATCGGATTTCCGTCAAAGTTCACAGCAGCCGAAATAAATTTTACACCATCAATAACAGATCCGCCACCAACAGCCAGGATAAAAGTAATTTTCTCCTTTTTGATCACTTCAACGGCTTTCATTAAAGTTTCAAAATGAGGATTCGGCTCAATTCCGCCAAATTCAACAATATCAAAACCTTTCAAATTTTTGATTACCTGTTCGTGAATTCCGTTATTAAAAATACTTCCGCCACCATAAGCCAATAAGATTTTAGCATCTTTTGGAACTAAAGTCGAAAGTTTTTCTATTTGTCCTTTTCCGAAGATTAAATTCGTCGGATTGTATAATTCAAAGTTTAGCATGATTTTTTTTAAGTTTCTGAGATGCTGAGCTACTAAGTGGCTAAGTTTTTAATCTTAGTGACTTAGCCACTTAGCATCTTATTTATTTTAATTTTTCCAATAATTTACCAGCTACCAATTTAGATGATGCCGGATTTTGTCCTGTAATCAAAAGTCCATCTTCTACAACATAAGGAGCCCAGTTTGGTCCTTTTGAGAATTTAGCCCCATTTTGAGTCAATGCATCTTCTAATAAAAACGGAACAACTTTGGTCAAACCAACTGCTTCTTCCTCTTCATTAGTAAAACCGGTTACTTTTTTACCTTTTACTAAAAATTCACCATTTACTTTTACGTTTTTCAAAACTGCAGGAGCATGGCAAACAAAAGCTACTGGTTTTTTATGCGTATAAAAAGATTCGATTAAAGCAATTGAGTTTTTATCTTCGACTAAATCCCAAAGAGGTCCGTGACCACCAGGATAGAAAACGGCATCGTAATCTTTTTGATTAATAGTCGAAAGTTTATGTGTGTGTTTTAGTTTTTCCTGTAATGTTTTATCAGCATCAAAACGTTTTGTGTCTTCGGTTGCAGATGCCGGATCAGCACTTTTTGGATCAATTGGTGGCTGACCTCCAAGCGGAGTTGCAATCGTAATTTCTACTCCCTGATCTAATAATTCATAATAAGGTGCAGCAAGTTCTTCTGACCAAAATCCTGTTTTTTCTCCTGTATTGCCCAGTTTATCGTTACTGGTCACAACAAATAATACTTTTTTCATACTTTTTTTATTTGTTTTTTGAGCTATAGCTGTTGAGCTAAAAGCTGTTAAGGTTATAATCGCGAGTAATGCTATTTTTTTCATAAGTTTAATTTTTTGTCAAATTTACTGCTTAAGTGATATTTGTAAAAATAAAATAAACTATGTTTGTTATAAATAAATTTATGTCATGGTAAATCTCGAATGGTACAGAACATTTAAAGCGGTTTATAAAAACGGAAATTTTTCTATCGCTGCAAAAGAGTTGTTTATGAGCCAGCCTGCAGTGAGCCAGCAAATCTCTATGCTGGAAGCTCATGTTGGAAACAAATTGTTTAACCGAAAGTCAAAGGGCGTAGAACCAACGGAATACGCTAAGTTACTGAATAATTTGATCATTGATGCGCTCGATCGTCTTGAAAATGTAGAGAATACTTTTAGGGCAAAGGCAGAGGACGCAAACAGATTAATTTCGGTGGGTATTTCGAAAGATCTTTTTAATTGTATTGGGAATCTGTTGATCTCTAAATTTGATTTGATCGATTTTACCTTTGCAGACAACGATGCACTTTTTGCGCTTGTCGATGCCAAAAAACTTGATTTCGCCATCACCACAAAAGGTTTTGATACGTTTGACACCATTTATGAAATCGTCGGAAAAATTAAACTGATTATGGTGGCGCCGATAGGTTTGGATGCTACGGAATTTCGTCAGAAATTAAAAGCAGACAATTTTACTGAATTAGAACTATGGCTCAACGAACAAAAATGGTACAGTCACGATGCCAGAATTCCGCATATAAAATTGTTCTGGCTGCATGCTTTTAATAAAAAACGACCATCTATGGTGCCTAATTATATTATTCCGTCAGAATCTGAAATGCTTAGAATGTTGTCAGATAATGAAGGAGTAGCCATCACCTGGAATTGTAATGCGAGAAAATATATTAAAGAGAATAAATTGCAATTATTATGGAATAGTTTTCATGTACCGGAAGAATACGTTTATTTATTAACTGCTAAAAATAACAATCTGAATTCTTTCTTTGATATTATTTCTAAAGAATTAAAGTTGTTTTTTGGTAATAGATTATAATTTTTTAGCCACAAAATCTTTTTTTGGGCCACGAATTCCATGAATTAGCACTAATTCTTTGTGGTTAAAAAGTTAGCCACAGATTAAAAGATTCTCACAGATTCGAAATCATTTTAATCTTTTAATCTGTGGCAAAATAATAATTCGATAAAATTAGTGCAATTCGTCGTAAACTCTTTTTTTAAGTTATGGAAAATTTACAAAATATTAGAATCGCCGTTGATGCCATTGTTTTTGGATATAAAAACAACGGTTTATATGTTCTTTTAATCGAACAAAAATTTGGCTCTGCCGATAAATATTGGGCTTTACCAGGCGGATTAGTAAAAAATGATGAATCGCTGAGCGATGCGGTGATACGCGAATTGCACGAAGAAACAAATGTGCAGCTTACTTTTATGGAGCAGTTGTACACTTTTGGAGATGATATTTGCAGGGATTCCAGAAACCGTGTTATATCTGTTGCTTATTATGCTTTGGTAGACGCTTCGAATCTGGAAATCAAAGCCGATACGGATGCTGAAAAAGTACAATGGTTTAAAATAGATGAAATCCCGTCTTTGGCATTTGATCATAATTTAATTCTTGAAACAGCCATTAAAAGATTAAAAGCAAAACTAACCTATGAGCCAATTGGTTTCGATTTACTTCCGGAGGAATTTTTGTTTTCCGACCTTGAAAACCTTTATTGTACCATTTTAGAAAAAGAAATTGACCGACGAAACTTTAGAAAAAAAATCCTTAGTTATGGCTTTTTAGATCAAACAGAACATTTTTCTCCTATAAAAAGCGGTCGTCCAGCAAAACTTTTTAAGTTTAATAATTTGAAATACAATGAATTAATTAAAAAAGGTTTTCACTTCGAAATAAAGTTTGCGTAATTTTTACACAAAATAAATTGTTTATTTAAAATTTAACTCTACATTTGCGTATAATTAACGCAAACTATAAAAGCTATGATACTTAACCTAGACCCAAAATTCACTCCGATACTTAATCAGGAAGAAATCAAATTTCAAAGTTTTACATTTTCTGGAGGAGAACCTCACATTAAAATCAATCCTGATTTTGATCATAATGAAAAAGTAACCATCACACACCGTTTAAATTCATTCAACGATTTAGGATTGTTGTGTATCACGGTAGATGCTCTACGCAGAATGGATGTTAAAGTAATCGACTTGTTTATTCCGTATTTCCCGGCTGCAAGACAGGATCGTGTGATGATCAAAGGAGAATCTTTATCTGTAAAAGTATATGCGGATATCATCAACGGACTTCAATTGAATAAAGTTTTTGTTTTTGATGCCCATTCTGAAGTTACTCCGGCATTGGTAAACAACTGCGAAGTGATTCCGAATCATACTTTTATTCAACAAGTTCTAAAAGTTACAGGCGAAAACGTAAAACTAATTTCTCCGGATGGTGGTGCTTTGAAGAAAATCTACAAAGTTTCTGAATTTTTAGGCGGAGTTGATGTTGTGGAATGCAGTAAAAGCAGAGATGTAAAAACCGGAAAATTATCTGGATTTAAAGTATACGAAGACGACCTAAACGGCATAGATTGTTTAATTGTGGATGACATTTGCGATGGCGGCGGAACTTTTGTTGGCTTAGCCGAAGAATTAAGAAAGAAAAATGCCGGCAAATTATACTTAGCCGTAAGTCACGGAATCTTCAATAAAGGATTTGAAGTTTTAGATTGTTTTGACAAGATATTCACCACCAATTCTTTTAAAGATTTCGAAAATGAAAAGGTTGAGGTTGTAAAATTAGAATTATGAGTAAAAATTTATGAGTAAAAATTATAGAGTAGAAATAGCCAATAAAACCTTAGAAATCATAAAGAATGGTTTTTATGATTATAAAGGCAAAAAGATTGACATAGAAAAAGAACTTAAAGAGTCCGTAGAAAATACGTTTACAATTGCGCCAAACGATTGGGACACAATTTTGAAAAACCCAATTGAAAATAAATTTGAAACAGAAATTGTTATAAAAAACTGTTCTACAATTAAGGCAATCGTTCAGGAGAAAAACGGCAAAATTTGCGTTCTGAATTTCGCTTCTGCAAAAAATCCGGGCGGTGGGTTTTTAGGAGGTGCATCCGCTCAGGAAGAAAGTTTAGCGAGATCTTCAAATCTTTATGAAACGCAAATCAAAGACAAAGCGATGTATGATTTTAACAAAAAGCAGTCTTCGTTTTTATATTCAGATTACATGATATATAGTCCTGATGTCTTGTTTTGGAACGATGATAATGGAGAATATTTTCAGCAACCATTAGTTGCAGACGTGATTACAGCAGCAGCACCAAACAAAGGCGCGATGCTGCAACATAACAGGAAAGAAGAAATTGCCGAAATAGAAGATATCTTAAAAAAAAGAATGGATAAAGTGTTGGCAATTGCTTTAAAGCAAAAAAGTGATACCATTATTTTAGGAGCCTGGGGTTGTGGAGTTTTTAGAAATGAACCCAAAGATGTAGCACAATTATTCAAAGAAATTATTGCAGAAAAATATACAGGAGCTTTCAAAAAAATAGTTTTTGCAGTATTTGACAATTCTGAAAAAAAATCAAATTTTAAACAATTTGAAGAGACATTAAATTAGGTTGAAAAGTTTCAGGTTTCAAGTTGTTGTAGAGAACATGAAACCTAAAACAGAGAAAACCTGAACAAAAAAGAAAAGCTATTAACCGTTTTAAGTTTGATATTCCAAGTTTTAAGTCTCGTGTAAAACCTGAAACCTGAAACAAAGAAAACTTGAAACTAAACCACAAAAACAATGAGTGATGATTTAAAACCAAGATTCATTGAATCTTTAAAAAGAAACAATGATCAGATTAGAGAAGACAGAGCCAAAACAATTGGTGAGGATTCTGAATTAATTTACAGACGCCGTGTTGAAGATATTGAACTAAAAATAAAAAGATTAGAAAGAGAACAAGAAGGACTTATCGATATTAGTCCGCTGGATAAAAACAGTTTGACTTTTGCTGATTTTCAACCCGAAGCATTTGTGCAGAGAGATATGGAATTGTCATTGACAATTAGGAATTTAAACATTCAGTTTGAAGTGACAAAAAAGAGATTCGAATATTTATTTGGTAAAACATTTTAGTTATGGGAGGTACAAGATATGACTTAGGCGCTCGTTTGAGCAGAGCAACAGCAGCAGGTTACGGATCTAAATCTGCGGGAGAGATTTTTACGCAAAATTCTTTACGAATGGCGCACGAATCTATGAATCCAAACGGTATTACGTTTAGAGAAGCAAGAGATTCAGAAGTGCATCCTAATACAGTTCCAATTATTTTAGGACTGGATGTTACGGGAAGTATGGGACACATCCCGCACGAATTAATCAAAGATGGTCTTCCTAAATTAATGGGGGGAATTATTCAGGGCGGTGTTCCGGATCCGGCACTTTTGTTTGTAGGAATTGGAGATCATGAATGCGACAGATATCCGCTTCAGGTAGGACAATTCGAATCTGGAGATGAAGAACTGGATATGTGGCTGACCAGAACTTATATTGAAGGCGGAGGAGGAGGAAATGCAGGAGAAAGCTATTTATTAGCCTGGTATTTTGCCGCTTTTCATACTAAAACCGATGCTTTCGAAAAAAGAGGTCAAAAAGGATTGTTGTTTACCGTGGGTGATGAACCTAATTTAGAAACACTTCCGGCATCTGCCATAAAAGAAATTATGGGTCAGGGACAGCAAACCTATACGCATCTTGAATTATTAAAAGAAGCGCAAAAACGTTACGAAGTATATCACATTAGTGTATTGCATTCTGATCAGGCTGTAAGAGCGAATGTAGCGTGGAAAGAGTTACTGGGACAAAATTGTTTGTCTATCGAAGATCACAAAGAAATCCCGAATGTGATCAAGAAAATCATTTGCGATAAACATAAAAATTCAGGATTAGGTTTAGGAACAATACCAGTTTCTGATACAAATGATACAGGTTTAGATAATATACAAATGCTTTAAATTAAACGCATAGAAACATAGGTTTTTGTTTGTGAATAAAAGAAAAAAAAAGAAACTAGTTTCTAACACATAGTGACTATGTGAATTTAAACTAGTGAAACGCCTTTTTTAAGCTTTGAAAGTCTATGATTCTATGTGTTTAAAATAATTGCGTAACAGTTAAAAAAATGAAAACAGCACAGATAGTTATAGGTTTAGGATTTGGTGATGAAGGAAAAGGAATTACAACAGATTTTCTGGCGAAGCAAAATCCTGAATCTATAGTTATTCGGTTTTCAGGAGGACAGCAAGCGGCACATACGGTTATGATTGGCGATAAAAAACACGTTCATTCAAGTTTTGCCAGCGGCGCACTTCGCGGTTTACCTTCTTATTATAGTGAACATTGCACTATTCATCCGGTTTTTTTATTCAATGAAAAAAAGGAACTCGAAGAATTAGGCGGAAACACGGAACTACACATTCATCCATTAGCCAAAATCACAACGCCATTTGATGTTTGGCAAAACCGAACTAACGTCAGGAATC
Source organism: Flavobacterium sp. SLB02 (assembly GCF_009664855.1). GTDB lineage: Bacteria > Bacteroidota > Bacteroidia > Flavobacteriales > Flavobacteriaceae > Flavobacterium. The sequence continues at coordinate 5,578,097 of NZ_CP045928.1, forward strand.
TGGATAACGGAACTTGTGGCAAAGGAGTTGGAGCCACAATGAAACGGAATGAAGGCCAGTACAAATTATTCGCCATAGACCTCATTGCTCCCCGCCAAATGCTTTTAGCAAAACTGGAAAAGATAGCCTATTACTACGGTTTTCTGAATGAAAGTGAAATCGACGAAGAAGTCAGTCATTTCCTTGAAGTGATTGATGAAATAAAATGGAACATTAGTGATTACAGCTTTTTAGAAAACTACCAGAATCTTATTTTCGAAGGAAGTCAAGGGATTTTACTCGACATGGATCATGGCGTTTTCCCAAATGTAACGTACGCCAATACAACATCTAAAAATGCATTTGAGATCTGTCAAAAATTACAAATTGAAAATATCGAAATGTATTATGTAACCAGAAGTTATGCAACCCGACACGGAAGTGGCTGGATGAGTAACGAAAGGGAATTAAAATTAAAAAATAACGAAGAAGAAACCTGCGTTTACAATGACTTTCAGAAAGAATTGCGAACCGGCGATTTAGATTATGATCTTTTAAATTATAGTTTAAAGCTCGATGCAGCTTATAGTCCAAAAGCCAGAAGAAATTTGATTGTAACCTGTATGGATCAGATCGAAATGGATTATGAATTTGAAAAGTTAACGACGGAGTTTACTGAAATCCACGGATCATTTTCACCCGATTCTAAAGATTTTAAGCAGTTGACTTCTTTGTTTCAATAAAGAGAAAAATGAAATATACTATAGAAAATATACCTCCGGAAAATAAATTTTTATTTTTCTGGGGACACCAACCCAATAAAGACGGAAGCATTTCTAAAACCTGTTTTAGTCAATGGTGGTTAAGCTCTTTTGAAGTCGACAACGTGACTTACAAAACTGCAGAACACTGGATGATGGCTAAAAAAGCCGAATTGTTTAAAGATGATAAAATTTTGGAGAAAATCCTTCTGGCTAAATCTCCTGCGGAAGCCAAAAAATTTGGTAGAGAAGTAAAGAATTATAATGAAACCTTGTGGTTAGCAGCGAGATTTAATATTGTGAAAGAAGGCAATTTTCATAAATTCAGTCAAAATCCGGAATTAAAAACTTTTTTACTCAATACTAATGACAGAGTCATAGTAGAAGCAAGTCCGGTCGACGCCATTTGGGGAATAGGAATGGCGGGTGATCACAAAGATGTTTTGAATCCTGCCAAATGGAAAGGCTTGAATTTGTTAGGTTTTGCTTTGATGGAAGTTAGGGATGAATTGAAATAAATTAATAATGAAAATAGAAATCCTTAAAGCCGATATAACAGAAATTAAAGTGGATGCAATTGTAAATGCAGCGAATACGTCTTTGCTTGGCGGAGGAGGAGTTGATGGTGCAATTCATAGAAAAGGAGGAAAAGCTATTTTAGACGATTGCGTTAAAATTCGAAATAAGCAAGGAGGCTGTAAAGTTGGAGATGCCGTGATTACAACAGCTGGAAATTTACCGGCAAAATATGTGATTCATACCGTTGGTCCGGTTTGGAATAATGGTAAAAGTCTTGAAGAAGAATTATTGGAAAGCTGTTATTTACGTGTGTTGGAATTAGCGGTTGATAATAATATCAAAACTATTGCTTTCCCTAATATAAGTACGGGTATATATAAATTCCCAAAAGAATTAGCTGCAGAAATTGCAATTAATACGATCTCTGTTTTTGAACCCGGAGAACAATTCGAAAAAATCATTTTTGTTTGTTATGATGATGAAAATTTCAAAATTTATAATAACATAATAGAAAGCGATTTTGAGTACAAGATTAAATCTGGTTTGTTTGGAGTCGCAGTTGGTGATGCTCTAGGTGTTCCGGTTGAATTCAAAACAAGAGATACTTTAAGAGAAAATCCTGCTTTGGATATGATGGGTTATATGTGCTGGAACCAGCCTCCGGGAACCTGGAGCGATGATAGCTCATTAACTTTTTGTACCGCAGAAAGTTTGTCTAAAGGTTATGACATAGAAAATATGGCGCTGCTTTTTGTTAAATGGATGCAGGAAGGATATTGGGGAGCGCATCATAAAGTATTTGATATAGGTGGTTCTACAAGATATTCTTTAGCAAGAGTGGTGCAGGGAGAATCTGCCAGGTTTTCAGGTAATTTCTTTGCAGAAGATAACGGAAATGGTTCCCTGATGAGAATTTTACCTTTAGCTTTTTATCTTCAAAAGCAGACTGAGATCGAAATTATTTACAAAAAAGTAAAAGAAGTATCTTCTATCACTCATGCTCATTTCAGATCCGGATTTGCCTGTTTTATCTATGTGGTGTATTGTTTAGAAATTTTAAAAGGCACTGATAAAGTAGAAGCGTATAAAAATATGCAAAAGATTGTTTCTGATTTTTTAAGTGATAAGCAATTTAATTTTTCTGAAATTCAGTTGTTTGATAGGATTTTAAAAAATAATATAACGGACTATCCTGAAAATGAAATTGAATCATCGGGTTATGTTCTTCATAGTTTGGAAGCGAGTTTCTGGTGTTTTCTAAATTGGAATTCTTATGAAGACACTGTTTTAAAAGCAGTGAATTTAGGCGGAGATACAGATACAACTGCAGCAATTACAGGAGGTTTGGCAGGAATGTATTACGGAATTGAAAATATTCCCCAAAAGTGGATTTTGGCATTAGCAAGAAAAAACGATATTGATGATTTGTGCGAGCGATTGTCTTTAAAGTTGAAAAAAATGTAAACACGCGTTTTTGCTGTTCCATAGGAACATCTCATCGGTAGAAAAAAAATAATTATGGGGTTGTATTTACGTTCCGTAGGAACGTTTGATCAGTTCAAATTATAATTAAAAAATAAAAACACACAATGAAGATATTGTGTGTAAAATAATGAAAATAGAATTAAAAAAATATGATGAGCAAATAATAGAATGGCCAAAATCAGGCTATCACATTATGGCTCAATATGACGAGGAAGAAATAATAGTGTATCAATCCTATAGAAAAGAAATAGGTGAATTTGCTGTAAAAAATCAGTTTTTTGCAGGAGAATTTAGCCTTACCAGAATGACCTGGATTAAACCCAATTTTCTTTGGATGATGTACAGAAACGGCTGGGGAACTAAAGAAGGGCAATAAGTTGTTTTGGCGATTCATCTTAAAATAGCAGCATTCAATAAATACCTAAAAAATGCAGTTTACTCGTATTATGATCCGTCACTCGGTATAAGTCGTGAAGAATGGCAAGATGAGGTGAAAACATCGTCAGTAAGATTACAATGGGATCCCGAACAGGATCTGTTTGGAAATAAGTTAGAACGAAGAGCCATTCAGATTGGTTTAAGAGACGATTTTATAAAGTCTTTTGCAAAAGAACAATATCATTTTGTTCAAGATGGTCAATTAGAAAAATTAGTAGTTCCTGCTGAAAAGCCATTAGTATTTAAGGATGAAGAACTCAATAAAAAAATAAAAATTTCAGAGAAATCATGAATGAAAAAATAGCAAAAACAGTGAGCAAATTTCTAAGTTTAGTACTTAGACATTCTCCAGAAAAAATAGGATTAAAACTAGACGAAAATGGCTGGGCAGATGTAGAAGAACTAATTGTGAAATGTTCTCAAAAAGGAAACAAATTAGATGCTGTTCTTTTAGATTACGTAGTAGAAAATAACGATAAAAAACGTTTCGCCTTTAATGAAGATAAAACGAAAATCAGAGCAAGTCAGGGACATTCGATTTCGGTTGAATTGAATTTACCAGAAACAGAACCTTCAGAATATTTGTATCACGGAACGATTGGAAAGTTTATGGACAACATTCAGAAAGAAGGTTTGAAAAAAATGAGCCGCCAGCACGTACATCTTTCAAAAGATAAAGAAACGGCCATAAGAGTAGGAAGCAGACGTGGTGCTCCTCAGATTCTAACGGTAAGAAGCGGTGCTATGCACAGAGACGGATTTAAATTTTATTTGTCTGAAAATAATGTTTGGTTAACAGATGAGGTTCCGGCGAAGTATATCGAATTTAAATCGTGATAAAGCGCTGCTTTAGATTTTATAAAAGACTATTAATCATGAATGTATAATTATGGTAGCCATTATTAATGAAGCAACAGAAATTTATACAATCAATAATTTTCTTACGATTGATGAGTGTAATAAGTTGATAGAAAAAAGCGAACAAGTCGGTTTTCAGGAAGCAGAAATAAATATTGATGGAGCACAAAAAATGATAAAAATGGTACGCAATAACGAACGTATCATGTATCAAGATGAAGAGTATGCATCTTTTTTATGGCAAAAATTGCAGCCTTATATTAAGTCTGAAGTAGGAAACAGTTTCGCTACGGGATTAAATGAAATGTTCAGGTTTTATAAGTATAATCCGGGTCAACGTTTTAAAATGCATCGTGACGGAAGTTATAAGCGCAGTGAATCTGAATTTAGTTATTATACATTTCTCATTTATTTGAATGATAGATATGAAGGCGGAGAAACAAAATTTGCTTCGGGTGAAATTATTACGCCCAAAACCGGAACAGCGCTTATTTTTGAACACAGTCAACGTCATGAAGGATCGGCTTTGATTTCTGGAATAAAGTATGTTTTAAGAAGTGATGTTATGTATAAACTTAAAAACAACATCTAACTGATGAAAAGAACTTTAGTTTTTGGAGATATTCATGGTGGATTAAAAGCATTAATTCAGTTATTAGACAGAATTGATTATTCAGAAAATGACCGATTTATTTTTCTGGGAGATTATGTCGATGGCTGGAGTGAATCGGCACAATTGCTTGACTTTCTGATTGATTTATCCCAAAAACAGGAATGCATTTTTATAAGAGGTAATCATGATGTTTGGTGTCACGAATGGCTGAAGAACGATATTATAAACGATATTTGGTTTTTGCACGGAGGAAAATCAACTATAGAAAGTTATCAGGACGTTGATCTTTTGGCAAGAAAAAAACATTGTGATTTTTTTGAAAGCATGAAAGATTATTTTGTGGATGAAAATAATAATTTGTTTATTCACGCAGGATTTTCGTCTATGCATGGTCCGGACAAGGAACATTACAAAACAAATTATTCCTGGGACAGGACCCTTTGGGAAATGGCTCTGACAATGGATAAGCGAATACAAAAAGATTCACTTTCTTATCCTAAAAGATTATTGCTTTATAATGAGATTTACATTGGCCACACACCAACGCTTCATTATAATATAGAGATTCCAATGCAAGGTTGCAATGTCTGGAATATTGATACCGGAGCAGGTTTTTATGGTAAATTAACCGGTCTTGATGTCGAAACAAAAGCATTTTGGCAAAGTGATGCAGTAGAATCCTTTTATCCAAAAGAAAAAGGAAGAAATAAATAATTTAAAAATTAACGAAGAACTTATATGAACACATTACTATTAACAGACGGTTACAAAGTTGACCACAGAAGACAATACCCAGACAAAACCACATTAGTATATTCTAACTGGACGCCTAGAAAATCAAGAATCGAAGGACTTGATGAGGTCGTGTTTTTTGGATTGCAATATTTTATCAAGAAATATATTATTCATGATTTTGATACATATTTCTTCAAACAGCCAAAAGAAGAAGTGGTTAAAAAATACGCACGCCGAATCAATAATTATTTAGGTGAAAACCAGGTTGGGACAAAACATATCGAAGATTTACACGATTTAGGATATATCCCGATGGTTTTTAAAGCTTTGCCGGAAGGAGTAAGCGTACCTTTGAGAGTGCCAATGTTTACGATGTACAATACGATTCCGGAATTTTTCTGGTTGACGAATTATTTCGAAACTCTACTTTCAGCAGTAGTTTGGTTGCCTTGTAACTCTGCTACAATTGCGAAAGAATATAGAAAAGTATTAGACAAATATGCTGATGAAACGTCCTCTGTTCCTGAATTTGTAGACTGGCAGGCACATGATTTCTCAATGAGAGGAATGGGTGGAATAGAAGCGGCAATAACTTCTGCAGCAGGACATTTGTTAAGCTTTACAGGTTCTGATACAATTCCGGTAATTGATTTCTTCGAAGAATATTACAATGCCAATTCAGATACTGAATTAATCGCAGGTTCAGTTGCCGCAACAGAGCATTCTGTAATGTGCATGGGAACTACCGAAGGCGAATGCGAAACGTTCAAAAGATTAGTGACAGAAGTTTATCCAAAAGGAATCGTTTCTATCGTTTCTGATACCTGGGATTTATGGAAAGTGCTAACGGACTATTTGCCAAGATTAAAAGAAGATATTGTTGCCAGAGAAGGTAAAGTTGTGATTCGTCCTGATAGCGGTGATCCGGTTGATATTATCTGCGGAAATCCAAACGGAAAAACCGAACAAGAGAAGAAAGGTGTAATTGAGCTGCTTTGGGATGTTTTTGGAGGTACAACTAATGCAAAAGGATACAAAGAGCTTATTCCTCAAATTGGAGCTATTTACGGGGATAGTATTACGGTAGCAAGAGCGATTCAAATTTGCGAGAGATTAAAAGAAAAAGGTTTCGCTTCGACCAATGTTGTTTTAGGAATTGGATCATTTACCTATCAATACAATACCAGAGATACTTTTGGTTTTGCGATGAAAGCCACTTACGGAGAAGTGGATGGAGAAGGAAGAGCCATCTTCAAAGATCCAATCACAGATGACGGAACTAAAAAATCTGCCAAAGGATTAATGAAAATCGACTTAATTGACGGTGTATATCATTTAACCGATAATGTTTCATGGGAAGAAGAAAAACAAGGGGAATTGAAAGAAGTTTTCAGAGACGGAAAACTTTTAGTAGATCAGTCTTTAAGTGATATTAGATCACGTGTTAAAAGTGATGTTAATATTGAAGCATAACAATTCAACTATCTGTTGAATTGATAGAAGTCCCAGAGGGACGATATATTTATAGCATTGAAGTGTTCTATTTCAAAAAGCCCCATCGGGGTGATATATGTCGCTCAGCTGGAGCTTTAAAATGTTTGTGAATTATTTTTTCTATAAATATTTAGCTTCTCTGGAGCTGTTTATGAAGTAAATTATATTAAAAACGAAAGCCTGAATTTTGAAATTCAGGCTTTTTTCTTTTTGTACTTATCTAACAGCAATATTTTGCTCTCAATTCTTGTGCTTCTTCATCAGAATCGTATCCTATCAAAAGCAATCCTTCTGTACATTCCATCCTTTTTTCTCTAATCAATTTTGCAATAAAAAGTTCAAATTTCATGAATGAACGATATTCAGAATTTATTAAATTTAGATATCTTCTTTGATATGGGATTTTTTCATTGGTAATGATATTCAATAAAGCTGATTGTAATTCATCAATATGTCTTTCGGAATCTAATTTAAAATTTAGGGAAATTTTTTGATCATCATAAACGAAAGAAATTGAGTTATGTACTCCGTTACTGTACATCGGACCAGATCGTGTGTTTTCATTTCTTTGACCAGAGTACGAATTTCCAAATACAATTAAATCTTCAATTTTATTGTATAAATATTCCTTTGATTCAATAAGTAAAAAGTCATCTTCAAAAGACATACTTCCTATAAAATGACCATTTAAATTTTCATATTCATTTAACCGAATTGCGCCCCCAATAATATAAGTTATAAAAGGAATTATAAGTAAACAATATGTATATTCTGAAATATCGTATCCAAATGATTTTTCAATAAAAACAAGCAATAACGAATATGAAATAATTGCAGTTAAAGAATACCAAGTTAGCTTTTCAGACAAAGTAAAGTCGAATTGTCTGGATTTCTTCGGATAAAAAATCGAAGCGGAGAAAGACATTTATTTCTTGTAAAAATTATTATGATCAATATATTCCCAAACTTTCGGAGGCAATAACGGTTGAATATTTTTCCCTTCTTTAATACTTTTTCGAATAAAAGTAGCCGAAATCTCTACAATAGGCGCATCAATAATATGAATATTAGGATGCGATTTTAAAGTGTTTGGTTCTTCCTCTAAAGTTTCACCAGTTTGTGTTTTGTCTTCGAGTCTTGGATAAACATAAATTTCGTAGTGCTCTAAAAGTACCTCATAGTTTTTCCATTTATGAAGCGTTTTCAGATTGTCTTCGCCCATGATTAAGGAGAAATCATGCGTAGGATACTTTTCATGCAAATGAACCAAAGTATTTACCGTATAATTGGGTTGAGGTAATTTGAATTCAATATCAGACGGCTTTATTTTAGGATAATCTTCTGTTGCCAGATGCACCATTTCTAAACGTTGATGATCGTCTAATAAGGTAGATTTCTTTTTTAACGGATTATGAGGCGTAACCACCATCCAAATCTGATCTAAATCGGCAAACTCAGCCATATGATTGGCAATAATTAAGTGGCCAACATGAATGGGATTATACGTTCCGAAATAAAGGCCTATCTTCATAAAAGAGTTTTTTTCATAATTCAAATAGTAAGTATTACATTCAAATTAATCTGTGGTATTAAAATAGCTTAGTAACGATTCTTTTTTGAAATCAAACAATCAATAGAGAATTTACCACTTCCGGTTACCAAAAGAAGTAGATAAAACAGCAAATATAAAATTCCCATTTCCTTTACATCGATTGGATCAGCGCCATGAATAACAAATACAGCAACCAGCATTGTAATAATTAATGGCAAAGTAGCCAATCTTGTGGCTAAACCAATAAAAATAAAAAAAGAACAAATTACTTCTGCAAAAACAGCAAGACTCAACGAAGCTGTTTTTCCTACTCCAAGCGGATCAGGAAACTGAATTTCACCTCCGGCCAAAAGCATATTGAGTTTAGATAATCCGTGAGAAATCATCAATGTCGCAATGGCTATTCTAATGACAAGAATAATGATGCTTAGATAATTCTCGTTTCTTTTTATTTCAAATAAATTAATCATAATACAGATATTAATAGCGGTTAGATCAAAAGCTAACGGCTGTTTCTCTAAAAAAGTATTGATTTTATGAAGTTTCTAATCTTTATTTACAAAAGCTTTTACCAATTGATACGCTTCTTCTTTAGCCGTATCTAAATCGTAATTTTTTATAATAGTATCAAACTGAGGGGCAGTAGCCAACTCAACAGAAGCTTTTGCAATACGCATATTGATCTTGTCATCACTTTCGGTAGAACGCTCTTTCAATCTGCGTTTTAGTTCATCTACACTTGGTGGTTTTACAAAAACAGCCAAAGTCTGATCCGGAAATTTGTGTTTGATACGCAATCCGCCGGCAACATCAATATCAAAAATTACATTTTTACCCAAAGCCCAGATACGTTCTATTTCGGCTTTCAAAGTACCGTAAAAATTGTCACGATATACTTCTTCCCATTCCAGGAAATTCTCGGCTTTAATGTGTTTTTTGAATTCTTCCAGCGAAATAAAATAATAATCTTTTCCGTGTTCCTCTTCTCCACGTGGGTCGCGTGAAGCCGCTGAGATCGAAAATTCTAAATTTAAATCTTCTTTCCCAAGTAAGTGTCTTACTATAGTTGTTTTTCCTGATCCCGAAGGTGCTGAGAAAACAATTAATTTTCCTTTGTTCATTCTTTATTTATATGTGATCAATCATTTCAGAGATTAAACTCTTTCTTTAGGATTGATAATATTTCATTATATGCGATTAGTTCATCAACTTTTGGATAGTATTTTAAATAGGTTTCCGGATTATAAAAAGAAAAGTTATTCTCAATCTTTCCATTTTTAATATAAACCTGATATCCCACTCCATCTGTAACAACAACTTTTTTTCTGTTAAGTACCTTTTCTCCCTTTTGTAAATCTATAAATGGAGTGCTTAATTTGTATTCTACTCTTTCTATATCTGGAAGAAATTCCACATTCGTTAACAGTAAATTAAGCCAGATTAAGTTCGCATCTTTTGGCTTCAATTTTCCAATAGATTCTTTAGGGAAAATTAATCCATCAATTTTTGTTACTTGATTTAGGTTTTTGGAGTATGAATACTTATAAACTTTCCAATTGTCTTTCCCTTCATCATACATTCTCAATATTTGCATTGTGTTGGTAATGGAATAATCTTTATAAATGCGAATTTCTTTTTCAAATCCTAACATATCCGATATTTCTAAAACCTTATTGATTTCTGAAATTTCCTGAGCTTTAACATGAAAGCTAAACAAAAGGATAATGAGAAAAAGAAAAACTTTCATCAGGATTTAAAGTACATTTAATACCTGTTCCTTGATCTTCTCCAGTTCATCCTTCATCATCACCACCAACTTTTGCATTTGCGCATGATTCGATTTAGAGCCCATAGTATTGATCTCGCGACCCATTTCCTGAGTTATAAAACCTAATTTACGACCATTCGCTTCAGTACCTTTTATAGTTTCTAAGAAATAATCTAAATGATTTGTCAAACGCACTTTTTCCTCCGTAATATCCAGTTTTTCCAGATAATAAATCAATTCCTGTTCGAAACGATTTTCATCAACATTCACTTTCAATTCAGCTATTGCAGTTTGCAAACGATCTTTGATAGCCTGAACACGTTCTGGATCAAGAGCCAAAGCGTCGTTCATATACTGGCGGATATTTCCAATTCTTAAGTTGAATTCTTTTTCAAGAGATTCGCCTTCGTCTTTTCTAAAAGTTAAGATATTTTGCAGCGCTTCGTCAATAATCACCTGAATTTGTTCCCAATCGTTTTCATCGATTTCCTCACGTTCCGTTTTTAGCGTATCAGGCATACGAACCGCCATTTTCATCAATTCAGTTTCGTCAGCATCAGGATAAACTTCTCTAAGCTGAGCAATGTAGTTTTTTACAACAGGTACATTTACTTTAGTCGAAGTTTGTTCAGAAGTACTTTCAATGTAAATCCCGAAATCAATCTTTCCTCTTTCTAGTTTTGTAGAGATCAAAGTCCTTAAACCTAATTCCATTTCGCGATAAAGCGACGGCATTCTTACGTTTAAATCTAAACCTTTACTATTTAAGGATTTTACTTCAACGGTAATTTTTTTTGTAGGCAATTGCAAAGAAGCTTTGCCAAACCCTGTCATAGATTGTATCATATAATTGAGTATAAAGGCGCAAAGATAAATAAAACTTTGCAGTCTTGGGTTGTAAATAACTAATCTGTTAAAACCGTTATTAGATTAAGATTTTTTCGCCACGAATTTCACGAATTTGAACCAATTATTTGTTGAGCTTAAAAGTTGCCACAGATTAAAAAGATTCTCAAAGATTGGTAAAATCTATAAAATCATTTTAATTTGTGGCAAAAGAAAAACACTGAATTCACAATAATTAAATTCGTGGCTAACTTTTTTATAACCAGAATTTTAATTTGGGCGTTTCCTCCGGCCGGGCTATCCGCTTGAATCTTTTTTTGAGCAGAAAAAGCTCAAAAAAAGGATTTCCGCTTCTATCCCCAACCCAAACTAGTATTCATTACAGCTTTAAAGTTATTATTGTTCTAAAGCTTTCTGAACCTGCAATGTTACAGGTTGTGTATTACCAATATAAATCTTTTCATCAATAATAAAAACCGGACGACTTAAAAAAGTATAATGTTCTAAAATGTATTTTTTATAATCATCCTCAGTCAACGATTTATTCTTTAAATCCATCGATTTGTACAATTGGGCTTTCTTGCTAAACAAAGCCTCGTAGCTTCCGGCAAGCTTGTACATTTTTTCCAGTTCTGCCTCTGTAATTGGGTTTTGTTTGATATCATGAAAAACCAGATTATTGTCCTTTGGTAAGCTTTTGATGATTTTGCGACACGTATCGCAAGAAGCCAAATAATATATTTTATTCATGTTTTTTAAATTTAAGAGACTACAAAGAAAATTCATTTAAAACTGAAAAATGCCTAATTTTAGAAAAAAAATAAAATTATGAACTCAGTTTTTGAAGTACAGAAAACCATTAGGGAAATTCTTCTAAAGGTTTTAGATCATCATTCATTAGAACAATTAAATAAAATTCCGCAAGGATTTAGCAATAACCTGATCTGGAATATTGCCCATTGCATTTCCTCGCAACAGGTTTTAATCTATAAATTGTCAGGTTTGCCAACCATGGCTTCAGATGAATTTATTGCACGATACAAAAAAGGAACCAAACCAGAAGGTGATGTTTCACAAGTTGAAGTTGATGAAATCAGAATCTTACTTTCTACAACTTTGCATCAAACCGAACAGGATTTTGCAAATAACCTGTTTGTAAATTACAATGAATACACCACAAGCTTAGGCTTTACGCTCAAAAATATCGATGGAGCTTTAGATTTTAATAATTATCATGAAGGAATCCATAGCGGAATTATCATGAGTATTAGAAAGTTTGTTTAAGCTTTAGATGCACTTCTATTATTATTTAAAATAGAAAACCCGACAGGATTTTAAAACCTGTCGGGTTTGAATATCGAATATTTCATTATTCCACTATAGTTTCTATTGTTACTTTCATTGCGCCACTTCCTTTGCTCTTGGTGATTTCCATAAAAGCCCTTTTAGATAAATCAAGTTCTCTTGTTCTCACAAACGGTCCGCGATCTGTTACTTTAACGATGACAAATTTTCCGTTAGCTTCATTTGTTACTTTTATTCTGGTGCCAAATGGCAGTTTTTTATGCGCTGCAGTATATTTACTATTACTAAATCGGGCTCCGCTTGCTGTTTTTTTTCCGTTAAAACGGTCAGCGTAGTAAGAGGCGTGAGCATTTTTTTTATAAGGTTTTAGCTTTAAACCTTTATCAGTAAAAACAGAATCGGTTGGGATGGCAAGTATATCGGGTTTTACCATTTTTACCGTATCCTGCGAGGTTTTAGGTTTAGGTTCTGTTGCTGGTTTTGTTTGACTTATGACATAAGTAAAACAGCTTAAAAAAGTTATTGTAAGGCTGGTAAGTATAATGTTTTTTTTACTTCTCATGGGTTATTTTTTTTCAGACTTGGGGAGTTTGTACAAATAATATGCCGAGATAAAAAAAGCCCTATTATTTTAGGGCTTTAATTGGTTTTTAGAACCAAAGGTTCCATGGGATTCTACTTAATATAAGCAATAATCCTAATCCGTAATAAATAGCAAAAGTTTTAAATTTAGCTTCGCTATTAATTAATTTTTTATGTTTCGACCATCCAATAGTGATCAAAATGATAGCAATAAGATTGATTAATGGATGTTCTAGTGAAGTTAATCTTAGTTCTGCATTAGACATTTGCCCGAAAGCTGCTTTTCCTAAAGGAGAAACAAAATAAAGTATTATTCCAATCAATAATTGAGTGTGAGTTCCGATTAAGGCAAACAATGCAATTTTACGATCCTTAGCTGTAAAATCTTTCTTTGAAGTTACTCCAATAATGGCATTTACAACTGCAATTAATAAAAGCAAAAGTGCTAAATAAGCCCAGCCAGAATGGAATTTTTGTAGAAAATGGTACATAAATTAATTTTTTTGTTAAAACAAATATAGCAAAAAAGGCATAAAAAAAACGGCATTAGACTAAAAGTCAACGCCGTTTTTTGGTATTTATTTAGATTCTAAATATTAGAAATCGTAACGTAGTGTAAAGTTCCATGTTCTTCCAAATCCGAAGTAAACTTGGTTAGCGTCAGCTAAACCTTTGTAAAGTCTGTTGTTAGAAGCATAAGTTCCTAAAGCAGCATTTGTTGTACTTACGTTGTCATCAGAAAAAATGTTAGTTCTTGATTCCGCAATGTAAACTTTATCAAAAAGGTTGTTTACGTTTAATCTGAAGTTTACAGATTTGTCTTTGTTTTTACCAGTTAACATTTTGTATGAGAAACCAGCATCTACTAATCCGTAAGAAGGCAACTCTAATGCTCCTTTGTTGTCAGGAGATGAAAAGTTAATTGGGCTCAATCCAGCGTATAACTTATCGTTAAAGTTGTAGTTAGCATCAATAGTAACTCTTGTTAAGATTTCGTAAGCAGCGCCTAACGAAGCCGTCATTTGAGCAGCATCACCAACTTTTACTTTGTCCATGTATACTGGAATTCCAGAGAATCCTGGTACTGCTGTGTTGTCTACTTGGTAGTAAGCATTAACAGTAGCGTTTCCTTTGTATTCCCAAATTCCGTAAGAGAACATAGCATTAAGTTTCAATCTTTCTGTTATGTTAGAACTTGCTTCTAACTCAAATCCAGAGTGTACTTCGTTAAGACCTACGTATTCTGTGTAAGTATTATTGTCACTTGGAAGAGCGTTACCTTTCAAGTATCTGTCGTTCCATGTAGTATTGTAAAGATTTACTGTAGCAGTAAATGTTCTTGTACGGAAACCATATCCAGCTTCAAAACCAAGGATTTTCTCGTTAGTTAGGTTAGGGTTTACAGTTGATCTGTTGTTAGGATAAACTGAGTTAAAGAACGGTTGTCTTGAGTAGTAACCTGCGTTTACATAAACATTGTTTTTCTCATCAAGGTTGTAGTTTGCTCCAGCTTTTACGTTTCCACCTAAGATGTTTTTGTAATCAGTAGATGATAATGGATCTGTTGGTAAGTAAACAAAATTATCTTCTCTTTTGAATCCTTGCTCTGAAATTGCTCCCTGAACAAATGCAGTTAAGTTATCTTTAGAGTATTCTAATTGTGTAAACAGACCATACCATTTAACTTTTCCAGTACTGTTAAAAGATATTTTGTCGTAGTTTTTTTTATCAAAAACGTTCCATTGAACATCTGTACCGTAAGTTGATGTAAGATTTCTTCCTGTTGGTTTTAAACTTGCAATGTTGTTGTCATAAAATGCATCTGCACCCAATAAATCATTTACTACTGTAAAGTGATATCCTGTGTAAGTTCTTGCATCGATACCAAAATCTAAAGTTAAGGTATTGCTTAATTTTTTATTTAAGTTGATAACAGCTCCAAACCAGTCATGAGAGTTGATAGAAGAAGTTTGTGAGATACCTGAAGTGGTATTGTAAACATAAGGAGAAGCAGTTGTTCCTTGTCCTGTTCTTCCTGTTGAAGAACTGTTTTGAAAACCAACACCCGCAACTGGAGTTCTTGTTCTGTTTGCTCCGTTAAAGAAAACTTGTCCAGTACCGTTGTTCCATGCTTGGATTTTGTCGTAATTAACAGATCCGTCTGCATTTAAGAAAACTGATCCGTTGTATGTTGATCCACCAACACCACCACCAGCACTTGCTCCGGCTCCACGACCCATAGACGCATAAAGAACAGTAGAAAGTTTTGTAGTTTCGTTGATTTTATAATCCCAGTTAACAGATGCAACCGGTTTGTGGTAGTAGTTTTTTCTGATGTTGTATTGTTCACCATTCAAATATCCTGCATCAGCATTATATCTTGTATTTGGATCGCCATTTGTACCATATTTTAGGTAAGTAGCAATCGTAGGAGTAGTAGATCTTTGGTTGTGCCATTGTGGTGCTCCAGTTACTGTAAGTTGAAAGTCATGCTTGTTGTTTTTTGTAGCATATCCTAAAGCTACATAATAGTTAGAACCTTCAAATTGAGTTCCCTGAATGTATCCATCTCCCATTGTTTGAGACAATAAGATAGAAGCAGAAAGACCATTATCTAATTTTCCAGTACTGTATGAACCTTGAATTTTAAAGTTTCTTGCGTTTCCGAAACCTGAAGAGAAAGATCCACCTTCTTTTCTGTCTGAAGCTTTAGTTACAATGTTAATTGTTCCCCCAACTGAAGGAGTTGCAAGTTTAGAAGCTCCTAAACCTCTTTGTACCTGAATAGCAGAAGCAACTTCTGATAATCCAGCCCAGTTACTCCAGTAAACAGAACCATTTTCCATGTCGTTAACTGGCATACCGTTGATCATTACAGCGATGTTGTTTTGGTTGAATCCACGAATGTTGATTCTTGCATCTCCAAAACCACCACCTGATTTAGTAACATATACTGAAGGAGTGTTTCTTAAGATCTCCGGAAATTCCTGAGTTCCTAATTTTTCCTGAATTTCAGCAGCTTTAATTGTAGAAACTGCTACAGGAGTTTTTCTGTCCTTTGCAATATCGACAACTGTACTTTTTACAACAATTTCGCTTAATTCGTTTGAGTTAGAAGTTAAAACGATTGTTCCTAAGTTTGTAGAACCGCCAGAAACTGAAAATTTTACAGTTTTGTTTTCGTAACCTAAAAAAGAAATAACGATTTCTCCTGTACTTGTTGTTGCATTCAAAGTAAATTTACCGTCAAAATCTGTAGAAGTTGCAGTCGTAGATCCTTTGATCACTACGTTTGCTCCCGGTAATGATCCAACTCCGTCGGTAATCATACCTGTAATTTTTCCTTGAGAAAATGCGGTTGAAACTATCATGAACAATAGTCCAGTGAGTAACCAATTTTTCATTGTCTTCATTTGTTATTAGTTTATTGTTTTTGGCAAAATTATAACAATTAAATCAGATAGTGTTATCAAAATGTTAAGAAAAATAAGTTTTATCTAATCTGTTGCGCATTAAAATGATTTTTTCTTTTTTTCTTAAATAAAATAACGTTTTTTTGATTTTTTAGGATAGTATTTTGTTAAAATCGTAATGATTCTCATGGTCTTGTAGTGCTAAACTTGCAATAATCAGTGTTTTAGGGGTGTTTTGGGTGGTATTTATACGAAAAAACGCCTTAATTTTTCTTAAATTAAGGCGTTTCAGTTTGTTGTGAATTTTTTATTCGGGTTCTATTTGTTCTTCAAAAAGTGATTTAACAAAAATGAAGTTGAACTATCGTGATTTTTTACGGTTTTAGTGTTAATTTCATCTAAAATAGAGTTCGCTAATTGCTTTCCTAATTCTACTCCCCACTGATCAAAACTAAAAATATTCCAAATAACACCCTGAACAAAAATCTTGTGCTCGTATAAAGCAATTAACGAACCTAAAGATTTAGGAGTTAATTTTTGAATTAAGATTGTATTGGTTGGTTTGTTTCCTGTAAAAACTTTGAATGGTAATAAATACGATGCTTTTTCTGCAGAAAGTCCTTGCTTGTCAAATTCAGCCTGAACTTGTGCTGCCGTTTTTCCGTTTAATAAAGCTTCTGTCTGAGCAAAAAAGTTCGACATCAGTTTATCATGATGATCTTCGTTTCTGTATAATGGTTTTACGAATCCAATAAAATCAGTTGGGATTAATTTTGTTCCCTGGTGAATTAATTGAAAAAAGGCATGTTGAGAATTTGTTCCCGGTTCTCCCCAGATAATAGTTCCGGTTTGATAGTTTACAGGTTTTCCGTCACGGCCAACACTTTTTCCGTTGCTTTCCATAGTGGCCTGTTGCAAATATGGGGCTAATTTTTGTAAATATTGAGTATAAGGAATCAAAGCTTCGCTTTCTGCTCCAAAGAAATTATTATACCAAACACTTAACAAAGCCAGAATTACAGGAATGTTTTCGTCAAATTCAGCCGATTTAAAATGCTCGTCCATTTCGTTGGCACCTTTCAATAAATCATTATAATTATCAAAACCAATTGCCAAACTAATGCTTAATCCAACAGCGCTCCATAAAGAGAATCTTCCTCCAACCCAGTCCCACATTGGGAAAACATTGTCAGGATCGATTCCAAATTCAGTTACTTTTTGAATATTAGTTGAAACAGCAACGAAATGTTTTGCAATATCTTCCTGAGAAGCCGATTTCAAAAACCATTCTTTGATCGTTTCAGAATTTGATAAAGTTTCCTGAGTAGTAAAAGTTTTAGAAACAATTAAAAATAATGTTGTTTCAGGATTTAATTTTTTGATGACTTCGTTTACGTGATCCCCATCAACATTTGAAACAAAGTGAAGGTTTAAATGATTTTTGTAAAATTGCAATGCTTCAACTGCCATAACCGGACCAAGGTCAGAACCTCCAATGCCAATATTTACAACATCAGTAAAAGCTTTTCCGGTATATCCTTTTCTTTCTCCGGATATTACTTCGTGACTGAATTGTTTGATTTTATTTTTTACTTCGTAAACTTCAGGAATTACATTTTCTCCGTCAACTTTTATAACTGCCGATTCCGGAGCACGTAATGCTGTATGTAAAACAGCACGATTTTCTGTTTGATTGATGATTTCTCCTCCAAAATATTGGGCGATCGCTTCTTTTAATCCAATTGAGTTGGCCAATTCTAATAAAAGAGAAACAGTTTCCTGGCTGATATTGTTTTTAGAATAATCAACTAAAAAGTCATTCCATTGTATATTGAATTTTTCAACACGGGCATTATCCTGTTGAAATAATTCTTGTATCGTAGTTTCGTGAATTGCGTTATAGTGGTTTTGCAGATTTTTCCACGCTTCAGTCCCGGTTGGGTTTGTTGTGTTTAAAGCCATTTTTTTTGTTTAATTGAGAATGTGGTTATAAAAAACAAAAATACTGAAATTACTTTTAATAGCTTTAAGGTTCACAATTATATAACAAATAGTTACGAAAACGATTTATGAAGTTATTTGTTTTTTATTCTTGTCATTATTATAATCGCGCCATCATTTTCTTTTTCATTATAAATGATACGACTACTGTTTTTGTTTAAAAAGTCTAAAGTTAAAATATCTGATTTTTTGAGAGGTAGTAATATAGTATCTTGTTTTTTGTCGTATTTGAAAGGAATTCCGTTTATTACAATTAAAGGCGATTTGTCAATTTGATTTTCTTCAAAGGCTTGGTTGACTAATTCTAAGACGAAATATTTATTTTTCGTTGTGTCATTCAATATAAAAGCGTGTGGATTAGAGCATCCTAAAAGTATTGTTGAAGAGAGTATTAATAAAGTTCGTTTCATTAATTAATAAATTTAGTAAAATGTTGTTTTTAGCTAACCTTTACCAAATCTTCCACCATGGCTTTTTATTGACTTCAATTGTTTTTCGGGCAATATCAATTTCTATTCTTTTTATTTCTTCTGTTTTAATTTTAGAATCATCAAAAAATAGTTGGCCATTTTCATCTATTCCAATGGGGGATCTAGTTCTTTCTTTCCAGTTTTCGGTTTGTAGTTCCGGAACTAAAGGCAAATTGATTTTGTCTGAAAATTTTTTTTGCGCTTTTTCTATAATTTCTTCCTCTAAGTTTGAAGTTGAATTTTTAAGAAGCGTTAAGGAATTGTCCGGAATGTTTAAAAGAAAAACCTGTGTTTTGTTTTCGATTTTATAAATGTCCAATACTTTAAAATAAGCAATAGAGTCTAAGAGAAAGTGACCATTTTTTACTGAATCTGGATTGAATTTCGATAAATCCTTAGGATGAGCGCTCGCTATTAAATATCTTAAATTTCCGGAAAGTCCACCGCCCAAAGAACTCATGTCAGTAAATCCTTTTTCCTGAATGATTTGTCCAACTTTGTAATTCGAAATTAGGGTGTCAGATAAAGTGGTGTCTCTGTAAAAAAGTTTTAAACCTGAAAAAGTTTCATTGTAAATTGCTTTAAGACGAGCGTTTTTCATGTTTTCGATATTTTTAAAATTGAGATTTTAATAAAAACTTACAAATTACCAATACTATCCAATTCTCTTTTCAAAGGTTCGATTTGTTTCATGAAACGTGTTCTGTCATTTCCTGTCAAAGATTCGCCGGTTGGTAAATTCAGTCGAAGAGCATCAACCTGAACTCCGTTTTTCCAGAAGCGATAACAAACGTGAGGTCCGGTCGCCAATCCTGTGCTTCCTACTAATCCTATGGTTTGTCCTTGCGTAACTCTTTGTCCTCGTTTTACTAAAATTCTGGACATGTGTAAATACTGAGTCGAGTAGGTTCCGTTGTGTTTTACTTTTACAAAGTTCCCGTTTCCTGCTGTATATCCCGTGGCTTCTACAACTCCTGCTGCTGTTGTCGAAATTGGCGTTCCTGTTGGAGCAGCATAATCTGTTCCTTTGTGCGCTTTCCAGGTGTGTTGTACAGGGTGGAATCTGTTTGCGGTAAACCTTGAAGTGATTCGGCTAAATTTGATTGGTGTTTTCAGGAAAAAGTTTTTCAACGTTCTACCCTGATCGTCATAATATTCTACTTTTCCTGAAAGGGTATCTTTCTCAAAAGGGAATGCATAAATGATTTTACCTTTATATTCAAAAAATGCCGCTTCAAGATCTTCAACTCCGTCGTAGGTTTTGCCGTTTATAAAGCGTTCGGTAAAAATTAATCCGTAACGATCTCCTTTTTTTAGTTTAAAGAAGTCAATAGACCAGGAGAATACTTTTGTAATTCTGCTGGCTAGCGCTGTTTCTACACTTTCGTTGCCTAAAGTTTCAGATAGCGAACTTTTTAAAACGCCACCAATAATTTTACGTTTAAGTGTAACGGGTTTTACTTTTTTGTAAGCTTTTGCAATGCTATCACGAAAATCAATTACATAATAGGATAGTGCGTCCGGCTGATATATAAAAAGCTCAAGTTTGTTGGTTTTATTTTTTGATCGAAGAATAGTGTAAGGTTTATTGTATCGAATCGTTCTTACATTAAAAGAATCTTTTATTTGCTCTACGACATCGTAGACTTTTTTGTCGCCAATATTTTGACGTTGAATGATAGATCCAAAAGAATCTCCTTTTTTTATAGTGTCTTGAAGAACATTAAAATCGGCGTAATTAAAACCAAATTCGACTTTCTTAGTTTTTGGTTTTGTAATTTTAATTTCAACTTTTTCAGCGGTTTTATTACATGAAATTATTGAAAATAATAGGATTATAATTACGAATACTTTTTTCAAACTTATTTATTTTTTTGGAAATTAAACTGTGGTTTCAGTTCCCCAATTAGACAATTCTTCTTCGGTCCACAATTTAGGAAAAAAGATGCGTCTTTGGTATTTTGGATGCATATATTTTTGCCAGTCACTTCCTCCTGTGGCTTCACCATTGCCTTTTCCGCTTTCTAAAATATATTTTCTTGCTGTGTTTAAATGCTGCATAACCCAGGTGATATTCACTGTTTTATCATAATGACGCATTGCATCAATTAATTCTTGATTTTGCTGATCTTCTAGTGGAAGTTGTGTGAATTTCTGCCAAATATTTTTGTTTTTAAACGTAGCTATTTGTTTTAGAAATTGATCCTTATATTTTTTTTCAAACTCGTTAAGTAAGTATGATTTTTCTCCTGTATGATAATCTTTTCCCGCAGCTTGCCAGTAGAGATGTTCAAAGCTGGTTTCTAAATCTGTATTTTCATCAAAGTTTGCTTTGTACCTGCGATCGGTTAAATTGATAACGTCAGTCGAAGCAAATTCAATCAATCTGTATTGTGCGCTTTGAAAACCACTTGCCGGAGTTAGCGTATTTCTGAATTTCATATATTGGTCAACGTCCATTCCGTTTTCCATGATGCTGAAAGAATTGGTCAGCATATCGAAATAACGCGTAATTCTGGACAATCTTTCGCTAAAAAAATCAACCTGAATATTTTGTGTGTCGGCAATTTGATCGATTTCCCACAAAATCATTTTAAAAATTAATTCATTTACCTGATGATACATGATAAAAACCATTTCGTCAGGAAGTGTGGTGCGTTGTATTTGTAAATTCAGCAGCGCATCAGTCTGAATGTAATCCCAATAAGTAATTGGTTTTGACCAAAGCAATCCTTCTAACTGAACTTCAGTTTTTTGGTTTATAGCCTGGAATTTTAAGTCAATTTCTTTTAGAATTGATTCAGCATTATCTGTGGTATTCATTATTTTTTTACTTTAAATGGATTTTTTAATCCCTTATATTCGTCGAGATCTGCTTTTAGTGATCCAACGGCAAGTTCTGCTTTTATTCTAATTGGAACTTTATTGTCGTCATCTGTTATCCAGAGCGTTACGCTTTCTTTTTCCTTAAAAACCCTTCCTGTTTGCACCAAAGGTTTAAACATCATTGTAGAAACGGTTCCAAATTTAGTTGTAATATCTTGACGACCTACATATTTTAACTTAAATTTTGTGATTTCATCATCAAAAAACATGTCAATTGTAATTGATTCACCTGATTTAAGTTTATCAATATTGGGATGATTTCTTAAGTAGTAAAAAGAGGAGATGATGTCCTGAACATTATCGGTTATAACAATTGTTTTTTCGGTTTTGCGTTTGTAGTCTTTAACTAAAATCCTGTTTTCGTTTTGATTAAAAAAGCCTTCCTGATCTTTTGTGTAACCGCCTTCGTTGATTTTTCGAACATAACGATAAGGGCTTCCGGTTTGTTTATCGAAGTAACTTTCGTATAAATCTTCGACTTTAAAGAAAAATTTCGACATTCCGGTTGTAAAGCCTTTACCCACAGCATGAAACACTTTTTTGTTGTTTATCGTGGCATCTTTTACTTCGAGGGTAGCATAGCCGGCATTTACAATTCCGTAATGAATTCGGAATTTAAAGTATTCTCCAGTATCGAAAGCATCTTCCCTTGCAGAATCGAAACTTAGTGTAGTGAGAATTAATATGAGTAGGATTATTTTTTTCATAGTACAATTTTTACATTTCATTATAAAGATAAAGAAATGCAAATTCTATTCCAAATGTACCAAAACAAAAAAACTCAGTCAAGGAATGACTGAGTTTTTATGCTATTAACTAACCAAAAAACTATAAATTATGAAATTTATATCAATTCAGAAGGAAACCACCCCTTCTTGATTTGCGAGTGCAAAGATATGTAGAAAATTCAAAAAATAAATAGCAAAAGGTGAGTTTAACATAACATTTGCATAAAAAGCATCACTTTGCAGAGAATTATGCTGTTTAATGCAAAAATATTACGATTTTATAATGTTCCTCTCAATTCTTGTTCTCTTTCAATCGACTCAAAAAGGGCTTTAAAGTTCCCTGCGCCAAATCCTTTTGCTCCCATTCGTTGAATAATTTCGAAAAAAAGCGTCGGTCTGTCCTGAACTGGCTTCGTAAATATTTGTAATAAGTAACCATCTTCATCGGCATCGACCATAATGGCTAATTTTTCAATTTCGTTAATATCTTCTTTCATCATATCCATATGAACTCCTAATCTTTCAGGAATTGCCTGGTAATAGGTATGAGGAGGAGCAGATAAAAATTCAACTCCGCGTGCTCTTAATTGTGATACGGTTTTAATAATATCATCGGTTGCAATGGCGATATGCTGAATTCCTGGACCTCCATAGAAATCCAAATATTCTTCGATTTGTGATTTTTTCTTTCCTTCGGCCGGTTCATTAATAGGGAATTTAATTCTTCCGTTTCCGTTAGACATTACCTTACTCATTAATGCTGAATATTCTGTGGTGATTTGCTTGTCATCAAATGATAAGAAATTTACAAACCCCATTACTTCTTCGTAGAATTTTACCCAGGTATTCATTTCGTTCCATCCCACATTACCAACCATATGATCAATATATTTTAAACCTGTTGGTTCCGGGTTGTAATCAGATTTCCATTCTTTGTAGCCCGGAAGAAAAACACCGTTGTAGTTTTTTCTCTCTACGAAAATATGAACGGTTTCTCCGTAAGTGTAGATTCCTGAACGAACCACTTCTCCAAATTCATCTGATTCTACGGTTGGTTCCATAAAAGAACGAGCGCCGCGTTTCATGGTTTCTTCGTACGCACTTCTGGCATCTTCAACCCAAAGAGCAGCAACTTTTACACCGTCGCCATGTTTTTTTAGGTGTTCGTGAATTGGAGAATCTTGTGTTAAAGGTGTTGTTAAAACAATTCTGATTTTATCTTGTTTCAAAACATAAGAGGCTTTGTCTCTTACTCCGGTTTCTAATCCGGCATAAGCCAAAGACTGATATCCGAAAGCGGTTTTGTAATAATGTGCAGATTGTTTTGCATTTCCTACATAGAATTCTACATAATCGGTTCCTAATAATGGAAGGAAGTCTTGTGCTCCTTCGAAGATTTTTTCTAATCCGTATTCTACTGATTTTACTTCTTTACTCATTGTGTTTATTTGTTTAATCGGTAAATCGTTTATTTGATGTGCCGAAATGTTTTTTAAGATTTGTTTTTTTTACCGCAAAGTTTGCTTAGAATTTTATCAGTAATATTTTTTGAAATCGTAAAGAACGCAAAGCTTTGCGAACTTGTTTTGATAAAACTTAGCTAGGAAATCTTTGTGAACTTTGCGTAAAATCCTTTGCGGACTTTGCGGTTAAATCGATTCGCTAATTATTCAGTCCAGGATTTATAGTATTGCCCATCATCTAATCCCATCGCTTCTTCAGTTACCATAAGTGGTCTGAAAGTATCAACCATAACGGCTAATTCGTGGGTTTCTTTATGGCCAATGCTACGCTCCATTGCGCCTGGTGCGGGACCATGCGGAATTCCTTTTGGGTGTAAAGTGATATGACCCTGCTCAATATTATTACGGCTCATAAAATCACCATCTACATAATACAGTACTTCGTCAGAATCTATATTGCTGTGATTGTATGGCGCCGGAATTGCTTTTGGGTGATAATCGTAAAGTCTTGGGCAGAAGGAACAAACGACAAAAGTGGCCGTTTCAAAAGTTTGGTGTACCGGAGGCGGTTGGTGAACACGTCCGGTTATAGGTTCGAAATTATGAATCGAGAATCCGTATGGGAAATTGTAACCGTCCCAACCCACAACGTCAAAAGGATGTGTGGCGTAAACTACTTCGTGAATCATTCCTTCTTTTTTGATTTTAATTAAAAAATCACCTTTTTCGTCATGCGTTTCTAATTCATTAGGCAAAATAAAATCGCGTTCGCAAAATGGCGAATGCTCTAAATGTTGACCTGATTGGTTTTTATAACGTTTTGGGGTGTAAAAAGGAGAATAAGATTCTACGTAAAAAAGTCTATTTTCTGTAGTTTCGAAATCGATTTGGTAAATAATGCCTCTTGGAATAATAAGATAATCGCCATATTCAAAAGGAATATTTCCTAACATGGTTCTTAGTTTTCCTTTTCCCTTATGGATGAAAAGCATTTCATCGGCATCGGCATTTTTATAGAAATAGTTTCGAAGCGATTCTTTTGGAGCAGCCAAACCAATGATGCAGTCCTTGTTGACTAACATGGCTTTGCGGCTATCCAGAAAATCGTTCTCTGGTTTCAATTCGAAGCCTTTAAAAAGTAATGATTTTATATTTTTTCCAATGGCAATTTTGGGCTCAACCGAATAGGAGTTTAAAATTTCTTTGACCTGAGTTGGTCTGTGAACATGATATGATAATGACGAATGTCCGTGAAAACCTTCGGTACCAAATAATTGTTCGTAGTATAAACCTCCGTTGGGTTTTTCGAATTGGGTGTGTCTTTTTTGAGGAAAGTTTCCGAGTTTATGATATAATGGCATGGCTTTTCTATTAGATAATTGTAAATTAGATAATTCGAAAAATTTGAATTGTGTGAACAGATAATTAGCTCAATGCTGCCATTGACTAATTATCTCAATTCGGTAGTTTTACTCAGGATTTCTCTTGATAAGGAATTGAAGATACTCTAATAAACCTGTCCATTTTGTTTTCATTATAACAAATGTCGTAATTTTTATTGATTTAAATTATATATTGTGTCAATTATTAACGCTAAAAAAACATTAAAAATATTTTTAAGTATAAAATATCAATCTTTATTGGGTTAATGTTTTTGAGTAAAATGCATTAGAATTGAAATCCGATACTAAACCATGTAAAACTTTTTGACATTTGGGGAGACCATGATTGTTTGATTTCGATAGGGCCAATAATTGTTTCCAATCCATAACCTACAGCATATCCTGAATATTTAGGCATAGAAACCCAGTCGACACTAGTAAAAATGTCATCTCCTAAGTTGGCGAAATTGGCTGTAAAGTTAATATGATTCTTTTTTAGAATTTCGTAATCTAAATTAATGTCTGCCTTTATAAAACTATTTCCGGCAATACTTAGAAAGTCGTATCCGTAAAAATAATTGAAGTTGTTGATTTTGCTGTAGCCAAAACCTCCTAGTATAAAATCGAAAAACGGAACGCTGTCACTGCCAATATTAAATCCTGCATCGGCTCCAATTTTAATGGTGGCTTTCCTGAATAAAGTTCTCGCGATAGCGATCTCGGCTTTTGCAATCGAGAAAGGCTTGAATTGTTTGGTATAATCTGATGATGCCAAATAGGTTTGTAACTCTCCGGAAAAATATAAACCAGTATGAGGGAAATATTTATTATCGAATGAATCGTATTTTAAATATCCAAAGAGACTGAAATAATTACTTTTCTCGATAGTATTTTCTGTGTTAGAAAGAGTTGGTGAGTCTATTTTTAGGTATTTATATTCCAGACCGCCACCCATTAAAAACTTTTGTACAAAGATGGTCTGAAAATAAGCCTGATTGGTAATGTCTAAAAAATCGACATTAATCAAATTTACATTTGAATTTTGAGCAAACAAATTACTAATGCTTGTAGTTACATTTCGATTAAACTGATTCATTCTTGAGCGAAATCCAAAGCTGATATTGAAACCATTTTCGACATAATAGTTTAAATCATACCTGAAATTGTCGCCAAGGATAATGTCCAGCGATGTTACATCATTTTTTAGAAATGTTTTTTTATGAGTAAGATTTAATAGAATAGCACTTTTGTACAATCCGTCATAATGCAGCCCAAGTTTAAGGTAGGTTTGTGTTGGATTTTCTTTTAAAACCAAATCAAGGTCATCTTTTGTGCCGTCTGGTTGCAGGCAATAAGAGATCGCGCTAAAGTTTTGAGTAGCATTTAAGTTGTTGATTCCTGTTTTAAGGTCATCGTATGTAATGGTACTTCCAGGTTTGAAACGAAGTTTTCCGCGAATGTACTCTCTGGTATAATTGTCTAGTTTATCACTGTTTATTTTTTCTATTTGGATGGTATCGGTAGCAATTTTTAGTTTTGGTTTTTTATAAAAATTGTCTTCGTTTACCAATGTTTTGATTTTTTCGTAAACGGCAAAAGCGGCTTCTTCACCTTTTCTGATGATTTGTTCGCCTTTGTCAAATGAAATAACGCCATAATCACGAATGTCCGGTTTGATATAAACATCAGTGTCTTTTATTTTGTTTTTCATTTTGTCAATCGACTGCAGATTGGTAATCTGAACTAATATTCGGGTAGCGTTTTTCAGGTTTTTTCGTTTCATTAAATCGTCCTGAACATCGACACCAATGATAATATCAGCGCCAAGATTGCGAACTTCCTGAATAGGATAATTGTTTACTACACCGCCATCGACCAATAAATTGCCGTCGATTTCTACTGGAGTAAATAACGATGGAAAAGCGGCACTCGCCATCATGGCCTGAACCAGATTTCCTTTGTTTAATAAAACCTCTTCGCCGGTTTCGATATTGGTACCAATACATAAAAACGGGGTTGGGAGTTTATTGAAGTCACGTACATGACGCACGTTTCGGGTAAGACTGCTTAGTAAATTATAATTGTACATTCCTTTTGAAAGTGCCTCTGGAATACCGACTCTAAAATTGCTGAATGGTAAAACGATGGCATATAATTCGTCATTTTTTTTACCGTAAAAGTTTTTTGATGAACGCGGAATATAGTCGTTAATCAATTCGTCGAAATTAGTTCTTTTAAAAATAGAATCAATTTGAGTGGCGTTGTAACCGGAAGCATAAAGTCCTCCGATAATAGATCCCATGCTGGTTCCGCCAATATAATCGATTTTGATTCCGGCTTCTTCCAGGACTTTTAAAACTCCGATGTGTGCAAATCCTTTCGCGCCTCCGCCACTTAAAACCAAACCTATTTTTGGTCTTTTGGCTTCGTCTTGTTTGGCTTTTTCGCTGTTTTCTTGTGAAAAAGAGTTTTGTGTATTGCAGAATAAAAGCGTGAAAAACAACAACTGTCCGCCCCAGATGGAAATGGAAAACTGCGAGAGGCAAAACGATATTTTTTCCTGTAAAAAAAGAGCGACTTTAGAAGCTCCTTTTTTTGCAATAGAAAAAAATCGTTTTGACCGAGTATTTGAAATGGACAGCTGGATTGGGCGCATAAAAAATAACTAGTTGGTTTTGTAAAAGTCGACAATTTTTTTGGCTTTTGATACTCCTACGACATCAGATATTTCTTTTTCGGTGGCCAGTTTCAATCTTTTAACACTTTTGAAATGTTGTATTAACGTTAGCATGGTTTTTTCGCCAATGCCCGGAATGCTTTCTACAGAGGAATTCAGGGCTGCTTTACTTCGTTTATCACGGTGAAAGGTGATCCCGAATCGATGCGCTTCGTTTCGTAATTGCTGAATTACTTTTAATGTTTCGGATTTTTTATCCAGATATAATGGGATAGAATCTCCGGGATAAAATAATTCTTCGAGACGTTTTGCGATTCCGATAATGGCGATTTTTCCGCGTAATTCTAAAGCATCAATACTTTTTAAGGCAGCAGAAAGTTGTCCTTTTCCACCGTCGATAATGATTAATTGCGGTAAAGGTTGGTTTTCGTCTAATAATCTTTTGTAACGACGATAGACAATTTCGGTCATCGAAGCAAAATCGTCAGGCCCTTCGACAGTTTTTACATTAAAATGGCGATAATCTTTTTTGCTGGCTTTTCCGTCTTTAAAAACTACGCAGGCCGCAACGGGATTTGTTCCCTGAATGTTCGAGTTATCGAAACATTCTATATGTCTGGGTTCCACCGGCAATCGCAAATCTTTTTGCATTTGCGCCATGATACGATTGGTGTGTCGGTCAGGATCTACAATTTGCAATTGTTTGAGCTGTTCGATTCTGTAAAACTTGGCGTTACGAATCGATAAATCCAGGATTTGTTTTTTATCACCAAGCTGCGGAACGGTTGTTTTGATGTTCTCGCCCAGATTCATCTCAAACGGCACAATGATTTCTTTTGAAAGTAACTGAAAACGTTCGCGAAGTTCGATAATCGCGAGTTCTAACAACTCTTCATCGGTTTCGTCCAGTTTTTTCTTGATCTCTAAAGTATGCGAGCGAATGATCGATCCGTGCGAAATTTGAAGAAAGTTGACATAAGCCGCACTTTCGTCAGACACGATCGAAAAGACATCGATATTGGTAATCTTCGGGTTTACAATCGTAGATCGCGATTGGTAATTCTCGAGGACTTCTATTTTTTCTTTGATTTTCTGCGCTTCCTCAAAACGTAAATCCTGAGCGTATTGGTTCATCAATCGCTTGAAATCTTTCATACTTTCTTTGAAATTTCCTTTCAGGATTTCGCGGATCGCATCGACTTGTCTTTGATATTCTTCCAGTGGTTCTAAACCTTCGCAAGGACCTTTGCAATTGCCAATATGATACTCGAGGCAAACTTTGAATTTGCCGGAATCAATATTGGATTTGCTTAAATCATAATTACAAGTTCTAAGCGGATATAATTCTTTGATTAATTCCAGAATGGTATGTACGGTTTTGAAACTGGTATAAGGACCAAAATATTCTGATCCGTCTTTGACCATTCGTCTGGTCGAAAATATTCTCGAAAACGGTTCTCTTTTAATACAAATCCAAGGGTAACTTTTGTCATCACGAAGCAATACATTGTAACGAGGCTGCAGAGTTTTGATTAAATTGTTTTCCAGCAAAAGAGCATCGGTTTCGGTAGGAACAACGATGTGTTTTATAGTTACAATTTTTCGAACCAATACATTTGTTTTGGCCGTGTCATGAATTTTATTGAAATAGGAGGAAACCCTTTTTTTTAAATTTTTGGCTTTTCCAACATATAAGATCTTTCCCTCTTTATCATAATATTGATACACACCAGGATTGTCCGGCAGAGTTTGGATTTGAAGATCTAAAGACGGTTTTTGCATTCTGTTTTGTTTCTGAAGTAGCTGTAAAGCATTTTCGAAAGTTGTTTTGATTCCGGAAAAAAGCTTAACACTGATTTAGTTTCAAATTTACGAAATCAAAAGAATAATTTCTATATTTAGATTTTATAATTCTACATGAAAAATAGTACACCCCTGGTTATTTTTGGCGAATCGGTTTTGCCTGGAGAAAATAAAACAATAAATGTTGAAATTGCGAGGTTGCATACGACGACAAAGCTTAATATTCCCGTTATTGTGCGCCGATCAAAAATTGAAGGCCCGGTAGTTTTATTCTCGGCCGGAATTCATGGCGACGAAATTAACGGCGTTGAAATCGTACGCCAGATCATCAGCAAGAAGATTAATCGTCCGGCAAAAGGAACTATTATTTGTATCCCGATTATCAATATGTATGGTTTTGTAAATAAATCCCGCGAGTTTCCTGACGGGCGTGATTTGAATCGTGTATTTCCGGGAAGTAAAAAAGGTTCGCTGGCGAGTCGTTTTGCCTATCATATCGTGGCCGAGGTTTTGCCCATTATAGATTATGCAGTCGATTTTCATGCCGGGGGAGCAAGTAGATTTAATGCACCACAAATTAGAGTTACCGAAAACAATCCCGAATTGAAAATTCTGGCAGATGTTTTTAATGCGCCGTTTACTTTATATTCTAAAAATATCAACGGTTCTTTCAGGAATACCTGCGAGAGAGCCAATATAAAAATGTTGCTTTTTGAAGGTGGAAAATCATTAGATATAAATAATGTAATTGCTAATGAAGGTGTAATGGGGGTGAAGCGCTTGTTGCATTATCTGAATATGCTTGATCCCAAACAAGTCGTTGAATATGCGAAGGAACAATCTATTTACATTAAAAATTCGGTTTGGCTTCGCGCGAAATGTTCCGGTTTGCTGCACGATTATAATTTGATTGGAAAATTTGTGACCAAAGGAACTATTTTGGCCATCATTACGGATCCGTTTGGTAAATTTGAACAGAAAGTAAAAGCGCCACATGATGGTTTTGTCATCAACGCCAATCATTCGCCCATAGTTTATGAAGGCGATGCGATTTATCATATGTCTAAAAACAGCCCCGATAATAATCCTGAAAATGCAGAAGAATAAAAAGGAATTACGCTTACACTATAAAAATCTCCGAAAAGAAATTTCACTTGATGAACTTGAAGAGAAAAGTTTGGCTGTAGCCAATAATCTAATTCAATTACCCATTTGGGATAAAACGTATTATCATGTTTTTCTCCCGATCGAAGAACAAAAAGAAGTTAATACAGAATATATTTTGCATTTACTTTCCGGAAAAGATAAAGAAATTGTTGTTTCAAAAAGTGATTTTGAAACTCGTGAAATGTCACATTTTTTATTAACAGATAATACTAAAATCAAAAAAAACCAATATAATATTCCGGAACCTGTAAATGGTTTGCCAGTTCCGTCAAAAACTATCGATGTGGTTTTTATACCGCTTTTGGGTTTTGATGTTTTTGGAAACAGAGTTGGTTACGGAAAAGGTTTCTATGATAAATTTCTAGCGGAATGTAAACCGGAAACCATCAAAATCGGTCTTTCCTTTTTTGAAGCGGAAAACCAGATCGAAGATGTTTTTGAATCGGATGTAAAGTTGGATTATTGTGTTACGCCTGAAAAGGTTTATACTTTTTAGAAATTTTTTCAATACAATATTTGAACAATCAAAATGGTAGAGACGCGCAGCAGTGTGCCTGCACAACGTTTGTCTACATGCAAGACGTAGACGCAGTGCGGTGCATCTCTACAATATGTTGGAGTGGAAACTTTTTGTTATAAATAAAAGATTTACCTAATTGTAATCAAGCTTAAATTTACTTATATCACTTATGTGGTTTAAAGCCGTAAATTGATATAAAAAATCACAAATTCCAGTTTGTTGCTAAGTTGGAATTTGGGATTTTTTTATTTTTTAGAATTTTACTTCACTTCCTTAATAGTCGAAGCATCAATCCAGCCTTCGGTTCCGTCTGTTAATTCTATTTTTTTCCATTGACCGACAGTTTCGGTAACGTAGACTTTTGCTCCTTCATGCAATAATATAATGGCTGCGCCTGCTTTTTGTGGTTCACTGCGAACTTCGCTTAGTTCGGCAAAAACAATTGCCGGGCGATCATTTGTAAAATGGTCTTTTTCTGTTATTGCTGCAGAAACACTCAGTAACAAAGCGATCAAAAGAACAAACATTCCTATAAAATAAAGTCTTTTTGAAAGCGTAAGCTGAGAGAAATAATAGCCAATAAAACTCAATAAAAATACAAATGAAATTGCAACAGAAATCTTTGCCCAGGTATTATAATTGAAAATTCCTGTAAAGCTTTGAATCAGTTTTGCAAAGCCTACTTTAGGGATTTCTTTGATCTCGTCGATAGTGAGTTTTTTGGCGAATCTTAAATTGTTTAAAGTCTCCGGATCGTGAGGTTTTAAAACCAATGCTTTCTCGTAATTGTAGATTGAAGGCGCTACTTTGTTGAGTTTGTAATAGGCATTTCCTAAGTTAAAATATAACTCTGCAGAGTGCTGCTTGTCATCTCGAACAATGCTTTCGTACACATCAACAGCTTGTTGGTATTGTCCCTTTTGGTACAAGGCATTTCCTTTTTCAAAGCTGCTTTGAGCAAAGAAAACCTGCGTGATTAATAAAAAAAGATATACTATGTTTTTCATTTTCCTGATTTGTAATAACATTTTCAACTTTGCGAACTTTAATTCAACGAAAGCTAAATCAATTTTCTTAGCGCGCTTTGCGGTTAAAAAATTAAACTAAACAATTTGTTTTTCTAATTCTGAAATGATCAAAACCGCTTTGTCATAATCCTGCTGGATCGAAGCGCTTGATGCCGGAGCATAACGGGCAAACTCACAGTTTTCTGTCAGATTAATAAAATTCTGAACCGATTCAGGATTTGCATTTCTCGACAATAAAAGCTCCTGAATATTATCCTTGCTCATTTCTGAGGTTTCGATATGCAGTTTTGCTTTAAGGAAATTATGCATTGCTTTTTCTAAAGCAATATAAAATGCCTCTTTATTGTTGAGTTGTTTTTTAGCCTGAGATAAATATTTCTTCGCTAATTTGTTGTTCATTCTAATACGGTTTCCTGTTATGTCACCGTCAATGGCTTCTTTTCGTTTCTTAGCCAAAACAATAATTGGCAAGATAACGAAAGGCGCGAACAACAGAAGATAATACAAATTCGAACCGTAAAAATCATTTTTAGCTATTGCAACTAATGTTGTTTTTGGTTTGATGTATTTGAATTGTTCTGTTTTAGAAATTACGTTTTTAGACGCGTTTGCAGTTGCATTTGCTTCTGCCTGCATTGGTCCGTCTAATACATCAACCATAATTTCCTGAGAAGTAATCGTTTTATATGAACCTGTACTCAAATCAAAATAAGAAAACTGCATTGGTTTTATCGCATATTTTCCTTTGTATTGCGGTACAATAGAATACTTATCTGTAATTTTTCCTGACATTCCTGAAAGTGAAGTCGTCACCTGCTCATCATGAACCGGATCATACATTTCTAATGCATTAGGAACAACAGGTTTTGGTAAAGTAAACAATTTCATGTTTCCGTTTCCTGAAGCACTCACGATTAAATCCAGACTTTCTCCACTTTTAAGTGTTGTTTTAGACGGAGTAACAGTAAAATTAAATTTACCAACAGCTCCGCTAAAGCCTTCCGGTTTGGTTGCTTCCGGTAATGCTTTTACATTAATAGTTTTGGCTCCGGCCGAAACTACTCTGTTATCAACTGTCAGAATCATTTGTCCGTACATATCACGACGATTTGAAGGCAATTCTACACCAATGTCCAGAGAAAGCGGTTCGATTGTTAATCTTCCTGATTTTTGAGGGTATAAAATGGTCTTTTTCAGAATTACGTAATAACATCTTTGTCCCTGAAAGGTTCCTTCTGCGATAGACAGTTGTTTGATGTCTATATTCTGGTTCCAGAAATCGTTATACTTAGGTTTAGCCAATTCTTTAAAACCAGTAACATTAATGTTGTTAAAGTATAATTTATAAACCACTGTAATGGGTTCATTCAGGTACGGATTTGTTTTAGAGATTTCGGCTACAAGATTTATGGTTTCATTTGGAATTCCTTGTTGACCTTGTGGTCGGCTGTTATCGTAAGGGTCTCTTTCCTGAGCAACGGCATTTGTTACTACGATTTTTATAGGCTGTGTTTTGTAAATCTGCCCATTATATTCGATAGCTGCTTGTTTGATAGAAAATGTTCCTTTTTGATTAGGCTGTAAAATATAAGAATATATTTTCTGAAAAGAGCTTCTACCGTTTACCCAAGACTGACTTACCTGCTGACTTGGTCCGCCTACAACTCTAAATCCGTCAAATGAAGGCTGATCGAAGTTGTCTCCATCAACATTCATGATAAAGTCAATACGGAATCTTTCGTTCAGTCCGAGCGTGTTTTTGCTTACTCTGGCTTCAAATTGAACTTGAGCCATAAGCCCTTGAAAAGTGAATAGTAATAGAATTAAATATCTTTTCATTAATTGTTTTTCAGTGTTTTTATATTAACTGTTTAATCGCTAATTTATTTAATCAGGTTTACAATTAAACAAATTAACAATTAAACAAATCAACTAAGTTTTACCAGTCTTTTTCTGTTTTTCTAGGGGTTCCTTTTGCTTTTTGAGCGTTTACTTTATCCTGAATTTTCTTTTCTTCGTTGTTTACGGCATCTAATAAATTCTGAACGCGGTCTTTAGAAATTCCTCCAGGCTGTGGTTTTGGTTCTCCTTTATTGTCAGACTTGTCATCTTTCTTAGGATCGTCTTTACCATCTTTTTTATCCTTGTCTTTATCGCCTTTGTCGTCCTTTTTATCTTTGTCCTTATCCTTGTCTTTATTTTTATCCTTGTCCTTGTCTTTATCTTTGTTTTTATCCTTGTCTTTGTCCTTATCCTTATTCTTGTCCTTGTTTTTATCGTTTTTAGGAGGATTTTCTTTTAGCTTTTGTTTGGCTAAGGCATAATTATAGCGCGTTTCATCATCAGTAGGATCGTTACGTAAAGCTTCTTTATATGCTTCAACGGCTTGCGTATAATCTTTCTCTTTCATTAAGACATTTCCTAAATTGTGAAAAGCTTTATGTTTTTCAGGTCTTGTTTTGGCGTTCTTTATGGCTTTCGCGTAGGCGAATTTAGCTTCAGAAACCTGATTTTGTCTGTAAATAGTATTTCCTAGGTTATAGGGAGCAGTAGCACGTTTTGGAAATTTTGATTCTGAAATTCTGTAATTAGCTTCAGCGTCAATAAATTTATTCTGCTTATATTCTTCATTGGCATCAGGCAATGTCTTATCTTTCTCCTGAGCTGAAACCGCCAAAGAGAACGTTAGTAAAATATAAAGAAGTAAATTTTTCATTCTAATGTTTTTATTTTTTTTGTTCCGAATTTCTAATGGGAACAATTATTTCTTTTCGTTAAATAAATTCAACTCTTTTATCCAATTTGTTTTTCTTTCTAAAAGGAAGATATCAATAAACAATAATAAGAAGGCAAAGCCAATGAACCACTGAAATTGCGATTGAAAATCGGCCATTTGAGTAGCCTCGAATTCGGTTTTCTGAATATTGTTTAAAGCATTTTTGATGTATTCTAAAACTTCTTTCGTATTTCCGCCATATACATAACCGCCTTTTGTCGCTTTTGCAATGGTTTTTAATCCTTCCTGATTTAGTTTTGTAATAACAGTTTGCCCGTTTTGATCTTTTTGATAGTTTTTGACTACGCCATTTTCTTTCAACGGAATTGTGCCTCCTTTTTCTGTTCCAACACCAATGGTAATGATTTTCATTCCCATTTTATTGGCTTCTTCAGCTGCTGCCGAAGCTCCTTCAGAATGGTCTTCTCCATCAGAAATCAAAATCAATAACTTGCTTGTTTTGCTTTTTTCATCAAAATAAGTCGATGATAGTCTAATCGCTTCATCAAGAGAAGTTCCTTGCGATGAAACCATATCCGGAGTCATACTTTGCAGAAACATTTTGGCAACACTATAATCTGATGTAATCGGTAAAACGGGGAAAGCACTTCCTGCGTAAGCTACAATTCCTATTCTGTCGCTTCCTAGATTATTGATGATTTGCGAAACCAATTGTTTACTTTTCTCCAAACGGCTTGGTGCGACATCTTCGGCAAGCATACTTTTAGAAACGTCGACAGCAAAAACAATATCAATTCCTTCGCGTTTTACGGTTTCCATTTTTGTTCCAATCTTCGGATTCACTAATCCGATAATCAAACACGCAAGCGCCAAAAGTATTACGGATAATTTTAATACCGGTTTAAAAACAGATCTTTCCGGGCTTAGTCTTTTCACCATTTCGAGATCACCAAATTCGCGCTGTTTTTTTCTTTTCCAATACATATTGAAAAGGAAAATACACACCACAATTGGGAGTAATAATAAAAGGTATAAATATTTTTTTTCGTCTAATTCCATTTTTAGTTCTAGTTTTCAGTCGCAATTTTCAGTCGCAGTTTTCAGCTGTAAACTGTAAACCGTGACTGCGACTAAAATATTATATAAAGCTTCTGTAAACTGTATTTCTTAAACCAACTTCTAACAATAATAAAAAGGCTGCCAGTAAAACAAAACCTCTGTATTTTTCGTCGTAATCATAGAATTTTAATTCCTGGATTTCGGTTGTTTCTAATTTATTAATCGCGTTGTATATTTCGGCTAATCGATCATTACTTGTTGCTCTAAAGTAAGTTCCATCGGTTTTACGGGCAATGTTTTTCATCAATTGTTCGTCGATTTCAACCTTTTGCATTTTATATAAAAAGCCTCCGTTTGGTGCATAAGCATAAGGAGATTCCGCCATTCCGTTGGTACCAATACCAATAGTGTAGACTTTTATTCCGTATTGTTTTGCAATGTCTGATGCTGTTTCAGGTTCGATAAAACCGGCATTGTTAACACCATCTGTCATTAAAATAATCACACGGCTTTTTGCTTTACTATCTTTTAAACGGTTTACGGCAGTTGCTAATCCCATTCCAATTCCGGTTCCGTCTTGTAAAACGGTATCGTATTTAATGCTTTTTATGGCTTCAAGAATAATCGCTTTATCACTTGTAACCGGTGTTTTGGTATACGCTTCAGATGCGTATAAAACCAGTCCAACTCTGTCATTAGGTCTTTCGCCAACAAAATCTGCGGCGACTCTTTTTAAAGCTTCCATACGGTTTGGCTTTAAATCTTTTGCCAGCATACTTCCGGAAACGTCAATCGCCAAAACAATATCAATTCCTTTAGTTGTTTTAGTCTGACTGCTAATGTCAACCGTTCTTGGTCTTGCCAAAGCTATAATTAAAGAGCTTAATCCTAAAATTCTAAAAACGTATAAAGCAGGTTTTAATTTGGTTAACAACGATTCGCTGTTTTTAAAACCCTGAGTCGAACTCATTTTTAAAGTAGCCGTTTGCTGGTTGCGTTTCCAGAAAAACCAAGCTATTGCAATTGGGATTAATAGAAACAACCAAAAGAATTCCGGATTTAAAAAAGTTATTTTTCCCATTAGTTGCTCGCTTTTCTAAGTTCAACAGAATTTAAAATTCTAGTCGTAATATCGTTGGCGTATGTATCACCTTCTTCGTGTAAAATCATAATTTGTTGTAATCCCTGATCTTGTTTAAAGAGTAAAAGTTCATAATAAGCCTTTGTGCTGGTTTTGTCAGCTGGGTTAAAAACGGTCATTGTTCCGTATCCTTTTACACCCTGAATACCTGCACTGGTCTGAAAATCTTCTTGTTTTACAATAATATTTTGTCCGCCCTGAGCTTCGATAACTTTTAGGGATCCTTCTAATGCTTTTGCTAAATCTATATCTGTTGGGTTTTTAAACTTACTGGTTGAAACAGTTACGTAGAAATTACCAACCATACTACCATACGTGAAAAGCTGCATCTCTTTGATCAAAGCCATTGTTTCTTTAGGAAGTACTTTTTGAGTGTCCATACGTTTTAAAACCTTTGGAGTTTCAATTACCACACCAGGATTTCCGTACTCACTTTTTACCCATTCACCTTCCAGTAATTCTTTAGACGGATGTCCAATAAGATTATCTTTTACATAGCTAAAACCTTTTGTAACAATAAAGAATGCCGTAGTAGCAATTAATAAAAACAAAACCGTTCCTGCTGCAATAGCAATACGTTTGTTACGCTTCTTTAATAACTGAAGCTTGATTTGTTTTTGTTTCTGCGCTTCATTCAGTAATTGATCTTCTTCTTCGGCCGGAACTTCAGTTGGAATCGCATTGTCAAGGGTTAAAATAACTCTTTGAATTTTATTTCTATCTTCGGTAATTTCAAAATCCAGCGGTTTAGATTTTGCAAATTTCACTAAATCGGCCTGACGTAAAACGCGTTCCAGATTCTCGACAGTTTCAGGAGTTAACGTCATCTTCTTTTTGGTCGATGCTGTTCTAATCGCCTGAATCAATTCAGAAGTGGTACTTTCCATTGCCGGAATATGAATGGCTTCTTCAATATAATTACGAGCAATATCTGTAAGTTCACTATAGTATTCTTTGATTTCGCCTTTTTGAACCAATTCTTTTTGCTCCAGATTGTTTAGTAAGCTTGTTGCTTTTTCTATAGGAGTTTTATAAACTTCTTCTTCAATCTTTTTCTGTTGACGTTTTTTAACAAACCAATAGACAAATGCTCCAATACCAAGAATAATTATTACACCTAAAACATATTTCCACCAATCACCAATTCCGTTATCGACCGGGGTAATGTCTTTGATGTCGTACATTTTTTGCTGTAAAGTATCGACCTTTACATTTGCAACTTCAACACGGATAGAATCAGTTAAAAAAGGTTTTTTATCTATTAAAATCTGAATACTCGGAATTACATACTTTCCGGAATCAAATTGTGTTAAACCATATTTTTTGATTAGTTCGTAAGTGTCATTTTTCTTCACTGTATCAATTGGGTACGATTGAATTACTTCAAGTGCCCCAATTTTTTTTAGTTTAGGAAAAACAACCTTAGATTTTGAGCTGACTACCGTTTTAAGCGTTAACTTAAATTCAGCCCCAATTTTATTTTTTGTAGTATCAATGCTCGTCTCTACTTGTTTTTGCTGGGCAAAAATAGCTGAGGAAAGTAAAAATAAAAATATGTAAAACTTTAATTTCATTTGATTTTTGATTTCAGATCTTATTCTAAAATGAATGTTTTAATTATGGCACGCGGATGATGTGGATGGCACAGATTTAAACGGTTTTTTATATTTAATTTTTGGCAGGAAATATAATTTATAAATTTTCAAAAAATCTAAATCTGCACTCTAAAATTATTTACCTTGATTTGAAATAACCTAATAGTTTTGTCACGTAATTTTCATCAACTCTTGTGTTTACAACGCCTGCTCCTGATTTACTAAATATATCTTTGAAATAATTGACTCTTTCCTGATAATGTTTTTCGTAATTCATTCGTACTGTTTTTGAGCCTGTATCTACCAATTGAATTTTTCCGGTTTCAGCATCCAGCATCGTTACCATTCCTAAGTTTGGGATTTTTTCTTCACGGATATCATAAACCCTAACGCCTGTAATATCGTGTTTTTTAGAAGCAATCTTCAAAGTCTGCTCGTAATTTTCGGACATGAAATCAGAAATAACAAAAACAATCGCTTTCTTTTTCTGGGTTCCTGATAAAAATTTTAAAGCAGCTCCAACATCTGTTTTCTGACTTTTCGGTTCAAATTCGATCAATTCACGAATGATTCTCAAAACATGCGAACGGCCTTTTTTTGGCGGAATATACAATTCTACATTGTCAGAAAATAGTATTAAACCAATTTTGTCATTATTTTGTGTAGCCGAAAAAGCCATCGTTGCCGCAATTTCGGTGACGATGTCTTTTTTGAATTGACTTTTTGAACCAAAACCTTCTGAACCTGATATATCAACCATTAAAACCATGGTCAATTCGCGTTCTTCTTCAAAAACTTTTACGTGGGCTTCGTTATAGCGTGCAGTTACATTCCAATCGATGTTACGAATGTCATCGCCATATTGGTATTGACGTACTTCACTAAAAGTCATCCCTCGTCCTTTAAATGAAGAGTGGTATTCTCCCGAAAAGATATGATTGCTCAGTCTTTTGGTTTTGATTTCTATTTTCCGTACTTTTTTTAAAAGCTCTTTTGTATCCATTTTATTTGTTTAAAGTTTAAAAGTTTCAAGTTTCAAGTTTGCTTTACAACAACCTGAAACTTGAAACATTAAACAAATTTTTAAGGTACTTCAATCTCGTTTACGATTTTGTTGATAATGTCTACAGAAGTAATGTTTTCGGCTTCAGCCTCATATGTTATTCCAACTCTGTGACGTAAAACATCATGTACAACTGCACGAACATCTTCCGGGATTACATATCCGCGACGTTTGATGAAAGCGTAACATTTTGCTGCATTAGCTAAATTGATACTTCCACGTGGTGATGCCCCAAAACTAATAAGAGGTTTTAAGTCTGCAAGTTTGTACTTCTCTGGATAACGAGTAGCAAATATGATATCTAAAATATATTTTTCGATTTTTTCGTCCATGTAAACTTCACGAACTGCTTCCTGCGCGCGTAAAATTTGCTCTACAGAAACTACGGCATTTACTTTTTCGTAAGTTCCTTTCAGGTTTTGACGAATTACAAAACGCTCTTCATCAATTTTTGGGTAGTCGATTACAGTTTTAAGCATAAAACGATCGACTTGCGCTTCCGGAAGTTGGTATGTTCCTTCCTGCTCAACCGGGTTTTGAGTTGCCAATACTAAAAACGGACGATCTAGTTTGAAAGTGGTATCGCCAATAGTAACTTGTTTTTCCTGCATCGCCTCCAAAAGTGCTGACTGAACCTTTGCCGGAGCACGGTTAATCTCATCGGCAAGGACGAAATTGGCGAAGATTGGTCCTTTTTTGATAGAAAATTCGTTTGCCTTGATGTTATAAATCATCGTTCCAACGACATCGGCAGGTAATAAGTCAGGTGTAAACTGAATACGACTGAACGAACCTTGTACTGCTTGCGACAAAGTATTGATGGCTAAAGTTTTTGCCAATCCGGGAACACCTTCAAGCAAAATATGCCCTTGTCCCAAAAGTCCAATTAGTAAACGCTCGACCATATGTTTCTGGCCCACAATAACTTTGTTCATTTCCATTGTAAGAAGGTCTATAAAAGCACTTTCTCTTTCAATTTTTTCATTTATCGCTCTAATGTCTAAAGTCGTTGTATTTTCTTCCATATAAATATTTTTAAAACCTTTTTAAAACCTTGATTTCTATGCGTAGCTTTTGAGAGTGCAAATTGAATATTTTTTGAGAAGTAAGATGTTAAAGAATGGTTAAAACTTCGACCAATGACCTAATTTTAAGGACTAATTGTGAATCTATTTTTATATTTTTAAGAACTTTGATGATTATGCTTCAGAAAAGCATTTTTATTACCAAAAATAACGCAATGAAATCATGAGTAAAACAGCATTATCGCCTATAATTTCGGGCACTATGAATTGGGGAGTTTGGGATAAAAACCTTACAACTAAAGAAATGGAAAACCTGATACAGCTATGTATCGAAAACAAAATTACAACTTTTGATCACGCAGATATTTACGGATCGTATACCACAGAAGCTGATTTTGGAAAAGCATTTCACAACAGCAAAATCTCGAGAGAGAAATTACAATTAATTACCAAATGCGGAATTCAGATGATCGCCGAAAGCCGCCCAAACAAAATCAAACATTATGATTACTCCAGGGATTATATAGTTTGGTCAGTTGAAGAATCATTAAAAAAACTGAAAACAGATTATGTAGATGTTTTTTTATTGCACAGACCAAGTCCATTAATGCAAGCCGACGAAATTGCAGAGGCGGTTGAAAAGTTAAAAGCAGAAGGAAAAATTATCGATTTCGGACTTTCGAATTTCACGAGTTCTCAATCCGAATTAATCCGTCAAAAAACTGAAGTGAGCTATAATCAGGTACAATTTTCGGCAACGAATTTCGAACCAATGGTGGATGGAAGTTTTGATTATATGCAAATACACGGAATTCGTCCGTTATCATGGAATCCGCTTGGGACTGTATTTAGAGAAGACACTAAAAAAACACGTCGTTTGAAAAAACTGCTTGCTGATTTGGTTCAAAAATATGGTTTTGGGTCAGATACACTTTTGCTTGCCTGGATTTTAAAACATCCGTCAGCAGTTATTCCGATCGCAGGAACAGTAAATATTGCCAGAATTCAGTCATTGATGAAAGCTGTTGAACTAGAAATGGATAAAGAAGACTGGTTTGCCATCTGGACAGAAAGCAGAGGCGAAGAAGTTGCTTAAACCTTTCAACATATAATGATACGATTAGAAAAATTCGATATAGCGTTTTATCCACAATTGATCAATAGCATAAAAAATGCCCGAGAATTAATGCAATTTGCAGGACCGGAATTTATCTTTCCTTTAACGGAAGAACAGATAGAGAAATCACTTTCGGATAAAAACAGGATTGCCTTTAGGGTTGTAAATATTGCTAATGATTCGACTATCGGGCATTGTGAAATTTGTTTTAAAGACGAGTTTGCAAATCTGGGAAGAATTCTGATTATGGATGAAACGCTTCGCGGAAAAGGAATTGGGAAACAAATAGTGACTTTGCTTCTGGAATTTATTCTTGAAAATAGTAAGCAGAGAAATATTGAGCTAAATGTTTTTGATTTTAATAAAAGCGCCATAAAATGTTATGAAAAGATTGGTTTTGTTATTCATCCTGATAAAAAATTTGTTCGGGAAATGGATAACGAAACCTGGACAGCTCTAAATATGAAATTGGATTTAGATCATTGGATCAGGAAAGATTGAAAAAAAAAATTTGCCACAGATTAAAATGATTCACACAGATTATAAAATCATTAAAAACTTTTAGTCTGTGGCTATATTAAACACATAGAATCATAGATTTTTATTGTTTTGAATAAGGGAAAAATAAATGACAAATCATTTTCATATAGCGATGTGAATTCATGCAAAGTGAAACGCCTTTTTTAAGCTTTAAACTATGTATCTATGTGTTAAAAATAAAAACAAAGTAAAGAATGAAAAAAACAGTTTTAATTACTGGAGCTACAAGCGGAATTGGTAAAGCAACCGCTCAAATCATGGCTAAAAATAACTATAAAGTAGTGCTTTGCGGAAGACGTAAAGACCGCTTAGCAGAACTTGAAAAAGAACTTTCGGCTTTTACAGAAGTACATTCGTTGTCTTTTGATGTTCGCGATAAAAATGATGTTTTGGAAAGTATTAATTCTTTGCCAGCAGCATTTTCAGATATTGATGTTTTGATCAATAACGCAGGAAATGCACATGGTTTAGATCCCATTCAAACCGGAGATTTAGACGATTGGGATGCGATGATCGATATCAATGTAAAAGGACTTTTGTATGTTTCGAAAGCAGTAATCCCAAAAATGACAGCCAAAAATTCCGGACATATTATTAATATTGGTTCAACAGCTGCCAAAGAAGTGTACCCAAACGGAAATGTATATTGCGGAACAAAACATGCAGTGGATGCCATTACTGCCGGAATGCGAATCGATTTGAATCCGTTTAGTATTAGAGTAGGAGCAATTCACCCGGGAATGGTAGCGACTGAATTTAGTGAAGTCCGTTTTAAAGGTGATGTCGAAAGAGCTTCGAATGTTTACAAAGGTTTCGATCCGTTGCAGGCAGAAGATATTGCTGATATTATTCATTTTGTGGTTTCAAGACCGTATCATGTAAACATTGCCGATTTGGTTGTGATGAGCACTGCTCAGGCATCGTCGACGATTGTTAAGAGAGGTTAATTATTTTTTATTATTATTTCTATTTTTTATTTTTAAGAATGGCGAATTATAGTTGTTTTTAAGAGATGGTTATTTATCAACTAGCTCGTGAACAGTGTAATCAAGTTTGGAATTTAATTATAACTACATCATTAGGTCAGGATTATAAATTAAGAGAACAAATAAATGGATCCTCAGGATCAGGTATAGATAACATAGCTGAAGGATTTGGTAGAGGTGGTAATAAAGAATTTATCACATTTTTAGTTTATTCAAGAGGATCTTGTTGTGAGACTAAAGCTCAACTTCAAAGATGTTTTGATAGAAAACACATTAGAGAAGAAGTGTTTTTAGAACTAAATTTAAAAGCGCAAAATACAATTGATCAGATTTCAAAATTTATGAATTACTTAAAAACTTCTGATAGGAAAGGTTCAAAGTATGATTAAGTAATCAGAGAATAAAAAATAGAAATAAAAAATAAAAAA
The DNA here is from genome assembly GCF_009664855.1 of Flavobacterium sp. SLB02. Taxonomy (GTDB): domain Bacteria; phylum Bacteroidota; class Bacteroidia; order Flavobacteriales; family Flavobacteriaceae; genus Flavobacterium. Next base: position 5,622,261 of record NZ_CP045928.1, read on the forward strand.
TATTCACATGATCAATAAACGCCTTTTAATAAAAAATCTACTTGCTCATAACGACGAGAGCAGTTTTTATGATAAAAAAAGGCAATTGAATTTGCATTCCAGAGAAGGTAAAGGAAAGTTTCTCAAGCATATTTGCGCGTTATCAAATTCAAACCCAACCAATAATTCTTATATCGTGGTGGGTGTCGAAGATCATGATAATGAAATTGTAGGTGATGATTTCTTTGATGATAGCCGAATTCAGAATTTGGTGAATGCTTTTCTGGAAAATCCACCTAAGATTCAATATGAAAATGTACCGTTTCCGAATCTTCCAAAAGATAAAGTTATTGGCCTGGTTACTATTAAACCCAAAAGTAAAATCTCCTATTTCAAAAAAGGAATTCATACCATTCCCGCTAATAGTGTATTTATAAGACGAGGCAGTAATTCAGTTCCGGTTGAAGGTGAAATAGAAAAGAATTATCAAAATACCGAAACGGTAATCGGAATCGAAAATAGCTCCCGAAATAGTATACAATATACACTTGACGGTGTTTTTGATTTTATGAATTTCAGGCACAAAGACATGTCGCCTAAATATCATGTTTTTAAAGAATTGTTTGTGATTTGCTGGGCGGGAGTTCCTCATAAATCACGAGATAAAACTTTCTTATCCCGTGTTGATATCGAATTAATTAATGAACAAATTAAACTTTTTTATTCGGCACAGGATGTGGTTACAATTGTTTTTGATGATGATAGTTTTACCATAACCGAATATGTTCCGTTAGGTTTAAATGACAAAACGAGTTATTATCCTTTAGAAAAACAAACCATTCACTTTTTTGATAACGGTTATTATAAGATCGATCGTGAAATGCTTTTTCAGCCACCGGAATTCAACAGAAAAATGTTGTATCATATTTACAATGCAAATACAGCATTGCTTCAGAAACTGCAAAAAGGAATTGCTTTGTCAGATCGCGAATTAAAAGATCTGGAGAATCTTCCATCGACTTTTATGATTTGTTATCTGAATGGTTTTGATGATGCCAAACAAAAACTTATTGATGCCAAATTGCTTTTGAAACCTTTCGGGAATATTTATTTGTCTTTTAAGGAAGCGTTGAGAATTATTCGAAAAATGAAATATGATTTTCAGGAAGGAGCTAAGTAAGGTTCAGAGGTTTAGAGTAACAAAGGTTCAAAGGTTTTTTGTAGAGACGCAAAGTAGTGCGTCTAACTCAAAGGCTTTTTTGAATAGCCTCCAGCTTTAGCTGGAGACATTTTTTAGAATTTGTTCATTGGCTTTAGCCGAATTATTCCAATTCATATTTTGAAAATGCTTACTGATATTTCAAATACTGACTAACTTTTGCATACGGAAACAAAAGCTCTTTTGGTCCATCGGCATACGAAGCAGCTTCATAAGAGTTGTAATATAAAAGCAAACCTTCTTTGGTATAAAAGATATTCTGAGGCAGCTGAAATTTATCATTTTCGAACATTAAACCTGTTGCGTTAATATTCAGTTTTTCAGGGATTTTGTATTTAGCTCTGAATTCTTTTTCGGCGAAAGCCTTAAACTCTTTTTCGTTTTTAAAGATTTCATCGGTAAAAATGGTTTTTCCGGTTTTAGGATGAAATAATAAGGATCGAAAGCCTTGATAACCATGAGCTCCGCCGGTAAAAGTATAATGATCGATTTTTATGTTAATGATCTGATAAGACTCAAACTCAATATTACCTTTTATTTTTCCTTCCCAGCCAAAAGTTTCAGTGGGGAATTTTTTATGCATTTCTTCATAAGAAGTAATAAAAGAGGCTGCCAAAGATTTGTAATCATTCGCTTTTGAGGGATCTTGCTCAAAATAGACAATTTCTTTTACCACCGAGAAAACCTTTTTGTTGATGCTGTCTGCTACAATAGGGATATTTTTAGCAACTGGTACATCAATCGTAATTTTTGGACAATCTTTTTTGCAAGGAATAGTAGATTCTTTTTCAAATGTCTCATTCTCAAATGAAAGCTCTTTGTTGCAACTTGCAAGTGTCAGGAACAAAAAGGCTAAAAAAGTGTAATGTTTCATATCAAAAAGTGTTAATTATATACAAAGGTAAGAAGTTGTGTCAGGATTAAAATAAATTTAACGGTAAATTTGTACCACGTTTAAGTATCTAAAATTTGTAACTATATGAAATTCAATACAAAAGTAATACATGGTGGTCAGCATCATGATCCAAGTACAGGAGCTGTTATGCCTCCGGTGTATCAAACTTCAACTTTTATACAAACTAGTCCAGGGAAACCTCTGGCTGATTATGAATATAGCAGGGCGTCGAACCCAACCCGTACGGCATTAGAGAACGCTTTGGCAAGTATCGAAAATGGTACTCGTGGATTGGCATTTTCATCTGGATTAGCTGCAACAGATTGTGTTTTAAGATCTTTTAAAGCTGGTGATGAAATCATTGCAATGGATGATTTATACGGAGGAACTTATAGGATGTTCTCTCGAATTTATAAAGATTCAGGAATTAAATTTCACTTTGTTGATATGACAGATATCGAGAAATTGAAATCATTGATCAACGAAAACACCAAACTGATTTGGGTTGAAACACCAACAAATCCGTTAATGAAATTGGCTGACATTGCCGAAGTAGCAAAAATTACCAAAGCCAATAATATTTTATTTGCTGTAGATAATACTTTTGCAACACCATATTTGCAAAAACCTCTTGACTTAGGAGCTGATATCGTAATGCACTCTGCTACAAAATATTTAGGCGGACATTCTGATGTTATTGCAGGAGCTTTGATTGTAAAAGACGAAGCTTTAGGAGAACAATTGCATTTTCAGCAATTTGCTACCGGTGCAACACTGGGGCCAATGGATAGTTTTTTGGTTTTAAGAGGAATCAAAACACTTTCGTTAAGAGTGCAAAGACATTGCGAAAACGGAGAAAAAGTAGTAGAATATTTAAGCAATCACCCAAAGATTAATACGGTTTATTATCCGGGATTAAAAAGTCATCCTTTTCACGAAATTGCTAAAAAGCAAATGAAAGCTTTTGGAGGAATGGTTTCGTTTACTTTTAAATCAGGTAAAAAAGAAGATTCTATTGCATTTTTAGAAAAACTAAAAGTTTTTACTCTTGCAGAATCTTTAGGTGGAGTGGAATCATTGGCCAACCATCCGGCTTTGATGACGCACGCTTCGATTCCGGCAAATAAAAGAGCCGAAGTTGGTATTACCGATGATTTGGTTCGATTGAGTGTGGGTATCGAAGATGCTGAAGACTTAATTGCAGATATCGAACAAGCTTTGGCATAAACGATTAAATTTCAAAATAAAAAAATCCCAAATTCCAATCTTATCATTTTGGAATTTGGGATTTTTTATATGTTGGGATTTCTTTAAAATTCTAAATAATAAATATATCCTGCGTTGAACCAAACTTGTGAATCGTTTGATTTGTTTTCTTTGTAAATATCTTTATTCGGATTTAAACCATCAACCCAATCAGAAGCATAACCCTGATAACGGATTTCAAACATTAAATCGCTCATTGTAGTTAGTTTGTAGTGTACCCCAGCACCTACTGTTCCTGATATAACCAGGCCATTTTCGTTAGAGAAACCAAACTGACGTCCATCAGAAGGAGTTAGGTATTTTGGATAAGTGGTTAGAGGAAGTCCTAATGCACCTAGTCTTGATTCAACTTTGGTTCTGTAATAACTCACCTGAAAACCTAAACTTATATAAGGGCTAAAACTGCCAATTGTATTTTCGAAATCGTGAATTTTCATAAAAGGAGAAAATTCTAATTGAGCTCCAAGATTTACTAAGGTCGAGGTGCCATGCATTCCTCTAAGATGTTGTACAAGATTTTTCTTTTTTTCGATGTCAACCCATTCGCCAAAGTGTTCCAGCTTGGTTTGATTAAAAGAAAGTTCAGATCTTACTTTAAAATGTTCTGTAAAAAAACTTTCTCGATTGTTATTGGCAGAAAAGTTTATAAAATGAACAATCCCAATTCCGAATCCTGTGTTTCCAATATTGGTATCAAAATTATTTCTTTGACCAAAATCAGATTGAAAAGTTGAAGGTCCGAATATTATTCCTACTTCTTGGGCGAGACTAGATTGTGCGTTTGCTATTGTAGGTATTCCAAAAAAGGCGAATAGCGTGATTATTATAGGTTTGAGCATGTTTTTGGGCTTTCAAATCTTGGCAAATATATAAAAAACCCTGTCTAATCAAAATATATAAATACTTGTATTAAAAATTTAATAACAAAAAGCTTAAATGTCTAACTTTAAGTGCTGTAATTTCATGCAAATTCAACAGTGTAAAATCGTATTTTTAGTATTGTTTAGAAATAACACAATTTTGCTCCAAAAACGAAAAATATTAACAAACCATGATCGTTTTGCATTATCTTTGCGCGTCATTACGAAAACGTTTTCTTAAAGCATGTTTTTTTAATTGAATTGACTTAAAATTTATCAACTATTTATTGAATAATTTATTTAAAAATGGAACAAAAAATAAATGAATTTATGGCTCTTGTTGAGTCTAAAAATCCAAACGAGCCAGAATTTCTTCAGGCAGTTAGAGAATTTGCAGAAACGGTAATTCCGTTTATTGCAGAGCGAAAAAAATATGATGGAAAAAATTTACTTCTAAGAATTGCTGAGCCGGAAAGATCTATAATTTTTAGAGTTCCCTGGGTTGACGATAAAGGAGAAATAATTGTAAACAGAGGATTCAGAATTCAGATGAACTCTGCCATTGGACCTTATAAAGGCGGAATCAGATTTCATCATACAGTAAATTTATCTGTTTTAAAATTCCTTGCTTTCGAACAAGTATTTAAAAACAGTTTGACAACATTACCAATGGGTGGTGGAAAAGGAGGATCTGATTTTGATCCTGAAGGAAAATCTGATGGCGAAATTATGCGTTTCTGTCAATCATTTATGACCGAATTATGCCGTCATATTGGTCCGGATCTTGACGTTCCTGCAGGAGATATTGGTGTTGGAGCCAGAGAAATTGGTTACTTATTTGGTCAGTACAAAAGAATCAGAAATGAGTTTACCGGAGTTCTTACAGGAAAAGGGCTTGCTTACGGTGGTTCATTAATACGTCCTGAAGCTACAGGATACGGAGTTGTTTATTTTACAGATCAAATGCTTCGTACTATAGGGCATGAGATAAAAGGTAAAAGGGTTGCTATTTCAGGATTTGGAAACGTAGCTTGGGGAGTGGCGCTAAAAATAAATGAATTAGGTGGTAAAGTAGTTACTATTTCAGGACCTGATGGATATATTTATGATGAAGAAGGAATCTCTGGAGAAAAAATCGAGCATATGGTCGAAATGAGGGCAACCGGAGACAACAGAGCTGAACTTTACACAAAGAAATATCCAAATGCTGTTTTCCATAAAGGAAAAAGCCCTTGGGAGGTAAAAGTTGATATTGCTATTCCTTGTGCTACTCAAAATGAATTAACAGGAGAAGATGCTAAAAAACTAATTGATAATGGTGTTTTATGTGTTACTGAAGCTGCAAATATGCCTTCGACATTAGATGCTATTAAATTGTTTTTAGATAATAAAGTACTTTTTGCTCCTGGTAAAGCTGCAAATGCCGGAGGAGTTGCTGCATCTGGGTTAGAAATGACGCAAAATTCTATTCGTTTAAACTGGACTAGTGAAGAAGTTGATTTGAGATTAAAAGATATCATGGTTGGAATTCATAACCAATGTAAAAAATACGGTATGGGAGAAGATGGTTATGTGAACTACGTAAAAGGAGCTAACATTGCCGGATTTGTTAAAGTGGCCGATGCTATGCTTGCTCAGGGTGTAGTGTAAAGTTTAATTACAATTGTAAGATGCCTTCATTTGTCTTTTTAAAAGATAACTGGAGGCATTTTTTTATTTTTCGCCACGAATTCACAAAGTGTTTTGATTTTAAATCCCCTTTTAAGTTAGATTTTTTTCATATTTAAAGCTTAATTTTTCTTAATCTCTTAATGGTTCAAAAAAGAGCTTTATTTAAAGCAGAACAAAAATCAAATACTTTCGTTTGTAGTATATTTGTCTATCCGAATATATTAAGTAATGAAGAGAATTTTTCTGTATGTTTTGTTATTGCTGTTGTTTCAATTTAGTTTCGCTCAGAATAAATTGTCATGGCAGAGTTATTTTTCATTTAATGAAATAAAAGATATTTCAGAAGCTCCAACAGCGGTTTTTGCAGCTTCAGAAAATGCATTGTTTTCTAAAAACACCACTACAAACAACATTAAAACAACCACTACGGTTGATGGACTTTCGGGTCAGACCATTTCGGCTTTATACCACAGCGAAGGATTCAAAAAAACGATCATTGGTTACGAAAATGGTTTGATGATTGTAATCAATGAAAAAGATGGCAGCATATTAAAAGTTGTAGATATTATCAACAAGCAATTGCCGGCAAACCTCAAGAAAATTAATCATTTTATGGAGCATGATGGTTTGGTTTATGTTTCTTGTGATTTTGGAATTGTGCAGTTTAATTTAACCACATCCCAGTTTGGAGATACTTATTTTATTGGTGATAACGGAGCAGAAATCAATATAAGACAAACCGCTTATTTCGACGGATTTATTTATGCAGCAACTTCAAACGGAATCAGAAAAGCCAATAGTACCAATGCCAACCTGATCGATTTTAATCAGTGGGTTTTGGTAAATTCAGGAGATTGGTCGAGTGTAGAAACGTTAGATACAACACTTATCGCGATTAATTCAGGAGGATATATCCATCGTTATAATTCGAATATATTTGTTGGATTTTTGCAGCTTCCACAACCTGCTACAGATATGCGGGCGGTAAATAATAAATTATTTGTGACAACGCCAAATACGGTTTTTGTCTATTCAAATCAAATGGTTTTAAACCGTCAGATTGCCAATACTCAGGTTTTAGATAATACATTGAGTTTTACTTGTGCGACAGCTATTGGCGATCTGCTATACATTGGAACAAAAGAAAAAGGATTGTTTGCATCAACGCTTTCAAATGTTTCGGCTTTCGAAAACAATACGCCGCCCGGGCCAACAAAAAATAATATATTTTCGCTCGATGTAGCGCCAAATGTGCTTTGGACAGTGTATGGAGATTATACTTCATCTTATAATCCTTATCCGCTAGATAGTTATGGCATTAGCAAGTATGATACTTCCGGATGGCTAAATTTACCCTATGAAGATGTTCTTGGAGCAAAATCTATGACCCGTATTATCGTAAATCCCAACAATGATAAACAGGTTTATGCAAGCTCATTTTTTTCAGGTTTATTAAAGATTGAACAGGATGTACCTACGTTTTTATATAATGAAAAAAACAGCGGTTTAGAAAGTATTACAACCGAAGGACCCAATTATATAGATGTTCGTATTAATGGGACTGCTTTTGATAAATCAGGAAATCTCTGGATTACCAATAGCAGAATCAAAAATGGTTTAAAGGTTTTAAAAACAAACGGACAATGGCAAAGTTATTCCACAGCGATAATTCTTGACAATGCCGAACTTGCCAGTTATGCCAATATTGCTATTGATAAAAATAATACAAAATGGATATCGACAAATAGAGAAGGAGTGATTGGTTTTAACGAAAGTACCAATACGTTCAAAAAAATAACTTTTGGGGCAGATGTAGGAAATTTGCCAACTGCAGATGTTCGATCTGTTGCTGTCGATACCAAAGGGCAATTATGGATTGGGACAATAAAAGGATTGAGGGTTTTGTCAAACGTTGGGAGTTTTCAAACGGAGAGTCAGCTTAAAGCAAATCCTATTATTATAATGGATGATAATCTGGCGCAGGAATTATTATACGAGCAATTTATAAATGTAATTGTGGTTGACGGAGCCAATAATAAATGGATTGGTACCGGAGATTCTGGGGTTTTTATGGTATCGCCAAACGGTCAGGAAACCAAATATCATTTTACAATTAATAATTCTCCTTTGCCAAGTAATGTTATTAATGATATTAAAATTAATAGTGCAACAGGCGAGGTTTTTATTGCTACAGATAAAGGTATGGTTTCTTTTAAAGGAATTGCAACCGAGGCCAATGAAGATTTAAATAATGCTTACGTTTATCCTAATCCCGTTCGTCCCAATTATTCAGGAACAGTAAAAGTAGCAGGATTAATTGATAAGGCCAATATAAAGATTACCGATATCGAAGGCAATTTAGTATACGAAACCACTTCGACAGGAGGCACGATAGAATGGGATACAACAGCTTTCGGGCGATATAAAGTAGCCTCGGGAGTTTATATGATTTTTATTTCTGCTCAGGATGGTGGAGAAACGAAAGTTAAAAAAGTAATGATAATTAGATAATGTGGCAATTGAGATAATAAGATAATTGTTTAAAATCTAAATAATCAAAGAACTCATAGGCAAAAGTTTGTAATCAAAAATCTAACAATCTAAAAAAAATCTAAGAAGTCTAACGATCTAATAATCTAACAATCTAATTTTGCTAGTCAAAACCAAAGCCATAGTAATATCATCACTAAAATTTCAGGAAAAAAGTCTGATCGTAAAATGCTTTACACTTTCAAACGGTCTGAAATCTTATTTTGTGCGCGATGCTTTTTCGAGCCGGAAAGCCAGTCAAAAGATTGCTTACTTTCAGCCTTTGTCGATTCTCGAAATCGAAGCCGTGCATAAAAACAAAGGAACGCTGGAGAATTTTAAAGAAATAAAAATTGCAGTTCCTTTTCAAAGCATTCATACAGATATTGTAAAAAGTACCATGGTCATGTTTTTGTCTGAGATGCTTCATTATTCTATTCAGGAAGAAGAGAAAAACGAATTGCTTTTTGTGTTTTTAGAAACCGCCTTAACATGGCTGGATCATCATGACGAAATTTCTAATTTTCATTTGATTTTGCTTTTAGAAATTACAAAATATTTGGGCTTTTATCCGGATGTGTCAGAGATCGATTTGCCTTACTTCGAAATAAACGATGGTGTTTTTACCCTTTTTCATGGTTTGACTGCACTTACAGAACATGAAACCAGCCTCTTTAAAAAATTAATTGATTTGAAATTTGACAATACTGAAAAAGTTTTTCATGTCATCGAAAGACAGATTTTATTGAAGATTCTGATCGATTATTATAGCTTTCACTTAGACGGTTTTAAGAAGCCGAAATCACTTGATATTCTGAAAGAAATTTTTTCTTAAACTGAATGCTATTTTTATATATTTGCGCAGTGAATTTTTATTAAAATTTTCATAATTATTATTTTAATAAGTGAATTCATTACTAAAAACCCCAGTAAAATATTAATTCTTTTAAAGAATAAAAACGACTATGAAGAAAATTACTTTTTCGATTATTTTAGTTTGCTTAGTTGCTTTCTCGGCGACTGCCCAAAGAAAATACGACGAAATAATCACTACAGAGAACAGTGTCAAAGACATGGTTCAAAACGAAATAACAGGAATTGTTGTTTTTAAAGAAGGCGGAACTGTAAAAGGTTTAGATCCTGAAACAAAAAAAATTGTTTGGACATTAACAAAAGATGATTTTGGATCAACTTCAGCGGGTGATATCCTGACTGATCCTGATTTTGGAAAACTTTTTAAAGAAAAAAGTGATTTATCAAGTGTTCCCAGAAGTCCTTATGTAGAGGCTTACATCAATAGTAAATATATTATCATTAATACAGATAGTGGTAAAGTGGTTTACAATTCGTCTAAAGAATCTTTCTGGGTAATGCAGTCAGATTTTATTCCTGAAACAGATGAGTATTTGCTTACTTTGAAAAAAGACGGAGATATGGCAATTGCTTTATTAGATATGAAAACAGGAGAGTTAAAATGGAATACCACTGTAGACAAAGCAAAATCATTATTTAGTTTCTCATTAAAAGAGTCTGCAAATGCCAATAAAGCGACAGTGCACGGATCAGTAATTTATTATTTATTGTACGGAAAACTATATTCATTTGACAGAACTTCAGGAAAATTAAACTGGAAAGCTGAAGAAGATTATTCAAGATTCTTTTTGACTCAAAATGATAAAAATATTGTAGTTGTAAACAGTAAAGGTTTATTTGCAGCCAAAGAATATTTGAATGTTTTGAATACAGAAAACGGAAAAAGTATCTGGAAAGAATCTATCAAAACAAAACGTGTTGTTTATTTAGAAGATTGGGGTACAAAATTGTTAATTGCTCATTATGGAGGTTTTAACTTTTTTGACTTGACTACAGGAGAAAAAATCTGGAAAAAAGATGCTCGTGGAGATGGTTTGAAAAGAGTGATTCCAATCGATCAGGATTTCTTATATGTTGCAGAAAATGAAATGATGCTGATAAACAAAGACGGAGAAAAGCTTTGGAAAAAATTCATTGAAATTTCAGATGACAAAGAAGATCCAATTTATTACTTAGGAAAAGTAGGTGAAAAAGTAATGTACCTTACAGGGACTTATGGAAACATGGTTGATTATAAAACAGGAGTTAAACTTTGGAAACGTAATATTAAGTTTGAAAAAGATCGTCCGGTTTTACCAACTTACGACGAAGCTACAAACTCTTACTTGGTATATAATGACGAGAAATTGTACAAATTTGATCCAAGCATTAGCGATAAGCCAGAACCATTTGCTAAAGTAAATATCAAAAAAGAGAAAGAATTAAATAGTATTGAATTATTTCCTTGGGGAGTTGTGCTTTCAGGACCGCTTGAAGTAATGGGGGTTAATATGGATGGAACTATAAAATACCACCTTACTTATACACAACCAGGTGAAGGAACAAGACGTTTGCTAAAAAGCGCTGCAATTGCTGGAAGTATTGGTTTAGGTGTTGGTTCTGCAGTAAGTTCAGTTAAAGGTGCTGATATAACTATGACATATCGTGATTCCGACGGTAACATGAGAACCGCAGTTGCAAAAGGAGATCAGACAAATAAGGATCAGGCAAAAGCTTATGCAGCTGGGTCAGCAGCTCTTGGCATAGTAGCAGCTAAATTTAACTCTCGTTTTAATGCAATGAAACAAAATAGAGACTTCTCTTATATTTTTGCAAAAGCAGATTCTGGAGAAAAAATTCTTGTAAAAGTGAGTAAAGTTGATGGAGTTGAGGTTGATAAAATTATTTTTAATAACAATAAACCAGTTTATGAAGTAGATCCTGCGACACAAAATATTTTTTATGTGTCTGATAAATCTATTCAAATTTTCAATAAAAAATAAGAAAATTAAAAACCCAAAGCCATCAGAATTTATTTCTGGTGGCTTTTTTTTTTTTGCCTATGAAAAAAACATTACTCTTAATTGCTTTGCTTGTAATTGGTTCAATTCAGGCACAAGAAAAAATAAGTTCGAAGAAAAAGAAATTTTATATTCCGGTTATTCAATATTCAGAATTTCCTGTTCTGGACAATGTGCTGACACAAACCACTTTTTATCAAATGGATAAATCTTTGCAGGAAGAAGAAGCGAATTTAAAAAAGCACTTTTTTGATATTAAAGGATATATAAAAGATCCGGAAAACGGGAAGCTTAAAATTTACGTGACTTTTGCCTTGCCTAGATATACAGATACACAAGTAGATAGTACTTTTAATAAGAAAGAAAATAAATGGACTTATGGTACACATTCTAATTATATCACCAATGTAAAACTAGATGTCAAGTATGGAGATAAAATAATACTGACTAAGGATTTTGGAGGTTCAGAATCCTATTCAATAACTGTGGGGAATAGTCTAGGAGCGATGAAACTTGCAGCCTCAGATCAGGATAAAAAAGTAAAAGCAGCAGTAAAAGATTCAGATTACAGCGATGTGGGACTTGGGTTTGATAATGTTATTTTTAAAACAGCAATCAGAATCCAGGAGTTTTTAAATTATAAATTTGGATATTCAACTGGTGAATCAAAAGAAAGATTTGAATTTGTAACCTCAAAAGGACATTCAGAATACAAGCAGATGCTAGCTTTTGAAACAGAGATTACAGCTCAAATGGAGAAAGTAACCCTTGAAAAAGGTTTAGACGAGAAGTTGCTGGCTCCCCATTTGCAATATCTGGAAAGTTTGTTGGTTAAATATCCGCTTTCGCCTGCTAACGAATATATCCGATTTATTGTTACAAATAATTTAGCAGAAACATATTTACTGCTCGAAAATAAAGAAAAAGCCTTGCTATATGCTAATTTGCTTATCGAAAACGATAAACTGGATTCTCGAGGGGCATCTATTATTGATAGGGTAAATAGAGGAAATTTTGCTGAGAAAAAAATAAGAAGCCATACCAATCGTTTTGCTGATCTTAAAAAGTTAGGTCTTAAAATTGCCGAAGAAAAAGAAGAAAAGAGATTAGCTTTTTTTGAAAAAATACAACAACAAGATGCTGAGTGGGAAATTGAGAAATCAAATCGTGAAGCATATTTAGAAAAATCAAAAATGCAGCGATATAATATGCTTGATTCTATACCTTATCAGCTTAATGCAAATTTGCTTGCTAAAGTAATAGGTAATTTAGGCGGAAGCCAGGCTTTGAAGAAAGTCGAAAAAACACATTTGTTTTCTAAACTTTCTATAGAAGGAAATAAGATACCTCAAACAGAAGAAAAATGGGCCACAAACACCAATTATCTTCTTAGAAAAAAAATGCCGGAAAGCTATTATGAAATCGTGAACGGAGCAGAAGCCTGGAGTCATGACGATCGCGAAAGTGGTGTAAATGCGAAATGGGCAAAACTCACTTCGTACGATTATAGCAATTTGTCTAAAAATGTCGACTTAATCAATTTTCTAACCGATTTAAGACTTGATTTATGGAATAATTTTGAGCTTTTGCCAGATGAAATGTACGAAGGCAGATTGTGCTATCACTTAAATTATTTTGAAAAAACGTTAAGTTCAGGTAACAGAACAATTCCTAAAACAGATTATCATGTTTTTATTGATAAAGAAAATTTCAATATAGTTTCGACGGAGAAAACAGAATTTGATAACGGAAATAAAAGCTTTTTCGAAAGAAAACTTTTTGGAGATTACCGACCAGTTTCGACATTAAATTCAGGAAAAATTCCGCATAAGATTAATTATGAAATAGAAGATTTTAACGGAGAAACCCTTTATCAGGAAACCCGCGAAAAAGTTGAAGTAAATCCTGTTTTTGGAAATAGAATTTTCATGAAAGAAGTTTATTTCGGAGGATTTAAATAGACTTTTCGTTTTATAAAAAAGAATTATTAGAATTGATTGGTTTTTGGTTTAATGGCTCAATTTTTTGAGTTTAGTACCGGAAACTAATCAATTCTTTTGTTTTTGTATCTATTATCTCAACAAAAGTTTGTGAAATTTCAAGAAATTGATGGTCAATAATCCAAAATTCCTTACTTTCGCACCTCGATTAAGAAAAGGATAAAATGAGCACAAAATTTACTGAATACAAAGGACTTGACTTGCCAACAGTAGCGTCAGAAGTACTTGATTTTTGGAAGAAAGAAAATATATTTGAAAAGAGCGTAACAACTCGCGAAGGTGCTGAGCCTTACGTGTTTTTTGAAGGTCCGCCTTCAGCAAATGGTTTACCGGGAATTCACCACGTGATGGCACGTGCGATTAAAGATATTTTTTGCAGGTATAAAACTCAAAAAGGTTTTCAGGTAAAAAGAAAAGCCGGATGGGATACACACGGATTACCTGTAGAATTGGGTACCGAAAAAGAACTTGGAATTACAAAAGAAGATATTGGTAAAACAATTTCTATAGAAGAATATAACGAAGCGTGTAAAAAAACCGTAATGCGTTATACAGACGTATGGAATGATTTGACCGAGAAAATGGGATATTGGGTAGATATGGAAGATCCTTATGTTACTTATAAACCAAAATATATGGAGTCTGTTTGGTGGCTTTTGAAACAAATCTATGATAAAGGTTTGTTGTATAAAGGATATACAATTCAGCCTTATTCTCCAAAAGCAGGAACAGGATTGTCTTCTCACGAAGTAAATCAGCCTGGAGCGTATCGTGATGTTACTGATACTACGATTGTAGCACAGTTTAAAACATTGCCGGAAACCTTACCTGGTTTTCTTCAAGGTTTTGGAGATATCCACATTTTGGCATGGACGACAACTCCGTGGACATTACCATCGAATACTGCTTTAACAGTTGGGCCAAAAATAGATTATGTTTTAGTAAAAACATTCAATCAGTATACTTTTGAACCAATCAATGTTGTTTTGGCTAAGAGTTTAGTTGGAAAACAATTTGGAAAAGGATTTTTCTTAAGTGAAGACGATGCTGACTTTGATAATGTAAAAGAAGGGGATAAAAAACTTCCGTACAAAATTTTAGCAGAAGCAAAAGGAGCTGATTTAGTAGAGATTCGTTACGAACAATTATTGCCTTACGTATTGCCATATCAAAATGCCGAAAATGCATTTAGAGTAATTGCCGGAGATTTCGTTACTACAGAGGATGGAACAGGAGTTGTACATACCGCTCCAACTTTTGGTGCAGATGATGCTAAAGTAGCAAAAGAAGCAAAACCGGAAGTGCCACCAATGTTGGTTCTTGACGAAACCGGAACAGCAGTGCCGCTGGTAGATTTACAAGGGAAATTCACATCTCATTTAGGTGAATTGGCCGGTAAATATGTAAAAAACGAATATTACGATGCGGGACAAGCTCCAGAACGTTCTGTAGATGTTGAGATCGCTATTCGCTTAAAAGAAGAAAATAAAGCCTTTAAGGTTGAGAAATATGTACACAGTTATCCACACAGCTGGAGAACTGATGAGCCGTTATTATATTATCCACTAGACTCCTGGTTCATAAAAGTAACCGATGTAAAAGATAGAATGTTCGATCTGAACGAAACTATCAATTGGAAGCCTAAGTCTACTGGTGAAGGACGTTTTGGAAATTGGTTGAAAAATGCCAACGACTGGAACTTATCTCGTTCTAGATATTGGGGTATTCCGTTGCCAATTTGGAGAACTGAAGACAAAAAAGAAGAAGTTCTTATTGGTTCTGTTGAAGAATTATACAACGCGATCGAAAAATCTATCGAAGCAGGTTTTCAAAAAGAAAATCCGTTTAAAGGTTTTGAAATCGGAAATATGGCTGAGTCTAACTATGATTTAATCGATTTACATAAAAATGTAGTTGATCAGATCACTTTGGTTTCGGCTTCAGGACAACCAATGAAACGCGAAAGCGATTTAATTGATGTTTGGTTCGATTCAGGAGCTATGCCTTACGCTCAATGGCATTATCCTTTTGAGAACAGAGATAAAATTGATGAGAATAAAGATTTTCCTGCCAACTTTATTGCCGAAGGTGTCGATCAGACACGTGGATGGTTTTATACCTTGCACGCGATCGGAACTTTGGTTTTTGATAAAGTAGCCTATAAAAATGTGGTTTCGAATGGTTTGGTTTTAGATAAAGACGGAATAAAAATGTCTAAGAGTAAAGGGAATACAATAGATCCTTTTAAAACTATCGAAGAATATGGTCCAGATGCAACTCGTTGGTACATGATTATGAATGCCAATCCTTGGGATAACTTAAAGTTTGACCTTGATGGAATTGCTGAGGTTCGTCGTAAATTCTTCGGGACATTATACAACACTTATTCATTCTTCTCATTATATGCGAATATTGATGGGTTTAAATATGAAGAAGCTGAAATTCAGTTAAACGAAAGACCTGAAATCGATCAGTGGATCATCTCTGAATTGCATTCTTTAATAAAATTTGTTGATGAATGTTACGAGGATTATGAGCCTACAAAAGCAGCGAGAGCAATTTCTGACTTCGTTCAGGAAAACTTAAGTAACTGGTACGTTCGTTTATGCCGTCGTCGTTTCTGGAAAGGAGAATATGCACACGATAAAATCGCGGCTTATCAAACGCTTTACACTTGTCTATTAACGATCAGTAAATTAAGCGCTCCAATCGCTCCTTTTTTCATGGATAAATTGTACAAAGATTTGACAAGTTCGACAGGATCTGAGCAATATAGCAGTGTTCACTTGGCTCAGTTTCCAAAATTTGTCGAAAACTTTGTTAATAAAACGTTAGAAAGCAAAATGCAGAAGGCGCAAACCATCTCATCTTTGGTTTTATCGCTTCGTAAAAAGGAAATGATTAAAGTACGTCAACCTTTGCAAAAGGTAATGATTCCGGTACTTGACGAAAATCAGAGAGCTGAAATTCTGGCTATTTCCGAGCTTGTAAAAGCAGAGGTAAACGTGAAAGAAATTATACTTTTAGAGGATGATTCAGATATATTGGTAAAACAAATTAAGCCAAATTTTAAAGCCTTAGGTCCACGTTTTGGTAAAGATATGGGGCTGATTTCCAAAGAAATACAGTCTTTTTCAGCAAATCAGATTAACCAGTTAGACAAGCAAGGCACATTAGATATTGTTATTGCTGGAAATAATGTAACTTTATCACTAGAAGACGTCGAAATAACATCTCAGGATATCGAAGGTTGGCTGGTTGCAAATTCAAACGGAATAACAGTTGCGCTTGATATTACAATCTCTGAAGAATTGAAAAACGAAGGTGTCGCAAGAGAGTTGGTAAACAGAATTCAAAATATCCGTAAAGATTCAGGATTTGAAGTTACCGATAAGATTAAAGTTCAAATAAAACGAAATGGTATTTTAGAAGAAGCAATTCTAAAAAATATAGACTATATTAAGTCTGAGACATTAACAGATGAATTGGTTTTTGTGGATAGTTTAGAAAACGGCACAGAAATTGAATTTGATGATATAAAAACAATGATATTAATTTCAAAATAAATATAAAATGATAGATGAAATTACAAGATACTCTGACGCTGATTTGGCAGAGTTCAAAGAAATAATCCAAAATAAAATACAAAAAGCACAAGCCGATCTGGATTTAATAAAAAGTGCTTACATGAATGATTTGAATAACGGAACAGATGATACTTCTCCGACTTTTAAAGCATTTGAAGAAGGAAGCGAAACAATGTCTAAAGAAGCAAACTCACAGTTAGCTATCAGACAGGAAAAGTTTATACGCGACCTAAAAAACGCCTTATTCCGTGTAGAAAATAAAACTTACGGTATTTGTAAAGTAACAGGTAAATTAATTGGCAAAGAAAGGCTAAAAATCGTTCCTCATGCAACAATGAGTATCGAAGCGAAGAACTTGCAACGATAATAAATACTTAATTAAATAAGCGCTCCTTTTAGGGGCGTTTTTTTTTGTTTTTTTTGTTTAATGTTTTGTAGTAATGTTTTTAAGGTGAGGTGTAAACCTTTTGAAAGAATTTGATTATAATTAAAAAAGAAGTGCTAAAATTATAATTCAATTTTTTGTAAGAAGTGGAAAGTATGCGATTTGGGCAACGAAAAGTTTTTTTTAATTAGAACTATCCTGATTAGAGATAGTTCTAATTAAAAAATAAAAATAAAAACTAAGCTAAGTTTTTCTCTAATTCTAATTTGTGTTTTTTTAATACAGCTCTTGTCATTCCTAAATTTGCTTTAGTTGAATCTGCCGCAAGATAGATCATGAATTTTTTGTTTGGAGAAATATCGATAATGTGAATTTGATTCGAAAGTGTGATCAAAATATCTTCGATATCCTGGTTTAAATTTAAGGCTTTTACTGCGCTTAATTTGGCTTTTACAACTTCAAGATTATAGGCTGCTGCAAGTTCAGGATCGAACGCTGGGTCAATTGTTAGGTTTCCAAAGCTTAATCCTGATTCAATTTCGGTTACAGCTACCGCTATAAAGCCGTTTACGTTAGTTTTCATTTCATTTAAAAAAACGTTTAAAAAGTCGTTACTCATAGTTTAGGGTTGTTTTTGGGTTAATAGATTTATGTTATTTTAATAGGGAATTCTTACTTAATTCTGTGGCGACTTCATCAGTTGAGCGCATTAATAAACCCAGATTACTTCCGTCTTTCGAAAATGCAATTATAAAGTTTGTGCCGCTTATTTTATTTCCAATTACAACGCCTTCTGAAGTTTTTAGAAATAGTTGTTTTAATACACCTTTATCTAAATCAATTAAGAATTTTTCGCTCATTGATAAGATTGCAGCACTCATTGCCGCAACACTATCTGCATAATCGATGTGTAATGATGTGATTAATTTTCCTTTTCCGTTTATTATTAATGCAGCAGAAGATTTTGTGGTAACCAGAAAGTCGTTTAGGGTAGATGTTATTTCAGTCATATTTGTAGGATTTAGGAAAACTGTTAAAATTAATTTATTTTGATGGCTATTGGTGAGGAATATTGCTTATTGATCTAAACAAGTGTTAATTTTTACTAACAAATATAAATTAAATTATGTATCATTGTAATAGCAAATCATTAATAATTTTATTTATTTAACATAAAAAACTTACACAATGGCTAAAGTATTGAAATTCAAAGATGTAAACTCTGACGTAGAGCACAGAATGAAGGAATTTGAAAAAATTCGAATTAAATTTAAAGCTGATGTAAAAAAGGCTGAAGCCAAAAAGGCAACCGCTGGAAAAGAGGGTAAAGGCCTGCTTAAGTCTATTTCTGAATTTTTTGCCGATACGCCAAAGACTCCAAAGGCACCAGTCCAGCCAAATACTAAAAAATAGACCTTATATAAGAATAAATAAATTATCTGACATGCCTTAGTTTGTGGCAGAAAAGAATTAACGCTCCATTGGGAGCGTTTTTTTTGATTAAATTGTTACTTTTGCCCCATCAAAATTTAATAAAATGTCATTACCAAAAGCGTATTTCCTTATATTCTTAGTTTTAATTGTTGATCAGCTTTCAAAAATATACGTAAAAACAAACTTTGTTTTAGGTGAAGAAGTTGTCGTTTTTGATTGGTTTAGAATTCATTTTATAGAAAATGAAGGAATGGCCTGGGGAACAAAAATACCGGGACAATACGGAAAGTTGATTTTGACTGTTTTTAGAATCTTTGCTGTATTTGGGATTGCATATTGGTTGTCTGATTCAATTAAGAAACGTCATTCCAATTATTTGATCGTTGCAATTGCCTTAATTTTTGCGGGAGCTGCCGGAAATATTATTGATTCTGTTTTTTACGGGATTATTTTTGATGACAGTCACGGTAATCTGGCAACACTATTCTCGCCGGAACCTTACGGAACATGGTTTCATGGTTTGGTAGTAGATATGTTTTATTTCCCTCTTTGGAGAGGTACTTTGCCAGCTTGGTTCCCTGTTTGGGGAGGCGAAGAGGTTTCTTTTTTTAATGCTATTTTTAATTTTGCCGATATGGCGATTTCTACAGGTGTTGGGATTTTGTTATTTTTTAATAAAAGAGCCTTTCCTAAAACTGCATAAATTTTTAAAATCCAATAATTCAAAATTCCAAATTCCAATAACTGTGTGATAAATACGTCAGACGTTGGAATTTGGAATTTTTCATTATTTGGATTTAGTATTTGATCCACCTATATATTTGAATTTAGAATTTCCATTATTGGGGTTTAATATTTATTGTGCTATTTTTACATTATAAAACTAAAGTTATGCAAAGTCCGTCCTTTTCCCTTTATGATGCCTCTGCAGGTTCAGGAAAGACCTATACTTTGGTGAAAGAATATCTTAAAATTATTCTTTCTTCTCCTAAAAATGATGCTTATCGAAATATCCTTGCCATAACTTTTACCAATAAAGCGGTTCATGAAATGAAAAGCCGTATTGTGGGAAGTTTGTCTGAATTTACAAAAGAAGAACCTTCTGGAAAAGCATTGGATTTAATGGAAAACTTGTCTCGGGACACGGGACTTTCTGTTATTAAAATCAAAACAAAATCGCAAAATATCATCAAGCATCTTATTCATAACTATGCTGCCTTTGATATTTCTACAATCGATAAGTTTACGCACAAGGTAATTCGTGCTTTTGCTCATGACTTGAATTTGCCCATGACTTTTGAGGTTACTTTAGATACTGAAAATTTATTGACAGAAGCGGTTGATGCTATTATTGCGCAAGCCGGACAGGACGAAACACTGACCAAATTGCTGATCGATTTTACGATGGAAAAAACCGACGACGATAAGAGTTGGGATATATCGCGTGAAATTTTAGATACAGGAAGATTGGTCTTGAATGAAAATAATAGAAATGAAATTTCTCATTTTCAGGATAAATCTATTGAAGAGTTTGTAGTTATAAAAAAGAAAATGCTGGCTCTTTGTAAAGATCTGGAATCTGCAAATGAAGTTTTTGCTACAGAAGCTCTTGCTTTGATCGATAAAAACGGAATTGATTTAAAATCATTTTCCCGCGGAACTTTTCCGAATCATTTAGAAAGTATTCGGGATGGAAAATTTAATCCGCGAAATAAAACGTTTCATGAATTTGATGATATCGGGATTAATAAAACGGCCAAAGACAAAGCGTTAATCGAAAATATTATTCCGGAGCTGCTTCAGATTCTGGAAAAAATTTATAAGAATTTTGAAAAAAGAGATTTTTATAAAGCATTTCTAAAAAATATAACACCGCTTTCTCTTTTAAATACCGTTAGTAATGAGTTGGCGAAAATTCAGGCCGAACAAAATATTCTGTCTATTTCTGAATTTAATGCGATCATTCATCGTGAAATTCAGAATCAGCCCGCGCCATTTATATATGAACGTATAGGCGAACGCTATCGTCATTTTTTTATTGATGAATTTCAGGATACCTCAGAGATGCAATGGCAAAATCTGATTCCGCTAATCGATAATTCGCTTTCAGGATTAGATGATTTAGGTAATAAAGGAACTTTGATGATTGTGGGAGATCCCAAACAATCTATTTATCGCTGGCGAGGTGGTAAAGCAGAACAATTTATAGAGTTGAGTAAAGGCCTGAATCCTTTTAATAATCCTGAAAAAGTAATAAAACATTTAGATACCAATTATAGAAGTTATAGTGAAGTAATCGATTTTAATAATTCCTTTTTTAAATTGATTTCGACTGAATTTTCAAATGAAGACTATAAAAATTTATACGAAAATCATAGTTTTCAAAACTCAAATTCAAAAAAAGGAGGTTATGTCAATATTTCTTTTCTTCCAATAATCGAAAAGTCGGATTTTGCAGATGAAGAAGATGTAGTTGAAAAATCGGATTTATATGTTTTAGCAACATTAAACACGATTCAAAAAGTAGTTCTTGAAGGTTTTGAATATAATGATATCGTTATTCTGACTCGAAAAAGAGATCAGGGAATTGCGATTGCCAATTATTTGACAGAACAAAATATTCCGCTTTTGTCTTCAGAAACCTTGATGATTCAAAATGCGACAGAAGTTCGATTAATTGTTCATTTGCTAAAATATCTGCACAATAGTGCTGATCTTGAGTCAAAAGCTAATTTTCTGCATTTTTTGGCTTCGAACAAAGAAATTCAAATGCCTATTCATGACTTTATTGCTCAGGGAATGGCGCATAAATTAGAAGTTGATTTTGAAAAATGGCTTCTGAGTTTTGATGTTGCTTTATCTTTTGAAAATATTAGAAAAAAGTCACTTTATGAAGCAGTAGAAATTATCATTTCGAAATTTGTGCCTCTCGCAGAAGGAAATGCTTACGTACAATTTTTTCTGGATATCGTTTTAGAAAGAGATATTAGAAATCAAGCCGGAATCGCAGATTTTCTTGGATATTGGGATAAAAATGCGGGAAGATTTAGTATTCCTTCCCCGGAAGGGATTAATGCAGTTAGAATCATGACCATTCATAAATCGAAAGGTTTAGAGTTTCCTGTGGTAATTATGCCTTTTGCCGAAGAAGATTATAATCGAAAGCCAAAAGATAAATTATGGCTCGATACTGAAGATGTTGATTTGGATGTTCCGAAAGCTTTAATTGATAATAGCAGTGCTGTTGAAGGTTTTGGTGAAAGTGCTTCGAATGTTTTTAATTTAAAGAAGCAAGAAGAATTGCTCGATAATATTAATGTTTTGTACGTGGCACTGACTCGTGCAGAAGAACATTTGTATGTTATTTCTCAGTCTTTAAAAGAAAGAAAAGATGGTGAGTTTCCTAGTAATATGGCCTCTTTTTTTATTAAATATTTAATTAATAAAGGGGATTACGATTCTGATAAATTAGAATATGAATTTGGAAGTAAAACCAGGCTTTCAAAAGCGACAGAATTAATCGATTTGGTGAAAACGATTCCTGTGGTTTTAGATGTTTTAAATCCTAAAAACATCAAAATAGCACAACGAGAATCCTTAATGTGGGGAACGCATCAGCAAGAAGCGATAGCGTACGGAAATATAGTTCACGAGATTTTAGCTTTTGTTAAAGATAAGTCAGATGTGGATTTGGCCATTGCGAAAGCGATCGAAAATGGTTTGATTACAATTGATCAGGTCGATATGGTTTTGAAATCGCTTCGCGAAATTGTAAATCATCCTGAATTAGCTATTTGTTTTGATGGAAATTATACTATTTTAAATGAGCAAACAATCGTTCAGAAAGAAGGCAGGATATTAAAGCCGGATAGAATTGTTTTAACTCCAAATAAAGAAGCTTATCTTTTAGATTATAAGACAGGAGTAATAAACTCAAAATACACACAGCAAATTCAAGAATATCAGGATGCTATTGAAGATTTAGGATACAAAGTGTTAAAAAAGGCTTTGGTGTATATAGGAACAGGAATCGATGTAGTAAATTTGTGAAGAAATTAATCAGATGTTAAAGAGAAATTTGAGTCTTAATAGGTTTAAGTTGTTAATTTTTAACGTTTTAAATAAATAGAAATGTACGGTAAAATAAAAGAACATTTGCAAAGTGAGTTGCAGACTATTGAAGAAAACGGAATTTTTAAAAAGGAACGAATTATAACTTCTGCTCAGGATGCAGAAATTACTATTTCGACAGGAGAAAAGGTGTTGAATTTTTGTGCCAACAATTATTTGGGACTTTCGTCGCATCCTGAAGTAGTGCAGGCTGCAAAGGACGCTATGGATACTCATGGTTTCGGAATGTCGTCAGTACGTTTTATTTGCGGAACTCAGGATATTCATAAAACATTAGAAAAAAAGATTGCTGATTTTTATGGTACAGAAGACACTATTCTTTACGCAGCAGCTTTTGATGCTAATGGTGGTGTTTTTGAACCATTGTTAGGAGAAAACGATGCAATTATTTCGGATAGTTTGAATCACGCTTCTATTATTGATGGAGTTCGTTTGTGTAAAGCAGCACGTTACCGTTATGAAAATAGCAATATGGAAGATTTAGAACAGCAGTTGATTAAAGCTAATGAAGCTGGAGCTCGTTTTAAATTAATAGTTACTGATGGAGTTTTCTCTATGGATGGTCTAGTGGCGCCTTTAGATAAAATTTGTGACCTGGCAGATAAGTACGATGCGATGGTTATGGTAGATGAATGTCACGCGGCAGGATTTATCGGTGCAACTGGTAAAGGTACACTTGAAGCAAAAGGTGTTATGGGAAGAGTTGATATTATAACCGGGACTCTTGGAAAAGCACTTGGTGGAGCAATGGGAGGTTATACAACTGCTAAAAAAGAAATAATCGAATTATTGCGTCAGCGTTCGCGTCCGTATTTATTTTCGAACTCATTAGCGCCTGCTATTGTTGGTGCTTCTATAAAAGTTTTTGAACTGTTAGAAAAAGATACTTCTTTACGTGATAAATTAGAGTGGAATACAAACTACTTTAAAGATGGAATGAAAAAAGCCGGTTTTGATATCATTGATGGAGATTCTGCAATAGTTCCTGTGATGTTATATGATGCAAAACTATCACAAATGATGGCCAATGAACTTTTGAAAGAAGGTATTTATGTAATAGGATTCTTCTTTCCGGTTGTGCCTAAGGAAAAAGCCAGAATTAGGGTTCAATTATCTGCTGCACATACTAAAGACCACTTAGATAGAGCTATAGCAGCCTTTACAGTTGTCGGAAAAATGTTAAAAGTTATATAATTTCCACATACGGAAATTTTTGTAGGTTTTTTTTAACATTTCATTTTGTATTTAAAAAATTTGGTGTTACTTTTGCTTGTAATTAACTAAATTGTAATTAAAAAAAATTAAGTATGAAACATCTTAACAAACTTTTAGTTGCTGTGATGATGGTGATGGGTTTAAGTTCTCACGCACAAGACAGTAACAATCCATGGGCTATCTCTTTTGGAGTTAATGCCGTTGACACTAGAACCAGTTCTGGTGCAGGAAGTGGTTTCTTTGATCAACACTTTTCTCAGCCATTCGCTGTAAAAGACAACTGGAATATTCTTCCTTCTCTATCTTACATTGGTGTGTCTAGATATGTAGGTAGTGGTTTCTCTGTTGGTTTACAAGGATCTGTAAACAAAATTGATAAATACGTTACTTTCAATCCATCTGCTCCAGGACATGATTCAAGAGGTAATGTTGTGACTAATCCTGGTGATTTAATGTACTACGGAATTGATGCTACTATTAAATATAGCTTCCAGGAATTAATCAAATCTAAAGTAGTTGATCCTTCGTTATCTGTTGGTGGAGGTTATACTTTCTTAGGTGATAGTAGCTACGGAACAGTTAATCCAGGTGCTGGAGTAACTTTCTGGTTTACAGATGCAATTGGTCTTGAGCTTGCTACAAGATACAAATGGTCAGTTAGCGGTGATAGAGAAGATGCTTCTGGAACTCCAGATGCTCCATCTCACTTTCAACACACTGCTGGTTTAGTTTTCAAATTCGGAGGTAAAGATACTGACGGAGACGGAATCTACGATAAAGATGATGCTTGTCCAGACGTTGCTGGTTTAAAACAATTCAACGGATGTCCTGATACTGACGGAGACGGAATCGTTGACGCTA
The DNA here is from genome assembly GCF_009664855.1 of Flavobacterium sp. SLB02. Taxonomy (GTDB): domain Bacteria; phylum Bacteroidota; class Bacteroidia; order Flavobacteriales; family Flavobacteriaceae; genus Flavobacterium. The sequence goes on from NZ_CP045928.1 coordinate 5,647,166, forward strand.
GTGATGCTTGTCCAACTGAATTTGGTTTAGCTGCATTAAACGGATGTCCTGATAGAGACGGAGACGGAGTTGCTGATAAAGATGATGCTTGTCCAGATGTTGCTGGTTTAGCTGCTTTAAAAGGTTGTCCTGATACTGACGGAGACGGAATTGCTGATAAAGATGACAAATGTCCTACAGTTGCTGGTCCTAAAGAAAATGGTGGTTGTCCTTTCTTAGACGCTGATAAAGATGGTGTTTTAGATAAAGATGATGATTGTCCTACAGTTGCAGGTCCTGCTTCTAACAGAGGTTGTCCTGAAGTTACTACTGAAGCTTTAGAAGATCTTAAAGTTCAAGCAAGAGCTATCTACTTTAACTCAGGAAAAGCTACTTTCAAAACTGGTGACAAAGAAACTCCAGCTAGATTAGATGCTATTAAAGAAATCCTTAAAAACTATCCAAACGCGAAATTCTCTATTGAAGGTCACACAGATAGCGATGGTTCTGACAAATTGAACCAAAAACTTTCTGAAGAAAGAGCTACTGCTGTTATGAACGCTTTGATCGAAAGAGGAGTAAATGTTGATAACTTAGTTTCTAAAGGTTTTGGAGAGTCTCAACCAGTTGCAAGTAACAAAACTGCTGCAGGTAAAGCACAAAACAGAAGAACAGAAATTAGACACATTGGTTCTAAATACCAAGGTAAAATCTAATTTACTTTCTAAATAAATACTAAAAGCCATTCTTAATTGAATGGCTTTTTTTATTTTTATACAATGATAAATACTTCTTTTCTCGGAAAAATAGCAACTGTTATAATTCAGGATTATTCTGATAAGCTTACTGAAACTACTATTGTTTTGCCAAATAAAAGAGCAAAGGTTTTCTTGATTGAAGCTTTAAAAAATGAAACGAAAAATACTATTCTTTCTCCGGAGATTATTAGTATTGAAGACTTTGTGCAAGATGTAGCTTCAATACGATCTATAGATTCAATTGAGCTTTTGTTTGAGTTTTATGAAGTTTATCTTTCTGTAACAGAAAAACAAAATCAGCAATCATTCGAGTTATTTGCCAATTGGGCTAAAACGCTTTTGCAGGATTTTAATGAAATCGATCGCTACTTATTAGATCCGGTTCATGTTTTGTCGTATTTGAAAGATATAGAAGATATCAAAAAATGGGGAATTGAAGTCGAAAATAAAACCAGACTTTTAGAAAATTATATCGATTTTTGGAAACTTCTGCCTTTGTACTATGATTCACTTTACCATCATTTACTGAATAAATCACTAGGTTACCAAGGTTTGATTTATAAGGAAGCAGTAAATAATCTAAATCACTTTTCGAATACTATTGCAAACAGAAATTTTATTTTCGCAGGTTTTAATGCTTTAAATGCTTCTGAAGAAAAAATTGTACAGCATTTATTGGCATTAGATCAGGCTAAAATTTATTGGGATGTAGATCAAACTTTTCTTAATGATCCGTATCATGATGCCGGACTTTTTGTTCGTCGTTTTAAAGAAAATTGGAAACATTATAAAACAAATATTTTTGAATGGATTGTAGATGATTTTTCTCAGTCTAAAAATATTCAGGTAATAGGAACTCCAAAAACAATAGGGCAGGCCAAATTAGCCGGAAGTATTGTCGAAAATATAATTAATGAAAACCCTGCAACATCGCTCGATAAAGTGGCTATTGTACTTGGTGAGGAAAATTTATTAATGCCTGTTTTGTATTCATTACCTTCTTCTGTTGGAAGTTTGAATATTACAATGGGATATTCCGGGAAGAATAATCCCTCTCAGATATTGATTGCAAAATTATTTAAAATGCATACCAATGCACTTTCCAGAAAAGGCGAAAGTTATGTGTTTTATTATAAAGATGTACTTGATATTTTGACCCATCCTTTAGTGGAGCCTTATGCAAATTCAGGCAATTTAGTTCGAATCATCAAAGAAAACAATTATACGTTTATTACTCATAACCGAATACTTGAACTTAATTCCTATCCGTCGCAATTGTTTCAATTGTTGTTTCAGAAATGGGAAAACGGATCGATTGGAGTTCTTGAAAATGTATCGGCACTTTTGCTATTAATCAAAGAGAATTTTAGCAATGACAATGAAGAAGAAAAGATTGCAAAAGCATTTGTTTTTGCTGTTTTTAAAGTCATTAATAAATTGATTAATTATTATTCGCAACATCACCATATTGATAATATTGATACTTTGCACGCTATTTATAAACAAATTATTGATGTGGCCGAAGTTTCATTTGAAGGTGAGCCTTTGCATGGATTACAAATCATGGGGGTTTTGGAAAGCCGTGTTCTTGATTTTGATACCGTGATTGTTACGTCTATGAATGAAGGAAAGTTTCCCGCCGGAAAATCTCAGAATTCATTTATTCCGTACGATGTTAAAAGAGAATTGGGTTTGCCGACTTTTAAAGAAAAAGATGCTATTTATACCTATCACTTCTATCACTTGTTGCAAAGGGCAAAAAATATTTATCTGATTTATAATACCGAAAATGACGGTTTGGATGCCGGAGAACGAAGCCGTTTTATAACGCAGCTTGAGGTAGAGAAACAGTCTAAGCATAATCTAACATTTGATATTTACAATCCTGTTTTGCCAACATCAGCCTATCAGCCTATGGTAGTTCCAAAATCTGATGCGGTTATGGAACGTTTAAAAGAAATTGCAACTGCTGGTTTTTCACCATCGGCATTGACTAGTTATATTCGAAATCCGATTGAGTTTTATTTTCAAAAAGTACTTCGTATTAGGGAGGTAGAGGAGGTTGAAGAAAATATAGCGTTAAACACACTGGGAACAATAATTCATGAAACGTTAAAAGCATTATATGATCCTTTTGTTGGCAGATTCATTGCGGAAGCTGATATAGAAAATTGTTATAAATTGTTAGACGATGAAGTTTTACGACAATTTAAAGTAGTTTATAAAGAAGGTGAGATTAAAAAAGGACGAAATCTTCTGGCTTTTGAAGTTGCAAAGAGAAACGTTTCTAACTTCCTACGAATGGAATTAGAAGCTATTAAAAATGGAGATGCAGTTAAAATTATAGCTTTAGAACAAACATACGCTCGCAGATTAAATCATCCAAATTTGCCTTTTCCAGTTTTAATTAAGGGAAATGTCGATAGAATTGAACTGCGTAACGGAAAAATAAGGATTATCGATTATAAGACCGGTAAAGTAGAAAAAAACAATGTGATACTAAAGTCATGGAACGGATTGACACAAGAGCTTAAAAACGATAAAATCATTCAGGTTTTGGCTTATGCGTTTATGTTCGAGAACGAAGCTGCCGGTGTGCCAATCGAGGTTGGGATTATTTCGTTTAAAAATCTAAAATCAGGATTTCTTCCTTTTGGTTTTAAAGAAGAGAAAGAATTGGATATGGTAGTTTCAAATGAGATTTTGAGAAATTATTTGGAGGAAATCGTCATCTTGCTCACCGAAATTTTTAATATTAATATTCCTTTTGAGGAAAAAATAATGTAAAGCATCAGAAAGCTAAACAACATTTTCGAATTTTTTAAAACCACTTTAGTGATTAACTTAACTGTTTGCGCTATTGCTGTTTTGCTGGGCGGTTTTGATTATTTTTTTATAATGTTTCTGAGTTTTGGATTTTTGATGAGTATTGGTTTTAAAGAGCTGTGTAAAAAAAATGATTATTTATTTTATTCGAATAACGGAATTTCAAAACTATGGCTTTTGCTTTCTAGTTATGTGATGACTTTTGTTGCTGCAATTTTAATAGGTCTCATTGTGTTTTTAATAAAGAAAATATTTTGAAAAAGCATATTTTAGAAGTTGACGGGATTCAAAAAAAATACAACGAAAGAGTGATTCTTTCAGATGTTTATCTCAAATGTGAAACCTCACAAATCATTGGTTTGTTAGGACGAAATGGTTCGGGGAAATCTACTTTGTTGAAAATAATCTTCGGATTAATACAGGCTCCAAATAAATGTATCCGTATCGATTCTGTTTCAAAAAATAATGATAACAATGTGTTCAATGAGATTAGTTATTTGTCGCAGGAACAATTTATTCCTAATCATTTTTCTGTAAAAAAGGCAGTGTCATTATCAATCGGTAAACAAAAAATTAGTTTTTTTAACAATGATCCATTTATTGTGCCCATTTTAGGTAAACAAATAAGTCAATTGTCAAGTGGGGAATTGCGGTATTTAGAAATTAAAATTGTTCTTTCGAATCCTTCAAAATTCGTTTTGTTAGATGAGCCTTATAATGGATTGTCTCCTTTGATGGTAGATGTTGTCAATGAAATGATCGAGGCAAATTCAGAGAAAAAGGGAATTGTGATTACAGATCACAATTATAGAAATGTAATCAAAGTTTCAACTCAGTTCGTTTTGATCAAAGAGGGTAAAACGCATTACATCAGGAATAATACAGAACTTGTAGAGAAAGGTTATTTGGTAGATTTGGAGCTTTTGTAGGGGGCTTTTAGCTAAAAATCTTTTTAAAAAAACCTTTTTTTGCGCGTTCTTCCAAATTAGGATTGTTTATGCTTCCGTTTTCAAAACGAAATCTTCTAAATTTCATCAATTTTACATTTAAGTCAAAACGTAGTTCGTCAACAGTCTTTGTTTCCATAATTTTTTTTGCAAATTTATGAAAAACTTGATGTAAAAGTAATTTCTTGTAAATGTTAAAATAATATTTAAGATATCTCAAACAGATTGATATATTTTTAGATAAATCTGCTTTTTTTGTTAGCGTTTTTTAAAAAGTTTATTTTAAAAATAAAGAAACACTATCGTATAAATAAAAGTGTTTCAAATGGTTACGTGTGTCTTTTTTTTAACAAGTGTTTATCGGACAATTCTGTTTATTAAAATATCTTTGGCTTTTCTTAAAAAATGATATAACAACGATATGATTGATTTAAACACACTCGTAGAAGAAACCGGAGCCGAGTCAGGATTAACTTTTAACATCGATGGCATTTTGCTTGAATCGGTTAATTTAGAGTATGACGGCAATGTAGCAGCAATGATAGGAATGATACTGAAGATGTGTTTAGAAATGTCTGAAGATGTAAATAACGGAGATCTTAAACAAGTCATGATTAAGAACAAAAAAGGTATTGTGGTGGCCAACAAAGACGAATACGATAACTGTGTTGCGCTGCTTTCTAAAGATATAAGTAAAATGGGACTTTTGCTGCGCAAAATGGATACCGTTTTCAATAATTAATTTAAATACAATTAAAACATGTCAGATTTTTTACAGAATTTCCAAAACGATTTAAAAGAAAATATCAACGGATTTATTGCTGTTTCAGTAACCGAAGTTGAAACAGGAATGTCTTACTCTTCACTTTCTTTAAATCCTAATTTTGACCCGGAATTAGCATCTGCTTATAATTTAGAAGTGGTAAAAGCAAAGTTAAATGCTATTAAAGCTTTGGGATTAGATCAAAAAATCAATGATATCTTAATAACACTTACAGATCAAATACATATTATAGATGTTTCTGAAGATGGTAAGTATTTTATTTATTTAGCGGTTGACTCAACAAAAGCGAATCTTGGATTAACAAGAGCAACTTTGTCTAAATTTAAAAAAGACATTATATCAAAATTATAAGTTTGCCCCTAATAATGAGAAAAAGGCTGCTCAGAATTTTTGAGCAGCCTTTTTTGGTTTTATAAAGTGGATTAATTTATTCGAAAAAATCCAATAAAGTAGTTTTCAATTCTTCTTTATTTTCAATCTGGCTCATGTGGCCATCTTCAAAAGAAACCAATTTTGCGTTTGTATTTTCGATTTGAGTAATACTTTCTTCGTAGTTTAAAACCGGATCTTTTTTGCCCAAAATCAGTAAAACCGGAAATAAATTCTTTTGTAAAAGTGATGCTCTGTCTTTTCGAATTTTCATTCCTTCGAGCGAAGCTACAATTCCTTGTAACGGAGTTTTTAAAGCTTCAACTTTTGCTTTTTCTATTTCGTCAGCCAGTCGTGTTCGGTTGTTTTCGTTGAATAAATTACCAATCGCCAAACTTACAAAGTTTACATAATTTTGTTTTACTGCTTTTATAGCACGATTTCGGTTTATTTTTTTTTCGTGACTGTCTGCTTTTGATGTAGAATTGAGCAGAACCAATTTATTGATGTTCTTTGGGAATAATTCGGCGAGAGCCAAACCAACATAACCTCCCATAGAGTGGCCCACAATTGTGGCTTTTTCAATTTTCAAATGTTTTAAAATTTCCTGCACAACATTTGCATTCTCCTCCATAGAATGAACATATCCCAACGAATCAGACTCACCATGACCTAATAAGTCGATAGTAATAACCTGATATTTTTCAGAGAAAAGTGCAACATAATCGTCCCACATTTTTTTGTTTTCAAGAAAGCCGTGAAGCAAAACAATTGCAGTTCCCTGACCTGAATCAGAATAAGAAATCCTGGTATTTTTATATAATAGAGTTTTCAAAATGATGAATTAAGTTTAAAGTACAAAGATAAGAAAGCCTAAACTATATGAGTTATATAACTTCATTTGAGTTAAAAATAGTAGTTATCGCGTTCAACTTTACGCTAAATGTTTAAACCATGTAAGTAATGTAAGTTCATTTTAGTTTAAAAAAAAAGTTATTCGGTTCACTTTTATGATAAATATTCAAAGCATATAAGCTTATGTGAGTTTTAAAAAAAACATAAAGATTATTATTTAAATGAACTTACATTACTTACATGGTTCAAAAAAATACGGTCACTTAAACTGTTTTTAAGAACATTAAACGATTTTGTTATTTTAAATTAGTCTTAATTATGTTTTTTATTGCTTTAAATTCTATATTTTTGCATCGTTATTATATTTTATCAGAATGGCATTAGTTAGTGATTTGACCACGAAAGTATTATTTGAAACCGAAAAAGGATACAGTTATCAATGTGATTTGACCAATAGTGTAATCATCAATTTTGTTGATACGGTGTCAAGTTATAAAATTCATGATTTTTTGATTTTTCAAAGAAAGGTTAATAGCGTTGACATTCTCAATATGCTTTATGACTTATCTGATCAGTCAGATGCACAGTTGATTGAAACTACTAAAAGAAATTTTTCCAGAAATCTTACCATCTGCGAAATAGTTCAGTTAAGAGATTTATTAAACGGAACAAAATTTACCCTCACTCTACATTCTTTGCTTTGCAATACTGTCAATGTAGAACTTATTTAGATTCTTACTTAGATTAAATCCAAATTTTAAGGCATTTAGAGCTGCCTTCTATAATTTTTGTAATTTTACATAGATAAAAACAAAGATTATGAAAGATTTACTAAGAACAAGTACTTCATTAGTTGAAGGAATAGAAAATATATTGAACTTACAGGCAAAAATAGAAAGTGACGCTTCTAATAAATATCTAGCTATGGCTGCATGGTTAGATAGAAATGGTTTTGCAAATACAGCATCTTATTTGTACAAGCAAGCCGAAGAAGAAAGAGAGCATTTTCTAAAAATTTTCAAATATATTACAGATATGGGAGGGATTGCGGTTACGCCATCTGTTCCGGAAGTGCAGCAGGAATTTGCTTCTTTTAGAGAAGTATTTGAAATTGCTTTGCAAAACGAAATTGCAGTTACTCAGGCAATTAATAAAGTAATTGCAAAATGTAGAGCTGAGAATGATTACGCTACAGAAGATTTTATGATGTGGTATGTAGCTGAGCAAAGAGAAGAAGAGAAAAATGCAAGAAGAGCTTTAGAGCTTTTTGAACTAATCAACGGAAATGAAGCTGACGGCAAATTTCAATTGGATGTTCAGATTTCAAAAATCGGATAAATATCGATTTATTATATAAAAGCAAAGCCCTTAATATTTATTAAGGGCTTTGTTTTTTATCATGATTTAAGAATTCATCAAACTTTCGATTTCATCAACCTCGATCGGAATATTGCGCATTAGGTTAAAAGGTGCTCCTTTTTCCTGAACCACAACGTTATCTTCTAGACGAATCCCGAAACCTTCTGCCGGGATATAAATTCCAGGTTCAACCGTAAAAACCATATTAGTTTTCATAGGTTCGTGAAGCAATCCGTAATCGTGCGTGTCAAGTCCCATGTGGTGAGAAGTTCCGTGCATAAAATATTTTTTGTAAGCTGGCCATTCCGGATTTTCGTTCTGAACATCAGCTTTATCAATTAATCCTAAACCAAGCAATTCTGATGTCATGATTTTACCCACTTCAATATGATATTGTTTCCAAAGCGTTCCTGGAGTCAACATTTGTGTAGCTTCGTTTTTCACATTCAAAACAGCGTTATAAACTGCTTTTTGTCTCTCAGAGTATTTTCCTGAAACCGGAATTGTTCTTGTCATATCGCTTGAATAATTGGCATATTCGGCAGCAACATCCAATAAAATCAAATCTCCTGCTTTACATTGCTGATTGTTCTCGATATAGTGCAAAACATTCGCATTATTTCCCGAAGCAATAATTGGCGTATAAGCAAAACCTTTAGAACGGTTACGAACAAATTCGTGAATTAATTCGGCCTCGATTTCATATTCAGTAACATTTGGTTTTACAAACGGCAATAATCTACGGAAACCTTTCTCAGTAATATCACAAGCTTTTTGGATCAAATCGATTTCTTCGCTTTCTTTTACAGAACGAATGCGCTGCAAAATAGGGTTGCTTTTCGCTACATTATGTGCAGGATAATGCTCTTTCCACCATTTTATAAAGCGAGCTTCGCGAGTTTCAGTTTCAACCGATGCGCGGTAATGTTCGTTTGTATTAATGTACATCGTATCTGCATACGTCATCATTTCGTTCAAAACTTTATGAAAATCCTGCAACCAATAAACCGTTCTGATTCCCGACACCTGAAAAGCGCGTTCTTTACTTAATTTTTCACCTTCCCAAACCGCGATATGATCGTTGGTTTCTTTCAAAAAAAGAATCTCTTTTTGGTTCTCATAAGGCGCATCCGGAAACAAAAGCAAAATACTTTCTTCCTGATCAACACCGCTTAGATAAAAAATATCCCTGTGTTGAGCAAACGGCAAAGTACTATCAGCACTAACCGGGTAAATGTCATTTGAATTGAAAACGGCAACCGAATTAGGTTTCATTTCTGCCGTGAATTTTTTGCGATTTTTTACAAAAAGAGCGCTGTTTATTTGATGATATTTCATAATAATGTAAGTTTTGAACTTCGAATTTCAAAATTACTAATTTTTGAAGAAGTAGAACAAAATAGGTTTATTAAAGTTTTCTTATTTGTTTTCATTTTATTCGATAGACAATATTCCGGCAATTATCATATTAATCGTAAACAATACCAAGACAGGAATGCTGATTTCCTGCCAATATTCCAGAAACGAAAACTGCTGAAAACTATCGACCACCGGTATATCATTTATGTTGCAAATCACGATCGAAGCTACACAGCAAAACGAAAAAGGAACGGCAAAACGATAAAGGAAACTAGGTGCAATAACCTCCACGCGTTCAAAAAACATGATTGTTAAACAATAGAGCATTGTACAAATAAAAGTAATTGGAATACCTATCAATATACCCATTGTTTGATTGAAAGAATCATTTCCTTGAGTGCTAAAAACGATAAAAAAAAGTAACGTAATTATTATGGCGCAAGAAAAACTTTTCATCATCGGCTGTTTTGTTTTCATATTGCTTTAATTTATTGGTCTGATAATAAAGTAAGGAGAGTATTTTAAGATAAAAAAAGCTGGATTTATTGGGTGGCTCTCATAAACCAAATCTACCCGATCACTCCATACTTCAGTTTTTATTTTTAAGGTGTCATTTTTCACTACAATATCATAAAAGGCATTTACTTTCCATATATCATTACCAAGCTTGCTTAGCTTGTGAGTGTAAACAGGAGAAAGTGTTTTTGCTATGGGGTCAGAAACAGTTTCTTTAAACAAACTTTCCCCATACAATGCATACCATTTTTTGTCTATCAAAAAAATGGCTTTGTCAAAATATTGGCCTACATCATAGCTATTGTAATTATGTTTTTGAGCCTTAAAACAATAAACCGAACTGGCTTTTTTGCTTAATTTATTATACTCTTCCTCCGTACGTTCAAAAGTCCAGTCGGCTTTTGGGTTAAGTTCGATATAATTATGGCGAATAGTATCATTGTCAATAATCCACGAGATATAATCTTCTTTTGAGAGTATATAAGATTCATGAATTTTATACGAATCATATCTGCGCGTTTTTAAACTGTCAATCAGTTTTCCTTTGTTGTCAAATTTATAATACAATTTAAACTCATCGTTATCATTACCAAAACCTTCTTTTCCCGATTCAAAAACAACAGTTTCTGTTATTGGAGAAAAGTAAGTTGTATTCAGATTAAGAGAATTGTCTCCTAATTTTACAATCTCATAATGCGCAGATTTTACAGTATCTTGTACACTTTTGTAAGCTAAATATTTAACAGGTAAATCAGGTTGCGTAATAGAATTTCTAAAAAAATAACCATACAAAATGTAACTCACGGCTATAAATAATGAAATGCATACAAAGTATAAGTTTTTCTTATATAGGTTCATAGGTCGAAAATAGTGGTATTGGTTTAGGCTCAAATCTAAAACCTTTTTTTGTGTCTGCAACTATTTTTGTACAATAAAAATTACAAATTGTAAAAAAAACTTTTGTCTTGTTTGGGCGTGCTCCTCCGGATCGGGGAATCATGAGTGTTTAAAATCTGTTGCTCTGAAAGAGCCTTAGCAATAGCATAGTGTGAAGCGCTATGAGCGAAAAACGATTGTAATTTTTAAGCCCTGTAAGGGCGGAAGTCTAATTTCAAAAAACACGTTTATCATATTTTACTAAAAAAGCCACTTTTTCTTTTTCAGCTTCAACCAATCTTTCGTAAAGCTTTTTATTCTCTTCAAAAGCTTCAATAAGTTTATCAAGTGGATTAAAAGTGCAATTATTATTTTTTATAGAAGAAGAATCGTTATGATAAGTATTTCCAATAATATTAAAAACAGCTTCTTCAGAAAAATTCTTTATAACTTCAGCAGGAACTCCCAAAGCTTCATCAATTGCTTTTAGTTTTTCATCGTCAACACTTTCGCTTCCTTCAATGCTAGAAATAGTTTGTTGACTTACACCAATTGCAATAGCAAGTGCTTTCTTATTTCATGTCTCTATGCCCTCTAATTCGGCTTATGTTTCGGCCTATGTGTTTTGGTTTTACTGTGCTCATAGTTCAAAGATATTTAAAATTCTTTTACATTTTTGGTTTTGGTAGAAAACAAGCTCTCGTTTGTGAGATACATTTTGTAAATTGTTTCCGTGATTGTAAAAATACAATTTTTCTGACTATTTTGATTTCGAAGAGAATATTCTTATTTGCATCATTTTTTATCATTTCTGTCAATGACAAGATTTTGTAATATTGTTGTATCAAAGAAACAACCAAAGGTTATGACCATACAAAAAGCAATTCCAGGCGATCATGAAATCTTAACCCAAATAACCAAAAAGTCAAAAGCATATTGGGGATATTCTAATGAACAAATAGAAATTTGGTCTGCATTTTTGACGGTTTCAGAAGAATATATCGAGACGAATCCAGTTTACAATTTAGTTTTTGACGACCAAATTGTTGGCTATTATTCATACTTTCACGAAAGTGAAAATAGTATAGAACTCGATAATTTGTTTGTTTTGCCTGATTTTATCGGAAAAGGATTCGGGAAAATATTAATGAATGATTTTTTTATGCGTGTAAAGAGCTTAAGTATTCAAAAAGTAGTGCTGAATTCAGAACCAAATGCGGAGAGTTTTTATAGTAAATTCGGATTTGTAAAAATTGGTCAAATAGAAACCTCGATTAAAGATCGATATATGCCAATAATGGAGTTGAATCTTTAAATCATTAACAACGTCCTCGCGAGGAACGAAGCAATCTCACTAACAAAAGAAACTAATGTTATATACACGATACGATTGCTTCGTTCCTCGCAAATACAAATTCAGTTCAATAAAAAAATAAAAATGCAGAATTCAAACTTTAAACTAATCACAATAAAAGAAGTAAAATCGCAATTTCCATTTCTAATCGATCATGAAGGATTTGATTATTTTGACGAATGGGACGATCAGGATTTCTTTCTTGTTGCAAACGAAGATGTTAATTTAAAAGGCAACTTCTATCTGGATCTTTATGAAGATAAAGAGAAAAAATGGCTTTCGAAACTATTAAATTTTTCAGTAAAAGAAATCGATGAAATAAGAATTGAAGGAATTTTAATAAATGGAAATTTCTCTACATCCGGAACCATTATAAATGCCGAAGGCGATTACGGACCTTATATTTTTATAAACGGTAATGTCGATTGCCAGAGTTTATTATTAGGCGGTTCTTATGTAGAAATAATAGGAAATCTAAAGGCAAAAGAAGTGGTAATGAATTCGTATAATCACGGAAATTTTAAATGCTCCGGCGTTATTGAAGCGCCCGTTTTTATAGTCGAAGATCATAATACAGTTTTTGCAGATCGAAAAAATAATTTGTTTTATTATAATGACAGAGCAAATGATTTCGGCCCAAAAAATGATTGCGAATACGACGATGATACCGATGAAGAGATTATTTCGGCAGAATTGCGCAAACTTCTCGATAATCCATTAATAGAAACTTTTGAAGAATTAAAACGTGAGTTAGAAAATGGTAAATTGGTTTTAAAACGAAACAGTCCGCCAGCGAAAAATTATGAATATTGGCAAAAGAGAGTATTGTCTAATTATCGCGATTTAAAATTGGTTCCCGCTGAGTATAAAACCAAGGCATTATGCGAGCTAGCTTTAGATATTACATTTCACGCATTGCCATTTGTTTCTCAGGAATTTATTACGCCCGAACTTTGCGAAAAACTGGTAACTAAAGATGGATTTGCTATTCAGAAAATACCGCATGAATTTATAACAAAAGAACTTTGTCTAAAAGCATCTCAAAGCGGGACATTGATTTCGATTATTCCGAGTGAGTTTTATTCTGAAGAATTGATTTTAACGACATTTAAAAATGGTAAACATGAACCCGACATCAATGACGTTCCCTCTGAATTTATTACCGATAGTTTACTTGAAGAATATGTAAAAATTGGCAAAGGATTATGGCTCGATAAGGTTTGTAAAGAGAACGGAAAAGATAAATTATCGATCTTAAAACGGGTAATAGATTCGGGAATTGAGAATCTTGATGCTGTTTTCGGAAGTCATTTTAGTAAAGAAGTTGTCGATTATGCAGCCGCAATTTATAATAATGAAAATCATAAACAAGAATGGAATAATTACGTTCAGAAATACAAGGTTAAATTTGAGCGTCTTGAGTTGAATGAGTATTTGTAGATTAAATATTGTGATTATTATGAAATTTAAAGCAGCAGTGTTATTCTTAATCGTTTTACTTCTTGCAGTAAGCTGTAAAGAAGTTCCTGCATCAATAAGATTAAGAATTGAATTTGAAAATAAGTTAAATCAAGATCTTTCTAAGATTTATGGCATTCAGGTATATAAAGATGGAAAAATTTTTAAAAAATTTAGCTCGTTTGAAAAACCATATATTAGAAAAGAAATTACTTTGGACAGTTTGACAAAAGGAATATATAAGTTCGTGTATGAAAACTTAGTTAATCAGACTTTACAGAAAACAATCGAAGTAAAAGATAATAAGGTTTATAATATTTCTATATACCCGGATTATTCTAATTATAAAGATTTAATAAGTAAATCATTTGTTAGGAATTTGGAAGAAAATGAAAAAGTAGAATTTTATTTTGAAAGTATTGGCTGTTTTCACTCGACAAAAGAGAGTTTGATTATCACTAAAAAAGGAAAAGTATATTACGCTGAGAGTAAAGGACAATCTAAAGAGCTAAGTAAAGAACAATTAGATGCAATAATAAAGATGGAATGTGAATTAGAACTTATAAAATATGGAAGCTGTACTACATCAGATCATTATGTTGTCAAAGCCGGGAAGCAAGAAAAAGAATTTTATGATGAGAGCTGTAAATGGAATGGGTGGATAAATATGTCTAAAAAGTTAAATTAATTTAAGATATATATGAAACAATAAAGCGATGAATTCAAAAGTAGAAATTAGAAAAGTTGAGAAGCAAGATTTAAAATTTGTTTACAAAGCAATATGCGAACTCGAAAATGAAGTTTTGGATTTTAAAGTTTTTGAAGCAATTTTCAATGAAAACATTTCAAATCCTAAAAATGTATATTTAATAGCGGAGAATGAAATTGAAGGTTTAGGCTTTATTAGTTTTCATACACAAAACCTCCTTCACCATTGCGGATTGGTAGGTGAAATTCAGGAATTTTTTATTCATGAAAAGTATCGTGGTCAAGGCATTGGTCGTTTGCTGATAAATGAAATTGAAGATTTTGCAGATCTTAATAATTTAAAAAGCATTGAAGTTACAACAAATAAAAAACGTGTAGAAAATGTCGCAAAATACGAAAGCCTCGGTTTTACTTTGAGTCATAATAAGTTTACGATTTATAAGTAGCTTTCCGGTGATAAAAAGAGTGGACATAAAAAAACTGCTATTTTGTGGTAGCAGTTTTAATGAATTAATGATTATGTCATTATCATACTAAATATTCCATACAGATACTATCTGATGCTGTTTTGTATAAATACCAACCGCAGATGTTTCTTCCAATATAAGAAACTTCGTTACCGGCACATATCGGATATGGTACGCATTTTACAGCTCCACCGTTGATTGATTTCAATTCTTCTTTTGATAATTTTTGTAAGTTTGATAAATTTTGTAAATTTTTCATAGGTAATTTATTTTTTGGATTTTCCTACTCTATAAGTTTTTCGGATACGACTGTGATAAAAATACAAATTATTTTTAAATAAATACTTACAAAAAAAACTAGTGATCTAAATTTATTTTTTAAATAGTATGTAAAATCTTCGTTTTAAAAATTGGTTTGTGGTAATTTACTTCTTTTATATTTTTTGGTAATTGTTGATCTTGAAAATAATTGGAAAACTGATGAATCTTGCTTGAAATAAGTTGAATTAAAGTTTAATATTGTAGAGTAATAATCCCTTTAAGAAAAAATGAAACAACTCAATATATCCATAAAACACAATCTGATAGTAGGTTTGCTTATCGCTTTATGGCTTTTTGTTTTTGCATTCATTATAAAACCTTTCGACGATGGAACTATCAATTTTAGAGCTTGGTTTTTAATCAGTTTTGGTTTTAGTGTGATGGCTTTTTTATGTTATTGTCTTTTGACTATTCTTCAAAGAAATCTTTATAAAAGAATATCAAGATGGAATATCAGTTTAGAAATTGCAAGTATTCTTTTGTTTTATTTGATTTATTTCATTGGAGTTTACACTTTTTACAAAAGCTCAATTTTAAAAGGTGGATATAATTTTTCAGAATTCTTTTCTATAATCTTTATCAAAGTCGCTTTAATTTTAACTCCCGTAATTATTCTGGCAAGAAGATATTTAATTAAACTAATTCCTTTACCAGAAGATGTTATAACTTTTAGAGGTGAAAATAGATTAGATGTTTTAAAAATTAAAAAAGAAGATTTGGTTTGTGTTTCAAATGCTCAAAATTATGTTGAGATTTTTTATATCGAAAATGGTAAACTTGTTTCAAAATTGATACGTTCTTCGCTTAAAAAAGTTCAGGAAGATTTTGATTTTTTAATGCAGATACATCGTTCACATTTAATAAATCCTGTGCATTTTAAGTCCTGGAGAAATCAAAATACAATTATTCTAACCCAAATAGAACTTCCTGTTTCTAAGAATTATAAAGAAACTTTATTGGCATTATAATTCCGTACCTAAAACCGATAGTTTTGTACCAAAGTCAATAAAACAGGCTGTTAAGAAAGATCTCGATATTAGTTTTGTTTCATCAATTTAAAAAAAATAATTATGACAACAAAACAGCTTTGCCTTCTCGGATTATTATTTTTCCTGATCAGTTATCTATTCTTTTCAAAAGTTTTACCTGACTTTCAAGTACCAATCGATTTTGCGCATTGGTTTAATTTAATTGGTGCTTGGTTGTTATTATCTTTTAATGATGTATTTCCTAAAAACAAATTAAATATTGTTGCTTCGATTATCGCAGCTTTAGGAGTTATTGCGCATATCGGGCTTTGTACAATCGATTTTATAATGTGGAGTTTTGGTAATAATGAAGTTGCTAAAGAAGCATTAAGTAATCAAATAAGTAATGCGCCTTCAATTTTATATCCGTTTATTATAGTTGGTCCGTCTTTACTTTTTATTGGTTTGGCCATTCATGCCTTGAATTTTTTGAAAACATATACCATAATTGCTACGATGGTTATTGTTGGCGCTGTATCGATAGGTTTTTCTTTTTTTATTTTAAAAAACGGAATTTATATGTTGTTGAGTTGTGTAGTTTTTGTTGTAGGATTGGGATTGTTGCTTTGTAGAAAGGAAACCGAAAGAGGAGATACTAAACAAAAAGAGTTTGGAAAATTGTAGGTTTTATTTTATTTTGTACTTTCGTTCAGCTTGAAAAACAATAATTATACACAAATCGATTGAATAAACATCTAAAATATCTTATCTCACTCTTTCTGGTTTTTGCCATGATTTCGAGTGATGGGGCTTTAGATTCTCAATCAAAGTCGGCAGATTATTATCAATCGTCATTTGTTGTTTTAAGAAGCGAATTAGATTTTGCAAATTCTCGGTTTTATAAATTCGGACAAGCTGTTTCTTCTGAAAAAACAAGATTTTCAATTGTTTTAAATTTTTTAAAAGTTGAAAATGTCTTTACTTTTCAAATTAAGAAATTGCTGAAATTGCAAAATTTGCTTCATCAAAAACTAAGCTCATTTATAAATCAATCTGTTTTTATAAATGAAATAATCACTTCAAAACACTTCGCTAAAAGTTTGTACAGAGCTTAAGAAAATTTATTTCTAAGCACAGATGAAATAATAATGTCTAATCATTTATCATTTTCAAAATGTATAAACAAAATAAAAAATCTCGCTTGCAGCAGTCTAAGCGACCGCTTTTTCATTGGATAAAAAGAAAATTTATAATTGTAATTACAGCCTTTATGTTAGGAATGGCAAACGGAATGAATGCTGAAGATCGTTCAATTAATGGAAGTTTTGTTCAGACAGAACAACAAGATAAAAAGGATTGATTTGATTATTTTCACGAGCAACGTTTTTCAAAGTTTTAAATTTTGATAAAGGTTGTTTAACCCAATCTTGTCATTCTTCGTTCCTCAGAATGACAAACTCTGTGAAAATAAAAACCCGACAGCGATTAAAACTGTCGGGTTTTTTACTTGGAATTTGGAATTTCTTTATTGATATTTAAAATTTAGTCAATCCATTTATAATATCTCGCTCCAATCAAATTAGGGATTTCTTTTTCGATTCGATCTAAAAACCATTCGTTTTTAGGAGTTCTGATGCTTTGTTTTTGTTCTTTTTTATGAAGGCTTTCGTAAGTATTGAAATCAATTTCCGTGCTTTCTGCCAGATTCTCAAAAAGTTTAACTTTAGCTAAAGCCGATTGCCATTCCGCTTGAATTGTTCCTTCAAAAACTTTTGATTTCGATCCGCTTCCGTAAGCCAGGAAACCAAATTTAGTTCCGGCAACTTCCTGTTTGGTATCATAATAATGAGCCAAAGTTGATAACAATCCCATAAAAATAGATCCTGTATAAAGATTTCCTATTAAAGAAGAAGCCAATTCAGCAGGTTGCAATTTCTCGGTTACAAACTTTCTGTACTCATCAGATTTTCCAATTTCTTTAATTTTAGTTTGATAATCTGCCGGATCAATGTTTTCTGTAATAATTTTATCAGCGTGATCTAAAGCATAAATCTCAGATAACATTCTGCGTCCCTGAAAAGAATACGGAAGATGCATGATAATGCTGTTCCAGGTATTGTATAAAGTTTCGGTTTTGTTTTTTAATTTCTTAAACGAAAAGTAAGCAGATCTCGTACGATCCATATAACACTGATTCGAATATTGACCATCAAAAACCGGTTGATCTTTATGAATTTCGATTTCGGCTTCTAAATTATCAAACCATGGATCGTTATTTTCATTTTGAGTAATCGCTTCTTTTGCGATAGTTCTGTAAGGTTTAAAAAAGTCAAAAACCCCTTTTGTGCTTGTTGCCCAATTGTCATCAAAAGCAATAATTTTAGGGTTCGAAGTTACAAGCATTGCCAAAGCTCCCGCGCCTTGTGTATATTCTCCGGTAGACTTTAAATCATATTTGGCAAAATCTGTTGTAACTACAATTGCTTTTTTATTTGGATTTAATTTTACAAAGTCAATACAGTTTTGCAAAGCATCAACACCGCCAATACAAGCAAACGTAAAATCGACAACATCGCATTCTGCCAGAGAATTTTCTCCAAATTTTTGTTCCATTAAGCTAATTAAAAAAGAACTAATAGGTTTAGAACTGTCGATTCCGCTTTCGGTACCAACGTAAATCCGGCTAATTTCGTTTAAGTTTATTTCGTTTTCCATAATAAGTTTTGTCAAAGCGTTTGCTCCAAAAACCACCGCGTCCTGATGAATGTCCGGTAAAGTCATTTTTATTAATCCAAGACCTTTTTCTAATTTTTCGGGTTCAATATTTCTGGCAACAGCCAAAGTTTTTATGGGTAAATGTATGTTGGCTACATCAAAAGAGATAGCGTCAATTCCTGTTTTCATTATTAAATTTTAAGCCGATAAAGGTAAAATTATGTTGTGGAATGACAATTTTTTTAACCTTATAAAATTTAGGTAAGACGTAACTTTTGAAGAAAACAAATTAAAAGTTTACTTAAAATAATAATATGATAAACTTTTATGTATCGATAAGCTCGTTATTATGCTGAAAATTCGGTTAAATGACACTTTTGTTGGTTTTATAATGAAATAATTTGGGATACAGCAATATTCATACGTAAAAATACGTATTACGTAGTCTATTTTAAAATCATTATAAATAACAGCGAAATGGTTGTAGTTCTTTGTTAATTGAGTTATTTTTGTGTAATTTTTTAAAACAAACTACTTAAACAATTATGGCACAATCTGCACTATTGAATGCTTCCATCTTAAAGAAAGTGGCTATGGCCCTTTCGGGAATATTCTTAATCACGTTTTTAGCGCTGCATGTTTCCTTAAATTTTATTTCTATTATTAGTGAAAATGTTTTTAACGAAGCATCTCACTTTATGGGATACAATCCGCTGATTCAATATGTAATGCAACCAGTTTTGGCAATCGGAGTAATCTTCCATTTCGTTATGGGATTCGTATTGACTGCTCAAAATACTGCTGCAAGACCAATTGCGTATGCAAAATACAACGGAGCTGCAAATGCTTCCTGGAGTTCTAGAAATATGATTATTTCTGGATTGGTTATTTTGGCTTTCTTAGGATTGCATTTTTATGATTTCTGGTTTCCGGAGGTTAACTACAAATATATTGCAGGTGCTACGCCAGATGCTACAAGGTATTATGGAGAGTTAGTGCATAAATTTCATGATCCAATTCGTACAGGATTGTATTGTATATCTTTTGTGTTATTAGGTTTTCACCTTTGGCACGGATTCGGTTCATCTCTTCAGTCAATGGGGATGCACAATAAGTATTCAAGATTTTTAAGTAAAGTAGGTTACGGTTTTGCAGTTGTAGTACCGGCACTTTTCGTAATTATCGCATTATTTCATCATTTCAATAATTAATATAAATTATAATGGCATTAGATTCAAAAATTCCACACGGCCCAATATCGGACAAATGGACAGATTATAAAGATCATATTAATTTAGTAAACCCTGCAAACAAACGTAATTTAGATATTATCATTGTTGGTACAGGTTTGGCTGGAGGTTCAGCTGCGGCAACTTTGGCTGAGCAGGGATATAACGTAAAAGCATTTTGTTTTCAGGATTCACCAAGACGTGCGCACTCTATTGCAGCACAAGGTGGTATCAATGCAGCAAAAAATTATAAAGGTGACGGTGACTCAGTTTACAGATTATTTTATGATACTGTAAAAGGAGGTGACTACCGTGCACGTGAGGCAAACGTTCACCGTTTGGCTGAAGTTTCTGCTAATATTATCGACCAGTGTGTGGCTCAAGGGGTGCCATTGGCTCGTGAATATGGTGGATTATTAGATAACCGTTCTTTTGGAGGAACTTTGGTTTCTCGTACTTTTTACGCACAAGGACAAACGGGTCAACAATTATTGTTAGGAGCTTATTCTGCAATGAACCGTCAGATTGGTCGTGGTAAAGTAAAAATGTACAACCGTCACGAAATGCTTGACATTGTAATCGTGAACGGAAAAGCGAGAGGTATTATCGCTCGTAACTTAATCACTGGAGAAATAGAAAGACATTCTGCTCACGCGGTAGTAATTGGTTCTGGAGGATACGGAAACGTATTTTTCTTGTCAACAAATGCTATGGGAAGTAACGCAACAGCAGCTTGGAAAATTCATAAAAAAGGAGCGTTTTTCGCAAATCCTTGTTACACACAAATTCACCCAACTTGTATTCCGGTTTCAGGAGATCACCAGTCAAAACTGACTTTGATGTCTGAGTCGTTACGTAATGACGGGCGTATTTGGGTTCCTGCAAAACAAGAAGATGCTAAAGCGATCCGTGAAGGAAAGAAAAAAGCAACTGATTTAACTGAAGCTGAAAGAGATTATTTCTTAGAAAGAAGATATCCTGCTTTTGGTAACTTAGTACCTCGTGACGTTGCGTCTCGTGCTGCAAAAGAAAGATGTGATGCTGGCTTTGGTGTTAACAAAACAGGAGAAGCTGTTTACTTAGATTTTGCTGCTGCAATTAAACGTTACGGAACAGAAGAAGCTTTCGTAAAAGGTTTAGATGCAAACGATGCGGCTTTGGTAACTAAATTAGGAGCTGAAATCGTGAAAAGTAAATACGGAAACTTATTCCAGATGTATTACAAAATCGTTGACGAAGATCCTTATACAACACCAATGATGATTTACCCTGCGGTTCACTACACAATGGGTGGAACATGGGTTGATTATAACTTAATGACTACAATTCCTGGATGTTTCTCTATTGGAGAATCTAACTTCTCTGATCACGGAGCAAACAGACTTGGAGCTTCTGCCTTGATGCAAGGTTTAGCTGATGGATATTTCGTATTACCTTATACTATTGGAGATTATTTAGCTCCGGACATTAAAATGGGAGAAATTTCTACAGATTTGCCAGAATTCTTAGCAGCAGAAAAAGAAGTAAAAGATCAAATCGACAGATTTATCAATAATAAAGGAACTCATTCTGTAGATTATTTTCATAAGAAATTAGGAAAAATCATGTGGGATAAAGTAGGTATGGCTCGTAATGCTAAAGGTTTGACTGAAGCTATCGAAGAAATTGCTGCTTTACGTGAAGAGTTTTATAAAGATGTAAAAGTTCCTGGAAGCGCTAACGAATTTAATCAGGAATTAGAGAAAGCGACACGTGTTGCCGATTTCTTAGAGTTAGGAGAATTGTTCGCGAAAGATGCATTACACCGTAATGAATCTTGTGGAGGTCACTTCCGTGAAGAATACCAAACAGAAGAAGGAGAAGCACTTCGTGATGACGAAAACTTTGCATACGTTGCAGCTTGGGAATACAAAGGAAAACCAAGCGATGCAGTATTACACAAAGAACCTCTGGTTTACGAAAACATTAAATTAGTTCAAAGAAGCTACAAATAGTATTTAAAAGTTGATATACTTTTTGATACTTAAAACTTATACAAAATGAAACTTACATTAAAAATATGGCGTCAAAAAAACGCCCAAGATAAAGGGGGAATTGTTGATTACCCAATCGACGGAATCGAACCAGATATGTCTTTCCTTGAAATGCTTGATGTTCTTAACGAACAATTGATCAACAAAGGAGAAGAGCCAGTAGCATTTGACCACGATTGTCGTGAAGGAATCTGCGGAATGTGTTCATTATTCATCAACGGAGAAGCGCACGGACCAGACAGAGGAGTAACTACTTGTCAGTTACACATGCGTATGTTTAAAGATGGTGACACGATTTTTATCGAGCCATTTAGAGCAAAAGCTTTCCCGGTAATTAAAGATTTAGTTGTTGACAGAAGTTCTTTTGACAGAATTCAACATGCAGGAGGATTTATCTCGGTAAATACTTCAGGTAATACAATTGATGCAAATACAATTCCGATTAACAAACACGATGCAGATAAATCATTTGATGCTGCAGCTTGTATTGGTTGTGGTGCTTGTGTTGCAACTTGTAAAAACGGATCAGCAATGTTGTTCGTTGGAGCAAAAGTGTCTCAATATGCATTATTACCTCAAGGTAAAGTTGAAGCAGTTGATCGTGTTTTAAACATGGTACACCAAATGGATTTAGAAGGTTTTGGTAACTGTACAAATACAGGTGCTTGTGAAATCGAATGTCCAAAAGGAATTTCACTTGAAAATATCGCGCGTATGAACCGTGAGTATTTATCTGCAAGTTTGAAAGGATAATTTGAATTACTTTTAGTTTTAAATAAAAAAAAGGTTCCGATCGTCGGAACCTTTTTTTATGTCTTATTCGTAATACAATTGCGAAGCACTTATTTCTTGTTTTTCTTTTCCTTCTTGCTGAATGAAACACGTTAAAGTAGTTCCGCCAATCTGATCAAAATAATCAATGTTTATTTTGTGGAAACCTTTTTCGAGTTTTACTGCTCCATACGCTTCGTTGAGCCAATGAATTCCGTCGTTATTCACAACTAATTCATTATCGATAAAAATCTTCGATCCGTCATCTGAAAGCGTCGAAATTGTATAATTTGCCGTTTCAGGAATAAAGATGTATCCATCGAATTTTAAGCCGATATAACGCTCTGTTTTCGTCTTCCATTTTTCACTGCTTATTGCGCCTTCAAAAATGCCTGAATTAACAGGTTTTGCTAAATCTAAATCCTGAACTTGCTGGAATAATGTTCCGATATAATAATCGAATTTCAAACCTTTCTTAGTTGGTTTTATGGTTAAAGCCGATTTTAATTCCGGATTTTTAATCAATATTTTACTAATAGAACTTCGTCTTCCGCTTGGACTAATCTGAACGGTTTTAATGGTTCTGAATTCTCCTTTTGGGATATTTATCGTTACCGGTTTGGTGTAAAGTTCAGCCGTTTCATCTGGATTATATCCATCAATTGTGTAGAAGATTTGTCCGTTTTTGATCGTTGGTTTTAAATCCAAAACATATTTTGAAGTAATAAAAGCTGTTTCATTAGAACCAAAAGGACTCGGAACTTTGTACAATCTTTTTTGTGCTTCCAGTTTTTCTAAATGATATGGAATTTGATTTAAAATAAAATGATTGTAATTTTTATTTTGAGGTTGTGTCCAGGCAATTTCGGACAAAGCAAATACGCGCGGATAAATCATGTAATTTAACTTCGCCGGACTTGTTAAGTATTCAGACCAAAGATTAGATTGCACACCTATAATGTACTTTTGTTCCTCAACGGTTAAACTATCAACAGGCGTTGGATTGTAGTTGTACATTTTTTCAACCGTGGTTAATCTTCCAATTGTTAAAGGCTCTTGCGGAGAATATCCCTGGTTATAATCCAGATATAAAACTTGTTCCGGATTCATGATTACATTATGTTTTTGTCTTGCAGCGCTAATTCCTCCGGCTTCGCCTCGCCATGACATTACAGCCGCATTTGGCGCAAGCCCACCTTCGAGCATTTCGTCCCAGCCTAAAATTTGTTTTCCGTTTGCATTCAGGAATTTTTCGATTCGGGTAGTGAGGTAACTTTGTAATTCGTGTTCGTTTTTCAATCCTAAATCTTTGATTCTCTTTTGACAATTCGGACATTCTTTCCATCTTGTTTTTGGGCATTCGTCTCCACCAATATGAATGTATTTACTTGGAAATAGATCCATCACTTCGGTCAGGACATCTTCTAAAAAAGTAAAAGTTTCTTCTTTTCCTGCGCAGAAAATATCATCAAAAACACCCCAATATTCTATCACTTTATATTGGCGGTCGGGAAAACAAGATAAATTAGGATAAGCGGTAACAGCTGCTGTTGCGTGTCCAGGCATTTCGATTTCGGGAATGATATTCACATAATGTTCTTCTGCAAATTTCACCACGTCTTTAATTTCTTCCTGAGTGTAAAATCCTCCGTAGGGATTTCCGTCAAAAAAATAAGGTGATCTTTCAAATTTATTTCCCACTAAAGTTTGTGCTCTTTTCGAACCTACTTCAGTTAGTTTTGGATATTTTTTTATCTCAATTCTCCATCCCTGATCGTCTGTTAAGTGCCAATGAAAGTTATTTAATTTATAACTAGCCATTTGTGCTATAAAATCTTTTATAACATCAACAGAGAAAAAATGACGGCAAGCATCCAGGTGAAGCCCGCGGTAGTTGTATCTGGGCTCGTCTTCGATGGTCACACAAGGCAATTTTATTTCCTGACTTTTTGGTTTGTTGGGTAAAAGCTGTAATAAACTCTGAACGGCATAAAATAATCCTTCTTCACTTCCGGTAACGGTAATCTTTTTTGGAGTAATAACAATTTTATAAGCTTCTTTTTTTAAAGATTCAGCCGGGTTTTTAGTAATGAATAAAACTTCAATGTTGCTTTTTTTGTTTGAAGTATTCGAGTTTATAGCCGACTCGAAAATTTGAGCGGTTTTAAGTTCTCTTGCGCTGAATTTGTTTTTTTCAAAAGTAAACTTTATCTGTCCGTTTAAACGAATACTATCTCGTGTTGCTTTGTATGAATTGGGAGCAGGAATAATAGTATTGTTTACAAAAGAGGTTTGAGCATTTCCGAAAGAAAAACAAAATATTAAAAAGAGGAATAGGCTTTTTTGCATGGTTGTTTTTTTTGGTTTGTTAAACAAATTTAGGGTTTGTAAATTAGTTTGCATTTTTTTTGCAAAATGATTTTTTGTTTAAATGTCTTTAAAATAGATGAATTAACTTTTTTATTGCATTGTGTTATAATTTGTTTCGCAATAATATTGCATTTATTGTTTACATTTGCTTCAATAAAATTGAATTTGCATGAGTAATGATAATGAAGTGGTTAATTACACTAAGGAAGAACGTAAAAATCTTATTTTAAAGGAGATTAACTTGCATACTCGTGTAAGTTTTGAAACACTTTCTGCAAAATTATTTGTTTCAGAAGATACGGTAAGACGTGATATAAATGAACTTGAATCAGAATCTTTATTGATTAAGGTAAAAGGTGGTGCGATGACAAAAGCCTATCACCATTCTTCGGCTAATAATCAAACTTATGCAGGCGAATCAAAACAAATCATTGCGCAAAAAACCTTAGGTTTACTTCATGACGGAATGGTTTTGTTGATTGGCGGCGGAACTACTATTCGTGAATTCATCCGCTTAATTCCTGATGATTTAAATCTTACTATTTTTACTGTTACCGTTTTATCTGCGGTGGAACTTCTGGACAAACCCAATGTTAAAATTATCATGATTGGCGGCAGTATTTCATCTTACAGCCAAATGTGTGTGAGCGGCGATGTCTATAATCAATTGGCGAATATTAAAGTTGATTTATTAATATTAGGTACCAATGCCTTAGATATCGAAGGTGGTTTCTCAGATTCTGATTGGGAAACCGTTCAGGTAAAAAAAGCGATGATTCAGGCTTCTGAAAAAACCGCTATTTTGACTATTTCTGAAAAACTCGATACGGTTCTAAAAATGAAAATTGCCAACTTATCCGAGGTTAATTATGTGGTTACAGAAGTTGATCCAACCGACGAAAAATTACAGTCGTATAAGAAGGCAGTTCCAAGTTTAGTTTTTATTTAATCCCAATTTTTCATTAAGAAATTGATCCAGTTTTGGTGAAAGATTTTATTTAAATCTTCATCAGAATAGCCGTTGTTTTTAAAGATCAAAACCAATTTTTGCAAATCGGCAATGGTGTCTAAATCATACGGACCTTGTTCTGTACCAAAAGCGCCATCCAAATCTGAACCTACACCAATATGATTGGCATTTCCGGCCAATTGACAAATGTGATCCATGTGTTTGAAAACTGTTTCAAGATTGCAATTGGTACCTTTTGGTGTCGAAACGCCTCTTTCCCAATTTGGAACCAACATCCAGGCATCTAAAGCACCGCCAATAACGGCTCCACGAGAAATTAACGCTTGAATCATTTCATCGCTATATTGACGATTGTGATCCACCAGACTTCTGCAATTGTTATGACTTGCCCAAACTGGCCCTTGATAATGATCTAAAGCTTGCCAAAAAGCATCATCGCATAAATGTGTTGCATCCAGAATAATATTCAAACGCTCCATTTCTTTTAATAAATCAAGACTGTTTTGGTTCATTTTTCCGGTTGCGTCTGTTCCGTTTGCGTAACGTCCGAGTCCGTAATGTGCAGGACCAATCGCGCGCAATCCGTAATTATATGCTTTTTCTAAATACGAAACATCAATAATAGAATCTGCGCCTTCCAAGCTCAAAATATAACCAATTGGTTTTTTATCGTTTGGCGTTCCGTCATTCCATAAATCAATTTGTTTTAGTAATGATTTTTTATCGGTAATTGCTGTGATTTCTCCGGATTCTTCCATCGCTTTGTACCACGCAAGCTGACCTTGTGTTTGTGCCCAGGCTTGTTCAGGAGAATTCCAACCCGGAATAATACTGTCCGGTTTTACAAATCGTGCAATTTGAGTGGCGACAACAATACCAATATTACCGCGTCGTAAATCCGGAAATGAAACCGTTGCGCGTTCGCGATCTGGTTTGTCCGTCATTCCTTTTTCGAGATGACGCAAAGTTGGTACGTCATTTCTTAAATCTCGATTCCATTCCATCGCATTCATGCTCAGGTCTAAATGGGCGTCTATTATAAACATATTATTTTTTTTAAGTCACAAAGGTTCAAAGGCTCAGAGGTTCTCTAGACAAGTGTTATTATGAGGTCTATTCTCTTTCTTCTTCGCTCTATTTTCTATTCTTTTTTCTTTATTCTACTTTTTCTGCTGCTAGATATTAATTTTTCTGCTGCGGGCAACAACCAGCCATTGATCGCAAATTTCATGTTCCGAATTCACAACCTGAACTGAATCGTAAAGGGCGCAAGTTGGACAAACATGATACGGCTGGGAATAAATGGTATCACCAATAGCATACTCGTTATTTCCTCTGTTTTCTATAATTAAATGTTCTTCTGAATGTGCCGTCGGGATTAGGTTTTTATCATTAAGAATAACTAATCTTTTATCGATCGGGTTTTCAGAAGCTACGGCTTTGTATCCTATATCAATACAAAAAGTAGAGCTCGTTGGTTTTGAAATTATGGTTCCAACGATAACCAAAGCCGGTTCAAAATGCTGTTCCGGTAAATGAATCTGGTAATTAGAATCCCAAAAAACAAAAGTTCCGGGACTGCATTCTACGTTTTCCTGAGTTGCATAAAACGGAAAAGTGTTCGATCCGCCGGCGACAATTTTTAATTCGTAACCCACTTTTTTATTAATCGCCTGAATTTCTTCATTTATGCTAAAAAATAAATTTGAAGCGGTATCAAACCGATGTTCTAAATCTCCTTTTAAATGACCGTCGTAAATATGAATTCCTGCAAAATGAATGTTTTTTAATAGAACAATTTCATCGATTAAACCTTTCCAGTTTTTAGAAACCGAAATTCCAGTTCTGTTCATTCCGGTATTTAAATCGAGATAAATGGTAATTTTCAGATTGTTTTTCTCGGCACTTTCATTTAATGCTTTCGCCGAATCTAAATTGTCAATAATAGTCGAAAAAGCAACATTGGGATATTTCTGAATCAAGGCAATCCATCTCTCTTTTTTAGCGCCAACAGGCTGATAGGCGAGAAGTACATCCTGAATTTCATGTATGGCAGCCAATTCAGCTTCAGCAATAGTGGCACATTTTATTTTATTGATGTTGTAGGTTTTGAACAAATCCAAAATCTCACCAATTTTATGCGTCTTGATGTGAGGTCTTAATTTTTGAGTTTCGCCATTTACTGATTCAATCAAACGCTCGATATTTGCCTGAATACGATCTTCGTAAACAGCTAAAAATGGCGTGTCAATGCGGATTTCGGAATTAATTTTCCACCAATTGTTTTGCATAACTTTAGTTTCTGATTTTTTCTACAACTTCAATTAAACTTTGAAAAGCCTGTAATGATTGCTCATAATTTAAATTCAAAAGCATTTCTTTCGAAAATAAATTAGAACCAATTCCCACGCAAACCACTCCGGATTTGAACCATGATTTTAAATTGCTTTCTTCGAGCGTTACGCCTCCGGTTGGCATTATTTTTAAATTAGGAAAAGGTGCTCTAATGGCTTTTACATATCCAGGACCGCCAATTTTATCGGCAGGAAAAAGTTTTACGATTTCGGCTCCTAATTTATTAGCATGAAGAATTTCGTTTAATGTTGCAGCTCCTGGAATCCAGTAAATATTATTTTTAAAACAGTAATTCCCAATTTCTAAATCAGTGTGAGGGCAAACAATGCAATCTGCTCCCAACTGATGAAAAGCTTCAGCATCATCGACACTTAAAATAGAGCCAACGGCTATTTTTACATCTAAATTATTGGCTTTTTTAAAGGCAATCATTTGAGTAAAAACTTCTTTAGCATTATCTGCACGAGCAGCAAACTCGATAATTTTTATGCCAGCATCAGCCGCCGATTGCAATACAATTTGGGCTGTTTCAATATTGATTTGTGTGACTAACGGAAGTACGCCTTGTGCTTTTAAAATGCTGTACATATTCTTTATTTATCTGTTAATTCTATTACTTGAGCCATTTTTAATAAAATGACTTATTTCGTCGAGATTTGTTATAGCAAAATCTCCGTGAATACTCTGTTTGATTACGCCACAGGCCGTTGCCCATTCGATACATTCCTGTCCGGATAATTGATTCGATAATCCGTATAATAATCCTGCGTTGAAAGCATCTCCGGAACCAATTTGGTCTGTTATAACATGTATTTTGTGTTCTTGTGTTTGGTTAAAATTACCTTCATGAATCAGTAATCCCTTGTATAAATGTGCCGGTCCATTTGATTTTCTAAAACTCATTGCCAGTGTTTTTAGATAAGGCATTTTTACTTTTAATAATTCGAATGTTTTCTGAAAGCGATTTTCATCTGATTCGTTTTTATCGGTTTTGATTCCGAAATAAATTTCAATCGCGTCTAAATCAGCCACTGTAATCGTGCTGTATTGAAGCAAATCAGGCATAATTTCAGATGGATGTTTTCCGTACTGCCATAATTTTGATCGAAAGTTAAAATCAGAAGAAATAGGCAAACCTTTTTTGTGTGCTGCCAAAATCGCTTCTTTACAAACTAAACCTGCTTCTTCAGAAACTCCGGGACTTATTCCTGACCAATGAAAATGCATAACATCGGCGAAAGCCAAATCCCAATTAATTTGATCTTTTTCGATAGTTGCGAACGAAGAATTACTTCTATCATAAATAACCTGCGATTGCCTGATTTGATTTCCGGCTTCTACAAAATACAATCCCAAACGTTCTCCGCCATACACACATTTTGAAGTATTGACTTTGTATTTTTGAAGTTCGTTTAAAGCCAGTTGAGCCAAATCATTTTCGGGTAATCGTGTAATATAATCGGTTTGAATCCCGAGTTGGGAAAGTAAAACACAAACATTTGCTTCGGCACCGCCAACATGAATTTTTATTTCATTGGCTTGCGTAAATCGGTTTCCATCTGCAACGCTCATTCGAAGTAATAATTCTCCAAAAGTTGCAATTCTAGTTTGTGGTGTTGTATTCATATTTTTTGTTTTTTGCCACAGATTATATGGATTAAAATGATTTTTAAATGTAGCGCTTAATTTTTTTTAACACATAGAGACATAGTTTTTGAAATCGTATAAAAGGCGTTTCACTTGCATTAACAAACATGGCTATGTGTAAAAGCTAGCTTTTTTACTTACTTCTAGTATTCAAGTAAAATCTATGTTTCTATGTGTTTGAAAATTTTGTTATAGTTTATTGTCGCCACCAATTTCACGAATTTTCACTAATTCGATGCGTAAAAATAATTCGTGCTAATTCGTGAAATTCGTGGCAAAAAAATAAATCTGTGCAAACCTGTTTAATCTGTAAAATCTGTGGGCTAAATTCTTTAATCTAAAATAATTCGAAAACAGCTTCAACTTCAACAGGAATATTGTCTGGTAAAGAACCCATTCCTACGGCGCTTCTTACGCCAATTCCGTTTTCTTGTCCCCAAACTTCGGCAAACAATTCACTGCAACCGTTTATTACATACGGATGTCTCAAGAATTCGCCATTACAATTCACCATTCCTAAAACTTTTATAACACGTTTTACTTTATTCAGGCTCCCGAAATTGGTTACAATTGTAGATAGCATGGTTAAACCGACTTGTCTTGCTGCTAATTTTCCTTCTTCGATATCCATGTCATCGCCAATTCGGCCAATGATTAGGGATTTGTCGTCGTTAACAGGCCCGTGACCTGAAAGGTATAAATATTTACCATCAACTAAATAGGGTTTATATATTCCTAATGGCTGAGGCGCCGGCGGAAGAGACAAACCAAGTGTTTCAAATTTTTCTTGTGGTAATAAATTCATGGTATTAATGTATTATAGAGTTTAAAATAAAAACGAAAATGATTCCTAAAACAGATACTAGAGATTCCATGACGGTCCATGATTTGAACGTGTCTTTTAGGCTGATATTAAAATATTCTTTGAACATCCAGAAGCTTGGATCGTTTACGTGAGAACACATTAAACTTCCGGCTCCTACGGATAAAACCAATAAGTTAGGGTCGAGTCCGGTGGTTTGTAGTAAAGGTAATAAAACGCTGGCAGTCATTAATCCGGCTGCTGTAGCAGAACCAACACAAACGCGTATGATTGCCGCCATCATCCAGGCCAATAAATATGGATGAATGTTAATTTGTGTTAAAGTTACTACTATAGTTTCGTTTACGCCGCTTACGATCATTACTTCTTTTAAACCTCCGGCTCCACCAACAATTAGAACAATAAGAGCCACATCTTTTATCGCAACGGCATAATCATCCATTACTGATGTGATGCTTCTGTTCATTCTGATTCCTAATGTATAGGTACAAATCAATAAAGAAATCAGCATAATCATACTTGGTTCTCCAACTGTTTTGCAAATATTTGCTACTGTTTCATTTTGTGAAATCATAGGTAATATCGATGTCAGCGTTAAGCCAAAAACCGGAAATAAGGCGGAGAATAAACTAAGAGAAAAACTAGGTTGTTTGCCTTCGTTAGCTATTTCTTCGACATTCAGGATTTCATGATCCGATTCGGTTTTGATGTTTTTTAATAAATTCGAAAATAACAAACCCGCAATAAAAATTGTTGGAATCGCAATGATGATTCCGTAGACTAAAACTAGTCCAATATCAGCTTTTAAAATACTGCTTAAAGCCATTGGAGACGGATGTGGCGGCAAAAAACCGTGTGCTACTGAAAGCGATGCCAGCATTGGGATTCCCAGATATACTTTTGACAGTTTGAATTGATGGGCTACTGAGAAGATTAATGGAACTAACAAAACAAATCCAACACTATAAAATAGCGGTATCCCAACAATAAATCCGGTAATCATTAAGCCAAGGCGAACGTATTTTTTGCCCGTCCATCCCATAACAGTTTTGGCAATGACATTGGCGGCGCCTGATGAAACGGTAAGTTTACCAATACAGGTTCCGAAAACGATAATCAGAGTAATAGATCCTAACATTTCGCCTAAACCTTTTTGTACGGTTTGAGACAAAGTAGCTATTGGCAGACCTAAAAAAAGGCCGGCTAATAAAGCTGTTATGATAAAGGCAATAAACGGATTGATTTTAAGCCAAGCTATCTGAATGATTAAAAACGCAATGCATGCCGTAAGAATTAAAATGCTCATTTATCTTTTGTATTAAGAGTCTTAATTTGTGCCGTTAGGCACTTAATATTGGTAAAAAATGAATCTCAATGTATGGCGTGCCGTAGGTACGTAATAGTTATTGTTTTGTTGCGTACCTGCGGCACGCCAATGAATTTGAAACTTTATAATTACCAATATTAAGTGCCTAAAGGCACATTTCAACTCTTGATTTGTATTATTGTTTATCCCACCAGATTCTGGTTGTAAAACTATCCTCGCCCTGACGTTTAACCGCTTCTGCTAAGTTAATTGAATTCACTGAATATTCGCTGGTGGAGTATTTCAAACGTCTTGGAATTGTGCCGTTTGTAACGTTACCGGGAAAGTTTACAGGAACTAAAACAGGATATCCTGTTCTTCTCCAGTTGGCATAAACTTCTTGCTCGTCTACAAATAATGCTACGTAAATCTGTGTATGAATTTGATTCATTTTAGCTTCAAATGATCCTGCTGCATTATATGGGTTAAGCGTTAAATAAGCAGTTGCATCCGGGATAGCATAACTGGCACCATAAATTCCCATGTTCAGGAAAGATGCTTTAACTCCTTTTTCGTATAGATCTTTATCAGTTTCCCCTGTATACCAACCTCTTGCAGCAGCTTCGGCTAAATATAAATTTGTTTCTGCATTGCTTAAAAGTACAAGTGGCGCATCAAATTTAAGAATTGTGCTTTGGTTAGGTTCAGAATAAGTGGCTTGTTCAACAGGTGTTGGTGCTATTTTTGTTCCGTTAGGAAAACCTTTTTGAACTGCAAGAGTGGTGTTTTGAACCGTTCCCTGCCAAACTCCTGAATAGACACTAATTCTCGGATCGGCAGTATCTTTTAATAAATCGATGAATGTTTGGGCTAGTTTTCCTCCTTCAACATTTTTTTGACCATACGATCCTGCTGTAAAATCTTGTCTTCTGGCATCGAAACCAACCGGGTTTCTGTTGAAATCATTTGGTCCGTCAGTATATTTCATAATGGCATTATCAATTCCGTTAAGGATAACTCCTCCGGCAATGGCTTTGGTTACCCAGGTTTTTGATAATGCAGGATCAACTTTGCTTAATCTCAATCCTAAACGAAGCATTAGAGAGTAAGAGAATTTTTTCCATTTTGCGACATCTCCATCATAAATAAAATCGGCTTTGCCAAAACTTGGTTTCGCAGGATCTAATGCAGTTGCAGCTTCATCCAGTTCTTTTAGTAAATCTTTGTAGATGAATTCCTGAGAATCATATTTTGGAAGAAAAACTTGTGTGCTAATTGCTCTCGCAGCATCTGAATATGGAATGTCTCCATATAAATCTGTAGTTCTATGGTATAAATAAGCTCTCCAGATTCTGGCAATATTAAGTTTGTTGCTGTCATTAGGATTTGCTTTTAAGGCATTAATTACAATTTCAGTTTCGTTTAAAGCAGTTGGATACAATTGATTGAAATAAGCTGAAAAGTAAACTTCATTGCTTAAATATTTGTCACCCACACCCGAAGCTTCTTTGTAAGTAGCATAATGTTGAATCATTCCGCCACATTCGAGAATATTGGTAAAGAAGTAATTGTTGTTTAAACCGTCAAGTTGTGCTTTACTAAAAACGAAATTCGGGTTTGGTTTGTCAACAGAATTGGGGTTAGTATTGATTTCTTCAAAATCATCAGTACAGGAAGCCATACTTCCTAAAAGTATTCCTGCAATATATAATATGGTAAACTTTTTCATGTCTTTTAATTTAAAAATTAGCAACTAAGTGAGTTTAAAATTTAACATTTAAACTTAAACCGAAACTTCTGGTTTTTGGTACTCCAAATTGTTCTACACCCTGAGCATTTCCTGCGCTAAATACAGATTCCGGATCTACGTTTGGTGTTTTCTTGTAAAGAATGAATAAGTTTCGTGCGATAAATGAAATAGAAGCTCCCTGAAGTTTTGATAATCCTTTGATGTTTTGAATAGGTAAATCGTACCCCAGAATGATTTGTCTTAATTTTACAAAACTTGCATCATAAACAAACGTTGACGAAATGTTTCTTAAACCGTCGTAATACGTTCTTAAGTTTTCTGGAGCAATCACCATATCAACAGGATTTCCGTTGGTATCAACCCCTTTTATTGGTAATCCGTTCTCACGGCCTTCAAGCGTTAATTTTGTTAATCCCATACGAGTTCCGTATAAATCAGTCCCTGAATATAAGCTTCCTCCAAATTTACCATCTATCAAAAAGCTGAATGAGATGTTTTTGTATTTGAATTCATTGCTGATTCCTGCTGCCCAAGGATGAACTCCCTGACCTAATTCTTCAAGCGGACCTTGTGCTATCGTTGCAGAACCTCCGCTTACATTATAAACAGTATTTCCTTTTGCATCTACACGAGGTTTGTATCCTTTGATGATACTGTAAGGACGACCAACATCACTCGTTATGGTTACATATCCGTTTACAGATGTTGCCATTGTAATAGAGTTCAACTGATCTGTAAGTGCTTCAACGGTGTTTTGATTGTAAGATCCGTTGAAACTTGCATCCCATGAGAAATTTTCAGAATTGATGATTTTTCCACTCAATAAAACTTCAACCCCTTTGTTTCTCATTTTTCCTAGATTCAATAAAGCAGTGCTTGATCCTGAAGCGTTTGAAATGGTAGTTTCTACAATGTCATTTGTTGTGGCGCGGTTGTAGTAAGCAAAATCAAGATTTAAGCGATTATTGAAAAATCCTAAATCGGTTCCAATTTCAAATGTGGTAGAGGTCAACGGACTTAAAGTTGAATTAGGAACTCTTGAACTTGTTGGTCCTTGTAATTGCTGACCATTGTGCCCGCCCTGAATCATCGAATACGATTGGTTCAATGCATAAGGATCCGGTGTTGCTCCACCAACCTGAGCCCATGAAGTTCTTAGTTTGGCAAATGAAATAAATTCCGGCATTTTTACAATGTCTGAAACAATGATACTCGTTCCAATAGAAGGATAAAATACTGTATTGTTATCTTTTGAAAGTGTAGAGAACCAATCCTGACGGCCTGTAATGTTCAAAAACACGATGTTTTTATAATCTAAATCTGCTGCAGCATAAACCGAATTTGTTTTGGTTTTTCCGTAAGGATAGCTATAAGTAAGAGTAGATAAATTGCTTATCGCATAAAAATCATCTAATACAAAGTTTGAACCTTCAAATCTGGTTTCGTCTCTTAAATTAGTACGGGAGTTTACCCCAATTAAAGCATTTAAAGAGAAATTATTATAGATGTTTTTCTTGGTATAATTTAAAATAGCTTCAGAATTCAGGTTGGATATTTTAACTCTTGAACCTTGTGCGTAACCAATCGGATTGTTTAAAGTTGTTTTTGGGATGTATCCAAAGAACTGATAATCTGTAAAATCCTGGCCAATTCTACCTTGAAGGAATAATTCTGGTGTAAAGTTTAGTTTTACATTCAACATTCCGATAAAACGATTTTTAGTATCATTGTTTTTTATTTTGTTAACTACAAAATACGGGTTGGTAGCCACCGCAACAGGATTCCATGCCTCTTCTACGCCATTTGCATCATATCCCGGAGCAAGATTTCTAATGTCAACACTATTAGCAATCATGTAAGTTCCCCAGTTTGGATTTGCTTCAGCATCAGAAACCGTAACTCTGTTATTTGATTTCTCTAAATTATATTGAGCTACAACATCAAACTTTAACCAGTTTGTTAAGTTTACATTACTGGCGATGTTAATGCTTTTTCGATTAAAATCAGAATTTGGCACAACACCCTGATTGTCCATGTTCGAAAAAGAAAGACGTCCGGTTGCTTTTTCATTTCCTCCTGATAAAGCCAGGGAGTTAATGAATGTAGTTCCTGTTTCGTAGAAATTCTTGATATTATTTTTTTGAGCTACATAAGGCCTTGCAACTCCGTCAAACTGAACGACATCTGTTCCGTCCAATTTAGCACCCCAGGACCAACGTCCGGCAGCAACAGCTTCCGCTTGTGTTGTTGGTTTTTTTCCGTTTGCTCCTGAACCGTATTCATATTGCCAATCAGGTATGATCGATGGAGTTTCGAAAGTAAATGAAGTATTATAATCTACTCCAATTCCTTTTTGCGCAGATCCTCTTTTGGTTTGTATTAAAATAACCCCATTCGCAGCATTTGCACCGTATAATGCAGCGGCCGTCCCACCTTTCAAAACGGTAATGGTTTTAATATCATCAGCATTAATTACTGATGTTCCGTCACCTCGGTCAACATTTATTCTGGTAGATCCAGGTCCGTTTCCAATTCCAGGCAAGTTTAGTTGGGTATTGTCTATAGGCAAATCGTTGACCACATACATCGGCTGGTTATTTCCGTTTAATGATCCGTTACCTCTTATTACAACCCTGCTCGAACCGTTAGGGCCAGTTGCGGTGCTGCTCACGTTTACACCGGCAATTTTACCTACTAATGCATTTGCGATATTGGTTTCTTTCGCTTTTGTAAATTCAGTTCCTTTTAGTTCTGTTACTGCATATGCTACAGATTTACTGCTTTTTTTGACTCCCAATGCCGTTACCAAAACCTGATCTAAAACATTTTCGGCTGGTTTTAAGCTTATAACTAAATCTTGTTTATTGTCTAATTTATATTCTAAAGAGGCATAACCCATGTAAGTAACGATGATGTGAGTTTCGTTTTCCGGAACATTTAGTTTGAATTTTCCGGTTTCGTCAGTTATGGTAGCTATTTTATTATTGCCCTTTGCATAAATTGTTGCTCCGGCAATTGGCATTCCGTCATCCTGACCAACTACTTGGCCTGAAATTTCTGTCTGATTGCTTTTTTGTTCAAAAAGGTGCTTTTTAATTGCAGCCTCTTTTGCATTTGCTGAGAAGATCATCCCCCCAATAAACACTAATGAAATTAGCTTTGTTTTCATAATTCTTTGGTTTTCATGTTTTTTTTGGTTTTCATGTTTTTTTTGGTTTTTATTGGCGATCAAATATAAAAATTTATTTTTCACATTTGCATATTTTTTGCAAAATGTACATGTTTTTTGCAATATTTTTTCGTGAAACATTTTTAATATCCAAAAGATATGTGATTTTACGAGGTGTTTTGAGAAAATTTTGCAGGTAATGCTTTTTTTCAAAAAATAATTTTAATCTTAAAATTCGTATTTTTGAAGTATGAAAATCGCACTTATACAATCAGACCTTTATTGGGAAGACGCTTGTAAAAACAGAAAAAGCTTCGAATCGAAAATAAATCAGATCGATGCTGAGGTTAATTTGGTAGTACTTCCAGAAATGTTTTCAACCGGATTTACCATGAATGCGCCCGAAGTTGCTGAAAGCATGCAGGGTGAAACAGTATTGTGGCTCCAGTCTCTGGCAAAACAAAAAAACTTCGCCATTACGGGAAGTTTGATTATTGTCGAAAACGAAAAGTATTATAATAGAATGTTGTTTGTTTTTCCGTCAGGGGAAATTCAGTATTATGACAAACGACATTTGTTTTCGCTTGCCGGAGAAGATAAGTTTTACACAAGCGGAAAAGAGAAAGTAATTGTAGAATATCTTGACTGGAAAATTTGTTTACAGGTTTGTTACGACTTAAGGTTTCCGGTTTTTGCCAGAAATGTCGAAAATTATGACCTGCTTTTATATGTGGCCAATTGGCCAAAAGTACGT
Source organism: Flavobacterium sp. SLB02 (assembly GCF_009664855.1). GTDB lineage: Bacteria > Bacteroidota > Bacteroidia > Flavobacteriales > Flavobacteriaceae > Flavobacterium. Next base: position 5,684,962 of record NZ_CP045928.1, read on the forward strand.
ACCAATGCCTGGGATACTTTGCTAAAAGCAAGAGCAATCGAGAATTTAAGTTATGTAGTTGGTGTAAATAGAGTAGGACTGGACGCAAACAATTACGAACACGTAGGGCATTCGCAAGTGGTTGATTTTCTGGGGAATTTTATTTTAGAACCACAGGAAACCGAAGCTGTTTTTATCGTTGATTTAGATAAAAATGCAATGCTGGAAACTCGAAAAAAACTTGATTTCTTAAGTGATAAAGATATTTTCCAAATTAAAATCTAGAATGCTGTTCTCTTTTTGGCGTCTTCTTTTTTCTTTTTCTCGATTTTCTTTTTTTCTACTTCAGGACTAAAAGGAACGCTTAAATCAATTGCCTGGTCAACATCCCAATTCGTTCTTACGTCAACTTCTGTTTGATAGTAAAAGACTTCTTCTGCGTAGGTTTTATTCAAAAAGTTTCCTGAATCGTACTTTTTGTTTTTATTGTCGTCGTATATAATTCGAATGGTGAATTTATCGGGAACCATTAAATTAAATTCCATTTTGGTTTTGCCTTCGGAGTAATCACTTGCATACACAACATCTCCTTTTGCATTAGTAGCCTCAACTATTATAGGAAAGCGTTTTACGTTTTGCAAATTCAAAACAAGATTTCCGTAATCAGAGTGTTCTTTTGTGGTTAATTTATAAGCCAGAGTATCGTTGGTTTTTTCGTAGAAATCAGTCAAAGCACCAGGGAAAAAGGTAACATTGTATTTTTCGACTGGTTCTTTTTTAAAGTCGACATATAATTTTTGTTCAAATTCATCGTATTCTGTCGTAAAGTCTACAGCCACAGAGTCTTTATTGACTAATCTCATTTTTGATTTGTCAAATTTCACCAACGGTGTTGAAGATTCTAATGTAAAACGATCTCTGAAATTAATCACTCCGTTTTGCAATGCCGTAATGTTCAAAGTATCTTTCTTTTGATCTTTTACTTTAAAAGAGAACTTTTTATTAAAGTTTTCTCTGCTTACTTCCATTGATAATGAATCCGCTTTTATCGGCTTGTACCAAACTTGCAGGGAATCTTTTTTAGGAAAAGCGGTTACGATTGTTTCTAGAACGTCATTGCCGTGTTTAAGAACAATTTTAGGTTTAGAAGTTTTAAAATCCTGTTTTCCTTCATAAGGAAGATATAATCTGTTTCCTGATGCCTGAATTGGTTTGAATGTTTTTAGGGGCAATACTTCCTTAAATAATTCTAATTCAAATACAGTGTCATTTGGTACTGTGATATAATGTTTAAGGAATCCAATTTTATCATCTTTCGGATTGTATCTGTTGTTGCTGCCTTTGTCTTTTAATGCTACTAATAAATATTTCCCGGCCTTTAAATTTTCTAATTTAAAAGTTCTCAAACTGTCCAGAGTATTTGTGATATATCTAGGGCTTTGTTTGTAAATTAAAGAATCCTTAAAAGTGTCATTTACCTCATAAAGCATTACAGATACAAAATTGTCTACGTTTTTTTCGTAAGCATCTTTTATTTGTCCGCTAATAGATAGTGAGTCAATATAAGGTCCTGTAGAGAAAATATATTTGAACTGATTGATGGCATTCCCTTCGTTATTGTCGGCAATACTTTGCCCGAAGTTAAAACTGTAAGTTGTGTTGGGTTGTAAAGTGTCTTTTATTTTTATCGTAATAACTTTACTTGCATTGGTAGGCAAGATAAGCGGCTCATGCTTCATAGGAGGCGAAATAATAAGCTGCTTGTTCAGGTTTTTAAGCTTTACGTATTCATCAAATCCTAAAATGATTTCATTGCCTTCAAAATTAGTAGTCATGTTTTTTGGAGAACTATATTTTAAAACCGGAGCAAGAGTATCTTTTAATCCACCGGTAATGCTGCCTCGTTTGGCGCAACTCAACATTAAAAATACCAGTAAAAATGAAATATATCTGAAGTTGTTTTTCAACATAATGTTTTCTGAATTTGATTGCACAAAATAACGATTATATTTGCTTTAATTGAAATTTTTTATCCATTTATTAGGATTTACAGCTTTCATTTGTTTCTCTATTTTTTTTGAATTTGAAATCATCGCCACGATATAATTTCTTACTTTTGATTTCAAATATAATTTTTCCAGGTTTTGACAAAAAGATTTTTCGTTGGTTTAGTATTCCTTTTGCTAATTTCTTGTGGTAAAAATGAAAAGCCAATCGTAGCTTTTTATTATTGGAAAACCATCTTTAAATTATCTGAAACCGAGAAAGAAGTCTTGAAGGGTAATGATGTGAGTAAGCTTTATATTCGCTATTTTGATATAGGTCTGTATCCTGAATCTAAAGAACCAATCCCTATAAGTCCCGTCCGGTTTCAGGAAAACATCAATGGTTTTAATGTTGTTCCTGTAGTTTTTATTCAAAACAAAGTCATGTCACTGCCTAATCTCGATATTGATGATCTGGCTCAAAAGACCGTTCATTTGGTCGAAGAAATTAATGCTAAGAATAAAATTGCTTATCAGGAAATTCAAATCGATTGTGATTGGACATTAAAAAGTAAAGACAATTATCTTAAATTTATAGAACAATTTAAAAAACTCTCGAAGAAAAAACTTTCGGCAACAATTCGTCTGCATCAGGTAAAATATTTTAAGAAAACAAAAATTCCAAATGTCGATTCGGGAGTTTTGATGTATTATAATATGGGTACAATTGCACCGGATGCTGAAAATTCTATTTACAGCCAAGAAACCGCAGGAAAATATTTGAAGAGTTTAAAAAAATATCCACTGCATCTTGATTTTGCTTTGCCAATTTATTCTTGGGGAGTTCATATCAGGAATCAAAAAGTGATCGGATTACGTTCCAAACTAAATGCAAACGAGCTTCAGAAAGATATTAATTTTGAGAAACTTGATGCTGTTTTTTTTAAGGTAAAAAAATCAAATTATAAAAATGGCGTTTTTTATGAAGAAAATGATTTGCTTAAAATAGAAGCAATTTCCTCAGAAGATTTAAAAGAAATGGCAGATGAACTAGATGATAATGTAGTTCAGCGCCCAAGAGAAATTATATTTTACGATTTAGACGAATTCAATATTAAAAACTATGAAAAGAATATTTTTAAGCAAGTTATTTCTTGTTTCTAGTGCTGCTTTACTTTCTGTATACGGAATAATTTATGCTTGTGGAGGTGGCGATGACTGGGATTTCTTTGGTTATAATTCAAACTTCACGCCTGAAACATTTACTGATAAATCATATTCGCCACTTTTTTTATCAGGTGCTATTTTTTACGGAATTGGTTTTGATACCGAGCATAACTCGCGTTTCAATGAAAATATAAAATCAGATTGGTCGAATTACCTAAAAGGAAAAGTCGATACTACAACTGTAAATTATTTTTTAATTGGCGAAGAAACGACAAGATATTCTTCTGAGAAAAAAGCACCACAAAACAAGACAGATATTGCACAACTTCATGTTTTCTTTAAAAATAAAAAAGAGAATCAGACGTCATTAAAATGGGGTAAAAAGATTGCTTTAAAAGATGCCAAAGTGAAGAGTTTTGTCGAGTTTTTGTATTTGGCACAAAAAATAGAAACAGTTTCGATAAATACTGATTATTGGAGTTATGATCCCGTTGTGGCAAAAACTTTTAATGATCTCAAAATGATTCAGTCTATAGAGAATGTTTATAATACAACTTCAGATTCGTTCTTGAAAAACAGGTATTGGTTTCTTACTATGAAGGCTTATTTTTATAGCAGCAACAAGAAAAAAGCAATTGAGTTTTTTAATAAAACCGAAGCTTCGGTAGTGAAAAATACTTTGTATTATCGTGCGCTGTCATATGTGGCGGGAATAAATTACCAGCAGAAAAAATATTCGACTTCCAATTATTTATATGCACAGGTATTTGATAAATGTCCTGAATTGAGAGTTGTTACAGCTTATAGCTTCCGTCCGCAAAATGATGCCGATTGGAACAAGTCTTTGGCAATGGCAAAAAATAATAAAGAAAAAGCAGCACTTTGGGCAATTCACGGATATTATAAAGATGAAACCCAGGCTATCGGAAAAATTTATGAATTAGATTCTAAAAGTGAACACTTAAACTTTTTACTAACCCGATTAGTGAACAATCAGGAACAAGCAATAAATAATTCGTTTGAGGTAAAAACAAATACTGACGATTATAATTCGCCTGTTGTTAAACAAACAGTTGCAGAAAACAGAGAAGCAAATAAAGCTAAAATGAATACTAAAGCGTTCGATTTAGTGTCTAAAATTGCCGCTGCCGGAAATACTGAAAAACCATATTTATGGGATATTTCATTAGGATATCTGCAAACCTTAAAAGGGGATTATACTGCCGCAGACAACAATTTGAATAAAGCGGAAAAAACAATGCCGAAGACTGAATTGGCAAATTATCAATTGCGTTTGCTTCGTTTTGTAAATAACATGAGTAAAATAGATAAACTTACTGATAAAAATGAAAAAACAATCCTGGCCGATTTGAATTGGTTGTATCAGGAACTTCCAAAAACGTATAAAGGGCAAGAATTCCGTTATCAAAATGCGGCGCAATGGAGTAAGAATTATTTGGCTACATTATATAGAGCGAAAGCAAATCCTGTAATGGTAGAATTGTTTGGTGGTGATTCTCATTCTAATTTGTATTATTGGGGAGGTGGAAATGCCTTTTATGATAACGAAAAGAATTTGTTAGATATGAAAGGATTTTTGGCTAAGCCAAATAAAACTGAAATCGAGAAAATTGGAGCTAGGATTTATTATCTAAAATTGAAAGATATTAATAATTTTCAGGCAGTTCAGGCAACATTCAAAAATAAAATTCCCGAAGCAATTACATATATTCAGCAAGCAGATTCAGTTCAGTATTATACTTTTTTAGGAAATCCGTTTAACGGAAATATTAAAGATTGTCACGATTGTGATCACTCGGCTTATCAAAAAAAGAAATATACACAACTTGAATTTTTGAATACTATAAAAGCAATGCAGGATAAACTGGCACAAAAAGAAGATGTTTATACGAACAGTTTATTGTTAGGGAATGCGTTTTATAACATCACACATTTTGGGAACGGCAGAACTTTTTATGAAATCAGTATTGTAGGTTATGGTTCGAATCCGTATTCTTTTAGAGATTCAATGAAAAAAATGATTACCAATTGTGATGTTCCTAAAATGTATTATCAAAAAGCTTTTGAAGCGGCGACTACAAAAGAACAAAAAGCAAAATGTATTTATATGCTGGCAAAATGCGAGCGTAACGACTATTATAATAATAAGTATAATGATCTGAAAAACTGGTGGGAAGCAAATGATGATAAAATTAATTTTATAGCCTGGAGTGGTTTTAAAGCTTTGAAAAGAGATTATTCAGACACAAAATACTATCAGGATGTAATCGCCGAATGTGGTTATTTTAATACTTATATTAATCAGTAAATTATATTTAAGATGGTAAATAAAATTGAACATATCGGAATTGCAGTAAAAAATATGGATGATGCTAATGTTTTGTTCGAAAAATTATTAGGCGTTCCGTCGTATAAAGAAGAGGCAGTTGAGAGCGAAGGAGTCCTGACGTCTTTTTTTCAAACCGGAACCAATAAAATTGAGCTTTTAATGGCAACAAATCCGCAAAGTCCAATTGCTAAGTTTTTAGAAAAAAAAGGAGAGGGTATTCATCACATCGCTTTTGATGTTGAAGATATCCATGCTGAAATTATTCGCCTAAAAAGCGAAGGTTTTGTCTTGATAAATGAAGTTCCGAAGAAAGGAGCCGATAATAAATTAGTAGTTTTTTTGCATCCAAAAAACACAAATGGGGTTTTGGTAGAGCTTTGTCAGGAAATTAGATAAAAAAATGTCTTCTAAAGATGTGAAATAAAAGGTTGAAAATCAATTGTGTTCTAAAAGGACTCGCTATTATTTAAAATTAATTAGAAATCATATCCCAAAATATTTGGAGTGAATTAAAAATAGTAGTAATATTGCATCCTCAAACCGGTCCTATAGCTCAGCTGGTTAGAGCACCTGACTCATAATCAGGTGGTCCCTGGTTCGAGCCCAGGTGGGACCACAAAAAGCCTTTACAGCAATGTAGAGGCTTTTTTTATATGACACAAACCCAGTATTCATGGGCTTTTGAAAAATGGATGATTTCAAAAGTGGATCAAATATGGATCAAACGCAAAGTTTGGGGATTAGGCAAAAAGATTAGATAATCTGAATAATAAGAAATCTACTTTACGCACATCTCTAAATTGACTTCTGAACGCTTTTACTTTAGCATTGAATGATTCAGCAGAAGCATTAGTACTTCTATTATTAAAATAGTTTAAGATTGATTGGTAATTAACCGTTATAGTATTTAAAAGAGTATTAAAATTTTTAAACCCTGAGTCCTCTACATTCCTGTACCAATGTGCCAGTTTGGTCATCGCAATATGTTTATTGTTATGATTGTTGTAAATACCTCGTAGTTGTTGGGTTAAACTGTAGGCTTT
>NZ_CP045928.1:5691496-5859318 GCF_009664855.1 Flavobacterium sp. SLB02
ATCGATTCTCAGTATCCATCGCTTCCCAACGATATTTTATTCTAATCTCCTGTAATGCTTCTAGAGCTAATTTTTGAACATGAAATCTGTCGGTAACCTGTACCGCTCTTGGAAAACATCTTTTGGAGATCAACTTCATGGAATTAGCCATATCAAGTGTTGTTTCTTGGATATAACATCTTTTTTTGTAATCAATTTTACAGATATGTTCAATGACCTGATCTGCCTTTGTCCCTGCAATAATAGCCACTAAGCAACCTTTTTTACCTCTAGCTTCCTTATTGGTTACAATAGTAAAAAGCTCACCCTGAGACAAGGCTACTTCATCAATTGACAAGTGAGTACCTATATTTTCAGGATAAATAATCCACTCATGCGCATGTTCTCTTGGAGCCCAAGTACTAAAGGAGCTTAGATGTTTTTTGTATTGTCTTTGTAGTTTTTTCCCATTGACTCCGAAGAAACCTCCAATGGTTCGACAATCGATAGCGGCCTTATCTATTAATTTCTTTTAAAAAAGCCGCAAACTCTTGAGTCATGCGGGTTCCTTTAGCAACTAAATTCCAATCTCTTTTAACGATCTCGCCTGTATCTTTATTAGTCCAGCGACGTCTTTTGATATGTAAATACACGAACTTGCCTCTCAGAGGAAAGTCCTGAATGGTAATCTCATCTTGAAAACCCTTTGAGACTAATTGAAGATCATTAAACTCTTTGGGAGGTTTAGAATTCTCTTCAAAATAGAGGTGTAATATTTCTTGGGTATTAGTAGATGAAACTACTTCAAAATGTTCTACTAAAAAATCAGGAAGCATAAACTTCAAAAGCTCTATAGGGGTCATATAAAATTCTTAGATTACAAAGTTCTTATTTTATTTTGACATTTCATCCCCAAGCTTTGCGCTTCATCCTCAAATATCAAAATTTAATTATTTGGTCTATTTCTTACATCAAGGAATTAAAATCGTTTTTGTTCTGTTTTTTTTGCTTTAAACATTGTGTTTTTGCAAAAAACGTATACATTTGTTGGGTATTTGCATATAAGCCCCTGTTTTTGTGCGAATTATATTTAAAATAAATAAATTTAACAACCTACCTTGTTGTATAGCAACATGTTAAAATTATGAAGGTAATAAAGGCTATTTTTTTTACGATTTGTTTGACTTTGATGAATGTATTAACTGCTTTCGCACAGGACGATGGTGGTGGTGATTTGCCGCCGGAGCCGGGGGGTCCGCCGGATCAACCTCCGGGAGGTAGGGTGCCAATAGATGAACATATTTTTATTCTGTTGATATTGGCGATTGTTTTAGGAGGTATAATGATATACAGGTATAAAATAAAAAAAGCTCTGCAATAATGGAGGGCACTGAAAAAGTCTTTTTAAGGAATGATTTTTAAATTAAAAGGAGTAGAAGCTAAAAGTTTTCTGCTCCTTTTTTTGTATTTTTTGGGTGTAATCATAAGACTTTTTAAATGTTAATTCAATAGCAACAAATTCAGTTTAGTCCCAATTCTTCTTTATTATGATTTAATTGTTCCCCAGGATAATTTACTGAGAAAAATTAATGAACTAATAGATTTTTCATTCCTCTACGATGAGTTGCTAAATAAATACTGCACCAATAATGGTCGCACCGCAGAAAGCCCAGTGCGCATGTTTAAGTTTTTGCTTCTAAAAACAATTTATGATGTCTCGGATGTTGATGTAGTAGAGCGTTCACGTTTTGATATGTCTTTTAAGTATTTCTTAGAAATGACCTCCCGAGGAAGGTGTCATTAATCCAAGTTCATTGACGAAATTTCTTAAGCTTCGTCTTAAAGATACAGACTTATTAAATCTACTCATTGGTAAAACAGTGGCTATAGCTGTTGAAAAGGGAATCATTAAATCTAGGTCTATTAGTTGATGCTACACATACTTTATCGAGATCCAATCCGTTTGCAGCAATTGATGTATTAAGAGAGCGTTCTAAACTACTTCGAGAAACGGCATATCTATTTGAGGATCAATTCAAAGAGCATATGCCTGAGAAGAACACTACCAATGAATTAGAAAAAGAATTCGCTTATTGTAAAGAACTCGAGCAGCATATAGAAAAAGAAGAATCTTTAAGTTCTATACCTGCTGTAAAAGAAAAGCTAAACCTGCTTAAAGAAACTATAGAAGATACTCAGGAAAATTATACTTTGTCAAAAGATACAGATGCTAAAACAGGTCATAAATCCGCTGATAGCACTTTCTTTGGATACAAGACTCATCTAGCGATGACCGAAGAGCGCATCATCACAGCGGCTGTAGTAACCTCAGCAGAGAAAGCAGATTGACCAGAATTGCCTAAACTTTTGGAAATTAGCCAAGAAAACGGAATCGATGTTGATACTATTATCGGCGATGGAGCTTATATAGGAACATGAAATCTCAAGCGAGCAAGCGAGTTAGAGATTAAAGTGGTAGCTAAACTGAATTCTATAATAGCACAAGGTGCCAGAAAAGACGAAGATAAATTCGATTATAATAAAGATGCCAACAGGTTTGTTTGTCCTGCAGGCCATATGGCTATAAAAAAATCAAAACAGGGTAAAAAAAATGTCGGAACAAATCAAGTAGAGACCTATTATTTTGATGTCCAAAAATGCAAGTCTTGTCCTTTAAAAGAAGGGTATTACAAAGAAGGATCAAAGACAAAAACATATTCGGTATCAATAAAATCAGAATTACACCAAGAACAAATTGCTTTCCAAGAAACCGACTACTATAAGGAAAAGGCCAAACATCGATACAAAATAGAAGCTAAAAACAGTGAATTAAAAAATGTACATGGATACGATAGAGCACTATCATATGGTATCACCAATATGCAAATGCAAGGAGCGATGGCTATTTTTACAGTCAACTTAAAAAGAATACTGAAATTAATGTAAGAAACTTAAAGTAAGTATACTTCTATAAAATGCCTCTATAAATCAAATATCAACACATATAGCCTCAAATAAAAAACAGTTATAAAACAAAAAACGCTTACAACGGATACTTTTAAATCCTATTATAAGCGTTTTTTTTTTTTTTTTTTTTTTTTTTTGTCTAAAAAATAAACCTGATCAAAATAAGGGATGTTTTTCAGTGCCCTCATTTAAATTGAAACTTTTTTTTATGAAATTAAATTTGAGTCTTATTTGTTTATCGAATAAAGTCTGGATATATATTTTCCAACAACATCAAATTCTAAATTAATTTTAGTTCCAACCTCGAAATTTTTAAAATTAGTGTTTTCGTAAGTATACGGAATAATGGAAACGCTAAATTCATTTGTTTTAGAGTTTACAACAGTAAGACTAACTCCGTTTACAGTTATTGAGCCTTTCTCGATGGTAATATTGCTGAGGTTTCTATCGTATTCAAAAGTATAGTTCCAGCTTCCGTTTGCTTCTTCAATCTTAATGCAGGTTCCTGTCTGGTCTACGTGACCTTGCACGATGTGTCCGTCAAGACGATCGCCAAGTTTCATTCCTCTTTCTAAATTTACAATATCATCAACTTTCCAGTCGCCAATATTTGTTTTCGAAATGGTTTCTTCGATAGCAGTAACGGTATAAAAGGAATCTTTTATGGCGACAATTGTCAGGCATATTCCGTTGTGCGAGACGCTCTGGTCTATTTTTAATTCGTTGGTAATAGAGGCTTCTACTGTTACGTGAAGATTGCTTTGGTCTTTTTTTATTTCGTGAATCCTTCCAAGGGTTTCTATAATTCCTGTAAACATTGTTGTTTTATTTTACTAAATTTGCACATCAAAATTAGTAATAAATAACCTGAGCACATGAATAAAAATGCAGAAAATATAATTGTTGGAATTTCAATTGGAGATCTAAACGGTATTGGAAGCGAAGTTATACTAAAAACATTCGAAGATTCTCGCATGTTAGAAATGTGTACACCTGTTATTTTTGCCAATGCTAAAATACTTTCGTTTGTTAAAAAAAGTTTTACTTCTACAGTTCAGTTTCATGGAGTAGATAAATTAGATCAGGTTGTTCCTGGGAAAGTAAATGTTTTTAATCTTTGGAAAGAAGGTGTGGATATTAACTTAGGAACAAACGATGAGAAAATAGGAGAGTACGCTATAAAATCATTTGTTGCAGCAACAAAAGCTTTAAAAGATGGTTTGGTTGATGTTTTGGTAACAGCTCCAATTAATAAATACAACATTCAGTCAGAAGATTTTAAATTTCCGGGACATACAGATTATTTAGATCAGGAATTAGAAGGAAATGCATTGATGATGATGGTGCAGGATAATTTAAGAGTTGGTTTGCTAACGGATCATGTGCCTTTAAGTGAGGTTTCTTCGCATTTGACAGAAGAATTAATTACAAGAAAAATTGAAACCATTAGAAAATCTTTAATTCAGGATTTTAGTATTGTAAGACCAAAGATTGCTGTTTTAGGATTAAATCCGCATAGTGGAGATGGTGGTGTGATTGGTAAAGAAGAAGATTTGATTTTGAAACCAGCTTTAAAGAAAATATTTGATAGCGGAACGATGGTTTTTGGTCCATTTTCGGCAGATGGCTTTTTTGGAAGTGGTCAATATGAAAAATATGATGCGATTGTTGCGACTTATCACGATCAGGGATTAATTCCTTTTAAGACCTTATCTTTTGGAAAAGGGGTAAATTATACTGCAGGTTTAAATAAGGTGAGAATTTCGCCAGACCACGGTACGGCTTACGATATTGCCGGAAAAGACATGGCAGATTTTAATTCATTTAAAGAGGCAGTTTATCTTGCGATAGATATTTTTCACTCGCGAAATCAGTACGAAGAGATTACTCAAAAACCTCTTAAAGTAAAAGAAAAACAGTTATAAATAAAAAAAGGTGAATAAGATTATTAGTTTTATAATAATTTTATATCTTTGCACCCCAATTCAGGTATCTGATTTTTAGATACGAGTTGGTGAAATTGATGTTGAAATGAGCAAAACAAAAGAATTTTTAATTCCTTTCATAGGGTTAAAGCTAGGAAAACACCATTTTGAGTATCAAATAAGTAACGTGTTCTTTGAGAACTTTGATTACGACGAATTTCAAAGTTCGGATATCAAAGTAGGTTTAGTTTTAGATAAGAAAAGCAACATGTTAGAGTTGGAATTCAAACACAAAGGAACGGTAAACGTGCCTTGTGATCTAACAAGCGAAGATTTTGATTTGCCTTTAAAAGGAAAAATGAAATTGATTGTTCGTTTTGGAGATGAATTTAACAATGATAACGAAGAGCTGTTGATCTTGCCGCATGGAGAGCATGAAATAGATGTGGCACAATACATTTATGAAATGATTGCACTTTCGGTGCCGCTAAAACGAGTTCATCCAGGAGTAAAAGACGGAAGTTTGCAAACTGAAGCCTTGAAAAAACTAAATGAGCTGACAATAAACAAAGTCAAAGAAGAAAAAGAAGAGAGTAAACAAGAAGAAGATATTGACCCGCGTTGGGACAAATTAAAGAAACTATTAACGGATAAATAATATAGTAAAATGGCACATCCTAAGAGAAAAATCTCGAAAACAAGAAGAGATAAGAGAAGAACACATTATAAAGCTACTGTAGCTCAAATCGCTACATGTCCTATTACTGGAGAAGCACATTTATACCACAGAGCTTACTGGCATGAAGGTAAAATGTATTACAGAGGGCAAGTTGTTATCGATAAATCTGTAGCGGTTGCTTAATACGTTTTTGTAAATGATACTAGAACTCTCACATAGTGAGAGTTTTTTTTGTTGGTTATAATTTTCTTTTTTTAAGAAAATGCATACAAATTCATTTCGTTTTTTTTTGTAATTTTCAAGTCTTTTAAAAATTTTTCAGATACGTAGTATTTGAAACGAAATAATAGAATATAATGAATACAATCACAGCCGCAATTACCGCTGTTGGAGCTTATGTTCCTGACTTCGTTCTTTCGAACAAAGTATTAGAAACAATGGTCGATACCAATGACGAATGGATTACTACTCGTACTGGAATTAAAGAAAGAAGGATTCTTAAAGATGCTGATAAAGGAACGTCGTTTCTTGCCATAAAAGCAGCACAAGATTTACTTGCGAAAGCAAATATTGATCCTTTAGAGATTGATATGATTATAATGGCAACAGCTACAGCAGATATGCCGGTAGCCTCTACAGGAGTTTATGTTGCTACAGAAATTGGAGCTACAAATGCATTTGCATACGATTTGCAAGCGGCCTGCTCAAGTTTCTTATACGGAATGTCAACTGCTGCAGCTTATGTGCAGTCAGGGCGATACAAAAAAGTACTGTTAATTGGTGCTGATAAAATGTCATCAATTGTAGATTATACAGACAGAGCAACTTGTATTATTTTTGGAGATGGAGCGGGTGCCGTTTTGTTCGAACCAAATTATGAAGGGTTAGGCTTGCAAGATGAATACTTACGAAGCGATGGCGTAGGACGCGATTTTCTTAAAATTCCTGCCGGTGGTTCTCTAATACCAACTACAGAAGAGACCGTTAAAAATAGACAACACAATATTATTCAGGACGGAAAAACTGTTTTTAAATATGCTGTAACGAATATGGCTGATGCAAGTGAGTTGATTTTGAAAAGAAACAATTTGACTAACGAAGATGTTAATTGGTTAGTGCCGCATCAGGCAAACAAGCGTATCATAGATGCTACTGCAAGCAGAATGAATCTTGAAGAATCAAAAGTATTAATGAATATCGAAAGATATGGTAATACAACTTCAGCTACTTTGCCATTAGTATTAAGCGATTTTGAGCACCAGTTCAAAAAAGGAGATAATATTATTTTTGCCGCTTTTGGTGGTGGATTCACTTGGGGATCTATTTACCTAAAATGGGCTTACGATAAGAAATAAATTAAAACTAAAAAAGAATCATTATGGATTTAAAAGAAATTCAAAACCTAATCAAATTTGTAGCAAATTCGGGAGTTGCAGAGGTAAAGTTAGAAATGGATGATGTGAAAATCACGATCAGAACAACTTTAGAAGGAAATGTAACAGAAACTACTTATGTACAACAATTGCCTGCTCAGGCTGCATTGCCACAAGCAGTAGCTCCTCAACAAGCTCCAGCGGTTGTAAGCGTAACTAGCGAAGCATCTGTTCCGGCAGAAGATTCTAAATTCATTACTATTAAATCTCCAATTATTGGAACTTTCTATAGAAAACCATCTCCGGATAAACCAGTATTTACTGAAGTTGGAAGTACTATTTCTAAAGGTGATGTTCTTTGTGTAATTGAAGCAATGAAATTATTTAACGAAATCGAATCAGAAGTTTCAGGTAAAATTGTAAAAATTCTTGTAGATGATATGTCTCCTGTAGAATTTGACCAACCTTTATTCTTAGTTGATCCATCATAAATAAATTTAGATTTTAGATTTTAGATTTTAGAAGGATTCACAATACAAGTTTTGTTAGTCATCTAAAATTATCTAATTATCAAATTGTCTAATTATCTAATTAAAGTAAGATGTTTAAAAAAATATTAATTGCGAATAGAGGAGAAATTGCACTTCGTGTAATTCGTACATGTAAAGAAATGGGAATCAAAACTGTAGCAGTTTACTCTACAGCCGATGCAGAAAGTCTACATGTTAAGTTTGCTGACGAAGCGGTTTGTATTGGTCCTCCTCCAAGTAACTTATCGTATTTGAAAATGTCAAATATTATTGCCGCTGCAGAAATTACTAATGCAGATGCAATTCATCCAGGTTATGGATTTCTTTCTGAGAATGCTAAATTCTCAAAAATTTGTCAGGAACACGGAATCAAATTTATTGGTGCTGCTCCTGAAATGATTGATAGAATGGGAGATAAAGCTTCTGCAAAAGCTACAATGAAAGCTGCAGGAGTTCCATGTGTGCCAGGTTCAGACGGATTGTTAGAGTCTTTCGAACAAACACAAAAATTAGCTAAAGAATTTGGTTACCCTGTAATGCTTAAAGCAACTGCAGGTGGTGGTGGAAAAGGAATGCGTGCTGTCTGGAAAGAAGATGAGTTATTGAAAGCATGGGAAAGTGCACGTCAGGAAGCTGCTGCAGCATTTGGAAATGACGGAATGTACATGGAGAAACTTATCGAAGAACCTCGTCATATCGAAATTCAGGTTGTTGGAGATTCTTACGGAAAAGCATGTCACCTTTCTGAAAGAGATTGTTCTGTACAACGTCGTCACCAAAAGTTGACTGAAGAAACGCCTTCGCCTTTCATGACAGACGAATTACGTACTGCAATGGGAGAAGCTGCTGTAAAAGCAGCTGAATTTATTAAATACGAAGGAGCGGGAACTGTAGAATTTTTAGTGGACAAACACAGAAATTTCTATTTCATGGAAATGAATACACGTATTCAGGTAGAGCATCCAATTACGGAACAAGTAATTGATTACGATTTGATTCGTGAGCAAATTATGGTTGCGGCTGGAATTCCAATTTCAGGAAAAAACTACTTACCGGAATTACACGCTATAGAATGTCGTATTAATGCTGAAGATCCTTATAATGATTTTCGTCCTTCACCAGGAAAAATTACTACACTTCATATGCCGGGAGGTCACGGAGTTCGTTTAGATACTCACGTTTATTCTGGTTATACAATTCCACCAAATTACGATTCGATGATTGCTAAGTTAATTACGACTGCGCAATCTCGTGAAGAAGCAATTAGCAAAATGCGAAGAGCTTTGGATGAATTCGTTATAGAAGGTGTAAAAACTACAATTCCTTTCCATAGACAATTAATGGATGATCCAAGATATATAGCAGGAGATTATACAACTGCTTTTATGGATACATTTAAAATGAAACCTATAGAAGAATAATATAAAGGCTGTCAATTTTGGCAGCCTTTTTTATTTTATAACTTTTTAAACCCGATTGATTCTTTAAGCTATCGGGTTTTGTATTATAATAATTGAGAGAATTTTATTTTTGCAGCATTTGAATCTGATAATTTTAAAGTTTACCGGTTTTAATGCTTAAATTCTTTGAGTAAACACTATTTGTGTATACTTTTTACACAGTATTTCATAAAATTACACACTTATTTTTAATCCTATTTTTTGGCACAATAGAATTAAATGCTTAAATTACAGGGTTTTACGCGGTTGTTGGGCTGGCGTTTGCGTTACGGCATAATAATTTCATTATCTAAAGCGTAAACAACTATTAAATAATTATAAAATATACACATTATGAAAAATCTATTTTTATCAGCCGCAATTGTTTTAGGAAGTTTAACTTCATTCGCTTCAACTACTCCTATTACAAATACTATCGTAAAAACGATTTCTATTGAAGACGAATATACAGAAATCAAATTAGAAGAATTACCAGCTCCAATTGCTGAGTCTTTGAAAAAAGCTTATCCTGATGCTGTAATTACTAAAGCATATAAAAACGAAAAATCAGAATATAAATTAGATGTTACCGTTGGTGACAAAGTAGGGAACCTTTTTGCTAATGCAGATGGAACCTGGATTAAAAAATAATCAAATTAAATTTTAGATGCTCATGTCATGCAGATTCAAATTAGCAATACTAAAATAAAATTAACAATATTAAAATATAACTATTATGAAAAATCTATTTTTATCAGCCGCAATCGTTTTGGGAGGTTTAACATCATTTGCATCAACTTCTCCAATAACAAATACAATCGTAAAAACAATTTCAATTCAAGACGAATACACTGAAATTAAATTAGAAGAAGTGCCAGTTGCAATTACAGATGCTCTTAAAAAAGCGTATCCGGATGCAGTACTTTCTAAAGCATACAAAAATGCTAAATCAGAGTATAAACTAGACGTTACAGTAGGTGACAAAGTAGGTTCACTTTTTGCTAATGCAGATGGATCTTGGATTAAAAAATAATTAGAAACGAACTATAAAACTATCACTATGAAAAAGTTAATATTATCGGCAGCTATCCTGTTAGGAGGGTTGTCAATGCAAGCAAGGAATGTAGCCGTGACAAGTTCAATGGTTCAATCAGTAAACATTCAGGACGAATATAAAGAAGTTGATGCCGTACCGGCAGCTATTAAAACGGCGTTAGACGAAGCATATCCAGGTGTAAAACTAGATAAAGCTTATGTAAACGACAAAAAAGAGTATAAAATAGAAATCACTGTAAGGGGTGAAAAGTCTACTGTTTATACAGATGCTACTGGTAAAATTCTTAAAAAATAATTAAGTAACCCATAAAAACTATTATTATGAAAAAGTTAATCTTATCAGCAGCAATCATTTTAGGAAGTTTGTCAATTCAGGCAGCTAATCCTGTAGTAAAAACTTCAATGACTCAGTCAGTGACAGTTCAGGATGAATTTACTGAAATTGGTGCAGATGCTGTTCCGGCAGCTGTAAAATCAACTGTAGAAAAATCTTTTCCGAATACAAAACTTGAAAAAGCGTATAAAAACGAAAAGAACGAGTACAAGTTGGAAATTTCAAGTGGTGACAAAAAGTATACTGTATTTACAGATGCTTTAGGAAACATCATTAAAAAATAATTAAAGAGAGCAACATGAAAAAGTTAATCTTATCAGCAGTAATAGTTTTAGGAAGTTTGTCTATTTACGCAAGTAATGAGACAACTCCGCTACAAACTAAGTCGGTTGTTTCTGCTCAGGCAGAATACACAGAAGTAAGTGCAGATGCTGTACCTGCTGCTGTAAAAACGGCACTGCAAACTGCCTATCCGGGAGCAAAACTGGACAAGGCATTTGTAAATGAAAAAAAAGAGTATAAACTCGAAATATCGGTTGGTGACCAAAAGGCTACTGTTTTTTCAGATGTCAATGGCAACTGGTTAAAGATATAAATTAGGTGAATTTAGATTTATGTTTTTGGTGAAAAAGAGATTGCGATAAGCAATCTCTTTTTTTTTGCATAATTTTGTGAAAAGACAATTTTAATAGTCTTATTTTAGCAAAAAAGTCCCTAAAAACAAATGCCAAAGATATTACTCATAGAAGATGATATTTCGTTTTGCAAATTATTAGAAAAGTTTCTGGTAAAAAAAGCATACGAAGTAACCATTGCTTTCTCTGCAGCGGAAGCAAGATTAGCAATCAAAAAAGAATCATTCGATTTAATTTTGACAGATCTTCGCTTGCCTGATTCTGACGGTATCGGACTGATGTCTGAGTTTAAAACGGCGCATCCTGAAATACCTGTAATTCTTATGACAGGATACTCAGATGTAAATACTGCGGTAAAAGCCATAAAAAATGGTGCTGCAGATTACATTTCGAAACCTTTTAATCCTGATGAGGTTTTATTGGTTATTACCAATGCTTTGAAATCTTCAGCAACAGAAGAAGAAATTCCTGTAAAGGAAAAAAAATCGACTAAAAAGCCAACTCCAAATACTGAAAACGAGTTTGTAAAAGGAATTTCGGTTGCATCCAAAAAATTATTAGATCACATTCATTTGGTTAGTCCAACAGATATGTCAGTTTTGATAATTGGAGAAAGCGGAACCGGAAAAGAAATCATTGCTAAAAGTATTCATCAGCAAAGTTTAAGAAAAAACAATAATTTCATCGCGGTTGATTGCGGTGCTATTCCAAAAGAATTAGCTGCAAGTGAATTCTTCGGACATTTAAAAGGATCGTTTACCGGAGCTATTAGCGACAAAATGGGCTATTTTGAGGCTGCTAATGGTGGAACTCTTTTTTTAGATGAAATAGGGAACCTTTCATACGAAAATCAAATACAGCTGTTAAGAGCGCTTCAGGAACGAAAAATCAAACCTGTTGGGAGTAATAAAGAAATTAATGTTGATATTAGAATTATTACGGCTACGAACGAAGATTTACGGGAAGCGGTAAAGAATGGTGATTTTAGAGAAGATTTATACCATAGAATCAATGAATTCTCGATTCAGTCTCCATCATTAAAAGACAGAGACGAAGATTTAATGGTTTTCGCTGATTATTTCTTAGAAAAAGCCAATCAACAATTGAATAAAGACATCATCGGATTTTCGCCGGAAGTAGTTACTATTTTTCAAAATTATAACTGGCCGGGAAATTTGCGTGAACTTCAAAATTGTGTCAAACGTGCTACGCTTTTAACCCAGGGCGATTTTATAAAAAGCGATGTGTTGCCGGTTGAATTTTTTCAGATTCAAAAACAACAAACGAATAATGGTGATTTCTCTTTGTCAGAAAACGAAAAAGAAGCTATTATTCACGCTTTATCAAAAGCACAGAATAATAAATCCGAAGCGGCAAAATTGCTTAAGATTACCAGAAAAACACTTTATAATAAATTAAAGCATTACAATATAGATTAAGCTATTTCTGTATGTAAAGCTTTAAAAAGTATGTCTGTTTTTGCTTTCAAAACTTTAAAAATATCGTTTAAATCAGAAGTTTCAAGATCCCTGTTTTCTAAGATTTTTAAAATTTCTCCAATTTCTCGCGCCTGAATTTGCTTGAACATTGGCGCAATTCTGTGTGCGATTGAATTAATTTCGGCTGTATTTTTGTCGATCATTGCATTCTCTAATAAATTCAGGTTTTCAGAGCTGCTTTCGATAAACGATTTTAAAACTTCTTTTAATGCTGCAGCATCATTGCCTAAAAACTCTTTAAGTGTTTCCAGAGAATACAATTTAGTACTGGTTTTTTCTTCTTGCTCATTAATGTCAACATTGGGCAAAGTATCATTTTCTAAAATAAGAATTATGGTCTCCAGTAATATTTTAGGCGAATAAGGTTTTTGTATTACAGTTGTAAAACCAGCTTCGTTATAAACAGCCGCATCAAGATCAGTTCTTCCTGTAAGTGCAATTACGGGCTGGTTTTTATAAGTGGAATATCCTGAGCTTTTTAATTTTTTCAAAAACGCAAAACCATCCATTTCCGGCATTTGTATGTCTGTAATTATAAAATCGAAATTGGTGTTCTGAATCGCTTCTAAAGCTTTCAAAGCGCTATTAAAAGACAGCACCTGATGTTGTTCCTGCCTTAAAACCCCGCTTGTCAAATTCAAAAGATTGATATCGTCGTCCAGAACAATAAAAGTTTGTTTCTTAGTATTTCGAACGACAGTTTTTTTGACTTCAGGAACTGAATTCACACTATTATCAAACTGCAAGGGAAGTTCAACTACAAAAGTACTTCCTTTGCCAAATGTACTTTCCAGTTTTAAATCGCCGCCTAAAATCGAAATTATTTTTTGGCAAATAGACAATCCCAAACCGGTTCCGCCATATTCTTTTTCAATATTTTCATTCGCCTGAGCAAATTCTTCAAAAACTAATTTTTGATTTCCTTTTTCGATTCCTATTCCGGTATCTTCAATTCTAATGGTAAAAAACTTATCATTCTCCGATATATAGCCACTAATTTTTATAAATCCTTCTTCGGTAAATTTATACGCATTCCCGATAATGTTACTCAGAATTTGTTTCAATCGAAACGGATCTCCAACAATTCTCGTATTCAGTTTCTCATCTACATTAATAATAAGATCAATGTTTTTGTGTTTGTAAACGGTCTGAATACTTTTGGCAACTTCGTCAATAATATCAGGTAATAAAAACGGAACTTTTTCGATCGTAATTTTTCCGGCTTCAATCTTAGAAAAGTCCAGTAAATCCTGAACCAATTGCGTAATATATTCTGATGAATTTTTGATGTTTTTAATGAAATACGACTGCTTTGTATTGACATCCGAATTGCCCAAAAGTTCAGAATACCCCACAATGGTACTCAAAGGTGTTTTAAGATCATGGCTTACCGTAGAAATTAATTGTTCGCGGCTTTTAAGCAAATTTTTGGTTTTGAAATTCGCAATTTCGAGTTGTTTTTTATAAACCTGCGATTTCGAATAATCACTGACAATCAGGATCGAGAAAAACAACGTTAGGACCAAACCAACAATAGCGGATACGGTGACAATTTCGTTGACTTTTTTAAGGGACTTTTCTTTTAGCGAATTATTTTTTATCGAGTTGATGATAATTTCTCTTTCGATAATTCGAAGTACTTTACGAAGCTGGTCCGAAATGGCGATTTCGTTTTTTAGTAATTTATTCTCTTCAAAATTCAGCGATTCTTTTTTCTTTTCGGCCTTGATTTTTACATTGCTCAACAATTTTTTCGAATTGGCCAAAATAGAATCCGATGCTTGTTTGCTTAGCGTATTGGTGCTGTCATCCGGAATATTCTGATTGAGATAATCAACATATTTTTGAAGTACATTTCGCTGATAACTGCCCAACTGATTTGGGTTTTTATTGAAATCCTGAAGTTCCAGCTTTCGAAGTTTGAACTCCATTTTGGTAATTTCGTCAATAGCCGTATTAACCGACACTTCATCTTCGGCTTTGTTTTTTATCGTTTTTAATTGCTGGATATTTTTTGTTTTTTCAGACAACAAATAAGTAACGCTATCCAATAATGTTTTTTGATATTGTGTAGTAACGATTTGTTTTAAAGTATCGATTCTGGATTTTAAAGAATCGGTTTCAATAATGTAATTTTTAAAATCTTCTTCAGAGTTATTTTGAATTGTTTTCCTGGCTAAACTTTCTGTTTTATACACATTCGAAAACAATTTACTGACCCTAAGAATCTTGGTTTTTTCGAAAGCAATTTTACTTTCAAGTTTGTTATATACTACATTTTCAGAATATAAAAACCATCCAACAGTAACAACCAAAGCCAGTAATGCAACATAACTGAATAAAACTTTGAGTGCTGTATAACTTTTTTTGCTCTCCATAGATTGCTATTGTGGGGATTGGGAAGATTTATAACGGGAAATTGCTGCAATTTATTCAAAATTTCTGTTTTAGAAATACAAATTAATGCTAATCTTTTACATAATTAAAAGGTCTAAAAAAGAAAATAGCCGTAGATTTTATAAAATCTACGGCTATTTTTATGTTTAAATTATTTGACTAAAGTGTCTCGTCTAACCATTTAAAGAATTCACCTTGCCAAACCTGAGCGTTTTGAGGATGTAAAACCCAGTGATTTTCATCAGGGAAATACACAAATCTAGATTTAATTCCTCTTAACTGAGCAGCCTGAAAAGCTTCTTGTCCTTGCCCAATTGGTACACGATAATCTTTTCCTCCCTGGAAAATTAAAATAGGTTTATTCCAGTTTTGTACCAAAGTTGCAGGGTTAAAAGTAGTATATGCTTTTTGAGCTACAGCATTGTCTTTTTCCCAGTAAGGGCCACCAAAATCCCAGTTGTTAAAGAAAACCTCTTCGGTGGTTCCTAACATACTTACTGTATTGAAAACGCCATCATGAGCGATAAACGTTTTGAAACGGTTTTTATGAATTCCAGCCAAATAAAATACTGAATATCCACCATAACTTGCACCCACACAACCCAAACGAGATTTGTCTACGTAGTTTTCTTTAGATACATCATCAATTGCGGAAAGGTAATCGTCCATAACTTGTCCGCCCCAGTCTTTACTAATTTGTTCGTTCCATTCAACACCATGTCCTGGCATTCCACGACGGTTTGGTGCTACCACTACATAACCTTTAGCAGCCATTAACTGGAAATTCCAACGGAAAGAATACGATTGTGTCAACGGACTTTGTGGCCCACCCTGACAGAATAATAAAGTTGGATATTTTTTAGTGGCATCAAAATTTGGAGGTAAAATTACCCAAACCAACATTTTTTTACCATCAGTAGTTGTAACGTAACGTTTCTCTGTTTTGCTTAATGCTAATGTTTTGTAAGTTTCAGTATTTACATTCGTCAATTGTTTCCAGCTATTTTTCTTTAAGTTAAAAGAATAAATTTCCGGAGCGTGATTCATGTCATTTCTTGTTACGATAATGTCATCGCCGGCAAAACCTACCAAATCATTTACGTCAAAATCTCCTTTGGTTAATTGGCGAACCTGAATCGCAATTCTGGTTAATCCCGGAAAGTTTACTGTAAATAATTGTTTTGTACCATCAACAGCAGCTACAAAAAATACGTTTTTACCATCTTTACTCCAGATAAAATTATCTACAGTTCCGTCCCAGTTTGCTGTTAAGTTGGTTTTGATTCCTTTAAAATCAACAATAATATCGTTTTTATCCGCTTCATAACCGTCACGTTTCATTTGCAGCCAGGTTAAATTTCCTGTTGGAGAAAATTGAGGTGCCGTATCGTAACCTAAGTTTTCTTCGGTTCTGTTTGTCGTTTTTTGAGTTTCTAAATGGTACTCATAAATATCTGTATTGGTAGAAATCGCATATTGTGTTCCTGCTTTTTTCTTGCATACATACAAAATGCTTTTTCCGTCAGGAGACCAGATATAATCTTCGTCGCCACCAAAAGGTTTTTGCGGAGAATCAAAATTTTCTCCTTTCAAAATGTCAATTCCTTTTGCGCCGTCTTTGTTTTCTTTATAAAAAACGTGGTTGAATTTACCCTCATTCCAGGTGTCCCAGTGACGATAATCTAAACCATCGTAAATTTGAGCATCAGATTTGTCCAGTTTTGGATAAAAATCTTTACCTAAAACCTTGTCAATTTTTACTTCTTCATTGTACACTAAAAACTTTCCGTCAGGCGAAACATTTTTGTCCGGCAGGATTTCTTTTGTGTCTTTAATTTCAGTTGCATTTCCGCCATTTACAGGGATAATGTAAAACTTAGAAGACGATTTGTTTTCCTCGATCGAAGGAGTCGAAACCTTAAAAACAACATTCTTCGCATCTTTCGAAAGTCCAAGAGCACTTACTCTTCCTAATTTCCATAACAATTCCGGAGACATCACATTCTGCCCGATAGCGTTTAAACTCATCATTATTAAGGTTGTAAATAATACTTTTTTCATAATAAAATTCTAATATTCGTGAGGCTAAAAATACAACATTTAAATACCAATTAGTTAAAATAAATACCAAAAAAATAATTTCCAAATTCCAATCAGTACAATGATAAATCCAAATAGTTAAATTCCAAATCCCAAAAAAAAATTAAAAATCGAAAAATTTTTCCTCCACGGATTCATGATTTCTTTTTGATAATCTTTGAAAATGAAAATTCGTGAATTCCTGGCGATTGAAAATAAAGTTTTAAATTTATTTCTTAAATTGGAATTTGGAATTTAAAAGATTGGAATTTAATTTAAGGCAAAATGGAATTAAGTTATTGGGAACTTAAAAATTGGTTCACAAATGTTGATTATACTATTGTAGGCAGTGGTATTGTAGGATTACATGCTGCATTACGCTTGCGCGAAAGATTCCCTGCGGCGAAAATTCTGGTGTTAGAAAAAGGAATGCTGCCTCAAGGCGCGAGTACCAAAAATGCTGGTTTTGCCTGTTTCGGAAGTCTTTCTGAAATTTTGGAAGATCTCAAAACACATTCAGAAGAAGAGGTAATAAATTTGATAGAGAAACGTTGGAAAGGTTTGCAATTGCTTCGAAAAAGGTTAGGAGATGCTGCAATTGATTTTAAACCTCACGGCGGATATGAATTGTTTCTGAAAGAAGACGAAAACGTATTTAGTGAATGCATTTCGAGATTGCCTTTTATCAACGAAATTTTAAAACCACTTTTTAAAGCCGATGTTTTTTCGAAAGAAGTGGATCGATTTGGGTTTGATAATATTCAGGAATATTTAATTTTTAATCCGTTTGAAGCTCAGATCGATACTGGAAATATGATGCAGGAATTGATGAGACAAGCCGTTTCTGAAAATATTTTAATACTGAACCAACAAACCGTAACGGCATACGCCGATTTAGGAAATCAGGTCGAAATTGTTCTGAATGATTTTAGTTTTAAATCTCAAAAAATACTTTTTGCAACAAACGGTTTTGCAAATGCAATAACAAAAGGCGCTGTTCAGCCGGCAAGAGCGCAGGTTTTAATTACAGAACCTATTCAGAATTTAGATATAAAAGGCACTTTTCACCTAGATCTCGGTTATTATTATTTCAGAAATATAGGCGACAGGATTTTACTTGGAGGAGGTAGGAACTTAGATTTTGATGCTGAAAATACAACCGAATTTGGGCAGACGAAAATTGTGCAAAATAAATTGGAGGATTTACTTAAAAATGTAATTTTACCAAATCAGGATTTCCAGATTGCCCATCGTTGGAGTGGGATTATGGGAATGGGAAACAGTAAAAATCCTGTTGTGACCCAATTGTCTGAAAACGTGTTTTGTGGAGTACGTTTAGGCGGAATGGGAGTAGCAATTGGGAGTTTAATAGGAACAGAATTAGCAGATTTAATATAATGGGAGTAACCAAAAAACCAATACCAAAAACAACAACCGCAAACAAACCGAAACCAAAACCTAAAACAGCATCAAAAAAAGGCAATCGCTCTTTTGGTGAAAAAGTAAAATGGTTTTTTATTAAACTATGTCTATGGTTCTTCGGGATCTCGATCGCATCAGTCATATTCTTTAAATATATTCCGGTACCATTTACACCTTTGATGCTCATTCGTGCCGTCGAAAATAAATTAGATGGTAAAGAAGTTTATTTTGATCACGATTGGGAACCAATAGAGAAAATCTCGATGAATTTGCAAAAAGCCGTGATCGCAAGCGAAGACGGAACTTTCTTGAAGCACAATGGTTTCGATTTTAAAGCGCTTCAAAAAGCGTATAAAAGCAACGAACGCGGACGCCGAATCCGTGGTGGAAGTACGATCTCGCAACAAACTGCCAAGAATGTCTTTTTATGGCAGGGTAAAAGTTATTTCCGTAAAGGATTAGAAGCCTATTTCACAGTTTTAATCGAAGTAATTTGGGGTAAAGAACGTATTATGGAGGTATATCTGAATAGTATCGAAATGGGCGATGGAGTGTACGGAGCGTATGCTGCTACAGAACATTGGTATCGTCGGGATGCATCTAGCTTAACGCCAATGCAGGCAGCGGGAATTGCTGCCATATTGCCCAACCCAAGAAAGTTTAAGGCAACAGGATCTTCTAGTTATATTAACAGAAGGAAAGAGAGAATTGTTCGTGAAATGCGCGCCGTTGGAAAAATAAATTATCATGCGCAATAAAAAATCATTTATTGCGCTCTTAGTATTGACATCGGCTTTGGCTTTTGGTCAGGCAAAAACAACAGAGATTGGTTTTATTACCGACAACGATTTATATACGTCGTCTAAAAATGATATGTATTATACCAATGGTTTAGAGCTTTTTTATCGCTTTTTATCGAAAAATGAAAACTCTAAAATCAACAAGAAAATTACCGAATTTCGTATTGGGCAATATATCTATAATCCGAGATTTATCAACGCCGAAGCGGTTACCATAAATGATCGTCCGTTTACAGGATATCTTTTTGCAGAAGCGGGCCGAAGCTTTTTTTACCAAAGCGAATCAGTCTTGAAAACCGATTTCCAGTTGGGTTTTATGGGGCCGAATGCTTTAGGGAAAGAAACTCAGGAAAGTTTTCATCATATTATTGGATATAAAGAAGTTTTTGGCTGGGAAAATCAGTTGAATAATGCTTTTGCTGTTCAGGTGCATGTGATGTATTCGAAAAAAATGTTTCCATCAAAACACAATGATTTTATAGATCTTCATTTTCAGTCAGAAGCTAATCTGGGAACTATTTTTACAGGAGTTTCTACAGGATTTTTAACCCGAATTGGTTTCAAAAAGCTACTCCCAATTTACGATTCGAATTTGCATGATGCTTCGGTAAGTTTGCAGCCGCAATACAATATCAGAGAATTTTACTTTTACGTGATGCCTAGTGTCAACTATCAGTTTTATGACGCTACGATCGAAGGAAGCATGTTTAGTACTACAAGCCCTTTAACTTTTGAGCTCGAACCACTGCGTTTTAATGCAGAGTTTGGTTTAAAATACCGTCACAATAACTTCAATATGTCGTATTCATTTATTTATAGAGGACGAGAATTAAGAGATCCGGAAACAAATACCAATTCAGGTTATTTTTATGGATCGATACGATTTGGGTATTTGTTGAATTAGTATTTGCCACCAAGGTACTAAGACGCAAAGGTTTTTTGAACTTAAATCTTTTCGAATAAGGGATATAAGTTACTTGGAGTTAATCAATAATGTCAAATCAAATATGATAAAAAAAATAAATAGATTAGCGCATCCTGGTTTTCTTGTTTCGTTATTGATTCTTCTTTTAAATGACTTCATATTAAAAACCGTCTTTCATAATTATCTCACGGGAAAATTATCTGATTTTGCGGGACTTCTTGCTTTTCCGTTTTTTTGGAGTGTGCTTTTTCCAAAAAGAATCAAAGAAATTCATATTGCTGTTGCTTTATTTTTTGTTTTTTGGAAAAGCCCTTTTTCAGAAGCTTTTATTGACTTTTTTGGTTTATATCGCGTTGTAGATTTTTCAGATAATATTGCCCTGATAAGTATTCTGGTTTCGTTTTGGTTATTAAAGCAAGAATCTGTCCTATATAAAGTTCAGCCCGTTTTTCTAAAATTGATTTTTCTTCTTTCTTGTTTCTCTTTTGTAGCAACTTCTAAGCCACAGGAGCCCGAAACCTTTGACGATGGTTTTTCACATCTGTATTTGAACAATCGATCTGATCAAAAGATAACGGTTTTAATAAATTTTAAATTTTCTGAAAATGAAATTGCGACGTATAAAAATCAACAGATTAAAATTCTTATAGATAATAACAAAAGGTTTATTAGTCAGGATGAAAAAGAGCATAGATTAGTTTTTAAAGCATCTGATTCTATAAGTATTGTAAAGGAAGTAAATGATGAATGGCTGTTAAGACAAAAGCATAGTGTGAGACGCTCGATTGTGTTGAATAAAGGAGCTGAACGATATTTGACATTGCCTTTGAATATTGCCGATACATTAATAGGTTTTCCTAAAGATTTTAAAATTTCAATTTTAGATAGTAATTCGAAAGCACTAAAAATCTACGATAAAAAGGCATTTTTTAGTAAAATAGAGAATAAAGAATTAAACGAATTCTCCAGAGGAGAAGTGTTTACTTTGACTTTTGGAAAGAAAAGAGAACCTTTAAATAATTCCGATTGTTATGGCAAGTGGGAATCTCGCCAGAAGGGTGATTTTAATAAAATAGAAATCAATTCTGATTATTTTATAAATGATAGTAATGGCGAAGTTTCTGATTGTAGTTATAACAATGACACCATTTTTGTTTATTCTCCTGATAGATTATATATAGGAATTATTAAAAAAGCAACAAAAGACAGTCTGGTAATTTCCTGGGATAATGAACCGGATTTAATTTATGTTAAGTCTAAAAAGCCTACGGTTTTGGCTCGTTAGTTATTCTCTTTGCGGGTACAGATTGAAAATTAGCGCTATCGGATTTTTCGGTATTACATAGTATCATTCTTGCAGCTTAATGTTTTCCAAGTATTTAATGCCCAGTCAAAATCTGTTTTATCATCAAAGTAGAATGCTGCTTGAATTACTTCTTTGTCAATTATAGAGAAGCCAAAAAGGACAAAATATATTTTTCGTTCATTATTTTCTTCTATTAGATAACCTATTCTTGAAACTTTATTATCAGAAAACTCAAATTTGTCTAATGTTTTAGATTTTGTCTGATCTCGATTTTCAAGATTTTGTTTCTGTTCTTCATAAAGATCTTCTTTGTTTTTCTCTGAATTCCATATGATTAATCTAATAGATTTGTCTTCTGTAGTATAATATAAGGTCCCATCTTCTTCAATTGTTCTTTCAAAGAGATTATTAATCTCAATTGTCCAATCTTCAGTAAGTCTATGAGTGGTCATATAATCATCTTCCAGCTCAAAATCAGTAACTTTGTACCATTCAGAATCATCTTTTTCTCTTTCGTAAACAGAACCAACTCCTTTTAATAAAATATCCTTAAGTGAAGGATCTATTTTTAGAATGGTTGAAGGTTTGTAGATGCCAATGTTTTCAGGATCATCATTGTATTCCGGGGATTCAAATCCTGTTAAAATCCTCCAGCCGCTATCTTCGGGTCGTGTCCTTTTTTCACGATATAAAAATCCAGGTTTAATGTTTTCATCGACAACCATTTTTGATACCATAAGTCCTCCAATTGGCGGAAAATCATTAAAATTATTTTCTTCTTCTTCTTCTTTTATTTTTTTCTTTTTGAAAAATTTCATTCTGATTTTTTTATATTGATAAATTTACTAGAATTTTCAATTTGCTTTACTCGATCGGGTTACAAATCTCCTCTATCGGGATTATTAAATCACCACTCCATAAAAACAATAAAATGATTGTCGGGATCTTTTAGAAAGAGCGCTTTTCCGCCAGGATAATCCCAAGGGCCTGAAAATGTACCGCGCGGTAATTTTTCGACGTCTGATTCATCGCTTTGCGGTAGCTGGTTTTTTATAAGGCGATTATAAATGTCATTTATATCTGCTTCGTTTATTTCGATATTTCCTTCGTTGGCAGGTTTTTGCAAAGTGCTTATTTTTAATTCGGAATGATCATCGATTGGTACAAAGAAAGTTTTTGCTTTGTTGGTAAAGGTTTTGTTGTTGAGATTAAAAACTTTTTGATAAAAATCAAATGAGACTTCTGGGTTTGAACAATAAAGCCAGAAAGAAATTTTCATAGAAATGTTTTTAAATAAAATTATTGGGTAATAAAACTAAAGAAAAGTTCTGATAAAAACTAAAACTCCTAATCTGAGCCCCGATGGAGGCAGTATCCTTTTTATCCGCTTTTTTGCCGATAAAAAGATATATCCGAGAGCGGGACAATTGGTCTTTTTTAAAACGTATCTTCTGCTCCTGATTTTTTAAATTATCAATTTAATGGCGGTTATCGCATTGAATATAAATGTCTTCGTTTGATTTGTCGATAAGCGAAATGGCAGGACATCCGAAAGATTCATATTGAAAGCCAAATACAACTGGCGCTTTGTTCTTAAAGAGTTTACCTGTATATTGATCATATGAGTCGTCTCCGTTTTCGCCGTTGAGTGGAGCGGGAGAGGTGCCTTCGCTTTGGCTGTAGAGCTTTTCGATTATGATTTCTTTGGTTTTCGAATAGGTTACTAAAAGGCGTCTGGCATAAATTATTTTATCACTATCGAGGTAGTCTTGTAAAAAATATTGATAAGTATCTGTCTTATATAAATACGTATTGCCAGCAACGGTGCTTTTTAAGATCTCACGATCTTCTTTTTTCATAGGTTTAGATGGA
Organism: Flavobacterium sp. SLB02; assembly: GCF_009664855.1. Lineage (GTDB taxonomy): Bacteria > Bacteroidota > Bacteroidia > Flavobacteriales > Flavobacteriaceae > Flavobacterium. Next base: position 5,714,714 of record NZ_CP045928.1, read on the forward strand.
TATTCTTTACCAGGGATTTTTTTCCAGACAATTGGTTTTAATGGTTCGTTTGCAAACGGATTTTCTTTGCCTGCATAAACGATCACATCAGAATAATAATCGCTAAAACCTTTTAAACTTTGTTTACTGATTTCAAACCCAATCATATAATAATATTTGGGATAAGGCCAGTCCTCTTCGGATGAATAACCGTTTAGCCATGCAGCGGCTTTAAGATTTTTTATGGCAAATGAAGCCAATTTGTTTTTGGCATAATCATAGACAAACAAAGAATCGGTTTCGGAAATATTGGTTTTAGATAAAAAACGATTTCTGTATTTTTTATCTAGGGTGAAATACTTTGCGGCCTTTTTTTCCATTTTTTCAATATTGGGCAAGGCAAGAGTGTCTGAAGCGGTATCGTCGAGAGGATAAATATCTGAAAGGGAAACAAAAGCTACATCGGTGCTGTCTCTGTAAGTAAGGGTAAATAAATTGATGCTTTCTTTTCTTGGTGCTTGTTCAGTTTCTACAGTATCATTTTGGGCTGCTGCGGTTTTGTCTGATTGTGGCTTGTTGTTTTTAGTTTCTTTCTTATCGTTGCAGGACAAGAGGAAAAGAAATGAAGCACTTAGAATTGCAGGTATTTTAAGATTCATAAAATGTGATTGGGTTTAAAGTTGATTTTATAGGATAGAAAAAGTGCAAATCTTCTATTTTGAAATTACAATTAGAAAAAATACGAATGAGAGTATTAAGAGAACCAGTCCGATAATTAGCAATACATCGTCTTGTATGGTATCGATGCTTTTTTTTGCAAGATAAAAACGATGTAATAATAACCCAATTTCATAGCATAATAAAAAGGCTATTAAGGTCAATAGACCATACATTTTTGCTAATCCGCCGCTTCCGCTAAAGGCTCCTTCATGCGCAAACCAGCTAACAATGAGAACCAACGGAATAATTAATAATGACGATTTTATAAGCAGTGGACTGCCTTTCCAGAATAGTAATGCAATTAGTGCTAGTATGGGCAGTAATAACCAACGGAGTAATAGTGTCATATTGTTTTGTTTTTGTTCAATTCAATTGTTTTTTATTGATGAGACTTCGCCTGTATTTTTATTGAAGGTAATGGTTTTGTTTGGTCCTCCATAAAATAAGGTAAGGGTAAGTGTGCTGTCGGTTTCGTGATTAAAGATGATATCTTTTGCTGTTCTGATTTTTATATTTAGATCATCGTTCATAAGTTGATAATCTGTGCTTTTTAATATTCTTTTTTCAAAAAGACCGTGTTTTTCTATTACTTCAAGCCATGGTGGCGCCATTGCACTATAACTTACAATTTGTGCCCTGTAATTTTCATTTAGATTTTTATCTATCCTTAATCCTAATGATGTGGTCGAAAGGATCCATGCGTAAAAAGGCATCATTAGCGGTAAAATACTGAGTATGATGGCTAATATAATTCCGCCCAAAAGTAATTTTGCCATAATTTTTTTCCAAAATATCACAATCACCACAAAGTTGGTCAAAAACCACAGCCAATACAGAACCACATCGCTGTAATAGCCTCGTAAGCTAATAAGTTTATAATAATACAACAGGCAATCTGTTGCCAGAAGCAAAGTAAGAATGAGATAAACTCTTAAAACTATCGTAGATTTTTTATTTTGGTTCATGACTTTTTAAGATATAATTTAAACCAAATATTGTGGGAATTGATAAAACCAAAACAGGCAAAATTGAAACCGAAAGGATGTAATGAAGTTCTTCGTTGAAACGATAAGTACTCCAAGACGATTCGCGATCGACAAAAACGGTATAATTCCAGAAAAACCAAACTGGAATTAAGAATATGAATTGAATTGTGACTTTAAAATATATGTTTTTAATCAGGGAAAGAAAAAGAAATAAAATTGTCAGGAAGATCGTTGTAAACAGCGACATCAGATAAGCATCATCAAAAAATGAAGCGTCGGGATTGCCACTTGACATTCGTCCGGAAAATTCGCCAACAGCCCAGTAAATCTCTAAAAAGGTACTTATGAAGAATATTAGTCCAATTGATAAAGTTTTTTTTAGATTTTTAAGCATTTTGTTTATTTGGAGCATGTTTGGTGTTTTATTTTTTGATTGGAAATTTGAAAAGGCTCAGGACAAAGATCCTTTTATAAAATTTAAATATAAAAAAGATTTCTGACAAAAAAACAAAACTTCTAATCTAGAGCCCCGATGGAAACGGCATCCTTTTTATTCGCTTTTTTGCGGATAAAAAGATATAGTGTGCAGCGGGACAATTGGTGTTTTGAAAACAAAACTTTTGCTCCTGATTTTTATAACGCTAAGACTTAACCTTTTGGTAATATTCTATAAGTTTAAAATCTTAACTTTAATAAAAAAATAAAGTCATGGAAATCAATTGGGTATAATAGGAATTGTAGTTGCAGTTGTAATTGTTTTAATTGTGTTTACTACAAAAAAGAACCAGAAAGAGAAAAAGAAACTAACAGACTTGTTGAATAATGATTTTAAGAAACCTGAAGAAGATGAACCGAATTTTGATGATGCGGCAAATGAAAAGTAACAAATAGTGATCTGAATAAAATCTAAAAAACCTTGTAGAATGTGCCCTACAAGGGTTTTTAAGTTTTAATTATTGAAATAATTAAAGTTTTGTAAATGTTCCCGTAAAGAAACCTGAAACATCGATTTGTCTTTGAGATATTTGAATAATAGTAAATTTCATTCGGTAATCGATATTGTAATTGTATTTTAAACTGTAGTAATTAGCGTAGGCAGTTTCCTGAATATTTGGATTTCCAAAATGCTCTTCGTAATAAGCGATCTCTTCGTTGGCAGAATAAATAGGATTTCCGTATTCGTTAAAAATTACATTATTTGATGTGAATGTTATTTTGTCACCCTGAATGTTAGTCCATGTTCCCAATAACCAAGTTGGAGGATCGAAATATATGTAAGTAATATCGTTGAACTGGTCTTCTTCATGAATTGTGTCATCTTTAGAACAAGAAGTAATAAAGATTAAAGCAAATAATAAAATTAGTTTTTTCATGTCTTATTTATTTTAAACAAATAAATGAAGATGAAATCTATAAAAGAGAATGTAAAGGTTTTGATTGTAATAGTTTACGACAATTTACAAAAATAGTAAAGAGATAAGGGAACAAAAAAGTATTGATTTTCTAAAATGTTTCAAGAACCAATTGATAGCTGGTTCTTGATTTCTTGATTTTAGAATTTTGTATAACGGTTGGGCTTATTAATCTTTATTTTATGGATTTAAAAAGCGTTTCAATTGTCGATGTTTTTTGGTTGAGGACAATCAATTGACTTTTATCATTTAATAAAATCATGTTTGCAAATTCCTTGTTGGCGTTAACTTTCCAGTTTTTTAATTCTGGAAATTCACGTTTTAACAATTTTATCTTTTCGGTACTATTTTTTGAAATGATAACCACTTTTGAGAGCGATGTTTTTTTCATTTTTTCAATACTATTTTCTGTAATTTCATATTCTCCTTCGGTTCTGGAACGATAACGGTACAATTTTCTTATGGCATTTATGTCTTCGATATTTTCAGTAAGGACATAACGATAACTCATTATATTATCAAGTTCATTTATCCAGTTTGGGAAGTTGGTTTCATAAAGATTGATGTAGTGGTCAATGAAATTTTTATCCATTGGTTTCTTTTGATCAATATATTCTGTAACCAATGGGTAAATTTGTTTTGCCATCAGGTTAATATATTTTTTATTATACCAATCCCCAGAATCAATTTGTCCATCTAATTTTCCGTAAACATAGCCATTTCCTAATGCTGTTGCCAAAGCTTCATTCATGAGTTGATAGGCATAATTACTGCATTTTGATTTGCTTTCTTTAAAATAGCGATCAATTTCTGTTTTTACTTCAAGCGATTGTTCGTCGTAAATGATATGATAGGTTTCGTGAAGCATGACACTAAATAAATCTTTATGCGATTTTAAGTCTGTTTGTACGGCGCTTATAAAATTGTTGCAAAATGCCTGTGCTGTAAATCCTTGAGAATTTGGCAGCGGATAAAAAGCTATTTCGAAAGGAATTGAATTGTCCCAACCTGAATTATAAAATAATAAGCCCATTTGAAAATAATTTTCGATAGTATGATCGTTCGAATATTTTATTATTTCCCCGACTTGCTTTTCGAATTTTTCTTTATTTGGGTTGTAGATTAGTTCGTTGTAAATTGGCGTAAATTCTAAAATGGCTTCGGCAAATTCACTCAATGTTTTACTAGGAATAAACCCGATGGAACGAACTTTAAAATCTGTTAGATTATTGGTTTCAATGAGGTTTTTTTGTACGAGATCTTCTGTTTGCATGGTCTTTTTTGAGCCAAAAGGATATTCGTCAAACCGATAACTGTAATAAATATTTAATTTGTCAAAGTTTGAAATGATCGTTTTATATTTCTCTATGTTGTATTTTGACTTTTGGAATTCAGTTTTGAAAACATTTTCAGGATAATTTTCAGAAAGATTTTGTAGAAAAACAAAAACAGCTAACTGTTCAGAATATTTAATTTTAAAAGTTGCTTTTTGTGCAAATGCTAATGTCGTTAAAAATAAAAGTGAGAGTAAAAATTTATTTTTCATTCGGTTTGTTTTGGTTTATGTTTTTGGTTGTGTGTTTTGTAAATGAAGCAAAATGTTTTCTTATGCTAAATTTTATGCTGCTTACTGTAAAATATAGACGAATTGTTTAAAGAATTGTTACAGAGGTTAAATTAAGATAATTTGATGAAACGTAAGAAGTTAAATTTTATCTTTTATAAAACAGGCCTGAGTTTTATTTTGGAGAGGATTTAATAGAAATAAAAAAGTCTATAAATACTAAGATTTATAGACTTGATAATTTTTGTGGAGAATATCGTCCCGATTCATCGGGAGAACCGGTCACCTTCCCGATGCATCGGGATACTCTAGCCTTTTGTTGTATTAAGGTTTAGATGTATTTCCTGCTTTTCATTTTTTTTAATTTGTAATTCTCTTTTGCAGGCTTCGCTTCGAGTCGGGAAAGTTTCAAAATGTTTTAATTCCCAGTCTTTAGCGATTTTGGTAAACATACTTCTGCTGTTTAAATGATCTTGCAGGCGTTGTTCAGTATTTTGACAGATCCAATATAATATTTATTAAGTGTAGCTGAGAATAAGATATAAGCGTAAAACATAGTTTCTATAAATGAAAATACCCAAGCATAAAGATATGTTTGGGTATTTTTTTTTGTGAAATATTTGTGGAGAATATCGGATTCGAACCGATCACCTCTTGCCTGCCAGGCAAGCGCTCTAGCCAAATGAGCTAATCCCCCAAAGCGATAGCAAATAAAGTCAATTAATTTTCAAAAAACAAATTTCAAATCGCGTTCAGGCAAAATTATTTTTCAAAACCGTAACTTTACGATCAAATCTATTTTTATGAGTTCAGAAAATCAAAACGGTTCTTTACAAACTATTTCCAATAATGTAGTTGCAACAGTACAATTTGGTCATCCGGCGAGTAATTCTTTTCCAAGAGAATTGTTGGATCGATTAACAGCCGAAATCAATTCTTTAAGCCTTAACGAAACTGTTTCTGTTATTATTTTACAAAGCGAGGGATCCAGAGTGTTTTGTTCCGGTGCTTCTTTTGATGAGCTTCTACAAGTAGAAAATGAGGAGCAGGGAACAGAATTTTTCTCTGGTTTTGCACATTTGCTAAATGCCATGCGCAATTGTTCTAAACTCATTATTGGCCGTGTTCAGGGAAAAGCTGTTGGCGGTGGTGTCGGCATTATATCGGCTTGCGATTATGTTTTGGCAACTCCTGAAAGCGCTGTAAAATTATCAGAATTAGCGATTGGTATTGGTCCGTTTGTGATTGAGCCTGCCGTTTCACGCAAAATAGGAAAAGCTGCAATGGCCGAAATGACTTTGGCAGCGCATGAATGGAAATCGGCAGAGTGGGCATTAACTAATAAATTATTTTCTGAGATTCATAATGCAGAAAATCTGGATACTGCTGTTGCAGACTTTGCTCAAAAATTGAGTTCTTACAATCCTGAAGCTTTACAAGAAATGAAAAGAATTATTTGGGAAGGAACGGAGCATTGGGAATCTTTATTGATCGAACGTGCCTCGATTACCGGGAAATTGGTTTTATCTGATTTTTCGAGAAAGGCTTTAACGCAATTTAAAAAATAGAATTCCAAATAGGAAATTCCAAATTCCAATAGTATTGAGTTCGCTATTGGAATTTGGGATTTAAATATTGGAATTTTTTAGCTTAAAATTATCAATATGTATATCATTTCATTATTTCAGCACGTAGATGTTGCATAGAAAATAAAAACCGCTCCTGATGGCAGTTATCAGATAGGAGTTATCATCGGATCGTTTATTCCTTTCGTCGTTTTAATAGGAATTGCGTATTGGATGTATAACAGAGCTAAAAAAAGAGATGAAAACGGTTATTAATTTGTAAATTTGCAACCTAAAATTCAAATCGATGAGTAATATCAGAATTACAAAGCAATTTAGTTTCGAAACCGGGCATGCTTTGTACGGTTACGATGGAAAATGCAAAAACGTTCACGGGCACAGTTATAAATTATCGGTAACGGTTATTGGTTCGCCAATCACGGATCGATCGAATGTAAAATTCGGAATGGTAATTGATTTTTCGGACTTAAAGAAAATTGTAAAAGAAGAAATCGTCGATCAGTTTGATCATGCAACGGTTTTTAACGAAACTACGCCGCATATCGAATTGGCTAATGAATTGAAAAATCGTGGTCATCACGTAATTTTAGTAGATTATCAGCCAACAAGCGAAAACATGGTGGTTGATTTTGCAGATAGAATCATTGCGCGTTTGCCAAAAGAAATCTCTCTTTTCTCTCTTAAACTTCAGGAAACAGAATCATCGTTTGCAGAATGGTATGCAAGTGATAATGTTTAGAAATTCCAATTTTTTTAAATTCCAAATTCCAAGTTAAGAAACCTAACTCATAACTCGTAATTCCTAACTCATAACTTCAATGAAGAAAGTATATTTCGCTTCTGATCAGCATTTTGGTGCTCCAACGCCTGAGTTGAGTTTGCCGCGTGAACAAAAATTTGTGGCCTGGCTGGATGAGGTGAAACAGGATGCGGAAGCTATTTTTTTATTAGGTGATTTATTCGATTTTTGGTTCGAATATAAAACAGTTGTTCCAAAGGGTTTTGTACGCGTTCTGGGCAAATTGGCTGAAATTCGTGATAGCGGAATCCCGATTTATTTTTTCGTGGGAAATCACGATTTATGGATGAACGATTACTTTCAAACTGAATTGAATATTCCGGTGTATCATGATAATAAGGAATTTACTTTTAACGGAAAAACATTCCTGATTGGTCACGGTGACGGAAAAGGTCCCGGCGATAAAGGATATAAGCGGATGAAAAAGGTATTTACAAATCCGTTTTCGAAATGGCTTTTCCGTTGGTTACATCCCGATGTTGGCGTAAGTTTAGCCCAATATTTATCAGTTAAAAACAAATTGATTTCTGGTGCCGAAGATGTAAAATTTTTAGGCGAGGAGAACGAATGGCTGGTTTTATACGCCAAACGCAAACTCGAAACCCAACATTATAATTATTTTATTTTCGGACACCGTCATTTACCTATGATAATAGAAGTAGGACAAGATGCCAAATATGTAAATCTGGGCGACTGGATTGGTTATTTTACTTATGGAGTTTTTGACGGAGACACTTTTGAACTTAAAAAATTCGGGGAATAACTATTTTTTATTGCCTGAATAAATCCCGATTTTGTGTGTTCTTAAAATATAATTTGACATTTCTTTGCTGTTCGAAATTTGAAATTTAATAGCATTAGACATCTTCTTAGGCATATGGCATTCTACACAATTATTAGCCAGTAAACTTCCTGACATTGTTTTTAGCGTTGTTGCATTGTGTTTTAAATCCTGATGACAGCTCACGCAAATTTTAGAATAGGAGGCTAAATTTTTAGAAGCATTTTCATGTGGATTATGGCAGGTAATGCAATCCATTTTTTCGCTTTTGATGAAACATTTGCTTTGTGACATTAAGCGAAATTGATTTCCATGTACGTCAAATGTTGTGTCGTTAGGATTTCTGGTACTTCTGTAAAATTCAGATAAATTATCTCCGGGCTTAAAATCAAAACGGGATTTCATTTTCATTCCGTCATTTCCGGAATGACAAAGCGCACAAGCATCTAACTTTTGTTGTCTGTTTAATGTTTTATAGCTTACAATGCTGTTGGCTACTTTTATGTTTGGATTTTTCAGATGAAAATCAGCATGTTTTTTAGCAGGTCCGTGGCAACGTTCACAATCAATTCCGTAAACAATTGTTTTTTTATCAATTACATCTTCAACTTCTGCAGATAGAAAATTTACCTCTTCAGGGTTCTGATTTACACTTCTGCTCCTTATGTTCGAACTATGACAGGCATAGCAATCTTTTACAACCTTTCGGTCAAAATAAGGTTTATCAGCTGGAAATCCCGGACTTGTTGCCCAGCTATTTATAGCGTTATAATAAGAAAGTGGTAATTCGTAGGTATTGTTGTCTCGCCAATAAACCGATGTTTGCGCATTCTTAGTGCCAAAAACTATTTCAAAGCGATGTGCCTGAACTTCCTTTCCGTTTTTATATAAAACCTGATATAAACTGTCATTGCGTTTTTCCATGACCAGTTTAGTGTCTTTGTCGTAAATAAAAGTGTGATTTTTTTCGTCGAAATCGCCCAGAACATTTCCTGAAATGGCAGGTGCAGTTGCTTTAAAGTGAGCACTTTTTAAAGCCATATCGTATTGTGTCTTATGGCATTGAATACAGCTTTCTGAACCCGCGTAATCAGGACCTCGCGGATCAATATATTCGTCGGATTCATTATTGCAGTTCGAAAAGAAAACTGCCAAAACTATAAGGATAAAAAGTATTCTGGTTTTTTTCATTGCTGTAAATATACTTTTTTTTGAAGAAAATCAAAATATATTTCAATAATGAAAAAATGCTGTTAAAATATTTAGAATGTTTCTTAATTTAAGCCAACTCCATAAACATATTCGTCAAGCTCAATTCTGAATAAAGAACCTTCGACCAAATCTTTAATCGATTTTAATTCTTTTACAGAAACTGCTAAATCTATCGCTGCACACGGAGTTTTAAGTAGAAATTTGTGACATGAGTTTTTTAATTCACAAGCTTCACAACAAGCATTTTCAATCATGCTGTCCTCGATTAAATCACAAAAATAATTTAATTCCTGTACTGTAAAATAGAATCCTGTTTCCTTAAAAACCAATTGTATTTTATCAGTTATAATTTCGTTGTCCTTTTTCCAATAAAAGGCGATACCGAAGTTGTTGTGGTATAATTGTTCTATTTCTCTCATTATAAATTCCTTTATTTTAACAAATATAAATATTATTTATATTAATTCTAAATAAAAAAATCATAAAAAAGATTTTTTTTTGTTAATCGATAATTAGGGTATAAATTAAATGCTGCTATTGGCACATTGCGTTGAGGTAGAAAGTCAGACTCTGGGCGCTTTTGTACCAATTGCTCATGTTCTTTTCTCTGTAAAAACTGGTTTCGGTAGCTGACATGGCTGTCGAAATAGCAAAGAATTTGCTTTTTTCATTGGTTTTTACACTTTCAATCCATTGAATTGTTACGGCAACATCTCCCATTTCCTTATCAAGATAAATATCAAAAGGTTTTAAATCTAAAGTGTATAAACCCAGAAACCCATTTTTTACTTCAAAAATAATATCCTTATTCACAATGAGGTTGGTTGGCAGGTCGTTTTCTATTTTGTAAAAATTCAATCTGAATTTGACTGATTTGAATTCGTTTGTAGTAATATTAAAATTAAAATCACTCAACTTACAGTCTTTTTTGATTTTAAATTTCATTCCTTTTTCGCGGCTTAACCGGTCATCAACATCTTTATCAAGAGCATAGTAAAAATTAGAATGCATTAGTGAAAGGCCTTTGGCACTTCTGCCAAATTGTTTGGGTTTAGGCTGTTTGAACTTTATAACAACTTCCTTCAGCATGTTATCTGAAGGTTCTAAAAGGATCAGATTATTTTCTTGCTTTAATTGATTTACAATTATTTTTTTAGAATTATAACCCACGTGCGAGAATACAATGGTGTCATTAGCACCAACTTTATCGTTAAGTTTTAAATTGAAAATTCCCTTTGAACTTGAAACCGTTCCTGCATTTTTATTGTTGATGCCAATATTTACATATTCTAAAGTCGAATTAGTTTGGGAATCTTTTATTTCGCCGGAAATGGTTTTTTCCTGTGAGAATGAGTTAAAAGCAATCAGAAATAAAGGTAAAAGTTTCGTGAATTTCATTTAGAAAATTTCTTATAAAGAAATGAAAATCCATTAAAAACCAAACTTACTTTATCCAATTTTTAACATTTGAAAGAAACTCTTTTTGTTGGTCTACAAAGAGATAATGTGAGCAATTCTCCAATAAAGCAAAATGATTTTTACCGGCTAAATTCCTGATAGAATTAATTTGTTCTGTTGAAAACACACCATCTTGTTTGCCGTAAATCGCATAAATAGGAATGCCTTCGGCTTTTATTTTTTTTATAGATGATCTGGTGTCTATATTGTTTTTCTTTTCGTTTTGATAGAAAAGTAGGGGAGCATTTTTATTTCTATTGTTGGTTTTAAAAAAATCACTTGCATCATAATCAGCGTATAATTTTTTAGATTCTTCAGTTGGATGTGGCATTTTAAAGAAATTATTTTCACCCGCCAATTCAAAACATCCTTTTCGATATTCAGCCGAATTTTTATTAAGATTTTCTACAAGAGCCACTTTGTCGAGTTTGGCCAAATCATTCTTTTTGGTATATATTTTTTTAACCGAATCCAGAATATGATTATACGTTTCCTGCTGCGAAAATAAAGCTCCCGCAAGAATCAGGGCATTGATATTCTGAGGATATTTCTCAGCATATAAAGTCGCAACCAGTCCGCCAAAACTGTGAGAAAGAAGTGTGGCTTTTTTGAGATGGTACGTTTTATAAATAGAATTTAAATCCTCGAAAGCTTCTACATAAGTAAATGTAGCATTAGGGTCTGTAGATCTTCCTTCGCCTCTTCGATCGTAAGCAATGACAAAAAAGCCTTTCTTCGAAAGTTGTTCAGCAGTATTACTACCTTCAAAAAGTGTAGCATTGCCACTTGGACCGCCGTGAACAAAAATAATAGGTTTGTCATTTTTGTTTCCGTAGGTTTTGATGTAAAGTGTTTGGCTGCTAACGAAGAATGATATGGAAAGCAACGATAATAAAAATATTTTCTTCATTTGCTATTCCATGTTTTGATGATCTTCCATATCCTTATTAAGATCTAATTTTCTAAAGGTTGGCGATTTTAATGCCGTTACAATAACAGTCAAAAGTGTAACACTTCCTCCAAAAACAACAGAAGTTACAGTTCCCATTAATTTAGCCGTTGCACCACTTTCAAAAGCACCTAATTCATTAGAAGATCCAACAAAAATTGAGTTTACAGCACCAACTCGTCCGCGCATATGATCGGGAGTTTTAAGCTGTAAAATCGTTTGACGAATTACTACAGAAATTCCGTCAGCAAGTCCACTTAAAAATAAAGCAAAAACCGAAAGCCAGAATGACGTAGAAAGACCAAATAAAATTATCGATAATCCGAAAACAAATATGGCTATTAAAAGTTTCTTTCCTGCATTTTTATATAAAGGCACATAAGCAGAAACTAGCATGGTAATAAAAGCTCCTACTGCAGGAGCAGCTCTTAAAATACCAAAACCTTCAGCACCAACTTTTAAAATATCCTGAGCAAAAACAGGCAATAACGCAACAGCACCACCAAAAAGTACTGCAATCATATCAAGCGATAATGCACCTAAAACAATTTGGTTTTTAAACACGAAATTTAAGCCTTCTGCAAGACTATCTTTTATCGATTCTCCAATCTTTGGATTTGTGATGGGTTTTTTACTGATTTGTGATAAGGCAGTTAAAGAAAGAATTGAGAATCCAAAAACCAGACACATTGACCAGTGAACTCCAATCCAGTTAATTGAAAATCCAGCCAGCGCCGGCCCCATAACAGCTCCGATTTGCCAAACCGAACTACTCCATGTAGCCGCATTTGGATATGCTTTTTTAGGAATAATCAACGATAGAAGAGAGAAGATAGTTGGCCCAAGAAAAGCTCTAACCAATCCGCCTAAAAAAACTAATGTATAAATCGAATATAAAATAACTGTTGGAGATAAGTCGCCAACAACTTTTGGCCAGGTCAATAAAAACAATCCAAAACTAATTACAGAAAATCCCAGAATACATTTTACCAATAATCCTTTCTTTTCCTTTTGATCCACAATATGTCCGGCAAATAATGCCATACCAACAGCGGGAATAACTTCCATTAAACCAATAATTCCTAATGAAAGAGGATTTTTAGTTAAACTGTAAACTTCCCATTCGATCACGATAAATTGCATAGCCCAGGCAAAAACCATGGCAAAACGTAATATTAGAAATACATTAAATTCTCTGTAACGCAATGCCTGATAAGGATCTCGCTTGTTTGTTTTAGTTGTCATTTGTTCTAATGTCTTTAAGCATAAGTTGGGTAGAAACGCTGCCGTTCCATTCGTTTTCAGCCAATGAATACGCTAATTGAAAAGGATTTTGATTTTTTACGATGTTTATTTTTTTTCCAAGTCCAAAACCTATGGCGGCAATTCCGTCTGAATTGTTCTGTTTTATAAAAAGTCTCAAATGTTCGTCTTCTGAACCCAAAGTTTTGGCATAACCCGTGTCTTTTGCATCTTTGGTCATAAAAACAGGCGTCATATTCAAAGGGCCAAAAGGTTCAAATTGTTTTAAAATCCGAACAAGTTTTGGAGTAATGTCACTAAAATTAATTTCGGCATCGACTTCGATTTCCGGAGTTCGCATTTCGGGTAAAATGGTTTCCTCGACTTGTTTTTCGAAAGCGTCTTTAAATGTTTTATAGTTTTCGGCTTTGAGGGTCATTCCTGCAGCGTACATATGGCCTCCAAATTGTTCTAAATGTTGTGAACAGGCATCAAGGGCATTGTAAACATCAAATCCTTTTACAGATCTTGCAGAAGCGGCATATTTATCGCCGCTTTTTGTGAAAACCAAAGTGGGACGATAATAGGTTTCGATTAGCCTCGAAGCTACAATCCCGATCACGCCTTTGTGCCAGTCTTCCTGAAATACTACGGTCGAATATCGGTCTTCTTCCTGATTTTGTATAATTTGCTGAAAAGCTTCTTTGGTAATTTGTTTGTCCAGATCTTTTCGGTCAGAGTTGTATTGTTCTATTTCGGATGCGAATTGTTGTGCTTGTTCGAAATTAAATTCCGTCAATAATTCAACCGCATGATTTCCGTGTTTGATTCTTCCGGCAGCATTTATTCTTGGTGAAACAATAAAAACAACATCAGTAATATCCAATGTTTTCTTTTTGACCTGATGTACCAGAGCTTTAATTCCCGGTCTCGGATCTGAGTTGATAACCTGCAATCCAAAATAAGCCAAAACTCTGTTTTCACCTGTAATCGGTACAATATCGGCCGCAATTGCTGTGGCAACTAAATCCAGATACGGAACTAAATCTTCTATTGTTTCGTTTCTGTTTGTTCCTAAAGCCTGAATCAATTTAAAACCGACTCCGCAACCGCACAATTCATCATAAGGATAGAAGCAATCTTCTCTTTTTGGATCCAGAATCGCAACCGCATCCGGAAGAAATTCTCCGGGTCTGTGGTGATCACAAATAATAAAATCGATGTTTTTTTCTTTCGCGTAGGCGATATGATCGATTGATTTTATGCCGCAGTCTAAAGCAATGATTAGCGAAAAACCGTTATCATCGGCAAAGTCAATTCCTTTAAAAGAAATTCCGTAACCCTCGGCATAACGATCCGGAATATAAGTGGCAATATTAGGATAATGCGATTTTAAATAAGCCGAAACCAAAGAAACGGCCGTTGTTCCGTCGACATCATAATCGCCAAAAACCAAGATGTTTTCCTGATTTTCGATGGCCAATTCTATTCGGGCAACCGCTTTGTCCATGTCTTTCATCAAGAACGGATCATGGAGATGTTCTAACGAAGGGCGAAAGAAATTTTTGGCATCTTCGAAAGTTTCAATGCCACGCTGAATCAAAAGGGTTGCTACAAAATCTTCTACATTCAGGGCTTGCGCCAAATGTTTGACTTTATCTTCAGAAGGTTTTGTTTTTAATGTCCAACGCATTTTTTTATTGTAGATTTTATAGTGTTGATTTTAGATTATCGAAACTGCTATTTATTAAAATTAATAAATCCTCAGGGTTTTTATTTTGACTTTTGAAATTATAAAACTCATTATTCATCGATTTGTCTATTGCTTTTCCGTTGCTGATTTTAATTAAATACGGATAGCCTTTTCGGTCAGAAACGGAAGCTGCCATATGAGAAATGTATTCTTGAATGTATTTAGATCTTAAAATTTTACCTTCCAAAAAAACAGGTTCAATATCACCTGAAAGATTTGGTATTATATTTTTTTCAATATAGTGATGGTTATTTTTTCGATTGGTGTAGCAAAAGAATTTCTTTCCTTCAATGGATAATAAATAATTATGATATCTTTTTTTGAACCGTTTTCTTTGAAAAAAATCAAAGGCTAAATAAACTAAAATTATAGGAAGAAATAATACAGGTAAAAGAATGCCAATTATAAGCAGAAATAGTATAGTTGGGATTTCTTTTAATGTTTCCTTCATTTATAACTTTATTTCAGTTCCAAAGCATTTCCTTCAAATTTAATTCCGTCCCAGCCTAGATTGATGAAATTTCTAATGTTTTGGTGATTCGTTCCGTTTGGGTCTCCTAAAACTTCTTCGAAATAAAAAGCGCCAAAACAGGCTAACGTTTCTTCTTTTGTCAAGTTTTGCAATTTCGCAAAAGAAAACAATTTACAAGAACCAGAATTTTCTCCGGCTGCATTATGCTGCGTCCCGTTTTGGAAAGCGGTTGGAGTAAAATTGTAATTTTCCTCGATTACTGCAATAGTTTCCGGGAATGTTATTTCGTTTGGAGTTTGTTTTACTTTTTCTAAAAAGGCTTGTATGCTCATGTTGTTGGATATTAGTTTTTTTTCCACGAATTTCACGAATTGAACACGAATTTTAATTTAAGTTCGAGCTCTAATTCGGGAAATTAGTGAAATTCGTGGCGAAAATTATTCTTTTTCTGTTTCTTCTTCATCCTTAGAAAATTTACTTTTCTTCGGTTCTTTTGTTATTGTTTTTCCGGCAACGACTACGACAATTTCACCGCGTGGCGCTGTTTTTTCAAAATGAGTTAAAACTTCTCTCGCGGTTCCGCGTACGTTTTCTTCGTGTAGTTTTGATAATTCTCGTGAAACGCAAACTTGTCTGTCTTCGCCAAAATATTGGATAAACTCAGCCAAAGTCTTAACGAGTTTATGTGGCGAAACGTATAAAATCATCGTTCTTGTTTCTTCGGCTAAAGCCAAAAAACGAGTCTGACGTCCTTTTTTATCAGGCAGGAAACCTTCAAAAATAAACTTGTCATTTGGTAGTCCGCTGTTGACCAATGCAGGAACAAAAGCAGTTGCACCAGGCAAACATTCGACTTCGATTTTATTTTCGACACAAGCGCGTGTCAATAAAAAACCCGGATCTGAAATTGCCGGAGTTCCTGCATCCGAAATCAAGGCAATAGTTTCGCCGGCTTTCAAACGTGCAATCAAATTCTCGGTAGTTTTATGCTCGTTGTGCATATGATGGCTGTGCATGTGCGTGCCAATTTCAAAATGTTTCAACAATTTTCCACTCGTTCTGGTGTCTTCCGCCAGGATCAAATCGACTTCTTTCAGAATCCTGATAGCACGAAAAGTCATGTCTTCAAGATTGCCAATAGGCGTTGGAACGATATATAATTTAGACATAATTTTTCGCTATTCTATAATTTAATTAGAACACGAATTGCACTAATTGACACAAATTTCAGGTGTCTTTAAAAATTTAGCAAAGAAAAAATTCGTGCTAATTCGTGTAATTTGTGTTTTACTTTTTATGAGAATTTCTTCTCTACAATTCCCAGGAAACGTTCTGCATAATCGTCTTTTCCGTCCCAGTTGTTGTAATCTGGTTTTACCATGTTTTCTATAAACTCCTGCGCTTCACCGTAAGAATCAAAAGTCAATAACTGATTAAGAACGCGGCTATAATCTTCAGAACTGTTTCCGAAAAGGTTTTTGGTGAAAGCAATTCGGTCATTTAGATCAATATGGAAACCTTTTGCCAGCTTTTCGTTTAAAGTAACGGCTTTTGGTTCTGCTGGTTTTTCTATAACAACAGTTTCGATGATTTCTTTTTTCTCTTTAAATTCATTGATCACCGGAGTAGGAGTAGAAGCAACGTTTTCAAAACTATCTACTTTTACAAACTGGGCATCGGCATAATTAACGCCAAAATCCTCAAACGAGATGGTAATAGGACTTGGTTTTGAAATCTCTGATTTCGGTTCTTCTTTTTCAGGTTCTTTTTCCTCTGGTTTTTCTAATTCAAAAAGAGGTACAAAATCCGGTATTGGTTTTAAATCGCTAACGGTTGTAAAAGAAAGTTCCTCAACTGTTTCAGTTTTAGTTTCAGCAATCGGTTCTTCAATTTTTTCAGCAACAGGTTCTTCGATAACTTCAGCAATTGGCTCTGCAATAGTTTCCGGAATTATTTCTTCAGGGATTTCTGCAACAATTTCTTCTGCAACAATTTCTTCTACGGCAGCTTCTTCTGAAACAACTTCTTCTGAAACAACTTCTTCTACAGCAATTTCTTCTGTAACGATTTCTTCGGCAGCTTCTTCTGCTTTGATTTCTTCTGTAACCTCCGATTCAGCTATAGTTTCAGTTGAAGTTTCTTCGACTGCAATTGGTTTCTCGATTTTAACTTCTGCAGGAATTGTTTCTTCTTTATCAAAAATAGATTCAATTTCAGAAGTAATTTCGCTGTGACCAATTGTTGGCTTCAAAGTATCGAAATTTTCGTCTACAAACTTTAAAACCGCTAATTTCTCATATAATTTCTGCGTTTCAAGATACAATTGATTGATATCGGATTTGTTTTTAAGCTTTAAAATTCGATGTGCAATGCTGATTAAATCGGCTTCCAATTTTTTTTTCATAACTGTTGAAATTATAGTGAATAGGGTATTTTAGTATATTTTGTATTTGAATGTCTTTATTCCCGGTAGAAATCTAAAAGATATTTTTTTATTTCTGTTAATAAGCGTTTGCGAATCTCCGATTTGATAAAAATTTTCTACTTTTGAAAAAGTGAAAAAACAGCTGTTTTTCACGTCGATTTATTACCAGTACAAAGTAATAAAAACTATTCATTTTTAAAGGTAGAAAAATACAAAATGTTTCTCGAAAATACAGTAAATCACAAAGAACAATTTGGTTGGATTGAAGTTATTTGTGGATCAATGTTTTCGGGTAAAACCGAGGAGTTAATCCGCAGATTAAAACGCGCCCAATTTGCCAAACAAAGAGTCGAAATTTTTAAACCCGCAATTGATACCCGCTATCATGACGAAATGGTAGTGTCTCATGATGCTAACGAAATTCGTTCTACTCCGGTTCCGGCTGCTGCCAATATTGCTATTTTAGCACAAGGTTGTGACGTTATCGGGATTGATGAAGCGCAGTTTTTTGATGATGAGATAGTTACAGTTTGTAATGATCTTGCCAATCAGGGAATTCGTGTGATAGTTGCAGGACTTGATATGGATTTTAAAGGAAATCCTTTTGGTCCAATGCCGGCACTTATGGCAACCGCCGAATATGTAACTAAAGTTCATGCCGTTTGTACCAGAACGGGAAATCTGGCGAATTATAGTTTCAGAAAAACAGATAATGATAAGTTAGTAATGCTTGGTGAAACTGAAGAGTATGAGCCTTTAAGCCGCGCCGCTTATTATAATGCAATGAAAAAAAGCCAGGAAAAGTAATATTCAATTAAGTTTTAGTAAACGTATGGAAGAAAAACAAAGTAAAAGGAAGCAAAATATCCTACTATTAATTGGAATTGGAATCGCATTGGTGCTGGTTGCTTATTTTCAGTTTTATCTTTCTAAAAGTGTCAAGGAAGTTAATATCGAGGTGACAGAACTTATTGCAAAATATAATAAAAACTGCCCACTGACAATTCAGGAAGGCATTCGTTTAGACAGTGTGAGTTTGCCTGAGGAAAGAACTGTTCAGTATAATTTGACGTTGCTGAATGTAGAAAAAGAAAAAGCAGAAATCAATATCATACAGGAAGAGATCGAAAAAAGCTTAATAAGTACCTCTAAAGCAAATCCGGGTCTTCAGGTTTTTAGAGACAATGATTATACTTTGATTTATAATTACTACGACAAAAAGAAAGTAGCTTTGTTTAAAATAAGAATATTACCTGATCAGTATAAATAACCTGATGTTTGAATATAAAGAAAACCCAACAGATTTTGAATTTGTTGGGTTTTGTTTTGTACGGACAAAATTATTATATTTGTACGTATTAAATTATGAAGTCATGGATGCGAAATTAACATTGAAATTAGATAAAAGTGTAATTGAAAAGGCTAAAATTTACGTGGCTGAACATAATCATAGTTTATCACTTTTAGTTGAAAATTATCTAAAAGCAATTACTGAAACTGAAAAAAAAGAAAATGCAAAAGAGATTGAAATAAGTTCTTTTGTAAAAAGTCTAACATTAGGTAAAGTGCAGATTCCAGTGGATTTTGACTATAAAAAAGAGCGTCAGGATTATTTGTCTCAAAAATATAAGTAATATGAATTTATTTTTAGATACAAATGTTTTAATCGATTTGATTGATAGAAGAGAACCTTTTTATAATGATATTGCTATAATTGCTTCAAGGGCTGAGAATAAAGAATTTAAATTATCAGCTTCTTCTTTGTCTTTTGTGAATGCAGTTTATGTGGTTTCCAGGAATGTTGAAGAGAAATTGGTTTTAGACGCTTTAAAAAAGTTTAGAATTATATGTGAAGTTTCTAACATTGACGAAATTGTAATTGACAAAAGTTTAATTTCAAACTTTAATGATTTCGAAGGTGCAGTTCAATATTTTAGTGCTTTACATCATAAATCTGAGATTATACTAACCCGGAATAAAAAAGATTTTAAAAACTCGGAAATTCCAATAATGACTCCTTCTGAATTTCTTGCTTCTTTATAAAACAACAGACCCGACAAATTTGAAATCTGTCGGGTCTGTTGTTTTATGGAGCTTTGATTTTAAATCTTCTTTCTCATTCTTGCTACCGGAATATCCAGCTGTTCACGGTATTTTGCGATAGTTCTTCTGGCAATCGGATAACCTTTTTCTTTTAGAATTTCTGCCAGTTGATCGTCTGGTAAAGGTTTCTTTTTGTCTTCTTCTTCAATCGTATTTTTAAGAATCTTTTTGATTTCTAAAGTCGAAACATCTTCACCCTGATCGTTTTTCATCGCTTCAGAGAAAAACTCCTTGATTAATTTTGTTCCGTATGGCGTTTCAACATATTTACTGTTGGCTACCCGCGAAATCGTCGAAATATCCAAACCAACCATATCTGCAATGTCTTTTAAGATCATTGGTTTTAGCTTGGTTTCGTCGCCATCTAAGAAATATTCTTCCTGATAATGCATAATCGCATTCATGGTCACAAATAGCGTTTCCTGACGTTGCCTGATCGCATCGATAAACCATTTAGCCGAATCCAGTTTTTGTTTGATAAACTGAACCGCATCTTTTTGAGCTGATGATTTATCACGAGAATCTTTATATGTCTGCATCATTTCCTGATAATCCTTAGAAACGTGCAGGGAAGGAGCATTTCTTCCGTTTAAAGTCAGTTCCAGTTCGCCGTCAACAATTCTAATCGCGAAATCAGGGACTACATTTTCCGTTACTTTATTGTTTCCGGTGTAAGATCCTCCTGGTTTCGGGTTTAATCTTTCGATCTCGTGAATCGCTTTTTTTAGCTGTTCATTCGAAACACCATATTTTTGAAGCAGTTTGTCATAATGTTTTTTGGTAAAAGCATCAAACTGATTTTCGATAATATCAATTGCTAAATCAACATATTCAGTCGGGGTTTTATGCTTCAATTGTAATAACAAACATTCCTGCAAATCACGCGCTCCAACCCCTGAAGGTTCCAGTTCGTGAATCACCTGAAGCATTTTCTCGACCATTTTCTCATCTGTATAAATACCCTGAGTAAAAGCCATATCGTCAACTATATCCGGAACGCTTCTGCGGATATAACCCATATCGTCAATACTTCCAACAAGGAATTCCGCTATTTCGCGTTCTTCATCATTCAAGATAAAAGTATTCAACTGATTGATCAAATCCTGATGAAAACTAATTGGTGAAGCAAAAGGAGTTTCTCTTTCTTCATCTTCACTATAATTATTCACCTGAGTTTTATAATCCGGAGTATCGTCGTCGCTTAAATATTCGTCGATATTGATGTCATCTGCTTCGATTCTGTCAGATTCTGCATCATCATAATCGTCGTATTCTTCATTTGCGAATTCATCCGCTTCGTATTCATCTTCTTTTCCTGCTTCAAGGGCTGGATTTTCGTTCATTTCTTCTAATAAACGTTGCTCAAAAGCTTGCGTAGGCAATTGAATTAACTTCATCAGCTGAATTTGCTGTGGAGATAATTTTTGGGATAATTTTAAATTTAAAAATTGCTTTAGCATATTTTGGGTTAAGAGTTATGAGTTAAGAGTTATAAGTTGCGTGACCTATAACTTATAATTCATAACGTTTTTATTTTTAAAATGATTATGAGTTAAGGTTTAACGGTTAACTCATAACAAATAACTTATAACTTTCTACTAAAATTCCGCACTTCCAGGAGTTCTAGGGAAAGGAATTACGTCTCTAATGTTTGTCATTCCGGTTACAAACAATACTAAACGCTCAAATCCTAAACCGAAACCTGCGTGAGTTGCTGATCCAAATCTTCTGGTGTCTAAATACCAGTATAATTCTTCTTCGTCGATTTCCAGAGCTTTCATTTTTTCGATTAGAACATCGTAACGCTCTTCTCTTTCAGAACCACCAACGATTTCTCCAATTCCAGGGAAAAGGATATCCATTGCACGAACCGTTTCTCTTCCAGGTTCAGTGTTGTCATTCAAACGCATGTAAAACGCTTTAATATTTGCCGGGTAATCAAACAAGATTACCGGACATTTAAAGTGTTTCTCTACCAAATAACGCTCATGTTCTGATTGTAAATCAGCACCCCATTCGTTGATGATATATTGAAATTTTTTCTTTTTATTTGGAGTTGAATCTCTCAAAATGTCAATTGCTTCTGTATAAGAAACACGTTTGAAGTTGTTCTCCAAAACGAAGTTTAATTTCTCTAACAAAGCCATTTCGCTTCTTTCAGCCTGCGGTTTTGATTTTTCTTCTTCCAAAAGTCTTCCTTCCAGAAATTTCAAATCATCTTTACAATTGTCTAAAGCATATTTGATTACATACTGAATAAAATCTTCAGCCAAATCCATGTTGTCATCAAGATTGTTGAAAGCAACTTCCGGCTCAATCATCCAGAATTCTGCAAGGTGACGGGAAGTGTTTGAATTCTCTGCTCTAAAAGTTGGTCCAAAAGTATAAATCTGCCCCAAAGCCATTGCAAAAGTCTCCCCTTCTAATTGTCCTGAAACCGTTAAGTTCGTATGTTTTCCGAAGAAATCTTTTTTGAAATCAATTTCTCCTTCTTCCGTTTTTGGTAAATTATCCAATGGCAACGAAGTTACCTGAAACATTTCCCCAGCACCTTCAGCATCGGCTCCGGTGATAATTGGCGTATTTACATACACAAAACCTTTTTGTTGAAAATAGCTGTGAACCGCAAACGATAAGACCGAACGCACACGCATAATTGCTCCAAAAGCATTTGTGCGAACACGTAAATGTGCATTTTCACGCAAAAATTCAAGAGAGTGTTTTTTAGGCTGCATTGGGAATTTCTCCGCGTCAGAATCTCCTAAAATCTCTAATTTGTTTACCTGAATCTCGTATTTCTGACCAGCACCTTTACTCTCTACCAAAGTTCCTGTTACAGAAACCGCAGCTCCTGTAGTTACTCTTTTCAAAGTTTCTTCCGGTGTATTTTCAAAATCAACAACACATTGTATATTATTAATGGTAGAGCCGTCATTAAGAGCGATGAACTGATTATTTCTAAAAGTTCTCACCCATCCTTTTGCATTAACCTCCTGAAGCGTCGTCGTACTGTTTAATAAGTCTTTAACTTTTGTGTGTTTCATTTTAATTTTAGATTTTAGATTGCTGATTTTAGATTAAAATAAAATCAGTGTTTTTTATATCGAATTGCAAATATAAACGATAATAATTAATTTTTGAAGCTGTTTCCGGCTATCCGCTATATCTTTTTAGGTAGATTGTTTAAGGTAAACAAAATATTTGCGTTTGCCTAAAAAAGATACCGCTGCTATCAGGGCTAGGGTTTTAGTTTTTATAAGGCATTTTTGTCATTGCGAGGAACGAAGCAATCTCACTAAAATAAGGCGCAAAGTTTGATTTATCAAATGAGATTGCTTCGTTCCTCGCAAAGACTAAGTTTGTGTGTAATAAAGCTTTGTCAAAGTTCAAAACTTTGACAAAGCTTTAAATTGTTAATTCGTGCTAATTTGTGAAATTCGTGGCGAAAAAAAAAATTTACCCCTCCAAATTCTCCAAATCCTCTTTCTTAGCTTTCTTTTTCTCAAAAGTCAAAACCAAAGCCGGTAAAACCAATAAATTCGCGAACATCGCAAACGCCAATGTACAAGAGATTAATCCACCAAGCGCAATTGTTCCGCTAAAGCTTGAAAGCGTGAAAGTAGCAAAACCTAAAATCAAAACTACCGAAGTATAAAAAGTACTGATTCCCGTTTCTCTTAAAGCACTGAAAACAGATTTTTTAACCTTTCCGTTGCTCTGAATTAAATCATGTTTGTATTTCGCCATAAACTGAATCGCATTATCTACTGAAATACCAAATGCAATACTAAATACCAAAATAGTTGAAGGTTTTAACGGAATCCCAAAATAACCCATTAATCCGGAAGTAATGCAAAGCGGTAAAATATTTGTAATTACAGATGCCATTACCATTTTGAAAGATCTGAACAAGTACAACATTAATCCTGCAATTACCAAAATCGCAAAAATCAATGACTCGATTAAGTTGTCTACAAGATAAGAAGTTCCTTTCTGGAACACCAATGCTTTTCCTGTCAAAGTCACTTCGTAACGATCAGCAGGGAAAATTTCAGCAATTTTAGAGCGTAATTTTTTCTCTACTCTTGCCATTTCCTGCGTTCCGATATCTTTCATGAAAGTCGTGATTCGGGCATATTGTCCAGTCGAATCTACGTACGATTTCATTAAATTGTCTTTACTGTTTTTTGTTGCATTCTTTGCATACGACAAAATAAAAGTCTGTTCCTGCGAAGTGGGCAATTGATAATATTCCGGGTTTCCGTTATAGAAAGCCTGTTTCGAATATTTAACCAAATTTACTACAGAAACCGGTTTCGATAATTCAGGAAGTTCAGCAATCGTGTTTTGCAATTCATCCATTTTTTTCATCGTCGATAATTTCATAACACCTTTTTTGTGTTTGGTGTTAATCATTATTTCAAGAGGCATAACGCCGTTGAATTCTTTTTCGTAAAATAAAATGTCTTTATAAAATGAAGCGCTTTTTGGCATTTCACCAATCAAACTTCCTGAAACTTTCATTTGCGAAACCCCAATTACACTAAAAACCAAAAGTAAACCGTAAATCGTATAAATCACTTTTCGCTTGTTTTTTACCACATTTTCAACAAAATTCAATAAAGTCGAAATGTAAGTTTTGTTCAAATGGTATAAGTGTCTTTCTCCCGGAATCGACATAAAACTGTATACAATTGGTACAATTAAAAGCGTGAGTAAATAAACCGAAATCACATTTATTGAAGTCACCAATCCAAATTCAAAAAGCAAATCATTACCCGTAATCATGAACGTTGCAAAACCTATTGCCGTCGTTAAATTAGTCATTAAAGTCGAAACTCCAATTTTAGATATAATACGCTGCAAAGCTTTTGCCTGATTGTTATGCAGTTTTATTTCCTGCTGATATTTATTGATCAGGAAAATACAATTCGTGATTCCGATAACGATAATTAATGGCGGAATAATAGCCGTTAGAATCGTGATTTTATAATGAAATAATCCAAGTGTTCCAAAAGACCAGATTACACCAATGATTAAAATACAAATAGAAATAAAAGTAGCTCTGAACGAACGGAAAAAGAAAAAGAAAATCAACGAAACCGTAAATAAAGCCGCGCCAATAAAAAGCCCAATTTCACCTTTCATATTATCAGCATTGATCGTTCTGATGTACGGCATTCCGGAAACTTTTAAATCAACTCCTGTTGTTTTTTCGAATTTATCGATTTTCGGAACTAGGTTTTCAAGAATAAATGTCTTTCTTTCCGGTGTATTTACAAGTGCTTTATTGATGTAAATCGCTGAACGAATACTGCCGCTTTGTTTGTTAAACAATAATCCTTCGTAAAAAGGCAAATTGTGAAACAAATCATATTGAATCTTCTTTAAGTATTCAGGATCAAGCGCTTTCTTTTGGTCGATAAACGGAGTCAGAACAAATTTTTCGTTTACTGTATCTTTTTCCAGTTTCTTTAAATCATTCAAAGAAACAACCAAATCTACTTCTTTAGAATTTTTTAAACCTGTCATTAATTCATTCCAGGCTGCATAATTTTTAGGCGTAAAAAATTTCGGATCCTGAAACCCAATTACTACTAAATTTCCTTCTTCACCAAATTTATCAAGAAACTGTTGGTATTGTTTATTTACGATATGATCTTTGGGAAGCAAGTTCGCTTCGGTATACGTCATAGAAAGGTTTTTCCATTGATAACCAAGGAAAATCGTTAAAGCAGATAGGATTACTAGTATTATAATTCGGTTCTTAAGTATGATTCGGGCTAGTTTTTCCCAGAATCCAACTTGTACAGCGTTTTTCATAAATTCTTTAAAATGGATGCAAATGTAGTGAAAAGTGCTCTAAATCATAAATAATCGATTGTATTTTACTTAATGTTAACACAAATTGAACAGTTGTTGTTTGTGATATATTTCTCTCTTTTTGTGTTTTAATGATCAGCTTTTCTCATATTTGTACGTAATTTAAAAACGAGACAAAAATGAATTGGATTTTATTAATTATAGCAGGACTTTTTGAAGTAGGATTTGCTTCTTGTTTAGGCAAAGCCAAAGAAACCACCGGAATGATCTCTACTTATTGGATGGTTGGCTTTTTTATCTGTCTTTCGATCAGTATGTTATTGTTGTATAAAGCCACGCAAGTTTTACCAATAGGAACCGCCTATGCCGTTTGGACAGGAATTGGCGCCGTTGGAACTGTTTTAGTTGGGATTTTGGTTTTTAAAGAACCGGCGACTTTCTGGAGAATATTTTTTCTGTCCACTTTAATTGCTTCGATTATAGGGTTGAAGTTTGTTTCCAGTCATTAAGAAATATTGGCCCGCGGGTTTTACGGATTGAACAGGTTTACGCGGATTTTTTTTAGCGGTGTGTTTAAAAAGTATGCGACAGATTGCACAGATTTTCACAGATTAAATTTTTGTCAATTAGTAGAAAAAAATCTTTTTAATCATTTTAATCTGTGGCAAAAAAAAATAACATTTATATAAATTATGGAATCGAAGGAAATTAAATTTACAACTATTGGATTGAGCTTATTAGTTTTTGCTATTTCGCTTACTGAAAATGCTTTGGTTGTAAATTATAATAATGAAATAAAAACAGCATCATCATTAGAATATCTTTTTATAGGATCAATAGCTTTTATGGGCGGAGGATTATTAGAAGAGATTATTTGGCTGGCAAATCCGTTAAGTTTGCTTGCCATAATACTTTTGATTAAAAATAATGAAAAAGCAGTTCTGTGGAGTTTGATAGCATCTGGTTTGGCTATTTCATTTTCATTTTGGAATGAAATATTGGATGCGGAAAGCGGTACGATGGCTAAGATTGTTTCTCTTGAATTGGGGTATTATCTTTGGTTAGCGAGTATCCTGATATTGACAATCGGGATTTTGATTCATTATAAAGTGTCACTAAAAACAACTTTACAGGCGTAACATATGCAAGAAAACAACACTATTACTTTTATATTTCTGGCGATACTTTTATTGCTTATCGTTATCATTTGTTTTTTGATGTATCAATTGATGCAGTTTAAAAAAGCAAAAGATGATGCTGAGAAAAGTTTCTATGCACTCGAAATGAAAGTAAACGATTTGCAGTTAGAAACTTTAGAATCAAAACTGAATCCGCATTTGTTTAAGAATATTTTGAATTCGATTCAGTCGCATGCGTACCAAACCTATTTTGCCTTAGATAAACTTGCCAATGTTTTAGATTATATTCTATACGAAAGCAAAAAGAAATTTGTCACCGCAAAAGAAGAAATTGATTTTGCATTGAATTTAATCGAAATCAATAAAATCAAGATCAGTCCGCTTTTTGAGTTGAAGATCAAAACCAACATCAATAAAGAAGATAAATTATACGATCAGCCATTATTGGCGCCACTAATTTCTATCGATTTAATCGAAAATGCCTTTAAACACGCTGACCTGCAAAGTGCCGATGCTTTTATTTCGGTAGTTTTTGAGTTTAGAGATAATGCCTTTTTTATGACAGTTTCGAATAAAATCTCCGATAAAAAAGTATTAAAAAAAGAACGAAGTGGTTTTGGTCATGCAACTTTAGAACACCGATTGCGTATTATTTACAAAAACAACTTCAAACTCGATAAGTTTGTAGAAAACGATATTTATATTGCCCATCTTAAAATAGATTTACTTGAATACAAAACTGAAATGCTTGCTGCTGGACGATGAGTTACCGGGATTAACGTACTTAAAAATGCTTTGCGAACAAATTCACGAAGTCGAAATTGTAAAAACGTATAATAATCCGGAGAAACTTCTTGCCGATATTCCGAATCTCGATTTTGATCTTTTAATATCAGATATCGAAATGCCCGGAATCGACGGTTTGCATCTGGCAGAAATGCTTGATAATAAATTAGTTATTTTTTGCACGGCTTATAAAGATTATGCTGCAGATGCTTTTAATATTGATGCAGTAGATTATATCACAAAACCTGTAAAACTGGAACGTTTGCAAAAAGCGATCTCAAAAGCTTTTGAACGTTTTCATAAACCGGACGCGACTAAAAAGTTTATTCAACTCAATACAGACAAAGGAAAAACGTTATTGTATTTTAATCAGATTGTGTACATAAAAACGGCCGTCAGTGATAGCCGCGATAAAACAGTTTTACTTGTTGATGGAAGTTTCCTGAATCTAAAAAATGTAAAATTTGATACACTGCTGCGCGAATTGCCTGATGCTGATTTTTGTCGCGTAAATAAAAAAGAAATTGTGGCGGTAAAAGCTATTAAATTTTTTAATCATAACGAAATTGTGCTGCATCATTTAGAAAAAAATGATAAAAACAGCACGATGATTTTAAGCGAAACCTATAAATCTGACTTCTTAAAAAAGGTGAAAATCTAACTTATTACAAAGTTTTTCCGACTTGTTACATACATTGAAAATTAGGTTTAAAATTGCTTTATCACTTAATTCTCAGTTCTGATATTTGCACCATTAAAATCAAAAAAACGAGTTATGAATAACATAAAAAACTCCTTGTTTTACGTTACTGTAATTGGCGGATTCACTGCCTTGATATATTGGGTAATTTCAAAAGGTGCTGCACTCGAAGTAGGTCGCGGAATCGTACACAAACAAATCGAAAGCAATCATTGGAATGATTTTCTCTATTCAATGATAGATAATTTAAAACATCCGTTGGCTATTTTATTGGCACAGATCGTTACGATTATCTTAGTAGCTCGTTTGTTTGGATGGGTTTTTAGAAAAATAGGGCAGCCATCTGTAATTGGCGAAATGATTGCAGGTATTGTTTTAGGACCATCTTTAGTAGGGATGTATTTTCCTGAATTCTCTGCAGCATTGTTTCCAAAAGAATCTTTAGGGAATTTACAATTTTTAAGTCAGATTGGTTTGATCCTTTTCATGTTCGTTATCGGGATGGAATTGGATCTGAAAGTATTAAAAAACAAAGCACATGATGCGGTGGTAATAAGTCACGCAAGTATTGTTATCCCGTTTGCCCTGGGCTTGTCATTAGCTTATTTTATCTACCATACTTTTGCTCCGGTTGGCGTTGAGTTTGCATCGTTTGGTTTGTTTATGGGGATTGCCATGAGTATCACAGCGTTTCCGGTATTGGCCAGAATCGTGCAGGAGCGAGGCATGCAAAAAACAAAACTCGGCACTATTGCCATCACTTGTGCTGCGGCAGATGATATTACGGCCTGGTGTATCTTGGCTGTTGTAATTGCAATTGTAAAAGCAGGTTCTTTTACAAGCTCTTTATATGTAATTGGTTTGGCTATTTTGTATGTAATTATCATGCTCAAGATAGTACGTCCGTTTTTGAAACGTGTTGGAGATTTAAATTCAACCCGCGAAAGTTTGAATAAACCTGTTGTTGCTATTTTCTTCTTAACTCTTTTATTCTCGGCTTATGCTGCTGAATTAATCGGAATTCACGCTTTATTTGGAGCTTTCTTAGCTGGAGCAATTATGCCTGAAAATAATAAATTCAGAAATATTTTTATCGAAAAAGTCGAAGATGTTGCCATTATTGTTTTATTGCCATTGTTCTTTGTGTTCACGGGTTTACGTACGCAAATAGGATTATTAAACGATCCGTATTTGTGGAAAGTTACAGCTGTAATTATTGCAGTTGCTGTGGCGGGTAAATTCTTAGGAAGTGCTTTTGCTGCAAAATTCGTAGGACAAAGCTGGAAAGACAGTTTGGCCATTGGAGCATTAATGAATACTCGTGGTTTAATGGAGCTTGTAGTTTTAAATATTGGTTATGATCTTGGCGTTTTATCTACAGAGATTTTTACCATGATGGTTATTATGGCTTTGGTAACGACTTTTATGACTGGTCCGGCACTGGATTTTATAGGATTTATTTTTAAAGATAAAGTCACCGCCGTTCCTCAGGAAATTGGAAATAAAAGCAAGTACAAGATTCTACTTTCGTTTGCAACTCCTGAAAGAGGTAAAAAGCTATTGAAGCTTGCTAATAGTTTAGTAAAAAAACAAGGCGATAATTCGATTGTAACGGCGATGCATTTATCATTAAGCACAGAAATACATTCGTTTGATGTAAAAGATCACGAACGTAAAATGTTAGTTCCTGTAATCGAAGAATCAGTACGTTTGAATCAGAATATGGTGAGCGTTTTTAAAGTAACAAATGATATTGATACTGATATTATAGATACGGCTAATCAAGGCGAATATGATTTATTATTAGTTGGTTTAGGACAATCTATTTTTGACGGAACTTTGCTTGGAAAGATTCTTGGTTTTACCACCAGAATCGTAAATCCGGATCGCTTGATTGATAAGTTTACAGGAAAAGAAGGTTTGTTCGAAAATTCTCCTTTTGATGAAAGAACACGTCATATTATTGCAAAAAGTAAAATGCCCGTTGGTATTTTTATCGATAAAGAACTAGAAGAAGTAAATCAGATCTTTATGCCAATTTTTAGTAAAGAAGATTCTTTCCTTATTGAATATGCGAAGAAACTAATCAATAATAACGGATCTCAAATCACGGTTCTGGATGCCAGCGGTGAAGTAAAAAATACCAGGGATATTCAGGAAACGATTCGGTCAATCGAACAAATTGCACCAAATCATATCATGATTATGCACGACAGAACGATCAAAAAAGAGTTTTTAGAAAATCAGAACCTTATGATTATTAGTTTAGACAGTTGGAAAAAACTAATAGAATCTCAAAGTACATGGTTGAATAATACGCCTTCGGTTTTGATTTTGAAACCATAAGGGTTTTAAATTCCAATAATTTTGAAAATTCCAAATTCCAATTTTTACGATTGAGGTTTGGGATTTTTTTTATGTTGTGGTTTTCTTTGCTGGCGTGACGATTAGTTTGTGGAAACTTTGTCAAAGTTGTTTGGTGGTAAAGCATTGTCATTTGCATTGCGGGATGGCACGCGGATGACACGGATTCGCTAGCACGAAAACGCAGATTTTTACGGATTTTTTTGTTGTATTATTTTTTCTTATGAAAACAAGTGCACCAGCCCTGATAGAAGTGGAAATCCTTTTGTGCCGGTGTTCGGCACCAAAGATTGAAACGGATAGCAGGAAGTAGTTCGTGATTCTTCGATTTCGCCCAGAGTGACAAACGAAAAGTGATATTCTGAATTGGAATTTGGAATTTATTTCGAAGCTTAGAGGTTGGAATTTTTAAATTTTTTTACAACCCTAAGTCTAAAACATAAGAAATCTTAACGGCAATATTGTCCTCAAATTTTAATAACTGATTTGGTCCGTAGCGATAAAAACCGCCTAAACCAAAACCTTTGTAAATTTTGTTTAGTTCGATTCCGGATTCGAAGAAACCTTTGTCTAATGTTTTGTAGGTTGGACCAACGTGTTGTTGAGGATTTTCCATATTTCCCCAAGCCATTCTGGTAACTAAAACTAAAGATGGACGTACTTTTTTAAGGATTCTGATTCGGTCAAAACCATGTTTGATTTGGAAAAAGATGTATTGGCTCGAGAAAAACTCATTAAAATACATAGTTTCAAAACTGTTCCGGCCTGCAAAGGTAATACGCTGGATAACGGTTTCTTTGGTTAAATTATTTGGCATTGTGTTGTACAAATGTGTAAGAGGCACATCGCCTATTGCGTAACCTCCTTGTAAAAGCAAGCTTGTTTTTTGGCCGTTTAGGTAATTTTTTTCATACTCGGTTTTGAAATCTATTTTACCAAAAGTAAAATCGTTTCCTAAAACGTCGGGTAATGTTTGTGTGTACTGAAAAGTAAATCTAGGGAATCTTTTCTCTGATTCATTTCGCCCGGTTGGTGTTTGCATAAAGTTGCTAAATGGCGCCCAAACGATCGAAACCATAGCTGTGGTCATAACGTAACTCGAATATAATTTCCCGTCATAATTAAACATATAATCAAATTGAGGCGCGACATAAGTTCGTGCTAATTCGAAAACAGCTTCGGTTTTTGGGATGATTTTAGACTGAACGTTGGCTTTCCAGGCGGTATATTGATAGAAAGTACTAATGTTGATGGGGCGAGGATCATAAATTTTAAAAACACGCTTATCAACAGCAAAAACAGTACTTGCAATTTCGCGAACATCATCTGTATAATATCCGTTTACCCAGGTGTTCGTGCTTTTGTCTAGTAAAACTCCGGCTCCTAAACTGTACTTAACTTCGCCATCTTTGGTTCCATAAGCAGAATATCCTTCGATTCGGAAATTTTTAGAAAAACGATCATTTGTGATGCCGCCAAGACCAAGTCGGAAACCTTCGTAATTGTTGTAACTAATGATCTTTTTCAGATCAAGATCAATTGGTCCGATAGGGATGTAGCCATTTATGATTTTTCGGCCAAAACCTAAGCGATTTTCGATTCTTTTCTTAATCGAAAGGCTATCTATCAATTGATATGTTTTTTGCCCTTTGAGATCTAAACTTTCTTTTCTGTATTCATTCCAGAATGCTTCGGGTTTTTTGTTAGCATCGTCTTTAATTTCGATATAAAGTGAAGGATCTTTTATTGGTGTTTTTGTATTGTAATGAATATCGAAATTATTACTTTCAGAAAGTAAATAAGTAAAGTCTGAAGCAGATTTTTTTCTTGGTTCGAAATTGTCTTCTACATCTCCGTCAAACTGAATGGTTCCGCCAAGAATTTTAATATCGTCATCATTTTTTCCTTTTACGATTTTAAAAGTCGTATTGCTCTGAAACCATACTTTTTCACTTGGTACATAGTCGAATTCGTGAATGCCGCTAATATCGAGAACGCCTTTTATACGCATTACAGCTTTGGCAACGGCAAAATTTTCCTGATCGATATACAACACACCTTCTAATCCTGATGATTTTCTGTTTTGTTTGTTTTTAAAGTAAATCATGTAAGTCTCGCGACCTTTTATATTTACCGTATCGAGTAATTTGTAGTTGTAACTTGAAGTTGCAGTATTCGAAATTGGGTTTTCGTATTTGGTTTCGAATAACTCGTATTTATTATCGTAAATCGATATGGATTGCAAATTGAAAGCAATAACTTCATAGATCGGGTTTTTGAATCCCGCCATTTTGGTTCCCAGAATGGTTTCTTTTAGCTTGTTATTTCCAAACTGATATTGAGAAACTTTTTCGGTTTGAAACAAATGCTGCTTGCTGATTATTTCTTTGAATTTATAATCTGATGAATCGACATTGATGCGTTTTTTATCGAAATCCTTATAAGCTGCAGTAGAATCGATCCTGCCATCGATAGAATCTGGATTGGCCGTTACGATAAGTTTATTGTAGCTTTTGTATTCGAAACTGTTCAGCTTTTTTTGTGGATTGTTTTTGTTCTTATTCGCAATTACTTTTCTTATTATGCTTAACGCCGGATTTTCATTCGAAATTATCACTTCTTTTAAATCATCGGTTTTTTGAGAAAGCCAAACAGAATAATATCTTTTTTCTGTAATGGCAACAATTTTGGTTTGAAAACCAATGTAAGAAACCGAAAAACTAGTTGCTTTTTCAGAAGGTGTAAAAATAAACTTTCCATCAACATCGGTAATCGTATTGATGTTGTCCGGAGTTGTTATGGTTGCAAAAGGAAGCGGTTTGTTGTTAGAGTCCGTTACAATTCCGTTTAGTTGAAATTGCGCCTGAATAGTAAGCGTGAAAAACAAAGTCAATAAACAAAATAGCTTCATAGAGAATATTATAGTTTCAAAACGGACAAAATTGGATTTTGGTATGCAAAAATAACAATAAAAAAAATCCGTTTAGTAGAATTTAACTAAACGGATTTTTATTTTATGATATTACAATTATACCTTCATGATTTCGGCTTCTTTTGCAGCCAATAATTCATCGATTTTTTTGATATAAGTGTTGGTCAGATTCTGAACTTGCTCTTCGGCAGATTTACAAACGTCTTCAGAAGTTCCTTCTTTTTCTAATTTTTTAATATCTGTATTTGCATCTTTACGCACATTACGCACACCAATTTTGGCATCTTCAGCTTCAGATTTTGCTTGTTTGGCTAAATCTCTACGACGCTCTTCTGTCAATGGCGGAACGCTGATAATGATAACATCACCATTGTTCATTGGGTTAAAACCAATATTAGCAACCATGATCGCTTTCTCGATCGTTTGCAACATGTTTTTTTCGAAAGGTTGCAAAGTAATTGTTCTCGCATCGGGAACGCTAATTTTTGCTACTTGCGAAAGTGGTGTTGCTGATCCGTAATAATCTACAAAAACACTTCCTAGCATTGCTGGAGATGCTTTTCCTGCACGAATGTTAAGAAATTCTTTCTCTAAATGCGCAATCGAACCATTCATTGATTCTTCAGTACTATCTAATATAAATTCTATTTCTTCAGTCATTTTTTTAGATTTTTAGATTTTTAGACGATTGGATTTTTAGATTTTTAAAAATGCCAGAATCTAATTTACTAACTAATATAGTTTTTTGTTTTTTTTAATATTATTCGATTATTGAAATTTAGAGAAATCTAATGATCTAATAATCTAAGTAGTCTAAACGTTAACTACAGTTCCTATGTTTTCGCCTTCACAGATTTTTAATAAATTTCCAATTTTGTTCATATCAAAAACAACGATTGGTAATTTGTTTTCCTGACTTAATGTAAAAGCTGTTGTATCCATCACGTTTAATCCTTTTTTAAGGACATCATCAAACGAAATCATATCAAATTTCACAGCTGATGCATTTTTTTCAGGATCAGAATCGTAAACACCATCAACACGGGTTCCTTTTAAGATCACATCAGCATTGATTTCGATACCTCTTAAAACCGCTGCGGTATCAGTTGTAAAATAAGGATTTCCGGTTCCGGCACCAAAAATTACAATTCTTCCTTTTTCAAGGTGACGATCTGCTCTTCTTTTAATATATGGTTCTGCAATAGATTCCATTTTTAAAGCAGTTTGTAAACGCGTTTTCATTCCTTTGTCTTCAAGAGCGCCTTGTAATGCCATTCCGTTGATCACGGTAGCGAGCATTCCCATATAATCGCCTTGTACTCTATCCATACCAGCACTTGCACCTGCAACGCCTCTAAAAATATTTCCTCCTCCAATAACAATAGCAATTTCTACTCCTTTACTGTGAATTTGCTTAATTTCTTCAGCATATTCGGCTAATCTTTTAGGGTCAATACCGTATTGTAAATCACCCATCAAGGCTTCGCCGCTCAGTTTTAGAAGAATTCTTTTATATTTCATGTGTTGTTGCGTTAATTTGTGCAAATATAGACATATTCTTATTTTTAAAAATAATGTTTTAAAAAAATTAATAGTTCTTTTATTTTTAAATTTATAAGGAATTTTCAGGATTTTTTTGAATGTGATAAAAGTCATTCTTTGGGTCTTCCTGAAATTTGTAATTTTATCCAATTCAAAAAGTAAATAAACATGAAAAATATTATCGCTAAAGCATTATTTAAAAGTCATTCCTATCCTGAATATCGCAAATTGGTTGCTGATTTATTAGTAGACGGACAATCAACCGGTAGCGAACAATCTGAAAGTTTAACTAATTATAGTAAGCTGAACGATGCCAGAATGAGTCGATTAGATAAAACGATAAAACTTACAGATGAAATTGTTTTTAAATTAGAAAATCTGGATCATGGATATATTTGGCTTGTAATTTCTGAAGGCTGGTGCGGTGACGCTGCTCAAATACTTCCTATTATTAATAAAATGGCTTTGGCATCGAATAAAAAAATCGATCTTAGAATTGTACTGCGCGATGAAAACGAGGAATTAATGAGCCAATATCTTACAAATGGCGGAAAAGCAATTCCGAAAGTGATTGTAATTTGTAAAGAAGCAGGAATTGTTCGTGCTGATTGGGGACCGCGACCAAAAGGAGCATCTGAATTAATAACGAATTATAAAAAGGAATTTGGTGTACTGGATGAAAAAATAAAAACAGATTTGCAATTATGGTATCTGGCAGATAAAGGTGTTTCGGTTCAGGAAGAACTCATGCAAATTATACAAGATATCAAATATAATCGTTTGTAGTTTTGTTTAGTTAAGATATTAAAAAGGGATTTTGTTTTTTAAATTGTTGAGGTTTAATTTAATAGACCTTAAAAGTTTATTAAAATGTTTTTTTTGATTTAAAAAAAATGTAACTTAGTAACATCATCCCACTTCTATTATTTACTTTCTGATTTACTCTTTTTATTGGTGTTTATTTAATGTTTAACAATTAAAAAATGCACTATTATGAAAAAGTTATTCGAAAGATTTTATGATTTTATTTCAGGTGTATTGTTTGGAGGGAAAAATGTTTGCAATTATTAACTCCAAAAAATACCTTATGAAATAGAATTACTTTAGGAGTTGGCACATTGCAATTTTTTAATTCGTAATGTGCTTTCTGTTTTATTCTAAGTTAAGGCTTTCCTCAAATAAAGTAACATCGATCGCATTTTTTACGTCATAATCACCAATTTTGGTTCTGCGTAAAACGGTTAAATGTGATCCTGAATTCATAGCTTTTCCAAAATCATATGCTATAGATCGAATGTAGGTTCCTTTGCTGCAAACGATTCTAAAATCGATTTCAGGCAAAGCAACTCTGGTAATCTCAAATTCGTTAATAGTAGTTTTTCTGCTGGCAATTTCTATAGTTTCACCGGCACGTGCGTGTTCATATAAACGAACGCCATCTTTTTTAATAGCCGAAAAAATAGGTGGTTTTTGATCGATTTCTCCTAAAAACTGTTTTACGGTTTCATGAATCAAAGCTTCATCGATATGTGAGGTTGGAAATGTTTCGTCGATTTCGGTTTCAAGATCATACGATGGAGTAGTGGCTCCTATATAAAAAGTTCCTGTGTATTCTTTTGCCTGCCCCTGTAATTCGGTAATTCTTTTAGTGAATTTTCCGGTGCAAATCAACAATAAGCCTGTTGCCAAAGGATCTAATGTTCCGGCATGGCCAATTTTGAACTTTCTGGGAAGTCCAACTTTATTGATCAAAAGGTATTTTAATTTATTGACAGCTTGAAACGAACTCCATTTTAAAGGTTTGTCTATCAATAAAACTTGTCCGTTTAAATAATCTTCAGGTGTCATTATATAATGGTAAGAGGATGAATGAAAAAGTGAATCAGTAATAAAACGATTCCGGCGATTATTCTATAATAGCCAAAAACTTTAAAGCCATTTTTAGTCAAAAAGCCTATGAAAGTTTTAATGGCTAAAAGCGCCACAATAAAAGCAACTACATTACCAATAACTAATAAATTAACCTGATCCTGAGATAATTCGAATCCTGCTTTGTAATAATCGTAACATTTTTTTGCTGTTGCACCCAACATCGTTGGTACAGCCAAAAAGAATGAGAATTCAGCAGCTGTTGTTCTGGATAATTTTTGAGACATACCACCAACAATACTGGCTCCGCTTCGTGAAACTCCCGGAATCATAGCCAAACATTGAAACATTCCGATTTTGAAAGCTTGCAAATATGTGATTTCTTGTGAAGTCTCGGCAGTATTTGGGTTGTTGAACCATTCGTCGACTTTTAATAAAATTAGTCCTCCTATTAAAAGTGAAACAGCAACGGTAACGGGATTTTCTAATAAACCATCAATAAAATCACTTAGCAATAATCCTAAAACTACGGCCGGAATAAACGCAACCAAAAGTTTAAAATAAAAATCAAGTGTTTGAAAGAAACGTTTGAAATATAAAACAACCACAGAAAGTATAGCACCAAGCTGAATAACAATGGTAAAAAGTTTAGTAAAATCTTCGTGGGCAATTCCAAAAAAGGAAGAGGCAATAATCATGTGGCCAGTTGAAGAAACAGGTAAAAATTCTGTTATTCCTTCAATTATGGCAAGAACAATAGCTTGTAATGTATCCATTGAGAATTTTAGATTTCAGATTTCAGATTTCAGATTTGTCACCCTGAACTAAGTCAAAGCCTTACAATTAGAAATCTACAGAATCTATTTATTTTGATTTTTTAAAAATAGAATAAACAGTAATTCCAAAACCAATTAAAACAGTTGTTGGAGCTAAACGAATACGTCTAAAATTAAAAACATCTTCATTAAATATATTAGGATCTTTACTTCCTCCGCCAGACATTAAGATAAAGCCTAATGCGATAACTCCAATTCCAATTAATAAGATTTTGTAGTTAATACCTTCAAAAAGGAATTCTTGTTTTTGTGGCTGTTGTGGTTCTGTATTGTTATTGTTTTTCATTTTTATTTTTTTGTCAGCCTGAGCGAAGTCGAAGGCTATTTTTTACTGTACACTAAAAAACCGGGACTGAATACTTTTTAGTAAAGATCGTCTGTTCTTAAATTAAGGAAACGTTGAGTTGCAAAATGTGTGCTTACCCAGGTTATTAAAACTCCTAGTCCGAAAACGCCTAATAACACCAATCCTATTAGTACTTTATCTTCTAAAATTCCTAAGCCAGGGAAATTGGTTTCTACATAAAATAAAACTCCAATTAAGGCAATTATAGCTAATCCTGCGCCTAACATTCCTAATTTTACACTACGCGTTACAAATGGTTTACGAATAAACGATTTTGTTGCGCCCACCATTTGCATGGTTTTAATAATAAATCGATTAGAATGTATCGATAAACGTAAGGAACTGTTGATTAATAAAACGGCAATTACGGCAAGGAAACCGCTAATAATCAAAATCCACATACTTACTTTTTTGATGTTGTCGTTTACCAGATTTACCAATTGTTTATCGTAAACAATATCTTCGATCATAGTGTTTTTACGCAATTTACTTTCGATTTGCACGATGCTGTCTCTCTCAACATAATCAGCTTTTAAGTGAATGTCGTAGGAGTTTAATAAAGGATTTTCTCCTAAAAAAGTAAGGAAATCTTCTCCAATAATATCAGTATGTTCTTTTGCTGCTTTGTCTTTGGTAACATAAACATAAGATCTTGCGAAAGGAGCTCTTTTCAATTCAGTATCGAATGCTTTTATCACACTATCATTAGCTTCATTTTTAAAGAAAACCGTCATGGCAATTTTTTCTTTAAAATCATTGGCCAGTTTTTTAGAATTGATAATGAATAATCCCAGTACTCCTAAAAGGAATAAAACCAGAAATACACTTAGTACAACCGAAAAATAAGAGGAAATTAACCTGCGCTTTTGAAATTTATCAAAGTTAGAACTCATAGTTTGCTTAAATTATGTGGTAAAAATAATAAAGAATTTCTTTATTTGAAGTTAATAACGATCAAAGTTTTGACTTTAGTACCATAAATGTACAATTAGATGTTGAATAAAAAGTTTATTTAACTGCAAAGTGCGCAAAGCTTTATTTTTTTTTTGTCTCGCAAAGAACGAATTATTTTCCTGAACGACGGGAAGCTGTAATGGCAATTTCGTTCAACTCTTCTTTTTTTGATGCTATCCTGGTTTGTTTTTAATTTTCTACTTGAAAAAACAATTAAAGCTGATTAAAAACAGAAAAAGATAAAATTGAATTTTCATGATTTGGGTTATTATTCAGTGTGTTTAAAAATGAATACTGAAGTATTTAAAAGAATATTTTTCGCTGCAATTTTTATAAATAAATAATTTAGGGTTTTAGAATTTTAGGTTTAGGGTTTCTTTGTGGGTAAAATCCTTCAATTCGTTTTTAGATTTCATAAAATACGGTTTTTGCTTTTTCTGCGGCAGGAGTTAATCTTGCGCCGCCGCCACCTTTTCTGCCAAAAAGTTTTTCTACCAACGGACTTTCTGCCCGTTGATTCATTTCTTCAACCAATTGCCACGCCTGACGATAGGCCATTTTCATTTCTTTAGCGGCGTTGGTTATAGATCCGGTTTTTCGAATATTTTCTAATAACCAGATTTTTCCAATTCCTAAAAAAAGGACCTTCGGCTTCTTCAATCCAAAGTCGTACTTAAAATAATGTATTTTTTATTATTTTCCATTTTTGCACTTTAAAAAACATCTTTAAAAATAGACTATTTTCAGTAAAATGACTCTCCTAATTCGAAAAGTGTTTAAAAAGACCATTTTCTTCTCTAAATATCAGTGCAAATTTGAGTATTTGTGGGTTTTGAAATAATGATTTTTATCACATTTTTTAATCTAAAAAAATTACTTTGGTACAATCCACAATAAACGTAAATTTGCAAACTTATTATACAATATACTAAAACTTAGCAACTCAGTTACTCAGTAACTCAGCAACTCAAAGAAATGAAATACAATCCAAACGAAATCGAAGAAAAATGGCAGAAATATTGGGCTGAAAACCAAACTTTTGCTGCATCAAACAATTCTGAAAAACCAAAGCATTATGTGCTGGACATGTTTCCTTACCCATCTGGGGCAGGATTACACGTAGGACATCCGCTTGGTTATATTGCTTCAGATGTTTATTCTCGTTTCAAAAGACATCAGGGTTTCAATGTTTTGCACCCAATGGGTTATGACAGTTTTGGTTTGCCGGCGGAACAATATGCGATACAAACAGGACAACGTCCGGAAGATACAACGCGCGTAAATATCGACGGTGGAGTAGATAAAGAAGGAAAACAAATTGCAGGATATAGAAAACAATTGGATAAAATTGGTTTTTCGTTTGACTGGAGTCGAGAAGTGCGTACATCAAATCCTGATTATTATAAACATACACAATGGATTTTTATCCAATTGTTCAATTCGTGGTATTGCAGAAAACAAGGAAAAGCATTTGATATTTCAGAGCTTGTAAAAGTTTTTGAAGAAGAAGGAAATGTTTTGGTCGAGGCAGTTTGCGATGACAATGTTGCGATTTTCACAAGAGAAGATTGGAATTCATATTCTGACGATCAGAAAGAAAAAATCCTTTTGCAATACAGAATGACCTATTTGGCTGAAACCGAAGTAAACTGGTGTCCTGGTTTAGGAACTGTTTTGGCAAATGACGAAATTGTAAACGGAGTTTCAGAGCGTGGAGGATATCCGGTTATTCGTAAAAAAATGACTCAATGGAGCATGCGAATTTCTGCTTATGCAGAACGTTTGTTGCAAGGTTTAAATGATATTGACTGGAGCGAATCGATAAAAGAATCGCAAAGAAACTGGATCGGAAAATCGGTTGGTGCTTTGGTTACTTTTAATGTAAAAGATCATAACGAAGTTATCGAAGTATTCACAACTCGTCCTGATACTATTTTTGGAGTTACTTTTATGACTTTAGCGCCAGAACATGATTTGGTAGCTAAAATCACAACTCCGGAACAAAAAGCAGTAGTTGAGGCTTATATCGAAAAAACAGCAAAACGTTCAGAGCGTGAGCGTATGGCTGATGTAAAAACCATTTCGGGAGTATTTACCGGCGCTTATGCGGAACATCCTTTTACAAAAGAACCAATTCCGGTTTGGATTGGGGATTACGTTTTAGCAGGTTACGGAACAGGTGCTGTAATGGCGGTTCCTTGCGGAGACGAAAGAGATTATGCTTTTGCGAATTTCTTTAAAGGTCAAAACGGAATGCAGGAAATCAAGAATATCTTCGCAAATGTTGATATTTCTGAAGCAGCTTACGGATCTAAAGACAATGTTGAAATCGCTAATTCTGATTTCTTAAACGGATTAAATTATAAAGCAGCAACTCAAAAAGCAATTACCGAATTAGAAAAAATAGGACAAGGCAAAGGAAAAACAAATTACCGTTTGCGTGATGCTGTTTTCTCTCGTCAGCGTTATTGGGGAGAACCTTTCCCGGTGTATTATGTAAATGGTTTGCCAAAGATGATCGATGCGCAGCATTTGCCAATTATTTTGCCTGAAGTAGAGAAATATTTACCAACCGAAGATGGTTTGCCTCCGTTAGGAAACGCAGCAGTTTGGGCTTGGGATACAACAAATAATAAAGTTGTCAATACTGATTTAGTAGATCATGCAACTATTTTTCCATTAGAATTGAACACTATGCCAGGTTGGGCAGGAAGTTCATGGTATTGGATGCGTTATATGGATGCGCATAACGAAACTGAATTTGCAAGCAAAGAAGCTTTGGGGTATTGGGAAAGCGTAGATTTATATATTGGAGGAAGCGAACACGCGACCGGACATTTATTGTATTCTCGTTTCTGGAATAAATTCTTAAAAGACAAAGGTTTTGCTCCAACCGAAGAACCATTCAAAAAACTGATCAATCAGGGAATGATTTTGGGAACAACGGCTTATGTTTACAGGTTAGAAGGAACAAATACATTTGTATCTAAAAATAAAATTGAAGGCCAGAATGTTCAGCCAATTCGTGTTGATGTTCATTTCGTAAATTCTTCTGATGAATTGAATCTAGAAAAGTTCAAAGCATGGAGAGAAGATTTTAATACTGCCGAATTTATTTTGGATGAAAACGGAAAATATATTGTGGGTCGTGAAGTCGAAAAAATGTCGAAATCATATTATAACGTAGTTACTCCGGATGATATTTGTAATGAATATGGTGCTGATACATTACGTTTGTACGAAATGTTCTTAGGGCCATTAGAACAAGCAAAGCCTTGGAATACTGCCGGAATTTCGGGAGTATTTGGATTCCTTAAAAAATTATGGAGATTGTATTTTGATGAGAATAATGGTTTAATCGTAAACAACGACGAACCAACCAAAGACAACTTAAAATCATTACATAAAACCATCAAAAAAGTAGCAGAAGATATCGAGAGTTTCTCTTTTAATACTTCGGTTTCTCAATTTATGATTTGTGTGAATGAATTGTCTACTCAAAATTGTCATTCCAGAGCAATCTTAGAACCATTAGCGATTTTGGTTTCGCCGTATGCACCGCATATCGCTGAAGAGTTATGGTCACAATTAGGACATACAACTTCTATTGCAACAGTTGATTTTCCGGTTTTTGAAGCCAAACATTTAGTAGAGACTAATAAGGAATATCCAGTTTCTTTCAACGGAAAAATGCGTTTCACTATCGAATTACCTTTGGATTTAACCAAAGAACAAATCGAAGAAATCATCATGAAAGATGAAAGAACATTACGTCAGTTAGATGGTAAAACACCAAATAAGGTGATTATTGTTCCCGGGAAGATTATTAACCTTGTGGGGTAAATAAATAAATTCCATTTTTTTAAATTCCAAATTCCAGTTTTATGATTGGGATTTGGAATTTTTTTTTGCACATAGTTTTTTTTTGCTACGAATTACACGAATTAAATTCGTGGTAAAACTTCACCATGCTTCAATTGGAGTCTGAAATTTTTAAATTGGAATTTCCTTCCTTATAATTGGGGTTTGGAATTTTTTTTTGCCCATAATTTTTCCGACACGAATTCACGAATTTACACAAATTAAATTCGCGAAAATTCGTGGCAAAAATTCGCCCTACTTCAATTGGATTTTTTTTTTTTTTTTGTAAAAAATCTGTAACATTTTAAAACTTCTCGTATCCAAAAGGCGAATTAAATCATTTAACAACTTAAAACTATTAAAAATGAAAAAGTATATCATCTTAATTATCGCCCTATTGTTTTCAGCATTATGTTTAAATGTATTTGCACAAGCAAAACAATATCCGTTTGAGGTTCTTAAAACCGGAAAAGGAAAACAAGCTATGATATTCATTCCCGGGTTTGCTTCTTCAGGAGATGTCTGGAATGAAACCAAAACAACTTTCGAAAAAGATTTTACCTGTTATACTTTTACAATGGCTGGTTTTGCAGGGGTAAAGCCCCAGCCAAATCCTTCGTTTAAAAATT
Organism: Flavobacterium sp. SLB02; assembly: GCF_009664855.1. Taxonomy (GTDB): domain Bacteria; phylum Bacteroidota; class Bacteroidia; order Flavobacteriales; family Flavobacteriaceae; genus Flavobacterium. The sequence continues at coordinate 5,757,936 of NZ_CP045928.1, forward strand.
GGGAAGATGAAATTGCTCATTATATAAAAGCAAATAAAATAGAAAAACCAATTGTTGTTGGTCATAGTATGGGCGGAGGATTGGCTCTTGCAATCGCCGCAGATTATCCGGAATTAATCAGTAAAATTGTTGTGGTTGATGGATTACCTTGTTTAGCTGCATTGATGGATCCTTCTTTTGCATCAAAAGAAAATAATGATTGTTCTGCTATGGTGACTCAAATGACAGGAATGTCAGATAATCAGTTTTATGATATGCAGAAAAAAACAATGCCAATACTTCTTGAAGATACTTCGAAACTGAAAATGGTAGTAGATTGGAGCGTAAAATCAGATCGAAAGACTTTTGCCGAAATGTATTGTGATTTTTATAATACCGATTTAAGAGATAAAATTGCAGCTATAAAATGTCCGTCATTAATTTTACTGGAATCTTATTTTGTAAATTTAAAACCTGCAATTGAGGGGCAATATAAAAACTTGAAAACAGCTAATTTTCAATATGCCAATAAAGGTTTACACTTTATAATGTATGATGATAAAGCGTGGTATTTAACTCAGATCAGCAATTTTATAAAATCGTAGTAAATGGAATTTGAGACTATTTATAAAACATATTGGGACAGGATCTTCAGGCTTTGTATGGGGTTTGTAAACAATTATGATATTGCGCAGGATTTGGCACAGGAAACTTTCATTATTGTTTGGCAGCAGCTGGAAACTTTTCGAAATGAATCCGGTATAGGAACCTGGATTTTTAGAATCGCATCTAATAATTGTTTAAGGCAGATTGAAAAAGAGAGACGTTTCCTGAAATCGGATTTGCCCAATCATCTTACGGAGGAAAAACAGGCTTCAATAGAACCTCAAATCCAGTTTTTGTACAAGTGTATTGCAGAATTAGCGGAAACAGACCGTATCATTATTTCGCTGGAATTAGAAGATGTAAAGCAAGCAGAAATAGCCAAAATTGTGGGACTTTCCGAAGCAAATGTGAGAGTTAAAATTTACAGGATAAAAGAAAAACTGACTCAAAAATTTAAAGAAAATGGACAACAATAATATAGACTTTAAAGATTTATGGAAAAAACAAACCGTAAATCAGCACAATATCGAAGATTTGTTACTGAGATTAAAACAGTTTAAAAGATCAAGTTTAAGATCTTTGTGGAGAACTAATATCTTACTTGCAGCAACAACTGCTTTTGTAATTTTTGTATGGTACCATTATCAGCCCGAATTTATTTCGACCAAAATTGGAATCATTTTAGTGATTTTGGCCATGATAATGTATGTGGGTGTTTATAACAGATTGTTGGGGACTTATAAAAATATCGATTCGACACAAACCAATCAGGAATATTTACAGCAGTTAATTTCGATTAGAAAAAAACAACAATGCATGCAATCGACCATTTTGAGTTTGTATTTTGTACTACTTGGAGTGGGAATTGGTTTGTATATGTATGAATACACAGTGAGGATGACTGCTTTTTGGGCAATTTTCACCTATGGAATTACATTGCTTTGGATTGCATTGAACTGGTTTTACATTCGTCCGAAACAAATTAAAAAACAGCAAACTAAAATTAATGGACTAATTGAGAAGTTTGAAGTGATCAACAATCAATTTGCGGAATAAAAAAGAAGCTCTGCAATAATGCAGAGCTTCTTTTTTCCAAAATTAAAATAAAAATTCTACTCCTAAAAAATTATAGGGGAAAAACGTAAGGCACAAGAGTTACTACAATGATTCCGTCACTGTTTGCTTTTGCGGTAGATTCTTTTACTACTTTACCGCCAACATAAATTTTGGCAGTTAAAGTTTGATCTTTAAGGCCACCATGACCACTTGCGCTAGCTGTTACACCATTAACATCTGCATCAACGGTAATCTCTTTAGTCCAAGGCAATTTGGTAACGTCCTCATTTAACGGATTTCCGCCTTTGTCAAAATAAATTGTACTAAGTTCTCCGGTAAAATTTCCGGTTAGCTCATATTTTACATCTCTAGAAACTGGTTGTGAGTCATTATCGTCATCGCTGCTGCAAGATCCTGCTGTAAAAGCCAGAGTTAATACAATCGCTAAAGTTTTAAAAATTGATTTCATACTATTTTTTTTAATAATTAACATTTCTTTAAAACAAAATTAGGCACTTATTCAAGAGGTGGCAATACCTGATAAAATGCATTTTGCATTACCTGATATCAGGTAAAAGTGGTAGAATTCCTTTTCAAACATTTTTTTATTTGATATTTTTGAATAAATACCACTTTATGAAGAAAATCTACTTATTAATATTATCCCTTTTTTTATCTGTCGTTTCGCATTCCCAGGTAATTCTTTCTCTTGATGATGATTCGGTTTATATAGACAGTATTGCTAAAATCACTAAAAATACAAAGTCAGATAGTGTTAAATGTTTGTATAGCTTTAAGTTGTCTAAACTATATTTGATGGTTCAGGATGCTAAAAAATCAAAAGAATATTTAGAGCAGGCCAATAAACTAAAAAGCAAATTTCCGTTTTTAAACGATGCGGGAGTATTTTACAATTCCTATAGTTTTTTAGAAAAAGGAGATGTTGATGGTTTCGAAAAAGCACTGCTTGAAGGAAACAACAAACTAAAAAAGTATTACAATACCGAAGCATTTCGACTCAGGGCAATTATCCTGCAGAATTACGGTATCATGCAGCAACGAAAGAATAATGAAAAGCTTTATATGAAACTGCTGATTAATGAAGCCATTCCTGCTGCCAAAAAAAGTCGTGATTATGAGCTTATAAGTGGTTTGTATAAAGCGGTTGCAATTATTTTTATGAATAATAACGAGCGTGAAAAAGCAAGCGAATATTTAAGCGAGGCCCTGAAATATATCGAAAGGGCGATTAAAAAATCGCCAACACTTGCAGAGTCAAGAATGGAAACTTATATCATAAATGCCGAAAACCTAATAGAACTAAAGCATTTTTATGACGCCAAAAAAATACTTGATAAGGCATTTTTGACTTTAAAAAACTTTCCTGAATCAAACTTAAACGATTCCTATTTTTATGCTGAAGGATTGTATTATGCGAAACAAAATAAAAATACAATTGCTTTAGAAAGTTACGAGAAAGGAATAAAGTCTGCCGAAAAACATCAGAATGCAATTGCGGTAAACCGATTAAAATTTGCTGAGTATGAAGTGCTTTTTAAGTTGAGGAATTATGAAAAAGCAAAAAAGAATTTAGAATACCTTTTAAAGAATACTCCTTTTGTTATAGATAAAAAGAATTATTACAACGAATTGGCCAAGGTATACAATGCTACAAAAGAGTATGACAAAGCTTATTATTATTCTAATAAACACAATGCAGTAAACGATAGTTTAAACAATACTAAGTTTAAAAGTGAAATTGTAGAACTTGAAGCAAAATACAAAAAAGCCGAAAGCGAGAAAAAAATAACGATGCTGCAATCGCTAAATGATAAAGCCGCCTTAATGGTGTACAGCAACCGTTTGAATTCACTCCTTTTTGCAGGTTTGTCTTTTCTGTTACTTGTGATTGTCTTGTTTTTGTGGATTTTTAATAAAAACCAAAAGAAATTAAGCATTCAAAAAGAAATCAACCTTAAGCAAGAACTGTCTGCTTTTGAAAATCGTCATAAACTTTCGGTTTCTAAAGCCTTGATTCAGGGAGAAGAAATGGAACGCAGAAGAATCGCCAGAGATCTGCATGATGGTCTGGGAAGTATGCTTTCGAGTGTAAAAATTCATTTAAATCTGGCAAAAAAAGAAAATGCTGAAACTGTAAACGGAGTAGATGCCCTGCTTGATAATTCGATAAAAGAGCTTCGAAACATATCACAGAATCTAATGCCCGAAAGTTTGCTGGAGCTAAGTTTAGAACATGCTTTAAGAGATTTATGCGCTGCAAATTCAAATGCTGTTACCAAAGTTGAATTTCAGTATTTGATAAAAAAATCAAGGCTTCCTAAAAATTCCGAAATCATGATTTACAGGATTATTCAGGAGTTATTAAATAATGCCTTAAAATATGCAAAGGCCAGTCAGGTTTTGGTTTCGTGCTCTCAAAATAAAGATGTGTTTTTTATTACGGTTGAAGATAATGGGGTTGGTTTTGATGTTTTCGACCCAAAAAATAAAAACGGAATGGGATTGAAAAACATCAAAAACCGTGTGGAATTCCTAAACGGAAAATTAGAAATTGACAGTAAACCTAATCAGGGAACATCGGCATATATTGAATTAAATGTAATCAACGAAAATCAGGAAAATGAGTAAAAAATATAAAATGGTGGTGGTTGATGATCATCCTATTGTAATTTCGGGTATTTCAGGACTTTTATCTGATTTAGAAAATGTTGAAATTATCGAAAAAATGCAGTCCGGAGTTGCGCTTCTTGATTATATGGAGTGCAACGAAGTAGATTTGGTTTTATTGGATATTTTTCTTCCAGTGATAACGGGTATCGATTTGTGTAAAGCTATTAAACAGAAATTTCCGCAGGTAGTTGTTATTGGAATGAGCAGCCAGTCTGAACGAAGTTTAGTGATGCAATTTATTCAGAATGGAGGAAATGGTTATATTTTGAAAAGTGCTTCATTTGACGAATTTAAAAACTGTATCAATAAAGCAATTGAGGGTGAAATTGTTTTTAGCGATGAGGTTAAAATAATTGTAAGTCAGCCATTATCTGAAGATCTGGATACTATTCCGAGTTTAAGCCGAAGAGAAAAAGATATCGCTATTTTACTTTCAAAAGGAAAACAAACCCAGGAAATTGCCGATGAACTTTTTTTGAGCTTTTTAACGGTACAGACCCACAGACGAAATATCCTTCAGAAATACAAAACCAAAAATGTCGCAGAATTAATAACACTACTGTTGAAAAACAATCTTTTAGATTGAAAAAAATGTCCTGTAAAATGCCAAAATGACATTTTTTTAAATTGGTTCAGAAATTGCAGTTTCTTTTGTAACTTTAGTAATCAATCAAATAAAAGTAAAAAAATATGGGAAGTGGATATTTAATTATTGCAGGAGCAATTATGTTGCTCAGCTGGTTAGTGAGTTCAAAACTCAAAAGTAAGTTTGAATTATATTCGAAAATACAGTTAAGAAACGGAATGAGTGGTGCGGAAATTGCCGAAAAAATGTTGGCTGATAACGGAATTACTGATGTTAGAGTAATCTCGACTCCGGGACAATTAACAGATCATTATAATCCTTCAGATAAAACAGTAAATTTAAGCGAAGCAGTTTACAATCATCGTAATGCGGCTGCAGCTGCTGTTGCGGCGCACGAATGCGGCCATGCTGTGCAGCATTCTATAGGTTATGAATGGCTGACTTTACGCTCTAAACTGGTGCCAATTGTAAGTATTGCCTCAAATTATGTACAATGGATTTTGCTGGCCGGAATTTTAATGATCAGGACTTTTCCGCAATTACTACTGGTAGGAATCGTGATTTTTGCTGCAACAACATTGTTTACCATTATAACTTTGCCTGTAGAATACGATGCGAGTAACAGAGCGCTTGCCTGGTTGGAAAATAAACACATGCTGACACAAGAAGAACAGGCAGGAGCAAAAGATGCTTTAAAATGGGCTGCAAGAACTTATGTTGTAGCGGCTATAGGATCTATTGCAACGCTGCTGTACTATATCTCGATTTATTCCGGAAGCAGGAGGAATTAAAAATGAGATAATGTGTCAATTTGATAATTAGACGATTTATAGAAAACCCGATTAGTTTTAACGCTAATCGGGTTTTTTTATGAATTGCTGAAACTTAAAGAGATAAATAGGAAAACCCAAATTCCGGATATAATATAAATGGAGTTTAAGTATTGTTTGTTCTCTGATTTATAATATTTGTAATAAAGAATTGAAGAATAAATTATACTCACCGGAATTGAAAGTAAAAATAATAAAAAGCCTGCACCCGTCGTGCATACGCCACTCGGACTTGTTTTTTCTCCTATGAATGCTATTACAAAGTAAAATATAAAAAATAGAATGGTTTTAATCTCAGGTCTAATATTCGTCATAAAGATTTTAAAAAATTATCTAATTATCAAATTGACACATTATCTCATTTACAATTGTATCTGCCTATCGATCTGCTGATCCAGCGATATAAACGTTTCAGTTCTTGAAACACCTTCTATGGCTTGAATTTTAGTGTTTAAAAGCTGCATCAAATGTTCGTTGTCGCGACAAATGATTTTGATTAATACAGACCAGTTTCCTGTGGTATAATGACACTCGAGAACTTCGGGGATTTTTTTGAGATCTTTTACAGCTTCGGAGTTTCGGGAAGCTTTGTCCAGATAAACACCAACAAACGCCATAGTGTTATATCCTAAAACTTTAGGGTTTACGGTAAATTTCGAACCTGAAATAACGCCCGATTGTTCCAGTTTTTTTAAACGCTGATGAATCGCAGCTCCTGAAATGCCTATTTTATTGGCGATTTGCAAAATAGGTTTTCTGGCATCATCCATTAAGTAACGAAGGATTTCTTTGTCGATACCATCAATTTCGATTAAAAGGGAGTTGATTTTCATGAGAGTTGTAATTTGAAACTAATTTTAGTTATTTGGTTTTAGTTAGAAATCAAATTTAGGAATAAAACTTTAAAATATTTAAAAAATAAAGGTTTGAATTATTTTTCTCAGCGTTGAGTTTTTTTTTTTTTTTTTTTTTACCATTAAGGATTAAGGAAGTAAAGAGAAGTTCTTAAAATGTGAAATTTAAATAAAGACCGAAAGGAACTTTGACAAATGGCTACGTTCAAAGTTATTATGCGCATTTTTGTCATCACGAACGAGGGATCTCCGCGGATAGCTCGACAAAGATAGGTAACTTACTTTACGGAGTTTCTTGCGGAGATCCCTCGTTCGTGGATGACAATGATTGTGTTTAGATACTTAAAATCCAAAGTGATTTAAAAAGAAAAAATTCCAAATCCCAGCATTAAAGTTGGAATTTGGAATTTTAAAAATTGAATATTTTAAAGAAGGATTATTTTCCTTTATTTGCTTCTGCGATGTATTTTTCTAAAGCCATGGTCATAGAAGGAGTTTCAGGAGTTGGAGCAAGAATATCTATTCTTAAACCATGATCAAGAGCTTCTTTTTGAGTTGTGCTTCCAAAAACAGCGATTCTGGTCTCGTTTTGCTTAAAGTCCGGGAAGTTTTTAAATAATGATTTAATTCCGGTTGGACTGAAAAATGCCAAAACATCATAATAAACATCTGCAAGATCGGATAAGTCGCTCATTACTGTTTTATAAAAAACAGCTTGTGCCCAGTCTACTTTTAGATTGTTTAACGTTATAGGAGCATCAGCATTCAATTGATCGGATGCTGGTAACAAGAACTTTTCGTCTTTGTACTTTTTGATAAGAGGTGATAAGTCTGCAAAATCTTTTGCTCCAACGTAAATCTTACGTTTTCTATACACAACATACTTTTGCAGGTAAAATGCAACAGCTTCAGATTGGCAGAAATATTTCAATCCTTCAGGAACTTTATAACGCATTTCATCTGCTACTCTAAAAAAGTGATCCACCGCATTACGGCTTGTCAAAATTATAGCAGTATAATGATTAAGATCGATTTTTTGTAATCGGATCTCTTTTGCATTAACCCCTTCCACATGAATAAATGGTCTGAAATCAATTTTTATTTTGTGTTTTTGTTGGAGCTCAAAGTAAGGAGAATTTTCCACTTTAGGTTCAGGCTGTGACACCAAAATTGTTTTCACTTTCATATTGTAAACTTTTTCTAAGCACTTACTTTTGTAATCCAATAATAGAGAAAATAATAAGGTGCTATTTCAAGAGCGCAAAGATATAAAATAAAATAAAATAACTTGCTGATTATTACGTTTTGATACGTTTTTATTGAAATAAAATATGAGTAGAGGCTGATACATAGCGAAATACCTATGATTGCCAGTGGTATAATTTTAGGAATATTGTCATAATAAAACAAAATAGCATTAATAGGAAGCACCAAAACGCCAATATAAGTTCTGTAAGTAACTTTTTGTAAGTTAAAAAGGTCGGCAAACTCCTCGATGTTGAATGAAGTTGCAACAATTTTTTCGATTAAAAACTTCGCCAGAATAAAATAAAGTAAAAATGTAGCGATCTGAATAAACAGTATCCAGTCGGTTTTTAAAATGCTATAAGTTCCCGTTTTGGTATCTTCTGAAAAAATATGCATCGTCAACTGAATGAAAAATGCATACGAAATAACCTGAACGAAAAACAAACCAACGGTAAAACTACTCTTCAGGTGGTTGTTGTCGCGATAGATCTTCGCGTATTTGTCTGAGAAAATAAGCTTGCTGAATTCGCTAAATCTAGTTTCATAAGCTGATTTAGTCATAGCAACAACAGCAAAGGTTAACACAAATAAAAGTGTCGCCCAGTCTTTGTTTTCGATAATTCGAGGGTGAAGTTGTTCAATCATAACGACACAAAATTAGTGATTTTTTGTCTCAATGCTTTTATTATATATTTATTATGAATCAAATGCTATAAAAAGTTTACTTTTGCGAGGAAATTTACGCAGAAAAATGAATGATTGTATTGTCATAATCCCCACTTACAACGAAATCGAAAATATTGAAAGTATAGTTAGAGCTGTACTCTCACAACACAAACCCTTTCATCTTTTGATTATTGATGATAATTCGCCCGATTTTACGGCCAATAAGGTAATTGCGTTGCAGGAAGAATTTCCTGACAGGCTGTTTTTAGAAAAAAGATCCAAAAAATCAGGTTTAGGAACTGCTTATGTTCACGGTTTCAAATGGGCTTTAGAGCGCAAATACAACTACATTTTTGAGATGGACGCTGATTTTTCTCACAACCCCAATGATCTTGAAAAATTATTTGATGCTTGCCATTTTGGCGGAGCAGATCTAGCTATTGGTTCTCGTTATGTAACAGGCGTAAATGTGGTAAACTGGCCATTGAGCCGTGTTTTAATGTCTTATTTTGCTTCTGTTTACGTGAAGTTTATTACCGGAATGAAAATTCATGATGCCACAGCAGGTTTTGTTTGTTACAAAAGAGAAGTTTTGGAAAAAATCAATCTTAACAAAATAAAATTTGTGGGTTATGCTTTTCAGATCGAAATGAAATACAGAACCTATTGTGCTAAATTTGAAATTACTGAGGTTCCTATTATCTTTACAGACAGAACAAAAGGAGTTTCGAAAATGAGCAATGCCATTATCAAAGAAGCTATTCTTGGTGTAATTTCACTAAGATTAAAAAAATTATTCAATACCTTATAATACCACAATGGCGATGAACAGGATTTTAATAAAGAATGCTAAAATTGTAAACGAAGGATCTATTTTTGAAGGTGATGTCCTGATCGAAAACGACTTGATCGTTGAGGTAGCAGACAGTATCAGTCTAAAATCATCCGATTGTAAAGTGATAGATGCCGAAGGAAGTTATTTGATTCCTGGTGCAATCGATGATCAGGTACATTTTAGAGAGCCGGGATTAACACATAAAGGTGATATAGAATCAGAATCGAGAGCTGCGGTTGCGGGAGGAATTACTTCTTTTATCGAGCAGCCTAATACGGTTCCTAATGCGGTAACTCAGGAAATTTTAGAAGATAAATATCAAATTGCTGCCGTAAAATCATTTGCGAATTATTCTTTTATGATGGGTGCAACCAATGATAATCTGGAAGAAGTTCTAAAAACCAACCCGAAAAATGTTGCCGGAGTCAAGATTTTCTTAGGTTCATCTACCGGAAACATGTTGGTAGATAACGAAGCGACTTTAGAGAAAATATTCTCAAGTACACCCATGTTAATTGCTGTGCATTGCGAAGACGAAACTACGATCCAGAATAATCTTGCCGCTTTTAAAGAGCAATATGGCGATGATGTTCCCGTAACGGCGCACCATTTGATTCGTAGTGCTGAGGCTTGTTATATTTCATCATCAAAAGCTGTGGCTTTGGCAAAGAAAACCGGAGCACGTTTGCATATCTTTCACCTTTCGACTGCGAAAGAGATGGAGTTGTTTACAAATAAAATTCCATTAGAAGATAAAAAAATTACCGCAGAGGTTTGTGTGCATCATCTTTGGTTTACCGATGAAGATTATAAAACAAAAGGAAATTTCATCAAATGGAATCCTGCTGTAAAAACTGCTCAGGACAGAGCAGAACTTTGGAAAGCTTTAAACGATGGTCGTATTGATGTAATTGCTACAGATCATGCGCCTCATACCAAAGAAGAAAAAATGCAATCTTATCTAAATGCACCCTCGGGAGGGCCGCTTGTACAACATGCTGTTGTGGCAATGTTCGAAGCGCATCACCAGGGAAAAATTACTGTAGAGAAAATCGTAGAGAAAATGTGCCACAATCCGGCTAAAATTTTCAAAATCGAAAAAAGAGGTTTTATAAAAGAAGGTTATTTTGCCGATTTGGTTATTGTAAATCCAAGTTTGCCATGGAGTGTAAAACCGGAAAATATCCTGGCAAAATGCGGATGGTCACCTTTTGAAAATTATACTTTTAAATCAAGAATCACCCACACTTTCGTGAATGGGGAACTGGTTTATAATAATTTTAAAGTAAAAGACCTTCGCAACGGAAAAAGATTATTGTTTGATAGATAAAAAGCTGAAATGAAAAATTGTATAGTAATAATATTGGTTTTGTTTCTTTCTGTAAGTTGTAAAAAAGAGTTGGTCAAACAACCTGCAAAACTTATCGAGAAAGAAAAGATGATTGATATTATGTATGATTTGTCTCTTTTGGATGCAATGAAATATCAAAATCCAATCTCGCTGGACTCAGTTGAAACAGATCCTGTAAAATTTATTTTAAGAAAGTTTAAGGTTGATAGCCTGCAATTTGCCCAAAGCAATATGTATTACGCAACCGATTATGAAGCTTATAAAGAAATGTTCGACGAAGTGAGCAAACGATTGGCGGTAAACCAAAGAGCTACAGATTCGATCATGAAAATCGAAGATAAAAAAGCAGCTAAAGAAAAGAAAAAGAAAGAAACAGATTCAATAAAAGAAGCGGTTAAGAAACCTTTGAAACAGCAAGCTACTATCGATTCGATAAAACAATTAATACAATTAAGAAAAAAGAGATAGTTTTAGAACTAAACGCCTTTTATATATTGATGTACATCTAGAAAAACCGTTCCCAGAGCGGTTTTTATTTTTTCATTCGAGTACAGATTCTTAGAATAAGAAGCTTTTGCAGTTGCTTTTGTAAGACGCCTCTTTTGAAAAAACAAAGTTGAAAATGCTGCATCCGCTATCCAAAGAAAATTCATCAATAAAGGCTTCGCATGAGTGCCTGGTTTTTTTACTTTTAAAGCTTCAGCAATTGTGTCCAGTATATCTTTAAAAACAATATTGTCGGCAATTAAAGTAAAACGCTCGTTTTTGATGTCGCTTTTCATTAATTCATGTGCAATTCCAATCACATCATTTATGGCGATAAAACCAGTACTTCCCAGCGTGTAAAATGAGAGTCCGTTGGCTACTTTTCGGTACAATTCGACACTTCCCTCATCGAAGATTTTTGTTGCTGAAATTGGACCTAAAATTACCCCGGGATTTATAATAATAACATCAAGACCTTCCTGAAGTCCGCGCCAAACTTCCATCTCGGCACCATATTTAGAAATCGCATAATCGCTGTGGGGTTTCTCAGGATTCCAGTCGGTTTCTTCGGTAATATAAGTTTCGTGTGGTGCTATATCGCCCAGAGCGGCAATAGAACTTACAAAACAGAATTTCTTTATTCCTTTGGCAATAGAAAAATTAACCATATTGGCAGTTCCTTCGATATTAGTTTTTCGAAGAGATTCTTCGTCTTTAGGATCAAAAGAAATGAAAGCAGCGCAATGATAAACGTAGTCAATATCGATAAAAGCAGTTTCTAGTGAGGGAACATCAAGAATATCGGTTTCAAGCCAATTGATTTTTTCGAATAAATCTCCTTTTTTATACAATTCAAAAACCGATTTAGTTTTTTGAATGTTGTTCTGGTTTCGATAAATAGCCCGGACATTTTCTCCATTTTCAATTAAATGAAGCAATAAATGCGAGCCTACTAAACCTGTTCCTCCAGTTACTAATACCATTTTGTAAATATACCGATTTTGCCACAAAGCCACAAAGCCACAAAGTTTTTTGTTTGTTATTTTTTACTGCAAAGACACAAAGCTTATAATTGTTATTTGCTTTAATTGAAAGAAGGTGATCTCTGTTTTTTTATTATTTCCTTTGAGTCTTAACGTCTTTGTGGCATTGCTTTTTGATTTTGATATTGACATTGATTACATTTGCACAAATTATTTTAAAAATGAAGAATCTAGTTGAAGAATTAAAGTGGCGAGGGTTATATCATGATAGCATGCCAGGAACGGAAGAACAATTGCTTAAAGAGGTAACAACGGCATATATAGGTTTTGATCCAACGGCAGATTCGCTACATATTGGTAGTATGGTTCAGATTATTTTATTGGTTCACTTAAATAGGACCGGTCATAAAGCTATCGCCCTGGTAGGTGGTGCAACCGGAATGATTGGTGATCCATCTGGAAAATCTGACGAAAGAAATTTGTTGAACGAAGAAACTTTGGCTAAAAATGTTGCGGGAATAAAAAGTGTTTTGTCTCGTTTCTTAGACTTTAATTCAAAAGAAGCAAATGCTCCGGTTATGGTAAACAACTATGACTGGATGAAAGAATTCTCGTTTATTGATTTTGCACGTGAAGTTGGAAAACGTATCACGGTAAATTATATGATGGCGAAGGATTCGGTAAAAAAGAGATTTGCCGGAGAAGGCGAAGGAATGTCTTTTACAGAGTTTACTTATCAATTAATTCAGGGATACGATTTTTATCATTTATATAAAAACAATAATTGCGTTTTGCAAATGGGCGGTTCTGACCAATGGGGTAATATTACCACAGGTACAGAATTAGTGCGCAGAATGGGCGGAGAGAATGCAAAAGCTTTTGCTTTGACAACGCCATTAATTACAAAAGCAGACGGTTCTAAATTCGGGAAATCTGAAGGTGGAAATGTTTGGCTGGATGCTGATAAAACTTCGGTATATAAATTTTACCAATTTTGGGTAAATTCAACTGATGTTGATGCTGAGAAATACATTAAAATCTTTACTTTCTTAGATAAAGAAACGATTGATGCTTTGATCGAAGAGCACAAAACGGCTCCGCATTTAAGAGTATTACAAAAGAAACTGGCTGAAGAAATCACGATTTTTGTTCACTCTGAAGAAGAATTAGAAAAAGCAATCCAGGCTTCGAATATTTTGTTTGGAAATTCTACTGCAGATGATTTGAAGAAATTAGATGAAACTACTTTTTTAGAAGTTTTTGACGGAGTTCCTCAAGCCGAAATCGCAAAAGCAGATTTAGAAAATGGATTGGATATTATTTCGGTTTTAAATGAAAAAACAGGTTTCTTTAAGTCAAACGGAGAGGCGAGACGTGCATTAACAGCTAACTCAATCTCGGTAAACAGAGAAAAAATAAAAGAAGATTTTGTATTGACTGCAAATGATTTGATTAACAATCAGTTTGTGTTGTTACAAAGTGGGAAGAAGAATTATTTTGTGATTAGAGTGGTTTAAAAGGTTTAACTGTTTAATTGGTTAACTGTTTAATCGAGTGCAAAACGATTAAACGATTTAGCAAATCCACGATTAAACGCTAAAGCATCATCAAATTACAACCACGAATATCAGAATTATCAAAACGTCCCAATACCTCGAAAGAGTTGTTGGGATTTTTTTTGCCCAAATCCTGCGTAGCTATAAAAGAGCAAGAGTTGATGTTGGCTAAATCAATAACGTTTATTCCACCTGTTTTTCCATCTTTCACGTAAGTGAGAGCATCTTCGGGATCACGAACTAAAATGTGCATCCATGACGGACATTCAAATACACCTTCGCCCAGAGAATAGGCTTGTCCTAAAAGTTCGGTCATACCGTATTCTGAATGAATTGCCGAAACACCAAAACCTTTGCAAAGAATCTCGTGCAATTCTTCGCGAATCATTTCTTTACGTCTGCCTTTCATTCCTCCGGTTTCCATAATGATGGTGTTCTGAAGGTTGAATTGATGTTTTTCAATTAAATCCAATAAGGCATAAGTAACGCCAATTAAAATAACATTTTGACCTGATTCGTCAAGAGCAGTTAGTTTTTTTATCAAGTCGTCGTGATTGTGTAAATAAAACCCGCTTTCAGGCTGATTGGATAGTTTTATAAGGTCTTCGACCATATAAATTAACGAAGAGCCGTCGCGTTCGAGATAAGACGGTAAAAGGGCTAAAACAACGTAATCTTCGATATTGCCGTAAAACTGCGAAAATCCATTGCGGTAACTTTCCTCATATAGGGAAACATTGGTCACTATATGTCGGCTTGTAATCATTCCGGTTGTTCCGCTGCTGGTAAAAGTAACCTGAGCCGGATCGTTAGTAGAAACTACATCATGGCTTTTGAAAAACTGAATGGGTAAAAATGGAATTTGCTCCAGCGATTTTACCTGTTGTGGATTGACTTTCAGGAAATCGCAGAAATCACGATATACAACGTTGTTTTCATGTTGAAAACGAAATACTTTTAAAGCTATCTTTTCAAATTGTTTCTGACTCGAAATCGTAAACATATCGTTGGCTATAATCAAAACTTTTTTTGTGCAAAGATATTGTTTTTAGTTTTTAGTAGCAGTTTTTCAGCGGCAGTTTTCGGTTTTCTGTGAGCCTGAAAACTGTGACTGTGACTGAAAACTAAAAAAGCTCCTGAAAAAGGAGCTTTTTTTATAATTTATCGAATGATGAGCTTTCTTGTTGCAGAAGCATTTTCTTCGCTTATTTTGATGATATAAACACCTGGAACAAGCTCTGAGACATTTAATTCTTTTGAGCTTAAATGTGCCTGAAGGACTTTTTTACCTAAAACGTCAAAAATTATAATCTCCTTTTCTAAATCATTTTTAGAAGAGATATATACTTTTCCGTTATTAACGGGATTAGGGTACAAGCTTAAACCCTCAATGTTGCTTGCACTTTGAGGTTTTGGTAATTGCTTACTATCTTGTGCCGAGACACTTATAGTAAAGAAAAAAGCCAATAAGAATGTAATATAAAAGTAGTTTTTTGCCATCGCATTTTTTTGATTACCGTAAATATACAAAAAAAAATTACAAAAAGCACGCCAAAAAAAAACATCCTAAATTTTTAGGATGTTTTTAACAATTTATTTCGAAGTTATTAGAAATCTACTGATCAATAGGTGATTGCGTTTTTTCTACAACTTTATGTAATTACTTAGTCCAGCTAGCCCAAGATGGTAATTCAGCACCAGCACCAGCACCAGTTGCACCAGTAGTTGTTCCTGATAATTTAGGACCATCAAAAGCAGTTACAGAAGCTCCAAAAGTATAGTTTGTGATAGTGAAGTTTCCAGCAGCGATATTTGCAACTGCACCAGCATCTGTAGATAATTTTGCAAGGTCTTTAGGCATTCCGTCAGCAACATATAAATTTGTGTAAGTTTGTTTTCCACCACCTTCTTTGTAATTGATTGCTTTTTCGTCAGCTAAAAATGCAGCATCACCTTTGATGATAGAGATGTTAGTAATTTTACCGTTAGTCATTGGAACAGCTGTACTTGGGTCTTTTAAGTTGTTAGATCCTTCAACACCAGCTTTAGTAACACCTTTAATGTAAACGTTTGTAACAGTACCTTGCCATCCGTCAGCAAAATCTAATGAATCATCATAAGAGTTTATGATCACTAAGTTAGAAGCATTTACTGCTCCTCCGAAGAACTCAATTCCGTCATCACCACTTTCGAAAGCATAGATATCAGATACTACCGTTCCTGAACCTACTCCGAAGAAAGAAACTCCATTGTATTCTTTATCAGCAGTATATTTAGAACCTGTGTAAGAAATTCTTAAGAAGTTAATGTTTCCAGAAGAATCTGTATTATCATTACCACCATAGCTTAAAGCACCTACTTCAGAAGTACCATTGTCTCCAGTGTTTACTTTACCATTACCAGCGATAATCAAACCACCCCAGTCACTTTGAGCAGGAGTTGCTTTTCCAGATGTCATAACTACTGGTTTAGCAGCAGTACCGTTAATGTGGATTTTTGCATTTCTTTCTACAGCAATAAATAAAGAAGTAGCTTGTGCAGAAGGAGAAGTTTTAATTACTGTTCCGGCAGGAATAACTAAGCTTGCTCCGCCTTTAACAACTAATCCTCCAGTTAAAGTGTAAGTTTGAGTAGGATCTAAAGTTACAGTTCCATTAGTAATTTCTCCTTTTAAATCGTCAACTTTTACAACAAAAGTGCTTTTGTTATCGTCGCTTTTGTTATTGTCGTCAGAACTACAGCTTGTTAAGGCAAGTCCTAATATTGCAGCCATTGCAAATAATGATTTTTTCATTGTGTTGTGTTTTTTATTGTTTTATTTATTTATGGCAAAGTAAACGAACATATGTTTTTGCTGAGTTAAGGCCGTATTAACAATATATTAAGTATGTCGTGTAAAAAATAATCCGCTTAATGTAAAATTTACATTGAGTTGTTAAAAATAAAAAAGGTGATTAGTTAATACTAATCACCTTTTGTGCTTTTATGGTTTTACTTTTAGAATGTGTAGTTTAAAGTAATTCTGAAATCTGAACCTGCTTTGTACGAAACCGCAGTAATATCACCAACAGATTCTTTACCTGGTACTTTTCCTTGTTCTTGTACACGTTTGAAAGTTGGATTCAGGATGTTATTGTAAATAACGCCTAATTTTAAGTTTTTAGTCAAACTTGTATTAGCAATAAAGTCTAATTTATTTACCGCTTTATCAACCAAGTTTCCAACTCTTGAGGTTCCAATAACAGCTAATTTATCTGAAAAATAAGAATAAGATATTGTTGCACTGAAATCCTGTCCTTCTCTGAATTCATTTAAAAATGATAAGTTAGCGTTGGCAAGGAAATTGGAAGCCCCTGTTAATTTACTTTCTGTAAATGTAAAGTTTGCTCCAAAATCATTTTCGTCGTTTACTTTATCGTTGCTTAGATCTTGGTTTGTGTATAAATATGATCCGTTTGCATCAAAAGAAAGTTTTGTCTTTAGATTGTTGTTGTTTTCAATTTCAAAAATGTCTTTTCTAAATTCTACTTCAACCCCAGCTACAGTTCCCTTATCTCCTGTATTTGCATAAGAAATGTCATTTGAAGAAGAATTAAGGAACATCTCGTTGATTGGGTTTTGAATAATTTTTCCAAATGCAGTTACAGAAATTAACTCCCCTGCTTTCGGGAAATATTCCCATCCTAAATCGAAGTTGTAATTTGTTGAAGCATATAAATTAGGGTTTCCTTCGTATGCTTGTGCAACATCTTCATAAATAATTGGCACTTTTTCTTTAAACTGAGGAAGAGTATATGTTTTACTTGCTGAGAATTTTAAATTTTGCTTTTCATTCAAAGTATACTTCGAAATTAAACTTGGTAAGATGTTAAACTTTGAATCATTAGAACTATCGCCACCAGGAACTGTAGTTGTGATGTAGAAAACATTTTGAGTTAATTGTTCCACTCTCGCACCTAATATCACGCTCAATCTCTCAGTTAATGAGTATTGAACATTAACAAATCCAGCATTAATATCTAAATTTCCATTATACAACTGGTTAATTCTGTTTGAGTATGATGAACCCCAATGTGCAGGATCTAAATAATTATCTACATGGTGTATGTCTTCTTTAGGAAAAGAAATTGTAGATCTGTTCGGAAAGAATGAATATTGTTCCATGTTATAGTCTACATCCTTGAACTTTCCTGAATATCCAATAGTTATTTTTCCTCTGTATGTGTCGTCGGTCTTTTTGTTGAAATTATACGATAATGCAATATTTGCAGCGATTTCATTTTCCTTTAAATCCTGAAAAAATCGGTGGTTGTTTATGTTTGAATTGGTAAAGAATGTATAATCTATAGCATTTGGAGCATAAACAAAAGAGTTTTGCATACGATCCGGGATTGCACTGTTAGACATACTATATCCTACTCCCCAGTTTAAATTCCACTGATCGTTGAATTTGTTTTTCCCTGTTAATTGATTTACAATTAATTGAGTTCTTTCAAAAGTCCCACGTTTTATGAAGCCTGTAATTTGTTGAAGCGCGTCTCCACCACCGTCAAAATTCTGGTTTGTTCCTTCGTACTCACTGTAATCCTGATCACTTGAATTTAAGAATAAAGAAGTAAAGACGATCGAATTCTTGTTGTTGATTTTATAATCGGCAGTACCCATAACGGTTGTAGTAGTACTGTGCTTGTATGACGTTCTGATAAAGTCAGAAAAAATATCTCCGTCAGACGTAATTCCTCCTCTGCTGTATCCTTCTGTGTATTTATTTTTTGCGCTAAATGAACCAGTAACAAAAGTGCCAATTGAACTCTCATCATTTATAGTAAATCTTTTGCCGGCAGATACAGTGTAGAAAGCGTTAAGTACATTTTTGTTTTCCTGTCTGTCCCAGCTTGTTGCATAGCTATATGGCTGAAGTGGAGCATTAGGAACGCCTACTTTTTTGAATCCGGTATAGTTAGGTCCGTCTTGCAGATAGAAATGATCCTGGCCTAATACGTTTGTGTTAGCGCCTGATCCTATTGAAAAACTTACGAATGGTTTTCCGCTGAATTTTTTTGCGGTGATATCAATATTTGCTCCACCAAAATCAGCATAATTTTGAGCCTCAAATGTTTTGCTTACTCCAATATTATCTACAATATTTGTTGTAAAAATATCTAAAAGAATATTTTTGTTTGCCGGATTATTTGATGGTAATGGAAGCCCGTTTAAAGTAGTAACATTATAACGATCCCCTAATCCTCTTACGAAAACATTTCCTGAGTCGTCATTTTTAGAAACCCCACTTACTTTAGCTACTGCATTAGCGACATCATTGATTCCTTTTCTGGAAATTTCCTCAGCACCAATTGCAGCTTTAAAAGACACTGCATTTTTTTGGTCTAATAATAAAGCTGATTCTTTTTGTTTGTTTATCGCAGATGATTTTACAACGACATCTTTTAGAGTATAACCTCCTGATGAAAGCACCTGATTTACAGTAATAGTCTCATTTGCTTTAACAATTACTGGTTGTTCTACAGATTCATATCCAACGAAACTAAAAATAATAATATAATTTCCCGGATTTACGCTTAACGAATATTTTCCGTCAATGTCAGTGTTCGCGCTTGTGTTAGTCCCTTTTACTAAAACATTTGCGAAAGGTAAAGGTTGATTGTTGGTTTCTTTGTCGGTTAATACACCAGAAATCGTACCTTTGTTTTGAGCGATCGAAATCGTACAAATAAAGAATGTGATAAATAGAAATTTTAAATTGAATTTCATTTTTGTGTTGTGTTTGATTTATTTTTGTGCAAAGAAAGAAATGCTGTGTAAAGTTCATGTTAGGCACTTGTTATGTTTTTGTGTCTTGTAGATTATCAAATTGTTACCAGATTAAATTACCGTTAACCGCAATTTTTAACGGTTATTTTGTTAGTATATTTACGCTGTGAAATAAAAAACATCGAATGTATAATCAAGAAAATTTGATGTAAAAATCTCAATTTTTGCTATTTATGAAAAAAACACAAACCAAGATTTTATTAGTTGACGATGAACCAGATATCTTAGAAATCGTTGGCTATAACCTTGCTCAGGAAGGCTACCAGATTGTTACTGCTTCAAACGGAAAAGAAGCAATAGCAAAGGCTCAGAAAGAATTGCCGGACCTAATTATTATGGATGTAATGATGGCCGAAATGGATGGAATGGAAGCTTGCGAACACATCAGAAAAATCCCGGAATTAAATAATGTTATCATAACATTCTTAACAGCCAGAAGCGAAGATTATTCACAAGTTGCTGGTTTTGATGCAGGTGCAGATGACTATATCACCAAACCAATAAAACCAAAATTATTGGTAAGCAAAGTAAAGGCTTTGTTAAGAAGGTTAAAAGAACAAGAAGTTGTTAGCGATACCTTAAATGTAGGCGGAATCGAGATTAACCGAGAGGAATACAAGATCATAAAAGGCAATGTAGAAATTGCTTTACCAAGAAAAGAATTCGAATTATTTTATTTATTGGCTTCAAAACCGGGGAAAGTTTTTAAAAGAGACGAAATCCTGGATAAAGTTTGGGGTAATGAAGTTGTAGTGGGCGGAAGAACAATAGATGTTCACATCAGAAAACTACGCGAAAAAATAGGAGAAGACCTTTTTAAAACCATCAAAGGTGTTGGTTATAAATTTGAAGTTTAAAATTTGATTTTTAAACATTAAATAAATCTTTAAAAATGTTTCTAAACCATAAAGAGATTAAGTTAAATAAGACTTAAGCTGATTTTGATTGTTTGAAACAGAAACATAATAATAAATTTAAACCATATAAGAAATTGAAGTTCCTGTGATCTTCTATTTCTTATATGGTTTTTGAGTTCAAATATTAATTCTTTATAAAAATGCATTAAACCCAAGAGAAACTTAATTTTTCTTAATTTCTTAATGGTTCATTATTTAAAAAGCCTAGCTGTTTCAAATGAAAATTAATTTTAAAAAAACATACAAATTTGCTGTAAAGTCGGCATTATATATAAGTCTTTTTGGGACAGGATTTGTGCTGATCCTGATGAATTTATTCTATAAAAATCAGCTGAAACATCAGGTTGCATTTGGGACAATCTTTATTATTTCGATTTATATTTTCTCATTTCTGGTGTTACAATATCGTGTAGAACGCTTTATTTATCGAAGAGTAAAAAAAATCTACGATGAGGTTTCCTTATTAGAATCAACAACACTTATCAATCAGCCCATAACTACAGATATGGAAACCCTTTCACGTGAAGTGAAAAAGTTTGCTACCGATAAAAAGCTGGAAATCGAAATGCTTGAAATTCGTGAACAATATCGCAGGGAGTTTTTAGGGAACGTTTCGCATGAACTTAAAACGCCTTTGTTTACCGTTCAGGGTTATGTTTCGACTTTGCTTGATGGTGCAATGGATGATAAAACCATTCGAAAAAAATATTTAAAACGTGCCGAAAAAGGAGTGGAGCGTCTTATATATATAGTAGAAGATCTGGATATGATTACCAAATTAGAATCAGGAGACCTGGATTTGAATATGACTGATTTTAATATTGTCGAACTGATTCAGAATGTGTTTGATTTGTTGGAAATGAAAGCCGACAAAAAGAAAATTAAACTCGCTTTTGAAAGTAAAAATGTGCAGTCGGTTATCATTCGTGGAGATCAGGACAGGATTCAGCAAGTTTTAGAGAACCTGATTGTTAATTCTATTAAGTATGGTAAAGACGGAGGTTTAACAGAAGTTGGTGTTGTAAACTTAACCAAGAAAAAAGTTTTAATCCGCATTAGTGATAACGGAGAAGGTGTTGAAAAACAAAATATTCCAAGACTTTTCGAACGTTTTTACAGAGTCGATAAAAGCGGAACCCGTTCAGAAGGTGGTTCTGGTCTGGGATTGGCCATTGTAAAACATATTATCGAAGCTCATAAAGAGAAAGTATATGTAGAAAGTGAATTTGGTATTGGATCTGAGTTTTCTTTTACACTTGAAAAAGCGCATAAAACCATAAAAGCAGAAGTTAAATAATTGTAAGCTGATTGCGGCGAACTGCTGTAAAACATGGCGTTTTAACAATTAATCAAACTACGGAAAAACTTCGTAACATTAAATTTTTATTATAGTAACATCCTGTTAATGATTTCTTAACATTGATGCTACATCTTTGTACCCTGAAATTAAGGGATATTAGAGAAAGGATGATAAAAAGAAAATTGGTTGCCGTTTTATTGCTGTTAAATTTTGCAGCAAATGCTCAGGATTTGAATAAACAGGATGTAAAAAACGAAGTAATGCGTATTTTAGATTCTATCAACAAAGCGAAACTTCCGGATACTAAATCTGGCGGAGGAGTTGAAGAACACTGGTATGACAGAATCTCTTTAAGAGGTTATGCACAAATACGCTACAATGGTCTTTTCTCAACAAATGATAAAGTTTCCTGCGATCAGTGTGATAAATCCTGGGGAACAACATCAACAGATCCGGATGCAAAAGCAAACAACGGATTATTTATTCGACGTGCACGTTTAGTGTTTTCAGGACAAGTACATCCTAATGTGTTTTTTTATTTTCAGCCTGATTTTGCCAGTTCGCCAAGTACGGGAATCCAGAATTTTGTTCAGATTCGTGATTTGTATTTTGATCTTTCTTTTGATAAGAAAAGAGAATATCGCGTTCGTGTTGGGCAAAGTAAGATTCCGTATGGTTTCGAAAACATGCAGTCAAGTTCTGTACGCTTAGCGTTAGACCGTAATGATGCAATGAATAGTGCGATATTAAACGAACGTGATTTAGGAATATTCTTTTATTGGGCTCCAGCCGAAATCAGAGAGCGTTTTGCCATGTTGGTAAAAGACGGTTTTAAAGGTTCAGGCGATTATGGTGTTTTTGCCTTTGGAGTTTACAACGGACAAATTGCCAATAAACTTGATGGTAACAGAGATTTGAATGTTGTCGCAAGAGCAACGTATCCTTTTGTAATAGGCAGTCAGATTATCGAACCCGGAATTCAGGCTTATACAGGAAAATGGGCTTTTACCGGCGAAATTTCACCGGGAGTAAAAGTAAATGATCCGCAATATGTAAAGGATCAAAGGGTAGGAGCGACTTTTGTTTTATATCCAAGACCTTTCGGAATCCAGACAGAATATAATATTGGTACAGGACCGCGATACAATACGGTAACTAATGCTGTTGACGAAACAGACTTAAACGGAGGTTATGTTTTACTAAATTATAAATTAGATATCAAAAAGCAACACATATATCCTTTTGCCAAATTTCAATATTATGATGGAGGAAAAAAATACGAAAAAGACGCCAGAAGTTATGTCGTTAGAGATTATGAAATTGGTATAGAATGGCAGCCAATTAAAGCTTTTGAGTTTACAGCAGAATATGTCATTGCTGATAGAACTTTCGAAGACAGTGTGCTGCCAATCAACCGTCAGCAAGGAAATTTATTACGCTTGCAAGCGCAGTTTAATTTCTAAACTAATCTTCGAAAACGGTAAACAAAGAATCCCAATCGATATCTTCGTTGAACTGAGTTAAACCTTTAAACGACTTTACTTTTGAAAGATCTTCAATGGTAAAGTCGTTTTGTAATGCGTACGGTACCAGATTTTCTTCCTGAAGTTTTATCGCCAGATATTCCTGCTCATATTGCCCCGGAGTTGGAATAAAAAAAGCTTTCTTGCCCAATTTTGCCAAATCCATTACGGTAGTATAACCAGAACGGCATAAAACAAAATCACTTTCGTTAAAAGTTTGTTCCAGTTGTTTTGAGTTCATGAAATTGTAATACGTTACATTTCCTACCTGCCATTTGGTTTGGGTTTTATCAATAATACCTTGTACAAAAACTACTTTACCCTGGTAATTAGCTACTTCTTTTTGTAATTTTTCGTCCAAATAAGTGCGCTGAGGTTCAGGCCCGGACAAAATCACCATCAAATCATATAATTTTGGTGTTTCCTTTTTGCGCATTCGGCTCAAAGGACCAATGTATTTTAAGTTAAGGTGATTTGTTTTAAGGTGACCTAAATCGCCGGTTAAATTTACCTTTTCATTAGTATCAGGAACCCAGCATTCGTTATATTTTTTTATAATGTATTGATGGCATTTACTGGTAAACCAGGTTGTATTTCCTGTCATCACATTCAATTGATGGGTCATAAAAACAGATGGGATTTTTTTACTGAAAACTCCCAATCGATTATCCGAAATAATACCGTCAATTCCATGTTTTTTGATCCAGCGGTTGACCATTTTTTTCTCGTCCAGGATAGCAACGATCATTTTAGGAAGGCTTTTGATCAATTTCCATTTAAAGTTTTTGCCATTTTTAGCATATTCAATATGATAAGAAGGCAATTCAAGCGTTTGTATGTATGGAAACTCCTTGCGTAATAACGCCAAGGCAATCCCATCAGAAGCTATAATTGGGATGAAATTTTTTTCCTGAAGCGCTTTTATAATAGGGATACATCTTGTGGCATGGCCTAATCCCCAGTTTAATGGAGCAACTAAAATTGTTTTGTTCGCAGAATAGTCAATGCTCATAGTTTAACGCTTTTTAAAAACGAAGATAAAGAAATAAGCTTTTTATGTTATTTCGTACATATTACTAAATTATTAACTCTGATTTAAGCTTCTAAGTTTCTAAGCCTCTAAGATGCTAAGTTTTTTGCTTGTTAAATAAAAAAAACCGAACTATAGTTCGGTTTTTTATTAATCTTAGCGCCTTAGAAACTTAGTAGCTTAGTAGCTTAGTATCTCAGTATCTTTAACTAATCCTGAATGTATGTTTTGTTTCCGTTTTTATTAATGTAGTATTTGCCGCCTTTTGGTCCCGTATATACTTTTTTCCCGTTGTATTCCCCTGTAACTTTATCAGCTACTTTAGGAGCTTTCTCTGTAGTTTCTTTTAGTGTTTTAGTAGCTGTTTTTTTAGTTGCCGTGGCATCTTTCTTGGCTACAGTTGCTTTAGTTTCAGCTTTTTTTGCATCGGCTTTAGCACTTTCTCCTGCTGCAGTTGCTTTTTTTGCGGCTTTTGTAGCATCGCTTTTAGCTTTAGCGGCTTCTTTGTCAGCTGCTTTTTTTGTTGCTGCGGCACTTTCTTTTTTGGCTGCTGCCGAAGCATCGGTAGCATCTTTAGCTGCTTTTTTTGATTTTGCAGCTTCTTTTTTCGCATCGGCTTTTGCTTTGTCTGCCTCAGATTTAGCTTTTTTAGCCGTAGCTTCAGTTTTGCTTTTAGCAGCTTTAGTGGCAGTTTCCTGAGCGTAGAAATTGGTAGATAAAACCACCATTAAACAAAGTAATAATAATTTTTTCATAGGGTTACGTATTTAAATTTCAAATTAAAATTAATCAATTTATTAATACGTTTTTCGTAAAGTGTTAAAAATAAGCGCGAAGCTGTATGTTGCCGTTATGAACAACGGATCCCGTCTCACTTTTTCTTCCCTGATAGTTTAAATTTACATCCAGAAACTGAGTTAAGTTCTTCTGTAAAAGCAATTTCCAGACTAAATTTTGCCCTTCCTGAAGTCCTTCAAGCATCTGAAATCCTACCGATGAAAATTCATTTCCGTTAAACTTATTCTGGTAAAAAGAAAACTCTCCATTCAGAGTGACTTTTTTCTCGCCAGCAAATGAAAACGAAGTTCCGAGTCTGTTTTGAACAAGAGTTTCTAAATCTCCAATTTGATTTTCTTTGTTCTGAAATTCGTAAAAGAAATCTAAACTGGTATTTTTAGAAAACAAATAACTAATTTTTGGTGCGACCTGATAACCTTTTAGGTCATAGTTTTTTTCGACAAAATCTTCAGAAACCAGGTTGGTACTAATCGTTTTGGTGAAGAAATTAAATAACCAGCTTTTTTTATACAAATGCGTATACTGCAATTGATTTGAACTGTTTCTAACATTTTGTGATCCTATCGAAAGTAAATTTTTTCCTTTATTAATAAGGTAGGTATAGGTTACAGAATGCTTTTGCTTTCCGCGATTATAATACAAACTATTCCTAAAACTCGAATTTAATCCTAGTATGTTTTCTTCAGATGAATCAAACGGATTGAGTTCTAAACGTTCGCCCTGGCTTTTTACCTTTCGATCCATAATAAAGGAAGTTTGATTGTAAAAATAAGAAGCGATTTTTTTAAAACCCGTTTCGTTTTGCCATTGCAGCGGATTAAGAGCAACAGATTGTGAAAATTTATTCTGATTGGTTTTGATGTAAACCTGGTTGGGCAGAAAGATTCGAACATATTTGGCCTGATCTGGGAACGCGGCAATCTCAAACTCTTCCAATTCCTGAATTCCGTTGCCATTATAGTCGTTCCAGGCATAAACACCCTGACCCGTTGGCACTTCAACATACGTAAATTCCTGC
The DNA here is from genome assembly GCF_009664855.1 of Flavobacterium sp. SLB02. Lineage (GTDB taxonomy): Bacteria > Bacteroidota > Bacteroidia > Flavobacteriales > Flavobacteriaceae > Flavobacterium. The sequence goes on from NZ_CP045928.1 coordinate 5,784,081, forward strand.
TGCGCAATGGTCCCTGAGCTTGTTTCGTAAGCCGTACCAATTTGCATGAATTGGTTAAAGAATCGATCGTTGTAAAGGATTCTTGAATTTAAGGATGGTTCGTTTTTTCGGGATGAATTGGTGAAATCTAAATTACGGTAACTGGCATAAACGGCTAAATCTGTTGTTTTATTCTGGATCAATTTCGATTTCAAATAATAAGTTTGCGAATTGTTTACGTGCTGCAAGAATCCGTTTTGCAAACTATCGTTTCGGCGTTGCAAATAACCTAATTCTACAAAAACTCTGGTACTGTCACCACGCCCAATAAATGCTCCGTATTCTGTGAATCTTTGGCTTAAAGCCGAAAACTGACTGCTAACTTTATCCCGTTGCTGATTGTCCTCAAGTTGCATGCTGGCACCAATCCAGTTTTTGCCAAAATGATATTTGGTTCTGGTTTGATTTCTGATAAATTTTGAAGTAGAACTTGTTGCATCACTCTTCATAAAACTCCCCTGATTTTCTATCGTCCAGTTCTTTAATTTGAATAAAGCAGTCGTGGTATGTCTTGCTCCGGAATAACTTTCGGTATAATCTAATTTTTCGAACTGATAAGTAAACAGACCAATATTTGAGGTTTGTTTTTTAGCAAATAAATCAAAATTGAATCCCGTCACCAATAAACTCTGATTGCCATAAAGTGTTTCATTCAAGTTCCAGTCCCTGTTGAATTCTATATTATACAATCGCTCGACAGATCTAAAATCTTCCTGAACAAGCTGGTAATTTGCAAAAGCATCTAAAGTCCATTCGCGGGTAAAAAGACGTTTTTTAATATTAGTTTTAAGCGCAATTCCGCTATTGTCTCCATCGTCAATTTTCGAAAATAAATTTTTATCGTTGTTGCTTATGGCAATTTCAAAGTCTACAAGAGTTTTTTCATCAGGATTGTATTTTCCTAAAAAAGTAGCCACTTGCAATTTTATTGGAGCAACTAATTGTACGATAGGTTCGTAATTTCCTTGTAAAACGCCGCTTACCGGAGCAACATATTGATAAATGCGTTCTACCGAGTTGTTGTTTTGAATGATATAATTTCCGAGATTATTACCCATAAGGCTAAACTTTACATTGTATAAAACATTGCTCGGATCATTTGAGTATTCGTATGCTTCTACCGAATTGACCAATATTTTTTTATATAAAATTTTATTATCTGCATAGGAATCTTCGTAAGCAGAAGGCGCTTTCATTAAATTAGGATCATCACCCGCCTGACTTAAAATCTCAACCTGCCCGGTAGAAAGATTTTGTTGCAAAGGCTGATTTTTCATGTCATTTTCAGAATAAATATAACCGGCAAAACTCCAGTTTTTATTTTCGTGCGTTGCACCGGCGTAAGTAACCAAACGATTATAGTTTCTTTCAGAATATTGATATTCTACATTAATACGCATTTCTGATGTAATCGTAAAAAGAGAAGTAAAAGTAATTTCTCCGGCATTATAATCAATAACATAATCGTTGTTTTCGCCACGTTTTAGCAAAATACCATTGACATAAACACGTTCTGATCCTGAAATTACCAAAACATACAATTCGCCATTTTGCCCTTTTAATTTATAAGGTCCCTGATTTCCTTCCTGCCCTGTAAAAGTGCTTTTAGCATATTGACCTTTAACAAAAGCGACTGATGCAAAAATATTGGTTTTGCTTTCTTCATCTCCAAAATTAAAACTGGTCGAAAGTCCCTGTACTTTTTTATTAAAGTTTAGAAATTGGGTTTTTCTATTTTCTAAAAAAACATCGCCGGCCCGAATGTTCCAGTCGTCGCTAAAAAGTTCGATAAAAATATTGTCAAATTGATCCAGCTTTTGCGAATAGCCGCCATCCTGAAGCGGAATGTTATTGTCCTGCAGCGACGCCCGAAGACTAATTTTATCGGATATTTTTCCCGTAATCTGAAGATCTAAATTAGAGTTTAAAACCGTATTTTGATTATTTCCAACCGTAACGCCGCGGGTAATGCTTCCTGATGTTACTAAGCCATCAAACGGAGTGACTTTTTTGGTGCTGATATTATCAATTCGGTACAATCTCTCAGAACCAACATCATTGGTTACCACCTGATCTGATTTGTAAAGACTGTATTCTTTGGTCAGGAAATCGGGATATTTTAAATAATTTACAACTAAAGTATCCAAAACTGAACCTGCTTTTTCATTTAAAATCAAAGTTCCTTTTTGAAAATTAACTTTATAAAAAGTACTATCTATAGGTTGATTTTTAGTGTTTAGAATTTCAAAAAAGCCCGAATTAATACTGAATTGCTCAAGATGAATGGTATCCCGGCTTACAATTACTTTTTTCGTTTTGTACGATGATTCCGTTTCCTGTGCCTGAAGCCCGGAATACCAGATAAAAACCGTTAAAAACAGTAATTTTTTCAACATAAATACTTTAACTCTAAAAAATCAAAAGTAGTATTTATAATTGGGAAATTCCGGGTCTCTAATTTGTTGTTTGAATGTGTGTGTTTTGAGCTATTTTCCGCTTTTTATCTGACTGAACATCGAGATAGAAATTAATAATGCTAATACAATAGAGGTTCCGGCTTTTATCATATTGCCGGTATGATCCGGGCTAAAAAAAAAGTAAGCTAAATACAGACAGCTTACAATAGCCATGCTATATTTGAATATAAAGAATTTCATGTTGTAATGAATATTAATCAGGAGTAATTACCCGGTTTTTTGAATTTAATTATTGGCGTGTTCTGCCAGAATAAGAAGAATTGCAATTATAATCAAGGCTATAAAAACAGAATTTGGATTGGCAAAATTAATCGTCCAGCCCAATTCTTTTATTTTTTTGGGAGGAAATAATCTATTGTCTTTTGGATTATAATAAAACATTCCCCAAATCCAGTTATCGGGATCGTTGTTCCATTCGTTTTGGTTTTCCTGATCAGGTTTATTGTTAATCCCCATGATTTTTTAGCGCTTTAAAATTATTACTACTAACCAATTTTGCAGATATATTTTTAACGATGCTTTTTTGAAAACCGATAGCCCAGCGCAATAATTATTATTAGAAGACATAAAAACAATGTTGGATTACTCATATTCTTTAGATTTTAGGGTTTAAATTTTTAATACATATTACCTGATTTCAGGTAATATGTACTTGTTTTTTGGAAAGTCTAAATTACTGTTTTGTAAGGTTTTTTATTATGTGATTATCGGGTATTTTAATAAGTAATTTATACATATTTTTTTATTTAAAAATAATTGATCTTTTGTGAGTATATTTTTATAAAACCGTCCTCTATTTGATTATAAGGAAAAATACCATAAAATATGAATATTGTTGTAGGTAATAAACTTAAAATACTTCGAAAGAACAAAAACATGTCGCAAGAAGAAGTGGCAGACTGTCTTCATATATCCCAATCAGCATATGCAAGGATGGAAAGTGGCGAGAGCAGTTCATGGTCAAATCATATTTTAACCATCTGTAAAATTTTTGGGATCACTCCTGAAGACTTATTAAAAGTAGATCTGAATAATAAGGGAATATCTTCTATTAATAATGCAGATCAATTGTCAGATCAGATCATCGAGCAATACGAGGAACGTATCAAAGAGCTGAAAAAAATGATTAAAGATTTGAAGGAGGATAAAAAATCGTTAAAGTCATAATTTTTTTTAGCTTTGTGAGAATAAAACAAACTTAAATTATGGATACCAGCAAAGAACTCTTATTCTTTTTTAGCGCATTAGGAGTTTTCAACGGAATTATTTTAAGTATTTATTTTTTTTTCTTTACAAAGAAAAAATACCTGACCAATTATTTTCTGGGGGCTCTTTTATTTGCCCTAAGCATCAGAATTGGAAAATCAGTGTTTGTGTATTTTCATCCCACATTACCTAGATTATATTTACAAATTGGGTTAACCGCTTGTTTTTTTATTGGTCCATGTTTGTATTATTTCCTGAAATCGGCTGTTGCCCAAATTAATATAATGCCGAAATCCTGGAAAGGCACACTTTTATTCTGGGCAATATTGATTGTATCGGTAGGAATTGTTTATCCGTATGAATATTATCCTTTGCTTTGGAACCAAATTTTTATTTGGATTATTTATTTTCAATGGTTTGCTTATATTGTTTTCTCCGGTTTTGCGATCAGAGAAATATTGGCAAAAATCGTAAATAGAAAGCACAAAACAACTCCGGCAGAAATGTGGTTCGGGACGATTTTTTGGGGTAATTTTCTGTTGTTCTTTTTTTATTTTCTTGCTATAGTACGTGGTCCGGCAGCTACTTATATTAGTGGAGCAATAGTTTTTTCGTTTATTCTTTATTTAATTATTTCGATTCTTTTACACAGAAAAAAAACGGATGATTTGTTTTTATTAAATGGTCCTAAAACTTCGGGCAAAAAAATAGATTCAGTTGAGGCCAAAATTTTATCCGCAAAACTGGAAAAAATAATGATCGAAAAAGAATGGTATAAAAACTCCAATCTAAGTTTGCTGGATTTATCTCAGGAACTCAACATTTCAAGTCATCAATTGTCGCAGTTTTTAAATAGTAATCTGAATAAGAATTTCACCAGTTTTGTAAATGAGTTCAGGATAAACGAAGCTTGCAAAATCATCACCTCAAATGATAAGCTAACGTTAGAATCTATTGGTTATGATGTAGGTTTTAATTCTAAATCGACATTTTTTGCCGCCTTTAAAAAACATACCGGAACTACACCTTTAAATTATCAACTTCAGGCGTTACAGGCTTAAAGCTTAGTGTGAATTTATAAATTCGTACTCCTGATTTCTGTTTCGATTACTTCACCCTGCAATTTAGAATAGATTTTTGTCTCAACAAAGTCAAATTTTAAATTGCCAAATCTATGAGATTCCCAGTTTCTGTTTTCATTTACACTTATTGCTTTCTTTTTTATGCCTTAGAAATAAAAGCACAATCCAAGCCAACAATTCCCGAGAAAATTACAAATCAAAATAATGAGTTAAATGAAGTTGTGATCAAAAAACAAACTTCATTGGTAAAGTATTCTGCCAACGGAAATCTTGATGTCAATGTCGCTAACACGTTGCTTTCGACAAGTAGTTCTGTCAATGAATTATTGGGCAGGGTTCCGAATGTTATTGTAGCCGAGGGACAAATAAGTGTTCTCGGAAAAGGAGAAGCGATTATTTACCTTAACGGAATTTTGATTAATTACGAACGTTTTGCCGCAATTGCGGTTTCTCAAATTTTAAAAATCGAAGTCATTTCAAATCCATCTTCAAAATACGACGCCGAAGGAAAAGCGGTTATCAATATTATTACCAAAAAAAATATCGAAAACGGTATGATGGGAACGGCGAGTCAGCAAATGACCATTTCTGAGTTTGCTGGAACGAGTACCAATACACTTCTGGATTTTAATTATACAAAAGGCAAATTTTCGTTTATTACTAATTACGGATTGCAATTAGGCAAAGGCCGCGAATTGTTATACACAACCAGAACGCGACCTGATCCAGAGGATTACATGCGATCTGAACTAACTACAGACTGGAAAAGACAGTTTAATAATTATTCGAATTTTGGTTTTGGATTGCAATACACGTTCTCTGAGAAGAATTATATTTCATTGGCCTATAGCGGAAATATTGAAGATTTGGGTGGAGTCGTAGAAAGCCGAAATTCCATCAGTAATAATGTTGGGAATAGTTTTTATGCCACGGATATTGCTAAAAATGATGTATTGCTGAATCAGTTCATTAATCTAAATTATAATGCCATAACAGATAGTAAGGGTTCGTCGTTATTTATAGGAACGCAATACTCTAATTATAACGGAACTACAAAAGATTTTATTGATGAAAATAGTTTGGTTGATGAACGAAATGCTGAAAAGTATTTGAAGAATAATGTTGACAATACAATTGATATTTTAAGCATTCAGGCAGATTATTCTAAAAAGATAAATGAAAATACAAAGCTCGAAACCGGAGCAAAATACAGCAATGCGAAAGTACAATCAGCAACAGATTTCCTGATTTCTGATACAGAAAATGGCGATTTTGAACCTGATAATCAACTTTCGAGTGATTTTAAATACGTTGAAAAAATCAGTGCTGTTTATTTTAATTATGGAAGTTCATTAGGAAAGAAGTTTAATTTTTCTTTTGGTGCCCGAGGCGAATGGACGAGTTATAATTTGTATACTACAGCAAACGGGATTCAGCAATTCAAAAAAAGTTATGGCAATTTTTTCCCTAATGTGTTACTAAATATGGATGTTTCGGATGATTTGAAAGCGCATATCTCGTATGTTTCCAGAATAACAAGGCCCAGATATCAGGGGTTGAATCCGTATGTTATTTATCAGGATCCGTTTACCACTATAGAAGGAAATCCTAATTTATTACCTGAAAAAGTTCATGCCTTTGAAATTGGTGCGATGTACAAAAAGTTCGATTTTAGAATAGGATATTCCTATAAAATCGATCCAATTTCTGGAGCTGCTTTGCGTGGCGATACATCTAACAGTTATATTTTGAGATCATTAAATATAGAAAAAGAACATACTTTTTTCACTTCGCTTTCAAGATCATTTACAAACAAATGGTGGAATTCAACAAATACAATTAGTATGAATTTAAGTAAATCGATCGATAATTTTTATGAATATGCTTTGGGTCCGGTCAAACCTCAAATCTATCTGTATTCGAATAATACATTTACCATTCCGAATCTTTTTAAAGTTCAATTGCTTGCCTGGTATCTTGGCGATAAAAGCTACGGATTACGAAGTGAAAATAGCAGATCGACAGTGACTGTAGGAATCGAAAGAAACTTTTTTAAAGAGGCCCTAAAACTCAATTTTACCGCAAATGATATCTTTCATGACTTTATGGTTTCTGGTAATTATGACGTAGGACAAACCGAAATCTATTATCACAGAACCTATACAACCAATTATTTTAAATTGATTGCCACTTTTAGTTTCGGCAATTCAAAGAAACAGGCTTTTAAGAAAACAGAGATTGAACAAAGCGAAAATAATAGAGCGAGGTAAATAAGAAAGGCTTCACAGTTATGTGAAGCCTTTCTTAATATGTTGAATTTATATAATTAACGTAAATAAAAAAGATTTAGTTATTAATCTCTTTAGTAACAATTTGCATTGTTTCACGGCTTACTTGTTTTAGTAAAACAGTTTTGTTTGCTTCAACAGTTTCGGCCGCATTTTCTGTAAAGTGACGAATCGTATATAAAGTTACATTATCATTATAATCAACTTTGAATTTTTTCGAAAGAATCGCATTCAATTCATTAAAGTTTTCGAATTTATCTTCCACACAAACAGAAAAACTAATTGCTGAATTCTGAATCAGATTCACTTTAATTTTAAATTCATGAAACAAAGCAAAAATTTCGCTGATATTTTCTTCCATAATAAAAGAGAAATCAATTGATGAAAGCGAGATCAAAAGCTGGTTTCTTTTTACAATAAAACAAGGATATTGTGGCTCTAAATCAACACCTTTAGAAACGCAGGTTCCTTTTAATAACGGGTTGATAAACGATTTTACATATAACGGAATTTCTTTTTTCTGTAAGGGCTGCAAAGTTTTTGGGTGAATAACCGTTGCACCGTAAAAAGCCAACTCGATCGCTTCACGATACGAGATTTGGTTCAATAAACTCGCGTTCTCAAAATAACGAGGATCCGCATTCATAACTCCCGGAACATCTTTCCAGATCGTTACACTTTCGGCATTTAAACAATAAGCAAAAATTCCCGCAGTATAATCAGAACCTTCACGGCCAAGAGTAGTGGTGAAGTTATTCTCATCAGCACCTAAAAATCCTTGCGTGATGTTTAATATTTTGCGTTTTACATTTTTGCTGATCAATTGTTGAGTCGTTTCCCAATCCACTTCGGCATCTCTGTAATTAGCATTCGTTTTAATGAAATTACGAACATCCAGCCATTGTGTCTGAATACCTCTGTAATTCATATAATGACTTAAAATAGTAGTCGAAATCAATTCTCCAAAACTTACCACCTGATCGTAAACAAAGTTGTAATTAGGAGACTTATTATGTGCAAGGAAATATTCTAATTCAGAAAACTGCGCTTTTACAGCCGTAAAAACCTCCTGTTTTTCATCCTCAAATAAATCTAATAATATTTGATTGTGATATTTTTTTATTTCCTGTACAGATGAATTTAACTCTGCCGATTTCTCAAAATAATTTTTGATGACAACTTCAAGAGCATTTGTTGTTTTTCCCATCGCCGAAACGACCAAAATCACATCTTCATAACCTACTTTTTGTAAAACGTCATACACGTTTTTAATTCCATCAGCATCTTTAACTGATGCTCCACCAAATTTAAATACTCTCATTTTTAATTTTAGATTTTTAATTTTAGATTTCAGATTGAAATGAAATCTAGTATTTTTTTATTTTCTGCCACAGATTAAAATGATTTTCACTGATTTTTTTAGTTAATTAATTAGTGAAAATTCGTGAAATTCGTGGCGAATTGACACAGATTTTAAAAATCATTTTAATCCTTTTAATCGGTGTCGTAATATTTTCTTTACAATTTTTCCAGGAACGAATTAATTCCGTTTTCGTCCATTTGAACCACTTGCCAGTCTTCAAGAATTTTAGCTCCTGAATTTTGGTAGAACTTTACCGCTGGTGTATTCCAGGCCAGAACATTCCATTCTATTCTTCGAACATTATCTTTTTTACCTTGTTTCATGATTTCGGCATAAAGTGCAGATCCTAAACCTGTCCCACGCATTTTTTCCTTTACAATCAAATCCTCAAGATGTATGGTTTTACCTTTCCAGGTAGAGTAACGATAATAGTAAAGCGCGATTCCAACTATTTCCTTATTGCCTGATTCATCTTGAATTTCTGCCACAAAAACATTAAATAGTGGTTTTTCACCAAAGCCATCACGCACTAAATCATCTACAGTAATTACAACGGCCTCCGGTTCTTTTTCGAATATTGCCAACTCCTGTATTAATCCCAAAACCGATTCCATGTCTTCAGGATTTCCTTTTCTAATATTCATATTCTGTAAATTTTATTTTCTTCCTAAATATACTATTACCTCTTTATATTTTAAAATTTCCTTGTACGAATTTTTTGTAGGGGCAATTCATATATTCTTATTGTTAAGCGTTTATTAGCTAAAAATGCATTTTTTTATTTGATACTTCTCGCTTTTAATTAGCAAATATACAATAGTGGCAAACTAACAAAATAATTTTTGAATCATTCTCACAAAAAAAGCGATATTTGTGACTTATAATCAAAATCTATAACGATATAGTAATGGAAGAACGCAATAAAACACTAGGAGAGTTTATTATTGAGAACCAAAAAGCATTTCAGTATTCGTCGGGGGAGCTTTCCCGAATTATCAACTCTATACGTTTGGCGGCCAAGGTCGTAAACTATAAAGTAAACAAAGCCGGACTGGTAGACATTATTGGCGCTGCAGGCGAACAAAATGTGCAAGGCGAAGACCAACAAAAATTAGATGTGTATGCAAACGAAGTATTTATCCAGACGTTAATAAACCGTGAGATTGTCTGTGGTATTGCTTCAGAAGAAAACGACGATTTTATTACTGTTCAGGGGAGCGACAACAGTCATAATAATAAGTACGTGATCTTAATGGATCCGCTTGACGGATCTTCAAACATTGATGTAAATGTTTCTGTAGGGACTATTTTTTCTGTTTTTAGAAGAATAACTCCAATAGGAACCCCGGTAACAAGCGAGGATTTTTTACAACCGGGAATCAATCAAGTTGCAGCAGGTTATGTAATTTATGGAACTTCGACCATGTTGGTTTACACAACAGGTCATGGCGTAAATGGTTTTACACTGAATCCGGCAATTGGTACATTTTATCTTTCACATCCAAATATGAAATTTCCTCAAAACGGAAATATCTATTCGGTAAATGAAGGTAACTATGTTCATTTTCCCCAAGGAGTAAAAAACTATATTAAGTATTGTCAAAGAGAAGAAGAAGACAGACCTTATACTTCCCGATATATTGGAAGTTTAGTTTCTGATTTTCATCGAAATATGATCAAAGGCGGAATTTACCTGTATCCCACAAGTTCAAAAGCACCAAAAGGAAAGTTGCGTTTATTATACGAATGCAATCCAATGGCGTTTATAGCAGAACAGGCAGGAGGAAAAGCAACAGATGGTTTTGGAAGAATTATGGAAATCCAGCCAACAGAACTGCATCAAAGAGTTCCTTTTTTCTGCGGAAGTTATAATATGGTAGAAAAAGCTGAGCAGTTTATGGCAGAAGCGCTCTAGTTTACAGTCTCAGTCTCAGTTTTCAGTCTCAGATTGAAGTATAAATAGAAAACCCGACAGATTTTTAAAATCTGTCGGGTTTATTTATTTACGTTAGTACTGTATACTGTGACTGTAAACTGAATACTTCCTTATTTGTTCATGTTTTCCATCTCGAAAAGGAAAGTATCTAAATCTACTTTTTTATCTACTAAAGACAATGCTTTTCTAACAATGTAATTTACGTTTCCTGGTGTAAATCCCAGAGCTAATCCCATACGGCCTAACATCACTTCTTGCTGGTCTCCTAAATGGTGGTCTACGTGAACCATTCTTGCCAAATCATACAAACGCTCTAAACGTTGTGTGTATAAGTAAGGTGGGTTTATTGGGTGTTTCCACGGATCTTTAAGGATTTCGTTGTATTCTTCTTCTGAAATTTGTAATGTTGAAGCTATTTTATCTAAAAACGTTTGTTCTTCTTCATTAATTTTTCCGTCAGCGAAAGCTACACGAACAATTGCAGAGAAATGGCCTCTGTTTCTTTCTTTGAATTCGTTATCAAATAATTCTGAAAATGGCATAATTTGTTGATTTTTATAAGGCAAAGATAAATTTTATTTTAATTTATTAATTTTAATTTTCTCATAAATTTTAACTTTTCAATATTCATTGATTTAATATGAGACGTCTTTAAATTTTCAAAATAAATCGTAAGTTTACAACCCCTAATCATTTAATAGTATTACCCGTATGTCAGAATTTTGGATTTATTTTCAAATAGGATTAAAGCACGTTTTAGATGTTCACGCTTACGATCACGTTCTTTTTTTAATCGCATTAACAACCCCTTATTTATTCAAAGACTGGAAACGCATTTTGCTTCTGGTTTCTGTTTTTACAATTGGTCACACATTGGCTTTATTGCTTTCGGTTTACGGAATCATTGCCATAAAAGTAAATACAGTCGAATTTTTAATTCCGATAACCATTTTAATAACGGCGGTTTTTAATCTTTTTACAGCAGGGAAAACCTCAAAGAGCGATGGATTGAATTTAGTGTTTTTTGTAACCTTGTTTTTCGGGATTATACACGGACTTGGATTCTCAAATTATTTCAAGACCATTTTAGGAGGATCACCTAGTTCAAAATTACTACCTTTAGGCGAGTTTGCGTTAGGAATCGAAGCAGCTCAGTTAGTTGTAGTGTTTGTGGTACTAATTATATCCTATATTGTGCAAACCGTATTTCGTTTTTCAAAACGCGATTGGGCGCTGGTAATGTCGGCTTTTATCATTGGGGTAGTAGTTCCAATGATTATCGAAAGCCCTATTTGGAACAGATAAAATAAATGGAAGAAAAAAAATTAAATAAATACGATAAAGCTTATTTGCGAATTGCGACAGAATGGGGAGCACTTTCCTATTGCAAACGAAAACAAGTAGGCGCCATTATCGTAAAAGACCGAATGATTATTTCTGATGGATACAACGGAACACCATCCGGTTTTGAAAATTGTTGCGAAGACGAAGACGGATTAACCCGTTGGGATGTTCTGCATGCCGAAGCAAATGCAATTTTGAAAGTAGCAAGATCTACACAATCATGCGAAGGAGCCACTTTGTATATTACGCTTTCGCCTTGCAAAGAATGTAGCAAACTGATACATCAGTCAGGAATAAAAAGAGTGGTATATCATAACGGATATCGCGATGATTCCGGAATTCAGTTTTTAATAAAAGCAGGTGTCGAAGTCGAACATATTCCTGTTTTAGAAGAGTAATGAAACTTAACTCAAAATATTTGCCAATCATTATCGGAGCAACTTTTGCTCTTGGTATAGTCATCGGAAGCCTTACAAGTGCTCCCGTTGATGATCAGCTTTTGGCTAAAAATTACTCGAAAACCAAGCTGAATAAACTCATTGATTTTATCAATAACGAATATGTTGACAGCATCAATACAGATTCTATTGTCAATCTTACCGTAGATAATATTCTTTCAAAATTAGATCCGCATTCTGTTTATATTCCGCCAACTGAGCAAGCTGAAGTGGCTGAAAGTATGAAAGGTGATTTCGTGGGAATCGGGATTAATTTTTATATGTATAAAGATTCTGTTGCGATTATAAAGCCTGTCGAAAACGGACCTTCGGCAAAAGCCGGATTAAAATCGGGAGATAGAATTCTATTTGCAGGAAAAACGAAATTATATGGCAGAAGATTGCCATCAGACAGTTTGTTTTCGAAATTAAAAGGAATAAAAGGTTCTGAAATTGAATTGACCGTTTTTAGAAAATCAGAACAAAAGAAACTTAAATTTAAAGTAAAAAGAGATATTATCCCTATAAAAAGTGTTGATGCTTCTTTATTGTTGGATAATAAAACAGGTTATATAAAAATTAACCGTTTTGCCGAAACTACTTTTAACGAATTCAAAACCGGTTTAACCAGATTAAAACAAAACGGGATTGAATCACTTATCATTGACCTTCGTGATAATGGCGGTGGTTATATGGAAGAAGCGATTGCAATTGCGGATGAATTCCTAAAAGACAAACAGCTGATTGTTTTTACAAAAAATAAAAACGGAACCACCGAAAAAACTTTTGCTACAAAAGCAGGAAGTTTTGAAACCGGAAAAGTTTATGTTTTAATTAATGAAAATAGCGCCTCAGCAAGCGAAATCCTGGCCGGAGCAATTCAGGATAGTGATCGAGGAACGATTGTAGGTCGTCGTTCTTTTGGTAAAGGATTGGTGCAGCGTGAAATGGATTTCAACGACGGATCTGCTGTAAGATTAACCGTGGCGAGATATTATACACCAACGGGAAGATCGATTCAGAAACCGTATAAAAAAGGAAACGAAGAATATTATAAAGAATCAGAATCGCGTATAAAATCAGGTGAACTTTATGCAAAAGACAGCATAAAAGTAGCGGATTCTCTAAAATTTAAAACTCCAAAAGGTAAAATTGTTTATGGCGGCGGCGGAATTGTTCCCGACGTTTTTGTACCAATTGAAGCCGAACACGGAAATGAAAATGTGGCGTATTTAATGCAAACCGGAATCGTGGGGCACTTTGTTTTTGAAGAATTAGACAAAAACAGAGATGCTTTTGCCGGACTTCATTTTAATGAATTTTTGGCTAAGATGAAAAGCTCTGATGCTTATTTTAGAAAGTTCAGAAATTATATTTTAATGACAGGCTTAGATCTGAAATTAGATAAAACTAAAGCTTTGGTAAACCGTTACATTACCGCAGAGTTTGCCCGACAATTGTACGGCGAATTGTATTATTATGATGTTATTTTAAAAGACGATGCCATGATAAAAGCCGTTTTGAATCCGAAAAAGTAATCCTTAAATTTTGTATCAGATGAAAATAGAAACTATTGTAAATGCTGAAATCGAACTTTTAACGGTAATTAAAACTGCCGATGTTGCAGCGTTGGATAAATTATTGCACGATGATTTACTTTTTAATTTATCGGACGGACAAACCATCACAAAAGAATTTGATTTAGAAACGTATCGCTCAGGCAAAGTGAAAATCGAAACATTAGAAGCTGCAGATCAAATTATTAATATAATTGAGGATACGGCAGTAGTTAGCGTCATCATTTTATTAAAAGGCACTTATGATAATAATCCCATTGCTAATTCGTTTCGTTATATAAGAGTCTGGAAACAATTCGGCGAAAGCCTAAAAGTAATAGCAGGAAGTTGCGTTGCGCTACAATAAAATAATAATAATTTTTTAAAATATAATGTAATAAGTTTCACTTATAAAGAGCGAGATTTACATTTAAAATATAAACATGAAAAATCTAAAAAGAATAAGTTTCTTAATATTACTAACGACTTTTGTAATTTCTTGCGCGTGTATGAAAGATAAAAATACCATTTCAGGAAAAGTCGAATCTATAGAAAACGGAAAAGACGGCTACACAGCCAAAATCAATACTGATAAAAATGAGGTTTATTTTGCGACTGTAAGCATTGTAAATGTTGGAGGGCCACAAAACTACAAAAGGTTTAAAGAAGGCGATGAGGTATCAGTAAAAGGAGAAATCTGGAAAACAGATACTGAAAAACATATCACAGTAAAAGAAATTGTTTCGGTTAAGTAAGATCTGAAACATTAAAATTTTTAAACCATTAAGATATTAAGTTATTAAGCTTGATTCTTGATGGTTTTTCTTTTTTAGAACGTAAGACTTGAAATGATAAAATTTTTAAACCATTAAGATATTAAGTTTATTAAGTCTCAAAGCTTAATTTTGGTAATCTCTTAATGGTTCAATATATAAAAACTTATGTTTTAGATTTCGTTTGTAAAGGACTAAATTTATTTCAGCCAAAACTTAATTTTCTTAATATCTTAATGGTAAAAATAAAAAAAAACTATCGAATGCTATCGTGCGAATGAGTTTGCACGCCGTTATTCCATAAAGTAAGAATATCTGTGGCGACAGCAGCGCCACTTCCGGCAGCAATTGCCAATTGACTTCTCCAGCCTGCTAAAGTTCCAATGACATAAATACCGTCGGTTACTTTATGATCGTCGTTTTTAAGCTGAATACGTTGTTTTTCGGGTAATGCTTTTTTGTGAGATTCTACATATTGTGTCAAACCTTCGATGTCAAAAGTATTGGCAGAACCAATCCCAACAACGATATTTTTTGTTTGGTATGAGTTTTTGTTTGTAGTAACCGTGAATTCAGGATATGAGCCTTCTACTTTAATTACCTTTTCATTTGCAATCTGGGTAATATGCGGATACGTTGTCGCTAAATCCTGTGTACTTTCTTCTAGTAACTCAGAACCTAGTTTGCCTGGTGTTATGCCGTAAGCATTGTAGAAAATTGCTTCTTGTAACGAAGAATTTTTTTGATGTGTAAAAATTCCGATTTTTTTATCGGTAACAAAAGCTTTGTTTTTGGCTGAGCCTAAAACAAGGGCACAAGACATGCCTGACACTCCTCCGCCAATAATTAAAACGTCAAACATATTATCGTCCGTTTGTTTTCTCTTCGATTCTTTTAGAAATTCTAAAGATTAAAAGAATCAAAACGGCACAAAATGAAGCTGCAATTCCAATAAAAGCAACTACACTGTCTCCCTGAAAAGGATTTTTAAAGTCTAGCAACGTAATATTAAATACAATTAAAGCTAATGCTAAAAGCACTAAGATTGAAGTGAAAATTTTCATAATGGTTGTTTGTTTGCCTAAAATAATAAAGTAAAACTCTTTGACCTAAAAAATGTCCTAAAGTTGTATTTTAGAAATTTTATGGGGTAAATTTATAAAAATAATTGTTAGACGAACAAACCTTTAACATTAGCAGCAAATAATTTAACAGCAATCGCTAAAAGTATCACTCCAAATGTCTTACGAACCACGCCAAGTCCGTTTTCTCCTAATAAAGTTTCTATTTTCTTAGAAGATTTTAAAACGATGTAAACCAATATGATATTGAGTAAAATAGCAATAATAATATTAATGGTGTGAAATTGAGATCGTAACGATAATAAAGTGGTCATTGTTCCTGCTCCGGCAATTAACGGAAACGCCAATGGAACAATAGAAGCCGATCCCGGTTCTTCGTCACGATAGATTCTGATTCCTAAAATCATCTCTAAAGCCAGGAAGAATAATACAAAAGAACCCGCAACGGCAAACGAATGCACATCGATACCTATAAGACTCAGGAAACCTTCTCCAACAAAAAGAAACACAATCATAATAAGTCCTGCAACAATCGAAGCTTTCTCAGATTCGATATGTCCAACTTTAGATCTTAAATTCACAATAATAGGAATTGATCCCACGATATCGATAACCGCAAAAAGTACCATCCCAACAGTAATTATTTCTTTAAAGTCGATTTCTAGCATATTACTTTGATTTTAAGCGTTTAAAATTTTTGCAAAGGTAGATAATAAAGGTAGGTGTTTTTTTAATACGATGTATTTTTGTTATAAAAACACGTTTTGATTGTTGAAAAAGTGATATTTGTAACAAAAGATAATTTAACCGTAAAGATTCGCAAAGATTTACGTAAAGTACGCAAGGGATAAAAAGTGATAAAGCTTTGCGAATCTTTGCGTAAATCTTTGCGTGCCTTGCGGTTAAATATTAAGAGTGTTTTATCTGTTTTCTTTGTCTATCTTTGCACTTTATAAATTTCAGTATTTTAGTATCATGTTTCAATTAGGAAAAACAATTATTTCAGAAGATATTCTTGAAAAAGAATTTGTGTGCAACTTGTCAGCTTGTAAAGGAGCTTGCTGTGTTGACGGAGATGCCGGTGCGCCTTTGAGTGAAGCTGAAACTAAAATCATGGAAGAGATTTACCCTAGAGTTAAACCATTTTTACGCAAAGAAGGAATTGCTGCTATCGAAGCGCAAGGGACTTGGGTAAAGGGAACAGATGGAGATCTTGAAACACCATTAATCGATGAAAAAGATTGTGCTTACGTTATTTTTGACGGAAAAACAGCTCTTTGCGGAATCGAGCAAGCCTATAACCAAGGAATCGTAGACTGGAAAAAACCGGTTTCTTGTCATTTATACCCAATTCGTGTAAAAGACTTTACGGAATTTGCTGCAGTCAATTATGATAAATGGGATATTTGCGATGATGCCTGTTCTTTAGGTAAAGAACTCGAAGTTCCTGTTTATAAATTTGTCAAAGAAGCATTAATTCGCCGTTTTGGTCAAGATTGGTATTTGGAGCTTGAAAAAGTGGCCGAAGAGCTTAAAAAATCTTAAAAATCCAAGCGCTCTAGTTACTGCTTTTGGGTGATATATTTTAACTCAAAAAATATAGTTTTAACTCAAAAAAAAACTTTTAAAAACAATTCAAAATTTCTTGCTTTTTATGATAAAAAGTCTATATTTTACGGGCTTTTAGGTCGTTTATTCGTTTTTAAAACATTCATTTACAGTAAATTAATTATTGTCTGAAAAATATCTCATTTTTTTCCCTTTGTTAAAAACTACGTCGAATTGTGAATAAGTTTGGCTTTCTTTTTTAGCGATAATTGACAATCTTTGTAGTCTATTGAATTAGTAAAAATTCAGTACAAAAATTAAATAAAAATTACCATGTCACAAGTCGAGCCAATATTACAAGAAAATAAAAATCGTTTCGTTATTTTTCCTATCAAACATCATGATATTTGGGAATGGTATAAGAAAATGGAGGCTAGTTTCTGGACTGCTGAAGAAATCGATTTACACCAGGACTTGACAGATTGGAACAATAAACTTAGTGACGACGAAAGATATTTCATTAAACACATATTGGCATTCTTTGCTGCCTCTGACGGAATTGTAAATGAAAACCTTGCTGAGAACTTTGTAAACGAAGTGCAGTATGCTGAGGCGAAGTTTTTCTATGGTTTCCAGATCATGATGGAAAACATTCACAGCGAAACTTACTCTTTATTAATTGACACTTACGTGAAAGATGAAGCGGAGAAAGCAGAATTGTTTAATGCATTAGAAGTTTTTCCTGCAATTAAGAAAAAAGCAGACTGGGCTTTAAAGTGGATTGAATCTGATTCGTTCGCCGAAAGACTAATTGCTTTTGCCGCAGTTGAAGGAATTTTCTTTTCAGGTGCTTTCTGTTCTATTTATTGGTTGAAAAAACGTGGTTTAATGCCAGGTTTAACTTTTTCTAACGAGTTGATTTCCCGTGACGAAGGTGTACACTGTGACTTTGCAGTGCACTTACACAATCATCACCTGATCAACAAAGTGCCAAAAGACAGAATTAAAGAAATCATTGTTGATGCCTTAGATATCGAAAGAGAATTTGTTACAGAATCACTTCCGGTGAGTTTAATAGGTATGAATGCTGCTTTAATGACGCAATACTTAGAATTTGTTGCCGATAGATTATTAGTAGAATTAGGTTGCGAGCGTGTATATGGGTCAGCGAATCCGTTTGACTTCATGGACATGATCTCACTTCAGGGAAAAACCAATTTCTTTGAAAAACGTGTTGCCGAGTATCAAAAATCAGGTGTGATGAACACCGATAGTGATGCTCAGAAAATTTCATTCGATGCAGATTTTTAGACAACAAAAATAATTTTGGCGTTACCTCGAAACGCTAAAAAGAATAAAATTTTATAACAGAACATTTTTCGATTGAATCTCTTTCCCAAATCGCAGATTCAATAACAATTTTTAATGCCTTTTCGGTCTATTTTTTAGGCTGGAACAGATAACTATTGAGAATCCTGCAATTCTCAAAAAATAATTTAAAAACACGCAATGTTTAAGCACTGGGAATCGTTATTCCAGTGTCTTTCATTTTTTCAATAACTAAAATTAGTAAGCTTATGTATGTAGTAAAAAGAGATGGCCACAGAGAGCCCGTAATGTTTGATAAGATTACAGAAAGAATCAAAAAATTGTGTTACGGTTTAAATGAACTTGTAGATCCTGTTAAGGTAGCCATGAGAGTTATCGAAGGATTGTATGATGGGGTTTCAACTTCTGAACTGGATAATCTTGCGGCAGAAACGGCGGCTTCTATGACAATTGCGCATCCTGATTATGCACAATTAGCAGCGCGTGTGGCAATTTCGAACCTACATTCAAATACAAAAAAATCGTTCTCAGAAACGATGAAAGATATGTACCATTACGTAAATCCAAGAAACGGGCAAGATGCTCCGTTACTTTCGGATGAAGTATTCAAGGTAATTCAGGAAAATTCAGAATTCTTAGATTCACATATCATTTATACAAGAGATTTTAATTACGATTACTTTGGGTTCAAAACCTTAGAGCGTTCGTATTTGTTAAAGATAAACGGAAAAATCGTCGAAAGACCACAACATATGTTGATGCGTGTTTCGGTTGGTATTCACCTTGACGATTTAAAATCGGTAATCGAAACTTACGATTTAATGTCTAAAAAGTTCTTCACGCATGCAACGCCAACGTTGTTTAATGCAGGAACTCCAAAACCACAAATGTCTTCTTGTTTCCTTTTGGCAATGCAGGATGATAGTATCGATGGTATTTATGATACATTAAAACAAACGGCTAAAATCTCGCAATCAGCGGGAGGGATTGGTCTTTCTATTCATAACGTTCGTGCGACAGGATCTTACATTCGTGGTACAAACGGAACTTCAAACGGAATCGTACCAATGTTGAGGGTTTTCAACGATACGGCTCGTTATGTAGATCAGGGTGGTGGAAAACGTAAAGGAAGTTTTGCGATTTACATCGAAACATGGCATGCGGATATCTTCGATTTTTTGGATTTAAAGAAAAATACCGGAAAAGAAGAAATGCGTGCAAGAGATTTATTCTTCGCCATGTGGACATCGGATTTATTCATGAAACGTGTACAGGAAGATGCGTCCTGGACTTTAATGTGTCCAAACGAATGCCCTGGATTATACGATGTTTACGGAGAAGAATTCGAAACCATGTACCTTGATTATGAATTTAGAGGAAAAGGTAGAAAAACCATTCGTGCACGTGAATTATGGGAGAAAATCCTTGAGTCACAAATCGAAACAGGAACGCCTTATATGTTGTACAAAGATGCGGCAAACCGTAAATCGAACCACAAGAATTTAGGAACTATCCGTTCATCCAACTTGTGTACAGAGATTATGGAGTTTACCTCTAAAGATGAAATTGCAGTTTGTAACTTAGCTTCTATCTCGTTACCAATGTTCATTGAAAACGGGAAATTCGATCACGAAGCGCTTTACAATGTTACAAAACGTGTAACCCGTAACCTGAACAAAGTAATCGACAGAAACTACTATCCGGTAAAAGAAGCTGAAAATTCTAACTTACGCCACCGTCCGGTAGGATTAGGAGTTCAGGGATTAGCAGACGCTTTTATCATGTTGCGTATGCCGTTTACAAGCGATGAAGCAAAAGCATTAAACCAGGAAATTTTCGAAACATTATACTTCGCAGCTGTAACTGCTTCTATGGAAATGGCGAAAGAAGAAGGGCCATATTCTACATTTGCAGGATCTCCAATGTCACAAGGAGAATTCCAATACAATATGTGGGGAATGAAAGATGAAGAATTATCAGGACGTTGGGACTGGGCTTCATTAAGAAAAGAAGTAATGGAACACGGAGTTCGTAACTCACTATTAGTTGCGCCAATGCCAACTGCTTCGACTTCGCAAATTCTTGGAAACAACGAAGCTTTCGAACCCTATACATCAAACATTTATACACGTCGTGTATTGTCTGGAGAATTCATCGTAGTAAACAAACATTTACTTCACGATTTAGTAGACAGAGGTTTATGGAACGAAACATTGAAACAAGAAATCATGCGTCATAACGGATCAGTTCAAAATATTGATGTGATTCCGCAAGACCTGAAAGAATTATACAAAACAGTTTGGGAAATGTCGATGAAAGACATTATCGATATGTCACGTCAGAGAGGTTATTTTATTGACCAATCGCAATCATTGAACTTGTTCATGCAAGATGCCAACTATTCTAAATTGACGTCAATGCACTTCTACGCTTGGCAATCAGGTTTGAAAACAGGAATGTATTACTTAAGAACAAAATCTGCGGTTGATGCGATTAAATTCACATTAAACAACGATAAAAAAGAAGAAGATGCACCGGTAACTTTAGTTCCGGAAACAGAAGCAATCAGCGTTGAGGATTACAAAGCAATGCTTTTGAAAGCACAAGCAGCAGAGCCTGATGATTGTGAAATGTGTGGGTCTTAAATTTTTTTTATTAGAATAAAGAAAATAGAATAAAGAAGAAAGATTTATATCTTTAAATTTATAGAAAGCAGTTATTGTAATGATAGCTGCTTTTTTTTTAGGAGCTATTTCCCGCTTTTCGTTGCAATCTTTTTATTTTTTAAAGAAAAAAATAAAAAGGATTTCCACTTCAATCGCGGGCTAATCATTATTCAATAGAAATTTATGAAAAGTAGAATTATCTTTATATTGTTAGTGCTCTTTTTTGTTTCATGCAAAAAGAAAGAAACTAAAGATATAAAAGAAGTCAAGATTGCAAAGCAGGAAAACGATTCTAGTGATGTTGATCAGGACGAGGTTGTTACGATGAATGCTATAAGGACTAATTATGATACCTTGGTTAATAGAGTTAAAAAGAAGGGCGATGAAGATGCTTACTTAGAGCTTTTTTATAATTTTAAAGAAT
Source organism: Flavobacterium sp. SLB02 (assembly GCF_009664855.1). Taxonomy (GTDB): domain Bacteria; phylum Bacteroidota; class Bacteroidia; order Flavobacteriales; family Flavobacteriaceae; genus Flavobacterium. Next base: position 5,805,631 of record NZ_CP045928.1, read on the forward strand.
GTAGTATAGAAGTACGTACAGATACTTTGATGACTTACGCCAAAATCATGGCTTTAAAACACAATAATGAAAGAGGATATTATGATTATCTTCAAGCATTGTACGAGAAGTATGGTGTCGATTATTCTAATTCCTCAAAAAATGATATTAGCAAGCTAGACAAAGTTTCTAAGAAGCCAATTGAAAATTGGTTAAAACTTATGCTTGATAAAAAGATGATGACAAAAAAAGATTTTGATGCAATAAAAAGATAGTTTCGAATGAAGAAGATTGTGTTATTTTTGCTTTTGATGGTTGGCTCTCTTTATGCTCAAAAAAAGGATATTATTTATAGAATTACTTATGATTCTTATCCGCAGTTGGTTATTCTTATGATATTAATGTTTTAATGTTAGAAGAAGATTCGAGATATTGCTTAATAAATCAAAAATTTTCGTCAAGAAAAATGGCGAGAAAAAATATTCCATTAAGAACTTCAAAAGAATATGGAAATTGGACTATTATCAAGGATACATTAAAGCTTATCGAAGATCAGAATAAGAGAGAAAGTAGGTATATAATTCTAAGTGATGAGAAAATTACTTTTTTGTTTGATAATGTAGATCAGTCCAAATATTATTGGAGAAAAATAGAAAATTGAAATATTTTATGGACTTAAATATTATTTACAAGAATAAAGATGATTATTATAATTTGGCTAATGATTATTTTAATCAACTAGATTCTGATGAATTAGAGATTAATGATCTTTCTATAATCTTTCCAAAGTCTATTTCTATTGTAATAGATCACGATTTTATTCCAACTCAATGTATTGAAATTAAATTGAATATTCTTCAAAATCAAAAAGAAGTTGGAGACTATTTTTTATACATCAACGAGGAAAAGGAATTTATTGATGAATTTCTTATAATATATTAATTCCGTCCGTTTCGTGTTAATATAAATAGAACAATATCCCCAAAAATTCCCCGTTCTAATTATTACCAAAGATTTTTAAAACTTAGCACCTTAGCATCTAAATAACTCAGAGCCTTTCTCAATTAAACCTTTAAGAGAAACTAGAGTCTTATTGCTAAACAGATTCCTGTGTTATGAAAAAAAGCAATCTTTGGTCGTTACGGTTGGGTTTTTCCGGAAAAGAATCCGATAAAATTGAAAAACTAGGATTAGAAAAATTTCTAAAACACTCCTATGATTCAAAATTCGATACACAACTTCCTGCTTTTTTAAATGACGATCCCAAAACATTAATCGAACTCAAAGAACTGCGAGAAGCGATAAAAACTGCTGATAAAGAAGAAAAGAAAAAGATTCAAAAAAAAGAAATCTATTCCGCAGTTGAATTAAAAAAATGGTGGATTGGTAAAATGCGAAATGACGAATTTCCGTTGCGTGAAAACATGGTTTGTTTCTGGCACAATCATTTTGTTTCTACAACCCAAAAAGTAAAAGTCAATTACTGGATTTACCAGCACAATATGATTTTGCGCGAACATGCATTTGGAAACTTCAAAGAACTTACCAAGCAAATCGTAAGATCGAATGCAATGGTCAAATACCTTGACAATGTCGATAACAAAAAAGGAAAATATAATGAAAATCTAAGTCGGGAATTACTGGAATTATTCACAATTGGAATTGGAAATTATACCGAAAATGATATCAAAGAAGGCGCAAGAGCTCTAGCCGGATTAAACTACGGAGATGATGGTGCAATTTATCGAAGCCTTGCACAGGACAATACCAATAAAACGTATTTCGGTAAAACTGGAAATTGGAACTCAGATGATCTCGTCGATATTATTTTTGAGCAAAAGAATATTCCGTATCTCATAACCCGAAAAATTCTAAAATGGTTTATTTATGATCATCCGTCAGAAGAATTAGTGACCTATTACGGCGATTATTTCAGAAAAGTAAAGTTTGAAATACAGCCTTTACTAACCAAAATTTTTACCGAAGAATATAAAAAAGAGAATTCAGGAACTAAAATTAAAGATCCGCTGGTTTATATTTTACAGCTTTTGGATGAATTGCATATTGATGATCTTGATGACGGTATAGTTATGTTTTTCCTGAAACAACAAGGAATGGATTTGTATAATCAAGTTAATGTAAAAGGTTGGGATGGCGGAAATTCTTGGCTGACCTCTCAGATTTATTTGCAACGCAACAATACCTCAGATTTGCTTTGCAGCGGAAGAAGTATTACCAGAAAAATTTTGAATACCATGACTTCGGACACAGATAAACCAAAGACAGAATTGGAGAAAATCGATGTAAAAATAGACTTTAATCCAGAGGGAAATAATAAAACCATTATTACAGAATTATCGAACAGATTATTATTCAAAGTAAATGATTCCATGCAAAAGGATATGGAGAATTTACTGAAATACGATTTTGACCCAAAAGAAGCACACGCCAATTTTGCCGTAATACGACTTTTTGATTATATCACGAAATTGCCCGAATATCAATTAATTTAGAAAACTACAGCTATGAACAGAAGGAATTTTCTAACGCTTACAGGAACTTTTACCGGTGGATTGCTGGTACTTCCTGATTTTTTACACGCTTTTGGTACGCAAAATAATTTGGTTAGCGGGGAGCAATGTATTGTGTTTGTACAATTGAATGGAGGAAATGACGGATTGAATACTTTTATTCCGTACGACAATCCGTTGTATTATGATTTACGGACTAAAATTGCTTTGAATAAAGATGTCGTGATCGGAAAAAATAACGGAATGGCATTTCATCCTTCGTTAAAAGATTTTGCTCAAATGCAGCAAAACGGAGATTTAACCGTGATTCAGAATGTTGGATATCCGGAACCAATTCGGTCGCATTTTCGCAGTCAGGAAATTTGGCAAACCGCAGCTGATTCGAATAAATACATCAACGAAGGCTGGTTGGGACGTTATCTCGATTTGCAATGCAACGGGCATCAGGCAACGGCAGGAATCAATCTGGATTCGATCGATAATCTTGCATTAAGAGGATTAGAGCCTAATTCGATAACGGTAAAAGATCCAAACCGATTCAAAGTAAAATCAGAAAAAGAAGAAAATGTAACCTTATCAGATAATCCGCAATTAGATTTTGTTCGAAAAATAGCCAATTCCGTTACCGAAGGATCAGATGAAATTCAGAAAGCCCTGGCGAAATCAAAATCAGAAATCAGTTATCCTAAAACCGAGTTATCTAAAAACTTAGAATGGATTGGCCGATTGATCAAAGGAAATCTAAATTCAAAAGTCTATTACACTTCGCTTAGCGGATTTGATACACATGACAATCAACTTGCGATTCACGAGAAAAAATTAGCCGATTTAAATAATGCCTTGTACAGTTTTTACCAAGATTTAAAACAAGCACAATTGCTTCAAAATGTTACAATAGTAGTATTCTCTGAATTTGGGCGACGAGTAAAAGACAACGGAAACGGAACCGATCACGGAACTGCTGCGCCAATGTTTATAATTGGAGGAAATAACAAAGGAACAATTTTAGGTAATAATCCGGATTTATCTAATCTTGATAATGGTGATTTAAAATATGAAATTGATTTCAGAAGTGTGTATGCTTCATTATTGCAACAAAAAATGAATTTCGATTATTCTAAAATTGGTATTTCGAATAAACCTGTTTCGGGACTCTTTTGAGTAAGAGCTAGCCACGAATTCACGAATTATTTGAATCTATAATTTGTGAAATTTGAATTAAATAACCACAATGATTTGCGCTAATTCGTGAATTCGTGGCGAAAAAAATGTGCTTTCTTATTAAACTCAATGCATCGTAATTTTTGTTAAATTTGTTACATTGATAATATTAGTAATACTGAAAATATGGAAATCAAAAATTTATCTAAATATAGTAATGCTGAAAAAATTGTTTTGGCAGAACAATTGTGGGATAGTGTTTCTAAAGAGAATTTAGAAGTTTCTGATGATGTGAAGAGAGAATTTGATATTCGTATTGAAAATTTAGAAGAGGGAAAAACTGAATTATATACTTGGGATGAGCTTAAGGCTCATTTAAGATCGATTAGATAATGCATAGAATTAGGTTTGTCAAAGAAGCATTATTTGATGTTGAAGATGTTATTATTTGGTATGAAAAACAAAGAATAGGACTTTCGTATGATTTTGAACTTTGTCTGGAAGCGGGACTTGATGAAATTTCAAGAAACCCGAATGCTTTTCAGAAAAAATATAAAAATGTAAAAATGTAAAAATTAGATTTATATCAAGATTCCCTTATGGAATTCATTATCGGTTTGAAAAAGATGAAATAATTGTTATCGGTGTTTTTCATACTTCTCGTTATCCTAAAAATTGGACAAAAGATTAAGCGATAAGTGAAAAACTTAAAAACTTAGCGACTCAGAATCTTAGCATCTTAGAAAACCCCATTGTAAATATCTCATTTTAAGTCCATATTTTTATATTATCATACAAAACCTGCTAAATTTGTTAAGAAATCCTTTTTTGTTTCATAAAATGCAATATTTTTTTTGGTGCACTGAAATTAATTTATACATTCGCAGAGAATTTATTGAAAAACACAAACAAAATGTCTAATAACCGTTTTTATTTTAGCAACTCTTTTTATTTCTTCTTTAGTAGAAGTGAGGATTGTGCTATGGTTATTTGAGAAAATTTAAAAGACAAATAAAACTAATATACAATCCTGATGAAAATCAGGATTTTTTTTTGAATATATGACAACTAAAATTGCAATACAAGGTATTAAAGGTTCTTTTCATCATCAGGTAGTGAAAGAGTATTTCTCTGAAAATGTGGCTATTGATGAGTGTTTGTCTTTTGAAGAATTGGTTGATAGCCTGCTTTCAGGAAAATCTGATCAGGCAGTAATGGCGATAGAAAATTCGATTGCAGGGCCAATTATTCCGAATTATGCCTTGATTGATAAGAATAATTTACACATCATTGGAGAGCATTATCTAAATATTAGTCAAAATTTAATGACGCTGAAAGGGCAGAAAATTGAAGATGTAAAAGAAGTTCATTCGCATCCAATGGCAATTTTACAATGTATGGATTTCTTAAAACAATATCCGAACATTAAGTTGGTTGAAGACAAAGATACCGCTGAAACAGCAAGAAGAATTCAGGAAAAACAATTAACCGGAATTGCTGCCATTGGAAGTAAAGTAGCTTCAGAAATGTATGATCTTGATATTATTGCGCCGGAAATTCAAACGATCAAAAACAATATGACCCGTTTTGTGATTATCAAAAAGCAAAATTCATTTTTGCCTGAAAACGAAATCAACAGAGCGTCAATCAAATTTGAATTGGATCACAAAAGAGGAAGTTTAGCAGCAGTTTTGAATGTCATGAGCGATTGTAAACTGAATTTGACAAAAATTCAATCATTACCAAAAATTGAAACTCCCTGGAAATATTCATTTTTCGTAGATGTGACATTTGAGAAATACGAAGATTTTGCAAAAGCCAAATCGTTATTGAATATTATGGCAGAATATTTTAAAGTATTAGGAGAATATAAGAATACTAAGCCTTAAAAAAAGGAAATTCCAATTGTCAGGCTGAGCGAAGTCGAAGCCCGAAAAGTTATAAAATAAAAAAAAGCCTAAAGCATACAGCTTAAAGCCTAAAGCAAATTTAAAAATGATTACAACAGCAAAAAGATTAGATACAGTTGAAGAATACTACTTCTCCTCAAAATTGAGAGAAGTTCGTCAACTGCAGTCTGAAGGAAAATCTATCATCAATATGGGAATTGGAAGCCCTGATTTGAGTCCGTCGAAAGCAGTAATTGAAGCGGTTGCCGCAGCAATTCAGGATGAAAACGGGCATGGTTATCAGAGCTATCAGGGATTACCGGAATTGAGAAAAGGGATGGCAGATTTTTATCAGAATCAGTTTGGTGTTGAATTAAATCCGAATAATGAGATTTTGCCTTTAATGGGTTCGAAAGAAGGAATCATGCATATTTCGCTTGCATTTTTAAATGAAGGTGATCACGTTTTAATTCCGAATCCGGGTTATCCAACGTATACTTCGGTAACTAATTTGGTGGGAGCAGTTCCGGTTTATTATGATCTGAAAGAAACAAATGCCTGGGAACCGGATTTTGAAGCTCTGGAAAAATTAGAGCTCGAGAAAGTAAAAATTATGTGGCTGGGATATCCGCACATGCCAACAGGAGCAAGAGGAAGTTTAGCGTTATTTGAAAAATTGGTTGCTTTTGCTAAAAAACACAACATATTATTGGTTAATGATAATCCGTATAGTTTTGTTTTGAATGATAACCCAATGAGTTTATTGCAGGTTGAAGGCGCAAAAGAAGTGGCTTTAGAATTGAATTCACTTAGTAAAACGTTCAACATGGCTGGCTGGAGAGTGGGAATGGTTTTAGGAAATCCTGAAATTATCGATGCAGTTCTAAAAGTAAAAAGCAACATGGACAGCGGAATGTTCTACGGAATTCAGAAAGGTGCTGTTGCAGCGTTGAATTGTGATAAATCATGGTTCGAAGACCAAAACAAAATTTACAGACGCCGCAGAGAATTAACAGAAAAATTAGCAGAAAAATTAGGCTGCGAAGTTTATAAAGAAGGAGTCGGGCTTTTTGTCTGGGCAAAATTGCCGGAAGGAATTGAATCAGCAGAAAAGTTCATTGACGAAATATTATACGAGAAACATATCTTCATAACACCGGGAACAATCTTCGGAAGTAATGGTGAAGGATATATCAGATTCTCGTTGTGTGTGAAAGAAGAAAAAGTACAAGAAGCGATTGACCGATTTTAAATTTTAGATTTTAGAATGTCAGGCTGAGCGAAGTCGAAGCCCGTTCCAATTGGAATTTGGAATTTTAAAATTTTGGAATTTATAAAGAAGCTTTACTTCTAATAAAAAGAATTATGAAAGTATACGTAATAGGAATAGGGTTAATAGGCGGTTCGATGGTGCTGGACATCAAAGACCAACATCCTGATGCCACTATTTTTGGAATAGACAATAATGAAAAACACTTGCAGGAAGCAATTGATTTAGGTGTTATTGATCAGGCAGGAAGTTTTGAAGAATTGGCCGATGCTGATTTTGTAATTGTTTCGGTTCCTGTGGATGTGGCGCTGGTGGTTTTACCTAAAGTGTTGGATTTAGTTGGAGATAAAACAATTGTTTTTGAAGTAGGTTCGACTAAAAAACCAATTTGTGATGCTGTTGCCAGTCACCCAAAAAGAAGAAATTTTATTGCAACGCATCCTATAGCAGGAACGGAGTTCTCAGGACCTTCGGCAGCGATAAGAGGTTTGTTTAAAGGAAAGACAAACATTATTTGTGAGGTGGAAAAAACCACTTTTAAATTGCAGGAAAAGGCGTTAAAGCTTTTTAGCGAAATAGGAATGAGGATTCGATATATGGACCCAACTTCGCACGACAAACATATTGCTTACGTTTCGCATTTGTCGCATATTAGTTCGTTTATGCTCGGGAAAACGGTAATGAACAAAGAAAAAGACGAGCAGGATATTTTTGATATGGCCGGAAGTGGATTTGAAAGTACGGTTCGTTTAGCAAAAAGTTCTCCTGCAATGTGGACACCAATTTTTAAGCAGAACAAGGAACATGTTATCGAAACATTAGAAGAATATATCTCAAATCTGAGTCGGTTTAGGGATTTGTTAAAAGACGAAAATTACAATGCCATTTTTGAAGAAATGGAAAGCACGAATAAAATCAAAGAAATATTAAACGGATTAACAACAACTAAGAAATAAATTAAAATTAAGATGGAAAATAAGAAAGAAATGAGAAAGTGGTTAGAAGATTTCAATTTAAATCACCCACTTGTGATAGCAGGACCATGTAGTGCAGAAACAGAAGATCAGGTATTGAAAATTGCTCACGAATTGAAAGATTCAAAAGTTAGTGTATTCAGAGCAGGGATCTGGAAACCAAGAACGCGTCCGGGAGGATTTGAAGGTGTTGGAGAAATTGGTTTGAAATGGTTACAAAAAGCAAAAGCTGAAACAGGTTTATTAATGGGTACTGAAGTTGCAACTGCAGCGCATTGTAAACTGGCTTTAGAACATGATATCGACGTTTTATGGGTTGGTGCCCGTACAACTGCAAACCCTTTCGCAGTTCAGGAAATTGCTGATACGTTGAAAGGAACTGATAAAATCGTTTTGGTTAAAAACCCTGTAAACCCTGATTTAGCTTTATGGTTAGGTGGTGTTGAGCGTTTACACATGGCTGGAATCGAGAAATTAGGAGTTATTCACAGAGGTTTCTCTACTTACGAGAAAACAAAATACAGAAATATCCCGGAATGGCAAATTGCTATCGAATTGCAAAATAAATTCCCTGATTTACCATTAATTATCGATCCATCTCACATTACAGGAGATCGTAAAATGATTTTCGAAGTAACACAAGAGGCTTTAGATTTGAATTACGATGGTATGATTATCGAAACGCACTACGATCCGGACAACGCTTGGTCTGATGCTGCTCAACAAGTTACTCCTGATGCTTTGAAACAAATCATTAAAGATTTGACGATTAGAAAAACAGATGATACTACAGATGAGTACAGTTCAAAAATGACTAAACTAAGAGCTAATATAGACGTTCTTGATGCTAATTTATTAGAGTTATTAGGAAAACGTATGAAAGTAGCTGACGAAATTGGTCAGGTGAAAAAAGATGCAAACGTAGCAATTCTTCAAAACAACCGTTGGAACGAAATCTTAGGAAAAATGATTCTTGAAGGTGAGAAAAAAGGTCTTACTGAAGAGTTCGTTTTAAGAATGTTCAAAGCAATTCACCAGGAAAGTATTGGTCACCAGGAGAAAATTTTCAATGCATAATTTTTTCTAAACCATATAAGTGATATAAGTTAATTTAAGTTTTATTAAAACTTTTTTAAAATTTTCTTATAGCATTATTTAAAAATAGATTGTTTTTTTTTAAGAATCTCCGGCACTTTGTACAAAAAGTGTTGGAGATTTTTTATTTTTTTTAAAAGTTGTAAATCAGGATTTTATATATAAACATAGCCCCCGGTTTCAACCGTGGAGACGCAATGCATGTTCGCAATCTTTTGTGAGCGCATTGCATATTTATAATCTTTGTCCCCACGGTTGAAACCCGTGGGCTATATTTTACAAGGTTTTTAATTTTAATCTTAGGCTAATATTTTCTTATATAACTTATATGGTTTAAATTTTTTATAACCCATTCCAACCTTTTTAGATTTTATGTTCTCTATACAATTATAGAACCTTAACTCTCGTGTTATGAAATCAAAATTATGTTTGTCTCAGCCAGGAATTTTTCAAGTAAACTTGAAAATGTTATTTTATTTGATATTGTTTTTAGGAACAAAATCCTTTGCACAAAGCCCCGAACTTACAGTAAAAGGTGATGAAGCTGAAAAGGTTAGAATGAATAAACTAATTGTGAATGTAAAAGTGGTGGGAAATATTGCTTACACCACTGCCGAAATGCATTTCTTTAATTCAGGAGCCCGCCAGATGGAGGCGGAACTTATTTTTCCGTTGCCCGAAAATGTTTCGGTTTCTAGATATGCTATTGATATTAATGGTAAAATGCGTGAAGCCGTTCCGGTAAATAAAAATAAAGGGAAACAGGTTTTTGAAGCGATCGAGCATCGTCGTGTCGACCCGGGATTACTGGAGAAAGTAGACGGAAATAATTTCAGAACCAGAATTTATCCGTTGATGCCGAACGGAGAACGAACTGTAATCATTGGCTACGAAGAAGAACTTTCTGCTTTTGATAAAGAGAATCTGGCGTATCAATTAGTGAGTCGTTATCCTAAAAAACTGGATAATTTTGAAATGAATGTTTCGGTTTTAGGAACTGCAGCATCACCAACAGTGGCCGAGAATTCCGGTGATGAAATTGCTTTTTCAAAATGGAATCAATCTTTTCAGACTTCCATCAAAAAAGAAAATTATCAGCCTTCTGAAAAATTAGTTTTTAAAATTCCAATTCAACAAAATACGCCAAGTGTTATCATGCAGAATGTTGGCGGACAGCATTATTTTTACGGAAATACTTTTATCGAAGGAAATAAAATAGCCAAGAAAAATCCAGCTTCGATTGGTTTAATTTGGGATAATTCACTGAGTTGTAAAACACGAGATTTCAAAAAGGAATTGGCTTTGCTTGATGCTTATTTTCAGAAAATAAAAAACACAAAAGTTACTTTGTATTTTTTAAATTATGGTTTTGAAAAGCAAAATGAATACGTAATTACCAACGGAAACTGGGGAGCATTAAAAGCTGTTTTAGAAAATACCAAATACGATGGAGGAACTCGTTTTTCACAAATAAACTTTATGAATAACGACGAATATTTGTTTTTTTCTGACGGATTTTCGTCTTTAAGTGACAACGTTTTGCCAAAAACTAAAAAGCCTCTTTATACTATTACTTCATCCGTTTCTGCTGATTTTTCTTTCTTGAACTATTCATCAATGCAAACAGGCGGTAATTTTATCAACTTAAATCAGGTAAATCAAGAAAATGCTTTAGATAAATTGGTAAATACAAATTTGAAGTTTTTAGGAATAAAAGAAAACTATACTGTGAGCGATTTGTTTCCTATTGAAGGGACTTCGGTTTCAGAAAGTTTTAGTTTTTCAGGAATTTCTTTGAATCCAAAAAATGAAGTCACCTTATTATTTGGTTATAATAATGAAGCTGTTTTAGAGCGAAAAATAACGCTGGATGCTGCTGTTCAAAATACAAATGATGTGAATGTTGAAAAACTTTGGGCGCAGAAAAAAATAGCCAATCTTGATTTTCAGTATGCTAAAAATGCTGATGAAATTGAACTTTTAGGAAAGAAATATGGCATTATAACCAAGAATACCTCGTTGATTGTTCTGGAAGATATTCGGGATTATATTTCTTACGATATTATAGCGCCGGCCGAATTGCGTGCTGAATTTGACAGAATTAAAAAACAGGAAAACGTTAATAATCTGGCGCAACAAAAGAATAATTGGGAAAGTATTGAAAGTTATTTTGAAGGTTTAAATAATTGGTGGAAAAAAGATATCAAATATTCAATTCCAAAACCGTTGCCAAAGCCCAAAGTTCAAAAAAATAGAAGATTAGTTAATAATACGTTAAGCAGAAATTCACGCAGAAGTGCAAGTCCAGTTTCAACCAGAAGTACAAATGTTGCAGCGGGTAAAGTTGAAGGGACTGTTTTAGATCAGCAAGGAATACCTTTGCCGGGTGTAACTGTAACATTAAGAGGAGAAAGAGAAGGAGTTTATACTGATTTTGATGGTAAATTTGTAATTATAGCAGCCGAAAATAGTACGCTTAACTTTAGTTATATTGGTTTTGACTCTTATCAGTTGAATAGAGGAATGAATAATAAGTTTACAGTAGTATTGCGAGAGAATTCAGTACAATTAGAATCTGTTGTTGTAACGTCATCCAGAAGTATTAAAGGCGATGCTGATGCTGTGATGACAGTTGATGAGCCAGTTGGTTCAGGACCTGTAATGAATATAGTGGAAGAAGCTTCGGCAGCTGTAGAGTCTTCAGACAAAAAAGCAGAATCTGAGTTAAAAGAAGTGACTGTTGTAGGTTATGGAACGGTTAAAAAAGCTGAGGTCTCTTATTCTGTACAAACAATTTCGTCTGAGAATATTTCTAAAAACACCAATGTATCCCAGGCGCTTGCGGGTAAAGTTGCAGGAGTTCAAATAAGTCAAGCGACAGAAGGTGATACAACTTTAAATAAAGAAATTTTATTAAGTGAAGATGCTAAAAAAGATTTGATTGTAGAAAGTAGCGATTCTAATGTAATCGAAAATCAGCCTAAAACCTGGAATCCGGATCGATTATATCTTAAAGCTTTAGCATCGGCACCAAAAGATAAACAGTACGAATTGTATTTTGAATTAAGAAAAACGCAGGAAAGAAACCCGAGTTTTTATTTTGATGTAGCACATTTTTTCTACAATCAGGGAGACACTAAAAAAGCATTGCAGGTAATTAGTAATATTGCCGATTTAGGTTTGGAAAATCATCAGCTTTATAAAACGCTTACCTATACTTTACGTCAATGGAAATCTTATGAGGATGCATTATATACAGCAAAACAAATTGCTAAATGGAGAGCGCACGAACCACAGAGTCTAAGAGATTATGCATTGGCTCTGGAAGATGCAGGAAAGTATCAGGATGCTTTTGATGAATTGATTAAAGCACTGGAAGTAAATTATTACGGAGAAATGAGGGGGCAGTACGAAGGTGTAGAAGATATTATTTTAATGGATATTAATCGATTAACAATCCAACACAAAGGTTTGAAAACAGGTAAACTTGATGAAAAATATTTGGAGAAAATGCCGGTTGATATCAGAATAATTATGAGCTGGAACCAAATGGATGTCGATCTTGATTTACATGTTATTGAACCAAATGGAGAAGAATGTTACTACAGTCATACCGAAACAGAAGCAGGAGCAAGATTCTCAAAAGATTTTACAGAAGGTTATGGGCCGGAACAATATTTAATTCGAAATGCTCTTAAAGGAAAATATCAAGTTAAAACTAATTATTTTGGCGAAAGAGAGTTAACCGAAAGTGGTCCTGCAAGCGTTATGGTAGAAATTTATACTACAAGAGCAGGGAAGATTACAAAAGCTTTAAAGACAATTCAGTTAGGAAAAATCAAAGAAAATGAAATTTTAGCCGAAATTGTTTGGTAAATGAGTCAGTTTTAGAGTCAGTTTTTTAATTTTAAAAGGCGAAGTTGCGTTGTTCAATTCTAAAAACGTAATTTTGCCTTTTATTTTTTAGTTCGAAGAGCAATCTAAAATCTAAAATCAAAAACCTAAAATTAAAGAATGACAGGACTCGTATATAAATCTACAGGAAGTTGGTACACTGTAAAATCTGAAAATGGCGATTTTATAGAATGCCGTATGAAAGGGAAGTTTAGGATGAAAGGTATCAAGAGCACCAATCCTATTGCTGTAGGTGATATTGTCGATTATGAACTCGAAGAAACCTCTGATGCCTTGACCGGAACGATTTTTAATATTCACGAAAGAAAGAATTATATCGTTCGTAAATCGGTTAATTTATCACATCAAATGCATATTATCGCGTCGAATATTGATCGTGTATTCTTATTGATTACGATAAATAATCCGCCCACAACTTTCAACTTTATAGATCGTTTTTTGGTAACTGCTGAAGCCTATAATATCGAAACAATTTTGGTTTTTAATAAAATAGATACTTTTGATGAGCTAACGCTAGAAGATCAATTGTATATGCAATACGTGTATCAGCAAATTGGGTATAAATGTCTTCGTGTTTCTTCTACCGAAATGAAAGGTGTTGAGGAATTAAAAGAAATGATGATTGGTAAGGTAAGCATGTTCTCAGGACATTCAGGTGTTGGAAAATCGACTTTGGTAAATGCGATGGAGCCATCTTTACATCTTAAAACCAAAACCATTTCAGAAGCCAGTAAACAAGGTCAGCACACGACTACTTTTGCCGAAATGTATGATTTATCTTTTAATGCCAAAATTATCGATACTCCAGGAATTAAAGGTTTCGGAATCGTCGATATGGAGAAAGAAGAAATCAGTGGTTATTTCCCTGAATTTTTCAAATTAAAAGATCAGTGTAAATTCAATAACTGTCTGCATAAAGAAGAACCTCATTGCGCTATAAAAGCTGCTTTAGAGAGAGACGAGATCGCCTGGTCACGTTACAATAGTTACTTAAAGATCTTAGAAGGCGACGACGAAAATTATCGTACAGATTCGTATGATGAAGATCGTAAAGCGAGTGATGAATTGAGGAAATAAAAAATAAATTCCAATTTCTTAAAATTGCTTCGCCTGTTCGCTAACGCTCGGGTCCAAATTCCAAATCAAAAATTATCGACAAAGTTTGAATGTAGAGATACACAGCAGTGCATCTAACGCTAAGAATTTAAAATCTTTAATCCGTGTAATCTGTGGCTAAATAATTCACAATTTATAATTCACAATTCATATGAAAGTTGTTCTTCAAAGAGTTTCCCAGGCATCAGTTACAGTTGATGAAAAAAAAGTAGCTGATATTCAAAAAGGTTTATTGGTTTTGGTGGGAATTGAAGATCTGGATACTCAGGAAGATATTGATTGGCTGGTGGGGAAAATCATTAAAATGAGAATTTTTGGCGATGAAAACGATGTCATGAACTGCTCGGTTCAGGATATCAACGGCGATATTATTGTCGTGAGTCAGTTTACGCTTCACGCTTCTACAAAAAAAGGAAACAGACCGTCTTACATAAAAGCGGCAAAATCCGAATTTGCGATTCCAATGTATGAGAATTTCGTAAAATCTTTAGAAATAGAATTCAATAAAAAAGTGCAAACCGGAATTTTCGGTGCTGATATGAAGGTTAGTCTCTTAAATGACGGGCCTGTAACGATTTTAATTGACAGCAAAAACAAAGATTAAAAAATCATTAGACGAGTGTTAAAAATTTCTAAAAATAATATATATTTGGCGAAATTACTTACTAATGAAATTTACTTTTTCGGGATTATTTTTTTTCTTATTTCCCCTTATTCTTTCAGCTCAAAAGAGCGAATATGCTGTAACAGCGATTTCTGATAGTCTTAAAGAGAATGCCAATGCTGTTGTTCGTTTGGATCAAATGGATATTGCTATTGTTTCGCAGAGAAGCATGAATATCAAAGTACAGCGAGTTGTGACGGTATTAAACGAAAAAGGTCTTAGCGATATTGGTGCTTATCAGCACTATGATAAATCAACAGGAGTAAAAAGTATCGAAGCAATTGTTTATGATATATCGGGCAAAGAAATCAAAAAAATAAAACGAAAAGATTTTAAGGATCAAAGTGCAGTCAGCGGTAGTACTCTTTTTTCGGATAACCGTGTACTTTATTTAGATTATACTCCAATTTCATATCCTTTTACTGTTGTTTATGCCAGCGAAATCGAAAGTTCAACTACTGCTTTTACACCCCGATGGTATTTTTTAAGTGATTATAATCTGAGTGTCGAGAAATGTATTTTAAATGTTTCTTTTCCAAATGATCTTGGATTTAAAAAGAAGGAGTTTTCTTTTTCTGACTTTAATATAAAGAAAACTATTGATACCGATACAAAACTAAGTTATGTTGCTCTTAATATTTTAGCCAGAAAAGTAGAAGATTATAGTCCGTCTACTGATGATCTTTTTCCGAAAGTAATGATGGGCTTAGAAAAATTTCATTTAGAAGGTGTTGATGGTACTGCCACAACATGGGAAGCATTTGGTAAATGGTATGGTGATAAAATCTTAACAGGAACAACTACTTTGCCTGAAGAAACAAAAACTAAAATAAAAGCACTAGTTGGAGATGAAAAAGATCCTATAAAAAAAGCAAAGATCATTTACGATTATGTACAAAAAAAATCAAGATATGTAAATATTGCTGTAGGTATTGGTGGTTGGAAACCAATGCTTGCCAGTGATGTAGATCGTTTAGGTTACGGAGATTGTAAGGCATTATCTAATTATACAAAGGCGCTTTTACAGGTTGTAGATGTTCCGTCGTACAATACTATTTTATATGGAGATCGCTACAAATCAAATATTCAGTCTGATTTTGTTTCGATGCAGGGAAATCACATGATTTTGGCTGTTCCAAATGGAAATCATTATACATGGTTAGAATGTACAAGTCAGGATGATCCTTTTGGATATCAGGGAACTTTTACAGATGATCGTGATGTTTTGATTATTAAACCGGAAGGCGGAGAAATCGTGAGAACCAAAGTGTATGAAGATATTGGAAATACCCAGATAGATAAAGGAACTTATACGATAGACGAAAACGGCAATTTTTTCGGCTCGATTATAATAACTTCAGAAGGTTCTCAATACAGTTCGAAAACTAAAATCGAAACATTACAGCCAACAGAAAAGGAATCTCATTATAAAGACTATTGGAGTAATATCAATAATTTGAAATTAGGAAAAATAACTTTTAGCAATAACAAAGAAAATGTACAATTTACTGAAAATGTACAAGTAAGTGCAATAAACTATGCGTCAATTTCTGCTAATAAAATGATTTTTACGGTAGACGCTTTCAATCAAACTTCCGGGAATATAAAGAGAATCCGCAATAGAAAAAATCCATTTCAAATTCAGCGTGGATATTTAGATACAGATGAAATCGAAATTAATTTACCAGCAGGTTTTTCGATAGAATTTTTGCCTTCAAATTTTGAATTGAAAGGAAAATTTGGAGAATACAAAACCGAAATCATCAAAAAAGAAAACAATAAACTGATGTACAAACGCTCTATGTTTTTAAATAAAGGGAAATATTCTAATAAAGAATACGATGAATACCGTCTTTTTATGGAGCAGGTTTCAAGAAACGATAACGCCAAAATTATTTTAACTAAAAACTAATTAAAACCAGAACCAACGAATGAAAATTACCAAACTTTTTAGTCTTTCACTTCTATTGCTGTTTATTACGAATGTAAAAGGGCAGGAATTTAAATTAGGAAAAGTATCCATTGCAGAATTAGAACAAAAGGTACATCCCAAAGATTCATCGGCAGTCGCCGCAATTTTGTATAAAAAGGGAAGAACCAGAATAGAATATGATGTAAATAATGGTTTTGTGACCGTAGCAGAAGTAGAGACCAGAATTAAAATTTATAAAAAGGAGGGCTACGACTGGGCAAATCAAAATGTTTGGTATTACAACCAGCCTGATTTTAAAGAGAAAGTAAATTTCTCTGATGCGGTTACTTATAATTTAGTTGATGGTAAAATTGAAAAGACAAAACTAAAGAGCGAAGGAGTTTTTGATGAAGTTGTAGATAAATTTAGAGGTCAGAAAAAAATAACAATGCCTAATGTCAAAGAAGGTTCTGTTATTGAATTTAGCTATACGATAAAAAGCCCAAATGGTCAGATGATTAGAGAGTGGAATTTTCAAACCAGTATTCCGGTGAATTATTCTGAGTTTTCAACTTATATTCCAGAATATTATGTCTTTAATGCAAGACAAAAGGGATATGCTTTTCCTAAGAAAACTGAAGTTACAAATCAAAGATCTATTGTTTTTACAAATAAAGATAGAGATAGTGAGTATATACATACCAAAACAACATTTTCTACAAGTAAAGTAGATTATAAAGAAACGCAGACTACATATCTTGCTGTAGATTTCCCGGCGATGAAAGAGGAAGCTTATGTGAATAATATTGATAATTATACCTCAAGTATTCAGCATGAATTATCACTAACAAAATTTCCACAGGCAGAGGTGAAAATGTATTCTGTAGATTGGGAGTCAGTGGTGCATACAATTTATAAGGATATTGGTTCTGAGTTGAATAAGACCGGATATTTTGAGGAGGATTTGAAAAAGAAATTAGAAGGGAAAAATACAAGCGAAGAAAGAATATTGGTGGTTTTAGATCATGTAAAAGCAAATGTAAAATGGAATGAATATTTAGGATATAGCTGTGATAATGGTGTTAAAAAAGCATACAAAGAAAAAACAGGAAACATTGCTGATATCAATCTAATGCTAACCGCTATGTTGCGTTACGCAGGCTTAACCGCAAATCCGGTTTTGGTAAGTACACGTTCTAACGGAATCTCAATTTTCCCAAACAGAACTGCTTTTAATTATGTTATTGCCGCGGTTGAAACTCCAAACGGAAGTATTTTATTAGATGCCTCTGATAAATTTTCAACGCCTAACATTTTACCACTTAGAGCTTTAAATTGGTATGGTCGATTGATTAGAAAAGACGGAACCTCTGAAGAGGTGGATTTGATGCCTAAAAAATCATCAAACGACGTTGTTTTTATGAGTTATAGTATTGATCCAGAGGGAAAGGTAACAGGAAAAACAAGAAGGCAATGTACCGATTATAATGCTATGATCACAAGAAAAAACATTAATGGATTTAAAGAAGAAGAGTATTTAGAAAAACTGGAGAATAGTAATAACAAAATAGAAATTAGCGACTATTCAAGAACAAACGAAAAAGAATTATTGTTGCCTACAATGGAAACATATTCATTTACTGGAAATAATTTGTGCGATGTTATTGGTGGGAAAATTTATGTAAATCCTATGTTGTTTTTTACAAACGAAAAAAATCCTTTCAAGCAAGATGTGAGAGAATACCCGGTCGATTTTGGATTTCCTTTTACAGACAAATACAACATAACTCTTCAAATTCCTGAAGGTTTTACAACAGAAGTTTTACCTGCGCCAGCGATTATTAATATGGAGGATAATTTAGGGAGTTTTAGGTTTAATATTGCTCCAGCAGGAAACTCATTGCAAATAATTATTCAGCATCAAATTAACGAGGCAATTGTATCTACTGAAAAGTACGAAATGCTAAAGGAATATTATAAAACTATGATTGCAAAACAAACAGAAAAAATTGTTTTAAAAAGAATCTAATATGAAGTTTCAAAGCTTAGTAATAGTTGCTTTTTTGTTTTTTGGATTATCTAAAATAAAAGCTCAAACTTATGAATTAGGGAAAGTAACTATTGCAGAGCTCGAAGAAAAAATACATCCAAAGGATTCAGGCGCGGTAGCCTCTGTTTTATTTAGGAAAGGAGTCGTTTCAATTGGAGATCACGGCAATCAGGAAAACATTGTCAAAAAGAGAATCAAAATTTATAAAAAAGAGGGTTATAATTGGGCTACAATTCAGGTTGGTGCTCCGGCAGGAAAAGCAAATCAAATAAGTATAACCGATGTATATACCTATAATTTAATAGACGGAAAAATTGTAAAATCTAAATTAAAGCCGGAAGGAGAATTTCTGGATAAGATCAATAGTAATTATTGGATTAAAAAAATCACATTTCCAGATGTAAAAGAAGGATCGGTGATAGAATATCAGATTAAAAACTACGGAGGATCATTGTATATTCAGGATTGGAACTTTCAAGAAGATATTCCGGTTAATTATACTGAGTTTAAAACGACAATTCCAAATTCATTTCAATTTAAGAGAATGATAAAAGGTCTTTTTACTCCAAAAGTAACTACTGATATTGCTAAAACCTATGGTTATCCAGCAATGGAAACGACTTATATTCTTAAAGATTTGCCGCCATTAAAAGAAGAGGTTTTTGTAAACAATATTAACAATTATCGTTCTGGTGTTTTGCATGAGTTAGAAACCATAAGCATACCAGGGCAACTTTATAAAACGATTTCTTCTAATTGGGAAGCCGTTGCCAAAACAATTTATGACTTCGAAAATTTTGGTCCGGAATTAAGAAAAGAAAGTTATTTTGAAGACGATTTGAAATTGATCTTAAAAGATAAAATAAATCCGGATGATAAAATAAAGGTAATTCTGGATTACGTAAAATCAAATGTAAAATGGAATAACACTTGTGGATACGGATGGGAAAAAGGTGTTCGAAAAGCCTACAAAGAAAAAAGCGGTAATTGTGCAGACGTTAACTTTATTCTGACAGCCATGTTGCGCGCTGCAGGTCTGGAAGCTAATCCTGTTTTGATAAGTACACGATCTAACGGAATTGCTTTTTTTCCGAATACAAATGCTTTTAATTATGTAATTGCAAGTGTAGAAACACCAGGCGGAAGAGTTTTGCTGGATGCAACAGATCCTTTTTCTACAGTAAATATTTTACCCCTGAGGGATTTAAATTGGATTGGACGGTTAATTCGCAAAAACGGAACCTCAGAAGAAATTGATTTAATGCCACAAAAAGTATCAGATCATATTGTTTCAATGAGTTATGAAATTATCGAAAAGGGCGAAATTAAAGGAAAAGTCAGAAGACAATATTCAAATTATAATGCTTTCAATTTTAGAAACACTGTCTTTAATGAAACAGAAGAAGCCTATTTAGATAAATTCGAAAACGACCATAACAAGATCGAATTAAGCGAGTATAGCAGAACCAACCAAAATGATCTTCTATTACCTGTTTCAGAAACATTTTCATTTGCAGGTTCGAATTTCTCAGAAATTATCGGAGAAAAAATTTATCTCAATCCGATGCTGTTTTTTTTAAATGAAAAAAATCCGTTCAAGCAGGAGAAAAGAGAATATCCGGTAGATTTTGGATTTCCATTTCTGGAAAAATATACCATAAGCATAAAAATTCCTGACAATTATACAGTCGAAAATTTACCTCAATCTACTGTTGTAAGTACAGAAGATGGCTCTGGAATATTTAAATTTAATAGCTCTTTCAGCGAAAATCAAATACAAATGACAGTTGTTCATCAAATGAATGAAGTTATAATTCCAATAGAAAAATACGAAGGATTAAAAGAATTTTACAAAATTATACTTGCGAAAGAATCTGAAAAAATAGTTCTAAAGAAGATTTAAAATATTTTCAACGAAGAAAACAAAATTTAAATAAGTAGTTCAAAAGAAATTAACAATAGTATTTTTGCAGCAGATCAATACAATGGATTAAGAGATCTTTCCGGAAGATGATCAGGAGTCAAAATGAAAAAAATGTTTTAAAAAGAGTATAGCTATGAACTTGAAAAATGCACAACTTGATGTAGATACCTGGATTAAAGAACACGGTGTTCGCTACTTTAATGAATTGACAAATATGGCGCAACTTACGGAAGAAGTAGGGGAAGTAGCCAGAATTATTGCCCGTCGTTACGGGGAACAATCAGAAAAAGAAAGTGATAAAAACAAAGATCTGGGCGAAGAGCTGGCTGATGTTGTTTTTGTAGTTTTGTGTCTTGCCAACCAAACCGGAATAGATTTACAAGCCGCTTTTGATAAAAAAATGGATTTAAAATCAGTTCGAGACAAGGATCGTCACAAAAACAACGATAAATTGAAATAATTGTGAAATATCACTCATAAGTTTTGAATTATGAGTTTTGAATTTTGAATTATGAGTGGGGAGTGGTAAATTGCGTGGCGAATTACGTTTCTAACCATTCATAATTCATAATTTCAATTTACCATTAAAAAAATGAATTTACTACTTCAAACAACTCAACATAATTTACAAGGACAAATTGCAGTAACAGGATCAAAAAGCGAAACCAATCGCTTATTGTTGTTAAAAGCATTGTTCCCAAATGTAACACTGGCGAATACATCAAACTCCGATGATAGCGAGGTAATGCAAAAAGCCCTGATTGGTAATGACGAAATTGTAGACATTCATCATGCAGGAACAGCAATGCGTTTTTTAACTGCGTATTTTGCGGTAAACGAAGGCCGTGAAGTGGTAATGACTGGTTCAAGCAGAATGCAGGAACGTCCGATTAAAATTTTAGTTGAAGCTTTGGGACAATTGGGAGTGGAAATCTCTTATGAAAAAGAAGAAGGTTATCCACCAATCAGAATCAAAGGAAAAAAAGTAACTGCTTCAAAAGTTATTTTGGCAGCAAATGTAAGCAGCCAGTATATTTCGGCACTTTTACTTATAGCTTCAAAATTAGAAAATGGTTTAGAGTTGACTTTAGAAGGAGAGATTACTTCGATTCCATATATCAAAATGACTTTGGCTTTGCTAAACGATTTAGATATTCAGACTAGTTTTGAAAGAAATGTGATTAAGGTTTATCCAAAAGCTGAAGTAGCTTCGAAAGAAATGGTTGTAGAATCAGATTGGAGTTCAGCATCGTACTTTTTTAGTTTAGTGGCTTTGGCCGATACAGCTTCCATCACATTGAGTAGTTATAAAGAAAATAGTTTACAAGGAGATTCTGAATTGGTTTCGCTTTATGAAAAGTTAGGAGTTCAGACTACGTTTCAGGACAATAAAATGACGTTGGTAAAACAAGAGAATTTTAAATACGAAACCGTAAACTTCGAGTTAAACAATACGCCAGACATTGCACAAACCATTGTTGTAACCTGTTTAGGTCTGGGAATTGGTTGCCATTTAACTGGTCTTCATACGTTGAAAATTAAAGAAACAGACAGACTTGAAGCACTTAGAATTGAATTGACAAAATTAGGTGCCAATATCTCGGTAACGAACGATAGTCTGACTTTGGTAGCTTCAGAAAATATCAATCATAATATAAAAATAGGAACTTACAATGATCACCGTATGGCAATGGCATTTGCACCTTTAGCCTTAAAAGTGCCGATTATTATTGAAGATGCTGAAGTCGTTTCTAAATCGTATCCTGATTTCTGGAATGACCTGAAAGAATTAAACTTCGAAATTTCAGAATTGTAATAGAAAAAGATAGCCACAAATTCACGAATTATTTTTAAGTTTCATTTTCAAATTAATTCGTGAATTCGTGGCGAAAAAAATACATAGCCTCCAGTTTTAACCGGAGGTTTTTTTATGCGCAAACTTCTTGGCTTTAACCAAATAAAAACACCAGCAATTTTTAAAGATTCCTGATTTAAATGAACTTATATCACTTATATGGTGAAATCTCATTTTTTTATGTCACCAAAACACCACTAAATCAACGACTTTTGAAAATAAACATCAAAACACTTGACAACGCCTATCTCACAATCGTATATTTGCACAAGATTAAAAATCAGGTCTTCAAATAATCCTGATTGAAAATCTATAACTCATAACTTTCTCAAATGAAATTATCACATTTTCAATTTAATTTACCGAAAGAACTTTTAGCAGAATTCCCGGCAGAAAACAGAGACGAATCTCGTTTAATGGTAATCGATCGTCAAAAACAAACTATAGAGCACAAAATGTTTAAAGATGTTATCAATTATTTTGATGACGGAGACGTTTTGATTCTTAACAATACTAAAGTTTTCCCTGCACGTTTGTATGGAAACAAAGAAAAAACAGGAGCAAGAATTGAAGTTTTCTTATTAAGAGAATTAAATTCTGAGCAACGTCTTTGGGACGTTTTAGTTGATCCGGCTAGAAAAATCCGTATCGGAAACAAACTTTATTTTGGTGATGACGATTCGTTAGTTGCTGAGGTAATCGACAATACAACTTCTCGTGGTAGAACTTTACGTTTTTTATATGACGGTTCTTACGAAGAATTCAGAAACAAATTGACAGAACTTGGAGAAACTCCAATTCCTAAATACATTAGTAGAGAAGTAACAGCTGAAGATGCTGAAAGATACCAAACTATTTATGCAAAAGAAGAAGGAGCTGTAGCTGCACCAACTGCAGGTTTACACTTCTCAAAACACCTTTTGAAAAAATTAGAAATCAAAGGAATCAATTTTGCTGAAGTTACACTTCACGTTGGTTTAGGAACTTTTAACCCGGTTGAGGTGGAAGATTTGTCTAAACACAAAATGGATTCTGAAGAATTGATCATCAAACAAGAGGCTTGTGATATTGTAAACGAGGCAAAAGCAAAGAAAAAACGCATTTGTGCTGTTGGAACAACTTCGATGCGTGCTATCGAAAGTTCAGTTTCATCTCAAAATACTTTGAATCCTTACGAAGGATGGACAAATAAATTTATTTTCCCTCCTCACGATTTTAGTATTGCAAACTGTATGATCACCAATTTCCACACACCAAAATCAACATTATTAATGATGATTTCTGCTTTCTGTGGACATGATTTAATGAAACGTGCATACGATGAAGCAATCAAAGAAGAATACAAATTCTATTCTTACGGAGATGCAATGTTGATTATCTAATTAGATATTCAGATAAAATACAAAAACCTGCCAGCAATGGTGGGTTTTTTTGTTTTAGTCCCAGTCTCAGATTACAGTCCCAGTTTGAATCTTGAAAACTGTGACTGTGACTGAAAACTTAAAACATGTTAATTTTCAGTAATATATTTTAAAAGTTGTTATTTTTACGATTCAAAACAAATACAATGACTTTTCAAAATACACGCGAATTCGCACGAGAGCTTGATTCGCAAGACACATTAAATCAGTATCAGGATCAATTTATTTTTCCTAAGGTAAATGATAAAAGAGTAATTTATTTTACAGGAAACTCGCTGGGCTTACAGCCAAAACGCACCAAAGCATATATAGATGAAGTAATGAATGACTGGGCAGATCTTGCTGTCGAAGGTCATTTTTATGCTGAGAAACCCTGGTGGGATTATCAGGAAAGATTCGCAGAACCATTAAGTAAAATTGTTGGAGCCTTGCCATCAGAAGTTACGGTAATGAATACTTTGACGGTGAATCTTCATTTATTGATGGTTTCTTTCTATCAGCCAAAAGGCAAACGTTATAAAATTATCTGCGAAGAAAAAGCATTTCCATCAGATCAGTATATGTTTCAGAGCCAGGTGCATTTTCATGGATATAAAACAGAAGATGCAATTGTCGAAATCAAACGTCGCGAGGGAGAACACAATATTCGTCTGGAAGATGTTCTCGCTAAAATTGAAGAAGTTGGAGATGAACTGGCTTTGGTTTTAATTGGCGGAGTAAATTATTATACCGGACAAGTTTTTGACATTAAAACGATTACTGAAGCCGGACAAAAAGCAGGAGCAAAGGTAGGTTGGGATTTGGCACACGCTGCCGGAAACATCAAACTGGAGCTTCATGACTGGAATGTAGATTTCGCGGCCTGGTGCAGTTATAAATACATGAATTCAGGACCAGGAAATGCGTCTGGATGTTTCGTACACGAAAAACATCATAACAACCCTGATTTACCTCGTTTCGCAGGTTGGTGGGGGCATAACAAAGAGCGCCGTTTTAAAATGGAACCAACTTTCGATCCGGTTCATGGAGCCGATGGTTGGCAGATTAGTAATTTGCCCGTACTTTCTTTAGCACCTTATTTAGCATCTGTAGAAATGTTTGCTGAGGTTGGAATGGATGCCTTAATTAAAAAAAGAGATCATATTACCTCATACTTAGAATTTATCTTGCATGAAATAGATAAAGAAGTAAAAGGAAATTTCGAAATCATCACACCTTCAAATCCTCAAGAAAGAGCATCACAATTGTCTGTCTTTTTACACGGAGAAGGAAGAAGTTTGTTTGATTATTTAATGAAAAACGGAGTCATCACAGATTGGCGTGAACCTAATGTAATTCGTCTGGCGCCAGTTCCTTTATATTGTTCATATGAAGATATGTACGACTTTGGACAAATTCTGAAAAAAGGAATTTTAGGAAAGTAAAAGTTAATTAATCTCGCAAAGTCGCAGAGTCTCAAAGTTTTTCTCATTTTATGTCATTTCGACGAAGGAGAAATCTTCGCAAGTAACTCCGCAACGAGAATCAAATCTTTGTCGAGCTTCTCGTGAAGATTTCTCCTTCGTCGAAATGACATAAAATGAGAAAAACTTTGAGACTCTGCGACTTTGCGAGATTTTTTTATATACAATGCTTAAAAAAAATCCGTTCTAAATCCGCGACTTGCTTTAGCAATCCGTTTCATCCGTGTCTCATTTAGACGACAATCTTTAAATTCTGTAACCATTAGCCTAAATTATGTAACTTCAACAAAACGAATGTTCTTTAATTTGTAGTGTAATAATTTTAAAAAACAAAATCATGAAAGCCTTATATATTTTATTCGCCGCTTTATCAATTGTTTCTTGTCAGAACCAAGGAAAAGAAGACATTAATAAAGCTAAACAAGCTAGCATTGATTCGATGAAAGTTGAAATTGATAAACAAAGAGTTATTGATTCAATGAAAACTGAAATGGCTGACCTTAAAGAACAGCAAAAGGTAGAGCAACAAAAAGTAGAAACTCAAAAAGTTGTAGTAGTACATCAACAACAAGCAGACGGAACTGCCACTACCACAACTACCAAAAAGAAAAAAGGATGGAGTGCTACTGCTAAAGGTGCTGTAATTGGTGCCGGAGTCGGTGCTGCAACCGGAGCAATTGTGAGTAAGAAAAAAGGCGAAGGAGCCATTATTGGTGGTCTGGCCGGTGCTGCTTTAGGAACCGGAACTGGTGCTGTTATCGATAGCAAAAATAAAAAAGAGTAGAACAATTTCTATATAAATAAAAACCCCGATTTAAATCTAAATCGGGGTTTTTGACTTTAAGCTAATTCTAAGGTCGGTATTTTTATGTTAGATAATTCGGATTTATAAAAATCAAAATCTTTTTTAATTGTACTTAAATCCTGTTTAAAGTATAAAGCAGGAGAAAGTAAAGTATTATAATATTCTATTCCTTCCAGAATGTTGGCTTTAAAAGTATTCCACTTTTTTAGCTGTGCATTGGTAATATCTCCGGAAATGTTGTCTATTTCATTTCTAAAATAATCCACATACATTTTTAATTCCTTCACAAATAAATTCGGCCTGTTTTCGGTTCTTAGAATCGATTTATTTCCATAAATATGACCCACCATGTCAGACAATGAAACTTCTTGGTCAAAATAAGCCATATTTGGCCCAGGACAGATTACAACTCCCTGCGCTTGCCCTTTTATTTTAATATCGTTCTCTAAATACGACGCATTTGCCAAACCAACACATAAACATGATTTTTCGGTAATCGCAAATTTTGCTTTTTCAAAAGCTTTAGATGACATGGTGTCTTTTACGTTTTCTAATTCTTCAAGCTTATGGTCCTGAAATTTTTTCGAAGCAGTACAAATTCCGTGCGGATCATATTCTTTACTTAAAGCCAGGAATTTTTTCGGGCAGGAACTTCCGGCTTTATTCTGGTCGATTCTTTTTTGTTTTAAAATCTCGTTGGTAGTTCCTCTTAAAGTATTAAACGGAACTCCCAAAGGCGAAATATGGCTTAGATATAAATCTTCTTCTTTTGCATCCATCAATAACTCACGAGTAGCTTTATCTACAGAAGTAGCTTCCGGAACCAATAAAAATGGAGATCCCCAGCCAACAGAATCTACTTTGTAATTATCTAATAAAAATTCATGTTCTTCAGCAGTTCCTACGCCGCCCTGAACCGTAATTTTAAGCGGTAAAGGATGTTCAGGAGCATAAATTTGTTTTTGCTGTAATACTTTTGTCATCAACTCGTGTGCAGATTGAACAAGCTGATCCTTTTTTTGTTTAAATTCTTCTAATATTGGCCCTAATAAAAGACCGTCTGTAGCAAAAGCGTGCCCACCGCAATTCAATCCGGATTCGATTCTGTACTCAGAAACCCACAGTCCTTTTTTGGCTAGAAAGTTGCCCTGAATCATCGCTGATCTAAAGTCGCTTACTTTTAAGGTGATTTTCTTTTTTAGCTCATTATTTAGATTCGGCAAAAAATCTGAAAAATTCTCAAAATAACTAAACAATCTCGGATTCATTCCCGCAGAAAGTACAACCGATGATTCAAGATTACTTCTAGCAAAGCCTCTTAAAGCAGCATGAGCATCATTAAATTCAATAGGAAGCTGTTCGTTTTTATCAAAATTATCTTTATCCAGTTTGGTCATGATATTCACATCGATTTCTCCGGGATAAAGATGCGATTCGATATAATTCTGAATGTTTTCTTTAAAAGAAATTCCATCATCTAATAAATTTTGAAATCCCTTTTTTATGTCTGATGTATTGGGTAACATCGCCATATAATTTTCTAAAGCAGTTTTGCTTTCGATTAATTCAGTTTTAAAATTGTCGAATTTTTCTTTTACAATTTTGTCAACTAAATTAAGGTATGACGTAATTCTTTCGGCTCTGTAGTCCTGAAACTTTTGACTTATTTCCTCATAAGGAAAATTGAATTTTGTGCTATAAAAATTACGCATCTTTTCAATTAAATCATCATCGGCTATAGAAACTACAGATGAAATTCCATATTGCGCTACTCGAATTGGGCTGTCGATTGTATAGGCGAGTCCCATTACAGGAATATGAAAAGTGTGTAAAGGTGGCTTTGTCATTTGTTTTTAAATTAAAAATAAAAGCAAATGTTGGAAAATTTATCCTTAAAAAAACTGATAATTGTCAGGTTTTAAAATGGTTGAAAATTATATGATGACTAAAAAGTTTGCCACGAATTTCACGAATTTCCACTTATTATTATTAAGCAATTAATTACGTTACTTAACAATTTTTTTATTCCGGGAATACATACTGCTTAGCTAGCTTTGTCAAAGTTTTGCACAATCCTATAGACTTCAATATTACGAGGAATAATGTATATAATTAATTCGTGCTAATTCGTGAAATTCGTGGCTAAAAAAAATCGTAATATAAAAATATCAAATCAAAATCTTCTTCAAAGATTCCGCTATACTTCTCCAGAGAAAATTATAAAATGACTTTTCCTTAATTCTTTCTAGCTCAACATCGGCGGTTTTTGGTTTTTCTTCTGAGTCATCTTTAACCAATAAATTTACAATTGCTGATTTTAATTTGGCTTCTTTTTCAGGATTTTTCTTTTTGTATAATTTTACTTTTAGATCGTCATAATCCAATGAGGCATTTCCTTTAGCTATATTGTCATTTCCATAAAAATTAAAACGATACTTGTTAAATACTCCTGTAAATGAAGCATTCATGTAAGGTTTGCTAAATCTTCCCATAGCGGCAACATCAAAGTTGGATATTGTTCCCTGAATATGAAAACTGTCTTTTTTATCTAACACATTAAAACTCCAAACTACATCCAGAGGAGAATTTTTCATGAAAATACAATTTACTTTAATCTTAACATCGGCAGTTTTTTTTAATCCAAAACCACTTTTTACGTTAGTCACCTGCATATTAAAACGATCAAAGTTTAGAATACCCGGGCCTTTCTCAAATTCTTTTTCCTCTTCGTAAACTAATTTCGATTTTAAAATTTGTATAGTATCAATTTGTAGCGGAAATTTAATGTTGCGTAGTAAATGATTGTAAAGGTATTTTTTGCTCAAATCATCTTTAGGCATTTTGCCGCGATAAATATTCGCATCAAAATGATTTACTATCAAAGAATTTGCTTTGAAGTAAAAGCGGTCGTTTTTGAAGCCCCAATCCATTTTTTCGACGTGAGCCGAATCAAATTTTAGAGTGTTAATGTCTTTTTCTTTCTCCAGATGTTTTACAAATTCTTTGCGGCTAAGTTGCGGAATATAGGAGAAATTATTAATTTTTAGAAAGCTTTTTTCAGTACTTATTTTTCCAATATTCATATGGTAAAAAGCGCTCTCACGATAAAACAAGCTGTCGATTACTAACGCGTAGCTTTTATAACGAAGGGGAATTTTTTCTTTTAATGTCGCGTCAGTTAATAATATACCTTCAAGTTTCAGTATTATTTTTTTAATGCTTAAAATTGGTTTTTCACTATCCAGAGAAACGACATCTACAGTTCCGTCGTTTAAATAGATATTCGAAACCGAAATTATTTTTCTAAAAGGTTCAACGATTTCATTATTTATGCTTTTGCTGTCGTTTATAAGTTTTTCTCCTTTTTTGTATAAAATCACACGAGGTTTATTGATGATAATACTTTCGGCCTGAATGATATCATTAAAAGCCAGATCCCAAATATTAAAATGCTTGATCGTTATGGATTCTATTTTAGAGAAAAGCCCGTTTTTGCTATCTTTTGGTTGATTTTTAGGGCTTACTAATAATGTCGTGGCATGAATATTTCGTGAAATAAGCGAAACTTCAATTTTTTCATAATGAATGTTGTATACGGTTTTGTTTTTCTCGTTTACAATTATGGGTAATTGTTTTTTTATCCAATAGTTAAGACCAATATTGGCTAAAATCACAAAAAGAAACAAAGAAATTACTCCGATCGCTATTTTTTTATAGATTGACATTTATAGTATTGATTTTAAATACATAAATTTAGAGTTTTAAAAGCGATGTTTTTTACAGGATTCTGTCTTAAAGTTACATCATTACCCAATCATTTATCCTAATACTTTTTTTGAATATGAGAAAAATTAAAAAAATTCTACTGGTTTTATTCGTATTGATTGTTATTCTTGGAATTGGTTTATGTGCTTATATTTTTCATCTGAAACCCAAATATGAAGGTGAAGTACAATTGAAAAACCTTGAGAAAGAAACCACTGTTTATTTTGATGATTTTGGAGTGCCTCATATTTATGCCAATTCTGAAAAAGATGCCATGACGGCTTTAGGATACGTTCATGCGCAGGAAAGATTATGGCAAATGGAATTGCTTCGAAGAATTGCTCCCGGAAGATTATCAGAAATCTTTGGATCTGTAGCGCTTGAAAATGATAAATTTTTCTCCGGAATTGGTATCGAAGAAGCTTCGGCGAAAGCCATTGCCAAATTAGATAAAAACAGTCAGAGTTATAAAATGACATTGGCCTATTTAGATGGAATTAATCAATATCTGGAAGAAGGCACAACGCCAATTGAGTTTACTTTGGTAGGCGTTAAAAAAGAAAAATTCACGATAAAAGACGTTTATAACATTTTCGGATACATGTCTTTCAGTTTTGCAATGGCTCAAAAAACAGATCCTTTATTGACAGATATTCGCAATAAATATGGAGCAGAATATTTGAAAGATTTAGGAATCGAAGGAGAATTTAATACCACACAAATTAAGAGTTCTAAAGAAGATATTGAAGAATATACGACAATTGCAAAGTCGGTAGCGGCATTATTGGATAACTCTCCAATTCCGCCCTTTGTAGGAAGTAACAGTTGGGTAGCAGGACCAAATAAAACCAAAAGCGGAAAGGTGATTTTTGCCAATGATCCGCATATTGGTTTTTCGCAACCGGCAACCTGGTACGAGGCGCATTTAATTACTCCGGAATTTGAATTGTATGGGTGTTATCTCGCCGGAACTCCGTACCCATTATTGGCACACAATCGTGATTACGCCTACGGATTAACCATGTTCGAAAATGATGATATCGATTTTTATCAGGAAAAGAATAAAGCAGGAGATGCAAACCAATATCAGACTCCAACAGGTTTTGCAGTGTATGAAACCAGAAGAAAAACAATTAAAGTAAAAGATACATCGGATGTGGTGCTTACGGTAAAATCAAGCCGACACGGACCGATTATGAATGATTTATTGGAACGTTTAGACCGAAAAAATCCGATTGCAATGTCCTGGATTTATACCCAACAGCCTATTCAGATTCTGGATGCGGTTTATGGACTTTCGCACGCTAAAAGCAAGGAAGATTTCAGGAAAGCAGTTCAATTGGTTGCAGCGCCGGGATTGAATGTAATGTATGGCGATGCTAAAGGAAATGTGGCTTGGTGGGCAACAGGAACACTTTATAAACATGATAAAGGCGTGAATTCGTTTCTTATTCTGGATGGAGCAAGTGGGAAAGATGATATCAAAGAATATCTTGATTTTTCTAAAAATCCATCGGCCGAAAATCCAAAATGGGGTTATGTTTATTCAGCCAATAATCAGCCGGAAGCTATCGATGGTTATTTGTATCCTGGATATTATTTGCCAGAAGATCGCGCTAAAAGAATCTCCGCTTTAATGGATGCAAAATCAGATTGGGATAAAGAAGCAATCAGTAGAATGATTTTTGACAATACTTCTCCAATCGCTCCGGGAGTAGTTCAGAGTTTAATTTCGAATGTAAATATTGCTTCGCTTTCGCCAAAAGAAAAAGAAGTAATTACGGCTTTGAAATCATGGAAAGGAACGAATAATCTGGAAGATGTTGGATCGACGATTTACAATAAATGGATTTATTTATATCTAAAAAATACTTTTGAAGATGAAATGGGAGAAGATAATTTTAATCTGTTTTTAGGAACCAGTTTAGGGAAACAAGTTATTGCCAGACAAATTGAGAATGAAAATTCGGTTTGGTGGGATGATATTAAAACCAAAAATGTAAAAGAAACCAGAGCCGAAATTGTTTCAAAAGCGTTTCATCAATCTGTAAAAGAACTTCAGGAACAATTAGGCGATCAGGCTGCCGACTGGAATTGGGGAAAAGTACATACGGTAGAACACGAACATCCGTTAGGGAAAATAGCTGCGTTACGTAAACTTTTTGATGTGGGGCCTTTTGCAGCTCCGGGATCAAATGAAGTCATAAATAATCAATTCTTCGGATTTAACAAAGAAGGAAAATATTATGTAAAAGGCGGACCATCAACCCGAAGAGTCGTTGATTTCTCAGATATAGAAAGTAGCTGGAGTATCTTGCCAACCGGACAATCCGGAAATCCGTTCAGCAAACATTACGGCGATCAGGCAGAAATGTACAATGCAGGGAAATTCAGAAAAATGAAATTAAATAAAGAGGAGATTATAAAAACGTCGACTAAGTTGGTTTTTAAACCGGAGAAGAAGTAGTTTTTTGTTTCAGGTTTCAAGTTTCAGGTTATCGGTTTGTGTGTTTTGGCTTGTGTGATTTTACCGCAAAGCGCGCAAAGTTTTTTTACGCAAAGATTCGCAAAGTTTTTTAACCTTTTGTGACTTTGTCATAAAGAACACAAAGCTTTATGTAAATAGTTTGACTGTAAGGATCTTTGTCAAAGTTTTAAACTTTGACAAAGATTTCGACATCTAAGAAACCTTTGTCTCTTTGAGCCTTTGCCACTTTGAACCTTCTTTTAAAAAAAAACTTAGAACCTTAGCAACTTAGCATCTCAGAACCTAAGAAAAAACCTTTGTCTCTTTGAGCCTTTGCAACTTTGAACCTCTATTTATACTTTCCCCGAACAATATCATTCGCAAATATCTCCAGATTATACCCTAGAGCATCATTAGAAATCATAACGTTTGAGGTTTGGTAAGCCGTATCCTGTTTGTATGTTTTTAAGAGTGTTTCTAATTCTATTTCGTTGTAAAACGCGAACATATTATAGACGGCGTCCCTGAAATTTTTATAATTGATGGTTTCGGTTATTTCGACTGTTTTCTGATCGTTCCATTTTTCTTTAAGGGCAGCTTCGTTTATGGTTTCCAGGCAAAAATCAACAACATAGTTTTTGTAATGTGCGGCTTCAACAATTTTGTCAATGATAATTTTGTTTTGCTGAGTTGGCATTGGAACTGTTTTGGCAGCTGTTTGAGAATTACCAATGATTGGAATAAACAGGCATAGTAATGATACTAGAAGTTGCATCTTTAATTTTTTCATAGGTTAAATAAATAGTATTTACAGCTTTAAAAGTTGTAAATCAGTTTGATTTGGGTTTTTAAAATTGTTTTTTTGGGCAGCGCTAAAATAGTTTTTTTATACTAAATACCGAATTGGAAAAACACTTTTAAAATAAAAAAACTCCAATAATTTTGGCTCAAAACCAGAATTATCGGAGTTGGTAAGATAAAGATTACCGCTATTGAGCGTTGGCTCTTTTTGGCTATTATTTTTTCAAAAGTTCTTCTAATGCTTTTTTACCGGCGTCATTGGTAGGATCAAGTTCTAAAGATTTTTTATAGTTTGTAATGGCTAATTTTTTGTTGCCGTCTTTTAGATAAGCTTCGCCCAAACTATCATAAACATTTCCTGATTTTGGATACGTTTCGGCATTTATCCTGAAAACCTCTATGGCTTCTTTAGTTTTTCCGTTTTGAAGCAGTTCGTATCCCACTCTATTCATTTCTCCTTCAGAAATGGCGTAAACAAGATCATTTTTAAGTTTGTTATATGTATTTAAACCAGTTGTAACTCCTTGTTCTGAGAAACTATCCAGTAATTCAAATGCTAAAGACATTTTAGGTGCTTTAAACGACTGATTGTATAAAATAGCACGAATAGACTGGCTGATTTCATTTAAAACCGTTCCACCTGTATTGTTTAATAAAACGATTAGATTTTTATCTCCTGGAATTCGGTAAATGATAGTATTAAATCCGTTAATTCCGCCACCGTGCTCTATAACTTTTACTTTGCCTGTTGCTCCGTCAGCTTCTTCGATAAACCATCCGTAACCGTAAGATCCTTTTCCGGCTTTGATATAAGAATTAAATAAAGATTCCATTGATTTTGATGAAAGTAATTTATTGGTATAAAGCGCCTGATCCCAAAGATAAAGATCTTCGACAGTAGAATATAATGAACCCGCAGCATACGGAATACTCATGTCAAGGTAAGGAGCATTTCTGATTTTTTTTCCTCTTTTTTCGTAACCAGAAGCTCTGTTTTTCAAAATAACATCTGCATGATCGTAACCGGAGTTTACCATTTTTAATGGATTAAGAATGGTTTCCTGTAAATATTGCTCATACGATTTTCCCGAGATTTTTTCTATAATGTATCCCAATAAAAAATAGCCTGAATTACTGTAATTGAATTTCTCACCAGGCGTAAATTCAAGTGCTAAATTCGAAAATGTTTTTACAAATTCTTCAGGAGTATAAGGATTTCGGCTATTATCTTTAAAGAAATTAGGAAGAGAAGTGTAGTTTGGAATACCTGAAGTATGGGTAAGTAAATGATGAATCGTTATTTTATCACCAGTTGCTTTTGGATAATCAGGTAAATACGTAGTAATAGGAACATCTAATTTAATCTTGCCTTCTTCAGCTAATTTTACAATCAGGAAAGCTGTAAATTGTTTACTGATAGAGCCTAATCTAAACTTCGTGTCGGGCTCATTAGGAATATTCCATTCCATATTGGCAGAACCAAATCCTTTTTTTAGAATTACTTTTCCGTTTTCGGCCACAAGGGCTGAACCGTTAAACTGGCCGTATTGATTGTACTTGCCAATAAGTTCGTCAATTTGTTTTGCTTTGTCCTGTGCAAAAGAAATATTTAGGGCAAAAAACTGAAGCAAAATGCTAAGAACAATTAGTTTGATTGATTTTCTCATAATGATTGATTAGTTAATTATGGTTTAATGATCGATTTTGATTGATGATTGAAACTTTATAATCACGAGTGATTAAGATGGCGCCTTTGGGTTAGACGACTAATTTTTAATTAAGTTTCAGGATAAACCATTTTTTTTCATTTTAATCAAAATAATGAAGATCAGGGCACAGACCAAAAATTACTTTTTGACAGGTCTATGCTCATAACTAACAATTCTTTTCAATTTCCAGTCCTTATCTTTGAGTTCCCATATATGAATAAATTTCCCCGTTCCTTCCGGTTTGCCATCAACATAAAAAGTATGTTCGCCTATTTGTACGGCGCCAAAATCGCCCAATTTGTCGATAGTACAGGAATTTAGTTTTCGGGTTAGTTTTTCGGGTCTGCTGCATTTTGCGTCCAATGATTTTATTTCATTTTCTTTCGAAACGTTCAAACCAAAACGGTCGTCATAAAATTCAACATCGTCAGCTATTATTTTTTTAAATTGTGCAGCATCACATTGGTTAAAGGCAACATCAAAAAGCAAACTGTCCATCTTAATGATTTCACTTTTTAAAAGATCCGTCTTGATAACTTCACTATTCGTTTGAGCCACTGCTTGCCTGCTTAGAAAAAAGATAAAAAGCATTATTACATTTATCATCGGGTTCATCGTTGTGTCTTTGTTCGTGTCCATTTTACTTCGTTTCAATTTCAATTATTTTCTTTCCGTTTTCGCCCAAATAATGATTCACTATTTTTTCGTAAACTTTGTAACCGTCATCTACATTGGTAAAAATAATTAAGCCTTGTTTCGTTTTTGGTAATAATAAAACAATGGTTTGAACGCCTTGGTCTGCACCGCCATGTGATAGCGCATAATTGTCATTTCCCAGATTATATATTTCGAAACCCAGCCCAAAATATTTGTTTTTCTTGGTTTCAACCTGATGCGATGTCATCTCATCAAACACTTTTTTACTTAACCCATCGCTGTTCATTACGCTGCATAAAAATGTTCCGTAATCTTCGATTGTAGTTAGTAAATCATCGGCGGCATTTGCCGTTTTATTCTTAGTAGGTTCGTAGGCATTTCCTTTGTTGTCGTAACCAATAGCAAATCTTAAAACATCGGTGATATCGTTCCAGACAAATTTAGTATCAGTCATTTTTAGTGGTTTAAAAATTAATTCATCTGCTAATTGTGGTAGCGTTTTGTTGAATTTCTTTTCAAGTGCTTTTCTCAAGTATTCAAATCCTTCTCCGGAATATTGATATTTTGTTCCGGGTTTAAATTTAAAGTCAAGTTTGCGGGATTCGTTCATAAATCTCCAATTCGGGAAACCCGTTTGATGGCTTAGAACAATTCTTGCCGTCAATAGTTTTGTGTTGGGGTCATTTGCAATATCGGGATCCGTCCAGTATTTGTACAAAGGCTCGTCTAAATTGAGTTTTCCTGCACTTGCCAGTTTCAAAGCTACGACTGCTGTTACAGGTTTAGTCAACGAAGCAACATTCCAGATGGTATTGTAAGGAGCTGTAATACCTTTTTTAAGTTCGCCAAATACTTTTATTTGTTGAAGCTTTCCGTTATTGATAATGCCTATTCCAAGAGTGGGAACATTATTTTCTTTCAGCCATTTTTCGGTTGCAGCTTCATTATCAAAAAGATTCGATTTATCTGTGGTCGTGCTAATCATTTTATGATCGTAACTAAGTGATCGTGATAATTTCCACTCTTTGTTTTGTAACAACCAGAGATGAGTGAATTTAGCAAAACTCCCTGGTTCTTCTGGTTTACCGGGTGATTTTTCATAAAAACGATGGGTTGACATTTGTATTGCACCATATAAAATTCCATTTTTATTGTACAATGGATAAATTTCGGTACTTCCTTCGATTAATTCCCTGCGGTAATTATATTTTCTTGTTGGTGAACAGATCCCGTTCTTCAGATTGTATAAGAATTTGGCTTTGTCTGAAACACTGTCTTTATCATGATAAAACTCAAAATCGGTAGTATATAAGTCTTCAAATTGTTTTATATCGCAAGTATTAAAGCCAACATTAAAAAGAAGGCTGTCTCTTGACATAATAGTTTTGTAGAGTTCAGAGTTTTTTTCTTCCTGAGAAAATCCAATATGGAATTGGAGCAGTAGTATGCCAACTAAAATTGCTTTTAACTGGAAAAATGAGTTGTTGATTTTCATTTTTGATTGATTTTGATTGATTGATGATTTTGCAATAGTACGGTAAACATTGCTCGTGAAATTGTACAAATGCGAAATCTTATCTTTTTTTTGAAAGAAAATAAGAATCAGAATTGAACATTTTTGGAGTTGTTTTGGTGACGTCTTTAAACTTTTTTATAAAATGTGATTGGTCAAAATACTTGTTATAAAGTGCAACATCAGTAAGTTTCAATTTCTCTAAATCAGAATTCACCATTTGATCTACTGATTTTCTGAATTTCAGGGTCTGAATATAATTTTTGATGGTAAGCCCAGTCGCTGTTTTAAATTTAATTTGAAGCGATCTTTGCGAAGCATTTAGATTTTTTCCTATTTCCGAAACCGTAATTTCTTCATTTTGAAGTTTGATGATTTCGCAGATCTTTTCGATTGCATTTTTATTGGGATGTGCATCACTTAATTCTTCAAAATAAGAATTAATTGTATTTAATAATACCGAAATATCAATGCTTATATCAGTTTCGATTTTAGTTTGAAAAGGTAATTCGGCAGCATCAATTGTAACAATAGCATCTGTAAAATTGCTCAGATCGTAATGAGGAAACATCGAAAGTGTCCAGGCGTGTAATTGGATTATGGTAACTTTAGTTTTAGGCTGAATATTAACCAAAACTTTATTGGTCATTTGCGAACAAAAGTAAAAACCTTCGCTCATAGTATATTTTTTTTTACTCGTATGAACTTCGATGGCATTTCCGTTAACAATAGCAAGGTTAAAACAGCCATTGGGTAAAACAAGTTTGTTCTCGATCAGGCTTTCGCCGATGCTGTTGTCAAGACACCAAATTTTATTGACGAACCTTTCAGTTTTTTGACTTACGTAATGTTCGGAGTATAATTGCATTTGGGTTTGTTCGTTAAACTTTTATTAAACTTTACTATATTCAATTATTGTTTCATTCTCAATTTTTCTCCCATTCTTTTTAATGATTTTAATCGGATAGTTGTCGGAATTATATTCATATTCATAAGTATACGAATTGCTATTCCAGTTACAAGATTTAATATTATTTTTTGAAATCTGATATATTTTTAAATAAGCTTGCGGAAATACTAAATCAAATGGATTTCTTTTATCGTCGTATTTATAATACTCATTGGATTCCGATTCTTTTTCTTTTAAAAGATTACCTTCTTTATTATAAGTGTATTTTGTTTCCCGGTTCGAAATTCCTTCTGTTTTAGTTTGCTTTTTTACAAGCTGTTTGTCTGCGTTGTAAATAAAATTATCGACATGAGTTATTTTATCATTTTGATAACCTATGGCGTTTTTTATTAAATCGTTTTCATAATTGTAAACAACATTTATAATCGATTCCATTTGTGTCATGATTTTATTGCCTTTTTTAATCTTTGCAAATGGAAAAATATTATACATTTCTTTTAATTTTCCATTTTCATATTTTATTGTAGTTTCATTTGTTATAATATTGTTGTCGGTTGTAGTTACTATTTTCGAGACCAAATCATTTTCATAAGTGTACTTGACTACTTCTTCATTTTGGAGAACGCCATTTTCGTAATTTTTTATTACCTTTTTTATAATTTTTAAACTATCATTTGGATTGATGTTCAATTCAATTTTGTATTTTGAATAGCAAATTGTTCCAATTACGATGAATATTAAGAAGGTAATTTTTTTCATGCTTAGAATTTTGATTATAAATATGATATAAAAAACCGTATTTAAGTGATTTAAAATTTTGAAGTAAGCTAAAGTACTCTTTTTTGTCTAAAAAGCACAGAAGGAGATTTTATATGAATTCCCCAAAATAATCTCTCTTTGTCTTCTCCCATTCCTCCAAAATCACGCTATAATAAACATCATCTTTACTCTTCCCTTCAGAGTCTACATAATTATTTCTAAAGATTCCTTCTTTTACTGCGCCTAGTTTTTCTATAGCTCTTTGAGATCTGTTATTTTCAAGATCAGCACTAAATTGTATTCTTTTAAATTGAATGTTTTCGAAACCAAAATTTAGTAATTCGTATTTGCAGGCTTTGTTTAAACCTGTTCCCTGAAAATCTTTTCCGTACCAGGTCCAGCCAATTTCGCATTTCTGGCTTGCGTGATTGAGGTATCCGTAACGTGTGCTTCCGGCAACTTTATTGGTTGCTTTATCTATAATTAAAAACGGATAACATATTCCGTCTGCCTTTTGTTTTAAGGTGTTTTTGATATAATTGTCGAAATCAGCATCATTTCTAATATACATTCCCATGAATTTCCAGATTTCATCATCAAAAATGATTTCTTTGAGTTCGATGTTTCTTTCGTTTTCAAATGGAAGTAGTAATACTTTTTCGTTTTCAAGAATGATATCAGATTGTAATAGTTCGCTATTCATGGTATTTATTTGATTGAAGTAGTTCGTTTATTGCCCACGGATTTTACTGGTTGAACAGATGGACACGGAATTTTTTTTAGCGATGTGCTTTAGGTTTTAATAAAAAAAACTGCGAAAATCCGTTCAACCCGTCAAATCTGTGGGCTTAATTTTTTTCTCATCAAGCGAAAGTAGGCTTTTTCGGATTTCTAATAAATCTATAAAAACGCAAATTTGTTATGAAAACTAATGCTGCATGAGGGATAGGAGCGGTATCTCCCGATTTAGAAAAACAAGGCTTTTTAGCGGTAGTTTTGTTAATTGGGAATATAGCGGATAGCCCGACCCGCTTTTTTCGGCCGGGTCATACCTAAATAATAATAACGAATAAGTCTAAATATTTGGTTTATTTTAAAGCTTTTTGTGTATTTATTACTTATTTTTACGATCTTATATTTAGATTTTTCTTGATGCAAACTCCACTAAAAATTGCTGTTGTAGGTTCTGGATTGGTAGGATCACTATTGGCAATTTATCTCAAAAAAGCAGGTCACACCGTTCATGTTTATGATCGCAGTCCTGATATTCGCAAAATTAATTTTTCGGGTCGTTCTATAAATCTTGCTATGTCTAACCGTGGCTGGAAAGCTCTTGATGGCGTTGGTGTTGGCGATTCGGTTCGTGAAATCGCGATTCCGATGGACAAACGTGCGATTCATTTGGTTGATAAACTCAATTTTCAGAACTACGGCCAGGAAGGCGAGTCGATTTATTCAATTTCCAGAGGAGCTTTAAACCGGAAAATGATTGATCTTGCTGAACAAGCAGGAGCCGAATTTTTGTTTGAGCAGAAAATCTGGGATGTAACGCTAAGTGATGCGACTTTGCATATTGGCGAAACCGAAAGAGGCGAGTGGGAGGAGAAAAAATACGATATGGTTTTTGGTGCCGATGGTGCTTTTTCAAGAATTCGTCATAGAATGCAACGCCAGAGCATGTTTAATTATTCGCAGGAATTTTTGAATATGGGATACAAGGAATTGAATATTCCGGCAAATGCCGATGCGACGCATAAACTGGATAAAAACTCTTTTCATATTTGGCCTCGTGGTGAATATATGCTGATTGCGCTTCCTAATCTTGACGGAAGTTTTACCTGTACGTTATTCATGCCGTTTGAAGGTGAAAATTCTTTTGCATCGCTTACAGATCGTAAAATGGTCGAGGATTTCTTTGAGAAAAACTTCCCGGATTCGATTGAAGTGATTCCGAAACTGGCAGAAGATTTTTTTAAAAATCCAACCAGTACTTTGGTAACTATGAAATGTTTTCCCTGGACATATGAAGATAAAATTGCCTTAATTGGCGATGCCTGTCATGCGATTGTTCCGTTTTACGGACAAGGAATGAATGCCGGTTTTGAAGATATTACGGTTCTAAACGAAATGATCGAAAAGTACGAAGACAACTGGAAGAAGATTTTCTCTGAATATCAAATTTCACGTAAGCCAAATGCTGATGCCATTGCAGAGCTATCTTACCGAAATTTCATGGAAATGAGTACCAAAACAGCTGATGAAAAATTCTTATTACAAAAGAAAATAGAAAAAGCATTTTCTGATAAACATCCTGATAAATGGATTCCGCTTTACAGCCGCGTAACTTTTAGTGATCGCCCATATGCCGAAGCTTTGGCCATTGGGGATTTTCAAAACGCAATTATGGAAGAAATCCTAAAACTGGATAATATTGAAAATATCTGGAACACGTCCGAAATAGACAATAAGATTTTAGAGTTATTGCAGAAGTAATATCAAAAATCAATTACAATATCAATCTCAAATTTTAAATTGATTTTTAATATTGTAATTGCTATTGATTTTTGCTATTCTAATTGAGTTTTGATATCGTAATTGAATTTACTTTTTAAATATTTTTGATAAGACTCCAAAAACACCTCTGATAAAAGTAGCGCTCGTTACGACTTTTAAAACTGATTTTGTCACTACACTTGTCGTGCTTGGTTCGGCTTTTGATGATTTTGTAGGCGCTTGTTGTTCTTGTTGTGCGCTGGCCTGAGCTGCATCGGCAATTTTTTTGTTTAGTATTTCATAGGCACTTTCACGGTCAACTTCTTCGGCATATTTTTTTACTAGCTTTGATTTGCTGTTAATGGCTTCGATTTCATCAGAAGTCAGAACGTCCATTCGGCTCATTGGTGCACGCATCATAGTAGCAACAAGCGGGGTTGGAATTCCTTTTTCGTTAAGTGCTGTAACCAGTGCCTCTCCAATTCCTAAGCTCGTTAGCAATTCATCTGTTTTATAATATTGTGAAGTAGGGTAATTGTCTGCTGTTTTTTTAATCGCCTGACGATCGTTTGCAGTAAAAGCCCTTAAAGCATGTTGGATTTTTAGACCTAATTGTGCCAAAACACCGCTAGGAACATCCATAGGGTTTTGAGTAACAAAATAAATACCAACACCTTTGGAGCGGATCAGTTTTACAATCGTTTCAATTTGTTCTAATAAAACTTTACTGGCTTCATTAAAAATCAAATGCGCTTCGTCGATAAAGATCACCAATTCTGGTTGCGACACATCTCCTTTCTCCGGCATTTGCTGATAAATCTCGGCCAATAAACTCAGCATAAAAGTCGAAAACAGTTTTGGTTTGTCTTGAATATCAGTCAATCGAATGATGTTTACGTATCCTTTTCCGTTTTCATCAATTCGCATTAAATCATCAATTTCAAAAGATAGTTCCCCAAAAAAGATATCGCCTCCCTGTTGTTCTAATTCTATTATTTTTCTTAAAATAGTCCCTGTTGTTGCCGTCGAAATTTTGCCATAATTGGCAGAGATTTCGTCTTTGCCTTCTTCGGTAATATAATTGATTACTTTTTTGATGTCTTTTAAGTCCAGCAACGGCAT
The DNA here is from genome assembly GCF_009664855.1 of Flavobacterium sp. SLB02. GTDB lineage: Bacteria > Bacteroidota > Bacteroidia > Flavobacteriales > Flavobacteriaceae > Flavobacterium. The sequence continues at coordinate 5,847,851 of NZ_CP045928.1, forward strand.
GTTGTTGTCATCGCAATATTTAAAAATAACTGCAACAACGCCCGCCTGAGTATCGTTAAGATCTAAAATTCGGGAAAATAAAACAGGGCCAAATTCAGAAACTGTAGCCCTTAAACGAACTCCGTTTTGTTTGGATAAAGACATTAATTCAACCGGAAAAGAAGCAACATTATAAGGGATATTTATTTTAGCATGTCGCTCTGTAATAAAACCTTCTTCCTTTCCTTCTTCTGCAATTCCGCTAAAATCCCCTTTTATATCCATCATTAAAACAGGAATTCCGGCATTTGACAATTGCTCAGAAAAAACCTGAATAGTCTTTGTTTTTCCGGTTCCGGTTGCGCCGGCTATAAGTCCGTGACGATTTAAAGTTTTTAGCGGGATTTTGACATGAGCTTCAGCAAGCGGTTCTCCGTCAAGAATGGCTCCGCCCAGAGTTATACTATCGCCTTTAGAGGAATAACCATTGTTTATATCTTGAATGAAATTGTCTTTTTTATTCATGTTTTATTTGTAATTTAGATGATTATAAGAGTATTGCTTGGTTTTTTAACATTTTGCATTCGTTTTTTTTAGTAAGAAAAAGCTTTTAAGGGTTGAAAATTATATAAAAAATAATTTCGCAACTTTTTAAGAAGATATCAACGGAATGTTTGAATATTTACTAAAACGTTGTAATTTTCCCATTAATAGCCCTGTTTTTTGTTTTATCAAAAAAATGACGGCGGCAATTTAATGAGATATTTTTTAAATTGACGTTAAATTTCATTCAATTAAATTAAAAAAAGTTTTTTTATTTAAACTAAACGTATAAATTTGCTCCTCTACAAGTTAAATATAACTAAAAAATAAAAATTATTTAAAACTATTAAAATTAAAAAAAATGGCAAACGTTAAAGTTAAAAAAGAAAGCACTTCAAATGGAGGAGGAATGATTACAGGAATCATTATTGTAGCGTGTATTTTAGTTGGGGTGTTTATTTGGAAAGTTATCATGGGAGATGCTGCTAACTTCGAAGGAGGTAATCCAGAAACAGGTCACCCGATCAATACATTAGGTCAAGTATATAAAGGAGGTTTTATCGTACCGGTATTATTAGGTATGTTTTTAATGGTTGTTGTGTTTTCTATTGAAAGATTTATCGTTATTGGTAAAGCTGCTGGTAAAGCTAACTTAGATACATTTATGAAAAATGTACAAGGAAACATTAAAGAAGGAAACATCGAGGCTGCAATCGCTTCATGTGACAAACAACAAGGTTCAGTTGCAAATGCAATTAAATCGGCTTTGGTAAAATACCAAGATGTTAAAAAAGAAGGTTTCAACAGTGAAGAGGCTGCAGAAGTAATCCACAAAGAAATCGAAGAGGCAACTTCATTAGAAATGCCAATGTTAGAAAAAAATATGACTATTATCTCTACTTTAGTATCATTAGGAACTTTAGGAGGATTATTAGGAACTGTATCAGGTATGATTAAAGCGTTTGGTGCTTTAGCTTCTGCTGGAACTCCAGACCAGGCTGCTCTTGCAACAGGTATCTCTGAAGCACTTATCAACACTGCAACAGGTATCTCTACTTCAATCTTAGCGATCGTTTCTTATAACTTCTTTACTGCTAAAATTGATGATTTAACTTACTCTATCGATGAGGCTGGTACTACAATTGTAAATACTTACAGAAGATTCAGAGGAAGTTTGAAACAATAATTAATTTTTGATTAGTATTAATTACAATTAATTATATCAAAATAAAATAAAAGATAATGGCTAAAATAAAAATGAAAAAAAAGTCAACATCGACAGATATGACTGCCATGTGTGATGTTGCGTTCCTTTTGCTTACGTTCTTTATTTTGACCGCTACTGCTAAAGTGCCAGAAGCACTTCCTGTAGATATGCCTTCTTCTGTTGCTCAGACTAAATTGCCTGATTCGGATTTAGCTATCATTACAATAGGAAAAGGTGCAGATGGAAAAAGCAAAGTGTTTTTTGACCTAAAAGGTAGAGAGATTCGTAAAAGAACTCTTGAAGGTATGGGGGCAAAATACGGTGTGACTTTTACAGAAGACGATAAAACTAAATTTGCTTTAATGGATGACTTTGGTGTGCCATTGACAAATTTGAAACAAATCATCGATCTGAAAGCGGCTGACAGAACAAAAGCAAATCAACCTGGAATTCCAATAGATTCATTAGATAATCAATTAAAAGACTGGCTTTTGGTTTCAAGAAGAGCTTCGATCGATCTTGATGATAAAGAATTGAAAATTGCAATAAAAGGTGATGCTAAAGAACAATATCCACAAATCAAAAAGATAATGGATATTTTACAAGATCAGAAAATCAATTCCTTTAACTTAGTTACAGGTACGAGAGGAAAAGACTTTTAATTAAAAAATATACACTAAAATGGCTGAATTAAATACCGGCGACGGTGGTGGCGGAAAAGGTGGTAAAGTAAGAAGTAAAAAGCAGAATTCTAAGGTCGATTTAACGGCAATGGTGGATTTGGCATTCTTATTGATCACGTTCTTTATGTTAACCACATCGTTGTCAAAACCTCAAGCGATGGATTTGTCTCTGCCAGATAAAGATCCTAATGATAAAGATCCTAAGGATACAAAAGTAGATGAAAATCGTACGATGACTGTAATGCTTGGTCCAGACAATAAAATGGTTTATTACATGGGATTACTTTCGGCTCCTAAAATTGGACCTAAAGATATTGCCTATGGTAAAGACGGAATTCGTAAAGAATTATTAACTCAGAAAAAAGCAGTTTTAGCTTATTCTACAGCTTTAGGGAAACCTAAAAATGGAATTATAGTTATTATCAAGCCAACTAAAAAATCAAATTACCGAAATTTGGTTGATATTTTGGATGAAATGGCGATTTCAGGTGTAGAGACTTACGCTATTGTTCCTGAGTTTAGTCCAGAAGAAACGAAATTGATAGATAAAAAATAAGAGCAATCTTGTTTTAATCCTTAATAATCAAGAAATATGAAATTAGATATAATTAAAAATCAGTGGCTTGATATCGTATTCGAAGGGCGTAATAAGATATATGGTGCATATGAGTTAAGAAAATCTAACGGTAAGACTACTGTAAAAGCTCTTATCATTGGTTCGCTTATCTTTAGCGTTGCTGTTGCAGCTCCTCTTATTGCAAGCTTTTTACCAGATTCTGAAGAAGAAGTGGTAAACAACGATATTAAAATCGCGACAGTAAAATTACCTCCTAAAAAAGAGGAAATTAAGCCAAATCAACCACCACCACCACCACCACCACCAAAAGTGGACCAGGTTAAGTTTGTGAAACCGGTAGTTGCCAAAGCAAATGAAATTACTGAAGACCCACCAAAAATTGTGGATCTTAAAGATAAAAAAGTAGGTAACGAAACTATCAAAGGAGATCCGGATGCAGTTTTAACTGTTGATGAGCCAGTTGGTAAAGGACCAGTTACTGAGATCATTCAGGAAGATAACAATGTTTATAATACTGCAGGTATCGAAGTAAAACCAGATTTCCCTGGAGGAATTGAGAAGTTCTACAAATTCGTAGGAAATAATTACAAGACTCCGGAAGAAGAAGGTTTAAAAGGTAAAGTTTATGTTACTTTTGTAGTTGAAAAAGACGGTTCATTAACCGACATTAAAGTTTTAAGGGATATCGGTTACGGTACAGGAGCAGAAGCAATTCGTGTTCTTAAAAAATGTCCAAAATGGACTCCCGGCGAACAAAATGGTAAAAAAGTTAGGGTACTTTACTCGCTTCCTATTACTATTCAATCTGCAGAATAATGTTAAAGGATAAGCTTAATAATATTCAGAAGAAATCGCTCAAAGAGCGATTTCTTCTTGTTTTAGGAATAATGTTTTTTTTAATATATCTTGTACTGGGTTTAATGATTATGTTCTGGAAGAAACTTCCTTTGGATATGGAACCTAAATACAGATATGCTTTTGGCGGATTATTGATCGTATATTCAGGAATTCGTTTTTTAAGATTAATCAATTCAAACGCAGAATAATTATGTTCAAATATGGTAAAATTGTAGGTTTGATAGTTTTTGTTTTTTTGTTTGCCATGTGTAACCAAAAAAGTAAAAATGAAGCTGAGAATGAAACAATTTTAAAAGGATCAATAGATATTACTGTCGATGAAACAATAAAACCTATTGTAGAAGATATGGTGGCTGTTTTTGAAGGTACTTACTATGATGCTAAGATTTCACTAAAGCCTAAATCTGAAGCTGAGCTTATAAATGATTTGCTAAATCAAAAAGCAAAAGTTGTTGTTACCACCAGAGATTTGACTCAGGAAGAGAAAACAAGATTTGAAAAAAGCAAGATTAATCCTAGAGTAACGCCTTTTGCATCAGATGCAATTGCTTTTGTTACTAATAAAAGCAATAATGATACATTAATTGCGTTGAAAACCGTGATTGATTTTTTGCAGGGTAAATCAGATTCTGGAATTAAAGGACTTGTTTTTGATAATCCAAATTCAAGTACGGTTCGATACATGAAAGAATTGGCAAAGGTGAAAGATATTCCATCAAAAAACGTTTTTTCTTTTAAAACTAACGACGAAGTTATTAAATTCGTGTCTGAGAATGATGGTATGATTGGAGTAGTTGGAGTAAATTGGTTGTATCAGCCATCTCCAAATATGCTTGACATCGTTAAAAAGATCAATGTGATGAGTGTAAAAGGTCTAAATGGTGACGGATATTATAGTCCTACCCAAAATGATCTTGGTGAAAAGAAATATCCTTTGGCACGTGATTTGTTTATTATAAATTGTCAGGGTTATACCGGTTTAGGAATGGGCTTTGCTTCATTCATTTCAGGAGACATCGGACAACGTATTGTTTTAAAATCAGGATTATTGCCTGTGAGAACTCCAGGAAGAAATCTTAAGATTAGAAGTCAAATTATTAAAGATAAAGAATAAATTAATTACAATTAAAGATGAATAAATTTAAAATTTTTAGTCTTGCCTTAGTTGCTTCAGCTACTGTTGCAAAAGCGCAAGACATCAAAGAAGCTAAAAAGGCAATCGATGCTGAGCAATTTCAAAAAGCAAAGTCTTTGCTTAAAACAATCATCAAGGCAAAACCTTCTGACGGAGAAGCTAATTTTGTTTTAGGTAATATATATTTAAATCAAAGTATTGTTGATTCAGCGAAAATTTATTACGCAAACGGATTACAGGCATCTGATAAGAAAAGTTTAAATTATATCGGATTAGGTCAGATAGATCTTGATGATAAGAATGCTGCTGCTGCTCAGGCTAACTTTGGTTTAGCGACAAAAGATATGAAACGTAAAGATGTAGAAGAGTTTATTTACATCGGTAGAGCTTACATTAACTCTAATAATCCTGATTATCCAGCTGCAATTGCTGTTTTGAAACGTGCTTTATTAATCGAGCCTCAAAATGCAAACGCTCTTTTGACAATTGGTGATGCTTATTACGGTTCAAACAATCAAAATGATGCTTACAAAGCTTACCGTGATGCATTTACTGCTGATCCAACTCTTTTAAGAGCAAAAATGCAATTAGGAGTTTTATTAAAAGGAGCTAAATCATACGAAGAAGCAATTAAATCTTTTAATGAAGTTATCGCGATCAACCCTAACTACGGTCCGGTTTACAGAGAATTAGCTGAAACATATTACAAATGGGGAAGAAACAAAACATCTACCGCTAAAGTGAATATGCAAAATGCAATTACAAACTATGAGAAATACTTAAGTCTAACAGATTACTCTTTAGATTCTAAAATGCGTCACGCAGATTTCTTGATCTTAGTAAAAGATTACAAAACTTTGGAGACTGTAGCAAACAAAATGATTGCTGAGGATAAAGTAAACCCAAGAATCTACAGATATTTAGGGTATGCTGCTTACGAAAACGGAAATGTTGATGTAGCAATTAAATCTATCGAAGATTTTATCAAAGTACCTTCAAACAAAGTAATTGGTAGAGATTATTTGTATTTAGGATTATCAAAAATTAAAAAAGGAACAAATGCTGAAGGAGTTGTAGATCAGGCTGCTTTTGATGCTGGTATTGCTGATATTAAAAAAGCAATTGAATTAGAGCCTTTGGTAGTTGAAGAACTTGCTGATTTAGGGAAAGCATTGTTTGGTAAAAAACAATTTGCACAAGCTGCAACTGTTTTTGAACTTGCAGTTAATAACAAAGAATCTAAAAATTATTTAGATGACAATGTGTATTATGGTATTTCACTTTATTATGCTAACGCAAATAAAAAAGATGGTGCTCCGGATGCTGCTGCTTTAGCAAAAGCTGAAAGTGCTTTTGACAGAGTTTTAGAAGCTTCTCCAACTTATGATGAAGCATACTTATACAAAGGAAGAATCAATAACTTACTTGAGAAAGACGATTTGATTATCAAAAACTACGAAGAGTATGTAACTAAAACAACTGCAAAAGGTCCTGAGGAATTAGCAAAACCTGCTACAGTTAAAAAAGTAGTAGAAGCTTACAATAGTATTGGTGCTAGTTATGCAAATACTGATAAAGCTAAAGCAATTGAATATTTCAATAAAACTTTAGTTTTAGATCCTGCAAATGCTTACGCTGCACAATCTGTAAAAGCTTTAAAATAGTATAAGATCTTTTATTGAAATATAAAACCGGTAGTTCTTTGAACTATCGGTTTTTTTTGTTCCGTATTTAATTGACTATCTTTGCACTTTAAAATGAAATAATGTTATCAAAAGAAATACAATTAGAAGTAAATAAAGGAGCTATGTTACCTTTGATGGAAGAGTTTTATACCATTCAGGGAGAAGGTTTTCATACAGGAACGGCCGCTTACTTTATACGAATTGGAGGTTGTGATGTTGGTTGTCACTGGTGTGATGTGAAGGAGAGCTGGAATGCAGAATTACATCCGCCAACTAGTGTTGATTTAATTGTAAATAATGCCGCAACTCATGCAGACACTGTTGTAATAACTGGTGGAGAACCTTTGACCTGGGATATGAGTTTGTTAACTCAGGAATTAAAAAACAGAAATTTAAAAGTTCATATCGAAACCTCAGGAGCCTATCCATTAACAGGTACTTGGGATTGGATTTGTCTTTCGCCTAAAAAAAATAAATTACCAACACAGACGGTGTATGATAATGCGCATGAATTGAAAGTGATTATCTACAACAAGCACGATTTTATTTTTGCAGAAGAACAAGCAGAGCTGGTCAACGACAATGCAATTTTGTTTCTTCAGCCGGAATGGAGTAAAAAAGAAGAGATGACGCCATTGATTGTTGATTATGTAATGAACAATCCAAAGTGGAGGGTTTCACTTCAAACGCATAAATATTTGAATATTCCTTAAAGGATATAAAAAAATCTCTTCAAGCGAAGAGATTTTTTATTTAGGATAAATAATATACAGTGTGTAAAAAAGAAACAGCTTTTTTATTTCCAGTTTTTATATTTTTTTAAAGTAGTAATATGTGCCAAATGATGATTGCCGTGCCAGGCGTATGTGGCAATCAGTAGTTTTATTTTATATTCCGAATTGTTTTCAGGATGAATAAAAGATTTTTCCAGATCTTCATAAGACAAATTCTTCATAATAAAAGCAAGTCTAAAATGTAATCCTTCCAGCAGGGTTAAAGTCGGCTCAATGGGCATCTTTAAATTATCAGGCAAGTACGACCATAAATTTTCATCATATGGTTTTATTACCGGATTATTTTCTGTCAAAGCCCATTTTATTCTAATGTAACAATTCATATGGCTTTCGGCACAATGATGCATCACCTGTCGAACAGTCCATCCATCCGGACGATATGGCGTATCTAATTGTTCATCTGTTAAATGTATCGTTTCTTTTTTCAATCTCTCAGGAAAAGATTCGATCTCATGAATTTTATCAGAAATGTATTCAGGGCTAAATTCCGTTGGAAACTCAAATTTTCCTATCGGATATTTTAATTTTTCTAAATCTAATGCTTCCATGATCCTTAATTTTTAATTTTAAATCGAAAGTTTAGCCAAATAATCATAATGTTCACCTTCTAAAATAAGCTCACAATTTAATCCATTTGCGGCAGCTGCATTTTGAAGTGTGTTGTAATCCAAATACAACCAGTCAAAAGGTTCTTCTTTTTCTCCTTTATACGAAATATTGAAAACAAGTTCTCCGTAATAATCATTATTAGACAAAATCCATTTTCCCCCGTCTTCATCTTCATCAAACATATAAATGATATCAGAGCTATCCAGTAAAATTTGTCCGCCCGGATTCAAAAGAGACTTTAGCTTAGATAAAAATGTATTGCAATTTTCCAGTTTACCAAAAATACCAACACCATTCATCAATAAAATAATGGTATCAAATTTTTCGCCTTCAAAATCTAGTATATTTTGAACTTTTGCATTCTTAACGCCGCGAAGTTTGCAAGTTTCAATAGCTTTTGCTGAAATGTCTATTGATGTCACGTCTAAATTGCGATCATTTTGCAGGGATAAACTATGGCTTCCTGCGCCGCACCCAACATCTAATACTTTACCACTTGCCAATTGCAGTGCTTTTTGCTCGAGTTTAGGCATTTGGTTATAAGAACGGAATAAATAATCTACACTCATTTCGTCTTCTTCAGAAATGGTAGTTTCTGTAATGATATCTTCAGGCGAATTATTGGTTTGAAAGTCGAACATCGCCTTCCCAAATAGATCTTTCATTGTATTTTAGTTCAAAGTTTAGGGTTTCAAGTTTAAAGTTGTTTAATTTTGCATATCAACTTTAAAAAGTAAACTTGAAACAAATTTTAAATAACTTAAATAAGTTAGCCAAAGATAAGCATATCGAAAACAAAAAGTATTTCGATAAGCTGAAAAAGAAACAACCTAAGAATTTAGATTACGTAATGCAGGATTTGCATGACGCCGAATTTAAAAAGACAGATTGTTTGCAATGCGCCAATTGTTGCAAAACAACCGGGCCATTATTTACTCTGGCAGATATCGAACGAATTTCAAAATCATTCAAACAGAAACCACAGCAATTCATTGAGCAATATCTTCGAGTAGATGAAGACAAAGATTATGTGCTAAAAAGTGTTCCCTGTACTTTTCTGGATAGCGAGAACTATTGTATGATTTATGATGTTCGGCCAAAGGCTTGTAGAGAATTCCCGCATACAGATCGTAAAAAGTTTCATCAAATTGCGGATCTTACCTTGAAAAATGTTGCCATTTGTCCTGCGGCATTTAATATAGTAGAAGAGATGAAAAAGAAACTTCCGTTATAAGGGTTTAAAACTTTTGTAATTGTTTTTAGAAGCCATTCAATTTTACTTTTTAAAATGTATTTTTGATTCGGATCAATAAAGTCCAATGATAATTAATAAAAGACAACTAAAATTTGAGTTTAGAATATTTCATAGCCAGAAGACTTATTACTGCCAAAGACTATAAAAGCAGTATATCAGCGCCAATTATAAAAATTGCCATTTCGGCCATTGCCATTGGTATTATTATGATGATAGTTTCAGTTGCTACCGGAATCGGGTTGCAGCAAAAAATACGTGATAAAGTTTCAGCTTTCAATGGCCAGATTATAATATCAAATTTTGATAATAACAATTCTGAGGTCACTTTGACGCCAATTTCAAAAAAACAGGATTTTTATCCCAATTTCAAATCAGTTCCGGAGGTAAGCCATATTCAGGCCATCGCAAGTAAAGCCGGAATTATTAGAACCGAAAATGCTTTTGAAGGAATTGTTTTCAAAGGAGTAGGAGGAGATTACGATTGGAATAATATAGAAGAATATATTGTCGATGGTAAAGTGCCTGATTTTTCTAAAACTCTAAACGAAGAAGTTTTAATTTCCAGACTTCTCGCAGATCGTCTTAATTTAAAAGTAGGAGATAATTTCAATACTTTCTTTATTAAAGAAGAACAGGGCAAAATGCCAAACAGCCGTCGATTCAAAATTGCGGGTATTTTCAATTCGGGATTTCAGCAATTCGATGCCACCTATATAATAGGAGATATTCGTCATATTCAGCGAATCAATAAATGGACTCCGGATCAGGTGGGAGCTTTTGAAGTATTTGTCAAAGACTTCGATAATATCAAAACAACAGGAATTCAGGTATACGATCAAACATCATCGAATTTAGACACAAAAACCATCATCGAAAAATACAGCTATATTTTTGATTGGCTACAATTGTTCGATTTCAATATCGTCGTTATTCTCGGGGTTATGATCTTAGTAGCTACTATAAATATGGTTGTCGCATTATTAGTGCTTATATTAGAGCGCACCCAAATGATCGGAATCCTAAAGGCAATGGGCGCAAACAACTGGACAGTTCGCAAAATATTTTTATATAACGCATTCTATCTTATTATACGAGGATTGTTTTGGGGTAACCTAATTGGCATCGCAATATTGTTGATTCAGCAGCAATTTGGAGTGGTTCAGTTAAATCCTGAAAACTACTACGTCAACCAGGCACCGGTCTATCTAAACTGGGGATATATCGCCTTGCTAAATTTACTTACCATTACAGTTTGTTTTGTTGTCCTATTAATTCCGTCCTATATAATAACGAAAATCTCACCAGTCAAAGCCATTCGTTTTGATTAGTAATTCATAAAATTCATAACCCGTCACTTTAGTTGATGGGTTTTTTATTTCATTCTATATAAGAACAAGCAATTTTGGAATTTGGAGTTTCGGATTTGTAATTTGATTTTGGTTTAGGAGCTATTTCCCGCTATCCGTTCCGATCTTTTGTGTCCGCCGCGGCGGACACAAAAGGATTTCCACTACTATCGAGGCTCAATAGTTTTCATAAGAGCATGTGGTTTAAAGAATGATAAAAATGCTCCAAAAGGAAAAACTTAGCACCTTTGCTTCCGAGCGATCGGGATTGCACGATTAAAAAAAAAAGGAATTCGAGCTTAGTATCTTGATGAGAACTAATAAATCTCGAAAACAAGCTTCGTGTCTTAGTGTTCTTGTGGTAATCCAACCCAAAACGGGCTTATTATAAACAAGTCATTAAATACCCGTTAAAGCAGAGAAGTCTTTAAAAATGGGTGTTTATTGGATATGATTATTGCGAAAAGTATATCTGGTTAAGGAAAATTCCTAGAAATCATAAAAAGGACAAAGTTCTAAGTTTAGTGTTATCAGAGTGTTAAGGGAAAGTTTTGAAAAACATTGAAATTATATAAGGAAAAAGCTTGTGAATGTAAATAAAGAGACTACTTTTGCACCCGCAACAGCGATAGACGTTCACTGAAATACTGACAAGCATACGAGATCAAGGCGAAAATTTATTTTCAAAAAAAGATTTCAAAAAGCTTGTGAGATTTGAAAACAGATGTTACATTTGCACCCCGCAAAACACGGAAAGTTCATTGATAGATTGGTTAGGAAATGAGAGGAAAACGAAA
>NZ_CP045928.1:5866517-6337433 GCF_009664855.1 Flavobacterium sp. SLB02
ATTTAACCGCAATCCCGATAGCTATCGGTAGCAAAAGTTTTTATTCTTCTTTTGAATTATGAAGTTCGCAAAGCTTTGTGGCGATTTACATTGGGATCTCAGTGAAACTAATAATTTTTTAATCGTTAGAATTGGGAATTTCTTTTAAAAAATCAATCTCTTATTTATACGAGACCGCGTTAGGGATGGGAGCGGTATCCTTTTGCGTCACACTACATTTCTGGCGAAGCCTGGCCAAAACCTCTTTTGCAAAAGATTTAGCGGATAGCCCGGTCCGCGGCGGCGTAGATGCCCAAATTATTATTTTTCAATATGCACAGATAAACTTTGATCATGTGTAAAGGTGCTTTATTTTATTTTTTTAGCTTGTATAATAATTTTTGCTACTTCGATTGTAGTAAAGAGAAAATAATGCCTTAAATCTTTTGTTTTGTAATTTCGGGGTTGTGAAACCTGTTGTGATGTATTTTAAAATTCATTATTCAATTATATTGGTAAATTTGTTTTAGCAATAGTTTAAATCATGACGGAATTATTAGATGTAATAGATAGCTTTCAAGAACTGGATTCGGAAACGGAGCAAGCGGTAAGAAAGTATTTTATCGAAGAAAAATTTCAAAAGGGCGAATTTATAATTACTGAGGACAAAATATGTTCTAAAATTTATTTTATCAAATCGGGTTTGGTTCGTAGGTTTTACCTGGAAGATGGTGTAGAAGTTACAAAATGGATTTATACCGATAATCAATTTATTACGTCGTTGAGTAGTTTTTTTGAACAGAAACCTTCGTTCGAAAATTTTCAGGCTTCTGAAGAGACTATTTTATATTCTTTGTCCTATGACGATGAACAAATTTTATTGGAATATCCTTTATTTTCTAAGTTCCATATTAAGCTGTTACGTTTTTATCTGTCTAAATTAAATGAGTTTCATCATTTCTATGCATCGATGAATGCTCAGGAAAAGTATTTGTATTTGCTAAACACATTACCTCAAATTATTTTAAAAGCTAAGTTGAAGGATATTGCCTCTTTAATTGGGGTAAGTCCGGAGACTCTGAGCAGAATCAGAACTCAAATTAATTGACTTTAGATCAATAAATAAGATTTATTTCTTTGCAACATTTGTATTCTATACAAAATAAAATAAATTGAAGAATATTGTGATTGGGCAAAAGGCTATAATTGGAAAGAATGTACACATTGGAAATTTTACAACTATCGAAAATGATGTCGTAATTGGAGATAATACCTGGATTGGTAATAATGTGAACATTTTGAATGGTACAAGGATTGGGGAAAATTGTGAAATACATGCGGGAGCTGTTTTAGGTGGAAATCCGCAAGACTTGAAATACAAAGGAGAATATACTTTACTTCAGATTGGGAACAATACGATTATTAGAGAATTTGTAACGATCAACAAAGGAACGGCATCAAAAGGTAAAACTATTATTGGTTGCGACAATTTAATTATGGCGAATACGCACATTGGTCACGATTGTTGTATTGGTAATAATTGTGTTATTGGATTTAATGTTGGAATGGCCGGAGAAGTTATCGTTGGTGATTGGGGTAATATAAGTGGCTTGACAGCAATACATCAGTTCTCAATTATTGGGCAACATTCTATGATTAGCGGAATGAGCCGTATTGTAAAAGATGTTCCTCCTTATGTTTTAGCATCACGGGAGCCTTTGTCTTATTGTGGTTTAAATATAGTTGGATTGAAAAGAAGAAGCTTTGAAAATGAAAAGATTAATGAGTTAAAAGATATTTATCGTATTATTTTTCTGGAGAAACGCAATACAACTAATGCTTTACATCTGATAGAACAAAATTTTAAACAGAGTATAGAACGTGATATCATTTTAACTTTTATTAGACAGTCAACCAGAGGAATTATAAAAGGAACAGTTGAATAAAAAAGCTTCATTAATATTAAATGAAGCTTTTACGAGATCTTGTGGAATTATTTTACTTTATAAACTTCAATTGATTTTATTATACGTATTTATTTGTTTTTTTATTCAGATATAAAATACCATTCATATTCTTTTGTCATTTTGGCTAATAGAAGGATCAAAATGACTACATCTCAGATAACACTTCTTCAGACTTTTGCTTTATAATTTTAAAACAATAAAAAAAATGCAAAAGACAATTTTTATTACAGGAGCTTCATCTGGTTTAGGAAAATCAACAGCAAAATTATTTCAGAGTAAGGGTTGGCGCGTAATTGGGACAATGCGCAATCCTGAAAATGAAACGGAATTAAATAAACTCAAAGATGTAATTCTACTTCCTTTGGATGTAAGCAATCAGGATCAGATAATTTCGGTTATTGAAAAAGTGAACCATTTATATTCTGTAGATGTTGTGATGAATAATGCAGGATATGGTTTAATAGGGGTATTGGAATCTTTAGATGATGAACAAATTCAACGTCAGATAACAACAAATTTATTGGGTGTTATAAGAGTTTCTAAAGCTTTTACTTCTCACTTTCGTGAAAGAAGGAGCGGTATGTTTATCAATATTACTTCTACTTTTGGATTGATAGGATTTCCAATGTGTTCTGTTTACAGCGCTACAAAATTTGCTATCGATGGTTTTTCCGAAAGTATGGCTTACGAACTGGCTCAGTTTGGGATTCAAGTTAAAGTTATTGCGCCAGGCGGAATGCAGACTGATTTTGCTGTTCGATCTATGGAGACAGGACAACATGATGCTTATGAAAAATTAACAGCCGAAGTAAGTAAAGGTTACAGTCCCGAAAAAATAAGCAATTATACTAAGGTAGAAGACATTGCTGAAATTGTCTATCAATCGGCTACAGATAATAAAAATCAATTGCGATATGTTGCAGGTAATGATGCAAATCAATTGTATGATGAACGACTAAAATTGGGAAGTGAAACTCAGGTTCAGAATATTAAAACAATGTTTACTTTTTAAATTTTAAATGAAAATGAAAAATCAGGCTATAGAACTAACTACCTTTAGATTAAATAACTGTACTATCGATCAATTCATCGTGGCCAATAAAGTGGTTGATGCATTTTTAAAGCGACAAAAAGGATTTGTGTCGAGAAGTATTTTTGAATTAAAAAAAGGTATTGTACACGACCTGCTTGTATGGAGAAATGCTGAAGACGGTACAAATGCTATGCACAAATTAATGACCGAACTCAGCGATTCTATTGTGCATGACTTAATTGATCAAAACACTGTGAGTTGGAATATTACGCCTGTAGAACATTTTGTAAATTTGGGAAAGTAAAAACCTTAAAAGTAGAGCAGTAATAAAAACAGCAACAATGAAAAATCAGCCTAAAATATTCCATACAATATCTGAACTGCATGTTGCTATGGGGCAGCCTAAGCCAATGCATCCGCTTATTAGTATTCTGAATTACGGAGAAGCCATTTTTGATCCTAAGGATTTTGAACAGGGAATTATTTTGGATTTTTATAAAATTTCTTTTAAAACTAACTTCTCAGGAAAATTACGATATGGTCAGGGTTTTTATGATTTTGAAGAAGGAGGAATGTCTTTTGTTTCTCCAGGACAAATCTTGAGAATGCAGGATGAAGAAGCGGATTATAGTGGAATGTCATTGCATATTCATCCCGATTTTATTCGTCCGTATGCTTTAAATAATACTATTAAAAAATATGGCTTTTTTAATTATTCGGCATCTGAAGCTTTGTATTTATCAGAGCGGGAAAAGCAAACAATCTTAGGAGTTTTTGCTTCTATACAAAATGAGCTTAAGGAACGTATAGATAATTTTAGTCAGGATGTTATCCTATCTCAGATAGAGCTTTTGCTTAATTATAGTAATCGTTTTTACAATAGGCAGTTTATTACGCGCAAAGCAGTGAATCATGATGTATTGGCTAAATTAGAAAATGAAATAAATGATTATTTTGATCAGGAGAAAACATTGATAAAGGGCGTGCTGACCGTACAGTTTTTGGCGGAGCAATTGAATCTTTCACCAAGATATCTGAGCGATTTGTTACGCAATCTTTGTGGTCAAAATACACAACAGTTTATTCATGATAAATTAATTGAAAAAGCAAAAGAATATATTGCAAACGGGACTTATTCAGTTGCAGAAATTGGATATAAATTAGGATTCGAACATCCGCAATCGTTCAATAAATTATTTAAAAAGAAGACCAGCTTAAGTCCTGTCGCATTCAAAGAATCATTCAACAAAAATTAAACTATGGCATCGATAAATTTTGAACAATTAAAAGAACGTTCTTTAAAAATAAGACAACGTTATCACGAACTGGAACTGAATCATCATGGAAGTGAATGGACTGTAGAAGAAGATGCATTGGCTTTTTTAACAGATGCCGGCTTGGTAGGACGCCATGTAATGTCGCAACAAGGCAGATGGCCAAAAGAAAATACAGAGAAAGAACTTAAACATAAAATAGGAGAATCTATCTGGTGGTTGGCCATTTTAGCCGAAAGGATGAATATAAATATAGAAGAAGCAACAGAAGAGTTTTTAAGTAAAACCGAAAATTTATTTGAGAAATAATATTTAGGATTTTATTTTTTTTGCCAAATGACAAATTCTTCCCTAATAACTTTGACTAACTTGCAACTATGGAACAGTTTATAGAATATATATTGCAATTTGGGAATTTAAATTCCCAACAAATCGACTTGGTTTTAAATAAAGCTACAGCATTAGAATTAAAAAAAGAGGAATATTTTTCTGAAGCTGGAAAAGTTGCACAGCAAGTAGGTTTTGTTTTAAATGGTATTGTTAGGGTTTGTTATTATAATAATAAGGGAGAAGAAATTACGAAGTACTTTATTGATGAAAATAATCTTGTAGTGGATTTGGAAAGTTTTGAAAATGAAATTGCTTCGACAGCGTATGTACAGGCAATTACAGATACTACCATTGTGGTTTTTTCTAAAAAAGACTGGAAAGAACTTTCTAATACTATCGTGAGATGGGACGCAATAGTGCATAAAGTTATTTCGAGAGCGTTAATGCAGAAAGTAGAAAGAAGAAGTCCGCAAATTTCAGAAGATGCGACTACACGTTATTTAAAATTTTTAGAAATCTATCCCAATGTTGTCAATCGTGTTCCGTTATCTTATGTTGCTTCCTATTTAGGTGTTACTCAATCCTCATTAAGCAGAATAAGAAAAAATATAAGTTAAATTGCTTTTTGTCAAATGGCAAATGATTTTATTTTTAAAGGAATGACCTTTGCTTCAATAATTTAAAACAAGAAAAAAATGAATTCAGTATTAATTACAGGAGCAAATAGAAGCATTGGTTTAGAACTGGTAAAAGAGTTTTCTAAAAAAGGATTATTTGTTTATTTAGGAACCCGTGATCTTGAAAAAGGGCAGGCGGTAGTAAAAGAATTAAGCGAAAGCGGATTTGAAAATATCAAACCCATTGAAATTGATGTTACGAAACCGGACACCATTTTAGCGGCGAAAAACATTGTCGAAAGTGAGCAAGGAAAATTGGATATTCTGATCAACAACGCAGGAATCAGCGGGGAGTTTCCGCAAAGTGCTTTAGATACATCGATTAAAGACATTCAAAATGTATTTGATACTAATTTTTTTGGTGTTATCAGTGTTACTCAAGCATTTTTGGAATTTCTTAAAAAATCGGAAAGTCCAAGAATAAGTAATATTACCTCGGGACTAGGATCTCTGACCTTGCATAGCGATCCAGCGTGGAAATATTATAATTTTAAAGCAGCAAGTTATGTTACATCAAAAGCAGCTTTGAACGCCTATACTATTGCATTGGCGTATGAGTTGAGAGAATTCCCTTTTAAAGTAAATGCAATTGATCCGGGTTATACGGCTACAGATTTTAATCATCATAGTGGTCCGGGTTCAGTAGAAAGTGCTGCGGCTTTTATTATCAAACATACTTTTACAGATGAAAATGCGCCTACAGGACAATTTTTTAGTAATGATATAGAAGATGAAACCGGAATAAGCCCGTGGTAAAATATTTCAAAATTAGAGTACAGATTCAAATGGAGTTTAAATCTGTTCTCTAATAAAATACACTTTAGATGAAAAATTTATCAGTCTTACTGTTTTTTAGTTTGAATCTATACTTTTTACATCAATAATTTCTTTTATATAAACAGGCTTTCCTGTTGCCGAAAAACCTTCTAATACTACTTCAAATTTACCGGAAACATCCGATGTGTAAAATTGAATATTTGAGTTAATTGCACTTAAATCAGCATTTGGCAGCCATAAAAGTTGATGTCTATAGTCAGGAATTCTTGTGTTTTTATCTTGAGTATAATCAGGTTGGAAATATCTTTTTGTATCTACTGGTCTTAAAAGCTGAGGCTTTATTATGTAGCTTCCACTAAGTTTTGTTTCATAATCACCTTTCTTTGTTGTAAAGAAAAGTAATCCGTTAAATGACTTTGCTTCATAGTAGTAAAGACCTTTTACAACATTTACGCTATAGAGATTTTTAGGATTGTATGTAAAAAAATCATTCAAATTTTCAAGTATCAATCCGTCAACAACGACTAATGGAGGTAATGTTGAGTTGAAAGTTTGATTATGATCGTAAACCAGTAAACTATAATTATCTTTCTCTTTTCTAAAAACTACACTAGTTATAATTTCGGTAACGGTTTCTTCCATTGTTGGAAATCTGGTAAAATCATCAAATTTATATTCGATAGTTGAAGTGCCAAAAAATGGAACAAATTTATCATTATTAATTATGCTATCCTTTTTTGTATTATAATATGCATTTTCTATCTGACTTGAAATTAATCTTTCAGTAATGTTTTTATTTGATTCTGAATTTAATTGAAGAGCAGGAAATACTAGCGAAGAAAAGTCCGTTTCCTTAGGTTCGTCAATTTCGATACTATAATTTTCTTTATTGTCTCCAAGTAATTGAATTACGATATTGGGGTTTGTATTTGCTTTTTCTAAATTAAAAGTAAATCGCCCTTGTTCATCTGTTTTAGCTATTTTTAAATCATAATTTTTTCCAACAATCGATAAAGCTACTTTTTGGTTATTTATTTCACCTAAATTAGATTTTATTCTTCCCTTAATAATTTCTCCTCTTAATTCCGGAAGAATAAAATCAGAAGAAATAATATTGTTAGGATTTTTGTTTTGATTTATTAACTTATAATCGTTAAATAACGCTTTCTGAACAGAAAAACCATCTGATTTTCTTACAGATATTGTATAATTTCCTTTTAAAAAATCGTCATTAGAAGTTTTAACGCTTAATTCAACTTTCTGACGATTCGCTAATATCTTATTATTAAAATTAAATGAAATATTGCTGTTAGTTGCTGGTTCTGAAATTAATACTTGACTTTGATTTGTTGTTTGTGCGCTAATTTCTTTATAAGGATTTACTATATAAATATCAGTGATAAAATAATTTTCAATATTTTTATTTAAGATCCAGTTAGTATATCCTATTATTTTATAAGTACCAGTTTCTAAAGTGGTAGGAATAAAAAAATCACCATTTCCAGTTCCGTTTTTAAGAAATATCTTTTGTGTTGTAATGGTTTTTTTATTGCTGTCAATAAGTTTAAAATACGCAACTTTGCTATACTTAGTTGGTAAATTTGTTGTTTTATTTAGGCAGGAAATGTTATATAATAAAGTTTCTCCAGTTAAAAATGAGTTACTATTGGTACTTATATAAACAGTTTCGTTAAGATTTGTATCAACTTCATTCAGTTCAATTGAAGAATTATTATTTTGAGCAAAGATTATTTGCTTGCAGCTCAATAATAATACTAGGACTAATATATGTTTTAATCTATCCAAAATAATGGTTTTATATTTGATGAAAAAGATGTGCAATCTCCGCATGCAACAGGATACAATATGTAGATTGTTGGTTTGCTTGGGTAGTAGATTTTGCTGTTTGTACTAATGAAATCAAGAATTTCATTGCCTCTACAAAGAAAAGCAGGATCTTCATTAAAGCAATAGTTATAAAAGTAAAGGTCAGGTGCTTCTTTAACAATTTGACTTTCATCAGGGCAGTGATACTGATATTCCGGAATTTTTTCTTTAGGAAAAATATCTATAAAATTAAAAAACAGTCTTTTTTCTGAATATGAACTTACATCAAAAAATCCAATGACCTTTTCTCGTGGATTATCAACAGATTTAATATTTCCTGCGAAAAACCCCGGTTGCGTTTGTGAGAGTAAGCTTCCGGAACTTGATATACTTTTTAATGTTTCGTAGTACGTATACGAAGCAAGGCTTTGAACATACTGTTTTACAAGAATACTGTATCTGTTTCTAATATAATTATCTGTACTGCTAATAAATCTTACAGGGAAATTTACCACCTTGTCTGAAGATAAATTATTCGTACTTGTTAAAAGTATAGTGTTTGATTTTTGACTTGAGAAACAAACTCTGGCTTCTGTGGTTCTTTCCACAAAAATGATTTCACCTTTAGGTTTAGATCCTGCAGGAAACATGTTGGCAACAGCTTTCTGTGGAAACCATTTCGGAGCAATAATTTTAGATGTTTCTTCGTATTCGTATCTGTAGTATTTAGATGTATTTGTTGGATCGGTACTATTTACAGTTATTTCTACGCCCAAAATATTATTTTTGGTTACTGCTTTGGCCTCAACACTTTCAAGTGGCGTTTGCGTAGTTAATTTTTCAGTAGTGGAAACATATGATTTTCCATTTTTGGTTAGAACATGCAATTGATATTGTCTTTCCGGACTTGCCTGAAATTGTGTTGCAGAAATATATGAGCTGTCACCTTCTTCAAATTCATATCTGTTGTTTGCGTCATCAGTCACATATACAACAGCTTCAGTTTCAAATTTAGGAGTACTTTCTTCAAGAGTATATGTTCTTGATATTTTTATTTCCTGAAACTTGTATTCATTCGTGATGGTTGCTTCAATAACAATAACATCTTCAAAGCCATTGGCCTGATAGTTATACGGAGTTGTGCATCCAAAAACTGATGCAAGCAGTATCGTTATAAGAAATCTATAGTAGAAGATTTTTTTCATAACTCTTTAAAATTTAAAATTATAAGTAATAGTTGGTATTGGAACTGCAAAAATTGACGTTTTGTAGGCTTTAACTTTTCCGTCCTCTGTTACAAAAAAGACAGAGTATGGATTGTTTCTTCCTAACACATTATAAATTGAAATATTCCAAAAACTATGTGCTAATTTTTTTATTTTATGATTCCCTTCAATGTTTAAGCCAATGTCCAGTCTATAGTAATCAGGTATTCTGTATTTGTTTCGGTCACTATATAATGTGTATTCTATCCCATTGTAATCGTATTTACCAATAGGGTAAGTTACTGGTCTTCCGGTTTGATATACAAAATTAGATGAAAAACTATATCTATGAGTAAATTTATAATTCATCACAATGCTAACATCGTGGGGTTTATCAAAATTTGAAGGAAAAAATTCTCCGTTATTTACTTTTTCATCATAAAACTGACTGTTCAGTTTTATTAAAGATCTTGAATATGTGTAGCCAATCCATCCATTAAGCTTGCCGTTTGGCTTCTTTAGTAAAAATTCTACTCCATAAGATTTTCCGTCTCCTTGAAGTAATTCGGTTTCTAAATCCTGGTTTAATATAATATTTGCACCAACCTTATAATCTAATATGTTTTTAGATGTTTTATAATATCCTTCTAAACTTAATTCGATATCATGGTTTTCTAATTTTTTAAAGAGACCTAATGAGTACTGTATTCCACTTTCTGGTTTTACGTTTAAATCAGATAATTTCCAGGTATCTGTTGGAGCTTGAGTAGAGTTGTTTGACAATAGGTGGATATATTGAAAGTTTTTATCGAAACCTGCTTTAATAAAAAATGAAGGATCAAAAATATAACGTAATCCAATTCTGGGCTCAAAACCTCCTGAAGTATTTATGACTTCATTATTGCCATAAGTTCTCTCTTCAATAACTGTAGATGGAGTTAAAGGTACGTTTTCCTGATATATTTTTTGAGTTGATCTTCCTAAAGCAGCATACAATGAATATCTTGCGCCAACATCAAGTAATAATTTCTCGGTAATTTGAAATTTATCTGAGAAATATGCTGCAGATTCTAATCCTTTTTCGTCATCAACTTTTATTGGGGTTATCAAAGAAAACGATCCGTTTGGTGTCATTTCTCCAGGATTAACCTTGTAAAGTTTAGTTTGAATTCCATAAGTAAATTTATGTTTTGCGTTGTATGAAGTGTTAAATTTTATACTAGCCTGAGTTTCGTTTATCTTATATTTAAAAAGAAAAGATTCCGGATTGGTTGAATTGTAATTAATACTAAAGTTATATTCACTGTTACTTACATTAAATTCGGTGTTCGTTTTTTCACTGAAATTATGCTTCCATTTCAAAGAAATAAGTCTGTTACTGTATTTATATAAAGAATCAGGTGTTATATTATAAGCATCTCTACTATAATAGGCAGTTCCCTCAACTGAATTGTTTTGATTTATTTTATGATTGTATTTTGCAAATAGATCATAAAAAGAAGCCTGGCTGTTTTTAAGATTTTCATCATCTAAAGATTTAAGAATCCAGTCAGAATAAGTTGCTCTTCCTCCAACCAATAAACTTGCTTTTCCTTTTACAACAGGAATTGAAGCGGTTAAATTACTCGTTACAGGTCCAATTCCACCTTCTCCAGAGATTTTGTCTACATTTCCATTTTTAGAAGTAATGTCAAATACAGACGATAGTCTTCCTCCAAATTCAGATGGAATACCACCTTTATAGATGTCTACTTTATTTATAGTATAAGGATTAATAGATGAAAAGAATCCAAATAGGTGAGTAGGATTATAAAGAGTTGCATTGTCTAAAAGAAGTAGATTTTGATCTTCTTTTCCTCCACGAACACTAAATCCTGATGAGCCTTCTCCTGCTGTTTTTATTCCTGGAATTGTTAGAGCGACTTTTAAAATGTCACGTTCACCAAGAACAAGCGGAATGTTTTTTAAACCTTCTGCTTCTAATGTTGTAACTCCAGTAATTGCTGTTCTAATATTTTGGCTGTTTTTGCCTTTTACTACAACTTCATTCAGCTGGTTTATTTTTTCGATAATAGAAAAATCTAAAGTTCCATTGCTGTAAATCATTATTTTTCTCGAAGTATTTTTATAGATTAACGATTCAACTTCAATAGTATTTATACCAGTAGGAAGTTTTAAACTATAAAAACCTGCAGCATCAGTTGTCGCAATGATTTTTGTGTTTTTTACTTTTACCGTTACATCAGCAAGAGGTTTATTATCCTTTAGGTCTGTTATAATACCAGATAAAGTATAAAAATCTACTTCAGTTTCTTCTACTTGCTCTTTACCAATTAATGCAATGTGATTATCTTTTGCATTTGGCTCATTTTTACCAATTGAGTCATATTGCTGAAAGAATACAGGAGTTTGTATGTTTCTGGAATCAGCCGCGCCTTTTACAGGGTATTTATTATAAATAACACTGTTTTTAGTAAAGATGATTTTATTTTTATCCACAAAAAAATTAAGATCTGTGTCCTTGAATATTTTAAACAATATTTCGTCTATTGTTTTATTTTGGAAGTTGCCAGAAATTAAAACAGTATTATCAAACCACTCTTCTTGAAAGTAAAATTTGTAATTTGTCGAAGCCTCAATTTTTTTTAAAACTTCGATTTGATTAATGTTGCTGTAATTAATATTAATAGTTGGTTTTGAGTCTTGTGAATACATTAACTGATTTAAACCAAAAAAAAGTAAAATAATAGTAAAAATTCTCATTTAATTATTTTCTAGAAATTAAAAATTGTTAATGTATTTTATTAGATTTTTCATAAATAAAACCTGATTGGTCTTTCTTAAATCCTTATTCATAAGAAAGAAATCATTTATTTTTCTTTTTTGATCAGGATATAATTTTATGATTTCTTTTTTATCATTAATTAAGGTAAGTTTATTATCTTTTAATAGTAAATAGTCATTATGAGATTTATAATCGACGAAAACAGAATAGTCTTTTATGACATCTTTTTTCTCCTTATTATATTTTATGTATAAAACATCATTATTTCCAACTATAATTTCTTCATAATAACCAGATTTAAAGTTGGTAGATGTTTGCTTTATATTGATGAAATTTTCATTGTCAATTTTAAAAGAATCAACTTTTTCTTTAATAAGATTGATTTGTATGTTTGGTGATTCAATGTAAGGTCTAGCTATTAGCTGATCATTAAAAAGATCATATTTTAAGTCTAAATTAAAGTAGCTTTGACCTTCATAAATAATACTGCCATTTTTGAATTCGGTAGTATTATAATAACGATGCGAATCATTTATTGTTCTGTCAAAATTTAAATGTCCGGTCCCATTATTGTAATTCAGAGATTCTTTACCTAAATTTTTGTCGAACCAATTGTAAGTTAAAACTTCATTATTATTTTGGCTGAAAATTTTTGGAGTGTTTAGGAATAATCCAAATAGAAATATATAAAGAAGTTCTTTTTGAAGTTTTTTCAAAAGATTAAATATTAAAGGTTTTGGTTTCGTTTTTGGTTTTGGTTTTCAAAAATATTAAAAAATATTAGAAAAAACCTATAAATATTTTAAATTTCGTTAAATAATATTAAAAAGCAAACGTGTAATGTTTACAATTTTAACAAAAGTGAAAAATAAGAATAAACAGAGGTTAGCCCTTGGTGAAAAAATAGAAAAGTCTTTAAATTTTAAAAACCTCCAAAGTCAATGACTCTGGAGGTTTCGTTTTTATTTCTTCCTTCTTAAGGAAATAATGGTTTGAAGAATGACAGAAGTCATCACGAAAAATAATCCAAGGTAAAATGATTTGCTCATTTCCTTGCCTTCATTAAAAAATACAAATGCTAAAATTATCGCATAAATAGGTTCTAGGTTAAAGGTAAGATTGGTTGTAAAGGCAGGTATTTTTTTTAATGCCTCGGCAAACAAAACATAGAGGCCAACGGTACAAAATAATGACAGCAATATCAGATAAAAAAAGTCGCTTCCGTTAGGGATTAAACTTTCAACAGGAAAAAAGATCAAATAAAAAGGCATTAAAATTCCTAAACAAATTGTTCCGCCAATCATTTGATAATAATTGATGACTTTACTGTCGTAGGTTTTTACCAAACGCTCATTGTAAATGGTGTACAAAGCGGCAAATGCAGATGAAACGCAGCCTAATAAAATTCCGGTATGATAAGAACTATCAAAATGGAAAATCAGACTGATGCCAAATAATGTGATGACACTAAAGATTAATTGAGAAAAAACGAGTTTGTTTTTATTGATCAAGGGTTCGAAAATCGCCGTAAAAAAGCTGGTAAGGCAATAACAAACTACTCCAATAGAAATACTTGAATATTTTATACTGGCATAAAAAAATGCCCAATGAATGGCTATAAAAAAACCGATTTTAGCAATATTTAATTTTTCCCGAATATTGATTTGAACCAATGTTTTGGTCAATTGGATAAGAAAAAATAAAATAATGGCAGAAAAGAAGGTTCTATACCAAACTAAAAGTCCTTCATTAAGAGAAATGAGTTTACCGAAAATACCGGTAAAACCCGAAAGTAGTACAGCTAAGTGTAACTTTAGATATGAATTTTTCATGAAAAGTGTCTGCTCGAAACCGAACAAGATTTAATTAATTACTAGTTAAATATGAAATACACAGAAACAGTTGATATGCTATCAACTTGTAACTTCATCTCATTTTAGAAAGAAATTAAACTCTTGGCGGAGGAAGACAACCTTTTCTATTCATTGTTTTTATTTTTTCAAATGTATGAAAATTTGAGTGATACTCTAAATTTGACGACGTTTTTTTTATATAATAATAGACGTTAAGAGGAGAAATTTTATATTGGAAGTAAAAAGAAATTAATCACCAATAATTTTTTTTCGATGCTCTATGCCCCAATCTGTCAAATTATTAATAATTGTCTGCAGTGTTTTTCCGTGATCTGTTAGTGTATATTGAACAGTGATAGGTTGCGTTTCTAAAACAGATCTTTTAATCAGTTTATTTACTTCCAATTCTTTTAATTCCTTGCTTAGCATTTTATTCGAAATGCCAACAACATCATTCAATATATCAGAAAATCTTCTTTTGTTATAATAGCAGATAGAAGAAATAATAGCAATTTTCCATTTTCCACTCAAAACATCCATTGAGTCCTGGACAGCCATCATCTCTTTTTTGTGTTGCTCTTTTTCGGGTACTGTGCATTCCATAAGGTTACTTTGTTACTTCAAGGTTACTGTTACTTTTAGTTACAAAGTTACTAAAATAAATTAAACTGCTATAAATTTGCATCAGTAACATTATAAAAAACATTAAAAATGAATAAATTAAAAAACAAAGTAGCAGTAATTACAGGTGCTTCAAAAGGAATCGGCGCTTCTATTGCTAAATATTTTGCAGCCGAAGGTGCAAAAGTGGTAGTAAATTATGCATCAAGTAAAGAAGATGCGGATAAAGTAGTAAAAGAGATTACAGATAATGGCGGAGATGCAATTGCAGTGCAAGGTGATGTCTCAAAAGAATCAGACGTAACAAGAATTTTTGAGGAAACAAAAAAAGCTTTCGGTACTTTGGATATTTTGGTAAACAATGCGGGTATTTATCAATATGCACCAATTGAAGAGTTTTCAGCCCAATCTTTCCACTCGCAGTTTAATATTAACGTTTTAGGATCATTGCTTTCTATTCAGGCTGCTTTAAAATCATTTGGTGAAAAAGGTGGGAATATTATCAATGTTAGTTCGGGAGCAAGTAATACGCCTCTTCCAACAGGATCTGTATATTCAGCAACTAAAGCAGCTCTGGATGCCATTACAATTTCATTATCTAAGGAATTTAGCGGAAGAAACATCCGCATCAATTCTATTTTGCCTGGGATTGTAGAAACAGAAGGTTCACGTAGCGCAGGTTTTATTGGTAGTGATGCCGAAACAAAATTTGTTGCCACTACGCCGCTTGGTCGTACCGGACAACCTGAAGATATTGCCAAAGTAGCGGTATTTCTTGCTTCTGAAGATGCAGGTTGGATTACAGGTGAAAAAATTTCTGTTTCAGGGGGTATTTACGGTCTTTAATTTCATCGATTAAAAAATTAAAAAGAAACAAAATGAGCAAATTAAAAAATAAAGTAACAGTAGTTACAGGCGGTAATAGTGGGATTGGATTTGGCATAGCAGAAGCATTCAAAAAAGAAGGTGCCGTTGGTACTATTACAGGAAGAAATGAGAAAACATTAAACGATGCTGTAGCGATTCTGGGTTCAGATTTTATTAGCATTCCAGGCGATGTTACGAATAGTAATGACTTGGAAAATACATTCAAAAAGACCTTTGATAAATTTGGTGAAATTGATGTATTAGTAGTAAATGCGGGAGGTGCTATAGATGGTGTAGAAATGGGAACCATAGAGAATGCTACAGAAGAAAGTTATGACAGCTATATGAATTTGAATCTGAAAAGTGCCTATTTCACGGTGCAAAAATCACTGCCGTATTTGAATGATGGTGCATCCATTATATTGATCGGATCAAGTGCGGCTCATCGTGCAGCACCAGGTATGGCTATTTACTCAGCAGCAAAAGCAGCTATTATATCATTGGCTAAAGGTTTGTCTTTGGATTTGTTATCAAGAAAAATACGCGTCAATGCACTTTCACCTGGTTCTATTGATACACCTGTTTTTGGAAAAATCGTGCCAGAGGAACATGTAGAGCAAGTAAAACAAATGTGGATCGATATCACACCTGTAGGCAGACAAGGACTTCCTTCTGATATTGGAAAAGCCGCTGTATTCCTGGCATCTGATGATTCAGCTTTTATAGTAGGCACCGAAATCTTATCTGATGGCGGTTTGACAAATATTAGCCTGATGAAATAATTATCATACAACTATAAATGATTAATCTAACGAATTGATCTTAATGTAGGGCTACAATATTAAATATCAAATTTCAACCTAAACCCTCCGAAATCAAATGACTTTGGAGGGTTTTGATTTGTAAACCAATTAGGAATAGCTTATTAATTGTAGTAAAATGTTATATTCGTTAAAGTGTTTAAAAAACTGAAACTTTTGACATTTTTTTAATAATATTATTTATTGAAAAGCTTAAACTTTTCCAAAAACAAAAAACTAGGAGATATTGCTTTAAAAAACAATAAATTGAGAACTATTCAATTTCCTGATGTGATGAATATTGAGCATTCAAGTCTATCGAAAGATTTATTAGAAGATAAAACGATAAGCCGCCTAATGCAGATGGGTTTAGTTTTTGAAGAATAATTTGCAACAATATTTGCTTAAAAGTATTCCAATGCGCAAGCAACTAAAAAGTTGTATTTGTGTTGTAGCTTAGAATAGTAAAAAATACAGTATAACATTAAAAACATAAATTATGAAAAACAAAATTTACTGCATGACATTATTATTTATTAGTACCTTAATAATTTCCTGTTCTTCAGATGAAAGTTTGAGTTATAAAAACGATTTTCAAAGCAGTCAGGCTACGTGGTTTAATTTTAAAGAATCTTCGAAAAATTCATATAAATATGTTGTTGTGGGAGGTTCTGTATTTGCAACGTACAGCTGGTAAACTACAATAACAGTATCTAATGGAAAAATCATATCCAGAAATTTTAAATATATTGGTAATACAGCCAATATTCCGGCAGAACAATTAGAGAGGACAGAGAATGAAAGCGAAATAAATAGTCATCAAAATTCAGGTGCTGCCGCTGCTTTAACATTAGACGAAATCTACGCAAAAGCGAAAGATGAATGGCTAGTGAAACGAAAAAATGTAACGAATTATTTTGAAGCAAAAAATGATGGACTAATATCGCAATGCGGATATGTCGAAAAAGGCTGTATGGATGATTGCTTTGTTGGGATTACCATAAAAAGCATTGAACGTTTATAAGTTGAAGAGATTAAGATTTTTTATTGCTGATGTAAATGAGTTAATCGACGTTTAGTATAATAGAGGAAATGTAATTATGAAAATTAGATTTTTAATTTTGCTTTTGGTTATTTATAGTTGCGAAACTAAAACAGAAAAAAGTATTTCGAAAAAAACGAAAATAGAAAAACCTATTACGGATAAAATAGAAATATATAACAGAAAATTTTTTGTGGGGGATCTTGATAATGATAAAATTAATGATACGGCATTTGTAAATTATAAATGGAATGTAATAACAAGTGAAATTGAATGCGGAAGAAATAGTTGTGATATAGATATTGAATTTAAAGATAATATTCCTAAAATAAGTTTTGCTCAAAGTTTAGGGATCTTTGTAGTGAAAACTGAAGATGTTAATAATGACAAGGCAAACGAAATAATAGTTTTTTCAAGGACAAATGAAGGTTGGTGGAATAATATTTCAATCTGGTCATTTAAAAATAGAATCTGGCATATGATCGCAAAAACTAATGCATTCATATCAGAAGACAAGGATTTTGAAAATCGGATAATTAAAGAAAAAGGAAAATATTATTTAATTGGCCAAGATAAATGGGAAGAAGATGAAAACGGAAATTTTAAAATAATAAAAGTGAAATTGAGTAATTGATTAATAAGAACTGCAACTATATTTTTTCTCAATTTTAAGAGTTCATTTATTGCGGCATTATATTTGTCTTGCGTGAAGAAGCTAACAAGCTTTAAACAACAATTAATAATTCTTTAATCAAATGGAAAATAAAATTATTATCCCAAAACCCTGCAGTCAAAATTGGAATTCAATGATACCAAATAAAGAGGGCAGATTTTGTAATTCTTGTAGTAAAACAGTAATTGATTTTACGAAAATGGAGAATACTGAAATTAAAAATTATTTGATTGAAAACTCAGGAAAAGAAAGTATTTGTGGCCATTTTAAGTTTGATCAAATTAAGAATGACAATAGTTTCAAATATGATAACTTGAGAAATAGAGTGAGCAGAATTAGGATTAAACCAATTAAGAAATTAGTCTTGTTTTCCTTGAGTCTTCTTTTTTCTTTATCAAGCTGTATGGGAAAAGCAGTAATAGATGGAGAGCCAGCAGTAATCGATAATGATACAATTAGTGATAATGAAATCATCAATAAAGAAAAGGATACACTAAAACCGAATGATTCCATAAAAAGTGAAATTATTCAGGTAAAAGAGAAAAAATAACAAAGCGAATTTCGTATCAACGTTAAATGTTGTAGAAAAACATAGAAAAAATATACTCACTAATTATTTTTTACCGCACAGGGCGCATTTCCGATAGTTATCGGGATTCGCAGAGTTCACGGATTTAAGTTGTGTTTATACACTAAGTGTACAAAGCTTTGAGAATTTTGTGTTTTTACTAAATTTAGTATATTTCTAGATTTCTTCTTATTCAGATTATCTAATCTTTTTGCCTAATCCCCAAACTTTGCGTTTGATCCCAAAATTAAGGGATCACAGATGGACGCAGAAAAGTGAAGTTTTTTCGAACCATAAAAAAACCTCTAAAATCAAAAGACTTTAGAGGTTGCTTAAAATTGGTGGGCGATGAGGGGTTCGAACCCCCGACCCCCTCGGTGTAAACGAGGTGCTCTGAACCAGCTGAGCTAATCGCCCTATTTTACTAGGTTGCTATCGTTTGTGATTGCGAGTGCAAATATAAGGCACTTTTTCAGTTCTGCAAACAAAACCCGCTAAAAATTTAAAGTTTTTTTAAAGTTTTTTCTATCTCGTTGTAATTGAATTTATTATAAAAGAAGTTTTTTTAGTCTTTTTCAGACAATTTAAAATTCCGTTAGTTTAATGGCAATTCGGCAACAACAAAAGTGCTTCCGCCAACATAGATAAAATCATTTTCTGTGGCGTTTTGCTTCGCAGCAGTGAAAGCTTCGGCTACAGAATCGTATTTCTCTCCTAATAAATCATGTTTTTTAGCCGCTTCTTTCAGGATTTCAGTGTCTAAACCTCTCGACGAATCAGGCCTGCAGAAATAGTAGTGCCCATTTTTAGGAAAAAGAGGCAAAATAGCATCCAGATCTTTGTCGTTTACAACTCCCAAAACAATATGTAAACGATCAAAAGTTTCTTTTTGAATCTGATTCATCACAACCGCCAAACCATGTTTGTTATGTGCCGTGTCGCAAATGATTTTCGGATTTTCGCCCAATTGCTGCCATCTTCCTTGTAAGCCCGTATTTTTTACCACCTTCAATAAACCAGATTTCAGACTTTCATCAGAAACCTTAAATTCATTTTGAGAATTCAAAACAGCAATAGTTTCCTGAACCGTTTTCTTATTATGAAATTGGTAATCCCCAATTAAATCCGAAGGGAAAACTTCAGCAATTAAATCAGCAGCAAAATATATAGTCGCTTTGTTTTCTTCGGCTTTAGCCAAAAATACAGGCTGAGTTTCATTCGTATATTCACCAATAACAACAGGAACATTAGGTTTAATAATTCCGGCCTTTTCACCAGCAATTGCTGACGGAGTATTGCCTAAAAATTGAGTATGATCTAAATCGATGTTCGTAATAACCGAAACCAAAGGCGTGATAATATTAGTAGCGTCTAATCTTCCGCCAAGACCCACTTCGATAATTGCAATATCTGTTTTCTCAGAAGCAAAATAATCAAAAGCCAAACCAACCGACATTTCGAAAAAACTCATATCATTCGCTTCAAAAAAATCCTTGTGTTTGGCGACAAATTCACAAACAAAATCTTCCGAAATTTCTTCACCATTTATTTTAATTCTCTCCCTGAAATCCTTTAAGTGAGGTGAAGTATACAAACCCACTTTATATCCCGCTTCCTGTAAAACCGAAGCCAGCATATGCGAAGTCGATCCCTTGCCGTTTGTTCCTGCAACATGAATGCATTTTAACCTGTTTTGAGGGTTATCAAGATGCGTTGCCAATAGTTTAATATTGGTCAAATCCTCCTTATATGCAGAGGCGCCCTGAAGTTGATACATCGGGAGTTGATTAAACATCCAATTCGTAGTTTCCTGATAGTTCATGTATTTTGGATAAAATAGTTGTCGATTGAAATAATTTTCGTTTTTTTTAGTTTTATATTACAGCGAAAATTATCTTTATTGCAAATTTCAAATATTTTTTAGAATTAATTATTAAAAACCAGAATTAATATATGTTTAGTTTTATTCAATTACAAACAGACACCATTGCAAACGCCGCATCAAACGTAGTTATCGAAAAAATTGCACCAAATACCGAAATCTCAGTTTTAGGATTTATCTTAAAAGGAGGTTTTTTCCTAATCCCGATTGCCCTATTATTATTCTACACCTTTTACGTTATTATAGAACGTTATCTATATATAAGTAAAGCCTCTAAAATTGATGCACGATTAATGCAGGATGTAGGAGATAAACTAAATGCCGGTAATATAGAATTGGCAAGAACAATTGTAGAAAGAAGCAATACCGCTGCAGGAAATATTCTAAAAGAAGGAGTTCTCGTGATCGGAAGACCAATTGCAGAAATAGAATCAAACATGGACCGTGCTGCCGATATCGAAATTGGAGAAATGGAAAGACGTTTGGGGCATCTGGGACTTATCGCCGGTATCGCACCAACTTTAGGATTTATCGGGACCATTTCCGGAGTTATCAAAATCTTCTACAGCATCTCAGTAACAGAAAACATTAGTATCGGAAACATTTCCGGAGGATTATACGAAAAAATGATCAGTTCAGGTTCAGGATTAATCGTAGGTATTATTGCCTATAGTGCTTACCATTTACTAAACGGAAAAATTGATGATTTTGCTTTAAAAATCCAAAAACAAATATTAGAATTTGTAAATATAATTCAAAGAGCATAAGGTATGTCTATTAAGAGAAAAAGAAGATTTCATGCCGAAGTGGCGACTTCATCATTAAGTGATATTATGTTTTTCCTGCTGTTGTTTTTCCTTATTATCTCAACACTTGCAAACCCTAATGTTATAAAAATGACTTTGCCTAAAGCGAAATCAAATGAAAAAACAAATAAGCAACTGATCAGTTTATCAGTTACCGAAGATAAAAAGTTCTACATCGACAAAGAACCCGTAGATTTTGAAAATCTCGAAACGAGTCTGATGTCAAAAATAGGAGCAGACAAGGAGCAAACCGTTGTAGTTAGAATTCCGTTTAATCTGCAAGTACAGGATTTAGTCGACGTACTGCAAATAGGAGTAAAGAACAATTTGAAGTTTGTAATTGCTACAAGTCCCAAGTAAAATGATCATTTGGGCGTGACCACAATAAAAAAATGGGCCAATCAGCATCACGTTGATTTGCCCATTTTTTTATTGCGTTCGGGCTATCAGCGCTACTTCGGTAGCCAGCTTCTATCCCTTACGCGGAAGAAAAGAGAATAGAAGAAAGAGAATAGAAAAAAGATTAAAGAAGAAGTAGTAGAGTATGTGATTGTAAGGATTTCTCCTGCGTCGAGATTACATAAAAGCGAATAAAAAAGGCTTTCTGAAATATTCAGAAAGCCTTTTTTATATATTCGAAATCCAGCAATTAGTGTAAATCAGTGCAATTCATGTTTCTTAATCCAAACTAAAATTATAAATAATCTTACCCACTTGTTTGGCAGCCGCATCAGAATCTGGTTCCCATTTTGTATTCATGGCAGCAATCTTCGCCTGATCAAGTAAACATCTTGCTGTATTTGTAGTACCTTTTATTCCCGGAGTTGCACTAATCGTTTTTCCGTTTTGATCGACTGTAATTTCAACGACAACCCTTCCTTCTTCATTGCAGGTATATTTTGGTGCCGGTTTCGATAATGCTTTTCGAGTTCCTAACGAGTATCCTGAGCCACCGCCAGAACCACCGCCGCTTCCGGCTCCGTAACCGCTTCCTGTACCAACTCCATTTCCTGTGCCGTTTCCACCGCCAGTTCCGCCACCGGAACCTCCGGCGCCATAATATCCGTTAGAACCTAAGCTTCCGTTAGCTTTTCCTTTATTTCCTGCTGCTTTATCGTCGCCATCGCCACCTTTGTTCGATCCTTTTAAAATACTTGATAAAGCATCGTTTGTAGAATTAGAAACTTTTGGTTTTTCAGGAACAGGTTTCGCTTGCGGTTTTACAACTGGAGTAGCTTTTTTAGGTTTTTCCTTTGCCGGAATTATTACATCATTCACATCGTCTTTTGTATTCTCCTGTGTTATGATCGCTTCGTCTGGAGTTGCTTTTGCAGGAGCTTGTTTAACGTTGTTTTTTATGTTTAAAACTTCACTCTTATAATTCGCTCCTGATCCTAAATCACTATCTCCAAAATTAACCGTCACGCCGCCACCGCCACCGCCTGAAGCAAGTGCTGCATTGTTCTCCGGATTATAAGGAGGCCAAAAACGAATGAAAAATAAAAGCAGCAACAAAACAGCATAAATAGCTGTAGATATTAATAGCGATTTCTTTTTATCTGAAGAATCCGTAAAAGTCATTTTGATTCTGAGTTTTGTAATAGTATATAATAAAAACGTTTAAAAGTAGTAAAAATTGTTTAAAATCAAAGAGCTGCAGCTATTTTGTAATGAGTTGTTTTCTCTCGCAGATTTGGAAGATTTAGCAGGTCAATTTTTGAAAATATACTATTTATTGATTCTTCAAAAGAAAAAATCTGCTCAATCTGCCAAATCTGCAAGAAAACTTTATTACACAGCTTGAAAATCTTTTTAATCTTAATAATCTATGGCATAAAAAAAACGAGCAAAATAATTTAGCTCGTTTTAAAATAAAAGTATAAAGAAAATTATACTAATTGTTTCAATGCAATTTCGAAAGCCGTTGCACTAATATTTGTTTTTGATGGATTTAAAGCATGAGCTTTTACAATCGCATTTTTTATAATTTCAGAAGTATCATTAAAAATAGCCTCATCTGTCATTTGAACTTTCTTCTCCATAAAATAAGCAAAAACTCTTGCCATTCCGCAGTTCGAAATAAAATCAGGAATCAAACTTACTTTATGATCTACTTCTTCCATGATTGAACCAAAGAAAATTTCCTTGTCAGCAAAAGGAACATTTGCACCACAAGAGATTACTTCTAGTCCGTTTGCGATCAGGCTGTCAATTTGGGTTTGTTGTACCAATCTTGATGCAGCGCAAGGCGTGAAAATTTCAGCACCAATGGTCCATATTTTAGAGTTGATTTCTTCAAACGGAATCATATTGTCGGCAACTAATTTGTTTCCGTCTTTATTCAGGAATAAAGTTCTTATTTCTTCAAAAGAAAAACCTTCCTCTTTGATCAATCCACCATCACGGTCAATAATCCCGATAACTTTTGCACCCATTTCAGCAAGGTAAAAAGCAGCTGCAGAACCAACATTTCCAAAACCTTGTACGATTGCTTTTTTACCTTTTATGTCTCCGCCGTATGTCGCGTAGAAATGACGAACCGCTTCGGCAACGCCATAACCTGTAATCATATCGGCAACAGTATATTTTCTGGTTACATCCGGAGAGAATTTAGGGTTTTCGATAACCTTAATTACACCCTGACGTAATTGACCAATTCTATTAATTTTATCTGCTTCGGTTGGTTTAAAATGTCCGTTAAAAACACCTTCCTGCGGATGCCATACACCACATTCTTCTGTCATTGGGATTACTTCGTGAATTTCATCTACATTCAAATCTCCACCAGTTCCGTAATAACTTTTTAATAAAGGAGAAACCGCTTTGTACCAACGTTGTAACACCCCTTTTTTACGAGGATCATTCGGGTCAAAATTGATTCCTGATTTGGCTCCTCCAATAGCAGGTCCCGAAACCGAAAATTTCACTTCCATTGTTTTGGCCAATGATAAAACTTCATTCATATCTAAGCCTTTTCTCATTCTTGTTCCTCCACCTGCAGCTCCTCCGCGAAGTGAATTAATAACAGTCCAACCTTCAGCTTCAGTTTCAGAATCTTTCCAGTTAAAAACAATTTCAGGCTCTTTATTTTCAAATTGCTGTAATAAATCTTTCATTTTGTTGAGATATGTTTAGTTTGCGTAAAAGTATAAAATAGAATAATGCGAATAATGTATTCTGTTGCAATTTTAACAAACAAAAAAAAGAAAGCCGAAAACAATGCGTTTTCGGCTTTCATATTCTGTAAAATTTAGTAGAATTTTTATATTCCCAGTAAATGTTTTTTTAGTGTTTCGTCTACTGGTTTATTAGAAAGCCAGATTCCGAACAATGCTTTTTTGAAATCGAATCCGGGAACCTTTCCTTTCAAAACTTCATTTTTATAAACATTTATAGTTTGATCAAGAGGATTGTAACCTAAAACAAAAACATCTTTTTCTTTAATAGGATCACTTAGCAATTTTTTAAAATCTTCTATTCTTGGTCGCAATTCTTCAAGATTACTTCCTGCCGATTTTTCGAAACCGGTATTCATTGCTTTGGTTAATTTGTTTGAAGAAACCATAGACGATGTAATCTCAATTCGAATTGCCATCTCAGTATCACTGTCAATAATAAATTGGGGATCCTGACTTAATTGAGATAAATACAATGCCTGAACATAAACTTCGAGCCACATTTTAGATCTTCCTCCGGCTCCGTTAAGCTGTAAAGATTTGTTTTGAAATTCAATTTTTCTAGGAACCGTAACGCCATTTACTTCTAGTTGAGTTTGGGCAGAAACGGTAGAAAATTGTATGCTTAAAAGGAGAGTAAGGAGTAGTAAAATCTTTTTCATGTTCTGTCAATTTTATAATTTTTAGGCAAAAATAATGTTAATTTATCAATTAAACGTCGTTTATTCGGGAGTTTTTTTCTTGGGGTAGTCAAGTTTTTTTTATCGTATTTAATTAATAATCAAATTAGTAAGACTTGTTTTACGTAGATTTACGTGTTTTATGACTTGTTTAATCTTTTTGCTCTGGTAAATGAGCCAAAGATCCATATGTTACCTTATTTTTAGCTGTAATTATATTCTTCAATTTTACAGAAAACGTTGCAAACTTAGCGTCTGTATTGCTAAATTTCATAATTATTACGAAAACGATATCGTAATTGTTGCAAATCTATTAAATTTATATGCACGCATTGTTAATTCCACATTTAAAAATTATCTTTGAAAGCCTTTTTTAAGGAAATAAAACAATTCAAAAAACAAAAATAACCATCAGCTAAGCGAAATTTTTAAAATTTGGTTTAGGGGAAATAATAAAACAATATAACTATGGATTTCAATCTGACCGAAGAACATTTAATGATTCAACAAGCTGCCAGAGATTTTGCTCAAAACGAATTGTTACCGGGCGTTATTGAACGTGACGAAAAACAAATTTTTCCGACTGAGCAAGTAAAAAAAATGGGACAATTAGGATTCATGGGAATGATGGTTGATCCTAAATACGGAGGTAGCGGTCTGGATGCGATTTCATATGTTATTGCTATGGAAGAAATCTCGAAAGTGGATGCATCAGCTTCTGTAGTAATGTCTGTAAACAATTCATTAGTTTGTTGGGGGTTACAGGAATTTGGAACCGAAGAACAAAAACAAAAATATTTACCGGGTCTAGCATCTGGAGAAATTCACGGAGCATTTTGCTTAAGTGAGCCGGAAGCAGGCAGTGATGCCACTTCGCAAAAAACTACTGCGGTAGATATGGGAGATCACTATATTGTAAATGGAACCAAAAACTGGATTACAAACGGAAATACAGCATCAGTTTATTTGGTAATTGCTCAAACGCATCCTGAATTAAAGCACAAAGGAATTAATGCGTTGATCATGACCAAAGATATGCCGGGTTTTTCTATTGGTCCAAAAGAACAAAAAATGGGAATTCGCGGTTCTGATACACACTCATTAATGTTTAGTGATGTAAAAGTTCCTAAAGAAAACAGAATTGGAGAAGATGGTTTCGGATTCAAGTTTGCGATGAAAACACTTGCAGGCGGACGTATCGGGATTGCATCTCAGGCTTTGGGAATTGCTTCGGGAGCTTATGAGTTGGCTTTGAAATATTCGAAAGAACGTAAAGCTTTTGGAACAGAAATTTGCAATCATCAGGCAATTGCTTTTAAGCTGGCAGATATGGCAGTAAATATCGAAGCAGCACGTCATTTGTGTATGAAAGCAGCTTGGGATAAAGACCAGCATAAAAACTATGATGTAAGTGGTGCAATGGCAAAACTTTTTGCTTCACAAGTGGCAATGGATACAGCGGTTGAAGCGGTGCAGATTCACGGAGGAAATGGTTATGTAAAAGAATACCATGTAGAGCGTTTTATGCGTGATGCAAAAATTACTCAGATCTACGAAGGAACTTCTGAAATTCAGAAAATTGTAATTTCAAGATCTGTAATTGCGGGATAAATTTAATTTCTCTTTATTATAAAAAAATACCCTTTCAGCTTTTTTAGCATCGAAAGGGTTTTTTTATGGATAATTTTTTTAATTTTCAGAATATTATACTTTTAAACCAATAACTTAGCTATTAATTCAGTTGTTATTTTTATGAAAAAACTATACTTCCTTCTTCTGTTTGCTTTGTTAGCCTGTAAGTCGAATACAACAACAGTAAGCGAAAAAGAGTCAAAATCAATTTCGGAACCACTTGAAATTACCTATAAAGTAAATGAGGCTGAAGTGTCTGACTTTCTAAAATATCTTTCTTCGGATGAATTAGAAGGTCGTGAAACCGGAACAAAAGGAATCGAAAAAGCAGCAGTGTTTTTAGAAGATTTTTTTAAGAAGAATAATGTAAAGCCTTATTTCTCCTCGTATCGTGATACGCTCACTAATTTTAAATCTCCCGCCTATAATATTGTTGGGGTTCTTGAAGGGACTGATCCTATGCTAAAAAAAGAATTTGTGGTATTAAGTGCGCATTACGATCATATTGGTCTGGAGAAAAAGCAACAGGAAGATGTGATTAATAATGGTGCTAACGATGATGCTTCAGGAGTTACGGCTGTTGCACAAATGGCAAAATATTTTAGTGAAACAAAATCAAATAAACGCAGTATTCTTCTTATATTTTTTGCCGGTGAAGAAAAAGGTTTGTTAGGTTCTAAAAGTTTAGTGCAGAAACTTCAAAAGCAAAACTTCAATTTATATGCACAATTAAATATCGAAATGATTGGTGTACCAATGAAACGCGATTATCTGGCTTACATTACCGGTTTTGATAAATCGAATATGGCTGAAAAAATAAATGAATACACAGGAAAAAAGACCATTGGGTTTTTACCAAAAGAAGCCGAGTATCAATTGTTTTACAGATCAGATAATTATTCGTTTTATGAAGCATTCAGGAAACCATGTCAGTCTATAAGTACTTTTGATTTTGAGAACTTCGATTTCTATCACCATGTTTCGGATGAATTTAAATTAATTGACATTCCGCACATGACCTCTTTTATTCAGGAATTTTTGCCAGCTGTGACCAAAATTGCTACTACACCAACTCAAGAAATTACAATGAATAAATAATCGGTCTTTTTATCTGATTTGCTTATTTTTGCCTTATGAAAAATATTATTGTTACCGGAACCAGCAGAGGAATTGGTTACGAATTAGCGTTACAATTTGCTAATGCCGGAAATCAGGTTTTGGCCATTTCCAGAAAAATACCTCAAACACTTTTAGAACATCAAAACATCACTTGCCTTTCAGTCGATTTGGCTGATGAAGCCGCTTTGCAGGAAGTAGACAGTTTTCTTTCTTCGACCTGGAAAAAAGTCGATGCTGTAGTGCATAATGCCGGAGCTTTATTATTAAAGCCTTTTGCTGAAACCACTCAGGCTGATTTTGAAAGTATTTATAAAGTGAATGTTTTTGCTGTGGCGAATCTTACCCGCATTTGTTTACCGTATCTTCAAAAAGGAAGTCATGTCGTTACAATTAGCTCGATTGGCGGAGTAAGAGGAAGTCTTAAATTTGCAGGATTAGCCGCTTACAGTTCAAGTAAAGGTGCTGTAATTACCTTAACCGAATTATTGGCAGAAGAATATAAAGAACAGGGAATTTCATTTAATGTTCTGGCTCTGGGATCAGTTCAGACTGAAATGCTAAATGAAGCTTTCCCGGGGTATCAGGCCCCAATTTCTGCTGAAGCAATGGCAACTTATATTTATGATTTTACTCTTAACGGAAATAAATATTTTAACGGGAAAGTGCTGGAGGTTTCTTCTACTAATCCTTAATTAAAATCCCAATTTTAGAAATTCCAAATTCCAAATCTGAATATTAAACTTTTAACTTCTAACAAATAACTTTTAACGTAAAAAGAAATTGAACGAAACTTTAGCCAGATATATACCGGAACATGCTGTAAAGCCTGTCTTTGATTTGATTGTTGCCAATCAGGTGCATCTTAAGATCGTAAATGAACGCCAAACACGTCATGGAGATTATAGGAGAGGACCGAGTGGAAAACATGAGATCACGGTAAATGCCAGTTTAAATAAGTACCGTTTTTTGATTACGTTGATTCATGAGATTTCGCATTTAGTTGCGTTTGAAAGGTTTGGACGAAATATAAAGCCACACGGAAATGAATGGAAACTTACCTTTCAGCGTATGATGGTTCCTTTTATCCGTCCGGAGATTTTCCCAAGTCAATTATTGCCTTTATTAGCAAGGCATTTTAAGAACCCATCTGCGAGTAGTGACACTGATACTACTTTGTCTTTGGCTTTAAAGCAATACGATGCGCAAAACGATAAAAACTATGTTTTTGAAATTCCGTACGGAAGTGTGTTCAGAATTAAAAACGGAAAAGTATTCAAGAAACTAGCCGTTAGGACAAAACGTTTTGAATGTATCGAAATCAGTTCAGGAAGAACGTATTTGTTTAATCCAAATGCTGAGGTAGAATTGATAAACCATCATTAAGCCTGATGAAAATTCCAATATTTTAAATTCCAAATTCCAACCGTAGAGAGGAAATTCCAAATAAAAAATTCCAAATTCCAATACTGATGCAGTTGGAATTTGGAATTTTTTTATTGAGTTCTTCCAGAATTGGAATTTAAAATATTGGAATTTTTATCCCTTAAGATATGCTTCTCTCACTTTTTTAAATAGGTTCGAAGAGTAAACAAACTTCACAATATCTTTGTTATCGGTTCTAAAGATTTCTTCTTTAGTTCCCTGCCAGGCTTTTACACCTTTTTTTAGGAAAACAATATTCTCACCAATTTCCATTACCGAATTCATATCGTGCGTATTGATTACCGTAGTGATATTGTATTCTTCGGTGATTTCTTTAATCAGGTTATCGATCAAAGTTGAGGTGTTCGGGTCTAAACCTGAGTTAGGTTCGTCACAAAATAAATATTTCGGATTGTTTACAATCGCACGGGCAATCGCCACACGTTTTTGCATACCACCAGAAATTTCAGAAGGTAATTTTTTATGCGCGTCAACAAGATTTACTCTTTCTAACACAAAATCAACACGTTCCTGAATTTTAGCTTTGTTATCGTTGGTGAACATTTTTAATGGGAAAGCGACATTTTCTTCAACAGTCATGGAGTCAAATAAAGCACTTCCCTGAAAAACCATTCCAATTTCAGTTCTTAATTCTCGTTTTTCGTCAGGGTTTAATTCAGAATAAATACGTCCGTCAAATTCAATTGTTCCTGAATCTGGAGTATGAATTCCTAATAAGGTTTTTAATAAAACCGTTTTTCCCGATCCACTTTGTCCAATAATCAAGTTGGTTTTTCCGGTTTCAAAAACCGTCGAAACGCCTTTTAAAACTTTACTGTCACCAAATGATTTTTCTATGTTTTTTACTTCGATCATTATCCTAATAATAATTGAGTTAATATATAATTAAAAAGAATGATACAAACAGAGGTCCATACAAATGAAACTGTACTTGCTTTACCAACTTCTAGTGCGCCACCTTTCATGTAATATCCGTGAAAAGACGGGATTGTAGCCAATAACATTGCGAATATTAAAGTTTTAATAAAAGCATAAGTGATATGAAAAGGAATAAACTCCATTTGAGCACCCTGAATAAAATCTTCACTGGTTGAAAATCCTCCATAAGCACAAGCAAGCCATCCTCCAAAAATCCCAAGGAACATACTAATACCAATTACAAAAGGATACATTAATAAAGCTATTATTTTTGGGAAAACTAAGTAGTTTAATGAGTTAACACCCATAACTTCTAAGGCATCAATTTGTTCTGTAACACGCATTGTACCAATACTTGATGTGATGTAAGATCCCATTTTTCCGGCCATAATCACCGAAATAAAAGTTGGAGCAAACTCCAAAATCACCGATTGACGTGTAGCAAATCCAATTAAATATTTTGGAATTAATGGATTAGTTAAGTTTAACGCGGTTTGAATGGCAACAACTCCTCCAATAAAAAAAGAGATAAAGCAAACAATGCCAAGAGAGTCGATTATTAAATCGTCGATTTCTTTAAAAATCAATTTTTTCATCACAGACCATTTCGTCTGTTTGTTAAAAATTTCTTTCAGCATTAAAAAATATCTTCCTAGTTGAGATATATAACGGATTAGCATCATAATTTTAGTAATATTGGCTAAATTAAGGATTAGTTTACAGTTTACAGTTTCAGTTTACAGTTTTTTAAGTTTTAAAAACTAAAAAAGCTTTTGTTTCATTTTCTGAAAACGATAATTTCTTATAAATTTAGCTTGTTCGGGTGTAACTAATAAAGGTGTTTTGGCTTTTTTTGCTTTCCAGAATCCTCTTATATAATCTAAAAATAAAAATGGTTTTTTCTTCATCATCGCCAGTTTTGCCGATGCAATTGCGGTAATCCAAAAACCGTATCCCAGCGTATAAAAAGCTTCTCCTTGTTTATAACGTGCTGTT
This sequence comes from Flavobacterium sp. SLB02, assembly GCF_009664855.1. Taxonomy (GTDB): domain Bacteria; phylum Bacteroidota; class Bacteroidia; order Flavobacteriales; family Flavobacteriaceae; genus Flavobacterium. The sequence continues at coordinate 5,897,448 of NZ_CP045928.1, forward strand.
TTGTTGTAATTTGCACCTGTTGGTTTAAGGTGTTTTACATGTAAAGATTCGTCGGTAACGATTTTCCAATCATAATATTTACAAAGTAATTCGTCTACCGTGTCCCAGCCCATAGCGGGTCTTAAGCCTCCAATTTGCTTGTAAGTTGCTGTACGATATGCTTTCAGTGCGCCACGAATATGATCTTTATCGGTTAGGTTTTCTAATATCCAGTCGCCATTTTTTTCGATGTAACAAAATCCTCCGACCATTCCAATTTTAGGATCAGATTCAAAATGTTTAATTATCGTTTCAAAATAATTAGGAGGAAAAATTAAATCACCGTCTATTTTTACAATAATATCATAATCCGAATCCAGCGTTTCGAAACCTTTCTGGAAAGCCTGAATTACTTTGCTTCCCGGCATATGAATCGCATCTGAAGTTTTATTTACAACAGAAATGAACGGATTGTCCTTAGCAAAACTCAAAACCACTTCTTCGGTTTTATCAGTCGAGTTGTCGTTTACAACCACCACTTTTGATGGCAAAACAGTTTGCGAAACCAAAGATTGCAAAGTCAGACCAATTAGATTTTGCTCGTTGTGAGCGGGAATAACGATGTAATATTTCATGTTTGTCAAATTAAATCCCAATCTTTTTAAATTCCAAATTCCAATCTTACCGGTTAGGTTCAAATTGGAATTTGGAATTTAAATATTGGAATTTGTTTTATGCTTTTATCTTTTCAGCTACCACAATATAATATCTTGGAGTGAAATATCTTAGTAATGGTCTGAAGCCAAACTTTTTTACCGGATGGGTGAATTTTTGGCGGTCGGTTATCTTCCAGCCTGTTTTTTCTAAAAGCCAGTCTAATTGCCAGTCTTCAAATTCGTGGTAATGTCTGTCCCACATATCTGTTTTAGAACGATATGCCGGAGAAAACCATAAACGTAACGGAATTGAAATTAATAATTTATCACACTTTACATTTTGTAGAATGGTGTACGGATTTAGCAAGTGTTCGAAAATTTCAAATGCAGTAAAAACAGTATAGTCTTCTGTTTGTAAAGCTGTTTGATCGTTGTCTAAATCTTCGCCTTTGGTGTTTTTTACGGTATAACCGTTTTCTTCCATTATTTTTGAGAATGGATTTGGTACACCAAAATCAAAAATGGTTTCTGATGTTTTAACGTGTTTTTGTAAAAACTCTAAGGTAAGTTTGAATCTTTTATTCGGAAACGTTTTTTCGTACATAGCGTTGCGAGGAACGAAACAATCTCTCGTTCTTGATTTTATAATTAGGTCGCAAATATACTAAAAAGTCCGCATTTTAAAATGCGGACTTTTTTTTAGTTTACAGTCGCAGTTTACAGTATTCAGTTCAGCATATTGTAAACTGTGACTGAATACTGCAACTATAAATTAATATCTATAAACAAATGCATTGACATTCATTCCTGCTCCAACTGAAGCAAAAATAACAACGTCTCCTTTGTTGATTTCATGATTTTCTAATTTTCCCTGAATCAATAAGTCAAATAAAGTAGGTACAGTTGCAACGCTGCTGTTTCCTAAATCATGAATACTCATTGGCATAATGTTTTCAGGTGCAGTTTTATCGTATAGTTTGTAGAAACGTGCAACGATGGCTTCATCCATTTTTTCGTTGGCCTGGTGAATCAGGATTTTCTTTACTTCATCAATACCGATTCCGCTTTTGTCTAAACAGCTTTTCATGGCACAAGGAACCTGGCTTAAAGCAAATTCGTAGATCTTACGACCGTACATTTTGATGTATTTAATATCCGGATCTAAATCTGGGTTGTATGATTTTCCGAAGAACAAAAAGTTGGCTTCATCATTGGCAAAAGTGGCACTTTCGTAAGATAGTAAACCTGCTTCATCATCAGAAGCTTCCAGAATTGAAGCACCGGCACCATCAGAATAAATCATAGAATCACGATCGTGATCGTCTACAACTCTTGATAACGTTTCAGCACCAATTACCAAAACACGTTTTGCCATACCTGACTTGATAAAAGCGTTGGCTTGCAAAACACCTTCGATCCAGCCCGGACATCCAAAAAGAATGTCGTAAGCGACACATTTAGGGTTTTTAATATTTAATTTGTTTTTTACACGAGTAGCTAAACTTGGTAAAATGTCAGATTGATTGGTTCCAGATTTTACATCGCCAAAATTGTGGGCGAAAATGATATAATCTAAGGTTTCACGATCTATTTTAGCATTTTCAAGTGCTCTTTCGGCAGCGAAAAAGGCTAAATCAGATGAGGTATGTTGGTCTTCGGCATAACGGCGATTTTCGATTCCGGTAATACCTTTGAATTTTTTAATTACAACTTCGTTAGGGTAAGCAAAAGGAGTTCCGTCTTCATTCAAAAAAACATGATCACCAAAGTCAGTATTGCTTACTTCTTTATTTGGAATATAGCTTCCGATGCCTATTATTTTTATTTTCATTATTCAGTAATTATCCGATAAATTTATTGCTAAAGTATAAATAAATTCATGATAACTATCATAAAAAATACTATGCATGCATATAATTATGAAATAATAATTATTTGTGGGATTTATTGTTAATTTTCTAACGAATTTTAAGTTTTACCGAGATTTCAAACGATTGAGATTTGTTTTTTGATTTATTTTTTTTTGGAAAAATTGTAAAGTTTTTTTATGTTTTGTTACAAATAAAACCGAAGTTTCAAAAAGTGTTAAAAAATAGAAAACCTTACGCTTTGTTTTGAAGTTTTGTAGGCGTTAATGTAGTTTTTGCGTGAGGATAGGAGGATGTCATTAAGTTAAGGAAAAATCTATAAAATTACTTAACAGTTCAATCAAGAACGTAATTAGAAAAATCCGTTTTTATCAGCGTTTTCGCTTTAGCGAATCAGTAAAATCAGCGTCTAATTTTGACGCGGATAAAAACAGATTTACTTCGTAAAAACGCGGATAAAAACGGATTTGATTTGCAATAATTTTATTTTCTAAAATCTTAACTTAATGACATTGAGATAGGAGGAATCCGCCGCAGCGGACCGGATAGCCCGACAGCATCCCGATAAAAGGGAGAATAAGCGTACAGTAAATTAGCTGTTTTACCGGGATGGTGGCACGCCCAGATTAAATTTTACATTATAGATTTCTGATTGTAGATTTTGAGAAAGCCTCTGGTTTCACGTTGCTGAACTTGAAACTTGAAACAAAAAATAAACCCGACAAGCTTTAAAAACGTGTCGGGTTTGGAAATTTATTTTAGGTAAAACTTATTTCTTAGTTTTCCATGTAAGCTTCGATAGGAGCACAGCTGCAAACTAAGTTTCTGTCACCGTAAGCATCATCTACACGACGAACTGATGGCCAGAATTTATTTTCAGCAATGTACTCTAATGGGTAAGCTGCTTTTTCTCTAGTGTATGGGAAATCCCAATTGTCAGTTGTTAACATTGCCAATGTGTGCGGTGCATTTTTCAATACATTGTTTTTATCATCGGCTGTTGCAACTTCAATTTCTTTTCTGATTGAAATAAGAGCGTCACAAAAACGATCTAATTCTGCTAAATCTTCAGATTCAGTTGGTTCGATCATTAAAGTTCCTGCTACCGGGAAAGAAACCGTAGGAGCGTGGAAACCGTAATCCATCAAACGTTTTGCTATATCACCCACTTCAATTCCGTTTTCTTTAAATGCACGACAATCTAAAATCATTTCGTGAGCCGCTCTTCCGCATTCTCCTGTGTAAAGAATTGGGTAGTGTCCTTCGAAACGGGATTTCATATAGTTGGCATTCAAAATAGCATGCTCTGTAGCACTTTTTAATCCTTCAGCTCCCATCATTGTGATGTAACCGTAAGAAATTAAACATACTAAAGCAGATCCGTAAGGAGCAGATGAAATAGCTGTAATTGCTTGTTCTCCGCCTACTTTAAGAATTGGGTTTGTTGGTAAAAATGGAACCAGTTTTTCGTTTACACAAATTGGCCCAACTCCAGGTCCACCACCACCATGAGGAATAGCAAATGTTTTGTGTAAGTTTAAGTGACAAACGTCGGCTCCAATTGTAGCAGGATTTGTTAATCCAACTTGCGCATTCATGTTTGCACCATCCATATATACTAATCCGCCATTATCGTGGATTAATTTAGTGATTTCAATAATCGAAGATTCGAAAACTCCGTGAGTAGAAGGATATGTTACCATTAAACAAGATAAGTCATCTTTGTGTTCAATAGCTTTTTCTCTTAAATCCTCTACGTCAATGTTTCCTTCAGGAGTCGTTTTAGTAACGATGATTTTCATTCCGGCCATAGCTGCAGAAGCAGGGTTGGTTCCGTGAGCAGATGAAGGAATTAAACATACATTACGGTGAGCTTCGTTTCTTGATAAATGATAAGCACGAATAGCCATTAACCCTGCATATTCGCCCTGAGCTCCAGAGTTTGGCTGTAATGTTGTTCCGGCAAATCCGGTAATTACATTTAGTTGCTGCTCTAATTTTTTAAGCATTGTGATGTAACCTTCTGCTTGTTCTACTGGTGCAAATGGGTGAATGCTGTTCCAGTTAGGCATTGATAAAGGCAACATTTCTGAAGCTGCGTTTAATTTCATCGTACAAGAACCTAATGAAATCATCGAATGGTTCAATGATAAATCTTTACGCTCTAATTTTTTGATGTAACGCATTATCTGACTTTCTGAATGATGATTGTTGAATACATCATGTGTTAAGAAAGGTGATGTTCTTTGTAGTGAAGCCGGTAATTGACTTGCAGCAGTTAGTTCAGCAACTGTGAAAGTTTCTTTTCCTAAAGCTTCAGCAAAAATGGCAATAATTTGATTGATGTCAGCAATTGAAGTCGTTTCGTTTAACGAAATAGAAATTGTATCTGCATCAACATAGTAGAAGTTAACTTTGTTTTTCTCTGCAATCACTTTTACTTTTTGAGCATCTGCTTTAACCAAAATAGTATCAAAGTAAGCTGTATTGGTTTGAAAAACGCCTAATTTATTTAATTCTTCAGCAGTAGTAACCGCCGATGCGTGAACTTTGTTTGCAATATATTGTAATCCTTTTGGTCCGTGGTAAACCGCATACATTCCGGCCATAACCGCAAGTAAAACCTGAGCCGTACAAATATTAGAAGTTGCTTTTTCACGTTTAATGTGCTGCTCACGAGTTCCTAATGCCATACGTAAAGCGCGGTTTCCGTTTACATCGATCGAAACTCCAATAATACGACCTGGCATAGATCGTTTGTATTCGTCTTTAGTTGCAAAAAAAGCAGCGTGAGGACCACCATAACCCATTGGTACACCAAAACGTTGTGAAGTTCCAACCACTACTGCAGCTCCCATTTCTCCCGGAGAAGTTAAAGCCGCTAATGATAAAATATCAGCAGCAAAGGCAACTTTGATTTCGTTTTCTTTTGCTTTAGCAACAAAAGCACTATAATCGTTTACCTGACCGTATTTTCCCGGATATTGTAAAATGGCTCCGAAGAATTCATTTGAGAAATTAAAAGTTTCGTGGTTTCCAACAACTAATTCAATCCCGATAGGAGTCGAACGCGTTTGAAGTATGGATAAAGTTTGTGGTAAAATTTCTTCAGAAACGAAGAATTTGTTGGTGTTATTTTTCTTTTGGTCACGAGTACGAACATCAAATAACAAAGCCATAGCTTCGGCGGCGGCAGTTCCTTCATCAAGTAAAGAAGCGTTTGCAATTTCCATTCCTGTAAGTTCAATAACTGTAGTCTGGAAATTTAATATTGCTTCAAGACGACCTTGAGCAATTTCTGCCTGATAAGGCGTGTAAGCTGTATACCATCCTGGATTTTCGAAGATATTTCTCTGAATTGGCGCAGGAACGATAGTTGGGTGATAACCCAAACCAATATATGATTTGAATACTTTGTTTTTCTTTCCTAATTCCTGAATATGATTAGCGAATTCGTATTCCGTCATTGCAGGATCCAAATTCAAAGGTGCTTTTAAACGAATATCATCCGGAAGGGTTTCGTAAACAAGTTGTTCGATCGATTCAACCCCAATGGTTTGTAACATGTGTTGAAGATCTGTTTCTCTTGGGCCAATGTGTCTTAAAGCAAAAGCATCTGTTCTCATTTGTAGCTATCTAATTTTTTAAGGGCAATGCAATTCACGATGTATTGTCTTTGACTTAATCAAGTGTAACACAAGGTTTATTACATTTTATAGTAAATGTGTTGTTTTTTTGTCGCGCAAAATTAAGTATTATTAATAATTTAATAGGTATTTTTAACTTCAATTTTTATGAAATTTACAACTAAAGAGTTGATTTGTTAATAATTGATTAGATTTAAGAAATGAAACTACTAAAACAGATATTCGATTTTTACCTCAATAGCAGTATTCATGTGGCTTTATCCTGTTATGCTTTGGTTTGGGTTACGTTTCATGTGTTTCATCTTCAGTATGATGAACCAATGGCTTTGTTCGTTTTTTTTGGAACAATTGTGGGGTATAATTTTGTTAAATATGATACTTTGGTTCGTGTGAAGAAAAAACCAATAGGAAATCAATTGAAAATTATCGCTGTTTTAAGTCTCATTTCACTCGTTTTAGTTGGGTATTATTTTTTTCATCTCAAACGAATTACACAAATCGTTTCGGTTATCATTTTTGCTATCACCGCACTTTATACTTTACCCTTTTTCCCGAACAGAAAAAATGCCCGAAACTGGGCAGGTGTCAAGATTTATATCGTGGCGCTTTGTTGGGTAGGAGCCACTTTGGTTTTGCCTTATATAAATGCAGAAGTTCCGTTTACATCCAATTTTTTCATTAAGTGTATTCAGCGATTTGTATTGGTTTTTGTACTGATTCTGGTTTTCGAAATTTTAGATTTGGCCAATGACGATCCGCATCTCAAAACCGTTCCCCAAACCATAGGCGTAAAGCGCACCAAGGTTTTAGGGCTTTCGCTTTTAGTTCCGTTTTGGATTGTGGGGATTTTGTCTTTCAGTTTTCATGACCTTATTATAAATCTGATTATGGTGGTCATGCTCATGTTGTTTATCTTATTCGCAAACTCAAACCGATCTAAATATTATACTTCTTTCTGGGTCGAAAGCGTTCCGATATTTTGGTGGTTGATGATTGTATTTTTATAAAAAAATCGATGTTGATGCATCGGGATTTCTAAATGATAATATTTTAGGCGTGTCCCTCCGGGCCGGGCTTTCGACTATATCTTTTATTCCGCTCCGCTACATAAAAGAATACCGCCTCAATCCTTCACGCAAACTGTAAAAAGAGAAAATTCATTTTCAAGAGAAATTTATTAATCATTTGTATGAATAGCCTCCAGCTTTAGCTGGAGGTAATAAATGAAATTCAATCTGGGTTTAGCCGAAAGATAAAGTTTGGCTAAAGCCACTAACATTCTATTATATTTTTCTCCAGTTAAAGCTGGAGCCTATTGAGATTATTTTAAAATCTGCCCAATCTGCTAAATCTGCGAGAGAAAAATTTCAAAATAATTATTTTGTTTTCTCTTCTGCCAACGCTTTATTCAAATCAGCTTTAGCTTCGTTTAATTTCTTTCTTTTTTTATCGATTTTTTCTTGACTTTCTTTGTCTTTAATCGCTTCGTTCAAATCAGCAGTTTTCTCTTTAACTTTTTGTTGTTTTTCTTTTACCTTTTTGTCAAGATCAGAAGTCATATTTTAAGTCTGTTTTTTCTGAGACTTCTTTCAAAACTTTATTTCGTTCTAGAAGAAAATTAGTAAGATGCTTTTCTAAAAATAATATATCGAAAAGTTCCCCGAAAAGTCCAAACGGAGTTTCATATTGTAATTTATCTTTCATTATGGTAATTCCGTTTTCTTCTGCAAAAAAGTGTTCGTGTTTAAACGATTTGAATTTTCCTTCTTCCATTTCATCCACAAAATAATCGTAGAAAGTCATTGCCGTAATTTGGCTTTTGTGTGTGAGATAAAAGCCGAAATGTTTCCTACGCCAGGTTACCGTTTCGTTCAAATTTATTAATCCAGATCTTACACCGGCAATTGCTTTTTCGTTTGTAGGACTTGCAGATTTTTGATGAATATCGATGTTTCGCGAAGCATTAAAAACGGTTTGTTTTGGTGCTTTTATTTTGGTTGTGAGATTGATTGTTGTCATTGATTTAAGCTTGTTTTTGCGCAATCTTTGTCATCCGAGGAACCAGGGATCACACTAGAAACTCCGCATAGGATATCGACAATTCTTTGTCGAACTTCGTGTGTGATCCCTCGTTCGGGATGACAAAAGTATGGATAGTTTTAGTGTACTAAATCTCGAAATGCCTCATCAATATCACCAAACTTAAATTCAAACCCATTCTCTAAAAGCCTTTTCGGAATCACATTTCTGCTTTTCAAAACCAATTCTGCTTCTGTGCGAATAAAGAAAGATCCAATTTTAAGGAGAAAAGTATTCACTGGAATCCCGAAAGGAAAACCGACAGCTTTTCTAAGTTTCTGTGTAAAATCAGCATTGCGAATTGGTTTCGGAGAAACAACGTTAATTACTCCTGTAATTTCTTTCTCAATAACAAAATCAACCGCATTGGCAAAATCTTCTTCATGAATCCAACTGATGAATTGATTTCCTTTACCTTGTTTTCCACCAAAACCAATTTTTGCCAAAGTTTTAAGCGGAATAAAAGCACCGCCATTTTTTCCTAAAACAATTGAAGTTCTTAAAGCAGTTTTTAAAGTATTAGGAGTTTCAGTTTTAAAGAATGCTTTTTCCCAGGACAAAGCGACATTTATAGAAAAATCATTTCCGATTTCTCCGTCAACCTCACCCATTTCTTTATCCAGAGAAAAACGATATATTGTAGAAGTTGATGAATTCAGCCAATGTTGTGGCGGTTTTTTGCAATTCAAAACGGCTTTGTTTAAAACCTTTGTACTCTCAATTCGGGATAGTAAGATTTCTTTTTTGTTTTCTTGGGTATAACGACAATCAACTGATTTTCCTGCAAGGTTTATTAGAACCGTTGCATTTTCCAATTCATTTTCCCAACCTGAAAAACTTCTGGCATTCCAGTTTACATATTTTATTCCGTCAATTGTTTGAGATTTTCCACGGGTCAGAATTACAATTTCTTCAAATTTATCTTTGAAATGATTAATTAAAACTTGTCCTAGAAAACCGGTTCCGGCGGCAATAATGAGTTTTTTCATTTGTAAGTGATTTTTTAGCCACGAATTGCACGAATTTTCAATTTGATAATTAAAAAAATATAGTTCGTGAAAATTGGTGAAATTCGTGGCAAACTTTTTTAATATGAAGTTATGCTTTAAAAACCAATCGTTCTTCTTCGTGAGCTTCTTTTGCTTTTCTTTTTCCTCTAAAAAAGAAATATAAGTTGAAGAATAACATGACACCAAGATAGATAGAAAATCCCCCAATTTTGTAGCTCAATCTTTCGATCAGTTCCTGATAAGTATCTTGTCCTAATTGCAATTGTAAAATCATTAAAGCAAAACCAATATTTAAAAGATAAAAGCCGGTTTCAAAAAGTCTGTTGGTTGCTTCGGCAATTTCTTCACGGCCTTTGAAAATATCCAGCATGAAAATTTTTCCGTTTTTAAAAAGTGTTTTAGAAACATAATAAGTAAGGAATAAAGCAACTGGTAAATAAATGCCGTAACCGATTAAGATTTTTGTAGTTTCCATGATATTTGAATTTAAGTGTTATTTGATTAATTTGTCAATGTACTTGGTTAGAATTATAATGTTGAGATAGTGCAAAACTGAAATGATAAAAATGATGATGGCTGTTTTTATCCCGATTGTTTCTATAAGCTGAGTTGAGGATAAGATTTTCTGCCAGGAAATTAGGGTCATCGCACAATAACCAATATTTAAGAGATAATAGCCTAAAAGCAAAACCTGATTTATTTTTTGACAAATATCTGCATGATTAGGAATCAGTTCTGCTACATAAATATTTCCGTTTTTGTAACAAATTTTTCCAACTCTCAAGATGATAAAAATCGTTATGCTGAGATAGATAAAATATCCTGTAATATTAAGATTCATAATTGCCGATTTATAAATTAATGATCGCGAATTTATTATGCCATTTCCTCCAGATCCTTTACAGATTCTAATTTTCTTTTATTCTTAACTGTAATTTTGGAACCTTTCGCAAGAAAAACTGAAGTTGGCTTTATGTTTTGAAGGAATTTAAAATCCTCTCCATATGTTTTTTCAAAATCAATCTCAATTGCATGATTTAAAACTTCATATTGCTCCCATCTTGGATGCTGAACTTCGTATTCGAAAGTGAGGTTTTTTGTGATTTTGGTATAACCAAAATAATGTTCTGTAATAAATTCAGCTTCAGAATCAATTTTAATTTCCGTTAAACCTTTTTTAGTTTCTAATTGAATCGTGTTCCATCTTTCCTGATTCTTCCATTGATAAATGAAAGTATTGGTTGTATCACCTTCAATAATTTCATGTTTCATTTTCTGAGTTTCATAATGTTCCTGATACAAAGTGTTGGCGATAAAAGTGATTGCTTTTTTAGGAACAATTTCTTTGATGAAAACTACGCCGCGTTTCCATTGGCCGTTTTCGAAACGTTTTACATAGAATCTTAAATTGACTTCTTCAAAATCTGCATGAAATGGCACTTTCAATCCTAAAACTTTGGTGTTTTTGAACATAAAACCAACCAGGCTTATATAACATTTGTTGTTCCAAAGATCTATTTGAGTTCCTGCAGGAACATATTTTTCTAAGATTTTAGCATCAACTTCATAATTGAAAAGTGCTAGGTTTTTCCATTCGGCTTTTAAGAAATTCATTGGTGTGCTTTTTTAAACGTTATATAAGAAAAGTAAATTGCAAGTATTGGAGGTATTGTAACTAAAATTAAGTAAACAAATTCCCATGAAAGTATTAACGCATTCACAAACAACAATAAGAAGAAAAAAATAACCCCGTTTATATAGTTTTGAAGGTTTTTGTCCTGCGGCTCATCGATTAACATTTTTATTCCGAAAATCAATTGAAATAAACCGGTAAGTATTGTTGAAAGTAGACCGCAACAGGCTATTTCTGCACTAGAAATAAGTCCTATTAGAATTAGTAAGATTGGCATGCCAACAAAGAAGTAATTAAGATAATTTATAGCTTTCATAGTTATTGAGTGTTTTAAACTTTCAGAAAAAAATGAAAGTTTTAATTAAATTTTTTTACTTCATTATTTTTAGAACCAAACGACCCAACCAGTTTTCGTTGAATTCTGTCATTTTATCTAGCATATTATCTGCTTTCAAAACGAAATCATACAATTTAGAAGTTTGATCTACAAAATGTTTTTCCTCAGCCGAATTACTGGCATCAATTGTAGAAACTTCCTTTAATATTTTAAGAGCAGGTTTAATTTCTCTTTTGCTTCTTTCTCGGGCAATTTTTACGGCCAATTCGTCAAGATCTTTTTCGGCAGTAAAAAATTCTCTTCTTTCTCCGGCTTTGTATTCTTTATATACAATTCCCCAATCCATCAAAGCTTTTAAATTCATGCTGGTATTGCCGCGGGAAATTTGCAATTCTTCCATAATATCTTCCATAGAAACAGGCTCGTTCGAGACCATTAATAAAGCATGGATTTGCGCCATTGTTTTATTAATTCCCCATTGAGAACCTAATGCTCCCCAGGTTTGTACGAACTTATTTTTTGCTTCTTTGAATTCCATAGATCAAATGTAAGTAAAAGTTTTTAAACTTTCAAAAATAAATGAAAGTTTGATTAAAATAATTGCATTTAATTTTTTAAATGAGCAGGAATAGGTGTTTTTACGTGCAAAAATATTCTGTGTCATTCATTATCTCATTCATGCCCAATAATTTCCATCCTGTATCATTTTATTAAATATGCCTTTTTATTTGATATAGTTTTGAAATAGAAATCATCCCAAATGCATTATTTAAGATGTTTTTAAAACACTAAGTAATAGCATTAACAAATCAGGTGGAGCAGAAACCACTAAAAAAAACGAGGCGTCCCCGAAAAGCCTTATGAGTAGGAAACCTAAATCAAAAAGTTATGTCAGAATTATTAGCAGGTGCTTATTTAGCAAAAGGCACAATTGGGAATGTTGGAACACCAGGTGCTCCAATCGCTACATTTAGTTTAGTAGTAGTACCATCACAAAATTCAGTTTCAGGTACTGTAGTAATTACTCAGGCTATACCAGGTCCTGATAGCCATATTGTGGTTCAGGTAACAGGAAAAATATATGCAACAGGAATAGGAAATGTTACGAAAGTAGTTAGTCTGCAAGGACAATACGTTCATAGTGTTCCTCCTCCTGCAATTGGATCTTTTTTAGCCAATTTTGATGCTCACTTAGCGATCGATAATGCATGGAACGGAACCGGAGGTTTTTCATATTTCAACCATAATGTTGAAAATGTACCGGTTGCAGCAATAAAAAATTTAAAAGAAGAATTGGTTTAGAAATAAATTTCTCCCCAAAAACAAATTCAACAGGATAATAAAAATTTCCTGACTCGAAAAGAGTTTTGATTTAAAGATCGCCTGACTCAGGCGGTCTTTTTTATTGACTAATCCTGTTATCTGATCAATTTAAACTTATAAAAAAATGAAAAAAAAATACGTTGTTATTAGTTTGCTGCTAATTATCATAGTAGCAGTTGGTTTGTGGCTGTTTCTTTTTAATAAAAATAACGGAATCTATAAAGATGGAGTTACATCTTCATACGCATCTGCATCAGCTGATTCTTGTAATTGCGAAACAAGTTGGTTTCCACATGAGCAGACTCCAGCTCCAAAAGAAGGGGACGGAAGCCCGTTTGATAGCGAGTCCACTACAAATTGTGATTTTCACCAATGGTCCTGGCAAAAGTTTTTGTGGGTAACAAAACCATTGCCAAGCGGAAATCCTTTCTTTTTAGATTCTCTCGATTTAGTTAGTCCGCAAATGGAAGATGTTGCGCCACAATTAGGACTTAAGCTTACGTTGAGTTCTATTAATCAAGCTGGTTTTAGTGCTGTTTTACGTTCTAATCCTAAATTTAATAATGTCGCAGATACGGTGTATTATTCCATTCATATTAATGCGCTGTTAAAAGATAAAGCAGTTTTAATGGCTTCCTTGATCAACAGTGGGAAATTACCTGTTTCTAATTTAGAGACATTTCCGGTTGGAGCTTTAGAATTAAAAGTTTCTTGGATTAATATCGATGCCATTGCAAAAGCACAGCAAAAGGATTATTTTACCACCAAGGCCGCTGTTCAAAACAGCAAAGGGCAATATGTTGAAAAAACCGTTGCATTATTAGGAATGCACGTAGTGGGAGTGGTAAAAAATCATCCTGAATTTATCTGGGCCACTTTTGAACATAAAGATATGGCGCCTGTTTACGATAAGAAAAACAATTCGGTAACGGCTGCAAGCGAAATGTTGTTTTATGGAAAAGGAACAAGTAGGGGTATAGATGGTATCAGATGGCTTAGAGGTGCAACTTCTCCGGTTGTTGCAAATAAAGCTTTTATTCTTTATGAATATGGTGTGCCAAAGGATTTAAACACTGGTGCTTTTATGGCTACAAGTCAGTCAGAACCTGCTAATTTTAATAATATTGAGGATATCAATAAATGTGTAGCATCTAATTTAAAAGATGTTTTTAGAAATTATTTTTATAATGGTTCTATCTGGTTAAATTTTGACGGAGTTTCTTCTGAAAATCAAAAGAAAGCAATTGTAACAAAAAACATTGCAAGTGCGCTTCCGGATTCGTTAGCCAGAGGTTCTGTTAATTTGGCCAACATTACGATGGAAACCTATACACAGACTTTTCAAGATGATATACATAAAATTAACAATAGCAATTTAGCAAATTGTTTCTCTTGTCATCGATCTGCAAACTTTGATAAAGAGAGACCAGGAAAATCTCCTTTGTTTTTAAGTCATTTATTTGGAGACTATTTACTATTTACTAAACCGGCTTTAGCGTCTACCGGTAAAAATGCCAATAAATTAGACAACTCACGTGCAAAACGTATTAAAGAAATAGAAGCATTGAAAACACAACAACTTATAGATTTTATTAATGCTGAAAAGCAAAAAAAATAAATTGTCGGTATTCAGTAAATAATTACGAAACATGACCCGAAAAGCTTTTAACTACGGGAAAAATAATCCAAAATATATAAATTATGTCAAATATAGAAACACTAAGTGCAGGAGCTAATTATACAATTTATTTAAAAAACGAAAGTAATAATGACAAAAACTTCTGGTGTTTTTTAGAAAAACCAGATGGAATATCAGATTATGGCGCTTTTGCAAATTCATCTGCCAATCTATTTGTAATGTCAGGTTATGGCGGAACAAATAAATTTAATATTCCCGCTAAATTCGTTATCGGAGCTGGTGCATCTAATAACGCTGTAGGTTTGGGTGTACGTATTGATTCATCTGTTGTTAATGCAGTTGACTTGCAACAAACATGGGAGGCTCAGTATGCCTCTATACCACCTAAGCAGGGACCACATTTAAGTTTGATACAAGGTCAAAGAAGTCCCAACAATACTATTGGTTTATTATCTAATTCATTCGATAAAATGAATAACGAAAATGGAGGTTGGTTTAGTAATATGAGTTTTGGTATTGAAACAGAAAATGGATTTATTGGGGTTACCTGGTCTCCATCACCAAATAATCAAAATACTATTACTCCAAAATTTGCATTCTACATATCTACTGGTTCTTATTCAAGTTCTCAGCTTGCTGATTTTGGTACAATTTCTAACCAGGCTGCAAGAATTGAATTGAGTGATTTTAGAAATTCAGAGGTAACGGTTACCTTCACAAGCAGAGGACAGTGGATTGTGCAAGGTGGAAGAGTACAGTAGTAATCTTCTTTAAAGATTAATCATCTCGTTTTGTTTTATAAGGCCAAAGTAAAATTAAATTTACTTTGGCTTTCTGCATATAGTTTATCTTCTTTTAAGTCACTTTAAGAATTGTAAAGTTATGTTAATTTAGGAAATGAAATTTTGTATTAGATAATGGAAATTTATTTTTGTAAAAATCAAATTTATGGAATTATACTACACCTTTTCAATACTAATTGTATTGGCCTCTTTCTTCGCCTATTTAAATTTAAGATTTTTAAAACTTCCCGGAACTATTGGAATAATGATTATTGCCATGTTGGTTTCCGTAGGCATTCGTCTGTTGGGAGATTCTTATTTTCCGGCCACAACCAAACATTTTTTTGAATTGATAAAAGAATTTGACTTCAACGAAATCTTAATGGGAGCAATGTTGAATTTTCTTTTGTTCGCGGGCGCACTACACGTAAATATGTCTGATCTTAAGGAACAAAAAGTTCCTATTATGATTTATTCTACGGTTAGTGTAGTATTGTCAGCATTGATTATTTCTATCCTACTGTATTATATTTCACCAATTTTAGGCATAAAAATCCCTTATATATTTTGTTTGGTTTTCGGGACATTAATTTCTCCTACTGATCCAATTGTGGTATTGGGGGTTTTAAAACAGGCAAAAGTTCCTAAAAGAATAGAAACCAAAATTGTTGGTGAATCTTTGTTTAATGATGGAGTAGCAGTAGTAATGTTTGCTGTTGTTTTAAAAATGGCAACCGATCCTACATTTGATATGACTTTTGGTTCTATCGCCTGGTTGTTTGCAAAAGAAGGAATTGGCGGACTTTTATTAGGAGCCGTTTTAGGATATACCACATCGAGGGTTATGAAGAAAATCGACGATTATAAAGTTTCTGTTCTAATAACGCTTTCCATTGTAATGGGAGGATTTCTAATTGCTCAAAGTTTACACGTTTCAAGTCCGTTGGCGATGGTAGTTGCCGGATTGATTATTGGGAATTATGGTAAAAAAGTAGCCATGAGCGAAGTTACTCAAGATTATTTGGGTAAATTTTGGGAACTTATTGATGAGATATTAAATGCTATTTTATTCTTATTTATTGGTTTTGAGTTGTTATTGCTGCCAGATTTGAATAAACAATTATTAACTGGTTTTGTCGCTATTTTTATAGTGTTATTCGCCAGAATCTTTTCTATCGTTTTACCTTGGAAATTCTTTGATATATTTAAATTTTTCGGAATTAAATCTGCTTACAACAAAGGTTCTTTAATGGTTCTGGTTTGGGGAGGAATTCGTGGAGGAGTTTCTATTGCGTTGGTACTTTCTATGCCAGAGGGAGAATATAAAAACCTGTTGCTGGAAGTAACTTATATTGTGGTACTATTTTCAATTGTAGTTCAGGGACTGACCGTTGGGAAATTAGCCAATAGAGTTTTAGAAAAGGAATAGAGAAAATAGAGTAAAGAATAAAGATTTTATTTTAAGATTGAAAAAGGGCTGTTTCAAAAGTGAGTCAGCCCTTTTTTTTGCTGCTCCAGCGGAGCAGAATATTTATAGCAAATTCCGTTTCCCAATGTTAAAAAGCTCCAGAGGAGCGATATAATTAACCCGATCATTTTTATCGTTTGTCGTCTTTCGAATAATTTGAAACTCCATTGATATCAATTGGATTTCCTAAAAAGTGAGGCTCTCTATTTCTTAAAACATCAAAGAAGGATTTAAAAATAGAACCATATTCTCTGAAAGTTACATATTTGTATCCCAAATATTCTCCATTATTTGCCGAATATCCAACAGATTTTATCCCGAGTTTTTGCCCGATATAAATCGCACGGTTTAAATGATATTCCTGAGAAATTAAAGTCGCTTTTTTGATGTTGAAAATATGCTTGGCACGATACATTGTTGAATAAGTATCAAATCCGGCATAGTCAATAAATATTTTGGTGGTGTCAACTCCATGATTGAAACAGTAATTTTTCATTACTGTTAGTTCATCATGTTCATCACTGCCGTTATCTCCCGAAAGTAAAATTTTATTAATTCGATTTGCTTTGTATAAAGAAATTCCGGCATCAAGACGATCTTTTAAATATTTACTTGGTTGATCTCCGTTTATTCCTGCACCAAAAATAATTCCCACATCGTTTTTAGGGAATTTCTTAATCGAATAATAAATGTTTTTTTTGGTCGAAGATTTCACGTAATAATTTACGGAAATAATAGCAACTAATCCAATAATGGCAAGGTAAAGAATAATTTTAAAATATTTTTTCAAAATTTATTTTGTAAGATTAAGATTTAAAAACACGAAGATAAGTAAATTTATTGTTAGGCAAAATCAAATAAAAAAACCGAAGCGGAAATGCTTCGGTTTATAATCTAAAATCTAAGATTTGAAATCTAAAATTATAATAATCCCGCTCTTTTCAATAAAGCTTCCGGTTTTGGCTCCTGACCTCTAAAACGTTTGTATAAAATCATAGGATGTTCTGTTCCTCCTTTAGAAAGAACATTGTCTTTAAATTTTGTAGCTATTTCATGATTGAAAATACCGTTTTCCTGGAAATATTCAAAAGCATCGGCGTCCAGAACTTCCGCCCATTTGTAGCTGTAATATCCTGAAGAATATCCACCTTGGAAAATATGAGAAAATGCCGTACTCATCGCGTTTTCTTTTACATCAGGATACAATTGTGTGTTGGCAAATTGTTCTGTTTCGAAAGTTTTTAAATCTATAATAGAAGTTGGATCTTGTCCATGCCAAGCCATATCTAATAATCCAAAACTCAACTGACGTAAAGTTGCCAAACCTTCCTGGAAACTGGCACTTTCTTTAATTTTTTGAACATATTCAATCGGAATAATTTCTCCGGTTTCATAATGGTTTGCAAACAAGGCCAAAGCTTCAGGCTCGTAACACCAGTTTTCCATAATCTGACTTGGTAATTCTACAAAATCCCAGAAAACAGAAGTTCCTGATAAACTTGGATATGTTGTATTGGCTAACATTCCGTGTAGACCGTGACCAAATTCGTGAAATAAAGTCGTTACTTCATTAAAAGTCAATAGAGATGGTTTTGTTTCTGTTGGTTTTGTAAAATTACAAACGTTCGAAATATGTGGTCTTTCGTTAACGCCGTCTTTTTTAGATTGCGATTTGAATGACGTCATCCAGGCACCGTTTCTTTTTCCTTTTCTTGGGAAGAAATCAGCATAGAAAATCGAAACTAAATTACCATCAGCATCTGTTACTTCATAAGTCGTAACTTCTTCATGGTATTTATCAATGTCAAAAACTTCGGTAAACGTTAATCCGTATAATTTTTTGGCAACCGTAAAAGCGCCGTTTAATACTTTTTCTAATTGAAAATAAGGTTTTAGTTTCTCATCGTCTAAATTAAAAAGTTGTTGTTTTAATTTTTCAGAATAATAAGCACCATCCCATTTTTCTAATTGTTCGATTCCGTCCAGTTCTTTGGCGAAAGCCGTTAATTCAGCAAATTCTTTTTGAGCGGCAGGTTTTGCTTTAGCTAATAAATCATTCAAAAAAGAGAAAACTTTCTCCGGACTTTCGGCCATTCTTTCTTCCAAAACAAAATGAGCATGAGTTTTATATCCTAATAAATTAGCTCTTTCGAAACGTAATTTGGCAATTTTCAAGACATTTTCCTGATTGTCGAATTCGTTATTCTGAAATGCTTTTGCGCCAAAAGCAATCGCCATTTTTTTACGCAATTCACGATTATCTGCATAAGTCAAAAACGGAACATAACTTGGATGATCTAAGGTGAAAATCCAACCTTCTTTTTCCTGGCTTTTAGCCAATAATCTGGCAGCTTCAATTGTTCCTTCCGGTAATCCGGCTAAATCTTTTTCATTAGTCAAATGCAATTCGAAAGCATTGGTTTCAGCCAAAACATTTTCACCAAATTGTAAACTTAACTTCGATAATTCTTTGTCGATTTCGCGAAGTTTATCTTTTTTGTCTTCTGGTAAATTCGCTCCGTTTCTCGAAAAGCTTTTATATTTTTTATCTAAAAGGGTAGTTTGTTCCGGATTTAGATTTAATGTTTCTTTTTGGTCGTAAACGGCTTTTATTTTAGCAAACAAAGCTGCGTTTAGTGTAATGTCGTTACCGAATTCAGACAATAAAGGGGAAACTTCCTGAGCGATTTTTTGCATTTCGTCACTCGTTTCAGCCGAATTTAAATTGAAGAAAACACTAGAAAGACGATCTAAGATATCCCCTGAAAAATCCATCGCAACCACAGTGTTTTCAAAAGTTGGTGCTTCGGGATTGTTTACGATAGCATCAATTTCGGCTTTAGCCAAAGTAATTCCTTCCTGAAAAGCCGGAAGATAATCTTCAATCTTAATTTGCGAAAAAGGAGCTGTGTTATGTTTGGTTGTGAATTTTGAAAGTAAAACGTTCATTATAATGTAATTATTTATATTAATTGAAGTCAGATTTTTGAATTCCAAAGATAGTAATTTATAAAAATCTAATGGTCTATACAAAATCGATTCTGGGCATAAAATCCTCTTAAATTGTGTTATAGATATGTTATTTATTTCTGTAAGGGTTTTAAAAAGCGTAAATTGAAAAAATACGTTTAGAATATAAAATGCTAATCAGAAATTGTAAAACAGAAAAATGATGAATTATCAAGTTGTAATAAAGAATATAGATACAGTTAATGAAGTAGAAGGATATTGGTCTGATGAAGATCTTGTTGAGTTATTAGAAAAATTCAATTATCCTGATGGGGCAACAGCAGATAAAGCGAGTTTACCGGAATTGTTAGAAATGGCTATTTCTGATTACGAACCTAACGAAGCTGCCGAAATAGTTTTGAAATATAAATTTCCTGATCGATTAAGCGACGGACAAATTGAGCAAATATCGCATAACATGTTGATTGATAAAGTTTGTGAGGAATATCCCGAAATAGACATGCAGGGAACTTTGTTTCACATCAACCAATTACTTTTTAAAGCTTATAATGGAAAATTCCCGAATGCAAAAGCTTCTATTGTCCATTTTTCTATGACACCAACTGATGGTGAAGTACAAAAACTGACAGCCGAAAATGTGCTAAAATTATTGAACAATGGTTTATCTGATAGAAATCTTATCAAAAGATTATTTGAAAATCAAATCTCTCAAAATATTCCGTTTCCTGAAGCTGAAGCTATTGTTTGGGAATTGACAACAGAAGATAATATGAACTATAATCTCGTTACGTCAGAAAACTGGATAAATAAAGAAGATATAACTGAATATGAATTTGAATCTGTTCTCGAGGATATCGAAGAAGAAGCGTAATTTCAAAAAAGAATACTAAAAAAAACAAAGGCTTTCAGTTACGGAAGTCTTTGTTTTTTTTTAGTATTCTATTGAGTTGCAGTCTATACTGAAAACTGCGACTGAAAACTGAAAACTATTTCAATCCTTCAGCTGCTTTATTAACCGCTGCTTTCAATTCTTCTTTATATGTGATAATCGTATCCAATACTTTTTTATCATGACTTCCGATGATTTGCGCAGCTAGAATTCCGGCATTTTTGGCTCCGTTTAAAGCTACAGTTGCAACCGGAACTCCGCCTGGCATTTGCAGAATCGATAAAACCGAATCCCATCCATCGATAGAATTACTTGATTTTACTGGAACTCCAATTACAGGAAGCGGCGACATTGACGCAACCATTCCAGGTAAATGTGCAGCTCCTCCGGCTCCGGCAATAATTACCGAAATTCCTCGTGTATGTGCATTTTTACTAAAGTCGAATAATTTTTCCGGCGTTCTGTGTGCCGAAACGATATCTACTTCAGTTTCTATATTGAATTGTTTTAATATGTCGATGGCATCCTGCATGACTGGCATGTCTGAGATGCTTCCCATTATAATGGCTACTTTGCTCATAGATTTTTTGTTTGTTTAATTTTGTTTCAAGTTTCAAGTTTCAGGTTTCAGGTTTTTGTTGAGACTGAAAACTTGACTGCGACCGGGACTGAAAACTATATACTTATTACTTTAATAGTGTTCTTAACATCCTCAGCAATTCTTCTGGCTTCGTTCATGTTTTCGTTGACGATGGTAACGTGCCCCATTTTTCTAAAAGGTCGTGTTTGTTTTTTACCGTAAATATGTGGTGTAACGCCATCCCAACCTAAAATGGTTTCGATATTTTCATAAACAACATCTCCAGAGAAACCTTCGGCACCCACTAAATTTACCATAACTCCGGCAACTTTACTGTCTGTATTTCCTAACGGAAGATCCAGAATGGCACGTAAATGATTTTCGAATTGTGAGGTATAACTTGCTTCGATAGAATAATGACCAGAATTGTGTGGGCGAGGGGCAACTTCGTTTACCAGAATTTCATCTTCATGAGTTTGGAACATTTCAACTGCCAAAAGACCAACATGGTTAAATTTCTCCGAAACATTCAAAGCAATTGCTCTTGCTTTTTCGGCCACTTTCTCATCGATTCTGGCTGGACATATTACGTATTCTACCTGATTGGCTTCCGGATGAAACTCCATTTCTACAACCGGATATGTTTTTATTTCTCCTGATGGGTTTCTGACTACGATAACCGCCAATTCGTTTTTGAATGGAACCATTGTTTCAGCAATGCATTCTACATTTGGTAAATCATCCATATCAGAAATCTGACGAATGACTTTTACACCGTTTCCGTCGTAACCAAACTCAGTACATTTCCATACAAAAGGAATCGTGATTTCGTTATTTCCAACTGATTTTTGCAAATGTGACGGGCTTTCAAATCGTAAATATGCAGCTGTTGGAATATTACTTTGAGTATAAAAATCTTTTTGAACTCCCTTATTCTGAATTCCTTTTAAGGTTTTTGGAGAAGGATATACTTTTAGACCTTCGTTTTCTAGTTGCGTTAAAGCCTCAAGATTGACCAATTCGATTTCGAAAGTCAGAACGTCGACTTGTTTTCCAAAATTGTACACTGTTTCATAATCCATCAAATCGCCCTGGAAGAATTTATTACAGGCAATTTTACTCGGAGCTTCATCGCTCGGATCTAAAACATAAGTTTGTATGTCAAATTTTCGAGTGTCAGACAATAGCATTTTTCCTAATTGTCCGCCACCTAATATTCCTAATTTAAAATCAGAAGAAAAATAGTTCATTGTAGTTGTGTTTTTGCAAAGATACTTTTTAATCTTTTTTTGCCACAATATGGAGTAAGATTATTTTTTTTGCCGCGAATTACACAAATTTTTAAGCTTCAATTTTTGAGAAAATATAATTCGTAAAATTCGTGGCGAGCTATAAAAAAAAAACATTCTAATCTTTTTAATCTGTGGCTAAAAATTTAACCGCAAAGAGTTCGCAAAGTCTATATAATGAGGCTATAAATAGCGGCTAAGGTCACAAAGCAGTATGTTTAAAATTTTGCAGATTAAAAATGCGAGCTAATTTGTGAAATTCGTGGCAAATTCTAAAAGTTTACTTTTCAATCTTCTTCAAAACTTCTTTAGCGACAGCTTTATAAGCCGCAGAATGATCTCCGTAATCTTTGTTTAGGATAATTTGCAATTCAGGATGAATCCAGTCGTAATGATTTCCCAGAACATACAATGTTCTTATAGAATACGCTTTTGTGGCGACTTTTACATCATTAATTAACCAATCAAAAGAAACTTCGATGCAATCCTGCAGGTTTTCTTCGGAAAGTGAGACACTGTCATCGTTTTTCTTATAATGTGATTTTACTAAAAGCTGAACCACTTTTGCAATTGGCCTTATTGAACTTTCATCCTTTAGAACTTTCAAATTAGAGCATAAAAAATTAAGATGAGGTTGTAGCCAGATCAATTCTTCATAGGATACAAATTCTAAAATCCAACAGGCTTTATGATTGTTTTTGTCTTCGGGTGAAAAACAAATCGAAACCAATTCTTCAAATAAATGCTGGTTTTCTAAAACATACTGAGCCGCCATGAGTCGGTTTTCTCTGTAAGCATTTACATAGTGTAGTTTTGCTTGTAATTCAGATGACATTTTTTTCGATTTAGGACACATCTAAAATAAGTAATTTAGTGAAATAGTTCCATAATAATTTACAGGAAGTCCCGGATAATAATATCTCGGACTTGCGTTCCCGACCGCAACGGCATTGGGCAAAATCATCGAGGCATATTTTTCATCCATAACATTATTAATGCCAAAAGCTAAATTGGTATTTAAATTAGGAAGAATTTCAAAACGATAACCTGTTTTTAAATTGATTATGCTATAAGAATCTGAATAAACAGAATTGGCATCATTCAGCGGAATTTTATCTGTAAACTGATAATCGGCAGAAAAATAAATACCCAAAGAAGTATTTAAAATGAATCCCGCATTCACTTTATTCGCTGCAACTCCGGTCAATTTATTTCCGGAATAATCATTTCCGTTATCGACAAAATCTTTAAACTCATATTTGCCTAACGAAGCAGCAACAAAAGAATTCAAAGTAAAAAAACGATTAATGGTCCAATTGTGTTTTGCTAGAATTTCGATTCCTTCATGAAATGTTTTGCCGGCATTTATACCTTCGTATTGATCGTCGCCAATTCTTTTGGCTACCAATAAATCTTTTATTTCCATTCGGTAAACCGCAAATTCAGTATAAAGTTTTTTATTAAAGAAATAGAATTTTCCACCCGCCTCAAAATTATAACCACTTTCAGGTTTTATATCCGGATTAATATTTCCTGTACTGGTAAGTGTTTCTTCAGTAGCAGGCAATGAAAATCCGCGGCTTGCAGAAAAGTATAAAGTTCGTTCTTCGGTGGGTTTAAATAAAAAAGACAATTGGGGAGAAAAAATCCCATCATAGCTGTATTTCTCAGTTGCCGTTTTATTTGGGAGAAAGTTGGTTAGTTCAAAATGAGTTTCATTATAATTTAATCCCGCCTGAATTTCGAATTGATTTGAAAGTAACGTTCTGATTTGGGAAAAAATATTATAAAAATGCCTTTTCTGATCGGTTTCAGTAAGCTGATTCCCTTGTAAACTTCCTTGTCCGTTATTGTTTTTGTAAAGATTTTCAAAAGTATTTCCGCTATAATTATCCGTAAAATATTCAATCCCGGCAATGAACTGATTTTCTATTCTACCAATTTTAAAATCCCCAGAAAATTGAGTTCTTCCGCCGGTTCCAAAAGTATACTGAAGTAAAATATCAAAAGGACGAGGTTCGTTACTATCCTTATAATTAATAAAAATTGAAGTTGAATTATTCAGATGATCATTAATTTTAAAATCATATGCCAATCCCGCCAAAGTCGATTTGTATTCCTTAAAACCTTTTGAAGCCACCCAGGTTGGAGCGCCCAATTCTGGATTATTATCAAAAACTTCTTTAGTAATAGAACTTGGGATGTACGCTTTCAGATAAGTATAATTCGTAAAATATGTCAGCTTGTTGTTTTCTTTCCTAAATAATTCTCCGGCAAGTGTAATTCCTTCACGCTTGTACGAACTATTTTCTCGCCATCCGTCAGTTTTAAGATTGTGGTAACTGATATTTAAACTCGAGCTTTTCTCCGTCAGACTATAATTCAGACTGTTTTTAAGTAATCCAAACGAACCAAAAACACTACTTACGCTGGCATTTTCTCCATTTGTTTTCAAAAGCTGAGGTGAAATTAGAATCGCACCGCCCAAACCCGCGCCGTAAATACTCGAAAGCGGACCTTTAATAACTTCGATTTGCCCAATGTTTTCAAGATCGATATCATCAATAACCGTTTCGCTGTTTCCGGAAGTCAGTGGAATACTGCCATAAAAAGCCCTGATTTTATTGGTTCCGTAAGGAGATCTTGCGCCAATACCACGAATCGAAATTCGAGTAGTTGTAAAATTCGATGACTGCATAAAAACTCCCGGGATTGTATTAATTACCGTAGTGATATCTGTTGCGTTATTTTGCAGAAGATCTTTTTTGGATAAAATCCCAATAGAGGCCGGTGTATTCTGCAAGCGATTATTAACATGAAGAGAACTTATAATGACTTCATCTAATTTTTGAGTTTTTACAGAATCTATAGTTTTGCTTTCTTTTTCTTGTGCCTTGCTATTTTGAAAAACACAAAACACAAGAAAGAAAAAACAATATTTTTTTAAAATCATAAAAGAGTTTTGATCAGTTTTTGCGCATAATTATAAACACATAGAAACATAGCTTTTGATGACTTAAAAAGGCGTTTCACTTAGCATTAATGCACATAGCTATGTAAAAGAAATGTGTTTTTTTTCAATGACCTTTTCGCAAAATAAAACCTATGTTCTATGCGTTTAAAATTATTCGCGTAAAGTTTGGAAATTGGAATTTAAAAGAATTGGAATTTAATTTTATTTATTAGCAGTAACCTTCCAAATTGTGTTCCCACTATCATCATTCACCAAAAGTGATCCGTCTGGAGTAACTGTAACTGCAACCGGACGTCCGTAAACTTCGGCTTTTTGTTCATTAGAAATAAAACCAGTTAAAAAATCCTCAGGTTTTCCAGAAGGTTTTCCTTTCGCAAAAGGAACAAATACCACTTTATAACCCGATATTTTGGCGCGATTCCAGGAACCATGCTGTCCTACGAAAATTCCGTTTTTGTATTTTGCAGGAAAAGCATCTTTAGTATAAAAAGCCAATCCTAATGAAGCCGTATGAGCACCAACCGGAACATCCGGAACAATAGCTTTGGCTATTAAATCTTTGCGTTCGCCTTTCATTCTTGGATCAGGAATATTTCCGTAATACGAATAAGGCCAACCGTAGAACCCGTCTCTTTTTACACTCGTTACATAATCAGGAACAAGATCATTGCCCAATTCGTCACGTTCGTTCACAGCAGTCCAAAGCTCCTTGTTTGCCGGATTCCAGTCCATTCCAACAGGATTTCTAAGTCCGGCAGCATAAACTTTTTCTCCGGTTCCGTCAGGATTAATTTCTAAGATATCAGCTCGACGTACTTCTTTATCCATTCCGTTTTCGCCCACATTACTTCCCGAACCAACCGAAACGTAAATTTTGGTTCCTTCAGGATTAGCAATTATATTTCTTGTCCAGTGATTGTTGTAGCCTCCGGCCGGAAGTTCAAGAATTTTAGTTTCTTTGGTTTCTAATTTTAACGGATTGTTTTTATAAGGATATCTGTATAATCCATCTGTATTGGCAATATAGAAAAAGTCTTTTAGCACCAGCATTCCAAAAGGTTTGTTTAAGTCTTTTATAAAAACTTCGCGAGTTTCAAACTTCCCGTCTTTATCTTTGTCACGCAAAACAGTAATTTGATTTTTACTGGTTCTTGTTCCGCTTTCTACAACAAAAATATCATTGTTTGGAGCAATATAAGTCCAACGCGGATTTTCGAAACCATCCGCAAATTTTGTAACCGTAAAACCTTCGGGCGCGATTGGTGTTTTTCCTTCAGGCCAGCCAATAACTTTACTGTTGTTTGTTTTAGATTCTGTTGCATATGGCGGAGGCAAAGTCAGGTCGCCCACTGCTGTTTTTACAACCGTATTAGGTTGCTTGCTAAGCGCTTCTTTTTCTTCTTTTTTTACCTGTCCGTTGCAGGCTGTTAGTATAGCTAGTAGGGATATCGAAAATAGTTGCGTGGTATTTTTCATTATAGTTTTGGGTTAAATATTTATAGAACAACAATTTAGTAAAATTAAAAATGTTTTTAAGAAAAGATTTGTAAATATTATGTGATATTTAACATTCTTAAAAAAATATGTGTCCAGCCTATTTTGATACTTACACTTTAGTTCTAATTCTGTATCTTTGCCCATTATTTTAAACATAAAAATAATGATACAACTTCACGATAAACAATTTGTTCCATTTATTTCGGCCAAAGAAATTGATTTTGCTTTGACCAAATTAGTAGCTCAGGTAGAAGATGATTTTGGAGACGATACTCCGATTTTTATAGGGGTTTTGAATGGTGCATTTATGGTCGTTGCAGATTTTTTAAAAAAGTATAAAAGTAATTGCGAGGTTTCATTCATCAAAATGGCATCATACCAAGGAACCGAAACGACTAATACCGTAAAGGAATTAATTGGAATCAATCAGGATTTATCCGGCAGAACCGTAATTATCATCGAAGATATTATCGATACAGGAAACACGATCGAAGAATTAAAAAAGATGTTTAAAGCACAAAATGTAAAGCATTTTAAAATTGCAACCTTGTTTTTTAAACCGGATGCGTATAAAAAAGACATTAAAATAGATTACATCGGAATCAGGATTCCAAATAAATTCATCGTGGGTTACGGACTAGACTACGATGGTTTAGGCAGAAATTTAGCCGAAGTATATAAATTGGCAGAATAATTATAAACACACACACACACAACTATATATTCATTTAAAACTTCTTATAAAAAACAGAAGTAACAACACTCACTCATATTATGATTAATATTGTTTTATTTGGAAAGCCAGGAGCAGGAAAAGGAACTCAGGCAGAATTTTTAAAAGAAAAATACAAATTAACACATCTTTCAACAGGAGATATTTTTCGTTTTAATTTAAAAAATGATACAGATTTAGGTAAAAAAGCAAGAGTTTTTATGGACAACGGAGAGTTGGTTCCTTGCGAAGTAACCACTGCAATGTTAATAGACGAAGTAAAAAAACATCCTGATACAGCAGGTTTCTTGTTCGATGGTTACCCAAGAACATTAGATCAGGCACAAGCTCTGGATAAATTTTTACCAACAATTGGGTCAAGTGTTACTGCTACAATCGCATTAGAAGCCGATGATGAAATTTTGGTGGCGCGTTTGTTAGAAAGAGGAAAAACAAGTGGAAGAGTTGATGATCAGGACGAAGAAAAAATTCGTGTCAGATATCAGGAATACAATGAGAAAACAGCTCCACTAATTGGATATTATAAAGAACAAAACAAGTTTTATGCCGTAAACGGTATCGGAACTATCGAAGAAATTACAGAGCGATTAACGTCAGTTATAGATAATTTGTAGAAGCTTTTTCCAGCTGTACGTTTCAAGTCCTCACTAAAAAAACTATTTTTCTATACCATAAAACGAGCTTCCTCCGGTCGCTGTTTTCTGGCAAGAAAAATTAGTTTTTTTAGCTCCGGGCTTTTCTCTTCCATCTGGGCTATGAAATACCGAAGTTGCAAATTATATTAACGAACTATTAAATAACGAATAACCCTCAAATTGGAAATACTAATAATATTTTTTCTAATACTATTAAACGGAGTTTTCTCTATGTCTGAAATTGCACTTATTTCAGCAAGAAAAAATAGACTCGAAACTGCCGCAAAAAAAGGAAATAAAAGTGCCAGGATTGCCCTCGATTTAGCCAATTCGCCAAACAAGTTTTTATCTACGGTACAAATCGGAATTACCTTAATCGGGATTTTGACAGGTATTTATAGTGGTGATAAAATCACGGTGGATGTAGAAACATTTGTAAGCGGATTTGCTGTTTTAAAACCCTATGCACATTCAGTTGCAGTTGGGATTGTAGTTGTAGTCTTAACATTTTTCTCATTAGTTTTAGGAGAATTGCTGCCAAAACGAATCGGGTTAAATTATCCTGAATCGATTGCAAAAATGGTAGCAATGCCAATGAAGATCATTTCGATTATTACAGCACCATTTATTTGGCTGCTTACCACTTCGACAGATTTTTTACTGAACGTTTTGCAAATTAAACCTTCAGCTGACGGAAAAGTAACCGAGGAAGAAATAAAAGCCATTATCAAAGAAGGAACAGAAGGCGGAGAAGTTCAGGAAATCGAACAAGATATCGTAGAACGTGTTTTTCATATTGGTGATCGAAAAGTAAATTCATTAATGACACACCGTAAATCGGTAGATATGTTGCCTTTTAATGCTGATAAAGCCAAAATAAAGGAACTTGTTCTTATGGATTTGCATACCGTTTATCCCGTTTACAGAGATAATTACGATGACATTGTGGGTATCGTAACCCTAAAAAATATATTTGCCAATATCGAAAGTGATCATTTCGATCTAGGGGCAATAATGACAGATCCTCCTTATTTAATGGAGCAGACAACAGCTTACAAAGCGTTAGAAAATTTTAAGAAAACCGGAGTTCATTACGCTTTAGTTTCTGATGAATACGGTGTTTTTCAGGGAATTATTACTTTGAATGACATTCTTGAAGCTTTAGTTGGTGATGCATCTGATTTTTATAAAGACGAATTTCAATTGGTCGAAAGAGAAGATGGGACATGGCTGGTAGACGGACATTATTCATTACACGATTTCCTAACCTATTTCGAGTTAGACGAATTGACAAATGATTACGAAGTAAATACCGTAAGCGGAATGATTATGACCGAGCTTTCTCATATTCCAAAAGAAGGTGAAAAATTAATCTGGCAAAAATTTGTGCTGGAAGTCATTGATATGGATGGCGTAAAGATTGATAAAGTGTTGGTGAAAGCACTTAAAGAGTAAAGAGAATAAAATAGTTTTCAGTCACAGTATTCAGTCGCAGTTTGCACTGAAAGCGAGGCTGAGACTGAGCTAAAAACAATAGAATTTAGTAATACGATTTAGAGAAATCTAAAATCCAAAATCTAAAATCTGAAATTAAAAAAAATGACAGAAGGAAATTTTGTAGATTATGTTAAGATATATGTTTCTTCCGGAAAGGGAGGAAAAGGATCTACACATTTACATAGAGAGAAATTTATTGAAAAAGGAGGCCCGGACGGAGGTGATGGTGGTCGTGGAGGACACGTTTATTTAGTGGGGAATAAAGGTTTGTGGACATTATTTCACTTAAAATTTGCTCGTCATATCAAAGCCGGTCACGGTGGAGACGGAGGAGGAGATCGCAGTACAGGTGCTGATGGAGAAGATAAATTTATCGAAGTACCTTTAGGAACTGTCGTAAAAGATAAAGAAACCGGAGAAACCTTATTCGAAATTACCGAAGATGGTGAAAAAAGAATCCTTTCAAAAGGAGGAAAAGGCGGGTTAGGAAACTGGCATTTTAGAAGTTCAACCAATCAAACACCAAGATACGCACAGCCAGGTTTACCGGGTGTAGAGATGGATGTGATTCTGGAACTTAAAGTTTTAGCCGATGTAGGTTTAGTAGGTTTTCCTAATGCAGGAAAATCAACATTATTATCTGTATTGACTTCTGCAAAACCAAAAATTGCCGATTATCCTTTTACAACCTTAAAACCAAACTTAGGGATTGTAGCGTACAGAGATTTTCAATCTTTTGTAATTGCAGATATTCCGGGTATTATTGAAGGTGCTGCAGAAGGAAAAGGTCTTGGGCATTATTTCCTGCGTCATATTGAGCGTAACTCAACTTTGTTGTTTTTAGTTCCCGTTGATACACCGGACATTAAGGGTGAGTATGATATTTTGGTAAACGAATTGACCAAATACAATCCTGAAATGTTAGACAAAGAACGTCTTTTAGTAATCTCAAAATGCGATATGCTGGATGACGAACTTAAAGCTGAACTGAAAACAGAATTAGATGTTGCTTTCAAAGATATTCCTTATATGTTTATTTCATCAGTTGCCCAACAAGGTTTAACGGATTTGAAAGATAAGCTTTGGAAGATGTTAAACGACTAAGAAAGATATTTTAAAAAATAGAAAACCCGACAATTTTGATTGACGGGTTTTTGTTTTTAACGAAAAAACAAATGATCTCAGATTAATTTCCAGTTAAGCGAAGAAATTATAGTCCGAAATTTTTAGGGATTCCAATGTTGAAAGTTTTTCCAAAATCAAAACCAAGGCGTTCTTGTCTTGGATCATTTTTTCCATCAAGATTGTCGTATTTAATTCCTCCAATAGAAAAGTTTAGTCCAAAACCTCTTTTCATGTTAATGAATAATCCCGGATCAAAACTAGCGTACATTCCTTTTGCATTGTTTAAAGAAGTGTTTTGGTAACCTGCTCCCAAGTCTGCATAAAATGAAAATAATTGAGAAAACGAAGTTGAATAACGTACAAAACGTCCAATTTTATAATTTTCGGTTTTTTCAGATCCTTTAACATCTAAAGAACCAATAGCCCCTTCAGCACCAATTGTCCAGGTATCGGCAAATTGATATCCTACTTTTGGAGAAATCTCAAAATTAGTTGCTTTAGAATCTCCAATTTTTTCCTGAGTCAAATCCAATATTTCCTCCTAATAAATTTATTGAATATTTTGACTGTTTTGTTTCAGATTTTAAGAGTTTTATAGAATAAGAATCTGTAACTAATAATATTTTTTTTGCTTTATGAAATTATGAATTTCGTAAAATTGTCTTAAAATGTATTCTGTATCTTTTGGTTTTGATGACTTGTGCTATTTTTTGTTGCGAAAATGAATTATATTCGCATCACTTAAACAAAATAACATGAAAAAAATAGTTTTATTCTTTACCATGTGCCTAATGGCTTTTCCTGTAAAAGCTGATGAAGGAATGTGGTTTTTGATGTTTATCGAAAGATTGAACCATAGAGATATGGAGAAAATGGGCTTGCAACTTACAGCCGAAGAAATTTATAGTATTAACCACCATAGTTTAAAAGATGCGATTGTGCAATTCAACGGAGGTTGTACTGCTGAGATCGTTTCTAAAAACGGTTTGGTTTTAACTAATCACCACTGTGGATATAATGCAATTGCTGAACTTTCTACAGCTGAACAAAATTACCTGAAAGACGGTTTCTGGGCAAAAGAAAAAAGTGCCGAAATGAAACCAAAATCATTATACGTTCGTTTCTTTGTTCGTATGGATGATGTTTCTAAAAGAATTTTATCAAAAGTAAATGATAAAATGACTGAAACTGAAAGAAACAAAATCATTCAGCAAGAAATCAATTTGATTGAAAAAGAAAATAACGAAGGCGGAAAATATACTGTTTCTGTTCGTCCTTTCTTTCAGGGAAATGAATATTACTATTTCGTATACCAGGATTATACCGATGTGCGTTTGGTAGGAACTCCTCCTGAAAGTGTTGGTAAATTTGGTGGAGATACTGATAACTGGGAGTGGCCACGTCAAACAGGAGATTTCTCTATGTTTAGAGTATATGCCGATAAAGACGGAAATCCTGCAGCTTATTCTAAAGACAATGTGCCTTTACAGCCTAAGCATTACTTACCAGTAAGTATTAAAGGAGTGAAAGAGAATGATTTTGCTATGATTTTAGGATATCCTGGAAGAACAAACCGTTGGATGCCAGCTGGCGGAATTGAGCAAAACATAAAATATGCCTATCCTGCATGGGTTGAAGGTGCAAAAACCGGAATGGATGTAATGAAAAAGTATATGGACAAAGATGCAACAGTTCGTTTGCAATATGCGTCTAAATATGCTTCGACTGCCAATTACTGGAAAAACCGTCAGGGAATGATTGATGCCTTAACAAAAGCTGGAACAGTAGATGTTAAAACTGCGCAAGAAGATAAATTCTACGAATGGGCAACTAAACCTGCTAATAAAGAAAAGTACGAAAATGTAATTCCTACCATTAATGAGTATTACAGATCTACAAATTTAAAAGCAACTCACGACAATTACTTAATGCAACTTTTGCGTACTTCAAGTTATGCAACAGGACCAGCAAATTTAGGAAATGCTTTGATTGCTTACTATAACGAAAATGACGCTAAAAAAGCAGAAATGTTACCTAAGATCAATGCAATGATTGATAACATTTATGGTGAGTTTTATGCGCCGCTTGAAAAAGATATTTTTGCAGCACAATTGAATTTATACACTTCTAAAGGTGCTGAATATGGTTTAGGTACGCAAGTAGCTAAAATGAAATCAGAGAATAATGGTGATTTTACTGCAGATGTTGCAAAAGCAACTGAGATCAGTTATTTTACCACTAAAGAAAAAGTATTGGCATTTATGGCTAATCCGAAACCATTAGCAATTGTACACGATCCCTTGTATATTATTTCTAATGATTTGATGACAAAATACCGTGCGAAAACTGATGATCAGGCTAAAGCTGATGACGGTTTTGCAACTGCTTTCCGCGAATTGGTTGAAGGTTTAAGAGAATCAAAATTAAACACAATTCAATACCCTGATGCCAACTCTACTTTGAGATTGACTTACGGAAAAGTTCGTGCATTACCTGCAGATCCAAGAAATGATGCTACAATTAATAACTATACTACTATGGAAAGTATGGTAAAAAAATACAAAGCAGGAGATCAGGAATTTGATTTACCAAAACGTTTGTTGGAATTAAACAAGAAAAAAGATTTTGGACAATATGCTGATAAAGCAGGATATATGCCAGTAAACTTTTTGACAGATAATGATATTACAGGTGGTAACTCTGGTTCACCGGTTCTTAACGGAAAAGGAGAATTAATTGGTATTGCTTTTGACGGAAACATCGAAGCTATGGCAGGAGACGTTATTTTTGATCCTAAATTGCAAAGAACAATCAACGTAGATATTCGTTACGTACTTTGGATTATCGACAAATACGCTGGAGCTAAAAATATTATTGATGAATTGACTATTACAAAATAATCTCAATTGATTTAAAAGTAAACCCGACAAGTTTTTAAAGCTTGTCGGTTTTTTTTATGACTTTTATTTGTAAAAGAATGTCATCCTGAGCGGAGTCGAAGGCTCGTGTGTCGGGGAGGGCTTCGACTTCGCCTGCCTGACACAAGTTGAAATTTTGGAATTTGGAATTTATTTTTTGGAATTTTATTCCAAGTTGTTAATTCACTTTTACACGTATCCCTTTTGTATGACTTGAAAATTCAGGAGCATACATACTTTCAATTGTAGTGATTCCGTTTGAGAATTCGCCGCTGTTGTTTACACGAATATCATATTCTATTACATAAGTTCCTTTATTGATGCTGTCAAAGAAAAAATGAGTTGCAGTATCTTTAGTGCTCATATAATATCCCAATCGGTCTTTGTATTGATACTGTGAAAGTATATTTACAGGTTCAAAACAGGAAGCACGCATATCTTTAAGATGAACAAATTCCATGTCTTCTTTAGATTTTATAACTAATCTTACCGTAACTAAATCACCTGTTTTTAGAGGATTGTTGTTTGTGATTTTTTCTAATTGATCGCCTTTAATCGAATTTTTCTTTAGATATAATTCCTTTGAAACAGATAATACCGCAGCTGAGTTACTTTTAATTTTATCCAAATCTTCAAAATATTGCCAATAAACGCCACCAAAGCCAGGAACTTTCGATTTGTTTTCAATTTTTATAGAAGCCATTTCTTTTTTGATTTCATCTGCTTCCCAGTTCAGTTTAATGTAACCGGTTTCAGCTTCTTTTTCGTTCTCGGCTAATTTTTTGGTTAGGATTTTTTCATCTCCAATTTTGATGATGGTATTGTCTTTCACACTCAGCCAATCAGTGCCTTGCATCAATAAAGCATAAACCGCTTCTGTGGTAGATTTTGTAGTTGGCCAGTTTTTGGTTTGCTTGTTTTTTAATAGCCATACTTTCATCGCATCTACAGATCTGGTATCGTGATTCACTTCGGCGAAAGCCTCAATCAATAAAGCGTGAGTTTCTATTGGTGCCTGATACCAATAATAACCTGCTTTATTGGCAATCCAGTACATTCCCCAATCTTCGTTGTTGGATGCTGTTTCTTTCAGGCTTTCTATGATTTTTTTAGCCGATTCATTTTCTCCAAAACGGTTTAAAGTCAAAGCTGCCAGTCCTTTTTCGTAAAGAGAATATTTTAACCAGTCTTTTTTAGCCGTTTCTAAATACAATTTAGTTGCTTTTTTCAGCGTATCAGAAAGAGGATATTTATCTAAATAAAAACTTCTGGTATACAGATAATGCAAATCAGAATACGGATTTACCCATATTAACTTATTGGTTGCTTTTACGTTTTTGGTCTGGTTCTTATAATATTCCAAAAATTTATTGTCCAGAAACGGAATACCAGTTTTGGCAATGGCATTAATTTTCGCAGCATTATCCTGAGATTTATTCAATTTTGATAAATGACCTAAGCCGGCTAAAATATGGCGTGTAATATATTCGCTTTCAGAACTTCCTCCAAACCATGAAAAGCCTCCTGATGGTAGTTGTTTTTGTTTTAATTTTTCGAAAGTGGCCTCCTGTGAGGTTTTCATTTTTTCTAAATCAAACAAAAGGGCAAGATTCCTTTTCTTTTCATCTTCGCTTTCGGCATCTTTCAGCCAGGGAGTTTCAGCCAGAATGATTGATTTTAGTTCTTCGTTTTCTTCTAATTTCGAATTCAGTTTTCCGTTCTTTCTCCAATTTTCAAAAATGGTTGCGATTTTCGGATTGCTCGAAATGATTTCTGAAGCCAAGGCATTGGCATAAAAACGGGCGAAAGTCTGTTCTGCACATTCATGCTCATATTGCATTAAATAAGGCAAAGACTGAATCGCAATCCATGAAGGATTCGATGTGTATTCAAACGTAAGCTGATGATTTTTTAAAGTTGTTGAAGTATTGTTTTTTAAATTCTCAAACGTATATTGTTTAGTAGCATTCTCGCGAACCCAGATAGGAATACTTTCAGTCACCAACATATTATTAGTTAAAACCGGAAGTATATTTTCTTCCCCATCAGAAAAATTACCTGACTTGGCCAGGATTTTATATTGAACCCCTTGTAAACCTTCAGGAATATAAATGGTCCAAGTCGCCGTTGTGTTGCCAAAAGCACCAACAGTAAAGTTTCTTACGTTTTTTGCGTTTAGCATCTTGGCATCGATAGGCTGCATGGTTACGGCATCGAAAAATTGTAAAATGGCGATACCGGTTTTTGCCTGATCTGTTATATTCGAAATTTTGGCAGAGATCACAATCGTATCTTTTTCTCTAAAGAATCGTGGGAAATTTGGTAGAACCATTAATTCCTTTTGTGTAATAACACTTTTTTCTAAATAACCGGAAACGGCATCTTTATTATGTGCCAATAAACGAAGTTTCCAGGCGGTTAAAGCTTCCGGAGAAGTAAAATTAAAATTTACTTTTCCTGTAGAATCAGTTCTTAAATTTGGAAGGAAGAAAGCCGTTTCAGAAAGATTTTTTCTGGCTTTTACTTGGTTTAAGGCTTCTAAGGCTTTTTTGGTTGTGATGATGATTACGCCGTTTGAACCTCTGCTTCCGTAAAGTGCTGTGGCTTTTGGTCCTTTTAAAACATCTATCGAGAGAATATCGTTTGGATTGATATTCTTTATATCGTTCGTAATTTCTCCATCTACAACATATAAAGGAGTTTCGCCAATGTTATTAGTGCCTCTTATTACGATTCCTCCAGCTCTTCCGGCTAGAGCTTGTGGAGCAGCAGTATTGTAAACAGTATTATCTTCCTCAACAACTTCTGAACTGACAGATTTTAATTTTACAGTGGCAGCAGTGGTCAAACTTCTCTTAGTTGTTTTGCCATATCCTACAACAACAACTTCTTCCAAACCATTTGCGTCGTTCTCTAAAACAACAGTGATATTTTTTTGATTCGTTATTAAAATAGTTTGGCTTTTTGAACCAATATAACTAAAAACAAGTTCTTCTGTTGTTGCGGCTTCAATTTCGAAATAACCATCAAAATCTGATGATGTGCTTCTTTGAGTTCCTTTTATTGTAATTGCAACTCCTGGAAGAGGTTGGTTCGATGTATCAGTTACTGATCCGTAGATGATTTTTGCATTTTTAGGTTTCTTCAGCTTTTTAGTCAGTTCTTTTTGATATTCTTTTTGAATGTAATAAGCTCTTTGGTCATTATTAAAATCAAATCCAAACCACATTAGTTTAGTGGTTTCGTTATTAAGCTCTATGCGTCTGTATGGAGAGTTTAGATGGTTTATAGAAGCATATATTTTATCAAAACCTAAGCGTGATTTTTTATTGTTTTCGTTGCTGTTATAATCATAAAAACCAAGGATATTCCAGTTTTTTGTCGTGAATTGATCCAGTGAGCTATCGTACATAGATGCTAAAACTTCGGCCTCTTTTTTTGTATTTATCGCGTTCAGTTTAAAGGACCAGTTTTCGCTGCTTGCGGGTTGGATTTTGTTTCTAAAACTCTCTACGCTGAATTCTAATTTTGAAGATGTGTCTTTTAAGGCTACTTCGATCTCATTATTAAAAGTTTCATTTTCGAATATACTTTCAAAACCAATATTTAGTGTTTCTTTAAATTCTTTTTTGATCGGAATTTTAAGTGTTATTTCGTTGTTTTGAAGATGATAAGTTTCCTGCGAAAATATTTCACCTTCATAATTTCCTGTGGTTATAATATAAAGTTCAGGAATAACCGATGTAATTTTTAATGTTACAAAACCATCTTTTTTAGGATCTGCATTTATTTGATTAATTTTTAATAATTTATTAGTATCGAATTTGTCTTTGCTTTGAATAAGTTCAAAATTCAAAACGTTTTCGATTGTATTTTTAAAAGTATCTTTTGCTGAAAAAACAACTTTATAATTCCCGGATTTATAGTTTGAAATAAAGTCTAATGCCAGAGATTTGTCTTTTTGAGTATCTATATCTTTAGTAAACACTAAAATTTCCCTGATACTATCTTTTGTGTTTTTATTATTTTCATATGGAAATAATTTCTCGAATTCCTGATCAGATATCGTTTTGATTTCAGGTTGAGGAAATACTCTCTCTTTAAATTTATTCGAAAATGGACTTATATAATAGATCTTGATTTCGCCTTTGGCAGCTAAAAATTCACCATTTAAATTCGTGCTCGATAGTTTGATTTGATTTTTGTTTTTGGTCTCTATTACAGCAGAAATAGAGGCGGTAAGAACTAAATCATGATAACCTACTTTTACAGTAGTTTCTGTGTCGTGGCTCTCACCATTAATATCGGTTACATTGGCTTTTATACTATAA
The DNA here is from genome assembly GCF_009664855.1 of Flavobacterium sp. SLB02. Lineage (GTDB taxonomy): Bacteria > Bacteroidota > Bacteroidia > Flavobacteriales > Flavobacteriaceae > Flavobacterium. The sequence continues at coordinate 5,935,307 of NZ_CP045928.1, forward strand.
TTGAAAACAGGTAGTTGATCTTTTTTACTGTTTTTAGAAGGTAAGGCAACAAAATCAATAATGAACTTACCTGAAGCATCGGTTTTAGTTTCGCCAGATGCTATAATTTCATTATTGTCCTGCGCATAATAATTTCTATAATAACTTGTATATCGGGTTACTGTGTAAGTTACTTTGGCATCAGAAATGTTGCTTCCTGCAAATGCTTTGGCTGTTCCTTTTATTTTAATCGGTTGGTTAACCTGAAAACTTTCTTTTTTAGGATCAAAAGTCACTTCAAATTTAGGACGTTTGTATTCTTCGACTATAAATGCGAGTTCTGAATTTTGAAGATCTACATGATCCCAAAATGGATGGTCATCTTCTTCTTTGTCGTAGATGATATCTTTTTCATAATCAATTGGTTCTTCAGCTTTGATTTTGAAACTACCTGTAAGTCCGGTTTTTGGTAAGTCAAATTCGCCGGAGAAAGAACCAAATTCATTTGTTGTAATTTCAAATTCTTTGAAGCTTTTGTCATTGACATCTTCTACAATAATTTTGAAAGAAGTATTGGGCGATATTACGTTTTTATTTTCTTTTTTATAAAATGCGATTCCTTTGTAATAAACAGTTTGTCCGGGACGATAAATAGCACGGTCGAGATAGAATTCTACTTTACCATCTGAATCCTGATCGTTTTTATTATTCTTTGCGAGATATTCAGAGTTATAATTGATGTAATTTTTATTTATTGAAAGTGTGTCATTTTCTGTCGATACAATTAAATTTTCATAATTATAGTTGTTGAGTTTTTGACTATTGATAGCTATTCCGTTATTATCGGTTTTAATAGAAAATGATGGAGATTTAATAGTTACATTTTCTACTGGTTTTCCGGTTTTTCGATAAAGAACCTGATATGTTTCTTTTGATGCTGTTTGAGATGCCAAGACAGATAAGTTTGAAACGGAAAGGGTTTCATAAGAAAATGCTTTTTTATCTTTTAAATCTGAGTCACTTTCAAAATAAACCAAATAAGAACCTTTTTCTAATTGCGGTAAAAGAACCTCTGTGGTATATTCGAAAAAATCTTTTTTATCTAAAAGTGGGTAAGTTGTACTTTTGAGAGGTTGTGATTTTTCGACAATAGAATTCCCCAAACTATCTTTTTTATAATTTGATTTTTTAAATTCATTAAGCTGATTCTGATTGATTTTATAAAATGAGATTTTTAATCTTTCTACATTTTTATAACGAAGTAAAGCTCTGGTATTTTCGTTTGCATAAGTGTATTGCTGAAGTTGAGCTTGTATGCTTTTGTATAAAATGTTTTCTTTTTTTTGTATAGCTAATTTGTATGCATTAGATCGATTGTTAACCTTTATAATACTGTCTAAAGTTGCAAGTGCCTTAATATTGTAATCCGGATGAGTTTTTTTTGATGCTTTTTGAATTAAAAAAGCAGCTTTTTCCAAATGTATTTTTTGAATTAATAAATCATCGGTTGTGTTTTTTTGTAGTTTATTTAATAACGAAAAATAACTGTCTTCCGTATCTACTAAATTGGTTATGGAAAATTGTATGCGTTCCCATTGATTCTCTGTAGATGGATTGTTTTTTTCTTGTTTTTGGTATAATTTCAAAAGCAAGCGTAAATTTTCATTAGATACAAAATCAAAATTCAATTCTGTAAAATCATTTGAATTTCCTAAAAGTTGCTCTTTAATAGATATAAAATCATTTTTTTGAATCTCCCATTGACGGTTTTTTGAGGTATAAATGGTTATGTTTTCCTTAATAACATAATCATACAAAGTTTGCTTTTTGAATTTTTCTAAAGTAGGATAATCAAAAATAGCCTCATATTTTGTTAGTGATGTGTTGTTTAAGATTGTTTCATTTTCTAATGTTTTACTTAAAGTATTATTAATTTGAGCAATAAAATTATTTTCTGTCCAGGTCAAAAAATCGCTGTCAGGATCAGTTGTGTTGGTTCTGCTTTTAAGTTTGTAATTATTTCGGTTTAAATAATTATTCAAACATTGAGCATAAACCAAATTCAAAATAGCTTTTGATGGTATAGAAACACGATTGATATCTGTTTTAAGATTGTTTAAAATTTTGGTTTGTGCATTTTCATCAAGGACCTGCAAATATTTAGATTGATAAAAAAAGCTTTTTATCATTTGTGCTTCATCTTTATTCGAAACTGCTTTTTTGTAAATTTTATCAACTATTTCATTCGCTGATTTAACTTTCCCTTCGTTTTCAAAGTCAATAACTTTAGCCCAGTTTTTATCATTTTGTTGCGCAAATAAGACCGTTGAGAACAATAAGAAAATAAATAATATATTTTTCATAAGTAAGTTTTAGAATATAGAGAGCGGTTTTTTGATAAAGGTTGGGATGCAGATAAAATAAATTTCGTACAAATTACTAATTTATCTTCAAAACCAAATGTTACGTTTTATATTTCCCTATTTTTGAAACATGAAAAAACTGCTTCTCTTTTTTTTATTTGTACCAATTTTTATTTGGTCACAATCTAATTTTGAAAAAGCAGAAAAGCTATATCATGCAAAAAAATATGATGAAGCCCAGGTTGTTTTTGAAGGAGTTTTAAAAAGCAAACCTTTAGATGTAAAAACAATTGAGTATTTGGGAGAAATTACTGCGCATCAAAAATCATGGGTAAAAGGTGCCGAATATTTCAAAAAACTGAAAGAATTAAAGCCTACAGAAGCTGATTATTTTTATAAATATGGAGGCTGTCTGGCCATGCGGGCTATGGAAGTGAGTAGGTTAAAAGCTTTGGGAATGGTTGGTGAAATGAAAGAATCATTCGAAAAAGCTATTGTTTTAGACCCTAAACACATTCCGGCCAGATGGGCATTAATCGAAATATACTTGCAGTTGCCGGGAATTTTTGGCGGAAGCGAATCAAAAGCGATTTTATATTCAAATCAGTTAGCGCAATTATCGCCCGTTGATGGTTATTTATCAAGAGGAAGAATAGATGTTTATTTTAAGAGATATGCTGCAGCCGAAAAAAACTTTATAAAGGCTCATGAAATTGGTAAATCAAAAACCACGTTTCAAAAATTATATAATTTATATTTGAATAATCTAAAAGACACTAAAAAAGCTAGAGAATTAAAACAAAAATTTGAAGCTTAATAAGATCAAAATTGAATTCTGTTTAATTGGAATTTGGAATTAAAAAATTGGAATTTAAATGAAAACACATTTCATCGCCATTGGCGGAAGTGCCATGCACAATTTAGCATTAGCATTGCATAACAAAGGATATCAGGTAACAGGTAGTGATGATGCTATTTTTGAACCATCAAAATCAAGATTAGAAAAAAAGGGAATTTTACCTGCTGAATTAGGTTGGTTTCCTGAAAAAATAACCGCCGATATTGATGCTATAATTTTAGGAATGCATGCAAAAGCGGATAATCCGGAATTGCTAAAAGCGCAGGAATTAGGATTGAAAATTTACTCATATCCGGAGTTTTTATACGAGCAGTCTAAAAATAAAACGCGTGTTGTTATTGGAGGTTCTCACGGAAAGACAACTATTACTTCGATGATTTTGCACGTTATGCATTATCATAATATCGAAGTTGATTATATGGTAGGAGCACAGCTTGAAGGTTTTGATACTATGGTGCATCTTACAGAAGAAAATGACTTTATGGTTCTGGAAGGCGATGAGTATTTATCATCTCCTATAGACAGACGTCCAAAATTTCATTTGTATCAACCAAATATTGCTTTAATTTCAGGAATTGCCTGGGATCATATCAATGTTTTTCCAACCTATGAAAATTATGTCGAGCAATTCGAAATTTTCATAGCTAAAATTACTAATGGAGGAATCCTGGTTTATAACGAAGAGGACCCGGAAGTAAAGCGTGTTGCTGAAGCCGCTACAAACCCTATTCGTAAATTGGCTTATGCAACTCCAAAATATAGTGTAAATGATGGAGTTACTTTATTAGAAACTCCGGAAGGCGATATGCCAATCGAAGTTTTTGGTGCACACAACTTGAATAATCTGGCTGGAGCAAAATGGATTTGCCAAAACATGGGCGTAGACGAAGCTGATTTCTATGAAGCAATTGCAAGTTTTAAAGGCGCATCGAAACGTTTAGAAAAAATTGCTGAAGGAAAAGGAAAAGTGGCCTATAAAGATTTTGCACATTCTCCTAGTAAAGTGGCTGCAACCACAAAAGCAGTAAAAGAGCAGTACCCAAACAGGACTTTGGTAGCTTGTCTGGAATTGCATACTTATAGTAGTTTAAATGCCGAATTTTTAAAAGAATATGAAGGAGCTTTAGAATATGCAGATGTTGCTGTAGTTTTCTATTCTCCGGATGCTGTAAAAATTAAGCAATTAGAAGAGGTAACCTATGAACAAATTGCAACAGCTTTCAATCGAAAAGATTTAGTTATTTATACAAACCCGGCTGAGTTCAAAGAATATTTATTTAATTTAAATCTTGATAATTCTGCTTTGTTATTGATGAGTTCAGGAAATTACGGAGGATTAAACTTTGATGATGTAAAAGGTTTAATTGAGTAGTTTTATATGAAATGGATAGAAGGACTAATGAATTAAAACAAAGAAAAAGACAGTTAAAAAATGAAATAAAACGTAGTGATAAAAAACTGTATAAGTTATTAGTTGGTTTTTCTGTTTTCGGAATTTTAAATTGGCTTTTCTGGTATAACCAGTATCTAAATGAGGGAATTCTTTGTCATATAACATTTATTTATCTACCCATGCTACTGGGGATGATTTTCTTTTATTTTAAGTTTAATTCTTTTGTTAAATATTATTCAGATACTACAACAATCCTTGATAAGATTGGCTGTTTTTTGCTTTTGTTATTAATGGGCATCATGATTTCTTTTCTTAGTTTTGGAACAGTATCTGATATTATTTATAAGTCTTTAATGGATTATTCTGTTAAGGATAAGTCAACAGTAATACAATTTTATAGCATCGACAGATTTATTTACGGAACTGGAGGGAGAAATAGCATCAATCGATTTTCAAGGATTGAATATCATGATGCAACAATGCAAAATGGTAACTTTAGCCTTAGTAAGTTTAATGGTTATGATTCGGCAGTTATTGGTGAATTAAAAAATTTGGATAACGACGAGGTCAAAAAGAAGAAATTGGTTTTGTACACCAAAGAAGGTTTTTGGGGGATAAAAAAGATTATACACTTCAATGTTAAATAATTAATATAAAGCCAATCGAAATTGCGACTGGAAAAAGAAGCTATAGACCAGGGTTTTGAAGTGATTATTTTAGAAACGCTGTACAAGCAAACAGAAGCGATTAGTTTGTACCAAAAGGCAGGTTTTGAAATTGTAGAAAACTACGAACCATATGTGGGGTTGTTAAATAGTATTTACATGAGCAAATCAATTAATACATTACAATAAATGGACGCTACTTTTTTCCGAATCTCAGAATGGTCAGAAGAAGATCGTCCTCGTGAAAAATTAATGCTTAAAGGTAAAGAGGCTTTGAGCAACGCTGAATTAATTGCTATTTTAATTGGTTCGGGAAGTCGAAATGAGTCTGCTGTAGCTTTAAGCAAAAGAATTTTATCCAGTGTCGATAGTTTGAACGCGTTAGGTAAAATGTCTGTTTCGCAATTAGTTAATTATAAAGGAATAGGAGAGTCCAAGGCAATTACAATTATGCCGCATTGGAGCTGGGTCGCCGCAGAAGGGCCGAAGATGAGGTTGATTTAATAAAAGTTACTTCTAGTAAAAAAATATTCGAAATGATGCACCCTATTATTGGTGAATTAGTACATGAAGAATTTTGGGTGCTTTTTCTTAATAATTCCAATAAGATGATTTCTAAATCCCAACCTAGTAAAGGGGGAATGACAGGAACAATTGTTGATGTGTGTCTTGTATTAAAATTAGCACTAAAAATGGCGCTACAGGCCTGATTTTGTGTCATAATCATCCCTCAGGTAACTTAGAGCCCAGTAAGGCTGACAAAGAAATTACAAAAAAACTAAAAGGGGCAGGTGAGAGTTTAGATGTTAAAGTTTTAGATCATTTGATTATTACTGAAACAAAATATTATAGTTTTGTAGATGAAGGAATTTTTTAACAGATGAACACAAATATTACCGATGTTTTTTTTGATTTAGATCATACCCTTTGGGATTTTGATAAGAACTCAGAGATGGCTTTTGATCGAATTTTTAAGAACAGATTTCCTGAAATTAAAATACAGGATTTTATAGAAAAATACGCTCCTATAAATCAGGAATGCTGGAAGCTTTATCAAAACGATAAAATTACACACTTAGAATTACGCTACAATAGATTAAAGTTTTCTTTTGATGCTTTGAATATTGAGATTTCTGATGAAAATATCAATCAAATTGCAAATGATTATATAGAGTTTTTAACTGATAATAACCATCTCTTTGATGGTGCAATTGAAGTTTTAGAATACTTGCGACCAAAGTACAGACTACATATCATTACCAATGGTTTTGCCAATGTTCAGGATAAGAAAATTAATAATGCCTTACTTTCTGGATATTTCGAGACTATAACAAATTCTGAATTGGCGGGCGTAAAAAAGCCAAATAGTATTATCTTTGATTATGCTGTAAATTTTGCTAAAGCATCAAAAGAGAATAGTATAATGATTGGTGATTGCCTTGACGCCGATGTCAATGGGGCTTTAAATGCTGGTCTGGATGCTATCTTTTTTAATGACAAAAAAATTACAGCCCCGGAAAACATAAAACAAATAAACCATTTATTAGAACTTAAAAAATATTTATAATTATGAGAATTAAATTTTTGTTGATAGCACTTCTTACCTCAGTGATTGGATTTTCACAAAGTGTTAATGATTACAAAGCAGTTATTGTACCTTTAAAATATGATTTTCTTAAAACAGAAAATCAATATAGGTTATCAACGATGACTAAGGCAAATTTAGTAAAAGCCGGTTTTCAGGCTTTTTATGCTAATGAACAACTTCCTGCAGGATTTGCTGATCGTTGTGATCTATTATATGTTGATGTAAAAAGAGATAATGGATTTTTAATAACTAAACTTTATTTAGAATTTAGAGATTGTTACGGAAAGGTTATTTATACTTCACAAGTAGGGAAAAGCAAAGAGAAAGAATATGAATCTGCCTACAGAGAAAGTCTTGAGTTGGCGTTTGTTTCTATAAATGCGCTGAATTATAAATATAACGGAACAAATGCTAATACAGCAAAAGTTACTGCTTCGGTTCCTGCAACTCCTCAAAATGTCGCAGCATCAGTAGTTGTATCGGCTCCAGTTGCAGATATCACAGACCCGAACTTATTATATGCCCAACCAACAGAAAACGGATATCAGTTAATTGACAAAACTCCTAAAGTAGTAATGAAGTTGTTAAAAACATCTCGTCCGGATTCATTTATTGCGATAAAAGATGGTATTCAGGGATCATTAAATGCAAAAGACAATCAATGGTTTTTTGAGTATTACAAAAATGATCAATTAATATCTGAAAAAGTGGTAGTGAAATTCTAAAAATAAAATACGGTTTAATACCCGTATTTATCTTTCCAACGGTTCTTTAAAAATTCGCGGTTGCTATTCTCTCTTGAATTGTTTCCCGGATTATAAAGAACCGTTTTTTTTATGGCGTCAGGTAAAAATTCCTGTTCTGCAAAATTATTAGCATAATCGTGCGAATATTTATAATCATCACCATAACCTAATTCTTTCATAAGTTTGGTAGGTGCATTTCTTAAATGAATAGGAACAGGCAAGTCTCCTGTTTGTTTTACCAATTGCTGTGCATTGCCAATAGCCATATAAGACGCATTGCTTTTTGGCGAGGTTGCCAAATAAATAGCACATTGGCTTAATATAATTCGGCTTTCAGGATAACCAATTGTAGTTACGGCCTGAAAGGTGTTATTGGCCATTATAAAAGCCGTTGGATTCGCATTACCGATATCCTCACTAGATAAAATAAGCATCCTTCTGGCAATAAATTTTACATCTTCACCACCTTCAATCATTCTTGCCAGCCAATAAACCGCTCCATTTGGATCACTGCCTCGTATTGATTTTATAAAGGCCGAAACAATATCATAATGTTGCTCGCCACTTTTGTCATACAAAACAGTATTTTGCTGAACCAGTTCGAAAACCCGATCGTTTGTAATAATTATTTCATCACCGGATGAAGCATTTACGACAAGTTCAAAAATGTTCAATAATTTTCTTCCGTCTCCGCCAGAAAGTCGGAGCAAAGCTTCTGTTTCTTTTAGTGTGATACTTTTGGAAGCCAGATAAGTATCTGTTTTTACGGCACGATGTAATAAAGCTTCAAGATCTGCTTTTGTAAAGGCATTTAGTATATAGACCTGGCAACGTGACAATAATGCAGGAATAACTTCAAAACTCGGATTCTCTGTCGTCGCACCAATAAGTGTAATCCATCCTTTTTCCACTGCTGCCAAAAGTGAGTCTTGTTGGGATTTACTAAATCGGTGAATCTCATCAATAAATAAAATAGGATTTTTTGCAGTAAACAATCCGCCGCTTTGTTTGGCTTTTTCAATTACATCACGAATATCTTTTACGCCCGAATTTATAGCGCTCAAGATGTAAAATGGGCGCTTTGATTCCTGAGCAATAATTTGGGCCAAGGTTGTTTTTCCTGTACCCGGAGGCCCCCAAAATATCAATGACGGAATAATTCCTTTCGAAATTTGTTGCGTTAGCGAACCGTTTGGTCCAACCAAATGACTTTGACTAATGTAATCTTCTAATTGCTGTGGGCGAATACGCTCGGCTAAAGGTGCTTCCATTCTGTAAAATTACTATTTCAATTTTAATTTCATAGTTAAAAAAGGGTTGCAAATCATAACAAAGGGCATAAAGGCTTTAGCTGACAAATTATCAGTAAATTGTAATTGGATAGTTTTTTGATATTGTCTTTTTAACTTTATTTCCAAAAATAATGAATGATAACCAATTTAAATTTTCGAATGCCGTTATTGGTCTTCCTGTTTTGTTTGTTCTTTTTTTGTGGATTGTTTATTGGATGCAAATCCGCTTCGATTTTGATTTTTATCAACATGGTATTTATCCACGTGACTTTTCAGGTTTACAAGGTGTTTTGTTTAGTCCTTTTATTCATGAAAATCTAGATCATTTATATAATAATTCTATCCCGCTACTTGTATTATTGGCGGCTATGCAGTTTTTTTATCCCAAACAATCTTTTGCTGTTATTGCTTTCGGGATTTTATTTTCTGGTTTAATAACCTGGGTTATTGGTCGTGAAAATTATCATATTGGTGCAAGTGGATTGATTTATGTTTTGGTTAGTTTTATTTTTTTTAAAGGAATTCAAACTCGTTATTATCGCTTAGTAGCACTTTCATTATCGGTAATTTTACTTTATGGCGGAATGATTTGGTATGTTTTTCCCGATGTAGATAAGACAATTTCCTGGGAAGGCCATTTGGCTGGTTTTATTACCGGATTTGGGATGTCTTTGATCTATAAAACACCAGAATATACGAAGCCAATTGTTTACGAATGGCAAAAGCCTGATTTTAATCCTGAAGAAGATGCGTTTATGAAACATTTTGATGAAAATGGAAATTTCGTAAATACTGAAACACCAGAAGAAGAACCGGAGTATTTTTCGACTTATTATAATTCTGATGTTTCAGTTAATTATACTGTAACCAAAACAGAATCAGAGGATAAAATGTAAAGTGCAAGATTTGAATTCATTTAAATGACTATTTTGCTTATATTTTAATTTAAATTAATGTGTTATGAGAAAAAATAAACTTTACACTTGTTTTTTTATTAGTCTTAATTAGTTCAAAAAACCATGCGCAATGCGATATAAAGAATCGAGTGCTTGCTGATGGTACTGTGACATACTATTTCGAGCCAGCCAATTTTTATACCACAATATCAAAATCATTAAAATTAATATTGTAACAGATAAAGAACATTTTTTTATAGCGCTGCAGCCTTCGCCATTTCCTGCTAAAAAAGATGGCGTTAAAATTAAAGATGATTTAGGGATTCATCTTCGGTTAAAAATATTTATAAACGAAGACATTACGATACTCAGTACAGCAATAGCGATTCAGTGATGCAAGTGCTTTATTTAATAGATCAAAAAGATATTGAAGCTTTTTCTAAGTTTGAAGCTGTCGTAGCTGAAATTAATATGGAAGGAACAGAGTTTGTTCGTAATTATGATTTCAAATTACATAAAGGTGCTACAGTAAAACAGCTGGCTTGTTTTTTGAAAAAATATGATAAATAAAAAGTACTAATCTTCACTTGAAGCTTCGTTTTTATGATGTAACTTTTTATTCAAGTTTTTAAATAGATTATTAAAAGTAACAGTCAAAGATGCCACATTCACAATTTGATTTTCCTCGTCCCTGAGTAGGTATTGGTTGGCGTAAGTTACTTCGACATGTATGTCGTCATTAAATAAATATCCTGCACCAAGATTTAGCCGGTTGTCAAAGAAGCTAAGGCCTGTTACTTTTGTTCCCGATTTAAAGGAGAGCTCATCTGAAGCAATTGCATAAACAACACTTTCTCTTAAAACTTTACTGTTTATAGGTTGAATGTAATTTATTTGTTGGCGATATCTAACATTATCATAGTCTTTCTCTTCATTTCGCATATGTCTCAATTCCATTCTCATTCGGGTACTTAAGGTGTAACCTGTTTTTGAAAATAGTAAATTCCTTGTAAAGCAAATCTAACCTCGGGAGATTTAAACTGACCAATTTCCGGAACGTCTTTGTTGTAATTGTAAGGCGGGAAAGAAGAAAGTAGTAATGTCTCCAAACTCGTGCGGAACGCTGTATGTTTTGTTAAAAGATATTAGAAGAAGATTCTGTGTTGCTATAGACGGTTCCAAGATTAATTCAGCCGACCATTTTTCATTGATTGTTCTGTTAAACTGAATTTCATTCCAAAATTGGTTGTATGTAGTAGTTTGTCCGTAATTAATACTTGTAATCAATGCAATTACAAGTATTAAATCGGTTCTTTTGGAAGATATGTTGTGAGTAGGGTTTAAAGACATCAATTATTATATTTGTTTGTCAGCCTAATTCCTCAATACTATTTAGCTTCTTTGTCTAACAGTCTCGTATAAAAATGCGCCACAAGCTACAGAAACGTTTAGAGATCCTATTGATCCGAACATTGGCAGTTTTGCTTTTTCATCAACGATTTTAAGTACAGAAGGGTTTATTCCTCTTTCTTCAGATCCCATAATAATGGCTAAAGGTTCGTTTAATTTAACGTCATATATATTTTGATCTGTTTTTTCAGTTGCGGCAACAGTTTTGATGCCTGATCCCTGAAGATAAAAAATAGCATCTTTGATATGTTCAACTTTGCAAATAGGCACATTAAATACAGCTCCTGCTGATGTTTTAACGGTGTCTCCGTTTACTGGGGCAGAACCAGATTTTTGTACAATGATGCCGTTTACACCTGTACATTCTGCTGTTCTTATGATAGCTCCAAAATTACGGGCATCAGAAATCTGATCTAATATTAAAAATAAAGGTTTAGTTCCAGATGCAATGGTTGATTCAACTAAATGTTCCAGTTCTATAAAACCAATAGGGGAGATAGTTGCAACTGCTCCCTGGTGATTGTTTGGAGTTAATCGATTTAATTTTTCTACAGGTACGTACGAGAAATTAATGTTAGCGCGTTTCATCACTTTCATTAAGTCTTTCATTAACTCTCCTGAAATCTCTTTTTGTATAAATACTTTATCGACTTCTTTACCTGCTTGAATTGCTTCTATAATGGCTCTAATTCCAAATATTTGATGTTCTTTTTCCATGGGACAAATATAGGGATAATGTTTGCAAAAAAAAATCACTCTGAAAAGAGAGTGACACAAGTAATTGTTTTATATTTTGACAAAAGGTTTTGTTGAAATCTCTAAAAGTAAAAAGGGCACTCATCATAAGATAAGTGCCCTTTTTTGAAGTTGTTTTTAGATTTAAAGAATACTATTATCTAGTACCTCCAGCCCACCAAACTTTTTCTGTATAAACGTAATTTCCATCTCCAAATGCTGCTTTTACATTACTGTTTGCAGATACATCAGAATCACCATAAGGTAATCTAAGTGGGAACTCAGTTGTGTTTTTTGGGTTTGCCAATTGAATTGGATGTGCAGCTGCAGAACCGTACATAGCTAATAAACGTCTGTAATCATTGTATGCTTCAGCAGATTCGTTTTCATAGAAAGAAAGGTATTTTTGTACAGCAATTTCTTTTAATAAATCAGCATTAGTTACAATGCCCAATCCAGCAACATAAGTTGTTGCATTTGTAGTTGAAAAATTAGTTGCCTCATCTTTATTGAAAGCAGCATTTACTGCGGCAGTCAAACTAGCTGTGCTTGTAACAGCAGCTGAGTTTCTTGCTTCTGCTTCTGCTTTAATGAACAATAGTTCGTGGTAGCTTAACATAAATATCGGATTACTTGCATCTAATAATGCTGAATACGAATAGTTTTGGCTTTGTGGGCTAACACCTTGGATAAAAAACTCGTAAGTAAGTGGTGCTCCAGCTGATTTTCTGATTGGTTCAAAATAAGCTGTAGTACGTGGATCACCAGTTTTTGCAACTAATTTATCATGTAAACTTTTGCTTGCAAATAAATAACCTCTATCATTATCGAATTGGAAATAAGGATTTGGAACATTCGTGTTTTTCATTCTAAATTCCTCACTTTTGCTTGTAAAAGATTTACTTACATAAGTCAATACTTTTGCATAATCAGGGTTTTTAAAAGAAAGACGAAGTGTGTAACGAGCTAATAAACCATTAGCTGCTTTTATCCATTTAGCATTGTCTCCTCCGTATATTAAATCCTGAGATCCTAAAGATGCATAAGTTGATGTTTTTCCTAAATTAACAATTGCATCTTCCAAAGTTGCAAAAACAATTTTGTAAAGATCTTCCTGACGGTCTAATTTAGGTGTGAAAATTACTCCAGGTTGAAAAGCCTCAGTAAAAGGAACATCTCCAAACATATCTGTTAGTAACGCTAAGTTATATGCGTATAGAACTTGTGCAGCACCTAATGTTGCCGTGTTACCTTTTTCTTCACCAGTTGTACATTTATTAATGATCAACTTTAGGTTGTACATAGTCTGATATATACTGTTCCAAGAGTTGTTGAAAGTGGTTTGGTTTTTAGGTTCACCATTTCTAGTTTCTGCATTGTACATTTGACCAAAACCACCTGCGTTTAATTCTACATAAACACCAGTGTAGAAAGATAGGTCTGAACCAGTATTGCTGAATGCAGTACTTACCATAGCATCAGTGATGGCAAAACGAGTTGGCACATCTGCTGGATTGTTTACGTTTTTGTTGATGTCGTCCAATTTATCCTCAGAACAAGAATTTAATGAAATTGACGCAATCACCAAAAGTAAGATGACTTTATATTTTTTCATGATTTTTTGAATTATATTAATTAATTGTTAGATTCATTCCAAATCCAATACTTGTTGTTTGTGGAACTGATAATCTTTCAAAACCTCCAGCCATATTGTTGTTTCCTTGAGATGATTCTGGATCTAAGTTTGGCATTTTAGCCCATAATAAAATGTTTCTTGCAAATGCAGAAACACGTATGTCGAATCCTGTAGAAAATTGAGGAAGTGTATACCCTAAAGATAATTCTCTAAGTTTCACGAAAGAAGCATCATATACAGCAGTTTCTGCAATATTCGAATATCTGTTGTAAGTAGCTTCTTTAGTAGCAGCTTTTGTGTTTGGCTGTCCATCTGCTGTTACTCCTTCTTGAACTAATAGTTCGTCACGGTTTCCTGTTTTAGCACTTAATCCATAAGTATCTAACAATGAGTTTGTTCCGCTGTACATTTTTCCTCCGTTTTTCCAGTCAAAAGTAGCTGCAAGAGTTATTTTTTTGTATCTGAAAGTAGTTGTTCCTCCTAGGTTGAATTTAGGTGCTACTTCTCCAAGAGATTTAGTTTCTCCAGATGTAGCTAATCCATTAGCATCAACTATGATATTTCCATTTGCATCTCTTGCAAATGCCGTTCCGTAAATTACCGGGAAACGCTCTCCAATACTTGCTCTAATTTGTGGTGTTGTAAATCCTCCTAAGAAAATATTAGGTACTCCCTCTTTTAATTCGTCTACGTAGTTATCAATTTGAGTATAGTTTGCAGAGACTGTCCATTCGAAATCGTTAGTTCTAATTGGCGTAACACTTACGATCAATTCATGACTGTTAGTATGGATTTTTCCACCATTCATTACTAAAGTTGCAGCTCCTGTAGAACCTGCTAATGGTACCTGGAAGATTTGGTCGATTACATTTTGTCTAGCATAAGTATAATCGATACTTACACGATCTTTAAATAATCTTACCTCACCACCTAACTCATAAGATCTTGTGTTTTGAGGTCTTAAGTTTGGATCATACTGTACATTGTTTGGTATGTATGAGTTTACACCTCCAAGTGGGTAATTTACAGGAGAGTTTGCCCAGAAACCACCTGAATAATCAGGTACAGAGTAGTAGTTAGCTCTGTAAGTTGCTGGCTGACCTACTTCAGCCCAAGAAGCTCTAAGTTTAGCAAAAGATAATGTTGAGTTTCCTTTTAAACCTTCTAGTTCAGTTAATACAACACCTAATGATACTGATGGGTATACAAATGAACGGTTGTCTCTTGGCATTGTAGATACAATATCGTTTCTTACGGTACCACCTAAGAAAATAAAGTTTTTGTATGCAAGATTCACGTTTCCAAATATACCAAAAGTTCTGCTTTTAATAATTTCATCTGTAGCAACTGTTTGCTGTGTATTTGATAAATTAGGGAAACCACCATAATTAAGATCGTTTCCAATCATATTATACGATTTATTGTAAGTATCGTTAATTTCATTACCAACTAAAGCTGTTAAGTTTAAGTCGTCAGAAATTTTGTATTCATAATTCGCTGTGAATAATGAGTTTATTGTTCTGGATGTAATTCCGTAAATTTCTAAATGTCCTGCTGTAGTTTGTGCATTTCCGTATTCCTGGATATCTCTATAGTTAGTAGTATAGGAATCAGCACCAAGTTGATAACGGAATGTTATTTTGTGTTGGTCATTTGCTGAGATGCTTGGCGTAAATTCAACATATGTATTTCCGAAGAAACGATCAGTTTCCTCGTCAAAGATATTGTTTTTAGCTGCCCAGTAAGGGTTGTTAAATCCTGTAGGTCTGTAATAAATTTGTTTGTAAGGGTCTGTTGGACTTGCAAATCCGTTTCCTTTTAAATCGTAGCTTATTGGACTTGCGAATGCACCTGCAACAGATGAATCATTTGCACCTGTAGCCTTTTTGATTTTTGTATTAACATAGTTACCTACGAAACCAGTTTTCCATTCGTCTCCTAATTTTGTACTAAATGCTGCTTTTGCATTGTAGCGATCCATACCAGTTTCCGGTATAAAACCATCCTGGTTTGATGAACCTAAAGCAAATGCATAATTACTTTTGTCAGTAGCTTGTGTTATGTTAAAAGAGTTGTTGACTGTTATTCCTGTCTTAAAGAAATCACCAAAATTGTCATATACCTTAGGAGAAACCCATGGGTCTAAACCTGCTGTAGCTCTTTGTGGTACATAATATTTACCAGGATGAGCTCCTGCATTCATTCCATTTAAAGCATTAGGTACATTACCTCCGTATGCAGGGCTATTTGGTAACTCAGAAATTTTAGGTCCCCAAGTTAATGAGTTAGTAGGGTTGTAAACACCACCTGTTCCTTGTGCATATTCATCTTGATAATTAATCTTTCTAGAGATATCATCTGCAGTTATAGAGCTGTTGAAGTTTATTGTAGGTTTTCCGCTTTTAGAAGCGCCTCTACCACTTTTTGTAGTAATTACTACTACACCATTTGTTGCTCTAAGTCCGTATAGTGCGGCAGCAGCTTGTCCTTTAAGGATGTTGATAGATTCAATATCATTTGGATCAATATCAACTGCTCTGTTCGCAACATCTGATCCAGTTACACTGTTTCCAGTACTGTAATCAGCCGTAGATGCTACTGGCATACCATCAATTACATACAAAGGAGTATTGTTTCCTGTGAATGAACGAGCACCACGAATAACAATTTGAGAAGAAGCTCCAGGAGCACCACTAGAAGGAGTAATTTGAACCCCTGCTAATTTTCCTTGAAGAGCACCAGCTAAGCTGTTGTTGTTTCCTCTTGTTAATTCTGTCGCTTTAACCTCTTGAGTAGCATATCCTAATGCTTTTTTCTCCTTTTTAATACCTAATGCAGTTACTACTACACTTTCCAGTTCTACTGAATCATTGTTTAGTTTCGCATTAACGCTAGAAGAACTTGCTAGAACTTCTTGGGCTTTCATCCCAATGTAGCTGAAGATTAATACTTGGTTTGGTGCTGCTTTGATAGAGTATTTTCCATCAAAATCAGTTTGTGTTGCTGTTTTTGTTCCTTTAACTAATACACTAACACCTGGTAAAGGCATTCCTGTATTGTCGGAAACAGTTCCAGAAACAACTCTTTCTTGCGCGAAAGTAAGTTGCGCAATTAGTACTAATAAAAGCACTAAGAATCCATTGAACTTTAGTTTCATTTTTAAATATTTTGAATTAGTCCGACAAAAATCTTAATAATTTGTTAATCTACCTAATATAAAAAGCTTTTTTTTTAGTTAAATTATGATTTTACTATAAGATATTGTTTTTTTATAGTTAAAAAAGATGTGTAAATTGTAAATTCGTATTTTTTTGCTTCAAATATGATAATAATGAAAAATAATGTGATTGTCTAAAATGTTAAATTTAAGAAAATAGTGGTTATTATTCTTTTTTTTATAACTTTTGCACAAAAAAACCACCCTTTTTGAAGGGTGGTTTTCTGTTAAATTATGTTAGAATTACTATTTTACTTATCCCAGAAAATTTTAGTGCTTAATTTATCACCTCCAATTGAAGTGGATGCGGCATTGTAATTTGTAGCATTTAATGTTTGCTCTCTAATAGGATATGCCATTCTTGAAGGTATCTGACCTTCGGCTGCAGCGTCTGCATTTGCAGCTAATGCTAAAACCGGGAAATTTAGTCTTCTGGTAGAGGTCCATCCTTCAAAACCCCTGTTGAATAAAGCGTACCAGGCTTGTTCTCCAACTTTCTGCTGCCATGTTCCTGCGGCTGTAGCATAAGCAACAGCAGGTTGGCTTAGGTAAGCGTCTGCATCTGCTGTTGAAACCCCCCAGTCTTGCATAGAAGCTCTGATTGCTGCTTCATAGTGCGAAGCGATTGTTCCTCCTACTGCAACTCCTCTTCCTGAAGCTTCAGCTAATAAAAACTCTACTTCGGCATAGTCTAATAAAGTACCACTGAAATCCGGAGCTTTAATTTTATCGCTTGCGTGGGTGAATCGGGATTGCGAATTTTTTGTTCCTACTATTCCTCCTCTGTAACCAGTAACTGTTATCAGTTCTTCTGTAACAGGATCCTGATCCTTATATGTAGGTCTGAAATATGGAGTTTTTCTAGGGTCATTTAGTGTTACTAATGCATCGACAAATGGTTTTGCCACAACAAAATCATTTCTTCCGGAAAATACCATATCAACATAGAGTGGATTTGTGTTAGGAAGATTTAACATGTAAGGTAGTTTTGCATTATCAGCATTTGATGTAAATCCGCCTGCTGCTCCAGATATAATTGTAGCGTCAGCAATAGCACCTTCTAGTCCAGATGCTTTTAGATTTACTCCTAATTTTAATTTAATGCTGTTGGCAAATTTGACCCAGGCTTTTAAGTTGTCTTTATAAATAACTTCAGCAGTACCAAATGCAGGTTTTGAAGTGTCTATACCCGCAATATCATTGTTAAGACGAACAATTAAATCTTTATAAATATCAATTGCTTTGTCGTACTTAGGTAGATAATTATCTGCTGCTTTTAAAGATTCTGTATAAGGAACATCGCCAAAAGTGTCTACTAATACTTGATAAGTGTAAACCATCAGGATATCAATTAATATTAATTGATTTTTCTTGATGATAGTCTTTTCTGCAAATTGGGGATCTGTGGGGTCTATTACTTCTTTTTCTATAAAAGCTTTTGCTTGCGATAAATCAGCTAATGCTCCTGCGTATAATCTGTCCCAGTGATTGTCTGATATTTTACGGGTTACCCAGTTGTAGGTAGATTCGTCCAGATATGTAGTTTCTGTCCATTGTTGGTTTACTAATCTAAATATGTTTCTATTTACGTTAGTGTTAACAAGTTGTTCGGTAAGGTTTTTTTCTGCATTTGTAAATAGAGTGCTGGCTGGGACTACCGAAGGGTTTTTGACATCTACATTTAAGTCTGTTAGGCTACTATCATCACAAGAAACTGTGAGAATCATAATTCCTAAAGCATATATTAATTTTTTCATTTTTTTGGTATTAAAATTTGAATGTTAAGTTAAATCCAATATCTCTGGTTGTTGGAAGTGATCCAACTGAGTAACCTCTAGAGCTATTTCCTGAAGACAATCCGCTTTCTGGATCTGCGTATGGTAGATTTTTACTGATTATCCATAAATTCGATCCTACAAGGCTTGCTGATGCAGAGCTTAAGAATGTGTTTTCGAACATTTTTTTAGGGAAGTTGTATGTGATTGATACTTCTCTTAATTTTACGAATGAAGCATCGTAAATAAAAGCTTTGTTTGGAGCTGCTCCATATCCCATAGTGTTTTCAATTGTTCCACCTTCTGTTCTTACGGTATTAACTGATCCGTCTGGTGCTACACCTGGCTGTATAACTCCATTTTCTCTGATATCTCCTACGGCAGTTTCTTTGTATAATCCAGAAGCAAGACCATAATACATATCCAAAGAGAAAATATCTCCGCCTTTTTGAGTGTCAATTAAGAATCCGAAAGTTAAATTTTTGTATGTGAATTTATTTCTAACACCACCAATCCAATCTGGAGTAATGTTTCCAATTACATTGCTTGAAGAGGTAGTAATCATATATTTTCCTGTCGCTTGGTCTACAGTTGGTTGTCCGTTTGTGTAAACATAATCCGTTCCTTTTAAGGCTCCATAAGCTTCTCCCGGAGCAGCATTAACGGTAACCCCACCTTGGAAAGATCCTAATTGTAGGTTGTCAAGTCCATTTGGTAATGAAATTACTTTACTTCTGTTGTTTGACCAGTTAATGATAATTTCCCAGGTAAAATCTTTTGTTTTAATTGGAGTACCATTTAATTGAAGTTCTAAACCTTTGTTTTCAATATTTCCACCATTAACAAGTCCGTTTGTGTAGCTGGAAGCAGAAGATACTGCAGCAGATACAATTTGATCAACAGAGTTTGTTTTGTAGTAAGTAATATCAAATCCTAAGCGTCTGTCTAGCATGCTTGCTTCTAAGCCAACTTCGAATGATTTTGTTCTTTCTGGTTTAAGTTCCGGATTTTTATTAATACTACGGAATGGAAGTAATAATGAATTTGTATAAAGAGGCTGTCCTTGAAAATTAGAAACTCTTGTATAAGTGTTGTTTAGTTGCAATGCGTCTGCGTCGTTACCAACTTCGGCATAGTTAACTCTGAATTTTCCTAGATTTAACCAGTTTGCTTTTACTACGTTTGAGAATAAAAAAGATCCTGAAACGGCTGGATATACGTAAGAGTTGTTGTCGTCTGGTAGTGTAGATGAAACGTCTCTTCTGATAGAGGCATCTAAGAAATAAGTGTCAAGATACCCAATAGATCCCTGAGCGTAAATACCGTTAACACCTGAAGATATTTTTGCTTCTTTTGGGAATGGTAAGTCTAATTTCGAGTTAGATAAAGCGTAGATTCCAGGTACTACTAATCCGCCAACTGTTGATGATAGTACATTGTCTCTGTCGTTTCTTCTTATGTTTGTTCCAAGAACTCCGTTTATGCTGATATCGTCTCCGAATTTTTTATTGAAATTTAACATAAAATCGTAATTGATTTCTTGAAAGCTAATGTCGTTTCTTTGGTATCCTGATGATTCATCAACTGGAGAAAGGCCAAATCCTGAAGCAATGGAACCAATTGCTCTTCTTTCTTCCTGAAGTTGTTTGTAGGTATCTAATGAAGCTCTTCCCAGTGCACTTAACCATGGGGTTATTTCGTAGTTTAAGGATGCGTAGCTAAATAAACGAGTTCTGTCGTCAGATGAGTAATTCTGATAACGTGTAAAGTAAGGGTTATCCCAGTAAGCCGGTACTAGTCCTTCTGGGGAGGTAGGGTCGCTCCAGTTCCAGGTTATGTTTTGGCCTCCTGATGCAAAATAAACATCTTTTTGAGCTTGAACATCAGTGTTAGTTTGCCACCATTGTCTGAAGTTACTCATAATGTTATCATTGTAACCAGTAGAGTTTCTACCTACTGTGCTTTGTAATGTAACCGAAGCGTAAGCGTTAGCGGTAAGTTTATCGGTAACTTTTTGGCTAAATCTTGCGCTTATCTGATTTTTTTTCAATTCACTATTTGGCAGAATACCTGTTTGGTTTGTGTTAACATAGCTCATAGATAAGCTTGATCTTTCTGTAGATTTTTCAAGAGAGATGCTGTTAACGAAGGTTTGAGCATCTTTAAAGAAGGTTACAGGACCATTTTTTGCCGCGGCCCATGGAGTTGCTTTTCCATAATTTGGCGAAAATGGTGTAAAAGCATCCCATTGATATACTAACTGATTGTTGAATGCGTCTCCATCAGATGCATCATTTGATGTGTCTACAGTATCCGGTGTTCCGGTTCCTAAAAATGAGGATCCAAAACCATATCCTGAGCCGTATCTGTTTTGGTAGGTAGGAAAAGTTGATTTATCGATACTTCCATTTGTGAATCCGCTTGAGAAAGAAAATCCTATTTTATTGTCATTTGACTTTCCTTTTTTTGTTGTTACCATTACAACACCATTTGCAGCTCTTGATCCGTAAAGTGCTGTTGCAGCAGCTCCTTTAAGGATGTTAATGCTTTCAATGTCTTCTTGGTTAATGTCTGATGCATTGTTACCATAATCGTAACCTCCGCCCCCTACTTGCTGAGAAGATGCATTTGAATTTGAGTTGTCAATTGGCACCCCGTCAATTACCCAAAGGGCCTGGTTGTTTCCTGTAAGGGATTTGTTTCCTCTAATTACAACGTTTGTAGATCCTCCAAAGTTATTGTTTCTTTGAACTTCTACACCTGCAGCTTTACCAGATAAAAGATTGGCAACGTTTGCATTTCCTGCTCCGCCATTAACATCTGCACCTGAAATTTGTTGAGAGGCATATCCCAGAGATTTTTTTTCTCTTTTAATCCCCATCGCCGTAGTTACTACAACTCCTTCAAGTTGTTGAGCATCTCCGGATAATTTAGTATTTACTTGTGATGAACTCGCTGCTATTTCTTGCGTTTTCATTCCAATGTAGCTAAATACTAAAACTTGGCTTGTTGTTGCTTTGATAGAGTACTTTCCATCAAAATCGGTTTGTGTTCCGGTTTTTGTTCCCTTTATCAATACACTCACACCTGGTAGCGGCATGCCTGCATCATCGGTAACAGTTCCCGAAACGGTTCTTTCTTGCGCGAAGGTTAATTGCGCGAATAGCACTAATAATAGTACTAAAAATCCATTGAACTTTGGCTTCATTTTCTCAATTATTTTGAATTAGTGTTACAATATTCATAATAATTAGTTAATAAACCTAACGTTATGTTAATGAATTTTTAATAACAGCTAAAATTTAACATTATAACATATATTAACAATAGTGTTAAATAATTGAATTTCATTAAGCTTTCCCCCGCCATTAGTGAGATTAATCCGTAATAGACCATTCGGAGTTTGGATATTTGTTCCGATTCCAATTCCTGTTAAATTTTTGATTTTTTCCGGATTTTGACTATTTGTTAAATCTTGGTAAAGAGCGTAATCTAAAATTGAATTTATGTATAAATTGCTTGATACAACATATCGGTATTCTGTTAGAAGTATTGCTGCAAAATTACCTTGAAGGCTATTTTCAGAAAAACCTCTTATCGAGTTTATTCCTCCAAATCGAAATAATTCGTTTGTTATGTAGTTTTTGCTTTTTAGATATAGATTTTGTGAGTTAAGATAGATAAAGTTCTTTTTGTTCAGTTCGAAATTATACGAGAGGTTGAAGTTTGACGAAAATTGCTTGCTTAGGTCAGCTGTTTCAGGGTTGTCATTGGTGTCTCTTTTTCCGTAGCCAATTATGAAGTTAAGTGATGCTTTTTTTGGGAATAGGTTGTTAATGTAGTCTGTTTTCTTATATTCTAAAGTTGATGTTATATAAGAGTTTTTATAGTCGCTAATGGTGGAGTTGTTGGTGTTCTGAATATCGCTTGATTCAGTAGATTGATATCCCAGATATATTTTTGAATTATAATTAATATAATATCCCAAATCGATTGCCGTTTTTGTGTTTTGAAAAGTGCTGTCTTGTTTGAAGATGTTTAATTGCGCTTTTATTCCTAACGGCGACTGAAATATATACGGAATTTCTAATTTGGTATTAAAAGTCTTTTGCTGATTTCCATCGCTTTTCCAGTACAATGAAAATTGCTCGCCGGCATGCAGTGTGTTTATGAGTGCTATGTCAAGGTAGCCATTGATGGTTGTTTTTTTATTTTCGTCGTTTGAAAATCCAATGTAGCCATCAAAACTATTTGCTTTTCGTTTTTCTATGTAGGTGTAAATTTTGGTTGAATCGTTTGTAAGTAAAATTTCAGGATATTTGGTTTGAGTTACAAACTCGAAATTATTTATGTCATCATATAATTCCTTTACAGTCTGTTGGTTGAAAGTTTTATTGAGGTATTTTTTGTTTAATTGTTTTAAGTGTCCTTTAGGGAAAAAGTTTTTTTCTTGCAAATTAATCTGGGTTAGAATAATTGAATTTACAGTGCGTTTTTTTTCGGATTTAAAATTTAAATCAGCGTAAATTACCAAATTCTTTCTTTTGATGTTCTCAAATTTTATTTTACTTAATGCAAAACCTCTTTTTTCGGCTTCAATTATTTTTTGATTTAAGAAATTTTCTATTTCGTAGTAAGGTAAAATTACGGTATCATTTTTTGTTTCTGTTGAGTCAAAAAATGAGTTATTTGTACCTATATATATATGTATGTATTTGATCTTGTTTTTTAGGTCTATTTTTGATGTGTAGCAACTGTCGTTTATTTGTGTAATTGCTTCGGGTTTATTGTCTAGAAAGCCTATTTTGGACAGCTTTTCAGACATGATTATTGGTTCATTATTTAATGATTTAATATTCGGGTGTTTTGTAGTGTAATTAACAGAATCAATTATTTGGTTTTCGGTTTTGTCTGAGCCGGTTATTTTTAAATAAAAATTTTGGCTGTAAGCAGATGTGCCGACGCAGAAAATAAGTATGTATAAGAGATGTCTCAAGTCTAATTGTTTGGTTTTTAAAAGTATTGCAAATATCTATTATTTGTTTGTAAAAGTTTAAGCTTAAATAATGTTATTGAAAATTAATGAATTAAGGTTTGTATACTGAAAAATATTTTATACATTTGCAACCCCGTAAAAAGCGGGAATTTAATATACATAATAAATTTTTAGTATTAATTATGCCAACAATTCAACAATTAGTAAGAACAGGAAGAACTCAGATAACTAAGAAGAGTAAATCGGTTGCTTTAGATTCTTGTCCTCAAAGAAGAGGGGTTTGTACGCGTGTTTACACTACTACACCAAAAAAACCAAACTCTGCAATGCGTAAAGTTGCGCGTGTACGTTTGACAAATGGTAATGAGGTGAATGCTTATATCCCTGGAGAAGGACACAATTTACAAGAGCACTCGATAGTATTAGTTAGAGGTGGAAGGGTAAAAGATTTACCAGGTGTTAGATATCATATCGTTCGTGGAGCGCTTGACACGTCAGGAGTTGCAGGAAGAACGCAAAGAAGATCTAAGTACGGTGCTAAACGCCCAAAAGAAGCAAAAAAGTAATTTAAAACGTTAAGAGTTGGAGGTTAGGAGTTAAGGGTTGTGGATTAAAACTTAGGTAGAGATCTGTAACACATAACATTTAACGGATAACCTATAACTTTTTATTAAAAAAAAGACATGAGAAAAAGAGCGGCAAAGAAAAGACCACTTTTACCAGATCCAAGGTTTAACGACCAATTGGTAACACGTTTTGTGAACAACTTAATGTGGGATGGTAAGAAATCTACAGCTTTCAAAGTATTTTATGATGCAATTGACATCATTGAGTCTAAAAAGCAAGATTCAGAAAAATCTTCATTAGAAATTTGGAAAGATGCTTTAACAAACGTTATGCCTCACGTAGAAGTACGTAGTCGTAGAGTAGGTGGAGCTACATTTCAAATTCCAATGCAAATTAGACCAGACAGAAAAATTTCTATGGCAATGAAGTGGTTGATACTTTATTCTAGAAGAAGAAATGAAAAATCTATGGCACAACGTTTAGCGTCAGAATGTTTAGCTGCTGCTAAAGAAGAAGGTGCTGCGGTTAAGAAAAGAATGGATACTCACAAGATGGCAGAAGCTAATAAAGCTTTCTCTCACTTTAGATTTTAATTCGTAAGAAATGGCTAGAGATTTAAAATATACAAGAAATATCGGAATTGCTGCTCACATTGATGCTGGTAAAACAACAACAACTGAGCGTATCCTTTTTTATACTGGAAAGTCACACAAAATTGGTGAGGTACACGATGGTGCTGCAACAATGGACTGGATGGCTCAAGAGCAAGAAAGAGGTATTACAATTACTTCAGCTGCAACAACTTGTGAGTGGAATTTTCCAACTGAGCAAGGTAAACTTTTGCCTGAATCTTTGCCTTACCACTTTAATATTATTGATACTCCTGGACACGTTGACTTTACTGTAGAGGTAAACCGTTCTTTGCGTGTACTTGATGGTTTGGTTTTCTTGTTTAGTGCTGTTGATGGTGTTGAGCCTCAATCAGAAACTAACTGGAGGCTTGCTGATCAATATAGAGTTCCACGTATGGGATTCGTAAACAAAATGGACCGTCAAGGATCTAACTTTTTGGCAGTTTGTCAACAAGTTCGTGATATGTTAAAATCAAATGCTGTTGCGATCACTTTGCCAATTGGTGAGGAGAATGATTTCAAAGGTGTTGTGGATTTGGTAAAAAACCAAGCTATCATTTGGCATGATGCAACTCAAGGGGCAACTTTTGATATTGTTGAAATTCCTGCTGACATGGTTGCGGAGGTTAAAGAATACAGATCTATTCTTATTGAAGCAGTTGCTGATTACGATGAGAATCTTTTAGAGAAATTCATGGAAGATGAAAACTCTATTACAGAGGAAGAAATCAACAAGGCTTTAAGAGCTGCTACTATGGATATGGCTATCATTCCTATGATTGCTGGTTCTTCTTTTAAAAACAAAGGAGTTCAATTCATGTTAGATGCGGTTTGTAAGTATTTGCCTTCTCCAATGGATAAGGAGGGTATTGAAGGGATTCATCCTGATGATGCTGAATTATTAGAAGAAGATCAAACTAAAATCTTGCGTAAGCCAGATGTAAAAGAGCCGTTTGCTGCTTTAGCATTTAAAATTGCTACTGATCCATTCGTAGGTCGTTTGGCTTTCTTCCGTGCTTACTCTGGTCGTTTAGATGCTGGTTCTTATGTTTTGAACACTCGTTCAGGAAATAAAGAAAGAATTTCTCGTATCTACCAAATGCACGCTAATAAACAAAATCCAATCGAATTTATTGAGGCTGGAGATATTGGAGCTGCTGTTGGATTTAAAGATATCAAAACTGGGGATACATTGTGTGATGAAAAACACCCAATCATTCTTGAGTCTATGAAATTCCCTGCACCGGTAATTGGTATTGCAATTGAGCCTAAAACAAAAGCTGACGTTGATAAAATGGGTATGGCTTTAGCTAAATTAGCTGAAGAGGATCCAACATTTACTGTTAGAACAGATGAGGCTTCAGGGCAAACTATTATCTCTGGTATGGGTGAGCTTCACTTAGATATCTTGGTAGATCGTATGAAACGTGAATTTAAAGTTGAAGTAAACCAAGGTGAGCCTCAAGTTGAATATAAAGAAGCGTTTACAAGAACTGCAACACATAGAGAAACTTACAAGAAACAATCAGGAGGTCGTGGTAAATTCGGTGATATCGTATTTACACTTGAGCCAGCTGACGAAGTTGACGGTAAAGTTCCTGTGGGATTACAGTTTATTAATGCAGTAAAAGGTGGTAACGTTCCTAAGGAATATATCCCTTCTGTGGAAAAAGGTTTCCGTGAAGCTATGAAAACTGGTCCTTTAGCTGGTTATCAAGTGGATAGTTTGAAAGTAACTTTGACAGACGGATCTTTCCACCCTGTCGATTCTGATGCTCTTTCTTTTGAATTAGCTGCAAGAATGGGTTATAGAGAAGTGGCTAAAGCTGCTGGGGCAATTATTCTTGAGCCAATCATGAAAATGGAAGTTATTACTCCTGAAGAAAACATGGGGGATATCGTAGGTGATATCAACCGTCGTAGAGGTCAGGTTAATGACATGGGTGATAGAAATGGTGCTAAAACTATTAAGGCTGATGTGCCTTTATCAGAAATGTTTGGATATGTAACAACATTAAGAACATTATCTTCTGGTAGAGCTACTTCAACAATGGAGTTTTCTCACTATGCAGAAACACCTTCTAATATTTCAGAAGCTGTAATTAAAAAAGCAAAAGGTAACGCTTAATTCTTAAGAAAATGAGTCAAAAAATCAGAATAAAACTAAAATCTTACGATCACATGTTGGTAGACAAGTCTGCTGAAAAGATCGTAAAAACAGTAAAAACTACTGGAGCAGTTGTAACAGGTCCAATTCCGTTACCAACTCACAAAAAACTTTTCACTGTGTTACGTTCTCCGCACGTTAACAAAAAAGCGAGAGAGCAATTTGAAGTAATGTCATACAAGAGATTGATCGATATTTATTCGTCTTCATCTAAAACTATTGATGCATTAATGAAACTTGAATTGCCAAGTGGAGTTGAAGTAGAAATAAAAGTATAATTTTTTTATTATATTTTATATAAAAAAGCGAGGCAGAAATGTCTCGCTTTTTTATGTTTAAAAAAAAATATATTTTATAAATTTTCTTGAAATCTATAACGGTTAATTGATTGTGTTTTAGTTGAAATGTCTTTGGTTTAGGCTGTTGCGAAGGTTTTTTCTGTAAAGGATTAGCTAAATGTTAAGGCAATGGATCTTGTGGGTTAAGATGATGAAAAATAATTTTTTGAGGAAAAAAAATATTGATAGAGCTCGAATCGGTGCTTTGATTTTGATAATGAGCTATTTAATTTTTCTAACTGTTTGGTATATTCAATTTTAATGTATACTTTTGCACTCCCTGTTTGGAAATTTCTGTTATTTTCAAATTGAAGGGAATTTTAGTAATTAATAATTAATATTTATGTCTGGGTTAATTGGTAAAAAAATCGGCATGACTAGTATTTTCGACGAAAACGGGAAAAACATTCCTTGTACGGTAATCGAGGCTGGGCCGTGTGTTGTTACCCAAGTCAGAACCAAAGGTGTTGACGGGTACGAAGCGTTGCAACTTGGTTTCGATGACAAAAACGAGAAACATTCCACTAAAGCGGCTTTAGGTCACTTTAAAAAAGCTGGAACTGTTGCTAAGAAAAAAGTCGTTGAATTTCAAGATTTTGCAACTGAACAAAAATTAGGAGATCTTATTGATGTTTCTATTTTTGCTGAAGGAGAATTTGTAGATGTACAAGGTGTATCTAAAGGTAAAGGTTTTCAAGGGGTTGTTAAACGTCACGGATTTGGTGGTGTTGGGCAAGCAACTCACGGTCAACACAACCGTTTAAGAGCGCCAGGTTCTGTGGGAGCTTCTTCTTATCCATCTAGAGTATTCAAAGGAATGCGTATGGCTGGAAGAATGGGAGGAGACAATGTAAAAGTTCAAAACCTTAGAGTTTTAAAAGTGGTTGCTGAAAAGAACCTACTTGTTATTAAAGGATGTGTTCCTGGACATAAAAACTCTTATGTAATCATTCAGAAGTAATGGAAGTAAAAGTATTAGATTTCAACGGAAAAGATACTGGAAGAAAAGTTCAACTTTCTGATTCAGTATTCGCAATTGAACCAAACAATCACGCTGTATACCTTGATGTGAAGCAATATCTTGCTAATCAAAGACAAGGGACTCACAAAGCTAAAGAAAGAGCTGAAGTGACAGGAAGTACGCGTAAGATTAAAAAACAAAAAGGAACAGGTACAGCTCGTGCGGGAAGTATCAAAAATCCATTGTTTAAAGGTGGTGGAACAATTTTCGGGCCAAGACCAAGAAGTTATTCATTCAAATTGAATAAAAGCTTGAAAAGATTGGCAAGAAAATCAGCTTTCTCAATCAAAGCAAAAGAGTCGAATATCATTGTTCTTGAAGACTTTAATTTTGAAGCGCCAAACACTAAAAATTTCATTAACGTTTTGAAAGCTTTAGGGTTAGAAAATAAAAAATCTCTATTTGTGTTGGGAGAGTCAAATAAAAATGTATATTTGTCGTCACGCAATTTAAAGGCTTCTAATGTCGTAACTAGCTCAGAATTAAGCACTTACGCTATTTTAAACACTAACAATTTAGTGCTTTTAGAAGGTTCTTTGGAGTTAATCGAAGAAAATTTAAGCAAATAATAGGAATATGAGTATCATAATTAGACCTATAGTAACAGAAAAAGTAACCAAAGAAAGTGAAGTTTTAAACCGCTTCGGATTCGTTGTTGACAAAAAAGCAAACAAAGTTCAAATTAAGAAAGCTGTTGAAGCTGCTTATGGAGTAACTATCGTTTCAGTTAACACGATGAACGTAAGACCGGATAGAACTACAAAATACACTAAAAGTGGTTTGATCAGTGGAAAGACAAATGCAATTAAAAAAGCGATTGTTCAAGTACAAGAAGGAGAAACAATTGATTTTTACAACAATATCTAAGATAGAAAAATGTCAGTAAGAAAATTAAAACCTATTACCCCAGGTCAGCGATTTAGAGTTGTGAATGGTTATGACGCCATTACAACTGATAAGCCGGAACGCTCTTTGATAGCGCCGATAAAAAACTCTGGAGGTAGAAATAGTCAAGGAAAGATGACCATGCGTTATACGGGTGGTGGTCACAAGCAGAGATATCGTATCATTGATTTCAAAAGAACTAAAGACGGAATTCCGGCTACTGTGAAATCAATTGAATATGATCCAAATCGTACTGCATTTATCGCTTTATTAGCTTATGCTGATGGAGAGAAAACTTATGTTATTGCTCAAAACGGATTGAAAGTTGGTCAGAAATTAGTTTCTGGTCCAGAATCTCAACCTGAAATTGGTAATACATTGCCTTTAAGCAGAATTCCTTTAGGAACTGTAATCTCTTGTATTGAGTTACGTCCAGGTCAAGGAGCGGTAATCGCTCGTTCAGCTGGTACATTTGCTCAATTAATGGCAAGAGATGGAAAATATGCTACAATTAAAATGCCATCTGGTGAAACAAGATTAATCTTGTTGACTTGTTCGGCTACAATTGGAGCTGTTTCTAATTCAGACCACCAATTAGTTGTATCAGGAAAAGCTGGTAGAACAAGATGGTTAGGAAGAAGACCTAGAACAAGACCTGTTGCAATGAACCCTGTTGATCACCCAATGGGTGGTGGAGAAGGACGTTCTTCTGGTGGACATCCACGTTCAAGAAATGGAATACCAGCAAAAGGTTATAGAACTCGTTCTAAGAAAAACCCGAGTAACAAGTATATCGTAGAACGTAGAAAGAAATAATAAGATATGGCACGTTCATTAAAAAAAGGACCTTTCGTTCATTATAAGTTAGACAAGAAAGTTCAGGAAAACGTAGAGAGTGGTAAAAATAGTGTAGTGAAGACTTGGTCTAGAGCTTCTATGATTACTCCGGATTTCGTTGGACAAACTATCGCAGTTCATAACGGTCGTCAATTTGTACCAGTTTACGTAACAGAAAACATGGTAGGTCACAAATTAGGAGAATTTTCACCAACTAGATCTTTTAGAGGTCATGCTGGAGCAAAAAATAAAGGTAAAAAATAAGAAGCAATGGGAGTTCGTAAAAGAGAAACAGCAGATGCGAGAAAAGAGGCTAATAAGTCTATTGCTTTCGCAAAATTGAATAACTGCCCTACTTCACCTAGAAAAATGCGCTTAGTAGCGGACTTGGTAAGAGGTCAGAAGGTAGAAAGAGCACTTAACATCTTAAGATTTAGTTCTAAAGAAGCTTCAAGAAAATTAGAGAAACTATTATTATCTGCAATCAACAACTGGGAGCAAAAAAATAGTGAAGGTAATTTAGAAGAAGCTGGATTATTTGTTAAGGAGATCAGAGTAGATGGTGGAATGATGTTGAAAAGACTTCGTCCAGCTCCACAAGGTCGTGCACACAGAATAAGAAAACGTTCTAATCACGTAACAATCGTGCTTGGAGCTATCAATAACACACAAAGCAATTCTTAAGCAGCATGGGACAAAAGACAAATCCAATTGGAAATAGACTTGGTATCATCAGAGGGTGGGACTCAAACTGGTATGGTGGAAATGATTACGGTGATAAACTTGCCGAGGATCACAAAATCAGAAAGTATATCCACGCTCGTTTATCAAAAGCTAGTGTATCTAAAGTAATCATCGAGAGAACTTTGAAACTTGTAACCGTTACTATCACTACTGCTAGACCTGGTATCATTATCGGAAAAGGTGGACAAGAGGTAGACAAGTTAAAAGAAGAACTTAAGAAAGTTACTGACAAAGAGGTTCAAATCAACATCTTTGAAATCAAAAGACCTGAATTAGATGCTTATCTTGTGGCGACAAGCATCGCTCGTCAAATCGAAAGCCGTATTTCTTACAGACGTGCAATCAAAATGGCTATTGCTGCCTCTATGCGTATGAACGCTGAGGGTATCAAAGTTTTGATTTCTGGTCGTTTGAACGGAGCTGAGATGGCACGTTCAGAAGGTTTCAAAGAAGGTAGAATTCCTCTATCAACTTTCAGAGCTGATATTGATTATGCTTTGGCTGAAGCTCACACTACTTACGGTAGAATGGGTATCAAAGTATGGATCATGAAAGGTGAAGTTTATGGAAAGAGAGATCTTTCTCCACTTGCAGGAATGGATAAAAAACAATCTGGAACTGGTGGTGGTAAAGGTGGCGATTCTCCAAGAGGAGACAGAAAGCCCTTTAATAAAGGTGGAAAACCAGACGCTCGTAAAAGAAAGTAAATTTTTAAACTAAAGAAAAATGTTACAGCCTAAAAGAACAAAATACCGTAAGGTACAAAAGGGTAAAATGAAAGGTAACTCTCAAAGAGGGCATGAACTTTCTAATGGAATGTTTGGTATTAAATCTGTACATGAAGATGGAATGTTCTTAACTTCTCGTCAAATCGAAGCTGCACGTATTGCTGCAACTCGTTTCATGAAGAGAGAAGGACAATTATGGATCAAAATATTTCCAGACAAACCAATTACTAAGAAGCCTCTTGAGGTACGTATGGGTAAAGGTAAAGGTGCCGTTGAATATTGGGCTGCCGTTGTTAAACCCGGAAGAATTATGTTTGAAGTTGGAGGAGTTCCTTTATCAGTTGCAAAAGAGGCGTTACGTCTTGCAGCTCAAAAGCTTCCAGTAAAAACTAAATTCGTCGTTGCTAGAGATTTCGAAGCATAATTAAATTTATATTATGAAACAATCAGAAATAAAAGATCTTTCTGCAGCGGAGTTGCAAGAAAAACTTAGTCAAACTAAGAAAATATATGCTGACCTAAAAATGGCTCACGCTATTTCTCCAATTGAGAACCCACTTCAAATTAGAAGTGTAAGAAGAACAGTTGCAAGATTGGCTACAGAGTTAACTAAAAGAGAGTTACAATAATTGTATTCTGCTGAAAGATGGAAGAAAAAAGAAATTTAAGAAAAGAAAGAATAGGTGTTGTTACTTCAAATAAAATGGATAAGTCTATTGTTATTGCTGAAGTAAGAAAAGTAAAACACCCATTATACGGTAAGTTCGTGTTGAAAACAAAGAAATACGTTGCACACGACGAAACAAACGACTGTAACATTGGAGATACTGTAAGAATTAGCGAAACGCGTCCTTTAAGTAAAACAAAATGTTGGAGATTAGTTGAAATCTTAGAAAGAGCTAAATAATTATGGTACAACAGGAATCAAGACTAAAAGTAGCAGATAATACGGGAGCAAAAGAAGTTTTAACTATCCGTGTTTTAGGAGGTACCAAAAGAAGGTATGCCTCTGTTGGTGACAAGATTGTAGTATCTATTAAAGATGCAACTCCTAACGGTAACGTTAAAAAAGGAGCTGTTTCAACTGCAGTTGTTGTACGTACCAAAAAAGAAGTGAGAAGAGCCGATGGTTCTTATATCCGTTTCGATGATAATGCATGTGTTCTTTTGAACGCTGCAGGGGAAATGAGAGGAACTCGTGTTTTTGGTCCGGTAGCAAGAGAACTTCGTGAAAAACAATTCATGAAAATTGTATCATTAGCACCAGAAGTGCTTTAATTCGTTTTAAGATGATAAAGCTAAAAATAAAATCAGGAGATATCGTAAGAGTTATTGCTGGAGACCATAAAGGTGCTGAAGGTAAAGTTTTACGTGTTTACCGTGAGAAAAATAAAGCGATAGTTGAAGGTGTAAACATGGTTTCGAAACATACAAAACCAAGTGCTAAAAACCCTCAAGGTGGTATCGTTAAGAAAGAAGCTTCTATACAAATATCTAACATTTCACTAATTGATCCTAAAACTAAGGAAACAACTAGAGTTGGTATTAGAGTAGAAGGAGATAAGAAAGTAAGATTTTCAAAAAAATCTAATCAAGTACTATAGTAATGGCATATACACCTAGACTAAAAGAAGAATATAAGAGTAGAGTGATCTCTGCTCTTAAAGAAGAGTTCGGATATACAAACGTGATGCAAGTTCCAAAACTTGAAAAAATCGTTTTGAGCCGTGGAGTTGGTGCAGCTGTATCTGATAAAAAACTTATTGACTATGCAGTTGATGAGTTAACAAAGATCACTGGACAAAAAGCAGTATCTACAATTTCAAAGAAAGACGTTGCGTCATTCAAATTGAGAAAAGGGATGCCTATTGGAGCAAAAGTTACTTTACGTGGTGAGAGAATGTATGAGTTTTTAGATAGACTTATTACTTCTGCTTTACCACGCGTTAGAGATTTTAGTGGTATCAAAGCTACTGGTTTCGACGGAAGAGGTAATTACAATCTTGGAGTTTTAGAGCAAATCATTTTCCCGGAAATTGATATTGACAAAGTAAACAAAATTTCAGGAATGGATATTACATTTGTTACTACTGCTCAAACAGACAAGGAAGCAAAGTCATTATTGGCTGAATTAGGATTACCTTTTAAAAAGAATTAAGACATGGCTAAAGAATCAATGAAAGCCCGTGAGGTGAAAAGAGAGAAAACGGTAGCTAAGTATGCTGAGAAAAGAAAAGCTTTGAAAGAAGCTGGAGATTTTGAAGGTCTACAAAAATTACCTAAAAATGCTTCACCAGTTCGTTTACACAATCGTTGTAAGTTAACAGGTAGACCAAGAGGTTATATCCGTCAGTTTGGTATTTCACGTGTAACTTTCCGTGAGATGGCTAATAATGGGTTAATTCCTGGAGTTAAAAAGGCATCTTGGTAATCTCGCAAAAAGTTAGTACTTTTGCAAACCAAAAAATAATTTTAATTGATTAAAGGTTCGGGAGGCGGGTGCCTCCCGAAAACCATAGTCGCAATCAAATACATATGTATACAGATCCTATTGCAGATTATTTGACTAGAGTTCGTAACGCTGTGGCTGCAAACCACAAAGTTGTTGAAATTCCGGCATCTAATCTAAAAAAAGAAATAACTAAGATCTTATTTGATCAAGGTTATATCTTGAGTTACAAATTTGAGGATAACTCTGTTCAGGGTTCAATCAAAATCGCTTTGAAGTATGATAAAGATACTAAAGAGCCAGTAATTAAAGATATCCAAAGAATTAGTAAACCTGGTTTACGTAAATACGCAGGTGCTGCCAAATTACCAAGAATCCTTAACGGATTAGGAATTGCTATTGTTTCAACTTCAAAAGGTCTTATGACTGGAAAGCAAGCGAAACAATTAAATGTAGGTGGTGAAGTAATTTGTTACGTATACTAATTTTAAAGACTAAATAAGATGTCAAGAATAGGTAAAAGCCCAATTGTAATCGCTGCTGGAGTAACTGTAGAAGTTAAAGACGGTATCGTTACGGTAAAAGGAAAAAAAGGTCAACTAACTCAGGAGTTTTCGGACATTACTGTAAAAGTTGAAGGCGATCAGGTATTATTAGAAAGATCGTCTGATCATAAAGACCAAAGAGCAAAACACGGATTATACAGATCATTAATCAATAATATGATAATTGGTGTGTCTGAAGGTTTTACAAAAGAACTTGAATTAGTTGGAGTTGGTTATAGAGCTTCAAACCAAGGTCAAAAATTAGATTTAGCTCTTGGATATTCTCACAATATTGTTTTAGAAATTGCTCCAGAAGTAGCTTTAGAAACAATATCTGAAAAAGGTAAAAACCCTATCGTAAAATTAACATCATTTGACAAACAACTTTTAGGACAGGTTGCTGCGAAAATCAGAGGTTTCCGTAAGCCTGAGCCATACAAAGGAAAAGGTGTTAAATTTGTGGGTGAAGTATTAAGAAGAAAAGCAGGTAAATCAGCTTAAAAAATAAGATTATGTCATTAACAAAATCTGATAGAAGACAGAGAATTAGATTCAGAATTAGAAAATCGATTAGTGGTACTGCTACTAACCCAAGACTATCTGTATTTAGAAGTAACAAAGAAATTTACGCTCAACTTATTGACGATGTAAATGGAGTTACAATTTTAGCTGCATCTTCAAGAGAAAAAGAAATAGGAAAAGGTACTAACGTTGAAGTCGCTGCTGCTGTTGGAAAATTAGTTGCAGAGAAAGCGTTAAAAGCTGGGATCGAAACCATCACTTTTGATAGAGGTGGATATTTGTATCACGGTCGTATTAAATCATTAGCAGAAGGCGCAAGAGCGGCTGGACTTAAATTCTAATATATTATGTCTAAATACAAAAATGTAGAATTGGTAAAACCAAGTGGTCTTGAACTTAAAGATCGTCTGGTAAGTGTTAATCGTGTTACTAAAGTTACAAAAGGTGGTAGAGCTTTCGGTTTTTCTGCTATTGTAGTTGTAGGTGATGAAAACGGAGTAGTGGGTCATGGATTAGGAAAATCTAAAGACGTTTCTGAAGCAATTGCGAAAGCAGTAGAAGATGCTAAGAAAAATTTAGTAAAAATTCCTTTGAACGGACAATCTGTTCCTCACGAACAAAAAGGTAAATTTGGTGGTGCGCGTGTATTTTTAATTCCTGCCTCTCATGGTACAGGAGTTATTGCTGGTGGAGCTGTTCGTTCAGTTCTTGAATCAGTAGGTATTCACGATGTATTATCTAAATCTCAAGGATCATCAAATCCTCATAACGTGGTAAAAGCAACTTTTGATGCTTTATTACAAATGAGAAGCGCTCACACTGTTGCAAAACAAAGAGGTGTTTCTTTAGAAAAAGTTTTTAAAGGTTAATTCAAGGAAATTATGGCTAAATTATTAGTAAAACAAGTAAGAAGCAAAATCAACTGTCCTCTTTCTCAAAAGAGAGGTTTGGAAGCTTTAGGTCTACGTAAAATGGGACAAGTTGTAGAGCATGATTCAAATCCTGCTATCCTTGGTATGATAAACAAAGTTAAACACTTAGTTTCTGTCGAAGAAGCTAAATAACAAATACTGTTATGAATTTAAGTAACTTACAACCAGCTGAAGGGTCAACACACAATCAAAATAAAAGATTAGGTAGAGGAGAAGGTTCAGGAAAAGGTGGTACTTCTGCAAGAGGTCACAAAGGAGCAAAATCTCGTTCTGGTTATTCTAAAAAGATTGGTTTTGAAGGAGGGCAAATGCCACTTCAAAGACGTGTACCTAAGTTTGGTTTCACAAACATCAATCGTAAAGAATACGAAGGTGTTAATTTAGATACGCTTCAATTATTAGTAGACAATGGTGTGATTACTGATTCTGTTTCAATGACAGATTTCGTAGCAAATCGTCTTGCTACCAAAAATGAAATCGTTAAGATTTTAGGTAGAGGAGAATTGAAAGCAAAATTAAAAGTAACTGCCCACAAATTTACCGCTACTGCAAAAGCTGCTATTGAAGCTGCTGGAGGAGAAGCTGTAACTATATAACTTATCTACTAAGATGAAGAAATTTATTGAATCAATAAGTAATGTTTGGAAAATCGAAGAACTGAAAAACAGAATCTTAATTACATTAGGATTGCTTTTAGTATATCGTTTTGGTGCACACGTAACGCTACCTGGAATTGACGCAACTCAATTAACAGGTTTAGCGGGACAAACTAAAAATGGTTTAGGATCTATCCTAGACATGTTTACAGGAGGTGCTTTCTCTAAAGCTTCAGTTTTTGCTTTAGGAATTATGCCTTATATTTCTGCATCTATTGTTGTTCAGTTAATGGGAATTGCTATTCCTTATTTGCAAAAACTTCAAAACGATGGAGAGAGTGGTAGAAAAAAGATTAATCAAATCACTCGTTGGTTGACTATAGCTATTACACTGGTTCAAGGTCCAACTTATATCTATAATTTATACAGAACGTTACCTGGAAGTGCATTCTTACTAGGCTTTAATTCACCTGAATTTTTGTTTTCGTCTGTTATTATCTTAGTTACAGGTACAATTTTTGCTATGTGGCTTGGAGAAAAAATTACTGATAAAGGTATTGGAAATGGAATTTCATTATTGATTATGGTTGGTATCTTAGCTCGCTTACCGCAAGCTTTTATACAAGAATTTACAACCAGAGTTACCAATAACAATGGAGGTCCGATGTTGTTAGTTATTGAAATTATTGTGTGGTTATTAGTAATCATTTCTTGTGTATTGCTTACAATGGCAGTACGTAGAATTCCTGTTCAGTACGCTCGTCGTACAACAAGTGGGGATTACGAACAAGATTTGGCAGGTGGTAATAGACAATGGATTCCTCTTAAGCTTAATGCTTCCGGGGTTATGCCAATCATTTTTGCTCAGGCAATTATGTTTATACCTGCAGCTGTAGCTGGATTGTCTAAATCAGACACATCACAATCTATTGTTGGCGCGTTTAGTAATATGTTCGGATTTTGGTATAACTTTGTATTTGCAACTTTAATTATTGTATTTACATTCTTCTATACTGCAATTACAGTTCCTACTAACAAAATGGCCGATGATTTGAAAAGAAGTGGTGGTTTTATTCCAGGCGTTCGTCCAGGAGCTGAAACTTCAGAATTTCTTGACAAAGTGATGTCTTTAATAACTTTCCCAGGATCTTTATTCCTTGCTTTGATTGCTGTGTTCCCAGCTATTGTTGTAAGTATTATGGATGTACAACAATCTTGGGCAATGTTTTTTGGAGGTACCTCGTTAATAATTATGGTTGGAGTTGCAATAGATACTATTCAACAAATCAATTCATACTTGTTAAACAAACATTATGATGGTTTAATGAAGACTGGTAAAAATAGAAAAGCAGTAGCTTAATTTTTATATGGCAAAACAATCAGCAATAGAACAAGACGGATCAATCATCGAAGCATTATCAAATGCGATGTTCCGTGTAGAGTTAGAAAATGGACATATCGTAATTGCTCATATTTCTGGTAAAATGCGTATGCATTACATCAAGTTATTACCTGGTGATAAAGTGAAACTAGAAATGAGTCCTTATGATTTGTCAAAAGCAAGAATTACTTATCGATATTAAAGGATATTCACTATGAAAGTTAGAGCATCAGTAAAAAAGAGAAGTCCCGAGTGCATCATTGTGCGTAGAAAAGGGAGATTGTACGTAATAAACAAAAAGAATCCTAGATTTAAACAAAGACAAGGATAATTATGGCAAGAATAGCAGGGGTAGATATCCCAAAAAATAAAAGAGGTGTTATAGCACTTACCTATATCTTTGGATTAGGAAGAAGTAGAGCTATTGAGATTTTAGAAAAAGCTCAAGTTAGCCAAGATAAAAAAGTTCAAGATTGGAATGATGATGAGATCGGAGCGATTCGTGATGCAGTTTCATTTTACAAAATTGAAGGAGAATTACGTTCTGAAGTTTCTTTAAACATCAAACGTTTAATGGATATTGGTTGTTACAGAGGTATCCGTCATAGATCTGGTCTTCCGTTAAGAGGGCAAAGAACTAAAAACAACTCTAGAACAAGAAAAGGTAAAAGAAAAACTGTTGCTAACAAGAAAAAAGCAACTAAATAATAAGTAATATGGCTAAAGCAACTGCAAAAAAACGTAAAGTTATCGTTGAATCAACGGGAGAAGCTCATATTTCTGCTACCTTCAATAACATCATCATTTCTTTGACAAACAAAAAAGGTGAAGTTATTTCTTGGTCTTCAGCTGGTAAAATGGGTTTCAGAGGTTCTAAAAAGAATACTCCATACGCAGCCCAAATGGCAGCAGAAGATTGTAGTAAAGTAGCTCTTGAGGCTGGACTTAAAAAAGTAAAAGTTTATGTAAAAGGACCAGGAAACGGACGTGAGTCTGCTATTCGTTCTATTCATAACGGTGGAATTGAAGTTACAGAGATTATCGATGTTACTCCAATGCCTCACAACGGATGTCGTCCTCCAAAAAGACGTAGAGTTTAATTTTATTTATTCATAGTATAAACAAGGTAGAATATAGATTATCGAAGGATTTGACCTGAATTCATAATCTCTACCTTAAATTTAATTTTTTAGAAATGGCAAGATATACTGGTCCAAAAACTAGAATTGCTCGTAAATTTGGCGAAGCAATCTTCGGAGATGATAAATCTTTCGAAAAAAGAAATTACCCACCTGGACAACACGGGATGGCTAAAAAAAGAGGAAAAAAATCTGAGTACGCTGTTCAGTTAATGGAGAAGCAAAAAGCTAAATATTCTTACGGAATTTTAGAAAAACAATTCAGAAATTTATTCAAAAAAGCATCAGCTACTAAAGGTGTTACTGGTGAGGTTCTTTTACAATTATGTGAAGCAAGATTAGATAACGTTGTTTTTAGAATGGGTATTGCTCCTTCTAGAAGAGGTGCTAGACAATTAGTTTCTCACAGACACGTTACTGTAAATGGTGAAGTTGTAAATATCGCTTCTTACCACCTTAAGCCTGGTGATAAAGTTGCAGTTCGTGAAAAATCTAAATCTTTAGAAGCTATCGAACGTTCTTTATCAAATTCAAGTCATGTTTATGAATGGATTACCTGGAACAATGATCTTAAAGAAGGAACTTTCGTTTCTGTACCTGCAAGACTTCAAATTCCAGAAAACATTAAAGAACAATTAATCGTAGAGTTGTACAACAAATAATAATTGACTTAGTCGAAATTTATGGCAATATTTAATTTTCAAAAGCCCGATAAAGTTATCATGATCGATTCAACCGATTTTGAAGGTAAATTCGAATTTAGACCTTTAGAACCTGGTTATGGATTGACAGTTGGTAATGCACTTAGAAGAGTTTTGCTTTCAGCATTAGAAGGTTATGCAATTACATCTGTTCGTATCGAAGGTGTAGATCATGAGTTTTCTACTATTTCAGGTGTTGTTGAAGATGTTACCGAAATTATCCTTAATCTAAAACAAGTGCGTTTCAAACGTCAAATTGAAGATATCGATAATGAAGCAGTTACAATTTCTGTTTCTGGTAAAGATCAACTAACAGCAGGTGATTTTCAAAAATTTATTTCAGGTTTCCAAGTGCTGAACCCAGACCTTGTTATCTGTAATTTAGATTCTAAAATCAAATTGAACTTCGATTTAACAATCGAAAAAGGTAGAGGATATGTTCCTGCTGAGGAGAACAAAAAACAGAACGCTGCAATTGGTACCATTTTTACAGACTCTATTTTTACTCCGGTAAAAAATGTAAAATATGCAATTGAAAACTTCCGTGTTGAGCAAAAAACAGATTACGAAAAATTAGTTTTTGAAATTAAAACTGATGGATCTATTAATCCTAAAGATGCTCTTACTGAAGCTGCTAAAGTTTTAATTCACCACTTCATGTTATTTTCTGACGAAAGAATTACACTCGAGGCTGACGAAATTGCACAAACAGAATCGTATGATGAAGAGTCATTGCATATGAGACAATTGCTTAAAACTAAGCTTGTTGATATGGATTTATCTGTGAGAGCATTAAATTGCTTGAAAGCGGCTGAAGTTGATACACTTGGTGATTTAGTATCGTTCAATAAAAATGACCTAATGAAATTCCGTAATTTTGGTAAAAAATCTTTAACTGAGCTAGATGAACTTGTAGCTGTTAAGAATTTAACTTTCGGAATGGACTTAGCTAAATACAAATTAGATAAAGAATAATTCAATCCCGCTTGCGGGATTAAATTTAAAATAGCAATGAGACACGGAAAAAAATTCAATCACTTAAGCAGACAGACTGGACATAGAAAAGCTATGCTAGCTAATATGGCTTGTTCTCTTATTGAGCACAAACGTATTAATACTACTGTTGCTAAAGCTAAAGCGCTTAAACAATTCGTTGAGCCTTTAATTACAAAATCAAAAGAAGATACGACTCACAACCGTCGTATTGTTTTTGCTTACTTACGTAGTAAATATGCGGTAACTGACTTGTTCAGAGACGTAGCTGCTAAAGTTGGAGACCGTCCAGGTGGATACACTCGTATCATTAAAGTTGGAAATCGTTTGGGAGATAATGCTGATATGGCAATGATCGAACTTGTAGATTTCAATGAACTTTACAATGGCGGTAAAAAAGAAGTTAAAAAAGCAAAAAGCCGTCGTGGTGGTAAAGCAAAAAAAGCTGAGGAGACTACTCCTGAAGCTCCAGCTGCTGAATCAGAATCGACTACTGAAGCTTCTGAATAATTATGAAAGTAATGATTCTATAGAAATCAAGGATAAGCTAATTTTTAGTTTATCCTTTTTTTTTGATTTTTTTTAAAAAGTTTGAAATGTAACTTATTTTAAAACTTAGGTTTTAATTTTATCAATGAATTTTTTAAAAAATCTTGGAGGCACTGTTTTAAAGAAGTAAATTTGCAAAATATCTAGTTACAAATTAAAACAAGCTTAGAGGGTTTTATAAGACGATTAAAAACAATACAAATTAAATAATGAAATACACTACACGACAAAGCGCCATTTTATTACTAAGTGATGGAACTATTTTTCACGGAAAATCTATCGGAATTAGCGGTAAAACTTTTGGTGAAGTTTGTTTTAATACTGGAATGACCGGATATCAGGAAATTTTTACTGATCCTTCTTACTTTGGTCAAATTATGGTGGCAACTAATCCTCACATTGGAAATTATGGTGTTAATGATTTAGAAGTTGAATCGGATAGCATTAAAATTGCCGGATTAGTTTGTAAAAACTTTAGTTTTAACTACTCAAGAGAAGATTCTTCAGGAAGTTTAGAAGATTATTTTATTAAACAAAACCTAATCTGTATTTCTGATGTTGATACCAGAGCGCTAGTGAGCTACATTCGTGATAATGGCGCAATGAATGCTGTTATTTGTACAGATGGAACTTCGGTTGAAGATCTTAAAAAAGAATTGGCAAATGTGCCAAACATGGAAGGTTTAGAGTTGGCGTCAAAAGTTTCAACTACTGAGCCTTATTTTTTTGGAGATGAAAATGCTACTTATAGAATTTCAGCTTTAGATCTTGGAATCAAAAAGAATATCTTAAGAAACCTTGCCAAGAGAGATTGTTATATTAAAGTTTTCCCGTACAACTCTACTTATAAAGATTTAGCGGAGTTTAATCCCGATGGATACTTCTTGTCAAATGGCCCTGGAGATCCTGATCCGCTTTTTGGAGCTATTGAAGTAGCAAAAGAAATTTTAGCTAATGATAATCCTTTGTTTGGAATTTGTTTAGGACATCAGGTAATTGCTTTGGCAAATGGTGTTCAGACTTATAAAATGTTTAATGGTCACCGCGGAATAAATCATCCGGTTAAGAACCTTATTACAGGTAAAGGAGAGATCACTTCTCAAAACCACGGTTTTGCTGTAAACAAAGAGGCATTAGATAATCATCCTGATTTAGAGATCACACATCTACATTTAAATGACGGAACTGTTGCAGGTATGCGCATGAAAAATAAGAATTGTTTTTCAGTACAATATCATCCTGAAGCTAGTCCCGGACCACATGATTCTTCTTATTTATTCGATCAGTTTGTTGAGAATATAAAAGGGGCTTCTGCTAAAACGATGTAGTTAATAAAATAAAGATATTTAATTGTTAAATGTGGTATTTAATATTGAATATTTTTATAATTTCGAAAAATATTTATAATTTATTAATAAAAAACAAAAATAATGAGTATTATAATAAAAGTTCACGCAAGACAAATTTTTGATTCTAGAGGTAATCCAACTATTGAAGTTGATGTAGTTACTGAAAATGGAGTTTTAGGAAGAGCTGCTGTTCCATCTGGAGCTTCAACTGGAGAACATGAGGCTGTTGAATTACGTGATGGGGGAAAAGCATTCCTGGGAAAAGGAGTTTTAAATGCAGTGAACAATGTAAATACTGTTATTGCTGAAGAACTAGTGGGGACTTCCGTTTTCGAACAAAATACAATTGATCAGTTAATGATCGATTTAGACGGAACTCCAAACAAATCTAAATTAGGTGCTAATGCAATTTTAGGAGTTTCTTTAGCTGCTGCAAAAGCTGCTGCTAACGAACTTGGATTGCCATTATACAGATACGTTGGTGGAGTTTCTGCCAATACACTACCTGTACCAATGATGAATATAATCAATGGAGGTTCACACTCTGATGCGCCTATCGCATTTCAGGAGTTTATGATTTTCCCTGTAAAGGCAACTTCATTCTCACACGCTATGCAAATGGGAACTGAAATTTTTCATAGTTTGAAAAAAGTTTTACACGATAGAGGTTTAAGTACTGCTGTAGGTGACGAGGGTGGTTTTGCTCCAAACTTGGCTGGTGGTACTGAAGATGCTTTAGATACTATTAAGCTGGCTGTTGAAAAAGCAGGATATACTTTTGGTGACGAAATTGTAATTGCTCTTGACTGTGCTGCTTCTGAGTTTTATGTAAACGGTAAATACGATTATACTAAATTTGAAGGAGAAACTGGAAAAATCAGAACTTCTGAAGAGCAAGCTGATTATTTAGCTGAACTTGCTGCTAAATATCCAATTATTTCTATCGAAGATGGTATGTACGAAGATGACTGGGATGGATGGAAATATTTAACTGAAAAAATTGGACACAAAGTTCAATTGGTAGGGGATGATTTGTTTGTTACTAATGTTGAGCGTTTATCAACTGGAATCGAAAAAGGAATTGCAAATTCAATCTTGGTAAAAGTAAATCAAATTGGTACTTTAACTGAAACTATTGCAGCTGTAAATATGGCCAAAAATGCAGGGTATACTTCGGTAATGTCTCACCGTTCTGGAGAAACAGAAGATAATACAATTGCTGATTTAGCTGTAGCTTTAAACTGTGGTCAAATCAAAACAGGTTCTGCTTCTCGTTCTGATCGTATGGCAAAATACAATCAATTATTAAGAATCGAAGAAGAGTTAGGAAGTACTGCTTATTTCCCTGGATTAAACGCTTTCAAGATCAAATAATTGTAAGAGTTATATATTGAATTTAAACCATTCGCTTATGCGAATGGTTTTTTTTTGGAGTTTTAACAAATTCATAGCAGGATTCTTTTTTTAATTAGTCTTAAATTCCTTAGATTTGATAAATTATTATTTTAAAGATTTATTTCCGATATATTATGTCAAAAATAGCTACATTAGAAGTAGATGGTCAAAAAATTGAACTTCCGGTAATTACAGGGAGCGAAAATGAATCAGCTATCGATATTAACAAATTACGTGATTTAACTGGTATTATTACTTTGGATCCTGGATATAAAAATTCTGGTTCTTGCAAAAGTGAAATCACCTTCTTAGACGGAGAATTAGGAATTTTACGTTACAGAGGATATTCAATCGAAGATTTAGCTGAAAAAGCTAATTTCTTAGAAGTCTCTTATCTTTTAATTTTTGGTGAATTGCCAACGGCTCAACAATTAGAGCAGTTTGAAAATGGTATTAAAAAACATACTTTGGTAAACGAAGAAATGAAAAATATCATTGATGGTTTTCCTAAAACAGCGCACCCAATGGGAGTTTTGTCAGCCTTGACAAGTGCATTAACTGCATTTAACCCAAAAGCGGTAAATGTTGATAATGAAAAAGAAATGTACGAGGCCATTTGCAAAACAATGGGTAAATTTCTTGTAATTGCAACCTGGACCTATAGAAAAACTATGGGTTATCCGTTGAACTATTATGACAATACACAAGGTTATGTAGAGAACTTTATGCAATTGATGTTTAAATTGCCTACAGGACCTTACGCTGCGAATCCTGTTATCGTAGCTGCATTAGATAAAT
Source organism: Flavobacterium sp. SLB02 (assembly GCF_009664855.1). Classification (GTDB taxonomy): domain Bacteria; phylum Bacteroidota; class Bacteroidia; order Flavobacteriales; family Flavobacteriaceae; genus Flavobacterium. Next base: position 5,980,125 of record NZ_CP045928.1, read on the forward strand.
TGTTTATTCTTCATGCAGATCACGAGCAAAACTGTTCCACATCTACGGTAAGAATGGTTGGGTCATCTCATGCTGGTTTATTTGCTTCTATTTCTGCAGGAGTTTCTGCACTTTGGGGACCACTTCACGGAGGTGCAAATCAGGCAGTGCTTGAAATGTTAGAAGAAATTAATAAAGACGGTGGAGATACTGATAAATTTTTAGCGAAAGCGAAAGATAAAAACGATCCTTTCCGTTTAATGGGATTCGGACATAGAGTTTACAAAAACTTTGATCCAAGAGCTAAAATAATCAAAAAAGCAGCTAAAGAAGTTTTGGAAACTTTAGGAGTTGAAGATCCTATTTTAGAGATTGCTAAAAAATTAGAAACAGCAGCTTTAGAAGATGAGTACTTCAAATCAAGAAACTTATATCCAAACGTAGATTTCTATTCTGGAATTATTTACAGAGCATTAGGTATTCCTACAGATATGTTTACGGTAATGTTTGCTATTGGTAGATTACCAGGATGGATCGCGCAATGGAAAGAAATGCGTGAGAATAAAGAACCAATTGGCCGACCAAGACAAATTTATACTGGGCACCCGCTCAGAGACTTTAAGTCGAACAAATAAAAATATTTTAAAGCTTCACTTAACTGTGAAGCTTTTTTTATCTTTGGCCAAAATATAATAAAGTTATGTTGCAATTAAATATAAAGAACGAAACCTCAAGATTGCGTGCTGTAGTCTTGGGTTCTGCTGTTCATAATGGGCCAACTCCATCTTTAGAGGAAGCCTATGATCCGAAATCATTGGAACATATTAAAGCAGGCACATATCCTGTAGAAAAAGATATGGTTGCTGAGATGGATGCTTTTAATGCCGTTTTTCAAAAATATGATGTAAAGGTGTATCGTCCTGAAATGATTGAAAACTACAATCAGATTTTTGCGCGAGATATAGGTTTTGTAATAGATGATACTTTTGTGAAATCAAATATTCTTCCTGAGAGAGAACGCGAATTAGATGCGATTCAATATATAATTGATCAAATGGATCCGCTAAAGGTTGTTCGTCCCCCAGAGCAAGTTCATATCGAAGGCGGAGATGTTATGCTTTGGAATGATCATATCTTTATTGGGACTTACAAAGGAAGTGACTATAAAGATTACATTACGGCAAGAACCAATATGCAGGGTGTAAATTTCATCAAAGAATTATTCCCAAATAAAATCGTAAAAGAGTTTGATTTGGTGAAATCTAAAATCGAAGCGCGTGATAATGCATTGCATCTGGATTGCTGTTTTCAGCCAGTTGGAAAAGATAAGGGGATTATTTATAAAAGAGGTTTCCGTGAAGAAGCTGATTATATGTATTTGGTTAATCTTTTTGGAAAAGAAAACTTATTTCATATCGAAAGAAACGAAATGTACAACATGTTTTCTAACGTATTTTCTATCGATGAAAATGTAGTTGTTTCAGAGAAAAATTTCACAAGATTAAACAATTGGCTACGTTCAAAAGGTTTTACAGTAGAAGAAATTCCGTATGCTGAAATTGCAAAACAGGAAGGTTTGCTGAGATGTTCGACTTTGCCTTTAATTAGAGATTAAATATTTGTTTCAAGTTTCAAACTGAAGTAACCTGAAAATTTAGACCTGAAACAAAAAAAAATATAAAGATTATGAAACAAACGACAAATGCAATTGTAATGATTAGGCCAGTTGCTTTTAGAATGAATGAGCAAACGGCTGTAAATAATTATTACCAAAAAGTATTAGACGGACTTTTGCCAAGTACAGTAAATGCAAAAGCACAACAGGAATTTGATGTTTTTGTAGAAAAATTAAGAGCTGCTGGGGTTGATGTTACCGTTATTGATGATAATTTGGAAACAGATACACCGGATAGCATTTTTCCAAACAATTGGGTTTCTTTTCATGAAAATGGAGATGTAGCCCTTTATCCTATGTTTGCAGAAAATCGTCGCCAGGAACGTCGAGAAGATATTTTGGGTACTCTTGAAGATAAAGGATTCGAAATAGCTAATATAATGGATTATACATCGGCAGAAGAAGATGGTTTTTTCTTGGAAGGAACAGGTAGTTTGCTTTTGGACCGTGCAAATGCAAAAGCGTACTGTGCATTATCCCCTCGTGCTGATGAAGAATTGTTTATCGAATTTTGTGAAGATTTTGACTATGCTCCAGTTATTTTTGAAGCTTTCCAGACTGTCGAGGGAGAACGTAAACTAATCTATCACACCAATGTAATGATGTGCCTGGGAGAAACTTTTGCTGTTATCTGTGCAGATTCTATAGATGATAAAAAAGAGCGTAAAATGGTTTTGGAGAATTTAAAAGCCGATAAAAAAGAAATTATTCTAATAACCGAGGCTCAGGTAAATAACTTTGCCGGTAATATGCTTGAAGTTAGAGGTACAAATGATAAGAAATATATCGTTATGAGCGCGTCGGCACATCAAAGTTTAACCCCAAAGCAAATTGCTCAATTAGAGAATCATGCTGAAATTTTAAGTTCAAGCCTTGATACGATTGAAGCTTGTGGTGGCGGAAGTGCAAGATGCATGATGGCAGAAGTTTTTCTTCCAAGAAGTTAAAGTTCGTTTTTAGAATAATGCTTTAGTAAAAATGCATTAAAAATAGAAAAGGCAAATAGTGGCGAGTAAATATTTTCAACTGCTTTTTATGATTTTAGAATAATGCAATTGAAAGCGGAATATAAAATTTGATATTAAAAAGGCTCAACTATTTGGTTGAGCCTTTGTCTTTATAAATTATGATAACTAATTTACTTATTGATTAATTTTTCAAGCCTTTGCATCATTTCATCTTTTTCTTTGAGCATGCGCTCGTATAATGCAATTTTGTCTTCATGAAGTTGTATCAATTTGTCGATCGGATTATTATTAAAAACTTCAATTCTGTTATTGAACATTGCATTATCTGAGAAATTACATGAAATTAAATTCACAGCCTGCTCTTCATCAAAATTCTGAAAAGCCTCAACAGGAATTTTTAATGAGTTCGAGATTTGCTTAAGTATATTATCCTCAATTACATCTTTTTGCTCTAGCATAGAAATTTTCTTTTGATTCCAGTCTTCCCCCAGATCAAAAGCCAATGCATCCTGTTTAATTCCAAGCATTAGATAGACAAATGACCCCTTATCATAAATTAACCAAACTGAGCACAGAAAAGGTTTCTCAGATGAATGTAATTGTTTAGAAACTGATGGACGAACTGTGCAATTTGGTTATTGAAGATGGGTTATTGTCGGACTGTGAGGACGAACAATTTAGATGATCAAATACGTATTGGTGTCAAGGAAGTAAGGAGTTGCAGGAATATGATCAGCAAAATAATTGAACATTTCTGAATGAGTTCTAAAAAAAGGGATAAATGGTAAAGTTATTTACCTCTTTTTTTAGACTATGAAATAAAGAATTTACATTAGATTTCCCTTGACAATATTTATTATAGAACTAACAATATACTGTATTCCAATAGAGATGACAATAAAGCCGACAATTCTGGAAATAGCTACAATTCCTGAAGCTCCTAGTATTCGGGCTAAATAATGTGCGCTCTTTAAAATAGCGAAAATGGCAACTGCAATAGCTAAAATAGCCAGAGTTGAAATGATAATTTCTTGCATTCCATGATGTTCCTGATAAAAAGCAATAAGTAAAGATATCGAACCGGGGCCGGCAAGCATTGGGATTGCTAATGGAGTGAGTGCGATGTCATTACGCTGTTGCGCATCTGTTTCGACCTTTTTATTGATTCCTCGTTTTTTGTTTATTTTTCCCGAAAGTAGCGAAAAGCCTGAGTTTACAATTACAATTCCCCCTGCAATTCGAAGCGCGTCAATACTGATTCCAAAAAAGCTCAGAACATATTGGCCAATAAAAAACGAAACAATTAAAATAATAAAAACATTTATGGCAGTCCAAAGCGAAATTCGGGAACGTTCTTCCTTAGAATCATCTTGTGTGAGTCCAACAAAAATTGGCACCGTTCCGATAGGGTTTAATACCGAGAAAAGAGCAGCAAATAAATAAATGAATAAATCCATGTAGTTGAAGTTAATGAAGTAAAAATAGTTATTTTTTAATATCTCAAAGCAAATTCTTGTTAGGATATTATTTTAAATGTTATTATATCTCAATCAATAAGCTAAACTAAGCTCGTACTTTTTGATTACTTTTGTAAAATATTTAAAAATGATGAAAAATAAAAAAACTTTAGTTTTGGGCGCTACCACAAAACCAGATCGTTACGCTTTTAGAGCCATAAATATGTTAGTCGAAAAAGGACATACTGTATTGGCCATTGGACAGAATACAGGAGAAGTTGCAGGTGTAAAAATTCATACCAAAGCAATTCCGGTAAAAAATATAGACACAGTAACTTTATATTTAAATCCTGCGCGTCAGCGTGATTACTATAATTATATCATCGAAGCACAGCCAAAACGTGTAGTTTTTAATCCTGGAACCGAAAACCCTGAATTATATCAATTATTAGAACTGAATAATATTAAGGCAGAAGTTGCTTGTACTTTGGTTTTATTAGCTACAAATCAGTATTAATTTTTTTAGAAGCTATTTTCCCCGAAGTTTTGGGATTTACTATATCTTTTGTGGTGAACCCCACCACAAAAGGAGGATACCGTTACCATCGGGGATAGAAAGAATTTATAGTATCTAAAATTGGTATTCTGGGTCCTATTGAATTTAGTGGTCTTCAAGTTTACTAAACCATTAAAAATATTACTTTTGTCGTCATGGAATTTTCATCAAAATTAATAGAAAAAGCAGTCAACGAAATGTCGCAATTACCGGGAATTGGTAAACGTACGGCGTTGCGATTAGTGCTGCATTTATTAAAACAGCCAAAAGAACAAACTGGCTTTTTATCTCAGGCATTATTAAATATGCGGGCGGATATTAAATTTTGCGAAAGTTGTCATAATATTTCAGATACTAAAGTCTGTGAGATCTGTGCCAATTTGGCAAGGAATCACCAGACTATTTGCGTAGTGGAAGATATTCGTGATGTTATGGCAATCGAGAATACCGGTCAGTACAAAGGTATTTATCATGTTTTAGGCGGGAAAATTTCTCCAATAGAAGGTGTTGGCCCAAGTCAGTTAAATATTTCGACTTTGGTCGAAAAAGTAAAAACGGGAAAAGTAATCGAGATTATTTTTGCATTAAGCTCTACTATGGAAGGAGATACAACGAATTTTTATATCTATAAACAAATTGCAGAATCAGAAATTGTAATTTCTACAATTGCCAGAGGTATATCAGTAGGTGATGAATTAGAATATGCAGACGAAATTACCCTCGGAAGAAGTATTTTACATCGCGTTCCGTTCGAAAAAACTTTCAAAAACAATTAAATAAACCCAAATAAAGGTTAGATTTTCTGAAAATTAAAGGAAAAGCTATATTTGCGATAAAATTTCAATAATGACAAAAAACGGCTTTTATATATTACTGCTAATTAGCGTGTTGTTTACCTCCTGTATTCCAGTAAAAGACTTAACCTATTTGCAGGATAAAAACAGTTCCAGTGAGCAAAATAACATTGCCGCTGTAGAATCTAAACCTTACAGATTACAGGTAAATGATATTTTAAGTGTCGATATAAAAGCAATTGATCCTAAATTAGTTTCAATTTTTAATACAACAGAAGCTTCTTCGGGAGCAGTGAAATCTGAATCAACATTATATTTTAACGGATTTACAGTTGATGATCACGGTAATATCAGAATGCCAATATTAGGAGAAATTAATGTTATAGGATACACTTTGGAAGAGGTCCGTATTACAATTGAAAAAAAATTACTGGAAGAATATTTTAAAAAGGAAGCTAATATTTTTGTTACAGTAAAATTAGCGGGTTTCAGGTATACAATAAATGGAGAAGTAGGAAGTACCGGTACAAAAACATTGTTTCAGGAACATGTAAATATTATGGAAGCCATCGCAAATGCAGGTGATATAACCATAACCGGAAATAGAAAAGCAGTAACGATCATTCGTCAGACTCCAACAGGCGTAGAAATGCATGATATTGATTTGACAGATGTTAATGTAATAAAATCGCCTTACTTTTATTTGCAGCCAAATGATTATGTGTATGTAAAACCACTGAAACAAAAAAGTTGGGGAACAGGAAAAACAGGTATAGAATCCATTACTACAATTATTACTGTTTTGTCATTGGCTACAACAGTTTTTCTATTGCTTAAAAACTAAACTTAAATTCAAAAAATGTTAGATATAAAAGATTTTTCCATTTTTGAAAATCATTCAAATTTTGATTTTAAAGGATTTTTATTGAAGATTCTAAGTTATTGGAAATGGTTTTTAGCTAGTTTAATCATCGCTTTTACAATTGCATATCAGGTAAATATTCGAAAAGAGAAAATTTACGCTATGCAAACCATGGTTTCTATTAAAGAAGAAAGAAATCCATTTTTTACCTCAAATACCAGTTTAGTTTTTAATTGGGGAGGGGTTTCAGATCAGGTAAACGGAATTTCCACTATAATACAATCACGATCTCATAACGAATTGGTGGTTGAGAAGTTGCAGTTTTATATCGATTACCTTACACAAGGAAAATACAATTTGGTCGATTCTTACGGTGCTGTTCCTTTTTATGTAAATATAGACAAATCAAAAGGTCAATTAGCAAACACCTTGATTGGTATTAAATTCTTGAGTGCCAATGAATATGAAATTCGAATTCCTTTCGAGAATAATTCGGTTTCATTAATAACCTATTCTAATAATACTTATAGTAATACTGCTGTTCCGCCAACGGAATTTGTGAAAAAATATAAAGTTGGAGAACAGGTGTCTTTGCCTTTTTTAAACTGGAAACTGCAAATAAATGATAATCCGGGGCTGTATACAGGCATCGAATATTTTGTAAAATTCAATGATTTTGATGGTACTGTGTCAGGTTACAGAGGAGTAAATGTTAGTTCTGATGATAAAGGCGGTTCAATACTGACATTATCAATGCAGGGAACAAATAAAGCCCGAATGGTCGAGTATTTGAATGCTACGGTAAAAATGTTAATCAAACTTCAGCTTGACGGAAAAAATCAATTTGCTACTAATACTATTCGATTTATTGATAGTACTCTTGTTGCAATGGAATCGCAATTGAAAGAAACTGGAGGTGAGCTTAAATCTTTCAGGAAAGATAAAAATATTTACGAGATTGAAGGAGGAGGAGAAAAAGTTTCAGATAAAATCATGGATTTTGATGTCGAAAGAGATCAGGTTACAAGAAAGATTGCCTATTACAATTCTTTAAAATCATACTTAAATAATAGTGTCGATTACTCGAGATTACCCGCGCCTTCTGTGGCAGGAATAGAAGATCCTAATGTTGTTGTAAATGTTTCGAAACTTATTGCGCTCTCTACACAAAGGTCAGAAATGGCTTATGCGGTAAAAAGCGACAAAATCTTTAAAGATTTTGATAACCAAATGCAGGCTGTGAAAAATGTTCTGCTGGAAAATATAGCTTCTGCAAAAGGATCTTTAATGACAGATTTAGCAATGGTAAATGCTAAAATTGGTCAGGCCGAAAGCACTGTAAAAAGACTTCCGGAAGAGCAGCAGGAATTGTTGAAAATTCAAAGAAAATATGATTTAAGCGATAATATTTATACTGAATTTTTAAAGAAAAGAAATGAGGCTGAGATTGTAAAAGCATCAAATTTATCAGATCTTCATTTTATTGATCCCGCAAAAGATATTGGTGGAGGATTAATAGGTCCTAAAACTTCTGTAAATTATATTTTAGCTTTATTCTTAGGAATCTTAATACCTTTATTATTCATTTTCGGAATTTTCTTTATTAATAATTCAATCCAGAATACTGAAGATATTAGTAAATTAACTCAAATACCATTAATTGGAGTAATTGGAGTTAATAAAGATTCTTTGAATTTAGCAGTTTTTGATAAACCAAAGTCAGCACTTTCAGAAGCTTTTAGAACAATTCGCTCTTCATTGCAGTTTTTGTATAAAAAACAACAGGTAAGTGGTCCAAAAACATTGATGATCACTTCGTCTATAAGTGGAGAAGGAAAAACATTTTGTTCGATAAATATCGCTACAGTTTTCGCTTTAAGCGAAAAGAAAACGGTGATTATTGGTTTGGATTTAAGAAAACCAAGATTGGCAGACGAGTTTGGTTTGAAAAATCAAATAGGAGTTGTGAATTATTTAATTAAACAAAATAGTTTAGCTGAGATTATCAACTCTACACAAATTCCTAATCTTGATGTTATCCTGTCAGGGCCAATACCTCCAAATCCGTCAGAATTGATTTTGAGCGATGCAATGCGGGATTTAATTTTGGAGCTGAAACAACAATACGATTATATTATTTTGGACACGCCTCCTGTTGGGCTGGTGTCAGATGCGCTGGAGTTAGCGCAATATGCTGATGTTACGCTATATATAGTAAGACAAAATTATACTAAAAAAGACATGATAACGTTGCTAAATACCAGAGTACAGCGCGGGGAGCTTGCAAATGCTAGTATTATTTTAAATGGTTATGAGAATAAAGCGAAGTATGGCACGGCTTATGGTTATGGGTACGGTTATGGAGCTTATTCAAACGGTTATCATGATGAAGTAAATAAATTAAGCTTCTGGGAAGAAATTTTGAATAAATTCAAGAAAAAATAATTTGATATAATGAAAACATCAACTCAAAATACAATTTTAATTACAGGCGGAGCGGGTTTTATTGGTTCGAATTTGTCCGAGTATTTTTTAGGATTGGGTCATAAAGTAGTTTGTCTGGATAATTTTTCTACAGGGCATCACCATAATTTGAAAGATTTTATAGAGAATCCTAATTATAAATTAATCGAAGGTGATATTCGAAATATCGCTGATTGTAATTTAGCAGTCTATGGAGTTGATTATGTTTTGCATCAAGCTGCTTTAGGTTCTGTTCCAAGATCTATAAATGATCCAATTACGACAAATGATGTTAATGTTTCCGGTTTTCTAAATATGTTAGTGGCTGCTCGTGATGCAAAAGTAAAAAGATTTGTATACGCAGCAAGTTCTTCAACCTACGGTGATTCGCAAGGGCTGCCAAAAGTAGAAGATGTTATTGGTAAGCCATTATCACCATATGCAATTACAAAATATGTAAACGAGTTGTATGCTGAAATTTTCAGCAGAACTTATGGTTTGGAGACGATAGGTTTGAGATATTTTAATGTTTTTGGAAGAAAGCAAGATCCTAATGGAGCTTATGCTGCCGTAGTTCCAAAGTTTGTTACACAACTAATGAATTATGAAAGTCCGGTTATTAACGGAGACGGAAATTATTCTCGCGATTTTACTTATATCGACAATGTAATTCAGATGAATGAACTGGCAATGACGAGTCAAAATCCGGAAGCCATAAATACAGTTTACAATACCGCATTTGGTGATCGCAATACATTAAACGATCTGGTAGGATACTTAAAAAAATATCTATCAGAATTTGACCCTGAAATAGCAGATGTGAATATTGTTTACGGTGCCAATAGAGCAGGTGATATTCCGCATTCACTGGCAAGTATAGATAAAGCAAAAACAATTTTAGGATATGATCCTAAATATTCATTGCAGGATGGGTTAAAAGAAGCGGTAAGCTGGTATTGGCAAAATTTAAAATAAAATAAGGATCAAGATAATAGTAAATTAAATGAAAATTACAAAAATTTGTTGCATTGGTGCAGGTTATGTTGGGGGTCCGACAATGGCAGTAATTGCTCAAAAATGCCCCGATATTCAAGTCACAGTTGTGGATTTGAACGAACAAAGAATTAAAGATTGGAACGATCCAAATACAGATAATATTCCGATTTACGAACCCGGACTTTCAGAAATAGTAGCGGAAGCAAGAGGGAGAAATCTTTTCTTTTCGACAGAAGTAGAAAAAGCTATTGATGAGGCTCAGGTAATTTTTATATCGGTAAATACGCCAACCAAAACATATGGAAAAGGAAAAGGTATGGCAGCCGATTTAAAATATATAGAACTTTGTGCAAGGCAAATTGCAAAAGTTGCCAAGCAGAATAAAATTGTTGTCGAAAAATCTACTTTACCAGTACGTACGGCTGAGGCGATAAAAAGTATTCTGGATAATACAGGAAATGGGGTACAGTTTCAAATCTTATCAAATCCGGAATTTTTAGCTGAAGGCACTGCGGTTACAGATTTATTAAATCCTGATAGAATTTTAATTGGTGGAGATACAACGCCGGAAGGTGAAGAAGCTATTAATGCTTTAGTTGATGTTTATGCAAATTGGGTGAGTAAAGATAAAATTCTAACGACAAATGTTTGGTCTTCAGAATTGTCTAAATTAACGGCAAATGCATTTTTGGCACAAAGAATTTCGTCTATTAATGCAATGTCTGAATTGTGTGAAAAGACAGGCGCTGATGTCAACGAAGTAGCAAAAGCAATTGGAATGGATAGCAGGATTGGACCGAAATTTCTAAAAGCATCTGTTGGTTTTGGTGGTTCTTGTTTTCAAAAAGACATTTTGAATTTAGTTTACATTGCAAAATCATACGGATTAAATGAGGTGGCTGATTATTGGGAACAGGTAATTATAATGAATGATCATCAAAAAAGAAGATTTTCGAATAAAATAGTTCAGACTTTATACAATACAGTTGCTGATAAGAAAATTGCATTTTTGGGATGGGCTTTCAAAAAAGATACAAATGATACCAGAGAATCTGCTGCGATTTATGTTGCTGATGATCTTATTAATGAGCAGGCTAAAATTTCTGTTTATGATCCAAAGGTTTCAAGAAATAAAATGCTGAGCGATTTAGATTATTTAGAAACAAGAAGTGACGAAGCAAATAGTAAGGCCCTGTCAATATTTGATAATGCCTATGAAGCATGTAAAGGCGCTCACGCCATTGCGATTCTAACAGAATGGGATGAGTTTACAACTTATGATTGGCAAAAAATTTATGACTCGATGCACAAACCGGCATTTCTTTTTGACGGAAGAAATATTCTGGATTCAAAAGAATTAGAATCAATAGGTTTTATTTATAAAGCAATAGGTTCTTAGTTACAAAAGATATTGAGGTAAAATTTAATATGAAACGAATAAGGGAAGATTGGTTTAAAGTTTATTTCAATAAAAAGAAAAATGAAGAATTGGTATGTAGTATATACAAAACCCAAATGGGAGAAAAAAGTTGCCGAAAGACTCAATGAAATTGGAATTGAATGTTATTGTCCATTAATAATTCAAATCAAACAATGGACCGATAGAAAGAAGAAAATTGAGGTGCCGCTTTTTAATTCTTATGTTTTTGTGCAGTTAGAAGATACTGATCGAAATTCGGTCTTTCAGATCTCAGGTGTAGTCCGGTATTTGTTTTGGTTAGGAAAACCGGCTATTGTTCGTGATGAAGAAATTAACATCATAAAAACGAGTCTTGCAGCTCCAAATTTAAGTGATATTTCAGTGTCTTCGATTCAGGTTGGTGACCGTATCAAATTAGAATCCGGAGTTTTTAGCAATCAGGATGCAATAGTTCAGGAAATCTCAAATACTTATTATACGTTAGTTTTGGAATCTTTAGGGTGCGTCCTTAAAATAAAATATAAATAAAGTAGTTATATTGTATAACTATTGGTATTAAACAGAAGGTAAGATTTCTCCAAATAGAAATTTTATTTTCTGTTTTTTTTATAAGTTGAATTTTTACATGCTGACCAATAGAGTGTTGCTGCATGTTATTGTTGTTTATTTGTTTGTTTTTTCTGTATTACGCGAAACCGTATTGAATAAATTGACTTAATATGCTATATTTGCCGAAAATGATTTTAGAGTATCTGTGTCAAATCTTTGTGACTCAGAATGGCGAAGCCGTGAATTTTTATGACTGAAATAGATAAAAAATATTACAAATTGAACGAAAACGTAAAAATAGCCATTGTTGGTTTAGGATATGTTGGCCTGCCTTTGGCTCGATTATTTGCTACTAAATATTCAGTTATTGGCTTTGATATTAATGAAGCACGAGTAGCTTCTTTAAAATCAGGTACAGATACAACATTAGAAGTTGATGATGCTACTTTGCAAGCTGTTTTAGTAGATAATCCTTCTGCTAAAAGGGGATTGTATTGCACAACATCCCTAAATGATATAGTCGATTGTAACTATTTTATAGTAACCGTTCCTACGCCGGTTGATAAAAATAACCGCCCTGATTTGACTCCTTTATATAAATCAAGTGAATCCGTTGGTAAAGTACTAAAAAAAGGAGATGTCGTAATTTACGAATCTACAGTTTATCCTGGTGTAACGGAAGAACAATGTGTTCCTGTTTTAGAGAAGATTTCAGGATTAAAATTTAATGAAGATTTCTATGCCGGGTATTCACCAGAAAGGATAAATCCCGGAGACAAAGAGCATACAGTCGAAAAAATTCTAAAAGTAACTTCTGGGTCAACACCTGAAATTGGCTTAAAAGTTGATACTTTGTACAAATCGGTAATTACTGCCGGAACACATTTGGCACCAAGTATAAAAGTTGCAGAAGCAGCTAAGGTTATCGAGAATTCACAAAGAGATATCAATATAGCTTTTGTAAATGAGTTAGCCAAAATATTCAATTTAATGAATATTGATACGCAAGAAGTATTGGCAGCTGCATCAACAAAATGGAATTTTTTACCATTTAAACCGGGATTAGTAGGGGGACATTGCATTGGTGTTGATCCATACTATTTAGCACAAAGAGCTCAGGAATTTGGCTATCATCCCGAAATAATTTTAGCAGGTCGACGTTTGAATGACAGCATGGGAGAATACGTTGCTTCTCAAATAGTAAAATTGATGATCAAAAAAGGAATTTCAGTAAACGGAGCAAATCTTCTAATGTTGGGGATTACTTTCAAGGAAAATTGTCCGGATGTTCGCAATACAAAAATTGTAGATGTTGTAAAAGCATTAAAAGAATACGGAATATTAGTCACGATATTTGATCCGCTTGCTAATGCGAATGATGTAAAAAAAGAATATAATTTAATAACTATTAACAGTACTCCCGATAATAAATTTGATGCGATTGTTTTAGGAGTTGCACACGCAGAATTCTTAGAATTAAATTTTTCAGATTTGCAAAAAGAAAATAGTTTATTATATGATGTAAAAGGAGTTTTAGGCAGTATAGCTGATAATAGACTTTAATTTTTTAAATTATGAAAGTAGGAATAACTTTTAGTGCTTTTGATTTATTGCATGCCGGACATATTAAGATGTTAGAAGAAGCAAAGAGAGAATGTGATTATTTAATAGTGGGTTTGCAAACGGATCCCACACTTGATCGTCCTGACAAAAATAGTCCTTCGCAAACCGTAGTAGAAAGATATATACAACTTAAAGGTTGCAAATTTGTAGATGAAATTGTGCCTTATGCAACTGAACAAGATTTAGAAGATATTTTAAGATCCTTTAAAATAGATGTACGTATTATTGGTGATGAATATCGAGAAAAAAACTTTACAGGGCGCGCTTATTGTGAACAAAAAGGAATAGCACTTTATTTTAATGTTAGAGATCATCGATTTTCAAGTAGTAATCTTAGGAAAGAGGTTGCTGAAAAACAATTAAAAAAATAATAATATATGGGAGTGTCAATAACTCACGTTATTTTAACTGGTGGTGTAGGTAGCAGATTATGGCCGCTTTCAAGAAAAAGCCAGCCTAAGCAATATCTTGAGATATTTGAGAATAAATCTTTATTCGAGATGACGGTTGATCGTAACAGTCACTTAGTGAATAAGGTAATGGTTGTTGGAAATGTTGATAACCATCATTTAAGTGGTAAAGTGATGGATAAAACCAAAACTTGCTATGTGAATATAGTGGAAGCAACACCTCGCAATACTGCAGCTGCAATTGCTTTTGCTGCATTTGCGTCGAATCCTGATGATATATTAATTGTAACACCGTCAGATCATATTATTGATAAAATAGAAGATTATAACAAAGCAATTAATGAGGCTGTTTCAAAAGCTAAGGATGGTTTTATTGTAACTTTTGGAATTATACCTACCAAGCCAGAAACAGGATATGGTTATATCGAATCAAAAGGAGATGATGTAATTTCATTTCGTGAAAAACCAAACAAAACTACGGCAAAAGAGTTTATTGCCAGAGGTAATTTTTTATGGAATAGTGGAATGTTTTGTTTTAAAGCGAGTGTTCTTTTAGAAGAATTAAAACAATTTCAACCTGATGTTTATGAAAAATCCAAAGCTGTATGGGAAGCAAGTAAAGAAGGTTTTTTGGATTTAGATTTGTCATTAGAAATTCCATCAATTAGTATTGATTATGCTGTTATGGAACGCAGTAAAAAAATAAAAGTAGTGCCTGCAGCTTTTTCGTGGTCAGATTTAGGATCATTTGAGTCGGTTTATGATTATTTAGTGTTAAAAGGGCATCCGATAGACAAAAATGGAAATATGGTAATTGGTTCAGGTAAGCACACAACCTTTCTGGGATTAAAAAACACTATTTTTGTGTATACCGATACAGCAAATTTAATTTTGCAAAAAGAAAACTCACAAGATGTAAAGGATATTTATAATGAGTTGGAAAAAATAAATTCAGAATTATTAAATTAATTGAAATTTAAGATGAATAAAATTCTTATAACTGGAGGAGCTGGTTTTATTGGTTCACATGTAGTAAGACGTTTCGTAAAGAAATATCCTGATTATCAAATCTTCAATCTTGATGCATTGACTTATGCTGGTAATTTGGAAAATATAAAGGATATCGAAAATCAACCTAACTATAATTTTATAAAAGGTGATATTGTGGATGAGGATTTTATCAATGAACTTTTTTCGCTCCATAATTTTGATGGTGTTTTGCATTTGGCAGCAGAATCCCACGTAGATCGTTCTATTGAAGATCCACTGGTATTTATTAAGACAAATGTTATTGGAACGATGAATTTATTGAATGCTGCCAAAAATCAATGGAAAGATAATTATGGGAGTAAACGGTTTTATCATATAAGTACTGATGAGGTTTATGGTTCTTTAGGAAGTGAAGGTCTTTTTACCGAAACAACTCGTTATAATCCAAATTCACCTTATTCAGCTTCTAAGGCAAGTTCAGATCATTTTGTAAGGGCTTATGGTGAGACTTACGGGTTACCTTATGTTTTGACAAATTGTTCTAATAACTATGGCTCTTATCATTTTCCTGAAAAATTAATTCCGCTTTTTATTAATAATATCTTGAATAACAAGCCATTGCCTGTTTATGGAGATGGTAATTATACTCGTGATTGGCTATTTGTCGAAGACCATGCAATTGCAATAGATTTAGTTTTTCATGAAGGAAAGAATCACAAAACCTACAATATTGGTGGATTTAATGAATGGAAGAATATTGATTTAATAAAATTGTTATGTACTATTATGGATCAAAAGCTGGGGCGGGCAGAAGGTAAATCTCAAGAGTTGATTACCTATGTAAAGGATCGACCAGGACATGATTTGCGTTATGCAATAGATGCTTCTGAAATTAATAAAGAGTTGGGGTGGAAACCTTCAGTAACTTTTGAAGAAGGTCTTGAAAGGACAATAGATTGGTATCTAAGTAATGTAGAATGGTTAGAAAATGTAACATCAGGCATTTATAAAGATTATTATAAAAAACAGTATTCCTAAAAAAAATAAATAGTTTTATTTAAACAAGACTATAGATAAAATTATAATTTCATATGAAAAAAATAACTTACGTTCTTACGCTAATTGTGATTTCACTACTATCATTTAATGCAAATGCTCAGGACATACTTAAATCGAGAGATCTAAGTAGCGTACAAGTTGATTATTTGTCGGAGGATGATCTCGCTAAAATTAGCACTCAATTAAAAAGCAATAATGCGTCAATTGATGATGTTGAGCCAGTGGCTTTGTCGAAAGGGATGACTCAAAGTGAATTTAATAAACTTAGAATTAAACTTCTTGAGTTTGATAAAAAAAACTCTGATAAAGATGTAAAAGATAAAAATAATAATTCAAAAACTGGAACTAAAAATTCTGAATTTGGAAGAAGACAGGAAATAGTTAAAAATGATAAAGTAAAAGATTCTATTAATTCTTTAATTTTTGGTTCTGAATTATTTGATAATCCTACTTTAAATTTTGAGCCTGATTTAAAATTAGCGACTCCTATGAATTATGTTTTGGGACCAGGTGATGAATTACAGATAAGTGTATATGGAGTTCAGGAATATAATGCTAATATCCCGGTTAGTGTAGAAGGAAAAGTAAATATTGATAATGTCGGACAAATTTCTGTTTCAGGAATGTCAATTGAAGCCGCAACTCAAAAAATTAAAGCAGCAATTGCCAGAGTTTATAGTACAGTTCGTTCTGGACAATCACAGGTAAGTATAAGCTTAAGTCAAATACGTACTATTAAAGTCACTATTGTCGGCGGAAAGCAACCTGGTAACTATTCAGTTTCTTCTTTAGCTACAGTATATAATGCTTTACATTTGGCCGGTGGACCCGGGAAAAATGGGAGCTACAGAAATATAGAATTAATCAGAAATAATAAAGTCTATAAAAGTATTGATATATATAGATTTTTGGTTAAAGGAGATCAATCTGATAATGTAAGTTTGAAGGATAATGATGTTATTCGAATTCCTGCATATAGTCAACGAGTTACAGTTCAAGGAGAGGTAAAACGTTCCGGAATTTTTGAAATGAAAAAAGGAGAAAAATTTTCTGATCTGCTGAATTTTGCATCTGGTTTTAATGAATTTGCCTATACTGCATCAGTAAATGTAACGCAGAAAACAGGAAAAGAATTTAAAGTACATGATATAAATGAAAGTGAGTATAATACATATTTACCACAATCTGGTGATGTATTTAGAGTGACTAAAATTTTAAACCGATTTGAAAATCGTATTAAAATTGAAGGTGCTGTTTTTAGACCGGACTATTATTCTTATAATGAAGGAATGAGAATTTCTGATCTTATTACAAGATCCGAAGGATTAAAAGAAGACGCTTATACAAAAAGAGCAAGGATTATTCGATTAAAAAAAGATTTAACTACAGAAATTGTAAATGTAGATTTAAGTGCTGCATTATCAGGAGATTTGAATTCGGATATAGAATTGAAAAGAGAAGATATTGTGACAGTTTATTCTATTTTGGATTTCAGAGAAGAATATAAAGTAACTATTGATGGAGAAGTTAAAAATCCTGGAATTTATGAGTATTTCGAGAATTTAACTTTAAATGATCTAGTCGTTCAAGTTGGTGGCTTAACAGGTTCAGCATCTAAAAGGGTTGAAATTGCTAGAATGGTAAAGTCTGATGTCGTAAATGATGCAGATCCCAAGCGCATTGAATTGATGGAGATTGAAATTACTTCAGATAGCAACGAACAACTTAAAAATTTTGTACTAAAACCGTTTGATGTTATCAATATTCGCAAAATGGCAATTTACGAAAAACCAGAGATGGTAAAAGTGAGCGGGGCTGTAACATATCCAGGAAAATATGTTCTGGCAAATAAAAAGGAGTCTGTATACAATATTGTTATGAGGGCTGGAGGATTAAGCTCTATTGCAAATTTAGATGGCATGAGAATCAAAAGACCTGTAAAAGAAGAACAGATTCAAGAATTAGAAAGTGTAGATCTTAATTTAGATAAAAAATTAGGTTCAGAAGAACAATTAGGTTCGAAGGGAAATGATACTCTCAATTCTAAATTATCTAAAAAATTAAGAGATCAAGTGAAATTTGCTGTTATTCCGATCAACTGGGAGAAAATTATAAAAGATAAAAATCATTATTCAAACGTTACTTTATTTCCCGGGGATGAAATTGAAGTTGCAATCTTTAATGAAGGGGTTAAAGTTGCCGGAAATGTATTGCTGACATCAGAAATCCCTTACAGAAAAGGAAAAGGATTTAAATATTATATTAATGCTGTTGGAGGGGTAGACAATAAGGGCTGGAAGAAAAAGGCATATATTATCTATCCAAACGGTAATGCTTCCGTCACAAGTTCTTTCCTATTTTTTAGAGCTTATCCTTCAGTAACGCCAGGTTCTCAAATAGTGGTTCCTGAAAAGCCAGAATCGAAAAAAATGAGTACGGGAGAATGGGTTAGTATTGGTAGCGTGATAACCAGTCTGGCATTATTGATTGTAACTGCTTTTAAATAATTATTTAATGGAGAATAAAAATACTGAAAATGACGAAATTTCGTTTAAAGAATTTCTTGAAACAATAAAAGAATGGTTTGATTATTTAATTTCAAGCTGGAAAATTATTTTAATATTTGGTGTCATAGGAGCTTTTCTTGGCTTTTCATATTCTTTTGTTAAAAAACCTGTGTATATAGCTACATTGTCTTTTGCAATTGAAGATGAAAAATCAGGAGGAGGATTAGGTAGTGCATTAGGATTAGCAAGTACGCTTGGTCTGGATATTGGAGGTAGCGGTGGTAGTATTTTTACAGGTTCAAATTTAACAGAATTATTTAAATCTCGTAAAATGGTAGAGCAAACATTGTTGAGTCCTGTTAAAGTAAAGGGAAAAGTAATTTCATTGGCTGAAATGTATATAGAAAATAATAATTGGAGAGAAAGGTGGAATAATAATAGTCTATTTAAAAATTTACAGTTTCTTCCCAATAATGATCGACGAAATTTTACAAGAGTACATGATAGTATATTAGGTAATATTTATGAAAATTTAGCAAAGGGTGATTTAGATGTTGATCAGAAGGATAAAAAAATTTCTATCATTACAATGCAGGTTTTATCTAAAAATGAATTATTTGCAAAATATTTCTGCGAGGCTTTGGCAAATCAAGTTGGTAAGTTTTACATTGAAACTAAAAGCAAAAAGTCTCGAATCAATATGGATATTCTTGAAAGGCAGACCGATTCTATTCGAAAAGAGCTTGATGATGCGATTACCGGTGTAGCTGTTGCAAATGATAATATTTTCAATTTAAATCCTGCTTTAAATGTTAGACGAGCGCCATCATCAAAAAAACAAGTTGACGTCCAGGCAAATATTGCAATCTTAACAGAATTAGTAAAACAAGCAGAATTAGCCAAGGTTACTTTGCGCAAAGAAACTCCTTTAATTCAGATAATTGACAAACCAATTTTACCTCTGAAAAAGGACCAGATAGGAAAATTTAAAGGGATTTTGATTGGGGCATTTCTTTTTACATTTCTAGCTGCTTTAGTTCTTGTTATAAAAAAATATATTAGGGAATCCTTGAATTCCTAGTTGATTTACTAATTATTTTTTGATTTAATTTAATGTTTGATAACTACTATTTATGAAGATTAAGAATTTAATAATATTTGGAACTAGACCGGAAGCTATTAAAATGGCTCCTTTGGTAAAAGAATTTCAAAAAAATAAAATTGATTTTGAATCCAAAGTTTGTGTAACAGCACAACATCGAGAAATGTTAGACCAAGTGTTGGATTTTTTTGAAATTGTTCCTGATTATGACTTAAATTTAATGAAAGCTAATCAAGATTTATTTTCTTTAACAGCTGATATTATTACCGAATTAAAAGCTATCTTAGAAGATTTTAAACCAGATTACGTTTATGTTCATGGCGATACAACCACAACAATGGCTGCCAGTATAGCGGCATTTTATTCAGGAGCAAAAGTTTGCCATGTAGAAGCTGGATTACGTACTTATGATAAGCGTTCTCCATTTCCTGAAGAAATTAATAGACAAGTTACTGGACGAATTGCTGATTTTCATTTTGCGCCTACAAATGCTTCAAAAGAAAATTTATTGGCAGAGAATGTTAGTCAGGATAGTATATTAGTTACAGGAAATACTGTAATAGATGCATTATTAGAAAGTGTGGTAATTGTTGATTCAATAGATAACCAGGAAGTTGATTTTTTAAAGTCAATTGTCGATTCATCTAAAAAGCTAATCTTAGTAACCGGTCATCGACGTGAAAATCATGGAAAGGGCTTTGTAGATATTTGTGAAGCTTTAAGAGAAATTGCAATGCAGCATCCAGATGTTCAAATTGTCTATCCAGTGCATTTAAATCCTAATGTAAAAAAACCTGTATACGAGATTTTATCAAATATTTCTAATATAAAATTAATTACTCCTTTGGCTTATCCAGCATTTGTTTGGTTAATGAAAAAATCCTATTTGATTATTACTGATTCTGGCGGAGTACAAGAAGAGGCACCTAGTTTAGGTAAACCTGTTTTAGTAATGAGAAATACTACAGAAAGACCAGAAGCTGTCGATGCAGGAACTGTAATTTTAGTTGGTACTGATAAACAAAGAATAATTTCTGAAACAAATGATTTACTAGTCAACCTCGATCGTTATCAGCATATGAGTGCTTTGCATAATCCATATGGAGATGGTAATGCGTGCAAACGAATAGTTGAATTCATACGTACAAATTAAAATGGGTGAAATTCCTTCTAGTCGTCTTGGCAATAATCTTTTTAAAGAGACCTTAATCTATTCTGTAGGAAGCTTTGGATCGAAAGTTCTCTCTTTTTTACTTCTTCCTCTCTATACGTTTTTTTTGACAAAAAAAGATTTAGGTGAGTACGATATATTTATAACAACAATCACATTATTTGTTCCTCTGGTTTCTTTGCAGATATCTGATGCGGCTTATCGTTGGTTGATTGATAAAGATAAAGAAAACGAGTATTTAAAAAAACAAATAATCTCTAATTCAATGCTTGCATTTGGTGCAGGCTTTTTGTTGTTTTCTGCATTTCTGTTAATTTACTCAGAATTGGAAACGTTCCTATACAAAGGTTATTTTTTTTCTTTAATGTTCCTGAATTGTTTGCTGCCCATATTGCAAAGTATTTTAAGAGGAGAAGGACATACTAAAAAGTTTGCTGTTAATGGCCTTTTGACTACATTTTTAGTAATTGTTTTTAATGTGTTGTTTATATATGTGTTCCACTTTAAAGTTGAAGGAATTTTGCTTGCGAATGTAATAGCATATACTATAGCATGTTTATTGATTTTATTTCAAATTAATATATTTAAGTATTTTTCTTTTCAAGCTCTAAATAAAGAATTAATGAAAGAAATGTGCCATTATTCGCTTCCACTTATTCCTAATTTGATGAGTTGGTGGGTAATAGGTTCAGCAAGTAAATTTATTATATTACATTATTTAGGGACAGAAGCAAACGGAGTTTATGCAATTTCTTCAAGATTTCCGTCTATTATTGTGATAGTAAACTCCATCTTTGTGTTACCTATTCAAGATGGCTTCCTTAAAAAAGACATCAAACTTGTAGATTTTAGTAAGTTATTGGTTTATTTTTTCAAAATAGAATTTAGTATTATTGTGATCCTTATCGTTGGAGCACCTATTTACACAAAGTATGTTGTTAACTCAGAGTTTTATGAATCTTGGAGATTTATGTCTTTTTTATATTTAGGTGTTGGGTTTAATACTGTAGCTACACTAATTAGTCTTATTCACCAAAAAAGTAGATCAACCGCAAAAATAACTTTTACTACAATAATTGGAGGAGCTGTATCTATTGGTTTGTGCTTTTTATTAGTTGGAAGATGGGGGTTGTATGGAATATCGATATCTTATTTTTCTGGTTTTTTTGTTATCTTTTTGTTGAGATACTTTGATTTGAGAGAAGAGTTAAATTTAGGCATAAATGTATTTTCTTATATAATAACTTTAATTGGTGTTATTGCATTAATTTTCTTAGTAAATGTTTTAGATTTTAAATATCAGTTGCCGTTATTTGTTTTAGTACTTATACTAATTTTGTTTATTAATCGAGATTTAGTAATAAGAGTTTTAAAGAAACATTAATTCTGCTTTTTATTTTCAATCATTGGTATTGATAAGATAATTTCAATTTATTTTTTTAGTAAGATACTATATAAAATAAATTTAATGTTACATTAATTTTATTAACTTAAGAATTGAATAAATATAAACGTTTATTATTTTAAAAATGTATAGTCTAAAATTACGCTTGATCACAGTTTTAGTATTTTGTTCTTTTTTTTACCTGTCATGTTCAAAAGATAATGACGATTTATTGAATATAAAACCTATTGTACATTTCGATACTACTACAGGAGTAAAAGATATAGATACTACTAAAGAATACGATGTAGTTGTGTATGGGGGGACAGTTTCCGGTATTATGGCTGCTGCAGAGGTTATAAAATCTGGAAAAAGTGTTTTACTTATTAAACCTTCAAATACGGCTTTAGGGGGTATGACTGCAAATGGGCTTGGGGCAACTGATATTTTGAATAACTCTATATTGGGAGGGTTGACAAGAGATTTTTATAAATCCATAAAAGGCTATTACAGTAACTCTAATAGTTGGTTTGGTGGTAACTCAGGTGGATATGCAAGATACACATATGATGGAGATGTCATGATTTGGTTTGAACCCAAAGCAGCTCAATATGTTTTGCGAGACTTTATCATCAATAATGCTATTCCAATTTTACATAACGAAAGACTTGATTTAGATAAGGGAGTCACTAAAAATGACTTGAATGCTATTACTTCCATTAAAATGGAATCGGGTTTAAAAATAAAAGGTAAAATGTTTATTGATGCGACTTATGAAGGAGATCTTATGGCGAAAGCGGGTGTTTCGTATACAATTGGAAGAGAAAGCAACAGTCAATACAATGAGCGAACCAGTGGTGTTCAAAGAATGGGGAATAATGATAGAAATCAATTGCCTGACGGAATAAAACATTTTGGTACAGAGTTTCCTTTAAACTTGCCTGGTAACGGTACGGGTGATAAAAAAATACAAGCCTATTGTTATAGAATGTGCCTAACCAACGAGAGCCGAAATAGAATACAAATTGAAAAGCCTGTTGATTATAATGAAGATGATTATAATATACTTTTCGAATATCTTAAAACCTATGAGGGAAGTACTTTTTTTGATTTAGTACCAATGCCAAATTATAAAACGGACTCAAATAATTCTGGACCGATTTCGACTGATTATGTAGGTAAAAATTATAAGTACCCTGATGCAAATTATGCTGAAAGAGAAATGATAATTGCTGATCACAAACGCTATCAGATAGGACTTTTATGGACTTTAGCAAATCATCCGAAAGTTCCCGCCAGAATTCGCGATTTTTATAAAGAATGGGGATTACCAAAAGATGAATTTGTAGACACTGGCAATTGGCCAAATCAATTGTATATTAGAGAAGGGCGTAGAATGATAAGTGAATACGTTATGACAGAGAGAAATTGTACAGGTCAAATTGTTGCTGAAAGGCCTGTGGCATTTGGAGATTATGCGATGGATTCACATATAGTTCAACGTTATGTAGATAATAATGGAAATATTAAGAATGAGGGGCAATTTATGGCTAGAACTCCTAAGCCATATCCAATTGATTATCGTTCGATTGTGCCAAAAAAAGCACAATGCATAAACCTATTTGTTCCTGTTTGTTTGTCGGCATCTCGCACTGCATATAGTTCTATTAGAATGGAACCTGTGTATATGTCTCTGGGACAAGCTGCTGGTGCGGCCGCAGTATTGGCAATAGAGAATGGAACGACTGTGCAGGATTTACCTTATGATATTTTAAGGAGTATATTACTGGAAAAGAAGATGGTTTTATAATAAAAAAAAATGACAAAACTTACTATAAAAGGAGCTTACGGAGAAACTAATTTTGGAGATGATTTGTTAATGTGTGTATTTGAAAACTACTTTTTAAAAGAGTTTGATGATTTACAGTTAAATTTTGTAGGAGAAGAGAATAATTATGCCAATAAGCTTTTAATAAGCAGTACTTATTTGAAACCTAATTTTCAACCTGATTGGGAAGTTTATGGAGGAGGGACTCAATTTTTTGCTTTTCAAAGTAGCTATAATACATCTTTAATTCAAAAGATTGGTATAGCTTTTAGAAATCCTGGACTTGTAAAAAAAAAACTAAGTGATGTTTTTTTTAAAAACTGTATAAATCCTGGTAAGATCGCATTCATAGGTTTTGGAATTGGCCCTTTTTATGAAAATCAGGAAGCAATAGCTAATGCAAAACAAAAGATTGCTATGGCTGATTTTGTTGGGGTAAGAGATGAAATTTCATATCAATATTGTGCAGGTTGGAATATTCCTGCAACCTTAGGAGCAGATGTTGTTTTTTCTTCTTATTTTGAAAAACCTACTTGCATTAAATCTGAAGGTTTTAACGAAAAAAGGAAAATTGGAATTATTGTTAGAGATTGGGACTGGGAAAAATCAGGAAATAATTATATCAATGTTTTAATTGAATTTTATAAAACATACTCGGATGCAGAATTGCAATTTATTGTTTTTGCACCATCCAAAGATAAAGAATGGATTGGAAAATTAAAGAATGAGAATTTTTTAGCTTGGGATCCGGAAAAATATTCGATTGAATCATTCTTGGAGGAATTAAATATATTTGACGGATTCATAACAGCACGTTATCATGGAGCGATTATAGCTTCTTTATTAAATAAACCTGTTGTTTGTGTTGAGATAGAACCAAAGTTGAGAATATTAACAGAACAAGTGAAAGAAATAAAACTTTGGGAGAAACCCTTTAATATGCAACATTTAATTAAATTGGTTGATGAATTGAACTTTGATGTTGATTATGAAACTTCTTTGAAAGATAGAAGAGCAAATGCAGATACTATGTTGTTAGAATTTAAAAAAATATTCGCCAAAAATTAATTATAAAATGAAAGCTTTTTTTTATCTGCCTAAAAGTGCCATGAATGAGGCAACAGAATACTATACGAGTTTAATCGTAAATGCATTTCATGATTATGAAGTAGTTATTTCTCAAGAGCCATTGGTAAGTGCAGATATTGATATTATTGTAACTATTCGCGGAGGAGATCAAAAATCGTTAAAATATAAAGAAAAAAAGAAAAAATATTTTTATATTAATTGGTTTCAAGGTATTGGACCAGAGGAGTATGAGTTGTTGCATAATTACACTTTAAAGTCTAAGATTGGAAAAGTTTATTTAAGCTATTTAGAGAAAAAATGCCTTAAAAAGACAGATTTATGTTTGTTTGTTTCTAATGAAATGAGACGTTTTTATGAAAATAAATATGCTTTAAAATTTGATAAAAAATCGATTGTCATACCATGTTATAATAAGAAATTAGATGAAACTTCTTTTTTATCTGAAAAAAAATATGAGAAACTCAGTTTTGTATATGCTGGAGCTTTGTATGGCTGGCAATGTATTGAAGAAAGTCTAGTAGTTTTTAAATATATATATGAGCACGACCAATCAGCTACATTAAGCTTGCTTACGGGGCAAAAAAATGAAGCTGATGCACTAATAAAGAAATATAGCTTAAAAAATGTGTCGGTTGATTTTGTTAAACTAGAAGAGTTACAAGATGAACTAGTGAAATATAAATATGGGTTTTTAATAAGAAAAGACGATCCAATTAATAATGTTGCAACGCCAACAAAAATGAATTCCTATCTTGCTGCCGGTATTATTCCCATATATACAGACGTTGTGAAGGATTTTGAGGAAAATATTGATTTAAAAAATTATTCGATTAAATGTCGACTTGAGGAGGAAGATTTACAAGAAGTTGCAAATAAAATTATCATTTTTGATAAAAAAAACATTTTTGTTGAAGATCTAAAAAATACTTATAGGCAAGTTTTTGAAAAATATTATTCAGATGATAAATATATTACTTTGATTAGCGAGAAATTAAAGAATATAAAGAAAAGCTAAAGTTAAATCTCTCTATTGTGTTCATTTACTTTAAAATTAAAAAATGCTAGTTTCGATCGGAATTCCAATATATAATGCAGGTCAATATCTTAAACAAGCTATTGATTCTGTATTGCAGCAATCTTTTGAAGATTTTGAATTACTTTTAGTAAATGATGGCTCTACAGATGGTTCTTTAGAAATTATGAAATCTTATAATGATCCCAGAATTAAAATTATTAACGATGGCATTAATAAAGGATTAATTTTTAGACTGAATGAGATGATTCATCTTTCAAAGGGCATGTATTTTGCCAGAATGGATGCTGATGATATAATGTTTCCTGACAGAATAGAAAGGCAATTAGAAGTATTAAAACAGAACTTTGAAATTGATATAGTTTTCGGTGATGCTGTAAGTATCGATAAAGATAACCACATTTTAGGGTTTAAAAAATCTGCAGAAATAAAAATCCAAGACGATATCCTCAAAGGAATTTGTCCGATACATCCAACAGTGATGGCAAAAAGAGAAGTGTTGTTAGGTAATCCATATAAAGATGGTTTTATACAAATGGAAGATTTGGAATTATGGTATCGTTTAATAACAAAATATCGCTTTCAAAATTTGAATCATCCTTTACTTTTTTATAGAGAAGACAGTAGTAATAATTCTCAAAAGCATTTAAAAATGATTAAAGGGAAGATCAAATTTGCTGAAACTTATCATGCAACAAAATTGCAAAAATCAAAATTAGTATTAGAATCTTATTTAAAATACACTGTTTATGTTTTTTTAGAAAAAATCAAAAAAGAGCATGTTTTGTTAAATAAGCGATTTCAGTATTTAACGATATCTGAAAAAGTAGATTTTAAAAAACAACTAGATTCAATTATAGGTGCCAGAGTTTAATTTATTATACTGTTTGA
Organism: Flavobacterium sp. SLB02; assembly: GCF_009664855.1. Taxonomy (GTDB): domain Bacteria; phylum Bacteroidota; class Bacteroidia; order Flavobacteriales; family Flavobacteriaceae; genus Flavobacterium. Next base: position 6,006,931 of record NZ_CP045928.1, read on the forward strand.
TTTATGTAGTAGCATCATTACTTGCAATTTGGATGTCAATTACTGTAGATTTTAAGAAAAAAAATTATCAAGTCCTAGGTAATTGTATTGTATTTTTCTTAATGTTTGCCTATATCTTTTTGTTTGGTATGCGTGCTGTAGATGTTGGTACAGATACTGAAATGTATCATTGGCAGTATACGCATTATAATGAAATAACTTATGGTACTGATGCGCCTATTGGGTTAGTATTTAGAATATTAAATATTTTTAGTGAAGATCCGCAAATTTTTCTATTTGTAATGAGTTTTTTATTTGTAGCATTAAACTTCTACACCTTAAAGAAATACACAAATTTTTACAAATCAAATTTTTTTCTTTCTGTTTTTTGCTTAATTAGTCTGTTTTTCTTTGAGTCATTAGGGATAAATATTATACGTCAGGGATTGTCGCTTGCTTTTTTTGTATTGGCTATTATTTCACGTAATATTTCACCAAAAAAGAAATTTCGATGGATTTTATTTTTTGTACTGGCGGTATGCTTTCATTTTACAAGCCTTATACCAGTTTTTTTATACTTATTGGTTAGTTATTTTAAGAAAATACGCCTGTTTTATTATTATTGTTTATATTTAATTTCTGTTCTTTTATCGGCCGCGAGTATAAGCGTTTTGTCGTTTAAAGATTATTTTATTGGATTTTTATTGCTTGACGAAAGAAGGGGCGGATACCTGGAGGGAAATGATTCTTCATATTCAGTGGGATTCAAACCGCAGTTTGTTGCATTTAATACTATATTTTTAATTTTATTTATATACTTGAATAAGTTTGAAAAGAATGATTTTTATGAAAATTTATTGAAGTATTATATTCTTATTAGTGCAGTGTTTTATATGATGTTCCAAATTCCTTTTTCTGATAGATGGGGCGTAATGTCTTGGTGTGTTATTCCGTTTTTATTTGCACCTATGTTTAAAGTCTATCAAAATAGAATAAGTTTTAGAGCAACTTTTTCTGTACTTTTTTTAATGTTTATTTTTATTTTTTTTCAAACTAGATAATTCCAAACTTATGAAAACTGCTGATTTTTTAAAAACATTATTTCTATGTTTAGTTTTTTCTCAGTTGTCAAATGCTCAAAATCATGAGTATCGTACTGTATCTAAACAGCTTGTAAATAAGTATTACAAGGGGTACTATAATTATACCTTCCCAAATGACAGTTATAACCTTGAAAAGAGTCTGCCGGGAAATCCTAATAAAAAGGCAACAGTTGATTATACGCAAAAACTGCAGGATGCGATTAATAAGTATCCTGTCGTTATAATGCCTAACTTTCCTGTTTTAATTAATAGTAATGGTCTTATCATTCCTTCAAATAGAAAAATATATTTTAATAGATATTCAAAAGTTATATATAGAGGTCCGGCAAAAGGTAGGTTGAGTGATATTATAAAAGTTTATAATGCTTCAAATGTAAAAATTTACAATGCAAATATTGTTGGTAGCAGAAAAGAAAAGAGCGACCAAGCTGGAGAATGGAGTGCAGGTATTTGTGTTTTAAATAGTTTAAATGTTGAAATTTATAATTTTCAAATAAAAGATACTTGGGGAGATGGAGTTTTTGTAGGTTCAGAAGATGGCAAAGTAAGCTCAAATATTGTTATTAAAAACGGATCAATAGATAATGCGAGAAGGGATGGTATATCAATTACTTCTGCAAATAATTTACATATAGATTCTGTTTTTATTTCTAATACTTTTGGAACTCTTCCTATGAACGGTATTCAAATTGAGCCTAGTTTGTACAAAGAAACTCTTAAAGATGTTAATTTAAGTAATATTTATACTTTTAATAATCCAGGGGGATTCTGTATCAATTTGCAAGCTTTTTCGATTAAAAATAATCCACAAAAAGAAGTAAGTATTACGATGCAAAATTATACAGATGATGGATCTAATTACTCATTCGGCACATCCATAAATGATGATAATTCAATTCAAAATCCAATAGGAACAATTACGATCATTAATGCGGTGTGGAAAAATCCTAAAAAAGATTTTTATTGGAGAAATTCAAGCAAATATGAAGTAAAAATTGTTTTGGATAAAGTGAAAAAATATAAAAATAACGTACTAATTAATAAAGAGAACTAGCTTTTCGTTGAGACTATTCATGATTTAATAGTCTTAGATACAAGGGGTAGAGAAAAAATAAAGTTGTTTCGTTATTAAACAACGTAGTTGAAATGATTAATGAAGTTTGAATTGTAAAATGAATAAAATTATCCGGTTGTCCACCGTTCCAATATCACTGAATGTTTTATTAAAAGGACAGTTAGAATTTTTAAATAAACATTATAATGTTATTGCTGTTTCAGGAAAAGGTATTGATTTGAATCAAGTTGTTAGTAGAGAAGGTGTTGAAGTGTTTTCTGTTGAAATGGAGAGAAAAATTTCACCTGTAAAAGATTTCGTTTCTTTAGTTAAATTATATTTTTATTTTAAAAAAGAACGACCACTCATAGTACATTCAATTACGCCGAAAGCTGGATTATTAAGTATGACAGCAGCTAAATTCGCGGGTGTTCCAATTCGTATACATACTTTCACCGGGCTGATATTTCCTTCGAAGCAGGGACTATTTCAGAAAATACTTATTTTGATGGATAAGCTATTATGTCTCTGGGCAACAAATATTTATCCAGAGGGTGAGGGAGTTAAGAATGATTTGATAAACTATAAGATTACTAAAAAGCCTTTGAAGGTTATTGGTAATGGAAATGTTAATGGAATAGATACGAATTATTTTAATCCTGGACTGTTTAACTTGCAAGATATCATCCAGGAAAGAAATAAGTTAGGTATCTCAGAAAATGATTTTGTTTTTGTCTTTGTAGGGCGCTTAGTCAAAGACAAAGGAATTAATGAACTAATAAATGCATTTTCTAAATTTCAATATAATTACAAAAACGTAAAACTATTATTAGTTGGACCCTTTGAGGACGATTTAGATCCTTTGAATACTGAAACTATAAAAACAATAAAAGAATCTGAAAACATTATTAGTGTTGGTTTTCAAAATGATGTTAGGGCTTACTATGCAATGGCTGATACATTGGTTTTTCCAAGTTATAGAGAAGGATTTCCTAATGTTGTTATGCAGGCGGGAGCTATGGGATTACCAAGTATTGTTACAAATATTAATGGTTGTAATGAAATTATCATAGAGCACGAAAACGGAATAATTATTCCTGTGAAAGACTCAGCCTCTATTTATGATGCGATGGAAAAAATGTTAACCGATAAAGAATATTGTTATAAACTTGGAACTAACGCACGGATAAGTATTATTTCCCGGTATGAACAGCAGTTAGTTTGGAACGCTATTTTGTCAGAATATAAAAGTTTAGAAAAAAATGTATAATGTTTATTTAAAAAGAGTAATTGATTTTATGTGTGCTTCATTGGGATTGTTATTCTTGAGTCCGCTTTTGATATTAGTTACTATTTGTTTATTTATTGTTAATCATGGGAAACCTTTTTTTATTCAAAGGCGCCCGGGGAAAAATGGAAAAATATTTAAGATCGTAAAATTTAAAACGATGACGGATAAGAAGGATGTAAATGGGAAACTTCTATCTGATGCTGACAGATTGACAAAATTTGGTTCATTTGTTAGAAAAACTTCTTTGGATGAAATTCCACAATTAATTAATGTATTAATTGGAGATATGAGCTTGATAGGTCCGAGGCCATTATTACCTGAATATTTACGTTTGTATGATGATTTTCAGAAGAGAAGACATAATGTTAAGCCTGGAATTACAGGCTGGGCCCAAGTAAATGGAAGGAATGCCATTAGTTGGAATCAAAAATTTGAATATGACGTTTGGTATGTTGATAATATATCATTCATTTTAGATTTAAAAATATTTATAAAGACAATTAGTAAAGTAATTATTAGAGAAGGAATTAGCTCAGATAATTCCGTAACAACAGAAGCATTTAAAGGAAATTAATATGAAGAATATTGTAATTATTGGAGCAGGAGGATTTGGTCGTGAAGTAAAAATGTTGATTGATCAAATAAATCTGGTAGAGAAGAAGTTTAACTTATTAGGGTTTTATGATGATAATATTTCTATTGGAACCCAAGTAAATGGATACCCTGTTTTAGGAGGTGTAAATGATCTAATGATTTATAATAATGAGATAAGCGTTGTCATTTCTATTGCTGATCCAAAAATAAAATTCCAAATACATAAATCATTAAAAATAAATTCTAATATTTCCTTCCCAACTTTAATACATCCAAATGTTTTAATTGGAACAGACTCTGTTTTAATAGGAGAGGGATGTATTATTTGTGCTTCTAACATTATTACAGTAAATATTAGTATAGGTAATTTTGTGATACTTAACCTTTTTTGTACAACAGGACATGATACTGTCATAGGAGATTATTGTTCTTTTATGCCTTCCGTCAATATTTCAGGAGAAGTTGTAATAGAAGACTTAGTTTATGTGGGTACTGGAGCAAAAATTATTAACTTATTAAAAATAGGTAATTCAACTATTATTGGAGCTGGGGCGGTTGTTTCAAAAACTCTTCCGGAAAAATGTACAGCAGTTGGAATACCGGCAAAGCCAATTAAATTTCATGAATAATTCAAAAATATGGCTTTCTTCTCCACATATGGGAGGAAGCGAACAAAAGTATGTACAAGAAGCTTTTGATACAAATTGGGTAGCTCCTCTAGGACCAAATGTAAATGGTTTTGAAGATGATTTAGAAAAATACTTAAATGAAGGAGTTAAAGTAGGAGCTTTAAGTTCCGGAACAGCTGCAATTCATTTAGGGTTAATACTTTTAGGGGTAAAGCAAGGAGATGAAGTTATATGTCAAAGTATGACCTTTTCAGCATCGGCAAATCCGATTATGTATCAAGGGGCGACACCCGTTTTTGTTGATAGTGAATTGGAAACATGGAATATGTGTCCAGTTTCTTTAGAAAAAGCAATTGTAGATAGAATTTCAAATGGAAAAAAACCAAAAGCTATAATTGCTGTTCATCTTTATGGTATGCCTTATAAAGTTGAAGAAATACACGCTGTTGCCCTTAAATATGAAATACCTGTTTTAGAAGATAGCGCAGAGGCTTTGGGAAGTCATTATAAAAATAAAAGATGCGGTACCTTTGGTGATATTGCAGCACTTTCTTTTAATGGAAATAAAATTATTACAACTTCTGGTGGAGGCGCCATTGTAACAAAGGATAAAGAAACAAAAGATAAAGCTGTTTTCCTTTCCACTCAAGCAAGAGATAATGCGCCTCATTATCAGCATAGTGAAGTAGGATTTAATTATAGAATGAGTAACATTTGTGCAGGTATTGGTCGTGGACAGATGGAAGTGTTGAATAAACATATCTTACTTAGAAGAAAAATGCATCATTTTTATAAAGATTATTTTAAAAGTATTGAAGGAGTATTTGTCTTAACAGAAATAAATGATGATTATTTTTCAAACCACTGGTTATCTGCAATTACAATTGATCCAAAAAAGCTAAATGGCAAGACTAGAGAAGATTTAAGGTTAGCTTTAGAAGAAGAAAACATTGAAAGTCGCCCTTTATGGAAACCTATGCATTTGCAACCTATTTTTGAAAAGTATCCTTATTATGGCGAAAAAATAGCTGAAACTTTATTTGAAAATGGACTATGTCTGCCATCGGGCTCAAATTTGGTTGACCACGATCAAGAAAGAATAAAAAATGTCTTAGATGTTTTTTTTAAATAATTTTTAATGCTGTTCAGTATTGTATTTTAATATGAAAGTTAAAGAAACATTTATAAAAGATTTAGTAATTATAGAGCCTGTTATTTTTGGAGATGAGCGAGGTTATTTTTTTGAATCGTACAGCAAAACTAAATTTGAAGATTTGGGTATTTTTATTGACTTTGTTCAGGATAATCAATCTTTTTCTAAAAAAGGTACTTTAAGAGGGTTGCATTATCAAAATCCACCTTTTGCACAAACAAAATTACTTAGTGTAACTCAAGGAAAAATTATAGATGTTGCTGTAGATTTACGAAAAGATTCTTCAACCTATGGAAAATCATTTAGTGTTTTATTATCAGCCGAAAATAAAAAGCAATTGTTAGTTCCTCAAGGTTTTGCTCATGGGTTTTCTGTAATAAGTGAAACAGCATCAGTAATATATAAATGTGATCAATTTTATAATAAAGCTTCTGAAGGTGGAATTAAATTTGACGATCCATCTTTAAATATTGATTGGGGAATGGATTTAAAGGATGCAGTTGTTTCTCAAAAAGATCAAGTACTTCCTTTTATTGATAATTGTAATAGCTTGTTTTAATGATGAAAATTTTGGTAACAGGAGCAAACGGACAGTTAGGTTCTGAATTAAATGTTTTATCATTAAATTATTATCAATATGAATGGATTTTTGCTGATAGAACTCAAATTACTTTAGATGATTTAGATATCCTTGAAATTCAACTAAATCAAATTCAACCTGATGTAATTTTTAATTGTGGTGCCTATACAGCAGTTGATAAAGCAGAAACTGAAAAAGAATTAGCTTTTACAATTAACCATCTAGCCGTAGAGTTAATTGCAAAATATACCCGAGAGAATAATGCAAAACTAATTCATGTTTCTACAGACTATGTATTTGATGGAACTTCGTCAATATCCTTAAATGAAGAGGGAAAAACTAATCCTATAAATGTGTATGGAGCAAGTAAAAGAGCAGGTGAAATTGCTTGTTTGAAGGAAAATCCAAATTCAATTATTATCCGAACTTCATGGGTCTACAGTAAATTTGGAAATAATTTCGTAAAGACTATGCAGCGATTAATGCAGGAAAGAGAGGCGATCAATGTGGTAAACGATCAAATAGGTTCTCCAACATACGCTGCGGATCTTGCCAGAGCAATGATTGATATTTTGGAATTTCCAGAATGGATACCGGGAATTTACAATTATTCTAATGAAGGTGAAATAAGTTGGTTTGAATTTGCGTTGAGTATAAAAGAATTTGGTGGATACAATTGCAATATTGCAGGGATAACATCAGCATCATATCCAACTCCTGCAAAACGCCCCGAGTTTTCATTATTAGATAAGAAAAAAATTAAAACTCTTTATAATCTGGATATTCCAAATTATAAAGAAAGCTTGAAAAAAATGTTTATATAAAATAAGTAAAGATGATTAAGATTTGGTTTTAGCACTTCAGTAATTAAGAAATCTAAAATCTAAAATCAAAATATATGAAAGGAATTATTTTAGCCGGAGGTTCTGGCACACGTTTACATCCATTGACACTTGCGATGAGCAAACAAATGATGCCTGTATATGATAAACCAATGATCTATTATCCGTTGTCTACTTTGATGATGTCAGGGCTCAGTGAAATTTTGATTATTTCTACTCCACATGACTTGCCAAATTTCAAAAAATTATTAGGCGATGGCTCTAATTTAGGGTGTAAGTTTAGTTATGCAGAACAGGCAATTCCAAATGGTTTAGCTCAGGCTTTTGTGATTGGAGAAGAGTTTATCGGTAGTGATGATGTTGCTTTGATATTGGGAGATAATATCTTTTTTGGATCTAATATGCAGGAACTTTTAAAATCAAATACAAAGCCCAATGGTGGTGTTGTCTTTGCTTATCATGTGTCCGATCCGGAAAGATATGGAGTAGTTGAGTTCGATGAAAATTTCAAAGCGATTTCTATTGAGGAGAAACCAGAAGAGCCTAAATCTAATTATGCTGTTCCGGGATTATATTTCTACGATAATTCGGTTGTAGAAATTGCCAAAAATATTAAACCAAGTGCTCGTGGCGAATATGAAATTACCGATGTTAATAAGGTATATTTAGAAAAAGAAGCTTTAAAAGTAGGAATATTAAGCAGAGGCACAGCATGGTTAGATACGGGAACTTTTAATAGTTTGATGCAGGCAGGACAATTTGTTCAGGTTCTTGAAGAAAGACAAGGACTTAAAGTAGGCTGTATTGAAGAGATTGCCTGGAGACAAGGTTTTATTAATGATGCCCAATTAGAAAAATTAGCATTTCCTTTATTAAAGTCAGGATACGGAACTTATTTAGTTGATTTAATAAAACGAAAGAGAAAAGGAGTTAAAATTTAATTTATGTTAATAAATAATTATTTTAAAACCTTTAATTCGTATTTTTGTAAGTCATACAAATTTTACAAAATTAAACTGAACCAAATTGGATACAGATAAATCAAACCAAATAGCCTCCTTGTTACTTAATTCTTTCTCACCAAGAAATTTGAGAGCAAGTATAAATAGCCTCAGTTATTTACCAAGATGGATCATTATCGCGATAGATATAATGGTTCTGATCTTTGCATTTACATTTACTTACATGTTGTTTGAGGGAACAGCTTTAGGTTACATTATAACTCCCCATCATTTTTACTTTGTTACCAGCTTAATTGTTGTAAATGTTTTTTTCTTTTGGCTATTTAGAACTTATTCAGGAATTATTCGACATTCATCTTACATTGATGCTATAAAACTGCTCTTTTCTCAAATGTCAGTTTTGGTGTTTTTTTTATTTTTAAATTTAGTTTTTGAACTCTATACGGGATACAAAGCATTTTTAAATACCGCTCTATTTATTAATTTAGTATTGTCATTTTGTGGTTTGTTTTTGTATCGTGTGGTAGTAAAACAAACTTTTGAGTTGTATTTTTCAGAGAAGACCAATTCTAAATTAATTAGAACTATAATTTACGGAACAGATGCTAATGCAATTTCAGTAGCAAATGCATTGAAATTCGAAACTCCTTCTCGATTTAAAATTGTTGGTTTTGTTGACAAAAATAATCAGAATGCATCGAAGAGAATGTTAGATTTACCAATTCTGATTTTAAGAAAAAAATTGCCAGCTTTAATGCGCTCTGTAGCTGCAGAAGGTGTTATTATAGCTGATAAAAGTTTATCTAAAGAAGAACAATTAATTATTGTTGATCAATGTTTAGAATTCAATTATAGGGTGTATACTGTACCTTTAATTTCAGATTGGGAAAACCAAAAAGAAATTTCCCAAAAAGTAAAAAATATTCAGATTGAAGATTTACTCGAAAGAAAACCCATAGTTCTGGATAGTAAATCGATCTCTAAACAATTAAAAGACAAAACGGTTCTTATTACCGGAGCAGCAGGATCAATTGGAAGTGAAATAGTAAGACAGGTTTTAGGATTTAATCCTAAGATGGTTATTATTCTGGACCATGCTGAGACACCACTTCATAATTTGTGTCTAGAAACTTTAGCTTTGAATTCGGGATCAAAAATTGTTGCTGTAATTGCTGATGTAAGAAGTAAGAAAGCGTTAGATAAAGTTTTTAAAAGTTATAATCCTCATGTTGTTTTTCATGCAGCAGCTTACAAACATGTTCCTTTGATGGAGGAGAATCCGTCGCAAGCTATTCAAACCAATATTAAAGGAACTAAGAATCTGGCAGATTTATCGTGTAAGTATCGTGTGAGGAAATTTGTTATGGTATCCACAGATAAAGCGGTTAATCCTAGTAATGTTATGGGGGCCAGTAAACGAATAGCAGAGAAATACGTTCAGTCGCTATATTTAAAAAATCAAAAAGAGAACGTTCAAGGCGTGACTAAATTTATTACTACCCGTTTTGGTAATGTTTTAGGCTCAAACGGATCTGTTGTTCCTCTGTTTACAAAGCAAATTGCGGAAGGAGGTCCAGTTACGATTACTCATCAGGATATTATTCGTTATTTTATGACGATTCCTGAAGCTTGTCAGTTGGTATTAGAAGCGGGTGCAATGGGTAATGGAGGTGAGATTTATATTTTTGACATGGGTAAACCCGTAAAAATAATCGATCTGGCGAAAAAAATGATAAAACTGGCAGGATTTATTCCGGATAAAGAAATCAAGATTAAAATTGTTGGTCTAAGACCAGGCGAAAAACTATATGAAGAATTATTAAATGATACTTCTAAGACTTTGCCAACTTATCATAACAAAATTATGATTGCTCAGGAAATACAAGATGAATATGAAAATTTGCATATCGAAATCGATGAACTTATAGGTATTGCTGATTTCTACGATAATGATGATATTGTTACTAAAATGAAAAAAATTGTTCCTGAATTTAAAAGTATGAATTCTGCTTTCGAGGTATTAGATAAGTAGTTTCTTATGATAAGGTGAATTTTGGATTCAAATGATATTAAAAAGGTGTTTTTTTTATAAAACGCCTTTTTGCTTTTATAATAATTTATAAGCGAATAAAAATCTTGTTAATTAAATGAATCTTGCTTTTTAAGAACTATTTCGGTTAATTAGTGTAAAATAAAATGAACGACAACAATACCCCAAATGATTGGTTGTTTGAAATAACACCTAAAAATAAATTCTTTTCACTAAACCTGAAAGAAGTTTGGCAATACAGAGATTTGTTATTGCTCTTTGTAAAACGCGATGTTATTACTGTTTACAAACAAACGGTTTTAGGGCCACTTTGGTATTTAATCCAGCCCTTATTTACCTCGGTTACTTTTACAATAATATTCAATAACGTCGCCGGTATCGATACGGGTACTGTTCCTCCATTTTTATTTAATTTAGCAGGAATAACCGTTTGGAATTATTTTACAGCATGTTTAACAGGAACGTCGGATACTTTTAAAGCGAATGCTGCGATATTTGGAAAAGTATATTTTCCTCGAATTATTACGCCTCTATCGGTTGTGATTTCTAATTTAGTAAAATTCGGAATTCAATTTTTAATATTTATTGGCTTCTATATTTTCTATTATTTTCAAGGTGCGAATTTAAGTTTAAACAGTTTAATTTTATTCTTCCCTATTTTAATTGTTATAATGGGAATTTTAGGCTTGGGATTAGGAATGCTTATTTCGGCAATGGTTACAAAATATCGTGATTTTAGTCACTTAATTAGTTTTGGGATACAGTTATTAATGTATTTATCTGCAGTAATGTATCCAATGGAGTTAATTAAGGATAAATTACCTAGTTACGGTTGGCTTGTCGAATATAACCCATTAGCGTATATAATAGAAACGGCTCGCTATATGCTTTTGGATGTTGGAGAAGTGTCATTCTTAGGATTATCCTATACTTTAGTTGTTACTATTTTAGTATTTTTTATAGGACTTTTAGTTTTCAACAAAACAGAAAAAAGTTTTATAGATACTGTTTAGAATTGAATATTAAAAACGGTTTACTTCACTTACCATTTTAGATTTACACTTGAAAAAAGATATAATATTAAAAGCTGAAAATATTTCTAAACAATACCGTTTAGGACAAGTAGGTACAGGAACCTTAAGTCATGACATCAATCGTTGGTGGCATAAAATAAGAGGTAAAGAAAATCCGTATTTAAAAATCGGTGATACTAATGATCGTTCTACCAAAGGAACTTCTGATTATGTTTGGGCTTTACAAGACATTAATTTCGAAGTTGAAAGAGGAGAAGTCTTAGGTATTATTGGTAAAAATGGTGCAGGAAAATCAACACTTTTAAAAATACTTTCAAAAGTTACAGCTCCAACTACGGGAAGTATAAAGTTTCGCGGTCGTATTGCGTCACTGCTTGAAGTTGGTACAGGATTCAATGGTGAAATGACCGGAAGAGAAAATATTTTCTTAAACGGAGCAATTCTTGGAATGACCAAAAAAGAAATTTCTTTAAAGCTTGAAGAAATTATTGAGTTCTCAGGTTGCGAACGTTATATTGATACCCCAGTAAAAAGATACAGTTCTGGAATGACTGTTCGATTGGCTTTTGCTGTAGCAGCATTTTTAGAACCTGAAATACTCGTTATTGATGAGGTTTTAGCTGTTGGTGATGCTGAATTTCAGAAAAAAGCTATTGGGAAGATGCAGGATATTTCTCGTGAAGGCGGTAGGACTGTTTTATTTGTAAGTCATAATATGGCGGCAGTTCAGTCACTTTGTACAAAAGGAATTGTACTTCAGAACGGAAGAGTACAATTTGAAGGAAATACAGAAGAGGCGATACAGTTTTACTTAAAAGGAAGTGCTGAAGAGTTTGTTATTGCAGATATTGCTGATCGAAAAGGAACGGGAATAATGAAATTGCGTAATATATCAACCTTTGGTATTTCAAAAGGAATTATGCCACAAATAGGTAAGAAATTTGTAATGGAATTTGAATTTGATAATCCGCAAAATATAGATAGTGATCGAATAAAATTTGATTTTCGAATTGATGATTATGCGGGGCAAAGAATCGTTTGGTTGAGTACTACGGTTGTTAAACAAGGAACCAAAGGAAATGGGAAAATCATTCGATTTGAAATTGAGAAGTTAAATTTGAACAAAGGAACTTATTATGTAACGACACATTTAGTAGTAGATCAAGAATTGAGTGATTGGATACAGCATGTTTTTAGTTTTGATGTGACAGAAGGAGATTATTACGGAACAGGAAAGCAAGTTTCACCGATTCAGAGTAAGATATTAATGGACTATAATGTTGTATTTGTATGATAAAAAGGATCAAGGAAGTAATAAAAGAGAATAAGGAAAGGCAAAAGAAAATTATTGCGCAAAATGAAGAATTGTTATGGGCTAACGTTTTTCATGACAGCATAAGAGGTAAAAAAGCAATTGAAGATCTGCCATTGAATATTGGCCGTTGGGCAGGTAATTACTCTTTTTTTTATGTTTTAAATAGAATCTTGAATGATTATCAACCAAAGCGAATTCTTGAGTTTGGTTTAGGAGAATCTTCAAAATTCGTTTCTGTTTACTTAGATAATTATTTAATTAATTCCGAACATTTGATTATTGAGCAAGATGATAATTGGAGAATAACTTTTGAAAATAAATTTGTCTTATCGTTAAGATCATTGATTAAAGTATTGCCCTTAATTAAAAAGAAATATAAAGAATGCGATTTTAATGGATATGAAAATATTGAGAATACCATTACTTCAGCTTTTGATTTGTATCTTATTGATGGTCCATTTGGAAGCTCAAATTATTCTAGATTTGATATTTTTACACTGGTTCAAAAACTAAGTAATAAAGATGAATTTATCATTTTAATTGATGATTATGATAGACATGGAGAGAAGCAGACGGTGAATGAACTATTAAAAATGTTTAAAAACAAAGAAATGAATGTTTTTACAGCAACTTATACAGGAATGAAAGATGTTATTGTTATAGGAACTGAAAAGTATAAATATATAACAAGTTTATAATATCGTATGAATGAGCCACTTGTTTCAATAATAATTCCTACGTTCAATCGAGCGCATGTAATTACAGAAACACTCGATAGTGTATTGGCACAAACTTACCAAAATTGGGAGTGCATTATTGTTGACGATGCAAGTACTGATAACACAGATGATGTAGTAGCAGAATATGTAAAAAAGGATCAACGATTTAAATATTATCACCGACCGAAAGAACGATTAAAAGGCGGAAATGCTGCTAGAAATTATGGTTTTGAAGTTAGTAGAGGAGAATACATCCAATGGTTTGATAGTGATGATTTAATGCATCTTAATAAGATTGAAATTAAAATTGAAAAATTACTTTCCACAAATGTAGATTTTGTTATTTCAAAAACTCAAAATTTTGAGAAAAATGGATTTCAATCCCCCTATAAATATAGCATTGAAGAAAATGGTTTTAATTTATTTTTATTTTTAATCCGACACATTCATTGGTATACTTATGATTGTTTGCTTAAACGATCCTTAGCCTCCCAAACCAATTATTTTGAAAAAATGAAATCATGGCAAGATTATTATTATTTCGCTAAAATGCTTAGCTTTTCTACTAATGGTATATTTATAGATAAAGTTTTAACGTTTAGGCGTATCCACGAAAATTCGATCCAAGATAATTTGAATAAATCGAATATTGACTTTCATAAAAATTTATTATTTGCAAAGTTTCATACCTACAAAGATCTAAAGCATAACCTAGAGTTACATCAACAAAAAAAATATTTTAAAGGTTGCATTACGCATTCTTTCTATTTAATGAAATGGAAGTTTTTTTCAAATTTACTTCCACAAATTGTTAGAGAAACCTTTCTGTTGTACAAAACAAGAAGTGCAATATCACTAATTGTAGGATATCTCGCTGTTTATACTACGGGAAAAGGAGAAAAATTGGTAAATCAAATTAAATAAGTTTTTTGTCTATCCAGTCTAAGATTTTTTCATCAGTTTCAATATCAAATTTTCTAGCAAATAAGTTTGTCTTTGACTGCTCTTTTAATTCATTTTGATCTTTAGTAGTATTTGTGAATGTTAATGGAAGCGGAACGTTTTTTCTTGTCCAGTTTACATGAGTAATACTAGGGGTTACAATTATATTGTCTGTGTTTTCTTTTAGATTCATAATGATACTTTGAAAAAAAATTTCATCAGGTAAAAGTGTATCTTCATGGTACTTTAAATAATATGGGTTTTCATCAATAAAATTAATCATTAGTCTAACAGTTTCTATAGGTAAAGACCACCATTGGCTTCCTCCAAAAGGTTTAATTTTCGAAGGATGTTTTCTTCTATAAAATAACTTCTTCAAAAAAAGCGATTTATTCGATTTAATTATTTTCTTTATTTTTGTTATTGTTACTTTTTTGTAGAAGGATGAATCTAACAAAGATGGGATTTGAATAAAATCCATACGTTTGTTTGACATATTTATTTTATAGAGCTCTAATCTATCCATTCCGCGTTTTGGTCCCCAGCCCTGTACAGTTGGAATTTGAAAAGTAGATATAAAATTCAGACCATAGTTATTTTTAAAGAATTTATTTATTTCATCATTATTTTTCAAAGGATAGGTTTGTCCGCTTAATAAAACACAATATCCAAAATTACTTTTTTTAATTATAAGTCTTAATGCGTTTATGGTTGCTTTGACAATACCAATATCACCCCAAATACCAAATTCTCTATATTTATCGGGTAAGAAGTATACATTATTCATATATGAAAGAGATTGAATAAAAGGATCGATATCGGCACTTTTGTCAATATGGATATAAAAAAAACAGTTACTAGAAGATAGTTGGTTTATTAATCGTTTTACTTGTTGAGGATTTTTATGTGCAAGAATAATATAATTGATTTCCATTTTACTTTTTTTAATTGCAAACTTTGCAATAGGGGTATAATTGTATAGATTTGGCATTATTTTGCCAGATAGATTTTAAATCGAAAAGTAAATGTACAACAGTATTTTTAAATTACATTTTAGTACTAATGAAAAATTATTTCTTGAAAGAAGTTAAAAAAGAACCAAAATGAATGACTTAGATAGGGAATTGGTAAGCATTGTACTTCCTGTTTATAATGGTGAAAAATATATTTCGTTATCAATTGAGAGCTGTCTAAAGCAGACTCATAAAAATATTGAGTTGATAATTGTTAATGATTGTTCAACTGATGGTACATTATCTATTATAAATAAATATGCCCAAAGGGATGATAGGATTAAAATTATAAATAATGTTGAAAATAGGAAGTTACCAACTAGTTTAAATATTGGTCATAATGAGGCTACAGGAAAATTCATCACATGGACAAGCGATGATAATTTTTATGAACTTAATGCCGTTGAGAAACTTTTAAAAGCATTGGCAGAAAATAAAGCAGATATCGTGTACAGCGATATCTATTTAATAAATGAATTTGATGATAGAGTAAAAGAAGTTAGATTATTAGCATTTGAGAATATAGTTTTTGGGAATGTCATAGGATCCTGCTTTTTATATAAAAAAGAAGTTTTTGAGAAGAACAAAGGATATAATGAAGAGTTCTTTTTGATAGAAGATTATGATTTTTGGTTGCGTGCTGTTTTGCATAGTAAATATTTTAAACTAAACCAGTTTTTATATAATTATAGAATACATGAGGATAGTTTAACGAATCAGATTAGTACAGTTAGTGGCAAACAAATTCTTTGGCAGAAAAATATAAGAAAAATGTATCTTGAATTTTCAGAAATTTTTTTAGATGATAATTTCGAAGCATTTTCACAGTTGCAAATTAAAATATTAAGCTGCCAAAAATTGAAGTTTGATTGGATTATTCAAAATTATAGCACTATTAAAACATTTCAAAAAAACATCTCAAAGAATAAAAATTTCCCAAATAAAAAGACAACTGGAAAAGTTTTTTTGAATCAGATGATTTTGATAATGACAAGAAACTTTGATTCTAAAAAATGTTGGTTTTATTGTTTTTTTATTTTTAAAAGATATTTTTATTATTTAGATAAGAATAGTACAAAAACCTTAATTAAATATTCCTTTTTTAAATGAGAAAGAATGTTACATTAATTATGCAACTTACAACAGGAGTCGTTTTATTCTGGGAACTTTATCTTCAATTCGCAATCAAACTTATTCAGAATGGGAATGTTTAATTATTGATGATGGAGGGGAGAATAATGCTTAGAAATTATTGTGTCAATTTTTAATAACATAACTGACTCAGTTATAAAAAAAGATTTTAATAACATGTTTATAAAAGTTGTAAGCATGTTGGAATCTATGTTTAGATTTAGTAAAAGGAGAGAGTATTCCTTTCTAAATGATGAAACCATTTTAATTTTTTTTTGGTTATGAAAAACAGTCCAATTGTTACTATTTTATTAGCAACATTTAATAGAGCTCATTTAATTGAAGAAACGCTCCATTCAATTATTGATCAAACTTATGTTAATTGGGAGTGTATTATTATTGACGACCATTCCACTGACTCAACAAAAGAAGTTGTTAATGAATACGTAAAAAAGGATAATAGATTTAGTTATTATTTGAAAAGTGTTAATTATAAACAAGGGCTTTCTGGTTCAAGAAACTACAGTTTAGATATTGCAAAATCTCGGGGAGCCAAATTTATTCAATTCTTCGATGATGACGATATTATGCACCCAAAGAAATTAGAGTTACAAATAAAGCCTTTGATTAAGGATGAGTCATTGGCTTTTTCTATATGCAAATACAGACATTATTATGGAGATGAAGTACTTAAATTCGATTTGGTTGATGAAGCATGTAATATAGTTTCTGATAATCTATTTAAAGATTTTCTTTTAGGAAAAATGACAATTAATTCACTTGGACAAATATGGAGGGGTGACTTAATTTTAAAATATAGATTTGATGAAGATTTATTATATGCAGAGGAGAGGGATTTATATTTAAAAATATTTCTTTGTGAAAAACCAAAATATAAAAACATTGATTATGTATTATTTTATTATCGAAAACATTTGATTTCAAATACTAAAGAAAGATATGATTCAAAAATAATAAAAATGGCATTGTACAGGTTAGAATTAAACCTATTTGAATTTGTAGAAGTGAACTCATTATGGGATTTTTTTTTATTGAAGCAAATGTTGAAAAAACATGTGTTTTTTTGCTTTGATGCATCTATATATGATGAATTAAGGAAGGTAATTGATAAAAAAGAAATTAACTTAGGCTATAAAAAATATTTAATAAAAATGGTCTTATCTAGCTATATATTATTCAGAAAGAGTATGGTGAAATTTATTAATAAAGTATAGTTATATGTTGATGAATAAATTAGAAGGAGTTTTTGGATGAGAAGTTTAATTAAAAAATAATTAGGGACAAAAAAAACAAATTAAATATGAAGGATTTAATTTATTTGTAGGACTTCAATCTTTAAGAGAATTAAATATTTTATTTGACAAGTATAACGAAAAGAGTATTTTGAAAATAATCAATTATTTTGCAGTTAAAAATTATAATTTCATCGATATTGGAGCTAATATTGGTGTGCATAGTTTGACAGCAGCTCATACAAATTTAAATATAGAAATTTTTTCTTTTGAACCGGAACCAACTAATTTCATTAAAAACATTAGTTTTAATGATTCCTTAAACATAAGACCTTTTAAATTAGGGCTAGGTGAACATAAATATATTATTCCAATGAATATTAATGAGGGTTGGAACAAAGGTAAAAACTCGCTGAAAATTAGTTTTGGAACTGAATAAAAGAGAATTAATATTCCTGTATCACATTTGGATAATTTTAGAGAAAATATACCAACTGGTTTATTGATGATGAAAATTGATGTGGAAGGATTTGAAAAAGAAGTCATGAAAGGAGGGGAAAAGTTATTTAATGAAAGAGAAAATTCGATTTTAATAATTGAATTGTTAGTGGAAATTAATGGTAGAACGGTCTGCAAAGAGATAAAAGACATATTGACTAGATTTAATTTTAAGGAAGTTTATAAAATTAATTCTACAGGAGGATTTGAATTCGTTAACGATTGTCGGGCTCATGGAGATTATATTTTTTTGAAAGGAATTACAGCAACAAAAGATTTTAATCTATTAAAAAAGTATGCGCAAGGGAATTAATCCAGAGAAATTGAAAAAAGAAAAAAATGTGAAAAGAATTCATCGTGTGGTAGTTCTTTTTTTTGTCCCAAATGTTTCTGATGATTATTATAAGGAGAGTGTAAATGTTTTAAACGCTTGTTTAGAATCTATTGTAAATACAATAAATTTTGAAACAACTTGTATTACACTTATTAATAACAATTCTGTAGCAGATGTAAATTCTGTAATTGATAAATATATTGATAAAGGAAAGATTGACAAGTATGTGTGTTATTCTGAGAATAAAGGAAAAGTTTATGCAATAATGAATGAAATTAGAGGTATATACGAACCTTTTGTCACGATTTCGGATGCTGACGTTTTATTTATAAAAGGCTGGGAAAAGGCTGTTTTTAATATTTATAAAAATTTTGAAAAAGCAGGTGTTGTAGCTCCACTACCTAGTTCAAATTTAGCTTTCGATCATAATTGTACAGTTTTTTTTGATAAAATTTGGTCATTAAAAATAAAAAAGGATAAAATAGTTTCTGATAAAGATTGTGATATTTATCTAGAGGGATTAGGCAATGATTCGCTGTTAAATAGAAATAATAGAGATTTTAATTGGCGAACTCATCAATATTATATTAAAAAGAATAATGATGTGGCTGTTTTAGGATCAGGACATTTTGTAGCTACTTATAGGACTGCATTAATTAATGAAAATCATAATTTTCCTGTTTTTAAATTTTTTAATGGATATGAAGATGAATTTATTGACGATAAAGCTGATAGAAAAGGGTATTATAGATTGTCATTGAATAAAACGTTTGCTTATCATATTGGAAGTAGATTAGATAGCAATGTTGATACTTTAAAAAATGTTGAAGGTAAATATATAAATCCTGAAGATTTTGAAGGAATACAAGTAAATATAAAAAAAAGATATACGCCTTACTGGTTGAGATCTATCGTTTTTAGAATAATAAAAAAAACAGCAAAACTTTAATTTTGAAAATTCTACTTTGTTTTGGGACACGTCCTGAAGCCATAAAAATGGCAACACTTTACCACGAATTGCAACGCAGTAATATTGAAGTGAAAGTATGTGTTACAGCACAACACCGACAAATGTTAGATCAGGTTTTAGATTTCTTTGAAATAGTTCCGGATTATGATCTCGATATAATGCAGTCAAATCAAAGTTTGAATGGGTTAAGTGTCAAAATCCTTTCTGAAATAGATGAAGTATTAAAAGTAGAGAAGCCTGATTTAGTTTTAGTGCACGGAGATACTACTTCATCATCAATGGTAGCTTTGGCTGCATTTCATTTAGGGATAAAAGTAGGACATGTTGAAGCTGGATTGCGTACTTATAATAAAAAAGCACCTTTTCCTGAAGAGATTAACAGGCAATTAACGGCTAGGCTAGTAGATGTTCATTTTACACCAACAGCTGAGGCGACACAAAATTTATTGAGAGAAGGGATTCTTCAAAAAGATATAATAGAAACAGGTAATACTGTTATTGATACTTTATTGTGGACAATAGATAAAATATCGAAGGTAGATTATTATCATCTTGAAATAGAAAAATTGAAAAGGGAAATTCCGAGTGGAAAAAAAGTGATTTTGGTAACAGGGCATCGTAGAGAAAATTTTGAAGTGGGTCTGAAAAATCTTTGTGTGGCACTTTTGGATATTTCTAAGAGAGAAGATGTAATAATTGTTTATCCGTTTCATTTAAATCCAAATGTCAAAAAAACTGTTTATAATTTGTTGTCCAATAAGCAGAATATTCTCTTAATTCCGCCAGTTTCGTATCCTGTTTTTGTTTGGTTAATGCAACAATCTTTTTTGATTATGACAGATTCCGGTGGAATTCAGGAAGAGGCTCCGTCATTAGGCAAGCCTGTTTTGGTAACCAGAGATGTTTCTGAAAGGCCGGAAGGAGTTAAAGCAGGTTTTTGTACCTTGGTAGGCACGGATACAAATAAAATTATTGTCAAAATTGAAGATATTTTAAATAATTTTACCAGTTTTGAAAACACAATCAATCCATATGGAAATGGTGATGCATCAAAACTAATTGTGAAGTATTTATCAAAACAGTACTAAAATGAAAATACTAGTAGTAGTAGATTCTATCAACATAGAGGATAGTAGTGGTTCTAAAGCCAATGTCGCTTTAATTCATAATCTAGCCGAAGCTGGTTTTGAGGTGTTGGTGTATCATTATACCTTAAAAAAGATTTCATTAGTTGGAGTAACTTGTTTTGCAATTCCTGAAATAAAATACAGCCCATTCTATTTTTTAAGTCGAATGCAAAGGGTTTTTAGCAGAAGTTTTAAAGTTAATCTAGCACCATTTCTAGAGGAAATGTTTGGCTTTTCATTTACTTTTTTTAATGATACCAACAGTATCATCAAAGCATTAAAAAAAGTCAAATTTCAACCTGATTTAGTATTGACATTGAGTAAAGGAGGTAGTTTTAGACCTCATTATGCTGTTTTAAAATCCCCAGAATTATACAATAAGTGGATGGCGTATGTACACGATCCCTATCCGTTTCATTTTTATCCAAGACCTTATACTTGGGTAGAATCAAGCTACAAACAAAAAGAAAAATTCGTTAGGAAAGTCTCTGAAAAAGCAAGGTATAGTGCTTTTCCAAGTCAACTGTTGTTGGAATGGATGGGAAGTTATTTTCCTGATTTTATAAAAACAGGAATTGTAATACCACATCAAAATGCAACATATAATTTAGAGAATAGTAATTTTCCAGATTATTTTGATGTTGCAAAATTCAATTTATTGCACGCGGGAAATCTAATGAAACAACGTTCTCCCGAAAGTTTGATTGAAGGTTATAAACTCTTTCTGACTCGAAATATCGAAGCTCAAAAACATTCAAAACTAATTTTATTAGGGAATGCTTCCTATCATTTCAGGATGCTTGAAGCATATCAAAAAGATCATAATCCAGGGATTTATATCTATAATGGAAATGTAGCTTTTGATATTGTTTATCATTTACAGAAAAATGTTTCAGTAAATATTATTTTGGAAGCAAAATGTGAAATTAGTCCTTTTCTTCCAGCCAAGTTCCCGCATTGCATAGAGGCTAATAAAGCGATTCTTTCTCTAGCACCTTATTACAGTGAAACTAGGAGATTATTAGGTAATGATTATCGATATTGGGCAGAAGCGGATGATGTTGAAGGAATAGCTTCCCTCATAGAAGAGATGTACCAATTATGGAAAATAAATCCGGAGAATTTACTTTTAAATAGAAGGGATTTAGAGCATTATTTGTCAGTTGATTATTTAAGAGGATTAATTACTGACTTAGAAAAATAATTGATTGAGTAGAGTTTAAGCCTAATTTGTTAATTGACATTCTTACCAAAAATTGTAAAAGTTTTTATACTATTAAAATCAAAACCATTTAGATAATTTATTTATTATATGCAAGCCTCTATTTTAATTGTTACTAAAAACAGAAAAGAAGAACTAGAAATTACATTAAAGGCCTTGGCTAAACAGATAGATTTGTCCGTTCATGAGGTTTTAGTTTTTTTAGATGGCTGCACCGATGATACGATTAGTTTAAAAAGCACTATACCTTGGGTCAAGTGGTTTTCTTCTGAGAAAAGCATTGGAGCATCGGCAGCGCGAAATAGTCTTTACTTAAACGCTGAAGGAGTATTTTTTATTGGTTTAGATGATGATGCACATCCATTAAATGAGGATTTTGTATTTAAAATTGAAAGTTTGTTTAGTAAATATCCAAGTGTTGGAATTTTGGCGTTTGAGGAAATAAAAGGAATTTATCTGTCGGATCTTCATGCATTAAAGCAAACTGAAACTAAAAAAAAAGAATATCTTTCTTCTGAATTTATTGGTTGTGGTTTTGCTATTCGAAAGTCAGTTTACAATGAAACAAATGGATTCCCAGTCTGGGTTGATATTTATGGAGAAGAATCTTGTCTTTCTATTGAAGTTTTATCAAGGGGATATGATATTTTATATTCGAATGAAATTAAAGTTAATCATAGAGTCGATCGAGAACAAAGAAAAGCCAATAAACAGAATTACTTTAGGTTTGGAAAACAATTAAAAAATTCAACCTATTATTTTTTGGTGTATTATCCATATCCTTTGATAAGTATTTTAAAATTATATTGGCATAATTTTAAAAAGTATGCTTTAAGTGATTTTGAATATTTTAAAATATATTTTAAAACTATTTTTATCGTATTAATTCATATTCCTAAAATTTTGAAATACCGAAATCCTGTTGATGAAAATGTCATTGCGAAAATAAAAAAAACATCAATTTTAAAGTATTAAAATGAAAAACATCGCTATTATTCCTGCTCGGGGAGGGTCGAAAAGATTGCCTCAAAAAAACATAAAATTACTTGATGGAATTCCGTTGCTTTCATTTAGTATATTGTTTGCGAAGGCAAATAGTAATATTATTGATGAGATATATGTTTCGACAGATGATGAAGATATTAAAAAAGTGGCTTTACAATATGGTGCAAAAGTTATCGATAGACCTAAGAATATTTCCGGTGATCTCGAACCCACAGTTTCTGCATTAAAACATGTTTTGCAGAATATAGATTCAGAGGTTGAAAATGTTATTTTACTTCAGGCGACCAATCCTATTCGTCCGCAAAATTTATTGAAAGAAACTTTTGAGTTGTATCAAAAAGAAAATTGCAATAGTTTGTTTACAGTTTCGAGAAATCATAAAAAATTTGGAAAAATAATAGAGCAAAAATTTATTCCTGATAATTATAAAATTGGTCAAAGAAGCCAAGATATAGAACCTCTTTATTTTGAAAACGGATTGCTTTATATTACAAAGGCCTCACTAATTTTAGAGAATATAATTATTTCTGAAGATGCATTTCCTTTCGAAATAGATCATATTTTTGCCAACGTTGATATCGATACACAAGAAGATTTTGATTACGCTAAATATTTATATCATAAACATATTAAATCTTAATTAAGAACCTACTTTATGAACCCATATATAGAAATAGCCGGAAGAAAAATAGGCCAGGATTTTCCTCCTTTAGTCATTGCCGAAATTGGAATTAATCACGAAGGTTCCTTGCAAGTTGCAAAACAAATGGTGGATGCTGCACACAGAGCAGGAGCTGAGGTGATAAAACATCAAACACATATTGTTGAGGATGAAATGAGTGGTGCTGCTAAAAAAGTGATTCCAGGCAATGCTGATGTTTCTATTTACGAAATCATGGAGCGATGCTCGCTGAATGAAGCTGACGAACTTGAACTTAAAAATTATGTAGAAAGTAAAGGAATGATTTTTATATCGACACCATTTTCTCGTGCCGCAGCTAATAGGTTGAAGAAATTTGATATTCCAGCTTATAAAATTGGTTCTGGAGAATGTAATAATTATCCATTATTAGAACATATTGCCTCTTTCGGTAAACCTGTAATTTTAAGTACAGGAATGAATACTATACAAAGTGTTCAAAAAGCAGTTGCTATTTTCGATAAAAACAATATTCCTATAGCACTTTTGCATACCACAAATTTGTATCCCACCCCAATTCATTTGGTGCGTTTTGGCGCAATGATCGAATTGCACAAAGCTTTTCCGGAAAAAGTTATCGGTTTAAGCGATCACACTCTTAACAATAATGCTTGTTTAGGCGCTGTTGCTCTTGGTGCAAGTATTCTTGAAAGACATTTTACAGATCACATGCAGCGCACAGGTCCGGATATTGTTTGCAGTATGGATGAAAAAGCCTGCACAGAATTAATTGTTTCAAGCGCAGAAATGGCTTTAATGCGCGGCGGAACCAAAAAACCCGCATTAGAAGAACAAGTAACAATAGATTTTGCATTTGCCACAGTTTGTACAATAGCCTCAATTAAAAAAGGAGAAAAATTAACAAAGCAAAACATTTGGGTAAAACGTCCCGGAACAGGAAAAATATTAGCAGAACATTTCAATGATTTAATGGGAAAAACGGCTTCAAGAGATATTGAAAACGACGAACAATTGGATTTTACTGATTTTCAATAATTATAATTAGCAAATGATTTCAATTGTAATTAGAAATAAAAATGAAGCTAAGGCACTAGAAAACATCTTATCAATCATTACAAAAGTATATTCAAATGATTATGCTGAAATAATAGTAGTTGATAATTTTTCGTCAGATAACAGTGTTCAAATAGCGGAAAAGTATAATTGTAAAGTAACATACATAAAAGATTTTAGTTATGGTAAAGCAACAAATCTAGGTATTGAAACGGCAAAGTCTAATTATGTTTTACTACTTAGTTCTCATGCAATTCCAATAGGTAAAAGTTTTTTTAAGAATACGGTTCAGGCCTTGGATAGTAATGATAAAATAGCTGGAATCAGGTATATAAATACTATTGAAAATTACAACAGAGCTCTAAAAAATAATTTTATAGTTAATGAGCCTATAAAAAACGGATTAATGACAGCTTGTGCACTTGTAAATAAAAAAGTATGGAAGCAATTCAAATTTGATGAAAAATTAATTGCTAATGAAGATAAAGAATGGTCTCAAAGAGTATTTGATAATGGGTTTCAAATTTTAGATTTAAATGAAACTTTCTTCTATTTCATAAAGAGAAGTACAGAAGCAAATAATAAAAGATATAAGATTGAAACCGTTTCAGAATATATATTACAAAAAAAAACATTTCCAGGTTTAATTACAATTTTAGCTTCATTTTTAAAAAAAATAATCTACACCAACACAAAAGAGTATTTTAAATTATTAATACATGATGTCATATTTCTGAAAACAAAAATTCAAATCTTTAAAGAGCTAAACAAAAGGCACTAGACCGATGAAAAAAATTCTCTTTCTCACAGGCACTCGTGCCGACTTTAGTAAGATAAAATCACTAATTCAGGCTCTTGAAAAACAACAGGATTTTCAAGTTTATGTTTTTGTTACCGGAATGCATTTGCAAGAGGTATATGGTTATACATTAATTGAAATTGAAAGATGTAATTTTAAAAACATCCATACTTTCGCAAATCATACTCACGAAACCACAATGGATTTGACTCTAGCTAAAACCATTGAGGGATTATCTGCCTATTGTAAAGATGTAAATCCTGATATGATTGTTGTTCATGGTGATAGGGTCGAAACGTTGGCAGGTGCTATTGTAGGATCTCTCAATAATATCCTAGTTGCACATATAGAAGGTGGGGAAGTTTCAGGCACAGTTGATGAATTAATTCGTCATAGTGTGAGCAAATTAAGTCATATTCATTTTGTGTCAAACAAACAAGCTCAAAAAAGATTGATACAAATGGGAGAAATAAAAGAATCAATTTTTACAATTGGTTCGCCAGATGTTGATATTATGTTTTCAAATCAATTACCAGATTTGAAAATTGCAAAAGAATATTATAAAATTAATTTTGAAAATTATGCAATAGTGATGTTTCATCCTGTAACGACTGAAATTAAAGAGATGCAGCAATATGTAAAAAACTTTGTGACTTCATTACTGCAAGACAATCATAATTACATCGTTATTTTTCCAAACAATGATTTAGGAAGCCAATTTATTCTTGATGCGTACGAAAAGTTAAAAGGAAACGAAAGATTCAGAGTCTTTCCATCACTTCGATTTGAATATTTTTTAACATTATTAAAAAATAGTCAATTTATTATTGGCAATAGCAGTGCAGGAATTAGAGAAGCTCCGTACTACGGAATTCCTATTATTAATATCGGAACTCGTCAGCAAAATAGAGCCGTTCATGCGGATATTATTAATACAGATTATTCTGAAAGTGGTATAACAAATGCACTTTCGATTATTAACTCACATCAGGTGAAAAGTGTCGATAATGATTTTGGCAAGGGTAATAGTAATGAATTATTTCTTCAATGTCTTCAAAAAGCAGATATTTGGCAACTCAATCATCAAAAACAATTTAGAGACTCAAATTAATGATTACATTTTTAAATCTTGGTAAAAAAGGAAATTTAGGAAATCAATTGTTTCAAATTGCATCTACCATCGGTATTGCTAAAAGAAATAATCAGGACTTTAGTTTTCCAACTTGGCAATTTTCGGACTATTTTGATTTTACTTTTAAAACTTGTGACAATTTGAATTTTAAGAGGTTAGAAGAAAAAAAGTATAGATATCATACAGTCGAGGCCTTAAATGGAGATTTTAATTTAAATGGTTGGTTTCAAACAGAGCAATATTTTGAAAATTCAAATATAAAATCCGTTTTTAAATTTAAACAAGATTTCGAGGAAAGCTTGTTAGAAAAATATAGTTATTTATTCTCAAAGAAAAATATTCTTATAACTATTAGAAGAGGCGATTTTGTGAATAATCCAATTTTTTTTCAGCTTAATTATAAATATTATCTGACAGCGCTTTTAGTACATTTTGAAAAATTAGAAGAATATAATTTGATTTTTGCCAGTGATAATATTTCTTATTGTAAAAGTCACTTTTCTTTTCTGGATAATGCTTTTTTTTTAGAAAATTTGTCACCAATTGAACAACTTTGTTTAGGTTCTAAATTTGATAATTATATAATAAGTAACTCTACTTTTTCATGGTGGATGGCATGGCTTGGAGAAAATAAAAACACTAAAATTATTAGACCAATACATGCTTTCGATGGAGAATATCTGAAAAAAAATGATGATTGTGACTATTTTCCAAAAAGATGGATAATTCATGATTATGGAAAACTCAAATTATCTAACACTTATTTCCGATTAAAAATATATGCATATTTCTATAGTTCGATTGAAAGGGGAAAGTATGTGTATAAAGTCAATAAAAAGCATTTAAAAAATAGAGTTAAGAAGATTATAAATTATAAATGAAAAAACTTGGAATAGTAATTACAGATGGTGTTGGGTTCAGGAATTTTATTTTAAGTGATTTTTTGGCTGAAGCTGAAAATACATTTGATGAGGTAGTAGTTTTATCCTGTTTGCCGGCTAAGATATATTCAGGACTTGTATTAAAGTCAAAAATCATTGAATTAGATGTTTTTGAAGAAAGTTTTAAAACTTGGTTTTTTAGGAAAGCTAAAGAAATCGCTCATCTTAAATTACACATAAAAGACAACTTCGGTATTCAGGATAACTTAAAGACGAATATATCTTCTTCAAAAAGCAATAGAGGCTATGCAACGCGTTTTGTTTTTAGATTAACTTCTGTTTTACATTCCGAAAAGTGGATTCAAAGATTTAATTTATGGCAACAATTTTCTTTTAAAAATGATCCAAAAACAATTGGTTATAGAGCAATTCTTGAAAAGGAAAATTTTGACATATTATTTTTTACACATCAACGCCCTCCATTTATAGCGCCATTGGTTTATCAGGCAGAAAAACTGAAAATTAAGACAGCATCTTTTATTTTTAGTTGGGATAATCTGGCTTCAAAAGGTAGAATGGCCGCTAATTTCGATTTCTATTTAGTTTGGAGTGATTTAATGAAAGCGGAATTGCAACATTTTTATTCATCAGTTAAAGACGAAAATGTTGAAGTTGTGGGAACTCCTCAGTTTGAACCCTATGTTTTAGATAGATATAAAGTATCTAAGGAAGAATTTGTTGTAAAGTTTGGATTAAACCCTAATTTTAAAACCATTTGTTTTAGTTGTGGAGATATCTCAACAAGTAAAAATGATGAATTATACATAGAAGCTATTGCAAATGCTATAAGAGAAAGGAAAATAAAGGAGGTGAATTTTATTATTAGGACCTCACCGGCAGAAGATCCCATTCGTTTTTCAAAATATGTAAAAAGTTTTTCTTTTGTAAAATGGAATTACCCCAGATGGAATCTGTCAAGAGAGAACCATCAAGAGTCATGGTCACAACGAATTCCTTCAATTGAAGATATTAAAGATTTAAGAAGTTTATTAGAGTACTCAGATCTTAATATTAATATGCTATCTACCATGAGTTTAGATTTTATTCAGTTTGATAAACCTGTAATAAATACAGTCTTTGGGAATTCGCAAAATGGTTTATATAATGATCAGCGTTTTTTAAAATATGCTCATATAGTGAATGTTATAAATAGTGAGGCAACTAAAATTGTTAAAAATCAAGATGAATTGATCAATGGAATAAATTTATATTTAAAAGATCCAAAATTAGATTCAGAACATAGAAAGCAATTGTTGCAGTTACAAGTTAGTAAGCCATTAGAAAACACAGGCAAAAGAATAGCAGAAACTCTTTTAAAATGGACATAAAGTTGCAAAAAATAGCCATTCTTTGTAATTACGAGTTGCTTCCTGAAAGAGTAGGAGGCATGGATTATTTTTTCTGGGAATTTGATAAAAAGTGTAAAGACAATAATATTGAAATAGATTGGTTTTTTCCAAATAAATCAAATCATGGAAATTACTTAAATCTGAGTATTCATAGTAATGAAGAATTGAATGTAGAAAATAATTTCCTTACTTTTTATAAGAAAAACAAACCTGAATATACACACGTCATTACCCATTTTGTAGAATTATGTACCCATGTATTTTATAAAATAAAGAAAATTTCAAGCGTTAAAATAATTGCTATAGATCATAATCCACGGCCTTTGAATGGATATCCGTTAAAAAAGAAAATTAATAAAAGGCTTAAAGGAATTTTGTATTCAAGATACATTGATGTCTTTGTTGGAGTTTCAAATTATACAGTGAATGAAATTCTAAAGGATTTTGGGTCTCATTTAAAATCTAAAACTATAACTATTTACAATGGCGTAATTATAGCTTCGATTTTAGCGAGGGATAAAAGAGCAATTGTTAAGCCTAGATTTTTAGTGGCTTCGCACCTCAGAGAATCAAAAGGAATTCAGGACTTAATCGAGGCAGTAAATCTTCTTCCTATTGCAAGTAAGAACCAAATTCAATTAGTAATATATGGAGAAGGGCCATATAAGCAACAATTGTTAGATAAAATTCAAAAATATAGTTTGCAGGACTGTTTCAGTTTTATGGGAAGTAAGGCTAATTTAAATGAAGTTTTTTCAGAATACGATTATATGCTTCAGCCCACACATATGGAATGTTTTAGTTTGTCAATCTTAGAAAGTCTTGCCGCAAATGTCCCCGTAATTACAACAAATGTTGGGGGCAATACAGAGGTAATCACTTCGGGTGAAAATGGATATATTTTTGAAGCAAGAGATACAAAAGCTTTAGCATCATTGCTCGAAAATATTTATTTGGGCAATAAAAAGATATCGGGTAATACGAGAGAATTAGTAGCTAATTGCTTTTCTTTGCTGAAAATGGTAGAAAATCATTTTGAACTGCTCAAAAAATAATTTTATTAAAATTTAATACCACAGTAAATAAAATATGTTTTTTAATTCCCTAGCATTTGCTATTTTTTTACCAATCGTTTTCTTCTTGTATTGGTTTGTATTCAATAAAACGAAAAGCACACAAAATGCTTTGTTAATTGTAGCCAGCTATTATTTTTATTCTTGCTGGGATTGGAGATTTTTGTTTTTATTGGTATTCTCAACTTTTTTGGATTATTATACCGGAATTCAAATTGAAAAAGGAAAATCAGAACGAAATAGAAAATTTTGGTTCTGGCTTAGTATTTTAGTTAATTTAGGTTTTTTGGGTGTCTTTAAATATTACAACTTTTTCGCCTCATCATTTTCAGAATTATTAAATTCAGTTGGAGTAAAAGCAAGTCCAGTTTTGCTTAATGTAATTCTTCCGGTCGGAATCTCTTTTTATACTTTTCACGGTTTATCGTATGTTATCGATATTTATTACAAACGTATTAAAGCTGAATATAACTTTGTAGATTATTCACTTTTTGTTAGTTACTTTCCGCTTTTGGTTGCGGGTCCTATAGAAAGAGCTACACATTTATTGCCTCAGGTAAAAGTAAAAAGGGAGTTTGATTTTGAAAAAGCCAAAGAAGGCGTTTGTCAAATTATTTGGGGTTTAGTCAAAAAAGTAGTCATCGCAGATACTTGTGCAACGTATGCGAATGCAATTTTTGACAACTATACTTCTATGAATTCCTTCTCGCTTATTTTAGGCGCAATATATTTTGCGTTTCAGATTTACGGAGATTTTTCAGGATATTCAGATATCGCATTAGGAGTTTCAAAACTGTTCGGATTAGATTTACTTAGAAATTTCAATTATCCTTATTTTTCAAGAGATATTGCTGAGTTTTGGCGACGTTGGCATATTTCACTTTCGTCATGGTTTCGAGATTATTTGTATATTCCGTTAGGAGGAAGTAAGGGAGGACTTTGGATGAAAATTAGAAATACCTTTATCATTTTTATAGTAAGCGGATTTTGGCATGGAGCAAATTGGACATATCTGGCTTGGGGATTCCTAAATGCTTTATACTTTTTACCATTACTTTTATCCAACAGTAACCGAAACAATATTGACGAAATTCAAATCAAATTTAATTTTGATTCTGTAAAAGTACTAATTGGTATTTTTTCAACTTTTTTTATTACCTGTGTGGCATGGGTGTTTTTTAGAGCCAAAACAATTGCAGATGCCATTTTATACTTAAAACGCATAGTTACGAATAGGAATTTTGGTTTTCAATTTCTGGAAAATGAACGCTACAATTATGAGTTACTGCTTCTTATTGGAATATTTATTTTGGTAGAATGGAATAATCGTACCAAAGTAGAACCTCTTTCAGGAAAAAGAACTATGCTTAAAGTAACTTTGGCTGTAGCGGCTATTTTAGCATTTGGGACTTATTCAGATTATAAAGAATTTATATATTTTCAATTTTAATGAAGCATTTTTTAATTTATATAACTAAAATTATCCTGGTATTCATTTTGATTGCTGTTGCGCTTGATGGTGTTTACACAGCCATTTTTATGCAATCTAAAAATAGAGGAAAAATAGAAACTGTATTTAACTCAAAAGCCCAAAAATATGATGTTATAGTTTTAGGCTCATCAAGAGCTAATAATCATTTTGTATCTCAGATGTTTGAAAATATTGGCTTAAAAACCTTTAATTACGGTATGAGTGGAGGCCATTTGTTTGAATCTTCATTACTTTTAAAATTAATGATCGAAAGAAAATATAAAATAAAAAATGTAATTCTTGAGGCTGATTTAAATCTTTGTAATGATCAGGAATCTGATGGAGTTTCTGCCAAATTCCTGCCTTATATTCATAATTCAAATGTTATTAAAGAACATTTTTCGGGTCAAAAAAATTTCAATGAACTATATTATATTCCTTTTTACAGATATATAAAGTACGATTCGAAAATTGGTTTTAGAGAAATTTTTAAAATTGAAAGTAAGGAAACAACAAATGCTTTAGATAACTTAGGATTTTATCCATTAAAAAAGCATAAAAATGGCAATATGAAAAATAATATTGTCAATTTAAATCCTTTGCCTAATAACAAATATTATGAAGAAATTAAAAAGATTTGTAAAGCTAATAATATCAATTTAATAACTCTAATGACTCCAATGTGTGAAAATGTTGTAGGGATGAATTATTTTGATAAAGTAAAAAAAGTATATCCGGAAATTCACAATTACGAGAATGTTGTGGTAGAGAATAAATATTTTTCGTCTTGTGGGCATATGACTGATACCGGAGCTCGACTTTTTACTGCGCGAATAATAAAAGATTTCTTTATTAAACATTAATTAGGTTTTATTAGAATAGATAATGAAAAAATTTATATTTTTTTTAGTTAATATAGCAACTATAACTATTCTGCTTGCGGTTACTTTAGACTTTCTTTACACAAGCATATATCTGCAATCTAATAACAGAAGAAAAATTGGCTATATATATAATTCAAATCCTAAAACTATTGATGTTATCATATTAGGTTCATCTAGAGCAAATAACCACTTTGTAACACCATTATTCGCAGAGAAAGGTTTGACAGCATTTAATTTTGGGATGCAAGGGGCTAGATTATTTGAATCAGATTTGGTGTTAAAAATATTGCTGGAAAAAAAATACATAATTAAAAATGTTATTATCGAAGTAGATTTAAATTTAAGGTCAGATTTTAATAGCTATTCAGAATCAAATGTTTTGAAATTCATGCCTTACCTCTATAGCTCAGAAAATATAAGAAATCAGTTTAAAAATTTATCAGATTATAATTTTGAATATTACATTCCTTTTTATAGATACATGAAATATGATACAAGCTTAGGTTTTAGGGAAGTTTTCTTTTCTGCGATCAATAAAAAAAGCAAAGAACTTGATAATGGAGGGTATAATGCTTTGTATAACTCTGATGAAAAAAGACCATTAGATCTTTCTGTCTTTTCTCCTGCTAAAAATAAATATTACGAAGAAATTAGACATCTATGCAAACAAAACAATATAAATCTTATTGCAATAATGACGCCTGTATGTAAAAATACAAAAGGAATGAACTATTTTGTAAAAGTAAATAAGGTATATCCTGAAATTAATAATTATGCAAATGTTATCCAAGATGATAAATGTTTTTATTCTTGTGGACATATGAATGATATAGGAGCAAGAATATTTACAACTCGAGTCTTAAAAGATTTTTTTAATAAATAATATGAAGATAGCTTTTTTGACACCAGAGTATCCACATTCTGC
The DNA here is from genome assembly GCF_009664855.1 of Flavobacterium sp. SLB02. Lineage (GTDB taxonomy): Bacteria > Bacteroidota > Bacteroidia > Flavobacteriales > Flavobacteriaceae > Flavobacterium. The sequence continues at coordinate 6,040,019 of NZ_CP045928.1, forward strand.
TACAGGTAATTCTGGAGGAATAGGAACAAGTATTAAAAATCTGGCAATGGGATTGTTAGAGCAAGGATCAGTGGTCAGAGTTCTTGTATACGGGCAAAAAGAAGATGGTATTTTTGATGATGATGGTTTCATTATTCAACAAATAAAAAATGTAAAAATTAAAGGGTTATCCTGGTTTTTGACTAGAAAAAAAATAGAACGAATCATCAATGATCTTTATAAAAGACAAGAAATTGATTTAGTAGAGGCGCCGGATTGGACAGGTATTACATCTTTTATTCAACCAAAATCCTGTCCGATAATTATAAGATTGCATGGATCAGATACTTATTTCTGTCATTTAGATAATCGCCCTGTAAAATGGATTAATAGGTTTCATGAAAAAAGAGCATTGCAAAAAGCTGATGGATTTTTGTCTGTGAGTAAATATACAGCAGATACAACAAATAGTATTTTTGACCTTAATAAAAAATTTGTAATTATTGCAAATCCTATCGATACCAAATTGTTTCAGACAAATAATGACGTACTCCATAACGAGAAAACGATATTATATTTCGGAAGTTTAATTCGTAAAAAGGGACTTTTGGAATTACCTTTTATTTTTAATAAAGTCATTGAGGATAATCCTGCTGCTAAATTAATTTTAGTTGGTAAAGACGTTCGGGATATTGTTTCGGGGAGTCTTTCAACCTGGAAAATGATGCAGGAATTGTTTTCTAAGAAAGCTATTCAAAATGTACAATATATGGGAAGTGTTCCTTATGATGCAATTAAAGAAAAAATACAGCAGGCAACAGTTTGTGTATTTCCTTCGTTTGCAGAAGCTTTTCCGGTTTCCTGGTTGGAAGCGATGGCTATGGAAAAAGCAATAGTAGCATCAGATATTGGATGGGCGAATGAAATGATTGATGATGGGGAAAATGGTTTTTTAGTAAATCCTAAAAATCATGTTCTTTTTGCAAAAAGGATAAATGATTTTTTAGAAGATGAAACTTTACGATTAAAAACCGAAATTTTAGCAAGAAAAAAAGTAGAAGAGTTTTTTGATATACAAGTCTTGGCAAAACAAAATATGGAGTTTTATAAATCATTTAATAGTTAAATTTTGATAGTATTATATCATAACGGAACCAGAGCTGTAAAGGTTATTTCAAATGAAAATAAAATTTTGTCTTATGATAAGAATGCAAAACTATCTGTTGTAATGTCTCAACTTGCTTTTCTATATCCCGATTCAAAAATTGTTTGGTGCAATGAAAAGTTCGAATCAAATTTAAATTTAGAAGGCATAAACGCAATTTTTCATCATAATAAAATGATGTTGTCTTACAATCCTGGAACAACTGAATTTTTAGGTCAAAAAATAGGTTATGTTGACGAATCTCCTTTTATCAAAATCAATAAAGATGTAAGTTATCCAACTTGGCAAATGAGTAGTTTAGTAGGGATTATCCATTCATCAGTGCTTTTAGAGATTAGTAAAAAAATAAAACTAGATTCTGACTTTGATTATCATTTAAATTCATTAGCTAAAGTATGTACATCTTTGGGGTTACTTTGTTATTCAGAACCAAAATTGCTATTAAAAAATGAATTGCGTTTAATTTTAAAACCTTCAAATTATACTCTTTTTAGATTCGTAAAACAACATTACAGAATGCGATGGATATTTTTGTTGTTTCTTAATTTTGCTATTTATGAATTTAGATTTCTACTTTTACCATTGCTATATAGCTTGTTTTTTAAGAATAGAAACAATAAAAATATTAATCTGGATTTTATTAAGGTTTGCTCTTCGCTAAATGTAACTCATTCCGGAACTATTGATGTCATTATTCCGACTATTGGAAGAGAACAATATTTATATGATGTACTAAAGGATTTATCTCGGCAAACGTATCTACCTAAAAATGTTATAATTGTTGAGCAAAATCCCTTGCCGGGAAGTGTTTCATCCTTAAATTATTTAACATCTGAAGATTGGCCTTTTGTTATTAAGCATACATTTACTCATCAGGCAGGAGCTTGCAATGCAAGAAATGTTGCACTTAATCAAGTAGAAAGTGAGTGGGTATTCCTGAATGATGATGATAATAGATTTGAAGCAAATCTATTAGAAGAAATGTTTTTACAAATAAAACAATTTGGGACAAAGGTAGCTATGACTTCCTATCTTCAAAAGAATGAAATTTTAAAATATTGTAATATTCATCAATCTAGAATTTTTGGTTCAGGAAATAGTGTTTTAAAATCTGAATTGTTAAAATTTGTTTCTTTTGATATGGCATTGGAATATGGCTTTGGAGAAGATGCGGATTATGGCATGCAGTTAAGAAATATAGGTGCTGATATTATTTACTTTCCTAGTCTTTCAATTTTACATTTAAAAGCTCCGGTTGGTGGTTTTAGAGTAAAACCAGTTTTAGCCTGGGAAAATGATTCTATCCAACCCAAGCCTAGTCCAACATTAATGCACATGAAGATGAAGCATAGTACTATAGAACAGCTGTTAAGTTATAAAACGATTTTATTTCTAAAAACATTAAAAAACGAATCAATCAGCCATTATTTTATTTTTTTTAAAAAATTTAAACAAAGATGGGAATCAAGTACATATTGGGCAATTAAATTAAGAAATAATGATTAAAATTTTCACAGATAAAGCTTATGTTACAGAAAAGTACAGAAAAATTATCTTTCCTTTATTACTTGATCTGTGTTATCTTAAAAATTTAGACATTTCTAAAAGTTATGTACTTGTAGATAAAATCGAAGAGTCAGATATTGTGGTAGTACCAGTTGATATTAATTATTTTTTTAAAAACAAAGAAACCAATGTCCTGTTAGATTTCATTGAAAAGGGTAATGCAAATCATAAACAAGTGTGGCTATATAGTGGGGGTGATTTTGGTAAAACTCTAAAAAAAAATGTTTTTACTTTTCGTCTGGGAGGATTTGATAGTAAATTAAATATTCAAACATTTATATTTCCTTCATTTGTATCAGATCCTTATGTAGTATTGAATAAAGCATTTGAAGCTTTGCCAAAAACAAATTTGCCAACCATTGGTTTTGTTGGTCATGCAAATAACTCACCATTGAAATGGATTAAAGAATTATTACTTTTTTTATTTCATAATCTTAATAGGTTTTTAAAAAGAGAGCATACAGATTACCAGTTTTTTTATCCTTCAGGAAGTAGACGATTTTATTTTTTAAAAAAAATAAAAAAGTCGCCTTTAGTAATAACTAACTTTATTTTGAGAGATCAATACAGAGCTGGGGCTAAAACTATTGAAGAGAAAGAGAGAACAACCTTAGAATTTTTAAAAAATATAAATAATTCTCCTTATACTTTTTGTTTAAGAGGAGCAGGTAATTTTTCAGTACGTTTTTATGAAACGTTAGCAATGGGAAGAATTCCTGTAGTGGTAAATACTGATTTTAGGTTGCCTTTGAACGATCTAATTGATTGGAATAGTCATTGTTTAATCGTTTCGGGTAAAAATATTGTAAATGAGTTAATACAATTTCATGCAAATATAAATGAAAAAGATTTTATAAAGATGCAAATTTCAAATCGAAACTTATGGCTCAATACTTTAAATAGAGTTTCTTATTTTAAAATTTTTCATGATTTTTTTAAAAGCAATAGTTTTGTATGAAATTTTCTTTAATTATTTGTACTTACAAACGCCCTAAACCATTGTTGAAATTATTGCAATCAGTTAATAACCAATGTTTATATCCTGATGAAATTTTAATTATCGATGGATCTTTCGATAATGAAACGGAAATTATTTTAAATGAGAATCAATTTAAAAACCTAAAGTATTTTTTTGTTGATGATCAGAATCGCGGTCTTACAAAACAAAGAAATTTTGGAATTAAAAATGTAAAAAGCAATATTGATATTGTTTGTTTTCTTGATGATGATACCATTCTCGAAGATAACTATTTTAAAGAATTAATAAAAACGTATGAAATTTATCCTGAAGCTTTAGGAGTTGGTGGTTATATTACTAATGAAACAAAATGGGAAAAGGTTAATGCTGATTATAAACCTTCAATAAATGAGTTTTACTTTGACGGATGGAAACGCAAAGATGGCAGCAGGTTTGTTTTGCGTAAAAAACTTAACTTAGACAGTAATACTCCTCCGGGTTTTTCACCTCTGTTTTCTCATGGAAGAAGTATTGGTTTTTTACCACCTAGTAATAAAATATATGAAGTAGAACAATTAATGGGTGGAGTTTCTTCTTTTAGAAAATCAATTTTTGAAACATTTTCGTTCTCAACTTATTTTGAAGGATACGGTTTGTATGAAGATGCAGATTTTACATTACGAGTTGCAAAAACAGGTAAGTTATATCTAAATACAGCGGCAAAGTTAAGCCATTTTCATGCCAATTCCGGAAGACCAAATCAATATAAATATGGTAAAATGGTAGTTAAAAATGGCTGGTATGTTTGGCGTATTAAGAACCCAAACCCAATTTTTGAAGATCGTTTAAAATGGAATTCGATTACGATTCTCTTAGTTTTAATTCGTTTTACAAATGTTTTCACTGAGCAAAATAAAAAAGCTGCATTTAATGAAGCTTTAGGAAGAAGTATTGGTTATCTGAGTTTATTTATTGCCAAACCAAAAATGAGATAATGAAATTTACGATTATAACTCACGTAGATCATATTCAAAGTGAAAATCAATATTTTGGTTATTCTCCATATATTCGTGAAATGAATATTTGGTTTAAGTATATTGATGAAGTAATTATAGTTGCTCCATTAAAAAATACAAAACCAACAGAAATTGATATTCCTTATGATCGTAACAAGATTGATTTTCGCCCGGTTCCTGATTTCAATCTGACTAATTTTAAGAATGTTTTAGGTTTCGTTTTTAAATTACCAATAATTTTTTGGAGAATATTTTGGGCGATGAAAAGAGCAGATCATATTCATTTGCGTTGCCCTGGGAATATGGGGCTAATAGGATGCCTGATTCAAATATTATTTCCAAAAACAGCAAAAACAGCAAAATATGCAGGTAATTGGGATCCGCAAAGTAAACAACCCTATACATATAAAATTCAAAAATGGATTTTAAGCAATACTTTTTTGACAAGAAACATGACTGTTTTGGTATATGGAGAATGGAAAAATCAATCTAAAAATATTCAACCTTTTTTTACGGCTACCTATTCAGAGTCAGAAAAGGAAAACGTTATAAAAGAAAGTTTTGCAAACAAAATAGAATTCATTTTTGTAGGGAGCCTGGTTTCGGGAAAAAATCCAATGTATGCTATTAAATTAGCTCAGGAATTAATAGAAAAAGGATACAAAACACATCTTAATTTATATGGAGAAGGTTCAGAAATAAATAATTTAGAAAACTATATTCAAACAAATAATCTAGAAAAATTTATTGTTTTACACGGAAATCAGAATAAGGAAATCATAAAAAAAGCCTATCAAAAAAGCCATTTGGTGATCTTGCCTTCTAAAAGCGAAGGTTGGCCAAAAGCTATTGCCGAAGGAATGTTTTGGGGGTGCATTCCTGTGGCGACTAAAGTTTCTTGTTTACCATCTATGCTAGATTATGGTAATAGAGGTATTTTGTTAGAAATGGATTTAGATAAAGATGTAAATATGATAAAGGAAATCATCACCGACGAAAAAACATTTTTTACTAAAAGCGCGCTAGCTATGCAATGGTCACAAATTTACACTACAGATCTTTTTGAAACTGAAATTAAAAAGCTATTGACACAATGAGAATTGTACAAATTATAGATTCTTTAGAAACAGGTGGAGCGGAGCGTATGGCGGTAAATTATGCTAACGCATTATCTGAAAAAATAGAATTTTCGGGGTTAGTTGCATCTCGTAAAGAAGGATTATTATTCAATCAAATTGATAAAAGTGTTTCTTATTTATTTTTGGAAAAAAAGAAAAAAATAGATTTTGGAGCAGTTTTTAGATTACGTAATTATTTAAAAAATAATAATATTGAAATAATTCATGCCCATAGTTCCTCATTTTTTATTGCAGTTTTAGTAAAAATGATTTTGCCAAAAATCAAAATCATTTGGCATGATCATTACGGGATCTCACAGGATTTGTCTTCTAGAAAAAGTTGGGGTTTAAAAGTAGGATCGTTTTTTTTTATGGCTATTATTTCAGTAAATTTAGATTTAAAAGATTGGGCAAAGTCTTATTTATTGTGCTCCAATATTATTTATTTACCGAACTTCATACTGGATTCTTCTGTTTCAAGTGAAAAGGTACAACTAAATGGATTTGAGAGTAAAAGAATTATTTGTGTAGCAAATCTGCGTCTGCAAAAAAACCATATATTATTGATTGATGCTGCTAACGTAGTAAAAGATAAATTTCCAGATTGGACTTTTCATTTATTCGGAAAAGACTTTAATGATTCTTATTCGGATCAGTTAAAGAAAAAAGTTAATGATTTACAACTTCAAAATACAGTTTATTTTTACGGAACAACAAATAATATAATTTCTTCATTATTACAATGTCAGATTGCTGTTTTGCCTTCTATTTCAGAGGGACTTCCGCTTGCAATTCTAGAATATGGATTGAATAGATTGCCTGTAATTGCTACAAATGTAGGGGAAATTTCAAAGATTATTAGTTCTGAAAAAGAAGGGTTAATAATAGAATCCAACAACCTTAACGCGCTTGTTGCAGCGATTGAAAAATTGATTGAGTCAGAAAAATATAGAAATGAAATAGGTTTGAATTTATATAATAAAGTTCAAAAAGATTTTAGTGCTGAGACTATTGTTTCCAATTATCTTTTATGGTTGAAATCTTTAATTACTTTTACGGCTTAAAAAATATTAGATGAAGATGAATAATACAAAATTGTCCTATAGTTTTCTGCTTATACTTCATGCAGTAATTGCTTTGGCTGTTTTTGCAATACCTCTTTTGTCGAAATTATACGCGCTTTTTATTCCAATTGCCGGTTTTTTTATTATTTATAGAACAAAAAATGCAAATAACGAAGTACTTTATATCGCCGCTTATTTAGTTGGTGTTGAGGTTTTTTTACGAATGACGGGAGGTAATTTTAATAATGAATTTGTAAAAGTTAATGTTGTTTTTTTCATGCTTTTAGGCATGATATATAGTAATTTTTCGACAAATGCATTTATATATTGGTTTTTCTTAATTTTATTAATTCCGGGTATTTTAATTACTTCTACGGTTTTCAATCCGGCAATAGATATTAAAAAATCATTAGTTTTTAATTTGTCAGGTCCGGTTTGTTTAGCCATATCTTCTATATATATGTTTAAAAGAAGAATTCTATTTTCTGATTTACAAAATGTAGTAGTTGCGATGGGATTACCAATAGTGAGTACGACAGTATATTTGTTTTTATTCAATCCTAGTGTCAGAGATATAGTGACAGGAACACAATCTAATTTTGAAACTTCAGGAGGATTTGGACCTAATCAGGTTTCTACTGCATTAGGTTTAGGAATGTTTGTCTTTTTTACACAATTAGTACTGTTCTCAAAATCAAAAATGGCAATTGTTATAAATAGCTTTTTACTGCTCTTTATAACTTATAGAGGAATTGTTACTTTTTCAAGAGGTGGTATTATAACAGCAGTTGTTATGATAGTCTGCCTGTTGTTTTTATTATATAAATTTTCTAATACAAGAGGAAAAAGTAAGTTTGTTTTGGTTTTTATTCTAACAGGTTTAATGGCAGTAGGAGTATGGACCTATTCTTCTTTTCAAACTAAAGGTCTTATTGAAAAACGATATGCAAATCAGGATGCTCGCGGTAGAGAAAAGAAAGACCGATTAGGAGGTAGAGAACAAATTATGAATGAAGAGACAACACTTTTTTTAGAAAATCCTCTTTTAGGTGTTGGAGCGGGAATGGGAAAACAAATTAGAAAAGAAAGATTTGGTGATGATGCGGCTTCGCATAATGAAATTACTCGAATGTTTAGCGAACACGGGCTGTTTGGTATTTTTGGATTATTGGTACTTTTTATAACTCCCTTTATTGTTTATGTTAATAATAGACAGCATTTGTATTTTTTATCTTTTTTTGTCTTTTGGCTCTTGACGATAAATCATGCCGCAATGCGAACGGCAGCTCCGGCTTTTGTATATGCAATGTCGCTTTTGTTAGTTCAGGTTAAAATTCCGGAAAAAGCTGAGGATTCGGTAGATTAATATCTGTTTTTTTATAATACATTTGCCTCAAGTTTAAGCCCCTAACAAACTGAATAAATGTTCTCTACTACTAAAATGCATTTTGAAATTTCAGAAAGAAAAATATTACTTATTTTCTTTGATGCTGTTTTTATTTTATCGGCATTATATATATTAAGCTTGATATTTGATTATAATTACTTTGTTTTTAATACAAGTAATTTTATAAGCTTTTTTTTACTTATTAGTTATGTATATGTTTTCGGATTAATATTCGAAATGTATAATTTGCAGGTTGCAAGTAATCAATTGCAAATTCTTCAAAGTGTAGTGTTTACCGGAACAGCTTCAAGTTTGGCTTATTTATTTACGCCTGTTTTATCTCCGGAATTACCAAAGCAGCGTTTGATTATATTTATTTTTTATTTTACAATAATCGGGACATTATTGTTATGGCGATTGTTCTATGTTTATTTTCTTGCTTCACAACGATTTTCTCAAAATGTCGTTTTAATATGTGATCAAAATCAGGTAGAAGAATTGGTTTTAGGATTGGAAAGCGTTGACCCGCATTATAAAATTGCTGGCTTTGTAAATTCAGATTCTATATCTGAAGAAAATTTAAATTTTCATTATGTAAAAGAAGTGAAGAAAAAGGATTTGGAAGCTTTTGTATCTAAAAATCAAATTTCTGAAATTATAATTGCTTCTCAAAAAACAGACGGAATTACTGCTGATTTATATCAACAATTACTTCACTTATTAGAATCCGGGAATGTTATTCGCGAATATACCCAGGTTTATGAAAGTAAGACGCAGCGTATTCCAGTGCAATATATTGCCAGGGATTTCTACAGATTTTTCCCTTTTAGCAGAAGTAATAGTAACAGGCTTTACTTGTTTTTGGTACGTTCTATGGAGTTTTTATTTTCTTTTATAGGGCTATCGGCTTGTGTTGTTTTTATTCCTCTAATTTATATTGTAAACTTTTTTGCAAATAAAGGCCCATTATTTTACACTCAGCAGCGCGTTGGCAAAAACGGAGTTGTCTTTGAAATTTATAAGTTTAGAACGATGGTTGAAAATTCTGAATCGAACGGAGTTGTTTTTGCAACTTCAAACGACAGACGTATAACTCCATTTGGCAAAATGATGCGTAAATCCAGAATAGACGAATTACCTCAGTTTTTCAATGTTTTAAAAGGTAATATGGCGGTTATTGGACCAAGACCAGAGCGGCCGTTTTTTGTTGAGAAAATAGCGCGTGTAATGCCATTTTATGAAACAAGGCATGTTATAAAACCAGGACTTACAGGCTGGGCTCAGGTAAACTATTCTTACGGAGAATCTATAGAAGAAAGTTTGGTAAAACTGCAGTATGATTTATACTATATCAAACACCGAAGTATTTTTCTCGATTTAAGTATCACTTTTAAAACGATCACTACAGTTTTATTTTACCGCGGACAATAATGCTTAGATAATAATCGGAATACGTTTTTTATTTCTAATGGCAACTCTCACTAAAACAAATCCGCTTGTAATAATCATTGGTAAAACAATCAGGAAATGTGCTTTATTGATTAGAAAAATAGCATAAACTACCAAAAATAGTAAGTGTAAAACTGCAAATCGATACGTCCATCTTTTGTTTTTGATAACGGAAAAAAGGAGTAAAACCAATAATAATGGGCTAAATAAAAGCACATTGTAATTCATCGCCAGTTCGTGGTGAAAGGAATAAAATCCCATAAAAACAAAAAAGGTTCCTATAAAAGATAAAATTAAAAGATAGATTTTATCCACTATTTTATTGTGGGCAAGAACTACAAAGGCAAGAATAAAAAGATAAGTATAAACGTTATTCCACCATGAACCTGGAGTTTCTTTTTCAAAACGTAATAGTGTATTTGTTTTAGCAACTAAAGCTTTATTCTGATAAGTAGTTTTCTCTAAACTATTTTTTAATTCAAAAGGCAGAAATATTTTAGTTCCCAATTGATCTACTTTTGTTCCAAAAATGATACTTGTTCCCAATTGATCATAAAAATGACCATTGAAGTATGGGAATAAAATAGATCTATAGGTGATATCTGTAGCTCCTTTTTTTGTAATAACAGTACCATTCAAACTTTTATTGATAATATCCACTACCATTGATGTGCAGTTTTTATCAATAAACTTATAAGTGTAAAAACGATCTTCAGAAGCTAATGTGGTATTTAAATTATCAAAAAGTCTTTGTTTTGCGTCCTGAGGAATAGGAAGTTCTTGCTCAAATACACTCCTTTTTTCATTATTATATTCTTCAATAAACTCCGGAAACGAATGTAGAATTACAAAATATTGTAAATCTCCTTTTGCGAATTTTGCAACAAAGTTTGGTGTTCTAAAATCAAAAGCACCGTAGTTATACACAACATCAATATTGTTTTCGGGATCAGCAACTCGTATGGCCGTGTGACCAAAATAAGAATAGGTTTCATTGCCTAATCCGCAAGTGAGGACACTTATTTTAGCATCTTTCGATAAGGGGAGATTTTGACTAAACCCAATAAAACTTAGTAATAATAGTAAACTAAAAAGTGCTTTTTTGAAAATGACATTTTTCATGATTTAAAATTTTAAGAAGTTTATGGTTTGCAAATTTTATCTAAAGATACCTAAATCTACTTTTAAAGAAAAAATATTTGAGTACAAAGCGGTACTTTGGTTTCCTAAGTCAGTCAGAGCATAGTCAATCTGAATGCCTTTATACTTAAAACCCAGACCAATGTTAGGCTGGAAATTCAATTTTTCAGTATTGTCTAGTTGTGTTGCATTCTGGAAATTTCCCACTCCGGCTCTTAAAAAAACAAGGTTGGTATATCCAAATTCAAATCCTACAGCAGGATCAATACTTACTACTTTAGATGAAATAATATCGTTCGTTTGTTCAAAACGCATATTCAGGTTTGTGGCAACCAAAAGGCTATAGTCATTATGAAAATCGAACGTTCTGGAAACTCCCAATTGCGCCTTTGGTAAAGTAATTTCGGTACTTTCAGGTAATTCATTATTTTCTCCGGGAATTGCATTGGCAATTTTTGCATATTCCTCTTCATCAATATTCCAAACATTATAAGTTGTTGTAATATCGCGAAGCATTAAACCGAATTTCCAGTTATTTCGCTCGAACTGAAGTCCAACATCAAATCCAAATCCCCATGAATTTGCAAATTTCCCGATAATTCGTCGAATAATTTTTGCATTCACCCCATATTGAAATCCTTCAACAGGCAGCTTTCTGGCATAAGAAAAAGTAAAACCATAATCGGCAGTCGAAAACAAACTGATTCGGTTATAATCAATATTTCCCTGATTGTCGATTAATTGAGTGGTATCCATAATATCATCGACACCAAAACGAATCATCGAAATTCCCCAGGCGCTTCGGTCGTCAATAGGGCTTGCGTATGCGATATAATCGTATTGCGCAATATTCGCAAAATAGTTGGCATGCATTAATGAAATTTGATGATCTTCAAGATTGGTTAAGCCTGCTGGATTCCAATAAACGGAATTTACATCATTTGTAGAAGCGGTAACTGCACTTGACATTCCCAAAGCTGCTGCATCGACTCCAATATTCATAAATTCATTCGAATATTTTCGAACAGTTTGTGCATATTGTAACGTACAATTCCAACAAAATAAAAGCAGCAGGATTTTCTTCAACGGATATTTTTTTGCAGATCTGAGTCTGTTTTAATTTTTACCAAAAATATAATATTTTACTCAGCAAATTTATTCCTTTTGAGAAATATTATAAAAGATGGATTTTAAATAAAAAAAACTTTAGAAACTAAGCTTCCCATTTACTTTTTTAAAAGATTGATATAATTTTTTTATACTAATAGTATAAATTGTCACTTATTATGCGAAATTTGTGGTTGCAATTATCAAAAAATATAAATCATGAATATCAAAAAGCACATTCCTAATTTAATTACATTAATCAATTTGTTTTGTGGTTGTATAGCCGTTGTTTTTGTTTCACAAGGCGATTATTTAATGGCTTTTTATATGGTTTGTTTAGGAATCTTTTTTGATTTTTTTGATGGTTTTTTTGCCAGATTATTTAAAGTTTCAAGTCCGCTTGGTTTGCAATTAGATTCTTTGGCCGATATGGTAACCAGCGGAGTTGTACCGGGATATATCATGTATACAATGTTTTTAAAAAGCGCTAATCCTCATGAAGTAATTGGCTCAGTTTTTATTCCTTTCTTAGGATTTATTGTAACCTTGGGTTCTTGCTACAGATTAGCAAATTTTAATATCGATACGCGTCAGACAGATTCATTTATTGGTTTGCCAACACCGGCAAATGCGCTGTTTATTTTAAGTCTTCCTTTAGTTTTAGAATATTCAGATTCTTTAGCCGTATTCGAAATCCTAACCAATCGCTGGGTTTTGTTTGTTATAACATTATGTAGTGCTTATATTTTGAATGCGGAAATTCCTTTATTTGCTTTAAAAATCAAGAAATTTACTCTGAAAGATAATGTGCTTCAAATAGTATTTTTGTTGGTTTCGTTGCTTTTATTAGTAGGACTCCAATACATGGCAATTCCTTTAATTATCATTTTTTATGTATTATTATCAGTTGTTAATAATATGTTTTTGAAAAAGTAGTTGTATCTGAATGGCAAGAAAAACGACTACCCGAAGAACTTCTTATTCACGAAAATCGAAACCTCAGAAATCGTTTTTTGCAAGAGTAATTCGCTTTATTATTTATTCTTTTTTTGTGTTACTCTTTTTTTTTGCAGTTTATCATTATCGTGATGGACTGGCATATTATCTTGGTTTTAAATCAAATAAAGTTTTAGACGAAGATGCTGTAGATAAACATTTATCTGATGTTAGAAACATTAAAGTACTTGAAAATCATAAAGGAAAAGTAATAGGAATTGATGTATCTGAATTTCAGGGAAAAGTACAATGGGATGAAGTTGAGGTATTAGAAGAGAAATATCCTGTACAATTTGTTTTTGTTCGCGCAACTGCGGGCAATGACAGAGTTGACAGACAGTTTAGAAAAAATTGGGAAGGAGCAAAAGAGCATAAAATCATACGCGGAGCCTATCATTATTACCGCCCGAATGAAAACTCTATCGAGCAGGCCAATCTTTTTATTAAAACAGTAAAATTGCAAAAAGGTGATTTACCACCAGTTTTAGATATAGAGAGATTGCCAAAAAATCAACCTTTAGATAGTTTAAAAAAAGGATTGAAGCGTTGGCTCAATAAAGTAGAAGCCCATTATCAGGTGCGTCCTATAATTTATTCAGGCGAACGTTATTACAGTGATTTTTTGAAAGAAGAATTTGGAGAATATTTATTTTGGATAGCCAATTACAATTTCTACAGAGAAAAAATTGAAGACGATTGGCTTTTTTGGCAGTTTACAGAAAAAGCTTCTCTGCCTGGAATCAAACATCGGGTTGATGTAAATATTTATAACGGCGATTTAGAACAGCTGCAGTTTATTACGGTTGAATAAGTTTTCAGTCTCAGTCACAGTTTTCAGTGTGTTCTTGCTATGCTTTAATTTATTTCAATAAAAAAACCAGAGCAATTATTATCACCAGAGGTAATAGGAGTAGTACAGAATAAGGGTTAGCAAGGTTTAGTGTGTAACCCATCCATTCAATTCTTTTTGGAGGTAGTAACCTTTTGTCTTTCGGATTATAATAAAAGAAGCATAAATACCATTTTTTTGGATCTTTATGCCAATTGTCATAATCTTCCTGAGTTGGTTTTTCTGACTTCATTTTTAAATTAGTTTTCAGTCTCAGTTTTCAGTTTCAGTTTTCAGCATTCACTGAAACTAAAAACTGCGACTGTATACTTTTGTTAGAATTCAAGTTTCTTTTTACGAAGTTCAAAGTTTTGACCTAAGTAAACGCGACGAACCATTTCGTCCTCTACTAGTTCTTCCGGAACTCCCGCTTTCAAAATTCCACCTTCAAACATTAAGTATGTTTTATCTGTAATTGCTAATGTTTCCTGAACGTTGTGATCAGTGATTAGGATTCCGATATTTTTATTTTTTAACTGAGCAACAATTCTCTGAATGTCCTCAACCGCAACAGGGTCAACTCCTGCAAAAGGCTCATCGAGTAAAATAAACTTAGGGTCAGTTGCAAGAGCACGTGCAATTTCGGTACGACGACGTTCTCCTCCAGAAAGTAAATCTCCACGGTTGGTACGAATATGTTCTAAGCTAAATTCTTCGATTAAACTTTCCATTTTTGCAATTTGTTCTTCTTTAGAAAGTTTAGTCAATTGCAAAACACTCAAAATATTATCTTCAATACTTAATTTTCTAAAAACAGAAGCTTCTTGTGCTAAATAGCCAATTCCTTGTTGAGCGCGTTTGTACATCGGATAATCGGTAATATTCAAATCATCAAGATAAATGTTACCCTGATTTGGTTTTACCAATCCTACAATCATGTAGAAAGAAGTTGTTTTTCCTGCACCATTTGGTCCTAGAAGTCCAACGATTTCTCCTTGGTTTACTTCAACAGAAATTCCTTTTACTACGCTACGACCTTTATAGGTTTTGATTAAATTATCAGCTCTTAATTTCATTTTTAAAGTTTAATCGTTTAAACGTTAGAATCGTTTATTCGCTACAAATTAACGAATAAACGATTCAGCAAATAAATGTATTAACAATTATTTAGTTTCGGCTTCTTCTAAAGCTTCCCAAAATTCGTAAGCTCTGCGTAAATGAGGCACTACAATTGTTCCTCCAACAAGAGTTGCAATTCCCATTGCTTCCATCATTTCTTCTTTAGTAACTCCTTCTTTATGGCTGGTTTCTAAGTGATATTTTACGCAATCATCGCAACGTAAAACCGCCGATGCTACTAATCCTAAAAGTTCTTTTGTTTTTACATCAAGAGCTCCGGCTGCATATGCATTGGTGTCAAGATTAAAAATTCGCTTTACAATTTTGTTATTATCAGCTAGTAATTTTTCGTTCATTTTAGAACGATAGTCGTTAAACTCTTGTACGATATCAGACATTTTCTTTCAATTTATTTTTATAAACAATCCTCGAAATCAGGATACTCACTTCGTAAATAATCAGCATTGGTATTGCTACAATAGTCTGGCTTACTACGTCTGGAGGAGTTACAATTGCGGCTACAATTAAAATAATTACAACGGCATATTTCCAATATTTTCTTAAGAAATCAGGAGTTACTAATCCTAGTTTAGTCAGGAAATATATAATGATAGGTAATTCAAAAAACAATCCACTGGCAAGAATACTTGTTTTTACCATTCCCATATAAGAATCTAATGTAAATTGGTTTTTTACCACATCACTCACAGAGAATGTAGCTAAGAAATTCACGGACATTGGTATTACAACAAAATACCCGAACAGTACTCCTAAAAAGAAAAGTAATGAAGAAGTGAAGATGAATAACTTGGCATTTTTTCTTTCTTTTTCGTATAGAGCAGGGCTGATAAACTTCCAAAGTTCCCATAAAATAAACGGAAAACTAAGTATGAAACCGGCTAAAAGACACATCCATACAAAAATATTTACTTGTCCTTCCATTTCCGTATTCTGAATAATAAAATTCAGTTCGGTAATACAAATGCTATCTGCGAATCCTAGTGCATGCGATAAATCGCAAAACCAGACATAAGTAAAAAAGGTAGGTCTTATGGGGCCTAAAATAATCTGATCAAATAAATAATCACTAATAAAATAAGTAAAAAAAGCCATAACGCATATTGCAATTGTGCTTCTAACTAATAACCATCTAAGTTCTTCAAGATGGTCTAAAAATGACATCTCGCCAAGGTTCTTTTTTGCCATTATACGATTCCTTCTTTTAAAATGTCATGTAAATGTAATACTCCTTTGTACTCTCCGTTATCTGAAACGATAAGCTGTGTTATCGAAAAATCTTCTAAAATATTTAAAGCATCAACAGCCATAGTTTCTGAAGATACTGATTTGGGATTTTTTGACATAATATCTCTTGCAGTTAAGTCAGCTATAGTATCTACGTCATTTAGCATTCTTCGGATGTCTCCATCGGTAATAATTCCTATTATTTTGTCATCTTCGATTACCGCTGTAACGCCCAATCGTTTTTCAGAGATCTCAAAAATAACTTTTTTAACTGACGTATCTGGCGTAACCATTGGTTTTAACGAGTGTTCAATCATATCTTTTACGCGAAGCAATAATTTTTTGCCTAAAGCTCCGCCTGGGTGATATACAGCAAAATCCTCAGGTTTAAAATCGCGCATTTCCATCAAACAAACTGCAAGAGCATCGCCCATAACAAGTTGTGCTGTGGTACTGTTTGTTGGCGCTAAATTTATTGGGCAAGCTTCCATTTCAACGGTTGTGTTCAGAACATAGTCAGAACCTTTTGCTAAAAATGAAGTTACATTTCCTGTTATGGCAATTAAGGTGTTTCCAAAGCGTTTTAATAACGGAACCAAAACTTTAATTTCAGGACTGTTACCACTTTTAGAGATGCAAATAATAATGTCCTCGTTTTGTATCATACCCAAATCTCCGTGAATAGCTTCTGAGGCGTGCAGAAACATAGAAGGGGTTCCTGTAGAGTTAAAAGTAGCTACCATTTTTTGAGCAATGATCGCGCTTTTTCCGATGCCTGTAACGATCAATCGGCCTTTAGTTTGGTAAATACGTTGGACAGCTTCGTAAAAATTTTCGTCTAAAAAATCAATTAGCTTTGTAATTGCTTCACTTTCAGAGAGTATGGTTTTCTTGGCAATTGCCAATATATTTTCTTTTGTAATCAAAACAGGATATTTTAAATTTGTATGTATAAAAGAAAGTTGTATCTTTATGTGTTGCAAATTTATACAAAATATCCATTAATATAAAGAATGAATTCAAACGAAATTGAAATACACAAGGAATTAAAGAAGTATTTCGGCTTTAGCCAATTTAAGGGTTTGCAGGAGCAAGTCATTACGAGTATCTTAAACAAAAAGAATACCTTCGTGATCATGCCTACTGGCGGTGGAAAGTCTCTTTGTTATCAATTACCCGCTTTAATTCAGGACGGAACAGCTATCGTTGTTTCTCCCTTAATTGCTTTGATGAAAAATCAGGTTGATGCAATTCGAAGCCTTTCTTCTGAAAACGGAATTGCACATGTGCTAAATTCCTCTCTTACCAAAACAGAAATCGCACAAGTAAAAAAAGACATAACTTCTGGCTTAACCAAACTTTTGTATGTAGCGCCGGAATCTTTAACCAAAGAAGAATATGTAGCTTTTTTACAAAGCGTGCCTATTTCGTTTGTTGCTATTGATGAAGCACATTGTATATCAGAATGGGGGCATGATTTTAGGCCTGAATACCGAAATCTGAAAAACATTATTAAACAATTAGGGCAAGTGCCCATCATTGGATTAACTGCAACTGCAACTCCAAAGGTTCAGGAGGATATTCTTAAAAACCTGGACATGTCTGATGCAAATACTTTTAAAGCATCGTTCAACAGACCTAACTTATACTACGAAGTTCGCACGAAAACTAAAAATATAGAATCGGATATCATTCGATTTATCAAGCAACATAAGGGCAAATCCGGGATTATTTACTGCTTAAGCCGTAAAAAAGTAGAATCGATTGCCGAAGTTTTACAAGTAAACGGAATCAGCGCGGTTCCTTATCACGCAGGTTTAGATGCTAAAACACGAGCAAAACATCAGGATATGTTCTTGATGGAGGATGTAGATGTGGTTGTAGCAACAATTGCCTTCGGGATGGGAATTGATAAACCAGACGTTCGTTTTGTAATTCATCATGATATTCCAAAATCACTTGAAAGTTATTATCAGGAAACTGGTCGTGCCGGTCGTGATGGAGGAGAAGGGCATTGCCTTGCTTATTACTCTTATAAAGATGTAGAAAAGCTGGAGAAATTTATGTCCGGGAAACCAGTTGCCGAACAAGAAATAGGTTTTGCACTATTGCAGGAAGTTGTGGCTTACGCCGAAACCTCAATGTCGCGCAGAAAATTCTTATTGCATTATTTTGGTGAAGAATTTGACAGCGAAACCGGTGAAGGTGCAGATATGGATGACAACGTTCGTAATCCTAAAACTAAAGTTGAAGCAAAAGATCAGGCCGTTAAATTGCTTGAAATTGTTCGTGATACCAAACATATATATAAGTCAAAAGAAATTGTCTTTACTTTAATAGGTAGAATTAATGCAGTTATCAAAGCGCATAAAACAGATACGCAATCTTTTTTTGGTTCAGGATCAGACCATGACGAGAAATACTGGATGGCATTATTGCGACAAGTTCTTGTAGCTGGCTATTTATCTAAAGATATTGAAACTTATGGAGTGGTAAAAATCACCAAAGAAGGTTTGAATTTTATTAAAAAACCAGTTTCATTTATGATGTCTGAAGATCATGAATACAATGAATCTGAAGATGAAGCAATCGTTACCGCAGCAAAATCATCAGGAACTGCTGATGAAGTCTTAATGGGAATGTTGCGAGAATTGCGTAAAAAAGTAGCCAAAAAACTAGGAGTTCCTCCGTTTGTTGTTTTTCAGGATCCTTCTCTTGAAGATATGGCTTTAAAATACCCAATTACTTTAACCGAATTGTATAATATTCACGGTGTTGGTGAAGGAAAAGCCAAGAAATATGGTAATGACTTCGTAACTCTGATAAATCGTTATGTAGAGGATAATGACATTATTCGTCCAGACGATTTAGTAGTAAAATCTACAGGAGTAAATTCAGCTAATAAATTATATATTATCCAGAATATAGATCGAAAATTACCATTAAGTGATATTGCTTCTGCAAAAGGACTTTCGATGGATGCTTTGATCAAAGAAATGGAACAGATTGTTTACGCTGGTACAAAATTGAATATCAAATATTGGGTTGATGATATGCTTGACGACGATCAGCAAGAAGAAATTCACGATTACTTCATGGAATCAGAATCAGATAAAATCGAAGATGCTCTTAAAGAATTCGATGGTGATTATGATATTGATGAATTGCGTTTAATGCGTATTAAGTTTATTAGTGAAGTTGCGAATTAAAAAAAGTTTTCAGTCTCAGTCTCAGTTTGCAGTTTTTACTGAGACTAAAAACTGAGACTGCGACTAAATTATCCTTCAAATACTTCCCCACGATGCGGTTTCAAAGCATCTCTTACCTGAATCATATTTTCATCAGTGACAACCATGAAAGCAGTTGCATGCATGTCGTTTACAATTTTAAAGCCCGTAATATTTAGCGGAAGTTTTTCGATAGTGATATACTCTTTTAAATGAATTTCGTGATGTTCAGCTGTTTTTGCAGCCGCCGGACCGCGAAAATCCCAAATCAGTTTTATTTTTCTAGACATTTTTTTTATAGGTACAAAGGTTCAGAGTAGCAAAGGTACAAAGTCTTTTTTACGGAGCTTAAAAAAGTTTTTTTAAGCTTGTGTTTAATATGCACGCAAAGTCACGAAAGTGTAAAGAAAATAAAAAACTTTGCGTCTTCGTGACTTTGCGAGATTAAAAAAATAAATCTTAGCGCACTTTCAGGTTAATTGTATAAAGTCAGTTCAAAATAGTATTTTTGCATGTTCTTTTCATAAATAGAAAAGCTAATTGAATAAATAAAACAAAATGCCAAGAGAACTTTTACTTCAGGTAACACCGGAAATAGCTGCAAACGAATTGCTGCTTAAAGACTATTTGTCTAAACAAATAAAGGTTTCTCCTAAGGAAATTCAACATGTCTCTATTTTAAAACGATCTATTGATGCGCGCCAAAAAGCGATAAAAATCAACCTAAAAGTGATTATCTATTTGCAAGGCGAGCCTTTTCAGGAAACTAAAATCGAGCTACCTATATATAAAGACGTTTCTTCGGCTCAGGAAGTGATTGTCGTTGGGGCAGGTCCTGCCGGACTTTTCGCAGCTTTGCAATTAATAGAATTAGGCTTAAAGCCAATTGTAATCGAACGCGGAAAAGATGTTCGAGGACGCCGACGTGACTTAAAAGCAATCAATGTAGATCATTTGGTAAATGAAGATTCTAATTATTGTTTTGGAGAAGGCGGAGCAGGAACTTATTCTGACGGAAAATTATATACACGTTCTAAAAAGCGTGGCGATGTAACCAGAATTTTAGAGCTTTTAGTAGCTTTTGGAGCTTCAGAAGATATTTTGGTTGAAGCACATCCGCATATCGGGACCAATAAATTGCCTAAAATTATAGAAGATATTCGAAATAAAATCATCGAGTTTGGTGGTCAGGTTTTGTTTGATACACGAGTAACTGATATTTTGGTAAAAAATAATGAAGTTGAAGGAATCGTTACTCAAAACGGAGATAAGATTTTGTCGAGTAAATTAATTTTGGCGACAGGACATTCGGCGCGTGATATCTTTGAATTATTAGATAAAAAGAAAATATTTATAGAAGCGAAACCTTTTGCTTTGGGAGTTCGTGCAGAGCATTCGCAACAATTAATTGATAGTATTCAGTACAGTTGCGATTATCGTGGCGAACATTTGCCTCCCGCACCATATTCGATTGTAAAACAAGTTAACGGCCGCGGAATGTATTCGTTCTGTATGTGTCCTGGAGGTGTAATTGCGCCTTGCGCTACAAGTCCGGGCGAAGTGGTTACAAACGGATGGTCGCCATCTAAACGTGATCAGGTTACGGCAAATTCCGGAATTGTAATCGAATTAAAATTGGAAGATTTTAAACCCTTTGCAAAATTTGGTGCTTTGGCCGGAATGGAATTTCAAAAAAGTATCGAGCAAAAAGCTTGGCATTTGGCAGGGGAAACTCAAAAAGTTCCTGCGCAGCGAATGATCGATTTTACTCAAAATAAAGTTTCTGCTGATATTCCTAAAACATCTTATGTACCGGGAACAACTTCGGTAGAAATGGGACAGGTATTTCCCGGATTTTTATCGCAGATTTTACGCGAAGGATTTAAAGAATTCGGAAAATCGATGCGTGGTTATTTGACCAATGAAGCTATTTTGCATGCACCGGAAAGCAGAACTTCCTCTCCGGTCCGTATTCCGAGAGATCCAATTACTTATGAGCATTTACAAATAAAAGGTTTATATCCGTGTGGAGAAGGAGCAGGTTATGCGGGCGGAATTATATCGGCCGCGATTGATGGCGAAAAATGTGCTTTGATGATTGCTGAAACTTTAAAATAATATATCATATGAAAGACTTCTTTTCTAATTTATTTGGTAGAAACAACGATCCGAAATCGATTTTATCGTTTGATGTTATGGATACTATTTATTCGGAGTTGTACAACGGGAATAATAGTTTTGATTTTAAAATGAAAGGTGTTCATGATACGGTTTCTGTAAATTTATATTCATTTCCAAGTTCATTTAATAATGAAGAGGCGCAAAACGGAATTAATAAAGCAGGATTTAAAAACGCTTACGAAGTTCTGAATGAAATATATAAAAAGATTAATATAGGTCCTGTTTCTGAAGAACAAATGCTTGAGGAATTAGAATACGATTATATCCATATTCAGTTTTACACAGAGCCAGCGCCGGAAGCTAAAAAGTACCTGAAACATGTTTTGCATAATTTTATGATCTTTTTTTGTTGTACCAATAGTCTGGAAACTAACGATTTTAGAATGATTTATAATAATAGTTATTTTCTTGATTATGCAAAAGGAATATTAGAAGCAGAATCTATTGATATAAAGGATCCTAAAAATGATACTCAGAAAATAGGTTTCAAAGAGTTTGAAAGGATTTTACAAGGAATTTGCCAATACTTAAAAATCGAATTACCGGAGAATATCGAACTTCCTTCGCAGGAAAACTTACTACCTGAAGAGGTTGAGGTTACGCAGGAAACTTTTGAAGAGTTTATAAAATTGGTTTCAAGAGGAGATGTAGACGAAAAATTGGTTCAAAAGCAATCAAAGAAACTCTTAAAGAACTTTAAAAAAGGTCATACAGAATATCAGGATATTGTCAAAGGGCAATGGGATTTTTTCGAAAGTATCGATGCCTGGAACAGTGACTGGAAATTTGATCCTGAAGATGCAGAATATTTTATCTCAGAAATGATAGGCGAAGATCTTAATTTCGATTATCCGGAAGAAACCTATAGTCATGATTTATTTCCTTATATCCAGTCGGCTTTAGAAAAACGAGGATTGGAATTAATGAGCTACGATACCCACGGAGATAATTATTTGTTTTTTGTGGCGAATAAAAATGATGTTGCCAGAATTTTACAATTGTCTGAATTGACAAAAATTGAGGTGGATAGTTTGTAAAGATGAATTTAATTAGAATTTTACCGCATGCTATTTGTCATTCCGAGGAACGAGTAATCTCCGTAAGTAGCTCGTCATGCTTAGTAAACTTTATGTTAGTTTCTTGTGGTGATTCCTCGTTCCTCGGAATGACAAAAATGAGATAAGCTTTATGTAAAACTATAATTCATGAATTTCTTTGTCTGTTCGCTATCGCTAGGGTCGTGGCGAAAAGAGCTACGGAATCAGAATTATTTTTCCGGTACTTTTTCGGCTTTCCAGATAATCATGCGCCAGTTTTCCTTCTGATAATTTAAAAGAAGTGGGTTCAGAAAGTTTGATTTTTCCTTCGATGATCCAGTCGAATAATTGATTGGCTCTTTTGATTCTTTCTTCTTTAGAAACTAAGTAGCTCCACAAGTCACCACCTGTTAGGGTCTTAGAAGTATCCATTAACATTCTTGGATTTATGGGTTCAGGATCACCGCCTGCCATCCCAAAGAAAACGACCTGACCGCATTCTTTGGTAACTTCGAAACTATCTTTTAAAGTACTTCCGATGCTATCGTAAACGACATCAACGCCTTTTGGAATCGTTTTAAAAATAGCCGATTTCCAATCTTCATTATATAGAAAAACGTGATCAGCACCTTGTTCGATGGCTACTTTTGCTTTGTCTGCAGAGGAAGTTAAACCAATAACATTTACGCCTAATAATTTGCTGATTTGTGTTAGAAACTGACCAACTCCGCCCGCAACAGCGTGAATTAAAACCGTTTCGCCTTTCGCGGTTTTATGACTATCAGTTGCCAGATAATGCGCCGTTAAACCTTGCAATAGGATAGAAGCGGCAGTCTCGAAAGAAATGGCTTCGGGCAGCGGCAAAACATGGTTGGTATTCACAGCAACCAATTCTGCATTGGCAAAAGGCGCATCGGCGAAAGCCACTCGATCTCCAATTTTATATTCGGAGTGATTGTTGGCGTCGACTACAATTCCGGCACCTTCGTAACCAGCAATAAATGGCGGATTTCCTTTCAGGTGATAATTTCCTTTTCGTCTGTAAACATCGGCAAAATTTAATCCGATGGCTTTCATCTCGACTAAAATTTGATCACTTTTTAATTCCGGATTGGGAATTTCGATATATTTTAAAACATCTGAATCTCCGAAAGAAGAGAAGGTAAGTGCTTTCATTTTTAGGTATTTTAAGAATACAAATTAAGTAAAATTGAAAATTATGTTTGTCAGCAGGTATTGAATTTAGTTTTAAGACACAATCTTATTTTTGATGTTATTTATGGTTAAGAGTTGTTTTTTCAGCATAAAAGCCACCACAAAGTAAAATAATTCAACTTTCCATCTTTAAAATAAAATAGAAAAGCATCGTCATTTAATTCTTTTAAATAAAATCTAAATCTTACTACGTTTAGATTTTCGGTAGTTTCCATTTCTGAATTCGGAAATTTGTGTCTGAATTCATTTAGTGTAGTGTTTTTGTTCAGTATTATATTATGTGAAATAATTTTAAAAGAATTATTATCAGCGAAACCAGTATCAAATAATACAATATGTTTATTGGTGGCAAACTCAATATTTTTACTATATATTGTTGTTATTTCGCCATTGAATTTGCTAAATATTCCTGTTTCTCGATCTTCTTTCCCGTAAGTTTTAATCATCCATTCTGTGTCTAGCCAATTAAAGGGACTTCCGCATTCCCAAATCTGTGTTTTTGTAGAATCAATGTGAGTATAAATCGATTCAAATTCTGCTTTAGACAATATTACTTTATGACCATTGATTAAGACGTTTTTGATTGTAATAAATTTTGAATCATAAATAGACTTATTGCTCAATCTTGTTTTTGCTGTTGATGGGCTGACGCTCTCTTTATTAATTGATTTTTTGGATCCTTTTGCTTTCTCATTATGACTATTACAAGCTACTAATGCTGTAAAAAGCAATAAAAATAAATACTTTTTCATTTGTTTGATGATTTTTTTGGCTTTTGAATATAGAAACTCACCAGGCAGGATCTTATATTATATCTTAGGAAATTTCATTTCGTTGAAAGTGCTTTTTTGTGCAGAAAGTTTTTCGATATCCTGCCATTTTCTTGGGGATTCTACGGATAGATTTTCGTAGGAATCTTTTGTGATCGCAATATCATCTTCAATACGAATACCAATATTCCACCATTTTTTATCGCATTTGCTGTTTGCCGGAATATAGATTCCGGGTTCAACGGTGAGCACCATATTCTCTTTTAGAATGCCGGCGTAATTTCCTTTGTCATGAACATCTAAACCCAGATAGTGCGAGCAACTGTGCGGATAATATATTCGGGCATCTCTAGGATCTGTAATAATCCCAAGTTTGATTAATCCTGCTGCAATTACTTCTCTGGATTTTTGGTTTAAATCCTGGAATAGAGTTCCTGGTTTGGCGATTTTAAATACTTCTTCCTGAGCTTCGTAAACCAATTGGTAAATTGCTTTTTGTTCTTCGGTGAATTTTCCGTTTGCCGGAATTGTTCTGGTAACATCGGCAGAATAACCGTGATATTCAGAACCTACATCCATCAATAATAATTGATTGTCGATTTTTGTAGCGTTGTTTTCTCCGTAATGCAGGATGCATCCGTTTGCTCCGGCGCCTACAATTGGCGGGTAGCCTTCGCCTTCGGCACCGTAATGTCTGTGCACGTACGCGTGAATTCCGTCGGCTTCGTTTTCGCTCATATTGGGTCCAATGGCTTTCATGACTTCGTTGTGTGCAATGCAGGAAAGTTTGATCGATTTACGAAGCAAATTCATTTCTTCGGGAGTTTTTATTTCGCGAAGCGTGTTTGTAATGTTTGTAAAAAGATCTATTGATGAGGCTTCATTTTCTTTTGAGATGGCAGCTTTGGTTTTAAAACTTTCCAATAAGCTATAAAGATCAAATCCGCTTTTATCATTACCAATATCTGTTGGGATTTTATCGTAAATGATCTTGTCGAATTTTTTAAAATCGATTTCAAAATCTTTAAAATCTTTTCCGTTATAAACCGCTGTAAAACCTAGTTTAGATTTTGCGCCTTCGGTTCCAAGGCGTCTTCCGGTCCAGGTTTCCTTGCTGGCATTTCTTTCTCTCACAAAAAGAATTTCATTGTATTTTTCGGTTCCCTGAACATCTTTAAAAAGTAATAAAACAGCATCGGGTTCTTTGTATCCTGATAAATAATACAAATCAGGGTTTTGGTGGAAATTATAATTAATGTCTTTTGAAAAAACTCTTTCGGGATAAGAGAAAATTAATGCCACAGAATTTGCCGGCATGAGATTTCTAAAGGCTTCTCTACGGTCTTTATGAAATTCTTTTGAGAGATAATCTGTCGGTAAATTCTCCTGAGAATGTATTTGAAAAAATGTAAAGAATAAGGCAAAGAAGAAAAATAATTGCTTCATTATGTGCTTTTTAATTGGTTTGTGGCTGCAAATTACAAAAAATATGAATGGATTTTATAAAAAGAGTTAGCTACTAATTTTACGAATTTTTACGAACCATAATGAGGATAACAAAAGAAAAAATTAGTGCTAATTCGTGAAATTAGTTCATCTGTTCGCTATCGGCTCATGTCGTGGCAAAAAAAATCATAAAAAGACCGTCCATGAAAATGGACGGTAACTATTATTAACCAATATAAATGAGAATTATTTCTTTTTTAATTTGTCTTTAAAGACTTTTTCGAATTTTTCTATTTTAGGCTGAATCACCATTTTACAATAGGGCTGGTTCTTGTTGTTTGCGTAATAATTCTGATGATAATCTTCGGCTTTGTAAAACACTTTAAAAGGCTCGACTTTGGTCACAATCGGGCTGTTGTATACTTTTGCTTTGTTTAATTCTGCAATAATACTTTCAGCAGCATTTTTTTGTTCAGCGTTTTTATAAAAAATTACAGAGCGATATTGGGTTCCAACATCGGCGCCCTGACGATTTAATGTTGTTGGATCATGAACCGTAAAGAAAACCTGAAAAATTTCATTGATATCTGTTTTGGTTTTGTCATAAGTTATCTGTACTACTTCGGCGTGACCGGTTGTTCCTGTGCAAACTTCTTCGTAAGTTGGGTTGGCTACTTTTCCTCCTGAGAAACCCGAAACTACCGATTTTACTCCGTCTAAATTTTCATAAACGGCTTCAACACACCAGTAACAACCTCCACCAAGGGTAATAGTTTCAAGGTTCGAAGCGCTTTTTGTTTTGGTATTTTGTGCAAATCCATTCAGGGATAATGCAAAAATGGCAATCAGAAATATATTTTTCATCGTTGTTTTATTTAGAATCAGGAACAAAGTCAAGTGCGATCGAATTCATGCAATAACGTTTTCCGGTTGGCTCAGGTCCGTCATCAAATAAATGGCCTAAATGTCCGCCGCAACGTCCGCAAAGCGCTTCGATTCTTTCCATTCCCAGAGAATTATCATTTTTATATACTACGCTTTTTTTGTTGTCTTGTTCAAAAAAGCTTGGCCATCCGCAACTGCTGGCAAATTTAGCTCCGGAACGAAAAAGTAAATTGCCGCATGAAGCACAATAATAAGTTCCTTTTTCGTCAGTGTTCCAGTATTTTCCGGTAAAAGGTCTTTCTGTATCTGCATTTCGCATTACGTCATAAACATCTTCGGATAATACCTTTTTCCACTCAGCATTCGTGACATTAAGTTTGGTGGTATCTGTATTCGAATAATAAGGATTTCCGGGTTTGCTGATTTTGTTTTCCATGACTACTGTGTTGGTGTTTTGTTTTTTTGCGCTTTGTCCGCATGCATGTAAAATAAAAAGCGGAATTAAAAAGCAAAGGCTGAAGATTTGGGTTTTTGTTTTCATTGTTTTTGAGTGCTTTAATTCTGTGATTTCAAAGATACAACTAGATTTCGCCCTGAAATCCTGTGTATTGTACAATTGAGATTTTTTTAAGTATGTTTTAACTTTTATTATGTACGTAAAACATTCCGTTTTAGTTTTTAGGGCTTATTTTTAAAGGATTTTTGCGATTGAATGATGTGTATTTTGTTGTGAATCAGTTTTTTGTAAAATATCCAGCTCGTTAAACTTTTCACAATCTCTGTCAGGATTTTCAAGCCATTTCTTTTTTCGTATTTTTGTTTGATCAATAAGCCCTATGATAGAAGAAAACGTAATATTAGTAAACCAAAACGATGAGCAAATTGGCTTAATGCCAAAATTAGAAGCACATGAAAAAGCAGTTCTGCATCGCGCTTTTTCGGTTTTTATTTTAAATGATAAAAACCAAATTATGCTACAGCAGCGTGCTCATCACAAATATCACTCGCCTTTACTCTGGACCAATACATGTTGTAGTCATCAGCGTGAGGGAGAGACGAATGTTGATGCCGGAGGCAGAAGATTGTTTGAAGAAATGGGTTTTAAAGCCGAATTGAAAGAACTCTTTCATTTTATTTACAAAGCTCCTTTTGATAATGGTTTAACAGAGCATGAACTCGATCATGTTATGATTGGCTATTATAACGATAATCCGGCCATCAATCCTGAAGAAGTTGAAGACTGGAAATGGATGAAGATTGAAGATGTAAAAGCAGATATCCAGAAACAACCTGAGATTTATACTGTTTGGTTTAAAATAATTTTTGATGAATTTGATCATTATTTAGAAGATCATAAGCTATAACCCAGACTAACCAACCACCCAATGAGAGTAACCATATCAAGAAAAGCGCATTTTAATGCTGCACATCGATTGCACAGAAAAGATTGGACATCTGAAAAAAACAACGCTGTTTTTGGAAAATGTAATAATCCCAATTTTCATGGTCATAATTATGGTTTAACAGTAAGTGTTACGGGGAAAATTGACCCGGAAACTGGTTTTGTTTTAGATGTGAAAGTATTAGCGGATATTATACTGGAAGAAGTAGAAATTCCGTTTGATCACAAAAACCTGAATCTGGATGTTCCGGAATTTCAGGATTTGAATCCAACTGCAGAGAATATTGCTGTTGTGATATGGAATAAAATTAGAAAAAGAATTCAGCCCGATTTTGACCTAGAAATCGTTTTGAATGAAACGGACCGCAATTTTGTAACTTATAAAGGAGAATAATAAATGTCATTAAAAATAGGAGATATAGTTCCGAATTTTACTGCAAAAGATAGTCATGGAGAAGTTTTTGAAAGCCAAAGTGTTTTGGGTCGAAAGCCTCTTGTGATTTATTTTTACCCAAAAGATAATACACCTGGATGTACTACTGAAGCTTGTAGCTTTAGAGATCAGTACGAAGATTTTAAAGATCTTGGTGCTGAGGTTATTGGTATAAGCAGCGATAGTGTAAAATCACATCATAAATTTGCCAATAAACATCAATTGCCTTTTATACTCTTGTCTGATCAGGATAAAAAACTGCGACACCTTTTCGGGGTACGCGATACCTTATTTGGTCTTTTACCAGGAAGAGTAACCTATGTTATTGATAGAAATGGTGTTGTTATTTTGATTTTTGATAGTATGAATGCGGGAAAACACATTCCAAAAGCACTTGAAACTGTCAAAGAATTAGTCTTATAGAAGTAAAAATAATCTCAGACCGATATTAAATTAATAAAAATAGTAGCCCTAAAAAATGAACCTAAAATCATACCCTTTGCAATTTGAGCCCATTTTAAAAGATAGAATCTGGGGAGGAGAGAAGTTGAAAACAATTTTGAACAAACCAATCGTTTCTAAAATTACCGGTGAAAGCTGGGAACTATCAACCGTAGAAGGCGATATTAGTGTTGTTGCTAACGGAGTTTTGAAAGGAAAATCATTGATGGAACTTATTGATGAAATGCCAAATGAAATTCTGGGAACAAAAGTGTATGAACGATTTGGAAAACAGTTTCCGTTGCTTTTTAAATATTTAGATGCCCGCGAAGACCTTTCGATACAAGTACATCCAAACGATAAATTGGCAAAAGAACGCCATAACTCTTTTGGTAAAACCGAAATGTGGTATGTAATGCAGGCTGATGCCGATGCGAGAATCATCGTTGGTTTTAAAGAAGATTCAAGCAAAGAGGAATATCTGAAACATTTAGAGGATAAAACATTAGTATCGATTTTAGATGACGTAAAAGCAAAATCGGGAGATGTTTTCTTTCTTGAAACCGGAACTGTTCATGCCATTGGTGCAGGATTAGTAGTAGCCGAAATTCAGCAAACATCTGATATTACTTATCGTTTGTATGATTTTGATCGAAAAGATGCTCAGGGAAATACAAGAGAGCTTCATGTAGATCTAGCGCTTGATGCTATCAACTATAATAAGGTACATACACAAAAGAAATATGAGACAAAAGTCAATACATCAAATGTAGTGGTTGATTGTCCTTATTTTACCACCAATTTTATTGCGTTAGAAAATAAAGTTGAAGTTGCTAAATCAGGAGAAACTTTTACCGTTTATATGTGTATCGAAGGAAGTTTTAAAATTGAATTTGAAGGATTCAGGCAAACCTATATAAAAGGAGATACCGTTTTGGTTCCCGCTGAGATAAATGCATTTATTTTAAGCGGAAAAGCTTCTATTTTAGAAATTTACATTTCATAGCACTTAATAGAAAGATTATATGTACTTTTGCAGTCGCAAATTAAAATAAAATAAAAATGGCAAACGTTAAAAATTTAAAAAAAGACATCAACTTCGTATTAGGAGATATTATTGAGGCAATTTACTTATTCGAAATGTCTACAACAGGAAATCCAACTCCGGAAACGAATGCTTTGATCGATCAGGCTATCGCAGCTTTTGATACTTTGATCACAAAAGTGAATGCTAAGAACGTTGAAAACAAAAAAGCACACTTCAAACAAATCAATGTTGAATTGGAAGAAACTGCTAATCAATTGATTGCTAAAATCAACGAATTGTAAGCAAAAAAAGTATAAAAAAAGTGCAAATTTATTTTGGTAAAACGAAAAACCGCTTTATATTTGCACCCGTAATGAGTCGCCAGCGTAGCTCAGTTGGCTAGAGCAGCTGATTTGTAATCAGCAGGTCGTGGGTTCGAGTCCCTCCGCCGGCTCAATAAAACCATCACTTTTAGTGGTGGTTTTTAATTAAAATAAAGGGCAAATTATTGTGGATAATTGAAAAGCCACTTGTATTTTTGTAAACGTAATGAGTCGCCAGCGTAGCTCAGTTGGCTAGAGCAGCTGATTTGTAATCAGCAGGTCGTGGGTTCGAGTCCCTCCGCCGGCTCAACGTAAAACCATCACTTTTTAGTGGTGGTTTTTTTTTGGAATAAACTGAAATTATTTTTTACCCCAGACTTTGGTGATCAATACAAAATTTTAGTGAAAATTGTAACAATATTTTTCTTATGTTTGTTTCTTAACCAAAACATATAACAAATGGAAGAAAATTCAGTTTTTGAAAAATTTGAGTTGCAACTCGATCAATCTGCAAAAGACTTTTTAAAAGAAACCGCAAAATGGGCTTACTTTTTATCGATAGTAGGTTTTGTGGGTATTGGACTTATGATGTTAATTGCTGTTTTTGCAGGGACATTTTTCGCAGCAATGGGAACTGCTATTCCTGGAGCCAGTGCTATGGGAGGTTCTTTTGCGGTAGTAATGGGAATAGTATATTTTATTATTGCAGCAATTTATTTCTTCCCGGTTTATTATTTATTCAAATTTGCATCTAATGCAAAAAAAGCTTTTAGAGACAATGATACCGAAGCATTAACCAGTTCTTTCGGTTATTTGAAGTCACATTACAAATTTATCGGTATTTTTATGCTGGCAATTTTAGTATTGTACGGATTAATATTTGTTCTTTCTATGTTCGGAGCATTGTTGGGAAGATAAAATGGAATAAAAATCAAACTTTAAAAATCCCAAATTTCAATTCAATTATAAAGTTAGTTCGTTGTAGTTTGGAATTTGGAGTTTTAAAAATTTGGAGTTTGCTAATAAAGCAAAAAAGTCCTGAGATTTCTCAGGACTTTTTTGCTTTATTAGTGATGTACTATTGTTTTTGCTGCTCTTTTTTAATGTCGGCAACATATTTGGTTAGTTTTTTTCCGTAAAGCGACTGTGCTACTTTAGGAGTCATCGATTTTTGAATCGTATCAAGGAATTTGATATTGATGTCATAAATCTCTGATAACGCAATATAAGGTGCTATTTCGTGATCTTTATTGTTAAGAGCAAAGTTTGTAGTGTACAGGTATTTTCTTTTGATATTAGATTCTTGTTTTACGTCGATGCTGTCTATTGCTTTTTGATCCTGTCTTTTTATGGCTTTAAATCTTGATTCAACCATAGAAAGGCTCTCATCATTAAAACGAGAGTTTATTTTTTTATACTCATCATATAGTTCCTGATTTTTAGATCCGGTAATTTTTGCACTAAAAATAAAGTTATCTAAGTTAGTGTCGATATTGATGTTTCCTGGTTCTGCAAAAAACAAGATGTTATTGTCTAATGAATTTGTAACTCCGCGATCCAGGTATAAATAAAGTACCTCAGGTGATTCCAGTTTAATGTCACTTTCAAAAGAAGAGTCTCCGTCTATTTTAATACTGTCAATAGCTACAAGAGAGGTATCAACGATTCTTTGAATGTATAAAGTTCCGTTTTTTAATCCTTTTATATTTCCTGTAAGGTGCAAGTTGTCGGTAGATTCTTTTTTGCTACAAGATGCTAATAGTGCGAGTGTAACAAAAGCGATAATTGATTTTTTCATTGGTTTTTTAGATTTTGCTGCAAAATAAAGAAAATAGTTTGAATGTAATGATGTAGTGTTTAAATTTTGCAAAAAATAAATCCCAATCTATTTCTAAATTGGGATTCTTGAATTTTGTTAAAATTAGTAAATTACATTACCAGATTAAATGAAGTTCCGTTTTCGTTTGTATAAGTGTATTTGCTGTCGCAGTCATTGTTTCCGTAATCAACAATTCCATTTAATATTCCGCCCTGAACCTTCAAGCTTCCTTTAGAAATAAATTCACAAGAGTATTTTTTTATGAGTGTTTCCTGAACAGTAAGTGTTAGTTTTTCTCCGTTTTGTGCCGTTACGGTATGAGTTCCTTGTGGCATTTCGTAGATATTATCCATTAAAACAAATGGAGTATCTACCCCTGCAGTTTGTTTTATGGTAACTGTTCCGGTATTAAGATAAACTCTTCCAGCTAAATCTGTAAATTTCCCATTCGTTACTGTTCTGGTAAACTGCGGTACAGTTGGAACGGTTGTGCTGTTGATATATTCAATTGTTCCTTCAAGTTTTATTCCGGTAATAGAATAATCGATTCTTTCGATCGTCATTTTACTTCCTGTTGTTGTAACTGGTCCTGAAACTGTAATTTTTAGTTTTCCTTTTTTTATGATTGTATTATCGGTACAGCCTGTAGTTCCGTAATCTACTGTAAATACCTTTGGATAAGAGTCGGCACTTTGTTGTGTTACGGTAACAGTTGCACAAAGCCCCGGTGCGGTTTCGGCTGGCTTGCCTGTTGGAGAAGATGTTGTAGAAACCAATAATCCGGTTTTAATATCCATTTCTGTGGTGGCATCAATTGCAATTGATGCTCCAAGTGTTGAGACATCTGGCTGATTGGTTTTATTTTCGTCATTGCTGGAGCAAGAAGTATAAGTAAATCCTGTTGCGCAAATAGCCAGTAATAAAATAGCGGTTTTTTTCATAATGGTTTTTGTTAATTGTTAGATTGATAAGGCATTCAAATGTAATAAAAAAAGTGAGGGCACAAAAAAAATCCTGTAAGCTTGGCCTACAGGATTTTAAAACGTTTGTTTTATGAAAAATATTATTTAATCATTTCAAAACTTCTTTTTACAAAAGCAGTCAAAGCTTCTCCTTTTAATAAGTTTTGCGATAATTTAGCTAAGTCTAAAGCTTGTTTTACCAAGTGTTCCTGATGTGTTTTGTCCTCAGTATTCAAAATGTTGGTTGCCAAATCAGAATTGGTGTTTACTACCAAATTGTACATTTCTGGCATATTTCCCATTCCGAACATTCCACCGCCACCAGACTGACTCATTTCTTTCATTCTACGCATAAATTCAGGTTGAGTAATAATGAACGGAGCTGCCTGGCTATCCATAGCTTCTAGTTGTACACTGTATGCTTTAGGAATATAAGCTTCTAATGAGGTTTTTAATGTCTCTTTTTCTTCGTCAGATAATTTAGAAATCGTGTTTTCGTCTTTTTTGATTAAGTTGTCAATATGATCAGAATCTACACGAACAAAAGTTACATCTTTGTTATCACCTTCAATTTTTTGAATCAAGTGTGAGATAATCGGAGAATCTAAAAGCAATACTTCGTATCCTTTTTCTTTCGCTGTTTCAATATAAGAGTGTTGCGCTTCTTTGTTTCCTGCATAAAGAACGACTAGTTTTCCGTCTTTATCGGTTTGGTTTTCTTTTAGTTTCTCTTTTAATTCTTCAAGAGTAAAGTAAGTGTCATCTACAGTTGGGTATAAAACAAATGCACCCGCTTTTTCGTAGAATTTATCTTCAGAAAGCATTCCGTACTCTAAAACGATTTTAATATCATTCCATTTAGCTTCAAAATCAGCACGATTTTCGTTAAATAAAGCTTTAAGTTTATCGGCTACTTTACGGGTAATATAGTTAGAGATTTTCTTAACCGCACCATCTGCCTGTAATCCTGAACGAGAAACGTTCAATGGAATATCCGGTGAGTCAATAACCCCTTTTAGCATTGTCAAAAATTCAGGTACAATTCCCTCCACGTTATCGGTAACGTAAACCTGGTTTTGATACAATTGAATTTTGTCTTTCTGAATTTGCATATCAGATCCTAACTTAGGGAAGTATAAAATTCCTGTCAGGTTAAACGGATAGTCTACATTTAAGTGAATGTGAAACAACGGATCCTCAAATTGCATTGGATACAATTCTCTGTAGAAATTTTTATAGTCTTCATCAGATAATTCGGTTGGCTGTTTTGTCCATGCCGGATTAGGGTTGTTGATGATGTTGTCTACTTCAAGAGTTTCGTTTACGTAATCTTCAGGAGCGTCTTCCGGTTTTGGAAGTGTTTCTGTTCTTGTTCCGAATTTAATCGGAATAGGCATAAACTTGTTGTATTTGTTTAATAATCCGCTGATTTTTGAATCTTCTAAAAATTCAAGAGAATCTTCGGCAATGTGCAGGATGATTTCTGTACCACGTGAAATTTTGTCAGCCGGCTCTAAAGTAAATTCAGGGCTTCCGTCACAAGTCCAGTGTGCAGCTGGTTCATCTTTGTATGATTTTGTGATGATTTCAACTTTCTCAGCAACCATAAATGCTGAATAGAATCCAAGACCAAAATGACCAATAATTCCAGAATCTTTCGCAGAATCTTTGTACTTGTCAAGGAATTCTTCGGCTCCTGAAAAAGCAACCTGGTTAATATATTTCTCTACTTCATCAGCTGTCATACCAAGACCCTGGTCGATAATGTGAATTTTTTTTCCTTCTTTATCGATTTTTACTTCGATAAAAGGATTTCCATATTCAACTTTAGCCTCACCAATACTTATTAAATGTTTTAATTTTAAAGTAGCATCTGTACCGTTGGAAATTAACTCACGTAAAAAGATTTCGTGATCGCTATACAAGAACTTTTTGATTAAGGGAAAGATGTTTTCTACCGAAACATTAATTTTACCTGTTGTCATATTTTTTTAATTTTTTAGTTTAATGTGATGATTCTCATTTCTTCAAATAGAATACCAATTGCATTTTAAGTGACAAAATGTCGTAAGTGTTAATTTTGAAAGAAAATAATTAGATTCTGGAACACAAGATATTCTTATGAATTGTATCTTTGTGGTATAATAATTGTTAAATAAGTAAGTATTAACTTAAATAAATGTACAAAATGAAGAAAATTATTTTCATTTGCATGATCGCCACGATGTTATTCGCGTGTAAATCAGCTTCGACTACGGCTTCAACTGAAGCTACTACGCTATCGACTAAACTTGATAAATCTACTCAAGTCGCTCTTAAAGGAAATTGGGTTTTAACCAATGTATCTTATCCTGGTTCTGAATACATCAAAGTGAATTCTTTTGATCTTGCTGATTCTAAGTGCTTTATTGGTAGTACATGGAGCTTTATCTCAAATAACAACAAAGGAACAATGGCATTGACTGCGCCAAGCTGTACTGGTTTTAGTTCACCAATTGTTTGGAGTATTAATAATCAGGGTATGTTTGTACTTAAGATTCTTGATGCTGGAATTAAAGCAAAGAAAGTAAGAGATGGTTACTTGTTAAAAGTTGGAAGTGTGACTGAAACTTCTTTTCAGTTAATCGATAATATTAATGTTGGAGGACAAGTAAAAGACGTTGTTTACCAATTTCAAAGAGCTAATTAAAATTAAAAATATATAATATGAAAAAGATAACAGTTTTAGGTTTGAGTAGTTTACTTGTATTAGTAAGTTTCTTTACAAGTTGTGATTCAGTAAAAAACGCAAATAACACACAAAAAGGTGCAGGTATTGGAGTAGTTGCCGGTGGACTTATTGGTGGTATTTTAGGAAATAATTTAGGACGTGGTGGAAACGCTGCTCTTGGTGCTGCAATTGGAGCTGCCGTAGGTGGTGGAACCGGAGCGCTTATTGGAAACAAAATGGACAAACAAGCTCGTGAAATTGATCAGGCTTTGCCAGGTGCTTCTGTAGAAAGAGTAGGTGAAGGAATTCATTTAACTTTAAATGAAAACTCTGTTCGTTTTGACACTAACAAGTCAACTTTGACAACTCAGGCAAAAGCAAACTTGGATAAATTAGTTCCTGTATTTAATGAGTATGGAGATACTGATATTCAAATTTTTGGTTATACTGATAATACAGGAAAACCGGAATACAATTTAACGCTTTCAGGACAAAGAGCTGCTTCTGTGCAAGCTTATTTGGCTTCAAAAGGATTAAAATCAAGCCGTTTCAAAACTTCAGGTTTAGGAATTGCTGATCCTATTGCAACTAATGATACCCCAGAAGGAAGAGCACAAAACCGTCGTGTAGAATTCTCAATTACTGCAAACGATAAAATGGTAAACGATGCAAAAGCAGAAGCTGGAAAATAAGTTTCAAACGCAATAAAATTTCTTAAAAGCTGTTTCATAATTGAAGCAGCTTTTTTTTGACTTTAGAAATTAAACATTGTAAATTTGTGCTTTCAAATATAACCCATGCTGGACATTCAAAATATCTCTTTTTCGTATACCGAAAACCCTGTTATAAAAAACGTTTCTTTTACTATTAATAAAGGAGAAAATATTGCTATTATTGGTGAAAGCGGCTGCGGAAAAAGTACGCTTCTTAAATTAATATATGGATTATATGATTTAAATGAAGGTAAAATTTTTTATAACGAAAAGCCTATTTTAGGCCCTAAATACAACTTGATTCCCGGAATGCCTTATATGAAATATCTGGCTCAGGATTTTGATTTGTCTCCTTTTGAAACTGTAGCTGAAAACGTTGGTAAGTTTCTTTCGAATGGTTTTGCGAATATGAAAAAACTTCGTGTTCAGGAATTGTTAGAAATGGTAGAAATGGAGCAATTTTCGAATGTAAAAGCGAAGTTTTTAAGCGGAGGACAACAACAAAGGGTTGCACTGGTAAGAGTTTTGGCTTTAGAGCCAGAAGTAATTTTACTTGATGAACCTTTTAGCCAAATAGATGCTTTTCGTAAAAATGCTTTACGCCGAAATTTATTTAAATATTTAAAACAAAAAGGAATCACTTGTATTATTGCCACGCATGATAGTACAGATGCTTTGTCGTTTGCAGATCAGGCAATTGTAATGCGAAACGGAGAAGTTATCGTAAAAGATAATCCGGCAAAAATTTACGAAGATCCTGAAACTAAATATGTAGCATCACTTTTTGGAGAAGTAAATGAAGTTCCTACTCATTTACTGCTTTCTTATGAAGATCAAACGCACAAGACTTTAGTTTACCCACATCAGTTTAAAATGGTTGCCGAATCGAATTTGCCGGTAAAAATTAGAAAAACTTATTTTAGAGGAAATCATTATCTGATTGAAACAGTGTATAAAAGACAATTAATATTTTTTGAAAGTGAAATTGATTTGCCTCTTGAACAGGAAATATTTTTAGGTTTAAATTACCTGTAATTAAATAATTTGCCCATTAGAAAATGAGATAATTTTTTATCTTTTGTGAAAATAAAAACCCGACAGCGATTAAACTGTCGGGTTTCTTTTTTATGGTTAATTCTGAAAAATCTAGTTTTTTAAATATTTTTCTAAAAACTGATCTTGCTCCCAAAGCAGGTGTAAGATATTTTCCTTGGCAACATAACTATGTGCCTCTTTTGGTAAAATTACCATTCTTGTAGTTGCTCCCAAACCTTTTAGAGCTTGATAATAACGTTCTGTCTGCAAAGTAAAAGTCCCTGGATTATTATCCGCTTCACCGTGAACTAATAAAAGTGGTGTTTTCATTTTATCTGCATTCATAAAAGGAGACATTGCAGTGTAAACCTCAGGAGCTTCCCAGTAATTACGCTGTTCGCTCTGAAAACCAAATGGAGTTAAGGTTCTGTTGTAAGCTCCGCTTCGGGCAATTCCGCAGGCAAAAAGATTTGAATGTGTAAGTAAGTTTGCAGTCATAAAAGCTCCATAAGAATGTCCTCCAACAGCTACTTTTTTACGATTGATATACCCTAAAGCATCAACGGCATCAATTGCAGCTTCGGCATTAGCTACCAGTTGCGGTATAAAATTGTCATTAGGCTCTGTCGTTCCTTCACCAATAATCGGGAAAGCGGCATCGTCAAGAACCACATATCCTTTGGTTACCCAATAAACGAAAGATCCGTAATAAGGAAACGTAAATTCGTTTGAGTTTTGAGTCGATTGTCCAGCGCTGTTTTTGTCTTTGTATTCAGCCGGGTATGCCCAGATTAACAAAGGTAATTTCTCTTTTTTTGCTTTATCATAACCTGCAGGCAAATATAAAGTTCCCGAAAGTTCAACACCATCTTTACGTTTGTATTTGATTACTTCTTTGCTCACGTTTTTAATACTTTCAAACGGATTTTGGAAAGAAGTAATAGGCGTCAGGCTATTTTGTTTTTTAATATTTCTGAAGTAATAATTAGGATACTCGCTTTTAGACTGAATCTGAACTAAAACTTTACCTGATTTTAAATCTTCAATTTCTAATAAATCTTCTTTTTTATCTTTATAGGTCGAAGTATATACACGTTTTGCCTGTAGTGTTTTTAAATTGAATTCATCAATAAAAGGAAATTGTCCCTCTTTTGTATATCCTTCACCAATACGGTATGCATTGTCTTTTTCGATGGCTAAAACATATTTATTGTATTCATTCTTTTTAGTTTCAAAAACTCCCGGATCTGAGTAAACATCTTGTTGGTTTCGATCTGTAATTGCTTTTGGTTGCTGAGCCGGGTTTGACGGATTAATTAAATACGTTTTTGTATTACGCGTGTCGTACCATTCGTCAGTAAGAAAAGCAGTATTGTCATTACCCCAAATAATGTCATTGTAACGTTGAGGTACTTTTACCAAAGTTGTTGCATTGTTTGTAAAAGGAGCTTCCCATAAAAAAACTTCATCTCTAAAATCAACTTTATTAGCTGGATCTCCTTCGTCTAAAGCTACAACATAAGATAATGTCGCTGGTTTGTCATTTCTCCAGGTCATTTCTCTTTTTCCTTTTCTAACTGCCATAAAACCTTTTGGGATTACTTCGTTTAAAGGAACTTCATTAACGATTTTAGTTTCTTTTCCTCTTGCATCATAAACAATTGTTTTAGATGGGAATCTGTTTAATGGAACTACGTATGAAAATGGTTTTTGGATTGTAGTTATCATAATAAAATTACCATCTGGCGAAATTCTTTCTCCTGCATACATCGCTGCTTCTTTAAATAAAGTAGCAGTTCCGTTAAGGTTTACTTTGTACAATTCTGATGTAATGATGTTCTCAAAATTAATTTCGTCATTTTGGTTTTTCAACATGTCAGGATAGGTTCTGTTTTGCGATTTTGCTCCTGATGTGCTCGAAATGATTGGACCTGTTGGTAAATCTTTTTTAGAATCCAATAAAGGCTTTCTGTTTTTAGGAAGCATTTTTACAAGGATAGTTTCATTGTCTAAAAACCAGCTAAACGGATTGCCTAGGTTTGCATTTACAGTGGCATCAGTAAGTTTTGTTGCTTTTGCAGTTGCTACATCTATAACCCAAAGTTCTACACCTGAATTTGTAGTATGCGAGAACAAAATTTTCTTATCATTTGGTGACCATGAAATGTTGCTTATTTTTGGATTGTCAGGTAAACCTGCTACCTGTATTTCGTTCTTCCCGCTAATCTTTCTTAATTTAAGATTGATAATGTAAGTTACTGTACTCGATATGTTAGTTACCGGATTTATTCTAAGGCCGCCTAAACGAAGTTCTTCCTGGTTTAAATCGTCTAATGTTTTATATGTGTTTCTATACATTAGTAACATGTTCTCCTTTTTAGTGTCCATAGATACTGTTGGAGCTTTTTCGTAATCGGCTAAATCTAATATCGATTTAGAAGGTTTTTGATAGGTTAAATTTTCCTGAGCAAAGGCAAAAAAGCCGACGTTAAGAAATAATAGGAGTGTAACCTTTAATTTCATAATTTGAATTTTAGAAGTTTAAAAATGGTATTCGTTATGTTTGACTAAAGTAATTCAATCTTGTTACATTTTAAACGTTATTTTTCATACTTTTCATCATTTTGCGATAAAAACTGATTTTTCAAAATGTAAATAGTCTTAATTGAATATATAATTAAAGTATATTAAATTGTCAATTACGAAAAAAACACTAATTTGTACGCTAATGATTTAAAGTATACTTAAATTTGCAATCCAAATTTTTAACAAATAATAAAATAAGATGTATCATTCAAAAATAGCGGGCTTAGGATATTATGTTCCTTCAAATGTTGTAACCAACGACGATTTGTCTAAGATTATTGATACCAATGATGAGTGGATTCAGGAGCGTACGGGAATTCAGGAACGAAGACATATTATTCGTGGAGAAGATACCACAACAACAATGGGAGTAAAAGCAGCTAAAATTGCTATAGAACGTTCTGGCGTAGCCAAAGAAGATATTGATTTTGTGGTTTTTGCTACATTAAGTCCGGATTACTATTTTCCAGGACCTGGGGTTTTAGTACAACGCGATTTAGGATTAAGAACAGTTGGAGCATTAGATGTTAGAAATCAATGTTCGGGATTTGTGTATGCTATTTCTGTCGCAGATCAGTATATTAAAACCGGAATGTATAAAAATATTTTGGTAATTGGTTCTGAGGTACATTCTACAGGATTAGATATGACAACCCGCGGACGTGGAGTTTCGGTGATTTTTGGAGATGGTGCAGGAGCAGCGGTTTTAAGCCGTGAAGAAGATTTGACAAAAGGAATTTTATCTACTCACTTACATTCAGAAGGACAACATGCAGAGGAATTAGCTTTGCAGGCGCCAGGAATGGGAGCGCGTTGGGTAACGGATATTCTAGCAGATAACGACCCAAATGACGAAAGTTATTACCCATACATGAACGGGCAATTTGTATTTAAAAATGCAGTAGTTCGTTTTGCAGAGGTAATCAATGAAGGTTTAGAAGCAAACGGTTTGCAAGTTTCTGATATTGACATGTTGATTCCGCATCAGGCGAATTTGAGAATTTCACAATTTATTCAAAACAAATTC
This sequence comes from Flavobacterium sp. SLB02, assembly GCF_009664855.1. Lineage (GTDB taxonomy): Bacteria > Bacteroidota > Bacteroidia > Flavobacteriales > Flavobacteriaceae > Flavobacterium. Next base: position 6,081,396 of record NZ_CP045928.1, read on the forward strand.
AAACTAACGGATGATCAGGTTCATAACAATATCCAGAAATACGGTAATACAACCGCAGCCTCAATTCCGATTGCTTTGACAGAAGCTTGGGAACAAGGAAAAATCAAATCGGGAGATACAGTTGTTTTGGCTGCTTTTGGTAGTGGTTTTACCTGGGCAAGTGCTATTATTAAATGGTAAATTAATTCATCTTGCATTATATTTTAAAACCTGCTCTTTTTTGGAGCAGGTTTTTTTTATAAATTGCAAATTAAGATCTAATAGGTTTTTAAAACCTGTTAGGTCTCATTAGAAAATTATTTTAATCAAAATGAAAAAAAATCAACTGGAAATAGCGTGTTTCAATTACGAATCGGCACTGATTGCAGAGCAAAGTGGTGCAGACAGAATTGAGTTATGCGAAAACATGCAACTTGGCGGAACAACACCTAATGCTGTTTTGGCGGTAAGAGTTCGTGAAAAATTATCAATTAAAATGCATGTCATCATAAGACCTCGCGGAGGGGATTTTGTATATACTGATGAAGAATTTACAGAAATGAAGCAAGATATAAAACACCTGAAAAAATTGGGTGTTGATGGTTTTGTTTTTGGGATCTTAAATCCTGAGGGAAGTGTCAATAAAAAACAAAATCAGGAATTAGTCAATTTGGCCAGTCCGCTTTCCTGTACTTTTCATCGTGCTTTCGATAGTGTTAATTCGATAGGACAGGCTCTTGAAGATGTTATTGATTGCGGTTTTCAAACAATCCTAACCTCTGGACGCGGAAAAAATGTAGAGGAAGGAATTGATGATTTAGAAATGATTCAGAAACTTGCCAAAGACCGAATCGAGATTATGCCCGGAGGAGGCCTACGATCTTCGAATATTAAATTATTACAGGAAAAATTAGAACCTACTTTTTACCATTCGTCAGCCATAACAGATAATAGCCAAACAGGAAATCCCGAAGAGATAAAGGAATTGCGGAATTTTTTACACAAAATAAGAAAAGCCTGAAGTTGGCAAACTCCAGGCTTTTCTTTTCTACAAGAACTATTAAAATCTACTAGTAAAAGTGGGATTAAAACATTCCGCCACCACCTTTATTAGTGTTGTCTTCTCTTTGTTTACGCTCAAGATTTTTGATTTTTGCTCCACCAAAATTATAGGTTAATCCTAAATAAACGGTTTGGCTTTCCCATGTAAATTGTCCTTTCTGAGGATAAGGATACATCGTATCAAAAGCATATTTCATTGTATTAAAGACGTCATTAAAACGTAAACTAATGTTCATCTTGTTGTCTAACAATGTATAACGCGAACCTATGTCCATTTTGTACATTTCATGGCTATTATTTTGCAATCCATCAACAGCACCTCTGTAAAATCCGAATAATAAGAAGCTTAAACGTTTGTTTACTTTAAAGTTTGAGTTCATACGACCGTTGAAAGCAGCAACCGTAACTTTTCTTTCAATTGGATTGCTGAGTTTTGTTGCCGGATCATATAAAAACACAACTCCTTGTTGGTTAATACTTGAGAAATCAATAGATGGAGAGATGTCCCACCATTTTGTTATCTTATAATTGAAAGAAACTTCGAAACCATAAGAAGTATTATGATCATAATTGGTAAAAGTCATGATTTGTTTGTTACCACTTGGATCTGTGTCATCCGGGTATAAAATTCTGCTAATTTGGTCATTGATGCTTCTGTAAAATACTCCTGTTGTAAAACTTCCTTTTTCGAAAGTTTTAGTGTAATTTACTTCTACTGAGTTGGTAAATTGAGGTCTCAATTCAGGATTTCCTAATGAAGTTACTAAAGGAGTAGAAAACTCACGAATAGGTTTTGTCTGTTCTAAACTAGGACGGTCTACACGACGGCTATAGCTAAATTGTAAAGTGTTTTTCTCATTCAAATTATAAGTGAAATAAGCTGATGGATATAAAGTAATATAATCATCATCAAATTTTTCAAGACCGTGATTTAAATTTGCAGCTACTTTATAGCTTTCAAAACGAGCTCCTAACTGGTAACTGAATTTTTTAAATTTCTGTCCAAAAGTTACATAAGCCGAATAAATATCAGTGTCGTAAGTATAATTAGAAACCGGAATTTCAGCTAATGGGTTTCCTGTAGTATAATCGTTATCCGTTTTAGTAATTCTGGCTTCGGCACCTGCTTCAAGAGTAGTTTTCTCGTTTAACGGATTTACATAATCAACGTTTAAAGTACTTAATTTACGAGTACCTCTAATGTAGTCATCATAAATTACGCTATTTTTAGTATTGTCAAGTTTTGTTGACTGAGTATCAAATGAAGCATATTGTGTTTCTTTGTTATCGCTATAGTTTCCTTCAAAATCTAAAGTATGACCTTCTTTTTTAAAGATGTGTTTGTATGCTAAGTTGTAAGTTCCAACCTGATCCGGACCAGTATATTTAGATTTTTGAAAAACATTCAATAAATCAGAATCAGCTACATTGTTGTAATCAATGTTTGTGTCTACAAATCCTTTTCCGTTAGATTTGTTTTGGTTGGTATAAAATGATAAAGTGTTATGATCATCGATTAAATAATCCATTCCAATTTTATACAAGTAAGAATCATTGTCATTCTTAATATCTAAATTTTGAGTAATGTCCTGATCTAATCTTTTAATATAGCCCTCATTAAAATAAGTTCCAAAATTCTGACCTACGTTTCCAAAGAAATTTACTTTTCCGGTTTTATAATTCAGGTTCAAAGACTGGTTGTATTTAGCCGTTTCTCCAAACGTGATTCCACCGCTGTAACTTCCGTTAAAACCAGTATTGGCATTTTTATGCAAAACGATATTAATGATTCCAGACATTCCTTCCGGATTGTACTTCGCACTTGGATTAGTGATTAACTCAATTTTTTTGATCGAAGTTGATGGAATTTGTTTTAATAATTGAGCAGGATCAATATTTGATGGTCTGCCGTCAATTAATACACGAACATTATCGTTTCCACGAAGTGAAAGTTTTCCATCCTGATCCACGTTTACAGATGGAATGTTGTTCATAATATCAGATGCAGAAGCTCCGGCAGTTGTTAAATCTTTTCCGACAGTAATTACTTTTCGGTCAATTTTTTGTTCTATTGTCGAACGATCGCTTACAATATTTACACCTTTAAGTTGCGTTGCTTCTTCTTCAAGAGCAGCATTAATTGTGGCTGATTTTTTACTGTCGCTAAAAATTACTGACCCAACGTATTTTCTAAATCCAATGTACTGAATCTCGATAGTATAACTTTTTAAAGCCAAATTTTTAATCGAAAAGCTTCCATTATCATCTGTATTTACTCCTGTAACTACTTTTCCGTTATCTTTGATTGAGACTGTGGCGTAAGAAATAGGCGCATTATTCGATTTTTCGGTAATTTTCCCGGACACTGTTCCCGTGTTCTGGGCTTGTGTTGTTGCAATTACCCCCAGTAATGCAAACAGAAAGAATTTTAATTTCATAATGTTGTCGTGATTATTTTGATTTGATTGATGATGATGATTTGTTTTTTGTTTTTGTTTAGATTTTTTTTTGCTTCAAACGAATTCAAAGTCCCTATTAAGACTCTTTTATCATCGATATGTTACAGGAAAAATTAAAAAACATTTTGTTTTTTTTAAGATGCCCTGTTTTTTAATAGATTAGCATTTTAATTTTTTGATAATTTTAACAATCAGAATAAAAAGCTTTTTAAGAAGTTCTAAGTGTTTTGTTCTATTTTATATGTTTTTCATTTTCTGTAATTGATGAATAAGCAGTATCTTTGCTCACTTTAAAAATAAGTTTACATGTCATTATCACAAATTCTTACTCCTTCTATACAAAAAGCAATACAAGCATTATTTGATGTTACTGTTGATAAAATCGAATTTCAAACTACCAGAAAAGAGTTTGAGGGCGATATTACAATGGTAATTTTTCCTTTACTAAAAGTGATCAAAAGCAACCCGGTAGAATTAGGAAATAAAATAGGGAATTATTTAGTCGAAAATCTTCCTGAAGTATCACGTTTTAACGTTGTTTCGGGCTTTTTGAATATTGTAATTGCCGATAGTTATTATTTGAATTTCTTTAATGAAATAAGAGACAATCACAAATTTGGATATGTAACTCCAAGTCCGGAGGACAAAGCTATTATGGTCGAATATTCTTCGCCAAATACGAATAAACCTTTACACTTAGGTCACGTTCGTAACAATTTGTTAGGATATTCTGTAGCCGAAATCATTAAAGCTTCAGGTAAAAAAGTATATAAGACTCAAATCATAAACGACCGTGGAATTCATATTTGTAAATCGATGCTCGCATGGCAGAAATTTGGAAATGGTGAAACTCCTGAAAGTTCAAACTTAAAAGGAGATAAGTTAGTAGGTAAATATTATGTGGAGTTTGATAAAGCGTATAAAGCAGAAATTTCACAATTAGTAGAAACCGGTAAAACCGAAGAGGAAGCTAAAAAACAAGCTCCCATTATTATTGAAGCACAGGAAATGCTTAAAAAATGGGAATCTGGAGACGATGCTGTAATTTCCCTTTGGAAAATGATGAACCAATGGGTTTATGATGGTTTTGCAACAACGTACACCAATCTTGGAGTTAATTTTGATAAATATTATTACGAAAGTAATACCTATTTATTAGGAAAAGATGTCGTTCAGGTAGGTCTTGATAAAGGCGTTTTCGAAAAAGATCCTGACGGTTCTGTTTGGATTGATTTAACAGATGAAGGTCTGGATCGTAAAATTGTTTTGCGTTCTGACGGAACCGCGGTTTATATGACACAAGATATTGGTACAGCGATTCAGCGTGTAAAGGATATGCCGGATGTTGGCGGAATGGTTTATACCGTTGGTAACGAACAGGATTATCACTTTAAAGTTTTATTCTTAATTCTTAAAAAGTTAGGTTTTGATTGGGCTTCAAGTTTATATCATTTATCATACGGAATGGTTGATTTACCATCAGGAAAAATGAAAAGCCGTGAAGGAACTGTTGTAGATGCTGATGATTTGATGCAGGATATGACCGATACAGCACAACAAATTTCTGAAGATTTAGGGAAATTAGACAGTTATTCTGCTGAAGAAAAAGCGAGATTGTACAAAACAATTGGTCTTGGTGCTTTAAAATATTACATCTTAAAGGTAGATCCTAAAAAACGTATTTTGTTTAATCCTGAAGAATCTGTTGATTTTGCCGGAAATACAGGTCCGTTTATTCAGTACACATATGCCAGAATTCAATCGATAATCCGTAAAGCCGATTTTGATTTTTCTGCCACAACCCATACCGAAGAATTGCACGAAAAAGAAAAAGAATTGGTAAAACAAATCGAAGTTTTCCCTGAAGTAATTCAGAATGCAGCTCAAAATCACAGCCCTGCATTAATTGCAAATTATACTTATGATTTGGTAAAAGAATACAATTCATTCTATCAGTCAGTACATATATTAGGAGAAGTAGATTTGACTAAAAAGATATTCAGAGTGCAGCTTTCGCAGAAAGTAGCCGAAGTTATAAAATCAGCATTTACATTATTAGGAATAGAAGTTCCTGAAAGAATGTAATAAGGTTTATTGCAAAAAAAAGCCGATAGTCCTAAAACTATCGGCTTTTTTATAACTAACACAAATATTTTATTTTACAAATTTGTCGATAATAGCATCTGTTTCTGCTTTTGTAGCAGTTGGTTTCAAATCGAACAACAGAGAGTAAAGCGCTTTTCTGTCTACCTTAGCTTCAAGGTTTAAGTCTTTATGTCTGTCAAAAAGCGTTTGCCATTTGTCACGAACATTTTTCCAAAGCGCATTATTTTCCTTCCACCATTTTTGTCCGGCGATACATTTAATGTCTGCTACTTTAGTGTAAACATCCATACCTTTTTCCTGCGCTAACAAAACATCTTTTCCGCTCGCATCGCGAATCAATTTGTCATTATCTTGCTCGTGGTTCCATCCAGTAGCAGTAATTTCGTGAATGTTTCTTCTTTTCAATACATTGTAGTCATTACGTTTTGTTTGCTCTCTTCTAGGTAGAGGAGCATCAGCAACGTTTTTCCAATAATCTTGTCCGTCTACATGTACCCAAGTTGATGATCCCTCATATCTCGGACTATCATCTACCTGATATACTTTTTGAGTCCATTGTCCTTTTACGGCTTTTTTGTCCAGTTTTTTATATTTCCAGGAAGTTCCTTTGTCAAACGAGTATAAATCAGTGTTTTCATATAGCCAATCTTGTCTCCAGTGTTTGATGATCATATCGTCACTTACTATCAATAAATGTTGCATTACAATTTTATTAGGAGTGTCTTCTAATAGCTCTACCCATTCTAAAGCAGATTCATGTTTCGTTTCTGAAGGCTTGTAAGTAAGAGAATCTTTAGGATATTGAAAAGTTTCTGTAAAATTAAATTTCACTTCATAACAACCGCACATAGATTTGATTGATTTAATGTCTTGTTGTTTTTTATCCTGACTGAAACCAAGGCTACAAGTCAAAGCCATAACGGCTGAAAAGAAGAGGCTTTTTGAAATCATAACTTATTTTTTTGTTTTTAATTTTCGCAAATATATAAATTTATTTAGAACAAATAAAAATAGTTTATATATTTGTCCCATTATTAAGACTGAATAAAAATAATGAAAATAAAATTTACCCTTTTTACAGCTTTCCTTTTTTGTCAAATTTCTTTTGCACAACAAAAGGATACAACAGCTGTAAATAAACTTTCTGAAGTGGTTGTTACTGGACAGTTTGAACCACAGTCAATTAAGAAATCGGTTTTTAATGTTCGTGTGATTTCAAATCAGGATATTCAAAATTTAGCAGCAAATAATTTATCAGATGTTTTAAATCAATATTTAAATATTACAGTTAGACCCAGCGGAACAAGTGGGCGATCTACAGTTTCATTATTTGGATTAGATGCGCAATATTTTAAAATTCTGGTTGATAATGTTCCTTTAATTAATGAAGCAGGTTTGGGAAATAATATTGATCTATCACAGATAAACCTTAATGATGTTGATCATATTGAAATTGTCGAGGGTTCGATGGGAGTTAGTTACGGAGCAAACGCTGTAAGTGGTGTCTTGAATATAATTACAAAAAAATCTTCGCAATATAAATGGGGCATTACAGCATCAGTTCAGGAAGAAACAGTAAGCAAAGAATATTCACTTTTTGATCAGGGACGCCATATTCAGTCTTTAAAAGTTTCTCATACATTTAATAAGAATTGGTTTGTTTCACTTGGCGCAAGCCGAAATGATTTTCAAGGGTTTCTAAGCGATAAAAATGGACCTGATTATATTGAAAATGACGGTACGCGTGGTTACCGATGGTTGCCAAAAGATCAGTTAAATGCAACAGCATTAATTGCATACCACAAAGATAATTTTCGCTTTTTCTATAAGTTCGAATACTTAGATGAAAATGTAGATTATTATAATAGTACCGTGCAATCTGGTTTTAATACTACTTTAGGATCGTATCGTTATGCAGATGATAAAAGATATTTAACAAACAGATATTTTCATAATTTAAATGCTACCGGTAAGTTGTTTTCTCAATTAAACTATAATGTTTCACTTTCTCATCAGAGACAAGCACGTGATATCGAAAGTTTCAGATATTATTTGTTTACTAAAAATGAAGCAAACAATGTTATTGTAAAAGATCAGTCGATGGAAGTACTTTATTCTACAGGAACCCTGAATAACTTTTTTTCAAGTAAAACGGTCGATTTGCAATTAGGTTATGAGTTTGTAAATAATCGTGGCTATTCGCTAGTTCAGGAAGCAAGTAATATTATGGCACCTGTTCGTAAAACGCTTGAAAATTACGATTTCTTTGCTGCTTCAGAAATTATGGCAAGTGATAGATTTTCGATCCGACCAGGAATTAGATTTTCTGCTCAATCTCAGTTCGATAATCAATATGCTTCATCGCTTGGGTTAAGATATTTATTTGATAAGGGAGTTGAACTTCGAGGTTCTTATGGGAACTCTTTTAGAACACCAACTTTTGAGGAATTATACTCAAAACAAATTTTTGATGGACACTTTTTCGTTGGAAATGAAAATCTTATTCCTGAAACAAGTACTTCTTATGAAGCCAGTCTTAAAAAATCGACTACTTTTTCTTCTGGGGCGCAACTTTCAAATACATTCTCAGGAAGTTACTTAGATGTTAATGATAGAATAGACATGGCACTTTCACGATTTAATCCCGATACAGGAAATCCGGAATATCAATATGTGAATATCAGCAAATACAGAATGTGGAATTTCTCAACAATGAACCAATTCAAAAAAGATAATCTAACGGTTAATTTTGGTGCTGCAATAGTTGGGATTTCTCAGGAAATAAAAAATCAGGTATTTACTTCAGACGATAAATTTCTTTATTCGTTCAACTTAAATGCCAGTGCTTCTTATATGATTCCGAAATGGAAAACTATTGTGTCAGGTTATTATAAATATAATGGGCGAACACAACAATTTGTTGAAGGTTCTTCATCATATATTTTATCTACAATTGACCCTAGTAACTGGCTTGATGTTTCTATCCGAAAAAACTTTTTCAAAGATCAGTTTGAAGTTACAATAGGGGCCAGAAATATACTGGATGTAACAAATGTGATTCAATCAGGAACAAATCAAAATGCTGTTCACGCTTCGTCAGGAGATGTAATGCTTGCTTACGGACGTTCGTACTTTTTAAAATTAGCATATAATCTTAATCTTTAATATAAAAACACAAATACAATGAAAAAACTATTATTCTTATCAATAGCCTTATTATCACTAGCATCATGCTCAAGTGATGACGACAATACTCCAAAACCTGAAGTTCCTTCAGTAGGTGCAACTTTATCAGCATCAGTAGGAGGTCCAAACCAACCTAATCAACTTTATTTAGATTTAAGTGCCGGAGAGTCAAAATCAGTTAATAGAGCTACTTGGGATTTTGGTTTCTCAAACTCAACAGATTTTAGAGTAATCATCAATGGATCTGTAAAGATGGCAGTGAAGAAATTAGAAACATCTGATATTACTTTGCCACAAGTAATTGATATAAAAGTTGTAGCAGGTGGTGGTGAAACTGCAGCATCAAATGGATATGTTGACAATCCTACAGGTGTTTTGGCAGGAGCTGGAGCAGGAGTTGGAACGGCAATTGCTGAAATTTCTGTAACAGATGCTGAAAACAAAGTATATTTAGTAAACTTAGGATTTGCTGTTAGTAGTGCAAAACCAGCTGTAGGTGGTGTAGAAGTTGACGGAGCTGCTAGAGGATGGAAAAAAGTTAGAATTTTAAGAAGTGGAAATGGATATAAAATTCAATATGCAGATTTAGATTCTAAAACTTTTACAGAAAAGATAGTTGCAAAAGATGCCGATTTTAATTTTTCATTTTTTAGTTTGACTTCAGGAAATACTGTTTCAGTTGAACCAGCAAAAGTAAAATGGGACCTTAACTTTACTGTGTTTACAAATTACTTAAATATGGGTAATGGGGATGTTACATATGGTTACTCTGATTTTATTACTTCAAATTCAAAAGGTGGAACACAAGTGTATCAGGTTTTAGTTTCTGCAGGAGGATCTTATGCAGATTTTACTAAAGCAAAAGTGGTTGAGGATAGTTTTAAAGCTTCTCTTACTGATCAAAGAATGATTGGTGCTAACTGGAGAAATGGTGGAGGACAAAATGGTTCATTACCAAGTATCAGAACAGATCGTTTTTATGTAGTAAAAGATGCAGCAGGAAACTACTATAAAGTTAAATTCCTTACCATGACAAATGATGCTGGAGAAAGAGGTTATGTTACTTTAGAGTATGCGATCTTAAAATAATTGATTTATAAATCTAAAAAAATTAAAGATTGTTTTACCCTAACTAACAAATGCCAAAGCATTAAAATTAGTGAATCATTAGCTTTGTTTTTTTTATTTTTTTTTTGATAAAGAGGTTAGATAAATCTAGCCTCTTTTTTTGTTTTTATTTTAATGCTAAAAATAATTCATAAATTAATGTTTAATTCTATCTTTGCAGATACTTTTTTATAAGGAATTAATAGGAATTTTGAATAAAAATTTTAACATATCCTTTCTTCAAATTTATAATTACTAGTGAACACAAAATCTTATTTTTTTCAGTCTTTTGCAATTGTAGCATTGGCATTCATAGCTTTCATTGGATTTAAACAAATCTTACCTGATAAAATCTTTCCAGATAGTAAGGTAGATTCTAAAAATGTGCTTATAGATAGCTTGCTTTTAGAATCAGTAGCGAACGACTCTTTGGCGCTAAAAGGCGACAGTATTTCTGAAAGTGAAAAGAAGGAAGCAGGAGAAAAAATTACTTTTGACGCTGCTGAGGGAATCGAATTTCCATCTGAAACTTTTGATAATTATAAAGGATATCAATACCTGATTTCTTTTTATGAAAAATTATATCAACTCGAAAAGAATCCGCAGGCCAAAGTTAGGATTGCTTATTATGGAGATTCCATGACAGATGGCGATTTGATCGTGCAGGATGTTCGATCTAATTATCAGGAACGTTTTGGAGGTAATGGTGTTGGATTTGTTTCGATAACTTCAGAATCTGCAGCTTCAAGAGGATCTGTAAAATCTTCGTATTCTAAAAATTGGAAAACACTCTCGTATTTAAATATTAAAAATCCAATTAGTCCTTTTGGAGTAAACGGTCATGTGTTTTTTGCAAATGACAAAGTAAATACCACCTGGGTTCAATACGAGGCAGGTCTTAATAAATACGCGACAACTTTAGATAATCCTACTTTGTATTATGGAAGATCGTCTAAAAAAGGAAGTGTAAATTTTATTATCGGAAAAGATACTTTACGAAAAACTCTTGTCCCAAACAATTTGATCAATACCTTAAAAGTAAGCTCGGGAAGTATCAAGGCATTCAAAGCTAATTTCATCCATGCTGATTCAATTCCTATTTATGGCTTTAATTTTGATAATGGGATTGGAGTTCACGTTGATAATTTCTCGCAAAGAGGAAATTCAGGATTACCAATATCGATGTTTAATGCCAATGTAATGCAGGGATTCAATAATAGCTTAAAATACGATTTGGTTATTTTACATTACGGAACCAACGTTTTAAACTACGGAACCAAGAATTATTCCTGGTATCAAAGAGGAATGACAAAAGCGGTGAATAAAATAAAAGAATCTTTTCCGGGAGTTTCTATTTTGATTATTTCAACAGCTGATAAGTCTACAAAATATGATATGGAAATGAAAACAGATTCTGCCGTTGTGCCTTTAATGAAAGCTCAAAAAAGATATGCACTCGAAACCGAATCAGGATTTGTGAATCTGTATACTTTAATGGGAGGCGACGGATCTATGGTAAAATGGGTAGATGAATCTCCGGCAAAAGCCAATAAAGATTATACACACTTTAATCAAAGAGGAGCAAAAGCTATAGGTAAATTATTATACGATCAATTAAATAAAGGTTACGAGCAATATAAAGCATTGCGAGAAAATAGAGAAACTGACGTTAATAAGCGGAAAGCCGTCAGGAAAACAAATACAGATTCCGTTTCTGTAAAAAATGATAGCGTAAATGACTAGATTAATGATTTTCTTTTGTTGCCTTTTTTTCGCAACAAACGATAAAATGCAAAAGCCAGATCCAATACCAATAACAAAAAACATGATTCATAAAGTCGATACAGCAACAGTTGATTCTTTTTCAGAGGATGGAATCTATAATGCAAAAGTCTTAAAGCGTTTTTTTGAGAAATTAAAAGAAAACGAGGATCATAATAATCAAAAAATAAGTATTGTACATATTGGCGATTCTCATATTCAGAGTGATTTAATGACCAATGAAATCAGGCTTAATCTTCAGCGAAAGTTTGGTAATGCCGGCAGAGGATTGGTTTTTCCTTATCAACTGGCAAAAACAAATGGTTCTTATAACGAGCGTTTTTATTCGAACAGAGCATTGGAAAGTTATCGAAACATTCATCCTTTTAAAAATGTTCCTGTTGGTTTGAGCGGGATAGCATTATGGAGAGATAATGGTGGTTTTGCAATCGAATTGCATATCAAAGAGGCAAATTTTAAGTTTAATACTATTCATATCATTACGCCCAAAAATGAAAATATGTTTGATTTGGCTACATCATCCCAGACCAAAACAATTCAGTCAACAGAGCGAAAAGTAATTACTCATAAAATTAAAAAAGGCGAAGCGATCTCGACAATTGCTGATAAGTATAACATCTCGATTGCTGAAATTAAACGAGAGAATCATCTGAAGTCAAATAACATCCGTGCGGGCAGAACGCTGAGGATTTTAACAAATGAAACAAAGCCTAAAAATATTACCAGTTCAGCATTTGTTTCATTAGATCTCGAATCTGATTCTTTTTCTCATTCTTATCACTCGGATAAAGCATTGGATAAAATCTTTCTGATTCCGAATAAAAATGCTGATAAATACGCGCTTAACGGAATTGTTCTGGAAAAAGATGCGCCTGGAATCATGTACAGTGGTATTGGGGTAAACGGAGCAAAATTTTCGGATTATAATAAGTATCCATTATTTTTTGAACAACTAAAAGCTTTGCATCCTGATATGTTGGTTCTTTCCTTTGGAACAAATGAAAGTTATGATCACATGGAAGCTTCAGCTTATATTGAACAGATTCGTCTCTTTATTAAGAAAGTGAGAGAGCAGAATATAAATGTGCCGATAATTATTAGTACGCCAGCACCTTCTTTGCTTAAAGGAAGAAGAACTAATACTTACATATTCGATTATGCGAGAGGTATAATTCAAATGACCGAAACGGACAATGTAGCTGTTTGGGATTTATATGATGAATTTGGTGGAATGCATGGAATTCAGCAATTAAAATCTCAAGGATTAATAGGGCCCGATTGGGTTCATTATTCTAAAAAAGGATACGAAAAACAAGGAGACTTGTTTACAGAGGCGTTTTTAAAAGCATACGATAATTTTAAATTAAAAAAGTAAGTTGATTACAATAGATAACATAAATAATTGGTTTGTTCAAAATTTCGGTGCAGTTACTTTAGAACAGGCTAAAAGTTGGTTCATATACAATCCCGAAGAAAAACTATTATTTAATACCGGTTTATTCTTAGGATTGTTTCTCGTGTTTTATTTTGTGTATGCTTTTTTACGCAAGACATTTTATTTGAGATTAACATACGTGATTCTTTTCTCGCTTTTCTTTTATTATAAGTCAAGCGGAATTTACTTTTTGCTCTTATTGCTTTCCTCGGTTGTAGATTACGGCTTAAGCCAAATTATCTATAGAGAAGCAAAAGACAGCCGAAAGAAAATTTATCTGGTTATAAGTGTAATCCTGAATTTAGGGTTATTGGGCTATTTTAAATACATGAACTTCATGATTGTAACATTCAATGATATGTTTCATGGTAATTATAAGCTTCATGATATTTTTCTGCCAGTCGGAATTTCTTTCTATACGTTTCAGTCGATGAGTTATATTATCGAGATTTATCGTGAAGAAATCAAGCCAACAAAAAACTATATTGAGTATTTATTTTTCGTTTCGTTTTTCCCGCAGTTAGTTGCCGGACCAATTGTTAGGGCAAAAGATTTCTTGCCACAGATTTATCAAAAGCTAAATCTGACCAAGCAAGATGTAAACAATGCTTTGTTTTTAATTATTGGTGGGTTAATCAAGAAAACGGTAATCTCAAATTACATCTCAATAAACTTTGTGGACCGTGTTTTCGACACGCCAATGAATTATACGTCGTTCGAAAATTTAATGGCATCGTATGGTTATGCGATTCAAATTTATTGCGACTTTTCAGGATATTCAGATATGGCAATTGGAATTGCTTTATTGTTAGGATTCAAATTACCGGCCAACTTTAGAACGCCATATAAGTCAACATCCATTACTGATTTCTGGAGAAGATGGCACATTTCATTATCCACCTGGCTAAAAGATTTCTTGTATATTTCTATAGGAGGAAATAGAGAAGGAACATTCGCCGGCTTTTTATTCCCAAGTTTGTTCTTTTTCGGATTATTGCTTTGGGGAATGTCAAATATAAACGAGAGTTTTATTCCGTTAGGTATAGCAATTGGGGCAATTGTATTATTCTCTCTGACATTTTTACTTTCCAAGAAAAAACACCAGACATTGGTAACCAATTTCAATTTGTTTACCACAATGCTTTTAGGAGGATTATGGCATGGAGCAGGAGCACAATTTATTGTTTGGGGAGCACTACACGGACTAGCGTTAGCAGTGCATAAAATCTTCATGGAATTTTTTCCTTCCAAAAAAGAAGGCAAAAGTTCCAATTTCTTATGGACGTTTTTCTCAATTGTAATCACCTTCCATTTTGTAGTTTTCTGTTGGATCTTTTTCCGCGCCAGAGATTTCGAAACAGCTTTGCAGGTCATCAACAATATTGGTCAGTTAACATTCGAACCAGAACATTGGCAAGCCATTATATTAGGATATAAAAATGTATTCGGATTAATGCTTTTTGGATATGTTTGGCATTTCCTACCAGAAGTGATCACATCAAAAATGAAATTTGTTTTCGATAAAACCCCTTTAATAGGAAAAGCAATTATCCTGGGCTTTGTTTACTGGATAGTGTACGCTACAGCCGTTGCAGGTTCGCAGCCATTTATCTACTTTCAGTTTTAAAAAAAAAGGTTCAAAGGGACAAAGTTACAAAGGCGCAAAGGTTTTTCTTTTGCGCCTTTTATATTTAAAGCCATAAATTAAGTGGGTTTTGAAAATCAGCTAAAATCTTTTTTAATCTGCATGAAACAATAAAAACTTTGCGTCTTCGCGACTTTGCGAGCAAAAAAAACTCAACGTTCTTGGTAAAAAAAACTTTGTGTCTTAGCGCCTTAGTGGCAAAAAACTACATATAAATAAAAATTGCCTGAAATACCTAATTAGATTATCTTTGCACTTCAAATAAAGAAAAAATTATGTTTGATAATTTAAGTGATAAGTTAGATAAAGCCTTCCATATATTAAAAGGGCACGGTAAAATTACAGAAGTAAACGTTGCCGAAACCTTAAAAGAAGTTCGTCGTGCCTTACTTGATGCCGATGTTAACTTTAAAATTGCTAAAGATTTTACTGCCAAAGTAAAAGAAAAAGCAATAGGTCAGGACGTTTTAACAACACTTCAGCCAGGACAATTATTGGTGAAGTTAGTAAAAGACGAACTAACCGAATTAATGGGTGGCGATGTTGCTGGAATCAATCTTTCGGGAACACCAAGCGTTATTTTGATGTCAGGACTTCAGGGTTCTGGTAAAACGACTTTCTCTGGTAAACTTGCCAACTTTTTAAAAACTAAGAAAAACAAGAAACCACTTCTTGTAGCTTGTGATATCTACCGTCCTGCGGCGATCAACCAGTTACATGTTGTTGGGGATCAAATAGGTGTTGAGGTTTACTCAGAACCAGAAAACAAAAATCCTGTAGAGATTGCTCAAAACGCAATCAAACATGCAAAAGCAAACGGTTTTAATGTTGTTATTGTCGATACCGCTGGTCGTTTGGCAGTAGATCAGGAGATGATGGATGAAATTGCACGTGTTCACAAAGCAATTCAGCCACAGGAAACTTTGTTTGTTGTAGATGCAATGACAGGACAAGATGCTGTAAATACAGCAAAAGCCTTCAATGATATCCTGAACTTCGACGGAGTTATCTTAACCAAATTAGATGGAGATACCCGTGGTGGAGCTGCAATTTCGATTAAATCGGTTGTCAACAAGCCAATCAAATTTGTAGGTACAGGCGAGAAGATGGAAGCAATTGATGTTTTCTATCCGGATCGTATGGCCGAGCGTATCTTAGGTATGGGAGACGTTGTGTCACTTGTAGAAAGAGCGCAGGAACAATTTGACGAAGAAGAAGCCAGAAAACTTCAAAAGAAAATCGCTAAAAACGAATTCGGTTTTGATGATTTCTTAACGCAGATTCAACAAGTAAAGAAAATGGGTAATATGAAAGATCTGGTTGGAATGATTCCGGGAGCTTCAAAAGCCATGAAAGATGTAGAGATAGAAGATGATGCATTTAAACATATAGAAGCAATCATTCACTCGATGACGCCAATCGAAAGAAGCAAACCTGCCATAATCGACGTAAAAAGGAAAGCCAGAATCGCTAAAGGTTCCGGAACCAAAGTCGAGCAAGTAAATCAGTTAATGAAGCAATTCGACCAAATGAGCAAAATGATGAAGATGATGCAAGGTCCGGGCGGAAAAAACCTGATGAAAATGATGGGAGGCATGAAAGGAATGCCAGGCGGAATGCCGAGATAAAGAAAAATTTGTTTAAGGTTTAAAGTTTCAAGTTGCTTGGAATTTTAGACCTTAAATTTTTTAACTATATTAATAATAGAGAAGCAGTTAACTTCTCACTTTTAACTCAAAACATTTAACTCAAAAGAAATGCAACTACTAGACGGTAAAAAAACAGCTGAAGACATTAAAAACGAAATTGCAGCCGAAGTTCAATCGATAAAAGATGCCGGAGGAAAAGTACCTCATTTGGCAGCCGTAATCGTTGGTACAAACGGGGCAAGTTTAACTTACGTAGGAAGTAAAGTAAAATCTTGCCAGCAAATTGGCTTCGATTCAACTTTAGTAAGTTTACCCGAAGATATTACCGAAGAAGCTTTACTGGCAAAAATCAAAGAACTTAACGAAGATGACGATCTTGATGGTTTCATCGTTCAGTTACCGTTACCAAAACATATCGACGAGCAAAAAATCTTATTGGCAATCGATCCGGATAAAGACGTTGATGGTTTTCACCCAACAAACTTCGGGAGAATGGCTTTAGAGATGGAAAGCTTTATTCCTGCAACGCCATTCGGTATAATGCAGTTACTAGAGCGTTACAACGTAGAAACTGCCGGAAAACATACCGTTGTTATTGGTAGAAGCCACATTGTAGGCCGACCAATGAGTATTTTAATGAGCCGTAAAGGAAATCCTGGAGATTCAACAGTAACTTTAACCCACAGCCGCACTAAAAATTTAGCCGAATTCACTAAAAATGCTGATATTATTATCACCGCTTTAGGAGTTCCTGAATTCTTAAAAGCAGACATGGTTAAAGACGGAGTTGTAATTATAGATGTTGGAATTACTCGTGTAGACGATGCATCAAACCCAAAAGGTTATGTAATCAAAGGCGACGTTGATTTTGACGAAGTAAGCAAAAAATCATCATTTATCACGCCAGTCCCTGGTGGAGTAGGGCCAATGACAATTGCAATGCTGCTTAAAAATACCCTTTTAGCCAGAAAAATGAGAAGCGCGAAAAAGTAATTTTTCACATCAAATAATAAACAAAGCCTATTCAATCGAGTAGGCTTTGCTGTTTTATATACTTTGGGCCCGACCATATCCCTCACGCAACGTTGCGTGATGCGGCAGTCCCAGAGGGACGATATATTTATAGAAATATATGATTTATGTTTTGTAGAGCCCCATCGGGGTGACATATTAAAATATACAATATTTAATTTCCAGAATAAACTCCGCTAGGAGTTACCGGTTGTAAAGCGATTTAGGCGCATCGAAAAAAAATCACAACAAAAAAATCAATTTTCTATTTGCTAATTGAAAATAAAATATAACTTTGCAGTACAAAGTACTTTATTTATGAATCAGAAGCATCAAGAAGATTTAGCACACATTCGTTCCATGATGGAGCGCTCTTCAAGATTTATATCCCTAAGTGGACTCTCAGGAGTATTTGCGGGCCTATCGGCTTTAATTGGCGGATTGTACGTGTATCAGCTATTCAAAGTAAACGGGATAGAATATTTTACTGATCAACATATATTGTTGACTAGTAACTTAGTTTCAGAATTATTCTGGATTGGCGTTGCAATTTTAGTTTGTGCTTTTGCTTTTGGTATATTTTTTACAATCAGAAAAAGCAGAAAATACGATTTACCAATCTGGACATCGGCAACAAAAAATATGTTATTCAATTTAGCCGTTCCTCTTTTGGCCGGAGGTATATTTTGTCTGGCACTTTTATACCACGAAATTTATGGATTAGTCGCTCCGGCTACTTTAATTTTCTACGGCTTAGCACTTGTAAATGCAGAAAAATATACATTTTCTGATGTTAAGTACTTAGGATTCTGTGAATTATTTTTAGGATTTGTTTCTCTTTTTTATATCGGATATGGTTTAGTTTTTTGGATCATCGGTTTTGGTATTTTGCATATCTTTTACGGATTAATAATGTTCAAAAAATACAAATAAATCCAAGCAATGGGAATCATTGATAAACTAAATAAAGATTTTGAAAGCCGTGTCAGATTGGGTATTATGTCCATCCTGATGGTCAATGAATGGGTTGATTTTACCGAGATGAAGAACCTTCTGAACATTACAGATGGTAATCTGGCCAGTCATTCCTCAGCGCTCGAAAAATCAGAATATATCGAAGTCAAAAAAGAGTTTGTGGGTAAAAAACCTAAAACCTCTTACCAGGTGACTCCCAGAGGACGTGCGGCCTTTAAGGAACACCTTTCTTACCTTGAAAAATTAATGAAATCGTAATAACTATATTTTTTTACCTAAATACTTTGAAATACAAAGTACTTTTAAAATTTAAAACAATGAAAAAACATCAAATCATTCTAGCTTGCAGTATACTATTTACACTGCTTTTTTACAACGAGTCAATAGGAGTAAACCTCGCTATTTTTGGACTATTCTTAACCGGTTCAATCTGTTATTTCTTTCAGGATCGCTTTACAGACAGATCACATTTAATCTTGGTTGTTACTTCGGTTTTATCTTGTCTGGCTTTTGCCTGGTACGGAGATTTTGTTTCTTTTTTGGCTTTGGCAATCTCCATTCTCTTTTTGCAGTTTAAAACCCAGGAATCAAAACTTAAAATCATACAGGTATTTCCATTGGTATTTTTAAATGCATTCGCGTCGATAGGTCGTATTTTTATGTTCAGCCAATGGCTTCCGGAAAGAAAAATTCATAACAACTTTGCCAAGAAGCTGATCGCTTATTTCGTTATTCCAACAATTTTTATAATAGTATTTTTTACAGCCTATTCTTTTGGAAGTACTCATTTCTCTTCTCTACTTACAGATTATACTTTAGATATCGATATTGTAGAAGTAATCTTAATTGGAATATTAGGGTTTTATATTTCATTCGGTTTCTGGAATTATTGGGTACCCGAAATTTGTTATGAAAAAAATGAATTATTAGACAATGATTTTAATAACATAGCCGAAATTAAAAACCAAAATACATTTTCATTTTTAGATATTGACTTCGAGAGAAAAAGCGGTGAAATCACTTTACTGTTGCTAAATATTATGCTTTTAGTATTTATTGTAACCTACAATTACGAACAGTTTTTTGAAGTGATAGAAAAATCAAACCTGAGCGCAGATACACACGAAAGAGTCAATTCGGTAATTTTCTCAATTGTTATGGCTGTTGGTGTTATTATGTTCTATTTTAAAGGCGGATTCAATTTTGATAAACAAGCAGCTAATCTCAAAAAACTGGCTAAAATTTGGATTGTCTTAAACGGACTTTTAATAGTAAGTACCATTATTAAAAACTCAGAATACATTTCAGTTTTCGGATTAACTTATAAACGATTGGGAGTTTATGCTTTTTTGACTTTGGCTATCATAGGTTTAGTTTTTGTTTTTCTAAAAATAACAAAACAAAAAACAAACGCTTATCTGGCCAACCAAATGGTATGGTATTTTTACGGAACGGTTTTGTTGTGCAGTTTTGTAAATTGGGGAAATCTGATTACGACTTACAATATTGCAGTAAACAAATGTGTCGAACCACTATTTTTGAGCGGTTTGAATTTTAATGACGAAGCCCGAAGAGCGTATTTTTCAAAACTTCACTTAGATGGAAAATTAATTGAAATTAGAAAAGAAGAAGAGATTGATGAATATCAAAACAAGATATTTTTATCAAAAGCGTTGTACTATGAGTTTTTGAATAATAAAAAGTAATTTTTTCCTCAAACCACCTTTAGTAAAATGCTCAAGGTGGTTTTTTAGTATTTAATTATACTTTTAAACTTTTGGGTTTTAAAAATAAAGGATACTTTTGCACCACTTAAAAAAAACTTCTCCAATGGACGATTATTATTCGTTAGTATTAAATTAAAATAGCTTTTGAATTATTTCAAAATGCTATGATAAAACCCTGCAATTTTGAAATGAAAGCCTTTTACAAAAACAACAACGGATTAACCGAGACAAAAGAATGGACTCCAAACTGCTGGATTAACATTGAGTCTCCTTCAGAAACAGAAAAAAAATACTTACTGGAAGAACTGCAAGTTCCTGAAGCCTTTTATAATGATATTGAAGATATCGACGAAAGACCTCGTATGGAATCTGAAGACGGCTGGACTTTGTTTATCATGCGTATCCCTGTAAAAAGTAATGATGTTAAACTGCCTTTTCAAACTATCCCGTTAGGATTAATTTTTAAAGAAGATATTTGTGTTACCATCAGTTTTTACGAAACCGAAATCATTTCTGATTTTGTACAATATACCAATCGAAAAAATATACACATAAGAGATAATTTTGATCTCGTTTTACGATTGTTATTATCCTCAAGTGTTTGGTACTTAAAATATCTGAAACAAATTAATCAAAAGATCAAACTGGCCGAAGATAATTTAGAGAAATCAATCAAGAACGAAGAATTACAAGCACTTTTGCAAATAGAAAAATGTCTGGTATTCTTTATTACTTCCTTAAAAGGAAATGATGTTTTGTTTCACCGAATTAAAAATCTAAAAGCCCAAAGAGAACATTTTGATCAGGATTTATTGGAAGATGTTGATATCGAATTAAGTCAGGCGCAAGACACTGCAAATATCTACAGCAATATCTTAACCGGAATGATGGATGCTTATGCTTCGGTGATTTCGAACAATATGAATAATATTATGAAGCAAATGACTTCAATTTCTATTATTTTAATGATCCCCACTTTAATTGCCAGTTTATACGGAATGAACGTGCCAAACGGTTTAGAAGAAAGTAAATACGGAATCTGGATATTACTTTTAGTATCGGTAATCTTATCTATTTTTGGTGTTTATCTATTCAAAAGAAGAAGATGGTTTTGATAAAATAAATTAGAAAAGCGTTATAAAAAAAAAGACCCTTCCGCAGCAACGAAAGGGTCTTTTTTTATAAGATCAATTTAATAATCTCCTTTTTTCTTAAATCTGGGATCATCCTTTGATATAAAATCTGTTCGTCGCTTAGGAACATCATCTTTTGATAAAAAATCAGTTCGTCGTCTTGGAGCTTCAGGTTTTGGTAAACTTGCTTCTTCGGTTTTGCTTGACGGTTCAATTAAATGATTTAATTCTTTAATTTCATCATCAGTCAAATCACGATAACGTCCCACCGGAACATCAAGCGAAATATTGATAATTCTGATACGTTTAAGCGCCGTTACGTCATAACCCAGATATTCGGTCATTCTACGAATTTGGCGGTTTAAACCCTGCGTTAAAATGATTTTAAAAGTAAATTGACTAATCTGCTCTACTTTACATTTTTTGGTTACAGTATCCAGAATCGGGATACCATTTCCCATACGTTGTATAAAACGTTCTGTAATAGGTTTGTTTACCGTTACGGTATATTCTTTTTCGTGGTTGTTTCTGGCGCGTAAAATTTTGTTTACAATATCGCCGTCATTCGTCATAAAAATTAATCCTTCACTGGCTTTGTCCAATCGTCCAATTGGGAAAATGCGTTTTGGATAATTAATATAATCCACAATATTATTTCGAACTTCAAGATTCGTGGTGCATTCAATTCCAACCGGTTTGTTGAAAGCCAGGTAAACCAATTTTTCGTGTTTCTCAATAATCAGTTTTCCGTCAATACGCACTTCGTCATTTTGCGAAACTTTCGTTCCCATTTCAGGTACAACACCATTTATTGTTACGCGTCCTTCTTCAATAAGTTTATCAGCTTCACGGCGGGAACAATATCCTGTTTCACCAATAAATTTATTCAGACGTTTTAAATTCTCTTCCATACTGCAAAAGTAAGCAAAATTTGGACTTCTTAGAATTTTAGATTATTAGATCTTTGGATTGTTGGGTTGTTGGATTGGTAGAATTTTAGATTTCACACAATCTAGTCATCCTGAGGGACGAAGGATCACATGAGTAATTCCGTAAAGAAAGTTGATAATCTTTGTCGAGTTTCTGGTGTGATCCTTCGTTCCTCAGGATGACAAACATGCGGTTACTTTATCTAAAAAAACCTTTGCCCCTTTGAACCTCTGCGCCTTTGAACCTTATTTTAAGAATGAAACTCAGAACTATCCTCAGGCGTTTCTTTCCTCTCAAACATTCCGTAATCGCGAACAACTGTGGCAATTCTTAAATGGTAGTCTTTAAAAACTTCATTTCGGCCTTTTGCCTGTGCGTGACGGTGCATTTCGAGATTTCGCCATTGCTGGATGCTTTCTTCATCTTTCCAAAAAGATAAGGATAGAACTTTCTCAGGATCGCTAAAACTCTGAAAACGTTCTATCGAAATAAATCCGTCGATATAGTCTAATTCTGGTCGCAGACTTGCGGCGATGTTCAGATATTCTTCTTTTTTTCCTTCGTTAGGGATTACTTCAAAAATTACTGCTATCATATTTTGTTTTTTATTTTATCGCATCCAGATACTTTAGCTAATCTGGCATTAATCAAGGGTTCGTATTTTATATTATTTTCTAAAAGTGTAATCGTTTTATATTCATGAAATAAAAACCATAAAACTTCACTAGGCTGACGGAATAAAGCAAAGTTATTTAACTTTACAAAAGAATACTTCATTCTATATTTAACTATGGAAACCTAAAATGGAAGATCAATTTATAAAAGCGGCAGGATTAATTGGAGACGCCACGCGTGCAGCCATTATGTGGACATTGTTAGACGGAAGAGCTTTTACAGCCACAGAGCTTTCGATTGCTGTAAATACATCGCCGCAAAATATGAGTATGCATTTGGGTAAACTTCTTGAGGCAAATTTACTGACTGTCAAAAAACAAGGCCGACATAAATATTATAGATTTTCGAGTAAAGAAGTAGCCTACGTTGTTGAAGCTATGGCTAATCTTATCCCCAAGCCGGAGATTTCTTCAAAAAAGAAAACCGAAAATTATCCTCCCGTAAAATATTGCCGAACGTGTTATGATCATCTGGCGGGTAAAATAGGAGTGGCTTTAGCCGATAGTTTAGTAGAACAAAAAGTAATAATCGAAAAGAATAGTACTTTCGAAATTAGTCCCGAAGGAGAAAAATGGTTTTCAGATTTTGGAATTAATTTAGAAGAAGCTCAAAAGCAAAAAAGAATATTCTTAAAACCTTGCCTTGACTGGAGCGAAAGACGATATCATATCGCAGGATCAGTAGGAACTTTGTTGTTGAATAAAATGCTGGAGAAAGACTGGATCAGAAAAACCAAAGATTCAAGGGCAATCATAATAACAGGAAAAGGCGAAAAAGAAATGTTGAAGTCTTTTAAAATAGTTGTTTAGATTTGCCACAAAGACACAAAGGCACTAAGTTTTATTTTCATTTTACGCTGAAAAAAGAAAAACTTAAAACAAAATAAATAGCTAATAATGATACGCAGATGACGCGGATTTGCATTGCAAAAACGCAGATTTAAACGGATTTTTTTCTTTACAATCCTCTATTCTCAATCTTGTCATCCTGAGGAACGAAGAATCACACTAGAAACTCCGCAGAGAATATACAATACAATTAGAATGAAAAAAAAAACTCTGATCCTTAGCGACTGAGCGGCATTAAGCCTTTTCTACAGAAAACAAAAACTCAATTACTTTCTCATACAATTCATCATCATGCATACCATGGCCTAAACCTTCAGTTTCTATAAACTGACTATTCTTCCAGTTACTGGCAATTTTTCGACCTTCTTCAAAAGCAACAATCTTATCTGAAGTATCATGAGCGATAAAACCGGCAACATTAAATTGTGATGCGAATTTTTGTGCGGAGAAATCCCCAATTTTAAAATTGAAACGATTGATGAATTTAGTTTCAAGAAGTGAAAACATCTTAGTATTCAGACTCAACATGGCAATATAATTGTCGATCAGTGTTTTTAAGTCTGATGGCGCTCCAAGAATCACCATTTTATTAATGCTCGTATTCGGGAATAAATATTGATGATAAACGCAAGCCGCACCACCAATTGAGTGACCAATAATAATGGTTGGTTGGTATTTCTCGACCGCTTTGTTTATAAATTCAGCATAAAGCGGAATATTAAATTCCTTACCGCTGCTTTGTCCGTGAGCGGGAGCATCAATAGCAATAATGGTACTTCCGGATTTCTGAAGATGTGGTAATGTTTTTTTCCAGCGCGAAGCATTACTTTCCCAACCGTGAACGAGAAGAATTTTGGTTTGATTCCCTTTCCATATATACGTCTGAAAATGATGTTCGTTATGATGAAACGTTTCGGTTTCTGTATTTTTTAATATTTTGGGTAAATCTTCTTTTTGTAATCGACCAACTCTGGGCTGGCTAAAAAGAGCATAAGAAAGTTCAACAGCTTTTTGTGGGCGAACATAGCTTAAGAAGTTGATATAAGACCCAACCGATTTTAATGTAATGAAACGAATTCCTTTTTTAATTCCCAAAACTTAATTTTTTTATAAAGGTAAAAAATAAGATTTTAAACTGGATAAAAATTGTTTTGCCACAGATTAAAAGGATTAACACAGATTGAATTACTCAGCTTTGAGATAAAATAATCCTTTATAATCTTTTTAATCTGTGGCAAAAAAAACAAAAAAAAAGTCCCGATAAAATCGGGACTCGTATTAGAATTTAGAGAACAATTGTTCCATTTTTTCTTTTTCTTCTTCAGCTAATGCGCTGTCAACTAAAATTCTTCCAGAGTGCTCATCAGTAATGATTTTCTTTCTAGAAGCAATTTCTACCTGCGTTTGAGGTGGAATTGTGAAGAATGATCCTGCAGAAGCTCCTCTTTCGATAGATACAACCGCTAAACCATTACGAACACTACTTCTAATTCTAGTGTAAGCAGCTAATAATCTTTCTTCGATCTGAGCAGAATACTCAGCTGATTTCTCAGACAAGAAGATTTCTTCTTTTTGAGTTTCAGCCATAATAGCATCAAGTTCAGATTTTTTATGTTTTAAATGAGAACTTTTAGCGTCAAGTTTTTCTTTTAAGTTCGAAGTAACTTCTTTCTTATGTTCGATAGAAGCTTTCATTTCTTTGATTTGCTTTTCAGCCAATTGAATTTCTAATTCCTGAAATTCAACCTCTTTAGTCAAAGAATTAAATTCTCTGTTATTACGAACTGATTCTTGTTGTTTTGTGTATTTTTTGATAACCTCTTTGTGCTCATCAATTGCATTTTTCTTTGCTTTGATAAGATCTTCAATAACCTCAAGTTCACTTTTCAGTTTCTCTGAACGCGTGCTTAAACCTGCAACTTCATCTTCTAGATCTTCCACCTCTAAAGGAAGTTCTCCTCTCACGTTTCTGATTTCGTCAATTCTAGAGTCAATAAGCTGTAAATCGTATATTGCTCTTAACTTGTCCTCAACACTTAATTCTTTCGTATTCGCCATATTCTATAAGTACTTAACTGGATTTGTATTTTCTTCTGATAAAATGATGGCAAAATTAAGGATTTTTTTTCGAAGATAATCAACAATATAGTTTTTTGTATAGCGTTCGCTCTCAAAATGACCAATATCGGCTAAAAGTAGTTGGTTTTCGGCTTCATAAAATTGATGGTATTTTAAATCGGCAGTCAAAAAAGAATCGGCTCCGGCCATAATTGCATTTTTTATGGCAAAACTTCCTGAGCCTCCCAAAACGGCAACTTTCCTGATTTTTTTTCCTGTAAAGGCCGAATGACGAATTCCGTTGGCAATCATTTTATTTTTTACAAAAAGCAAAAAATCTTTTTCATCCATTTCTGTTTCAAATTCACCAATCATTCCCAAGCCAATATTTTGATGGGAGTTTTGTAAATCATAAACTTCATAAGCTACTTCTTCGTAAATATGATTCGCGAAAAGAGCTTTTAAAATTCGGGATTGTAAATGTTTTTCAAAAACAACTTCAATTTTTATTTCGGTTCCGGTATGTAATTTTCCTCTTTCTCCAATGACAGGATTACTGTCTTCATTTCCCTGAAAAGTAAAAAAGCCTTCGGTATTAAAACTACAATTGTCATAATTGCCTATAGTTCCTGCTCCAGCCTGAAACAAGGCGTTTCGGACGTTATCAGCATTATCAGGAGTAGTGTAAGTAACTAGTTTTTTGATAAAACTCTGTTTCGGAATTAAAACCTTAGTATTCGTTAATCCTAAAGCATCACAAAATATTTTATTAACTCCAGCCGAATGATTATCTAAAGCTGTGTGAACGGCATAAATAGCAATATCATTTTTGATGGCTTTCAGGATAGCGCGCTCTACATAATTTTTACCCGTAATTTTTTTAATTCCGGAGAATAAAATCGGGTGAAAGCAAACTACCAGATTGCAGTTTTTAGCAATGGCTTCATCGATTACATTTTCTAAAGCATCATGACAAACTAAAATCCCAGTACTTTCGGTTTCAGCATCGCCAACTAAAAGACCAACATTGTCAAAATCTTCGGCGTAAGCCAAAGGAGCCATTTCTTCCAGGACTGCTAATATTTCTTTGATTTTCATTATTCTTTTGTTTCAGGTTTCAAGTTTCAGGTTTTACATTGTAATTTGAAACTTTAAATTTGAAACAAATTAACGAAAAATAATATACTTTGAGAGCTTGATGCTTTAGTTAAAAGTTGTTGCCAAGTATAAATAGTTGATACTGGTGGTGTAAATTACTGATATTAAATTGTACGATTTTCGTATATTTGTAGTTCTAAACCTAAAGTCATGACTACAATAAAAGTTAACGAGCAAACGAAGACAGGAAAAGCATTTATGGCGATGTTTGAAGCTTTTTTTAAAGGTGTTGAAGGTATTGAGATCGTTGAACCAACATATGGAAAGGTTAATGAAGAGCCAAGTATTTACAGCTCTGAATTTATTGAAAAAGTTAAAAAAGCGGAAGAGAATATTAGACAAGGAAAAACGACAAGATTAAATCCAGATGATATATGGGGAAGTATTTTGTAGAATTTGACGATATTGCTCGTAAAGATTTAAAAAATCACTATAAATCAGAAAATAAAGCTACTATAAAAAAGATTGAAAAAATACTTTTAGAATTGACTGAAACTCCTTTTTTTGGAGAAGGACAACCGGAGGAATTGAAATATAATTTTAATGGGTATTGGTCTAGAAGGATTAATCAAAAAGACCGAATGATTTATCGAGTAGAAGAAGAAATTGTGACCGTTATTATAGTTTCTGCAATGGGACATTATTCTGATAAATAATATATGAACTTACTTCGAAAAATACTTTTTCCTTTCGCCGTTTTATACGGATTCATTACAAGCATTCGTAATTTTCTTTTTGATAAAGGATTTCTCAAATCGACTTCATTTAATATTTCTGTAATAGCCGTTGGGAATTTAAGCGTAGGTGGAACCGGGAAAACTCCTCAAATAGAATATTTAATACGGTTATTATCTGATCAATATAAAGTGGCTACTTTAAGCCGTGGTTATAAACGAAAATCTGAAGGTTTTGTTTTGGCCAGTTCAAGTTCTAATGCAGAAATTCTAGGCGATGAACCTTTTCAGTTTTATCAAAAATTCCCTCATATTCAGGTTGCAGTGGATGCCAACAGAACAAACGGAATTATACAATTGCTTTCGCAGAATGAAAAGCCAGAGGTTATTTTATTAGATGACGCCTACCAACACCGACAAGTAAAAGCGGGTTTTTATATTTTATTAAGTTCGTACGGTGATTTATATGCCGATGATTTTATGCTGCCAACGGGAAATCTTCGCGAGAGCAGAAGTGGAGCCAATAGGGCAAATATTGTAATTGTTACGAAATGCCCGAAAGATTTGTCAGATACAGAACAAGCAGAAATTCTTTTGAAATTGAAACTGACTTGTTCGCAGCAAATCTATTTTACGTTTATAGATTACGATGATTATATTTATGGAGAAAATAAAAAAATAGCTGTAAATGAAATAAAATCAGAATCGAAATTGCTTCTTGCAGGAATTGCAAAACCAACGCCGTTTTTTAATTATTTAAAAAATGAAAATGATGAATGCCTGACTTATCCGGATCATCATAATTTCTCGGAGAGTGATTTAGAGTCGATTCAGGGTAAAGCGGGTAATAAAAAAATCATTACAACAGAAAAGGATTATGTGCGTTTAAAAGATTCTAAACTGGCTTCGCAATTGTATTATCTGCCAATAAGAAGTACGTTTATCAATCATCAGCAAAATTTTGACGCAACGATTTTAGAGTATGTTAAATTAAACTCCGAATCTTAGCAGCTACAAGAATTAATCGAAAAACTTCGCAATAATACTATAAAACTCATCGGGAACAAAAGGTTTTGTAATAACATCATTCATCCCAAAAGATAAAAGCATGTCTCTGTTTTCGTCAAGCGAAATTGCTGTTAAGGCAATAATTGGGGTTGTTTTATCAAATTCCCTGATTAATTTTGTGGCCGTTGTGCCATTGATTCCGGGTAAATGAACATCCATTAAAATCATATCGAACCTTTTTACTTTTAAAAGCTCAACTGCATCTTCGCCATTATCGATTATTTCGCAGGTGATGGCTTTATTTTCTAGCATTTTTCGAGTAATCATTTGATTGATTTTGTTGTCTTCAATCAATAAAATCGACTTGTGTTTTAATTGTTTGTCGTTATAGGGTTTTGCTTCTTTTACCACTTCCAAAGGTTCATTGTTAATCTTAAATTTCAATTTAAAGGTAAAAGTAGAACCTTTACCCACTTCACTTTTTAGTTTTATTTCGCCTCCTAAAAGTTCAATCAGTTTTTTTACGATTGTTAATCCTAAACCAGTTCCGCCATATTTGCGATTGACTTCGATTGAGCCTTGCGAAAAGCTTTCAAAAACAGTTTGCAGTTTGTCTTCTGGAATACCAATTCCTGTGTCTACAATTTCAAAATAGACTGTAGCGCTATCTTCTTCTTTCGTATATAATTTTGCAATTACATTTACATTGCCGTTTTGTGTAAATTTTAAAGCATTATTAATTAGGTTTAAAATGATTTGAGAAATCTTAGTAGGATCACCAATTAAATTATCCGGAATAGCATCATCTATTTCAAGGTTGAAATAGTTTTTGTTGGCCGTTGCTAATTCTTTTAAGGAGCTTTGAATATTGAATAACAACTCTTTTAAATTGAAACTAATATTTTCTATTTCAACTTTTGTCGAGTCGATTTTATTAATTTCCAGAATTTCATTGATAAATGTCGTGAGATAGTTTCCTGAAAACTTTAAAGATTCTAGATATTTTAATTGTGTTTTTTTTGGATTATCCTGAAGAAGTAAATGCGTAATTCCGTTAATAGCATTTAAGGGCGTCCGGAGCTCATGACTTACCGTTGATAGAAATTCGGATCTGGCTTTTGACGCCTTTTCAGCTTTGTTTTTGGCTAAAATAAGTTCTTTGTTTTTTTCTCTTAAAAGTAAGTTATTCTGATTTCGAATAATATTATTTTTATACAATGCTAAGCTTAAAAGAGATAAAATCGAAATAAGTGCAATGGCCAGAATGCTGACCAATTTAGAATAACGATATGTTTTTAACTGAATTTTTTCTTCGCTTTCGCGTTTAATTGTATTGTTTAAGGATTGATTCTTTTTGAATTTTTCGAACTCATTAAGATCAAGTTTTGCATTTTTTATTTTTAAAATATAATTTTCTAACTGATAATGCTCATCCAGATAAGAGTAGGCGAGGTCAAAGTTTTTGTTTTTTTTGTAATATTGGCTTATCGCTAAAATGATTTTGGACTTCTGAGCCAGATTATTGCTTTTTGAATTGTATTCTAAGGCGCTGTCCAGATAAATTATAGCAGAATCATTTCGTTTAAGTTGTGTTTCGATTACCCCTAGTTGGTAATAGGCATCAGTCTTAGTTTTTAGGATAGAAGGGGTGTCAGCTCTTTGTGTTATTTCGCGAAAAGATTTTGCAGCAAGAGGTAAATTTTTATTTGCTTTAAATGCCATCGCTTTTTGATAGTTCAAAACTTGGGCATGATCAGTCATTTTTAACTGATTCAAAAGCGATTTGGCTTTTTTGTAATAAAGAGCAGCGGTTTCATAATCGCCTTTTGCAGTATTAGCTACGCCAATATAGTGCAATGCCAGAACTTTGGTACAAGTTGGTTTTACGCTGTCAAATGAAGCAACACTTTTATGAAAACTCTTTAGGGCTTCATCGTATTTATGTTGTTTGTAGTAAATTTTTCCAAGCTTAAAAGTTTGATTGGCTAAACCTTCATGTTTGTGATTTGATTCGCAAAAATTGATAGATTTTTGGGTATAAAAAACAGCTTGGTTGTATTTTTTATTTTCCAGATTTTTATTGACTAATTTGTTGTAATAGGAAACACTGTCCGTATTCTTTTTGGATTGAGAATACAAAAATGAATTAAAAAAACAAAAAAGAATAAAAAAGTGGTATTTCATGTAATGCAATGCTTTTACAATGAATCTTATGTTTTTCTTGTACGCAAAATCAAATCGATTAATCTTGATGAATAGCCAATTTCGTTATCGTACCAACCCACAACTTTTACCATTTTGTCAATGACAGAGGTTAATTGCGCGTCAAACAAACACGAATGTGTATTGCCAATTACATCAACAGAAACAATAGGATCTTCTGTGTAATCTAATATTCCTTTTAAATTTGTTTTTGAGGCTTCTTGAAATGCTTTATTTATTTCTTCAATAGTAACAGCACGTTTTACATTAAACGTAATATCTGTCAATGAACCATCGGGAACGGGAACGCGAATTCCACAACCTCCGATTTTTTCATGCAATTTAGGAAAAATTTTTGTTAATGCCTTAGCTGCACCTGTAGTTGTTGGAACAATTGACTGACTTGCACCTCTTGCACGGCGTAAATCCTTATGTGGCTGGTCGTGAAGACTTTGGTCTGTAGTGTAAGAATGTATCGTTGTGATGTACGCTTGCTCAATTCCGCACAATTCATCGATGATTTTTATCATCGGGGCAGCATTATTTGTGGTGCAACTTGCGTTTGAAATAATGTTTTCGCTTCCATCCAGGATATTTTCGTTAACTCCCAAAACGACTGTTTTGATCGTATCCACTTCTGAAGGAGCTGAAAGAATTACTTTTTTAGCACCTGCTTCAAGATGAGCGTTTAGTTCTTCGTGGGTTTTGTATTTTCCTGTAGATTCTATTACAAAATCAATATTATGGCTTTTCCAGTCTAACTTTGAAATGCTTTTTTCATGAAAAAATAAATAATGTTTTTCATTAACAATTATTCCTGTTTCGTCATGACTAACGATAAAAGGTAAAACCCCATGAATACTGTCGTATTTTGTCAAATGGGCCATGGTTTTGTTATCGGCAATATCGTTGATGGCAACAACTTCAATGTCAGGATGGTTTAAAAGTAAGCGGAATAAATTTCTACCAATTCTTCCGAAACCATTAATAGCAATTCTTGTTTTCAAGTGCTTTGTTTATTTGTTTAAATTGTTCAATCGTTTATTTGTTTCGCCGCTGATGCGATTAAACAAATAAACGATTGAACCAATAACTTTTTTTATAGAATATGTTTTTGTGCTTTGTATGAAGAACGAACTAAAGGTCCACTTTCGACATGACGGAAACCTAATTCAAGACCAAATTTCTCGTATCGTGCAAATTGATCGGGGGTAATAAATTCTTTTACAGGTAAATGTTTTTTACTTGGCTGTAGGTATTGACCAATAGTAACAACATCAACATTTGCATTGCGTAAATCTGTCATAGTCTGAAAAACTTCTTCTTCAGTTTCTCCAAGACCTAACATAATTCCGGATTTGGTTCTGTTAATTCCTTTTTCTTTCAGGTAACGTAAAACCTCTAAACTACGATCGTATTTTGCCTGAATGCGTACTTCACGAGTCAAACGACGAACCGTTTCAACGTTGTGAGATACTACTTCAGGATTTGCTTCCACAATTCGGTCCAGGTTTCTTTCGATTCCTTGAAAATCAGGGATTAAAGTTTCAAGAGTAGTGTGTGGATTCATTCTTCGAATGGCCTTTACGGTTTCGATCCAGATAATAGAACCGCCATCTTTCAAATCATCTCTGTCAACACTTGTAATAACAGCGTGCTTGATGTTCATGATTTTTATAGAACGAGCCACTTTTTCAGGTTCGTCCCAATCTACGGTTTCCGGTCTTCCGGTTTTTACACCGCAAAATCCGCATGAACGCGTACAAACATTTCCTAAAATCATAAAAGTAGCTGTTCCTTCACCCCAACATTCACCCATATTTGGGCAACTTCCTGAGGTACAAATGGTGTTTAAGCTATATTTATCGACCAAACCGCGAAGTTCAGTATATTTTTGTCCAATTGGAAGTTTTACTTTTAACCATTTAGGTTTTCCAGTTGGTATATTTTCAATGACTGTTTCCATATATCAAAATTCAAAGTACAAAGATAAGGAATGTAGTTTATTTGATGATTCGTTTACCATTTAATTTGGTGTTGATCTCTTTATAGTTTGAAAAGCTGTTTTGATGATAATTCTACCCACGTGTTAAATTATTGTTTTTAAATCATGATGCTAATAAAATCCGTTAATTTTTGTTTGTTTATTTGAGTAAGAAGGATAATTATAGCACAGGGTTGATTTTTACTCGTTTAATATTTATATCTTTATTTGTTATAAATTGTATTTAATTGAAATAGAAAAAACTAAACATTGTAATACATTTGTTGTTAAATTGTAATAATATAAAACATGAAAAAGAAATTTATTGTATTGGGAGTTTTGTTTGCCGCTTTTGGTTTTACTAAAATGAATGCGCAGATTAATTTTGGCGAAAAAGCCATTGGAGCTGTTCAAAAAGGAGTAACTGGTTTTACGTTTAGTAATGCCGATGCAGCTGCACTTTCTAAAGCTGCAGTAGATAAGATGGATACTGAAAATGAAGTTGCAAGTGCAACAGATCCTTACACTTTAAGATTGAACAGAGTTTTTGGAAAATATACTACTGGTGACGGATATACTTTAAATTATAAAGTGTATAAATTAAAGGAAGTTAATGCTTTTGCAACTGCAGACGGAAGTGTTCGTGTATATTCGGGTTTAATGGATATCATGGATGATAATGAGCTTCTTGCAGTAATTGGCCATGAAATTGGTCACGTTGCCAATAATGATTCAAGAGATGCGATAAAAGCAGCTTACAGAAAAGAAGCTTTGTTAGAAGGTGCGGCTTCACAATCTGCTACGATTGCAAGCGTTACAGATAGTCAGCTGGGTAAAATAGGAAGCGCGATAATCGACAGTAAATTTAGCCGTAAACAAGAAGCCGAAGCTGATTTGTTCTCATACAATTTCTTGAAAAAGAATGGTTATAATGTAAATGCCGAAGAATCTGCTTTTAGAATTCTGGCGAAGATGAGCGAAGGATCGCAAGCGTCATTTATCGATCAGATGATGAGTTCGCATCCGGATTCACAACAAAGAGCCGAAGATGCTAAGAAAAGAGCAGAAAAAGATGGTTTGTACAAACCGTATGTGCAACAAAAAATTGTAAATACTGCACCGGTAGCTACGAAAACAACAACCAAAAAAGCTGCCACTAGGAAAAAAACAACTACTAAAAAGAAATAATAATTTCTGACAGTAAAATAAAACCCGATAAGTTTCTGAGAAATTTGTCGGGTTTATTATTTTTGATACTAACCTAAAACGTGAAAAGCCAGTACTTTTTGTACATCATACACGTTTACAGATTTATTAAATTGTTTTACAATACTTGGGTTTAGTTCGCTTGAAACCCAAATTTTTAATTCGGCATCAAGATCAAAAGTTCCTGCGGTTTCTACGCTAAAACGAGTGATGCTTTTGTAGGCGATCGATTTGTATTCTGTTTTGCTGCCCGTTATTCCTTGTACGTCAACTAAGATTAATCTTTTATTCGTAAAGATAAAAGTATCGCGGATTAATTTAAAACCCATTTCGATCTCTTCATTATCAGTCAAAAGCTGACCGTATTTTTTAATTAAATCTTCCTGACTTACAGAACCGGCGTTGCCAAGGATAGCTGAAAATATTCCCATTTTTTAGTTTTTAATTTTGATAGATTTGATTTTCCTTTAAAAGGTGTTGTAAAAGTAATTAAAATTTAATCTCGTAAAGTCGCAAAGATGGAAAGCTTTTTAAAAATTTAATCGCGCAAAGGAGCAGAGTCGCAAAGCTTTTTTTAAAGTTTTGAATTTTTAAACTTTGCGTCTTTGTGGCTTTGCGTGAGGTTTTCTTTGCTGAGAAAAAAAAAACATAAAAATTTGAAGGAGCAAAGTCGTAATTTGGGGTATCAGGATGATCGAAAGAAATTTTCGTTGTTGAGGTAACGCGCAAAAAAAAAGCAGAACCTAAATTCTGCTTTTCTATTTTTATTATTGAGCTTCCGTTTTTATAGTGATCGGAAGGTTATAGGCAGTTCGAACTGCTTTCCCGTTTAATACTCCGGGAATCCATTTTGTTTTTAATGATTTTAATACTCTGATCGCTTCTTTTCCAAGTCCGTAACCAGGATCGTTTTTTACCATGATATCGGTAATAGAACCATCTCTTTCGATTACGAATGAAACATACACTCTTAATGTTTTTTCAGCATCCAATTCCGGTCTGTTGAAATTGTTACCTACATAAGTGTAAAACTTAGCCATTCCTCCTGGAAATTCCGGCATTTTATCTAAAAGTGCAGTTGGTAAAGGTTCATTAGTAATGACAGGTACTTCGGCTTCGCCACCTCCACCTCCAGTAGTTGGTATTGCGTTTACAACAGATCCTGTTCCTGTAGGATTTTCTACAGCAGGAGCATTATTTGCATTAGTCGCAATTTCAGGAGTAGCTTGATCTGGTGCAGCAACAACAGGATTTGTTAATTGTGTACTGGTAGCTGGCGCTGCAGCTGCACTTTGTTGCTGAGGAACTACTGGCTCTTCTGTTTTTGGAATAACAGGATGTACCTCATACGGTGTTACAACTAATGGACCAGGATCTAATGGTACTATTTTTGTCGGAACAGGCCTGAATTTGTTAATTAACACTGATACACTTCCCAAAGCGGCTAATAATAGCAAACCCATAAATAGAGCTGAGATGGTGGTTTTTGAATTCTCCTGGCGTAATTGGTAGGCGCCGTACTCTTTGTTTTTGTTTTCGAAAACAAGATTGGTCCAGCTTGTTTCGTAGATACTTGATTTAGACATGATTTATGGATTTTAAGGTTAAGTAACATTTAAATCATAAGCAATAAGGTTTTGGGTTTAGCAAACAACGAAGCGTTGTTGTTTTAATGTGTGGATAATTTACTTTTTTAAGAATAAAGTGAATTATATTTTATTCTTTACCTAAAGATAATAAATTATCTATTACGTTCGATGATT
The DNA here is from genome assembly GCF_009664855.1 of Flavobacterium sp. SLB02. Lineage (GTDB taxonomy): Bacteria > Bacteroidota > Bacteroidia > Flavobacteriales > Flavobacteriaceae > Flavobacterium. Next base: position 6,117,158 of record NZ_CP045928.1, read on the forward strand.
TCTGCCAATAATTTTTTAGCACGAAGTAATTTTACTTTTACATTGCTTAAAGGTTCATCGATTTTAAGTGCGATTTCCTGATAAGTCATTTCCTGAAAATAACGCAACTGGATTACTTCCTGATAATGTGGTTTCAGTTCTTTGATGCATTGTAGCAATCGCGAAAGATTTTGCTCTTTAATTAAAGCATCTTCGGCTGATGGAGTGGGGTCGGCAATATTGTAAGCCTGTTGGTCTTCGTTATCAGTGATCTCTATAAAAAGATTGGTTTTCTTTTTACGCAATAAATCAATATATACATTTTTTGCAATAGCAATTAACCAAGTGTTGAATTGAAATTCAGGGTTGTAAGAGCCTATTTTGTCAAAAGCTTTAGAGAAGGTTTCGATGGTGATATCTTCGGCAGTAGTTTCGTTTTCAGTGCGCTTTAGCATAAAGCCGTACACTTCGTTCCAGAAATAATCTAATAAAAAAGTAAAGGCGATTTGATCGCCCTTTTTCGCTTTTTCTATTTTAGAATTTATTTCCAATATACAGGTTTTGAAAAGATATTAGTTATAAAGATATTAATTTGCGTGAATATAAGCATGATTTCTACGATAGGAAACCAAACTTTAATATCATTTTCTTTTAATTTTCCGGCAGAAAATCCAATTACAGTCCATGCCACGGTATAACGTGTTGCTAAAATAGCCAGTACAGCAATCCATTGAAATTGGAAAGCCAATAATACTATAACTAAGATAAAGAAGAATAATTGTGATATAAAAAACAGACCCAGCTGCATTTTGTCGAAAAACTTATAATGTTCAGCGGTAGAAATGTGTCTTCTTTTTTGAGTAAACCATTCTCTGTAAGTTTCTTTTGGTTTCGAGTAGGTGAAACTTTCCGGAGTATAGGATATAGTTGTATTGTTTTTGTTTGCCGCCTGATTGATAAACAAATCATCATCGCCAGAACGAATCTGGATGTGTTCGATAAAACCATTTACATTAAAAAACTCTTCTTTTTTATAAGCTAAATTACGGCCAACTCCCATGTACGGAAGTCCTAATTTTGCCCATGAAAAATATTGTACGGCTGTTAAAACAGTTTCAAAACGAATGATTTTATTTAGTAAAGAACGCTCTACTTTTTCATAACCTCCGTATCCTAAAACAATTGTTTTATTCATGGTAAATTGAGAAGTCATTGCCGTGATCCAGTTTTTTGAAGTAGGATAACAATCAGCATCAGTAAATAACAAGTATTCTTTTTTGGATGCTTTGATTCCTAAGGTTAAAGCATATTTTTTATTTCCCCAAAAAGCTTCATTATTTTGCACTTTTACTAAACGAATATTAGGATATAGTTGTTCGAATTGCTCAAAAACTTCTAGGGTTTCGTCGCTTGAAGCATCGTCTATTAAAACAATTTCAAAATCAGGATAATCTTGTTCTGCCAATAACGGAATAAACTTTTTTACGTTTTCTTCTTCATTTTTAGCACAAACAATTACAGATACAGGCAATTTTTTTGATGTAATATCTTGTGGTTTAGCAAAAGCAAACTTTCCAAAAATTCCTAAGTAGTAGAAAACCTGGATAACAACAATAGCAATAAAGAAGTAAAATAAAGTTATAAGCATCTGATTTTAATGTCTTTTAATTTCTGAATCTTGCGCGTGCAAATGTACTTATGAATTCCTAGATTTCAATGGCTAAAGCCAATTTACTTTCGGCATTTCGACATTTCTTTCGCAACAGCAATAGCCTGAGGGTTTTCAGTTTTTTCTAATTCCGTAATAATGTTTTTATAATTGTGGTCGTCGCGGTTCTGAGACAGTTTTTTGGTAGCCTGAATTTCATCAATTTCAATTTCAAAACCAAATACTCCTCTGGCTTCGCGCATTGTTTTTGTTGATAAATCCTCAACACGAACCGGATTTTCAGAAGTGGCTTCGTATTTATCAACCAATTTTTTAAGTTGTTCTATTGTGGTGGCTTCGTCTACAATTTTAATTCGGCCATAAACATGTACGGCTATATAATTCCAGGTAGGTACATTTTCATGATCGTACCAGGAAGACGAAATATAACTATGCGGACCTGTAAAAACAGCTAAAACCTGATCGTTTTGGGCAAAACCTTCTGCTTGTGTATTTAATTTTGAAATATGTCCTTGCAAAACTTCTTTTCCCTCAGCTGTAACTTCAAGTTCTATGGGGATATGTGTTGCGCATAATTTTCCGTGTGTCTGGTTGATCAGAATGCCAAAACTGTTTTCTTTCAAAAAAGCTCTGATCGATTCAGGATCTTCGTCTTTGTATATTTTAGGAGTATACATTTTTATGAATTTTGATTTAAAGATTTTCCCAGACAAATGGCTTCTGTTCGATCTGTATATTTTCCGTAATTCGGAATTATTTTATAACCTTGTTTTTGATAAAACCGAACAGCACTTTTGTTTTTTACTCGTGTTTCTAAAATCAAATTAGCATAACCAAGATTTACAGCTTTATTTTCTAAAAAGTCTAAAATCGTTTGTCCGATTTTCTTTCCAGGATATTTGGCATACATTCGTTTTACTTCTCCAGTAGTTGGGTCAATTGGTCTGATGGCTCCGCAACCCACAATTTCAGTATTAATTTGAGCTATAACAAATACAAACTTTGAATTTTCATTCTCCCAATCCTGAAAAGAATTCTTTCCGTCACTTCCAAAACGAATATAAAGATTTTCTGATAATTCTTCTGTGATTGCCAAAACTTTTTCGTCGTCTGGATTTTCGATTTTTATGGAAATAAGTTCTTTCATTTGAGAAAAGTAGAGTAGTGTTTTTTTGCCACGAATTCCACGAATTTACACTAATTAATTCTCGGTAATTCGTGGCGAAAAGAATCTAAATAATATTAACTTCAGCTTCAATATGAATTCCGAACTTTTCGAAAACCGTTTTTTGAACATCTTTTGAAACTGCTAAAATCTCCTGTCCTGTTGCGTTTCCGTAATTTACCAAAACCAAAGCCTGATTTTTATGCACTCCGGCGTCGCCAAAACGTTTTCCTTTAAAACCTGCTTGCTCAATTAGCCAGCCAGCAGGAACTTTTACTTCGGTTTCTGAAACTTCAAAGTATTTCATTTCAGGAAAGTTTTGATGAATTTTTTCGAAATCAGATTTCAATAAAATTGGGTTTTTAAAGAAGCTTCCGCTATTTCCCAGTTCTTTAGGATCCGGTAATTTGCTTTGTCTGATGGCAATTACAGCATTACTCACATCTTTTAAAGTGGGAGTAACGATATTATTTTTAGCCAATTCGGCCGTAATATCTCCGTATGAAGTATTGATTTTATGATTGCGCTTTGTTAGTTTGTAGACTACAGCCGTAATAATATATTGGTCTTTAACGTTGTTTTTGAAGATGCTTTCTCTGTATCCAAAATTGCATTCGGTATTCGTAAAAGTTTTTATTTCCTGAGTTTCAATGTTCATGGCTTCGCACGAAACAAAAGTATCTTTTATTTCGGTTCCATAAGCGCCAATATTCTGAACCGGAGTTGTACCCACATTTCCTGGAATCAGCGACATGTTTTCTAAACCTCCAAAATTGTTATCGATGGTATAAAGAACGAAATCGTGCCATGTTTCGCCAGCCTGACTTTCGACCCAGACAAAATCGTCATCTTCCTTAATGATTTTTTTGCCTTTTAAATCAATATGAATGACCAAAGCTTCAATATCTTTAGTTAAAAGCATATTGCTTCCGCCGCCTAGAATAAATTTTTTCTCGTTTTTGTGTTCTTTCAAAATCGACTTCAATTCATCAACTGAATGAACGGCAACAAATTGTCTGGCTTTGGCTTCGATACCAAATGTATTGTAGTTTTTTAAAGAAAAATTGGATTGGATTTCCATAAATAAAAGGCTTTTATAATCTGAGTTCAAAAGTAAGGATTATAATTTATTTGAGTTGTTTTTTATTCATTGTCAAATTCATTTTCTTCTCTTAATTGAGGAGACATTATGCAGCCCATCAGAAAGCCACTTACAAGTCCGCCGATGTGAGCTGCATTATCGACTCCAGCACCTAAAAGCCCCATAACTAAATTAATTCCGACATAACCTAAAATAAGGTTTAAAAATATTTTGCTGAAATTTGAAGGAAAAGCTTTGAAAACCAATAAAGCCAAAAATAAACCACATAGCCCGAAAATTGCACCAGATGCACCGACGCTAATCGTAACAGGATGCCAACAAGCACTAGCTATGCTTGCTAAAATTCCGGTTATTATATAAGCAGAAAGAAATTTTATTCTTCCAAGAGATGGTTCAAGAAACATTCCGATAAACCACAGTCCAATCATGTTATTGAATAAATGTATTATTCCGCCATGCAAAAATGTAGAAGTTAGTAATCTCCAAAATTGCCCCTCTTTGATGTAAGAACTGTAATTTGCGCCATATTCTAATAGATATTTGCTTTTAATAGAAAGAAAGCCATAGCTAAATCCGGCAAATAACATTATTAGAAAGATAATAATATTAAGGTTCAATAGAATAGGCGTAATGTAAAATTCTTCTTTAGGAGTTAAAAAACTTATAAGGTCTTTTAAATTTGAAGTTTTCCTGGAAATACTGGTTTTGTTTTTTTTAGATTTTGGTTGAAATTTTATAAAAGATAAAATTATTAACCAAACTAAAAAGCCTCCTGTTAATGTGCCAAGGAACCAGCTTAATTTCTCACCATTTCTGTTTCTAAAAGAATCTTTATGTGTTTCAAAAACAAGTGGTTCGTTAAAATCGTATTTTTTGTTTTCGTTAATAGCGTCATTAAAGTTTTCGTGATCGTCTGTATTGCCAATTAACTCTAAATAAGTAAAATCGTTAAAATTAGTTTTTACAAATTCAGCCTCAACTTCTTGTTCAAATTCATGATATTTTGTCTTTTTTTCATCAATAGAAAAATGATTGCTGATTTCTTTAGAATATCGCTTTCCTAACCAATACTTGCATTCGGTTTTTGAAGTGTCTTTTGTGTTTTCGAAAATTGGCATTGCAACATAAATCAGCATATTAAAATGTTCGTTGTTTTTGCCTGAAACATCACTGGTTTTAAAAACTCCAATATTCGTTTTGTCAATGTGGAATTTTCTTAAAGTGTAATACTTTGTTGTTTCCTTTTTTTCAAATTCATAGATTGTTTTAAGTTTGCTCAATTTGCCTGTTGCTGTAACCAAATATTCTTGTGCAATAATGGTCGGAATTGCAACAATTAAAACTGCTAAAAACTGAAAACCAAAAGATTTGTTGTCATCTTTAAATTTTAAAATTTTTAATCTTGGAATTAAAATAAAATATATGGGTAACCACGGTAATAGAAACGGCAACCAGAATTTTAAAAATATTTCTTTAACAGAAAAAACTTCAAACTTTATAACTAATAGCCAATGAAGGAAAGTATAAATTAGAATAAAGCTTATTGCAACAGCGAAAAAAGGTAAGAATATTAATCTGATTTTTTCTAAAAAGTCTTTCATTTTTGATTGATAAACTAGTCTTTTGTTTTTATATGGGCTTCAAATTTTAGCGATTGTTCAGCAACTCATGATATTTATCTGCAATAATCTTCATATTAATATCATAATTCGCATTCTCTTCTACAAATTTTCGATTTTGAATAATAGCATCATTTCTGGATTCAGTATTCGCGAAAGACCAAATTAGTTCTTCGGCCAGCATTTCGATATTATCAATTGCTATTAATTGTCCGTTTTCACGATGTTTGATCCAGCTTTGATTTCCGGGAATATCCGAAACTACCGGATAACAATTACAAGCCATTGCCTCGAATAAAGAAGCCGAAACCCCTTCGGTAATTGGCATACTGATGTAAATATTGGATTGCTGTAATAATTTAGGAAGTTCGGTATTTGGGATTCTTCCTGTGAAAATTACTTTGTTCTCGATTTGTAATGTTGCAGCTAAATCTTTCAAAGATTGCAAACGTGTTCCGTCGCCAACAATCGTCAACGAAAAATCGATTTCTCTTTGGTTTAAAATTGCGAATGCTTTCAAAATCGAATCATGTCGATATTCCGGTTGTAAAGAACGTGTAACAATGGCTTCAATTTTATTTGAATTATTGATCGAAGGAGAAAAAAGTGATAAGTCAATTCCTTTTGGGATAACCAAAACTTTATTCATATCAACACCAATTGCTTTCATTGAAATTGTCATAACCGGACCCCAGGCATGAATTAAATCGGCTTTTTTGAAAGCGTGTTTCTGAATGATTTTTTTTAAGGGTAACAATACAGAACCTTCCGGCCATAAATCGGTTCGGCCTTGTTGTGCAATTGCAATAGGATGCATTCCTGAAATCGCAGCCAGAAAGCCGTAACTGGTCGTTCTCTCGGCAATAATCATATCCGGTTTTTCTTTTCGGATTGTTTCTCGAATAGAAAGCGGAGAGAAGATATATTCTAAAATACGTTTGAAGCGGTTGAGTTTCGAGTTGTTTGGTGTTTGAAGTTCCCAGGTGCGAATTTCAAAGTCGCCAAATTCCTTCAAGCCATTCATCCATGTAATAGCGTCAGCGCGATAGGATTCTCCAAGAAAAAGTATTTTTCTTTTTGTCATTTGAGGAGTAGTTTTTTGCCACGAATTTCGCGAATTTTCACTAATTAGTCGTGGTAATTTTTTTACCTATTTGTTTTTTTTGCCACAGATTAAAAGATTTAAAGGATTTTTAATCTGTGTTAATCTGTGGCTAACTTTTTTTAAAATTCTTCGTCCGTTTCTAAGGCGCGATTAATGAACTCGTTTAGTGGTTTTAAAGCGATAAGTTTTTTACTCATTTTGGCAACAAAGTCTTTTTGAGTGACTCCGGAAATATCATATTTTTGAGTAGCCGTGAAACTTTTTAGTTTTAAAAATTCAATTGCCGGATGGTCTTTCTCATAACCTCTTGGCGGATTTTTAAGCGAATTGGTTTCATTTACATCCAAATTTCCAAACTCTTTCTTGAAGTTTTTATCGGCAAGAATAGCTTCTAAATCATCATGAAAAAAAGCAATTTCTTTACGGACTTTCTTTAGCTGATCAGGTTCTGGCGAATAAAATCCTCCAGCAATAAAACTGGCTCCTTTTTCGATATGAACATAATATCCGGAACGATTTTGTCCTTTTGCTCCTGATGAAAGCCAAACACCAAGATGCGCTTTATAAGGTGATTTGTCTTTAGAAAATCGAATATCGCGATTGATTCTGAAAGTGCAATTTTTAACTTCCAGTAATTCTAATGACGGATCAAGAGGTTTCATTACGTCAAGAAAATCACTCACTAACTGGTGATAATCTTTTTTGAAAATCTCGTATCGTTTTTTATTGTCCTGAAACCACTCTCTATTGTTGTTCTTTTTTAAATCGTCTAAAAATTGCAATGATTCTTTCGTTAGCATATTCTTTGTTTTATTGCAGTTGTTTTTTTAAGTCTTTTTCACTGATAAAGCCTGTAGTTTTCCATTGTACGGCTTTGTTTTCATATAATACAATTGTTGGTAATTGGTCAATTTTTAATTGAGTTGCCAACGTTTTGTTTTTATCAACATCAATTCTAATAATCTTTACTTTATCTGCCATATCTTTTTGCATTGTTAAAAGAAACGGTTCCATTTGCTTGCATGGTCCGCACCATACCGCATAAAAATCAACCAGAACTTTTTTGTCAGAATTTAATAAATCATTAAATTCATTCATAGACATTCCGGCATCTACCTCTGCAGGAATTCCAAATCCTTCTTCGTTCCAGTTCAGGAAACCGCCATCTAATTCGTAAACAGTATCAAAACCTAATTCTTTTAGTTTTGTGGCTGCTTTTTTGCTTCTTCCTCCGCTTAGGCAATATACAAAAACAGGTTTCGATTTGTCGTAAGATGCTGCTTTTGCTTCAAAATCGTCACCATTCCAGTTTACATTTTTGGCATTATCGATATGTTCCGATTCGAATTCGTCAGGAGTTCGAACGTCTAAAATTTGTGGATGATCTGTTGTTTTAATTTTTTCTGCAAATTCTTTTGGATGCAGTGATTCAAAGGAGCTAGATTTTTTATCGTTGCAGGAAATAAGTACAATTGAAACTATTAGCAATAAAATTTTGGGGAATTTCATGGAATTAAATTTTAAATATGGTATCGCTAAAGTAATGATTTTTCAATTTTGAATTCTTAATAGAAAGTGAAATAAAAAAAGTTTGCCACGAATTTCATGAATAGTTTTTAAAAATATTGTTAGGAAAACTAATGCCTAGTCTCTAAAGAAGTGGAAAAACTCTTCTGGCGCGGTTAGCCACAAAAGATTACTTCACTTAATTTCTATTTTATTTCGTAGTTCAGTGAACTTCGTTTGAAACGGATAGCGAGATTCTCTCCTGAAAAAAAAGATTTGGTTTTATCATAGAAATAGGGGATGACAATATTGTGGTTACTTTGTCAAAGATTTGAAATCCATTTAATCTTTTTAATCTGTGGCAAAAAAAATCACAAATTAAATATCTTATAACTCTGATGTGTCGATTTTACGATAGTTTCGGTACGTTCCGGATGTGTGTCTGAAATAAAAAGCTGACCAAAAGTCTCGCTGTTGACCATTTCGATGATTTTACCCACTCTGATTTCGTCAAGCTTGTCGAAAATATCATCAAAAAGCAATAGCGGTTTTACACCACTTTGTTTTTTTAGAAATTCAAACTGAGCTAATTTCAAAGCAATCAAAAATGATTTTTGCTGCCCTTGTGATCCGAATTTCTTTATAGGATGAGAATCGATCTCAAAAGATAAATCATCTTTATGAATTCCTACGCTTGTATATTGCAGCGCACGATCTTTATTGATGTTCTCTTTTAAAAGAGTCAACAGGTCTTTTTCATACAAATGACTTTCATAAACCAATTGCACTGTTTCTTCAGATCCGGTTATGGCCTGATGGTGTATATTAAATATAGGTATAAATTGTTCCAGGAAATCTTTTCTTTTTTCAAAAATCGATTGCCCAAAACTATTCAGTTGGTCATTATATATAGATAAGGTATCATTGTCAAAAGTACGGTTCAATGCAAAATACTTCAATAAAGCATTTCGCTGTACAATTACTTTTTGATATTGAATGAGCTGATGCAGATAAGTGGAGTCTAATTGCGAGATGACGCTATCCATAAACTTACGACGCGTTTCGCTTCCTTCAACAATTAAATCACGATCAGCCGGAGATATAATTACCAACGGAATAAATCCAATATGATCTGAGAATTTATCGTAAGGTTTTCCGTTACGTTTTAAAATTTTCTTTTGCCCTTTTTTTAAACTGCAAACAATTTGTTCTGTTCTGTCATTCTTTTCCAGTTCGGCATCAATAACAAAAAACTCTTCTCCGTGCTTGATGTTTTGCACGGCCAGCGGATTAAAGTAACTTTTTCCGTAAGCCAGATGGTAAATAGCATCCAGTACATTCGTTTTTCCAATTCCGTTTTTGCCCACAAAACAATTGATCTTGCGGTCAAAATCAAAACTGACTTCGGAGAAATTTTTATAATTGAATAAAGAAATTTTGTTTAAATACATTTTTTTTGAAACTGTAATAATAAAAGTTGGCTTGTCCAATTTATGACTTTCTCCTGCAGATTAGGTTTTTTCTACAGCTCCGGATAATTATCGGGATAAAAGATTAAAAAGGATTTTGTTCCGCAAATTTAATTCAATTAATGCTTAATCTGTTAGAATCTGTGAAATCTGTCGCTAAAAATTACTTTTAATAGAATTAGAGACTTTCTATTAATTAGAAAATAGTCAGATGCAAATGGGTAAAAAGATCCAAATAGTTAGGTATTTAGCGGATTTTGGGATGAATTATTTCGAGATTAAAGTGAAAGAATTAGCTGTTTAGTGAATTATTTTTTTTAAATAGATATAAATTTGCTTTTTTTTACGTTAGTTTCAATAAAAATTTTATTTTTGCCGTTCACTAAATTAATTTTAAATGGCTACTTACAATAAAAGAGGATATAAAGCACCAAAGGAAAAGGAAGTTAAAGAGGAGGTTGTGAATGAAGAACAACAAGTAATTCTTGATGGAAAAAACAGTACTACTGCTGACGTTTTTTCTAAACTAGATGAAACTGCTTCAAGAACTGAGGATTGGGTTGCTAAAAATCAAAAAATCATTATTGGTTTAGTTGCCGGTATTGCTGTGGCTACTATTGGATATTTGGCTTACCAAAAATTCATCGAAGCTCCTAAACAAGACGAAGCTGCAAGCGAAATGTTTGTTGCTCAGCAAAATTTTGATAAAGCGACAAATGGTGTAGCAAGTGATTCATTATACAAATTAGCTTTGAATGGTTCTGAAGGTAAATTTGGATTCGTGAAAATTGCTGAAGAATATTCTGGAACTGATGCTGGAAATTTAGCAAACTATTATGCTGGTATGGCATATTTGAATACAGGTAAATTTGATGAGGCTATTAAATATTTAGGTAACTTTAAATCTAAAGAAGCTATCGTGAATGCTTTGGCAATTGGTGGAATTGGAGATGCTTATTCTCAAAAAAACCAACAAAAAGAAGCTTTAGACTATTATGTAAAAGCAGCTGAATCTAACAAAAACGATTTTACAACACCTCGTTTCTTATTAAAAGCTGGTAAAACTGCTTTGGCTTTAGGTCAAAAAGAGGATGCTTTGAAATATTTAACAGATATTAAAGAAAATTACGATGCAACTCCGGAAGCAGCTTCTGTTGATGTATTGATTGGATTAGCGCAATAATAATTTTAGATTTAAGATTTAAGATTGTAGATTTGTAGTTGAGAATTTAAAAATTTAAAATATACAGATGGCTACCGAAAATAAAAATTTATCAGAATACGATAAAAACACGATCCCAAATGCGAAAGATTTTCGATTTGGGATTGTTGTTTCTGAGTGGAATGAAACTATAACTGAAGGACTTTATAATGGTGCTTTTGAAGCATTAATTGATAATGAAGTTCCGGCTCAACAAATTATCCGCTGGAATGTTCCGGGGAGTTTTGAGTTGATTTATGGCGCAAAAAAAATGTTGCAGACACAAAATGTAGATGCAGTAATTGTAATTGGATGCGTAATCCAGGGACAAACCAAACATTTTGATTTTGTATGCGAAGGTGTAACACAAGGAATTAAAGATTTGAATGTTCAAACTGATATTCCGGTTATTTTTTGCGTTTTGACAGACAACAATATACAGCAGTCGATTGATAGAAGTGGAGGAATTCACGGAAACAAAGGTACTGAAGCTGCGATTGCTGCGATCAAAATGGCTTATATTCGCCAACAAGCTTCGATGTCACATCCGTTTAATCAACCATTGTTGTCTTCAGGAGCAATTCAGATAGAAGAAACGCCGATAAAAATCGAGAAAGAATAGCAATATTTTTCTTCTAAAATATTAAAAACCTGTACTGTGTAAAATAGTGCAGGTTTTTTGTTTTTTTTATGACAGCACTTATTCTAAAAGCCAAGAGAAATTCATTAAATTTGTGGTTCTTGGTTCGAAAACTTTAACCTTAACTTTTTAATTATTTTTTCTTAATGTCGAGTATCATTCAATTACTTCCTGATCACGTTGCTAACCAAATTGCCGCTGGAGAAGTGGTTCAAAGACCTGCTTCAGTCGTAAAAGAGCTGTTAGAAAATGCTGTTGATGCTAAGGCAACTGACATTAAATTGATTATTAAAGATGCCGGAAAATCATTAGTTCAGGTTATCGATAATGGTTCAGGAATGAGTGTGACCGATGCGCGTTTGTGTTTTGAGCGTCACGCCACTTCTAAAATCCGCCAGGCCGAGGATTTATTTTCTTTATGTACAAAAGGTTTTCGTGGTGAAGCATTGGCTTCTATTGCCGCAATTGCGCACATGGAAATGAAAACCAAACAAGATCAGGACGAACTGGGAACTCATATCGTAATCGAAGGAAGTAAATTTGTTTCGCAGGAAGTCGCCGTTTTACCAAAAGGAACTTCATTTGCTGTTAAAAATTTATTTTTTAATATTCCTGCCCGGCGCAATTTCTTAAAATCTGATATAGTTGAATTCCGTCATGTTATGGATGAATTTCAGCGTGTAGCTTTGGCACATCCTAATATCCATTTTACGTTTTATCATAACGGAAGCGAAATGTATAATTTGCCTGCTGCAGGTTATCGTCAGCGTATTGTGGGGATTATGTCCGGCAAAACCAATGAAAAATTGGTTCCTGTTAATGAAGATACAGAAATAATAAATGTTCAGGGATTTGTTTGCAAACCTGAATTTGCCAAGAAAAGCAGGGGAGAACAGTTCTTTTTTGTAAACGATCGTTTCATAAAAAGTGGTTATTTGCATCATGCAGTAATGGCGGCTTATGACGGACTTTTGAAAGATGGTTCTCAACCAAGTTATTTCTTGTTTTTGCAGGTTCCGCCAAACACGATCGATATCAATATTCATCCTACTAAAACAGAAATTAAGTTTGACGATGAACAAGCTTTGTATGCTATTTTAAGAGCTTCGATCAAACATAGTTTGGGGCAATTTAATGTTGCACCTGTTCTTGATTTTGATCGCGATGCCAATTTAGATACACCATATCACTATAAAGATTTAGAGGCAGAAACGCCAACAATTCAGGTTGACGGAACTTTTAATCCGTTTACAGATGATAAAACCAACCAGCATTATGCTAAAACAAGTTCCGGATCGGGTTCAGGTTCAGGCTCTGGTTTTAGTTCGGGATCTGGTTCGGGTTCAAATTCATATTCAGGATATAATAAAAGAGTAGAGCCAACGGCAACGTGGGAAAGTTTATATGTAGGTTTAGAAACCGATACAATAGAAAGTTCGCCTTTTACATTCGAAAATGAAGAAGTAACTTCATCGTTGTTTAATGATAATGAAATTGAGCAGGCAAGTCAGGGAACTTATCAAATTCATAAAAAATATATTGTTTCGCCTATAAAATCCGGAATGGTCATTGTTGATCAGCAACGAGCGCATCAGCGTATTTTGTACGAACAATTTCTGCTTAATATGACCGTTAATCAGGCTTCGAGCCAACAATTGCTGTTTCCGTTGAATTTATTTTATTCTTCTGATGAAATGACATTAATCGAAGAATTAAAACCTTCTTTAGAAACAACCGGTTTTGTGTTTGAAGAAGCGCAGACGGATCATATTGTCATTTCAGGAATTCCGGTAAATATTACCGAAAGTGAAGTTTCCCTTGTAATAGAACAATTGTTGAGCGATTTACAAGACGGAATCCCGGCCAGCAGTTATAGCCAGAACGATACAATTGCCAAATCGATGGCCAAAAGTTTAGCGGTTAAAACGGGGTCTTATTTAACCGAAAAAGAACAAGATAATTTGGTAAACGGTTTGTTTGCCTGTAAAGATCCAAATATTTCACCTTTTCAAAAACCTACTTTCATCACCATGCGTGTGGAAGATATAGATAAAAAGTTTGCCTTATGATGAATATGACTCCCGTTGTAAAACAATTATTGATAATTAATATTATTTTTTTTATTGGTTCTCAATTAGTGCCGGTTTCTTATGAATATTTTGCTATGTTTTTTCCTGAAAATCCAAATTTCAGAGCATGGCAGCCCATAACACACATGTTTATGCATGGCGGTATTATGCATATTGCTTTCAATATGATTGCAATGGTTTCATTTGGTTCAGCTTTAGAACATTTTTGGGGAGGTAAGAAATTTTTATTTTTCTACATTTCATGTGGTTTAGGTGCTGCGTTACTACATACAGCAGTAAATTATTATTCTTTTCAGGATACTATGAATGTTTTAATGGCTAATGGATATCAAAAAGCGGATGTCATGAAGCTTTTGAGCGAAGGTAAAATAGATACAAGATGGCAGGATTTAGTTTCTGTTTCTCAATTCTCAAGTTTTACAGATTCTTATATTGGTACAGTTGTGGGGGCTTCAGGAGCTATTTACGGTTTGCTTACAGCTTTCGCTTTTATGTTTCCTAATGCTGAGTTAGCGCTTATGTTTATTCCTGTTCCTATTAAGGCTAAGTATTTTGTTCCTGGAATTTTAGCTGTTGATTTGTTTTTAGGATTTAGAGGAAGCTCTTTATTTGGAAGCGGAGGAACTGGAATCGCACATTTTGCACACGTTGGTGGAGCTTTGACTGGATTTTTGATTATGTGGTACTGGAAAAAAAATCAGTTTAATGGTAATCGTTGGAATTAATTTTTAACTTTAATATCGCAAATAAAAACTAAAGAAAGCTTTTATGAATATTCTTGATGATTTAAAATTACAGTATAGATTGGGTGGTATAGCAATGCGTGTTATTTATTGGAACATTGTTTGTTTTCTGATCTCGTTGGTGTTCTTTTATTCATTTTCAGGAGGTGGTTTTAATTATCCAACCTGGTTGGCCTTATCATCAGATCCCAATATATTTTTGTTTAAGCCCTGGACATTTTTAACGTATGCTTTTTTTCATGCATCGTTCCTGCATTTGCTGTTTAATATGATGGTTTTAAACTTTGCGAGCAATTTGTTTCTTACCTTTTTTACCCAAAAACAATATTTAGGATTGTATGTTTTAGGAGCAATCTTTGCAGGTGTTGCTTTTGCCCTGAGTTTTTACTTTTTTAATATTTCGGCTCCTATTGTTGGTGCTTCTGCTGCGATTATGGCAATTCTTGTTGCTGTAACAACATATCAGCCTTTAATGGGTGTGCGTTTAATGTTTTTTGGCAATGTTAAACTCTGGCATATTACAGCTGTAATCCTGGTGCTTGATTTAATGCAGTTTCGATTAGATAATACCGGTGGGCATGTCTCTCATTTAGCCGGAGCAATTTTTGGATTCCTGTTTATTAAACTGCTTCAAAACGGAACAGATTTAAGTAAAATAGTTTCCAGAACAATAGATTTCTTTGTAAATCTATTTAAAAAATCCCCTTCGACCCCTTTCAAAAAAGTTCATAAAAATTACAAAAAACCTACAGAAAAAGTGACGTCAAGAATTGTTACAAAAGATAAAACGCAACAACAAATTGATGAAATTTTAGATAAGATTAGCCAGTCGGGTTATGATTGTCTTACAAAAGAAGAAAAAGAGTTTTTATTTAAAGCTGGAAAATAATCCTTTTAGCATAGAAATATGAAAAACCTTTCGTGGTTTAATAAAATAATGTTCTTTTTGAATATAGTGCTGACTGTAGTGACATTTAGTATTTATATTTTACCATTTTTGGCACCTAGAAGTTTTCCTCTTCTATCGGTGCTTACGCTCTTTATGCCGGTTTTTTTCGTGCTGAATGGATTGTTCTTTATTTATTGGGCAATTCAGTTTAAAAAACGTCTTATTTTATCTGGTTTGGTTTTACTGACCGGAATTACCTTTATCAGTAAATTCTATAAATTCTCTGCCAAGGAATATATCAAAGACGAGAAGGACTTCTCTATTATGAGTTATAACGTACGTCTTTTTAATGTTTTTAAATGGCTGGACCGTGATGATATTCCGTCAAATATAAAAGCTTTTATTGATGAAAAAGATCCGGACATTCTTTGTATTCAGGAATACTCCAATTCTGCTCATATAGACTTAAAAGTGTATCCTCATCGCTATATATTTATCGATGGAAATCAGATTAAAACTGGTCAGGCTATTTTCTCTAAGTTTCCTATCATATTTGAAGGAAATATTATTTTTCCAAATTCGGATAATAATGTAATTTATGCTGATATAAAGCGTGGCAAAGATGTAATTCGTGTATACAATATGCACTTGCAATCCATCAAAATTTCGCCTGATGTCACTAATATTTCGAATAATATAGATAATGTAAATCAGGAAAAGTCACAGCTTATTTATACCCGAATAAGTAAAGGATTCAGGCAGCAACAGGAGCAGGCTGAAATATTTAAAGAGAATATTAAAAAATGCAAAACTCAGTTTATTATTTGTGGAGACATGAATAATAGTCCGTTTTCGTATGTATACCGAAGTATAAAAGGAAAACAAAAAGATGCTTTTGAAGAAGCAGGAGAGGGTTTTGGCGCGACTTACAAATTTCGTTATTACCCAGCCCGAATTGACTATATTTTTACTGACAGTAAGATGAAAGTAAAAGGTTTTGAAAGTTTCCCCGATTTCGAAAATTCAGATCATTACCCTATAATGGCGAGACTTTCGATGGAATAAATTGAAAAGAAAATCAATTTTTTAAAATTCCAAATTCCAAAAAGAAAACATAAAGACGTAATTAAACTAGTTTCTGTGTTTTTAAATAATCCATGGCAAATTTACCTTCGTTAAAAAGCAAGTCCAAAACACTTAAATTGTTGATGAATCCGTGTTTGTCATCAAAAACCTGGGTGTATTTTTTAAATACATTGGGATCTTTTTTTCCGTTGGCCAAAAATCTGAAATCAGTGATGTTTTCAGCCTCATGAAAATATTCGGTGGTTTTAGAAAATTCTAATTTCATTCGTAAGCACTTCGTTACAATGTCTAAAACTTCCATATTCAGATCCATAAGGAAAGTATGTTGCTTTTCGAAAATAGGGCGTATATCATCTTCAAAAAACTCAAAAAAAGGCGAACTTCTATATCCTGCTTCCAGTGATTTAAAATGTTGTTTTTGCCAGTCGAATTCATTCTCGATCAAAACATCTTTCGTTTTTTGATGTGTTGTTTTTGAATGCTTAACAGGAATGTTCAATAACTGAATTCCGTTTGGACTATAGATGTAAGTACGGTTTCTATTGGTCTGTTTTTGAAAATTATCTTCCATTTCAAAAGTAATATTTTCAGATTGAGCCATAACTGCAAAGTGACTAATCGACGGAAAATAGGTAGGAAGTAATAAGGAATTCATTTTATTAAGTTTTTCGTTAAAAGTTTCAGGTTTCAAGTTTCACGTTCGCAAAGAACCTGAAGCTTGAAACCTGAAACAAAAATAACTATTTTTTTTATGCTTTGTTTTCTTTTCTTTTTCTCCAGAAATATTCTCCAACAAAATAGGCTGCAAGAATAATTAAGAAGTATTTAAAGTAAGATTGTGGTTGTCCTTCGCCATTAACGGTAGTGAAAACCCTGTCCCAACGAACTTTGTTAATTCCTTTTCCGTTAGTGTCCCAGCTCATCCAGATAAAAACCGGTTTTCCTACGATATGATTTGCAGGAACATAACCCCAGTAACGGCTATCTTCAGAGTTATGACGGTTGTCTCCCATCATCCAGTAATAGTCTTGTTTAAAGGTATATGTAGTAGCTTGTTTTCCGTTGATTAAAAAATGAGAACCATCTAATTGCAAAGTGTTTCCTTCGTATTTGGTAATGATTTCCTTGTAAAATGGTAGAGATTCATTGGTCAAAGCGACTGTTTTTCCTGCCTGAGGAATGTATATTGGACCAAAATTATCCTGACTCCATTTGTTGATATGAGGGAAAATTGCGTTGTCATTTCCTCTGTCAATTTCTCTTTTTACAGCAGTAATTCCGGGAGTGTTTTTTAAACGTTCTGCACTAGCTTCTGTTAATGCTCTGAAATATATAGTATCTCTTTTTTCCTGATCTTTAATATAAGCGCCATCCGTAATGTCAAGCTCCTTCATTAATGATTCAAAATCAATTGAAGTTTTCCCGTCTAAAGCTACAGCATATGAATATTGAGGTTTGGCACGTTCCGGTAAAATTAATTTTTTTCCATTAATAAAAACAAAACCGTCTACAATTGACAAGCTGTCACCAGGAATACCAACACATCTTTTTACGTAATTCGATTTTTTGTCGATAGGTTTTATAACTCCGGGTCTTCCTTTTGGCTCATAAAAATAATGAACAGTATCTACGGGCCAGTTGAAAACCACAATGTCAGATCGTTTTATTTTTTCTAAAGCCGGCAATCTAAAGTAAGGTAATTGTGGCCAGCTTAAATAGGATTTTCTTTTTACAAATGGTATCGTATCGTGAACCATTGGCAGCGCCACCGTTGTCATAGGTACACGAGGGCCGTAATTTACTTTGCTTACAAACAGGAAGTCACCAATTAATAATGATTTTTCTAATGATGAAGTAGGTATTGTATAAGGCTGTACCACATAAGTATGTACTAATGTTGCTACGATAATAGCAAAAAGTAAAGAGCTTATAGTGTCTGCAGTTTTATTTTGAGGTCTTAATTCTCTGTTGGCATTATATTCTAATTTTTGAGTATAATTTACATAATAGATATAAAATCCAAAAGTGAAAATCCCTAATAAAGTATCTAAAGTAGATTTTTTACCAAATGTTCTTAAGGTTTCTACCCAAACAACAGGAAACATAATTAAATTAATAATCGGGATGAAAAGTAATAAAGTCCACCAGGTTGGGCGACTGATTATTTTCATTAAAATTATTGAATTGTAAACCGGAATTGCAGCTTCCCAGGTTTTTCTCCCGGCTGCCTGATACAGTTTCCAGGTTCCCAGAAAGTGAATTACTTGTACGGCTAAGAAAAATACGAACCAAAGATATAGTGTCATAGTTTTTTGTTTTATGTTTCAAGTTCAGGTTTGTTCTATAGAAACTCCTGATGCTTTAAAAATTGATTATTTTAAATTTAATACATCTTTCATGCTGTAAATTCCTGTTTTACTAGCAAGCCATTCGGCGGCAATTACAGCTCCAAGAGCAAAACCTTCGCGGTTGTGTGCAGTATGTTTTAATTCGATGCTGTCTACAATTGAGTCGTAAGTTACGGTATGAGTTCCCGGAACATCGCCAATTCTTTTTGCTTCAATATGAATCTCATTTGTTTTTGCCTGATCCAGAGTCCAATTGGTGTAATTGCTATTTTCGATAACACCTTTTGCTAAAGAAATAGCTGTTCCGCTTGGAGCATCTAATTTTTGAGTATGATGAATTTCTTCCATTGATACTTTGTAAGAATCAAATTGCGACATGATTTTGGCTAAGTAGTCATTTAATTCAAAGAAGATATTTACTCCTAAGCTGAAATTTGAACTCGATATAAATCCACCTTGTTTTTCGTTGCAAAGAGCGACCATTTCGTCAAAATGCTCCAACCAGCCAGTTGTGCCTGAAACAACAGGTACATTGTTGTTGAAACAGCTCGAAATGTTGCTTACTGCAGCAGTCGGAACGCTAAAGTCAATTGCAACATCTGCAGTTGAAAGTCCGTCGTATGTGTTGAATTCGTCTTTCTTTAAAACAATTTCGTGACCTCTTTCTAAAGCAATTCGTTCAATTACTTTACCCATTTTTCCGTATCCTAAAAGCGCAATTTTCATTTTGTATGTATTTTTTTGAGTTTAAATAACAGGAGTTATTTAAAAGTGGTAATTAAAAGTTAGTCCAACGTTTGGTCTGAAAGTAATGTCGTTAGGATAAACCTCCGGACGCATTGATAGTCTTTCGTTTACGTTGAATTGAATCAAAGCTGCGTCAACATTGGCGTCTATAATGTTTAGGGCGTAAAAAGCAACAATAAATAAAGCTGATAAATCCCTGTTTCGCTGATAGAATTTCTGACCTGCAACAAGTCGGCTTTCGTCCAGAAACTGGTATTTATCATCGTTGTAACCTTCTAATCTTCGTTTGTAGGCGTTACGATAATCGCGGTATTTGTTATTATTGTCAATATAAAAATATAAACTGGTACCAATTGCTCCGTAAACCAAAGGTATTTTCCAGTATTTTTTATTGTATGCCTGACCTAAACCGGGTAAGATTGCAGAGTAAAAAGCTGCTTTTGCTGGTGTAAGCGGATCTATTTCTTGTAACTTGCTAGTGTCTTTAACAACCAAAACCGTGTCTTTTTTTGCCTGGGCAAAAAGAGAAACGGTTCCTATGAGAAAGAACAATAGACTTATGGGGACAATCTTATTCACTATCCGTTTATTAATTTTATAATTCGATTAAAGTCGGCTTCAGAATTAAAAGGAATGGTGATTTTTCCTTTTCCGTTACCTGCGACTTTTACATCAACTTTCGCACCAAAATAATCGTTGAAAGTGTTTTTTTGTGTTTCTCTCACCACAAATGAAGAATCTGCTTTTGGTTTTCCTTCAACTTTTGGTTTTAAGCTTTCGTGGTAATTTTTTACTAAAGTCTCTGTTTCGCGAACAGATAAATTCTGGCTTACTATTTTTTGGTAGATATCAGTCTGAACATCTAAATCTTCAATATTGATGATTGCTCTACCGTGTCCCATACTGATAAAACCATCGCGAATACCGGTTTGAATAATCGGGTCCAGTTTTAAAAGACGTAAATAATTGGCAATTGTAGAACGTTTTTTTCCAACGCGCTCACTCATTTGTTCCTGTGTCAATTGAATTTCATCAATCAAACGTTGGTACGAAAGTGCGATCTCGATTGGATCTAAATCATGACGCTGGATATTCTCTACCAAAGCCATAACCAGTGACTCATTGTCGTTTGCAATACGAATGTATGCAGGAACATGTGTCAGGCCAACCAAAGTCGAAGCACGCAAACGGCGCTCTCCTGAAATTAACTGATATTTATTGAAGTCTAATTTTCGAACAGTAATAGGTTGAATCACGCCAAGTTCTTTAATAGAAGTGGCTAATTCGCGTAACGATTCTTCATTAAAATTGCTTCTAGGCTGAAATGGATTTATTTCGATAGCACTTATTTCAAGCTCAATGATGTTTCCAACAACCTTGTCAGCATTTTTATCTTCTACTGATGTAATGTCGTTTTCCGGATCTTTTAATAATGCTGATAATCCTCTTCCTAAGGCTTGTTTTTTAATTGCTTTTGTCATAAAAACTATTTACTGTTTTTCTTTATAATTTCTTGAGCTAAATGAATGTAATTTACTGCTCCTTTGCTTGTTGCGTCATAATTAATGATGCTTTCGCCAAAACTTGGAGCCTCGCTTAATTTTACATTTCGCTGAATAACGGTATCAAAAACCATATCGTTAAAGTGTTTTTGAACCTCTTCTACAACCTGATTGGATAAACGTAATCTTGAATCGTACATAGTAAGTAACAATCCTTCGATATCAAGATCCGGGTTGTGTATTTTTTGAATACTTTTTATGGTGTTCAGTAATTTTCCTAATCCTTCAAGTGCAAAATATTCGCATTGAATAGGGATAACAACTGAGTCAGCCGCTGTTAAAGCATTTAAGGTTAGTAAACCTAATGAAGGTGCGCAATCGATGATGATATAATCATATTCGTCTTTTACACTTTCTAATGCTTTTTTAAGCATGTACTCTCTGTTTTCTTTATCAACCAATTCGATTTCGATGGCAACAAGGTCAATGTGCGCAGGGATCACATCAACATTTACAGCTGAACATTTTATAATGGTTTCTTTGGGAGTGTTACTGTGTTCAAGTATTTGGTAGGTACCCATCTCAACAGATTCTACATCGATCCCAAGGCCAGATGTGGCATTTGCTTGAGGATCAGCGTCGATCAACAATACTTTCTTTTCTAAAACACCCAATGAGGCTGCAAGATTTACCGATGTAGTAGTCTTTCCAACGCCTCCTTTTTGATTAGCAATCGCAATGATTTTGCCCATTTATTTTCTGAATTTTGAACCGTAAAAATACAATTATTTATGGTTTCTGAAAATCTATTTTGTTAACATTTAAGAAACTTCGGTTAATCGTTGTATGGTGCGTGTTCTGAGGGATTTAATTTCTTATAGAATAAAAAAATAGTACCGAAAATTCGTTCTATTTCATTCTTGTTTTTAGTATAAAAGAACAATTTGTGGTTTAAATCTTAAAAAAGTATTTAAACCTTAAATCTGATTTTTATTTTAATTTTTTGTTTTTAAATCTTTTACTAAACTGGCTGTAAAAAATAAAATTGTAATACCGCCTAAAACAATACAAAGCCACATAAACCAGGATTTTTGCCAAAAAGACTGATTTGCTATTGGATTTTTTACCGCATTTTTTTGCTGAATATCGTAGAGGGTTGTTTGCGGTAAATTGCCGGCAATATTGTTTTTAAAATTTGAAAGATCATATTCCGGTTCTGCCAGGTTTTTGTTTCCTGTTTTTAGGATATAAGTTTCATTAGAATTTAAATCTGCAATAATAGAAATTGGTTTTTGATAGTATTTTATTTTTGAAATCGATAAGGGCTGATTATCGTGATTTTTGATTTTAATAAAGAACTCTTTTTCGAATATTTGAGGAAATATAAAGGTATTTGTAGCAGTTGAATTCAATTCAAAAGAAGTAATTTCTTCGTCGAATATTTGGGATTTCCTTTTTGTCTGGCGTTTTGTTTTCTTATAAAGAATAGCAGTTCGCTTGTAATAAGTAGGTTTTGAAATTTCGAATGAAATCTCATTAATAACCTGTGGCGCATCAAATAGAATGTGAATTTGAGTTTCTTTTCCTGAAGGAATTTCTGTTGTGACGGATTTCTTTGGAAAGATTTCCTGTAAAGCGCTTTTTTGTGATTGCGAGGTAAAATTTCCAACTTTCAGAACATTGATCGGAAGTGTTTTTCGGTCATCAAAATCTATCTTTAAATAATGATAAGTACTTAAAGGATAAGATATCGTTTTAACAACACTTGTTTCTGATGTACTGTTTAAATCATAAAGTGTTTGCGAGTCAGAGATTCCAAACCATTCTTTCTGGTTGTCACTTCCTGAAACAGAATATTTTTTTTCTACATCAGAATTAGCGATAAAGAGCGAAAGTTTATTATTGTGTTTGTTTGAAGGAATTGCAATAATAATCGAAGTACTCTTTTTAGGAATAGTTGTTTTTGAAACAATAGTATATTCTTCAAAAGTATTTGATGAAACATTTTTAGGGGTTTGAATAAAATACGGAACTTCATTTCCTTTAGCATCAAATAACCTAATGTCGCTCAAATCCTGTTTCGAAAAAGAACGAACCTCTGGTGATAAAATGATTTCATTAAAACCACTCTGACTAACTTTTTTTAGTTTCGCAGTAGTTTGATATTGCCCAAACGAGAGGTTTGCGACCAATAGCAATAAGATAAATTTATTTAGTTTCATTGGTTTCTTCAGGCTTGTTTTCGTCAATAACTAATACTTTGATTTTTTGATATACAAAAGAGATAATCAAAATTAAAATTCCTAAAAGGATGAACGATATGATTTTTCCGGTTTCGGAAATATTGCTTATGTCGTATAAAAATAGTTTTAAAATCGTTAGGCCCAATAAGGATAAAGCGATTATACGTAAAGATTTAAGTTGTTTTTTAATTCCTATTATCAAAAACACAAAAGCTAAAACTCCCCAAAGAATCGGAAATCCTGTTTTGATGATTTTAGTTCTGGCTAATCCAATATAATCTTCGGCAATAAAATCACGTAAATAAGGCAAATTCGATTTGTAACTCGCGTACATAGGACTTGTCTGTATGTCCTGAACGGTTACCGGAGAATTCATAAATATAAGACCATGAAGCATAACTTCTGAACTGGCAATGTAAATGACAAAAAAAGCAGCAACCCACATAAAGTATCGGCTTTTAAGAAAAGTAAAATCAACTTTTTTATAGATTTGAAACAATTGATAACCAAAATAAATCGTGATAATCAATGAAATGTAATGAAGGTAAAAAGCAATTGCTTTTCCGTTTCCTGAGCTAATAATGTCTTTATGTTCAAAAAAAGGATAATTTGAAAACCATAAAGCAAACAATACAATATTAGAAATCACAAGTAATAAAGCGCCCTGATATCCTGTTGCTGTTTTTCTTTTTATAAGATAAGAAGAAAACAAAGCAGAGAATAGCAAATGATACAAAATAGGTAATGCTATAGAACTGTAAATACTGTCGATGTAATGATTGGACTGATAAATAACTTCGAGCAAACCTGTGAAATAGGTAATCACAAAGCCAACTTCTAAAACGATTCTTTTATATTTTTCAGGATTAAAACTGATGTCGAAAATAGTTGAATTTTCGGTTTCATTTTTTAATAAATACCAAATCGCAAACAAAGAACCTGCAGCAAAAATGCACGTTATAAATATAGGATTTATAATAATATTTAAAGCTAAAGTACCATTGTAGTATTTGTTCCAGTCCATGATAAGGCTGAAAATCATTAGAATGTGAACTATTATAGAGCCAAATCGATAGCTTGTAACCTTGGATTTTTGAGATAACCACAATAACAAAACGGCTTCTGCTGCCCAAAATAAGGTGATATAATTCCCTTCGAACTGAATAGGAATTGCTAATGTTATAAAAGTCAGCGTTAAGCCAATAAGTAAATAAGCAGCTTTCTGGTCGAGATCGAATTTTTTGTATAAAAACCAGGCATAAATTAAATTCAGCAAGGCAAGAATCGTAGTAAATAAACCTTTTAATTCCGGATGATAATTAGTCAAAATCGCCATTCCGGCACCATAAAACAAAAAGGTATTGCTAGCCAGAATTGTGAGTTGGGTTTTAGAAAATTCCCCTTTAGATCGGATGTTGTTTACAAGGTTCATTAATATAAAAATGAAATAGAAAATAAATCCAAATACTAAGGCTCCTAAATAGTGAGGTTTGTCAGAACTTAAATCTCTGGTTAACCATGCGGCATATAATAAGACGGTAAATATATAGGCAAGTACATTAACCAGATTCCATTTTTTGTAATAAGCTATGCCTAAAATCCCGATATTTAAAATGATGATATAGGTAAAAAGCACCACGTAATTCCCCTCGCCGGTGCTGACCATAAACGGAACCGCAAATCCGCCAATTAGCGAAAGTACTGCTAATTCAATTCGGTCATAGGATAATGATATTAAAGCGCTAAATGCCGTAATAATTACCATGATACTAAAGGCAACCGTTTGATTGAATAAATGATAATCATGAAAAGCAATTCCTATTGTAAAATAGAATATCGCAATTGCCCCAGCAACAATTACAGAGCTAAAGGCGGCATAATTTTTACGTAGTTTATGAGCAATTCCCATCACTAGGGCGCCACATAAAACACCAATTCCAACACGGGCAGGTTCGTTGATCCAGTCTTTGTCTATAGCATATTTTACAAAATAACTAATTCCTAATACAAGAATCAAAACTCCAATTTTATTGATAAGGTTTTCACCGATGAATTTCTCTAAATCCGGATTTTTCTCCTTGAAATTTTCCCAAAAAGATTTTTTCGGTTCAACAGGAATAATTGGTTTTTGAACTGGTTTTGGTTCCAGAGGTCTCGATTCAATAGGTTTAGATGTATTATCAATATTGGAAGATAAAGCTATTTTTTCTAATTGCTCGTCTGAGATTTTTTCTTTGACAACTTCTGGTGGAGTAGGTTCAAAAATAGCCTTGTTCGACTGTTCAGGATCAATTTTGAATTCTTCTTTCTTTGCAACAGCAATTGGTGCAACAGGAATAATTTCAGCAGGTTTTTCAACTGTTTTTAAAACATCAATCTTCTTGCTAAGTCTATTAATGTCGTTTTCAAGACGGTCGAAACGGCCTTTGATTGTATTAAGGATGTAGATTAAAAAACAAAATAACGCAACTATAAGAAAACTTTCCATAAAGAACTAAGTATAATGTTATGATTGGTAAATATAATAACATTTTGATACGAAGGTGATTTTTTTAGTTCTTTTCGTGTTAAATGAAATATTTGTTTTTCTATAGAATTCACCTGATCCAAAACGCTCTATTTGTAATTACAACTCTGTTAGGTGTTCAGTCTTTAACTTTTAGCGCTGGTATTAAAGGAAAATTGAGCCTTTGTATAGTTTTTGATGAGAAAATCGGGACCAAATACGGACCTATAGGTTAAAGATTATGACTATTTTTCGAATCCTTAAAAACTATTATTACTATTAAACCAAAAAGATTATTTATGATTAAAAAGTTAATCTCAGTATTTACTGCATTTACAGTCATGCTGATGCTATGCAGTTTTGTAACGCTAAATTTATCTGATGAAAAAAATCAGGAGAATAAGACAGAAGGCAAGATTGTTTACAACAAAAAGAAACATAGTATAACCTTATCATGGCCGGCATTTGGCGCTTCAGGAAATTACGTAATTACAAGAGGAGGCAGTCACCTGGCATCAGATTTTGTTTCTGTTGGTTCGACTACCAAATTGACATTTACAGATAATAAACCAAATACTGATAAATACGAGAACTATTATAAAATTACCCGTAATGCTATAACCATAATAGTTTCGTTGGAGAACCAAATCTTTGGCAATAATATGTATTTCTATGATCGAAAATACGAAAAAGCAGAAACTGCGCGAAACGATATTAATTCGCAGTTTAGTGCTATTGGTCTTGGCGGATCAAATGGTGAGTGGACTACAAAGCGTCAGGCTTATTATTTTAAAGCAAATATTAAGGATCAGACTTACGATTCGGGCGGGTCGGGATCTGCATCATCTGCAACAGCGAATTCAATAGAATTAGGATTTTATTCCCACATAGGAGGTTTGGGTAAAGTGCCATCGGCTGTTAAATTGGGTGCTGTATTTACCAGACCTCACCTTTCAGGAGGAGCAAATGCTACCTGTACATTTTGGCGTTCTGTAGAAAATGTAGCAGTGATGCGTGATTTTGCCTGGACAGTTTCTCAATCAACCAGTGCAAGAAGAATGCTGATTGAAAGTACTTCGAAATATATTTCGGATATTGGAGATACCAATTTTTGGGGCAGTGGAGGTTTTATTGCTGATACGCATTATACATCATCCAGGCCAAACTGGGGAGGACAACAACAATGGTATACCAGAAATGCTGTTTTTCCGTCAGGTTCCGGAGCAATGGGAGGTTCATATAATATGGTTTGGCAAGGTTGCGTCAATCCCCCACAAGCAGATGATGCCAATTCACCGGTTCCTACTACACCTATTATCAGAGAAAAACCTTTTCTTTTTATAGATAACGATGGCGAGTACAAAGTATTTGTTCCGGCATGGCAAAAGGACAGAGTAGGAGTTTCATGGTCGTCAACAGATATGGGTAAAGGAAAAATTCAGGATTTGCTTACTAACTGGTATGTTGCCAAAGAAGGAGACACTGATGTAGAAATCAATAATGCGCTAAAAAATGGCAAAAATATATTTTTTGCACCAGGACATTACACATTGAATGCGCCTATTCAGGTAAATAGAAAAGATGCCATACTTCTGGGGGCCGGTATAGCATCGGTAACGCTGGAGCCTACTGAGAAAAATACCTGGGGATGTATCTATGCTGATGACAAGGACGGTATTATCATTGCAGGACTTCTTATGGATTCATTCAATAGTACAACGTATCAGGTTAGAATTGGTGACGAAGGAGCAAATGCAGATCATTCGGGAAATCCTATTTTGGTTACAGATATTACTTGTAGAGTAGGTGGAGTTCAGTCAAAAAATATTCAGATAGATGCTTCTATGCAAATAAATAGTAACAATGTGGTGGGTGATCATTTTTGGCTGTGGCGCGCCGACCATGGTTCGCAGCGTGGTGGTGATTTACGTTGGTTAAGAGATAGATGCAAAAACGGACTTATTGTTTCCGGTGATGATGTTACACTTTATGCTTTGTTTACAGAACATTATCAAGAATATGAAGTGCTTTGGTTAGGAGAACGCGGCAGAACTTATTTCTTTCAGAATGAACCACCATACGATGCGCCAAATCAGGCAAGTTGGAGTAGTCAGGGAGGACGAGTTGATGGTTATGCAGCATTCAAAGTTGCTAATACTGTAAAAGAACATCAAAGTATAGGAATGGGATCTTATGCCGTTTTTACAGGAACTGATGGTAAAGTGAATAAGAAAAATGGTTTTGAAGCTCCTAATAGCCCAAATGTGAAACTCGAAAAAATGTGTATTACTCGTTTTGCTGGTCCGGGTAATATTCAAAATGTTATCAATGGTATCGGCGGCAGTACAGCAACTGGTGTGAAACGTGTGACATTATACAATAATGGCGAAGGTACACAACCTTATGATGAAGAATTCGATTTGCCTAATAGTGAATCGTATCCTGCGTATATTACTATGGAGAAGTAAAAAGAAAGACTCATCAGAAACCTTTCAAACAAAACTCTGAAGGTCAATTGATCTTCAGAGTTTTTTTATTCCAATCTGGTAACATCCCAGTTTTCAATCAGGATGGCAAAACCTTAAAGAGGCATTTATCGCATTTGAGCATAGTCAATGGTTTCAACCGTTGGGTTCTAATACATTTATCACAATGTATTAGTAAGATACGTTTCCCATGGTTTAAACCACGGGCTATGATTCTCAATCAGGTGATAACTGTTCTGACTTTAATTTTAAAAAATATTTAGGACAGCTGTTAAAATAGGATCCTAGTTTTGTAAAATCTCAATTTTTACATTAATCGCTCCACTATTTTTGTTTGAGGCAATATCCATAAAAGCTTTTTTAGAAAGGTCAATTTCTCTGCCTTTAACAAAAGGACCTCTATCGGTAACTTCTATTATAACAGATTTTTTATTTAATACGTTTGTGATTTTTAGTTTTGTACCAAAAGGAAGCTTTTTATGCGCGGCAGTCAGTTTATTGTTGTCGAATTTTTTACCGCTTGCTGTTTTTATTCCGTTAAATTTATCATGATAATAAGAAGCATGTGCCTTTTCTGTATGCAATTTTAAATTTTCAATCTTGATGTTTCATCTTTGGATATTGGGCTCTCTTGTGCAACGGCTGTCACTGAGATAGTGAAAATATTATATAATAGTATTCTTTTCATTTTCTTGATTTTTTTTGCAAAAAAAGCTTAATCTAGACAACTAGGTTTATTGTAAAGGCCATACTTATGATATTAAAAGACATATTTATGTTGTTTGTATAAATTAGTAATTGACTCATTTGTTTCTAATTATAATTTGTTGTGAAATATTTTTGTTCTTATTTCTAAAATTGTTTTGGATAAGCAAAAAATAGTTATATATTTGCACCCGCTTACGGGGTGTAGCGTAGCCCGGTTATCGCGCCTGCTTTGGGAGCAGGAGGCCGCAGGTTCGAATCCTGCCACCCCGACAAAAGTCTTTTCATTTTTTGAAAAGGCTTTTTTTTTGCATGAAACGGAAATTCCAATATCAAAACTTCTGAAGAGAGAAAAAAAATTGCCACGGAGAACAGTAAGTTTTTTAAACATTCTAAATTCAGTAAAAACACAAAGGCCACAAAGCTTTGCGGACTTAGATTGTATAACACAACTCCAATCTCCGTGAACTCTGCGAATCCCGATAGCTATCGGGATTGCGATCTCTGCGGTAAAAAATAATTAGTGAACATAAACTTTTGATGTTTCTCTATAATATTTAGCACTGATACGTCACGAAGTATTTTTATTTCTACCGTATTCGCTATTCTCTATTTCAGAATAGCAAAAACTGATTAATTGAGTTCTTTATTCCAACAATAAAAACTTACTTTTGCACCATCAATTATTAATAGAATCATATTATGTCAGATACAATCGAAAAAATTAAATGCCTAATCATAGGTTCTGGTCCTGCAGGTTATACTGCTGCTATTTATGCTGCCAGAGCAAATATGAATCCAGTTTTATATCAAGGAATGCAGCCTGGTGGTCAGTTGACTACGACAAACGAAGTAGAAAATTTCCCAGGTTATGTTGATGGTGTTACAGGACCAGAAATGATGGTTCAATTACAAGAGCAAGCAAAACGTTTTGGATCTGATATCCGTGATGGTTGGGCTACAAAAGTTGATTTTTCAGGAGATATTCATAAAGTATGGATTAACGATTCAATCGAATTGCACTGTGAAACAGTTATTATTTCTACTGGAGCATCGGCTAAATATTTAGGATTACCATCAGAACAACATTATTTACAAATGGGTGGTGGAGTTTCTGCTTGTGCCGTTTGTGATGGTTTTTTCTATCGTAATCAGGAAGTTGTAATTGTGGGAGCTGGAGATTCTGCTTGTGAAGAAGCACATTACTTATCTAAACTTTGTAAAAAAGTAACAATGTTGGTAAGAAGCGAAAAATTCAGAGCTTCTAAAATCATGGAAGAACGCGTTCGCAAAACCGAAAATATAGAAATTTTACTAAACCACGATACTGTTGAGGTATTAGGAGATGGAAATGTTGTACACGGCATAAAAGCGTTGAATAAAACTACTGCTGAAGTTGTTGAAATTCCTGCAACAGGATTCTTCGTAGCTATTGGTCACAAACCAAATACAGATATTTTTAAAGATTACATCACACTTGATGAAACAGGTTACATCATCAATACTCCGGGAACATCTAATACAAATGTACCAGGTGTTTTTGTAGCTGGTGATGCTGCAGATCATGTATACCGTCAGGCAATTACTGCGGCTGGTACAGGATGTATGGCTGCATTAGATGCTGAAAGATATTTGGCGTCTAAAGAGTAAATTTAGTTTCAGGTTTTCCTTGTTTCAGGTTTCAAGTTGTTGGAGCGGGAAACTTTAGATCAAAAAATAATAATGTCCCATTCTTTTTTTAGAGTGGGACATTATTTTTATAATAAACTTTGCGACTTAGCGTCTTTGCAAGATTTTTTGATGACATAAAAAATGAATCTTAGCGAACCTTGCGGTAAATTTCAAGTTCCAACAACTTGAAACCTGAAACTTTTTTACTTTATCTTCTTCAATAATTTAGCTTCTTCAGAAAAACGAGTCAACGTGATAGCAGGACTTCCTAAAAGAGAAAGTTCAGCTTTGTCTCCAAGCGCTATTGAGGCTGTAGTTTCTACTAAAACACTTCCTGTTGCATAGTTTTCTGCAGTAATAGTAGCCTCTTTCAATGTAAATTTGGTTCCGGTAAAGATGGAATTATTATCTAAACGAATAGTTGCTTTTTCGGCAATTCCTTCAATGTTGGCAACTGCTTTTTGATATAAATCACATTTGAATTTTATAGCCGATACCAATGTTTTTATCGAGGAGTTTTTACTCAACTGTAAATTTGCATCCTCAGACTTTAAGTTCAATTCGGTTTTTGATTTATCATCAGCAAATAATGTAAACTTTTTAGAATTTACATTCAAAAATAATTTAGCATAATCAAAAGTATTAAACGTAATATCGTCTAACTGAAGTTCCTGAATGGCATAAACTATGGCATCATTTTTTGCTATTACAGTTTTTAAGGAACTGGTATAAGTCACGCGAACAATTAGCTTTTTAAAAATGGTACTTTCTTTAGAGGTATATAAACGAAGTACTTTTTCTCTTAAATCCATCCCGATAATATCATGTAAATTATCGTCGGCTTCAATTTTAATTTCGTTTTTTTCTCCTCTTTCAAGATAAACTTCCAGATTATCATCGGCTTCAATGCCATCAAATTCTCCTACTTCTTTTACTGAAGTGGTTACGATTTTAGATCCTTTTATTTTTTCTCTTCTTTGACCAAAAGTTAATGTCGTAACCAATAATAATAGGAGTAAGGCTGTATTTTTTTTCATTAATTCTAGATTTGATTTTCACAAATATAAAAAAATCATCCACTTTCGATGAATGATTTTTTTATATTTAACAGATAAATATCTTTTACCCCTGGCTAATACTTCCTCCTGAATTCGAAGTTTTCTCGATTGTTTTAGGAGTGTTGTTATAGTTAACACTTCCTCCGCTGTTTGCTTCAGCTTTCAATTTTACAATAGGGTGAACATTTACACTGGCTCCGCTTGAAGCTTCAGCATGAATATCATTGGCTAATAATTCACCTGCATTTACATTTGACCCGCTTGATGCCGAAGTATGGAATATTAATGCTTTTCCTTTTATGCTAATCGTACTTCCGCTTCCTGAATCAGCAGAGATATTATCAGATTCTACAGTCACATCTATAGTGGCTGCACTCGAAGTTTCTAAATCTAGATTTTCACCCTGAATTATTCCCTGGTTTGATACAGTTGAAGCACTTGAAGCTTCCAACTTGTCAATTTTAGGCATTTTTACCGTTACTTTTTTCTTTGTTATATTTCGAAAAGAATTGAATTTAGATTTAATGATCAAAGTTCCGTTCTCTACTTTGATAATAATGTCTTTCTGAAGATTATCATCCGCTTCAACAACAATTTCAGTCGAATCAGATTGTATAACCACTAAGTCAATTGCATTGCTTACATCTATTTTTGTAAAATCTCCCTGAACAATTCTTTTTTCAGTAGTCACATTTCCGCTTCCTTCAATTGTATTCACGTTAAAGTTACATGAGGCAAACAATAGTGCTGTAACAGTCGCAACTATAAATTTCGTAATATGAATGATTATTTTTATCATGGCTTAGTTAATTTTGATTATAACTCCGTTTTTGTCAGTGGTTAATCTGCCGTTAGTTTTTTTTCCGTTTAAAATTTCTTTTCCATTAATTTTAACCGAAACCTCATTTACTGTGTCATTGTCAGTCTGAGTTTCTTCTTCGTTTATATCATTATAGTCATTCTCTTCAGATGGACAATTCAAACATTTAATTTTAGAACCTTCTACTTTATAGTTATAGTTACCGCTAAAGTGTAAGTTGAAAAAATCATTTTCAGAATCATCATAGTCCTGAACAGAAGCATCTGGCTTGAATAATTGACCTTCAGGCAAGTACAAATATACATCAACTTCCTGACCTCTAAATTTGTTTTTTACATCAGTAAGAAAATAATTATCTAAAACTAAATGATTCCCGTTGATCTGAAATTTGTAATTGATTTTCTCTGCTCTTTGTTTTGCCGAGATAAATGAATTTCCTCTGGCACTTTTTTCGATCTGAATATAAGGAGCAGCTTCATCCGTTCGCAAAACATGTAAACGAACATCATTTGAATATAATAATTGATTGTTTGCTGAATCCTGAACAAATTCAAATTCGCTGTGATGATTTAGATCTTTTGCATAATAATCATTGTATCTAAATTTTACAAACAAAGTATCTTTTGTCGTGATGTTAAGCACTTTTTTCTCTACTGTTTTATTATCGTATGAAATTTCAGTAGCTTGTTTAATTCCTATGCTAATTGCGATTGCAACTGCAATAATCCAAATGGCTAACAAAGTATATTTTACAATATTTCCAATAGATTTTAAGTTTGGAGATAACAATTTGAAACCTAAAAGTGTCAAAAAGAAAAACGGAATTCCAACAGCAAAGAACATCAATAAACCAAATGACCAGATAGGGTAATCTGTAAAGTTTCCTGCTTCAACAAAGTTTTGCCAAGGAAAATCGATAAAGATGTTTGTGCCTAAGGTAAAAACCCCAATCAATAACATGATCAAAACACTAATTCCTGACAGGATCAAAATTACGCCCAAAAACTTTGCGAAGATTTTAAAAACCGTCATAATAAAGTCTCCAAATGAACTACTTATTCTCTCAGCTCCCGACTTTACCTGGTTTCCCATTTTGTCATAATCTGCACTTTTAAACTTATCAGACAATGATTCAATTTCCTCACGAACCTTTTTCTCTATGTTCGAAATCGTAACCGGTTCACCCGTCATTTCCAATTTTTCAGATGTTGTAACCGCTTCCGGAGTTACAATCCAAAGAACGAAATAAGCCAAAATCCCTGTTCCAAAACCTGCAAAAACAAATATCAAGAATATGATTTTGATCCAAACAGCGTCAATTCCAAAATAGTGACCCAAACCAGTTGCTACACCACCAATCATACCTTTTTCTTTATCGCGGTATAATTTTTTATGTTTTCTTGCTCCGTAGTCATTAAAGGATTGGTTCGATTTTTCTTCGTCCTCCAGGATATAGTCTTCCGGTTGTCCCATCACTACAATCACTTCATCAACGTCTTTCAGTCCTACAACATGCTTGTCGCTTTTTTGTTTCTCTATTAATAATTCAGAAACACGCATTTCGATGTCTTTAATAATTTCATCCTGTCCAGATGAGTTGTTCAATGATCGTTTTATAGCGTCAAAATAGCGTGTCAATTTTAAATATGCGTCTTCATCGATGTGAAAAACCATACCGCCTAAGTTAATATTTACTGTTTTGTTCATGACTTATTGATTTTGATTGGTGATTAGATTTACGGCGTCAGACAATTCTGTCCATGTTCCGCTAAGTTCGTTTAAAAATGTTTGTCCTATTTCGGTTAATCCATAATATTTTCGTGGTGGTCCTGAAGTCGATTCTTCCCAGCGATAATTAAGCAAACCGTCGTTTTTCAGCCTCGTTAGAAGTGGGTAAACTGTTCCCTCAACAACTAGTAATTTTGCGTTTTTTAAAGTGTCTAATATTTCTGATGTGTATGCGTCTTTTTCTTTTAGAACCGATAAGATGCAAAACTCAAGAACACCTTTGCGCATCTGTGCTTTTGTGTTTTCAATGTTCATAATTTCATTTTGTTTTTTTTAGATTGAACAATTCGTTTTTTGATTGATGATGATTGATTGATGATGATTGATTGCGAAACAATTCGTGTTGATTGCTTGTAAAGTTTCGACTATAACTTTTAATTTTTTATGTCAGGCTGAGCGAAATGGAAGCCCTTTTTTATTACTTGATAAAAGGAATCGTAAGCGGATATTTGTATAATTCTCCGTTTGAAGTTTTTATTGAAGCGTAAATCACTAAAAAGAATTCAACAAATTTTAACAATCCAAAAAGTAAAACTGCTGTTGCTCCAATACTTAAAATTCCAATATTTCCGTCGATGTTTAGATTTCTGATGATTAAATCTTCATCGTTAAAAACCGTATTGATTGGTAGGTTTTTTAAAAGCACGAATGCAAAAATCGGAATGGCAATTAAAGCTAAAATCAAAGTATAAAGCAAAAGACTCAATTGAAAATTTAAGGTTTGTTTTCCATTAAAATTTACAAATTCTGATTTGTCTTTGTAACTCGTCCAGATCAATATTGGGAAAATGTAATTTCCAAACGGAATGATATATTGACTTAAAGTACTTAGATGTGTGAACGTTGCGACGTTTCTTTCTGTTGTTGTTCCCATGATGAGTGGTGTTGTTGTTTCCATGATTAAAAGTATATAGTATTTTCTTATGCAAATATATGTCTAAAAGACAGTATCTTGTTTTGCATAGTACCAAATATTAACAAAATTTTAACAAATATGAAATTTTAAAATTGCTTATAATGCATTGAAAACCATTCAAAAGACTTGATTTTGTTGGTTTTTTAGGAAAGTAATTGCGATTTATTGTGCGTGCATAGTTTTTTTGTATTTTTACATAAAAAAATAAAATACCATGGCAATATCAGTTTCTAAACTCAATAAATTTGTGTTATTCAAATTACCATCAGCATACTTTTGTGGTGTGCGCGTAAAGGCAATCGATGAAGATAGATGTGTGGTAAGCGTAAAACACAGATGGATCAATCAAAATCCTTTTAACTCCATGTATTTTGCAGTTCAGGCAATGGCAGCAGAGCTAACAACAGGAGCATTAGTAATCTCGCAAATTCAGCAAAGCGGAAAAAAAATCTCAATGCTGGTCGCCAATAATAAAGGAAACTTCACTAAAAAAGCAACAGGAAGAATAACTTTCGTTTGCAACGACGGACATTTAATTGCTGAAGCCATCAAAAAAACCATCGAAACAGGCGAGGGTCAAACCTTCTGGATGAAATCTATAGGAACAAATGAAGAAGGAGTTCAGGTTTCAGAAATGGATTTTGAATGGAGTGTAAGAATTAAATAACTTTTAAGTTTTTGCCACAAATTTCAATAATCTCCACGAATTATTTGTGCAAATTTAATCAGCAATTTAGATTTTAAATTAGTGTAAATTTGTGAAATTGCTTCGCCGGTTCGCTATCACTAGGTTCGTGGCGAAAAAAAAACATATAGAAAGACCTCAAAACATTGAGGTCTTTTTTTTATATACCAATTTGTGAATCAATGCGTTTTCTCGTTTTATTTTGTATTTTTATTACACAATTCCTATTACATCAAAATGCAGTTTATTAATTTGAACTTCATTTAGTAATAATAGTTTTACATTCAAATTAAGCTTTATTTACATCATTTCAGATAAATAGAATTTACCAGACCATAAAAAGTCAGTAAGTTTTCAATTTATCTTTTTAAGTATTTGCCTCAAAAAGTAAAAGTATATGGATGATAAAAAACAAATATTCCAGACCACAACTCAAAAACGCTGGAAAACTTTTCAATGGTCGACCCGACTTATTTTGTTTCTTCTTATTTTAATGATTCCTATTTTCTTCATTACCCTAAAAAGAGGATTAAAACCGCCTTTACCGCTTTTGGCAAATAGCAGTCAGGTGGGGCATAGTCTCGAAAATCCTATTACACCAAAAGATTTAAGCGCAAAAGAACTCAAAAAGTTTAAAGGATTTGATTATTTCTTAAGAGCAAAAACAAAGATTGATAAACTAAAAAATCAGCCTATTGATTCGAAAACAGCTTCAGAAATCAGAGCTGCTTTTTATGTCGATTGGGATCCGCAGAGTTTGTTTTCGCTCCAAAAAAACATTCATAAACTCAATATGGTAGTCCCGGAATGGTTTTTTATTGATCCAAAAACCGATTTACTACGCACAGAAATTGATACTGCGGCCTTAAAAGTAATGAAAAAGGGAAAAGTAAAAATCCTTCCTTTAATCAATAATATCAACGAATCTTTAGGCGAAGGCGATTTTGACGGCGATCTTGTTCACCGTATTCTTCATGATACCAATAAAAGAGAACGACTCATTAATGATATTGTAAAAGCATTAAAAAAATATGATTTACAAGGAATCAATATTGATTTCGAAGAATTTAAAGAAAAAGGCGACGAACCCATAATTGCTTTTCAAAAAGCATTGTATGAAAAACTGCATCCGCTGGGTTATCTCGTTACGCAGGATATCATGGCAGGAGATGACGATTTTAATGTAAAAGCATTGGCACAATACAATGACTATATGTTTCTTATGGCTTATGATGAGCATTATGCCGGCAGTGTTCCCGGAGATGTAAGCAGTCAGAAATGGATAGAAAGAATAGTAGATAAAACGGCAAAAGAAATTCCGTCAGATAAAATTATCCTTTGTTTTGCCGGTTATGGTTACGATTGGCAGGAAAAGCAGGAAGGAGAAACCATTACCTACGATCAGGCAATTGCAATTGCAAAACAGCATAATGCCGTAATTAAATTTGACAATACCAGTTATAACAACTCTTTTAATTATACAGACAGCAATGGTAAAAAACATGAGGTTAATTTTGAAGATGCCGCAACTAATTTTAATACCATTAGGTTTAGCGACGAATATGGTTTGGCAGGAACTGCCTTATGGCGTTTAGGAAGCGAAGATCAGCGTTTGTGGAGTTATTATCAGCGAAGTTTAACAAACGAAAGCATCAGGAAAAAAACTTTTGATTTTAAGGTAATGAAACGCGTCAATACACGAATCGAAAGTCCCGCTTATATTGGTGACGGCGAAATATTAAATGTTATTGCGGATCCCCAGCCAGGAAAAATTGAATTGGAAATCGATAAGGATGAAGACATTATTACGGAACAGAAATATGTAGAATTACCAACGAAATATGTAATTAGTAAATTTGGTAATGTACACAAACAAGTCATTCTTACTTTTGATGATGGGCCAGATCCGACTTATACGCCTCAGGTTTTAGATATTTTAAAGAGAGAAAAAGTACCCGCTGTTTTTTTTGTGATTGGTATTCAGGGAGAAAATAATATTCCGTTGCTGCAAAGAATTTATAACGAAGGCCACGAAATAGGCAACCATACTTTTACACATCCAAACATTGCTTTGGTAAGTCCGGAAAGAGCGGCGAAAGAAATGGAAACCACAAGATTATTAATAGAAGCCGTTACCGGAAAAAGTACAGTGCTTTTTCGAGCGCCTTATAATGCAGACGCTGAACCAACAACTGAAGCCGAACTAAAACCTATTGCTTTAAGTAAAGCACAAAATTATTATACGGTTGGAGAAAGTATCGACCCAAATGATTGGGAAAAAGGCGTAAGTGCCGATTCTGTTTATAGCAGGGTTATATCGCAATATGAGACAAATCCCGATAAAGGAATTATTTTGCTCCACGATGCGGGCGGAAACAGAGAGGCAACCGTAACAGCGCTGCCCCGAATTATTAAATATTTTAAAGACAGACATATTCAGTTTACTACGGTTGCACATTTGCTTGGTAAAACCAAAGACGAGATTATGCCAAAAGCCCAAGGTCCGTTTATTACAGTCGACAACTTAATTTTTGATTTCGGATATTGGTTTGGGCATTTTATTACAGCCACATTTTGGGTTGCTATCTTCCTTGGATTTTTGAGAATTGCATTAATGGCGATAATGGCTTTAATAAAAAAATGGAAAGACCATAAATATCCCCCTGTTTATAAAACCTCTATTAAGTCACTTCCAAAAGTGAGCATTATTGTTCCGGCTTATAATGAAGAAATAAACGCAGTAAAAACAATCGAAAATTTACTGGGTCAGGATTATCCGGATTTTGATATCGTTTTTGTAGATGATGGATCTAAGGATAAAACTTTTGCCATGATCAATGAAGCTTTTGCCAACAATCCGAAAGTAAAAGTGAATACAAAACCAAACGGAGGAAAAGCATCGGCATTAAATTACGGAATTGCTTTAACGGAAAGTGATTATGTGGTTTGCATCGATGCTGATACACAACTTAGAACCAATGCCATTTCGCAATTGATGAAAGGTTTTACCATTCAATTAAAAAACAATGAAGAAATTGGCGCCATTGCCGGAAATGTAAAAGTCGGAAATGAAAATACTATGCTTACCAAATGGCAGAGCATTGAATACACAACCGCACAGAATTTTGACCGTAGGGCTTTTGATTTAATAAACGGAATTACGGTTGTTCCCGGTGCAATTGGTGCATTTAGGAAAACAGCAATAGAAAAAGCAGGTGGTTTTACAACCGATACACTTGCAGAAGACTGCGATTTAACTATTCGTATTTTAAGAAATGACTATCGTATTATAAATTGCATTGAAGCTGTAGCAGTAACAGAAGCTCCCGAAAGTTTAAAAGAGTTTATGAAACAGCGTTTTCGCTGGAGTTATGGTATTATGCAGGCTTTTTGGAAAAACAGAGACGCCTGTTTTAACCCAAGATATAAAGGTTTAGGAATGGTTGCTTTGCCCAACATTCTTCTCTTTCAAATCGTGTTGCCCATCTTTGCGCCTCTTGCGGATTTAGTTCTTATTGTAAGTTTGATCTGGAATCATAACGATCCGGATAGTCTGCATAAAATATTGGTTTACTATATCGCTTTTATGGTAGTAGATATGCTAGTTAGCGTTATTGCTTTTATTTTCGAAAAAGAAAAACTGACTAAATTAATATGGTTAATTCCACAACGATTTGTTTACAGACAATTGATGTACGTAATTCTCTTTAGAGCACTTAAGAGAGCCATAAAAGGCGAAAGTCAAAGCTGGGGAGTTCTCACCAGAACAGGAAATGTGGCAACCGTAAAATAGTTTTTTAGTTTTTTTGCCACAGATTAAAAGATTAAAAGGATTTCTTTGCGAAGAACTTTGTCAAAGTTGATAACGAGTTTTTTTTGCCACGAATTTCACTAATTAACACGAATTAATTTGTGCAAATAGGAGCGTGTTTTAAATTAGTGTCAATTCGTGAAATTCGTGGCGAAAAAAAACATAAAAAAAGGCTTCGAACATATTCGAAGCCTTTTTGGTAAAATGATGCTGCAATTATTTTTTAGAGCAACATTTTTTGTCTTTTGCGTCACCTGATTTTTTAGAACAGGATTCTTTTTTCGCTTTTTCTTTTTTAGGAGCTGGTTTTGCGTCTTGCGCTTGTAATCCAATTGTAAATAAAGCGATGGCTAAAACGGTAAATAATTTTTTCATTTTTAATATAATTTAGTTGTTAGATATTATTCTTTTTTTGATAAACGATTGTTTTTCAAATATAATACGATTTGGTTTTCGAAATTGTCAACGATAAGTTAATGGAGGTCAATGCAATATTAAAATTATTGTTAATAATTCAGATTCAGTCCAAAACCAATTCCCATATCGCTGTCGTAGTGTGTCGTGATCCCAAAGTTTCTTCCGGCAATATATTTTAAACCCGCCATGTATTCTTTATCCGTATTCCACATCAAATTCATTCGCAAACGTCTCGAAATCGGAATGTCTTTTCGTTCAAATTGAATCCTCACATTTCCATCGGTATACATTTCAACCTGAGCTTTTACGAGCATGGGCAGAGTGTATTCAGCTCCAATACTGAAAACCGAACGATTGTCTTTGGTATTTTTTTGTCCGAACATATTTTGTTCCTGTTCGTCCATTCCCATTTTTCTATAACGCCAGTCAAAACCTATAAAAGGCATAAACCATTGCATTTTACCAATATATCTACCAATATGAGTTTCGGTTTCATAACCGTGTTCATTGTTATAACCCAATCTCCATTCGGTTCCAATGCTCCAACGGGTGTTGCTGTACATCGCTTCACCATCATTTCCGTTTGATGCAAAATCATTTTCTGCCATAAAATGAAACATACGATCGTCCATTTTTAGCATTTTGTACGCCATTTTCGGATCATGAATCAACGGATTCGGAGCTGAATTTTCATAACTAAAAATACGTCCCATTCCCGCCATCATATGATATAAGATATGACAGTGGAAAAACCAATCGCCATCGGCATTTGCCTGGAATTCGATGATATCGGTTTCCATTGGCATAATATCAATTACGTTTTTTAGCGGAGAATAATCGCCATGCTCGTTTATAATCCTGAAATCATGTCCGTGTAAATGCATTGGGTGGCGCATCATCGATCCGTTGTACAAAACAATACGAACGTTTTCTCCTTTTTTAATTAAGATTTTATCCGTTTCAGAAATCACTTTATTGTCTAAACTCCAGACATAACGGTTCATATTTCCGGACAATTCAAAACGTAATTCTTTTACCGGAGCATCTTTTGGCAATGTTGTTTTGGTTGGAGATTTTAGCATTCCATAATTCAAAGTCGTAATCTCGGCAACTTCTGTAGTATCGCTCGAGATTTTCATGTCATCTATTTTCATACCTTCCATATTATGTATCGAATGATCTTCAGGTTTTACAGATGCATCTTCACCAGAAATTTCAGGATACATTACGGCATTCATATCCATTTTATTGAGAGACATTTTCATCCCCATATCATTCATTTCTCCGTTCATCTTCATCATGTCGTTCATCATTTTCATCCCTTCAAAATATTTTAATTTCGGAAGATGAGAAACAGACTGTTTGGTTCCTTCACCTAAAAACAAAGAAGCAGATCCGGTTCTGTCTTCGGCTGTAGCCAAAAAAGCAAAAGATTTTTTATCTTCAGGAATCGTAACCACCACATCATAAGTTTCAGAAACGGCAATAATCAAACGGTCGACTTCTACAGGTTCAACGTCGTTTCCATCGCTGGCCACAACCGTTATTTTTCCGCCGCCATACGTCAGCCAGAAATAACTCGAAGCGCCTCCGTTGGCAATTCGCAATCTAACTTTATCACCTGCTTTAAACTGCGAAAGCTGATCTTCATTTTTTCCGTTAATAAGGAACTTTTCGTAATAAACATCACTCACGTCCATGGCATTCATACGTTTCCATTCGTTGGTGACTTTGGTCGAAAACTGACCTTTTTTAATTGCCTCGGCATAACTTTGAGTTGTGCCTTTTTTTATGGCAAACCAATCATTCGCATTATGAAGCATTCGCTGCACGTTCTCTGGTTTTAGATCGGTCCATTCGCTTAAAATAACGGGAACGGTTGGTAAATCGTCGATTCCTTTTCTAAAAGTCGAATCGTCTTTCTTTTTATTAATGATGAAAAGTCCGTATAAACCAATTTGTTCCTGTAATCCCGAATGGCTATGATACCAATAGGTTCCGTTTTGGATAATTGGGAAAGTATATTTGTGCGTTGTTCCCGGTTTAATGGGCATTTGCGTTAAATACGGAACACCATCTTCTTTATTTGGCAGAAATAGACCGTGCCAATGCAGTGCAGTATTTTCTTTTTTTAAATCGTTATGTACATAAATTTCGGCAATATCACCTTCGGTAAAAGTTAATGTTGGCATCGGAATTTGTCCGTTAACCGCAATAGCGCGTTTTTCTTTTTCGGAAAAATTGACAATTGTGTCCCGAACGTGTAAATCATAGCGAACTACTTTTTGGGCTTTTGCGCTAAAGGCAATCAAAAAAACAATTAAAATAGTATGTAGTTTCATGTTGGTTTTTTAAAGGTTGAGGTTTCGCAATCGCAAAGCATTTACAATTACCGAAACCGAACTTAAGCTCATAGCCAGCGCGGCTAACATTGGCGAAAGCAGAATCCCGAAGACAGGATATAAAATTCCCGCCGCAATTGGTACGCCCAAAACATTGTATATAAAGGCGAAGAATAAATTCTGTTTGATGTTTTTCATCACCGAATAACTTAGTTTTTTAGCCTTTACAATTCCGTTTAAATCTCCTTTTACAAGCGTTATTTTAGCACTTTCGATGGCAACATCTGTTCCGGTTCCCATTGCGATTCCAATATCTGCTTTGGCCAAAGCCGGAGCATCGTTGATTCCGTCACCGGCCATCGCCACCACTTTTCCTTCGGCTTGCAAACGTTCAATTTCTCTCAGTTTATCTTCTGGAAGACAATCGGCTTTAAAAGAACTTAAATGAAGCTGATCTGCCACCGCTTTGGCTGTATTTTTATTATCTCCGGTAAGCATAATAACTTCAACGCCCTGATCGATCAAATCTTTGATCGCTTTGGCACTGTTTACTTTTATGGCATCTGTAATGGCTACGTAACCAGCAATAATATTGTTTACCGCGATGTATGAAACCGTTTTTCCCAGATTTTGTTCGGCTGTAATTTTGCTTTCAAAATCATCAGAAACAGAAGCGTTTATCTGTTCCATTAGTTTTTTGTTTCCTAATGCAATTTTTGAGTTATTAACGGTTCCTAATACCCCTTTTCCGGCAACGGCTTCAAAATCCGGAACTTCCAATAATTGCTGATTTTTGGCTTTTGCAAATTTAACAACGGCTTGCGCCAAAGGATGTTCGCTGTGCTGATTTAGTGAAGCAATGTTTTGCAAAAGAATGTCTTTGTTATTATCGATCGCATAAATTTTCTCTACTGTTGGTTTTCCTTCTGTAATCGTTCCGGTTTTATCTGTAATCAGAACATCAATTTTATTCATGTTTTCGAGCGCTTCGGCATTTTTGATTAAAATTCCGTGTTGAGCACCTTTTCCAACGCCCACCATAACCGACATTGGAGTCGCCAATCCTAAAGCACAAGGACAGGCAATAATTAAAACGGCAATCGCATTAATTAATCCGTAGATATAAGAAGGTTCCGGACCAAATTTTGCCCAGAGGATAAAGGTCAATATAGAAATGGCAACAACGGTTGGAACAAAATATTTCGCAACGCGGTCTGCCAGTTTTTGAATTGGCGCTCTCGAACGACTTGCATCGTTTACCATTTGAATAATCTGAGAAAGCAAAGTTTCTGAACCTACTTTTTCGGCTATCATCACAAATGATTTGTTTCCGTTTATAGTTCCTGAAATTACAGTATCTCCCGTTTTTTTATCAACAGGAATAGGTTCTCCGGTAATCATCGCTTCGTCGATACTGCTTTCCCCGGAAGTTATTTTTCCGTCAACCGGAATTTTCTCTCCCGGTTTTACACGAAGTAAATCTCCTTTTTTAATATCGTGAATAGAGATGGTTCTATCCGTTCGGTTTTCTACTAAAGTAGCTTCGGTGGGCGCTAATTTTAGTAATGCTTTAATCGCGCCGTTGGTTTGTCCGTGCGCTTTGGCTTCTAATAGTTGTCCTAATAAAACCAAAGTTATAATAACGCTTGCGGCTTCAAAATAAAGATGAATGGTTCCGTGATGTGATTTGAATTCGGATGGAAAAAGATCCGGGAAAAACATTCCCGCAACGCTAAATAGAAACGCAACGCTCGTTCCAATTCCAATTAAGGTAAACATATTTAAATTCCAGGTAATAATCGATTTATAGGCACGAACAAAAAACATCCATCCCGCATAAAACAAAACCGGAACTGAAAATAAAAACTGAACCCAGTTCCATTTTTCAATCGACATAATTTTAAAAAGTGGATTATTCGGAATCATTTCTGACATTGAAATAATAAAGATTGGAAGCGTAAACAATGTCGCAATCTTCATTTTCCTTAATAAGTCAGTATACGTTTTGTTTTCTTCAGATTCAGATGCCTGCATGGCCACTAAATCCATCCCACAGATTGGGCAGTCGCCCGGCTGATTCGAAATAACTTCCGGATGCATTGGGCAGGTAAATTGTGTACCAATGGCAATTTGAGCAACCAAATCCATGCCACAAACCGGACAGTCTCCGGGTTTATTATAGGTTTTATCGCCTTCGCAATGCATAGGGCAGTAAAAAACTCCGGTTGCATTAGGAGGAATTGCAGTTTTTTCTTTTTTATGGGAATCTGAAGAGTGATCTTCTTTTTTATGAACTGAACAACATGATTTTACAGCGGGTTCTGTACCATGAGTTGGAGACTTCATTTCAATAGT
Source organism: Flavobacterium sp. SLB02 (assembly GCF_009664855.1). Classification (GTDB taxonomy): domain Bacteria; phylum Bacteroidota; class Bacteroidia; order Flavobacteriales; family Flavobacteriaceae; genus Flavobacterium. The sequence continues at coordinate 6,161,821 of NZ_CP045928.1, forward strand.
ATACTTTCCCGCAGCTGATAAAACTTCCTGAAATTTTTCAGTTACAATATGTTTTTCCATTGTTATGGTGGCTACTGGCGGATCTAATGTTACTTCGGCCTGAATTCCTTCAACTTCATTTAGCGTTTTCTCGACTTTAGTACGGCATCCATTGCATGACATTCCTGAAATTATATATTGATGAGTCATTGTTCTTTTTGTTTTTAAGGTATTACAATGCAAATTTCCGAAGTAAGTTTTACAACGGTTTGTATAATTTTGAGAATGATTTGTAATATTATTTAACCGCAAAAAGCGCTAATAATTTTGGCTCTTCTGGGTTTTGTAATAATCTCGCAAAGTCGCAGAGTCGCGAAGTTTTATGTTTATTAAGATAATAAAAATAATCTCTCGCAGATTCTGCGAGAGATTAAAAACTTTGTGCTTTTGCGACTTTGCGAGACAATTGACCTTTTACAAATTCTCTATTTGAATGCGTTTTTTATCCTTCAGCTGTTTAAAATAAGTAGGCGTGAAACCCGTAATCTTCTTAAACTGATTGCTTAAATGAGCGACATTGCTATAGTTTAGTATGTCAGCAATTTCGCTTAACGAAAGTTCATTATAAATCAGTAGTTCTTTTACCTTTTCTATTTTTTGGCTGATAAAGTATTTTTCAATGGTAGTATTTTCAATTTCCGAGAACAGATTACTCAGCATGCTGTAATCCTGATTGAGGTTTTCGACCAAATAATCAGACAAATTAACTTTGAGTTCGTTATTTTTATGATGAACCAAATCGACAATTAGATTTTTAATTTTCTCAATGGTTTTACTTTTTTTATCGTCAATAAAATCGAAACCCAAAGCCTGAAGGTTTTTTAGTAAAATCTCTTTTTGAGAATCGGTAATATCATCTTGCAGTTCTACTTCGCCTAATTCAACAGAAATAGTATGAAGTCCGAGTTTGTCCAACTCAGACTTCACAACCATTTTACAGCGACCACACACCATGTTTTTGATGTAGAGTGTCATATTTATTTGATGGTTTCTACCACGTTTCCGCAAGTCAGCATCGAAGAACCGTAATATGGATTCTTAACTGCTTTTTCTTTGCTTAACCAATCAGCATCTGCCATTGGGCAATATTGTTTGTAAACCGCTACATCAGATTTAGAAACTTTAATTAAATCGTAGGTGTTTTTTGAAAGTGATTTAAAAGTCTCACGTTGTTTTTTAAGATCAGAAGTACCTGAAATATTTTTGGCATCGGCGGTTAATTTTTTTACCACTTTCATCCAAACAGTATGTTCGTTACTTTTTAGCTTATCCATTTTTACGGCAGTAATTGCAGCTAGTAAATCATTAGCTTTCGCCGAAGTTAATTTGGCATCGCTTTTTATTAAAGCATCTTTTACCGTAAAATAAGCATCATAAACAGCTTGTAACTGACTAGAATCAACATCTTCATTTGTAGTTATTACTGTTTTTATTGTAGTTGCCTGAATAGTATTTGTAGAAAATAATAATGTGATTACTACTGCTATAGTTAAAATTGTCTTTTTCATTTTATGTGATTTTTGATAGAGAATATGAATTTATCCTCTAAGTTAAATAAATTTATTTTTTAATTCAATACTTAATCTCGCAAAGTCCCAGTGACGCAAAGTTTGATTTTTCTCTCAGAACCTTAGAGTTTTAGAGCCTTAGCGGCTAAACATAATTATGGCTGTCAGAAATCCAATTATTTTATTTTTGGAGGTAACCAGATAGAAGTAAAACCATCAGAAATACTAGCATTATTGTAGTATGAGATTGGCTTTTTTGTAGAAAAATTAAAAAGATTATTGCTTAAATCAATTTCGTTTGTGACTAAGCTCAATTGAAGAAATGAAGTTGTACAACCCGAATGGTCGCATTTTCCGTTGCAGCCGTTTTGGCCTTTTTTATCTTTTTTATTTTCTTTACAACAATTCTTTTTGCAGGAATTTGAAGTTTCTTTTTTAGAAGTTTCCTTCTTTTTACAATCCATTTTCTCTTGGGCTCTTCCACAAGCATAACCCGAACTGGACATCAAAAAGAAGCCAAGAGTTAAAAAGAGAAATAATATGTGGAATTTTTTAGTCAATGAAATTGTTTTTTGAAAGTACAAATTTAGATATTTTTTTTAAGAGCAACTATATATTTAAGATTTCCAATTTTAAGTTTTTTTGAAATCTGTAGGTTTCATGTTTTTTCTCTTCTTAAAATAGTTCGAAAGATGACTTTCATCTGTAAAACCAAACTCATACGCAATTTGTTTAATAGGAAGCTGATTGTTGTGAATTCGTTTTTCGATTAATGTAGTTCTCAAATTATGAATATATTCACGATAACTAATAGCGAATGTTCTTTTGAAATAAGCGCTAAAATAGGTTTCTGCGATATTAAAATGATTCGCAATCACTTTTATCTGAACCAATTTTGGCTGGTAGATATTCTGATGAATATAAGAAGTGATTTGTTCATTATCAATCGAATTTCCTTTCACGACAAGATTCTGCCCGCGCATGGTTTCTTTAATTAACCCGAAAATCGAAAGAATCTGATAGAATACAATAGGCGAGGTAGAAACGTCGGTTTTGCAATTGTAAGCTGCAATGTTTTCGATTGTGTTTTTTAATATTGTTTTGCAGGGATCATCTAGTTTAAGAACGGTTTCTTTTAATGTTTTATCACGCATGAAACTTTCCGGAGTGTGAATTAAAAATTCATCGCAAGTAAGGTTTTGTTTCGAGTTGAAATAATTATCGGTAAACTTAATATAGAAAAAACGGGTCGATTTTTTAATATCGAAATAATGCTCGTCTTCCGGCGAAATCACAAAAAGATCACCTGTTTTATAAGGTAATAAGTTGTTGTTCAGATGGTGAACGCCGTTTCCTTTTTTGATATAAATAATTTCATAATAAGTATGGGTGTGCGGCGGAAGGTGAAATTTCTCGTCTTCAAATTCATCAATGACCAGAGTTTTGAATTGATTTAATATTGGCATATCTTAAATTTACAAGTTTATATCACAAATGTACAACTAATTTTCTGTTTAACAGCGTTAACTTTGCACCATAGAAAATCTATTCCTTTCTTGTAAAAACAAATGAAAAAAAGTCTTATCGCACTCTCATTAGGAGGATTAACTATCGGTATTACCGAGTTTGTTATGATGGGTTTGTTGCCAGATATTGCCTCAGATATGAAAGTTTCGATTCCGGTCGCAGGATATTTAATTTCTGCATATGCGCTGGGAGTTGTTATTGGAGCTCCTTTATTAGTCATCCTGGGAAGAAACTTTCCGCCAAAAAAAATGCTTTTAATTTTAGCATTGATGTTAACTGTATTTAATGCGCTTTCGATCATCGCGCCTACCTATAATTTTTTATTCGCCTCCAGATTTCTTTCGGGATTACCACACGGAGCCTTTTTTGGGGTTGGAGCAGTTGTAGCGAGCCGCCTGGCCGATAAAGGCAAAGAAGCGCAGGCTATTGCAATTATGTTCTCGGGTCTAACATTGGCCAATTTAATAGGGGTGCCTATTGGTACTTATATAGGACATCATTTTATATGGCGTTATACTTTTATATTAATTGCTGCTGTTGGCTTGCTTACCTTTTTATTTATTTCTTTATGGATGCCAAATCTGGAGAAAAGCGGAAATGTAAATATGAAAACCCAATTGCAATTTTTCAAGAAAACCGAAGCCTGGCTAATTATCGGAATTACTGCAGTGGGGTTTGGAGGATTGTTTGCCTGGATTAGTTATATCGCGCCTTTATTAATTAATGTATCTAAATTTTCGGCCGAAGACGTTTCGTATATTTTGATTTTAGCAGGTTTGGGTATGGTAGTTGGTAACTTTTTGGGAGGTAAACTGGCTGATAAATATTCGCCGGCACCAACCGTATTAGCTTTATTATTTGTAATGTCAATCGATTTAATTCTGGTTTATTTATTCTCTTCAAATCAATACATTTCTTTATTCCTGACTTTCTTAACCGGTGCTATTTCTTTTTCTGTTATTGCACCCATCCAAATGTTAATGATTAAAACGGCCAAAGATGCTGAGATGATTGCCTCGGCAGCACTTCAGGGAAGTTTTAATATCGGGAATGCTTTGGGAGCCTTTTTAGGAGGATTACCGTTAGCTGCAGGATACAGTTATGCCTCGCCAAACCTTATTGGTGTTGTAATGGCAATTATTGGAATGGTTGTCACCTTTGTTCTAATGCAAAAACATAAAAGCAATTTACAATTGCAGCGTGCTTAAGAAGATGTAAATATTTTCTTTTAAAAATAGAAAGCTCTTAAACAAATTTGTTTAAGGGCTTTTTTTGTGTGGTTATAAGTTAATCAATCCATTTTTGAGCTATTGTCTTTCTTCATTATGAATCTTTCACGAATTCATTGATATTTTTTCTCATTCTCTTTAAGAATATTTGCGGTCTTGATTTGATCATTACTAAATCTGCAGTCATTAGAGATGTAATCGATTGTTTTTTCTGTAAAATCGCAATGAATTCACAAAAAAATAATATTATAATTCATATTTATATTCGACTAAAATTACATTAGTCGTATAAAAAGGGCATTTTATTTTTAATGCTTTATTTTATTTATGAAATTATTATGAATTTTAACTTTTTATATAAAAAAAATATTTATGTTTGTGTAATCGATTACAACTTTTTATCATAGCATTAAAAAGGAGCTGTTTAGAAATTAAAACAAGCATTATTCTCAGTAAGAATAGCCTTTTAGTAAATAAAAAGCGGAATAGATTACAACTTTAAAAAACCACTTATAAAACAATAAACTATTAATAACTTAAACAATCAACCATGAATTTTAAAGATTTATTTAACAAAGGAACACATTGTTGCTTTGCAGTTGTTTTCTTATTGTGTTTACTGACGAGCAATAGAATGAATGCTCAAACCGTAACACTTGAAGGAACCGTTAAAGATGCTGCAGGACTAACTTTACCCGGTGTTAATGTATTAGAAAAAGGAACAAAAAATGGTGCTTCTACAGATTTTGACGGACGCTATAAACTAAAACTTTCAAACCCGAAAGCTATAGTTACTTATTCCTTTATAGGTTTTAAGACTAAAGAAGAAGCCGTTGCCGGTAAATCGAAACTTGATGTTGTTTTATCTGAGGACTCCAATGCATTAAATGAAGTTGTTGTTGTTGGGTACGGATCAGTAAAGAAATCTGATTTAACAGGTGCAGTTTCTTCAATTTCAGGAAATGAATTGAAGAAAGTTCCTGTTTCTAATATTGCAGAAGCTTTAACGGGAAGAATAGCGGGAGTTCAGGTGACTTCAAGTGAAGGTTCTCCGGATGCAGATATTAAGATTAGAGTTCGTGGCGGAGGATCGTTAACCCAGGATGCTTCACCTTTAATTATAGTGGATGGTTTTCCTGTAAACAGTATGAGCGATATTGCAGCTTCTAATGTTGAATCAATGACCGTATTAAAAGACGCTGCTTCTACAGCAATCTATGGTTCCAGAGGAGCAAACGGGGTTATCATTATTACAACGAAAACCGGTAAAAATGGAAAAATGGACGTAAGTTTCAATATGTTCTATGGCATGAAAACAATGGCAAATGATATTGATGTTCTTCCGGTAGATGATTTTGTAAAATGGCAATACGAATATGCTTTGCTTTCTCAAACTGATAAAACTATTATGAGCGATCCAAATTCTTATACCAAGTATTTTGGAAACTGGCAGGACCGCGATTTGTATAATGGAGTAAAAGGAACAGACTGGCAAAAGCAAATTTATGGACGTCGTGGTGAAGTAAGTAGCCGTGATTTAGGAATTCGCGGAGGAACAGACAAGTTGAGCTATAATTTTAATTATGCTTATTATGATGAGAAAGCCATTATGGTTGGTTCTGATTATAAAAGAAATAACTTATCATTGGCATTAAAGAATAAAGCAAGTGATAAAATTGATCTTGGTTTTACAGTACGTTATTCTGATACAAAAATAAATGGTGGTGGTGCTAATGAACAAAATGAAGTTTCATCACTAGATAGCCGTTTGCGTCACAGTGTGGGTTATTCCCCAATTCCAATGCCGGGCTTGACTACAGATAATGATGACCAAAGTGTGAACAGTTATTTAGTAAATCCATTTTTGGCGATATCAGATAATAATCGCCAGCAATCCAGAAAAAATTACAATTTATTAGGAAGCTTTGGATGGAAGCTTGCTGAAAATCTAAAATTTCAAAGTGATTTAGGATTAGATAATTACAATTATCAGGATTATCGTTTCTATGGTTCATCGACCTATTTCTCAAGTACTGCTAAAGTTGGAGCAGGAAAGCCGGCAATGGTGATGAGCGATCGTAAAGATGTTCGTTTTAGAAATGCTAATACATTAAATTATGATTTCAAAAATATTTTGGGAGAAAACCATCATTTAACAGCACTTTTGGGAGAAGAAATGATCACTACTACTTCAAATAATGTAACCACGACAATGTTAAATTATCCTGGATTCTTTGACCTGAATGATGCAAGAAAATTGACAACTCAGGGAACACCGTTTTCTGTTGATAATTTTTACAGCCCTGATGATAAATTATTGTCATTCTTCGGACGTGTAAATTATGATTATAAAGATCGTTATTTATTAACAGCTTCTTTTCGTGCAGATGGTTCAAGCAGATTTATGGATGATAATAGATGGGGATATTTTCCAGCAGCAGCAGCAGCGTGGAAGATTTCTGAAGAAAGTTTCCTTAAAAACACTTCATGGCTGAATCTCTTGAAGTTAAGACTTAGTTATGGTGAAGCGGGTAATAATAATATTCCGGTAGGACAAACAGTTCAAAGTTATATGTCTAATACGAACTCTTATATAAATGGTTTTGAAAGCTATTGGGCTCCATCGAGTGTTTTGGCAAATCCTAATTTGAAATGGGAAACTACCGTTACACAAAACGTTGGTCTTGATTTTGGATTCTTTAAAAATCGTTTGAATGGAACTTTTGATGTGTATAAAAATGTAACTCATGATTTGTTAATAGAATTTCCGGTAGGAGGTACAGGATATAAAACTCAGTACAGAAATATGGGTGAAACTCAAAATACAGGTTTCGAAGCTACCGTAAACTTTGTAGCAATTGAAAGAGAGAATTTTGGTTTAAATTTTTCTGTGAATGTAGGTATTAACAAAAACAGAATTAATTCTCTTGGTGTGATGGACAATTTTGGAGTAAATACCAACTGGGCATCTACTGATATTGGTAATGATTACGCAGTAAATGTGGGTTCACCAATGGGGTTAATGTACGGTTATCAAAGTGCCGGACGATACGAAGTATCGGATTTTGATTACACTGGAGGAAAGTATATTTTAAAATCCGGTGTTGTTGATGCAAGTAGTGCTATTGGGAGTGCTGTACAGCCAGGAATGATGAAATTAAAAAATACAGATGGTTCTGCAGATAATAAAGTTACCGCATCAGATCAAACCATTATTGGTAATGCAAATCCAAAAAGTACTGGAGGTTTAGTTATCAATGCGAATGCTTATGGTTTTGATCTTTCTGCGGCTTTCAACTGGACTATTGGAAATGATATCTACAATGCTAACAAAGCTGAGTTTTCAACTTCAAACAGAAACGGGCAATATAAAAATTTAAGCACTGAAATGGCAGATGGTACAAGATGGACAAATTTAGATCCTGCTTCTGGGCAATTAGTGACAGATCCTGCTACATTAGAGGCGCTAAATGCCAACACGACAATGTGGTCTCCTTACATGCAGAAATTTATGTTTACAGACTGGGCAGTAGAAGATGGCTCTTTCTTTAGGTTAAATAATTTAACCTTAGGGTACAGCACACCGCAAGCATTGACCTCGAAACTGGGAGTAAGTAAGTTAAGGTTCTATTTTACAGCAACTAATGTTTTTATAATTACAAATTATTCTGGTCCGGATCCTGAGGTGTCAACAAAAAGAAAAACACCACTTACGCCAGGAGTTGATTATTCAGCATATCCTCGCAGCAGACAATTGGTTTTTGGTTTAAACCTTAATTTCTAATTTAAAATTTATCAAAATGAAATATAAAGTAATAATAGCAGGATTGATTATCTCAGGTTTGTTGGCTTCTTGTCAGGATTTTGGAGATGAATTCTTTGATACTCCTGCGCAATCGACATTAGGAGACGAGATTATCTTTGCTAATGCTGAATTAGCACAAGGTGCTGTTGACGGTATAAAGGTATCATTTGGAGAGGAGCAGTCCTACAGAGGAAGACTTTTAGCTTATCAGGGATTGAATACAGATACGGAGTGGCTTTTAGCATCTTCTAGTGATAACGTTAAATCTGATTTGGTAGTTTACAATGCAAGACCCGATAATACAGAAATGAACTCGCCAAAAAATGCCTGGGCAATGATGTATGAAGGAATTGAACGTGCCAATTTGTGTATTAGAGGTTTGCGTAGATATGGTAATGTAAAATCTAATAAAGAATTAGGACAATTGTTAGGAGAAGCATTGACACTTCGTGCCATTTATTATGCCGATTTGGTAAGAAACTGGGGGGATGTTCCTGCCCGTTTTGAACCAGTTGTTACTGCAACTATTTATATACCTAAAACAAGCCGTGACGAAATTTATAAGCAATTGATTGCAGATTTAGGTGAAGCTTCAGATTTGGTAGCCTGGCCTAATGAAACTGCAGCAACAAACAGTACAGAACGAGTAAATAAAGCTTTTGTAAAAAGTTTAAGAGCTCGTCTGGCAATGATGGCAAGCGGATATCAGCAATATTCTGATGGAGTTAGAAGAAGTAAAGATCCGGAGCTTTCAGTAGCAAAAATGTATAAGCTGGCATTAGATGAATGCCGTTCAGTTATTAATAGTGGTTCTGCACATTTAGAACCAACTTTTGAAGGATTGTGGAGAAAATACAATCAGGAAGTTGTAACAGCCGGAGGAGAATCACTTTGGGAAATTCCTTTTGCCGCTACAAGAGGAAGGGTACTCTTTACCTTTGCCGTTAGACATGATGCTGCAGATCAGTTTCAACAAATGGGAACTAATAAAGGTGGAGTTAACGGCCCGTTGCCATTTGTTTTTTATGATTATGACAGGGCTGATACCCGCAGAGATGTTACTTGCGTACCTTATAAATGGGGAGCTGCTGTAAATGGTAAAGCAAAACAAGAACTTACGGATTTACAGACCTGGTATTTTGGTAAATATCGTTTTGAATGGATGAACCGTCTTGTTACGGCTCCAAATGACGATGGTCTAAATAAAATTTATATGCGATATGCAGAAGTGCTTTTAATTGCTGCCGAGACTGCTAACGAAATAGAAGGGCCAGGAGCTGCTGCAGGTTATTTAAAAGAAATCCGACGCAGGGCTTTTGCGCCTGCAGATCAGGCTGTAAAAGTAGACACTTATGTTGATAAACTGACTGGTAAAGATGCTATGTTTAATGCTATTGTTGAAGAAAATAAATATGAATTTACAGGAGAAATGGAGCGTAAATTTTCTCTTGTAAGATGGAATTTGTTAAAAGTAAAATTAGACGAAGCTAAAGTTAAAATGGCTGATCTTAAAACACGTTCTGCTGCTTATGCAGATGTGCCTTCAATATTGTACTATAAATATAAAGATGACGGAATTACATTGGATATTTATGGTTTAAACCGAGGTGAAACTGTAGCTCCGGTTGGTTTTACATCCAAAGCATGGGATAAATTAGAAGATAATAAAATAACTACTTTGTACAAAGCCGGAGTTGATCCTGATAAAAGACAATTTTGGCCAATTTGGCAAACTTTTATTGATGCAAGCAACGGTCAGTTAACAAATGACTGGGTCTTAGGAAACTAATCAAAATAACAAATAAATTATAGTTATATAATTATGAAAGCAAAATATATATTTAAAGGATTGCTGGCTATGTTTTTATTGATAGTTGCCGGTTGCGAAAGCTACAACGAACCAGTATTGGAAGACATAGGAGCAAGTAGCGTATTTTCTCCAATAGAGCTTAAAGCCTTTGTTAGAAATCAAACTTCAGTCGAATTGAACTGGACAGTAAAAAATGATGTAGATCATTACGTGGTAGAATTTAGCGCAGACGACACTGAGTTTAAAACAATCTACAAAACAGTTAATGTATTACCAACAGAACTTCCGGTAACAATTCCGTTAGAAGGAGAAACCGTTTATTCAATCAGGGTAAAAGGAGTAAGTGCAGCAGGTTTAGCAGATTCTAAATGGTCTTATGTCACTGCAAAAACATTAACGGAGCAAATTTTATTTCCTATTGAGGACAAAGATGTTGAGGCAACAAAAGTTACCTTAAGATGGACTCCAAATAGTACTGTAACTCAAATTACGATTGCACCGGGCGGAATTACACACAACATTACACCTGCAGAAAAAACAGAGGGAGTGGCAGTTGTAATGGGATTAACTGGTGAAACAGATTATGCAGTGACTTTATTAAACGGAACTAAAACAAGAGGAGTCAGAAGCTTTAAAACTGGAATCGATATAGGAACTGGTATTTTAGTAAAAGAAACAGATGACTTAAATGCTGTAATTACAGCCGCTCCTGCAGGTTCAACATTAGTGTTGATGCCTGGAGATTATAATGTGTTTAAAGGTGAGATAATAGTAAATAAAGAAATTACCATAAGAGGATTACGAGCTGGCGATAAACCAAAATTACATGTTAAGTTTACACTTACTGCAGGTACTGGTAAAGTTTCATTAATTGATTTGGATTCAGAGGGAACCTCTGTGGGAGATACTAGTTTTATTACAGTATCTGGCGCTAATACTAATTATGGAGATATTTTAATTAGTGGTTGTTATATTCACGACTATTTACGTGCCTTAATGTATGGAGCTGTATCTGGTTCAAAAGTAACTTCATTTACTGTGGATAATACTATTGTAAAAAATGTAAATACTAATGCACAAGCAGATTTTATAGATTTCAGAAATACTTACGTAGCAAGTATAGTGGTGAAAAACAGTACCTTCAACTCTTGTTCAATAGGACGTGATTTTGTTCGAGTTGATGCGGTACTTCCTGCTAATGGTGGTTTTTCAGGAACTGGATTAACAACAAATGTGTTAATTGATGGTTGTACATTATATAATGTGTCAAATACTGCGGGGAATAAAAGAATTTTATATTTGCGTTTTGGATCAAATACATCAACAGTAAAAAATACTTTGATTACATCAACAAGTGCAATTTATACCAATCAGACAACTACATTCCAGCCATTATTTAATAAGAACTATTATTATTTAGCACCAAGTTTCACTAATACTGCAATTGCAAGTAATAAGGTGGATACTTCAGCAACTACTGCAAACCCACAATTTACAGATGCTGCAGGTGGTAATTTTACAATTGGTAATCAAACATTAAAAGACAATTTAATTGGAGATCCACGTTGGATTAAATAAGTAATATTTATAGATTAGTTTAAAAAGGGATGCAGTTTTTGCATCTCTTTTTTTTTTGTTTCTAATTTTGTAAAGATTTTCACACTCACTTCAAAACCCCGACTGAAAACTTTTTCAATTATTCAATATCCAAATCAAATTTTTCTAATAATCCCGCAAGTGCAGCATGGGATACTTTGGTTCTTTTAATTTTATTTTCAGATGGATCAAAAGTGTAATTTCTTGACGTTCTGAAATCTGTTTTCTCTAAAATACAATCCTGAAAAGTAGCATTGGCAAGATCACAATTTTTAAAAATAGACAAAGACAAATCAGTATTCGAAAAATCTACATCTTTTAGGGAGCAATCTATGAAGTTTGTCTTTTTTAATTTTTTGTAAATAAAAGTCGAATAATCAAGAAGACAATCCTGAAAAGACATCGAAAATAAAAAGCTATTGCTGGCACTGAAATCTAATCCCATTAATTTACAGCCAATAAATTTGATGTTTTTTAATCCTGTATTTTTAAGAACAGAAAGCGAGAGATTACAGTTTTTAAAAGTACAATCTAAAAAATCGATCGAACTAAAATCACTTTTAGAAAAGTTGCAATTGATAAATTCGCAGTTTACAAATTCATTATCAGATAATTTCTGATCAGAGTAATCAATAGTGTCAAAGGTTTTGTTCTGGTGCAATGCAGTATCCATGATGTTAAGTTGAGGTTTTAGAGGATTTAAAAAATGGCAGTTTATTCTAATTCGATACAATCGAAAACTTCATTTTTTAATACCCTTTCGTTTATTTCGTCTTCACTGTCAATTCTTAAAATGTTATCACAATCTTCAAGATCAAAATTCCATAAAGCGTTTGGCAGCAATTCCTGAAGTAATGCATTTGCGAACTCTAATTTCGAATTTGTATCAACGGAAGTTTTAAAAACATAAATCATAATTTGCTTTTTTTATGTTTGCAAATTTCAATAAAGGCTTTTCGTTTTGATAGGATTCTGCAAGCAATAATTAGGATTTATCAATCAATTTTCGGTACTGAACAGGAGTAATTCCTTCATGTTTTTTAAAGAAACGGCTAAAGTAGGATTGATCTTCGTGACCTACCTTCATGGCGATTTCACTAACAGAAAGCGTAGTTTGGTACAATAGATATTTGGTTTCCAGTAATATGGTTTCATCAATCCATTTTGCTGCTGATTTTCCTGTAACAGTTCTCACAGATTTATTCAAATGATTTGGCGTAACGTTTAATAACGACGCATAATAATGAACCAAATGGTGTGTTTTTATATTTTGATGAATTAACTCTTTGAACTTGTTTGCAATAACTTCGGCAGCCGAAATGCTTTTAGCACTTTTAACCGAATTTTTATTCATTTCATAAAACAATGTAATCAAATACGATTGCACGATATTGAGATTTGCACTTGAGGTTTCAGAATATTCTTTTTGAAGCCGCTTAAGAATAGCTGTAATATCAGTAACATCGTTAACATCCAGCGTGATTTTTGGATTACCGGAAATTTTCATAAAATCAAATTCATTAATCATTTCGCGGCTGCCGTATTTTCCAATTAAAATATCGGGGTGAAATTGGCATATATAACCTTTGTGTATATTATTAACATTCTCAAGCGAGAAGATCTGGCCTGCAGGTATCACAATTATTTCGTTATCTGTAGTCGTAAATTCCTGATATCCCAATTTCATAACATGCTGACCTGAGGAAATAAAAATTAAAGTGTGGCAAGAATGTTTAGAAGGCGGAACCGGATACTGCATTTGCATCATGTCCTCAATTTCAAGACAGAAAAAATGATCGGAATTCGATTTGAAAAGCAAATGAATAGGATTGTCTTGTCCTAGAAACTTCTCGCGAAATCCTGTTGGGCTATAGGTTTTTATTTTTTCAATTGTCTTTGCTTTCATATTCAATAATACAATCTAAAATCGAGCAATTTGCACAAAGCATAATGTTTTTGATACAATTCCTCTACCACTTCAGTAATATCATCATTATCCTGATACAAACTAAAAAAAGCTTTATCGATTGTACTGGAACTGGCAATTTTATTATAAGTAGATCCGTAACCAGAAATCGCGCGCGCGCCGGTGATGTCCAGAAAATATTGGGCTTCTTCGTCATTTAAATCCAGTACTTTCAGATTGGCAAAATGAATGATTTTACCTTTCATCTTCCCTTCAAAAAGTTCCGCTATTTCTTCGAGGCTGTAATAATAATCATGAAGGCAAATAGTATTGGCTTCACCTGGCATTACCAGATAAATGATCTCATAATCCTTAAAATTATGATCTTCATAAAGCAATACATTCAAACTTTCTTCCAGGCCTTCAATCGTATCGCAGGTTTTATAAATACTGGCAATACCTTGATCAATAGCGATTTCTTCTAAGTTCTTTACTACTAGAGTTGCTCTGTCATCGTCTACGTCTGGAACACCTTCGAGGCAGAAGATGAATTTTTCGTAATCCATACTATTGTTTTCGGGTTGCTGATAAGTCTTTGTTTCCTATCTCACAAAAGTATTTTTTATTGTCGAAAAACTGCTATCCGAAAAGTTTTTTAACGCATTTTTGACATTGAAGAAATAGTCAGCGATTTATTATGAGCACAATCTTATCATCCCTATTTTTATAATAGAAACATTTTTTTAGTAGCCTAATGCCGCTGAGAATGACAAGATTGTATATAAACTTTGCGCCTTAGCGTCTTTGTGCGATTAGTTTTTTCTCTCACAGATTAAGCAGATTTATTTTCGTGGTTGTCATCCCGAATGAGGACACTAGCGATAGCGAACTGGCAAAGCAATCCACACAAGTAGCTCCGTAAAGAAGATTTTTTTTTTGGTGATTAGCAAAAAGGATTTTCCTTTATCTAAGTGAAAAGCAACGTTCTTAAAATAAAAAAGATACAGACAACTTAATCTTTAATTCGTTTTGAATATAAGTTCATTCCAAAAATAATTCCTGATGATATAAACGGAACAAAAGCAGAGATTTGCCAGAAAAGATCTGTTCCCGTTTTTAGTCCTGTATTGGATATCTCGAATATTGCTAAACCAATAAAAAAATACAAAGGATTAATAGAGCAAATTGAATTTTATAGTTGATCTTCGTAGTTTTATGATTTTTATAAAATTAAATAAAAATAGTTACTCGGCTCTATTCAAAATTAAAAATCTCTGCCACCATTTTGGTGCTGCTTCGTGTAGAATTTCGGTATAATTGATAATTACAGATGCTCTTTTATTACCGCATGCAGCACATAAAGAAGCCTTTGGAGTTCTGTAAGGTTTAGAGCAATTCTCACATGCAGAACCATATAAATCAATTCGATGGTGCATGATCGCGTTAGGATTGGTTTCTTCAAATCCTGTTAGATCTTTATAATAATCCAGTAAGTCTTTAAAGCGTTTCTTTCTGGTCATACTGCATTTTCCTGTTTGAAAACCATCACGATAGAGTTTAGAGGCTATTTTATATTCCTTTTCATCCAGCATAGGAACTTCCATTTTGCAACGCCAACACCAAAGATTTTTCATGGTTTTCTTTTTCAGGTTTGAAATTTGTAATGACTATCTTTTTTAATTTTAACTAAATCTCTTGCTAATTTATAATCGTTTATTGAGAATTGTTTACGGTTTCTCACATTCTGCAAACAAAATTCGCTTTTTTAACATTTACAGCACTACGTAGAAATACCTGATTTTAAAAAATAAAAATTTAGACATAAAAAAACGGACTAGTAAATGCTAATCCGTCTGTTTTTATAAAGTTTGTTATTAATGAGAGACTGCTTTTAAACCAATAATAGAACCAATAAGGGTCGTAATAAAAAAGAGTCGCCAGAAATTAGCCGGATCTTTAAATATTAAAATACCAATTAAAACGGTTCCAACCGCTCCAATACCTGTCCAAACGGCATAAGCGGTTCCGATAGGTAAAGTTTGTGTCGCTTTCATCAAAAGTCCCATACTAACAATAAGCGATATCAAAAATCCGGTATACCACATGTACATTTCGTTTCCGGTTGTTTCTTTTGCTTTTCCTAAACATAACGTAAAGCCCACTTCAAATAAGCCGGCAATAATTAAAATAATCCAGTTCATATCTTTTTTTGCAAAGGTTAGAAAAGGAATTGACCGGGAATTTTACATTTGTTAAAAAAGCAAACTATTTTATTTCGGCTCGAATTCTACTCAGACTCACTTGAGAAATTCCTAAATAAGAGGCAATATGTCCTAATTGAACCCGCTGAATCAAATGCGGATAATCCGTAAGTAATTCTTTATAGCGTTCTGAAGCAGTACGAAATTGGCGGGAGATAAGTCGTTCTTCGGTTTTTACAAGTTCTTTTTCGGCAAATTTTCGTCCCCAGTTGGCAATATGGATGTCTTCTTCAAAGAGCTTATGCAGTTTTTCAGACTTTAATTCATATAAATCACAATCTTCCAGAAGCTCAATATCTTCATATCCTTTCTGCTTGGCGACATAACTTTTCATTGATAAAACCGTGTCTCCTTCTTTACCAAACCAAAAAGTAACCTCGTTATCATCGCGATTAGCATAAGCTCTTGCAATTCCTTTTCGAATAAAATAAATAGTGGTTTCAATTTTATCAGCGCGCAATAAAATATGACCTTTAGAGAAACGCACTTCTTTCGCGCAATTTTGAAGTTTTAGTTTTGAAAGTTCCGGAAGAGGATATATCAGGTCAAGAATTTGCTCTATTTCCATGTTATGTTTTTATTTTAAAATGTTTTAAATCAAGGCACAGATTAAAGGATTAAAGAGATTATAAAAAAATCTGCTAAATCTGCGCGAAAAATATCTAACACTTAGATTATAAAATAGTATCGAGAGACTGTCGTAAAATAGTTACGGCATTTTCCATTTCAGATGGATCAAAATGTCCGAAACCTAAACGCGTTGCCGTGAGATTTTTGGTTTGATATAAAACCGTTTTAGGCAAAAATAATCCATTTGCAGCACATTGTTTCTGCAATTGTATCAAATTAAAGTGATCCAGCCATTCTACCCAAATTGCCAAACCTCTTAGCGGAACCTGAAATTTGATTTTTCCTTCGAGCTTTTCTTTCAATAATAAAACAAAATTATCCCTGCGTTCTTTGTAGATTTTTTTGTTTTTTTTCGAAAGTCGATGCACTTCACCTTCCTTGATCCAATCGGTTAAAACCTGTTCCTTTATAACATCAATTCCGGGTTCGAGAATGTTTTGATGTTTTTCTAACTCTTTTATAAATGCAGATGGCGCAGCGATAAATCCGTAACCAAAACCTGCCGGCAGAGACCTTCCAAACGATCCAATGTAAACTACTCTTTGGTTTGAATCTAAAGCGGCGAGGGGCAATACGGGGTTATTGTCATAATGAAAATCAAAATCGTAATCATCCTCAATAATTACAAATCCGTAGCGATTGGCCAGTTCCAGAACTTCCATTCGTCTTTTTGCACTCAATGAAGTTGTTGTTGGATAATGATAATTGGACGTTAAATACAAAATCCTAATTTGATGTTCCTCGCAAATTTGTTTTAACTGTTGGGTATCGATGCCATCTTTATCAACCGGTATCGTGATTATTTGTGCGCCACTATCAGACAATGTCATATTCGAAATATAATATCCCGGAGAAGCCACCACCACTTTATCACCTGGAGAAATGAGTAGTTTGGTCACGAGATACAAACTAATTTCATGACTGCTTGTAGTAAGTAACTTGGAGGTTGAAATGCGAATTCCTCTCGTTAAATTTAAAAAATTAGAAAACTGGGTTTTAAAATTCAAATGCGATTGCGCCTGAATTTGTTCCCAGGTTTTGGTCGTTTTTTGGTTTTTTAGTTTAGAAACATACAATCTCGCCAGAACATCACTTTGTACCAATCGCAAATCAGGCAAACCATCATTAAACTGATACGGTAAATTGCTGGTTTCTTTTGGATTTTCAAGAATAGTAGAATGTTTAAAGGTAAAACCTTCGTTTGCTTTTGAAACATTTTTGTTATCGTCAGTAAAATCGGCTTTATTTTTTTGTTGTTTTTCAGATAATATAAAGGTTCCCTTGTTGGGCAAAATTTCGATCCAGCCTTGCAATTCGAGATCCTGAAAAGCTTTAATCAGAGTGTTTCTGTTTACTTCTAAGACTTTGCATAATATACGGGTTCCCGGAAGTTTTGTGCCTTCAGGAAGTAAGCCAATTTGTATCGCTTTTATAAACTCAAAAACGATTTGCAAATACAAAGCGGTAGTTTCTTCGGGCTTAAGCTGAATAAAACTTTTAAAAGGAATTTGAACCGGACTATCCATTTTTGTAAAACTGGTATACATTAGTAGTACGGCAAGATACTACTTTTGCAAAAAATTAAAACAAATGACAAAACTTTATTTTGCTGCACTGACTCTAATAAGTGTTAGTTTACAAGCTCAGGTGCAAAAAGATACCATTAATATTGATGAAGTAATTATTCATGAAAACAGGTTTAGTACACCAATATCCAAGAAAAACAGAAACGTATATGTAATTGATCAGGCCACAATTGCAAAATTACCGGGACGATCTGTTCAGGAAATTCTACAATATGCAAACGGAGTTGACCTGAGACAAAGAGGCCCTTTTGGAAGCCAGGCCGATGTAAGTGTAGACGGAGGAAGCTTCGAACAAACCGTTGTACTTATAAACGGAACCAAAATAATAGATTCTCAAACCGCGCATAATATGCTGAATCTGCCTATTCCCGTTGAGGTAATTGAAAGAATCGAAATCATACGTGGTCCGGCAGCGCTTACTTATGGAGTAAATAGTTTGACCGGAGCGATTAATATTATTACCAAAAAACCAACGCAATCCGGATTTTTAGTAAATACCTATGCAGGTTCAAACTTCGAAAAAGATACACAGGATACCGGTGATACTTTTTATGGTACCGGAATTCAGGTTGGAGGTGTTTTAAGTAAAGAGAAACAGCAACATTCACTTTTTGCTTCGCACGATAAAAGCAACGGATACCGCTATAACACCGCTTTCGAAAATAATAAAATATTCTATCAGGGTAATTACCAGTTAAATAATGCCAATGAAATTTTAACTTCATTTGGTTATATCAAGAATGGTTTTGGCGCCAACGGATTTTATGCGGCTCCGGGAGATAAAAACTCAAGCGAAGTGGTGCAAACAACTTTTGCATCTGTACAATCAAAACATCAGCTTTCTGAAAAATGGACTTTGATGCCTAGAGTAAGTTACAGATACAATTATGATGATTATCGTTATTACGGAATTGCTAATCTTAAAGCGGGTAGAAGTCAGCATTATACTAATTCAGTTGCGGCGGAATTGAATACCACGTACAAAATGGAAACTGGAGAATTAGGTTTTGGAGCCGAAGTACGAACAGAGGATATTAGTTCGTCTAACATTGGGGATCATAATCGCGACAACTACGGAATTTATCTGCAATACAGAACAACTTTTATCGAAAAGCTTGATGTAAATTTTGGAACCTATGTCAATTATAATTCAGATTATAAATGGCAGGCTTATCCGGGACTTGATGCGAGTTATGCCATAACAGATGCTTTTAAGATCATCGGAAATATCGGAACAAGCCAGCGTATTCCTTCGTTTACGGATTTATACCTCAACCAGCGTCCGGGAAATATTGGGAACTCTAATCTGGATACCGAAAATGCTTTTCAGAGTGAAATCGGATTTAAATATATCAAAAGAGATTTTAGTTTTAATGCCAATTATTTCTTTAGAAAGATCAGCAATTTTATCGATTGGACAAGAAACGTAACTACCGAGCCTTGGCAAAGTAACAATTACGGAAACCTCAATACAAATGGTTTTAACCTGCGTACCAATTATAGAGTGAGTTTTTCTAACGATTCTAAGTTGAATATCAATCTGGCATATTCTTATCTTGATTTTAAATTTCAGGATGTAATTTCGGCTGTTTATGCTAAATATTTGGTTTCGTCTCTGGAACATCAGGTAACCAATACTATAGATTTTCAGCATAAAAATTTTACGGCTTTATTCGCAACGCGTTTTAGTCAAAGAGTAACCGGACCATCGTATTGGGTAAATGATTTTAGAGTAAGTCAATCGATCAAAAAAGTAACCGTATATGTCGATGCTCAAAATATTTTCAATGCTACTTATTATGAAGTTGGTGCAGTTCCGCTTCCTTCAAGATGGTTTAGTCTTGGAGTGAAATTTGTGACTTTCTAAGTTTTCTTACTTTTTTTAATAAAGAAATAAATCCCTTTGATCAGTTTATGTTCAAAGGGATTTTGCTTTTTAAAAATAGATTACCTGATAGAGATAATCATTTTAGGATTAATTTTCTAAGTTTGTACAACCTCATCGTTTAGAACTAATATTTCCTTAATAATCAAAAAAATAAATTTTGAAAATTCCTGTTTACAATCAGAGTTCAGAAGCAGTTGGTGGTATTTATATCGCCGAATTATCTTTATTAGGAAAGGATTCAGAAACCATAAATAAATTAGGAACGCATCGTGATGATTTTTATATTTTATTTGTGCTGACGAAAGGAAAAGTGATCATGGAATGCGACATGATAGAGGTAAAAGCAAGTGCGCCAAGTATTGCAATAGTTAAACCTTTTCAGATTCATGCACCAAAAATGGTGTCGCCGGATGCAGTTGGGTATTATATTAGTGTCGCTCCATTTTTAATTCCGAATGATTGCGCAGCAGTTTTTCAGCACCTGAAAATTACTGATCAGTTCAATAAAATCGATAAACTCCAGAAGAAGGATCTTTTACAAAACGTTACGTTGTTGCACCGTTCTTTTGAAAAAGCAATTTCAAATAAAACGGCTATTGTCAATGGTCTTTTTAATGCTTTGGTTTACAGTTTTGTTAATATTTATTCAGCATCCAATACTCCGGTATCAGAACTTAAAAATCAATCGATGCTGATTTATTCTAATTTTAAACAATTAATTTCTGATGCTACTTTTTTAGAAAGTCCTTCTTTTTTTGCTAAGAAGTTAAATATTACTACTTCACATTTAAATTATTGTGTCAATATTGCGACAGGTAAATCGGTGACGTATTGGCTGCAGAATGCGATGATTATAGAAGCACAGCGATTTTTGTATTATACAGAATATGATGTCAAAGAGATCGCTTTTATGTTAGGATATGAGGACCATACTTATTTTTCGAGATTATTCAAAAAAATAACCGGCGACACCCCTTTAGTATTTAGATTAAAATTCCGCGAATAGTCCAATCATCCCTATTTCTTCTCCAACCTTTTTTTTATGTTTTAGTTTCAATTTTGCATTGAAATTAAAACATACCATTATGAATTCGATGCCCAAAATTATTGGAGATTTTATGGAACTTGCCTTTAGCAGTAAAATTTGCAAAGTAAAAGTTACGGATACTAAATTGCTGAGCGAAAATATAAAGAGAATCAGGTTCAAAGGTCATTTTCCGCACATCAATTTTAAAATTGGTCAGGCTATCATTATCAGGATTGATGATACAAATTATCGCAATTATACCCCAAGTAAATGGAATAGCGGAGAAGGAACGTTTGAAGTAATCTTTCATATTCATAAAAAAGGTCCCGGAAGTCGTTTTGTCGAAAACCTAAAACCAAATGATCAAATTACGGTAGGTTTGCCGCGAGGTTTTGAATTTTTTAAGACCGAAGAAAAATACCAGTTTTTTTATGGAGATGAAACCTGTATAAGTGTTTTTAAAAGTTTTAAAGATGAAATTAATGCGAATGAAAACAACTATTTGGGCATTTTAGAATTAGATCCAGCTTCTGCAGAAGTACCAAAAGATTTAGGAATTGCGGTTGATATTATACCCAAATCGGCTAATAGTGCTGAACGTGCCGTAAATATTCTAAATAATTTCGACGATACCATTTGGGATTTATGGCAACACGCACATTTTTATTTAATGGGAAATGCAAAGTCTATTCAGACCTTTAGGAAGGCATTAAAAGCAAAAGGTATTTCGAATAAAAAAATCTATACACAAGCCTACTGGGCAGAAGGGAAAATCGGGCTTTGATCTTTTATCATTAATTTAGATTTAATTGATTAAAGGCAATACATTTCTCTTATTGAGATAGCTATGTTTGTTGTAAATAAGTGAAACGCCTTTTTTAAAGAGACCAAAACTATGTCTCTATGTGTTTAAAAAAAATGTTTTCAATGTTTTTATTATTAATTAGTTGAGATTGCTTTATTGAAATTTGATACAATTTAGAACAATCAATTTCAGATTTTTTGCATCATAAAAGAGTAGTTTTGAGATGAAACAAATTTAGTTTTTTAACCACTAAAAAGGCTCAAAATGGTACATGAAAGAGTGATGGAGAAGTTGTCGATTTTGGCTGATGCAGCGAAATATGATGTGTCATGTTCGTCAAGTCAAAGTAATCGCAAGAATAAGGATAAAGGATTAGGAAATGCAAAAGGATATGGTATTTGCCATTCGTATACAGAAGACGGGCGTTGTGTTTCGTTGCTGAAAATTTTACTGACCAATCATTGCATTTTTGATTGCGCGTATTGCGTAAGCCGAAAAAGTAATGATGTAAAACGTGCTGCTTTTACCGTGCAGGAAGTGGTTGATCTTACAATTGGTTTTTACAGAAGAAATTATATCGAAGGTTTGTTTTTGAGTTCTGGCATCTTTGATAACCCGGATTATACGATGGAACGTTTGGTAAGGATTGCCAAGAAATTACGATTAGAGGAAAATTTCAATGGTTATATACATCTTAAAGCAATTCCCGGAGCAAGCGATGAATTACTGCAGCAAGCCGGAATGTACGCCGATCGGTTGAGTGTAAATGTCGAAATGCCAACAGAGAAAAGTCTGAAATTATTGGCGCCCGATAAAAATCATATCGATGTGATCAAACCAATGGAATATCTGAAAAATGAAATTGTTGGTCACAAAGAAGAAAAAAAACTCAACTACAAAGCGCCAATTTTTGCTCCGGCGGGGCAAAGCACGCAGATGGTGATTGGTGCAACCCAGGAAAATGATATGGAAATACTGGGAATGGCCAATTATTTTTATGATCAAATGAACATGCGACGCGTTTATTATTCCGGCTACGTACCTATAAGTTATGACACCAGGCTTCCTGCAATAGGAACTCCGGTTCCTATGATTCGCGAAAACCGTTTGTATCAGGCCGATTGGCTGATTCGGCTCTACGGCTTTAATGTAAATGAAATTGTAGGTTTTGATCAGCCTAATCTTGATCTGGATATCGACCCCAAATTAGGTTGGGCGTTGCGCAATATGAATCAGTTTCCGGTTGATGTCAATACGGCCGATCTCGAACTGATTAAGCGTATTCCGGGTATTGGGTTTTTGAGTGCAAAAAAAATTGTGGCGGCAAGAAAATTTAAAAAACTCGTTCCTCAGGATTTGCAAAAATTAGGAATTGCCTATACGCGCGCCAAATATTTTCTGGCTTTTGCAACGCCATTTCAATTACAAAAGGATTTAACGTCGATTCAAATCAAGAATCATATTTTAGATACGCAAAAGAGTAAATACAAAAATGACTTTTCGAATCAACTTGCTTTATTTTAATTAAATGTATTGGGTGTAATTTTTTACACAAAGATACATAGCCTTTATTTACCTAAAAAAGGCGTTTCACTTATTTAAAATTTACATAGCTATGTGAAAAAAATGTATTTCTTTTTTATCTCCTTTACGAGACATAAAAATCTATGCTTCTATGTGTTTAATAATATTTTTTTGTGGCATGTGCAAAGCAAATAGAATTACAATCGCTGAATTAAATTAAATGACACAGGTAATTTACGATGGAACTTATGAAGGCTGGATTACAGCCGTATTCGAAATTTATGAATATAAATTGAAGGATATTGTTTTTGCCAAAAACGAAGCTTCTGCCGATTTGCTTTTTTCGACCAATCATATCGTGATTACAGATGAGGTAAAAGTAAAACGCGTTTTAAGCGGTTTGCAAAAACGTCTTTCGAAAAATGGACTTCAGGGTTTGTATCACGCCTTTTTATCAGAAACCCATAAGATCGAAGAAATCATGTTTCGGTATGTACAATATGTATTGTCAAGTTCTGTAAATGTAGAAGATGATTTTGGTCATAATGATGTTTTAGAACTTCGAAAAGCCATTCGACTGACCGGGAAAGAAGCACATCGAATGGAGGCATTTGTCAGGTTTCAATTAACAAAAGACCAATTGTATTATGCAATCGTCGAACCCCATTGCAATGTCCTGCCTCTTATAGAAAATCATTTTAAAAACCGTTATGCTGATCAGCGCTGGTTAATTTATGATGCAAAGCGTAAATATGGTATTTATTATGACCTTAAAAATGTTTCGACAGTAGCATTACAATTTAATACTGAATCTAATTCTTTTAAATTCTTAGCCGAAATAAGCGATGAGGGCGAAGAACTTTTTCAGGATTTATGGCGCAATTATTTCAAGAGTGTCAATATCGAATCCCGAAAAAATACAAAGCTTCATCTTCAGCATATGCCAAAACGATATTGGAAAAATCTGACGGAGAAAATTCCGGATATAAAGGATCGGATTTAGTAGAATGCTATAATAAATGACTTTTAAATATAACGTAATTTTTCCTCTTCAATATCTAAATAATGCATTTGTCGCCTAATGATGGTTTCATCCAGAGTTTGGTCTTCTTTGTTTTTACTGATCAGCCATTGCCTTTGCTTATTTAATAAATCGAGATAAATTACTTTAAGCTCTTTTCCTATTTCTTCATCATCAATGCCATTACTGTATTGTTCCCATTTGTGAATAAGATGCTGTAGCGAAGTATTATGTTCGATCTGATCGCTATAATTGGTTTTAAGATAATCTAAAGCAAATTCCGCCAATTCATGACGCAGGTTATTGTGAGCTTCTTCTTTTGGAAGAGGATCATAGACATCTGTAAGATTGATTTTTTTAATGAAATACGGTAATGTGAGTCCCTGAATAACGAGGGTTAAAAGAATAACGATAAAAGTGATAAACAAGATAAGATTTCGCTGCGGAAAGCCATTGCCATTATCTAGATAAACAGGTATAGATAAGGCTGCAGCCAATGATACTACGCCTCTCATTCCGGTCCAGCCCAATATAAAGGGAGTTTTGTAACCGGGATTTCTACTATCGGCAACGGTAATAAAATTTCGTGCAATAAGAGTCACAAGGACCGCACCGTAAGAAGATAAAATCCTGCTGGCAATTAAAACAAATGTTATCAAGACACCATAACCAATTGCCGACGAAATGCTAACAGCTTCGACTTTAAGTCCGTTTGTAATTTGTGGCAGATCTAGGCCAATCAGCATAAACACAAAACCATTGAGTATAAAAGTAAGACTCTGCCAGACATTTATACCCTGCAAACGAGATCTACTGCTCAAAAATCGGTGTCGGTTGTTCGACAATAACAATCCGCCACATACAACCGCCAATACACCGGAACTATGAACTTCTTCGGCAGCAAGATATATAATATACGGCGTTGCTAGTGATAAAACGATATCTACATTGGCATCTGTAGGTAAATATTTGTGCGCTTTCATAAAAAGCCATCCAATTAATAAACCAATTCCAACGCCACCAAATATCATCCAGCTAAAACTTACTGCAGCTTTATAAAATATAAACTGCTCTGTCGCTACGGCAATCATCGCAAATCTGAAAATAATTAAGGACGAAGCATCATTCAGTAAACTTTCGCCTTCTAAAATCGATGAAATAGTTTTAGGCACTTTTACAAATTTCAAAATAGCACCGGCACTTACCGCATCAGGAGGCGATACAATTCCGCCCAGGACAAAACCCAATGCTAATGAAAATCCCGGTATGATATAATTCGCAACTAATGCTACAGATAGTGCCGAGACAAAAACAACGACAAAGGCAAAACTGGTAATAATACGTCGCCAGCGCCACATTTCTTTCCATGAAACCGTCCAGGCAGCTTCGTATAATAATGGCGGCAGAAATATAAAGAAGATAAGATCAGGTTCGATTTGTATTAAAGGTACTTTGGGAATAAAACTGATAGCCAATCCAGCCAATACTAATAATATTGGATAAGCTACTTTTATTTTATTAGCCAACATAATCAGTAATAAAATAATAATTAACAGACCTAAATAAAAAGGGAAATTCTCAAGCATTCTTTTGGTTTATGGATTTTAGTTTAAACTTCTGTATTCAATTGGGGTGTAACCCGTATTCTTTTTAAACATTCGATTAAAATGCTGCGGATATTTAAAACCCAGTTCAAATGCGATTTGACTAATCGATTTATCAGTATCAAAAATTCGTTCCTTGGCTAAGGTAATTAATTTTAACTGAATGTGTTCCTGAGCAGATTTGCCTGTTTCTTTTTTAATTAAATCTCCAAAATAATTAGCAGAAAGATGCAAACGATCTGCAAAATATCCCACCGAAGGCAAACCTGAATCTTGCGCGTTTTCAGATTGAAAATAGGCATTTAGTAAGTTCTCAAATTTTGATAAAATATCAGTATTGATATTCTCACGGGTAATAAATTGTCTGTCGTAAAAACGCACACAATAATTTAAAAGTAGCTCTATGTTATTACTTATAATGTTTTTGCTGTGTTTATCAATAGACTGGCTTAATTCATATTCTAATTTACTAAATAAATCTTTTATTATTTGCTGTTCTTTCAAAGATAGATGAAGCGCTTCGTGCGAGTCATAAGAGAAGAATGAATATTGACTTATATTTTTAGCCAATGAAGTTCCTCTTATCAGATCAGGATGAAAAAGTAATGTTAAACCTGTAGATTTATAATTGTCTGTATTATTAACCTCAAGTACTTGTCCGGGGGCTACAAAAACCATTGTACCATCATCATAATCATAATTATTACGCCCGTATTTTAGTTCGCCGCAATTTCCGGCTTTTAAAAATATAGCATAAAAACTAAAGTGTATGCGGATATGATTGGGGAGTGCTTTACTATTAGAATTATCAAAAACACTTATTAAAGGATGCTGTGTTTCAATATCTTTTAATTGATTGTACTGTGCAACTTTTTCGAGTTTTATGATACGATCCATGATGCGTCTATGAAATTATACATACAAATATACTACTCAGATTTTTAATAACTTAGCTTGATTATGCAAATCAGTAAAAATGGTTAGAATGGCAGTAATATGTATTATAGACAGCTGGAATTATTAGAGGAAATTTGTAGTATTAAAAATGATAATCAAGGTATCATATCAATATTTTTAAAAATTAAGTTATGGAAAAGAGAATATTAGGAACTCAGGGTTTAGAAGTTTCTGCACTGGGATTGGGTTGCATGGGATTAAGTTTTGCCTATGGTGCCCAAATAGAAAAACAACAGGCTATAAAAATAATTAGGGAAGCCTATGAACAGGGTATTACTTTTTTTGATACTGCCGAAGCATATGGTATTGCCAATGAAGAGTTGGTAGGAGAAGCTTTAAGCCCGTTTAGAAAAGAAGTAGTTATTGCGACCAAATTTGGTTTTAAAGGAGGACAGGCGTTTAACGGACAAGACAGCCGACCAGAAAATATCAGAGCTGTTGCCGAGGAATCTTTAAGACGTTTAAAAACCGATGTTATTGATTTATTCTACCAACACAGAGTAGATCAAAATGTGCCAATGGAAGATGTTGCAGGAACGGTAAAAGATCTTATACAAGAAGGGAAAGTAAAATATTTTGGAATGTCTGAAGCGGGTGTATCCTCTATTCGAAAGGCACATGCCGTTCAGCCAGTGTCTGCTTTACAAAGCGAATATTCTATTTGGTGGAGAGAACCTGAAGTAGAAATTTTGCCAACACTTGAAGAATTAGGAATTGGTTTTGTACCGTTTAGCCCTTTAGGAAGAGGATTTCTAACAGGTGCAATTACCGAAAGTACAAGTTTTGAAGCGACCGATTTTAGAAATTCGTTACCTCGTTTTAGTGAAGAAAACAGAAAAGCCAATCAAAAATTAGTGGACTTATTATCTTCCATTGCTTCTCAAAAACAAGCAACTCCTGCGCAAATTGCATTGGGTTGGTTGTTGGTACAAAAAACCTGGATTGCTCCAATTCCAGGAACAACAAAATCACACCGATTAACAGAAAATATTGGTGGAGCCTCAATTAAACTATCTGTAGATGATATTAAAAAAATTGATGATGCTTTTGCCCAAACCACCATACAAGGAGATCGATATCCTGCACAATTGCAAAAATCGGTAGACAAATAAAAAAAATAAAACTCTTAGTATAATTATTTTTAACACATAGTCCCGATAGCTATCGGGATTGTAAAATTATAAAAGGCGTTTCACTAGCATTAATTCATCCCGATAGCTATCGAGACTATGTGTGAAGAAACTTGTTTCTTTTTTATCCTCTTTTACAGTTCTATAACCTATGTTTCTATGTGTTAAATTGTTTTTATTCTTAATTAGACCCTCAACACACAAAACCCTTAAATAATTTTAGTATTTAAGGGTCTGTTTTTAAGTATCGTTTGAGAATCTGTTAATTCCAGATTCCGTTCATTTCGGTTAAAATAATAGGTTTGCCGTTCGTAACCACAATAGTATGTTCGTGTTGCGCCATATGTCCGCCTTTGTTGCCTACCATCGTCCAGCCATCCTTAAGTTCTACCGCAATAGAGGATGAGGTCGAGATAAAAGTTTCAATTGCTACAACAGAATCTTTCTTAAAACGCCTTTGATCAAATCGGTTTTTATAGTTTAATAATTCATCCGGTTGTTCGTGTAAGCTTCTGCCAATGCCGTGTCCGCCCAGATTTTTGATTACTTTATAACCTCTTTTTTTAGCTTCTGTTTCGATAAGATAACCTATTTCAGAAATTTTTACTCCGCCTTTTATATTGTCTATTGCTTTTTGTAAAATATCTTTTGATGCGTCAACCAGTTTTTGGTGTCCGTTTACATCTTCACCAATTACAAACGAACCTCCGTTATCTGACCAGAAACCATCCAGTTCTGCCGATACATCAATGTTTATTAAATCACCTTCGTTAAGAATTCTTTTATCTGAGGGAATACCGTGACAAAATTCATTGTTTACACTGATGCAAGTCCATCCCGGAAAACCATACGTTAAATAAGGAGCCGATTTTGCGCCTAATTCATTCAGGATTTTTCCGCCATAATCGTCTAGTTCTTTTGTCGTCATTCCTGCTTTGGCAAAGTTTCTCATTTCTTTCAAAGTATAAGCCACAGCTTCACTGACCTTTTGCATTGCTATTAATTCTGACTCTTGTTTTATTGACATGATTTTATTTTTTCTGATTTTTTAATTTTCGTTGATCTTAGCAGATGTTCTTAAATATTTCTTTTATGGTTTTAAGATTTTCCGTTGAGGTGCCTCGAATAATAATTTTATTTTTCTTGTCTTTAATTAATTTTGTAAATAAATTATCCTCTGTATTGATATCAACAATTGTTCATCCGTATTTTAAAGTTGTTTCAGCAATTGCCATTGGTAAATTTGTTGCGCCGGAAGTACCAACAATAAAAAGAATACCTGAATTTTTAGCAATCTTCAAAGAGCTAAATCTTTTGTTTGTTTTTTCATCATAACGCTCATCAAACCATAAAATATTTGGCCTCATCCAGCTGCTGCATTCTTTGCATTTTAGTAATTCAATATCGTTTGCGGTTAGATCTTCATCGATATCTTTTCCTTTTATTTCATCAGCAAGATGTACTATTTCTTTACAGCCATTAGAACATTTAATCTCTCTGTTATTGCCGTGAATTTCGTAAATTCTCTTTGTTCCCGCCCGCCTGTGTAAATTGTCTATGTTTTGAGTTATTAAATGAAATTTGTCTTCCAAAAGATTTTCAATCTCTACTATTTCGCGATGACTTTCGTTGGGTTCAGCATTTTCAAACATTTTTTTTCTAAAAAGAGAATATTGCCAAACCTCTTCCGGGTGTTCTTTAAAATATTTATAAGTTCCAAATTCCTCCGGTTTATGAAACTGAGTTCCTTTTATCCATATCCCGTCTATTCCTCTGTAAGTTGGTATTCCGCTATCAGCAGAAATTCCGGCGCCGGTCAAAAAGGTGAACAAATTTCGGTTGTTTTTATCATAAACCTTCTTTGTTATTTCATAAAGTTGTTCTTCCATACTTTGATTTTTGTTTAATAAAAGAGCAAATAGTTTTGTCTTTATGAATTTGAAAATGAATTATTAAATTCAAAATTAATTATTTTCGACCAGAATTAACTACACCATTTGCAAAAGCTAAAAATGAATTTTTCTAAACACTTTTTTATTGAATCAAAAAGGATTTAATATATTTGAAATATGAGTACAGATAACAAAAATATAACGATCAGGCCTGCTGCCAATACTGATTTGCCTAAGCTCGCCGAATTCCTGCAGACTCTTGTTGACGCAGAACGACCATTTGATCCAACGCTAAAAGAGGGTGAAATATTCTATTATGATATACAGGAATTAATATCAGATAAAGCGACAGAAATTTTGGTTGTCGAAAGTAATAACGAAATTATCGGAAGTGGTTACGCGCAAATTCGATCTGCAAAACCATATGAAAAACACGAAGTATTTGGATATCTCGGCTTTATGTTTGTAAGCCCGGAATTTAGAGGACAAGGAATTAGCGGTTTATTACTCACCGCTCTTAAAAAATGGATTTTATCTCAGGGAATAACAGAGGTAAGGTTGCAGGTCTATGACGAAAATGAATCAGCAGTTAAAGCCTATGAAAAAGCAGGTTTCAAAAAAATCGTCACAACAATGCGCTGCGATATTGGTTAAGTCTTTTTGACAAAGTCAATTTTAAAGTTTTCGAAATAAATTTACCAAACAAGCCCTTAAACAATTACTGTTTAAGGGCTTGTTTGGTAATAAATATGGCAGATAATTTATTATTTCTCTTCCTGTAAACCATCAACAGCAGAAATCTGGTCCAATATATTGGTTTGGTTGGGCGAGATATAGTTTTTTACTTCAGAAGGGGCTTCTTTCTTAAAAAGAATGTCTAATGCATTGTAAAGCTTCAATAAAACGTCTCTGTCTTCTTTTTCAATTTCTAAAGCACTATTAAAATTAAAAACATAATTATTCGAATTGCGTACTTCTACTTTGATCGTTTTTGATGTGATTTTAAATTTAACTATATCCATATTGTTAGCGCATTAATTATTTTACAAAAATGGGACTTTAACCCCAATTAGCATTATTATTTTTTATGTTTTTTTATGTGTAAAGAAAAGTTTTAGATAATAAGGATTTGAAAGAGTCTATTTTTGAACTTAATGTGATAGACTACACTTTTGATATAAAACCTTATCTTTTATATGAACAACAATTTAGGCCTAAAATTGACTTCAGTATTTTATTCATTTCTGAGTTTTATTTCTTAATCTAGGTTAACCGGGAAACAGCAAGAGCTGAGGTAAATTTGTAAAAGAAAATCAAAACAACTTAATACATAAAATATCATGCAAAATCAAATCTTAGGCTTACACCATATTACCGCCATTGCAGGCGACGCTAAACGTAATTTCGATTTTTATTCAAAAATACTCGGATTAAGATTCATCAAAAAAACAGTGAATTTTGACGACCCGGGAACCTATCATTTTTACTTTGGCGATGAAGTGGGAAGCGCAGGAACCATCTTAACCTTTTTTCCTTGGGGAGAAGGAATTCAACAAGGAAGAAAAGGATCTGGAATGGCGACAGAAATTGGTTATTCTGTTCCTAAAGGAAGTCTTGATTTTTGGCAGAAACGTTTTGAACAATATAATGTAATCTACAATAAACCGGCAGAAAAATTCGGCGAAAAATATCTTACTTTCCTTGATCCGGACGGGTTGAAATTAGAGTTAATCGAATCTAAAACAGGAGACAACAGAAAAGGTTGGGAAACAGATGAAGTAAAAGCTGACGCAGCAACAAAAGGTTTTCATAATATTACGCTGACTTTAAACGACATTAAACCCACTGCAGCAATCTTAACAGAAATATTTGGTTACAAATTGATTGATCAGGATGTAAACCGTTATCGTTATGCAACCGATGCAGTAGAAAATGCCGCAATTGTTGACTTGGTAGAATTGACAGATGAAAAACGCGGACATGTTGCCAACGGATCTGTACATCACGTAGCTTTTAGAGTTCAAAATGACGAAATTTTAATGCACTTCCGTGAAAAAATCGAAGCTTACGGATTGTCAATTACACCGCAAATAGACAGACAATATTTTCATTCGCTATATTTTAGAGAACCAGGTGGAGTTTTATTTGAAATCGCCACCGATAATCCAGGATTTACAGTTGATGAAAGCTTAGAAGAATTAGGTCAAAACTTAAAGCTTCCCGCACAATACGAATCTCAAAGAGCAAGTATTGAAAATCATTTGGTTCAAATTAATTAAGCTAAAAATTTGTAAATTAGATTCTTAAGAGAAAATATATGGAAACAATAAAACTGGAATTAGACGAGAAAAAGCATGGAGCCTTTAATCTTTATGTTGATGATAAAAAGCTGGGCGAAATGACAGTAAGCATAAAACCAGATTTGCTCACGGTTTATCACACTGGTGTTGAACCTGAAGGAGAAGGAAAGGGATATGCCAAGAAACTTTTAGACGAAATGACGTCGTACGTACGCGCCAATAATTTGATGGTCTTGCCGCTTTGTCCGTATGTGCATGCACAATTCAAAAAACATCCGGATGAATATCTGGATATCTGGAAAAAATAATCTTAGAACTTATGAATATAGAAACTATAACAGACGGTGTGCCTTTAAATGATGCTAAAAAGGCGCTGATCATGATTCACGGACGTGGTGCAAGCGCTCATGATATTCTTTCGATTTCAAAACATCTGAATGTCGATGATTTTGCCTTGGTTGCCCCTCAGGCAGAAAATAGAACCTGGTATCCTTATTCTTTTTTAGCGCCTATTAATGAAAATGAGCCTTCATTTTCAAAATCATTAGAAGCTATTCATCAGGTTGTTGTTGCAATTCAGCAAAACGGAATTGAAAAAGAGAATATCTATTTTCTGGGATTTTCTCAAGGTGCTTGTCTGGCTTTAGAATTTACTGCCAGAAATGCCGCTAAATACGGAGGCGTTGTAGCATTTACTGGTGGACTTATTGGCGATAAGATTTATGAAAATCATTACGAAGGAAACTTCCAAAACACACCAATTTTTATCGGTACCAGCGATCCCGATCTTCACGTACCTGTTGAAAGAGTAAATGAAACAGAAGTGCTTCTGAAAAAAATGGGCGCAGCTGTTACTAAAAAAATCTATGAAAATATGGGGCATACCATAAGTCAGGACGAAATAGATTTGGCAAATGAACTTATTTTTGGGAAGTAGAGGTTTTAAGTTTTATTTACTTTTTCTTTGAGTTAAATTTATCTTTTTGCAAAATTTCTATCTTGAGTCCTTACTTGATACAATTTTTCGAAACAAAATTCCAATAAAAAACCCCTAATCAATTGATGATTAGGGGGTTGTTTTTTGTAGCGAGGACGGGAGTTGAACCCGTGACCTCAGGGTTATGAATCCTGCGCTCTAACCAACTGAGCTACCTCGCCAAGATTGCAAGTGAACCGTGTTCCTCATTGCGGGTGCAAAGATAGAAATAATATTAAAGGTTGCAAGAATAAAATGAAGAAAAAAAAATATTTTTAAAAATGCATTGTTTTTGGACATATATTCTTATATTTCGAAAAAATTAAAAGTAGCACATGGATCCAAAAATACGTTACGAAATCGAGTTTCCTATAAATTCTTCGCCGCAATTATTATATCAATATATATCAACACCGTCAGGTTTGTCAGAATGGTTTGCAGACAATGTAAACTCACGAGGCGAATTTTTCACTTTTATCTGGAATGACTCGCAGGAAAAAGCGCGTTTGGCTTCTAAAAAAACAGGAGAAAAGGTAAAATTTAAATGGGTTGACGAAAGCAGTAAGGATACGGAATACTTTTTTGAATTGCATATCTTAGTTGATGAACTGACTAAAGATGTATCATTAATGGTAGTCGATTTTGCAGAAAAAGAAGAGGTAGGAGAAGCTAAACAATTGTGGGAGAATCAGATCTCAGATCTGAAACATCTTATAGGATCTGTTTAGTAAAATTCTATTTTATACCTTATATTTGCCCTGAACAAAATTCAGGGTTTTTTTATGATCAATTTTAACGGAAACATAGTAGCACAGGACGATAATATATTAACTCAAAATCGTGCTTTTTTGTATGGAGATGGTGTTTTTGAAACACTAAAAATAGTCAATGATAAAATCTTGTTTCTTGAAGATCATTATTTTAGATTAATGGCTTCGATGCGTGTGGTTCGTATGGAGATTCCGATGAATTTTACAATGGAATATTTTGAAGAACAGGTTTTAAGTCTTGTAAATCAAAAAAATATTTCTTCTTCGGCCAGAGCCAGAATTACTGTTTTTAGAAATGACGGAGGTTTGTATTTACCAAAAACCAATGAGGTTTCATTTTTAATTCACGCAACTGCACTTGAAAGCACTTCTTACGCACTAAATATTGGAGAATATGAAGTTGATTTGTATAAAGACTTCTATGTAACCAAACAATTATTATCGTCGATTAAAACGACTAATAAAATGATAAATGTTACCGGAAGTATTTTTGCTCACGAAAATGGTTTGGCTAACTGTCTTTTAGTCAATGATACTAAAAATGTTGTCGAAGCATTACAAGGAAATTTATTTATGGTAGTGGGTAAAAAAATGATCACGCCGCCAATTTCTGAAGGTTGTTTAAACGGAATAATGCGTAAACAAATATTATCTTTGGCTAAAAAAGTAGAAGGCATAGAAGTGGTAGAAGAAATAATTTCGCCATTTGATCTTCAAAAAGCTGACGAATTATTTCTGACAAATGTAATCACGGGGATACAACCGATAACTAAGTATCGAAAAAAGGAGTTTACAAGCAATCTGGCTCATTTATTAGTGCAAAAACTGAATGAATCTATATCTGAAAATTAATTCAGATACGGATTTTCAGGTGCATTCGACCAAATAAGATAGTCGCCTCCGAGCTCAATAATTTGCTCTTTCCAAAAATGGGTGGTCGATTTTCCGATAATTTTGTTTTTATAACTATTATCAGTAATGATCCAGGAATTTCCCTGCATTTCACTCTCAAGCTGATTTTCGTCCCAACCGGTATAGCCTAAGAAAAAACGAATATTGTTTTTACCAATAGATCCGTCGTTTATTAAGTCTTTAGTCGATTCAAAATCACCTCCCCAATAAATTCCGTTAGAAATCTCAACACTGTTAGGTATCAATTCCGGAATATTGTGAATAAAATAAAGGTTGTCCTGTTCAACCGGGCCTCCGTTATATATTTTGAAACTGGCTTCAATTTCAGGAATCAGGTCATTAATAGTGTACTTTAACGGTTTATTAATGATGAAACCTATTGATCCTTCTTTGTTATGGTCTGCTAATAAAATTACCGATCTATTAAAAGATAAATCTCCAATTATAGAAGGCTCGGCAATAAGCAGGTGTCCTTTTTTTAATTTTTCTGAAATCATACGGCTACAATTTTTATTAAATTTAATCATAAAATTTTTAAAATCCCAAATAAAATCGTTAAACCGCACAAAAAAACCCTCCATGGGGAGGGTTTTGATTATATTATAAGTTTAGAGAACTTTCTTACTTAGTTCACTGCACCTTCTAATTCAGCTCCAGCTTTGAATTTTACAACATTTTTAGCAGCGATTTGAATAGTTTTTCCAGTTTGAGGGTTTCTTCCGTCTCTAGCAGCTCTAGCAGATACTGACCAAGATCCAAAACCTACTAATGAAACTCTACCACCTTTTTTCAAAGTAGCTCCTACGTTTCCTAAAAATGACTCTAAAGCTAATTTTGCCGCAGCTTTTGTGATTCCTGCATCAGCAGCGATAGCATCGATTAATTCTGATTTGTTCATAATAATTAGTTATTAATTGTTGGTTAAAAAAAATTGTTAATACACAAATTTAGTAGGAAATCCGTTCCTTGCAAGTGTTTTCTTTAATTTTAGCAAAAATTGTTGATAACTTGCTTTTTTTGTTCATAACGCTAGTTGTTTTCACCTCAAAATCAGATAAAAACCCCTGTTTTACTGACCTTAATAGACCTTTGCGCTATCAGAAAAAGTTATCCCATTTAATAATTCTGCCACTTGCATTCTCTTTTTTCCGGGTAATTGTAAACTTAAAAGCTGAACAAAGCCATCTTTGATCGCAATTTTGATTTCTTTTTTACTGCTAATCAAGCTTCCAACTTCATAAGAATGGCTTTCTGAAACCAGTTTGGCCTCGTATATTTTGATGCTTAATTCTTCGTTTTTATCTTTTAAGAAACACCACGAAGCAGGATAAGGACTTAATCCGCGAATTAAATTATTGATTTCGTCTCCGGATTTCGTCCAGTCGATCTTGCAATTTTCCTTGTTGAGTTTGTAGGCCGTTTTAATTTCGGCATCATCTTCCTGAATTGTTGTTGTTACTTTTCTGCTTTCAATAACTTTTAAGGTATCAATCACAGTTTTGCTTCCCAATAACATTAATCGATCATGCAATTGTCCTGCATTTTCTTCCGGTTCAATGGCGATTTCTGAATTTAGGATCATTGCACCTGTATCAATTTTGTCGTCAATGAAGAAAGTTGTAACTCCGGTTTTGGTTTCTCCGTTAATAATAGCCCAGTTAATAGGTGCAGCACCACGATAATTGGGTAATAAAGAAGCATGAAGGTTGAAAGTTCCCAAACTAGGCATTTCCCAAACTACTTTTGGCAGCATTCTAAAAGCAACAACAATTTGCAAATTGGCATTAAGCGCTTTTAATTCAGTAAGAAAACTTTCGTCTTTTAAATTGGTTGGTTGCAATAAAGTAAGATTGTTTGCCAAAGCATACTCTTTTACTGCTGAATATTTTATTTTTTGTCCGCGTCCTGCCGGTTTATCCGCGGCTGTAATAACGCCAACAACATCATAATTGTTTTTGATAATGGTATCCAGAATGCCAACGGCAAATTCCGGGGTTCCCATAAATATAATTCTCAATTTTTCCATTATAATTTTAAAGTGTATTTATTGTTTGCCTGAATGGTGATATAATTGTTTTCAAGTAATTCCTGAAGTGCCAAAATTACATCATTTGCATCTAATTTTATTTTGGTTTCAATTTCTCTTGAAGTCAACGCTGCTGTCTTTAATAAGTGCAGAATTTTATCTGCAATCGAATCGGCTTCGGTAATTTTTCCTTTTTGAGTAATACAATAGGAGCAGACTCCGCAATTTTCTGTAGTTTCTTCTCCAAAATAATCCAGGATCAATCGGTTTTTGCAGGTTTTATTGTCCTTTATATAATGCAGAACAGATAAAAGCTGGTCTTTTTTAAGTTGATTTTGTTTTTCGAGATATTTTGAAACTCTGTTTATGGTAAGATTATCTTCGCGAACTTCATTAAATAATATAGTAGCGTCGTTATTTTTAGATTTGTATTCAATAATTTCTTTCTCTTTTAGTTTTTCTAAAACAGCAGAAACCTGTGCTTCGGTATGATTTGATTTTTTGGCAATTAGCGAAATATTAAATGGCATTTTCATTTCGTAAATCCCCGGATAAGTTCTCAGGATTGCCAGAATGATTTCTTCGTCATTAGAGTTCAGACTCATATAGCGAATTACTTCTTTCGATTCAATTAAAAACTGCATCGTAATTTTTTCAGAGAATTCCTGAGACATCGTAATAATTCCCTGCTGGTTTAAAAATTGCAGAGCATTATAGGTTTTAAGGGTAGGGAAGTCGTACTTCTGGCAAAAATGATTCAGTTTAAACGAAAAAGAATCGTCTAAACCTTCGCCATAGGCAATCTGAAAATAATTGCAAAGTTTCACATACATAGTATTCAGAAACTTTTTATCCGGTAAAATACTTAAAAATTGCTGTTCAGACTGAATGCTGTCTGACGAATTTGTCAATACCACAGAAAAAGCTTTCTCACCATTTCGTCCCGCTCTTCCGGATTCCTGATAATAGTTTTCTATATTTTCAGGAAGCTGGGTATGAATAACCGTTTTTACATTGTCTTTGTCGATTCCCATTCCAAACGCATTGGTGGCTACAATTACCTGCGCTTGTTCAGACATCCACAATTGCATGTTTTTGTCTTTTTCTTTTGATGAAAGTCCACCGTGATAATAAGTTGCCTTGAATCCTAAGGATTGTAATTGCGTCGACATATTGAGGCACGATTTTCTATTTCGTACATATATAATAGAAGGCTGCGGATTTTTCTTTAAGATTTGTTCTGTGCGATACAATTTGTCCTCGACTTCAAAAACCATATAGGCAATATTTTTTCTTTCAAAAGATTGCTGAAAAATTATTGGGGCTTTCAATCCTAATTCAGTTTTAATATCTTCAATGACTCTTGGAGTTGCTGTAGCTGTTAAAGCTAAAAACGGAATCTTTGGAAAATGCTTTTTTAGTTCTGAAATCTTCAAATATGCCGGACGAAAATCATGTCCCCATTGTGAAACACAATGCGCTTCATCAATTGCAATTAAATTTATTGGAAGATTTTTTATGCGTTCCAAAATCCAGTCAGACTGAAGTCGTTCCGGGGAAAGGTATAAGAATTTGTAATTTCCGTATTGGCAATTGTCCAGAAGATCAATGATTTCTTCGGTATGAATTCCGCCTGTAAGCGCAATTGCTTTAATCTCCCTTTTTTGCAAATTTGCCACCTGATCTTTCATCAAAGCGATCAAAGGCGAAACGACCAGGCAAATACCCGGCTTCATCATGGCCGGAACCTGAAAACAAATCGATTTTCCACCGCCGGTTGGCAATAGGGCAAAAGTATCCTGACCATCCAAAACCGAGTCAATAATCTCCTTTTGCAACGGTCTAAAACTGTTGTGTTTCCAGTATTTTAAAAGAAATTCTTGTGCTTCTGGCATGGTCTCGTTTTAAAGTTAAAAAATTTAGAAATCAGTTTCTAGTTTTGCAACTTTAAACACCTGCCTAAATTTTATCTAAGATATAAAGAATTCTGTTGTCAACCGTATCTTTTGGCACTTCAATTAAGTCGTAGCCATATTTTTTATAGGTTTCAACAAGGTGTTTCTGGATCGTTAGCGCCTGTTCGAAATTTTCGTAGCGCTCGGTGTCGCATTCGTAAATTTCTTCCCAAGGTGGTAAAATAAAAGTTTTAGTGTATTTAAGATCCTCACAAGCCTTTACAAAGTGCTCCGGATAATCATCGCCTATATAATCCATATAAGCTACAACATCAGGAATGCCGCGATCTATAAAAACTACATTGTCGGGTTCTTCAAGAGCGTCTTGGTATTGTTTGATACGTCCTTCCAGCAACATTTCGCTAAACAATAAAGGTTGTTCCAGGAACAATTGGTCGATACCACGTTGCTGTGCTTCGAGTGTAACTTGTCTTGAAATTTCAGGATAACAACAGTAGCCACGAGCTACCAATTCGTTAATAAGAGTAGATTTTCCCGTTCCCGGGCCACCAATTAAAACTATGATTTGTTTTTGCACTTTCTTAAAATAAAGCGCAAATTTACCTAAACTTATTGTATTTAAAAAGATTATTTTGCCTTGAGCGAATGATTTCGCAATTTTAGGTGATATTGTTGCTACTTTTGGCTAAAACTGGACTAAACCAGCCCTATAAAATGAATCGTTCCTCCGCAACTCCAACGAAAGAGAGTCGTAGACTCGGCAAATATTGTAGGGCTGGACTTTAGTCCAGTTTATCTAGGATAATTATATTGTTGCTAAGTTGGTTATGAATAGCTACAAGTTTTTGAAAAACCTTGTAGGAGATAAAAATAGAATTCTATTTTGACTAGCCGTTGGTTTTAACCAACGGATTTATGAATTTGATGATTTCGGCTTTAGCCAAATATTTTGATGATTTTTATTTTTATGCGCTACCCGAAATATTCAGATCTGAATAATTGTGCTTCGTTAAATTTATTTTTAAACTTATATTACAATTTCCTCCATCATTCATTTGAATTAAAGAATATTTAAAACCTTTTTCATCACGTGGATCCTTGCAATAACTATTTATCAAAACTTCTTTTTCTTGGTTTTCGTT
Source organism: Flavobacterium sp. SLB02 (assembly GCF_009664855.1). Classification (GTDB taxonomy): domain Bacteria; phylum Bacteroidota; class Bacteroidia; order Flavobacteriales; family Flavobacteriaceae; genus Flavobacterium. The sequence goes on from NZ_CP045928.1 coordinate 6,201,608, forward strand.
TATTATGACAATACATTGATTTACATATTTGTCAAATTTTCTGAGTTTTGACGCATTATCAAAAAAACATTTTTTTAAAATTTGATCGATTTCAGCTAATTCCTTTTGGTTCAAATCTGAAGGTTTTATGGTGTTTGGTTTGTAATTAAAATAACTTTTATGAAATTCTTCTTCAAAAGAGAAAAAGGCATAATTATTATATTTTTCAAGATTCAATTTGTTTTTTGTTTGAAGCAGGTTTTTTTGAATTTCAATTTTTAATGGGAAATCACCTCCAATAAATTCAATAAAATTATTTTTGATTACTGCTTTTTCGCTTCTATTATAACGAAATCTTGTTCGGCTGAAATAAATTGTATCATTTTTAGAATAGCAGAAATCATTAAATTTTTCTATTTTATCGTGATTCTCATCTTTTTCGATAATTGTAAAAACATAAGAGCTATCAGAGAAGAATTGAAATCTGATGCTTGCTTTTCCAATAAAATTATAGTTGTTAAGAGCTGATAGCTTTTCTGTTTTTTGTGTAGTTTTTTTTGTTTTATCTTCTTTACATTGTGTAAATAATCCTAAAACAACTAATGATAATATGATTTTTACTTTCATGAAATTATTTTATTAATTTACTCACAAAACAAATATTTTCCAGAATCCTTGCCCCTCTTCTCCGACGGGATAATAATATGTGATTCAAATCTTTTTCCTTTCAAAACATCATTTACAAAATCCAGAACATATTGTTGTCCCTGATGAAAAAGATAGCCTGAGAATTCATGTCCGCCGCCGCAAAACGTAATCAGTTCAATATCTTTATGGAGATCATTCATATGATTATAAACCGCATAAGAACCAAAAAGAATCAACCAGCCTGAAGCGTTTGTTGGGCAGGAACGATGTGAACCAGCTGCATATGGAACTGTATCATCATTATTTCCGTGTGCTAATAACATTGGAATCGCTTTTTCTTTTGTGATTAAATTGATGTCCTGAATAGCGCCCGAACCACCAATGAAACCTTTGTATTTAAAGTTTTCAGGAAGATTGTTTTTATATAAATTCATGAGTTTATAATCCCAAAACGAGGCATGAAAACCAATTTCGGCACCGGCACTAATTCCTGAAATGAATATTTTTGATGCATCAAGATTGTATTTGTTGGCATTTTCGATCAGGAATGATGTGGCTTGCCACATATCGCTTACACCAATTTGTATTGCTTTTATCTTTTCGGTCAAGGTTCCTTTACAGCCAAAATCCTTTCCTTTCATATATAAACTGTATGAAATGCTGGCAACTGCGTAACCGTTTTTTGCCATAAACATTCCAAAATCTTTTTCACTTGTACGTTCTCCGCCAGAAAATCCACCGCCAAAAGCAAAAATGATCAACGGAATTTTTTCGTTAGTTTTCTTTTTGGGTAAGTATAAATCCAGATCCAGTTTGATGGTATCATTCTGAAAATAAGTCATCGTTTTGATTTCCTGTGCCTGAAGATTGTTGATTATAAGTGCGATAAGAAGTAAAAGGATTTTTTTCATAGTGTTGCGGTTTAATCTCGAAAAGTCGCAGTAGCAAAGTTTTTTAAGATTCTTGTTTTGTGATTTAGCGAGCCAATTTTTGTGTAATACTTTCTCAAATATAAAAGTTCGCCACGAATTTCACGAATTTTCCCTAATCTTTAACTTTATAAAATAGGATTACATGCAATAATTCGTGAAATTAGATTTTGGATGATATTAATTCGTGTAAATTCGTGAAATTCGTGGCGAAAAATAAACAATTATTTTAGTCTGAAAAATCTAAAATCTAAAATCTGAAATCTGAAATCAAAAACGTATATTTGCCTTCTATTTTAATGTGCAAATGGAGAACGATAAAGAAAAAAACACAGCCGAATTTTACGAAAGATTAAAGGTAGAGTTAGATAACTCAAATACTTGGCCTGCAGAATATTTGTATAAATTTATAGTGCCTTCGGTTGACGATAATGTCGAGCGGGTTGAAAAAGCATTTGATAGTATGGGCGCCGTTATTAAAACAACAAAATCTAAAACAGGTAAATTTACCAGTGTTTCTGTAGATGTTACAATGCATAGTGCTGATCAAGTGATTAGCAAATACAAAGAAGTTTCTACTATAGAAGGTATAGTTTCATTATAAATTATGGTCGAAAAATATAAAAAAGAAGTCGCGAATGACGTTGTTTTTAATTTAGAATACAATTCTGAAAGACAGCGTTTACTTATTCCGGAATATGGTCGTCATTTGCAAAAATTGATCGATCAGGCAACTATTATTGAAGATGATGAAACGCGCAATAAAGCCGCGAAATACATCATTCAGGTTATGGGAAGTCTGAATCCGCATTTGCGTGATGTACCGGATTTTCAGCATAAATTATGGGATCAGCTTTTTATCATGTCTGATTTTAAATTGAATGTAGAATCACCCTATCCAATTCCGTCAAGAGATGTGCTGCAGTTAAAACCGGATGTTTTACACTATCCGCAAAATTTTCCTAAATACAGATTTTACGGTAATAATATCAAATATATGATTGATGTTGCCAATAAATGGGAAGATGGAGAAATGAAAAATGCATTGGTTTTGGTCATTGCCAACCACATGAAAAAATCATACCTGAGCTGGAACAAAGACACAGTAAAAGATGATGTGATTTTCGAGCATTTATTTGAATTGTCAGGAGGAAAAATCAATTTATTACAAAGCACAGAAGAGCTTTTAAATACTACTGATTTATTGCGTACCAACAAACGCATGTCGAACAAAATCACGCCACCGGGACAACCAAAAATCCAAAGCAACAAAAACAATAAAGGTCCGGGAAAACCAAAACCTTTTCAGAAAAATAATCAAAAGTAAAAAAAGGTACTATCCCGATAGCTATCGGGATTAAGATGCTAAGTTGCTAATTTTTTTAGCTCAGGATCTTAGAATATCAGTAACTCAAAGCCCTAAAAAACAAAAACAAAAATAAAAAGTTGCTAAGCAGCTAAATTACTGAGTTTTTTTACAAAGAGAAAAACTTAGAATCTTAGAACCTTAGTAACTCAGAAACTCTAAAAAAAGAATATGGGAATTTTTAAAATCGAAGGAGGAACTCCTTTAAAAGGAGAAATCACTCCGCAAGGAGCAAAAAATGAGGCATTACAAATTTTATGTGCCGTGCTTCTAACGGGGGATAAAGTAAAAATTAATAATATTCCCGATATTATTGACATCAATAAATTAATCACCTTGTTGGGTAATTTAGGAGTTAAAATTCAACGCAATGAACCGGGTTCGATTACGTTTCAGGCTGATGAAGTTAATGTTGGATATTTAGAAACCGAAGCTTTCAAAAAAGAAGGAGGAGCGCTTCGTGGTTCTATTATGATTGTTGGACCGCTTTTGGCACGTTTCGGAAAAGGATATATTCCTAAACCGGGAGGAGATAAAATTGGCCGTCGCAGATTAGATACGCACTTTGAAGGTTTTATTAACCTTGGAGCAAAATTCAGATACAACAGAGAAGATCACTTTTACGGAGTAGAATCTCCAAAAGAAGGACTTAAAGGAACAGATATGTTGCTTGATGAAGCATCAGTAACAGGAACAGCAAATATCGTTATGGCTGCTGTTTTGGCAAAAGGAACAACCACAGTTTACAACGCAGCTTGTGAGCCTTACTTACAGCAATTGTGTAAAATGTTGAACTCAATGGGAGCTAACATTACAGGTGTAGGATCTAACTTATTGACTATCGAAGGTGTTGAAAGCCTTGGAGGATGTGAGCACACAATCTTGCCTGATATGATCGAAATTGGTTCCTGGATTGGTCTTGCGGCTATGACAAAAAGTGAAATCACGATCAAAAATGTAAGCTGGGAGAATTTAGGTTTGATTCCTAATACTTTCAGAAAACTAGGAATTACAATCGAAAAACGCGGAGATGATATTTACATTCCTGCTCACAAAGACGGGTATGAAGTAAAAACCGATATCGATGGTTCTATTTTAACAATTGCCGATGCACCATGGCCAGGATTTACACCTGACTTGTTGAGTATCGTTTTGGTTGTGGCTACACAAGCAAAAGGCGATGTTTTAATTCACCAGAAAATGTTCGAAAGCCGTTTGTTTTTCGTGGATAAATTAATCGATATGGGAGCAAAAATTATGTTATGTGATCCGCACAGAGCGGTGGTTATGGGGCATAATTTCGAATCTCAGCTAAAAGCAACAACAATGTCATCTCCTGATATTCGTGCGGGGATTTCATTATTAATTGCAGCTTTATCGGCAAAAGGAACAAGCACAATTCAAAATATCGAACAAATCGATCGTGGATACGAGCGTATCGACGAGCGTTTAAGAGCAATTGGAGCTAAAATCGTGAGAGCGTAATAAGAGTTAGCCACGAATTACACGAATTACACTAATTTTTAATTTTTGAAATTCAATGGCGAAAAAAATAGTCTCAAATGACAGATGAACAAAAAGCTGTAAAAGCTACTATATTTAGTATAGTTGGAAACACCTGCTTAGCCTTGGTAAAAGGCCTGGCAGGTTTTTTTGGCAATTCTTATGCCTTAATTGCAGATGCGATCGAGTCTACTGCCGATATATTTTCGTCTTGTCTGGTGTTATTCGGAATCAAATATTCCAATAAACCTGCAGACGAAAACCATCCTTATGGTCACGGTAGGGCAGAACCTTTAATAACCTTTTTGGTTGTTGGTTTTTTAATCACCTCGGCAACCATTATTGGGTACGAAAGTATTGCCAATATCCAGACTCCACACGGATTACCAAAATCATGGACATTGTATGTTCTGGGTGTAATTATTGTCTGGAAAGAATATTCATATCGTTTGGTAATGAAGCGTAGCAAAGAAACCAATAGCTCTTCGTTAGCCGCCGACGCATGGCACCATCGTAGTGATGCTATTACATCAGTAGCAGCGTTTATTGGTATTTCGATTGCGCTAATTATGGGAAAAGGGTATGAATCAGCAGATGATTGGGCGGCGCTTTTTGCTGCTTTTTTTATCTTATATAACAGCTATAAAATTTTCAGACCTGCGCTTGGGGAAATTATGGATGAAAATCTGAACGATGATTTAGTCGAAGAAATCAGAATCGAATCCCTAAAAGTGGTCGGTATCCTTGGAACCGAAAAATGTTTCATCCGTAAAGCCGGAATGAAATATCATGTCGATCTTCATGCTATTGTATCGGCAAAAATTTCGGTAAAAGAAGGCCACGATTTATCACATAAACTACAAGATACCCTAAAAGAAAGAATTCCTGAATTGGGTAATGTCCTGATTCATATCGAACCGGATGATTATCATTAAAAAAAGGTTCAAAGTGGCAAAGGTTCAAAGTGGCAAAGGTTCAGAGGGACAAAGGTTTTGTTTTAACTTTAGAAAGATTGAAATATAAAAAAAATCCGTTTATTCTTTTTCAAGGGTAAACGGATTTTTTTTTATAATAGCTTGTTATTTTGGGTGAAGTCCAGAATTTCTCAAAGCATATACCTTTGTAACTCTGAACTTTTGATCCTTTGTGCCTAGATTAGTCTAACACATTTAGAATCTTCAGCCCAAACACAACACCATTTTGCTGAATGCCGCCTTGATAAGAATGAACATAATCTACTCTGAACAATTTAAATTTTCCGAATCCTAAATTGTCTAAACCAGCCGTAAATTCTGTGTAAGGCTTTCTGTTCGGAATTGCCAAAGAATGAAACCCAAGATTCATGGTAGATTTTAAAAGATTCAATAACGGGATTTTATTCATAATAAATCCCTTGTCGTTGTGTTCCAAATGCATTTCGAAATAACTGTCATTGGTGCTATTGGCATAATAGGGCATTAAATTAAAAACATTCAAATAACGTTCGCTTGTTCCTATATGAGTCTGGTTTCCGTTAAAATGTCTGTAATCGATAAATGAAATATTTTCGGCATTAAAGAATTTTCCTGCTCTTAAATTCATTCCCAGAGTTCCTTTATTGCCTAATGATAAATCATAAACAACAGAAGCGCCAATGCGTTCAAATTCGTATTTTTTCTCGCTGGCAGCAAATGCTTTTTCGAAAGCTAAAAAAACCGTTGGATATTTATCATTTTTAATATTATATCTGCCGTCAGGTCTTGAAATGTATTTGTTGCCAAAGTTAATTCGGGTACTTATTGCAGCTTTAAATAAGTGATGAGGATCAAAAGCCGGCGTTGTAAAATCATTTGGTGCCAACGGATTATTAGAAGAATAGATGTCATCTTTTTTAAAGAAAGAATAATCAGTGGTATTAAAGAGAGGTTTTCGTTGCTCGTAACCCGCTTTTCCAAATAAATTTACGCCATTTAGGATGTTTTGTGAATAGCCAATCTGGGCATATTCCAGATTATACAATTTCATGTAATTATCCTTAAAAAACAAAGAACTTACAGAATTGACCAGCTTACTTATAGGTTCGAAACTATTAAATTGAGCTACTTTTGTTCCTCCTGATATATTAATCGTTGCGAAATTTATATTGTTGAATTTATGCGTAAAATCTCCGGTAATTCTAAAACGCTCATCTGAAAAACCATAATTAAAAGTCGTGCTTATAGAAGTGCTTTTACCTTCGTCTTCATTCCATTTTTTAAACGAGAAACCAGAATCTAAATTAAATCCCTGAACGGTATTAAAACTTAAAGAAGCGATGTTTAATAATCCTTTGTAATCAAACGAATATTTTTTGAAAGTGTTTTTATAATCATAACCCATTAAAATATCGGTGACTTTAAACTTATTGTTTTTTGTGTCTACCGAATCTATGTATTTTTGAGATTTTCTAATGGTCTGCAAACTGTCTTTTTTAGTATAATCAGTGCTTTCTTCAATTGTTAGCGGAATTGGTCTGATCTGATTCCAGAAAGCGTCATCTTTTTTGTTGGCATTGGCTTCAAAAGCAACAATTTCATTTCCAAAAGTTTTCTTTTCAAAAGAAGCTGGAAACTCATAATTAGAATATACATAATTAAATTTCCCCGAGAATTTTACGCCAAAGATACCAGCATTAAAATCGAGTGTTTGAGCATTTTTTGTCCAGATTTTATTTTTTGTATTGTAACTAAAGCTTTGTTTTAGAGTCATGACTTCAGTAAATTCATTCTTCATTCGATACCCTTTTATATCTAAATCAAGGGCGTAAATGGCAAAACTATCGTCGACAATATAAATATACCCTTCAAAAACAGGTTCTTTATCGCGTTTTGGTATGACTTTAATTTTATAAACCTGTTGGTTGTTATCATCATAAAATGTTCCTTCGAGCTTGTATTTGTAATAGCTGAAAGCATTATCAGCAATAGGAGAGATGAGCTTAACATCAAAGTCAAGCGTGTTATCATAAAAATCATAAGTCGATAACGAAGCGGTGTTATAGCTATATCCTTTATTGTTTCCGGAAATTTTCGAAGCGACAATTTTCTCCTTTAATTTGTCAGGTTTTTCAAAAGTAATTTTAGAAATAGTTTCAGATAAATACAAAATTCCGGTTCCTGTAGAATCCAGATTGGATGCCATATCCTGACCAAGATCTACTTTTTTACCCAGAATTTTTTTAGGTAAATCCTTAACTTTAAACATTCCTTTCGAATAAAAATCGGCAGTATATCTTCCGGTTTTGTCTGAGTTGTCTTTTTTTTCTGCTATAGCATTCCTTATAATAGCATCAGCAGGATTTTTTTTAGGATCAATTACAACTTCGTTTAGAGCAAAGCTTTCTTCAGCCATTTTTACATCCAAAACTATTGTTTTTGAATCTCCCGAAACAGATATCTTTTGAGTTTTGAAACCCAGATATTGAAAAACGATTTTGTTTTTACCAACTTCTTTTATGTTAAGCTGGTATTTTCCTTGTTCGTTTGACGTGGTTCCGCTATAAGTGTTTTCTTCAAATACAGAAACAAAAGGCAGCGGGTTTCCTTTTTCGTCGGTTATAGTTCCCTTTATTTGGGCAAAATTGGAGATTGAAAAAAATAAAAAGGCAAGTAAAGTATAGTTTTTCATGAAAGTGGTATATCTAACAAAAATAGAATAAGTTAAAAATGAGCTTATTAAAAAATTGTTAAATAAAGACTTACAAGAAAGATTGAATGGCGAGATTATAACTTTTTAGTCCAAAGCCTAAAATTACTCCTTTTGCATTGCCGGATAAATACGATTGGTGCCTGAAACTTTCACGGGCGTAAGTATTCGAAATATGCACTTCGATTACGGGTGTTGTTACTGCTTTAATGGCATCTCCCAAACCTATTGAGGTGTGTGTATAAGCGCCGGCATTCAAAATAATTCCGTCATAAGTAAAACCGAATTCCTGAATTTTTCCAATCAGTTCGCCTTCGATATTACTTTGATAATACGACAGCTCGATATTGGGATACGTTTTTTGCAACGTTTCAAAATAATCTTCAAAGGTTTGACTTCCGTAAACTTCGGGTTCTCTTTTTCCTAAAAGATTCAAATTGGGTCCGTTGATTATAGCGATTTTCATATTTAAGTTATTTTGAAAAAACAGTTAGATATTTTTAAACCATATAAGTAATGTAAGTTTAGGTAATCTAATTTGTTATTTATTTTTTATTGATATTGAAATTGATATTGCAATTGTAATTGATTTTTGCAATTGATATTGAACTTGGTAAAAATAAAAAAACCGTTCTAATTAATAGAACGGTTTTTATAAAAGTATGTGATATATTTTTTTAGAACATAAACCCTGCTGAGATCTGGAATACAGAGTTTTTAACATCTGCATTTTTAGAAGCTTCTGTCAATCCTAAACCATAACGACCTTGTAAAAAGAAGTTTTCAGTAAGTTTTACTCCTAAACCGGCATTTACACCAAATTCAAAAGTTTCACCATTTTTAACATCAAAATCATTTCTTTCACTTACTAAGAAAGAAGCCTGTGGTCCTACTTCTAAACTAAATGTATTATTTAAATAAAATTTAGCCATTACCGGAATGGAGATGTACCCTAGCTCATTTTTAATATCTCCACTTACATCATCAAATTTATAAGATGCACCTGTTGTAGAGTATAAAAGCTCTGGTTGAATAGAAAATTTGTCTAGTAATTTTATTTCAGCAACCAAACCAGCATGGTAGCTAGTGATACCTTCTTTGTCAATTTGATCTGGAAAATCTCCAGTTTGACTTGCAAAGTTAACCCCTGCTTTAACTCCAAGTTTCAATAATTGTGCCTGAATTGTAGCTGATGTTGCCATGAACAAAACAGCCGCTAAAATTATTTTTTTCATAAAAGTGTTTTTTTAAAATTTGGTATTTTTTAACGTTATCTATTAGTCAAAACTACATTATTTTGATTTTATTGTTTTATATATTGGTTTAAATAATTAATAAAATTCGCACTCATTTTCGCTTTTTACGGTTGTTATTTGGTGTTTTTGCCTTTAATCCTTTGAATTTCAGTTTTTTGTTTCTTTATGAATTCTGTCTTATTTTAATACTTTTCAGTCTTCTCTTGGGCTTTTTTTAACAAGTATAAGATTAGTTTTATGAAATAATAATAAACAAAAATTGTAAACATAAAAAAAATATTTTAGCTGCTATTGCAGTAATGACAGTTGGTTTTGCAAGCGCACAAGAGCAAACTAAAAAAGGAAAATACCTTATTGAGGGTAATACTTCTTTTGGCGCGAGAGGAACTGGTAACACAGGTTTTGCACTAAATTCAGAAGATGGTACAACTTCTTGGAATATTGGAGCAGAAGGTGGTTACTTCGTTATGGATAATTTAGCGATAAAAGCTGGTTTAGGGTATGGTGATGAAGGAGGAGATTACGGTACTTCTAAGTTCTCTTATAAAGTTGGAGCAAAGTATTATGTAATCAACAAAATTCCTTTTGAGCTTTCTTACACTGGAGCAAGTATTAAAGATGCAGATGAAAACGCTTCTTATTTAGGAATTCAGGGAGGATATGCATGGTTTATTGGAAATAACATTTCTATTGAGCCAGGCGTTCGTTACAACGTAACATTAAATGATAATTTTGGTACAGGTAAAGATGTTCTTCAATTTACTATTGGTTTTGCATTGCATTTCTAATACCGGAATTATAATATTTTTTAAAAGCCTTCCTAATTATTTAGGAAGGTTTTTTTGTTTGTGGTTTAATTTACAACAAATAAAAGTTTGTTCGTTTGCTTTTAATGAGTTTAACTGTCTAATTACCACTTTATTTGTTAAAATGCAAGTTATTTTTTGTGAAGTATATTTTTATATTTGAACATTAAATTTAACCAAAACAAATTAAGATGAAGAGAATTATTTTAGCTGCTATAGCAGTAATGGCATTTGGATTTACTAATGCACAACAAACAAGATTTGGAATAAAAGGAGGTCTTAACCTTTCAACAGTAGTTGGTGGAGATGTTGATGATACTAAATCATTAGTTGGTTTTCACGTTGGCGGTTTTGCTGAAATTCATGTTGTAGAGAAATTTTTTATTCAACCAGAACTTTTATTCTCAACGCAGGGAAGTAAATTTGATGGTTTTGGAGGAGATTACGATTATAAATTGAATTATTTAAATATTCCGGTTTTAGCAAAATATTATATAGTAGATAAAAAATTTAATGTTGAAGCAGGACCACAATTAGGTGTTTTATTGTCTGCAAAACTTGATGGTGAAGATATTAAAGATTATACAAGATCAGTAGATTTTGGTTTTAACATTGGAGCGGGTTATAGTTTTACTGATAATCTTTCAGTAGGTCTTCGTTATACTATTGGTTTATCTCCTCTTTCAGATAAAGATATTGATAATGAAGATGATTATTACAATAGTGCTAAAAACAGTAACCTTGCGTTATCTCTAGCTTATAAATTCTAATTTTAAGAATTAATTAATCTCAAAAACCTTTCTGAATTTCAGAAAGGTTTTTTTATGCTCAAAATTTTCATAATAAGAATTTACCACCCAAAATTATAGTATCTGATTTATTCTGGTTTTTAATAAGTATATTTCTATATTTGGCGAAATTAATCAACCAAAAAAATAAAATGAAACAAGTTATTTTATCTGCAATTGCAGTTATGGCATTTGGCTTTACAAATGCACAAGATGTTAAATATGGTCTTAAAGGTGGCCTAAATATTTCGAACTTTACAGGAGATACAGATGGAGCTAATTTAAAATCAAGAACAGGTTTTAATGTTGGAGGGTTTGTAGAAATAAAAATTTCTGAAAAATTTTCTATTCAGCCGGAACTTCTGTACTCTACTCAGGGAACTAAAATTGCAAATATTGGAGATTACTTAGACGATGAATTTTTTACGGGAGATATTAATTTTAATTTATCCTATATAAATGTGCCGGTGATGTTTAAGTATTATGTAGCAGAAAAATTTAGTATCGAAGCTGGTCCACAAATTGGATTTTTAACTTCTGCAAAGACAAAAACAAAACTGGATGGATTTAGTCAAACCGTTGAAGATGATGTTAAGGATAGTTTCGAATCAATCGATTTTGGATTAAATTTTGGGGCAGGTTATGAGTTTACAGAGCATTTTGGAATAGGGGCAAGATATAATTTAGGATTAGCGAATATCGCAAAAACCGAAGCAGGTGATGATACTAAACTTCATAACAGTGTTTTTTCATTTTCTGCAGCTTATAAGTTTTAAATATTTTATTGAAAATATTTAAAAAGCCTTCCTGAATCAGGAAGGTTTTTTTTGTAAGAAAAATATATTTTTAATAAGATTTTGCGCCTAGTTACTACAAAAAATGTTAAAATACAAATAATTTTTTGGTAAGTATATTTCTATATTTGCCATCGAATTAATTTAACCAAAACAAATAATAATGAAAAAAGTTCTTTTATCTGCAGTTGCAGTTATGGCATTTATGAGTGTTAGCGCTCAAGAAACAAGATTTGGAGTAAAAGCTGGTGCAAACTTATCTACTTTTACAGGAGATGTTGATGATGCAAAATCGTTAGTTGGTTTTCACGTTGGCGGTTTTGCTGAAATTAAACTTACTGATAAATTCGCAATTCAACCTGAGATTTTATTCTCAACTCAAGGTTCAAAACAAGAAGGTAGTGATCTTTTTGGCTCATATGAAAATAAAGTAAATGTAAGCTATTTAAATATTCCAGTAATGGCAAAATATTATGTGGCTGAAAAATTTAGTCTTGAAGCAGGTCCGCAAATTGGATTTTTACTAAGTGCTAAATCAAAGTATGAGGAAACTGTAGATGGTGAAAAATATTCAGAGGATATAGATGTAAAAGATGGTTTCGAATCAATTGATTTTGGAGTAAACTTTGGTGCTGGATATGATTTTACTGAAAATCTTTCTGTAGGTTTACGTTATAATCTTGGTTTATCAAATATTAATAAAAACGAAGAAGGCGATAACGCAAAAGTTAAAAACAGCGTTTTCTCTTTATCTGTAGGCTACAAATTCTAATCTAATTAGATAATTTCATACTTAAAAACCTTCCTGATTCAGGAAGGTTTTTTTATGCTTAAAAATGTTTTACTTTGTAAGTATGAATTGGAGCCGATACATCAAAGATTATCAATCGTATTTACGAATCGAAAGAGGGTTGTCGAAAAACACCATCGAAAATTATGGTTTTGATATCGAACGATTGCGTCTTTTTTTGGAAACGAATCACATTGAAGTTTCTCCTTTAAAAATTAATGACGAAACGATACAGCAATTTATATATGCTGTTGCCAAAGAGGTTAATCCGCGTTCGCAAGCCCGGATTATTTCAGGCTTAAAAAGTTTTTTTAATTACCTGGTTTTTGAAGATTACAGAAATGATAATCCGCTGGAATTAATTGAAACACCCAAAACTGGCCGTAAATTACCGGATACTTTGTCTGTACAGGAAATCGATGCGCTTATTGCGGCTATTGATTTAAGTTCTAATGAAGGCGAGCGAAACCGCGCCATGTTAGAAACTTTATATGGTTGCGGACTCAGGGTTTCAGAACTGATTTCGCTTAAAATTTCGGATTTATTTTTTGATGAAGGTTTTATAAAAATTACCGGAAAAGGAAACAAAGAACGTTTTGTGCCTATTGGGAAATTGACTCAAAAATACATACAGATTTATCACAAGGAAGTTCGTGTAAATCTAACCATAAAAAAAGGTCACGAAGATACTTTGTTCCTGAACCGAAGAGGTAACCAGCTTACGCGAGCTATGATCTTTACGATTATCAAAGATTTGGCGGTAAAAATTAGTTTGCATAAAAGTATTAGTCCCCATACTTTGCGTCATTCATTTGCTACTCACTTACTTGAAAATGGCGCCGATTTGCGATCGATTCAGTTAATGTTGGGGCACGAATCTATTACAACGACTGAAATTTATGTGCATTTGGATCGAAGTTTTCTAAAAGAAGTCATGCATTCTTATCATCCCCGAAAATAATTTTTTTGCTATTAGAAGTTATTTTAAGTGAAAATTTAATATATTGTGATGTATTTTCTACTAAAGGCAGATAAGATCGACAAACAGCGCTTTTATTGTTTTAAATGTTATTTTGATCACTAAATTTAAGTAAAAATAAGTAGCATATGGTTTTTGATTTATACGGAAGTGAGGACTGCTTAGAGGTGAATAATTTTTACAAGAAGTTATTTGCAGAAATGCCTGATTTGCTTTTTCACTTTGTTATTGATTGCGATAATAATTATACTTTTCCTCTTGTCAGTAAATCTGCTGATGAAATTTTTGAGCTTACCGCCGAAATGTTTTCAAGTGATCCTAAACTCATTATCTACGATAGAATTTTTCCTCAGGATCGCGATTTCTTTTTTGATTCCTTAGTCAAAGCACGAAGAGACATAAAACCCTGGGAGATTGAATTTAGGGCTGTTCTTCCAAAAAAGGGATTGCGTTGGTTTAAAATTTCTTCTAAAACCGAATTGTCTCCTGCGGATGGTTGCGTTAGTTTTTATGGCCATGTTTCTGATATTACAGAATTGAAAGATAAAGAAGAAAAGCTGCGTATATCCGAAGAGCGTTTTCAGTTTGCTCTTGAAGCTTCTACGGCCGGAATCTGGGATTGGGATATGGTGACCAATAATGTTTTTTATTCTTCGTTATCGCTTAAAATTCTGGAACTCGAATCGACTGATATTTTTGATGATCCGGAACGCTGGGATAAAATTGTGCATCCGGATGATTTGCCCAAATACTATTCGGATATTCAGGAACATTTTGACAATAAGATTCCATATTACGAAAATTACCATCGTGTAATGACTTCCAGCGGTAATTATAAATGGATTCTGGATCGTGGAAAAGTGATCAAAAGGGATGAGAACGGAAAACCATTACGTGTTATTGGTACGCATACCGATGTTTCTTTACAAAAAGAAAAAGAGTTAGAGCTTTTGAAAACCATGAAATTATACAGCGATCAAAACAGCCGACTGGTAAATTTTTCGCATATCGTTTCGCATAATCTAAATACACAGGCGGGCAATATAAAATCGATTTTGGACTTTATTGATGCCGATATCGAGCGACAAACTGTAAATGAGATGCTGGAACATTTAAGAACTGTTTCTAATGACTTAAATGATACGATTTCAAATTTAACCCAGATTGTAAAAACGCAAAGCAATATTAATATTGCGGTTGTACCCTTAAAACTTTGTGATTATATCGACAAAACGATCTCGACTATAAAAGGGTTTGATAAACAAAAGAATGTCACGATAATAAATAATGTTCCGAAGTACTTGACGGTTAATTTTAATCCGGCTTATATGGAAAGTGTTTTGTTGAATTTTGCAACAAATGCCATAAAATACGCGCATCCTGATCGTGATCCTGTTATTGTGTTTGATTTTTCGATTGAACCCGAAGGACATAAATCTTTAAAAATTACCGATAACGGATTGGGTATTGATTTGAATGTATATGGTGATTTGTTATTTGGAATGTATAAAACATTTCATAAACATCAGGAAGCCCGCGGAATTGGTTTGTATATAACCAGAAATCAAATTGAAGCTATGAAAGGGACAATTTCTGTTGAAAGCGAGGTTGGAGTAGGGACTAGTTTTAAAATCATCTTTAACGATATTTGAAATCATAAATTGATATAAATAATAAAGGCTATCTGTAGAAGATAGCCTTTATTATTTTATAGTGTTTAGAGATTACTTCGCAATATTCACTGCTCTTGTTTCTCTAATTACTGTCACTTTTACCTGACCCGGATAAGTCATTTCGGTTTGGATTTTTTGTGAAATTTCGAAAGATAAGTTGGCTGCATTATCATCAGAAACTTTTTCGCTTTCTACAATTACGCGAAGTTCTCTACCAGCCTGAATTGCGTATGCATTTTTTACACCGCTAAAACCGTAAGCCACTTCTTCAAGGTCTTTCAAACGCTGAATGTATGAATCTAAAACCTGACGTCTTGCTCCTGGTCTTGCTCCTGAAATAGCATCACAAACCTGAACGATAGGAGAAAGTAATGATTTCATTTCGATCTCGTCGTGGTGAGCTCCAATAGCATTACAAACTTCTTCTTTTTCACCATATTTCTCCGCCCATTGCATACCTAATAATGCGTGAGGTAAATCACTTTCAGTATCCGGCACTTTACCAATATCGTGTAGTAAACCTGCTCTTTTTGCCAGTTTTACGTTAAGGCCTAATTCGGCTGCCATGATACCACAAAGTTTAGAAACCTCTCTGGAGTGTTGCAATAAGTTTTGTCCGTAAGAAGAACGATATTTCATTCTACCTACTACTTTTATTAATTCAGGGTGTAAACCGTGAATTCCTAAGTCGATAACCGTACGTTTACCAACTTCGATAATTTCGTCATCGATTTGTTTGGCTGTTTTAGCGACAACTTCTTCAATTCTTGCCGGGTGAATACGTCCGTCAGTTACCAATTTGTGCAATGACAAACGCGCAATTTCTCTACGAACAGGATCAAAACAAGAAAGAATAATAGCTTCTGGTGTATCATCAACAATGATTTCTACTCCGGTTGCAGCTTCAAGCGCTCTAATGTTACGTCCTTCACGACCAATAATTCTACCTTTTACATCATCAGATTCAATGTTGAAAACAGATACGCAATTCTCAACTGCTTCTTCAGTTCCAACTCTTTGAATAGTGTTGATGATAATTTTTTTAGCTTCTTGTTGTGCTGTAAGTTTTGCCTCTTCAATTGTATCCTGAATATGAGACATTGCTTTGCTTTTGGCTTCAGCTTTTAAACCTTCAACCAATTGTTCTTTTGCTTCTTCTGCAGAAAGTCCTGAAATAACTTCAAGTTGCTGCAATTGACTTTTGTGTAATTTGTCAACTTCAGCTTGTTTTTTGTCTAAAACTTCAATTTTGTTATTGTACTCGTTTGTTTTAGCTTCAAAATCGTCGTTAACTTTTTTGGCTTTAGAAAGTTCGTTAGAAATTTGAGATTCTTTATCGCGAACTCTTTTTTCTACTTCGGCTACTTTTTTATCTCTGGCTAAAATTACTTGCTCGTGCTCAGATTTCAATTCAATGAATTTTTCTTTTGCCTGAAGAATTTTATCTTTTTTAATGTTTTCGGCTTCTAAATTAGCATCTTTTAAAATTGAAGAAGCTTCTTTTTTTGCGTTCTTGATTAGATTAGAAATATTGCTTTTTTCGATAATTTTAGCGATTGCAAAACCTGCCGCAATCCCTATAATACCTGAAATAATGATCGTTATTATGTCCATGTTTGTTAAAATTTATATATAAAAAAAGCCTACATTAATTGCTTGAATAAACTCGTAAAGACAAGTTTTGAGCTAACTCACTGTTCAAGTTTCCTTGCCGAAGCATGGCATACTATAGTAGCGAAGATTCACTCACTTTAATTTGTTAGTGTTGAGTTTACCAATTGTGAACTAATGTAGGCAGTATCTTAGTTTCTGTAAAGAACGTTTAATTTTCGAGATATTGATCTAATAGCGAATTTAATCTTTTAATTCTTTCGATGGTTTCTTCGCCATCGATTGCGTTATCAATTTGTTTTTGTTCTACTTGTGATGCAAATTGCAAGGCACACATCGCCAGAACATCTTGTTTGTCACGAACCGCGTAACTTTCTTCGAATTGCTTGATCATAGCATCAATTTTTTTTGAAGCACTTCTAAGTCCTTCTTCCTGAGTAGGTTCTACCGTTAGCGGGTAAACTCTGTCTGCAATTGATATTTTAATTCTTAGCTTTCCGTCCATGTCTTTCTAGTCTGATAGTTGTGCTATACAGTAATCAATTTCGCGAATTAATGAATTTATTTTAAGCTTTGTCTCTCTCTTGTTATTGTCGCTGCCGAGCAACGAATTGGCTATTTTAAGTGTATCATATTGCTTTTTCAAAGCCTCCATTTCTTCAGATTGTTTCTGGATAATTTGCGCAGCTTTGGCTAGTTCTAATCGTAATACCTGATTATTTTTTTCTAAGGCTTTTGACTTCTCAAAAAGCTTTTCGACTTTATATTCAAGAGTATCAATTATTTCTGCAATTACACTCATTGTAAATCCTATTCATTACTTAATCATACAAAGTTAGTATTCCTTTTTATTAATGCAATTTTTTATCGATTTTTTTACATTAAAAATAACCAATTAAATGAAATTCAATCAATTGTATTTTTGTAGCTTTTTACTCGGTTTTGGCCTCTTAATTTTTTATCTTAGCAAAAATGTTGCTTATGAAATTCTCACTACTTGCCTTGTTTTTTTGCCCTTTTATTTTTGCTCAAACGCAATATCCAAAGAACGGTTTCCGCCCGCCACTTGATATCCCGATGCAGCTTTCCGGTAATTTTGGGGAGCTAAGGCCCAATCATTTTCATGCAGGGTTCGATTTAAAAACCAATCAAAGAGAAGGATTAAGTGTGCACGCAATTGCTGAAGGATACGTTTCGAGAATAAAAATTTCGACGTTCGGAAACGGAAAATGTATTTATATAACACATCCAAATGGGTATACTTCAGTTTACGGACATTTACAAACTCCTGTTGGTGAAATTCAGGAATATGTAAAAAAAACGCATTATAAAGAAAAAGCATATGAAATAGAAGTGTTTCCCAAACCTTTTGAATTACCTGTTACAAAAGGGCAAATAATTGCGCTTTCCGGAAATACAGGTTCTTCTGAAGGGCCGCATTTGCATTTTGAAATTCGCGATAGCAAAACAGAATTTGTGATTAATCCGATGTTTTTTGGATTTGATCAAAATATTAAGGACACCAAAAAACCAACGCTGTCCAGTTTATATGTTTATCCTTTAGATAATGCAACGGTTAATCAGTCCAAACAACCGCTGTTGGTGAATATGACCCTTCAAAAAGACGGAACTTATCTAGCAGGAAAAGTTAAAACAAACGGAAAAATTGGTTTTGGAATTAACGCGGTTGATAATGATGATGTTTCTCATAACAAAAATGGAGTTTTTAATGTTTCCACTTTTTTAAACGGAAATCAAAATTATAATTATCAGTTTAGTACCTATTCGTTTGACGAAATGCGTTATATCAATGCTTTTATTGATTATTCAAGATATAAAAAGACAAGTCAGCGTATTCAGAAACTTTTTATGAAAACGCCTTTTGCATTAAGTATTATTAGAACAGATTCAGAACGCGGTATAATTTCGGCTCAACCCGATCTGGCTTCGACTTATCGAATTGAAGTTTCTGATTATTTCGGAAATCACAATTCAATTACAGTTCCAATTGAGTATGATACTGCAACACCGCCCGTGCAGGCAGAACCTGTTACATCAAAATATTTTGTCAGATATAACAAGGACTCCAATTTCGAGAAAGATAATATGTCGGTTTTCTTTCCGGCAGGAACTTTCTACGAAGATTTTAATATGAATTTTGATGTAAGGAATAACAAAGTTTATATTCATGATGATACAGTTCCGGTACATTCAAACTTTACCATTACTATTAAGGACAGTACTTATCCTGAATCTTTGCGTGAGAAATTGTATATCGGGAAAGGTACCAGTTATAACGGAACATTTAGAAAAGGAGACGTTTTTACTGCCAAAGCTAAAATACTTGGTCAATACGGTTTGGTTCTCGATACAATTGCTCCGGTTATTAAACTTGCAAAACCTGTTGAAGGAAAATGGATCAGTGACCAGAAAAAAATCGATTTTACAATTAGCGATTCCTCATCTGGTATAAAATCATATAATGGATATCTGAACGGAAAATGGGTTTTATTTGAATATGAAAATAAGGCCAGAAGAATTACGCATACTTTTGATGATGAATTGTTGCTGGAAGGAGAAAACGATTTAAAAATAGAAGTCATTGATAATGTGGGTAATTCTGCTATCTTTGAAACTCGTTTTTTTAGAAGTCAACAAAAATAAAACCAAAGCGATTGAACCATAATAAGCTACTATTCGTTTTTCTTTTTTTATGCATTACGTGTTTTTCGTTTGCTCAAAATGCTCGTGTCAAAGGTGTTATTTTAGATGATCATAACCGTCCTGTTCCAGATGTAAATATTGCCTCTTTAGGTATTACGAAGCAATCTGATGCCAATGGTTTTTTTGAAATCAGTGTGCCTTCAAATAAAAAGTTGTCACTGATTTTTACTCATATTTCTTTAAAAATGATGAGCCTTACAGTGAGTTTAAAACCAAATGAAGTTTTTGTTTTTAATCCCGTTATGAGTAGTTCAGAGGAGCAAATGGGAGAAGTTTTTGTTTCTTCCAGAAATAAAAAGCGAGTTCAGGGAATTGCAACAATTGATGCCGCTACCATTAAGAAAATTCCAGGCGCAAACGCAGGAATTGAAAATATTCTAAAAACATTGCCTGGCGTAAATTCAAACAATGAACTCAGTACACAATATGCAGTTCGTGGTGGTAATTACGACGAAAACTTAGTGTATGTAAACGAAGTTGAAGTCTATCGTCCGTTTTTAATTCGTTCCGGACAACAAGAAGGATTGAGTTTTACCAATACCGATTTAGTTCAGAATGTTGATTTTTCGGCTGGAGGATTTCAGGCCAAATTTGGAGATAAATTATCTTCGGTTTTGGATATTACCTATAGAAAACCAACTCAGTTTGGTGCTTCGTTAGAAGCCAATTTATTGGGCGGAAGTATTTCTGTTGATGCCGTTTCTAAAAATAAAAAATGGTCGGCGGTAACGGGTGTTCGTTATCGAAATAATAGTTTACTGGTCAATAGCCAGGATACACAAACCAATTATACACCTACTTTTGCCGATATCCAGACCAATATAAATTATGATATTTCGGATAAATGGCAGGTGAGTTTTTTGGGAAATATTTCTCAGAATAAATATTTGTATCAGCCATTAACACGCGAAACAAAATTTGGAACAATCGATCAGCCCATGTCGCTGGCGGTGTATTATGAAGGAAGAGAACGCGATCAGTATGATACTTATTTTGGTGCTTTAAAAACAACTTATAAAGTTTCGTCAAGTTTAACTTTAAAATTTATAGGCTCACTGTTTCATACTATAGAGGAGGAGCATTTTGATATTTTGGCACAATATCGATTA
This sequence comes from Flavobacterium sp. SLB02, assembly GCF_009664855.1. GTDB lineage: Bacteria > Bacteroidota > Bacteroidia > Flavobacteriales > Flavobacteriaceae > Flavobacterium. The sequence continues at coordinate 6,222,226 of NZ_CP045928.1, forward strand.
GGGAATGTAGCGGAGGAAGGACCAACTCAGGTTGATTTTACACGCGGAATTGGTTCGCAACTTAATCACGCCAGAAACGATCTTGATGCTTTGATCGCAAATGTAGAAATTAAAGGTTTTAAAGAATGGAAAAACGACAGTCAATTAGAGTTTGGTCTAAAATATACCAGAGAATCGATTCGTGACAGAATTGTAGAATGGGAAATGATTGATTCAGCTGGATTTTCTATTAATCCTCCAATTGTTATTTTGCCTAAAAACAATCAGCCCTACCAACCTTATACAGGACCTCTTTTGCCATATCAGGATGTTCGTGCTACAAATTTTAATACCATCAACAGGTTTTCGGGTTATGCCCAATACAATAAAAAATCAGAACTGGGATCTAATCAGATTTGGTATAATGTAGGTGCACGTTTCCAGAGTTGGGATGTTTCAGGTGCTGTCGTTGAAGGAAAAAATCAAATTGTGTTCAGTCCGCGTGCTCAGTTTGCCATAAAACCCGACTGGGATATGGATATGGTTTTCAGGCTTTCGGGAGGATTATATCATCAGCCGCCTTTCTATAGAGAACTTCGAGATCTGGATGGCGTTGTGAATCCAAACGTAAAAGCTCAGGAATCGGTACATATTGTTTTGAGTAATGATTATAATTTTAAAATGTGGAACCGCCCTTTTAAATGGGTGACGGAATTTTATTATAAATCACTTTCAGATGTCAATGTATATTCGATCGATAATGTGAGAATTCGTTATATCGCCAATAATAACGCAACTGCCTATGCGCAAGGTCTTGATTTTAGGCTGAACGGAGAATTTGTTCCGGGAACTGAATCCTGGATTAGTTTTGGTTATTTAAGAACTGAAGAAAATTACGAAAACAAAGGATATATCGCCAGGCCAACAGATCAGCGTTTGAAGTTTGCCATGTTGTTTCAGGATTATATGCCAAATATCCCAAGTGTAAAATTATATCTTAATCTGGTTTATAATACAGGTTTGCCTGGTGGGGCTCCGGCCTATTCTGATCCTTATTTGTATCAAAACCGATTGAACGATTATCGTAGGGTAGACGTTGGTTTTGCTAAAGTTTTTGTAGATAATAGTACTAAAGTGGCAAAAGCAAAATGGTTGAAAAACTTTAAGGAATTATCTCTGGGATTAGAGATTTTTAATCTTTTTAATAATCAAAACGCAATAACCAATACATGGGTTCGTGATGTGTATTCTAAAAATCAATACGCTATTCCGAATTATATGACTTCGAGAGTTTTTAATATTAAGCTCAATGCGCGGTTATGACAGGCAAACGTGAAAAGAGAAAAAAGATTTTTTACGTGCCAGGAATAATATCTTTGGTTTTTATTCCGTTGTTATGTTTGTATTCTTGGTGTAGAAAAGATGTCTTTAAGAGCGAGGGATATATTGATGTCTATTTTTCTGAAAAGTCCCTTGCCAAGTCAAATTTGGAATCTATTAAAAGAAATTATCAGGTTTTTAATTTTAATAGTTCTGAAATTTTAGAATCTAAAGGCTTAAAAAATCTTCAGGCTGTTTTAAGGAAGATGAATCGTGAAAATGATACTATAAATGGTGTTCAGATTCATTTGGGAAATAAAATGGCTTATGAAGTTTATGTTAGAATTTTAGATATTTTAGCAATTGAACAAATGCCTACTTACCAACAATATAACAATGATTTTTTTGTTTTAATATTGCCGAAGCCGAAGGTTGATAAAAATTTACGAGAAATAACTCCCATTACATGTGGTTATGGGAAGCTAATAAAGAGTTTATCTTAAAAGAACGGAAAGAAAAGCAATTTCAATATGTTTTGGCGCTGTATAAAAAGTATTGGTATCTTTTTCTAGCTTATCTGGGAATCGTAGTTCTCAACATCTTTACCTTAGTAAAATTCAATAAAACGAAATAATACAATCAAAAATACTATATTTGATATCCTAATATAATTAGCATACATGAAAAAATCTTTAACCTATATAGCCTTGGCAATCGTCGGAACATTAGTGAGTTGTAAAGACGAAGTTCAGAAACCGAAAGTGATTTATGATGCAGCCAACAAATCAAATGTGGTATCCAAAACAGATTCTACACAGATTGAAATAGCCGATTTGCCTATTCAGATGGAAGGAACGAGTTATTTAATTCATCCTGTTGGCGATTTACGCGTTTTCGAAAAAGGAACTAAATCCCGATATGGATCTTCGAGTGTAAACGATGTGAGCTTTACAATTTCGAATTTAGGCGAATATGAAATTACGGGATATTTACAGAATTTAAAATTTCAAAAAGTAGATTCAGATTCTATCCGTCCTTTAACAGATAAACCGGCTTTGATCTTGACGGCTACATATTTAAAGTCAGTTGCAGATAGAACCCAAAACCAGATTATGGTATATACTCTGGCGGATTCTGATACCAATAAAGACGGTAAAATTGATTCAGGAGATATTAAAACATTATATCTAAGCAGTATTAGTGGAGAAAACTTCACAAAGATTTCCGAAGATTTTCAGGAATTAATAGATTGGAGTTTAGTAGAATCTAAAAGCCGTTTATACTTTAGAACAATAGAAGATACCAACCAAAACGGACAATTCGATAAAAACGACGTTTTGCATTATAACTACATTGATTTAGGATCTAAAAAATGGGAGGTTAAGAGTTATAAACCTATTTAAAGTTTCTAAGCTACTAAGATTCTAAGTTGCTAAGATTTTAAAATAAAAGAAAAGGCCCTTTAAAAAATAAGTAATTTAATTTTTAAAGGGCTTTTTCTTTTTACGATAAAAAAGAACCGTTAGGCTCGGCCAATATTGTAGAGCTGGACTTCAGTCCAGTTTAGCTTAGCGATTTAAAAAAAAAATGAATTTCGTTGTAATCAACACAATCCGTTGCGACTAGAATATAAATCATTTTAATATGTGTAATCGGTGGCAAAAAAAACTTAGCAACTTAGCGTCTTAGAATCTTAGCCGCTTAAAAAAAAATCTAAATCAAAATATCGCTTTCCAGATCAGATTTTTCGATCTCGAAACCAAATCCTAAGCGTTCTACGAGCTCAATAACCAGCTTTTTATACCAGTTTTCAGATTTTGGATGAATGTATATCTTTTCAATTAATTGTTTAAGATCAACGTTTATTTTTAAACCGTCATTTAGTTTGATCTCACTTTTTGAAGTGTCGGTAAGAATGCGGACTTCACGCTCGTACTGGAAACTTTTTCTTTTAAATAGAAACGGGAAGAATAAATCATCAAACGGAATGTATTCTTTTTTATAGTCGATGTAATTGACCTCGCCAATATACTGGTCAAAATTATTTTCAGGTCTTACTGCTTTTTGTAATCTGCCAATAGTAGACTGAATGGCTAATCCTTCGCTGTTTTGAGTAAAAATCTGCCACATGGCAAACGATTCGTATTCGTTAATGTGCCAGCTGCTAATGGCTACTTTTTCGCGATGTGTCTTGTAATAACTTAAGAATTCTGGATTGTCAACGGCAAGTTTTTTGATCTCCTCAAAAGTAGGCTCGCTAAAAGTACCTTCGTACTGATCTTCAAATTTATCAGATCGGGACATGAATAATTTCTTCGACAATAATAAATCAAGAAATTTAGATAAGTCTAAGTATTTCCAAACAATGGTATCCGGATCATCAGGAAGTGTTATGTTTGGATTGTTGAGATACATTTTTTGAGTTTTAAGATTTATTCTAAAAAAAAAGCCACAGATTATACAAATAAATATATGATTTTAATTCTTTAGTAGAAAAATAATCCGTGTTAATCTGTGTAATCTGTGGCTAAAAGTTGATTCTTTTATTTTACGATTCAAAAGACTGCATCGTAACTAGTTTGTTATAAGTTCCGTTGTGTGCAATCAATTCGTCGTGAGTTCCTTGCTCAACGATTTTTCCTTTTTGCATTACAACTATAAGATCCGCTTTTTGAATGGTCGAAAGGCGGTGCGCAATTACAATCGAAGTTCTGTTTTGCATCATGTTCTCCAAAGCTACCTGAACAAATTTTTCGCTCTCAGTATCCAAAGCCGATGTTGCTTCATCCAGAATCATAATAGGAGGGTTTTTCAATACCGCACGGGCAATTGATAAACGTTGTTTTTGTCCTCCTGAAAGCTTGTTTCCACTGTCTCCAATGTTAGTGTAAATTCCTAAAGGCAATTCATTTACAAATTCAAAAGCATTAGCAATTTTTAGAGCTTCGATAATTTCGTCATCTGTAGCGTCTAATTTTCCTAATGAGATATTCGCTTTTATAGTATCATTAAACAAAATACTGTCTTGCGTAACCAATCCCATTAAACCACGAAGCGATTGTAAGTTCATGTCCTTTATGTTGATTCCGTCTATAGAAATCGTACCGTCATTTACATCATAAAAACGGGTCATTAGGTTGGCAATAGTACTTTTTCCACTTCCGGATTGCCCAACAAGGGCTACAGTTTGTCCTTTTTTAATGCTAAGAGAAAAGTCTTTTAGAACCGTTTCGTCCTGATATTTAAAATTGATATTTTTAACCTCAATACTATCATCAAAAGATGTTTTTACAATAGCATCAGGTTTAGAAGTAATTGGGTTTTCCTGATCTAAAATTTCAAGAACACGTTCTGCTGCGGCATTTCCTCTTTTTACTCCGTAAGAAGCTTTAGAAATCGCTTTTGCCGGAGTTAAGATATTATATGCTAATCCCATATAGGCGATAAAAGCAGCTCCATCTAAGCTTTTGTCAATTAAAACCATTTGTCCTCCGTACCATAATAAGATCGCAATTACAGTGATTCCCATAAATTCACTTGCAGGAGAGGCTAAGTTCTGGCGATTACCAATACTATTTGATAAGTTGAAAAAACGTTCTGTAGAATTTTGAAAAACGGTGTTGAAATAATTTTCAGAATTATATCCTTTTACCACCTTCAGGCCTCCAATAGTTTCTTCTATAGTCGATAAAAAAGTACCTTGTTCCTGTTGTGCTTTAGTAGATTGTTTTTTTAGCTGTTTTCCAATTAATGAAATAATATAACCAGAAACAGGAATAAAAATAAAAACAAAAAGCGTTAGTTTGGGACTAATAATCAGCATTGTAGTTATGGTGAAAATAATCGTCAGAGGTTCTTTTACGATAAGTTCCAGAATAGCCAGAAATGAGTTTTGAACCTCATTTACGTCAGCTGAAATTCTTGAGATAACATCTCCTTTTCTTTTTTCAGAATAAAAAGCCAAAGGCAGCTCCAGTGTTTTCTTGTACATTGCATTTCGCATATCTCTTAAAACACCATTTCGTAAAAAAGTGATAAAAAACATAGCGGCATAATCGGCTAAGTTTTTAAGCAAAAAGATCGAAATAATAATCGCGACCATTATCGATAAGACATACCCGGATTCATGCGTACCTTTTGTGGTGGTAATGTAATAGCTTAAATAATCCTGACCGTAATCCTGAATTTTTAAAATTCCATGATATACCGGTTTTTCCGTAATTTGTTTGTTTTTATCGAATAACACCTGAAGCATTGGTATTAAAGCAACAAACGAAAGCGTGCTAAAAAGCGCATACAAAACATTGAAAAAAATGTTTAAGAATGCATATTTTTTATACGGATATATAAAAGGAATTATTTTTTTTATGTTACTCATTTATTTATATATGTTTTTTTCTGCTTTAGCAATTACTCTTTCGAGTTTTTCAGTAATAATTCTATAATAATTTACTTAGAATTGTAGCTGAAATTGTGCAGACATTGTCTGCACAATTATAATTTATTGAAATAGAGTATTTTGATTTTTATCGTTATGCAATTTTAACTTTTAGTTGGATAATCAATCTGATTGCTATTTCTGTAATGTTATTATTTCAATTGCATTCCTGCAATGATATTTTGTATTTTTTGGTCTAAGAAACTTTCTGCAGCATCAAAATTGGCAACCGAATCTAATTCTGCATTAACACTAATGTAGAATTTAATTTTAGGCTCAGTTCCGCTTGGTCTTGCACAAATTTTAGAACCATCTTCAGTATAATATATCAATACGTTCGATTTGGGGATATCCATTGCAGATTCCTCACCAGTCAATAAATTCAAAGCAATCGATGATTGATAATCTTCCACCATAATTACTCTTTGTCCGCTGATTTCTTTCAAAGGATTTTGACGTAAATTAATCATCATCTGATTAATTTCCTCCAAACCTTCTATTCCTTTTTTGGTCAAAGAAACCAAGTATTCTTTATAAAAACCATTTTCAACATAAAGTTGTAAAAGCTCTTTGTAAACGCTGCTTCCTGCTGCTTTTGCCTGAGCTGCAACTTCGCATATTAATAATGTAGCTGCAACAGCATCTTTATCTCGTACGGCGTCACCCACCATAAAACCAAAGCTTTCTTCACCACCTCCAATAAATTCGAGTTCCGGGAAATCTTTGATCATTTTGGCAATCCATTTAAAACCAGTCAAACCAACTTTGCATTCTACGCCATAACTTGTGGCTAATTCCATCATCATCGGAGTAGAAACAATTGTAGAGCCTACAAATTGTTTACCATTGATTTTGCCTGCTTTTTTCCATTGTTTCAATAAGAAAGAAGTCATCAAAATCATCGTCTGATTACCGTTAAGCAAAATCATTTTGCCTTCGTTGTTTCTAACGGCAACACCAAGACGGTCGCAATCAGGATCAGTTCCTACAACAATATCAGAATTGGTTTTATCTGCCAATGCCAAAGCCATAGTCAAAGCTTCGGGCTCTTCAGGATTTGGAGATTTAACCGTTGGGAAATCACCGTTTGGCTCTGCCTGTTCAGGAACAATATGCACATTTGTATAACCCGCTTGCGATAAAGTATCAGGAATAGATTTTATAGAAGTTCCGTGCAACGAAGTAAAAACAATATGTAGATTATCTTTGGCTTTAGCCGGAGTATTAAAACTTGCGTTTTCGATAGATGATTTGACAAAAGCCTTGTCAATTTCAGTATCGATATATTCAATCAGACTTTCGTTTGCGTTAAATTTAATCTTATCGTAGCTTAAATTTTCGATTACATTGATAATGGCAGCATCTTGCGGAGGAACAATTTGTCCGCCATCTTCCCAATAAACTTTGTATCCGTTGTATTCTGGCGGATTATGAGAAGCCGTAAGTACGATTCCGCATTGGCAGCCTAAATATTTAAGAGCAAAAGACAATTCAGGAGTTGGTCTTAAATCAGAGAATAAGTAAACATGAATTCCGTTTGCTGAGAAAACGTCAGCCACAACTTTAGCCAGCGTATTACTGTTATGACGACAGTCATAAGCAATAACAACTTTTAAAGGCTGGTTTGGGAAAACCTGGTGTAAATAATCAGATAATCCCTGAGTATTTTTTCCAAGGGTATATTTGTTAATTCTGTTGTTTCCAACGCCCATAACACCGCGCATTCCGCCAGTTCCAAATTCAAGGTTTTTATAAAAACTTTCCTCAAGTTCCTTTGGTGAGGTAGTCATTAATTCCTTAACCGCAGCTTGTGTATCGTTGTCAAATGTAGGTGTTAACCATTCGTTTACAGCATTCAATATATTAGGTGCTATATTCATCATTCGTATATTTTTATAATTTTAATTTAAAATAGTAATAATTTTCAGGAGCTAATCCTGCTATCATTCTAATCTTTTTTATTGTAGAAAAAACAATAAAAAAGGATTTTCCCTTCTATCAGGGCTAGGACTTTACGTTAAAAATTAACCTCTCGGGCAACTTTATAACGTGCTTCATTGTTTTTAGTTCTCAGGATAATTTCACCAAGAAAACCAGCCAGGAATAACTGAGTTCCTAAAATCATAGTGGTTAAAGCAATAAAAAACCATGGATTACTGGTGATTAAGCTATATTTCATTCCGTTATACATATGGTACAATTTCGAAACGCCAATATAACCCGCCAGTAAAAATCCGATAATAAACATCAGAGAACCCATTGCTCCAAATAAGTGCATTGGTCTTTTTCCGAATCTTGACAAGAACCAAATTGTGATTAAATCAAGGAAACCGTTTATAAAACGTTCCATTCCAAATTTGGTTTCGCCATATTTACGTGCCTGGTGAATCACCACTTTTTCGCCAATTTTATTAAAACCGGCATTTTTGGCCAAAACAGGAATGTATCGGTGCATCTCGCCCGAAACTTCAATGTTTTTTACCACCGTATTTTTGTAGGCTTTTAATCCGCAGTTGAAATCATTCAATTCAACCCCTGAAGTTTTTCTGGCTGCCCAGTTAAAAAGTTTAGACGGAAGGTTTTTTGCCACTACAGAGTCGTAACGTTTCTTTTTCCAGCCCGAAACCAAATCAAATTTTTGAGCCGTGATCATTTCGTATAATCCTGGAATCTCATCCGGGCTATCCTGCAAATCGGCATCCATAGTAATAATAACGTCTCCTTGCGCTTTTGCAAAACCAGCATGAAGGGCCTGTGATTTTCCAAAGTTCTTCATGAAACGAATTCCCTTTACGTTAGGGTTTTCGTTAGAAAAACTTTCGATAATATTCCAAGAATCATCCGTACTTCCATCATCTACAAAAATGATTTCATAAGAGTAATTGTTAGATTGCATCACTTTAATAATCCACGAATAGAGTTCTTTTAGTGATTCCTCTTCGTTAAGAAGCGGTATAAGTATAGATAGATTCATTTATATTTTATTATAGACTTAAGGTTTGTCATTCTTTACTATTGCTCCAATAATTAAAGAATAAATTAATCCAATTAATGAATACATGACAAGTGTTACTGGAAGAACAATTAATGGGTTCATGAATTTTTTAACCATGCTAAGTCCCATTTCTAATTCTTTTGACGATATATTAGGATTCTGAGTTATCATTCCTTCTTTAGAAATTTCTAACATTTCGTTTATGAATTCAGGAAATATCAGATTAAAAATCACACTAAATACGGCATATACCAGACCTGCAATAACAGTAATTGAAACTCCTGTTTTTAAACATTCAGAAAAAGATATGAATCCATTGTTGATATCCTTCTTATAATGATTGCAACCTAAGTATATAAATATAAGAGGCAGAACTAAATAGTTGGCTATATTTACAATTACTCCAACACTTGAGTTTACTAATGATTTCATGCCAATTACATACATAATGACAAACTCTAAAACCATTATAACACCGAACAAAAGACCGTACATAGTTCCCGACTTGGCAGGAGATATATTTTTATCCATATAATTATTAGTTTAATTAATCCACAAATATAGCAATTCCCAATATATGAGAGATAAAAAAGCTTTTTGAATTTAACTAAAAAAAAGTGGGATAAACATTTGTAGATTAAAAAAGAATTGTAAATTTGCAAACTGAAATAATTAAAAGTTTTAAACAAAAAAAGAGTATCCTTTGTTTACACCTTTTTCTAACCATGAAAAAGCTTCAAAATAGAAATGCTCTAAACAATAAAATAAAAAGAAAAGATGAAAAAAGGAATTCACCCAGAAAATTACAGATTAGTTGCATTTAAAGACATGTCAAATGACGAAGTTTTTATCACTAAATCTACTGCAGATACAAAAGAAACAATTGAAGTTGACGGAGTTGAGTATCCAGTTGTAAAAATGGAGATTTCTAGAACATCTCACCCTTTTTATACTGGTAAATCTAAACTTATCGATACTGCAGGACGTATTGATAAATTCAAAACTAAATATGCAAAACACGTTAAAAACTAATAACTGTTTTTACTTATACAAAAGCCTTCCAATCCGGAAGGCTTTTTTTATGGGATTATTTTTGCTTTAATAACATCGATTTTTAACCACAGAGCTCACAAAGGTTTCTGAAAGTTTACAAAGATTTTAGTGAAGTTTTATTAAAACAAGTTCGCAAAGCTTGGTGTTCTTTGTGTTTTTACAAAATTCTGCTGAAAAAAAACTTTGTGCACTCTGTGGTAAAATTTCAATATGCGATTTCAATCGGTTTTATGAAACCAATAAAATATTTGTAACTTTGATCTCGATAACCAAATCAAGATTTTAACAAGTACAAATTTTATATTTATGAATTACATTCTTTTTGACGGTCCCGTCCGGAATGCTTTACTACCTTTTACTTTTACAAGACCTGTTGCTGACATACTAATCGGAATCATGACGATTCGCCAAAAATGGGAAGCGCGTTTAGGTTCGACCATAACAACGATTACCGAAGATTACTTATCAACCAAATTCCCAATGGTGGAAATGGAAGAAAATGTGATGATCAATGCGGCATATTTACCAAATGATACCCTTGCAGAACTGGTTTCTGATTTAAAAGAAAATCAAGCCATCTTTAAAGGGGAGGATGTTATCGCTTTTTTTACTACAGAAAATCAGGAAGAAGTAGATTTTGATTCATACGAAATCATCCAATATAACGGAGATGCTCTGACTGTAGAACATACATGGGATATTTTCTCTAAAAACGACGCGGCGATTCGTGAAGATTTTATTTACCTAACCGAAGACAGAAAATCGCAGCCCATCCCAAAAAGCGTAAATGTTATAGCGCCTGAGAATGTTTTTATCGAAGAAGGAGCAAAACTAGAGTTTGTTACGCTGAATGCTTCAACAGGACCTATATATATAGGTAAGAATGCCGAAATTATGGAAGGAACCGTAATTCGTGGTCCTTTTGCTTTATGCGAAAATTCACAGGTAAAGCTAAACGCCAAAGTGTACGGTGCAACAACAGTTGGTCCGGGATCAAGAATAGGGGGAGAAGTTAAAAATTCGATTCTTTTTGCCAATTCAAACAAAGGGCACGACGGATTTTTAGGAGATTCTGTTTTAGGCGAATGGTGTAATATTGGAGCTGATAGTAATAATTCGAACCTGAAAAATAACTATGAAGAAGTAAAATTATGGAGTTACGAAACCGAAGGTTTTGCCAAAACCGGACTTCAGTTTTGTGGTTTGATGATGGGAGATCATAGTAAATGCGGAATCAACACGATGTTTAATACCGGAACTGTAGTAGGAGTAAGTGCCAATATTTTCGGAAGTGGTTTTCCTCGCAATTTTGTACCGAGTTTTTCCTGGGGTGGAGCTGCCGGATTTACTACTTATGTAACCAAAAAAGCATTTGAAACTGCCAAATTAGTGATGGGAAGACGAAATATAGATTTCGACGAAACAGAATCTGCCATCTTAGAGCATATTTTTGAGGAAACTAAAAAATGGAGAAAAGACTGATTTTAATTAGATAATTAGTCAATTTGATAATGAGATAATAATAGTAAACCCGATGAGTTGTAGAACTTGTCGGGTTTTGTTTTTGCATTTTTTGCCACAGATTATAAAATTAAAAAAGATTTTTTTGAAAACGCTATACTTTTTTTAGAGAAATAATCAGTGATAATCCTATAATCTGTGGCAAAAAATTAATGTAAGATTTTAGTTAAATACTATTTATCGATTTTAGTAAAATCTCCTTTTAAGTTGAATTTTAATTCTAAACCGTTGGTGAGTTTCGTTTCGTAGCCAAAAGTTCCTATTTCAATTTTGGTTATTTTCTCTTTGCGAAAGTTTGTTTTTACATACGAAGCGATTTTTTTCGGGATAATAGACGAAGGAATTTTATCCCCATTACCGTCTACTTCTCTCCAGTTTCCTTTTTTATCAAATTCGATTTCGGTTTTATTGTCAAACTGAACTTTGTATTCTGTAGAAAGTAATTCTTTGTCCTCTAGTATATAGCTGGGCTTTTTTGATCCGTAGTGAGTTTTTAAAAAAGTTTGAGCATTTGCCGGTAAAGCTTCTTTTTTAATAACGGTTTTTTGTGCATTTGCAGAAAGTCCAAATATTAATCCTGCAATTAGGCAGGCTATCAAGTTTAATTTCATTCTCATAATTTGCTGATTTTAATTGTTATACAAGATAAGGCTAAATTTTTAAAGATGTAAGAATATAGATTTGAATTTAAAAGAGGAAATAGCTTAAACCAGAAAAGCTCCGACTTTAATTTCGGAGCTTTTTTTAGTATTATGTATGATTCTTATTGATCAATTCGAAGGAAATTTCCCTGAAGATCAAAAACTAAATCTAAATCATTAGAAAGTTCAACTTCGACAGTTGTTTTTTCGTTATCAATAGAAGTCACAAACTGATTAGGGTAATTTGTTGTTACATACGTTTGTATTTTCTCCGGAATCAGAGCAACAGGAACTGCCTGATGATTCCCGTCTATATCGATCCAGTTTCCATTGGCATCAAAATCAATTTCGAAATTATTGCTTAGTTTAACATCATAAATAGATCCGTCTATATCAGCAATATTTTGCTTTGTTATAGTAACATAAGTCGTGTTAGGGAAATAAGTCGTAACAAATGTATCTGCAGCTTTTGGTAAATCGCTAACATTAATTACAGATTCGTTATTATCATCGTCACTATCGCATGATGTAGTGGTAAATAAAAGTGATAAAGCGATAAAGCCGGTTAAAAATATTTTTTTCATGATTGTATTATTTAATTTGATGTTGTTTAATTATCGATTCTTAAAAAATTCCCTTTTGAGTTAAATTCCAGTTCTATGCCATTGCTTAAATCTACTTCGTAGCCCCAGGTTCCTTTGTCGATTTTAGTAACTGTGGTATTGGGAAAATTTGTTTTTATGTAAGCCGCAATATTTTTAGGAATTACAGTAGCGGGAATTGTTTGGTGATTACCATCGACTTCTTCCCAATTTCCTTTTCCGTCAAATTCTACCTCAATGTTGTTGGCAAATCTTACTTTGTAATCTTTAGAGAATGTTTCTTTATCCTCAATTATAGAAGTTGGTTCCTGTCCTGTAAAATGAGTCTTTAAAAAAGTTTGTGCATTTGCAGGTAAAGCAGCTTTTGTAATCACTGATTTTTGTGCATTTGCAGAAAGTCCAAATGTTAATCCTACAACTAGGCATGCAGCCAGATTTAATTTCGTTTTCATAATTGTGTGTTTTAATTCTGATACAAGTGTATAACCTGAATTTGGAAACAATTAGGAAAGGAAGAAAAATACTACTTTTTTGGAAAAATAATTTTGAATTGGTGATTATTGGTAAATAGATATTCGATCGTAATAGAATAATTATTGATAATAGATTTCACGATCGATAAACCTAAACCGGTAGACTCGTTTGTCGTAGTATGACGGTAGAATCTATTAAAGATAAGGTCTGAGTTTAAAGGAAAATTATTGCCGCTATTCGAGATTGTGATGTTGTTTTTATTGATGATGAAATTCACAAAACCGTTATGATGATTGTGTATTAAAGCATTCTTTAATAAATTACTAATCAAAGCAATCGCCAGACCTTTATTCATTTTAAAATATAAAGTATCATTTTGGGTTACCGTAATTTTTACTTCTTTAAAATCGGCCAGATCAAAATAGTCTTCTGTTAGTACTAAAATAAGTTTATTGAAATTAACATCTTCCTCTTCAGAAAATTGTTGGTTTTCGATTTTCGACAACATCAGCAAAGATTTGTTCAATCTCGTTAATCGGCTTAAGGTATCGGTAATTTTTCCTATTTCCATTAATTGCTCATCGGCAAGAACACTATTTTCTGCAAACAATTCGAGTTTGTTGATGCTAATGGCCAAAGGCGTTTGCAATTCGTGAGAAGCATTTTCGATAAATTGTTTTTGGCTTGAATAAATCGATTCATTACGATTGAGCATTTTCTCGACTTCTTTTTCCAGAATATTAAATTCGTCAATAGGAGAATCGATTGCTTTTAGTTGGCTTCCGGTTCCTAGTTTTATTTCTTTCAGATTTTCTAAAATGGTGTAAAAAGATTTCCAGATTTTCTGTAATAATAAATGGTTAACGGCCAGAATGCTAATAACAAGCATAACATATAAACCTATTAAGGCCAGAAATAAATCTTCGAGTAACTCATCTTCTTCAACAATCGAGGCTTTTATGGTCAATTCATAAGGATTTCCTTTATCATCATTAAAAACAGTTTTTAAAGTTCGAATGGGTTCATCGTCGTTATCATATTCCATAAATTCTTTTGAGGTCGAAAATTCCTCTTTATTAGAATATTCCCCTTTAGGAAGTGGTTTTATGGTAAATTTATTGATTCCGAATTCAGGAGAGTTCAATAATTCCTTATTGGCAAAAGCATGACGAATGATCATGATTTTGGAGTTCTTTAAATCATCATCAATATTGTCATATACTTCATCTAAAATCAGCACATAAAAAATCCCTGCCCAAATTGGGATTACAAGCAATAATGTTATGGCCAGATAGCGAAGAGTATAATTTTGTAATTTCATTAATTCATTTTATATCCAATACCATAAACCGCCTGAATATCAACTTCGGCATCACTGTCTTTTAGTTTTTTTCGTAAATTTTTAATCTGCGAATATACAAAATCTAAATTGTCTGCCTGATCGGTATGGTCGCCCCAAACATATTCCGCAATAGCGGTTTTATTTATAAGTCGGTTTGGGTTAATGATGAAATAGTAGAGCAAATCAAATTCCTTTCTATTTAAAATTAGCTCTTTACTATCTATAGAAACCGTTCTTTGTTCCGGAGAAAGCGTTACGTTTTTCCAGACAATCAGATTATCTCCATTATGATTGTTCCTGCGTATGGCGGATTTGATTCTGGCATGCAATTCAGATAAATGAAAAGGTTTACTCAAATAATCATCTGCACCCAGATCGAGTCCTTTTACTTTATCATCGACAGCATCTTTTGCCGAAATAATAATCACGGCACTTTGCTTTTTTTGTCGTTTTAATTCTTGCAGTAAATCCAGTCCGTTTCCGTTTGGGAGCATGATATCAATTAAAATGCAATCATAATCATAAGCGCCCAATTTGTCTAGCCCCGAAATATAATCATATGCAGTTTCTACAATATATTTCTCTTTTTCAAGTGATTGTTGTACCACTTCACGTAAACCAGCTTCATCCTCTATTATTAAAATTTTCATCTTTTGCCTGTTTTGTGTATTTCAAATGTATGAATACAAGTTCAAAATAAAACCCCGTTTCTGGAAACATTTGGGAACATTTTTTTTAATTAGAAAATTAGTCAATGTGTCAATTAGATAATTTGTTGAGTGTGGTAAAAAATATGTCATTATGATATTTTTCATTTTAAGATTTTTCTAATGGGCACATTCTCAAATTGGCAAATTTTCTAATTCAGAAATTATCTAATTATCTCATTGGCACATTCTAATTAAAATCTATCTTTGCGCTTTCAAAAAAACACTTGCTAAGAAGTCTAAAAATCTAAGCAGTCTAAAAATCTAAAAATCTAAATGATTACAGTTAACGACATTTCGGTTCAGTTTGGTGGAACTACATTATTTAGCGATGTTTCTTTTGCTATAAATGAAAATGATAAAATTGCCCTTATGGGTAAAAATGGTGCGGGAAAATCGACACTTTTAAAAATAATTGCAGGTCAGAGCAAACCTTCTACGGGAAGTATTTCTACTCCAAAAGATGCTGTTGTAGCATATTTGCCTCAGCATTTATTGACTAAAGATGGTTCGACT
The DNA here is from genome assembly GCF_009664855.1 of Flavobacterium sp. SLB02. Taxonomy (GTDB): domain Bacteria; phylum Bacteroidota; class Bacteroidia; order Flavobacteriales; family Flavobacteriaceae; genus Flavobacterium. The sequence goes on from NZ_CP045928.1 coordinate 6,237,814, forward strand.
GTAATGGAAGAAGCCTCAAAAGCTTTTGGTGAAATTTTTAAAATGAAAGCTGAAATCGATGAAATCAATGAACAATTAACCGTTCGTACCGATTACGAAAGTGATGCTTACATGAAATTGATCGAAAGAGTTTCTGACTTAAGTGAAAAATTTTATGCTATCGAAGAAATAAATTACGAAGCAGAAGTTGAAAAAATATTAGTTGGTTTAGGTTTTGAGCGTGAAGATTTTACACGTCAGACTTCTGAATTTTCAGGAGGATGGAGAATGCGTATTGAATTGGCTAAAATCTTATTGCAAAAGCCGGATTTGATTTTACTGGATGAGCCAACCAACCACATGGATATTGAAAGTATTCAATGGTTAGAAGAATTCCTGATCAATTCTGCAAAAGCGGTTGTAGTAATTTCGCACGATAGAGCGTTTGTGGATAATATTACCAATCGTACTATCGAAGTTACAATGGGAAGAATCTACGATTATAAAGCGAAGTATTCTCATTACTTAGAATTAAGAAAAGATCGTCGTGTACACCAACAAAAAGCGTATGATGAGCAACAAAAAATGATTGCTGATAACAGAGCTTTTATTGATCGTTTTAAAGGAACTTTTTCTAAAACAGATGCCGTTCAGTCTCGTGTTAAAATGCTTGAAAAATTAGTTATCGTACAAGTTGATGAAGTAGATAACTCAGCTTTGAAATTAAAATTCCCACCAGCAGCACGTTCAGGACAATATCCGGTTGTAGTAAAAGAACTTTCTAAATCATACGGAGATCATGTGGTTTTTAAAGATGCTAATATTGTGATCGAAAGAGGCGAGAAAGTGGCCTTTGTAGGTAAAAATGGTGAAGGAAAATCAACTATGATCAAAGCGATCATGAAAGAAATTGGTATCGATGAAGGAAGTGTAGAAATTGGACACAATTCTCAAATTGGATATTTTGCACAAAACCAGGCTTCTTTATTAGACGAAAATGCTACGATTTTTGAAACCATCGATAATATTGCCGTTGGAGACGTTCGTACACAAATAAAAAATATTCTTGGAGCTTTTATGTTTCAGGGAGATGATATTACCAAGAAGGTAAAAGTACTTTCAGGAGGAGAAAAAACACGTTTAGCAATGATCAAATTATTGTTGGAACCTGTTAACTTACTGATTCTGGATGAGCCTTCGAATCACTTAGATATGAAGACTAAGGATATCATTAAAGATGCTTTACGTGACTTCGACGGAACTTTAATCCTGGTTTCGCACGACCGTGATTTCCTTGACGGATTAGCTACTAAAGTTTTTGAGTTTGGAAACAAACGTGTCAAAGAACATTTTGAAGATGTCGCTGGTTTCCTTGCTCATAAAAAAATGGATTCTATGCGAGAGATTGAGAAGTAATCTAGTTAAAAATATAATAATATCAAGGGCGTTAGTTAATTCTAACGCCTTTTTTTTATTAAAAAATATAGAAAAATAATTATTAAACAAATGTTAAAAACATGATATAAATCAGAACTGCAATTATAAGGATTAGATAATTTTAGTAGAGTAAAATAGGGCTGTAAGTAGCTTGGTTTTTATAAAATAAAATAATCTAAACTTTTATTATGAACGTTTTAAATAAATTTTTCTCCAAAAAGATTGTACTTCTACTCTTTTTATTTCCCTTTTTATCAAGTGGGCAAACAACAGATTCTAATGCCCAAACTGAAGTAAAGTATCCGCAATTTAAAGTGCAGGGACTTTTTCAGGGACGCTACTTAAGTGGCTTTTCGCATGGTATAGATGCCACAACAGGACTTCAACATACAAATGGTGATGCGGTCGAAGATACTTTTGATATTAAAAGAATGCGTCTGGGGCTTACCACCAAATTAGGTGAAGGTTTTGATATCGTTATTCTGGCCAATTTTGCTGATTTTAAATCAGATCCCAAAGGAAAGGTTTTAGAGAATGCTTTTGCAAGATACACTTTTAGTAAAAATATCGGTGTTATGGCAGGTCAGTTTAGACCCGCTTTTGGAATCGAGGAATTAAATCCTGCTGACATTCTTAGATCATTTGATTACTCCAATCAATATACTGAATTTGGAAACAATGGATGGGCGAGTTTTCAAATTGGAGCTTCTGTTTTTGGAAGTTTTAATCTAGGTAAACTACCCGTTAGTTATGCTTTTTCTGCTGTAAATGGTAATGGAAGAAACCAAGTGTCAGACAAAGACGATGGTAAACAATATTCTTCGCGTTTTGCTTTTGAACTAGATAAAAAACATAATATCAATTTTGGAATTAATGGTGGTATTGGTGAGGTTTTTAATCACAAAGTCTTTGCAGTTGCACTAGATCTTACAGCTGATTTCAAATTGTCAGATAAATTAATATTACAAACTCAGCTTGAAGCAAAACAAGGAATCAATCATTACCTGTATTATTCTTTAGCTGCAGATTCAAGAACAACAAATATTAATGATTATGAAATGCGTGGCGCTTATTTCCTGCCTAATTTGAGATATGAAATCAAATATCAAAAATTAACTGCCATAGAATTTTCGTGTCGTTATGAATATTTTGACAGAAGCTTCAAAATCAATTCAAACGCCAGACAAACTTATACTCCAATGGCAGGTTTGGAATTTGGAAAAGGGTATACCGGACGCATCGAAATGGGAATGCAGTTCGATAACTACAAACACAATATAGCAAATTCTACAGCATACGATAACAACCTGTTTATTATACAATTTCAAGGCAGGTTTTTCTAAATATCACCCATTAACAAATATTTAAAATATAATTAAAATGAAAATAAGTGTAAAAATGCGTCTTTGTCTTTTTATGATAATTACGGGAGTTACTTTTGGTTTTGCAAATAAGGCAGAGAGCAAAACCAAAGAAAGTATAGTTGTAGAACAAAAAATAGCCGATGTTCCTATTCCGGATGTTTCGAAGGCAATTGATGCAAAAGAAACTACTGCTAGGCAAAAAGCACAAGGTGATTCGGTTAAGAAAGCAGAAACAAACACTGAAAAAGCAATACCGGCAAATGCCCCATTTTTGTTTTGGAGCCAATTGGTTTTACTTCTTGTAATTATTTATTTCGGAATAAAATATGGAGGAATTGCCTTGGGTATGCTTGGTGGTTTAGGTGTTACCTTATTAGTGTTTTTATATGGAGTAGAACCGGGAAAACCTCCAATAGAAGTAATGCTAATTATTCTTGCGGTCGTTACCACATCATCATCATTAGAAGCGACAGGAGCACTGAATTTAATTGTAAGTTATGCTGAGAAATTGCTGCGTAAAAATCCAAATAAAATTGTGTTTTTAGCACCATTAACAAGTTTTACTCTTACTATGCTTGTAGGTACAGGACATGCGGTTTATCCTTTATTACCTGTTATTTATGATGTTTCGATAAAGAATAAAATTCGCCCGGAACGCCCAATGGCAATGGCAGCAATTTGTAGTCAGTTAGGAATTACGGCAAGTCCAATTTCGGCAGCTGCAGCAGCATTGGTTGGAATTTTTGCAGCAGCCAATTTACATGTAAGTCTTATAGATATTCTAAAAATTACAATTCCGTCTTGTCTTGCCGGTTTGCTTCTTGCAGCACTTTGGAGCTTGAAAAGAGGAAAAGATTTAGAAAACGATCCTGATTTTCAGGAAAAAATAAAAGATGAAGAACAACGAAAATACATTTTTGGAGATTTAGAGAAACAAACGAACAAGTTTGAAAAAAAATCTAAAACAGCTTTAGCACTTTTCCTGCTGGGAATTTTAGGAATTGTAATTATTGCTATTTTTCCCGAAGCGATACTTCCATTAGATAAAGAGGGAAATCCTTTAAAAATGAGTATCGTATTGCAATTTGTAATGCTTGCAGTTGGTGCGATAATACTTTTTGCAACAAAAATATCAGCTAAAAGTATTTCTGATACCAAAGTATTTAATGCAGGGATGGTAGCTGCAATTATGATTTTTGGTATTGCCTGGATGAGTGATACGGTAATAGAAAACAATAAACCTTACATCTTGTCGCTTATTAGCGAAACTGTAACGGCACATCCGTGGACTTTTGCCCTGGCAATGTTTTGCGCCTCTGCATTCCTGAAAAGTCAGGCTGCAACATTGTTAGTTATTATGCCTCTGGGAATTTCTTTAGGGATTCCGACACCGGTATTGATTGCTTGTATACCAGCTTCATATGCGTATTTCTTCTTCTGTTTTTATCCTAGTGATTTGGCCGCAATAAATTTTGACAGATCCGGAACAACAAAAGCGGGTTCATGGATATTAAATCATAGTTTCATGATTCCGGGGATGATTGCAGTTTGGACCGCGGTTATTGTAGGGTTTGGATTGGTGAAATTATTATGAGTTAATTTATTATTATTTACAGTTTTGTTAATTTAAAAAAAGCACAAGAGGGATCTTGTGCTTTTTTATTGTTTTTAAATGAGATGTTTTAAACTTCTTTCAAAACGCTTTTCTTTTTTAAGTATAACGCAATATAAGCTGCAATAAAACAAACTATGCCTATGATAACCATGTTCCAAATAGGTTTTGTGGTTTGAGAAAAAGTTCCCTTTTCTATGATCAATATTCGAAAAGCTTTTAGGAAATGCGTTAACGGAATCACATTCGCAATTGCCTGAACAGCCTGTGGCATTTGACTTAAAGGCCAGGTAAATCCGCTTAAGATGAAACTTGGAGTTGCAATAACCATTAAAATCTCAGTAGCTTTTAATTGGCTTGGAACTAAAATACTCACCAGAATACCAATAAAAGAAACCGAAAGCACAAATATGCCGGCAATAAAAGTAAGCGGCAATAAATTTTCGTAAAAAGGTAATCGGAACCATAAAGTAAAAAGCCAGTAAATGAACCAAATACCAAAGCTCATAATCATGTAGGGAATCATTTTTACAGCTAATAGATTTAAAATTGATGGGCACCTTTTTACTAAATCTTCAAAAGTTCCATTTTCGAATTCTGATGCAAATGAAAGCGCTAATCCTAATAAAAGTACTTGTTGTAAAACAGTCGCCAAAACACCCGGCCAAAGAAAATACATATAATTGGTGCTCCGGTTGTATTTTTTTATGAAAGTAGTTTTAAAAGGTTCGTATTGCGATGCCAGTAAATTTTCAGGAACGCCTTGTTTTCTTAAGGTTTCAATTTGAACTCCGGCTTTCAATGTTCCAAGACAAACCTGTATGGCTGTTGAAGCATAATTGGCGGTTAGAACATTTGAGGTGTTTACTATAGTGGTAATCTCCGGATACTTTTTGGTAAGTGTCATTTTTTCAAAATCCTTCGGAATAATAACAACACAAGTCGCTTCTTTTTGAATGGCAATTTGCGAAAGATTGTTTTGATCATACAAGATTGAAGCAATCGAAAGCACCTCATTATCCTCAAACATCTGAATGGCTTTTGAGCTTAATTCAGAGTGATCCTGATCAACAATGATGATAGGTAAATCGGTCACTTTGCCTTTTCCGTATACATAACCCAATAAAACGCCATAGAGAATTGGTGCTCCAATAAAAAGCAATCTCAGGACTTTATTGCTCCAGAATAATCTGAATTCCCGTTTAAGCAATGAAAAGAAATTTTGCATAGTTCTAAAGAGATAAAGTAACAGTGGTTTTGGTAATAAGATCTTTTGTTCCGTCTACGTTAGAAGGTGTTATTTTTATTTCGAATAAACTTTCCTGCATTTCATAATCCGGATATGCGGTTGCAATATTCCCGTAAGCTCCAAGTTGTTTTATGGTAGAAATCGTTCCTTTTATATCTTCTTTTTTATATGGAACATGAACCGTTATTTGCTGACCTTTTTTAAATTGTCCCAATTGATTTTCTGGTATGGTAAATCTAAAATAAGTACTATTGGCAATATATCCGTTGAATAAAGTATAACCAGGTAAAGCCAGTTCGCCAAGATTTAGAGTAATAGTTTCGATACTCATATTTTGTGGTGCAATTATATAACGTTCCTTATCAGCAGTTTCTACCTCCTGCAATGCGCCAAGAGCTCTGTCTTGCTGACCAAGAGCCATTGTTTGTTGTTCGATACGGGCACCTTTTTTGGCGTCGTCCAATTCGGCAACCACGGCATTATATTGTGCCTGAGCGCCTTGATATTTGGCAAAAGTTTCATCATAAGTTTGTTGTGATATCAAAGAATCTTTTAGCATGTTGGTCAGTCGCTTAATTGATTTTTGAGCAAATTCATATTGTTCTTTTAACCCCATTTTTTTGGCTTCAAGCTGTTTGATTTGATTTTCGGTCGCTCCTTTTACAGCCATTTTATATTGTGCTTTGGCCGATATTACAGCGCCTTCGGCCTGACTTTTTTTAGCATCTACTTCCGGAATATCAAGGATCGCAAGCGTATCTCCTTTCTGGACAATATCTCCTTCTTTGACAAAGATTTTTAAAATTTTGCCCGGAATTTTACTCACAACGGCAATTTGTTCTTTTTCTATTTTTCCCTGAATTACATTTTCTTTTTTAGCTTTTTGACAGCTTATAAAAATGAAAATTAAACTGATTATGATGATTACTTTTTTCATAAAATAGAACTTTTATTTAGATAATTTTTTTGATAGATCGCCGGTAGCAATGATGGTTTCAATGGCTGATAATCGCTGTTCGATTAAAGTAGTGGTTTTATTTACCGATGCCTTATAAGAATCATTTTCGGCTTCCAAACGTTCAGATATGTTGATCAAACCTTCTTTATATTGTTTTATGGCCAGATTCAAATTGTTGCCTGCTACTTTTTCCTGTTGTTGCGTAATGTTGATTTTTTGAGTCAGAACGCTATAATCAACAAAGTTTTTTTCGAGAAGTAATTCTAACTTTTCTTTGGTATCGTCGATCTGGTTCTGAACTTGTTCTATGTTTATCTTGGCTTCGTGTACTTTGTGTTTTCTTTCAAAACCTGAAAAAACTTCCCATTTCATGGCCGCGCCCACAACCCAGTTGTTGCTAATCGTTGCTTCGTTTAATCCTAAATATAAAGCTTCGTTTATTCCTGTAATGATTGGTGTTGTCGCATTTGCATTAAATAAACTCGAATACGAAACACCTCCAAACGCGCCTAAAGTAGGTAAGTAAGTGCCTTTTTCCTTTTTTAATAAATATTCGTAAGCGGTTTTAAACGACTCCAGAGCTTTTATCTCCTGCTTGTTTTGCGTGCTTAATTTTTCATCTGTAATTAAATACGGAACCAAATTGTATTGAACTTGCTCAATTTCAGTAATAGAATATCCTGTCAGATATTGAATCTTTTTATAAACCAATCTTCGTTTTCCGTCCAGTTCAATTTTTTTTGAAGCCAGTTCTAATGATGCCAATTTAATTTTATCTCTGTCATACGGAACAGCAAGTCCTTGTTCTATGGCTTTTGTAACACGTTTGGTTTCTGTTTCCAGTCGGTTTTCGCTATCTTTTATAAGTTGGTCTATTTGTTTTAATAGCTCAAGTTGGTCAAATGTATTAATGACGTCTTTTATGATTTGATCTTTTTCAGATTCTTTTAAAAATTCAGTTCCTTTGGTTTTTTCTTGAATTGCCTTGGCTCCGTTCGGGATTTGCATTCCGCTAAAGAGAACTGTTTTGGCCATTACACTTCCGTTAAAAATATTTCCGTAATTTTTAAAAGCCGTTTTCCCATCAAATAATGGATAATTTACAATAGGTATGGTAGCCGTAGGAAGATCGACGGTTAGTTTATTATCAAAATAAGTATATAGCGCGCTGGCTTCAACAGTAGGGATATACTTGTTCCAAACACCTTTTTCCTGAAGATTTAATTTCTCTATATCCAGGTCTTTATTTTTTAATGAAACACTCTTTTCTATTGCTTTATTTATAGCATCTTCAAGAGTTCTCGAAACTTCAATCTGACCGTAGCTGTAAGTTAGTGAAAGAAAGAAAATGAAAATAGGTAAATGTTTTCTCATCGTAATTTTGTTTCTTAAAGTTGTAATAAATCTTAAAGAGTATTTTGTAAGATATTATAAAAGAAAGATATCTTAAGAGGTTGAGGGGTATTTACAAAGTTAAGAATATTAATCTTACATTAGAAGCTTTGTTGCAAGTAAAATGGTTTAGAAAAAATACGTTTAGACTGTTTTTTGTCTCAATTATAGAAAGTTATGTAATGATGTTAAATTCTTACGTTTTTTTTATACCTTAGTCATCATAATTCTATTTAACTAATTATTAACATGAAAAAGCGCTTCTTATTTTTTGCTATTGTAATGACTGGTTTATTTAGTCTGCCTGTATTTTCTCAAACAGATAATGAGCCTGTTGCTTTAGGTTTACCAGGGGACAATCTTAATTTGTATGCAGTATTGGATATTTTTCAAAAATCTAAAACTTTAGAAGATTTCGAAAAAGCATTAAACGATCCGGATAATAAGGTTAATAATTTAGATTTAAATAATGATGGAGAAATCGATTATATCGAGGTCGAGAGTCATAAGGAAGGCAATACACATGTAATTGTGCTTCAGGTTGCTGTTAATAATAACGAAACACAAGATGTCGCTGTTATCGAAGTTGATAAAGATAAAAAGAATAATGTGCACGTTCAGGCCATTGGCGATGAAGATTTATATGGTAAAAATTATATTGTAGAACCTTCAGATAGTGTTTCAGGGACACCAAATCCCGGTTATAAAAGTGATGGTAGTGTAATTGTAAATAATAACACAACCAATAATTATAATACAACAACCACTAACCCGAGTTATGTAAGTCCTAGTGTGAGCGCATGGCCAGTTGTATTATTTTTATTTTCGCCTGTATATGTTGCTTATAGATCTCCATGGCATTGGGGATATTATCCTGCTTACTGGCATCCGTGGCGTCCGGTTTATTACCATGATTATTGGGGTTATCACGGACATTATTACGGAAGTCCTTATTATCGCAGAACGGTTGTAATAAGAAATCCAAGATATTACAATAACTATGTGTCAAGAAGAAATACATCGGTAATCGTGAGAGATAACCGTACAAACGGTCGCTATAATACTACCTATAATGGCAGGGATTATAAAAGACCGGCGCCGGTAACTTCTACCAGACCAACCCGACCAGGAAATACAACGAGACCAGCAACACGTCCGACTAACCCTTCGACAAGGCCGGGAAATACAACCCGACCTGTAACGCGTCCTACTAATCCATCGACAAGACCAGCAAATACAACAAGACCTGTAAAGCGTCCTGTAACTCCAACCAATCCTTCAACCCGACCTGCCGTACGGCCAACACAGCCTACAACAAGGCCAACTACGCGACCGGTTACTCCAACTAATCCGTCTACACGCCAGGCTGTTAGACCAACACAACCCGTAGCAAGACCAGCAACGACCAGACCGGCGAATGGAGGTTCGAATAGAAGATAAGAGTAAGAGCTCGAAATTTTACAATTGCCAATATTGGCTTAATTTTTTATTTGTAGTACTTATGAGTAAAAATTTACACGTAATAATCGTTTTTGTTTTTTTTATACTGCCACTTTTTATGAATGCCCAAACGGGCATTGAGCCTGCGCCTGAAGACTCTGAAAGTAGTGTTAAGTATCCACAGTTTCAGTTTAAAGGTCTTTTACAGGCTAGATATTTAGAAAGTTTTGGTGAAAATGTAGATGTTTTGGGAGTTCATCATTCGACAGGTGAGGTTACTCAAAGTTCGTTTGATATTAAAAGAATGCGTATAGGGCTAAATACAAAGTTAAGTGAAGCAACTGAAGTTGTAATTTTAGTGAATCTGGCCGATTTCAAATCAGATCCTAAAGGGAAGGTGCTTGAAAATGCTTATGCAAAATATACTTTTAATAAATATATCGCTTTAACCGGAGGTCAGTTTCGTCCGGCATTTGGTATTGAAGAATTAGTTCCGGTAGATATTATAAAATCATTTGACTTTTCGAACCAGTATTATGAATTTGGGAAAAACGGATGGACGAGTTTTCAAATCGGAGCTTCTGCAACAGGATCTGTCGATGTAGGTAAAATCCCTATAAGTTATGCTATTTCAGTTTTAAACGGAAACGGAAGAAATCAGGAAATGGACAATGATAACGGAAAACAATATGCTACCAGATGGGTTTTTGGATTATCAAAAGTTCATAAAATAAATTTGGGTTTGAATGGTGGAATTGGAAAAAGATCTAATCAAAAGGTTTTTGCTGTAGGGGCAGATATTACAAGTGATTTTAAGCTTACCGATAAATTTACTTTTGATTTGCAAATTGAATATAAACAGGGAACGAATCAAAATTTATATTTTTCTTTGCCTCCGGAAGGCAGAACTGCTAAAATTGATGATTATCAAATGCGTGGTATTTATTTTTTACCTAATTTAAGATATCTGGTCGATTATAAAAAACTGACTGCATTGGAGTTATCCTGCCGATTTGAATCCTTTGATAATAATTTTAAAACAAGTCCAAATTTAAGGAGAACTTATACGCCAATGATAAGTCTTGAATTTGGTAAAGCTTATACAGGTCGTATTGAAATGGGATTTGAAATCGATAAATACGATAAAAATATTCCTAATACAGCATATTATAATGACAACCTGTTTTTAATTCAGTTTCAGTGCAGACTTTAGTTTAATTTAATTCTCATCTTATGAAAGAAGTAAAAATTCCTCAAGCCATAATCACACTTGTAGCTGGAATTGCAATCTGGTTAATTCCTGCTCCGGATGGTGTAAAAAATGAAGCCTGGCACTTATTTGCCATTTTTGTCTCTACTATTTTAGGGATCATTCTAAAGGCGGCGCCAATGGGAACCATGTGTATGATTGCTATTGCATTAACAGCTTTTTCGCAAGTGTTAGCTCCGGGTGAGGCGGGAAAATCAATTACTTTGGCACTGAGAGGTTTTGGGGATAAAGTAATCTGGCTGATCGGGATTTCGTTTTTTATTGCGAGAGGTTTTATTAAAACAGGATTAGGAAACAGAATCGCTTTTTTATTTATTAGAATATTCGGAAAAAGTTCTCTTGGTCTGGCCTATGGTTTAGGATTAGCTGATTTGGTTTTGGCTCCAGCCGTGCCAAGTAATACAGCAAGAGGAGGAGGGATTATTTATCCTATCATGAAATCGATGGCAATGAGTTTTGGCTCAGATCCTGAAAAGCCGGAAACACATAGGAAATTGGGTTCATACCTGACTTTGAGTAGTTATAATGTCAATCTGATCGCTTCGTCAATGTTTTTAACGGGGACGGCCAGTAATCCAATGTGTCAAAAATTCGCCCTTGATTTGGGGATTAAAATAAGCTGGATTTCCTGGGCAACTGCTGCAATCGTTCCGGGTTTGGTTTCGTTTTTTGTGATTCCTTTTGTGTTATATAAAATCTATCCGCCTGAATTAAAGAAAACAGGAGATGCTCCGCAAATTGCAGGTCAGAAACTAAAAGAAATGGGTGCGATCACTCGCGATGAATGGTTGATGTTGCTGACTTTCTTTATTTTGTTATTTCTTTGGATGACAGGAGATTTATTTTCTATCGATGCTACCACAACGGCATTTATTGGTTTGGTCGTTTTGCTTTTAACATCAGTATTGACGTGGGAAGATGTAAAAGCCGAAAAAGGAGCGTGGGATACCATCGTTTGGTTTTCGGTTTTGGTGATGATGGCCAGTTCGCTCAACGAATTAGGATTTATAGGCTGGTTTAGTAATTTGGTAAAAGCCGAAATAGGAGGTTTAAGCTGGCAAATGGCTTTTCCTATTATTATACTGGTGTACTTTTTTAGTCATTATCTTTTTGCAAGTGCGACCGCACACGTTGCTGCGATGTATGCGGCTTTGCTTGGTGTAGGGGTTTCGCTTGGAATTCCTGGTTTGTTATTAGCTTTTATGCTTGGTTTTGTCGGATCTCTTTACGGAACTTTAACACATTATGGTCATGGGCCGGCACCTGTTTTCTTTGGGAGCGGCTACGTTGATTTAAAAAGCTGGTGGGTCAAAGGTTTAGTCACCGGATTAACAATGTTGCTTATTTACATGGTTATCGGTGGGCTATGGCTAAGACTTATTGGGTATTTTTAAAAATTAAATTCGAATTCCGGGAGGAAGTAATTCCTTGTACTGAGGATTTTTTTTGATGAATAATACAATTCTGGGATGAATAGGCATTAATCTGAATTTTTTTTCGATAATTAGTTCCATGATGTTTTTAAGTACGACATCAATTAATGCTTGATTGTCAAAACCTTCTGGTGAGTTGATTTTGGTTAGAAAGATTTTCTTTTCCTGAAATGAATATTCAACAGAAAGTAATCCTTCAGGTACTATGGTTTCAAATTGTCTTGCAAAAGTATTGTCTTTGATTTCCATAGTTTCAATAGGTTCCATATTAGTCATGTTTTTTGGGGATTGAATTAAAAAAATAATAGAAAAAGAACGTTAATAGTATTGTGCAAAAGATCTTGGACGGATCTTTTGATATTGGTTATAATGAGTGCAAAGGTAATCATTTGATTTTCAATATAAAATTATTTTTTGATAGTCCGGTAAAGGCTTGGGTTACGTATGCTTTTTTGTAAATTTATTTTGTTTAAAATAATTATGGTGTAAGATTTGCAGTGCATATTGCTAAATAAAGTAATTTTAGCTTGTAATTAAAAGCTGTAACCATAATCTGTTTCTGTTAAAATGAGTAAAATCCCTGTATATTTTATGCCTGGTCTGGCGGCTAGTCCTGCTATTTTTGAAAGAATCAAATTAGACGAATCTGTTTTTGAGGTATGTTTATTAGAATGGGAGATTCCGCAACCCAAAGAATCCTTGTCTGATTATGCGCTTAGAATTTCGAAAAATATCAAACATGAGAATCCGGTTTTAATTGGGGTTTCGTTTGGAGGAATTTTGGTTCAGGAAATCGCAAAACATATCGAAGCCCGAAAAGTAATTATTATTTCGAGTGTGAGAAGTAATGTTGAATTTCCAAGAAGAATGAAAATTGGTAAAACTACAAAAGCCTACAAGCTGATTCCGATGAAGTTGATTTTGAATATCGAAAATCTGGCAAAATATTCGTTTGGAGAAAAAATCAATAAACGAATTAAATTATACGAGAAGTTTTTAGCGGTTCGTGATCTTAAGTATTTGCAATGGGCAGTAGAATCGGTTATTTTATGGGACAGAAATGAAATCGATACAAAAGTGATTCATATTCATGGCGATCAGGATGATGTTTTTCCTATAAAGTATATCAACAGTTGTATTGTGGTAAAAGGCGGAACTCATATTATGATCCTGAATAAATATAAATGGCTGAATGAGAATTTACCTTCGATCATCTTGGAAGATTAAATTTTGGGAAATTGCATTTTTTTTTTTTTTTTAAAATCCCAAATTCCAAATGTTTTGTGATTAGGGATCTTATATAAAGGTAGTTGCGTGAAAAATGTATGCGCAAACAAAGTCATTGCGAGGCACGAAGCAACCATCCAAACAATAAGCAAGCTTTCAAGATGTGCTGCATGAGATTGCTTCGTTCCTTGCAAAGACAAGATTGGGTTGACGCTTCGATTCCCATGAGCCTGACAACAAAAAATCCCAAACTCTTTGGAATTTGGGATTTTAAAATATTGTGATTTAAAGAAATCTAGATTTTCTTCATTTGATCTTTCATCATTGTGATTTGCTCTTTCAGCATTCCTTGCTTGTCTAATTTCTTCGCTTCGTTAAGTAGGTTTGTTGCTTCAAGCTTTCTGCGGCGTGACATTGCAACTCCAGCAAGGTTTAATTTTGCTACGGCTAAATCCATATCCATTGATAGTCCTAGTTCGATTGCTTTTTTGAAATGTTTCTCAGCCTGATTGATATTTGTTTGAGATAACATGATTCCGTGAAGGTAATTAAAGTATCCTTGTTGTTTTCTAACTAAAGCCGCTTCCGGGTTTTTGATGTATGCCAGCCATTTTTTAGCACCTTCGAAGTCTTGTTTTCTTAATTTTAGGAAGGCTAAAAGGATAAATTCGTTTTTAAAGTAAAGAAATATTGGAATTGCCGTCAATAATATAAGGAAGATTCCGTTCCCGATATTGCTTTCCGTAAATTGCCAGATGCCAGCAACTACAAGAAGTCCGGCTAAAATAAGTTTAATATTTTTGTGAAACATAATAGATGTATATTTGTGATTGCAAATATAGTAAAATGAATTAAAAATATTTTTATAAAACTACTTGCGAGAAAAAAAAGTCTTTGTATATTTGCACTCGGTTTTGGAATAATGATATTCAAAACAGAAAAACAGAAAATAGACACCATTTTAAAGATACAAAGCAATGAGCAAAAGAACATTTCAACCATCGAAAAGAAAAAGAAGAAATAAGCACGGATTTATGGACAGAATGGCTTCTGCGAATGGAAGAAAAGTTCTGGCGCGTAGAAGAGCTAAAGGAAGACATAAATTAACTGTTTCTAGCGAGCCTAGACACAAAAAATAATGTTTGTATAAACATACATAAGGCGATTACTTTTTTAGTATCGCCTTTTTTTATACCTTGTCGGTAAAAAAAAATGTAACATTCTAGTTTCTAAAGCACTGTGAATGATTTTGAATACATATAATAACTACACAATACATACAAAATGCCTAAAGACACATCAATAAAATCAGTTTTAATAATAGGGTCAGGACCTATTGTTATTGGTCAAGCTTGCGAATTTGACTATGCAGGATCTCAATCTGCTCGTTCTATTCGTGAAGAAGGGATTGAAGTTATCTTGATAAACTCAAATCCAGCGACTATTATGACCGACCCAACAATGGCCGATCATGTATATTTGAAACCTTTAACTACAAAATCGATTATTGAGATTCTGAAAGAACATCCACAAATTGATGCTGTTTTGCCAACAATGGGCGGACAAACGGCTTTGAATTTATGTTTGGAAGCTGAAGAAAAAGGGATCTGGCAGGATTTTGGAGTAAAATTAATTGGAGTTGACGTAAACGCTATTAATATTACCGAGGACAGAGAGCAGTTTAAACAGCTTTTAGAAAAAATTAATGTACCAACTGCGCCCGCAAAAACAGCTACTTCGTACTTAGAAGGAAAAGAAATTGCACAGGAATTTGGTTTTCCGCTTGTAATTCGTCCTTCGTTTACACTTGGAGGAACTGGAGCAGCAATTGTTTACAAAAAAGAAGATTTTGATGAGCTTTTAACTCGCGGACTTGAAGCATCACCAATTCACGAAGTTTTGATTGACAAAGCTTTGATGGGATGGAAAGAATATGAGTTAGAACTTTTAAGAGATAAAAATGATAATGTTGTCATCATCTGTTCGATCGAAAATATGGATCCAATGGGAATTCATACTGGAGATTCGATTACGGTGGCACCAGCAATGACATTATCAGACACAACATTCCAGAAATTACGTGACTATGCCATCCTGATGATGCGTAGTATCGGTAATTTTGCAGGAGGCTGTAACGTACAATTTGCAGTTTCGCCAGATGAAAAAGAAGATATCGTAGCGATCGAGATTAACCCTCGTGTGTCTCGTTCATCTGCTTTAGCCTCTAAAGCAACTGGATATCCAATTGCTAAAATAGCTTCTAAACTGGCTTTAGGATACAACTTAGATGAATTGCAAAACCAGATTACAAAATCGACTTCGGCTCTTTTTGAACCAACTTTGGATTATGTAATCGTAAAAATACCTCGTTGGAACTTTGATAAATTCGAAGGTGCCGACAGAACTTTAGGTCTTCAGATGAAATCTGTAGGTGAGGTAATGGGAATTGGACGTTCGTTTCAGGAAGCATTACATAAAGCAACTCAATCTCTTGAAATTAAGAGAAATGGTTTAGGTGCTGACGGAAAAGGATATAAAAACTACGAAGAGATTATAGAGAAACTAACTTTTGCAAGTTGGGATCGTGTTTTTGTAATTTATGATGCTATCGCAATGGGAATTCCGTTGAGCCGTATTCATGAAATTACTAAAATCGATATGTGGTTCCTGAAACAATACGAGGAACTTTATACTTTAGAGAAAGAAATTTCGAACTATAAGATATCTAATCTTCCAAAAGAACTTTTGCTTGAAGCGAAACAAAAAGGTTTTGCCGACAGACAAATTGCTCACATGGTAAACTGTTTAGAAAGTGAAGTGCATACTTTACGTATGGATCAAAACATTAACCGTGTGTTTAAATTGGTTGATACTTGTGCGGCTGAGTTTAAGGCAAAAACACCTTACTATTACTCTACTTTTGAGGCTGAAATCGAAAAAGCAAATGGTGAGCGTTATGTAGATAACGAAAGTATTGTAACCGATAAAAAGAAAATTATAGTTCTGGGTTCAGGACCAAACAGAATTGGACAAGGAATTGAGTTTGATTATTCTTGTGTACACGGAGTTTTGGCTGCTAAAGAATGTGGTTACGAAACAATCATGATCAACTGTAATCCTGAAACGGTTTCAACTGACTTTGATACGGCTGATAAATTATACTTTGAACCAGTTTTCTGGGAACATATTTACGATATCATTCAGCATGAAAAACCAGAAGGTGTTATTGTACAGTTAGGTGGACAAACAGCTTTGAAACTGGCTGAAAAATTATCTAAATACGGAGTAAAAATTATCGGAACTAGTTTTGATGCACTTGATTTAGCAGAAGACAGAGGACGTTTCTCAGATTTATTGAGAGAACTACATATTCCTTTCCCACAATTTGGAATTGCTGAAACGGCTGACGAAGCTTCTGCACTTGCTGATACTTTAGATTTTCCATTATTGATTCGTCCTTCTTATGTATTAGGAGGTCAGGGAATGAAAATCGTAATCAACAAAAAAGAATTAGAAGAACACGTTATCAATTTATTGAAAACGATTCCAGGAAATAAATTATTGCTGGATCACTATTTAGCCGGAGCAATCGAAGCTGAGGCTGATGCAATTTGTGATGCTGATGGTAATGTGTATATCATAGGAATTATGGAGCACATCGAACCTTGCGGAGTTCACTCTGGAGATAGTAATGCTACATTGCCTCCTTTTAACTTAGGAGAATTCGTAATGCAACAAATTAAAGATCATACTAAAAAGATTGCAAGAGCGCTGAAAACAGTTGGTCTAATCAATATTCAGTTTGCGATAAAAGACGATACAGTTTATATTATCGAGGCAAACCCTAGAGCGTCAAGAACGGTACCATTTATTGCAAAAGCTTACGGAGAGCCTTATGTAAACTATGCTACGAAAGTAATGTTAGGTCATAATAAAGTAACTGACTTTGATTTTAACCCACAATTAAAAGGTTATGCGATCAAACAACCGGTTTTCTCTTTCAGTAAATTCCATAATGTAAACAAAGCATTAGGACCAGAGATGAAATCGACAGGAGAAAGTATCTTGTTTATTGATGACTTAAAAGACGATCAATTCTACGAATTGTACTCTAGAAGAAAAATGTATTTGAGTAAATAATCTCAAATTCTAATATAAAAAGAAAAGCTCCAATGAAAATTGGAGCTTTTTTAGTTTTATGGTATGTTGATTCTTTAAAAAGAGATCAGGTATAGTTTTGCAACATTCAATCTTCATTCTTAATAAGCAAAATCATATTTAAAATTAAAAGTACCATCTGTTACTTTTGTTGTAATAGGGTTTGAAGCGCTTACAGGTTTTGAATCGTCTTCAACACAACTAAATGAAAATGTACCTGCAAGGGTTTTTGCACTTAAATCAATTGCAGTTATTGATATATTTCCTTCAATTACCTCCTGCATATTTTCTTTACTCAAAGCCATCGAAACTTCAATCTGTGTTTTTGAGGCGTCATATGTGCTTTTAGTAATAGTATAGCTGCCTATTTTAAGATCGCTTCTTTTAATGTAAAGTCTAATTTCTTCTAATCCTTTTCTTCCTACAAGTTGAATATATTCTGTTGCAGGATAATAATCAAATAATGGCTTTGTGGCAAAATTTGAGTTAAAAGGATTGTTGACTTCCCACAATGTGCCATCAACTTTTGCTGTCATTGCAAATTTTGAGGTTGGTGAAGTAGGGGTTTCAGGATTTTCTTCGCTGTTATTATCGCTAGAACAGCTGTTTAGTAAAAGAATTAAAAAAAGTAATAGGGTTTTTAAAGTAGTTTTCATCAATGATTTTTAGATGTTAATTAAGGGATAAATGTAGATTAATTTTTGTTAATATTAAATTTTGCAGTACAGTATTTTGTAATAAAAAAGCTCCAATAATGGAGCTTTTCGTTTTGTTGACCTGGAAGTTGTTTTTGCTTGATTATAATGCTAGAGATTACTCATTTTGGCTAAATGCCATATTATCTCTCGTATTTTTTTGTACTGAAATAGCGCCAAACAATGCTAATAAAAATGCAAATGCGTAAAAACCTTTTTCACTTGGTAAAATGGTAGCATTCCAAAGTCCAACAGCTAATAGTACAATTGATAAAAGTGTTCCGAACCAGCAAATTCCGTAGTAAATATCTGTTACGGGAAGTTTTTCAAGTCTGTCTCTAACGCTTTTTTGTAATGAAACTACAGCAAAAAGACCAAACATTAGAACTGTAAAGTAATATCCTTTTTCATTTAGTAGCATTTCGGCTCTAGCAAGTCCAACGATGTATCCAACCATTCCTGCTCCAAGAGCTACCCATGATGCCGCTATAAAGGCATTCGATGTTTTTTGTACCATATTAATTTATTTTCATGTTTTGGTTAATAACAAATATAGATAAATTAGGTTCATATCAAAGCAATTCAAATAAAGTATTATTCAGTATAATCTTCTAAAAATGTTATATAAAAAAAAGCTCCAAAATTATGGAGCTTTCTCGTTTAAAGTAAGATAGATGTATTATTTAACCAATTGCTGTAAAGGTTTCAATTGTTCCATGTCGATTTTTGATTCTCTTAAAACAGACATTAAAGTCATGATGTTATTTGGGTTCATGTTTTCGCCCAATACACGCACTACTGCAAATCCGTTTTCTTTTCTATTGGCAAAAACTACAAACTCTTTGATGTTGTCATCAGAACCTACATAACTTATTGACGCGCCATCTTTACCTGAGCCAAAACTCATCAATTGCTGGTATTTAGGATCTTTTAGAATCGCTTTGACTTTGGCTCTTTCTGCTTCAAATTGAACCTGATTGGTAGTGTTCGCTTTAAAAGCCAGAATGTTCATCTTGTCAAATGATTTTAAAGCTTCGTTTTGTTCTGCAGATAATTTTGTTTTTTCTACGTTTAAAATACTTGGAGAAACATCAAGAGCAATAAAATTTTTGTTATCTGTGTTTTCTACAAAATATTTTTGCAACGAAGGATCAGAATTACAACTTACTAAAGTCAGTAATACTAAAAGGGCTGAGGTAAAAATGTTGGTTTTCATCTTATTTTTTGCCTTTAGAGGCTTTTTTTAGATCAGAACCACCAGGAAGTTGCATCTTATCTGTAAGTACTGAAATTTCGTTGATATCAAAATTACCTGTTAATGATAATAAAACAGTTTCGTCGTTTTTCGCCCCGTCAACGTACATTAATAATTCTCTTATTTGAGAATCTGATGCTCCTGATTTTACAGATATTCTAACGTTTCTCCCGCCATCATTAATTCGCATTAATTCTTCTAATCCTGCCGTTTTTACATATTTGTCAGCAGAGGCTTTCATATCAGCTTCAATTTTAGGATTTTTAGTAGTAAACACTTTTAAGTTGTCTAATTTTTTAATGAGATTAATGTACTGTTGTGTTTCTTTATCAGAGGGATCAGCTTTTACTTTGCTCATTAAATCAAACATTTTTTTGTTTACAATTACAGAGGTTACATCGTCCTGACCATCAAATTTGTCAAATGCACCCTGTGCATAAAAAGTAGTGGTAACGAATGCGAAAACTAGTGTTATGATGAAATTTTTCATTTTGATTGATGTTTTATTGTTTAAAAATTTTATTTTTTGATTGTTCATATTCCTTAATGTATTGTACACTTCCAATACCTACATTAACATTGCTTGATAATAAGGCTAAAGCTTTTTGAGTTGCTGCTAATGCTTCTTCCGGATTATCATAGGTTCCTAGTTCTGTTTGCGCTACAGCCAGAGCTGCATTTTTTTCGCTTACATAAAAATAGGTTCCAACTCCTAGTAAAACAACAACAGAAGCCGCTATCGATAACCACGCCACATTTCGTTTTTTAGTTTTTAGTGGTATGTCCTGCGTCGATTTTTGTTCTTTTACCTGAGAGAAATAACCAAATATAGGTTTGTATTGCTTTAAATGCTGCGCAACATTTGGTGAAGAAAAATAGTCTTTTAATTCTTTTTCCTCTGCAATACTGGTTTCTCCCTGAAAGTATTTTTCTAATAGATCTTCTATTTTATTGAATTCCATAACTGTGTGTGTTAACCATTGATTCTCTAATTTTTTTTCTCGCTCTCGAAAGTGCTACCCGAATAGCCGTTTCATTCATGTTGACAATTTTAGCAATTTCATCAAATTCATATTGTTCAACATCGCGTAACTGAATTAATATTTGTAATTGCTCGGGCAACTGACTTATAATTTTCTCCACCCATTCTAAGCTATTCGAATCCTCTAATTTTTTATCCAACTGAGGTTCCCGGTCGGTATAGTTATTATGTACAATTTGAAGATTTCCTGCTCTTTTCGATTTTAACTGATCCAGACAATAATTTTTTGTCATTGTCATCGCTAGTGCCTCGACACTATTATAGCTGTCTAAATTTTCTTTTTTATTCCATAATTTAACTATTACTTCCTGCGTAGCATCTTCGGCCTCTTCTGTACTGGTTAATAATCTTTTTGCCAGACGAAAAACTTTGTCTTTAAAAGGATTTATTAATTCTATAAACACATTCTGATTCATAAAATTGGTTGGTTATTCGTTAGCTTATATAGTCAAGACGAGGCACTATTATTTTTGTTACAGCAGAGTATAATTTTTTTTATAATAAAAAACACTTTAAAAATATCATAGTTAAAACTAAAGATACTATTTTTACGTTAATACTACATAGATACCTACTATATGAAAACAATTTTAAAGGGCGTACTGTTATTATTTTTACTTGCTTTTTCTTTGCAGTCTTGTGAGGATCAGGATGATGTTGCCGCTCCGGCTGATTTGCAGGTGAATGATTTTATTTGGAAAGGCTTAAATCAATACTATTTATGGCAAGCCGATGTACCTAATTTAGCCGATGAACGTTTTAATAATAATCAGGAATTATTAAATTCTTTTTTACGAGGATATTCTCAACCGGAAGATTTATTCCAGGCTTTATTAAATAAACCTATTAGCAAATTTCCAAAAGGTCAGGCAATTGATCGCTTTAGTTGGATTGTATCTGATTATACTGTTTTAGAACAGGAACTTCAGGGAACTACAAAAAATAATGGTGTCGACTTTAGATTAAGTTATAAGCCTAATAGTACAACTGATTTAGTGGGTTATGTACGTTATATTATTCCTAATTCTGATGCTTCAGGAAAACAAATAAAACGTGGAGATCTTTTTACAGCAATAAATGGAACTCAACTTACCGTTTCAAACTATCAATCTCTTTTGGCAGCCGATAGTTATACTCTAAATATGGCTGATTTTAATGGTACAAGTTTTGAATCTAATGGAAAAACAGTTTCTTTAGTAAAAACAACTTTAGACGAAAATCCTATTTTTATCAATAAAGTGATTACTTCAGGTAGTCATAAAATTGGTTATTTAATGTATA
The DNA here is from genome assembly GCF_009664855.1 of Flavobacterium sp. SLB02. Classification (GTDB taxonomy): domain Bacteria; phylum Bacteroidota; class Bacteroidia; order Flavobacteriales; family Flavobacteriaceae; genus Flavobacterium. The sequence goes on from NZ_CP045928.1 coordinate 6,259,606, forward strand.
ATGGTTTTTATGCCAATTACGATGCGCAATTAAATGCTGCTTTCGCCGAATTGAAATCGCAAGGAATTACAGATCTTGTTTTGGATTTAAGATATAACGGCGGCGGTTCTATACAAACTGCAACGCGTTTGGCAAGTATGATTACAGGTCAGTTTACGGACAAGATTTTTGCTAAGGAAAAATGGAATGCAAAAATAAATGCAGCTTTTGAAATTGATAATCCGGAATATCTAAATAATCGTTTTGTAGACAAAGTAGATGGAGCGGCAATAAGCAGTTTAAACTTGTCTAAAGTATATATTCTAACTACTACAGGTACAGCTTCTGCGAGTGAATTAGTTATAAATGGTTTGGTGCCGTATATTTCAGTAGTTCAGATAGGGGAAACAACAGTGGGTAAAAACGTTGGTTCTGTTACTTTATATGATTCTCCAACTTTTGGAAAAGCAAAAAGAAATCTAAATCACAAATACGCTATGCAGCCTTTGGTGCTAAAAATAGTAAATGCTGCTGATTTTGGAGAGTATACAGATGGATTAAAACCAACTTATGAACAACTAGAGCGTATTACTAATCTGGGAGTTTTAGGTGATACATCAGAACCGTTATTAAGTGTTGCTATTTCGCAAATTACAGGAGCAACGGGTAAAAAAGCGCAACTGGATAAAGGTATTGTTTTAAAGAATTTTACAGATACCAAAGCAATGGATGGTATCAGAAATCAGATGTATGTTAAAGATGCTCCGGAGGGACTTTTAAGATCATTAAAATAATAAATATAAAAAAGGCTTTCAGAAATGAAAGCCTTTTTTAGCAATATAGAATATCCAAAAACCAATTCTATAGCTAGGAATTAATCATTAAAGTAGAAACCGTTTGATCCAACTCCTGTAGTTAATGTTTTTAGTAATTCACCACTTAGGTTATAAATGTATGCTTTACCATCTGCTTTAAAGTTTCCATCTGCAATATATATGCGGTTGTCATTAACTGCAAATCCATATAAGTATCCTGCTTCTGAAGTAACAATTGCTGTTGTAGAAGGTGCCGTGGCATTTAGAGCCATAGTATACACTGCACTATTTACTGTATAATAAATTTTATTATCCTCAATATCCATTAAAGAAGCACCATCTAAACTTTCAGGGAATGTAATTTTAGAAACAGATTTGTCTGATAGTTTTACTTTTACAATCTCACTTCTTTGTTGGTAAGGACCTCTTAAAATATATAAAATCCCGTTTTCTTCTTCGATACAATCAGAGCTGTAGCCTATTTCTACAGATGTTTCTAATTTTTTTGTTGCAATGTCTACAACTAACAATTTATTGCTGTTAAGAGGTTCAGTAATATATAATTTACCATCTTCTAAAATTACTCTGTTGGCAGTAGCGTTTAATTCAATTTTAGATTCTAAAGTATTAGTTGCCAAATTAATTACAGCTACATAATCATCCGTATTTCCGTTAGGGTTTTCCTCTGGTTTTTCAAAGTTGTAGTAGGTATTAGCGTTTGTAACGTAAGCTTTCCCGTCTTTAACAACTCCATATCTTGGATTAGCAAGTCCTGTTTCTATTTTTGCAATTAATTTAAATGTGTATCTGTTTACAACATTAATTACGTTAGAACCACCTGCGATGATATAAGCTTTATCACCATCAAAAAAAATATTTTGAACAAACTTTCCAATTTTATCATTTGGGTTAGCTGCAATATAAGCATCTTTTGCGAAGACACTAAAATCATTGCTTGAAAAAGAAACAGTTCCTTGTCCGGAACTTCCTTCATTTAATATGAAAAATCCATTTTCATATTGTCCTTTTGGCTCATCAGTATCGTTGTCATCATTGTCGCTTGAACAAGAAGCAAATAATGAAATGCTAAGCGCTATTAAAAGTAATTTACTAAGTTTCATAAATATTAAAATTTTAGAGTTAAATACATGTTGAAATTACGGCCAGGCATTGGTCGGTCTTCATATCCTTCATAATCTTTATTGAATAGATTTAAAACTTTAAAGCCCAGTTTAAAAGAATCCAGAAAGTTAAAATCATAATTGATACCCAGATTTGAGACTGTATAATCGTTTATAATTTCGTCCGGATTATTATCTGCTCTGGTGTAGACAAAACCATTATATAAAAATTGATAATAGAAGTTAATTCTATTTCGGGTATAAGAAATAGCGGCAGTAACTTTGTTATATGGAACAAAGAACAGTTGGTTTTTAGTTTCTTCATCTTTAGAGGCTGTATATGCATAAGACGCATTTGCTCCAAAATAGTTTTTGCCAAATTGCTGTTTCCAGCTCAATAAGGTTTCAGTTCCATAACTGTTTACTTTGTCAGTGTTTTGTGGGGACCAAATTCCGTTTTTACCTGGAACCCATTGCAATAAATCTTTTATTTTGAGGTAATAAAAAGTCTGGGTAAAAGAAAAGTTTTTGAATGTAAAAACGTTTCCAATTTCAGCCTGATAAGAACTTTCAGGTTTTAAATTCAGATTACCACCCGGACTCCAATAAAGATCATTATAAGTTGGGATTCTGAAATTTCTTGACACATTTAGTTTTAAATTGTACAACTTACTCAATTGATACGTAGATCCCAGAGAAAATAAAAGCGGTGATTCATAGTTATCTGTAAATTCTTTTCTGATACCAAATTCACTTTTCCAATCGGTCGAAATATCTTGTTTTACAAGTAACGAAGCAGAACTGATTTCGCGAATGTGATCCCCAAAACTAGTTCCGTAACCTTTTGTTCTATTGTAGTCTACGATACCATTTATTTGTGTCGATTTAAAAAGAGTATATCCTAAATCTAGCTTTGTAATTAAACTCTCGGTTTTACCATAACTATAATAATCTTTTGTGTTATCGGCAAAGTATTGATAGTTTTCAAAAATATAAGCTGTTTTGAAATTAGTTTTGAATTTACCAAAATCACCATCATACTCTAATAAATTTCGATTGAAACCATTTATGTATTTACTTTTAGTTTCATTTTCTGTTACTAATGAAGTATTTCTGTCTGTATTTGATGTTTGACTGTAAAGTTTCAGAGTGTTTTTTGCATCAATTTTATAACCCACATTGGCGCTCATTGTTATAATATCGTATTGCCCGTTTTGATTCCAGCGCTGTTCACCTTTCCAGGTATAACTATTTAGATATTTATAATCATTTGTCGAACTATTTTTAGAAAAGCCAATTTGTGCACTCCATTTTTTGTTCGAAATATTAGTTTTGAAATTTATTCCAATCGTGTTGAAACTTCCGTAATCTAATTTTAAATTGTTTTCGAATCTTTTATAAAAACTCAGGTCATTATTTAAATGCACGGTTCCTCCAACCGCTCCGCTGCCATATATAACACTTCCTCCACCAGCTTTTACACTTACAGAATTATAGTCAGATCCTGCAATCGTATTAAAGTCCGTACTTCCATTCATTTGAGAATTAATATTAATTCCGTTCCAGATAACAGCCGTTTGCGATGCAGTTGTACCTCTAAAAGCAACTGTCGAAAGCATTCCGCGTCCGTATTCTTTAAAGTAAATAGTAGAATTATAATTTAGTAAATCTGTTAATAAAGCTTCATTTTTATTAATGACAGAATCATTGAGCTTTAAAACCGATTGGGAGGCGGAGTATTTTTTTAGATTAGCATCAGAAACTACAACTTCTTTCAAGCTGGTAATAGTATCATTCTGCGCCATAATAATTTGGCACAACAGCAATAAACAAAATGCGAAAAGTTTTTTTAAAGTCATAATTTCTAAACTCTTTTTCCCGAGAGCTCGATATTTGTTACAAAGGCAGGTCTCCTGGCTTGCGTCTTGTTGTTTACCTTCCCATTCGCCGGGGCGAGCAGTGGTATTAGAGTTAACAACAAACATTCTTTTTAGAACTAAGCTTACAGTTGCGGGTACAGCTCAAGATTTTGATTATTACTTGATTCCCTTTTAATGTGTTTCGAAAAAACACAACCTTAATTGGTTGCAAAGATAAAGTTAAAAATATCGAATTTTCTAATTTGTTTGACTATTAAGGACAAAATCTAAACAAAAAGGTATTTAAAGTGCTATTTTTATTACCTCACCAAAATCTACTTTGTTATTAAAGGCATCTTTCAGATGCAACGAAGTGTGATGACATAAAATACTACGTATTACTCCTGCGTGCGCTACGATAATGATAGGTTTTGTTATTTCTTTTGAAATTTGAGATAAAAAAATCCCCACTCGTTCGTGTAATACAACAAACGATTCGCCATTTGAAACCCTGATATTTACAAAATCCTCCATCCAGGGATTAAGTTGCTCCGGCGGAATTTTATTCCAGTTTTTCATTTCCCAATCGCCAAAATTCATTTCCATTAAACGATCTTCTTTTTCAAATGCAATTGTTTTAATATGATTCTGAATATATTCAGCTAAAATGACACAACGTTTTAGTGGACTCGAAAAAATTATTGCTTCAGGAGGTAATTGCGAAACGATATTTTCAAAAACAGATTCAAAAGGTTCTGCCAAATCTACATCAGATTGTCCGTAACAAACTCCTTTTTCGCAAATCGTTTCGGTGTGACGAACTAGATAAATTTCCATATCAAAAGAATACTTAAATAATAAACAACCTCGCAAACCTGTTGTGTTGCACCAAGACAGTCTCCAGTATAACCATCAATCCATTTCTGGAAATAACGCGCAAGAAAAAATCGCGTTATAAAAACCGGAGTTAAAGCCAAAAGGAATTTATATTGAAAATAAGAGAAAACGAAAAGAGGAAGTAATCCGAAGAAAAACGAACCGAAAATTTCTTTCCAGTTATGGTTTTTTGCAATAGGTTTACTTTTACTCGAAGCATCGTCTCTGGAATATTCATGCGTAAAAATAATAGAGATGGCAGCCAAACGGCTCAAAGCATGAGCAGAAATAAACAAAATAAAAACCTGAATAAGTGCAATAGAATTATCTCCTTTAAAAAGCGAAACAGATTCTGAAAGCAATTTGAATTTTAATAAAAAAAGCAAAACCAAACCAATAGCTCCATAAGCACCAATCGCGCTGTCTTTCATAATAATCAGGATTTTTTCTTTGGTCCAGCCGCCACCAAAACCATCACAAACATCTGCAAAGCCATCTTCGTGAAAAGCTCCGGTAGTAAGAACAGAAACAACAAGGGCAAAAATTACCGCTGTTTCTGTTGAAAGAAAAAACGAAAAAAGATAGAAAGCCAGAAAAGAAATGCTCCCCACAATCCAGCCAATCAAAGGGAAATACCGAGTGGCTTTGTTTAAATAATCAGGATGATGGTCAATGTTTTTGGGACAAGGAATTCTGGTGTAAAACATTAAAGAGGTAAAGAAAATATGTAGTTCTTTTTTCATTTAAGAATTGTGATTATATATTTACGATTAGGACTGCAAACTGAAACTGCAAACTGCGACTTTTTTCATTTCCTGCTAACCCCCGCACTTTCAAAACTTGCCATATCATTCAAAAAAGTTTCAGCCGATTTTAAAATTGGAAAAGCAATTGCACATCCAGTTCCTTCGCCCAAACGTAAATCAAGATTTAAAATAGGTTTTGCATCTAGGTAATCAAGAAGTTTTTGATGCGCTTTCTCGGCAGAGCAATGACAGAAAACGGCGTTATTTTTAATGTCAGGATTTATTTTAAAAGCAATCAAAAATGCGGTGCTGCAAATAAAGCCATCAACTAAAATTAGCATTTTATTATCAAAAGCGGTCAACATTCCGCTGGCGATTTGTATAATTTCAAAACCTCCAAAATAGGAGAGCTGTTGTTTTAATTCGGCTTGACCGGAATAATTTTCAATCGCTTTTTTTAGAATATTTTGTTTCTCAAGTAGTTTTTCATTTTCGACTCCAGTTCCTTTTCCAACACAATCTTCGATAGGTAAACCCGTTAAAAGGCTCATTAAAACCGAAGCTGTAGAAGTATTTCCAATTCCCATTTCGCCAAAACCAATACAATTAGAACCGGTTTTAGCAATGTGCTCAACAATCGATTTTCCTTTATCGAAACACAACTGTAATTCGGTTTCGCTCATAGCAGGAATGTGTGAAAACGACTGCGTTCCTTTTGCAATTTTCGCATGAATTAAATTCGCATTGGTGGGGAAATCATAATTTACACCAGCATCTACAATCGATAATTGAATGTCATTCTGATTACAGAAAATATTTATCGCTGCACCACCTTCGAGAAAATTACCCACCATTTGTCGGGTAACATCTTGCGGATAAGCACTCACGCCATGATTGGCAATGCCGTGATCTGCGGCAAAAACCACAATATTAGGATTTGTTATTTTTGGATTCAGAGTTTCAAAAACCGTTGCCATCTGAAAAGCCAGCTTTTCCAGAGTTCCTAAAGAACCAATAGGTTTGGTTTTAGAATCTATTTTTTCCTGTAAAAGTCTAGTGAAATCAGGTTTTGGTTCAGCTGATTTTTCAACTTTTAGATTAAAATCTAAAACAGGAATTTCGGTAACGTTTTTAATTTCTGTACAAATCGGAGCTTCAGATTTTTGTTTCCAATGTAACTGCTGCAACATAGGTTGATTATCGTAATTCGTTGCTGGTTTTCCAATACAGAAATAACCCAAAGGTTCTATATTTTCAGGTAAATCAAGGATCTTTTTAAACTGATAATAATCTAAAATCGAAACCCAACCCATGCCGTAACCCTGCTCTGTAAGCGAAAGCCAGATATTTTGGGCAGCGCAAACCGAACTAAATTTTACCGCTTCGTTACTGCCTACAGTCCCAATCGTAAACTGATTGAGAACCGATCGATCATAAGCAATAATAAGCCCGATTGGTGCTTCTTCAATCGCTTCCAATTTCAAGGTTTTATAGTGCTCCTTTTGTTCCGGATTATCGGTAAGTTCCTCTGCTTTTTTATTGTAATCTAAAAACAGATTTTTTACAGCCGTTTTAACTTCATCAGATTTAATGATAAAATAGCGCGTAGCATCAGTCAAACCAACAGATGGTGCCCAATGTCCGGCCTGTAAAGCTTTCTCTATTACTTCATCAGGAACTTCATCGGCAGTAAAATGTCGGGTATCCCGGCGCGATTTTAAAATATCATCTAAGTAGCTCATTATTAAATTCCATTTTTTTTAAATTCCAAATATGTGGAAAATTCCAAAATATAAATTCCAAATTCCAACTCAATATCAATGACAATTTCAATGTCAATGACAAAAATTATTTTAATGTGAAATTTTAATATTTAAGTAAAGATAAAGTATAGCGTTGGAATTTGGGATTTTAAAATTTGAGATTTTTTATTGACATTGACATTGATTTTTGAAATTGCCATTGTCAGCCTTTTATCTTAACCGAAATCCCTGAAACCATCAAAAACACCTCATCAGCATTAGATGCCAAAAACTGATTCATCCAGCCTTGCAATTCGGTAAATTTTCTGCCAATATGAGTTTCGGCATGAACACCCATTCCAATTTCGTTGGTGACAATAATTAGTGTGGCATTTTTTTGATTGGCAATCGAAAGAAACTCTTTTTTAGCTTCGTCCAGACTTAAATTCACATCATATTGATGATCTGTAAAAAAGTTGGTCAGCCAGAGCGTTACACAATCGATCAAGGCTATTTTTTCGGTAAAATCAATTTTACTTAAATACTTTTCCTCTTCAATATTCGTCCATCGTTCATCACGTTCTTGTTGATGGCGATCGATTCTGTTCTGGAAATCAGTATCCCATTTTCTTGCCGTTGCCACATAAATCGGTGAATCTGAAAGTTGTAAAGCCAGGTTTTGCGCATAGCTGCTTTTTCCTGATCGTTCGCCTCCTGTAATTAAGTAAATCATTATAATTGTGAATTGTAAGTTGTAAGTTGTGAATTGTTATGGCGTTCCCTACGGTCGGGCTATCCGCTATATCTTTTATTTTTTAAAGAAAAAAATAAAAAGATACCGCTGCTATCCCTAACGCAAAAGACCAATAGCATTAAAAAAAACAGTTATAAATTTATAACTAATAATTCATAACTCATAACTTTTAATATGGGCAATGACGACAATCATTTCCGCAGCAAGAGCCTCTTTTTAGATGAAACCATGTTTTAAAAACATAATTGCCATTTTCAATATAATAATCGATTCCTTCAATTAATTTTTCCTGTTTGGATAAAGTTATAGCTTTGTTTTTAAGCGCTTTTTGAGGTGTAATCGTTTCTACATAAGCATCAATTTTGTCTTCGCAAGCTTCTTTAAAACAAACCGGGCAGAGGCAATCGCCACCTTCAGAAAGATTAAAAATAGGAGGAAAATCATTGCACCAACATTTGCTTTCTGCTGAAATATCTCCACAAGTAAAAGAAGATTCGCAGCTGGAACAAACTTTTGTTTTTATGCTATTCATAGGTTAAAAGTGGTATTTGTTGCGTTTTGTAAGAATAAAGGTAAATAAAAAAAATAGAAATTGCGTTACCTTTGTCACTATCAAAACGTAAATGATGAAATGGTGATGATTTAAATTAAATGTCAAAATCATGAAATCAATAACTATTCCTTAAAATAAGATAACCTATATATGAAACATTTATTCTCTAAATTGATTTTTATTTTACCTTTTTTTCTTCTTGTAGGATGTAAAAAAAATGAAACTGAAACTGTTGCAAAATCTGCCAATGCAAAAAATAGTATCGAATACGCATCTGGCCTATCTATCGTAAAGCACGATGGGTATTCAGTTGTAACCGTAACAGAACCGTGGCCAAATGCCAATGCAAAGTTTACTTATGTTCTAAAAGAAAAAGAAGCGAAAGTTCCGGACAGCTTACAAAAATATACCACAATAAAAGTTCCTTTAGAATCTGTTGTAGTAACCTCAACAACCAATATTCCGTTTCTTGAAATGTTAGAAGTCGAAGATAAATTGATCGGATTTCCTCATACTGATTATGTTTCATCTGAGAAAACAAGAGTTCTAATCGATAAAGGATCAGTTAAAAATGTTGGTGAAAACGAAAAGTTAAATATCGAGCAATTAATCGAATTGTCTCCGGATTTGATTGTAACTTTTGGTGTAGACAATAATAATCCAGCGCTGGATAATTTAAAGAAAAGTGGTTTAAATGTTTTAATTCAAGCCGACTGGATGGAGCAGTCTCCACTAGGAAAAGCAGAATGGATCAAACTTTACGGGGCTTTATTTGGTAAAGAAGACAAAGCCAAAGAATTATTTGATAAAATTGTTTTGAGTTACGATCAGGCCAAAAAATTAGTGGCCGATAAACCTGCCACTTCAACTGTTTTATACGGTTCTATGTACGAAGATGTTTGGTATGTAGCCAAAGGAAATAGCTGGGTAGCACAGTTTATGAAAGATGCCCATGCTAATTATTTATGGGCAGATTTAAAAGGAACGGGAAGCGAAGGTTTATCCTTTGAAAAAGTATTGGTAAAAGCCAAAACTGCCAATTTCTGGATTGCTTCAGGATCGTTTAAAACTTTAGCCGAAATAGAAAAGACAAATCCGCATTACAGTCAGTTCGATGCCTTTAAAAATAAAAACGTTTATACATTCGAAGGTAAATACGGCGCAACCGGAGGAACCGTTTATTATGAATTGGCTCCAAGTCGTCCGGATTTAGTGCTAAAAGATTATATCAAGATTTTTCATCCTGATCTATTGCCAAGCTATGAATTTACTTTTGCATCAAAATTAAACTAAGCGTATTGATCAATAAAAAGCGAAATATAATCCTGTTTTCAGTACTTGGTTTAGCACTTTTATTTATGTTTTTTCTGGACATTAGTCTGGGCTCTATTACTATTCCGTTCAAAGAAGTATGTACGAGTTTAACAGGAGGTCAGGCCAGTAAATCGACCTGGGAATATATCATAATTAATTATCGTTTGCCAAAAGCAATTACGGCAATGCTAGTTGGTGTAGGTTTGTCTATAAGCGGACTTTTAATGCAAACCTTATTTAGGAATCCGTTGGCGGGCCCGGATGTTTTAGGATTAAGTTCCGGAGCAATACTAGCCGTAGCCATTGTAATTTTAGGAGCAGGTTTTTTACCCTCGTTTTTAAACGTAATTTTATTGTCCCCGTACGGAATCGTATTTGCCTCAACATTAGGAAGTGTTTTGGTTTTAATGCTGGTTTTGTTAGTAGCACAGCGTTTACGAAACACAATGGCAATTCTAATTATAGGACTTATGTTTGGTAGCTTTACAAGCGCTATCGTGGGCGTTTTAACTTATTTTAGTTCGGCAGAACAGTTACAAAAATTTACTTTTTGGTCATTAGGAAGCCTCGGAAACCTTTCCTGGACCTCTATTTCTATCCTGGCATTTTGTGTTGGTTTTGGTTTGCTTTTAAGCGCTAGCAGCATCAAACCGCTAAATGCACTACTTCTTGGCGAAAATTACGCTAAAAGCATGGGATTGAATTATAAAAAGGCAAGACTGATCATCATATTCGCCACAAGTATCTTAGCCGGAAGTGTTACCGCTTTTGCAGGTCCAATAGCCTTTATAGGTTTAGCGGTTCCGCATATCGCAAAACTGACATTTCAAACGAGTAATCACTCCGTTTTATATTGGAGCACATTTTTTTACGGCGGTATAATCATGCTATTTTGTGATATGGCATCACAATTACCGGGATTAGATACGACATTGCCTATTAATGCCATAACATCAATAATTGGAGCACCCGTTGTAGTGTATTTATTAATGCGCAAAAGAAATTTTCAGTAAATAATTGGCCCGCAGATTAAGCGGATTAAACAGATTTGCACAGATTGATAAATCATTTTAATCTTATAATCTGTAACAAAAAAAACTTAGCATCTCAGAATCTTAGTAACTTTAAAAGATGAAATCAATCCTAAAAACTTCAAATTTAAGCATTGGCTATAAGTCCAAGAAATCAACTGTGGTTATTGCAGAGAATCTTAATTTGAACTTATCTGCAGGAAAACTCATTTCATTAATAGGAGCAAACGGAATCGGGAAATCGACTTTACTAAGAACCATTACAGGAATTCAGGAACCTTTGGTAGGAAATGTTTTTCTGAACGATAAAAATATAAATACCTATAAGCCTCTTGATTTAGCACAGAATTTAAGTTTAGTCTTAACAGAAAAATTGCCGCCAAGTAATCTTTCCGTTTTCGAACTGGTGGCATTAGGCCGTCAGCCTTACACGAATTGGATTGGCACTTTGACTCCAACCGATATCGAGAAAGTCCAGGAAGCATTACAATTGACTCAAATCGAACATCTGGCTCAAAAAAAACATTACGAAATTAGCGACGGACAATTGCAAAAAGTCCTAATAGCAAGAGCATTGGCACAAGATACACCGCTTATTATTTTAGATGAACCCACAACACATCTTGATTTATTACACAAAGTTTCATTGTTTAAATTGCTGAAAAAACTAACGCAGGAAACTCAAAAATGTATTTTGTTTTCGACCCATGACATCGACTTAGCGATTCAGCTAAGCGACGAAATGATCATTATGACACCAGAGTTGATTGTTCAGGATGAACCTTGTAATTTAATTTCAAACGGAAGTTTTGCCAATTTGTTCAAAGACGAACATATTATTTTTGATGCAGAAAAAGGGAAGTTTGTAATTACTTAAACTATATTATTTTCTCTCTTATATCTATTTCTGTGTATTCTAAGAGTGATCGATAATTCACTAATATCCGTACTTAATTTTGAAAGATCAAATTTCATTACCTGACCTGAATCAATGATGTAATAAATGAAATAATCATTGCTGTTTTCGGAATTTACATACTCAGTAACCACTCTTTCATTTTCAATATTACTCCACGGCACCAGAATTAAATTTCGGTATTGAATTCCTTTCGAATTAATTCTAAACTGAATTTCATCAATTCTCTTTATTTCTTTAACTAAGTAAGGGATTTGAAATAGAAAAATACCCGACAATAAAAGCGATACAGTAGAGAGATTCTGGTTTAAATAATATATTGCAGCAACAGCAAGTCCAATTAAAAGTAATATCCTCAAAAGAATATTTGTCCTTGTGTAATAAATTAAAGTTTCTTTAGAATAGTTTAGATTATTTGCGTCTATTAGAGGTCTCATCTTTAGATTTTCAATCCAATTTGTCTTTTAGCTTCGCCAACTACAAAAGCCACAGAATTCGCAATATTAAAACTTCTGATTAATTTGGACATCGGAATCGTTAAATGATTGTCAAAACGAGCTAAAACCTCTTTGCTTAATCCAACACTTTCTTTTCCAAAAACCAACCAGTCTCCATCCTGGAAATCAGTTTCCAGATATGATTTTTCAGCGTGAGAACTCATTAGGAAAACGCGTGACTGATCCGGAATTTGCTGAATCCATTCTTCAATATTTTGATATTCGGTAACATCAAGATGTACCCAATAATCCAAACCGGAACGCTTTAGGTTTTTATCATTAATTACAAATCCAAACGGATGAATTAAGTGCAACCTACTTTCGGTACCCACACATAATCGTCCAATATTTCCAGTATTATTTGGTATTTCAGGCTCTACAAGAACAACGTTTAGCATTTTTTTGAGTTATGAATTATGAATTAAGAATTAAGAATTATGAGTTTTTAATAATTATCAAATTATCAAATTGACACATTGTCTAATTAAAATTTTTCTAATTTGAAAAAATCCGGAACTTCTAAAACCTCACCGGCTTTTAGATCCTGCAAATATACATTTCCTATACGAACACGAACCAATCTTAAAGTAGGAAAACCAACAGCAGCGGTCATTTTTCTCACCTGACGAAACTTTCCTTCGTTTACCGTTATTGATGCCCATGAAGTTGGTCCGTGACGTTCGTCCCGTATCTTTTTTGCCCTTGGTCCAAAATCAGGAATTTCGGTTACAATAAAAGCAGAGCAGGGTTTCGTTTTGTATTTGCCGCCATCAAAACCAATTTCTACACCTTTTTGCAATTCTTCAATCGCTTGCGGAGTAATAATGCCGTCAACCTGAACATAATATTCTTTATCGACTTTTTTGCTTCGTATTTGTTCACTCACTTTTCCGTCGGTTGTCAATAAAAGCAATCCTTCAGAATCTTCGTCAAGCCTGCCAATAGCCATTGTACCTTCGGGGAAATCATATAATTCTCCCAAAAGCTTTTTCTTTCTTTTTAATTCATAAATAAATTGACTCAGATAGCCGTAAGGTTTAAAAAGAATAAAATGTTGATGCATGCCGTATTTTTTGACTGCAAAGATAGTTTTGTTTCAGATGGAATTAAAATATTGATGGAATAATCCAAATGCAATGTTAAAGGACTTAGTTTTCATCCTAAGAATTCGTAATATTATAATACTAACACTAAAATACAAAATTATGGAAGCTAATAATTTAGGATCGAAAAAGATAAATGGAGTACAAAAAAATATAGATGAATCTAAAGGGAAAAACATCTCGCACGATGGAAAAACAGAAGATCCGAATTTAAAAAAAGAAGTTGTTACAGATACTGACGGAAACAAAAAAGTAGTAGACAGAGCCCGAAATGAAAATGAGGATATAAAAGAAGTAAAAGATAATGAAAAATCTAGTGCGAATGCAAATCGCGGAGTTGCATCAGATGAAGAGGCAAAAAAAACGGTAGAGAATAAAGACAGAAATTCAGACATCACACCCAATCGTTATCCTAATTCTAATCCTGAAAGTCATGAAGATCGTGGAAACATGAAATTAGATGAGGAGTAAGTCCTGTCTTTAAATAGTGAATATCTTGCTGAATTTAGCCGTTTTTTTATAAAATAACATTTGATTGGCAAACGACGTTAATGTTATTTTAAACTTGATTTTGAGATTGGTCGTCCCTGTGGATCTTCGTAAATTGTAGTACAAATTTTAAATATATTAAAAATGGCACTTTTAGAAAACAAAGTAGCTTTTGTATCTGGTGGAGGTTCAGGAATTGGACGTGCAGTGGCAGAAGCTTACGCTCGAGAAGGAGCAAAAGTAGTACTTTCAGATATTAACGTAGAACACGGCGAGGAAACCGTAAAATTTATAAAGGACAAAGGTGGTGAAGCTTTTTTTGTAAAAGGAGATTCATCCAGTGCAAGCGAAAATAAACATATGGTCGAAGTAACCGTTTCTAAATACGGCCGACTTGACATTTCCTGTAACAATGCAGGAATGGGAGGCCCCGCAAAACCAACAGGAGAATATGAACCCGAAGCCTGGGATAAAGTAATTGCGCTGAATTTAAGCGGAGTTTTTTATGCCTGTCGTTACCAATTAGAACAAATGGAGAAAAATGGCGGAGGAAGTATTGTAAACATTGCCTCTATTCACGGTCAGGTTGCCGCTCCGCTTAGTCCTGCTTATACAGCATCAAAACATGGAGTGGTAGGTTTAACCAAAAATATTGCAGCAGAATATGCGCTGAAAAATATTCGTTGTAATGCAGTTGGGCCAGGATACATTGAAACCGCCTTATTAAAAGATCATTTAAATAATGATGCAATGAAAGCTATTGCCGCAAAGGCACCTATGAACCGCTTAGGAACTGCCGAAGAGATTGCAGAATTAGTAGTGTTTTTAAGTTCTGAAAAATCTTCTTTCACAACCGGAAGTTATATAATAGCAGATGGTGGTTATACTGCAATCTAAAGTTTTTTACTATAAATTAAGAAAAGCTATCTCCATTTGAGGTAGCTTTTTTTATTTCTAATCAGGTACTTAAAATAAGTTTTATCTTGTTAATTATTTTGATTGAAGTAAATTCTTTCAATAACATATAATTTTGTAAAGCTAGTGTTTGTCTGATAAATGTTTAATTAATCCGGCTTTAAAGTGAATTTAGTTAGCGAATTTTTATAAAATTGGACACGATAAGTTTAAGGTTTAACAATATTCTCTTAACTTTAAAGGATATAAATTTGATTTCTAAAAACTCTATTATTCAACGTATGAAAAACATTTACTCTGTACGCCACCTCATGGCACTTTTAATTTTTTGTTGTTGCTGTTCTGGAAATCTTCTGGCGCAGATTATAATGCCTGACCCAATTTTAAAATTGCCTTATAAACAAGATTTTAGTACCTGGCCAATAGATGGTACAAACTTTTTGCCTGGTTTTCAGGGATGGGTTGCGGGTGGTAATACTGCAGGTCAAACCTCATATGTTACTGATGCTACTCTAACAGCTAACGGAACCATAATAGCTGGTAAAGATGCTGCGAATACTGCTGGTAGTTTTTATAACTATGATGGAAAAATTGGTTTTCTAAATACAGGTGCGCTAAATCTTACACTTGGTTTTGCTTTTTCAACTATAGGTAAAACTGCTATACCGGTTCAGTATGATGCAATGACGATTAGAAATCCTTATGATATTCCTCCAAAAACGACTAATAGCAGGATTAATGAAATGGTTTTGCAATACAGAATTGGAGATAACACTCCTTTTGTTACGTTAGATGCAACAGCGTATAGAAATAATACCGAAAATCAGTTGAGTGGTGTAAAAGATCAAAAACTCGAAACAAAAAAAATTATATTACCTGTTGAGTGCGAAAATAAACCATTAGTTCAAATAAGATGGATTTCAAGACAGGAATCAGGAGGAGGTTCACGTCCTTCTTTTGCAATTGATAATATAATAGTTGGAAGAGATGATGCCGCTCCTAGTAATGAGACTGGCTACCCAAAGGCAGCTGCTATTTTGGGACAAGGATTTGATTTTGTTAATAAAATCGACGAAATAGGTAAGACTTATTATGTTTTACTACCAGGCGGAAGTACAGCTCCAACAATTGCTCAAGTAAAAGTAGGTCAGGATTCAAATGGAATTGCAGCTTTGCAATCTGGATTTCTTGACATTACAAATGCTTCTCTGGAATATGTAAAAAGCTTTACAGGATTAAGTTTAAATACTGCCTATTCTGTTTTTTCTATTTCTGAAGATCCCTTCAATAATATTCAGGATAATGTAACTAAAACAGATGTGACTACTGCAAGTGTATTAGTGCCATCTTTGGCAACAACAGTTGCTTCTCTTGACTTTGGATTAGTAGAACAAGATTATAATTCAGAAAATTTAAGTTACCAGATTCAGGGAGCAAATATTTCAACAGACGTTACGGTAAGTGCTACAGGAAATTTTACAGTTTCGAAAGACGGAAACAATTTTGCCACATCGATACTATATGCAGCAACAGATTTTGCTTCTAATGCGACGCCGACAGTCTATGTTAGATTTACTCCAACTGTGGCTGAAAGTTTTTCAGGACAAATTGCACATGAAATTACCAAAGGTGCAACAAAAACAGTTATGCTTACAGGAATAGGAACTAATCCGTATGTGGAAGGTTTTAATAACTCAAATGTTCTTACTAATGGTACCTGGACGCAATATGATGTAGCAGGGCCATTAAATAAATGGAGTACAACAACAGTAGCAAGAAACGTAAACTCAGGAGCTGGTGCAGTATTGATGAACGGATATTCTGATACAGGAGCCAGCAAAGACTGGTTGATTTCGCCAAGATTACGTTTAGACAATACAGCTAAATTTGATAAAATGGCATTGCTTTCGTTTTATTCCCGCAAGTTCTACTCAGGAAGCGATTTAAAATTAATGGTTTCTACTAATTACGATGGTAAAAGCAATCCTGAAACGGCTACCTGGACAGAATTAGATGGTAAATTTCCAATAACAACAGGATCGTATTTTAAATCTCAATACATCAAATTAGATGCTTATAAAACCAACAACACGTATTTGGCGTGGGTTTATGTAACAACAGCCGGAGGAACAAATAATGCAGCAGAATGGTCTATAGATGATTTTGCCATTACCAATGAAATAGGTTATGTCGATTCGAATCCTAATTTAAATTTTGGAGTAGTAAATAAGGGAAATACTTCTGCGAGTCAGTCATTTACACTTAAGGCTGAAAATTATGGTGATATCACCTTAACAGCGCCGGCAGATTATCAATTGTCGCTGGATAATGTTTCGTTTCAATCTAGTGTTTTTGTTACTTCGGCAGATGCATTAGCAACCAAAACAATTTTTGCAAGATTTGTACCTTCTGTAAAAACATTTGCAATTTCGGGAGCATTAACGGTAACAGGAACTTCTTTAAATAAGAAAATTGGGTTTTTCACCGGATCTTCATTACCACAAGAAGATACTTTTGATGTGGTTACTTATAATTTAGAATTTTTTGGAGCCCCAACGGCGGCTTACGGACCCACAGACAAAACGATACAGCTTGAAAACGTGGCAAAAGTCATGAATAAATTAAATGCTGATGTATATGTGGTTCAGGAAGTTTCCAGTGATGCTCAAATTGATGCTTTAATTCAAAAAATAAATATAAACGGTAAGACCTTCGATAAAACAATTTCGACATCTTGGTCATATTCATGGGATCCAAATTCAGATCCTAGTTTTCCTCCGCAAAAACTCGTAGTTCTTTATAATACACAAACTGCTACTATCAAAGCTACAAAAGTAATGTTCAAAGATTTGTATGATGAAGTTCGTGCAGGTACAAAAAATTTAACAAATTATCCAGGAGGTAGTGGTTCAAGTTTCTTTTCATCGGGACGTTTACCTTATATGGTGCAAATCGAAACGAATATTGGCGGAGTAAAAAAACTGCTTAATTTGGTTGATCTTCATGCTCGTGCCAATAGCGGAACTGATATTAGCAAATACAACCAGCGTAAATATGATTCTCAGGTATTAAAAGATAGTTTAGATCAATATTATGCAAATTCTAATTTAATTATTTTAGGAGATTATAATGATGATGTGAAAGCATCAGTTATTACTCCAAATCCTTCGTCGTATAAGATGTTTGTAGATGATACCGCAAATTATACTGCACTTACTTTAGAAATTAGTAAGGCGGGTGCTTATAGTTTCCTGAGTTCGGGAGGATTTTTAGACCATATCATGATTTCTAATGAATTGAATGATCAGTATATTCAAAATTCAATTGCAGTTTATGATCCTCGTACGGATATTGCAAATTATACCACGACAACATCAGATCACGGACCAGTAATAGCTCGTTTTCAATTAACAGGAAACTTGTCTATAATTGATTATGAGCTGAAAAACGGATATCTGGTAAAAGCATACCCAAATCCTGCGACAGATGTTGTAAATGTTGAAGTGAAAACCAATGATAATAAGAAACTAAAATTAAAATTTTATGATATTTCAGGTCATTTAATTGGAAATTCTGTAGAAATAAATGCAACACAAGACTTGAGTGCAACCGCTATTCCGGTAAGTTATTTACAATCCGGAATTTATTTTTATACCTTGACAGAGAACAATAAAGTTGTTTATAAAGGTAAGGTTATAAAAAAATAAAAGTAATCTAAATGATAAAAGAGGCATCTGCTGTTGTGGATGCCTCTTTATTTTTTAGAATAATCTTCTGAATTTGTTTAAGTCGATGTCGGGAGAAATTTTATAGAAAAAATCCAACTGCCATTGTTGTGTTTTCTGCGCTTGTTTGCTCGTGGTTTCATCCCAGGGTGGATAAACTCTTGTGGCTCTTTTTCCTTCTTTAGTTGCTGTAGAAAAGATTCCTTTTTCCAGCAAGATGCTTTTCGGAAAAATAAATTGTCCAAATAAATCATTTTTTCGAACGCTTACAATCACAAAATCAATTGGATCTGAAGCATCAAAAGGCTCGATAATTCGGCTGTGATTTCTTTTCCATAAAGTTACGAACTGACCTGTTTTTGTTGGAGTAATTTTTGCCGTCCGATAACAGATCCTCTTTTGATTTAAATAAAAACGATAGGCATCATAATCAGCACTCTCATTTTCAGGTTGAGGTGATGCAATTTCAAAATCGCAACAATCATAAACCAATTCTTTTGCAATAATAAGATCTTTAGGCACTGATTTTAGATCATTCCAATTGTTTTTGATTGTCATTTTAAGGGAGGTGTGTGTTGCGTTATTTGGGTAAAAATACCACAAAAAGAACTTTAAAAAGAAACATTCAACCCAAAATTAAATCCCCATTGAAACTGATTAAAAGATTGATTATTTAACGGATTTATATAATAGTTCATTGCAGGTTCTACAAAAACGTTTGTTTTCTTGTAAACACGATATTGCAATGTACTACTTAACGTAGACCCATAAACATAATCATTTGCATTTACATTCTGGCCAATCGAATTGCCATCTAATGCCACATTATTAGAAATCAGTTTTCCAACAAAACCACCCGTGTTTAAATTGACACTTGCTCTGTTCATACTAAAAACAACATACGAAACTTCTAAAGGCATTTCGAGATATCGTAAGTTTTGATCCAGATTCCCATTTTTAAGACTGTTATTTTCGATGTTATTTTGCTTGAATGCATCACTAGTCGAATTAGGAACAAATAAGTAATCATTATTAGCTGTAAGAGGTGCTGATACAGCCGCCGAAGCAGTTTGATTAAAATAGTCACTAGAACTAAAGAAAGTATTGTTTTTTGCACTTATATACGAAACGTTTGCAACACTCTGTCCTAATTCGTTAATTTTTAATCCAGAAGCAACCGCCCATTTCTTATTGATTTTGTATTTGGTTTTTACTCCGTAACTGTTACTTTGTCTTGAATCGTTTGTATTGCCCAGAGTTTTTTCGTTCTTGTAGTTTTCAGAACTTGCAACTCCGGCAAAAACTTCAACAGCCCATTTTTCAGCGTTAGGATTAAGTTTGTTTTTCTCTTTGTTTTCTTTTTTCTCTTCGGGGCTTAAACCTTTTTCTAAATTTTGAAGTTCTGCCAGTTGTACAGAATCTTTTTTGCTTAGAACATCATTAAATTTCGAACTGTTTTTTTGATTATTTGCCAGTTGTTTTTCAGAGAATAAATTAGCGCTGTTTTGCTTCGCTTGATTGTCAGTTATAGTTTTTTGATTACCACTCAAATTTGAGTTTGCAGTGGCAAAAGCAATAGTATTGTTGCTTTTTGAAGTTGATTGATCTTCAAAAATTGATTTTGATAATTGATTTTTTGAACTCGGATTAAACGGATTGACTTTACCGGCAGAAAACGTTTTTTCGGCTAAGATCTGATTGCTGGCTTTTTTATCTGCATTTGCAATATGATTTTTAGAAACTGAATTATATCCGTTTGTTTTGCCTGCTGCCAAAGCTTTTTCAGCCAAAGTTTTGTTCGAAAATTTCTTATCTGTAAAAGGCTGAATTTTCGAATTTGGATTAAATAATGCTGTTTTACCTGAAACAGTATTTTTTTCTGATACTACCTGATTTGAAACGTTTTTATCAGCTTTCGCTATTTGATGCTGCGAATCTGAGTTAAATCCGTTTTTTTGATCCAAAACAAGTGTTTTTTCGGCTAAAGCCTGATTATTATTTGGCTTTTCAGCATTTGTTTTTGAATTTAAAATATCATTATTACTATTATTTTTAGAGTCTGAATGGGCAACTGCTGTTTTTTGATTTTGATTTTTTTGAGAATTTTTAGGTTGATTAACCTCGTTTTTTATAGATGAAACGTCATTAATAATATCAGATTCTTTTTCGGTAACAACTTTTCCTGATTTGTTTTCCTCAGTCGAGATTGTTCTGTTTGTATTCGTGTCATTTTTCTGATCATCAAGAACAACATTATTTTTTTGCTGAGAATCAATTTGTATCGTTTTAATTCCTAAAGTTGAATTAAAATGTAAAACAGAAGGGAGTAACAAGCCTAATAATAAGCATGCCGCAGCCGACCACCAAAGAATAGCCCTTTTCTTCTTTTTTGGTTTGTCTAATTTTTTCTCAATTTCACCCCATAATTCAGGAGGCGGAACACTCGAAAAGTCTTCCATTGATGAAAAAATATCTTCTATATTTTGCTTTTTCATGCTATTTTAAAATTTTTTATGCTCAGTATTCTTTTTTGCAAAATGTGCTTGGCCCTGTTTAAATTTGATTTTGACGTTCCTTCTGAAATTTTTAATAATTCTGCAATTTCCCGATGTTTCATTTTTTCAAAAACATATAAGTTAAAAACCGTTCGGTATTGATCAGGTAAATCCCGGATATATTCTAATAGTTTTTCTTGTTCAATAGGAGCAATATCTAATTCTTCTTCCTCAACAAAATCCGTATCAGGATCAAAAACATCTAAAAAAAAGCTTTCCTTTTTCTTTTTATTTAAGGTTTCAATTAGTTTGTTAATGAAGATACGTTTTAACCAGCCTTCAAAACTTCCTTCAAATTTATATTGACTTATTTTTTGAAATACAATCACAAAAGCTTCCTGAAAAACATCTTTTGCATCATCCTCATTTTTCATATACTTTAGGCAAATACCATATAAAACAGGAGAGAACAACTGATAAATTTTCAGTTGTCCCTCTCTGTCATTTTTTATGCACAGTAGAATGTATTTTTCTAAATCGTCTTTCAAAAAAGTAGTATTGTTTGGTTTTGCAAAAATAGTTTTTATAAGCTTATAAAACTACCTTTTAAAAATAGTAAGGGTTGCATCCTGGTTATTGCTGACAATCGTTAAATTTTGATTGTCAAGACTTTCTATGATATAAGTCTTGCCTTCAAAAGTAATTAAGTCATTTTCTGACTGGTCAAAAAAGCTGCTGCCTTTTTCTATTTGATAAGCACTATTTCTAATTTCTACATTGTTTTTGTAAGTGATAACTCTTCCGTCAGGAGTAAAATGACCTTCTTTGTAAATCCGATAGTTTTAGGTGTCGCCGTGTATGGGTTACTGCCTCCTCCAGTCGATTTTTGCCAGATCCAGGTTTTTACAATAGATCCGGTGTTCATTTTTGTCGATTCTAACGAATGAGCCGTTGAAAAGAGCTACATAACTATGATAAATAATAAGAATTGCTTTTTCATGACTGATTATTTTTGAGCCGCAATTTTATCCTGAATAGCTTTTTTGAAAGTTTTTATTTCAGCACTTTGATCACTAGTATCATTATTATCAATAAAAATCTTAGTTACAATTCCTGCCTGACGTAACTCAAAATAAGTACCACCCTGGTCAGCTGCATTTGGCGAACCGTAAGTTTTTGTTTGCCCTTTTAAACTTAAAATTTCTGCAGGTACGCTTTTTAAGAACAGTGTATAATCTCCTTTTTTACTTGTTGCAGTATATTTATATTGATTAAAATCAAAACCATTGGCAGCAACATTTTGGAATTTCAGGATATTATAATCATTCAATTGATAGAATTTTCTGCAGTCTGTTGCACCTGTACATTGATTAAAATAGCTTCCTATTACAATGTTGTCAGGATTCTCATTTGTTTTAGTAAAAAGAATTGGTTTTAAAGTTTTTGGAATTAAGATAAAATCGCTAGGATAGTTTACTGTCGAACTAATAGGTTCTCCAGGTTGAGGTGCTTTTTCATAATACGTAACCAGAATTTCGCATTTGTTTTCTACCATACCAGTTATTTTTATACCATAACCTGTTGTAGTTTTAAGACCTGAGAAAAGACCAACCAAATAATTTTTAGTAAAATCGATGCTTAGATCACCTGCATTTGGACAAGCACTAGAGCTTTCACGCTTAGTGAAGAAACTTTGTAATTTTTCATCTGAATTTACTAATATATAAGTGGGAACAGTTGGATAAGTTTTTACATTGTATGCACATAGAAGAGGAGTTCCTATAAATGCTGATTCTTCTGTTGGCCCGCAATCAGCCTTTATATCGTCATTATTAAGCGAGCACGCACTGAATCCAAAAGCTATAAATAAGCTTAACATTAATTTTTTCATGATAATTTTTTAATAGGTTATATATACTGTAGATGCACATGTTTTGAAATGGTTGCGTTAAAAAAAAGTTTTTTTTAAAGACGAATAATTTTCAAAGTGGTTTTTTAATTCAGACTGCGCATTAATATGTGAAATTTCGATTTTAAAAATTAAGCACTTCGTATTATTGATTACTTTTACTTTTTTAAAAAATAAATTTCGTTATGTTCGATTTTCTTCCCTGTTTAATAGCTTTTGTTGTCGCTTTATTTTTAGGCGTATTTTTGGGTAAGTTGCTGTTTTCGGCTAGATTTCAATCAGAAAAAGTGAGTCTCGAAGAGCGATTAAATTCGACTATAAACCAATTGCAATTGCAAAAAGAGCAATTTGAAAGGGAAAGGAATAATTTTGAAAAACAGGTTCAGTTGGTTGGTGTCGAAAAGGAAAACGTTCGAACAGAAAAAGACAGTCTGGCGATTCAGCTTTCTAAGAAAGAAGTAGATTTCGAAAATTTATGGGAACGCCATAAAGAACAAAAAAACGAAATAACGGAATTACAGGAAAAATTCACCAAAGAATTTGAAAATTTAGCCAATAAAATTCTCGAAGAAAAATCAGCAAAGTTTACCGAACAAAATAGCGAAAACATGAAAAATATCCTGCTGCCTTTGCAGGATAAAATTCACGGTTTTGAGCAAAAAGTAGAGCAAACCCACAAAGAAAGTATCGATTATCATGCAGCACTTCGTCAGCAGATAGTAGGCTTAAGCGAAATGAATGCTCAAATGAGCAAGGAAACCCTAAACCTGACCAAAGCCTTAAAAGGTGATAGTAAGATGCAGGGAAATTGGGGCGAACTGGTTCTCGAACGTGTTTTAGAAAAATCAGGTTTAGAAAAAGGACGCGAATACGAGGTACAGCAAAGTTTTACCAATAACGAAGGAAATCGCGTTTTTCCTGATGTTGTGATCAATTTGCCTGACGGAAAAAAAATGATTGTAGATTCTAAAGTTTCTTTGGTAGCTTACGAAAAATGGATTAACGAAGAATCTGAAATTCTTAAAATCGATTTTCTAAAAGAACACGTAAATTCTATAAAAAGACACGTGGAACAACTGGGCAACAAAAATTACCATGATTTGTACCAAATAGAAAGTCCTGATTTTGTTTTGCTATTTATCCCGATAGAACCGGCTTTTGCCATTGCATTAAACGAAGATTCTGCACTTTACAATAAAGCATTCGATCGCAATATCGTAATTGTAACCCCAAGTACTTTGCTTGCTACTTTAAGAACCATCGACAGTATGTGGGCCAATCAGAAACAACAGGAAAACGCTTTTGAAATCGCCAGACAAGCCGGAGCATTATATGATAAATTCGAAGGTTTTGTGACCGATCTGGTTAGAATTGGAAACAAAATTAAAGACACTAAAACAGAATATGAAAGCGCGATGAGTAAATTGGTTGATGGCAGAGGAAATTTAATTTCGAGTGTCGAAAAATTAAAGAAAATGGGAGCAAAGGCCAAAAAGTCATTGCCGGAAAATATAGTTGCCAGAGCTGCAAATATAGACGAAAATCAATCTTTAAATTAAGATTTTATGAAAAGAATTCTAATCATTATCGCAGCAATTTGTGTATTGGCATTTACGGCTTATTTCGCCTTTATCTATTATGTTCCTTACAGCGAGGGATATCGTTCAGGCGAGTTAATCAGAATGAGCCATAAAGGAGTGCTAATGAAAACCTGGGAAGGTGAATTGAGCCAGGGTGTTTCAGGATCGCAAATTTTTAGCTTTTCGGTTTTAGACAGTGATAAAGAAGTAATAGATCAATTGAATAATCTACAGGGACAATATGTAAAATTGACTTATGTAGAACGCTACAGAACGTTTAGCTGGTGGGGAGATTCCCATTTTTTTATCACTGCTATTCAAAAAGAAAACTCCCCATTTAAATATAAATAATATGACAACAGACTTTAAGCCGGTATCTTCATCAAAAATCAGTATTTCAGAATTAATGCTCCCGTCGCATACTAACTTTAGCGGAAAAATTCACGGAGGTTACATCCTGCAATTACTGGATCAGATTGCGTTTGCTTCTGCCTCAAAATTTTCAGGAAATTATTGTGTAACGGCTTCTGTTGATACGGTGAATTTTTTAAAACCAATTGAGGTTGGTGAACTGGTTACAATGAAAGCTTCTGTAAATTATGTAGGTCGAAGCTCAATGGTTGTGGGTATTCGTGTCGAAGCCGAAAATATTCAGACAGGAGCAATTAAACATTGCAATTCCTCTTATTTTACAATGGTAGCGAAAGATAAAGATGGGAAAAGTGTTCCGGTACCGGGATTAATTTTGTCTAACCTTGACGAAGTTCGTCGTTTTAGAAAAGCAATCAAACATATTGAACTTAGAAAAGAGGTCGAAGAACATGAAAAAGTAACCAATGTAAGCTCTATTGAAGATTTGGCAGGTTTAGCTAAATACAACGTATTATTAGAAATTAGCTAGAATAATTCTCTCCATTTAAAACTAAAGAATATGGTAAAGTTTGGATACACAATATTATATGTAGAAGATGTCGAAAAGTCAATTGCATTTTACGAAAACGCATTTGGTTTTTCAAGAAAATTTGTAACTCCTGAAAAGGATTATGGAGAATTGATCACTGGAGAAACAACGATTTCATTTGCTTCAAAAAAATTAGCAGCTCAAAATTTAAAAGATGGTTTTATCGAAAGTAATCCTGAAGATAAACCTTTTGCAATCGAGATAGGCTTTATCACCGATAATGTTGACGAATTGGTACAAAAAGCAACTTCATTTGGTGCAATAATGGTAAAAGAACCAACGCAAAAACCGTGGGGACAAATTGTAGCATATTTAAGGGATCTTGATGGTTTTTTGATTGAGATTTGTACAGAAGTAAAAGGATAATGTTTTCAGTATGATTTCATTTTATATGAAAATTGGAATTATTAGATGTGTATGTAGTCCCTACGGGCCGATAATAATGTCCCGTAGGGACATTATCTTTCATTTCACATTTTCAAAATCCATATTTTACATCAAAAAAATATTTCACAAATATTTAGCAAAAATCGGCAACCGTGTCCGTGAAAATTTCGTAACTTTAAGTATAAACATTTGGTTATCACTTTTTCACGGAGTACTGCCATTCAATTTTTAAAAACTTATATTAAGTCCAGTTTTTTTTCTCTTCTTAAAATAAAAAAAATCGAATGACATAATTGTTTAAATTATTGACGATTATGAAAAAAACTACTTTTTTTATTTTGCTATTTACAGCCTATTCTGTTATCGCACAGGATAAATTTTTCACCAATACAGGAACTATCAATTTTGAAGCTTCGGTACCTTTCTTCGAAGAAGTAAAAGCTGTAAACAGACAGGTTGCCATTGTTCTGGAACCTAAAACAAGTACATTAATTTGTACTGTGATTGTTAGAGATTTTCGTTTTAAGTTAGACATGATGCAAGAACATTTTAACGAAAACTATATGCAAAGCCGTCGTTACCCAAAAGCTATTTTTAAAGGAAAAATCGAAAAGTTTGATTTAAAGGATATCAATGAAACGGAGAAAGAATATCAAATAAAAGGGAAATTGGTTTTGCGCGGAAAATCGAAAGATGTATTGGTAAGTGCTTTAATTAAAAAAGTAGATGGCGGAATTCAGATTATATCTGACTTTCCTATTTCTGTATCTGATTTTAATATTCAGATTCCGAACGAAATAGCGGCTAAAATTTCAAAAACGGCCAACACCGAATTAATTGGAGTCGTTAAAACCAATGATTCGATGTATCTTACTTTAAAATGAAATTTAATTCAGACAGCTTGCAAGTGCAGTTTCTAGATCAGTAAATTGAAAATCAAATCCCATTTTTTCTATTTTTTCAGATGAAACCCTTTGGCCTTCTAAAACAGCCACACTCATTTCGCCCAAAACTATTTTAAGCACAAATACAGGTGCTTTTGGGAGCCAGATTTTGTATCCAAATAAGTTTGCCAGGGTTTTAGATAAACTCGCGTTTGTGGTGTTGTCTGTAACGCAGGAATTATAAGGACCATGCATTTGCTCGTCTGCAATTGCTTTCAAATAAATATTGCATAAATCCTCGATATGAATCCACGGAACATATTGTTTGCCTGTGCCTAAAATGGCACCAAAACCAGCTTTAAAACTTGGGGTAATTTTTTTAAGGAAACCTTCGTCTTTGCCCAATACAATGCCGGTTCTCACTTTTACGGTTCGAATGCCTAACGAATTTATTTGATCTGCCGCTTTTTCCCATTCCTGACAAGTAATGCCTAAAAAGTCATTTGCCGGCGGTGTATTTTCGGTACATATATTCTGGTTGGTATGAGCACCATAAATTCCAATTGCTGATGCAGACACAAATGCATCCAGCTTTTTATTCTTTTTCTCTAAGACAGAAAAAATAAGATCGATAGGCTGTGTACGGCTTTCGAGTATGTCTTTTTTACGTTTTTTAGTCCATCGCTTTTCAACAATTCCTTCTCCTGATAAATGAATAATGTAATCTGCTTTTGTTATCGCTTCTTCATCAATATAATTGCGGGTCAAATCCCATTTGTAATACGTGATCGACGAAGTGTTTTTTCTATCAGAACGGCTTAGAATTGAAACTTCGAAACCATTGTCAATAAGTAAATCAGTAAGGTGTTTGCCTATAAATCCAGTTCCTCCGGTTAGTAAAATATTTTTTGCCATGATAGTTTATAATTTATTTAACAGCGTATTTTGTTTAACGATAAGTAAAGATACTTAAACATTGATTACCTTTAGGGCAAATTAAAAAATTTAATAAGATGGAAGCTAAAAAGAAGACTATCAGTAAAGAAGACATCGTTTCAATATATATGGAAGAAGTTCTGGAAAAAGGACAAAAGCCAAAATCGGTTTATCATTTCGCAAAAGAAAATAATTTTACCGAAGCCGAATTTTATGCCTTTTTTGGAACACTAGAAGGTTTAGAAAAAGAAATATTCAGATTGTTTTTTGCCAACACAGTCGATTTGTTGCATAAAAACACCGATTACCTGGAATATGATATGAAAAATAAAATGTTGAGTTTTTATTTCACTTTTTTTGAAATCCTGACGGCCAACAGAAGTTATGTTTTACAATCCTTAAAATTCGATAGAAATCCGTTAAAAAACTTAGTACAGCTTACTACGCTTCGCAATAGTTTTAAAGAATATGTATCAGAAATCCTAACCGACGATTACAGATTAGAACAGGAAAAGTTACAGAAATTTCAGGAAAAAGGAATTCAGGAATCTGCCTGGTTGCAATTAATGCTTACGATAAAATTCTGGGTTGATGATGAATCAGCCGCTTTTGAGAAAACAGATATTTTCATCGAAAAATCAGTTAATGCTTCATTTGAGTTAATGAATGTCACACCACTAAATCACTTGATAGATTTAGGTAAATTTCTTTTTAAAGAAAAAATCTACAGCAAACAATGAAAACAATCGATTATATACCAACGTCAAAAATAGAAAGAGCCAGTAAACTGGTGCAAACCGGTGCTAAAATAGGTGTAAACTATGTGAAGCATTATGCCGAAAAAATGGTTAATCCTGATTTGACACGCGATAAACTAAACGAAAATAACGCTGAAGACATTTACGACGGACTGAAAAGCCTGAAAGGAAGCGCCCTAAAAGTGGCCCAAATGCTTAGCATGGACAAGAACTTTTTGCCTCAGGCGTATGTCGAGAAATTTTCTTTATCTCAATTTTCAGTTCCGCCGCTTTCTGCTCCATTGGTTTTAAAAACCTTTAAAACTAATTTTGGAAAAACGCCTTACGAAATCTTCGATGAATTCAATGCCAATTCTGTCAATGCAGCCAGTATTGGTCAGGTACATTTGGCGGTAAAAGACGGAAAAAAGTTAGCCGTTAAAATTCAATATCCCGGTGTTGCCAATAGTATTTCCTCAGATTTAGCTTTAGTAAAACCCATCGCAATTCGAATGTTTAACCTTCAGGGAAAAGATTCTGATAAATATTTTAAAGAAGTCGAAGACAAACTCATCGAAGAAACCAATTATTTACTCGAATTAAAACAAAGTGAAGAAGTAGTTGAAGCGTGCAGTAAAATCGAAAATTTACTTTTCCCAAGATATTATCCTGAGTTTTCGTCAGAGAAAATCATCACCATGGACTGGATGACCGGAATTCATCTTTCTGAATTTACCGCCATCAATACAGACAAAGAAGTTGGCGATAAACTAGGGCAGGCACTTTGGGATTTTTATATGTACCAAATTCATGTTCTTAGAAAAGTACACGCAGATCCACATCCCGGAAACTTTTTGGTAGATGATCAAAACCGTTTGATTGCGCTTGATTTTGGATGTATGAAAATAATTCCCGAAGAATTTTATGTGCCGTATTTTGAGTTAATTAATAAAAATGTAATTACTGATAAGGCACTTTTTAATCAAAAGTTGTTCGAGTTAGAAATCCTTCGTCGGGATGATACTCCGGCAGAAATCGAGTATTTCACTGAGATGTTTCATGATTTGTTATCCCTTTTTACGAAACCATTCCAAAATGAAACTTTCGATTTTGCCGATGAAACTTTCTTTGACAGCATTGCCAAATTAGGCGAACGTTTCTCTAATGATACGAACCTAAAAAAAATGAACGGAAATCGTGGATCTAAACATTTCATTTATATGAACCGTACCTTCTTTGGTTTGTACAATTTAATGTTTGATTTGAAAGCGAAGATTGTCGTTAGTAATTATCTAAAATATTAGAAGAAAATAATCTTCCGAGAATCAAAACAAACATCAAAAAAATGAGAAATATTGTAATCATCGGAGGCAGTAAAGGTATCGGAAGTGCTATTTTGTTGCAACAGCTAGAGACAAATCGGGTTTATAATATCAGTAGAAGCGTACCAAAGCTAACGCATCCTAACCTTACGCATTTTAGTTTAGATGTTTTAAAGGACGAACTTCCGGATATTGCAGAAGTCGATACTTTAATTTACTGTCCCGGCTCAATTACGCTAAAACCTATTTCGAATTTAAGTGTTGATAATTTTAGAAACGATTTTGAAATCAATGTTGTTGGTGCTGTAAAATCGATTCAAAAATATTTGCCTGTTTTAAAAAGAGGCTACGAATCTTCGATCGTTTTATTTAGTACCGTTGCCGTAAAATTAGGAATGCCTTTTCATGCCAGTATTGCAACGGCAAAAGCAGGTGTCGAGGGTTTGACAAAATCTCTGGGAGCTGAGTTGGCAACTGTAGTCAGGGTTAATGCAATTGCACCTACAATTACTGAGACTTCGCTTTCGGCTTCCATCTTGCGAAACGATCGCATGAAAGAAAATATGGTCGAGCGCCATCCTATGAAAAATTATTTAAAACCTGACGAAGTTGCAAATATGGTTGATTTCCTGATTTCTGAAAAAGCAAATTCCATTTCAGGTCAAATTTTCGAAATGGATTATGGTTTAGTGAATTTTAAAATTTAAACCACCATGAAAATTCTCTTAACAGGCGCAACAGGGTATATTGGCAAACGTCTTTTACCGATATTAGTGGCCCAAGGACATCAGGTAATTTGCTGTGTAAGAGATAAAAACAGATTTTACATACCTGCAGATTTTCTGCAAAAAGTACAAGTCATTGAAGTCGATTTTCTTGAAAAAGAAACACTGACAGCAATTCCTGCTGATATCGATGCTGCTTTTTATCTCATTCATTCCATGTCGGGTTCTGATACCAATTATGATGAATTAGAAAGTATTTCAGCAGCTAATTTTACCGAAAGAATAAATCTGACTCAGGCACAACAAATCCTCTACTTAAGCGGAATCGTAAACGATAAATCACTTTCTAAACATTTGGCTTCCCGTAAAAATGTCGAAAGTATTTTAACCAAAGCAAAAGTGCCGCTGACTACTTTAAGAGCCGGAATTATAGTAGGATCGGGGAGCGCTTCATTCGAAATTATCCGCGATTTAGTCAACAAACTTCCGGTGATGATTACTCCCAAATGGCTCAATACAAAATGCCAGCCTATTGCAATAAATGATGTTTTGGAATTTCTTTCGAAATCACTTTTAAATCCGGTAACTTACAACCAAAGCTTTGATATTGGCGGTCCGGATATTTTAACCTACAAGGAAATGTTATTGGCTTTCGCCGAAGCAAAAAATCTCAAACGGTACATTTTTACTATTCCCGTCATGACACCTAAATTGTCATCATATTGGTTGTATTTTGTTACCTCAACGTCATATAAACTGGCATCGGCTTTGGTAAGCAGTATGAAAGTCGAGGTTATTTGCAACGATCATCGCATTAATGAGCTTTTGCGAGTGACCCCCATGACCTATAAACAAGCGCTTTCGAGAGCTTTGATCAAAGTCCAAGAAGATAAAGTGGCCTCAAGCTGGAAAGATTCCCTTGTAAGCGGACGTTTTAACCGCAATATCTCAGCACATCTAAAAGTTCCTAAAAAAGATTGTTACATCGACCGAAGAAAAAAGGAAATCGAAAATCGCGATTATACCATAGATAGAATCTGGTCAATAGGAGGCGAGAGAGGTTGGTATTACGGCGATTGGCTCTGGAGTTTACGAGGCTTTATCGATAAGCTTTTTGGTGGCGTAGGTTTGCGCCGTGGCCGAACCAATAAACACGACATTCATTCCGGCGATGCTTTAGATTTTTGGCGTGTTTTATACGCCAATAAACAAGAAGGAAAACTGATCTTATACGCCGAAATGAAACTTCCCGGTGAAGCCTGGCTCGAATTCAAAATCATACACAATACTTTATATCAGGCTGCAACCTTCAAACCCAAAGGTATTTTGGGAAAACTATATTGGTATTCTGTTTTACCGTTTCATGGTTTTATTTTCAACGGAATGCTTAATAAATTGATTAAGTAGGTTTAGGAGCTGTTTCCTGCTATCCGCTATATCTTTTGTGGATCGCGATAGCTATCCAGGCTAGGGATACAGTTTTCATAAAAACTTTTATCTATTAATATTTACAACCTCAATCTTGTCATCTCGGAATAATTTTTATTCTAAAAAAACAATATAAAATGACATTTACCGCAAAGTGCGCAAAGGTTTGCACAGGGTTCACTAAGCTTTGTCTTTATTTCGCTTTGCTTTGAGATCGCTAAGGGATTGTGAAATAAGCTTTGCCATGATAGGCAGATGACACGGATTTGCTTTGCAAAGACTCGGATTTAAACAGATTTTTTATTTAATTCCAAAAAACGTCATTGGTAGGAACGAGGGATCACACTAGTAACTCGACAAAGATTAGAAATTCATTTTTATTATAATAACAAACCCGACAGGTTTTTAAAACCTGTCGGGTTTACTTTTAGGAATGGAGTTTCTTGCAGAGATCTTTCCTTCGTTAGGATGACAAGATTGGGGTAAAAGTTTCGAAAAGTATTGGAATTTGGAATTAAAAAAAATGGAATTTTACTTAATGATTCCCTTCTTATAAGTCTCAATAGCACGATCCCTCGCAAAAGCATGATCCACCATAGGCTCATTATATCCTAAATCAAATTCCGGAATCCATTTGCGAATGTAGATTCCTTTTTCGTCGAATTTCTTTTGTTGAATTTCCGGATTAAAAACCCTGAAGTATGGTGCGGCGTCGCATCCTGTTCCTGCAGCCCATTGCCAGTTGCCTACGTTTGATGCCAATTCGAAATCCAGTAATTTCTCGGCAAAATAAGCTTCGCCCCATTGCCAGTTTATGAGTAAATGTTTGCACAGGAAACTTGCTACTACCATACGAACGCGATTGTGCATATAACCGGTTTCGTTAAGCTGGCGCATTCCGGCATCGACCATAGGGTAACCCGTAGTCCCGGAACACCAACGTTTAAAATCTTCTTCGTTATTTCGCCATTGAATACCATCATAAGCCGACTTGAAATTGTGATTGACACAATTTGGGAAGTTAAACAGAATCTGGATAAAGAATTCTCTCCAGATTAATTCGCTCAAAAAAGTCTGGTTTTTCTTATTCGCCCAATTGACTAATTTACGGATACTAACCGTCCCAAAACGTAAATGTGGTGAAAGATAAGAGGTGCTGTCTAAAGCTGGAAAATCTCTGGTTTCTTTATAATTACCTATTTGGGTTAAGTTGTGCGGAAATACTTTTATAGTGCTTCTTTCAAAACCTATTTGGGATAGTTCAGGAAAAGTAAATTGATTTTTGGCAAAATTGCTGAACAAAGGTTTTGTATCATATTCAAAAGCTTGTCCTGAAAGATGGTATTTCTCCAGCCATTTGTTTTTATAAGGCGTGTAAATCGTGTACGGAAGTCCATCAGCTTTGTTGATTTCTTTTTCTTCAAAAATCACATGATCTTTGAATGAGAAAGCTTCTATGTTATTTTCTTTTAATAAAGCTGAAATAGCCAAATCACGTTTTATCGCGTAAGGTTCATAATCTTTATTGAAGAAGATTTGCTGAATATCTAATTCTTCTGTAAGTGATTTCCAAACGTCGAAAGTTTTTCCTTTTTTGATTAATATAGAGGAATCAATTGCGTGAAGTTGTTTGTTTATGGCTTTGAGCGAATCATAGATAAAACTAACGCGCGCATCATCTTTAGGAAGATTTTCCAGGATATCTTGATCAAAAATAAATAGCGGGATTACCGGAAATTCAGATTGCAGGGCATTGAATAATCCGATATTATCATCTAGACGTAAATCACGTCGAAACCAGAAAAAAGTAACTTTTTGTTTTGTCATTTTATTATATTTCTTTTATCACAGATTAAAGGATTTTGGTTTCACGCAGATTCTGCAGATTTATTTTTGATTTTAATTTAATAAATCTGTGTGTATCTGCTTAAATCTGTTTAGATCTGCGTTAAAAATTACTATTCATCTGTGACAGACTATTATTTTGAATTGAATAGTTCTTCGATTTTTTTGTGGCGATATTCAAAAATGGATTTCAGTTTATTCCTGACCATTATTGTATTGGCGAGTTGGCCTAAGAAACCAAATGGTAAGGCATAATGTACCACATCGGTCATTTTTGTGCCGGTTTCTGTAGGTTCAAAAAAGTGTTTGTGATGCCATAATGCGTAAGGACCAAAACGTTGCTCGTCTACAAAATATTGGTTTTCTGATGAAACGGTTATGATGGTCATCCAATTTATTTTAATGCCCAAAAGAGGTTTTAAAGTATAGGTAATTACTTGTCCCGGATACATGCGTTTGCCATCGAAATCCTCAATTACGAAACTCATATCATCAGGTGTTATGGTTTGCAGGTTTTGTGGACTGGAAAAAAAGTCCCAACATTTTTCGATACTGGCGTTTAAGTGTTGTACGGTTTCTAGTTTATATACTTTCATAAAATTGATTTACATTTTACTTGTTGGTTATTTTTTAACACATAGAGACATAGATTTCGAATGATCAAAAAAGCGTTTCACTTATCTAAATGCACATAGCTATGTGTAAATAATGTATTATTTATTTTAATCTTCTTTAAAAAGAAAAAATCTATGTTTCTATGTGTTAATTTTTTTGTACCAACGGTTTACATTTTATAATATTTGAAAGGAACGAATAACATCCCGAAGCATTCTCCGTGTTCTTTTCCTAAATGTTTGTGGTGTATTTTATGGGCTTTTCGCAAACCAATGAGGTATTTATTTTTGGTGTTTTTGAACCATTTAAATCGCTGATGAATTAGAACATCATGAATTAAAAAATAGCAAGCGCCGTAAGTCGTGACGCCGCAAGCGATGAAAAACAAATAATTGAAGCCGCCCTGAACGCCAAAATAAAAAAGAACAATACTTGGAATGGCGAAAATGACAAAGAAAATATCGTTGCGCTCAAAAGTATCTTCGTATTTGGGTTGATGATGATCTTCGTGAAAATACCACATAAGTCCGTGCATGATGTATTTGTGTGTAAGCCAGGTAACACATTCCATGAAGAGAAAAACGCCTAAAAAGATGAAGAAAGAAATCATTTTTTATGTTTTGAATTGTTATTATAATTAAACTCAATCAATCTTGTCATTTCGACGAAGGAGAAATCGCACTATCCCGAAGCTTCGGGACATAAAGAAAAGCGTCAATCTTTGTCGATTAACGAGTGTGATTTCTCGTACCTCGAAATGACAAAAAATGCGAAATCTAAACCAGTTTTAACTTGTAAGTTACAAAAGATTGCGCTAAAAGCCCGGCTTTTGTATAATTTGAGACTCTTATTCGTGAGCTTCCAATTTCGTAATATGGTGTTTTTTTTAGTTTTTTTAGTAATTTTTTGTAATAGATATAAGCGGTGTAAACCCCAAATTGTGCTTCGATAGGCAATTTTACAATTCCCTGATAGGCGACTCTGAAATCTTCTTCGATTTCGTTGATGATGGTGGTTTTGGCATTTTCGTCGAAAGAATTTAAATCGACTCCGGGAAAATAATTTCGGTTTAAAACCAAATTATCATCTTTAAGATCCCTCAGAAAATTCACTTTCTGAAATGCCGATCCTAATCGCATCGCTTCGTTTTTCAACTGCTCGTATTTTTGATGGTTTCCTTTTACAAAAACTTTCAAACACATTAAACCCACAACATCGGCAGAACCGTAAATATAATCTTCGTACTCGGTTTGGGAGCTGTAGGTTGATTTGATGAGGTCTAATTTCATACTTTTAAGGAAAGCCTGAACAAGATCATCGGTAATATTGTATTCCTTTACGGTATGCTGAAACGAGTTGAGGATAGGGTTTAAGCTAATGCCAAACTCAACGGCTTTGTAATATTCTTTTTCGAAATCATTGATGAGGTTTTCTTTGTCGTAATCATGAAATGAATCGACAATTTCGTCAGCAAAACGCACGAATCCGTAGATGCTGTAAATCGCTTCGCGAATGCTTGGTGATAGCATTTTGACCGCCAGCGAGAAGGATGTACTGTAGTTTTGGGTGACCAATTTGCTACATTTGAAAGAAACGGTGTCGAATAGTGATTTCATTTTTTACGATCTAAAAGATTTTTGAATTAACTCGGCTACTAGTTTTCCTGAAATTAAAGCAGGCGGAACACCTGGTCCGGGAACGGTTAATTGTCCTGTGAAATATAAATTACGAACTTTTTTACTTTTTAGTTTTGGTCGTAAAAAAGCCGTTTGCAATAAGGTATTCGCCATTCCGTAAGCGTTTCCTTTGTAAGCGTTATAATCGGTTACGAAGTCATTCTTGCAAAATGATCTTTTAAAGATAATGTTATTTTTAATTTCTTGTTGGGTAAGCTGCTCAAAACGAGTGATGATTTTTTTGAAATATTCTTCTCTAAGTGCTTCACTGTCATTAATTCCCGGCGCTAACGGAATAAGAAAAAATCCGCTTTCCTTGCCTTGCGGTGCTGCGCTTTGATCTGTTTTTGATGGAAAATTGGCATAGAACAAAGGGGCATCGGGCCATTTTGGTTCATCGTAAATATCTGCTGCATGTTGGTTGAAATCGACATCAAAAAATAAAGCGTGATGCGAAATGTTTTCAATTTTTTTATCAAAACCCACAAAAAACAAAAGCGACGATGGCGCGAAAACGCGGCTTTCCCAATATTTCTCTGAATAGGCGCGGTGTTCGATATCCAGTAAAGTTTCGGTATGATGATAATCGGCTCCGCTTAAAATGACATCGGCTTGTATCGTTTTTCCGTTGATGACGATTGCTGTTGCGGTTTTATTCTCGACTACTATTTTTTCGATAGCAGCATTGGTTTCAATCGTAACACCAAGTTCGAGAGCCAGTTTTTCGATGCTGCGAACAACATCGAACATTCCGGTTTTGGGGTGCCAGGTTCCTAAGCCAAAATCGGCATAATTCATAAAATTATAGAAAGATGGTGTTTTGGTAGGTTTTGCGCCCAGAAATAAAACGGGAAACTCCAAAATCTGAATTAGTCGTTCGTTTTTGAATTTCTTGCGAATATCAGTACTTACGGTGCTAAAAAACTGATTGAGTTTTTTAGTGGTTTCAACGGTAATTAATTCCAGAGGAGAAACTCCGGGACGATACACCAAATCTTTAATCGCAATATCATAATTGCTTTTAGCCTGCTTGATGAAAGTTTCGAGTTCGTGGCCACTTCCTTTTTCGATACTTTCAAAAGTGGTTTTTATTTCTTCGAGATTGTCATATATACTGATGAAATCATCTACTCCAAAATAAACCCTGTAAGCAGGATTTAGTTTTATAAGCTCGTAATAATCGGTAGTTTTTTTATTGAAATCCTGAAAGAAACGTTCAAATACATCTGGCATCCAGTACCAGCTTGGTCCCATATCAAACGTGAAACCCTCTTTTTTGAACTGTCTTGCCCTGCCGCCAATAGATTCGTTTTTTTCATAAAGAGTCACTTTGTTTCCTTGTTGTGCCAAGTAACATGAAGCGGCTAACGCAGAGAAGCCTGATCCTATTATTGCTATTGTTTTTTTCATTTGTTTAACAAATGTACAAAAACTTTAAACAAAATTAGCTTATAGCATGCTAATTGTTTCTTCCATAGAGTCGAAAATTCGTATTCTTTCGGGCAGCATTTTCTGGTCAATGTTTTCGACCATATTGCCCATAAGCCAAATTTCGTTGTTTTTTTGGAGTAATTTTTGCCCCATTGATTTTACATATTGATTGATAACACTGCGATCCGGCTGCACTGTCATGAAAGATATAAATGTAATATTCTCGAAATGTTTGGTTAAATCCTGAAGATTTTCAATTGGCATACTTTCGCCCAAATAAATGGTTTTGTAGCCATGGGATAAAATTTCATATTGTAGGTATAGCAAACCTATTTGGTGAATTTCGTTTAATGGTAACGAAAGCACAAAAATTCTATTGGTCTTAGTAGGTTTTAATATTTGAAGACTTTCGGTATAGATTAATATTTTTTGTTTGATCAAATGACTCATGAAATGTTCATTTGCAGGAGTTATGGTTTCTGATTGCCATAGTAATCCTAATTCTTTCAATAAAGGAAGAAAGTGATCTTTGAAAACTTCTTTGAATGATTTCTCAGAGATTAGCCAATCGAAAGTATTGAAGAATATTTCCTGGTCAAAATTCATCATGGCCATTTTGAATGAAGTTATGGCGTAATTCTGAGAATTTTTCTTCGAAATAATTTCACGAACCAATTGCGGAATCTTTTCTTCGGGATACGTAGCAATTTTAGAGATTTTATATCCGTATTCGTGTAATAAAGTAATGTTTAAAAGCTTCTGTAAATTTTGTAGGTTATAGAGTCTAATGTTAGTGTCAGTACGCATTGGCTCTAAGATGTTATATCTTTTCTCCCAGATACGAATGGTGTGTGCTTTTATTCCTGATAAGTTTTCGAGGTCTTTTATGCTGAAAACAGTCTTAATATTGTTTATCATTACTGGTTATTTGGTGAACAAAAATAGGATAAAATCTGAGATTTGTCTTAAAATCTTCTTAAGATTAGAGAATTAATCGAATTTGATCTTGGAGAATTTATTTAATTTATCTAAATGCAAAATTGTTTTAGAACTGTCTTTGCTTCGATTGTACATAGTTTCGAATTTGGCGCCATAAATGATTTCACTAAAAGTATATGATGTTCTCGCGGCTACTGTATTGCTATACATATTATCGAAAGTGGTTATAAAGACGAATATCTCACCGTGTATTTTTTTGAAATCGTCTTTGGTAAAATTGTACAGTGGACTGTCTTCAGTAATTGGATGTACCAGAGTCCAGCTCAACGAAAGAGCATTTATTTTATCTAATTCGAGTTCCAGACTATAAAATTTATTGGTTTGCTCTCCATTTTCTTCCACACTCATCACTAAAGTTATTTTCGCTGTAGCATCTGTAAAATTGGTATTTTTAAAAGGTACCAGACGTATCATTAATCCTTTGTTTTTTCCGTAAGGTGAAATTAGGGCATTATCTGAAAATTTTAAAAAGGCGGTTGGTTTGCTAAATCTTCCAAAAAATAAACCTGTTGCAATGGCAAAACTTAATAAGCCAATTAAAGCTTCGGCTGCTGATAGGGCACTTGTTAAAAAACCTGTTGGGCTAATGTGTCCGTAACCTACCGTGGTAAAGGTTTGTGCACTGAAAAAATAGGCTTGGCCAAATTGGGTTAAAACGCTTTGAGATTGTTCTATTCCGTCGAGATGTTCAATGCCAATGGCATAATAGATCACGGCAAAAATAAAATTGAGGACAATGTAAAAAATAAACAAAATCGACATGAATTTCCAGTTGGGCATATCAATCATGGTGTGATACCAACTGATGCGGCGAAAAAGGTGCATGCCTCTTTTTTCGATATTAGGGGTTCCGTCTTTGTTTACAAATCTTCCTCCGTAACTGTTTGCATTGGCTCCAAAGCCGGAGTTTTTATCGGTTTGTGCTTTGTGGTTTATCTTTTTTAAAAGTGCCATTAAAATTTTGGATTATAAGGACAAATGTAAGCATAACTTTGAGATGAAATTAGGTCGAAGTTTTTGGAATAAAAAAAGCAATCTGTATAATTGATTTTTACAGATTGCTTTAGTAGTGAATATGTTTTATGTCGCTTTATTTACAAAAAGTTGCTTTGTTTTTTATAGCGCTCTGGCTGCCTAATTCGATTGCTTTAGAGAAATCTTTGCAGGCATTTTTTTTGTCTCCCATTTTATTGTAGGCCAATGCTCTTAAGTTGTAAGCAATATAATCTTTTGGGTTTAAACCAAGTGATGAGGTGCAATCGTCAACGGTTTCTTTAAAGTTGTTTAGTTTGTAATTTACATTGGCTCTGCCGGTAAAGGCATCTGCGTTCATGCTGTCGAGGTCGATTGTTTTGCTAAAATCAGCCTGGGCGCCTTTTAGATCGTTGAGTTTAAATTTTGCAACACCACGATTTTGGTATGCTTCGACGAATTTAGAATTCATGCTAATGGCTTTTGTGTAATCGGCAATTGCGCCTTTTGTGTTGCCGGCTTCGGCTTTTTTCATGGCTTTGTCAAAATAGCCGGTTGCAGATTGTGCCCAAGCAGAGCAAGTGATCATAATAAATGATACAATTAAAAAGTGTTTCATAAACCAATTTGGGATTAGGTTAGTAGGTTAAATAATTCTGGAAACGAATTTAGTAAAGTTTTGTTTTGTTGGGAAAGTTCTTTTGTGAAATAACTATTATTTAATTTATTTTTTTTGGGAAATTTGTTTTTTGTTGTGGTAAAACCTTGTAAGCTAGGTTTTTATTTCTGTTAAAAAAAGATTATTTAATCTGGTTTCTTATTACGAACAAACGGATTGGAATTTAGCCTCCAGATATACCCAATTTGTAAATTTCCTGACGATAAAGCAATGTTGTTAGTGTCATTGCCTGAGAAAGAAGAAAATATAAGATTATTGATATATGATAGACCAAGAGACCAATTTTCTTTATTATAACCAACAGATATTCTTGGAAAAAATGTAGGGTAGATTTCTATCTTTCGTTTGCCAAAATCGTTTATTCTTTCAGTACCAAAGTTTACCCCCATAGTTGCTGATCCGCTGGTAAACCATCTTTTGTTAATTGCCCAGGTATAAGCATAACCTCCACTTACTCCGAATTGGAAATTACGTAATGAATTTTGAGATTTGTGTACAAAAGAGCTGTCAGAACCTATTTTGGTAAAATAAGCACCTCCGCCAAGCAAAAAGCTTCCGGCTGATTTTAATTGTCTTTCGTTTTGATTGAAAGCAGCTTTATAGGAGAATTTCTTATTATTAAAAACATATTGGCCAAAAGTGCCATATTGCTGAATATTTAAGTCAGGATATAATTGTATGTTTTTATCCGATTGATCTGAAGTATAAAAACCGTGATATTTTTGTATAAAAAGGTCTATTATGAACTTTTTTCCGTAATGGTGAATTTGAAAATCAAGTGCTTTGGTTTTTCCTTTTTCATCATCTTTGAGGAAACTCAAACTATGACCATAGCTTAAATCGATGATGGTATTTTTTATAGAAACTCCAAAACCTAAACTCATCGGTGTATTGGGCATGAAATTTTTAATTTCTCCGTCTGTTTCCTTTTCCATCGAAATAAATCTCATCGATAGATAAGTTCTTAGGGAAACTTTATTGTAAAAAGGTTTAATATACGTTGTGTCAATCTGCGCCTGGCAAAAATAAGGAAGGATAAAAAAGAGGAAAAAAGAAAAATATAATTTCATAACGATGTCAAACGCAAAATAAGGGCTCTTAGTATTTTAGGAAAACCGATTAAAAAGGGTTTATAGGTTTTAAAAATAAGACGCAATGAATTGATTTTAGTTACAAAATTTATACTCTAATGTAGGTAAAATCTATTTTAGAGTTATTCTATTTCTTTTCATAAAACGATAATTTTATTTAAAAAGGGATTCGTTTCTTAATTGAGATTTTATTCTAATTTCTTTTCTGCTATAATTTTTTATGTAAATTTGATTGGTGTCTATTTGTACAACAATGTTATAATTGATAGATATACTTAAAAAAAGTAATGTTTTTTTTCTAAAATAAACGTTTTAATTAGTAACCCCCAATAATAATTAAAAAGGAATGAGAAAGTATTTTGCCCTTGCTTTTGGCGCGCTCTATATGTTATTTTTTGCGATTCCTTTTCCCATGATAATTTATTATTCTGTAAATAATGAATTTGATATAAATACTCTAAAAGATAAAGATCCATGGTTGGCTTTGGCTATAGTTTCGATTTCGATAATTCTTTGGCTGATTGTTTTAATGGGCTATTTCCGTAAATGGGTTCTTCAAATTTTTATTTCAAAAAGAAATATAGAAAAACTAAAGTCAGGCGGCGTATTGCGTGAAGCAAAAATTTTAAGCGCTGTAAAAACATCTAAGCCCAATGAGAAATTCAATACCTATGAACTTGAACTATCATTTAAAAACCTGGCCGATACAGAAATTACAAGCAAGACTGTTATTACGGATGCTAGACCTCATCAACGTCGTTTTGAAACGGGGAAAAAATTAAGTTTAATACTCGACAGAGATGCAAAAGAGGCTCCGCATTTTATCATTGCCACTACAGAAGTGGGATTAAATGTAATAAGAGTAGGGTTTATTGTATTGGGTTGGTTGGTATTTGTGGCCGGAGTAGTTGGCTATTATATTTATTCGTATCAAACCGAAAGTTATGGTTTGGGCTGGCGTTTTATGAGTTTTGGGCATCCGCTGATTGTGTGTCCAATGGTACTTTTGTTTTTTAGGTATCTTTTAAAATTTATCTATAGTAAGCTTACAGGATTAAATAGCAGTTCATCCATGATTAAGTTTAAGGGAATAAAAACCTGGGCCAAATTGGTTAAAGTGAGCCAGACCGGGACTTATATTAATGATCAGCCGGAAATTCGTTTTGAACTTGAGTACACGGATAATAAACATCATGTTCATCGCAATAGCCTGAAAAAAGTGATCAGGCTTCTTGATCTCGATATTACGAAACAGGAAAAGATAGAAATTTTTTATCTGCCTGATAATCCAAACCAAATTGCTTTTGCCAGCGATTTAAATACTATAGACTAAAAATGAGAAAATTAATTATACTACTAATTTGCTGTCATCTTTTGTTAGGTTGTGAGCAGGTATCTAGAAGTATCGATGAGACCTTTAAACCGAATGATACGTTAGTTCAAAAGGAAAAAGAAAGTCCTGTGCCTGAAACGACAGTAAATACTCAGATTGACCTTCAGCAAATTATAAAAACAGCACTGGAAACACATTCTGTAACTCATACACATACTGAAGGTAAGAATGTCGATCTTTTGACTGATACAAAGGAATTAGAAAAAGCGGAAGAGGCTTTGAGAAAATTGCCTCAATATGCAGGAAAAGAGATTTTTATTTATTCGACGCTGTATTTTTATAATGACGGACTCATTAATGTTATGCTTCAGCATCCTACAAATCCTAAATATGTTGATATTTATGATTATAAAGAGGGTAGGTGGTCTGAGCCTAAACCTCTTCAGTTGTCGGTTAGGGATGATGTGCAAAAGCGTTTAGTTTCGCTTAATAAAATAAAATTTGTAAATGTTGCTAAAGTCACCACTACTTATAATGAGAAAGCAAAAGAAATAGAAGGAGCCAAACCTCTTACAAGTGCG
Organism: Flavobacterium sp. SLB02; assembly: GCF_009664855.1. Classification (GTDB taxonomy): domain Bacteria; phylum Bacteroidota; class Bacteroidia; order Flavobacteriales; family Flavobacteriaceae; genus Flavobacterium. The sequence goes on from NZ_CP045928.1 coordinate 6,302,627, forward strand.
TATGTTTCTATTTGGGATAATCAGATGCGATGGTATCCTTCGAGTATTAATGGGAGCAGAGAAAGATATTCTATACAGTTTAATGATGACGGAAGTTTAAAAGCATTTAAGCAGGAGTAAGGCTTTTATGTTGGATATTTATAATTTGCCTGACTTATTGATGGCATTAAAAAAGGTAAAACAGATTGTATGTTTTACCTTTTTTAATTCTTTATGCTATTTGGTGTGAATTATAAAATCAAACCGACAATTTTATTTTAAAATCGCCGGCAATAAATAATCGTGAACTATTTTGTCTGCCTGGGCATGTCCGTACGGTTTGTTAAAAGCTTTTGAAGTGATTATGACTACAAGTGGTAAATCTTTAAAAATTATAAATTCGTTTCCGCCATTCCCGGCGCAGTAATAGGTTTCGTAATTTTTACCTTTATAGTTAATGGTTTTGTTCCAAAACAAATAGCTGTAGAATTGGTTGTCTTGCCCCGGAATTTCGATTTGTTTTGTCAGAGTTTTTTCTACCCACTTTACAGGAAGTATTTGCTGGTTATTCCAAACACCGTTATTTTTGTATAACTGAGCATATTTAGCATAATCCAATGAAGTCATTTGAAGGCTTCCTGCGGTATTTGGTACTTTTTGCGGTGTATATTGCCATTGATAATTGGTGATGTTTAAAGGTTTGAAAAGTTTTTCATCGGCATATTTTTCAAGACCTTTAGGGGCATTCTTATCCAGTATATCTCCTAAAACAACTACTCCCGCAGTAAAATAATCCCATTTGCCGCCATTGGTTTTGGCGGGATCAGTGGGTAAATCCAATGTAAATTTTACCCAGTTCTCTGTAGGATACATATTTTCTTCGTTTCCTGGTGATTCGCTATCGATATCTGAATCTTCAAATGAAGAGCTCATTGTGAGAAGGTCTTTTATTTTTATGCTGTCTTTTTTTACGTTGTAATTTGCATATTCTTTTAAGTTGTAAAAAGTATTAAGCGTTTGGTTTTCATTTTTAATGTATCCATCATTTATAGCTATCCCCATAATTGTCGATGCAAAAGATTTTCCTGCCGATCGGGTGTCATGCAAGGTATTTCTATTGGCGTCATTAAAATATTCTTCTATCAAAAGTTTGCCATTATAAACAGCAACAGCGCTTGTTATTTCTTTTAGGTTGTAAGAAGCAATTTCCTTGTTTAGCAATTCGATTTTTTTTCTTATCGAATTGAAAATCAGAAATCTCCCATCCGCTGTTTGGTACTATCTGTTGTATTTCCATTTGTTTGGCGGTCACTTTAGGAGTTTTTATGATTAATTTAATTTGTCCTTTGGCTATTAAATTTCCCACTATTGCTTCGTTGTCTTTATTCGTTATGATATAAGGTCTAACTTCAATTCTTAGCGTATGAGTTCCGTTTGTTAATGCTTTTTCGCCGCCATTAAGTTTAAAACGATCCCACATATGCAATGACCATAGATTTTGGGCTTTTGAGCTGGTTAGTGGAATTGCCAATGCTGTTGAGGTATTCTTGCTGCTTCCGTATCCAAAATTGCATCCTGAGTTAATATTATCTTTATAAATGAATTTGTTATCAATATAAAAAGCAAACTGAAGATTGCCCGTTTCTACAAGTTTGTCAGCCGACAAATTTGGGGCTAATTCATGTAAGTAGTTCGTTATCGAGTTATCAAGAAAAATCCTGATGTTAAGGTTGGATTTGTATGTAAGATTAAATGACTGAAGAAAATCGGTTTTTTTATATTGGTCTAACGGAATGTTGCCATCCATAAAAGTAACTTTCCCGATGTTTGATTGATGAAGTTCTCCGGTAATTCCTTCGGTTTTAAAAAGATCTGCATTCTGGCTAAAACCAGTAAGGCAGAAAAGGCTGATTGCAAATAGAAAAAATGTTCGTTTCATGTTTTGATTGATTTGATTGAGGTGTAAAATTATGCAGCCGGCAGCATTAAAAATTGTACCAGATTAACATTTTGCATTATTTCATTAAAAGTAATTTTAAATGCGCGGAAGGATTTATTCCGTTTACTTCTTTGAAGCATCTTGTAAAATGGCTTTGGTCAGAGAACCCGCATTCGTAAGCAATTTCGGTTAAGGATTGTTTTTGTAAAGACAGTAGCGAAAGTGCTTTTTCGACCTTTAATTTTCTCCTGTATTCGCTTAAAGTACAGTGAAAGTATTTAGAGAAATCTCTTGACAAGTGAACAGGGTGTATTTCGGCTATTTTAGATAAATATTCTAATGAGATGGTATCTCCAATCTGGTCGTGAAGAATTTCGTCAATAATTTGTACCCATTTTGGATTTTTGTATAATAATGAATTGTTATGCGCGCTGAGTTTTGATAAGATTTCGATCAGTAAGGTTTGGGTTGAAAAATCTACAGCAGGGCCTTCAATTTTAGCTGCTCTGAAAACTTTATACATTAAAAACTTGATTTCCGGTTTAGAGATATTAATGCTGCCCTGCAAATTCTCATCTGATAATGCTATAGTATCAAACCAATGTTTTTCGATTTCAAGATGAAAACCTCTGGTAAATCCGTCAGGTTTTATATTATAATGGGGTTCCTGCCAATTATGAAAAAGCAAACTTCCGGGAGAGCAATTGTATATCTCCTTTTTGTTACCCTCGATAACATTTCCTTCTAGTATAAAAGTAAAATAAGCATTCTCATGATAATGCCAGTCTACTTTGCTGTGGGTGTAAACAGTATCTGTGAGTGTTATTCCATCCAGAGCAATGGTTTCATTGGTTTGTCCGTAAAATGTACCTTTTTGCAGATGTTTCATACGATTGCATTATTTTTTTAGTAGGCTGAGGTGTTTTGAATGAATCTTAAACATGATATAAGCTAGTGCGCAAAGAGTCAGTTCATTTATTAGAAGAAATAAATCAAAGAAGGTTACAGAAATAATTGAATTTAATTTAGATTGTTTTATTTTGGTCTAACTTAGAAATCATAATAACAAAAATGCAATCACTTTTTACAACATTCTGTCTTCTGTTTTTTACTTTTAATGTATCGCTGGCACAGACCAATCACAATGACCTGAAAGATTTTAACCTGAAAGGGAATGTGAAATCATTTGGACAATGCTTTCTTGAAGGCGTTTCGATGCCTCTTGCAGCTAGTAATAAAATGTGCCGAATGGGAATTGGGAATACATATAATGAAAAAGGCTTTCTTATTTCATCCAATTCTGTTTCTTATAATGCTAAAGTGCTTGAAATAAAATATTATTATGATACAGATGGTGTTCTTAATGCGTCTGACTATTATTATCCGGGAACAAAAATGAGCCAATCATTTCTTATTACTGTAAAACAGGATATGGCTAAAAATGAAGTAAGTTATTGGTTTTATAAGGGAAGTATCTTGCAGTCGAAAACAGTTTTCATTCGTGATGAGAAAGGAAATTTAGTTGTGCATATGAATTATGGTAAGGATGAGAAGCTAAATATGGAAAAACATTATGAATACGATGCTGATAATTATAGAATAAAAGAATCGTTTTGGAGTGTTGGTCCTCCGGGATATTTAGATAAACCAATACTTAAAAGTGTGGTTACGTATAAAAATGATGAATTCGGCAATCCTGTAATGAAAACCAATTCTAGTAGTAAAGAAACGACCACTTATACTTATAAATATGATAGAAATGGTAATTGGTTGCTGTGTACTTCTTATAATGACAAAGGAGAAATTAATCAAATAGCCGAACAATATTTCGAGTATTATTAATGAATACGATAAGAGATTTGTTTTTAAATGAAAAAAAAACTTCAGAGAGTCCGTCATTTCTGTAAAGATTTTAAAATGAAAAAAGGTCAAGTAAATTAATACTTGACCTTTTTTGTGACCCGACTGGGGCTCGAACCCAGGACCCCATCATTAAAAGTGATGTGCTCTACCAACTGAGCTATCGAGTCATTCTTTTCTTGAACGCGGGTGCAAATATAAGGAGTTATTTTTTAAATACCACTACCTTCTTTTAAGTTAATTTAATGTAAATGTATTGTTTTGAATTAATGAATTGAAATAGAGGTAGAAACAAAAAAAATAAAATGCTTTCTATGTGTTTTTAATTTTTTGTAATCGTGGTGGTTTGCAATGAAAGCTTTTTATTGTGTTATTTAAGGGATTTACGGCAGTTGTATATTCTCTTTTTAGATTTTTATTAGTCATATTTGTTTTTCTGTCTAAATTGATCTGTCAGATTATTTACTATTAAAAAATTATAGCCAATATCAATTGTTTTACCTTTTAGTTTAAAAAATCTGCCGTCAGTATAGATTGTTTCTTTTTTTGCTTCATTATTCCAAAATTGAATTTGATATTTATTTTCGAATTTATGATTGGTTTCTTTGCCTTCGAAAATTTCGGTTAAAAGATAAAAACTCTCAGATTTTGTTAGATCGCAAATTTCATTTCCTTTGCTAAATTTTATTCTCCATATTGATAATAAAGGTTTTTCAACTTTTAGCGGGACAAGTTTTATTTGTTGGTATAAATATCTAACAGGTGTGTATGCCCAAATTAGTGTAGTTGGAGATTGTCTGCCGTAATCACTGATCGATTTTACTATTTTATTGTTTTTAATAAATGTTATAGTAACCGTCTCGTCGTCAGTCCAATTTCCTTCATAGTTATTTTCAAGTTTTTTTATATCGGCTTTTTTAAAATTGTTTTGAATTTTTTGATATTCAGTTTGAGTAATCTTTGATTTAAATTGGCCATTTTGAGTATTGTACTGCTGACCATTATAGAAGATGTTACCGCTTTTGTCAATACTTATGTTTGAAACAGGACAAGTACCATAACAGCCAGAAGATGAAACTATAATTTTGTCGTAATTTTCATTTGGATCAATTTTATACTTGGTTCTTGCATATTTGGCAAACAGGCTGTCAGCTACTTTTGTTGTTAATGTGTCGCCAATAAGTGACTGTATTTTTTGATTGTCCCAGGTCTTACTCAATAAATCAAAAATTTTAAGACTATCGTTTTCAATCTTATATTTGGTCTGAGTTCCTAAGAAAATTGTTTCCCTGTCTCTTCTTTCGTCTCCTTCAATTCTTTTAAAATACCCGGATTTGTCTTCGCATAAATTATTTTCTGAAAAAATATATCCTTGTACATGGTTGCCAAGAATAGTTGGTGGCGGAGGCGTGTGAGAATTGTTTTTTTTTTGGTTTTCTTTGGTCTTCTGTTTTGATGTAGGTTCACTCACCAAGAATATCTTTCTTTAATTGCTCGTCTTTATTTTTTTTGCAAGAAAAAAAAATAAATACAATTAAAACACATAGTATATTTTTTAGCTTCATAAATTTATGTATACTCTAAATTATATATTTGTAAACTTTCGGTTTTGTAAATATAATAGATTTTTGAAGTAAATATTAAAGCATGTATTTAGTTGAACTGCCTTAAAATTAAAAAAGCGGAAATCTTGTAAATAAAGATTTCCGCTTTTAGTGACCACGGTGGGATTTGAACCCACACGCCCTTACGAGCACCACCCCCTCAAGATGGCAAGTCTACCGTTTCTCCACGTGGCCTCAAATAAAAAAAGGTCAAGTAAATGAATACTCGACCTTTTGTGACCCGACTGGGGCTCGAACCCAGGACCCCATCATTAAAAGTGATGTGCTCTACCAACTGAGCTATCGAGTCATGCTATCAAGAAAAGTATTTTGTAAATCACAAATTTTGTGACCCGACTGGGGCTCGAACCCAGGACCCCATCATTAAAAGTGATGTGCTCTACCAACTGAGCTATCGAGTCATATTCTTTCCTTGAATGCGGGTGCAAATATAAGGAGTTATTTTTGATATTTGCAAGCTTATTTATTATAAATTTGTCTTTTTTTAATCAAAATTTACAACACCTTAATTTTTAGGTTCTTATTAAAATGAAAAAGATTATATTATTAGGATATATGGGCTGCGGAAAGTCAACAATTGCCCAAAACTTGTCAAAAATTACAAATATTCCGTTTCTGGATTTAGATAAATGTATCGAAAATAAAGCAAATTTATCTATAAATGAGATTTTCGAGCAATTTGGAGAGATCCATTTTAGGAAATTAGAACACGAAATGTTTCTGGAATTACTTCAATCTTCAGAAAACAGCATCATAGGTTTAGGCGGAGGAACGCCTTGTTATGCCAATAACCATGAATTATTAAAAAGAGACGATGTTACCTCGATTTATTTAAAGGCTTCAATAGACACTTTATACAATAGATTAATTCATAACAAAAGCAAGCGCCCGTTAATCGCTAATATGGATGAAGAGGAAATGAGAGAATTTATCGCAAAGCATTTGTTCGACAGAAGCTATTATTACAACCATGCACAACATAAAGTTTCGGTTGATGATAAAGCTGTCGATGAAACAGTTCAGGATATTCTGGAAATCTTAGCTTAAAAAAGCATAATTGTCGCCGTTGTCATCAAAAACAACCTGAACATGCTCTAATAAAGAGGTAGATAAAGAGATTCCTTTAAAATCGGCCTTTACAGGGTATTTTTTGTGATTTCGATCTACAAGTACTGCTGTTTTGAATTTCTTTAGCGGAACGTCTAAGAAATGACGAACAGCATAGATTAAAGTAGTGCCTGAATTTAAAACGTCATCTACAAGTACTAATCCTTTGTTTTCGTATTCTTCTTTAGTTAAAGAAGTCTGAATAGGCAATTGCGGATTTTGTTTGTCGACCTTAACTTCGCAAAGAGAAACCTTAAGTGTCGAAATTGTACTTAGGGCTAAAGCAATTTTTTGAGCAAAAATAGATCCGTTAGAAGCGATTCCGGCAATTACAACTTCTTCTTCGTCAACAAAAGTTTCGTATATCTGGTAAGCAATACGTTTTATTTTATGTTCGATTTCCTGATTTGTTAAGATGATGTTTTTGCTCATGATTTTTTTTGCTAAATTACAACTAGAATTTTAGATTTTAGATTTTAGATTTCAGATTTTTTGAATTGGAATTTGGGATTTGAAAAATTGATTTTTAATTCTTGTCTTCTTCATCAATAATATCATTTCCGTATTCGTCGATATCTCTTCTGTCTTTTTTGGTTGGTCTTCCGGTTCCGGTTTTTCTGTAATGCTCTTTAGATAGTTTTAATAGTTCTAAATGCGCATAAGCTTCGGCCGGGGTTTCATTTTTTCTGTAAATATCTACCAGTTTTGCACCAACGCGGCTTTCCGGTATATCAAGGACCGTTATAATTTGTGTGATCTGATCTTTTCTAAAGGTAATTTTATCAGTTGGAAAAACTTCTTTAGAGGGTTTGGCAACCTGCCCATTTACTGTAATATGGTTCTTTTTGCAAGCTTCAGTAACCATATTTCTGGTTTTGTAATAGCGTACGCACCATAAGTATTTATCTATTCGCATAATTTTTCTAAATTCAAAGTTAAATTCTTTACAAAAATAAATCAATATTGTATCTTGCGCACCTAAAAAATTAACAATAATGAATAAATTTAAATATTATTTTATTTTATTACTTGCGGGAATAGCGATTGTGTCTTGTAATAAAAGTGATGATGACGATGTTGTGACTGTGCCTCTAAGAGACTATAAAGAACAATACAAAGCTGATAATGATTCTATTGTTAAGTATTTAAAGACTAATTATATTAAGGAAGTAACTCCTAATTTTGATATTGTAATTGAAAAAATTCCTGCAGGAGGAACGCAAACTTCAATTTGGGATCAAACGGAATATCCTTTGAAGACAAGAAAGGTTTACAGTAATGATGTGAATTATGAGGTATATTTTTTAAGTTTAAGGGAAGGAACAGGTAGCAAGCCAATGAATACAGATAGAATTGTTGCTTCGTATTCAGGTAATTTTTTGAATGGGAAAGTATTTGATAGTTCTTATGGAAATGCCGAGACTTTTAACTTATTTGCATACTCACCTGAGGGTAGTGTAATCGAGGGCTGGTCTGAGATTTTTCCTCAGTTTAAAACAGGTATCTCTACTCCGCCTGCAGGGAATGGTGTTATTACTTATGATAATTATGGTGCAGGAGTTATGTTTTTGCCTTCAGGATTAGCTTATTATGCCGGTACTGTAGGTACTGATGGTCCTGCGTATTCTTGTTTAGTATTTAGTTTCAAGTTGTTTGATTTACAAAGAATGGATAATGAATATACTGTTTCTAATTCGACAGGAGGAATTGTTATCGTTGGGGATGGCGTTCCTGATTATTTAGAAGATGTAAATGGTGATGGTTATGTTTATGATTTTAGAAACACAACTAAATATCCGAAACCTACAGATGACTTGATTGACGACACCGATGGAGACGGAATAGCTGACTTTGTAGATTTTGATGATGATGGTGACGGCTTTAGTACAAGGTTTGAGCTTACAAAACCAACAAATGAAATTGGTATGGTTAAAGTAGGTGATGTTTATATAAATTATGGAACTGGATTTTATTATCCTTGGGATGCTAGAGAAGATAATCCTGCTACGCCAAATACAAATGAATTTGAACCTAGAGGAATTCCTAGAAAACCAACAGGTGCAAATGGAGCTTTTGTGAAAGAAGATTATACAGCTGCAGGACGATTAAGAATTCATCTTGATAAAACATACCCGATCAAAAAGAATTAACTTTTTGATTCATAATAAACTAAAAAACCCGAAAGTGATTTCGGGTTTTTTTTTTGTTAGTAAAAAAGTCTCTAATGTTTAAATGTGTATTGTTTTTAGAAATTAATTTATCCGTTTACGTTTTCCCGTAATGAATATCTGAATCAAAATAGTAGGTTTGTAAGAATAATGATTGAATCTCAAATAAAAAGCAAGAGTTTAGTAGAGCTTTTGCTGCAATTAAAGATCAGTTAAGGAGGCTGCAAATAGAAAGAAGCGATGAGTATGATAAGATGAGTCGTGATTTTTGTTCAACTAATAATGATGTGCTTGGGGGGTATCATCGGTTATTAGTTCGGCCTGTGAAGTTACGGAAGTCCAGATTTATCTGATGTTGAATTTTGTTCATTCAGGTTCGAATCCGATAGCTGTGCTTTCTACTGATCTTTCCTTGTACTACTATTTATTGTTAGTACAAACTAAAAACCCCGAAAGTGATTTCGGGGTTTTTGATATAAAGTAAGAAAATCTAAAAATTATTTTCTTTTGATCACTCTTTCTACAGCTTCAACAATCGCCTGGTTATTCAATTTGTATTTTTCCATTAATTGCTCCGGAGTTCCAGATTCACCAAAACTATCGTTTACAGCAACAAACTCTTGTGGAGCTGGATTGTTTAAAGCCAGTACTCTTGAAACACTTTCTCCAAGACCTCCAAGAATGTTGTGCTCTTCTGCAGTTACCACACATTTCGTTTTAGCCAATGATTTTAGAATCGCTTCTTCGTCAAGAGGTTTAATAGTGTGAATGTTGATTACTTCGGCAGAAATTCCTTTTGCTTCAAGAGCTTCAGCAGCAATAAGAGCTTCCCAAACTAAGTGTCCTGTTGCAACGATTGTTACATCAGTTCCTTCGTTTAATAAAATTGCTTTTCCAATTACGAAAGGTTCGTCAGCTGGCATAAAGTTAGGCACAACCGGACGGCCAAAACGTAAATAAGCAGGACCATGATGATCTGCTAATGCTAATGTAGCAGCTTTAGTTTGGTTGTAATCACAAGTATTGATTACGGTCATTCCAGGCAACATTTTCATTAATCCGATATCTTCAAGGATTTGGTGAGTTGCTCCATCTTCACCAAGTGTTAAACCAGCGTGAGAAGCACAGATTTTTACATTTTTATCAGAATAAGCAACAGATTGACGAATTTGATCGTAAACTCTTCCTGTAGAGAAGTTAGCGAAAGTTCCTGTAAAAGGAATTTTTCCTCCAATTGTTAAACCTGCAGCGATACCAATCATGTTAGCTTCTGCGATACCAATCTGGAAAAAACGCTCCGGGTGATTTTTCTTGAAATCATCAAATTTTAATGAACCAATTAAATCAGCACAAAGTGCTACTACTTTTTCGTTTTTTTGACCTAGTTCAGTCATTCCCGCTCCAAAACCTGAACGAGTATCTTTACTTCCTGTATTTGTATATTTTTTCATTTTGTTTTTTGCTGTACGCAATAGGCTGTAGGCAATAGGCATAAAGCTTATTGCTTAAAGCTTAAAGCTTTTTTTAATAATCGATTTGATCTGCAGAATAGTTTTGAGCCAAAGCACTTTCCAATTGGTCATTGTTTGGTGCTTTACCGTGCCATGCATGAGTATGCATCATAAAATCAACTCCGTTACCCATTTCAGTATATAGTAAAATACAAACTGGTTTTCCTTTTCCTGTTCTTGATTTTGCATCAGTTAAACCTGCAATGATAGCATCGATGTTGTTTCCTTCTTTAATTTCAAGAACGTCCCAGTCAAAAGCTTCAAATTTTGCACGGATACTTCCCATGGCCAAAACTTCGTCAGTTGTACCATCAATTTGTTTTCCGTTAACGTCAACAGTTGCAATAAGGTTGTCTACTTTTTTAGCAGAAGCATACATGATCGCTTCCCAGTTTTGACCTTCTTGTAATTCACCGTCTCCGTGTAAAGTATAGATTAAGTGATTGTCACCATTTAATTTTTTTGCCTGAGCAGCACCAAGAGCTACAGATAAACCTTGTCCTAATGAACCAGAAGCCATACGAACTCCAGGCAATCCTTCGTGAGTTGTTGGGTGCCCTTGTAAACGTGAGTTTAATAATCTGAAAGTTGCAAGTTCTGAAACAGGGAAATAACCGCTACGTGCTAATACGCTATAAAATACAGGAGAAATATGACCATTTGAAAGGAAGAAAATATCTTCTCCAATTCCGTCCATATCAAAACCTTCTTTACGCTCCATAATGTTTTGGTACAGTGTTACCAAAAATTCAGTACAACCTAGTGAACCACCTGGGTGACCTGAGTTGACAGCATGTACCATTCGAAGAATATCTCTTCTTACTTGGATAGTTAAATCGCTTAATTGTTGTGTGTTAGGCTTCATTTTATGTGTAAAAGTTAAACTGGTGCAAAAGTAATTTTTATTTTGCGGGCTGACAAATGATTTTTAGCTTTAGTTTGCTGTAATTGTTAAATTTTAGCCCTTTTTTTATTGATTTAGAAAAAAAAGGAAATCTTCTTAAGAGAAAAAAAGGTTGTAATAGATAAAAATGATTCAATTGATTTAAAAAAAATGGATGCTAATGTGTGTGAGCTGTCGCAAAAAGTATATTCTATAATAAAAAAAGTTTGCCACAGATTAAAAGATTAAGGTGATTTAAAAACCAGGTTAATCTTTTAATCTGTGGCAAAAAGGGTTATTCAGTGTCGCCTTCGCTATAAAAATTGTTTTCTTCGTCTTCTGAGCCAATTTCTTCCTGCTCATCGTCAAGTTCTGAGCCTGGAATATCTAAATCGTTTCCGAGTTTGTCACTATTTTGTTTCCATTCATTGTCATTGTTATCGTTTTGAATGACTGTTCTTTCGCCTGAAATTCCTTCAGGATCGATGTCTTCCAGTTTTTCTTCCTGATTATAAATGTCTTCGTTTGCCGGATAATCTAAATTTTCCAGATTTTTCTCGATTTGATCATCTTTAATTTGATCTAGATCTGGAGATTTTTTTTCTTCTGAATTTATCATGGTTTCTAATTTTTAAAGTGTTTTATAAAGTTAAGAAATCAATGATTTAGTAGTGTTATAGTTTTTGAATCAGAATGTTGTAGTATTCACATTCTTCTGTTTGAATTAAAAATTCCAGAGTTTGTTTCAGGTTATCAGAATTATTATCTCATTTTCTAATTAACAAATTATCTAATTCCGCGAATATCTCTCCAGGTAATTAATTGAATGTTGTTTTCTTTTAGTTTTGATTTGCATTCTTGGCTGGTAAAAAAATCAAAGTCAATTTGACGCCAGGCTGATCCAAAATTTGGATGATTTATGGTAATGCCTTGCATTTCACTATCATCAAAAGCGGGATGAAGCAAAAAGACATTGAAGCCAGGCTCAACATTATCTAAAGCTTTTGCATAAGAAGATTTGAGTTCTCCTTTTTCGAAATCATTAAAATAGCCTATTAAAAGATTGTCGGAGACAAGGGTATTTTCATAATTATATTTTTCATCGGATAAACTAATAGATTCTACAAATTCTTTGTTAATGAAAACGGGTAAACCATAGGTTTTTCCGAGTTCTTTATAGATTTCTAAAATTTGCGGAGTTACTCCCACGCTGCACATATGCGAATCGAGATGGGTAGGCTGTATGCCGAATTGTAATGCTCTTTCTATTTGTGCCGTAAGTTCTTTTTTGACTTCTTCTGGTTTTGCATTGTTTTTGAAATCTTTTCGGGTTTTATAAAAATATCCGTTTTGATCTGTTAAACTCGAAACTTCTGCCACTGGAAGAATTGGTCCGAATTTATAATTTTCCCATTCGCAAGTCAGTGTTAAATGAATGCCACAATCATAATTGGGATTGTTTTTGGCAAATGCTGCCATTTCATAAAACCATGGGCAAGGAACCATTATACTATAAGAGTTTACGGATCCGTTTTGGAGTGCTTTTATAGTGGCCTGATTTTCTGAATGTGATAATCCGGCATCGTCGGCATGAATGATTAAGAGTTTTGTGTCTTGAGGATATCCTAGTTTTTGGGCTAAGTTCATTTTTTTCTTTTTGTTTTTTGCAAGCAGATTTTGCAGATTTTTTTTTGATTGTATTCAAATTTAAAAATTTCTGATGAAACTGTCACGTCTTTTTTTTGCGTTAGCGATAGAAGTGAAAAGCCCACAGCCTGACTAAGGAAGTGCGAGGACTTGTAGCGGATAGCCCGATCCGCCGCGGCGGAAACGCTATCGGGAAAATAAATTCTAAATTCTAAATCCAAACTCAAAAAACCAAAGTTTTAGGTTGATGAAAATCATTATCTCATTTTCTAATTGACAAATTATCTAATTGATTAAATTTTCCTGAAATTAGCCTATCTTTGCCGACTGAAAAAAGAAACAGATGAAGTTTGATTTATTGAAAAAAGATCCGCAATCTAAAGCGAGAGCGGGAAGCATTACTACAGATCACGGCGTAATCGAAACGCCTATTTTTATGCCTGTTGGAACGGTTGCATCTGTAAAAGGGGTACACCAGCGTGAGCTAAAAGAAGATATTAATCCGGATATTATCCTGGGAAACACATACCATTTATATTTACGTCCGCAGACAGAAATTCTTGAAAAAGCGGGAGGATTGCACAAATTTATGAATTGGGATCGTAATATTTTGACGGATTCTGGTGGATATCAGGTGTATTCTCTTTCGAATAACAGGAAAATTAAGGAAGAAGGAGTAAAGTTTAAATCGCATATTGATGGTTCATACCACTTTTTTTCACCTGAAAGTGTAATGGAAATTCAGCGTACGATTGGGGCTGATATTATTATGGCTTTTGATGAATGTACACCTTATCCTTGCGATTACAGATACGCGCAGCGCTCTATGCATATGACACACCGTTGGTTGGATCGTTGTATCAGCCATTTGGATAAAGTGCCTTATAAATACGGATACGAGCAAACTTTTTTCCCTATTGTTCAGGGAAGTACTTATAAAGATTTACGTCAGCAATCTGCTGAATATATTGCCAATGCAGGACAACAAGGAAATGCTATTGGCGGTTTATCAGTAGGGGAACCTGCTGAGGAAATGTATGCCATGACCGAAGTGGTTTGCGAAATTTTACCGGAAGATAAACCTCGTTATTTAATGGGAGTAGGAACTCCAATTAATATTTTAGAAAATATTGCGTTAGGTATTGATATGTTTGATTGTGTTATGCCAACTCGTAATGCCAGAAACGGTATGTTGTTTACGGCAAACGGAACAATCAATATTAAAAACAAAAAGTGGGAAGCTGATTTTTCACCAATCGACGAGATGGGGCATACTTTTGTAGATACTGAATATACAAAAGCATATTTACGTCACTTATTTGCAGCCAACGAATATTTAGGAAAACAAATTGCTACGATTCATAATCTTGGTTTCTATATGTGGTTGGTTCGTGAAGCCAGAAAACATATCTTAGCAGGAGATTTTAGACCATGGAAAGAAATGATGGTTAAAAACATGAGTCAAAGACTTTAAAAAAAGCTTCAAGTTTCAGGTTTTACGTTTCAAGTTCTGAGTAGAACCTGAAACCTGAAACAAAACAAACAAAACAATATATGCTGACGATAATAGATAAGTATATTTTAAAAAGATATTTAGCCACTTTCTCGGTGATGATCTTATTATTTATTCCGATTGGGATTGTAATTGACGTCTCTGAAAAGGTGAATAAAATGCTGGAGAACAAGATTCCGTTTACAGCAATCGCGGTCTATTATTACAATTTTACGATTTATTTTGCGAACTCCTTGTTTCCGATATTTTTGTTTTTATCGGTGATTTGGTTTACCTCGAAATTGGCCAATAATACTGAAATTATTGCGATTTTAAGTTCGGGAATTTCGTTTACCCGTTTTTTACGACCTTATATTATTGGCGCTTCGATTGTTTCGGTTTTTGTGCTTTTAATGGGGTTTTTCATCGTTCCGGCTGCCAGTGAAGGTTTTAATAATTTTAGGTATACGTATCTGAAAGGAAACGGAAAACAGCTGATGCGGGGGGAAAATACCAACGTATACAGACAGATTAATGACAACGATTTTATTTTTGTAAATAGTTTTAATGAGGAGTCTAAAACGGCTTTTAATTTTACATTGGAACATTTCGAAAAAGAGCAGTTAACGTATAAAATTACTGCAAGTCGTATTAAATGGGATCCTAAAAAGAAAATCTACATTCTGTATGATTATACCAAAAGAACTCTTGGTGAACTTAATGATAAAATAGAAAAAGTACCTGAGAAGAATGTGGCTTTCAAATTTGAACTGGCTGATTTAACTCCGGTAGTTTATATTGCAGAGACGCTTCCGCTAGGTAAGCTGATTGATTTTATCGAGAAGGAACGCAAAAGAGGTTCAGGAAATATCAACACTTATCTGGTAGTACTTTACAAAAAATACAGCGTACCGGTTTCTGCTTTTATCCTTACCATTATTGCCGTAGCGGTTTCGTCTATGAAACGCCGTGGTGGTATGGGAACGAATCTTGCCATAGGTATTGCAATTGCATTTTCATTCGTATTTTTTGATAAAATATTCGGTACTCTTGCCGAAAAATCTACTTTCTCACCTTTATTTGCTGTCTGGTTCCCGAATATGGTTTTCGGAATTTTGGCAGTATACCTATTACGTAATGCGAAACGATAATTTAAAAAGTTATTTAAATCTTCATTTAATTGTTTTTATCTGGGGTTTCACGGCTGTTCTTGGCGCTTTGATCACGATTGATGCTGAAAATTTAGTATGGTTTAGAATGCTTCTTGCCGGGATTTTTCTGGCTGGTTTTATTGTATATAAGAAACAATCTTTCGTGATTTCGGCTACATCTTTTGCTAAATTAATTTTTGTTGGATTGCTAATTGCAATGCACTGGATTTTCTTTTTCAAGGCGATTCATGTTTCGAATGTGTCGATAACACTTTCGATATTTTCGTTAGGTGCTTTTTTTGCCTCCTTGCTTGAACCGCTTTTTTATGGAAGAAAAATTTTATTTTATGAAGTTTTCTTCGGGTTAATTATTATAGCAGGTTTAGCATTAATCATGCGGGTAGAAGTAAAATACCTGGAAGGAATGTATTACGCTTTGGCCTCGATCATTTTAGGGGTTTTATTTACCTTAATGAATGGTAAGTTAATTTCTGACCATGAACCTTCGGTAATCACGTTTTATGAGTTTGGAGCGGGAGTTTTTTTTATTTCGATTTATTTTTTGATACAAGGAAAATTCAATGCAGATTTCTTTACCATGTCACTAAATAACTGGATTCTGCTATTGGTTTTAGCATCGGTTTGTACTGCGTATGCCTTTACGGCATCTGTAAAAGTGATGCAGAAATTAACGCCTTATACGGTAATGTTAACGACTAACTTAGAGCCTGTTTACGGAATTATTCTGGCGTATTTTATTTTGGGAGGAAAAGAAAAAATGAGTGCAGAATTTTATATTGGCGCGCTGATAATTGTAATTACGGTTATCTTAAATGGCGTTTTTAAACATTATAAAAATAAGAAGGAAGTGTAATAATTTCCTTATTTTTAAATTACATTTTTACATTTTAAATACGATTTAATCACACCAATGATATAATATTTTTATATTTGCGGTTCGATTTAAAAACAAAATTCAAAAATCCATGGAATATTTAGATTTTGAGCTTCCAATAAAAGAACTTGAAGAACAGTTAGAAAAGTGTGTTATAATTGGAAAAGAATCTGATGTTGATGTAACACCAACCTGCAAGGAAATCAACAAAAAATTAGAACAAACTAAGAAAGAAATATACAAAAACCTTACGGCTTGGCAACGAGTTCAGCTATCAAGGCATCCTAACAGACCTTACACTTTAGACTATATCAGAGCAATTTGCGGAGATACATTTTTAGAACTTCACGGAGACAGAAATTTTAAAGATGATAAAGCGATGGTGGGCGGACTAGGAAAAATAAACGGTCAGTCGTTTATGATCGTGGGTCAGCAAAAAGGTTTTAATACAAAAACACGTCAGTACCGTAATTTTGGTATGGCAAATCCTGAAGGATACCGTAAAGCTTTGCGTTTGATGAAAATGGCAGAGAAATTCGGAATTCCGGTTTTAACTTTAGTAGATACTCCGGGTGCATATCCAGGTCTTGAAGCCGAAGAAAGAGGACAAGGAGAAGCTATTGCCAGAAACATTTTCGAAATGGTTCGTTTACAAGTGCCAATTATCACCATTATCGTTGGTGAAGGTGCTTCTGGAGGAGCTTTAGGAATAGGTGTTGGTGATAAAGTATACATGTTAGAAAACACATGGTACTCGGTAATTTCGCCAGAATCATGTTCGTCTATTTTATGGAAAAGCTGGGAGTACAAAGAACGTGCTGCAGATGCTTTAAAATTGACTTCATCTGACATGAAAAAACAAAAATTAGTTGATGATGTAATACCAGAACCGCTGGGTGGAGCGCATTACGATCGCGAAACTACTTTCAAAACAGTAGCAGAATACATCACTAAAGGATATAATGAATTAAAAGACTTATCAACAGCCGACTTAATTGCCCAAAGAATGGACAAATACAGTAATATGGGCGAGTATAAAGAGTAAATTCATGTAAAACGATTTAAAATCCGAAGCCTTACAGTTTCGGATTTTTTTTTGGTTATGAACAAAATCATCTTATTTATAAACAATTAATAGTTATAACTCGATAGCAATTTTTTTTTAAATTTTGCTACTTTCGCTATATGGAAAATTTCAAAAATGCAAACCCTGCAAAGGTAAATAAACCCTCAGTTATTAGTTTGGAAAAAGGGAAACTCCCTCCGCAAGTTCTTGATTTAGAAGAAGCTGTGCTTGGGGCGATGATGATTGATAAAAAAGGAGTTGATGATGTAATTGATATTTTGCAAGGAGATGCTTTTTACAAAGAGGCGCACAAATATATTTTTGAAGCAATCGTTCAGCTTTTTACAGAAACACAGCCAATCGATTTGTTGACGGTTTCGACTCAGTTGAAGAAAAATGGAAAATTAGAATTGGCTGGAGGAGATTTTTATTTAATTCAGCTTACGCAAAAAATTGCCTCTTCGGCGCATATCGAATTTCACTCACGTATTATTCTTCAAAAATTTATTCAAAGAAGTTTGATTCGTATTTCGACTGAAATTATCGAAGCATCTTATGATGAAACTGCCGATGTATTTGATTTGCTTGATCAGGCCGAATCAAAATTATATGAAGTAACACAAGGAAATATCAAGCGTAGTTCTGAAACTGCTCAGAGTTTAGTCCTTCAGGCTAAAAAGAAGATTGAAGAAATTGCAAAACAAGAAGGTTTAAGTGGTGTTGAAACTGGTTTTCATAATCTTGATAAACTGACTTCAGGATGGCAGCCCAGCGATTTAATTATTATCGCGGCGAGACCTGCGATGGGAAAAACGGCCTTTGTACTTTCGATGGCAAGAAATATTGCTATTCAGTACGGGCATGGTGTAGCTTTGTTCTCTCTTGAGATGGCTTCGGTTCAGTTGATCACGAGGTTAATTTCCTCAGAGACAGGATTGTCATCAGAGAAATTACGTACCGGTAAACTAGAACCCCACGAATGGGAAATGTTGAGTACCAAAGTAAAAAACTTAGAAAAAGCCCCTTTGTTTATTGATGATACGCCGTCACTTTCTATTTTCGATTTAAGAGCAAAATGTCGTCGTTTGGTTTCACAGCATGGTATCAAGATTATAATCATTGATTATTTGCAGTTGATGACTGCCGGAGGAAATAATAAAGGAGGAGGAAATCGTGAGCAGGAGATTTCTACAATTTCCCGAAACTTAAAAGCCCTGGCAAAAGAGCTAAACGTTCCGGTAATTGCACTATCTCAGTTATCGCGTGCGGTAGAGACGCGTGGTTCCAGTAAACGTCCGTTGCTATCGGATCTTCGTGAATCTGGGGCAATTGAGCAGGATGCTGATATTGTTTCGTTTTTATACCGTCCTGAATATTACAAAATTGAAGAATGGGATGATGATGAAGCATCGCCAACTACAGGTCAGGCAGAAATCATGATCGCGAAGCACCGTAATGGTGGTATCGAAAACATTCGATTAAAATTTATTGGACACCTTGGTAAGTTTGATAACCTTGATGATTTCTCTGGTAGTTATGATGATTTACCATCAAAAATGAATCATGAAGATAATCCGTTTATCACTAAAAATTTACCATCGCCTAATGAAGCGTTTGGCAGTAACTTAAATGATGACGATGACGATAGCGATGTTCCGTTTTAATAATATAATTAAGCCTCTTTTTGAGGCTTTTTTTATGCTTAAATGTTAACTTTTTTGATAAAATTGAGTAGTTTAGCTAAACAATTGATTCCAAGAATTGTATATTAATTAATAACCAAAAACAAATTTAGATTATGTCACAAGAAGAAAATTTCGAAAAATTAGGTAGTGTAGAAGTAAGCTTGTCTGTTGCTGAAACCTGGACCGCAAACTATCGCAAAGCAAGTGCTGAACAAGATGAGTTGGGCAAGAAAACAGGGGCTTACCTTATTCCGTTAGCAACTTTAAAATCAGTATTGGCGAATCCAATTGATGCTGTTCGTGCTTATAAAGCTATTAATGCTGCAGGCGAGCAGGTTTTAGTTTTTGTGGGAACAAAATTAGATGAAAAAGGAATTTATAGAGATGTGTTCTTCTCTGGAGATGGAGCAGTTGAAAATGCAGAATCAGTTGTTTATGATGCAACTCGTCCGTGTCCACCTTATGGAGACCCGACTAGTCCGCTTGTGTAATGGATGATTTTTTAATATATTGTGGCTACTTACTTTTAGCAGTCACTGTAGGTTTATATTCATTTAGCTTTTTCCGAAAGGAAAAAGCTAATGTTTTTTTATTGCTTTATTTAGTATTTTCATTCTTAGTACAATTTGGAATGGAAGTTCTGTATCATTTAAAAATGAAAAATTTACTGCTGATGAATTTTTTCTTTATTGGTCAGATGGTCTTGTTGGGATTGTTCTACAGGTCATTGTACAAGTATAAAGTTCAAAAAAAATTTGTTCTGATAGCTTTAGGTTTTACATTATTAATCTTACTGGCAAGACTTGTTTATAATCCCGGTCTGCAATTTAAGTTTGATTTATTTCAAATTACTGTCAGTTCTTTATTAACGGTTGTTTTTGCTTTAATTCATTTTTACAATATGATTACAGAAAATAAACAATATTACTATCTTACAATAGGTATTATTGGATATATGTTTGGAAGTACGGTTTTATTCTTAGTTGGTAATCTGACTGTAGGGTTAAGTAATGATGTTAAATATCTTAGCTGGAGATTAAATGCTTTTTTATTTATCGTTTATTACTTTTTTATTTTATTTGAATGGATAAAGAGTTTTTCAAAAAAGAATGCTGAGTTATGAGTACAAATCTTGATTACGAAAAAGAAATAGTGGCGATTATTTTATATACGTCCTGTTTCTTGATGGTGGTTGCTGTTTTTTTAGTGGTGTTTTTCTATTTTTCAAGAAAAAAAATAATTCAAAAGGAATTAGAAAAAAGAGATTTGATATTACAATATCAAAAAGAACAATTACATGCTGTGATTGTTACGCAGGAAGAAGAGCGAAAACGAATTGCTCAGGATTTACATGATGATATTAGTTCTAAACTTAATATTGTTTCATTAAATACCCATTTACTTTCTGCTCCAAATTTAACCGAAGCCGAGACCAAAGAGATTACTGATAATATTATTAATCTAACGGCAAAAGCTTTAGAGAATTCCAGAAAAATTGCCCATAATTTATTGCCTCCGGTTTTTGAGAAATTTGGACTTAATGCCGGTATTCAGGAATTATGCGAGGAATTCGAAAGCAGTAAATCTGTAAAAGTAACTTATGAAAATGAAATTGATTTCGATGAAAAAGAGATTGACCGTCATTTACATGTTTTTAGGATTTTGCAGGAATTAATGAACAATTCATTAAATCATGGCAAATCAAGTCAGATTTGGATCAATTTTGAGAATCAAAACGGAATTAATACCTGCCATTATAAAGATAACGGAGTTGGATTTGACAGTAAAAATGCTGAAAATCAAAAAGGATTAGGAATGAAAAATATCGATAGCAGGGTTTCTTTTTTAAACGGAACCTTAGAAATTGACTCTGAGATGGGTAAAGGTATCGCCGTAATTTTCACTTTTTAAGTTAAAATCGATAAACAAACACGCTTTTTGTTTAATATGTTAAGATTCTGAGGCTGTTTTCGTTTGATATTTTGTAATTTCGACGAACCAAACGACCAAAATCAAATAAAAATGAGTGCCGCTATTAAAATTGCTTTAGTAGATGATGAAGTTTTATTCCGTAAAGGAATATCTTTTTTATTGCAAAGAGAAGATAATATCGATATTATTTTTGAAGCATCAAACGGAGAAGAACTTCTGTCTAACTTAAATGACAGCATAATCAAACCGGATATTATTATGATGGATTTGAAAATGCCTGTCCTTAATGGCGTTGAAGCCACCAAAATAATCCGTAAATCATTTCCCGAAATTAAAATAATTGCTTTAACGAGTTATGATACAAAATCGTTTATCGCAAATATGATTCAGGTTGGTGCTGTTGCTTACTTAATTAAAAATACAACGCCAAAAGATTTAATTCACACCATAAATCAAGTTTCAAAAAAGGGCTTTTATTATAGTGAGAATGTTCTCAAAACAATCCAGGAAACAATTATTTCGACTAAAAATTCAAAAGGAAATTTAGAAACTAGTTTTCTTTCTCCTCGCGAAATAGAAATTCTTCAGCTTATTTGCCTGCAAAAAACGACCACAGAAATTGCTGAGCATCTTTATTTAAGCCCGCGAACCGTAGAGGGACATCGTAATAATTTATTACTAAAAACGGAGTCCAGAAATATTGCAGGATTAGTGGTGTATGCGATTCAAAACGAAATTGCAGTTTTATCAATTTAAAATTTAGCTTGTCAAAAATTGAATCGAAAGTACGTAGTATAAAATTATCGTTAAGACAAGTACACATAAAGCTATTTTTTGCATTACATTTAGTCCCTTTGGTTGGTTATTACTATCATTAAACTTCATGGTTCTTGGTTTTTCATTGATTAGTTTGATGACTCGGGACAGCAAATGTAATTATAATATGCTTTTATGAAATAGGTGTTTTTACCTGATTTTGACAAAAATGCGCTTCTAAATCATTTCTCATAAACTCTTATTTAACATTAAAAAAAGTATAAAACCGGCATATCTGTTGTATTTTTAAATGCTTACTTTATATCTTTACTAAAATAATTTTCTAATGAATAAGAGCTTAGTTTATATTTTCATATTTCTACTTTCATTAACAGCAAAAGCTTCGTTTATCTTAATTCCGATGGATGAAACTACACAACAAAACCATTTAAAAGCTTACGGAATAACATACTGGTGTTTAAGTAAAGATTATAAGGCAAGTTGGTTGCTTAATTATCGTGGAGGCTCGTTTTTGTTGCCTGATACTGACGAAATTCGTAAAGAATGCAAGATTCGCGGAGTAAGCTTTGAGGTACTTTCGGATACAGAAGAAGCTTCGATTTTAAACGATATCTCAAGTCCGTCACAAAATATGGAATCGGTTATTCTCGAAAAAGCGCCTAAAATTGCTGTTTATACCCCAAAAGGAAAACAACCTTGGGATGATGCTGTAACATTAGTTTTAACGTATGCCGAAATTCCTTTTACACCTATTTATGATGAAGAAGTTTTAACTGATCAATTGCTGCTTTACGATTGGTTGCACTTACACCATGAAGATTTTACAGGACAATATGGTAAATTTTATGCCGCATATAAAAATACACCCTGGTATATAGATCAAAAAAGAGATGCCGAGGCTCTAGCTGTAAAATTAGGTTATGGTAAAGTATCACAAGAAAAAGGAGCGGTTGCAAAAAAAATCCGGGATTTCGTTATTGGTGGAGGTTTTATGTTTGCGATGTGTTCTGCAACAGACAGTTTCGATATTGCACTTTCGGCTGATGGTGTTGACATTTGCGAAGCAATGTTTGATGGTGATGCAAGTGAATCCAATTACCAGTCAAAATTAAATTACGGAAATTCATTTGCTTTTAAAGACTTTACATTAGAAAGAAAACCAGAGGTATATGAGTTTTCAGATATTGATATGACCTCTAGGCGTAGGATTCCGATGGAAAAAGATTATTTTACTTTAATGGAATTTTCTGCTAAATGGGATCCAATTCCAAGTATGTTATGCCAGAATCATACACAATTAGTAAAAGGATTTATGGGCCAAACAACATCATTTGATACCGCATTAATAAAATCGAATGTTTTAATAATGGGAACCTGCGAACTTAATGGCGAGTCACGATATATTCATGGTGAAAAAGGAAAAGGAATGTTTACTTTTTTTGGAGGCCATGACCCTGAAGATTTCCAGCATCAGGTTGGAGATCCTCCTACAGTCTTAGATTTACACCCAAATTCTCCGGGATATCGTTTGATCCTGAATAATGTTTTATTTCCTGCTGCAAGAAAGAAAAAATTAAAAACATAATTACTTCACATAAAATTCGAACCAAATAGGAATATGATCTGATATTCTTCGGGCTTCTTTTAATGAATTGAAGTTTTTATAAAACGGAATTATACCGGAATTAGTAAATTCTAAAGAACCTGTTTTGTAAAACATATTATCAAATTCAGAGGCCAGGCAGATATTGTTTTGGCATTGCTGCTTTAATGTCGTTTTTTGATTTTGTAAAATAGGAGAGTACCCCATTTTTTTTAAAGGAGTAAATACCGTGTGGGATTGAGGAGAGTTAAAATCACCTAAAAACACTAAATTGAGAGTAGGGTATTCACCAGGAAGAAATTTAAAGTATTTAATTTCAGTTTCTGGTTGCCTGCTTTTAGTAATAGCATGAAAACTAACCAGCGTTACGGCCTTTTTATTTATTTCGAAAGTCGCAAAATAAGGTTCCCTGTCAATTTCAAGATGGTACTTTTTTTCTAACCAGGTATTTCCTTTTAGTTTTATTTTACTGGTTTTCCAAAGAAAAGCATAACGTTCCTTTTTATAACTGCTGCTGCTTGTTGGATCACTGATAGAATAATCCCACTTTGTACCTTTTTCGTTTAGCAACATGGCAAGTTTAGCTACAGCTTGTGCACCACCGTATCCTGCAACAACTTCCTGAATAGCTACAATATCATACTCAAAGATAGTATTGGCTATAAAGTTTAATTCAGATTCAGATTTAGATTTTCCAAAGTTTTCTAAATTCCAGGACAGAAGTTTAGTTTGTGAAAAGGTGAGGACGGTAAAAAATAAAAGAACAAAACTTAAAATATATTTCATGCTGTAAGTAAAAATTCAAATATAAGAATTTAAAATTTTTAGACGCGCTGTTTTACTTTAGATGAAATAGGTTTGTATAGATTTCGTTCATCTTAAGGAGTATATTGTGTAGAAAATGTAGATTATTCTTTTTTATACCTGTTTTTTAAAGCAGTCCCTATGATGATGATTTGCAAAACAAGAAGAGCGGGTATGAAAATAATTTTCCAGTCTATTTCAAGCCATCCTGTTTTTTCAGAAACAAATGCAAAACTTAATGATAGAAAAAGACAAAGTAGCATGGTTTTCATAACGATTTTATTTTGAGTAGTATTAATTTTTGAGATGAACATTTGTTGCAAACTCTTCCCTGAATTACTTTTATATTTAGTTTTCATTAGGTGGTTAATAAATTCTACACAAACTTAAATCTATAAAAAGTTATTTCCTTACGGGATTCCGTAAAAACCTTATAAAATTTACACTAGGCCAAAATCTTTTGCAATCGCAATTAGGTGGACGTTATTGTTCGCTTTAAAGTATATTTTCAATTTATTGATGCGTTTCTCAATACTGCTGGTTCCGTTTGGAGTTATTGATGAAGCTTTAAACTCACTCGAGATATTTTCCAGTATATAACCTTTAGCCAAAAGTTTTAAAATAGAAATATCATAAGATTCAATTTCAATCAGCGCCTTATCATTAAAACTAAAAGATAAATCTGAAGAAAGAATTTTTTCCTCGTTTCTAAAAGTACCTTCAATCGCTTTTCTTAATTCGATAATACTGTTTCTTCCTTTTGAAACATAGGCATTAATACTTAAATCGTAAAAAAGAGATTTTATACGATACGACTTATCCTCAATAGAAAACACTATTTTTTTTAATTTAGGCTGCACTTCATTCGCTGCCTCAATAAGCTCTTCCCCGCTCGAAAGAGTGATATTACGGTGATCAGACTTAAAAGATAAATCGCTTATGAGTAGATCATAAGGCTCGTTTTCAAGCAATGCTTTTTTTATTTTTAATAAACCATCATCACAATATTTGACATGATCAATGGTTTGAACTTGTAAATCTTCAAGTACCTGAATAACGGCTATGCTTATACTGTCTAAATCTTCGGCAACTAAAACTTTTTTGAACATATAATGGTGTTTACAAAGGAAAGGTGAAACTTAATCTAAATCCTTTTTCTGAATTGTTGTCAAAAATAATATTTCCATTTATAGTTTTAATACGGTTTTCCACATTTTGCAATCCATTTTTTAAATTTGGTGTACTATTTTTCGTTCCAATCCCGTTGTCGTTATAAATTATCGTCATGGTTTTGTCAGTAATTTTAAAATTAATGCTCACTAAGGTTGCCTGACTGTGTTTTTTCATGTTGACAAATAATTCTTGTAAAATTCTGTAAAGAACTATTTTTTTATTTTTTTCGATACAGTCCCATAAAATCAAATCAAAACCATTTAATAAGATATTCAGTTCAGGAGTTTTAAATTCTGAAATCATTTCTTTTAGAGCGCTTGAATAATTTTTTCCGGTAGCAATAGCGCTATTTTCTTTAGAAATATTTCTTGTTCGGGCATAAATAGTATCAAGATTATTCAGTATTGTTTCTTTATTATCTTCTTTTGTCAGATCAATATTGTCTGCAAATGTCAATGTCTCGTAAACATCATGAGCCAGTTCAGCGCGCAGTTTATTCGAAATTCGCATCTCACTTTTAAGTATTGCATCATTTTTTTCTTTTTTTCCTTTAATGGTTAAGTAACAATAAAGAAATAAACTGAAGATGGTGGTAAAAAAGAGGATGATGTACGAAATAATATTACGGTTTTTTTGCCTTTCTAACTGTAGCTCATTTTTTGCTTTTTCTGCTTTGTACTGCAGGTTTTCACTTTTGTCTTTTTTAGAATAGTATTTAACTCTGGCAAATTGATTTTTAGCAGTCATCCTTACTTTCTCGATACTATCAGAAAGCTGAATAAATTGTTGGGAATATTTTTTTAGATTATCTTCCTGACTGGTTTTAGTTAGCAATTTTAAACTCTGAAGTTTATTAGGCGCGTCATTTAATTCGTTAGAAAGATAATATGCCTTTTTCGCATAAAGTTGCGCTTCCAGAGGTTTACTGAGTTGAAAAAATTCAGCAATATGAAGATAGATGTATAAAAGGGAATAAGTATCTTTTAGTTTTAACTGTATGGCCAGACTTTTTTTGTACCACTCAAGAGCTTCCGGTTTTCCCTGTTCTTGATAACAAAGTCCAAGGTCATCAAATATTCTGGCAAGTTCATGATCATTTGTATATTTGTCATCGTTGTATATTACTTTAATTTTTGATAATGACGTTAATATATTTTCAGCGAGCTTTATCTTTTTTTGTTTTATATATATTTGAGAAATACTATTAAGAACTACAACTTTTCTATAAGTACTCGTTTTGAGATGTAATGCCTTTCTGTAATATAAAAGAGAGTTGTTGTAATCGTATGTGTAATAATAATTGGCGCCAAACTGCTCATAAACATTTGCAGCAAACCTTGGCTTTTTTATTTTTTTTAAATACGGAAGTGTTTTTGTC
This sequence comes from Flavobacterium sp. SLB02, assembly GCF_009664855.1. Lineage (GTDB taxonomy): Bacteria > Bacteroidota > Bacteroidia > Flavobacteriales > Flavobacteriaceae > Flavobacterium. Next base: position 6,329,302 of record NZ_CP045928.1, read on the forward strand.
AATGATATTTCGCTCGCAACAAAGTCGCCCTGAATTTGTTCAATCGCTGCCATGCAGGTAAGAGCATAAACATAATCTATGTAATCTGTATTGGTATTGCAAAACAATTGTGCTTTGTTAAAATAATAATAAGAGCTATCTAATCGATATGAATCGAATAAAATATCTGCTTTGTTAAGAATTTTTCTTATGTCAGTTTTACTGTATTTTGCTTTAGTACAAGGCTCATTTTTTGGAGATTTTAATAAATAGATCACACATCCTATTATTAAAAAAATAAGAATGGCCAAAAAATACTTTAAAACGGTTTTGTTCGGGATTGATTTTAAAATCTTTTTTATCATAATAATGGAATTTTTAGAAAGACTTTAAAACCTTTTCCGGGATCTGAATCTATTTCGATCGTCCCTTTTATTGAATGAATTCTGTTCTCGACATTATGAAGTCCGTTTTTAAAAGATAATTTTGTTAGATCAGCACCTTTTCCATTATCACGATAATTTACAATAATATTTTTTTCTGTTTTTTTAAAATTGATTTCTACTAAGGTGGCATCACTGTGTTTTTTCATGTTTACAAGTAACTCCTGCAGTATTCTGTAAACAGTTGTTTTCTTAGTTATGTCAAGACTATTCCACGAGATTGTCTCTAAATCGTTTAAAATAATACTAGCGTTTGTAGTATTAAAACCTGAAATCATTTCTTTTAGAGTCAGAACAAAATTTTCATCAGTAATGATAGAGCATTTTCCTTTTGATATATCTCTGGTTCTGGAGTAAATAACATCAAGATTATTTAGTAATTGCTCCCTGTTTTCGGTTATCGCCAGGTTTTTATTTTCAACAAATGCCATAGTATGGTAAATATCGTTGGCAAGTTCATCATGTAGTTTTTTGGCAATTCGGGTTTCGCTATTGTAAGTCGCTTCAATTTTTTCTTTCTTTCCTCTCGAAGTCAGATATAGATACAATACTATTATTAAACTCAAGCTAATAACGATAATAATATATGAAATTATATTTCGGTTTTTTTGTCTTTCCAGTTGTAGCTCATTTTCAACCGTATTAGTTTTAAGTCGTAAATTTTCCTCTTTCTCTCTTTTAGAATCGTATTTTACACGTGCGAACTGATTTTTAACTTTCTGTCTCACTTCAAAAATACTGTCAACGAGATCAACATACTTAGTCGAGTATTTTTTTAGTTCTGAGCCGGAAGTATTTTGGATTATTAGTTTTAAGGAAGATAACCTTTCGTCAGCATTATTTACAATAGTAAACTGATCATAACTTAATAGCATGTATTTTTTTGCCAGAGAAGAGTTCATTCTTTGATAGAATTTGGCCAAATGAAGATAGCTTTTGCCTAAATCAAAAGGTTTATTTTCCTTTTGTCTTATTTTAAGGCTTTTGTTCAAATAATAAATTGCCTTTTCAAATTCATTTGTTTTAAAATAGCAAAAGCCAATGTTGTCTAATACTTTAGCATAAAACAAATCATTACGTATTACTTCTTCTTTTATACTTAAAGAAAGAAAAATTTCAAGGGACGCCTTGTATTTTTCTTCTTCAATCAAAATAACTGCGATGTTGTTTTTCGCTGCTAGATTTCGCCATGTATCTGTTTGTAACTGTAAAGCTTTTTGATTGTATAATATTGCATTTTTATAGTCGTATGTGTTTAAATAATTAATACTTAAAATGACATAGGTATTCCATGCATATTGCGGGTTTTTTATATGTTTTAAATAAGGTAATGCTTCACTAGCTGTAGATTCGCTTCCGGCATAATCACCGTGAATCTGCTGAATGTCGGCCATTTTATTTAAAGTGCTTACATAATTTTCACCATCAGTTACAGGGCGACAAATAATTTTTACTTTGTTGTGGTAATAAAAAGCACTGTCAAAATCATTACTATTATAAAAGCTATTGGCAACTTTAATTAGTTGGTCAATTTGTGGTTTTGTATTTTTTTGTTTTAGGGTTTTGTTGCTTTTCTGTTGGCAGGAAAAAAAAACTAGAAAAGTGAAAATTATATATAGAAAGCTGCGCATTATCTCTGTGGTATCATGCGCCAAAAGTAAAGAATTTTAGTTTTTAAAAAAGAGTAGAAATACGGTATTTTCTTTTTATTTCAAGTTTTGTTTTTGCTTTGATATTCAGCATTATAAGGGCAATACATCATTATTCTAAAGTATTGCCCATATATAATACAGAATTTGTATTCCTGAAATTAAATTGCTCTCATTCCTGTTGCGATTGCAAGCCTGTTCCAGGAGTTAATTGTGATGATAAGCAATATGATTTCAGCTAGATATTTGTCCTCAAATAAGCGCGCAGCATTCTGATAAACTTCATCAGAAACATGATTACTAATCATCGTAATTTGTTCGGTTAAAGCCAATATTGCCTGCTCTTCTTGGGTAAAAACGTCTGCTTCACGCCAGGCGCTTATCAGATAAATACGTTTTTCAGTTTCACCATATTTTCTGGCATCTGCAGTGTGCATGTTAAGGCAAAATGCACAACCGTTTATTTGCGAGGCACGAATTTTAATTAGCTCTTTTTGTATAGGAGTAACTGAGGTAGTTGCATTGTATTTTTCTAAATTCATTAAAGCTTCATACGCTTCAGGAGCAACTGTAGGGATAACAATTCTTGGTTTCATTTTACTTGTTTTTTAAAGTTTGATACAAAGGTCAGGGAAAACTGTTTTAAAAAACTTGAAGTACTTCAAGAAATGAATCTAGATTTTACTAGCTCTGATTTTACTCATAAATTCTGCCGAGAAATCGAGATAGGAGGCAAGCATGTATTGCGGAACCCGTTGAACAAATTCAGGATGTAAACCATTAAAATGATGATACCTTTCTTCTGCCGACATGGTAAATAAAAACTTGATTCGCATTTGTGCTGCACCAAAAGATTTTTGTGCAACAATTCTAAAGTAACGTTCCAGTTTTGGAATCTGAAACAGAATGGATTCTAAAGTTGATTTTTCTATAGCAATTACCTCTGATTTCTCTACGGCCTGTATATAAAAATGAGACGGAATATGATTATGATAACTCAGGTAATCCGTAATCCACCAATTCTCAATACCAAATTGAAGCGTTTGTTCAATTCCTTTATCATTGATGATATATTGTCTCATACAGCCTTTAATAATAAAGTAAAGCATGTTACAAATCTGGCCTTCTTCTAATACAAGTTCTTTCTTCTTAATGGAAGCTACACTTAAGCAAGAATCCAGAATGTTGATTTCTTCAGAGTCTAACTGTACTATCTTTTCAATATGTTGTAAAAGTGCCTTTTGCATAATGTGTATGATTGTATACAAATGTAATTTTAAAATTTAATTCTTAAAACGAGAATTTCCAAATGATCCTAAAAGCAAAAAACCACTCGTGTTAACGAATGGTTTTTCTATGATAAGTAAGTAATCTAAATTGAGTTTATAAAACGTTTATTTTACTTTGTTAAGTATTGCTTTGAAAGCTTCAGGGTGATTCATTGCTAAATCTGCAAGAACTTTACGGTTCAATTCGATTCCGTTAGCTTTTACTTTACCCATGAATTGAGAATAAGACATTCCTTCCAATCTAGCTCCAGCGTTGATACGTTGAATCCATAATGCACGGAAATTTCTTTTGTTTTGTTTTCTATCGCGGTAAGCGTAGCACATTGCTTTCTCTACTGCATTCTTAGCAACTGTCCAAACGTTTTTACGTCTACCAAAGAAACCTTTGGCTTGCTTCATTATTTTTTTTCTTCTTGCTCTTTTAGCAACTGAATTTACTGCTCTTGGCATAATTTTAATGTGTTTTTGTAGCAGGCGTCCTGAATTAAATCAAAGGAACTTAAAAGCCATACTCCAAGGTTATATAAATAATTTTTTAACCTAAAGAATTATTAGATAATTCTTAATTGTTGTTTAATGCTTTTCATATCTGTTTTGTGAACTAGCGCTGAGTGAGTCAAAGCTAATTTACGTTTTTTAGATTTTTTAGTCAAGATGTGACTTTTAAAAGCATGCTTTCTTTTAATCTTTCCAGAACCAGTAACTTTGAAACGTTTCTTGGCGCTAGATTTTGTTTTCATTTTAGGCATTTTTCCTAGTGTTTTAATTTATTCTTACTTACTTATATTTTTCAAAAACTTTAAGCTTTAAGCTTTAGGCAAAAGTTTACATCAACTATTTGCTTAAAGCTTATTGCTTAGAGCAAATAATTTATTTTTTCTTTTTAGGAGCAATGAACATAATCATTCTCTTTCCTTCCAAAACGGGCATAGCTTCCACTTTGCCATACTCCTCTAAGTCTGTAGCCAAACGAAGTAATAAAATTTGTCCTTGATCTTTATAGATAATAGAACGTCCTTTAAAGAAAACAAATGCTTTTAGTTTAGCACCTTCTTTTAGGAACTTCTCAGCATTTTTTCTTTTAAATTCGTAATCATGCTCATCCGTCTGAGGACCAAATCTAATTTCTTTTACTACAACTTGCGTTGACTTAGCTTTTAATACCTTATCACGTTTCTTTTGTTCGTAAACAAATTTCTTGTAATCCATTATTTTACAAACCGGCGGCTCAGCATTTGGCGAAATTTCAACCAAATCCAATTCGAACTGATCCGCTAAACGTAAAGCTTCTGCAAGCTTAAACACACCTGGTTCGATGTTCTCGCCTACTAGTCTTACTTCTTGTACACCACGAATAAGGTTATTTATTCTGTGTGCATCTTTTTTTTCTACTCGAGGTTGGTAACCTCTGTTGCTTCTTATTGCTATGACTTTATAATTTAAGTTAAACTGTAAAAACTTTTAATGTCTTTTTTATTTCTTCGTTTACAATAGCGACAAATTCATCAATTGTAACTGTAATATTCCCTTTTCCTTCTTGCCCGTGACGACGGATCGAAATAGTTCCGTTTTTCTCCTCTTCCTCACCTACAATAAGCATAAACGGTATTTTTTGCATTTCAGCATCTCTAATTTTCTTACCAATAGTTTCGCTTCGGTTGTCAATTAGGGCGCGAATTTCGTGATTTTCTAGCAAATCTAAAACTTTTTTAGCATATATTTCGTATTTCTCGCTCAAAGACAAGATTATAGCCTGTTCCGGCATTAACCAAAGTGGGAAATTTCCTGCTGTATGTTCCAGTAAAATTGCTATGAAGCGTTCCATAGATCCAAAAGGAGCTCTGTGAATCATAACCGGGCGATGTAATTCATTATCAGCTCCTTTATAGGTCAATTCAAAACGTTCAGGAAGGTTGTAATCAACCTGAATAGTACCCAATTGCCATTGTCTTCCTAAAGCATCCTTAACCATAAAGTCAAGCTTAGGGCCATAAAAAGCAGCCTCGCCATATTCTACTACAGTATTCAGTCCTTTATCTGCTGCGGCATTGATAATCGCATTCTCAGCTTTCTCCCAATTTTCATCAGACCCTATATATTTATCTCTGTTTTCCTGATCTCTCAACGAAATTTGAGCAGTAAAGTTTTCAAAGCCTAACGAGCCAAATACGTAAAGTACAAGGTCAATTACTTTTTTAAATTCCTCGTCTAACTGCTCCGGAGTACAAAAAATATGCGCATCATCCTGAGTAAACCCTCTCACACGAGTTAAACCGTGCAATTCACCAGATTGCTCATATCTGTATACAGTGCCAAATTCAGCATAACGCTTAGGTAAATCTTTGTACGACCAAGGTCTTACGTTATAAATCTCACAGTGGTGAGGGCAGTTCATAGGTTTCAATAAAAACTCTTCGCCTTCAGCAGGAGTGTGAATAGGCTGAAAACTATCAGCACCATATTTCGCATAGTGACCAGAGGTAACATAAAGTTCTTTTTGACCAATATGTGGGGTAACCACTTGCTCATATCCAGCTTTCTTTTGAGCTTTCTTTAAAAACTGCTCCAAACGATCTCTAAGAGCTGCACCTTTAGGTAACCATAAAGGTAAACCTTGACCAACTTTCTGAGAAAAAGCAAACAATTCAAGTTCCTTACCTAATTTACGGTGATCACGACGTTTAGCCTCCTCAAGAAGTTCAAGATATTCAGTCAGGTCCTTTTGTTTCGGGAAAGAAGTTCCGTAAACACGAGTCAGCTGTTTGTTTTTCTCATCACCTCTCCAGTAAGCACCCGCAACACTCATAATTTTAAAAGCCTTGATGATACCAGTATTCGGGATATGTCCACCTCTACATAAATCAGTAAAAGTAGCATGATCACAAAAAGTAATAGTTCCGTCTTCAAGATTCGAAATCAATTCAGTCTTGTAAACGTTATCTTTATATAGTTCTAAAGCATCCGCTTTACTAACCGGGCGCATTTTAAATTCATGTTTTCCTCTTGAGATTTCAAGAACACGGTCTTCGATCTTTTTAAAATCAGCATCAGTGATCTTTTGATCTTCAAAATCCACATCATAATAGAAACCGTTTGAAATTGCAGGTCCAAGGGTCAGTTTAATTCCAGGAAACAATTCCTCAAGCGCTTGCGCCATTACGTGTGAAGTCGAATGCCAGAAAGCTTTTTTTCCTTCTGCATCATTCCATGTATATAAAATAAGACTACCGTCGGTCGTCAATGGAGTTTCGGTTTCTATTGTTGTACCATTAAAAGAAGCAGAAATCACGTTTCTAGCAAATCCTTCACTAATGCTCTTAGCAACCTCCATCGGAGTTACACCTGAAGCAAACTCTCTAATTGACCCGTCGGGTAAAGTAATCTTAATCATTGTTTATAATTTTGTGAATGCAAATATAACGCATTACAGAAATACATACAATACATATATACATGTTTATACCATAATATATAAGAGTATGTTTAATAATTATCTCCAGTGGTATTTCTTTGTACTGTATATAAGGTACCTCAGTAAATTCAATCATTGGGTTTCTGAAACCTGTCGGGTTTATTTTTGTATCTATATAAGGAGAAGGTGCTACTATGAATATATAAGAGTAATTCTCGGTCCACGAAACCCGACAGGTTTTTGAGGCCTGTTGAGTTTACTATGAATTCAGTTTGGAATTTGGAATTTAAGATTTGTAATTTGATTTTGGTTTAGGAGCTATTTCCTGCTATCTGTTCCAATCTTTTGTGCTGAACCCCAGCCACAAAAGGATTTCAACTACTGTCGGGGAAGTAGTATTTATAAGAATTAAGGGGGTGTATATATAAGTACATGTATATACAAGTAAAACCTTAGTGTTTTATTGAGTAGTAAGGCAAAAGAAAGCTTCGTGTCTTAGTGCCTTCGTGGTCAAACCAGATGAAACCAGTCAAAATCCAGTAAAACGAGTCCATACTAATATGACTTAATAATTAAATACTATTATAAAGTAATACAAAAAGGGGCGTCTTAGCCTGCGAACTCCATAAAAGCAGCAGTTCTTTTAATGCTTACATTAGGGAAAACGCATATCAATTAAGAAAATTCCTAGAAATCATAAAAAGGCAAAGTTCTAAGTTTTGTGTTATCAGAGTGTTAAGAGAAAGTTTCGAAAAACATTGAAATTATATAAGGAAAAAGCTTGTGAATGTAAATAAAGAGACTACTTTTGCACCCGCAACAGCGATAGACGTTCACTGAAATACTGACAAGCATACGGGATCAAGGAGAAAATTTATTTTCAAAAAAAAGATTTCAAAAAGCTTGTGAGATTTGAAAACAGATGTTACATTTGCACCCCGCAAAACACGGAAAGTTCATTGATAGATTGGTTAGGAAATGAGAGGAAAACGAAAATAAAAATTTTCAAAAAAAAACTTCAAAATTTACTTGCCGGTTAAAATAAATTTTCTACTTTTGCACCCGCTTTGAGAGACAAGCGATATAAAAAAGAAACACGTTCGTAGACATATTGAATTGACAGCCGCTTTAACAGAGATGTTAGAGCAAAAGAATAAAGAGTAAGATAATCGAGAGATTAAAGAATAACCGATAGAGACTGATTCGAATAACAATACGATCTTGATTTATTTAAGATCAACAATATACGATGAAGAGTTTGATCCTGGCTCAGGATGAACGCTAGCGGCAGGCTTAACACATGCAAGTCGAGGGGTATATTTCTTCGGAGATAGAGACCGGCGCACGGGTGCGTAACGCG
>NZ_CP045928.1:6342192-6363829 GCF_009664855.1 Flavobacterium sp. SLB02
AACGACCTTAAGGTGGTTATTGCGGCGGGGCTCACCTCTTCCCATCCCGAACAGAGTAGTTAAGCCCGCCTGCGCAGATGGTACTGCAGTTATGTGGGAGAGTATGTCGTCGCCTTTCTTTTAAAAATCCTCATCATTTATTTGATGAGGATTTTTTGTTTTATAAGCACTTTTGTGTTTTTTGGATTTAACCGCAATCCCGATAGCTATCGGTAGCAAAAGTTTTTATTCTTCTTTTGAATTATGAAGTTCGCAAAGCTTTGTGGCGATTTACATTGGGATCTCAGTGAAACTAATAATTTTTTAATCGTTGGAATTTGGAATTTCATCCTCAAGTCGGGGAATTGGAATTTCTTTTAAAAAATCAATCTCTTATTTATACGAGACCGCGTTAGGGATGGGAGCGGTATCCTTTTGCGTCACACTACATTTCTGGCGAAGCCTGCCCAAAACCTCTTTTGCAAAAGATTTAGCGGATAGCCGGGTCCGCCGCAGCGGAGATACCCAAATAAATTTATGTGTAATTTTCTGTAATAATTTCTGTTAAATTATAATCGTTTTTAAGTTTTAAATTATTTTGGGTTAGCCTATCTAAATGTGAATCTGTATTTTTGTATTAAATATTATAATTGAAGTATGAAAAAAAGTATTGTATTGTTGACATTGTTTGTTATTTCAAATTTAAGTGCTCAACAGCGACCTAAGTTGGTGGTAGGTATTGTAGTAGATCAGATGAAAATGGAGTATTTATATCGGTTTTCGGATGATTTCTCGCCAAACGGATTTAAGAGATTAATGAATAATGGATATACTTTTCAGAATATGCATTATAATTATATGCCTACTTATACTGCTCCGGGACATGCATCTATTTACACTGGAACTACACCAGCGACTCACGGAATTGTGGGTAACGAATGGTTTAGCAGAATGCTTGGCAAGCAAGTGTATTGTACAGATGATGCAGGTGTAAAAACGGTAGGTGATGGTACTGCTGAAGAAGGAGCAATGTCTCCTAGGAATTTACAAAGTACTACTATTACGGACGAAGTAAGAATGGCTACTAATTTTGAGGGAAAAGTTATTGGAGTTAGCCTTAAAGATCGTGGTGCAATTTTACCGGCGGGTCATTTTGCAAATTGGGCTTTTTGGTACAGTAAAACGGGTTCTTTTATCTCTAGTACTTTCTACGGAGAAAAATTGCCGGAATGGGTTACTGAGTTTAATAATGAGAAACATTATATGCATTACATTAATAAAGGTTGGGATTTGTATAAACCTGTTTCTACGTATAACGAAAGTTTACCAGACAATAATCCTTATGAGGGTAAATTGTACGGAAGTGCAGCTCCTGTTTTCCCGTATGATTTAAAATCAATGTTTGAAAAGAATGATGCCGGAGTTCTAAGAGCAACTCCTTTTGGAAATGATTTATTGGCTGAATTTGCTAAGAAAGCTATTGAAAAAGAAGAATTAGGAAAAGATAATATTACAGACTTTTTGACTGTAAGTTTCTCTTCTACTGATTATGTAGGTCATTTATTAGGGCCACGTTCTATGGAGTTACAAGATACTTATTTAAGATTGGATCAAACTATTGCCGACTTCTTAACTTATTTAGATAAAACTGTAGGGAAAGGAAATTATTTACTTTTCTTAACTGCAGATCACGCTGGTGCTGAAAACGTGATTTATTTGAAAGACCGAAAATATAATGTAGATAATTATCCGTCTAAAGATGTGAAAAAGAGTTTACAGGATTTCTCTGTTAAAACATTTGGAGTTGATTTGATCTTAAATTATTCAAATTTCAATGTTTTCTTTAATAAGCAAATTATTAAAGATAAAAAGTTAGACTTAGTAAAAGTTAAACAAGCCTTTAAAGAATTTTTGATTTCACAGCCACAAGTTAAAAAGGTTTATACTGAAGAGGAAATATTGGCTAATTCAGGAAATGACTATTATTTAAATTTTGTTGCAAAAGGTTTTGATGTAACTCAAAATGGAGATTTGGTTATTATAGATAAGCCTGGAGATATTGAATATTCGACTACAGGAACATCTCACGGAACACCTTATAGCTATGATACTCATGTACCGGCTATTTTTTACGGATGGCATATTAAAAAGGGAGAATCTTATGATAAGAAAGCCATTACTGAAATTGCTCCAACAATAGCACAGAAAATTAAAGTTACTTTTCCAAATGGGACTGAAGCAAAAGTGTTGCAAGAAGTATTAGATGAGAAAAAATAGTTTTCACTATTCGAGATAAAATAAAAACCTGCCATAATTTGTGACAGGTTTTTTTTATGTCTAAAAAAAAGACTTTTCAATTAAGAAAAGCCTTTAAATAGTGTTTAGTAAGCACTTATTTTAATGTTAGCACTATGCGTTTGCTAACACTAACTCTTCGTTAAAAGGAAGATTCCAAGCTTCAGCAACTCCTTTGTAAAGAATTTTTCCGTTAGCGATGTTTAATCCTTTTTTCAATTCTTCGTTTTCGCTACAAGCTTTTTCCCATCCTTTGTTTGCTAATTGTACTGCGTACGGTAAAGTAGCATTCGTTAAAGCTAAAGTAGAAGTATAAGGAACTGCTCCTGGCATATTCGCTACACAGTAGTGAACAATATCATCAATGATAAAAGTTGGGTTCTCATGTGTTGTAGGGGTACAAGTTTCGATACATCCTCCCTGATCAACAGCAACGTCAACAACAACTGTTCCCGGACGCATTAATTTAAGCATATCACGAGTGATTAAGTGAGGTGCTTTTGCTCCTGGAATCAAAACTGCTCCAACAATTAAATCTGCTGTAGCTATTGCTTTTGTAATATTGTAGTGATTAGACATTTCAGTATTTACGTTTGCAGGCATAATGTCATCTAAATAACGTAAACGTGGCAAGCTTAAATCCATAATAGTTACCTGAGCACCTAACCCAGCAGCCATTTTTGCAGCCTGAGTTCCTACGATTCCTCCGCCTAAAATTAAAACTTTAGCAGGAGGTACACCTGGAACACCACCTAAAAGAATTCCTCTTCCTTTTAATGGTTTTTCAAGATATTTAGCTCCTTGTTGGATAGCCATACGGCCAGCAACTTCAGACATTGGTACCAATAATGGTAAACTACGGTCTGCTTTTTCTACTGTTTCGTAAGCTAAACATACAGCACCTTTCTCAAGCATTGCATGAGTTAATGGCTCTGATGAAGCAAAGTGGAAGTAAGTAAATAATAATTGATCTTTTTTGATTAGTGGATATTCAGATGCAATTGGCTCTTTTACTTTGATGATCATTTCAGCAATAGCGTAAACTTCTTCGATAGTTGCTAAAACTACAGCACCTGCATTTGTATATTCTTCGTCACTAAAACCACTTCCTAAACCAGCAGTTGCCTGAACATAAACTACATGTCCGTGTTTTTTCATTTCAGAAACTCCTGCAGGAGTTAATGCTACACGGTTTTCGTTATTTTTTATTTCTTTTGGAACACCTATTATCATTTTTGTTGGATTTTTTTGTTTTTGTTGAGATTCTTTTACAAAACTACAGATAGAGAATTTATTATGGATTAAGGACCTATAAATAAGAAAATATTATTTTATTTAATACTTTTACAGAAAAATATTCTATTTGAGAGTGTTTAAACTCGTCGAAAGAGAAAAAATGACTTATTTTTATTAATTACAGAAAACGTTTTCGTTATGGCTTTAGATGAAATTGACAAAAAAATCTTACGTCTCTTACAGGAAAATGCGCACTACACGCTAAAAGACATCGCAAACAAAATAAATTTGTCTTTAACCCCTGTTCATGATCGGGTAAAACGTCTTGAAAAAGATGGAGTTATTGAAAAGTATGTTTCGATTTTGAATAAGAAAAAACTAGGTAATAATCTTACGGTTTATTGCCAGGTTACTTTAACGAAGCAAACTTATGACACATCAGAAGGATTCAATCAATCAATTCTTGATTTACCAGAAGTGGTAGAGTGCAATTATGTTTCAGGAAATTTTGATTATATGCTAAAAATTATCATTCCGGATATGGAAAGCTATCATCAGTTTCATCAAAAAAAATTATCGGTATTACCGGAGGTTTCTCTTATCAATACTGTTTTTGTAATTTCTGAGGTAAAGAGTACAACTGTTTTACCTATATAATTCTACAAGTTCTATTCTGTTTTAAGCCATTAAGATCTTGTTGAGTAGTTTCTAAGAAAAAACCACCAGACATGGCCTGATGGTTTTAGATAAATGGTTGGTTTTGGTTTTATATTAATAGTAAGTAAAACGTCTTACTTTGGCAATGTATTTTGCTAATCTAATTACCTGGTGGCTATAACCGTATTCGTTATCATACCAAATATATAGTATAACATTTTTTCCGTCTTTGGATACAATTGTAGCATTACTATCATAAATAGATGGAGCAGATGTACCAACAATATCAGATGATACTAATTCGTTGTTTAATGAATATTTTATTTGCTCGACCAATTCTCCTTCAAGAGCATATTTTTTCATGATTTTATTAATGGCAGGAATCGAAGTTGCTTTTTTAACTTCTAAATTCAAAACTACCAAAGAACCATTTGGTACAGGTACTCTAATAGCGTTTGAAGTTAATTTCCCTTCTAATGATGGTAAAGCTTTTGCAACAGCATTTCCGGCACCAGTTTCGGTAATAACCATGTTTAAAGCTGCAGCTCTTCCGCGACGGTATTTTTTATGCATATTATCGACCAGATTTTGGTCGTTTGTGTAAGCGTGAATAGTTTCTAAGTGCCCTTTTACAACTCCTAATGTATCTTCAATTGCTTTTAAAACAGGTGTGATAGCATTTGTAGTGCAGGAAGCAGCCGAAAAAATATTTATTTCATCAGGATTATATTGGTTGTGATTTACACCGTGTACAATATTCGGAATTCCTTTTCCGGGTGCTGTCAATAAAACTTTACTCGTTCCTGGTGATGTTAAATGTCTTTTTAAAGCTTCTTCAGTAGTAAAAGCCCCGGTATTATCGATCACTAGTGCATCATTGATTCCGTATTGGGTATAATCAATTTCTTCAGGGGAATTTGCAGTGATAATATGTACGGTTGTTCCGTTGATAATCAATGCATTGTTTTTTGGATCAGCAATCACAGATCCCTGAAAATCGCCGTGAATAGAATCATATCTCAAAAGAGAAGCTCGTTTCTCTAATGTAGATGCATCATTTTTATCACGGGTTACAATCGCTCTCAGTCGCAATTGGTTTCCTTTTCCGGTTTTAGACATTAATTCTCTTGCCAATAAACGTCCGATTCTTCCAAAACCGTATAAGACAATATCTTTAGGCTGGATTTCTTCAGATGATTTGGCTTTTTTCAATTTTTCGAAAACAAAATATCGAGCATCAGGATATTTTTCATCTTCTAAACGATATTCGTAAGTCAGTTTTCCAAGATCTAATTTCGCAGGCGGAAGATCTAATGATAAAATAACTTTTGCGATTTCAACCGAATCAAAAATGGTGATAGGTTTGCCTACAAACTCACCTGCATATTGATGCAAATTGATAATATCGCTGACATTTTTATCCAATAACTGATTTTTGAATAAAACCATTTCAATGGATTTGTCATACCATAAATCGCTTATGATTTTAATTAATTCGACACCAGCTCTTCTTCGGTCGACTTGTAATGATACCTCTTTTTGGTACAAAGATTTTTTGCTCATAATTGATTAAATTGAAAAAATAAATACACGAATATTTTTAAATTTTGCGCAAAAGTATCTATTTCAATCGATTTCGTAAACTATTTTATGATTTATTTTTGAAAAATAAAAAAAGCCACCTTATTGCTAAGATGACTTTTTTTGAGTTTTCAGTGTCAGTCTCAGTGATCAGTTTTTTGCGACTGAAGACTGCGACTGTAAACTGTGATTAAATAATAATTCTAAGGATTTCTCCGTTTTTATTGATCATTTCAAGACGTAAACTTTGTCCTTCATCTTTTCTGTTTAAAAGTTTAGAAACGGTCTCGATATTTGTTGCTTTTACATTATCAATACTCAGGATAATATTACCTTGTAATTCGTTTTGATATTGCATTAAATTTTCATTGTTGATATTTCTGATTTTTACACCATAATCAATTCTGAATTTCTTTTTGTCGGCAGCATCAATATTTTCTAATTCAATTCCTTTAAATTCGGTACTAAAGAATTCATTTTTACTCAAAGTTACCGGAACTGTTTTCGTTTTGCCGTCTTTAATATAAGTTACTTTGACAACATCATTTGGTCGTTTTGTATTGATGTATCCTGAAAGATCAGCATATGTTGCAATATTTTGATCATCAAGTTTTACAATAATATCTCCTTTACCAAGGCCTGCTTTTTCTGCACCTGAATTTTTAGAAACTTTACTAATGTAAAAGCCTTGGGTTTCAGTAACGCCTAATTCTTTTGAAGCTGTACTGTTCAATTCTCCGCCTTCGACACCCAGAATTCCTCGTTGAACATTTCCAAATTCCATAATATCTTCGATAATTTTTCGGGCAATATTAGAAGGAACAGCAAATGAGTAACCAACGTAAGAACCTGTCATAGATGAAATCATGGTATTAATACCAATTAATTCTCCTCTCGTATTCACCAATGCACCACCACTATTTCCTGGATTTACAGCAGCATCAGTTTGAATGAAAGACTGGATTCCGTTAGTGTCTAAATTTCTGGCTTTCGCCGAAACAATTCCGGCAGTTACAGTAGAAGTTAGGTTATATGGATTTCCAACAGCCAAAACCCATTCACCAATTTTCACAGAATCTGAATTGGCAAAGGCTGTATAAGGTAGTTTTTCATTAGCATCGATTTTTAGTAACGCGATATCCATTTTAGAATCGGTACCAATTAATTTTGCTTTATATGACTTTTTATTGTTTAAAGTGATTTCTATTTCTGTAGCATCTTTGATCACGTGATTGTTCGTGACAATATATCCATCTTCAGAAATAATGACACCAGATCCGGTTCCAACTTGCTCTTGTTGCTGTTGGCCACCGTAGCCATAGAAAAATTCTAGCATAGGGTTGCTAACTGTTCTTCGCGAAACATTTTTTACGTGAACAACAGTGTGAATTGTTTTATCTGCGGCAGCTGTAAAATCGACCGTTTCAGCAGATAAAGCAACATTTTTTCCAAACGAATTAGGGGCAAGAGTTACAACAGAATTTTGTCTTCCAAAAAAAGAATTGTTGCTTTCAAATAATAACTTGTAAGCACCAAGTGTAGTAGCACCACTGAGTAGTGAAACCAAAAATAAGGTTGAAAGTCTTTTCATAGTTATATTATATGTTTAAGTTGTTATAATTTATGTTTATGTAATTTCATGTAAAAATAATTCAAAAAATTAACGAATAAAATGGTTTAACGCTCTTTAACATTGATTAACATTTCATTAATTTTTTGTTCGTACTTTTGTATTACTAATGTAAAAAAAATGCAAATAGAATTTTATAAATATCAGGGTACAGGAAACGATTTTGTAATGATTGATAACCGTTCAGATTTCTTTCCAAAAGATGACATTAAATTGATTGAACGCCTGTGTGACAGACGTTTTGGAATAGGAGCTGATGGACTTATCCTGCTTGAAAATGATACTGAAACTGACTTCAGAATGGTGTATTATAACTCAGATGGAAATCAGAGTTCAATGTGCGGAAACGGCGGTCGTTGTTTAGTGGCTTTTGCTAACCAATTAGGCGTGATTAAGGACGAAGCTACATTTATAGCAACAGATGGTTTGCATCACGCTTCTGTAGGCGATGATGCTATTATTTCATTGCAAATGATTGATGTTGATGAAGTACAAAAGAAAGAGTCTTATACTTTTTTAGATACCGGTTCTCCGCATCATGTTCAAATTGTTAATGATTTAGAACATTATAATGTAAAAGAGAATGGTGCTGCAATTCGTTACGGTGAATTATATGGAGAAAAAGGAAGTAATATCAATTTTGTGAAAAAAGTTGATGATAGTACTTTTTCACTTCGTACTTATGAAAGAGGAGTGGAAGATGAAACCCTGGCTTGCGGAACAGGAGCAACAGCAGTGGCGATAGCAATGAACGCTATAGGTCAAACAGATAAAACTTCTATAAACTTAAATGTTGAAGGAGGAAAACTTGTTGTGTCTTTTGATAAATTAGGAGATCATTTTACCAATGTTTTCCTTACTGGTCCTGCAAAATTTGTTTTTAAAGGTACAATAGAGATATAAAAATTCAAATTCCAAATTCCAAGAGTAATAATCTAAAATCATCAATCTAAAATCTGAAATACATTAATGATCACACTCAAAGGAGAAAATATTTATCTACGTGCATTAGAACCCAATGATCTGGAGTTTGTTTATGCAATGGAAAATGATGAAAGCATTTGGGAAGTCAGTAATACACAAACACCTTATAGTCGGTTTTTAGTTCGTCAGTATCTCGAAAATGCACAACAGGATATTTACGAAGCCAAACAATTGCGTTTGGCAATCTGTCAGGATCAGGATTTTCCGGCGATTGGATTAATTGATTTATTCGAATTTGATCCAAAAAATAACAGGGCGGGTGTTGGAATTGTTATCCAGAAAGGCGAAAATAGAAATCAAAATATTGGTTCTGAGGCTTTAGAACTTTTAATCAAGTATTCTTTTCGTAATTTAAATTTACATCAGTTGTATGCAAATATAGCTGTAGGAAATGTAGCAAGTATAGCTCTTTTTACTAAATTTGGCTTTGATAAGATAGGAATCAAAAAAGATTGGATTTTGCTTAATAACCACTATCAAGACGAAGCAATTTTTCAATTAATTAATAAACAAATTTAAACTTTATACTTTGAGCTTAAAAAAAATCATCACAATAACTGCTGTAGCCGTAATTTCAGTTTTAATGATTTACGGATTTATTTTAATTAGTAAAATATTCAGTGCCAATACTAAATTTGAAGAAAAGGAACTTTACGTTTACGTTCCTTCAAATGCAAATTATACAGATGTAAAGAAAATATTAGCGCCTTACATTAAGAATTTCGACAATTTTGAAATGGTAGCCAATAAAAGAAGTTATCCTGAAAATGTAAAGTCAGGTCGTTTTTTACTTAAAAAAGACATGAATAATATCGATTTGGTTCGTGCAATGAGAGCCAATATTCCTGTAAAATTATCTTTTAATAACCAGGAACGTTTAGAGAACTTTGCCGGAAGAGTAGGTGCAGAGATCGAAGCAGATAGTTTATCTTTAATAAAAGCGATTAAAGACCCGGCTTTTCTAAAAGAAAATGGTTTTAATGAAGAAAATGTTTTTGCGATGTTTATCCCAAATACTTATGAGATTTATTGGAATACTTCTGCAGAGAAATTCCGTGATAAAATGATTAAGGAATACCATAATTTCTGGACGGCTGAAAGGATTGAAAAAGCCAAAAAACAAGGTTTAACTCCGGTTCAGGCTACAATTTTAGCTTCTATTGTTCATAAAGAATCGGTTAAAAAAGATGAAAGACCTCGTATTGCTGGTGTATATTTGAATCGTTTGCGTTTAGAAATGCCATTACAAGCAGATCCAACAGTAATTTATGCTTTAAAACTTAGAGATAATAATTTTGATCAGGTGATCAAGAGAGTTTTTTATAATGATTTGGTTATGAGGTCTCCATATAATACTTACGTAAATATAGGACTGCCTCCGGGACCAATCGCTATGCCTGATATCACAGCTGTTGATGCAGTTTTAAATCCTGAAAAGAATGATTATATTTATTTCTGTGCCAGTATAGATCGTTTTGGATATCATGAATTTGCATCAACTTATGAGCAACATCAAATAAATGCAAAAAAATATTCAGACTGGATCGCTAGCCAGGGAGTTACAAGATAATTTCTTTTCATTATTAATGATTAAAAATAGTAAAAAACCGAGGCATAAAGCTTCGGTTTTTTTATGCTATATACTTAGGTAGTTTTATTTGAAAAATAATTATTTTTTTGACAAATACAGAAGATTATTTAATTGAAGATTTTCTCAATTTTGATTCTCATTTTTAAAAATACAATCAAAAATTATCAATTAATATTCTCTATTTTATTTATACTTTAAAATTGAAATTTACAAAAGATTATATTTTAGTTTACATAAATTTAATGAAAGAACCAAATTTAAATGGCATAAATTATCTTTAAAAATCCCAAACGTTTGGTAAGTTTAATCTTGCTATTTTAACTAATTTGCTAAAAAAATGATAAAAATTGCATTTTTTAGATTTATATTTTGGTGCTTTTCAAGCAAAATAAAAGTCTTGCTTTTCTCCTCGTAATCTGCATCAATAAAGGGATTAGTGGCTATATTTATATTCTTAAAAATAAGTAACTTGTTGATTTACAGGGTTGTTTTGTATTTCTTATCTTTGCACCGTAGAAATTTCAAAGAGGTGACAGTGATTTGAAGAAAAACAATTTATGATAAAGAAGTGGTATTTTTATGCGAGTTTGATCGTTATTATTACATTTTTAAGTTTGGGCTTTAAACCCTTTAATCTGGAAACCAAACCTTGGTTTTTAATAGAAAAAACAGATGGATCAGAATACGTGTTTCCATCGCAAGAAGAGGATGATTATCCTACAATAAAAAAGGTAAATGTTCTATTTACAGAAAAACGCCTAATCAGTTTTAAAGAAGCGGTAGCCTTTAAAGAATCTCAGGGAAAATACCGATTGGTAAATTCGTTAGGTTATATGGGTAAATACCAATTTGGTTCTAAAGCTTTAAGAGCTGTTGGTGTTAAAAATGACAAAGCCTTTTTAAAAGATCCTGCATTACAAGAAAAAGCATTTATTGCATTACTGTCAAAAAACAAATGGATTTTACGTAATGAAATAGAAAAGTATGAAGGCAAGATTATCAGTGGTATCGAAATTACCGAATCGGGAATTTTAGCCGCTGCACACCTTGGAGGAGCTGGTTCAGTCAAAAACTTTTTTAAAAATAGAGGAAACAGGCATTTTAGAGATGCTTACGGTACTTCATTAAAAAGTTATATGAAAGCCTTTGGAGGTTATGATCTTTCTCGTATCGAAGCAAATAGTGATGCTACAATACACGATCAAATTTAGATTAAGCATAAGCAAAAAAATCCCGAATAGATTCGGGATTTTTTTTTTTAGTCAATTAGAATTTCCAGAATTTTAATAGCCGCTTCGCTAATTTTAGTTCCGGGCCCAAAAACGGCAACCGCTCCAGCATCAAATAGAAATTGATAGTCTTGTGCCGGAATTACTCCTCCCACAATAACCATGATATCTTCACGTCCGTGTTTTTTAAGTTCTTCGATAACTTGCGGGACCAATGTTTTGTGGCCTGCTGCTAAAGATGAAACGCCTAAAATGTGTACGTCGTTTTCAACCGCTTGTTTGGCAGCTTCGGCAGGAGTTTGAAAAAGTGGACCTATGTCGACATCAAAACCCACATCGGCATAACCAGTTGCCACTACTTTTGCACCACGATCATGACCGTCCTGTCCCATTTTGGCAATCATAATTCTCGGACGTCTTCCTTCTTGTTTGGCAAAGGCATCTGCTAATTGTTTTGCCTTTTCAAAATTCTCGTCGTTTTTTATTGCTGCACTATACACACCGCTAAAGGATTTAATTTGCGCTTTATACCTGCCAAAAATACTTTCGAGAGCATCACTGATTTCGCCTAATGTTGCTCTGTTTCGAGCGGCTTCAATAGCAATTTCTAATAAGTTTCCTTGTCCGGTTTTAGCACAAAGTATTAATTTTTCCAGTGATTGATTTACTTTTTTAGTATCTCTTGTTGCTTTTATTTGTTCCAGTTGCGCTAATTGCTGTTTGCGGACCATTTGATTATCCACATCTAAAATATGCAAAGGATCTTCTTTTTCCAGACGATATTGGTTTACTCCTACAATAATATCTTGTCCGCTGTCAATTCTTGCTTGTTTTCTGGCTGCAGCTTCTTCGATTCTTAGTTTCGGAATTCCCGCTTCAATGGCTTTTGTCATTCCGCCAAGTTCTTCAACTTCTTCGATCAGTTTCCAGGTACTTTTTAGAATTTCATTTGTCAGGCTTTCAACATAATAACTTCCTCCCCAAGGATCAACGGTTTTGGTAATTTTAGTTTCTTCCTGTAAAAAAATCTGTGTATTACGGGCAATTCTTGCCGAAAAGTCTGTTGGTAATGCAATCGCTTCATCAAGTGCATTGGTGTGTAGGGATTGAGTTCCTCCAAAAGCTGCTGCAGTTGCTTCGATACAAGTTCGGGCAACATTATTGAAAGGATCTTGTTCAGTTAAACTCCATCCACTGGTTTGGCAATGTGTTCTTAAGGCTAATGATTTATCACTTTTAGGATTAAATTGCTGAACTAATTTTGCCCAAATCATACGACCGGCACGCATTTTGGCAATTTCCATAAAGTGGTTCATTCCAATTGCCCAAAAGAAAGAAAGGCGGGGAGCAAACTCATCAATCGTCATTCCTGTAGAAAGTCCGGTTCGAATATATTCTAAACCGTCTGCCAAAGTATAAGCCAATTCAATATCAGCCGTTGCTCCGGCTTCCTGCATATGATATCCCGAAATAGAGATAGAATTGAATTTGGGCATTTTTTTGCTCGTAAATTCAAATATATCGGCTATAATCTTCATAGAAGGTGTTGGCGGATAGATATAGGTGTTACGAACCATAAATTCTTTTAGAATGTCATTCTGGATCGTTCCTGATAATTTCTCTATTGCTACACCTTGTTCTTCGGCAGCCACAATATAAAAGGCCATAATGGGCAGAACAGCTCCGTTCATCGTCATCGAAACCGACATTTCGTCTAGCGGAATCTGATCAAACAAAACTTTCATGTCTTCGACAGAATCGATAGCAACACCGGCTTTCCCGACATCTCCAACCACTCTTTCATGATCTGAGTCATAACCGCGGTGTGTTGGTAAGTCAAAAGCGATAGAAAGTCCTTTTTGTCCTGCTGCAAGATTTCTTCTGTAAAAGGCGTTACTTTCTTCTGCAGTAGAAAATCCGGCATATTGTCGAATCGTCCACGGGCGTCTAACGTACATAGTAGCATAAGGGCCTCGCAAATTGGGCGCAAAACCTGCTCCAAAATCAAGAAACGCTAAGTCTTCGATATCTTTTTCAGAATAAGTTTCTTTAAGCTCGATTCCTTCGGCAGTAGTGAAGTTATGAGTTATAGCTTCGGGGTTATGCATCGGTTCGCTTAACTCATGACTTTTAAATTCTAACTTTATATGTTTAAGGTCTTTTCTTATCATGGAAATACTCTTTTGAGTAGTTTATTAATTACTTTGAAAAATGATTATTCAAGTTCCAATCGTTCTTGTTCCAGCTTTTCGGCTAATCTTTTTTCGATTATCGGGGTAATTAATGTTTTTCTTGGTTTTATTTTTACAAAAGGAAACAACTCTAAATCGTGTTTCATTCGGTCTTCTTTGTTGGGATATTTATTTGTTCCTAATAAAACTTCTTTTTTAGAATCAAATAATTCCTGTTCTTTTGTGGCACTTTCCTGGATTTTCTTTTTGATGGTTCCATCGTTTAGAAGTTTTAAGAATCCACCGCTGGCTTCAATATCTTTAAATAAAGCCAGACTTTTTTCAGCCAATTGCATGGTCAGACTTTCTATGTAATAGCTTCCGTCAGCTGGATTATTGACTTTGTCAAAGTAACTTTCATGTTTTAAAACCAACAATTGATTTCTGGCAATTCGGTCACCAAATTCGTTGTCTTTATGGTATAAGGAATCGTATGGTAAATTTGCCAGAGCATCTGCGCCACCTAATATAGCCGACATACATTCTGTTGTGGTGCGAAGCATATTTACATTGTAATCGTAAATAGTCTTATTGCGTTTGGTTGGCGTTACCAAAAAATGACATTCTAAATCAGGATTGTATTCTGAAGCGATTAATTTGAAAAGCATTCTTAAAGCGCGAAGTTTTGCAATTTCAAAAAAATAATTTGTTCCAACCGATATTTGAAAAACAATTGGTTTTGTAATTGTGGGTAAACGATTCAAATATTCGTTGGCATGTGCTAAACTATACGCAATTTGTTGTGTAATATTAGCACCGGCATTTTGATACAAACCGGAATCTATACTTATTAAGTTGAGATTTGTAGTTGCTTTTGCAATTTTTTCGATCGTTTCGAAATTATTTTTATCAGAGGTTGTAAACCAGTTCCCTTCTCTTGCAAAATGACCAATTGGGTCAATATTGCAATAAAAAACAGCTTTTTTCTGGATCGAAATGGTATCTAATACTTTTACGAAATCGATTGAAATAAAAGATAAATTGAAGTAAACAGTTCTATTTTCTAAAGGAAGAGTTTCTAATAATTTTTGAATATCTATTTTTTCGTTTTCGATAGTAAAACGTAAATTTTCAGCACCTCTTTCGATAGTGTTTATGGCTCTTTGAATCGATTTCTCGATATCATAGACAAAGATGTTTTGACAAATTTTAAAATTAGATGCCTCAGTTTTAACCGAAGCAGCCTTAGAAAATTCATCTATATGATAAAACGGTTTAACCTGAATGTCTTCCGGAGAATTCCAAATTACGGTTTCGTTATAATCTGCTCCATCTAATTCAAACTGAATTTTTTGTTTCCATTGTTTGGATGAAATCGGATTAAAATCGTCGAATAGGGTAGTAGCCATTGGGTTTGTGTGCTTTTTTCTGATTATTCTTTTGTATCTTGAATGGTATCTCCTTCAAATTGAATGATGTAAATATCTTCGCTGTCTTTTTTCATGTAATATTTTTCGCGAGCATATTTTTCTATTTGTTCAGGATTTTTAAGCTGCTTGATCTGTTCTTGATCTTTTTTTATTTCGTCCTGATAATATTTTTTGTTGTCTTGTAATTCGTTAATCTGTCCGTCAAGAAAACGATGATCAAAATAAGAGTAATTGTCTAAAAATAACATCCAGACTACGAAAAAGAGCAAAACCCAAACATATTTATTGCTCATTAATTTGAACCAGCGTTTGTCTTTATATGGGTTTTTTAATTTCATTTTCTCTTTAACTAATTACTTCTTTTAATTTCGATTGGTGTTCTAGCCCCGATGGAGCCGGTATCCTTTTTATGCCCGCCACAGCGGACATAAAAAGATAAAGGCGAGAGCGGGAAATAGCTCCTCATTCTATGGAATAAATTTACGATAAAAATTATGAAATTCGTTGATTAATTACAGCGCGAACTACATCAATGGCTACCGTGTTATATTTATCGTTTGGAATAATAATGTCTGCGAAAGCTTTTGACGGCTCGATAAATTGCTCATGCATAGGTTTTAAGGTGTTTTGATAACGTGTTAAAACCTCGTCGATATCACGTCCGCGTTCTGAAATATCGCGTTTTAAACGACGAATTAATCTTTCGTCAGAATCAGCATGAACGTAAACTTTAACATCAAAAAGATCACGAAGTTCCGGATTGGTCAAAATTAGAATACCTTCGACAATCATTACTTTTCTTGGATGCGTTGATACCGTATCGTCTGTTCTGTTGTGTTGTATGAAAGAATAAACAGGCTGATCAATAGTTTGGCCTTCTTTTAATGCTTTTAAATGTTTTACCAATAATTCAAAATCGATCGCACGTGGATGATCAAAATTGATTAATGCTCTTTCGTCGAAAGACAAATTATGGGTTTCTTTATAGTAGGAATCCTGAGAAATTACGCCAACTTCAGTGTCTGGTAATTCGTTCATAATTTGATGTACTACTGTTGTTTTTCCACTTCCTGTTCCTCCTGCAATTCCAATAATGAGCATATATTTTTTGTTTGATATTTGTTTGGCAAAAATAATAATTTAAGTGAATTGTCTGAACATATTATTTATTTAAACCATATAAGTGATATAAGTAAATTTAAGCAGCAAAATATTTAAGTAAAATGATATTTTAACTTAAGTTAGATTGCTCTTATGTTAAAAAGATTGCGATTTTTATGATCGAAATATAATTTTTTTGTTTAAAACATATAAGTTAATATTAGTAGCGCGATATCTTAAATAAAACCATACTTAACTGAACTTATATTATTTATATGATAAAGATAAAATAAAAAAATCCCGAAAGTAAACCTTCGGGATTTGGTGCAATCAGTATAGTTTTAATAAAATATTCTGAATTTAGTAAGCACGTAAAATTATTTATTCTTTTTTGCTTTTATCATCATTTCAAGCTGATCCCAAAGTTCTTCAGGAATTGCCTCTAATAAATTAAATTGTCCAGCGCCTTTTAGCCATTCGCCACCATCAATAGTGATAACGTCTCCGTTTACATAAGCTGAAAAATCAGAAACTAAGTAAGCGGCTAAATTGGCTAATTCCTGATGATCGCCTACGCGTTTCAACGGCACTTTTTTTGCCATGTCGAATTTTTCAGCAAGATCTCCGGGTAATAATCTGTCCCATGCGCCTTTTGTTGGGAACGGCCCCGGTGCAATGGCGTTAGAACGAATTCCGTATTTCGCCCATTCTACAGCCAAACTGCGTGTCATGGCCAAAACTCCCGCTTTTGCAGTAGCACTAGGTACCACATAAGCTGAACCTGTCCAGGCATAAGTGGTTACGATATTTAATATTGTAGCCGATGTTTGTTTGGTATCGATCCAGTGTTTTCCAAAAGCCAGTGTACAGTTTTTTGAACCTTTTAATACGATATCTATAACAGTATCAAATGCATTTGCAGATAGACGCTCAGTTGGAGAAATGAAATTTCCGGCAGCATTGTTCAAAAGAACATCTACTTTTCCAAAAGCTTTTAAAACTTCCTGAAGCATATTTTCTACTTCTTCATAATGACGAACGTCGCATTGAAGCGGTAAACATTTTCCTCCGGTTTCAGTTTCAAGTTCGGTGGCCGTATTTTTTAGCTTTTCTAAATCTCTTGAAGTAATGGCTACATGAGCGCCTAATTCTAAGAAATATTTGGTCATGGCTTTCCCTAAACCGCTTCCTCCGCCTGTTACTACTATGACTTTACCTTTTAAAGCGTCATCTCTTAACATTTTATCTGTATAGCTCATATTTTTTTCTTTTTATTACAATATTAATTAAATAAATAGGATGCACGCATAATAATGTTATAAAATTTTGATAAACTTTATATATCACATAATTTTTTTGCTGCCGATTCTAAAGTAAAATCATTTTTGGCGAAGCAAAAACGTATTAATTTTTGGTCTTTATGATCTGAATAAAAAGTAGAAATTGGAATTGCAGCTACACCATGATCTGTGATTAATTTTTTGCAAAAAGTAACATCGTCATCCTTTGAAATGTTTGCATACGATGCCACCTGAAAATAAGTTCCTTCGCAGGGTTTTAGTTCAAAATGGCTATTTTGAAGCAGTTTCTGGAAATAATCTCGTTTTTCCTGATAGAATTTTCCAAGTAAATTGACGTCAACAACATTTAAATATTCACTTATGGCGGCTTGAGAAATACTATTTACGCTGAAAACCAAAAACTGATGTACTTTTTTGATTTCTTTCATTAAATGTTCGGGTGCAACGGTATAACCAATTTTCCAGCCTGTAATATGAAATGATTTTCCGAAAGAAGAAACCATAATACAACGATTTAAAAGGAAATCTTTGGTATGAGCTGAAAGGTGTTTT
Organism: Flavobacterium sp. SLB02; assembly: GCF_009664855.1. Classification (GTDB taxonomy): domain Bacteria; phylum Bacteroidota; class Bacteroidia; order Flavobacteriales; family Flavobacteriaceae; genus Flavobacterium. The sequence goes on from NZ_CP045928.1 coordinate 6,359,930, forward strand.
TCTTCGAAAGTAATATATTCGTAGACTTCATCAGATAAAACAATAATTTCAGGAAATTTAGAAAGTAATTTTTCCAGTTGAAGAAAATCATCTTCTGTCAAAATTTTTCCCGTTGGATTATGCGGATTATTGATGATGATCATCTTGGTTTTTGATGAACACGCTTTTTCGATCGTTTCCCAATTGGGTGTGTAATCATCATTTAATGCTACGCGAACGGGTTTTGCATTACACAATAAAACTGGAGATTCGTATGAATCGTAGCTTGGATCCAGAATAATAACCTCGTCGCCGGTTTTTACCAAAGCTAAAATCGTAGTGAAAATTCCTTGCGTGGCGCCAGCGGTAACCAAAATTTCTGTTTCTGGAACAATAGTTCTGCCATACGAACTCTGAACCAGTTTAGCAATTTGATTCATCAATGGCGGAAAACCTGCCATTGGTGTATATTGGTGAACGTTTTCTTTGGATAATCTCGCAATAATATCAGTTAATCTTTCATCTACAGGAAAATTTGGAAATCCCTGCGAAAGATTAATGGCATTATGTTCGGATGCCATTTTAGACATTACTGTGAAAATGCTTGTAGTTACGTCTGGAAGTTTACTCATGATAAAGTTTGATTAGGGGAAACTTGTGAGTGAAATGCTAAATAATCTAATTAGATTTAATAATTATTGGTACTGAATATAAAACTCTTATCTTTTTACCATTTTGTTCTCCAGGAGTCCATTTTGGACATTTTTTTAGAACTCGAATTGCTTCAGTTCCTGTTCCATAACCTGCATCTCTAAGGATTTTTATATCAGTTAATGAGCCATCTTTTTCAACTACAAATGTTGCGTAAACTTTTTTTCCATTTAAGTTAATGTTTGCAATTTCGGCGTCTTGAGGGTACTTGAAATTATTGTCAACAAATTTGAAAAATTTCTCCATACCTCCGGGAAAGTCTGGTTTAACTTCTATACCCGCAGTATTGTAAACAGCATTGTCGTTATCAGTTATAATAGTTTGTGAAGATTCTGGTCCATCTAGTACTAAATCTGAGTCACTATGACTACCACTCTTAATTTTAACAATAGGTATTTCTGAGCTTTTTGTTTGCGAAGCTTTTGTTTTTGAATCCTTTTTAGTGCTTTGTGAAAATGTATTTTGTACAAAGCAAATCAAAATTAGTAATAGAAACTTTTTCATTATGATGGTTTTAAAGTTAGTTTACATTTTGTGAATAATGAAAATCGTAGGTCGATTATGTAAGTCAACTTTTAGTTTCTTCCAGTCAGCCACACGCATGGTTTTAATAAATTCTGTTGGTAACGTAATATCCGTCGCAATACAAAGATGAGTGGAAGGATTTACGATTTGCAAAATATCTTCAACCAATTTATTGTTTCTATAAGGAGTTTCAATAAAAATTTGAGATTGGTTTTTATCCTGAGATAATTTCTCAAAGTGTTTCAATGCCGATTTTTTTTCGTCTTTATCTATTGGTAAATATCCATTGAAGGTAAAACTTTGTCCGTTCATTCCGGACGCCATCATTGCTAATAAAATAGATGAAGGTCCAACAAGGGGTACAACCTGAATTCCTTTTTCATGTGCTAATTTTACAATTACAGCTCCGGGATCAGCAACTCCGGGACATCCGGCTTCGCTCATTAAGCCTACATTTTTTCCTTCTAATAAAGGTTTGATGAAGTCTAAATGTTCGCTTGGTTCGGTACGTTTATTAAGTGTGAAAAGTATTAGTTCTGATTGCTTTTTTTCTGGAGAAACTGCTTTTATTGATTTTCTGGCCGTTTTCTCGTTTTCAACAATATAATGATCTATAAAATCGATACTTCTTTTTACGGTTTGAGGCAAAACATCCATAGGATCGCTTTCGCCCATTGTAGTTGGAATTAAATATAGTTTCCCTGGAAGTTTCATTTGTGATGGTTTAGGATTAAAAGAAAAATGTACTTCAATTATCAGTTAAGTAATTAAAATACATTAAAATTATGAATGTTTTTCGATAAGTTTTGTGGCAATTATTTCGGCAGCTTCGTCTAGCATTTGATAAACGCTGTCGAAACCATTTGCAGTTCCGTAATAAGGATCTGGAACATCTACGTTTTCGTCCGGAAATAATTCGTTCAAAATAAGATGTACTTTGTTTTTGTGTTCCGGAGTTTTGGCTAAATGAATGACGTCTCGGTAATTTGAACTATCCATAACATAGATATAATCAAATTCGTCAAAATCAGCTGTTTTAAATTGTCTGCCTTTTTGGCCATCAATACACAGGCCATTTTTTTTGGCAACAGCTATAGAGCGTTTGTCCGGTGAATGACCCACGTGCCATGATCCGGTTCCTGCAGAATCAACTATAAAGTTTTCAGGTAATTTTGATGCTAAAATACCTTCGGCTAAAGGTGATCTGCAAATATTTCCCAAGCAAACCATTAAAATTTTTACTGGCATGATTCGCGTTTATAGCGTTAGTTTTTTGTTGATGTCTTCTACAAATTTCTTGAATTGTTTGTCTGTAGAAACTAAATTGTCAACGGTTTTACAAGCGTGCAATACGGTAGCGTGATCGCGATCTCCAATTTGTGATCCAATGTTTGCCAAAGAAGCTTTTGTAAATTTCTTTGCGAAAAACATCGCCAATTGTCTTGCCTGAACAACGTGCCTTTTTCTGGTTTTAGACTGAAGTGTTTCAATATCCAACTGGAAATAATCAGACACAATTTTTTGGATATAATCAATAGAGATTTCTCTCTTTACGTTTTTAACAAATTTCTCTACAACGCTTTTTGCTAATTCGATCGTTACTTCTTTTTTATTGAAAGAAGATTGTGCGATCAATGAGATAATGGCGCCTTCAAGTTCTCTAACATTCGATTTAATATTACGGGCAACATACTCGATAATATCTTCCGGCATTTCGACACCATCACGATACAAAATATTTTTCAGGATTGAAATTCTGGTTTCGTAATCTGGCTGGTGTAACTCAGCAGATAATCCCCATTTAAAACGAGATAACAAACGCTGTTCGATATCCTGCATGTCAACAGGAGCTTTGTCCGAAGTCAAAATTACCTGCTTTCCGTTTTGGTGCAAATAGTTGAAAATGTGGAAAAATACGTCCTGAGTTCCTGATTTTCCAGATAAAAATTGAACATCATCAATAATCAAAACGTCGATTAATTGGTAAAAGTGAATGAAATCGTTACGATTATTCTTTTTAACCGAATCAATATATTGTTGTGTGAAAATCTCGGCAGAAATATATAAAACCGTTTTTTCAGGATATTTGTCTTTTACTTCTACACCTATAGCATGTGCTAGGTGTGTTTTTCCTAAACCAACTCCACCAAAAATCAATAAAGGATTAAATGATGTTCCTCCAGGTTTGTTGGCAACTGCCATACCTGCAGAACGAGCTAAACGGTTAGAATCTCCTTCAAGGAAATTGTCAAAACTATAATTAGGATTTAACTGCGATTCAATTTTTAAATTTCTGATTCCCGGAATTACAAAAGGATTCTTAAGTTCAGGATTCAGGTTTTTAAACGGAGCATCAACCTCTTGAGGTTTCATTGGCACTCTGTTGGAACTTGGCAGCTGTTCGGTAAAAGGCTGTTTATTTCCATAAGTGTTCTCCATTTTAATTTTATAGAGTAACTTTGCGTTTTTTCCCAGTTCTTTGGTAAGCGCAACTTTCAATAATTTAACGTAGTGTTCTTCTAACCATTCGTAGAAAAATTTACTTGGCACTTGAATATATAACGCGTTGTCGGTTAGCTCAACTGATTTGATTGGTTCGAACCAAGTTTTATATGCTTGATCTTGAATATTGTCTTTTATAAAGGACAAACAGTTTTCCCATACCGATTGAGCAGTTTTAGTCAT